>NZ_LN831198.1:0-5412 GCF_001368795.1 Paenibacillus ihuae
GCGCCCTTAGCTCAGCTGGATAGAGCGTTTGACTACGAATCAAAAGGTCGGGAGTTCGAATCTCTCAGGGCGCGCCACTTATTTTTTTGAAGTGTGATTACCGTATTACGGGATGTAGCTCAGCTTGGTAGAGCACCTGGTTTGGGACCAGGGGGTCGCATGTTCAAATCGTGTCATCCCGATTTTATATCTTTGCGGGTGTAGTTCAATGGTAGAACTTTAGCCTTCCAAGCTAATAGCGTGGGTTCGATTCCCATCACCCGCTTCATAAACAAAGAAAGAGCTGTGGATTATCCGCAGCTCTTTTTTTTCGGTAAAAGGCTGGATAGAAAGTAGTGAGACCTTTGGAAAGACGTGTATTTAGTGACAGCGGGAATGCCGGTAGCTGATATATTATATTTACATAATTATCCGCATTGAATACATGAAGCCAAGGAGCATACCGCATGACCGACAAAGTAATTCGAATCTTCAAAATTATCAACGCGATCCAATCTAATCCCGGAATTATGGCCACCGATCTTGCATTCAGATGTGATGTGACCCTCCGGACGATTTACAGGGATCTTGATATGATCAGCCATTTTGCCCCGGTTACGAATGAAGGCAGGGGGACCGGCTACAGGTTCCTGGGTAAGTTTTTTCAATATCCGCTGGATTTCTCAGAGCAGGAGGCATTGGCATTCTCCCTTTTGCCCTCAGTGCTGAATCCGGACAAAATCCCCCCGGGTTTTCACACCGCCTATGACAAGGTTATGGGCACACATCTGAAAGAGAAATCTAAGCAGAATGGAATTCTGGAGAACATTGCGGATATTATCCAAATGGGGAAACCGGCTTACCGCAAAGAAAGCCGGAATTTCCTGCAGCCGATTATCGGAGCGATTCTGGAACAAAAGAGTATCCGGACTATTTATCACTCTCAGTCACGCAATGCCACAACAGAACGTGAAATTGATCCCTATTATTTAATACCGCGCGACCAGCGATTTTATCTTATTGGGTACTGTCATGTTAAGGGGGCCATCCGTACCTTCCGTATGAGCCGGTTTCAGCAGGTTGAGGTTACGGACTCATGCTTTGACAAAAGCGGGTTTAATATTAAAAGTTATTTAAAACATACCTGGTCGATTAACCGTGGGAATAAATACATAAGGTTCAAAGTGCGCTTTTCTCCGGAGGTGGCGCGCTACATCAAGGAAGAAGAGCTGTTCGTTCATCCACGGATGAGCGATGGGAAAGACGGCAGTCTTCTGTTCGAAGTGACTGTTAACAATGCTAATGAGTTCATGAAATGGATATTGCAATATGGCCCCAATGCTGAGATTCTCGAACCCCTGTCGGCCAGAGCAGAGCTTCAACTTCAATTGGAACAGTGGGTAGGGCTTTATCAGTAGAGTTGCTTGAAAATCGATAAATCCCCGGGCTACGAGCCCGGGGATTTTTATTGGAAGGTTTTATTCAGCTGCAGGTACAGGCAATCCAAGTCCGGCAGCCACACGCTGCCCGAACTCAGGATCAGCTTTGTAGAAGTGGCCGATCTGGCGGATTTTGATCTCATCGTATTCCACAGGTGTCATGGCCCCCACGATATTCTGGACAAGCCGGGCACGTTCCTCTTCACTCAGCAGACGGTACAGATCACCAGCTTGTGTATAATGATCGTTGTGATCGTATGGCACACTGTCTGCCTGGCCGGAAACTTTAAAAGCTGCAGGCTTATGCTGCGGAGATTCTGTTGCGCCGCCAAAGCTGTTAGGCTCGTAGTAGACGGACCCGCCGCCATTGCTGGTGGAATTCATCGCACCGTCACGCTGGTTATTGTTCACCTCTGCAGCAGGCCGGTTGATCGGCAGCTGGTTGTGGTTCGCACCTACCCTGTAACGGTGGGCATCGGCGTAAGCGAACAGGCGGCCCTGGAGCATTTTGTCGGGGGAAGCTTCAATTCCGGGGACGAACGATCCAGGGGAGAAGGTCGCCTGCTCGACTTCTGCGAAATAGTTCTCAGGATTACGGTCCAGTACAATACGGCCGAGCTCAATCAGCGGATAGTCCTTCTGCGACCAGACCTTGGTTACGTCGAACGGGTCGAACCGGTACGTATCAGCCTCTTCTTCCGGCATGATCTGTACGCAGAGTCTCCAGGCCGGGAAATCGCCTTTATCAATGGCGTTGAATAAGTCCTCGGTATGATAATCTGGATTCTCACCGGCAAGCTGTGCCGCCAGGTTGACATCCAGATTTCTTACACCCTGTTCTGTTTTGAAATGATATTTCACCCAAACAGCTTTCCCTTCAGCATTGACCCATTTAAAGGTATGGCTTCCGAAGCCATGCATATGACGGAGCGTTGCCGGAATGCCGCGGTCTGACATCAGGATGGTAACCTGGTGCAGTGATTCGGGCGATAAAGACCAGAAGTCCCAGACAGCATTTGGATTCTTCAGGTGCGTCTGCGGATGACGTTTCTGGGTGTGGATGAAATCCGGGAACTTAATCGCATCGCGGATGAAGAAGACCGGCGTGTTGTTCCCAACAAGATCATAATTGCCTTCCTCTGTATAAAATTTAACGGCAAAGCCGCGTGGGTCACGGACAGTATCAGCAGAACCAAGTTCACCGGCTACGGTCGAGAAGCGGATGAACATCGGCGTGCGTTTGCCTACCTCAGACAAGAAGGCTGCTTTGGTATATTGGGACAAATCCTGCGTAACCTCAAAATATCCATGAGCACCGGCCCCTTTAGCGTGAACGACACGCTCCGGAACACGTTCTCTGTTGAAATGGGCCAGTTTCTCGAGCAGATGAACATCCTGCAGCAAAGTGGGTCCACGGGAACCTGCTGTCATTGAATTCTGATTGTCTCCTACGGGGGCGCCCCAGCTTGTTGTAAGTTTGTTATTGCTTTGACTCATGAATACACTCACCTCGGTATAGGATTTGAATTTAGAATTAGTATAAGTTCTATAATAACAAAAATTTGATGAAAATCAATCCTTTTTTATAATCATTTTAATTAACAATAAAAGAGCCTCCCCTCCGCTAAAGCGGAGGAGAGGCTGGTAATGTGATAAATCTCCTAGAAATGAGGGAGTGATCAGAATCGAATAATTAATTTCGTCGATACCTGCTTAACCCTTGATGTACATTTTGTTGTAATATTCATCCAGCATTCGTTTACTTGCGAATTCGGTGCGGGTAGTTTCGATACTCTTGTGCATCATCTCTACCCATTTATCACGGTTCTCATAAAAGGTCGGAACTACCCGGTTCAGAAGTGTATCATAAAGTGCGTCACTGTCATGCTTGTCGAGCACTTCAAAATCAGTAGTTTCAAAACCGTCGCCAATCTGCCAGCCATTCTCCCCGTCAATGCAGGCTTCCGGCCACCAGCCGTCCAGGATGGAGCAGTTCAGCACCCCGTTCATCGCAGCCTTCATTCCGGAGGTTCCGCTCGCTTCCAGTGGTCTGCGCGGATTGTTGAGCCAAATGTCGGATCCCCGGGTCAGCTGTGCACCGATCGTCATGTCGTAGTTTTCCAGGAAAACTACGCTCTTCGGATACTTCTTCATCATGGCGACGAGGTTGCTGACGATTTTTTTGCCATTGTCATCCAGCGGATGGGCTTTGCCGGAGAAAACAATTTGGATTTTGCCGTCTCTCAGGTAAGGCTCGATCACTTCCGGCTGGGAGAAAATCAGGTCGCTGCGCTTGTAAGGCGCGGCACGGCGGGAGAAGCCGATCAGCAGATTGTCGGGATTCAAGGCAATGCCGGAGCGCTCCTCAATAAAGCCGATCAGTTCATTCTTGATCTCTGCATGTGTAGCCCACAGATCGCCTCCTTCCTCGAAGGCACGGGTCATCCGTTCATCTACCCAGGTAGGGGTATGAATGGCATTGGTGATGCCGATGATTTCCGATCTGCCGGCAACCTCTTTCCACATTTTATTAGCAGTATCGGCGTGCAGCTGGGCAACGGCATTGGAGATCCGCGACAGGCGCAGACCGGCCACGGTCATGTTGAACGGTTCACCGCCGATCCGCTCCATTTGGTCACGGGTTAAGCCGTTAAAGGCACTCATGTACTCCAGACGGTCTAGCGGATGGGTCTCATTGCCTTCTTTTATCGGGGTGTGGGTAGTGAACACAACTTCTTCGCGCGTCGCTTTCCAGGCTTCTTCAAAGGTGCTGCCGCCGGACATTTTTTCGCGGATTAGCTCGATTGCAGCCAGCGCAGCATGGCCTTCATTGAAATGATAGACATCGATCGGAATCTGCAGCGCACGCATCGCCTTCACCCCGCCAATGCCGAGCACAATCTCCTGTGCAATCCGTTCTTCACCAAACCAGCCATACAGCTGGCCGGTAATCCAGGCATCACTGTTCTCCGGGATATCCGTATCAAGCAGATAGAGGGGGCTATTGCCGAATTGCTCGGTTTTCCACACTTTGCAGACCACATCGGTTTTTCTGACTTTTACAGAAACCTTAACCCCTGTATCTTCAAGGAAATCATAGACATAATTGTGGTAAGAGTCATAGGGATTGCCATTCGCATCAATCTTCTGGTCCGTGTAGCCTTGCTTCCATTTCAGTCCGATAGGGATGATTGGGGCACCAATGTCCTTTGCACCTTTGATGTAATCTCCAGCAAGGATGCCCAGGCCGCCGGCATACATTTTGAAGTCGGAATGCAGGCCATACTCCATGCTGAAATAAGCGACAGACGGTAATTTGTTCTGGTTCACTTGATAAGCCTCCTAAATACGAATTAGTTTGGAATCAGGTGTTGCTGTTAGCTACATCTAAGGTGCAAACGTTTGCTCAAAACGGTGAAGCTTTCCCTGGAAGCGATTGCACACCTATTCTAGCACATTTGCTGAACAAAAGCATAGCGAAGTTTGAAAAACAACTCGTCATGGAAAAGCATACAAATTCAGCAAGCCGGGGTCTGCGCGAAGTAGGTATCTTTGGCTAGTGCCAGGGGAGTATGGCAAGTTCAGGACTGAGCAAAACCTCCTAAATATTCATTTTTACTCATCAGGCGGCGGACGGCAGCCGAAATATATGATGAAACATACCACAACATAGGGGGAACGGAGCACATGAAAAAAATCCTCAGTATCTTTGCAAGCTGTCTTTTGGCCGTAAGCATGATGTCGGGAGCAGCACTGGCAAAACCTGAAAACGGTAACGGGAAAGGTAACAGCAACGGTAATAGCAGTAAAGAAGCTGCCGCAACACCAGCAGCGACACCAGCAGCCGATAAAGAGAAAGAAAAGGACAAAGAGAAAGGCAATGAAAAAGCTAAAGAAAGCGTTACTTCTGTTACATATGCAACATATGGAAACAAGGGTCACAATGGATATAAGGGTCTTCTGAATGCGATCGAAAATGTGAAGGACAAGCCGG
>NZ_LN831198.1:5703-32379 GCF_001368795.1 Paenibacillus ihuae
TCTTCTGAATGCGATCGAAAATGTGAAGGACAAGCCGGCAGGAGCAGTTATTGCGGGGCTGTTGTTGACCAAATATAATACTGAACTGACACCGGAAATGAAAGCTGAGCTGGAGGCCATTCAAGATAAGGATGCTGCGCTGTCGGCACTTGCGGATATGCTGAAGGAGCGGGGAAGTGTAACTGATGCTGTGTATGTGCAGAAGGAAGCTATTCTGGCCAATGTCAAGAATCTGAATTCATACAAAAAGCTTGGCGAGCTGTATGCACAAACCGGTCAAAACGGGATAAGGCTGTATGTTAACGGCGAAGAGTCCACCTCAGCAGTTGCTCCAATTCTTAAATCCGGAACTACATTGGTACCTTTCAAAGCTATTGCGGAGGCCCTGCAGGCCGAGGTGGTCTGGAACGCTAAGGACCGCTCTGTTACCATGACCCGGGAAGGGACTACCGTGAAGCTGTTTATCGATAAAAAGACTGCATATGTCAACGGTCAGGAAATCATTCTCCAGGTGACGCCGGCCATCGTTAAGGGCAATACTGTGGTGCCTGTCCGCTTTGTCAGTGAAGCCTTGAAGGCTACTGTCAAATGGGAACCGGTATCCCAATCTGTAGTTATCTACGAAGAGTAGTATATTTCAATATTCACTAAGGCACGGCAGATACTGTCGTGTCTTTTAGCGTATAAGGATAGAAATAGATCACGTCATCGTTTGATTAATCCGGGGAAATCCGAGTAAGATAGAGAGTAACAAGTTTAGGATGGTGAAAAGATTGGGAATCGTGATAATCGGCAGCCTGAATATGGATATGGTCGTGCGCACAAGCCGGGCTCCTGAGGCCGGAGAGACCCTGTTTGGACAGGACTTTGCCTTATCTCCAGGCGGAAAAGGGGCGAATCAGGCTGCAGCCGCAGCCCGTCTTGGCGCGGAGGTGACGATGATCGGCAAAGTGGGCAAGGATGGTTTTGGCCGTGAGCTGCTTGAGGTCATGCGGCAGGAGGGGGTCCATACGGAGTATATCGGGCAGAGTGAAACCCGGGCTACAGGGGTAGCTTCCATCGTGGTGGATGAAGAAGGGGAGAACCGGATTATCGTTGTGCCAGGGGCGAATCTTGAAATGGGACGTGAGGATATCGCAGTACTGGCACCGGTTATCAGCCAGGCGGAAATGGTGGTCATGCAGCTGGAAACGGATCTTCCGATGTGTGAACAGGCTGCGTCTATGGCGCATAGTTATGGGATCCCGGTGATTCTCAACCCGGCCCCTGCCCGCGCCCTTAACGATGAATTGTTACAGCATGTGGCCTATCTGACTCCCAATGAAACGGAGGCGGGCATACTCTCGGGAATGGCCGTGCACAGCATTGCGGATGCCGGGCAGGCCGCGCGGATTCTGCTGCAAAAAGGCGTAGAGAATGTTATCGTTACGCTCGGTGCCAAAGGGGCGCTGATTGTGAATGATGCCGGCAGCCTGCACATCCCGGGATTTCCGGTACAAGCTGTGGATACGGTTGCTGCCGGAGATTCTTTTAACGGTGCGCTGGCCTATCAGCTGACCTCCGGAAAAACGCTTGCGGAAACCGTCCGTTTCGCTAATGCTGTCGGTGCGCTGGCGGTAGGCAAGCACGGGGCGATTCCATCATTGCCACAGCTGGCGGAGGTTGAACAGTTCCTAAAGGAATCGGCCGGAGCTTAAGTTATATTATAAGCATATTAAGATACATAAGGAGCTGACATAATGAGCGGCACTATAACGGTTAAAAATGTAACGCTGGGTGAAGGAATGCCTAAAATTTGTGTACCGCTGGTTAGTGGGACATTGGCTGAACTGGAAAAAGAGGCTGAGGCACTGAAAGCTCTCGAACCGGATGTAGTGGAGTGGCGGAGCGATTTTTGGAACGGAGTGGAGGATATCGCAGCAGTTATGGAAGCACTGGAGCGGATTCAGTCCATTCTGCCGGACATTCCGCTGATCTTCACGTTCCGCAGCGCCAGGGAAGGCGGGGAGAAGGAGATCTCCACCGAATATTATATTCAGCTTAATAAGGCGGCCGCAGAGAGCGGCTGGGTTGATATTATCGATGTGGAACTGTTCAACGAGGAGAATGTCGTACGTGATTTAATTGCGGCTGCCCATGCCTGTGGGGTATTCGTAATCCTGTCCAATCATGATTTTGAAGGAACACCGTCCGAAGAGGAGATTGTCTCCCGGCTATGCAGGGCACAGGAGCTTGGAGGTGATCTGCCGAAGATTGCCGTTATGCCGGGCAGTCCGGGGGATGTGCTGACGCTGCTGGCAGCAACGAATAAGATGCAGGAGCAATATGCGGACCGTCCGATCATTACGATGTCCATGGCCGGAGAAGGGGTAATAAGCCGTCTGGCCGGAGAAATCTTCGGCTCGGCGCTGACCTTTGGTGCAGCACACAAGCCCTCGGCTCCAGGCCAGGTGGCGGTAACCGAGCTGCGCAGAGTGCTGGAGCTGCTGCACCGCAGCCTATGAGCCTTGAGTCTTGAATAGACCGGGAGAATACAGACAGCTCCATCAGTCGGAGCTGTCTTTTTGCTGATCCTGCACCGTAATTCCCCGTGACTTAAATACGTCCTTAGCGACAAAGGTTGCATTCAGCACACGAGGAAATCCGGCGTAAGGCGCGCAGTGCAGAATCGCTTCCACTATTTGTTTAGGAGAGAGTCCTACATTAAGCGCAGCATTGATGTGAACGTTAAGCTGTGGTTCACAGCCGCCCAGAGTGGTGAGTGAGGAGATGGTGATCAGTTGGCGCTGCCGCAAATCCAGCCCATCACGGGTATAAATATCGCCAAAAGCAAACTCGATTACAAATTGTCCTAAATCGGGAGAGATGTCTTTCAGCGACTCAATCACTTTGGCTCCTCCGGTACCGTCCACCTCCATCAGCTTTTCCCAACCGCGATTATAACGTTCTGTAGTCATAAGTAAACCTCCGTTTATATAGAATTTTTATGCTCTACACACAGAGTACAGCTTAGAGCGCGCTCTAATGCAACTGTTCATTTGCTGTGGTATGATTCCAGCATGAACAACTTACTTACGATTCAGGAAATGTCCCGCCTGACGGGACTATCAGCGCATACGCTGCGGTATTACGAAAAGGTAGGCATGCTGGAGGGCGTGTCCAGGAATGAACAGGGCTACCGTGCCTATTCCGAGGCCGATGTGTCTTGGGTACAGTTTCTGGTCATTCTGAGGGAGCTGGATATCCCCATCCGGGAAATGAAGCGTTATTCCGATCTGCGCAGCCAGGGCCCTTCCACTGTCCATGAGAGACGATTGATGCTGGAAGCCCACCAGAGCAGGGTCCAGCAGCAGATGCAGAAGCTTGGCGATAATCTCGGGAAGATTGAGGGCAAGATTCAATACTACAAAGAAATGGAGGAAGAGGTAGAGGCTTAGATACAAAAGAGCGGCAGCGGAATATCCGCTGCCGCTGTCGCTTCTAGGCAAAAGTACGCCCTATAAGGGCAGGTGAACCCTGAAACTGAAATCTGGTTTACTCTTGCCCGGTCCCGGTGTACATATGAACGGCATCCCTCAGAAACTTGGCCATGCCGGGACGGACCTTGTCGTAGTAAGCGGTAAACCGCTCATCATCCACGTACATCTGCGCTACTCCGGCATGGGCTTCTTTCGTGTAAGTGTCCCAGTAGAAGCTAAGCCACTGGCGGTGCAGGTCAGCGGCTTTTTGCGCCAGCTCGCTGGCAGAATCGCCTTCCTCCATCGCCTGCTCCAGTGACGCGAACATGTCTGCTTCGAGCTGCTGAAGGGCAGTGTACTGCTCTTCCGTCATATTGCTCAGCTTGCGGTTCGACTTCTCTACGGCTTCCTCGCCGTATTTCTCCCGGATCTCTTGTCCGTATTTCTGCTCGTTATCGTCGATTAGCTTCTGCTTAAAGCCTGCGAATTTCTCTTCATTACTCATGGTCATTCTCCCTTCTGATTGTGCCAGTGTCTGCTCGACGTTTGCAATCAGCACATCCAGCTGATTCCTCCGCTGAAGCAGCCTTTCATGGTGTTCCCGCAGAGCCTGTGCACCGTCAAAGGACGGTGAGGTTACGATTTCCTTAATTGCCTCCAGGGTTAGGCCGAGCTCACGGTAAAACAGAATCTGCTGCAGCAGATCTACTTCAGCCTGGCCATAAATACGGTATCCCGAGGAGTTAATTCTTGCAGGTCTCAGAAGTCCGAACTCATCGTAATAACGCAGCGTCCGTGTGCTGATCCCCGCAAGCGCCCCCAGCTTCTGCACGGTATATTCCATAATGACTGCCTCCTGTAACAGATTCTCAGCGTTGGATTCCTCTGCATGACTGCGTATCCCGCCGGTAAGCTGCTGCTTACAAAACCACTCTACACCTTCACGTAACGGCAATGTCAAACGCTATTTTTATTGTAACCATCTTTATTATCAGATAGGCAAAAGACACAAAAAAGCGGCAGTCTCCGCGGGGATACCCCAACTGGAAACTGCCGCTATTCATAACGTCCAAAGCTGCAGATTACTTCTTGCCCAGCTGTGCTGCAAAATAGGCTTGCAGCTCCGCCGCTTTGCGGGGATCGGCCAAAGCGTCTTCGCCCGGGAAGTAGTGCTCGGCTACCAGCTCCCAGGTGGGAACGATTTTTTGCGAAGTCATGGCTTTGATCGCAATTTTGACCGTTTTGCGCTCCCTGGCATTGGAGAAGGTGTCCACATAGTGCTGGGACCGCTCGAAGTCCAGCTCCGGGAAGACTGCACGGAAAATCTCCGCAGTCATCTTGGCATCGTCTAGCGCCCGGTGGGCGGAGCCGGAGGGCTCAAGCCCAAACAGCGCCATCGCACCTTCAACGCTGATGTCATTGCTGAGTCCACGTGCGCGCAGCACCCCTTTGAGGAGATCAAAATAGGTTGCCGCCATCCAGTAGGCGTCGTCCATTTTGTGCATCCGGATGTCCTGGATGATCCGCTTCATGTCTTCACCGCCCCAGGTCAGGAGCAGCACGCCGTCAGGGCTTTGATCGAGCCAGGCCCGGAACGCGGTTATGACTTTGGGGAACCGGTCAGCAACGTCGATATCCTCTTGGGGGATGCCGGTTTTTTTCTTAATAAACGAATTCAGGGTAGAGAAATATATAGGTTTGATTAAGGCGGAGAACTCATCCTTAACTTGCAATGAAGCGTCTAACCGGACGGCTCCAATCTCAATGACCTCCATAGGATGCTCGCTGGCAAATTTGCGGCCGTTGAATTCGATGTCCAGAATAATATAATCCACAGGTAATGCCTCCGTTTCAGTGACTGGCGCTTTCAAGCCGAAGCCTGCGCCGACTCTTCTATTTTAGCAAAAAAAGCGGACAAAAGGGAAACGGGCCTGGAATTGCCGATGGGCCAGGCGTAAGGGCATCAGAATTAGGGATCAGTTGGTTCTCTGTGGACAGATCTGGTTATTGCATGATTATGTATACGCATTAGAAATTAATGGATTTTAATCTATATTTGTCATAAAACATCGCATAAAAGGAGGGATTTTGTCTTATTATGGCGAATTTATAAGCTTGGGAGAGAGGTTGAGGGAATGAAGAAAAAAGCGGCTGTACATTTGCAGTCTTTACAGAATGCATACTCTTCTTTATGTGGATTGACTATGGTGGTAACGAATCAAGAGGATGAACGCTTAACGGAGCCTTCAGGGTTGTCTGAAGAACTTGGTCTTTTGTTAAAGTTTCAAGGCAAAAGCTTAGAGAAGGCGATTCCCAATATTTTAACAAAAGTTAAGGATATACAAAAGCCGATTGTTTATGAGACCTCTTCAGGCTTCAAACTCTTGATTGCTCCTATAATAACCAAGCAATATTTGCCGTATTTTATTCTTGCGGGTGTCTTGGTAGAGGAAAACACTAAAGAACTGGTGGAGGGGATGGTTTATCAATCCAAGCCGCTAGAGGAACACGATGCATGGAAGCGCTCTCTTCATAGTGCGCGTGTTTATACTAATGAACGAATAAGACTCATCCTTACTCAGCTGGAGGAACTGGCAGAGATTATGGGGATTCTTTTGGGGCAGGAAAAGGAAGAGAATAATTATGCGTATAAACTGCAATTAATGAATCTGATTCATCTCATGGATGCCGGCAGTCCAACTTGGCTTCAGGGTGTTTTAGCTATTTTTAACCGTGTGATGGGGCTGGAATTTACGGGCTATGCCGCTAATGATCTGGACGGGGAACCCTTTCGTGTGACGGAAACGGCAGGTTTGAACGCAGACCATGCCATACTGGGAGCCTCTTTTTATCCGGGGGAAGGCTACTTGGGTCAGGTGGGGCTTTCCAAGCAAATGGGGTATTGGGAGAAGGCAGAGCGGGATCCCAGAGCCTCCTTCTTCACGGGCAGAGGGATACAACCCAAAGTGGTCATCTGCTACCCTATCAAGCATCAGAATCAATTTTTCGGAGTAATGTTTGGTGTGAGTTCTTCCATACCGGAGATCTCGGAAGAACTTGCGGATATGGGAATGCTTGTGGCTACTCAAATCTCCTCGGCGCTGTACGCCCTGAATAAGGAATCCTCAAATGAACGGCGGCGGATACGGATTCAGACTTTTCATGAGCTGGCTCAGGCTGCTGTGGTCATTAAGGAAAAAGAGATCTTTCTGCAAATGCTGATCAAGTCCATACAGCAGCACATTGACAGTGCTTTTCTGTGCCTGCTGCTCGATCCGCAAGATGAAAGAGGCATGAAAATATATACGCCTTTTAATGATCATAGAGAGAACTATTCAGCATACGCCGCCGATGTGGAAGCCGCTTATTTCAGAGAAGATAAGCCCGGAGTGATCATGTTCCGCAGGCCCATACAGCGGCAGTGGGAGGGAGGGGGCCTCGTTGAATTCCCTTTAACTTACGAGCAGAGACTTTTGGGTGTGATGGCTGTACATTTTAATAATGGTCAGCAGCAGGAGGAGTGTACACCATTTCTAAACGCAATTAATGTCCTGGTGGTAACTAAACTGCAATTGGAGACAACAAACGTCTCCTTCAGTAAAACAGATATTATCAGCCTGCTTCATGACAACCTGCTAATCTGGAATCCTGAAGCCCACCATAAAGGGGTTAGAGCCAGGGAACTAACCGTTGGATTCCTACAGGAACTGAATCGCCCAAATGATGAAATCGAACTTATAGGCAAAGCAAGTCTGCTCACGGAATATAATCCGGAGCTATTATCCAAATATTTCGGTGACAGCCCCCTTGTGCTTGTATTACGTCAATTTCAGGCCTGCAAGGCAGGGCGGAGCGAAGAGGGCACACCGGGACTAGAGCCTTATGCGTTTTTGGGGAAGGTCTTGCTTATCATGAGCTGGTATTTGGAGAAAGGGGAAAGGGAGTGGAAAGCAACTCTCCCGGTTTCCCTGCAAGAGTCTTTATTGCTGCCCGCTGAACATTTTCTCTACTCGCTGTCAATGGTAACAATGGTGCCCCAGCCGGAAGCCAAGGGGCGCCTAACGGCCAGGGAAGAAGAGATTTTGACGCATATTATGCAGGGATTAAACAATAAAGATATTGCCGAAAAGCTGTTTATCAGTGTGCATACGGTCAAAAACCATATCACAAAAATCTATGAGAAGCTGGGAGTCAGCGGCCGCGTTCAAGCCATCTCTCAAATGTACCAAAGCCCATTACCAGAACCAAACAAAAAGCGATAATCCTGCTCCTGCAGGATTATCGCTTTTTGTCTGAATATAGGAATCAGTTCCTATATTCGCTATAGGAATTCCTTGGTAATAAACGGGAATCAGCGGGGATAGGCACAAGGGCCTAAAAATACGATAATTTAAGAGAAATATTTCACAAACTCTTACTTCAAACAGCGGCAATAAAAGAGAACTCCATAATGAAGCTGTTCTACCCGCATCAGAAGAGTATCTCTGTTTGAGGTTATTATTTGAAAACGCAATCAAAGGGAAAAAGACAGAACTTTAGGGGAGTGTATTGTATGAAATTAAATATCCGTTTTAAATTATTGGGCAGTTTTCTGGTTGTTGTCGCGTTGCTTCTCTTTATTAGTGGATTATCAATTATGAAAATGGGGCAGATGAACAGTGATTCTGTAGAAATGCGTGATTACAATCTCCCGGGCTTAATCAATATGGAGAATATCCGCACTGATCTCTATAAGCTGCGGGGCGACTTAATGAAGATTATTCTGGAAACACGCACTTCAGAATTCAGTAAAATTCAGTCTGCTATCAAACAAGACCAGGACCAACTCACTGCGAATATCAACGCATACAACAAACTTGAGCTGAATGCCGAGCAAAGATCATCACTGGAGACGATTAGGCAAAGCATAGAGAGCTATAACGCTGTTGTACCGGATGTAATTGTAGCCGGAATGGCCAATGATAATATCAAAGGTTATCAAATGTTATTGGATTCGATTCCCAGCTTGCAGAAGGCTTTAGACACTGCTGATCTTGCGGTTGAAGGCCTGGTTAAAGATGCAAATACGAATATCGATATGACTGTAGACAGCTATCTGTCCGGCAGAATTACGATCCTCATCTTTGCGTTCATTGCTACAGTAATTGCGATTGGACTGGCCTTCATTATCTCCCAGGGAATTGTCGGTCCTGTATCCAAGATTCTCTCCTTAATGACTAAGATGGCCGGCGGTGATCTGAGAGAGCAGGTATCCATCAAAAACCGGGATGAATTCGGCAGCTTGGCCACGGCTGTAAATGATATGACAGAGAGTTTAAGGAAATTAATTGGTTCGGCTGCCGAATCCGCACAGAATGTTGCCGCTTCGTCCGAGGAAATCTCGGCGACTACGGAACAGATTGCTGACGGAAGCCAGTCCCAAGCCCAGGCGGCACAACATATGAATCAGCTTATCCAGGATCTGGTCAGAGGAAATGATGAGGTTGCTAAAAATGCCGAGGTGGTCTCGGAGCTGTCCATTCAAACACGCCAGGGTGCTGAAGAAGGCAGCAACGCCGTAAGGGAATCCAGTCTGGGTATGAATGACTTATCCCAAAAAATGGAGCTGCTTGAACAGGATTCTCAAAAAATCGGAGAAATTATTGAGGTCATTAATGAAATTGCGGAGCAAACGAATCTGCTTGCCTTAAATGCGGCAATTGAAGCGGCGCGTGCAGGAGAGCAGGGCAGAGGCTTTGCCGTTGTTGCTGATGAGGTACGCAAGCTGGCAGAACGCAGCAGCGAAGCCACGAAGCAAATTGCCCATATTATCCGGGGGATGCAGAAGAATACAGTACTGAGTGTACAAGCTGTTGGTGAGGTAAGCGCACTGTCAGACCGGACGGAAGGACTGATTAATGGAATCGTCTCCCGCGTAAATGAGACCACCCAGCAAATCACCAGTATCGCTGCAGCCTGTGAGGAACAGGCGGCTCAAACGAATGAGGTGCTCTCCTCTATTGAAGCCGTAGCCGCAGGAAGCGAGGAATCCGCAGCTGCAGCCCAGGAAACGGCGGCTTCCTCACAAATGCTGGCCAAGCTGGCCGATGAGTTGAACATCTCTGTATCAGCTTTTAAGTTATAGGAGGGAGTCATATGCCCGCAGGAGGCTCTGAACAATATATCGTGTCCCGCTTGGGGAGTGAACGGCATGCCATAAACATCCGGGATATCGAAGAAATTATTAAAATACAGCATATTACGGCAGTGCCAAACAGTAAGCCGTTTATCCGGGGCGTCATTAATTTGCGCGGCAGAATTGTGCCCGTGATCAGCATGTGCAGGAGATTCGGCATTTCAGAAACGCCGATAGATGCCCAATCACGCATCGTAGTGGTGCGATACCGGCAGGAAGCTATGGGCATTATCGTAGATGCAGTGGAGAAGGTAACTTCTTTTGAGGAGATTGAGCCTCCACTTGATGATCACGACACCATAGGAGGCAAATATATAGAGGGGATCGGACAAGTTGCTGACGGAATGATCAGTATTCTGAATATTCAGCGGCTGTTCGGTGAAGGGGAAAGTTATGAGGGAGTCGATAAAGGATGAATGACTTTTATAATTCCGAATATCTGGGTGTTTTTCTGGATGAAATGGATGAACAGCTGCAGTGCTTGGACGAATCCCTGCTGATACTGGAAAATGCGGGTTGTCACCTGGACACCATACAAAAAATATTCCGGGCGGCACATACCTTAAAGGGATCTTCGGCCGTAATGGGCTTTAAGCAGCTTAATAGGCTAACGCATCAAATGGAAAGCGTATTTGAACTGATCCGGGGCGGGCAGCTGGCAGTGGCTAACGAATTATTGAACATTCTGTTTGAATGTGTTGATTTCATTAAGCAGCTCCGGTGCTCTATCTTGGCCGGAGTGATGGAGGAGGAGGATATTTCTGCTCTGATGAGCCGGCTGGAAGCAATCAAGAATTCGGCTGTTTCCTCCCTGGTTGAACAGGAGGTTAAACCACAGGCACCAGCTCTGCATATCCTCTTCAACAATATTCAGAAGGAAAAGATAGAAGCGGCCTTGGCTGACGGATATGAAGTCATTGCCATTCATATCCACATGGCTGAAGAAGAGTCGATGAAATATGTCCGTGCCAAGCTTGTTGAAATTAATCTGACAGAGCATGGAGAGATTGCTGCCTGCTACCCGGAACTGGAACTCATAGAACAGGATGATTTATTTTCGGGTAGTGTTGTCTATATTCTGATAACCAGACAAGGACAGCAGGACATTATTCAGAGTCTGAAACAGATCTCCCAGCTTGAGGCTATTCACATTGAATATATTACAAATTTGAATCTGGATACCTTTATAGAAGGGAAAGAGGTTCCCGGGATCGAAAAAACCATAGGCAGTATTAGAGAAACAGCTAAAGCAAAAGAAATAACGGTATTGCCGGAGAGTAAGGTGCAGGTGCCCCAGACGGTCCGCGTTGATGTGGAGCGGCTGGAGGAATTGCTGAATCTGGTCGGAGAACTGATTATTGATAATACAAGACTCCACAGCATCCGTGCCAGATTAAGCGAGCAGTTCAAAAATCATAGCGATATTAATGATCTGAATGATATCGCGGGCCATTTGAATACTGTTGTATCGGATCTTCAGGAAGGTATGATGAAAACCCGGATGCTGCCGATTGAGCATTTATTTGGCCGCTTTCCGCGAATGATGCGTGACTTGGCGCAAAAATCAAATAAAGAAATTGAGCTCCGGATTGAGGGCAAAGAAACTGAGCTCGACCGCACCTTAATTGAGGAAATCAGTGATCCGCTGATACATATTCTCCGTAATTCTGCCGATCACGGGTTAGAGCTGCCCGAGGAACGTGCTGCTATGGGCAAGCCGCGCAAAGGAACCATTGTGCTCCGGGCCAGCCATCAGGGAAATATGATTGTCATTACGATTGCTGATGACGGACGGGGAATCGATGTGGAGAAGGTTAAGGAAATGGCTCTCCGCAAGGGGTATGTGACCGCTGATGAGCTTGCCCAAATGACTGAAAAGGAATTGGTGCTGCTTATTTTCCGTTCGGGCATATCCACGGCACAGAAGGTTACGGATTTGTCCGGGCGCGGCGTGGGGATGGATATCGTAAAATCACATATTGAAAAATTAAATGGTATTATCGATATCGAAACGACGCCTAATGAAGGAACCGTCTTTACAATCAAGGTACCCTTGACTCTGGCAATCATCCGCTCCTTGCTCGTTAAACTGGGAACAAGCACCTTTGCAGTTCCCTTAGTGAATGTAATTGAGATATTCAGGCTGAGAAATGAAGATATTCTTACGGTACAAGGGAGAGAAGTATGCAAGTTCCGCAATCAGGTGCTTCCGCTGGTCCGTCTGCACCGCAAGCTGCAGGTGCAGACAGAGGGAGATCCAGACAAGGGTCCATTGTATGTAGTCATCATTGGTTTGGCGGATAAACGGGTCTGTCTGGTCGTTGACCAAACGATCGGCAATCAGGAAATTGTAATTAAATCATTAGGGAGCTATATCGGCAATGTCCCTTATCTTGCCGGAGCAACGATTCTCGGTGATGGCCACGTTGCACATATATTGGATGTGCGCTACATCATCCGTGAAGCTGGCTCGCATTATGAAGCCCAGCTGCCTGCCGCAAGTGAAGGCGAAATCGCAGATTCACAAAGCGAAAAGTATATAACCTTTAGCTTGTCAGGCATGGATTTTGCCGTTCCGATCAGGAAAATTAAGAAATTGTTCCCGTCCCGGAGATTCATTTGCTGGCCTCAGCTTCGTACCATGTCCTCGGTATGATTAATTTAAGGGGATTATTATTTCCGGTATATGATCTGCAGTCCAGATTAGGGATGGGTGACCATGAGCACTCTTCCAGCTCCCGGATTTTGATCTGTGAAGTGTCGGGACATGAGATTGGAGTGCTGGTAGATAGAGTTTCAAAGGTATGTCTTCTCTCCCGGGCCCATTTGGAACAGGCCCCTGAGCAATTGCTGCAGAATTCAGAAATGCTTGAAGCCATTTATAAGGACAACCAGCAGTTTATCCATCTATTGAATTTAGAGAAAACACTGAATCTAGAACCTAAACGGAAAGAGGTGGGATAAGTCATGGATAATTCCTTGAAGGATAAGGTGGAGCAGCTGAACTGGAAGGCGGATGTAACGCTAAAGAATGTGGAGGAGTTCCGCAGAGCTCTTCTGAAACTGACCGATTCCGAGAAATCCAAACTGGTCTTGGAGCTCACGGAAGTATCCTATTTAAACAGCGCTGCGCTAGGAGTAATAGCAGACGCTGTGCTCCGTGCAGGAAGAGCCGATAAGGAGCTCCTTATTGGCGGAGTGCAAGCCACGGTAGGAGAGATATTTGAGATTGTTCATTTCCGCACTCTGATGAAGATTTTTCCGGATATCAGTGAGGCGTATGCATATTTTGAAGGTGAAGAATGATGAATGGACTCTCTGAGGGGACATACAGGCAGATTCTGGTTATTTATAAACCCGATGACATTGCACTTGCTATGGAAACCACCCGGACCATTGCCGCCCAATCAGGCTTTTCCGAGCACGATTCGATTTTGCTGCAGCTGGTCACTGAAGAAGCCTGCATGAATGCATTTGAGCATGGCTGCCCTGCAGGAAATTGTATGTTCAAAATAACCTGGGTGGTCGAATCGGATATTATGGAGATAACTGTTTGTCAAAATGGAGAGGCCTTTGAACTGCACAACGATCCGGCCTCTCCCGTTAAAGTGGGCTCCCGTGGAAGGGGGCTGGTCCTTATTCAAGGAATCATGGATGAAGTAAGACTGATTCCTTCCGGAGCCAATGTAACCCTCTCCATGCGAAGAAGAAGGAGAGTGAAATGAACGATACCTCCCTTAACACCTGGGGGAAATGGCTTCCGAAATACAGATTTCCGCTTATCCTCCTGATCCTCTTGATACTGGACTTGTATAATCTGGTGTTTGTTGATAAAAGATTTGCCTATGAGTTTGTTGTTGATATCTTTACTCAAGGGGTTATATTATTACCGCTGTATATCATGCACAGACAGCAGATTGATAATGCCAGGAAGCTTCAGGAGAGTGAACAGCGGTATAAATCCTTATTCCTTTATAACAATGCAGGCATCTATGTAGTTAATCTTGATGGTTCCCTAAATACTGCGAGTCCGAATCTTCTGGATCTTCTAGGATATACAGAAGCGGAGATTCAAAATACATTGTTTACAAGCCTCTTCCGTCCTGATGATGTGCCGTTAGTCCAGCAGACTTTTGGGGATATCACGAAAGGAAGCCTGCTCTCCACCTCAAGGAAATTACAGATGCGGCATAAAGACGGTGGATACCTTACCTTTGATTTATCCAGTGTACCCCTAAAGGCTAACGGAGAAATAAAGGGGGTTATCGGTTTTGCCAAGGATATTACCGAATTTGAAAGAATGCAGGGGAAATTGGCTGAAGTCCAAACCCAGCTGAATAATATTTTTGGAAGCATTGATATTATTTTGTGGTCCTATGATGTGAATGAGAGTAAATTTTTAACGATTTCACCAGCCTGCGAGAAGGTATTCGGCTATTCACCCGAGGAATATTATCAATATCCTGCTTTGTGGTCTGCACAAATTATTGATGAAGATAAAGCTTTTGTGATCAGCAGAATGAATGCCGCCTCGCAGAACAATCCGGTGGATACCACTCTGGAATACAGAATTGTCCACGCAAGCGGAGAAATGCGCTGGGTAGAGAGCCGGTTGTTTTCATCTTTTGATGAGGGGAACGGGATGATAACAGTAAATGGCGTGGTGCTGGACATTACCCATAAAAAGCTTCTTGAAAAAAATAACCAGATCGATTTAGACTTGGCAAGAGAAGTGCAGAAGAGTGTTCTCAGCCGCCCCATCTTTACCCCGGAGTTTGCTATTGATGCCCGGTATATCCCCTCCAAGAATCTTGGGGGAGATATGTATGCCTGGTACCGTATGGATGAACACCGGTATGGTATTCTTATCATGGATGTAATGGGACACGGAGTGTCCTCGGCACTCATTTGCATGTCTACCCGCTCCCTCCTGAGAGGGATTATTCAGGCCAATCTTAGTCCTGAAGAAGTGATCACTGAACTGAATAATCACATGAATAGGCTCTTTACAGAGGCAGCTACAGCTGCGAATTTTTATTTCACAGCCATTTATTTAATAGTGGATCCAAAGAAAAGAACGATCGAATATATAAATGCGGGACATCCCAGCGGCTTATTGATGGATGAAGACGGTGAAGTGTCGGAGCTGAAATCCTCCTGTCTTCCGATCGGTCTGATTCCGGAGCTGAAGGCAGAGAAACAAACGATTCATTACAAAGGTCCGGTCAGACTCCTGTTATATACTGACGGCTTAATCGAAAGCCCGGGACGATTATTGAAAAACCAGATGAATCAGGTGTTGGAAGTCATGAGAGGGACAAGAGAAGAACCAATTTCCATAGTTATGGATACTCTGCTCGCTTCGGGTAAAGGGGATAAGCAGATGGAACAGGACGATATTTGTCTGATCTGCATGGAGATACAGTGACGCAGCTGCAGGAGCTGACGATACCTTCATGGCGGTCCGAAAAAGGATCGCAGCTTAAAAAGAGAGCCGCAGAGCCGCCCTGTTATAGGCGGCTCTCTTTTGTGTGCGCCCAAGCATGGGCGCTATTTCTAAGGTGATAGTCCTGAGAGTGGCTGGGAAGCAGGAGTAGCAGACGGCAGAGGAGAAGAAGTAGAAATGGAAATTGTCTGAGGAGCAGCATGGTATAAACAATCGGAGGAGGAATGCTTGTGCTGCTGTATGTGACTGTCAAAAAACTAGGAAAGCGTAAGCCGGTACTGGAACGCCGGGAACTTGTCCTTCATGAAACTCCGGGTAATCTGCAGGAACTTATTACCAGAATTGTATCCTTGCAGGTGCAGGAGCTTGCTGATAAGCAGGGCAGGGGTGAGCTTATTCCGTATCTGACAAGAGGCGAACTCAGAGAGCGCGGAATCAGCGGTAAAATCGGCTTCGGGACGGTCTATAACAACAAGCTGCCTGAGCTGGACAAAACAGTGGAAGCTGTGCTCCTGGCGTTTGAGGAAGGGCTGTTTAAAGTATTTCTCCGTGAGAAAGCATGCACCCGGCTGCAGGAGCCTTTGGAGATAGGTGAGGGAGATGAACTGGTTTTCATCCGGCTCACCATGCCGGCAGGAAGTCTATGGTGAAGGGAGACCGAAATGATGGAAAATACAAACGAAGACTTGCTCAAGAGGTATATCTGCGAACTGGAAGAAAAACTGCTGAGCGCGGAGGTACGGACCTGCCCGGAGGAGCTGTCCAGGCTGCTCGCGGATGATTTTTTTGAATTCGGAAGCTCGGGAAGGGTGTGGTATAAGCAGGATTTAATGGGGGAGGACGGGGCAGGTGAGGTCAGGATGCTCTTAAGCGGGTTCGAACTTCATCTGCTGTCTGAGACGGCCGCTCTTACTACTTACCGGATTCTGAACGAAGAAACGGGGGGAGCGACGCTGCGCAGCTCGATTTGGAAGCTGCAAGACGGGCGCTGGCAAATGTTCTTTCATCAAGGGACGCCTGCCGGAAGTCTAGGCCATACATAGCGGCTGATCTGCTCCGCTGTTCAGTCTCTGATCACATGGCCCTGACCAAGGGTGACTTCTATGAACCCGGCCATCTGCCGGGCTTGATAGCGGATCGGCTTGCCGCTGCCCATAATAACAATGTTGCGGATATCCGCAGCGCCTTCCGCAGGAAGCGCGAAGGCTTTGATATAGGGGTATTCTTCACTAAGCGTAGTATGGATGGCGTTCATCAGCCGGTCATTTTCAATTCTGCCCATCAGATTCATCAGGATCGCACCGCGCGGATGGAGCTTGGAACGGGTGAGACGGAAAAACCCGCTGGAGGTTAAATGCGGCGGGGTTCCTGCGGCGGTGAAGGCATCCAGCAGGATGTAGTCATAACATCCGTTCTGCTCACGCTCCAGGAGGCTCCGGCCATCGCCAATCATAACGTTGTCCTGATGATAACCGAAGTGGGTTCGGCTATAGTTCACGACCTCAGCGTTCACCTCAGCTACCTTGAAGCTTTTCTCCGTAAAATAACCGGCAATCGTTCCGGTTCCGTGTCCGATCAGGAATACATCCTGGAAATAGGGCTCATTACACTCCATTAAATGAATCATTGCCCGCGGATATTCAAAGACCACGCGCCGCGGATGCTCCAGATCAAGCACACCCTGAATGGCATCTCCGGAAAACTGGAGAACGCGGAAGCGACCTTTTTCACCATATAGCTCTGTTGTTTCATACACCTGGATCTCATCATTATTCCGTGATGCCGGGAACTGTGGCTGCACAATATCGGTCTCCTTATACGAGGGAAATTCGTTTGTATTCATTCGGTGTGACACCGACGATCCTTTTGAACAGCTTGTTGAAATAAGCGGGATCGGGATAGCCGACTTCGGTGCCGATTTCATGCACCTTCAGGTCGTGGGCACTCTTAAGCAGCTGTTTCGCTTTGCGGATGCGGATTTCAATAATATAGTCGGTCAGGGTGAGCCCGGTCTCCTGCTTGAACAATTTGCTGAGATAGCTTGGCGTTAGGAATACCATACCCGCTAGCGTATTCAGGTCAGCATGCTGATTATAATGGGCCGATACCCAGCGCTTCACCGTTTCCACTGCCGTACCGGACATCTCCAGCCGGTGGGTGCGGATTTCATTCAGTGCAGCGGAGAAAAGAGTGGTGAACAGCTCTTCCATTTCGCCAAGGCTCATGCAGGCTTTGATCTGCTCCTCCAGCCTTGGGCGGTTCTCTATCCGGTAGACGGCTTCGAATTCCTGCAATTCTGAGCGGGCGGTTTCCTCAACCTGCTGGAGGGAGCGGAGAATCAGATCCGGATTAGCCTGCCCCGCTTCCAGCACACGGAACATCTTACGGATCCACTCTTGCGCCCCCGCAGTACTTAGGATCTGCAGATCATGGATCAGCGGCTCCCGGAATGGAGCAAAAGGATCAGCTGCAGACTTTTCCGCAACATTAAGTTCCTCTATAGTAGCATAATGCAGCGGCTGCGGATTATAAATTCCCGCATCACAGGCCTGCTTGGCTTCAAGATAAGCGGTTCTCAATCTGGCCGGATCCGAATAGGAACGGCTTACCCCGATATGCAGACGCTGATCCCTGTCAGCCGGACAGGCATACTCCATGATATCGCGCTGCTCCTCAGGGGGGAGCGGCTGTGGAGAATAACGGACCCATACCTGGATGCCTTTATGCATCTCCAGAAGGTCAAACAGGACTCCCTTATCTTGCCGCAGACGCTCAGCATAAGCTAGGGCCGTTTCCCGGGTGCCGCCTTTCAGGACATAGACCGTGAAATACGGCTGAGGCAAACCCAGACCGTCTAAAAGAATAGCAGAAGGCTGCTCGATTTGCAGCAGGGAGAGCAGCAGCCCGGAGCGCTGGCATTCTTCCTTGTCCTGTTGCAGCTTGCGTTCCTGCTCCAGTCTGTACAGCACTTCGAAGAGCTGTTCTTTGTTGATCGGTTTGAGCAGGTAATCCACGGCTGAGCTGCGGATGGCTTCCCGGGCATAATTGAATTCAACGAATCCGCTCATCAGCAGCGAGCGGATCTGCGGGTGGCTGGCTTTCAGGCGCTTGATTAGCTCCAAACCGTCAATCTGCGGCATACGGATATCGGTAATGACAACGTCCAGCTGAAGGGTAGGCAGCTCATCCAGCAGATGCTTGCCGTCCGGATAAGTGCCGACGACACAAAAGGTGCTGCTCTCTTTGCTGATCATCCGGGCCAGGCCTTCGCGAATCAGAACCTCATCATCTACAATCACAATACGCAGCAATCCGGATATCCCCCTTTCCTGACTATATAGTACAGCTCATATAGTATTATTCCTCAACGCGGGCAGTTGAGAGGTCGTCAATTCTTAGAATAACGCGGGTGCCCCGGCCAAGCTCGCTGTATACACGCAGCCCGAAAGCGCTGCCGTAATGCATGCGGATCCGCTCATTCACATTGCGCAGGCCAATGCCGAACATTTCGCCGTCGGCCCCGTTCATCAGGTTGTTGTTCAGCAGCCGCAGGGTGCCCTCGTCCATGCCGACACCATCATCCCCACGCAAAATACGATTTTGCCATCCTCAGTCCACGCAGTAATACTTATTGTACCCGGACCCTCTTTAGCTTCCAGGCCATGAAACACGGCATTCTCGACAATCGGCTGGAAGACCAGCTTAATCACCGGAAGCGGAAGGAACTCTTCCGGGACTTCAATATTCAGGCTGAATTTGTCCGGGAAGCGGATTTGCAGCAGATGCAGATAATTGCGCACATGATCCAGCTCATGCCGGATCGTTACCATTTCATCGCTGCGGACAATCCCGTAACGCATTTGCAGACCGAGCAGATAAGTCAGCCTGGCCACACGCGGATCGTCACTGCTCTCGGCCAGCATGCGGATGGATTCCAGCGTGTTGTAAATAAAATGCGGGTTGATCTGATTCTGTAGAGCTCGCATATCGGCCTTTTGCTTGCGTTTCTCCGTGAGCGATACTTCCTGGAGCAGATCCTTGACCCGGATGATCATGCGGTTGAAGTGGCTGCCGAGCATCCCGATTTCATCGTTATATTTGGGCGAAATCCAGACATCCAGATTGCCATGCTGCACCTGCTTCATCAGGCGGACCATCGATTTCAACGGTTTAGTCAGCGCATAGGATATGAACGTCGCCACAACCAAAGCAAAAGCTACAATTGCCAAAGTAGTCAATATCAGCGTATTTCGGGTCTTCTGTACCGGGGTAAGAATCCGTTCGAGCGGGATTGTAACCATGGTCGTCCACCCGGTTTTCGGTGACACGGTATACACTGCCAGATAGTCCCTGCCCTCCAGGTGAATCTGGAAATGGCCCTCCGGCTGATCCGTATTCTGCAGCAGCAGGGGGATATCATGCTGCTGCAGAACACGGCTCTGCGCATCTGTATTTAAACTGCCATACATAAGCTGTCCTTGATCGTCCACAATCAGGGTATTGCCCTGGGTGACGGTATTGACCGGGTCGGCGATGCCTTTGAACAGGCTGATGTCGATATCGAAGACCAGCATACCGATCGGCTTCAGCGTGCTGACCGAGGTGATCGTCCGCAGGACACTGAAGACTTCGCGGTGACCGCCGGCGTTCACCCGGATCCTATGCCTTCCCTGGACAACAGGCGCTACCCCGGCCCCCTTGGTAACGGTCTGCCACTCGTTCATCCGTTCTGCGGGGAACAGTTCATTAATGCCGGGAGCTCTGTCGTAGAAGACAGAACCGTATTTGTCCACTAAGTATACGGCAATGATCTCGTCTTTCGTATGGTTCAAATAGCTTAGGAACATCGACATGCTGGTGTTCTTATCCCAGTCGGCATACTGCTGCTCCAGATAAAATTGAACATCCGTATTATACAGCGGCAGCGCTGTATTTCTTTTTAAATCAGCGACATACCTGTCTATGGTATCCGAAGCGCTGCCCGCCATCTGCCCGGCACTCTTCGTTCTGCTCTGCAGCACTGAATTATAGGTGGAGCGGGAGGAAAGGTAGCTGACATAAGTAATCGGCAGAGAAAGAAGAAAGACGAATACGACAATCAGCTTGCGCTCCATCGGCAGGTTGGCCAGAAACAGCCATAGTCTGCGCGGGATTCTCAGGATGTATGATACCACTGTAGTATTCCTTTCCGTACATCCCCCTATTTCACAGCCCCGCTGGTTACCCCCTCAAAGATATAACGCTGCAGGAAGAAGTATAGGATGACCGTCGGCAGCAGAATCAGCAGAATTGCGGCACAGATCAGGTTCCATTCGCCCGAATTGACTCCCTGGAAGCGCATGAGGATGGTGGTGACCACGCCAAGGCTTTGTTTGGGCATATAAAGGTAAGGGATGTACATGTCATTGTAGATGCTGATCGTCTTCAGAATCACCAGCGTAGCTGTTGCCGGAGTTAAAAGCGGGAAGATGATCGAACGGTAGATTTTAAACAGGGAAGCTCCTTCCACCATGGCATTCTCATCGAGATCAAAGGGAATGTTGCGGATAAACTGCAGGTACAGAATGATCTGGATAACGTCTGCGCCGATGTAGAGCACGATAGGGGCGCCGAGTGTGTTGTAGAGGCCCAGGTTTTTGATGATGCCGAAGGTGGCTACCTGGGTGGTAATGCTCGGAATAATGGTGGCTACCAGATAAGCTCCGAATACAACCGGCTTCAGCTTAAAAGAGAAGCGGCCAAGCACATATGCCACCATTGTCCCAAACAGAATGTTCAGGGTCAATGTAATTATAATGATGACCAGGACATTGCCGAAGCCGCTAAGGAGACCTCCGCGCTGGAAGACGGCGATAAAGTTGTCGAAGTTCAAGAAGCTTTTAGGCAGTGCCATCGAGCTGCTGGAGTTGAACTCATCCGTAGATTTGAAGGCATTGACGATGACCACGTATGGAGGGAAAAGGACGACAAATACCCCGATCAGCAGCGTGAAGTATTTGAAGAAATCTACAAAACGAAATTTGGTATGTGCCATGTTTATTTGTCTCCTCCCCGGTTAAGTACCAGCTGCTGCACCAGCAGCACAATGACGACAAAGAAGAGCAGGATGATGCTCATTGCCGAGGCCAGCCCGTAATTGTTAAAAGCAAATGCCGTATCTACTACTTTTTGCACGTAAGTCTCGCTGGCACCGGCAGGACCGCCTTTCGTCAGCACGAACGGCAGATCGAAGACTTCAAGCGCGCCAGTTACCGTCAGGAACAGGTTCAATTGGATCACAGGCTTCATATTCGGCAGCGTAATTCTCCATAGAGTCTGGAAGGAGCCTGCGCCGTCGATTTTGGCCGCTTCGTAAATATCTTTCGGAATAGCCTGTAAAGAGGCGATGTAAATAACCATGTTATAGCCCATAAACCGCCAGAAGCCGGTGGAGGCAAGCGAGTAGTTTACCAGCCCTTCGGTACCGAGCCAGCTGGTCTGGGCCAGGTAGTGAAGTCCGATATTGTCTAAAAACAGATTCAGTGATCCGTTAGTGGTGTCAAAAACATAGCCGAACATAAAGGCCACAGCGACGCCGTTCATAATGTAAGGCAGGAACAGCATAATCCGGAAGGCGTTTTTGCCCCGCAGCTTGCTGCTCAGCACGACGGCGAAGTAAATGGCGACGATATTCTGAACGATCCCCATCACAAAGTAGGCAAAGTTATGGGTGAATACTTTGAATATATCCGGATTGCTGAATACCTCGCGGTAATTGTCCAGGCCGACCCATGGCTTCTCGGGGCTGTAGCCGTCCCAGTTGGTGAAGCTGTAGTAAACAAGCTTAATCGCCGGATAATAGGTGAACGTTGCCAGAAGCAGCAGCGGAATCAGCAGAAAGGATACGATAATAATAGTCTTCTGTTTGTTATAAGATAAGGTTCCGAACATTTCTCAGCCTTCCTTCCGTAAAAGCTCTCTTTAGGTTGACGACAAAATGGATTATCCAGAGAAGGCATAATCCATTTTGCGCCGAAGTTTATGCGGAGTTACTCTGCAGCGTGTTTATAGAATCAATAGCCGAGGTCTTTTTTAGCTTTCGCCCATGCTTTGTTCCATTTGTCGAAGACGGTTTGCGGATCCTTAGCCAGGACGAATTCCTGAGCCATAGCCGGAAGGTCGAGCTGTGCTTTGTTGGTGATTTCAGTTACTTTAGCGTCATCCACTGTACCTTCTTGCAGAACTACACCAGTAGCCTGGAATTCCTTAAGCTGTGTCAGGTTGGATTCTTTGCCTTTGAGCGGAGAGATGAATCCGGCAAAATCCTCATACCCGGAATCTTCGATCATCCATTTTACGAAGGCTTTGGCAGCGTCTACATTTTTGCTGCTCTTAGCAACCGCATAGAAGAAGTCAGGGCTCAGCGGTGCTGTAAGTGTGCCTGAGTTGTCATAAGGAAGCGGGAAGAAGCCTACATTGTCCGAAGTGGTGCCAGCGCCGATAACCTGGTTGATCACCCAGTTGCCCAGGTAGTACATAGCGAATTTGCCGGAGGCAATGTCCTTCTTCGATTGTTCCCAGTTGGTGGAGTTGATGTCTTTTTCCAGATAACCCTTTTCATTCAGCTCTCTAAGCAGGCTGAGCGATTTGCCGTAACCGTTGTCCATTGTGAAAGGTGTGTCGGAATTCAGCTTTTCGTTCGGGAAATCAGGGTTGCCGGCAATAACCCGGGGAAGAGAGTACACCCAGTCGTTAATCGGCCACTTGTCTTTGAAGTTGGAAGCGAGCGGCACTACGCCCTTTGCTTTCAGTTTCTCGCAGGCAGCGAGGAATTCATCCCAGGTCTTAGGGATTTCGGTGATGCCGGCATCGGCGAACGCTTTTTTATTGTAGACAATCCCTGTAGTGGAGTTACCGGTGGTTATTCCGTACAGCTGGCCTTCATGGGATTTGAAGTCTTTAAAAGTAATTTGATCGGTGAGGCCGAGATCGTCGAGTGGAGCGAAATATTTTGGCAGATCGGAGTTAGGGATGTTAGGAACGAACATGACATCAGGAAGCTCGCCGCTGGCCATTCTGACCTTAGCCTGCTGGTTGTAGTCGGTTTGGGAAGCTTCGAATTCAACCTTGATGTTCGGATATTTCTCATTAAAGCGCTTTACATATTCTTCATACTCTTTGCCGATCATGTCGGTTCTGTTGGTCAGGAAAATAATTTTGCCGCTGATGTCGGAGCCGCTGGCTGCTGACGGTTCAGTGGTTGCTGCTGCGTCAGTGCTCTCTGGCGCTGTTGTTGCTGCAGGCTCATCAGTTGCTGTGGCTGCATTATTATTATTGTTGTTCGAACCACAGCCTGTCAGGGATAGAGAGAAAACCAAAATGATAACAAAACATAACGAAAATAACTTGTTTCTCATTGTATTGTCCCCTTTTCATGTTAATGTTAGCGTTTACATGAACATTATAGCGCGATTTTTCGGACGGATAAATGTATTCAATTATTATTTATTGTCTTTATTTGTTTTCTTTCTAGGATTATAATTGATGTATTAATAACAATATTATAACAAAATACAATGAATCCAAAATGAATGTAATGAAAAGTAAGCGTACACATGCTATTTTGAGGATGCGGCGCAAACCGGTGAATTAGGGTGTAGGTTTTCGGGAGAGGCCGGGCAAAACGCAGGCGTATCTTTGCAAGCACAGGCTCACAAAACTTAAGCGTATGCTTTCGAAGCGAGTTTTGTACGAAGCGGATCAAGGGAGTATAAGCTAACAAAACTTTTAGCATATGCTTCCGAAGCGAGTTTTGTTACGAAGTGACTCAAGGATGCATAAGCTCACAAAACTTTTAGGAGGACTCATGACTCAACAACGGCTTGATTTGACGAATTGGGAATTTAGGGCTAGCGGGGATGAAGCGTGGCTGCCGGCAGTCGTGCCGGGAACGGTACATACCGACCTGCTCCGAAGCGGGCTGATTCCACAGCCCTTTTATGGAAAGAATGAGCACGAGCTGCAATGGATCGATAAGAAGGACTGGGAGTACAGAACGGTTCTGAAGCTGGACGAGGGTTGGCAGAATTTGAATGTTACGGAGCTAACCTTTGCCGGGCTGGATACGTATGCCGATGTATTTGTGAACAATGTGCATGCGCTCTCAGCGGATAATATGTTTGTGGCTTGGACGGTGAATATCAAGAATCTGCTGCGGACCGGAGACAATGAGATCCTGGTGAAATTCCGCTCCGTGGTGAGTGAGGATCTGCCGAAGCTGGAACAGCTCGGGTATGACCTGCCCGCACCGAATGACCAGTCGGAGCTGGGCGGTCTTGAGGAAAAGCGGATCAGCGTGTTTGCCCGCAAGGCGCCTTATCATTACGGCTGGGACTGGGGCCCGAGATTTCTGACCAGCGGCATCTGGCGTGAAGCGGTGCTTACGGGAAGAAATGCTGCCGCGATTGCGGATGTGTATATCCGTCAGGATGTTATCAAGAAGGAAGAGGCACGTTTAACGGCAATCGTGGAAGTGGATGCGCCTGAGGTAGGGGAAGGAACGCTGCGGATTACCGCGGACGGCCAGGAGTGGACACAGGAAGTTGCGCTAGCGGCTGGGAAGCAAACTGTGGAATTGGAGCTGGTAATTAATCATCCGCGTCTATGGTGGTGTAACGGGCTGGGAGTGCCGGAATTGACCTCATTCCAGGTAAAGCTGCTGCAGAAAGGGACGGTACAAGATACTGCCGGAGTGACTACCGGCCTCCGGGAAATCAAGCTGATCCGCAAACCTGATGCGAAGGGGGCTTCGTTCCAGTTCGAGCTGAATGGTGTGCCGGTGTTCGCAAAGGGTGCGAATCATATACCAAACGACAGCTTCATCACTGAGGTTACCGGTGACCGCTACCGGCATGAGATTGCCTCAGCCGTAGAGTCGAATATGAACATGCTGCGTGTATGGGGCGGCGGCTTCTATGAGGAGAAGGAATTCTACCGTTTATGCGATGAATACGGCCTGCTGGTCTGGCAGGACTTCATGTTTGCCTGCAGCATGTATCCGGGGGATGAAGCATTCCTGGAGAGTGTGCGTAAGGAAGCGGAATATAATGTGAAGCGGCTGCGCAATCATCCGTGCATCGCACTGTGGTGCGGTAACAATGAGATCGACTCTGCCTGGGCCCACTTCGAGGAGAATATGGGCTGGGGCTGGAAGGAAAAGCTCAGTTCTGAGATCCGCGACACGCTATGGGCAGCTTACGAGGAGATTTTCCACCGGATTCTGCCGGAGGCGGTAGCAGCCTGTCATCCGGGTGTTGATTACTGGCCGTCCTCCCCGCTCCGTGAACGTACGAATAATATAGACCAGCATTCGACGCGGGTTACAGGCGAAGGGGATATTCATTATTGGGGTGTATGGCATGGGATTGAGCCTTTTGAGAACTATAACGTCAAAGTGGGCCGCTTCATGAGCGAATACGGCTTCCAGTCCTTCCCTGAGCTGAAATCTGTGCTGAGCTATGCGGAGGAAGCGGATATGGAGCTGGAATCGGAAGTGATGCTGGCGCACCAGAAGAACGGACGCGGCAATCTGCTGATTAAAGAATATATGGATATCTATCTGCCGGAGCCCAAGGATTTCAGGTCATTCCTGTATATGAGCCAGCTTCTTCAGGCGGAGGCCATGAGGGTCGCGATTGAAAGCCACCGGAGAAACAAGCCGTACTGCATGGGTACCCTATACTGGCAGATGAACGACTGCTGGCCCGTAGCCTCCTGGGCAGGGATGGATTACTACGGCCGCTGGAAGGCACTGCAATATACCGCGCGCAAAAGCTTCAAGGATATCCTGCTCTCCATTGAGGAAATGGACGGGGTAAACCTGCAGGTGCATGCGGTATCCGACCAGCGGGAAACGCTGGCCAGTGAGCTGGTGCTCCGGCTGCATGATTTCAGCGGTTCGGTTCTGAAGGAGTGGAATCAGCCCGTGCAGCTGGCTGCCGATTCGGCGGCGGTGGTATTCACCGTGCCGGCTGCGGAACTGCTGGAAGGCAATGATCCTAAGCAGGTGGTGCTGGTAGCTTCTCTGCTGGCAGAGGGCTCCCTGCTGGAGCAGAAAGAGCATTACTTCGCTGCGGCTAAAGAGATCAAGCTGAGTCAGCCTGCACTCACAGTGGCCGAGGTTCCGGGCAGCGGCGGCTTAAGCTTCACGGTCAGCAGCGATGTGCTGGCCAGAGGGGTGTATTTGACGGCGGAAGAGGAAGGCATCTTCTCTGACAACTTCTTCGATCTGCTTCCGGGCGAGCCGAAGACGGTGCAGTTCTCGCTGCGCGGCAGCGGAGACCAGGACTTTGTCCCTGCTGCGCCGACAGGCCTTGAAGTCCGCTCGATGGCTGATTATGTGAAGGAAGCCTGATGCTCCTGGCCCGGGGCGGAACAGAGCAGGATGCATCTCTGGGCGAACTGGCGGAAATAGAGGGAAAAATGCTGTTAGTCTTAAAAGTGGACACCCGTTAAGAGAGCATGAATAATAAAATTAACAAGGAGGTGTCCACATGAGTGGAACGCGAAATAGCTACAATGACGAGTTTAAAAAGCAGACGGTAAAGTACATCCAGGAG
>NZ_LN831198.1:32792-45523 GCF_001368795.1 Paenibacillus ihuae
AAAATCCCTCTGAATTCGGCCTATGCGTGGAGATTGGCGGAAATAGAGGGAAAAATCCCCTTGAATCCGGCCTACGCGGATAAATTGGCGGAATGAGAGGGAAAAATCCCTTTGAGTCCGGCCTACGCGTGGGGATTGGCAGAAATAGAGGGAAAAATCCCACTGAATCCGGGCTAGGCGCGGGAATTGGCGGAAATAGGGGTAGCTGCATGTATTGCACGTTGCCATTCAAGAACTTATAACAACATTCAGGAGAGAAGGAACCGGACCATGGCCATTTGGGTACAGGAAGACAAGGGAACATTTCATTTACAGAGCAAGGGTATGAGCTATATTATCGGTCTCTTCAATAACTATCCGATGCACGTGTATTGGGGCAAAAAACTGCGCCATGACAGCAATTTGGACGGCCTGCCGCATTTGGGGGTAGGGACTGCGCTGGACCGGCTTCCGCAGGAATACCCGCAGTACGGCACAGGAGATTACCGTGTACCGGCTTATCAGGTCAAGCTGGAGGACGGCACGCGGATTACGGAGCTGCACTATACCGGTTACCGTGTACTGCCGGGCAAGCCGCAGCTTGCCGGACTTCCGTCCGTGTATGTGGAGTCCCCGGAAGAAGCGGATACGCTGGAAATTACGCTGCGTGATGATTACGCGTCGCTGAACGTAATTTTGCGCTATACCGTATACCGTGACACGGATGTTATTGCCCGCTCGGTAGAATTTGTTAATGACGGCCAGGCTCCATTTGACCTGCTGCGTGCGCTGAGCGCCTCGGTTGATTTCCCGGAGGACAGCCCGTTTGACCTGATCTATCTGTCCGGCGGCTGGTCGCGGGAGGCAAACCTGACCCGCAGACGGCTGGAGCAGGGGACTACGGCGCTGCAATCCCGCCGGGGAATGAGCAGCCATCAGCATAATCCGTTCGCCGCGCTGGCTAAGCCGGGAACCGACGAGCATCAGGGTGAGGTATATGGCTTCTCGCTGGTCTACAGCGGCGGATTCGCGGCTGAAGCCGAGGTGGATGCCTTCGGACACACCCGTCTGTGCATGGGTCTGAATCCTTTTGATTTCTCCTGGCGTCTGGCTCCGGGCGAAAGCTTCCAGACTCCTGAAGTCGTTATGGTCTACTCGAATGAAGGTCTCGGAGGCATGTCGCGGACGTATCACCGCTTGTACCGTACGCGCCTGGTGAGAGGAGCCTTCCGTGATAAGGATAGGCCAATCCTCGTGAATAACTGGGAAGCGACCTATTTCAATTTCAATGCCGACAAGCTGGTAGACATTGCCGCCGAAGGCTCTAAGCTGGGCATTGAGCTCTTTGTGCTTGACGACGGCTGGTTTGGCAAACGCGATGCCGACAACTCCTCGCTCGGTGACTGGACCGAGGATCTGCGCAAGCTGCCGGGTGGACTGGCCGATGTGGCGAAACGGGTCAACGACCTCGGCATGCAGTTTGGCCTTTGGGTGGAGCCGGAAATGATCTCGCCGGATAGCGATCTGTACCGTGCCCATCCGGACTGGTGCCTCCATGTGCCGGGACGCCGCCGCACCGAAGCCCGCTGGCAGCTGGTGCTCGATCTTACGCGCGCAGAAGTGCGCGAGTACGTATACAGTGCACTGAGCAAAATCTTCTCCACGGTGCCGATTGCCTATGTCAAATGGGATATGAACCGCAACCTGACAGAGATCGGCTCGGCACAACTGCCGGCGGAGCGCCAGGGCGAAACCGCCCACCGCTATGTGCTGGGGCTGTATGAGCTGATCGAGCGTCTGACGGCAGACTTCCCGCATATTCTGTTCGAAAGCTGCTCCAGCGGCGGCGGACGTTTCGACCCGGGTATGCTCTACTACATGCCGCAGACCTGGACAAGCGATGACACCGATGCGGCGGAACGCCTGAAAATCCAGTACGGCACCAGTCTGGTATATCCGGTGAGCGCAATGGGCGCGCATGTCTCCGCAGTGCCGAATCACCAGGTCGGCCGTCTTACACCGCTGTCCTTCCGCGGGGATGTCGCCATGTCCGGTAACTTCGGCTATGAGCTTGATCTGACGAAGTTCACCGAAGAGGAGAAAGAGCTCGTTAAAGAGCAGGTAGCGAATTACAAGGAAATCCGCAGCCTTGTGCAGCAGGGCAATCTGTACCGCCTGCAAAGCCCGTTCGAGGGTAATGAAACGGCTTGGATGTTCGTCTCGGACGATCAGCGCGAGGCGCTGGTCTATTACTTCCGGGTCATGGCTGTGCCTTACCCGGCTCGCCGGACGCTAAAGGTCCGTGGCCTGAATCCGGATCTGGACTACATGGTTCTGGACAACGGTGAGGTCTTCGGCGGTGACCGGCTGATGCAGGCCGGGCTGGCGCTGCCGGACATTCAGCGCGACTATGTGAGCGGATGCTTTCACCTGAAGGTACAAGTTTAAGAGGGAGCATTAGGTATGAGGGAAGCCGGGGGAAACCTGGCTTCTTTTATTTTGCACGAAGGCAATATGGTGGTATACGAGGTATTAATGCGTTCGAATTTACTGTAAGGGGGCATTAACAGCGCATGTGGAGCAATAGAGTAGTATGAGAGGTATTTGTGCGTTTGAATTCGCTGTAGGCGGGCATTATGGTTGAATGAAAGGTATTAGTGCGTTTGAATTCGCTGTACGCAGGCAATCTGGTCAAATGAAGGGTAAAAGTACTTTTGAATCTGGCGTATGCGGTCAGAGGGCGACCGAGCGCTGAAACTACTGGCTTTTATGGGCGAACGGGAACGGTTTTTCCTGATCAATCCACAATAACATAACGGTTAATGTTCGTGTTTGGCGTTACTTTCATGTTAGATTTAGCTTTTTTCTTGCTGGAAATGCGATAGTTATGTATAATAGCAATTAATCTCGATGTGATTGTACGATATTCTGTTTTCGAAGGTGGTTTCATGGCAGAACTGGAAAACAGCGAGCAGAAGAAGAAGATGTGCCAGATCTACAATGAGATCTCCAAGGAATTGTTTGGTTTCGGGACGACCCTGCTCCGCGTAACTGTCGATCAGCGGGTCATTACCTTTCACGCCAAGCACCGCAGATCTCCCCGGTCGGCCGCCCTGGAAGGCGAGGCGCCGGAGCTGAAGCAGGAAGTGGATTTTCGGATGTCGATGCTGTTTAAGAAGAGATTCAAGGAAAGACTGGAAGCAGAAATGGGCTTAACGCTTGAGGTTCTGCTCAGGGATTACGATGCACCGACCCAGTGGGCTTTTACGAACATGATACTGGCCGGAGAATGACAATTTAAACATGATATTAGCGGATTTTTGCTTTTGATCTATCTTAAGCGAAGACCGTCCTTTTATAACGGGGTAGCTCTTAACTTTGTTTACACAAAGAAAAGTGTTCTTGTTCCTACAAGAATGCTTTTCTTTTTTTATGAAAAAATAAGGGGAATCAGATGTTTATTACCAACAGGGGGTGCTGCTGATCCGTTTTACGCTGCTGATTGCTTCGATAAGAGACTGACAGAACATGCCGGATTTGCAGGATGGACGCTGGATTTGTACACATATTGGACTACATTTGGGAGGTTATTACTAATGAAAAAGATCATGACTACCGGCCTTGCACTGGCCCTGACTTCCATGCTGGCCGCTTGCGGTGCAGGCAATAATGAGACGAACAACACCGGTACTAATAATGCGGCTGCACCAGAAGCTACAGCAGCGGGAGACCGGGCAGAATTGGTGATTTCCACCTGGGGCTTCTCGGAAGACTTCTTCAAAGAATCGGTCTATGCGCCGTTTGAGAAAGAGCACAATGTGAAAATTGTAGTGGAAATCGGCAACAACGCCGAGCGTCTGAACAAGATCCGCCAAGGCAGCTCCGATGTGGATGTGGTGTATCTGTCCGACTATTATGCGCAGCAGGCGATTAATGAAGGGCTGTTCGAAACGATCGACAGCAGCAAGATCCCGAATATCCAGAACATTTATGATATCGCCAAAGCGCCGCTGGGTGCAGAATATGGCCCTGCGTACACAATCGGACGCCTGGGAATTGCCTATAATCCGGCTCTCACCCAAGGCGACGTAACGGCCTGGAGCGATCTGTGGACGAAGTTCGATAAGAACTTGGCGATGCCGGCAATTACAGCTACAGCAGGTCCGATGGTAGTAGATGCGGCCTCTCTTGCAGCAGGCAATGCGGAATTCAATGAAGATACCGCGTTCACAAAGCTGAAAGAGCTGGACAAGAATGTTGTGAAATATTACAGCCAGACCTCCGAGTATGTGAACATGTTCGGCCAGGAGGAAATCGCCGGCGGCCCGATTATGGAAATGTACTTCAAGGATCTGCAGGCTGCTGTGCCTGATGCTAAATTCGTAGCACCATCTGACGGCGCCTATGCCGTAATGAATACTGTTAACGTCGTTAAAGGCAGCGACAATAAAGAGCTTGCCGAAGAGTTCATCAACTGGCAGCTGAGCGAGGAAGTGCAGACAGCATCTGCCAAAGCCAAGGTGGATTCCCCGGTAAACACGAAGGTGGTGCTGACAGCTGAAGAAGCGGCAGGTGTGACTTACGGAACGGATGTTATCAGCAAGCTGCGCAAGCTGGATATGTCGTTCGTGAATGAACACATTACGGAATGGACCGACCGCTTCAACCGCGAGATTGGCGGCTAAGGATGACGGGGCGTAAAAAAGTCATTCTGGATGTAGATACCGGAGTGGATGATGCGCTGGCCATTATGCTGGCAGTGACGAGCGGGCAGCTCGACATTGTCGGAATCACCACGGTCAGCGGCAATGTCTCGCTGGAGCAGGCAACCCTCAACACCTGTAAAATTCTCGAACTGCTCGGCGTATCCGGGCAGATTCCGGTCTACCGCGGAGCTGACAAGCCGCTGGTCCGCGATACTATGTTCGAGCATCGCGTACACGGTTCGGATGGTATCGGCGGTGCACTGGGCGATATGCGGATAACGAAGCAGGCAGAAGCAGAGCGGGCAGAAGACTTCATTATCCGCCAGCTGCAGGAGCAGCCAGGCGAGATCACGCTGATTATGACTGCGCCGCTAACCAATCTGGCGCGTGCATTGCACCAATGTCCGGAGCTAACGCAGTATGCCGCCGAGGTCATTGTGATGGGCGGAGTGGTTCAGGGCTTCGGCAACATCACGCCGACGGCAGAATACAACATGTACGTCGACCCCGAGGCGGCGAAGCAGGTGCTCGCCGCAGGGTTCCCCCGGCTGACGCTGGTCGGGCTGGATGTTACCCGCCGGGCGCTGCTTGCCGCGGAGGATATCGCGAAGCTGCATATTCCGGCGATCCGGGAGTATGTAGAGAGAAGCACGGCGGACTACCGTACGCGCTACTTTGAACGCAACGGCGTTCAGGCTTGTGCCCTGCATGACCCGCTGGCGGTAGGTGTGGCGCTGAACCGCGGGTTCGTCACCGCGCACAATTACTATGTGGACGTGGAGACCCGCAGCGAGCTGTGCGACGGCCAGACGGTCTGTGATTTCCAGAACCGGCTGGGTAAGCCTGCGAATACCGCTGTCTGCCTGGAGGTGGACGCCCCCGCTTTTCTGGAATGCTTCATTAATAGCTTGAACAAGCTTGAACCAAGAGCCTAAGAGCCGAAGAAGGACGGGAGTCATTAGAATGAACAAACGAGCCATATATCTGCTGCTGCCGGGGCTCTTGTTCCTGGCGGCCTTCATGCTGGTCCCGATTACGCTGACCATCGCCTCCACTTTCGTGCAGGACGGGAAGCTGACGCTGGAAGGGTATCTGCATTTTTTTCGCGACGGGTACTTTAACCGCATCCTGCTGACTACGCTCCGGGTAAGTGTCGTGACCACGCTGGTCTGTATGCTGCTCGGGTATCCGGCGGCTTATTATATCTCGCGGGCCGGCGCCCGCAAAAAGAGCCTTCTGCTGGCGCTGTCAATCTTTCCGCTGCTGACCAGTCCCGTTGTGCGCTCCTTTAGCTGGATGATTATTCTCGGCAAAAAAGGGCTGATTAATTCCTTTCTGGTCAATACCGGACTGGTCGCGAAGCCCCTGGATATTCTCTATACACCTGCGGCCATGATGATAGGTCTGGTGCATTTGTTCCTGCCGCTGATTATTATCACTCTGCTTGGAGTGATGGAGAATCTGGATCATGAGCTGGTCCGGGCGGCGCGCAGTCTGGGTGCTTCCCCGTTTGCCGCGTTCCGCAAAATCACCTTCCCGCTGACGGTGCCGGGGCTGATCATCGGCGGAATTCTGGTCTTCGTCGGCAGCCTCACGGCGTATACCACACCAGCGCTGCTCGGCGGTAAGGAACGGGTAGTATCAACCTTTCTGTATCAGAACGCAATGACGCTGAATGACTGGCAGGCAGCTTCCGTTATCGCTGTCATTATGATTGTTATTACATTTGTGGTGGTGGGGCTGATGAATGCCTGGGCCAACCGCCTAAATCCAAAGGGGTGAGAACATGAAGGAAGGGAACCGCGCGCTGTCACTATACACGCTGCTGGTCTTTATATTTTTGCTGGGGCCGCTCGTCATCATTTCCATTACTTCCTTTGAGCCGGGCACAGTCCTGAAATTCCCCCCTGAGGGCTTTTCGCTAAAATGGTACCAGAACATCTTCGAGGTCAGCGCATTTATGGAAACCTTCAAGACCTCGATTGTAATCTCGCTGCTCGGCAATCTGCTGGCGCTCCTCCTGGGTGTGCCTGCGGCCTACGCGCTGAGCCGTTACCGGTTCCGCGGGCGGGATACGCTGAATGCGATTTTTCTGTCCCCGGTGCTGATTCCCGGCATTGTGCTGGGCTTCACGCTGCTGCGCTACCTGATTGTTGTGTATGGGCTACCTATTGTCGCCGGACTGCTTATTGGGCATACGGTGATTATGCTGCCTTTTATTATCCGGGTGATCGCTTCGAGTCTGGAAAATTTCGATTTTGCCGTGGAAGAAGCGGCGCAGAGCCTAGGGGCTTCTAGGCTGTATACGTTCTTCAAAGTGGTGCTGCCCAATATCCGTTCCGGGATTCTGGCGGCGATTCTGATCGCTTTTCTGGAATCGTTCAACAACGTGGATATATCCGTGTTCATGACCGGTCCGGGGATCAGTACCCTGCCGATTCAAATGCTGACCTATGTGCAAAATTACTTCGATCCCACGATTGCCGCGATTTCAGTCATTCTGATGGTGCTGACGGCAGCGCTGATGTTCATCATTGAGCGGCTGATGGGATTCGCCTATTTTACCAAACGATAACCTATTAAATGATAGTGGGGGCAGAGCGTAATGTCACTTTTAAGTCTTGAGCATGTATCGGTTGCGTATGATAACCGTCTGATCCTGGAGGATTTCAATCTGTCGCTCGCCAAAGGACAGCTTCTCTCGCTGCTCGGTCCCAGCGGCTGCGGCAAAACAACCACGCTGCGGCTGATCGCCGGATTCCTGAACGCGGAGGCTGGGGCATTCATGTTCGGCGGGAAGGATTACACCAAGATCCCGGTAGAAAAGCGGAATTTCGGCTTTGTGTTCCAGAGCTATGCGCTGTTCCCGCACCTGTCGGTCTATGACAATGTGGCGTTCGGCCTGCGGCTGCGCAAGCTGAAGGAAGCGGAGGTCAAGAAGCGGGTAACCCGGATGCTGGAAATTGTAAGCCTGGGCGGCTTCGAGAAAAGACTTCCGGCAGCCCTCTCCGGCGGGCAGCGCCAGCGGGTAGCAATTGCCCGGGCGCTTGTCATTGAGCCGGATCTGCTGCTGTTCGACGAACCGCTCAGCAATCTTGATGCCAATCTGCGGGTGAACATGCGGGTGGAAATCCGCCGCATCCAGCAGGAGCTGGGCATCACGACCGTCTATGTCTCCCATGACCAGGAGGAATGCTTCTCGATCTCCGATCAGGTGGCCGTCATGAATAACGGCAAAATTGAGCAGCTCGACAAGCCCTCCTCGATCTTCAAGTATCCGGCCAGCGAATTTGTGGCCCGGTTTATCGGGTTCGGGAACTTTATCGCTTTTGACGGCCGGAATGATGAAGGTACGGATATTGAGCTCAGCCGCGGAGCGCTGAAGTTCCTGGCGGCTAAACGGCCGGAGGGGCTGGGCAACACCGGATTGCTCGGGGCCATCCGCCCTGACGATCTGCAGCTGTTTACGGCTATGCCTGAGCCGGGTACAACCCTTAACACACTGCCCGGAACGGTGCAGATCAGCACGTATCTCGGCCGCAGCTATCAGTACCAGGTGGAGACGGAACTCGGTGTATTCACCGTCAATCAGGAAATGGAGCAGCCTTTCATTCAAGGACAGCAGGTCACGGTTTATTTTCCAAAAGAGAAGCTGGTGCTGGTGCAGTAGCGCTTCATAAGGAGCAGACATGATGATTACAGATCAACTTATACTGAACGCTAAAGTGTACAACAGTTACTATAAACGGTTCGAGACAGCGAATGTTGCCGTCAAGGAAGGGCGTTTTCTCTATGTAGGTCCGCTTGGTGCGGAGACATTCATTGCTGCAGAAACGATTGACGCAGATGGGCAGTATCTGGTGCCCGGGCTAATCGATATCCACCTGCATATTGAGAGTACGATGATTACACCGGAGACCTTCTCCTACGGTATTCTGCAGCACGGGGTAACGACAATTGTTCCCGAGCCGCATGAAATGGCTAATGTTTTTGGTGTGGAGGGTGTCCATGAGATGATCCGGGCCAGCCGGGACTGTAAGGTGGACATGTTCTACGCGATTCCGAGCTCGGTGCCGGCGACTCCGCTGGAAACAACGGGCGGTTCGATTGAAATTGCCGATATTGATGAGCTGATGGAGACGGAGCAGATGATTTGCCTGGGTGAAGTGATGAATTTCGTCGATGTCATCCGAGACCCGGACTCTAAAAGCAACCAGATCCTCCAGCATGTCCGCAGCAAGTATCCCGGTCTGGTCATTGAGGGCCATACGCCGAAGCTGCTGGACCTGGATCTGCATCAGCTGATCTTTGCCGGCATTGATTCCGATCATACCCACCAGAGCATTGAGGGCCTGACCGCGCGGATTGCGGCCGGGATGTTCATCGAGATCCAGGAGAAATCGATGACCCCGGATGTGGTGGACTATCTGATTCATCATCCGGTCAGCGAGCATTTCTGCTTCGTGACCGATGATGTGATGACCGATTCGCTGGCAGCGACCGGCCATCTGGACCATCTGGTCCGCAAGGCTATCGCTATGGGGATGGCGCCGGAGGACGCGGTCTATGCGGCCACGTTCACGCCGGCCCGGCGGATGAAGCTGGACGACCGCGGCGTGATCGCGCCGAACAAAACCGCCGATTATCTGCTGCTCTCGGACCTCAGCAGCTTCAAGATTGAGGCGGTCTATAAGCGGGGCGCTCAGGTCTATGACCGCAATCAGCCGCTGCCGCAGGCAGAACAGGAGCCGCGGTTCCCGGCTCATTTCTACCAGAGCGTGCAGCTCGCGCCGCTTGCGGCCGCTGACTTCGCGGTGCCTACGGCGCTTGCAGACGGGCGCTATGGTGCCCGCGTGATGATGGTCAACAACGTGTCCACGTTTACCGAAGAGAAGCATGCGGAGGCCGAAGTGAAAGACGGCCTGCTGCAGTGGCGGGAGAGCGGCTACGGCCTGATCGCCACCTTCGAACGGTACGGCAAGAACGGCAACCGTGCCTACGGCCTGATCGGCGGCGACACGATTAAGCGCGGCGCGGTTGCAACCACGTATTCGCACGACAATCATAATCTGCTCGTGGTCGGCCATAACGCTGAGGATATGGTGCTTGCAGCCAATACAGTGATTGCCGCGCAAGGCGGCTTCTGCGTCGTCTGCGATGGCGAGGTGCTTGCACTGCTTGAGCTGCCGGTCGGCGGCATTCTGACCGAAGCGCCGCTGGCGGAGACGGCGGAGTGCGTGCTTAAGCTGCGGACAGCGATGGAATCGCTGGGCTATGATCATTACAACCCGATCATGTCGATCAGCACGCATTCGCTGCCGGTCAGCCCGGCGCTGAAGATCACGGACTTTGGACTGATTGATGTCGGCGCAGGCAAGGTCGTGCCGCTGCTGTTCCCGCTGGGGGAAGAATAGAGCGTAACGGTTGTTTAGTTCTGCGCAGAAGCTATAGAACAGCAGAGATGCGGAAAATATAGTGCACAGCCGGAAGACGGGGTGTCCCAACAGGGATGCCCCGTTTTTTGAATACGGGATCGCAGAGATATATTCTCCGCGATTATCCAGCTTCCATTGTAGGCACAGCGTATGACGGCGGTGGCTCACAAGTCCAGTCCGGTTAGACAAATCTGAATTTGTTGCTGGCTGCCGACCGCTGGCCGCTTGCTGTATGTAGAACGCAGGCTGCTGTTCGAAGGCCGTTAATCGCTCGCTGCCGAATGATAACGGTGGCGGAGTTCGAAGCTCGGACTGTGTCTCACGGAATGCTTTCCCGTAGAATATTCCCGGACGTATGTATACGCTGCCCTATTAGTAACTATATAAGCTGAACTTAAGAAGGGTGGACAGCTGATGGACGGACCTCTTGTGGAGCAAGGATGTTGTCCATGGAGCAAGTTGGATTCTTAAGTTCACTCTATATAACTACCCATTTCAGATGCTACTCCGGCTTCAGGCTGCATTGGGGTTCAGTCCGAGTAAATAAGTGTATTTGCTGCAATTAAAGCGAGGGGGACCAACCTGTTTTTAGAAATAGTTGCAGTGGGTACACTTAAAAAGGCAGTGGGTCGCACTTTTTACCCTAAATGCCATATTTAGTTGTACAGAGTGCAATTATCATGCGAGGAAGGCCTGAATCCGCCCTTTTAGTTGTACGAATTACACTTAAACTTTGTTATGGGAATAATCCATTTCTCTAACTTCTCCAAAGCACTTGTAGTACCAGCAAACAATCGAAATACCAGTTCAAAGCACAAATGCTCAGGCAGATCCGTTGATTCGGCTACTACTAAACAAGCAAAAAGGTTAAAAAAACACCTCCAGCCTCCTAATCACTCCCCCGCCTTAATGCCTCGCCATACCCTCCTGCTAATCGCCCAACCATCAGCCCGCCAACTTGCCAATTCTCCGCCCAATCCCCTAAGATTCAGCTTTTACGATTGACTAACGTATGGCCCGCCCCTATGATGATAAATAATATAAAACATCGCGGAGCGTATATCGCATATCGTATAGCGTATAGAGGAGAGACAACAGCATGGGGATGGAGATTGAACGCAAGTTTCTGCTGCCGGAATATCCGGAGCAGCTGATTGAGGGAGGCCAGCTCAACGTGCTTACCCGGCACAGCATTGACCAGACGTATCTGGCGATTGAGGACGGGCAGGAGCTGCGGGTGCGCAAAATAACCGATCTCGATTCGGGTGAGGTTACCTTCACGCACACTTTCAAGGACGGTAAGGGCATCAGCCGGAAAGAGATCGAATACGACATCTCCGAAGGTTTATATAACCAGATGATTGAGGCCGTGAAGGCCGTACCTCTGGTCAAAACCCGTACTACTGCCGTATGGAACGGCATCACGGTAGAGATCGATGTCTACACTCAGCTTGAGCTTACGGTGATTGAGGTTGAATTCGATTCACTGGAGGAAGCGGAGGGCTTCACCGCCCCTGAATGGTTCGGCGAGGATGTCAGCGTCGCGAAGCAGTACAGCAACAAAACCGTCTGGAAGCAGCTTCAGCAGAAGTAAGGCGCGGCAGCCGCATTTTTTTCACAAAAGTTGACACGGAAGTAACGGACTTTAACGCTTAAACGTGTTAATATGTAAGGTGAACTTTAGAATAATGAAGCAGTGTTCATTGTTAAGTTCACGTTCTATATAGGGTAAATAAAGAGGGGCTCAGGAGGATGATACTGGTATGGAGTATATAAGCACAAGAGGAAATGTGGAAGCTAGAGGCTTTATTGATACAGTTCTGATGGGGCTGGCGGATGACGGCGGGCTGATGGTTCCGGTGCAGATCCCGGTAATTTCTCCGGACACGCTGGAGGAATGGCGGAAGCTTAGCTTCCAGGAGCTGTTTCTGGAGATTTTCTCCCATTATACCAACGATGAAATTCCTTACGATGATCTCAAAGAAATGGTGTACACCAGCTACGGCAATTTCCGTGCGCCGGAGGTGACGCCTCTTCATAAAGTGAATGATTCCTTATACGTGCTTGAGCTGTTCCATGGACCTACGTTCGCGTTCAAGGATGTGGCGCTGCAGTTTATGGGCGAGCTGTATTCCTACATTGCCAAGGCGCGGGGCGAGATTATCCATATTCTCGGGGCGACCTCCGGTGATACCGGTGCAGCGGCGATTCAGGGCGTACGCGGCAAAGAAGGCATCAAGATCTGTATCCTGCATCCGCATAACAAGGTGAGCAAGGTACAAGAGCTGCAAATGACGACTGTGGATGACAGCAATGTGCTGAATCTGTCCGTCGAAGGCAACTTCGATGATTGCCAGAAGGTGATCAAGGAGCTGTTCGCGGATCTGGACTTCAAAGGCAAATACCACCTGCGGGCGATCAATTCGATCAACTTCGTGCGGATTCTGGCCCAGACGGTCTATTATTTCTATGCTTATCTGCAAATTGAAAACAGCGGCGATAAAAAGATCAATATCAGCGTGCCTTCGGGCAACTTCGGCAACATTTTCTCCGGCTTCCTGGCCCAAAAAATGGGGCTGCCGATCAACAAGCTGATTATCGCCACGAATGA
>NZ_LN831198.1:46083-48543 GCF_001368795.1 Paenibacillus ihuae
GGTGAGCCGCTCCTGCATCCGAAGATAGGTGAGCTGCTGGACATTGCAGATGCCAAAGGCTTCAAGGTCAATATCACGACCAACGGCACGCTAATCCATAAGGCGGGGCCGAAAATTATCGGCAAGCCGGCGCTGCGCCAGATGAACTTCTCCCTGCACAGCTTCGACGGCCATGAAGGCTCTGAGAACCGGGAGGGGTATTTGAAGGAGATCATTTCTTTTGTGCGGGAAGCTGCGGCGCAAGGGGTCATCATCTCCTTCCGGCTCTGGAATCTGACGGAAGACAACCAGACCAATCTAACGCGGAGCCGCAACCGCGAGACGTTGGCTGTGCTGGAGGAGGCGTTCGATCTGGACTTCAAGATTGAGGAGAAGGTCGTTCCCGGCAGCGGCGTCCGCATTGCGCCGCGCATCTATCTGAACCAGGACCACGAGTTCAGATGGCCGGCACTGCATGAGCCGGAGGATGACGGCAAAGGCTTCTGCCATGCGCTGCGCAGCCAGGCGGCGGTGCTGGTGGACGGCACGGTGGTACCGTGCTGTCTCGATGGCGAGGGGGTTATCAACCTCGGCAACATCCACGAACGGCCGTTCTCCGAGATTGTCGAGGGGGAGCGGGCGAACAATCTGTTCTACGGCTTCTCCCGCCGGGAAGCGGTAGAAGAGCTGTGCCGCAAGTGCGGGTACCGGCAGCGGTTCGGTACGTAGGCTGGAGGCAGATGAGGTCGTAGCCAGCAGCAAGGGTAGCCGGGTGATCCTTTCAGCAGCTGCCCTGCCACTATATTAGCAATCCATAGCAAGCTTCCGCCGGAAGCTTGCTATTTGGCGTGTCTGGGGAGAGGGTCCCGCGTTGTCGGAAGCTGGTACCATGCACGTTCCTAGTCCACCCCTTCTGATGATCGGTGCTCCTCACTTAAGTCGACTCTACCTATTACAGGCCTTATTACCTATTGGTACCCGGGTAGTTGACTCTTTCCATGACATAGCAGCGCATGTAATCGTATCCATGGTGCTTGAAATATTAATATTTCAATATAAAATACTTCAATTTTAACGCATGCGGGTCGATAAATAGGAAAAAAGGTCTATATGTTTCTGTTTATGACCTCTAAAGGAGGGTAATTGTCCATATAATCCCATATTTTGGGTTGATTTTGTCATATGAAAGGAGTCATCTATTGAAATTTAGAGCGATTAAAAAAACAGCCATCTCCTTATTGGCGCTCATGTTGCTGACCATGACCTTCCTGCCCCAAGTCCGTTCTGTCTATGCCAGCGGATTGGACCTTACCGGGACCGGAAACGGATGGTTGACCGTCTATCCTAAAAACAGCCAGTTTGATTATGTGGGTGACCAGCAGACAGGAAGCGGAAGTGTAGCGCAGGACATCGTCGGCGATGCGAACAATCCTCCTTTTTACGTTAACTATGATTCGGCTGCGGGTGAAATCGGCTTTCGGATCCGTGTGAACAATCTGGATGGAACCCAGAAGGACAAGTTTACAAGCTTTGCGTTTGTGGGGGTGGATGCCAACGGGAACGGGGGTATCGACTTTTTCTTAGGCGTTTATAATCCGACAAACAACAACGGGAAGATCGGTATCTATAATGCTGATCCCAACAAGGCGAATACATCGCCCAGCACGACGGGCATCATCAATCCTGCGCTTATCTCCTATGTGCCTGGCGCTAATCAGAATTATTCGTTGATGCAGGCCGCGGGAAGCAGCTTTTCGGGGGACAGTGATTATTTTGTAACCTTTAAAATTAAGGTTGCAGACATTAATACGGCAATGGCGGGCAAGGGAATTACTGTGACTGCTACCTCCCCTCTGCAATATATTATCGGCACTGCTGCCCAGGACAACTCCTTCAATCAGGATATCGCGGGCACGCAGGGCATAAGCACTAATGATACTACCACATGGAAGGACCTCGGTGTCTTTTCGCCGCCCGTCAATGTTACGGGTACGATCCTGAACACGGCGCCAAGTGCGGTAGCAGATACGCTGACCGTAGCCGAGAACGGCTCGGGAAGCTTATCGGTAACGGCAAACGATACGGATGCCGAGAACGGGCTTGTCCCTTCCTCGGTAACACTCAAGACACTACCGTCGCACGGTACGGTCACTGTAGGCGCGAATGGCCAGGTGATGTATACGCCGAACGCGGGCTACAGCGGCAGCGATAGCTTCACGTATACCGTCAAGGATACGGACGGAGCAGAGTCCAACCCGGCCACGGTGAGTGTGACGGTGACAGCGGCTCCGATCCTGAACACGGCGCCAAGCGCGGTAGCGGATACGCTGACCGTAGCCGAGAGCGGCTCGGGAAGCTTGACCGTAACGGCAAACGATACGGATGCCGAGAACGGGCTTGTCCCTTCCTCGGTAACACTCAAGACACTACCGTCGCACGGCACGGTTACCGTAGGCGCGAACGGCCAGGTGACGTACACGC
>NZ_LN831198.1:48738-50659 GCF_001368795.1 Paenibacillus ihuae
AGCGGATACGCTGACCGTAGCCGAGAACGGCTCAGGAAGCTTATCGGTAACGGCAAACGATACGGATGCCGAGAACGGGCTTGTCCCTTCCTCGGTAACACTCAAGTCACCAGCGTCGCACGGTACGGTTACCGTAGGCGCGAACGGCCAGGTGACGTACACGCCGAACGCCGGCTATAGCGGCTTTGACAGCTTCACGTACACCGTCAAGGATACGGACGGAGCAGAATCCAACCCGGCCACGGTGACAGTGACGGTGACAGCGGCCAACGGAATTCCTGCGGCTTTACCACAGCTCGTTGAGATCAACGAAGGGGCCGGAGCGGTAACGATTATCCTTGAAGGCACAGACCGCGAAACAATCACCGGACTGGTCTACCAGATCACCGCACAGCCGTCACAGGGTACCCTTACCTTACAAAGCGGAAATATCTATCTGTATACACCGGCCCCGGGCTTTACATCGGGTACGGACAGTTTCAGCTTCACCGTGACGGACGGGGACGGCCAGAGTAGTCCGCCGGTTCAGGTGATGATTCAGATGAACAAGGCGCTGAACGGCTGGGTCGGCAATAAGCTTGAAGGCGATCCGTCTGTCGTGAATGCAGTGCCCGGCTATCCGCTGAAGTTCTCGGCCGTCAGCCCGCTGTCGGCCCATGAGGTCAAGGCAATTATCGGAGGCGGCACTGTCAGCCTTGAGTTAGCCAATCCCGCTACCTTCCTTCAGGACGGCTACAAACGTTGGGAGAATACGGGCTATCTGCTTACCACACCGCTGGCCGCAGGCTCTTTTACGGTAATGTTCCAGGCGTTCAAGGCCGATGGCACACCGCTGCCAGCCGAGACCCGCCTGGCCGATAACGGATTTCAGGTGCTGGCGCACTCACTGGTGCTGACGGCGTCGCCGGACCGTATAGTCGGTGACGGGCGCTCGACGACCGAGCTGACCGCCGTGCTGACTGACAGTAGCGGCAATCCCGTGCCGGACACCGAGGTTGTGTTCTCGGTCCCGTCAGGCCTGGGTACGTTCGTTGGAGCTGACCGGATACGGACGGATGCTCAAGGCCGGGCGGCAACGACTTACCGCTCGGCTGACCTCTCCTCCAATCAGGAGCAGAAAGTACGGGTTGAGGCAGCAGCAATTGACCTGACAAAAGGACTATATGCGAAGGACGATATTCTGGTTACCTTCCAGCCGGCAGTCATCAGCGGGGTTATTACCCGCGGTGCCGCGGGCGAGAAGGTCGCCGGCGCGAACGTACGGGTAACGCTGGATCTGAACGGCGATAACATCATTACACCTGGCGTTGATTTTGACGAGACCGTGGTGACAGGCGCAGACGGATCTTACTCGCTGCCGGTGCCGAAGGGCAATGCGCTGTACACCATCGCAGTGACGCAGACAGTAAATGTAGGCGGAGTTTTAACACCGGTGACGTATACTCAAACTGCGGTAGTCGGATCGGTCAGCGGTACCGGTCAGGAGAGCTACGATTCAACGAAAACAGCCACCGGTATCATCCTGATGAAGCAGCCGGCAGGCGGCACCGGGACGATATCCGGAGACCTGGTAAAGAAGATGAAAGTGTATATGAAAGACGCGGCAACAGGTCTCTATATTCTGGAGAACGGATCGCCTAAGGCATTCCCGGCCCAGCAGAACGGCGTATTCAGCGCCGAAGGGCTGGGGCTCGGCACATATGTGATGGAGATCCGCTATGAAGTCGAGCCGGGACAGGAGATTATTATCCAGAAGAGCGAAGTGAACGTTACGTCTAACGGGGAAATGAATATTTCAGAGGAGCTGGTTGACCCGTACGGTGCGATTACGAACAGCTTGACTGGGATCCCCGTGGAAGGCGCGAACGTGACCCTGTACTATGCAAATACAGCGCGCAACGGCAGCAAGGGCGGTAAGCCT
>NZ_LN831198.1:51015-79221 GCF_001368795.1 Paenibacillus ihuae
GCAACGGCAGCAAGGGCGGTAAGCCTGTAACGCTGCCGGCAATCCCGGGCTTTGCACCTAACGACAATGCGAGCCCCGAGCAAATCAGTGACGCGCAGGGTCTGTACGCCTACATGGTCTATCCGCATACGGATTATTATCTGGTTGTGACCAAGTCCGGCTATGAGACCTATACCAGTCCGACAATCGCGGTCGATTTGGAAATTGTCCGCCACGATATCTCGCTGAATCCGATAGGGGCAGCCGCCATCCCCGGTTCGGCACCGGTCATTACAGCCATCACACCAGTGGTAGCAGTCAGTCTGGACCGGAACCTGATTGAAGAGGGAGGGACCTCGGCCATTACGGTCGAATACGCCCAGACCGGAAACGGAACACTGACCGGCGGCACGGTTACGGTGACATTGCCGGAAGGCGTTGTAGTCGTAAATGCGGACGGCGGAACAGTAGCCGGCAATACGGTAACGTGGTCTGTCGGTACCCTGGCTCCGAACCAGGGCGGCACGCACCGGATTGAAGTGAAGTGGCCGCAGCTCAGCCAGGCGGAGCAGGAGTACGAGGTAACGGCAGCGCTGTCTGCCGGCAGCCAGACACAGCCGGCAAAAGCAGCCTCCTCTGCTAAGCTGAAGGTATTCTCAGGCCGGTATGGCGAGCTGAAGCATGAACGCTACATCCTGGGTTACCCTGACGGGCAGTTTAAACCGGCGAAAAGTCTGACGCGCGCTGAGCTGGCGGCGATTGTTGCCCGCTTGACAGAGAACGCGCCCCACAGCAGCAGTTCGACATACACAGATGTGCCGGGCAGCCACTGGGCGGCGCACTATATTCTGATCGCCACCAGCCAAGGCTACTTCAGCGGCTATGCAGACGGCACCTTCCGTCCGGAAGCTCCGGTAACACGCGGCGAGCTCGCGGCGGTTATGGCGAAGTTCCTGAAGATAGACCTCACGGCGGCCGCTTCGGCGCACTTTACCGATCTTGGCGGCCACTGGGCAGCGAATGCCATCGAGCAGCTCTATAACAGCAAATTCTTGTCAGGCTACCCGGATGCGACGTTCAAGCCGGATTTGAAAATTACGCGGGCTGAGGCAGTAACGATGATTAACCGGATGCTGTACCGCGGACCGCTGACAGGACTTGAGCCGCAGTTCCCTGATGTACCGGCCACCTATTGGGGCTTTGGCGACATCCAGGAAGCGACACAATCCCATGAATCGAAACGTGAGGGCGACGAGGAAGTCTGGGTGAAGACGCTGACCGGCAACGAAAGGTAGTCTCCGCGCGGTCAGGCTTCAGCCAAGTGAGGCTATTGCTGAAGCCATTTTTACAGGAAATGATTAAGGTTGAAAAATACAAAACAGACCAGACAGGGTAACCTTTGTCTGGTCTGTTTTTTGTTTCATTGATGGGAAGCTTCCAAGGTGATACACATGCTGTGCCCTGCATAACCGTTATGGGAGAATGAGGATACAACCTCCTGTAAGGGTACTGTGTTTTTTGTAACAGGGTTAGAAACATGGTAGACTTATCCATGCGGCCGCCTCCTGAATCTAGTGTAATCGTGTACAATCGATTCAGGAGGCGGCCCTTTGCATTCGGTTTTTGTATAATTATTGGACCGCCGGAAATGAAGCTTACCAGCTTTCATCAGTTTGTAGTATAACAGGCTAAGGTTTACGTACTAATAGGTTCCTATCCACATTCGCCAATCAAATAAGAGATTATCATACCAGGAGGTGCAGGATGCTTAAATCGTTGCAGGCTATTGAAGCCTACCGTGAAGGGGATTATTTGCCGGAGGAGGAGCATTTGTGGCTGAAATATATTGTTCAGGCCGAAATGCCGATAGTCAACCTGGAGCGCGTGGAATCGCTGCGGGAGCTGGACCATCGGAATCCCGTGCTGGACTATGTGGAACGGAGTCTGCGGCTGCTGGATAGTCTGCCGTTATCCTACTGGATTAAGGAGTTAGCCGAAGAGACGCTGGTCTGGTCGGAGACGGCCAAAGGCGGAACCTCCCGCCAGCGCCGGAAGTGGCAGGAGGAGGGCATTAATTGTTTTGCCCACAATATAGGGTCAGCGCAGCTGTACTGGCAGCATGCCGGAGGCAATGCAGCCGCTGTAGTCTCCGGTCCGCAGGCGGCGCTGCTTAAGGCGGCAGGTGTCGCGCACGCAGAGAAGATTCTGATTGTGCACCGGCTGATTGAAACGCATGGCCTGCTCGGCCAGCAGATCCGCGGCGAGGTTCCGCCAAGTGTTAACCGCCCGCTGGCCGTTATGGTCGAGGAGGGGCTGCTGACCTCTGACGAGCTGGAGCGCCTGCTGTTTGCGCTGAATCATTGCATCATTGGTGCTGTCTCGCCGGTACTGTGGCAGGAGGTGCGCAGTGAGGTGATGGAGCTGATCGCCCTGATCGCTTCAGGAAGTCTGGACACTCCGTTGCCAATGAAGGAGCGGCTGCACCGCATGCGCTCCGGTCCAATCTCCCGGGGGGAGGACTTCGCAGCGGAGTGGAGCAGGCTGGAGCAGGAGGGCATGGATTCCGCATTGCTCGAAGCCATGCAGCCGGTAACATTCTGGTATGTGGAGTCGGCACTGCAGACGTTCTCGCTGGAGCAATTTCTTAAAGTGCTGGCGCTGGCCGCACACGGCAGCGGCATCAGCGGCCTGAACCATATCAGCTTTGAAGCCGTCATGAATTCAATCTACTATGACTATAAAGGCGTTAAAAAAATCAACGTATATAAGAAACGGATTATCGAAAAGTATCTGTCTGAGCTTAGCTGGCAGGATATTGCCGCCGGAAACAGCACTTCCGGGAACCCCCATCTGATTCACCGGCTGCGGCGCAAGAGACATCTGCCGGATACGGTGTTTTTTGACTTTGAATTCTCCCCCGCCGCAGAGAAGCTGATTGAATTCTGCATTGAAGCCGAGAAGTCAGCACTATACGAGCGGGCGGTGCTGCTCTTATTCGATTTGTTCGATCTGCGGCGCGACGCATTCGACCGTTTCCATAACGAGGATAGCTACCTGAGCCAGATGAACGATACGGCTGATTATAAAGCCGTTATTCTCGATTATGTCACCGGCAGCAAGGTGCTGGATATCGGTCCGGGCGGCGGGGTGCTGCTTGATCTGATTGAAGAGCGGATGCCCGCTGTCACTCCGGTCGGCATTGATATATCCAGTAATGTAGTGGAAGCGCTGCGCCAGCGTAAACAGCGGGAGGGACGCCGCTGGGAGGTGCTGCAGGGTGATGCGCTGAACCTGAAGGATTTTGTGGAGACGGGCAGCGTGGATACGGTGATTTTCTCATCTATCCTCCATGAGCTGTATTCGTATGTGCCGATGAATGGCGTGAAATTTAAGTCTGAGACGGTAGCCGCAGCGCTGGTAAGCGCATTTGAGGTGCTTGCCGATGGCGGTAGGATCATTATCCGGGACGGGATCATGACTGAACCGGAGGCATTGCAGCGGAGAATCCGGTTTCTGGAACAGAGCGGACTGGCATGGCTGGAACGGTATGCCGAAGATTTTGCCGGACGCAAAATCCGGTATGAGGTGGTCGGTGAGCAGGAGGTGCTGATGCCTGTGAACGATGCCATGGAATTTCTGTACACCTACACATGGGGTGAAGAAGCCTACATCCACGAGGTCCAGGAGCAGTTTGGTTATTTTACACCCGAGCAGTATGTGAAGTTTATCAGGGATCATCTGGGAGAGCAGGCGCAGATTGAAGTGTTCCGACACTATCTGCAGGAAGGCTATACGCTGGCACTTCAGGAACGGGTCGTTATCATGGATGAGCACGGCAATGAGACGGCTTTGCCGGACAGCACCTGCTTTATAGTGATCCGTAAAGGACATGAGGCGGGCTGACTTACTCTAATAGAACGTACGGCCTGAAGTGCTCCGGCATAATGGCGGGTATAACAAAAGGGAGACGCACGTATGCGGCTCCCTTGTTGCTGCGGATGAGTACAATCCGGTTAGATTTGCGTAATTAGGAGTGATTTGATTTTACCGTCCAGCACCTTGAATTCGTGTCTGAACTGCTGCGGTGCGGGAACTCGGTTCCTGTTGAACTCGCCTTCCATCTCTGCAGTCACAACGGTGCTTCCGCCGGCTTCCATAATTTCCGATATGGTGTATCGGACTTTGTTGGAGAAAATTTCTGATTCTGCCCAAGCCTGAATATCGTCTTTGCCCTGAATTTCTTTGCCGTTGTCCTTCACGGTCGCACCGGGAGCAAACAAACCGATAAAAGCCTCAGTCTGATACTGGTTAATGGCATTGAAATACTCCTGTACTTCACTCGGCATAGTGACATGTTGGTTCATGGGGTTCTGCCTCCTGTAAGTAGAATGGTAATGCAATAAAGCATTGTCAGGACAGCCTGCAGTTAGATGAGTTCCAGATATATTCGGCCGAAACCAGCCGGGCCATCCTTACAGGTAACTTAAACGTATCGGGGAATCTGTAAGCAGAGCAAAGGCAGGATAGGGCGGTAATAAATCCAGTTCAGCCCTTGATTTCACGTCCCCACGCGGTACGTATAGACATTCTCGAAGAATAATTTCTTGAAATCATTATCTTTGATGAAAAAATACAATAATCCGGATAAGTCCCATTCCATTCCGATTTCATCATTAGAATCAGCCTGGAATAATAGAATTTCATCGCTGGGATGGCCTCCGTATTGCAGCGCTGACATATGGCCCAGGAAACGAAATCCGATCCCACGGTCGTAAGTATTCATGAAATCCGGTTTGAACTCCAGGGAATAACGGTTCAAGTCGGCTTTGTTTGTCATAAGATGGTTGGCTTCCAGATAATCTGAATCGGGAAGCGTTAATTCAAGCTTTTTTTCGAGCAGCGCAGATTTGAATATCTGCTCTTCCGATAACGATGCTGGCGGCTTCATCCGAACCAGTTCTGCAGTTTCTGGGACATAGTACACAACATTATTATTTATCATGTCTGAATCATAATCGTCGTTATACCATACCTCATAATCATACACGTAGAAGAAGTAGAGAATTCCGGTAGCCGGATACTCCGGGTTCACCAGATTCATCGGGAACTCTTCCAGATTGATCTGAGCGACAAACGACATGGGATGCGTCTTCCACGAAGGCCATTGAAAAGTTGAGGGTACATCAGGATGCCCCCCGATTTTGCTGGCGCCCAGCTTGATATCCGCTTCATCCGTCATTTTAGGGACCATGTAGAATCCGGGCAGAATCTGATATTTCAATTCATCCCAATATTGTCCAAGCCCCGCTTCTTTCAGCATCATACGGATCTCACGCATTGAGGGGTCTGTGATTTGGTCAGACGCCAGAGGATGCTTGTGTATGGAGTTATCATAGCTGCCTGCTGCACCACCAGATGTTAAGGAGCTGAGTAATAGGATAACTGAAGTTATTAGCTTAAATAGATTCAAGGTTTCTCCCACCTTTTTAAATGGTTGCTGCAAGAACTATTCTACACGAATTCGTTAAGTTGGACAGTTAAACTCAGCCTCATTGCCCTCAAGGATACAGCTGCCCCTGTCCGGCCCCCTGCATGGCTCCCATCGCGGCCCCTTTGCGGAACTCTGAGGGTGAGCATTTCATCGCTTTGCGGAACACTTTAATGAAATAGCTGACATTATCGAAGCCGACCTCCAGCGCGATGTCCGATATTTTACGTTCACTCTGCTGCAGCAGGTCAGCCGCCTGGCGGATGCGGTAGGAGTTGATATAATCGACGGGCGTCTTGCGGGTCATGGCTTTGAAGAAGCGGCAGAACTGGCCCTCGCTCATCGGAATCAGCTCAGACAGATCGCGGGTGCGGATCGGCTCCTGATAGTTGTCCTGGATATACAGAATGACCTTTTTGAGCCGGTTGATCTTGGTCGAATCAGCGCTCTCCGACTGGCTGTGGTTCACGGAACGGTCCGGGGTGGCAATCTGCGAGAGCATAATGAGCAAAGTTCCTTTCATAAAGGCTTCAAATCCGGGCATTTTATTAGCATATGCTTCCATCATCCGCTCCAGGTGGTGCAGTAGCTCCTGCTGCCAGGGAACAGCGGGCGTAATGTGACGGGGGAAGCTCTGGCGCTTCTCCTGAAGCGGAAGAATCACATTCTGCTGGATCGTATCATACTGGGCACTCGCCAGAAGGTCGGGGTGGAAGACGAGCGCACAGAACCGGCAAGGGCCTTCCTTCAGGACGTAGGCGGCATGAATATCACCGGATTCGATAAAGACTGCTTCACCTGCGCGGAGCGGAAAATAATCGGTGTCCACCTGAAACAGGATCTCTCCCTCCAGCAGCAAAAAGAACTCGGCCTCCTCATGCCAGTGCGTATCCAGGACATGCGTTCCGGCCGGAAGTTCGATCCAGTAAGCAGCCAGCGGAAACATAACATCACCATGTACGCGGTCTTCTTTGAGCAAACGCTGGGACGTGCGGTCCATTCCTAGGCCTCCTTTAGCTAAAATATCATAATAGTGTTATAAACGAGCTATATTTTATTAGTTTTGTTGTTTTATTATCGTTATAATGCAACTATAAACACCAAATTGAAAGGTGGCAAGTGCACACATGAAATTTACAGACGGCCTCTGGCTGGTTCGTGACGGAATCAACATCAACGGCGCAGTACAGAACTATGTAGTTGAAAAAACATCCGAGGGTTTGACAGCAGTCACTCAAACAACTCCAATTACAGGACGCGCAGCTACACTGAACTCCACGCTCCTTACCGTTAAATTCCATTCCCCGCTTCCTGGTGTAGTGGGTGTGAAGATCATTCATAATGACGGCGTGATCGACCGCGGTCCGGCTTTTGAATTGACCAAGGGAACCGGCGACCATGTACAGATTGAAGAGAACGAAGCCCAAACCGTGCTGGTCAGCGGCGGACTCCGTGTGGTTATCAATAAAGGCACTCAATGGTCCGTGGATTTCTATCGCGGCGACGAGCGCATTACAGGCAGCGGTTACAAATCGATGGCCTATATCACCGACCAGGACGGCAACACGTTCATGCGTGAAGAGCTGGACATCGGCGTAGGCGAATTCGTGTACGGTCTGGGCGAGCGCTTCACTGCTTTTGTGAAGAACGGCCAAGTGGTTGATATCTGGAATAAAGACGGCGGCACCAGCTCCGAGCAGGCCTACAAGAACATTCCGTTCTATGTAACCAGCAAGGGCTACGGCGTATTTGTGAACCAGCCTGAACTGGTTTCTTATGAAATCGCTTCGGAAAAAGTGAAAAAAGCCCAATTCAGCGTAGCTGGAGAGAGCCTGGAATATTTCGTGATTGAAGGACCTACGATCAAAGAGGTCATCAGCAAATATACTTCGTTAACCGGCAAGCCTGCGCTTCCGCCGGCATGGACCTTCGGCCTGTGGCTGACGACTTCGTTCACTACCGACTACGATGAAGCAACAGTTAACTCCTTCGTAGAAGGTATGGCTGAGCGCGATCTGCCGCTGCATGTGTTCCACTTCGACTGCTTCTGGATGCGTGAATACCAATGGACCGATTTCCAGTGGGACGAGCGCGTCTTCCCGGACCCGGTAGGCATGCTGAAACGCCTGAAGGAAAAAGGCCTGAAAATCTGCGTCTGGATCAACTCCTATATCGGCCAGCGTTCACCGCTGTTCGAAGAAGGCAAGAAGAACGGCTATCTGATCAAAAAAGCCAATGGCGACGTGTATCAGACTGACCTGTGGCAGGCGGGCATGGGACTCGTAGACTTTACGAACCCTGCGGCTTGTGAATGGTATGCAGGTTACCTGCGCGGTCTGGTGGATATGGGCGTAGACAGCTTCAAAACAGACTTCGGCGAACGGATTCCTACGGATGTTGTGTACTTCGACGGCTCCGATCCGCAGAAAATGCATAACTATTACACTCAGATGTACAACAAAGTGGTCTTTGATGTATTGGAAGAGAAGCTCGGTAAAAATGAAGCAGCCGTGTTCGCACGTTCGGCAACAGCCGGCGGACAGCAGTTCCCGGTACACTGGGGCGGCGACTGCTACGCAGATTACGAGTCTATGGCAGAAAGCCTGCGCGGCGGCTTGTCCCTCGGTCTGTCCGGCTTCGGGTTCTGGAGCCATGACATCGGCGGCTTCGAAAACACCGCTCCGGCGCATGTCTTCAAACGCTGGCTGGCCTTCGGCCTGCTCTCCAGCCACAGCCGTCTGCACGGCAGCACCTCGTACCGTGTGCCTTGGGCTTACGATGACGAAGCAGTGGATGTTACCCGGTTCTTCACCAAGCTCAAATGCAGCCTGATGCCTTACCTGTATGATGTAGCCGGCCAGGCGCATGAAGAAGGCTGGGCTTCGATGCGGGCCATGGTTATGGAGTTCCCTGAAGATCCTACCTGCGAAGTGCTGGACCGTCAGTACATGCTTGGTGACAAGCTGCTCGTAGCTCCAATCTTCCAGGAGAACGGCGAAGTAAAATACTATCTGCCGGCTGGTCGCTGGACTCACCTGCTGAACGGTGAAACAGTAGTAGGCGGATCATGGCGCAAAGAAAAGCATGACTTCTTCAGCCTTCCGCTGTTCGTACGCCAGAACTCGCTGCTGGCCACAGGCAGTGTCGACAACCGTCCGGATTATGATTTTGCCGACGGCGTGAAATTCGGCCTGTACTCCCTGGAAGACGGCGCTACAACAGCTGCAAAAGTCCGTGATATCAACGGCGCTCCTGAACTGACAGTGACAGCTACACGCACAGGCAGCACCGTTAAGGTAACTGCTGAAGGCAGCGGCAAACCGTTCACATTTGCTGTGAAGGATCTGGGTGCTATCGCTTCCGTAGAAGGCGCAGAGCAAGCAGATGAAGCTACAGTACAAGTTAGCGGCGGCAGCAAGTCCGTATCGTTCACGATTACATTGAAATAAGTACCGTCTGTATCAGACTCTCTAATGGCCGGGGACTCATTGTCCCTGGCTCATTAGGGAGTCTTTTTAGAAAAACAAAGTATCTATGAATGGCTCAACACTAACATCAGTGCTTGACAGTTGACAGAAATAATAAAAGTAATCCACATCCCAATAAAGGGATTCTATCCCTCTATTTCTATGAGCGACGCACCATTTAGGGAATTAGTGGGAATTAAGCCCGCTAATTTTGGAGATATTCCCTTTGGAAGCGGGTAGAGAGAAGATTATAGGGATAAATTCCCTTTAATCTCATAATAAAGGCGTTTCATCCATAATTAGTAGGCGTTCTTCCCTCTAATTTCTCAAAAGGGCGAATCCGAAGCATCATATCGGCAACCTGTAAGACGTAGTTGCTCCGAACCCGATGAAACATCAGGCAGGCTTAGCTCAGAAGGTAAGGTTCCTTACACTGTGAGCGAATTAAAAGTCTAGTACTGATTTCGTGGAAGAGCCATATGAATAGTATATTTTGCGCATCAGAACAGGAGAGTTAATACTATGATCATTAAAGATAATAACGGAGTCCTCAGCGAAGCGGGCTACTCTTCGGCCACGGCGCTGTCCACTGCGGCCAATTATATTATGAATGCGCCAGAGACGTTCACCCATACCTACCGGACATACATCCGCTTACGGGAAAACGGCAGTTTGACGCTGAAATTCTGGCACAGCAACAATGTCGATTCCACCTGGGATATGGGGCAGGAAGCCAGCGGCAGCGAACCGGGCGGGGAGTGGAACATTGAAACCGCGTACATCGCTGACGGCGGACTTGTGCCGGACGGTGCGGTAGCACCGGGCTCACAGGTTCCTGTTACCTTTGCTGGGGAGAAGAGCAAGCATGTCGCCGCGGGTGAAATGTTCTGGAGCGACGAGGCCTGCCTGGACTTGCCGGAAGGTCATTACCTGGCGTTTACCTGGACCCTTAGAACGGCCGCGCCGGGCAAGTCCTTCCCGTTCAACGTGGAAGGTATTCTCGTGTCCGCTTATGATGCAGACGGCCATCTGGCCGGGCAGGAATCTGTAGATACTTTTGCCGAATCGGACAAGCTGCTGGTTATGCCAAGCTATATCGGATACAAGAAGCAGGTGGCGAAGAAGCTGGTGTTCCTGGGGGATTCGATCACCCAGGGAGTACGGACGGAGAAGGATGCCTACAGCTATTGGGCGGCGCGGATCGCGGAAGGGCTGGGTACGGATTACGGACTGTGGAATATCGGTTCAGGCTGGGGCAGAGCTTATGACGTTGCTGCGGACGGGGCGTGGCTGAATAAGGCTAAGCAGGGCGATGAGGTACTGATTGTACTCGGAGTCAACGACCTCGATATCGGCAAACGGACGGCAGATGAGCTGCTTGGCGACCTGACGAATATTATCGGGAAGATTAAAGAGGCGAACACCCACGCGGAGATTATCCTCAGCACCGTGCCGCCGTTCAATTTCACGGAAGAGCGGGAGACCTACTGGCGCATAGTGAATGACACTATTCTCACAAACCCTCCGGCCGGGGTGGACCGGGTATTCGACATCGCTGCGGTACTGTCTGAACCGGCTCCGGCAGATCATAGAATTAAACCGGAATACATGAGCAATGAGTTTGATCCGCATCCGAACGGGAACGCCGGCAAGGCGGTAGCAGAAGCTTTTCTGGCTTGGTACGGGAAAAATAGATAAAGAGAACGCTACAAGCTTACTAGGCATACTATGTATTACTTTCAACAGAAGGGTAGTGTGCCTCCAAAATGGGTATTCAAATGGGAATGCAGCCGAAAGTGCTGTATCAGGCAGATCAAAATTATGTTCAAACCATGAAATCGGTTAGACATCACTTGCACAGTATATGTAGACAGCATGTAAACCAATTCGTCCAGGTGCAGACAATTGACGGTCAGGTGGTTACGGGAAGAATTTTGGGCTGTGATAGAGGGATTTTATATTTGAGCGTGCAGAGTCATGGAGGACAACGTGCCTTCTATGGGGGCAGCGATGAAGCGATTCTAGCGCTGGTGCTGTTCGAATTGCTTGTTATCACTTTATTGTACACGTAATTCCCAGTAGAGCCTGCATTTGCAGGCTCTACTTTTTTAGGCTTACAACACTTAGAATGTTTTAAGAATGATCACCAGCAGAATATAAAGCACCAGGATTGTAGTTGTAGAAGTAATCATACCACCTACATTTGCGCAACCGCTCATTGCTATACCCCCTTCGCATTATCATCTTACAGACCCATGATATGCACCTTCCCCCATTTCTGTATGGACAATAGCCCCATTTGAAAATTAAAAACGTATAGCCTGTTATAGCGGGATTTGTGTACGATAGTCCTTCGGTGAGCTGCCGACCTGCTTCTTGAACACTTTACTGAAGTACTTCACATCGTGGAAGCCGACCATTTCCGAGATCTGCGACAGCTTGAGGTTCGGATTCTGCAGCAGGAGCTTGGCTTTATTGATTCTTACGCTGCCGATGTAATCGGAGAAATTAATGCCGTATTCCTGCTTGAATTTGCGGGAGACATATTCGCGGCTGACATAGAATCTGCCGGCGACCTCCTGCAGCGACAGGTCGGACTGATAGTTCTGCTCGATATATTTGACGATTTCTGTTAGCGGGTTACGTTCTTTGATCTGCCTTACCGACAGCTCCTGCGACAGGCGCTGCATTAAGGCAAAGGACCAGTCACGCCAGGCGAACAGCGAGAAGGAATAGCCGTTGGCATAAGGAGCAGGATTGTGCCGGTCGGCCAGCTCCAGCTCAGCCAAGGCGCTATCGGCTTCCCCGCCCAGTGCTTCACGTACAAGCCGGGAGCGGAACAGCAGGGCATCGGCTTTCCAGGAGCCCAGCATTTCCGGCGTTACCACGCCTCCGCGGCTCAGCTCATCAATCCAGTGCTGGGCGGCAGCGGACAAAGCCTCCGTATTCCCGCTGATAACAGCCATCCTCCAGTCCTCCTGGACATGGGCGAAGATCGCCCTGGAGCCGTCGGCTGCTTGTTCAGCCCTACTATGCTCTCCGGCAGAGGAAGCGAAGTGGCAATAATCCTCATGCCGGAGCAGATTCCGCCGCATCAGGGCATCCAGAGCTTCCGAACGCTGCCGTGCAAGCTGGCCTGGCAGGCTGCCTGCACTGCTGATCCCAAAATGCATCCGGAACTGCAGTGTCCGGAAGATGCCTTGATTGATCCGGCTGATCAGCTCCAGCACCGGTTCCTGGACATCCCATAGCAGGATGGCGATTTCCGGAGGCCCTCCCCAGTAGCGGAAAGCGATCCCTTTCTTCCGGGGCTGCAAGAACTCATTGCAAATATTGACGATGGCATAATAGAGCAGCTCGCTGTCTCCGCCGAATCTTTTGAGCAGCTGATTATTGCCCGCATCGGTCTGTACAAGAATCAGCCGGGAGGACCCGGCATTACCTGGAATGACGTTCTCAGCGACAAGCCGGCGGAGTGAGGTCTCAGAAGTAACGGGATCATCAATCAGTGCCGACAGGAGGCGTTCCCCGTAGATCGGTTTGATCTCATTCAGCCGGATGCTCTGTTGCTGCCGGCGGCTGCGTTCTTCTTCCTCGGAGCGCCAGGCGGCAACTGCCTTGGAGACGGCTGTATTGATGGCATCAGCCTCAATGGGCTTGAGAATATAGTCAATTCCTCCATGCCGGACTGTCTGGCGTACAAACTCAAAATCATTATGCCCGCTGACGACAATAAACTTCGTATTCCCGGCAAACTCATTCACCCAGGTCATCAGCTCAATGCCGTTCCCCGATTCCATCATCATATCCATGATTACCAGAGCCGGCTTTTGAGCGCGGATCACTTCAATGGCTTCATTGCCGTTTCCAGCTTCCAGAATCTCATCGATCTGATGGGCTTCCCAGTCGACCAGCAGCCGGACCGCCTTTCTGACTCTCGCTTCATCATCCACAATCAGCGCCTTCATATCCGTTCACTCTCCGTTAGTATTTCAATTTCCAGTCTTATCAGGACCCCGCCCTCAGGCAGATTGTCCACGGTCAGCGCAGCGTCATCCCCGCAGACAAGGCGCAGGCGCGCGAGTACATTGCCAAGGCCGATTCCTGCACCTGGTGCATCCCGCCTGCTGTCACTGCTCTTCACGGCGGTGACGTCGAGCGGGGCAGGCTGCTCCAGCTCCTGCCGGAGCTTGTCCAGTTTCGCCAAAGGAACGGCATTGCCGTTATTCCGAATCATGATTTCCATTCGTCCTGTTGCCAGCCGGGCTGCCGTAATTTCGATTAACCCATCACTGCGCGACAGATTGAAGCCGTGCTTGAAGTAATTTTCAACAATCGGCTGGAGGATCATTTTGGGCATCAGTGCATTCAGCAGCGGTTCCTCCATATCGTAGCGGAAACTGAATTTATTTTCAAAACGCTCCTTTTGCAGCTCGATGTAAGCTTTGACATGCTCCAGCTCATTTTGAATGGTGACAATCTTCTCGTCATTGTACATGCTGTAACGCATCATCTTGGCCAGCGCCGACAGCAGGGCATAGATTTGCGGCACTTTCATCTCAAGGGCAAGCGTACCGATAATCTGCAGTGTGTTGTTGAGAAAATGCGGATTAATTTGCGACTGCAGTGCCCTCAGCTCATTGGTTTTATTAGACAGCTCCAGCCGGTATTCCCGCAAAATCAGATTGTTGATCGTATCCATCATGCTGCGGAAATGCTCGGTCAGCACACCGATCTCATCATTGCCCGCCGGGCTGATCTCAACCTCCAGATTTCCGGTCCGCACCTGATTCATATACCGGGTCAGCTGCTTGATCGGGGCTGTAATCCGGAAGGAGATAAAGATCGTTAGAGCAATAATCATGGTCATTAGCAGGAAAAGGAGCAGCAGGTTGATGCCTGCGGCTTCCTTAGCTTCACGGAACAGGTAGGACACCGGGATCTGCTTGACCAGCGTCCAGTTGAGGCCGGTGCCTTCCACCTTCTGATAAATGAACACGGACCCGCCTTCCTCAAAATAACCCTGAGCCTCTGCATTCACAGCAATCTGCTTACTGTACCAGGCTGCATTCAGCGGCTTGCCGAGGGAACCTGCATCCTGGCCGTACACCAGCATACCGTCACTGTCCACTACATAGGTCTTCTCCTGATCCTGTTCATACAACTGGTCGACAATTTCAGCAAGAGCCGTCAGCTTGACATCAATCGACAGATAGCCGAGTGCTTCCGAGGAAGGAATGCGCTCAATTCTGCGGTGCAAGGTAAAGACAGGCTCAGGCGTGAACTGGATCAAAGGCAGATTCAGCCCATAAGCATTGCTGAGATGGGTACTCTGGACATTTACCGGAGAACTGCCCGGAATGTTGGATTCCAAGTAAGGCATGTTCACCAGCCAGCGCTTGGGCGTTGTATTGTCGGTAATCAGCGTGGCTTTGCTGTCCTTGACCCCGTATAAGTATACCTGTGAGATATCGGGCAGCGAAGTGGAAATATAACTGAGTGAATTATAGATGGCAATATCAGAGGACAGGTCATCATAACCGGCTTCCAGCAGACGGTAAAAATCCGAATCGGAGTATACGCTCAGCGACAGCCGGTTGACCTCCTGAATCAGGCTGTTAATATTTTTAGAGCCTTGGTAAAGCAGGTTTTTGTTCTCATCTACGGCCCGTGTTCTCAGCGACTGGGTTGTATAAGAATAGCTGATATACATCGTCGCCATAATACAAATTAAGGTTGGAAGGAGTAAAAAAAGGATCAGTTTGGTGCGGATATTGTTCCATTTCATCGATTTTTGTCACATCCGATCAATATTTTACACCTGAAAGATCACTTGCGTAGGTGTAAGAGGTCCGCAAAAAAACGGATAATATCTTTAGATCATAAACAAGTAAGTGAGTAAAAGAAAGGGGGGCCAATTCATGCGAGGTCATAAGTTGTCCCAATTCGGTCAACAGCTTTTTTTCGTTGGACCTGCAGTACTGTTTTTCTCTGTAGTCATGATAATTCCATTTTTGATGGGGATGTATTATTCCTTCACCGACTGGAACGGTGTATCGGGAAATGTAAGCTGGGTAGGAATTGATAACTTCAAAAATATTTTTACGAATGACCCTGACTTCTGGTCATCGTTCTGGTTTACCGTTAGATTTACTCTGTTAGGTGTTGTTTTGACCAACGTGGTCGGCTTTTTCCTGGCGTACCTGTTGACGAAACCTTTAAAAACACGCAATATGCTCCGTACGATCTTCTTTATGCCGAATGTCATCGGGGGCCTGCTGCTTGGTTTTATATGGCAGTTTATCTTTATCAAAGGTTTTGCCACACTGGGTGAAACTACAGGCTGGTCCTTCTTTAATCTTCCATGGCTCGGTGATGCGACGACCGGTTTCTGGGCAATCGTTATTGTGTTTGTCTGGCAGTCCTCCGGTTATCTGATGGTTATCTACATCGCTTCGCTCAGCAACGTATCCAAAGAAGTGCTTGAAGCTGCTGATATCGACGGCGCCTCGCCTTTCCAGGTGCTCCGCAACATCGTCGTTCCGCTGATTATGCCTGCGGTAACTATCGGCTTGTTCCTGGCCATTTCCTGGTCATTCAAAATGTTCGACCTTAACCTGTCGCTGACCAAGGGCGGACCGTTCAAATCAACGGAGTCTGTAGCGATGAACATTTATAATGAAGCCTTCCTGAATAACCGTTACGGTCTGGGTACGGCAAAAGCGCTGCTGTTCTTTGTAATTGTCGCGGTAATCACGATGATTCAGGTCCGTGTAACGAAGAGCAAGGAGGTTGAAGCTTAATGAACGCAAAATCAAAAAGCAGATGGAATATCGGGACCGAAGTACTGATGATCCTGCTTGCGCTGCTCTTCCTCGCTCCGTTCTATTTTCTGCTGGCAAACTCGTTGAAGTCATTCGGTGAAATTCTCAGCAATGCGGCAAGCTGGCCACAGGAATTCATGTGGTCCAACTATTCCAAGGCCTGGAAGCTGGCGCGGTTCGGTGAAGCGTTCCGCAATTCGGTCATTGTAACGGTAATCAGTGTCGTCCTGATCTCTTTGTTCAGTGCAATGGCTGCGTACCGGATGGTCCGTGCGGATACGAAGTTCAATAAGATCCTGCTGCTGCTGTTCGTGGCGGCAATGGTCGTACCGTTCCAGACTATCATGATTCCGATCCTGAAGGTTGTAAACATCCTGGGTGTAAACAACTCCATTCCGGGTCTCTTGATCACCAACTTAGGTCTCAGTATTCCGATGGCGATCTTCCTGTTCCACGGGTTCATCAAATCGGTGCCGCTGGAAATTGAAGAGGCGGCTACAGTCGACGGCTGTAATCCGATTACGGTATTCTTCCGGATTGTACTCCCGCTGCTGAAGCCGATGCTGATGACAACGATCGTCCTGAATGCACTTGGGATTTGGAATGACTATCTGCTGCCATCCCTGATTCTTCAGGCGCCTAATCTGCGGACCATTCCACTGGCAACCTTCTCATTCTTCGGCCAATATACGAAGCAATGGGACATGGCGCTCCCGGCACTTACGATCGGCGTAGCACCCATTGTCATTTTCTATCTGTTCATGCAGCGTTACATTGTTGAGGGAATAGCGGCAGGCTCGGTGAAGGGTTAACCTTCACGGAGTCCCCGTTCCAAATATTTATGATGCAGTTAAACTTATCTAGGGGGAAAATAGAATGATGAAGAAACGTTCTGCAGTGATGATGTCCAGCGTTATGCTGATGTCTGTCGTACTCGCGGCGTGTGGCGGTAATAACAACACCGCTTCAAATAACACACAAAATGGAAGCGCTGGCAACGCTGGCAACGCTGCTTCCGGAGAAGTGAAGACGGTTAAGATCTTCCAGTTCAAAACCGAAATCGTTGAAGGCCTCAATGAGCTGAAAGTAGAGTTTGAAAAAGAATATCCAAACATCAAGCTGGACATCCAGACTGTCGGCGGCGGCGCAGACTATGCAGCAGCCCTGAAAACCAAATTCGCTTCCGGCGATGCTCCTGATATTTTCAGCAATGGCGGTTATGCCGAAATGGCACTTTGGGCAGACAAGCTGGAGGACCTGTCCGATCAGCCATGGGTTAAGGATCTGATTCCTTTGGCAGCTGAGCCAATGACCAAGGACGGCAAAACCTACGGGATGCCAATGAACCTTGAAGGTATCGGCTTTGTATACAACAAAGACCTGTTCGCAAAGGCAGATATCACTGAAACTCCAAAAACAATCACCGAGCTTGAAGAAGCTGCTAAAAAGCTGCAGGCGATCGACGTTATTCCTTTCGGCAACGCTTATCAGGAATGGTGGCTGCTGGGTATCCAGGGCATCAGCGTAGCTTTTGCACAGCAGGATAATGTTGATGAGTTCATCAACGGCCTGAACGCCGGCACTTCCACAATCGTGGGCAACGAGAAATTTAAGGATTGGAGCAACCTGCTCAACCTGACTGTAAAATACGGACAGAAAAATCCTTTGACTACAGATGCTAATACTCACCTGGCTATGTTCGCTAATGGCGAAACGGCTATGATGCAGGAAGGTAACTGGGCACAGACTCTGGTTGACGGCATCACGCCGGACATGAACATCGGTATGTTCCCTATGCCAATCAACGACGATGCTGAAATGAATGATAAGCTGTCTGTAGGCGTTCCGGCTAACCTGGTCGTTAACAAGGATTCCGGTTCGAAGGAAGAAGCTAAGACTTTCCTGAACTGGCTCGTAACTTCTGACATGGGTAAAGAGTATATCGTGAAGAAATGGAAGTTCATCCCTGCTCTGTCCACCATTCCAGCAACACCTGAAGATATCGGTCTTCTTAGCGCGGATGTATGGAACTATGTTAAAGAAGGTAAAGTCTACGGATTGCAGGCTTCGAAATTCCCTGATGGTGTAACTCAAGAATTCGCCAGCTCGATTCAGCAGCTGATTGCTGGTAAAGTCGACGAAGCCGGCTGGGAAAAATCGATGCAAGCGGCTTGGGACAAGCTGAAGAAATAAGTAATATATATTGATTGAATTTAATAATAAACATTTAGGGAAAAGTGGCGGAGGGGAATTTTGGAACTGGAGGAGCGGTAGCGCCCGCCTTTGTCTGCGGATTTCCACCGCGAAGAGCGGTACAAATCAAGAAATCTGCAGACAACAGCGGCCGGAAGTCCAAACATTCTCTGTAGCCACGACCAATCCCGAAATAAAAATTAACAAGTTCAATCTACATATCTTTATAAACAGAGAGTCCTCTAAAGGACCGGTAAGTGGATAAAGTGGATTTGCCAGGGCGCTCCCCGTCTAACTCATTATTGATGTGAGGCGGGGGCGCCCTTTTGGTAAGATGGAGAGCATACGGGACAGGAGAAGGGGGGATGGAGATGCTCAGCTACAGCAATGTTCAAATCGGTGTCGATTATTACCCGGAGCATTGGGATGAGTCTTTGTGGGAAGCGGATATGCAATTAATGAAGGATACCGGAGTGAAAGTAGTCCGGGTGGCCGAGTTCGCCTGGAGCCGGCTGGAGCCTGTCGAAGGAAGCTTTGATTTTGCCTGGCTGGACCGGGCGATTGATGCCCTGCACCGCTATGGGCTGCAGGTGGTGATCGGAACACCTACAGCAACACCTCCGCGCTGGCTGACAACAGGATATCCCGATGTGCTGCCGGTCTTTGCAGACGGACAGACCTTTCATCCCGGGGTGCGCGGGCACCGCTGCTACAATAGCGGGTCACTGCGGAAATACGGCACACGGATTATCAACAAGCTGGCCCGTCATTACAGCAGTCATCCCGCGGTCATCGGCTGGCAGACTGACAATGAATTCGGTATGGTTGACTGCCACTGCGACAGATGTAATAAGGCTTTCCGCGGCTGGGTGCAGGACAAGTACAAGACGCTCGAACATGTGAACGCAGAATGGGGAACGGTAGTATGGAGCGGGGAATACAGCGACTGGCAGGAGCTGACGGTCCCTTATGGCGGATCGCCGTTCCAGAATCCTTCGCTGCTGCTGGATTTCCAGCGGTTTCAGTGGGATTCGGTGGTGAAGTTCCAGCAGACGCAGATTGATGTGCTGCGTGCGGAGTGTCCGGATCATTTCATTACGCATAACTTCCACAGCTATCCCCAGCGGCTGGATATGTATGCGGTCGGCGCTGAGCTGGATGTGGCGTCATTTGACTATTATCCGAATACCTCTCCGGACAAGCAGGCGACGACACCCTACAGCGGAGCCTTGTCGCTGGATGTGACAAGGGGAATCAAGCGGAGGAATTTCTGGATTATGGAGCAGCTGAGCGGTCCGCCCGGCTGCTGGATGCCGATGTGGCGCACCCCGTATCCCGGCTTTATCCGGGCTTATGCCTGGCAGGCCATCGCGCGTGGAGCGGATACCGTGGTCCACTTCCGCTGGAGAAGTGCAGTTGCGGGTGCCGAGCAGTACTGGCATGGCCTGATCGACCACAGCAATGTGCCGGGCCGCAGGTTTGCAGAGTTCGGCCGGCTATGCTATGAAGTAAACGCGCTAGCCGATAAGCTTAAGGGAACGGAGCTTAAGCATGAGGTGGCCATTCTTCATTCCCATGAACAGAAGGCGGCGCTGGACATCCAGCCGCAGGCCGAAGGAATGGATTACTACGAGAATATCAAGCTGTATCACCGTATACTGACAAAGCTGGGTATCGGCTGTGATGTTATCCAGGCAGGTGAGCCGCTGGAGAGATATAAGCTGGTCATTGCACCAAGCCTTTATCTGTTAAGTGAGGAGCTGGCTGCGCAGCTTGAAGCTTTTGCTATTAAGGGCGGTACCCTGATTCTGACAAACCGCAGCGGTGTGAAGAATATCAATAATATTTGTCTGATGCAGCCGCTGCCTGGCATGCTGAGCCGTGCAGCCGGAGTATGGGTTAAGGAATATGATCCGGTTGGCGGGGATGTGCATACCCTCCTGGACGGGCAGGGCAATACCTTCGAATGCAGCCAGTGGTGCGACCTGCTCGCTCCGGTTACCGCAGAGCCCATCGCCTGGTATAACGACGATTTCTATGCGGGAACTGCGGCGGTCACTGTCAACAGCTTCGGCAAAGGCCAGGTCTATTACTTCGGCACCCATGCCGAAGAAGGGTACTGGTTCATGCTGCTGGCCGGGCTTGCAGACAAGCTTAGCCTGCTGCGCTTTGCTGGTCTGCCGGAGGGCGTCCAGGCTACGGTCCGCAGCGGAGAGAACGGCAGCTTCCTGTTCCTGCTGAATCTCAGCAAGGCAGAGCAGACGGTCAAGCTGGACAAGCCTTACCGTTGCCAGCTGACCGGAGCCGTACGTTATGGGCCGGTTGTGCTTGCCCCGTACGGCGTAGAGATTCTCGGGACAGAAGGCTGAAGCTTCCGGGAAACCGGGCTCATGCGGAGGGATGGCGTCTTTTATCCGTCATCCGGGAGATGAAGGGAATCAGCTTGGCTTTCGGCTTGGTATTCAGCCTTGAAGCCTGTATCTGCGGTGTATTCTGAACTTCGTCCTTCCGCACGAGATCCAGCAAATCATACACACTTTTAATTTCGCTGATATCGATATCCTTAACTTCCGGGTCTCCTGGAATTCTAAAGCTCCAACGTTTGTTTTCCACTTTACTCACTCCTTAAAGTTTCTTAAAATTAATTTGATTTATATTTTCATCATATTCCATGGACCAGTTCCTGTATAATGAAGGGAAATGATGGAGGGCATCACTGCGGCTGATGGCTGATCCGAGGGGAGAGAGCGGATGATGGATATTGGACTTCTTAAGGTGTTTCAGGCGGTTGCCGAGGAAGGGAGCATTTCCAAAGCGGCCCAAAGCCTGAATTATGTGCAGTCGAATGTGACGGCGAGAATTCAGCAGCTGGAGCAGGAGCTGGGGACTCCGCTTTTTTACCGGCATAGCCGGGGCATCACCCTGACTTCAGCCGGGCAGACGCTTATGGAATATACGGTTAGGATATTTAATCTGCTGGAGGAAGCACAGCAGGCAGTTCTTGATTCGCCGGTCCCGAAGGGAACCATTACAGTTGGATCCGATACGACTGCTGCCGTACGGCTGCCTGCGATCCTGTCCGCTTACCGCGGCTGTTACCCGGATGTTGAGGTTCAACTGCAGATCGGACGGGCGGCTGATCTGATCGATTCTGTCCTGCAGCATGTGGTACACGGGGCGTTCATGGACGGGCCAGTGGAGCATCCGGAGATCGTCCAGGAGCTGGTCATCCACGAGCAGCTGGGACTGGTCATTCCGGATACGATCGATTACCTGGGTCTCTCTTCGATCCATGATAAGACGCTGCTGATACTGAATGCAGAATGCCTCTACCGTGCGAGGCTTGAGGAGTGGCTCAGGGAAGAAGGCTTCCGGCTCGGAAAGGTAATGGAGTTCGGGACGATGGAAGGATTGCTTGGCTGCGTTAGGGCCGGCATAGGCTTTGCAGTGCTGCCGGTATCCTATTTCAGGCGGATGAATATTACGGAAGGCATCTCCTGCTATCCGTTTCCGGAGCGGTACGCCGAGGTGCCGACTGTATTCATCCGGCGTCGTGATCTGTATATGACGAGTGCTTTCCGGGAGTTCATTGAGGAGCTTAAGGTGCATCTGCCGGAAGCCGTATGCAGGACAGACCTTCTCGCGGCCGAAGGCAGGGGAACGGCTACTAATTAGGGGCGGGGCAGGCATGGGGCCCAAAACCGTCCACATCAACGAAAACAGCGGCACCCGGGGTTACCACCCGGGTGTCGCTGTTTTGCAATCGCCGCTTCACGCACGAATCAGTGCAGCCGCCGGAACTGATCCGGGGTCGTTCCCGACTGCTTGCGGAAGGTGGCCACGAAGTGGCTGACATCGCGGAAGCCGACGAGCTGGGAGATCGCTTTTACTGTCAGGTCCGGCTGGCTTACGAGCAGCTCCTTGCTCTTGCGGATGCGTAAGCGGACGAAATAGGCATAGGGAGATAGCCCGAAGGTCTGCAGGAATAGGCTGTTGAGATACCGGCCTGATACCTCAAGCTGGGAAGCAAGGTCATACAGCCCGATGCCGGGATCACCGTAGTGGCTGTCCATCCATTTCAGGAGCGGCTGCAGCTTGTCCACGTTTCGGGAAATTGCAGTATTGTTATGTAGCTGTCCGTATTTACTGAGAGTTAGCAGGAAACGATAAGCATCGGTGGACACGCCCAGGCTGAACATGTCTGCGGCGGCATCATGCCGGTCAAGCATTTCCTGCAGCATGCGGGTCAGCGGAGCTTCACTTTCCCAGCGGTAGAAGGCATTGGCCTGCATGCCTAAAGTCTCGAGGATATGCTGGGATGAGCCCCCGCCAAACGTAAGATAATAGGTGCACCAATGCTGGGAGGAAAGTGATTCGTAGCGGTGTCCGGTACCCGGCAGGAGAAGCACGCCGCTGCCTGCTGCAAGCGTGAGTTTTTTATTCTCGAAATGAATAATTCCTTCACCTGCGGCTGCCTGCAGCCAGTGATAGACATGATAGCCGTCCGGACGCGATACCTTTTCCTGATCAGGATTATAGCCCATGCTATCGAGCGTAATGGGCAGATGCTCTCTATTTTCCTGGGCGAACACAATTCTGCGGGGGGCTGGCGTTAGCAACAAGAATCACCTCTTAGTCGTACCATATTATTATATATTCTGGTGAAAATTTTATATTTATCGCACTAAGTTTAAAGGTTAAACTAAGAATATACTTATACTATAAAGGAAGTGCGATGAGTGATCAACGATAAATTGCCGAAGATTTGGTACGGTGGAGACTACAACCCTGAGCAATGGGACGCACCGGTTTGGGCAGAGGACGAACGGATGTTCAAGCTGGCCGGAATCGACGTCGCGACTATTAATGTATTCTCATGGGCCCTTATTCAGCCGTCTGAGGACGAATATGATTTCTCCGGACTGGATGAATTGATGGACCGCCTATATAAGAATGGAACCTATGTATGTCTGGCCACAGGCACCGGAGCGCATCCGGCATGGATGGCACACCGCTATCCTGAAGTGACCCGTGTGGATGTGCAAGGGAGAAAGCGCAAATTCGGCGGACGCCATAACTCTAATCCGAACAGTGCGGTGTACCGCAAGTATGCAGCCAAACTGGCCGGCAAGCTGGCTGAACGCTATAAGGATCATCCGGCTCTGGTGGCCTGGCATATTTCTAATGAATATGGCGGCTATGATTATTCCGAACAGTCTGCGGCGGCTTTCCGCGTCTGGCTGAAGGAGCGTTACGGCTCACTGGATGCCCTGAACAAAGGCTGGAATACCCGCTTCTGGGGCCATACCTTCTATGACTGGGAAGAAATCGTTGTTCCAAATGAGCTGAGTGAAGAGTGGAACGGTAACCGCACGAACTTCCAGGGGATTTCCCTCGACTACCGCCGGTTCATGTCTTACAGTCTACTGGAGTGTTACAAAATTGAGAAAGAGGCGATCAGGGAGCACAGTAAGGAAATTCCGGTGACGACCAACCTGATGGGCTTCTACCCGGAGCTGGATTATTTCGAGTGGGCTAAGCATATGGATATTATCTCTTGGGATAATTATCCGGCCCTGGACACTCCGGTCAGCCATACGGCGATGACGCATGATCTGATGCGCGGTCTGAAGAATGGACAGCCGTTCATGCTGATGGAGCAGACCCCGAGCCAGCAGAACTGGATGCCGTACAACTCACTGAAACGGCCCGGTGTGATGCGTCTGTGGAGCTACCAGGCGGTAGCGCGCGGTGCGGACACTGTGCTGTTCTTCCAGCTGCGCCGCTCCATCGGTGCCTGCGAGAAGTATCATGGTGCGGTCATTGAGCATGTGGGCCACGAGCATACACGGGTCTTCCGCGAATGCGCAGAGCTGGGCCGGGAGCTGGAACTGCTTGGCGACAAGCTGCTGGATGCACGCAGTGCAGCGCAGATCGGCATCATCTATGACTGGGAAAACCGCTGGGCGCTTGATCTGTCGAGTGGTCCTACTGTAGCCCTGGATTATGTAAAAGAAGTGCATAAATATTACAATGCTCTCTATCAGCAGAATATCGAAGCCGACATGATCGGTGTCGAAGAGAACCTGTCCAAGTACAAAATCGTGATTGCACCGGTGCTTTACATGATTAAGCCAGGCTTTGCCGAGAAAGTGGAGGCTTTCGTTAAGGCAGGCGGGACATTCGTGACCACCTTCTTTAGCGGGATCGTCAATGAGAATGATCTGGTTACGGTTGGAGGATATCCGGGTGAGCTGCGCAAGGTGCTGGGCATCTGGGCCGAAGAGATTGATGCGCTGCTGCCGGACATGAGCAATGAAATCGTGATGAACGGAGAGTGGGGTTCGTTAAGCGGGACCTACAAATGCGATCTGCTCTGCGATCTGATCCATTCCGAAGGGGCAGAAGTGCTGGCACATTACGGTACCGATTTCTATAAGGGCATGCCGGTATTGACGGCGAACAGCTTCGGTGAAGGCAAAGCCTACTATGTAGCATCGAGCCCTGAAGCCGGCTTCCTGCGAAGCTTCCTGGGAAATCTGTGCGAAGAGAACGGCATCAAGCCGCTCGTAAACGCACTGGAAGGGATCGAATCGGTACAGCGTGTGAAAGACGGCGTATCCTACCTGTTCCTGCTGAACCATCACGAAGGCGAGCTGAGCGCAGACATTGGTGCAGCTGAGCGCATCGACCTGCTGACCGGCAAGAGCTTCAGCGGCACCGCTGTTGTTCCGGGCCGCGGCGTACTGATTTTGTCCGATAAGTAATAGAATGTAAATAGTCCAAACCCCGGCAACTCTCCTGAAAGGGAGGGGGGCCGGGGTTTTTTTACAGCTACTCGGTAAAGGAACCGAAATCGGTTATTTTCAAATCATATTTAAAACGGACTTCGGAGCGGCTGAATGTATCGTCCCACCGGTCCTGGACCTTTTTCCACACCCGGGGATACTGGATGCTGAGCGCTTCTCCGAAACCGGCTACATCGGCTTTATACTCTTGTTGCAGCTTACTCATCATCTTCTCCATCATCTTCTCTAGCTTAGCTTCGAATATTCGGCCTACCTTCTCTGTATATTCTGTTGAGTCGGCATCACTTGAGCTGCTCCAGGTTTCGATCAGCCGGCCTTCCGTCTCGATGGAGACCTCAAACGAAATGTCATCCCCGTCGACAAGGGCTTTGATTTTACTCTTCATATCCTTCATTTCATAGGTCATCGGCTCATTATCCTGGTCATAGGCTTTGATAGCACCAGTCTTGCCTTTATTAGTCAGCCAGGAGAGGCATTCGGTATCTTCCTGCGACAAGGAGCCGATCCAGAGCCCCGTGTCTCCTTTTACCACAGCAGCACCCGAGAACTCGGTTTCCCCATCCGCCGTAACGAGGTTCTGCAGAGCATAACTTCGCTTCGCATGCATGAGTGCGTCCAGTTCGGATATAATGACCGGGCTCATCACCTTACTTGTTCTTTTCTGACCGTGGATCATATCTCTGAGGTGAAAGGAGGGGATTTCATCGGTCCGCTTGGACACGAGCGCCTCCTCTGCCCGGCCTTGACTGATAAAAACCAAGGTGCTCGGGCGGATATCATTATCGCGGAGTACAAAATCCATCAGCTGCTCCATCGATTGCTGCTTCAGTAATTCCGTTGAGACAATAATAACCTTCAGATGATGACCGACGATCGGCCGTTCGTTCCTCAGAGAATATTGACGGAAGATTTCAAGCACGGAATCTCCGGTTCCGGAAATGTTGAGATATTGCTTGGGTTGCGGACCTCCGTGTTTTTCCATGCTTGCAGTTTTTACCGGTACGATCTGGACCGTTGCCGTCACTTTATCCCGCTTAGAATAGGTGATCCCTCGTTCTTCCAGCTCTTGTTCAGCCTTTGTCAGCTTGCCCGTATCCAGAGCGAGTCCAGTATAAATTGCCAAGTCCTCAATTTCTTTGCTGCTCCAGCATCCGGACTGTGTCGCAGCAAGAAGAGAAAGGCAGAGGACAAGCGTTATGATTCGTCTACACATGCTGCTTCAATCCTTTCGTGCGGATGAGCCAAATGACCGAGAGCAGAAAGGGCAGGAGAAAAAACAGGACAATGCTCATTTTACCGATTGTATCTCCCAGGCTGAACACATCGTTAATGGACTTAGGCACCATCGCAGAGATGAAGATGACTGGAACCAAAGCGTAAATAACCGGATGAATTGGCAGGCGGAAAACCTGGGAAATACCCAGTGAAGCCTGGAAAAAGAAGCTGCAGAAGTTGCAGAACATTTGCATCAGCCAGATTACCATCAGCGGAAACTCCATTCGTTCGAACAGAAATCCGGGGATTTCAAAGCTGCGGATCAGATCGATGGTCGGCCAGGTGCTCGTGATCACCGAATCTATGGAAACTCCGCCAATAACCATTATTACTGTCAACAGATAAAGAACAACCGGGATGCCGATTCCGAGCAGCATTGCTTTTACAGCGTGACGGGGCTGCTGCATGAACGCTACAAGCGTCATCACGACCTCACACCCGCTATAGACAAGCACCGTTGACTTCAGGCCGTTGAGCACTGGCAGAATGCCGCTGCCGAGGACAGGACGCAGGTTGTTAATATCAAAAATACGCAGGCTGAACCCGTAGCAGATGATTAGAATCATGATGCTGATCGGAAATATGATCTGAAACACCCTGGCGATGGAGTTGATTCCACCGTATACGAGATAGGCTCCCACCCAAATAAAAGGCAGGGTGATCGCCCAGATTGGCGTGCCTTCCAGCAGGAAGAACAGCGTCACCTCGGCGAGCGAGCGGATCTCGAAGCCCGCGATGATCAAAAAGAAGATGATCAGTGGCAGGCAGAGGAACACTCCCGGGACCCGGCCAACAATTTTCCCGGCATACTGGAAAATGGTTTTTCCGGGAAACTGCTGGCTGATCTTCACCATCAGGACAATAACCGCCATCACAATAACGCCGCCGAGTATTACGGACAGCCAGGCATCAGGAGTCTTCACAGCTTCGCTTACGCCGCGTGGCAGTGTCAGGATCCCGGCGCCTAGCACCGTGTTATTAAGGAATACCGCTGCTTGTGTAGCAGTGATTCTGTCGTCTGTGCGGGTAAACATGATACTGCCTCCTCTCTTAACATCTACTTACGATTTGCGTTTGCTGTCCTGTGTCTTCATCATGGCTGGTCTGCGTTTCATCAGGGTAAGCGGTGCCCGGAAGAACAGATCCTTCCAGTCCCTTGCCCGAAACGGGGATACAGGCGTCAGGTACGGCACCCCGAAGCTCTTGAGCTTGGTAAGATGGCTGCAGATTAGCAGGAAGAAGAGGATTGTACCGAACATCCCCAGCATTGCCGCAAATCCCATCCCGACAAAGCGTAGAATCCGCAGCGTTATTCCGGCACTGTACATCGGAATAGAGAAGGATGAGATCGCGGTGACCGCAACGACAATGACCAGAAAGGGGCTGACGATCCCTGCATTTACAGCAGCATCCCCAATAATGAGACCGCCGACGATACCCATTGCCGGCCCGACCGGTTTAGGCAGCCGGATGCCGGCTTCCCGCAGAATTTCAATAGAAACCTCTAGAATCAGCACTTCGATTATAGAGGGGAAAGGAACGCCCTGGCGGGTCTCAATAATGGAGAGTGCCAGCTCCGTCGGGATCAGCCCGGGATGAAAGGAAATGAACGATATATACAGAGCCGGAGCCATCAGCGCCAGAAAGGAGGCGGCGAAGCGCAGCATCCGCAGAAGCGATCCCGGCAGCCAGCGTTCATAATAGTCCTCCGGAGATTGCAGCAGCATACTGAAGGTAACCGGAACAATCAGCGCGAAAGGCGTTCCGTCCAGAAGAATCGCAATCCGTCCTTCCAGCAGCGCACTGATTACCCTGTCAGGACGTTCAGTGTTCTGGACCTGCTGGAAAGGACTTAAATAATTGTCTTCGATCAGCTGCTCAATATATCCCGATTCTGCAAGAAAATCGATATCCAGTTTGGAGATGCGTGACTCGACTTCCTGAAGCAGCTCCGGATTGACAATATCCTTCATATAAGCGATAACCAGATCCTTCTGAATCCGGTTGCCGGCCCGGTGCTTGACGATCTCCAGCTGATCACTCCTGCCCTGGCGGCGTAAGATGGAGGTGTTCTCATTTAGCGATTCGGAGAAACCCAGCCGGGGTCCGCGCAGCAGCGCTTCCGATACAGGCTCGTCCAGTGAACGGCTGTCTGCTTCGGGGGGCTGGAT
>NZ_LN831198.1:79247-97246 GCF_001368795.1 Paenibacillus ihuae
ATACAGGCTCGTCCAGTGAACGGCTGTCTGCTTCGGGGGGCTGGATCAGCAGCCCTTGCGGCAGCCCCTCAATCAGCAGTCCGGCATATCCGTACAGGACCGATTGATTGAAGTCCGCCAGATCGCTGGCCTCGCTCAGCTGGCTGAACGGCAGCCGTTGTCCTGCCAGCCCGGAAGCAGAGAAGGTATCCGCTGTGGCCTCGAACATCAGAAACTGCATCATCTGCAGATTCAGAATTCTGTCATTCTGCATGCCGTCTACATAAATAAGTACCGCCTGTTTCTGCAGCCTGTTATAGTAAATTCCTTGAAATGAAGATCAGAGTTCCTTCCGATAGCCGACTTAATAGACTGAAGGTCTGCGGCATAATTCCCGCTGAAGCCTTGCCGGGCTTGTGGAGGAGAGGACACCTTAGCGTCAGATTGCCCTTTGCGCTTCTTCGCGCTGCTGCCCGGCGACTCCACCGCTCTGCCGCTGCCTACCAGGGAATACAGTGCTTTATAGAGACGGCTTACAGCTAGAGGGAAGAGCAGTGCAATTCCCGCCTGAAAGAAGACATCCCAGCCGGGGATGTGGGAAATAACAGAAGATAGCAATGAAATCAACCCCAACTTTCTGTATCAATTGCTGTGTACATGAAGTTTTCCAAAGTCTGCTTTCGTTTAGTCATTTCTGTAAAAATAATTGTCCACAAAAAAGCGGACGTGCCTCTATTCAGGGACACATCCGCAAGTATTGGAATATTCAATTATGGTTATTTACTTCCCGCCCCGGCCGCCCCCTCCGAAGCCACCTGCTCCTAGCGTAATCTGCTCTGCATTTGTGGTATCTGTCTTCAGCGTGTACTGGATGATATCCTCAGCCTTGAGGTCAGCCAGGCTGATGACCGTTTCCTTCTGCTCACCGTTATCGAAGGTAACAGATACAAACTGGGTATCGCTGTCGACTGTAATATCCGTGGTCTCCCCGGAGAAATTCTGCATCATGCCTCCGCCCTGCATCCCGCCTTGGCGTCCGCCGCCTTCCGGCGCAGTACCGCCCTCAGAAGGTTGTCCTCCTTCTCCGCCCTCCGGCGGATTAGCCTTGCCTTCACGTCCGGCAGGCATCTCGGCTGTATAGATCGTAATGGTGCTGCCGCTGATGCTCTTGATTTTACCGATATTCATGCCGGCTCTGTTCATACCTCTGTCCCCGGTTCCTGGGGAGGCGGCTGGTTGTGCAGCTTGGCTGTCTGCAGCTGATGGGGATGCTGTATCTGTAGTTGAACTGCAGCCTGCCAGCAGGATAGCTGCGATCAGGCCGCTGGCCATCATATAGCGTACATTCCTTTTCATTTCAATGCTCCTCCTTGATGAACTACACAACTTTCTGCGGACAATATATCAGGTCGTCCTGAATATCAGCTTAAAGTTTGGTAAATATTTCTGAAAAGATTGACGGTAGCAATTGAGATATAATGGTTATATAAGTTGAACTTTAGATTTACCTAACGGGCATCGTGCGCAGTCTACGGGGAATGTTTGGACTTCCGGCCGCTATCGCTCCTACAGTTCCAAACTTCTCTTCCGCCACTTTTCCCAAATGTATATATCAAGTCAATTTATATAGTGGAGTGGGCACAGGAAGAACCTTCTAAGAAAGAGGCAGAACATGACAACCCTACTGGTAACAGGCTACCGTGCGCATGAGCTCGGGATTTTTGACAATAAACATCAGGGCATCCCCTATATCAAAAAAGCGCTCGCCGCAAGGCTGATTCCCCTCATTGAGGACGGAGTGGATTGGGTCATTACTCCCGGTCAATATGGTGTGGACCTTTGGGCCTGCGAGGTGGTACTGGAGCTGAAGCGTAAATATCCGCTGCTGAAGCTGGGGATCATTACCGCCCATGCCAACCCGGAGGAGAAGTGGAAAGAGGACAAGCAGAACGAATACCGGGGGATTGTGGCCGGAGCGGATTATTATGGAGCGGTAAGCAATGCCCCTTATGACGGCAGCTGGCAGTTCCGGGCCAGGGATGATCTGCTGTTCCGCAAAAGCGATGCCATTCTGCTGTTCTATGATGAGGATGCCGCTGAAGGAAGTGCTAAGTATTTTAAGGAGCGGGCACTGAAGCTGCATGCGGAGGGTGACTATGGCCTCTATCTGATGTTTGCGGAGGAAATCCAGAATATTGCCGACGAGGAAAACCAGCGTGATTATGAGTGAAAAAGGTAAGGTGGAGAGATGGACAAGGGAGAGGGCGCTAATGAATTCTGTTAGTCTGGAAGAGGATATTTGTTATGTCATTCTGTTAAGCCCCACGCAGCAGGACCGCAGAGATATGGAGATCATCCGCGGACATGTGCAGCATCTGCAGGAGCTGGAACGCAGCGGCCAGCTGGTGCTGTGCGGGCCGTTTAACGATGCTCCCGGCGGGATGGTAATTATCCGGGCAGAGTCCCGGGCAGAGGCAGAGGCGGTTGCGGAGCGTGATCCGTATGTTCTCTCAGGCATCCGCAGCTACGAGCTCCGCACCTGGAGCCTGTCACATGCAGGCAACAGACACATGGGCATAGCCGCGGATTGACGAGAGCCGCTGCTTAAATAAAGCTCTGCAGCGAAGGTGCTTTGCGGACCTTGTAATTCTGCTCATAGGCATAGGCCAGCTTGATCAGCAGCGGCTCTTGATAGGCCTGGGCCGAGAAAGTCACCCCGAACGGGGCGCCGGCCGAGGTGTAGCCGGAAGGCACGACGATGGAGGGATACCCTGATCTGGAGGTGATCCATGCGCCAAAGTCGGCCGGGAACAGCAGGGCGTCCAGCTGGTGCTCCTTCATGGTGGCGTCGATGCCCTGCTCCTTGCAGAGCTTCAGATCCGTGGCGCGGTCACGCAAATACTGCGGCTCTGTCAGAGTGCCTGAAGAGGTATATTCGGCATCGATCAGTGTAGCTTGACCATAGCGCAGCGTCTCTACCGGATGGGCATGGTTGAAGTCAATGATATCCTTCAGAGTCCGCATTGGCGCACCCGGGCCTAGCCGGGCCAGATAAGCGTTAATGGAGGTTTTGAACTCGTGCAGCACCACGGAGGAATACTTAATCTCGCGTGCGGTGCGAATATCTGCGGGGTCGATGATCGTTGCGCCAAGCTCACGCATTCTGTCCACGGAAGCGTTGAACAGTGCCAGCTGTTCATCGGTTAATTCTTCGAAATAGTAGTCCCGGGGAATGCCGATCCTCGCACCCTGCAGACCGTTCAGATCAAGGAATTCCGTATAATCCTCATGCAGCCTTCCCACGTTAGTGCCCATCGCCGCATCACTATTGTCCCGGCCGAGCATGGCATTCAGCAGAAGTACTGCGTCACGGACCGTTCTCCCCATAGGTCCGGCAGTATCCTGTGTGTTCGACAGCGGAAGAATGCCGGAGCGGCTGAGCATGCCAACAGTCGGCTTAATTCCCACAATTGAACCAAGATTACCGGGATTGAGGATGGAGCCGGAGGTTTCGGTTCCCACCGATACTGTGCAGAAATTACAGGCGACGGCTACTGCGGAGCCGGCGCTGGAGCCGCCAGTCGGTGTGGAGATATTGTAAGGGTTCAGCACCTGTCCTCCGCGTGAGCTGTAGCCTGACGGCATGCCATTTGTCATGAAGTTGGCGAATTCCGTCATATTCGCTTTGCCCATGATGATGGCTCCGGCCTCACGCAGCTTCGTAACGATAAAGGCATCTTCCCCGGCAAAAGAATCCGCCAAAGCCAGCGATCCCGCACTGGTATGCATTTTATCCCCTGTATTGATATTGTCCTTGAGCAAGACCGGAATGCCATGCATCGGGCCTCTTGGACCCTGCAGCGCACGTTCCACATCCAAAGATTCCGCAATGAACAGCGCATCCGGATTGATCTCCAGCACGGAGTTAATCGTCAGGCCGTTTTTGTCATGATCGGCAATGCGCTCATAATACATGAGAACCAGTTCCTTGGAAGTGATCTCTCCGGCTGCCAGTGCGGCCTGAATATCCGGAATTGTAGCCTCTACGATTTCAAAACTCATGCGGGTTCACGCTTCTTTCTCTCTCTGGTTTGGCCTTCTCCTTCATCTAACCATAGTTTACCGCGTCTTGATAGAGTTCATTTTGGATTTTTTTGATAGTTGGCATTCCATATCTGGTGTATAATCCCATACAAAGCGCATACGGGAGGATTATATTTTGAATAGATGGGGAAAAGGTTTGCTGGCTGCGCTAATTGCGTTTAGCCTGGCGGGATGTGCGGAAGTTGGAACAGCGGAGGAGCAGGCGGCTGTAGCGGAAATGACGTCAAAGGAAACTGCGGCCCAAAACGGCGTAAACCCGGAAGCCGGACTTCCCGCCGCGGGAGAGCTGATTGACAGAATAGCTGAAGCGGGCCGCGGGCTGAACAGTTATGTGCAGGAGTCACAGTCTTGGATTTCAACCGGAGTATCACCGGACGATGAATCTGCTACCTTCACCTCGGAGACAACAACAACAACAGAGTATATTCTAAACCCGCTGCAGATGTATCAGAAGGGCTCCACGATCGTAGCGGATATGGGCCCGGTGATTGCAGAGTCGTATTTGACGGATAGCGGTTTCTACATGTATTACGACAGCTATTGGCGGAAAATGCCTGTTGGGCTGCTGGAGGATATAAAAATGGCCACGCAGGTGCAGTCCGACCCTGTACGGCGTATGGAGCAGCTGAAGACGATTCTACCTTATGTGACCGTGTCGGAAGAAGAGGGGGAGTATGTGCTGAGTGCCCGGCTGTCCGGTGATCAGACCAAGGATCTGGAGAGATTTTATAAGTTTCAGTACAGCAGCGAAAAATTGGCTATTGAGCAGCTTTCGCTGGTCAAGCGTCTGAGTATTGAATACCGAGTGAACAAGCAGACCTATTGGCCTACCGGGACGGATGATGAGATGGTAACTGAAGATTTGTTGAACGGGCAGGGCACATACAGGGAAGTGAAGCTAAAGACCTCCATCGGGCAGTATAACACCGTTAAAGAAATTGTAATCCCCCAGGATGCGCTGAAGGTGGAGGAGTAAGTGAGGAGGCCGGGCGTGTGGCGGAAATGAACGGTAAAAATCCCGTTGAATCGGTGGAACCTGGGCGTGTATGGGAAATGAACGGTAAAAATCCCGTTGAATCGGTGGAACCTGTGCGTGTGACGGAAATGAACGGTAAAAATCCCGTTGAATCGGTGGAACCTGTGCGTGTGGCGGAAATGAACGGTAAAAATCCCGTTGAATCGGTGGAACCTGGGCGTGTATGGGAAATGAACGGTAAAAATCCCGTTGAATCGGTGGAACCTGTGCGTGTGTGGGAAATGAACGGTAAAAATTCCGTTGAATCAGCGGAATCCGGACGTGATGCGGAAATGAACAGCGGCAGGAAAAAATAGTAACACAAAAAACCTGTACTCCGCAGCATCCGCTGTATTGTGCAGGTTTTTTTGTGTGCATTATTGGCAAAGTCAGTCCTGCGCGGGACGGAAGCCTTCTTCAGCCAGATACTCGTGGGCTTCCTCAAGGGTTTCGAAGGCCATTTCCAGCTGGAGTCCGGCATAGAGATACCACAAGTCTTCTTCGAATCTAAGGCTAAGGCCGTTGCCGTCCTCATTCATCCAAAGGGTCTCGGCCGAGTCTGCCGCCGGTTTCTTCTTGCGCTTACTTGGCGCAGGCGCTTCCGGAATGTACATGGTCAAAGAGGCAATGGATGCCTCAATCAGCTCCCGCAGTCGGGCTTCGGAATAATCGCGGATATTTACAAGACCCTTGTTATCCGTTTCATAGCCCCGCAGCAGCCCTGCGTATACAAAGCCGTTGCCGTTAGGATGCAGATGGGAAGCAACGGTTTTTTTGTCATGCCGGCTGCCTTCGTAATGATAGTTCACCCGGCCAAGCGAGACATTCCTCCGCTCAAGCTCTGGATAGGAATCAAATATCGCCAATTTCTGTTCAAAAGTAAGCATATACATCCTCCGGTTCACGGTTCTTCTAAAGTTATTGTCAGATCGGTGCATGTGATTATACCACGTTGAAGGCATGCGGGACTATAGCTGCCGCCTCGTCACTGTATTAAGCATGGAGCGGCAGCATCAGCTCGAAGGTGGAGCCTTGGGCGGGACTGCTCTCCAGCACCAGGCTTCCGCCCATCGCTTCGGCCAGCAGACGGCTGAAGGTCAGGCCCAGCCCCAGGCCGCGAAGCGTGCTCTGCTTGTCGCTGCTGCGGAAGAATGCTTCGAAGATTCTGCCGCTGATGTCCGAAGGGATGCCCGGCCCGTTATCAGTGACGGTAATTTCAGCATACCCCTGCGGAATTACAGATAGGCTGATGGTCAGCTGGAGATTTTGTCCAGGCAGTGTAGCCTGTACGCTGTTGTTCAGCAGATTCACGATGATTTGCTGGATGCGCAGGGGATCTCCCCGCACATAGAGCGGCTTCTCCGGCAGCTGAAGCACTGGTTCATTGACCGATTCACACTGCGTAAGCTTCCACTGGTAGACGATCTCCGCCAGCAGCGGAGCGGCATCCAGCCGGTCATGCCGGACGGCCACGATGCCGGCGGTCAGGGCGTTGTAATCCAGCAGATCGGCCACCATGCGCTGCAGCCGGCCCGCTTCCTGCAGGGCGATGTCGAGGAATTCTTCGGCTTCATCGCCTTCAACGACACCCTCGCGGACGGCATGAACCAGTCCTTTGATCGAGGTGACCGGCGTTTTGAGCTCATGGGAAACCCCGGCCAGCATAACCGCCCGGGACTGCTCGAACTGCTGCAGCTTGCCCGACATCTCCTGAAAGGAGAGCAGCAGCTCGTGGATTTCCCGCTCTTTGGCCCCTGTGTCCAGAATGATATTATACTCCCCGCTGCTAATCTGTGCTGCTGCGGCAGCTACCCGCTGAATCGGCTTTGCCAGCTTGCTCGACAAGAGGTAGATGGTCAGCCAGCTCAGAATGATCAGGAACAGAATCAGAATGGAGAAGAACGTAATCTCCTCCTGGGGAATATGGCGCAGCGAACGTTTGGACTGGAGCACAATTACCTGCCCCAGGGTTTCGCCGCCATGCTGAATCTGGGCCACCGCAGCCTTGAATTCCGGACTGCGCGAGCCGGACAGCGTGTCATTAAGCTTGTGGTTCATCTCCTCCTGGGTCAAGGACGGCTCGGAGAAGAGCAGCTTGCCCTCCGGGTCTGTAATAATAACGCACATTTCCAGCGTTAATTTGAAGAAGCGTTTGCGGTCTTCCACCAGCTTAGCCAAGGTTGGGCTGATCTGCATGGTTCCATCGCTGCTGACACTGCGGTCGGCAATCTCCTGGGCGAGCAGGGCGGTGGTCTGCATCCGGTTATTCATCGCCTCCTGCTGAATCCACCAGAAGGTCACCAGTGCGGTGAGCAGTAGCCCGATACTGATAATAATAAGATAGCGGAGCGTCCAGTAGGAGAGGATGGAGGTACGTCTCGGCGGCTGCTTCATACGGTCCATAACTGGTACCCTGTCCCGCGCAGCGTGCGGATCTCCCCTTCCTCAGCCGGCCAGTGCGAGAGCGCCTGACGCAGTCTCTTAATCGACAGGTCGACCGCCCGATCGCTGCCCTCATAGTCCATCTCCCACACCTGCTCGATCAGCTGGTCTCTCGTGCAGATCTGATTCGGGCGTTCGGCCAGGAACAGCAGGACCGACATATCGCGCGGGCTCAGACTGACTTCGGCGTTATTCAGGAAGACGCTGCGGGCGCTGAAATCGACAAACAGGCTGCCGAAATGGCGTTTGCCGCTGCCGTCGGACCACTGGGAAGGACGGCGCAGCACAGCGTTCACCCGGGCGACGACCTCTTCGGGGATGAATGGCTTGGACATATAGTCGTCGGCACCGCCGTCAAGTCCGGCCAGCCTGTCTTTAATGCCGTCCCGGGCGGTGAGCATGATGACGGGGCAGCTGCTGATTTTGCGGATCTGGCCAAGCAGTTCAAAGCCGTCCATGTTCGGCAGCATAATGTCGAGCAATATAAGAGAAGGAGGCGATGCCTCGAAAACTTCAAGTGCGGCTATGCCGTCGGCGGCATGGGTAACCTGGAAGCCGGCTTTTTTCAGATAGGCACCCAGCACGCGGGCAATCGCTGCCTCATCTTCAACGATCAGAATGGATTTCATGGGAAACAAGCCTCCTTTAGCGGACATTTTACCACAGAACACCGGACGGTGCTTTGACTTATTCCCGACATATTGCTTTGTTAGAATGGGAGCTAGCCGGACAAGGCAGAGAAAAATTTTTGGATGGAGGGAATAAGGATGAAGAAGAAAACATGGGTGTGGGCAGCCACAGGCGTCGTAGTCGTGGGGGCAATCACAGCATTTACGTTACTGAACAACAGCCTCGGGAATAACGTGGAAATCGAGTCCGTCATTCCTGCACAGGAACAGGGAACGAATAACTCGGGAACGGCAGCAGCAAATGCGGCGGCAACAGGCGCTGCAGTTACAGCAGAACAATTAAACGGTGCCTGGAGTATTGCCGACACTTCGAAAGTATACTGGTCGGTTACGACCTCCAAAGAAACGGTCAACTTCGTAAATGCCTCCGTTCAAGGGACATGGAATGTCAATCTGGATGACACAGCCTCCATGACAGGCGAAGGTTCGATTGAGATGAGTGCGCTGGATTCCGGAGAAGGACAACGGGACGAGCACGTAAAAAGCGCGGATTACCTGAGTGTAGAAGAGTTCCCGCAGTCGACGTTTGCGGTAAGCTCCTTCTCTGAGCTGCCGGCAGAATGGACGGAGGGTACTGCGGTGCCGGTTCAGATGACAGGTACGCTTACCGTAAAAGGAATTGAGAAAGAGGTTACCTTCGATTCGCAGGCGGTGTACAGCGGTGGACAGCTGATGCTGTCGGGGATGACAACCGTGACCTTTGCAGACTTTGGCATGAAGAACCCGCACTCGATCGTGCTGGATACTGAGAATGAGCTTGAAGTGCGTCTGGAGCTTGTGCTAAGCAAGTAATATAGTGAGCAGGCCAAGTATCATATAAAGAGCATCTACCCACCACAAATTCGCTATTATCAGCAAAACAAGCCCATTCCGTCTATGGAATGGGCTTGTTTTTGTCCGGATAAGTTTGTGCTTCATTGATTGCGTTTTTGCTAAATTTTCCAATATACTATAAATATATAATTTAGGCGTACGAGAAGCCGCAGGAAAGGTTGGGGTAAATGACTATTGAATCCATTTTTATCATGCTCTTGAACATCGCCTACTGTGTAATTATTCCCTGGTTTCTCTACTACGCATACAAGGACTACAAGCTGAAAAAGACAGGTAAAGATCAAATATACGTATATAGTGCGTCAAAGTATATACCGTATAAATGGCTGCTTGCGGTTACAATCCTGTATGTAACTGCAGTGACCCTTCTCCTGGGCTTGTTAATATTCGGTGTCAGTGATCTGATCAAAGGACACTGGTTCGCCTATGTGTATGCGCTCGTTATCGTTGTTGCCTTCAATCATGACAGAGTGTCTATGCTCATCGGTAACAGAGGTATCACTGCAGACAATACACTAATCCCCCTGGAACAGGTCAGCCGTTATGAATTTAAGGAGCTCAATACCGTTACTAACCGGTGGACACTGGAAATACATACTGGTAATAAAATGTTGCGCGGAATCATTCTCTCAGAATCAAGGCCAGCGCTTGAAAGCTTACTGAGCAACAAGTGAATAAGTTCTAAGGCAACAAAGTAAAAAGTTTGTCTTATTCCGTTGTCGCCCCATCTCCGGCAGTCTGCTTATCGTCATCCTTCACAGGCGGATTATTTTTCTTCGGTGTTCCGTCCAGCCCGTATTCCCAATCGTATGCGTCAAAAATTTTACGGGCGACGGGCGCGGCGCTATTGGAACCAAATCCCCCTTCGGGAATGATTACGGCAACAGCCAGCTTGGGCTTGTCGCGCGGGGCGAAGGCGATAAACACGCCGTTGTCGGCCAGGTAGCTGGTCTTCACTCCATTTACCTTAATTCTATATTGCTGCTGGGAAGTACCGGTTTTACGTGCAAAGTCATAAGGGAAATCCTCGAATGCACTCACAGAGGTGTTCATACCCTTGATGACCTCACGCCAGTAAGCTTTGTCGAACTTCACTTCGTTCAATACTTCTCTGCCGAAGGTCTTGACGGTATTTCCGGACTGATCTGTGATTTTGCTGACTAGCTGCGGCTTGATCCGGACCCCCTGGTTCGCCAGAGTGGAGGCATACTGGGCCAGCTGCAGCGCCGTGTATTTACCCTGTTGTCCGAAGGAAGCGAAAACGAGTGCTGACTGTGCTCCGCCGCCCCCTTCTTCTGTATTTGCTTCTTGAAAATAATTGATCAGACCTTTGTGCTCTCTCGGTAGTCCGCTGCCCGGCTGCTCACCAAGCCCGAACTCCCTCATGTATTTGTCCCAGACCTTGACTCCCTCAGAGCCGTACTTCTCATAGAGTTTCTTACCGACCATATCGATCATGAAGACGTTTGAGGATTTCTCGATGGCCATGGCTGGTGATTTGAAGTATCCGTAGGCATGGCCGCCTGCGTTGCGGACGGTAGTTTCATAACCGGCTCTGCCGAAGGTTGTACTGCCCTTGTCGGGATAGGTTGTACGTGTTGTAATGAACCCTTCGTTCAGGCCGATCAATACGGTCAGCGGTTTGATTACTGAGCCTAGGAAGACAGCCGATTCAAAGTTGTGGCCGGACCTTCCGGAGGAAAACGGTGTAACGGCGCCGTTCTGATAATTTAGCTGCAGTTCATCCCAAACTTCTGTTGGCAGTGTGCCTGAAGTCCATATATTGGTGTCATAATCCTCCATGCTGGCTATCGCTACAATATTGCCGGTATCGACTTCCATGGCAACGGCGTAGCCGGTCTTGGCATCAGGGTGAACCTTACCCTGCACAGGATTACTGTGTACCCATTTAATCTGATCCAGGATCGCCTGTTCCGTCTTCAGCTGAATGTTCTTATCGATGGTGGTCCACACATCATTGCCTTTGACAGGAGGTACTATGGCTTCAATACCCTCGGCCATATTCTTGGCATTAACACCTACGGTCAGGTAGCCGTTGCGCCCGCGCAGCTCCCGCTGATACTGCAGCTCAAGGCCGTCGAAACCGACGAATTCATCATCCCTGTAGGCCAGACCGGGGTCGGCGTCCTGTCTCATGGCAGCCTGAATGTTCAGATAGATATCAAGGCTCTCTTTGGATTTCTTGAAAGGCTTGATATATCCGACTGTCTGTACAGCTACTGTGTCCGGATCATAGTGACGCTCATCCTCCTCGCTGACTGTGAGATTCGGATACTTGTCCTTGTGCTCCATGAAGTAGGCAATTTCCTCTTTAACCAGACCGCGTTTGATCGGCCGCAGCATGAAGCCCGAATAGACTTTGGAGTCGAGGTCCATGGCTTTCAGCACGGCATCCTTCGTAATCACTTCATCTTCCGGCACCTTGGCCCCGTATTTGGCGAAATCGGCAGCGAGGTCGGCGGCAAGCTGATTAGCTTTGGCGGTAGCTTCGGGCGACCGTGAGGTTAATTTGGTTTTTTTGTCCGTTACGGTTTCCGTATAATCACTGGTCAAGGAGAAATAAAGCGTTTGCACCGAGGTGGAATAAGCCAGCTTTTCTCCGCCCTTCGCCAAAATACTCCCGCGTATCGAAGCGAGCGGCACGTTTTTGGTATCCCGGCTCGTTTCGACCTCGGTGAGCGTGGGGCCTTCAACAAACTGTACAATGGCAAGTCGGACAATAATAATGCAGAATATAATAAAAGTGCCGAAGAAAAATATATTGATGCGCAGACTAAGCGACGGGTTCGCGCTCTGCTCCTCATTCCTGGCATCCGGTCTGAAAAAAGATTTCACGTTTAGCCTCCCCAGTAAACACATATACTCTATGAAGCTAGTGATCAGTTAATTAGTATGCAATTCATATTTTACCATATAAAACCACAATATGGCATCTCCCGTAAATGTTGATTGCCGGTCCGGAGGAGCAAAAAATGAGGATTGAAGTAGCGGCGGCGATTATCCATAATAAAGAAGGACAGGTGCTGATCGCCCGGCGGAAACCAGGGAAAGCGCAGGCAGGGCTGTGGGAATTCCCCGGCGGCAAGCTGGAGGCCGGTGAAGATGCCGTGCAGTGTCTGTGCAGAGAGCTGATGGAAGAAATGAAGATCGCCATCCGGCCTTATGAAGCATTCGGAAGCCATGAGCATGATTATGGCAGCGTACAGATTACGCTGATAGCCTGGAAGGCGGAGTATCTGGGCGGAGAGATTGCGATGAGTGACCATGATGCCTGCAGATGGGTGAAACGGGACGAGCTGGCGGAATACGACTTTGCCCCGGCGGATATTCCTTTTGTGGAGCGCCTGAGGAAGGAGCTTTGCTGAAGGATAGCTGATTATAGAATGAAAGGCGGCTGATTAATTTTGACCGAGTATTTCAAGCTTGTAAGAGATGGTATTCCGGCGCTGATTACATCGCAGGGCAAGACCTGTGCCACCAGAATACTGGATACTGAGGAATACATAGAGGCGCTGCGTGCGAAGCTGCGCGAGGAAGCAGAGGAGTACTTCCGGGAAGAACAGGACGATCATGCGCTCGAGGAGCTGGCAGATATGCTTGAGGTCATCCGGGCATTAGCCGTGATCCATGGCGGAGACAGTGAGATGCTGGAGGCGATCCGTGCGGAGAAGGCAGAGCGCCGCGGCGGATTCAAGGACCGTATTCTGCTGCTTCAGACAGAAGGGGCTGCAGCTGATGTTCAAAAATAAAATAACGTTCACCCTAAGCAGTATCGCTGCCATCATTCCTGTATTGCTATATATGTATCTCTACCGGGAGATGCCTGATTTTGTACCTATTCATTACAATGGTGAGGTGGCGGACCGGTTTGTGGACAAAGGGAGCTACGAGGTCTTTTTAGTGAGCTTATTCGGCTGGTTCAGCTTCGGGTTCATCCGGCTGCTTCAACTGCTGCTGCGAAGGCTGTTCCTCCGCAGCTATATTGAGAATCTCGCGCTGAATCACCAGATCTGGAACGCCGCTACGCTTCTGGTGACGGTCGGATTTTCTGTAATAAGCGTGTGTGCGCTGCTGGCTATGGTCTAAGCTTAGCGGTGATTCTTTTACACAAGAAGCACAGAATGATAGAATCAAATAGACTGAAACTATTGCAGGAGGAGACTTTAATGTCAATGGATAACGCTTACAAGGTGAAATGGGGAATTCTCAGCACCGGCTGGATTGCTCACAAGTTCGCAACGGATCTGGCCCACGCCAGTAACGGTATTGCTTATGCTGTCGGATCACGCACCCAGGAAAGCGCGGATGAATTCGCCAAGAATCACGGTATTCCCGTCGCCTATGCTACTTACGAAGAACTGGTGAACGACCCGGAGGTGGATGCCATCTATATCGGGACCCCGCATCCGTTCCATAAAGAGAATGCACTGCTGGCCCTGCGCGCCGGCAAGGCTGTGCTGTGTGAGAAGCCGTTCACGGTGAACAGCGGGGAGCTGGAGGAAATCGTGGCCTACGCCCGCGAGCATAAGCTGTTCCTGATGGAGGCCATGTGGAGCCGCTATATCCCGGCTAACGTCAAAGTCAGAGAGTGGATTGCCGCAGGGAAGATTGGGGACGTCCGCCTGGTTCAAGCAGACCTCGGCTTCCGCGCAGACTGGAATCCGGAAGGCCGTCTGCTGAATCCGGCGCTGGGCGGCGGAGCGCTGCTGGATGTCGGTATCTATCCGATTTCCTTCGCTTCCATGGTTTTAGGGCCTCATCCTGAGTCCGTATCCAGTACGGTACATATCGGTGAGACCGGAGTGGATGAGCATTTCTCGCTGATGTTGTCCTATGGCGGGGGAAAAAGCGCTATGCTTAACGGGGGAATCCGCCTCAAGCTGCTGGAGGAGGCTCATGTATTCGGAACCGAGGGCCATATTATTGTGAAAGGCACACTGGTGAATCCGCGGGCGGCCGAGCTGTATATCGGCGGTGAACTTGCGGAGACTTTTGAGGATGATCGGACTTCTGTCGGCTATTCGTTTGAGGCGGAGGAAGTGGGCCGCTGTCTGCAGGCCGGTCTGACGGAAAGTCCGGTCATGACGCTGGATGAATCCGTAGCGATTCTGAAGCTGCTGGATCAGGTCCGGGCACAGTGGGGACTTAAGTATCCTGGCGAACAATAATTAAATTAAATGCTTCTGAAAAAAACGGCGGTCCCCAGAGAATATTGTTCATTCTGGGGACCACCGGTGCATAAGGAGGATGCAGGATGATATTGAATGCCGACCGTTATCAGGGGTGTCTGCATGGGCTGGCGGTAGGGGATGCGCTCGGAACCACGGCCGAATTCAAGGCCCCAGGCACCTTTGCGCCGCTGGAGGATATCATAGGTGGCGGCGTCTTCGGTTTGCAGCCGGGACAGTGGACTGATGATACATCCATGGCGCTCTGCCTGGCGGAGAGCCTGCTCACGAAGCAGGACTTTGACGCTGCTGACCAGATGCAGCGTTATTTGAAATGGTTCCGTGAGGGGCATCTGAGCAGCACCGGGGAATGCTTTGACATCGGCAATGCTACACGGGCAGCATTGCTTCATTATGAAGCGAGCGGAGAGGCTTACAGCGGTTCGGCCGATCCGTTCGCTGCGGGGAATGGCTCGATTATGCGGCTGGCTCCTGTCGTCATGTATTACGCTGCTCATCCGGCGGAGGCCATCCGATATGCGGCCAGCAGCTCCAGAACGACACATGCCGCAGCAGAATGTGTCAGCGCCTGTCGCCTGCTGGCCGCTTATATTCTAGCCGGTCTGCACGGGTGGAGCAAACAGGAGATGCTGGCCCCGGAGGCCTTCGGCGGCTGGCTGCAGGAGGATCAGCTGACACCGCATATTCTGGGCATTATGAATGGCTCTTACAAGCTTAAGGAACCGCCTGAAATTCAAGGCTCCGGGTACGTGGTGGAATCGCTGGAAGCGGCGCTGTGGGCGTTCCACAACTCTGCCAGCTTTGCCGAAGGTGCGCTGCTCGCTGTCAATCTGGGCAATGACGCCGATACGACCGGGGCGGTCTACGGCCAGATTGCCGGAGCCTTTTACGGATTAAGCGGCATCCCGGAGCACTGGATCTCTATACTTGCGATGCGCGGGCGGATTGCCGACTATGCGGGAAGACTGTTTGCGGATGAATTAAGGGACCTTGGGGAAAAGTAGATGAAATACCCTAAGGGAGTGATCTGGATGGCAAGAAGAAACCGGAAATACGCAGTACCGGGAGCAGCACAGGGAATGCAGACCTTCAAAGCGGATGTGATGAGACGCGAAGGGTATACCGTTGATCCAAACCACCCGGACGATGTGAAATATGAAGTCGCCAAGGAGCTGGGCATTCCCCTTCAGCCGGGTAATAATGGCGGTCTGACTACGGAATCTGCCGGCCATATCGGCGGTAAAATCGGAGGCTCCATGGTCCGCGAAATGATCCGGCTTGCCCAAGAGCAGCTCGCGGAGAAGGGGCAGTCTTAGGAGTTGGGCCGTTTAAATTTGAAGACCATCCTGCTTAGGGTGGTCTTTTTGTCGTCGTCCTTGTATCTTAATTAACAGCCATCCAATATCTGGATGAGATAAGTTGATATATAGGATCAGGCGCTCTCATCAAACTCTAATCTGTCTGCAAAGTCTTTCTCATGAATTATGGGTTACCATTAGGTCAACCAATTACAAGACATGGGGAGGAACAGGAAATGAAAGGTTCGATGAAGTGTGTGCTGACGGGCTGTATGGCAGGAATATTGCTGTTTGCTGGCTGGGAAAAAGAAGGATTCGTCGCTGCCCGGCAGCTGTCCGAGGCGGATTTTGAAGCGGTACCGGTTCTACAGGCAAAGGCTGCACAAGCATCTGTACTTTCTGCTGACGGATCAGGATTTTCTGTTGATAAAGGCACGGCCAGTATCGAGCTGGGGGCGGACACCAAAACAGTGTCCATCACTGGAGAGAACGGTTCGATTGAACTTAAGCAAGGCAGCGGCAAGCAGATTGAGGTACATACAACAGTGTTTGTTAATGGGGTCTCCAGGCTGGAAGCTCAGAGTATAGCGGATAAGTCCGGAATTATAGTGAACCGGGGAAAAGTTCTTGAGATCAAAACCTACAGCGGGAAGAGTGGAACAAGCAGCAATCCTCCAAGCATTCATGTGACGGTTAATCTGCCGCAAGGGGTTAAGGCGGATTTACAGGCAGAGCTGAACAACGGAAATATAGTGTTATCCAATGTTAATTCCACAGGCATGATCAGATTATCTTCGCAGAACGGTCGAATTACGGCAAAGGGAAGCGGCAGCGACCTCAGCATTCAGACGGATAATGGCATGGTTGATGTATCCGATGTTAAGAAAAGTGTGGAAGCTGCCGTGATCAACGGAAATATCCGGGCTGAGCGGATTGCGGGGGCACTGGATATGGAGACGACCAGCGGCAATCTTTCAGCGGAGGATGCTTATTCATCCATCGAAGCGGTTAGTGTGGCGGGGAACATTCATATCGCCAGCGGAAAGGTAGGGGGCAATTGGAATGTGTCGAACACGGCAGGCAATGTATATCTGGCCTGGCCCGGGCAGGCGGACGTGCAGGTAGATGCCAGCACCAGCTTCGGTAGGCCGGATACGGACTTTCCACTGACGGTTAAGGGCGGCCGGATCAGCGGAACACTCGGTGCCGGAACCTTCCGCATCAAGGCCTCCTCCCTGGCCGGATTATCTTTGATGAACAATAACTGAAGCATAACGGGGTGGAGTAGAGGTTGAAAGAACGTGTCCTGATTATCGAGGATGAAGTTGCCATGGTTCGCCTGCTGGAGCTTGAGCTTTCGTATGAGGGCTATGAGATTACGGTTGCCAGTGACGGGCTGGCCGGTGCGGACAAGGCATTGAATGGGAGCTTTGATTTCATCCTTCTTGATTTGAATTTACCCGGGATTAACGGAATTGAAGTGTGCAAAAGAATACGAACGGTAAAGCAGACACCCATCATTATGATTACGGCCAGGGATACCGTCAGTGACCGGGTCCGCGGCCTGGATACCGGAGCAGATGATTATGTGCCTAAGCCGTTTGCTATCGAAGAGCTGCTTGCCCGCATGCGCTCTCTGCAGCGGCGGCTGCACAGCAAGGAACCGGGGGATCTGCTGGTAGCCGGAGATTTAACGCTAAGTACAACCGCGCACCGTGTAACCCGGGCGGGTCAGGACATCGACTTGTCACAGCGCGAGTTCGAGCTCCTCCGCTGTCTGCTCGCCAATAAGAACCGGTTGATGCACCGGGAGGCGCTGCTTAATCTGGTTTGGGGGTATTCCTACGAGGGTGAAACTAACGTGGTCGATGTCTATATCCGCTATCTGCGCATGAAGGTGGATGAAGGACATGAACCTAAGCTGATTTATACCGTCCGCGGCAGCGGCTATATTTTAAGGGATTGAAGGTGAAGGCAATGAAGGCTTGGACATTCTCCCGCAAGGTCAGCGCATCCATTGCCCTGGCTTCCCTGATAGTGGCGGCTGTACTCGGCGCTTTTGTGTATATCACCTTCAGCCAATGGACGGAGAGACAGGAGACCGAGCTGCTGGCGGAGAAGCTTAAACAATTCGAGCTTCAGATTGGAGAAGTATCGTTCCTGCCCTCCCTGTTGAAACCCGGACTTGGCAAGGGCAGTGGCGTAGCAGCGGTGCTGAAGCCGGATTTGTCTTCTTTTGCAAGTGATCTGGATCAAGGGCAGACTCTGCAAATACTCGATACCAAAGGGCGGGTACTTGCGGAGGAGGGTACTAAGGTGGATTCAGTCACAGCTGTCCACTATAAGGCGGACAGTGAATTGAAGCTGCCGGCATATGGTGCTGTAACACTGCGTCTGACGGACAGCGGGTTTTCCAAGGCGGCCACAG
>NZ_LN831198.1:97347-98995 GCF_001368795.1 Paenibacillus ihuae
CTGGGCTTATTGCTGGCAGCTGGAGTAGCGGCACTGGCCGGCTTGCTTGTCGCCCGTTCCGCTTTGAAGCCCATCCGCAGCATGATCAGAGAGGTGCAGAACATCGGGGCAAACAATTTGTCGCGGCGGTTGCCTTTGCCTGCGGCACAGGATGAGCTTTATCAGCTGGGCGCCACCTTTAACACAATGCTGCAAAAGCTAAGTGTTTCCTTTGACCAGCAGCGGCGGTTTGTCGCTGATGCCTCACATGAGCTTAAGACGCCGCTTGCCATCATCGAAGGGCATACCCATATGATTCAGCGGTGGGGCAAACAGTCACCGGAAGTGCTGGAAGAGTCACTTGCGTTCATGATGGATGAAACAGGCAGAATGAAGGAACTGATCGCCCAGCTGCTGCTGCTTGCCGAGACGGAGGAGCCGCTGCAGAAAGGGGCAGGAGAAGAATGTGATGTGAGGGAGGTCCTGCGCGAGCTGCTGCCTCAGACGGTACACGTAGGTCCGGGTGTGATCCTAAATATCGAAGGCGATCTGTCTGGTGAAGGAGAAGGGCTATTCATCTTGATGCCGGCCAGCGCCTGCTATCAGGTGCTGCGCAATATCGTGGAGAATGCCCTGAAATATACGCCCGAAGGCGGCAAGGTCCGCATTGGGCATGTTGTAGAACCTGATCAGGTTACCATAGCTGTTACGGATACCGGAATAGGGATTTCATCTGAGCAGCTTCCGCATATTTTTGACCGCTTTTACCGTGCGGAGGGTTCACGGAACCGGAATGGAGGCGGGTCAGGTCTTGGGTTAGCCATTACCAAGGCTATCATGGAACGTTATGGCGGCTCCATCGCCATCGAGAGTGTGGAGGGAGCGGGCACGAGGGTAATGCTTAGGTTTGTGCGAGGGAAGAGCTCTGAATAATCCGCAAATGGCAGGGCTTCCGCAACTTGTGCAGGCTCTCTGCATGAGGTGCGTCGTGATGTGATGGCAAACAAACTACATGCGCAAAGCGCTCCTCTGTATCTGGGCCTAGGCAGACTGTTGCGGACACAGGAGGCGTTATTTGTTGATTTTTCAGTTCTCTAAGCTTATTGCGGACTCAGCTGCAGTTATTTATATGGAAAATCTCCGATTTACAGTATTAGGCTTCCCTTAAGGTCTGTGGAGTCCGCAGCACGGTTCTTAGAGCCTGGAATCCCCGGACTAACGTCATCTCAGTCCGTTTAAACTTTTGCTGCTGAGTCTATGCTCCAAGCGCACACAAAAACAAGGGTACCCCATACAGCCATATCCTGGCTTATGAGACACCCTTGTTTGTCGTTATTACCGCTGATCAGCGCGGATTCAACTTCACCTTCGAGCCCTTGCCGCCGGTCTGAAGGCCGGTTTCCTTGACTCCGGCTTCCTTCAGATCGATGACCAGCCGCTCAAGCACGGTCTTGGCCGCGGCGGCTTCCTTGGCGCCGGAGGCCTGCACAACCAGCTGCACCGGCTTGCCGGAGCGCAGATGCTTGTCCGCCTGGCGCAGCTTCGTCTCGTAATCATGCTCCTCGATATGGGCAGTGAAGCGTAGCTCCTTGACCTTCTCCTTGCTCCCGCTCTTTCCGGCTGCCTGCCGGGGGCTGCTTTGCGTGCCGAAGCGGCTTCCTTTTGCGCG
>NZ_LN831198.1:100228-111525 GCF_001368795.1 Paenibacillus ihuae
AGCTATGTGTCTACAGTCTTGCCCCGAGCTGGGGGAAGAGAATATGCAGCAGACGACCTTTCAGGAATATCTTGCCTACTTGCTGGGCTCGGCGTTTCGGCTGGAAGACCCGTTCGAGCAGATCGAGTATGCGATGAATCCGGAGTCTGCCTCCGGGTATGAAGCGCGGATGAGCGGGATGCGGTACAAGGCTTCGGAAGATTTCCTGCAGGCTCTCCAGCACTACGCGTTGTGGCTCGGGAATGAAGGGATGTTATTCCGCAGTATCTCTTTCCGGGACCGCGAGCTGATTACCGCAGAGAAGATGAAATTGCAGTTTTACAGCTACGACAGCTCCATCCGCCTGGCTAACCGAGTTACACTGCTGCAGGAATGGCTGCTGCGGGAGCTGGCTTCACTTGAGCTTAAGGAGCAAGAAGAGCCGTGGGTTCAGGATGAGCTTGATTATCTCGACAACGAGCAATATGCCGATGCTTACAGCGCCCTGCTCAAGAAGGTTCAGCGGGAGACCGTCGTCTTTGATTTTACTCAGGAGTATGTAGAACAGTATGGAGACCTTCGCGGACAGGAGCAGGGAGAAGAGAATGTCTTCGACTTCGGCCTTCAGCAAGAAGAACTGCTGCAGCGGATGATTGTGAAGGAGCATTTCAAACCGCTGAAACGGGAAATAAAACGGTTCATGTTCGTAGATATGACTGGGCTCTATAGCCAGTTGTTTGGAGAGGAGGCTGCTTACCGGACGATGACGGATGAGGCCGGAGTGCCTGAGCATTGGACTGAAATCTGCAGGCAGACGAAAGAGAAGCTGGGGCGCAGCGAACTTTTCTATGAGGATGCCACCCCGTTCCTGTATCTAAAAGAACTCTTGGAGGGTGTACGGACGAACACAGTGGTAAGGCATTTGTTTGTCGATGAAGGCCAGGATTATTCGCCGTTCCAATATGCCTATCTCAAACGGCTGTTTCCCCGCGCGCGAATGACCGTGCTGGGCGATTTCGGCCAGGCGATTTTTCCCCAGGCCACGAATCTGCATGAGGCGGATTCCTCGCTGATCCGGCTGCATGGTGAAGAAGACACAAGACTGATCCGGCTAGTCCGGAGCTACCGCTCAACTCGGGAGATTGTGGAATTCACGAAGTCCATGCTGCCGGGCGAAGAGATCGTGCCGTTCGACAGACACGGCAGGAAGCCTTGTCTCACGCAGACCGGCGGGAGCGCCGCGCGGGTGGAGCGGATCCTTGAAGATGTCGCAGCACTCCAGGCAGAGGGCTACGACTCCATTGCCATCATTACGAAGACCGCTGCGGAAAGCCGCGAGGCTTATGAAGCATTGACGGCGCAAGGCCCGGAGGTACTGCGGCTTATTACGAAGAAGACCCTTACCTTTGAAAAGGGGGCGCTGGTTATCCCCGCATATCTTGCCAAGGGAGTCGAATTCGACGCTGTGCTTATCTATGATGCTTCTTCGCAGACGTATCACCGGGAGAGCGAACGGAAGCTGTTCTACACCGCATGCACGCGGGCGATGCACCGTTTAATGCTGTACACAACAGCGGACTGGACACCTTATCTCCAGGCAGCGGATGCTTCGTTGTATGATGAAGGTTCTTTGGCACAGTTATAATCATTCTCTGCCTGGGAACCGTCAAAGATTTAAGCCCGGTGCCGCTCCATCCAGGCTGTTGCCCAGTCGACGAGCGGACGCTGTTCCAGCAGCCGGACCTCGGCGTTGCCGATGCGATGAACGGTCAGCTTCATTTCTTCCTCGTATGCGGTTCCTAAGCGGACAAAATCGCTGTCGTCCACGGCCTGGGTGGGGTATGTAATCCACTCCCGCTTGCCTTCTACCCTAACTGCGCTACTCTCATAGACCGTTTGTTTACCGGGGAAAGAAGCACGGGTCTCCGCTAAATGCAGTGAAGTGTTCTTGTCATGGCCGACACCGACCAGGAGCACAGAACCATTCAAGCGGTAGAGCTTATCCAAGGGAGAGCCCTCGCCAAAAATATTGCTCAGATCGTGATTCTCCGTAAGGTAGGACGCATATTTGCCGACCGCTGCGACAGAACGGGCAGGATGATCTGATCTTCGGGCCCCCGGCCATTTGCGGAGCATTTCGGCGGCAACGCCCATGCCGATAGCCGGGGTAACCTCTTTGTCATACGCCGGCCAATGTTCCCGGATGACGGGCCACCATTCTGCCGGCGCTTCCCAATGCACACCAGTAGTGGGATCGAGATTCTTCCACGTCTGCGAAGGCATCATTATAGTGCCCTCAGGCCCGACGATTTCCAGAAGAGCCCGGATAAGAGTCTCCGCTCCGCCAACGACAAACCCCAGTTTGCTGAGAGAGGTATGCACAAGCAGGTGCTGTCCTTCTTTGACTCCGCAGCTTTTGAATTGACTGATTAACTCATCCCTGGTGAAAATTGCTCCTGGTTCCTGCTCCATACTCATCTTTACCTCCACCTTTCATAGCCCCAAAATATCTATATAAAAAAAGACAACCCCGCAGCAGTCTGCGGGGTTGTCTTCGGATAGTCTGAAGAACATTGCCCTTCGGTTAATAATGATAGATTATACCATTCCACTCTGTTACGGATGACAAAAAGTTCATTTTTCATCATGTTATTTCCAAAGTGCGCTATGAAATTAAATTTACTTTCGATAAATGTGAAATAAAACTCCCGGGCTGCGCCTGTTTTGATCGGGTGCTAAGAAGTGTGCAAGAAGAGTAACTTTAACGAAAACTGATGTTAGCGCGAAAAAAATTAAATCAGAAAAGATATTTACAATGTAAGCGATATCACATTTTGGACAAGAGTGGATTTAGTATAATTTATTATGAATAGATTCATGTATAAATTAATTAAAGGAGCGTGGGAAATGATTAAATCCAGGAAAAAAGTTTACGTGCTGCTGCTGTCTGTCTTCCTAATTTTCTCGACTGTATTTCCTGCAAGTGCAGCAACCTGGTCATTAACGGGAGACACGAATGTGCATGATCCGGCTTACATCAAAGAAGGCAATACCCATTGGGTATTCAGCACGGGCTCCGGGATTCAGGTGCTCTTTTCAACGAATGGTACCAATTATGTCCGCTCACTGCCGATTTTCACCTCAGAACCCTCCTGGTGGAATACTTATGTTCCGAATCACGTAAAGCTCGATGTCTGGGCACCGGATATTTACTATTATAACGGCAAGTATTATTTGTATTATTCAATCTCCACGTTTGGTTCCAGAGTTTCCGCGATCGGACTGGTAACAACCCCATCGATCTCCGGGGGAGTATGGACGGACCAGGGAATGGTAATCAGTTCCACGGATGCTTCCAATTACAATGCCATCGACCCTAATATTACTGCAGATGCAAACGGGAACTTGTGGATGGTCTTCGGTTCCTGGAGTAATGGGATATACATTACCTCTATCAGCAAATCAACCATGAAGCCGACGGGCAATTCCTACCGGATCGCGACGAAGTCCGGGGGGATTGAGGGCGCGAGCCTTGTCTATAACAGCAGCACCGGCTACTACTATTTGTTCGTTTCCATCGGAGTGTGCTGTCAGGGCACCAGCAGCACTTACAAGGTTGCGGTCGGCCGGTCAACCAGTGTGCTTGGACCGTATTATGCCAAGGATGGTACGGCAATGAAGGATGGCGGCGCCACGGTAATCGACAGCGGGAACACCAGCTGGGTGGGGCCGGGCGGCCAGGATGTCTACGGCACGGGTGTGATCGCCCGCCATTCCTATAGTGTTGCGGAGAACGGTGCTCCCAAGCTGCTGATAAGCGATTTGTATTGGGATTCGTCAGGCTGGCCTTACTACAATTGATCATATCGGCTATGTAGAATGGAGCTGCAAGCAAGAAGCTTTTTTGCTTCTTTTTGCTTGCGGCTCCTTTGTTTTGTGTAATGTTTCATTACATCAAACGCGTTTTTATACATACGTGTCATTAATTCTTACGTAATATCTGTTGACAACTCTATCATTTTATCTATAATGATGTATAAGTAATAGGCGATTATGGATTATCCAGTATTTTCGTCAGATATTATAACATCATCAATAGCTATGAAGGAGTGATCGCTATGATCGCTTCCGCCGGACAATGGAAACAGGATATTCTAAGGATTTACAACGAAATCAATAAGAGGTTATTCAACGCCGGTGTTAAGCAGCAGAAGGTTGATTTTGTCGGAAACAAGATTATTATCTTATCCATTAACAGCCGGGTCCCTGTATTGAAGGTGCTGGACACCCATGATGCTGCGGCCAGCCGCGGGATTAATCTGGTGCTGCATGAAGTGTTCAAGACTCAGATTAAGCAGGCTTTTATGGATGAATTTCAATTGAATATCAAAGCCGTTCTTAAAGATTATGATGTGGAGACCGAGTATTCCGGTACGATCATAATTTTGGAGAAAGACTTGGAGCATTACCTGAACGTTACGTTGGAACTCTGAAAGTAGGAGAGCCGACCTGCCGTCAGTTTTCAGACATTAGCCCTGGGGCTGTGTCTAAAACTGGCGGCTTTTTGTTTATCAATCCAAATCCGGGAGGGTCCAAAATGAAAACGAAGATTGAAATCGCCGGTGTAAGCAAGTGGTTCCGCCGTGACGGACAGGAGATTATTGCGATGCAGGAAACGAATCTTTCCATTGAAGAGGGCAGGTTTGTCAGTATTATCGGTCCCAGCGGCTGCGGTAAATCCACCTTGTTCAATATCATCGCCGGACTGATGCCTCCATCAACCGGCCGGGTGCTGGCGGATGGAGAGGATATAATCGGGAAAACCGGGCATGTCGGCTACATGCTGCAGAAGGATATGCTGCTGCCCTGGCGGACCATTCTGGACAATATTATTCTCGGGATGGAAATTCGCGGCGTGCCGCGCAAAGAGGCGGTTGCCCGGGCGCAGCCGCTGATGGACCGTTACGGGCTGAAGGGCTTCGGCGGCCATTATCCGGCGGAGCTGTCGGGCGGCATGCGGCAGCGGGCGGCGCTGCTTCGTACACTGCTGTATGACCGGGACATTATTTTGCTGGATGAGCCGTTCGGGGCGCTGGATGCCCAGACCCGGCTGACGATGCAGAACTGGCTGCTGGAGATTTGGGAGGATTTCCGCAAGACGGTGCTGTTTGTTATGCATGACATTGATGAAGCCATCTACCTGTCAGACGACATCTATGTCTTCTCCGGGCGTCCGGGACGGATTATTTCGAAGATTTCTGTGGACATGCCGCGGCCCCGGCATCAGGAGGATACCGTATCAGCTTCCTTTATGGAGCTAAAAGCCCATCTGCTTGCTCTGCTGTCAGGGGGCCATGAGGAATCGGCGGCGCATATTTCTTGAGAAATAGTAAGGCTAAGCTAATCAAACTTTGAGGAGGAGAACCGGATGGAGAGTGTGCAAAAGAAAGGGTACGTCATTCACAAGCTGGAGGCGTCCGGGAACAGTGCGCTGAAAACGGAAAAAAGGCAGGCGGAGCCGTTCATTCAGGACGAAGAAGCGCTGGCCCGCCGCAATAAGCGGATCATCAGTTTTGGACGGTTGTCTGTAGCAGTCCTTATAGTGCTTTGCTGGGAGCTGTTTACACGGATCGGCTGGATGGATGCTTATTACTGGAGCAGTCCGGTCCGCATCCTGAATACCACATGGACCCAGATTACAGAAGGGACGCTGCTAGAGGATATTGCGTATACCTCGAGTTCGACCATTCTCGGGTTCATAAGCGGCACTCTGCTGGGTTCGCTGCTCGGCCTTTCCTTCTGGTGGTCGCGCAGATTTGCCGGAATCAGCGAACCCTTCCTGATCCTGCTGAACGCGATGCCCAAGCTGGCGCTGGCACCTGTACTGGTTATACTGCTGGGCATCGGGTTCTTCTCGAAGGTGGCGCTCGCTTTTGCCATGACCGTGGTGGTTGCAGCGCTGTCTGCGCACAGCGGGGTGCAGAGTGTGGACAAGGATATGGAGAAGCTGATGTACTCCCTTGGGGCCGAGCGGCATCAGGTTTTTACGAAGGTCGTCATTCCCTGGGCGATGCCCTGGATGATCAGCAGCCTGCGGATTAATATCGCCCTCTCGCTGGCCGGGGCGATTGTCGGAGAATTCATCGCTTCCAGCCACGGGATCGGCCGCATGGTCATTTATGCCGGGACGATTCTCGATATCAATCTCGTCTGGGTGGGGGTTGTCGTCCTATCGGTGCTGTCCATGGTGATGTATGCAGGCGTTGTGCTGCTGGAGAAATGGCTGTCCAAAGGGTACGGAATGAAGAAGGCGTAAGGCGGGAAGAACGATTTTTATGAAAAAGGGGAGAAACTACTTATGAACATGAAAAAAGTAAAGCTGTCTGCCGTCCTGACGCTGGTTTCCGCGATGCTTCTGCTTTCGGGCTGCGGTTCTAAAAGCAATACCGGTGCCGAAGCCGCTGCCGCCGAAACGGAAGGGCTGAAGAAGCTGGTCATTTCCGAGCCTTTGCACTACACCGGCTATCTGCCGCTGTATGTGGCCCAGCGCGAGGGGTATTTTGCAGAAGAAGGACTGGAGATAGAGATGCTGCAGGCAACCGGGGGTACACATGTGACTTCCGTGGTCAGCGGGGATGCCTGGGGAGTAATCGGCGGGCCGGAATCGAATGCACTGGCGAATATCGGCAACTCCGACCCGATCGTTTCAGTGAGCAATGTCGTGAACCGTGCGAATGTATATCTGATGGCTAAAAAGGGAACGGCTCCGGCAAGCGCTTCGGATGAAGATCTGAAGGCATTCCTCCAGGATAAAAAGATTAATGCCGGCCGGCATGGCGGAACACCGAACCTGCTGACCCAATATTTGCTGCTGGAGCTGGGGCTTGATCCGCAGAAGGATGTGCGGCTGCTGGAGCCGGCGGACGGCTCGACCGTGGTGGCAATGGTTCAGCAGGGCGCGGCAGATATAGCCAACGGGGCCGAGCCGCAGATTAGCGACGGGATCGATAAAGGCGTATGGGACGAGCCCTTCTACAAATTCCATGACCTGGGCGATTATGCATATTCCGTGCTGAGTGTGAAGAAATCCACGCTGGAGAAGGACCCGGAAACGGTCCAGAAGGTGGTTAACGCTGTAGTCAAAGCCCTCCAAACGATCCAAAAGGACAAGGACCTGGCGATGGAGGTGCTGAAGGCGGAGTTCCCGACGCTCTCTGGTGCATCGGCGCAGGCGGCGATTGATCGGGCTTATGCAGACCAGCTGTGGAGTCCGGACGGAATCATTTCGCAGGAAGCGCTGGATAAAGATATGAACGTCATGATCAAGACCGGGATTTATAAAGGGGAATATACGTATGACGGACTTGTCGATATGCAGTTTGTAAAGAAGGCGGCAGGGAACTGACAGGCGGATGGCCTACTAAACAATGAGGTGACGAGAATGGAATTGACAGCAGATTTAATTATGCCGGAGAAAAGTGCGCTGATCATCGTAGATGTACAGAATGATTACTGCCACCCGGAGGGTGAGCTTGCCGCACGCGGAAATGATGTAGCAGGGGTGAAGGCGATGATGCCGCAGCTGCATGGCTTGATCGCCGCGGCGAGGGCGCATGGGGTTCCGGTTATATATATCCAGACCTTTCATGAGAAAGCAACCGATTCGCCGGTCTGGACCTCGCGTTCCGGGCGCGGTTCGCTCGGAGTCTGCCGCCGTGGAAGCTGGGGGGCTGAATTTTTTGAGATCGCTCCGCTGCCTGAGGATATTGTGGTCAATAAACACCGGTACAGCGCTTTTATCAATACCCGGCTTGATTCCGTTCTGCGCTCGCAGCGGATCGAGACCCTGATCATGACGGGAGTCAGCACCAATGTATGTGTAGAATCCACGGCCCGGGACGGCTTCATGCTGGACTACCATATTGTAATGGTCGAGGATGCCTGCGCATCCTACTCCCGGGCGGCGCATGAGATGACGCTGGAGAATATGAAGGGTTATTTCGGAGTAGTAGCTTCAGCCGCGGAAGTGGAAGACAACTGGAATATCTGGCATCAGACCGCGCTGCAAAACATCCTATGAGCTTCTCGGTCACGACGTCCAGCCGGCCGGCCAACCTTCCGGCGGTAAAAGTGGTCATCTGCCTGGGCGCATTTCTGTCCAACCTGTCTGCCGGAATGTTTAATATCGCACTTGTCGATATCGCGGATGACCTGCAGATTCCGGTGGCTTCGGCACAGTGGATCGTCAGCATTTATCTGCTTGTCATTTCTGTGCTGCTGCCCGTGATGGGCAGGCTGGGGGATATGCTTGGCCGCCGTAAGGTGCATAACTTGGGCTTATTCGCATTCGCCCTGGGGGCGCTCGGCTGTGCGCTATCTCCGAATGCTGTACTGCTCCTGGGGTTTCGGGTAATTCAGGGCATAGGGGCCTCGATGTATCAGGCAACCAATATGGCGCTTATCGTTTCCGTGTTCCCCAAAGAGCAGCGGGGGAGGGCGCTGGGGCTGATGAGCACATTTGTTGCCGCAGGCTCAATGGCAGGCCCGGGACTCGGCGGCTTCCTAATCCAGTGGTTCTCCTGGGAGAGCAATTTCTGGCTGCTGGCCGCAGTCGCCGGTGCGGTAGGTCTGCTCGCTCAAAGGCTGATTCCCCGGGACACGGAAACCGCTGGAGGCAGGCTGGACCCCGGCCGGGCCGTATGGTTTGCCGTAGGTCTGTCCTCGCTGATGATCGCTGTTGATCTCGGCGGACGTTCCTCCTTCCTGTCCCTGCCGGTGCTGCTGCTGTTTGCAGCTTCGGCCGGTACAGCAGCTGCTTATGCCGCCCATGTGCGCGCGTACCGGCCGGGGAACGGGGGCGGATCTGCTTCGAATACGGTTGCTGCGGCAGTAGGAACGGGTGAAGCGTCTGCCCGAAGCACTGCCACTGCAGCCGTTCCCGGACGGGGGCTATTTGCTGACCGGAACTTTGCCGCCGGCATTGCCATAACGGTCATCACCTATATGGCGGCGTTCGCCGCACAGCTGGCCTTGCCCTCGCTGCTGCGGCTGTCCGGTTCCGAGCCTGCCTGGGTCGGGCTGATCATGATCGGGTATCCGCTGGCGCTGGTGGTGACGGCGCCAATCAGCGGCAGCTTAGCCGACCGCAAAGGGCCGGCAGGAATTCTGGCCGCAGGGCTGCTGCTGATGAGTGCCACGCTGCTGGCCCTGGCCTTTGGCTCATCCCTGCTGAGTGCAGGGATGATGGTTCTGCCCGTTGTGCTGCTGGGCTGCTCGATGGGGATGATTACCTCGCCCAATACGAGCCTTGTCATGGGACTTGCCGCCAAGCCTCAGCTTGGCATGGTCAGCAGCCTGCTGGCCTTGTCCCGCAATATCGGGATGATGTTCGGCACAGCCGCCGACGGACTGGTAATAGGGGCCGGAGCTGCCGGGCAAGGCCGGACGTACATGGCGGTGTTTCTTGTCTGTGCGGCGGGTGTGGGGATTTCCTGTGCCTGGCTGCTGTATTCCTTCCGCCGCAGCGGCAATGCAGTCTTTCCGCACAGCTAATAAGGAGCAGCTAGCGTGATAACAGTTCTTCAACAGTTACCGGGAATAATGTCTTCACCATGCTAAGTATGGCTTTGGCATAATCCTGAATTTCCTTCTGGGCATCATGTTCCAGCCGCTGCTGGAGAAAGTGGGCAGCAGATTGCAGCGAAGCCGTCCAGTACCAGCGGACATAAAGTCCGTAAGCCGGAAGAAACAGCCTTGCCTGTTCGGCGCAGATGCCGTCCGACAGGGCTGCTTCGTATTTTTGCATGCCGAGTTCGGTGTAGTCCATCAGCTCCTTCGTGTATTTCGCTCCAAGCTCCCAAGAGATCAGGCTGCCGCTGCCCTGCTTGGAATTCTCCGGTGCACTCCGCCACTCCCCGCCCGAAGGCAGATAAAAGGCAGGTTCCTCCGTAATATACCTGCGGCTTGATTCATTCCAGGCCTCCAGACTGTCGCCGGTGCCCTCATAATGGGCCGAGCCTACTACATACTTCCACCACTGCCTCGCTACCATCAGCGGAGCATAGATCTCAAACTGGATTACAGCATGCCTAAAGGGTGAAGTGTGCCCTTCCCGGGCCAGAAACTGAATCAGCCGGATGTCTTTTTCACTCAGTTCATCCGATTGTTTGGCATAGGAGACCCGCGCTGCATTCACAACAGTCAGATCGCTGCCCATATGATTAACCAGCCGGACATATCCTTTATCGAGCACATTGATTAACATGTAATGACCTCCAATGGATTAAGCTTCTACACTTATTCACCTGCCAGGGTCAAATTCCCTGCAGTATCATAATTTGTCATGACCTGTTCAAATTTTTTATGGTATAATTTTCCTTCGCGTTCCTATTTCGATATGTGATCTAGCCTAGTGTTTATCCGTGACTGGAGTGATTGATTATGCTGCTGAGACAAATGGCCGTGGCTTTTTTATTTAATGAAGCGGGGGAATTGTTATTTCTGCAAAAAAAGTCCGCAAGCCGGTTTCTTGGCGAATATCTGGTCCCTATCGGAGGGCATTTGGAGGACGGGGAACACAATGATCCGAAGCGTGCCTGCATAAGAGAGATTGAGGAAGAGACAGGATTAACGGAGCGGGCATTCCAGGGACTGACGCTTTGATACATCGTTAACCGGAACAAGGGTAATCAGGAAATCCGTGTACAATACGTGTATATGGGAAGTGTGTCTGCAGACAGCGGACTGGTGGAAAGTGAGGAAGGAGAGCTGCTGTGGATAGATAACAGCAAGCTTCCCGAGCTGAAAGTGACCGCGTCTACGAGAGCTATTATGGAGCATTATCTGGAGACAGGAATACATAACAAGCAGATTTATACGGGAACGATGTACCCGCTGCAGGGAGAGCCTGCGGTGGGCTGGAATGTGCTTGAAGACTGGGAGGACAAGTGATTATGGGGAATTCTGTTTCGATTTTGGGTGTGCCGTTCTCCAAGCTGACGCTTGAGGAGACGACACTGTATCTGGCAGAGCAGATCCGCAAGGAACGCTCCGGCCTGTTTCATCTGATCACAGCCAATCCGGAAATTACGCTCGCCAGCCAGTCCGATGAACTGCTGCAGGAAATTATCCGTGCTGCGGATCTCGTTGTTCCTGACGGAATTGGAATTGTGCTGGCAGCCAAAAGAAAGGGTGAGCCCATCCCTGAACGGGTGACCGGGTATGACCTTTTATTACGGCTGCTGGAGAAGGGGAATGAGCGGGGCTGGAGTTTTTATTTTCTGGGAACTGACGAGCACACGAGCAGACAAGCCGTGGAG
>NZ_LN831198.1:111551-116883 GCF_001368795.1 Paenibacillus ihuae
GAGAAGATTTCCTGCATTTATCCAGAGGTAAAGCTTGCCGGCAGGCATCATGGATTTTTCAGTCCAGGGGAAGAGGCGGGAATTATTGCGGAGATTCAGAGCAGCAAGCCGGATGTGCTTATTCTCGCCATGGGTGCGCCTTATTCGGATAAGTGGCTGCACAGGCACAGGCAGGAGCTTGCCGGGGTTAAGCTGGTGTTTGGTGTCGGCGGCAGTCTGGATGTCATCTCAGGGAAAGTGAAGCCTGCACCGGCGGTGTGGAAAAAGCTTAATCTGGAGTGGGCCCACCGGCTACTGTTCGCTCCTGTTGCCAAAGGCCAGAAATCCCGCTGGCGCAGACAAGCTGCGCTGCCTAAATTTGTCTACCGGACGATCATCAGAAAATAACAGATAAGGGGCAACCGGAGTGATGGAAGAACGTAATAACCGGATTTTGCAGCTGATTTCGCTGATTTCCACCGGGGCAGTAGAATATGTCCGGTCCGCCTTTGGAAGAGAGGCCGTTTCGGTTCTGGTTTGCGGAACATACCTATCGCCGGCAGGAGCAGTAAGCCCAATTTAAATAAGGAAGAGCGCCTTATGGAGATGAGCAATAGCAGAAGGATTGACTTGATTAAAGATACCGTGTATTGCTTCGTATGTCCTGAAGCGGAGGTGCTGAGCGTAGAGAGCGTACCGATGCATTCGGGGTCCCGGGCCGTTGAACTGATACGCAATAAGGTAAGGCTGCAACGAAGAACAGGAATAAAGGCGGGGCCGGATGCGGCTGAGGAGGTTTCGCTTGTTACGAAACTGGCTACTTTTGTGGAGCGTTCGGCACTTTCGCGGCTGTTCTCACAGGCTGCCAATGTTCCGTTCAGCCTGTCGGGCCAGCCGCTGCATGAAGGGCGAAGCCTGCTGTGCATTGAGGACGTGGACTACCGGACAGATTACGGCAAGCTGGATATAGCAGCGCTCCAGGATAAGGAATTGCGGGCGCTGGCTTATATTCATTACGCCAATCTGGGCTGTACTTGTGAAATGCCCTGGCTGCCGAAGGTGGATGAAGACTACATCGCCAAATGCATCAATGAATGGTGGAGACCTTCCTGGGAGCGCGCCAAGGAGAACCCGGTCTTTGCTGAAACGTTCGGGACGGAGATCATCTCCAGGATTGAGGATATTGCCGGACGGATCGTGGAAGACATGGCACCTGTGATTCATGATGAAAGCACCTATACGATGATCCATAATGATCTGAATCCGGGCAACATTCTGGTGAAGGGCAATGATGAGGTTTACTTCATTGACTGGGAAGAGGCACGCTACGGTTCGCTGTTTATGGACATCCCCATGCGCTGCCGGAATCTGCAGCAAGCCGGGGACTACCGCAGGTATCTCGAATCTCTAGGCTGCGGCATTGCGGATCAGCATTTTACCGAACGGTTTGCTGTGGCCTCCCGGTACCTGGGCCTCCGGTTCATGTGCTGGAACTTAGGCGTATGGCAGCAGAATGAACAAGCCAGGAACGGCCTGCTCCGATACATGGAGATGGTAACGCGTCCTTTATTCAGCTAATACAAAAAGCAGACCACTGACAGATAAATATCCGTCTGTGGTCTGCTTTTGAAAATATACACGGTTTTTCTTTAGATGGTATATGGTGTTGCTTCCATCGTTTCCGCCAGGGCCACCGCTGCTTCCAGCGTCATGCCGGCAAAGGCTTGGGCGTGGAGGAAACGCCCGCTTTTCTTGTCGTCCACAAAGGCGCCGACAGCAATTCCCGGGATGACGCTTTCGACCGGACTGGTGGCATTCGGGCCGCCGAGATCGGTCCGGCACCAGCCCGGATCCGTTAAGCTGAGGATGACATCGGTTCCATCCAGCCGGGAAGCCAAATCTTTGGTGAATTTATCGAGCGCCGCTTTGCTGGCTGCATAACCCGCCTGCTCCGGCTCATTTTTAATGCCGCTGGTTGTATTGATGACCCGTCCGAAGCCGCGCCCGATCATCTGAGGAATAAAACGGTTACATATCGTTGCGATGGAAATGAAGTTAATCCGGAAGCTCTGCTCAAAATCCTCCACCGGGGTATTCCAGTAATCGGTTCTGTAGGCGATTTGTACAGCCGCATTATTAAAGACAATATCTACGGGGGTGCCTTTGCCTTCAATTTCATCCAGCATGGCGACCACTTCTTCGTGATTGGCCAGCTCGGCCTGCACACAGTAGACATCAACACCGAGTGCCCGCACCTCTTGTTCCACTTTTGCCGTATGGGCCAGTTCCCTGCTATGGAGAATAAGATTACAGCCTTGTCCGGCCATAAAAAGTGCAGTCTGATAACCGACGCCTCTGCTTGCCCCTGTAATCAGGGCCCATTTGCTTTGTACATTTATCACGAGTATCTCTCCTTATATTGACAGTTAAATGAATATATAAGAATCAACTTACAAAATCCAGTGTTCCAAAGGCAAGTGTAGCACACTATAAGTCCCTATGGATCTATCAAAAAATAGACTAAATGTGGAAAAGGAGTTTTTGCCATGTCCCAACGTTTTCAAGTTGAACTGAAAAAGCTAGTCGACAACTCTTACGAGATTGAAATCGGCGAAAGACTGTTCCCTTCGCTGATCCGTGATTTACAGGCGGGACTTGTGCCGGGTGTGAGCAAATTCGCAATTATTACGGATTCCTCCGTTGAGCCGTTATATGGGCGGCCCCTGCTTACCTTGCTGCGGCAGAACGGTTTTGTGGCTGAGCTGTTTGCGTTTCCAGCCGGGGAGCCATCCAAAACCCGTGAGACCAAGGCGCTCCTGGAGGATCAGCTGCTGAGCCATTCCTACGGACGGGATTGCTGCATCATAGCAGTCGGCGGCGGTGCGGTAACAGATCTGGCCGGCTTCCTGGCCGGGACGTTCGGCCGGGGAGTGCCGAGCCTGAATTATGCAACAACGCTGCTGGCTGCAGCCGATGCTTCTGTTGGCGGCAAAACAGGCGTGAACACGCCGGTCGCCACCAATCTGATCGGTGTACTTCATCAGCCGCGCAAAGTGTATATTGATCTCGCAGCCTGGCGAACGCTCCCTGTCCGTGAGTTCAGAAGCGGCCTGGCGGAGACGATCAAGCATGCCTGTCTGGCAGACGCGAAGTTTTTTGAGTATCTGGAGGATCATATCGGTAAAATCGTGTCACCGGACGGGGAGCTGATCCTCGACCCTGAGACTTGCGAACAGATTGCGCTGCACAACTGCCGGATTAAATACGAAGTAGTGGAGCAGGACGAGCATGAGAGTAATCTTCGCCAGATCCTGAACCTCGGCCATACGGCCGGTAGGGCGCTGGAAGCGGTCAGCGGCTATACGCTGCTGCACGGGGAAGCCGTTGCAGTCGGTCTCGTGATCCAGGCGAAGCTGGGAGTGAAGCTGGGGTATATGACCGGAGAACAGACTGAGCGTGTCGCAGCACTGCTGCGCAGAGCGGGACTTCCGACAGAAATTCCGGACACTATTACAAACCGGATGCTGATGGACAAAATGTACACGGATAAAAAAGTGCGCAGCGGCCGGATCCGCTTCGTCTTCCAGGACGGCATCGGGGCGATGAAGCGTTTTGCAGATGGTTCCTATTCTACTCCGGTGGAGGAAGCGACGATTATGGAGTTGCTGGAAGAGATCCGCGGCTGAGCTATTTTAATCCGGTGAATCCGCCTCCGCTTATCCGGGTAAGTATAGGTAAGGATAAGTATATAAGCTGAACGAGGGGCCACCCAATGGCGAAAGCAGCGAAGGGGAAGTTTGGAACTGTAGGAGCGAATGCGTCCGCCTTTAGGTTTGGATTTCTACCGCGGTTCGCGGTTAAATTCAGGAAATCCAAACCTAACAGTGGCCGGAAGTCCAAACATTCCCCGTAGTTGCAACTACGCCGGATTGGTTAATCTGATGTTTAGTTTATAAAGGAGGAGATATGCATGGGCAACCCGATTAGGGAATTTAAGAACAGTCTCGACGGACTGAAGCAGTCACTGGAAGGTGTCAAGCAGTCTGTAGACGGTTTGAAGGAACCGGTGGATGAAGTGAAGGCCAATATTCAGGAGACCGTGGATGAGGCGAAGTCCCGCTCGGATCGCGTGAAGCTGCAGGTTAGACGGATGAAGGCCTCCGTGCAGGAGACTAAGGCGGTGCTGGGCGAGGTCAGGGAGACGATTTCGGCGGCTGGTGAAGTTCTTTACACACAGAAGCGCCATAGAAGATTGCTCAGCCGCAAGAAGAAAGCAAAAACGATTGGATAAAGCCATCAGTCATCGCTCAAAGTCCTCAACCACATATAGCCTACAAACGCAGAGCAGCGATTCCCCGATAATGGAAGAATCGCTGCTTTGCTCTTTTTTTCGGGAAAAATCTGCTGGTGCGGCAGCCGGTTATTTAATCTGTAGCTGCTTCTTCGTTGAGATTCGCACTCAGGCTCCCCAGTGAATCGACGACAAAGACAGGAACATACTGCTCACCGATCTCTGTCTCTACATAATCGTAGCTGTTCTGATACTGGCCGGTGACGACAGCGGGTCCCGTAATGGAGCCGACATTACCTTGCAGGGAGATATAACGGCCATCAGAGCTGCCGACACTTCTGCCTGCAGAATCAATATAGATATCGCAGTTCAGGGTGACCTTCTTGAACGGGTGAAGCTCCAGCTCGGAAGCAGGGATGAGCGGAGACTCCTGCTGAATTTCTGCAAACTGGTAACTGCCATCCTCACTTAGGCGGTACACTCCGGTCTCGCCAAGCACACCATCCCCGGTATCCGCGTTGGTTACGAGGATTGAGTTATCATCCGGCTGCAGTTCATAACTGTTGCCGGCAAAGGAGAACAGCAGGGAAATGCCCTCCGGCTTAATTTGATAGGCGGAAAAAGCGGTCCGTCCGTCCTCCTGGCTTCCTATAGCTAAGACGACCGGCACTTCGGCCATAGCAGACAGCTGATCGTCAAAGGCTAGCCCGCTAAGCCGTTCGAAGCCGGGAAGGATATCGCCGGTCCGTGTAGAGACTCTGCCGTTATCGCTCAGATCGGCGTAATACAGCCTGCCGCTATTGTCCGTGCCGGCTACAGCGGCCTTGGTGCCGTAGCGTCCGGAGGCTGTGGCCACATGGATATATCTGCCGGCTTCATCGCCGCCCGGCAGCAGGCGGACCGGCTCAGCGGTATTCCAGGCGAGCTGCGCGGCGGCAATCTCGGCTGAGGTATCCTGCAACTGGGAGAGGCCGCTGTACAGCTGGATGGCCTCGGCATATTCGCCGCCGCGGATCAGCCGGGCGGCGCTCTTCAGCAGCTTCGCTGCGCTGCTGTCGATGA
>NZ_LN831198.1:116909-122448 GCF_001368795.1 Paenibacillus ihuae
CGCTCTTCAGCAGCTTCGCTGCGCTGCTGTCGATGAATGACAGCACTTTGGACGAATCAGGATCAAGTGCTGCAGATGCGGCGTAAGTGCGGTAGGCGGCAGCGTGTCCGGCGAAGGCGGATATATTATCGCCTTCCAGATCCTTGTCCAGAATAACCTGGGCACTGTCCTCCGTCTGCTTTTGCACCCACGGCGCCTGATAGCTATGATTGCTGTACGCTTCTATCATTGAAAGGGAGCTGTCGAGCATAGGGCCAAAGCTGCCTCCAGCGGCCAGAACCTTCAGTCTGGCCGTATCATGCGCCTTGAACCCCGTTTCCAGCAGCTCATTCTTGGCGTCTGTTCCTCCATAATAAGCATCCGGAATCTGCAGCAGATTCCATTTGAACTGATCTCCGTTATTTTCACTGCCGCTGCCGTTCTGGCTTGCGGCAAGCTCAGCCAGAAACTGGCTTTTAAACTGCCCGAAGCCTGCCGTCAGCTGTACGGAAATGCCTGAAACCTCAGACAGCTGGCGATAATAGGATGCATAGGGTCCCCCGCTGATGAAATACTTGGACTTAAGGCTGATCAGGGAAGCATAGCTCTCCATAAATTCGGCAAAATCCCTGGTCACAAGCTGATCCGTTACCTTCTTCACCAGGGTGTTTAGTCCGCTGCGGATGGCTGAAATCGGCGCCAGTTCTTCCAGGCGTGCAGCAATTTGCTCCTCTTTATAATGAATGGCCGGGTTGTCCGCTGCTTGGCGGTACAGATTCTCGGCAGCTATCAGATCCCCGGCGGCATAGAGCCGCTCTGCTTCCTGCACCTCACGGATCTTATCTCCGATCCGCAGAGCCTTGAGTCCGAGCAGCGCCAGCATACATATACACAGAATAATCATAATATTCCGCAGGGATATGGCTTGTTTGAACGTCATAGTATAGTAGCCCCTTTATTTAAATTAAAAGTATGCCTCCAGCTCGCGGCATCCATTTAAAAATCGGGGTCCCAGCGGTACTTGGCTTCCCGGACTTCCGCTACCTTGAGGTCCAGGCCGTTCCACGGCTCATAAGGACTGGCGGAGATCAGCCTGGACAAGCGCAGAAAGCGGTCTTTAGGCAGATCCTGTATGTATCTTCCGATCATCCCGGAGTAGAGCAGCGCATACCGCTTCAAGCGGACTGCCGCCCCGGCAACACCGATCAGGATGGCTTCGCCTTTGTCCATTTCAAGAATTTGTGCCTCATAATTCTTAACATAGCGCAGCGTACGGTCCTTGATCAGCTCGGGACGGACCTTGGCAATCTCGCCGATATACTCGGCGAGCAGCGGCTCGAAATCCTTCAGCAGCAGCTGCTCAAGCTCAAGGTTCATATCCTTGCGCAGCTGGAAGCCGTGCAGCAGGGCGACGCGCTGGCGGGAGATCCGGTCACCGCGCAGCAGGATTGAGATTTCGCGCAGCTTCTCGTAAGCCAGCACATCATCCTCGCGAAGCACAGCTACAGCCTCCTGGCGGTTGATCTCCAGGCCTTCCTTGATGCTGAAGATGTTCCGGCCCAGCAGCTCGTTCAGCGCAAAGAGATTCTCATTCTGCCGGACCTTCCGCTGCATATAATAGAGGGCTGCGGCCAGGACAGCTCCTCCTGCACCGCATAGGGCCATCTGCTGCAGGCTCTGCCCGAAGTAGACCGCAGCCAGGGTGAGCAGCGCGATAAGCAGCAGACGGGTATGCATTTTGCGTCCGGCGATGGCCGTGGCCTGCTTCTCAAGCGAAGATAAGGCGGCGCGCCCGCACCCGCCGCAGCGTTCTTCGCCGAGTGCGGTAAACCGGCCGCAGCGGCGGCAGATCCGCAGCTTGTCATAAGCATAACGCGGGACTTTGAACGGCCGGAAGGTCACGGGTCTTTTCTTATTCACGGGTGCCAGTCCCTCCATTCAGTGCGGCCAGCAGCCTCGCGTCAATATCGTCACGGGTAAGCGGCTTCCGCCGCCTTGATGCATAAATAGAGATCTGGATTACGGCATAAAGAAACGTAATACCGAGAATAACGTATGAAATCATGGAACTCTTCCTTTCACTTGGAAGTATGGCTGCCTTGAAAGGCTGATAGAATGACGATTCTACCCTTGGCGGCAGCTGTCAGGCGGGCACAAAGTTGAAGTTTACAATGTTTAATTATATCATAATGGCATGCTATTTACAGATTTTAGCTAACTGATAACCCCGTCTCTATTACCGAATATAACACAAGAGGAGCCATCTTTATGCTTCGTACACAGCTTTGCCCTAGAACAACTAAGAATATGCTTAAGCGGCTAATCCCGGTACTATTGCTGATTCTGTGCCTGTCCGCCTCTCCGTTTGCCGTAATGCGGGCTTCGGCAGCCCCGGCGGGTCCGTCCCGGATTGACGCGGTGCTGCTGATTGATGTCAGCAACTCCATGAATAAGAGCGACAAGAACAATATCGCCGGTGAGGCGATGAAGATGTTTATAGATATGCTGTCCGCCCAAGGGGACAAAGTCGGCATCGTAGCCTACACCGACAAGGTCCAGCGCGAGAAAGCCCTGCTGCAGATCGGCTCGGCCGGAGACAAGCAGGATTTGAAGGATTTCATCGACGGGCTGGACCGCGGACCCTACACGGATATTGCCGTCGGTGTGGAAGAAGCCGTCAAAGTGCTGGAAAACGGCAGTGACCCCGGACATGAGCCGATGATCGTCATGCTGGCAGACGGCAACAATGATCTCAACGAGTCGGGCAGCCGGACCCAGAGCCAGTCTGACCAGGAGCTGTCCGCTGCAGTGGATGCCGCCAAGCAGAAGGGCTATCCGATTTATACTATAGGCCTTAATGCTGATGGCAAGCTGAATAAGGACATCCTGTCCGGACTGTCTGATGAAACAGGCGGCAAAGCATTTACTACGGATTCAGCTGACGATCTGCCGCAGATCCTCAGCGAGATTTTTGCCAGCCATTTGAAGCTGAAGGTAGTCCCTGTGCAGTCGATTACGGCAAACGGCAGCTACCAGGATGTTACGGTTAATGTACCCAACAGCAGTGTGCTGGAAGCGAATATCTCCATTATGTCGTCACAGCCGGTGACCGCGAAGCTGACCGATCCGTCCGGCAAGGAAGTTGCTATTCCGTCAGATGATGTTCTGCTGTCCAAGTCTTCCAGCTATAGTCTGATCAAGCTGCTTTCACCTCAGCAGGGCGACTGGAAGCTGCAGGTAAAGGGCGTTCCGAAGGATAAGATTGATATCAATCTCGTATTTAACTATGATCTGGAGCTTAAGATCGATGCGCTGCCGTCCGCTAAGTATCAAAAAGGCGATACCATTGAAATCGTATCCCATCTGTTCAGCAATGGTACTCAGGTAACGCTCAGCAATTTGTATCAAGATATGAAGGCCGTGCTGCTTGCCACAGATACCGATACAGGCGCTGTGCAGGAGATTCCGCTGGACAATTCCGGCGCAGAATTTAAAGGCAGCTTTGAGATCAAGGACAGCCACAGCTACGAGCTCAAGGTCCGTGCGGAGGAGAGCAGCTTCTACCGCGAGAGCGATGTGCTCAAAATCGATGCCAAGACCGGAGCTGTAAGCACAGCGCCGGCGGCCACAAGCGGACCTGCCGGCCAAGAGCCTCTCCAGGAGAAAGAAACCTCGAACACCCTGTACTTTATTATCGGCGGAGTACTGCTGCTGCTCGCTGCGGCTGTGGTGCTGTGGATGCTGCGCCAAAAGGCGACCCGCGGTTTTGTCGGGCAATTGGTTGTGGAGGTGCTGGATGGCAACACCGGGGAGATGACGTATCCGCAGTACAAGAAGCTGTCTGCCTTCCGGGGCAAATTCACGCTCCATCAGCTGCTGCAGCTTGCGCCTGAACTGAAGGAGAGTGAAAAGCTCGTGTTCACACCCGGTAAAAATGACCGGCTGCTGCTGCGCAGCGGGGAAGGCATTTCCGTCGAGAGATCAGGACGGGCTGCCGATACCTCACGAGGGCTGGAACTGAAGAGCGGGGACCGTATTTCAGTGCCGCTGCAAACTGTAGATAAGACCATTCTGCTTGAGTATTTAATATAGAGGGGGAGAACCAATGAAACCGGTAGTAAGAGAGCATATACAGCAACTCGATGTATCACTTGGCGGGGGGATCGTCAGCGACAAAATCAGAGTAGACACGATCGACAACCCAATCCTGATCATCGGACTCGGCGGTACGGGCATCGACGCCCTGCTGCGGCTGAAATACCAGATTAACCGCCGCTTTAAGCTGCCCGAAGATCCGCTCTCCAAGAAGAAACGCGACAAGCCGGATAACGTGGAATTCCTGGCTTTTGAGACGAATGAACAGGACCGCGGCAAAAAATACAAAGGTATCGGCCTTGATCCGCAGAACGAGTTCGTGCTGCTGGCTAACGCTGAAATCGGCGGCCTGCTGCAAAACAGAAGCATTCTCGACCCTTACATTACCGAATGGCTGTCGCCGGAGCTGAGCATTACCGACGGGATGAACGGCGCTGCCGGTGTACGCCAGGCCGGGCGCCTGCTGCTGTTCACCAAGATCAATCAGGTCGTAGGTGCAATTGATAAGAAGATCAAGACGCTGTCCGTCGGCACCAGCAAGAAGCTGATGGTGTTCCTGCTCACCGGCTTATCCGGAGGTACGGGAAGCGGAGCTTTTCTGGATATCGCCTATATCGTGCGCGGCATTATTGAACGCGACTACGGCGCGGCAGGCATAGACCGGGTTAACACACTGGGCTACCTTTTCACACCGGACGTCAATCTGGCGAATAAAAGCCTTAGCGAGCACACCCGCGAATATATCCGCAAGAACGGTTATGCGGCGCTCAAAGAGCTGGATTACTGGATGAACGTGGACAGCCGCGGTGAGCGGTTCCGCCAGCAGTACGGCAATATTCTCACCGTGAATTCCCCGCTGCCGCCGTTCAACCTGTGCCATCTGATCTCCGCCACCAATACGGAGGGCAAACTGCTGGAGAATGCCTATGATTACTGCATGAACGTAACGGCAGAGAATATTACCAACTTTATGGCCAGTGAGGAAAAAGCTTCGGGCGAGGAATTCGCCATCCATGACTATATCAGCAACATCCGTACGAACATTGCGCAGATGAACAAGACTTACCCTGCCAATTATGAATACAACATTATCGGGGCTTCGTCGGCCGTGCTGCCGATTGAGGAAATGACCACCTATCTCGCCTACCGCCTGTTCGACAAAATGGACAAGATGTTCCAGCAGGCACCCGGCCAGGAGGATGTGGAGAAGTTCGCGCGCAAGCTTGGAATCGATCTCGATACTATGGTCAAAACCTTCGAATCCCGCGTACCCGAACCGCTGCCCGGCTATCAGAACAGCGAGCGGCTCAGCCATGCCAATGTAATCAAGAACCAGGTCGTGGATATGGACACCGAGCTGGAGCAGAACTTCCTGTCCCGGGCGCGTGAGGAATATATCAAATCCAAAAAACAGCTGCCCGGTGAAATTACCGGACGTTTCAGTGAGGAGCTGGAGCGCATCTTC
>NZ_LN831198.1:122474-124763 GCF_001368795.1 Paenibacillus ihuae
TTTCAGTGAGGAGCTGGAGCGCATCTTCCTGCATCCCGAGCAGGGGCCGTTCTATGTCTCGCGGCTGCTCTACACCGAGAAGGGCTTCTGCATCCTGAAGCTGATCCAGTCCTATATCGAAGCGCTGCGTGAGAGTCTTCTGCGCCTGCCGCGTGATATTGAGACGGCGCAGGACAGCGCGGAAGAGAAGCTGGGTGATGCGCGCAGCGCTTTTGTCTCCAAGGAGAAAAAGAAAAACGCTTATATCGAAGCCAAGATCAACGAGTACTGGCTGCATGCCGATGTGGAGCGCACAGAGCAGATGATCCAGTTCTATGAGGATCTGTTTGAGCTGCTGAATGAGGAGAATAACCGGATTTACGGCGTGTTTACAGAGATCCTCAGTGCGCTGAGCTCGATTTTCGAGAAGAACGGGGATATTCTGCTGAGCGGTGAAGAGCAGGCGGATCACAAGGGCAACAAAACCTACTATTGGAATATCGTCAACGTGCCGGATATTTCCGCGACGATCTCCAAGGTGATGGACCAGAAGGACGGCGATGACCTGATCCGTGACTTTACTCGTGAAATGCTTAAGCATTCCGGACGCTGGGTCAGAGAGCAGGAGATCGATATTGTCCGTTCCATCTCTGAGTTCCTGAGCGACAAGTTCGGGGATCTGATTACACGTTCCATGGAAGATTTCCTGGTGATGAAATACGGCCGTGAGGAGCCGCTGGACAAATTCGTGGAGCGGATAATCGCAGGCAGGCTGGATGAGGATGCGGTGCCGATCTTCCATCTCAGCAACAGCTCAGGCAGCCTGCACTTCCCGTCATGGGGCTTCGTGTCCGTGCCGGTCAAAGCGCCGGGCATCCTGAAGGGGATTCGCAATTACCAGAATAACGCACTTGGCAAATCACAGTTTACGGTGAAGGAGAGTGAGGTTAAGAACCGGATTTTCTGGCTCAATACCCGTAACGGGGTGCCGCTCTTCGTCTATACGCCGCTCCGGGTGTTCGAGGAGAATTATGAACGGACGATCCTCGACAAGGAAGGCATCGGCCGCCATTTGGTAATGACCGATAAGAACAACTGGACCTACCTGCCGTCTCCGATTCCGGAGAAGTCATGGGGTGACACCTATGTTAACCCGCGTGTCCGTGAATACAACGCCAGGGTGCGGGCCGATTTCGCCCGGGCGCTGAAGAGTGGAGTTATTATCGAAAAGGGCCCTGACGAAAATACGAGCAGCCGTTTCTCGGTCATCTTCACCAAGCCGTTTGATCTGGAGAAGCTGCTGGGCGGCTATGATCTGCAGCTGGGCTCGTCCCGTCCGAATCTCGGGGAAGTGAAGAAGGCAGCTGATGAGCTGCGGACGCTGCGTGAGAACGGACTGGAGCGTGAAGGGGTTAAGGATATTTTCGGGAGCATCAACATGGAGCTGGCCCAGGAGAACCTGATCCGCTCACCGCAGCTGATCACCCGTGTCCGCGAGGAGCTGCTCAAATATGACGCCCTGACAGCCAAAGCAGCTGAGCTGGACGCTCTGCTCCGTCAATATCTCGACGAAGATAAGTGGCTGGACCAGTTCATCGAGGCGCTCTATACCGATACCATCGTCAAAAAAGGTGCACTGTATGTCTATGACCGTGACGAGGAAGAAGAGGCCTGGGAGCCGTTCGCTAATTTAATGAAGGAACGCAGCTATGTGGAATATGCCGTCTACCGCCATTTCCGCGAGCTGGATGAGAAGAGCCGCAGTGTGCTGCTGCGCAAAGCGGCGCGCCGCTCCGGAGAAATGACGGCAGCTGAAGATGTAACCCCGCTGCTGTATAAGCTGGAGGGGCTGTATGTTTCCTTCCTGGAGGCACGCGACAGCCTGGAATACGAACGGGTAGAGCATGCGAACGGGGACGAAATGTATGCCTTCTACAAGAGTCTGACCGGTAAGCTCGGCAGTATCCGCAGGAAGCTGAAGTAAGCCTATGATTAGAAAAGAAGCGCTTGTTTATGCCGAACAATACGCAGCGCAGGAAGAGGCGCAGCACAGTAAGGGGGATGGCCGCAGCAGCATCCATTACCCTGCGCTGTTCCTGTTCCTCGGCGACAAAGTAACCCCGGCCATCGGCCCGGTGCTGGAGCGGTGCGAGCGGAAGTGGGACAATGCCGCCGGCGTTCTGGCGCTGCATGCGGCGGCTCAAGGCAGCAGCGAGCAAGGCAGTGGCAAAGGATATGGTGTTAAGGTGCAGGAGACCGGTAAGGATTATGCTGGTGATGGCAGCAGGGAACGGTGATGACCATGGCTCT
>NZ_LN831198.1:124800-140354 GCF_001368795.1 Paenibacillus ihuae
GTAAGGATTATGCTGGTGATGGCAGCAGGGAACGGGTGATGACCATGGCTCTGCCGGACACGGCCGGTCGTGATCCCCGCACAATCCGCCAGGAGGTCTACCGCGAATTTCATGAAGACAGCCGCTATCTGGCCGGGATGAACCGGACACTCCGGCGTCTCGGGAACAGCATAGCCGACTACGGACGGCTGTATTCTTCGTTTGATGTTATCCATCTCTCCATCATTACGCGGGTCGATGACCCGCTTAATGTGCTGCTGCCGGAAGTTGCCCTGCTGGCCCGCGCGGTGCTAGGACAGTCGTTCAAGTCGGTGCAGACCGACCTGTGCGTGCTGATCAACGAGCGGGAGCAGGGGGACAACTTCGGATATTCCAGCTCGGTAGGGCTGGCTTTTCTGCGTGAGCTGGACGGAATGCAGCTGCCTGGTTATGCCTTTAATGCTCCGCTTCTGGTTACGGAAGAGGGGTTGTCCATTCCGGTAACCCATGGTCCATCTGCGCTGTTTGATCTTGTCTACCTGCTCTCGGATAAAAACGAGCGCGGCATGATGTCGGCGGGCGGCATGGAAGACAACTATGAGATTATCGCACACATCAGTCTGCTCAAGAACCGGGTGCGGCCATCGGCGGACCAGGCCACCGGACAAGGCGGCTATAACAATATGACATTCAAAAGCGGTATCCGCGGCAGTACAGGCCGGGAAGGATATGCTTCCGCGGGTTTCTCTGCGGTGCGCAGGCCGAGCAAGCCGATTGCCTTAGCGGTGCTGTATCATGCTTTTCATTACCTTGCAGCAGAGCTGCGCGGAGGCAGCAGCTGGAGTCTGCGTGAGCGGCAGGCCCTGCTTGGCCTTACTCCCGAAGCGCTGCGCGAACGGGCCGCCGGCTTCTTGCCGGAGGAGGCCGGAATCGCCGAGATGACCGGGCTGATGAGCCATGGCCGCCCGTCCTTCAGCGAGCTGAAGCCACTGACGCTGCGCGAGGCGGAAGAGCTGCTGTTCGGGGGAGGCGGCGAGGCGTATTTCCGCAGCAACTTTGCGGATGTATCCGCCGCACGGGCTGCGGCCCTTGACCCTGCCCGCGAGTGGGCCGCCGTGCTGGCTGCGCAGGAGCAGTCCGCTGCGCCAGTGACGTTCTACCAGCTGGCGGAGTGGACGGCCGAGCAGGGCGAGGCCGGGGGCAGCGTGCTGAACGCGCTGCGCCAGCACATGGGCGGTCTCCGCTCGGCAATCGCCTCGGCCGAGGAGGAGCTGGACCGGCTCTACAGTGAGACCGTAGACCGCCAGCCCTTCCAGCGGGTGCCGCTGCTTGACAAGCGGACCGTGCGTAATTTCATTCATTATTTATTTGATAGTATCTACAGCAGGAAATACGAGATTCTGCGTCTTAAGCTGGAGCTGAACTTAGCGGTGAGCTATGACACTGCGCTGGAGCAGCTGCATGTAGAGAGCAAAGCCAAGGTGCAGACGATGGAGGCGCTGGATGAAGAACTGCGCAGCCTTGCGCTGGCCAGCACCCTGCGCTCGAGCGAAGCGGTAGACCAGAATATCATGGAGTACTACCGCACCGTGACCGCGGAAGTTATGCAGGATATTCAAACCAGGCGCGGTGCAGGTATCTTCGCAAGCGACCGGTTCATGGGCAGCATCTCGGAGCTGCTGCGCCAGGGCGGCATCGCTGTCATCCGCCGCCTGATCGACGTATGCAGGAGAGAACTGCTGACGGCGGAGCCGTTCGCACTGCCCTTCGAAGAGGAGCTGCTGCGGCGGGCGAATGTCGCAGCAGCGTATGAGAACCGCGAAATTGTCTCCAAGGAGGAGCTGTTCAAGCGGCTGTATCTCAGTCTCGAGGATGGGGCCAGCATCAATGTCCGCCTGTTCGAATATACACAGGAGCACCGTCATGAAGAGAAATACTTCTTCGGCGACAGCACCTCCGAATTTCTGCGCTATGCCCTGAGCGCCGACGAGACGACCCGGATCTACCGGCTGGGCGTTGTCCATGAGCAGCGCAGAAGCGGAGTCGAGAAGCTGAACCTGATGGGCGGCTTCCATCTGGAGGATCTGCTCTATTACCGCAACGGCAAGGTCTATTATGAAACCTATGTCCAGAACGGTTACCGGCTGCATGGCGTGGAAGAGGAGCAGCTGCCTGTGCTTCGATGAGCAGGGTGGATGAAGGCCCAGGACAAAGCACGAGTAGACTTATTTCAGGGCAGGGCCGGGGGAAACCCCTGCCCTTCTGCTTCTATTGCAGAAAGTACATTAGAATAGAGTTATACACCGTTAATGGAGGTTTCTATTGCATTTTGTACAGCAGAATCAGGCCAATCCCGTTTTTTTGAGCGTTTATTCTGTTTTCTGTTGTAGAGAATGCAATAGAATTGAATCTGAACCCTCCCAGATGGTATTCTGTTGCACTAAATGCAGCAGAATTACTTTTGCCAGTTTCCTCCGGAAAGGATGAGTATCGATGCAGAGAAAAATCAATCTGCTCTTATTGTGCTTCAGCCTGCTGGGCGGCGGAGTAGCTTTTGTCCTCGGCGAGCTGCTGCTCGGCCGCAGGCCTTATGATCTGCCGTCAATTCTGATTATCGCCATCTATTTCGCCATTGTGGCTCTTGGCGTCGGACTGGGCGCCCTGCTTGCCGAGATGATCTCGCCGAGACTGAACGGCTTATCATGGAAGCAGCGTTATCTTGGCATGTCGTGGAAGCTGCTGCCGCTGACGGTGGTGCTGCTGTTTGGTGTTGGTGCGCTGACAGAGTTTGTGTATGAGCTGAACTTCGGCGGTGTGAAGCCGGTCAAGAATGTTGTCATGGTCATCGACGACTCCGGCAGTATGCAGCAAAGCGATCCGGGTAACAGCCGGTACACAGCGGCCGAGGCACTGGTGCAGCAGATGGATAAGGATAACCAGGTGGCTGTAGTGACCTTTAGCCAGGATGCATCAGTCGTTCAGCCGCTGATCTCACTCAAAAGTCCCGAAAACCGCGAGAAGGTATCGGCAGTAATCCGCAGTCTGCAGACGACAGATGGCGGAACAAATATCAGCGGCGCCCTTACTGAGGCGATGAACGTGATTAACAGTGACGGCCAGACCAGCCGGGGAGCTATGGTAATTATGCTGTCCGACGGCTTCAGCGAGTTTGATACGTCCAGAGAGCTGAACGAGTATGTGAGCCGCGGGATTGCGGTGAACACCGTCGGTCTTGCCCTGGATGACCAGTCCGGTTCCCGCCTGCTGCAGGATATTGCCGCCACAACAGGCGGGCAATATTACGATGTTACAGATGCGGACCGGCTGGGCGATGTGTTCCAGCAAATTTATGACCGGCTGGGTGACCGTACCCTGCTGACCGAACGCAGTGATGCTACAGCAGACAGTCCTTATTACGCAGTTGTGCGGATCTTGGCGCTGATTCTGATCGGCACCGCGCTCGGCATCGGACTTGGCATTGTGTTCGACAACCGTCATCTGGCCAAAAGCTTCGGGTTCGGCGGCTGGGTAGCCGGACTATGTGCCGGTCTGATTCTTGAATTCGGACTCAGCGGACAATCCTTCGGCGATGCGCTGATCCGCCTGATCGCTCTGCTGGTGCTGGCGGCAATCCTCTCTCTCTTCACCTATGTGGTGCCGGTAGGCGAAGGCCGCCTGTCCCGCAGGGGAAGAAGAGAGGCAGCCGCTGCTGCGCCAACTTCGTCAGAGGGTTTCCATTCGCCCCGCAGAAACCGAGGCAGCAAGGGATTTTAACCGCTATATAGATTGAATTCGAAAATATCCATTTTAGGGAAAAGTGGCGGAGGGGAATTTTGGAACTGGAGGAGCGGTAGCGTCCGCCTTTGTCTGCGGATTTCAACCGTGAAAACGGTATGAATCAAGAAATCTGCAGACAACAGCGGCCGGAAGTCCAAACATTTTCTGTAGTCACGGCCATTCCCCAATAGAAAAATCGCAAGTTTAATCTATATAGTAAAGAATGTGAATGTGAAAGGAGCTTACAGACATGAGGTACGCCGAAGATAATGCCTCCGCACCGGCAATTACCGATGTGGCTGCCCGGGTGGAGGACCGGTTCTGTACGCTTAGATGGCGCTGGCCGGACGGCGTACAGGCGGTCTATATCCATAAGGCATCAGCAGAAATGCCGGATCACGGAGAGCTTCCGCCTTCCGGCATGAAGCTGTACACCCGCGAGGAGTATAAGGCGAACAACGGATACCGGGACCGGATGGATGACATCGGCCTGATTGTCTATACCCTATATGCCCGGCTGGAAGGCAACGGGGAGATTGTGCTGGTACGCCAGCGGGACGGTGCTAATCAAACCACTGTCAGCGCTGGCAAGGCAAGGATTTATTATTCCATAGTCCAGAAAAAAGCGTTATTCGGCAAACAAAAAACGGTACATATGACGATTACCGCGGAAACGCCGGTGCCGAAGGATGTACTCTGCTACGTCAAAAAAAGAGGCGGCTATCCGGCCTCCAGGGAGGACGGGGTCCTCTTCCATTTCGTGCAGGATTTTGCTGCCGGACGGAATGCGCTCCCGCCGATTGAGATCGGCAAAGAGGACTTTGTACGGATCTTTTTCACCGACGGCCGCAAGTACGGACTGTATTATGAGCTGGTGCCGGAGTAGGCCGGGGCAGCAGGCTTCTGGTGAGCGCGTTTAAGCGATCCGGTTGAGCTATTAAAACTTAAGTTTATGCTTCCGTAGCGAGTTTTGTCCGGAGCATTTCAATGGAGGTTACGCTCACAAAACTTTAAGGAGGATGAGAGATGTCTTTTTTCAGCCGCTTTATGAAGAAAAACCAGCCGCAGCCGCGGCCGCTTTTTTATGATATTGTGTGCCCTTACTGCTTCACGAAGTTTCAGCCGGAGGATGTGGTCTTCCGGGCGATGCACAGCCGTGAAGATGATGAGAACTATGCGCTGGGCGAAGATGATGCGCTGAACAAATACCGCGAGCGCTTCGGCCTCGATACGGTGGATGATATGGAAGCGATTCTGAATCCGGCGGATATTCCGGAAGAATACCACCATTACACCGACCATGTGCTGACCGGCATTACCGACCGCTACGGGGTGCTGACGCGCAGACGGCTCTGCCCGTCCTGCCATAATGAGCTTCCTGTAACGGCAGGCAAAGTGCCGAGCAATATCATTTCGATCATCGGTGCGTCCCAGGTAGGGAAGTCGGTCTACATGACCTCGCTGATCCATACGCTGCAGCATACGACGGCCGGGCATTTTGACGCGGCCTGCATGCCGCTGAATGCCGAGATCAGCCGCAAGTTCCGCACGCTGTACGAAGAACCGCTGTTTGAGCGCGGCGATCTGCTGGCCTCGACCCAGAAGGAAAAGATGCAGGAGCCGTTTATTTTCCAGTTTGTGTTCAAGGATGAGAGCAAGCCGCCGCTGACGCTGGTGTTCTTCGATGTGGCCGGTGAAGGCATGGTCGATCAGGACTATCTGGGCCTGCACGGCCAGCATATCAAGAACTCCGCAGGGATCCTGTTTATGGTCGATCCGCTGCAGATCCGCTCTATCCGCGAGAAGATCCGGATGAATTACGGGGACCGCCCCGGAGAATGGGTCTCGCAGTATGACGAACCGCGCGATGTAGTGCTGACGATGTTCGGCGATTTCATCGCCTATCAGGAGAAGAGCAAGACGGATATTCCGACAGCGGTCGTGCTGGCCAAAAGCGACATGCTGCATTCACTGAAGGATGAGGATGGCGATTACATTAAATCCAACAGCAATGTCTTCAACAACTACGTGCACCGCAAGACGCTGAATCTGGATGAATTCCACAATATTGACGGAGAAATCCGCCGTTTTATCGAGAAGGTGGACCGTCCGTTTAAGGATACGATGGATGTGTATTTTGCGAATACCGGTTATTTCGCCGTTTCTGCGCTGGGCAGCAATCCGGTGAACCAGAGGATAGAGGGGGTAGTCAGCCCGATCCGGGTGGACGAGCCGTTTATCTGGCTGCTGCACAAGCTGAACTATATTGAGGGGAGCGACGGGCCGTGAACAGATTTTCAGGGTCCAGGATTACCCAGCAGATGTATACCCGCGAGCGGCGCGGGGTTTACCGGGCAACCGAGGGCTTCGATACAATAGCCAAGTCAGAGAGTCTCGACAATAATTTTGTCAAAAAAATGCTGCATCCCTTCTGCCTCTACGATGCTCCGGCGGAGCTGACGGCACGCGGCGAAAAGAATGAGGACATGTACCCGCCTGCGCTGCATCTGTTCCATACGGAAGCAAACGAAACGGTCATCGGACAAAGCCGCTATCTGGCGGCTGATTTTACCGGTCAGCGCAGTGCTTTTTTTGCCCATAACTTTATCGTTCCCCCGATTCGCTCGGAGGAGATTGTGGAGCATTATGGAGACTGGCTGCATGCTGACTTTGCCGGGACCTATGAAGGGGAACCCGGGGGGACGCTGCCGGAGCTTGAGGATATTCCTGTAGCGCCGCGTGAACGGCGGCCGGAGCCGCTGGCGGTACTGCGGTCACTTGGGTTTGGTGAAGAGCCATTCAAGGCGCTGCTGCAGGCGGTCATGCTCTCGGTGGCAGGAAAGAAAAAATATACATTGCCCTGGACGTGCCGGTCACCGAGCTGTCGCGCCGCGCAGCCGAACTGACGGAAGTCATCTATAGCGTGCTCCCGTATGATTTCCGCCGCAGGCTGGGCGTAATTACGTATGCAAGTGAGCCGCAGAACCGGAAGTTTATCCACCTGACTTTTGTGGAGAAGGGCTCGCTGCGCCCGGGGGACCGGAATATCGAGAAGGATTACGTGTTTGATCTGGCCTCCGGCCGGATATTGAATGCCGATTTCGGCGGGACACCGCAGCCTTTTGCCGACCTGGCCTGGAAGACGCTGAGCCAAAAGGGGAGTCTTGAGGACTTTGCCCGGTTTGCCGATGCGCTGCTGCTGGGCGAAGGGGTGGAACGCAAGCTTCAGCTTGCGCTATACAATGAGCTGGCGGTATTTTATGAGATTGAGCAGGGCAATGAGCCGCTGTATACCGAGAACAAAAACGCGGTGCTGGCAGGATTGCTGTCCTACCTGAAGCCGGAGGGTGCGCTTGCGTCACGGATTCGGCTGAACGATATGTTCCTGGAGCGGTTCGACCGCGAATATGATTTGATCCGTCAAAGGGGGATTCCCCAGCCGGAGATTCTGGAGCAGTTTAAGGAGTATTTTGCGCTGCAGGGCCATCATTACCGGGGTAAAATCGTCGATTACTTCATTAACGGCATGTACAATTGTACCACTGCAGGCCGGGAGGATGTGCTGGCAGCGGCGTATAGCATTATCGAGAGCAATGATGAGCTGAGTGAGGCTTTCTTCCAGAAAGTGCTGGGACAGGCTGTGTTCCGCAAAGCATTATTGGAGCCCTACATGGAATCCAGGCTGGCTGCAGCGGTGAAACCGGCGGATGTGCTGCGCTTTGTTGCCCACTGGGGCCGGTTTCTGCCGGAAATGCTTCAGCAGGCTTTTGTCCGTGATGGCGCCAAGGAATATTTGCTGGAGAAGCTGCAGCATGACGATAATCCGGTTGGGGCTGTCGTGGTAATTCATGAATTTGTCGAGAAGACGGAAAAAGAGCGGCGCAGAGGCAGCGGCCTCTACCCTGAGGCGCTGGCACTGCTCCAGGAGCTGGCGGCTGCCGCCGACCGTTCCCTGCTGAACCGGGTGTCGATCGATGAGCTGACGCAGGATCAGCTGCTGGATATTTCGTTCCTGCGCTACCGGGATACGGGAGAGTGGCAGCCGCCGCTGGATGCCATTAATAAGCGCAAGGCCAATGCGCTCCGCGCCGCCTACCGCTGGTTCGGTGAGGAGAATCCGGATGAGGACATCTTTGCCGGCCTGGCCCCAAGAGAGCTGGACGACGTGCAGCTGCTCGGACGCCGCTGGCTGAAGGAGGCGCGCAGCGTGGAGCCGTTTGACCGGCTGCCGCTGGCCTTTTATCACAGCAGTGAACGCGAGGGCGGACCGCTGGATTATGATGCGCTGCTGGAGCTGGTCGCACGCAAAGCGGGCGGGGATAAAGAGGCGGTGTACCGCTTTTTCGCCTGGTCACAGGGCAGCCGGTTGTTCACGGTTTCGAATAAGAAGCTATGGCCGGGGTACCGCAGAGCGATTCTGAAATATTTTCAGAACAGTGACCGCGAAGCGTTCAAGAACCGGGAATTCCGCAAAACCTATGCCTCCTCCGCAGGACCGGCGCTGCAAAATGTCTATAACGAAGCCCGGGGCAAGCTGGCTTCGCCGCTGGCGCGGTGGATCAGCCGCAGCCGATTTCAACTCCTGATCACCGGCTCCGTGCTGGGGATCGTGGTGATTGCGGCGATCATCGCCATCAGCCTGCTGCGGCCGGACCCTGCAGATACCGCGCTGCCAGAGAGTAGTGCCGGAGCAGGCGGCGGCCAGTCGCCCGTCACTGTAGCGCTCAGCGGCAGCGGGGCAGCGGCGGGCAGCCGGCTGGTGTTCACCTTCGCCGATGCGGCGGAGTGCTCTGCCTTCAAACCGGCGGAGATTGGGGTGATGTCCGGCGGGGACGTGACGGACACGTACAAGGTCACGGCGACGGCGGGCACTTGCCTCGTGCCGTCGCCTTCGCCGGAGCCGGACGCCGCCGCTACTGACGGCGGCGCGTCGGCGGCTGCGAGCGATGCAGCCGCCGGAAAGGACGGCGGCGCAGCGGGTAACGCTAGCGCCGGAACGGACGGCGGAGCGGCCGGGAACGCGAACGCCGGAACGGATGGCGGCGCAGCGGATAACGCCAGCGTCGGAACGGATAGCGGCGCAGCGGATAACGCCAACGTCGGAACGGATAGCGGCGCGGCCGGGAATGCTAGCGTCGGAACGGGCAGCGGGGACCAGGGCGTCTCGTCCCCGCCGCCAACCGGCCCGATTGGCGCAGCGTCTTATCAGGTCACGGTTGACCTGGAACCGGGGGCTGAGCTGGCCCCGGGCAGCATGATTGTCGCCGGTGACTACAAGCTGATTGTCCAGTCTGCCCCGGACACCGCACCTGCTCCGTCACCAACGGTTCAGCCTTCCGCGGCTGCTGAAGAAACGCCTGATGCTGACGCTAAGACTGGCGTTAATGCTGATGGTAGCGCTAATGCTGCTAACGACACTAATACTTCAGAAAATGCTAATGCTGCTAACGGTACTAATTGAACTAGCATAAGTTACGGAACCAAAGTAATTACGGAACCGCCATTACTAACGCTACTGAGTCAGCAGACACTGTTGCGTGCCGAGTAACAAGAGTAAGCAAAGTTACGCAGAACTACATCCTGAACAGCACATGTTGCCGCAAACAATAGGGCAGGTGGGTTCAGGATTTTTTTCTGCTGATTAGTTGGATTTCCTCCCGCTAACACCTGCTTAAAAGGGGGACATCCACAACTAGTTGGAAATAATCCAGCTAATTATCTTCTTTTCTGCAGCCTATGCCCGGAACAGTCGAATATAGTGGAGGAATTCCACTTAGTCCCTCTAATATGTCTATTTTCGCGGGATTAGCGGTAGTTTTTCCAACTAATAGGAATCCTTTCGTGATTCTCATAGAATCTGAAACGTAGGCACAATATACATAGAGCAAAACCAGATACAGTCTGCGGTCAACGCACTCACGGCAAGCCGGAGAGTTATTGAAGCACCTTTTCTATAGACATACAGGGGAATACTAGATATGATTATGAATATTAAATTTCATAGGGTTTTGAAAAAGGTGCGGATTCTATATCCATTGATAGAACCGCTTAAAAGGGAAGGCCGGTGGAAATCCGGCGCGGTCCCGCCACTGTGATGCGGAGCAACTCCTGCTTGAAGCCACTGTCCAGCTGATAATACGGACGGGAAGGCCGGGAGAAGCGATGAAGCATAAGCCAGGAGACCTGCCTTTTTCACGAACGTTTCTATTCTTCGTGGGGTAAGAATGCGGAACATATGCAAATGGACTGTGGCTTACGTGTGTAATTTGCCGCGGCCCTGAATTTGTATTCTTCCCGGACCGCCCTTAAGAGGGCGGTCTTTATGTTGTCTGCTGTATTGTAAGACCATTTTATCTATGAAAAGAGGTTAACGATGAAGACGATGTTCCCCGCCAAGTTCTTTAGACTAGGCCTGGCTTTATTGCTGGTTATCTCGATTATAGGAGCTGCTGTTGTTCCTGCCGGGCAAGCGGTATCCGCAGCCGAATCCTCTCCAGCTGTTGCGGGTACGGATACGGTTACAGATGCGGTGTATGAGGCAGCAGGCCAAATTACCGCGACAGAAGCCACTTACAAGACTGCCGAATATATTCTAGGCAGCGGCGTGACGTCTGAATGGCAAGCCATCGGACTTGCCCAGGCTGGCTACAGGGTGCCGGACAGCTATGTCCAGTCCCTGACTCAGCAAGTGCAGACTGCCGGCGGCAGCTTCGCAAGTGTCACTGAGTATGCACGTATTGTGCTGGCGGTGAAGGCTGTAGGTGCTGATCCGGCGGATTTTGCCGGAAACGGTTCAACGGCAGGCTACAATCTGCTCGAACGCATCTATAACAATGAGAAGATCAGCGGCCAGACGCTGAACTATCCTGTGTATGCGCTGCTGGCACTGGATTCCGGTAATTATACCATTCCCGGCGATGCCAAGTGGACCAAGGCGGCGCTCTTGACCGAGATTCTATCCAAGCAAAATGCAGACGGCGGCTTTGCCCTGAATTCAGGTGCAAGCGAGCCGGATATAACGGCGATGGCCTTAACGGCCCTGTCTGCATACAAAAGCGACCCGGCGGTAGCGACTGCCGGACAAAAAGCGGTAGCCTGGCTCTCGGCAGCACAGGACAGTAAAGGCGGCTATGGCGATAACAGCGAAAGCGCCGCCCAGGTCATCATCGGGCTGACCTCTTTTGGGATTGATCCTGCGGGCGCCCAGTTTACCAAAAACGGAGCGGACCTGGTCGGAAGACTGCTGAGCTTCCAAACCTCATCCGGCGGATTCATTCATAACGCGGGCGGCAGCATTAACCCGTTTGCAACCGAGCAGGGACTGCAGGCGCTGGTCGCTTATAAACTGTTCAGCGGCGGCAGCAACGGCAAGCTGTACGACTTTACGAAACCTGCGGCGCAGAACCCGCTGGTGTATGTACCGCTGGTCATTGAAGGGCCACAGGGCACACTGGGCCAGGGAAATGCTTATGCAGCGAACGCGCTCGAAGCGCTGGAGAAAGTGGCGGCCCAGAACGGGCTGGCGCTTAAGAATCCTTCCGGCAGCTATGTTACGGGGATCGGCAATGTAATCGCCGGAACCTACGGCGGCTGGGACGGCTGGATGTATGCGGTGGTCCGCGGCGGACAGTGGCTGAATCCCGATGTAGGGATGAAGGACTTTAAGCTGAAGGACTCGGACCGGGTAATCGTTTATTACGCGGGCAGCGATACACAGCTTGTGGAATCCGTTACCTTATCCAAGGCGCAGCCTGGGGAAGAGGAGCCTTTTACCGTCACGGTTAATCAGATTAAATGGGTCTGGGATAACACAACCTCTACCTCCAGCCCGGTAATCTCCAAGGCAGCCGGGGTTGAGGTCGCGATCGGGGATCAGAAGGCTGTTACGAATAAAGACGGCAAGGCCGAATTCACCGCAGGGGTAGCGGCAGGCGATTATACGCTGACTGTTACCGGTTATGTGGCGGGGGCTGCGCCGAAAGTTGCAAAATACACGCAGGCTATAACGGTAGTCTCGAAAAATGTATCCGCCTATCTGGCGATTGAAGGACCCGATGGAACGGTTGCGGAGGGTACGCTGAAAGCGGCCAATGTGCTGGGAGCACTGAAAAAGCTGACCGCATCGCAGAATATTCCGCTGCAAATTACGGATTCTGCCTATGGCAGCTACGTCTCCGGCATTGCCGGAATAACAAACGGAACCCGTGATGCCTACTGGAATTTTGTTGTTTTACGCAGCGGGGAATGGATCTACCCAAGTGTGGGCATGGGGGATTTTGAACTGCAGGCATCGGATAAGGTGCTTGTCTACTTTGGCGGAACAACTACGCAGATCGTGGATAAGGTTGTGACTTCCCCGCTGCAGCCGAAGCCGGGTGAGCCGTTCACGATTAAGGTTACGCAGAAAAAGTGGGTATGGAACAATACCACTTATACCAGTGATCCGGTAGTTTCGCCTGCGGCAGGTGTAAAGGTAACGATTGCCGGTACAACCTTAACTACGGATAGCCAAGGCCAGGCTGTGGTGGAAAAAGGGCTTTCCAGCAAAATATATACAGTGGCTATATCCGGTTATGTTGAAGGTGCGGCTCCCAAAGTTGCCCGCTATACCCAGTCACTGAAGGTGGCTCCGGGCAATGTTTCGGCCCATCTGTCTATTGAAGGACCGCAGGGTCCACTGGCCGAAGGCACGCTTGATGCATACAATGCGTTTGATGCGCTGCAGCAGCTTGCTGCTTCCGGCGGTATTCCGCTGCAAAGCACGGAGTCCGCTTTCGGCATTTTTGTATGGGGCATCGGCGGGATAGAGAATGGCGCTTACAGTCCTAACGACTATTGGGGCTTCGCGGTATCACGCGGCGGGGCGTGGATTTATCCGGATGTAGGCTTGAATGATTTTGTACTGCAGCCATCTGACAAAGTGCTTGTCTACTATACCGGAGCTAACACGCAGGTGGTCAATTCGCTAGCCGTTTCGCCTGCGCAGCCGAAGCCGGGCGAGCCGTTCACCGTTACGGTGGAACAGAAAAAATGGGTTTGGAATAACACGACTTATACATCAGACCCGGTAATCTCCAAGGCAGAGGGCGTACAGGTCAGTGCCGGGAAATTAACGCTATCAACAAACGCTGAGGGTGTGGCTTCCTTCCAGCAGGGCTTACCTGCAGGTTCGTACACGCTGGCCGTAACCGGGTATGTAGAAGGTAAAGCACCTAATATCGCCCGCTATACACAACCGTTAACGGTAAGTGCTCCTGTCCAGGCCTCGGCGACGATTTCTGTCATCGGTGACAGTGTAAAGGGAACGATTCTGCCGGGTACCACAGTCATTCTGAATGACGGTGAAACCGCCTATAGTCTGCTGGTCCGCCAGCTTGGAAGCAAGGTGGTCAGCAGCGGTACAGGTAGTGACATCTACATCCGGTCCATCGACGGTCTGGGAGAAGGAGACCGCGGGCCGGAGAGCGGCTGGATGTACTCCGTAAATGGAGAATTTCCAAATTACAGCGCAGCAAGTTATAAGCTAAGCAACCGGGATACGGTGGCTTGGCGTTATACGGTTAAGAACGGAGATCTGGGCGGTTCAGCTGCCGGGTTAGGCGGCACAGGAACGACGGTCAGCGGTGTTGATATCACGGCAGACAATATGCTGCCGCTGGGCAGGGTTCTGCAAACGACAGCCGTTTCCGGTACAGTCATGACACGGGCAGAAGCAGCTGCGCTTAAGCAGAGTCTGAGCGCCAATGTTGCTTCCTTCGAACAGGATGTGACTCCGGCTGCAGCATCTTTAAAAGACAGCGGCGGTGAAGTAGAGCTGAAGCTGCCTGCCGGTGCAGTCTCCGGTACGCTGAAAATCAGTGTGCGTGAGAGCAGCGCAAACCGTCCTGAGCTGGTATCGGGATTGTATGATTTCAAGCCTGACGGCACCAAATTCCTGAAAACAGCGGATCTCCTGATCAAGATTCCTGTTACCGCAGCTAATCCGGCCAATCTGGCCCTGGCCTGGCTGGATGAAAGCACAGGGAACTGGATACCGGTTCCTGCGTCACTTGACCTCAAAACGGGGATCATGACCGGTAAGGTCAGCCATTTCACCACTTATGCGGTCGTGGACCGCAGCAAATTTGAGCCGAATCAGGCCCAGCTGATCAGCGATATTGCCGCTACAGCTGCAAGGGTTACGGTCGCCGGAGAACTCAGTGACTGGCAGGCGCTTGGCCTGGCCCGTTCCGGCCATTCTGTACCGGCCGGCTATCTGAGCGGGGTGAAAGAGCGGCTTGCCGCAAGCCAGGGCGAGTTCCGCAAAGTTACGGATTATGAGCGTCTGGTACTGGCCGTGGCCGCTGCCGGAGGCAATCCGCAAAGCTTTGGCGGCTACAATCTGATTGAGAAAATTTACAGCAATGACAAGATGGCCAGCCAGGGCAGCAACGGTTTGATTTTTGGCCTGATTGCCCTAGACAGCGGCTCCTACAGTGTTCCGGCAGGTGCGCTGTGGACCAAAGAACGGCTGATCCAGTCCATTCTGGAGCTGCAGAGTAAGGATGGCGGATTCCCGCTGACCGCAGGCGGAACCGATGATGTGGATCTTACCGCGATGGCAGTATCCGCGCTCTCCTCCCATACAGAGCAGGCGGCAGTACAGACAGCGCTGGATAAAGCGGTCACTTGGCTGTCGCAGCAGCAGCTGGAGAACGGCGGCTATAAGCTGTCCGGAGTAGAGAACAGCGAGAGCACCGCACAGGTGATTATCGCTCTTACTGCAGCGGGTGTCGGTCCGGGAGATGCACGTTTCGTCCAAGCGAAGGGCGGACTGCTGAGCCATCTGGCCTCATTCAGACAAGCGGACGGCGGGTATGCCCATGCCGCCGGCCAGCCGGAGAATAGTCTGGCTACCGAACAGGCACTGCTGGCCCTGACTGCATATAGCCGCTTCCTGACGGGAGACAGCAAACTATTCAGTATTTCACCGGCAGCTGTCAGCAGTACCGTATTCACAGACGAGAGCCGCATTTCTTCGTGGGCGCTGGATTCCGTTCATGCCGCCTATGATCAAGGATTGATGAAGGGCGTCAGTGAAACCGGCCTGCTCTTCGCGCCGAAGCAGCAGATTTCCCGTGCCGAATTCGCAGCCCTTCTCCTGAGACTGATGAATCAGGACCCGTCTGCAGCGGCTGCGACACCTGTATTCAGCGACGTGAAGCCGGGTGCGTGGTATTATGGAGCAGTGCTGAAGGCGAAGGAGCTGGGAATTATCAGCGGAGTATCGGATAAGGTCTTTAATCCTGGCGGAGCTATTACCCGCCAGGATATGGCAGTCATGATCTCCAGAGCCTTCAAGCTGGAGAACGCTGCTGCAGCTGCGGTTCAGGCCGGGGCCTTCACGGACGAGAGCCGGATTAGCAGCTATGCGCTGTCCGCTGTACGTACCGTCTCTGAACTGGGCTACATGACCGGCTTTAACGGAGCCTTTGATCCGGCGGCAACGGTAACGCGGGAAATGGCTGCGGTCGTAGCAGTAAGATTGCCTTAACAAAAGATTACGCAAGAGGGCAGATTTACAGCCCGTTTTAAGATAGAATGATAAAGACATATTGGATAGGGATGGAACGGGGGAGCAGCAGAAAGCCCTCGTTCTTTCCCTTTTTTACGGAGGTGTGAACGTTAATGTGGAAATTAGCCATTCGCAGGTTGTTATATCCTATGCTCCTCCTGCTGGCGGCGCTGCTGTTCGCAGGCTGCGCTTCGGAGCGGCCTGTCGCCGGTACAGACGGCGGCAATGCTGGCGCAACGGCTGC
>NZ_LN831198.1:140380-151555 GCF_001368795.1 Paenibacillus ihuae
CCGCTGCGGCAAGCCCTTCTGCCGGTGCGAAGCCACCGGCAGCCAACGCGACTGCGCGGCCGGCAGCCACGCCGCAGCCGGCGGCCACAGCAGCAGCTGCGTCTGTGCAGCCTGCCGCAGAGGCCGCTACAGCGGTCATCTCCATTACGGGAGATGAGGAGCATGGGGTGATTTTGGCGCCAGCCGCTTATGAGATCAAGGAAGGCGAGACTGCGCTGGAGCTGCTGAAGCGGATTACCCGTTCATCCAAAATCCAGATGGAATATCAGGGCGCCAAGGCTTTCGCCTATGTTGAAGGCATAGACAATCTCTATGAGTTCGACCATGGGGCGGAGAGCGGCTGGATGTATAAGGTCAACGGAGCTTTCCCGGATAAAGGTGCGGGAAGCTATACCGTAAACCCCGGCGATACCATTGAGTGGCTGTATACGCTGGATCTCGGCAAAGACCTGGGAGCCAAAGCGCCATGAGCAGCGGCTTCCGCGCCATGCATCCGGCGGTCGCGCTGCTCTATTACGGCGGGCTGATGCTGTTCGCCGCGCTGCTGTTTCATCCGCTGTTCCTCGTAACGGAGATTGCAGGTCTCGCGGGCCTTCTGCTGCTGCAGGGACAGGGAAGGCAGCTGCTGCGCGGGCTGCCCTTTTATCTGCTGATGGCCGGTTCCGTGGCTGTGCTGAACCCTTTGTTCTCCCACAGGGGAGCGCATATCCTGTTTTATTTTTGGGATCAGCCGGTCACGCTGGAGGCTGTGCTCTACGGGCTGATGATGATGCTGGTGCTGCTCACGATTTTTATCATATTCATCTCTTACAATTACACGGTAACGACAGATAAATTTATGTATTTATTCGCTGCGGCTGCACCCAAAACAGCCCTGCTGACGCTGATGGCACTGCGGTTTGTGCCCTTGTTCCAAAGAAGGCTGCGGCAAATTACCCTCATCCAGCGCCTCCGGGGCATAGATACGGGTCAAGGCAGCCTGCGCAAAAGAATACAGGACGGCATGACGCTGCTGAAAGTGCTGCTGACCTGGTCGCTGGAGGAAGCGCTCCAGACCGGCGATTCGATGAAGGCACGCGGCTATGGCATCCGCAAACGCAGCGCATACAGTATCTTTAAGCTGGACCGGCTGGATAAGGGAATCCTTCTGCTGCTTACCGTCAGCGGTCTGATCCCGCTGATCGGCTGGCTGCAGGGATATGGAATCCTGGAGATTTATCCGCGTATGAAGCCTATGGAGTTCGGCGGGGGCGAAGCGGTGATGTATATCAGCTTCTGCCTGTTCGTGCTGACTCCCCTGGGCCTGGAAGGAAAGGAGAAATGGTTATGGAGATCATCACGGCGGAGCGCTTATCCTTCCGTTATCCCGAAGAAGAGCGGGACTCGCTCCATGAGCTCTCATTCACAGTAGAAGAAGGGGAGTTCGTTGTGCTGCTTGGCCCGTCGGGCTGCGGAAAAACAACACTGCTGCGCCATCTGAAGCGTGAGCTTACCCCCGTGGGTACAGGCAGCGGCATGATCCGTTATCAAGGGCAGCCGCTGGCGGAGCTGCCGGCGGAGAAGGCGGCCGGGGATATCGGGATGGTCTTTCAGAACCCGGATGCGCAGATTGTAATGGATACCGTCTGGCATGAGCTGGCCTTCGCGATGGAGAACCTGGGCTATCCGCCTTCTGTCATGCGGAGCAGACTGGCAGAGATGGCCGGCCTGTTCGGTCTGGAGCCGCTGCTGTACAAATCGGTGCATGAGCTCTCTGGGGGTCAGAAACAGCTGCTGAATCTGGCCTCCGTGCTGCTGCTTCAACCGAAGCTGCTGCTGCTGGACGAGCCGACCTCACAGCTGGACCCTGTCGCGGCACGTGAGTTCATCCAGACTCTGCACCGGCTGAATGAGGAAATGTCGATGACCATCATAATTAGTGAGCACCGCCTGGAGGAGGTCCTCCCGCTGGCAGACCGTGTCCTGCTGCTGGAAGACGGTGTGCTGCAGGCTTCTGGCAGTCCCCGCGAGTTCGTGCGGGGAGCCGGTGACGCGCGGCAGGCTGCGCGCCGGGCTTACTTGCCGACTGCATCACGGCTGTTCCTTGCTTTGTCACCGGAGGAGGAGCTGCCGCTGGAAGCTATTCCGCTGACGGTCCGTGAAGGCAAACGCTGGCTGCAGGCCTATGCGGCCAGCGGACAGGAGGTGCCTGCCGCCGGTAACCTGCAGCATGCCGCAGCAGTAGGCCAAGCACGTTCCTCTGTACCGGCTGCACCGCTGCTTGGCGCCAGGGAAGTCACCTTCCGCTATGAGAAGGATGGGCCGGAGGTGCTGCGCAAGCTGAACCTGTCACTGTATCAAGGCGAGCTGCTGGCAATCCTGGGCGGCAACGGTGCAGGCAAGTCCACCCTGCTGCAGGTACTGAGCGGTCTGGCAAAGCCGCAGCGCGGCAAGGTGGACCTCGCCAAAGGGATAACTACCGGATATCTGGCCCAGAATCCGCTGCTGTATTTCAGCTTTGACACCGTTATAGAAGAGCTGAGGCATATGGCCTCCGTTGCCGGGTTATCTAACGAAACGGCACAACCGGAGATTGACCGGCTGCTGGAGGTGTTCCAGCTTCAGCAGGTGTTGGAGAGCCATCCGCATGATCTTAGCGGCGGCCAGCAGCAGAAGCTGGCGCTGGCGATGATCATGCTGCTGAAGCCGGCGGTGCTGCTGCTGGACGAGCCGACCAAGGGTCTGGACCCTGATGCCAAGTCCCGGTTTGCGGGCTTGCTCGGGCAGCTGCTGGACCAGGGGATCAGTATTGGGATTGTGACGCATGATGTAGAGTTTGCCGCACGGTACGCGTCCCGCTGTGCACTGCTATTTGACGGGAGCATTACCGCAGGAGGGAAGGCCGTCAGAGTTCTTCAGCAGTAATTATTTCTATACTACGGCGGTTAACCGCATGGTCCGGGATATCCTTCCGCAGGCATTGACCATAGAGGATGTGATGGCCGCTTGGCACGTTTCCGCATTCCGCTTATAATTGCCGTAGCCCTTTTCATCGCCGGCCTGGCGCTTACGGCGGCATTGAAGGACCGTCATTATATGCTGCTCAGCCTTGTGCTGCTTCTCGCTGCGCTGCTCCCGGTTTTTATCCGCCTGGAACGGCGGCCGCTGGAGTCCAGAGAGCTGGTGCTGCTCGCCGTACTGTCGGCTATTGCGGCGGTCAGCCGGATTCCGTTCGCTGCACTGCCCAGTGTGAAGCCTGTATCAGCGATTGTAATTCTGTCGGCCTATGTATTTGGGGCAGAAGCAGGCTTCATCATCGGGGCTGTGGCCGCGCTGGTCTCTAATATCTATTTCGGGCAGGGTCCCTGGACACCCTGGCAGATGTTTGCCTGGGGGATGGTTGGCCTTAGTGCAGGCTGGCTGCGGAATACCTGGTGGATGAAGAAACGCAGCGGTATGCTTATCTTCGGCTTTGTGTGGGGGTTCTTATTCGGCTGGATTATGAATGTCTGGTATATCATCAGCCTTCCGGACGCATTCAGCTGGGGACTTGTGGCCGCTGCATATGCTTCCAGCTTTTATTTTGATTTAGCGCATGCGTTGTCCAATGTCTTTTTCCTTGCCATTCTTGCCGGAGGGTGGACCAAAGTGCTGGAGCGTTTCCGCAAAAAGTACGGCTTGCTGCAGGAATAGCGGGTTTACATTGTGTGAATTTGAATTGGCGAAAATTAGAATAGATTATTCGACAAATTTTTTAATAAAGTATCATTTTTCGACCTTTTTCGCCGATAAATAGAATACAGCAAGTAGGGAAAAGGCGGGAACAAGGACGATGAGAGATCTGAAGGTGAAATATAAAATGGCCGTGCTTGCGGCTGTTGCAGTAATCATGGTGATCGGTATCGGTATGAATGGTATTCTGTTCACTAACAAATTAGCTGACCGGTCGCAAGAGACTTACAATCTGAATCTGGTGCCTATCCATATGGTTACAGAGATACGCGCCAATAACCGGGCTATCGAGTCCTTTCTGCTGGAAGACCTGCTTACGAAAGAGGCGGAGAAGAGCCAGGGGCTCACTGCCGGGATTCAGGAGAAGATTAAGCAGAATAATGAACTGATGAACCAGCTGAAATCCATCGACTTTAAGGATACTGAAGTCAGCAACAAAATTAATGAGTACATGTCTCTCCTGGAGGATTACCGGGCACAACGCGATAACATTATTCAGCTTGCCAATAAGCATCTCAACGGAGAAGGATACCAGGTTTTCTCGGGCAGTGCGTTCAGCGAGTCCCGGACGAAGATGGTGGGTCTTCTTGACGATGCGTCAGCGCTGCTGCTGGCGGATGCCAAAAAGTATAATGAACTCACTCTGGATAATGCACAAACCTCTTCGACGGTAAGCAGCATACTCATTACTGCAGCCTGGGTACTATGCATTGTAATCAGCATTATCATCACCCGGTTGATTACGAAGCCGCTCAAAGAACTGCAGGCCCTTATGCGGCGTGCCGAGGAGGGCGATCTGACCGTAACGGCAGCGTATCAATCCAAAGATGAAATCGGCCAGATTAATACTTCATTCAACACTATGCTGGACAGCTTAAAGCGTATGATGCAGGGAATTTCAGAGAGCGCAGAGGTGCTGTCTGCCTCCTCTCAGGAAATGAGTGCAAGTGCTGAGCAGACGGGGCGTGCCTCCCGGCTGATTGCAGAAACCTCAAGTGAGATTGCTGCCGGGTTCGAAACTCAAGTGAACAGCATTGACCGCACGGTGTTATCTGTGCAGATGATGACGGAGGACATTGCCGCTGTTGAGCGCAGCAGTAATGAAATGGCTGACCTTATGGCTGGAGCAGCGGTCTCAACGGATCATGGTGCCGCAGCTGTCGACAGAATTATCGGACAAATGCAGGATATTAATGCCAGTGTATCTGCCACTCAGTCCATTGTCCGCAATCTGGGCAGTTTGTCCGCAGAGATCAACACCATTATTACTACTATCAATGAAATTGCCACCCAGACCAACCTGCTCTCGCTGAATGCGTCGATTGAAGCGGCTAGAGCCGGTGAGCATGGCTTCGGGTTTGCTGTTGTTGCCGGAGAGATCCGCAAGCTGGCCGAGGCAACCGGCAGAAGCTCGCTGCAGATTACAGAGATTATTACCGACATTCAGCAGCAGACCGGCAGTGCCGTGGAGTCCATGGAACTCGGTTCTGAGCTTGTAACGCTTGGAGTGGAGCAGAGTGGAGTCGTCTCGCTGGCCTTTGCAGAAATTCAGGATTCCATTAAGGCTGCTGCCTTGCAGACAGAAGAGATCAGGGGGGGCGGTCGGACATGTCTCACAAGAGTCCCGGGCCGTATCAGGGGCGATGGAACGGGTGAGTGAAATTTCCCGTAAGGGCGTAGAAGATGTTCAGGATACCAGTGCTGCCAGTGAGGAACAGCTGTCGGCGATGGAAGAAATGATGGCTTCGGCCCAATATCTTGCGACATTGGCAGAGGATTTGCAGAAGGAAATGGGACGGTTTAAGCTCTAACTCTAATTCTGTCTTGTCCGGCATGCATAACTTAAACAGAACCAGACCCTGGAACATTAGCTTCCAGGGTCTGTTTACTATGTTGCAGCAAGATTAGTTAACCGCCGGAGTTAACCGCCGGAGTTAACAGGCCGCCGTTGGCCAGATAGTAGGTCTGGCCGCCAAGCCAGCTGTTGGCGCTTGCGGAAGCATCATAATAAATGTCGTATCCGTTATCCTGGATATTGGAGAAGTCAGCCACACTGCTGATCAGCGCGCTCAAGTAGGAGTCGCCAGTGACATTCCAGGTGCTGTTAGCATCCAGGGTAAGCGAAGCGGACTTCGCCGTATTCGCATTATCAATTGCACCGCTCAGGGAGCTTCCGTTCGATAGAACCACCGCGACGCTGCTGATGCTGTCAGCGGTCACATCACCGGTCAGCGGCTGGGCACTCGCATTCAGGGTCACGCTTGCGCCGTTTGCGCCGGCTGTGCCCCATTGATCTGCGGCTGCATTCAACAGGATTCCTGAGGCAGCGGTCAAGCCTGCATTTTTCAAGTTAATCACTGCATCGGTGTTGGTAGCATAGAACAATGGTCCGGCATAAGCAGCAAGCGAGCCGCCAGTCATATTGAAGGTGCTGGTACCGACCTCCGCATCACCCGAGAAGCTCTGATAGAGCATTACGCCGCTCTTTTTTGCTCCCGACAGGTTGGTGTTGTTCAAGGTGATGGAATTTTTGCCTTCAATGACGGCTGCCTCCGATCCGGTTGCGGTGAGCAAAGCATTGGTAACTGTAATGTTGCCGGTAGAGTAGATCCCCGGGGAGTCGGTGCCGGTTGTATTCATGGTGCCTCCGGTAACATTGACTGTGCCGTTGCCGCGGTCTGTAGCGATGCTGGCAGAATGTGTGCCTGATGTAGTGATATTGGTGTTCGTAGCATTAACTGTACCGGAATAGGTTGCATCCAGTCCCCGTGAAGAATCAGCAGTGGTGTTGATTGTGACGCCGGATACATTGACCGTAGAGCCTGCACCCGTTGCAAACACGGCATTTGAACCGGTAGCTGCTGTTGAAACCGTAGAATCATTTAGCGTAATGGTGCTGCCTGCAGTTGCCAGGAGTGCTGCGTTCAGTCCGTAAAAGTTGCTGTTGTCCTCGGAGGAAGTATTCCCCGTCTTGTTCAGGGTCACACCGTTTAGGGTCAGGTTGCCGCTGTCTGTAACTTTAACGGCCGAGGCACCCATCGCAGTGGCGGAAATGGTATCCCCTGTTTTGGCTGCAGTGCTGCCGCTTAGCAGATAGGTTGCACTGCCGAGGCTGCTGGCATCAACCGTGCTGTCTGTACTGCTGCCTGTACCCGTTGCAGGTGTTCCTTCAGGCGGAGTGCCTGTCTTACCGTCTGTAGACACGGATTCACCGCTGGAGGTCAGGCTGACCGTTTTCGTTGTCTTGTCATAGCTGGCGCTCAATCCGACGGCTTCGGATATGGCTCTTGCCGGCAGATAGACAGTGCCGTTATAGATGAAAGGCTCTACCTTAGCACCCGTAGCATCCTTAAGGGCCGTTTCCTGGCCGTTCAGCTTCACGATAATATCATCGTAGGTGACGGCGATCTGTTTTTGAATCGTGTCGGCATAAGCGGACATGGACATAGCCAGTGAGGCGGTTACTGCGGCTCCGACGACAAAACCCTTCATTGTACTTTTTTTACTCATCTCAATCTCATCCTTTACACGTTGTATTGGTACTGCTATGTAGAACATGTTTCTGTGCTGTGAATGTCTACATTGTAGAACCGTAAACTGAAAGGGATCTGAGGCTGCGCTGAATGTTGGTTGAATATGGGCTGAATGTTTGTTGAAATTAAAGAATTGCGATGCACTGCAAAAAAAAAGCCCGCTCCGGCCAAATCACCGGATGCGGGCTTGCTTAATAGAAGAATGATTATATGCCTGTCTTAGGAATACCAGCCCCATACGAAGATGAAGAGCGTACCGAAGATGGTTACCAGTCCTACGAACAAGGCATAAGCAATGTTGAGATAAAGTTCTTTTTTGGTATCTGCCGATTCCCCGATGTGCATGAACACAAAGAGCTGCAGGGATGCCTGGATAAGCGCAGTGATGAGCAGAACCGTCATATTAGCCGTTTGGGAGAGGTCTCCATAGATCACGATCAGCGCAGCGGCAGAAAGGACCAGAGAAGCCAGATAACCCATTACATGGCGAATTGGAAACAGTTGCTTTATCATATCACATCAGTCCTTTCAGGTAGACGAAGCTGAAGATGAAGATCCAGACAACGTCTAAGAAATGCCAGAACAGTGAGAAGATAAAGGCTTTATTGGCAGTAGCCGGAGTAATTCCCTGCCGCCACAGCTGGATCATGATCCCTGCTCCCCACAGGAAGCCGAAGCTGACGTGGGCACCGTGGGTTCCGAGCAGTACGAAGAGACTGGACAGGAAACCGCTGGTTTGGAGTGTGGCGCCTTCATGGACATAGGTGAAGAATTCATCGATTTCAATGCCGATAAAGCCAAGACCCATCAGGAGCGTGATGCCCATAAAGAACATCATCGCTTTCTTGTAGCCGTGCCGCATAGCATGAATGGCGAGGCCGATTGTGAACGAGCTGGTAAGCAGCAGGAAGGTTTCAACCAGCACCGGGCCGATTTCAAACAGCTCTTTGCCGCTTGGACCGTCGGCAAAGCGGTTAACCATTACGAAGTATACAGTAAACAGTGTAGCGAAGAGCGGTATTTCAGCCCCGAGAAAAACCCAAAAGCCGAAGATTTTATTACTGTTCTCTTCTGTTGAATATTCCAGCGGCTTGGACGCATCTATTTTCATACAGTCTCACCCCGCAATTTCTTTTCAGTAGCAATAACTTCTTCAGCCGGTACGTAGAAGCCGTGATCCCGGTCAAAGGACATCGCAGCCAGCATAATGATTACGCCGACTCCGGCAACGATCGCTGGAATCCACATGCTGAATACGAGGAAGAAGCCCAGGAAGAAGAAGATAACACCCAGGATAAACGGCTTCCCGGTATTGTTAGGCAAGTGAATCTTGGTGATTTTATCCTCGAACAGCGGCACGTTATCCTGCTTGGCTGACCAGAAGGCATCGCGGGTTTTTACGTTTGGCACTATAGCGAAGTTGTAAGCCGGAATTGGACTTGGTGTAGCCCATTCCAGGGTACGTCCATCCCAAGGATCGCTTGTTGTATCTCTTGGCATATAGCGGGTACTCCAGTAGATATTGTAGACCAGAATGACAAAACCGATTGCGAGACCTACTGCTCCGACGAAGGACAGCATATTCAGCGGACCGAAGCCGCTCTCCTCTGAATAAGTGTACATACGGCGGGTCATTCCCATCAGTCCCAGGAAGAAGAGCGGGAAGAAGGTCACGTTAAAGGAAATAATAATCCACCAGAAAGCATGTTTGCCGAGACGTTCATTAAGACGGAAGCCGAATACTTTCGGGAACCAGTAATGGAAGCCGGCGATAACCGCAAACACTGCGCCTGGAATCAGAACGTAGTGGAAATGGGCTACCAGGAACATGGTATTGTGATACTGGTAATCCGCACTGGCCATCGCCAGCATAACGCCGGTTACACCGCCGATTGTGAAGATCGGAATGAAGGCCAGAGTGTATAGCATCGGTGTCGTGAAGGTGATTCGCCCTTTGCGAAGGGTGAACAGCCAGTTGAATATCTTGACCCCGGTTGGTACGGCAATCGCCATCGTAGTGATCGAGAAGAAGCTGTTGACCATAACGCCTTGACCCATGGTATAGAAATGGTGAGCCCAAACCAGGAAGGACAAGAGCGAGATGATGACCATGCTGAATACCATTGAGGTATAGCCGTACAGGTTCTTTTTGGAGAAGGTGGCGATAATTTCACTGTAAATTCCGAATGCCGGCAATATAACAATGTAAACCTCCGGATGTCCCCAGACCCAGAAAAGGTTGGCCCAGAGCATATCCATCCCGCCGCTCTCCATCGTGAAGAATTGCGAACCGAACAGACGGTCAAACATCATCAGGGCAAGTGCTACGGTGAGCACCGGGAAGGCGAAGACGATAATGACGTTGGTGATCAGCACGGACCAGGTGAACATTGGCATTTTCATCAGCGTCATGCCTGGGGCGCGCATTTTGAGGATGGTAACAATGAAGTTAACCCCTGTAATCAGTGTCCCGATACCGGAAATCTGCAGTGCCAGGGAGTAATAGTTGTTACCAACAGTTGGACTGAATTCCAGACTCGCCAGCGGGAAGTACGCGGACCAGCCTGCATCCGGTGATCCCCCGATAACGAAGGAAATGTTAAGCAGCATGGCTCCCATGAAGAATAGCCAGAAGCTGACAGCGTTGAGGCGCGGAAAAGCAACGTCTCTTGCGCCGATTTGCAGCGGAATGATTACGTTCATCAGACCGATGATAAAAGGCATGGCCATGAAGAGAATCATAATCAGGCCGTGGGTGGTAAATACCTCATTATAATGCTGCGCATCGAGGAATTTCATTTCCGGTGCTGCGGTCTGCAGACGCATCATCATCGCGTCCACGCCACCGCGGAACAGCATCAGAAGTGCTGCGAGAATATACATGATCCCGATTTTCTTGTGATCCACGGTAGTAAGCCATTCGCGCCACAGGTATCCCCATTTCTTAAAATAGGTCAACCCGACGAGAATCCCGATGGTAGCGAGTGCGATACTGACCATGGCTCCGTAAATCAAGGGTTCGCCGTGAACCTTAAATTTGTCTAAATCCATTAGGGTGGCTCCTTTCAGGTTGTTGCTATTGCATCATTAGTTCGTAGTTTCTTCAACAGGCGAACTTGGCAGCGGTTCATCGACTTCCGGATTAGGCACACTGTCAAACTCTGTCTGGCTGGATGGCTCCGGAGAAGGATGGATTTCCTTATTGTCCTCATGTTCCTTACCGCCGTTCTCCATATCCATTTCCGAGCCGTTTCCGCTCATATGCTCGCTATGGTCACCCGGAGGAGGACTAAACGTAAGATGCGTGGAGGAATAGGTTTTGCGTCCAAGTACTTCAGCGGCGAGCAGACCTTTGAATTCCTCTTCGGTAAGCGCAGGTGCAGTTTCTTTGACTTCTTTCACCCAATCCTGGTAATCGCTATCGGTCATTACAAGTGTCTCGAATTCCATGTGGGCAAAGCCCTTACCGCTGAAGTTCGAGTTCTTTCCGATATAAGATCCTACAGTATCGGCCGAGAGGTTAAGCTCGGTAAGCATATCGCTCATCGCATATTTTTGACCGGCAAGCTGGGGAACCCAGAAGCTCGTAATGGTCCCGAAGGAGTAAAGTCTGAATTCTACCGCACGGTGAACGGGAATGTTGACGTAGTTAACTGTTTCAATACCTTCCTCAGGATAGCTGAAATGCCATTTCCAGTTGGAAGAAGAAGCATAAATGACGAGCGGCTTCTGATCCTTGTACTCAGAGGCGACATTCTCGACTGCATGTGTGGACTTAACCGTCACAACAGACAGAAAGGCTACAATGATGATCGGGATGATAATCCAGATGGCCTCAAGAACCTTGTTGCCCCCCTCATGTTCAGGAATGTACCCTTCATTGCTCTTTTTGGCCCGGTATTTCACCAGGACGAAGATATATAAGATGTAG
>NZ_LN831198.1:151581-158229 GCF_001368795.1 Paenibacillus ihuae
TATTTCACCAGGACGAAGATATATAAGATGTAGACAACTGCGAGGACACCGGCCATCACCAGAATGGAGAGGATGATCGTGTCAGATAAGGTTCGGGCAGCCGGCCCCTTCGGGTTCAGTACGGAAAGCGAACTGCATCCCGGCAGAATAAAGAGCAGGCTTAGAAACAAAGCGTATAACGGTTCCCTTTTTTTTCATATAGAACTCCTTCCTTCAATACTTCTTTTCATTAGCCGTTCGATGGCTGGCAAAGCTTAACCTGTATCTATAGTAAGAATTACTTACCCTAATTGCAAAATACATATTTTAACATAATATCTATTATCGACCTTAATAATGGCGATAAAGTTAAATATCTGTGATCAATTTGTTACAAGTGCGGTTAGGTATGACAAAGATCACTGTAGTAACGGGCTTTAAGCTGATTTTAAGGTAGTTCAAAATTTGTTCAAACATTCACAAATGTTGCTAATTTCGTCACAATTATAATGTGTAAAAAGGATGCTGTTTAACCGCTTTTTTTGTTGATGCGACAGCATTCGACGAAATATAAGGGATCAATGCCTTTTTGTATGAGAAGGTCTTGCTATGTCTTATGTCACAGCCCGAAATAGTAACAATAATTTATGGATGGGGTTACAATCTCTCAAATTACGTTATATCTATGTATGATAGAGTTAGAGGTAAATATACATAGATTGGAGATTCTGCTTGTGCCTATGAAAAAAGTAGTGGCTTTATTGATGTCATTATTCTTATGTTTTGGGATTCTGCAAACCACAGCTAAGGCTGCGGGGGCAGATTCACTCTTGAAGCTGGGTGTCAACGATACCTTGACTGAAATCGAAGCTGTATCCGTGAAGGATACCTATTATGTTCCACTACGTTCAATATCTGCAGAACTAAAATGGACCATTACCGGACTGCAGGAAGGAATTGCAGTTGCAGCCGGAGATCATTCGGTACGGCTGCTCAACAATGACGGGGGACTTCAGCTTCCGGACGGAACCGTTGCTGCTATGAGCACCTTCCTGAAGGACGGCAAGCTGATGGTGCCTCTGCGGATCAGCACCTACCTCGGGTATAGGTTAACCTTTCAGCCGGATAAATATTTACTGCGGGTACGGGATGCTGCCGCGCTGCTGAGCGACGAGGATTTCATTGTTCAATATAAAGACAAGCTGAAACCGCAGGCTGCCAGCGGAACTGCAGCTTCGGGAACGTCAGAGGCCAAGGGCCGGACCCTGTATCTTACATTTGATGACGGGCCGTCGGCAACGACCTCTGAGCTGCTGGTTATACTGGATGAATATGATGCGAAGGCGACTTTCTTTATGCTTGGGCTGAACATGAACCGTTATCCTTCCCAGGTGAAACAAATTGTGAAGGCGGGCTACGGGCTTGGCCTGCACGGAATGACTCACCGCAAGGAGAAATTTTATGCATCTCCGGCCGCCGCACTGGCGGAGATGGCGGGAGACAATGCGGTGCTGAAGAAAATCAGCGGAGCAGAAACGACACTGATCCGGCCGCCATACGGAAGCAAGCCCTATTTCACCCAAGCCTTCAGGGACAAAGTATTGACTCAGGGTTATCATTTATGGGACTGGAATGTCGACTCCGAAGACTGGAAGTACAAGGAAGACAGCGGCAAAATCTATGCTTCGGTCATGAGTCAGGTGCATAAACTGCAGAAATCGAAGACGGATCCGGTCATACTTATGCATGATCAGAAGGCGACGCTTAAAGTGCTGCCGCGGCTTTTGGAGACCTTCAAGAAGGAAGGATACAGCTTTGCGATTATCACTAAGGAGCTTAAACCGCTGAATTTCTGGAAGGATGAGCGTTGAGCGGGAGAAGTAAAACAGCTGCCGGCAGAAGTGATTCTGCCGGCAGCTGTTTTTTTGCGGAGAACAGTTAATACCTTTACGGCTATCCCATAATAGAACAATCTCAAGTTAATCTATATATCAGCCATACAGATACTTAACGAGCATATTGACGAGCTCTGTCTTCAGCCGTTCAGGAGAAACCCGGTGCGGAGAGAAGGCGATTACATCCACAATGGCGCTTACGGACTCGAATACAAGGATGGCTGCCGCTTCCAGGTCGGTAACCTTCAGCTCATCCATCCCCATCTGGAGATACTGCAGCGTTCTGACGCGGCCCACTTCATACTGTGCGTCCATCTGCCGCTTAATATCGTCATCGCTGTGATACATGATCGACAGCTCTTTGTGGAAACCGGTATAGACCTCATGTGACAACAGGAGGCTGTCCACGAGATGTGTGAGCAGGGTGTGTTTGTCCATATTGTGGAAATTAATTTCGGCCATGGAAGCATCAATCCGTTCCAGTAAAACCTCGCTATACCCCGTTAGCACTTCCATAAATACAGCCCGCTTATCAATGAAGTAAGAATAAAAACTGCCTGTAGATACTCCTGCCGCGGCGGCAATTTGCTTGGTATTGGTCTGGTGGTAGCCCTTCTCTGAAAAAAGCTTCATAGCGGCTTGAATGATCGCCTGCTTGGTTCTGATGCTGCGGTCCTGCTGCGGTGTTCTGATCTTATCTTCCGTATCACTCATGTGTTAAGGTCCCCCTTATATACCCGATTGTAGAGGAGTGCATTTTTACTGTCAACAAAAGATGAACTAAAGTTCAATTTTCTCATTGACAAACATGAACTATAGTTCATATAATCTCAAATATGAACTATAGTTCAGATTATAAAGGGAGTGATGAGGTTGAGTATGCGTGTGCGGCGGATTTTTTCTTTTACTGCAATTGTCCTCGGTTTCTTTATGGCACTGCTGGATACTACGATTATTAATATCGCCTTGCCGGAGATGACACGTCATTTCGGGGGAACCGTGTCGCGGATTTCCTGGATAATGAACGGTTACAATCTGGCGTTTGCCGTGTTTATTCTGACGGCGTCACGGCTGGCTGACCAATTCGGGCGCAAGAGGGTATTTTTGATCGGTGTTTTGCTGTTCACGGTTACTTCATTGCTTGCTGGTCTGGCTCCCTCACTAGGAGCTCTGATCATGCTTCGTGTTCTCCAGGGTTTGGCGGGGGCAATTATTGTTCCTGTTACAATCCCGCTGACCACGACCACTTTCCCCAAAGAAATGCATGGTCTGATTATCGGCATCTGGGGAGCTGTCTCGGGGGTTGCTGCAGCGAGCGGTCCGGCGCTTGGCGGCATAATCACCCAGCAGCTCAACTGGCAGTGGATCTTTTTTGTCAATGTGCCGCTTGGGGTGCTAAGCATTGTGCTCACAGCGCTGTTCATCAAGGAATCCCGTGATGATTCTGCGGGCAGGTCGGTCGATGTTGGCGGTACGCTGGGAATCACCGGAGCGATGTTCTTCATTACCTATGCGTTAATCAAAGTTCAAGATTATGGATGGAATTCCCGGGTAATTCTGCTGCTGCTGGTATTGGGCGTAGTGTTCCTAATCTTCTTTTTCTTCTCGCAACGGAAAGGAAGGGAGCCGATGCTGCCGCTCTCACTGCTGCGTATTCGCACCTTTAACGGTGCGTCACTGACCATGATTATAGTCGGGGCGGCACTGATGAATATCTCGCTACTGACCAGCTTTTTCCTGACCAGGATGATGGGAATGACGGAGCTGAAGGCGGGTCTTGTTCTTTCAATGATTGCAGTGGGCTCTATTGTCAGCTCGGCGATATCCGGGCCGCTCTCTGCTAAATACGGGAGTCACCTGTTCGCTGCGGGGGGAGTGCTCATAATGGCTGGTGCCGCCTATTCCTTAAGCGGACTCCAGGCGGATTCGGCGCTGGCCGATGTATTAGTCCGCTTAGTCGCCATGGGAGTGGGAACTGGCCTCACGATGGCACCCGTGATGTCTTCCGCAGTCCGTAACGTTCCTGAAGAAAAGGTGGGAATTGCTTCGGGCGTCACGAATATGAGCAAGGCGCTGGGCAGTGTAATTGGCGTAGCGATTATCGTTACAGTGTTGCAACAGCAAACGGACACTAATCTGCACACAGCCGGGAGCCGTGCGGTACAAGCGGTGCAGGAAGATCTGGTGCTGCAGCCGTTTATTAAACCAGTGCTGATTGCCGCCGTTACCTCGCTCGGGCAAGGAGAACAAGGCGCAGACGGGAAGGCAGACGGCGATGAGGTGTTCACGGACGTGATGGCGAAGACCAAGCTTGCCGCTGCCAAGCTGAGTCCTGGGGAGCAGCAGGCATTTGCGGCGGACAGCGGGAATCAGTTCCGCGAAGCCGGGCAGCTGCTGTCACAAGCTGCATCAGGTTTGCAGGGGGCGGCTTGTTCATGCCTTCAGCCGGACGTTTGTTTTTGCAAGTCTGCTGATGCTTCCCGGGATTCTCTTTGCGCTGCTGAGTGACAAGCGCCCGAAAAGGCAGAAAGAGACCGTGCTTGAGGCAGAAAGCTCTGGTATTTGAGCCATATACACCAGTAGCAGCAGCCTGTTTATCCGCATAGAATTCTATTAGGATTCTATAGCCGGGGTGAATAGTGATGCCACACACAATAGGAAGATCGCCGCGAGAAGACGGTTATCGTATGCCGGGTGAATATGAGCCTCATGCCGGCACCTGGATGCTCTGGCCTACCCGCACCGACACCTGGAGGCTGGGGGCTAAGCCGGCACAGGATGCTTTTGTAGCAGTAGCAGCGGCAATTGCCGCATTTGAGCCGGTGACGATAGGCGTTGTCTCCGGCCAGTTTGAGCATGTACGCTCCCGGATGCCGGAGTCCGTCCGGGTCGTTGAGATTTCTTCCAACGATGCCTGGATGCGGGATATCGGCCCGACCTTTGTCGTGAACCGGGAGGGCGGCGTAAGGGGAATTGACTGGGGTTTTAACGCTTGGGGCGGACTAAACGGAGGACTGTATTTTCCGTGGGATCAGGACCTGTTGGTGAAACAAAAAGTGCTGGAGATCGAGCGTCTGGACCGCTATGATCTTCAGCATTTTATTTTGGAGGGCGGATCGGTTCATGTGGACGGGGAAGGTACGCTTATCACTACGGAGCAGTGTGTGCTTCACAAGAACCGCAACCCGCAGCTGACGAAGGCGCAGATCGAAGCTGTGCTGCGTAATTCCCTGAATATCGACCAAATTATCTGGCTCCCGCGCGGCATGCTTCATGATGAAACGGATGGGCATATCGATGAGGTTGCGGCGTTTGTGAGACCCGGCGTGGTTGTCATGAGCTGGACGGACAACCGGCGGGATCCGCAGTATGAGGTGCTGAATGAGGCCTATAAACTCTTGAGCCGGGCAACGGATGCACAGGGACGCAGGCTTGAAATCCATAAGCTGCACCTCCCGCAGCCTCTGGCAATTACCGGTGAGGAAGCAGGCCGGATTGACCGGGCCAGTCATAGCTACAGCCGCAGAGCGGGAACACTTTTAGCCGCCAGCTATGTGAATTTCTATATCTGCAACGGGGGAGTGATTATGCCCGGCTTCGGGGACCGTAAGGATGCAGAGGCTTATGTAATACTAAGCAGATTGTTTCAGGAGCGGAAGGTCGTGCAGATCAATACAAGGGAAATCGCCCTCGGCGGCGGCAATATTCACTGCATTACCCAGCAGCAGCCCAAAGGACAGCGGATTAAATATAACCTGGCCCGATAAAAGGCTACCAAAACGGCTCTCCGGCAAAGAGGGAAAGCCGTTTCTTTATGTTGACAATAGCATCTGACTGTACTAATAATAGTAGTACAGTTAATACACCTGAGAAAACTGCTATGCAATGGAAAGGAGGATGCTTATGTTCGAACTGGACGTTCGCAGCCGCAAGCCGATTTACGAGCAGCTGACGGGTAAGATCAAAGAGATGATTATGCATGGGATTCTCCGGGTGGATGAACAGCTTCCGTCGGTAAGGACGTTATCTTCACAGCTCACAGTCAATCCGAATACGATTCAGAAGGCTTACCGGGAGCTGGAGCGTGAAGAGTATATCTATTCTCTGCCGGGCAAGGGAAGCTTCGTGGCTCCGCTGCGGCAGGAACGCAGTGAGAGCAAACGGGCGGAACTGCGCGGCGAGCTGCTGCGGCTGATGGCGGAGGCCGTATATCTTGGATTCACCGAAAATGAGATCAGCACATTGTACCATCAGGTTCTGGAGCAGAGAGAGGGGGAGAAGCATGATTGAGATCCGCGGAGTAAGCAAGATTTTTCAAGGGGAAAAGGCCGTTGACGGCATCTCGCTGACTGTACATAAAGGGGCAATCTATGGATTGCTCGGTTCGAACGGTGCAGGTAAAACTACACTGCTAAAGACGCTTGCCGGTATTTACAGGCCCGAACAAGGAACAGTTACGATCGGAGGCAAACCGGTGTTTGAGGCGCCGGAAGTGAAGCAGCGGATTATTTTCATGCCGGACAGCCCGTATTTTTTCCCGCAGGCGTCGATCCGGAGCATGGCTGCCTTTTACCGGTCGGTCTATCCGTCATGGAGCGAGGAGCGTTTCAAGGAACTGGCTGCCGGTTTTCGGCTGGATCAGGGCCGGAAGCTCAGCAGATTCTCTAAAGGAATGCAGCGGCAGGCTGCTTTTTGGCTTGCACTTAGCTGTGCGCCGGAGGTGCTGATTATGGATGAGCCGATTGACGGGCTTGATCCGGTGATGCGGCGGCAG
>NZ_LN831198.1:158344-161263 GCF_001368795.1 Paenibacillus ihuae
AGGATTTATGTGATCATGTCGGCATTATGCATGGCGGTAAAATGCTGGTAGAGAAGGATCTGGATGATCTGAAGGCGGACACGCATAAAATTCAAGTGGCTTTCCGTGATGAACGTCACGCCGGCGCACTTACCGCCAAGCTGCAGATTCTCCATCAGGAGCAGGCGGGGCAGCGTTAACCTGTATATCGTAAAAGGCGACCGTGAGCGGATCTCCCGGGCTTTTCATGTCTATGAGCCGTATGTGTTTGATCTGCTGCCGCTGACGCTGGAAGAAATCTTTATTTATGAAATGGGGGATGCCGGTTATGACGCGCAGCCGATTCTTCTTTAACAGCAGTGTGATCCGCCAGAACTTGCGCCAGCACGGCTGGATCGGAATCATATATACTCTTGCCCTTCTATTCGCACTGCCGCTGCAGATGTTCATGAACAGTGACCCGAATGCCACGCCGCAGACTGTACAGAATCTGTTCTTCGTCGGCGGAGAGATTCAGATGCTGTTCGCGGTTACGGTTCCTGTAGCTGCCGGTTTGTTCCTGTTCCGTTATCTGCAGGCCAAAATGCCGTCTGATCTGTGGCACAGCCTCCCGCTGCGCCGGGAGCATCTGCTGGTGTCCCATACGGTGAGCGGTCTGATTCTGCTGATGGTTCCAATCTGGCTGACGGCTGTTGTTGCGGTCATTGTGCAGCCACTCGGCAGCAATATGTACATTTATAACGCAGCGGATGCCTTTGAATGGGGCATGACGCTGAGTATCCTTACCCTGTTCCTGTTTATCTTCAGCATGTTTGTCGGTATCTGTACCGGACAAACTGTGCTTCAGGGGGCAGTTACCTACATCCTGCTGCTTCTGCCTGTCGTGCTGCTCCAATTGGTCAATGAACATTTCGGGATGTACCTGTACGGTTATCCCAGATGGTATGGGGCAGGGGCACATATGGAAGAGTGGTCCCCGATTCTGCATATGGTCTATGTGAAAACCAATGCTTTCAGCGCCGGTGATCTGTGGATGTATTCGGCCTTGTCTGTCCTGTTGTTTGCGCTGTCTGTTCTGCTGTACCGCAGACGCCACGGGGAAAAGGCAGGTCAGGCGATTGCCTTTACGTATTTCAATCCGCTGTTCAAAGCGGGGGTCATGTTCTGTGCAATGCTGATCTCCGGAACCTATTTCGCCCAGCTTAAGCAGCTGCAGCTTGGCTGGATCATCGCCGGCAACCTGGCCGGGGCGTTGATCGGCTACATTGCGGCGGAGATGATCATCCGCAAAACCTGGCAGATTCTAACCCGCCGGGTGCCGCTGGAATTTGCCGGTTATGCGTTGCTGCTGGGTCTGCTGCTGTATATTCCGGTCTCCGCGATCTCCGGCTATGAGAACCGGGTGCCGGCTCTTGAGAAGATTGAAGGTGTTTATGCCGGAAGCGATTATTCATCTTATGATGCGTATTGGAATACCTCCAATCCGAATATCAGCAAGGAGGATCCGTTCACTGATGACCGGGACTATATCGAGGCGGTACGCAAGCTGCATATTGCCGTGGCAGCTGCACGGCCGGAGATCCCGTCGAATTATTCATATTCGTATTACCGGCAATTTTATCTGTCCTACCGGCTTGAGAACGGGCGGATTGTACAGCGTTCCTACATGATTCCTGCTGCCGGATTTGAACCGGAACTCAAGGCAGTGATGGAGAGCGAGGGATACAAGCGCAAAGCGTATATGTTGTCCCGGCTTGATAAGTACACTGAGAGTTTCCGCTTGAACAACTATAATAAAGCGCTTAGCCTCTCGGACCCGCAGGAGGTTAAGGAGTTCAAAGAAATTCTGAAACGGGAAATTCTGAATATGACCTACGAGGACCAGAACCTGACACGTATCCAGCCATCATATGCTTCGATCCAAACTATAGGTAAGCCGGATGCTACCGGGTATCAGCTCTACTACTCCTACGAATGGCAGTCCTCCTTCCATGAGCTTGGAGCCTGGCTGGAGCAGAAGGGCTACGCCGATAAAATCCGCACTAAGCCTGGGGATATAGCCACTGCCGAGATTATTCAGGATAACTACAACGACCGTCTTCCTGCTGCCGAACAATATGACGCTGAGCGTCATCTGGAGCTGGCCCGCAGCGAGAAACGTTCGGCCCTGATCCAAGAGGCTGCGCCAATTGCCGATATATTGGAGCATCAGCGATATTATTCGGCGAAGAATGGCGATTACCTGGTGAAGCTGGTCTATAAAGAGGGCAGAACGGATTATATGACGCTGCGTGAACAAGATTTAACGCCAGCGGTCAAAGCCATCCTGCCTTAGCTCAGGAATCCACTAGCGCAGCTGGCTGCTCTATAGCGGTTGACAGAAACTGGGCTATTGCCTTATGCTTTTGGGAAATGATGACAACAAAACAATAAACTTTTAGGAGGTCAGAACAGATGAATTATATGGAGAAGCATTTCAGCCCGGAGAATACCCATTCCAATCTCCATCTGATTCCATCCGTTCAACTGTCCTCCCTGGTTCATAGCGTAGTCTCAGCAGCAGGTTATGTATCGCCGGAACGGTAGTTTAGCGTTGCGGCATACGTAGCTGGAAGTCTGCTATAGACGGAGTGGGGCCATGGATGATGGAATCCATGGCCTTTTTGTATTGTTTTGGAACTGAAGGGAGGGTTGAATGATGTCTGAAATTCATAAAGAGATTGTGCGCCAGCTGCGTTCAATTGAAGCGGAAGAGGATGTGCGTATTCTGTATGCCTGTGAGTCGGGCAGCCGGGCCTGGGGCTTTCCGTCCAAGGACAGCGATTACGATGTCCGGTTCCTGTACTTGCGGCGGCCGGAGGCTTATCTGTCGATCCTGGAGCCGAGAGATGTGATCGAACGGCCAATCAGCGATCTGCTGGATATTAACGGCTGGGATTT
>NZ_LN831198.1:161289-167053 GCF_001368795.1 Paenibacillus ihuae
TCTGCTGGATATTAACGGCTGGGATTTGAAGAAAGGCCTGACGCTGTTCCGCAAATCCAATCCGCCGCTGCTGGAGTGGCTGCAGTCCGGTATCCGTTATGAAGAAAACTACACGGTGGCAGAGAGCATCCGCAAGCTTTCGCCGCTTGGCTTTTCACCCAAGTCATGCATCTATCACTATCTGAACATGGCGCGGGGCAACTATCGTACCTATCTGCAGGGCAGTGAGGTCAAAATCAAAAAATATTTCTATGTGCTCCGCCCGCTGCTGGCCTGTGCCTGGATAGAGAAATACAATGAGGTTCCGCCATTGGAATTTTCCGTACTGGTAGAGGAGCTGATTCCGGCTGGCACCCTCCTGAGAGAGACTGTGAACAACCTGCTGATCCGCAAAATGTCCGGCGATGAGCTGAACCTGGAGCCGCGCCTTGAAGTGATAAATACATATCTGGAGCAGCAAATCGCCTATTTTGAAGAGGCAGCTTCCCGGTTTGGTCCGGGGGACGGCATATCGGATGAAGTGCTGGATGAGCTGTTCCGCGCGGCGTTGGCAGAGGTATGGGGAGAAGATAGCTTATGGACCGCAGGTGTAAGCCGGCGGAGCGGCAACTAAGGGAGGAAACGCCAGGCACCCATGTGCTTCTTGCAGCAGACACGGTTAAGGCCGCGGCTTCCGGTGTAACCTTCTATTATGCGGGCAACGAAGTGTGGCTGGCAGACCCGGTTCCTGCAGACTGTATAGCTGTGCTGGGAGAGCCGGAAGTATAACTAGTGAAGCGGAGGGCTGTTCATGGAGGAAGTACCGGATCACCTGGAGCACGGTCTGCAGATTGTCTTTATCGGCTATAACCCGAGCATCCGCTCAGGAGAGCTGGGGCATCATTATGCGAATCCTCGCAATAACTTCTGGCGGATTCTTCACCAGTCGGGTCTGACGCCGCGCCTGTACGAGGCCTCGGAGGATGGAGAGCTGCTGAAGCTGGGTTATGGCTTTACGAACATTGTCGCCCGTCCGACGGTAGGCGCGGAGGATATCACCCGGCAGGAATATACTGAAGGGCGTGAGCTGCTGCGCGGGAAGCTGGCTCTGTACCGTCCGGAGATTGCCTGCTTTGTTGGCAAAGGGGTCTATACGGAGTTCAGCCGCAGAACCAAGGCAGAGTGGGGGTTCCAGCAGACAGAGCCGGTCGTTGACGGTGTACGCGAGTTCGTTGCCCCGTCCTCCAGCGGCCTGGTCCGTATGCCAATGGAGGAGATCGTGGCTATCTACCGCAGATTATACGACTTTACCCATGAGGGTGTTTGAATGATGTAACGGATTCATAGAAAAAAACCACCCTTACCAAGCAAGGGTGGTTTTGCTTATCTCAGCAGCCGAAATAACCGGCATGCTTGAATATCAGGTCTCGATCAACAACAGGATGATAGAAGACAGCGACAGGCAGACACTAACCAGATACAGCACGGCAACAACCTGCTTCTGGTTCAATCCGGCTTTGAGCAGCCGGTAGTGTACCTGGCTGGCATCGGCCTGATAGATCGCTTTGCCTTGAATGAACCGTTTGATTACGACAAAAATATTGTCGAAGATCGGCACGCCCATCGCGAGAATCGGGATGAACAGCGACAGCACAGTAGCCTGCTTAAAGGCTCCGTCCAGTGCGATTACGGCCAGGATAAAACCGAGGAAGGTAGCGCCGGCATCACCCATAAAAATTTTGGCAGGTGCCTTGTTAAAGCGTAAGTAAGCCAGGGTCACACCGACCAGAGAAATGGCCATGATGGCGGATGCGGACTGGCCCTTCATGAGCGCAACGATGAACAGTGTGATTGCTGAGATCGCCGTAAGTCCTCCCGCCAGGCCGTCCATGCCGTCGGAGAAATTAATGACCGTAGTGACACCGAAGATCCAGACGATCGTCAGCACGAACTGCAGAATGAACGGCAGGGAAATGTAGTCCCCGGAGAACGGGTTGATAAACCCGGTAAAAGCATTGCCGGACAAGAATACAAGAATGGCCGCCGCAATCTGTACGATAAACTTGGGGAGCGCCGGGAAATCCTTGCCTTTTGTCTTGTACCAGTCATCAATAGTACCTATAGTGAGCAGAAGCACCCCGCCGATGAAGAGGGCGAGCGTCTCCAGCGAGAAATCCCGGGCAAACAGCAGGTATGTAATGAAAAAACCGATAAATATCGCATAGCTGGCTGTCAGAGGAATAGGCTCCCTATGGATTTTACGTTCGACATCCTGCCGGGGCCTGTCCACAAAATCAAGCCGGAACGCAAGCTTGCCTAGCGGAGGGATGAGCAGGTAAACGATGAAAAATGACACCAGGAACGATAAAACGTATAAAATGACAATCACCACCGTTGATTTTTTTAAACAGGTCTGTCTAAATTATATCGCAGAGCATGTTATCTTGTCGATTGTACATAAATTTGGAGGCGAATCATGAAATACGATGTAATTTTATTTGATGCGGACGATACGCTGTTTGATTATGGAATGGCAGAGGGGCAGGCTTTCATGAATGTGTTTGCCCATTTCGGGCTGCCGACCGGAGCTGAGGAGTATGCGGCCAGCTACCAGACCATCAACCGGGCGCTGTGGGCAGATCTGGAGGCGGGACGGATTACGTCTGCTGCGCTGCGGGTGGAACGGTTTAACCGGCTGTTTACCGCCCATCGGCTCGATTTGAACCCGGAGGAATTCAGCGAGGCCTATTTGCGGTTTCTGGGGGAAGGCACATTTCTGATTCAAGGCGCGGTAGAGCTATGCGAGGAGCTGGCGGCCTTTAGACTGGCAATTATTACGAATGGAATCAAAGAGGTGCAGCTGTCCAGAATTAAGGGGTCGCCGCTTGCGGACACTTTTGAGCAGATTATTATTTCAGAGGAAGCGGGTTATCAAAAGCCGGCCACCGGCATTTTCGACTATGCTTTTGAGAAGCTGGGGATTACGGATAAGCGCAGGGTGCTGATTGTCGGGGACTCGCTGACCTCGGATATCCAGGGTGGAATCAACTACGGCATCGATACCTGCTGGTTCAATCCGCTGGGGAAAGCTAACGGTGCAGGGATTATGCCGACCTACGAAATCCGTGAGCTGGCTGCACTGCTGGAGATTGTCCGTGAATAGCAGCAAGCGGGCCGCTTACAGGGCGTTTTTCCGTTAGGAAAAAGGTTGGCGGGGTTCTCCTGGTGGTAAATATATGAAGACGCAACATTCATTTCTACATCATTCTAATACACGGGAGAGGATAGCTATGAATTTGAATAAAAAATGGCTGATTGCCGCGGTCGTTACAGGCATGGCGGTGACCGGCTCAGCAGGGGTCTATGCCGGAGCCAAATTACAGCAGATCAAAGCTTATTTAAACCACAGCATTGGAGTGGTCGTTGACGGTACGCCCTACTGGCTCAAGGACGGCAACGGCAAAACCTTAACGCCGATCACCTACGAAGGTCTTACGTATCTGCCGATCCGCTCAGTTGCAGATGCCCTGGATGTGCCTATCACGTATGATCCCGTAAATTATAAAGTCAGAATTGGCAGCGGTGCGGACACGGCCGAAACGCCGGGAACTTCCGGAAGCACTCCGGTGGAGAGCACGCTGAGGCCGGTCAACCTGCCGAAGGATTTTCCGATCCCGGGAGATGCCATCATTGCGACTACGGTGGATACGGATGCTGACGGTGTGAAGAAGGCTGCGTTCAGCTATTCCACGCAGGAATCGCTGGATACCATGGGCTTCGTGTACAGTGAGTATGTCCGGATTAAACGGCTGGACAATGCCTCGCAGACGGTGACTTCAACAACGGTCAAAATCAGCGGCCTTCTGGGCGGCACAAGTCCGGTATCGATCACAGGCAAGCCGTCCACCGCCCGTCCAGGCTTCACTATCTTTACGATCACCTGGTCAGAGAGCTGATCTTAATTTCACCTGCTGAATAGGGAATAACATACAAACAGCTGCGTTCCAGGGCCGGAACGCAGCTGTTTGTGTTGCTGTTAGAAGAGGCAGGCCGGGACTCAAGCCTGCTGACGGGTATCCAGCGGATTGAGATGGGCTACAATCTGGGCGCGTTTGTCTTCCAGAAACGGCGGAAGGGCAAGGGATTCGCCGAGATGCTCCATAGGCTCGTCAGTGGCAAACCCGGGCCCGTCCGTAGCCAGCTCGAACAAAATGCCATTGGGTTCGCGGAAGTACAGGGAACGGAAGTAGAATCGGTCAACGAAGCCGGAATTAGGCAGCTGGACGGTGCGGATGCGCTCGATCCACAGCTTGAGCTCCTCCTCATTGTCGACCCGGAAGGCGACATGATGCACGCCGCCCCGGCCGAGCCGCTCCTGCGGCAGATCTGTGCGCTCTTCCAGACGCACTTCAGCACCGGAGCCGCCTTCTCCGGTTTCAAATACCACGACATCCGGCTGTCCGGCTACGGGTGATGGATAGCTTCCTTTGCGGCGGAAGCCTAGGAGATCCTCCAGGACGAGCGCGGTATGTTCAGCCTTCTCAACGGTGAGATGAGCGGGGCCGAGCCCGATAATGCCGTATTCGGCCGGTACCGGGCTGTCCGCCCATGGCTTGCCCCCGGCAACGCCCTGATTGTTCTGATCGGATACGAGCAGGAACCGCTGTCCCTCGTGATCACGGAAGCCCAGCGTCAGGCGGCCGCCGCGTTCAGCGATGGTCTCATGCTCTACGTTAAGGTCTGTAAACCGCTGCTTCCAATAGTCCAGTGCCTGATCATCCGGCACGCGCAGCGATAGTGCGGAGATGCTGTTGTTGCCGTCACGGTTGCGTCCGGCGTTCGGAAGCTCGAAGAAGGTCAGCTCTGTGCCGGGATTGCCTGCTTCGTCGCCGTAGAACAGGTGATAGACCGAGATGTCATCCTGGTTCACCGTTTTTTTGATCAGCCGCAGCCCAAGCACTTCGGTGTAGAATTTGTAATTCTCCGGCGCTCTGGCTGTAATCGCAGATACATGGTGAAGGCCTTTTAATGTTAAACTCATGGTGTACCCTCCTCTGATAGTTTATTAACAAATACAACTGTATGGAAATGTAGGAATAAGTCAGTTACTGTTCCATCGGAAGTTTAGTGAATAATATTAAGTTACTATAATTTTATAAGTAAAATGCGATGAATGCAAGCAGAGATTTTAACCTGTCCAGATAAGGAGAGAAATGTAATGCATACCGAAGCCAGCCTGCTGAAGCAGCTAAAGGAGCTTGGAATTAATCCGCGGGGGACACTGCTGGTTCATTCTTCATTCAAAAGCATCGGACCCGTGCAGGGTGGTGCAGATACGGTACTGGATGTGCTGTCAGAGTATATGAAGGAGGGACTGCTCGTCCTGCCTACGCATACCTGGTCGTATATTGATGCTGGTCATCCGCGGTTTTATGTGGAGGAATCGCCTGCCTGTGTCGGCATTCTGCCGGAGCTGTTCCGGTGGCGCCCGGGTGTCATCCGCTCCTGGCATCCGACCCATTCCGTGGCTGCCCTCGGCAGGGATGCCGAGGCTTTCACTGCCGGAGATCACCGCTGGGATACCCCATGCGCCCGGGGGTCGGTCTACGGCAAGCTGCTGGACCGGAGCGCGGAGATCATGCTGCTTGGCGTGGATCTGCGGCGCAATACGTTCATTCACGGCATTGAGGAATGGGTAGACATTCCCGGCAGAATGACCGATGAGCCTGAGCTGCTGTACACAATCGCTCCCGATGGGACGGAAATTGCCGTGCCGTCACGCAGA
>NZ_LN831198.1:167079-174240 GCF_001368795.1 Paenibacillus ihuae
GGTGAAACGGACAAATCAGAGGTATAAATCCCTCTGATTCCGCCGCACGCGGGTGAAACGAGCAAATCAGAGGTATAAATCCCTCTGATTCCGCCGCACGCGGGTGAAACGAGCAAATCAGAGGTATAAATCCCGCTGATTCCGCCGCACGCGGGTGAAACGAGCAAATCAGAGGTATAAATCCCGCTGATTCTACCGTGCACATAGCCGGGGACTCTTATGTACCGATTCCCGGCAACTGAAATATAAGAAAGACTTCAGCCCACCCTGAAAGGAGAGAGAAGCATGAATACAAAGATGAATTGGCAAGAGCGGGAGGATATACAGGTCCTATTTCTATCCGTTTCCCCTGACTACACCACTATATCCATACAGCGCGTACAATCCGACGAGCGAGAGCCTTATCTGTCCGTCTGTCTCAAGTATCCTGCTTCCTCTCCCGTGAGGCGGAAGAAGAGGGTTCTCCCAAGGCTATAGCATGACCGTGCTACAGCAGAGAGGGAAGAAATGAGGCTGCCGGATTGCGCAAGTTTTCGCTGTACCTGGATACGGGTGGAGGTGAAGATGAACGCGGACCGGCAGCTTTTTTTGCATAAATAACAACAATCAGGAGGAGAAGCAATGAACTGGAACAGTAAGGCACACGGCAGTAACCATTATGAGCTAGAACTCCCGCATGGAGCGCTGCACGTGTTTGCCAATCAGGAGATCTACGAGTCGTTTGAGGATAAGGTGTTTGAGATGGCCGACAACAATCTGCGGATCCCGCGCAATAAATACATGGCTTATACCCCGGATGCGCATGTCGGCGTCGGGACCTGCATCGGCACAACGGCGGTGTGGAATATGAAGGACGGTATGGTGTCACCTTCAATTGTTGGCGTGGACATCGGCTGCGGGATGCGCGTGCACACGACGCCGCTGCACAAGCGGGATTTGCAGGACAAGGAAATCCGCCGCAAGCTGATCGAAACGATTGAAAAATATGTACCAACCAACGAACGCGTCAACAGCAATTATGCTGACATCGAGATTATGGAGGTTGTTCGCAGCGGGCTGAAGGGACTGCCGGACAAATACATTCCTTCGCCCCAGTGGATTACGCATGTGGAGGAAAGTAATTTCAGTTATGACCATGCGGCTCTGGAGATGCTCCCGCCTAAGATCTGCAAGAACGCACATGGCCAGCTCGGGACGCTGGGGAGCGGCAATCATTTTTGTGAGATTCAATATTTGGAGATTGCGGAAGAGTATAAGGAGCTGGCGGCGAAGTGGGGGCTGGTTGACGGAGGGGTTGTCGTAATGATTCATTCCGGCTCACGCGCCTGGGGAGCGATGGTGGGACGGGAGCATACCAGAACAATTAAAGAAGCCATGCATTTATGGGGAGTAAGCAACCCCGACCCGAACCTGAATTACGCGCCGATCAGCAGCCGTGAAGGCCAGACTTATCTGAATCTGATGTACTCTGCACTGAACTTTGCGGTAACGAACCGGCATATGATTGCGTTCGGGGTGCAGGAAGCCTTCCGTGAGCTGTACGGTCCGCAGTTTGAGATGCCGGTGCTGTATGACCTGATGCACAACTACGCGCTGAAGGAATTCCACCGCGGCCAGCCGATGCTGGTGCACCGCAAAGGGGCGACCCGGGCGCTGCCGCCGGGGCATTTTCTCAATACGCCGGTATATAAGGCAACGGGGCATCCGGCCCTGATTCCCGGCTCGATGGGCACCTCTTCGTACATTATGCTGGGCCGGGATGAAGGCGTGAAGAATTTCTACTCTATTTGCCATGGTGCCGGACGGCTGCGTTCCAGAAGAGCCACCCGGCTGGCGGTGACGGTCGATGAATTCAGCCAATCCCTGCGGGTTGGTACGGATGACGAGATCGTCGTGAACCACCGTTCCCTGGACACCATTCTCGATGAATGCCCGCAGGCGTACAAGGATGTGGACCAGATTATCGACAGTATCACTGGTGCCGGACTGGCAGATGTCGTGGCGAAGTGTAAGCCGATGGCCGTCATCAAAGGAATTTAGCTGTACGTGAAAAACAGTGACATAAAGGAGCAATTATACTGTATACATTCTTGTTAAAATAACCTGCCTGCGGAGTTTTTCATGAGCGGGTTATTATTTTATAGACTGCAGCCGGAGAGGGACGACAACTTCCTGCTCCTTGTCTGGCTTGTCCCTATCAATGTATGGTATATTATTCTCACAAAAAACAAAGTAAGGAGATTGGAAATGGAAAAAACTTTGATCTTTGGACACAAAAATCCGGATACGGATACGATTTGTTCGGCAATTGCCTATGCTGCACTTAAGAAGGAACTGGGATGGGATGCTGAACCGGTTCGTCTGGGAGAGGTAAGCGGCGAAACCCAGTTTGCGCTGGATCAATTCGGCGTGGCTGCACCTAGACTGGTTGAGAATGTTGCAGGGGAAGCTAAACAGGTCATTCTGGTTGACCATAATGAACGCCAGCAGAGTGCCAATGATATCGATCAGGTACGTGTGGTTGAGGTTATTGACCATCACCGGATCGCTAACTTTGAAACGGCTCACCCGCTGTACTACCGTGCCGAGCCTGTAGGCTGCACAGCAACAATCCTGAACAAGCTGTACAAAGAGAATGGAGTAGCCATTCCTAAGGAGATCGCCGGCCTGATGCTGTCTGCTATCATTTCCGATTCCTTGCTGTTCAAATCGCCTACCTGCACTGAAGAGGATGTAGCAGCTGCACGCGAACTGGCTGAAATTGCCGGTGTAGACGCCGAAAGCTACGGCCTGTCCATGCTTAAAGCCGGAGCTGACCTCAGTGACAAGAGCATTGCACAGCTCATCTCCCTGGATGCCAAAGAATTCAAAATGGGTGACTACAAAGTGGAAATTGCCCAAGTGAACGCGGTTGACGTGAACGACGTGCTCTCCAAGCAGGCGGAGCTGGAAACGGCCCTTACTGCGATCATTGATGAAAAAGGACTGGATCTGTTCCTGTTCGTAGTGACAGATATCCTGAACAATGATTCCGTGGGTCTGGCATTGGGCCGTGTTGCCGGTGCAGTTGAGCAGGCTTACAATGTGAAGCTGGATGACAATAAAGCAGTTCTGAAAGGCGTTGTCTCCCGCAAATCGCAAATCGTTCCAGTTCTGACTGAAACGATTGCTAAGCTCTAATTAATATTAGAATCTGTAAGCCCTGAGCGGCTGGTAGCCTATAATCATGCATAACAAGCCTCTGTCGGGTTGATTCCGGCAGAGGCTTTATTTTGCCAAAATGGGGTTTGCGTTCTATACTTAGTCTACAACACCTGAGTTAGGAAGGAGCCGGAACAATGGCGAAAACACGGAACAGCGGGGCTCTTCAATATAAATCATTTGGACTTGTCCTGCAGGCGCTTGTGCTGCTGGCGCGCAAAGGCAATACCTGTTCCAGCTGTGAACTGGCGGAACTGCTCTCTTCGGAGGCGACTTTGTTAAGGAAGACAATGGCTAAGCTGACGCGTGAGCAGATTCTGATGACCAAGGAAGGACGGGATGGCGGCTACGCCCTGAACCGTGTCCCGGAAGAACTGACGCTTGCAGAGATTTATCAGGCACTGGAAGATGAGTCGCGCTGCCAGGCAGGGAATGATACGATGTGCAGCACTGCGCTGGGGGGACAGCTGAAGGAAGCGTGCTTCGATATTTTTGAGGAAATGGACCGGAGCATGATGACGGTATTGGAGAAATATACGCTGGCGGATATGGTTCGCAAATCGGGCTGTTGACAGGAAGCTTTTTTGTGGATTATACTGTGCATAAATAATTACAGTTAAACGCCGCAAAAGCCGGGCAACAACGAATATTTTTTTGCGGTTAACTGTGCTTTTATACACACAGAATACAAATCAACTGGATTAGGAAGAGGAGGAGTATGGCAATGACAACAGAACTGAAATCGGAAGTGGAATTTAGCAAGGTGATCCGCGAGCGGCATTCGGTACGGAAATACGATCCATCCTGGAAAATTTCCGATGAGGAAATTAAGGAGATTCTGGGTGATGCCATTCTGGCGCCATCCTCATCCAATCTTCAGCCCTGGCGGTTTCTTGTAATTACGGATCAGGCGCTTAAGGAGAAAGTACTGCCGATCGCCCACAACCAGCAGCAGATTGTCGACGCCTCGGCTACAATTGCCGTAATCGGTGACATCGAAGCTTACCGCAATGCGGACAAAATTTATGAATACGCCGAAGCGGCTGGTTATGTAACAGCGGAAGTGGGCGCTGCGATGGCTAAGCGCAGCAAGGAAGGCTACTCCAGCATGCCGCAAGAGAAGCTGAAGGAGATTGCTCTGGTCGATGGCGGCCTGGTCTCCATGCAGCTGATGCTGGCCGCCAAAGCGAAGGGTTATGATACCGTACCAATGGGCGGATTCATTCCCGAGCAATTCCGCGAGCTGTTCAATATCCCGGAACGGTATGTGACCGTGATGCTGATTGCGCTGGGCAAAGCCGCTGCCGAAGGACGCTCAACGGCCAGACTGCCGCTGGATGAAGTTGCCCAGTGGAATGAATTTCAGGGTTAACAGGCATTGAGACGGTGATGCTCCTTGTAGGGGCCTATCCAATGATTTTATAGAAGAATAAGGGGCGGCCGGCGTATGCTGGCTGTCCTTTTTTTAATAGAAAAAACGGATACAATACGTTACCGGTATGGCTGTGGTTTTTTTGTTTTCCGGCGCTTTCTGTTAAACTATGGTTATAAGAGGATGCTCATGAATCTTTCAGGAGGGGATCACATGATAAAGGTCTATTCTGCAGAATCCGCTCACCAATTTGATCATGGCTGGCTGAAAGGCAGCCACAGCTTCTCGTTCGGGGATTTCTACGATCCGGACAATACAGCCTTCGGCCCGATGCGGGTCTGTAATGATGATACGATTTCCCCGGGCAGAGGCTTTGGTGCCCATCCGCACAGTGACATGGAGATCGTCTCCATCGTGCTCTCCGGAAGGCTGCGCCATGAAGATAATTTAGGTAATGTGGCGGAAACAACCTTTGGCGGCATTCAGCGGATGTCAGCGGGGACAGGCGCCATTCATACAGAACATAATCCTTCTGATTCGGAGCCGGTCCGGCTGCTGCAGCTGTGGTTCATGCCGCGTACCCGCGGCACCGCTCCCTCCTATACCACAGGGCGCTTTGATCCCGCTAAGCTTGAAGGCAGGCTTCTGCCTGTGGTGGCTGCAGAGCGTACGGCGGACATTGTGGATATCGCCCAGGATATGACGATTTATCTTGGCCGGGCAGGAGCCGGGCAGGAGCTGAATTTTCAGCAGGCGCCGGGGCGGCGGGTCTTTATCTATCTGATTGAAGGACAGCTCAAACTGCCGGATCATCAGGTTCTGTCTCCGGGAGATTCCGCGCGGATTGAGGAATACAGCGAATTATTGCTTGCTGCTGAAGCGGATACCCTGGTGATGGTGATTGATTTGCCGTAAGCTGTCCCGCCTAAGCACAACATTGAGGGAGGAACGAATGATGATGCAGCAGGAGAGAGTGCTGGTGAAGCATTCCGTAACGGGGCGAATGCTCGTCAGCAGCACTGACGGGCTGACGTATAGTTTTGATCCGCAGGGTGATCTTACATTAATTACGGTTTGCGGAGTGGAGGCTGAGCAAGGTGCGGCAGTAGTGGAGCTGCGGTCCGAGCTGAATGTATTCCGCTTTGAGGAGCCGGCAGGCGGTCCGGTCATCAAGCATTGGTATTACGTCGGAGACAATCCCGTGGAGTATGATGCTGCTTCCGGGTGCCTGAAGATCACTGTACAATCGGAAATTCAATACCGCCCGGATGAGTTCTGGGAATAGGGGCTTAGTGAAGCCCGTCTCGCTATCATCTAACATATTGCGTTATGTTTATGTTTGCTATGCGTACTTATTTCATGTTTTTTCCTTATAAAAGGACAAATGAACTTGACAATAATCTTTGAGTGTACTAGCTTTGTTATGAAACGTAACACGTTATAAAGAGATGAGACAGGAGAAATGGACAAAATGGAGTTATTTGCAGCAATGGAGCGGGATGATTACGAGGAACTGTTGTTTTGTCAGGATAAGGCATCGGGCTTAAAGGCAATCATTGCAATTCATGACACAACCCTGGGACCCGCACTGGGTGGAACGAGAATGTGGACGTATGCGTCCGAAGAAGCGGCGGTAGTCGATGCGCTCCGGCTGGCCAAGGGCATGACCTATAAGAATGCGGTTGCCGGGCTGAATTTGGGCGGGGGTAAAACAGTCATTATCGGTGATCCTAAAAAAGATAAAAATGAGGCGATGTTCCGCGCCTTTGGCAGATACATACAAGGACTTAACGGCCGTTACATTACAGCCGAGGATGTAGGGACGACGGAAGCAGACATGGACATTATTCATCAGGAGACCGATTTTGTAACCGGGATTTCAGCGACTTACGGTTCTTCGGGCAATCCATCCCCGGCTACGGCATTCGGAGTGTATCAAGGCATGAAAGCAGCAGCCAAAGCAGCCTTCGGCAGCGATTCACTGGCCGGCAAGACAGTTGCCGTGCAGGGGGTTGGGAATGTCTCGTTTACGCTATGCAAGTATCTGCATGAAGAAGGCGCCGAGCTGATTGTAACAGATATCAACAAAGAGGCCGTGGCCAGGGCGGTTGATGCTTACGGTGCTAAGGCCGTAGATCCTGCCGATATTCTTGGCGTGAAATGTGATATCTACGCACCGTGTGCCCTCGGCGCGACCATTAATGATGAGTCGCTGAAGGTACTCCAGGCGAAGGTGGTTGCAGGTGCGGCTAACAACCAGCTTAAGGAGCCCCGCCACGGGGATGCCCTGCATGAGATGGGTATCGTGTATGCTCCGGATTATGTCATTAATGCCGGCGGTGTAATCAACATTGCCGATGAGCTGAATGGCTATAATAAGGAACGCGCCTTTAAACAGATTGGCAAAATTTACAGCAGCATTACCCGCGTGCTGGAGATTTCGCGGACCAGTGGCATTCCTGCCTATGTAGCAGCGGACCGCCTTGCGGAAGAACGCATCGCGCTATTGCGGAATAGCCGCAGCACCTTCCTGCGCAATCCGCATCACGCGATTAGCAGAAGATAGCAGCGCCGCCGGATGCATAGCT
>NZ_LN831198.1:174266-182427 GCF_001368795.1 Paenibacillus ihuae
GCTAAAGCCCATTTCCTTATTTAAGGAAATGGGCTTTTTTGGCTTACGGATAAGTGAATGTCTATTGCACCTTTTCCGGCTCCGGATAAGCAACGCCGAGTGTGTCTATAGTGACCTTAGTCATTACCGGCGGCGTTTCCGGCCGGTCCGAGCTGTCGCGCGGCAGGTTGACGATGGATTGCACCACATCAAGCCCCTCGGTTACTTTACCGAAAGCAGCATAGCTGCCGTTCAGGCTAGGATAAGCGGCGGCCATAATGAAGAACTGGGAGCCGCCGGTGTTCATGTCTTCGCCTCTGGCCATGGAGAGGACGCCTTCGGTATGCAGCAGATTGTTCGTGAATCCGTTAGCGGAGAATTCACCTGCAATGCTATATCCTGGACCGCCCATGCCGGTGCCGTCAGGATCTCCGCCCTGAATCATAAAGCCGGGAATCACGCGATGGAAAATCGTCCCGTTGTAGAAGCCCTTTTGAATCAGGGAGATGAAGTTGTTTACGGTGTTGGGAGCAACCTCGGGATAGAGCTCGGCTTTGATAATACCGCCGTTATCCATCTCAATGGTGACAATCGGATGGCTGGCCGTGCTTGATGGAACACCTTCTGTTGCGGCTGCAGCACTTTCCTGGGAAGCCGGACTGGCTTCGCTGCCGGTGTTGCTCCCTGTGGCGGCATTGCCCGCCGAATTGTTGCCTGCCGGTTTATTGCCGCATCCTGCGACAATGAGCAGCAGGAATGTCATCATCAGCAGCAGGATGATAGGGGTTCTTTTGGTACGCTTCACGTTTGAATCTCTCCTTTAATTTTTGAGTATGCTGGTTCGGTCATCCTTCATCATACATGGTTTGTCCCGCTTTTTGCAAAGCCTTAAGACTTACCAGGGATTGGCACACCGGGAAAAGAGGTTTAGAATGGTAGGATACTTCGCGGAAAAACAGAAAAGGTTGGTGAGAGCATGCCATTTTCATGGAAGCGGAATCTGATCGTGCTTTGGGTAGGCGTATTTTTCTGCAGTACAGCCTATTCCATTTCGATTCCGTTCCTCTCGATTTTTTTGAGTGACCAGCTGGGGGTTTCCGATCATTTGGAGATCTGGTCCGGGGCCAGCTTCGGTATTACCTTTCTGGCCAGTGCGCTGATCTCTCCTTACTGGGGATCGCTGGCTGACAAATATGGACGTAAGCCGATGCTGATCCGCTCGGGCTTCAGCCTGGCTGCACTTTATTTGATCAATTTCTTTGTTCATGATCCTTATGTTTTTCTGATTGTGCGGATTCTGCAAGGACTGCTGGCCGGGTTTGTTCCGGCAGCCATCGCGATGGTCGCGACGAATACCCCGGAGGAGAAAACCGGCTACGCGCTAAGCATCATGTCTACGGCGGGAGCTACGGGGAGTATTATCGGTCCGCTCATCGGCGGAGTGGTCAGTTATTATTCGAGCAACCGCAGCGCTTTTCTGTTCTCGGCGGCGATCGTGCTGGTATCGGCGCTGATAGCAACCTTTTTCGCCAAAGAAGAGAACTTTGACCGTTCGGCCCCAAGATCCCGTGTCCGGGATGACATCCGTGAGGCGAGGAACAACCGCGCCTTTATTACTTTGCTGCTGCTTGCCGGCATTACCACCTTTTCCGTGATGATTCTGGAGCCGCTGCTGCCGATTTATCTGCTGGATATGGGAATTGCGAAGAACAGCGCCTCATTAAGCTCCGGCATTGTATTCTCTGCAGTAGGCATAGCAACCGTGATTATGGCCCCGCAGTGGGGGCGGATCGGCAGCCGCAAAGGATTCGGATTTATTTTGTTCATCGGCCTCATCGGGGGCGGAATTGGGAACATTCTCCAGTATTTTGTATCTGGTTATGTAGAGTTTGCCATCCTGAGATTTGCCTACGGTCTGTTTTATGCCGGGGTGCTGCCTTCGGTCAATGCCATGATTGTACAGACCATCGAGCCGAGCTTCCGCGGCCGGGCGTTTGGCTTGAATCAGGCATCCACACAATTAGCAACGATGGCCGGGCCGATTATCGGCGGGCTGCTGGGCGCATTCATTCCGATCCGCTGGGTATTTGTCATTAATGGAGTAATGCTGCTTGTAGCAGCACTATTGGTGAAAGCTGCTAAACTGGAGGCCAAGGTCGGGGAGGCACGTTCCCATGGAGAAACGGCGGATGGAGAGGCAGAGATCAATTTATGAGCTCATTATATGAACACATATAATAGAAGAAACTGCTCGAAATTCAGGCAAAAAAGCACCACCGGAATAGAATCCGGTGATGCCCTAAGCCCGATTAATCCTCTTCGCCGGTCGAGCCGTTAAGCACATCGGTTCCAGGCATTACATCAAGCGGCGGGGCCGCGGGATCGACTGCGGTGCCTGGCTGCAATTCGTCAGCGTCAGGTATATCCTCTAGCGGTAAGTCTTCTTCATTGCCGGTGAGATCGTCTGCTAGGACATCCTCTTCATCGGCATATTCAATTACACTGCCGGTTAATCCGGCTGCCCCGGCGGCGAAGATCGCATCCGATTCCAGCAGCTCGTCCCGTTCCGGGGCAGGTGTTGCTGTGATGCGGCCGTTGCGGTCGGCTCTTGGGCCAAGGGTGGTTTCCGGAGAATTAAGGCCGATATCGGCAACCAGAATCGGATCCCCCTCCAGCACCGGGTCAGAACCTTCATCCACTACACCGTCCACATAATCGACAGGCGCTTCATGGGTTCCGGGCAGCCGCAGATCCTCAGGAGGGATGTCTTCTTCGGAAGTGATACTCCCCATTTTCTGAAAACGCTCATATGCTAAATCGGCTTCAGTTTTGTTGAATTCATTACCCATAAGCCGTTCAACTCCTTTAGGCTTTAGTCTGCTCCTCTTTAGGAACAGCGTGATTAATGGCTGCCTTCTGGTCTTCATCCGGAAGCGCACCGGGATAGGAATCTTCCTGAAACAGGCCGAACTCTTCATCGATATCCCGCTCGGTCACAAGTCCATCCACATCCGGAGATTCGCTGGCGGCGGATTTCTCTTTGCCGTTCATTGCCCATCCTCCTCCACGAATATCTCTAATCATTCTTTACCCGATAATTCGGCGGCGAATCTAATCCTTGAGTCCATTATTCATTGTCTTCCTTAATATATTCATTTTTCTGTACGATTAACCGCGTGAAGAAGAAAACTACTTATTTCGAGTATTTTTGCAGGATTAGCAGGGATAGTGCAAAGGTTGTCGAAAGTAAGAATCATATGAACTACAAAAATCCAACTAACGATTTATTGAGGTGTCAAGATGAAGTTGCCATCACCAAAAAGAGTGGCTGCTATTCTCATGCTTCTGCTCTTGATAGCTTTAGTGCCTTTAGGGATTGCTATGGAGTGGAGCGGCAAGACAGACCCCGTACTGCCGGAATGGGAGATGAAATGGGAACAGCCGGACGCTGATTCTTTTGAAGAAGCGGCGGCAGCTCCAGACCCGGAATGGATGAAAGTGCCCGCGAATGCAGCCAAACCGCTGCCCCCGGCCGGAGTAAGCGCAGCCTGGCTGCGTTTTGCAATACCTAAGGTGACTACCAACTCGGCACTACTTATAGATACAGTATATGGAAATACAATCAAAGCATATCGGAATAACGAGATCGTATATGATTCAAGTCAAATAGTTAATTTTAATGGCAGCAAGGGCTTCGGTGTTGAAGGAGAGGTCAGAACAGGAAATTATGATAAACTGATCGCCCTTTATGTCAAACAGGATCTAGTGGATATGGTCCTTGGTGCGGCGCTGATCTTTATGTCAGCCGTATTGATGACGTGCCTGTTTTTTGTCAGGGTGGAGCTTTTCTCAGGCGGACTTTGGCTGGTGCTGGTTATTTTATGTTTTGGCGTTTTGTTTATTACATACTCACCGTTTCTCCCGCTTATTCTGCACAATCAGGGGCGGCTAATTGAAACCTTTTTTGATCTGGCGTTATTTACACTGCTGCCGGCCTTTACCTTTTTTTTTGAACGGATTTTTGACCCCGGCGGGGGAAGGGGGTTGTGCGTTTCCGTAATTTTCAGCTCGGCTATTCTATCTTCTGCTTCGGCTTCCTCCTTCTGAATACACTGCTGTCTTACCGGCTGGATCACCTGTATAGAGTTATGACTGTAGAGGTTATGGGGATACTGATGATTGTTCAGCTCGCTTATTTGCTTGGCCTGGCGGTGATTTATGCTTACAGAGGCAATAAGGATGCCGTTATCTTCTCGCTCGGATTTGCCGTATTTGCTGTTGTCTCGCTTGGCGAGCTGCTCCTGTACTTCACTTCTGCAGAAAGCTACCATTTGTATTGGTGGAAGTGGGGAGTGATTGCTTTTGTTATTTCGCTGATCGTTATTCTTGGACGGGGCTTTGCCAGAAACTATGAACAGGCCGTTAGCTATTCCCGGGATCTGGAGAAATTCAACAATGAAGTCCAGCGTTCGGAGAAAATGGAGATTATCAGTGAACTGGCCGCGTCCGTTGCCCATGAGGTGCGCAATCCGCTGCAGGTTACGCGGGGATTCCTGCAAATTTTAGGAGAACGCTCCGGCTCAAAAGAGAAGGAATATCTCGATATGGCGATGCAGGAGCTGGATCGAGCCTCCGTCATCATTACGGACTTTCTCACCTTTGCCAAACCGGGGCTGGATCAGGAGGATATCCTGGAGGTTTCCGGGGAACTGAAGCATGTGTCCGGGATTCTGGTGCCGCTGGCGAATCTGCAGGGCGGAGCTATTCAGCTTCAGCTGCAGGACGGGCTTCAAGTGCTTGGCAGCTCCTCTAAATTTAAACAGGCTTTTATTAATCTGATCAAGAACAGTGTGGAATCCTTACAGGAGAATGGTCTGATCCTAGTATCCGCTTGGAAATCGGGATCACATATAGTGGTCAGTGTGAAGGATAACGGGGAAGGAATGAAGGTCAGTGAGCTGGCCCGCCTGGGCGAACCCTATTACTCTAATAAGACAAAAGGGACAGGGCTTGGCCTGATGGTTACTTTCCGGATCATTGAGGCGATGAACGGTGCTATTCAGTTTCACAGTAAGAAGGGCGAGGGGACCGAAGTGATTGTAAAACTCCCAGCCTACCGCAATAAATAGCAATTTTTTTGGATAATACCGTTTTTTTGAAGGGATAAGGGATGTTTAGGGCGAAATACTAGCTTGTATACATTGCTTCTAAAACTTTATTCTGGGGTGCTTGCATGCGCTTGATCGGTAAAAGTTTACATATAACAGCAGTGTTTTTTCTGCTTTTAATGACCTGCAGTTCGCTATTGGCTTCAGCAGATAGTCATTATGCCTCTAAGGAAATTAAGGAATGGCAGATCAAATGGGGAAATGATCCGGGGGATAACGGTTTTATCGTGCCTGCTCCGGATCAGGGGGGATGGATCAGCAGCGGAGCAGACACGGGCATGACAGAGCTTCCGAATGGCGTATCCTCGGCCTGGACACGAATTGAGCTGCCGGCATTCAGATATGTGTCACCTGCAGTCTACATCGAAACCTTATACGCCCTGCATGTTAAGGTGTATATCGAAGACCGCCTGATATTTGAAGATGACCGCAGCTATATTAAAGACAATTTCTCGCTGCTTGTCCCTCTAGGCGCAGATGATGACAGCAAAACGATGTATATCTGGACGTCAACTCTGCAGGACCGGATCGGAATTAAAGAGACGGCAGTCATCGGCGAGTATAGTAATCTGGTTAGAGGTTTCATAAAAAATGGGCTTATCGATGTGATTCTTGGCGGTGCTTTTGTTTTTGTAGCGGTGGTCCTGTTTGTATGCGGGTTTTTCCTGGACAGGGAACATTTCCACATAGCAGCCTCTTTAGCAGTTGTTATCGCAGCTACCGGGATTTTATCGATCACGTATTCTCCGTTTATTTATACCTTTTACAGTTCACTTGGAGCGCTCAGCGTTATCTTTCTGGACCTGGGGCTGCTGTCGCTGCTTCCGGCGCTTACCTATCTGTTCGAGAACATATTCGGCAGCGGGAGATACTCGATTATCCGGCGGTTCCGGATTTTTCAGACAGCGTACTCCCTGTTCTGCATCCTGTGTCTGATCGTGAATACATTGTCCGGCAACCGTTTTGTAGAATTTTATTATTTTATATCCGCCACGGTCATCGGCTTTATTATGATTATCCAATTTATTCTGCTCATTGCTTATGTCATTGCCTTCTCTATAAAAGGGAATAAAGACGCGATTATTTTTGCTGTGGGCTTTGGTACAGCGGCTTTAACAGGGGTCTCCGAATTAATCTGGTACTACGTCAAGAGCGGTAATTATGATCTGTTTTTCTGGAAATGGGCGCTCGTTGTATTCATTCTCTCGCTCATTATTATTCTCGGCCGCAGGCTGGCCCTGAACCACCGGCAGGTGGTCAAATATTCCCGGGAGCTGGAGCTGTTTAACAATGAACTGCAGCGTTCGGAGAAAATGGAGATTATTAGTGAGCTTGCTGCATCGGTGGCCCATGAAGTGCGCAATCCGCTGCAGGTGACCAGAGGGTTCCTCCAGCTCCTCAGCGAGAAGGCAAGCGGTAGTGAAGAACAGTACTTATCTATGGCACTAAGCGAACTTGACCGCGCCGCAAATATTATTACCGATTTTCTGACCTTTGCCAAACCGGAATTTGAGCAGATTTCAATCCTTAACGTTCAGGATGAGTTTAAACATATTGAGAGTATTATGCTGCCGCTCTGTCATCTGAACGGAGGCCAGATGATCATGGAAGCCGGAGAAGGATTATGGGTAAGGGGCAACTCCTCCAAATTCAAGCAGACATTCATCAATATCATTAAGAACAGTATCGAGTCGCTGGGTGATGAAGGCACTATACATATGATAGCCTACGGTGTCGGTGATAAAGTGTATATTCATATCAAGGATGATGGGGAGGGAATGGATCAGGAGGTTCTGAACCGGCTCGGGGAGCCGTATTTCTCCAATAAGACGAAGGGGACAGGGCTTGGACTGATGGTTACCTTCCGGATTATTGAATCCATGCAGGGCGAAATCCATTTTGAGAGCCAAAAAGGAGCCGGAACCGAGTCCGTCACAATGCTGCCGCTGGCAGACGCTCCGGAAGGTTCGGGCTCCCTATGAAGTTAGACTAAGGTGATTTACCAGGAACTAAGGGGAGAGATATCCGTCTTCATGATGCCCGAGGATGGACTGGGAGGAATGACGAGATAAAACTCATTAGAACCTTCCTCCACGGTTTTAAGTGTAATATTGTCGGGCAAATGAATACCTAGTGCTTCTCTGAGGGCTTCCTTCGGATCTGTAAGCAGCTTCTGTTTGAAACTCGGATCTTCCCATGCCTTCTGAATCACTTGATTCTTAAGAATTGCTTCTGACATTACAATCACCCTTCCCGGAAATAATAAATACTTACCCCGTAAGCATAACATAGCATTATTTTTGAATCTATGACTTTTTTTGGTTGTTATCCGCTTTTTGAGATTTTTAGAGATTCATATTTTTGGATAACCAGTACCCCAGTCCGCCTCCCTGTAATAGTACTTTCTCCGCTTCAATCGCTGCAGCAATTTGCTGGAGATTGTCCACCAGCATTTGGTGAAAGGCGGTTAGCCCGGGGATAGATAAACGGTCCGCTAGCAGCCTTTCGTGGTTCCCGGCTGCCGTTGCCGTATACTGTGCGAGCCCGCCTGTGGTGAAAATGAAGTCTTTGACGGCAGCCGGAGTAAGAATGGCGGTATCCTGCTGCAGATGATGACGGACCAGTGACAGCAGGCAGTTATAGCTGCCTTCAGCCAGGTCCTCCTCCCAATCCTCATAATCATCGAGCAATTGCAGGGTAATCAGCACGGCTTCAAGCATTTCTTCCGAATCGGCAATGAAGGATGGCTTGTCCGATAGCAGCAGGGCGGCGGTGCTGGAGAGCTTAAGGGGACTGGCTTTGCGGGCAATCCGGCTGCGGTCGGTCCAATAATAATCGCCGGCGGCTTCTCCGGCTACACTGTCTGCCCATTCGGTGATATAACGCCTGAAGTAAGACCAGAAGAGGGACTCTGGAGGGAAGAGCGGACGATAAAGATCCAGAAACTCCACATACAGCAGATTAGCAAGCGGCAGCACTTCGGCAGGTTCCGAATGCCTGTTATCCATCAGATC
>NZ_LN831198.1:182453-208314 GCF_001368795.1 Paenibacillus ihuae
TTAGCAAGCGGCAGCACTTCGGCAGGTTCCGAATGCCTGTTATCCATCAGATCGTCCTGCAGGAAAAAAAAGAGCATCAGCACCACATTGCCTGCGGACATCCGGCGCGTCTCTCCGGCGCTTAATCCGCACTCGCTGCTTAACCAGTACGGCAGAAGATAGCAGATGTAGTTCTTCTTGCTGTGAACCTGGAATACATCAAATTGCTCCAGATAGGCCAGTCCCTGTGAACGGAGCGGTTCCGGAAATCCGGAGATGATCGTTCTGCAATCTTGAAATACGGTGTAAAGCTCCTCCTTATAATCCTCCAGCCAATTCATAGTAGGCTTGTCTCCTGTCAAAAAACTTATTTTTAAAAGGAAAAATGTGGGTTTTCACCATGATTATATGCTGCAGAGCGGTCTATTTCAATTAGAACTTATGGGGGTGGTTTGCAGATGAAATGGTATACCTTGGGCCAAATGCTGATGCAGATCCGGATCGGGCAAAAGGCCGCCACTCCCGATGGGCGCACCGTGCTGCGCACCTCCAGGGGATTGTTCTGGCAGAACGGGAGATCGGCCGGGGCATCGGTCGAGATTAAAGGTTATCTCTTCTCGGACATCTGGAACATCTTCGAAGATGATGAGAGCCTGCGGGAAAGCGCGGGCCGGGAAGAGCTGGAGCAGCGGGAGCGTGAAATGCTGGCGAATCAATATGAGGAAATCCGCGGGGAATTTCTTCAGGCAAAGAGAACGGCAGAGCGTGAATGAGATGAAGGCTCGGCAGACCAAGTGAAATCCAATCCGGTCTGCCGGGCCTTTGATATGGTAAATAGGTCTTAGATCAGGGCTTCATATTCACTTCGGAGGCGGAGCAGCTTGCTGACACTTTGCTCAAGACCGCCAGCCCGGTTGCGCCGGGTCCACAATTGGCGGTAGCTGTGCAGCAGCAGGTCAAGATCCTTAATCTGACCTTGAAGCAGAGCCGGATCAATTTTACCTGGGGATGTAGTCAGCTGCAGCTTAAGCCGTCCGAGGTATAACGCATGTTTCACAAAATGGATACCGTTCGCAAGCTCCTCCCGGACAAGCTCCGCATCATCGCATGCCAGATCCAGCTCCTCCAGTTGCTCCTCTATCGTGCTGATGTACGCTTCAAGCTGATCAAAATGAACTGGTGTAAGCTTCTTGACAATTCCCATATTGTCCAGCCGGCTGCGCAGCAGCATGGACAGCTCTGAATCGTTGGGACGTAAGGTTCCGGATTCCAGTTTATAATAATTGCCAAGGTCAAGCAGCAATTGTCCGATTGTTGCTGAACGGTCCTGGAAGACGGAACGGTTCAAATATCCTGCAACATCAGCTTCGAGATTGTTCTCCACATTCCAGGATAATGCGGCACCGTATATGAAGCCGGCATAGCTGACAGGAAGATGCTGCCAATGCCCGAAGTCTCCCCAATCCGTAATCAGGTAGCCTATTGCCCCGTTCGTTTTGCCGTGAACAGCGGCATTGCGAAGATTGGCCAGCATATTGTCGGTCCGTCCGGTCAGGGAGTTCCAGGAGCTGGTGCCGGGACAGACATAGAACGGGATTCCCGCTTCACGGAATTTAAGTGTATCCGCCTCGAACGGATGCCCGGCGCTGTAGCCCCATTCCATGGCAATGATATCTTTAGGCAGGTGCGGGATCAGCTCCGGATGCTGGATAATAATATCCCCCCAGAATTGCATCGTTTTGCCTCTGGCGGTAACAAGCTCATGAATCCTTTGCAGGAAAGACAAGTAGAGCTGCCCTTTGCCTGCGGAGTCGGCCAGTGCTTTACTTTTACCAAGCCCTAGCTCATAGGTCTCATCACAACCGACATTAAATTGCGATGAAGTGAAATAGGGAAGAAGATCATCGTACATTCTGCCCAGCAGACTAAGGACTTCAGGGTCTTCCGTATGGAAGGTCCCAGGCTGCATAAACAGACCGTCCGGATACAGATCGCTGTCATACATTGTATCCGGGAGCATGAAGCCCTCTGGAATTTCAGCCAGGTGATTGAACTCCGGCCGGCTCAGCCAATGCTCCATGTGGCCGAAGCTGTTCTGGTTCGGTACCAGCTCGATAAAACGCTCACGGCTATAGGCATCAATCCGCAGAATTTCTTCGCCGGTTATCGGTGTTTCCAGCTCCCAGACCCGTGGAAAAGACTCATAGGCAAAAGGAGAACCTTCTATATATAACTGCAGCTGGTTGAACTTCAAATCCGACATCAGATCAATGATCCGGTAAAGCGTTTCAAGCTTCGGGATTTTGTTGCGGCTGATATCGATCATCAGGCCTCTGGCTGCAAAGTCCGGTTGATCGAGAATGGATAGATAAGGCACGTCTCTTCCGCATTGCTCCAGGATTTGTTTCAGCGTGGCGACTGCGTAGTAAGCGCCTTCCGGAGTACTGTAGCTTATCGCGATTCCGTCCGCTCCGGCTGTAATCTCATAGGCCTGTGCCGGAAGCAGCCGATTATAACTAAAGTTATAGGCAGACTGGCGGGAGGGACGGGGACCTATAGACAGGGGCAGCTCCAGCCGGAGGACTTGTGAAGTCACCTCTTGAAGCTTGCGGGCAGCGGGCAGAATGTCACGGTTCTCTGCATCGTTAAGAACGATACTTCCTTTGGCCGGGATCCGGAATAGTCCTCCGGTCACTGTAAGTGTTCGCGGGCGGGGCAACAGCTGTAAGACAGGGATTTCTGACATAGCGTGGACACCTCTTATTCATGTAGAATATGATCATCTTCAGATTAACCATATCACTCCTAAACAAAGGGAGGAATGCAATGTATGGCCAAGGTCATGGATTATATGATCAGTCCGTATCCCATTAGGATTATTGATCCGAAGGTGGATAGCTCTATGTTAAGGCTGGGAGGCATCCGGATAGGGCAAGCAGGTCACCTGCCAGGCAGAACGTTATTCCGCAGGGGTGTAGTTTTTGAACATTGGGCGCTGGTCTATATTGTATCCGGCTCCGGTACCTTGGCGGAGAACGGGGGGGAGGTTCAAACGGTCCGGGAAGGCAGCCTGTTCTTCTTTCGCCCGGAGAGCAGCTATAGCTTTGGTCCGCCGCCTGGAGGGAGCTGGGATGAATATTATATTAATTTTAACGGGAAGCGTGTGGATGAGTGGCTGGAGTCGGGTCTAATAGCAGCGGGAATGATATTTCAGGGAAATGCACTGGCAGGACTTGCGGCTTCGTTCGAGGAGGTCCTGGGTCTCATGGACGGGGGCGAACCTGCTGATGCCGACCGGGCAGCACTTCGTCTGGAGGCGATCCTGCTGGAATGTTCGCTCGTGACCCGGGACAATACGCGGTTCTGGCAGCATGATGCTATGCCGCAGATTCGCAAGGACTTGAATTCCTGTGTGTATGAGCAGCCGGACTTACCGCGGATTGCCGCAAAGCACCATATTTCCATGTCTACGCTGAGACGTCTGGTCCGCAGCAGCAGCGGATATCCGCTGCATGAATATATCCACCGGCTCAAAATGGCGGAAGCAAAGCATTTACTGCTGAATACCTCCCTGCAGATCAAGGAGATTTCAGGCATGCTGCAGTACAGCGATCCGTTTTATTTTTCGAGGCTATTTAAGAAATATATGGGGATTTCCCCCCAGCTTTGCCGCAGTAACGTTCATTAGCCGACATAATTCTGCTTCATGTGTGGATTGTTGTCGGAATATGATGATTGATGTTGACACTGATAAAAATAGGATGTTATCATTTAGATAATATTAGCAGTTTTTATTAGTTCTTATTGACTATGTTATGCCGGAGATGAAACCATGAGAGAGTTTTACTGCATTAGTTGCCGTAGTCTCCATAAGGTGGATGTGCGTAATAATCATACTGTACGTATTCTGTCCACCGGGTATCATATCGTTGGCGAGCAGCGTTATCAGATTTGTATCTGTGATCCTAACAAGTTGCATCTATCTTTGCCAGTAGTAGCCGAATAAGCTGCCCGGATGATGCCCTATAACCGATAGTATTCAGCGAATTAGCCTGTCCAGCTGGTGGAGAGGCTAATTCGCTGTTCCTCAAACTTTTATTTGAGATTGATAGCGCTATCTTTGGCTTATATGGATAAAATTAAGTTGAACTTAGGAAAAAAAGGTGGACATTCTGTTATTTTTTTGAAAAGAAAACGCTATCAGCAAATGTTGAAACTTGTTATTGTGATTTTTCTCATGTATGATGCTTTTAAACAAAGCTTTGATAAGCTCGCATTTTCCAAAAAAGGTGGAGAATAGGGTGGTGGGATGAACATTAAAACAACCGCGGAAGACAGAATGATTGCTTTTTACAGATATTTCTCTTTGTCCCTCACATCGCTTATGTACCTCCTGGACCACACGGGGCCTTCCGTACTTTATAAATCCCTATTAATCATTGCACTCTTTATGATTGCTCAAGTGTTCACGATCTACTACCGGAGGCTCCGGGCCAGACCACGGGTTCTTATGCTGGTAGTTAGTATAGAGATGGCGGGCGTTATAGCATTGACTTTACTGACTGGCGGCTTTGAGAGCTCCTTCAAGCTCTATGTGCTGAATCCTGTTTTAATTGCGGCAGGCTCATTGTCATTTTATTTCAGGTGGAGCCTGCTTCTGAGTTATATTGGCATAGTGACTACATTTTGTTACGTTTTTTTGAACTCTGAAGGCAAATCTTTCGCAGATGCGGTGCTTCAGAATGGAAACTTGTTTCTAGCCCTGGTACTTACGGTTATAGTTATGCAAATGGTTAACAGGATCAAGCGGCAGCGGGAAGAAGCAAACGCGCGGACCAACGAGACCATGGAGCATATTAAATCACTCTATCATATCGTGGAAACCTCCAGCCAGCATGACTTCATGAACATCGGGCAGGTCATCACGGACTATGTGGTGAAGCTTACCAAATTGGATAAGGCCTTGTTCTGGTTCGCCAAGAAAAGTGGTGAACCCGCTCCCCAGAGCCGGCAGACCGGCTGGCAGCATGAAGAAGAACGTTTTTTGTTCACAGAGCTGGAAAAGCATGAGCACGAGTGGAGACTGCAGCGTGAGCCGGTGTTCAAGAGTCTGCCTGGCCTTGGCGACTTTTTGCTGATGCCGGTAAGGATGAGCACCCGATTTGTCGGTATGATCGGCGTGAAGCTGGAATCGTCGGAGGGTCTTGAGGGCCGCAGATGGTATATTCAGCAGCTTATGTTTCTGTCGGAGCTTAGCGCAATTATTCTTGAGCGCCATGAACTGGGTGTCATCGAAAATCGGCTGATCATCACGAATGAACAGAACCGGATAGCGGATGAAATGCATGACAGCGTGTCGCAGAGCCTTTTCGGCATTGTGTACGCAACCCACTCCCTGAAGCAGACCTGGCGTAAAATGTCCGAGTCCGAGCTGGAAGAGCAGATTGACCTCATTCATGATTCAGCGACCAAGGTTGCCAAAGAGCTGCGGATTACGATCTACAGTCTCAGCTCCAAGAAAAGCGGCGGACCTACCTGGCTGGGTATGGTGAGATCGCATCTTAAGAGTTTATCCAGGTTAAACGATGTGGAAATTGAATTGAAAATAACGGGTGATGATTTCAGTCTCCCTTATCCTTACCACAAGGCTCTCTTTCGGATTATTTCTGAAGCGACAGGCAACGCCATACGTCATGGTGCGGCCAGCAGGGTGGATGTCGAACTGTCCCTCAAGCCCAAATGGATCAGACTTTCAATAGTGGACGATGGCGTCGGTTTTGATACTGATCTGCTCTGGACAACGTCTGAGGATACTACCAGCGGACTTGGCATGAAGAATATGCAGTATCTGGCTCAGTCTTTAGGCGGAGATTTCCAGTTATCGAGCAGCGAGAATGCAGGAACCAAGATTTTAATTTCAATACCTGTCGGTGTGGCTGAATTAAAAAATGCATAAACTTTAGGCAGGAGGTCGTTCAAGTGAATATCGTCATTGTTGATGATCACCCTTTGGTGAGAAGAGGATTGGCAGCAGTCATTTCCATGCAGCCTAATCTGCATTTTGCAGGCGAAGCAACGAATGGCCAGGAAGCTCTTCTTGTTATTGAGGAGACACAGCCTGATCTTGTGCTGATTGATCTGAGGCTAGCTGATGAGTCGGGTTTGGATGTGATCAAGGCTGCGAGGGCCCGCGGGCTGAGCAGCAAATTTATTCTGCTGACCTCTTCGGCAAGCAGAGAGGACTTCCTCAAAGCGGAAGAAGTCCTGGTTGACGGCTATGTGCTGAAGGAAGCACTGCCGGAAGAATTGCTGTTCGCGATCCAGTTGGTCCATAAGGGCCGGAAGTATTATGATCCCGGACTGATGGAAGATAAGATGCGGATGAGCGGCAGCAGCCCGACGGACGAATTGACACCGAAGGAGAAGGAAGTGCTGATTGAACTTGGCCAGGGTGCCTGCAATAAGGACATTGCTTCGCGTCTGTTCATCAGTGAATTTACGGTCAAGAAGCATGTGAGCCAGATTCTTGCCAAGCTTCAGGTGGCTGACCGGACGCAGGCTGCGCTGTACGCTAATGCGGTAGGGCTGACCAAGTACGAAATGTCTTATGATTAACAGGCTTTTGTAATCATTCATGAAATGATGGAACACGGACACGGATGTCCGTGTTTTTTTGTGTCCAAATCTCCCTGAAGCTAACACAGTGATGTATAGGGATTTAAAGGTTTTGCTAATGAAATAACGGGCTGCGTCGGCTTAGCTTCCATCTATTGATAATATTTACCAGCGGCATGGTACAAAAGTATACCATGAGGCCCCACTTACGGACCAAACCCACTCACACGAAAGTGAAGATTAAAGTAATGGTAGGAGCCATGTGGCAACTCGTACCGCTTGATAGAATTAAAGCAAGATATCTGAAACTTTCATGATTGCTTTCAGAATGCAACTAATGCGGAAGGAGGGTTACTGTGGAAAAGACGATTTTAGATTACATTAACCTGATTAAGAAGAGGTTGTGGTTGATAACGGTGTTTGTATTAATCTCCTGTGCTACCACCTTCTACATCAGCAAGAACTTCGTTGTACCCGTCTACTCCGCCTCCGGACAGCTGCTGGTCAACAATACTGCAAATGTACCCGAGAGCAATAATCTCAACAACTTGAACTTCAGCCTTAACCTCATCGAGAGCTACAAGGAAATTATGAAGTCTCCCACGATTATGAAGAGTGTTGTAGCCGATCATCCGGAGTTTGGCCTTACGGAAGATCAGCTGGCTGCGAAGCTGCAGGTAAAGACCTCCGAGAAAAGCCAGGTCATCAATCTCAGTGTAGAGGATGAAAGTTACAGCAAGGCGGCAAATATTGTAAACGCGGTTTCGCAAAGCTTCATCCGCAGCCTGCCAACGCTCATGAAGCTGGACAATGTAACATTCCTGACTCCGGCGGATCCGGCGGATGTACCGGCAGCGACAAACGGCAGTTTTGCAATGAACCTGGTTATCAGCTTTGTTGTCTCATTGATGGCCGCTATCGGAATTATCCTGCTGCTTGAAACACTCAATGGAACACTCCGCACCGAGAAGGAAGCTGAATTTGATCTGGGACTGCCGGTCATTGCCAGCATCCCGACAATCCGCAAACGCGATCTCGGCAAAGCGGCAAATGCTAAGGCAAGAGTAGGGGAGGGCGCTTATGTTACGGCCGAATAAAAGTTTAATCGCGGACCTGAACCCGTCTTCGCATATCTCTGAATCCTTCCGCTCGCTTCGTACCTATATCCGCCAGCTTGGGTTGGCCGGAGGGAGCGGCGGGCAGGTGCTTCTCTTTACTTCCGCTGAAGGAGGAGAAGGCAAGACGACGATCCTGTCCAACCTCGCCGTTTCTTTTGTCCAGGACGGTAAAAGAGTTGCTGTGGTTGACTGCAACCTGCGTCATCCGGGACTCCATAACGTGTTCGAGGTGGAAGGCAGCCAGGGTCTTGCCTCTTACTTGAGCGGACAGGAGGAAGCCAAGGATATTGCCGTCTACGGGAACCTTGCCAATCTGGCGGTTATTCCAGCCGGTATTACCCGGGTGAGTCCTCCGGATCTGCTCGGCAGCGACAAAATGGCCACTCTGCTGGATGAGCTGAAGGCAAGCTTCGATCTGATCCTGCTTGACTCTCCGCCGGCGGTAGAATTCAGTGATGCGCGGATTCTGGCCCCGCTATCCGATGGTGTAATCCTCGTGGCAAGACACGGGAAGACCAAACGTGAAGCCGTCCGCAAGCTGAAGGTGCTGATGGAACAGACCGGTTCTAAAATTCTTGGCATCGCCATGAATCAGGCTAAATAAGAGTTTTCAAACATATCCCACCAAACTTTATAGGAGGTAAGTGCGATGAAAAAGGTAAAGAAGGTAATTATCCCTGCAGCAGGGCTAGGAACGCGCTTCCTGCCTGCGACAAAGGCCATGCCTAAGGAAATGCTTCCAATCATCAACAAACCGACCATTCAGTATATCGTGGAAGAAGCCATTGCTTCCGGTATTGAGGACATCATTATCGTTACCGGTAAAGGAAAGCGGGCGATCGAGGATCACTTCGACAACGCCTTCGAACTGGAGTCCCGCCTGCTGGAAGACGGCAAGCTGGAGCTGCTTAAAGAAGTTCAACGTTCCTCTAAAGTGGAAATACACTATATCCGGCAAAAAGAACCAAAGGGTCTCGGACATGCGGTTTGGTGCGCAAGACGGTTTATCGGAGACGAGCCTTTCGGCGTAATGCTGGGGGATGATATCGTAACCGGAAAAACGCCATGCCTCAAGCAGCTGATCGATCAATACGAAGAAACACAAAATTCGGTGATCGGGGTACAGGAGATTCCGGATGAATTCACCAACCGCTACGGGATTATTGAACCGGATCTTCAGGACGGACGGCTCTACCGGGTTAACAATTTTGTTGAGAAGCCGGCGCTGGGTACAGCACCATCCAATCTGGCAATCATGGGACGTTACGTATTTACTCCAAAAATCTTTAAATATCTGGACCTGCAGGAAAAGGGTGCCGGAGGCGAAATCCAGCTTACGGATGCCATCCAGAAGCTGAATCAGAGCGAACGGGTTTATGCCTATAACTTTGATGGTACGAGATACGATGTCGGCGAACGGCTCGGTTACATTTTGACTACGCTGGAATTTGCACTTCAGAGCGACGACCTGCGCTATCCGGTGATGGATGCGATGGCGGAATGGCTCAGCAAAGCCGGACAAATCACTCTCAGCAGCTAATCCAATCTTGCGAATACTTAACAAAGCTAATTTGCACCTAAACATTAGGAGGAATGAGGAGAAATGAGCATGCAAAAACTGCCGGAAGACTATGAGGCCGTCCTGCCGAAACTTTACATGCTGCATGCCAAAGAAGGAAGTAAAGAAATGGATTCCTATCTGGTAATGAAGCGGATTATCGACGTTTTTTTCTCCGCTCTTGGCCTTCTCGTACTACTGCCGCTCTTCGCTCTTGTGGCCATCCTGATCAAGCTGGAAGACCCCAAAGGCAAAGTGTTCTTCCGGCAAAACCGGGTAGGCAAAGACGAAAAGCTGTTTCCCATGTATAAGTTCAGATCCATGGTCTCCAATGCCGAGGAGCTGAAAGCGAATCTGATGGCCTATAACGAAGTGAGCGGGGCAATGTTCAAGATCAAAAATGATCCCCGCATCACACGGATCGGAAGATTCCTGCGCAAGACTAGCATCGATGAACTGCCTCAGCTCTGGAACGTGCTGATGGGCCACATGAGTCTTGTTGGTCCCCGTCCTCCGCTCGTTGAAGAGGTGGCGCAGTATACGGATTACGACAAGCAGCGGCTGCTGGTTACACCGGGATGCACAGGATACTGGCAGGTTAACGCCAGAAACAGTGTCGGTTTCGACGAAATGGTGCAGCTGGATCTGACTTATATCCATATCCGCAGCACGATGCTGGACCTTAAGATCATTTTTAAAACCGGCCTGATGCTGCTCGGTTCCAAAGACGCTTATTAAAATTATGGGAATTGGGTGATAGCCGATGACTGAGTACGGACACGTCCCTAAGATTTCCATTATTATCTGCACTTATAACAGGTCGGCTTTACTGGTTAAGACGCTCCAGTCCCTAATCACACTGGAGAACCTGCAGGAGGCTGAGATCATTGTGGTGGATAACAGCTCCACGGATGACTCGGCAGCCGCCATTAAAGGCTTTATTGAGGCTCATGGTGCAGAAATGGATATCCGATATCTTCTGGAGCCGGTACAGGGATTGTCGGCGGCCCGGAATACAGGGATTCTGGCTTCCAAGTCGCAAATCATTGCATTTCTCGATGATGACGCGATACCTTGCCGGAATTGGATTACCACAATCATTAATACATTTGATGAAAGGCCGGAAGTCATGGCCATGGGCGGAAAAGTCGCCCCCATCTTCGAGAGTAAGCGCCCGGACTGGCTGATTAAGCCGTTCGAGCTGCCGTACACTATCGTCGATCTGGGCGGCAAGGTCAGGGAATATCCGAAGCGGCTGCATCCTTGCGGAGCCAATATGGCGATGCGCAAACCCGCGTTCAACATCAGCCTGTTCCCGCTGGATCTCGGAAGAAAAGGGGACTCCCTTATCTCCGGTGAAGAGACGTGGCTGTTCGGCCAACTGCAGAAAGAAGGGCACACCATCCTTTATCATCCGCAGATGGCCGTCGAGCATTTCGTAGCGGCAGGGCGCCTGACGGAAGATTGGATTATGAAAAGGTATTACAGCCAGGGCATCTCCAACGCCATGAAAAGCGAAGGGGTAAAAGGTAATCTGCTCCTGCTCGGAAAGACAGCCGCCAAAGTAGTGTATATCCTGGTGGACTCGGTACTTTCCAGAAGCCAGGGCAGAAAACTTTTGAACAGGTGCCGGCTGGAGAGCATTCGTGGAACTCTTCATATGTTCTGGAACAGGAAGAGGGAATCTGCAGCGGGGTGAGGGAAGACAATGACTAATTTTGAGTGGGGCTCCAAAATGAACGCTTTGCCATACGGAATGCTCTACCTCGTGTCCGCACTGTTCCTGGGGACAGCGGTCATTTACCAGCCGGCAATTGCGGTAGCGGCCGTACTCCTGATTATTTTGCTGGTTGTCTCCATTTCACGACCCGAGCTGATTAGTTATTTCGTTCTGCTGACGACAGCCATCTCCATCAATTTCTTGTACAACGGCAGCATGTTCGGAATTGAAATCCTCTCGCTCTACAAGCTGGTGATCCTGGTGCTTCTGGTGCCCTGCATTCTGGTAAACGGACTGAAGTTCAAGCTTAGTCCTCCCCTATGGGCCATGCTGGGACTGGTATTTATCACCTTCGGCTTCTCCATCTGGCTGCCGGAGATGAGCTCCTCGATTGCCGTAAAAGCCTTCATCGGATTATCGCTTCCCTTCGTATTTCTCCTGATCAATTGGAAGAAAGAGGTGGCTGAGAAGCAAATCCGCATCATCGCCATGCTGCCGCTGGTCAGTGTGCTGGCGGGAGTGCTGCTGCAGGCGGCTCACATGCATGCATTTCTCGACATTGAGTTCACTGGCGCTGTACGGATACAGGGGGCGAACATTCCGGCGCATTTGGCGATGCTGGCCTTCATGGGTATAGGCATTTCATTTATTGAGATTAAACGCAGTCCGCAGCATATCCGTTATTTCTACATCATGCTGGCGCTGAACTTTCTGATTCTGATCGGAACAGGAACGCGCGGACCTATATTAGCCCTGGTGCTGATGATTCTCTATTATTTCTACGACATCTCACGCCAGTACTTAAAAGGCAAAACGCAGTATCTGATTCCACTGCTATGTTCAGTGATGTTAATCTTCTCGGCAGTTTATCTGCAGCTGGATAACATCAAGAAGCGTTCCTTTGAACGGACAACTGAAACGGGGGTTGACCTGTCGGGGCGGGCGGAGGCCTGGGAGTACTTCCTGAATAAAGCGGCAGATTCCCCATGGTCGGGAAGAGGACTGGGAGCAGTTACGGTCGCGAATGACGGGACGCTCTATAAAGGCTTTGTTGTTCCGCATAATGAGTACATCCGGTTTTACTTCGATGGAGGGTATATCGGCGCTATACTGCTGCTGCTTTCCTTATTGGCTGTGTTTCTTCTGGTTTACAGAGCTTTGGCACCGCCGGTCAAACCTTACTATCTGCTCTTTATAGCAGCGTTTCTTATTTATTCTTTCTCCGACAACACGCTGTCGACGGTCCAATCCATTATTCCGTTCTGTTGGTACCTGAACTGCCTGTATCGATCTTCACAGTAGGCCGACTCCCCACAAAAAGAAGTGATACGATGAACCAAGTTAACATGTTCGATGTCAATTTCGATAACTATGATTTCATGGATTTGCTTGAATATATCGACAAAACGATTCAGGAAAGGAACCAGTCCTACATCCTGACCTGCAACGTCGATCATGTGATCAAGCTCCGTAAGGACAAAGAGTTTCAGACGGTTTATTCCGAAGCAGGCGCTGTAGTAGCGGACGGAATGCCGCTGATCTGGGCTTCTAAGATGCTCGGCAAACCGCTGAAGCAGAAAGTATCCGGCGCAGATCTTTTCAGCCGTCTGGGCAATGCCTTTGAGCAGAGGAAATACCGCCTGTTCTTCCTTGGCTCAGCAGAAGGGGTTCCCGAGCGGGCTACTCAGAATCTAAAAGCGGCTTATCCGGATATGAACATCGTCGGCTGCTATTCCCCTTCCTATGGCTTCGAGCATAACGAAGAGGAGAACCGGCGTATCATCCAGATGCTGACAGACAGCCGGCCGGATATCGTATTTGTCGGTGTGGGTGCGCCGAAGCAGGAGAAATGGATCTACCGCCATTACACCTCTTATCAGGCGCCGATTTCGATCGGCGTGGGCGCTACCTTTGATTTTCTCTCCGGTTCGGTAAAGCGGGCGCCGAACTTTATGCAAAAGACAGGGCTCGAATGGTTCTGGCGGCTCAGCCAGGAGCCGGGACGGCTCTGGAAAAGATATCTTGTGGACGATGCCCAATTCCTGGTCCTGCTGCTCAAAGAGCTGCGCAAGAAGGATAAAATGAAGGGCAGCAGTCTTGAATGAATGACCGGAGCGGAGGTGGGAAAAGAAGATGTCGGACCAGAATGAAAGCAGCTTGACGCTGCCATCCTTGACAGCGGTAAGATCGGGTGCGGTTATGGCGTTGATATGTGCCATATGCCTTGGCCTTCCGCTGATGATCGGGTTCGCCAGTGCGAAACTTAGTGCTTCGAACAGCCTGCAGGGCGTGGTTCTGGCGGGGATTCTCTTTCCCGCCTTCCTGCTGGCGCTGGTGAAGCCGAAGCAGCTGCTCACCTACACACTGCTCGTATGGGCGGTGGCTCCGGAGCTGAGGCGTATCGCTGACTGGTCGGAGGGTGTGTACCATTCCGTATCCCTGCTCAGTCTGGCGCCGCTGCTAACGGGTGCACTGCTTGCGGTTCCGGTGCTCAAGGAGATTCACCGCATCCGCAAATCCTCCACCCGGATCATCCTGCTGTTCTCCGTAGCCCTGGCCTACGGTGCACTGATCGGCCTGGCCAAGAACGGCATAGGTTCAGTGTACGACCTGGCGAATTACATCGTTCCGCTGCTGCTGATTCCATTCTTTGCAGTCACGCGGTTCAACCCGAAGGATATTGACCGGCTGCTGTACTCTTTTGCCAACATTGCAGTGCTGGTAGCCGTTTACGGTATCATTCAATATCTGACCGTTCCGCCATGGGATGCCTTCTGGATGAGGAACGCCGATATGATGTCCATCGGAACCCCGTATCCTTTGGAAATCCGGGTCTTCTCCACACTGAATTCACCCGGGCCGGCTGCAACCTTCCTGGTGTTCGCGCTGGTTCCGATGATTCTGGAGAAGAGATGGCAAGGCACACTGCGCTGGATCGGCGTACTGCTCGTAGTGATCTGCCTGCTGACCACTCTGGTCCGCTCCGCGTGGCTGGTGATGCTGGTAATGCTGCTGGTCTACATCGGCTCCTCGCCTTCGAAGGGCAAGTGGAAGGCACTGCTCCAACTGGTCTTTGTAGCGGCGGCGCTGTTCTGGATTGTACCAAAGCTTCCGGGTGCGGAGGGGCTGGTCGCCCGGATGGAGACACTTACCTCTGTGCAGGAAGACCACTCCTATAACGAACGGCTCAGCCTTTGGCAGAACATGCTGCCGATGGTCGCATCCAATCCGGTGGGTCAAGGGATAGGCAGTGTAGGGCAAGGAACGAAGATAGGCAACGGAGGAGAACTCGGGGAATACGGCAATATGGATAACGGGTTTATCGCATTGCTGCTTACCTTCGGAGTATTGGGTGCTTTGTTCTTCTTCGGTGCACTCGGTGCAGTTATTAAACAAATTGTCAGCCGGGTAACCAGCAAGGACAGTCTCCAGCCTTATGCCAGGCTGTCGCTGGCCGCATGGACGGGAGCGGTAGTCAGCCTGGTATCGGACAACGGATTCCCCGGACTTAAAGGATATCTGATCTGGATGCTGATTGGCCTGGGCCTTGGCGCTAAAGAGATTATTGAGAGCAGAAAGAAGGGGACACCACATGCAGCAGTTGAACGCGAAATCATTTCCCACTAGCACTGTCTGGTCCTCGCTCAAGAGCTTTACGAAGAGCAAGAACAACAGCTCTGCCGCCGTAAAAACGATGATGGTCAGCATACTGATACTGCTGGTAAATATGCTTACCGGTGTGCTGACCGCCCGCTACTTAGGCCCAACAGGCCGCGGGGAACAGACGGCTATGGTGAACTGGTCGCAGTTTCTGGCGTTCAGTATGAGTTTCGGTATTCCCTCGGCGCTGATCTACAACGCTAAGAAGAACCCGGATGAAGCCGGAGTGCTATACCGGGTGGCGCTGTTAATCGGGCTTGGGTTCGGGGTGGCAGCAACGACGGTAGGCATTCTGGTCTTGCCGTACTGGCTGAAATCCTTCAGCCCGGACGTCGTCCTGTTTGCGCAGGTGTCGATGATCCTATGCCCGCTGATTGTGCTCTCACAGGTCAATAATGCAGCCTTTCAATTCAGAGGGGATTACAGAACCTTCAACCTGCTGCGGTATCTGATTCCGCTTTTGACGCTTGCAGCGATTGGGATTCTGATCCTTACCGGAAGCATGAATCCATTTACTACCGCACTGGCCTATCTGGTTCCGTCGGTTCCGCTGTTTATCTGGATGACGATCTCGCTGCTCCGCACCTACAAGGTAAAGATGAAAGATACTTACCTGAATTTCAAAAGATTGTTTACCTACGGGCTCGGCTCTTACGGCAATGACCTGCTCGGCCAGTTCTCCTACTATATTGACCAGATCATTATCGCCGGCCTGCTGCGGCCAGCCGATCTGGGGTTGTACGCGGTCGCGGTGAGCCTGTCGCGGATGGTCAACTTCTTCTCAAATTCAATCACAGTGGTGCTGTTCCCGAAAGCTTCCGAGCTGTCGAAGGATGAGGCGGTTGCGCTGACCTTCAAAGCTTTCCGGATCAGCACCACCTGCACCTTGCTCGGTGCGCTGTTCCTGATGCTGGTGGCTCCATTCGTAATTCCGCTGCTGTACGGCAAGGATTTCAACACAGCACTGACTGTGTTCCGCCTGCTGCTGCTGGAAGTAACGATCAGCGGAGGTACACTGATTCTGGCTCAGGTGTTTATGGCGCTCGGCAAACCGAAGTTTGTCTCCATCCTTCAGGGGGTGGGCCTGATCCTGGTGATCCCGCTGCTCTTCCTGCTGGTGCCGAAGTTCGGATTGTTCGGAGCAGGGGTAGCGATGCTCTCCTCTTCAGTGCTTCGCTTCTTGTTCATTGTTCTTAATATCAGATATAACCTGAAAGTCAAGCTTCCGCGGCTGTTCATTAACGGAGAAGACATTCAGTGGATGAAGACGACGATGAATTCTTATATTCGTAAAAAACCTATGGATACCAGCAGTTAAGTAAGAAGTTAAATATGCGAGCAGAGGACTCGATGCGAGCACTTAGCAGCTAAAAAACCAAGGGACGGTGCCAGAGGAGCGAAGAGAAAGTTTGGAGCTGTAGAAGCGTTAGCGTTCGCCTTTGTCTTCTGATTTCAACCGCAGCCGCGGTTCAATCAGGAAATCAGAAGACAACAGCGATCGAAAGCCCAAATCTTTCTCGCAGCGACGAAAGACACCGGACCAAACCAGTAAAGGAGGAGACCTTCATGGATTCAGTGACAAGCGTGCTTGGCGGCCCGGGCAGTTACCCGATTTCGGCTGTCATCATTGCTCAGGATGACGAAGTTCGCATATCCAAAGCAATTCAGTCCTGCCGACTATTCGCCGATGAGGTGGTTGTAATCGACGGAGGAAGTAAAGACGGGACGGTGCAGCTGGCCGAAAGCCTAGACTGCCGGGTGTACGTCAACCCATGGCCCGGATATGCCAAACAAAGGGAATTCGGGGTGGAACGCGCCGTCCATGATTGGGTCTTCCTGATTGATACCGACGAAGTGGTCAGCGATGAGCTGGCCCAGGATATTCTGCAGCGTAAGCCGGCCCTGACGGACAGGGCTGTGGCGTACTCGCTTTACCGGATCGGTGATTTCCTGGGCAGATGGCTGGACAAAGGAGAATACCTGGTGCGTCTGTACAACCGCAAGGAGTACGGCATCCGCAACTCTCTGGTGCATGAAATGCCGGAGGTTGAGGAAGAGCGGACTGTCCGCCTGAACGGAATTCTCTGGCACCAGGGCTTCCGGAGCATCAATGACCATGTGGCCCGCTTTAACAAATACACCGATCTGGAGGCGCAAAGCGCTTTTGCCAGCGGGAAGCCGTTTAAGCTGAGAAATCTGCTCCTGCGGCCGCCGGCACGGTTCCTGCAGAAATATTTCCTGCACGGTTTGTTCAAAAAAGGCATTTCGGGATTCGCGGTATCCGTATTCTGGGTGATGTATGAATTCATGGTCGGCTTCAAGCATTACGAATTAACAAGCTCCAGCAAGCTGGCCCGGCACAACGCACAGGGTCAGGCGGAGAAAGAAAAGAAAGGGGAGCGAAGCTATGCCGTACAGTGACGGACTCAATATAATGACGACCGGCCTCAGTTGGCCATCGCTCCAGCCCGGCGGGCTCAACACATATTTTAAATCCGTATGCGAGCAGCTCTCCGCACGCAATCAGGTGCATGCGCTGATCTGCAGCCAGGAGACGCCCTCCACCCCCAAAGAACTCATTATCCATAACGCCGGCGATCCCAAAGAGACCATCTGGAAGCGCAAGGATGCATTCCAGCGCAAAGCAGCGGATTTGATGGGAAACGGCAGCGGGCGTATTGATATCCTATACTCGCATTTTGCCCCATACGGCATTGGGCCGGCGATGGAAGCGAAGAAGCGGGGCATTCCGGTGATTATGACCTTTCACGGACCGTGGAATGAAGAGATGAAGATCGAAGGCCAGGGCATTAAGCACCGGGTCAAGACGACCATTGCCAAATCAATTGAACGCAAAGCCTATAAGCTGGCGGATAAATTCATCGTACTCAGCGAGTACTTCCGTGACATGCTGCACACGCTGCACGGTGTACCGCTGCACAAGATCATCGTTATCCCGGGTGCTGCGAATGTGGAACGTTTTGTTCCGGCAAGCAACCGGCTGGCCGTTCGGCGGACGCTGAATCTGCCGGAGGGGGCAACGACAGTGCTTACCGTACGGCGGCTGATGAACCGTATGGGGCTGCTCCAGCTGCTGGATGCCTGGAAGCAGGTCACGGAACGCTTCCCGAATGCGATTCTGCTGATCGGCGGCAAAGGGCCGCTGCGTGCTGAGCTGGAAGAAAAAATCGCCGATTACGGCCTTGCTAACAAGGTCCGGCTGCTCGGATACATTCCCGATCATCAGCTGGCCTCCTATTATCAGGCAGCCGATATGTTCGTGGTTCCCTCGCAGGCGCTGGAAGGCTTCGGCCTGATCACCGTTGAAGCACTTGCTTCCGGTCTTCCCGTAATGGCCACGCCAGTAGGCGGCAACAAAGAAATTCTGCAGGGTTTCCGCCCGGAGCTGCTGTTCAAGAGTGCGGCCAGCGATGATATGGCGGAAGGCATGATTCATATGCTAAGCAACCGTAAGCTGCTGCCGAGCCGCGACGAATGCCGGGATCATGTGCTGGAGAAATACACCTGGGAGCATGTGGGTGACCGAGTGGAATCCGTATTCCTTGAAACTTTGGGAAAGGGTGTGGCCGCAGGATGCTAAAAGTCGCTTATATTGATCACACCGCGAAGTGGAGCGGCGGAGAGGTTGCTCTTTTCAACATTCTTACCAATATCGGTGAGCAGATTGAGCCGCTGGTAATCCTGGCGGAAGAAGGAACGCTCGCTGAACGGCTCCGCGAAAAAGGGATTGATGTCCGCATTATCCCGCTGGATGAGAGCATCCGCAGCCGCGGCAGAAACGCCGTCAACCTCGGCGCTCCGGCGGCAGCCATCAAGCTGCTGGCTTACGGACGCAAGCTGGCGCCGCTGCTCAAGCAGGAGAAAGTGGATTGCGTGCATACCAATTCCCTGAAGTCGGCCTTTTACGGCGCAGTTGCCGCCAAAAAAGCAGGAGTGCCGCTGATCTGGCACATCCGGGATCATATCGGAGCCCCGTACCTGAAGCCGGTTGTTGCCAAGGCTATCCGGCTCCTGTCACGCCTGCTCCCGAACGGCGTAATCGCCAATTCCCACTCTACGCTGAATGCGCTGGAGCTGCCCCGCACCAAAAAAACCCTCGTCGTGTATTCCGCTTTTGCCAAAGCGATCGGCGAAGGAATCGGCAAACGGGATCAGAAGGATTTCAACGTGCTCCTGGTAGGGCGGCTGGCACACTGGAAAGGCCAGCATGTCGTGCTGGAAGCAGCGAAGGCGTTTAAACAAGATAGCCGGGTGAAGTTCTGGCTGGCCGGTGACGCGCTTTTTGGAGAAGAAGAATACAAACAGGAATTAATCCGCAAGATGCAGCAGGATGATCTGAGCAATGTCAGTCTGCTGGGACATGTGGATGACATACAGGGCCTGATGAATAAAGCTGATTTGCTGATACACACGTCGATCACCCCCGAGCCGTTTGGCCAGGTTATCGTCGAAGGCATGGCGGCTGGACTGCCGGTGATCGCCTCCAATGAAGGCGGACCGGTAGAGATCGTAGTACCCGGTGTAACGGGACTGCTGATCCAGCCTGGAGACGCTAAGGTACTCGCAGAATCAATCACCTGGATGCTGGACCATCCCGAAGAGCGCAGACGGATGGCGGATAGTGGAATGAAGCGGGTGAAAGAGCACTTCGTCATCGAGAATACAGTCAAGGACATCGTTGACTACTACAAAGGATTGCTGGCAGCGACCTAATAGATTCCCGAACTCAAGCCAAAGCGTAAACAACAACCGCCTGCATCCATACAATCACTACTTGATGATGCTGCTCCATAAAACTTTGAGGATGATTCACATGAAAATTGCGATAGCGCACGATTACTTAATCCAAATGGGCGGGGCGGAAAGAGTAGTGGAAGTTTTCCACCACATGTATCCGGATGCTCCGATCTTCACGACGGTTTTTAACGGAAGCCGCCTAACCGACAACCTCAAAGATGCGGATATCCGGGCCTCCTGGCTGCAAAAAATTCCGGGAGTGAAGACCAATTTCAAAGGGGTGCTGCCGCTTTATCCCATGGCCATCCGAGATCTGGACTTTCGCGGATATGATATTGTCCTGAGTTCCAGCAGTGCTTTTATGAAAAGCATTCAAGTGCCCGAATCGACGTTTCATCTATGCTACTGCCATACGCCAATGCGCTTCGCCTGGGATTATGACACATACATGGAGCGGCAATCAAACTCCGGACTGTTCAAAAGACTGCTGAAGGTCTACATGCAGCGGCTCAAGTCCTGGGACCAGCGGACATCCAAAAATGTGAACCAGTTCGTAGCCAACTCTTCCGTAGTGAAGAAGCGGATTCAGAACTATTATCACCGGGATGCCGATGTGATTTTCCCGCCGATCAACACCGCCCGGTTCACAAGCTCCAGTTCCATCGGCGATTATTACCTGATCGTCTCCCGGCTTGTTTCCTACAAGCGGATCGATCTCGCCGTGGAGGCCTTCAACCGCAATGGTCTTAAGCTCTATATCGTCGGTGACGGACCCGACCGCAAACGGCTGGAGGGCATGGCCAAAGACAATGTATCCTTCCTCGGACGGCTGGAAGATGGAGAGGTAACAGGCCTGATGTCACAGTGCCGGGCATTTATTTTTCCGGGAGAAGAGGATTTCGGGATTACGCCGTTGGAGGCGAATGCCGCAGGCAGACCGGTCATCGCTTATCAGGCCGGAGGCGCGCTGGACACTATCGTGCCATACGTCAATGGTGTGTTTTTTCAGAACCAGGAGGTTGACGATTTACTGAAGGCCATCCACGAAGTGGAATCCTACCCATGGGATATCGGCCAAATTATGGGCCATGCCCGCAAATTCGACGAACAGGCGTTTATGGAGCAGTTCAAGCAATATGTAGAGCAAGCCTACATTAATTTCCTAAAAGGAGGATGATTGTATGAAGCTGGCAGTTATCGGTACCGGTTATGTCGGTCTAGTATCTGGCGTATGTTTTACACTTAACGGGAATCATGTCATCTGCGTCGATAAGGATGAGGAAAAAATCAGCAAGCTTAACCGGATGGAATCCCCCATCTATGAACCGGGGATTGAGGCATTGATTGAGATGAATCTCCGGGAGGGCAGATTATCCTTCTCTTCGGATCTTCAGGAATCGGTGCGCCGCTCTGATATCGTCATTCTGGCTGTGGGTACACCTTCTTTGCCGGGTGGCGAAGCGGATTTAAGGTATATCGAAGGAGCCGCTACGGAGATTGCCCAGGCGATGGAAGGCTACAAAATCATCATGACCAAGTCGACTGTTCCGGTTGGCACGAATGAGAAAATCCGCAACCTCATCGCTTCCCACACGAATCATCCCTTCGATATTGTCTCCGCTCCCGAGTTCCTGCGTGAAGGCTCTGCAATCCGCGATACCCTTCATCCGGACCGGATCGTTATCGGCCTCGATAATCCGCAGCTTGAGCCGACCATGCGCCAGCTTCATCAGGGCTTCACGGAAAATGTCTTCGTAACCGATATCCGCAGTGCGGAAATGATCAAATATGCTTCAAACGCATTCCTGGCAACCAAAATATCTTTTATTAATGAGATTGCCAACATTTGCGAAAAAGTGGGAGCTGATGTAACCATGGTGGCGGAAGGCATGGGAATGGACCGCAGAATCGGCTCCTCGTTCCTGCAGGCCGGCATCGGTTATGGAGGCTCCTGTTTCCCGAAAGATACCAATGCCCTGATCCAGATTGCCGGTAACGTCGATTATGAGTTCAAGCTGCTGAAATCAGTGGTTGAGGTGAACAAGGACCAGCGGTTCATGATCATCTCGAAGCTCCATGAATCGCTAGGTAGCCTGCGCGGCGCAGTCATCGGTATCTGGGGGCTGGCCTTTAAACCGAATACCGATGATGTCCGCGAAGCTCCGGCGCGTGAAATCGTCGAAGCACTGGTGGCAGAAGGAGCAACAGTGAAGCTGTATGACCCGATTGCTGCTGATAACTTCAGAGCAGGGTATGATCATCCGCAGCTGCGCTGGTGCGGTCTTCCGGAAGAGGCGGCTGAAGGCAGCGACGCTATCTGCCTGCTGACCGACTGGGCCCAGTTCAAGGATATCGATCTGCATCAGCTGGCCGGCAGCATGCGCCGCCAGATTCTGATCGACGGCCGCAACGTCTACTCCAAGGAGCAGATCGAAGGCACCGGGCTGGAGTACCACTCGGTCGGCCGCCCGCAGATGGGCGGATTGAGCGGATATTCCCCAAGCGTCGCCGGGGCTGTGTAAGGTTTTGATCTTAACTGCCGCCTACCAAGCGGCAATACCGGACCTTTAGGTGGGAGCTTCGCCGACGGTTGCAGCGAGCAAAAAAGGCGTTGCTTCCAGACTGCTCGCCCGAGCAAGCAGGAGTTCTTAACCGTAAGCTGTTATGGAATGGAACGGAGAGGAATTTTGGAACTGTAGGAACGTAGTGTCCGCCTTTGTCTGCGGATTTCAACCGCGAACAGCGGTATTAAATCAGGAAATCTGCAGACAACAGCGGCCGAAAGTCCAAACATTCCTTGCAGTGACTCTCATAACAGTGTGATCTTTAAGAATACTGCGCTGCAGAAGAGTATTCTGCAAGGAGCATTCCAGCTCCACAGTCCGCAGCGAACGAATAACAATCCGATATTTTCGCGACAACACATAAATAGGAGGGTTCACTTATGAAACTGGTACTTCTATCAGGCGGTTCTGGTAAACGGCTCTGGCCTTTGTCCAACGATTCACGTTCGAAGCAATTTCTGAAGGTACTGGAAAGCCCGACGGGTGAACCGGAATCTATGGTACAGCGTGTCTGGAGACAGCTTGAGGAAGCGGGCATGACAGGTTCGTCTTATCTGGCAACGGGCCGCAGCCAGGTGGAATCGATTCAGAGCCAGCTTGGCAGCGAGGTTCCGATCATCGTTGAGCCTGAGCGCCGTGATACCTTCCCGGCCATAGCGCTGACAGCAGCTTACCTGTATTCGATGGCCGGTGTTTCTCCGGACGAAACAGTCGCTATCCTGCCTGTTGATCCCTATGTAGAAGCTTCATTTTTCGATACCGTAGTCCAGCTTGAGCAGACAATGGAGGAGAGCGGCGCAAATCTGGCGCTGATGGGCGTAGTTCCTGAACATGCGTCAGAGAAATACGGATATATCATCCCTACCAGTGCTGAGGCGGGAACAAGCGGATATCTGCAAGTGAGCCATTTCCAGGAAAAACCTGACCGTGTACAAGCCGAAGGTCTGATCAGCAAAGGAGCCCTTTGGAATTGCGGGGTGTTCGCTTTCCGCTTGGGTTATCTGCTTGATATTCTGCAGCGCAAAGGGCTGCCGCTTAACTACGAGGAACTGCAGAAGCAGTATAAACTGCTTGCCACCATCAGCTTTGATTACGAAGTGGTGGAAAAAGAGGAGAATATCGTGGTTCAGCCTTATGCAGGCTTCTGGAAGGACCTGGGTACCTGGAACACGCTGACCGAAGAAATGAGCAGCAATCTGGTAGGAAAAGGTGTTGTCACTGCCGATTCGGAGGGGACCTGCCTGATCAATGAGCTGGATATTCCGATTACAGTCATCGGGGCGAAGGATTTAATTATCGCCGCCAGCCCGGATGGCATCTTGGTTACGCATAAAGCGGAAAGCCCGCGGATCAAAGAAGTGCTGAAGTCTTACGAGCAAAGACCGATGTTCGAGGAACGCCGCTGGGGCCATTACAAGGTCATTGATTATGTGAAGTACGATGAGGGCAATGAAGTCCTGACTAAGCGGATTTTTATTGAAGAGGGCAAGAACATCAGCTACCAGCTGCACCGCAAACGCAGTGAAATCTGGACCTTTGTAAGCGGGGAAGCCAGCATTGTGATTAACGAGAAAATGCATAACGTAAAGGCGGGCGATGTGGTACGCATCCCTGAAGGCACCAAACATGCGATCCTTGCGCTAACGGATGTGGAATTTATCGAAGTGCAGACCGGCTCCGAGCTGGTGGAAGAGGATAATATCCGAATTACCTTGGACTGGAAGGATATAGCATTGCAACAGTTCATTTCATAGGCCTAAATAATCTATTTAACCAATTGTTACAGATCCAAAACAGGTATTAAGAACCATTTATTAAGAAATCTTCATTTTTGCTATAAACCTACAACTTAATAGAGTCGATACTTACGGTAAGAAGGATAAATCCTTCCAAAACGACAAAGGCAAACCTACTCGAAAGATAGGGACGCAAAGCTATAGGGCCTCTTAAAAGTGGCAGCCTGGCTACCGAAAGGAAGATCATTTTGAAAACTTACCGTAAGTTTCGTCTGTTGTCCGCCGTGTTGTCTCTGGCTGTGTTTTTGTCCGCAGTACCGCTTGGACTAGGACTTGCACCTTCCCGGGCTAAAGCAGCTTCAAGCACAGCTGTGCCAGTTAATCCGGACGCTTCAGCTGAAGCCGTCAAACTCCTCAGCAACCTGTATTCTATTTCCGGAAAAGGAATTATTTCAGGACAGCATGACTATCTGGAGAGCCCGGATGAATTTAGCAACAAGCTGAAAGGAACTAGCGGACAATATGCCGCACTTCACGGATATGAGCTTGGAGTAATCAGCGGACAATCGGAAAGCACTGCCGCAACGCAACGGAAGAATGTAGTTAATAGTGCTATTAACTGGTCGAAAGCCGGCGGTATCGTAGTGATGACTTTTCATGAGAATCTTCCAGGCACTACGTATACTTGGGCTAACGTGCAGAGATCACTGACACAAGCAGAGTTCAATAAATATGTAACACCAGGTACGGCGCAGTACACTGCGCTGATTGCAGATCTCGATAAAGTAGCAGTTTCACTCAAAAGCTTGCGGGATGCAGGTGTACCAGTACTATGGAGACCTTACCATGAGATGAACGGAGACTGGTTCTGGTGGGGGAAGAAGAGCAATTTCACTGATCTTTGGAATATTATGTATGATCGTTTTGTTAACGTTCATAAACTGAACAATCTGCTGTGGGTATGGAATCCGAATGCTCCGAATGCCTGGTCTGATCCCTATGAACTGACCTATCCTGGTGCGAATAAGGTCGATGTACTTGCAGCTGACATATACAATAATGATTATATGAATAGATATTATGACAGCTTGGTTAGTCTGGCTGCCGGTAAACCGGTCGGCATCGGTGAGAATGGTGAGATGCCGAGTACAGCTAAGCTGCAGCTCTCCCAGAAGAATTACGTTTATATGATGAACTGGGGAAAAATGCTCTATGATAACAACAGCACCGCTACAATCACAAGCTTTATGAATGACAGCTATACCCTGACCCGGGATGAATATAAGGCATGGACAGTCCCAGGAGCTACGGCAACGCCGACAGCTACACCAACGGCAACGCCGACAGCAACACCAACGGCAACGCCGACAGCAACGCCAACGGCAACGCCGACAGCAACGCCAACGGCAACGCCGACAGCTGTGCCAACGGTAACGCCAACGGCAACGCCGACAGCTATGCCGACAGCAACGCCCACAGCTACACCTGTACCTGAAAATACATTGCTGGCACCCGTACCGCTGGTAAACGGACTATCAGGTGAATATTTCAAGAATATAACGCTGTCCGGCACGCCTGTGCTGGTACGCAATGATAGTCTGCTTAATTTCAACTGGCGTCTGGCATCACCGGATGCTTCATTGCCCGTAGATATTTTTTCCGCACGCTGGACCGGCCTGATTAAGCCTTCTTATAGTGAAACCTACCAATTCTATACAACATCGGATGATGGTATCCGTGTCTATGTGAATGGAACGGCCGTCATCGACAGCTGGATGAAGCAGAGCGGTACCGAGCGTACCGGAAGCATTACCCTGAAAGCCGGACAGTATTATGACATAAAAGTAGAATATTATGAAAATGCCGGTGATGCCAATATCCGTCTGATGTGGCAGAGTCCCAGCCAGGCCAAAGTAACCGTTCCTTCAAGTGCATTGTTCCTGAAAAGCTCCTCATCATCTACAAGTACTGCAGGATCATCATTGGTTGCGAATTCGCTGGCTATGGTGCAGACAGTAACAGTGTCGCCAACGCCGACAGCAACGCCGACAGCGGCACCAACGCCGACAGCGGCACCAACGCCAACGCCGACAGCGGCACCAACGCCAACGCCGACAGCGGCACCAACGCTAACGCCGACAGCGGCACCAACG
>NZ_LN831198.1:208340-212593 GCF_001368795.1 Paenibacillus ihuae
CGCCGACAGCAGCGCCAACGCCGACAGCAGCACCAGCACCAGCACCTGCGGCCAACGGGCTGCAAGGGGAATATTTCAACAACATGCAGCTGGCGGGAACTCCCGCTGTAGTACGTAACGATGCGGTTCTTGACCTCAACTGGCGTCTTGGCTCGCCGGATGCGGCAATCGGAGTGGATTTCTTCTCCGTACGCTGGAGTGGTAAAATTAAGCCGCTGTATAGTGAGACGTACCAAATCTATACCTCTTCAGATGACGGTGTCCGTGTCTGGGTCAATGGCAGTCTCATCATTGACAGCTGGGTGAAGCAGAGTGGAACCGAACGCATGGGAAGCATAAACCTGCAGGCAGGACAGTTATATGATATTAAAGTGGAATATTATGAGAACCAAGGGGATGCAAGAGCGAAGCTGATGTGGGAAAGCCCCAGTCAGTTAAAGGGAACAGTCCCGTCAAGCGCCTTGTTCCTCCCTTCCGCTTCCTAAAATAAGCGATCGGCAGTCTGTTATATCACCGCCGTCACTGATGCTGGTTAAGCCGTTACAATACTAAATCCTCAAAAGTCCACCTATTAGGGCCCTGCTTACCAGCAGGGCTACTAAGCTATAGGCCTCAGTTGGCTGCTAAATGACTGCCCTGCTAAGGGAACCGTCACTTGCTCCATAGAGGTTTAACGGCTGGAGAAAGGAGTTAACATTGAACACTAACCGCAAGTTCCGGCTATTTACGACGATTGTGCCCATTATCTTCATTCTCTCTTTACTGCCATGGTCGGAGGTACGCAGCCTTCCGGTTACCCGGACTGTGGTTACCCCGGCAGCAGTGAATACTCCGATCAATCCTAACGCTTCCCAGGAGGCGGCCGATTTGCTGACCTATCTATCGAATCTCAGCGGGAACGGCATGATTTCAGGACAGCATGACTATCTGGAGAGTCCTGATGAATTCAACAATAAGCTGAAAAAGGCCACCGGGCAATCTGCTGTTTTGCACGGCTATGAGCTTGGAGCCATCAATAATCAGTCGGAATCTGCCATTAAGCGTCAGCGTAAGGCTGTAGTGAACAGTGCAATCAAATGGCATAAGGGCGGAGGCATCGTAGCGATGACCTTTCATCAGAACCTGCCCGGCACTTCTCCGGAATGGGCCAATGTGCATATGAGTCTCAGCCAGGAGATGTTTGATGCCTATGTGACCCCGGGAACAGCACAATATAAGAATCTGATTGCTGATATTGACGAGATTGCCGGGTATCTGGAAGATCTTCAGGATGCCGGAGTACCGGTTTTGTGGCGTCCCTATCATGAAATGAACGGAGACTGGTTCTGGTGGGGGAAGAAAGACAACTTCACTAAGCTCTGGGATATCATGTATAACCGTTTAACAAACACGCACAAGCTGAATAATCTGCTATGGGTATGGAATCCCAATGCACCTAATGAATGGTCGGATAATTTTGAGCCATATTTTCCCGGATCGGGAAAAGCAGACATTCTGGCGGCAGATATTTATAACAATGACTTCAAGCAGTCCTATTATGAGAATCTGCTGAAGCTGGCAGACGGAAAGCCTATCGGCATCGGGGAAAGCGGAGAGCTGCCAGACCCTGTTATATTGTCTCAAACCCAAAGTAAATGGGTATATACCATGACATGGGGGAAAATGCTGACTGAAAAAAATGATATGCAGAAAATCAAAAATTTTATGAATGATAATTATATCGTTTCCCGTGATGATTATATTATTATGCTCGCTAGCAAACCGAACACGAAACCTTCCGCTTCGACCAAGGGATTAAGGGCGCAGTATTTCAATAATATCGATCTGTCCGGCGGAGCACAGCTGATCCGGAATGACAACAAGATTGACTTCAACTGGCATGGGGATGCTCCGGCAGTCGGCCTCGGGAAGGATCTCTTCTCAGTTCGCTGGACTGGAATGATCATGCCGATATATAGTGAGAAATATACGTTTACGGCCTCTTCGGATGACGGAGTGCGGCTCTGGATTGACGGTAAACTGGTGATTGACAGCTGGAAGAAGCAGAGCGGCGTCGGACGTGAGGGAAGCATCGAGCTTACCGCCGGAACCTCATATGATATTAAAGTGGAGTACTATGAGAATCTCGGGGACGCCAACATCCGTTTATTGTGGAAGAGTGCCAGCCAGAAGCAGGGGATTATCCCCAAAAGTGCATTAACCCTCCCTAAGTAACCTAATCGAACTTTACGACTTATGAGCAGACACCCCAGAAGAAAGCGAGGACAAAGGAATGAGGACTAAGAAAAAAACAACCAGACCTCTAAAGTTACTACTAAAATTTGCGGCTTTAACCATCTTGTTTCTTATGTCCGTTTCTGTCTTCGGAGATGATGGGACGAAGCGGGGCGATGTGGAGGTAGACATGACTAAGTTGTCCTCAGCGGCTGATGCAGGTCCGGCTTTGCCGGACGGTAATGTACTGTGGCAGCTGGGGCAGCGCGATGGATCTGCCGGAGAATTTGCAGCTTCCGGTTCCTCAGACGCTAAAAAGACTTATAATGCTGTCTCTACCGTAGCCAAGGCTGTTGAGCTGAAAGGCGTTCCTTCGGGCCTGCGGGGAGACACCAACCCTGAACTGATTATTACGTATAATTTGAATAAGATCCCGGCGAACGGGGTCTTATTTCGCGTAAGTATTCTCGATGCCTACAAATCCGTTCCGCAAATGAGTGTCTTCTCCAATCATCAGCTGTCAGGCATGATACAGATTGCCGGTGTTGCCGGGACGGACAGCAAATATACCTTCCGCAAAACATATGAACTCTATATCCCGAAGGAACAGCTGGTGCAGGGCAGTAACGAGCTGAAGCTGCGGTCTACGCGCGGTATTTATTCCTCAAGTATGGAAGATAAGTACGACTGGTGGACCTGGGATTCCTTAAGTCTCGAATCGCTGAATGCTCCTATTAAAGAGCCGATTCACGGCAGCTATACACTGACCGGCACTATGGTCAACAACAAGCAGTTTTATTTTGATGAAGGTGCGGTTACTCATTTGCCTTACATCATGAAGTGGCTTGGCGTAGCATACAGCGGCAATATTATGCGCACCAGCTGTGCCAGCGATGTCGGCCGCTCCTGCTCCAACATGGAGGATTATTATAAAGTACTCAGGGATTACAATATGCAGTCAGTAGCCCTGTATCTGTACACGGGAGATATTAAGCTCAAAGCTGACGGCTCGCTGCCGGAAGACGCAGAGAAGAAGCTGAACGATTACTTTAGACAGTACGGCTCTTACTTTCAGTATTATGAAGTAGATAATGAGCCAGGCCTGTTCAATCGTTCAAAGGCGGTCAATCTGGCCATCGCCGATTGGCTGAACAAGAAAGGCAAGGAAATTGCCCCTCATTCCCAGACTGTGGCACCGGGCTGGGCTTACTGGCCGAGCTACAGCGCGGATTCCTGCGGCAATCAAAAGGGGACGGTCAAACAGTGCGGCGACCCTGACGGCTGGGAACGTGATCCGGAGCAGCGTAATGAGCTCGAAGAGGTAACCGATTTGACCAACGGGCATTCCTATGGGGAATCCTATATTTTCAGCAACGGAGGCAGCTTTACTGAGAATCTCAAGACCTTCGGCGGAGCTGCAGACGGCCTGGGCAAAAAAATGCTGACGACTGAATTCGGTACTTCGGATAGCCACGTGGATGCTTACCAGTATGGGGCTTCCGAGCCTACAGCAGCAGTGTTTGACCGGATTATGCGCGCCCATATCGGTTATGCGGATATGTTTGTGCAGCATGCCGCCTTTTTCAAAAATTTCAGTTTGTTTAAATACGGATTCAATCTGGAGGAGCATGATCCGGCCAAGACAGAGATTTACTATACAAAAACCAACGAGGATTCCCGTGTCAGTATCATGAGAAGACTTAGTCTCGCTTATGCAACACACGGTACACCGTTAACCTATCAGATCAGTAATAAGGATCAGCTGGCAGACAAACTTGTATATGTCCGTGCTGTAGACACCTCTACCCTTACGCCGCTGGCAGGCAGCGGGGCAACCTCCAATAAACTGCTGGTTAACTTTGTGAACTTTGAAGAGACAACGCAAAAGGTCTCTGTGAAGGTAACGATGCCGAAAAAAACAGTCTACGAGGGAGAACGGTTTGGCAACGGAGATACTTATGAGGAAGCCCGCAGTTATATTTCAGGCAGAAGTGCTACACCTGTACTGGAATTTAACGAGACCCTCGCCCCGGGGGAGG
>NZ_LN831198.1:212619-223040 GCF_001368795.1 Paenibacillus ihuae
GACCCTCGCCCCGGGGGAGGCAGTGCAGTATATTCTGCAGCCCTCCTCAGAGGTAGCGGATGCGGCGCCGCAAGGCTTCAAAGCCGCAGCAATTAAAGGATTATCCATGAAACTGAGCTGGCTGGAGGCCCCCGGAGCAAGTTATGAAGTGCTCCGGGCCGACGGCTCCGGTGGGGATCTGAAGGTTATTGCTACAGGAATTCAAGAAACCGGATACATCGACAGCAGGCTGCAGGAAGGTACGCTTTATACGTATGCGGTAAGAGTTGCAGGTTCAGGTGTTATGTCTGAGAAAGTACAGATTACGGCTACTGGCTTGGTTCCGCTTGACCGGACCGAATGGAAAGTGTCGTCCAATGTCAATACCGAAGCCTCGAATCCGTCAAGTGCGATAGACGGAGACCGGCGTACACGCTGGGATACCGGCAAACATCAGGCCTCGGGAGAATACTTTCAGATTGACCTAGGCAAAGAGCATGCGGTGGAGGCTGTAGAGCTGGACTATTCATTGTCCTCCTATGACTATCCGCGTGGTTATGAGCTATATGTATCTAGTGATGCGGCGAATTGGAAGCTTATGGTTAGAGGGAAAGGGCAGCTGAACAGCACCAGGATTATCTTTTCCCAAGTAAAAACCCGCTATATCAGAATTTTGCAGACGGGTTCCGGCGGTAACTACTGGTCCATTCAGGAGATGCTGGTTTACTCAAGAGAATAATACGCTTGATGGCAGAGAAATGCTGCTTAATAAGGAGACCCAGCTATATTCATGGCCGGGTTTTTTGCGTTGGGGGGAATCTTCCGTCTTAGGGAAGTTCAATACACGGATGGATGTATGATGCTACAGAGTTTGTGCATTCTAAATGCAGTGTGGACCGCTTGTCTCAAAAAAAGCATTTAAGGGTTAATAACGTAATAACGCTGGAACAGAGGTAAGCATTTTACTAATAGAACAGGGGGGAGATGCGGAAAATGACTCATTTAGCGGACAGTGTCATCTTATTGCTCGCGGTTCTTCTGCTGATTGGAGTGCTATCAACCAAATTCTCGACACGATTCGGGATGCCGGCGCTGGTGCTTTTTATCTTGGTAGGGATGGTGCTCAGTCATTTTGTATATTTTAATAATGTATCTCTAACTCAAATTGCCGGAATATTTGCCCTTGTGGTCATTTTATTCGAAGGAGGAATGCAGACCAGCATAAAGGATATTCGGCCGGTTATGGCTTCCGCATTGTCCCTGGCCACGATCGGGGTGCTCCTGACGACTGCCATTGTAGGGGTGTTCGCCAGGTTCGTGCTCGGAGTGCCGTGGGCAGAAAGCCTTCTGTTCGGGGCAATCGTCGGTTCAACGGATGCAGCTGCTGTTTTTTCCGTTCTCGGCGGCAAAAATATTGACAAGCGCCTGACCTCCACACTGGAGGCAGAGTCCGGAAGCAATGATCCGATGGCTGTATTTCTGACGGTATCCCTGATCGAATGGATTGAACATCCGGACACGGCAATATGGAGCATGCTGCTGTCCTTTGTCTGGGAGATGGGGATCGGACTCCTGATGGGGATTCTGATTGGCAAGCTGGCTGTATATTCAATCAATAGAATCAATTTGGATTCCACCGGACTGTATCCGGTGCTGGCGATAGGATTTGCTGTATTGACCTACGGCGTTTCGACGCTTGTGCACAGCAGCGGATTGCTCGCCGTTTTTGTGATGGGATTGACACTTGGCAATTCAGAACTGATGTACCACCGGACCATTACGAATTTCAATCACGGGTTCGCCTGGATGATGCAGATTGCTATGTTTATCCTGCTCGGTCTGCTTGTATTCCCTCAGGAGCTCTCTGAGATAGCCTGGCAGGGGCTGCTGCTGTCTGTTATTCTGATGCTCGTGGCCCGGCCTGTCGGGGTATTTCTAAGCCTGCTCTTTGCCAAGTTTTCAGTCCGTGAGAAGACATTGTTATCCTGGGCAGGTCTGCGCGGCGCGGTGCCGATCGTACTGGCTACCTACCCGCTTCTGGCCGGGCTTCCTGAGGGGCGGATGTTTTTTAATGTGGTTTTCTTCGTTGTCCTGACATCGGCTGTTATTCAGGGGACAACCATCTCCCCGCTGGCTTCCAGATTAAAGCTGGTGGGTAGTGATGAAGCGGCACAGCCGTCGCTTATGGAGCTGGTTGCGCTCGGCAAAACGGATTCCGAATTCAATCATATCGGGATTGAGTCAAGTATGCCTATTGCCGGAATGCAGATAGCGCAGCTGAATTTACCGGATGACATTCTATTTACGGCGATCATCCGCAATAAGGGAATCGTTACACCGCACGGCAGCACCGTGATTCTCCCCGGGGATACCGTTTATGTGCTGAGTCCTAAGGCTAAACGTGAGGAGATGCGGGCGTTTTTCCGGAGCGGAAAAGGCAAAGCAGCGGAAACATATATTCCTCCGGTGTAACAAATATGCCAATTATGTAATGTTTTATTCCATAGTAGGTGATTTGTGTCAATATAGGCGCATTTAGCATAATGTGACGCAAATAACAGGTTTCTAAAAGGAGGTATGCTAGAATTTGCAGCAACAAAATCGTGAAATGCTTGCAGAAAAGCGATATTTATGTTATATTGTATATAGATTTAGAACAAGTCTAAATACAATAAACAATATATAATTAAACTATAGGAGGTTATTTAGAATGAGTACTCACGTAAAGAACCAGACAGAACTGCACGCAGCTTTGAACCGCCAAACCGCGAACTGGAGCCTGCTTGGGGTGAAATTGCATCACTACCACTGGTATGTTAGCGGAGCACAATTTTTCACTCTGCATGCCAAATTCGAAGAACTCTATACTGAAGCAGCCACATATGTGGACGACCTGGCTGAGCGGTTGCTCGCTATCGGCGGTAAGCCGGCCTCTACGATGGCACAATATTTGGCCCTGTCAGAGCTGAAGGAAGCTGCCGGCGGCGAAAGCCCCAAAGAAATGGTTGCCCAGCTCGTTAAAGACTTCGCACTTGTCGCCGAAGAGCTGAAGAGCGCCACCCTGGCTGCGGAAGAACTTAGTGATCAACCGACTGCTGATCTGCTGATTGGCATCAGAAGCAGTGTTGAGAAGCATGCCTGGATGCTGAACGCTTATCTGGCTTAAGGCCAAAAATTAACTGAACGCTAGAACTGCAAGCCTGTGTATGGGTTGCAGTAGCATAAGAGTGCCCGTGCGATAACCGCACGGGCACTCTTATGTTTAAATATCACAATGTATAAGTGGAGCTTCGCTTATACTTGTTCTGGTACTTCTCTCTGACAAGTTTATTTGATAAATACACCACCAAACGGCAGCGCCTCGCGCAGAAACCGTTTAACAATACCGTCCTCGTTATTGTCCCGCTCAAAGCGGCGGCTCTGGCGTCCGGCTTGAAACAGCACAGGTCCATGCCCTGTCATCTTCCAGTGATAGCTCATATGCTGGCTGGCCAGATGATTGCCGTAAACGGTCAGCTCAAGCTTGGCATTCTCCGGATACGCTATAAGACTGCCTGCATCGACGTAGAGCGGATCGGAGGGATGAAGCTCGGCTTCACACACCGTTCCTTCCGTCAGTATACCGATGCTCCCGCGGCCGGCAAATTTGACTTTGACAATGTCGCGGGTAACCAGCATATTCTTCATGCTCAGCACCCGCGTCTGCATCGTAATTCCCTTACTGTAGAAGAAGAGATGCCTGAAATCATAGAGCAGATCGCTTTTCCCGTTCAGCTGCAAGGTCTTGACCCGGAAGCCGGGAGGCAGTGCTGCCACAAACCGGCAGGGGCCGGAAATATCCGAACGGATCAGCTTGCGCTTGCGGTACATGCCTTTGACGTCCATTAGGCGGTCTGCCCGTCCTGATGAGGGCCCCTGATAGGCGATAATTTGCTGGGGATGCAGCACATGAACCTCTTCATTCTCCCCGACAGTAAAAGCAACGGCCTGTCCGCTCCCGCTGTCGCCTTCATCCTGGACATCGACGTTCATAGAACACACTCCTTCATATTAGAGAGATTCCAGGCTGCTAGCGCAACCGATCCCCTCTTCTTGAGCGGTGGCGCATGGTAAAGCGCAGCAGCCGGATAATCAGGAAATAACCAAGGATAAGGGCGAATCCGGTAATCAACGTAACCTTTATCCGGTTATAGTAGTTCTCCCGCGCAGTGCGGTCATTTTTCAGTTCGTCAACCACCAGGCTTAACTGGCGGTTCTGCTCCTGCAGGGCCTCGTTCTGGGAACGGTATGCTTCCATTTGCTCCTGGGTCTGTCCCAGCACGTCTACTGTCTCACTGAGCTCATCTTTGGTCTGCTGTAGCTCCTCAACTGTCTCCTGGTAGTTTTCCTGCAATTGATTCACTTCACCGGGCAGTTCTGAGAAGTTCTGCAAGCCTTTATATAAATCACTGAAATAATTGGCTTCTGCTGCCGGTGCGGGGACGCAAGCGGAAATTCCAAGCAGCAGAAGAGCCGAACCAAGCAGCTTCATCCATAAGTTTGATAAGTGTTTTTTTCTGTTCATCTTTTTCACCGCCTGTATAGGTTCAACCTGCTCTTATTTTAACATAGAGCAGCATTTATAGGCATTCATCAACGAATGAAGTTTGACATCATTTGGCGCCTGGTGGAAGATCACCGTGTTACTTACGGCCGCCAAGACTTAAGCATTTTTACCCTGCCGATGACAGCAGTAACCATAGAGTAATACAGCACTGCGGACTGGCAGGTTTCATTTTGACTACCTTGCAGCAGGAATATAACGTATACTTTGAACGGGAAGGGGCTGAGGATATGAATAAATGGCTGAAAACGCTGCTGTTTCTGGTAGGGTCGGCGCTATTGACACGCTTTATTCCATTTTCATCGCTATTCCGCAATCTGGATACGATGTTTCATGAATTCGGGCATGCGCTGATGACCCTGCTTCTCTCAGGTGATGTGCTGAGGATCGAGCTGTATGCGGATCACAGCGGTGTGACGTATTCTGCGGTTGAAGCCGGTCTTAGACCGGTGCTGGTGTCATTGTCAGGCTATCCGCTTGCCTCCTTATTCGCCCTGCTGCTGTTTTATTTGTACAGTAGGGGACGTGTGCGTTGGGGTCTGCTTCTGTCTGCTGCTGTGGCTTTGATTATGCTGGTGCTGTATGTGAGAGGCGCCTTCGGTATACTGTGGCTCAGCGGTTTGATCGCACTCAATCTGGCGATGGTGTTCCTGTGGCCCAAGGCAAGCAAATATTACTATCTGTTTCTGGCTTTTCTGACCCTGGAGGAATCTGTAACCGGTACGCTGTATCTCCTGTCTGCTTCACTGTTCTCTCCGTCCCGGGCAGGTGATGCGTCTAATTTAGCCGGATTAACGCCTTTGCCCGCAATATTCTGGGCAGTGGTCTTCTTTCTTTTTTCATTCCTTTGCGCGAAGTGGTCTCTGGGATATTTTTTCAGACAGGAACGTTTGCAGAGACAAAAAGGCGGCAGGTAGGAATCATTCATTTCGTCACGTTTAGACAAAAAGTCATATTTAGCAAAGAGGCAATCAACTTTTAAAGTAGATTGCCTCTTTTTTTGTCGATATTATAGATGCGAACATACATTCCATGACAAGGAGTTGTCCGCCATTATTGGTACATTAATAGAAGAACCAAAAAAAGAAAGAGGTGGAAATATGCAAGCAAGTATCCAGCCCATATTTACATGGAGCCGCAACCGTGTTTTTGCAGGAGTTCCCCAGAGTTTAGTGTTGCTTGTGGAATGGAAGGGTCTTACTCCGCGTGAGGAGATTCGCAAGAAGAGCCGCAAACTGCTTGCCCGGGAAATCGAGCTGCGCATATGGCTTGAAGCCCACATGACATTTACAGGAGCTTATGGCTGCATCACTGAAGCAGGAGAAGGAAGATCACTGCTTCTGAAGCTGGGTAAGATCCATTCAGGGTCACGCAAATACATCTGTCTTGAATTTAAAACCGAAGCCATGACTGCTGGAATTCATGAAGCACTCTGGCTGCAATGGCAATACAGACAACCTCCTGTGGAGCGGATAAGAGAGCTTCCGCTGCAAAAGCTGGGACTGGAATATACGCATCATACCGATGTGCTGGGTAATGCCAGCAGCTTTCATGTTGAGAAGCATATGGAGCTGCTGAGAACGGTGAAAGTACTGGAGGAAGCAGCTATGCAGCGTACGTGTAACGCGGACCCGGCACTGTCCGAGAAATTGCGGAGACAGGCAGATAAACTGCTGCTGCTGGCGGCGCGCTCTGGTGATATGCAGCTGGTGAAGGAGGCGGAGATGGTGTATAGACAGCTCGAAGCTTAACTCAGCTGGACATAGTGAAGGGGTGGAACGAAGCAGATTATCAGTTGGAATGAACTGAAACATACATAATAGCACAACCCAAACGCTCTTTCTCGATCATTTAACAGATCATGTAATATATATGTGTGGTAATGTAGTAAAATAGTTCTATTATATTATCTTAATTCGGTTATTTCATTATTAGTTGTAGATATATATAACTAATTCATTTAAAATAATGGGTCTATTTTACCATATATCAAGGGGAATTGAAAAATGACAGACCGATTAATCCGGCTGATGCGCATTATCACACTAGTGCAAGCTAAACCTGGAATCCTGGCACGTGAGCTGGCGGAACGCTGCGGCAACAGTGAAAGAACGATATATCGGGATATGGACGCGCTAAGCGCAATGCATATCCCGATTACCCATATGGGACATGGGAAGGGATATGCGTTTATCGGTAATTTTGCATTGTATCCTTTAGATCTGACGGATAATGAGACGGCTGCATTTTCCCAGCTGCGTAATGTGATGAAAGACATCAAGCCTATGCTGCCGATTGAATTTGAAAATGCCTATGAGAAAATAATGGCTGTACAATATAAGCAGAATGTAGAAAGGGAAGAAAAAATGGAAAGCGTCACAAAAGAAGCCGGGAATCCTTGGACGGAACGGAGTCCAATGGCGATTGAGCAATCGGCTTTTTTAACGGAAATATTGTCCGCTGTGATGAAACAAAAAAGCTTCCAGGCGGACTATTGCGAAAATGCAAATGAGGAAAGAGGGCTACAGATTGATCCGTACTGCCTTGTTCCGCTGGAGAACCGGATTTATGTGATCGGCTTATGCCACAGGTTTGGGAGGATCCGGGCTTTTCATGTTAACGGTTTTTCCAATGTTACCGTGCTGAATAACTGGTTTTCAAAGGAACGGTTTGATTTACAGTCCTTTATGTCGCAGAAATGGAGCCTTGATCCGGACAGCCTGCAGATAGAGTTCAGAATCAGGTTTTCCGAACGGATGATGGACAGAATCAAATACGAAGAGCTGATGGTAAAACCCAGTAAAGTGGACCGCCAGAACTGCTGCCTGCACTTTAAAGTAGCTATCGAACAAGATATCGGTTTTGTCCGCTGGATCATGGGGTTCGAGGAGGAAGCGGAAATATTGGAGCCGTTGTATTACCGGGACGTGTTGAAATACCATATGGAAAGTTGGCTAATGTTATACAAATGACGTAGGATGTTACAGGAATTATTCCTGTTTCACCGTTATTAAACCCACTAAGTTCATCGGGTTATTTAAACCTACAAGTTTTTCTTGTCTACTATAGATTTCTATAGTAATGTTATACATTAAATAACAACTATGTTGATTAAACCCGAATTTAATATCATTTGATGTCAGGTTTGGGTTATAATATCTTACTTTTTAAGGGTTTTTTATCCTCCCATTTGACCTTTGTTCAATTTTTAGTAGAAAGAGGGTTCATCATGATCCAGCCAATTCTGAAAATTGAGGATTTGCATACCCATTTTTTTACCGACCGCGGTGAAGTGCCTGCCGTTGACGGCGTTGACCTGTACATCAATCCCGGGGAGGTCCTCGGCGTGGTTGGCGAATCCGGTTGCGGTAAAAGTGTAACCTCGTTGTCCATCCTGAAGCTGGTTCCGAACCCGCCCGGGAAGATTGTGGGCGGCCGTATCCTATTAAAAGGTCGGGATATCGTCCCGCTTAAGGAAAAAGAGATGCGTAAAATCCGTGGTGATTCCGTATCGATGATTTTTCAGGAGCCAATGACCTCGCTCAACCCGCTGTTTACAGTGGGGCAGCAAATTATCGAAACAGTGCGGCTGCACCGCGGCTTGTCCAAAAAAGAAGCGCGGGAGCATGCGGTCGAGATGCTGCGCAAAGTGGGGATTCCCCGTCCAGAGGCTATTATTGATGAGTATCCGCATCAATTGTCAGGGGGCATGCGCCAGCGGGTAATGATCGCGATGTCGATATCCTGCAGTCCGGAGCTGCTGATTGCCGATGAACCGACTACGGCGCTGGATGTAACCATTCAAGCGCAGATTCTGGATCTGATCCGTCGTTTGAACGAAGAACAGGGAACAGCGGTGATGCTGATTACCCACGATCTTGGCGTCGTTGCAGAGATGTGCCACCGGGTTGCCGTAATGTATGCAGGCAAGGTGGTTGAACAGGGCAGCGTACGTGATATTTTCAAGAATCCGCTGCATCCGTACACCCGTGGCCTGATAGAGTCCGTACCGCGGATGAATGAGACCCGGGAGCGGCTGTATTCCATCCCCGGCAATGTGCCGATTCTCAGCACAGAGATGCAGGGCTGCCGGTTCGCTCCCCGTTGTGCAAATGTTATGGAGGTCTGCCGTGAATCGCTTCCGCAGCTTACCCTGCAGGAGGAGCAGCATAGCTGCAGATGCTGGCTGCATGAAGTCAGTCAGGAGGAGGCAGTGGTATGAGCGAAAGCCTGCTTGAGGTTAAGAACCTCAAAAAGTATTATCCGATCAACAAAGGATTCTTCAATAAAACGCAGGGCTTCATCAAAGCTGTAGATGATATCTCGTTCTCGGTAAACAAAGGCGAAACCTTTGGTCTGGTAGGGGAGAGCGGCTGCGGCAAATCGACAACCGGGCGTTCGCTGCTGCGGCTGATAGAGCCGACAGCAGGCGAAATCTGGTTTGAAGGGCAAGACATCACGAAATTGTCGATGGAAGAAATGCGCAGGCGCCGCCGGGAAATGCAGATTGTGTTTCAGGATCCGTTTTCCTCACTGGATCCGCGAAATACGGTGCAGCGGATTCTGGAAGAGCCGATGATCGTTCACGGTGTAGGCGATGCTAAGCAGCGGAGGGCTGCCGTGGAGAGGCTGGCAGACGTTGTTGGTCTTGCCAAGGCGCATCTGCAGCGGTATCCGCATCAATTCTCAGGCGGACAACGCCAGCGGATCGGGATTGCCAGGGCACTGGCTCTGCAGCCTAAACTGATTATCGCCGACGAACCGGTGTCTGCACTGGATGTTTCCATCCAGTCACAGGTGATCAATCTGATGCAGGATTTACAGCGGGAATTCGGATTGACCTACATATTTATTGCCCATGATCTTAGCGTAGTGAAGCACATCTGCGACCGGGTTGCTGTAATGTACCTGGGACGGATCGTGGAAGTTACGGATAAGTATAAGCTGTATGACGAACCGCAGCATCCTTATACACAGGCGCTGCTCTCGGCGGTTCCCGAACCGGATCCGGATATCCGTAAGGAACGGGTAATTCTGCAGGGTGAAGTGCCGAGCCCGGCCAATGCGCCGGTAGGCTGTGCTTTTAACACCCGGTGTCCGCGGGTGATGGATGTATGCCGGAATGTAAGGCCGCCGCTGCTTGAGACCGGAGCAGGACATTTGACAGCCTGCCATCTCTATGACGGAGAGGCGAATGTCCGGCTAGCTTAGAAGACTAACAACCACATCAATATAAGATGAACGGTAGGTATGATTGGAGGCAAAAGCAGCGGAGGGGAAGTTTGGAACTGTAGGAGCGAATGCGTCCGCCTTTAGGTTTGGATTTCTACCGCGAAATGCGGTTAAAATTGGGAAATCCAAACCTAACAGCGGCCGGAAGTCCAAACATTCCCCGCAGCCTGCGAATGATGCCGGAAGGGTGAAGCTAGAGTTCATTTTATACAGAAAACTCCACCCAGAATGATCCTTCGTATTCATCGTGAACGGTAATGGCCGTGAGTAAAGGAAGTGGATTTGGTATATGGCTGCACTTTGCTGCAGCTCCATATAAACGCTTTAATACATTTAATGATAGAAGGGAGCTTTTCTAGAGATGAAGAAATGGAGTAGTCTTGCACTGGCAGTAACTCTTGGGGCTGTTTTGACACTAAGTGGCTGCGGAGGTAATAACAACAATGCCGGCACAGAAGCAACTGCGGGTTCCAATGCAGCGGCAACCACCGCACCGGAAAGCTCTCCGGATGCAGCAGCATCCGTACAGGACACATTGATTCTGGGACGCGGCGGCGACTCAGCCTCGCTGGACCCGGCCATCGTAACTGACGGCGAATCGCTTAAG
>NZ_LN831198.1:223066-229908 GCF_001368795.1 Paenibacillus ihuae
CGTAACTGACGGCGAATCGCTTAAGATTGCCCATCAGGTATTTGATTCCCTGCTGGAATACAAGCCGGGAACTTCCGAAGTACAGCCTTCGCTTGCTGACAGCTGGGAAGTTTCAGCAGACGGTCTGACTTACACCTTCAAGCTGCATCCGGGTGTAAAGTTCCATGACGGAACGGATTTTGATGCTGAAGCGGTTGTGTTCAACTTTACCCGCTGGAGTGATCCTGCAAGTGAGTTCAAATTCGAAGGCGATTCCTTTGATTACTACGATTCCATGTTCGGTCCGGACGGCAGCCGTGTAATCAAAGAAGTGAAGGCTGTGGATGCCACAACCGTACAATTTACACTCAACCAGCCGCAGGCTCCGTTCCTGCAGAATATCGCAATGACCTCGTTCGGGATTGCCAGTCCTACCGCCATTCAGGAGAAGAAAGAGAACTTCAAGAATGAGCCTGTAGGTACCGGGCCGTTTGTCTTCACAGAATGGAAGCATAATGATTCCATTACGCTCGACAAAAACCCGAATTATTGGAAAGAAGGGCTTCCTAAGCTGAACAAGGTGATCGTCCGTTCGATTCCTGATAACTCTGCACGCTTCAATGCGCTGCAGAATGGTGAAATCGACCTGATGGAAGATCTTAGTCCGGATGACCTGTCGACCCTTGAGGGCAACACGGAGCTGCAGAAGATTGAGCGTCCGCCGTTCAATGTCGCTTACCTCGGCTTCAACTTTAACAAGAAACCTTTTGATAATGTAAAAGTAAGACAAGCGCTGAACTATGCTGTAAATAAACAGGCTATTATCGATGCTTTCTTCTCCGGCCAGGCTACTGCCGCTGTGAACCCTATGCCTCCATCACTGTGGGGCTATAACGATGCTGTGAAGGATTATGAATACGATCTGGACAAAGCAAAGGCACTGCTGGCTGAAGCCGGTTATCCTGATGGTCTTCCGGATACTGTAACCCTGTACGCTATGCCGGTATCCCGCCCTTATATGCCTGATGGCAAAAAGGTGGCGGAAGCCATTCAAGCCGACTGGGAGAAGATCGGTGTGAAAACCGTCATTGAGTCCCCGGAATGGGCGACATACCTCGATGACACCAAAGCTGGTGAAAAAGATGATATCTACATGCTCGGCTGGACAGGTGATAATGGCGACCCGGATAACTTCCTGTACACGCTTCTCGACAAGGATGCTATTCCTGGTAACAACCGCAGCTTCTATGTAAATGAAGAACTGCACACTATTCTGATCAATGCCCAGAAGGAAACAGATCAGGCTAAACGCTCCGACCTGTACAAACAGGCTCAGGAAATCATCAAAGCGGATGCGCCTTGGATTCCTCTGGTCCACACAACTCCGCTTCTGGCTGCCAAAGCCAATTTGAAAGGCTATGTTCCAGGTCCGACAGGTACGGAATATTACAGCGAAATTTACTTCGAATAGTATGATCCATCAGCATTTTCTTGCCGCCGCGCTTGTAGCGGCGGCAAGTTATGTTGTGGATCGCTGGAAGGTGAGCCGACTTGAACTCCTACCTATTAAAACGTGTTATGGTATTAATCCCGGTTCTGATCGGGATGACGATTATTGTATTCTCGATTATCCATGCCATTCCGGGTGATCCGGCAGAGACGATCCTTGGGCAAAAGGCAACTGTGCAGTCCAAACAGGCGCTGCGTGAACAGCTCGGCCTCGATAAGCCGTGGCTGCAGCAGTATTTTAATTATATGGGAGATTTGCTGCAAGGCGATCTCGGGACTTCCATCCGAACTAAAACGCCGATTGCTAAAGAAATTATGCCTTATCTCGCAGCTACACTGGAGCTTACGGCTGCAAGTATGCTGTTTGCCACAATTGTAGGTGTTAATGCGGGGATTCTAAGCGCTTGGCGGCAGAATTCATGGTTTGACTATACCGCGATGATTATTGCACTCATTGGTGTATCTATGCCGATCTTTTGGCTGGGGCTGATGGAGCAGCTGTTATTCGCACTGAAACTGCATTGGCTGCCTTCTATAGGAAGGATGGACCAGCGCAATCCGGTGGAGAGCATCACTAATCTCTATATTATTGATACGATTATTGCTGGACAGTGGGGTCAGCTGTGGACGGTTATTAAGCATTTAATCCTGCCAAGCATAGCGCTCGGCACCATTCCGATGGCGATTATCGCCCGGATGACCCGTTCCAGTATGCTGGAGGTTATGAACTCCGACTATATCCGTACGGCTAAAGCTAAAGGAATGTCGCAATTCCTGGTCGTGTACAAGCATGCGCTGAAAAATGCCCTGATCCCAGTGTTAACGGTGGTGGGGCTGCAGACAGGCGCTCTGCTCGGCGGTGCCGTTTTGACCGAGACGATTTTTGCTTGGCCTGGCGTGGGAAGGTATATATTTGAAGCGATAAGTGCCCGTGATTACCCTGTCATTCAGACCGGAATCCTGATTATTGCTTTTATTTTCGTCGTTATTAATCTGCTAGTGGATCTGCTTTATGCGGCCGTTGATCCGCGCATTAACTACAAGTGAGGGGTGAACCGATGGGACAGATAACAATCAATGTAACACCCCCGAATGTACAGGCCGAAAAGGTTTCCGGACCTTGGCGCGATGCGTGGAAGGCTTTCCGCAAAAATAAGACGGCGATGCTCGGGCTTTGTATTATTGTGTTTTTTGTACTGATAGCGCTGCTTGCGCCATTTATTGCACCTTATGGCTATAAGGAGCAGGAGCTGGTCAACCGGCTGAAGGCGCCTTCTGCGGCTCATTGGTTCGGTACTGATGATCTGGGGAGGGATTTGTTCACCCGGATTCTATACGGTGCCCGTATTTCGCTCTGGGTGGGATTCTTCTCGGTCATCGGATCCATCGCTGTAGGGACATTTCTCGGGGTGCTGGCCGGTTATTACGGCAAATGGATTGATATGCTCATATCCCGGATGTTTGATATTCTGCTGGCGTTTCCGAGCATTCTGCTGGCGATTGCAATTGTGGCCATTCTCGGGCCTTCACTGCAAAATGCGCTTTATGCCATTGCAATCGTTAATATTCCTACCTACGGACGGCTGGTGCGGGCGAAGGTCCTTTCCCTGAAATCGGAGGAATACATTACGGCAGCCCGGGCGATTGGAATGAAGAACTCGCGGATTCTGCTGACCCATATTCTGCCTAACAGTTTGACGCCTATTATTGTGCAGGGCACGTTAGGGATCGCTACTGCGATTATCGAGGCCGCTGCACTCGGCTTCCTGGGGCTTGGCGCCCAGCCGCCGGACCCTGAATGGGGGAAGATGCTTTCCGATTCCCGGCAGTTCATTCAGAAGGCGCCGTGGACGGTGATTTTTCCCGGCCTGTCTATTATGCTGACTGTGCTGGGCTTCAACCTGATGGGGGGACGGCCTGCGTGATGTGCTCGACCCGCGGATGAAAAATTAGCAGCTGAGAACAGCCCTTTAAGCGGCATGACGCTTAAAGGGCTGTTTTTGTTTTTTTTAAGCATAGGTTTATAAATAACCAATCTATACTATACATAACTAAATATAAGTAAACATAACCAAACGTATAGTAAAACAAAAAGGGATATGCTAGAATATCACCTAAATATATAAGATACATAAACGGGAGGAATGGAAATGTTCAAGAAATTAGCTGTGGTAGTATTGTCTGTTTTGCTGGTTTCTGGTCTATCAGCAGCGCTTGGAGGCCAGCTGGAAGCGGCAACGAAGAAGACGGAAATTATTATTTCGGCTGCGGCAAGTCTGCAGGACAGTCTGGATAAGATCGCTGTGCTCTATGAGAAGCAGCATCCCAATATTGATCTTGTTTTCAACTACGGCGCTTCGGGCACCTTGCAGAAGCAAATTGAACAAGGCGCTCCTGCTGATCTATTCTTCTCTGCCGGGGATAAGCAAATGAAGGCGCTTGTGGATGGCGGGCTTATCTCTGTTCATAAAGAATTATTGAAGAATCAGCTGGTGCTGGTCGTGCCTTCCGATTCCAAATCGAGCATCACCACAATTACACAGCTTACGGATAAATCCTTTAAGAAGGTAGCTGTCGGCCAGCCGGAATCGGTGCCTGCCGGCCAATATGCGCAGCAGTCATTGACTGCCAAGAAGGTGTGGGATACACTGCAAAGCAAACTGGTTTTTGCCAAGGATGTACGCCAGGTGCTCTCCTATGTAGAGACAGGAAATGCGGATGCCGGTTTTGTCTATAAGACGGATGCCCTGACTTCCGGGAAAGTGAAAATTGCTCTAACCGTAGGAGCCCACGTTCATAAGGCGATAAATTATCCGGTAGGAATCGTGAAAGACTCCGATCATCAGACAGAGGCTAAAGCATTTTACAATTACGTGCAGACCCAAGAAGCCGGCAGCATCTTCACCGGCTACGGATTTACATTAGCTAAATAATTCAGAATGAGGATAAGCGGGGTGTGAGCGGATGGAGATGAACTGGACTGATTTTTTCGCCCCCGTCTGGCTTTCGGTCAAAATCTCTGTAATTACCAGTATTATCGTATTCATTCTGGCGACTTATGCGGGCAAGCTCATGGCGGGCCGGAAGTTTCCGGGACACAGTCTGATTGAGACTGTACTGCTGCTGCCGCTTGTCCTGCCGCCTACTGTGGTGGGCTTCGTGCTTTTGGTGATTCTGGGGCGGCGGAGCTGGATTGGCAGGCTGTATGAGCAGTTTACGGAGCATACCATCCTGTTCACCTGGGGAGCAGCCGTAATCGCTTCTGTAGTTGTAGCTTTTCCGCTCGTATACAGAACCGTTAAAGCTGGTTTCGAAGGCGTAGAGAAGGATATTGAAGATGCAGCCCGCGCTCAGGGGGCCAGTGAGTTTCAGGTTCTGCGCTACGTGACGCTGCCGCTGGCCAGCCGCTCGCTGGCTGCGGGTTATGTGCTGGGCTTCGCCCGGGGGCTTGGAGAATTTGGCGCCACGATCATGGTGGCGGGGAACATTCCCGGCCGCACCCAGACCGTGCCTACCGCGATTTATGTAGCTGTTGACGGCGGGAATATGACGCTTGCCTGGATGTGGGTCTGCTCGATCATTGCCATTTCTGCCCTTATGCTGATGTTCGTCAACCGCCGTGCCTGAAGCATAGAATGCCAAAAACTCCGGCTATGCCTGTGTAACCAGGTAAGCCGGAGTTTTTGTTTGCAGCTTAACTCTCATTTAACTCTCATAAATGATCCTGCCTGTATCAGAAAGATCATAGCTGTGGATGGAGCTGAGCTCGCTCTTAAAGGCCGAAGAACGCAGAATATCTAGCACTGCACTGATCCACTGTTCATTCCCCGGCTTCTTGAGCATGACCAGATCGTAACGTTCCTTGATCAGCGGAATGAATTCAAGTCCATCAACAATTTTGGCCGCCTTCTCGGTGCCGATGCCGACATCGGCTTCGCCGCGGGACACCCTTCCGGCAACAGCTAAATGGCTGTTCTCCTCGGTGTCGTATCCGATTAGCTCTGCAGCGCGGATGCTGTGCAGGCGCAGCTGCTCGTCCAGCAGGACCCGTGCGCCGGAGCCGCGCTCCCGGTTAATCAGCTTCAGCTCCTTCTGCTGCAAATCCGACCAGCTCCGGATGTTCTTCGGGTTGCCCTTCTGTACATAGAACCCTGCACTGCGTGCCAGCAAATGGACGACGATATAAGAGGAACCGACCAGAAGCCTGCGGATATAAGGAAGGTTATATTCGCCGGTATCTCCATCCAGCAAATGAGTGCTGACGATGTCAGATTCGCCATGATACATGGCGATCAGACTGTCCAGACTGCCTGCATAAGAACGGAGCGGGCGGGTGGACGGGAGGCTGCGTTCCAGATGGCTGGCCAGAATATCCAGCGACATGTCCTGTCCGGTTATGACAACATTCGTTCCCGCAGCTTTACTGGAATACCCCGCAGGCTGGGCGAGATGAAGCGGCACCGAGAATGTGGCTGGAGGCAGCACGAATGGGGTGGCCGGCGGCAGAGTGGAGGATGCCGCTGGATTTCCCTGCAGGCCGGCGGCAGAGCTGCTTCGCGAGTTCTGCTTGTAGGCCTCAAGATCGGTATGGTCCACCCGCATTTGCTTACCTACGCGGTAAGAGGGCAGCTCGCCTTTTTTGATCAGATCATAGACTTTTAACTTGGATATCTTCAACAACCGGGCAATTTCCTCGGTAGTATAGGAAGTGTTCTCGGACATAGGGGAAAGCCTCCTAAAGGATGCACTGCTGCAGCGCTCAATAAGTCTTGATGATAGCTCAAGACTACCTTATTTTGCAGACCCGCGCAATTAAAGAACCTTGAGGAGTCCGGTGAATTTGTCTAATAAGCCAGATGTCTTTTGTTTTCCGCTTTCTCGGTATTCGACAGTCCGATCAGCTCGGAGACGGTAACGAAACGGAAACCCTGTTTCTCCAGTGCAGGCAAAATAATCTTGAGGGCCTCCCCTGTCTGTGATTGCCCGTGAACATAGTCATGGAAGAGTACAATATCGCCGCTATGGGCGTTCTTAATGACTTTATTAGAAATACTCCATACGCCTGGGCGGTTCCAGTCGAGCGTATCCTGATGCCAGGACCACAGTACCGGCTTCAGTCCCATGCGGTTGGAGATATTCACCAAAGTTTCGTCATACATCCCGCCCGGTGGTCTGAACAGACTGCTGTGCCGGCCCGAAATCTTTATAATCTCATTCTCTGTCAGCTCCAGTTCCTTCATCACCTGCTCTGCGGAGATTGGTTTTTTGAAATAAACGTGATTGTACGTATGATTAGCCGGCTCGTGACCTTCGTAGATTACGCGTTTGGCTATTTCAGGATAAGCAGCGATTTT
>NZ_LN831198.1:229934-238488 GCF_001368795.1 Paenibacillus ihuae
AGCAGCGATTTTTTTGCCGATGGCAAAGAAGGTGCATTTGGCGTTGAAATCATGCAGCACATTGAGAATTTGAGTGGTTTCCGTCGGATCTGGACCGTCGTCGAAGGTTAAGGCGATCACCTTTTGACTGGTTGGCACTTCCCAGATCATATCCCCCTTCTGCTCATAATAATAGCGGTTTTTGACATCTGAACGGGCCAGCAGCGGGCTTGAGCAGCCGAGCAGCAGCACCAGTGCAGTGAGTGTCACGGCGGAAATACGGCAGCTTGTTTTCATGGGTGTCTTCACTCCAACCCGGACCCGCCTATGGAGAAGCGGGCTTTTTTTACTTTAGAATGCACCAGGACTGCGGAGAAATATTCACTATGTACCGGAAGGAATGTATATTTCTATTTTTGAGTGAAAGTTTTGCGGGAAATGACTTATAATGTAGTACTAAATACAGAAACAGGTTAGGGGCAGCGGATATGACACTTATTGAGAAAAGAGAGCATCGGCAATATCCGGAAATTACCCGTCTGGAAACGTCACGAGCCGCTTATGAGCGTGATTATTCACGCCTGATCCATTCGCCGACTTTTCGCCGGCTGCAAGGTAAATCACAGGTGTTCGGCGCCGGAACCGGCGATTATTACCGGACGCGGCTTACCCATTCGCTGGAGGTAGCGCAAATCGCCCGGGAAGCGGCTAAAAGCCTTCTGCGCTCCTACCCGGAAGTGGAGACAGGACAAGCGGATAATCCGGGCCTGGTCATTGATCCGGAGGTGGTAGAATGTGCCGCGATCGCCCATGATTTTGGGCACCCGCCGTTTGGGCACAAAGGGGAAGAGGTGCTCGATAATATTTTGGAGCAGCTCATTGCTAAGAAGGCGGCTGAAGAAGCGCTGAAGTCAGGCGCGGGTCCGGTACAGGAGCAGATCATCCACGGGAATATGAAAAGGCAGTATGAGCATTTTGAAGGTAATGCGCATAACTTCCGTCTGATTATGTTTCTTGAGAAGCGCGAGAATATAGACGGCCTGAATCTTTCGGATGCCGTGCTGCTTGGGATCAACAAATATCCGTTTCCCGGCACGGTGCTTAAGAAAGGAATGTATCTGTCCGAATGGAACTACATTTCGGAGATCCGCGAGGCGTGGGGGGTTCCCGCAGGCAAGAAGACGCTGGAAGCCCAGCTCATGGATCTGTGTGATGATATCGCCTACTCTGCGCATGATCTGGAGGACGGGATTAAGGCGGGTAAAATCGAGGTGCATGAACATTTCATGCATGATGCCTACATTCAGCGGCTGATCGTAGAGAAAATCACGACGCTGGAGGATTCCTTCTGGAATGGCTGGAAGCCCGAGGCCATCCATACGAAAGTCGAAGAAGTATTAAGTGATTTCCTTCGGGTCTGGATGGAAAAGATGCCAACCTGCGAAAATGATTATTCCCGCACCCGCCGTGAAGTTAAAGCTTACTGGGTCAGCACCTTTGTCGCCAGTCTGGGAGTTATCCATGACGGAGACTGGAAGAAGGTTACCTTTATCAAGGATGGCAAAGAGGACGAGGACATGCTGCGGACGGTCAGTGTGCTCAAAAGCTTCGCCTGGGTCACCATGATCCGTGATCTGCGCGTGCAGCGCCTGCAAAAACGCAGCGAGTGGATTTTGCGGCGGCTATGGGGAGCGTTCAATGATCCGGAAACCTCGAAGGCGATCATTCCGAGCGACTGGCTGCAGCGCTTCGAGAAGGATCAGCGGCAGGCCAAGCCGATCTGGACCTGGGAGCATATGGTGATTGATTATATCGCCGGGATGACGGATGCGTTCGCCGAGAAAATATACAATGAGCTGTATGGTTTGAAGGTAGGATCGATTTACGATTTGGATTAGAAAACCGAACCGGACCCGTTAAGGGTTCCGGTTTTTTTCTGTTTTTTCTGGTCTTGGCTTTTCTTTTCTGGTGCTGGTTTTAGTTTTCTGGTCTTATATTGTGTTTTTGTTATTATTTTGTTATTGCTAAAACGGGGCCTTTGGAATTACACGATATAATCGAAGTTGATGTTATTGATCATAATAAACCCTTATTTATAAGGGTTTTATCGAAATACAACTTATCTTAAATTTTTTATATTTTTAACTGCAACGATTATTGTTTTATAAAAAGTTATTGTTTAATTATTATTTTAGTGCTACTATTACCAAGAAGTTATTGGTGTGATTTATTAATTTGAAAGCACTTACACAAAAGGAGGATGAGGTAGTGAAGAAATTTAAAAAGAGTTTCCTGCTATTCCTGACGGCCATCATGCTGTTTTCACTGGCTGCACCGGCACTTGCCGGCAGTAACGCACAGGAGAAGCTGGATACGCATTGGGCGAAAGAGAGCATTGGGAAGTGGCGCGGGAACGGCGTCATTCAGGGCTATCCTGACGGGTCCTTCAAGCCGGATAATCAAGTTACCCGTGCCGAGCTGGCAAGCATCATCAATAAGCTGTTCGGGTTCAGCACACCTTCGGGAACCCCGTTCTCGGATGTGCCTGCCGGAGCCTGGTATTTCAGGGATTTAGCCATAGCGAAGCAGGCAGGTTATTATAAAGGGTTCCCGGATAATAAAGCGAAAGCGGATACACAGGTAACCCGTCAGGATGCTGCAGTGCTCCTGGCCTCTGTATTCTCGCTTACCTCCGCTAACGGAGGAATTACAGCGCCATATACAGATGGTGCGGCTATCAGTGCCTACGCTGCAGAAGCTGTTCAGGCGCTGAAGGGCACGATAAACGGCTATCCCGACGGCTCTTTCCGTCCGGATCGTCCGATCACCCGAGCAGAAGCTGTCAGTATCATTGACAGGTTGATCAGCGGCTACTATAACATGGCTGGAACATTCACAGGCGGCGATATTACCGGCAATGTACTGGTGAACCGCAGCGGAGTGGTATTGAAGGATACGAGGGTTTCCGGCAACCTGTATTTGGCTCCCGGAATCGGCAGCGGTGAAGCTGCGCTGGATAATGTAACCGTACAGGGATCGGTGTATGTCTCCGGCGGCGGTGAAAATTCAATTCATTTCAAAAATTCGAAGCTGGCGGTTGCCCAAGTGAACCGGCCGGACGGAAAGGTACGTATCGTTGCAGAAGGAAATACGAGTATCGGACGTTTGCTGATTGAAAGCGCTTCTATTATAGAACTCGAATCCGGCGCAACAATTACAACTGCGGTAATCGGCAATAATGCCCAGGGTACGGCGGTCAGCGGCAAAGGAGCGATCGGCAGACTTGAGGTGCTTGCTTCCTCCGTCAGCTTAAACGGCAAGACGCTGGCACAAGGCAGCTACACTGTGAAGGATGGAGCCGCTTCGGCAGAAGGCACTACGGCCGGCAGCACTGCAGGGAGCAATCCGGGCAGCAGCGACGGAACCGGCGGAACCGGCGGCAGCGGTGGAGGCGGAACCGAAACGCCGGAAATCCAAATCGTGGATACCGCAGCAACTCCGGCTACGAAATCCTTATTTGCTTATCTGGATGAGATGAGCGGCAAGCAGACGATGTTTGGGCATCAGCATGACACCACCGTCTCTATAGCCGGCAAAGATACGAATGGCAGCGTAATCTCCGATGTATACAGCTCTACCGGCGACTATCCGGCGGTATTCGGCTGGGATACCCTTTCCCTGGACGGCTATGAAGCGCCTCCTGGAGTCAGCGGGAATTATGAAGCCAGCCGCTTAGGGCTTACTGCAGCAATGAAGCATGCCCATGAGCTTGGCGGCATCTTGACGCTGAGTACGCATCCTTATAACTTTGCCACTGGAGGAAGCTTCAATGATACAGGGAACACTAAGGGGGCAACAGCATCCGTAGTTGCGCGGATTCTGCCGGGCGGTGACAAGAATGCTGATTTCAATACGTATCTCGACCGGATCGCGAATTTTGCCAACAACCTGAAGGATGATAACGGCAGCCTGATTCCGGTACTGTTCCGTCCGTTCCATGAGCAGAACGGCGGATGGTTCTGGTGGGGAGCGGCAACGACAACCAAAAGTGAATATGCTGAGCTGTACAGATACACCGTGGAATACCTGCGGGATGTCAAAGGCGTACACAACTTCCTGTATGTATTCTCGCCAAACGGCTCGTTCAACGGGAATGAAAATGAATATTTAACTACCTATCCGGGAGATCAGTATGTGGATATTCTGGGGATGGACCAGTATGACAATAAGGACAATGCCGGCTCTGAGGCTTTTCTGAACGGGCTTGTCAAAGATTTGAAGATGATCTCCGGGCTCGCCCAGTCGAAGGGGAAGATTGTTACCCTCTCAGAATACGGCTACAGCGCCGCCGGGATGAAGACCACCGGTAACAACGAGCAGGCATGGTTCACCAAGGTGCTGAATGCGATCAAGGCAGACCCGGATGCGGCAAAAATCTCCTATATGCTGACCTGGGCCAACTTTGGTGAAGGCAATAATTTATATGTACCGTACAAAAATGTGCCAAACAAGGCAGATCACGAGCTGGTGGGTGATTTCGTCAATTTCTATAAGGATTCTTATTCGGCGTTTGCCGGCGATATCAAAAATGACAATAAATACAGCCGTGTAGTAAATGCTGCAGCGAAGCAGCCCTTCCTGCATATTGTTTCTCCGAATAATGTCGGTACGGTCACCGAGGCCAAGACGGTCATCCGCGCCAAGGCGGCGAATTTTATTCCTGCCAAGGTTACCTACACTGCAGGGGGGGCTGCTGCCGAGACCGAAATGACGCTCGGTACGGACGGTTATTATTCCGCAGTCTGGCAGCCGGAAGCAAGCCTGAACGGTACAACGGCTGACATCACGGTAAAGGCATACGGAACAGGAAATGTGCTGCTTACACAGAGCATCTCTGTATTTGTGAAGATTAACGAAGCTCTGGTAAAAGAAATCCTCTTTAATACAGCAGCCGATGCCGGTCTGATTCAAAACAATGGCACCTGGTCCGGCCTGGCAGGCAACGGGGAGACCATTAAGATGGAGCTTCAGCATGCGGTACTGGCCGGGGACGGCAAGCTTGCAGTCAACATCTCTGGCGGACTGTCTCCCGAAGACACCTGGCAGGAGCTGAAGCTGCAGCTTACGCCGGCGGCTCTCGAAGGTGTTAATTTAGCCAAAGTCAGCCGGGTGAAGCTGGGAGTGCTGATTCCCGAAGCGGCGCAAAATGAATCCGGAAATACTGCGGTCCGGACCGTTGTGCAGCTGCCTGAGGACTGGAACACCAAGTATGGCATGGATTCCAGCTACAAAGCGTTGTCCGCTCTGGAGAAAGTGACAGTTGACGGTGCCCTGTATTACAAATATGACGCGGTTGTAGAGTTGGATAATGCTGAGAAATCGGCAGCCGCTACGGGTCTGGCGATCTCCATTGTTGGCAGCGGACTTGTCTCGGAAGGCATGCTTCCGGTTTACGTAGACGATATCGGTCTATATAACAGCTACACAGCGCCGGTGGCCGACAATGCGCTGGTGGATGATTTTGAATCCTATGGCTCCAGCAGCGAGGCACTTGCGGCTAAGTATCCAAAAGCCGGCGGTGATGATATCAGCGCTGCCTTAAGCACCGAACGCAAAAATTCCGGAAGCTACGGCATGAAGCTGCAGTACAGCCTGAACAGCCAGAAATATGCCGGGGTTGGGAAAAGCCTTGGCTCGCTCGACTGGTCTGCTTATAACGCAATCAGCCTGTGGGTGGCATCTGATGGCAGCGGCTCCTATGCGGAAACGGGGAAACCGCTTAAGCTGGTTGTCCAGCTTGTGATTGACGGCGGATACTTCGAAGCTTATCCGGTCATCACCCCGGATCAGAACGGAAAGGTCGTCCTGAGCCTTAAGAATCTTACAGAGATGAGCTGGGGCAAAGGCGGTGCACTGACCGAGGAAAGACTGAAGCAAGTACAGAGCTTTAATCTTTATGTGAATTCCATGGACGGCCAGGCGCATGAAGGTGCACTCTATTTTGACGATATCCAGGCGGTGTATGATCCGGCAATGCCTGATCTGTCCGGTGAGGACGGAGGAGAGTCCGGAGGACACGCACCAGGTGTGCTGTACAAATTCAGCAGCGCTGAAGATATTGCCGGCTGGGTAACAGCAAACGGGGACAGCGCCAAAGCGAAGGCTCCGGCGTTTTCGGAAGAAGAGCAGGCTGCAGGTGTGGAGTTCGATCTGGTCAATACAGGTCAGAATGCAGACGGCAGCTATAAGCAGTCCTTTGAGCTGGCGGTTGATCCGGTTAAGCTGAATCTGAGCGGGCTGGATACGATACACGCCAAGGTTAAGCTGTCAGCCGGCACGGCCAAAGCCCGGCTGTTCATTAAGACGGGAGCTGGCTGGACATGGTCAGACAGCGGGACACCTGTAGCGGTAGACTCCAGCGGGTATAAGACACTGACGATTTCACTTCCTGCCGCAGCCGAAGCAGCGGGTGTAGATCTGACTGCCGTAAAGACCATCGGTATCAAGATTGAAGATATTGCTAACAGCGGGGGAACGTCGAACCTGTTCCTGCAGGAGATTGCGCTGGCTGCTGCAGTTCCTGACCTCTATTACGGGTTCGAAGGCGGAACAGACGGCTGGGCCGCGACGGCTGGCACTGCCACGGTATCCAAGGCTGTTTATGCGGAAGGCAGTCAGTCTTTAGGACTGGATTTCACTTGGACGGGTGCGGGTTCGTCACTTGAAGTGTCAAAGACCGCCAATCTGGATCTAAGCTCCTTCAGTGGAATTACCGCCAAAGTGAGAGTGGTATCAGATAATCCTAATGTGCAGGTCAAACTGTATTTGAAGCTGCGCGGATATACCGTTTGGCTGGATTCCGGGGCGAAGACGGCAGCCGGAACAGGGTTCACGGAGTTCACTGTTGACTTCAATGATATCTACAATGTGTACGTAAGCAGCGGAGCGGAGTTTACACTGGATGATCTGAAGCAGGTAAATGCTGTAGGTATTCAGCTGATTACCCCCTCTGAAGCCGGAAATGCAACGGTTTATATTGATGATGTGAAAGTTTTGCAGTAAAGGTATTCCGGTTTGTTTAAGGTCCCGGGGCTCTCTAGGTTGAGAGTCCCGGTTTTTTTTGCAGCAAATGAATGAGTCCCGATTAAATACCTTACATCGCCTAAATATATCCCTGGAATCTGCCGAAATATAGAGTGTAATCCATCGTTTTGCCCTTTTGTGAAAAATGAAAGCAATCGATATGAATTACATGTAAGGTTTTCGGAAAATAGAGGGGGCACCTATATGGGACAAAATCGGAAACTAAAGGAATTGAAGGAATCTGTACGAAAGCATGGGAGTGGAATAAAGAATGTTATTGCTAACAGCAACAGGAGCATTGGTGTAAAGATAGCTTCAGGCTACGTGGCCTTAGCGATATTGGTTTTAATTATTGGGGGGGCTTCCCTCTATCAAATGAACATCATGCAGAAGAACACGGGCAATATTGTGGAGAATGTGATTCCTGCACTGGATCAGGTACATAAGATCAATTATTACATGGAGCATATTATGGCTCTGAGCATGCAGCATATTTTGACTACTGACAGTGCAGAAAAAACAAAGCTGGAAGAACAGCGGAGTCAGTTTATCCGAAAAGCAGCGGATGCGATGAAGAGCTACAGGCAGTCAGTTAGCGACAAAACACGGCTGCAGCAACTGACAGCGCTGGGTGATAAATGGGAAGAATATATGACCATCAATAATCAGGCGATTAAGCTCAGCAGCTCAGGGGATGAGGATCTTGCACTTGAGGTTTCCCAAAAAGGAATAGCCGCCTTCAATGCCATGCAGACCGATTTAGGTGCACTCGTAGACTACAGCCAGAAGGAAGCTAGGCAAGAGGGGAGTCATTCCGTTCAAACGTTCCATACCTCGATTACAATAAATATTGTGATCATTGTGCTGGTACTGGTGGTCATAGGCCTAATCAATATGGTGATCCGCAAGACGATGATTAACCCGCTTAAGAAAGTAACCGCCCATTTGCAGCGGATTGCAGGCGGTGATTTGACCTCAGAGGATACTTTTATCGTTAATGAGGATGAGATTGGCCTGCTGGCGAAAACGGTAAATGAGACGAACCGCACACTTCTGGAGATCGTTAACCAGATCCGCCATGTCTCTGGGATTATCGCCAGCCAAGGGGAAGAACTGGTACGCACGGTTTCGGGTACGAAGGAAGGAAGCAGCCAGATTGCCCTTACCATGGAGGAACTGGCCAAAGCGTCAGGAAGCCAGGCGGAAGCCGCGGTGGATGCCTCCAAAGCTGTCGATGACCTGAACAGGCTGATCGGAGACATTGCCGGAAAAGGAAATGAGCTGCTGCTTCACTCTGAGCAGGTTCGTTCCAAAGGTGACCGGGGCAGACAGCTGATGGATAGCTCAGTGGCGCAGATGGGCCAGATCGCAGAGGCTGTATCTCAGTCCATGGAGACGGTAGAAGAACTGAACCGCAAGAATGAAGGCATATTCCGGCTGGTCGGCTCCATCCGCAATATTTCTGAACAGACCCATTTGCTGGCCATCAATG
>NZ_LN831198.1:238514-308933 GCF_001368795.1 Paenibacillus ihuae
TTTGCTGGCCATCAATGCTGCGATTGAAGCCGCCAGGGCCGGAGACAGCGGACGCGGCTTTGCGGTAGTGGCGCAGGAGGTGCGCAAGCTCTCGGAGGATGTGCAGCAGACGGTAGCGGAAATTACCGGCATTACGCAGGGGATTCAGCTGGATTCGAGGGATATGGTAGAGAATTTACGCAAAGGTGTCCTGAAGACAGAGGAAGGCAGCCGGCAGATCGTAGAGACAGGCAACGCCCTGGCCGAGATCAATAGCTCGGTAAATGTTATGGCTGGAACCATTGAGAATATGGGCCATGATATTATGCATATGACTGGTGCCAGCGAAAAGATGAACGAATTCAGCCAGCATATCTCAGCCCTGGCGCAGGAATCGGCAGCCGGTGTAGAAGAAACCTCGGCTTCTGCCTATGAGCAGGTGAATGCAACCAGTGAGGTTGCGGCAGGAATCGGGCAGCTGAAAAGCCGCCTGATTGAGCTTGAGGAATCTGTAAAACGGTTTGTAGTATAAGGGAACAGCCCCCTTGGGGACATATACTCACAGAGAGTACATGTCTTTACAGGGGGCTGTTTTCGTCTGTAATCAGTATTGGCGATTATAATCAACAACGTTACGTGAAGGGGCGCCAGTCTTCAGATAAGCCTCCATATTGGCTGTGAAAATTTCGACCACCCGGTCGGCGTAGCGGTCCGTCGAACCCGCGCAGTGCGGGGTAATGACAACCTGCTCCATACCCCAGAGAGGGTGCTCCGAAGGCAGCGGCTCTGCCTCAAATACATCCAGACCGGCACCGGCAAGCCGGCCGCTGTTCAGCGCTGTCATCAGGTCTTCTGTATTTGTTGTAGCTCCGCGCCCGATGTTGATATAATAAGCGCCTGATTTGCAGGCGCCAAATACGTCTGCATTAAACAGATCCTGCGTTTCATCAGTAAGCGGGAGCGTGTTTATGATGAAATCAGCCTGGCTGGCAGCTTCTGTGAGCTGGCCGGTTGTGTAGACCTGGTCAAAGCTGGGAGCAGGCTCACCTGAACGGCTGATTCCGATCGTGTTCATCCTGAAGGCCTTGGCGATTCTTGCCGTTTCGCTGCCAATAGAGCCCGTACCGGCAATAACGGCTGTCTTGCCGGTCAGCTCACTCTCTGTACCGTCCGAATGCCAGTTGCGCTCGTGCTGATTGCGGATAGCGGTATGCAAATTCCTGGTGAAGATCAGCATGAAACCGAAGATAACGGCTGTAATCGGTTCTGCATGGACACCGCTGGCATTTGTCAGTATAATTCCCCGCTGCTCCAGGCGTTCCAGCGGCAGTTTTTCAACACCGGCTGACCAGGTCTGCAGCCACCGAAACGGAGAGTCTGGACGCAGCAGTGTGTCGCTGATGCCTTTGCCCCAGCCGATTACGATTTCCGCCTGGGCGAGCACCTCCAGATCCGGTTTTTTGGCATCTCCCAGTGTAAGGGTATAACCTGGGGCGGCGGCGAGGATGGATTCCTGCTGCCGGGATGTAAGGGGCTGTAAACAAACGATTGATTTAGTCATGAAGGTTCCCTCCCGGTATGCTTTTTAGTAAAAATGGCTGATCTTGTATAGAATAAGGATAACAAATCTGCCTGGAAAGGTGAAACGGATATGAAATCTGCTGCGAAAGAAACGGAGCGACTGTTTATAGCTGTGAAACTGCCTGCGGAAATAGGCAGAGTATTAGGGCAAGAATGCGCTGAGCTGTCTGAAAGGCTGAAGTTTGCCAAATGGACACATCCGCTAGACTATCATATTACCCTCCAATTTCTGGGTGACACACCAAAGGAACAGATTCCGGAGCTGCTTGAAGCACTGAAGGAACTTTCTGGCAAGCATGCTCCGTTTAAACTGCAGCTGAAGGAATGGGGAACCTTTGGTCCGGGAAGTGCGCCAAGAGTACTTTGGGCCGGGGTGTCAGGCGAGCTCGAGAAGCTTCAGGGGCTTCAGCGCGGTGTGGTTTCTGCAACGGCTCCCCTGGGTTTCAGGGCAGAGGAAAGACCGTATGCCCCCCATCTTACGCTGGCCCGCAAATACCGGGATGAGCTGCCTTTCAGCCTGTCACGGCTTGGGAATTTACGGGTCCAAAAGCCGGCCGGTGAGAACAATTGTTCGGAAAATGACTGGACGGTAGAAGGTTTTGTGGTGTATGCTACTAGGATGCATGCCATTCCTATGTATGAAATCATCGAAAATTTGACATTTTTCTAATGATAAATCGACAAGAAAGTTTTCAAAGCTTCCATTTTCGGTTACATACAATAGGAATGTGCCGTAAAATAGGAGGTAAAAAATGGAAATTTTTAAACAAAACCGCTATATTGCGCTGCTTGTTGGCGTTATTCTAGTGTGTTTCTCTGCTATAAGCTTGCTGAGCCCCGGTAGAATTAATGAGGGGCAAAATACATTGAAGATGGATAAATTTGGAGGGTCCGGTCATGCATCTGCAGCAGCCCTGTTACCTCGGACGGCGGTATCCCCTGAGAGGGTAAAAGGAACGGTTAAACCCATGCTCTACACCACAGCGGCAATTCCGGGCCATGTCTGGAACGGCAAACAAACGGTGGACTGGTTCACTCCCGCTAAGCTGAAGCTTAAGCCAACAGCCGGGACGCAGCCCGCCAAGCCGAAGACCGTTGTGGTGAAGGTGTCGCCGGAAGCGCAGCAAGCGCTGAAACAGGCGACAGCCAAGGGGAGTCATAGCGTAAACAAAGTAAAAACGGCATCTCAGCAACATCCCCCCACAAAATTGTTCTTCTCCCGGACCAAGCTACTAAGCCAGGAACAGCAAGCACAAGCAACCTGGAGCTACGCGGTATCCGAAGAAGACCTGCTACTGCTGCAAAAAATCGTTATGGCAGAAGCGGAAGGTGAACCGTACCAGGGCAAGGTGGCAGTCGCCAACGTTGTTCTGAACCGGCTGCGGTCAGCCAATTTTCCCGACACTATACATGAGGTAATCTATCAGAAAAGCCAGTTCAGTCCTGTGGCGAACGGGCGTCTTCAGCGCGTAAAGCCGAATGAAGACAGTATTAAAGCGGTCAATGCCGCGCTCTCCGGGGTGAAAGAGGTAGCTGATGATACTTATTTTTTCCTGTCTCTGAAGCTGGCACAGGATCTTACCGTGCATCATTCACGGACCTACGCCAAGACTATCGGCAATCATACATTTTATAAATAGTTACGAAACCTGAAAAAGCCTCCATATCCGTATTACTCCGGATTGGAGGCTTTTTTTGGGGTTCTTCATTAAGGTGTAACATAGACAGGCTCTTCCGTCCGGGCTTGTTGCGCCCGTGCAATCCGTGGTTCAGCTGATTCGTCTGCACTCTTGCCCAAGAGCTGCAGTACAGTGGAGGCGCAATTATGCGGCTGCTGCCGTTCCAGGGCCAGCCGGCGTTTCCGCTGCTCCTCAAGACCGGCATATTCCCGCAGCAACAGGGAGAACCATCTGTCCACTACATCCGAATTGAGCACCTCGGCGAGTCCTAACTCTACGAAATATTGGGCATTCTTCTCTTCCTGTCCCGGAATGGCACTGTAGAAGAGCATCGGTATGCCTTTGGCCTGACCTTCCGTACAGGTCATTCCGCCAGGCTTCGTAATCAGCAGATCAGATGCATCCATCAGCTTATTGATTTCGCTGCTGTATCCCAGGATCTTCACATTGGGATGATTCAGCAGGGGAGTGGCGCGCATTTTGGCCACAAGCTTATCGTTGCTGCCCATGCAGAAGACCAATTGAATGTCGTCCATCCGGGCGGTCAGGGAATCCATGACATCTTTGCCGAACATCAGACCCCATCCACCACCCATAATCAGTACGGTAGGGATATCGGCAAGCCCGAGCTCCTTGCGGAGCTGCTGCTTGCTGGAACGCTCCCAGAATTTCGGATGCACCGGAATACCAGTGACCGTCACCAGCTCAGGAGGAACGCCCCGTCCGGTCAGAATCGATTTGACCCTTGAGGTTGAGACCAAGTAGCGGTCTGCCTCTGGATTAACCCAGCTGCCGTGAGCATCATAATCGGTTATGAGTGTATACAGCGGTACGTCCAGCCCCTGCTGCTTCAGCCTGGAAATGACTGCAGCAGGAATCGGATGGGAGCAGATAATGAGATCAGGTTTCAGCTGCTCAATCACCTTTTGGGCATGTGTATAAAAAATCCGGTGAAGTGCCGCTCGGGTCAGCCGGTTCAGTGATTTATGATATTGGGTTTTATACATCATGCCGACCAGCTTAGGCTGGCTGCTGACTGTTTTGCGGTAAGCGGAAAGAATCCAAGGAGCAACCGTAGGATTCAGGAATCTCCCTAGCTCAATGACCCGGCACTGGACGTCCGGGTTAAGCAGTCTGATTCCTTCGGCCAGAGCATAGGCTGCTCCTGTATGGCCCGTGCCGAAGCCTTCCGAAAACAGCAGTACTCTTTTCTTTCGCATAAGTTCACCTGCTACTTTCCTTCATGGGTAGAATTGCGGGTTCTCTTCTTAGGGCGAATTGGAGATACCTCTTCAGTAAAACATTCTCTTATATTATACAAGGGAATTAGCTTCTTTTCTCACATTATACAAATAAGACGTAAATAGAAAGTTAAAACCCTGCAAAAAAATAAAAAAATATGGAGAGCTCAGGTGTTGCAAACAGATATAGAAAGTGATAAAGTGGTTAATGACCGAATGACCGGATTAGTAAAATGGTCAAAATGCGGTGGCAACGATTTTTCGAAGGAAAGGGTGTGTACGGGTGGCTGTGGTAGATCGAAGGCAGCTGGTGCTTCAGGCCGCGACGAAATGTTTTTCATTATTCGGATATAAGGCAACGACAATGGATCAGGTCGCAAAGATTGCGAATGTCGGAAAAGGAACGATCTATACCTTTTTTACGAATAAGGAGCAGCTGTTTGATGAGATCCTGCGTGATGTCATTATCGAGATGAAGAAAATCGCCGAGCGGGAAGTCAAACACGATAAGCCGTTTTTTGATAACCTGCACAGGGTTCTGGATGCGCTGCTTGAATTTCGAAGCGAACATGAGCTGTTCATCAAGCTTTCCCAGGAAAGTCGCGATTTCGGAACGCCGCAGGCTGGTGATGGGCTCGATAAGATCGAGCGTGTTGTGCTTGAATATTTGGAACGGGAGGTGGAGCAGGCGATACGTCAGGGGGAGATTAAGGATTGCGACCCTAAGATTGTGTCTGTAGTTATGTTTAGGCTTTATATCGTGCTGACAGCCGAGCTGAACAAGGTGCATGTGTCTTTAAGCAAAGAACAGATCAAGGATTATTTTCAGTTGTTTCTGTCCGAAGGCTTGGCACAGAAAGCTTTGCACTGCTGATAGGCTCCTGGCATAGGCCGTCCGCATGAATGCGGAGATGCGCGTTCCAACAAATTTTTTTTGCCTTTCACTGACCGATTGAGGAAAATGGTCAACCGGTGTTCCTGCAAACTTTCAGCGGACTAGCAATTTTCTGAAAACTGTTTTGATAGAGAGAGACTAATAGCTTCATAAAAAGAGCATATGATTATAAGGAGAGAACCAGAATGAAATCTTTATCCGTGTTTATTAAGGACCTTGGCGCGGCGCTTAAGAACCCTAAAGTGCTGATACCTATGTTCGTTGTCCTTTTCATTCCCGTGCTGTATAGCGGATTGTTCCTGAAAGCCTTCTGGGACCCGTACGGTAAAATGAACGAGCTGCCTGTCGCTGTTGTAAATGAAGATAAAGGTGCCGATTATGAAGGCTCGAAGCTGGCCGCCGGTAACGAGCTGGTAGAGGAACTCAAGAAGACCGACGGATTCAAATGGAACTTTGTGACCCGTGAGCAGGCAGAGGCCGGACTGGACGATAATACGTATTATATGGCGATCATCGTTCCTGAAGATTTCTCAGCCAAAGCAACTACCCTGCTGGATGCAGATCCGCAGCCGGCCAAAATTATTTACGAGCCTAATGAAGGCTACAACTTCCTTGCCGGGCAAATCGGCGGAACTGCAGTAAAAGATATCAAGACAAAGGTATCCGCCAAGATAACAGAAGCTTATACAGATTCCGTATTTGATAAAATTACTGAGATCGCCAGCGGCCTTGGTGATGCCGGAGACGGCGCTTCAAAGATTGCAGACGGCGCAACGAAGCTGGACGACGGAGCACTGAAGCTGAGAGATAATCTGCTTGTGCTGACCGAAGGTACCGGCAAGCTGGTTAATGGCGTAGCACCTCTTACAGAAGGTGTTACTGCTCTGAATACAGGTGCAGCGGCACTGGAAAATGGCAGCAGTACCCTGGCAGGCGGACTTGAGCAACTGTCTGCCGCCCATAAGAAGCTGCAGGCCGGCGTATCGCAGACTGCTGCCGGCAGCAAGCAGCTTAGCGATGGCCTGAAGAAGACTGAAGCCGGAGCGGCAGCGCTGCAAGCCGGAACACAGTCGGCTGTAGATGGAACTGCGAAGCTGCAGGCAGGAACGCAGTCAGTGGTTGACGGCAGCTCGAAGCTGGCGGCAGGCCTGACCTCATCCGCCGAAGGCAGCGCGAAGCTGGAAGCCGGTCTGAAGGCTTCCAAGGACGGCAGCGCTAAAGTAAGCGCTGGAGCCAAAGCAGTGGCGGATGGCCTGCAGCAGCTGGTTAAATCGAGTCCGCAGCTCGCTGCGAGCGCTGATGTGCAGAAGCTGCTGGCGGCAAGCGCCGCTGTAGCCGAAGGCACAGCGCAGCTGGATGCGAGCCAGCAGCAGCTGCTGGCAGGTGCGACCTCCCTGCACAGCGGTCAAGAGCAGCTGGTACAGGGCGCGAACCAGCTCCATGACGGTTCACAGCAGCTGGACGCAGGTGTCAGCCAGCTGCATGACGGAGCGCAGCAGCTGAATGCGGGCAGCACTCAGCTGCTGCAAGGACAACAGCAGCTGCTGGCAGGTGCTGCTAAGCTTGAAACAGGCGGCAATACCCTTTCCGCCGGTATGAAGCAATTCGGCGCGAAGCTGGATGAAGCGGCAGCAGGCGGTGCGAAGCTGGCTGATGGCGGCAAGGCGCTGGAGGCCGGAACATCCAAGCTGCTGGCTGGCACAGGCCAGCTCAGCAGCGGCCTCAGCTCGGTAGCTGATGGATCGAAGCAGCTCAGCGATGGAGCAGGCCAGCTTAAAGATGGCCTTGATGAACTGAAATCCGGATCAAGTGAGCTGGCTTCGAAGCTTGGAGAGGCTGCTTCGCAGACCAGCACGGTGAACAAAACGGATGCGCTGGTATCCATGTTTGCACAGCCGGTTGAGATTGAAGAGGTTAAAGTCAGTGCCGTACCGAACTATGGTACCGGGTTTGCCCCTTATTTCCTGTCCCTTGGCTTGTTCGTAGGTGCACTGATCTGCACACTCGTTATTCCGATGAGCAGCTCTGAAGTTATCGGCGCGAGCCGGTTCAACCGGTTTATGAGCCGCACGCTGACCTTCTCGCTGATGAGTGTGCTGCAGTCCCTGATGGCAGCAATGATTGTCCTTTACGGATTGGGACTTGAGGTACAGAGTGCACCGTTGTTCTATGCCTTCACCTTTATTACAAGTATTTCCTTCATGTGGATGATTCAAGCGATTGTAACCTGGCTGGATCAGCCTGGACGTTTCGTGGTCATTGTTATTCTCATCTTCCAATTGACTACAAGTGCGGGCACCTTCCCGCTGGAGCTGATTCCGAACTGGATGAAATTCTTCAATCCGCTGCTGCCGATGACTTACAGTGTCCGCGGCTTTAAAGCAGCCATTTCCACCGGAGATTTCAATGCCATGTGGAGTGATGCTGGACTCCTGGCCATTTACGGCATTGTGTTCCTGGCGTTTACATTCACCTATTTCATGACCCGAGAACAGGAAAATGAAGTTATGGTGAAAGGTGAACAAGTGTTGACTGTATAATCAGAATTTGAGGTATAGTCTAAAATTAACAAAGAACGCCCCGGACCGGGGCGTTCTTTGTTATTCTTTGCTAGATTGATCCAAAAACATGCTGAAAAAGTTACATCATATGGAAAGAAAACAAATGAAGCGTTTTCAGTGAATAAGGAGTTATTCGCTATTTGTGTATAAATATGCAACAGAAAGTTTTTTTACACTTTTACTCACTAAAGCTGTACCGTAAAAACATTTGTTAATCAAACTCATAAAAAACTTTAAATTGCACTCATGTCAGGTCGATGATAAACTTATATAACCAATCTGGCTTGAATAATTATTAAGATTTTTCTGAAAAATTTTCCTAAGATATAAGGTACTATACTCTTTCGGTCTTTTTATCTTATATTTTATGTGAAGCGGATGCCGCCTGATTTAAGGACGTGCAGCCGCTTCTTGTGAAGATAACGTCTACTTTATAATAGAAAGGTTGCGTATGATGAGACACACTGAACTGCCCGGCAAACAGGGCCTTTATGATCCCCAGTTCGAAAAAGATGCATGCGGCATGGGTTTTGTTGCCCATATTAAAGGAAAACCTTCCCATGATATCGTTAGTAACGCTTTGACTATGCTCTTTAATATGGAGCATCGGGGAGGACAGGGAAGCGAGCCGAACTCTGGTGACGGAGCGGGTATTATGCTGCAGATTCCTCACCGTTTCTTTGCCGGTGAAGCCAGTAAGCTTGGCTTTGAACTGCCGGAACAGGGCTTTTATGGCGTGGGTATGATCTTTTTGTCTCACAACGAGGAGATCCGCGCCCGTCACGAGGCTCTCTTAAATGAGATTATTGCCGAAGAAGGCCAGGCGTTGCTTGGATACCGTGATGTGCCTACCTTCGACGAAATGCTGGGCAAGACCGCTAAGGCAGCCAAGCCTTATGTCCGCCAGGTATTTATCAGCCGTGCGGAGGGCCTTGCCGATGAGCTGGCTTTTGAACGCAAGCTGTTTGTCATCCGCAAGCGTGCCGAGCTCGCCATCCGTTATGGCGGTGTGGAAGAGGCGGAATCCTTCTATATGCCAAGTATGTCCTGTCGCAAGATCGTATACAAAGGCATGTTGACAACCGAGCAGGTAGGCCAGTTTTACCTGGATCTGCAGAATGAAAAGCTGGAGTCGGCGATTGCGATGGTGCACTCCCGTTTCAGCACCAATACGTTCCCAAGCTGGGAGCGTGCCCACCCGTACCGCTTCATGATCCATAATGGTGAGATCAACACACTGCGGGGGAATGTGAACTGGATGCATGCCCGCCAGTCCTTGTTCAAGAGCGAAGTATACGGTGAAGACCTGGGCAAGATCAAACCGATCGTAAATCCGGACGGTTCTGACACTGCGATGTTCGACAACACCTTTGAGTTCCTGTATCTCAGCGGACGCTCCTTGCCGCATGTGGCGATGATGATGGTGCCGGAGCCTTGGAGCAATCATGAAAGTATGGGCGATGAGAAGAAGGCATTCTATGAATACCACAGCACCCTGATGGAGCCGTGGGACGGCCCCGCCGCGATGGGCTTTACCGATGGTGTGCAAATCGGTGCAATGCTTGACCGCAACGGCCTGCGCCCTGCACGCTATTATGTAACCAAAGACGATATGATTATCTTATCCTCTGAAGCTGGAGTGCTTGATATTCCGGCAGAGAATGTACTATATAAAGACCGCCTGAAACCAGGACGCATGCTGCTGGTGGATACGAAGCAGGGACGGATTATTTCCGATGAGGAAGTAAAGGCCGCCATCGCCTCCGAGCAGCCTTACCGCCAGTGGCTGGATGAGCATCTGATCGGCCTCGACCAGCTTCCGGAAGCTCCGGAGCTGCCAAATCCGAAGCATGACAATGTGCAGCAGCTGCAGCAGTCATTCGGCTACACGTTTGAGGATCTGCGCAAGGTATTGGAGCCTATGGCTTCCACCGGTGCCGAAGCCGTTGCATCCATGGGCTACGATGCCCCGCTGGCCGTGCTCTCGGACCGCCCGCAGCGTCTCTACAACTACTTTAAACAAATGTTCGCGCAGGTAACCAATCCGCCGATCGATGCGATCCGTGAGGAGCTGGTTACTTCTACAGCCACCACGATCGGGCCGGAACGCAACCTGCTGAAGCCGGAACCGGAGAGCTGCCGGCAGATATCGCTGGAATCGCCGATTCTCTCCAACGAGGATTTCGCGAAGATCCGCCATGTTCGCCGTGCCGGCTTCAAGTCGATGTCGATTCCGATTCTGTTCCCGGCTGAGCTTGGAGCGGAAGGAATGCGTATTGCCCTGGAACGCATGAATGAAGCGGCTGACCGTGTAATGGCTAAAGGACATAATATTCTTATTCTGTCTGACCGCGGTGTAGACCGTGAGAATGCTGCAATCCCGGCGCTGCTGGCTGTATCCAGCCTGCATCACCACTTGATCCGCTCCGGGACACGGACAAAGGTCAGCATTCTGCTGGAGTCCGGCGAACCGCGTGAAGTGCATCACTACGCGCTTCTCCTCGGTTACGGCGTGAGTGCGGTCAATCCGTATCTTGCTTTTGAAAGCTTGGATGACATGATCGGCCAGGGTCTGCTGCGCGGAATATCGCATGAGAAGGCTGTGAAGAATTACATTAAGGCTGCGACTAAGAGCGTAGTTAAAATATTGTCCAAGATGGGGATCTCCACGATCCAATCGTACCGCGGCGCACAGATTTTTGAAGCTGTCGGCCTGAATTCGGAGTTTGTAGACCGTTACTTTACCTGGACCCCTTCCCGTATCGGCGGCATCGGTCTTGAGGAAGTAGCTGCTGAAGCACTGGTTCATCATAACCGTGCGTTCACCGACAAGGACGGCAACGACAAGGTGCTTGATTCCGGCGGTGAATATCAATGGCGCAGTGACGGGGAAGTGCATTTGTTCAACCCGCAGACGATTCATCTGCTTCAGCATTCCGTGCGGAGCGGTGACTACGGTCTGTACAAAAAGTATGCGGCGCTCGTTCAGGGTGAGAGCAAGAAGCACCAGACCATCCGCTCCATGCTGGAATTCAAATCCACAACCAGCCGGTTCCACTTGATGAGGTAGAGCCTGCAGAATCGATTATGAAACGCTTCAAGACCGGAGCAATGTCGTTCGGTTCCATCAGTAAGGAAGCTCATGAGACGCTGGCGATTGCGATGAACCGCATCGGCGGCAAGAGCAACACCGGTGAAGGCGGGGAGGATCCGGCGCGCTTTATTCCGGACGCTAACGGCGATTCCCGCCGCAGTGCGATCAAGCAGGTGGCATCGGGCCGCTTCGGGGTAACCTCGAATTATCTGGTGAACGCTGATGAGATCCAGATCAAGATGGCACAAGGGGCTAAGCCTGGTGAAGGCGGACAGCTTCCGGGCCGCAAGGTATATCCTTGGGTAGCCGAAGTTCGCGGTTCCACAGCGGGTGTGGGCCTGATTTCACCGCCGCCGCATCATGATATTTATTCCATCGAGGATTTGGCCGAACTGATTTATGATCTGAAGAATGCCAATCCGCGGGCGAGCATTAATGTGAAGCTCGTCTCCGAGGTGGGTGTCGGAACGATCGCTGCCGGCGTAGCCAAGGGCCGTGCCGATATTATTCTGATTAGCGGATATGACGGCGGTACAGGGGCATCCCCGCTGAACTCCATCCGTCATGCCGGTCTGCCGTGGGAGCTTGGACTCGCGGAGACACATCAGACGCTTATGCTGAACAACCTGCGTGACCGTGTTGTACTGGAAACCGACGGTAAAATGCTCAGTGGACGCGACCTTGCGGTAGCCGTACTGCTGGGAGCAGAAGAGTACGGATTTGCTACTGCGCCGCTTGTAGCGGTAGGCTGCATCATGATGCGTGTATGCCAGATGGATACTTGTCCGGTTGGTGTTGCAACACAGAATCCGGAACTGCGCAAGAACTTTACCGGCGACCCGCAGCATGTCGTGAACTTTATGACCTTTGTGGCTCAGGACCTGCGAGAAATCATGGCAGAGCTCGGCTTCCGCACCATTGAAGAGATGGTCGGACGCACGGATTGTCTCGATGCTGTGCGTGCGTCGAGTCACTGGAAGAAGAAAGGCGTAGATCTGAGCAGTCTGCTGCATACTCCGGCACTACCTGAAGGCAGCACCCGCTTCCGCAGCAAATTCCAGAACCACGGCCTGGAAGAAACTATTGATGTATCGAAATTGCTGGATCTGGCAGCACCGGCACTGGAATCCGGCCAGACGGTTGAAGCCTCGCTGCCGATTACGAACGTCAACCGCGCAGTGGGCACGATTCTGGGCAGTGAGCTTACCCGCAAATATGGGGCGGCAGGTCTGCCGGATGATACGATCCGTCTGCACTTCACCGGCTCTGCCGGACAAAGTCTGGGCGCTTTCGTACCGAAGGGTATTACCATTACGGTCGAAGGCGATTCCAATGACTATGTGGGCAAAGGGTTGTCCGGAGGCAAGCTGATTATTAAGCCGTCCCCTAAGGCTACCTTTGCCGCTGAGGACAACATCATTATCGGGAATACGGCGCTTTACGGAGCGACCAGCGGTGAGGCGTATATCAGCGGCATCGCCGGTGAACGGTTCGCGGTGCGTAACTCCGGTGCGAAGGTAGTTGTTGAAGGCGTGGGCGACCACGGCTGTGAATATATGACCGGCGGCCGTGTAGCCGTGCTTGGTCCAACCGGCCGCAACTTTGCGGCAGGGATGTCTGGCGGTATTGCGTACGTCTATGATCCGGACAATACCTTCATCAAGCGCTGCAACCTGGAAATGGTGCTTCTGGAGCGTGTAGAAGAAGCGGATGAAGCTGCTGAGCTGCACAGCCTGATTGTCCGTCATGCAGAGCTCACAGGTAGTGCTGCTGCAAGCCGGATTCTGGACAGCTGGGAAGCTTCGCTGCCGAAATTCGTCCGTGTTATTCCGAAGGATTACAAACGGATGCTGGAGCAGATCCGCAAGGTAGAACAGACCGGGTTAACCGGCGAAGCTGCCCTGATGGCTGCCTTCGAAGCCAATATGCGTGAACTTGCGCGTGTTGGAGGCTAAATGTACATTGCCGTGTCCACCTGAGCGGCTGCTGTAATAAAGAGTAAAAGGCTGTATCCTTCCGTTTATAGAAGGATACAGCCTTTTTTTACTATTACTGCCTTTTTTCCTGCTTTTCAGGAAAAAGGCAGTTTGTGGTAATATGGAAAATATATAAAATGAAATGGTTAGATATATAAGCAAGGCGGAAGTAACGAAGGGGAAGTTTGGGACTGTAGGAGCGATAGCGTTCGCCTTTGTTCACAGATTTCAACCGCAGGGCGGTTCAAATCAAGAAATCTGTGAACAACAGCGACCGGAAGTCCAAACATTCCCCGCAGTTACGCCTCACGCCTTACTTAGAATCTAGGACAGCTTCATTTTATAAACAAAGAAAGGAAGTGAAATTATGCCAGTTACGGCAGAAGTAGCGACTAAGCCGGTTGCCAGCCTGATAGGGGTAACCAAAAAAATGGGTTCCAAGACGCTGGTCAGTGATCTGACGCTGGATATTCCGCCCGGACAAATTTTCGGGTTCCTTGGCCCGAACGGTGCCGGTAAAACGACAACGATCCGTATGATGGTGGGACTGATTTCCATCAGCCGCGGTGATATTCTGATCTGCGGACGCAGCATCAAGGATCATTTTGAGGAAGCTGTAGCCAACATCGGAGCGATCGTGGAAAATCCGGAGATGTATAAGTTCTTAAGCGGTTATCAGAATCTGCGGCAGTATGCCCGAATGGTCAAGGGTGTTACTAAGCAGCGGATCGATGAAGTTGTAGAGCTGGTCGGGCTTGGCCAGAGAATTCATGACAAAGTGAAAACGTACTCGCTGGGTATGCGCCAGCGGCTGGGGGTCGCCCAGGCACTGCTGCACCGGCCAAAGCTGCTGATTCTGGACGAGCCGACCAACGGGCTGGATCCACAGGGGATTCGTGAGCTGCGGGATTATTTGCGGCGCCTGTGCCAGGAGGAAGGAACGACGGTTTTTGTCTCCAGCCATCTGTTGTCGGAGATGGAGCTGATGTGTGACAGTGTAGCCATTATCCAGAATGGGCGTCTGGTTGATGTCAAACAGCTGAAGACGGTAGGAGATGCGGTGCTGCCGGTCCAGGAAACGCTGTTTGAGGTCAATGATCCGGAAGCTGCACTGGCGCTGATCGGCCGCGGAGCAGTGAAGAACGGCGGGGTTTCTATCGAGGCAGGACGCGAGGAAATTGCCGAACTGAATGCACGGCTGGTGGCTGCCGGCTTCAAGGTGTACAGCATCAGGGCGCTGGCACGCTCACTGGAAGATCAATTCTTGGAAATTACCGGAGGTGAAGGCATTGGGTGAGTTCGCAGCTCTCATACATAATGAGAATATCAAGATTTACAGCCGTGTCCGTACATGGATTATGCTGTTTATTCTGGCACTCATGAGTGCGCTGTTTCCTGCACTGGTCTACTATACGAGCAGAGGAGATTCATCGGGAACCGGATTATGGGACAACTTTCAGATGGCGGTGACGATCGCTTTTTTCCTGAATACAATCTTTACGGTGGTGGTGGCTTCTGATGCTGTAGCGGGCGAATTCTCCTGGGGAACAATTAAGCTGCTGCTGATCCGCCCGTGGAGCCGATCCAAAATTCTGCTCTCCAAATACATTTCCATGGTTTTGTTCAGCTTGCTTAGTACAGCCGTGCTGATTGTTTTCGCCTATGGTTCATCACTGATTTTCTCCTCTTCCGAGGGGGGCGGAGTAACGAATCAGATGTCCTGGAGTCCGGCGGAATACTCCTTCCTAGATGTGTTCTGCGGTTATATCGAGCTGTTTTTGACCGCAGCACTGGCTTTTATGGTCTCCAGCGTTTTCCGGGCAAGCGGCCTCGCAATCGGGCTGTCGCTGTTCATTATGTTTACCAAAAATATTTTCGTCAGCATCTTCAATCCCGAACGGTTCGAGTGGGCCAAATATCTGATCTTTACACATATGGATCTGCGGGGATATCTGCTGACAGATAACGGTCCGGGAGGGGTTACCCTCGGATTCTCCATAGCGGTACTGGCTGTTTACTACCTGCTGTTCCTGGGAGTTTCCTGGTGGGTTTTCAGCAAAAGGGATGTCGCCGCATAAGGAGACAAAGCTATTCCTAAATGTATTTAAAGTGAACCCGGCCGAACGAAGCGGGCTAAGCGGGCTTAGCCCGCTTAGCCCGCTTCGAGCTTATTCTGCTGCTTGGAGGCGCGTTTGCCTGCCTTGTCAGCCTTCTTGGCTTCGTTGTGCCCGCCTGCCTCTTCAATGGCGGGCTGTTCGGCTGTGATGACAGAGCCGTTTAGTACGCTGCCTTCCATGATGCTCAGCGTGCCTGCTTGGATATTACCGTGCAGCTGTCCGGTTCCCGTCATGGTGAGCCGCTGATCGGCAGTAACATCACCATATACTTTTCCGGCGATAATGATCTCCTTGGCTGTTATCGTGGAGAGCACCGTACTTTGTTCGCCGATGGTTACAGTCCCCTGGCATTGGATTTCCCCGCTGAAATTACCCTCAATCCGTAAATTGGTGTCACATTGCACCTTGCCCTCCAGATTGCTTCCATGTCCAATCAGCGAGTCGGTAGACCTGAACAGCGCTGATTGCTTGCTTCTATTCCACATGCTTTATACCCTCCTAAACATTGTATGAGCTTAATAGTTGAAGCCTTAGCCTTACGGCTTCACATATCCTAAGGGATTGACCGCTTTGTTCTGTTTCACTACCTGAAAATGGAGATGAGGGCCTGTGCTCCGTCCGGTATTGCCAAGTGTGCCGATTTGCTGGCCTTTATTCACCTTATCACCCACAGTGACAGTCATCCCGTTCAAATGCATGTACCAGGTTTCCAGACCGTTCGTATGCTTGATAATAATGTATTTGCCTCTTGCTCCCATTTGCTCAGACGCAGTGACCTCGCCGTCCATTGCCGCGTAGACCGGATCCCCGATGCTGCCGGCGATATCAATGCCTGAATGATAGGCGGAGGAGCCTTCAAAGGGATCGGAGCGGTAGCCAAAGCTGGAAGTGATCATTTTGGAGTGGGTAGGCCAGATGACGGCCGGCGCCAGGCGTTTTTTTCTGCTAGGGCTTTTTTAGCCTGCAGCTGAGCCTCTGCGCTCTTGGCCTCCCTGGCCTCTGTGATCGTTGTGGTAATGCTGGTTACCATCTCTTCCAGCAGGCTGCGGATTTCTGCGTAGTCATCTCTGGTTTCCTGCACCAGCTCCATGGGGTCATCCTGATAGACCGCGATATACTCCCCGCCAACCTGTGGCGCTACAGTGCTGTTGAATGCCGAAGTGATAGCTCCAAGACGGAAGCTGACGGCAGACAGGGAAGAGGAAGCAGCAGCTGGCTCAGGTTCAGCGGCGAAGGCAACTCCATATTTCCGGGCGGATGACGCCGCTGTGTCTGCAGCCGGGAGGGTTCCAGAGAGAGTACCGGGGGTGGACATAGATGTGGAAACCGGATCGGTCTCTGAGTCTGTGTCCCGGCCGGTATGGCCATCCGGATTAATCAGGTATTGCAGCTGCGCTTCAAGCTCATCCACGCTTTTCAACTTATCTCGGATGTTCTCGGCTTCCTCTGACAGCTCTGTCACCTGGCTGCGGAGCTGCTGCAGGGTCTGTTCCTTATCGGCAACCTTCATTTCCATCCGTAAATTGGTCAGCGACAGTGAAGCGGCCTCGGCCTCCAGCTCGGCAATGGAGCGTGAGGCATGAAAATGCATCGAGGTGACCAGACTGGAAATGGAGAGGGCAGCTGCGGCCGGAATGGCCAGGGCGAGCGGCTTGGATAACTGGAGCTGTCTGACCGGACGTCCGGCCTCACGGACGACGAGCAGGGTAATCCGGTTCTGATCTGGCTGAGTTTTCATAGCTTCTCCTTTCTGCGGCTTAGGAAGCCGCCTTGTGTTCACTGGGGGTCCAGCACGTTGTAATCAATTGGGCTCATCCGATTCGTCCTACTACTCTATGTATTCCAGCTCTTTGGTGAACATGACAACGGTTTGCTTGAATAAAGAAGGAGAGTTACGGCAAAACCTGTAGTGAATTAGCCTGTCAGGGCAAGAAGTATCAGGTCTGGCGGATCTGGCAGCCGAGATTTAAGGAGGTGACGGCTTGAAAATAATTGTACTCTTACTCAGTCTTTTTGTGCTGCAGATTGCCATCATAGTGCTGCTGGAATACCGCCGTCCGCAGAGGGCTTTGGCCTGGGTGTTCCTTAGTTTCTGCTGCCCTCCGCTGGGTCTGCTGCTCTATTATTTCCTGGGGCGGGATTATTGGCAGAGCCGCAAGATAGACAAGCGGTGCACACCGGTAAGGCGTAGTGAAATCCATGCCCGTGTTGCCGGGAAGATTAAAATTGTCAAAAAGCCGGAGGAATGCGGAAACCCGGCGTTCGCCGGTCATGAGGAGCTGCTCTATCTGTTCTCCAGGCTGTCCGGCCGGAATATTACAGGCCGCAATCGCAGCCGGATACTGCCAAAGGCTCAGGACGCCTATGCTGCCATACTGGAGGCGATGGAAGCCGCGCGGGAACATATCCATTTGGAATTTTATATTTTTCGTGATGATGAGATCGGTATACACTTCCAGGAGGTGATGGTCCGCAAGGCACGTCAGGGAGTCAAGGTGCGTATGCTGTGCGACGGGCTCGGCAGCCATAGTCTGAGCAGCAGATTTATCGGTACGCTAAAAAAAGCGGGGGTCGAGGTTCACTTTTTTTTGCCGCCGCTTAACTCGCTCCTGGAGCGCAGGTTCAATTACCGGAATCACCGTAAAATTATGGTTATCGACGGTCTGATAGGTTTTACTGGCGGGATGAATGTCGGGGATGATTATTTGGGCAAAGACCCTAAAATGGGCTATTGGCGCGATACCCATCTGCGGCTGGAGGGTGATGCGGTATATGATCTGCAGGCTACATTCCTGAAGGACTGGAAGCTGGCGGCCGGGGACTGGCTGAGCCATCCGCGGTTTTTTCCCGCCCATAGCTGTACTGAACAGGAAGCTGTGCTGGTTGTGGCCAGCGGGCCGGATGGAGCGATCGATGCGTCACAGGAGATGTATTTTGCCGCGCTTTGTTCGGCCAGAAGGCGTATTTGGATTACCTCGCCTTATTTCATTCCCGATCCGACCATCTGCCGGGCGCTCAAGAATGCTGTGCTCAGCGGGGTGGATGTAAGAATCATTATTCCTGCCAAACCGGACAACAAGCTTGTTTACTCGGCTTCATTGTCCTATCTGGAGAACCTGCAGGATGCAGGAGTGAAGTTTTACCGCTACACTAGAGGTTTCATGCATGCCAAGGTCATGATTATTGACGACCTGCTGGCCACCATCGGGAGTGCCAATCTGGACATGCGCAGCTTCTATTCCAATTTTGAGCTGACGGCCGTTCTGCTCCATCCGGAGAGCATTGCTGAGCTGGCCTTGGACTTTGAAAAGGATTTGAAGCACAGCCCATTTATTGACCCTGAAAAATTTAAAGATCGAGCCTGGAATGTCAAGTTGATTCAAAGCCTTTGTCAGCTGTTATCCCCGCTTTTATGACCGAAAAGAGGACAAAAACATCGATTTTCGAAGGCTGAAACATGTTCCATTCCTTATTTGGCCCTCTTTTGTGATATAATGAAGGTATAAGAAGAAATATAAGAGAGTATCTCTTGAAATGATGCTTTCGATAATTCTTTAAAATACTTTTTTATAGGGGGAGTTCTATGAATGTAAGCCAGCAAATCTTTACGAATGAGGATCAGAAAAAACCTCAAAAATCCGGGTCTGTGAGGACAGCCAGACTTAAGATGGCTCAACGGATTGTTATGATGGTGCTGGGCGCGGCAATGATGTCCGTTGCACTTGAAATTTTTCTTGTTCCCAATGAGTTGATTGACGGCGGAATAACCGGTATTTCCATTATGCTATCCCATATTTTCAATATTCCTCTCGGCATTTTGCTGACACTGCTCAACCTGCCGTTTCTGGTTATCGGGTATAAGCAGATCGGCAAAACCTTTGCCTTATCCACCTTATTTGCCGTAATTCTGATGTCTATAGGCACACAGTTGCTGCATCCGGTCAAGCCGATTACGGTTGAACCCCTGCTGGCAGCCGTGTTCGGGGGCGTTATTCTCGGGGTTGGCGTAGGACTCGTTGTAAGATACGGGGGATCGCTTGACGGTACGGAGATTGTGGCCATTCTGGTTGCTAAGAAGCTGCCGTTTTCTGTCGGCGAAGTAGTCATGTTCTTCAACTTCTTTATTCTTTCCGTAGCGGGTTTTGTATTTGGCTGGAATAATGCCATGTTCTCCTTGATTGCTTATTACATTGCCTTTAAGATGATTGATGTTACCCTTGAGGGGCTGGATCAGTCGAAATCGGTCTGGATTATCAGCGATAAATTCCGCGATATCGGGGAAGCGCTGACGGAGCGCCTGGGACGCGGTGTTACGTATCTCGATGGCGAAGGCGGATTTTCCGGTGAGAACAAGAAAGTAATCTTTGTAGTCATTACACGACTGGAAGAAGCGAAGCTTAAATCGATTGTTGAAGATTGGGATTCTGACGCCTTTGTTGCGATCGGTAATATCCATGATGTAAAAGGCGGCCGTTTTAAGAAAAAATCAATCCATTAGCGTTTGTCCGGAATAACGGACACGCTGCCCTGAAGGAAGGTATATTTACGAAAGTCAGAGCAATCAATCCGGCGCCCGCAGCAAGCTACGCCGTATTCTCATATAGAATACCTTCCGTCCTAAAGCTGGACACCTGATAAGCCCGCAGCCTGTTATAGGCATCTGCGGGCTTATTGCTGCCTGTGGAAGGATTTGGAGGCTGATTCATGGCAGCTTCGAGACAATATCACTGACCGGCTGCGGCGGTACCTTGGCAATAAGATCTCCCATGCGGACCAGCCGCTCCTCAATATTCAGCAGATGGTAATCAGCAGGAGAGACATTGCGGGCGACCTCCTCCCACAGGAGCGGGGTGGATACAGTAGCCAGCGGCCGGGCGCGCGGTGTATAGGGAGCGGCTAAGGTTTTGCCGCCGTAATGCTGCAGATAGTCGAAATAAATCTTGTCGCCGCGGTGTTTCTTCAACCGCTCCAATGTGAACAGGTCCGGGCGCTTCTCGGTGACATAACGCCCGACGAAATGGCCGATTCTGCGCAGCTCATCAAAGGAAATCCCCGGATTCACCGGGATAATAATCTGCACTCCCGTTGCCCCGGAGGTTTTGGGAACCGAAGCCAGTCCCAGTGATTTCAACACATCGCCGACCATTGCAGCCGCCTCCATAATGCGCGGCTCCACTTCAAGAGAAGGATCGAGATCAATCATCCACTCACAGGGCAGGCTGCTTCCTGCATAATGCAGCGAAGGGTGAAATTCCAGCGCGGCCAGATTGCCAAGCCAGATCAGTTCGGGCAAGCCCTGCAGGACGATATATTCAATCCCGTCCTGCAGGGCTGTCTTCACAAAACCGGGCAGCGGCTGGGGGGCATTCTTCTGATAAAAGGACATCCCCGGCACACCGTGCGGATAGCGGATAACCGTTAACAGCCGGTCTTTGCAGTAACGCAGCAGGTAAGGGGAGAGTGCAGCCAGCTTCTGCAGGTAAATCCGCTTGGTGATTCCAACCTCCGGCCAGAGGGGCTTGTCGGGGTTCGTAACTGTGATTTCTTGTCCGTCTACGGTGATGGAGCCTTTAAGCACGGCCGGCATAGGGTATCCTCCTTTACTTAAGTCTCAGTACAGCGGGTAAGCTCTGCCTCTAATCGGCATGGAAGCAGAGCTTATCCTCTTTGCCCGATCCGGCAGTCCTCCGGAGGCAGGTCAACCTGTGCCTGAATCACCGGCTGGCGCAGTGTGCCTGAGCTGTTCCATTCCAGAAAATGCAGCTTGAATACGAGGCTGGGTTTGATCCAGACGGCGCCCTTACTGCGCTGTGGAAGGGACGCGAAAGGCATTTCGGGAATGGTCAGGTTATGTGCCTGTGCGGTTAGATTCCGCCAATCCATGGCAGTCATCCGTCCCGCCCCCGCATGTCCGATATAATGCAGCTTGCCGGCATCGTCATAGAGCCCGAACAGCAGGGCATTTACAATGCCGTCGCGGAAGGTGACGCCGCCGGCAACTGCGGTCACATCAGAGATGATCTTGCGCTTCTGCCAGCGTTTATCTTTCCCGCCGGGGGCATAGGTGCTGCCTATGTCCTTGCAGACAATCCCCTCCAGTCTTCCGTTCAGATCTGCGGAGAATAGCTCTGCCGGATCCGCGTAGCTGGGCACACTCTGCACATGGGGATGCGGCAGCAGCATCTCACTGAGCATCTGCTGCCGCCGGGATAAGGGCTGATCCAGCAGCCACATCCCGTTACAGTAGAGCATATCAAATACCATATACAGGACCGGTACCTGAGGTGTCACAGCCCGGATGACTGTTTCGCTTTTCAGACTGTCACGGCGCATCACTTCATGGAAGGACGGCTTGCCGCCGCTGAGCGCGATGACCTCGCCGTCCAGGATGAAGGAGTCTGCGCGGCAGTAGCTGCCGGGCACCGTCAGCTCAGGATATTGCAATGTGCGCCGGTTGCCCCGGCGGTTGATCAGCTCTATATGGTTCCCTTCATAATAAGAGAGCATACGGACCCCGTCCCATTTGATCTGGGCGATCCACTGGCTGCCGGACGGGAGCTGCGCAGCGAGTACAGGTTCGAAAGGAGTAACCGGCTGCATTTCCATGGCGCACCTCCTGACTATTTTGTATACACGAAGGTTCAGGAAACGGTCTCTTTGCTTTTTGGGCTGCGCCGCTTCGTTTTAGGAGCTATGACCGGAATCGGCCCGGTTGCTTCGTTAACTACGGCAGTTCCCGGCGCCGCTTCAGCTGTTTTGGCTTTGGCTGTTTTTTTCTTTGCCGCGGCTGCAGTTTTTGGCTTGGTGGCTGAGCCGGCCAGAGAAGGGCCGGGATCGGCCGGGATGTGCTGGACAGCTTCGATACTGGCCTGCAGTGCAGCCATCAGGTCGATGACATTGCTCTCCTGGCGCGACGGTGCGATATGGAATTCCTCCCCGGAAACTTTATGGGAGATCAAGTCCAGCATCCGCTGACGGTAGTCGTCCGTATATTTCTCCGGCTCAAACGGTGTGGACAGCTGAGAGATCAGCAGCTTGGCCATATCCAGCTCTTTATCGCTCACCATGCCTGCTTCCGGCAATCCGGGAACCTGGGAGACCGGCCGCACCTCATCAGGATAAAAGATGGTCTCAATTGCCAGGCAGTCCTCCAGCACACGGATGGCGGCCAGGCTGCTTTTGGAGCGGATGGAAATCTTGGCAATCCCGATCTTACCTGTCTGGCGCATCGCCTCCATCAGCAGCCGGTAAGCATTGGTGCCCGCCTGGTCAGGAGACAGATAGTAGGTCTTTTGAAAATAAATCGGATCGATCTCCGTCAAATCCACAAAATCAAGGATCGTGATATTTTTGCTGCTTTCTTCGGTCAGCTGATCCAGCTCCTCTTTGTCGAACAGGACAAACTTTCCTTTTTCGTACTCGTACCCCTTGCCGATTTCCTCCCAGCCCACTTCCTTCTCACAGACCGGGCATTTGCGTACATAGGACAGCGGACTGCCGCATTCCTTGTGGATGTACCGCAGTGAGATGTCTTTATCCTCCGTGGCGGAGAACATTTTGACCGGTACATGCACAAGTCCGAAGCTGATGGCTCCTTTCCAAACGGTATGCATCGATATCGCCTCCTGATAATAAGTGCTATGGCTTAGTATGAGGCGATGCCGTATTTTCTAGCCTGATGCATTTTTTGCGAACCTTGGGAAAAAATAAAGCCAGGCCCCTGAAGGAGAGCCGCGTCAAGCGGTATGCATTACAGTGAAGAAAAGTGGAGGAACCTATGGACAGAGGACGGAATGAGTGGAGTGACGCGCTGCCTCGGCAGGATATTCCGGCAGAGGTCGTGGATTGGGCGAATATTATCGCGGATCCGGATGATGAGCTGAATATAGACGCCGCCGGGTATCTGGATGCAGATGCAACGATCGGCGAACCTGAAGCGGATGAGGACTAAGAGTGATTACAGCTGCCGGATGACGTAGTGGCTGATTGTATTTTCCGAGGTTTGAAAAGGTCCGGATAACAGTTTCAAAGAGGCTTATGCTATTACAAAACTAAGCGTAAGCTTCCGAAGCGAGTTTTGTACGAACCTGATACAGTGAAGCTTATGCTATTACAAAACTAAGCGTATGCTTTCGAAGCGAGTTTTGTACGAACCTGATACAGTGAAGCTTATGCTATTACAAAACTTTTAAGGAGACCAAAAAATGGACGTTAAGCGGGCGAAGGATATTTATGCTTCCAAGGAAATGATCTCTGTACATTTGGACGGGGAACCGGTATGGATCGAGCGTGTAGATGAAGCAAACGGCATGGCTACCGTGCAGGTGGGTTCACGTCCGACAAATACGCATACAGTGGGTGTGGAACGGCTGGAGGAACAGGGAAATTAGGCGTCTCCCTAAAGTTGTGGCTGTTTACACAGAACTAGAATTTATAACGGAATATAAGCAGAGCAGCGATCCTTCAGTTATGGGTATTCGCTGCTCTGCTTTTTTGGCATTCCCGGCTTACTGCATTTGCATGATAGCTGACACAAAGGTTGACGCTAACTGCCGCTACCGCCTATATTTGGGATGTGAATTTGATGAAAAGAGATGATTACTTTGCGTCCTATTATATTAGGCGTCTTTTCGGCGCTGTTCTTTGCAGTAACTTTTGTGCTTAACCGGCGGATGGAGCTGTCAGGGGGGAGCTGGGCATGGAGTGCCTCGCTGCGCTACTTGTTTACACTGCCGTTTCTGGTGGCGATTGTGGCCGGTCGGGGCCGGCTGAAGCCGCTGCTGTCAGCAATGAAGGAGCGCCCGGCGGCATGGCTGCTCTGGGGAACGGTCGGCTTTGGCCTGTTCTACGCTCCGATCTGCTTCGCGGCTGCATATGCTCCAGGCTGGCTGACAGCCGGAACCTGGCAGTTAACGATTATTTCCGGCTCGCTGCTCGCCCCGTTCTTCGGCCGATGGGTGAGCGGACCAGACGGGCTCCTCTATGAGCGCGGCCGAATCCCGCTTCGCGGCCTCGGATTGTCGCTGATTATTCTGGCCGGAGTAGTGCTGCTCCAGGCTGAACAGGCCCGCGAGCTGGCAGTATCTCAGGTATTGCTGGGCATCGTGCCGGTCCTGATTGCTTCCTTCGCCTATCCGCTCGGCAACCGCAAGATGATGGAGCTGTGCGGAGACCGGCTGGATGTCTTTCAGCGCATTCTTGGCATGACGCTGGCCAGTCTGCCTTTTTGGCTGGTCCTGGCGCTCGTCGGTTATGCAGATGCCGGGCTGCCTTCAGGCTCCCAAGCAGGACAATCGTTGATTGTTGCCCTCTCTTCAGGAGTAATCGCTACCGTGCTGTTCTTCCGGGCTACGGATATGGTGCGCAGCAGCATGAGCGGGCTCGCGGCAGTGGAGGCCACCCAGTCGCTTGAGGTATTATTCGCCCTGGCCGGTGAGATGCTGATTCTGTCCTCACCGCTGCCTTCACTGCTGTCCTGGATAGGTATTGCTGTAATTATCATTGGAATGGCTCTCCACAGTATGTTCTCCCAGCGCTCCCTAAGCAGGACGCCGCGGGCAAGAAGCCGTAAGCTCCCTCCGCCCGTGGCTGCGGGCAGCGAGGAGTAGAGGTTGTTGCGGTACCAGGAGCATACCGATATAATTAAAAGTATTGCGGTGTTGGTACTATTTTAAAAGGTGGAGTTGCAGCTTGGACAATAACGATGAAACGGTGTTCACTTACCGTTCGTACAGCCTCCAGGATACGGAGCTGCTGGCAGCTGCGATAGCCGCCGCAGCCACAGCCGGTATGGTGATCGGCCTCGACGGGGATCTGGGTGCGGGGAAGACGGCGTTCTCGCAAGGTTTTGCGCGCCATTTGGGCGTGCAGGGGATTGTTAACAGTCCTACTTTTACTATAATCAAAGAGTATGATGGGCGTCTGCCGCTGTATCATATGGATGTATACCGGATTTCGCTGCAGGAAGCGGACGAGCTTGGACTGGACGAATATTTCTACGGGCAGGGAGTATGCCTGGTGGAATGGAGCAGTATCATCACAGACTTGATGCCGCCGCGGCATCTGCATATATACATGGAAACAGCCGGACCGGAGGAACGTTTCATTACGGTAACCGGTACCGGGGAGCCTTATGGTGAATTGTGCCGGGCGCTGATCCAGAAGTGGGGTAAACAAGGATGATGAACGAAAATAAAGGGCCGCGCAAGCGGCTTTTGGCGCTGGATACATCAACGGCTGTCCTGGGAGTAGCTGTAACTGAAGAAGGCAAACTATTACATGAGATTAATGCATCCGGTGAGCGGAACCATTCTGTGCACCTGCTGCCGATTATTGAGCAGGCCTTGCAGGCCAGCGGTACGGATGCCTCGATGCTTGGCGGAGTGGCTGTCGGCCTGGGTCCGGGATCATACACGGGCACCCGGATTGCGGTGACTGCGGCCAAGACGCTGGCCTGGGCCTGGAAGGTGCCGGTCGTCGGAATTTCCAGCCTGCATGCCCTGGCTTGGGGCGGGTATGCTGCTATACAGAAGAAGCGTGCGGCTGAACAAGCTACACAGACGGAGGGATTTGGTCCGGACTGGATTATTCCTCTGCTCGATGCACGGCGGGGACAAGTCTACACAGGGTTATTCACATCATGCGGGCTCCGTGCTCCGCAGCGTCTCGAACCGGATGCTATCCGCCTTATGGTTGACTGGGTGATGTATTTGTCAGACAGGCTAAAACAGGCGGAGGCGGAGGGCAGTAAACCCCGCGTCGTCTGGTTTGTCGGAGAGACTGCGCTGCATGGCAGCGGGGACAGTCTTAGTCCCCTGCTGGGAGCAGCGGAAGTACATGCGGAGCCTTACGAGCTGGAAGGGCGCTGGGCAGCGCTCCTTGGTGAGGAACGCCTGCTGGAGGGCAGCAGCGGTGACGATATCCACGGGTTAATCCCGAATTATACCCAGCTTACTGAAGCGGAAGCCAATCTGCGCCGGAGCGGTGAAGGGAGCGCGAGCAAAGTATGACGGAACGTACGCGGGCGGGAGAACAGGAGAGCGGTCCTGTATTTCGCCTGATGAAGCTTGAGGATATTCCAGAGATTCTCGTGATCGAACGGGAAGCTTTTACGATGCCCTGGACGGAGGAAGCGTTCCGTAATGAGCTGACGCATAATCACTTTGCCAAATATATGGTGATGGAGCTGAACGGCCATATCATCGGCTATGCCGGGATGTGGGCGATTGTCGACGAGGCCCATGTGACGAACATTGCGCTGCTCGAAGCTTACCGGGGACGCAAATGGGGCGACCGGCTGCTGGAGGAGCTGATGAAGACGGCGAGCTTTTTGGGAATGAAGTCTATTACGCTAGAGGTACGGGTCTCGAATGAGGTAGCCCAGAATTTATACCGCAAAAAAGGTTTCCGGCCGGCCGGTACCCGCAAGGGGTATTATTCGGACAACCGTGAGGATGCGCTGATTATGTGGGCGGATCTGCCGGAGTATGGAGAGCAAGGGTTGACGGAAGGAAGCGTGGATCTAAAATGAATACTGAAACAGGCGCTATTGAGCCTGTACTTATATTGGCTATTGAGACGAGCTGTGATGAAACCTCAGTAGCAGTCATCAAAAACGGCCACGAGGTGCTGGCGAATATTATTTCCAGCCAGATTGAAACTCACCGCGCCTTCGGCGGCGTAGTGCCGGAGGTTGCCTCACGCAAGCATGTCGAGGTGATCACCCTGGTGATCGAGGAGGCGCTGGCAGCCGCGGGGGTACAGCCCGGGGAGCTTACGGCTGTTGCGGTTACGCAAGGACCGGGACTTGTCGGCGCGTTGCTGGTGGGTGTTGTTGCGGCCAAAAGCCTGGCGCTGGCCTGGGGCAAGCCGCTAATCGGCACGCATCATATTGCCGGGCACATTTATGCCAACCGGCTGGTGAAGGAGCTGCAGTACCCGTGTATGACTCTCGTTGTATCCGGGGGACATACGGAGCTGGTCAATATGGAGCGCGAAGGGGAGTTCCGGATTATCGGGCGCACCCGCGATGATGCGGTCGGCGAAGCCTACGACAAAGTCGCCCGCGCACTTGGCTTTCCGTATCCGGGCGGTCCTCATGTAGACCGTCTGGCCCGTGAAGCGGCAGAAGCGGTAGCCTTGCCGCGTGTCTGGCTGGAGCCGGATTCCTATGATTTCAGCTTCAGCGGTCTGAAGTCGGCGGTGTTGAATGTGGTGAATCAGAGCAAGATGAAGGGACTGACACCGGATGTGGCCGGCATCGCCCGCGGTTTCCAGGAATCTGTGGTCGAGGTGCTGGTGGAGAAGGCTGTCCGGGCTGTAAAAGCCTGTGAGGCTAAGCAGCTTCTGCTCTGCGGCGGGGTTGCCGCTAACAAAGGGCTGCGTGAAGCACTGGTATCCCGCTGCGAGGCGGAGGACATTGAGCTGATCATTCCACCGCCGGTGTACTGCACGGATAATGCTGCCATGATCGGTGCTGCAGCCTATGTGAAATGGCGGCACGACGGCAGCACCCCGCTGGATATGGTTGCCGATCCGGGCTTATCACTGGAAAAGTGGTCTGTGTCTGCCTATTGACATCATTTGAACGGGAAGAGTATAATCAACCCAATTAAACGATGCAAACGCGATGAAGGGAAGCAGTAGGGTTACTCCGGGATAAGAGAACTGCGGGAAGGTGCGACGCAGCCGAAGGAGACCTGAACTCGTCCGGGAGCGGAGCGGTGGAAGCGGGATGTCCTTTCTAGAGGGACATTAAACGGCATGCAGATTGTGCTGGACCTTTCGTACACCGTCTACGGGTAACCTCCGTGAGAGGGTGGTCAAGGCAGTGGAGGCGGGTGCTGAAGCAACCGCATGAACTTGCCTGACTGTTGAGTGGATATTCTGAGGGCAGCGTAATAGGGCTGAACCGGAATATCAACAAGAGTGGTACCGCGAAGGTTAACAGCCTGTCGTCTCTTGAATAGAGGCGGCAGGCTTTTTTGTGTACTTATAGGGATTACACGCAATGAACGGGAGCAGTAGATGACGAAGGTGTACAGAGAGCTGCGGGGTGGTGCGACGCAGACGCCTATGAAGCATTGAATCTCGCCCGGGAGCGGAGCGGCGGAAAATACAGATGTACGCCGCGACGGATGTCTCCGTTACCAGACACTCATCCTTGGCTGACCTGTGCCTTAAATGGACGCCCGGCCAAGGATGGGAAGGAGCTGGACGCAGCTTGCGGTTTGCTATGAATAGGAACCGGATGCGTCAAAAAGAGTGGTACCGCGGAGGGGTAACCCGCCGTCTCTTTATTGAGACGGCGGGTTTTTGCGTTCTGATAAAAGCGGTTGAGATGCTGCCGGCAGCAGTGGGCGGGAACAGCAGGGGACAAGTCGACGTGTGCCCTGCGCAACATCCAGTGAACAGTGTATGCTAACTAAACTTTAGGAGGGTTTTCCATGATTATACCGGTGAAAAAACGGATTCAAATTTTTGATACAACGCTGCGTGACGGCGAGCAGGCTCCCGGTGCTAGCCTGACGCCTGAACAAAAGATCGTACTCGCATATAAGCTGGCCGAGCTGGGTGTGGATGTGCTGGAGCCGGGCTTTCCGATTTCGAGCCCGGGGGATTTTGCCGCTGTGGAGACGATTTCCCGCAAGGTGCAGGGCGTGGAAATCTGCGGATTTGCCCGGGCAGTCCGGGGGGACATCGATGCGGCCGTCCGGGCGACCCGGGATGCAGAGCGGCGGCGGATTCACCTGTTCATCTCGTCTTCCGACATTCACCTGCGCCACCAGCTGCGTAAAAGCCGCCCTGAGGTCGTCGCAGCCGCACGTGAAATGACAGCCTATGCCCGGCAGTTCTGCGAGGTGGTGGAGTTCACTGCGATGGATGCTGCCCGGACCGGAATCGATGACCTGATCGAGATGGTTGAGGCAGTCATTGAAGAAGGGGCCAGTATCATCAACCTGCCGGATACCGTCGGCTATGCCTTGCCGCACGAATACGGGGAGATGTTCCGGCGGGTGCGGCTTGGTGCCAGAGGCGGGCAGAAGGTAAGCTACAGTGCCCATTGCCATAACGACCTGGGCCTTGCCGTAGCGAACAGCCTGGCAGCCATTGCCGGCGGGGCAACCCAAATCGAGGTTACAGTCAACGGCGTCGGCGAACGTACCGGGAACTGTGCGCTGGAAGAGCTGGTCATGGCACTGGAGACCCGGGGGGATGCCCTTGGCGCGGAAACGGGAATCGTGCTGGATAAGCTGTATGATACCTCACGGATGATCAGCGGGGCGATGCATTTCCCGATTGCCTACAACAAGCCGGTCGTCGGCAGAAATGCCTTCCAGCATGAGTCCGGCATTCATCAGGACGGCTTGCTGAAGGATCGCAGCACTTATGAGATTATGGACCCTGAGCGGCTGGGGATTCCGCGCAGCATGATCATTCTGGGCAAGCACTCCGGCAGACACGCACTCAAGGACCGCGCGGCGAAGTATGGGATTGCCCTGGATGCGGCAGAGCTGGATGCCCTCTACGAATCCTTCAAAGAGACAGCCGACCGGCAGAAAGCGGTCAGTGATGACGAGCTGCTGCGGATGGTCAGCACGGCTACCGGACAGCAGGCCCAGGTCTACGAGCTGGGCGATGTTCAGGTGCTGGCCGGCAGCGCCCCGCGGAGGGTGGCCGCAGTGACGGTCCGCCACCTGCAAAACGGCACAGAAGAAGCGTACACCAGCACCGGTAGCGGCCCTTTGGAGGCAGTCATTGCTGCAATCAGCCAGGGAATCGCCGAGCATATCAGCTTTGCGGGACTGGATCTGCATTCACTGGGCAGCGGGGAGAACGCCCAGGCTGAAGCTGCGGTTATGGTGGAATGGGAAGGCTGTAAGTTCCGGGGGACAGCGATCCATCAGGATATTGTGATGGCAGCAGGGATAGCTTATATTGCCGCCTGCAATGCGGCACTGCTCTCCGCCCGGGTGGAGCAGGTCCGGGAGGCAGTTTTTCCGGTAGTGGAATAGGCAGGGGTTACAGACCCTCATCTTGGTGCATACAAGCCAGGAAGAGGGTTTGTTTTTTACGTTGAGCCGGGCATCTGTACGGCTTCCTTCAATGAGTTGTAGGATGAAAATTAAGCACATGCGGCTTTTGTCAAGATGTGGACAACGTTATCCACATATTCTGCAATAGTTGTGTAAAAACCGTGTAAAATCAGCAATAACGCCTATTTTCTGAATCGCTGAAATGTGGAGTTTTCCTGTGTGAGGTTTTTGTGGAAACTGTGGATAATGTGGATAATTCGGTGGATAAAAAGTCCTTGACAAACAAAATAGCGATTTATCGCGTAAAAAAAGGCCCCGGAGGGCTTTTTTTACGGAGAGTTATGCACGAAAACTGTGGATGGGTATGTGGATAATTTTTTATGAACAAATCGGTAACAGTTTAAAAATATTTATTTAACCTGATTACATTATTCGTCAGCCAGCTGCTCCCATTCGTCAAACCGTTCACTGAGCTGCGTTTTTTTGTCCTTAAGGTCATTCTCATGCTCCTGAAGCGCCATGTAATCCTGATAAACCTCCGGTTTGGTCATTTCATGCTCAATTCCGGCGATCTCTTCCTCCAGGCGGGCGATGGTTTCTTCCAGCTCTGAAATCCGCCGCTGCCGGTTCCGCTCCTCCCGTTTGGCCGCTTTGTCCGCTTCATAAGAGGAGGCACTGCCTTTATCTGCTGCAGCATCAAGATCGGCATTGCGCGAGGCTTTGGCCGCCGTAAGTTCGGCTTCCTCCAGGGCGATGGCTTCCAGTTCTTTTTTCTTCTCAACATAATCATCATAGTTGCCAAGATACTGGTCGATGCCGCCGGGATGCAGCTCCAATACACGCTCAGCCATTTTGTTGAGGAAATAACGGTCATGGGAGATGAATAACAGGGTTCCTTCAAAATCGATCAGGGCGGACTCCAGCACCTCACGGCTGACCAAATCCAAATGGTTGGTAGGCTCATCGAGAATAAGCATGTTTGCGCCGCGCAGCATCAGCTTAGATAGTGCCACGCGTGCTTTTTCACCGCCGCTGAGCGCTGCGACCCGCTTCAGGACATCCTCCCCGCTGAACAGGAAGTTGCCGAGTATGGTACGGATCCGCGCCTCTTCCAGCATCGGATACTCGCTCCACAGTTCTTCCAGCACCGTATTACGCTGGTTAAGCCGTGTCTGTTCCTGATCGTAATAGGCGATCTTTACTTTGGCTCCCCAGTTTACGGTTCCCGCGGAAGGCTCCCGGGTACCGGTCATGCATTGCAGCAGTGTTGATTTGCCGATCCCGTTCGGGCCGATCAGGGCTGCTGTTTCGCCGCGCCGCAGTTCAAAGGACGCGTTACGGAAGAGTGGCGCTGCTTCTTCGCTGAACGATACGGCAACGTCACGTACCTGCAGCACCTCTTTACCGGACATGAAGTCAGGCTCGAAGGAGAAGCTGGCTTTCTTCAGGTCGCCGAGCGGCTTATCGATGCGGTCCATTTTTTCCAGTGCCTTACGCCGGCTCTGGGCACGTTTGGTTGTGGAAGCACGCACGATGTTGCGCTGCACGAAATCCTCCATCCGGGAGATCTCGTCCTGCTGCTTCTCGTACTGCTTCATGCGGATCTCATATTCCGCAGCCTTCAGCTCCATATAACGGCTATAGTTGCCTGTATACCGCCGGGACTGATGCCGCTCAATTTCAACGATCGTGGTTACCAGCCTGTCGAGGAAATACCGGTCATGGGAGACGACCAGAATTCCGCCGGCATAGCTGCGCAAATAATCCTCCAGCCATGTCAGCGTCTCGATGTCCAGGTGGTTCGTAGGCTCATCGAGCATGAGCAGATCCGGGGCCTGAAGCAGGATACGGGCCAGTGCGAGCCGTGTCTTCTGTCCGCCGCTTAAGGTGGCAATCGGCGTATCCGGTGCGAATTCTCCGAAGCCCATCCCGTGCAGCACGCTGCGGATGCGTGTGTTCATCTCATAACCGCCGTGGTCTTTGAACCAGTCCGACCGTTTAGCGTACCGTTCCAGCAAATCCTCATACCGTTTCGGGTCATCGGCAAGCTTAGGATCAGCGATACTCGCCTCCATCTGCCGCAGCTCGGCTTCCGCCTCAATCAGGGGAGCGAACACAGCGAGCATCTCCTCCTGAATCGTTTTGTCCGACTGCAGTCCGCTGTTCTGGGCCAGATAGCCGATAGTTGTTTCTTTGGATTTATGAATTTGCCCGCTGTCAAAGGACATCTCACCCGCGAGGATCTGCAGGAAGGTGGATTTGCCGGCGCCGTTAACGCCTACCAGTCCAACCCGCTCCTTCTCATTCACCTGCAGGCTGATGCCGTCCAGCACGCTTTGTATACCATATGATTTCGAAATTCCTGTCGCTTGAAGAAGCATACTGATGAAACCTCCGCCCTTGCATATTTCGCCTTGGCACTGACGCCCGGCCGTGTAACTTGCTTATTCTATAGTTTACATGAAAAGCGCCAGCGGCGCGAGGGGGCAGGAACTTTGCGGCAGGGTGCGGAAAGCTGGGAGGATAGGGGGGCGCAGCGTGTTTTTTGACAGCAGGATAGAAGGAGAACAGCTTGAATGATTCGCATAACAGAGCAAATGATACAACCTTGGCGAACCGGGGAGAAGAGTGGTAAACTGAGTTTACAAACTATGATAAGCTAGTCACATGAACAGGAGGAGGCGGCTGCAGATGACAGGCCAGGGCGCCTTGCTCGCCGAATTAAAGCGGGAACTGCGCGCGGAGAGAGCCGCTGTCCGCGACAAGCTGCCGGCAGACCAGAGAGAGGCATTATCTGTTCTGGTCTGCGGTTATGCAGCGGAGTGGCTTGCATGGGAAGGTGCAGAGACGCTGCTTGCCTACGTGCCGTTCCGTTCGGAGCTGGACACACGTCCGCTGATCGACGGTGCTTGGGCAGCGGGCCGTAAGGTGCTGCTGCCCCGTGTGATCCAATCCACAGGAAAAATGAGCCTGCATCCGGTAAACTCATGGAAAGAGCTTGCAGTTGGAGCCTATGGTATCCAAGAGCCTATTTCCGCCCCGGCTTGTGAACCCGGCGGGCAGTACCGTCCGGATGCTGTATTCGTGCCCGGACTGGCTTTTGACCGCCGCGGTGGAAGGCTCGGTTACGGACGCGGCTATTATGACCGTCTGCGGGCAGTCTGGGAAGCGGAGCTTCCGGCATCCGCAGGTGCTCCGCTGTGGATCGGTCTGGCATTCGGTCAGCAGGTGGTACCGGAGGTACCTATGGATTACCATGATGCCTATATGGACATGTTGATTACAGAAGACGGTATCATGGATTTCCGGAAGGAGAAACAGCATGGAACTAAGTCATTTTAATGAGCAGGGCCGGACACGCATGGTGGATGTCAGCGACAAGGAGATCACCAAGCGCTCAGCTGCTGCGAGAAGCAAGGTAAAGATGGACCCGGGGACGCTTGATGCCATCAAGGCCGGCAGGATCGGTAAAGGGGATGTGCTGGCTGTCGCGCAGGTCGCTGGAATCATGGCCGCCAAAAAAACAGCCGACTGGATCCCGATGTGCCATCCGCTGCCGCTGACCGGCATTGACATCCGCTTCTCGGATAACAGCAAAGATGAACTTTATATAGAAGCAACTGTCAAGACAACCGGGATGACCGGTGTGGAGATGGAGGCGCTGACGGCCGTTTCTGCGGCAGCGCTGACAGTGTACGACATGTGCAAGGCGCTGCAGAAGGACATGATTATCGGACCGACGATGCTGGTGTCAAAGAGCGGCGGGAAAAACGGGGATTATGCGCTGGAGGTTTAAACACAGCACGGCTAAAGCGCGAGAAGTCTGCAGCCGTCCATACATAGTACATAGAGAGGGAGGGACAACCTATGGCGTGGAAAACAGCAATCCTGACGGCCAGCGATAAAGGGTCCAGGGGCGAACGGGAAGACACTAGCGCCCAGGTTATTCGGGAGCTGGTGGAAGAAGAGCTTGGCGGTGAGATCATTGAGGTCAGGATCGTGCCGGACGAGCAGGATGAGATTATTGCCGCATTGATTGAGCTTACGGATTATTTTAAGGCCGACCTGGTGCTGACTACAGGAGGAACCGACCTGGCAATCCGTGATGTTACACCGGAAGCCACACGACGTGTGATTGAACGGGAGGTGCCGGGTCTTTCGGAAGCGATGCGGAGTACAGTTATGCAAAAGAACCGCGCGGTGATGCTTTTCCGCGGCATTTGCGGAATCCGCGGAAGAACGCTGATTGTCAATCTCCCGGGTACTCCGAAAGGTGTACATGAGAATCTGGCAGCGATTATGGATCAGCTGCCGGAAGCACTGCTGATGGTCACCGGCCAGTACCGTCAATAGTCTCTGCGGCCTCTGTCTGTCCCGTCCAATCTGCTGAAAAGCCGGTTGGATGTGTGACAAAAGTTATGGTATTATTAAATTAGTGTTTAAGATATCATGAACGGACAGAGTGACGAGGAGGAATAACAAATGCTGAATGGTATTGGTGCTCCCGGAATTATTTTACTGGTTATCCTGGCACTGCTGCTCTTTGGTCCGAACAAGCTTCCTGAGCTTGGGCGTGCAGTCGGACGCACCTTCCGTGAGTTCAAGGACGGGGCGCGTGAGATTATCAGCGAGCCGGAACCGGCAAAGCGCAGTGAAGCGCCTGTTCCGCCGGCCCCGCAGAAATTAGCTGCAGAACTTCCGCAGGACCGGCGTCTTCCGGAATAATACGATTTAACTACGCGGGGGCGTTCCTCTCAGGTCTGGTTAAGACTGGGCGGCGCCTCCTTTTTTTTACGGGGAATTCTACATAAGTCATTTGGGTGGTGCCATATCATGTCTCTGGAAGCGGAAGAAATGTCAGTGGTTGATCATCTTACCGAACTGCGCAGACGGATTATCTATGTGCTGATTGTGTTTGTGGCCGGTCTTATCGGCGGACTATTCGTCGCCAAACCGATTTATCTGTATCTGATCCATGCCGATCAGGCTGAGGGCTTTGTTCTGCATGCATTTTCCTTCTGGGACGGTATCGGCATGTATATGAAGATTGCCATGGCGGTCTCGCTGGCGGTCTCACTGCCGTTCATTGTCTATCAGCTGTGGGCGTTCATCAGCCCCGGGCTGCGGCCTTTGGAGCGTAGTGCGGCGCTGCGGTATGTGCCCTATGTGTTTGTGCTGTTTATACTGGGAATAGCGTTTGCCTATTACATCGTGTTTCCTATGGCTCTTTCATTCACGATCTCCATTACCCGCAGCATGGGCCTGGAGGAGACGTACGGGATTGCCGAATATTTCAGCTTCATGTTCAGCCTGTGCATTCCGCTGGCGCTGCTGTTTGAGCTGCCGCTGATTGTCATGTTCCTGACTAAGCTGAGAATTCTCAATCCGCTGCGCCTGCGCCGGATGCGGCGGTATGCCTATTTCGCGCTTGTCTTTATCGCCGTGGTAATAACGCCGCCCGATTTCATCTCGGACTTTCTTGTAACCCTTCCGCTGATCGTGCTCTATGAGTTCAGCGTATTTCTCTCAGCCTTTGTCTACCGCAAGCAGCTGGCGGAGGATGCCGGACGGGAAGCACGTTATGTTAAACAAGAGGAGCTCTGACATTGACCCTCTGGCTTTGAATCTTGAGTTTTGAAGCCGGGACGGGCATACTTTGCCTTCTGGTGGATAGAATGTAAGAGAGTGTGTGCCGGACAACCGTGCAAACCATATTTTTCCGTAAAACAATGCGATTTTACGTAAAAGGACTTGAAATCCGTCTTCAAGTTGAGTATCATAAAAATTGTTGTTAGCACTACAGATGGTTGAGTGCTAACGGAGCTGAACAATATGGGATTAGCCGGCAGAGGCCGCGCCAAGACGATATTTTCACAAGCAGCCGTATGAATCCTTTTTGATTCTCCGGCATCCCAATCTATGTTCTCAATGTAAATAACATAATTTCAAAGGAGGCTATTTTTCATGATCAAACCACTAGGTGAACGCGTATTGGTAGAACCAAGCGAGCAACAGGAAACCACTTCTTTCGGTATCGTGCTTCCGGACTCTTCCAAAGAGAAGCCGCAGGAAGGCAAAATTATTGCAGTCGGCAGCGGAGCTCTTAAAGACGGAGTGCGTGTACCGCTGGAAGTTAAAGAAGGCGACCGCGTGATCTTCTCGAAATATGCCGGAACCGAAATCAAATACGAAGGCAAAGAATATCTGATTATGAAGGAAAGCGACATTCACGCGATTCTTGACTAAGAAGAACGTTTATAAGTTTAGCCGTAACCATACTTAAGCTTCAACGCACGTAACACAAACCAGGTTTACGCTTTTCGAAGTAAGTTTGTTCGAAGTGTAGCCATGAAGTAATGCTCACAAACTTTTAGGAGGTTAACACTAATGGCAAAAGAAATTAAATTCAGTGAAGACGCCCGCCGCTCGATGCTTCGCGGGGTTGATGCTTTGGCAAACGCAGTAAAAGTTACACTGGGTCCTAAAGGCCGCAACGTGGTGCTCGAGAAGAAATTCGGCAGCCCGCTGATCACTAACGACGGTGTTACCATCGCCAAAGAAATCGAACTCGAAGATGCATTCGAGAACATGGGCGCACAGCTCGTTAAAGAAGTAGCTACTAAGACTAACGATGTAGCCGGTGACGGTACTACAACTGCAACGGTTCTGGCACAGGCCATGATCCGCGAAGGTCTGAAGAACGTAACTGCAGGCGCTAACCCAATGGTCATCCGTAAAGGGATCGACAAGGCGGTTAAAGCGGCTGTTGCTGAACTGCAAAAGATTGCTAAGCCAATCGAAGATTCCCAGGCTATCGCTCAAGTAGCAGCGATCTCCGCGGCTGACGATGAAGTGGGACAACTGATTGCAGAAGCTATGGAAAAAGTCGGCAAAGACGGTGTTATCACTGTTGAAGAATCCCGCGGATTCCTGACTGAGCTTGAAGTGGTTGAAGGTATGCAGTTTGACCGCGGCTACATTTCCCCGTACATGATTACTGACACGGACAAAATGGAAGCTGTTCTGGACAACCCGTACATCCTGATCACTGACAAGAAGATCAGCAGCACGCAGGAAATTCTTCCGCTGCTTGAGAAGATTGTACAGCAGGCCCGTCCGCTCGTGATCATCGCTGAAGATATCGAAGGCGAAGCACAAGCAATGCTGATCGTGAACAAACTGCGCGGAACCTTCAACGCTGTTGCTGTTAAAGCCCCTGGCTTTGGCGACCGCCGCGAAGCAATGCTGCAGGACATCGCTGCTCTGACAGGCGGCCAGGTGATCACTGAGAAGCTGGGTCTTGACCTGAAGAGCACTTCCATCGAACAACTGGGTAACGCCCGCCAAGTGCGCGTAACCAAAGAAAACACTACTATCGTAGACGGCAGCGGCGACAAAGCGGACATCAATGCACGCGTAAGCCAAATCCGTTCCCAGCTGGAAGAAACCACTTCCGAGTTCGACAAAGAAAAACTGCAGGAGCGTCTGGCTAAACTGGCTGGCGGCGTAGCCGTTGTCAAAGTCGGCGCAGCAACTGAAACAGAATTGAAAGAGCGCAAACTGCGCATCGAAGACGCCCTGAACGCAACCCGTGCTGCGGTTGAAGAAGGTATCGTATCCGGTGGGGGTACAGCTCTTGTGAACGTATATAACGCTGTAGCAGCTGTAGATGTAACCGGCGACGAAAGAACTGGTGTCAACATCGTGCTGCGCGCACTGGAAGAGCCGATCCGCACGATTGCTGCGAATGCTGGTGAAGAAGGTTCCGTTATCGTGGACCGCTTGAAGAAAGAAACTGTTGGTGTAGGTTACAACGCGGCAACCGGCGAATGGGTGAACATGTTCGAAGCGGGGATCGTTGACCCTGCCAAGGTAACACGTTCCGCGCTGCAAAATGCAGCTTCCGTAGCGGCAATGTTCCTGACCACCGAAGCTGTCATCGCTGACAAGCCTGAGCCTGAAAAAGGCGGCGGCATGCCGGATATGGGCGGCATGGGCGGTATGGGCGGCATGATGTAATAAGGGTGACAAACCCTTATGCATCAAGGTTTATCGGGGTGGATATGAGCGCTTGCCCATAATTTGCCCATAAAAATATTTATGAGTCGAGGCTTTCCATGAGGTTACTAAACCTCTGGGAGGCCTCTTTCTTTTTGGGCTTGGTCACATGAGTGTACACATAGCGTGTCGTATCATCGTCTCTGTGTCCGAGACGATCCATAATCTCTTGTAGCTCGGCTCCAGCTTCTGTCAGTAGGGATACGTGGGTATGCCTCAAACTGTGAGGGGTCAGAGATTCGTTTAATCCTGCAAGTTTTAATAATCTGGCCATCCGATTCTCAATTGTTTTGATGTACTCTGGGTAGCCTGCATTTTTCTTTGTTTTGGCAAACACAAAACCCTCATCGTAATATTCTGGATTTTGTGACTTTTGATGTTCTTGAAGCTGCTTGTACTCTGCGAGCTCTGTCATTAGTTTCTGATCCAGTTCAATGCGTCTTACCGCGCTCTTGGTTTTAGGCGTGAGCAAATGATAGCCGGTTATTATATTGCTCGGGTTGTAGTAGGTTTTCGTGATGTTTATCGTGTGCTGATCAAAGTTAACATCCCGCCATTTTAAGGCGCATAACTCCCCGGCTCTTATACCGCTATATGCCAGAGTCTTAAATATGAGATAGTCCCGATCCAAGCCGTAGTCTCTTGCCGTTTGAATAAATTGTGCTAACTCTTCCTTTTCAAGATATTTGACAACTACTTCTGAGCTCTCCAATTCTTCAACGGTTTTTTGCGTTTTTGGAACCTGGGCGTATTGAGTCGGATCGGTTTTAATCACATCTAGTTCAACTGCCTTCTTAAATATCATCCTGCCAGTTCGATGGATGCCATCCAGTGTATTGTCTGCAAAGGATTCCTTCAGGCTGATTAGCGCATCCTGATAACGCTGCTTTGATATGTCGCGCATTCTGAGCTTTGCGAAGTAGGGTGTTAACCTACCTACTTCGTGTTTTCTGACCCGGACAGTGCTGATCTTGACTTTCCCTGTGCTCTCATAAAGTTTAAGCCATTGCTGTGAGAACTCTTCAAAAGTAATGTTTGATTCTCTTACGTAGGTGCCTTCTTTTATTTGTGTGTATACTTTAGCCGCAGCTAACTCTGCCTCCTTTTTTGTCTTAAATCCGTGACCTTCTTCATAATCATATTTTCCGGTAACTGGATTTTTGCCGGCGCTAATCCGGAATGACCATGTCGCTCCACATGTGCACTTCTTTCGCTCAGAGGGGCAGGTGCACCCTCTTTGTCTAAATGATCCCGGCATACCAATCCCTCCTTTTTCGAAACATATGTTCTGTTGATGGGTATATGTAAACAGCCTTCCGACTGGAATTCACGAAGGTTAAATGTTAACTTCAACTACACTTAATGGGTCAAAATAAATTATATAATTATCGATTGTCGCAAGAATACCAAATCTCTCTTTGTACCGATCAACAGAAGACTGCAGAAAGTTCTCCGTAACATTTAAAAATTCGGCAATCTCATAGCGTCCTTTAGCCCCTGATTCGTGGGCTTGTACAATAATAGATAATGGAATAATCCTTTGATAGGCCCACTGTCTTGCTCTTAATTCCTGCTTGCGGTTTCGGATATCAGACTGGTCGAGAATATCTCCCGTCGTCGTCTCATAGTGACCGATTTCTTCCGCAAGGATACAGTGCTTCTCCACATCGGACAGGGACTTGTCCAGCCAAATGATCTGATCTTTATATAGGCCTTTCAACTTGCCACGTAAGGTTACTTCATATACTTCAATGCCTCTTAAATCCGCATCTCTAAGAAGAATTTGATAGCTCAATCCGGCATCACTCCTCAGTACGAGGTCCTCTCTTCATTCTTACAAATTCCTTGAATCGTTCGATTTCCTCCAGCTCTTCTTCAGTCCATTGTTCACCTTCATGGTGGGCAGCAATAGTCTCGATCTGGTCAACAGGGATGGGCGGAGGTGTTTTGCCAAATCTGATGTCAGAGTCAACTTCATTACGTAGGTTTTTCAAGCTATCCAAAACTTCTTTTGTAAGCTGCCTGTTTAATTCGGCTTTGCAGATCTCAAGGATACTATCGGGGGTACTTCTGAATTCAATTTTATACTTTTGATTCAATTTATTTAATTCGGTATCAATACGTAATTGATACTGGGGCAGAAACCTGAAATCTTTGCCCTCATGGAGATATGACATATTTCGAATCATTAAATCATGGAGCATCACAGTGTAATCTCTATTATTGTATCGATCGTCAATCAGGTTAAGTGTTTCTCTGGTATTGTCTGAGAATGAATTTGATCTTTCGCTATCATCTGAGGTAGGAAGGATGCTGTCTAACGGTACAGAGAAATAATCTGCAACCTTTTTGACTTTATCAATTGCGGGAGAGCTTCTGTCCCAGTTATAGATAGATCCTTTACTAAACCCCATTTCCTTCTCTAACTTTGGAATAGAGATCCCAATGCTATCACACAACGACTTGATATTTTCAACTAAGGTCACTCTAGGTTCCTCCCGAAACAAAATGATTTAACTGAATATTTTCGACTAAACAATTGACGATTCAAAAATATTCAGTTAATATGTATTCAACAGCTTAATTAAAGGCAAAAAAGGCAACAAAAAACCTGCGGATTACCATCCGTTATAAAAAATCGTTCCCCAACGACCCTTATTTGGTTTTGCCTTCTTTAATGATATTAGAATATTTTCGGTTAGGTGTCAACAATTAAGCTGTAAATTTTACAAACATTAGGAGGGAGGTATCCCAAATGTCGTTTTATACCGAGTTTGGAGCTGAGGCCAGAAAGATCATGTTCCAAAAAAACATAAAGATGAAAGATGTAGCCCAGGAGCTCGGAGTTTCTGTCACATACGTTTCTGAAATATTCAAAGGAACCCGTCCTGGAGAAAAACAGAAGCCGCGCATTGCTGAAATGCTCGGTTTGGAATGCGAGGTATAGGGATGTCAGTTACAGGAATACACCTTCCGCCTTATCTTACGGCTAAGCAGATTTCCGAATTCACCAGCTTGTCAAAACGAAAAGTATACGTCTTGATGAGTACGAATCCAGAAATCGGCGGCATTCCGAGTTTTAAAGTTGGCCCGAAGTCGGTGTTAGTTGACAAAGATGAATTCATAAAGTGGTGGGAGAAAACCAAACGCGAAGGGCAGACATTCCCGACGAAAGGAGCTAACCAATGAAAATCAACATCCAAGCCGAACTGGCCGCTGCTCAGAAACACCTAGAGCGCGCTATCGAGGGCATGCTGCAGCAGCGTGACATCAAGCATGTGACCGGCTTAGGCCGGGCTAAGCACACGGTGCAGGAAACACTTACTCAGATCCAGCGTGAGGAGGCCGGCCATGTTAGCCACTTCAAAGTCTGTTGAGCTCACTCGGAGACGGTTGGATCTTCGCCGCAGACGGTGGCAAATCCAGAATGGTCTCCTGATCGTCGCAGAGCCAGAAGCAGCTATCTGGTGGCTGGATAAAGAAATAGCTGAAATGGAGGCAGGTCAGTGAGTAAAGTAACCAGTCCGCTTGAAGTCATCGATTATTGCGCTAATCCGAAATGTCAGGCTGAAATCTTTTTTGGTCAAAGAGTCGTGAAGTTTGGCAAGGATCTCTACTGCGGCAATAACTGTTTGTGTGACGGTATCGGCGCTGTTGTGATCAAAGCAGATGACAACCTTGAAAGGGGTGATGCCACGTTAAACGAAAAAGACGACCTTCCGGGGTAGGAGCCGGTGGCCGTCTGCAATAACACTACATTATGAGGTCAGTGTAACACTGACCGAGAGGAGAAGCAAGATGAAATCAACAGGAATTGTTCGTCAATTGGATGGTCTTGGCCGTGTTGTCATCCCTATGGAGCTGCGCCGTACGATGAATATCGCGGAAGGTGATGGGCTGGAGATCTTTGTAGATGGCGAGAAGATCATTTTGCGGAAGTATGCACCAGGATGCACACTCTGCGGAAACCTGGAAGAAATCAAGTACCTGTCAGGCAAGCCGATCTGCAGTACCTGTGTTGCAAGTATTGTCAAGCTGCAAGGTAATCAGTAATGCTGGCCATTCATCCGGTTCATCGTCGTATGGCGGAGTTGACTACTATTTCCAGATCCAGACCGCTCAAGGTTGCCGAACAGTTGGAGCTGTTCCAATGCCTAAACGTCAACGCCAAGATCGTCAGTGAGCTCGACAAGCTTAAGCAGCTCGCTTTCATGGCTCACGAAATGGGCGATATGGAATGGCAGATGGATTTATGCGCGAGGATTGAAGAGCTCGAAGCTCGGATGGTTTGATCATGCTTGTTAAACTGTCTCAAGTTGTCCGCTGTGAGGTCTGTGGCCACATCGTAAATATCCACTTTATCCGTAACTGGAATGACCGCAAGGTCTGTACTCATTGTATTACATCCCTATTATCCGAGGAGGATCATCATGCCCGTTCAAATTAACATCACTGGCGATAACGCCCAGCAAGCCGTCACCGAATTGGTTTCATTTCATTCCCTACTTTCTGGTTCCACACCTGTCGAGGTAGTTACTCCTGCCCAGCAATCCCCGTCACAGCCTCAACAATCCAGCACCCCTGATTATGGCGGTTTTGGTCAGTCTCCGCAGCAAGGGCAACAGTGGCAGGGACAGCAGGGGGGCGTGCCTGTTCAGCAGGGTTTCGGCCAGCAGCCTCAGGCTCCACAGCAATATGGCCAACAGCCACAACAGACGTTCGGCCAGACACCGCAGCAGCCTGCAGGCGGATCCGTTCCAACATCCACACCAGGTTATACACTGGATCAGCTTGGTGTCGCTGCGCAGCCTATCCTGGATGCCGGACGTCAGGGAGAGCTGTTTGCTTGGCTCCAGCAGCACGGCGCACAAGCATTGACCCAGCTTAACCCGCAGCACTATGGCGAGTTTGCAACGTACTTGCGGTCCCTGGGAGCCAAGATCTAATGGTGGCGGGGGAGATTGCACACGGGGAGCGGGCACATGCCCTGCTCTCGGCCAGCGGGGCACACCGCTGGCTGCACTGCCCTCCGAGTGCCCGCCTGGAGTCAACGCTGCCTGATACAGAGAGCGAAGCAGCTAAGCGCGGGACGCTGGCTCATGAGATCAGCGAGCTGAAGCTGCAAAAAGCCTTCTTTGGGCTAAAGGCTGCAAAGTTCAATTCTGAGCTAAAGAAGAAACAGAAGCATGAACTGTATGAACCTGTCATTGAAGAGCACACGAATGCTTACCTGGATTACATTCAAAGCCTGGTCCACTCCTTCCCGACACCGCCGCACATTGCTGTGGAGCGGAAGCTGGATCTGACCGAATACATCCCGGAGGGTTTCGGTACCTCTGACTGCATTGTCATCGGCGCTGGCAGGCTTCACATTATCGACTACAAGAACGGATCCGGCGTGCCGGTACCTGCAGAGGACAATCCACAGATGAAACTGTACGCCTTGGGAGCTTACAAAGCTTTCGCGATGTGGTTCCCGATTCAGGAGATCCATATCGCTATCGTGCAACCGAAAGTATGGAATAATCCGTCTGAGTGGTCGCTGCCGGTAGAGGATCTGCTTGCTTGGGGCGAGAGTATCAAGCCGATTGCACAGCAGGCATTTGCTGGTGAGGGCGCTTATAGTGTCGGCAGCCACTGCGGCTTCTGCCGGGCAAAGGCGACCTGCAGGGCGAGAGTAGAGCATTTACTGGAGGCAGGCACGGCGGCACCGAAGAAGCCGCCGCTGATCGGCTGGGACGAAGTGGGCGAGGTACTAAAGAAGGCTGATGGTATCGTCAGCTGGTACAACGATTTGAAGAAACTCGCTCTGGCCGAAGCGCTGAAGGGCGGAGACGTACCTGGCTGGAAAGTCGTCGAGGGCCGTGGTGGACGCGAGTATGTCGATCTGGATAAAGCTTTTGCCTATCTCAAAGAGCAGGGCATTGATGATTCCATTTTATTTAAGCGGCAGCCACTGACTTTGCCCCAGCTTGAGGATGCCTTGACAAAGAAGGTCTATAAAGAGCTGCTGGTGGAACCGGGGCATGTAGTATCCCGGCCAGGCGCTCCCGCGCTCGCGCAAATCGAAGATAAGCGCCCAGCGTATAACCCACAGGTTAAACCGGAAGACGTGTTCAGCACTGCTCCGGAGCAATCATAAAACATCGTAGAGGAGAACTGACAAAATGGAGAATACAACTGCAGTGACAACAGGTGAAGTGAGATTGAGCTTTGTAAACCTCTTTACCCCGCGGGCCAATCAACCGGGGCAAGAGCCGAAATATAGCACAACTATTCTGATTCCAAAGACCGACTATGCTACCATGCAGCGGATTAACGCTGCTATAGAAGCGGCTGCGCAAAAGGGTGCTACGAGCATCTGGAACGGGGCACGACCTCCTCAATTGGCAACTCCCATTCATGATGGTGACGGCCTTCGCCCCAACGGTGAAGCATTCGGGCCTGAGTGCAAAGGGCATTGGGTGCTGACGGCAAGTAGCAAACAGCAGCAGGCCGTAGTCGCTTCTGACATGAGCCCTATGATCGATCAGACCCGGGTTTACTCCGGAGTGTATGGCCGCGTGAATATCAACTTTTTCCCGTATCTCAACAGCGGCAAGAAGGGCGTGGGTGCTGGTCTCGGTCCTGTGCAGATCCTCCGGGATGGTGAACCTCTTGGCGGCCGTATCTCTGCAGAGCAGGCTTTCGGTGGCAACGGCGGTGGCGTAGGATATACTCCTGCACCGGGCCCTCAGGGTTGGGAGCAGGCGGCACCACCACAGCAGCAGTATGGCCAACAACCGCAGCAGGGTTACGGTCAGGCTCCTCAGCAGGGCTATGGTCAGCCAGCACCACAATATGGACAGCAACCACAACAGGGATACAGCCAGCAACCTCCGACACAGCAAGGATATGGCCAAGCGCCACAGCAGTACAGCCAGCAACCTCCAGCACAGCAGCAAATTGATCCTATTACCGGCAGACCGATGCCAGGTGGCCCTGTATGGGGGATCTAATTCATCACCTCTCGATTGATATCGAGACCTTCAGCGATATAGACATCAAGAAAGCGGGATTGTACAGATATGTACAGTCCCCTGCTTTTCAAATCCTCCTATTTGCTTATTCCTTTAACGGTGGCTCTGTTCAAATCGTAGACATGGCCCAGGGAGAGCAGATTCCACAGCTTGTTATAACTGCCTTAAGCGATCCAAACGTCATCAAACACGCATACAACGCAGCATTTGAATGGTATTGCCTTAATAAGTTTTGGTCATCACCAGTAGAACAGTGGCGCTGCACCCAGATCCACGGGCTGTACTGCGGCTACCCTGCGGGCTTGGGCAAAGTCGGGGAAGCACTGGGACTGCCGCAAGATAAGAAGAAAATGGGCGTTGGTGGCTCGCTGATCCGGACATTCTGTGTGCCCACTAAGCCGACAAAGGCTAACGGGCAAAGGCTCAGGACGCTACCCCACCATGAGCCGGAAAAGTGGGAGACCTTCAAGCAATACTGTATCGGTGACGTTGTAGCCGAAATGGAAATCTTGCGCCGGCTATCAGTATTCCCGGTTCCTGATATGGAGTGGCAGCTGTGGCAGCTGGACCAGCGAATTAACGCCCGCGGTATTGCCTGCGACCTTCATCTGGTTGAGGGAGCCCTGGCCGTAGACGAACAGATTACAGCTGAGCTCATGAAAGAAGCCGTACAGCTTAGCGGCCTTGATAACCCGAAGTCAGTGCAGCAGCTCAAGAAGTGGCTGACTGAGGAAATTGGCGAAGAGGTTGAGGATCTGAAAAAAGACACGGTATCCGGACTGATTGAATCAGTGGAGGAAGGCAAGGCCAAACGTGTCCTGGAGATCCGCAGGGAGCTAAGTAAGACCAGCACCAAAAAGTACGTGGCCATGAAGACTGTCGCTTGCGAGGATGGCCGGGTGCGTGGGCTGTTGCAGTTCTATGGTGCTAACCGGACGGGACGCTGGGCAGGCCGATTGGTGCAGGTGCATAACCTTCCCCGAAACAAGATGGAGACTCTAGCCTATGCCCGGCAGCTAGTAGCAGATCGAAATATCAACATGCTCAAGTTCATGTATGGCAATGTGCCGGATACCCTTTCCCAGCTGATCCGGACTGCATTTGTAGCCTCAAGCGGTAAGCAACTGCTGGTGGCAGACTTTAGCGCTATCGAGGCTCGAGTTATAGCCTGGTTGGCCGGAGAACAGTGGCGGCTGGACGTGTTCGCCACACACGGGAAGATATATGAGGCGTCAGCATCCCAAATGTTCGGTATTCCCCTTGAGGAGATCACGAAAGACTTGCGAAGCAAAGGAAAGGTTTCTGAGCTCGCGCTGGGCTATCAAGGTGCTTCTGGCGCACTGATCCAGATGGGTGCCTTGGACATGGGGCTTTCAGAGGAGGAGCTACCTGAGATCGTAAACCGGTGGCGAAATGCGAATCGCCGAATCGTTGATCTGTGGTACGCCTTCGAGCGGGCAGCCGTTGAGGTCATGCAGACAGGAATGCCAGTAGGCGTTCGCGGCATTGTCTTCGCCCGAGAGAGCCATCACGGCAATAATCTGGACTTCTTCACCGTGCAGCTACCGAGTGGCCGCAAGCTCTATTATGTAGCGCCGCGATTGGCGCAGAATGATTTCGGCAAGCAGGCACTTCACTATATGGGGCCGGACCAGAAGACAGGAAAGTGGACGCTGATATCCACATACGGGGGCAAGCTTGTGGAAAACATCGTCCAGGCGATTGCCCGGGACTGCTTGGCCGTCACTCTGGTTAAAGCCGAGCAGGCCGGATTCGACACCGTACTGCATGTGCATGATGAGCTCGGCATCGAATCGGATCGCCCAGAGGATCTGGATAAGGTCTTAGCGCTGATGAGTGACCCGGTAGATTGGGCTCCAGGCCTTCCGCTCAAGGGTGCGGGCTTCGTGACTGAGTTTTATATGAAGGATTAGTGGGGTGATTTTATGGGTCAGCGATTTATACGCGGGGCGCTGGCTCCGCATCCGGATGATGTTCTTGACGGCATCACATATGACAGCGGCGGAAGAATGGAGTATCACCCGGAATTCCATTTCAGCCACGGCGAGCCATGGAGTTTCGAAGATCTGGAGTACCTATGCACGTTCTATGGGACAGACGATGCACGGACTTTAGCATTTGCGCTCGGGAAGACGGAACACACATGCCGGGTGAAGTACTACAAGCTGAAACTAGACGGGCGTGTTGACTATTATCGAGATTGCTACAGACGGAAACTGGAGGCGAACTAACGTTGAAGCGGAAAACAAAAGCCCAGGTTGAACAGGAGCGCCTTGAGAAGCAGCGGATCCAACTGGTGCGCTGGGAGGCTCAGCAGGCCGCGGCAAAAGCGCGGGAAGCGAAAGCCAAGGAGCAGAAGCGTATTCGTGAGCTGAACGCTCTTCTGAAGAAGCAGCGTTCCATCAAACGCATGGAAATTCCTTCGCAATATGCAAGTGAATCCATTTTTGTTCACAAACGGATCTATGAAGGGTTTATGAAAGACAAAACAATTTTCATTCAGCGCATGTACCCGGTCGGGGGATCTGGCGGCAAGCTTGTCATCGAATTCAAATCGAGAGCCGGCAAGCTCGGAGAATTGGAACTGCAAGATCTGGGGCCAATGCCATGAGGACGGATCCATTCTTTCAAGAGATACCCTGGGACATTATCACAGACGATAGCGGCAAAGTGATCGGCGAGGTGTATTGCCTTCTGCCAGCACCGCCGCCAAGGAGGCGACAACGGAAATGGGGTACGAATTCTACATTTCACCCGAAGACTATGCCCGTGCCGAAGCCAACGGTGTCAGCCAGACGCGGTTAGAATACCGTATCCGATCATGGGGTTGGGAAAAAGAGCGTGCGATCACAAAGCCGCCGCGCCCCATGCAGGATCGTTCCGAGTGGAGGAAAGTGGCGGAGGCGAACGGGATTCCTCGTAAGCTATTCTATCAACGGGTTCTTAAATATGGCTGGTCAGAGGAACGGGCAGCGACTCAGCCGATAGCTACGGATGAAGATCGAGCCAGGAATGCACGTGTCGGCATGGAGGCGATGCGAGTCCATCCAGCTGAGTATATCGAGCTCGCCCGTAAGAACGGAATTCCGTACAAGCGCTTCCGCTGGCGTGTTGCGCATGGATGGAGCTACGAACAGGCAGCCACTGCTGCGAAAGTGTCGCCCGAGGAGGCCGGCCGCCGTGGAAAGAGCCGGACTGAGCAGCTTCATGGCGACGTCAACGCCCTTATTTTTCAGAAGAGACAAATAGAGTCACATTAGACGCATATAGCGAAGGAGAAATAATTATGGATAGACCATTAAATGGTGGGTTCATTTGTGCCAAGCATAATATTGGATATAAAATCCAATGCCCTTCATGCCTTTTTATTTCACAGAAAGAAAAGGAACTACGTCAATTATTGCATAACACTGTTGATGTAATGACTTTTGAACAACTACAGAAGGTTGCTGAATTACTGAATCTAGGCAGTGAGCTTAATGAATAGTTCGAAGATTAAACCTATTAGATGATTAATGACCAAAGGCGGTATGCCCTGTGAATTATAACAGATCGATAACCATATCAGCGGCTGGCAGCCGCCGTGCTACACACTGGCCAGCTCAGATCCTTCTGTGGTCTGAGCTGGTCGAACGGCTGCGGGTGTCTACACGCGGAACGGAGACACTGGCGCAATACCTGAGTTACCCTAAGAGTCAGCAGGATGACCTGAAAGACGTGGGCGGCTTTGTTGCCGGTACGCTTGACGGCGGCCGCCGCAAAGCTGCTGCGGTGCTGAGCCGGGATGTGCTGACGCTTGACCTGGACAGCATTCCGCCAGGCGGCACGATGGACGTGCTGCGCCGGCTGGATGCCCTGGGCTGCGCTTATGCGGTTTACTCTACCCGGAAGCATGAGGAGGGGCGGCCGCGGCTGCGCGTGCTAGTGCCTACAGACCGGACGGTCTCCGTTGATGAATACGAGCCATTAGCGCGGAAGCTTGGCCAGATCATCGGCATTGAGCTCTGTGACCCGACGACCTTTGAGGCTTCGCGGCTGATGTACTGGCCGAGCTGCAGCGCAGATAGTCAGTATGTGTTCACCTACGGCGATAAGCAGTTTCTCTTTGCAGATGGACTGCTCGGCCTATACACCAACTGGCGCAACATCCAGGAGTGGCCACAAGTACCAGGAGCCAGTGAGGCGCATGTCCGGCTGGCTGCAAAGCAAGGGGATCCATCGGCTAAGAGCGGAGTCGTTGGCGCGTTCTGTCGGACTTATGACATTCATCAGGCCATAGCGGCGTTCCTCCCTGGGGCTTACCTGGAGACCGATGACGGGACAGGCAGATTAACCTTCGCCGGCGGATCTACGGTGGGTGGAGCTGTGGTGTACGACGATGGCCAGTTCCTGTACTCCCATCATGCCACGGATCCGACCAGCGGCCGGCTGGTGAACAGCTTTGACCTGGTGCGGCTGCACCGGTTCGGCTCAGCGGACGATGAGGCCAAGGCCGGTACGCCGACGAATAAGCTTCCGTCTTATGTGGCCATGACGGCTTTCGCGCTGGAGCTGGAGCCTGTTGCCGGGCTGCTGAAGCAGGAGCGCTACGAGAAGGCTGTTAGTGAGTTCAGTGTCGTGGATTCGGCGCTTCCTGTGGATCCGGAAGACCTGGAGTGGATGAAGAAACTCAAGATTAACAGCAACGGGATCTATTTACGGCTGACGGAGAATGTGCAGCTGGTACTGCAGTACGATGTACGGCTGCGCGGCCGGATCTACCGGGATACCTTTACGGATCGGCTGACAGGCGTTGCACCGTTGCCGTGGCCGCCGCGGGATCGGACAGCTGGAGCATTTCAGTGGACTGATGCCGATGACGCCGGACTGCGCACTTATATAGAAAGAACGCTTGGCTTCCGGACAGAAGCCATGATCCGGGATGCATTTGTCTTGTGTGCAGAGAAGCATGCGATTAATCCGGTAGCGGCTTATTTGGAGTCCCTGCAATGGGATGGGGTGCCGCGGCTGGATACGCTGTATGTGGATTACCTGGGAGCAGAGGATAGCACGTACATGCGAACGATAACCCGCAAGGCGCTTGTGGCTGCTGTTGCCAGGGCAATGGTCGAGGGTGTGAAGTTCGATTATATGACAGTAATCTGCGGGCTGCAGGGGATCGGAAAGAGTACTCTGTTCCGGAAGCTTGGCCGGGATTGGTTCAGTGACAGCTTAAAAACCTTTGAGGGCAAAGAGGCGGAGGAGCTGATCCAGGGCAAGTGGATCGTTGAGATTGCTGAGCTTCAGGCGTTTAACCGAGCAGACGTTAACCGGATCAAGCAGTTCCTGAGCAAGATGGATGATCAATACCGGGAAGCATATGCTCGCAACGTAAAGAACCAGGTCCGGCGTTCGATCTTTTTTGGAACGACGAATGACCATGAGTACCTACATGACCCAACGGGGAACCGCCGATTCTGGCCGGTGGACGCGCGACCAGGCTTTGCATCAAAATCCGTATTCCGTGACTTGGACGAGATAGAGGTAGGCCAGATCTGGGCAGAGGCCATGATGCGCTGGCGCTTTGGGGAGCCCTTGTATCTGTCTAATGAAATGGAAGAGGATGCAGAACAGCGCCGGCAGGAGCATCTGGTGCGAGATCCACTGGAGGGTATTATTGAAGACTTCCTGGAGCGTCCGGTTCCGGAGGATTGGCTGCGATGGCCGCCTGAGAAGCGCCTGATGTATTGGGGCGGAGGGATGACGTACGACGGTCCCCTGCGGCAAAGGGACAGGGTGTGTGCAGCAGAGATCTACCGGGAGTGCCTGGGCGAGCGTCGCGCAATTCCTAAGACGGATGCTATACGGATTAATGCCGTACTGACGAAACTTACCGGGTGGGAACGCGCCAGCGCTATGCATTCCGGGGCAGATTACGGCAAGCAGAAGGGCTTTAAAAGATGTCTACCGGACGTCAACTAAACGTCAACCAGTCAACCATGCCATTTTCTGGGAAAGTTGACGTGGTTGACAGCCCAATCGCTGAAACCCTTGCTATGACTGGATTTGTTATATGTCTACTATGTCAACTACTACTATTAATGAAGATACAAATAGATATATTAGACACACACGTAAGAACACGTAACGCCTAATACGCCTATACGCATTACGTCATATACGCGTATAGGGACATGGTTGCTGAGGAGGAATCAACTTGAGAGAGCGAGACATTGAGACTTATCTCCGGAAGCAGGTCAAGGCTGCAGGGGGCCTTGCCTATAAGTGGACCAGCCCGGGGAATGCAGGTGTGCCTGATCGGATCGTTGTCCTGCCGTTTAACCGGGTGCACTTCGTGGAGCTTAAAGCACCTGGCCAGAAGCCAACACCGCTGCAGCTGGCACAGCACAGGGAATTAACAGCACGCGGCTGCAGTGTTTGGGTGATTGACAGTAAAGAGGGCGTTGACGCTTTCCTACAGGAGGCAAGGTCATGACGAGGCAGCAGTTCAAGCCCTGGGATTACCAGCGGTACTGCATTAACCGGCTGCTGACTGATGATGCACTTGGGCTGTTTCTCGGTCTGGGACTAGGAAAGACAGTTATCACCCTGACTGCCGTGAATGACTTGAAATATAACCGGTTCGCAGTGCGGCGCTGCCTGGTGATCGCACCGAAGAAGGTCGCGGAATTGACCTGGACAACAGAGGCAGCGAAGTGGGACCACCTGAAGCACCTACGGATCATACCGGTGCTGGGGAGCTCGCAGAAGCGGATCCGGTCACTAAACACGCCGGGAGATATCTGGGTTATCAACCGGGAAAATGTGAAATGGCTGGCCGAGTATTACCGGAATGCCTGGCCGTTTGACATGGTAGTCATCGACGAGCTGTCGAGCTTCAAGAGTCATCAGGCGCAGCGCTTCAAGGCGCTGACCTGGATCCGGCCGCATGTGAAGCGGATTGTCGGGCTGACGGGTACACCGGCACCGAATGGACTTCATGACCTGTGGGCGCAGGTGTTCCTGCTGGATCAGGGCAAGCGGCTGGAGAAGAACATCACCGGATACCGGGAGGTTTACTTTAGCCGGAATTATGACGGGCATGGTTACACAGCCAAACCCGGGGCAGACGATATCATACACCGCAAGATTGCAGACCTGTGTATCTCGATGAAGGCCGAGGATTACCTGGATCTGCCTGACTGCATCACGAACGTGATACCCGTGGCGCTGGATGCCAAGGCTGCCGAGCAGTACAAGCGGATGGAGAAGGATCTGCTGCTTGAGATTGAGGATACCGAGATCAGCGTTACGAGCGCTGCGGCGCTGACGGGCAAGCTGCTGCAGATGTGTAACGGGGCGCTGTATGATGCCGATCGCGGCGTCCATGAGCTTCACGACTGCAAGCTGGAGGCTTTCAGTGAGCTGGTAGAGCAGCTGAACGGGGCCCGGGCGCTAGTATTCTATAGCTTCCAGCACGACTTAACCCGGCTGCATAAAGTTTTGGCCACAACGGGCCTGCGGATCCGCGAGCTGCGGACACCACAGGATCAACTGGACTGGAATGCCGGCCAGGTCGATATCCTGCTTGCCCATCCGGCTTCAGCAGCCTACGGACTTAACCTTCAGGATGGCGGGAATCACGTCGTGTGGTTTGGCCTTACTTGGAGCCTAGAGCTGTATCAGCAGGCTAATGGCCGTCTGCACCGCCAGGGTCAGAAGCAGAAGGTTATTTTGCACCATCTGGTAGTGAAAGGTGGCGTTGATGAGGACGTGATGGCAGCGCTGGAGGCAAAGGCTACCACCCAGGACCGGCTGCTGACTGCACTTAAGGCCAGAGTGGAAAGGGTGAGGTAAATGGGCTCTAATCGGACAGCAACTGTCCGCAAGATTGATGACATCCTGGATGGACACTGTAAAACATGTGAGGTAAGAGCTGAATTCAACAAGAAATATGGCAGCCGGTCCGCGCATTTAGATAAGCACTGTAAAAGCAGCTGTCCGGTAGGGTTCCAGCTAGTAGAGTTGGGACAAGAGCTTATGGGCACCGTGAGACCGCGAAAACAAATTAAACTGGAGGTTGAGGAAGTTATGGCCAAAACCAAATTCAACATGTCAGCTGAGGAATACTTCGCCGAGCGTCAAGCCGGCAAATCCATCGCGCAGATCGCGAAGGAGCAGGACGTTTCCGAGGCGACAATCTATAATTACATGAACAAATGGGCAGAAGTGGACAAGGTTTCCGGATCTGTGGAGGATTCACCTAAGATGCTTCGCGAGAAGGATACAGCACCGGCTACGGAGTTGAAACAACTGGAGAAAGCGGTGCAGGAGATCGAACGCCTGACAGCCGAGGTTGAAAGGTGGAAGGGCCAAACTACCGAAGCAGTTGCACTTGCCGGCAAGGCTGCTGACGAGTTCATGACTAAAATGGAACTGTCGAGGGCGAGAGCAGACGGCGCGGTTGCTGCACGGGAAGCGGCTGAACGTGATCTGGTTCAGATGGTCGAGGAGAATGATCGTCTTCGAGATGAGATTAACCGAATGATCACAGAGCGCGATGAACTGATGGCAGAGAATGACCGGTTGGAGAATCAGATGGTCGCTTCCCGGGTAGAACCGCAGCTTGCGGATAAGCCAAACGAAGTGCAACTACTTGACCGGAGCATTGCGGATTTGACCCGGGCTCGCTGGATCCTGAACCGGCTTACTGCATCTGGAGAATAAACAGAAATGGGGTCAGACATCATGATAACCACAAAAGCGACCTGGATCGAAACCCTGATTAGTCAATACGCAGCTGAGACTCATACCCTTGAGCGCTACCGTGACACACTAGACCTAAAGGATCCGGCAGCAGCCGAGGAAGCTGAGACGGTCTCCGGCATGCTGGCAGACATGAGATATGCGTTAACCTGGATGCGCCGCGGCAGACGGCCAGGGAGCCGCAGAGGAGCTGAGCGGACGGACGTATACCGGCAGCGTGAAATCTATATCAAACTATCGGCACAGGAGATCACTGAGGCTGAGCGGCTAAGGCTGGTAGATGCCCTGCTTAGCCTAAGTGATCGGGAGCGAACATGTTTTCTGCTTCATATGGCGCAGGGCTTGACATTGCAGGAGATTTCACATAAGCTGGGAGTATCAAGAGCTTCGGTTCAAGACTATGTGAGCCGAGCTAAATGCAAGATTAAGCAAGATTTTTTGTAGGCTTGCCATACAGGCTGCCCTACACTGAGCCATACAACCTACAGTGCTATAAATCTGTCTATCAACGGGCTCTCCATCGCGGAGGGCTCTTTTTTGCGTTTAAAAACAATTTTGAGAGGATGATTTTTGTGTCAAATCCGCAAATTGAGAATAATTTCAAATACCATACGCCGAAGCCTGGTCAGCCTGAAATCTACACTGAGATCCGCGAGAAGGCGAAAGAGCTCGCTGAGCTGATCGATGCGAAGGTGCCGAACAGCCGTGAGAAGTCGCTGGCGATGACGAACCTAGAGCAAGCGGTTATGTGGGCCAATGCGGCCGTAGCAAGGAGCTAGGGAAAAACGGAGAAGGCCGGGCTTCCTGGACGGGCATACGAAACAAACACAACGCCGGGGGTGGTGAAAATGTAGCATGGCTGAAACTTCCAAATTAGCCGAGCAGGATTATATAGCCGGCATGAAATATAAGGCAATCGCTGATAAATATGGCGTCTCCCTCAACACGGTGAAGTCCTGGAAGAAGCGTCACGGCTGGAGCCGGGAAAAGGGTGCACCCTCAGCTGATAAGGTGCACCCTAACCGTGGAGGCGCACCGCCAGGCAACCAGAACGCTGTCGGCAACAAAGGCGGCTCGGCTCCTAAGCGAAACAAGAATGCCGAGAAGCACGGGCTCTTCGCTAAGTATCTACCGGCTGAGTCGCTGGAGATCCTGGAGCAGCTGAAGACACGAGCTCCGCTGGATATCCTCTGGGACAACATCATGATCCAGTATGCGGCCATCATCAGGGCCCAGCAGATCATGTACGTTAAGGACCATGACGACAGCACGACCACACAGATTGGCTTCACGAACGGCGATAAGTCGTACAGTGAGAAGTGGGAAGTGCAGCAGGCATGGGATAAGCAGGCGACCTTCCTGACAGCTCAGAGCCGGGCCATGACGACCCTGCAGGGGCTGATCAAGCAGTATGATGAACTGCTGAAGACGGATCTGGCCACAGAGGAACAGAAAGCTCGTATTGAGGTGCTGAAGTCCAAGGTGCCGAACAAGGACGGCGCTGATCCAAACGCCCAGATCACGGCTTTGGCGGATCTGATTAACCATCCCGTAGCTGAGCGGGTGATTGACGATGAGTGAAGCAGCCATGATCCCATATGCGCCGCTGACAGCCAAGCAGGCGGACTATATCGCTAAATCCCTTGATAGCTGGCTTAACGTGGCTGAGGGCGGTAAGCGGGCAGGCAAGAACATCATAGACCTGATTGCTTATGCGATGTGCCTTGAGGTGCATCCGGATAAGCTCCACCTGGTCGCAGGAGTAAGCCTAGCAGCCGCCAAGATGAACGCCATAGACTCCAACGGATTCGGGCTCCAGTGGCTGTTTGCCGGCCGTTGCCGTGAAGGTGAGTATAAGAACCGGGATGCGCTGTACATCCAGACCAAGACTGGCGAGAAGGTTGTCATTATCGCAGGCGGCGGTAAGGCTAATGACGCAGCGCGGATCAAGGGTAACTCCTACGGCACGGTGTATATCACTGAGGTTAATGAGTGCCATCAGAGCTTTGTACAGGAAGCCATTGACCGTACAGTCGCCAGCAGCAAACGGCAGCTCTTCTTTGATCTTAACCCGAAGCCGCCGGCACATTGGTTTTATCGCGATTTCCTGGATTTTCAGGACAAGGAGAAGAAGGAAGGCCGCAACCCAGGTTACAATTACGCACATTTCACCGTATTTGATAACTTATCTATTTCAGATGAGCAGCTGCGGATCGTTCTTGCCACGTATGACAAGGACAGCCTATGGTACAAGGCGGATATCAAGGGGATGCGCACGGCGGCCACAGGCCGGATCTATACGGGTTACACAGTTAAGGACGTCATGGTTACCCGCAAGGATATCGAAGCTGCCAGGTTTATTGAGTTCAGCATTGGAGTGGATATCGGCGGAACAGACGCCACGGTGGCCACGCTGACCGGATTCACGGCCAGGTATAATGATGTTGTGCTGCTGGATGGCTATTATCATAAGCAAGGCAAGTCAACCGGCTACACGCATGACCGGTACGCCAAAGAGATTGTCGATAAGATTGAGGAGTGGGGACAAACGTACCCTGCTTTTTTTGCGTGTGCTCATATCTTCGCGGAGTCCGCGGATAAGCTGTTCCGGCAGGCGCTTCTCAATGAGCTGCAGCGCCGGAAGATATTCATCACGGTGACGCCGTCATACAAGAAAGAGGGCATCGTAGACCGGATCCGGCTGACCAACATCCTGATCAACCAAGGGCGCTACAAGGTCATGAGTCACCTGAAGCCCTGGCAGGAGGCGCTGGAGAACGCGACCTGGAACGAAGAGGAACGCGTTAAGGGCGAATGGGTACGCACGGATGACGGCAGCTACCCGGTTGACTGCTTGGATAGCTCCGAGTACAGTGTGCAGCCGTTCAAGAAGAGACTGGAGGTGTAGAAAGTGGGGTGGTTTAAGAGCATGGTGATGAAAATATTAAGGATCAACCCGGCACCGGAAAGTCAGATCATTACGATCACGGAGCCGTTTAGCTACCGTACCAATGTGCTGCGGAATCGGCTCTGGTATCGTGGAGATCCGTCCGAGCTGGATCAATTCTATAAGCAGTCGGTGAATGATAGTGTAGGACGGTCACGGTTCTGGGCGGCGGTGCCGAGCCATGGGCTGGGAATCCGTAAGATCCACAGCGGGCTGCCGGCTATGGTGGCAGATCGGATATCTGATATCGTGGTGGCTGATATGGATGCGATTACGCTTCAGAAGGATGCTGAGACGGCCACATGGGAGGAAATCAGCGAAGATAATGACTTTCCGGAGCTGCTGGCCGGGGCTATCACTGAGACGCTAGCAGCAGGAGACGGGGCGTTTAAGGTCACCGTGGACACCACCGTTAGTGCCTATCCGCTGATTGAGTTCTACGGAGGCGATCAGGTGGAATACAAACGCACCCGTGGGCGGCTGCAGGAGGTCATTTTCTATTCGGATTACACGGTGGATAGCAGGGATTACCGGCTGGTCGAGACATTTGGCCGCAAGTACATCCGGTACAAGCTAATGGACGCCAATGGCAAGCAGGTTCCACTGACTCTGGTGCCGGATATCGCGGATCTGAAGGACATTGAGTATGATGGTGACTTCATCATGGCCGTACCGCTCATGATCTTCAAGAGCACAAAGTGGCCAGGACGCGGTAAGAGCCTTTTCGATTCCAAGGCTGACAGTTTTGATGCATTGGATGAGGTAATCAGCCAGTGGGTAGATGCGATCCGCGCAGGCCGGGTGCAGAAGTATATCCCGCAGGATCTGGTGCCGCGAAACGCTGAGACAGGAGAGCCCATACGGCCAAACCCGTTTGATAATCAGTTTATTAAGCTGCAGGGCGGCCTTGCCGAGGATGCCAAGGGACAAATCGACATGGTGCAGCCTCAGATCATGTATGAGGCGTTTGTGGCCAGCTATAGCAGCGCGCTGGATATGTGTCTGCAAGGCATTATTAGCCCGTCTACCTTGGGCATCGACCTTAAGAAGACTGACAATGCTGAGGCCCAGCGCGAGAAGGAGAAGGCCACACTGTACACCCGCGGCAAGATCGTAGATCGGCTGAATGAGGTGATCCCGGAGCTGGTGCAGACCGTCATGAAGGTGTATGACACGATGCAGAGCCGCACCGCAGGCGAGTACGAGGCCAGCGTGACCTTCGGGGAGTATGCTTCCCCTGACTTCGGCAGTGTGGTGGAAATCGTCGGTAAGGCCCGTACCTATCAGATCATGTCCATAGAACGCGCTGTGGAGGAGCTGTATGGCGACACCTGGACCGACGAAGAGAAAGCGGAAGAGGTTCAGCGGCTCAAGGATGAGCAGGGCCTGCTTGAAGCAGAGGATCCGGCTGTGAACCGTGATAAACCTCCAGGGGATTCTGAAGAAGATGATCTTGAATGAAATACGACATCCGCAAGATCTTCGCTCAAATGGAAATCGACCTGATAGCCAGCATGAAGCGCAACCTGAAGAGGCACGAGGCCGAGGAGAAGAAAGAGGGCTTCGAGTGGGAGCAGTGGCAGCAGCTGAAGCTGTTGGATCTGAAGCAATACAAGAAGGAAGCGCAGCAGATTGTCAAAAAGGCTGAGCCGGCAGTGGAGGCAGCCATCCAGGAAGAGGTCAGCGGCGGGTTCAAAAGCGGAATTGCTAAGGTTAGCGGAGTGTTTAAGAAGCTATGGAACCGGTTGACCCCGCGGATCCGTGAGAAGGTCGATGTGAATGCGGCATCGGACGAGAATTTCTTCTCGCTCAATCAAAACCGAGTGAATGCGCTGATTGAGGCTTCCCGCGGAGAGCTGAAAGCTGCTCGTTTTGCCCTTCTACGGCAAGGATACGATGTGTTCCGGCAAACCATTTTTAAAGCTCAGGTGTATCTCAACTCGGGGGCGGGCTCACTTGGTCAAGCGATCGATATGGCCACTCTTGAGTTCCTGGATAAAGGATTCAACTATATCACGTATGCCAATGGCCGCCGCGTCAATGTTGCCTCTTACGCGGAGATGGCTCTGCGGACCTCTTCCCAACGGGCAGTATTTGCGGGAGAAGGTGCCAAGCGGCAGCAGATCGGTATCCGGACTGTTGTAGTGTCCGCGCATAATAACTGCTCGGATCTGTGCTTGCCGTGGCAGGGAAAAGTGTATATCGATGACGTGTATAGTGGGGGCACGGCAGCTGACGGGGAATACCCTCTGCTCAGTACGGCCATGGCAGGGGGGCTATTTCATCCCCATTGCCGCCACAACATGACCACATTCGTTCCTGATGTCAGCCGACTACCGGAACCAGTGGACGAGGATACAGCCAGGAAGAACTATAAAGCCGAGCAGCGACAGCGATATATGGAGCGACAAGTACGCAAATATAAGCGTCGCGCTGCTGGCAGTGTAGATCCGGACAACGTGGCCAAGGCTGAGGCAAAGGTGAAGCAGTGGCAAGGAGCTCTCCGCAATCACATGAAGGCCAATCCGGAGCTGAGGCGGGATTACAGCCGCGAAAAGGTACAAATACCACCAAGCTAGGCCACGGACGAGACTGCCGTGGCCTATTTGCTCAGGGACCGGAGCATAGCGGTCCACTCCCCTAGCTGGAGAGCAGCTATATAAATCTATGGAGGTTGATGATAAATGGATTGGTTGAAAAAGTTGCTTAAAGACGCTGGTTTTGATGAGTCGAAAGTTGATGGCCTGATCGGTGACGTGAACAAGGAGCTTCCAAAGCATTTTGTTCCGAAGTCACAGTACAACGATCTGAGCGAAACGAAAAAGAAGCTGGAGAAGGACATCACGGAGCGCGATACACAGCTCGAGGCTCTCAGTAAGGACGCGGGTGCTTCGGAAACATTGAAAGCCGAGATCACACGATTGCAGGGCGAGAACCAGAAGGCAAAGGACGAGTATGACGCCAGCTTGAAGGACATGACGTTGACGAATGCGATTAAATCCGCGCTTAACGGCAAGGTCCACAATGAGGCTATCGTCACCGGTCTGATCAAGAAAGACAAGCAGGTGATCGGGGATGACGGTAAAGTAGTCGGTCTGGATGAACAGCTGACCGGACTTAAAACGTCAGACGCTTATCTGTTCAAGCCGGAGGATCAAGGCGGTAACGGTGGCCAAGGTGGTTTCCGTGTTGGCGGCGCAGGCGGCCAAGGTGGAGCTGGTTCAGCGACCAATGAGCAGTTAGCAAACATTTTCGGTAACACACCTCAAAAATAGGGAGAGATGATACATGCCTTACAATTACGTAGACAGTTTCCTTACGGAGCTGCAGCAAAAGTACACCCGGGAGCTCACATCTTCTGGGCTGACTACTCTGAACGCCACATTTATCGGGACCAAGACAGTGAAGATTCCGCGTCTGGATGTGGGTGGATACAAGGATCACAGCCGCGCCGGTGGATGGAATCGCCAGGCAATCAGCAATGATTTTGAAACCAAGGTGCTGACATTTGACCGTGACGTAGAGTTTTATGTCGATGCCATGGACGTGGATGAGACGAATCAAATCGTTTCAGCTGCCAATACCACGAATGTCTTTGAGACGGAGCAGGCTATTCCGGAATTGGATAAGTACCGGTACAGCAAAATTTATTCGGACTATGTAGCCCTTGGCAAGGTTCCGAATACTACGGCGCTTACTGTTGCCAATGCCCTGCAAATCTTCGATCAACTCATGCAGAACATGGATGAAGCAGAGATCCCTCAGGATGGCCGTATCATGTATGTAACTCCTACGGTGCATACGCTGCTCAAACAGGCTGAGGATATGCAGCGCTATATTTCAGTTACAGCCAATAACGGCGAGATTAACCGCACCGTTCGCAGTTTGGACGATGTTACCCTGGTCAAAGTGCCTTCTAGTCGTATGAAGACTGTTTTCGACTTCACAAATGGCGCGGTTCCTGGCGTAGGTGCGAAACAGATTAACATGATTCTGATTCATCCGCACTGCGTACTGGCTCCGATCAAGCACAGCGCAATTTATCTGTGGGAGCCAGGCAGCCACACCGGTGGAGACGGATATTTGTATCAAAACCGTCGATATACTGACTTGTTTGTGATTGAACGTAAGGCAGATGCTATTCAGCTAAGCGTACAAGCCTAATATAAATGGCCATTGGCCAAATGAGAGGAGACTGACTATATGTTATTTGCAGTAAAAGGTAATAAACAATTGCGCATCGATGACGCGGAGCGTGATACGTACTTGAAAATGGGGTACGACATCGCGGAGCAAGACGGCAATGACCTGAAGGTTGTGGATAATGCACCAAGCAAGACGGTATCTTTCACGGAATATCAGAAGCTCGCACAGGAAAATGCTGAACTGCTTAAGCAGGTTGCAGCATCCGGATCCGGCACTCCGGAAGCTTTGAATGGTATGAAGGTAAAACTGGCTGATGCTGAAAAAGAGATCGAGTCTTTGAAGGCGCAGCTGGCTGAGGCTAAGAAGACCGCCAAAGCTGAGAAGTAGGTGATCATATGGCCTATGCCACAGTAGCGGAGTATGAGCAGTATGGTGACGGCAGCATACCTGCAGAGGAGCTGCCTGCCGCGCTGGAGCGGGCCAGTGATCAGATTGATGCGCTGACCTATAACCGGATAGCTGCAGGCGGCATAATCGGTCTGACATCGTTCCAGCAGCTTAAGGTAATCAAAGCGGTCTGTCAGCAGGCAGACTTCTTTCACACCTACGGCGACTATCTGAACTTCCCACTCTCTGGCTACTCTGCTGGCAGCGTCTCGCTGTCGTTTAAGAGCGTTGAGGGAGCTGGAGGGGTACAGACTACAGAGGCCGTAAGCAGCCTCTTAGCCGCCACAGGGCTGACGAGTAGGAGGCTAAGCTGATGAAGGGGAAGCTGCCGTTTCCAAAGTGGATACTCAAAACGCCGGTGAAAGTCTACCAGACCGATACCAGTGAGGATGGAGAGCCTATCGAGGAGTTGATCTTCGATGGGCTCTGCTGTTATGAGGAAAAAATGAAGCAGAAGCTGGACAAGGAGCGCCGCCTGGTGACGCTCTCCGGCAAGGTAATCATCCAGGGAGACATTAACCCAGGGAAGTTGATCGAGGGGCTGGTGCGCTTCGGAGAGATCGAGCGGCCTATCTTCAGCGCTTCACGCCCGCAGCATCCAGACGGTAGTGTGTTCTCCACAGAACTGGAGCTGATGTAAATGGTCAAGGTCAAAACATCAATGAACAACCGGGCTATGAACCGTTTACGGGCAGCGCCGGAGAAAGCGCTGATCCAAGTCGTGGAAGGTGCCAAGGAGAGTATCCTGTCAGATATTATGGTATCTGAAGTCGTGCCAAAGCAGACCGGCGAACTTGAGCGCAGTGCTACGATCGATGCATCCAAGTCCAAACGGGGCAAGGTCACTATAACCTACGATACGCCTTATGCCCGCCGCTTGTATTGGCATCCGGAGTATAGCTTCCGGAAGGATAAGAACCGGCATGCGCAGGGAGAGTGGCTAAAGGCATGGGCTGAGGGTAGAAAGACCCGGGGGGTTACCCAGGCTTTCAAGACGCTGCTGAAGAAGCTGGCGGGAGGGTTTATCCGATGATGACTCTCGCAGAGGTGCGCGACTGGCTGAAGTTGCAGGTGGACTGTCCTGCTTGGTATATCGGTAAAGCCGACACCAGCAAAGCGCAGTGCATCAGCCTATACAACCTGAATAACGGTACGCCAGTTCTTGCGATCGGTGGACTGGAGAACACCAGCTATGCGGTCAAGTCGGTGTCCATACTGGTGCACTGGACTAAGAATGCAGACACAGCGGAGCAGAAGGCCCAGGAGGTCTACGCTGCGCTATTTGGGCAGCCTGCGGTGATTGCCGGTAAGCGAGTGATCAACTTCCAAATGAGGACCGCAGAGCCTGTCAGCGTGGGTACTGATGATGCCGGGATATTCGAATATGTGATTGAGACAACGATTTATTACGAAAGGTAGGGGATTGAATTGGCGACAACAGGTGTTTTCCCGGTTCACAATAATGTTTTCAAAGTCGGTTCTCTTGGCCGGGCTTCTACGCCTACTGAGATGATCGAGATCAAGGATTTGGAGAACTTCTCTATCTCCATTGATGGCAATACGGAAGAGTGGTCTCCGATGGATCAGGGCGGCTGGACCCGCCGGGCAGTAACCGGTAAGGGCATGACGATCAGCTTTACCGGCAAACGGCACTACGGAGATCCTGGTAATGATTATATCGCTGGCCTGATGATCGGTACGGGCCAGGAAGTCGAAACCAAATTCGAGTGGACGCTGCCAAGCGGTGCAAAGCTGGCTATGGATTGTGTAATCAACTTGACGGCTCCTGCAGGTGGCGACAGCACGAATATTGATGCGTTGGAATTTGAACTTTTATCTGACGGTAAGCCGACCTTTACGCCGGCGCCAGTCACACCCTAAGGAGGGCTAATTAATGGCTGCACACAATATTAAACTCACAGGAAAATTCAGCACCGAGAAACCGACCATCGAGATCGGTGATAAGAAATACCAGATCGATGACAGCGTGGAGAGTGTCCTGGCCTTCCAAGAGGCCGCGACCTCAGGTTTCGAGGGTATGCTTAACGCCCTGAAGGGGGCGCTGGGCGATGAGGCTTACGAGGAGCTGAACATTCCTAAGATGGCCTTTGGTAACCTGCAGATTTTATCTACAGGGATCCTGGCCGCTCAGTCCAATGTCAGTTATGACGAGGCAGCTGCCCGATTTCGCCGGTCAGCCGAACAAGGCTGATATCTGGTATGACCTGATTGACGATTGGCCGCTGATTGAAGCCAGCCTGGCGAAACAGTACAGCATCCGGATCCGGCAGCACGGTGATATGCCCTGGGAAGAGTTTTGCTCCCTGGTCGCCGGGCTTATGCCGGATACGCCGCTGGGTAGCATAGTCGCGATACGGGCTGAGAAGGACCGAAAGGTCATTAAAGGATTCAACTCAGAACAGCGGCGGATACACCGAGAGTGGCGACAACGGCAGGCGGACAGTAAGCTTGCGAGTCCGGAAACGCTAGAGCAGGCCGCGAAAAGCTTGGAAGCTGAATTAGCCCGCATGTTCGGAGGAGGTGGCGCTATATGGCAGGAAGCAGTGCAGGACGAATAGATTTAGATCTGGAGCTTAATTACGGAGCCTTCCAGCGCCAACTCAACGGCATCGCGAATACGGCTAACGGCATGGTAGGGAGTGCATTCAAAGGTCTCGGCGGGATAATCGCCGGGGCCTTTGCTATTAAGGGCCTGGTGGACTTTGGCCGTGAAGCAATTAACCTGGCATCTGACCTGCAGGAAGTCCAGAACGTGGTGGACGTAACATTCGGCGCGATGGCGCAGGACATTAATAACTGGTCCAGCAGCCTGATTGATAGTTTCGGTCTGTCCGAGCTGGCCGGGAAAAAGTATGCTTCCACGATGGGCGCGATGCTTAAATCATCCGGCTTGACGGGTGCTCAAATGGAGGGAATGTCCAAAAACCTGACGGAATTATCTGCGGACATGGCTTCCTTCTACAACTTATCAAACCAAATGTCATTTGAGAAGGTCTTCAGCGGCATGACCGGAGAGACGGAACCGCTGAAACAACTCGGGATTAACATGTCTGTGGCCAATATGGAAGCCTTTGCTCTCTCGCAGGGCATCGATAAGGCCTGGCTATCCATGACACAGGCAGAGCAGACCATGCTTCGGTACAATTACCTGATGCAAGTCACGGCTGATGCTCAGGGCGACTTTGCCCGGACATCGAACAGCTGGGCCAATCAGGTTAAGGTCATGGGTGAGCAGTGGAAGATATTCCAGGGGACGATGGGCGCGGGATTCATTAACATCCTGACCCCGGTTGTTCGCGGACTGAACTGGCTTATTGCGAAGCTGCAGATCGCGGCAGCCTATTTCAAAGCCTTCACAGAGCTGATCTTCGGTAATGCGATGGGTGGCGGGTCTACTGAAGCGACTGGGGCGATTAGCGGTGTAGGTGATGCAGCAGCCGGCGCTGGCGGCTCGCTGGGCGATATGGGTGAAGCAGCAACGGATGCCGGGAAAAAGACCAAGAAGGCTGGCAAGGACGTCAAGGGAAGCTTAGCTGGATTCGACCAACTGAACACGCTGGCCAAATCCACAGCGGATGCAGCAAGTGAAGCAGGAGACGCTGCTGCTGGATTGGGCGGTCTCGGCGCAGGGATTGGTGGGGGCTTTGGTGACCTTGATTTAGGCAAGCCGGACATAAACATCGATCCAGTGAAGGAAAAGGTTAAGGGCTTTGTGGCAGATATGAAGCAGGCATTTGGTTCTTTGGCACAGATCAGCCTGGATCCACTCCGAAAATCACTGAAGGGGCTATGGGATGCCGTAAACCCTTTCGCAAAGAACGTTGGCCAGGGGCTGAAGTGGTTCTACAGCAATGTGCTGGTGCCGTTGTCTAAGTGGACCGTGGAGAAGGCGCTGCCGGCATTCCTGGACGTTCTGGCGGGCGGTATTCGAGTAGTGAACAGCGTCATCGATGCGTTTAAGCCGGTAGCTGTTTGGCTCTGGGATAGCTTCCTGCAGCCGATAGCAGCCTGGACGGGCGGAATAATCGTTGATAGCTTGCTCGCTCTTGCTGACGGTTTGAATGCAGTATCGAACTGGATCAACCAGAATCAGGACGCTTTTGTGAAAGGAGCGCTGCTGATCGGCGGTTTCTTCGCTGCTTTTAAAATAGCTGGCATCCTTGTGGAGCTGGTCCCGTTCTTGGTTGTGCTGGGTGAGGCAGTCACTTCAGGGCTGGCGATGGCTGCTGCTATGGAAGGGGTAGCGGCGGCATTCGCTGCAGTATTTAATCCAGTGACGCTAATAGCTGGCTTAATCGCTTTGCTGGCTTACAGCTTCATTGATCTGTATCAGGAGAGTGAGACGTTTCGTGAGCAGATTGCGGAGCTTGGGGATACGTGGAAGCAAGCGCTGGAGCCGTTGGCGACCTTCGTTTCTACCGTGATGACAGATGCCTGGAAGCAGATCCTGCAGCCGGCTATTAATTTCTTCCTGAAGACGCTCCTGCCGCAGCTCATTTCTGTGTTCAAGCAGCTTTGGCAGCAGGTGTTGGTGCCCTTGGCCAACTTCATCGGCACCGTATTGAAGCCCGTGTTCTCCATTCTGGCGGACGTATTGACGATGATCTGGAAAAAGGTTGTCCTACCGTTAGCAGAGGCCATCGGATCTGTGCTGGCTAAGGCATGGGAATCTATTTATGAGATTCTAACCGTTACGGTCATTCCCGTGATCGGCAAGATCATCGAAGTTTTGACCTGGCTCTGGAAAAATGTCATTAATCCAGTAATAGATGTGCTCTGGAAGAATCTCAAGCCTGCTTTCGAGACTGTGTTTGATGGTATCGGCACTGTGATTAACGGGTTGAAGACAACGCTGAATGGGATCATGGATTTTATAACCGGTGTATTCACTGGAAATTGGGCCAAGGCGTGGGGCGGTGTAAAGTCGATATTCAAGGGCGTGTTCGACAGCCTGTATGGCATCGTCAAGACGCCGCTTAACTTGATCATTGACGCGATTAATACTGTAATTAAAGGCTTGAACAAGATTCAGATCGATTTGCCAGACTGGGCAGGCGGTAAAAGCTTTGGCGTGAATATACCTCAGGTACCGCACCTTGCAAAGGGTGGGTTAGCCTACGGACCTACACTGGCCATGGTCGGCGATAACCGGGGAGCTGCCGCGGATCCGGAGGTGGTTAGTCCGTTGTCTACATTGCAGGGGATGCTGGACGTAAGCAATCAGACGATGGTTGCAGTCCTGATGCAGATCCTGGATGCGATCCGGAGCAGTGACCGCGAGACGGTTATCAAATTTGGTGAGACGGAATTAGGCCGTGCTGCCATCAAGGCCATTAACAGCGTTCAGGCGCAGGCAGGCAAGACACTGCTGAACGTATAAGGAGGAGCTGATGCATGTTACTAAAAGTGAACGGTACCGAGATTGCCGTGTATCCTGCCACTTTTCAGCCTACCGTGATGGATCTGGACGATGGGGAAACCACCGTCCGGACCGCGGACGGTACACTCAACCGGGCACGTGTGGCCGTTAAGCGGCAGATTGAAATGTCATGGGGCGTCATTACCTGGGCGCAGATGTCGGCGCTGCTAAAGTCGATGTCCGGTGTATTCTTTGACTTCTACTATCCGGATCCCATGTCCGGGAAGTACGAGACAAAGCGTATGTATGTCGGTAACCGTCCAGCACCGGTGGCAGTCAGTCAAGGCAATGACATATTATTTAACGGTCTTAAACTGACCTTAACGGAGCGGTGAGGCTATGTATCCTATATCGAGTATAATGGCCGACTACCTGCGCCGGCATGATCAAGAATTCCGCACCAAGGCGACCATCAACGGAGCGGAATACACGGATAGTAAGATTGTAGACTTCAAGGTTGAAGACCGGATGACGCTCTCTGAGGGCTTCGAGATCGGTACAGCGATCCCCAGCAAATTGACGTTCCGGCTGCGCGCAGCGGAAGAGCTGCCGGCGAATGCTCAGATCGTGCCGTATGTCGCTCTATCTTTGGCCAGCATGACCTGGATGGAAGCGAATATCTCCTGGGACAGTGATCCGTATCCCTGGACGGGCGGGGCTACAGAGTGGCTGCCGCTGGGTGAGTTTTACGTGGACAGCCGGGACAAGGTGAATGATGTTTGGGAATATATCTGCTATGACAAGCTGGTGTACGCGGATCAGCCTTACATTTCGTCCCTGACGTATCCAGCATCCCAGCAGGCCGTCTTTGATGAGGTCTGCGGAAGGCTGGGGTATTCATATGACAGCAGCGTGGTTATTAACCCGGCGTACATCGTACCCATAGCACCGACAGGCTTCACAATGCGCCAGGTACTTGGGTACATCGCCGGGGCAAACTGCGCGTCTCTGTTCATGGGTAAAAACGGCTTGCTGAAGATGAAGCGGTTTGTGCCCAATGAGCAGCCGGTTTTTGACCTGGGCATGGCCGACTACATCCGCGCCCGGCAGACCAATCCTCTCAAGTCGTACACTCGGGTGGTGGTCACCTATGACACGGAGGACAACCTGACCTATGAGTCCGGCAGCGGTGATGAGAACCATACGCTTACGCTGGAGAATCCATTGGTTACGCAGGCCATGGCTGACGCGCTGTGTGCCTCTCTGAGCGGTGTGTCTTATCTACCCTTAACCATGGACGCCAAGGGTTATCCGCAGCTGGAGCAAGGCGACCGGATAGGCGTCGGGCTGTACGAGGGCACGAGCTGGATGGAGACGATCACACCATGGATGGAGACGGAAATTCCATGGACGGGCGTGGTCCAGCATCAGTCCTATATCCTGCATCAGGTGTTCTTATTTAAGGGCGGACTCTTGATGTCGATAGAGTCACCATCGGTATCGGAGCAGAAGAGCGAATTCAAGGTTCCAGGCACCTTGTCAGAGGCTGTCGATAACCTGGATAAGACCGCGGTGAAGGAAGGAAAATATTACTACGGGACGACGATTACCCGGTTTGCCGGCATTAAGGTGCAGCGGAGTGACGGGAAGAGTGATCTGACTCTTAACTCTGACATCATGGAGTGGAGGGTAGACGGCGTCTCCCAGCTGTACTATGACGCGCTGGCGAACCGGATTAAGTTCTCTGGCACCCTGGAAGGGGTGGACGGGATATTCACCGGTACGCTGCAGGGCGGTAATATCATCATCGGTAGCGGAGACAACGTCTTTAAGGCTGATGACTGGGGGATCTGGCTGGGTGATGATACCTATGCGGACGCGCCGTTTAAGGTAGATATGGCAGGCCACTTGACCGCTACTGATGCTTTTATCAAAGGGGTTATTCAATCCTCTGCGATTAATGGGGGGACTGTCACCGGGGCTAAATACCAGACTTCCGAAGACCTGTGGCCACGCGTAGTAATTGACCCATCCAGCATTGCTTTCGGAGTTTATGCTGATGAAAATAACGGGATACTAATCCCGGCCTATGACGGTGGAGTTAGTAAGATTCGGTTCCTGGCAAACGGTAACGAATCAACAATCTATAATTCTCCAGGAGCAGGTTTTATTTTGAGCGGATACGGAAAAACAACAATCGCGGGGTCTGGAGTCAAATTAGATCCTGGGAGTGAATATGTCCGAATCCCATCCTGGAGTAAGGTGTTATCAGAATCAACTCTATCAACTCTTCAAAGCGAACTGGACGCAATTTGGGCGGCGCTGGCCGGTAAGGCGAGCACATCTCATTCGCACACCGTAAATCTTGGATCGCATAATCACGGTATCTCCGGTGCGGTAAACTGGGGTGGAACCTTCTCAGTATCGTGACGTAATGGTATGATAGGGTAAATATACCATTCGGAGGTTTTGAGAGTGAAAAAGATCGTAGTTACTACTATGGCTTCATTGCTACTGCTAACTGGAGCTTCTGCTTTTGCTGCATCTACAAGTTTGGTTGGCCAGAAGGTACAAGGGCTATTTTCCATAGAACAAGGTGGTAAAAAGGTAGCGGATGCGGTAATTATTAACGGAGTTGCCTACGCACCTGTTCGCGCAGTTGCGAATGCCGCGGGAACAAGTCTTAAGGTAGAAGGGAAGAAAATTATTATGGAAGATGCCTCAGCAGCGCAAGCAACTACTGCTCCTAACGGTGAAATCAATACTGTAAATACTACTGAGCAAACTACGCCTGAAGACTTACAGGCAGAGCGCGAAAAACTTACAAAGGCTATTGAGCAGAAAAAGGCGAACATAACGGATCTGGAAACCAATGTGATCCCGCCTTATGAGATCATGGCAAAGGAACTTGCAAACAATGGAGACCTTGGGAAAAGAGCTCAAGCATCAGCAGATGAGTATAAGAAGTTACTTGAACAGCGCAAGGCAGAATTGATAGTATTGGAGCAGCAGCTGGTCGAGGTGGACGCCCAGATTGCAGCCCTTCAAAAATAATATACAGCCTTCACAGAGTCTCGCCGAAATCGGCGGGGCTTTTTGTGTTGCGCGGAAGGAGGCTAAATGCTTGGCAGCCATTCAAACTGTAATAAAAATAGAGCTTGATCCCAGCCTGCCGGTGCCTGAATTGCTCTTGGTGATCCAGGCTGTTACCCGTTTTCATCCTGCGCAGGAGCGGTCCGTATTGATCGGGCTTATGGAGAATTTGGAGAAAAGATTGATCTTTTTAGATAAAGGAGCTGAGAAGCATGCCAAATCGCCTGATGAACCTGGACGGAACGAAGCCGATCATGGAGAACTGGGACGACCTGAATGAAGGGTTTGCGAATGCTGAGGCTGAGCTGGATGCAGCTGCTGCGGTGTCTGAAGGTATCCAGGCAGAGGTAACAGCTCACAAGGATTCGACCGCAGCCCACGCTGCTGAGCACATAGCATATACGG
>NZ_LN831198.1:308959-360381 GCF_001368795.1 Paenibacillus ihuae
GATTCGACCGCAGCCCACGCTGCTGAGCACATAGCATATACGGGTCCAGTAGCTGGTGCCGGCAACATGAAAGCGGCTGTGGACAGCGTGCAGCAACAGCTTAATGAAGCCGTCATTTCTGGTGACAGCAGCGTTGAAGCAGCGCAGGCCCGGGTGAGCTCAACAGGGGAAACATACACCACATTGAAGCAGCGGCTTGACGATGAGCACGATACCGTTAGCGCGCAGTTGGCGGATATGGCGACAGCTGTTTTTTCTCAAACGGATATTCAAAGCGCTACTGCGCTGAATATCCCCTTAACTTTAAACATCGGCAGCGTTATCAGTATAAGCAGCAGTATCACAATCGGCAGTAAAATTAGGCTTATATTTCGTAATGGCGGGAAGTTGAGGGTGAAAAGTGGAGTAACGCTTACCATCAACGCTTATATTGATGCTGGATATTACAATATATTCGAATTTGAAGATGCAACAGCGCAGGTAGCAACACAAAATGTAGGTATCTGGAATGATGTATCCACGCCTACCATTGTGCATTATAAGGTGAAGGTGGACTGGTTTGGGGCTGTGCCAGATGCCGCGCCCCCTGTTAACGATACCGGAGGAAGTAATCTACCAACGGGCACAGACAGTTCAGATGCTTTTCGACGGGCGTTCAAATTCGCACTCCAGGCAAGTGTTAAAGGCACACCTTATTTTATCAAGCGGCCTAAAGTTACAGTGGAAGCTTCACCGAACGGAGCCTATTTTGTTCGTGGTAATAATCTAATGGGGTGTCAGGACGATTCTGTAAGGGCGGTATTGATTGATTTTGAAGGAAATAGTGCTCAAATATTTCATGAGGTGCTGCAAACAACCGATGTTTTGATTGACAATGCATATAAAATGTATGCCCCAAAGTACCGTAATTTCGATGTTGATGTATTCACGCAGACGGGAGCCACAAGAATCGGCAAGTTCATCGACCTTAAAGGTACGGGGAAATCCCGAATTGAATTTGTCACCCCAGTTTTTGAAAACGTAAGGATCGGCTGTGGCTTTATGAGCAGGGGGTACGATGTCATATTCAATATTGACGGATCTACCATGGCAGATAACGGATATATTGAAAATTGTCTCTTCGGTGCGTTTAATATACTTTTTAACTGTCTTAACGGAGAGGCGGTCAATTGGAAATTCGTTAAGTGCTATATCCAACCGACAACCATAAACGGCATAATATTTAACTTTTATAACACATACTCAGGTAGTTTCACTGCTGAAAATTGTGAATTTTTAATCTCATCAAATGGCGAACGGTTTATAAAAACTACTGGAGGTAATGATCCAGGAGGTTCCTTTAATTTTCTTAATAATCGTTCGGAAACACGTACCATCGTTGACACTATCTTTTTCGACTTAGATTATGGACAAGTAAATGTAAATGGGCTTAACTTTTTTGCCGGTGCGGGCACAGGAACAGTACCTGACAATGCAAGGATTGCAAGAATTGGTAACGGGGCATGCTTAAGGATCGCAGATAGCATTTTAACAAACAATAGGTTCGATATTGGGCCTTTAGACCATGTAATAGCAGGTAGCCCCCCGGCAAATGCACTATTTATAAACAACACTAATATATCAGCGTTAGGTCATGAGGGGTATCCGTATCTTAGTTTCAAACTTTTGAACGGTAGTGAATTAACCTTTAAACAAGCACTGGACGCAGGTTATCGTATTCGAAAGGTTATAATTGACAACCCTAATGCCTCCAGAGGTGTGTTTATGCCTAGCGTTTTTCAATCAGATTACGCAGACTATAAAAAGATTGTGTACGGGAATAATGTGTCAGGTAAAACAATTGCCCAAGGACTGAGTGTTAGAATTCCCTATAATACAGTAATAACATCTATGAAACTATTCTGTCCAGCCGTTGATACTGCAACTGTTAATAAATTGCAAGTTAATTTTAAGTTCATTGATGGATATGTAACCCCAGCATCATTTCAATATACATTTCCAGACGGAACACCTAAATATGGAGTTGAGTTAATTCCAGCAAATGAGCAGGTAGTCGTTGACACAGGAGTGGTGAGTCTTAGTTTTCAATTTATGGATGATGCTGTCGCACTTACTAACGATCAAGCGCCAAAAAGCTACATTGTCATTGAATATAGAGGATTAGCTAATTTTTCTGATTTTGGCTCAGGAGTAGGAGGAGGTATTGGAAAGGTGAGTGTAATATAAATGGTTATTCGATAGGTTTTAAAAATTTGTTGAAATGTAATATTTATCAATCCCTGTAATAATAATTACAGGGGTTGATTGATCCTTATGGTAATATTATCTAATAATAACCATTAGGGAGAGATATCATTGTATTTATCAGACATTCTCATTGAAACTAAATCTATTGATAGCCGTGCCTCAAGATTTTTAGTCAGTTTAAGTATTCTTTCGACTGTTTTTATTCAATTTTTCCTGGGTACGGATATTTACAGTGACATAAGAATTTTACTATATATGTTGCTTGCAGTAACTGTAGCCATAACCGTACCAAAACTAAAGATCGTAACGACTGCTTACTACCGTTTTTATATGTTGATCATATATCTAACTTATGTAATGTGTTTAGCATTGAGTTTTTTTAACAGCAGAATAATACTTTCACCAGCATTAGAAATAACTATGCCATTTGCTCTGTTAGCAATAGGCCATATAACTTCGTTCAAACTTGAAAAACTCCTTAATATGTATGTTCTTTTAACAACTTTGCTGGCCTTGTTTTTAGTATATTTTATGGGTAGTGGGTTTCAAATATCTGCTCAATACCTTATTTCTTCAAAAAATCAAGTCGGTCCATTTATCGCGAGTAGTGTCATTATTTTGTTTTTTAAGTTAAAGGAACAAAAAAATAAATTAAAAGTAAGTTCGAAAATTATTTGCTTTTTGTTGTTAATTACAAGCATCTCATGTGCATTAATTATAAGGAATAGATCAGGCTTACTCGCATTGACTATTTGTATTGGAGTCAATACCCTTATAAATGTTAGGCTTAAAAATACTCTTGGCAGTGTAGTAAAACTATTCTTTTTATTTTTTTAATATCATTAGCTTACATTTTCGGTTTTCTAAACCCTATCTATGAACTTATTAAAGAGTCGTTCTTTTTGAATTATATCTCGACTGATTTAAACTCTATTAGCGCAGGAAGGTTTGACGTCTATATTAAAGTAATTGATTTCCTAAAAGTTCACCCTTTTTTCGGGGAATTAATAGAAAGCTCTTATATTAATACCCAACCTCATAATTTCCTGTTAAATAAATTCCTTCAGTTTGGAGTTTTGGGATCATTCCCTGTAGCCGTTTTGTATATATCTTTATGGGTAAAAACGTTATACTCGATCATTATCAGAAAGGATAATAATTTATCTCTATACTTATTACTTTTTATGCTAATTGTTAGCATGTTCGAGTATACCTATCCTTTTGGACCATTAACCACAGTCTCATTAACATGGTTCATGTATGGGCGTTACTTAAAATCGAGTCTGTAAGAATAGGACGTAATAGGATCATACTGCGCAGCAAGGGAGGTGAGGCTCCGGCATGCAGAAACTGAATAGCACATAGACGACACGCCTGCACAAGGGCGTGTTTTTGCATTGTCATAAAAGTTATATAGACAGAGGGGAGCGAGGGAATGTTCAATCACATCAAGCAATTAACAACAATCATATACACGGCTGCTATCGGATCTGGAAGCCGTGAGGTTGCCACGGGGGGAGCAACAGCTATGGCGGGAGTATTGGCAACGGTAGCCGGGCTGCTGGGCGGGTGGGACAAGGGGCTGCTTGTGCTTATCGTCCTAATGTGCGGCGATTATGCAACTGGTGTCATGGGGGCGGTCAAGACCAAGACAGTGAGCAGTGACGTAATGTTTTGGGGCGGCGTGCGAAAGGCGGTAGTGCTTTTTGTCGTAGGGCTGTCCTCATTGATGGATGATTGGATTCAGCCGGGAGCGCCGATCTTTCGGACGGCCGCCATTTACTTTTACGCTGGCCGTGAAGGTTTATCTGTGGTTGAAAATCTTGGAGTCCTTGGCGTTCCATTGCCGCAGGCCATGAAAGACTTCCTACTTCAATTATCAGAGGACAAGTCGAAAAACAATCCAGCCAAGCCCGATCATCCGGATAACAATAAATCAGCATAAGGAGGGATAGACTTGATCAAAGATAAATACACGATCGAACGGCGCTACATAGACAAGCGCCAGAACGTTCGGCCCGGCTCTCGGCTTGTATCGGGAACGCCGGGCTTTTTAGTTGCCCATGATACGGGTAATCCCGGGGCTACAGCGGATAAACACTTCGAATATTTCCAAGGTCTTGTTAACCGCTCGGCCTCCGCGCAGGTCTTCATCGATGACAAGAAGATCCTGGAGATCATCCCTACGGGAACCGGGACGGATCCGGCTGAGAAAGCTTGGCATGTGCTCTACAATGTGACAGCGGATAACGAAAAGTATGGAGACGACGCGAACGACATCGCCCTGGGTGTGGAGCTCTGCTACGGCGGTAAGATCGACTTTCCCGAGGCGTACAAGCGATTTGTGTGGTATCTGGCTTATTGCTGTGACAAGTGGGGGCTTAACCCCCTGACGCATATTCCATCGCACAAGCAGCTGGACCCAACACGTAAGAGCGATATTGACCAGGCGTTGAAGACTGCCGACAAAACGCTGAAGGATCTTCTGTATGATGTTGCCAAAGAAATGCAGCAGGAACCTGTCGTGATCGTTGCTCCTACTGCTGTGCAGCTGCCGGCTAATGTTGCCCAGACACTTATTGATGAATATGTATCGCCGGCATGGTTCGCTGCCCGGCAGGCCGGTGACTCGGCAGGCACGCTGCATCTTCATAACCTGGCGAATAACCTGCGGATGGCTGCCAGGATACCCTTGCAGCCAGGATCGTCAGCGCCGTTCACGCAGCTGCCGAAGAGCAACGTCCAGGAGCTTGTGTTCCGGTGGCTTTCTCCGGGCTGGACTGCGGCAAAGGTGAAGGGTGACAAGACGGCCATGGCTTATTACAACAATACAGCAAATCACCTGCGGCGTGCCGCGGGGATGCCTACTGAATAGGAGAGGATACTATGCAATCATTTATTGATCAAGCACAGCCCTATATTACTGCTGCCGTGGTGGCTATTGTCGGAGTTCTTGCCACTGTAATCCTACGGACGATATCATTGCTACAGATAAAGGCGGACGCCTGGTTTGATGCTAAGCTATCTGTGTCTCAGCGGGAACTGCTGCATAAGATTTCTACGGAGGGCTTTGCCTATGCGCAGACAGTATACAAGGACTTAGGTGGGGCAGATAAGCTACAGCAGGCTTTGGCATATGCCTCTGATCAACTGGAGGTGCGGGGCATTAAGGTGGCGCCAGAGGAGATTAGGGCTGCCGTCGAGAAGGCTTATCTTACTTATAAAGCGACTGCATTGACCAAACAGTAAGTATTCTGCCCACTGGCTTTCAGCTGGTGGGCTTTTTTATTCAGTGGTTTCTCCCTCAATCCTTAAGCGCACTACTCGAGACACACTCTCAACTTCGCCAAAAGGTACCCACACCGGGCCTTCAATCGTGTTGATTTTTATCCTATCCGGATCTGCTGTTACCTCAGCAATACCCTTTATTTTTTCTCCGTTTGTGAGCCATGCCACAATCATTTCCCGCTTAATAGCTGCTGTCTTTAAATTTTGTTTTAATTTCTTGTCCATGTCTTCACACCTTAGCATTTTTGATCATTATAATTTATTGCGATGGTTTAAGCGATATCCAAAAAAGTTTCCATTGATTAACGAACGCATGTTTGGTTATAATACAAACAAATGTTCTTATTTTTGGAGGCGAGCAGCATGAAAATGAGCATCGGCCAAACCATTGAAATTGTATATCAAGCAAAGTCTGGAGAGATTACGCAGCGTAAGATCGAGGTAAATGGCATCAAAGGCGGCCACATACGGGCGACCTGCTTGACTACCGGTGCGCCGCGGGTATTTCTTACCGATAACATCCTCGCTTGGAGACTTATAAAGAGAGGTGTTGTAGCATGAAGCCAATAACATACCGACAACGCGCTGCACTGCAGGCTATTATTAAACTGACAGAGGCTCAGGGCTACCCCCCGACTGTACGAGAGATTTCAGAAGAGATCGGCCTTACATCTAGCTCAACAACACAAGGCCTCTTGGATAAGTTAGAAGAAAAGGGATATATAAAGCGGCAAGGACATACACCACGGGCATTGAGAGTGCTAAGAGATTGAAACTTCGATGAGTTTAAGCGCATTATCCGGGTTCGCGGAAGCATAATAAAAGCAATGCATGGATTACTTGGTTTACCATTAGGGAGGGGTCATTGTGACCAAATTGGATGGCAATGAGCGGTGGAAATCGAAAATGTTATTGACTGAACATGTGGAGCAGTATGAGGAGAAACACAGGGATAAGGGGATACGAAATAATATACTAACATCCGAAGAACTTTCTATGGTACGCGATTTAATCTTGTTACCTCATATAGACACGATGTTAAGCAGGAGTATGAAAGAAATAGAAAACTCAGGTAACATACTTACCAAGCTTTACTTACTGGCCGGAAGATTTATTCAAAATAAAATTATGCAGGATACATACAAGCTTCAAAAAGAATTGAGGCATCTGAATGTCAGATTTATTGCTGACGAACAGGACGAATTTATTTCCTATTACAAAATATTCTATCGTGGTTACCAGGAACGGTTTGGAATTACTCGCGATGTGATGCGATCCGAAATCAGCCTACGACTCACCAGATACACTGCTGATCTGGGTGATGTCTTAAAGAGTCACCTATAATAAAACAGAAGCCCCTGCTGGCCGTAATGGCCGTAATGGCTGACAGGGGATTCTGTTTTATATATCGAATTCTTCCCAACCTGGCGGAAGTGGATCTACAGGAGCCGGCTCCAGGTGTTCAGGTAGCTCACTGATCAGTAACGGCTCTCCGATGTCGAGCAGAATGGTTCTTGTACCGATCGCAATGACTGTGCCAGTACGATCTTTCCAGTGACCATCGGTGATTGAGACACGGAACCCCAGAGTTACATCTTCTAATTTCATAATAATCAGCCTCCTTAATATTAGAGGCTCAAATCCACTTGCCCATAATTTGCCCATAAAGGTAGGTTTGATAATGCACTTATTGCGAAAAATGCACGCTTTGCTTAAATTAATTCTTCAGTAATGGCGCTGTATTCGCATAATGTACGTTTAATCTGTTGATGGGCGGCATGATGTAATAAGGGTTTTCTTGATAGGAAACCTGCATTGACCAAATCGTGTTAAAAAAGAGACCTTTCGTAGTTATATACGAAAGGTCTCTTTTTTTTTTCTGGGTATTTCATATGCAAACTTGATGATTTTAAAGGGGGGATACATCAATCTAATACTTGATCTAAAAGAGGTTTTACTAAACGGCGAACTTCGTCTGTTGACGTGGTATCCATTAATTGGTTTCTTAGTTCGTCTGCACCTCTAAATCCACGAGTATAGATTTTGAAAAAGCGAAGAAGTGGTTTAAATGAACGCGGCAGGGTTTCTGTTGAATATTTATCGTGCAGATCCAACTGTAAAAGAAGTAAATTGAGAAAATCCTTCGCGCTATGTTCTTTGGGTTCTTTTTCAAAAGCAAATGGATTGGTGAAAATACCGCGGCCAATCATGATACCATCAACGCCGTGTTGTTCAACTATTTTTAATCCTGTTGCGCGGTCCGGAATATCTCCATTAATGGTTAACAACGTAGTTGGAGCAATTTCATCGCGCAATTTTTTTATTTCATGAATTAGTTCCCAGTGTGCCGCTACTCTGCTTTTCTCTTTTTTTGTACGAAGGTGAATGGAAAGATTCGCAATATCTTGTTTCAATATATGTCCTAACCAATCGCGCCACTCATCAATTTTAGAGTAACCCAATCTTGTTTTAACACTAACCGGCAATCCACCTGCTTTTGCTGCTTGAATAATTTCTGCTGCAACTTCAGGATGGCGTATTAATCCAGCCCCTTTTCCACTGGATGCGGCGTTTTGTGCCGGGCATCCCATGTTTATATCGATACCACGAAAACCAAGTTTTTGCATATCAATACTCATCTGTTCAAAAAGTGCAGGTCTATTGCCCCAAATATGAGCGACAATCGGTTGCTCATCAGCCGTGAACATTAACCGGCCACCTACATTTTCTTTTCCAACAGGGTTACAATAATTTTCTGTACTTGTGAATTCCGTGAAAAATACGTCGGGTGTTGCAGCTTCTCTAATGACCTGACGAAATACAATATCTGTGACATCTTCCATTGGAGCTAATATAAAAAACGGCTTCGGTAAATCCATCCAAAAATTCGGTTCCATGTTATCTTCTCCTGTTGCAATATATAAAAACGATAAAATCTATAGCAAGCTCTTTTACCCATCATTCATAGTATCATTATTTTTCGTTTGATGCACAGAATCAATAGTGTGATTGCCTGAACACCCGCTGGAAAAATAGGCAAGCAAGCAACAGGCGAGCCAGCAGTACAATGAATATATTAACAAGGTAATGCGGATTTATAACGCTGAGATAGGAGGGGGGTAACTTGGCTGACCTAAATGAACCAAGTAATATGAACAGCGCAGAATCTACGGATAAGATGTATTAAGGTGGACCTTGTTCAAGGATTGCCTGCTTTACTGGATACAATTAAGTGCTCTATTGGTGTTCAAGTGGAAGACTATCCAAGAATAGCCCCGGAAACGGATGATACGGGAAGAATACAAAGAGCGATTAACTATGCGAAGAATTTAAAGGTTGGCGAGAATACGATTGGAAACAGCTTATACTATGAAACCAAAACCAAGTTGATCTTCAACGCTAAAATATATACTACCAGTGCCGCGATAACGATCTACAAGGGAATTGACCTCGTGTCGGAAGGTCAGGCGATTTTAAAGTCTGCTTCTTCCAGCAGGGACGTTAAATGTTTTGTAGGGAATAACACTGCCGGACATCGTTTAGAACTTCGAAATTTAACCTTTGTAGGATATTCATCGGCTATAGAAATCAGTGGTGATGTAGATGCCTCGATGACCAAGCTGGAGGATGTAGTCTTCCATAAGTGCTTGATAGGTCTGGATACAGTCAGTTTCACCGGCAACCGGAGCAAGATCGTTCATCTTCTTCGCTGCATTTCCTGGAAAACGGATGTTTTCGTAAAAAATTACTGCGATAAAATGATTATTGATAGTTGCTGGGTTACCCATAGTGGCTGGGCAGGGGCAGCAGTCTATAATGACGGAAACCTAGTGATCCGAAGTTCTGTCTTTGTTCCGACGATTGGAGCGGGAGCACGCTGGGTTGATAATTATGAGAACAATGCCGGACAACAGGGTCTGTTCATAGAAGATTCCCGGTTTGGAGCCGAGGGCAGCGGTCTTCCTGTCGTATATAACTTTGCGGGGTATGAATCGAATATGGCCAAAAATCAGGGGAATCTCATTTCCGTAAATAATTGCCAGATGGCTTCTGCCGGGGGGAATACGGATAGCTGTATCGTATTGTTCAATATGCCGAACAGAATCAGCCTGACGAACTGTTTTGGATTCTTTGACTTGTTGAAGGGCATTATTTCGGTTGATCCAAGCTATGATCCGGCGGTTATCCCTAAGGAGCACAATAAGTATATCAGTATCCACATAGACCACACCATTTATCAGTCAGAGAGTTACCCTCAGTTTGACTCCCGGTTATCTCCTTTCATGACATTTACTAAACCATTACAGATCAAAACCACTCCCGTCTTGGAACGAACGAAGATTCTAACCCCTGCCGGGGGGAAGGCGGACGCAGGACAAACACTGATTGTATATAAAATTGGATTAAATTATCCCAATTCCACGGGACTTTTAACCGTCAGATTTACGGTGGGTAAGCGGGGGACGGAAGAGATAGACCGGAAACAGATCGATGTAGTAATCAAAAATAACGCAACGAATGTGCTAAACCATGTAAGCGGGTACTCAAAGCTTAAGGAGACCCCGCTGTACCAATACGGGACATCACCATTGGATTATAAAATATCGCTGGAGATCGTTGCAGGCTGGCTGGAAGTACGTGTCACTTCAGGTGCATATAATATCGATGTTGCCGCAGCAGGTGAGGTCAACTTGACATATGTCTATGCTGCCGGACAAAGTATATTTGAAAACTGACCGCTGGAAATCCCAAAAAAAATCCTGCGTTCTGTCTGCCGGGAGAGCACCGGCAGCAGTCGCAGGATTTTTGGTTAGCTGTCTCCGAGAGTTACCTGGTTTCTTTTCCAGAAGCCGCCAAACTCCTTGAACTCCCAGTAGTTATCTTCAGCATAGGTCTGTTCAATATCGAGCACCTCAAGCTTCGGTGTCATCCATATTTTCCGGCTGATGCTGTCTGCTGAATAGACATCCTTTTCCACGTTAGAACCTCCTTTGACTGGTTACTACGAAACTCACAGTACCTTTATTGAAGTCCATGACATGCAGGGTCTCCGAGTTGCCGGCCTTATCTACACTGTAGTATTCGACCTTCTCGACGGTTGCAGCATCTACAATAAATGGACTCGTATAATCGATCCATGAGCCGCCATTGATCCGATACTGGATCTTGCTTACGCCCGAAGAATTATCTGTTGCGGATAATGTAATCTCCAGTCTGTCGATGTAAGATCCGTTGGAAAGAGGTTTGGTGGTATAGGTGGTCACCGGTGCTACGGTGTCCGCGGTGCTGAGGGTTGAAGTGCTGCTGGTAGGTGTGGTGATCGTGATGGTAAGATCATCGAGCTTAGGATCCCCTTTTTTGACCGGGAATTTGAAGGCTTCCAATTTATTCAGGTAGTAGACCGAATACTCATAATCGGCTGGAAGGTAGATGCTGTAAGTTCCGCTGGCGGAAGAGGTCAGATCAAAGGTTGTAAATCCATTGTCGAGCACAACCTTGGTGCTACTCTGCACTGCACCGAATTGGTTCACAATTTTGCCCTTGACCAGCACCTTGGAGACCAGGTTCAGATCCAGCACATTCAGCTTGTTTTTGCTGATTTTGATCGGGACGGCGGCGTAGGCGTTGTCGGTATTGGCGACGGCCACATAGCTTCCGGGGGTGACAGTAAGTGAGTACTTGCCGTTTCCTCCGCTAAGGGTAGTGCCGCTGACCTTCTTGGTTGACGTATCAATCAGGTTCACCGGAATTCCGGAGGTGGGTGCCTTATCTAGCGTTACTGTGCCATACAGCTTATTGGCCAGTTTCACTGCTTTGTCGATCAGGACCAGCGCCTCTGCACGGGACAAGTCCCGCAGCGGCTTAAAGGTGGAGTCGGGATAACCGAGAATGACCGATTGATTACTGAGGAACGTAACTTCATCAAGCGCCCATGCCGCAATGTCATTCTTATCACTGAAGGTGATAGCGGTTAGCGGTGCAGCGTCGGGCTGAATGATGTTGGCGATGATTTTGGCTGCTTCCTGGCGGGTGACATTACTCTCTGGAAGGAAGACGCCATTACCCGGGCCGGTGATAATCTGATCCTCGTATGCTTGAAGCGCGTCCTTGTAGAACCAGTCGGTGGTCAGGACATCAGAAAATGGCGAAGTGCTGAGTGAAGGATTCACAGTAAACCCAAATCCGGTGTTGACGAGCCGTACAAACTCAGCCCGGGTAATCGTCTTATCGGGATAAAAATCCCCGTCCTCATACCCCTGTGCCTTGCCCTCATCCAGCCATTGCTGAATCGTTCCCTCCGCCCAGTGCCCTTTGATATCAGCGGCAGCAGCGTAGGAGGTGGTGGTGAATACAACCAGAAGTGCAATCACCAGAAGCATAGTCTTTTTCAGCATTTAAACGCTCCTCTCTATGAATAATTAATAATATTTCCAATGGTATAAATTATGCAATACGAATAATTATTTATTGTAAATAATTCAATTTGTATATATATGATAAATGGGTAAAGCGCAATATGAAAGTATGGCACATTATTTGACCGGAAAAGTGATGACACGCGAATCCGCCTGAACCCCGAGCAGTTTGTTAAAGGTTCCCCTCGACTCGCCGGAGAGCTGATGATAGCCGCCCTGCTGTACGATATGTCCTTTTTCAAGCACAATGACCTGGTCCGCATTGCGGATGGTGGAAAGACGGTGGGCGATGACGATTAAGGTTACAGAGCCTTTGAGCCGTTCCAGGGCCGTTTGGATTTTGAACTCGTTCTCTACATCCAGTGCGCTGGTCGCTTCATCAAGCACCAGGATGGACGGCTTTTTCAGGATGGCTCTGGCCAGCACAATCCGCTGTCTTTCTCCACCTGAGAGTTTAATGCCGCGGTCGCCGATAATGGTATCCAGGCCGTCCGGAAGCATCCGCACAAAATCTGCGGCGGCGGCAAACTCCAGCGCGGTCCATAATTCCTCCTCGGAAGCTGCCTGATTCAGCATCAGCAGATTCTCCCGCAGGCTGGCATGGAAGAGGAACGGGTCTTGAGAGACGTAGCTGATAGAGCGTCTTAAGGAAATCATGTTCTGGCTGGTTACAGGGTCATTATCAATCAGGATCTCACCGGATTCCGGTACGATCAGACCGGTCAGAATGTCGATCAGGGTGCTTTTGCCGGCCCCGGATTTTCCGACGATTGCAGTCATGCTGTTGACAGGGATATGCAGATTAATATTCTGAAGGGCATATTTCTTGCTCTTGCTCTCATACCTGTAGAATAAATTCCGGCATTCAATGCTTTGGGTAAGGTGAATCATACTGTGGGACAGAGAAGGCGATCCCGGATCTAGTTCGGCTGCTTCCCTAGTTTCGCTCATGACCCGGTTCAGCCTTTTGAATGCAGGAATATTCGTGCCAATCTGCTCCCAGTTCCCTTGCATCGAGGTGAATTTAGGCCACAGGCGGGAGAAGACGATCACAATCAGGATTAGCTGGCCGGCTTCAGCATGCAGAACTTGCATGGAGAATAACACGAATAGGGCGATCAGCAGGGAAGAAGTGACCTTGTAGAAAAACTGGGAGGTTGTCTGAAGCCGGACGAACTTTACATAATGCTGCTCCATCCGGGTGCATAAAACGCGTAACCAGGACAGGTGCTGAGCTTCCAGCATATTGCTCTTGGTGTCTTTCATGCCGCTGAAATGATCCGATAGACCGCCGAGATAGCTTTTGGACAGCTCATTGGTACGGTCACCCAGACTTTGGGCACTTCTGATGAATCTGCGGGAGAACAGCGCCATGAGCAGCCCGCCAATAAGTACAAATAACGTCAGCTTCACGGACAGCCATAGAGCAAAGCCGATTTGAATAAGGGTAAATATAATCGTTGTTGCCAGGCGCAGCACAAGCTGCGTACCTTGGCTGACCAGCATCAGCTCGGTGGTCATCAAATGATTCAGATCGGAATTTCTTTTTCTGAGGAAAAAATTCCAATTCGCGCTGAGTAAAGACTCGTAGACCTCTAAACGTAAGGCCTTCATGAAATCCTGTTGAATTTGGCTGTTCACAATCGTCTGATTGCGCTGCAGCCAGGCCTGAAGAATCACGATAATCACATAAATTACCAGCATCAGCGGCAGATAGGAGTGCGAGGGAAGTATGTTCAGACGCTGGATGATCCAATTAAAGTAGGACAAGCTACCGCTGGTAGTCTGCGCTAAAATCCCTGAGAGGCTGAGCAAGGGGAAGAGCAGAACGATACTGATCCCCTCAAGCGAGCTGATAAGCATCATGCTGACAAAGTTCATGTACAGCTTGATACCGGTGATTGTGCGTAATTTTTTGAAATAAGGCCAGACTTCCTTCATAACTAAAGCTCCCTTACTCGGGTCTTATATTTCAGCCTGCGCCACAGGAGAAGCAGCGGACGGATGGGGAAATAAAGAAAATGCAGTAAAGACGGCAGCGGCAGCGTAAGGGCATCCTGGGAGCTGGGATAATAGAAGCTTTTGAGATAAGAGAGCTTCTGCCGCATCTTTAACAAACTTAATAAATAGCGGGTAAATTTGAGGGCATAGGCATCAGGTTTTTCCATTTGGGCTATGTAGAGGGCGGCGGTCTGCGCGGCAGACTGACTTGCGGAAGAAGAGAGAAGCCGCTGCATAGCGGGATGGGGCAGTGTGCCTAACAGTTGATTGCATAGAATGAGAGCTTGACCTACGGCAATATGGCTGTTCTGCTGTTTCATTAACCCGGTGATCAGACGCCAGTCCAGGTCCTTCTTCAATAACTGCCTGATATCGAGCAGCCAGCGCAGCCGGAACCAGCTATGCCGGGCGCCGTGCACGGCCAGATACAACAATAAATCCTCATTGCCTGGCCGGTAAACCGGATTGTCCTGGTGAAAGCATTCCTGTCTACGGGACCAAAGTTCATCGAACGTTGGCTCCGGCCATGAGCCCGGCTGAAGTTTCCAATGAATTTCCACTTGGATTCCTGTGGTCTGATTTGTATAAGAGCAGTGGTGGAGGGTTTTTTTCCAGTTGTATATTCTCGGTGAAGCATCGTCCGGCATGAATCCTGAAGACTGCAGCAACCGGTCAGTAGGGTCAAATTCATCCGGAGGAATGAGAATATCTAAATCTTTGCAGGTGCGCAGAGAAGTATCCCCATACAAATCTTTGGCTAAAGCAGGCCCCTTAAGGAGTAAGGCAGGTATGCCATTGTCCTTGAGCAGGCGGAACAGCTGGTCCAGCGCCCGGGTCAGATGCAGCATCTGAAACGTATTGATCATATATTCGGTTTTTAACAGCTGTAAAATGGCGGAAGGCGCTTCTGAATCCTTAAGCTGCGCATAGAGGAAGGGATAGACACGGTGAAAACGGGCAAGTTCAAGAAAGAGCTCAGGGTCATACATGTTCCAAGGCGGCTCTGGAGGGCGGCCTGAAGCTTGGGCAGGATCGCTGCTTAACCAATGAAGCAGTAAGACTAATTCCTTGGGAAAAGCACTTGTATCCAGCTTGAACGGGTTATCCATGAAAGTGCGCCCCTTTAATTCTTAGTGGGTATAGGTTTTACTGAAGGTCAAGGCAACAGTGAATCTGTCCATTTCTTCCTGCCCGGCAAGGTAGAGGGAACCGCTGCGCAGCCAGGCATGGGCAATCAGCTTGCCGGACACATCCCTGGAGGTTCCCAAATACAGAGTGCTATCCATTCGCCGCCGCTCCAGCATCTTCATTATGGCTATAGCTTTAACGAGACACATACTTTCCCACCAGACATAGCGGCTCATGAGATGCACGGAATAGCTGATGTTGTGGAGTAGAGCAGTGTTAACTTGTGTTTCATATTCAGTCCATGATGTTTCTTCCATGGGTTTCCCTAGTACGGATGAGACTTTGGAGAAGGGCAATAACTTGAAAATTCTCGCCCAGGCCAGATAGAAACAGGCTTCCAGCAGCATCAATTTTTTTCCTGAATCCAGCGCTACGACTTTCCTCAGTCTTCTAAGTAATTTATTTATAGGTGTTCACTCCCAGCCCCGAACCACCATTTGATCCTCGCTGAGTACAATTAGCTGCTCTTTATTCATTTCTTCCAAGAAAGGTACAACTTGCTCAAGACAGTCCTGGCTGGAGATTTCGTATTCGGCAGTAAGTGTTGAGATTAAATCTGTCAGCAGGGTGGGCACTTGCACGATCTCCCAGATCCTGCCCCCGATGTGCCCGAGATTATAATATTTGCCGGAATGGATACCTACCATAACCTTCTCTCCATCCATATCGCTGACAAAGAAATTGCCGGCTTGGACAATGCGGTGATTGGAATGTATCTGTGATTTTGCCATAACGCCTACGCTCCTTTTTGGATCAGATTCAGTATTTGAGCGGTAAGATGATCGGCTGTAAAAGCCGCATTTGACCGGGTGATCGTCATGAAAGAGGCTTTGGAAATAATTAATGCCGACATTTTGAAATGCCAATCCTCCAGATTGAGCAGAGGGACCAGAAAGTTCCGGTAAGTATGATTGAAGAGAACGGGAAAACGATGCAGGCCAAGCACCGGGCGGATTTCCGTCATATCGTTTCTGGACACGGTAATCTCAAATATTCCTGCTAAAGGAACTGCTTCCTGACTGAATTGCCCGGTGACCGGAATAGCATATTTATCGACTTCCTGATAGAGAGGGGAATAAGAGAGAGCATTGAGTCCCAGGGCGTCGATACTTTTCTTCCACAGCTTCTGCTGGGGATAGGCCGGGATAATGATCGGAATATTCTGTTCGTTCAGCGTAACCGGGATCACATCGTCAGTCAGTAAAGGCAGTCCGATGCCCCGCATTGCGGCGGCGAGTGTGGATTTTCCCGCACCGGAGTGACCGATAAAGGCAAAAGCTTTTCCATCTATAACGACGGCACTGCCATGCAGCGGCAGGATTTTTCTTTGCAGTAGCAGAGCGCCCATGCAGCTTCCAAGCAGGTACACACGGATCATTCGTTCATCGGAACCCTCAAAGGGAGAGATGATGATGTTATTTCCTTGCTTCACCAGGAAAATTGCCGCTCCCGGCATATTGAAGGCGATATTGCCGTTATCCACTGTGTAATAATCCTGCTGCGGGCCCAAGCTGTCCCAGTATTCCGTTAGATCTCCCGTTTCAATGGTGACATCGATTTCACGATCCTCACAATAGGTTTGGGTGAGTTCCGGGAAGAGATATTCACTGGATATGTTTAACCCGAACGCTGTATATATTGTTTTCTTCATAGGGTTCATCCGCCACTTTCTTTGAAACTTGAGATGATGGCCTCACCGGTTCTTCCAAACCAAGTGAAGCCATGGATATGGATATCTGTAATGGGAAATTACCTAGGATGGCGGAACTCCAGGAATTGTTGGAAGAGGATATCCTGTATCCGTATCCGTAATATCCAAATCCAGTTTGCCTCCAACAATAGTCCAATCTACAAAGTGGGTTCCCTCGCCAAGCATCGTTTTACTGACATTCAGAACTTCCAGTTGAGGAGTTTTCCATTCTTGCTTCATCATTTTCACCTCCCTTCAGTTAAAATGCCTTCAGAAAACGGTACACGATTAAACTTCGCATCAGGAACCGTGTGTCTAAATCCATGGCCTGTTCCGGTTTAGCAACAGTACCTTTGCTGCTTAATATTTCTTTAACTTTGAGTGTATTTAAAAAATGTGCTGCCTTCGGATCGGAACAAAGCTCTTCAAGCTCTTGGCGGAAGTCATCCCAGGAAGGAAGCATCCGGTGAATCCAGTCCACGCCCTGAACGCCGCGAATATGCTGGTTTAACCGGACCTGATCAGGCAAATGATGCTTCGTGGCCCGTCTAACCAGTGCTCTGCCCATGCCGTCGTGAATGTATTGTTCTGCAGGCAGAGACAGGCAAAAGCGGATGAGCCGAAGATCAGCGGTCACATCTCTTTCCCATAATCCATAGCGCACAGAGAGCCTTGCACCAAAGCTGCCCTGAAGGCTTAACAGTGAGGGATTGCTGAAATAGGCCTCCCGGTCTTTCATCGGGTTGTTTACGGATGCAGTCAGCTTCTTTTGCTCTTCTTGCAATTTGCTGAAGACCCGTGTACGTTCCGCAAACTCCGGACTGATCAGCAGGGGGAAATCCGCCTGCGTCGCCGCAGTTCTGTCAAGGGAGGGATAAGCGTTTTTAACCAAGAGCGGGAATAGTTTGGCTCGGCGAATGCCCATCTGACGGCTGAAATTCTTCATTTCCTGATGAAAACGGAGATATCTAAAGCTCTGCAGCAGATGAACGCAATAATTGACGGCAGATCCCCAGGAGATCGTGTAATTACCGCGCGCTCCGGTTAGCAGAACGCCGACATCATCTTGAACCGACCGCTCGTAGATGCCTTTGATCCAAAAGGAATTTTCAAAATTTTTATAGGGAGCTTCTAATACTTGCAGCATCGTGTCGATTTCTGTAAACGGGCTTTGGCCGGGAAGGTTTACGTAAGTATCCTTAATATTTCCGACATGATTCACCGTAGCCTTAATGTAAGGCCGCTCATCGGCCATCCGGCTTTTCCCCGTCCAATCCTCGAAATCGTCGGGTGGCACATAGCTGTACGTATGCAGAATTTTATCGTTTGTTTGTAAGGCTCTTGCTGCCTGACTGACCACAGCCCCGGAATCCAGTCCGCCGCTTAAGGTTGCTCCTACGTGGCGGAACGTGCGCAGTCTGGCTGCTGTGGCTTCTTGAAATAGTGCTTGAAAGGCTTCTAGAACTTCCCCGCTTGAGCCAAATTTCATTTTGTGTGCCGGTAGTATGATGTTATTGCTGCTGGTGATACGGAGCATTCTGTCCTTAACGGTAAAGCTGTGGGCGGGAGGCAACTGCAGGATGTTGCGGTATGGGGTGCTGGAGGCATCGTTTGATTCATGCATGCCGGGAATGGCCAGGAAATCGGCGATCCAGGTCTCATTCAGATGTTTGTGTACGGTAGGGATCCTGAAAAATGGAGCAATTATAGTGCAAAACGAGAACTTTTGCTCATCATGACTGTAATAGAGCGTTCGATTACCCAAATGATCTCTGGAGCCGAACAAAAGCTGTTTTCTGGCGTCCCATATGACAAAAGCATAATCCCCGATCAAAAAATCGTTTACCTCTGCTCCCCATTTCAGATAGGCTAGCAGGATCAATTCACTGTCGGACATGCTGCTCCGCAAGCCGGAATCGACTTGTAACCGGTCAAACAGCTCCTTGCGGTTATCGATAATGGCATCTGCCGTAATCACGAGCTGATGCCGGATATCGTAGAAAGGTAAGGGCTGATTCACTGATTCAGGAGTAATCCAGCGTGCTGCGCACCCCAAGAATATCCTTTGATCAGACCAGGTCCCGGTATCATCCGAAGGGTATTGTTCGAGTGCCTGTATCATATTACGGCCCTCTTCATGTGCAGAATCGTTGTGGAAATTGAGGATGCCGGTAATGACGCTCATGATTACCTCCATCTGGGACATTTTGTTATAATCATGACCATATTATACATAAAGTTATTCGTAATGCAAATATTTTATGGTATATAATCTATTTAAGATTCAAAACGAATGGTATTGATGTTATGGAAAGAAAATTAAGGAAAATAAAATGATTTACAAATATATTCGAAATGAATATAATCAGTCCTAAGGATTCTCTATATGAATTAAGTTGTGGAAAATCAAAGCTGGATTGAACTAAAGAAGGGAATGAAAATTCGGTGAGAGTAACAGTTACAGAAATTGAAATCGGCGACACTTCAGAGGCTTGGACCACCCTTGCCCGGGTGGCGGGCAAGGCAGGTAGTAAGCAGAAGCAGATCATGCCATATGAGCAGCCCAAGCTGAATTTTCTGCCAGTTCCCAAGCCTTTTTTTATTGCCGGATATGAAAAAGCTTATGAAAAGGGTATGTGCTATTCGACACAAGATGTAAATCCCAGAGGGCAAGTGCTGGATCAGAGAGGTTAATTTGCTTAGTAAAAGAAAAGTTCTCGCTATGAATAATTTATCGGGCAATAGACATATCTGTACATTTGGAGGAGAGAAAATGGAGTTAAAAGGATACTGGGCGATTATCCGCAAACGCCTTTGGTTAATTCTGATGCTGATGATCGTGAGTGGTGTGCCGACAGGAATTTATTCATACACCATGACCGAGCAGCTGTACACGGCGTCGTCGAAAATTATTGTGAACCAGAATGAGAATCGAAGCTTGTCCTTAGAGAACGGCAGGCTGGATATTGCAACGATCAATTCAGATATTCAATTAATCAAGACCTACAAAGAAATCATTATGACCCCCCGCATTATGAACGTTGTCGTCGAACAATATCCCCAGCTCCACTTAACCGCAAATGAACTAATACACAAAATCGGCGTTTCATCCGTCAACGATACCCAGGTCATGTCCATCTACTCTATCGACAACTCCTACAGCCGCGCAGCTAATATTGTGAACGCCGTTTCAACTGTATTTCAGAATGAAATTCCTAAGTTAATGAAGATCGACAATGTGAGTATCCTGAATGCTGCCGATCCGCAGGCCAATGCGGCTCCAATCGCAACCAATGCCAATTTTAATATCATGATCAGCCTGGTGCTCTCATTCATGGTGGGTCTGGGTCTGGTATTCCTGCTGGATTATTTGGATGACACCGTGCGGACGGAGGGTGATGTTGCCGGAATTATCGGTTTCCCTGTCATGGCAACAGTTCCCCGTGTAAACGCAAAACGGAAGAATAAGAATAAGAGAGACAACAATACTTCATTAAGGAGGGGTACGGATGTCACGCTCAACGCCTGAATACCGTCTGATTACAGAAATGGACATCGACATCGAAGTTTCCGAAGCCTATAAGCGGCTGCGCACCAATCTTGAATTCTCAACGCGCAGCGAGAAGCTCCAGACAGTCATGATTACCTCCACCCACCGGAATGAAGGCAAAAGCACGATTGCCGCCAATCTGGCTGTAGCCTTTGCCCAGGCGGGCAAGCGTGTGCTGCTGATTGATGCCGATATCCGGGGCGCCTGCCAGCACCTTATTTTCAACACTTCTAATGAAGCGGGAATATCCACGCTGCTTAACGGCCAGAGCCAGCTGCGGGATGCGGCGATGAGTACACTGCTCCGCAATCTGGAGCTGATTCCCGCAGGGCCTGTGCCTTCCAATCCTTCGGAGATTCTGGCTTCCAGCGAGATGTCCGGTCTATTAACGGAGCTGAAACACCGCTATGATCTCATCTTTATTGATACACCGCCTGTATTATCTTTTGCCGACAGCCAGATACTAGCGGCACAATGCGACGGGGTTCTGCTGGTAGTTAATTCAGGCGGCGTTAAGCAGGAGGCCTTAGCCAGGGCAAAAGCAAGCCTGGAGATCGTGAATGCCCGTATCTTAGGTGTTGTTCTCAATCAGAAGAAGCCTAAAAAAGTGGATCAGAAGCTGAAATCCTACAGCTATTAAAATAATTCCTTCTATAATAAGGTGATGTCTCCTAACCGTTATCAATGGAGGCACTCGGTCATGCTGTGGGTCAGGCGACCTTAGACGTTAATCGTCAAGGGTGTGACGTGAGGAGGGGTTAAATGCCCTTTTTTATAATATGTAATATGAGATTGAACAATAAGGACGGGTGCTCAAGATGAAGAAGGTAAGAAAAGCAATTATACCGGCTGCCGGTCTTGGCACTAGGTTTCTTCCGGCCACCAAGGCCATGCCGAAGGAAATGCTCCCGATTGTGGATAAGCCGACGATTCAATATATTGTCGAGGAAGCCATTGCTTCGGGGATCGAAGATATTATTATTGTTACGGGTAAGGGCAAGCGGGCGATAGAGGATCATTTTGATATTGCTTTTGAGCTGGAGCATATGCTGCAGGACAAGGGGAAGCTGGATCTGCTGGATGAAGTCAGACGCTCGTCTCATGTGGAGATTCACTATATCCGCCAGAAAGAGGCAAGAGGCCTCGGGCATGCCGTCTGGTGCGCGCGGAATTTCATTGGCGATGAGCCGTTTGCGGTACTGCTGGGCGATGATATTGTTCAGGCGCAGGTGCCCTGCACCCGGCAATTAATCAAGCAGTACGAACTGTCAGGCAAATCGGTAATCGGTGTGCAGACGGTTGACGTCGACCAGACTCACCGCTATGGCATTGTTGATCCCAGCGATGCTTATGGCAGGCTGTATGAAGTAAGCCGTTTTGTTGAAAAGCCGCAGCCGGGAGAGGCGCCTTCGAATCTTGCTATAATGGGCAGATATGTTCTTACTCCGGAAATATTCAGTTACCTGGAGAGACAGGAGATTGGCGCCGGCGGTGAAATCCAGCTGACCGATGCGATCCAGAGGTTGAATTTGGCCGAAGGCGGCGGTGTACTGGCTTATGATTTCGAAGGCAAACGGTATGATGTGGGAGAAAAGCATGGCTTTATTATGACGATGGTTGAGTTCGCCCTGGAACGCAAAGAGCTTAAGCACACCCTTCTCCCGGCGCTGGAAGAGCTGATCAAGCGGGAACGCGAGAATGTCTATTAAGCGGCAAGAGGTGATAATGAATGATCCCTTCACAGTCTAATGAAGCAGAACTGACGGTGAATTCTACAGGCTACTACGTCAGTACAGGATTGAAAAAGCAGCGCAAGCAATTATTCTACTTAATGGTGAAACGGTCATTAGATATTACTGCAGCAGGCGCGGGGCTAATATGTTTAGCTCCGTTTTTGCTGCTGCTATCGCTAATGATACTAGTGGAAGATCCCAAAGGCCGGGTGTTCTTCAGCCAAGTAAGAATCGGAAAGGATCAGAAGCCATTTCGCATCTATAAGTTCCGTTCCATGATTTCCAACGCCGAGGAGTTGCTGGATAATTTGCTTGGGCAGAATGAAATCCGCGGTGCCATGTTCAAAATGAAGGATGATCCGCGGATCACCAGAGTAGGCCGCTTTATGCGCAAGACCAGTCTGGATGAACTGCCGCAGCTGTTCAATGTTCTAAAGGGCGATATGTCTCTCGTCGGCCCCCGTCCTCCCCTTGTACGGGAAGTAGCGGAGTACACGGAATATGACAAGCAGCGCCTAGTGGTTACACCAGGCTGTACAGGGCTATGGCAGGTTAGCGGACGGAACGGGCTTAGCTTCGCAGATATGGTGGAGCTCGATCTGAGCTACATAGATAACAGGGGATTTCTGCTGGATATGAAAATTATCTTCAAGACGTTCAAGGTGCTGATCGGCTCCAAAGACGCTTATTAAATGAACCGGAGGTGCTGTAGAGTGAATGTAACTGACCGTATTTATGTTGCAGGACATAAAGGCTTAGTGGGTTCTGCTATCATGCGGGCACTAGAACAACAGGGCTACAGTCATTTGATCACCCGCAGCAGCTCAGAGCTTGATCTAAGAGACCGGCAGCAGGTGGATGATTTTTTCGAGACTGAAGAGATTGATTATGTTTTTCTGGCCGCTGCCAAAGTAGGTGGGATTGCTGCTAACAACGATTATCCTGCGGATTTCATCAGGGATAATCTGCTGATTCAAACCAATGTCATTGATGCGGCTTACCGGGCAAAGGTTCAGAAGCTGATGTTCCTGGGCTCCACCTGCATTTATCCCAAGTATGCTCCACAGCCGCTGAAAGAGGAACATCTGCTGACAGGTGAGCTGGAGCCGACGAATATGCCATATGCGATCGCCAAAATTGCCGGGATCAATATGTGCCAGTCGTATAACCGGCAGTACGGAACAAGGTTCATCTCGGTAATGCCGACAAATCTATACGGGCCGGGTGATAATTTCGATCTGCATACCTCCCATGTCCTACCGGCACTGATCCGTAAATTCCATGAAGCCAAAGTGCAGAATCAGCCGGTCGTTGAGGTGTGGGGCACCGGCAATCCGAAACGGGAGTTTCTGCACTCCGATGATCTGGCGGATGCCTGCATCTATTTAATGAAGAATTATGAGGACAGCGAAATCGTAAATATTGGGGTAGGCGAAGATATTGCGATCAAGGATTTAGCCGGTATGATTATGGAAATCGTCGGGTATCAGGGTGAAATCAGCTTCAATTCATCCATACCGGACGGGACACCACGGAAACTGGTAGACGTGTCCAAGATCAACGCACTTGGCTGGACGGCGCAGACTCCACTGGCCGAAGGACTGCAGGAGCTGTATAGGACTTTCCAAACAGAGTTTCTGGTCAAACAATAATTAGCGGTGGAGGGCTTATATGAAAAAGCGCGCATTAATCACTGGGGTTACCGGCCAAGACGGGTCTTATCTGGCAGAATTTTTACTGGAAAAAGACTACGAGGTCTATGGCTTGAGAAGAAGAACCAGTACACCTAACTATGAAAATGTTGCCCGTATCAAGGATAGAATTAAATGGATTTCCGGCGACCTGACAGATCTCGCTTCGCTCATAGAAGCGGTGAGACTCTCAGATCCGGACGAAGTGTATAATCTGGCTGCGCAATCTTATGTTGCCGCATCATGGCCGCAGCCGCTGCTAACCGGACAAATCACAGCAGTTGCTGTTACCAATATGCTGGAAGCCGTCCGCATTATGAAGCCGGGCTGCCGGTTCTATCAGGCGTCCAGCAGTGAGATGTTTGGCAAAGTTCAGGAAACACCGCAATGCGAAACAACACCCTTTTACCCAAGAAGCCCGTATGGTGTAGCCAAGGTATACGGACACTGGATCACGGTCAATTATCGCGAAAGCTTTAATATGTTTGCCTGCTCAGGTATTTTGTTTAATCACGAATCCCCAAGACGGGGCATTGAGTTCGTGACCCGAAAGGTGACGGATGCCGTCTCCAGAATAAAACTGGGCCTGCAGAACGAGTTGCGTATGGGGAATATCGATTCACTGCGCGATTGGGGCTTTGCTGGTGATTATGTTAAAGCGATGTGGCTGATGCTCCAGCAGGACTACGCGGATGATTATGTGATCTCGACCGGGGAAATGCACTCCGTAAGGGAACTACTGGAAGTCGCCTTCTCTTATGTGGGCCTGGATTACCGCGATTATGTAGTGATTGATCAGGAATTTGTAAGACCGGCGGAGGTCGATTTACTGCTTGGGGATTGCAGCAAGGCGAAGCAGAAGCTGGGATGGGAGCTTGAAGTGGGTTTTAACGAGCTTATTCAGATGATGGTTGACCAGGATTTGCTCCGGGTAGAGTCGGAGCTCAGAGCTGTAGAACATTTGAAGCTTCCGATTTAACGATTAACCTAGAGAAACGCATTTAAGGGAATGGAGCGTAGAGGATGAAAGCGACTGTTGCCATTTGTACACATAACCGGGGATTCGACCTGAAGGAGGCGATCGATAGCTGCATCCGCCAAGATTTTGACCCCGGTGTATTCGAAGTCATTGTGATCGACAACCGCTCCACAGATAACACCAAAGAGATTGTCTTGGGGTACCAAGATTACTTGGAACCCCGGATTCATTATGTGCTTGAAAAGAATCTGGGCCTGTCCTATGCCAGAAACCGGGCGATCCGCGAAGCCAGGGGTGAATATATTCTATTTATTGACGACGACGCGGTGGCAAGCGAGAGCCTGATTCAGAAAATGCTTGAGGTCTTCGAAATGGATGAATCCATCGGCTGTGTAGGCGGCAGAATTGATCCGATCTGGCAGGGAAAGGCCCCTCAATGGCTGCCTGCCAAGTATAGAACCTTATATTCCATACTGGATTATTCGGATGTGCTGAAAGAAATGGATAGCGGGATTCCGTTTGGTGCGAATGTCGCGTTCCGGACAAGTATTTTTCAGGTGCTTGATCCCTTTCGGGTTGATTTGGGACGGATCGGAAGCAATCTGCTGTCTGGTGAGGAAAGTGAACTGATTGCCCGCATCAGGCAGAAATACAAGATATTCTACTCGCCTTTCGCCAGCGTTGAACATAAAATTGCTGAAAGCCGGTCGACCGCTAAGTGGTTTCTGAGAAGAATGTACTGGCAAGGGGTAACGGATGCGCTAAGAAGTGAGAAGAAATCAGAATTTTGCTGGAAGTCGGCTGTTAAGCTGGTAGCTGCGTCGTTTGCTCTCCTGTTCACTTTTTATAATGTAAAATTCAGAATCAGATTCTTAACCAATGTTATGTATGGCAGCGGGGTTATTGCCGGAGTCCTCGGTTCCCGCGCCAGACAACCTATAAATCAGAGTAAAGCTGTGTGATGCCGGTATGAATGTAATAGCAATCAGAAAAGTGTTTAGAGGAAAGGGAATTGCCGGCGTCATTTTCCGCACAAGCTTCACCAATGTTGTCGTGCTGGTATTGACGACTCTGACGTCTATTCTTACAGCAAGGATGCTGGGGGTAGTGGGGAAGGGCGAACTGGCGGCCATTACGTTCTGGCCAATTTTATTTGCAGGCTTAATGAGTTTCGGGCTGCCGACTTCCTTAATCTACAATTTGAAAAAGGACCCGGAGCATGCCTCCGATTACATTAAGATTTGCACTTCGATTATTGTTCCATTAGGAGCAATAGTTGGTGTCATTCTATGGTTCTTTCTTCCAATAATGCTGCAGCAATATTCCCAATCAGCAATTCATATTGCACAATTATTTACCTTAGTAATGGTTCCATTGCAGATCATCATTAACATCCTGCTCTCTTTATCCAAAGCTATTGATCAATTTCATATTTATAATGGCATGAAGTTAAATTCTTCACTGATCACTTTGATAGGTTTAGTCCTGCTGTGGCTGCTTGGAGGGTTGAGCCTCTTTTCATCAACGCTTGTATATCTGTGCACCTCCATTATTGTATTGATTATATGTATTAGACATTTAATGACGCATATGACGATTGATTTTAAGAAATTTTCCAAGACAAGGGTAAGACCCCTTCTGAGCTATGGGATTATAATTTATGGACAGGAAATCCTGGGAACGGTGTATAACCAAGCCGACAAAATTATCATTATTTCTTTATTGTCTCCCAGAGAATTTGGACTCTATACTGTTGTATTTTCATAGTCCAGAGTTTTCAGTGCCGTGCAGACTGCGATTTCGGAAGTAATTTTTCCAAAAGTGACAGGCAAAGATTCAGAATTAATTATTGCAACCGTAGGCCGTGCTTTTCGAACCTCCATGTTTATAATGACGATCATTCTGATCCCTAGTATGTTTATCGGCAGATATCTTTTGGGCTTACTATTTGGGAGTCAGTTTCTGGAAGAGAGCTCTTCCTTCTATTTATTGTCTATGGAGTGCATTGTAAGCGGCGGTACATTAATTCTTTCCTCATCTTTTATTGCCATTGCGAGGGCAGGGAGTGTGATATTTAGACAGCTTGTCGGGATTATCGTAACCATCAGTTTGTTTTTTTTACTAGCTCCGCTGTTAGGATTATTCGGTGTTGCGCTGGCCTTGTTAACAGGCGGTTTGGTAAGGCTCATCATCACCTTGTTTCAGCTCCCGAGAGTTTTTAACGTTCCGTTAAAGAGTATCCTGTATGACCGCAATGACTTCAAGTATATGAATAGCGTCATTAAAGAGAGGTTCCTGCGAAAAGGAGTGAGCGTGAGTGCAAACCATAAACAATAACTATCCCATGGATACCATCAAAGAGAAGCTGTAGATGATCTTAAAGGCGATTCCGCCAGGTATACCATTGCCCGGATCTGGCCCATTAGCTATTATCGATGTCTTCTAACAACGCAAAAAGTAAGGATGCCTTGTGCTTCTTGCGGACCGATATAGAGACAGACCAGGTGCAGCAGTCATTAACATAGGCACAGGCGGCTGAAACTCATAAAGCAGAAAGGAGAGTGCGGCATTGAATCCGATACGGGTACTGGTACTGACAAGGTTGTTCCCCAATGACACCAATCGGGTGAAAGGCATTTTCGTGGAAAATCTGGTTGATAAGCAGGCCGAGCAGGAGAACTATCACTTTACAGTATTGGCCCCAGTTCCGTATTCGAATAAGCTTCTCTCCAGAATCAGCGGGAAATTCCGGCAATGGTACGGCCATTCCCGCGAAGCCGGGCGCCCTGGCTACACCGTCTATTATCCAAAGTATCTAAAGCTGCCGCTGCTGTATCCGCTGGAGTGGCTGTTCATGCTGATCAGTGTCTGGCTGTTCATCAAACGCAATAAAATGGAATTTGATATCGTACACACCCACTGGCTATACCCTGACGGTACGGCAGCCATCCTCCTGGCTAAATTACTGGGAATAAGGGTTGTTGTTCATAATCATGAAGCCCAGATGAGTTTTCATACCGACAGGAGAATCATCCGCTGGTATTTAAACAAGCTATTAAAAATAGCCGACGTCATTATTCCTGTAAGCCAAAGTGCGGAGAGCGAATTGCTGAAATCAGTCCGGCTGCCAGCGGATTCGGTTAGAACAAAAATCATTTATAATGGCGTGAATCTAAGCAAGCTGAATATTATTGACTCCCGTAGCGCCAGAGCGTTACTGGGCCTGGATCAGGATGTCCTGCATTTTATGACCATAGGAACGCTTAATTATAAGAAGGGGCAGGATATTCTAATTGAAGCACTGGGTCTGCTGAAACAAAACCGCCCGGAGCTCCGCTTCCACTGGCATGTTCTGGGGGAAGGCAGCGAACGGGAGGTATACCGTGAATTAATAATCCGGCATCACATCGAGCAGGAAACAACGATTTATGGGAATGTGGATTATGATCAAGTAGGGCTTTATATGTGTGCCTGCGACTATTTCATGCTGACCTCAAGGCATGAGAGCTTCGGGATAGTGTTTCTTGAGGCACTGATTTGCGGGAAGCCGGTCCTTGGCAGCAAGACCGGAGGCGTTCCCGAGTTTGTGGACAGCTCTTCCGGAATCCTCGTGAATGTTAATGACATGATGGATACCTATCAGGGAATCCTCCAACTGTTAAGTACCAAGTGGGACGGGGAGAGCATTAGATTATTTTATAAAAAACATTTCGACTTGTCCGTCTTTGCGGATGAAATCAATGAATTGTATGCAAGCCTGCTGTATGCGAAGCCGATCAGAAGCTGGGGAGGGATCAAGAACAATGACATTGAAGGTTAAAGCTCGGAAATTTGTTCCAAGGAATTTGCACAGTACGCTAAAACGAGTAAAAAGATACTCTTATGCAACCTTCAGTACGGTCTGCAAAAGCTATATTCCTGTTTCTTGGTCTAACTCAGCTGTCTTTGACGGGCAAGCCGTTCATGTCATCCGGACAATCGACGAAAATTCAGAATATACACGGCCTCCCGTATTCCCGGAGGAAATTGATATAGCATCTATGAATCCCCTCAAGGCCCAGAATAAAATCACCCTCGTAGAAACCGCTGCCGGCAGCGGTTTTTCTTTTCGCAATAACCACTTGCTGGACGCGGCGCTGAATGTATATTACGAACCCGGAATGCAGTTTGCCAACCTTCCGATCTATCATCAGCCGCTGGGCAAACCGGAAAAGCTGAACGGGGTGATTGCTTATCTCTCCAATACAGATACTACAAACTACTATCACTGGTTATGTCTAACCCTGCCGCTTTTGGGAATGTATCGAAAGTATTACGATCTTGATCACATTCCTTATTTTTATTTTGGAGCGGGGCCGCTGCTGCCGTTTCATATCGAAAGCCTGGCCAGAGCAGGAATTCCCCGGGAGAAAATCATTCAAAAACCGTGCAGCGCGGATACGCTGATTGCTGCTTTCAGTGAAAGGAAGCCGTTTAACGGGTTCTCTCCGGTGACAGAAGCGAACTTCCGGTTCACCCGGGAGCTGTTTGCCGGATCTGCTCAAGTAGAGATTACAGCCGGCAAACGGCTGTACGTAAAGCGGGGAAATGTGACTCAACGGAAAGTTTTAAATGAGGAAGACATTATAGAGCTACTCAAACCGCTGGGCTTTGAAGAGGTGGCGATGGACGGGTTGTCCATCCAGCAGCAGGCGGAGCTGTTTGCAGCCGCAGAATTTATTATCGCGCCTCACGGTGCTGCACTGACCAATTTATTATTTATCAGGCCGGGGACGGTAGTTGTTGAACTGATGCCGGATGGATACTCGCACAATTGCTTCTATACACTCGCTAATTACGCAGGAGCCAGGTATTCCTATCTTAAAGGGAAAAACCTGAGGAATGTGCAGGCGGAAGCGAAATATGGTGAAGGAAATAAGCTAGATATAATGCTGGATCTGGAGAAACTCCAGGCGATTTGTGACCATTACTTAAATTGACCAATTAACGAGGCGATGAACATGTATTCAAATGCTTTGCCGATGAAAGAGAACAAATTATCACTTTTATTGCTTCAGCTCATCATGCTCATCATCGCTTTCAGGCCCATCATTGATCTGCAAGGCAGATTTGATGGAGAGTCCTTAAATATGGGCGGAGCCGCCGGACTGGTGCTTATTGCATGGGTTGCGCTGTTTTTTTTAATGACCCGTAAGAAAAGTGAGCCGGTACTGAATGTTGCTCTATACGCAATGTTATTCATAGCCATACTGTGGCTGATCAATCTGTGGTTTACCCCTGCCAAGGGATCAGCGCTTGTAGATATTACAAGATTCGCAGCAGGGTTCTCACCCATGCTTCTACTCTATTGCAGCGGCTACATGGAAGAGCATTTTCCGGCTAAAAGATTCTATACATTCTATATCCTGGTATGCATAGTTCCGATGATTATTGCCTTTCTTCAATATTTGGGGGTGGTGGAGTACACCTATTTCGACGTTGTAGGCGGAGAGTGGGTAGGAAGGTCTTCAGGCGGCTATATTCAGCCCAGCTCGCTCAGCAGACTGATGATATTCTCGGTGCTGCTATCCTACATTTTTTATTCCGCAGGCCAGATCAATGCGCTCACTAAATATTCCGTCGTCTTATTGTCCTTATTTATAACCGTACTGTCGACCCATAGAACATCCACATTTATTATTGCGGTGATTATGGTTTCCTTTGAGCTGTATGCCTTAGTAAAGGACAGCAAGCAGGGCGGGCAGAAAAAAATCATGATCGGCCTTAACACGGCATCGTTATTGGGGATTGTATATTTAATTAATCTGAGAATGAAATTCTTCTCATTAAATTTTATTGAAGGCAGTTTGACAGTCATGACTGGTGCTGTCGGGACTTTAGATGTGAGCGATGATTCCTTCCTGCGGGGACGCGGATACCGCTGGCAGCGGACTTTGGAGTATATGAGCAATCTGTCCACCGGCGAGAAGCTGGTCGGCAAGGGACATGAAGTGTTCGAGTCGCACAACGATATTATTAATATGTATCTGGTTTCAGGCCTCGTAGGCTTACTGTTATATTTCATCCTGTATACTGCACTGTTCGTCTATATATGGCGGGGAGTGAACCCGCTGGGCCGGTTCTCCCTTATCATCCTGTATACAGTGATCATACTGTTTGGCATTACTCTGCAGCCGTCGACCTATCCTAATTTCATGTGGATGTTCTTTGCCACACTGATTGTGATCAAATGTTTGACTAAAAAATCGGATAAAGGATTGGGTCCAAATGCGAATCTTATATCTCCGTAATTTTGCCAGCAAGGTTAATCCGGATTCCTATAATCTGCAGGAGATCGGATTCGGCAAGGCGTTAATCAGAAAAGGCCATGACTGTGACATTGTGTATTATGTGCCGAAAGAGGATGAGTCGGTCCAGGTGGTGGATCAGGCTGACGGGCATACGCTGCGGATTCTATGGATGAAGGGTCTGAAGGTACTCAGCAATAGCATTTACAGGCGAATTCTCCGGAAGCCGTTTCTGGATCAGTACGATCTGATCATCACCACGGAATATAACCAGATCATGAGCTATATGCTTGCGAAAATATGTCCTGAGAAGCTGGTGCTCTATCATGGGCCCTACAGCGACAACAATAACCTCCTGGTCCGCAGAGCCTACGATGTTGTGTGCCTGCCGAAGATGAAGCGGAACATGAAATATAATTTTGTGAAATCCGATTTAGCCAAGCAGTTTCTGGCGGATAAAGGGTTTGCCAATGTGCATACGCTCGGTGTGGGGCTGGACCGGGATAACATTAATATGCGGCGGGAACCTAATCCGGTTCTGGAAGAGAAGCTGGAATGTTTAAAAGATAAGAAGGTGCTGCTGTACATTGGAGTATTGGAGGAGCGGCGCAACATTTTATTTCTACTCCAGGTATTCAATGCCTTAAAAAGCAGGCTGGAGGAAGACATTGCGCTGTTAATTGTCGGTGACGGCAAACCGGAGGATACCGGCAGGTATTTCGAATTCAGCAGAAATCATCAGTTGGATAGCCATATCCTCCATCTCCCGAAAGTAGCGCAACAAGATCTATGGCAGATCTACGAGGCCAGCGATGTGATGGTGTTTCCTACGAACTATGATATTTTCGGCATGGTGCTGATGGAAAGTATGTATTTCCGGGTGCCGGTCATTTCATCGGTAAACGGGGGAGCTTCTACGCTGATTAAGGATAACTTCAACGGAATCATTATTGAACAGTTTGACGAAGAATTATGGGCAGAGGCTAGCGGTAGGTTGTTAAGCGATGAAATCCTTCATAAGCGGCTGCAAACTGAGGCGTACAATACAATAAGTGCAGTGACCTGGGATCAGATTGCCGATGACATGCTGCAGGCGATCGGTTTTGAATAAGGAGGGGCTGGACGATGAAAAGAGTGCTGCTTATTCATAATTATTACCAGCAAAGCGGCGGCGAAGACAAGGTGGTTGCCCAGGAGGCCGAACTGCTCCGCTCCAGGGGCATCGAAGTACAGATCTATTCTGTACATAATGATGACCTGAAGAACCAGGGGACCGCCGGAAAAGTGAAAACAGCACTAAGTGCCGCATGGTCCCCATCCGCATACAAAAAAATAAAACAACAGCTGCTGGACATGAAACCTGATGTGGTTCATGTCCATAATTTTTTTCCGCTGATTTCCCCGTCCGTTTATTATGCCTGCAACCGGATGGGCGTTCCTGTTGTACAGACGCTGCACAACTACCGGCTGCTCTGTCCGGCAGCTACTTTTTTAAGGGATGGCAGCGTATGTGAGAAATGCCTGCATGGTTCGTTAATCCACTCCGTTATCAATGGCTGTTACCGCGGATCCAAGGTGGAAACACTGCCTGTTGTTTCAATGATTGCGATGAATCAACTGCTGGGAACCTGGAACAACAAGGTGGACCGTTATATTGCTTTAACCGAGTTCTCCAGGAACAAATTTGTTGAAGGGGGGATTCCAGCGGAGCGGATTACTGTCAAACCCAATTTCATATCAACCGTAGCGCACTCCACTGTTCCAGAGACTGGTGCCGGCAAATACATGTTATATGTAGGAAGAATTTCTGCCGAGAAGGGGGTTAAGAATTTACTTAAGGCTTGGAGCGGGCTGGCCAATAAAGATTGCACGGAACTGCTGGTTGTCGGAGACGGTCCGGAGAAAGAAAAGCTCGAGGACCAGTATAGCGGAGGCAGTATTCATTTTCTGGGAAATCAGCCTGGAGAGAAAGTGCTGGAGCTGATGAGTGAGGCCAGGTATCTGGTGGTTCCTTCCATTTGGTATGAAGGATTCCCGATGACCATTGTTGAGGCTTATTCTGTCGGAACTCCGGTTCTTTGCAGCCGGATCGGATCCTTGCAGGAGATTGTACCGGAAGGGGTAACCGGCTTTCAATTTGCCCATGATGATATCGGCAATATGGCCAGCGTGCTGAGACAGGCGTTAGATTACGAGGAGTACCCACGACTCAGGGAAACGGTTAAGGAGCGGTTTAATGCCTTGTATACGGAGGAAGCCAATTTTATCGCTTTGTCACAGATTTATGACGAGGTTGTAAAGGAGAAGGATAATGAGAACAGATTCGCTTTACAGTACGGCGAGAATTATAAACTCTAATATCTCGGCGCTGAATTTTAACCAGACGGTTTCCGTGATTGAAGATTGGATTGTGGGCAAAGAGAGCCGCTACGTGTGTATCTGCAACACGCATTCGCTGGTTACTGCGAGCAATGATGCGCAACTGGCCGAAGTGCTGGAAACGGCCGACCTCTGTACGCCGGACGGAATGCCGCTTGTCTGGGCGCTCAAAATGTACGGGTTCACAGAACAGGATCGCGTTGACGGCCCGAATTTAATGCTGCGCCTATGCGAAGAAGCACGCAGGAAGAAATATAAGATTTTTCTGTACGGCGGAAAGGAAGAAACGTTGGAAAAGCTGGTGCACAGCCTAAATCGTGATTATCAGGGGGCGGATATTGTGGGCAGCTATTCCCCACCGTTCAGGGAGCTTACGGAGGAAGAGCATCAGCAGGTGACGGGCATGATTAATGACAGCGGGGCAGAGCTGGTATTTGTCAGCCTCGGCTGCCCTAAACAAGAAATCTGGATGTATAACAGCCGATCACAGATCAACGGTGTCATGATTGGCGTCGGCGCCGCCTTCGACTTTATCTCCGGGACGATTAAACGCTCGCCTGTGTTCTTCCAAAAGTCCGGTCTGGAGTGGTTGTACCGGTTAGGTAGTGACCCAAAGCGGTTATGGAAGAGATATGCGTACAATAATCCGGTATACATTTATCGTTTCTTGAAGACCTTCCGGAAAAACAAAAAAAGTTCTGCCATTGCGAACAAGTCTCTGGAAAGAGGCTTTTTTTAATGCAGAGTGGAGGAATATGCAGATGAAATTGGTTCTATTGTCCGGGGGTTCCGGAAAAAGACTATGGCCGCTGTCGAATGATGCCAGGAGCAAGCAATTTCTCAAGGTGCTGGAGAATGAAGACGGCGATTTGGTATCTATGGTTCAGCGGGTATGGGGACAGATTGAAGCAAACGGGCTCGCCGGGTCCAGCTACATTGCTACAAGTACAGCGCAGATAGAAATGATGAGGCTTCAGATCGGGGCAGAGGCTCCTTTGATTATTGAGCCGGACCGAAGGGATACATACCCGGCCATTATACTGGCGGCTTCATATCTGTATTCATGCGAAGGTGCAACGCCCGAGGATACCATCGCCATCCTGCCGGTAGATCCTTATGTGGATAAGCAATTTTTTGAAGCAATAAAACATTTGGAACAGGTACTGGACCAATCGGAAGCAGAACTTGCCCTGATCGGAGTAACGCCTACGTATCCTTCCGCCAAATACGGGTATATCGTTCCGGCGCGGGAGCAGCAGCCTGGAGTGGATTATCAGAAGGTAGACCATTTCCAAGAAAAGCCGACCGAAGAACAGGCGGCTCTACTTCTGGAGCAGGGGGCGTTATGGAATTGCGGCGTATTTGCCTTCAAGCTCGGTTATCTACTGGACATTATGGAGCGCAGTGGTTGCCCGCTGCAGTACGAGGACTTAGTCAACCAGTATCATCTGCTTCCCAAGATCAGCTTTGACTATGAGGTGGTGGAGAAGACAGCGCATATTGTGGTTGTTCCTTATGCGGGCTATTGGAAGGACCTTGGCACCTGGAATACATTAACGGAAGAAATGAAGCAGGAGCAAATCGGCAAAGGCACTATCAGCGCCGACTGTGTGAATACGCATCTCATTAATGAAATAGACATTCCCGTTTCCGTTATTGGCTTATCGAATATTGTGGTGGCTGTCAGTCCGGATGGCATACTGGTGGCGGACAAAAGCGCCAGCACGAGAATCAAGGATTACATTGACTACGGCCAAGGGCCGATGTTCGAGGAACGGCAATGGGGCTGGTTACGAATTCTGGATGACCAAAATTATGAGGACGGGCGATGTGTGGCAACGAAGCGCGTGTGTGTGAAGGATCAGCGGAATCTTGGTTACCGTATGCATCAGTACCGTGAGGAAGTTTGGACGATTGTGAGAGGGGAAGGGGAGTTTATCCAGAACGGAAATTACATGAAGGTGAAGGCTGGCAATGTTCTGCACATTCCGATGAAGATTCTGCACAGCATCCGGGCGATTGGCGATCTGGAGATGATTGTTGTGCAGAGCGGGCTGCAGCGGGAAACTAACAGAATCGTTGAAATCTACCAGACTTGGGATGAAATTATCGGTAACTGCATGAAGGCATAAACAAGGGGTAGAGGAGGGCGTTCGATGATTGCCAACGTGGACCCTGTGGAACAGGAAATACAATATAGGTACAGCCGATGGCGGAATAGTGATCTGCCGTCTTATTTAATGAAGGAACTTCATGAGATGAAGGTTACAGAAATTATGGATTGCTTTTACCGGAAGCCTTCGCTTGGAATGGAAGGAATAGTCAGCAAAGTGGGTGTCGGGACCAACCGGCTCAATATTTTTACGGTCCGGCACATTTGCCAGGCGTTGTCTTATGAGATTGTATCCCGGGGTCTTGTCTCCCAGCATCGGGTAATCGTCATCTCCTATGATTCGCGGCTGCATTCCAGGAGCTTCGCAGAACAGGCGGCACTGGTGCTGGCGAATAACAACATAAAAGTCTATCTCTTCGATCATCCCCGGCCAGCCAGCGAGCTGGCCTTTTCTGTACGTTGGCTCCATGCGATTGCCGGCCTGAACTTCTCTGCGGGGAGATTATCCCCACAATATCATGGACTGCAAATATTCTCGGATTACGGTTGTCTGGTTTCAGACAGCTATATTACCCGAGTCCAGACTTATATGGATCAGATCGGGGATGGACTGGATATTGAAGTTTTGCCGGCTGAGGAAGCTATAGCAACAGGTAAACTGGCCATGGTAGGTACTGAAATTGACAAAGCTTATATAGAATATATGGAGAATACCCCGCTCTCCAGAGAAAGTATTCAAATCATGGGCTCCTCCATGCGCGTGGTGCTCGCACCATTGTTTGGAACAGGCGGGGGAATTATTGGACGTGCCTTCGCCGCACTGGGGTACACGGAAATTCATCAGACAGAGGTCAGGGATTCTGAAACGGTCTCCTTGGCAAGGGCCCCTGATCCTCATCAACTGGAGGTACTCCTTCCAGCTTATCACTTGGCCCGGACAATTCAGGCCGACATCGTGCTCGGGTTTAATCCGGAGGAGAATGAGCTCAGCTTGTCCGTTAAGGATGGTAAAGGCGGATATCTGCTGCTTCATGCTAGCCAGACAGCGGCGCTTCTGTTGCACTACATTATTCAATCCCGGGAAGCGATGAATAATCTGCCGCTGGGCGGTATTGTCGTGAAGACGCTGCTGTGTTCAGATCTCCTGAATGGAATGGCAGCAGACCACGGTTTGCAGCTTATCGAATCCACCCAAGGCTTTCAAGGCATTGGTGCCAAGATGGCCGAATGTGAACGTACGGGGAAACAAGCTTTTGTGTTCGGGTTCGATGAGTATGGAGGCTATGCCCTGGGCAACTTTGTCCGGGGAAGGGACGGCATTCATGCAGCATTGCTTGTTGCGGAGATGGCAGCAAATTATAAAGCCAAAGGCAGTACGGTCTACCAGGAGCTACTGAAGCTCTATGAAAAATATGGCTGGTTCGCGGAAGAGAGAATTATCCTCAGCTTTGCTGATGTTAACTGGTGGCAGCAGTCCGGAATTTTGATGGACCGGATCAGTATTGAATCTCCGATGATTGTAGGCGGGTTGACGGCTGTGAAGTTCCACGATTACCGGAACGGTGAAGTGAGAGACTTAATCAAGCAGCGAAGTACTAGTTTAGCGCATGCCCCTGCCTACGCCTTGAAGTTTGAGCTGATGGGCGGTTCATGGTATGGGGTGCGCATCACAAAGGATATACCGGAGATTGAATTGGTTGTCGGCAGTAGACATCCGGAAGAAAAAGCCTGCAAATATCAATTGTCCGCGATTCGTTCGGACGTGCTTCATATGATTGAATCTATCATTTAGAACAGTAGAGGTGGGTAAAGATGAATATTGCTGTAATCGGTACAGGGTATGTCGGGTTAGTCTCAGGAATCTGTTACGCGGAGCTGGGTCACCGGGTATTGTGTGTGGATAATGACGAGGCCAAAATCAATATTCTTCGCACAGGCGGTATCCCGATTTACGAGCCGGACCTGCTGGAGCTGTCCATTAAAAATGCCGCGGCCAATCGGCTGGAGTTCACTACAGACCTTGCCTATGCCACCCGGCACGCAGAATTGGTCATTATTGCTGTCGGCACCCCGCCGCTCCCCAGCGGTGAAGCCAATATGGCCTACATTGAATCGGCAGCGAGAGAAATCGGACTGTCGATGAATGGCTACAAAGTGATCTGTGTTAAAAGCACGGTTCCCGTCGGCACCAATGACCGTGTCCGCAGTCTGATTTCCGGGCTGTATGACGGGGCGTTCGATATCGCCTCTCTGCCGGAATTCCTCCGCGAAGGCACTGCAGTCCGCGACACTCTGTATCCTGACCGGATTATTATCGGCACGGACAGTACAGCCGCAGCGGAGCTGCTGACTGACCTACATAAACCCCTTACCGATCAGATTATAGTGACAGACATCCGGAGTGCAGAGATGATTAAATACGCCTCGAATGCTTTTCTGGCGACCAAGATTTCTTTTATCAATGAAATCGCCAATATCTGTGAGAAGGTCGGCGCTGATGTTACGGAAGTTGCCAAAGGGATGGGGCTGGATAAGCGGATCGGCAGCTCGTTCCTGCGGGCAGGTATCGGTTATGGAGGCTCCTGTTTTCCGAAGGATACGAAAGCACTGATCCAGATTGCAGGCAATGTGGAGTACGACTTTAAACTGCTGAAGTCCGTAGTAGAGGTCAATAAGCATCAAAGATTCAGTGTTATCGATAAACTTCAAGCCGCGCTCGGTGATGTACTCGGCAGAAGCATTTGCATTTGGGGACTAGCCTTTAAGCCGGAGACAGATGATGTGCGGGATGCTCCTGCTCTGGAAATTATTCATAGATTAATAGAGCTGGGAGCGAAAGTACAGGTCTATGATCCGATAGCAGCCGGGAATTTCCAGGCCATGTACGATCATCCGGCGATTGGATGGTGCAGTACTGCTTTGGAAGCTGCTAGCGGCTGCGAGGCGTTATGCCTACTGACGGAGTGGAAGGAATTTGCCGAAGTCGATCTGGAGCAGGTCCGCTCGGTGATGATTGGGACTGTGCTGATTGATGGAAGGAATGTTTATGACGATCTTCGGGTAAAGGCAGCAGGGATGAATTATTATCCAGTGGGCAGATCAGCTGAGCCAGTGCAAGCCTTGAAAATATCGAAGTAGTCAGAAAGGAGGTGCCGCATTAGTGGATAGCGACAAACAGGAGCAATTCAACCGGTTTATGAGCCGGCTTGCCGAAGATCCGGTTCTGAGAAGCAACACCACAGGCAGTAGATATACGCTTGAAGAGATTCTGCAGGAGGCGAGGTATCCGCTGAAGCAGGAGTTCCGGTATGATTACGGGCAGCAAAAGCACGTCCCGGTTGAAGCAAGCCATGTAATTGATGTGGCCCTGCTGCTGACCCTGCTGTTTCAGGAGAAAGGGCTGAATTGCACCAGCGAGGACTTGATGAATCATGTATTGAATGGAGGTAGCGTGGAGCAGTTTATGCAGCAGGCTTACGGGAGCAAGGACCTTCAGTGATGATGATTTGAGGGGATTGTGTTATAAGCTGCTTCTATTGTAATGCGGAAGGAATGCCCTATTCCTCCGGAGAGATAAAAGCAGCTTACTTCTTATTGCCGTCTTTCCCGGCTCTCGTCTGAATTACATGCTCAAGGATACTCTTGACGAGTAACAGGTCCTCGCGTTCAAGCGGGATGCCGTCCCAGTGGAGCTGTTCGAGATTCAGCAGTTCTTTTGCATTATTGGATGGTTCAATAACATCAGGGTATTCGGTTAGGCCCAGCAGATAGTCAGCCGTGGTATTAAGTTTTTTTGCAATAATCTGTACAGCATCAAGCGTTGGCTGGCGAAAACCCGATTCGTAACCGGAGTATGTGCTTTTGGCGACTCCGATGGTATCGGCAACCTCTTGAATCGTGAAGTTGCGCGCTTTTCTTAGCTGTTTAAGTCGTTTCGAGAACATAAATTAGTGCCCCCCAGATGTGAGTCGGTCAGGTTATTATTTTACAGTATATCACAAAAGAAACGCGCACAACCATTCCCGTGAGGCTTTCCGGGGGACATTTATTATACATAAACGAAAACAAAAAAGAGGGCTTAGCCCCCCATGATATTACAGCTCTGTCTGAATAGAGTAAGATATGTATGTGAAATTAAGCGAAGCGGTAGGAATTTCGGGTTCGGATTTTTATGTCCAGGAGTTCTAACGCTGTCCGGTCCAGAAATTCATTGTCAGCATATACAATATGAAGCATATAAGCTAAATTATCCGAGCATTCTGTAACATTAAAACCTAAATTTACTAACAGAACCCTTACCTCCGCTTGTAAATCCACCAGAATACCTCCTTCCTTTATTTTTTATTTCCATTATTTTAGTTCATCAGGGAAATAAATACTGTCACTTTGTGTCGGAGCAAAATATTGTTAATTTTCTACTTTTATACAGCACGGTCCCGGATTTATGGTCTATCTTTTCGCATCTTTGCAATAAATCATCATTATCCTAACAAAATACTGAATTACCCATTCCATAGTTTTGTAAAATGAATAGATTATAGTAGATGTTCTTCCGGCAGAAGCTATGGATTTGTTCACAAATGGGGTGATATTGATGGATTTGAATGCATTGACTGGCTTGTTCAATAACAATGACGGCTCAGTCGTGCTTAATGTCCTTTTATCCGTCGCTTTAGTCTGGAGCATCCGGCAGATCGCGAATAAGGAAAAGGTCATACAGAATTATCAGAAACGGGATGAGGAGAACGAGAAGCAGCTCAATCAATACAACCGTTCACTCGTCAAGCTGCTTATTGAAAGAGAAGACACGGCAAGAGAGACCAAGGGAAGAGAGATCGCTGATAAAACTAACAGTGGGGAGGTCGTCGACAAGTGAAGCTCCTCGATATTTTCAGAAAAAATGAGATCAAGCCCAGTCGTGTGAAGAAAGAAATCGAGAAGTTAGGCAAAATCCAGGCAGCGTATGAAATGAATGATATCGAAAGCCTGATGGACCTGCATCATTCCGGCCTGGGCAAGAGAGGAGATGATTTGCATGGGAATTATTGATCTGACACTTGTCACCCTGGAGTTAACCGCTTTTATAGTGTTTACGGCATATGTGGTGCGGTACAGCCGCTATTTTATCGGCAACGGGCCAAAACGCACCTATAACCTCTATCTCCGCAGTGTATGGATCACCTACTCCACCGTGGCTTTGCTCTGTCTTAACCTGTTATGGGGCCGCATGAATATTGTTTTTGGTTACAACGTAGACAGCATATCGAACACACTTAGAGAGTTTGTAATGATCCTTTCGCTGATTCTGCTTGTGTTTGCCGGACTAATGCACAAGGAATTGTGGGACAGCAATCATAAGGATTGATTAGCCCGTCTGATGCAGCGTATTAATAGATCTATCCATCTAAAAAAACACCCGCTGGTCTCCAGCGGGTGCCTGTTGTGTGTGCTGTATCTAACCGATGTTCTAACGTATGCTAGCCAAATGCTCAACCAGTCTGTTCCAGGTTTCCGTGATGCCTTGGAGCATGCCCATATCCATTACCTGCTTCAGGTCTTCGGGGGTTGCATAATCCGAGCGGCAAATAACCAATGTTCCGTTGTCCGTTTGGGTGAAGGTCAGTGTTACCAGCGTCTCTGCCAAATCTTCGTTCACATTGCCCTCAGCATCAGAGAAATAATCAACATAGACAATCTTCTCGGGTTCGATGATCTCGCGGTACACGCCCTTGCCCCAGGATTCCATTCCGTAGAAATCGCCCTGACTCTTGTCCTCGCATTTCATACAGTAATGCCAGACTCCGCCTTCGCGGAAATCGATATGGCATACCGGAAGACTCCAGCCGCGCGGCCCCCACCAGTGCTTCAGATGCTCCGCCTGGGAGAATGCCTGAAATACCAGCTCACGCGGAGCCTTGAATTCACGTTCAAGAATAAGCGATTTGTCCTCTACTCTGGATACCATTTGATTCGTCATTTGCCCTCATCCTCTCTGATTGCATGAAATGTGCTTATCACGTCCAGCTTAGTCTTGCTGCTCTGCCGGCAATCTCTTCTCCAGCGACTGTAAGTAATCATCCAGGCGGCTAAGTCTGTCCTCCCATAGTACACGGTAGTTCTCCAGCCAATCGTCCAGTTCGCGGAAAGGAGCCGGGCACAGACTGTAGATTCTGCGGTTGGCATCGACCTTGGACTCCACGATTCCAGCCTCGCTTAAAACCCGCAAATGCTTAGAGGCTTGGGGCTGCCGAATCTGCAGCTGCCGGGCGATTTCTCCTACTGTGAGCGGATGCCCGCGCAGCAGTTCAACCATCTGCAGGCGGTTAGGTTCGGCCAAGGCACTCATAACCGTTGCATTCATATTCATCATCCATTCGCTTGCGGTGCTTTTTTACTGCTGAGTACAATATACCATAATAGGAATATTCCTGTAAAGGAATATTTAAAGCAGATCCCCGCCCTCCTATTAATGAACCGGCAGGGGATCGGAGGGAGGGCGAAGATTAAGACCTGTTGCCTAACCGCTGCAAATGTCTCCGGAAAGCGGCCATTACCCACAGATGGGCTTTGGCTTGTGTGTATTTATAGAGAAACCACGGCAGGGAGGGCAGATAATCATGGATGGCAATTACGCATTCACGGGTGCCGGGAATCTGCAGGAATTCAAGCCTGCCTTCATGGGTGTCGCCTTTTTTGGTGAAGGCTCCGCCGGAAATTTGATACACGGTGCTCTCCGCACTGCTCCTTTCCGGGAGATAGGTCAACTCCAGAATAGGTGTGCGGCTGGCCCGCAGATGCACCCGGTAGATATTCCTCCCGTCATAATCAATACGGACCAGCGGCTTCAATGTTCTGCCCAGCCACTCCAGATAATAACGGGCGGCCCAATCGGTATTGGTATTGCCCGGCAGTACTACGCGCTGAATGGAGCGGACATCGGCGGCCGGTTTTGGTTTGCTTCCTGAATTTGATTTGGCAGGGGCTGCGGATTTCCCTTTGGGCTTCTTATCGGCTTCGTCCTCCGCCTTCAGTGCCTCCCGCGCAGCTTCGTCAAAAGGAATCCGGCCATCGCTGATCCCGGGAACCGTCCGCGCGGGATGAACAACCATCGGGTGGGCCAGGCTTTCAATCAGCGGGTAGGCCATCTCCTTCGGCGCTCCGGTGATCAGCGTCACCCAGAGGCGCGACAGATGGATGGTCAGCAGCGGAATATCGAATAATCTCCGTTTTTTGTGCAGGACCTCCGCGGTGTTCAGCATCATTTCTTTATAAGTCATGCTGCCGGGACCGCCGACATCGATCGCACGGCCGTATAACTCAGCGCTGCCGATACATTTGCGGAGTGCAAGGAGTACCTCTGACAAGGCGATTGGCTGGGTGGTTGTCCGCGTCCATTTCGGCAGCAGCATGACCGGCAGACGCCGGACCAGCTTGACCAAGATCGGGAAGGAAGAGCCCTGCGGACCTACAATCAATCCGGCACGTATGGTTGTAACGGGTACCCCGTAAGAGCCGAGGATCCGCTCCACCTCAAGCCGGCTGCGTAAATGGCGGGAGAGCTGCTCCTGCGGGATATTGCCGGGAATAATGCCGCTTAAGTAGACGATCTGCTTAATGCCGTTCTTGCGGGCTGCCCGGGCAAAATTGTCCGCCAGTATGGCATCCATGTCCTCAAAGGCCGCTTGGGTCAGCTTAGCCGACGGCAGCATCGAATGAACGAGGTAGACGGCATAGTCTGCGCCCTGCAGCGCCTGCTCTGCCGATGACATCGAGAACAGCTCACATGAGCGCCACTCCACATTCGGGCTGTTGTCCTTCTGGTTCCCGTGCCTTGACAGGGCGATTACGTTGTAATCCCCGGTTAAGAGTTTCAGCTGATTATGGCCGATATATCCGCTCGCTCCGGTTAATGCGATACGCGCTCGAAGGCCGGTGCCTTCACTCCCAATGACTGGTTCAGGCCTGTTTTCGTTGGTTACTTCATTTGCAGTTCCGGGTGTATTCATCGATTATCCCTGCTCCCATTAATAATAGATATGACCGAACGAAGTATCGTGCTGTTCAGTACCCTTTTCCGCACTGCTTCAATCTCAGTTGCTGAATAGCACAATCGTGCCTGGCGCGATAGGAATGAATGGATGGAGGTGGGCTTTAAGCGCTGTGTCTTCTCTGGACATGAAACAAAACGATTTCAAGCTGAAACAGCCCGCTGTCATAAGCGATTTCAAGTAGCCCGCCCCACTCACTGACGGTTTGCCGGATGTTCTGAAGTCCGATGCCGTGAGGGTGTGGACCGGCTTTAGTCGAAGAGATCTCACCACGGCTGCCGGTGCGGATTTTATGTGCGAAGGGATTCCGGATTCTGATAAACAGGCTGTCGTTAAGATAGTTCATCTCTATGCTGACATATCTTTCCGGGAGGGAGGGTTCTCCGCAGGCTTCGATCGCATTATCCAGGGCATTGCCGAGAATGACGCTGATAACGGTGGCATCCAGCTCCAGCTGCGGCGGAATTGAAAGTCCTAGGCGGAAGCCGATCTGCTGTTCTGCTGCGGTCTGCTTCTTGTAGTTGACGATGGAGTCAATGACCGGATTTCCGGTATCACAGCCGCCCGGTGGATGGACCAGTTTACCGAGCAGACGGTCGAGTTCAGCTGAGGAGGAGTGTTCATCACCTGATTGCAGCTTGGCGCGCAGGCCCAGGAGAATATTTTTGAAATCATGCTGGAATTTGAAGGCCTCCTCCTGATGGTCCCGGGTCATGAGATACTGATGCACGTAATAGGTATTCTGCTGTTCCAGCAGCTGCCTTCTGGTCTTCTCAGATTGCACGTACAAGGCATGGTCGCTCAGTACAAAGACCAGCAGGTTTATGGCCAGCAGCAAGGTGGGGACTATGGGAAACAGGTTCGGATAGACCTGGAAGAACGGGCTCTCCGATAGCCAGAATAAGGCGAATATACTTAGCACAGGACAGAGGAGCAGGACCATCAGGTACCCCCCAGCAGGGCGGCCGTGCCCGTCTCCCTTGGTTGTCCGCAACAGGAGGAGAACCAGCGATAAGGCAAGCAGCTTGGATAGAAGGAGGTTGGCTACGTATCCAGTGTCTGTATAAGCATAGGGCATAACGGCTTCGCTGAGCACAAGCAGGGCAGTGATAAACAGAACGCAATATGTCTGCCGTATCCATTCGCCACGGTAGAGCAGCGAAAATAGAATAGTGAGCCCGACGTTCGCTGCAAGAAGAAGCAGGCCTGGAAGTGAGCTGTAGTGCAGAGCGAAATTGCAGGCGATGTAAAGGAAACCGCTAAGCACAACCGGCCGTTGTCCAGTCAGCCGGCAGGTGAGGAAGCGGCTGAAGAAATAATGAAGAATAACCGGAACAAGGGGGAAGGTCAGCAGGTAGACAAGCTCTTCCCGCAGCACAGTATTCATTGCAAAGCCCCCCTAAAGCCGAGATAAGCTCTGCGGACGGCGGTGCTGTGCTTGTCGCTGACCGGCAGTTCCCCTCCTGTAACAAGCTTTACCCGCTTACCGCTGATCTCGCGGATATAGTGGAAGTTCACGATGTAGGATTGGTGAATCCGGATGAAATAACCGGCGGGCAGCTTGCGCTCTTCCTCCTTAAGCATACCGTAGTATTGCACTTCACCCTCCTTCAGGGTCAGTGTAATCCGTCTGATACTGCTCTCGAGATAGACAATATCCCGGTAAGGGACCAGCAGCTCTTTTCCTTTTTGCTGAACGGGCAAGAATTGGGTCTGACTCTGGCGGCGTATGCGGATGGCCTTCTGTAGCGCCGGGAGAAGCTTATGCAGAAACGCTTCCGGCTCTACCGGCTTCCTGATAAAGCCCGATGGCCGGACATCAAACAACTGCAGATAATATTGTTCATGACTGGAGATATAAATCAGCTGCGTCCAGTCATTCCTGTCATCTTCCCGCAAGATCTGCCCCGCTGTAATTCCGTCCATTCCACCAAGTTCAATATCCATAAATATCAGATCATAGCGGCAGCCGCTTTGCAGGTCCCGGGCAAAGGCTTCACCGCTGTAATAGAGGGCTATCTCCAGTTCGTCTGGGACTTTATCCCGTGTATCAAAAATAAGCTGCTCTATCAGCCCTGCTGTCTGCGGATCATCATCACAAACGGCGATATGAATCATGTTTTCACTCCGTTTCACTTTTCTTGCTCCATTATACATTTTCAGGGAAAATCAGACTATAACGTTCATGGAGCGTAGATGCTTAAAAATGACAATAACACGCTTAAAAATGACAAGCACAGCTTTTATGCTTTTCTCTCATGCTATGTTGGTTCTGCCGGCGCAGCAGTACTCGGCATAACAGCATAACAGACCAATGAAGGAGTGTTCCGCTTGAAACCATCTGTTTTTGAAGCCAGGGGCTTAACCAAAACCTACAGATCTGCTTTTGCCCTCCAAAGTTTGGATATGACGATTAAGCAGGGAGATATTTATGGACTCATCGGAGAGAACGGGGCAGGAAAAAGTACACTGATGAAAATAATAGGCGGCCTGGTGCACCCGGCAGGCGGAGAAATATCGCTGTTCGGGCAGCAGGGGAAGCATGAGCTGGTCAGGGCAAGGCGGCGGATCGGATTTCTGATCGAAACCCCGTCCCTATACCCGCATATGAATGCCAAGGAGAATCTGACCTTCTACTGCAGGATATTCGGCATACAAGAGAAGGCTAGGATTGGAGAGGTACTGCAGTCTGTAGCTCTAACGGATGCCGGAAGTAAACCAGCCTCCCAGTATTCGCTGGGCATGCGCCAGCGTCTTGGTCTTGCTATAGCGCTGCTCCATCAACCGGAGTTTCTGGTTCTGGACGAGCCTGTAAACGGGCTGGATCCCGTAGGTATTGTGGAGCTGCGGGAGATTCTGGTGCGGCTGGCGCGTGAGGAAGGTGTAACAATTCTGCTGTCCAGCCACATTCTTGGAGAACTGCAGCAGCTCGCCACCAACTATGGCTTCATCCATAAAGGGAAACTGATTCAGGAAGTGTCAGCAATTGAATTGCTGGAGTCAGCGCAAACGATGATCTCGGTAGCAACGAGCTGTCCGGCAGTGGCAGCTGATGTGCTGAAACAGGAGCTGCAGCTAGACACGATTAAGATTACCGGCTCTGGAACTGTTGAGATTCCCCGGGAGGAGGCGGACCTGGAGCGGCTGATGTCTGTTCTTCTGCAGCAGGGGATTCCTGTTGACGGGATCCAGTTGTCCGTACCAAATCTGGAACACTACTATTTGAAGCTGATCGGGGGCGGAATACAATGAGAGATTTTTTGCGGGCAGAGCTTTATTATCTGAGAAAAGACACCGCGTTCAAGAGTATCAGTGCCACTTTTTTACTGGGGTGCATCGTCCTGATTATAATTATTGGCACCAAAGGCGGGTATGAGCTGGATAGTGCTGTGCAGCCGCTTAGCATCGCCGCAGAATTTTCCCTGTTCCTGTATCTTATCATCCCGCTGCATGCCTGCTTTTTTGCCACGGAGGGCTTTGAATACGGTTCGATACAGAACATAATTGCCGCAGGTCGGAGCCGCAGGTCATATTTCATGGGCAAGTATATCCTGGAGATTCTAGCGGTCTGCTGGTGGCTGCTGCAATTTTTCGGGCTGTTCTATATTCTTTATCTGGCAGCAGCGTTGGTCACCGGGGCGCGGATCGGAAATGAAAGCTATGGGGATGACTTCAGCATGGCGGTGAGGGCCATCGGATTTAATATATTATATCTGTCTGCTTACGCCGCTGCGGTCATGATGCTGGGTATGCTGATGCGCAAGGCGTCTTCTGCTGTGGTAGTAACGTTTTTCTTTATTTTTGGCAATTTATTGCTGTCGGGTTATCTGAAGGATTCCTCCTCACCGTTACTGCGGGCCGTATCCGATTATTCGCTCATGACACAGATTATGAAATTCTCCGGAATGTATAGTGACGGTTCGCAGCGGATTCCGCTATCGGGTACGGGAGATTATGTACGGGCAGTGGCGGTACCTGTCCTTGTTATCGCCGTCTGTCTTGCTATAACCCTGATTTTTGTGGAGAAAAAGGATATTCAGTTATAATGAAGTTCATAAGCATTAAATTTGAAACAAATGAGGGAGGCAGGCCGGATGAATGATCAGCAGAATACCGGGCAGCAGCTCGCCACCTTTGCCGGGGGCTGCTTCTGGTGTATGGTCAAGCCGTTTGATGAGCTTCCGGGCATTGTCTCCGTGGTGTCCGGCTATACGGGCGGGCATACCGGGAACCCGACATATGCTGAGGTCGGAACCGAGACCACCGGACATTACGAGGCGGTACAGATTACCTTTGAGCCGGAGCTGTTTCCGTACACGCGCCTGCTGGACATCTATTGGCAGCTGATTGATCCGACAGACCGGGGCGGCCAGTTCATGGACCGGGGGAGTTCCTACCGGACGGCTATCTTCGTGCACACTGAAGAGCAGCGGGCCCAGGCGGAGGCATCCAAAGCCGCGCTTCAGGCAGAGAAGCGGTTCAAGTCTCCGATTGTGACCGAGATCCTGCCCGCAACGCCATTTTATCCGGCTGAAGCGGAACATCAGGACTACTATAAGACCCATCCGCTGGATTATAAGCTGTATCTGAAGGGCTCCGGCCGGGGGGACTTCACCGAACTCCATTGGAACGGGCGTGAAGACAAGGAACGGCTGCGTTCCCGGCTGACCGCTCTGCAATACGAAGTGACCCAGCATAAAGGGACGGAGCCTGCTTACGACAATGCGTACTGGAACCAATTCCAAGACGGCATTTATACCGATGTGCTGAATGGCGATCCGCTGTTTAGCTCCAGGGATAAGTTCGATTCAGGCACCGGCTGGCCCGCGTTTACCTCACCGCTCGAACCGGGGCTGGTCCGCAGGGAAGCGGACTATAGCGGCGGCGGGGTGCGGACATTGCTGCGGAGCAGGCTGAGCGGTGCTTACCTCGGGCAGTTCTCCTACGACGGTCCGGAGCCTTCGAAGCTGCACTACCGGATTTATTCAGCCGCAATCCGCTTTGTTCCGAAGGGGGAGCTTGCTGTAAACGGGCTGGAGCGTTACCTGGCAATGTTTGCGGATGATAAGCCGGTGGAGGCATAGCATCCAGGTATAGCATCAGCGTGGACTGTCCCGCCGTCCGGATGTAAGCCAGCCTTGGAGCTGAACAGGCCGCGGAAGGAATATTGTGCCCCTCCAATATATTGTAGGGATTTCCTGGGCCTTTCCCGGCAGGCTTGCGAAATATTGTATAATATTATAAAAAGCGTTATTTTTGCGTTTGAACACTAAAGGAGTGACCGCATGCATCTTGATCAGCAGAATGCAGGAGAACGGCTGAAAGTGATAGCCGATCAGCTGGCGGAGGAAATCACTACACGCCAGTATGAACGACAGCCTGACCTAGAGCAAAGATTCGGTCCTTCTGGAAGAGCAAGAACAAAGCAGGATTCTTTATATCATTTGCGGTATCTGGCGCAGAGTGTGGCGCTGGAGAGTCCGCTTCTATTTATTAACTATGTTGCCTGGCTGAAAGTACTGCTTGTGCAGTACAAGATTACGGCTGAGGATCTGCGGATTAATCTCAATCTGATGAAAGAAGCGATAAGTGTCCGGGTAGAGCAGCCGGAAAGAGAGCTGATTCTAAGTTATCTGGACATGGGCCTTTATCATACACGCGGGGAGCAGAGCCTGCCTTCCTTTCTTCAGCCGCAGAAGCCCTATTTCCGGGAGGCGGACGAATATCTGAAGCTGCTACTGGACGGAGAACGGCGTAAGGCTTCGGAGTTTGTACTGGGCTTATATAAGGACGGCATACCGATCCACGATATTTATCTGCATATCTTTCAGGCAACCCAATATGAGATTGGACGGCTATGGCAGATGGGGCACATTACGGTAGCCCAGGAGCATTACTGCACAGCTTGCACCCAGAGCATCATCTCCCAGCTCTATCCACAATGGATCCGGGCACAGAATGGCAAGAAAAGACTGGTTGCGGTTGGTGTGGGTGAAGAGCTTCATGAAATCGGACTGCGGATGCTGGCTGATTTCTTCGAAATGGAGGGCTGGAATACGATCTACCTGGGCTCAAATATGCCCGTAGAGGGCCTGGTCCGTCATTTGAAGGAGCAGCCTGCCGAGCTGCTGGCTATTTCGATTACTATGACTTTTCATGTATCCGAGGTCATTCGCGTAATATCGTCCATCCGCAGCCACCGTGAGCTGGACAGCCTCCGCATTATGGTCGGCGGAATGCCGTTTAATATAGACACGGAATTATGGAAGAAGGTCGGTGCTGACGGCTATGCCCCGGACGCGAAGCTTGCACTGGAGGTGGCGGAACGGCTTGTTTCTGAAGAGGGCATACTGAAGGCGGGATTTCCAAATGATTGACCATGAGCAGGAAATCCGCAAACTGAGGGGGACCATCGAGAAGCTCTCGCATCAGGTGATTGACGGCCAGCAGCGGGAAGAACAAATCTTAGCTGAATTTTCAGCGATGAATAATGAATTGATTACGATGCACCGGCTCCTTGCCAAGAATAATGCCGAGCTTAAGGAGCTGAAAGAAGAGGCGGAAGCGGCCAACCGGGCGAAAAGCCTGTTTCTGGCTACAGTCAGCCACGAAATCCGCACACCGATGAACGGTATTCTGGGGATGACCGAGCTGCTCGGGGCAGAGGGGATGGCGGAAGAACAGCAGAGTTATCTGCAGGTGATCCGTGAATCCGCTCAGTACCTGCTGCAGATGATTAATAATCTGCTCGATAACTCCAAGATTGAAGCGAGAAAAATGGAACTGAACAAGATATCCTTCAGCGTTCATGATCTGCTGGAGCATGCATTCAAACTGCTCTCTCCCGCTGCTGTAAAACGCGGAAATACTTTGAAATGGAAGGTTGGAAGCGGTGTGGAGGCTACGCTTGAAGGAGATTCCCCCAAAATCCTTCAAGTGCTCATTAATCTGCTCGGCAATGCGGTGAAGTTCACGCAGAACGGGGAAGTAGAGCTGACAGTAAGTCTGGCCGGTGAGGATGAATTCTGTCAGAGGCTTTGCTTTGCAGTCCGGGATGAGGGTATCGGCATCCCGCTGGAGGATCAGGCGGCTCTGTTCCAGCCGTATTCGCAAATGAGCCGGGACGGGGAGATGGCCGCAGAAGGTACCGGACTCGGCCTGTCGATCTGCAAGTCTATGGTTGAACTGATGGGCGGAACAATTAAGGTGGATAGTTCACCTGGACAGGGTTCCACCTTCTCCTTCGGGCTTGTGCTGGACAAACCGTCAAGCCTGCCGGAGCCGCAGCCGCAGTCTCCTGCTGAAGCTTCATTACCGGAGGGCCGATTCAATGCGCTGCCCATACTGGTTGCAGAAGACAATGGGCTGAACCGCACACTGCTGCAGCAGCAGCTCAAGAGGCTGGGGATTACAGAGGTGCATTTGGTCGGCAGCGGCAGTGAGGCTGTAGAAGCCTGGCAGCAGCAGGAGTATGGGCTGATTCTGATGGACAGCAGGCTCCCGGGCATGAATGGCGACGAGGCGGTCCACCTCATCCGCCAGCTGGAACTATCCGGGGGAAGGCCGAGGATTCCCATCATTGGTGTGACCGGAGACGGGGCGGAGGAGAGCCGGTTGCAGTTCGTCCGGGCTGGCCTGGATGACTGGGCGGTGAAGCCGCTGAGTCTGCAGAAGCTGAAGCAGCTTTTGGACAAATGGTTTGGCAGGGAGCCGTATATTCCCGTCCTTCAGCAAGACACGCTGACCGGCATCCGGGAGATGGACGGTGACGAAGAGCCGCAATTTCTCCGCATGCTGGTAGAGATATTCAAG
>NZ_LN831198.1:360407-364308 GCF_001368795.1 Paenibacillus ihuae
AATTTCTCCGCATGCTGGTAGAGATATTCAAGAGCGATACCCCCCTTCGGCTGGCGGCGCTGGATGCGGCAGCATCGATGAGGGATCTTCCGGAGATGGCGGCGGTTGCCCACGGCCTGAAATCGGGCAGTCTGAGCATCGGTGCGCAGTATTTTTCCCATTTGTGTGCGTTGGTTGAACTTCATGCCAGAGCAGATGAATATGACCTGGCCGTGCAGCAGCTGACTAAGCTTGGGCCTGCATACGAGGAAGCCTGCCGGGAGCTGGAAAACCTGCTGTAGATACAGTAATGTTAGACCGGTATGCCCTTTTTCCGGGGGCTGCCGGTCTTTTTTCAGGCGCATGATCATATCCAGGCAGTAGAGACATATTATATAACGTGATTGCAGAAGGTATTGCTGCTTTTCTCTGGCAATGTCATATAAGGTCACATTTACGATTGACAAATACTGGAGTCAGGTATATATTCTTCTCAGCGATATATAGTGATTAGTCAACAGAATGTAGCTGAGAATCAGGAGACAGACGTTTCCTAGTTTCGGTTGCATTTTTTTTATGAAATAAGAACCAGGACATACCAATCAATGCCAAAGAATCGAGGAGAATTTCTGCATGGGGGAAACATCCGTTTCATCTTTTCCGATCGGGAAGTTAGCTATACTGCTTGCGGTTCTTCAGGAGCATGAATGGAAAAAGGTTATTGAGCAGGAGCTGGCTTCACAGGACTTTCGCTATACGATCGGGCGGGTCGGGGCTATGGATATGATTAAAGTGATCGCAGCCATCGAAACAGCAGCCAAAAGCAATCACATTATCGATCCGGGTTCCTACCGGGAGGTGCATTCGCTGTATCATGCCATCATTGAGGCGATTCAGAGCATTGGCCGCGGCATCGTTCAGTTCGGCGATATTTTGCGCACGGTAGGGCTGACTTTTGCCATCGTAAGAGGGAAGATGTCGGGGGCTGTCGAGCATGAAGGGGAATGGATCGCGGTATGTGCCTATGGGACGATTGGTGCTCCGAAAAAGGGATTTGAGCATGAGGCCATCGGGTTTGGTTTTAATCATATTTAGCAGGTGGATTGCTGAAGAAGTCACCTTAACGTGATCAAGCCGTAATTTAGTGATTAGTAATATAGAAGCCGGTACCTCTTATTAGGGTATGGGCTTTTTCTATTACTCAAAAAGCAGGTGAGGCTCATGTTGGAGATAGCTAAATCTACAGTGTTTATATACGGTAATTCTTTAACTATGGAGCAAGTCGTCAATGTAGCCCGATATCACCACCACGTGGAGCTTAGTGAAGAGAGCTGCCGGAAAGTGGAGCATACCCGAAACTATGTAGAGAAGCTGCTGCTGGAGAAAAAAGTGGTGTACGGCCTGACCACAGGCTTTGGGAAATTCAGCGATACGTATATCTCACCGGAGGATACGAAGGCGCTGCAGCTCAACCTGATCCGCAGCCACAGCTGCGGGATCGGGGCGCCGTTTCCGGAGGAGGTCGTCCGGGCCATCTTGCTGCTGCGGGTTAATGCGCTGGCCCTCGGCTACTCCGGCATCAGGTTGGAGGTCCTCCGACTGATGATTGAACTGCTTAACAGGGGCGTCGTGCCGGTCATTCCGGAAAAAGGCTCCCTGGGCGCAAGCGGGGACCTGGCTCCGTTATCGCATATGGTGCTCGTCCTGATCGGTGAAGGTGAAGCCTATTACCGGGGAGTGCGAGTGCCGGGGGCAGAGGCGATGGCTAAGGCAGGACTCACACCGATTGTACTGGAGGCCAAAGAAGGGCTGGCGCTGATTAACGGAACGCAGGTCATGACGGCAGTCGGCACGCTGGCCTGCTGGGATGCGCTGAAGCTGGCGGACTGGGCGGACTGTGCGGCGGCATTGACCTGCGAGGCGCTGCTGGCGGTACGGGATGCTTTTGATCCGGCGACGCATGCCGTCCGGCCGCATAAGGGACAGCAGCAGGCGGCCGCCAACATCCGGAATCTGACAACCGGAAGCACCCTGATGACGAACCAGGGGGAGAAGCGGGTACAGGACGCCTATTCGCTGCGCTGCGCACCGCAGGTTCACGGGGCGAGCAGGGACGCGCTGGCTTATATCGCGGAGAAGCTGAATATCGAGATGAATTCGGCTACGGACAACCCGCTGATTTTTGCCGATGAAGAGCGGGTAATCTCCGGTGGGAACTTCCACGGCCAGCCGGTTGCCCTGCCGATGGACCATCTGTCGGTCTGCGCGGCAGAGCTGGCTGATATTGCCGAGCGGAGGATTGAGCGGATGGTCAACCCGCAGCTGAACGAGGGGCTGCCCCCGTTTCTGACGCTTAACGGCGGGCTGCAATCCGGGTTCATGATCGCACAGTACGCCGCAGCCGCTGTCGTCTCGGAGAACAAATCGCTGGCTCATCCGGCCAGTGTGGACTCCATTCCGTCCTCGGGAAATCAAGAGGATCATGTCAGTATGGGGACGATCGGTGCACGCAAAGCAGGGCAAATCGTTGACAACGCCTATGCCGTACTGGCCATTGAGCTGCTCTGCGCGGCGCAGGCCATCGACTTCCGGGGGCCGCAGCGCCTCGGCACAGGCACCAAATGGCTCTATGACCGCTGCCGCGAGCAGGTGGCGGCGGTGAAGGAAGACCGCGTGCTCTCTGGCGATTTTGCCGCTATTGCGGAGTGGATGAAGGAGCCAGGCGTGCTGGACGGATTAATAGCCAAGGTGCCGTTTAGCAGCTGTGTGAAGTGAATGGAGCAGGTGCAAAAATGATGAGCTCCAAGCCACCCCAGAGCAAGCGAGGCAAGCGTGCAAATTACGCAGGGGGAATTGGAACAGTAGGAGCGGTATCGTCCGTCTGCAAGCTTTCCCAAGGAACACTCGTCTCAGGAGCATTAGCGTTCTAGTGATTTTTACTGAAGGAAAGCACATTTCAGGAGCATGAGCATTCTACTGATTTTTGCTGAAAATATATTGTTCTCCGCTTCCCTCTGGAAGAAGGCGAAGTAACGGGATTTCCTCCATCTAATTCCTCTGGGCGGAGCGGAGACCGACCCTAGTGGGAATTTCTCCCGTTAATTCTCCACATTGGCTCAAATTCAGCGTTTTTCGGGAATTTAGCGGGAGGTTATCCACCTGAATTCCGATTTCCCCCGAAAATGAAAGAATTAGCGGGAGCTTTTCCAACTAAACTAATCGATTGAATTGACCACACACCACGTCTTCATGTTGTTTGTAAGCTAAAGCACTCCTGGGAGTATAAAGATTGAACTTGAAGGTAAACAGTTTTAGTAGAATCACCGCCTATTTTGAAGGGAGATCAGCCCATATGAGCCATAACGAGGAGAGAGTGTGCCGTGCGCCGAGAGGCAGCAAGCTGAGTACCAAGGGCTGGGTGCAGGAAGCCGCGCTGCGCATGCTGATGAACAACCTGGATCCCGAGGTGGCGGAGCATCCCGGGCAGCTGGTTGTCTATGGCGGCATTGGTAAAGCAGCCCGCAACTGGGCTAGCTATGACGCAATCGTCCAGTCGCTGACCACTCTGGTGAACGATGAAACGCTGCTGATTCAATCCGGTAAGCCGGTGGCCGTGTTCCGTACCCATCCGGATGCCCCGCGTATTCTGCTGGCGAATTCCAATCTGGTTCCGGCCTGGGCTAACTGGGACACCTTTCATGAGCTGGACCAAAAAGGGCTGGCCATGTACGGGCAGATGACGGCGGGCAGCTGGATCTACATCGGCACGCAGGGAATTGTCCAGGGGACCTATGAGACCTTCGCGGAGTGTGCCAGACAGCATTTCGGCGGCACGCTGAAAGGGACGACCACTCTCAGTGCAGGTCTTGGCGGAATGGGCGGTGCCCAGCCGCTGGCCGTAACGATGAATGATGGAGTATTC
>NZ_LN831198.1:364738-366247 GCF_001368795.1 Paenibacillus ihuae
CCCAGCCGCTGGCCGTAACGATGAATGATGGAGTATTCATCGGGATAGATGTGGACCGGACCCGGATCGAGAAGCGTATCCAGTCCAAGTACTGTGATGTTCTAATAGAGACGATGGAAGAAGCGCTGTCCCTGGCAGAAGCCGCCAGAAGCGAAGGGCGTCCGCTGTCCATCGGCCTCTTGGGCAATGCGGCGGAGCTGCTGCCGCGGATGATCGCGCACGGGTTCGTTCCGGACATTCTCACCGACCAGACGTCGGCCCATGATCCGCTGAACGGATATGTGCCTGCCGGGTACACTATCGAAACCGGCAGGCAGCTCCGGCTGGAGAACCCTCAGGAATACACTGCACTAGCGAAAAAGAGCATCGCCCGGCATGTCGAAGCGATGCTTGAACTGCAGAGCAAGGGAGCCGTCACCTTCGATTACGGCAACAACATACGCCAGGTGGCTTATGATCAGGGCGTCAATCGGGCGTTTCATTTCCCCGGATTTGTTCCCGCCTATATCCGCCCGCAATTCTGTGAGGGGAAAGGGCCGTTCCGTTGGGTAGCTCTGTCAGGTGATCCCGAGGACATCTACAAGACCGATGCCGCGATCATGCAGGCGTTCCCGGATAATGCAGGGCTGCAGAGATGGATTACTCTGGCCCGGGAGAAAATTGCCTTCCAGGGCCTGCCCGCCCGGATCTGCTGGCTCGGCTATGGGGAACGGGCCAAATTCGGCCGGATTATTAATGATATGGTAGCCTCCGGGGAGCTGTCCGCGCCGGTTGTCATCGGCCGGGATCATCTCGACGCCGGATCAGTGGCATCACCCAACCGGGAGACCGAAGCTATGCTGGACGGCAGTGACGCCATCTCCGATTGGCCGCTCCTGAACGCGATGGTCAATACGGCTGCCGGGGCCAGCTGGGTCTCCCTTCACCACGGCGGCGGAGTCGGAATGGGTTATTCCCAGCACGCGGGGATGGTTGTGGTAGCGGATGGCACGAAGGAAGCGGAAGCAAGGCTTGAACGGGTGCTGACGACAGACCCCGGCATGGGGGTTGTCCGCCATGCGGATGCGGGATATCCGCTGGCTGTGGATACAGCCCGGGCCAAGGGCATCCGCATGCCCATGCTGGACTAGAGGGAAAGGAGCAGCCATATGATTCATATTCATGGCGCAGCCCAGATTGCTACGCTGGGGGGAGCCAGCACGAAGCCGAAGACGGGTAGAGAGATGGAGCAGCTTGGACTGATCGAAGACGGCGGTATTGTGATCGAGGACGGGATTTTTGTGTTCGTGGGCAGCAGCGGGGAGGCCAGCAGTTATGTTAAGGAGCACTCCGGGGATAAGCCGGTTACAGTGCTGTCTGCGGCCGGGAAGACGGTTACTCCGGGGCTCATTGACCCGCATACGCATATCGTATTTGCCGGATCACGGGAATTCGAGCTGAATCTGCGGCTTCAGGGCGCTAAATATTTGGATATTTTGAAGGCAGGCGGGGGGAGTTCTTTATACCACG
>NZ_LN831198.1:366273-377997 GCF_001368795.1 Paenibacillus ihuae
ATATTTTGAAGGCAGGCGGGGGGGATTCTTTATACCACGGAACGCACCCGTGAAGCCACGGAGGAGCAGCTGATGGCCGAGACGGTGCGGCGGCTGGACCGCTTCCTCGCCCATGGGGTCACGACAATCGAAGCGAAGAGCGGGTATGGATTGCGGCTCTCCGATGAATTGAAGCAATTGCGGGTAGCGCGCAGGCTGGACGCCGCACATCCGGTGGAGCTGGTATCGACATTTATGGGCGCACATGCGGTTCCGGCGGAGTATAAGGGGGATGCGGATGCTTTTGTCCGGATGGTGACCGGGGAAATGATCCCGGCGGTGGCCCGTGAAGGCCTGGCGGAGTTCTGCGACGTGTTCTGCGAGGAAGGGGTTTTTACCGTGGAGCAGTCCCGGGACATTCTGGAGGCAGGCAAAAGATGGGGGCTAAAGCCGAAAATCCACGCCGATGAGCTGATGTCCTGCGGCGGGGCAGAGCTGGCCGCCGAGCTTGGCGCCGTCTCGGCCGACCATCTGCTTCATGCCTCCAAGGAAGGGATCCGGCAGATGGCGGAGCAGGGGGTGATCGCCGTTCTGCTGCCCGGCACAGCCTTTTTCCTGATGGCTCCTCCGGCGGATGCGCGGGCGATGATTACTGCAGGTGTGCCTGTCGCGTTGTCGACTGACCGCAATCCCGGCTCCTCGCCGACGGAATCGCTGCCTTTTATCATGAATCTGGCCTGCTTAACGATGCGGATGACACCGGCTGAGGTGCTGACCGCCTGTACGATCAATGCCGCACATGCGATTGGCCGCGCAGCATCCATCGGCAGTATTGAGGTCGGGAAACAGGCCGATCTGGTAATGTTCGATGCGCCTAATTATCTCTATCTGCAGTACCACTATGCCGTGAATCTGACCGATACGGTGCTCAAAAAGGGAGAGGTTGTGATCCGGGATGGAAAGAGGGTGTTTACATGACCGGTTTGCGGATGAATCAGCTGCGGATCAATGCTGCAAGACTGCAGAACAATATCGAGGCTTTAGCCCGCTTTGGCTTCAATGAAGTCACCGGAGGGCTCGACCGGACCACGTTTACGGCAGCTGAGCTGGCCGCGCGGGACTGGCTGGAGCAGGAGTTGTTCCGTCTGCAGCTGGAGGTCAGGGTGGATGAGGCGGCAAATATATGGGCGCGGAGAAACGGCGCTGCGGATACACTGCCTGTCATTGCGTTCGGCTCTCATGTGGATACGGTGCCTAACGGCGGGAAATACGATGGTGCGCTTGGTGTTCTGCTGGCTCTGGAGGTCATGAGCGTGCTGGCGGATAACCATGTCATTACCCGCCATCCGCTGGAGCTGGTCTCTTTCAGTGCAGAGGAGCCGAATCCCTTCGGGCTGTCCACGTTTGGCAGCCGGGCGGTATCGGGGAAGCTCAGCCGGGAGGATCTCAGCGGAGTGCGCAATGAGCAGGGACAGCTGTTGACAGATGCGCTGCGTCTGGCGGGAGGTGACCCCGGGCATTTCGAGCAGGCCCGGCGTTGTCCGGAGGAGCTTGCGGCCTTCCTTGAGGTTCATATTGAGCAGGGAAAAAGGCTGCTGGACCGTGCTGTCTCTGTTGGGATCGTAACCGCAATAACCGGAATTTACCGCGAAGAAATCACCGTCACGGGAGAAGCCAATCATGCCGGAACGACCCTGATGGCGGACCGCAAGGATGCGCTGATGGGGGCTTCCGAAATGATGCTGGCCTTCGAAGCAGTCTTCCGGGAGCATCCGGCGGAGGAAGTGGTCGGCACGGTTGGCCGGATTAGGAACGAGCCGAATGCGGCCAATATTATTCCGGGGAGGGTTGTCTTCCATCTGGAGGCCAGAGGAGAGCAGCACCCGCAGATCGGGGAGGTCATGGAAGCCTGGGGCAGGCAGGCTGCGTCTATTGCGGAGCGCAGGGGGCTGCGGCTGAACCGGCGGCTGATTCTGGATCAGCCGCCCCAGCCGATGGATCCGCTGCTGATTACGTCGTTCGCAGAGCAGGCCGGCCGGCTGGGGATCCAGAGCCTTACGCTCGGCAGCATGGCCGGTCATGATGCCACACATATGGCTGCTCTGACCAGGGCGGGCATGCTGTTCGTACCCAGCCTTGGCGGGAAAAGCCACTGCCCGGAGGAGGAGAGCCGGATTGAGGATATTGAGCAGGCCGGCAATGTGCTGCTGCAGACTATTTTGGCACTGGATGGACAATTAAACCTATAAGGCAGGAGGATGAACCCCTTGCGGAAGATATATTCAGCAGATGCGGTGTATATGCAGGATCAGTTCAGAGCAAACGGTGCTTTGCTGGTGGATGGCGGGAAGATAGCAGATACGGGGGACTGTGATGCGCTGCTGAACCGTTATCCGGGCGCAGCACATATCCGGTGGAAGGGAAAGGCCATTGTTCCCGGCACCGTCAACTCGCATAATCACTCGTTTCAGAGCCTGCTGCGCGGGATTGCGATTGATAAGCCATTTCTGGAATGGCGGGATCTGGCGCTGTACCGGTACACTCCGCTATTGGACGAAGAAGCCATTTATACCGGGGCGCTGCTCGCATTCGGAGAGATGCTGCGCTATGGAGTGACAACGGTCTGTGACTTCTTCTACGTGCATAACGGAGGCACGGCGCATGACGAGGCCGTGATCCGGGCGGCGAACGATCTGGGTATCCGCCTGGTCTTCGCCCGGACCATGTACGACTGGGCAGGTGCGCCGCTGGCCTACCGCGAAACGGTGAATGAAGCTGTAGAGCGGGCGAGGCTGCTGGCCAAGAAATATCAGGGCAATCCTATGGTTACGGTTCATCCCGCTCCGCACAGTCCGCATGCGGCTTCGCCGGAGATGATCCAGGCCGGCCACCGGCTGGCGCAGGAGCTGGATACGCCGTTTCATATCCATGTAGCTGAGGAAATGTTCGAGGTCGAGGAGACGCTGCAGAACTACGGACTCCGGCCTGTGCATTATCTCGATTCGCTGGGCGTGCTGGACGAGCGGATGATTGCCATCCATCTGGTCTGGCTGGAGGATTCCGAGATTGAGCTGATCGGCCGGAGAAAAGGGTCGCTGGCGTATTGTCCGTCAAGCAATATGTTTCTGGCGGACGGGGTCACTCGGATTCCCGATCTGCTGCAGGCAGGTGTTAAGGTAACGCTCGGCACGACGGGGGCTGCAGCAATAACCGGATCAGCGTGTATGAGGAGATGCGCATGTGCGCGCTTATGCAGAAGGTCAGCCGGCTGGACGGCACGTGCATCACTGCTGATCAGGTATACCGTATGGGAACCTCCTGCGCCGGAGAAATTCTGCGTCTGCCGGTCGGGTCCCTGGAGATTGGACAGTACGCAGACTTCGTGGCTCTTGATACGCATGATCTGTCTCTGGCACCGAGAAAAGAGCTGTTCGCCAATATGGTCTACGCCATGCAGCCCGGAGCCGTATCCACGGTCGTTGTAGGCGGCAGAATCGTCGTTGAAGACGGGAAGCTCATGGGGGTGTCCGAGTCCACAATAGGCAGACGGGTGGATGAATTATTTGAGAGATGGGGCAACCTGGCGTAAACGGGTATTCATGAAGCAAATGGTACAGATTGCGGCTTGCCAGCAGCAGAAGATAAAGTTTTAGACTGACCCTGGAAACTTAAAACAGCGACAGCAAAGGACGAAAAAATAAAGTCCTAGACTGTCGCTGTTTCAGTAAACTAACGTTTCCTGTTAGCGCAACGACTTACTCTGTTGAATTTCGTGTTCCTCAACATAAAGCGGCATCAGAGAAGGCGGATCGTACCTTATCGCGGACTTTAAACGACAAAATGGTGCCGATAGCCATAGCCCCATAGCCGCAACGAAATAATGAGCCTAATCCGACAGTGCCCGCATGATGTTGGATTTCGCCTCTGCCGCAATCGCTTCATTCCCGTCATCGACCGCTTGCATTAAGATCAGTATGGGGATGTATACCGCAATCAGCCGCGCCAGCAGCTTCGTTTCCTCGTCCGCTCCTCCGTACGTTTCGAAAAACACGCCGCGAGCGTAAGGTGGTAAAAAGCTATAAGCAACGCTCAAATCGCAAGCCGGATGGCCTACGCTCAGATCGCCCCAATCAATGATGCCGGAAACGATCCCGTTCTCATTCACAAGCATATTTTTGAAATGAAGATCGCCATGTAGCAGTGCATTCACCGCCTCGACACGGTCCTTTTGCGGCCTGCTAATATACGCTTCGATCACACCGAACTCCTCCGGCGACAAGTGTTCAACCACCTTCGATAGAAAGCCCTCCAATTTCACTTTGCGCGATGCTATGTCCGTCAAGTTTCGATGATCTTGCTGAACTCCGCACTTCAGCGCTGCCTGCACCGGAAACTCATGCAATCTCCGCAAAAATTTCGCCAGCGTCTCTGCCGATAAAGCCCGGCGTTCTTCCGTCAAACCGATTGGGAAATCTCCTGGCACGTAGGCATAGCCAAGAAATGGTGCCGGATATTCGTCAGTTGCTTCGCCATAAAACAACGGTTTCGGATAGGGGATGGTCATATATGCCTCCAGCTTCGGCAGCAGTTTCCCTTCCATACGAATCGAGCCAACTGCAATCGTTCTTCTTGGAAAACGGAACACGTACTCGTCACCGATGAGAAAAACCGTATTGTCCCAGCCCCAGCCCAATCGCTTCACTTGCTTCGATGACAGCTGAGGGAATTGTCTGCCGATCAGCGTCCGCGCCTGCTCTTCGTTAACCTCCCACTCCGCATCCCATACATTCGTTCCTCCCATGAATTGTCAGCCTCCTCGTTCCTTACGTTATTTAGATGTTTACATTCCCTGGAAGTTACGCATAACTGCCTGTCCGTATTCTGAGTGGAGGGCTGCCTCGCGGCCCTTCATTGTTAAACTATCGTTCCCCGTTAGTTCAATGTCTTGGCAGGTTTATTGGGATTCCATCCGCAATAATGTCAAGAGATCATCGAAGATCCCAGGTGTTGTGAATACGACCTCTTCACCATAGAGTTCATTAGGGATGCCATCAGGCACCGCTTGTACATGGCAACTCATTGCTCCCGCCTCCCGTGCAATCAAGCCTGCAGCGGCTATATCCCACGGTGAAAGACTTTCCGTATGGGCATCTAATTTTCCGGATGCCACATAACAAATGTCTACTGTTGGTGCGGCAAAACGCCTAATGTCACGACAGTTTCTTCGGAGTCGATTCACTCTTTCAATTGCCGGCTGGACTTTTGCTGAATCATGCGGAAAACCTGTGCCAATGACAGCATCTAATAGTGAAGTACATTTACGAATTTGTAAACGCTCGCCATTGCAATAAGAACCTTCCCCTTTAATTCCAACATAAGTACAATTCAAATCCGGCGCATATACGGCTCCTGCGAGCACTACGCCATCAAGGGCAAAAGCCAATGAAACGCCGTAATGCGGTAGATTCCGTGAAGAATTAACTGTTCCATCTAAGGGATCAATCACCCAAACTGGACCGTCGAACTTAAAATTATCCCAGTTATGTACTCCATCTTCCTCCGAAAGAATTCGATGACCTTGAAATGTCCCCATTATGGCTTCTTGAATGATTCTTTCCGACAGCAAGTCAGCGGATGTCACCAGTTCACCCGCATCCTTGTAATTCATTTCAACTTTTTCCTGGCTGCGCAATTCGGAAATCCTGTTACCCGCTTTTGTTACAGCCTGTTCTGCAAACAACGCCAATTCACGAAGATCGAACTTCATTTCGTTCCCATTCCTCCTTACAGTACTTAATCTTATTTTCAGACATAGATCATATTCGTGACCCTGTACCAAAACCTACGTAGAACTGAACTGGAAGACGGAGTTGAACATCAATTCAACATAGGTGAGACCGGCCTTATTGCCTTGCTTAAAGTTGATGCTTATCATAAGTAACAACAAGTTTTTCGGGTGGGGGGACGGGTAAGATTGCTTGCGAGGTATGAGATTTAGGACGCAGAACGGATAGTTAAACAAAAGCAGCCGATTGTGTTGAAATCGGTTATCTTAATGTTTCTGAGCTGTCGTTTCCTGTTAGTTGAACACGAAAGCTTCCTGCGGAGTTTTAAACTTTAATTACATTTTTGTAGAAACCATCGTCCTCATCGAGAGAATCGGCAGAAATCCAAGCATAATTGAGGATACCAAGCTTCTCAGCAATCTGATAAGCACATGGACTCTCCATAGTAAAGATGACTTCAGGATCTTTCGTAAATAGTACTTCCAAGTCAGATGAATCATTACCAGCCTCTTCAACTAGTTTTCTGATAACATCCAGGTCGAAAATTTCGACGGAAGGAGCACTTACTTCCCCATCACCAAACATCTCAATTAACTCCTCTTCATCGAAATCCTCGATATTCGTTTCGTCCCAGGAACAGTCAAATTTAAAAATAAGAGCAGACTGCTTGAAAATGGACAGACTCCAACCATGGTCCTCGGCGTACACATAATGAACAAGCAATTCTCTATTGGATTCAACAATAGAATCTGATGGTCTAAATTCATCTCCCAAGATGACAAAAGTAGTCCACCGATTGTTATCTTCAAATACAAAACCCTGTTCACCTGCAAGATTGATGAGTTCAATTGCTTTTTCTTTGCTACCCAACAAATGATAGCTTTGACTAAATTCGCTCATACGGGTTGCTCCTCAGAATATGATAGGTTTTAGAGAATATGTAGATATTCCCTTAATTTAATAATAACTAGAGGTTTCTATCTTCTCAATATTAAATTACACTCTATGATCTAATCATAGTAACTCTCCTGCCCGTTAGTTGAATAAAGGCAGCCGATCCACTGACCGGCTGCCTTTATGTCGTTATTAACGTATCGTTCTCCGTTAGTTGAATTTTATACTTTTTAATATTTCGTTGAATTCGGCGTTGGCTTGTTTGCTGACCTGCGATGGAAAAGCAAACAATAAGGTATAAATTTCATTATTTTGCTCACATAAAATCATTTGAAGTTCGATCGTTTCATTGTTCTCGCTTAAGCTATAGGTCAACTGCTTCGCATCGATATTCCCCAGCTTAACAGACTTCTCAGTGATTTCCACCGCATATTCGTCCGTTATATCTTTTTTGACTGAGCTAACATATTGTTCGAAATTCATATCTAAATCACTCTTACTATAATGCTGAATAAGTATCGTGCTTTTCTCTGGTAAGCTTAAGATAAGCTGGTGATCTCCAGTATTCTCAATAGAAGATGTTACGTCCCTCCAGTCGCCGTAGCCTGTGACTTGGATTTTTTTATCTTTGGTCGCAAATGGCCGCTTCGTATAAATGATGGCTGCTTGAATGTCCGCCAGCCAGTCCACCTTCGCATCCACTGCTTCGCCGATAAAACGTAATGGAACGTAGGTGCTGCCCTTAATGATTGAAGGGGCTACTGTCAGCTTTTTCTGATTGCCATTGATCTCAGCGATAGTTGAACCTACTTTAAGCTTGATAAGTGTACCTGGCTTACTTCCCTTGATTGTTTGCGTTTTTGGATCCCAGTCCACCTTCAATCCCAATGCTTCGAAAATAGCGCGGAACGGAACAAGTACAGATCCATTTAGCTGGATGGGCGGAACTTGGAATTTGACGATCTCCCCATTCAACAGCACCATGATTTCGTCAGGATCTGAAGGTAATGCTGGTTCTTCATCATCTTCTTCAAGTACTTTGACGCCTTTGGCAGCGAGTTCGGTCAGAATTTTATCTGCTTTCGCATTCAAAGGATTATTGCTGAGTGAAACCTCCTTAAGCTTCGGAAGACTTGTTAAGACGCTAATATCCTGGACCAGATTATTTTCAAAGTATAAATGTTCTAGTTCCGGGTGACCTCTTAGCGGTTCAAGAGACTGGATTTGGTTATCGTTTATAATCAGCCAATTCAGTTTGACTAGGGATTGAATCGGCGACAGATCCTTTAGCTGATTATGGCCGATTAACAAGTCTGTTAAATTGGTTAATCCCGCTAGAGCATCAAGCTTCTTTATTTTATTAGAATCGATATTAAGCTGCTTCAGCTGGGACAGCTCTTGCAGCGGCTCAATCTGAGTGAGCTGATTGTCATTCAGAGCCAGGAAGGTGATTTTATGCAGATTTTTAAGCGGCTCAATATTGGTAATGCCAAGTCCTGGGAGCATCAAACTCTCTAAATTAACAGCATGCTCTAGTCCACTTAAACTGTTAATTTTCTTGTTAGGATTATCGGGATAGAGCGACGTTATAGTCTGTAAATCTTCTTTGGTAATGGGGCCAGCCGGTTTCTCTAGTTCTGCTCGAATCGCTTGTTCCAGGTTTTTGTCTGAGATAAGAGAAGCCTCTGCAAACGCAGCTGGAACAGAAACGAGACTAAGCAGGAAAGCGAGAACAGTGATTAGTTGAAGTTTGAACGGTTTACGCAAAATGGATACACTCCTCGAATTGTCATAGTGACTAGATTCGACATTTGTAAACCATTCCCTTTATAGCAAAAAGGATAACCCTAAAGAGCAGTCCCTCGAAGGAATTCTGATTGTATTAATTTCTGTACTGAATAGCAGTCATCTTTCCAAATAAAAACTCAATGAGAACATTTAGGGTAATCACCATAAGTGACAAGGTCATCTTACCGTCTGGTAGGCGAGACCTATGGCTCCAGAATCAAAGGTCTTGTTTTCGATTAGCTTGAGATTGATCTTCTCCCTGAGACCCTGGAATAACGGCAACCCCTTACCGATCAGGACGGGAGAAACCGTGATTTTATACTCATCAATTAAATCAAGCTCCATAAGGTGATGTGCAAACCTAGGACTGCCGAGGATGACCATATCCTTGCCTGGCTGCTGTTTGAGGTTATTGATCTCTTCCTCGATATCTTCTTTTACGAGTCTGGAATTATTCCATTCGACTTTCTCCAGCGTGGTGGAAAAAACGATTTTGGCTGTCTTTTCAATCCATTCGGCATGATCCCGTTCATGCTGCGAAGCTGATGGGTTCGAAGGTACAGATGGCCAGTAACTGTGCATCATCTGATAAGTCCCACGTCCCCATATGACAGTGTCGGCAGTACTCAAAATTTCTTTCGCATGTTTCTCCAAATCAGCATCGTAGGAAACCCAGCCAATATCCATTTCACCATTCGGCCCTTCTACAAAACCGTCAAGCGATGCGTGCAGAAATAGAACGAGTTTTCTCATATTCAGTTCTCCTTTGTTCATGAAGGATATCTACATCTACATTATACATTATCTACATTTAGCAGAATTCAACTTGGGTTGTTTCCTATGGATTGTTAACCCCGATACCTGCCCATTAGTATAATGCCTCGACAGTTTAGTTCTTTATAAGGCCAAGGTCTGGCGATATAATAATATGAATTAATAAGTCTGCTTCAGGCGGAAGGAGAGATTACCTGCATGTACATGAAAGTTCTAAATCCGGCCGATGCCAAAAAGTACCGGGAGCTCCGGCTTGAGTCACTGCTGAACCATCCGGAAGCTTTTCTGAGCACCTATGAAGCGGAGAAGGAGCTGCCGCTCGAAACCACGCGCAGCAGGCTGGAGCCTGCAGAAGGCAGGTTTACTCTGGGTGGTTTTACGGAGCAGGATAAGCTGGCGGGAATGGTTACTTTTATCCGGGAGGACAGGACGAGAATCTCCCATAAAGGCAATGTCTATGCCATGTATGTGAGTCCCGCAGCACGCAAGCAGAAGCTGGGATACCGGCTGATGACGGAACTGCTTGTGCGGGCCGGGCAGCTGCCGGGACTGGAGATTGTTAACCTTACGGTGTTCTCGGACAACCATGCGGCGAAGCGGCTGTATGCTGCACTGGGATTCACCTGCTATGGTACGGAGCGGAAGGCGGTTAAGCTGGGCGGCGTATATCTCGATGAGGATTTGATGACGCTGGAGCTGAATCAACTCCTGCTGTATCCATGAAGACAAAAACGGAAGCTTGGTCATATTATAAGCTGCCCGGTGCATAAGCTTGGTCTATGAAGTCCTGTCCACGGAGGGGGTTGATGACTTGGCGACTGCGCTGCTTGGCAGCTTTTTATCGGCAATGGCTACGGTGCTTGGAGTGGTGCCCATTCTGTTCGTGCGAAAATTGTCCGAGCTGTGGAAGGATGTGCTGGTTGCTTTTACCGCCGGTATCATGGTCTCTGCGTCCACCTTCGGCTTAATGCCGCAGGCCATTAGGGAGTCAGGAATTATTGCGCTGACGCTCGGACTGATCACCGGGGTGCTGCTGCTTGATCTGATTGAGAACAATATTCCGCATATCGATGTCGAGAACAAACCGGGGTTCACTAATATGGATTCCAAGGCGCTGCTCGTCATGATCGCGCTGTTCATTCATAACATTCCTGAGGGCCTCAGCACAGGGTTCAGCTATGCCAGTGAACAAGGCAGTCTCGGTCCTATGGTGGCGATTGCCATCGGGGCGCAAAATATGCCGGAAGGCCTGATCCTCGCCATCTTCCTGATGAATTCTAACGCGACCCGGCGCAAGGCGCTGGGGATTGCCGCGCTAACCGGTCTAATGGAGATGATCTCGGCCGTTATCGGCTATTTTACGGCAAGTTCGATGCAGCATGCGGTCGGTTACGGGCTGGCTTTTGCCGCCGGGGCGATGCTCTTCATTGTCTACAAGGAGCTGATTCCGGAGAGCCATGGTCATGGCTATGAACGGCCGTCGACGTATTCATTTATCTTCGGGCTGCTGGCGATGGTGTATATTACGCAGTTTTTTGGCTGATCGGCCGGAAGGATTTCCCGCAGAGCTTGTACCCGTATATCCCTTATCTGCAGCGTTTGCGTCCGGCTTCAAAAGCCGCTATACTGGCTTTTATCCCGGCGATTCACAGAGCGTCAGCTTGAAGATGGAGGGTGGAAACTGGATGGATAGACTAGCCTGGGAAGCTGTAACAACCTTTATTTTGCTTATCATTGCGTACTTGAACCTGTATTTTTCCTTTCGCAAACGTACGCCTTTTGCACGCTACACTGCATTAGTGCTGCTGGCGGCAAGCGGAGCTCCGCTGGCGGTGATGCTGGGGCTGGAATATGCCAGGGAATCCAAGGATGCGAATATCGGTCTGGGAATGGCTTTTATGATGACCTGGGCGATTACGGCGCTGATATTTTTGCTGTCACTGGTTCTTTGGATTCTCCGGCTAAGAAAGAAACGCTAGTTTGAAAAAATATCAAAACAGGCTATCCCAGCTGCATGTGCAGTTTAGGATAGCCTGTTTGCTGTGCTTAGCGGTGGGCCGTGTACACGTTCGCTTTGCTGGCCTTACGGATAGTTCCCAGCTCATGAGGCGAGAGTGGGGCAGACTCCACTGCCGCTACGTTCAGTCTCAGCTGCTCTATGCTGCTCGCCCCCGGAATGATGGCCGCTACCGGAGAGTGTGCGAGCGGATAGTGAAGCGCGGCTTGCGTCAGCGTCCGGGAACCGGAAGTCTGCTGTGTCAGCTGATTATGCAGTCCGGCCAGTTCCTGGACACTGTAATCCAGATAATCCTGCTTCAGCTTGGCACGGCCATTCTCTGTCAGGATGCCGCGCGCCAGCGGCCCGCGGGCAATCAGTCTGATGCCATGCTGCTCCAGCAGAGGAAGAATGTCTTCCTCCGGGCGTCTGTCAAGAATACTGTATTGACTCATCACACTTACGATGCTTGACCGCTGCACATATTCTCTGATCACATTCGGGCGG
>NZ_LN831198.1:378081-380597 GCF_001368795.1 Paenibacillus ihuae
CTTCCTGCTTCAGCTCTTCAAAGGCTTCAATGGTCTCATCGATATTGTCTTCGAGCGTTCCGCCATGCAGCTGATAGAGGTCGATATAATCGGTCTGCAGCCTGCGGAGACTCTCATGTACTGCTGATTTGATATAGGCTTTGGAGGGGTCCCAGGACCAGCCTTCCTTGCCGGGCACCCGGCGGTTTCCGACCTTCGTCGCCAGAATAACATCACCGCGGCGATGGCGGATGGCTGTACCTACGAGTTCTTCATTCCGTCCTTCATCATAAAGATCCGCAGTGTCGAGGAAGTTGATCCCCAGGTCCAGCGCTTCATGAATGATGGATACGGCTGCTGTTTCCCCGGTTCCCAGGGACATACAACCCAGCCCCATGGCGCTTACATATAACTCAGATTGGCCTAAACGGTTTTTGTTCATTCTGCATCCCTTTCTGCGCTGTTTTGTGTTCATTATACCATCCCTTACAGCAAAAGACGGCAAATGCACCCGCTCCTGGCCTGTCAGCCGTGTGGTGTCATTTGCCGTCTTCACTTGAAGGCTAATTAATCTGTAACTCCCGGGAGGGGACTATCCCCGCAAAATGGCTTCGATCTGTTCCAGCTCTTCTGCGCTCAATTCAGGGGCGTTAAGGGAGGCTACGGCATCCTCGATCTGGCTTACCTTGCTGGCACCGATCAGTGCCGAGGTAACCTTGCCGCCGCGCAGCACCCAGGATAAGGCGAGCTGTGACATTTTCTGGCCGCGGGCTGCTGCGATGTCGTTCAGCTTGCGTACTTTACCGATGACTTCCTCAGTGATCTCCCGTTCAGAGAGGAATACACTAGGTCCGGCCGCACGGGAATCGGGAGCGATTCCGTTCAGATAGCGGTCGGTGAGAATGCCTTTTTGCAGCGGCGAGAAGGCGATGGTGCCGATGCCTTCTTCGACGAGCACATCCTGCAGGCCGTCTTCAATCCAGCGCGACAACATGGAATAGTTCGGCTGATGAATCAGGCAAGGCGTGCCCAGACGGCGGAGAATCTGCGCCGCTTCGCGTGCTTCGGCCGGTCTGTAATTGGAGATACCGACGTACAGCGCTTTACCCTGACGCACGATCAGATCCAGCGCAGCCATCGTTTCCTCCAGCGGTGTGTTCGGGTCCGGACGGTGATGGTAGAAAATATCCACATAATCCAGGCCCAGCCGCTTCAGGCTCTGATCGAGACTGGAAACCAGATTCTTCTTGGAGCCCCATTCTCCATACGGGCCAGGCCACATATAGTAGCCGGCTTTGCTGGAGATGATCATTTCATCACGGTAGGCGGAGAAATCCTGACGAAGGATCCGGCCGAAGTTTTCTTCTGCAGAGCCTGGAGGCGGCCCATAGTTGTTGGCGAGGTCAAAATGGGTGATGCCCAGATCAAATGCCCGGCGCACCATAGCGCGGCCGTTCTCGAACAGGTCGTTGCCGCCAAAGTTATGCCACAGGCCCAGGGAAATAGCCGGCAGCAGCAGGCCGCTCCGGCCGGTACGGTTGTATTTCATATTGTCATAGCGTTCAGGACTGGCGATATACATGTTTAATCCTCCTAAAAGTTTATTAGCATCTGCTTCGTTGACTAACTTCGTAAACTCTCATCGTAAGCATACGCTTAGTTTTGTTTAGCATAATCCTCTGTGAGTTACTTCGGACAAAACTGACTTCGGAAGCATACGCTTAGTTTTGTTAGCATAAGCCTCTGTGAGTTACTTCGGGCAAAACTGAAATCGGAAGCGTTTACGTTTTTTAGCCACGGTCATGCTCTATTGTAGCGAAATCCCGGAGCTGGGCGTATGTCAGCAAGGAAGATCTTTATAGAACAATGTCCGTATTCTCATGACGGATGCGGTACTCTTTGGGGGAGCAGCCCTTGACCTTCTTGAACATCCGTGAGAAGAGCAGCGGGTCCTGGTAGCCGACGGAGCGGGAGATTTCTCCGATGGTACAGCCCGTTTCGGCGAGCAGCTCGCAGGCCTTGGCGATCCGGAAATTCAGCAGATACTGCTGCGGCGGCAGGCCGACAATCCGCTTAAACAGGGCGGACAGGTATTTACGGTCCAGCTTCAGGGAAGCGGACATCATCTCTACCGTGATATTTTCACAGTAATGGGCATGCAGGAAATGGAGGCACTCCTCGACGTAGAGGCTTTTTTGACGCGGGAGCCTGAAGCTGTCCCTTACCGCCGGAACGGTACGGAGCAATATAGCGAAGAACTCATACATAATCGCTTTGAGCGGCAGATCTAGGCCCTCCGCCTGGTCCGCCGCCTCAGTCAGCCGGTCGTAGAGCGCAGGCATGAGCTGCTGATCCATCGGGAAGACAGGGTTTTCCGGTGACAGTGAGGTTTTGGACAGTAGGGATTCTATTTCTTCTCCCGTAAAAGCAATCCAGGAGTAGGTCCAGGGCTCCGTGCTGTCCGCGGCGTAATGGGTCACGATATGCGGATAAGTCAGAAAGGCCTGGCCGGCCTTCAAGGTATGCGTCGCTTCCCC
>NZ_LN831198.1:381064-383366 GCF_001368795.1 Paenibacillus ihuae
CCTGGTTGTTGCAGTGCTCGCTGCAGCAGAAGAGCAGATGCTTTTTTAAAACCTTTAAACGCATATTCATGGTAAGCCTCCTTAGTCATGTAAAAATCGTTAACATATCTTACGAGGAGTATAGTCTCTTTTGCTTGTATTGTATTGAGGCTCTGCGGATTGTTCGTAAAGGCTTAACAAATGGGCTAAAACCGGGATTTTTATGTGAGAATATCTGACTTATCAGGATCATGTTTGATGAAAATATGTCTGTTTTTTCGTTTTTTTGCTCTTTTTCTGTTTCAAAAATATATATAAGGAGTCTGCTTGGAATTAACAAACTTCCAGTTTCGCCGGCAGTCGTTTGGTTAAGTAAGAGATGTGAACGAGTGACCCATTACTAAAAAAATGCTATCAGGAGGGAATCGTATGAATAAGAAAATTGTTGGTGTATTCCATAACGAACATGAGGCTTCACGGGCTATTGAAGATCTGAAAAGCCGGGGATTTCTTACAGAAGATATCTCCGTAATAGCAAGGGATAAACGGGATGTAGACGCAATTAGCGACGAAACAGGAACCAAAGCACCGGAAGGCATGGCCTCGGGTGCGGCAACCGGCGGACTGCTCGGCGGGGTAACCGGACTGCTGGCAGGAATTGGGGCCCTGGCGATACCGGGGATCGGCCCGATCATTGCCGCAGGCCCGATTGCAGCGACCTTAGCAGGCGCAGCCGTTGGAGCCGGCACCGGCGGATTAGTCGGCGGGCTGATCGGACTTGGTATTCCGGAAGATGAAGCTAAGAGCTATGATAACTATGTAGACGAAGGACGGATTCTGGTTATGGTAGATGCGGACAGCTCCCGTTCTAATGACGTGTATGCGGTATTCCGTAACCATAATTCAGCCAACGCCGACCGGTATTTGGATAACAATGTAACGACTGAAACGGCAGAAGAGAGTGCCCGCGGCTCTGTAACAGACACCGTGGATGCGGCTTTTAACGGATCGGGGCTCGAAGGACGGAATGATACGGGACTCGATACGATGAATTCAGCATCTGTACATGATCTTCCTGAAACAAGAGCCATGGATGATGTGAACCGTCCGGGGATGACGGGAGATGTGTACTCCGGCACCCCTGATGGAATCGCGGAGCGGGACAACACACGGTCAAATGAGTATGACCGGCAAGATGATGAAGCCCGCAGGCTGCGCCTGCGTGAGGAACAGCTGGACGTGTCCAAAAACAAGGTGCAGACCGGTGAGGTTAATGTCCGCAAGGAGATCATCGAGGAGCATAAGACGATCAATGTTCCGGTTTCCCACGAGGAAATTGTGATTGAGCGCCATTCGGTCAATAATGACTCCAGCTCGACTCCGATTGGAGCTGATGAGACGATCCGCATTCCTGTTAGCGAGGAACAGGTGGACGTCCGTAAGAATACGGTAGTTACCGGTGAAGTAGACATTCATAAACGTGAAATTCAGGGTACAGAGCAGGTGAAGGATACCGTGAAACGCGAGGAAGCCCGGATCGACAAGATGGGTAATGTGAAGGTCAACAGCAGCGACGAGCTGCAGAGAGACCACAGCCGCACCCGTTAAACGAGCGAGATTCATTGAGCTGAGTTGATATATCAAAAAGGGTCTATCCCACGTCCAGCCGGACGCAGGATAGACCCTTTTTTCGAGGTTAGAGCATACACACTGTAGCTGACGCCAGTCCGGGAGAACAGCAGCTTACATGAAGGCTAAGTTCTGCCGCTCAGATCTGCCCTGCGGAATATCCTTGCCAGGCAGGAAATGAATGCTGCGGATATAGCGGATCGTCCGGCTCTGCGCCCGCATAATGACGGAATGCGTCTCGGCGCGTTCCTTGCCGATGAAGCGGACGCCGCTGAGGAACTCACCGGAGGTGACACCGGTGGCGGCGAAGATCACGTCGCCGGTGCCGACCATATCCTCCATCGACAGCACGCGGGTCGGGTTGTCGATACCCATCAACAGGCAGCGCTGCATCTCAAACGGCCCCTCTGGCAGCAGTCTTCCCTGCAGTTCTCCGCCGAGGCATTTCAGTGCAGCGGCGGCCAGCACACCTTCAGGCGCACCGCCCGAGCCCATGTACAGATCGACATCGCTGTCCGGCAGCGCCGCCGCGATGGCTCCGGCTACGTCGCCGTGGCCGAGCAGCTTAATGCGTACTCCCATCCCGCGCAAGGTGCGGATCAGCCCTTCGTGCCGCTTGCGGTCGAGTACCATTACCGTCAGCTCGGAGAGTGCCTTGCCGGTGATCATGCTTGCTTTGCGCAGCGTAACCTCG
>NZ_LN831198.1:383392-390640 GCF_001368795.1 Paenibacillus ihuae
CCTCGGCCGGATCCTCCAGGCTTAGCCTGCCGGCCAGCTCGGGTCCGCAGGCCAGCTTCTCCATATAGATGTCGGGAGCGTGCAGCAGGCTGCCGCGGTCGGCAATGGCAATGACCGACTGGGCATTATGCAGCCCGCAGGCTACCACCTCTGTGCCTTCAAGCGGATCAACCGCCACGTCAACCAAAGGGCCGTTCTTGTTCCCGACCTGTTCCCCGATATAGAGCATCGGCGCCTCGTCCATTTCGCCTTCGCCGATCACGACGGTTCCGTCAATGGAGACAGAATCAAACATGGAACGTATAGCGGTTGTAGCGGCATCATCCGCCGCATTCTTGTCACCCCGGCCAATCCAGCGGGCTGAGGATAAAGCGCCCAGTTCAGTTACCCGTACAATCTCCAGTGCCAATTCGCGTTCCATATATTTTTCCCTCCAGTGTAGGTTTGGTGTGCAAGACATTTACGCCGCTGCTTCCGGGCTAGAGACTAGAGATAGCCCATAATAATGCCGGCGGTTTCCTCTATCGCTTTGTCGGTAATATCAATAACCGGGCAGCTGAGCTTCGCGAACAGTACCGCTGCATGCTCCATTTCCTCGGTAATCCGTTCAAGGCTGGCATATTGGGAGCCAGCCGGCAGGCCCAGCACCTTCAGGCGCTCCGAGCGGATCTTGAGCATATACTCCGGCTTCATCGTCAGACCGATGATCCGGCTTGGCGGCAGGCTCAGAAGCTGCTGCGGCGGAGCGATCTCCGGCACGACCGGGTAATTGACGACCTTCTTACCCCGGTGGGCGAGGAAGATGCTAAGCGGGGTCTTCGAAGTGCGGGACATGCCCAGCAGCACAATGTCGGCCTTCAGCATAGCATTCAGATCCCGGCCGTCATCGCAGGCGACGGTGAATTCAATCGCTTCGATCCGCCGGAAGTAATCCTCGTCCAGCTGGTGTAGCAGTCCGGGCCGGGCCTGGGGCGCATCGTCGAACGTGTCGATGAAGGCCTGCATCATCGGCCCCATGATATCCACGATCCGCAGATCAAGGCGTACGGCCTCTTCGCGGATCATCTCCCTAAGCTCCGGCTGTACCAGTGTATAAGCGACAAAACCCTGCAGCTGCGCCGTTTCTTCCATCAGCTTCCGCAGCTCCTCTTCATGCCTTACATTGCCGTATCTCCTGATTGTGACACGCTGATTCTGGAACTGGTGGATAACGGCCTGCACAACTGCCTCAGCCGTATCACCTATCGAATCTGAGCATATCGTGATGTAGTGTGAAGATTGCTCCATGCGTTTCCATTCCTCCCGTTATCCTTTGGCTTCGAGATCGAGGAGAAGCTTAACGATGGAAGTTTTGGTCAGCCGGCCCACCACATCGAGCCTTGGGACGGTTTCTTCCGCGCCGCCGGGCACGACCACCGGCAAACTGTCTACCTCGTGAAAAATCATTTTATGCGCGGCATCAAGGACCGTGTCCTCGGGAGATACCGTTACTACCTTGGTCTGGCGGGTCATGACCATGCTGACCGGCATGGATACCGCACCCGGATTGCCGAGTGTTACCTTCAGGAAATCCTTGCGTGAGGCGACTCCGGCCAGCTTGCCGTCCCCGTCGCAGATAATCAGCGTGCCTACATCCTGCAGAAACAGGGTCACTACGGCATCCTGGATCGTGGTCGTTTCGCGGATCACCACCGGGATGCTCTGGATGTCCTTGACCTTGGTTTCCTTCAGCAGATAGCTGCTGCCGAGCCGGCTTACCGACCTTTGGCCGGGGAAATAGCCGACCTTCGGCTTGGCATCGATGTATTCCAGCATCACCAGAATGGACAGGTCATTGCGGATGGTCGGCCGGCTGAGATTGAGGCTTTCCGCGATTTGCTCGCCGGAGATCGGCGCGCGTTTCTTCACAATATCAATAATTTGCAGTTGACGGGATGTCAGTTCGATTGCAGGTTCCCTCCATTGTCCGGATATGATTAGGCGCTCCTCTAAGGAAAAGGAGTACCGGTGGCCGATTCCCCCTTTCATTCAGACGTCTTATTGGTAATAATGACCGCTAACTTGAGTATATAATACGCAATTATGATCATTAATGCAACATATAGTACGTCATAAATGAATTTAGTAGGGGTTAATAATAAAAAAGCCAGCGGGAACACTGGCTTTACGCTTTGTTGAATTATTTCTGTGCAGCAGCATCAAGCGGCGTCTTTCGGCAGTACCGCAGGCGGAGACTGCTTTTTGAACAATAACTGTTTCAATGCGCCTGCATTGACCAGCACCGTTCCGGCGATGATGGTGAACACACCAAGGAGAGTGATCCAGGTGACGGCCTCGTCATAGAACAGGAAGCCGACCCCGACAGCAATCGGCGGCGAAATATACAGCCAGGTGGACGGGAATACGGGATTGGTCCTTGCGACCAGCCAGTAGAACAGGGTATGTCCAACCATGGAGCCGATGACGGTGAGATAGAGCAGCGACCCGGCGGTTTTGAAGGAGAGCAGGACTTCGGGATGCACATTTTCAGTAGCGAGTGACAGGATCAACAAGAGCGCTCCTCCGTACATCATTTGCGCGGCGTTCAGTGCAACCGGCGAGACACCGGAGAAGGCCGTGGTCACTTTTTTGGAATAAATCGCACCTGCAGCGTAGCAGCATTCCCCGATCAGTTACGACAACACAGCCGATGAGCCATAGGGGAGAGATGTCGACCACCAGGCTTGGGAGCACGAGCAGCAGGACGCCGGTGAAGCCAATGATGCAGCCGTACATAGAGTACGAGGGAGCTTTTTGCCGGAGAAAAGCGGTCTGCATCAGCAGGATCATCATCGGGCCTGTAGCTGACAGTACCGCAGCAAGCCCCGAGGATACATATTGCTCAGCCCAGTACAGTGCAGAGAAGGTACCAAAGGTCAGCGCGGCTCCGGTGATCAGCATTTCTTTGCGGAGCAGCAGGGAGAAGCTGGCTTTGCCTTTGACGGCCATCCAGAGAAACAGAACAGCTCCAGCCAGGAAGAAACGCAGCCCAGCGGAGAAAAAAGGCGGTGCCCCGGCATCGACCCCGATTTTGATTGCGAGAAAAGTAGTACCGAAAATCAGACAGACAAGCGTATAAGCGAGCATAATCATGTGTAATTCCCCTTTGTTAAGTTGATATGGCAGTCCGGTGAAGCGTTTGATTCATCATAAACGGCCAGGCACAGAACAGTTGATAAGTAACAGAACAGATGCAGGCCGGGATGCTGTACAATAGGGGAAATAAAACTACGGCGCCCTGACGGAAATCGTAGAGAGGAGTGGAAACTAATGAAGCAACCGGCAAAAGAGGAACAGAGCCATCCGCTCTTCCGGCAGGTCTATGAATATATGCTGAACCGGATGGAGCGGGGAGAGTGGAAGGCCCATGACAAGCTGCCGTCGATCCGCGGGCTGGCCGAGGAGTTGAAGGTGCACCGGCTGACGGTGTTCAAGGCCTACAGGGAGCTGACTGACAGCGGCAAGGTATATGTAAAAGACAAGTCCGGATATTATGTGTCACCGGCTAACATGCTGCGGGAGGAACGAATGACTGAAGGAGCAGCTGTGCCGGCTTATTCACTGACCAATCCCATGTCCGATATCCAGCGGATGCCGGTGACCTACCAGTTCTCCCAGGCGCTGATTGATCCCGGTCTGCTGCCGAACCTCTTTCTCTCTGATTATGTCAAAAAAGTGTTCGATCTCTATCCGAAGGTCATGGGGACGTATTCTTCAGTGCAGGGGGATGGCGAACTGCGCGAGACGCTGTGTGAGCATTTCCATAAGCATTATAGGCTACAGCTGTCGCCGCAGGAGCTGTTAATCACTTCGGGGGCACAGCAGGCCATCAATCTGATTGCCGGACTTGTGCTCGGGCCGATGGACCCCGTGCTCGTGGAGCGTCCGACGTACAGCGTGGCTTTGGATATTTTTCGCCGGGCGGGTGCCCGGCTGGTTCCGGTGGAGATCACACCTGAGGGTTATGATCTGGAGGCGGTGGAGGCGCTGATGCGTAAATTTAAGCCGCGGATGTTCTATATGAATCCGACCCATCATAACCCGACCGGCTACACCGTTCCGGCTCGGCAGCGCAAGCAGCTGGTAGAACTGGCGGAGCGGTACCGTTGCCTGCTGGTGGAGGATGATCCCTTCCGCGACATCTATTTCGGGGAAGCGCCTCCCGCGCCGTTTTTTGCCTACGATACCGAGGGCTGGGTCATTTATATCAGCAGCTTCAGCAAGTATGTGGCTCCGGGGCTGCGGATTTGTGCGGTGGCCTGCCGCCATCCGTTCATGGAGCGGCTGATCACCGCTAAATCCCTGGCCGACAACGGCTCCCCGCTGCTGAACCAGAAGATTTTTCTGCATTACTACACCTCGCCGCGCCTGCAGCAGCATCTGGGCAAGCTGCGGATTGCGCTGCAGGTGCACAAGGAGATTATGGAGGAGGAGCTGGCGGGGAGCGGCTGGGAGTGGACCGCACCGGAAGGCGGGCTGAACCTGTGGGTGAAGCTGCCGGAGTCCGTTTCTGCCTCAGCGCTGTTCGCGCGCAGCATGGAACAGTCAATCTCTTTTGTCCCCGGTGAGCTATGCGATCCGCTGGGAGAGATGAAGTCCTGGCTGCGCCTCAGCTACTCCTTTGCCAGTGAAACGCTGCTGCGGGAAGGGATGCGGCGACTTATGAAGCTGGCTCGTGAGCTGTGAGTGTAGGGCGGGGGGGAGGATATGAGGATATGAGGATAAGTATGGGGATGAGGACGGGGATAAGGGGGAGATGGGAGATGGGAGATGGGAGATGGGGATGGGATGATATCCTGCATTTACGATTAGAAGGATTTAGTATCAAAAGTTTCAATGACCGGATTGCACGCAACCAGGAGGCCCGGGGGAGAGGCGTTAATTGAAAGGGATAAATACCTTTGAATTTGCCAGAATCGGGGCGGAGGGCGAAATGAGAGGGATAAATACCTTTGAATTGACTGAAACCGGGGTAGAGGGCGGAATTAGAGGGAGAAATCCCTTTGAATTGGCGGAAACCGGGGGGGGAGGGCGGAAATAGTGGGATAAATCCCTTTGAATTGGTGGAAACCGGGGGGGAGGGCGGAAATAGTGGGATAAATCCCTTTGAATTGGTGGAATCCGGGGTAGAGGGCGAAATGAGAGGGATAAATCCCTTTGAATTGGCGGAAACCAGGGTTCCAGTCTCATAAGCTACGAAACTGTTTTGTCCCGCTCAATTCCTTCAACAGGGAAGCCACTGACCTCTAGCGGCAACGGATTAACGTAGATGCTCAGGCGGGAGTCCTGTATTAGTTAATCGAACTACGGATCAGCTTGAAGTAAATATGAGTGTGTTTAGTGAGCTGATGCAGCCAACGAGGTATTATAGAAAATACGCGTTATGGCGTTCATCCCCTTATCATGTAAAAGGACCAGCCGGAATTCCGGCTGGTTCTTTTACATGCTTTGAATCCTCATACCCAGCCGAACAACCGGACGATTTGCGCTACGGCAAAGGTTACGGTGATGGCGATACCAAGCGGGATGACAGCGGAGAGTACCGCCCATTTCAGGCTCTTGGTCTCCTTGTAAATATTCACGAGCGTTGTGCCGCACGGATAGTGGAGCAGGGAGAACAGCATCATATTCAGCGCGGTCAGCCAGGTCCAGCCATGGCTCAGGAAAATGTCCTTGATGCTGCCGAGCCCATCGACGTCTACCATTGCACCCGAGGACATATATCCCATCAGCAGGATCGGCAGCACGATCTCATTGGCAGGCAGCCCGAGAATAAAGGCCATGATGATAAAGCCGTCCATGCCGAGCAGCTGGGCAAACGGATCAAAGAAGGCAGCCATATGGTTAAGCACACTGTCTCCGCCGACTACAACATTACCGAGTATCCAGGTAATGATCCCGGCAGGAGCGGCGACGATGATAGCGCGGGTTAGTACGTTCAGCGATTTTTCTTTGGAGGAGCGCACAATCGTCTTCCAGATTTGCGGCCGGCGGTAAGGCGGAAGCTCCAGGGTGTAGTGGGTCGGCACACCGCGGAGGGCGGTTTTGGACATGACCCAGGACACAGTCAGGGTGACGGTGATGCCGATCAGCACAATGCCCATCAGGACGAGGGCAGTGGAGAAGGTACGGAGTGCACCAGTTGTGGCGGCCCCGACCATGAACATGGAGGCCAGCAGAATCAGGGTAGGCCACCGGCCGTTGCACGGTACGAAGTTGTTGGTCAGAATCGCCAGCATCCGTTCCCTGGGTGATTCAATGATGCGGGTGGAGAGGATGGCGGCGGCGTTGCAGCCGAAGCCCATCGACATCGTCAAGGCCTGTTTGCCGTGGCCGCCGGATTTCTTGAACAGGCGGTCCATGTTGAAGGCGACGCGCGGCAGGTAGCCGAAATTCTCGAGCAGCGCAAAGACCGGGAAGAAAATCAGCATCGGCGGCAGCATCACGCTGATGACCCAGGAGGTTCCCCGGTAGAGTCCCAGCACCAGCACACCATGGAGCCAGGAGGGGGAGTTCACCGCTTCAAATCCGGCTGTCAGATAACCTTCGATCCAGCCGAAGAGCGATGCCAGCCAGCTGGAAGGATAGTTGGCCCCGGCAATCGTAATCCAGAACACGAGACCGAGTCCGGCAAGCATGATCGGGAAGCCCCAGAGTCTGGAGGTGACGATCCGGTCAAGCTTATAGGTGCTGCCAAGTTTCTTCTTATCCTGGTAGGTGACGGCATCGCTGCAGATACCTGCAGATACCCCGTAAATTCCGCTGACGATTTCATCGCGGATCGCGCCCTTGTCTGCGAGCTTCCTGGCTGCAGACAGCAGAGAATCCATTGGGTCAGGACTCTTATTGACAAGCGGTGACTCCATGGCCGGCTACCTCCTTCCTTCCGTAACTTTTGCTGCCTCCCATATGGGCTTTGAGCGAAGACAGCAGGCTGTTGTCACCATCCAGCAGCCGCAACGCAATCCAGCGTGCCGGATACCGCGGGCCTACAGTTTGCTCTACGAGCGGGGTCAGCTCGGCAATGCCGCGTTCAATGTCCTCGCTGTAAGTGATCTGCAGCGGCTTGCCGGTGAAAGCGCCGGTCGCGACACGCTCCACCTGATTCAAAAGCTCCCCGATACCGATCTCATTGCGTGCCGAGATGGCAACGACCGGGACGCCAAGCTTTTTGGAGATTGCTTTTAAATTGATGTCAATGCCTAGCTT
>NZ_LN831198.1:390666-395519 GCF_001368795.1 Paenibacillus ihuae
GGAGATTGCTTTTAAATTGATGTCAATGCCTAGCTTCTTAGCTTCATCGATCAGGTTGATGCAGATTACCGCGCGTCCCGTAATTTCAAGCACTTGCAGGGCAAGATTGAGATTGCGTTCCAGCGAAGTGGCATCCAGTACGACCAGTGTCACATCCGGCTGTTCAAAAATAATGTAGTCCCTGGCGGCCTCTTCATCAGCGGAATTAGAGTAAAGCGAGTACGTACCCGGCAGATCAACAGCTCGGTAGACATGCTGGTTATGGGTGAATTCACCCTCAGCGGTTATGACGGTCTTGCCCGCCCAGTTGCCGGTATGCTGGCGCAGGCCGGTCAGCAGGTTGAAAAGCGTGCTCTTCCCTGTATTGGGATTGCCGGCAAAAGCAACCGTATAGTGGCTCATGCCTCTTCACCTCCAATTAAATGTCCGTAAATCAGCGAGCTTTCTTCCCGCCGCAGGGCAATAGTCGTATTGCTTACCCGAAAAGCGATAGGATCTCCAAGCGGACTGCGCCGCAGCACCTCAACGGCATTGCCGACCACAAAACCGAGGTCGAGCAGCCTTCTTCGCAGCACGCCCTGAACTTCAATGCCGCTGATGCGCAGCATACTGCCGTTCGATGCTTCAGACAATGGGATACCGGCTCCAGCCATAGCAGTTCCTTCTTTCATATGGATTTATAGTTTGTATATGGACGAAATAAGTATAGTTGTGCAGTGATGATAGATTATTGTGCCGATCCACAATATTAGTATACGTAAACAACTTTGTCCTCGCAACAAAAAAGTTTCCCTTGGGAAAGATAAAATAACCCCTGCCTGAAGTGCAGCGGATGCTGCGCCTTAAGGCAAGGGTTAAAGCAAGTCGCAGATGAAATCTGCGGCAGATTAGCGTAGTTCCAGCATAACTCCAGTGTAATCGATCGTAATCCGGCGTAGTTCCAGCATAACTCCAGCGTAACCGATTGTAGTCCGGCGTAGTTCCAGCATAACTCCAGCGTAACCGATTGTAGTCCGGCGTAGTTTCAGCATAACGCTAGCGTAATCTATCATAGTCCGGCGAGGTTCCAGCATAACTTCAGCGTAATTGATCGTAGTCCGGCATGATTAACAGCGTATTTTCACCTCGGCCCCAGTCAATCCTGGACCAGATTGCGGCTGAACCAAGGTCAGGCTGTAACGCCGGCCGAATTCATAGACCGCCTATTCCCAGCTGCCAAAATCAAGAGTGCCGCCGGTTTCCGCCAGCGTCTTTATATTGCTCAGGATCTGCCACCAGGCGCTGTCACTCGGGCCATAGGAAGGGTCCTCCGGATGCCATTCGTCATGAATGAGTGTAAGCTTAGTGCAGCCGCCCACCGGTGTCAGCAGCCAGGAGATGCGGGATTCATAATTTACGCCGCCCTTCAGATAGGAGGGGCCGACCTTGTGCGTGAAACGCAGCGCTTCCCGGGGAGTGAATTCCAGCAGTGTGCCATACACATGCAGAGTCTCACTGCCGTCTGCTCCCGGTCCCACGTACTCTAGTGCTTCCCCCTCCACAAAGCTGGAACGGATGCTGCTGCCATAATAAATTTGCTTCACTTTGTCAGGAGAGATAAGACATTCCCAGACCTGTTCTGGTGTTGCGCCAATATAGAACTCGTACTTTAGTTCTTTCATTACTATTCCTCCTCTGGGTTCTGGATACCTCAATCACAGCTCCAATATACAAAAGAATCACTGACAGCTGCGGTCAGTGATTCGGGAAAATTCAAGATTCCGTATAATGGGCAGAAATACCGGCAGCTATAGCTGCAAGCTTCTGCTTCAAGGCGGCAGGTTCAAGGATGGTCAGCGACTTGCCATAGGGTAGCAGGAAGTAAGCCCCGAAGCCGAATAACGAAGCTTCATCCAGCAGGAAACGGGCCTCTCCCGGAATCCGCTGCTCCAGCGAATGGCCGAACAGCCAGTGGCTGCACAGATCATTCAGCACCTCTTCACCTGAGGCAATGACTACCGGGATCAGTGCTGTCTCCTGATCCTGGCCGGGAAGCAGGCTCCTCAGCAGAAACTCCCGTGCCGAGAATCCCGGCGGACGATGGAAGCCGGCTCCTGTCCGCTCCAGTCCTGCAATCCGGTCCACGCGGAAGCTGCGGATGTCCTGGCGCTGGTGGCAGAAGCCGGCCAGATACCACCTTCCCTTCCAGAGCACCAGCCCGTAAGGATCAATGGCACGCATGGAGAATGCATCACTGCTGCCCTTGCGGTATTCTATCTGTACCGTCAGCCCGTCTGCGGTGCAGACCTCCAGCTCCTCCAGCAGATGAGACAAGGGTGTGGAAGGGGTATGCAGCATTTCGACACCACGCTCGTGGCGTTCCATCTGCGAGAGCTGCTCGTCATTGCTGTAGCGCTTAAGCTTGGCGATGGCTCCGCTTAAGGCTTCGACATACGGGTATCCGCTGCCCTCTGCAAAGGCGGAAGCCTGTACGAGTGCCCGGCGTTCTGCGGCGTTGAAGAAGAGCGGAGAAGCGCTGAAATGCTCCGGCAGCCGGAAGCCGCCGCCCGGTCCGGCATCCGCGATGACAGGAACGCCGCTGGCGCAGAGTGCATCTATATAGCGGTACACTGAACGGACGCTCAGTTCAAGACTTTCTGCCAGCTCGGCGGCGGTTCTTTTGCGCTGCTGCAGCATCCAGAGAATAGACAGCAGATGATCGGCTTTGGACATCCTGCAGAAGCCTCCTGTTGTAGCATTAATTTCCCCATTATTCCATAACTGCTTACAGGCTGTCAAAAGACAGAGGGCAGTTCCCGGAGATCATACCTTAAGAGGGAGTGCTCTTGAACCGGCTGCGCAGCAGAATGGAAACTGCCAGCAGCAGCGGGACGGCAATCTGAAACAACGGGTCGATCTTCAGGCTGGGTCCAAGGCCGATGGCAATATGCTGGGTATAATCCCGCTCCAGAAAGGAAGCCCCGTAAATGACAGCGCCCACAGGGAACACCCACCATTTCATTGATTTGCCGGTCAGCCCGCTTACACCTTTAACCGCACAGAAATAGAACACCATCATTTTGATCAGGAGGCCGACGAAGAGCTGAATGGTTACCAGAATGTCGAGCCGTTCCACAAATTGCAGATTGGATAAGGTGCGGACTGTTTTCAGAAAAGGCAATTGGCTGATTCCCGCAACCGTGGGTCCGAGGACGGCGACATTGAGTGCATTCATGAAGATTAGGAAAAGGCTGATGGCAATATAAGCTGAAATGGTATTTTTCACCGGCACGCCGGGTTTCTCCCATAAGGACCACAGCATCAGAAACACAAGCATTTGCCCGAAGGGGAAAGAGACGATTTCCGGCAGTGCCGCATCCAGGATCGGCTTTAGGCCGCCCTCAAAGACAGGGGTCAGGCGCCGAAAATCGATGGAGCCCATAATTCCGAGCAGCAGGACCAGAAGGCCGTAAAAGAACAGAAGCATCGGGAGCAGCACCTCCGGCAGCCGGAAGAGAACTGCGGTTCCCTTCCATATGGCGTAAAGCGCAATGAGGACAAAGACCAGCATCGTAATCGACATCGGAGTTGTCTGCAGCAGAGTCAGTGAAGTCAATTCGCCTAAGTCCCGGACATTACGCATCGATTCATACGCGAAATAAAGGCAGTAAATCCAGCCGACGACCGAACCGGCAGTGGCTCCGAAGTGGAGCTTCAGCATGCCGATAAGATCAAGTCCCCGCGAGCGCTCCTGGATCCACAGCAGAAGCAGGAGCAGGATCAGGCCGGCCACTGAGCCGGCGCACATCGCCAGCCATGAATCCTGCTTCGCCTTGCCGCCAAGCAGGAACAGCGGTGTGCTGCCGATCTCAAACAGCATGACCATAAACGCGATTTGCAGGGCTGACACCTGTTCTTTGTTGGGCATCTCTGTATCATCAACCTCCTAACCATTCAATGATGACTCTGCCTGCGGGCTGGAAAAATGCGGTGTACACGGTAGCGATGTTGAAATGGGGCGTCTCTGTAATGCCGCATATATTCACATAGACACACCAGGCAAGGATGCAGCCGAACCACAAGCGCTGGAGTTTTGATCCTCTTCCTGTCAGTCTGCTGCAGCCCCACACAAAGGCGAGGGCATAAAGGATAAGAGTGATGGCTATTTTCATCACGCAGCCCTCTATTTCTGCTGAACGGACTTAAAGGATTTGTTGCTTAGCCCTGTCCGCTCTATTTTCATCGAGACGTGGGGGCGGATCTCAATGTCCCGGAATACGCTGTCCCAGCTATTATCCTGCTCAATCTGCTTCCAGCGCTTACGGTCACTGCGGTGAATCCTTACGGCAAAGCCGGTGACGTCTGCTCCCAGCTTCCGCACCTCGGTCCATGAGTTATTGACAAGCTCAAGCACATGCTGCTCGATCGATTCCTCCATCTCTGAAATGGCGGCCCGCTCATTCAAATCCGCGATGCTGCCCAGCTCCGTCAATATTCCGCTGCCCTTGATATGGATGTCCATGACGTAATGATCCTTATCCCAGACGGGACGAACGGTGGTGCTTGAATTTTGGAGAATAAACGAAGCATCCGGAGTGTCGCCTGCCTTGGGGTGGGACGGAAAGGCAATGGTGGCTTTGTTGATTTTGTCGGTTATAAAAGACAGGCCGAAGGCCTGCCTTTGTGTCAGCCAGCCGATCAGCTTCTCGCCTTTGATTACGCCCAGCTTGCCGAGGGCCAGCCGTGAGGGCAGGTCCGTCACTGCGGTTTCGGTCGTTTCATCCATGATTTTATGCCCGGTTAACCGGATCTCCGGCAGCACCGCGCTCCCGGATTCAGAGGACAGAGCCATGGCCAGCTCGTAGAGGCGCACC
>NZ_LN831198.1:395545-402899 GCF_001368795.1 Paenibacillus ihuae
ATGTTCTTCTTGCTGCAAGCGAGGGCCGTCCCGCAGCAGGTAGTGACAAATTGGCTTCCGGCTGGATAGCCTGCTTCCGCTGCTTCATGTTTCATACTCCTTTCTTTTGGCTCTGGAGCGCTGGGACCGGTGAAGCAAAATGGCTGCCAGCGGTACAAGCACATTAAACAGGAAGAAGGTCACGAACCGGCCTTCCTTGTTATAGAGGTTCAGTTTGTCCATATTCTGCCAGGTGAACAGGCACTCCAAGGCGATTACTAGCCCCAAGGCTCCGATAAACGGCCGGCTGCTGCTTACCCGGAAGGTTTGCTTGAAGCACTCGACGGTTACAAACAGGAAGATGGAAAATTTGAGATAGATGGACAACACCCAATAGGAGGTGAACAGGATATCCAGCTTCTCGAAAAAAGTGCCGAAATGAACCACCCCTGCAGCCGCGAAACCCGGATAGGCGTTTAGCTTGATAAACTCAGGTCCGAACACCATTAACGCCGTAACCAGCGAAAAGAGCATCAGCAGGCCAACAAATAGAAGACCTGTCCATCCGGCGATCCTTGCCTTTTGCGGATCCTTGAGATACGGGGCCAGAAACAGCAGCACGGCCACTTCAGACATCCAGGTAGTCGGTGTAATGCTGGCCAGCGTCAATGAAGCCAGGGAGTGGTCAAACATCGGCAGCAGCTGGTGCACGTTCATTTCATCTATTAATCCGAACACGAACAGCGGCACGAAGAATACATAGAGCAGGATTATAATGCTGTTCACTCTGGCAATGGATTCGATGCCCTGTCTGACCATATAAATCGTAATGATCAGGATCAGGATGACCAGGACGGTCACAGGTGTGTTCAGCAGCACATTATCTTTAATGAAATTGACGAATTCCCGCAAGATCGTGGAGGTTGTATCCAGATAGAACTGCAGCATAAGAAGACCCAGTACTGTGGCTACGCCCGGCGAGCTTCTCTCACCCACCCATGTGAGAAAGGGAGCGCCGTTGCTTACACGGATGGCCGTTCCGACGATGGCAGCAACGATAAGTCCCGCCAGGGTGGAGAATAGAATGGAGAGTGGCGCGTCCTGTTCGGCGTAGTTGCTGATGATGACGGGGGAGAACAACGGTTGCTGTCGGCAGAATCGTGTTGATGACGAGCATGGCTGCCTGGGTGGTGCCGATCTTTCCATTCAAGCCTGATCCTCTCCCTGCGGTTTTTGTTGCTGCCCTGTTAGTTGCGCTTTCTTCTTCTGATTTTCGATCGACTGCGGTTTCAGATCCGGACCTTGTCTGCGCGTTTCTTTACCCAGGTCGGTCTTAGGCCGCATAGGCATATTCCAGAGCGGGACACGGATAAAGATATCTTTCAGGTAGCGCGGGATCATCGGAGCTACTGGTGACAGGTAAGGTACGCCGAACGAATACAGTCCTGCCAGATGGATCAGCAGCACCATCAAAAAGGACATAATGCCGAACAGACCGAGCGTAGCGGCAATCAGCATCAGTAAAAACCGGATCAGACGAATCGAGTTGGCGATAGCCAGTGAAGGAATAACAAAGTTGGAGATGGCGGTAAACGAGACGACGATAACCATCGCCGCCGATACCAGACCGGCAGAAACGGCAGCTTGTCCCAGCACCAGCGCTCCGACAATGGAAATCGCCGGACCAATGGTGCGGGGCATCCGGACTCCCGCCTCACGCAGCACATCGAAGGTGAGCTCCATGAGCAGCGCTTCTGCCAGCGCCGGAAGCGGTACCCCTTCACGCTGGGCGGCCAGACTGATCAGCAGTGTGGTCGGCAGCATTTCCTGGTGAAACGTGGTGACAGCAATATACAAGGCAGGCAGCAGCATAGAGACAAAGAAAGCGCCATAACGGATCAGCCGCAGAAAGGAAGAAATATCGTAACGCTGATAGTAATCTTCGCTGGATTGAAAAAAATTAAAGAAGGTGGACGGCGCTAGCAGCGCAAAGGGCGTACCGTCAATAATAATCCCGACCTGCCCCTCCAGAAGCCCTCCGGCCACCGCATCAGGGCGTTCCGTATTCTGAATGGTAGGAAACGGGGTCAGCCCGCCGTCTTGAATGAATTCCTCGATGTAATTGCTTTCCAGAATACTGTCCGTAATAATGCCGTTCAACCGGCGGCGGATTTCTGCAAGCACCTCTTCACTGGCAATTCCCTGCAGGTAGACAAGAGCTACACCCGTCCCGGTGCGCTGGCCAATTTTATATTCTTCTATCCGGAGTTCAGAGGTTTTGAGTCTTCGTCTGAGCATGGAGGTGCCGACCCGCAGGCTTTCGGTGAACCCTTCCTTGGGACCACGGATAACGCCCTGGGAAGTGGGTTCATTGACGCTTCTCTTCTCATAGCCGGAGGTGTCTGCGGCGAGCGCCATCGTAAGCCCGTTAAATAGAATCAGGGTGTAGCCCTCAAACAGCAAAGACAGCATATGCTCGACGGTTTTACCTTCCTGGACGCCCCCGATGGGCAGCATCTGGTCTTTAATCAGAGCATAGGCTTTATCTGCGGTGATGGCGTCACTTTTCAGTGTGACATGCTCCATCAGCGGCTGAATTACGGTCTGATTAACGGTATCTGCGTTGACGAGACCATCAATATAAATAAAAGCCAGAGCGAGAGAGCTTAACGATTCATTAGTGAATCTGCGGATGATCACATCCGAGCTTGTACCGATCCTTAGACGGATCTCCTGCAAAGTCTCATCGAGTGAGGGGCTCAAGGGACAAGGCGCGGAGATAAAAGTTTCAACAGGGTCCTTTTTATTCTTGCGGCCTTGCTTGGAATGAACGGGCACAGCTTCTCCTCCTTCACTGCTAATTCTGGATAAGGTGGGAGTATTATCCCCCGGCCGTTCATTCCTTATTCTGCCTGCTGTATGAAATTGGCGGACATGATAAAGAGGGTATCCGCAGGCCATATGCAGCCGCAGAACACCCTCTGAATGTTAAGCTTCTATGAATTTAATTACCGGGTACTGACAACCAGTGCATTACTGATCAGACGTCCCGGAGTGGTCAAATATTTCCCGTTATAATACAGGCCGCTGGAGGCACCGCCATCCAGATTCATCGCCTGATAAGCGCCTGCCTGCTTCATAATCTGAGCCAGCTGCGGGATGGTAGCCCCGCCGGTGGTCAGCAGGATCAGCTTGTGATCGCGGGTAAGGCCGAGTGCGCTGCGGGCTCCGCCGCCAGTCAATATTTTGGGGTCCTTGAAGCCTTCGGCGGCGACGTTCAGTGATACACTGCCATTAACCAGCAGCCGGGGACCGGCCTGCAGCGCCCCTTCAACGGTCCCGCGCTGGAACCGTGCGCTGAATTGACTGCCGGGAATCAGCTCAGCCAGCAGATTGCGGTCATAGGCAAATACCGTCCGGCGGTCACCGGGGCTGTTCTTCAGCATTTTGCCGCCGCTGATGATATAGCCATAAGGGGCTTTGTAGGCTCCTTCTGTATAAGCATCAAAAAAAGTTCCGTTGATCGCGGCAACGGCTCCGCTTCGTTTGGCAATGCTGCCGAGCGCTTCCGTCTTGCCGACCGTATTTCCGGCAAGTACAGCATCCAGCCGGACAGAAGGGTGTAGCAAAGAGACGGTAACTGTCTGCACAGAGAATGATCTGGAGCCGACTTTATATGTATGTTTCGCGCTGGTTACGGTAGAGGAGCCCGCCTTCATGAGCGTTCCGCTTAGCACCGGCAAGGTTGCTTCGGCACCGCCTAATGTGAGTGTAACGGAAGCGGGCTCTTTGTTCCATTCCAGCCCGATGCCAAGTGTCGTGCTGACAAGGGAGAGCGGAACATAGGTCGTGCCGTTCTCGCTGAAGGGCAGATCGCTTATTGGAACAGCTTTGCCGTTAACCGAAGCTGAAGCTTGGCCAAGGGTAAGGAGGAGCGAGTTTTTGTCTCCGGCAATTTCTATGGATTTCGCATCTGCAGTCAGACCCGCACGGAGGCCAAACAGACCGTTTAAGAAGCGCAGCGGGATAAATGAATGATTCCCTTTGTCCACATAGACGGCATTTTTAGGCGCTGCTGCGGCTGCCGCACCGGGCAGCAGGGAAGGAAGCGTGGTGAGCATTAGGAACAGGGACAGGACAAGGGTGAAGACTTTCTTAGACATGAACAGAATCTCCTTTTGACTTATTATGTATTGTCTTTATATCGTCAAATGAGGCTCTGCACTTAAATGTGCGTATAATGACATGCGCCTGTGTCGGATTTCGTATATAATTCTCTGATACTTGATTTCATTTTGCGCAAAGGCGGTTAGTTACAATGACAACAATTGGTTTAATCCGGCATGGTAGTACTTTATGGAATAAAGAAGGCCGAATACAGGGCCATACCGATAATCCCCTGGATGAAGAGGGCCTGGAGCAGGCAGCGGCTCTTGCGGAGCGGCTAAGTACGGAGAAATGGGACTATATTTATTCTAGCGACCTGCTCCGAGCAAGACAGACAGCAGAGGTTATCGCGGCAAGACTTGGTCTTTCTGTTGCAGGATGGGTACCGGGAATCCGGGAGATGGACGGCGGCTTGCTGGAGGGCACGACGGAGCAGGAACTTATAGAGCGCTGGGGAAAAGAATGGAGAACGCTGGAGCTGGGTCTGGAGAAGAATGAATCCGGCCGGCTCAGAGGGAGCCGGGCGATTGAAGAAATTGCGCAGCGGCATCCGGGCCGGCATGTACTGGTGGTCAGCCACGGCGCAATCCTCCGCAGCACCTTGAGCGGACTGGTGCCTGAACTGGATGTGAGTGTGTTCCTGAAGAATACTTCCCTCACATGGTTAGTCTATACCGGCACAACCTGGACCTGTGAGCTCTACAATTGCGTCAAACATATTGAGAATTAGACAGCTCAGCTATATCCTCCTCGCTATTCCAAATCATTCCATGGAGAAACGGACCTGACCTGCCGATAATAAGCATAATACTGATCACTTGCCTGTTTACAAGCTTTTACAGCTGCAGCTGTTCACTATGTTGTTTTTTCTATCTACATGTAAAAGGAAGTGTTCGAAAACGATGGAAGAAGCGCGGAATTATATGTTAGCCGTATTCTCAGTCCTTATTGCAGCTTTGACAGCTTACGCGATTCTCCGGCTCTCGCAGAATTTAGCAATTAAACATCAAAGAGCCCGTGCAGTGCGCACGAGCCTAATTATTCTTCTGGCCAGCAGCGGATTAGGCGGCATGCACCTGCTCGGCAGGGGGGCAGTAACCGGGCTTCAGCCGGCCGGCGGCAGCCTGTTCTTCGCATTGGCGCTCTACTTGCTGACCCTTACCTTGCTGCTGCTGCTGTTCACCCGGGCCCGCCAGGTGCTGGCCGAGAGGGATCAGCTTAAGGAGCTTGCGTACAGAGACAGCTTAACCAGCCTGTTCAATAAGAATGGAATGGATCACTTCTGGGAGCACTGCAAACCGAATGAACAGCTTGCCGTGCTGTATCTTGACCTGAACCGGTTCAAATCGATTAATGACAAGCTTGGCCATCATGCCGGTGATTTGCTGCTCCAGGCCGTCGGCGGGACGCTGAAGCAATTCTCGGCCAAGGGCAAGCGGCATATCTTCCGGATCGGCGGCGATGAATTCGTAATCATTGCGAAACGCTGCGGCCGTAAGGAGGCTGAACAGCTCGCCTTGCGAATTCTGGAGAAAACGACCCGGAATTATCAGCTCGAGCGGCATGAGCTGTTCGTGTCTGCCAGTATCGGCATTACGATCAGCCACGGCAGAATTGATCCCGCGCGTCTCCTGAAGGAAGCCGATTCGGCCATGTACCATGCCAAGCAGCTGGGCAGAGGCCGTTATGCGGTACACAAGCAAGGCAATGTCATTCAGCCGGTGAATGTGCTTGGCAGCTATAGAGCGAATTAATCAGCGGATTCTGCTGTGCCGTTACGTTGTCCATCCATCATGAACAGGCAGAGCAGGGCAACGGCCATGCTGCCTGCTGCCGCGTAGAACAGGACCGAGTAATCTGTCAGGTCGATCAGCAGCCCGAGCACCGGCGGGGAGCTGATCGCGGCAAGCGAGGAGACCAGATAATACATTCCGGTGCGGGTGCCGATGCTCTCCTCGGTTCCCGTAGCCACAACGTAAGGATAGGAATTAATATTGATGCAGGCCCAGAATATCCCGCCGGTTAGCAGCAGCCCCCGCAGCATAAGCAGATTTTCCGCAAAGCCCACCAAGGCAAAGACTGCCGTCAACCCGATAACGCCAGTAATAATCATTTTTTTCTTGCCGAACCGCCCGCCCAGCCAGCCGCTGGGGATCGCAAAGGCTACGAAGGCCAGCGAGAAGAACGTAAGCGAGAACGAAGCAGCCTTTTCACTAAGTCCCAGGTGATGTTTCCCGTACAAGGTAAATAAGGTTTCCACCCCCTGATAAGCCACGAACCAGAAAAAGATAGCCGCCAGCAGCCAAAAGGTCGTGCGGTCCAGCTGCTTCAGCAGCGAAATCCGCGCAGGCTTGAGCTGCGGAATGACGGCGTTATCCGGCAGCGGGGCGCTATTTTCTTGTGCCTGCAGACTGGAGCGGACGCTGTCCGTATTCACGCCATCCCGGTCCTCTTGAATGAAACGTGCTACGATCAGCAGGCAGAGCAGTGTAATCAGTCCGGCCACGAGGAACGGCAGTGCCGGGTTCGCATCATAGAGTATGGAACCGGCACCAAAGGCGAGAATCGATCCGACCCCGCCCATAAAGTTAACCAGCCCGTTGGCCTTCGTCCGCTGCGGCTCCGGTGTAATATCGGGCATCAGCGCAACGGTCGGCGAACGGTACAGGCTCATGGCCAGGTTCATCAGCATCATGAACAGCAGCAGGGTGAACAGTCCGCTATGGTATGGAATCAGGATCGTCAGCACGGCTGCCAGCGGCATTCCGATCAGCAGATAAGGCATTCTGCGTCCGTAGCGGCTGATGGTCCGGTCACTGCGGTTGCCGATCCACGGCTGCAGAAACAGTGCAAAATAATTATCGATCGTCATCATAAAGCTGATCAGTGCCACGCTGTTAACGTATTTTTCCAGAAAGAAAGGTACGAACGCATTATATAAGCTCCATGTGATGCTGATGCTGAAAAAACCGAAGCCCAGCAGCCAGACTTTTTTCACACCCTCACACTCCCTTGGCAGCAAGCAGACCGGAGAGCATATCCGGATAATCAGTTATTATTCCAGCTACCCCGGCATCGATTAATTCCTTCATCCGCCCGGGATCATTCACGGTCCAGGGATGATAGACCACATGATGTTCAGACGCTTCGGCCACGAATTCCGGCAGTACGGCATAGTGATAGGCATGCAGTGCATCAGCCTGCACGG
>NZ_LN831198.1:402925-406625 GCF_001368795.1 Paenibacillus ihuae
GTACAAGCCTTCGCCATATAAAATACCTGTACGGATCTCTGGCGCCAGCGATTTGCAGTAGGCCAGCGAGTAGTGATTGAAGCTTGACAGAACCACACGTTCACTCATCCCGTAATCCCGCACAGCGGCTATGACCTTCTCCTCCATCCCCGGGTACATAAAGATTCCGTTCTTTAGTTCGATATTGAGGACGGTATCCCGCTTCTGCAGTAAATCCAGTAATTCCTCCAGCGTAGGAAGACGCTCGTCCTTGAATTCCGGCCCGAACCAGGAACCGGCATTCAGCTCCAGCAGCTGGCTCAGCGTTCTATCCTTTACATATCCTTCAGCACCGGCAGTGCGGTTTAAACTTTCATCATGGATGAGCACCAGTCCTCCGTCTGAAGACATCTGGACATCGGTTTCAATACCGGTTGCGCCCAGCTCAAGGCTTTTGCGGAATGCCGCCATCGTATTCTCCGGGCATACCGCAGATGCACCGCGGTGTGCAAAGTTGATAATGCTGTTCATGTGTTGTTACCCCTCCGCCTCATAGTTTTTACTAAGTACCCGCACAAAGCAGGCTCTATTGTCTATTCAACACCACAACAAGAAACCCTGTCCGCCTGCCGGCGAAGGGTGCGAAATGAAGCAAATTTAACATGGGGCTTACAATATTGCACAAAAAGAACCGGATTTCCGTCTAAGGAAGTAGGCTGAGGGGATCATTTTCTCGCTTCGAGCCACATTTTAATTTCAGCGTACAGAAAAGTGCCCTGTGCAAATAACAGGAACAGCTTAGTCCAGTGGGGGACTTCAACCCAGAAGGCAATGATGAAACCGGTGAACCCCGTCAATGCCAGCAGACGGCTTATCAGCACCTTTTGCCTTACTTTTACCAGGCTGTCGAACGTAAAAACCAGGAACACTTGGAGGGGTAACAGCAATAAAAATGCAGATATAAAAGTGAAAAATCCGAAGATTGCAGAACCAATGACCCATACTAAAATCAGCCCTATGATGTTCAGCCGCTTCGTTGATTTCTCTGAGAGTTTCATGCTATGCCTCCAGGGTACCCGGAATGAATATCTGAGTGAAATACCATTTATAACTATACTATAAACGGATATCCATCCCGGTTCAAAAAATATAACGGTCATATCTGGTTGACTTCACGCGGAGACAATCCCGCGGATGGCTTCATGCACAAGCTGAACCTCCGAGAATGCAAGAGAGTACTCCAGATCTGATTTTTTGGCCGGGGACGCGCCAGGGAGGAAGGGAATAGACAAGACCGGCGTATCCGCGCTGCTGAGATAGATTCTGAGGGTGAGCTCCTTGATCTCCTCGGCGGGTTCGGTGTCATCTCCGGCACGATCCGGGTTGTAACCGGGTTTAATAGCGCTGCTGGTAATCCGGCTGGTTTTGCTGACTTTGGTGAGCGTAAGGGCGTTCTCAATAATTTCCGAACCTAATATAGCTTCAAAAGTATACAGCGTCGCGGTCGCATTCTCCTGTCTGCCGGGATCATACTTGCCGATTGCCAGTGTCTTACCATCCTCATCCAGGGCGATAATATGCGACTCATCGGGCGTAACATACCGCTGGGGGAATTCAAGATTGAAGGAGCCGAGGGAACGGGCCAGCTTATTCAGGTTTGATGAAGGATAGGATAATTTATACTGCAGCACCGCAGCCGCCAGCAGCAGGGTAATCCCCAGCACGGCGAACATGTACATTAGGAATATGAGCATTTTACCGCCTCCTGAAAGTTTTGTTAGTATAAGATACCTTGAGACACATCGGCAAAACTCGCTTCGAAAGCATGGGCTAAAAATTGGTTCTACTATATAGATTGAACTTGAAAATATACAATAAGGGGAAAGTGGCGGAGGGGAATTTTGGAGCTGGAGGAGCGGTAGCGTCCGCCTGAAAGCTTTCCGCAGGAAAGCTCGCTTCGGAAGCATAAGCTAGGTTTGGGTTTCTACTGCGATAAGCAGTTATATTCAAGGAAGTCCAAACCTAACAGCGGCCGGAAGCCCAAATATTCTCTGTAGTCACGGCTAATACCCCAAATAGAAAAATCATAAGTTTAATCTATATAATAGAATATGCGGGAGAGACGTGAACAAACACATAGACCTGAGGGATAGAGATCAGCTATTCTTTTTTTATATTCCAAAAAGCAGGGATAAATTAGAGATTGCAGGGGATGATGGGCTTGATCGTAGATACATTAGGACATTTGCTGGAGAATGAGGCGGCTTATGGAGAGAAGATTCAGGCTGGGCTGCGGTTCCTGCGGGATACGGATTTTGCCGGACAGGCGGCAGGACGCCATGAAGTCGATGAGAACATGTTCTATTTCATTAACGAATATGAAACGAAGGATGCCGGGGAATGCTTCTGGGAAGCGCACCGGGTCAATCTGGATCTGCATTATATCCTGGAAGGCACGGAGCGGATCGGCTATGCGGCTATTGAGCAGCTTGCAGTAAAAGAGGAATATAGCGCTGAGAAGGATGCGGTGTTCTTCACCGGAGCGCTGGAATCCGCTGTAACCGCAGGCCCTGGTGCACTGGTTGTCTGCTATCCGCAGGACGGGCATATGACGGGGATTGAAGCCGGCCGCAAGGAAGCGGTACGGAAGGTTGTTCTGAAAATCAAGCTGTAGCAGACTCGGATAGTCTGCATTCACAAGGAGCCGGATAGGCTCCTTTTTGCTTTTACAGCGCTAATATCACCAGTGTTTGTCATTCTCATCTCAAATGAGTTACGATATCTTTCGGATAGAAGAACAACCCGGACAAGGAGCCGCGCTTATGAGCATTTACCTCGAGCTTCCGGATGTGGATAAGCACTTTCCTTTTCGCAGCTTAGTCTGTGGCGGGGATGAGCTGTGTTATCCGCACTGGCATAAAGAAATCGAAATTATCTATGTAACTAAAGGAACGCTAAATCTGGGAATAAATGATACCCCTATCCGGATGGAGCAGGGTGAGGTTCAGTTTATCAATGGCGGCGATGTGCATTATTTCCTCGCTTCCCCCGAGAGTGAACGGCTGGTGATCCAGTTCGACCTGAATCTGTTTCAGGAAATGGCTGCGCTAAGCGGTAATGAGTATTCGCTGCGTGATGTATTTACCTCTATGGAGCATTCCAGCTCACGCTGGCCGGAATCCGCAGCCGCCAAGATGATTGCCCTGATCGAGAGTATCTATGAGGAAGACCTTCAGCGCCGTGAAGGATACGCCTATTTAATCAAAGCCAGACTGTTCGAGCTGCTGACAGTTATTATGCGTGAGGTGCCGAAGAATACAGCCGGAAGGCTGCCTAAATTCTCGGAAGACACGCTGACACAGTCCCGGGAAACGCTGGAGCGGCTGGAGCGGGTCTTCATCTATGTCGAGCAGCATTACAGGGAGCCGATTACGCTGAATGAGGTCGCCCGGCATATGGGATTCAGCCCGTATTATTTCACCAAGCTGTTCAAGAAGAACACGGGCATGACCTTTGTTGCTTTCCTCAATGAATACCGGCTGAACAAGGCGAAGTGGATTCTGCTGAACGAAGACCTGCCGATGTCAGCCGTTGCGGAAGCTGCCGGGTTCGGAAGCGTGAAGACTTTCCATCATTTTTTCAAGTCCGCAACAGGCATTTCTCCGCTGAAATACCATAAGACAATATTCAGGAATAACAGGGCAAGAATGCAGGAAGAAAG
>NZ_LN831198.1:406651-408504 GCF_001368795.1 Paenibacillus ihuae
AATATTCAGGAATAACAGGGCAAGAATGCAGGAAGAAAGCCTGTCAGCGGATTTGTATGATAGAGGCAGAGAGATCACAACACCACCAGGCGGAGGGAAATAGAGGATGACTTTGAAAATAGGGATTATTGGCTGCGGCGGCATCGCAAACGGCAAACATATGCCGGCTCTGAAAAAAGTGGAAGGCGCTGTCATGGCCGCTTTTTGCGATATTGTACCCGCACGGGCGCAGCAGGCCAAGGCAGAATTCGGAGATGAGAACGCTGCCGTGTACACCGACTACAAAGAGCTGCTAAAGGATGCAAGCTTAGATGTGATTCATGTCTGTACCCCGAACATTTCCCATGCGGAAATTTCGATTGCCTCGATGGAGGCCGGCAAGCATGTTATGTGTGAGAAGCCGATGGCGAAGACAACTGCGGAAGCACAGGCAATGATCGATGCGGCTAAGCGTACCGGCAAAAAGCTGACGATCGGCTACCAGAACCGCTTCAGACCGGATTCCGCTTACCTGCATAAGGTGTGTGAGAACAACGAGCTCGGAGAAATTTATTATGCCAAAGCCAAGGCGATCCGCCGCCGTGCGGTCCCGACCTGGGGCGTATTTCTGGACGAGGAAGCGCAGGGCGGCGGCCCGCTGATTGATATCGGCACCCATGCCCTGGATCTAACGCTCTGGATGATGGACAACTACAAGCCGAAATATGCGGTAGGCAACGCTTATCACAAGCTGTCCGGCCGCAAGGACGCAGCTAATGCGTGGGGCCCATGGGACCCGGAGAAGTTCACGGTTGAAGATTCGGCGATCGGCTTCATTACGATGGAGAATGGGGCAACCATCGTGCTGGAAGCCAGCTGGGCGCTGAACACGCTGGATGTCGGTGAAGCCAAAACTGCGCTGTGCGGGACAGAGGGCGGAGCGGATATGGAAAAAGGCCTGCGCATCAACGGTGAAGCATACGGCAAAACCTATGAGAAGCATATCGGACTCGATGCTGCCGGCGTAGATTTCTACGACGGAGCAGGCGAAGATCCGGCGCTGGTTGAAGCTAAGCAGTGGATTGACAGCATTATTAATGACACTGAACCGGTTGTTAAACCGGAGCAGGCTCTGGTGGTTACCCGCATTCTGGAGGCCATCTATAAATCATCAGAGACAGGAATGCCGGTATTTTTTGACTAAATCAGGCGGGTTCGTATTGATATAGATCATGATTAGGAGTGTGTCCATAGTGACAAGAGTAACCGTATGGAATGAATATCGTCATGAATTGCAGGAGGAGCGTATCCGCCAGGTATATCCGCAGGGTATCCACGCCCAAATAGCCGGATTTCTGCAGGAGGCGGGTTTTGATACTGCAACTGCAACTTTGGATGAACCGGAGCATGGGTTGTCTGAGGAAGTATTGAACAATACGGATGTGCTGGTATGGTGGGGGCATATCGCCCATCAGGAGGTTAGCGACGAAATCGTAAACCGTGTCTACAACCGTGTGCTGCAGGGAATGGGGCTGATCGTGCTGCATTCCGGCCACATGTCCAAAATCTTTATGAAGCTCATGGGCACCAGCTGTGACCTGAAATGGCGCGAAGCGGGCGAGAAGGAACGCCTCTGGGTGATGGACCCGAGCCATCCGATTGCCGAAGGCATCGGCGAATATATCGATCTGGAGCAGGAAGAGATGTATGGGGCGCATTTTGATGTGCCGGCACCGGAAAGCCTTGTTTTTGTCGGCTGGTTCGAAGGGGGCAATGTGTTCCCAAGCGGCTCGACCTACCGGCGCGGCAGCGGCAAAATCTTTTATTTCCAGCCGGGTCATGAATCCCATCCGACCTATTACCATAAAGAAATT
>NZ_LN831198.1:408590-413782 GCF_001368795.1 Paenibacillus ihuae
CATAAAGAAATTCAACAAGTAATCATCAACGGCGTAAACTGGTGTGCACCAACCCGGCGCGACTATCCCGTGTACGGTCATTCCCAGGCGTTAGAGCCAATTCGAGAAAAGGTGGGCGTATAGATGAAATTAGGCGTATTTGATCCCGTATTTGGCAGTTTGACATTAGATGAAATGCTCGACAAAATCGCGGCTGCAGGCTTGAACGCAGTCGAAATCGGCTCGGGCGGCAACCCCGGCAATGCGCATTGTCCGACCGACGAGCTGCTGGCCAGTGAAACGGCGCGTAAGGAGTACTTAGAAAAGTTCACGAGCCGCGGCATCATGATCAGTGCGTTCAGCTGCCATAACAACCCGATCTCTCCGGATAAAGAAGAAGCGCGTCAAGGTGATGAAATTCTGCGCAAATCGATCAAGCTCGCTTCGCTGATGGGTGTACAGGTCGTCAACACCTTCTCCGGCACTGCCGGCGACAGTGAAGATGCCAAAGCGCCGAACTGGCCGGTAACACCTTGGCCTACGGTCTATAGCGACATTCTGGCCTGGCAGTGGGAGCAGAAGCTGATCCCGTACTGGAAGGAAATCGGCCAGCTCGCCCAGGAGCATGGCGTCAAGATCGGCATTGAGCTGCATGGCGGCTTCCTGTGCCACACGCCGTATACGATCCTGAAGCTGAGAGAAGCGACCTGCGATGCAATTGGTGCGAATCTTGACCCGAGCCATCTGTGGTGGCAGGGCATTGACCCGGTTGGTGCCATCAAGATCCTCGGCAAGGCGGGCGCGATTCATCACTTCCATGCCAAGGACACTTATCTCGATCAGGACAACATCAACATGTACGGCCTGACCGATATGCAGCCTTACGGCGATGTGCAGACCCGGGCGTGGACCTTCCGCTCTGTCGGCTGCGGACACAGCCTGTCCGAATGGTCGGATATCATGAGCGCCCTGCGCACCTATGGTTATGACTATGTAGTGAGCATCGAGCATGAAGATCCGCTGATGTCGGTGGATGAAGGCTTCCAGCGTGCGGTAACCAACCTGCAGTCGATCCTGATCCGTGAGCAGCCGCTGGATATGTGGTGGGCTTAAGCGGATAGCAGACTGACCTCATAAAAGAAACAGCAGCAGCCATGGATGAGAAAATAATGTCCAAGGCTGCTGCTGTTTTTGTTGAGCGCGGGTTCCTGATTCATTCAATGCCAGGCGGTATAATATCTCTCAGCCTAATTTCAAATGCCGCAGCTTATCCGGATTGCGTATAAGGTAGATCTGCTGAACGCGGCCGTCTCTGAACGCCAGGCTAACGACTGTCGGAAAAGGGTCGGAAGGGCTGCTTAATACAAAACCGAGCTGTCCGTTGACCTTGACGAGGCGCACAGCTCCTGCGCTGCCGCCCTTGACAGAAGCCCCTGAATGAATGCGAGGACGCGCTGGTTGGATATAACCGGTTTAACTGCCGCACTGACTTTGCCGCCTCCGTCGCTGTACAGCACGATGTCCTCGGAGAGTAGCGCAAAGAGTCCATCCATATCACTTGTAGCTGCCGCATGAAGAAAACGCAGGACGAGCTGCTCGGACTGTTCGCTGGAGATCAGCTCGGTGGCCGGATCGTCTTGGATTTTTCGTTTGAGGCGGCTGTAAATCTTACGGCATCCCAGCTCCGTCTTGTTTACGAAGTCCGCAATATCGCGATAGTCGTAGTCGAAGGCTTCACGAAGAATGAATACTGCGCGCTCCACAGGCGTTAGCCGGTCGAGTAATACGAGGAAAGCGTACGATATCGTATCCTCCAGCACAATCGTTTGGAGCGGGTCGCCTCCTGCGGCAGAGGTCGAGCCTGTCACGCCCGCATAGTCTTGGACTAGGGGCTCGGGCAGCCATTGTCCGACGTAGACCTCTCTTTTCTTGTGCGAGGATTTCAAGTAATCGAGACAGCGGTTGGTAACGGCTTTGCATAAGTACGCTTTCAGATTGCGGACGGGGCCTACCTTATTGTTGTCCAGCTGCTGCACCGTTACGAATGCGTCCTGCACCAAATCCTCGGCCTGCGTGACCGATCCTAACATGCGGTACGCGATGGACAGAAGAAGCGGTCTGTATGTCTGATACACGGAATCAAGCTCCAAGGTGCACCCCTTCTTTATCTTGTTCTTTTGCGGATATTATACTTCGGGCCGCCTCTTTCGCGCTAGCCAAGGATGCGTTAAGCAGCATGCCCGCTGAACCGACCCAATCGCCGGCGACATACAGTCCGGGCCGTCCTTCGACCGCAGGTCCGGGTCTGCCCGGGAGGCCGCCGTTCGCTGCAGTTACGACGGCATGGGAGACTAGCATTCTTGGCAGGAACCGCTGCTGGACCACATGTTTGCGCCAGCCGGGCTGAATCAAGTCGAGAAATCCCTCCAGCTCGCGCTGATCTTGCAAGGGATCTGAATTTCCCGGAGAGGCCAAATATTTCATGACATGCACGACTGTGTATGCCGGATGATCGGACAACGAGGCAACGGCGGAATGATTGGAGTAATACCACGGATAATCGGCGCCTATTACAAATTTCGTTTTGGGTTGAGGCATTCCGTCTACGACGAGATCCAGGCATGCCGCGCGAACAGGAATAAGCTGCTCAAAGACTGCGGCATCAGCCTGGGGAAGCGGGGGATTGAGGATGGATAGAGTAGCCATCGGTCCGGCGGTGGATAGTACGTGCCGGGTTTTCAGCTGCGTTCCATCCTTAAGCGTGACCGTCATTCGCGGGAAGCTACCGGCAATTTCTCGTGCGGGTGAGCCAGTGCGGATCGAGACGCCTGCCTTTTGCGCTTGCTCCGTCAGCTGGTGTACGAGGGTTTGCCAGCCTCCGTCCACGTACAGCACCTGGCCATGTTTGAGCTGCTCGATTACAGCGCCGGCGCTTATCAGGCCGGGGTCATCGCAGTACGTGGATAGGCGAACGAGCGCCAGCACGACATTGCGCACCCGAGGACTGGAGATTTGAGATTCCAGGTAAGTCTGCAGACTCACCTTGTGCAGAGCAGAGGTGTCTGTTGCGAGAAGGCGGCTGTAAAAGCGCAGGAGTTGGGTCTTCTCGTGCCACTTCAGGAAGGAGCCGAGTAGGAGCTGCGTAAGCGGGAGCGGCTTGCTCTCGCCACCCGCTCCTTCGAATACGAGGCTACCCGGCGGCTTGGGTGCTGCTCCGGCGGGGGTGACGCCTACCTCCTGCAGAATAGGGAGAGCACTCTTAAACAGGGCATGCGCTCCCAGGTTTACGCGGGCGAACGACATCTCGGTGGAAGCGGCGCGGCCTCCTGGATGTGCCCCTTTGTCGAGCAATACTACGCTCCGGCCAGCCTGTACCAAATAGATCGAAGCGGTTAATCCGGCGATACCGGCCCCGATAATGACAACATCCCATAACGGCTCATTTCGATTCTGTGTCATGACTATCCATCCTTTCCGGTCTGATGCATACATGACGATTAACGGAACCGGTATGTGACACTGCCGCAACGATATAGATTGATTTTCAGAAGCAATGACAATAAATGAAGGTTGGCGGGATAGCATCCGCAGAAGTCAGGCGCTGTGGCGAAATGAGAGGTAAAAATCCCTTTGATTTCGGGCTAAGCGTGGGAAAAGGTGAGATTAGAGGGAAAAATCCCTTTGATTTTGGCCTAAGAGTGGGAAATAGGGAGAATAGTGGTAAAAATCCCTTTGATTTTGGCCAAAGTGCGGGAAAGGGCGGAATCAGAGGTAAAAATCCCATTATATCTCGCAACACACAGACTATAGAGGAGTCTATGTGACGTCCAGCTGGAATCCTCAGCATAACAGGGGCAGCTCCCCTCCGGCGATGGATGCTCATCCCGTATACCAAGGGCTGCCAGAAGGCAGCGCCTGGTATGCAGCACCTGGTATGCAGCGCCTGGTTGCAGCGCCTGGTATGCAGCGCCTGGTTGCAGCACCTGGTATGCAGCACCAGGCATGCCGCTCCATTCACAGCAGGAAGCTGGCTACAGCTTCTTGTAATAAATCACGGTGGCGTCCATTCCGCCATCTGCGGAAATGACGTAATCCGGGATTTTGCCGGCTTCCACATATCCGCGTGACTGATAAAGCAGGTTAGAGGGATCGCCTTCACGGGTATCGAGGATGATCAGGGTGCGGCCATGTTCGGCCGCTGCCTGTTCAGCGGTCTCAATCAGCAGTCCGGCGATGCCTTTGCGGCGGTGGCCGGGATGCACCATCAGCTTGGCGAGCTCCGCACGGTGCGGGGCATTTGGTTTAAGCACCAAATGCAGCTGTACGGTACCTACAATAGTATCACCCTCCATGGCAAACCAGAGCAGCACGCCCGGACCGGGAACCCCCTGCCAGTAAGTGGAGGCAGCATTTTCGGCGAGTGGCGGCAGGAAACCGATGGATGCGCCATCCTCCACGACATCGATAAGCAAAGGTGTTAATTGACGTACGGTCTCCGGCTGTAAGGCCTCCACTAATTTAACGGTAATGACCTGATTCATCTTATGACCTGCCTTTCTCTGCATTCATTCCAGAAATTTAATTTAAATTCATTATACTTGTATAATGAAGCTTAACAAGCGTAAATCAGCAGGTTGAGATGAAGGAGGAGATCAAATGCTGTTAGAGGTTATTGCCACTACAGTGGAGGATGCGGTAACAGCGGAGCGCTGCGGTGCTGACCGGATTGAACTGATTACAGGCATAAGCGAAGGCGGCCTGACTCCCAGCCTGGGGCTGATTGAGCAGGTGCGCCAGGCCGTGGCTATTCCGGTAAGAGTCATGGTGCGTCCGCATGCCCGCTCCTTCCATTACAGCAGCGAAGATGCCAAGACGATGCTGCGGGATATCGGACATATTGCATCCGCCGGCAGCCTGTCACTGGTTATTGGCATGCTGCGCCCGGATGGAACGGTAGATGAGGAGCTGCTGAAGCGGCTGCTTTCGGAAGCGCAAGGCATGGAGATCACCTTTCACCGGGCCTTTGATCAGACCCGGGATCAGTTTGAGGCGCTTGAGGTGTTGTCGCGTTACCCTCAGGTGACAGACATTCTGACTTCCGGCGGGGAGAGCACGGCTCCGCAAGGCGCGGAGCGGATCGCGGAACTGCAGCGCCGATGTTTGGGGAAGCCGCTCTCTATTCTGGCCGGCAGCGGCTTAGGCACTGCCAATCT
>NZ_LN831198.1:413817-416925 GCF_001368795.1 Paenibacillus ihuae
CTTAGGCACTGCCAATCTCAGCAGTTTCCTGAAGCAGACAGCAGTCACGCGGGTACACCTCGGCTCCGCAGTCAGAGTGAATGGGAACCCGCTGCTGCAGATTGATCCTAAGCGTCTGGAAGCTGTGCGTACCATCCTTGATCAGCGGCAGTGAATGTCACGGCTTTGATTCAGAACAGTGGTTCAGTTTCCTTTAGTGAGAAGGAATTATCAAATAAAAGAAAACAAAGAAGCTATTCAACGCCCGTTGATTAGCTTCTTTGCTGTGGGGGCTGGTACAGGCAGTAGCTTAGTAGACGGGCGCATTTTCCATATGGGGAGTGCGGTGTTTTTTTGAGAGAGTTTGTTATTAACAATTTGATAATATCAAAATCCTGTGCTACACTTGTGTTAATAACAAAATGTTAATAACACAAACAGGAGGTAATCATCATGTTCGGATTCAGATTCGTGAAATTCCAGCCCAGCGAGTATGTGCTTAAGGTGAAGAACGGCAAGGTTGTGCGTGAAGGCGTAGGGCTTTCTTTTCATTATTACGCACCTACGACTTCAGTAATTGTGGTTCCGGTATCCTCGATAGATGTTCCGTTCATGTTCGAAGAAATTACGAATGATTATCAGACGGTGACGGTGCAGGGGCAGCTGACCTACCGGATTGTCGACTATCGCAAAACCACGCAAATTCTCAACTACACCTACAATTTGAAAAAGAATACCTATCTCTCCGACGATCCGGGCAAACTGGCCCAGCGGGTAATCAACATCGCCAAGGTACTGACCAAGAAGCAGCTGGAGCAGCTGCCGCTGCGTGAAGCAATCCAGTCCAGCGAGCGTCTGGCGAAGACCATTACCCAGGAAATTGAACGGAATGCAGAGATAGAGAAGCTGGGGATCGAGCTGATGGGGCTCTCGATTCTGGCCATTGTGCCGAATAAAGAAACCCTCCGCGCACTGGAAGCCCAGGCCCGGGAGGAAATTCTCCGCAGCGCCGACAATGCCCTGTATGAACGCCGCAATGCTTCGATTCAGCAGGAACGCCGTGTGAAGGAGAACGAGCTGAACACGGAGATCGCCGTGGAGACCAAGAAGAAGCAGATCCGCGAAACCCAGCTTGATGCCGAGCGGTTCGTGAAGCAGAAGCAGAATGAAATGAAGGAAGAGCAGCTCAGCTTCGATACGGCGCTGGAGGAGAAGAAGCAGGAGCTGATCGGCCTGACGGTAGCCAACCACAAAGCTGAAGCGGATGCCAAAGCCTACGAGCTGTCGGCAGTGATGAATTCGCTGCAGGGCGTATCGCCCAATGTGCTGCAGGCGCTCACCAATGTCGGCATGAAGCCGGATAAGCTGATTGCCATCGCATTCCAGGAGCTGGCCGAAAATGCCGGTAAGATCGGGCAGCTCAACATTACGCCGGATCTGCTCCAGGGCATTATGGCCGGTTCGGCAGGCGGCGGGACAGGTGCGGCGAGAGGAGCGGGAGGACGATGAACGGCGTGGCGCGCATGTCGGAGAACAAAATTGTACTGATCAAGCGCAAGACCCGGCTTGAAGAGCTGGTCGTCCGTTACAATACCATTCAGCAGGCCCAGTTCTATATTGAACGGCTGGGTGCGGACTTCAGCGATTATATCAGCGAGGATTTGACCTACCGCAAGGCTGTGGAGACGGCGGTTATCGAGCTGAGCGCAGTTGGCCGGGTACAGCTGCTGGAACGGCAGCATGTACCGAATTTCATCTTTGGGGATGAAGACACAGTGGTTGTGGTGGGGCAGGACGGACTTGTGGCCAATACGCTGAAATACTTGCGTGAGCAGCCCCTGATCGGTGTGAATCCCGATCCTCAGCGCTGGGACGGTGTACTGCTGCCGTTCACCGTCAAGGATCTGCGGCTTCTGCTGCCGGATGTTTTCCGCGGCCGCCGCGAGGTGCGTGAGGTGACGCTGGCCAAGGCCGAGCTGAATGACGGCCAGAGCCTCTACGGTGTCAACGACCTGTTCATCGGACGCAAAACCCATGTGTCGGCGCGCTATCTGCTGCAGCTGAGCGGTACTGCCGAGCAGCAGTCCTCCAGCGGGATTATTGTCTCCACCGGCATGGGCTCCACCGGCTGGCTGCGCAGCGTGCTTGCAGGAGCAGCAGGCATTGCCCGCAGTGCTGCCGGAATAGGGCTGGCCGCACCGGAGGCTGCAGCCGGGCTGGCCGGAGCGGATGCTAGAGGACGGCTCGCCTGGGATCATCCCCACCTCTACTTTGCGGTAAGGGAACCTTTTCCTAGCCGGACGACATCTGCCGGACTTGTGTTCGGACAGATCGGCAGCCATCAGCCGCTGCGGATTATTTCACAGATGCCGGAGGACGGGGTGATTTTCAGCGATGGCGTAGAAAGCGACTTTCTGGAGTTTAACTCGGGCGTGGAGGCGGTCATCAGTCTGGCCGAGAAGAAGGGGCGGCTGGTTGTATAAAATGCAAAGGCTGTCTCTGCAGACATCTGCGGGAGACAGCCTTTTTAAGTGTCAACGGTATTCAGAATAGCTCCTGATTATCTGCTTGTCCCAATTATTGGAAGTTGCGTTCCATTCCCTGGTTCATGGAGGAACCAAAGTTTTGTCCCACCGAGCCCATAGCTCCGATCGAACCTATGGAACCCATAGAAGCATTGGAGCCAAAGGAAGTTGATGGCATTGAATGCATCGATGAGCTTACAGGAGTATGCGTTGTATGCAAAGGCTGCTGATTAAAGGAAGAATTGAAGGACGGGCTGAAACCCTGTGCTCCGGTATTATAGCTGGCAGCACCGGTATTAAAGTGCGGGAGACCGGTATTGAAGCTTGCAGCACCGGTAGTCTGGGAGCTCTGCTCCAGCTGTCTCAGCGTCTGGGTTACCTGCTGCAGCTGTTGAACGGCAGTGTGGTGGCCCTGCAGTGCATGTTGAATGATCTGGGTGGCCTTGTGCTCACGCTGAGCCAGTTCTTCCAGTTTCACGGCATTTTGCTGCTCCTGCTGGAGAAGCTGCTGGTAATTCTGGCTGGCTTGCTGAGTCTGGGCGACAAGCTGCTGGATAATCTGCTCGCATTGATTGATCTGGCTGGAAAGATTTGAGTTCAAAGG
>NZ_LN831198.1:416951-426615 GCF_001368795.1 Paenibacillus ihuae
GGCAGTTTCATTTGTCATGCAGATTTATTATCTCTGGAATACGTGTGGACTATTCATGTTCCTATCTTGGACGGACTGTATCAAATAGGTACAGGCAGCGGTGCAACTATTGTGCAGCAGCTTCGTCTATTCTGAAAAGCAGTTTCCAGTATCACCCATAACCTGGAGGTGGGGCAACATGAGTCTGCAAGGAACGGCCAGTCGGACAAAAGCTTATTCGCTGCGGAGCATCGCAATGTCGCTTGTTTTTCTGCTGCTGTTTACGGCGTGCTTTACGGGTGCGGCATCAGCAGGGGCAGCGTCAGCAGCATCGAAGATGTCCACGGATCTGATCATCGTGAACAAGAAAACGAACAAACTGGGCTTTTTTAGCGGCGGCAAGCTGGAAAAGGCATTTCCGGTCGCCACAGGCAAAACCAAAAATCTGACCCCGGAGGGGACCTTCCGCATAGTGCTCAAGGTCAAGAACAGACCTTACTATAAAGAGCATATCCCCGGCGGCGATCCGGCCAATCCGCTCGGCGACCGCTGGCTCGGGCTGGAAGTGAACGGTACCTACGGCACTACCTATGCTATACACGGCAATAATAATGAATCCTCAATCGGCAAATATGTCAGTGCCGGCTGCATCCGGATGCATAATGACGACATTCACTGGCTGTATCCGCGCGTGGCCAAATATACGACGGTTATCATCACTTCATCCAGCCAGAGCATGGAGAATATCGCCTCCAAGGCCGGTTACCTGCTGGGCACCAAATTTTTTGCCGGAACCTTTGTCATTAACGGAGAGGCTGTAGCGCTGAACTCTCCCTTTGTAGAGGAGAATTCCCGTATCTACATTCCGCTTAGGGAAACGGTGAGTCTGCTCGGAGGCAGCTTGAGGCAAGAAGCGGGGACTGGTGCACTTATGATCACCATCGGCGGCCAGACCGTGATCCATAAACCGCTGTCGGCTATAGCAACGGTGAACGGTAAAGAGGTTGCTATGCTGGCCTCCCGGAATGTGGATGGCCGTCTGTATTTTCCGCTAGGCAGCTTGACGCCGCTCTTTGGACTGCCGTTCGTATGGGATGCCAAGAAGGGGACAGTAGAGCTGTGAGGCGCTGATTCCGGCAGTGTGTTATAACATCCGCTGGAGAATCCCAGTGCGGAAATGGTATAATTTTCAGCAGTATTCGAGTTATCGCACTGGGAGGCCTATAAGAATGAGAGAAGAGCTAGTTGCACAACTGGAATTATGGCATGAAGAGGATGAATTCCAGGAGATTGTGGATGCCATTATGGAGATTCCCGCCGAAGAAAGGGATTACGTGCTGACCAATCATTTGGGCAGGGCGCTGAATAATCTTGAGCGTTACGGAGAGGCGCTGGAGCAGTTCATGTCTGTCGAGGAGGAAGGCGGGGAGGATCCGCTCTGGCATTACCGTGTCGGATTCTGCAACTACTACCTGAAGCAGTATGACAAAGCCGCAAGTGAATTCGAAATTGCGGACCGGCTCGACCCTGAAGACGAGGACACGTTGGAGTTTCTGGAGCTCAGCCGCCGCAAGGCCGCCAAGAAAGCTGCCAGAGAAGCCGCCGCAGATGCTGCAGCCAATAAAACATCCGGCCCAAAACCCCTGCCCAAGTTTGATTCCGCTAATTTTTGGGATGACAGCGAGGAAGCGCTGGAGGACTATGTATCTGCACCGCTTACGGACGATATCATTGCATCGGTGGAAGAAGAGCTGGTCTTCAAGCTGCCGGCATTCTATACCGCGATGATGAAACAGCATAACGGCGGCATTCCCCGCAGCACCAAGTATTTATTGGGGAATGAAGCCGCCGATGCCGGCAAAGACCATATTATCATTTCAGGCATCCGCGGGATCGGACGGGACAAGAAATATTCACTCTGCGGTGAACTGGGCAGCTGGTCTGTCATTGAGAATTGGGGCTATCCCGAGTTTGGCGTAGTGATCTGCGACGCTCCTTCTGCAGGTCAAGGCGTTGTCATGCTGGACTACCGCTCCGGCGGAAATGACGGTGAGCCTGAAGTCGTGTATGTGGACCAGGAGAACAACCGCAAGGTTACATATCTGGCGAAAAATTTCGAAACCTTCATCCGCGGTTTAGTGAAGGAAGAGACGGTCTAGAAATAGCTGTGGAACTATAAAAGATGATTCCTGATTCTGATCAGGAGTCGTCTTTTTTCTGCTGGAGCGGAAGGAATCAGGGAACCAATATTGAAAATAATTGTATAAACATTCACACGGAAGGAGTGGAGGGGATGCTCACATACCGCAAGTTAGCCCGGGAGGATCTGGACACGATCTGTGCTTTTCCCGCGAATGAGGAAGAGCTGTTCTGCGTCAGTCCGAAATTCCAACATCCGCTGACGCCAGAGCAAATACTGCAGGTGCTGGAGGGAAGGTTTAATCCGACGGTTATCACCCGTGAAGACCATAGCGAGCCGCTTGCCTATGCAAATCTGTATGACAAAGACGAGGAACTGCATTCCTGCTGGCTCGGAAATGTAATCGTCAGCCCGGAACACCGGGGCACGGACGTTTCATCCTTTTTGCTGGAATCGATGATCGGCCAAGCCCGGAATGAGCATAACATCCACACGTTAAAACTATTTTGCCATAATACTAATACTAGAGCGCTCATATTTTACTGCAGGCACGGCTTCATCCCTTGCGGGTACAAAATCTTTCCTTATCTTAACCAGGGCAAAATTGTTGGAATTGAAATGTTCAAGAAGCTGGGATAAGAAGCATACCATGTCTATTCATTTTCCTTACAAAAAGGAGGTGCGGCAATGCAGAGCGTAGCTGTCATCACGGATATACACGGGAACGCTGCGGCGCTTGAAGCGGTGCTGCAGGATATTTTGGGCAGGGGGCTCCGGCAAATTGTTTGTCTGGGAGATGTGGTGGGGATCGGTCCTGATACGGACCGTGTATTTGAACTGCTGCTGTAGCAGGAGGAGATCACGTTCATTAGCGGCAATCATGACATTGCCCTGCAACGGGCGTTCCGCGGCGAGGAGCCGCCGCCCGGGAATCACGCCGAACGGGAGCATCACGAATGGCTGGCTCAAAGAATCAGTCCGCAATATATCGAACTTATGAGTTCATGGCCGATGAGGGCAACTGCAAGCATTGAAGGTGTGCCGATGTTGTTCACCCATTATCATCTCGATCCAGACGGCTGGTACATACCTGTAGATTGGAGTCCGGCGGCAGAGAGGCTGAATCAGTTGTATACGGATACGCCGTACAAGCTGGTTGCCTTTGGCCATCATCACGTGGTGCATCATTTTCATGCCGGAGAGACCACCTTCTTCAATCCGGGGGCGCTTGGCTGTGCCCATTCGGAGCATTCCGTTGCCAGGTACGGCATCGTGACTGCCCAGAGCGGGAGGGTAACTGCCGAAACGGTAGAGCTCGCTTATGACAACAGCGGTTTTCTCCGCTCGTATGAGCAACTTGGCGTGCCGGATAAAGATGCGATCCTTAGAATTTTCCATGGGAGGGCTTCACATTAGAATCCGAATTATCGGCGGCTGCGGGAGCGGGAAGTCTTTTATTGCCAGAGAGCTGTCGGAAAGATATGGCATCCCGTATTATGAGACGGATAATTTTGTATGGGAGAGAGGTCTTGTGGACAGCAGACGTTCTCCCGAAGCAAGAGATACCCGGCTGCTGGAGGCTGTAGCATTGAAGGAATGGATTATTGAAGGGGTGCACTACAAATGGGGGATAGAGAGCTTCCGCCAGGCGGATCTGATATTTCTGATCACCCCCAATAAGTATGTCAGAGATCTGCGGGTTGTACAGCGGTTTATAAAGACAAACCTTGGCCTGGAGCAGCGCAATTACAGACAATCCCTGCAGAACCTTTATGTCATGTTGTTCGAGTGGAACAGGAGCTTTGACCGGGAGGGTTTGCCGAAGATTCTGGAGCTGACTGAAGAGTTTGCCGCTAACCGAATTGTTGTGAAGAAGAATCGTGATATTCTGAAATATGTTGATGAATACGCGAATAGGGGCAGCTGTTAGAGGGGATTTATCCGGAGACAATGATTATAATTATTCTTTACCTGGCTTCTCTGCTATCAGATTGGATATACTGTAGCCATCATTGAATACGGACAATTACGGAGGTTCACCCGACTGATGAAGAACTAACACGTTTCCTAATGAAGACCAGTTCACTTGTGATGTGCACTTTAGCACAAGCCACGGGACGCCCGCTAGCGGGTGTACGGTCAGGGATACGTGTGTCTGTCGGGACCTTTACGATGCCAAAGAGGAACAGAACTGAGAATGGCGGCTGCCTGCTTCACAGGAGGCTGCTGCACTTAGCGTTGTTTTATTAGAGCACCGGACTCCCTTCATACGTTTCCTGTACCGCAGCCTGCTGGCTGCGGTTTTTTGTTTCTGTCCGCAGCGGAGGCTTCAGTACGTAACAGACGATTTAAGGAAGCGGAGGAATGAAATATGACCTTGATTAAAGTGAAAAATATAAAAAAAGAGTGGAACGGTATCCCCTTATTCGAAGGGGTATCCTTTGAAATTACTGAAGGAGAGCGGGTGCTGCTGTTTGGGCGCAACGGCATTGGCAAAACAACGCTGCTGCAGGGGCTGCTCGGCAGACTGGCTTTTGAGGAGGGCAGTGTCTACTGCGGACTGGACCGGGAGGAATGGGGGGTACTGGATCAGCAGCTTGGGGTTCAATCCGAACTCAGCACCCTTGAGTTCGTCTTATCGGCTTCAGGGCGGCTTGCAGAGCTGAAGCCCAGATTGGAGCAGCTGGCCCGCAGGCTGGAAGAGACCGGTGGTTGGGATGAGGAGGCCGTTGCCGAATATGGCGAAGTTTACGACAGCTACGTGCAGCTGGATGGTTACGGCTGGGAAGCCAAAGCGGAGAAATGTCTTAGGCAGCTGAAGCTGGAGCCGTCCCTGTGGAGTCAGCCCTACCGCCTGCTGAGCGGGGGCCAGAAGACAAGGGTGCAGCTCGCTGCACTGCTCGCCCGGCAGCCGAAGCTGCTGATACTGGATGAGCCGACCAATCACTTAGATGAAGACACGATGGAGTGGCTGGAAGATTGGGTGCGGACCTATCCGGGCACGGTGTTCTATGTTTCGCATGACCGCACCTTTATTGACCGCACCGCTACCAGTGTGCTGGAACTGAGCCCGTCGGGCTGCCGCCGCTATCCCGGAGCTTATACACAGTACAGGGAGCAGAAGGAATTGGAAGCGCGGACGCTGGAGGGGCAGCACCGGAAGCAAGAGCTGGAGAAGGAGAAGCTCCTGGAGAGCATACGCCGGTATGCCCTCTGGTTCCAGCAGGCGCACAGTGCTGCCGGGCAGAATGATTTCCGGCGGGCCAAATCGAAGAAGAACGTCTCCCGGCTACACGCCAAGGAGGCCAGTCTGGAGCGGCTGGAGAAGAATCGCGTGGAGCTGCCGAAGGCGGCGCCTAAGCTGAATATGAAGCTGGAAAGTGAAGCCTTCCAGGGAGATGCACTTCTGGATTTGCAGGATATCACCTTAGCCTACGACGGCGGGCCGCCGCTGCTGGAGCACTTCGGACTGTCGCTGCGGCGGGGCGACCGTCTGTCTGTCCTGGGACCAAACGGTGCCGGCAAATCATCGCTGCTGAAGCTGATATCAGGGATTACGCAGCCGGCCGGAGGCTATGTGCGCATTCATCCCTGCACGAAGATCGGGTATTTTGCCCAGGAGCTGGATCATCTGAAACCCGATTCGACCATCCTGGACAGCCTGCTCGAGCTGCCGGGCATGACGCATACAGAGGCGCGGACCATTCTGGGCTGCTTTTTATTCCCGCGGGAGGATGTTTTTAAGACCATCGGAGACTTAAGCCTGGGCGAGAAATGCCGCGTGGCCTTCCTGCGTTTGTATTTCGGTAAGGCTAACCTGCTGGTACTGGATGAGCCGACGAATTATCTCGACATCGATACCCGGGAACGGGTGGAAGAAGCGCTTGCGGCTTACCCTGGCGGGCTGGTTATCGTCTCGCATGACCGGTATCTCCACGCCAAAGTCGCTAACCGGCTGCTGCTGCTTGGACGCGGTCAGAAACCGCAGTTCTTTCCGGGCACCTTTGCCGAATATACTGCCAATGAACGCAGCCGGACGCTTACCCCCGAGGAACAATCCCGCGAAGGAGAGCTCCGGTTACTGGAAATGCGGCTGGCCGGGCTGATGCGGAGTGAACCTGCAGAGACGGAGCATGAGAACCGGGAGCTGCTGCGGGAGATTGTAAGCCTGCGGCAGGAGATTGGCGAATACATGGAGGGGAATTGAAAAATATGGAGAATTTAATAGAATAATGAAAAGCTTTTATGAGGGAGGCACTCTCAAATGCGGATGAGGGAAATCAAGCTTATGACGTTAGAAGAGGGACAGCAGGTAGCGAGAGAGATTATGGGCTCTCCATAACAGAAGAACAGCATTACAAAGCAAGGATAAATAAACTATATAGTTTGAACTTGAAAATACACATTTATGGAAAGTGGCGGAAGGGAATTTTGGAACTATAGGAGCGGTAGCGTCCGCCTGAAAGCTTTCCGTAGGAAAGCTCGCTTCGGAAGCATAAGCAGTCTGCAGATTTCCACCGTGAACAGCGGTATAGAATCAAGAAATCTGCAGGCGGGCAGCGGCCGGAAGTCCAAATAATCTCTGTAGTCACGGCCAATCCCGAAATAGAAAAATCACAAGTTCAATCTATATAGCAACAAAGCCGATTTGGAGGAACAAAATGGATCAAGATATAACAGAACGCCTGGGAGAAGGCGACTACGTAGGATTTTGGAAAAGAGTACTGATCAGCCTGCTGGATTTTATGATTCTGGCGGTTCCTGCTTATTTTTTGAACAGATGGGCTGTTTCAGCAGCCGAACAGTATAATTCAGGGGTTCCGCTATGGATTCAATGGGTGCTGCTTACACTGTTTAATATTTTTATGGTTGTTAGGTATGGCGGAACTCCGGGGAGATTGCTCCTGCGGACGAGGATTGTGAATGAGCGGGGAGATTATCCTACTGTGAAGCAGGCGTTCATCCGTTACAGTTTTTATCTGATTAACTCGCTGCTGGGAGTCATTGTTACTGCCGGGAATGGTTCGGTGACTGCGGCCGACAATTATTATTCCAATTGGGTGCCGCTCTGCACTGCGCTTGTTCAGATTGTCAGCTTCGTTATCCTCGTTGATTGTCTGATTATTGTATTTTCCAGGCGCAACCGGGCGTTCCATGATGTGATGGCAGACACCTATGTGGTGAAGAAGGCAGCGCTGGATGAGCTGAAGTAACCAGGTTGAACAAAAAAAGGGACGGACAACAGGCAGCATTGCTGCCGGTGTTGACTGTCCCTTTTGCGTGTGCGCGGCCTGCTATCCCGCTTTTTAGCCAACCTCCAGCACAGCCTGGATGAATGCCTTCAGCGCCGACGGATTGCCCTCCCGGGTCCACTGCTCCAGGGCTTCATGCTGCCCGCTCACATATGCGTCCAGCTTCTCGTTCATTAGCTGGCCAAAAGCCTCCGGCTGACCGGCCCGCTCCGCTTGAAGCTTAAGGATCAGCAGCGGCCAGGTGTAGCCGCCTTGGCTATACATATGCTGAGGATAACGTTCCGCCAGCTCCAGAACCGAGGACAAAGGCTGCCCGGCAGCCAGCTCTGCGGCCAGATAGCTGCCGACAAAGCGGTGGCTGGGATCTTCCTTCATCGAGATCGCCAGCTGCTCCCGGGCTTCGTCCAAGCGGGCTTGAAGCATCAACGCAGTGGCGTTGAGCGAACGTCCATAGACATTCGGCTCCTCTCCGTTCAATTTAAGGTACTGAGCGTAGTACTTGCTGTAGTTCTCCCATTCGGAACGGTCATAATAGTAATCAGCCAGACTGAAAGCATAACTGACATCCGGGCGAAGCTCTACCAGCTTCCTTAATAAAGCCATAGCTTCGTCTTCCAGCCCGGCATCCTTCGTATCGGAATATTTAGCGAGCATTAGATGAATCAGCATTTTCAGAGAATGCGCATCCTGCGGATTCGCGGTGTAATCCCGGCGGTAGGCCCCTAGCGCCTGTTCGAGCTTCTTGTCTACAACCAACTGGTCGGCAGCGGTAAGCGTGCGTGATTTCAGATAAAAGAAAGGCAGATTGCCGACCGTCTCTTCATTGAGCCGGTAGCCGTTGCTGCGGGTGATCACATGGCCTTGTCCGTCATAGGCGTCGATACTCCAGGAGAACTTGCTGTCCGGATTGGCGAAGCCAAGCAGGGAAGAGGGGGAGACCGATTGCCACCCTTCTCCGCTGCTGCCGGTGGAGAAACCGCTGGTAGAGAAACCGCCGCTGTTATACAGCTCATCCACCGGAATTGTTACCTGATTGTCCGTTATCTGCTGGCGGACCACAGTGCTGAAGCTGCCGCCGTCGTCCATAACAGTGGTACTTAAGCTGTAGTAGGCAGCCCCTTTAACGGCTTCCCAACTGAAATTCACCGCGGAGCCGGTCAGAACCTGCGAATTTACGGGTGATTTCAGCTCCAGCAAGGGCTGAAGGGTAATATTGCGCGTTATAGCATCGCCCGCTTTGAGTTCTATCCAGTCATCACTCTGCACAGGCCAGGTCCAGCCGTCAATCTGCTCAAAGCTGAGCCCCAGCTGGATCTGATAGAAGCCGGGAACAATCCCGGAGAATTGAAAGTGCCCCTCGGCATCCGTGACGATCTGATAGGGCTCGGAATCATAGTACACACTATGGTAGAGCTCGCTTTCCGCACGCAGAAAAATGCCGGCCCCGGCTACCGGCGTGCCATCGCTTTTGGTAAGGGTGCCCGTTATTGTAGCCGGGCGGTTAAATCCCATATCCACTGCGGTTTGAAGTGCAGCCTGCAGGACGGTGAGCTGTTCTTCCGTGGATGACACACCATGCTCTGGCGCAGCCGGTTTGCTGTTCTGACTGCTGCCGGGGCCAGTGGCAGACGGATTCTCCCCCTGCAAACTGCTGTCCGCTGTTTGAAATTCTGCTTCTATGTCTGCCCAGTCCTTCCGGTACTTCTCCAGCGCGCTATTCACCAGCCGGAGCGCCTCACTGCCTTTGCCTTGGGCGAACAGCAGCCGTCCCTTTAGCCATGCGGTCTTAGCATCCAGCTCCATCTCGTTATACTGGACAGGGAATTCAGACTGCCGGAGCAGTTCCTCAGCCAGCGTGAATGTTCCGGCATTCAGCGCCCGCTCTGCCCGCAGCAGTATCAGCTCCCGCGTTGTTGAAGAATTGCTGCTGAACCGCTTTACTGCTTCTGCAATTGCTTTATCTGCCTCGTTATCCGTATTTCCACGCTCATCATATTCGTAGACCAACTGTTTCACCGCATTCCGCAGCCAGATGTCAGCAGACCCATTCAGGATGTATTCCTCAAGCAGCTTAATCCGGTCTTCGGGCAGGAGCGGAGAGAGTACTTCTTCATTCTCGATCTGGTTCACCTGACTCATGGAGCCGCCCGCATATACATTGAACCAATAAGCCGGGACGGAATTGGCGGGTTCAATGACTTCCTTGCGGATCAGCTCCATCCGTGCGCTGCCGGTACTAGCGTCTAGCTTCTGCAGCAGCTCGGTACGCGCGGCTGCGGAAGCCGCCTGGGAT
>NZ_LN831198.1:426641-452137 GCF_001368795.1 Paenibacillus ihuae
CTGGGATACCGCCAGCGCAGAGGGGTTGGGTTTAAATGAAGGTCCGGCAATTACGAAAACCGCCAGCAGTGAAAGGGGAAGCAGTACGAAGAGCACCAGATGTTTGACCTTTATTCTAATGTTCATGCTGCTTCACCGCCTGCTCATAGATGTCCTTCCAATACGTGTTGCCTCCGCTTTCAATTAATTCCCGCTGCCTTGGCATTTGCACGGTTTGCTGCTCCTTTGTTCCGATGTGCGGGGCATAGAACAACAGCGCACCTGTAACAAGTATTGCTGCAGCTGCACCCAGCGACCCCAGCGGGATTTCCAGTTCTTTATTCCAGAATGCAGACAGACGTGCCCGCAGCGCCGGAGGATGAGTCTGCCGCAGTACCCGCTCATGTCCGGTGAAGGTGAGCGGACGGAGTTCTTCCTCCAGCTGCTGTCTAATTTCTTCGCGTCCTCTATCCATGGGCAATGTCCTCCTTCTCCAGAATCAGCCTCAGCAGCTGCCGTCCGCGCATTAGCCGCGATTTAACCGTATTCTCCCGTGTCCTTAGCTGCGAAGAGATCTCGCGGATACTCATTTCATGAAAATAGTACAGTGTCAGGCACTCCCGATAGATATAGTCGAGGTTTCCAATAGCATCCGTAAGTTTAACCTGCTGCCACTCCGCCATAAAAAGCTCTTCAGCTCCGGCGGAGGAACCGGCGGTATCCTCTATCCATTGCCCGCTTTCCGCAGCAGGGAAAATACTCCGCCAGCTCCAGGTACGCTGCTTCATCCGGCAGCGGTTCACAGTAATTGCAACCAGCCAGGGCCGCAACCGGCCGGGCTCCTGGAGCTGACTGATTTTGGCATAGGCTTGAATGAAGGTATCCTGAACGGCCTCTTCAGCAGACTGACGGTCCCTCAGCAGCAGGTAAGCCGTCCGGAGCAGCATATCCCCATACTCATCCATTAAGAGACGGAGAGCAGACTCATCCTTGGCTTTGATTCTCTCTATAATGTCCAGACGAAGCTCCCCTCCCTTTACTATTAAGATGCGGGCTGCGGACGTAAGGTTGCGTGAATTGGTAAAATTTATTCCATAACATTAGTTCATGTGGAGCGGGTGTTTTTCATAATTTGATATATTCATAATTTAATAAAATAAATTAAAGGTAAATAATGCCCCCGTGTCGAATTATGGAAAATGATTCTGTTCACTGAATTGTCAATTTTTACATTTTGAATTATGGAGGCAGCCAGCATGATAAGGGGTTTTAGAAATTTGCCTTTCGGGATTTTAATGCTTGGGGTTTTAGCGCTTATTTTGTTTCAGCCGTCCGTTTCGTCCGCCGCAAGCTCTTCTCCGGATGCATTTACCACAAAAAGCTATAGCACTTTGCCCTCAGACGCAATGTCAGCGATGGCTTACGGGAACAATGTGTATATCGCAGTCGGTTATTACGGGGCGATCGTTAAATCGTCAGATGCAGAAACCTGGGAGAATGTAAGGACCAAGGCAGACATCAACTACACAGGTGTGACCAATCCCAGTTCGTTTACGTTTAACGGCGCTGCTTTTGGAAACGGTCTATTCGTTGTAACGGGCAGCGAAGGAGTCATCCTGACTTCACCTGACGGGATAACCTGGACCCAGCGCACCTCGGGTGTTACTACCGGAATTTCGAGTGTGGAATTCCTTAATTTCAATGGAAGCAGCGCATTTTATGCTACAACCCAAGGCAAATTCCTAACTTCCGCGAATGGAATCAGCTGGACCGCAGTAGTTCCTACAGGAGTTGACTCCAGCACATATATAACCAGAGTTACAGCAGGCAACAATGGCTCCAGATTAGGTGTAGGTGCTTCAAACGGAAGAATCTATTCGACCATCAACGGTACTACCTGGACCTCCGCACAGCCCTCCACTGAGAGCGGCCCCTCCATCGGAACAAACATGTTAACCTGGATGAATGACCGCTATTATATTTCAGATCCATTGGCATATATCTGGACTTCAACCGATTTGTCGACATTTACGCTGCTTGGCACACCTTTTAAACAGAACTCTTCACAATATAATAATCAGATGTTTAACGGCTTCTATGACGGCAGCCGCTACTTTTTGTTCGGTTACCAATCCCCTTATTATGGTGCGGTTTATACCTCAACCAATGGTACGACTTGGACCATGCAGACTTTCAAAAGCCAATTCGTTACCCAGTTCTCCCGCTACGTGAACGGAAAGTATTTCCGGCTGGGCAATGAGGGACTCCAGGTATCCTCGGACGGCTCTGACTGGAGCTTTAAGTGGGGCGGTGCTTATTACGAAGTTATCCATGACGGATCGCAATATATTGCAGTGGGGAAAGAAGGAAATGACGGGGCAATCTGGACCTCAGCAGATTTGTCATCCTGGAGTAAAATAGCACTGCCTGCAAGATCGGGTATCTTCACAGCTGCGGCTTACGGCAATAATAAGTATGTGGCCATCGGCGAGCCTAGCCAAACGACAACCGCGCTGGCAACCTCAAATGACGGTTCCGTATGGACGCAGAGAAGCAGCATAAATGATTCCACTTCCTTGTCTGACATTGCTTTTGGCAACGGGAAATTTGTTGCGGTGGGGACAGGCAGCGGCTCGGTGCCCAAAATAAAAACCTCGGCTGATGGCGTTACATGGAGCGAGCCCGCTTCACTGCCGTCCCAGGCAATTGACGCTTTATATTCGGTAACGTATGCGAATAATCAGTTCATTGCTTTGGGCTATGGTTATGATGATGACTACAATATAGATACCGCCAGCATCTGGACATCTGCGGACGGTGAAACCTGGGTCAACCGGTCTGGTGCCTATCCTAATTCTACAGATATTTTAAACAATATGGTGTATGACGGAAGCAAATACGTTCTGACAGGATATAATTCCATAACTTATGAAGTATTCTCCCGTACAAGTGACGATTTGTCGGCATGGAATGCCCCGACAACGTTAACAGGCATCTACGGTTATTATGGAACCTCGACGCTGATGGGACAGAAGGGAAATAACATTTATATGGTCGCTTACGACAGTGACTATACTCCAAACGTTTATTATACCAATAATCAGGGTGCGGGCTGGCAGGATGCGGCTATCGATTTCTCCGGTGTTAATCCCAATGGAATCTATTCATTGATGGAAGCAGACGGGGAGATTATTATTTCCGGTAATTCACAACTGGTGATGACTACTAAGGGGAATATGGCGCAGGTGGATGCGCCAACCGCCAGTCCGGCCGGAGGCGCGGTAGCGTCCGGCACATCGGTGACACTCAGCAGCGCGACCAGCGGAGCTGCGATTTACTACACGACGGATGGCAGCACGCCAACCAGCAGCAGTACGCTGTACACCGGAGCGATCCCGTTGACGGGAGATACGGTGATTAAAGCCATCGCCGTGCACGCGGGGATGACGGATAGCTCGGTGCTGACCGAGAGCTATACGATTATGGCGCAGGTGGATGCGCCAACCGCCAGCCCGGCCGGAGGCGCGGTAGCGTCCGGCACAGTCGGTGACACTCAGCAGCGCGACCAGCGGAGCTGCGATTCACTACACGACGGATGGCAGCACGCCAACCAGCAGCAGTACGCTGTACACCGGAGCGATCCCGCTGACGGGAGATACGGTGATTAAGGCCATCGCCGTGCACGCGGGGATGACAGATAGCCCGGTGCTGACCGCGAGCTATACGATTTTAACAGCTCAGGATAGTGTAATTAGTCCGGTAAGTGCCAGCTTCGATAAGAATGTGGCGAACCGGGCGGATGTTGTAGTAACGTTCACGCCGAACGGAAATACGCTTACCACCATCTCTAACGGCGTGGCCTATCTGACTTTGGGAGAGGACTACACGCTTACCGGCAGCACAGTAACGATTAAGCAGGATTATTTGGCTTCATTGCCGCAAGGCCAAGCCAACCTGACCTTCAACTTCAGTGCCGGGACGTCGCAGACGCTGGAGATTGAAGTAACCGATACAACAGTACACATCCCGGGTGTACCTACTCTGGCATCTGCACTCGCTGGTAATTCGGAGGTGACCCTTCTCTGGAGTGCGGTAGAAGGCTCAACAGGTTATAAAATCTATCAGCGCCTGTCCTCCTCCGGATACGGCAGCGAAGTGGCTACTGTCAGCGGTTCAGTTTACAGCTATACAGTGACAGGTCTGGACAATGGAACGACTTATTATTTTGTGGTTAAAGCAGCCAATGCTCAAGGTGACAGTACGGCTTCCAATGAAATGAGTACTACTCCAAGAACGGTTGCCGAAGCTCCGAAGGATGTAACGGCCGTCGCTGGTAACGGACAAGCGCTTGTTTCCTTTACAATCCCTGCAGTAGACGGAGGCAGCGCCATTACAGGTTATGAAGTTACAGTTTCACCGGGCAACGTGGTGGTTTACGGGACAACAAGCCCAATTACAGTTACCGGACTGGTGAACGGGACGTCCTATACGTTTACGGTAAAAGCGGTTAACGGCGCGGGCAGCAGCAATGCTTCCGTCCAGTCGAACGCCGTGATACCAACGGTACCGCCAGGCGGCGAAGTCACCGAACCCTCACCGAGTCCTACGGCACCCGTGGTTGATAACCGTTTTGATATTTATGTAAACGGCAAAGTGGAAAATGCGGGAACGGCAACAACCTCCACTGTTAACGGGCAGAGTGTCACGACGGTTCTGGTCGATCAGAAGAAGCTGGACGAAAGGCTGGCAGCGGAGGGACAAGGCGCTGTGATTACTATACCGGTAATTACAAGCTCTGATGTGGTTGTAGGTGAGCTTACCGGACAAATGATCAAGAACCTGGAGCAAAAGCAGGCCGTACTGGAGTTTAAAAGTGCGAACGCAACCTATACGCTGCCTGCCGGACAGATTGACATTAATGCCATATCGGCTCAGTTCGGAACAACAGTGGCCCTTGATAACATCAAAGTCCAAATTGAAATTGCATCACCTTCCCCGGCTATGGTGAATACAGTAGGGAGTTCGGCAGTTGCAGAAGGGTTTACACTTGTGGCCCCTCCGCTAAACTTTGTGGTACGGGCACAGTATGGTGATACCACCATAGAAGTAACCAGATTCAATGCTTATGTTGAACGGCTGATTGCCCTTCCGGACGGCATAGATCCGAACAGAATTACTACAGGTGTTGTAGTTGAGCCGGATGGATCAGTGAGACATGTGCCGACAAAGGTTGTTACCATCGACCAGAGGTATTATGCCCGTGTGAACAGCTTGACCAACAGCACCTATTCAATAGTCTGGCATCCGCTGGAGTTTAAGGACATGGACGGGCATTGGGCAAAAGATATCGTCAATAATATGGGCTCGCGCATGGTTATTGACGGTACGGGGAATGGCCTGTTTACTCCGGATGCAGACATTACACGTGCGGAGTTTGCCGCAATCCTTGTGCGCGGTTTAGGCCTCAAGCTGGAGAGCGGCAGTGCTCCATTCACGGATGTGAAAGCCTCAGATTGGTACAGCAGTGCCGTTGAGACAGCTTATTCGTATAACCTGATCAACGGGTTTGAAGATGGCAGCTTCCGTCCGCTGGACAGAATCACCCGGGAACAGGCGATGATGATGATTGCCAAGGCGATGAAGATCACTGCCCTGAAAGACCAGCTCCCGGCAAAAGCTGCAGCAGAGCTGCTGAGTCCGTTTACGGATGCAGGAAGTGTTTCAGCCTGGGCGGCAAACAGCGCTGCAGACAGTATTAATGCAGGTGTTGTATCCGGCAGAAATGCTGCAACCCTGGCTCCTCAAGCTTATATTACAAGAGCCGAAGTAGCTGCAATGGTACAGCGGCTGCTCCAGCTGTCTAAATTAATTTAAAGTTATAATTTGCGCCCCTTGCTGCTTCTGCAGTCAAGGGGCGTTTTTTGCTGTGATGAACCCGTCGCCTGTTTCTGCAACCTTGAATGTCTCCCGCACGTTAGATCCAGTAGCTGTTACTTAAGGAAGGTTCTAATAATCGGGGAGATGACAACATGACAACATCATTTAAAACTATAGCCGGAATCGTTATATTGGCGGGCGTAATCGGACTTACGGCCTGTGATTCCTCCGGCAAGGCGGACACTGCAGCAACTGCGCCTGCGGGCGGGACGGCTTCAGCCCAACCGGCACCGGCAACCGTACAGCCGGAAGCAAGTGCTTCGCCTGCTGCCGCAGCTTCACCAAGCACAGCTGGCGGCAGCACGGCTGACGCAGTGAAAGACAGCGCCAAGCAGCTGAAAGAGCTGCTGCAGCTGGCCAAGCAGGGCAAGGTTCCGGGCGTAGAATATGCCGCGCACAGCGGAATGATCGACGAGGTGGAGGCGGCATGGGGTGAGCCGGGCACGAAGGAATCGGCAGGCAAAGGGATCTACTCCACGTATAATGACAAGCATGTCGTATTTGGCTCAAATAAAGGCAGCCAGATTTTTGATGTCCGTTCAAGTGCCGCAGATTTGCAGCAGCTGACACTGAAGGAGATCGAGCAGACGCTCGGGAAGCCCGATAACACCACCGTAAACGGCAGTGATAAGATCTACATTTACCAGGCGGGCGAGCAGTATCAGCTCAAATTCATCATCCCGGATTCATCGGGCACCGTGGATCATATTTCCGTATTCTGCGAGCAGGATTCCATTAACAATATGGCAGGCTAAAGCCATCAGTCATCAGCCGAAAAAAGAGTAGATCTGCAGCTTAAATGCGGGTACTCTTTTTTTATTTGCGCTGGAGCAGGCGGAAGTCAGACTGATATAATATATTCATGGATTCATTCGTGGAAAAGAGGATCAGTGATGCATCTGGAGTTTGATGAAAGCAAATTTATAGTGTCAGCCGGTGAAATGACTATCCAGCTCCTGCCCAAAGAATTTGCTCTCCTGGAGTTTATGTACCGGAATAAGGGACTTACCTTCAGTCGTGAGCAGCTGCTGGATAAGGTGTGGCCGCTGGAGTATCCGGTGGAACGGACAGTCGATGATCATATTTACCGGCTGCGCAAAAAGCTCCACAAGCTCAGCGGTGTGGAACTCAAAACCGTCCGCGGCTTCGGCTACAGTCTGACCTTGCCGTTCGCTGCGGCTGCATATCCTACCTTGTATGATCCGGAACTGCGCGATACGATGCGGGATGTCTTCAACAAGTTTCATGTCTACGGTCAAGGGAAGTCGATTCTGACCCTTGCAGCCCAGAGGGATACGCTCGGTTTCGAGCTGGATCCGCACTACAGGATGGTTATTCACTTTATGCAGGGAGATTTGGAATGGCTGCTGGATACGGAAGAAGTACCGCTTCAAGACCGCCTGTTTTCTTTGGTCCTATTCTACTTGTTCTCCGGTGATCCCAAGGCAAAGCTGGTTACTTGCGAAAGGATGATCGAAAAGAAACTGCTGCATCCCGCGGATCAGCTCGAACTGGAGATTCTTACGATTCTCGATTTGTTCATCCTGGCTGGTGAACCGGAGCGGGCGCTGAGTCAACTGACAAAATCTTATGAGGTCATCGCAGAACTCGGGTATGAAAATTTCGTTCCGGTGACGATGATTACCGAGCTGTTTGCGCATCTGGCTGCGGGAGCAGGAGATGAGGAACTGAACCGGCTGGATGAAGCAATCGGGCAGGTCTTGCTGGATAAGCCTTTTTTACGGGAAACCGGCAGCTATAAAGTAGTAAAAGGACTCTGGCTGATGCGGAGCAAACAGTGGCGTGAAGCGGAACAGCTGATGGATGAAGGGCTGCAGGTGCTGGAAATGTCCGGATTTGTTCCTTTGCGTCTAGGTAGCTTTTACCGGATATATCACTTCTGCCGCCTGTATCTTCCCTATAACGTTTTGCAACGTAAATATGAGAGCAGGTTTACAGCGGCGCTTGAGGATTGTGGGCTTAAGCGGTTAGAGCGGCCGCTAGAAGAAATGCTGCAGCAAGTGCTGAATCCCCTCTGATATTGCTCTGACAATTCTCCGCTACATTAAGGTTACGAAATGATTGGATTCGTAGAGTCTATATGTAGCCTGGAGGAATGTCAGATGGAAGCTTCAACAAAGCAGGGTACGAGCCTGCTGCATAACAAAGTATACGTACGCGTATACAGCGCCTTTGCCACGGCAAGTTTTGGCGATTGGTTCGATACACTGGCGGTTCAGGTGCTTGTCGGCTACCGCTGGCAGGTGAGTCCGCTCATGCTGGCTTTGATTCCGGTAGCGATCGCCCTCCCGAATATTCTGCTTGGTTCTCTTGCCGGAGTAGCCGCCGACCGCTTGAACAAGCTGAAGCTGATGCGTGTATGTGATCTGCTTACCGCATTCTTGACGGTGCTACTGTTATTTGCTCCGAATATGGCCTGGCTGCTGCCGCTTCTGGCGCTTCGTTCAGCGATTTCAACGGTGAATATGCCTGCCCAGCAGTCTTTAACCCGGAGTATTGTCCGGGAGGATCAATTGCTTCAGGCCTCTTCACTCAACGGCCTTGTAAACCAGAGTTCTAAAATTGCCGGTCCGCTGCTGGGCGGATTGGCGCTCACGCTGCTTACTCCGCAATGGTGTATTTTGCTGAATGCGCTGCTGCGCGGATGCTCTTATCTGCTGCTGCTGTCTGTGCGGAATATCCGTACAGAAGAAAAGCTTATGCCGGAGGTACCGGAAGAGCATATCCCGCTTCGCACAATGTGGAAGGAAGGCTGGAGCTTTTTGCTGGGCAGCCGCCTCCTGCTGAACCTGATGCTGTTTGGACTCACAGGTTCACTCGCTATTCAGGTCATTGATTTTCAGTTCACCAGCCTGTTCCGGGTGTTCTCTCCTACGGGGGAATCCGTACTGGGCTGGATGGTTGCTGCATCTGGCGTAGGTGCCGTGATGATCATCCTTATTCTAGGCAAGCTGGGTGAAGTCGTAAGCTCTACCTTGAGAATCAGTATGGGATATGTTCTGATCGGAGGGTCCGTCGCGGGACTTGGGCTGCTTCAGCCGGGCTCCTCTGTGGTCTGGGTGCTGCTGCTCGGCTTCGTACTTGGGATAGGGAATGGGACTGCCGCGGTTGCCTTCAACTATATGCTGCAAAAAGAAACCCCGCCGCACATGACAGGACGTGTCTTCGGCATCCAGACCACCGTGCTTAGCGCCGTGATGATCATCGCGCCGCTGATGGGCGGACTGCTGGTGGAGTTCTCCGGGCCTGGGCGTATTTTCCTGATTTTTGGCCTCCTCCAGGTTATTCTGGGTCTGACCGGCATCCTGTTCGGCCGCGTGCTCTGGCGGGAAAATAAACAGGTTCAAGCAAGTAAGGTGGAGCAGGCCAGCTAAACTGTCTGATCCGGGAAGTCGATGCAGCAAGCATTGATATGGCGAGCAATGAAGGATAATAGCGGTCTGCAGTGCTCTTGTACCAATTGCTCCTGCTCACACAGTACCGAACGGTACTTTAATTGCACTCTGTACATCTAAAATAATCCTCTTGGGCCTTTTTTGGATTTTAACTGCACTTCGTACAACTAAAACCTCCATCTCCGTCGTTTCAACGGAGAAGGAGGTTTTTTTAATTGTATAGAATACACTTAAACACCTAATACCCGCAATAACAGCAGTTTTAATTGCACGAAGTACACTTGCAGTAAACCCACAAAGTATTAGTTTGCCTTTTATAGAGGAGAATCACCCGGATTCACGAATGTTGTAGAAGCGAGATGTGTTTTGCAGAATGCTAGGCGGACGAAATCTGATTGGTGGTAACAACCTGTAGTCCGGGTGAGACTGATTGCACATTATTTAGGAGGGCTATAACAAATGAGTGAATTTACTTCGGGTCATATTTTGCGGGCGGAGGACAGGGACATCGTCAGAAAATATGCGGTGGAAGGCTCTGTGATTATGCAGCTTAATGAGCAATTCATAGCGTACCTTACCAGCGATGTTTATAACCAGCTGCCGGTGCCAGAGCATATTCAACAGCTGTCGCAGGAAGCACCCGTACTGTATTTCTATAATTTTGAGGATCACGAGTGGGGCTATCGACTGATTTACAGAGAAACAGAGACAGCCAAGCTGCATATTGCCTATGAATATGAAGAGGAGATCATCAGCAAGACCGCAATGGGGAGATATCCGGAAAAAAGCTTTAGAGAGCTCCTATTCGGCGGTACTCTGCAAAAAATCCGGGAGGAGCTTGAAGCAGGCTCTCTTTTTGAAGAGAAGCTTGAGGAGCTCTTTGACGACAGCCGGCCGGAGGAGTTCCAGCTGCTGGGTGCATCCGGTACGCAAATAGAGAAACTCCGTGAGATCCTAAACATCAATTTCATTAATCATGACATAAATGAAGGCATGGAGCTGTCCGATGAATTCAAGCAGGCTCTTGGGATAGAGGAAATGTCATTCATCAGACATGAACACATCGTAGAGTCCAAACGATATGATGAGATATTTTGAGTTATTTAGGTAGGGAGCACTCCCCTATGGGGAGTAGGCCACTGCCTAAAACAGCTGTCGGCCGACCCGCTAAAACCGGTAAAACCGCGCCGTATTCGCGGTCAGCATCGCTTCCGCCTGGGCGGCGGAGTAACCGTGCAGCGCTCCCCAGGCTGCAGCAACCTCACGGATCATGGCCGGATGCGTAGCCTGTCCGGCAAACGGCCCCTCGAACGGCCAGGGGCCGTCGGTTTCCGCCATAACCAGCTTCGGGGGATAACGCCGGGCCAAGGCCTGGATTTCCGGCTCATAGAGAATATCCGGGGTGAAGGAGATATGATAACCCCGCTCGATCATTCGGGTGACGGCTGCTTCCGGCCCCTTGAACCAATGGAAATGGGCATCCTTAATGCCATGCTTGTCCAGCAGATCGCAGGCGGTCAGCGCATCTTCATAGACAGCATGCAGTACAACCGGCTTGCTGAGACGGGCCGCTAGGCCAAGGAGGGTATCTAGCAGCCGGACATACGGCTCCAGCTCAAAAACTTCGCCGCGCTCCAGCGCTTCCGCCCGCGAGTAGTACGGCAGGCCGATTTCGCCTATAGCAGTCATATCTCCGGCATGACGTTCGATGAAGTCCAGCAGCGCCGCCAGCCCGGACGCTGTGGGCAGCGGCTGCTCGGGATGAAAGCCGAAGGCCGGCTTCACAAGCTTGGGATACTGCCGGGCAAGCTTCTGTGTGCGGATGCAGGAATCCAGGTTCATCGAGACGGCGATCACTGACTCCACGCCCTGCACCGGAAGCTCCGGCAACATCTTCTCCAGCAGTAACGGATCATATTGTTCCAGATGAATATGGGCATCAATCATTGGCGCCAGACTCCTTAATGGTTGCAGGATATTCTCTAACGGGCAGGAAGGTTACCGATTCGGGCTCCATAGCCATTCCCGAGTCAGAGGGTTTGTAGACCAGCTTCAGTCCCCCGACACTTTCCAGAAATCCGGTAGTCACGTTTAACTCCGCTACCAGCCTGCCTGACTCTACGCTATAGTAAGTTACCGTACCAATGCCTGCCTTCCCCCCGATATTCCAGTCTTCGGCACGGTCCGGAAGCCGCAGAGTAACCTCTGCTGGGGAAGTACCTTTTAGTTTCAGCGAGATCACCATATCGTTATGATCTGCAGTCATACTGGAGGACACAAGCTGGCTTGCTGCTTTCCACGCCTCGGGAACGGTAAGCTCCTTCCATGTTTCCGGTTTGACGATGTGAATCTCCTGCTCGACAATTCCTGTACCGGTGCCAAGCGTCAGGATCACCACAGTCTCAGGCTGTCCATCCTTGTTGACATCCGCATAATAGAGCTCCGGTGGGTGGTTTGGATCTCTTGGCGTTTCCCAGTCAAACTGGTGTTTCTTGCCGTTCACTTCCAGAATATAGCCTTTATAAGTGGTCTGGTCTTTGAGTGCAGCGTAGATTTTGACCTTTGGATGATCTTCCGCCGCAGCAAGTGCTTCTGCAGGTTTGCGCACAGTTGTGCTCACACTGCCCGAAATGATTGACACTGTATTTTTTCCCTGATCAAGCCGGAAGTCTGCACCGGACAGCAGATTCAGCGAAGAGGCAGGAATATAGTTATGCCCTTTCAGCAGAATAGCCTTGCCTTCCAGTGCAGATGTGTTTCCATAATAAAGGATAAGCTCGCTGCCGGGTTTGATTATTGTACTGCTGCTGTCATCAGGTATAGTTAACAGCTTCAGCTTATTGTCCCACTGTAGTCTGGCAGGATAGAATTCAGTTAGCACTCTGACAGGCACATACACAAGTCCGTCCTTCTGGAACGGATGAAGAGGGGAAAGGGCGGCTTCGCCGTCGACAGTTAATGTAAGCTGTGCAGCAGCAAAAGTCTTATCTATAGTAGTTACTGCAGTGCAAGCGGCAAGAATGATTGCAGCAGCAGAGGCAGCGATCCAGCGTTTCATAATAATCCCTCCAATACATAAGCAATCCAGTTTCTTTTATTATAGAGTAAATCGTCTACCCTCAGGTCACTTTCCGTTAACAAAGAAGAGACAAGCTTGTTACGCTTCAGGGTTGGCGCGCTGCGGAAGGTTAGGGGAACATATACAAGAAGCTAAAGGAGATTGTATGCCTGGTCTATTTAATTGGAAATTACCGGAAAGGATTATGATAATTGTATTAGAGGAGTCTAACATTGTTCCGTATAATTAGTTCTTACATATATAGGGACAATGGAGGAGAATGAATGAATATGCAGCGATCCAAAGGAATTATAATGGCCTCCGGGGGAGCGCTGCTATGGGGAGTCTCCGGGACTGTAGCACAGCAGCTGTTCCAGCAGGCGATGCTTCCGGCCGCTTGGCTTGTGACGATAAGACTGTTAATTTCAGGCGGGCTGTTCCTGCTGCTCTGCCTGCGCCAGGAAGGTTCATTCGTCTGGCTGGTGTGGCTGGAGCCAAGATTCACCTTACAAATGCTGCTGTTTGGATTGTTCGGTATGCTGGGCGTCCAGTTCACTTACTTTGCTTCTATTGAAAATGGCAATGCCGCAATCGCAACGCTGCTCCAGTACCTGGCCCCGATGTTTATTCTCCTTTACACGATTATCTGGAAAAGAACACGGCTCACGCCGCTGGATTTCATTGGTGCAATCCTCGCGCTTGCGGGCACCTATCTGCTGCTTACCGGCGGAAATACCGCGCAGCTGACCGTGCCGCTGGAAGGCTTCTTCTGGGGGATTTTATCCGGTGTAACCCTGGCGTTCTACACCCTATATTCTGCTCCACTGCTTAAGCAGTACAGTACTCCGCTACTTATGGGCTGGGGAATGCTTGTCGGCGGTGCCGGGATGAATCTGATTCATCCGTTCTGGTCTGTGCCTCCTGTAGATTGGTCACCTTCCATTATTTGCTCTATCCTGTTTGTAATTGTGCTCGGGACGCTTGTTCCGTTCTATCTGTACATAGCCAGCCTCCGCCATATCGCTCCCCACGAAGCCAGTCTGCTCTCCTGCACCGAGCCGATTTCGGCCATTTTGTTCTCCGTCATCTGGCTATCCGTACCATTCAATGCTGTCCAAGCCATAGGGGCTGGAATGATTGTTCTGATGACCATACTGATCTCCCGCAAAGCGGCTGGAAAATAAACCGAACGAAATTTGCGCAGCCCGCCAATGTATAGTGTAAGCCTGAAGGGGGAATGGCGGATGAAGCATAGAGATGATTATTCGCAGCTCATTGAGCTCTCGCTAGCCGGCAGCGGTGAAGCTTATGGTGAGTTATACGAGGCGACCATTCGCGATGTCTACAGGACCGTGCGTTTCCTTGTTTCTGAGCCGCTGAATGCAGAGGATGTGGTGCAGGATATCTATATCGAGCTGCACCGCTCACTAGGGCAGTATGATCAGTCCCGTGATTTCAGACCCTGGCTGATGGGGCTTGTCATGCGGCAGATCCGTGCTTACCGCCGCAAGGGCTGGAAGCATCTCCAGGTGATCAAGAAAGCGGAGCATACCCGGGAGAGTGTGGAGTATGATTTTGCGGGTGAAGTAGCAGACCGGTTATATAGCCGTGAACTTCTGGAGACCGTAAACCGGCTGCCTTTCAAGCTGAAGCAGGTCATTATTCTGCATTATCTGCAGGAGTATTCCCAGGAGGAGGTAGCTGCCATCTTGGAGATTCCGCTGGGAACCGTCAAATCCCGGATCCATGCTGCACTGCAGAAGCTGCGCCAGAAACGCCAGGCTGACATCATCCGAATCAGAAAGGTGGAGGATATCCATGAGTCTTGAGCATAATCTGCGGCAGGCGCTTCGGGAGGAAGCCAAAGGCTGGAGCGCTCCACCTGAACTGAAGGGCAGAATCCTTAGCGGGATTACTCCAAGTCAAGGGGGAAGACGCATGAAGAAATGGCTTGTTGCCACCATTGTAGCTGCTGCATTATTAATTCCGACCGGAGCTTATGCCGGATATACTTATTTGGCGGATTCCGTCTACGGCTCACAAGAGCATTTGGTGCAAATGGGCGGAACGCAGGAGGGGTATGATCATCTTGAGGCCAAGCTGCAGCAGGCAAAAAACAGTTTGAGCGAAGAAGATTATGCCGCATTAACTGCATTACTGCATCAACTTGGCGCCTATAACCTGAAGATTGCCGATGCGGAAGGGGTACTTCATCCGGAGAAGCTGAGCAGTACAGATCAGGAGAGCTATAAGGAGCTGACCCTAAAACTGGAGCCTTATTTCCAGAAATTAGAACAGACAGAATCATCCGTGAAAAGGGATCCAGTGAATACGGTGGACAGCAGCACATTTTGGGATCAGCAGCTGGTCAAAGGAGAACAAATCTTCAGCGGTAAAGAGCTGGCCAGCTTCAAGCAGCTGATAAGCGAACTTAAAGCCTTTAATAATCAAATAACCGGTCAGGACGGCAGCACACATCCGGAGCGGTTAACGGAAAAAGAGTCAGCGCGGCTTAAGCAGCTGTATGAAGAACTCACTCCTTATTTGAAGCAGCTTGGTATAAAGATCAAACCAGTCTCATAACTCGCAGAAAAGGGCAGCTGGCATTGTAGCCGGCGGCCCTTTTCATTTACATTCAGTATTGTAAATGTTCCTAATTCTCAGTAAAGTATGCATACAAGCGGATTTTTATTCATTGATGCATTGAGTCTAATATCCTATTTTTTGACATATACCTCTAAAATATGTACGGGAGGTAGTGGAGATGGATAATTTTGAGTTCCTCCGCAAGCAGATAGAGGCGGAACGGGCCAGATTAAATCAAATGGAACAAACATATGGCTTGCTTCACCCGAGTGTGATCAGCCAATCCATGAAATTGGATGAATTAATAAATACATATACAAGACTGGAATGCGGTGAAAAGTAGAATCTGCCACATCCGGCACTGCCGGTGCTTCAACTATCGTTTTATGCCCTCGAAAGCGGCGGTCGTCAAATATTTGACAAAAGCCTCATCAAGGGTATCCCCCGTAATTAATAGCCTGTAGAAAATAGGGCCGTAGAGCAGATCAATGCAGCTTCCAATATCCAGGTCCGCTTGTAATTCGCCCCGCGTAACGCCCCGCTCCAATAACTGGCGCGCCTCTTGACGGCGGGGGGCAAAGAATCTTGCCCGGTAGGCCTCAGCCAGACCGGCATCGAATTGTCCCTCACCGATCAGCTCCGTAATCACCTTGCCCTCGCGGCTGCGGAGAAACACCGCCAGATTCGTCGCATGAATCACAATATCCTGCTGAACCGAACCCGTATCGGGTACTGGCAGCCTTGCTGAAGCCGCGGAGAGATAGCCGTCCATAACTACGGCTGCCTTATTAGGCCACCATTTATAGATGGTGGCTTTGCTCACTTTAGCCCGCTCAGCGATTTTGTCTACGGTTACCGCACCAAAACCGGTCTCCAGCAGCAGCCCGTACGATGCCGCCAGAATGGCAGCCTCCGCTTCGTTATTACGCGGGCGTCCTCTTTTTTTATCCATCCCAATCCCTCCTGGTGAAAGGTTCACTCCAAATCCGTTACTAAACAAAACTATACGTACATTATACAAAATTAATCATGAGAATAGCCAGTCTACGGGGGGAAGCGCCTAAATAGGAATTCTCAAATATTTAACTAAGTGTCCCTATTTACAAAACTGAACGTTCAGTATATTATAAAACCATAATTAATAAACTGTACGTATAGTATTTAAAAATGAAAGGTGGAATTCAAATGAATCAGGCAAGTCAAATGAAACGGATACATCAGGAAAAGGACAGTTCAGAGAGCAAAACAATCCCTGCCTGGATTATATTTCTGCTGGCAGCCTCGTGCGGACTTATCGTTGCCAATCTCTATTATGCCCAAACGCTGATCGGACCGATTGCGGCGGCTACGCATCTATCTTCCGGCGCAGCAGGTCTGATCGTGACTCTGACTCAAATCGGTTATGTGCTCGGCCTCTTATTCGTTGTTCCGCTCAGTGACATCATTGAGAACCGCCGTCTTACGGTGATCTCGCTATCTGTCGTAGTGGTTGCGCTGGTCGCAGCCACACTGGCCTCGAATGCAGTCCTGTTTCTGGGAGCATCGCTTTTTATTGGGATCGGTTCGGTAGCCGCCCAGGTTCTGGTGCCGTACGCCTCCTTCTTAGCTGCGGAAGAGCATCGCGGCCGGGTAGTAGGGAATGTGATGAGCGGACTGCTGCTTGGTATCATGTTCGCCCGGCCCTTGGCCAGCTTTGTCTCGGGACTCTGGGGCTGGCATGCGATCTATGCTATTTCGGCGGTAGTAATCGCCTTGCTGACTATTCTCTTATCCCGTGTTCTGCCGCAGCGCCAGCCCGTTCCTGCAATGAACTACGGCGGACTGATCCGCTCCCTCGGAACCCTGCTGAAGAATACACCGGTTCTGCGCCGCCGGGCGATTTATCAAGCCAGTCTCTTTGGAACCTTCAGCCTGTTCTGGACGACCGTTTCACTGCGGCTGGCGGATACGTATCATTTGAGCCAGCAGGGGATTGCATTATTCGCACTGGCGGGTGTCGCTGGTGCCGTCGCTTCTCCGATTGCCGGGAGATGGGCTGACCGGGGCTGGACCCGTCCGCTTACCGGTCTTGCCTTTGTGCTGGCAGCCACCGCCTTTTTAATCGCTTATTTATTTCAAAATGATTCCAGGGTGACCCTGGGGCTTCTCACTGTGGCGGCAATTTTGCTGGACATGGGCGTTTCAGGAAATCTGGTGCTGGGCCAGCGGGCAATTTATTCCCTGGGCAATGAAGCAAGAGGACGCTTAAACGGATTGTTCATGGCGATTTTCTTCGTGGGAGGAGCCATTGGCTCCTCACTGGGGGGCTGGTCGTATGCCTACGGCGGCTGGGGAATGACGACATTGATCGGGCTCGCGGTGCCGGTTCTGGCCTTCCTGTACTACCTGACTGAGAAAAAACAAGAACAAGCATAAGATGCATTTTGAAGCACCGATTCCATAAGGAACTGCTCTTTACGCTGAAAGTCAGCTTAGAGGGCAGTTTTTTATTCATATGCCCGCAAGTAAGATAGCTAAGCCCTTCCGTCAGGTGCAACATAATCCGCTTACAGCAGTGAAATAATCCACGATACTAGAGGAGACGTCTTTTGGCAAAATTTCTCCCGGCTTGTAATGAAACCTCAGTGTCAGCGTATTAGCTGGGGTAAATCACTTGGCCAGGTGAAAGCTGCAGGAAAGGAGAGCTTGAAAGATGCAAGAGCGCGCATTGTTACAGTCTTTTTGGCAAAAGAGTATCAAGGAAGAGAGGCCTGCAGAAGCAAATGCAAACAGGCTGTTCACCACGATTTTTGAAAACTACTATTCCAGAATATTTAATTATACCGCTTACCGCGTCAACTGCCGCTATACGGCGGAGGATCTGACCAGTCAGGTTTTTGAGAAGATGTTATCCAAGCTGCACAGCTACTCTCCAGAAAAGGCACCGTTTGAGGTGTGGCTGTTCGCCATCGCGAGAAATGTCGTGAATGACTACTACAGGAGCCTGAGAAGAAACCGTTTCTTCCCGTTGGAGGCTGTCCGCGAGCTGGTGTCAGGCAGACAAGCACCGGAGGAACACTTGCTGGAAGGGGAACGCAGAGGCAGACTGAACCTCGCACTGGACATACTGACAGCTAAAGAACGGAATATCGTGGCGCTTAAGTTCGGAGCGGATCTGAAGAATAAGGAGATCGCCAGCCTCACCGGGATGTCGGAGAGCAACATCGGGGTCATTCTCTACCGCAGCATGAAAAAGCTAAAGTCTGAAATAGGGAGCGTGGACCAGCTGTGAATACCAAAGACAAGATACAGAAATTCGCAAGGGATCTCGACGAGGGTCTCCATCTCAAGCATCCATTCTGCTGGAACGAATCAGCGGAATCCCTTGAGCTGCTGGAGCTTGGCAAGGCACTGGCCGGGCAGGATTTCAGCATTTCCCATAGGTCGGCTGTGCTTAGCAAAGTACAGAGCAGCGCCAACTTTAAGCAGGAGGTATCAAATATGAAAATCAAGTCCAGTCTCAGACGTCCGGCCATGATCATGGCTTCGATTTTAATTGCCGGGGGCTTAAGCATCAGCTTTGTCAAACCGTCCTTTGCAGAGGAACTGTTTGGCAGAGTACTGCAGAAGATTAATCTCGGGAATATCATTGCCAGTGAAATGGACCCCAATGTGGCGCCGCCTTTTCCCGAAGAGTGGAAGGGTAAGCTGTTTGACAAGGATGGCAATGTGATTACTTCCTTTACAAAAAAGCTGGGCGAGGTCTATAACGCCGACGGGGAGCAGATCGTTAATTTTGACGGCGACAAGCTGATTACGAAGAGCGAGCAGGAACAGCGCGATAAGGAAACCGTGGAGCGTATGCTAACCGTGAAAAGCCAGGCCGAGCTGGATAAATATGCGCTTTTCAAAGTAAAGCTGCCGAAATACTTGCCGGAGGGGTTTGCCTTTGACCGCGGGGAGTTCTATACATCCGAAGATGGTATCGTGAACGGAAACTACCTTAATTTGTTCTTTACCAGCGAGCATGAGGATCAAGACATTACGTTGTACTACGCGTACTCAAGTAAAGAAAATGCCTACGAAATGTCGACCAGCGGTAAGATGGAGAAGGTTAAGGTAAGTGGCGTTGACGCTGTGATGATGAATGACAGAAGCCTGGATTGGGAAGCGGACGGGGTGCTGTACGACATCGCGACACACGGGCTGGAACGCTCCGAGGTGCTGAAGATTGCGGAGTCGATTCGCTGATTGTTTAAGCTGCTAATGCCGTCGGAAAAAATAAAGAAAGAAACCCAGAGTCTATTGACCTGGGTTTCTTTTGGGATAAGGAGAAATGTAATACCGCGAGAGAAGCGGTTACTTACTCGACGCGGAATTTAGCAGCTGATTCTGCCAGGTTTTTAGTAAGCTGGTCAATGGTTTCAACCATCTCGGCCAGTTGCTCAATGGTGGAGGATTGTTCCACCATGGTGGCGGTGACTTCCTCCACTGAGGCAGAAACTTCTTCACCGGTAGCGGAGAGGCTTTGAGCCGAATCGAGAACGTCGTCCTTGTCTTTTTGCATATGAGCAATTTCGTCGGCCATCGATTTAATTTGATCCGTGATGTCCGTGATTTTGTCCAGAATGGTTTGGAATGCCCCTTGGGTTTGTCCAACCAGCTCATCCTGCCGGGCGGAGATGTTATTAATCACAATTACACTATCATTATTTTCTGCGACAAAATTAAGATTTTGTTGAATGATGTCATAGATTTCATTGGATTGCTTCGAGCTCTGCTCAGCGAGCTTCCGGATCTCGGAGGCCACTACAGCAAAACCTCTCCCATGTTCCCCGGCTCTTGCGGCTTCGATCGATGCATTCAGCGCAAGCAGATTCGTTTGAGCAGCGATTTGATTGATCGCTCCTGTAATATTGCTGATGCTGTTGGAGCTTTCCTGAAGTTTCACTGTGATCGCCGAGATTTTCTGGACCTCTTGTTCATTCTTGTCACTGATTTGAATTAAACCATCAACAACCTGATTGCTTGTATGGAAGACCTCAATGATTTCTTCAGCTCTTTGTCTGACGGATTGCGCATTATCGTTGATCGCAGCAAACTTCTCACTGAATCCATAGAACTTATCGACGATATGCTCAGTATCATTGGACTGCAGTTCCATTGCCTGGGCAATACCCGTGGAGGTTACCGAAGTTTCATTAATGGAACGGGCTGTCTGTTTAGAAGTCTTCTCCAGTTCATTGGTGCTTGTGTTGAGCACGGAGATAGAATTATTCATATTGGTGATGAGCTCTTTATTTTGCCGGACCATTATATTAAAGCTGTCAGCCAAATCCTTGAACTCACTTTTATAGCGGCCATCGGCACCTATGGTCAAATCTCCGGTTGCCAGCGTTTTAAACAGCGAGGTCAGCTTTATAATTGGTTTGGTAATAGAGCGGGACAACAGCATACCGAAAGCAATGGCAACAAGCAGGGCGGCGATCGTTACAATGAAGATTTTCATCAGCATATCCTGAATAGGACGTTTAATGTCGGCGTAGGAATCGATAACGGAAATGGTAAGATCGGCCTTTGGAGTTTTGTTGATTCTCAGATATTCGTTCGCCAATTCGACGGACTGCGTAACCAGCTCATCCGTTGCCCTGATCGCCAGAAAATCATTCATCCCTGGAGTGCCAGCAAGACTTTGTCCGATCCGGGTAGGGTCGGTGGAGTTATATAGGATAATTCCGCTCCGGCTCAAAATCTCTATTTTACCTTGCTCATTAATTTTAATGTTGCCCAGTTTATCCAGGAAGAAGCTGCTGTCCACGGTCATGGCGAAGACCCCAATAACCTTGTCATCCAAATCTTTAATCGGCTGGGAGAATGCAATTAATAATTTATCGCTGCTTTTGGACTGGATGGCATCGCTGATAAAGGATTGGCCCTTGAACGCTTCTGTGAAATATTCACGGTCTGCCCGGGACTGACCTATGTTGTCTGTGTTTGTTCCTGCAAGAATAGTTCCTTTAGAATCCAAAACAAGTAAGGAGCTGATGCTGCTTCTGCCGTTCATGCTTTCCTGAAGAATCCCATTTGCTTTTTCGTAGTAGGGATTTTTTGAAGAAAAAAATTCTTGCTCGGACAGAGTTCCTTGTGCCCTAAGATTCAACAGCTGTTTGAAGGTATTGTGCACTGAAATTACATATGAGGTCTGCTCCTGAAGCTGCATTGAAGTCCACAGCCCTTCACCTATGCGGTCCCCGTTTGCGTTTATTTCATCTTTGCTCTTTCGCAGCAACAGATCCGAGGAGACAAAATATACGGTTACCGATGTCGCCAAGAGCACTACAGCAACTAGCAGGCTTAATAAAATTGGAAGCTTAACCCTCAGCGATACATTGCTTATTGTAGTAGATATTTTTTTATTTTCCCCATAGTGTTCATTCTCCTTTAGCTTTTTAAGTCCCTGCAGACAGGCACGCTACATTATCGGCTGTGAATAGATAAAATTTTAATGAGAAATCTTTCCAATGTAACCTTCCGGTTCTAAGTTAAGAGGCTGCGTGTGCTAGCAATCTAGTTATAACAAGTATTTGTGTAAGCAATATGATATAAAAATAAATAAATCTGAAGTCTTTGAGCACTATGTAATATGTAATATAGAGATAATTTTCCACGCAACGCTGCTGGAGTGTCTGGCACAGAGTGAGCGCCAGGCTGCGGCAACAGAAGAAATTACGGCCTCGATGCAGGAGCTGGCTGCCTCCGCAGCAGAGATTGAAAAGATTGCCCGGCTGATCTAAGGAAAGACGTACCTGAAACTTAAGGCCCGCGCCCATCGCGGGCTTTTTGATGCGGCCGGACGGCCGCCCGTGATTATCCTTCCAGCTTGTCATGCCCGTCTGCATAATGCAGGCAAGTCCCTCATAGACATGTACTAATCAATGCTTTTCAAAACAGGTTAAGGGGATGATGTCATGCGCCGGATAACATGGGTACTCGCGATCATTATGAGCGTGGCCCTGGTGCTCGCGGGATGCGGGAAGAAGGATGCCGCGTCTGTGGTCAAGGATTTAAACGATGTGTCTGACAAGCTGGAGAGCAAGCAGGGTGCCTATCAAGGTTCGGGCACGATGACCCTGTATACCGGTGAACAGCCGCAGGAGTATAAGGTGGAAGTGTGGTACAAGAATCCTTCGTATTACCGGATCAGCCTCTCGAATGTGCAGAAGAACGTAACACAGATTGTCCTTCGTAATGATGAAGGGGTGTTCGTGCTCACGCCAAGCCTCGGCAAAAGCTTCCGCTTCCAGAGCGACTGGCCGGACAGTCAAGGGCAAGTCTATCTCTACCAGACGCTGCTCCACGGCATTACCGCTGATAACAACCGCCAGCTGACTGAGGATGGAGACAATTATGTGTTCGAAGTAGCGGCGAATTATCAGAGCAGTGCACTGGTGCGCCAGAAGATCTGGCTGGCCAAAAAAACTTACGAGCCTAAGCAGGTGCAGGTCTCCGATTCCGAAGCCAAGGTTGTGGTGGACGTGAAGTTTGACAGCTTCAAGTTCGATCCGGAGTTCACCAAGGATTCCTTTGATATGCAAAAGAATATGGCAACCGGTACGCCTTCCGAAAGCACGGTAGCCGAGGTTGACGACAACGGCAATCCGGTAAGCGCACCGGCTGACGGGGAAGAGGCTGGCCAGGTTACCGCGGAGCTTGGCGATTTCGGAGTGATTGAGCCGGATTACATACCGGCCGGCGTTAAGTACAAGGATTATCATAAAATCGAAGGCAGCAATGATCATGCGGTGCTCATCCGTTATGACGGGGATTATCAATATACTATTATGGAAGCCCGTCCGCTGGACCGTGCCGTATCGCTGGCTCCGGGAACCCTGATCGATCTGGGATTCACCGCAGGAGTACTGACTGGTGATGAACAGCAGACGCTGACCTGGATGAACGACGGTGTGGAATTCCGGATTACAAGCGCAAATCTTCCGGTGGATGAAATGATGCAAATTGCCGCTTCTATGGAGGCACAATCGGGTAAGTAATAATCAGTAGGCGGATACTGCGTATTGTGGGAGTCTTTCCTCTACAAGCCGTATCCGCTTTTTCCATTATTTGGCGATTCCAGGCCCGCTGCGGAATCTGCAAGAAGATAATGCTGCTTACATTGACAGCCGCCTTCGATTAGCATTACCATTGGCAGTAAGACCAAGTTCATTGCGGCTATCCGCAGTGACGTTTTACTACAATGTAAGAAGGTGACCCTGAAGTGCAAGCAAGCTATCGACCTACAGTTGCCGAGATAAATCTGGATGATCTGCGTGCCAATTATGAGGCTTTCCGAGCGGCGCTGCCGGCGGAGACCAAATTCATGGGATGCGTCAAAGGAAATGCGTATGGCCATGGAGCAGTGGAAGTGACCCGGGAGCTTGAACGGCTGGGAGCGGATTATGTAAGTGTAGCTTTTTTGGATGAGGCATTGGAGCTGCGTCAGGCGGGAATACTACTTCCTATTCTGGTGCTGGGCTACACCTCTCCGGAAGGGATAGCCGTTGCCTGGAAGAACAATGTAACCGTGACACTATTCACAACGGAGGTGCTGGAGGCGGTAAGACAGCTTCCAATAGATCCGGAGCACAGGCTGAAGGTGCACATCAAGATTGACAGCGGGATGGGAAGGCTGGGTCTTTTGCCGGCTGACGCGCCCGGTTTCATTGCTGAAGTGCATTCTGTAGCGCAGGCGGAGCTGGAGGGCATGTTTACCCATTTTGCCAAGGCAGACGAAGAAGACAAAAGCTATACACTGTTGCAGTACCGGCGATTCATGAGCGTGGCGGAAACGCTTCGGGACAACGACATTCATATCCCGATCATACATACGGGCAATAGCGCTACGGCCATTGATACACCTCTCCTATCCATTAACATGGTGCGTGTAGGCATAAGCTTGTACGGATTTTATCCCTCAGCAGAGGTAAACCACGGGCTCGTTGCTTTACACCCGGTAATGACGCTGAAGACGCAGGCGGTATATATCAAAACCCTGCCGCCCGACTGGGGCATCAGCTACGGCACCCGGTACTTCACGGACAGCGAAGAGATCATTGCGACGCTTCCTGTGGGGTACGCAGACGGATATTCCCGCATGCTGACAGGCAAAGCGGAGGTGCTAATACGTGGACGTCGCGTTCCTGTCGTCGGAACAATCTGCATGGACCAGTGTATGGTAACGCTCAAATCTTTCGCTGAAGAAGCGGAACAAATCAAAGCTGGCGAAGAGGTTGTACTCATCGGCCGCCAGGGCGATTCGCTAATTACGGCGGATGAACTGGCGCTCCATTTAGGGACAATTCACTACGAGGTAATCTGTATGCTGGCCCACCGGGTGCCCCGCGTGTATGTACGCGAAGGTGCTGCTCCTAACCTGGTGAACCCCTTGCTGCAGCCTTAATTGTGTGACCAGGTGCCTTATGCAGGAAAGTAATCCAAGGATTAAACGTGTAGGCGAGTGTGACTTATGGTCTATACGAACCGCCATTTCTAGTTTATAATGGGATGCAGCATACTTGATATACTGGCGGCATATATTCCTTGTATAAAATTCCTTGTATATTGTAACACTGGAACACAAGGGCAGAAGGTTTGTGGGGGTGGAAGAGAAGTTGGCCAATTTGCAGAACACCAAAAGAATTATGATCAGTTTGCCCGATCATCTCTTGCAGGAAGTGGATGGTATCGCTCAATTGGAGAACTCTAACCGGAGTGAATTGATCAGGCAGGCTATGAAGCTGTATCTAACGGAACGGAAGAAACGCACGATCCGGGAGTCGATGCAGCGGGGTTACATGGAAATGGCTAAGATCAATTTGACGATGGCAAGCGAGGCTTTTCTCGCTGAGGAAGATGCAGACAGTACTCTTGGCCGCTTAGTAAGCGGGGTGTAGATATTGATCGTTAAACGCGGCGACGTTTTTTTTGCCGACCTTTCGCCGGTAGTAGGTTCTGAACAAGGCGGAGTAAGGCCGGTACTGGTCATACAGAACGATATTGGCAACCGATTCAGCCCTACGGTCATTGTGGCGGCGATTACCGCCCAGATCCAGAAGGCCAAACTGCCGACGCATGTGGAAATTGATGCGGCTGCTCATGGCTTTGACCGGGATTCCGTCATTTTGCTGGAGCAGGTCCGGACGATTGACAAACAACGCTTAACCGATAAGATCACCCATCTTGATGATGAAACCATGAAAAAGGTGGATGATTCGCTGCAAATCAGCCTGGGCCTGATCGATTTCTGACCGGACTAGGAATTAATAATGTGTAACGGAAGACGCACTGCTTAGGCAGTGCGTCTTTTTAGATATACAGTCCACAGCTAGGTGATAGGATCAACACTTTTTGATATACACACCCGCTTCATGCTACAATTAGACCGGATGGTCGGTTTAGAAGGGGGTTGTCAGCATAAAAGGACGTTCGGATGGAGAAGAAACGAAGAAACGGATTGTGCAGCAGGCTGCGCAGCTGTTAGTGCA
>NZ_LN831198.1:452298-455476 GCF_001368795.1 Paenibacillus ihuae
CTGTAACCATGAATGAGGTCTGCACTGCGGCTAAAGTAAGCAAAGGGAGCCTGTATCACCATTTTCCCAGCAAGGATGAGCTGTTTCTGTATGTGGTTGAAGATGACACGGAGCAGTGGCTCTCGGAGTGGGAAGACATTCAAAGCAGACTCAGCGGGGTTGAGGAGCGCCTTTATGCGCTCGGCGAGCATTACGCGAATGATTATCAGAATCCGCTGATCCGCGGACTTGAGGAATATGCAAGATCCCGTACCCATTCGGATGAAATCTATCAGCGGCTCACGCGGCTGTATGAATCCGGTGCAGCGGCCTGCCGCAATCTCCTCAAGGAAGGAATGGACTCGGGCTGTCTGATTCAGAAGGATCTGGATCATTATGTGGTCATTGTCAGCGGCATGCTGGAGGGGATCGGCAGAGTCAGCGAAATTACAGCACCGTCGGAGGGACCGGTAGAGATTAAGAAGTATTACCGGGATGCTATCAGCCTGCTGCTGCAGGGAATCCGTGCCAATTAGGCATTGAGAAGCGTATTGCCAAGCAGCCGGCATAACGAACGGATTGGATAGGGGTTTTCATGTCTCTAATTAGACCGGATGGTCGGTCTTATATTGCGGGTGAGATTTTTTTGAAGCTGTAGGAATGGCATCTGGCGGATAAGCGGATATTGAACATGGGAAATTTTTTTTTGCATAACTGAATGTGTTATTACGGAGGGAATACAATGTCACTACTGTTAAGAAACCGCGGCGCGATGCTGATGCTGATGATTAGTATATTTTTGACCTTTACCGGGATCGGCCTGGTCGTTCCGATTCTGCCTACTTACATGAATGAGCTGCATATCGGGGGCAGTGTCGTCGGCATGCTGGTGGCTGCATTTTCGCTGACCCAGCTGATCGTGTCGCCGCTTGCCGGCAGGATGTCTGACCGGATGGGCCGTAAAAGAATTATTGTCCTGGGACTGATTGTTTTTGCGTTCTCTGAGCTTGCCTTTGGGGTAGCCCATCAGCCGTGGATGCTGTTTGTGGCCCGGATGCTAGGCGGCATTGGAGCGGCGATGATTATGCCTGCAGTTATGGCTTATGTGGCGGATACCACTTCCATGGATGAACGGGCCAAAGGCATGGGACTGATCAACGCGGCCATAACTACAGGATTTATTATCGGACCGGGAATCGGCGGCTATCTGGCTGAGTTCGGCATCCGGGTACCGTTCTTCGCGGCTGCTGTAGCGGCGGCGTTTGTAGCTATCATCACGTTTATTTTACTGCCGGAGTCACGTGCTGCTGCGGTTCATGACCCTGCTTCCGGACAGCAAAAGAGTGAGAGCCTTGTAGCCCAATTGCTGCGTTCTTACCGTGAACCGTATTTTATCGGACTGATTATTGTGTTCGTTATGTCCTTCGGCCTCGCGAATTATGAAACGGTGTTTGGACTGTTTGTTGATCATAAATTCGGCTTCACACCCAAGGATATCGCGTTTGTACTGACCTTTGGCTCGATTGCCGGTGCTGTGGTTCAGCTGACTGTCTTTAGCTGGATTCTGAACCGTTTTGGTGAAAACCGGGTGATCTCCGTCTGCCTGCTGGCTTCGGGTGTGTTCATTCTCCTGACCCTGTTTGTCCATGGGTATTTTGCAATCATGGCCGTGACGTTCATCGTGTTCCTCGCCATGGATATCCTGCGCCCGGCTGTCGGCACCCAGCTGTCCAAAATGGCTGGTGAGTCGCAGCAGGGCTTTGTGATGGGCATGAACTCTGCCTATACGAGTCTCGGCAACATTGCCGGTCCGATTGTGGCTGGAATCCTGTTCGATCTGGACATTAATTATCCGTACGGTGCAGCTGCGCTTGTACTGGTTCTGTGCTTCCTGATGTCGCTTGGCACCGGTAAGCGGATGGCCCGTCGCAGTGTGCAGGCGAAATAACCATATGGCCGGGTGGTGTGGTGATGCATTATCCGGCTAACTTTGGTACAGCGGCAATCTGTGATACTATTTTATGTAGAGAATTTATGATACTAGCACGTTTACGGAAAGAGGGATACTATTGGCAGCAGAGAATATGAATGCCGGTAATCTGCAGGAGGATGCGGCTATCCGGCAGGAACAGGAACTGATACTCGCGGCAATTGCCAAGGAGCTGGGAATCAGCCTGAAGCAGGTGCGGACGACGGTTGGGCTTTTGGATGAAGGGAACACCATTCCGTTTATTGCGCGGTACCGCAAAGAAATGACCGGTGAGCTGGATGAAAATGCGCTGCGCGATATTGAAGAACGGCTCGGTTACCTGCGCAATCTGGGGGACCGCAAGAAGGATGTCATCCGCAGCATTGAGGAGCAGGGTAAGCTGACACCGGAGCTGCATCAGCAGATTATGAGGGCGGTCAAGCTGCAGGAAGTAGAGGATCTGTATCGTCCGTTCAAGCAGAAGCGCAAGACAAGAGCGAGTGTGGCTAAGGAGAAAGGGCTGGAGCCGCTGGCGGATTGGGTTATGGAGCAGCGCCGGCAGGGTTCTCCGCTAGAAGAGGCCGCTAAATATATAGATGCAGATAAAGGTGTGGAGAGTGCCGAGCTGGCGCTGCAGGGTGCGATGGATATTATCGCCGAGAATATTGCCGATGATCCGGCGATCCGTGCGTGGGTCCGCCAGTATACGGCCAGCCAAGGGATTCTGGTCTCCGAGGCCAAGGATGCCGCGCAGGAGAGTGTATACGAGAACTACTATAGTTACCGTGAACCGGTACATAAAATGCCGCCGCACCGTATTCTCGCGATTAACCGCGGAGAACGGGAGGGTGTGCTCAAGGTCGGCATTGAGGTAGTCCCGGACAAGATTCATGCCTTCATCACGCGCAAGCTGATCAAAGGGCCATCCCCGGTCAAGGAGCTGCTGGAAGCCGTAACAGAGGATTCCTATAAACGGCTGATTGCCCCGTCGGTAGAGCGTGAGGTGCGCGGGGAAATGACCGAGAAGGGGGAAACACAGGCGATTTCGATCTTCTCCGGCAATCTGCGCAGCCTGCTGCTCCAGCCGCCGGTCAGGGGCCTGAGCGTGCTTGGCGTGGACCCGGCTTACCGCACCGGCTGCAAGCTTGCCGTGGTGGACGACACCGGCAAGCTGCTGGAGGTGGCGGTCACGTATCCGACGCCGCCGAACAACAAGAAGAAAAGAGGCGG
>NZ_LN831198.1:455502-471848 GCF_001368795.1 Paenibacillus ihuae
GAACAACAAGAAGAAAGAGGCGGCGGCCAAGTTCAAGGAGCTGATTGCCAAATACGGCATCCAGCTGATCGTCATCGGCAACGGCACCGGCTCGCGGGAGACGGAGCAGTTCACCGCCGAGGTTATCGCCGAGATCGGTGATCCGGAACTGGCGTACCTGATCGTTAACGAAGCGGGCGCCAGCGTCTATTCCGCCTCCAAGCTTGCGGCGGAGGAGTTCCCGGATCTGGATGTGGCCGAGCGCAGCGCGGCATCGATTGCCCGCCGTGTGCAGGACCCGCTGGCGGAGCTGGTGAAGATCGACCCGAAGGCGATCGGGGTCGGGCAGTACCAGCATGACGTCTCCCAGAAGATTCTTGAGGAGAGTCTTAAGGCTGTCGTGGAATCAGCCGTTAACCATGTCGGCGTTGATGTGAACACGGCTTCACCGTCTCTGCTCTCTTATGTAGCGGGAGTTAACTCGACCATCGCCAAAAATATCGTGAAGTTCCGCGAGGAGAACGGCAAGTTCATGACCCGTAAGCAGCTGCAGAAGGTGCCGCGCCTCGGCGCGAAATCCTACGAGCAGTGCATCGGCTTCCTGCGTATCCCCGAAGGGGATAACACGCTGGACCGGACGCCGATCCATCCGGAGTCTTATCCGGTGGTGGACCGTCTGTTCCGCGAGCTGGGGCTGGACGTTGCGAAGCTCGGCAGCAAGGAGGTCGCGGCACAGCTCGATGCGCAGGATGCCGCCGAGCTGGCCGTGAAGCTGGATGTCGGCGTGCCTACGCTGCGCGACATCCTGGAGAGCCTGCAGCGCCCGGGCCGCGATCCGCGCGAGGAGCTGCCGCTGCCGATCTTCCGCACCGATGTGCTGAAGATCGAGGACCTCGTTCCCGGCATGGAGATGCAGGGAACCGTCCGCAACGTAATCGATTTCGGCGCCTTCGTCGACATCGGCATCAAGAACGACGGGCTGGTGCATATTTCCCAGCTCAGCGGCAGCTTCGTCAAGCATCCGATGGACGTTGTCTCCGTGGGGGACAACGTTACCGTCTGGGTGCTTGGCGTGGACCTCAAGAAAGGCCGGGTCAGCCTGACCATGCGCCAGCCGCGTGAGGTTGCCGGAAGCGTGAAATAGATAGAACTGCGCTTGGACAAATGTTTAAGTGAGAAGAAGATTGAACAGCCAGAAATAGGCTGAAACAGAGGATGTCCCATTAACCGGGTAACGGCGGTTAGGGACATCCTTTTGTTGTTCCGGCATATCACACTGTTACCGGAGAACCCGTGCCAGAGTGAGGCTTTTTTCCTGGTAATCCTGGCGGCTTATGTCTTAGCCGTTTGATTCTCCTTACAGTCGGGTAAAATTAGACATACAACCCTTAGGAGAAAGGAAGTAATTTTATGCTATGGGGATTAATCGGACTGGTTATTGTAGCATGGCTGTTAGGCTTTATCTTTGATGTTATGGGCGGTCTTATTCATATTCTGCTCATTGTCGCGCTGGTGCTGTTCGTGGTCAACCTGTTCCGGGGCCGTTCCCGGAATTAGTTAGGTACCTGACAGATACCTGACAGATTATAAGTTACAGCGGGCTTAACCCGTTAAGAACTACAGCCTCTTGCAAATCAGAGGCTGTAGTTCTTTTTTTACATTAGAAAGTACAATATCATTTACTTATTGTAGTATTTTTTATAATCAACCATGAGGTGAGGAAATGAGAGAGAAAACCTTTGTACTGGCACCGGACTCCTTCAAAGAGAGCATGAGCGCCAAGGAAGTCTGCGTTGCAATGGAAAAAGGGCTGCGGAAGATTTATCCCGAAGCTGAATATATCCATGTTCCGATGGCGGATGGCGGGGAAGGGACGGTGCAGTCTCTTGTGGATGCTTCCGGCGGGCAGATGTATTCGAAGGAAGTGACGGGACCGCTGGGTCAGCCGGTTACTGCACAGTATGGCATTATGGGCGACGGCCTGACAGCAGCCATTGAGATGGCATCGGCCAGCGGAATCCAGCTTGTAGACAAGGCGGACCGCAATCCGCTGATCACCACCACCTATGGCACCGGCGAACTGATCAAGGAATGTCTCGACCGGGGGATCGGCAGCATCATTATCGGTATAGGCGGCAGTGCGACGAATGACGGAGGCACAGGGATGGCCGAGGCGCTCGGGGCAAAATTCCTTGATGCCGCGGGAGACGAGCTTCCGCGCGGAGGCGGCAGTCTGGGCCGGCTGGCCAGCATTGATATCTCGGCGCTTGATGAGCGGCTGCAGCAGGTTCAGCTGATTGTGGCCTGCGATGTGACGAATCCGCTGTGCGGCGAGCGGGGCGCATCCGTTGTGTTCGGGCCGCAAAAAGGCGCTACGCCTGAGCGGGTCCGGCAGCTTGATGCCAACCTGGCCCGCTATGCGGACGTTGTAAAAGAGCAGCTGGGCAAGGACGTGCGCGACCTTCCGGGAGCGGGGGCTGCCGGAGGGCTTGGCGCGGGACTTATGATCTTTACACAGGCGGTTCTGCAGCGGGGGATCGAGATTGTGATCGAATATACCGGACTTAAGCAAAAGCTGGCGGCTGCCGATCTGGTATTCACCGGTGAAGGCGGTATTGACTTCCAGACCAAGTTCGGCAAAACACCTTACGGCGTTGCCTCCACCGCCAAAGCCAGCGGCAAAAGGGTCATTGCGCTGGCCGGCTACATCGGCGAAGGCATTGATACGCTGTATGCTGAAGGCATCGATGCGATCTTCGGCATCGTTCCCGGCGCGGGCGAGCTGGAAAAGCTGCTGAAGGACGGTCCGGCTAATGTCGAACGGACCTGCGAGAATATCGCCAGAGTGCTGAGGCTGAGCGAAGAAGCATAGAAAGGGGCACGGGTAAAAAGAGGCTGTCTCCCAAGTAAATTTATCTACGAGAGGGGCATCCTCTTTAGGATAGGGTAAAGGATTACTTGTACAATGCCAGCAAACTGTAGGTGAGCTCAAACAGCAGATTCCGCGGATCTTTGCCGGTTAGGCTCTCGATGCGCTTCAGCCGGTATTGCAGCGTGTTGCGGTGGAGATTCAGCGCCTCGGAGGTTTGCGCGACACTGCAGTTATGGTTAATGAAGCTCCGCAGCGTTTCTAGCAGGTCGGCTGTGTCCTCCAGCTTTACGAGGGTGCCCGCTTGGCCGGTCAGCGGCGTGCAGTCCTGCTGATTCTGTACCAGGATCAGCCAGCTATTCTCCTCAATCCGGAAGGAAGGGTGCTTAAGCAGCGGAAATGCCGATGACGCCAACCCGGGTATCGCCGGTAACAATCGGTTCGTTGGTGCCTTTTCGCTCGTTACGTCCATCACTCCAGACCTATATAAATGATCCCCGGTTTTTTATTGTACATTTTTTAGCAACCTTATCCAGATTTAACCGTCTATTGATTATAAGCCATAACGATAGGAGGGATTTCATGCACACTGCAAGAACATTAGGCAGAGTGGCGCTGACAGCAGCGATGCTGGTCCTTGCCGCCTGCAGCAATACTCCTGCAGCGGAACCGGACACTACGGCTACGCCTGTACAAACCGCGCAGCCTCAGATTGAACCAACGCCCAGCCCTGCAGAAAGCACTCCGCCGGAGAGTCAGCCCCCGGCTACTTCGGCACCATCAGCTACGGCATCCACAGCACCGGCGGAACCTGTAGAACCTGAAGAGGGAATGCCTCCAACGGCGCTGGAATCGGCGAAGACGGTGATGAGGGCACTGGAAAACGGCAACATGAACACTCTGTCCGACTGGGTGTCACGCGATAAAGGCGTACGGTTCTCACCGTATGCTTATGTAGATACCACCAAAGATCTGATATTTACCCAGGAGGAAATAAAGGGCTTGATGAAGGACCCGACCAAGCGGGTGTGGAGAGAATTTGCCGGATCCGGCGACCTCATTGAGTTGACCTTTGCGGAGTATTACAAGAAATTTGTGTATGATGCAGACTTTATGAATAAGGCGGAGATTGCCTTGAATAAAGGCCTGGGCCAGGGGACAACGATAAACAACCTTAATGAAGTATACCCTGCAGACCGCTATGATTTTGTTGAATACCATATCAGCGGCCTAGATCCGAAATATGAGGGAATGGACTGGCGCAGCCTGCGGCTGGTCTTTGAGAAGATCGGGCAAGATCATGCGCTTGTGGGCATTATACACGATCAATGGACACCGTAAGAATGGATCAACAGTAAAAAAGAAGCGGCTGAACCACCCTTTGGATAAGGGCGGGCAGCCGTTTTTTGCTGTATTACCGGATATAGTCCAGTGCAGTGCATTTTAACATGTGTGCATTAGCTAGGAATAGGAGCTCCAAGGAAGGGCAATAACGCCACACAGAACAGGCCGCATCTGCCCTTTAATGAGGCAGATACGGCCTGCATATATTCCAGCTTTATTTTGAGCTGTTGGAGGTAGACGAGCGGGTGGCTTCGGTCAACGATTTAGCAACTGCAGTGTAGCCTTCCGGCAGGTAGGCCAAAGCTGATGCGCTGGAGATCACCTGCGGATACATTTTACCGGGTTCAGGCTTAGTAACTTTGAAGTAGATCACAGCTGTCTTATTTTTGCCGAACTCGATCCGTTCGATGGACAGGCCGTAGCCCGGATTCGGCAGATTGCTGACGGTTACGGTAGCTTTATTAACGCCTTCGCCGGCTTTTTCAAGCTTCACGTCTGCTTCGTATTCATAGGCCGGAGCGGGTGTGCTGTCATCCGGAGTAATTACTTCTTTGGCGAATTTCGCTGCATCATAAATCCATACCGCCGCTTCACTGCGGGTGACCGGATCGGTCGGACGGAAGGTATTGTCTTTGCCTAAAGTGACAATATGCGTGTTGACCAGAATCTGCAGGCTGTTCATCTGCTCTGTAGTGAGCTTGTCGCCATCCGAAATGTTGGCATACATCATCGTTACCGGGAAATTGCCTTTGCTCTGCAGCGCCTGGGTCAGCAGGTGTGCGAACTGGGCACGGGTAATAGAGCTGTTAGGGTCAACCGTCCGGTCCAGGGATAAGCCGTTCTGCTTGGCCGTTATGAAGGCGGCTGTATACCAGGACTTATCTTTCACTTTGTCGAAGTAGTCGCTTGCCTTGGCCGAGCCGCTAGTCGGGGTCAGCTTCAGGCCGCTGACGATAAACTGGATACCTTGGGCAAAAGTTACTTTTGCCTTCGGTGCAAACATATCACTTGTCACCCCGTTAACAATCCCCTCACTGTGCAATGCATTGATTTTTGCTTCGGCGGCATTGCCCTTCATATCGGAAAAGGCAAAAGCCGATGTTCCCAAAGGTACACTTGCTGCCAGGATCCCGCACGCTATTGTTAGTTTTTTAGCGTTCGTCTGGAAGGATAATTTCTTCATAGTGCCTCACCTCTTATACTCATAGATGGCCCAAAGCCGCAAAAGGTTGCAGGCCGCTATAAATTAATTGCAAATTTTAACGGACAGCCGTGCACAGCCTCCAGTTCTTCGCTCCTGTACGTATTATCGCCAATATCAGAACCTGTCCATTCATTGATCAAAAGCGGGGTTTCGCAGTACACTTAGAAAATGGCAGCGCTATTATATACTTATTAAAGCTCATGACAGGAGAACATAGATGAATCAGCAGCAACGGACAGAACGGATGAATATCGGGATTTTTGCCCATGTCGATGCCGGGAAAACGACTACGACGGAGCATATTCTATATGAGAGCGGACGCATCCGCGCCCTGGGCAGTGTGGACAGCGGAACAGCGGTGACGGATTCGATGGAGGTGGAGCGGCAGCGGGGAATTTCGGTGCGGGCGGCACTGGCCTCTTTTACCTGGCAAGGAGTGGAGGTGAATCTGGTGGATACGCCGGGGCATGTCGATTTTCTGTCTGAGGTGGAGCGGAGTCTGCGGGTTATGGACTGCGCGGTGCTGATTCTGTCGGCGGTTGAAGGGGTGCAGGCGCAGAGCGAGATGATCTGGAATGCGCTGCGCAAGCTGGGGATTCCTACGCTGATTTTTGTGAATAAAATGGACCGGACTGGCGCTGATCCGGAGGCTGTGCTGGCACAGGCGCGCACTTATCTGTCCGGGGACATTATTCCGGTGCAGCAGCCGCTCGGGAAGGAACAGGAATACTCAGGTGCGGCCGATCTATGGGACGCATATGCGGACGCCGCTGCGCGGACTGAACTGCTGGAGGCGCTGGCGGAACGGGATGAGGCGCTGCTGGAACTCTACATGTCAGGCGGGGAGCCGGATCTGTCTAATTGGAAAAGAGAGATGCAAGCAGCTTCCGCCGCAGGGCGGTTGTTCCCGCTCGTGTACGGTGTGGCCGCCAAAGGTCTGGGTATAACGGAGCTGCTGAACGCGATGATCGACTACTTCCCCCGGGCAGGCGGTGATGCCTCACAGCCGTTGTCCGGCCTCGTGTACAATATTCAGCGGGACAAAAGCATGGGCCGTATGGCCTTCGTCCGCCTCTACCAAGGCTCGATCCGCAACCGTGATACGGTAACGAACTACTCCCAGGAGGTTCAGGCTAAAGTCACGCAGATCCGCAAAGTGGAGGGCGGGCGCACGGAGGATGTCGGGTCCCTTGCAGCAGGAGACATTGCAGTGGTCTACGGCCTGTCCGGCGTGCGGATCGGTGATGTGCTGGGCAGTCCGGATGCTATTCCGCAGGAGGCGAAGCTGGCTGTTCCGCTGCTGACCGTGCGTGTCTTCTGGGGAGCAGACACCGATGACCACAAGGTGATCGGTGCGCTGCAGGAGCTGGCGGATGAAGATCCGCAGCTGGGTGCGGAGTGGCTGCCGGAGGAACGCGAGCTGCATATCAAGGTGATGGGGCCGATCCAGCTGGAGGTGCTGAACAGTGTGCTGGAGAGCCGATATGGCCTGAAGGTTACCTTCGGCCCGCCGTCAGTGATCTACAAAGAAACGCCAAGGGGCACCGGCGAAGGGTACATCGCCTACCTGATGCCGAAGCCATGCTGGGCAATTCTGCGCTTCCATATTGAACCGGGTCCGCCGGGTAGCGGCCTGGTATATGAATCGGTTGTGCGCAGCTCCGACCTGCTGCCGCAGTACCAGAACGAGACCGCACGCCGTGTACCGGAAGTGCTGCAGCAGGGACTTTACGGCTGGGAGGTCACCGACCTCAAGGTGACACTGGTGGAGGGGAACCACCATGTGTGGCATACCCATCCGCTGGATTTCGCCGTAGCCACGCCGATGGGCATCATGGACGGGCTGAACCGAATCGGCACCCGGCTGCTGGAGCCAATCCTTGCCGTACGCATCGTTGTGCCGGAGGAGAACGCCGGCCGCGTGATGAACGACCTCGTGCAGATGCGCGGCAGCTTCGAGCCGCTCGTCCTGCAGGGGGAGCGGATGATTATCGAGGGCCGGCTGCCGCTGGCAACGTCGCTGGATTATCCGGTGACGCTCAGCTCCTATACGAAGGGGCGTAGCACCTTCACTTCCGCTTTTGCCGCCTACGAGCCATGCCCGCCGGATGTCCAAGCCGAGCGCACCCGCCGGGGGGTGAACCCGCTCGATCAGGCGAAGTACATCCTGAGCGTGCGGAAGGCGCTGCAGGGGTAGTTCATGAAAATCTGCTAACAGGAAAAGGAGGCGTTATCTTTGCGGCGACTGCTTACGCTGGCTTTCAATCTGTCTTTAAGTCTTGCAATACTATCCGGCTGCACTGCAATACAGCAGGAGAATCTGACTGAACAATCGCAGGAGACGGTTCCTTATCCGGAATCCACCCCCGCTGAAGCAACAGAAACAGCTCCGGCCGCCCAGCCGGACCCGGAGTCTGATTATGCGATCTCGCTAAAGGGTAACCTGCTGTCTCTGCATGACAGCAATGACGAGGTAGATTTGTCAGCCCTGCTGGGTACTCCTCTTACAGAAAAAACATATACGCTACAGAAAGCTGATACATTAACAGGTTCATTTATGCAGGAGTTAACGTTTCCGGGACTGGAAATGCAGCTCTTTTCGCCAAAGCAGGATGGTAAGTCCTTCTGGATCATGAATATGCGGATTACAGACGCCGCCTATGTTACTTCCAAGGGATTGCGTGTCGGGATGCTGCTTAAGGACTTGAAGACTGTATATCCTGATATTCAGCCTAACAACGGTAATGACGCTGATCCGGAAAATAGCACGTATGAGATTGGATCACAGGAAACCTATGACTACGCCCGTTATGAATTGAAAGAGGGGGTTATCCGTGAAATCTATCTCCACCATGATATTCCTTAAAAACAGCACTTCCGGCGCGCCTCAGTTCGGGTGAAAGGCAGATTTCTCCGGCGGGATGAGAATAGTGTGGTTACAATAAGTTACAAATGTTTATTATCCAGTAAATAAACAATGTGATGGCTGAATAGACTACATTATTTGATGATAAGGAGTTTTGCAAATGGTCATCTGGGGAACGCTCATTTCAATTGTAACCGCTGTTATTTTGTCCGCGTTTATTGGCCCTTACGGGCTGCTGACGCTGCTCGCCGTAGGTTTTGGTTTCCTGTTCAGTATCCACTCCAGAATCCGGGATATTCAGAATGATCTGCAGCAGATCAAGCAGAAGCTGGGTATAACGGACACCGTAGAGTCTGCGGTGAGCAATGAGGAGATCGAAGCGGAGCTGGAGCAGGAGATGGCGTTGGAGAAATAGAAGGAGTAAGACAAGAAAGGTGCAGAATTACGACCAGTTTATTTGAAACGCTTGCACACGGAGACGGAGGCAGCAGAGTGCGCACGATTATATATTTTATCCGCCATGCGGAATCGCTTTATGCTGAAGGGCAGGAGAGGTCAAGAGGGTTATCTGAACGGGGAATGGGGGATGCGTTCCGGGTCCAGACCCTTTTGCAAAATGAATCGGTTGATGGGTTTGTCTCCAGTCCCTATGAGCGGGCGGTACAGACGATTAAGCCCCTGGCGGAGGCTATGTGCAAGGAGATTATTATTGTAGAGGACCTGAGGGAAAGAACAATCGGGGATATAGGCGGGCTGAGCTTTCCGGCAGCTAAGCAAAGGGTGTATCAGGACTTCCATCTGGCGTTTGCGGACGGTGAATCCAGCGCTGCGGCTCAGACCAGAGGGGTGCAGGCGCTGGAACGGCTGTTGGAGGAATATGCAGGCATGACCTTGGCGCTCGGAACCCACGGCGATATCATGACGCTGATGCTGAACCATTTTGATCCCCAGCAGTTTACTTACGAGTTTTGGAAGTCTACCTCTATGCCGGATATTTATAAGGCGGAGTTTGAGGGTAGGCGGCTGTTGAGTGTGGTCAGAGCATGGGAACAACGGCCCTGATGGTGTGATAGTCTAAACACCCTTGAATGAAAATTCAGGGGTTTGTTTAGGTTCCTTATACAGCAATATCCTCCTTCACTCCGTTACCTCCTCCCCCGCCTTCTTCCGCGCCCGGAACCGCCGTACTTTCATCAGATTCCCGCAGAGCTTATCATCACAATAGCGCTTCGAGCGGTTGCGGGTGTCGTCATAGTAGACCCAGAGGCAGTCGGGATTATCGCAGATGCGGATACGGGAAGTCTCTTTCTCTAATACAGCTTCAGCAAAAGAAGCTGCGATCTCGGCCATGATCTGTCCCCAATCGCTACGCTGCGGCAGGAGAGAGAGCTCCGGCGGCTTGTCCAGCTTCCGCACGATTTGCCGGATGGACGGGCCTTCGGCCATATATCTGTTCAGTTGGTCCAGCAGCGTCTGATCTGGCTGGTCCCCCTGCACCAGCTTTTGGACTTCCGCCCACAGCAAGCTGCGCAGTTCCTTGAGCTGGTGCAATTCCACTGCCGCAGGGGGAGCTGACGCCGGCAGATCATGCTGCGCCAGCCACTCCGTCAGCCACTGCTGATCCTCAAGCCGGTCCTTGTCATGGCTCCGGTCACCTGTCCGCCAATCCCGCCAGTAACTGTTAATATAATCATCCCACAGCACGGTTCATCCCTCCTTTCGAGCTCATTCTTTCCTCTGATTGTAACAGTTAAAACTTAATTTTGCTAGTTACTTGAATCGTCTGTAAGTATATGCTACATTTTTATCGTAACCATTATGATCGTGTTTAAGTAGTTACACAACAATAACTTGCAGGAGGTAAAACATGCAGAATAAGATCAGTGATGTTTTGCTGGAAAACTGGGATTATGCCATGGATATCGAGGATTGGGCACCGCCGCTGAGCGCTGCGCTGGAGGGTGTGAACGCTGAGCAGGCCAGCTGGAAGCCGGGAGCGGCAGGAAACTCGATCTGGGAGACCGTCAACCATCTGACGTACTATAAAGAACGGCTGCTGATCAAGCTTAAGGGCCTGCCGAAGCTTCCGGACTTAGAGAGTAATGATGCTACTTTTACCGTAACGGAGAACGGCGAAGAGGCCTGGGGCCAGGCCGTTGCCAAGCTGAAATCAGTCCACGCATCCTTGCGTGAGATTATTGAAGCACTGGAAGAAGGCGCCTATGACTGGGGCGGTTCAGGGCATGCTCCAGGCGAGGAAGTGATGAGCCTGATCCTGCATGATTGCTACCATACCGGACAGATTGTTCTGGTCCGTAAGCTGCAGGGCTCCTGGCCTTCGCACCGCAGCTTTAACTGAATAACTACTGCTGCTCCTCAAGCCGCACCTTCTACTGCCAGGGTCAACCCGGGCAGCTGAGGTGCGGCTGTTTTGTTTCAAGACAAAAATTCCGGGGTTAATGGATGCTATAACAGCTTGAATTTGAAGGGAGAGATTGATGATGGAACCGAATTACAAGGACAGAAGTGTTGAAGTGGAACGGACAGAGGTACACAAGCGATCGGATTCCAGCGTTGTCGCATCCACCTTTATCAAATATGCCGCGTATATTATTATTATTTTCGGAATTCTGTTCTTCCTGGTGAGATACGTCTTCCCGATGTTCTAATTCCCGGATGACTTTCCGGCCACTCAAAAAGCCGCGCCTACCTTAGCAGTAGACGCGGCTTTTGCTTTTCAAGCGATTCGCAATCTGAATCCTATACTTCCCTGTGAACGTAGTCACGGGATTCACCGGAATTGCGGTAAAAGAACCAGCATTCGTTCAGCATTTTGATCTGGCGCCGGTCTTTTTTGAAATATGCCTTCATGAGCTGATGGCAGAGCCACTGTGGCAAGTGTACCCCTCCTCTAAGCATGCTTCCTATGTACAGATAGCATATGGGGAAAGGTGCCCAAAGGTGCGGCGGAGGTTAGCGAACCGGCAGATTCTGCAGTGGGAAAAAGGCTTAATGCACGCCTTCTTCTTCCTCTTCGTACCACTGCTCCAGCTGCGCCTGCAGTGCGCGGATCTCCGTCAGCAGCGAGATAAGCGGGTAATTATTCTCCTGAATGGAGGCAAAGGCGCTCTCCAGCCGGTTAATATATTCCAGCCCTGATACCAGCTTGTACCCTTCACGCAAAAGCTCCAGGGAATCACATTCGGCAACCGCCAGCGGCAGGTCCGGCACATTATCCGCGGTCAGCTTGTCAATCTCTTTATTGAGGCGAAGATTAAGGGCGCTCAATTGGTACGCATATTCCTCAGGCATTTCTACAAACTGCAGTTCCTGGTGCTGCTGCAAAATTACATACCGCATTTTCGGCATAACTCAGTCTCCCTCCGTACTTGTCTTCCTTCTTGACAGTTTAGCCTATGGGCAAGTTACAATTCAAGTAGAGATGTTATTTTCTGTAGAGAGGACTTGTGGGAGGACGCTATGACCAGTATGAGCATGAGCAATGAAGAGCTGCAGCAGTGGATTGAACGGGTATCGCTCAGCAGCTTTGGCGTGCCGTTCCGGCACAAGGCCAGCTTTAACAGCAGACTTACGACGACGGGCGGACGGTACTTTACAAAAGCCATAATATAGAGATTAATCCGCAGCAGCTTGCCATGTATGGACATGAAGAGACCGAGAAGATTATTAAGCATGAGCTCTGCCACTATCATCTGCATCTGGCGAAGCGGGGATATATGCACCGGGATGCCGATTTCAAAAGCCTGCTGGCTAAGGTCGGCGGAAGCCGCTACTGCCAGAGTCTGCCCGGAGCCAAGGCGCGGAAGCCCCAGCCTTACCGCTATAAGCTGGTATGCACCGCCTGTTCCACCGAGTACCCGCGCAAGCGCAAGGCCGATCCGAAACGCTACCGCTGCGGTAACTGTGCGGGCAAGCTGAAGCTGGTCGCCCTGGAAGAAGGTAAAGGTCCCGTTACTTGATCACGAGGCCGAGCAGTCCGGCGAAGGAAGCCGCCTGATCGGGAGAAATGATGCAGCCCGGCAGATCTTCTATGTCCACCAGCAGTCCGGTGAATTCACAGCTGCTTAGGTCCGTATCCTTCAGCCTGACGCCGGCCATGACAGCCTGATCAATCTTGCATTCCTCGAACGAGACCTTTTGGAAGATGCTTTGATAGTAATCGCTGCTAACCAGTGAACTCTGCTCGAAGGAGATCAGCTTCAGATTCCCGAACCGGAAACTGGCAAAATCGCAGATCGACCCGGTCACCCGGACGTTCTGGAACCGTGCCCTGGTGAAGTCTGTTCCGATCATTTTGCATTGTCTGAATTCTGTCCGGTGGACGAAGGCTTCGCTGAAATTTACGTTCGAGAGGTCGCAGTTCTCAAAGATCACATCCGTCAGCTCGATACCGCGGAGTGAGGAGTCGCTGATGATTACATTTTTGAAGAATACTTTATCGAAGGAGACCTTGTCCGCTTCCTGATATTCGAGCTGTACATCGCTGATGAGGCAGCTGCTGTATTCCTCTTTAGTCTGCAGGGCATCTATATGCTGCGGCGGCAAAAGAGCGGGGTCAGCGATTTTGGGGAGATCGATTTTGTCCTTCATGTAAACCTCCAATTGTAGGTAACAAACTTTTATAAATGAGGATTATCTTTGTCTGGTAATTATTATGCAGTAAACTCTTCTCTGGATGCAAACAAACATTCTTCACTGGAGGGTTTATTTTGCCGTGGGAAACGGGACAATTCTGTTGAAAAACGGCACATTAATCGATGGAACCGGGCGGGCACCAATACATAATGTAACGATAGAAGTTATACACGGCCGATTCGGCAGTATTACACAATATGATGCCGGCAACCAGACAATAAATGAAAATGTACAGGAAATCGACCTGAACGGGCTTGTAATCCTGCCGGGGTTTATTCATGCGCATGCCCACACGAGTTTCAAATATTTGCAGAATGAGCCTCTGCACGGGTATCACAAAGAGTATCTGGCTGCATGCCTTAAAGAGGGGATTACCACGATCCGCGATGAGGGCATGACGACCAATGCGACGATTGACGATGTGATTACACATACGAACGGGCTGGATCCCTTATCTTTTCCGAGAATAATCACCTCAGGCAAAGTATTTACGGCTCCCGGGGGATATGGCGGGCAAGAACCGATTGGGGTGGGAAGCGCGGAGGAAGCCAGGCTTAAGGTGCGTGAGGTACTTACGCAAGGGGTTCACTTCATCAAAACAGCACTTGAAGACGGGTACGACCCCAGCACGTTCGGAATGCCCAAGCTTAATCAGGAGGTTCTTGAAGCCATCTGCCGGGAAGCCGGAGAGATGGGGGCTTATGTGTCTGCTCATGTAACCAGCGCCCATAATCTGCAGATTCTTGTGAATGCCGGAATTAATGATGCTGCACATATGATCTATGACCGTCTGGATGACAGCCTGATCCGGCAGATGAACGACAAGAACATCCGGATTATCCCGACACTCACTGTACTGCAGATGTTCCAGGATAAATTCGGAGCACCGCTGCTAGCACAGGGTATGGATAATGTCCGCAGATTTGTGGAGGCAGGCGGAGAAATCGGCTTGGGTGATGATTTTGTGGAAGAAGAAAGCCCTTGGTACCGGCTGGGCATGCCGTGGGAAGAGATCCGTTTGTTAGGTGAGACTGGACTTACCCCGATGCAAATTATTACAGCAGCAACCTTGAATGGTGCAAAAATATGTAATCTCTCTCACGAGCTTGGGACAGTTGAAACGGGTAAGAAGGCAGATTTGTTTGTAATTGATGGAGACCCGCTGCACGATATAAATAATCTTCGCAAAGTTAAATTTGTTATGAAGGATGGCAATCTCCTATTTCCTTAACGAGGTTCAATAGTTACATAACAAGCGGCAGTCCGGGACGTTCAATCCTTCGTCCATGGCTGCCGTTTTTTTTGTTTGTGGGGTCTTATCCAGACAGCCTCATTTAAGCTGCCCCATCCCCAGATTAACCCGGTAATTTCCAAACTCCAGCAGCTCATCCAAAAAAGCATTCAGCGCCACCTGATCCTCCAGGCGGACGCGCATCCAGTAGCAGCCTTCCCCGCTGACCCGGTGCAGCTCAGCCACACTGTCATGGTTCTTCGCAAACTGCTGAAAAGGGGGATGGGCGGCATTCGAGCTTAAAAACACCGTGATAAAGGCAAGTAGGCTCTGTCCGATTTTGCTTGGATTCCAGCGGACGGTGTAGCCTTCGATAATCTCCAGCTCGCGCATTCTGCGGATTCGTGCGCCTACAGCCTGCCCGGTCATATGTACCTTTTCGCCAATTTCCTTATGGCTGAGCGTCGAGTCGTCAATAAGATATTGCAGAATACGGTAATCCGTATCGTCAATCAGGTAGGAAGTCATTTTTAGTTAATCCTTTCCGGATGAAAGTAGAAGAGGCCGATCTCTTTCGCGCCGCAATGTATAATGCAGGTTAGACATTCTATAATGAATTGTAGCAGAAGACAGCCTGAAGGAAGAGGTGCTTATGATGAAAATTCAACTAATCCGCAATGCGGCCCTATGGCTCGAATACGGCGGTATTACGTTTCTAATCGATCCGATGCTCAGCGAGCAGGGTGTTAATCCGCCGATCGTAAACACAGAGAATGACCGCAGAAATCCGCTGGTACCCCTGCCTGGTCCGGTACAGCAATGGCTGGCTCCGGATGCCCTGCTTGTGACCCACCTGCACCAGGATCACTGGGATGAGGCAGCAGTTTTGCTTTTACCGCATGATCTGCCTTTGCTCTGCCAGGAGGGGAATCAGGAACAGTTTGCTGAACAAGGGTTTAGCAATATCAGAGTAATTCCTGATCAGCAGCCGCTTACCATTCAAGGGGTAACCTTAACGCGTATTGGCGGACAGCATGGCACCGGATCCATCGGAGAGCTGATGGGCAAAGTATCCGGCTTTATTTTTCGGGCTGAAGGCGAACCTGTGCTGTATTTGGCCGGAGACACGATCTGGTGTGAGGAGGTCAAGCAGGCACTGGACGGGCATAGTCCTGACATAATTATCGTAAACGCCGGCGGCGCGCGGTTTGTAACAGGCGGTCATATCACGATGGATGATCAGGATGTAGTGGATGTATGCCGCTATGCACCAGCCGCATCCGTGATCGCCGTGCATATGGACGCAATCAACCATTGCATGGTAACCCGTGAATTACTCAAATCCCGTCTGGAGCAAGAGAATTTGCTGGAGCGTGTAGCTCTTCCGAGGGACGGAGAATGGGTTAATCACAATTATTGACAGTATAGCTTCATATATAATAGTAGAAGTATGGAGAAAGGCCGGAGGATTTGGTTTCCAAATGTAACCGTTTCTAAAAATCCGCCCATCCGCTTGACGGAACCACAAAATCATGATAAATTATTTCTTGTTCATGTTAATGTTCCCTGATAGCTCAGTTGGTAGAGCACTCGACTGTTAATCGAGTTGTCACAGGTTCGAGTCCTGTTCGGGGAGCCATTTACTTGGAGAGATACCCAAGTGGCTATAAGGGGACCCTCTGCTAAGGGGTTAGACTGCGTAAGCGGTGCGAGGGTTCGAATCCCTCTCTCTCCGTTCGAAATTTACTTACTGTATGAAGAGCTCCTGATCGCGGGAGCTTTTTTTATTGTTTACTTATATAATTTCTAAATCTCCCCCTCAGGGAGATTTTTTTGTTGGGGGTATAAGTCTTTTGTCAGCTACTCTAACGCAAAAACTATAGTATACTACAAAATACTATTTTATTCTACCGATGCACCTCGGTGCCCCTTTAATAAATTGAAGGATTGAAGCTGTAAAGAGACAAATGTTATATTATTTGCGCAAAAATAAAGTATTGTATTAGAAAAGGAAAGAAATTCAAAAAAGAATGATCTCTTAAATCCTCTGTTTTCCTCTGTTTTCCTCCTATTTTTGCAATTTAAATAAGTTACTTCACTCATAATTTACAATCATTGTTATATTATCTAACACGAAATTTCGAATTTTATATTAAAAACACACTTTTTTAGTGACGGGCAAATAACCCTGTGTTAA
>NZ_LN831198.1:471874-477586 GCF_001368795.1 Paenibacillus ihuae
CGAAATTTCGAATTTTATATTAAAAACACACTTTTTTAGTGACGGGCAAATAACCCTGTGTTAATATAAATAACATCTTAGAGGGAAAAACAGAATGCAAGGCAGAGAAAGGGGAATTTTAACTATTATGAGAAAAGGGGATGGCGATGGAGTACTTCATTCAGCAACTAATTAACGGAATTTCCGTGGGCAGTATTTACGCTCTGATCGCCCTTGGCTACACAATGGTTTACGGGATTATCAAGCTGATCAATTTTGCTCACGGCGATGTATTTATGGTCGGATCATTTATCGGGCTATATAGCGCCAAATATCTGGCGAATGCCGGTTTTCCTCCGGTAGTGGTGCTGCTCTTATCGCTGATTATCTCGATGACCATGAGTGCTCTGCTGGGAATCACCATTGAACGACTGGCCTATAAGCCGCTTCGTAAGTCTACAAGAATCGCGGCGCTGATTACTGCAATTGGTGTTTCATTCCTACTGGAATATGTCGGAGTCCTTATTCTTGGACCGCAGGCACAGGGTTTTCCGGATATCATGGTTAAGAAACAATATGAGTTATTCGGCAGTTCGATCCAGGTTGATTCGAATCAGGTCATGATTCTGATTACAACGATCGTCTTAATGCTTATTCTGCAATATATCGTACGCTACACTAAGACCGGTAAAGCTATGCGGGCGGTTTCGTTTGATATGGAGGCGGCGCGATTGATGGGGATCAACGTAGACCGCACGATATCTGCAACCTTCGCGATCGGTTCGGCACTTGCTGCAGCTGCAGGCGTAATCTTCGGTATGACTTACAACTCCGTGGATCCGCTCATGGGTGTTATGCCGGGACTCAAAGCCTTCGTGGCCGCAGTGCTTGGAGGGATCGGTAGTATTCCGGGAGCTCTTGTAGGCGGACTGCTGCTGGGAACGGTTGAGACTGAAATTTCATCGCTGGGTTATTCCTCCTGGCGTGATGGTGTGGCTTTTGCCGTGCTGATTCTGATCCTGATCTTTAAACCATCCGGGCTGTTTGGCAAGAATGTCCGGGAGAAAGTGTAGGTGGAGAACAGCATGAAAAAAATGAATAGAAAATTCTGGCTGGGCATTATTTTTGCCTTAGCGTTCTATGGAATCGTTCAAGTTCTTCTAACAACGGGAATCTTTAGTGATGTAACCCGGTCTATGTTGCTCTTGATCGGCGTCAATGTAATGCTGGCCGTCTCACTCAACCTGATTAACGGGATTACGGGACAGTTCTCCATTGGACACGCCGGGTTTATGTCTGTAGGTGCTTATACCTCGGCTATTCTGACGCTGGACTATGACGTGCCGTTCATTCTGGCTATTGTGGCGGGCGGAATTGTAGCTGCACTATGCGGCGTGCTGATCGGGATGCCGACCCTTCGGCTGAACGGTGACTATCTGGCTATTGCAACGCTGGGATTCGGCGAGATTATCCGGATTATCCTGCTGAATACGGAATATGTCGGCGGCGCTTCGGGGCTCAGCGGTATTCCGGCCAAGTCGACATGGACCATTATTTTCTTCTTTGCTCTATTCACTATCGTTCTAATTAATAACTTTATCCGTTCTACACATGGCCGGGCTTGTCTGGCAATCCGTGAGAATGAAATTGCCGCAGAGGCAATGGGGATTAACACGACAATGTATAAGGTGATTGCCTTTACCATCGGCGCGTTGTTTGCCGGTATGGCTGGCGGCTTGTCTGCTCATACCTTCTATGTCATCACTCCGGGCAGCTTTAACTTCCTGAAATCATTCGAGATTCTGGTAATGGTCGTTCTGGGGGGACTGGGCAGTACGGCAGGCTCAATCGTAGGTGCAGTCTTCGTTACCCTGTTATATACCTATCTCCGTGAATTCCCGGAATGGCGGATGATTATTTATTCGATCGTTCTGATTATGATGATGATTTTCCGTCCGAGCGGCCTGCTCGGCAAAACCAAAATCAATTTCGGCAAGCTTGGTAAAAAGGAGGCAAAGCCAAATGGCAGCATCAGCGACAGCAGTACTCCTTGATGTTCAGGGGGCCAGCCGTTCCTTTGGAGGCCTCAAGGCGCTTAGCGAAGTTTCCCTTCATATTAACAAAGGGGAATTGATTGGTCTGATCGGACCGAACGGTGCCGGGAAGACAACCTTATTCAATCTGTTAACCGGGGTGTATCCGCCATCGACCGGTAAGATCATGCTTAATAATGAGTCGGTTGGCGGAATGAAGCCCTTTAAGATCAATCATAAGGGAGCAGCGCGGACCTTCCAGAACATCCGGTTGTTTACGGCAATGACGGTGCTGGAAAATGTAAAGATTGCTTTTCATCAGCATGCCAGACATTCATTGTTCAGCTCCATGCTCCGGTTGCCGAAGCATTTCAAGGGAGAGCAGGAGATTACCCAAAAAGCGATGGACATTCTGAAGATATTCAATCTCGCGGATCAAAGTGAAGAAACCGCCGGTAATCTCAGCTACGGGAATCAGCGGCGCCTTGAAATTGCCCGTGCGCTTGCAGCCGGTCCTAAGCTGCTGCTGCTCGATGAGCCGGCGGCTGGTATGAATCCGAACGAGACGCGGGATCTGATGAATCTGATTGCCTGGATCCGCGAAGAATTCGATCTGACCATTCTCCTGATTGAACATGATATGTCGCTTGTAATGGGTGTCTGCAACCGGATCTATGTCTTGGACCGCGGAATACTTATTGCCGACGGAACTCCGGTAGAAATCCGGAATAATCCGAAGGTTATTGAAGCGTATTTGGGACAGGAGGCGTAAAGGCGATGCTTACAGTACAGGGAATCAATGTTTACTATGGAGCCATTCACGCACTGAAGGATCTCAGTATCAAGGTAAACCAGGGGGAGATAGTGACACTAATCGGCGCCAACGGGGCTGGTAAGTCGACACTCCTTAAGACACTTTCCGGGCTGCTTAAGCCGAAGAGCGGGAGCGTTGAGTTCCTGGATAAGTCGATTGCGAACCAGAGCGTGCAGGCGATTGTGAAGCAGGGGCTGATTCATTGTCCTGAAGGCCGGCGTGTGTTCGCCAATATGTCCGTTGAGGAGAACCTTGAACTTGGCGCTTATTTGCAGGATGGAAAAACGCTTGCCGCCGACTTCGAGAGAGTGTATAACACGTTTCCAAGACTTCGTGAACGCAAGAAACAGCAAGCCGGAACCTTATCTGGAGGGGAACAGCAGATGCTGGCCATGGGCCGCGCTATCATGGGACACCCCAAGCTGCTGCTGCTGGATGAACCCTCTATGGGTCTTGCTCCGCTGCTGGTTCAGGATATTTTCAAAATCATTCAGGAAGTCAATGCGGCTGGAACGACTGTACTGCTGGTTGAGCAGAACGCTCATCAGGCGCTCAAAATTGCCCACCGCGCCTATGTGCTGGAAACCGGAAGAGTTGTTCTGGAGGGAGACGCCAAGGAACTGGCGGATTCGGAAGAAATCAAAATGGCTTATCTTGGCCACTAGGCAGACTTACCTAATACGGCATCAAAGATCCAACATATAAAAAATTATATTATCAGGAGGCTGGGAGAAACTATGAAGAAAATTGGGGCCATTATTTTGTCAACCGTACTGACTGCGGTGTTAGCATCAGGCTGCGGTAACAACAACACAGAGAACAGCACTAACTCTGCAAACGGCGGAAATGCTGCCGGAGGCACAATCAAAATCGGTGCTGACCTTGAACTCACAGGCGGCCAGGCTTCTTTCGGCGACTCCGCATCTAAAGGGGCTAAGCTGGCTGTACAGCAGATTAACGAAGCCGGCGGTATTCTGGGCAAGCAGCTGGAATTGGTCGTAGCCGACAACGCCTCGAAATCCGAGGAAGCTACGCAGGCTGCACAAAAACTGATTACCAACGATAAAGTTGTTACGATTATCGGTGCTTCCACCTCGACCAACACACTGGGTATCGTTCCCGTAGCCACAGAGAAGAAAATTCCTCTCGTAGCTGTTGGAGCCACCAACCCTAAAGTAACCGTTGATGAACGCAGCGGCGATGTGAATGAATGGGTATTCCGTGCAGCATTCATCGATCCCTTCCAAGGCCAGGTTATGGCTAACTTTGCGACCAACAACCTGAGCGCCAAAACTGCTGTAATCTACACGGACACATCGAGTGACTACTCAAAGGGTCTGCAGAAGTTTTTTGAAGAAACGTTCAAAGCCAACGGCGGGGAAGTGCTGAGCCAAGAATCCTATCAGCAAAAAGACTCTGACTTCAAAGCTGTACTGACACGTATCAAAGAAGCTAATCCGGATGTAATCTATCTGCCAGGCTATTATGAAGAGGTAGGTAAAATCGTGAAGCAGGCGCGTGAAATGGGGATTACGGTACCTTTCCTGGGCGGCGACGGCTGGGATTCCCCTCAATTGGCGGAAATCGCAGGTGCAGCAGCTCTAGAGAACACTTATATGTCCAATCACTATTCGCCGGAAGATACTGCTACTGAAGTAACCTCGTTCGTTGAAGCTTACAAAGCTGCGAATGGCGGCGCGGTACCGGATGGTATGGCTGCTCTTGGATACGATGCACTTAAATTGGTTGCTGACGCGATTACCCGTGCGGGAGAAGCTGACCCTGCCAAGATCAAAGAGGCTCTGGCCGCAACGAAGGATCTGCAGTTGGCTACTGGTAAAATCACGTTGAATGAAACCCATGACCCGGTTAAAGCTGCGGTCGTCCTGAAATTCGTCAACGGCGTACAAACTTTTGAAGCAAAAGTTAATCCATAAGCGATTCTTCCGCATAGGATATGGGGAATGAACATTAAGGACTACAAATAATTTTGGTGAGAAGCGGGGAGCCTGGTGCTCCCTGAATCACCTTGGCTGTGAAGAGAAAGGCTCAATGGTGAGCCTTTTTTTCGATGAACATGAAGTACATCTCCATCAAACGTTGAGGAGGAACAGTCATGATTGTCGGTGTACCCAAAGAGATCAAAAATAACGAGAACCGTGTAGCGATCACCCCGGCGGGAGTGGAAGCCCTCCGCAAAGCAGGTCATGAGGTGCTGGTCGAGCAATCGGCCGGTATTGGCAGTGGATTCACTGATAAGGAGTATCTGGATAAGGGTGCACGTATTCAATCCTCAGCGGCAGAAGTGTGGAATCAGGCGGACATGGTCATTAAGGTGAAGGAGCCATTGCCTGAAGAGTACAGCTATTTTCGCAAAGGGCTTATTTTGTTCACATACTTGCATTTAGCTCCCGAAGCAGGTCTAACGCAGGCACTGGTTGATGGCGGAGTGACGGCAGTAGGCTACGAAACCATTCAACTGGAAGACGGCTCCTTGCCTCTGCTGATTCCGATGAGCGAGGTGGCCGGGCGGATGGCGGTACAGATTGGAGCTCAGCTGCTGGAGAAGCCGCATGGCGGCAAGGGGGTTCTGCTGGGCGGTGTTCCAGGTGTGCAGCCGGGCGAAGTGGTGATCGTAGGCGGGGGCATCGTAGGCACGAATGCGGCGAAAATGGCGCTGGGGCTGGGTGCGCGGGTAACTGTGCTTGATTCGAATGCCGGCAGGCTCCGTTATCTGGATGATACTTTTGGCGGGCGTCTGGTTACGATCATGTCGGATTCCTATCATCTTGAACAGGCGGTACGCAAGGCAGATCTGCTGATAGGTGCCGTCCTTATCCCCGGTGCCCGTGCACCGAAGCTAGTAAAAGAGTATATGGTGCAGCA
>NZ_LN831198.1:477612-488608 GCF_001368795.1 Paenibacillus ihuae
CCCCGGTGCCCGTGCACCGAAGCTAGTAAAAGAGTATATGGTGCAGCAGATGGGAGAAGGCTCGGTTATTGTGGATGTAGCGATTGACCAGGGCGGGTCCATTGAGACCATTGACCGGATTACTACCCATGAGAATCCTACCTATGTGAAGCATGGGGTAGTGCATTATGCTGTGGCTAACATGCCGGGAGCGGTTGCCCGCACCTCCACGCTTGCACTCACCAATGTGACGGTGCCTTATGCACTGCAAATTGCTAATCGTGGTATCCATAGAGCGGTGCTGGAAAATCCGGCGCTTGCCCGCGGGCTAAACGTCGTCGCCGGACATGTGACGAATGCAGCGGTTGCACAAAGTCTCGGATATGAGGCAGTAGACGGTGTGGCATCTCTGGCTGTGTATGGCGTATAGCAGACAGAAAAAGTCAGTATTCTTTAATAGTCAGGTAGCATGTTGAGCGGGGAGAGCGGTTTCTGATCCGGCCGTTACTTCCCGTAAACTTTTATTCAAAAAAAGCTTGTCAAATTGTCCGGGGTTTGATATACTCATTTTTGTTGTGGTAATAACATAACTTGCTAAGCATGGCTCGTTGGTCAAGGGGTTAAGACACCTCCCTTTCACGGAGGTAACATGGGTTCGAATCCCATACGAGTCACCATATGCGGTAGTGGTGGAATGGCAGACACGCTATCTTGAGGGGGTAGTGGGTGTATACCCGTGGAGGTTCGAGTCCTCTCTACCGCATAATATGTAAAAGTCAAAAAACCTTGATGATTCAAGGTTTTTTTTCTTTTTTATTGTATTAAGTAACTCTTATAACGTTCTGTTTTGACTTTGTTGACGGAATTTATTATGCGACTAGACAAAACTGGATATCCTGGAGAGATTGAAAATCTAGAATATTGCCCATAAACCTGCCCCAAATGCAACTCAGGGTACACTTACGAGGGGCAAGGTCAAAGGAAACTCCTCCGTCGTAAAAATAGGCACCAAGTCAAAAATATTCGTCTGGTTGGTGGCGATCATAATATCGATTGTAAGATCGACGGTTTTGGAGTAATGAGCTTAAAGTCTGAGTTTGTAAAAAAAGGTATAAGTAAAAGCTAGTGACGCTACGATTACTCAGAGATAAAGTGCTGTATCCTCACATCCCTGAAAATCGCGGTACCCCCCTCGGAAAACAGAGTGACTCCCTTATCATCCGGTTTCGGAAATACGACACTGGAATAAACAACGGCTCCGTCATCAATAAAGGCCTCGGTGCTTGTCTTATCTACGAATATCTTCAGGTGAACCTTCTTCTTGCTCACATCAAAGGGAGCCCTGCTCTCCAGGTATTGTCCGCTCTTGTCCGGTTGTCCTGTATAAGCTCTATTTACATAAGTGTAACCGCCGGTAATGAACACTCCCACATCTACATGACGGGTTCTACCCTGCGATTCCCTAACCCTTATTCCCGCATTCTTAAGTTCAGACCATGACAGATCGGCATCCAGCTTGTACGAATCACCGGTTACAGGAAGGGTGTGCGTGCCGTTAACTATAATTTGATTAAAATAGTCTGTGGCCTGCGTTAAATGCTCCAAGGCATGGGCAGGCTGTGAAACCAAACGATAGTTACCGTTGTTACCCTGCTGAAGCATTATCTGGCGGACAATCGAGTCCATACCATTAAAACCCTCCCGCAGTGTCGGTGTTTCATGGGCATATTTCCAGTTATTCATCCAGGCCAGAGCAAATCGGTGACTGTACTTATCGCTGCTGTTCCCATCCTCGAAGGTTACTGCTCCATACCAATCAAATCCATAATCCAGCCACTGCGGCTCGCTGTAATCTGCATTAAATTCCTTCCCATTGAAGTCGCCTGTCCAGTAAGCATAGGTATTGGGTTTACCGGCCGCCTTGCCATTTGCGCTAACTCCAAGTATCCATTTATTGGTGCCGTCAATTGCTCTCATAAGATAGAGGTCAGGGCATTCCACAAGCCCTATATTTTCCGTAATAAAAGCACCGGTGTATTTCCAATCCTTTAAGTTGGAAGACTCATAGAAGCCTACTTTTGTTCCTTCTGCCATGCTCATAACCCATCTATGAGATTCAGAATTCCAAATGACCTTTGGATCTCTGAAGTCGGTTGTACCCGGATTTGGGAGTACCGGCTTATCGCTGTAAGGTTTGAACGTTGTTCCCTTATCCGTGCTGTACCATAAGTATTGTTCCTGTTTTCCTTCATCCGCAGAGGGCTGTGTAACAATCGCTATAAGAGCGTTTTTTCCAAACCCGGCTGTGTTGTTCCCGTCCATAACCACTGATCCTGACCACGGGTCTCCGTTCGGGTTCGTATATTTTGGGATGGCTACTCCTTCATCCTTCCAGTGTACCAAATCCGTTGATGTCGCATGCCGCCACTCCGTTCCGTTTCCATGTGGATAATCACGATTGTAGAGATAGTAATAATGATATTTTCCATCCTGGTAGATTGGCCGCTGCGGGTCGTTTTTCCAATGGTCCGGAACCGTAAAATGATAGTTGGCCCGGTAAGTTTGCTGATCTTTCTTGTGGGTGGGGGGCAAGAAACTGTATAGGATAAGAATCAAACTGCCTGCACATAGAATAAGTACGATTAGCCGTGCACGAAATCTTCTGGTTGTGTTCATGAATACCCCGCTGTCTATTAAAAAGAGAAAATGCCGATGGTTAGTCGGCATTTTCTCTTTTATAGTTATTCAAAAATATTTAACCTACTCGATCGTAATTTGTCCTTGTTCAAGGATGCTGTCTTTGACCACCGAAGTTTTGGATCCTTTAATATTCAGCAGGAAACTCGGTGCAAAAGTAGATTGGTGATCTGCGAAATAGCCTCTGTTTGTCATGTAGCTGGTAATGACGACATTATCGCCTTCCACCTGCGGAGTGGCAAAGTGAGCATAGGTCCATGTGACGTCATAAGGGTTAAGATCCTGATGCAGTACAAGGCCTGTACCGTTCAAAGGCTTATAGGGTCCGGTTAAAGAATCAGCTACATAACCAAGCATGTATATGTCTTCTTTATCGATTCCTTCAATGAACATCTTGGCACCTCTTGTGCTTGTGAACAAGTACCACTTGCCGTCTTTTTCAAATACGTTAGCCCGCTCAATTTCATCCGTGACCAGATTGGACGCGATCAGCGGCTTCATTACTTGCTTCAGCGTAAAGTCATCATTGATCTCGATGATACCCAGTGCACCGTTAGCGATGGACGTGAACTTCTTGTCAGGGCTTTGCAGCAATTTCTGTTTCTCGGCTTCGAAGAAGACGTTGCTTCCGCCATAGAAAGCTTTATTGAAGAAGGAATTTTCACCCTGGTAGCCCGTTTCTGTACCGGTGTTGGCTTCAAAGATAAGGTACTTGCGGCCGTTATCTTCCACATAGTGAGGGTCCCGGAGCGTGTGGTTATCGGAATAGTCTCCGGCACCGAATGCCTGATTAACCGTCTGATAGTTTTTACCGTCGCCGTCAAAGATGGATTTGAGATCTTCCACGCCGTCAATTTTAAGCAGGCCGGCTTCTGGCTGCGATACATTGATTTGAGCGGTTGTCAGGGTTTGTTTGCCGAAGAATCCCTGCTCAGGCGCCCAAGGATGACGGTTGGTATAGAACAATCGCACTTCCCCGTCAGAGGTTAACGTTGCCGAACCTGACCATTCTTCCGCCTGGTTGTTCAGGATGGAATCGTCTGGACCTAATTTGTCGGTATCTTTAAATACTCTGCCGGCATTCTTCCAGCTCTCAATGGAGTTGTCGCCAGCTTTTTTGTAGAACAGGTAAATGAAAGTGTCCGACCCTCTCTTCGGATCACCCGCCAAACCGAACACGATGTTATATCCCTTATAGTCTGCCACGGTTCCATCCGCATTTTGCAGCGGCCAGGTGTCCCATACGTCCATATTAATCTTGTTGCCATATTCATCGTACTTTACTGCTGCAGGAATGTTCTTGATTGTTGAAGCATCGAATTGCGGGACTTTAAATTGTTCGCTGGTCTGTTGCTCAGGTAATTTCAGCATGTCTGCGCGTGTAATGTGGGAGAAGCCGTAGCTTTCCTTGTAGTCCGTGCTTTGTTTTGCAAAAGCGGAAGCGCCGCCGCCTACCAGTAAAACTGTTGCAAAGGTTGCTGCTGTTGTCTGTCTCACAAACGTTTTGATATTCATATCCTGTCTCCTTTTCCGCTTCGTTTTTTTAGGATCCTGGTAAACATAAAAAAGACCTAAAAATTCCTAAAGGGGTTTACAGTGATAGTAAACGATCCCTTACGGATTTTTAGGTCTTGCCTGCTTAACAGTAACAATCCCGACATATTTTTTTGTCACGGCTATTCTATAACGTTTTTATGAAGGAATTATATAGGTCTAAAGTCCTTTTTGTTACACTATAGCGTAAGAGAATCATTAAATCTAGTCTTTATCCGGTTAATTTCCATAGCGATAAACACGATCTGGCTGTCGGTAAAAGTATACCCGTAATCTTCTGCTGCTTCATCGCAGATCCGGGCTGCCTGAGAGAAAGTTTGCGTGTAACGCTCTTTGGCAATGGACACGATTTCCGAGTTCAGTTCGTTTCGCAGCTTGCCCGCCTCATCCGTTTGCAGGATATTCTCGAGTTGGGTGATCAGACGTTCATAGCTTGCGGAACCCCGGTCGAGCGGAACGCCGGCGGCTTGTCCGATGCCGTCAGCAATATCACGGATAAGTGCCGTTTTATCCTCATTTGTACCGTGAGCCCCGGCATTTTTCCAGGCAGTATGGATGTGCATGGCAATATAGCCGACTTCGTCCGCAGGAATATCTACCTGCAGTTTTTCGCAGATCATTCTTTTGGCATGCTGCCCGATCTGGAACTCTCTCGGATATAGAATCCGTATCTCATCGAGAAGCGTATTCTGAATCGCGATTCCCTTTCCGATCCGCTCCAGGGCGAATGAAAGGTGATCCGTTAGCGCAATATGGATATGCTTATTAAACGTTACATCCAGCTCACGCTCGGCGAACGAAATAATTTGCTCCGACACCTCTATTTCCTCTTCAGGCAGTGTCCGGAGCATTTCCTGAAGGTGGCTGTACTGGTCCAGATCATCCATGATAAATATTTTTTCAATACGGGCCCTGTCAACAATATCGTTTTTTCCCTTTTGAAAAGCAATGCCTGAACCCATGACAATCTTTTCTTCTCCCAGGTCGTCTACAACAACCGCGTTATTATTAAGAATTTTTTTGATTTTCATGATTTTCCACCCCAAGAATCCAAGTAACCGCAAAGGCTGTACCCGCCGCTAGCAGAAACCCGATCAGATAATGAATTAGATTTATATATCCGGGCAGTACGATAAATGCAATCATCGGAATGCCGGTCAACCCGAATGAATTGGCTACCACTTGATGAAAAGCTACATAAGCACCTCCTGTGGCTCCGCCAACAGCAGCGCCCAGAAAGGGACGGCCAAGCTTCAGGTTTACGCCGAAGGCAATCGGTTCCGTAACGCCCAGAAAGGCGGTAAATGAGGCGGGCAGCGCTATTTTTTTCAAAGCGTCATCCTTTGTCAGAACATATACCGCAAGTCCGGCACCGCCCTGGGCAATATTCGCCATGGACCAGATAGGCAGCAGAAAATTAACCCCGATTTCGGGGTTGGAGATCAGTCCGACTTCAATGGCTTGTATGCCCTGATGCAGCCCGGACATTACGATAGTGCTGTAAACTCCGCCAAGCAGGAGCCCGAATACGGTGCTTCCGTACTTAAATACATGCTCCAGAGAGCTGCTAAGAACCCCGCCCAGTTCCGTGGCAAGAGGACCAATGACCAGAATGCCAAGGCTGCCGCCAATGATGAAGCTTAGAAAGGGGATCACCATAATGGCGGCAGATGAAGGAATAATCCGGCGAAGGCTCTTCTCTACAAGAGTCATCAGTAATACAGCAAGAATAATCGGAATCACGGTACCCTGATAGCCGAACTGGGGTGCGGTAAGAATACCCATCCGGCCTATCTGCTCACCGGGCGATTCTGTTGTCCAGATCAGATCGGGCCGGGTCATTAGAAGGCCGACTGCAGCGCCAAGCGGCGGGGTGCCTCCCAGCCTTTTAGCTGCCTGATAACCGAACATTACGGCCATACCTTGAAAAGCGGAACCCGTTAACAGCGACAGGGTTTGAACGTAGATGCTGTCCTGTGGTACCCACCCGAAGGCTTGTACGATTCCGAGCAAGCCCAGCAGCAGGCCAACCGCTACAAAGAGCGGAATCATCGGCACAACAATATCGGAAAAGAGGAATACTGCATCCATAATCCGGCGGATCAGGCCCTTGTTGCCCCAGGTTATCCGCACACGCTCTTTCCAGTCCTGCAAGGAAGGGGCCGGTGCAGAAACCGGTATATTAAAGGCTTCCTGCTCTATCTGTTCCGGCAAACCGCCAGGCTGTTCTTCTTCCCGTTTTGGGGATACCATATGTTCCTCAAGAATACGGACGATCTGACGGTGTATCTTGATGACAATGGCCGGTCCCAGTATAATTTGCAGGTACCCGGTTCGGACAAATACACTCTGAACCTCCTGCAGGCCGGTAAGGCCGGCCTCATCGGCCGTTAAACTGTTTTTCAGCTTAAGCCGAATACGTGTCGTGCAGTGAGAGGCTTCTGCCACATTATCCGGTCCACCCGACAACTCAATTAGACGCTCGGCCAGTTCCCGCGCCGAACCGCGGCTCTCCCTGGGGCTTTCTCCGTTCTGGTCAGACGGGGGATTCTTTTTCTCCATTTCAATCCTCCCTACATATGCTGAGCAACAGCTTTTGAAAAAAATAAAAAAGACCTTAAAGGTCCACTGAAGGTTACAAATTCGTAACCTATTTTATAGGAATAATCCTATTTTGACATTGATCAATTTCAAAATCAATGGTCAGTAATTCCCATACAAATTCCTCCAGTGAACTTCAAATGTGCATTGGTTTAATTTCATCAAGCTTGAGATGGCCAAGTGCAGAAGTGGAGAGTCCAGTCTATACATGTTTGCACGACTCTTATTTTTCTTAATGTTATGTTTATGTAACTTTATAGACTTGAAGCGGATTTTTTATTGTGTATGTTAGTTTTTGTGCATTAAATGGCGCTTTTTTCTTGATTGGTGAGATGAATAGAGATTTTATTGTGCATTTTTCCGAAAATGTGTTACATATATTGACGTTAATATACATTAAAACTATCATTGTATTCAATTAAGAATCCATTCTTGATTAGCTTATATCTCTAATGAGAGACGGAGTGATGCCGGATATGACTAAAAGAAAGGAGATGGAGATCTACAGGGACATTAAACTCGCAATCACGCAACACAAGCTGCTACCGAACACACAGCTGGTTGAGGATGCGCTGGCTGAAGCCTTTCAGGTCAGCCGTACGCCCATAAGGAATGTTCTAAGAAGACTGGCGATGGAGAAGCTGGTTACAGTCATTCCATACCGGGGGGCCTTTGTCTCATGTCCCAGTGTTGACGAGGCGAGAGAGGTCTTTGAAATGCGGCGGGTCATCGAAACGTCAATGGTCCGGAAGCTGTGCACGATCGTGAAGCCGGAGCAACTGGCCCCGCTGGAGATTCTTATCCGGGAGGAGCATGAGGCTAGTCATGAAGGTGATATTGTCGGGGCGCTGGATGTCACAGTAGATATACATCTAAAGCTGGCAGAGCTGGCGGATAACTATTATTACTATCATTTTTTAGAGGAGCTGATCTCACTCACTTCGGTCATCATTTCCCTCTACGGGACGAATCAGAGCTTCTGCCATGATCATGAGGAGTTAATGGCGGCCATTCTGCGTCAGGACGGAGAACAGGCGGCTCATATTATGGAAGAGCATCTTTGGCAGATCGAACGTTCGCTGAATTTTACCGAAACGACGACCAATGTTCTGAATTTCAAAGAGATTTTTCATAAGTGATTTTTTTTGGACCAGATTGTATACAATTTCGGATGCCAAACAATCGGAAAATGCATACAAAGGAGTGGGGAGATTTGAAAAAACGGGCATTCATGCTGGGTATGATGACAGCCGCAGCGACTGTACTGAGCGCTTGCGGAAGCGAAGCAAATGAGGGAGCAGCGGCTGAAAACGGAAGCGGCAGTACCATCACGATCACACTTATGCACAGATACCAGGACTCCAATATCGGCAAAAGCCCGGAGGATACTGCAGTGCTTGACGGGCTGAAGCGGTTTCGTGCAGATTATCCGAATGTCGAGGTCGTTGAAGAGCAGCTTCAAAATGAGGATTACTCCATCAAGGCCCAGGCGCTGGCAGCGGCCGATGACATGCCCGATGTATTCATCGTCCCCGGCTCATGGATGACCAATTTCGTAGATAACGAAATCGTACTCCCCCTGAACGCCGAGCTGGACAAGCATGCCGAGTGGCGCGATGGTTACCGGACAGGCACCCTGGATGCCGGAACACGCGAAGGCCAGGTGTATGGCATTCCAATTGCGGCCGGGCCTACCCATCTGATCTATTACAACGCAGATATGTTCGCTGAGATCGGGTACGACCAGTTCCCGGCGACCTGGCAGGAGTTGAAGGACGCGGGCGGAAAGCTGGCGGAGAAGGGCATTAACCTGTTTTCATATGGGGACAAGTCCAAGGGTTATGCGTTGTCCAGCTGGATTAGTGCCTTGACCGACCGGATAAACGGACCGGAATGGACCGAGTCGATCCTGGCAGGAGACGGAGCGAAATTCACAGACAAGGGCTTCGTACAGGCGATCGGTATAATGAGTGATCTGGCCAAAGCCGGTTACCTGAACAAGGATCTTAATTCTGTTGATACCGATACAATGGTCAACTATTATTTTGAAGGCCGCTCCGCAGCATTCGTCAGCGGCATCTGGTCAGCTATGAACGTTGTGAACAATGCACCGGAAGAAATAACTGCCGCCACGCGAGTAGCTGTATTCCCCGGCGTCGACGGCGGACTGGGCAATCCGCTGAGTTCATCCGGAGGTGCCGGCGTCTATTATAGCGTCAATGCCGGCGTACAAGCGGGTGAGAAGCTAGACGCCATCATCACCATGCTCGATTATATGACCGGTTCCAGCAGCGCAAAGCTGATGGCGGAAGTCGGAGGTTTCCCGGCCTATGACCCCGGAGCATTCGATACGGCCAAGCTGCATCCGGTAGCGCTCGCAGCTTATGAGGCCAGCGCGGCAGCCGAAGCGACCAAAATCTTCGACCTCTGGTTCGATGCCTCGATTGTCGAAGTCATTAATACCGGGATTCAAGGCGTTATGGCGGGGTCCAGTACACCGGAACAGCTGGCCCAGGAAACCCAGAAGGCCTATGAGACCTTTTTGGCCAATCCTTAACCGGAACCAAGATGCATTTAGGGTGAGAGCGGGATAAAGCCGGATTCCGGAGATTATTTTTAGAGGGGTGAGGACATGGGCAAGGCGCTGCGCCCGAAGGGCTGGGTGCTTCTGGCATATCTGCTTCCGGGACTTGTAATATATTCCTTTGTTGTGCTGGTTCCCATTTTTTCCGCTTTCCGTTACAGCTTCTACTCATGGACGGGAGGCCCCAAAAAAACGTTTATCGGCATAGGGAACTACATGGAGCTACTTCGGGATGAGGTGTTCTGGCATTCCTTTCTGAACAATGTGCTTATGACGGTATATGGCCTGATTGGACAAGTAGGGCTCGCTTTTATTTTTGCACTGCTGCTGATGTCCAAAATGGTCAAGCTGAAGGGACTGCACCGGACGATGAGTTATTTTCCATCCACACTGGCTCCTGTAATCATCGCATTCCTCTGGATGCTGATCTACAACTATAACTACGGACTGCTGAACGCCGGATTGACCAAGCTCGGTCTGGGTGACCTGGTGCAATCCTGGCTCGATCTGACAGGTCCGATTGTACTGCTCGTATCCATTCCTCTGTCCTGGCAAAACATCGGATTCTTTACACTGCTAATGCTGGCGGGACTGTCGTCGATTAACAAGGAAGTTCTGGAGGTTGCCGAGCTGGACGGGGCTACGGGTATACGCAAAGCCTGGTATGTCATCATTCCATTGGCCAGGCCAACCTTGGTCGTTGCCTCTCTGCTCTGCATCGCCAATAATATGCGCGGCTTCGAGCATATCTACGCACTGACCGGAGGCGGTCCGGGCAACGCATCCTCAGTGATGGCGCTGTATGCGTACCAAACTTCGTTCTTGCGCTTCCGTTATGGCTATGGTTCTGCACTGGCTATTGCCATTATTGCACTCACCATGCTTATGATCCTGCTATCCACCCTGACCCTTCAGCGCCGGGAGAATCAAAAGGGAGGTTCGTATTAATGGAACTCCAACTGGAATTAAAATCGCAGCGCAGCTCCCGCAGATTGCTTCCTGGTCCGGCTAAGCTGGTGGTAAACGCATTAATGCTGCTCTTTACCGCCAGCTGCATTATACCGCTGCTCTGGATTGGATATTCATCCCTGAAGACACAGGCGGAATTCGCCAATAACATTCTCAGCCTGCCTAGTGCGCCGCAGTTTGGAAATTATCTGGAAGCGATCAAGATCACGAATATGCTCCAGCTGTCATGGAACAGCACGAGGGTGACACTCCTGTCGGTTATCGGCATTACGGCAATTTCGTTCGTAACAGGTTACATCTCGGCCCGGCTGGACTTCAAGGGAAAGAAAGCAATGATCTTCTACTACCTGTTTGGCATGCTGGTGCCGATTCATGCGCTGCTTGTCCCGATCTATCTGTTATTTAAGAATTTTGGCTTGGCAGACGAGTGGTATACGCTGATCATCCCGTATATTGCCTTTAACCTGTCTCTTCCCATCATGTTGGTCAGCAGCTATGTGGTCGGCATTCCGAGAGAGATTGAAGAAGCAGCGGCCATCGACGGCCTAAGCTTCAGCGGAACCATGTTCCGTATAATTTTCCCGATCGCCGTGCCGGTGCTGACCACGGTCG
>NZ_LN831198.1:488634-491391 GCF_001368795.1 Paenibacillus ihuae
CGTGCCGGTGCTGACCACGGTCGCCATTCTGCAGTTTTTCTCCTGCTGGAACGAATTTTCTTTTGCGCTGGTGCTGCTGAAGGATGAGTCGCTGCGGACAGTTCCGCTTGGCATGTCGTACTTTAAATCTCAGCACAGTACCAACTATCCGCAGCTGATGGCGGGAATGGTGCTGTCCATGCTTCCTGTTACCTTAATCTATTTTGCATTCAGCTCGCGCATTATCGCTGGCGTTATGTCAGGCGCAGTCAAGGGGTAAATCGCATGGACACTATAACTTCACACTAATGGAGGGATATTATGCTAAATAACAATTACGATCAGGAACTGCCGCAGCTGCGGACACCCGACCGTTCACGCTGGAATGAGTCCTTTTACCGCAGGTCAATGGAGCTGCCGGATGAGCTGCTGATCGGTGCCATTGACAGTCATGTGCACGCCGGTCCAGTGCTGAACTCGAACCCCGGGCATCTTGATCCGATCCAGGTGGCGCAGGAAGCCGCTGCTGCAGGCATGAAAAGCATTGTGTATTATGATGTTTTTGGCTGGGCTTCAGGAATGGCCTGGGTTGTGAACCGCCATGTTCCAGGCATTCATACTTATGGAGGCTATTTGATGAATTCCTGCCATGGCGGAATGAACCCCCGTTCGGTAAAAACTGCGCTGCACATGGAGGAGGGCTGCCGCTTCATCAGCTTCGGATCGCATTGTACCCGCCATTCCGCAGAACGGGAGTCTACATTGATCGACGGGAAGCTGGTTCCGTTCAAGGACGCTTTTCCGAAGTTTGCAGAGAAAGAGCTGCCTGTGGCGACATCAATCCCGCTGGAAGGACCTGTTCCGGAAGCGTTGGACGAAATTCTGAGCATGGTCGCGGAACATCCGGAGGTGTATCTGAACACGGGACATGTATCTGTTCCTGAGGCGCTGCGTCTGCTGGATCTTGCGGAGCAATACGGCATTGCCAAGGTGCTGATCGCCCATCCGGTGCGCGGCCAGATGACGATAGAGGAGCAGAAAGCGGCGGCGGCCAGAGGCGCTTTTCTGGAAGCCTGTCTTGTAGACTGGCTGTATCCTGATGTTCCCCGGACACATTACTATGTGGAGAGGGAATATATGGATATGGGTGCAGAGCTCGGGCGTTTCTCAAATGCGACAAAATGGATGAAAACCATCCGCGAAGTTGGAATCGACCAGTTCGTGCTTGGCACCGACTATGGCATCCGCGCAGCGTCGACGCCGGTACAGGGTATGAGGACAATGATCGCCAGTATGCTGGATTATCAGTTCTCTCCGGACGATATTTACCGGATGGTAGCTACCAATCCGGCAAGGCTGATCGGCATCGATTCATAGAGTACCGTGGGTATGCAGTTACAGTCAGCATGGACAGGAGGAGAGGCGCATGGAATCCTCGGCATCGTATGATCTCGTCATCACTGGAGGATCTATCGTTACGGAAGCAGCCGTAGAGCGTAAGGATATCGGCATAAAAAATGGATTGATTGCTGAAATCTCGGAGAATATCGATCCGGCAGGAGCCGCGGTAGTAGATGCACTGGGGTTGACCGTGATGCCAGGTGTAATCGACTCGCATGTGCATTTCAATGAACCGGGACTAGGCTCCTGGGAAGGGTTCCGGACGGGGTCCGCCGCGCTTGCAGCCGGCGGGGGAACCTGCTTTTTGGATATGCCGCTTAATGGAATTCCTCCAACCGTTACCCTTACCGCACTTCAGCGGAAGAGGGAGTGTGCGTCAGGCAGAACTTATGCTGATTACGGCTTCTGGGGAGGGTTAATGCCCGGCCATCTTAAGGACCTGCCTCTGCTGGCACAGGCTGGAGTGATCGGATTCAAGGCATTCATGTCCTCTCCGGGTGACAAGGACAAGGAAGCGTTCCGCCGTTCGGACGACCAGACCCTCAAAGAAGGGATGCGGATTATCGCTGAGACCGGAAAGGTGCTGGCACTCCATGCGGAGCATGAGCCTACTGTAGCACGCCTAACCCGGGAAGCCCGCAGCCAGGGACGGCTTGGCGCGGAGAGCTATGCCGCCTCCCGTCCCATAGAAGCGGAGGTGGAGGCGGTAGAAACGGCACTGCGTTATGCGGCCGAAAGCGGATGCCGTCTGCATTTCGTCCACATCAGCAGCGAGTCTGCTGCGGGACGCATCCGGGATGCCCGGAAGTCAGGACTCGATGTAACGCTGGAGACCTGCCCCCATTATCTTTGCCTGACTGACAGAGATTTCGCGGCTATGGGTGCGGTGGCTAAATGTGCGCCTCCCCTGCGTGACGCAGAAGAGCAGGCCCGGTTGTGGAACAGATTACAGCAAGGCTGGTTCGATTTCCTGGCTTCCGATCATTCGCCCTGTCCGGCAGAGCTGAAGACCGGCCCGGATATGTTCGAAGCCTGGGGCGGCATCGCAGGTGTACAGAGCACACTTGAGCTGATGCTGGATGAAGGGCATCAGAAACGGGGCATTCCGCTGCCGCTGCTGGCACGGCTGCTGTCAGGGACTCCTGCCGAGCGATTCGGACTGGCTTCGGTGAAGGGACGCATCGCATTAAACTGCGACGCCGATCTGGCCCTCGTCGATCTGAACGCCTCATATACGCTGCAGACATCTGACCTGTATCAGAAGCACCAGCATTCGCCGTATATCGGCCGCAGGTTCGGGTGCAAAGTGAAGAAGACACTGCTGCGGGGCCGGATGATGTATAACGACGGAGAGGGACTTCTATATCCAGGGAACGG
>NZ_LN831198.1:491417-515206 GCF_001368795.1 Paenibacillus ihuae
CTATATCCAGGGAACGGAAGGGAACTAGGGGCAATATATTCGGAGCTATGAATATAAGCCTGTAATTAGGCTGAAGGTAAACGGCACGGATCCATTCGAAGGAGGGAAAGCAATGATGACAACAGCCGGCGGATTGTCCGCCGTTCAAGAAGATCTCCTGCTGCTTGTCCAAGGGATTCCCAGAGAGCAGATGCGGCTATACGTCGACCGCTATCTCGGCTGCCTGCTGGCAGGAGACGGGTACGATCCTGAACTGTTGCTGACGCTGGAAACGTATGTGTCCTGCAATGGTCACATGAATGAAATGTCCTCCCGACTGTACATCCACCGCAACACGGCAGCGTACCGACTTGAGAAGCTGGAACGGCATCTGGGCATTCCGCTTAGAGAATCCGAAAACCTGCTGCTGCTGAATATGGTATTTCTGTTCCGTCGCCTGCTTGACGCAAATCAGCCTTATTGAATGAATATCGAATCGTTGACCTAATCCAACAAACATGGTTATAATCTAGCGTAATAGATCAGACAATCAAATAAAAATGCCCGCTGTAACAGGCTTTATCATACTTGATTGGAATGCGTCAAATTACCTGTGGAGGTTCGAGTCTTCTCTACCGAATAATTAAAGGAACGAAACCCTTGATCATCAAGGCTTTCGTTCCTTTTGCTGTATGGCAGAAATATTATAGTTACCTTTTTAGGGCTCCCGCGTATTTGGGATACAGCTGACGGATACATTCCGGGCAGATGTCATGGGTGAATTGCAGGGATAGCTGGTGCTGAAGATAACGCTCGACCGATACCCATTCCTCATTGCTGCCCCGGACGGATTTGCAGGAAGCGCAGATCGGAACAAGGCTGCTGGGGATATGCCGGGAACGCAAGGGATGACATACGCGGATAGGATCAGGCTGGCGGTTCTCGCTAGGGCCGCTGTCATGCATGGAAAGTGCGAGTGTCTGCAACCCGGCAGACTGCCCGGTCAGAAGAGGAAAGGCGTCCAGGCGGAATACTCTGCTCACCTTATCAGGGGTGTGGAGGATGAATTCTAAGCTTGCGACCAGGCGTCCGCCCTGAAGGATATGCTGAATGGATTCGTTCAGAGCTGTGAGCTGGACAGGGATAGCGATCCACTCTTCAAAAAGCTCCAGGTAATGAGTTCCAATCCGTTCATTTGCTGGAGAGAATCCATAGGAATGGCGGAATTCCTTCCAGCGATCATTGATAAATAAGATGAATCCATAGCTGTCGATAACAAGGAGGTTATGTGGGAGAGTGTTAAGTGAAGAGGTAAGGGAAGAAGGTAAGCTCAATGGCAAGGTTATCGCTCCTTGAATTCTTGCAGGATGGGAAGTTATGATGGAGGCAGGTTCAGAAGCTGCGAAACCTGACGGCGGTAGCGCTCAGCCTTCCGTGTGCCATGGATTAGATTGGACAAGCGATAAGGCGGAATTCCGTACAACTCACAGAATTTCTTCTGATCCAGCTGCATTTCTGTCAGACGCTGCTTAATAGCCCAGCCATAGGGGGTCACGGGACGTTTGCTGTTCAACAGGCTTCACCTCTTATCGACCATCCAGCATTATGGTATAATAGCTTACAATAATATTAACTAATTATATACTTTTTTGCGTCATTTTACAATAAAAATTACGTTATTACGTGAATTCGATGTAGTGGAAGGCGGTTGGCCGATGTCATCTATATACGAGCGGATAGAAGTCCTAATTAAGCAAAAGGGGCTTACGAAGAAGTCCTTCTGTGAGCAATTGAATATCAGCACAGGCAATATGGGGGACTGGAAACGGGGGAAGTCGACACCGGGAACCCATAAGCTGATTGAGATCGGCGCTTTTTTTCATGTGAGTCTGGATTGGCTGATTCTGGGCAAAACTGCAGCTGAAACGGTCCGCGAAGGCGGCGGGGAGTATTCGTCTGCCCAAATGCGGCAACACAGTTGCCAAACTGAAGGGCTGCTGCTCAAGGAGCAGGAGTTCATCAAGGAATATATTGAATTTACCCAGTACCGCAGGCAGAAGCAGGCCGAGGGGAATTCTTGAAGGGTATCTTTACATTTTGTGAAATCCGTTTTATAATATTGAATGTTGGCCTCAAACAAAGCTTTATCATTGTACACACCGCGCGGTAGTGGTGGAATGGCAGACACGCTATCTTGAGGGGGTAGTGGGTGTATACCCGTGGAGGTTCGAGTCCTCTCTACCGCATAACTTTTAATGAGCAAAAAAAACCTTGAGGTTTCAAGGTTTTTTGCTTTTATTATTTACGCCAATGAATCGACATCTGCATTCTGGTTTACCTTTGTTGACGAATTGTTGACGGATAATACCGAATAGATAGGTCATAACAATGCATAATCAACTAAACCTTACATAACCTGATTCCATTCAGCGTACATAACGCGGAGGATTCAGGTTTTTTTTAATCTTGACACAAGAAAAAATCCGGCTTAATCAAGTATTCCAAAGGATACATGTCTTTGCGGGCTGATAGTAATCCTTTGAATAAGGCGATGGGCTGCATCTCCGAGTCATTTGAATAGTCGAACCCGAGATCTTCAGCTTGTTTGAGCTGCACAATTACAAATGCATCTTTTGCATCGGTCAATTTATAAAGGACATTCTCAGGATGAAGCACATTCTCTAAATGATCAAAAGTAATCAAATGGAACTCATGGCCTCTCCATTCGGTTCGAATTACTTTAATAGCCTGGGTGATTACAAGATCAACAAAGGTATTTTTGGCCAAGGTTAATTCAATACCCATAATATAGCCTAGTTTATTCATATCGTTACCATACTCTGTATCATAAGATTTACCATGATCCGCTTTGAAGGTATTTTCGCTAACAGGCATTTGAATGAGCGTTAGGGTTATATCTAAGTCGGTTACGTAAGGAATAGATAGTTTTTCCTTACTGACATATTGGCTTATTTCGTTTCTACTCCAATATGCGTCATTGTACTCAGTTTTTGGTGGTGTAAGATAAATATATCCCATATTAGAGTAGTCCCCGTGGAAGCAAGTAATTCTCATATTCTCCGCTCCTTTAAGCTTGATGGTAATTAGACGCAATGCTTGTAAAAACGTTTCTATTTATTGGATGCGAATTGATGAAGTGTTTTTTTGGACAGCCACATTAAAGGAATATATTAACAAACATACGTTCCCTGACAAGTTATGGCGTTAATGATTAGGTATAATGTATTAAAAGAGCCTTTCAGTAGACTTAGACATCATAGGAATTCGAATTCTTATTGTAAGGAGACTAATCATGGTCGAGAAATTTATACGTTTATTCAATATCATTAATGCGATCCAATCAAACCCTGGTATCTCCGCAGCCGATTTAGCTTTTAAATGCGATGTAGACATACGGACGATTTATCGGGATCTGCGCTTATTAGATGCCATCACTCCTATAACGAATACAGGCAAAGGAACTGGCTACCGATTTATGGGCAATTTCTTTATGTATCCTCTTAATTTTTCAGAACAAGAAGCGCTAGTATTCTCCCTGTTGCCCTCAATGGTGGACGAGGACAAACTGCCTCCCGGATTCCATACGGCGTACGATAAAGTCATGTCCACACATCACAAGGAAAAATCCAAGCAAAACAGTATCATCGAGGACATCACCAATATTATTCAGATGGGTACACCAGCTTACCGTAAAGAAAGCCCCAATTATCTGCAACCGATTATTCAGGCGATTTTAGAGCAGAAGACAATACAAACCACTTATCATACCCAGTATCGGAATGAGACTACCGAGCGCAAGATTGATCCGTACTACCTCGTGCCTCGTGATCAACGCTTCTATTTAATCGGTTTCTGCCATACCAAGCAGGACATTCGGACGTTTCGAATCAGTCGTTTCCTCAAAGTGGATTCTACGGCTGAAACGTTCGACAAGAGTGACTTTAATATCAAAAAGTATCTCAAGAACACATGGTCAATTGAACAAGGTGAGAAAAATATCACCTTTAAAGTACGGTTTAATGCTGAGGTTGCCAGGTACATTAGGGAGGAAGAATTGTTCGTTCATCCGCGTATGACAGACAACAAGGACGGCAGTATGATTTTTGAGGTGACTGTAAATAACGAAAAAGAGTTTATCCGCTGGATTCTGCAGTACGGGCCAGCCGCTGAAATATTAGAGCCAGCTTCTGTGCGTGAAACAATTAAGAGTCAATTAGCTGAGTGGACCGAAATGTATAAATAAGACTAAGCAGGAACTGCTAAACATTACTCGAAATATACAAGGTAGGAAGGATGTGGGTCTATTGAACCATAATTGGTTTGCGGATTTGTATGAAATATGCAATAACGATCCCTTTCGTAGAAAGATCCTCCTTGTGGATCATTATGATCAGGGTGAGCAGTGGCTGAATCGGATAACAAAGGAACACGGCCCTCTTTTAGGTGTGGAAACAGAAACGTTAAGGTCACTCGTTATGAAGCGGACAAAACTGGAACTGGTGAAACGAGGGCTTCATCTTTTAAATCGAAAACAGACATTCTGGGTTGTCCAGAATCTTATGGTTGATATGGCAGAGCGTCAAGATAAATATATACCAGCCGAGATGATTACCCCAGGTATCGTTCAAAGCTTTCACCACGCGATTGAGGAACTCCGAGGGGCGGGGTTTTGCGCTTCAGAACTTTCTATTACTTTTTTTGAACATGAGCAAAAAGGTCTCTATATCACTGAACTGCTCGCTTTATATGAACAGTGGCTCGAGCACAATCACTTTACAGATTTTGCAGGTCTGCTTAATTACATACCAGAAGTTGATAGATCAGTGGATAACCATCTCTTCATCCATAGAGATATGGAGCGGTTCTCTGCTGTGGAGAAAGAAATGTTGAGACGCATTGCTGGAGATAGAGTGCTCATTCTTCCGCAAACTGGAGCTTTCCCGTCATCCCTGCAGAATGTGGATCATGTTGCTGTTCAGTTGTACCATGCCACAGGAACCTTAGCTGAGGTTCGTGAAGCATTCCGACGTATCTGCAGTACGAATTCTTCCTTCGATCAAGCAGAGATCGTTGTTTCTAATTATGAGGCTTATAGTGAAGCGATATATACGCTCAGCCAAGCTCTCGATATTCCGTGTACCTTTTCCCAAGGTCTACCCGTCACTTATACAAAGGTCGGAAAGGCTGCGCTGGTTTATCTCGAATGGCTGGAATGCAACTACGATGTAGAGTGCTTACTTAAGGCTCTAAGGCACGATTACATATCATTTCATCATTTTGGAGCCGTGGATAAGGCTGATCTCATCCTTGCTTTGGAGCAAAGCGGAATCGGCTGGGGAAGACAACGGTATTCCATGTTAGAGGCCGCAGATAATGCTGAGTTAAAGGGACGACACGCTGAAGCGATCGGGTTGTTAAACCGGGCGTTTAAAGGATTGTTTCAAAATCTGCCTGATGCGCATCAAGTGACGTGGACTCCTATGATGATTCTGCATTCATTAATCAATCTTCTTGAAAAGCACACTGTTTCGTCCAGTGAGGCTGACTCACTCGTTATCACTGAACTGATTGATCAAATGAAGCTGCTGGAAGTTGTCTCTCCTCGTACGTTGTCCAGCGAGACCGCGTTGCGTTATGTAAAAGACATGGTAGAGGGTATTCGTATCTTTGGAAGCGGACCATCTTGCGGAAAGCTGCATATCTCTTCGCTTCAAGATGGTGGCATATCGGGAAGAACTCATACGTACATCCTGGGCATGAGTAATGAGGCTTGGTCCTTACAGCTCCGGCAGGATCCTGTATTGCTGGATATGGAACGCAAGAGTCTGGATGGGTTACTCCTATCTACTGAGCGGACGGAGAATATTATTCGTGAACGTGAGACCCGATTAGGATTGCTGTCAGGACAAGTTACGCTGAGCTATTCCAGCTATGATCCGGCAGAGCAGAAGGAAATCATTCCGGCTTTTGCGTTATTACAGGCTGCTAGAATCGTAACGGGCGATTCTCAGATGGATCTGACTGGACTAGGGCAGGTACTGGGTAGACCGGTTGGATATATGTCGATTGATCCGAATAGAGAGCATTTGTTGGATGGGACGGATCGCTGGCTTGGACGGTTCCACACTGAGGGGGAACTGAAAGATGGCTTTTCATCACTACGTCAATCCTTTCCATTCGCCGCTAAGTTGGAACAGGCAGAGAAGCGTATTAATGAAGGAACCCTGTCAGAATATGAGGGAGTGCTCTCTACGGATACCTTTACGGTTAGTTATCTAAACAATCCTGAGGCGTACCTGAGTGTGACGCAACTCGAAAGATATGCGGAATGCCCAAAGAGGTTCTTCTTTTCCCAAGTCTTGAAGCTCAGGGCAAAGGAGACTGCTGAATTCGATCGTTCCAAATGGCTGGATGCAGCTAGCAGAGGCAGCTTGCTTCACAGTATCTTTTACCACTATCTGAAGGAGATGTCTGCAGGTCCTACCAATGAGGGTAGGCTTAAGCATGATGAACATAGGCTTCAGGAAATCACAGAGCAGGTCATCCGTGAGTATGAAACGAAGGTGCCGCCGCCAACTCCCCATATCTTTCATAAAGAATGCGATTCGCTGCGACGTGATGTCGCCATTTTTTATCAGATGGAGCAGAAAGCCGAGGGACGGCCGCGGTTTTTTGAACTCGAATTGACAATAGATGGCCAACCTATGAGTGTTATGCTGGATAATGGTCTTGTCATAAGAATGAAGGGATTTGTGGACAGGGTTGATGAGATCGGGCCGCACAAGTACAAGATCTATGATTACAAAACAGGCAGTCCGGCGAAGTATGACGAGAATGAGTATTTCTCACAGGGGACGCAACTGCAGCATGCGTTGTATGCTGTTGCAGTCGAACAGTGGCTTAAGCATACCGGTATGGATACGGAGGCACGTGTTGTAGAGTCAGCCTATTACTTCCCAACGGAACGAGGCAAAGGCGATGAGGTATCCCGGGTTCAAAATAAGACGGTTGAGCTTTCGGAGTTGGTGGGACATTTATTAGCTTCGATGGAGTCAGGAACATTTACCGCAACAACAGAGTTGAAACGATGCTCCTATTGCGATTATGGAGTGGTGTGCAAGGATGAATCAGAACGTACGAAGGCAAAATGGAATTTAGAACCCAATACTCCATTGCTTCACCATATCAAGGAGGTAGAGCGTTTTGGTTGATGATAGGGCGGCCAGAGAGCGAATTGCAGAGATACTAGACCGGACATTGATGGTGGAAGCAGGGGCAGGATCGGGGAAGACGACATCACTCGTTGGCCGAATGATTGCTCTGATTGAGTCAGGGAGCGCCGTGGCCGAGCAGATTGCAGCCATTACCTTCACGCGGAAAGCAGCAGATGAGCTGAAAAGCAGGTTCAGACTGGAGCTGGAGCGGCGAATCCTTAAGGCGAATGAGCCGCAGAAGGCTCTGTTGCAGCGGGCTTTACAGGAGATTGATCGGTGCTATATTGGCACGATTCATTCTTTTTGCGGCAGACTGCTTAGGGAGAGACCGATTGAGGCGAGACTGGATCCCATGTTCCGTGAGATTGAAGAAGATGAAGCTAGCTTGTTGCAAGACCAATGCTGGGATGAGTACCTGGTGAGCTTGATCGAGGACGGTAAGGAAGATGGGATGGCGGACCTTACGTCCTTGCAAGTAAACGTGGAGGATCTGCGCCAGGTATATAAACGGGTATGCGGCTATACCGATGTACACATTGAGACGGTTGCCTCTCCTAGACCTGACTTTGACCTTATTCGCTTATCTCTGCCGCAGATGATAGCCGAAGCTGGGCGTTACATTCCAACACAGAAACCAGCACAAGGTTGGGATGCGCTGCAGACAATGCTTCGTGATGGCAAAAGAATGCTTATGCTGCATGGGCTGGATGATGATATGCGCGTCTTACAGCTCGCGCTGATGTTCAATCGAAAAATCGATGCTACCTTGAAGAGGTGGACAGATCCTGCCAAAGCCAAAGAATTCAAAGGGTTGTTCCAGGAGTGGCAAAGCCGCGTCTTGTTTCCCTTCCTTGGTGCTTGGCGGGAGTATCTATATCCGCAGTTGATTGATTTTGTGAGACCAGCTGTTGCTTATGGCGCACACAAGCGAAACGAACTAGGCGTTCTGGATTTTCAGGATCTGCTGATGCGTGCAACTGCGTTACTCCGTGAGCATGAGCATGTACGGCGGTTTTTTGCTGACCGTTATACGCGATTATTCGTAGATGAATTTCAGGATACCGATCCCATTCAGGCCGAGCTTATGTTTCTTCTAACAGGTGATGATCCAAGGGAAGCGGATTGGAGAAGGATTACTCCCAAACCAGGTTCTTTATTTATTGTTGGAGATCCGAAACAATCGATTTACCGGTTCCGGCGTGCGGATATTTCAACCTATAATTGGGTCAAAAACAAGATCAGTTCCTGTGGTGAGGTCTTGCAGCTAAGTGCGAACTTTCGCTCAATTCACCCTCTCGGGCAATTCACGAATGATGAATTTAATGCCCGGTTTCCACAGGCTGAATCTGAACATCAGGCGGCTTTTGTACATATGGATACACGAACGGCTAATCCGGAGAATGGTGTACAGCATGGAATCTACACAATGACTTATGGGAAAATGGCCGGAGGCCAGGCGGCGATTGCCGAAGCAGATGCAGACCGGGCCGCTCGTTATATTGCCTGGGCGTGCAGCGGCCACTTGAAGATTCAGGAGAAGCAGCCGGGAAGTGACGGTAGTTTTATTTTAAGAGACGCAACCCCGAGTGATTTCCTAGTACTACTGAAACGAAAAGATTTCTTACACCACTACGCTGCAAAGCTGGAGAAGTATGGAGTTCCCTCTGTTACGGCTGGAAGTTCGGCAAATTACGAAGAGATCGATGCACTTGCTGTGCTGACAAGTTGTCTTAATGACACTGGAGATCCAGTATCCCTGCTAGCTGTGCTGAAGGGGATGTTATTTAGTTGCAGTGATAATGCACTCTTCCATTATAAAATGCAAGGATTCCCGATAACCTATACTACTTTACCGAATCAGGCAGAGGTCGGGATGATAGCAATGCCGGTATATGAGGCTTTGGTACGACTCGCTGAATACGCGAATCTGATCCGGAAAATGCCGGCATTACCCGCACTGTTACATATCATTGAGGATCTGGGGTTGGTTCCACTCGCAGCCATTCGCCGGACTGGCCGGGCTCGTGCCGGCACATTGATCAAACTCCTGCATCTACTGCATAAGGATAGTCTGGTCGTGGCCAGCTGGCCGGAACTGAACTCGTATCTGACGCGGGTCGTAAAAGATGCGAAGCTGGAGTGTGGAGATCTGTTCGCAGGTGAGCAGGATGCCGTTCGCATCATGAACCTGCATAAGGCCAAGGGGCTTGAAGCGCCAGTTGTACTGCTGGCTTGTCCTTGCGGAGAGTCTGACCATGACGCCGCAGAGCATGTAGACCGGATGGGGGATTTCGCACGCGGATATTTCAGCATCACGCGGCGAAGAGGATATCAAGAGGATGTGATTGCTCATCCACCAGGCTGGCAAGAACTCGCTGAGCGGGAACGATTGTACATGAATGCGGAGAAGGAAAGGCTGTTGTATGTCGCCGCTACCCGCGCCAAACAGCTCATGATAATTAGCCGATATCCGGACAAACCGGCGATCGATCCATGGAGCAGCTTTGATAACGGGATTCAGGAAGATAGAGAGCTGGATGATCCTGAAGTTATGCCAGAGGTGCCTTCACGTTACGAAGGGGTACATGATGAAATGGCTGATGAAGATAAAGGCCGTCAATGGCGAAGCCGGCTGGCACAGCCGACGTATGAGACGACTTCGGTAACGAAACTGGCAAAGTCCGGATCCGTTCAGCCACCTCGACCGCTTGCGGGCAGAGGCATGGCGTTCGGCAGCGTGGTTCACCGCTGTATTGAACTACTTGGGACTGGCGCGGAATCCGGACAGATGGAGCTCACACTCAGGATGATCGCTGAAGAAGAGGGTGTGGATGAAACGCTGATTCCAGATGTGTTAAAGATGCTAGATGATGTGGTGAATCATCCGCTGTGGCGACGTGCGAAAGCGGCGAAGCGGCGGATTCATGAGTTGCCGCTACGTACGGTGAGGGCGAATATGGAGCTGTTTGGAGAAGATTCCATAGTAGATTCAACAGCAAAGACTTTGTATTTAAAAGGCATTATTGACTTCCTCTTTGAAGAGGAAGATGGCTGGGTGGTTGTTGATTTTAAGACGGATGTGTATGAAGAGGGGCAGCAGGCTGCGTTTGTGGGATTTTATAAGCCGCAGGTTCGGGCTTATGTGGGAGAGTTGGAGAGAGCGTTTGGAATGAAAGTGAAAGAGGCGGGGCTTTATTTTTTGAATGGGAATGAGTATGTGATTCTATAAATAGTGCCACAGCTCGTTTTGGTTAACTAATATGTATGTGGGATTATCTGTAAATCAGATGAGGTATCCATCAATATGAATGAACATAGAGGGTACCCCGACCAGAAAATGGTCGCGGCAGTCTTAGGGCCATTCAATCCTGGGTGAATGATCATGAGACACAATCAATTGAATTAGTAACTACAGAGCTATCCTTAAGAGGGAAACTAAAGTGGGCATCACCAATACACAGTAACTCAATGGCGGAAAACAGAGATGTTGGGTTTCTTGAAAGAGTTGGTGTTGCAGATAAAGTTACTTTTCCACTGCACAACTTCTGGCCTACTAGGGGCCCACAGTGGGATGCTCTCGGTGTAACAGAAGCCGGAGAAGTTATTCTCGTGGAGGCAAAGGCTAACTTGAAAGAGCTGAAATCCCCAGGGACCAAAGCGGGAGAACAATCTTTGGTGGTAATTAAGCAAACCCTTAACGAGGTGAAAGAGGGCTTAGGGATTGATGCAAAGTTTGATTGGACGAAAACCTACTATTAGTATGCAAACCGAGTAGCGCATTTGTATTATCTTCGTGAGTTGAATGGGATTAATGCCTTCTTACTTAATGTATATTTTATGGGAGATCAGAGTGTAAAGGGACCATCTTCGGTTGCAGAATGGAAGTTTGCTATTGAACGTACTAAGATGATACTTGGGCTCGATCACCCGAATGTCTTGCAACCCTATATGGTTGATTTGTTTATAGATCTTAGGACCATGAAGGGGATTTGAATTATCACAGAAATTTATACTAGGGGTCTTCGATGACAAAGGTATGAGAAATTGATTAGCGGCAATTTGTATCAAATATTTGCTTATCTGATTAACTATCGCGAGATGAATTGAACTAATAAAGAGCCTGTCATTGGAATTCTTCTTTATCCCTAAGTCGACAAGGAACTTGAGATCGTGATTTATAAGACAAAATTAAATTAGAAAAGAGAGGTCCGGGCTCCTTCAGCAAGTAAGCGTCAAATAGCTTCATCTTAATGACAAGGTGTGGGCTATTTGACGCTTGGTTTTGGCGTATTCTTAAAGGAACTTCCTAGCTAACAAGCCCAGTCTGGTATTTCTAACTGATAAGTGCGGCACGAGCGTTTAATCATTTGTTTGAAGGGATCGTGGAAATCTCTATCTATGATTTTCATCATCTCGTATTCATTCTCAGAAATATACTGTAAGTTCATTTCTAATTCCTCCCTTGAAAAGATGCCATAATCGCCACTCTCACTATGTGAATAGCAATAGAATAAGCCATTCAACACTAAATTAGTGTCATTGCTAGCAACAATATCCCCACAATCAGCTTCGCATCGATGTGCTTTTTAAGATTTATTTCGACTCCGTACTTATCAAAGTATGGTTTGAATACTTCTTATACCTCTAAGGCGTCCTCATAACAATTAAATAATAAATTACAACCCCAGTGGTAAGAATGGGCATGGCTTTTAATAATCTTAATCAAGTCATCTCCGTAACCATCTAAATAAAGTGAGGCTGTGATTTTGTCAAATAATTGTTGTTCTTTCTCATCATTTGAATCATACAGACCTAACTCGGTGGATACCCAATAGTAGGTTTTACGGTTCGGACGCCAAGCAAATATGGTTTGTTGTAAATCTTTGAGCTTCTGAGTGTATTGGTAAATTTCCCATGCATATACACCATCATCCCCTCAGAACGAATAAAGTCAGAATAGTCATCGATGATATCATCTATTTCCTCATAATTCATCAACTGCTGCTTCAAGAAAATTTTCCTTGGATGACAAATGTTGCTCCCAATTTTCCAAGATGTCGATGTAGCTGCCCCTAATCAATGAATATTGATCTTCATAAGGGTGAGGCTCATATTCTCTAGGATTCTTCTCCAAGAAATTATCAAGGCACTTGTCACTACAAAAGAGTTTACCATCCTGATCTACAATGTACTTTTCATCTAGCGAACTAGAACAATAAACACAGACGTTTAAAGCTCCTCCTGATAATAAAACCTGCAACCGTTGGCTTTCCTGTGATAATAATAAAAGCATGCGGTATATTTCAGCGTCAATACAGCTTTCTGTTCCTTTAGTACGAAGTACTTCGCTGTAATCCGGATCCTGAATCATTGAATCAAGCTTTCGGATCATCGTGTCTAGTACGGCTCTGTTTTCTTTAAGTGAGTAATCCCTATTCTCTTGGAAAAATATGCACTTAGGCAATAAGGTTTCAAATTGGTCGTAATGGTCACTGTACAGATCCAGATTACTTTCGTAAGGATTAGCGTAATAGTAGCATTTTTCAGTGCAGTTCCAACTACAGTATCGGTTTAAATCAATATTAATAATATATATTTGACCAATAGATTTAAAACAACATGAGCAACGATCAGGGCTTAGTTGAACTTTCCAGAGGCCGTCATTTAAAGATAACCATCCATCATTTTTTAGCTTAGGTAGAATGTACTGTGTGGGGTAACTCTCGGCATCCATTTTGGCACTAGCATCGTTTAAAATTTGAAGAAGTTCAGTATTCTCCTCTTGGAGAGTTACAACAATTTCAAAGGCCGACGATGTTCGGTTGTTTGCAAAATAATCCTTTAAAAAAGTAGTCAAATGAATGCGATTCCCTATACTAATTGCCATGATTTAGCCCTCCTTTATTTGTTCATTCTATATACACACGCATTTGGCAGAAATCTAAGCCTTATTTTAAGAGGTTATTTGGTAATATGAGAGAATTCCTAATATCAATACGATCTTTTGAAATCGGGAGGCCATTATGAATCTAAAAATCCAAAGTTTTATGGATAATCTTGTTAAAGAAACACCAAAGGTCATTAAATTTAATATGAATAGTTTCAATTGTGAATTCGAAAAAATTGAGGGCTGTATACCCCATGATCCTATAGTATTTATGGAAAGAGAAACTAAACAAGAAATAGAAAAAAATGTGATATTAAGATTCATAGGATCGCCCATTTCTTTTGATGTGATTTATTGTCATGATCTTAACAATTCAGCTTCTACTAAGTTGGAGTTACATTCAACCTTTCCAGATTGCATTTTGTCTACAATAAGCCTAGATTCTACAGAGCAAGTCGATGAGGTTGTTCTTTCACCAAATATCCGCTTCACTTTTAAAGATGATTTAAATCATATTCGGAAGGAGATAGCGTTTCGCTTGTTAATTGATGAAAATTTGCTGCCTCCAACAGAAATATTAAAATCTCGAATTCACTTAGGTACTTATCAAACTGATTTGAAGTCATGGTTAAACAGCAGGAATACAGAACAATTCTATGTCGATTGGATAAAGGTCGCATTAATTATGGGGTATGTAACTAGGAAAATAGATGTGGTTTTCTTTAACGTCCATGAATTAATTGAAGAGTTGGACCATAAAAGAGAAAATATTCGTTGGAGTCAAATGGGAACAGATACTCGCTGACAGAACGTTGTCGGTGGAGTATTATAAGATGATGGTTGGGAAGTACTGTCGGAAAAAGGAATTTCAAGTTAGATTGTGGAATAAGTCTATAGAACTACTAAACATCTAGATAGGAGAATTTCATACAATGGCCAATGAAAAATTAGTAACGAGTATCGAAGACAAACTATGGGCAGCAGCGGATAAACTTAGAGGTAGTATAGATGCCTCCAAATATAAAAATATTGTACTGGGTATCGTATTTCTCAAATACATATCAGATCGGTTCGAGCAAAGATATAACGAACTGATTGCAGAAGGTGATGGCTTTGAGGATGATCGGGATGAATACGAACGCTTTAATGTATTTTATGTTCCTACAGAAGCACGTTGGAAATTCATCATTGAGCATGCAACTAAGCCTAACATAGGTCAAATCATTGATGAGGCCTTTATCGCCATTGAAAAAGAAAACAAAAACCTTGCCGGCGTTCTTCCTAAAATCTATTCAGGTGCTGATATTGACCAACGCAGAATTGGCGAAGTAATCATGGTCTTTGAAAACTCTAATACACTATTGATCGAAGAGGACGCACTTGGTCGAGTCTATGAATACTTTCTCGGTAAATTTGCTTTTATCTTGGGGGCGGGTGGCGGTGAGTACTATACTCCGAGTAGCGTAGTTAAACTATTGGTAGATATGATCGAACCCTTCGAGGGCACGATATATGATCCATGTTGCGGTTCAGGAGGAATGTTCGTACAGGCTCAGAAGTTCGTCAAAGCACATGGCGGCAACACGTTAAAGCTTACGGTATATGGACAGGAATTAAACGCGGAGACGAGAAGACTAGCTACAATGAACCTCGCCATTAGAGGGATTGAATCCAACTTAGGGAAAACGCATGAAGACACATTCCATTCCGATCAATTTCGAGATGAGAAATTTGACTATGTACTTGCTAATCCACCATTTAATATTAGCGATTGGGGTCAAGACAGCCTGTTAGATGATCCACGTTGGAAATGGGGAATCCCTGCTAAGAACAATGCCAACTATGCCTGGCTCTCACATATGCTGAATAAACTTAAACCTTCCAAAGGAGTTGCTGGAATTGTGTTGGCAAATGGTTCATTGTCTTCGCAAACGGCGGGAGAAGGAACAATTCGTACTAAATTTATTGATGAAGACGTAGTCGATTGTATTGTAGCCCTGCCAGATAAACTGTTCTACACTACAGGGATTCCAGTATGCTTATGGTTTCTCAGACGTGGGAAAAAGCGCAAAGGCGGAGTTCTATTCATCGATGCCCGTGACATGGGCGTAATGGTAAGTCGCAAATTACGAGAGTTAACAGATGAAGATATCTCCTTGATCTCAGAAACTTATCATAAATGGCTGAAGAGCGATGGTTATCAGGATGAAGTGGGTTTCTGTAAGTCAGCTAGTCTTGAGGAAATTCAGAAACATGATTATGTGTTAACACCTGGTAGATACGTAGGCGTGAAAGAAATCGTGGATGATGAGCCATTTGAGGAAAAAATGGAGAAGCTTGTTTCGGAACTTTCAGATTTGATGACTGAATCTTCTGTGCTGGATGAGAAGATTAAGAAGAGTCTGGGGGCTGTTGGTTTTGAAATTTAAAGATATCTTATTGGATAATAAGAGCATATCCTATGGAGTCGTGCAACCTGGTAAACATACAGATGAGGGGATACCATTAATTAGAGTGAACAACATAAGAAATGGTAGTTTAATACTTGAAAATGTATTAAGAATTGACCAAGAGATAGAAAATAACTATAAAAGAACACGTCTAACTGGTGGGGAATTACTAATTACACTTGTTGGTACTGTTGCTGAATGCGCTATTGCTCCTAAATCAATTAAGGATTGGAATGTTGCAAGGGCTATAGCAGTTATTAAAGTTAATTCTAATTTAGTGTATGCGGAATACCTAAAGTACTGGTTGTTGGTAAATGAAAATAAGAATTATTTAATTAGTTTAGCTACTACAACAGTACAAGCCACTTTGAATTTGAAAGATCTAAAGGAAGCGGAACTTCAAATACCAACACTAGATATTCAGAAAAAAATTATTAGTTTAGCGGCATCTCTCGACGACAAAATTGAACTCAACAACCGCATGAACAAAGTGCTTGAGCAAATGGCTCAGGCGATTTTCAAGCAATGGTTTATTGATTTTGAATTTCCAAATGAGATCGGTGAACCCTATAAGTCTAGCGGTGGAGAGATGATTGAAAGTGTAGTGGGAATGATTCCCTTTGGTTGGAAAGTATCAGATATTGAATCATTAACCGAACTTATTATAGATTATAGGGGGAAGACACCTAAAAAGCTTGGTAGGAACTGGAGTGAGACTGGGATAATTGCCCTCTCTGCAAAAAATATTAAAAATGAAGGTCTCGTGAATTTAGATCAAGCGAACCGTGTTGATGAAGAACTTTATAATCTATGGATGAAAGACGAATTAAAATACGGAGATATTCTATTAACTTCAGAGGCACCACTCGGGGAATTGTATTTTAAAGCAAATGATGATAAATATTGCCTGAGTCAAAGGCTATTTGCTATAAGAGCAGATAGTAGCGCTATTATTCCTGAAATATTGTACATGTATTTAAGGACCTCAGAAGTGATGGGAGAAATTGAAGGCCGAGCAACAGGTACTACTGTTACAGGGATTAGGCAATCTGAGTTGAGAAAAGTCAAAGTTATAAATCCTTCAAGTGATATTCAGGCAAGGTGTCAAAGTTTACTAAGTTCAGTTTTCAAAAAGAAGAGTGTAATTGAAAAAGAAAATCGTAAACTTATAAATGTAAGAAACACCCTACTCCCCAAACTAATGTCTGGCGAAATCGACGTCTCCAACGTCGAACTATAAATTGGCGGTGAACCTATGTTTACAGAAGATAGCCTAGAAGAAGTCGTGCTTAAACTTTTGCAGGACGAACTGAACTACACTATACAAAATGGTTACGACCTTGTACGCGATTATGCAAAGGTTGTATTGGAGGACGATCTACGAGAGGCACTCTATGCTCTCAATCCAACTCTATCATCTGAAATCATAGAGGCAGCATTTCGTCAGATTCTCTATATTGACGATGCTAGCCTTATCGCCGCCAATCAACTTTTCCATCGCTATCTCATTGAAGGCGTCAGAATTGAGGTTTATGGGGAAGACATTCCTGCGCGAATTGTCAAAGTGATGGACTTTGAACAACCGTATAACAATTCATTCAAAGTAATCAATCAATTCACAGTCATTCATAAAGCTGAGAAACGTCCGGATATCGTTCTATTCATTAATGGACTACCACTCGTAGTCATTGAATTAAAATCAGCCGTACGTGAGCAAGCGACGATTCATGACGGTTATTTGCAGATCAAGACGTATCAAGATATGATCAAACCACTGTTCCACTATAATGCTTTTAGCATCATTAGTGACGGGGTAAATGCCCGTTTCGGGTCGATTAGCTCAGACTATGACTACTATATGCAGTGGAAAAAGTTGATATGGATTCTCCCATTGTAGATGCACCTCACATTGCGCAAATTGGTACGCTGATCAAAGGATTATTGCACAAAGAGCGACTGTTAGATGTGGTGAAGAACTTCACTTTTTTTGCAGGAGGAAAGTCTAAGATTATTTCCGCTTACCATCAATATTATGGTATGAAGAAGGCCATTCATAGTGTCGTTCATGCTGTTGATGGAGATAAACGCGGTGGTGTAGTTTGGCATACGCAGGGTTCAGGCAAGTCTTTTTCGATGGTATTTCTATCTGCGGGTTTAATTCAGAAGTTGAATAATCCGACATTAGTTATTGTGACAGATCGTAATGATTTAGATGAGCAAATCCACGGGACCTTCAGCAGTGCAACGGAATATCTTCGCCAATCTCCGGTTCGTGCCGAATCACGGGAGGATCTTAATACGTTGTTAGATAAGCGCTCTGTGGGCGGGATCATCTTTACAACAATTCAGAAGTTCACTGAACAAACAGGGATGCTCTCAAATCGTCACGATATTATTGTTATAGCAGATGAAGCTCATCGCTCCCAATACGGAGTGGACCCTGATATCAGAATTGACAAGAAGACGCTGGAAGCCGAGCTGGTCTATGGTTATGCCAAATATTTAAGAGATGCATTACCGAATGCTACCTTCATTGGTTTTACCGGTACACCGATCGATTCTAATGATAAATCAACCATTGGAGTGTTTGGCGATCTGATTGATGTTTATGATATGACGCAAGCCAAGTTGGACGGAGCAACAGTGGATTTACACTATGAGAATCGTTTAGCAAAAGTACATCTTGATGAAGGGATACTCGACAAAATTGATCATGAAGTCGCGAAGATTCAAGAACAAGGTCTTTCTCTCGAGAAGATAGAACAATTGAAAAAAGATCTCGTGACAATGGAAGCGGTCATTGGTGATGAAGATCGGTTGAATCTGGTCGTGGATGATATTTTGAAGCATTATGCAATTCGTAAAGATATGCTCAAAGGCAAAGCGATGATTGTTGCCTATTCACGCAAAATTGCTTTTCGGATGTATCAACTTATTCAACAAAAAGCACCTGAGTTAGCCGATCACGTTCGTTTGGTTATGACTGACAGTAATAAAGATGAACAAGAAATGCGCGATGTTATAGGAACCAAACAATCCCGCCAAACACTCGCTAACCTTTTCAAAAAAGAGGACAGCGATCTTAAAATAGTCATTGTGGTCGATATGTGGTTAACCGGCTTCGATGTTCCCTGCCTAGATACGATGTACATAGATAAAATTATGAAAGAACATAACTTGATGCAGTGTATTGCACGAGTGAACCGCGTATATAAAGAGAAAGAGTCCGGACTCATCGTGGATTATATTGGCTTGAGTAAATATTTGAAAGAAGCCTTAAATACTTACACCAATCGAGACAAGAACAGTGTGCCAGACATCGAAAAAGCCAAGGAAATCCTAATGACCGAAGTGGAAATTCTGGAAGGGATGTTTCATGGCTTTGATTTTAGCAGGTATTTGGAAGCTACGCCTAAGGAAAGGTTTGAACTTATTCAAGATGGTGTCGAACATGTGCTGAAGGAACGCGCCAAGGATGTTTTTCTGAAGCATGTAGTAAGATTGCAAAGCGCATATACTATTTGTGCCACTGCACTCGATTTTGAGGTTCGTGTTCGAGTCAGCTTTTTCATTGCGATTAAATCATTTATCGTTAAGGTTGAGCGTGATGGTATGCCTGATGTGGAAGCGTTCAAACGAAAAATATCGGAGATGATCGAACAAGCCATTATAAGAGATGGCGACGAGGTTGTTTCCATTTCAGCAAAGCAAGAAAAGAGCCTACTATCCGTTGAGAATTTGCAAAAGATCATGGCGATGAAACGTAAGAACGTTGCGGCCAGCATCCTGAAAAAACTACTTGATGATAAGATCAAATGGTTCGAGCAAACGAATATTGTTCGTTCGGGATATTTCTCCGACAAGCTAAAAGTTATCGTCGAACGGTACAACCATATTGAAGATATCAATGTGTTAATTACCGAGATGATCGATATCGCCAAGGAGATTGAATCGGCAACTAATGAAGGTATAGACCTGCAATTGTCACCTGAAGAGCAGGCGTTCTATGATGCGCTGGCAAAACCAGAGCTGATCAAGGCCCATTATAAGTCGGACATTCTCAGAGAAATGGCAAAGAAATTGATTCAGTTGATTAATGATAACAAAACTCCCGATTGGGAAAAACGTAACGATGCCAGAGCCAATATGAGATCCCTCATCAAACGTTTATTGAAGGAATATAAATACCCGCCTGATGAAATCAAGGATGCTACAGAATTGGTGATTAAGCAAGCTGAACTGCAAATGAAGAACAACTTGTACACTAGCAGATCCCATTGGACAAATACCTCCATGGCTGCGGAGACGAGAGGGACTTATTTATAAGGGGAAGCAATGGGTTTCGCTTTAGGAGACGATCATGTTGCACTACGGGGCTGAATAATCAAACTTTCACGAACCAAGATTATCACTTAATCTTTAATACAAATCACGGCAGAACATGAGCACCCAGGCCCGAATTTTTTGCAATAGGGGCAATCATACTTTTTTAGGAGACTGTCTTTAAGCCAAAATTCTTTTACATATATCAATGGCTGGAAGCTATTCTTATGAAAAATAGATTTAGCATTCCAGCCTGAGGGAGTAATCCAACCAACCGTAACAAAGTTTCTTCCTGCATGCTGTTTTAATAATTGATCCAATAGATTGGTTCCAATCCCCTGACCTCTGTAATATTGAGCTACGGCTAATTGCTTAACTATAATAGCATGATTTATTTGGCATTCGTTTAACTTCTGTAATACATTCTCGTGTTGTAGAAATTCACTTGCTGGATCCATTAGTTCTTTAGAAGTAATAATTCCAACAACTTTGTTATTATCCAATGCACAGTAGGCATAAGTAGATTGGATGTATTGCGATACATTATTATAATTAGCTAATCCAAATGATAGAGTTGTATTTAACAGAGTAATGATTTGAGGTACTTCTTTTACACTGATTTTTTTGATGGTTATAAAAGACATAGAGATCTCCGATCAAGAAAGAATATTGTTTAGGGTATAGAGAGTATACAGGATGTATTTACAAAAGGAAAGTTGGTATACCCCATGAAAATTGACTTTTCGCAAAACGATTTTGTTGCACGTGAGAAGGAGCTTACATATTTATTAGAGAGGTTTGAACACTCTGGAGAAGGACACACAAATCTTGTTGTTATAGAAGCAGATACAGGCGTCGGCAAAACCCGGTTGATACAGGAGTTTTATCAATATTTGACAGTAAATAAGGATGAGTTTCATTACTGGCCAGATACGTTAGTGGATAAGAAGCATACCATGTCAATCGTACCGGAGTTTGAAAATTTGAGTAATGATCAACAATTTAAGTTGCCGTGGCTTTGGCTTGCCTTAAGATGTCATAATCAAGATGAGCGAAACAGTAGTCAGGATAATTCTGCCTTATCACAGATTCGCAAACAAATTCGGTTGCATCTGGGTGGTTTAATTGAATCACAAAAAAAACAGCGAAAAATATTCAAGCTTTTAAGAGTACACTCACTTTATTAGCAAATTATGCCTTTCCCGGCTCAGGAGCCGCTGTAAACCTGATTTCCAGCATAGTGAATTCCTTGGATCAAGGCATAGGAACTTTTGATTCTATAAAATCATTATGGAGTTGGGTCAAAAGAGAGAAGGAAGAAGACCGAGGAGCGTTGATTGCAAGACAGAGTACCAATCTTTAGTAGATCAATCGTTGGATATATTTTCAGTTATATTTGAGACTAGAAATACACCACTTGTTTTGGTAATAGATGATGCGCAATGGGCTGATACTCTAACATTAAAATTTCTTGCCCGATTAATTGAAAAGGGCCGCTTGGATAATTGGCCGCTTGTGATAGTTTGTACTTGCTGGGAATCCAGTTATAAAGTCCAAACTCAACATGGGGGTAATGATTTTGATAATTTCGGTCAATTTTGTCTTGCCACAAAAAGAAATGTTTCCGAGGATTTTGTTAAGCTTATTAAGCTTGAGAGATTAAATACAAGGGAAATTATTAATGTCATCAGTAAAGAGCTTCCTCATATCTCTAATAATGCTAAATCAATTCTTGCACAGAACTGTAGCGGAGATCTTGAAATCTTATGGGATTTTGTTAGACGAATTAAATATACTCCAGGTTATTTAGATGTTAATGGGAATTTGAAGGTTTCAATTGAAAAACTCACCTTTAAATCCTTTAAGAAAAAAGAGCTAGTCAGAGAAAGAATTCTGGAGTTGGGATTTGCTGTATCGTGCCTGTTAGCTTGTGGGAGCAGTCAAGGAATACGTTTTTCAAGAAGTTTCTTAGAAAAGTGCCTTGTTGCGTTAAATGAAGATTTTAATATAGACATTTCTACATTTGTAGAAATAGATAATCCTTATAATTTTACGATGAATAATGAACATCCCACTTATCTGGAAGTAGCTGAATTCAGGCGTAGAATTTATTATGAAGTTGCTAAAGAAATACTGGATGAAATGCCACAAAGAGATCGTATTCATATACTTCTTCTAGATTATTATATGGAACTTATTCAGTCTCAGAAACTTATATTATTTGAGATTTATGAGCAAATTTCTATAATGGAAGAGTTCACGCATTTATATGAGATTCTCGGTGAGAATCGTGATGTTTACCGGCAAATTTATTTTGAAAGTGGCATTAAGTTAATAGAACTTTGTCTTCAAGAGGGAATGTTTAATAAATGCAAGCAATATGGAGAAGCACTACTTATCAATAGAGTGAATTTTTCAGAGGCTCAATATAAACTTGTACTTGGTATTCTGATTGAGGCTGCATATGGAGATGGAGATATAATAGCTGAAGAAAAGTACATTGAATTATATTCAAATTTCTGTGTGGGATCTCGTGAGAACTTGGATCCAGAGAATTACTTGTATCAATCTAAGTACCAGCTTAGATGTTTGGATTCCCAAAAAGCAATCGAACTTTCACAACAAGCTGTTTTAATGATCCAAGATTCTCCCCTTGATTATTTAAGTTATAAATGTTATGAGCAGCTTGTTAAATCATATTTTTATGCTGGAGAAAACACCTTGGGCTTTACCTTACTCAATGAGATTGAAAATAAGTTTTTTGATTTTTTAAACGAGCATGTGAGGATAAGAGTGTCTTTCGATCATACCATTGCACTGCTGTGTCATAATGTTGATTCTAATATAAAGGTAGTTGAAAAAGCCTCTACTGCAAAAGAAGGATATTTTAATTTACATGACAAGTATAATTATTTACTCTCATGTGTTAATCTTGCAGACGGATATATGGGAAGTGGTCAACTAGAAATGGCAGAAACAGAAATTAAAGCAGCTTACGAAATGGCAAGGGAATCAAGTTGGAAACACGCACATAATATTGCCGCTGTTTGTTATGGGAATATTTTACTTACTCAAGGGAGAGTATCTGAGGCGTTTGATCTTTATGAAGAGGGTATAGCGATTTCTAAAGAAATTAAACACAACTGGGATTTAATCTATGCTCAAATATGGAGAAACCTATGTCTTGCTAAATTTGGAGATCCTGTAGCCTATGATAACCTATATGAACTTGTTAATAGAGCTAATGAGCATAACTATGACTATTTGGCTGCCCTTTCATCGAGCTTCGGATTAATAACAGGTAAATTATTCTCTAAAGAGGAGCACTCGGCGTTCTTTCTCGAGAAACTTGATAAAAAACTGACACCAGGATTATATGCGCAGGGATTGGCAGCATATATCATTCAAACAACGAATCAGGAAGATATAACAAAAAAACGATTAATATCTGAATTGATTGATGTCGTTCTTAAGTGTGAAGGGATAAAAGGATTTGGAGAAATTATTTTAGAAGCGTTAGATGCCAACCTTCACAGGATTGATGATTCTGAACAAACTGTGAAATATCAGGAGTGGGTGAAGGATTATATTGAGCCTATCCGACAGTATAAATTAAGTGCTGCTGAAAATCTGAAGAGAAAATATGATGATTCTCAAGTTAGAATAAAAAGTTGTAGTTTAAACTGTGAAGCGATGTGCTGCTATGATGGTGTGTATTTAAATAAAGGAGAAGAAGAGATGCTCAAGAATACAGTGAGTGTATATCCGCAATACTTCTCCCATCTTCCTACTGAATTTATCGTAGATGGCAATTGGAGAAATGAAGTTGTGGGTAGAAAAACAGCGACTCGGTCTCACCAATACACAAATCGTGATTTTCCAAGTCACTTTGATCATACTCGATGTGTTTTTTTC
>NZ_LN831198.1:515232-593650 GCF_001368795.1 Paenibacillus ihuae
ACTTTGATCAAACTCGATGTGTTTTTTCAAATGATACTGGACTATGTTCTTTGCAGGCAGCCGCCACTGAGAACGATATGCATCCCTGGAAATATAAACCTTTAGCTTGCTGGGTATTTCCATTAAGTATGGAAAACGGTCTGATAAGTGGCCCACCAGCACAAGATCAAATCGACCCGGATTATGTTGATGAAACTTATCCGGGATATACGAAGTACGTCACCTGTGGAAGTCATGATAATAATGGGGAAATATGGTACAAAAAGTATTATAATGAAATATTGAAAATTGAAACTATAATGAATAATAAAAAGTAGACTCACTTCAAATGAGAACAAAAGTTCGCTGACAACCTTCTGTCAGCGAACTTTTGTTTATAATAGAGTGACATAAAACAAGGAAACGTATAACCGTTAAGTTAAGCGAAAGAATTATACGAAAGGACGGAAAACCATGAAAATCTTCCACACAGCAGACTGGCACCTAGGCAAGCTGGTACAAGGCGTCTATATGACAGAGGATCAGCATTACATCCTTGAACAATTCATCAAGGATATTGAAATAGAGCAGCCTGATGTCATCATCATCGCAGGCGATCTATACGATCGTGCCGTCCCACCGACGGAAGCAGTGCAATTACTCGATAGAGTGCTGCAGAAGATTATACTGCAGTTGAAAATTCCTGTACTCGCCGTCGCCGGTAATCATGACAGTCCAAGCCGTCTCGACTTCGGCAGCACCATTATGAGAGCCTCGGGGCTACATATCGCCGGAGAACTTCATACCTCCATGGAGCCTGTGGTCTTGAGTGATGAGTATGGTGAAGTTCACTTCCATCTCATTCCTTATGCTGAGCCAGGGAAAGTACGTTATTTACTAGGTGATGAGAGTATTAGAACACATAACGATGCCATGCAGAAGATTACGGAGGATATTAAAAGCACGATGGACCCGAACGCCCGCCATATTTTTGTGGGACATGCTTTTGTAACACCTGGCGGTGAAGCACAGGATAATACCAGTGATTCTGAACGGCCGCTGTCGATCGGTGGGGCTGAACATGTAAATTCCGAATTTTTTGACGGATTCCATTACACCGCATTAGGTCACTTGCATCAGGCACATCATGTTGGAAACGAAACGGTCCGATATGCTGGCTCACCGCTGAAGTATTCCATTTCGGAAGAACTTCATAACAAGGGATATTTAATTGTCCATCTGGATGAACACGGAGAGACAACGATTGAGAAAAGATTGCTGACACCACGACGCGACATGCGGACCGTCGAAGGTTTCATCGCAGATATTGAGCAGCATGTCATTAATGAGGATTATGTGTTCGTCCGCTTGCTGGATGAATTGTTGGTGTCATCGCCAATGGAACGGGTACGCTCGGTCTATCCAAACGCAATGCATGTAGAACGCAAGATGACAATCCCAGGGTTGATTGGGGAGCCACAGGTGGTTGAAGGACGAGCAAAGATGGATGGACTGTCGCTGTTTAAAGCTTTTTATAAAGACGTAAGAGGAACAGAGCTATCGCCAGAAACAGAGAAGTTGTTTATCGAAACGCTGCAGGAAATCCTGGAGAAAGAAGGTGAGCGTTATGAGACCGCTCAAGCTGACAATGACGGCGTTCGGGCCGTATAAGGATACAGAGGTTATTGATTTCTCCGAGCTTAAAGAGCACCGGTTATTTGTCGTATCAGGGAATACGGGGGCCGGGAAGACATCGATTTTTGACGCGATCTGTTTCGCTTTGTACGGAGATGCAAGTGGTGAAGATAGAAATGATAACAAGATGCTCCGGAGCCATTTCGCCGATGACCAGGTCCACACGTCTGTTGATTTGGAATTTGAGCTGAAAGGTCGGACGTACCGTGTATTTCGGCAGTTAGCCCATGTAAAGACCGGAAATAAAGGTGCGACAGGAGATAGTTATGAACTGTACGAAATCAGCGGTGGACAGGCTGTCCCCATTGTCGATCGTTTTATCGTGTCGCAGGTGGATGAGAAAATTCGCGGACTTATTGGACTCACCAAGGAGCAGTTTAGTCAGATCGTTATGCTGCCACAGGGTGAATTCCGCAAGCTGCTCACCTCAGAGACAGAGAACAAGGAAGAGATCTTGCGCCGGATTTTTAAGACAGGGTTATATAAACAGGTCGCGGACCATTTGAATGAACAACGCAAGGATATGCAGCAAATTTGCTCGGAGCAAGCGAAGATGCTGGAATATCATATCGGTAATGTGAAAGGTGCTCTAGGTGGGCGTGAAGCCTCTGACTTATACAAGGTTTTTGAGCAGGAGAACTACAATACTTATCAAGTGCTTGAAGCATTGGATAAAGAGATTGAATATTATACTGTGCAACTGAAAGAAAAGAAGCAGTTGCTGCAAGCTGAAATGACCAAATTCCAAGAACATACGGCTGTTTATCATCAAGTACAAGCGGTGAATGGACAATTTGATCTGTTAGATCAGAAAGCTGAAGTAAAGCAACAGTTAGTAGCGAAAGAAGATGTTATCAAGCAGCAAACAGTGCAGCTGTCTCTGGCGGAGCAAGCGGTTCACCTTCAGGTCTATGAACAACATAATATTGAAATGACGGATGAACTAAGTCGTAAAAGCGAGTTGCTCGAAGCTGCGCTTACAGAATGCCTGCAGGCTGAAACTGCCCTCAATACGGCTATTGCTCTCTATAAGCAGGAGGAAGGAAAGGAAGAATTACGGAATCAATCTTTACGTGAACTGGATCGGCTTCAAGGATATCTCCCGGCAGTAAAAGAGATTGACCAGAGACAGCAACGAGTCACGAAGCTTACGATAGAAGTGGATACCTTGTCTAAGCAGCTGAACGGCTCAATTGTTGAGCTGGAGAAGAAGCAGAGCGATCGACTCTCTAAAGCAGCGCAAGTTAAGGAACTGGAAGATAAGGTTCTTCATTTGCCGGCAAAGACTGAGAAGCTTAGCCAGTTAAGACAGCAGGCTGTAACTATGAAAGAATATCTCGGCCTGTTAGACAAACTTACAATAGAACAAGCAGAAGAAAGAGAGAATAAAGGGTCATTTGAACAAGCGGATCAGGCGTATTCTGCAATTGAGGAACGCTGGATTGAAGGGCAAGCAGGATTGCTTGCAAGTCATCTTCATGATGGTGAGTTATGTCCGGTCTGCGGAAGTCTTGATCATCCCCAAAAAGCTGCTGCCACCGGCGACATTCCTACCAAAGAAGAGCTTGAGCGAATGCGTAAGGAGAAATCTTCATATGAAAAAAAACACCTCGAAGTAAAGGCGAAGCTCACAACTACTGAACAGCAGATTAAAGAGAAGCAGCAACAGTTGCTTGAACTGGGATATCCGTTAGAAGGGATTCAGACAGTCTACGCTGATCTGCAAATAGAGGGGAAGGCACTGGTTGAAGAGGAGAAGCAACTGAAGGAAGAGAATTCTATGTTGGCTCCACTCAAGCAAGCACTAGATACACTGGACAGCAAATTGGAGGAGTTACGCAAACAAAAGGAACATACGCTAAATTTGTTCAATAGCAAAAATACTGAATATGTAACTGAGAAAGCATTATTTGATCAATCGTTATCCAGCTTGCCAGAAGAAGTACGTAGTCTCGGGAAATTAGAACAGCATATCAAGAGTGCAGAGGTTAACAATAAACAACTGGAGAACGCGTGGAAGCAAGCACAGGGTCAATACCTGGAAGCGAACGAACGGAATATCAAGGCATCTGCAAGCCGAGTCAATGCTGAGAATGGGAAGAGTGAAGCGACTACCAATAAGGACAAGGCTCTTCAAAGCTACGTCGGAGCGTTAGAGCAGGCTGGGTTCGCTTCAGAAGAAAGCTATAAAGCAGCGAAGATGAGCAATAGTGCTCAAGCTGAGCTGAAGAGTCAGATTGAAATGCACAAGGCCTCATTGTCATCGGTAACCAAGCAAATTGAGGAATTAACCTCCACGCTGGCAGGTAAAGAACGTCAAGATCTTGCCATCCTGCAGAAGCTTCTAGATGATCTGGAGCAATCTATTGATATCGTTCGCGCGGAGTCTATCCAAGCCGGGAATAACTTTGATAAAGGCTCGGAATATAAGGCGAATATTCTTGAGGCTGAGCGTAGCTGCCAAGAGGCTGAACGTGAGTACCAAGTCGTGAAAGATTTGTATGATGTTGTGCGCGGAGAGAATAGTAGTAAGATCTCCTTTGAACGCTATCTGCAAATTGAGTTTTTAGATAAAATTATTCACAATGCAAACCATCGGCTACAAAAGATGTCCGGAGGACAATACTATCTTGTCCGCAGCGACCGTATGGAGAAACGCGGTAAGCAAAGTGGCCTTGGATTTGATGTGTATGACAATTATACCGGTCAATTGAGGGATGTAAAGACATTATCCGGTGGAGAAAAGTTTAATGCTTCGCTGTGTCTAGCGCTCGGAATGGCAGATGTTATTCAAGCTTATGATGGCGGGGTTTCACTAGAAACCATGTTCATCGACGAGGGTTTTGGTTCACTGGACGAAGAGTCTCTGAACAAGGCTATTGATACTCTGATTGACCTGCAACAGTCCGGCCGAATGATTGGTGTAATCTCACATGTCCAAGAGCTGAAGAGCGCAATTCCGGCAATCCTGGAGGTGAAGAAAACTAGAGAAGGGTATAGTTATACCAATTTTGATGTGAGTTAATTAAATCGTTGTTTATATTTATAGTGAGATGTATAATCGGTTTTCTTTAAGTCCTACGCTGAAAAATTAAACTAAAAAACCAGAAAAGAGACGAACTTCGATTGTTCATTTTTTTTCCGTTTATTAAACATTGGGGGACTAGTAGAGGTGGTTATGCACAATGAAATTAGAAGCAAAAAATCTAAAGGGAATATTTGGTCGACATACTTCTATTTTTGTCGTAATGTCTATTTATAGATATCTATGAGCTATAGGGTTATCTTCTTTGGTAACTTTTCATGAATAAGTCGGGAAGAACCGATAGTTTCAAGTGTTAATTTTTATAGTTACAAGTCAAGGAGTATATATAATGAGTGATTCGATTAAGAATGGCGTTTCATTACATGACATTAACTATAGTTTATTGGATAAAAGCCTTCGGAGGTTTAATAAGTACCGGGTAAATAATGAGGAGGAATATCAGAATGAACGTCAATTAAAGGTTGAAATCATGTCCGTAATCGGTCCGATTCTCAGAAATTTGGAAATGGATTCGCAGCATATGATTGACCGGTTAATACAAGTTACTACAGGAGAAGGCAAAAATAGAAAAGTCTATCAGAATATATATAAGTTGTTCAAGGGATGGATCTGGCGGGATAATTTCAGGCGCATATTGCAATATTCTGAGTTGGTTGTCATCTTGAACTTATTGCAAGATTTATTAGAGCAAGGTATTACGGTTGAAATCAAAGAGCGATTCAGAGAGCAGTATCGAGCAATGATAGAGGCACATGGAAGTATCAAACCTAAAACAAATGAAGTACCTGTTCCATTGTTAGCCATGTTACTAGCATCTTATAATCCTGATAAATATGTGCTCTATATACCAAAAGAAAATTTCGATTCATTTGGAGAGCACCTTGGCCTTATCATTCCTAACGATGTGGTGGAAAGATATACTTTATATAACCAGGTGGCAAATATGATACTTAATTACGCTAAGAAAAAGGGATACAACGTTCAAGACTTATTGGATGTTTATCATGTTGTTAATATGACTGATAAATATGAGAATGTAACTGGAGGGTTCAGGACTGTTATGAGCAATAGCCAACCTATAAACAAAATTTTATATGGTCCGCCAGGGACAGGAAAAACCTACAATGTTATCTATGAAGCCTTATCCATTCTAAACCCAGAAATTGATTCTGATATCATTACGAATCCACAACTCCGAGATGAGGCTGTAGCTCTTTTTAACCAGTATGTAGACAGCAATCATATTATGTTCTGCACCTTTCATCAATCGTATAGCTATGAAGAGTTCGTGGAGGGAATTCGGTTCAGTGATGAAAAGAAGCAGTATGAAGTTCAAGACGGCATCTTCAAAAGATTATGTAACGCGGCACGGGCAACCTACTCTGAACTTAGAGAAACTTATAAATTCGACCCCGATCAAACCCAGTTTTTCAAAATGTCCCTAGGCAATACGGGGAATAGTGATGAGGATGAGGTATATGATTACTGCATCTCAAACAATGAGATCGCTCTAGGTTGGGGGGAGAATGTCGATTTCTCTAAATGCCAAAACAAGCAAGCAATACGTGGATTGTATGAATCCCAACTGCCGGACGAAAACCCTTACGGAGCAGAGTTTGTAGAGCGTTTTAAGCATTGGATGCGAATCGGAGATATCGTCGTCATCTCGCATGGCAATAAGAAGGTTAGAGCGATTGGGAAAATAACTAGCGAATACAACTACAGAGTAGACTCGCCAATTGCTTATCATCAATTCAGGGGAGTCCAGTGGCTGTACGAAAATAATGAAGCCATGCTCCCCGTGCAAAGCGTTTTGCGAGAAAAGTTTTTTTCACAACAAACAATCTATATGTTCGATAAGAAAGACCTAAACATGGACAGCATAAAGGAATTAATTTCGGGCATACGAGAGCAGGGAGAGCAAGATCAACAATACATCCTCATAATTGACGAGGTTAATCGGGGGAATATCTCCAAGATCTTCGGGGAATTGATCACACTGATCGAACCGGACAAGAGAACGAACCAGAAAAATGAACTTTCAGTCACACTCCCATACTCGGGGGATCGTCTTCGTGTGCCTTCCAATGTTCATATTATTGGCACAATGAATACAGCCGATCGCTCTATTTCTTTAATTGATACCGCTTTGCGAAGAAGATTTGAATTCGTTGAGATGTTGCCGGACTACTCGCTGCTTCCATCAGATGTGGAAGGAGTGAATATCAAGTTATTAGTGGAAACAATAAATCAACGTATTGAATATTTATATGATCGGGACCATGTGATCGGACATGCCTATTTTTTGATGGATAACCCTCAGATTGAGAATTATATTGCAGTGATGCTAAGTAAGGTGATACCGCTTCTGCAAGAGTATTTCTATGATGATTGGGAGCAAATCGAACTCGTATTAGGAGGTTCAGGGAAGCCTAGAGATAATTCTTATTTTCTGAACAGAGTTGTGATGCAAGCTGATAAGCTATTTGCTAAGAAATCTGGCTCCCTCGAACCTATTAAAGCTCGTTATTTCGTCCAAACAAACCCGACAGTGGATGCACTCAAGCGGATTTATAACATGTCTAAGAATCAAGCTGAACAGGACGATGAGGAATGAAACATCTTGTCGTGACTGAATGCTTCAATTCACTTCTGATATCAGATACGGGGAATCAAGAATGTCTTACGTCGTTAGAAGCTGATGAACTTGCGGCCTACGTAATAAAACATGATTTAGAGGAAGACGGCATACAATTCTCCCGAAACGAGATTACCTTTATCAATTATGTAGGGTTTATACAATTGAGATCGTGTTCAATAGAAATCTTACCTAAGGTATCTGGAAATGATGTTCGTCACTCGAGACAAGTGTTGTTACGAATGCTTCAGCGTTCCGGATTTTTAAACATCCACGAGAGCCAAGTCAGTCAGCTGATGATTGAGAAAATGAACTTGTTCGAGATTATTGCTAGTTTATTCACGGAGAAGCTCGCTCTAGAACTTAGAAAGGGAGTATTTAAGACCTATCAGAGAGAATACGGCGAGCTTCACCTCGTTAGAGGAAAGATTAACATGAATCGACAACTTCTTCGGGAAGCCATGATGCAGCCGGGGGTTAGTTGTATATACGACGAGTTTCAAATAGACAATCCATTAAATCAAGCGTTCAGAGCTGCGCTACAAATCGTTATGTCTCAATCCAAGTTCCCCTCGACAAAGAAGCGAGCTATGAGCAGTGAGGTATTATTGGATGAAGTAGATTCTAGGCTATTTAACTACGATCAGTTGGATCGTATACGATTCGATCGAACGAACGTCCGTTTTCAAGATAGCTTCCAGCTTGCTAAACTTTTAGTTGGCCGGTCAGCACCTGTATTTTCCCCAGGTAGAAATAAGAATAGCTCGATCTTGTTTAAAATGAATGATTTGTTTGAGGCCTATATTGCTTATTTGGTACGTAAGAATTGGGACGAGGTTACGGTAAAGGATAGAAGCTATAAACTGCTCGTCAACGAGAGAAACAGTAGGGGGGTCTTCCAGCTTGAACCGGACCTATTGGTCGCCCGGCCAAACGGGAAACAAATCATTATCGACACTAAGTGGAAAATGATTCACTCTCAGCGTCCCCGGCATGGGGTGAAACGTGAAGACTTTTACCAGATGTATGCTTATTTAACTCGCTACAAAAAAGTTACTGAGGTAGTATTACTCTACCCTCACCATGATGGAATTGCATCATGCGACAGCTGTTTGGAATCCTGGCATCTAGAAGGAGAGTCTGGGAAAAAGATTAAGGTATATTCTATCCAATATGAGAATGAGCAGGTTGCTGAGAGTGAACTTCGCGACATAGTAGGTTCTTTAGAATTATTAGATTAATTAGATACAGGACATAGGCAGAATTCTGTTTATTATTCGGAAATTTACAAATAGACCGGATGGGTAGTAACTGTACACTGAATTCATTAAATAGAACACCCGTTTACTGACAGGAAGTGGTCAATGGGATTTGTTAGAATGTATTCATTAAATACACCTACTTAAGGAGCAAGAGTATGTTAAAGACAATGCAAACAGGGATTTTTTATAATACACTAAAGGAAAAAAATGGATATAACGAGCCCTTGGAGACCTGTATTAAGGAAACTGTTGCTAAGTTACATGAGAATAATACAAGCGCTAATCGTCCGGGAATGTTACTCGGGAAAATTCAGTCAGGTAAAACTCGGACATTTATTGGAATTATGGGTCTTGCTTATGATAATGATTTCGATGTGACTATAATACTTACCAAAGGAACAATTGCACTTGCACAGCAGACGATTGAGCGTCTAAATAGTGAATTTCATGAACTCATTCAAAATGATAAAATGCAAGTTTTTGACATCATGAATGTACCAAGTGGTCTCCGGGGTTATGTGCTTAACCAAAAACTTGTCTTTGTTGTGAAAAAGGAAAAGCGTAACATGGAACGACTCCATAATGCATTCTTTGAGAAATACCCGTTACTTGGAGAAAAGAGAATATTAATAATTGATGATGAAGCTGACTATGCCAGTCTTGGCTTTAATAAGTCTAAAGCTGAAGGTCTGGAAATTAAAAAAATTGCCGGTAGCATAGATGAATTTCGTAAAAAAGCTGGTAAGTGCGATTTTCTCCAAGTTACAGCAACGCCATACTCTCTCTATCTTCAGCCTGAAGAATTGACGATTGAATCCAAAAAACTGGAATTCAAGCCCATTCGACCTGCCTTTACTAAATTAGTTCCCATACATAACCGGTACATCGGTGGCGATTTTTACTTTGATCAGAATGATGATGGCAGTGACTCCATTTCGAAACATTTGTTTGAAGAAGTTAGTGAAAGTGAATTGGAAGCTCTGAAAAAATCAGATCGTCGATCATTTAAAATTGAAGATTGTCTTATTAGTCCTAAAGTTAAAACACTCCGTGAAGCTATCGTCAACTTTATTGTTGGTGGCTCCATTCGTCGATTGCAGAACAGAGAATTAAATGAAGTGGAAAAGAAGTTCAGCTTTATCATTCATACCGAACAAAATAAATCCTCTCATGGTTGGCAAGATGATGTGATCCTGGCAATCTGCGATAAGTTAAATGAGGAATGCAAGGCAGATATGCCACGATATAATGAATTAGTTGAGGAAGCCTACGATAACCTTAAAGAATCAATTGATCTCTATCATTTAGAAATACCTACTATTGAATCGGTTAAAAAAGAAGTGCGGAAGGCTTTTTTGGATGAGCACATCATGACAATGGTAGTGAACTCAGAAAAAGAAGTGAAGGAACTTCTGGACGAAACAGGTCAATTGAAATTACGTACTCCACTGAACATTTTTATTGGTGGACAAATCTTAGACCGTGGCATAACAATAGGGAATTTAATTGGATTTTATTATGGTCGAAGACCAAAAACATTTCAGCAGGATACGGTACTGCAGCATTCCCGTATGTTTGGAGCCCGCCCAATGGAAGATTTAATTGTTACCAGGTTTTATACGACCAAGCCTATTTACGATATCATGAAAAAAATCCACGATTTCGATACTGCATTGCGTGAAGCTTTTGAAAGAGGGAACCAAAATAATGGTGTGATATTTATACAAAAGGATACAAAAAACAAAATAGTACCTTGCTCGCCCAATAAGTTGTTGTTATCTAGCATCACTACGCTTAAGCCCTCATCTCGCCTACTTCCTGTTGGTTTTGAACTTAAAGCCAAAACAAACATGCAAAAGGCTGTTTCTCAGATTGATAAAATGTTAGGTAGTAAAACCAATAACTTCGATGAGCCATTCCTAATGGATCTTGATGAAGTAATTGAAATGATCAAATTAATCGAGAGTACTTTTAAGGAAGGTCATAACTGGGATCAAAAAGCATTCATATCAAGTCTTGAGTTTTTAAGTAATCGCTCTACCACATTACAGGAACGTCAAGGGAAGGTTTGGGTTTTGGTGCGCAAAGAACGTCAGGCGCAAAGGCTCAAACAAAATGATGGACGACTTGAAAACTCGCCGGATTCTTATCAAGAGAAAAACAAGGCTCGTGATGTGGCGCAAGACATCCCAGCCTTAGTTCTGCTCCGTCAAGAGGGTGAGGTTGAGAAAGGATGGAGTGGCAATCCCTTCTGGTGGCCTGTATTAGTTACACCGGCAGATACGCGGACGGCAGTATTTACGAGTGAAGAAGTGTCGGATTAATTGAAAACAAATTTATCTGATATTGATTGAGATCGAATGAGAGAATGAAAGAGATGCGGAATTGTCATGGAAATGTATGATAATACTGCATCGCTTTTATTGTAGGAGTACAAATTTAATTGTTTATTGATTAAGCATGTATGTATCCTAGCAGATTATTAGAATAAGTCCTTGCTAGGAGCCCCTTGACTGTCAAATACATACAGAATATTAGAGTTATAAAATATGGTGGCAGTTATAAATAAATGTTAAATAATTCGAACATTCAAAGGAGCTCATTATGATCAACTTATCTCAATATCAGCAAATCTTCGATATTGAAAATACCACGGAACGATGCAAAAAAGTTAATGATACCATGGATCAGTTCTGGAAATCAGAATTAGATCAGTTGGCTGGGGAATTAATTGGTCAGGATTATAGAATTGCTACATACGGTCAAACGTTAGTGACCACCTATCATGACTCGTTAAATCCTAAATATGCAGAGCAAAAGAAAGATACGAGTATAGGCAAAAAGTATTTTGCTCAAATCGTTGGCAATACAGGGAACAAAGAGTTCAATCTGCTAACACTCGAGTTTAACGGTGTTGAGCGTCAGTTTTATATCAATATAGAACTAAGTTTTTATCAAGTCTATGAGTTGATTAAGACTGGTCGTCTGAATTCGATGTTAAGTGAACTGGATAGTGAGATCAGAACATTCACCAGAACAGGTTCCTTCACGAAAAATGAAATTGAACGATCTGAATTGGAACAGACTTTAACTGCAATGATTAAACCAAGAACCAGACCCTGGGTTTATTTTGGTCTAGCACTTCCTCTGGAAGGTGAGTATCAGAGCACTGATATTGTAAATATGTTAAGAGTTATATGGGAGAAGACGGCTTCACTACGGAATTATGTATTTGAGGATAGAACGCAAAGTGCTAAATCCTCGCATATTATGGCATTGATTGCTTCGGTGGAGACGAGTTATTCGGTTTCGCTGTTTGGATATCCCTATCAGATTCATTATGGAACTCTTGAGAATGAGAAGTCGGGAACTCGGGAACAGGAATTCACATTAAAGCGGGATGGGCAGACGATTGTACAAGGCTACTTTTACTATAGTGAATATGATGTGAGATCAGCAATAAACAAACCGGTGCTTGCAGTGAATGTAGAGGGTTATAATCATATTTATGCAAACGTATCAGGTCTTCTTGATGATGATCGTAAGGAATGGTGGATTAAAAAATCATTTAAAATGCAAAACCAAGATAACGAGGTATTAAAGCTTCGCGCGCTTGATTTACTACGTCAGAATGGTATTCCGGTACGTAATGATAATGAATATCTGACAGGTACATACAACAATATAAAGCAGCAGTTTGAAGAAGAGCTAGCCGAAATTAAAGGGAGATTCGCTTGTGCTGCCCTTTTGTTCGCTCATGTGGGCGGGCGTGGAGGATTTAAATTTCTCGAGACCACTGCTCCAAGTGTTGAACCGGTGGATGATGATTCGGCAAACGATGATCATTCAACGGAGATTGTTGAGTACAACAGCAATTTTAATTTTTCAGTTATTTATGAGACGATTCAGAATTGTTCCCTGACTTTTGATAAAGATTTAATCCGTGACCTACATCTGAATTTGACAGCTTTGAACGATAAGCATTTTGTTATTCTAAGCGGTATTTCGGGAACGGGCAAAACACAGCTAGCTAAACTCTACGCAAATGCAGTATATGGTTTGTCCTATGAAGCTGACAATCCGTATTTATCTATAATACCTGTTCGTCCGGATTGGACGGATGCGACTGCTTTGTTTGGCTATTACAGCTCTTTTGAGAATGGATATATTATGACAGAATTCTTAAAGGCGATCCTTCACGCTCAAGAGGAGCGCGAGAAACCACATTTTATTGTACTCGACGAAATGAATCTAGCCCGGGTCGAGTATTATTTAAGCGATTATCTGAGCGGGGTGGAATCACATCATGAAATTCCTTTGCATAATCGAGATGACCTAGTACTGATTCCTTCCAAAATTAAAATACCGCCGAATGTATATCTTATTGGAACGATAAATGTAGATGAAACAACACATAGTATCTCGGACAAGGTATTAGATCGTGCATTCGTTATGACATTAAGCGAGGTGGATCTGCAAACTTTTTGGAGTCGTGTAGATGATGGTGTCAGAGCGGAACTGCAGAACGAATTTGTATTTTTGAAGCTACTGAATGGGTTGTTGGCTCCTTATCACCTGCATTTTGGATACCGGACAATGAATGAGATGATTCAGAAAATGAGCAGCTATCTTGCGTTAGATGTTGAACATCAGGGCTCAAGAAAGGCTATGCTGGATCGTGTTATTGCGGAGAAGGTGCTTCCGAAACTTAGAGGTGATGATCGGATAGCTGATCTGCTTAAAGAACTAAAAGAAACCTTCTCTGAAAATTTGAATGAAGAATCAGTAAGTTACGGTCATATTATTCGTATGGAGAAGGAGCTTGTACGTTATGGAGCAACACAGTTCTGGCGGTGATTTTCTGCTCCGATTAAATGGTGAAGCATGGGTTACCTTGGAAGATGCCTACTTAATCGAAGCGACTACCTACGATTGGAAGTATGTAATGAAAGACTTGGAACCGCAGCCTTCGGTCCAGTTTTGCGGTTTGCGGCATTTCCCAAATCGAATCTGTGAAGGAGAAGTTTATGGTCAATTAACGACACCTTTTTATAGCGGCCAGGTCACTTTAGTGATTAATGGAGTAGTATTTGATACTTATATTTATTCGGATACCCGGAAAATGACGCAGGAGCAATATCACCTCATGTTAAGTGAGATTTTACAGGAAGCGTCGCTTTGTTTCGAGCATTCGGGGATTGAACTGGGAGTTGATGCCGATGATCGTTCGCGTGAGCTTTCTTTGGCACAATGGAGCTATATTGAAGCATCGTTCTCTTCACTTGCAACCATGATCCGACACGTGATTGAGAACCCGACTAGGGTACTTCAAGCCCATGAACAACAAATGAGACGGGATCGAGTCAAGGTAGTGGATACGCGAACACTGGTCTGGGTAGAACGAAATAGAGGGCGGAGCCCTAATGGAACCATACCGAAAACAGTGAAATCTTCTATGCGAGAAGATAACTACAACACATATGAGAATAGGCTGATAAAGCGGCAACTGATGGAACTGAGAAATCTGCTGAAGCTGTACGGGAATACAAGTCCGGCAGAATTTGCAAGTAGAGCTGAAGCCTATGCTGATAAAGTAGGGTATTGGCTAAGAGATCCTTTTTTTCAGCAAGTAACTCCCTACCAAGCTGTGATCCGAATATCCCAAGTGTTTCGAAAACATCCCGTATACCGACAGTGCTATCAATGGTTTGATCGCTTATACAAGCATGGGAAAGAACGAATCGGCATGAGTTACAATTATCCGCTGAGAGAAACTTTTGCGCTATATGAGATATGGTGTTATATGCAACTTGTGAAGCTTTTTCGGGAAAAGGGCTTATTAAAAGACAGCAGTAGGTTATTCCGAACCAGAAGGGAAGGGATTTTCCTTCATTTTGCAGAGCACAACGAGAGTGTTGTCCAGTTAAAGAATGGTATGCAACTATCCTATCAACGGGTATTTCAAAGTAATTCACCGCACTTTTACACCTTTACACAGAAGATGGTCCCCGACATTGTTATTGATGCAGGAGAACGTCTATATATTCTCGATCCTAAATACCGCGTAGCTAGCAATTTGGGGACAGCACTTGGAGAAATGCATAAGTACAAGGATGGAATTTTGCTACGCCATAACGACGAACGTGCAGTTCAGAGCGTTTATATCTTGACCCCTGTTCAGAGCGATGAACTTCGTTATTTCACGGCAGATTTTCACGAAAGATATAATATGGGGGCAATGACGGTTATGCCGGGTGGTGGCATGAGATCACTAGAGATGTGCGTAGATAAACTGGTGCATGAGGTAGAGGAAAGGCTTATTTAAAAAGTCAGGAGGATGCAAATGTCAATTCCAGATAAAGGTCTAATAATCGAACATTTAAGCAATAAGTACAGTTGTAAATTAACAACCATGACAAGAAAACAAATCATGTTCGAGGGAAACAAAAATGGCGAACGCATTGTTGTATGTACTCCGGGTTCTAAAATACACAAAAAAGGTAGTGGTTGGTTCGATTTGAAAATGGCTCAAGTTGAACTTTTAGATGACGCTAATATTTCGATTTTGGCTGTAAGACTTGAGGGGAACAAAGTATATTATATAGATTTCAAAGAGCTTAGGAAATTGATAACTCCTGATTACATTGTATTTACACCTCATATAGGTGAACATTGGAAATTTTTTGTTTGGGAGTCTCATATCGAGATTCAAGGGAATAGAGAAAAATTCTATGTTCAGCCAGAATTTGTTTCTTGAATTAGTGACCTCACAGAATCGGAATTTATTTCGAACATACATTCGCTGACAACTAATAGTCACACCCATAGTTTATCCTATATCTATCAATCTTCTAATAGGATGGTGCTCTATGGCTAAAACACATGACACTCTTCTGTCCCTGATCAAAGGCATTAACAAATGGCAGGGCGACTATGGCAGGATTCCGGATGAGCTTTATAAGGGAATGCTGCTGTTCATTGAACAGACAGCTGCTTCTAAAGCTCAACCTCCGGTTGATCTATATCATCTACTGCAAACTCTTCATCGCCCCTCCAAAGAATGGGGGATCCCTGATCTCCAAGACTATTACCCCGAAGAAGCTTCTTTGTTAGAAGAATTCATTGGCTTAACGCCGGATGCTGATGAGTTCCTGAACAGATATGTCTCCCCACAGGATGCTGAGCAACAGACTATGTATGAGATCCTCATGTACTGCCGAGAAGAAGATCGACAGCTTCAGCAGGAATATACTCGCATCCGCACGTTTCTATCTAATCCAAAAAATGCCGTAGTTACTTCCTTTCAATTGTCCCAATTTGCTGATACATTCCTTGATGTTCAACTAACGAATTTGATCAAACAATGTTATGAAGAAATAACACCTGCGGTGGCAAACTTTCGGAAGTGCCCCCACTGTGGATGGACCCTGGAGTATAAGAATGACCGGTGGCGTTGTAATAAGGAAGATATCTGTCATCTGCTTGCTGATTTTGAGCGCATGAGTTCTTTTGATTTTGGTAAAGAAAGGGTATTGCGGCTTGTACCCGGAATTCAAAGATTTGTATTGCTGCCTGGAATATCTGAACTTAGAATCGCCGAACGATTGATTCGTAAGGGATATCAGGTTGAGCTCTATCCCAATGTAGATGAATATGATCTCTTGGTATCCGAAGATGGAAAAAGGATCTTTCTTGATGTCAAGGACTTTAGAGATCCACGGACGCTTGCTAATTTCTTCAATCATCAGAGTCCTGCCTACCTGGAAAAGTACAAGAACAAATGCCTTATTGTAGTTCCGAATTATCGCAGCCAGCTCTTCGCATCTTATCGTGAACGAAGTATGAATCTGCTAAACGAAACTGCTAGGGCATGTATCGAAATGATTATGGAGAAAGAAATTGAATCCACGCTGAAGAAGGTGTTTCTGTGAGGCAGACTTATTGGGATCTTTCCGAAGGTTTCATCAAGGCGTTTGAATCACTTCAACTGCGTAAGTCCGAAATTAACCTTCTGGTGAGCATGGAGTTATTCATTACAGGTTGTACTTTGATCGATCCTAAGCTATCTATCCATCAAGCGTGGTCAGTTTTGGTTGGTTACAATGAACCCATTCTGAAACATACCACTCGCTCGGACATCATCACCCGGCTGAGAATTCTATTTCCTGAACTGCGAACCAAGAAGAATCTCTTGAAACGAATCAATGCCTATATGGAAATCGGGAGTGAGTATCGGTTATACGAGATCAAGGAGGATGAAGGAGCGATTCGTATTGCTCCGCGTTATTTAATTGACCGTTCTTCTATCTATAGCAATATCCTTGAACATTCCATCCCACGCCAGTTGAATGCTAAACCCTTTGCTAATGAAAAAGTGTTTACATACTCTCGAAGGATTCGAGGTGGGCAATGGATTACCTTCCAGGGGGAAATCCCTGAATCTATGCTCTCCAATGAAGTCAAACCTCTGCCAGCGTATCGGCCTAAAAGAATATTTAAGCTTTCGGTCCCATATAACGGAGCTGTATTAGCAACTGAGATGGATCAACTCCTAGGAGCATCGGCCATGTGGGTAAGTAGGGCCAAGTCTGTGCTTTTGGAATCGCTTGATGGTATGGATCTAGAATTTGTGTATCAAGGGAATCAACACATTGGTGGGGGGCTTGGAGCAGGGAAGTCGACTTTTATGATGATGGAAGCCTACCGGCTGGTAAAACATGAGGGTGCAAGGGTAGGCTTCATTGAAGGTAGTGTTATGCAGGCCCTTGAACGTGTAAAAGAATTGCGTAAGCTTGGAATACATGCAGTTCCTGTTATTGGGAGAACCTCCAGAGAAGATCATCTCAATAACTATTTGTTTGCGAATAGCAGTGGCATTCAAGAGGTTAGTGATTGGAAGAGCCAGCAGCATGAGTCACTTATTCATTTATCTGATGTCTGTATCATTAAAGCGTTGGCTGAAGATTATGATCGGAGTAGCAGATATCCTTGTGTCCAGTTGCAGCAAGACGATACATCTGTGAAATGTCCGCTTGCACATGCCTGTGGTGTATATAAAGATTTATCTTCCTTGCAGAATGCTGAAGTATGGGTTGCCACTGCGCCGAGTGTTCTAAAGACACGTATATCAGCAGTGATTGATCCCTTGGAGAGAACGATTTACGAAGCCATGTATGACCTGCTTGATGTTGTTTTTGTAGATGAAGCGGATCAGGTGCAGAAGCAGTTTGATGAGACCTTTTTGACACAATACAATGTGTTCGGGGCAGCTGACGATATCTTTGAACAGTTAAGATATGAATCTAATGAACTTACTAGAGGACAATATGGTCAGTATGCTGGTGATTCTGCCATTATTGAGTGGAACGATAGACTCCGTATGCTTGACCAGATGATCTGGCAAATTTATCGCAAGCTGGACTTATCTCAGACGTTGCGGAAGGATATACGGAATAATCTGATTCGGGTGGCAGCATTGGCAGGCACACTAAGTGAAAAACTCTCTGACAATACTCAACTACAGTCAAAGTTATTCAAACGTTTCAGCGAATACGCCTCAGACCCATACAAAGATCCAATACTCTCAAGAATCGTTGATGAGATTGTAGAGGCAGAGAGCCCCGAGCAGAAGCAGAGACTCCTGGAGCAGATTATATCCAAAGTAAAAGGAGTCCTAAAACCAAGGGTGAAAATAGAACTGCTCTTTGCGCAGCTTGAATTCTTCCTGTACTTATGTAGGGCAGAGGAGAGTATCAAATACATTTTAACTACGTTTCCTATGATTCAAGCTAAACTTGGCCTATCGATTAATTTCTCACCTTTGTTTACTATGCAGAAGGATTATCAAGCATTTATGAAAGAAGCGATGACCGGGATTACCTTAGGATATAAATATGACTTGCCTGACAATGAAAAGACCGGGAAATTCAAGCTGATTGAATATACTGCTGTGGGCCGTCTGCTGCTTCATGATTGGCATAATTTGTATCAAGAATGTGACGGGAAAGCAGGTCCTGCAGTTGTATTTCTCTCAGGAACCAGTCATGCTCCGAAGTCGGCTCATTACGACTTGGAGACACCTTCAGAATGGTTGCTAAGAGCAAACCGCCAAAGCTCAGTTATTCAAATGAATTATAAGCCCGTGCTTGATGAGGTTAATGAAGGGTTTTATGCCGTGTCAGGTATTTGTAATCCAGAACAGAGAAATCAATATTTAAGTGGGATGGTGCAGCATCTAAAGCCAGATATTGAATATGAGCTGAAACACTGGAGAACTGAAGGTAACAACAGGAGAGTATTACTAGTTGTGAACTCTTATGATGACGTTGAAACAGTATGCAGTGTTTTTCGGAATGATCGAATTTGGAAGGGCAGATATAAGGCGCTCTCAAGGGATGATGGTCACCAAGAAGATCAGTATTCTAGAGTATTGATCGAATCCTTTTATCGGGAACGGGCTGAGATATTGATTGTACCCCTATTGTCCGTTGGTCGGGGATATAACATATTAGATAGACAGGGAGAGGCGCTCTTCGGTTCAGTATTCTTTCTGGTTCGTCCTTACCCCATACCCAATGATCTGAATTATCTTGTTCAGGTCCTGCATGCGTATTTGCCAGAATATATGCGTCGAATAGAAGGAAAGAACCTTGTTTACGATAAGGCGGTTACCAAGCTACGGCAAATCAGCAGCAGTAAGCTGGAGCATATGTATATAAAACCGGATTTCTGGTCGATCTTAAGTCCCAAAGAAAGAGAGATTCTGGGATGGTACACTTTTGTTCCGGTATGGCAAATGATCGGTCGTTTGCTGCGTGGAGGGTTAGATGCCCGTGTCCACTTCTGTGATGCTAAGTTCAACGCTAAACCAGCAGGTAACCCTGAAGGATATTCGATGCTTGAAGTATGGGCAGCAATTATGCGCAAGAACAAGAAGGATGCTATTTTCCAAAGTTTATATGGGCCCTTTAGCGAAGCGATTAATAATATGAATATAGGAGGCAGTCTATGAACAGAATGGAGCTCTTTGCACTGGAAGTAAATGAAGCGGTATTCTATCATGAAACGATTCATGTCATGCATATGCCAGACAGCTGGCGCAATTTTTTTATTACACAAGCTACACCTCAAAACCACAAGCTTGCATATAAGGTTGAACCTCTTTGCAAAAAGCTTAAGAGCATATTTCCGGAGATTGTTCATGTGGATTTAAATAATAAAGTACTGCAAAAAGACTTGCCATGGATTGTATCTACTGTTGAAATTCCAGAGTCTCATATTAAAAAGCTCACTCTAGGCTGGTTTGCATATTTGAAAGGATATTCAGAAGCGAATCTCCCGGAAGAAATTAAAGAGGCCGAGCTGGGATGGGAAACTTCTACATTTGGCGAGCTTCATGAATCTATTGATAAATACCAGTGGCTTCCTGGCTTGGCAGCTCATAAGTTCTGTGAAGAACTGCGAACAGTTGAGTTAGGGAAAGGTATTGTAGAGGCGCTCCAGTTTCATCATACGATCTTTAATAATCAGCATGAATGTGTCTCCACTCCGATCAGGAAATCACCGAAACACGATCCTTTCTCTTATGTACTGAAGGTTGAACTGAAGAATCGTGGTGGGGATGCTGATAGACCGCTTATTCTTGTAACTGTAGGTACAAGGCGGTATTTGAGGAACGCACAAATTAAGGAAGGTTCCTGTTATTTAAAAGCGGATCATGCCTGTTCAGTTCTTGTGTCAGTCCGTAATCCGTATACATTGCAAGAGAAGCTTTCTTTCTCACAGCTTCAGTTTGAGCGTCGTGCTGGTAGTGGACAGGGAACACCGCCTTTTGCAGTCTGGAAAACAGCCCTGGATGGTTTGTATTGGGATGTTCTGTACGGAGAATCCCTCGAACCGGATAGTTTGCTCTCTAACCCTGCTGCATTCCTGGACGGAAAGGGTGAAGTTACTGCCTATGTAGTCAATCATCATTCGTTCAATGGCAAAGGTAACTTTGTGAAGTCAGGACTCGGGTTGTCGGAGAAAAGTGGTCTGTTTAATAAATTTAAAGAAGTACTTGCTATGTATCATCTAACACCGTTATTTCATATTCCGGAGATCCCTCGTAAGCGTATGAATGACATTCGGTTCCCTATTGTCGCGCATCAAGCAGAAAAGCTTATTATTGAGGTTTATAGTAGTGAAGCAATGTTTACTGCAATGAAAGAAGTTTATACGACCGAACAAAAATCACTGGAAAATAAATCGATAATCTTTAATCGTCAAATTTCAGAGAATGTCTATGGGCTCAATTGCGATAAGGATGTAACCGTAGAATTCGTATACTGCAATCCTATTGAAATTGTAAGTGAACTGGAAGTTGGAACATATAAATCTGATGTTGCCTTTATCAAGCGAGTGAATCAAATTAACAAGCTGCTTAATGAAGAACGGACTTCCGGGGATCAGCGGACATTGGCATTAGTGGAGATTGCGCCTAAAGAAAACTGGAGCAAAAACGGTGATCCTAAGAGAGCTATAAGGGAAGGGATGAAAAAGGCAAGACGTCTTACTCAGTTCATACATCCTCTTACAGGAGATGAGAAGGGGGATACTGCTCGCATAATCAATGCATTATTTGATTTACTTAATGATGCAGGCTTCCTAAGCAACAATGTAACCAAGCTAGATTCTTACGGTCCAATTCTGTCATTTAATATTTTAAAAGCAGACAACAAACATTTACCTGTCATATCAAAAATGGATGGTACAGAGACGATGTTGAAGATATTCGGAGTTGAGTCATGGCTACCTTTAGGAGAGGCGCCTTTTTATCTGGAACAGGTCAAAATGTTGGATAATCCGGGTAAAGGGAATCAAAGTAAACAGATTTTTTTGGATTTTATGGTAAGAGCTATTGAGAATGAGCTTGGTCAAGATATAAAGCAGCTAACAGTAATGATCAATGCGACTCTGAGAAAGGACTGGCTTCCAGTCATTCGAAATACTGACATTCAATACGATAAAGTTCCTTATCTGAGCGAACGGCTAGTAAATGATGCCCGTCTTAAGTTTATACGTGTTAATATGACGGATGATGTGCCGCAATATAGAATTATTGAAGATGATGCTGAAGAGAAATTCAACAAAGCTTCGGGGATTTTCAAAGATCCACTAGGGATTTATTATGGTGTTGGTGGAAGGCCAAGAGCATGGTCTGGTGTGAGAAACGAAGATATCAAGTTCCTGTCACCTAGCAAACTGCTGCTTCAGCAGAAAGCAGTCGAGTACATTCCTCTGGGAGAGCTGGATGAGATGGAACGTGATGATTTGGCAAATTTAGTTGATCAGCTTCGAAGAGTAGGTCTGAATTACGATAAACACACGATATATCCTTATGGTATTCGGATCACAAAAATTCTGTCGAAATATTTAACTGGAGAAGAGAAGAATTATGATCCGGAGTTTGATGAGGGAGTGGAGTTTTGGGAGGAGGTTGAGGAGTTGGTGTAGTGTGTATTCTTATAGGAACAGGCAATATAAAGCTGAGATTAATCAAGACGACATTCTTGTCGTCTTTTTTAGTTAGCTTTTAGTTAACAAGGACTTCAGACTCGATTTGTCGAATTAATTCGAATAAGGGAATATTTTCAAATGAACATACGTTCGCTGACAAGTGGTTGTCTAGGTAATATGGTCTAATAGAAACAGGCAGTAAGATGAATGGAGGCGGAGTAGAAATGGCGTTTCTGAAATGTTCAATGTGTTCAAGCATGCTTAAGGCTGTTCAAATATCTCATAGAATCAGTCAGGTTGGAGAGCAGCGGAGTTTAGAGTATACCCCTAATGGAATCAAATGTTCAGATTGGTCTCAAAAAATGGAAACATATAGAGAACATTCGGAAGGCGTCTACTGCCCGGAATGCCTGGCAAATGTAAATCTGGAAAAGGATGAAATGCCCTTGTGTGAGGATTCTCGGATTCCAGGAGTGAGCAGTAGTGAGTTTTCGGCCAATGAAGTCCTAGAGAAGCTAAAAACACTAGCCGATGAAGAGAATGCTGAGATTCATGTACATACTTTACCGGCCAAGGATGCTATTTATTCAGAAATTCCAGCATTTATACCACAGCCGATCCGGGATTCTTTAAGCCGTATGGGAATAAATCAACTCTATGTGCATCAGGCGCAAACAGTAGAAGCGGTACATAGAGAATCAAATGTGGTGTTAGTAACTTCAACTTCGTCAGGTAAGACTTTGTCATACAATTTGCCGATTCTTAGTTATCTTTATGATCATCCTAATGATAAAGCACTATACTTATTCCCAACAAAAGCTTTGGCCAATGATCAATTGGATCAACTCAAACGCTTTGGTGAAATCAAATCTTCCAATCAGCCATCTTTGGATGAGTGGTTTGAGACCGAATTAAAGTTAGGTGAACGAATCATACATGCAGGTCGACTAGATGGAGATACGGAGAATGGGCCAAGGCAGCGGATTATGGAAAAAGCACAGATATGGATGAGCAACCCGGATATGATCCATTATTCTATTCTTGGCCAGGTTCAAGCGTTGAAATATTCTTCAGGGACGTATATCCGGAATTATCTTTGCAATCTCAAATTTATAGTGCTCGATGAGATGCATATGTATCGCGGTACGTTTGGATCCCATGTTGCACTGGTACTTCGTCGATTACTAAAAGTATGCCGTGAGCTGGGAAATAACCGGAATATTCAGATCATAACCAGTTCGGCTACCATAGATAATCCGGTGAAATTGGCTCAGGATCTAACAGGTCTTACAGAGTTTGTACTCATTGATACGGATGGTTCAGCTCATCAGCGCAAAGAGATCGTTCTATGGAATCCAGGGATATCAGCTGGTGAGCAGGTTAGACGTGCACCCTCAACGGATGCAATTACGATTGCTAAGCAAGCTATGACCGTCAATCAGAAAGTAATTAAGAGTATTATCTTTCAGCCCTCCCGGAGTCAGACGATGGTGTTTACCAAATATATTAAAGACGTTTTAAGACAGCCTCTTCGCTTGCCAAAAGAACGTGTCGAAGGAGAAAAACTAGCTGCCTTTTACACGGGGATATTGCCTAATGAGACTCGGAAACGAATTATCGAACGCCTGAAATCCCACGACATCCACGTAGTTATTACTACAAATGCACTTGAAGTAGGGATTGATATTGGTGATTTGAGTCTGGCTGTCTTGGTTGGGTATCCTGGTTCGAAGGCAGCATTCTCACAGCAGATCGGGCGTGTAGGGCGGAAAGGTGAGGGAGTTGCCATACTCATCTGGCAAGATGATCCACTTCAGCAATATTACATGCGCAATCCTCATGAATTTCTGCATAAAGCGCCTGAAGTTGTAAGAATTAATCCGACTAATTATAAGATATTGGCGCTTCATTTACCTTTACTCAAAGAAGAACTTGGGCGGGATTTAACGGAAATAGATCTGAAAAGTATGTTTCCGAACCTAGATGAGGAATATATTCAATCCATCTTGCAGACCGCAGTTGCAGCAGAAGGAACAGAAGAAGCGGTTGTAGATAAGAAGTTTAGTCTCCGTTCAATCTCAGGTCAAAGCTACAGTGTATCTATTCGTGGACAGAATCACTCTGTAGTGGATGGCCTGGATGAATGGAGTGCTATGAGGGATTTCCATGAAGGGGCCATCTACTGGACACCAGGCGATAAAGCGTATCGTGTAGATTCCATTAATCGCCGGAAGGGTGAAATTATTCTTTTGCCTATTCAGGAGTTGACTTATCATACTCAATCTTCTTATAAAGATAAAATTGATGTTATCCAAACGTACCAGAAACATGATGATGAAGAAATTAATATGGCCTATGGTGAGTTTGAGATTAAGAGAAGTGTATTTGGTTACAAAAAGCTATACTTTGGGCAAAAGGGTGATTCAGAACAAGTGACTCTAACACATCCATCGGTAACGAAATTTGCTCCAGAAGGAACTTGGCTAACCATTACAGATTCAGATTGGCTGCTGCTAAAAGAGAATATTCAGGATTGGGCAAGTGAACATCGAACTACCGAGATGCTGATAGAGGCTTCACTTCATGCCGCCCAGCATGCTATGACGTCGGTAATTCCAGATATGATCATTTGCGATGCTAATGATTTTACAGGCTTCTCTGCAAGCGGAATCTCTGCATTTGCTAATCGACCGGTTATTGGGTTTTATGGAGAAAATGGTTCGGGGCTTGGAACAATCGAGGCGATTTACGAGAATACAACTAAGGTGATGCGTAAGGCACTTGAACTTATGGAGAGCTGCCCTTGTAGTGAAGGATGTCCAAGTTGTGTTCAGCTCCCTGGTAAGTACAATAATGTTGAACTATTTAAACCTGGAGCAAAGATACTCCTGAAATCTTTAATCGAGAGGAACGATTAAGAGATGCCTCTGATATGTTCATCTTGTGGAGCAGTTAAACCCTACGGGGATTTTGTTCAGATCAGCTATAAAGCTGATTCTAGAGGCTATCGACGGGAAATTCAACAACGAGCTAACGGAGTCCACATCATGGATTGGCAATCCCTTGAAGCTGAATATGAGAGCGACAGTGTTCAAGGAGAAGGTATCTTTTGCATTGAAGATGGAAGTCCTATAATGAGCAGCTTACTTATGACAGAAGAAGTTGATTTGCTTTTAGATAGAAGGCTTCCACTTCAAGAGTCATTTCATAGCAGTCTTCTAGCGGGACAATTAGTTGATCTGAGCAAACGCATTCGAGCCGATGTATTTGTCCATGAGACAGATGAGATACAAGGTGTGTACGATGAGCATATACCAATGGAGAGTTGGATGCGTAGTAAGCTTGAATCAATGGGAATCAATAAACTTTATAAGCATCAGGGTGAAGCAGTGGAAGCGGTAAGACAAGGACGTAATGTAGTTATTTGCACAAAGACGGCATCGGGTAAATCGTTGTCATACAACATTCCTATAATAGAAAAACTCGTAGCTGACCCAAATGCTTGCGCCCTCTATTTATCGCCTTTTAAAGCCTTGGTCGAAGATCAATTTGCTCATTTACAACAATGGACAGATCTGGAAGAAGAAAGTGTAAGTAACTTCAAAATGGCTGGATTCTCTAAACTAAAGGTCCATGGAACAGAAGTGCCCGCTGGTCTTCTTTTCGGTCAACGAAATATTCCTCAGCATAAGAGGAAAGACCAGGCTTCCAATCTGGTATTTGAACAGGGACGCTATTGGCTAACCAATGTTCATTATTTGCATCCCATTCTTCAATGTATAGGAGCACAGACAGGGAAGGCTTCGCAATTAATTAGGTTCTTAACAAATCTCCGTTATATCGTAATAGATGAGCTACATCATTACTCCGGTATGATTGGTTCAAAAGTGGCTATGGTCATTCGTCGTTTAAGAATGTTATGTGAAAGATTAGGAAATCGGGAGATTCAATTCATTGCATGTTCTGCTACTATTGCTAATCCTAAACAATTGGTTGAGGAATTAACAGGTAAGAGGGGTATTCAAGGATTCCATGAAGTTATGGAAAGCAACGCACCGATTAATAAAAAGGATATTGTTCTATGGAACCCTGGTCTTATAGATATAGAGCATAAAAGAAGAGCAGTTGCATCAGATCTTTATGAGATCCTAAAATCAGTTTACAGTAATGGGCAATGGCCGAGAAGTATTATTTTCTCTAGTAATCGTCAACAATCTCAGCTTTTAAGTAGAGAACTCAATATAATTCTAAGAACACACCTTAATGAGTCCGGATCAATAGAATTGAAAGAAGGTCAGGATTTATTTCTTCCGTATCATGCTAATTTACCTCAAGAAATCAAGGAGCAAACTATAAAGAAGCTACAACAAGGTGAAATATTGGGCCTTGTAACGACAAAGGCCTTGGAGGTAGGCATTGATGTAGATAGTTTAGATATATGCATTATGCTCGGTTACCCTGGATCTCACGCATCCTTTTGGCAACAAGCAGGTCGAGTAGGGAGAAGCAGAGATGGTTTAGTTGTCATGATGTTACAGGAAGAGCCGCTACAACAATATTATGCTCGTAATCCACTAGAGTTCTTCCAGCAAATACCGGAATCTGCTGCAATTAATATTAATAATCCAAAAATATTACGGGAGCATCTTGTTTATGCCGCGCATGAGCAAGGAGGAACGATTTACAATGCTATCAATTACGTTCGCGCCGGCGTCCTTCGAAAGGTATTAGCTGATGTTAACGAACAATGGCAACAGGCTGAAGGCAAACTGGTTTATATGGGGGAGTCTCCAAAGTATCAGCCATTAATTGCGATGGGTGAAACATACACGGTCGTGAGCAAAAGTGGATGGAATGAAACAATATTGTTTCAGAATGTGGACACTCGATCTTTGATTAGAGATTATCATGTAGATGCAGTCTTTTTAGGATCAGATAACCGAAGTTATTACAAGGTAAAGTGGATCGATAAGAGGCAGCGGAAGGTTCTAGTGGAACAGGTGAGATCGGACTATCTTACACGCGGTATTGTGCGGGATAGTATCGAAGTGAGTGATATTAATAAGCTCATATTAGTTGGTAATGAGTTGAAAGCGAACATTGGGAATATAGTTGTTAAACGAAACACATTCGGCTACAAGAAAATATACACTCACAATGCAAAACCATCAGAAACGGTACAGGTAACCAATACCTACCCTGTTTCGTTTCAAACAGATGCACTGTGGTTGCTGTGGGATGAACAAGGTAAAAGTCAGCTTAGAAATCTTTTAACAGGTATACAAGCAGTATCAGATCTTACATTCGAGGAGCTTCTCGATGGAAGTATACATGCAGCTGAACATGCTCTAGCCGCAGCAATTCCAGCTATTGTGAAATGCAGCGCTGCTGACTTTCAACATGTCTCATTTCACTCGAGTTCAACTTTATTCGGGATGCCAGGTTTATTTATATATGATAGCCAAGTCGGAGGGGGCTCTGGAATCGTTGAGGTTGTTGCTGAAAAGTTTGCAGTACTATTGGAAAAGGCCAAGCTAATGATGACAAGCTGTAGCTGCTCCAATGGTTGTCCATCTTGTGTTCAACTTTTCCAATGTGAACGTCAAAATGAACCGTTGCATAAAGTAGGAGGATTAGTTGTCATCCAATCACTTCAGAAATATTTCGAGGAGAACTTATAAGAGAATACATGGTGGAAGGGCATTGCAAAGGGGTTATGTTTGATTCCGATAACTATCAAAAAAATTGAGAATGGTACAGCCGATTGAAGTTTGGAAGCTTGTAAGTTGCGACAAGCGATATTAATAAGTATACGACTGTAATAAGCAGAATTTTTGATGAACTAGAGGGGGACGTAAGGATTGTGCGTCTCTTTTTTTGCATAACGACAAATTCTGTCATCTAATCCAAGTATAATAGGAGAATATACCGACATTTTAATAACTACATTTGTATTATGTGGCTAAATTCAAGGTAAGGAGCGAGCAAATAGGGAATGAATTCACTCATCCATCTTGAGAAGAAACTTCTCTCACTAAGCAATCAGCTTAAAAGTTTAAGTCAAGAGCTGGAGAAGGAGCGGAATCTGTCAGCGAAAGACCAGGAATCCGGATATGACCGCATCCAAATGCTGGCCAGAAAATATCCGATTAAAAATGTAAAGTTGCGAACGGCACACGAGTCGACAAAGAAGGCATATTTCGGCTTACTTACTCTCTTATCTACTGCAGCACAGCAAGATCTTACAGAGGATCAGAGGTTATTCTTGCAGCGGATTGCTGCAGGGGCTGGCTATAGTCTGGATTTCGAAGAATGGATAAAAGCTAGAAAGACGATTGAAGAAGAATTGGAAGATGGAAACAGAATTCCATTGGAAGAGAATACATATTCACTGCTACTAGATGGCCTGTTATTAATCAATCTTACAGGGGCTGCTACGATGGAAGAGTGGCGAATGCTTGCGGAGCTCTCGATTGTGCTGAACTTTGCACAGGAAGATCTCGAAATGCTCGCCCAATTGGCCAGAAGCATCATCCATCAGAATGAGGAGGAGTTCAACTCAGTTGTAGTAACGGATTCTGTGAAGTGGAGGGGGATGTTTACTCACCATATTCCTGCTGCCTGGTTGAAGAATAACAGGATTTATTGCGGCAGTTACGAGGAGATTATTGATAATGAGGAACTTCAGAGTTTAATTTCCAAGATGTTAAGAATACACGATCAATTAGAAGTTGAGTATAAATTGAAGGAGGATTCAATCGTTAAAAAAGATGATGTAATTGTAAAATACATAAAAAATGATGAAGAAAATAGTATATTATCTCCCAGAAGCGGGCGTGTCTTTTATAAAGAATTAAAGAAAAATATAACCAATAGCCAAAAAATGGTGACTACCAGTGTTTTTATTGGCAGCTGTTTTGAGTAGGTAGACATACCGAAGACCTAACAATCAGACTTTTGAAAGCAGACTACAAAAGGAGACACATAATGAGCTCTAGTACCCATACAATAGAAACAACAGAGGATTATGCCGAATTTGCTGGTGCGGTTGAAACTGTTGCAAGGAATCTTTCGGCCGTTGCCGCTGAGCATGACCTAGGGTTGGTTACCCGGTTAGGGCAGAATTTTATTCTGAAGACTACTGATTTTTACAGAGAAAACCGAAAACTGAATATCGGAGTCATTGGCCAGGTTAAAGCTGGTAAGTCATCTTTTTTAAACTCTTTGCTCTTTCAAGGCGCTGAGGTGCTACCCAAGGCTTCAACCCCCAAGACGGCTACACTGACCAAAATGGAATATGCCGAGCAGAACAGAATTCATGTTGAATATTACACACCGGAGGAGTGGGAGGTGCTTGAGGATAATGCCGCTGTCGATTCAGAGGAGGATATTTATCATTCGGCGCGTGAAATCGTAGGTATGGTAGAGCATTCCGGAATTGAACCGCTTCATTATCTGGAGAAGGGGACGGAAGATGAGTTGTTCGACAGCTATGAGCATCTGATCGCCCATCTTAATGATTATGTAGGCGAGGACGGCCGCTTCACTCCGCTGGTTAAAGCCGTCACCCTGTTTCTGAATAAAGAAGAATTCAAGGGGATTTCTATTGTGGATACCCCGGGACTGAACGATCCGATTGCTTCACGGACGGTTCGCACCAAAGAATTCATGGAGGTATGCGATGTTGTCTTCTTCCTCAGCCAGACAGGCAGCTTCCTGGATAAAAGTGACTGGGCCCTCTTATCTACCCAGCTTCCGCAGAAGGGGGTTAAGAAGCTGGTACTTGTGGCCAGCAAGTTCGACAGCGGCATCCGCGATGTGCTGCGGCATAAGGATGAGGATGATATTTTTGGCGGCTGGGAGGACGACAACAGCGCGGATACGATTGCCGGAGCGTATGCAATTATCTCACGGAAGCTGAACCGGCGTGCGCGGGAGAAGGTAGCAGAATTTACAGAGGATCTGAGAAGGCGTAACAGCCCGGAGCCGCTCATTCAAGTGATCGGGGAGTGCGGGAAGCCGGTCCTCATCTCGGCGATCGCCTATAATATGTCGCTTAAGCAGCCGGCGGAATACAACATGGAGGAACAGAACATCTGCCGCGGGCTGCAGGAGTTCTCTAAGGAGCTGGCTGCCGACCTTAAGCTGCTGAGCAATATGAGTACCATTCAGGAAATCTATGCGGTGGTGGTGGAGGAGAAGACGGAGATCCTGCGGCAAAAGGCGAAAGGCTTCGTGCCCACGGCATTGGAGGAGCTCAAACAGCTGCTGGGAGGCTTCCGGGAAAAAGCGGAAAAGCAGCTCGCGCTCTTGTCCGGCAGTGATCGCGAACGGCTGCTGGAGCAAAAGCGGGGGATGGAGAATCAGATTTCTTCTATCCATGCTGATGTGGTGACGGTCTTCGGTGAACTGAATGCCCGGCTGGAGGCTGAGAAGTCAGAGGCCGTGCGCGATTTACGGAAGGCGAGCAGCGAGCACTCCAGATTGTCGGAGCGGACAGGCACGGAGGTCAAGACCGGCTCCCGGACGTATTCCACTTCCAAATGGTACAAGCCGAAATCATGGGGAACCTCCCGTACTGAACATTACAGCTATGAGGTTGTCTATTCCTATCTGGATGTGGCGGATGCCCTTGATAATCTGCGCTCCTACTCGATAGAAGCCATGAATCAGATCGAGGAGATGTTTAGTGAGAGTATTCAGCTGAAGGAGATGAAGCGGAAGCTGTTGACCGTTGTGGTTAATAATTTCGATATGGGTAGTGAGAAATATGACCCGGCCTTCTTCCGGCTGCTGGTAGAGGAGAAGATTAACGGGATTGAGTTCCCGGTCATCAAGCTGGATATTACGGAAGCGACGAACCGCTTTGTGTCCAAGTTCAGCGGTGAGATTACCTCGGCATCCGAGAAGACGAATATGCAGAATGCCATGCTGAGTGCCGTTAACGCACTGTTCGAGACGATGAGCACTCAGCTGAGTGAGCGGGTGAAAGTGTTCAAAGCGGACATGAACGAAATTGCCGGACAGCTGAGTGTGTCCCTGCTGGCCAGCGTGCAGGCTGAATTCGACGAGTTGCTGCAGAAATATGAGAACCGTCAGCAAGAGATTGAGAAGTACAGAGAGTATATTTACATGCTGTCAGATGAACTTAAGAGACTATAAGGCCGGGGGAATGAAGATGGCAACAAGCATAGAGAAGCAGCGGCGGGATCATGAATATCAGCTGGAGACAGCGGTTGAAGCTGCCGGCCGGATTATTACCAAAAGCTATCTGGATCAGCTGGAGCAGTATGCCATTATCGAGCCCTCCGAAGAAGAAATTGATATAGATATTGCCGAATGCGGCCAGTTCTATCAGCTGACCAAGCTGGTCTACAATAAGGATGAGCATTTCCTGGATAAGCTGACGACGATTGCTAACGTAGCCCATTCTATCAATGGAAGTATCGCTTCGATCATCAAGAGTGACGGGCAGTCAGTGAATTATTACCTCGGCGTCATCTCCAAGAATGACCGCGGCCGGAATGAGAACAGCCTGCTTAGACGGCAGGCGGCATCCAAGGCGTTTCAGGGAGCGATTCAGGGTAATCTGATCGGGTCCGATGTGCTGACACTGGACAAGGATGAGGTTATGGAGCTGCAGCAGAATATTTTCTCCCGGAGCGCTCAGGCGGTATCCTCCGTGTCAGGAGTCGTCGCACTGCGGGACGGCGATATGAAAGGTATGCCAGCGTATGTGCAGGGGATTGAGAACATGGTCGATTCCTTGCGCGGCCAGGCCTATACGATTGTGCTCATCGCCGATCCGCTTCGTAGCAGTGAGCTGAAGGCAGTTAAGCAAGGATATGAACTGCTGCATACCGAGCTGTCCGCCTACTGGCGCAGCTCACTGACCCTGAACGAAAGTGACAGCACCTCGTTATCCCAGGCGGCTTCAGAAGGCGTATCCAGCGGGATTACCAAGGGTATTGCTTTAACCCAGGGCAAGAATACATCTAAAGGGTATTCTCTTGGCGGGCATGCTGGTGTGAACCTTGGAATACCCAACACAGGTATTGGTATAAATCTGGGCGGAAGCTTTGGCAAATTCAGCTCCACCGGAGAATCCTCCGGGGAGACGACGAGCCAGAGCGAGATGGAGAATATTACCCGCAGCACTAGCAGTACCTCCGGTATCACGCGCAGCGGGGGGAAGAGCCTGCAGCTTCATTACGAGAACAGAAGCACCAAGGCACTGCTGGACAAAATCGACAGTCAGCTTGAGCGTCTGGATGTATGTGAGAGCTTCGGCGCCTTCAATTGCGCGGCCTATGTCATTGCGGATGACCGCAACGCCGCCATGACGGTCTCCAGCAACTATAATGCACTGATGCGCGGGGAAGCATCCTCCATCCAGGCTTCATTCATTAACACCTGGCACAAACAAGCTGATGTAAAGCGGCTGCTGGCCTATTTGAATTCCTTTGTACATCCGCGTTTCACCGGGCAGGGGCATGGAGTATCGGAAGAGGCGCTGCAGGTGACGCCAGCATCGATTCTGAATGGGAACGAGATTGCCATTCAGATCGGCTTGCCGAAGAAGTCGGTTGCCGGCATCTCTGTAATTCCCATGGCGCCATTCGGCCGTAATGTACGTACAGCCAAAGGGGGAAGGGTGCTGCAGCTTGGCAGTCTCTATCATATGGGCAAGCCGGATGGCTCACCGGTCATACTGGATGTTCAGAGTCTGGCTGCACATACCTTCATTACCGGATCAACCGGTTCGGGTAAATCGAATACGATCTACCAGTTATTAACCAAGCTTGAAGAGCAGAGGGTATCCTTTCTGGTCATTGAGCCGGCCAAAGGGGAGTACAAGCATGTCTTCGGCAGCCGGCCGGATGTGAATGTATTCGGCACGAATGCGCAGGCTGCCCCGCTGCTGCGGCTGAACCCGTTTGTCTTCCCGTCAGGCATTCATGTTTTGGAGCATATTGACCGCCTGATTGAGATCATGAATGTGTGCTGGCCGATGTATGCGGCTATGCCTGCTGTACTTAAAGAAGCCGTTGAGGATGCATACATAGAAAGCGGCTGGGATCTGGAGAGCTCGGAGAACCGCTATAACAATGGCTTTTATCCGACCTTTATCGATGTCATGGGCTCTTTGAAGCGGGTGATTGAGCAGACGGCTTACGCGGACGAGGTGAAGAGCAACTATAAAGGCTCCCTGCTTACCCGAGTCAAATCATTGACCAATGGGCTGAACGGGCAGATTCTCTGCAATGGAGAGCTGGATAACGGGCTGCTGTTTGATCAGAATACCATTATTGATCTGAGCAGAGTCGGCTCTGCCGAGACCCGGTCACTGATTATGGGGATGCTGGTCATGCGTCTGCAGGAGCACAGGATGCATCAGGGCGGTATGAATGTACCGCTTAAGCATGTTACAGTCCTGGAAGAAGCCCATCATCTGCTGAAAAGAACTTCCGGCGAGCAATCGATGGAAGGCGCCAATCTGCAGGGGAAATCCGTCGAGATGCTGGCAAATGCCATTGCCGAAATGCGGACACTCGGTGAAGGGTTTATTATCGCCGATCAGTCACCGGGACTGCTGGATGCAGCCGCCATTCGTAATACGAATACCAAAATTATACTGCAGACACCTGACATGAATGACCGGCAGCTTGTCGGCAGAGCAGCCAATCTGAATGACGAGCAGATCTTGGAGCTGGCCAAGCTTTCTACTGGGGTTGCTGCAATCTACCAGAACAATTGGCTGGAGCCGGTCTTATGCACTCTGGAGCCGTTCGCAGCTGCGGAAGAAGTATACAGCTTTGTTCCTGAAGTGCAGAGCAGCATCATGGGGGCGCGCTATACCCGGGAGCTGCTGAAGCTGCTGCTGGGTAAGCTTTTGCCGGAGTACCCGGAGCTGGATCTGGAATACCTGGAAGCGGGCCTCTCCCGCTCCAGGCTGTCAACGAAGTCCAAGATTATGCTGCATCAGCTGATCGGCGAATATAAAGATGCTCAGCAGCTGCAGCTGTGGAACAGCGAAGGATTTGCACAGCTGGCTGGTCTCGTCAGTGATCTGATGGACGGAGAATCTATCATGGAGCAGACCCGCTTGGCCGGAGTAGAAGTGGAGCGGCTGAACGGACATCTGAACGCGGTGATTAGCCGCAGGATCGGTCCGGTCGATGAACCTTTAGCTCATGTCATCAGCCATTGTTTGATGAAGCATCAGTCGGCGAGAGATAATGAAGGACTCAAATTATATTATATGTGGGAACATATGACTCGGGAGAGTATACGGGGGTAGGCAAATGGGGATGGAGAATCTGTCGCTGGGCAGTAAAGAGGCTGCTGAAGTGAAGCGGCCGGGAGCGGGCACGGATATTGATGTACGGTTAATTGATGTAGAGAAGCTGGACAGACCTCTCTATGAGTCGGAGCGTAATCAGGATAGTGAGGCTCCGCACGAGGTTATAGAACCGGCTCCACGGCCGGAATGGACAGAGGAAGAGAAGCGGCAATGCCAGCTTGAAACAGGCTGGCCGGGTACTATTATTGACTCGGTAAGTTCCACTGAGGAGTCTAAGATTTACATCGATGCAGGCCTGAAGGTGAGTGAAATCGGAGGCAAGCCTTGCCTAGAGCGGAACGATATTGATGGAGGCCAGAAGGATGCTATGGGCCGGACGAATAAGGAACGGATGGCCCTTGGGCTGGCACCGGTAACGCCGGACGGCAAGACAGTCGAGCTGCATCATATCGGCCAGAAGGCCGATTCCCCACTAGCCGAATTGACCATGGAGCAGCATAGGGGCAAAGGCAATGATACGATTCTGCATGACAAGAAGATTGAGAGTGCAATTGACCGTATTGCCTTTAATGCAGAGAAAGCGGAGCACTGGAAAAGACGGGCAGAAGCATATAATTGAGGAGGAGAACAATGAAGACTGTAATTGAGCAAATTGAACAGCAGTTCCGTCTGTTCCATGCGGCAGGCTGCTCAGTAGAGCAGGTAATGGAAGCGGAGGAGCAGTTGGGCCTGCGGTTCGCAGACGAATACCGGAATTATGTACTGAATTATGGCGCAATCTCATTTGGCTCCCATGAGTTTACGGGATTGAACGTAGATTCGTATATTAACGTTACAGATGTGACCCGGCAGGAGCGCGAACTTAGAGATAAACTGCCGGCTGATTGTTATGTTGTGCAGCAGCTTGGCATTGAAGGGCTGGTTATCCTGCAACATCAGAGCGGCGCCGTGTCTCAGCTGGACGAATCCGGTAACTGCTCGCGGATTGCCGATAGCTTCAGCGGATATCTTGGAACATTGTTGTAGATTGAAGCAGCACAGGGGCTCCCTCGCGGGAGCCCCTTCATTAATATTCTATACAGTTAAGAGAAATTTGCGCTGCTGATGATTTCGTTTTTCTTATTAATAGAAGAGGTTGTGAATAATGTTCTACGGGAATTATCAGGATCACGCTCGTAGTTGCTGTGATAATTCCAACAGTTCATAAACTTGGAGTTGCTGACTGTACTGGTGCAGTTGGAAATTATCGCGGAGGCATAGTAGGGTTTGGTGTTTCTTCCCCCGCATTCTTTAAAGGAACATTGATTGATAAGTAGCTCTTGGATTTTTGAAGGCTGCTGTGACCATATTACACAACCTAGATTGTCCCAATCGCCTGAATCTTTAGTGTGTGGATACATACATTGATTGAATTCACAAGAAATAATCTTGGTAGTGGTAACATCTTTAAGAATAAGTGTTCTTGCCTTGAAATCACGGAACAAACAATTCACTAACATGATTTCTTCGCAATAGTTGAACTGAATGGAGTTGGTAGAACCGATGAATTCACAATTAACCAATTCTACTTTTTCGCAGGCTTCAAATATTAATTGAAAATCTGCTGTATTTATGATCATGTTCTCAAGGTGGATATTGTTCTTGCTCATTAACATGCTTGTCAGTCCTAAATAATTCCCCTCTTGTTGCTCAAAATTGTAAAGGGTCCGTTTCTGATAAACCATAGAGAATAGATCATCCCCTGTAGTGATGAATACTTGCACATATTCTTTCGTGTAGTAATAGAACATATTGGAAGATATGCTGACTGGTCTTATTTCCTCAGCAGCAATGTATTTATCGTGATTCTGCTCGATGATGCTTTGCGATAACAAGGCTAAATACTTGATTTCTGCAGCGCTAATCTGCAACTGTTCGCTGAGTTCGGCAATAAATTGTAGCTGTTGGCTAGTATCCTGGCTGCCTATCGCTGTTATGACAAGACTATCAACCACATAAGCAAACTTAAGCTCCTCCGTTCTGAAGCCTTCAATGAAATCGTCCAGAAAGTCCTTATCAGCTTCAGTTGCCCGGCGTATGTATTCCTGCATACTGGTATCTTTTGTTACTCCCAGAATAACTCTCTGAAGCAGGAATAGCTGAGAATCATTCATCCCGTCACTGTAGTGGGCTACTAGGCAGAGCATTTTCAGATATAAATCGCGGTAGTACTCTTCCTGTGAAGCTAAAGGATGGTCCATGATCGCATAAAGCTTAGCTTTGTTGTCATTCATAGCTTCCCGGAGCAGATTTACCTTTTCCTTGTAGATTTGCACGGTGCAGTTCCTCCTGTTATTCTCCCAAACTGAGATGTGTATTGAATATTTCTGCGTACAACCCGCTGGCTTTGCATTCATTCTGAATATGTATATCCGGCTGCTTTATTACACAATGGGACTGAATAATGCCTACTAGTTGGTCAATATACGTGCTGCCTCCGGGCTGCGCTGCGATTACGGGCTTCATGTCATTGAAGGTATTCTGCAGCAGGTGGAAGGTGCTGTCATCAGAACTGAGACCTTTCATCTGTCGATAGTTTCTGAGCAACTGCAGCGGATTCGTCAGACTCTCCTGAATTAGTTCGATCTCTGAAGGTTCAGGCATAGCGATGCCAGCCAAATCTGAGATAAGCTTAAGCTCTGTAAAGAAATCAGTCTGCAGTTGCTTCAGGGCTTGGTTAACGGATTTTAGTGCGGCGATGCTACGTGAAATCTCAGTGATGAGCGAATCGAGGCATTCGCTGATCGTAGGATCATCCGTCAGCGTTCTGGATTTGTTAAGCCGGTTCAGGCGGCGGCTCTCCTGCTCAATCTCATTCTCGTAGAACTGCTTGCAGCGGATGAAGATTGTTTTGAAGTTACGGGCGAACTTGGATTCATACACCTGCGCATTCCAGCGGTCCAGTTGATCACGGATGGCTGCACTGTCATACTGATCACGCTCAACATTGGAAAATGCCAGCACATTTAGATAAGCAATTCCCTTGAGGTCGAGCACCTTTTTGGTTTTGGCGATAATCTCTCGCAGGTCCTGCTCCGGCTTCTTGTCGGCCTTGTTCACAATAATCAGCTTCGGAATATCCTCCCGCAGACTGCGGATGAAGGTAATATCCTCCTCTGTAATAGTCCCGGCATCCGCTTGGATGAACCAGAGAATGAACTGGCTTGAATTGAGGTGCGTCCGGGCAATCTGCTCGTCTGTTTTGGCGGAGTGGTTCTTGTTATCGGCCTTGGAGTAACCTGGCGTATCTAGGAAAGCAATATGATTATAATGATGCCAGGGGGTAGTCAGAAAGATTGAATTCATCACGTGGCCCAAAGTCACCGGATCGGTCAAAGGCCGGTCATGCTCATCATCCACTTTCCCGAAGCCGTGCGTAATCCGCTGAATAGCCTTTAATTCCAGATCGATTTTGGTGTTGAAAATATTAATGCCCTGTACCTGGTGATCAGGCCCGTTAACGATATAGGTCGGAACTGAGGTAGAGGGGTCAATATCTGCCGGAAGCACACGTTTACCCATTAAAGCGTTCAGGAAGCTGGACTTTCCGCTAGAGAATCCGCCGCCAAGAGAGACAACATTTTTACCGATCAGCTTATCGAACAGGACGAAATCCTTGAACTTCTCGAACTCATTCTTGAAATTGGTGAACAGAACATGGAAATCAGCCGGGGCATTCTTCTGGAGTGTCTCCGGGATTTGTCGGCCGATAATATCCTCAATTCTGCTTAGGTCTACTTTAAGATCCGGTTGCTTCGAATAGCGGATGACTGTGCGGAGCAGCTCGAAATTGCTCCTTAATTTGTCCGTTACTTGCGCATCATAGCTCATGATTGATCTCCTCAATTCTGTACAGATGCTTGGCGGCCTGGCTGAGCAGCTCATCCTGCAGTTCCTGTTCCTCGTCACGTTTAGCCTTGAGCTCGCTGAGAGCCTTCTCCAGAAGAGAACGCTGCTGCTCAACCTGCCCGCTGATTGAAGCATTCAGCTGGTGGATCTGGTCAGTAATTTCAGCTTCCACATGCGAGCCTACCTGTGTGATCACGGCAGGGTATACCTCAGTCTGCAGCTTATGCCGGATCTCTTCCTTCAACACAGTGCGTTTCTTGCTTTCGAAGTGCTTGCCGATAAAATGCTTCGCCAGAGCGCCTATAACCGTAAACAGGGGGCCGAAGATAATCAGGCTGATGCCTGCAATAACCCCATTCATAATTTTTTTGGTGATACTGTCGGTATCAATGCTTAAATGCTCAAACGAGAACCCGCTGTCTGCACCGAAGTCAATATGGATACGGTCCGTGAGCTTTTTCAGGTACCGCCGGACTTTGGGCAGCAAACGCTCCTGAATACTCCTCGTGAGCGACTCGCGGACGATATGATTAACCTTCTCGGCAATGTCCTGCTTGTTCAGAATCAGGGTACATAAGGTATTCTCTTCAGCCGTCAGGCTACTTCGGACATCATTCTGAATGTCTCGTACAATAAGAGGGATCTCTTTCTCAAACAGGTGATTATCATCTGTCAATTGACTGTTCAGCGAGAGCATTCTCCGGTTCAGCTGTTCCTCTTGCTCTTCCAGTTCCGAGACTGATAAGCTTTTGCTTTGAATAAGCATTTTCAGATAATTGCCGGTAGTGTTCGCCTCCTGCAAGGCCAGTGTCCGGAATTTTCCGCCAAGCAGCTGCGCGGACTGGTTCTGAATGTGGAGCAGGAACCCTTCAAGCTCTTCTACATCCCCTTTATTGCTGCTGGTTACGCAGTAGGTGATCTGGTCCGGCTGTTCAATATACTTTCTGATACTGTCCTTGAGATGGCTGAGACCCAGCTCCAGCTCCTCCAGGCCTACCTTGTCGCTTTTGGTAATGACGATACAGACCGGTGTGTGATGGAGATTCAACTCCCGCAGAATCTGTACGCTGCTGCTCTTGAGGACCATGTCGTCTGCAGGAAAAGTGAGAATGTAAGCCAGACTTTGTGGCAGATAGCGGTCAATCGCCAGATTATGTACCTCAATCCCCGATTCGAAGCCAGGCATGTCCACGACCATGACCTCAGGAATACGGGCGAGTAAGTGTTCATTCCTTAGCTGCAGCCGAATGCTTTCTACGTGAGCGGCATTATTAAATTCACCTGCCCTGAAGCTAGAAATATCGGTGACAGTCATCTGATCATTTGTATGAACGATAACGACAGAATCCTGCTCCTGATAGATGATTTCTGTCGGCACAGCCGTTTCTGGAGTAATATTCTCCTTGAGAAGAGCTCTGCTATAGCCCAGCAGCGTGTTGAGCAAAGCGCTTTTTCCTGCACTGAACTTGCCAATGACAGGTGTGCATACCTTGCTGGTGTTTATTTCATCCAGCAGACTATTAATAGAATCACTAGGTAATTTATGAGAATTATTAATAACAGCAATTTCATTTAATATAGAACGAATTTGATTCACATGTATTCTCCTCTATTAGCATAGTTCTACTAGATCGCCTTGACTGCGCAGCCACATATCAATCCCTTTACCGAATACTTCAGCCGAAATAGTGTATACCCCGCCGGTTTCATCCAGCACTTTGGCTGTAGGCAGACGGTCCAGTACCGCCTCGACCGATTCGCCTTTAAAGCGGAATTTTATCTGCTGCAGTTCTCCTCCGTACATGAACTGCACCCGCTTGCGGAACTCGCCTTCCTCGAAACGGTCTTTATATGGGATAATGAACCGCTCGTCCAGTACATGGAAATCTATCATCCGGTCGATGCGGTAGATTGTAGGATAGAGATCCTGTTTGCCGGCGGCAGCGGTATTATCCGCTTTATTATCAATGAAGGCAGCCAGATAGAAGTAATATTCCGAGAAAAGGATTGCGACGGGCTGGAGTCTCCGGTGCACAACTGCTTTGCCTTTAACACGCTGGTAGTCAACCTGTAGAATTCGGTTCTCCTTGACGGCCATTCCGATGTCCCACAGCTTGCTCCCGAATACCGTCCTATGTTGTGGTTCTACATAGTGGAACTTCTCGTTAGCAATCAGCTCGGTCATGGGTTTATGAGCATTCTTTGGCAAACAGCATTCCAGGAGCTTATCCAGCATCGGCATAAGCTCCTGGCGAGTAAAAGCACGACTTTCCAGCATGATTTTGCAGATCGCCAGCACTTCACTGTTAGAAAGCATCGCGCGGTTCACTCGTTCCAGTCGGTAGCCGTTAACTGATTTGTCGAAAATAACTTCGTGACTTAATCCTTCCTCGAGGAAACGCTGCTCCAAAAATGCGCGTATATCCTCGATATCTCTTTGAATGCTGCGCTCATTCACGCCGTATCTGGCAGCTTCCGTTTTTTTATAGATAACAGCACCTTCGCAAAGCCTGGTATAAATGGCCAGGACACGCCCGTTTTTTCCGCTATTATTCATGAAAGCTAATCTCATCTCCCAATCCAGTGTCGATGACTCTATTATAATTCATAAGATGGACATTTTCTGTCATTTCTTTGCAATGATGCAGGGACTATTTTTGCTAGCCATGGTGCATAAAGATGAGGGTCTCCGATTTGCTACTTCTACAGCGCAAAGGTCCTCAAAAGATAGTCGACTTTGGCAGCGGAAGCAGTAATTCATGCGGTGACCTGGAATTAATGCTATAACAGAGAGTTGAATTTTATGTGATTATAAATTGTGAAAAATATTATTTTTAGTTATATAGTTTAAATGTATTGAGTAATAGGGGGAAATACATGATGGTAAAGCGTGGTATGGTCAGTGTTGTTGCGTTAATACATATTTACATTCTGTACCTGGAAAGTTCCTGTGGGCTACACCTAAGGGTCAGAAGGCATTTGGAACTACAGCGCAGGTGGCCAAGGATTCGAAGTCGCTCGCGTTTAATCAGGGTCTCTATAACGGTTTCTGGCTGCGGGACGGATTTGGGGAATGCTGTATCCGGATGAGGCAGTAGCTATATTAGGTAAAAAGAGACGCTTCGCACATGGCAAATGCCGTATGTGAAGCGTCTCTTTGGGTTAGGATAAAATGTATCTAGTCCAGCAGTTTGGCGATATCCGCTTCAATCTGATCCGGTGTGGTCTGCGGCGAAAACCGCTTCAGTACACGGCCTTCCTGGTCGACCAGGAATTTGGTGAAGTTCCATTTGACACTCTTTGAGCCCAGCAGGCCCGGAGCTTCCTTGGACAAGTATTTGAAGAGCGGATGCGCGTCGTCACCCTTTACATCAACCTTTTCATACATCGGGAAGGTTACTCCGTAATTAATTTCGCAGAATTCAGCGATGTCCTCGCTTTCCCCCGGCTCCTGTCCGGCAAATTGATTGCTTGGAAAGCCGAGCACTTCAAAACCGCGGTCCTTGAATTTATCGTATACCTCTTGAAGCCCCTTGTACTGTGGGGTGAATCCGCATTTACTGGCTGTGTTGACGACGAGCAGCACTTTACCTTTGTACTTCGACAGTGATTCTTCTTGTCCGCGCAAGGTGTTGGCTTCAAAATCATAAATGCTCATGAATCTGGCCTCCCGAATATAAATTTATCACAATTTAATTTTACACTATTTATCACAGGATGCAAGCCGCTGAGGTGTGACAACATTGTATTATCGTTTCAAATAATGACCATTGTTTAAGGTTTAAGTATGCGCGAATAAAAAAATCGGTTCAAAAGGAGAAGATTAACAATGACAACATTGAAAATGAAGGCCTTGTATACAGCTACAGCTACAGTCCGCGGCGGACGTGAAGGTTCTGTGGAATCGTCGGACGGCGCTTTGAAGCATGATTTGAAAATGCCCAAGGAGCTTGGCGGACCGGGAGGCAATGGCACCAATCCGGAGCAGCTGTTTGCGGCAGGGTATGGAGCCTGTTATGAGAGTGCACTTGCCCATATTGCCCGTAAAGAGGGCGTGAAGCTTCAGGATGTGGTGGTTACTTCCAACGTGCTGATCGGCAAGGACGAAAGCGATGGAGGGTTCAAGCTGGCGGTAAAGCTGGATATCAGCCTGCCGGGCATTGAACGTGCGAAGGCGGAGGAGCTTGCTGCAAAAGCACATGAATTCTGTCCATACTCCAAAGCGACCCGCGGGAATATTGAAGTTGAATTAAATGTAATCTAAGAGCGGTATAAACTCATGTTCCTGGGAATAATGGCTAAATAGAGACGGATAGCAGATATGAGTAATAAATAGCGGGCGGCAGCGCGTACTTTGGTTGACATCACCCCCAAAATTCTTTAATATGTCTAAGTATCTGTTAAAGTTGCGTGCGCTACTAAATACCAAAAATTTAAATAATGGGTGATGAAGATGTCTTACAGACCGAAAATTACGAATGTGACCAAAGCCAGCAGCAATGATAAAGAAGGCTTGTACGAATTTATTATTAAGACTGCTGACGGAACACAGTGCCGCGCGTTCTACAGTCGGTTTCCGGAATGGAAAATGACGAACATCAGCCGCCTGCTTAAAACCCCATGCCCGGTTTGCCGTAAAGATTTCATCTGCAAATGCATGGAAGCATTCACAGCTGATTTTGAAGGACAAATGATCGGGGACGAATGGATCGACAAGGCAATTGCCGAATAATTAAACGGACGGACAAATGAGAGCGCGGGAGCTATCCCGCGTTTTTGTTTTTCCTGGGATTAGGTTAGGTCCATTAGGATATGCTGAGCAAACAAGGGGCGTGTGGATTATGGAGCATAGGTATGGAGGAGGAGAAGGGCAAGCGGTTGTACTGATCGACGGTGTATGTCATCTTTGCCAGGGGCTGGTCCGCTTCATTATTCCGCGTGATCCCAAGGGCATATTTAAGTTTGCAGCTCTGCAGAGCGAAGCTGGACGTGAACTGCTGATTACTGCAGGCCTTGAGACAGACCGGCTAAACACAGTTGTGCTGCTTGATAATGGCAGGTTTTATACAGAATCGTCTGCTGTGCTGCGCATCGCCCGCAGGCTGCGTTTTCCGTGGCCAGCCGCCTATATCTTCATTCTTATCGCCCCGTCCGCTGCGCAACGCCGTATATCGGCTTGTAGCAAGGAACCGTTACCGCTGGTTCGGGCGTGATGAGCAATGCCTGCTCCCTACGCCGGATATCCGGAAGAGATTTCTTTGAAATGTTAGGCAGCAGTTGAAATGCAAAGAAGCAGCGGGAGATCCCGCTGCCTCTTGTTGTAGATATAAGATTTATTTAGTGATTGCTTCTGCCGATAGCGGGTAGCTTTGGACAAGCTTCCATTTACCGTCAGCAGACTTTTTCAGTGTAGTGACCATGGTAGTGCGGTTGTCCTGGAATTGTGGTCCCTTAAGCTTCTTGGTCGTCTGCACAGAATATAAGGCTGCTTCGTTACCTGTATAGGCGATAATCTTCGAGGATTCAATTACGGTTTGAAGATCGTAAGCCTGGAAAACTTGGCCAGCCATTACTTTGTTCTGCTCATACCCGGGGGAAGACTCGTCAATGGTAGACTGCACGCCTTCAAGATCCTCTTTGTTGGTGAAGTCAATATTTGCGGCAAATACAGCTTTGATCGCTGCCTCATCTGCCTGCGGCACAGTAACAGCTGCATTCAGAACCTCTTGCGGAAGGCTATATTTAATAGCTTGAACTTGCACATTGCTGATTTTCCAGCCGGAATCCTTGGAACTGCGGGTTAGGGAATAGACATTCTCCGACTGACTGTTCGGCATGAACGGCCCGCTGATTTTTTCAGAGGACTCAATGGTGTGTACAGTCACTTCATTGGTCTTTACATCGATAATATTCATCTGATCTACTGAGTTTTTGAGCTGGTAGGTTGCGTATTGCTCCTTGAGCTGCGGGCCAATCTGAGCCAGAGGGGATTTGGAATCAATGAGGCTCATGAACCCGTCATAGTTCTCTTCATTAGAATAGGATACATACTTTTTGAAGAAATCAGCAATCTCAGCAGTGTCCACAGTGCTCTGGAGGCTAGTAATCTCAACGGTTCTGGTAGTAGCATTCCATACCACGTTGTTGCCTGTGGCTTCACTTACAAACCGGACCGGTACATAAGTGACGTTATTAACCATTTTGGGAGCAGTCTGCAGCGGTTTGATGATTCCGTTAATGCTCGCATTTTTGCTGCCGATCTGCAGCTTGATGGTCAGGCCTTCCTTGGTGGCGGTTATCGTGCTTGTCTTGGCGTCAAATACCAGTTTCAAGCCCAGCTTCTCAAAAATAGGACGCATGGGAACGAGGATGGAGTGCCCGTCATTCAGGGGGGCATTGGTCGTCGTCAGGTTAAGCTTTTGCTGGTCAATTTGCACTGAGATAGGTTTCTCTGCTGCGGATGCGGACAAGCTGATGGCGCTGGATAAGGTGAGTACAGCAATAAATCCGGGTAGTATTTTCATTTGCGGAAAATCTCCTTTTTAAATAGTAGTGTGGTAGGATAATGTCTGCCATCTGATATTATAACCGAGAAATACATCTTGGGTATATATCCCATTTTGGATATGGCCTGCCAGAAAATCAAGAGCTAGCCGCCATAGGATAAAAAAATTATTGCTGCTCTACTGCATATATGCTACTATAGCTGTAAATTAAAGGATTAACAGCGGAAGCACCGTTCAATGACCGTATCTCACGGTTATTGGCGGTGCTTTTTTTGTTGTCTCAATTACAGAAAGGAGAGTGGCTTCATGGCGGCGAGAATTGTACTGGCCGTGCGCGAGAGTCAATACATTGAACCGTTGCTGCATTATATCCATCACAGTGATTACGGTGAACTGTTGCGGGTGTCAGCGTTCAGCAGGCCGGAAACCTTTATGGAATTTATGAAAAGCGAAGAGACGGTGGATGCGGTTGTCGGAGATCCCTTCTTCATTGAAGCCTGGCTGGTGGAGGGGAAGAATACGGTTCCGTGGGCGGTCCTTAGTGAGGATGGCCGGACATTAGGCAAGAGTGCTAATCTGGCTGGCGGCGTGGTCATTGCGAAATACCAGTCGCTTCCCGCACTTCTCGAATCCATACTACAGCTGTGTGATGTGGTGCGATCCAGGCCATCCTCCGCGGATAGAGAACAGACCCTCATACTCGGAGTGGTCTCAGCGACGGGCAGCAGCGGCAAAACAACTCTCGCGCTCAATATGTCCAAACAGCTTACGGATCTAGGGCTGTCTGTCTTCTATTTGAATCTTGAAAGTGTGGACAGCAGCGGATTATTTGTGCCAGTGGCGGCCGGGAACACACCAGGACTGGAACGGTTGCTCTATGACCTCAAGGCAGGCCGGGGGGAAGGGGGCAAGAACAACGCAGGGAGTATTGAGCTGGGAAGATATGTGGCCAGGTATGACCGCCTGCGCTGTGATGCATTCAGACCTGTTGAGAACTTCAAAGAAATGCTCCAGATGACCCGTCAGGATACGCTGGATTTATTGGACCTGCTGGATGCAGCCGGAAGCTATGACCTCGTGATCGTTGATGCCGGCAGTATTGAAGAGGAACGGACTCTGGCTGTATTACAGCGGTGCGGGATCCTGCTGTGGATGCTCAGAAACGATGAGGCAAGCATGTACAAAACCCTAAGGTGGCTGGAGTATGGCAGCCATCCGTATTCCGGCTGGCCGCCGGATATTCAGGAGAGGAGCAGGTTTGTACTCAACTTTGCCGCGGATTCAGCGCAGAACACACCGGTTCCTGAAGATATTAAGCCGGATGCACTGCTTCCTTATATCCCGTCCTGGGGCTTACGGCATCATGTAGAGCTCTGTCTCAGTTCTCCCCAGTTTATGGCTGGCGTTCAGCAGCTCTGCGAAGGACTCATAGAGCCGGCATTACCCCGCGTGTTTACAGGTAATCTGCATGAATGAAGAGCTGTTCAGGAAGCTGAGGCGTGACATCCGCGCAGGGCTCGATGTTACATCGGCTGTAGGGAACCATGAGCTCAGCGCATATATAGAACGAACCATTCTGGAAATGCAGAGCCTGCGGTATTTAACAGCCCAGGAGAAGCATGAGCTGGTGAAGAAGCTGTTCGATTCCTTCCGGGGGCTCGATGTGCTGCAGCCGCTGGTGGATAATCCGGCGATCACTGAGATTATGATCAACAGCCATGAAGAGATTTTTGTGGAGGAGGAGGGGCAGATCCGGCGTCTGCCGCTGGCCTTCGAGTCTAGAAGCAGACTGGAGGATATTATCCAGTCGGTGGTATCCGGGGTAAACCGGGTAGTCAATGATTCCTCGCCGATTGTGGATGCACGGCTGCAGGATGGCTCACGCGTCAATGTTGTGCTGCCGCCGGTGGCGCTGAAAGGGCCGGCTATGACCATCCGCAAATTTCCCGAATCGCCGATGACAATGGGCGAACTGGTGCGGCGCGGTGCGCTAAGCGGAGAGGCGGCGGAGTTTCTGCAAATTCTGGTTGCTGCCGGATACAACATTTTTATCAGCGGCGGTACCGGCTCCGGCAAGACTACATTTTTAAACGCCTTGTCCCAGTTCATTCCGCCGCAGGAACGGGTGATTACGATTGAGGACTCAGCCGAGCTGCAGATTGTCACCGTGCCTAACCTCGTCTCCCTGGAGACGAGGAACGCCAATACGGAGGGACGCGGGGAGATTACCATCCGCGATCTGATCCGCTCGTCCCTGCGGATGCGGCCGAACCGCATCGTGGTCGGTGAGGTCCGGGGAGCCGAATGCCTGGATATGCTGCAGGCGATGAATACCGGCCATGCGGGAAGCTTGTCCACAGGGCACTCGAACAGCGCGCGGGATATGGTCAGCCGCCTGGAGACGATGGTGCTCAGCGCAGCCGATCTTCCGGTAGCCGTAGTCCGGGAGCAGATCGGCTCGGCGATTGACATCTTCGTGCATCTCTCCCGGCTTCGGGACCGTTCACGAAGAGTGCTGGAAATTAGCGAGGTCATTGGTATACAGGATGGGGAGGTGGTGCTGAACCCCTTGTATGAGTTCCGGGAGATCGGGGAAAGTGACGGGAGGGTAGACGGCGCCCTTGTTGCCTGCGGCAATCCTCTGCAGCATTCCGGCAAGCTGAAGATGGCCGGAGTAAGTAGCTATCCCCTGGCGCAATTTGAGTCTGTGATTTCGAAGGGGGTGCTGATATGAAGCAGTCGCACAGGATGCCAGTCCGCGTACCGGTGCGCCGAAGAAGATTAGGGGGTGTAGGCGAGAAAGGTGTGAATGAAAAGGAAATCCGAAGGAAGCCTCAACTGCCTGACTATACGGTGTACATATTGTCCCCCGGATTGAAAACGCTGGCGGTGCTGGCAGGCGGGCTGCTGCTTTTTGGCCTCGGCTATCTGTTCTATCACCAGGTGCTGCTCTCCTTACTGCTGGTTCCTGGAGGAGCTTATGCGCCGAGGATCCTGCGTGATTATCTCAGAAACCGGCGGCGCTCGGCGCTCAATCTGCAGTTTAAGCAGACCTTGTTTTCACTCTCTTCTTCGCTATCCGCCGGACGTTCGGTAGAGAATGCTTTTCGTGAAGCCGTTGCGGATCTGCAAATGCTCGACCCGGAGGGAAGCAGCGATATGCTCTCGGAGCTGACGATTATCTGCGCCCGGATGGAATATAACCAGCCGGTAGAGGAGGCGTTGCATGATTTCAGCCTGCGGGCCGGGATGGAGGATGTTGAGCGGTTTGCCGATGTGTTCTCCGTCTGCAAGCGCACTGGCGGTGATCTGGTCGAAGTGGTACGCCGCACGTCCACGATTATTGGAGAGAAGCTTGATATTCAGCAGGATATTGCCGTCAGTATTGCCCAGAAGAAATTCGAGGCCAAAGCGCTGCTGGCCGCTCCGTTAATGATGGTTTTATTTATGAGCCTGACCGCAGGCGATTATATGCAGCCGATGTATACAGGTGCAGGAATGGCTATTTCGACCTTAGCGCTGGCTGGTTTGTTTCTCTGTTATCTCTGGACTTCCAAGATCATGAATATTCCGCTGTAAGGGGGCGAGGTGATGCGGTGGATGTGCGGCGGGGCCGCGATAGCTTTGGGACTGTGCTGGATGCTTCTGCGGCTGAAATGCGGCCGCCGGTATGCCGTGCTGCGCAGCCTGCCGATGGAGGGACTGCGGCTGCGTGGAATAGGAGAACCCTTTCTGCTGCTGATCGAGAGATGGCGAATCGGTAGTCATCTGCCTTCGGTCATGTTCAGAATCCAGCGGTCGCTGCAGCAGAGCTATGGCATGCGCTACAGCGCAGAGCGGACACTGCTCTTTATGGCTGAAATGTTCAGCTACAGCTGGCTGTTTATGCTTGGGGGCAGCCTGCTGACCGCCTTCAGCGGCGAGCAAGCCGGAATCATAATCGGCGCGGTCCTGACGCTGATATTACCGGTTGCGCTGGTCAGTGATCTGCATAAGAAGGTTAAGCTGCGTGAACAAAATATTATGCTGGAGCTGCCTGAGCTGCTGAACAGCATCGTACTGCTGGTTGGTGCCGGAGAGACTGTGCAGCGGGCGATTATCCGCTGTGTTGAGAGCCGCAAGGGCAACTACAGTCATCCGCTTTATAAAGAATTATTTATTATGACTACAGAATGGGAAGGCGGCTATTCGTTCCAGCAGGCCTTCGAGAATTTCAGCAAACGCTGTGCAGTGCAGGAGGTTTCGCTGTTCACAACGACAGTACTGCTGAATTACCGCAGAGGCGGTGCAGATTTCGTTCTCTCGCTGCGGGATCTTTCGCGGATGTTATGGGAGAAACGGAAGGCGGTCAGCCGGACGCGCGGGGAACAGGCTTCCTCGAAGCTGGTTTTTCCGATGGTGCTTATTTTTTTAATTGTAATTGTGCTGGTGGGAACACCGGCGATCATGATGCTGAAAATGTAGGAGGATGAGGAGAATGATGACGACGTTAACGGAAGCTGCAAAAGGCTTGTGGAAGGATGAAGAGGGGCTGGGCACGCTGGAGATGATTATGATTATTGCGGTTTTGATTGCGGTGGTGCTGGTGTTCCGCACAGAAATTGTGAAGGTGGTCAAGGATTTGATCAGTACAGCCGGAAGTAAGAGCCAGGAAGTTTTTGACTGATGAACCTGAAGAATGACGAAGGCAGCTTCACCATTGAAGCGTCTATGCTGCTGCCCATCATCATGGGGATTACGATGCTGCTGTTGTTCTTCTGTCTGTATACCTACCAGAGGACTATGCTGCTGCAGGTAGCCTCTGTTACGACAGAGCGGGCGGCTTTCAATTGGGATAACAGTCATAAAGACGCGGAGGGGGCCTTCGCGACTGGGGATTATGATTCGCTGTACTGGCGCATTGGAGAAGATGGATTGCTAACTTCACTCTTTGGCGCAGGAGCTGTGAATGGCGGAGTGAAGCTGACCTTGCCTGCTGAGGGAGGCTCAGGGACATTGCCGGTTATCAAACTTCAACAATCTGCCGGGAAGGTTCCGGCTAATATGACAGGTGAGCTGGCTTACACCTATAGTCTGACAAGCCGCAAAGTAAGTGCAGAGCTCAAGCGTGTGCTTCATCTACCGGTACTGGATGATATTCTCGAGGATAACGCTGAACCGGAAGTGCAGGCACAATCGGTTGTTGCAGATCCTGTGGAGTTTATCCGCACCGTGGACCTGATGCGTTATTGTGGAGCGAAGTTTAAGGGAAAGGGACAGGACAGCGGTTCCGGGATAAGCATGGAGAAGCAGGACGCAGGTAAGATGCTGACCAAGCTGAAAGAATAAGCAGCTAGATAATGTAGGGATTTTGGAACTGTAGGAGCGATAGCTCAGAACAATACGCCAGGGGAGGCGGCTCGGTTGAAGATTGTAAAGACTTTGACTTCCGGTCAGCGAAAAGGGCAGACATCCAGACGGAACAACCGGACCGAAGGCTCAGTCTCGATTTTTCTGATCATGGTGCTGGCATTTGTATTTCTGTTCACCGCTGTATTGATTGATTATGCAAGGATTGCCGCGGCGAATGTACAGCAGGAGCGTCTGGCAAGGGCAGCGGTCCGCTCGGTGATGTCCTCTTATGATATCAGCCTGCGGGAGAATTACGGCTTGTTCACCTTCGGGGGCGAGGACGGAGATCAGCTGCTGTCCGGTGTGCTGAATGACAATTTATACGAGAGCGGCCGGGGGGATGCCTTTAATCTGCTGCCTGTGAAGCTGGACACCTCCTCCTTAACCTGGAGCCGTCCCGTTGGGAGCTACGATATCTTTCGCAGGCAGATTGCCGAGGAGATGAAATATAAGGCACCGATTGACTTCACGCTGGAGCTGGCCGGAAAGTTCAAGCCGCTGTCGGCGGCGATGGGGGAAGCTTCACGTTCAACGAAGGTGCTTGGTAAGCTGCAGCCTCTATATGATGCGCGCGAAGCAGCACTGGATCTCATGATGAAGCAGCGGCGGCAGGCAGCGGAGAGCGGGAGAGTACTGCAGCAGATGATTATGAATCCTCCTCATGAAAATGTGAGCACTCTTTCTCTGGGGGATATTGTATCTGCAGCTGATATTGTGGCCATGTACAGTGATTATGTCGGGAAATACTACGCAGACCTATACCGTGACCGGGAAACGCAGCCTGAAAAGTATCAGCAGGCTCTTTCCCGCTACATAGAGCAAGCTGCTGCTCTGATTTCCGAGCTCCCAGGCACTTTGTCCGCTTACAAGCTGCAGCATAACTCTCTGATGGCTGAGGCGAAAGAGGCGCTTAAGCAGGCCGGGGAACTAAATGAGCAGATGAGAAGTGTGCTGGAGCAATCCAGAAGCAGCGGGGCGGAGAGCGGTGAAGCTTCGGCAAGCGGCTGGGATATTCCAGGCAGCAGCAATACTGAACTGAGTGCCGAGCCGCTGGCGAAGCTGCGTGAGCAGGAAGACGCGCTTATTCTTACGCCTGCCGAAATCAGCGGGATGGAGCAAAATTTGCATGCACAGGAGTTAGCTTCGCAGGCGGTAGAACCGCCGGTTTCTGTCCTGCCGGCCGTGCTGTCCGAAGTCTCCGGGCTGTATGCTGATTTTACCCAGATGAGTACCGCCGTAATAGACGCTTCACGTGCCAGCAGTAATTATCTGAAGAATTACGGAGATGACGGGGCCGTTATAACAGCCGAAGCTGCCCAGATCGAATCGCACCGGACCTCGGATAGCGAGCGCAAGCAGCTGGAACAGCAGGCCAAAACCAAGCTTGGAGATGCCATGAAGCTGCTGGAGCAGTTACGCAGTCTGGGAGATAGTGCGGGGGCAGCGATGGAACGTTACAGCACACTCAGGCAATATTATGAGGAGAATATTAATCTTAATCAGGCGCAGGATCAGGAGACAACAGGGGAATCCGGGAGCGGTGCGGATATTCATTCTGCAGGCGGCTCAGCAATGAGGAAGGTGGATGGTCTATATGCTTCTATAGGCAGCATTATGGAGGGCGCGCGGGATAGGTTGTTCCAAACAGAATACTCTGCGCTGTATTTTCCGCATTTTGATCTTTCTTTGCTGACATCGGTCGTCTCTGGCCCTGCCGGTGATACAGCCTCTGTGCTGGCAGATCAGCTAGATCCGCATGCCCAGGAGCTGGAGTACATTTTATACGGCTTTCATAATCCGGCAGGAAATGTGGCGGCAGCCTTTGGGGAGATCTTTGCACTCAGGCTGGCTATCCGGACGATGGAGGGTTTTATCGAAAGTGCCCGGCTCAGCAATCCGCTGGCCATTCTGGCTGCGGCACTGCTGTACGGTGTGGAGCATGCGGTTCAAGATATGCTGCTCCTATGCAAGACAGGAGAGGTTCCGTTGTCCAAATACTTGCCTGCAAAGCTGAATTACCGCGATTACTTGCGCCTGTTCATGCTGCTGCACGGGACGGGGAATGTACAGCTGTCCCGGATGCTGGCCCTGATCAGGCTTGATACAGGAATCAACCCGGCGGAAAGGTTCACTTACGCTTCAGCAGAGATCCGTATGGGCCTGCGGCTGTGGTTTTTGCCGGGTGTGGTAAAGCTGCTGGATTATAGCTCGGCTCTACCCGGTGAGGTAGAAGATAAAGTGTACTACCGGTCAGTGCAGGCTGATTTTTCATATTAGCAGGAGGTAGGCAGAATGAAACGCTGGTACCAGAGACGATGCAAGCACCAGGATGAAGGCAGTATGGTTGTTGAAGCGGCTATGGTGCTCCCTATGTTTCTTCTGTTCGTCTTATTCCTGATCTTTATCGTTCAGATGACGTTGTATTCGACGGCTCTGCAGAGTACCGCCTCCGACACGGTCAAGATGATCTCAGCCCATATCTATCCTGCGGCTTTGGCATCGCAGAAGTGGGGGGCGCAGGATAGCGGTATAGCTGATCCGGCAGGTGCCGGCAGCATTAGCGGGAATGCAGGCGGAGCACCGGATGGAACAACTGCGGGAGCTGCTGCCGGTTCAACATTGTCTTCCGGCAAGTGGGGTATTCCCCGTCTTTCACTTACAGAATGGAGCGACAGCTACGCAGCGGATCTGCCGGCACCTGTTGATGAGTGGGTCAGATCTGCCGTGCAGCGCGCAGAGGGTCCGCTGCAGGAGCTTCAGGCTGAGGCGTCGCAGTCTGTGCTTGACCTTGCACTTAAGCCTCTGATCAAGCCGTATCTGGCTACAGATTGGCTGGAATATGACCGGCTTCATGTCTCCAATGTCACCGTTCCGGAGCTGAAGAACGGCACACGCCCCTACTTCGGACTTGTCGTCAGCTACGAGCTGCCGATGAAGGTTCCTTTTTTGAACCGGGGTATCGTTCTGGAAGCCAGCGCGGTAGAACGGCTTTGGGTAGGGAATACCGATACTGCAGGGCAGAGCGGGAATGCCGGAGAGGGCGGGGAGCATGGCTCCATCGTAATACTGGACAAGCCAAATCCCGGCGTTGCTAATCATCAAGGCAGGATCCGGGTCAAGGTTCCGCCGGGAGCATCGGCTAACCTGGCAATTTTCTATAAGAGCGGCCAGAGTACGGCGAAATATTTGGGCTGGAAGCAGGCAGATGAAGCCGGATATATCGAATGGGAGTGGAAAATCGGGGTAAATACGACGCCGGGTTCCTGGCCCTTTGTAATCACTTTGGATGATGGAACCAGCCTGGAAGCAACTTTTACAGTAGTGAAATGATACAGCGGAAGAAGGTGAATTGCAGATGGCGGAATGGGCTTTTTGGGGCTGCCTGATCTTTCTGGGGGCGGCATTCATCACGGATTTGCGGAGAATGCGGATACCGAACTGGATCTCCGTGCTTGCTTTGGTGACGGGGCTATGTTCAAGGGGATTCATATACGGCTGGCATGGTTTGCTGTTCGCACTTTGTGGTGCAACCGCGGGGTTTGCCGTCCTGCTGCTCATGTATTTTATGGGAGCGGTGGGTGCCGGGGACGTGAAGCTTTTTGCCGGGATTGGGGCCTGGCTGGGGGTATGGTTCTCATTGCAGGTAATTATGTATTCTGTTTTGTTCGGTGCAGTGATCGGTTGGATCATTGTGCTGGCCCGAAGGGAGACAGGCAGGCGCATGCGCAATGTTATCAGTAGGACTGCCGGATTTCTGCTGCTGCGTAACCCCGCTTTATTAAGAAGCGGAAAGGACAGTGAGATGCTAAGGTTTCCTTTTATGCTGGCTGTTCTTCCGGGATTTTTATGCGCCTATGTCTACCTTTAGATTAGGAGGTGAAGCTTGTTGTTCGGATTAAACCGTGATTTTGTACAACTGGATGGTATATCGATGCAGCTGGGGAGCCCTGACGGATTGTCGGCCGCAGAGCTTAACATGGTTCAGGCCAGGATGCTGATGAATACGGGCATTCCCCATCATTTGCGTCTGCTGCTAAGGGAGGTTGATCTGCAGGTTACACTGGAATATCCTGTCTCCCGCCGCAAAATGCTCAGTCATCTGCTGAAAAGTGAAAGACTGGGCATGGCCGATTTCTTCGGACTGCTGCTGCAAATTACCCGGGGGATCGAAGAAGGCAGGCTGTATATGCTTCGGGCGGAGCAGTACGCACTGCATGAGGACTATATTTTTGTAGATGGGTCTCTAAGCAGCGGCAAGGTATACCTAACTTACATACCTTTGCAGTCTGAGAGGCTGCAGGCACCACCTGGAGAGAGCATGAAGTCTCTGATCATGGTGCTTATGGCATCGGTCACAGAGCTTTCGGGAAGCGGGGTCCAAAGACTGTTGCAGTACTGCGGAAGTGAGGAGTTCACCATGGCGGGACTCAAAACGCTGCTGGCAGAGCTGCTGACTGACGGAATCCCTGTGACTAGACCTTCCGGAAATACAGATTCTGCCCCAGCGGGCTTTCTATCAAGCGGGGCAAAAGCTCCGGCTGCAGAGACAATGATTAAGCAGAACCCGCAGGTGATTGCAGCGGTGGAACCAGTTGTACCGAGGAGATGGTCATTCACTCAGCCGCAGGTGGAAGCAGCCAGTGCCGGGCAGATTGAAGCTCCATGGAGCAATTCTTTGCCTAAACTCCGGTTAAAGGAAGAATTGGACTCGCTTGGTCCTGAAGATACCGTGAATGACGGGAACTTACCATCCTCCTATAGAACTTATGCTGCATTAGGCGCTGTTTTGGTAGATGCGTTGTTGTGGAAGTTTCTTTATTTGGATCAACCGCTCATGATCTGGTTAATTGTTTGCCTTACAGCGACTTTAATACTGGGGATTCTGTGCTGGCTGGTATGGAGTGAAAGATTGACGTTCGGGCGGAATAAGGTGGAGGCTGACAACGAGGAAGTACCTGAGCCGGAAGTGGGAAGGGGAGATAAACACAGGCAGAGCCGCAATCCGAAGGAGCTGGAGTGGGATTTTGGCAGAAATCCGCTAGCGCCTGTTCGTCCCCTGGCTCCAATCAGGACTGAACGGGAGCCGGCTGTACCGGATTATCCGGATATTGAGGATATGCGGCACAGGACGGCAGTGGAGGGCAGACATCAACCTGCTCCAGAAGCGGCAACAGCGCTGCTGACGCGAAGCGATGCTTCGGGTACGGAGCGGGAGAAGGCAGAGCGGGCACGCACAGCTCCTTATCTTGAACGAATCCAGACAGATGAAGACGATATTCGTGAGAGGATTGAACTTAACCGTGCAAGCTTTATCATCGGCCGCTCCCCGGAGGTTGCCCAGTATGTAGAGAGGTCCGAGGGAGCCTCAAGGGTGCATGCTGAAATATCAAGGGGGCCGGCAGGGTATATCCTGAAGGATCTGGATTCCAGAAACGGGACGCTGTATCAGGGAGCTCCGATGATTCCCTACAAGGAATATCCGCTGACTGAAGGGAGTGTGTTTACAATCGTAAAAGGCTGTTACACCTTCCGTTCAGCCTGAGAAAGCCGGAGGAACGGGCAAGCCTCACTCTGACTTAAGCTGCTCCAGTGCCGGCTGCAAGGTTGGATAAGTGAAGGTGAAGCCATGATTCACCGCTTTGGCCGGAAGCACCCTCTGGCCCTCCAGCAGAATTTCTGAGAGTTCACCGACAGCTGCTTTTAATATCACGGCAGGAACCGGAAACCAATGCGGACGATGATATACTTTGCCGATCATTTTGCCGAACTGCCCGTTAGTTACGGGATTAGGGGCCGTGGCATTGACCGGGCCTGTAATTTCCGGGGTGCGGATACAGAAATCGATCAGACGGGCGATATCCTCCAGGTGAATCCAGGAGAGCCACTGCTTCCCGCTGCCAATTCTGCCCCCAAAGCCTAAGGAATAGGGCAGCTTCATTTTGGGGAAAGCTCCACCCTCGTTTCCTAGGACAACGCCGGTGCGCAGTTTGATCAGCCGTACCCCTTGATAAGCTTCATCCGCAGCGGCTTCCCAGGTCTTAACGACCTCTGAGGGAAAGTCCATGACACGGGCAGGTGAATCTTCGTCAAAGGTATCGTTAAATGATGTACCGTAAATGGCGACAGCAGAGGCTTGAAGAATGACAGGTGGCTTATGCTGCAGAGCAGCAATCAGCTTACCGGCGGCGCTCACGGTTTCAAGCCGGGATTCCATAATTGCTTTCTTCCCGCTTGGACTCCAGCGCTGGCTGAGTGAGGCACCGGCCAGATTGACCAGTGCATCCGCATTTTCTGCAATTTCAGGAGTTGTGGCAAGGTCACCCCATGTTGTATAGCTGAGGGCGGGATGAGTCAGCTTACTGTTCGGCAGCTTGCGGCCGGCTAAGAGGATTTGATGTCCAGCAGCGAGCCAGTATTCCGTAAGCTCACGACCGATAAATCCGCTGCCGCCGCAGATGATATATTTCATGAAGGAATCCTCCCTTTCAGGATGAGTCTTACTTGATGAGGTGCCGGTAGGGAGTGTAGTCGATGCCGTTCTTCTCAAGAAAGGTAACGAGAAACCGGTTGTCCCTTCGCGGAGTGGCAACGATATATCCCTTGATGCAGTGCTCACGGGTCACGGCCGGCGCGTTGCTCTCCACGGCGATCTTACCGATCTCAGCAGCGATCGAATGTTTGGCGATATCGCGGAAGGGTCCTGGCACAGGCTGCACCAGCTGATCCAGAAACGCCTTCATTTCGTCGCTCCACAGCGGACGGCTGCGTTCGACCCAATAGTTCTGCCAGTCCAGCTTGGATTTGCCGTCAGCTTTGGGCAGCACCTTGAGGAATTTACGGAACATAAAGAAGCCGCCGATGCACATGCAGCCCAGCAGTAGAAAGGTCCAAAATGCGATGGAGTTCATAAACCAATTGCTTGGAGTCGACGATAATAAACTGAAATCAGACATGTATACACCGCCTTTGACAATGATGATTGTCACAAACCTTCATCTTACCTAAAGTATAGCGTATTTCCAAAGTTTTGCGAAGCGAAAGCACTCCGCCGGGGCTTGCCTAGATTTATTTTCCCGATCACGGTAGAATAAGGGTTAATTCGTGAAGGAAAGAGGGAAAAAAGGCATGCTGAAAATAGGTTCACATGTGTCCTGCGCGGACAAGGGGCTCTTAAGCGCGGCTAATGAAGCAAATGAGTATGGTTCCAGCTCGTTCATGATATATACGGGAGCGCCGCAAAATACACGCCGTAAGCCGATTGAAGCGATGTATCCTGCCGAAGGGAAACTGGCAATGAAGGCTAACGGCGTTGAAGAGATCGTCGTGCACGCTCCATATATTATTAATCTGGGCTCCTATAAGGACAACACATATCAGCTTGCTGTTGATTTCCTGCAGCAGGAGATCCGCCGTACGCATGAGCTTGAGGTCAAGCATATTGTACTTCATCCGGGAGCTTACACAGACAAGGACGCGGAATACGGCATCCAGCGGATTGCTGACGGTCTAAACGAGGTGCTTGGCGGTACGAACGAGACGGAAGTGCATGTTGCCCTGGAGACGATGGCGGGTAAAGGGACAGAAATCGGCCGCAGCTTCGAGGAGATTGCCTCTATTATTGACAAGGTCGTACATAATGAGCGGCTGTCCATCTGTCTGGATACCTGTCACATCCATGATGCGGGTTATGATATTGTGGGTGATCTGGACGGCGTCCTGCGTCAGTTTGACGAGATTATCGGTCTCAAGCGGCTGGGCGTGGTCCACATCAATGACAGCAAAAATCCGCGCGGAGCAGGCAAGGACCGCCATACTCCTATTGGTTCAGGCTGGATAGGCTTCGAGACGATCAACAAGGTTGTCCACCACGAAGCACTCTCAGATCTGCCGTTTATTCTGGAGACTCCATGGATCGGGAAGGATGCCAAAAAGCTGCGCCCGATGTACGAGATTGAAATCGCCCTGCTGCGTGGTAATGTGGCTGAACGGTTCGGTGCGGAATTCCTGCAGGAAGTGGAAGAGCTGCATTCTTTCTTTGCCAAACAGGAGATGGATTCCCGTAAGTATGTGCTTGATGTATGGGATCTGCTCAAGAATGATGCCAAGGCCAAAAAGGCTGATCCGCGTGAGCCGCTGGAACGTCTTTACGATAATGTAGCCGCAGCCGGACTCTTCCCGCTGCTTAGCGAGGAAGCTGTCAATCAGCGCTTAATCGCCTGGCTGGCAGGTAAACAGTTGCTCGTGAACGCTTAAACTAGATATACGTTAGATTGCGCAAGTAGATGAGAGGATGGACAGCGGACTATGGAATTACATGTGAAAAGAGATCATTTTACAGGCGGACAATATCCGAACCGGGCACGCATGCTCATTTCTTGTCCGGACGGGCCGGGAATCGTAGCGGCTGTGTCGCATTTTTTATACCAGCAAGGTGCCAATATCGTGCAGTCAGACCAATATACGATGGACCCGGATGGCGGCATGTTTTTCATGAGAGTGGAGTTTGACCTGCCCAAGCTTGATGAGCGGCTGGATGAGGTGCGCTCGATCTTCGGCGGTGTCGCCGAGCGTTTTAAGATGGACTGGCAGATTTTCAATGTGAGCCATAAGAAGAAGCTTGCGATCTTTGTATCCAAAGAGGATCACTGTCTGGTCGAACTGCTCTGGCAATGGCAGGCCGGTGATCTGGATGCGGATATTGCTCTTGTAGTTAGCAATCACACAGATATGCAGGCCTATGTTGAATCCTTTGGTATTCCGTTCCACCATATTCCGGTTACAGCGGATACGAAGGCGGAAGCGGAGCAGCGCCAGCTGGAGGTCATTGGAGATGATATTGATGTCATCATTCTGGCCCGCTACATGCAGATTATCTCACCTTCGTTCATCGAGCATTACCGGCACCGGATTATCAATATCCACCACTCGTTCCTGCCGGCATTCGTTGGCGGTAAACCTTATGCCCAGGCGTATCAGCGCGGGGTGAAGATTATCGGTGCAACTGCCCACTATGTCACTGAAGAGCTGGACGGCGGTCCAATCATTGAGCAGGACGTGCAGCGGGTCAGCCACAGCGACGATGTGAGCGAGCTGAAACGAATCGGACGTACCATCGAGCGGGTAGTATTGGCCCGAGCTGTGAAATGGCATATCGAGGACAGAATTTTGGTACATCACAATAAGACTGTAGTATTTAATTAATTGCAATTCCCAAACATTACAACCGAATAAATTATAAAAGGTGAAAAAGCATTTTACCGGCATTTTGGCTACTTCTGCCAAAGTGCCTTTTTTCGTGGGCAAAAATCGGTTTTCAAAGGAGGTAAGGGACTTGGCTTCACAGCGTGGAACTCTGTTAAAACGTAATTATTTCTTTGCCTTTTTGATCCTGCTTGCCGGTTTCGGCGGGCTGCTCGGCTATGACCTGTATTTCAAGCCTTATGTGTTGTCTCAGAGTGTAGTCAAGATTAAAGTGGCTGACGGCGGCTTTTTACCCAAAAACTATGAACTGAAGCAAAGTGATCTCTACCTGGATTCTGTTCAGACGAAAGATGTCCCATCAGGCGTAATTACGGAAATTACCCAGGTGGAGCACAAGATTACCAATGTGAATCTGATGGACGGCAGCATTCTGACGGCATCTCTGGTAGATGTCAGTGATTTGGAGCCGCAGCAGGACGAGGGGATATTTCCGATCCCCAAGGAAGCCATTTACGCTATCAACGGTTCGCTGCGCAGCAGGGATAAGGTGGACATTTACCTGGTTGAGGGCGATTCGCCGAATAAGGAGCGGAGTGGCGGCACAACAGCTGAGACAGGCGCTCCGGGAGCGGTAACAGGGGGAACTGAACCGATAAGGCCTTCCCGAAAGGTGTTCCTGAGCGGTGTCACCGTAAACTATGTTCGTTCAGAGGATAACAATGATGTGCTGGACTCGGAGAACGGCAACACCAATAACCGCGTAACTTCAACAGGCAAGGTTGCGGCACCGGAGTTGAAGCTGAAGAAAAGCGATGGTGAGCTGCTCGGGCAATATTTGGAGCAGGGCAAGAAGCTGTGGATTGTACGCGTTGAATAGAAAGGAGGAAGCGGCCTTGAAAATATTCAGTCTGGGCATGGATCAACTGACGAATAATGAGATGAAGCTGGCCGGATTTACAGTTATAACGCAAAATGTACTGCCTGAACCCGCTCATGCCGAAGGGCACATGCTGATGATTACGAGCGAACAGGTATCTGTTTCGGCCTTAAGTGAGCTGAGCCGGAAGTTTCCGCGCTCTACGATCCTGTATGTATATCTGCAAAAAGGTGTACGCGGCTACCAGGCCATTCATATGCTGTGCGAAAGCCTGGGGATCTGCTTTATTCCGCCGCGCTCCACATCCTCGGCAATAATTGAAAAGCTGCGGTACATCATAGAGGAGGAGCAGGAGGAACGCGGAAATCTGGTCGGTTTTTTCGGCTCGGGTCCAGGGATCGGCTGCACCAGTGTAGCTAAGCTGTTCGCCAGACGGATTGCTGCGGCAGGGCTGCGGGTGATTTTGCTGGGAATGGATCTGTATGATCCCGGTTATGACCGTAAACCAGCTATAAGTCTGGACAGACTACGCCCCCGGATCACAGGGAAGATGCTCCACGGCGAGGATTTTGAAGGGCTGATCAAGCAGGACGGATATTCCTATTTACCGGGCAATTTCGATTTTCTAAGTGTCCACGATTATCAGGAGGAGGAAATCGAATATCTGCTGGCGGAAGCAGGTGCAAACGCAGATGTGGTTGTTGCTGACTTTGGCTCCATTCCTGAGAGTGCCGCATGGTACGTGGGCATGCAGAAATCAGCACTGCGTATGATGGTTACGCACCCACGGCATGAATACCGGCTTCAAGCTCTACTCGAGCTGACCGGGCACATGGATCTGCATCCGCAGGATTTCCAGTGGATCATTAACCGCAGCAATGTGGAAGAAATAACTTCACCCAAAAGTCTGGCGCTGCGCTTCGGCAGTGAGATTCTGCTTGAGTTGCCCTTCTATCAGCCGCTTCTGGACAGTCTGCCCCTGGACAAAAAAGAACTCCAGCATGTCGATGACAAGGTTCACGCTCTGTTAGTGTCCCTGGGCCTCGCGCCGGAAGTACGTAAAAAGGGGATTTTCCAATGATCGAATACCGCGAAGAGATTTGGCAGGAACAGCGGCGGGATGAGGGGGAGTATTCTAAGCGGAAAACGCTTTGGCAACCCGATGAGTTCATGGATAATCCGCTTCCTATACCGGCAACCCGCCTTCCGTTCTCCCTGAAACAGAGTGTTTTGCGCACCAGCAAGCCTGGCAAAGAAGACTTTTACACCTTCCTGCACAAGATGAAAAGCGACATGAACGCCGGTTTGGAGCGGGAAGATGACGGTTATTTTGAACTGAATGCCAAGGCGCTGATTGGCGATCCGCAAGCGGTCAGCTTTTTTATGAATGAAATTGAAAAGTATTTACGCAAAACACCATTTACCGGCCGCGTGCCTGAGGCATACCGGACTGCAGCTGAAGCGCTTTTTCATGAATGGAAGGGCTTTGGTCCTGCCTACCGCTGGTTCACAGACCGTGCATACAGCGAATCAACCGGACTACAGATGATCGGACGGCAAATCTTTTACAACCATCGCGGCAGGTTTGTCGCCTATCCCTATGACATGCCCTCGCTGGACCGGGTGGAGCAGTTGAAACGTTCCCTCCTCAAAAGCGACCCTAACAAAAAGCTGAACAAGGACAACCCTTCGGTAGAGTTCAAAATGGATGATCCGCTATGGCCTGGAAGGTTCATCCGGCTTGCCATCTGGGTATCGCCCAGGGTGTGGGAAGGATTTACAACGATTTCGATGCGGCGCCAGGTGGTAGAGTTTCTTGATCTGGAGGATCAGGCGGGTACGGAGTGTATTCCTGCGGAGGCTATAGAGCTAATCCGTGCACTCTCCGGAACGTTCCGCAATACGGTCATTGCAGGCGCTGTCGGTTCAGGCAAAACCACCTTCGCCAATACGATTGTCGGTGAGCAGCTTCTGGGTTCTGCCTCCTGCATGGGAGTGGTGATGATAGAAAAGCATCCGGAGTCGATTCTGCCGTACCAGATCAAGGGACACCGGATTATTCCGATACAGGCGGCCAATGAGGAGCTGATGGAGGTAGGGGGGGAGTCGCTGCGCCACGATCCGAACATCCTTTATATGACTGAAATGCGCTACAACGAGTGGGAGTTCTATCTGTGGAGCGGTGAGAAAGGCTACGACGGGATTACCGGAACTTTTCATACGGTTGACTCGGAGGATATTCCGTATCAGGGGGCTTTTGCAGTGTCCACGAGGATCGGCGGCAGCCTGAAGGGTCATCTGATCTCAGCACTGAAGTCCTGCGAGCTGGTCTTTATTCTGGAAAGCGTACCGGACGGGAAAAAGCGGCTGGCGCGGATTTCCGAGGTGTTCTATGACGAAGAGCGCAACTCGGTGTTCGCGAATGATCTGATGCGCTGGGAGGAGGAGCAGTCGGCCTGGAGCTATAATGACAAGCTGACGGAGAAGCTGATGACGAAGATGCGTAAGAAAAATGCGCGTGCCATGCGCGTGCTGATGCAGGAATTGGGGCACCTGGCTGCGATGAAGCCTATGGAGAATCCGCTGAAGGAGAGCCTTAAATCCAGGATTGTACTGAACGAATGAGGGGGCGTGAAGTGTGGACTTCATCTTTTATTTAATCCGCTTTGCTCTTCATTTGCTGGTTGCCTGGGGGCTCTGGCAGATGGTAAAGCCGCTGGTTGAACGTCATTTGAGGCAGCTTGGGCAGAGTATAGATCAGCATATGAAGCTTAGAAGGAGTCTTTTCCGCAAAAAAATCAGCAAGGTTAAGAAAAGGATGTGGCTGTACCGGCATTTAGATGACATGCTCTATTTTGCCCACCGGAGGTATGAGCCTGTGATCAGTGTTACGCGTTTTGTCATGCGTTCGGGTTTTCTGTTTATAGCGGTGTTATTGTCCACCTTACTGACTTTGCGTGAGCTGCCGGGACATATGAGCTTTAACAATCCATTTCTGGAGGGGATCAGCTTCGGGGAACGTCTGCCGGTTCACGAGATTTGGCGGCTTCCGCTGTTTGTGGCAATTATTGCGGGGAGCATTCCTTATTTACGGATGCGATACAGATATGCACAGAGAAAAGTACGCGGCAGCTACGATCTGCTTGACGTGATCAAGATTGCGACCAAATTTACGCATTTATCGGCGGATTCTATTTTGGCCAGAACGGCAGATTTATTGACCGAGGAAAATGTTCTGAAGACGCCCGTGAGGCTGCTGAGTGCGGCATTTGCCAATTACAGCAATGAATATGAGCTTAATGAGCAGGCCGCGAGATTCTCGGATGCGATAGGCACGACCTTTGCTGTTGAGTTTGTGTCTGATCTGCTGTACTGCGAGAAGGAGGGGACACGTTATCTAAAAAGCTCGCTCATGATGCTTAACCGTTCCATGGAACAGCAGCGCGACACCATTATGACGGTAAAAGCAGGCAGCAGGGATGCGATCAGTCTGGGGCTGTATGGGAACTTGGTCGTACTGGTTTCTTCAGTCGGGACGTTTATGTATATGCTGAAGCCGGATGTCTACTTTAAGCTGCAGTTTCAGACTACCGTAGGTCTTACCTTTCTGATGGTTATCATCTCCGGGCTGTTTATTTCCTTCATGATCAGTACGATACTCGCCAGACCCAAACTGGACTACCACTAGAGGGGATGAAAGATGGAACGGTTATTGCTTTTGATTGCGGTGTGCGGAGTGGTCTATCTCGCATTGCTGGTTTTTGTGAGCAGCAGCACTAAGCAGGAGCGTTATGCCCTTAGGCTTGGAGTAAAGTGGAAAGCGCTTGGAGAAAAAGTACAGAACGAACGGCTGCAGCAGCTCCTGCAATCCGCTGGCCTTTCCATATCTGCAGGTAAAATCACACTTTTCCGCTATTCAGCAGCTTTAATTTACGTAGCAGTTCAGGCGGCGGGCGGTTTCATCCGTGGAGTGCCTTTTTCAATGATGGATCTGCTGATCGCTATGCTTATTCTAATGATTAGCAGTCCTAAACGGTATTTACCGTTTGGCTGGCTACTGTCCTGGCTGCATCAGAAGACACTTATTCAAAAAGACGGCGAGCTCATTTCCTTCATCCGGCTATATGAAAACAACCGGCTGCGTAAGCGCGGGTATGTACAGTTTGGCTCTTTTTGTGCAGGGACAGCCAGCCATTTTCATTATATCCGGCAGGATTTGTATGAGCTCTCCGAGCGGGCGGTGGATGAAGGCACGGAGCGGGCAATCGAATGGTTTTGCGGGAATTTTCCGTCGGGTCATGTCTTTATTAACGATATCCGTTCGATTCTGCTGGCAACCGAAGGGATGGATGACGACACCGAAGCGGCCAAATATTTGCGGGAGCAGGGCAAGATTATCACCAAAATCTCCAGTGACCAATATCTGAAAAAGTGGTCCTTCATCGGCGACGTCTCGACGATCATTAACGTAATTCCGTCCATCGCCACCTTTCTGATGATCGTATCGCTGGCCATGCAGTACATCATGCTGATTAAAGGGAACTTTAATGGAGTTGGGATGTTTCATTGAATTACAGCAGTAAGGATTTTGTTAACGCTGCAAAAAAATGAAGTGTTAAGATTTTTGTTATATTCAAGCATCGACTAAAACTATAAAATTAAAAGGGAGATATTAACAATGAAAAAAGACGCTATTTCTACGGGTTTGTTTATCGCTATCGGATTCCTCTGTGTTGCTATTGTCATCGCCATTCTGATTCCTGTGGTACGTGATGTAATCAACGATGCGGATGACAACAGACCGGATATTCCAGGTGTGAGTGTAACTATGATCCAGCCCACAGAGTCCGGTCAGACTCCAGCAGTACATGCTTCCTCCAGTCCTGCGGTCTAAACGGTATGAAAAAAGACTCGATCTCTATCGCTATGTTTTTGGCCATCGGGTTTGTGATTGCCGGGATTTTTATCGGGGCGGCCACAAATATAATAGGCGGAAGTCAGGATGATATTATCGCACATACCAAGCAAGTTGAGCAGTACTAAGGGGGACTTGGGGTGAAGGAAACCGTCCTCCGGGCATTATTTATGTGGCTTGTTTTGTTCATCATTCTGCAGCCTATCTTTACCTATATCGATTATTTACTTGATTTGCAGGTCAAAGCCAACACATCCTATATTACGCAAAAAGCGGCTACAGAAGGGATTGTAACAGCATCGATGAAAAGTGAGGTGATTGCTAACCTGAAGGCAGTGGGTTTTCCCGAAGCTTCAATTGCAATCTCAAGCAGTACGGAAACCGTGCAGGAGCGCAAGCAGCGGATTGATGTATATATCACCGCGCCCCGCTTAAATCTGTTTCCCTATAATTTCTCCGGCATGTCTCAACCGACTAGTTATTACGGACACGGTTCGATAATGAGCGAGTATCTCGATTAATTGAGGAATGATCTAAACTATGGATTATGTTATCAAATTAGCTTTTGTGCTCTTGATCTTTGTCTACTCCTGGTTTTTTCAAATTCAAAATCAGGAGTGGGACATGCTGCGCAGCATGTTAAAGGATGCCAATAACGTTGCTGTCCATGATGCATCACAGGAACTTAACGAAAGCGCAAGAGCGCAAGGCAGTCTTATCATCGATCCCGCTGAAGCCTACGCCACCTTCCTGGAGTCACTTCAGCGTAATCTGGGACTTGACGACGGCTTGTCGCCAATGGCTGGGAGTAGGCTGCAAACCCGTGTGAAGATTGTGAAATTCGATATCGTGGATGATTCCACCGGAGTAACTTTTCCGCTCCTCTATGAGGATAGTACTTACGGCATCACCAAATACATACAAGGTCCATCCGTCATTGCCGTGATTGAGACGAAGCATCCCGTCCTGATCTCGCGTGCAAAGGTCCAGGAAGCCATAATCGTACCGGCAGTACAGGAGTATAAGGTGAATGATTAAGTTGCTCATTCTTCAATAAAAGTCGGTGGGTCGGACTCATACGATCGCGACTGTTGGGGATTAAGTTACTATTTTGGAGTGGTAGGTACGAGTTTTATGTGCCATAGGGATACTGACAGATAGGTTTCCATCTGGTAGCCGAACATTCTTTATAAGTAAGGATTTATCTGTAAAATCAAAAAAGTGCTAACTCTTTGCAAGCTAACTGTTACCGGCTTGAACCTCAATAAAGGTCCGGTAAATCATCACTCTTATTGCCCTTAAATTCAGCGGCCAATCCTCAAGTTTCAATCGGGCGGGGCCCCTACCGCTGAATTACCAGGTGACCTGTATTCGGCTGAAGCGTATTCGAAATGGTAATCCTGCCCCGAGACGAGCCTTAGCAGGACGCATCTAAAATAATCCAAAAACAAAAGGAGAATGAAAAATGAAGAGATTAATTCTTAAAGTAACTGCAGTAGCACTGTTAATCAGCCAGCTTCTCACAATTGGAGGGGGAATTCAGGATAAAACTGTCTCAGCCGCGGCTGGCAGTACAATTCAATCTGTTCCTGTTATGACAGACAATTTGTTGAAATATGGGCTTGAAAAAGATATTCAGCTGCCAGCTACAGTAACCGCTAACGGCTTCAGCTACACGCTGGAGAAAATTATGATCTACGAAACCAAGTCGGCTACAGCACAGTCTTTAATTAAGTTGTATGACTATTTGGGAACCGAAAAATCGAAGTATTTCATTTGGACAAAAATTACAATAAAAAACGAGAGCGGAAACATTGTTCAGCAAAATGTAAAAGATCTTAGCGATAAGTGGAGATTCGACTTCGGTGAAGATGCGTGGAGTGCTATGCCGGATAAAATGGTTAAAGAAAAAAATTCAACTAAAGCTTTATGGGATTGGGTCCTTTTACCAGGTAAGCAGCTGACGACGTACCAAGCCTTTACTTATAATGGTGATTTTGATTTTTTTTCGATTCGATTGATCATAAAAAATGCATCCAACAAATTGTACATCGTAAAGAAATAGGTGATGTCTAGTGAATAAAAAAAATATTGTTCATGGATTGATTATGTCCTTTATATTGGTTGCTCCGTCGTTTTTGCCTACATTAGCTTATTCGGCACAAGACCCAACTGTAAAATCCACTTCAGTCTCCGTTCCTGTCAGCAAAGGATTATTAGGTGTGGATAATGCGGCAAAAAGTTATCTCCTTGATTTACCCAGTGGGGTTTCTGCTTCATCGATAAAAGTAAGTACACTGAAATATGTCGGAAATAACACCCTTATTGATGGTATATCGATTGAAAGCGGAAAAATAAAACTTAAGCTAAAAGGAAATGAAAAAGTAGAAACTTTCAATGTAAAAGGAACAGATGGAGACATCGAAGACAACTTTTACAGTAACCCAGGAAACTCGATTTGGTTGTATTCCGATGGTAGACGATGGCAAATTAACGAGTACGATAAAAACAAAGACACCAATACCTATTATATTAAGAATGCTGATGATTCAACTACTCCATCAAAGAAACCCCCTACAGTTACTGTGCTTACCAGGTCGCTTCCCCAAGACCCAAGTACAGCAAAGTGGTATAGAGATGATGGTAATGGGAACGACAGAGTGAATTACAGTGACATTATACAGTCCAACATATTAGCTATTCCGGGGAAATTACAAAACGGCGATGTTGGTGAAGCGAAGTATAATAACGGAAGGTTTCTTGTCACATACGTTGTTCCTTCTAGCCAAAGACGGCCAGAAGATTTACCTGATTTTATGAAGGGGGGCTGGGCTACAGGTTGGCTTTATTACACCGTGTTCCCCTATTACTTTACCTCTAAAGCTAAGGTTACTTCCTACAGCTATGCCGGATCTGTTACCTTTGACTATACTTTACCAACGGAACCAACTTTAACCGGTGAAGTGCAACTACTTAAGCCAAATCCAAATCCTGCTCAGGCGACCGGCAGTGATATTCCGGTCACTCTTTCCTTGAAGGGGCTCCTAAACGCCTACACGGATACCTCAAACATCCAGGAGTGGGTATTCTACGTTAAGGAAACTGGGAATGATAGCAGCCTGTTGACGAAGAAGGATTATAGCAAGGTTTTAACCAGTACACAGACCTTTGATTTCAAGATTCCAAAGGCAAAGACAGCGGCCAGTAGCTTTAAACAGGATTACACATTGTCAGTTGTCGTTCGCTTCACCAAGCCAATTGTGACAGCAGATGGGACAATAAGTAGCTTAACGCAGTCTTTCACATCCAGTGCTGGTACATATAATGGTAGTTCAACACCGCCTCCAACGACTACACCTACTCCAACGCCTTCAACTGCTAAACCACCTGAAGCTAGAATATCGATGCCGGACCAGGTTGTAGCCGGTGAGAAGTTTATCGTATCTGGAGCAGATTCCTTTGATCCGGATGGAACGATTGTGAAATATACCTGGCAGCATCCTAATGTAGAAGATGCTTTATACGGCAAATCAAGTGATACCCGTTACGACCTGGATTCCATTGATACGACTCAGACTATTACACTCACTGTGGTTGATAACTCTGGACTCACAGCAACGACATCCCGCGATATTAAGGTTGTAGCCCCAGCGCCGGCTGCCAAGTTACAAATCCGTGGGACGTTAAAGGAAAATCGTAAACTAACGCTGCACAATGCCAGCAAAAATACTGCAGACGATTTTCCAATGATACCAAGCAAAACAAAGTTTACCGTCTCTGCAGTTTCCGGAGGGACAAATGCAGATATTAAGTACAGTGGAAGCTTGTCTGGGACGGACAATGCAGACATTTTGATTAAAGTGGCAGGACAATATAAAGCCACCTTGTATGTAGAAAATACTGCGGGCTATTCGGCAACGAAATCGATCACCTTTACCGTCCAGCCGGACCAAGCACCTGTACCCTATATCTCCATGCCGAATACTGTGTACCGGGATCCATCCAATGGGAACAAGGCAAGTGTAACCCTAGATGACCTCTCCATTTCTCCGGACTATGATTATTTAGCAAATCGAGTGTGGGAGTATAGATATGATTCAGACAACGATGGAAACTATGCTGAAGAAGCATGGGTGCTCATGAATAACGGTAATCTGGATCGAATTAATTTCTATCCAACTGAAGTGGGGCGTTACGAAATTCGTATAACAACGAAAGAAGAATTTGGTCAACCGACAATAGATGAGTTTGTCACCGTAAATGATCGTAAATCTGCGGATACAGCGACCCAGAATGTGACTGAACGAATCGTCACCGTTCTGAATCGTCCTCCATTATCGGATTGGTCATGGTAAAAGAGGGAGGATCACATGAAATTTAGCCGTTTCGTTTCCAAGGCTTCAAAAAAGATCCTGATTATTAAGCACACTAAAATTGCCTTATGCTCTGTGTTATTATTCAGCCTTATGCCTGTTTTAGAGCAAGATGAAGCTTCTGCATTAGATACAACCTATGTAAATTACATGGATGTGGAAATTCCTGCTTTCAGTGGAACTATCACAATGCCGGATGATTGGACAACTGTTTTTAATACATGGACACACCGGACTGATGATCCATATTGGGGTTACTATATAAAATCAACAGTAACAGGTTATAGAAGCAGTTTTAAAGTTACCAACATAAAATGGAACCGTGTGACAAGAGTATTAACCTATGACTTGTCAGACATTAACTATGGGATGACCATTGACAGAGGGCCAGGAAAGGACCCCTTTTATTGGGATCGGAGGGGTCTTACTGCTATACCATACGTGGATGTTCAAGGATATGTTCAGGGTGATTTTGAAGAGTCGAGAGCGAATGGCGGGAATGGTGATGTTGTCTTTACTGATTACTTTTCGCCTTATTACTATACAAAGGAGGTTACCGGATCAGCGCCAACACTTATTTATAAGACCAGTTTTGTTGCTGGTAATACTTATGATCGGCCTGTTACAGATCAAGATCATATAGATCTTTCCATACCAGCGGCTAGTTATAGTCTTGATTATTCCCAACCCGCAATTGCGGGATGGGGACGGTTATTGGTCAGTGATCCAAAAATGATACGCCATGTCTTTAATTTTACTGACTTTTTGTGGAATGGAAGGTATAGTGAATGGCCATTGCTTGACTTTGCAGATGCAAAGCTAGAAGTGAACTCCCCTCCAACCTTAAATCTGACGACACAAAACGGAGCTACTATTCTTAACGAAAGCGGGCAAAACATATTTAATGTTACGGGCTACGCACAAGATCCGGATAACGAGGCATTAGATGTAATCGTTGAAATCCCTAATGTATATTACCGGAAAATAAAAGTATATAACTCCTATACTTCGCAGCAATTTACCATTCCCATAGATGCTATCAACGACTCCTTACAGCCTGGGAGTTATACGGGCACCGTTACGGTTGTAGATAGGCATAACTATAAAGCGAGCGGTCAGTTTAACTTCAACGTTAAAAACAAGCTGAAGAACAAAAACTATTATTTAATCAATTCACCATTTGAAATAGGTAGCACTTATTCAGACTATGAATCCGATCCGCAGTATAGTGTACGATTCCGATACGATCAAGATTTTAGCTTTTTTGATAATCCGATGGGTACAATTTATGACTCCGGACTATGGAGAGGAACGATGTATACCTCATTTCCGTACTCCGGATTATATAATGCAATTGTCCAAGTTCGGGATAATCCGAAAAATGACCGTTTCGATGAATTCCGGCTGTGGAGCGGAGACAATCAATCTAGCCTTATCTTTTTGATTCACCGGAAGCCCACCGCTCTTTTCTCAGCCAGGTTGATTGGGAATACTATTCAAGTAACGGACAACTCGTTTGACATTGACCATACTACTGCCTCCAATAAGGGGTTAATCGAACATCAGTGGCAATGGCGAAAAGTAGGGGATGAGGTCTGGACCGATGGGCAGCTGGGTTCCCGGCCGACAAATGACGCATACGAATTACGTTTGCGGGTAAGAGACATGGACGGAGCGCAAGGGATAGGCGTTTATAGCGACTGGGCTTCTCAAGTAGTGGGTACAGGCTCAAATTTGCCTCCGGTTGCCAACTTTATAATTAACCCTATTAATGTCAGTTATCGTAAAAGCACAACAATAACAGATAAATCGTATGATCCGGATAACGATTACCTGGATACCTATGAGTGGGTCATCCGCAGAAATGGAGGGCAGGTTTATTATAATAACGGATCCTATGTTACCCCTCCAAGCTTAACAAATTACGGCGTCGGCAGTTACGAGGTGATTTTGCGGGTTAGAGATAACCGTGGAGCCTGGTCCAATTACTATTCTCAGTGGGCTACGGTCATCAATAACAAGCCAATTGCACAATTTACAATGCCAGCTCAAGTATATCGTGATGATGTGGTCACGATGGAAAATTCAACACCAGATCCGGATGCGGACGGTGATGCACTTTCCTACACATGGTATGGTCGTAAAGGCAATAGCAGCTATATTTATAGCGGCAGCAACCGTAACCAAAATGTAGCCATCCGGAATTTGATTAGTGGGCTCGGAATCACGGACAAAGCAGCGATCTCAACGGACTGGGAAATGCGCTTGAATGTATCGGACGGGAACCAAGAAGCCTATGCAACGCGAGTGTTTGAAATTATGAATCACGTTCCTACAACTGATATTTCGGGTCCGGCCGCAGCTACTCAGTACACCACCCAGACTTACACATCTGGAGCAACGGATCTGGATAGTGCGGATATCAGCAGTTTGCAGTATTACTGGCGCGTGATCGACAGTGAGGGACACGCTACCATATTGCACAATAATAAATTCGTCAACGTTACCTTCTACAATACGGGTGTTTATACCATTGAGCACTGGGCGGTAGATCAGATAGGAGCAAAATCGAATATTGCCAGTCTGAATGTGACGGTAAACGAGAACTTAGCGCCGGCAATGACCTTGACAGCACCAGCCGGTACGGTGGCAAGTCCGACAATCATTGATGCAAGCTTAACTGGTGATCCACTTATCAAGTGGACATATGTAGATCCGGAGAATGATCCTCAAGAGCAGTACAGGCTCGAATTTTATACTAAAGAAAGCATTCTTGCTAAAACGATTGAAAATTCAGATAGTACCGGATCGGTACGGCAGTATCAAATACCCAACGGTACATTTGAAAGATTTAAATTATTTACAATCTTGGGTCGGGCATATTCTATGAACTCCTGGTCCGAAGTCTCCAACGAGAAAACCTTCATCATCGATAACCCGCCACAACCGGGTTTCACGACCCTGACCGATACTGGCCGCAACGCCGCTCAGGTGCCTATATACCGTACCGATACGCTGACAGTATCAGGGACCGCTACGGATGCAGACACAGCTAAAGGCGACAGTATCAGCTATAAATATTACTTGAAGCCTTCCGGCGGAACAGAAGAGCTGGCCAGCTCGCAGAGTGCTTTTACTAAGCAATTCAGCACAAATGGTAGCTTCACTTTGCGGCAGATTGTGACGGACTCGCTGGGATTATCAAGAGAGCTGGTACAGAATATCACCGTTGCAAACCGCATCCCAACTGCAAGCATTACTTATCCGTCCAGCACCAGCCAGAGCGCTCCTACAGTGGTCAGCACATTGACTCCCGTAATCAAATGGGATTATCGGGATGATGACGGAGATACACAGCAGCGGTATAAAGTGAGGATTATTAATTTAACTACAGGGGCTGTTACTGTTCAGTCAGGGGAGCAGACTTCAAGTGTGCAGCAGTGGCAGATTCCAGCGGGTGCATTAGTGGAGAACCAGAAATATGCAGTTGAAGCTGAGGTTTATGACGGTTTTAACTGGAGCAGTGTATCGGCGAGGAAATATTTTATGGTCAATTTACTCTCGGTACAGGGCCTAGTGCGGCATACGGCGGAATGGAACATAAACCGTCAGGCTTACAATATGAACAAGAGCGGGACGGCGGAGAATCCGCGGGGTTATCATGTCTTTTGGGCGGGGGAGCGTTTTGAGCTCCAGGCGAACACAACAGGGCTTCCAGATTCGGTTGAAGTGACCATGACCGGAGGTTATAGAGCCGTGCTGCATCCAACGGACGCCAACAAAACACGATGGACTGGTGAGCTGTATGATCCCGGTTTTGAGAAGCTGCCGGATGGGCCGGTTACATTTACTTTTACGGCAAAGAATGAATGGAATACCAAGACGGATACTGTGACGGTATCGATCCTGGGAGATTGGAGTGAATACTTTCAAAGTCACCGGATAAAATAATCACTTCCGAGCCAGTATAGCCGGTTTGCAACGGACGGAGGGCTGATCGCTAGACGATCCCCTCGGTCCGTTCTTCGCTTACCCGGAGCATCCGTGCCCCGAGGGCGGAGGTTGAAAAAGCGGGTGTTTTGCTAGAGGGTATGTAGGAGCTGCCTTGTGTGAGATGCATGTAGTAGGATAACTTGCCGCTGAAAATTTTATGAGCGCATAGTGATTCTGCGAAGTCTTCCGGTGTCACGAAACAGGAGGGCTTGGCCACCGGCTTGAATGCCGCTTCTTCAAATACTGAGGCGACAAAATGGGAGCAGAAATAAGCATCCTCCCGGTCAAATTTGACGTTCAGCAGCACTCCGATCAGACCCAGCAGATGATATTTATAGCGTTCCTGATTCTCCATCATTCCTTGCACATGGTTGTACATGGCTTCGTATTCTTCTTCACTGACGTTCAACTGGTAGATTGCGCAATCTGCTGTGCTGTAGAAGGGGTGAATGAAGTTTTCGCGGATAAGGCCGGCAACGAACGGATTATGCACTTTTTTGCGTCCAAAGCTGTATACTTCGTCCAGTCGGCTGTCAAAGGCGATCGAAGCATGATTCAGCTCAGCTTTTGTGAACCACTTAATAATTCCGCTAAAGGCGGTCCCCGTTCCGGTTAGTACAATATAGATATTTTTGCTCGTACCCATACTATAAAATCCTTTCTGCTGGAAGTATTGGATAATCCGGTAAATTTCTAAATGAAGTACCTCCATCTTACTGTATAATCCTGCTTTGGAAAACAAACTTTAGTCTTAACCTGAAACTAGACTTAAGGCTAAGTAATGGCTTCTAAATAAGTCACTCTTGACTCCGGCCAGTGCATAGATTGGATTCAAGCGGCAAAATATAAGCTGTTCCAACATCAACTTTACAAAAACAATTGGAAATGCTTCCACATTAGTGATACAATAATAGTCAAAATGACATTCTTGATTCCAAGGAGGATTATCTTAATGACTGAACAGGCAAAAGAACAAGCGATCCATAAGGAAGAAAATTCGACGGTGGATAACCTGGCGATCACAACCATCCGTACTTTGGCTATCGATGCAATTGAAAAAGCCAATTCCGGACACCCGGGTATGCCGATGGGCTCCGCACCAATGGGTTACCAGCTATTTGCCAAAACAATGAATCACAACCCGGATCATCCGACTTGGGTTAACCGTGACCGTTTTGTATTGTCCGCCGGACATGGCTCCATGCTGCTGTACAGCTTGCTGCACCTGAGCGGCTACGATCTGCCGATGGAAGAATTGAAGCAATTCCGCCAATGGGGCAGCTTGACTCCAGGCCATCCTGAATTTGGTCACACCGCAGGTGTTGATGCTACTACTGGTCCGCTTGGACAAGGTATTGGTATGGCTGTAGGTATGGCAATGGCTGAAGCTCAGCTGGGCGCTACTTATAATAAAGAAGACTACAATGTAATTGACCACTATACGTACGCAATCTGCGGCGACGGCGACTTGATGGAAGGGATCTCCTCCGAGTCTGCTTCCCTGGCAGGTCACCTCAAGCTGGGCAAACTGATTGTAATGTACGATTCAAATGATATCTCGCTCGATGGCAAGCTGAACCTGGCGTTCTCCGAGAATGTTGCTAAGCGTTTTGAAGCTTATGGCTGGCAGGTTCTGCGCGTAGAAGACGGCAACGATCTTCCGGCACTTGCCCAAGCTATTGCTGAAGCACAAGCAGATAGCAGCAAACCAACCCTGATTGAAGTGAAGACGGTTATCGGTTACGGCAGCCCTAACAAGCAAGGTAAAGGCGGCCACGGCGGTACTCACGGCTCCCCGCTGGGTGCTGACGAAGCGAAGCAGACTAAAGACTTCTACAAATGGGTATACGAAGAAGATTTCTATGTACCTGATGAAGTCCGCGCGCGTTTTGCTGAAGTGAAGGATAAAGGCATCGCCGCCAACAAGGCATGGGATGAGAAATTTGCAGCTTACAAACAAGCCTATCCAGAGCTGGCTGCACAGCTCGAAACAGCAATCAGCGGTGAGCTTCCAGCCGGCTGGGATGCTAATCTTCCATTCTACAAAGCAGAAGATAAAGCAGTATCCACACGTGTGGCTTCCGGTAGTGCACTAAACGGCCTGACTGCCGGCGTTCCTCAGCTGGTGGGCGGTTCCGCTGACCTTGAAAGCTCTACAATGACTCACTTGAATGGTCTGACCCAATTTACACCTGATTCCTACGACGGCCGCAACATCTACTTCGGCGTACGCGAATTCGGTATGGCAGCGGCAATGAACGGGATTGCCCTGCACAGCGGTCTCAAAGTATTCGGCGGTACCTTCTTCGTATTCACCGATTACCTGCGTCCGGCTGTCCGTCTGGCTTCGATCATGAAGCTGCCGGTAACCTACGTTCTTACTCATGACAGTATCGCTGTCGGCGAAGACGGTCCTACGCATGAGCCGATTGAACAGCTGGCATCCCTGCGCATTATCCCGGGTCTGACTGTCATTCGTCCGGCTGATGCCAACGAAACTTCGGCAGCTTGGGCATATGCAGTAGAGAACACTGCCAACCCTGTGGCCCTGGTGCTTACCCGCCAGAACCTGCCGATCCTGCCAGGAACCGTTGAAGGTGTGCGCGATAACATCAAACGCGGCGGATATGTTGTCTCCGATTCCAAGAACGGTACTCCGCAGGCACAGATCATTGCTACCGGTTCCGAAGTGCAGCTGGCTGTAAAAGCCCAGGCAGCGCTGGCTGAAGAAGGTATTGATGTACGTGTTATTAGCTTGCCAAGCTGGGATCTGTTCGAAAAACAGGACAAAGCTTACCGCGATTCCGTTATCCTGCCTGAAGTTAAAGCCCGTCTGGCAGTTGAAATGGCACAGACCTTCGGCTGGGAGCGTTACACAGGCGATCAAGGGGACATTCTCGGTATCACTACATTCGGTGCTTCCGCGCCTGGCGATATCGTAATGAAAGAATACGGCTTTACAGTAGAAAATGTAGTCAGCCGCGTAAAAGCACTGCTATAATAGACGGAATAAGGACAAGGGGGAGAATAAGCACATGAGTCAGTTTACCAACGCGACAATTCAAAAAGCAGCTAATGTTTATTACGATGGAAAAGTTACCAGCCGTACAGTTATTTTGGAGGATGGTACGAAGGTGACGCTTGGCATTATGCTGCCTGGTGTGTACGAATTCGGCACGGACGGCCCGGAGACAATGGAGATCTTATCCGGCGATCTGAAAGTGCTGCTTCCCGGCACAGATGTGTGGAAGGAAATTAAGGGAGCGGAAACGTTCCACGTTCCCGGTAACTCCAAATTTGCGCTGGAAGTATTCGCCTTAACTGATTATTGCTGTTCTTACCCGATTCTGTAATTTAGGTAGTTTGTTTATGGAAGCTCCGCATATCTGGGGGCTTCCTTTTTTGTATTTGCAGCGGCTAAAGCTTGCCTGATAGAGGGAAATTTGTTATCCTATATAGGAACTAATGTTCTTATACATGCATGGGTTTTACAGAGATAGAGAGTGCTGAATAATAGCAAAATAATACTGTGTTAGGAGGCTGATCCTTTGCTCTATTCGGATAACAACATAACTTTTAACTATGAAGAGGCAGGTACAGGCCGACCCATACTGATCCTGCATGGCAATGGTCCAGACCACACAATGATGATGGGCTGTATGGAGCCGATCATATCCCGCGTAGAAGGATACAGACGGATTTATGTCGATCTGCCCGGAATGGGCAAGACGCCTTCAGCAGATTGGATTATATCATCGGATGATATGCTGCGGGCGGTGGAGATGATGATTGAAACGCTAATACCGGGTGAACGGTTTCTGCTGGTAGGCCAGTCTTATGGCGGCTATCTGGCAAGGGGCCTGCTTAGAAACTACGCTGATTTGATCGAAGGAGTCTTTCTGTTGTGTCCTTGCGTGATTGCGGAAATGGCGGATAGAGAATTACCATCACACCAGGTTATGTTTCGTGATAATCAATTGCTTGATGAATTGACAGAGGCAGATCGGGAAGAGTTCACTTCGATTACAGTTGTTCAGAGCCGTCAGGTCTGGGAACGGTATAACACCGAGATTATCAGCGCACTGCAGCTTGCGGATGTTCATTTTATGCAGCGGATAAAAGAGAGCGGAGGGTATCCTTTCAGCTTCGATCTGGAGACCCTTGCCCCCTTCACTAAGCCATCCCTAATTCTGACCGGCAGACAGGATTCGATGACAGGTTTCAAAGATGCGTGGAATCTGCTGGATGCATATCCTCATGCTGCTTTTTCAGTGCTGGACCGTGCAGGACATAATCTTCATCTGGAACAGGAAGAACTGCTTGGAGCGATGGTGATAGAGTGGCTAAACCGGGTGAAGGCTGGAATAATCGATAATTAATCGTTAAATTATCGATCGGCCGCTTTAAATCTGATATTAACCCCCTATGCTGATTCGTTCATACTCAATGATCATTTCACCGCTGTTCGTATCCTTGATTTCTCCCGTCTGGATAAATCCGTGCTTCTTATAGAAGTAATGGTTCCTGACGGCCCACGAGGGAGTGTCCAGCGTCCATTTCTGAGCGGAGGGATAGGTCTGGAACAGGAAACGGAAAGCCTCATGTCCATAGCCATGATTCTGATGCAGCGGATCAATAAAAATCCGGCCGAGATGGCATTCATCACCGCCTGAAGAAGGGAAGACAATCATTCCTCCGATGATCCCGCCAGCTGCAAGCAGCTTGTAGTAATGGCCATGGTTCATTTGTTCAACCTGCCAATTGGCGGAATCATAACCGGGAGGGCCATCTTCCTCTTTGTTCTGATACTGCTGTGCATCACTGTCGAAAGTTTTTTTCTGTACCCCGGCCAG
>NZ_LN831198.1:593676-616575 GCF_001368795.1 Paenibacillus ihuae
GCTGTGCATCACTGTCGAAAGTTTTTTTCTGTACCCCGGCCAGCCTGGCGGCATCCTGCGGATCGGCAGGCAATATACTAAGCATGTTATTCCTCCTTGGGAGAATATGTACATACTAGCTTACTCTAATGGACGCAGGCAGCAAAAAGACGCAAGCCTGAGTTAGGGCTGCGTCTGCATTGGAAATCTATTCCTGAGTGGTGGCTGTAGCGCCGATCTTCCGGCCAATCCATTCTTCATAGGATTTGATAACTGCGGACAGGTCTTCGTCCCCATAACCATGATTGAAGCCGGCCTGGAACATGCTCTTGGCTACACCAAGCATCGGTGTGGGTACGCCGGTGGAATCGCTGAGCGCGGAAGCAAGCTTCAGATCCTTCAGCATCAGTGCCAGGGAGAACTGGTTGCTGAAGTCGTCCTCAATGATCTTGCGGCCCTTCAGCTCCGCCTGCTTGCTGCCCGCCGAACCGTTCTGGACAAGCTCCAGGAACTTGTCTGCCGGTACGCCGTTCTTCACGGCGATGGAGAAGCCTTCAGCGAGTGCGACGTTATGGATGCCGACCATAGAGTTGTGGGCCAGCTTAGCTACAGCACCGCTGCCGTTATCGCCCATATGCAGCAGGAGGCGGCCCATAGTGTCGAAGATATCCCGGTGCGCTTCGATGACTTCTGCTTTGCCGCCAACCATAAATACAAGAGTACCTTCGATAGCAGCCGGTTTGCTGCCTGTTACCGGAGCATCAAGGAAGCTGCCGCCGCGTTCTTCCACCGCTGCAGCGATTTCTTTAACCAGTCCGGGGGAAATTGTGCTGGAATCGATGACCACGGCTCCCGGCTTAAGGGCTGCCAGTATGCCGTCCTCACTGTAGAACACCTCACGGATCGAATCATCGTTGCTGATCATGGTAATAATAACATCCTTGCCCTGTGCTGCAGCCTGTGGAGTAGCCGCCGCTTGTGCGCCTTCTTCTTCCAGCGGCTTGCATTTCGCAGCCGTGCGGTTATATACCGTGACCTGGAATCCGCTTTTCAGCAAATTGGAGGCCATAGGAGCACCCATTGTTCCGAGTCCGATAAAGCCGATCTGTTTCATTCCATCTCCACCTTCACTCTTTAAGTTCACTTTTCTACATTCTATCACGGCATTTAGGGTTGTTCCACAGGGCATTATATCTTTGTATATACGGCAAGCGCTTCCATGAAACTCTCAAAAACATGGTCCAAAAGCCGTGGATGTGCCCTAAGACCTTGCCAGTCAAGGCAAATTAAAGTATCCTAGATTATAAAGTTGTAACAAACGGTGTCAAATCTAAAGAGAAAAACAGGAGGTTACCATAACCGATGTCCAAGAAGATTAATTTTGACTACAGCAAAGCCCTGTCCTTCTTCAACCAGCATGAAATCGACTATTTTGCCGCTCCAATTCAATTAGCCCACGAGCAATTGCATAACAAGACTGGAGTAGGCTCCGATTTCCTGGGCTGGATCGATCTCCCTAATGCATATGACAAGGAAGAGTTCGCCCGTATTCAACAGGCAGCCGAGAAGATCCAGAGTGATTCCGATGTGCTGATTGTTATCGGTATCGGCGGTTCTTATCTGGGAGCACGCGCTGCCATCGAGGCACTTACGCATTCCTTCTACAATAACCTTTCCAAAGATCAGCGCAAGACACCGGAAGTATATTTTGCCGGTAATAACATCAGCTCTACATACATCACGCACCTGCTTGATCTGGTGGAAGGCAAAGACTTCTCCGTGAACGTAATTTCCAAATCCGGTACAACAACTGAGCCGGCTATCGCTTTCCGTATTTTCCGCGCAGCACTGGAGAAGAAATACGGCAAAGAAGAAGCACGCAAACGCATTTACGCGACTACAGACAAGGAAAAAGGCGCACTCAAGAAGCTTGCTAACGAAGAAGGCTACGAGTCGTTCATTATTCCTGACGATGTAGGCGGACGTTATTCCGTGCTGACACCGGTAGGACTTTTGCCGATCGCTGTAGCGGGAATCAACATTGAAGAAATGATGCAGGGGGCAGCAGCCGCAGCGGATGAGTTCAACAATCCGGATGTAGCTTCGAACCAGGCTTATCAATACGCTGCAGTGCGCAACGCGCTGTACCGTAAAGGCAAAACTACAGAAATTCTCGTGAACTACGAGCCGTCCCTGCACTTTGTCTCCGAATGGTGGAAACAATTGTTCGGCGAAAGTGAAGGCAAGGATTACAAAGGTATTTATCCTTCTTCTGTTGACTTCTCTACGGATCTGCACTCCATGGGCCAGTTCATTCAAGAGGGTAACCGCAACATCTTTGAAACGGTAATCCAAGTGGAGCAAGTCCGTCATCACATTACGCTTGAGAGCGATGCTGACGATCTTGACGGCCTGAATTTCCTTTCCGGTCAAACCGTTGATTTCGTTAACAAGAAGGCTTTCCAAGGAACACTGCTGGCTCACACAGACGGACAAGTGCCGAATCTGGTGGTTACCATTCCAGATCAGACTCCTTATACTTTTGGTTACCTGGTTTATTTCTTTGAAAAAGCCTGCGGTATCAGCGGATATCTGCTTGGCGTTAACCCGTTTGACCAACCGGGCGTAGAAGCATATAAGAAGAACATGTTCGCGCTGCTGGGCAAACCGGGCTACGAAAAAGAAAAAGCGGAGCTGGAAGCCAGACTTACTGAATAGCATTACAGCACACCTTAGACCATTCATACAAATGCAGTAACTGGGAGCAGTCCGCAGGTAATTCTTACCGGGGCTGCTCCCAAACTATATCAAGTTATCATAGACAGGTAAGGACTGGAATAGGATGCTGGAACAATATCGGACGGTGCGTTCTCCCGGGTCCCGGGAAGTCGTAATCCGTAAGTCGCGGTTTATCGGCCATGTAATGCCGGTGGACAATGAAGAAGAAGCTGTGCAATTTATCGAGAACATCAAGAAACAGCATTGGAATGCCGCACATAACTGCTCCGCTTATATGATTGGAGAACGAGACGAGATTCAAAGACAGTCAGACGACGGGGAACCGAGTGGAACGGCCGGTAAACCGATTTTGGAAGTAATCCGCAACCAACAAGTTAAAAATGTCGCAATTGTCGTTACCCGTTATTTCGGAGGCATCATGCTGGGAGCAGGCGGGCTAATCCGGGCGTATACGGATGGTGCTGTTCTTGCCCTGGAGGCCGGAGAAGTTATCACCCGTGTGTTAAGGCGCGAAGTGTTCGTGCAGATCGACTATACCTGGCTTGGCAAGGTAGAGAATGAACTGCGGAGCAGAGCCATTAAGACCGGCGAAACTGCTTTTACCGATACAGTGACGCTGCTGTGTCTTCCGCGGAATGATGAAGGTGACGCCTTTATGGCATGGATAACAGATCTTACCCAGGGGCAAGCACTGGTTACAGAAGGGCGGCGGATTTACTACAGCGAAGGGGAATAGATGATGGCAAGAAGAGCAGTGGAGCGGGAGTTGTCGAGAGAGAGGATTCTGGAGGCGGCAAGGCATCTGTTTATTACCAAGGGCTACCGTGCGATTTCAATGCGCAGCATCGGTCAGCATTTGGGGTACAGCCATGGCTCACTCTATTATCATTTCAAAGAAAAAGCAGAGTTATTTTATGCGATTGTTGTTGAGGATTTCAATCACGTGGCAGCATTGCTTAGCGAGGCAATGAACAACCCTCCTGAACAGGGGATGACCCGGGTAGAACAGCTTGTGATGGAATTTATCCGTTTTGGACTGGATCATCCTTATCAGTATGAGATCATGTTTATGATCCGTGATGAAGAGCTTCTCGCGTATTGCCGGGCAGAACAGGGGCGATGTTTTGAATTATTCGCAGGCATTGTGCGCCGGCATATGAAGGAAGAAGGATATGTTTCCGAGGATTGGCAGAGTGTTCCGCTGACGTTATTTTTATCTGCTCACGGATTTATTTCATATTATATTCAGGATAAGGTATCATTCGAGGACGTGAAGCAGGCGGCACTGACGCATATCAAGGTACTAAGCCGCAGTTTATAGAGTGCATTTTTTGGGGCTCATCGCTTTAGAACAGTGCATTGGTATAACTTTACTTGGTGAAAGTGTTATAGAAGCTATATATTATATAGAAGCGGCCCCATTGGATCTGACGGAGCCGCTTCTTTTTTCGAATAACAGGAGAACCGGATCAGCCCTCGATAATTTTCACATAACACTCGCGGTGTCTCGGCCCGTCGAATTCGCAGAAATAAATGCCTTGCCAGCGGCCCAGGAGCAATCTGCCCTCATGGATAATGATGCTTTGGGATGGACCGGAGGTAATCGATTTCAGGTGTGAAGCGGTATTGCCTTCTGCATGACGGTATTTAGGATGCTCCCAGGGGTACACCTCGTCCAGCCTCATCAGAACATCATGCTTTACGTCAGGATCGGCATTTTCATTAATGGCAATTCCGGCAGTGGTATGCGGACAATAGACGACGGCTATTCCGTTTTGTACACCGCTCTTTTTTACATAAGAAATGACTTCCCTGGTGATATCCCGCAATTCATCACGCTTGCTGGTCGATATCTCGATGGTATGGAGCATGGTCAGTTCCCCTTTCGCACTCTTGGATAGCAATAATAATATATTTTACCCCAAAACTCTGCGAAAGTAATTGACGAGCACGAGATGCATTTGGTAAAGTAGTGATAATTATAAAACCAAGTATATTAATAGGAATAATTAAAGGATCAATGGCTACTATACCGACCGGATATCCGGAGGTGGGGGGACTTATAACTTGAATTCGCTGCTAAGACATAAGGGATGGACCTGGGGATTTCGTACGACTATATTGCTGTATTTTGTAGTCCTGATCATTTTGCCGATAATGGGCGTCTACTACAATTCGTTTTCGCTGGGCTTCAGCAGCTTTGCCGAGAGCATAAGCGACCCTATTGCCTGGAAGTCGGTACTCCTCACACTGAAATTGGCCGTTATCGCTACAGTTATAAATGTACTGCTCGGCACAATGATCGCCTGGGTGCTGATCCGCTACCGTTTTCCCGGTAAGGCTCTGCTGAACAGTCTGGTCGATCTGCCCTTTGCCCTGCCGACGGCAGTTGGGGGACTGATGATTCTGCTGCTGCTCGGCCCCGGCAGTCTGATTGGCGGGCTGGCGGAGAAGCTCGGCTTTGAGATTGTTTTTCATCAGCCGGCGATCGTGATCGCCATGATTTTTGTTACTTTCCCGTTTGTGATCCGGGCGGTCCAGCCGCTGCTGGAGGAGCTGGACCCTTCCGAGGAGGAAGCGGCTTATACGATGGGAGCCAAGAGCAGCCGGGTATTCCGGCAGGTCATTCTGCCCTCCATGGCTCCTGGGATGATTAGCGGAGGAATGCTGGCTTTTTCCCGGGCGCTGGCCGAGTTCGGGGCAGTGGTTCTCGTAGCAGGCAATATTCCGGGCCGGACACTCGTGTCCTCCGTGTTTATTTTCGGTGAGGTAGAAAGTGATAATCCGGTTGGCGCCGCTGCGGTGTCGGTCATTCTATTGACCTTATCCTTTGTGATTCTCTGGCTGATTAATATGCTGCAGATGCGGGGGAGAAGATCATGAGAAGACTATGGATTGGGCTCACTTATCTTGTGTTTTTCCTGCTGATTGCGGCTCCCCTGGGCAAGATGACCACGGAGGCCTTCAGTGAAGGCTTCGGCGGCTTCTGGGCATCCCTGTCCCGGCCGGAGGCGCTGCATGCACTGATGATGACCTTGCTTGTGGTAATTGTGGTTACGCTGCTGAACACCTTGTTTGGAATTATGATGGCTCTTTATCTTGTACGTGCCAACTGGCTGGGTGCAAGGCTGCGAGGACTGCTGAACAGCATCGTCGATCTGCCATACGCTGTATCTCCGGTCATTGGAGGACTGATGATTGTATTGCTTTTGGGACCGGATAGCGCTTTGGGTGCGGTATTTGAACAAATCGGAGTAAAGATTGTTTATGCTTTTCCGGGAATGGTCATTGCCACGCTGTTTGTCACCTTCCCGCTGATGGTGCGTGAGGTGATGCCGGTGCTGCAGGAGATCGGTTCACAGCAGGAGGAGGCCGCTTCGACACTCGGAGCGTATGGCTGGACAACCTTTTGGAAGGTCACCTGGCCTTCGATCCGCTGGGCGGTCATCTATGGTGTAATTCTTACAGTTGCCCGCTCGCTGGGTGAATTTGGTGCAGTGCTGGTCGTTTCCGGCAACATCATGAACAAAACCCAAACCGCTACTACACTGGTATATCAGGATGTAGAGAATTTCAATGTGACTGCTGCGGGCGGTGTGGCGCTGGTACTGGCCGCATTCTCCGCAGGGCTGCTGCTGTTAATGGAATGGAGTAAGAGAAGAAAGGGTGTGCACTAGAGATGCATGTAGAAGTTCGGGGACTGAATAAGCATTTTGGAGATTTTCACGCCGTTAAGGACATCAATTTCGGAATTACCAAAGGTCATCTGATTGGCCTGCTCGGGCCAAGCGGCGGCGGCAAAACCTCGATTCTGCGCATGCTGGCAGGACTGGAGACACCGGATAGCGGTGAAATTATTTTTCATGGCAAAACGGTCAATACTCTTCCACCCCAGGAGCGGGAAATCGGCTTTGTGTTCCAGAACTATGCGCTCTTTAAGCACATGACCGTGTATGAGAATATTGCCTTTGGGCTTAAGGTGAAAAAAGTAAACAAAAATACCATCCAGAACCGGGTTATGGAGCTTGTTGAGCTTACCGGCCTGAAGGGATTCGAGAAGCGATATCCGCATCAGCTCTCCGGGGGCCAGCGTCAGCGGGTGGCGTTTGCCCGGGCACTTGCACCTGAGCCGCAGCTGCTGCTGCTGGATGAACCTTTTGCAGCCATTGATGCGAAGATCCGCCAGGAGCTGCGTTCATGGCTTCGCGAGCTGATTGAACGTGTCGGCATCACCTCGATCTTCGTTACGCATGACCAGGATGAAGCGATTGAAGTTGCCGATGAGATTATGATCATTAATCAGGGACGTCTGGAGCAAAAGGGGACCCCGTGGGATATCTATAAGGAGCCGAAGACGCCGTTTGTGGCTACCTTTATCGGAGAATCTACGCTGATCGAGAGCGCAAGTGAGCTGAAAGGCTTCAAGAATGCGGGTGGCGGTAAACCGACGAAGGCGCTGATCCGTCCGGAATATATCGAAGTAGGCTATCTGCATGAATTCAAAATGGCTTCGGCCACAGAGCAGGGTATTGTGAAGCACTTGCATTTCCGCGGCAGTGAATGGCTGGTGGAGGTTGAGGTGAACGGGCATAAGCTGGTGACGTACCGGTCTCTGGAGAAAGAGACACTTACACCGGGCCAGGAAATTTCCGTGCTTGTCCACCGCGCCTATCTGTTCAATGACGAGCGCAGCTGGATTCAGGAGAACGGGCTGAAGGAAGATCCGATGCCTGTGTTTATTTAAACAAAGGATGTGTGCCGGGATGAGGGTTCTCAAAAGGAGCAGACAACTGCACGGATGGCTGGCAGCCCTAATGCTGGCAATGCTCGCACTGGCTCTGGCCGGCTGCGGGAACGGTAAGGAAACGGCGGAAGGTGCAGCGGCTCCGCAGCAAGGTGATCTGACGCTAGTTGTCGGCGCCTATAGTGTGGTGAAGGATGCGATGAGTGATATTCTGCCGCTGTTCGCAGCGGAGTGGAAGGCCAAGACGGGCCAGAAGATCGTATTCCAGGAGTCCTATGAAGCTTCGGGCACCCAAGCCCGGGCGATTGCCGGAGGATTCGAGGCGGATGTAACGCTGCTGGCCCTGGAAGGCGACGTCGGGAAACTGGTGAAGGCCGGGCTTGTAGCAGATACATGGAAAGATCACGGTGTGAACGGAATGGTGACCCGCTCAGTAGTGGCGCTTGGCACGCGGGAAGGCAACCCGAAGGGGATTCATGATTTTGCCGATCTCGCAAAGCCTGGTGTAAAGGTGCTCTACCCGAATCCGAAAACCTCCGGCGGAGCGCAGTGGGATATCAACGCGATCTATGGCGCCGGATTGAAGATGTCAGAAGAGCAGACAGGGGTTAAGGACCCTGCTGCCGCCAAAGCTTTTCTGGAGAGCGTGCATGCCAATGTGGAATCGCTGGATAAGAGCGGGCGGGCATCGATGGCGGCCTTTGAGTATGGCGTAGGCGATGTCATTGTCACTTACGAGAATGAGCTGCTGGCGCGGATTGCCCAGGGCGTGAAATATGAGGTTATCATTCCGAAGGATACGATTCTGATCGAGAATCCGGCTGCAATCGTAGATAAATATGCCGATGAACATGGTACGCGCGAGGCTGCTGAGGCGCTGGTGGATTTCCTGACGACGAAGCAGGCGCAGGAGGTCTTCGCCAAATACGGCTTCCGTCCGGTAAACGAGCAGGTCTATGCGGAGAATGAGAGCCGTTATCCGGTTCCCTCCGGGCTGTTCGGGATTGATTATCTCGGCGGCTGGGCGGAGGTCCGGGAGACGCTGTATTCAAAGCGGGGTGTCTGGTATCAGGTGCTGGCCGGCATTTAGCCTTTCGACTTTCAGCCGGCGGCTGTGATTTAAGCGGAAATAATGGATAAGCAGAGCCGTTCCTTCAATGCTGGAGGGGCGGTTTTTTTGATGCAAATAACGGGGCGGACCGGTCAAATCAACGGGAAAAATCCCGTTGATTATCCGCAAAGTGGGCGGAGCGGCGAAATCAACGGGAAAAATCCCGTTGATTGCCCGTAAAGTGGGCGGAGCGGCGAAATCAACGGGAAAAATCCCGTTGATTGTCCGGAAAGTGGGCGAAGCGGCGAATTCAACGGGATAAATCCCGTTGATTGTCCGGGTATTCTTCCCGTGGACAAGTGTAAGTGTGTTCTGGCTGTGAAGCCAGGCCTCAGGGAAGCCTGAATGTTTAGCCATCCGGGTGATTTTGTTCCAAGGCTCATTGGAAGCTTAATGGATGAGTTGAACAGTGATATGTACTATAATGGGGGTTACATAACTTCCGAACCGGAACTGAAGGAGAGAGTGAAGATGGATACGCTGGTGTTTTTGGGGACAGGCGACGCCATGGGCGTACCCCGGGTGTACTGCAGCTGTGAGACCTGCATGGAAGCTAGAACGGACGGGCGGAATGCCCGACTGCGCTCATCTGTGCTTATCGATAATGGCAGTGATTTTCTGGCGATTGACTGCGGGCCGGACTGGCGGAGGCAAATGGAGCTGCAGGGATTGCGCAGTATGCGCAGACTGCTGGTGACCCACGCCCATTTCGATCATATCGGGGGGCTGCCGGAATGGGCGGATGCCTGCCGCTGGATGGGCTATAGAGGTGAGCTGTATGCCCCCGCAGAGGTGATCCCTGTGATTCTGCGGCAATATCCGTGGCTTAGCAGTCATATCGATATGATTCCCTGCGATGACGGAATCGCGCTGGATGGCTGGCAGATCAGCAGCTGGCGGGTGAACCATGGCAAGAACGGCTATTCCTATGCCTACCGGCTGGAAAAGAAGGGGTATGCGTGGGTGTATTGCTCTGACTCCATCTCGCTGGGACCGGAGGAGACCAAACCGATGGTTGGGGCGGATCTGCTGGTGCTGGGCACAAGCTTTTATTACGAAGCGGCGGAGCTGGCTACACGCTCTGTGTACGATATGACAGAAGCTGCGGAGCTGCTTAAGCTCATAAAGCCGCGCCGTACCGTGTACACCCATATGTCGCATGATGTGGATATCCGCAAAGACTACATTTTGCCGGAGGGAGTTACCCTGGCTGAGACGGGGATGAGGGTTGCGCTGGAGCGGGGAAAGAGCTGAAGAGCTGCTCATTATTCTGCGGTATTATCAAAGAGAAAATTTTAATGGGAAAACCTCCAACTAATTCGCCCGGTTGCACCTGAAATCAGGATATAGGTGGAAAAACTCCATCAACCTCCACGGAAAATACCGGCTTTGTCCCTATGGGGAGAGATTAGTTGGAGAATTTCCCATTAGAGTATCCCTATTACCTGTCGATAAGAAATTAGGTGGAGGAAATCCTACTGCTGTGTCTTTGTCACTCCAAGAAAATGCTCTCCGGGCGGCCGTTCATGGTGCATACCGGGTGGTCTGTGAATAAACTTAGTTTTAAATAGACGCGGCATTCCTGCCATAATAGCAGCATTTAAATAGGGACCCTACTTAGCGGCGTATGCCGCCGGGCAGGGTCCCTGTCTGTAATTCTTGGTCATGCCGCCGGTGACATTGATCGCCTGGCCGGTCATCTAAGCGGAGAGGGGACTGGCGAGAAACAGAACAACATTAGCCCCATCCTCCACTTCAGCAGTCCGGCCAAGCGGCACCTTCGCGCCCCGGCTTGAGAAACCAGATACACGCCTTTGGCGTTGATATCCATGACCTTATCCCAATCCGCTTCCTTGACAACCACGGCAAAATCCATCGTTGACGTGCCGCTATTATTCACCAGGAAATCAATCCGGCCAAACGTCTCCACTGCACAGTCCATCAGCCGCGCGGCATCCCTGCTCACTGTCATATCCATCCGGATCTGCACCAGCCGCTCATGTACGCGCTCCAGCTCCGCCTTGCAGGCGATATCGCCGATGACGACATTTGGCTCCAGCCTCAAGGAACAAATCGGCGATGCCCTTGCCTATGCCGGTAAACCCCCGGTGACCACCAGTGTTTTTTCAGTGAAATCAATACTTAGCATGGCTGCCCTTGTCCTCCCGGATTAGCTTCGGAACGGGTCATCACTGATGCCTGCTTCGAGCACGATGCTTATTCATGCTCAGTCCTGGCCCAGCAGGACGGCTTTTTGCTGTTTGTGCCTTGTCTCCGCCTTGAGAACGAGAAAGGTTACTTCCTGCGTCTCTGTTCATCCCCTCTCTCCGTTTTGTAAACTAATAAGAGATATGTCACTTCCAAGTAAAGGGTTTAACACTATAATTCGGGAAAGTGATTTGAACGAAGATGGGAGGATAAGAAGATGACTCATCCTGTAATTCCAATTATGCTGGATATTCCAGAGAGTTTTGAAACACAGCGTCTGCTGATCCGGGCCGCGCGCTGGGGCGATGGAGCAGAGATGAATGAGGCGATCGCAGAGAGTCTGAATGAGCTGAAGCCGTGGATGATTTTTGCCCAAAGCCTGCAGACGCCCGAGGAAACCGAGCAATATGCACGGGAGTCGCGGCTCAAATATCTCGACCGGAGCAATATGCACATGAATATTTATAACAAGGCTGATGGAACCTTCATCGGCTGCAGCGGCCTCCACCATATAGACTGGGATGTCCGCGCTTTTGAGCTTGGATACTGGATCAGAAGCTCCTGTGCGGGAAAGGGCTATATGACGGAAGCGGTGAACGCGATCACTGAGTTTACCATCCGGGAGCTGGAGGCTAACCGGACTGAGATCCGATGCAGCGGACGGAATACCAAAAGTGCAGCTGTGGCGGAGCGTACGGGGTACAAACTGGACGGCATTCTGCGGCTTAACATGCGCGGCTTTGACGGAGAGCTTCATGACAGTAAGGTATATGCGAAGGTGCGCGGAGCGGAATTTTAAATAAGGGGGATGTTCCATTGAAGAAGAGCGTATTCTCCAGATTAAGTACATACATGCTCAGGCACAAGCTGATTTATACAGTACTGCTGATGACTACCCTGGTCAGTATTGTCTATGATCTTACAACAGCCTGGTATCTTTCGAGAATCACCGATGCCGCGGTCCGCCTGGATGTGGGCGCTTTTTCAGGGCTGATTGCTTTTGGCGTTGTTTTCTTAATTGTAGGTTCGCTCAACAATTATGCGGGTGCTTATTTCAAAACTAAGGTCTCGGCCAAAATCAGAAATGAGCTGCGGCTGGAAATGATGGGGCACACGCTCCGTTTGCCGCAGTCCTATTTCGACCGCAACCATTCCGGCGATTTGCTGTCCCGGTTCACGAATGATAATCAATCGGTGGGTGAAGCCTGCGGAAGGGTGATGATCGATCTCATCCGCAATCCGCTGCTCGCACTGGCAGCCTTTGCTTACCTGCTATATATTAACTGGCTGCTCGCTTTAATCTGTTTTGCGATGGGCCCGCTGCTTTTTCTTACGGGTAAAGTATTCGGCAATGCGATGCGCATCAATAGTGTGAAGCTGCAGGAAAGCATGAGCCGGACGACGTCCTTTTTGAATGATATCCTCGGGAGCAGTGTGGTGTTCAAGTCCTTCTCCATCGAGCGCAGACTGTTGAAGCAGTATCAGGGACACAGTGAGGATATTAATGCGACAGAACAAAATCGCGGTAAAATCGAAGGGGCTACAGGAGCATTAGCGTCTTTGCTGGGCAATGCGACCTTCGTTCTGGCCCTGATCATCGCCGGATGGTTCGTGGCGAAGGGTAAGCTTGAGGTAGTGGCGATGATCGCATTTATTCAACTGATGAACTATCTGATCATGCCGTTCTCGTCGCTTCCGGGCCTGGTAGCCTCCATGCAGCAGTCGCTGGGTGCGGCGGAGCGGATTTTTGAAGTCATCGATGAGCCTGCCGAGGTCAAAGTTCTGCCGGAGCCGATGGAGAAGCAGCCTGACTTCGAACGTCTGGTGCTCTCGGAGGTTTCCTTTCAATATCCGGATGCCGGAAAATCCAGCCTGTGCAAGATCAGCATGGAGCTGCCGCAAGGCTCGCAAGTGGCGGTGGTCGGACCGAGCGGAGGCGGGAAATCCACACTGTTCAAGCTGCTGCTCGGGTTCTATACGCCGGATGAAGGTGCGATCGCGGTTAATGGAACGGATATTAAAGACTTGAGCCTGGACCACCTGAGAAGCTATTTCGCCTATGTGCCGCAGGAATCGGGACTGTACACCGGAAGTATCCGCGATAATATTCAAAACGGAAGACCGGGTGCACCGGATGATGAGATTGAGGATGCACTGCGGCAGGCGAACGCCTATGACTTTGTGATGGAGCTGCCGGATGGCATGGACACAGACATCGGTGAGCATGGCTCCAGGCTATCCGGAGGCCAGCGCCAGCGCCTGTCGATTGCCAGAGCGATGCTGAAAAATGCGCCGGTTCTGCTGCTGGATGAAGCTACGGCGGCGCTGGACAACGAATCGGAAAAAATGGTCCAGCAGGCCATCCGCAAGCTGATGAAGGATAAATCAACGATTGTTATCGCCCACCGCCTGTCGACCATTCAGAATGCTGATCTCATTCTGGTCATGGAGAACGGGGAGATTGTGGAGCGCGGCAGCCATGACGAGCTGCTCGCATTGGAAGGCCGCTACTATGATCTCTACCATTCACAGCTGGAGCAGGAAGACGGTGCAGCGGAGGCTGGAAATAGAGAAGAAGCTACCGTAAAAACGGTAAATGCAGCAGCCCAGACGTTCACGGCTGCCGTATCCGGGCAATAAAATCATTAGAAAGGGTGCCTTGCGCCGGGTTCTTCAAGAACCGGCGGCAAGGCACCCTTTTGCTAGGCAGACAAGCTGATTATTCGGCTGTTTGCAGAATGAATTTATCGATGGCATATTTCACGCCGTCTTCGTTGTTGCTGAGGGTTACAAAGTCGGCGATTTCCTTCAGTGCGGGAATGGCATTAGCCATGGCGACACCGAGGCCGGCTGCTTCCAGCATCTCATGATCGTTCCAGGAGTCGCCGACGGCGATCGTTTCGGACAGCTCGCAGCCGAAGTGCTGAGCCAGGAACTCAAGCGCAAGACCCTTGGTGCCTTCATGGTGCATGATTTCCAGGAAGTGTGGCTTCGATTTGGTGATGTGGACCGAATCGCCCAGCAGCTCGCGCAGAATCGGCGAAAGCTCATCCAGGAACGCAGGATCATCGATGATGAGCATTTTTGGTGTTTTTTGCGGAACGAGCTTACCTTCCCAGTCCGGCTCGATGTAATACTGGGTTCTGTTCAGCTGGGAGTATTCAATCAGCTTCTGGTTTTCTTCGCGCGCATACAGCTTGTCATCAATATAGGTCTGCAGGTGAAGGTCATGATCCACGCAGTACTGGAACAGCTTGCGCACGGCATCCTGCGGCACGTAACGTTCGTAGAGCACTTTTTCGTCCATCAGATTCTTCACCAGCGCACCCTGATAAGTGATGATTGGCACGTTCAGTCCGGTCTGGCGGGCAATGGCCTGGGCAGAGGCATAGGCGCGGCCGGTTGCGAGAGTGACAACAACGCCGGCAGCGACAGCCCGCTCCAGCGCAGTTTGGGTGGCAGGGGTGACTTCCTTGTCATCATTAATCAGTGTGTCATCAATATCGATTGCAATCAGTTTGTACATTCGGGTTCTCTCCTAAAGGTTATTGTATTAGTATAGATGAACTCACCGGTCTGATGAAACCAAAGGGATGGATTCATCATGATCCTGGACGGTCCGGGCAGGCTCGGGGCTGAGCTCTGCCATCAGCATTCCTGCAAGGATGCAAAGGCAGCCCAGTCCAGCGGATAAGCCCAGCGTCTCGCCGCCGAAGACAAGCCCTGTGAAAGCGGCGAATACCGGCTCCATCGCATAAATGATAGCTACCCGGGACGGTGTGGTGTACTTCTGGCAGGCCGTCTGAATCCAGAAGGCAAAGGCGCTGGTCGGCCCGATCGAAATCAGCAGCGCCCATAGGACATCCGGCTTCATGACCAGCTCTGCACTGTGCGCAAGCGGTGCAGTTCCATCTACGATCAGCGAGGCGATCGTGCTGAGCAGGCCGACAAAAGCCAGCTGCAGCGTAGCCAGCGGCAGGGCCGGATAACGCGGCGCATACACGCCGGTATAGGATACCTGCAGGGCGAAGGCGATGGCGCAGAGCAGAATCAGAACATCGCCTTTGTTGAGCGAGAGGGCAGAGCCGGTGAAGGTGAGCAGATACAGTCCTGCTACGGCAAGTCCCGCGCTGAACCAGGTATACCGGGAGATGGTATGCTTCAGCAGCGCCAGGGACAGGAAAGGGACGATCACTACCGAGAGGCCGGTGATGAACCCAGTGTTGGAAGTGGTCGTGTACAGCAGCCCCATCGTCTGGAAGCCATAGCCCATAAACAGAAAAAGGCCCAGCAGCAGGGAATGTCCCACCATGCGCCAGCTTAGCATTCTCCATTCATGGCGGTAAAAAACAGCCGTGATCAGTGCCAGCAGCAGGGCGGCTCCTGTGAAGCGGATACTGTTGAAGGCAAGCGGCGGCAGCACTCTGACGGCATGCTGAACAATCAGAAACGTGCATCCCCACATCATTGCCACCAGGAGCAGACTGAGATCGGCTATTCGGGAGCGATTCACCGTGGTCATCCTTTCATGAAATACAGAAAACGTATCAAGTTGTCCAAATTGTATCCTAAAACCAGGGGAAGGACAAGCCAAAACTACACCGGAGCCAAGCCGGTAACAGAATTCTTAATCCTAAATAAATGTTCTGGCTGGACAAAAAAACGCTCTCTTGGTATACTTCGGTAACCGCACATTTGTTCTTATTTTTGACATCCTAGAAAGGGGCGGTTTCCAAGATGATGGGCAAATCCCATTTAGTAATCAGCACCGGGGTTACGCTCTCTGTGATGAATCTGCTCGGTTATGAAATCACGATCCCGGCGGTTGCCGTAGCGGCGGTCAGCGCACTGCTGCCCGATATTGATGAGCCGAACTCGCTGCTGGTCCGCAAGGCTGTCCCTGAATCACTGCTGCGGCTTTTGCAGGTTGCCTTAATTGGGGCAGCGATCTATCTTTATTTCGCCGGCATCGCCGCTCCTCCGTGGAATATCGCCCTGGCTCTGCTGGTCGGCAGTGTGTCGTTTCTGCCGGGCCGCAGGCTGCGGCATCTGTTCATGCTGCTGATCGCCCTGGCGCTGTTCGCGTTCGCAGACGATTACGATCCCTGGAACTACATTGCCGCCTGCCTGCTGGTCGTATCCTCAGTGGTCCCGCACCGGGGAATTACGCATACGTTATACGCGGTTGCCGGCTGGGGAGCGCTGCTCTACTTCGTCTCTCTCGGCATGAATGACGGCGGCAGCCTGTGGATTGCCGGAGGCATGTCGTACCTGCTTCATCTGCTGGCCGACTCGCTGACCCAGCGCGGAATTACCCCGCTGCCGCCGCTGCCCTTCAAGCTGAGGCTGAAGCTGATGAGCACCGGTACGAAGAAGGGCAGCAAGGTGGAGCATGTGTGCATTGTGCTCACACTGGCCCTGGCCGTTTATGTGTTTGTGCTTACCCCTTGAGACGGGCGAAGCCCTCATGGGGCAACGAAGGTTTTCCGCTGCTTGCAGCGGGGAGCCTTTTTTTGACTTATCAGAAAGTATATATTCGGGGGTTCCCGCAATGTATCTGAATCAGCTTCCTTGAGAAGGCCCCGCTTTGTGGGGTTGTTTTACGTTCGCCGCCTTCTTCAGGCATGATGTTATTTAGTTAACTGCCCCCGCGAATAGGCATTGCTATATTTGATTATACGCAGGACCGGCTGACTAACGGAGGGAGTAATCAATGTATGGAGCATGAGGTATTTCTGTCTGTGGAGGAATTATGCAAAAGATATGGTGAACTGCCCGCAGTAGACAATGTAAGCTTTTCGGTACGCAAGGGAGAGGTATTCGGGCTGCTCGGGCCCAATGGAGCCGGTAAAACCACGACCATAAGAATGTTATGCGGTCTCTTGAAAGTTGATTCAGGCCGGATTGCCGTAAACGGCATCTCCATGTCTTCCGGCTATGAGCGGATTAAAGCGATGATAGGGCTGTGTCCGCAGGAAATTGTGGTATGGGAGCTGCTGACCTGCCTTGAACAATTGAAATTTGCCGGGATGTCCTATGGCCAAACCTCCAGAGCAGCCGGTAATAAGGCCGAAAGCCTGCTCCAATCGCTTGGGCTGTGGGAGAAAAGGAATAAGCTGGCCAAGACGCTGTCCGGCGGTATGCAAAGAAGACTTAATATCGCGCTGGCACTTGTCCATGACCCGCAGCTGATCATATTGGATGAACCGCAGGCCGGGCTTGACCCCCAGAGCAGGATTCTTGTGCGTGATTTCATCCGGCGGCTGGCAGAGGAACGGACGGTTATCCTGACTACGCATGACATGGATGAAGCGGACAGACTTTCAGACAGAGTGGCCATCATGGACTACGGGAAGGTGCTGCTGACAGACACTCCAGAAAAGCTCAAGGAGAAGTCCGGTGCGGGGGAGCTTTTGCAGATACGGGTAAAAGGGGTAAGCGCCGATGCAGCCCGTCAAGTTCTGAAGTCGATGCCGTATGAATGTACCGAGAGAAAGTATACAGATGGACTTTTTCTGCTTGGAGGAAGCGGTGTGCTGGAGCTTATCCCGAAGGTGAGCCAGAGATTAAAAGCTTTTAACATACCTATAGAAGATATGACGGTTCGAAAACGGACGCTTGAGGATGCCTTTATTGCTCTGACCGGAAGGGGGCTGCGGGAATGAAGCTGGCGGCTTCGGTTAGCAAATCCTTTAAGGAGAACCTAAGAGACTGGAAGATTCTTACGATGGTTCTGCTGTTCTCTCCGTTCTTTTTAGTACTGATGAACCTTTTTTACGGGGGAACGCCTGCTGCCTATCATTTAGGTATTCTGAATCTGGATTCAGGACGTACATCGATTGAATTAATCCATAGCCTCAAGCTGATGGAGGGCAGGACAACTTGCGGATCTTTAAAATAAGCGGTTTCGATAATGAGGATCAGTTGAAGGCACAGGTAAAAGAAAAGGCCATGGATATAGGCATCGTTATACCCGAAGACTATTCGGGCAAGTTAGCCGGCATGGCTGCCGGGAACAACCTGGCTCCTGCTCAGGTTAGCTTTTATGGAAGCATGGGGAATATGCGATATTCGGTTGCGGCGGTTTTCGCGGCAGACGGTGTATACAAACAAGGTATAGATATCGCAAAAATAACGCTGCCGGCAGACATAAGTGAAACTTTTCTGGAGAAAAAACAGTCTTTGAATGAATTTGAAGGATATGTTCCGGGTTTAATTTCTTTGGCGGTACTAATGGTTCTTTTTACGGCATCCGCTTCCATCGTGAAGGAAAATGATAAAAGGACACTCATCAGATTGAAGCTTAGCCGTCTGGGCGCGTTCAATTTCCTTGGCGGCATATGTATTACACAAGCCACTATAGCAGCAGGAGCCATTATTCTGTCCTATGGGACAGCACTTGGGTTAGGTTACAGGCCGGCACCGGACGGAGGCTTAGGCGCAATCCTTGTCATTGGGATCCTGTCGAGCTTCTCGATGGTGGCCATAAGCTTAGTGGTGGCAAGCTTCCTGAATACGATGTTTGATGTGTTAACCATTGGCTGTTTTCCGTTCTTTATCCTGATGTTTTTCTCAGGCAGCATGTTCCCCTTACCGAAGCTGAATGTAGGTACAATCCATGGGCATTCCTTTGGGATAACCGATGTGCTTCCGCTTACGCATACCGCAAATGCTTTTAATAAAATTCTGAACTATGGAGCAGGCTTAAGTGGGGTTTGGTTTGATTTCATCATGATTTCTCTGCTCACCGTACTATATTTCGGAATAGGATTAATGCTCTACCAGAAGCGTAAGCTTTCCAGAGCGTAATCGATACTAATAAAAAACCAGCCAGACCCCGGGTTTACGGAGCTTGGCTGGTTTTGTTTATAGGGCTAGTCCCAATAAGCCTATTCTTCCAGGAAAATAAGCCCGATAAAGTCCTCCGGCTCAATCCGCCCGAAATAATGCGTCAGGTCTAGCCCGGACAGGGCCTCTCTGACCTCTGCATTCTCATAACGTTTGCCGCGCAGTGCGTTCTCCACGTCAACCACATCGCCGACGCCGAAGAAGTCACCGTAGATTTTGATATCTTTAATGTAGGAATCTTCAATGTCCATGCGGATATCGACGAGCCCTGCCGGGAATTTGCGGGTGTGCTTCACATTGCTCTTCGGCGACAGTCCGTAGTTCCAGTCCCAGTTCTGGTAGTGCTCCTTGGAGATTTCGTTAATCCGCACCCAGTCATCCATGGTCAGCTTGTACTGCGGAACCTCGGAAGGCTCCATGCCGAAGATGGAACGCAGCAGCCCGTCGCGGAATTCCTCGATGGTCATGTCAGTGCCAAGCAGCTCTTTGATATTGGCTACGCGGCTGCGCACGGATTTGGTGCTCTTGGATTTGAATTTCTCCGGATTGACGTTCAGGGATGCCTGCACATCGTCAAGGTTCAGGTCAAACATCAGGGTGCCATGGCTGAACATGCGTCCGCGCGTGGAGAACTGGGCGTTGCCGGAGATTTTGCGCTCACCGACCTGGAGGTCGTTGCGGCCGCTCAGCTCGGCATTGACACCCATGGACTGCAGATAGTCGATGACCGGCTGGGTGAATTTCAGGAAGTTATGGAACGACTGGCCGTCGTCCTTGGTAATGAAGCTGAAGTTGAGATTGCCAAGATCATGATAGACAGCCCCGCCGCCGGACAACCGGCGTACGACCTGAATGTTGTTGTCTTTTACATACTCCTGGTTGATCTCTTCGATTGTATTCTGGTGTTTGCCGATGATAATGGACGGGCTGTTGATATAAAAGAGCAGGTAGCTGTCGTCCATCGGCAGATTCTTAAGCGCAAATTCCTCGATCGCCAGATTAATTGATGCGTCTGTGATTCCTGTGTTATCAATAAAAAGCATAGTGTATTCCTCCGCCTGTGCATGGTTAACTACTGCATTTATTCTAAACTATCTAAGCTGAATTTGAAAACAAACATCTGGAAAAGTGACATATTCATAATAATAGAAAGCATTGACGTACTTCTGCGATAGAGGCAATAATTGGGTCAATGAACTTAAACGAGAGAGAAGATTAAAGGGAGTGTAGGCATGCTTGAAAAATATGGCCACGGCGGAGATCTGCTGACGGCCGCGGAACTCTATGGTGCGGGGAACGGCGCTTTTCTGGATTTCAGCGCCAATATCAATCCGCTCGGTCCGCCGCCCGGCGTACTGGAGCTGCTGCGGGATGCGGCCGCTGCTATTACGGCATATCCGGATCCCGGGCACCGCAGATTAAAGGCTCTGCTCGAAGAGGAGCTGGGAGTGGGCAGTGACTGGATCACTGTAGGCAACGGGGCGGCGGAATCGATGGCGCTGCTGCTGCTGGCCGTGGACCCGCGTAAGGTGGGAATTGTAGAGCCCTGCTTCTCAGAGTACCGGCAGCTGTCCGAACAGTTCGGAGCAGAGGTGCTCTCCGTCCAGGGAACGGGGGAGGCAGGAGTACCGGGCAGGGGTGGAACAGATCGCCGGGCTGCTGGAGCAGGTCGATCTGCTGTTCCTCGGGCAGCCGAACAATCCGAACGGCGTCCAGTACGCTCTTGAGGATGTGCGGCTGCTGGCCCGCAAGGCGGAAGCCTGCCGCACAATCCTTGCCGTGGATGAAGCGTTCATCGACTTCATCCCGGAGGAGCGGCGGCAATCCCTGCTGCCGGAGCTGGGGTCTTACCGGCATACGGTGCTGATCCGCTCGATGACGAAGTTCTATGCCATTCCGGGGCTGCGGCTGGGCTTCACCCTTGCAGCCCCGGAGCTTGCCGCAGCCATGACCGGCAAGCAGGTGACCTGGAGCGTGAACGGCCTGGCGCTGCTGGCCGGGGAAGCCTGCCTGCGCAGCGGGCGCGGCTACGAAGAGCGTACGCGCGGGCTGATCGCAGCGGAGCGGGAGCTGCTGCGGGAGGGGCTGCTGCGTCTCGGCTGCGCTGTGCCGCCGGGCGAGGCGAACTTCCTGCTCCTGGAATTGCCCGCAGCGTGGAGCGCTGGGGCTATGCAGGAGCAGCTTGGCCGCAGGGGCATCCTGGTGCGCAGCTGCGCCATGTACCCGGGCCTTGCAGCCGGACATCTCCGCGTTGCGGTTAAGGGGCATGAGGATAATGCCCGGCTGCTGCGGGAGTTGGGAGAGATCCTGGAGGGTTGAATGAGCTTTCGCGCAATGGGTCACGGGCTAAGTGCTAGAGCCAAGAGTTGTAGCCAAGAGCTGTTACTGTCAGTTTAGGTGGATATTATCCGGTAATGAAATGATTTCAGGGTAAGTGTATACATGAAATGTACTCTGTTGTATTTCCTACAACAGAATACGCTCTGCGGAGGCATTAATTGAAAGCTATTGTACTCTGTACCATTGAAATCAGAGAAACATGCGTTTTCTGCGTTATTCGCGGAAATCTAATGTACGAAATACAGCAGAATGGATGTGGCGGGTGAAATTAGCCGGATCTGCTGTACAAAGTGCAGGCTTGTTAAGAACGTTGTTTTGAGGGGACGGAGATACAGTAGCAGTAGCGGGATTTTCTCCCGCTAACTTACACTAAAGTGGAGGGAGACAGACCCTAGTGGGATATTCTCCCGCTAATAGTTCTTCTATAGCTATAAATACACATTTCTCTTGAAATTAGCTGGAGGTTTTCCGCCTATATTCTGATTTTGGGCGGAAATGAAAGAATTAGCTGGAGGTTTTCCCGCTATAGTTTATCCAATGGGCTAGGGGTAGCATCCGATAGGCGGGAAAGCATCCGATAGATGGGGATAGTATCAGATAGGCGGGAAAGTATCCGATAGATGGGGATAGTATCAGATAGGCTGGATAACATCAGATAGGCGGGAAAGTATCCGATAGACGGGGATAGCATCAGATAGAGCGGATCGATTCTGCGCCAAAGCCAAATAGGCGGATCCCTGTAAAAACACAATGACAACACTAAAGTTACGAAAGGAGCGGATTAGATATGACGGAAGTGAAGATTCCTTTTGAGCTTGCCGGAGGGTTGAGAGCGTATCGCTCAAGGGTCTGGCCGGGGCTAGTTTTGGAATGGAAGCAGGAGCATCTGCTGCTGGAATTCCCGGCTGAGGCGGACAGTATTTCGAGTGCAGTGTATGGCGGGGGAATGGGCCGGCTTAAGCGTGCCGTGAACCAGTACGTCAGCCGTGATTATGAGTGCAGCAATCCTGTGCGCGATATGGAGAACAAGCTGGCGGAATGGGGATATCCGCCGGAAGGCAGCACGGGACTGATGACAGCAGTGCCGCTTGAGCATGCGGCTGTAGCCGAAGAAGATACAGGCTCGGCAGGCATTTTCTGCTGCGTAACTGCAGCCGCAGGCAATGCGGCCCGGGCCGGGGTGGAGCGGAGCGTGCTGAAGGCCTACCGCCCGGGCACGATCAACATTATGCTCGGCATTGACGGCCTGCTGACACCGGCAGCGATGGTCAATGCCGTGATGACGGCAGCGGAAGCCAAAGCTGCCGCCCTGGCCGATCTCGGGATCACCGATCCTGAGAATGGCCTGATCGCTACGGGCACGACTACCGATGCAGTCGTGCTTGCCGTCAGCGGAAGCCGCCGCTACGGGGCGGAGCATGTCTATGCCGGCACAGCCACTGACCTTGGCGGCACTGTCGGCCGACTGGTCTATGCCGCTGTAACTGGCAGTCTCCAATCGGTGAAGGCTGTACAGGAGTTGGCAAGGAAGAACAGCGAATGAGGCCTTATTGGAGCCGGATGTCGAGTGACCGGCAAATAGGTGTTGTATTAAGCAGGATATGGAAGAACCAACAAGTGGATGCTGGTCTGAGCTGGCTAAGGAGAGACCGGCAAACAGGCGCTGTGCTATGCCGGTCATGGAGGGACCAGCCATGACCATTGCTTTGCTATTACTGGCAGCCTATGTGCTGGACCGGATGGTCGGCGATCCCCGCAGCCTGCCCCATCCTGTGGTGCTCATGGGGAAGGAGATTACTGCACTGGAGCGGCTGATCCGCCGCTTCGTCCGGCAGCCGCGCAGCCTGAAGCGGGCCGGAGTGCTGCTGCCGCTGCTCGTTGCGGGCGGCTGCTGGCTGCTGACAGCAGCGCTTCTGTGGCTGCTGTCCGG
>NZ_LN831198.1:616710-627215 GCF_001368795.1 Paenibacillus ihuae
AAGCCTGGCTGATCTCCACAACCATAGCCGCCAAGGGGCTGAAAGATGCCGGGATGGCTGTCTATGTGGAGCTGCGCAAGGGAGACCTTCCAGCGGCCCGGCAGGCGCTGGGAATGATTGTCGGCCGGGACACGGCTCTGCTGGAAAGTCCGGAAATTGTGCGCGGCACCGTAGAGACGGTTGCTGAGAATATCGTCGATGCGATTATCTCTCCGCTGTTCTACGCTTTGCTCGGCGGCGCGCCGCTGGCGATGGCCTACCGCGCTGTGAACACCCTGGATTCCATGGTCGGCAACAAGAACGATAAATACCGCGACCTCGGCTGGGCCTCCGCCCGGCTCGATGATGTTGCCAATTACATACCGGCGCGGATGACAGCGCTGTTGTTAACCCTATGCGCAAGGCTGCTGCGGCTGAACTGGCGCAGATGCTGGCGCACCGTGCGGCGCGACGCCCGCCTGCATCCCAGCCCCAACAGCGGCTATCCGGAATCGGCTGTAGCCGGAGCGCTCGGCATCCGCCTGGGCGGAGTCAACATTTATCACGGCGTAGCCTCGTTCCGTGCCTATATGGGCGACCCGCTGCGCAGTCTGGAGCCGGAGGATATTATAATTACCTCCCGGATGATGCTGCTGACTTCCTCAATATTCGTAGTCCTCTGTGCAGCGCTGGCCTTCATAGGGATTGGGGGCTAAGGGAAGCATGAATAATTCCGGACATGAGAAAGCAAGCAGTTTGGAGGAAGGACAGGCTACTGTACGGGCGGAAAAAGAAACAGAACAGCATCAGTCCCGGCACCAAGCAGAGCAGCACCAGTCCCAGCGCCCGCACCAACCAGAACAGCACCAGTCCCAGCGCCAAATAGAGCTGGAGCTGGTATTGCTGCGCCATGGGCACACGAAGTGGAATATGGAGCGCCGTTATCTGGGGAGCAGCGATCTGCCGCTGCTGCCGGAGGAACGGGAGAAGCTGGCTGCGCTAAGAGAACAGCCGGAACTGGCGGGCAGCTTCTGGCGTGTGTATTGCAGTGATTTGCTCCGCTGCCGGGAGACTTTGAACTGCATCGCTCCTTCGCTGGAAGACGAAGCTGTCTATGATTCCCGCTTACGGGAGATGTGTTTTGGGGCATGGGAAGGCTGTACGTATGAGCAGCTGAAGAATAATCCGCAGTACAGAAGCTGGATTGATGATCCGGCGGCGGTTACGCCGCCGGGCGGGGAACCCTGGGAGGCGTTTACCTCGAGGCTGGAGCATTTTATGAGCGGGTTGGTGCTCGAAGCGAAAGCCGGGGAGAACTTGCGGGGAAATCGCTGTTCAGCTCAGCGGGAGAGCAAGGAAGATACCAACTCGGGTGCCGCTGTGTACCGCGAAGAACCGCTGAAGCAGCGCGTGCTGATTGTTACGCACGGCGGTGTCATCCGCCATTGGCTGGCTAAGGCCGGGTCCGGTATGACGTTCCACACTGCAGCAGCACCGCCGCCGGGAACGGTGGCGGTGCTGAACCTGGTGTTGGAGGCGGGCGGCTGGGCATTGAGCAGAACGAATGGGGATGTGAATTAAGACTGCTGCCCTGAACACCCCTCCCTGGAGATTAAGGAGGGGTGTTTATATTTACCGATTTCCGCTAGAGAGCTATTCGGTCCAGGAACGGTAGATGCGCCGTACCTCCCGGAACGACTGCTTAGGTTTGCGGTATTCATTGACGAGGCCCTTATTGTTGAAGCCGCGGGCGCGGTCACGGAAGTTCTTGCTGGTGCTCTTTAAATCGCCGCGGATGTCTGCAAACTGCCAGATGAAGGTTCCGCCGATCCGGGGATCCTTCCTGAAGATCGCCAGTGCCTCGGTAACAATATAGGCCTGATAATCCTCGCTGAACAATCGGGGCTCCCAGCCTACATCCCCGGACAGCCCTGCACCGCCGAACTCGGTCATCAGCACCGGCCTGTCACCGGCTCCCAGCCGTTCTGCCCGTTCATGGAACTGCTCCAGCATGTCTTTAAAGCCTCCCACCTCACCTTCGTACCAGCCAAAATATTTATTAATGCCGATGACATCGAACAGGGGCAGCAAATTATCCTCCAGCGGATGCATGGTCGCATAGGTAACCAGCCTGGAAGTATCGAGACTTCGCACCAGGCCGACCAGAGCCTGTGTGAAGACATAGGCCTCCTGTGTGCGGCTGTCAATCTCATTATGAACCGACCAGAAGATGACTGACGGATGATGAACATGCAAGCCGATCATTTCTTCAATCATGGTAAGTGCGCGCTGCTGAAAGAGCGGCTCACTTACCGTTTCGTTCGGCAGGGCAGCTCCCCAGATCGGGATTTCGCTCCAGTACACCAGGCCGTGTTCATCGAGCAGATCAAGCCAATAAGAGCTCTGGGGATAATGCGAACCCCGGACGGAATTGCAGCCCAGCTCCAGTATGATATCAAGCTCTTTGTGCATCAGCTTGGGAGGGAAGGCAAAACCCCATTCGGGATGCTCCTCATGACGGTTAACTCCCTTTAGATAGACCGGGGAGCCGTTAATCACGATGCGCTGATCCTTCGTCTCAATCCGGCGGAAGCCAACCCGTTCGGTCTTGTCGTCTTCCTCTGTCCGTACCTGAAAGGAATACAGTTCCGGACGGCCGACATTCCACAGGCGTACCTCTGGCAGGAGCAGCTTGAAGGTGTGGCTGAAGGTCTGGCCAGCCTCAACCCGGACTTCTTCCGAGTGTAATTCATGTCCGCCTTCGCTGAGTGTCAGTCTAGTCGACTGCTGCACCTGCAGGAAGGAGCGGAGCTGTACATGAACAGAGACGTCGGCGTCCGCGCCTTGGAGATCATAATCAATTCTCAATTGTTCGATATACAAATCGGGCAAATATTGCAGCTCGCAAGGCCGGATGATGCCGCCGTAATGGAACCAGTCCACCTGCTCGGTCGGAATCGTCAGACGGTCCAGCGTACTGTCCGTCCGGACGACAAGCTCATGCTCACCTGCCGCCAGTGAAGGAACAATGAATTCAAAGGGAGTAAATCCCCCGTAGTGGTAGCCAAGGTGCCGGCCGTCCAGATACACATCGCAATGGCCCAGCACGGCATGAAAGATCAGTCTGACATGCTGCTCCGCCCTGATCTGCACTTTTTTCCGGTACCAGGCGACCCCTTCATACTCGTACATGCCCAGTTCATTATTCCAGCATGAGGGTACATAGAGAGACTGTGAAGAATGTGGAAAACGCTCATACCATTTTTCTTGAACCCCAGCATTTAGCGGATCCTGCGCAAAGTCCCAAGGCCCGTCCAATACCTCTGTTCTGCGAATCTGATGCTGGCGAAACGTCCTTAACAAGTGGATTCCTCCTTATTATTGTGGAGTGCATTGTTAATTTCAGGCATCCTGATAATATGGATAGTATCATTCAGCATTCAGGCATTGAATAGAAAAAAACGATATCGTCTTGTATAAATCGCGCTTAAACCTGCAGGGAGGAAGACATCGCTTGGAAGCAGAGGGCTACAACTTGAATGACCTCAGCGTGCATATCCATTTCGTACTGGACAAGGTTACGTATCCGGGCTGGGAGGATATCCGCAATATGGTGAATGTACATAGTCTGTACTGGATTCATGAGGGAGAAGGGGTTTTTCGGACCAATACTCAACATAAGGTGCAGGCTGGAATGCTGATCTATTTAAAACCGGGCCTACAGATGTCCATGCGTTCGGAGATGGATGCTCCGCTCCGCATGACGATGCTGCTGTTCGATTGTGCGGAGCTTGGCTATGATACGGTATGGAAGGATGTTCAGCCCATCGGAACTCTGAGGCTTCCCTTTTTAAGCCAGTACTGTGACCAGCAGGCTGAGGAATTAGGCCGGATGTTCCGGGAGATTCATCAGGACTGGCTGCCCGGACTGACCGCCGGAACAGCCGTTTCCCGGGCGAAATCGCAGATTCTTCTGCATAAGCTTCATCAGACCGTGCAGGCTGACTGGAATCTGATGGAGTCCGGAGCCTTCGCCGCCTTCGAGCAGATCAAGACCCGGCTTGAGAACGCCTATATGGATCATCACCGGATCGAAAAGCTGGCCGAGGAGTACGGCATTTCGGCTTCTTACTTGCGGAAGCTGTTCCTGAAACATACGGGCATGGGCCCGAAGGAATATCATATGCACATTCAGAACCAGCAGGCATGCCGTTATCTCATATTTACCGATTATCCGGTCAGGGAAATCGCCCATTTCTGCGGCTTTTACGAGGAATATCATTTCAGCAAAATATTCAAGCAATTAAACGGGGTCTCTCCGACCCTCTACCGCAGCAGACAGAGAAACGGGGAATAACTTCCCCATAGAACCACAGGCGGGAGAAAAAGCCGGGGCTGTGGTTCTTTTTTTACAGGAAAGACTATGCCATGATAGCTATGGGGGGCGACTTACGCATGTTTAAGGATTTCAGGCTCATTGCCGGACGGCCGGTATATATTCAGGTTAAGGATTATATGAAAAGCCTCATTCTGAGGGGCGCCCTCCAAGGGGAGCAGAAGCTGCCCTCTACCCGGGAACTGAGCCTGCTGCTGAAGGTGAGCCGCAATTCCGTCATTTCCGCCTACACGGCGCTGGAGGATGACGGCTTCGCCTACACGGTACAGGGGCAGGGCAGCTATGTGGCGCCTGCGGCGGCTTCGGACCGCACAGCAGCCTCGGCCTGGACGATGGACTGGAAGACCCGCTTGAGCAGCAGAGCGCTGCTGGCGGAGGAGCTGGATATTATGAAGCGCGGCATCCGCGCGGGCAAGGGTACGATTTCTTTTACCAGCATCGCACCGGATGAAAGCCTGTTCGACCTGGACAATGTAAAACGGGCCTTTCTGGACCGGATGTCCGTGGAAGGCAATGTTCTGCTGAACTATGGCTATGCCAAGGGGTATAAGCCTTTAATAGATTATTTGCGGCAATACATGGAGCACAAGGGCGTAGACATGCGCGGCAAGGATATGCTGATTACGAACGGGTTCACGGAGGGCTTTGATATCGTGTTGTCTGCGCTGGGACAGCGGCACGGAGCGGTGCTCTGTGAGAATCCGACCCATCATACGGCACTCAAAAATCTGCGGCTGAACGGCTTTGACATCAGAGGGGTGGCTATGGAGCCTGACGGCATTCACCTGGGTGAGCTGAAGCGGGCGCTGGAGGAAGGGGAGTATGACTGTGCGTATTTCGTACCTTCTTACCACAATCCAACCGGTATAGTAATGTCTCCCGAGAAAAGACAGGGACTCATGAAGCTGATGGCAGAATACAGGGTACCGGTGATTGAGGACGGGTTCAACGAGGAGCTGCGTTATTCGGGCTCCCATGTGGCTCCGCTGATCGCAGCGGCCGGGAGCGGCAACAGTGTTATCTACCTGGGGAGCTTCTCCAAGGTGCTGTTTCCCGGGCTTCGGGTGGGCTGGGTGCTGGCGGATCAGGAGCTGATCTACTATCTGGAAAGTGTCAAAAGAGCGCGCAGCATTCACACCTCGACGCTGGATCAGTCGATTCTGTATCAGTATCTGCTCGGCGGCCATTTGGAGAAATATCTGAAACGGGCCCGAACGGAATATAAACGGAAATACGAGCTGACAATGGCCTGCTGCAAGGAATATCTGCCCTATTCCCGGATAAGCGGTGACGGGGGCCTGCATCTTTTTGTTACTTTCCCCGAAGGCTTCAGTACAAGAGAGCTGCTGGCGGCCTGCCGGGAGCAGGGGGTTATTTTTACAGCGGGGGATATCTTCTTCACGGACGGAACCGGACAACATACGCTGCGGCTGGGCTTCTCCAGGGTAGCGGATGAGGATATACGCAGGGGAATTGAGATTATCGGCAGGACAGCACGGCAACTACTGGGATGAAGAGGGGTATGGAGATGTTAAAAGTAGGCGTAATTATGGGCGGGGTATCCTCTGAATATGAGGTGTCGCTGAATACCGGCAGAGAAATGCTGAAGCACTTGGACCGGAGCAAATATGAGGCGGTGCCGGTAGTCATTACAGAGCGCGGACAGCTGATTGATCAGGTAAAAGGGCTGGATTTCGCACTGCTGGCGCTCCACGGCGCCTACGGCGAGGACGGAACGGTGCAGGGCACGCTGGAGACGCTCGGTATCCCCTATTCCGGGAGCGGCGTGCTGTCCAGCAGCCTGTGCATGGATAAACATCTGTCCAAAACCATCCTCAGAAGCAAGGGTATCCTGACCCCGGATTGGCTGTGCTGGGACAGCATGGATGAGTATGCACCGGAAGCGGTGGAACGCCTCGGGTATCCGGTCATGGTTAAGCCGAATTCGGGCGGCTCCAGCATCGGCATGTCGAAGGTGAACAATGCACAAGAGCTGCGGGGGGCGGTTGAAAAAGCTTTTGCCGGAGACCGTTCCATTCTGATTGAAGGATTCACCGAAGGGCAGGAAATTACCTGCTCGATCCTTGGCGGAGACTTTCTGCCGGTTATCGGTATTAACTCGCTAGGCGCCGATTGGTTCGATTACAATGCTAAATATGAGCAGGGCGGAGCGGAGGAACGCGTAATTCAGCTTTCACTGGGGACTCATGAACGGGTGCGTACAGCGGCTTTTGCCTGCTATAAGGCACTTAAGTGCTCCGTTTATGCCCGGGTGGATATGCTGCTGCAAAATGGCGTTCCCTATGTCCTTGAAGTGAACACCCTGCCGGGGATGACCGAAACGAGTCTGTTGCCGCAAAGCGCGCTTGCTGCCGGCTACACCTTCAGCAGCCTGCTCGATGCCATCATTACCGGATCGCTGCAGGCGCAGGGAGTTCAAGAAATGCAGGAGGTGACCGGCCATGCTTAAAGAGTCTTCACTTCAGCGCACGCAGGGGCAAGAGTGGATTGCCCCGCGTGTGCGGGAGATTGCGCCTTCGGGCATCCGCGCTTTTTTTGACCTTACTGCCGGTAACAACGATATTATATCGCTTGGTGTGGGACAACCGGATTTCGCTACACCGGAGCACGTGAGAGCCGCCTGCATCCGGGCACTTGAGCGCGGAGAAACCATGTATACGCCAAATGCCGGGCTGCTGGAGCTGCGGGAGGAAATTGCCCGTTATCTGCATAACGGGTTTGGGCTGCAGTATGATGCTGCAGACGAAGTGATCGTCACTGTAGGCAGCAGTGAAGCGCTGGATCTGGCACTGCGGGCCTTTACTGCTCCGGGCGATGAAGTTATTATCCCTTCACCCAGTTATATCGCCTACTCCCCGATTGCCCACTTGAACGGGGGCACACTGGTTGAGGTTGAAACCCCGGCGGAGCAGGGCTTTAAGCTGACGGCCGAAGCGCTGGAGAAGGTCATCACCCCGCGCTCCAAGCTGCTGATGCTGAACTTCCCGAGCAATCCTACAGGCGCAGTGATGTCTTACGAAGACTGGCTGCCTATTGCAGAACTGGTGAAGAAGCATAACCTGCTGGTGCTCTCGGATGAAATCTATGCCGAGCTGACCTATGACAGCAGACACGCCAGCATTGCTGCGCTTCCCGGCATGAAGGAGCGGACCATAGTGATCAGCGGCTTCTCGAAGGCCTTCGCGATGACCGGCTGGCGCGTAGGCTATGCCTGCGGCAACCGTGAGCTGCTGGCTGCGATGCTGAAGATTCATCAGTACACCGCGATGTGCGCACCGGTACTGGGACAGATTGCGGCCCTTGAATCCCTGCGCAGCGGACTGCGCGACAAGGACCGGATGAAGGAATGTTTCCGGCAGCGCAGAACGCTGTTTGTGGAAGGTCTCCGGACCATCGGACTCCACTGCCATGAGCCGCAGGGGGCATTCTATGCCTTCCCGTCGATTGCCCATACCGGAATGCAATCGGAGGAATTTGCCGTGCGGCTGCTCCGGGAAGCAGGAGTTGCAGCAGTTCCCGGGCATGTGTTCGGAAGCGGCGGCGAGGGGCACATCCGCTGCTCCTATGCAGCCTCTACGGCCAAGCTGAACGAGGCACTGGAGCGGATGGAAAGGTTTATGAAGGTTAGAATATAACGGATCCCATAACGGATTCGATAATGGTAAAAATGTAATTGTACGATCCTGTTATATCCCCTATAATCCTAAAGGAAGAAACAGGGATATGCAGTATAATAGCTTTCGGCAGCATGTCAGCGATCGCCCCCTTCTTCGGAGAAGGGGCCTTTTTGCGTACGGAGCAGGAACATATGAACAGAGCCGGCAACAGTTACTTGGAGCACCTGAAATATGCGATTACACACCAGCACAGGAGGAATTATCTATGATCTCAGCAATTGAAGCAGTAATCGGCCGGATTGCCCCGGCCGATCAGGAAGCAATCCGGCGCGCGGAGCAGCGGCTGGATATACTGACTAAGCCGCCGGGCAGTCTCGGCCGGCTTGAGACGCTGGCCGTCCGGCTGGCGGGCATCTCCAAGACGGAGCAGCCGGCTTACTGCAAACGTACGGTGGTGGTTATGGCTGCCGACCACGGCGTATGCAGCGAAGGGGTCAGCGCTTTTCCGCAGGAGGTCACAGTGCAGATGGCCTACAATATCCTCAGCGGCGGCGCAGGGGTGAATGTACTCGCCCGTCAGGCCGGTGCTGAGGTGAAGCTGGTGGATATCGGTGTGGGCGCGGACTTGAGCCATCCCGAGCTGATTGAACATAAAGTACGCTACGGCAGCGGGAATATGGCTCAAGGGCCTGCGATGAGCCGGGAGGAAGCGGAACGGGCTATTCTGGCCGGGATAAGCGTGGCTGAGGAAGCGGTGAAGAGCGGGACGGAGATTTTTATTACCGGCGAGATGGGTATCGGCAATACTACGGCCAGTGCTGCAGTTCTCTGCGCGCTGGAAGGCATTCCGGCAGAAACGGCAGTAGGCCGGGGCACCGGGATTGATGATGAGCGGCTGCGTCATAAAATTGCCGTTGTGGAGCGTGCGCTGCAGCTCAATGCCCCGGATGCTGGGGATGCCATCGATGTGTTGTCCAAAGTGGGCGGGCTGGAAATTGCCGGGCTTGCCGGTCTGATTCTCGGAGCGGCAGCGGCTGGAGTTCCCGTCGTTCTGGACGGCTTCATCTCCGGCGCAGCGGCACTCGCTGCCAAGTCGCTTGCTCCAGAGTCCATCCATTATATGATTGCCTCCCATGTCTCCGGCGAGCAGGGCCATAAGCTGATGCTGGAACGGCTGGGGCTGGAAGCGCTGCTCGGGCTTGGGCTGCGTCTTGTGAAGGAACAGGAGGCGTTCTCTGCCTGCATCTGATTGAAGCGGTCAGCCGGATTATGCGGGAAATGGCTACCTTCGAAAGCGCGGGAGTCTCCGGGGCGGAGAGCCGATGAGCATTCTTGTTACAGGCGGGGCGCGCAGCGGCAAGAGCAGCTTTGCCGAGCGCCTGACACTGTCGCTGGCCGATGAGGCGTTGTATGTAGCAACCGGACAAGCGTTCGATAAAGAAATGAAGGCACGGATCGCCCTGCACCGCCGGCAGCGTGAGATAAACGCCAGCCAGTGGGAGACGCTGGAGGAGCCGCTTGATCTGCCGGCATTGCTTGAGCGCCTCTCCGGGGGAAAGGCGGTGCTTGTGGACTGTCTGACGCTCTGGCTCTCCAATGTGCTGCTGGATGTAGAGGGTGAGGCAGACAGAGAGGAGCGGGTGGAACAGGAGATTGCCCGGCTTGAGCAGAGCATAGCCGCCTTCGAAGGGACGCTCGTTCTTGTGACGAATGAGGTCGGTGACGGCATTGTGCCGGAATACGCGCTCGGTCGGCTGTACCGGGATTTGGCCGGCAGGATGAACGCACGGCTGGCCAGGCAATGCCGGCAGGTCTTTCTGGTCACCGCCGGAATTCCGGTTGAGCTCAAGAGCAGAGAGTACAAGCTGTGAGCGCGCGGAGGGATGCCGCCGCTGCGTTTCAGTTTCTGTCCCGCTTCCCGGTTAAGGATGGCGGGGACTTCTCGCCGGAGCTGCTGCGGCGCAGCGTGGTCTATTATCCGCTGGTCGGTGCGGCAATCGGGCTTGTCACTGCGCTCGGCGCTGCCGCTGCTGCCTGGCTGCTGCCGGCCTGGCCAGCCGCTGTAATTACCCTCATCCTGTGGGTGGGACTTACCGGCGGACTGCATCTGGACGGCTGGATGGACAGCGCCGATGCGCTGCTCAGCTACCGTTCCCGGGAGCGGATGCTGGAGATTATGAAGGACAGCCGCGTGGGAGCCATGGGCGTGCTGGCCTGCGTGCTGCTCCTGCTGCTGAAGGCTTCCTTGCTGGCAGCCTTTATCGGAAGCAGCCAGTATTATGCGCTGCCGCTGCTGCTGCTGCCGCCGGTCTGGAGCCGCTGGTACATGGTGCGGGCGATGGCCCGCTACCCTGCTGCCCGCGGCAACGAAGGCCTGGCAGCGGGCTTCGCCGCGCTGCCGGTGCGGCAGGAGCGGCGCGCGCTGCTGCTCGCCGCCCTGCTGACCCTGCCCGCTGCCGCTGCGCCATTGGCGCTTGGCGCGGGAGGCACGG
>NZ_LN831198.1:627241-628442 GCF_001368795.1 Paenibacillus ihuae
CAGCGGCCGGCTCGGCGGGCTCACCGGCGACGTGTACGGCGCGCTGAACGAGCTGCTGGAAGCAGTGGTACTGCTGCTTCTTGTGCTGCTGCAGCACAACCTGATGTAGCTGGCGGCGGCTTAGCCGCAAGCTACACACCGAAAGCAGGAAGAGAGCGAGGACCCATACATGGAACAACAAACTGAACTACAACCACAGCAGCGGCCTGCGGCTGTGCTGATGATACAGGGAACGGCATCGGATGTCGGCAAGAGCCTCGTTACCGCTGCCATTGGCCGGATCCTGGTACAGGACGGCTATCGCACTGCCCCGTTTAAATCCCAAAACATGGCGCTCAATTCCTATGTCACGCTGGACGGCAAAGAAATCGGCCGGGCCCAGGGCATGCAGGCCGAGGCTTTCGGCATTACAGCTACCACCGATATGAATCCGATTCTGCTGAAGCCTTCAGGGGAGATGAGCGCACAGATTGTAGTACATGGCGTGCCGCATGCGGCGCTGAGTGCGCGGGAGTACCGCGAGAAGTTCCTTCCGGAGGCGAAGGAGACGGTTATGTCTGCGCTCGGACGGCTGCGTGACAGCTATGATGCCGTGTTGATGGAGGGGGCCGGCAGTCCGGCCGAGATTAACCTGAAGGCGCGGGATATTGTGAATATGAATCTCGCTGGCTGGGCTGACGCCCCGGTATTGCTGGTTGCGGATATTGACCGGGGGGGCGTCTTCGCATTTCTGGTGGGGACCCTGGAGCTGCTTGAGCCGCATGAACGGGCACGCGTCAAAGGCTTCATCATCAACAAATTCCGCGGTGATCTCTCACTGCTGCAGCCGGGGCTGGACTGGCTGGAGGAGCGCACGGGTATTCCGGTGCTCGGGGTGCTGCCGTTTCTGCCGCAGCTGCGGATCGAGGCGGAGGACTCCGTAGTTCTGGAAGGAACTTCGGGGCGTAAGCAGCCCGGAAGCGCCAAGGAGCTGGATATCGCGGTCATCCGCTATCCGCGAATCTCGAATTTTACTGATTTTGATCCGCTGGAGGATGAGCCGGATACCGCAGTACGTTATGTGACCTCAGCTCTGGAGCTCGGCACACCGGATGTCATTATCTTGCCGGGCACGAAGAATACAGCAGCTGATCTTGCGTTCCTGAGACAGCAAGGGTTCCCGGAGGCGATAGCGCATGCGCTCCGCCAGGGAACCCTTCAG
>NZ_LN831198.1:628810-637802 GCF_001368795.1 Paenibacillus ihuae
CGCTTCATCCGTGCGGGAGAACCTTGATATGGAGGCTGTGTACACAATTATGGGGCTGCCCGGAAAAGAGGGATAAGGGTGTTCATAGCGATTCTGCTGTTTATTGTGGCCGGACTGGCCGAGATCGGCGGCGGATATCTTATCTGGCTCTGGCTGCGGGAGTCCCGTCCGCTCTGGTACGGCCTTACCGGTGCAGTCATTCTGATCGCGTACGGCATCATTCCCACGCTGCAGAAATTTCCGTCCTTCGGCAGAGTGTATGCCGCTTATGGCGGGGTGTTCATTGTGTTGGCCGTGCTGTGGGGCTGGCTGGTTGACAAAAAAACCCCGGACCTGTATGACTGGATCGGGGCGGGCATCTGCGTAATCGGAGTGTCGGTGATCCTCTGGGCACCTAGAAGCTAGGCACGATCAGCCAGTGAAGGCGAAGGACTGTCTTTAGGAATCCTGACCAAGAGCCGAAATATTCGTGTAAAAAAGGGACTCTCCGGAAGCTGGCAGCTTCCAGGGAGTCCCTTGGTGTGATTGAAGTTGTTATGATCGGCGGGGCTAAATTTTGAACTGCCGCACGGCTTCCTGCAGTCTGACTGCTTGTTCGTGCAGATGCTCTACGGTCAGTGCGTGACCTTCCAGCTCCTGATACTGCCGGGAAGAGTTCTCGGCCAGCGAGTCCGCATTGGAGCGGGACTTGGCAGTAATCTGGGCGGCTTCCTCCACAGAGGCACTGACTTCTTCGGTTCCGGCAGAGATTTGCTGAGTGGCAGCCGAGACGGACTGAATGCTGTGGTTGATGCTCTGAATAAGAATGAGCAGGTGGTTGAAGGCATTTCCTGCTTCAACTACTTTGCTGACACCGGAAGAGACCTCCGAGTTTACATGATTCATCTCTTCTACCGAACGGTTCATATCCTCCTGCAGACCCAGCAGGAAATCGCGGATCTGCTCATTGGATTCCTTCGACTGCTCGGACAGCTTGCGCACCTCTCCGGCAACAACGGCAAAACCCCGGCCATGCTCGCCTGCACGCGCTGCTTCAATGGAGGCATTCAGCGACAGCATTTGGATCTGCTTCGTAATCTCCGTAATTCCCTGGACAACCTCACCGATCATTTGCGACCGCTCGTTCATGATACGGAATTGCTCCAGTGAATGTACAGAGGCGACCTCTACCTGGCGCATTTGTTCTACAGCACTCTGGGCAATCTCATTTCCGCCCGTCGCCTCTGCGGAAGCTTCACTGATCTGCTCGGTAACCTCGCCGGCGGCGGAAGCGATATGCTGGATGCCGACATTGATTTCATCCATGGCCCGGGAATTCTCCATAGCACTGCTGGCAATCGTAGCGCTGCCTTTGCTGATCTCACTTACGGACTCGGAGGAACGCTGAGCCATTTCGTTCAGCACTTCAACACGTGTTTTCAGATCATTAGCATCCGTGACGACTGTATTGGAGGTATCTAGAACCTGTCCGATCATATCCTTCAGCTTCTGGCCCATGCTGCGGAAGCTTTCGGACAGCTGGCTGACTTCATCATTCCCTTTAATCACCAGTTCCTGGGTAAAGTCACCGCTGGCCATTTTGTTGCTGTATGCCGTAAGCTGGGAGAGCGGGCGGGTGATTCTGCGGCTCATGTAATAGGCGGCGGCAAGGCCGATAATCAGCGAAGCAAGAGTAATGGCCACACTGGTCCAGATAATACTGTTGATTTTATCCTGAACAAAACCTACATCATAACTCACACCAATAACCATCGTGCTTCCGGGAATGCCAATATAGGCTGTTTTATGTATACCGTGACTGTCACTATATGTATCGCTGAGTCCTGTCTTTCCTTTGGCGGCCTGCTGCATTGCAGAGGTTACGGCAAGGCTTTCTTCAGCCTTTAGCTTAGCGCCTTGATCGGCAGTCAATACAGAGGCTTTACCTTCAGCCAGATTGATCAGAAAAACTGTCTCTACATCATGCTGCTCTTTTTTCTCTTTAAAATAGAATTGAAGATTGGTTGCAGCCTGTTCGCTTTTATTCAAGGTCTGCTGTGCATGTGTTGCGTTCATGTTCTTGTATACATCTTGGGCAGCGCCACCCAGGAGCTTATTAATCTGCGGCATGACGTAGTTGTCGATCGTATTCATCGAAATAAAGTAGAAGCTGACACTTAGCACAAGAGACGTAAGCAATAATACGACAAACAATAAGAGCGTGAACTTGCGGCTGATCGAATTTTTAAAACGTACCATTTCATTCTCTCCTTCTTTTGTTTGGATGCATCGTATATCCCATTGCCCATGCTTCACAGCAGGGGCAGGCAGCAATATATTCCGTAGGTCCAGGTCATATATCAGGCTATCGTTTTCCGGGAATCTGATTGATAACTATTCTATAGAATTAACCTCCGGTTGAATAGTGAAAAATTGAATTACAAAGCATAATTTTCAGAAAAATATGAATAATTATCGAAGGAAATGCTAGTTTTACGAAAATAGGCGGACACTGCACTGGATTTACAGAAATGAAATTTCCATGGCTTGTTAGCTATATATATGATAGAGTATTTATGTTTTTGTTTCTAACAAACTAAATAACCGCGGTTCGTAACCATCCCGCGTAACCAAAACTAGGAGGCTTCAGAGAAACATGTTTAATTTGCTGTGGGGTATTTTGTTCGTGGTTGTCAATTTTGCATTCTTTCTGCTCTGCTACCGCCTGTTCGGTAAAAAAGGCTTATATGCCTGGGTCGGAGTTGCAACGGTGATTGCCAATATTCAAGTGGCCAAGACAATTGAAATGCCGCTGGGAATTGTAATGACGCTGGGTAACACCATGTATGTCACGCTGTATATGACCAGCGATCTGCTTAATGAGAAATACGGGCGTTCTGAAGCGCGTAATGCGGTCTGGTTCGGTTTCTTCACACTGCTGATGACGACGGTGATTATGCAGATGGTTCTGATGTTCGAGCCGCAGGAGACGGATATAGCCCAATCTTCCCTGGAGACCATATTCGGCATGATGCCTCGTCTGGCATTGGGCAGCCTTACAGCCTATTTTATCAGTCAGTTTCTGGACGTACGGCTTTATTCATGGATACGCCAATATTTCAGCAGTTCACGCCAGCTCTGGATTCGTTCGAACGGCAGCACCATGATCAGCTCCTTTGTAGATACGCTGATTTTCTGCTTGATTGCCTTTGCCGGATTTTACGACCTAAGGGTATGGACCGAAATTTTGCTGACGACCTACTTATCGAAATTCCTTCTGACCGCTGCAGGTACGCCGATCCTTTATATTGCCCGTTCCTTCCGCTTTGCTGAAGAGACTGAGGCCCGCAGGGACACGGAAGCACGGATTGATTTATAGAACGGGCTTAGCGCCCAGATAGAAAAGCAGCAAGCCTCCGAAAGCGGGGCTTGCTGCTTTTTTGATAACCTTAATAGCATTAACCGGCTGGTTACAAATGAAGAACAGTCAGTTCCTTCGGATAGCTGGTCAATGTGACCGGACCGTCAGCCGTAATGAACACATCATCTTCAATGCGCACGCCGCCCAGGCCAGGTACATAGATTCCGGGCTCGACAGTGAACACGTTCCCGTTCTCGATAATATCTTCATTCAGGCCGTGCAGTGAAGGATATTCATGGGTATCCATGCCCAGGCCGTGGCCGACCCGGTGCATGAAGTACTCGCCGTAACCCGCAGCGTCAATGACATCACGGGCTGCCTTGTCAACCGAACCGAAGGTGGCTCCGGCTCTCGAGGCTGCGATGCCGGCCATATTGGCAGCGAGTACGGTGTTGTAAATCTCGACCAGCTTGGCGTCAATTTCACCCACAGCAAAGGTCCGGGTAATATCCGAGGCATAGCCTGCGGCATACACGCCCATATCGAACATCAGCAAATCACCTTGCCGGATAACCCGGTCACCGGGCACACCGTGCGGCAAAGCCGTTTTTGGTCCGGAGAGCACCATCGTATCGAAGGAGGGGCCGGAAGCGCCGACCTTTTTCATCAGATACTCAAGCTCTGCAACCAGCTCGATTTCGGTGACCCCGTTTTTAATGTGGCTCAGGCCGCGGCGGAGGACTTCCTCCACGAGCTCGGCGGCATGCTTCATCCGCTCGACTTCCTCCGGGGTCTTCTTAGCCCGCATGGCCCGCAGCAGGTGTCCAATGTCGCTGAATTGACCGGCCGGAACCGCCGCGGACAGCAGCTCGTAACGGCTCACGGAGAAGTGTTCCTTCTCGATGCCGAGTGTTCCCGGGGCAGCGCCGCCAAAACGCGACTTCAGCAGCTCATAAGGATTATCCGTATCGCTGTGCGTCAGGATCGTGGTGACGGAGGAGGCTGCATGGGCAGCTTCGGCATCGAGCGCCGGCACAATCAGTACAGGCTCCTCTCCGCGGATCAGCAGCAGACCCAGAAACCGCTCATGCGGGTTGCTGGAAAAGCCGGTCAGATAGTATACATGCTTGGGATCAGTTACGAGCAGGGCATCCAGCCCGTTACCCGCCATTCCTTGCTCCAGGCTGTTCAGAGCCTCATTCATTTCAGGTGTTCCCCTTTCGTCTACACGTTAAAACAACGTTATCATTATAGATCATAACCGGACGGGGTGCACCTGCAGGCGTAATTTGGCCGGAACCCGGAATTCACCTCCAGAAACTTTTGTGGGCTATCCTTTTCTTAACCCCCTGATATGATGTAACATAGCCTTAAAACATCTGCTTCATTAAGGCCAGGCCAGGGCTGAAGCTGGCAGGTTCTGCGCACGGGAGGGGATTCGGCCATGCAGGGAAAAACGGTGCTCGTAACCGGCGGCAATTCCGGGATGGGACTGGCAACAACAATCGAGATGGCCCGCCGGGGGGCAAAGGTGATTATGGCCTGCCGCAGCCAGAGGCGCGGTGAGGAAGCACTGGTGGAAGCCCGGCGGCAAAGCGGTTCGGACGACATTACGCTGATGCTGTGCGATCTGGCATCATTCCAGAGCATCCGCAGCTTTGCGGAGGAATTCTTAACAGAATATCCGGTGCTTGATGTGCTGATTAATAATGCCGGAGTCGTGACTGTCAAACGCGAGCTTACGGCAGATGGCTTCGAAGTGGATCTCGGTGTCAATCATCTGGGGCATTTTTTGCTGACGAATCTGTTGCTTGATCCGCTGAAGGCGGCAGAGCAGGGCCGGATCGTTGTTGTAGCCTCTGGTGCTTATAAGATTGGAAAGCTGTATCTGGACGATCATACGCTATCGCGCGGCTTCAATCCGGCTAAGGCCTATGCCCGTTCCAAGCTGGCTAATATCCTGTTTACCAGAGAACTGGCTGCCCGCCTGCAGGGAACTGCGGTTACAGCCAATGCGGTGCACCCGGGAGCGGTGGGGACAAGCATCGGAGTGAACCGCGAAACAGGGTTCGGCCGCTCGTTGCTGAAGCTGCTCTCACACTATTTCCTGACTCCTGAGCAGGGGGCAGACACGGCCATTTATCTGGCTACGGCACCAGAGCTGAGCAGAGTAACCGGACAGTATTATTACCGCCACCAAATCCAGCAGCTGTCGCCAAGGGCGGAGAATGCGGAAGAAGCAGCAAGCCTTTGGCAATGGAGCCTGGAGCAGACGGGAATGGCCTGAAGCACGGTTAAACCTTAGGATGGCGGTCATTAGGCGGATTCATTTCTTTAGCAGATTCATATCTTTTGTTGAGTATATTTTGGGAGGAATGGCAGAATGGCTTGGCACAATTACACCATAGAAGATGCAGCAATTGAGGATTTACAGGCAATCGTGGAGATTTACAATTCAACAGTAGCAGGACGGATGGTAACAGCCGATCTTGAGCCTGTGAGCATTGAAGACCGGGTCAAATGGTTCCATGAGCATAACAGCCACCATCGTCCGCTTTGGGTACTGAAGCAGGAGGGCGAGATTGCCGCCTGGTTCAGCTTCCAGTCGTTCTACGGGCGTCCTGCCTATAATGCAACCGCAGAGATCAGTGTCTATGTAAATGAGAAATTCCGCGGCAAAGGCGCCGGCAGCATTCTGCTGGCCAAGGCGCTTGAGGAATGCCCGCGCCTTGGCGTCCAGAATCTGGTCGGCTTTGTATTTGGGCATAATGAACCAAGTCTTGCCCTGCTGCGGAAATTTGGTTTTGAAGATTGGGGATTGCTGCCGGGTGTCGCCGAAATGGACGGCATCCAGCGTGATTTGGTTATTATCGGACGCAAGCTGTAGCAGATAATCCTGCTGTTCAGGAAGCGTGGACAGCTAATTCGGTGGAACCGTTTCAGGCCCGCAGTCGCCGGAATCTATCCAGGATTCAGACCACTTTTCCAGATCGCGGATTACCGACTCCAGCCCCCGGCCTTTATCTGTCAGGGAATATTGAATTCTTACAGGTGTCTCGGGAAAAACTTCGCGGAGGACAATCCCCTCCTGCTCCAGTTCCTTAAGCCGCTCCGACAGGAGTCTGCCGCTTACGGGCAGTGCCGCCTCGATGGTACTGAAGCGCTGCGGTCCCTGGAGAAGCTGATAGATGATTAAGCCCGTCCAGCGTCTGCCGATAATATCCATGCTTTTCTGTAACTTTGGACACAGGTCTATGGATTTCATTAGGCTCACCTCTTACTGAACATTATAAACGAAAAGACCTATAACTAAAACAAATTTGAAGGATATATAAGACCGAAAGGATGTCTGAAATGGCTAAAAAGAAGAAAACGGAAAGTGTACAGCGCCCCGCTCCTGCGGATGCCCCGGCCACACTTAAGGATTTGCTTAGCAGCGATGTGCTGAACAAGCTGAAGGCGCAGTCGGATGCGCTCAAGGCTGAAGAAAATGACAAAAAGGAAGCAGCCCGCAAGGCGGTTGAGGATCAGCGTAAAGCCGAGCAGAAGCGGCTGGAGAATGATTTTGCGCATCTGCTGGAGAACAGCAGCCAGGACTGGCATAAATTTAAGTAAACTAAACTTTACCAAATTCAGGGTTGACAATCTGCAGCAGCGCCATTTAATATTGGGTTTAACATTTAGAGAAGGGAGGCCGATGGGTCATGATTGGAACAAATGGTTTGAGAACGCCGGTAAGCCGCATGACAACTGCATATGAACAATCTGATCTCATCGCCTTCGTCCGGGAGACATGATGCGCAGCCCTGCCCATCAGTCACAACTGTATACGGGTGTGCTTTGAACTTGCGGAAGCATGAATTCGAAGCTCACCCAGCGCTCCGGGAGCCGTACGATCAGAACTGATCTGCGGCTCTTTTTGTGTTACCTGAAATTTGCTATCCGCCTAACCAACTTGAGAGGAAATGAAAATCACTTATGAATACCATAGATCAGCAAGCGGGCTATGAACCCCGCTATAAACACGAGGTGGCCCTTCCGGGCGGCGACCTCAAGGTATATGCCAGCGAGAAATTGTTTGGCTCACTTGATTACAAGGTCCTGGAAATGGCTGACAACAATCTGCAGATACCGAATATCGAATACATGAGCTATACGCCGGATGTGCATGTAGGTGTCGGAACCTGCATTGGTACTACTGCGGTCTGGGATGCCGCATCAGGTTATGTGTCGCCGTCCATCGTGGGCAGCGACATCGGCTGCGGCATGCGCGTGCATCTGACGAATCTGCACAAAGACGATCTGCGTGAGGTCAAGCTGCGCCGGAAGCTGGTCCGCGCCATCGAGAAATATCTGCCGATGGAAGCACAGCAGCGCGGCCATTACAGTGATATCCGGCTGGAGAATATCGTCCGCAAGGGGCTGCACGGCCTGCCGAACAAATACATCCCTGACAGCTATACACCGAAGAAATCAAGCGCGCTGTCCCATGTGGAGATCAGCAAGCTTTCCTTTGACGAGGAGATTCTGAATGAGCTGCCGGGTATGGCCTGGCACCGCGGTCACCGCCAGCTCGGCACTCTCGGCGGAGGCAATCATTTCGTAGAGATTCAGGCGATTGAAATCGCGGAGGAACAGCGGGGAGTAGCCGAAGCCTGGGGACTGCAGGACGGGCAGGTTGCCGTGATGATCCATTCCGGCTCCCGTGCCTGGGGCGGGCTGGTTAACCAGTTCTGTACCCCAGCCTTCGCCAAGGTAATGGGGCAGCTGGGGCTCGGGAGCGCCGACCCGCGGCTGATTTACGCTCCGCTTGCGCATCCGCAAGGCCAGCGCTATGTCAATCTGATGTACTCCGCGCTGAATTATGCGGTAGTGAACCGCCATCTGATCGCTTACGGGGTCCGCGAGGCTTTCCGGGACGTGTTCGGTACGAAATGCGAGCTGCGCACGCTCTACGATCTGATGCACAATTATGCCTGGAAAGAGGAGACCTCCTCCGGCACCAAGTTTGTGCACCGCAAGGGGGCAACACGTGCCCTGCCGGCCGGCCATCCGGATAATCCGTCAGTCTATACTGCGACCGGACACCCAGCGCTGATTCCCGGCTCGATGGGAACGGCTTCCTATATCATGACCGGCCTGCCCGGCGGGGAAGAAAATTATTATTCCATCTGTCATGGAGCGGGCCGTATCCGGTCACGCACAGCGACCAAACGGATGGTATCGGTCCATGAATTTTCACAGTCGCTGAAGGTAGGGCAGGCAGATGAGATTGTGGTGAATCAGCATTCTCTGGAATCTATTATTGACGAATCCCCTCAGGCCTATAAGAATGTAGATGAGATCATAGAAAGCGTTACGGGCGCCGGCCTGGCTGCTGTTGTGGCCAAATGCATGCCGCTCGCAGCGATAAAGGGGACGAAATAGAATGGAGCAGGAGTGCAGAAAACAAGCTGTGATTTATGAATACGACGAAGGCAAAAATGGCCTAATCAAGGGGTATGACGTTTATGCCCGCCTCGTTGACGGTATCCTTGAAGCGCTCTATTCCCGCTATGGTGTCCGTTATGAGCTGTATGCCAGTGATGATCCGAACAGTGAATATTGGAAGCTGCTGCTAGATGATGTGCAATCCGGCAATCCCGAGGTGGA
>NZ_LN831198.1:637828-642602 GCF_001368795.1 Paenibacillus ihuae
TGTGGCGCGGATCTTTGATCGTCTGGAGGACAGGACCTTCATCTATGATGATGACAAGGAGCAGCCGGAATACAATATCCACCTGTCGGTCCGCAACAATGTGCTCGCTTATCCGGCTATGGGGGTAGCGCTCGCCCGGGTGCCGGTGTTTCAGGAGAACGGCATTAATTTTCAGGATTTCGTCTTTGCCGCATCGGATGCGCAGCTGCAGGTGTTCTTAAGCAATGTGCGCAAGCGGCAGCGGGAGCAGAACATCAATAAGGTGACGGTGTTCACCGACAGACGAAACGGTATGTTCCGTGAAGACGAGCCGATTACCCGTTCCGTAGGACGGGAGGATGTCGTGCTGGATGCCGCAATTAAAAAAGAAATTTACCGCTCGCTCGACCAGTTTTTTGATGCAGACCGCAGTTTTTATGTCAAATACGATATTCCTTATAAGCGGGGAATCCTGCTCTACGGCCACCCCGGCAACGGTAAAACAACGCTCGTCAAATCCATCGCCGGAAGCGTGCCCGGACCTGTAGTGTACTGGCAGATTACTGAATACACCAGCAGTGAATCGGTAAATGAGGTGTTCGAGGCCGCAGCCCGGCTTGCGCCGATGGTGCTGGTGATTGAGGATATTGACTCCATGCCGCAGGAGGTCCGCTCCTTTTTCCTGAATACGCTGGACGGAGCCACCTCCAAGGAAGGGATCTTTCTGATCGGCACCACCAATTATCCGGAGAAAATAGATCCCGGCCTCATGAACCGCGCCGGGCGCTTCGACCGGGCCTACGAGATCAAAATGCCGGGCGAGGAGCTCCGGCTGGAGTATCTGCAGCTGCGCGGCTTCTCCGCTTTCGCCGGCGAGGAAGGGGTTGCCCTGGCCGCGCGCCTGACCTCGGATTTCTCACTGACCCAGCTGGGCGAGCTCTATGTCAGTGCCGCGCTGGAGTGGCATGAGAACGGCACTGCCAATGTGGAGCAGCTGGTCCGCGGGATGCGCGGCGAGCTGGATAAGGGACGCAAGCGGGAATGGATGCGGGATGCCTCATCCACGATCGGATTTTATTGATAATATGGGCTAAGCACCCTAAGCCATGCCACCTGCTGAAAGTTCAGCGGGTGGCATGGCTGTTTTTGTTCAGAAGAGTGATTTGTAAGCAAGGGGAGGTGCGCTAACGGACTGGAAAGACCTTACTTTCCCGGTGGCGTCCATTTTCTCAGGCTTACGGACCGTACCGCGCTTATTGCCTCAGTAATCTTGATTATTGGGGCGGAAATCCGCACATAAGCGCACTGGAGTCCGTTAGCCTTATACAAAATGAATTCTGGCACAAATAAGCGCGGTTGAGTCCGTTACGGATAAAAGCAGCTGTTTTCCTGTTAAAGGCGCTGTATAGTGAATCAGTAATATGCCCGCGACACATGTTTTGGGGAAATCTGTAACTTTTCTCCAGCTGAACCGTGGTTAGAGTGAGGGGGGAGGGAATGAAGCTAAATTCACTGGATGATCATTATCAGAGCTATGTGAACGATATTTACCAGTATTTACGTTCCCTCTGCCGTAACCACCACCTCGCCGAAGATCTAACGCAGGAGACGTTTTACCGTGCTTATTTGTATTTGGAGGATTGCCGGGAAGACAAGATCAAGCCCTGGCTGTTCCGGGTAGCTTATAACGCTTTTATAGATCATACACGAAGGGCTCGCCGCAGCGTTACTAAGGAAGCGGACTATTTCAAGGCCCTGCCTCATCCGGAAACCACCGAAGATGTGTTGCTGAGACAGGAACAGATGGAAGAAATAGCACTATCGGTGGAGAGGCTGCCCGAGGCCCAGCGGCATGCGCTATTGCTGCATGATTTTCACGGATTGTCTTATCAGGAGGCGGCTGACATTATGGATGTGGGCCTATCCAATTATAAAATACTGATCTTCCGTGCCAGGCAAAAGCTGCGGGAGGCGGAGCGGAGGAGGAACGGGCATGAGTGAGGAATTCAAGGAGCAGCTGCGCAAATACAGCGAGGACAGCCTGCCGGAGGATGAACGGGCCGAAGTAGAGCGTGAGCTGGAGAAGCTGGAGGCCTATCAGGTGTATCTGGATGAACTGATGGAGAGGGAGGATCAGCAGACCCCTAAGCACTTTATCCATAAGCCAGACCTACCTGAGAAAAACACCTCCAAAAAAGCGAAAAAAACCGCTTTAAGGAAAGAAAAAAGAATCATCCGCCGGGGCAAATGGAAGGCTCGGTTTGCGAATACCTTTACGGTGCTTGCATTTGTTCTGGCCTTCACAGTCATCAGCACCATCATTACAGCAGTATTCTACAATAGTGGAGACCGTGTAGACAGGTATAGAGATGTTCTAATTTCGGCGGTTGCCGTCTCACGTCCCAATACAAGCTTGAATCTGAATGCAAACGGGAAGTTTTTTTTCAGGATGGAGTATTCGGGCAGGCTGATGAAGCAAATCGGAAGTGAACAGGTGGACGTTGGAAGCTACTCCAGTAAATTTCTGCTGGGGCTGGGCGGTATAGGCAATTACAACTGGACAGATCAGCAGAGCGGAAATACGGGGAGTTTTAATTTTAACTACCCGCAGGCAGCACAGAGTACTGGCGGACAGCGCAGTGACGCCCAGGAGTGGGAGCGGCTGGAGATGCTCCCGGAAGGTACAGTGGCCGAGGCTTACCTTTCCTTTGACCGGCTATACAGCACGGATGAACTGCTGAAGAAGCTTGAGCCGCTGAATGTACTGCCAGTCTGGTTTGCAGTGGACGGAGGCCAGGCTGCCGATGAACGTTCCTTCAGTACCCTGCTAGGATTTCCATACCAGCCGCTCTGGCATGCCGAAGATATGACGGTTAGGGAGATTTCTTCAGAGAAATGGGGCTGGTTCGGCAAAGTAACTTCAAGCACTTCGAGTTCCCCTTCAGTCGAGTCCTACGGCAGCGGCGAACTCCGGGAGCAGAATTTCATCGAAACGCTGCAGCTGCTGCAAAAATATAAAACGATTACACGTAACGCTGCCCCGTTTTTAAAAGTTGATAAATCCTTAAGTTATCTGGAGGAACACGGTGTTCATCTGTATGGTGCTGTAATAACAGGTCCCGTTAAGGAACTGCTGAAGCTGCAGAAGGATTCCTGGGTTAGCAATATCCGGATCGGTGAAGTACGGCTGTGGAACTGGCGGGACTGATGTTGTAAGCATAGTACAATGAGACCGCCTTACTTGCTTCTATCCCCTGCAAATCGTACAATTATCTGAAAATATAGATTCGCCTATGGGTGATAGATGTACGAGATTATGCAGATTAGGAGCTGAATAAGGGTGAGAATAGGAGTTGTATCAGATACCCATTTGCCGCGGTCAGCCAAGTCACTGCCGCAGGCGCTTGTGAAGGAATTCCGCCAGGTGGATCAGATTCTGCATCTGGGCGACTGGGTGGCCATGGAGATTTATGATCTGCTGGCCGAGCTTGCCCCGGTAGAGGGGATTGCCGGCAATAATGATGGGGCAGAGATTATCCAGCGGTTCGGGGAGCGCAAGATTGTTACCCTTGGGGGCATGCGTATCGGGTTGATCCACGGGCATGCCCCATATTCCCGCAAAGGGACGGACGGGAATGCACTGCTTGCTTTTGAAGGTGAAGAAGTGGACTGTATTCTGTTCGGCCATTCGCATCAGCCGCTGCTGCGCAGGGAAAACGGCATTTTGCTGTTTAATCCCGGCTCGCCTACCGACAAACGGCGTGAGAAGCAGTATTCCTTCGGACTGCTGGATATTGAGGACGGCAAAATCAATGCCCGGCATGTCTTCTACGACTCCAGAGAGTAGGGGGAGCCCTACGCTTTTGTCCAAGTGATGCATCATTCTCTCCATGGTCAGTGCTGAGGCGGCTATTTTACAATATACGTAAACAGACATATGACGAAAAGAGGGAACAGGCATGATATCCTATCGTTTGGAGCGTGCAGTACTGCAGGACGCGGAGCTTATTGCCCCGCTGTTTGATGAATACAGGGTGTATTATGGACAGGAACCGGATCTGCCGGGGGCTTAACGTTTTCTGCAGGAGAGGTTGGAAGCAGGTGAATCAACCGTTTTCATGGCAGTGACGGGTGAGGGCAGCAGCAGGCATGCCGGGGGCTTAGCCCAACTTTATCCGTTATTCTCTTCACTGACGCTACAGCGGCTGTGGGTGCTGAATGACCTGTTCGTTGCCGGGCAGCTGCGCGGGCGCGGGCTTGGCACGATGCTGCTGGAAGGAGTACGGGATTTTGCCCTGAACACAGGGACCAAAGGCCTGACATTGACTACCATGACTGACAACATATCAGCACAGCGTCTGTATGAAGCGCAGGGGTATGTACGGGATCATGATTTTTATACGTATGATCTGTTTTTTAAATGAAAGTAACAATAAGGGGCGTTAAAGTGGATAAAAGCAATAAATTGGCGGTATTTTTTGATCTGGATGATACGTTATATGACCATTTGGTACCGTTCCGCGAAGCGGTGCGCGAGGTGCTGGCACCGGATGAGCGCCAACTGGATTATGCGGATTTATTCTATACCGTAAGGCATCACAGTGACAGGCTCTGGCCGAAGTATCTGCAGGGCGAGCTTGAGCTGGAGGAGACACGGGTGCTGCGTCTCGAGCTGGCTTTTGCCGAATATGGGCTTGAACTTAACCGCGGGCAGGCAGAACAGGTTCAGGCGGCTTACATTGGCCGGCAGTACACGATAGAAATGATTGACGGGGTAGAAGCGCAGCTGCGGCGG
>NZ_LN831198.1:642628-646021 GCF_001368795.1 Paenibacillus ihuae
CGCAGCTGCGGCGGTTCATCACCTTAGGGCACAAGGTCGGGATCATTACGAACGGGCCGGAGGAGCATCAGATGAATAAGCTGCGCGGACTTGGCATCGACAAGCTGATTCCGCCAGAGATGATCTTCATCTCAGATGCCGTTGGCCTGGCGAAGCCGGACCCGGCGATCTTCGAGCATGTTAACCGGGTGACAGGGACAACCGCTGACAACTCGCTGTATGTCGGGGACACCTGGGATAATGATGTGGTCGGCGCACTTTCGGCGGGCTGGAAGGTATGCTGGTACAATCCCCGCAGCAGAGAGCCCCGCACAGAGCATGTTCCAAGCTATACGTTTACGGACTACAAAGAATTTAGTGAGCTTCCCCTGATCTGAGGGAACTTGCTGTGACACACACACAAGCGGCAGAGCCTCAGCTCTGCCGCTTGTGTGTGTGTTGCCGTTATGAACAATGCGGTTTATTCCGCGAATGTATACGTAGGATCGGTCAGGATAAGCCTGTCCTTGAGGCCCGAAGTGGTGTAGATTTTGTTGTCATCAGTGATGAAGAACGCATCTACTTTTTCCGGCAGGGATTCAAGATATTTCATACCCTCTTCCAGGCTCATCAGGAATACGCCAGTAGACAAAGCATCCGCATCCGTTGCGTTCGGGCTCATGATGGTAATGCTTTTTAGCCCGTTTTGCGAAGGGTAGCCTGTACGCGGGTCAAGAATATGGTGGTAACGGACGCCGTCCTGCATAAAGAAGCGCTCATATACTCCGGAAGCATCGATGACTTCATCGGAGATTTTGATCGTACCCAGCTGTGTGCCGCGGCTCTGGTCAGGGTCCTGCAGGCCGATATTCCAAGGAGAGCCGTTCGGCTTGTTGCCGAGTGCAATAATGCTGCTGCCGCCGAGATTAATCATCGCGCTGTCCAGGCCCTGCGCCTTCAAATATTCGGCGATCCGGTCAGCAGCATATCCTTTGCCGATCCCACCCATATCGAGGACCATGCCTTCTTTGGCGAGCTTGATTGTCTTGGCTGTCTCATCAATAATAACATCCTTATAATTGATCAGGCTCTTGGCTTTATCGATGTCCGCCTGGTCAGGCACATGTTCTCCGCCTTCGCCGATAGCCCACAGATCCACCAGCGGTCCGATCGTCGGATCAAACAGCCCGTCCATTTCTTCAGCATATTGAATCGATTGTTTGACCACATCCAGGGTTTCGTCGGATACGGCGACAGCTTCCTTGCCGGCTGCCTGATTGACGGCGTACAGCTCACCGTCCTCTTTGGTACGGCTGAATTCAGTATCCATACGTTCCAGCATCTGCTGAATATCATCCATATTTTGTTGGGTTGCGTTATCTCCGAACACCTTGATGTTAACGACGGTATCATAAATATAATAAGTCTGCGACAGGGCCTTGGTTCCGCCTTCTTCTGATACGGTCGCGCCTCCGGCGTTCTCATTCGCAGCCGTATTACTGCTGTTGTCGTCTCCTTTGCTGCCAAACGCCAGCCAGATGCCGACAGCTGCAACAATGACAACGACCAGAGCGGCCAGGATAAGCGCCGATTTCTTGTTTTTAAACATAATCCACCATCCATAAAGTAGTTTCTTGATCACATCCTTTTTATCATACCCCAGAAAGAATGGCAATGGATACTAATTTCATGAAATTTTGCGCATAACAACAATAGGTACAGTCCATCCGCAACCGTTCATTTTGTAATAAAGAGTTGTCTTCTTCATAAGGTCATGATAAATTGTTTTATGACCGGCTGACCAAAATTTAATTTTAGTCAATTGCTGGTGCTTTAGGAGGAAAGGAGTTTTAACTATGTCTATCGACCGCAAGTCGTTAATCCTGCAGGCGGCGTCAAAATCCTTTGTGCAATTCGGCTATAAAGCAACTACAATGGAGCAGGTATCCAAAATTGCGAACGTCGGCAAAGGTACCATCTATACATTCTTCAAAACAAAGGAAGACCTGTTTGAGGAGATTCTGATTAAAGCTTCGCAGGAATTAACTTCTGTAATGAACCGGATTGCCACCGAAGATGACACCTTTATTCATAAGCTGTTTAATCTGCTTGATTCGATCCTGGAGTTCCGCTCCGATCATGAGCTGTTCGTTAAGCTGGCACAGGAGGTACGTGACATCGGAACCGTTCAGGCGCTGGAAGGGGTCAAGCGGATGGAGGATTATGCGCTGGATTTCCTGAGACAGCAGATTGAGACGGCTATAGAGAACGGGGAAGTGAAGCCCTGCGATTCCAGTGTCGCCGCGTTCATGATCCTGCGTTTGTACCTGGCGCTGACCACGGAATGGAACAAAGCGCATGAGCCGCTGGATGAAACCCGGATTAAGGAGCACATGATCCTGTTTATATCGAATGGTATTCTGAAATAAAGATGGTATCCTCAAATAAAGATGATAGGGCCCGCCTGATGTTTAATCTGGTTTGGTGCAACTACGTCTTACAGGTTGCCGATTTGATGTATCGGCTTCGCCCTTTTGAGAATTTAGAGGGAAAAACGCCTGCTAATTGTGGACGAAAAGCATCTATTTTGGGATTAAAGGGAAATCGTCCCTATAATCTTTCCTCTACCCGCTTCAAAGGGAATATCTCCAAAATTAGCGGGCATCATTCCCGCTAATTTCCTAAATGATGCGTCTGTCATAGAAATAGAGGGGGAGAATCCCTTTATTTGGGATGTGAATTTACTTTTTTTTTATTTCCGTCAACTGTCAAGCACTGATGTTAGTGTTGAGCCGCTTAAACTATAAAACTCCCGCTTGCCGAAAAGGTGGCAGCGGGAGTTTTTTTGAGGTTGGGCGTTACTTGGGGGAGATCATGCTGCGGCACTGACATGCGGAGATCATTTTAGTCCAGCATATACTCGCTATATTTGTTTTTACGTGGATTTAATACAAACAAGATGCCGCTGGCGTAGCCGGTTACAGCGTTGAAGTTCCGCTTCAGCGTAGCTTTACCGGTCAGATAGGTCAGCGTCCATAACAGGGCGGCATAATTCTTCACCGGCGCTTTGCGAAGATTCAACAGATAATAATGATTCACCGCCGTTGCCCGGGCAACCCGGCCGGCCTTGTCGCGGGAGCTTGGCGATTCATGATGGGTAATCTTCATATCGGGATTAATGACCAGCTTGCCGTATTTACTGGCCAGATGGCACATATAAATATCGTCGGCTACCGCATAGCTGGTCATCCACGGGTAAGGCTTCATGTCCTTCAGCGACTCCCGGCGGAACGACATGTTGCAGCCGTGGAAGAAGTCCGTCTCAAAAATGTTCTCGGTCTCTCCCCAGAGCAGCAGAGAACCGGCGAGGGTGCTTGCCGACAATCTGCCGGGCGAGTGTGACATTTGGCAGGT
>NZ_LN831198.1:646819-649304 GCF_001368795.1 Paenibacillus ihuae
ATGAGCAGAAGAGCATGGTGGATCATTTTCCGGCGATGGCGGACCGGATCCGGCTCCTGCCGAATTTTGTGAACGCGGAGATTTTTTACCGGCGGGATAAGCAGCGGGCCCTTGCAGCGCTGGGCTTGAACCCGGAGAACCGCTATATCATCACTGTGGGCCGGCTGTTTGAGCACCAGAAGGGTCATTCGTTACTCGTTCAGGCAGCAGAGAAGCTGCGGCATATCCCGGATCTTAAGATCCTGATCGCCGGTGGCGGGCCGGATGAGCAGAGCCTGAAGGCGCTGATCCGCGACAAAGGTCTGCAGGATACATTCATCCTTCTCGGTACAGTCCGGGACAAACATGTGCTGGCCAACTATTATACGGCCTCCGAGATGTTCGTTCTGCCCTCGCGTTATGAGGGGCTGCCGCTGGTCATTCTGGAGGCTGGTGCCTGCGGGCTGCCAACGGTCGGATTTAACGTAATGGGGGTAAGGGGACTAGTGAAGCAAGGACTAAGCGGCCTGCTCACTGATGGACTTGATCCGGCCGGGCTGGCCTCTTCTATTGAAACCCTGCTCGGCAATCCGCAGTTATGTGCGGAGATGGGTGAAGCTGCCCAGGAGATTGTCCGGTCCGACTATTCAGAGGAGATCATCGGGGCAAGATTGTATAAACTGCTGCACGAGAGCCTGGGGCTGGACCCGGCAGAAGCGGAAAAGCTGGCCGCTGTTACACCTCCGGATCTGGGCCCGCCTGTTCAGCTCTAATCCTATCTACTCCCTGTGCAAAACGCACTGCATATTAGGGCATACTGTTCGTTCAGACAACTGACGCAGCAGGCTGCCCTTTTTGTCGTAGGGCAATGAGTACACTTCCGCAGATAGTGTTTGTAATTTTCGGTTTTTAACTATATAATTGTAAGTGACATATTTTTTGTTAATGAATCTGATGTCACTCATAAGTAAACTCTTTACTCAAGATACCTGACCATTAGGAGGAAATCACAATGAGAATAGATGTATGGTCTGACTATGCCTGCCCCTTCTGCTACATCGGCAAAAGACGGCTGGAGCACGCGCTGAGCCAATTTGCAGATCGTGACAAGGTGGAGGTTGTGTTCCGCAGCTTCCAGCTGGACCCGTCTGCACGGACGGATGAAACCAGAGATATCCATGACATGCTGGCTTCCAAGTATGGAATGACCCGCGACAAAGCGCAGGCAATGAATGCACAGCTGGCGGATCAGGCCAGTGGCGTCGGTCTGCAGTTTAACTTTGATACAGTGGTGCCAACCAATACCTTTGACGCTCACCGCTTGAATCATTATGCAGCTACCAAAGGCAAAGCCAAAGAAATGACTGAACGTCTGCTTAAAGCGTACTTTACCGATTCTGTGAATATTGGGGACCGCAAGGTTCTGGCCCTTCTTGCCGCAGAGGTGGGGCTCGATGCAGCGGAAGCTTCGGCGGTGCTGGAAAACGGCGCTTATGCAGATGAAGTGAATCAGGATATCGCAGCGGCTCAGCAATTAAACGTCACCGGCGTGCCGTTCTTCGTCTTCAATAATAAATATGCTGTATCCGGCGCCCAGCCCGGCCCGGTATTCACCGAGGTACTCGACACGGTGTGGGCAGAGGAGCAGAAGGCGCCGGTATTGCAGGTTGTAGGACAGCCCAAGTCCCAGGCTCCAGATGCTGAGGGCTGCGATGACGGCTCCTGCAGCATCTGATCTGCGGATAGCTGCCTGGCTCAAATTGAAGAAAGCCCGTTCTCCATTTGCTGGAGAGCGGGCTTTTTGGCTATGCTGCCATCCTTCTATCTAAAAGAAGTCACCAGGCCCGAAAGAAGCGTCCGCACGTCATATTGATACTGGTTGATCGGTTCAACCGGGCGGTTAACACCCATCAGAGTATAGACGGCGATCCGCGCTGCTCTTACGGAGTATTCCTCGGTGAATACGACATCGTCCGGAATCTCGCAGAACTGGCTGATGAACGCGAGGTTGGTCGAGCCTTCAGGCACAACCTTCGGCCGGTCGCTGTTCAGCCGCGGCATGAACTGGGAAGTGATATATGGCATCATGCAGGGAATACAGTTGGCAGTGGCCATAATTTCGTCCTTGTGTGCATCGAAATGCAGATGGCCGATCAGCTCCTGCATAATTTCTTCCCCGGTACAGTCGCACATTCTTTTCTTGACGAAATCACCGACGTTGTCCGGATACAGCCCGTAGCCCCAGAACACTTTGACATGCTCCGGCTGCCCCCGGAAATGCGGCTGGAAGGCCAGCACCACCGACATGAACCAGCTGGAATCCTTGAAGGTGACCAGTGCGCCAGTACCGGCACGGTTGCGGGTGAATTTCTCCATCAGGTCGAAGAAGACGGAATCCTGGAAGGTTACCGTGAAGGACTCCCATTTGGATTCATCCACATGATCATCGAAGGCAGAAGGATTACCGAGTCCCGGCTTCTTGGCGGCGATGGTTCTCCCACAGCTT
>NZ_LN831198.1:649352-659141 GCF_001368795.1 Paenibacillus ihuae
GGCGATGTTCTCCCACAGCTTCCAGGAGCTTCCTTTGCCGTTCAGGCGGGGAGCTGAGGTCATCGATCCGAGGCTGGAGCCTTCGGTCATTGAGCCGTTGGTGACAATGACGAGGTCGCCTTCGTGCACCTCAATAACATCCGGCACACCCTGGCGGGACACGTTCATCCCAGTAACCGTAATGCCGTCGCCGTCTTTGAACTGCAGATCGGTTACGGTACATTTCAGGGTGAAGTCTACACCGAATGGCTCCAGATACTTATGCAGCGGCAGGATGATGGAATCATATTGGTTGTACGGCGTGCGGGTAACCCCTTCCAGGGTTTGAATTCTCGGGAATTCATGCATGAAGCGGAGCATGTACCGTTTGAACTCGACCGCACTGTGCCATGGCTGGAAGGCGAAGGTGGTAGCCCACATGTACCAGAAGTTTGTTTTGAAAAAGTGCGGGCCGAACCAGTCGTTGATCCGCGCCTTGCCCATGGCCTCTTCCGGCGTAATGATCAGCTTGCCCATCGCCAGCCGGTCTGCCATATCGAAGCCCATCGACAAAACATCCTGCACCTCGCCTTTGCTGTCGACCAGACGCGCATTGGAATGAGTCGGGTTAGCGTTGTCAAAGGCAATGATTTCTTCCCGCACCGATTGTCCCGGATGGTCAATAGACGGGATTGTATTTAAAAGCTCCCATAGATTCTCGTAGGCTTCATCGTTAAGCATCCGTCCGCCGCGGATAACATACCCGTGCTCCACGTCGCCTGCGCCGTCATTGCTGCCGCCAAGGATTGTCATCTCCTCAATAATGTGAATGTTCTGTCCGGGAAAATCACAGTCTCTGACGAGGTAAACCGCACCTGCAAGGGATGCAATTCCGCCGCCGACAAAATAAACCTGCTGGTTACCGTACTCTTTTTTCACAAAAGTCGCCTCCATAGGGTTGCTGATTACTGTTAGCTCTGTTGCTGTCCCTAATGTAATACACGGGTAGCACATAAGGTATAATCAAAACCGCCGGAGTGTATAAATTTTGGTCATTTGGCAGAAAGTGTATAGTTATTTGACAACAAGTTGAAACGCATAGCCGTCCTTTATGAGGCGTTATCCGTTTCTGCGAGAAATAGAAGGATAATTTATTGCGTAAGACAAATAAATTTTTATATTTAAAAAGCTGCGCACCCCAAGGTTACGTCAGCTTTTTCTCGTATTTATGGAGCGCTCTGGTGAAGTTGCCCTCAATCAGTACGCTGAGCTGTTCAATGATATGTTTCGGCTGATCCTTCATGCCTCCGCGCATCCATTGAATGACAAGACCTGTAAAGGCCAGGGTATAGAAGTTGGCAATAAACCGCTTATCCTCACCGCTGACCTCCATTCCGGCCGACAGCTCTTGAATCACACCCATTACTAGGTCATTCGTCACATCATACAGATAGGCGTCCAGATGGGTTCTGCCGAGCGAATCCAATGTGTTGTAGCAGAAGGCTTTGTTGCTCTCGATATAACAGAAGATCCGGTAAAAGCCGTCTGTCCATGTACTGTAGCTGCGGTACTTGGCAATGCTCTCCACTGCTTCTGTCCGGTAAATCCAGCCCAGCAGGTCGAAGATATCCTGAAAATGATAATAAAAGGTCTGACGGTTCAGCCCGCAATCGTCGACCAGATGCTTGACGGTAATTTTGTTCAGCGGGGTGTGCTCCATCAGCTGTTTTAACGAATGGGCAAGCGCATTTTTGGTCAGAAAGGAAGTGGACATGGCTTTTGATCACCTCATCTTGTAGTCCTGTAACAGACGCTAATGCATAAAAAGGCTGGTTTACACCTGACGCCGGCGTTTGATCAGCAGATATACTCCTTCAGCAGCCAGACCCAGGACGAACCCTCCCAGCATGGACATGCCGAAGGACAGAAATCCCGCCAGATCCTCCCAGCCGGACATATCCCTGTACGTATAGCTGGCCATTACAACAAACCCTAGAATAACTCCGGCCGTAGAGCAAATCCAGAGCAGCCGGGCACCGAGCCAGCCCAAAAAATGGATCAGACCGGAAACGACCAGGGCCAGAAGGGCAAAACGCAGGGCAATCAGCGCATTAAACGGTTCTCCCAGCAGCAAAAAACGGTGCAGAAGCAGCAGCAGCCAGAGCAGGACGCCGTAAACGGCCATCCAGCGGAACCAGGAATTACTTTTGACAGGCGGCAGGAAGTTCATGGCTAAAGGCTCACCCCATTCTTAGTTTATACCCCTTCCAGCTCTTCCGCACTTTGCAGCAGATGTTTCAGCAGGTCAGGAATGTCTTCCATTTGCGCTTCGGTAATTTGACGGTTAAACGTCAGCTGGATACAGTTGTGGTAAGTGTCGCCTTCTGCACCATAACGGAAGCTGAGTGATTGCTCAGGCTTCAGATCAGGCCCCCAGATGCCGGAGAGAATGCGTTCAATCGCCGGACACTGAAGCGGTACATCTTCAATTTCCATATAAAAGCGGAGCAGGAGACTGCAGCCGGGATCGCTGCCCGGGGTTTCCAGGATTTCATCGCTCAAATCCTTCACCGACGAGAGGAGCACAACCTCAGAAGTTACTTTGAAGCCGCCGCTCAGTTTGAACGACAACGCGAATTCCCTGGACATCAGCGCCAGATTGAGCAGGTCGGTGCGGTCCGTAATGATAAGTACTCCATCCAGATTGTCATAATCGTACAGCTGGTTCTCAAGGGAAACTTTAATATTGTCAAAAACAGTAGGGTGGAACAAGTGCGCACCTTCTCGGCATTTCTCTTTATTGTACCATGATGCAAAAAGGAGTGAAAATGTTCCACATACAGGCAAGGGGTGCCCGAGCAGCGAAGCTGCAGGGACACCCCTTATTTTTGTAATCATTGAAGTCCATAACACTAGTTCGTCGGTGCAGGTGCGGTGTACTTCAGGAATGTTTTTGGAATCGGGCTCTCGAAGGTCAGCAGGTCTCCGGTTGTCGGGTGAATGAAAGAGAGGACACGGGCATGCAGGCCCAGCCGGCCGACAGCTTTGGTTTGTGCACCGTATTTCTTGTCTCCGGCAATGGGATGGCCGATATCCGCCAGATGTACGCGGATCTGATTTTTGCGCCCGGTCTCCAGCCGTACTTCCAGCAGCGAGAAATGGCGGTTCGCCTGGAGCAGCTTATAATGGGTCACGGCATGCTGGCCGTCGCCCTCGTGGGGGCTGGAATACATTTTGAGCGTGGAGGTTTCTTTCAGCCAGGAGCTGATTGTGCCTTCAGCTTTTTTTACTGCGCCTTCCACGAGTGCCACATAGGAGCGTTCCTTCACTGTATCCTTCCACGTATTTTGCAGCTTCTGTTGAATCTGCTCGCTTTTGGCAAACATCATGACGCCGGAGGTGTCGCGGTCCAGCCGGTGCACTACAAAAATACGGTTGCGCGGATTCGTAAGGCGGACATGCTCCATCAGCTGGCGGTATGCCGTCTGTTCATTTTCTTCACCGGTGGCGATTGACAGCAGTCCGGCATCCTTCTGAATCACAATCAGGTCATCATCCTCATGGACGATAGTCAGTCCGACCATCTCTTTGGCCTGCACTTGCTTCTCCAAATCGATAGCTATTGTCTGACCAGGATGGAGCTGGAAGTTATGCTGGGTAACGGCTTTGCCGTTCACCGATACCTGTCCGCGGGCTAGCAGCGATTTAATGGAATTGCGTCCGCGGCTTGCAAGGGTCTTCAGCAGAAAAGGGAGCAGCTCGGCAGGCTCAGCTACGGCGTAGGTTTTGACTGGAACCGGAGTTTTCGCTTTTGCGGCTTGGCCCAGCTTGCCGCCGGGTTTATTAGAATGGCTTCTTGCACCTGGTTTAGACTGTGATGGGTTGGAGGCTCCGGGTTTAGCGCCACGCTTGGACGCCTCTTTGGGATTTCTTCTCGTGTTCATGCATACATTCTCCGTCCTATAATAGAGTACTCCTCAATATACCATGGGCGGTAAAGAAATACTATGGAGCGGGTGGCACATGGGCTTCCCGGCTGAAGGAGGTACTACAAATAAATCAGCAGACCGGTCAGGATCAGCAAAGCTGCAACGGTGTAGCTCCAGCCCAGGATGGACGTAAACCTATGTTCCCGGGCCCAGCCGCTTGTCCTGTAGATGTTCCGGTCCACGGCCAGCAGCACCAGTCCGGCAAACAGCAGAACCATAATGCTCCAGGATAATAATCGGATCAACGATATTCCCCCTTTGAAGGGCTTTATTTTACCTTTCTTTTAGTCCTACCCGCTGCAAATGTATGTGCAGCTTAGCCTCCACCTGAATCCCGCTATAGATTTCTTCCCAGTCCTTTTTCTCATGAATATGCTGCTTCCAGTACTGCGGGTGGCGGGCCCGGATGATTTCACCCATCCCGAAAATATCGGAATGGTCAGCCTGGGTGTGCCGGATCAGACCACTGACAACACCCTGTAGTTGCTCATTGAACTCCAGCTCGATCTCATGCAGTGCGGCAGAGGAATTGACTGGCTGTTTGCTGTCAAAGTGCTCATCCAAATCCCCCTCCAAAAAAAGCTCATACACAAAGCGAGGTTTGCCGTTTTGAATGGTGCTGGATACCTTTGTAAAGCGGCGGTTGGTATTGATCATCACGATACCCATGTTTTTGGTGGTGAACAAGGTCGAATAGCCGCCAGGGTCTATTCCCTGGACCGCCATGAATGCGCCGATTTCCAGCGGCTTCGTGGTGTTGACCATTTGATTGCCGCTAAAATAAGCCAGGCCGTTAATGAGAATGTTCTCTTTGTTACGCAGTGCTACATAAGGCAGATAGGCGCTTTGTCCCAACTTCGAATCTGCAGACCAGAACGTGCCGAGATAATCGCGGGGGAATTTCCCGCTGGTCACAGCCTTTTCCATCATGGACAGGATATAAAGGGTAGGCACCCTCTGCAAAGGAGGATCTACATCCATGAATACCGAAGCTTTGCCCTCAGAGACCAGCAGCCAGGTTCTGCGCCTGATCTCGGGATTGCGCCGCAGATAATCATTCAGCTCTTCCATCCTTCCCCGGGCAATCTCTTCGCTGATAATGATCACCCGCAGATGTACGAGATAACGGGGATCAGCGATCTGCTGCTGCAGATTATTCATCGCATCATCCAGCGTGTGGCCCACCACGGTAACCACCCAAACCGGGCTTGTCTTGGAGCCGCCGCTTGAACTCCCGCTCCCCGGACCCAGCGGTACACGGCCCGGGACGGCGATTTGTGCAGTTACCGTGATGTATTCTTTCGGCAGACGGTCTTCGTTCAGATGAGTGACCTTTTCCTCTTGTGCCGCCTGTTCCGGAGAAGCTGCATCAATGGACAGTCCAAGCACCAGTGCGCGGTCCTCAATTTCAACCTGATCCCAGCAGCCTGCCAGAAGCAGGGAAGACATGATTAACGTTGCAATTGTTAAGAGAAACCTCCGGAGCAGCTTCATCCTGACGCTCCTTTCTTTCGGAACCGGCGGAACAGGAACAAGGCCCACAGCAGAGCTACATATCCGGTCAATACCACCAGAGAAGCATTCCCTAAGGTGAGCGACCAGGTGTAGGTCTCAAAAACATTGGATGGCAGCATGGCAATGATAAAGACCAGAGGCAGCAGCACGGTAGAGGTACTCCGCTGATCCTGGAAGTTACACAAATTCTGCAGCAGGACGGCTGCTAAATAATAGGTGGTGTAAACAGTGGTATAGACTGAAATGACCCACAGGACGATAAACAGTGCATCCAGCCGTTCCAGAAACCCTTCGCCGACGGCTGCTGAGCGGGCGGATTCCAGTGTCGGGTAGAGCAGCAGCTTAGTCTCTTCCGAGCCGAACAATCCTACCGAAGCTATGACGATCAGCAGATAAAGGAGGCCGGCAACGGCAATCGCCAGTGCGCCTGCACGTACTGCTTGTTTCGGTTTTTGCATATACGGAACCAGCAGGATGATCACAAAAGAGCTCTGAAACAGGTAGCTGGCTTCCCGGGCGCCTCTCCAAAACGAAACCGAGGGCATCGTAAGCACCGGCTGCAGATTCAGCCAATCGATATTCCGCATGGAAATCAGGGTGATAAGAACAGTCGGGCCGATAATCAGCGGCAGATAGAAGAAATGAATATACGAAAACTTGATGATACTCCTTCTGGCCGACAGCTGGCAGATTAGCAGCATAAGGAAGATCGTTGCTTCAATTGGCGTTTTCTTGTACAGCACAGTAGTAGCTACATCTCCGAACTGGCGCACGGTAAGGCCGGTGAGCAGGGTGAAGATCAGAAAAATCAGCAAAGTGAATACGAATGCGAGCGGGCGCCCGAGTAAACGCCGGCTGAAGACAAACAGCGGCTCCCGGGGAAAGCGACGGCACAGTGAAGCCAGCAGCCAGAAGCTGATGAAAGAAATAACGATACCGCAGAAGGCAACAAAGGGAGCACTGCTGCCTCCGGCAACAGCCATATAACGGGGAAAGCTCAGAATCCCTACACCAATAATTGTGCTACTGATTACGGCTGCCGCCCGCAGTGTTGTGATCTGCCTTGGGGTGTTCATCCGCTTCGCCTCCCTGCTGAAGAATCTGGTCTGCATAGGCTCCCGGAATGGAAGCGGGAAGTTTGGAGCTGTCCTGAACATGCAGAAAGCTGGGGCGGCGGCGCATCCACCATAGAGGCACCCTCACGAGCGTGTCCTTCCAGTCGCGCCATTTACCGGGAATAAACGGGGACATATAAGGCACACCGAAGGACTCCAGAAACAACAGATGGTTGATAATCAGGATCGTGCCGATCATGCCCCCGTACATCCCGAACATCCCGGCCAGAATAATCAGCGGAAATCTCAGCATCCGCAGTGCTATCGCGGCGTTGTAGGCCGGAGTAGCGAAGGATCCGATGGTTGTGAGTGCGACAATGACGACAGTGATCGGACTGGCCAGCCCGGCAGCTACTGCAGCTTGGCCGATGACGAGTACACCCACTATGGACAAGGCTCCGCCGATCATCTGAGGCAGGCGGATGGTCGCTTCCCGCAGCACCTCCATCGACACCTCCATAATCAGCACCTCAATCACCGCCGGGAAAGGCACTCCTGCCCGGCCCCCTGAGATTGCGACGGCGAAATCGGTGGGCATCAGCTCCGGATTGAAGGAAATGACGGAGACATATATGGCAGGGAAAAACAAGGAGAACGATAATGCGACCAGCCGGATCAGCCGGATTAGGCTGCCCATAATAAAGCGCTCGGTGTAGTCATCGACGGTCTGGAAAAACTGGTTGAACAGGGCGGGGACCACAAGGGCAAACGGTGAGCCGTCAACAAGTATTGCCACCCGCCCTTCAAGAAGCGCAGCCACCGTTTTGTCCGGCCGCTCCGTACTTTGTACCTGCGGGAAGGGGGAGAGGGGCTGGTCTTCAATAAACTGCTCGATATATCCGGCATCAATAATACCGTCTGTATCAATAATTGAGATTCTGCGCATGGCTTCGGCTACAAGCTGCGGATCGGCTAAGCTGTCTAAGTAGCATAGGGCCACCCGTGACTGGGTCCGGGTCCCGAGCGGGCTGATCTCGATGCGGAAATCCGTACTCTGCAGCCGGTAGCGCAGAAGTGCGAGGTTGTTCTCCAGCTTTTCCACATAGCCTTCCCGCGGTCCGCGGATCACCTGCTCCGTTTGCGGCTGTTCTACACCGCGCATGTCAATCTTCCGCATATCAAGCAGGAGGGCCTCATCCACTCCCTCAATCAGCAGGACCAGCTCACCCTTGACGATGGCTGGCGGCAGGGAGGAGATTATCTGCTCCGTAGTTCCCTGTGTTACTTGAACAGCAGTATTCCAGATATAATGAACCATATCCGCAAGATTGTCCGTAAAGGCGGGATGTCCCGAAGGCCGGGCCATCAGCGGCTTCAGGATATGCTCCTGAATTTGTTCCTGGCTGACCATCGAGGAGAAGAAGACCATTGAGGCCTGATATTTTCCGAATAGCAGAAAATCACGGACCACCAGGTCGCCGCTTTGGCCCAGTAGAGTCAGCAAAGACTCCAGATTGTCTGCCAGGCTATGGCTCAGGCTGTCAGAGCCGGGAGCGGGCGGTGGGCAGGACTGCTGCTTTTGCACATATGTAGCATACTTTTCTTTCCAAGCTTGCAGGTCGGCCGCCTCCTTAGACTGACAGTTTAGAAGATCACTATAAAGTGTTGCTTGGAACGGCTTTTTTTATGTAATTGGAATATGGAACCCGTAAAGAGAAAGAGCTCATTTCTCCTTCCTGCGGTTGCTCAATACCCGGTTGCCCGGTAAACTAAAGAAAGAAACATGTGTATGCTTCCGAAGCTAGTTTTGTTGCGAAGCGTTTCCTCAGAAGCATATGTCAACAAAACTTTTAGGAGTTATGATAGAGATGAAGATGCAAGCACCTACTATGGAACAGGCGCAGGCTGAACTGCAAAAATATTACGGTTATCCCGATTTCCGGGATGGCCAAAAAAAAATCGTGCAGCATTTGCTGGAAGGCGGCGATACGCTGGGTATCATGCCGACCGGCGGGGGCAAATCGATCTGCTACCAGGTTCCGGCGCTGCTGATGCCGGGGCTGACGCTGGTCATTTCACCGCTGATTTCGCTGATGAAGGATCAGGTGGACGCCCTTACAACAGCCGGGATACCGGCTGCCTATATTAACAGCACCCTGAGCGGTAAAGAAGTGAATGAACGGATCCGCGCCGCGCGCCGGGGCGAGCTTAAGCTGCTGTATGTTGCGCCGGAGCGGCTGGAGCTGGACTGGTTCCGCCTGGAGATGGCAGGCTTGTCCATTTCCTGCGTCGCCGTGGATGAAGCGCACTGCGTCTCGCAGTGGGGGCATGATTTCCGTACCAGCTATCTTGCGGTATCGCCGTTTGTGGAGGAGCTGCCGCAGCGGCCGATTCTCGCCGCCTTTACGGCAACGGCAACGCCTGAGGTCATGGAGGATATGGTCCGGCTGCTGCGTCTTCGCCAGCCCGGCGTGTTCATGACCGGCCTTGGCCGGGACAATCTGGCGATGTCGGTGCTGCGGGGAGAGAACAAACGCGAGTTTGTACTCGATTATACTGCCAGCCACTCCCACCAGCCGGGGATTGTATATGCTGCAACCCGCAAGGAGGTCGACGATCTGTACCAGAGGCTGCAGGCCTCGGGAATCGCCGCGGGACGTTATCATGCCGGAATGAGCGACCAGGAGCGGGCGGACAGCCAGGAGAAGTTCCTTTATGATGATATCCGGGTCATGGTAGCGACGAATGCCTTCGGGATGGGGATCGACAAATCCAACGTACGTTATGTCATCCACTACAATATGCCGAAGAATATGGAGGCGTATGTCCAGGAGGCCGGACGTGCCGGCCGGGACGGGGAGCCAAGTGAATGTATCCTGCTGTTCAGTGCACAGGACATTATGACACAGAAGTTCCTGATCGAGCAGAATCCCCAGGATCCTGAACGCAAAGCCAATGAATACCGCAAGCTTCAGCAGATGATTGATTACTGCTACACCACCCGTTGTCTGCGCAGTGCGCAGCTGGAGTATTTCGGCGAAGACCACGGGGACAAGCCCTGCGGGATTTGCAGCTCCTGCACCGATGAGCGTGAGCTGGTGGATATGACTGTGGATGCGCAGAAGATTTTCTCCTGCATCCACCGGATGCGGGAACGGTACGGCGTAGCGCTGGTTGCTTCCGTGCTGAAGGGTTCACGGAACCAGAAGGTGCTGCAGTACGGCTTCGAGAAGCTGCCGACTCATGGTGCG
>NZ_LN831198.1:659167-669989 GCF_001368795.1 Paenibacillus ihuae
GCTGCTTACCGGAGGCGCCGGCTCAGGACGGAGCCGCAGCCGGAGCTACGATCTTTCGCCGTCTGCGGTCAACGAGACGGTGTTCGAGCAGCTGCGCCTGATCCGCCGCGAGCTGGCGGGGCGCGAGCATGTGCCGTCCTATATTATTTTCAATGATGCTACTCTGCGTGAGATGAGCGTGGTTTGTCCGCAGACCGAAGCGGAAATGCTGAGGGTTAAAGGTGTCGGTGAAGTGAAATACCGGAAATACGGCAAGCCGTTTCTGGAGTTTTTTCAAAATGAAATGTAAAGAAGGTAATAAGGCATGAGAATCGTCCTGGCTACATTAAATGCCAAGTATATCCATACCTCACTCGCAATCCGCCTGCTTAAGGCATACAGTGAGCATGAGTTTCCGGATATTCTGCTGGCAGAATACACTATCAAAGATCCCGTGATGAATATCGTGTCTGATCTCTTTCAGAAGAAGCCGGATGTTATCGGTTTTTCCTGTTATATATGGAATATCGAGGAGACGATCAAGCTGGTCGGTATCCTCAAGCAGGTGCTGCCCGGGGTGGCGATTGTACTAGGGGGGCCGGAGGTTTCGTACGAACCGCTCTATTGGATGAAGCGTGAAGCAGGCGTGGATTTTGTCGTGAATGGGGACGGGGAGGAGACCTTTCACCATCTGCTGCAGGAGCTGCGGGATGACCGCAAGTTCCATTTTGTCTACGGGGCTGCTTACCGCAAAGGCGAGGAGCTGATTGTCAATCCGCCGCGTCCCAAGAGCGACCTTAACACCCTGCCGACACCGCACCGGTTTGCCGAGGATCTGCCAGATCTCAGCAAGCGGATCGTCTATTTCGAGACCAGCCGGGGCTGTCCGTTCAATTGCCAGTTCTGCCTGTCGAGCATCGAGGTAGGCGTGCGTTACTACGATATTGAACGGGTGAAGTCCGATCTGCTCTATCTGATCAATAACGGGGCGAAGGTCATTAAGTTCCTGGACCGCACCTTCAACATCAACCGCAGCTATGCGATGGAAATGTTCCAGTTTCTGATCGACAACCATCAGGGCTGTGTGTTCCAGTTCGAGATTACGGCGGACATCATGCGTCCTGAAGTGCTGGATTTTCTGGCCGAGAACGCACCTCCGGGCATCTTCCGGTTTGAGATTGGTGTACAGTCCACCAATGACGAGACCAATGAGCTGGTCAAACGCCGCCAGAATTTCGCGAAGCTGTCCCGTACAGTGATGAAAATCAAAGCCAGCGGCAACATCGACCAGCATCTCGATCTTATTGCCGGACTGCCGCAGGAGGATTACGCCACCTTCCGCAAAACCTTCAACGACGTATTCGCTATGGAGCCGGAGGAGCTGCAGCTCGGTTTCCTCAAAATGCTGCGTGGAACCGGTCTGCGCGCCCAGGCGGCCAAATACGACTACACGTACATGGAGCATGCGCCTTATGAGATTCTCAGCAGCCATGTCATGCCATTCTCCGATATTATCCGGCTGAAGCGGCTGGAGGATGTGCTGGAGAAATACTGGAACAGCCACCGGCTTGATCATACTGTAAAATATCTGATCCGCCATGTGTTCCGGTCACCGTTTGATTTCTTCCAGGCGTTTGGCGATTACTGGGAGGAGCGGGGCTGGCAAAAAATCGGCCACCAGCTGGAGGATCTGTTTACACGGCTGCATGCGTTCCTGACGGACAGCGGTACAGCTTCTATGGATATTATCACCGGGCTGATGAAGCTGGATTATTTCCTGGGACACAAGTACAAGCCGCGCAAAATCTGGTGGGACCATGCACTGGACAAAGCGGACTGGGCGCGTCATATGAAGGAGATAGCTGCTCATCCGGAACGGGTATCCACAGCGTTGGCCGAAGCAGGGTTCAACGAGCGGGAGCTGCAGAAGTTCACAGTGCTCGAAGTGCTGCCGTTCCATCTGGAAACGGTACTGGATTCGATCAGCGGATTGCGTGCGGATGCGGCTGAATCGGTTGACGCCGTTGAGGCCGTTGCTGGTGCGGTTGCTGGTGCGGTTGCTCCCGAGCATAGGACCGAATCTGCTGCGGAAGCAGTTGCTGCAGCAGGCAGCGGAACATCCGCAGCCGTCGCCGAGGCCCTGCCGGAAGCAGGAGGCAGCACTTTGCTCATCGTGCTGTACCAGCAGGATGAGAGCCAGCGCGCGCAGTATTACACCCTGCCGTTAAATTAAAATCTATTGCACCCTACACAATGGGAAAGAGCACGATGAGCTACTTAGACAACGATTGTTTTGCGGGACGGAGACACAATAATGGGAATTCCCCCCTCTAAATTCCTCTGGCGGAACGAAGATGAGGATGAGAGGGAATTTCTCCCGTTAGTGTTCCCCCGATAGCTCAAAATCAGTGTTTTACGGGAAATTAGCTGGAGATTTTCCGCCTAAATTGCCATATCAGGCGAAAATGAAAGGTTTAGCGGTAGATTTTCCCGCTAGCGCGTCCGTCATAAACGCTGGGAATATATAATTGCGAGAAGCAAGGAGAGGTGCGGCGGTGGGAGAGGCCGGGCGGATTTCACTGGTTTTGTATGAAGAGAGATTCAAGGAGCAGCTTATGGCGTTCCAGCTTCCACCGGAGCAGGCGGAATTTACCGCATTACCGTCAGAGACATTGGACGCTGCGTTAAGTGATCCGGACAAACTTGCAGTAGTCATTGCGGTGGACAGTCAAGCCGCGGGATTTTTTATCCTGCATACCGGTAAGCGGATCGCCGAGTTCTACAAGGATTACCAGGGGGCAGTGCTGGTACGGGCATTCCTGGTGGATTATGCCTGTCAGGGCCGTGGGATTGCCAAGGCTGCCATGGCTTTGCTGCCAGCCTTTGTCCGCACCCATCTTCCGGCAGTTCATGAAATCGTGCTGACCGTCAACGAACGGAATCTTGCTGCGGGTCATCTCTACCTCGGCGCCGGTTTTCGTGATCACGGGCTGCGCCGGACCGGGAGCAAAGGGCCGCAGAAGATTCTGCAGTATGACCTTAGCCTGCCGCAAGAGAACCCGGATGAGGACATTCTGCTCCGCGAGCGACTGACCGGGATTTTCTCCCGGAACCGGCTGCTCATGGATATCTCCCGCAGGGCCCGGTTTATGGAGCCGTTCCCTTATTACATCGGCGCGGGCTGTCTGGTGCAGACCGTATGGAATGAGCTTACCGGCCGGGCTCCGGAGTACGGCATCGGGGATATCGATCTTATCTATTTTGATCCGGAAGATCTGAGCTTTGCAGCAGAGGATCAACTCATTGCTAAGGGGCGGGAGTACTTTTCCGGGATCCCGATACCGGTGGATATTAAGAATCAGGCCCGCGTCCATCTCTGGTATGAGGATAGGTTTGGAGTCAGGCTTCAGCCTTATCCCAGTCTGGAGGCTGCCATCGACAGCTGGCCGACAACGGTGACTGCGCTTGGGGCCAGGCTGGACGGGAATGGAGAGTGGCATATCTACGCCCCGTTCGGCCTGAAGGATTTGTTTAGTCTGACCTTAAGACCGAATAAAGTGCTGATCAGTGAGGAGATTTACCGAAGCAAGACCCTCAAATGGCAAAAGAAATGGCCGGAGCTGCAGATCATGCCCTGGGAAGACTAGCTCCCTGCCTGCTATTTCCGGGCAATCGCCAGCATATGCGGACTCATTCCCAGCAAGCTCTCTTGTTCTTCAACAAGGGAGCTTATTTGCATGAGTGCTTCCCGGCTGCCGGGGTCATTCCACTTTTCACTGAATGCCGGCACAATCCAGACCGGTCCTTCGACAGCAGCTGTAGACAGATGAGTGAGACCGGCATCGGTCAATTCGCTTTTTAATTCCGAGGGCAGATGAAAGTAAGCTCTTGAGATGAAATGCGGATATTCCTCAGGGCGGATATGCTGTCCATCGGTGAGTTCCCGTCTGATCATCCCGAAGAATACCGAATCATCGATGAATTCATTCTTTGCGCCAAAAACGGACAGCCCCCATAATGTGGAGCTGAATCTGGAGATCCCGGCAGCAATCAGGATTCCGCCTGGTTTGAGCACTCTTGCAGCTTCGCGGATCGCGGCAATCCGCTCCTCCCTGGCCGTCAGATGATAGAGCGGACCCATGAGCAGCACAAGGTCGGCGCTCTCATCCGGCCGAAGCAGCTGACGGGCATCCGCGACCTCGATGCTGTGGAGTGGGAAGGTATTCTCCTCTTGTTGAAGATTTCTGGCATATTCTACAGCAGCGGGAGACAGCTCGAGCAGATGGACCTCATGACCCAGCTCTGCCAGCCACCGGGAGTAGACACCGGTGCCGCCTCCGACATCATAGATGACCTGTTTGTTCCCGCTCAGGTATCTGGAGATGATGACTTTGCTGCGTTCCCATTCGATGACACCTATCCCCCGTGTGAGGCGGTCCTTTTCGCCTCCGGCATTGTAATATTCGAGGATTTGCTCGAGATCCTGTTCCGTACCCCTGCTTCCTGAGTAACTCATTTCCACATTCCTCCTTATTCTGGATGGATTGTACAGCCGCGCTGAGCAGATGTCTATAACATTTCTCAGGCATACCGCCTTGGATGAGGCTTGCTGCGCTCAGCCCAAAAAGACAGGACATCCCGTGAATAACGGATGTCCTGTCTTTTGTCATAATTTATATATGTTTGAGTTGACTTTAGTTTGCAGCCGGCTGCAGCAGCAGGGACTCAGCCGGAAGATGGCGGACCAGCCAATCCAGCACATCGGCAGTGACCTCATCGTAGTTGACTTCGTTCAGCATTTCATGCCGGCCTTCCGGGTAAAGACGGTACTCTACATCGCTTAGCCCGTGGTCCTTATATATAGCAGCCAGGCGCAGCACACCTTGCCCGTTCATGCCTACAGGATCTTTGGCTCCTGAGAACAGAAATACCGGCTTATCTTTGCATAACGTAAGCAGCGTTTCCCGGGAATGAATATCGCGCAGCAGCCGGAAGAAATCACGGAAGAAGCGGGTGGTACAGATCGCCCCGCAGAACGGATCAGCAATGAACCGGTCCACCTCCTGCGGATCACTGCTCAGCCAGTCGAATGCAGTCCGGATCGGAGAGAAGTTGCGGTTATAGGGACCGAATACTATGCCGTTAATCAGTACACTGCGGTGGTGTGCCCCTTGCAGTCTGAGCTGCATGGCCGCCAGGGATTCAGCGGCCCGCAGCATGCTGCGGGGGCCGTTGGTGCCGCTGAGAATGAAACCGGAGTACACTCCGCTGCCTGGCTCGCACATCAGCTTCTGGGCCAGAAAGGAGCCCATGCTGTGAGCGAGCAGGAAGAGCGGCAAGCCTTCATGCCGGGATTGCACAATGCCTGCAAGCTGCAGCATATCGCGCCGCATCCAGTAGAAGCCGTTCTCGCCGGTATCGCCCAGCAGATTCACCTTGCCTGCCGTTTTGCCGTGGCCGCGGTGATCGTTGGCATAGACCGCATACCCGGCCGCCGTCAGTGCCGAGGCGAACCGGGCATAACGTGCAGCCGTCTCACACATGCCGTGGGCAATCTGCACTACCCCCCTGACCGGAGCCTCCGGTTCAGGCAGCCATTCATAGACATGGATATTGACACCGAGAGGATCGGTCATCGTAAAACTGTTTTCCCTCATCGCCTGTCCTCCTGAAAGTAACCTAGTTTTGTGAGCAACGCCGTACAAAACCAACTGCTGCTATAGTCTATTCACGGAATGGCTTGCTTTATGGCAAATAAGAACGGAGCACCGTGGAGCGGCCTTCGATGCCATAGGCTCCGAGGGTGGACGGCAGCAGGTAGCATTCTCCTGCGGCATAAGGCTGGGAGCCGCCTTCCCAGGTCAGATGTCCGCTGCCTTCGCAGATGACCAGGATAGTGAAGCTGTCCGGGGTGGTGGTCAGGTTCCACTCTCCGTTTACAACCCCTTTTTCAACGATGAAATAAGGGGAGGAGGCGATTTGCAGCCATTCTCCTGGAACTGCACTATCGGTCTTCATCGAAGTGGCTCCAGCCCCTTCATAAGCGGTAACGTTGAGCGAATCTTCGATATGCAGCTCGCGCGGCTTGCCGTCAAGACCGGGACGGTCGTAGTCGTAAATCCGGTATGTAGTATCCGAATTCTGCTGGATTTCCGCTACAACGACTCCGGCGCAGAGCGCATGGACCGTGCCGGCGGGAATGTAGAATGCGTCGCCTGCAGAGACTGTGATTTCCTGCATGCTGTCCATCACCGTGCCGTTCTCCAGCGCGGCACGCAGGCTTTCGCGGGTGACATTTTCTTTCAGGCCGTAGATGATTTTGGCATCAGGCTTAGCATCCAGCACATACCACATTTCTGTTTTGCCGAGCTCACCCTTAGGCAATCCTTCATAATCATCTGTAGGATGCACCTGCACGGACAGATTGTCGTTGCAGTCCAGCAGCTTAATCAGCAGCGGGAACCGTCCGCCTGCTTCGGAGATGCCTTTACTTCCGAACCATTCCTGTCCGAACTGCTCACGGATCTGGTCGAGGCCTTGTCCGGCCAATTCGCCGTTTACGACGGAAGAGACGCCGTTCGGATGATCGGCGATCATCCAGCCTTCGCCAATATGGCCATCCGGCAGGTTAAGGCCGAATTTCTCCAGGGCACGGCCGCCCCACACGCGTTCTTTGAACTCCGGTTGAAACTTAAGTGGATATGGTTTTGTCATCACAGTATCTTCCTCTCCATTTTTGATAATGCTCTTTCTCTAATTGCTGCGGGTAGACTCGAAGAACTCCAGCGTTTCACCGTCCGGCCCGTCAAAAAAGAAATAACGGCTGCCGTTCGCCAGTGTGCTGATTTCTGTCAGGCCAGGAAGCTTCAGCCCGGCAATCCGGCTATGCTCGGCCTCAATTCCGGTAACGGTAAAGGCGACGTGGCTGACCTTGCCTTCATCCGGCAGGCCGGTCCACACCCGTTCGATCAGCTCCACCTCTACGCTGGTCTGTCCCGGGAAGCTCAGGAAGGCCAGCCGCAGTCCGCTGCCCGGCTCACCAATTATTTCCTGCAGCGTAAGTCCGATGACTTCCTGGTAGAACGTAAGGGATTGCTCAAGCTGTGCAACCTTGATGCCGATATGCTCGATCTTGCTTACTGCCATTCAGATATCAGCTCCTTTTTTCTTCTCTACAGCAACCACATACGGGGCGGAGGCCCGCTGCAGCTGGCGGTAGATAATGCTCTGCGCCTGCGGCTGGGCGAGTCCCGCCGCCCAGGATTCGACGGCGGCGGCTTCGCGGTCGCCGCCTTCATGGCCGGGGTAGAGCACGGCTGTGATAATGCCGCCTGGGCGCAGCAGCGCCAGGGCGGCGTCCAGCGCGGCCAGCGTGCTCTCCGTCTCGGTGATGATGGTCTTATCGGCATCGCCCGAGGGCAGATAGCCGAGATTGAACATCACCGCTGAGACCGTTCCGCGCCATTCCGGCGGAACGGCTTCTGCCATCGCTGCATGGCTGCGATGAAGCAGCGTCACGGGAGACAGCGCCGCAGGCGCTTCCTCCCGGGCCAGCCGCAGGCGCTCTTCCGCGAGCTTCAGCGCCGCAGGCTGAATGTCGAAGCCATATACCCCGCCGCGCGGCCCGGCCGCTTTGGCGAGGACGAGCGTATCCGCACCGGTGCCCACGGTGGCGTCGATAGCTCTGCCGCCGGAGGCGAGACGTTCGGCGGTTAATTTATGAGCAAAGCTAAGGACAGACATAAAGCCCATTAGCTCTTCCTCCAGTACTTACCCTGCCAGCTGTCGCGTGCAACCAGTTCATGGTCGATAGCGTTCAGCACTTCCCACTTTTTCAGGCTCCACAAGGGTCCAATCAGCGACTCGCGCGGCGCATCCCCGGTCAGGCGATGAACGATCATCTCCGGAGGCAGAATTTCCAGTGAATCCACGATGAGCTTCACGTATTCGTCCTGCTCCAGGAAGCGCAGCAGGCCGGCTTCGTATTGCTTGACCATCGGGGTTTTGCGCATGAGATGCAGCAGATGTATTTTAATTCCCTGCACATCCATGCCTGCGACCGCCGAGACGGTCTCCAGCATCATTTCGTGGGTTTCCTGCGGAAGCCCGTGGATGATGTGGGTGCAGACGCGGATGCCGTGGGCACGCAGCTTCGCAACAGCTTCAATATAACACTGGGTATCATGCGCCCGGTTGATCAGCTCGGAGGTGGAGTTATGGATCGTCTGCAGGCCCATTTCTACCCAGAGATACGTACGCTGGTTAAGCTCGGCGAGATACTCGACGACATCATCCGGCAGGCAGTCGGGGCGTGTCGCAATGGACAAGCCGACTACACCGGGCTGCTGCAGAATAACCTCATAATATTCTCTCAGCTCTTCAACCGGAGCATACGTATTGGTGTAAGCCTGGAAGTAGCCGATGTATTTGGCGTTCGGCCATTTGAGATGCTGGCGGTCGCGCACGTGGTTGAACTGTGTGACCAGATCGTCCCGGCGGCTGCCGGCGAAATCGCCGGAGCCTCTGGCGCTGCAGAAGGTACAGCCTCCTTTGGCGATCGAGCCGTCACGGTTCGGACAGGTAAAACCGGCATCGAGCATAACCTTGAAGACTTTCGTGTCCATGTGCTCGCGCATTTCGTAGTTCCACGTATGGAAACGTTTATCTCCCCACAGCAGCGGGGAGGGGGTGTGTAAAAGGCTCACAGGTGAAGCTCCTTTCGTACATATAAGAACATTTATTTTGAGGGCCGAAGGATGGTCGTTTCAGCCGGCATAATCCTTATATTTTCACTGAATAAGGCGGTTTTCCGTTAAGGGACGTACAGCCATTTCTTTCTAACCCGTCTATTGTATCAAATATCAGCGTATAGCGTAACATTACCGCCTGGAAAATAGGTGAAAAATAGGCTGTTTATTTACCAAGATTACCTTGTAGATGCTTACACGATATGTTATATTTAAATTGTAAAAAAGCTGATGCACCAACTAAAATTTCATTCTTGAATTCATACTTTCGTGTCGTCCCGCCCATACTAAACCCAAGAGGTGATCACGATGAATTCTCAAACGGCATATGCCGAAGGAAAAGGCTCGATTGATGTACAGTTGACTCCCGATGAGGCGCTTGCACTTACCGGTGTTGAATTTAATGGCAATCACAAGATCAAGACCGAAGCGCAGCGTAAGATCAGAAATGCTTTCGAGAAGAAATTTGATTTTGATACTCCGTCAAGGTAGACTATGAACTGTTGAAAAGTGGACCCCAATTCCAAATACAACAAAAAAGGGATTCTCCAGCGGCCGTTTCCTGCCCTCCGGAGAATTCCTTTTTTCCTATTTGCCGTAAATCCCTTTACTTTTGCGGACAAGTTCGGCACAATATTTCAAGTGATACTAAGAGTTCATATTTATAAGTAATGTATTAGAGACAAGCGGAGGAATATTATGCGTTTACGCGGAAGAAAAGGAATACGTGAAAGCCTGGAGGAGCAAACCGACCTGGTGATCCTTGATCCACGCAGCCTCAAGGGCCGCTGGTCAGAGTTGTTCGGCAACGACCACCCGATCCATGTGGAGTTCGGAATGGGCAAGGGGCAGTTTATTAGTCAAATGAGCTTCAAATATCCCGATATTAATTTTATCGGCGTCGATATGTACGATGAGCTGATCCGCCGTGCGGCAGAGAAAGCCAGACTGGTATGGGAACCGGCCGGGCAGGAGACGCCGCCTAACCTGAAGGTCGCCCTTGCGAATATCAACTATGCCGAGGAAGTTTTTGCCCCGGGGGAGCTGGAACGCATCTATTTGAATTTCAGTGATCCCTGGCCTAAGAGTAAGCATGCCCGCCGCCGCCTGACCCACCCGCGTTTTCTTGACAAATACCGCGGACTGCTCAGCCCGCTGGGGGAGATTCACCTGAAGACGGATTCGCGCAGCCTGTTCGAATTCTCACTGAATGCTTTTGCCGATTACGGCCTGCAGATGAAAAATATTTCCCTGGATCTGCACGCAGACGGCATCATTAACGAAGAACATGTCATGACCGAGTATGAAACCAAATTTTATGGACGCGGTGTCAATATTCAGCGCTGTGAGGCGATTGTCGGCTCAGAAGCATTGGCCCGTTATCAGGCCGGACGCCTCGATAAATACCGGCTGTAGCCTGTGCAATGTCTGCGTTTACGTATTAGCCTTAGAAGGCAGTAACCCTAAAAATGGCAGTCACGGGATTTCCCGGACTGCCATTTTTCTATGCCGCCTTGTTCTTGTCTGTCTTATTCGAGCATATCAATAATGCTCTGGGCGCTTTGCTGCGGGTGGAACCTTGCGATATCCTCCAGATGGCTTTTCCGCTTCGCCTGCACATCCCCGTAATTGTAGAGCAGCCGTTCCATCCATTTATCGACGACCTCCAGGGAGGAGATCGGCTCTCCGAGCCCGGCCGACGTAAAGTAACGGCAGTTTTCTTCCTCCTGTCCAGGAAGGGGGTGATGGAAGAGCATCGGAATACCTTTGGCCAGCCCTTCGCTGCAGGTCATTCCGCCAGGCTTCGTGACCAGGAGATCAGAGACCTCCATCAGCTTGTCGATCTCCCGGGTGAAGCCGATCAGCGAAATGTTGGGATGACTGTATGTGGGGTCTTTCATCATCTCTCCAAGCAGCTTCTCGTTCTTACCGAGACAAAAGACAATCTGCACCTTATCGCTCCAGCCGGCAAGTGCCTCGTTCACCACCTGGTCGTTCATCATGCCCCAGCCCCCGCCCATGACCAGCACAGTCGGCAGATCCTGGAGGCTGAACTGCTCCAGAATTTCTTCGCGTCCCGGGTGCTCCCAGAAGCT
>NZ_LN831198.1:670015-688138 GCF_001368795.1 Paenibacillus ihuae
TGCTCCCAGAAGCTCGGGTGCACCGGCATGCCGGTCACCCGGATTTTGGCGGCGGCCACGCTGCGGCGGCGCAGCTTCGACTTCACCTCGGGGGTGGAGACCAGATAGCGGTCCACCTCCGGACTGATCCAGCTGGCGTGGGCATCGTAATCGGTTATGACTGTCACGAGCGGTACCTTGAAGGCCGGGTCAAGCCGTTTCAGGCGTGAGACCACAGCACTAGGGATAAAGTGGGTACAGACGATAATATCGGGCTTTAGCTGCTTCACAATATTTTGTGTATGTGTATAAAATAAGCGGTGCAGGGCAAGCGTGGTAAGACGGTTAAATGATTTCTGGTGACGGTAGACGTAGCCCATCAGCCGGGGCTGGGTGGTTACCGTCTTGCGGTAAGCCGAAACGATCAGAGGCGCCATCTTGGGATTCAGAAAGTTTCCAAGCTCCAGCACCTTCGTCTGCACTCCCGGCGACAATTTACGCAGGCTGCTCGACAGCGCATATGCTGCCTGTGTATGTCCTGCGCCAAAACCTTCCGACAGTAATAACACTCTTTTTTTGCGCAATGTTTACTTCACCTGTTCCCAAAAATGGTTTTCGCAGGTCAGACTTTTGTAGCAGGCTTCAGATCCATAGAACAATCGTGCCTGCCGCGACGCCGCTGCCGATTACTGCACCTGCCATAACATCAGAGGGGTAGTGCAGACCGAGATAAATCCGGGAGAAGCCGACAATACACGCCAGCGGCAGCAGAATAACGGTAAGGGCAGGATAGGCTGCCATATAAGGAACCGTAGAGGCGAAGATAGCTGTAGTATGGCCTGAAGGAAAAGAATGATCCTTAAGCGGATTGTGAAACGTATTCGTTCCCGGCAGCGCCAGATAAGGCCGCATACGCGGGTATAGCTTCTTGGCCACGGCAACAGGCAGGTGGCTGACGGCCAGTGCTGTCAGTGCCTGAAGTCCTGTTGTTTTGAGCGGCTGGGGAGCAAAGGCCCAGATCAGCAGATTAATGCCGATAGCGCTGGTTGCACCGCCCAGATGGGTAAGATAAAAGAGCCAAAAGTTCAGGAATGGGTTATGCAGGCGGCCGTTGATCCATTTGAAAAGGCGGCGTTCCCAGAGAAGCAGTTTCATGAATAATTGTCTCATACCTTGTCCCTCCGATAGTCCGGCTGAGGATAGTAAGCTGCTGCTGAAGCTAATCCGGTTTATACCCTAAAGCTGTCTTTATCATACTTTTTTAAGGTAGTCCATTTCAAGGAAAAGCTCAGCGGTGCGCGGAAATTGTCAGTTTTGACTTAAGAACCCCTTACACCGTACAATGATTCAAGCAGGCCGAACGCGTTTAAAAGGTAACAGAGAAAATGAGGAGTCCGTTTCAGCAGGAATCCCTATAACATCTTTTAAACGGGATATAAATAAATTGAACGCCTGCCCGCAAAAAGGGGAAACTCTTGATCTATTGTAAGGGATGCAACAAAAGGGTCAGCAACAACGTTTAACAAGCCAGAGACAGAAAAAAGGGCATATCAAGAGTGAAAAAGGGGGCATCAAAAGATCATGACAGACGCATTGTTTGTTACGCTCCAAGTGATCTTGGCGGCAATTGCAGTTTATCAGTTTGGATTCTCACTGTTTGGACTGCGCAAGAAAAAGAAAAAGGAACACTTTGCACCGGAAAAGTCATTTGCAGTACTGGTGGCTGCGCATAACGAGGAAGAAGTCGTCGGCGCGCTGATGGAGAATCTGAAACAGCTTAATTATCCCCAAGATCTGTACGATGTATTTGTCATCTGTGACAACTGCACCGACGGGACGGCAAAGATCGTAAGGGAGCACGGGATGAACGCCTGTGTCCGCACCAACAACAATCTGCGGGGCAAGGGTTATGCCATTGAATGGATGCTGAAGGAACTGTGGGCTATGCCGCGCCAGTATGATGCTGTTGTCATGTTCGACGCCGACAATCTGGCACATACAGAATTCCTGATGGAGATGAACAATGACCTTTGCTCAGGCGCCCGGGTAATCCAGGGCTACATCGATACGAAGAATCCGGAGGATTCCTGGATTACTGCCGCATATGGTGTTTCTTACTGGTACATCAACCGCTTATGGCAGCTGTCGCGCCACAATCTGCAGATGGCTAACTTCCTTGGCGGAACCGGCATGTGCTTTGAGACAGCCCTGCTTAAAGAAATGGGCTGGGGAGCAACAAGCCTGGTGGAGGATTTGGAATTTACCATGCGCAGTGCCTCCAAAGGCGTCTACCCGAAATTCAACTATGATGCCAAGGTATTCGATGAGAAGCCGCTCACTTTCAAGGCATCGTCCAGACAGCGTCTGCGGTGGATGCAGGGACATTTCACAGTGGCCCGCCGTTATTTCTTCCCTCTGCTGTGGCAGAGTATTAAAGAACGCAGCTTGACGAAGTTTGACCTCGCGCTGTATGGCGCGAATGTATATATCGTTCTGCTGACATTTCTGATGACCGCGGCCATGTGGATTGACACTGCCGTGTTTGACGGCCCGCATATCGCGAACATCTACGGGCATCTGCCGATTTGGCTCAGCTATTTTGCAATCGGTGCGAACATTCTGACCTTCCTTCTGGCGATGGCGCTCGAGAAGGTGAAATTCAAGAAGGTATATCTGTACCTGCTGGTCTTCCCGATCTACCTGCTCTCGTGGTATCCCATTACGTTCTATGCGTTCTTCACGCAGAACAACAAGCAGTGGAGTCATACCAAACATACGCGGGTCGTGCGGCTTGAGGAAGTACAGAGTAAGCAGGTTTAATCAGCCGAATGTATTTCGTACAATGCTGTTTGAAAAATAGTTGACAACAGCTTGTGCTATGATGTATATTATTCAAGTATGCAAAACATAGGGATTGCAAGCAGAAGCACCGGCTTCTCACCTGACTGGTAATATGCCAGCTGGTTTTGATCTCAATGCTTTATGAATGTTATAATTCATGAACGTTGATCAAACACGGGGTGTCGGGAGTTACCGGCACCCCTTTTTTATGGAGAACCGCAAGTACATTGCCTAAGAAGATCCGGAGGTGGAGAGTTATCAGTAAGGAACATATGATCAATGATGAAATTCGGGCCAAAGAGGTTCGGTTGGTTGGAGCGGAAGGCGAGCAAATCGGAATTAAGCCGATCCGCGAAGCGTTGCAGATGGCGATTGATCTTAATCTGGATTTAGTCAACGTAGCACCGCAGGCGAAACCGCCGGTATGCCGCATCATGGATTACGGCAAGTTCCGTTATGAAACGCAGAAGAAAGAGAAGGAAGCACGCAAAAACCAGAAGATCGTGGACATCAAGGAAGTCTGGTTCCGTGCTAACATTGAGGAACATGATTATCAAACCAAGTTCCGCAATGTCATCAAGTTCCTGGGCGAAGGCGACAAAGTGAAGTGCTCTGTCCGTTTCCGCGGACGTGAGATTACCCATGCTAGCATCGGCCAGAAGATCCTGGAACGTGTTAAGACCGAAGTGGAAGATATATCTGTTGTTGAGCGCCAGCCTAAGCTGGAAGGCCGCAGCATGATTATGATTTTGGCTCCTAAAGCCCAATAAATTGGAGTCACTTGCACAGCAATTTGGCGCCGCATAATATTCAAGGAGGAAACACCATGCCTAAAATGAAAACCCACAGCAGCCTGAAAGGCCGCTTCAAAATTACCGGATCTGGTAAAGTACTGCGTTATAAAGCTCACAAGAACCACTTGCTGTCCCACAAATCGAAACGCGCTAAACGCGTATTGAACGGCAATCCAGTAATGGCCCCTGGGGATGTAAGACGTTTGAAACAAGGACTAGCTAACTTGAAATAGTTTATCACACATTTTTGGGAGGTTTATTAATATGGCAAGAGTTAAAGGCGGATTTGTAGTTCGTCGTAGACATAAGAAAGTATTGAAATTGGCAAAAGGTTACTTCGGTTCCAAGCACCGCATTTTCAAAACAGCTAACGAGCAAGTAATGAAATCGATGGTTTACGCTTACCGTGACCGTCGTCAGACTAAACGTAACTTCCGCAGACTGTGGATCGTTCGTATTAACGCAGCAGCTCGTTTGAACGGCCTGTCCTACAGCAAGCTTGTATTCGGCCTGAAATTGGCTGGAGTAGAAGTGAACCGTAAAATGCTGGCTGACCTGGCAGTAAACGATCTTAACGCATTCAACTCCCTGGCTGTTGTAGCCAAAGAGAAGATCAACGCGTAATTGTTATAATTAACCGAAAAGCACCGCCTGCGGGGTAACCCGTGTGACGGTGCTTTTTTTTGTGCGGCTATGTCCGGCTTATTCCCAGTACTTGCTGGTGTTCAGCAGTGATGCGAGTTTTTTACTGCTGGCCCGTCTGATCTTGCGTAACTCAGAGCGTTCATTGGCGGATTCACTGATCAGCTTCTCTTCGTCGGTTTCCGGAATGATGGCCGGGACAGGGGCTGGAGTGCCGTCTTCCTCAACGGCTACAAAGGTGAGGAAGGATGTAGCGGCAACTATGCGCTCGCCGGTATACAGGTTCTCAGAGATGACCTTGACGAATACTTCTATGCTTGTACGGCCTGTCCAGGAGACGAAAGACTCGAAGCATACGGAGTCTGTAGGACGGATAGGCTGAAGAAAGTCGACGGAGTCGGTGGATGCCGTGACGACGTTTTTACGGCAATGGCGCATTGCTGAGATGGAAGCAACTTCATCTATGGTGCTCATCAGCTTGCCGCCGAACAGTGTTTTATGATTGTTGACATCATTAGGGAAAACACGGCCGGTCTTGAAGACGCGGGATTCCCGGCTGTATTTAAAGGACGGCGTTTCTTGGAGGAAATTTTGTTCATTCATGGTTTCAGTACTCCCTTTTCTTACAATATGTAAGCATTTATGATAATAGAATTTCAAACAGTGTGCAATAATATTATAGTCTACAGTGCGCTTTTTCAGCCCAATCGTAACTTTTCTAACATATTATGACCGTAAAAGTTACGTACGGTGTTAGAGGAAGCGTTTTCTTGTGGAAAAATGCAAATTATTATTGACCTGAGGTCATTTATAGACTGGATTTTAGGTTTTTTTACAGTTATAATTTGATCTAATGGTATGTCCAAGCAGAAGACAGAAGACATCCAATTTCATAAGGGGGATCACAATCGATGAAAAAGTTTTTGAAATCGTCGCTCGTTTTGTTGACGGCTTGCACTGTCGTTCTGGCAGGATGCGGAAACAACAATAACGCAAATTCAGGAAATGCAGCAAACGGAGACACAGGCGCTAACGCCGGAACGGCAACTAATGCACCAGCTGAAGCTCCTAAGTCTGATGTGAAGATCGGCCTCGTTACAGACGTAGGCGGAGTAAACGACAAATCATTTAACCAATCTGCTTGGGAAGCTCTGGAAGCTCTTAAAACAGAAGCTGGTGTTGAAATCAAATACCTGCAAAGTAAATCCAATGCTGACTATGAGCCAAACCTTAACCAATTCGTAAAAGGCGGCTACAACCTGACTTGGGGTATCGGTTTTGACCTTGGCGATGCACTCCTTAAAGTAGCTAAAGAAAATCCGGATGCCAACCTGGCCATCATCGACAGCGTAGTTGATGCCCCTAACGTTGAGTCCGTTACTTTCGCTGAAAATGAAGGTTCCTTCCTGGTTGGTGTAGTTGCTGGTCTGACTACTAAAACTAACAAAGTAGGCTTCATCGGCGGTATGGAAAGCCCGGTTATCAAACGTTTCGAAGTTGGCTTCAAAGCTGGCGTAGAAGCTGTTAACCCTAATGCAACTGTAACCATTACTTATGCAGGTGCATATGACAAGCCTGATACTGGTAAATCCCTGGCTGCTACTTTGTATGATGCCGGCAACGACATCATCTTCCCTGCTGCCGGAGCAACTGGTAACGGCGTATTTAACGAAGCTAAATCCCGCAACGATGCAGGCGGTACTAAAGTATGGGTTATCGGCGTAGATAAAGACCAATCCCTGGAATTTGGCGATGACGTAACCCTGACTTCCATGATCAAACGTGTTGATGAAGCGGTTAAGAAAGTTTCTCAGCAAGTGGTTGACGGAACATTCAAAGGCGGCACTACAACCGTGCTGAGCCTGAAAGACAATGGTGTAGGCCTCCCAGAAACATCCAAAGCTAACGTTTCTGCTGAAATCCTGGCTAAAGTTGACGAATACAAAAAACAAATCATTGACGGAACAATTACTGTTCCATCCGAGTAAGCTGATTTGATTTAAGGTCATTCAAGTCACCATATTACAAGAAACAAGGCCGGTTCTTAAGCTGGCCTTGTCCCCTGTTACAAAAGCGGTTAATCTAAACACAGCCTGCCGCCCTGCGAGGGGTGGCATGGCCGTGTCTATAAGGCAATGATATATATTCTGTGATGAGGGTGATTCCATGAGTGCTGCGGCTCCTGTCGTAGAGTTGAAGCAAATCACAAAACGCTTTCCCGGTATTGTCGCGAACGACGCTATTAGTCTGACGTTGGAAAAAGGGGAGATTCATGCTCTGCTTGGGGAAAATGGGGCAGGCAAATCAACCTTGATGAATATCGTATTCGGACTATACCAGCCCGATGAAGGCAGCATCGAAATCGACGGGAAACCGGTTATTATCGATAACCCCAATAAAGCTATTGAGCTTGGCATTGGTATGGTTCACCAGCATTTCAAGCTTGTTGATCCTTTTACGGTAACCGAGAACATTGTTCTTGGCATGGAACCCAAAAAAGGACTTAAAATCGACTATAAATCCGCCGCGGAGCAGGTTCGTAAGCTATCTGAACAGTACGGACTCCAAGTTAACCCGAACGCAAAAATTCATGATATTTCGGTCGGTATGCAGCAACGGGTAGAAATTATGAAGACCCTGTACCGCGGAGCGGATATACTTATATTCGACGAGCCAACTGCTGTACTGACGCCGCAGGAAATTTCGGAACTGATGGCGATAATGAAGCGGCTCGTTGCAGAGGGCAAGTCCATCATACTTATTACACATAAGTTGAAAGAAATCATGCAAATTTCTGACCGGGTTACCATTATCCGCCGGGGTAAGGTGATTGATACCGTAAAGACTGCGAATACGAATCCGAACGAACTGGCCGAAAAAATGGTCGGACGTGATGTAACATTCAAGGTGGACAAGCGTCCTGCACAGGTGGGAACCAGCGTATTGAAAATGACGAATGTCCACAGCAAGAACAAAGATGGTGTTTCCGTGCTTAACGGACTCAACTTTGAAGTGAAAGCCGGTGAAATTTTCGGTATTGCGGGAGTCGACGGCAACGGACAAAGCGAGCTGATCCAGGCGATTACAGGACTCCGCAAGATTGATTCCGGTTCAATCACTGTTTCCGGGAAGGAAATTGCCAACCTTTCCCCACGTAAAATTTCTGAGATGAATGTATCCCATATTCCGGAGGACCGCCATAAACACGGGCTGGTGCTTGATTTTACTGTGAGTGAGAATATGGTTCTGGAAACGTATTATAAGAGTCCCTATAACCAGAGCGGATTCCTGAAACAGGATGTCATTGATAAGCATGCTGAAGATTTGATCAAGCAGTTTGACGTGCGTACGCCGTCAATTGAGAATAAAGCCCGTTCGTTGTCTGGCGGTAATCAGCAAAAAGCGATTATTGCGCGGGAAATAGACAAAAATCCGACACTCCTGATTGCGGCTCAGCCCACGCGCGGTCTTGATGTCGGAGCGATCGAATTCGTACAGAAGCAATTGATTGCCCAGCGTGATCAAGGCAAGGCTGTACTGCTGATTTCTTTTGAGCTTGATGAAATTATGAACGTATCCGACAGAATTGCTGTTATTTATGAGGGCCAGATTGTCGGCGAATTATTCCCGCAGGATACGAATGACCAGGAACTGGGTCTGATGATGGCGGGCAGCTTGAAACAGGGAGGAAAAGCGGGTGCATAGACTTAAAAAAATCTTCGCGACAGACAGCTATATTGTGCCTATTGTCGCGATCATTATGGGCTTCCTGGTCGGAGCTGTCGTAATGCTGATCGGCGGGTATGATCCTATCGCCGCCTACTCCGCACTGTTCAAACGCGTATTTGGCAGCCCGTATGACTTCGGCGAGGCGGTCCGTGAGATGACGCCGCTGATGTTTACAGGTCTTGCCGTAGCTTTTGCTTTCCGCTCAGGGATGTTTAACATCGGTGCTGACGGGCAGGTGCTGATCGGAATGACAGCAGCTTCGGTAGTCGGCATTAAGCTGGCTGGAACACCTTCGTTCCTGCTGGTACCGCTTGCTGTTATTGCCGCTGGTCTTTGCGGCGGAATTTGGGCCGGGATTGCCGGCTATTTAAAGGCAAAGCGCGGCATTAATGAAGTTATAACTACCATTATGCTTAACTGGATTGCACTGTATTTGTCCAACTATATTATTAAACATTTTCTGCTGCTTAAAGGGCAGAACCGTTCGGTGGACAACCCGGCTTCGCTGTCCATGACATTCTTGAATTCGCTGTTTGATAATGCCCGAGTACACTGGGGCACGGCTCTTGCGCTTTGTGCCGCATTGTTCTTCTATGTCTTCTTGTGGAAGACCAAGCAAGGGTATGAGATGCGTGCGGTTGGCCTTAACCCCCATGCTGCAGAATATGCAGGTATGAATGTAGGGCGCAACGTAGTTAAGGCTATGTTTATCAGTGGTGCTTTTGCGGGTCTGGCAGGGGCAGGAGAGGTGCTTGGCGTATTCCATTACCAATCCATCTTTGCGGCATCACCTGGTTACGGGTTTGACGGTATTGCAGTAGCACTGCTGGGGCTGACGCATCCGCTGGGTGTAATTCTCGCTGCAATTCTGTACGGCATGCTGACTTACGGCTCAGCAGGTATGAGCTTTGGGGCGGATGTACCGCCGGAACTGATCCGTATCGTTATCGGCTCCATCATATTCTTCATTGCTGCACAAGGAATTGTGCGCTGGGTGCTTAAACCGTTTTACTTCAAGCGCAAGAAAGAGAAGGTGTTATAGATGGATTTGCAGACGTTAGGACAGCTGCTCAATACAACGCTTGTGTTTTCCACGGCGCTCATTTTTGCCGCACTTGGCGGCATCTTCTCTGAACGCTCCGGTGTAGTTAACATCGGTCTTGAAGGGTTAATGATGTTTGGTGCGTTTGCCGCTGCAGTGGGCGGATATTATGCCCAGGATGCAGGCATGGGAGCTTGGGCTCCATGGGTTGGTGTGATTTGTGCGATGGCTGTTGGTGTTATTGGCTCACTGATTCATGCGGTAGCTTCGATAACGTTCAAGGCGGACCAGACGATCAGCGGTACGGTTATCAACTTCCTGGCTGCGGGCAGTACGCTTTATATGGTTAAACTGTTTTTTGAGGGAGCCGGTGAAACTCCATTGCTGGACGGTTTCAAAAAAATTCCTGTTCCAGGGCTGTCCAAGATTCCGGTTATCGGCGAAGGGGTTTTCAATTCCTATCCGACCACGTATTTAGCGATTGTGCTCGTTATCGTTATTTATTTTGTATTGTTTAAGACCCCGTTCGGACTTCGTCTGCGGGCTGTCGGTGAACATCCGAGTGCTGCCGACACTCTGGGTGTCAATGTCAACAAGATGAGATATATCGGTGTTATGCTCAGCGGTCTGCTTGCCGGAATTGGAGGTGCAACGATCACCTTAACGACTACGGGGACCTTTGCGCACAATACGATTTCCGGTCAAGGTTTTATCGCGATTGCTGCCATGATCTTTGGGAAATGGAATCCGCTGGGTGCCTTCGGAGCTGCAGTATTCTTCGGGTTCTCGCAAGCGATCCGCAACTATGTACAGTTGTTCGAATGGTCTAAGAGCATTCCGCAGGAATTCATTTTTATGATTCCTTACGTGCTGACGATTATAGTTCTAGTGAGTGCTGTAGGACGATCTGCTGCACCGAAAGCATTGGGTGAGCCATACGACCCCGGTAAGCGGTAATCTGAATTTCTGCTGGCATCAAAATAAGTACAGAAGCGCATGTCCAAATGGACATGCGCTTTTTTTAAGTTTTTGAGCGGATATGGATATGTTAACCTGCTACACCCGTGAAGCAGGGACAGGTGTACAGGCGAATTGCTGCTTTGCCGAATAGACTGAGTTGAACCTTAAACGAATACGCAGGAATATATAATTATGTTTTACGCTTCCGAAGCCAGTTTTGTACGAAGTGAATCAAAGAAGCACAGCTCACAAAACTTTTAGGAGGGATTTCATGGCACATCCGGTTACAAAGAAACAGGTTATGAAGCTGGTCGGCAAAAATATTGTTGCAGTGAAAAAAGACGGTTCTAAGGTGATGGGCAAGCTGCTGCGCGTTTCGGGAAACCGTCTTATTCTCCAGCGTGTTAGCGGTAAAAAAGTGCAAACCAAAGCATTGATTCCGCTGGTGCTGTTTGATTTGCTTGCTGTCGGTACAGCGCCCTATGCCTACGGTCCATATGGCTATGGCGGGGGCGGACCTTACGGAGGCTATGGGCCGGGAGGACCCGGCTATGGCGGTTATGGACCAGGCCCGGGTTACGGCGGAGTTCCGTATCCTCCGATCGGATTTTTTTAAGGAAATCTGGTAAACTGCTTTTCGAACTCATAACAATAGTTCTGGGGCTGATAACGGGCTACGCTGTAGCCCAATTTTTCATAAAAAGAAATTCCTGCGGCATTTCCGGTATCCACAGCTACTTTTGCCCGCTTGCAGCCACGTGATAATGCAAATCGCTCTGCCCGGTCCATCAGCATATTTCCCCAGCGTTTACGGCGCGCTGAAGGGGCTATGGCCAGCATATCAATATAGAGCAAATCACCATGCAGCATGAAATGGACAAACCCCAGCGGATCGCTCTCATAGTCGGGACAAGCTACAAGAGTAACTCCTTGGCCTAAGCGGCGGGGAAGATCCTTTCTGACCTGGCTGATTACGGTTTGCGGCAGATGGGACAACGGAACAAGCTGCTTTTCAATTAAGTCCATAATGACGCTGTCGTCCTGCTTGGGTCTGCGGTAACGAATCATAGAGCGCCCCCTTTCCACGCATTGTCGTACATCATATGCCTGAGTCGGTGTGGGCGTTACGGAAGCCGAAGAACAACGATTTGTGACAGTTTATAAAATAAGGGTATTGACTAACCGTGTGAGGAAATCATATAATGTGTCTAAACATTTTAACGAATATATTTGCATCGGCAATGATGAGGACGAAGTTTTAAGGGCTCTTTTGCTCAGAGAGTGAGAGGATATGCTGCAACCTCCACCAGAATCCCTTATATACGAGCTCACCTCGGAGCTGTTTCCCTGAAAGGTTCACCGGCAAGAGTGGTGAAATTATTAGGGGGAATCGTTTAGTCCGCGTTACGGACTTCAGGTTACAGAGATTTGGGCCCTGCCTACATCGATGGATTTTTGTATCCTGATAAGGCGTTGCATCGTGAGATGTAATGCAAACATGGGTGGTACCACGGAAGATCAACCTTTCGTCCCTCACGCGCTTCTTCTTTGGCGCGTGGGAGGCGGGAGGTTTTTTTGTTTAGATAGTATATACTGGGGACCACCGCAAAGTATCTGAGTAACGTCGAAGCAAAGCTCCACTTTGTGGGGATAATTTGTTGTCAGCCCCTTACTGTTGTATAAAAGACGGTCCGTCATTTGCATAATGAATGTTAACTATTGAAGGGAGGAATACTGATGAGCGCGCAAACACCGGAAGTGCGGTCTACAGAAGAATTACGTGAGAAGTGGAAGAATCCTGAGGTGATTACGGGTTCCGAAGTCCTGCTGCGCAGTCTGGTTTTGGAAGGTGTAGACACTGTATTCGGATACCCGGGCGGAGCGGTACTGTATATTTACGATGCTCTTCACGGGTTCGATGATTTCAAACATATTCTGACCCGTCATGAGCAGGGTGCGATTCATGCAGCAGACGGTTATGCCAGAGCAAGCGGTAAAGCGGGCGTATGTATTGCAACCTCCGGTCCCGGAGCAACCAATCTTGTTACCGGAATCGCTACAGCTTTTATGGACTCGGTTCCGCTCGTGGTCATTACCGGGAATGTCTTTTCCAGCCTGATTGGAACGGACGCATTCCAGGAAGCGGATATCACCGGTATAACCATGCCAATAACGAAACATAGCTATCTGGTGCGGGATGTTGAGGATCTTCCACGTATTATCCACGAAGCATTCCATATTGCGAATACCGGACGCAAGGGTCCGGTGCTGATCGACATTCCGAAGGATGTATCAGCCGCAAAAACGTTATTTACACCAGTGCAGCATCAGGGAGTGAACCTCCGCGGCTATAACCCGCGAACTACGCCTAATAAGCTTCAGCTGGATAAGCTGATTCGTGCGATTTCGGCAGCTGAACGTCCAATTATTATTGCAGGCGGAGGAGTAATCTACTCCGGGGCGCATGAAGCGATGTATGAATTTGTTAAACGGACGGAAATCCCGATTACAACCACCTTGCTTGGCCTCGGCTGCTTCCCGAGTGCAGATGATCTCTGGATGGGAATGCCTGGTATGCACGGGACATATACCGCCAATAATGCCATACAGCAATGTGATCTGCTGATAAATATCGGCGCACGGTTTGATGACCGTGTGACAGGCAAGCTGGACGGCTTTGCACCAAAAGCGAAGATTGTCCACATCGATATTGATCCGGCGGAAATCGGCAAGAACGTTACACCTGATATTCCAATCGTCGGTGATGTAAAGACGGTTCTGGAAATGCTCATTCCAGATGTGACGCGTGCAGCAAATGCGGATGCCTGGAGAACACAGATTGCCCAGTGGAAGCTGGACCAGCCGCTTCGCTACAATGATTCTGATACGGAGCTCAAGCCGCAGTGGGTCATTGAAATGATCAATGACACCACAAAAGGCGAGGCTATCGTAACTACAGACGTAGGACAGCATCAGATGTGGGCAGCACAGTACTACAAATTTAACCATCCGCGCTCCTGGATTACTTCCGGCGGTCTTGGAACAATGGGCTTCGGCTTCCCGTCAGCCATTGGAGCGCAAATGGCGCATCCGGAACGTCTGGTAGTATCCATTAACGGAGACGGCGGCATGCAGATGTGTTCCCAGGAACTGGCCATTTGTGCAATCAATAATATACCGGTCAAAATTGTAGTTATTAACAATCAGGTTCTGGGTATGGTACGGCAATGGCAGAATCTCATTTATGAGAAACGATACAGCTATACCGATCTTGCCGGCAGCCCGGATTTCGTAAAACTGGCTGAAGCTTATGGCGTTAAAGGACTGCGGGCAACAAACAAAGAAGAAGCAGGCGCAGCGTGGAAGGAAGCACTGGAAACGCCGGGACCCGTTCTGGTAGAATTCGTTGTTCCCAAAGACGAAAATGTCTACCCGATGGTAACTCAAGGGTCAACCATTGATCAAATGCTGATGGGGGATGAATGACAGTGATGAAACACACGATTTCTGTGCTTGTGAATGACCAGCCGGGTGTGCTGCAACGGGTGTCTGGCTTGTTCGGACGCAGGGGCTTTAATATTGAGAGTATTACCGTTGGACAGTCTGAAGAGATTGGGCTGTCCCGGATGGTCATCGTTACACTCGGTGACCAGCATACGCTAGAGCAGATCGAGAAGCAGCTTTATAAGCTGATTGATGTTATTAAGGTCGTGGATCTTGGCTCTAAGCCGATGGTTGCCCGTGAGCTGGCGCTGATTAAAGTTAAAGCCGAACCGGCTGAGCGTCCGGAAATTATGGGCGTAGTTGAAACCTTCCGCGCTTCTGTTGTTGATATTGGAGCAACAAGCCTGCTCGTTCAGGTAGTTGGTGATACGCAAAAGATTGATGCAATGATTGAACTGATGAAGCCTTACGGCATTAAGGAACTCTCCCGCACAGGAGTGACCGCCATGATCCGCGGGAATGCCTAGTCGGTATAATTTACGGCTTTAACGAATTACTGCTTGTTTGCATTAATTTGATAAGATTATAATGAACTTCCCGCGAAAGAGCGGGAACTTGAGGAGCGCCCGAATCAGAAATCCTGGTCTCCAGCGCTCTTGAAGTACCCGCTCTTTACGATGGGTTCCAATTTAAAGGAGGATATTGACAATGGCAGTGACAACGTACTATGAACAGGATGCAGAACTCAGCGTTTTAAAAGGGAAGACAATTGCAGTAATCGGGTACGGCAGCCAAGGGCATGCCCAAGCGCAGAACCTGCGTGACAGTGGTCTTCAGGTTGTCATCGGCCTGCGTGAAGGTAAATCTTTCGAAACCGCCAAGAATGACGGATTTGAAGTATTGCCAGTAGCAGAAGCAGTATCCCGTGCAGATGTAGTACAAATTCTGATGCCGGACGAAACACAGGCATCCGTATATAAAAATGAAATTGAGCCAAACCTCAAAAACGGCGCGGCACTGATGTTCTCCCACGGCTTTAACGTACACTTCGGCCAAATCGTTGCCCCTAAGGATGCAGACGTGCTGCTGGTAGCACCTAAATCCCCGGGTCACATGGTACGCCGTACTTATGTTGAAGGCTTCGGGGTTCCAGGATTGATTGCCATCGAACAGGATGCAACCGGAAATGCCAAAGCAATCGGACTTGCCTATGCCAAAGGCATTGGCTGTACCCGTGCAGGAGTTATCGAAACTTCCTTCCGTGAAGAAACCGAAACAGACTTGTTTGGTGAGCAGGCAGTACTTTGCGGCGGTGTATCCGCATTGATCAAAGCTGGTTTCGAAACTCTGACCGAAGCAGGATATGCTCCTGAAATGGCTTACTTCGAGTGTCTGCATGAGCTGAAGCTGATCGTTGACCTGGTGTATGAAGGAGGACTTGCCACTATGCGCGATTCCATCTCCAACACTGCCGAATACGGTGACTATGTAACTGGACCACGCATTGTTACAGATGAAACCAAAAAAGCAATGAAAGCTGTACTGACAGATATCCAACAAGGTAAGTTTGCCCGCGACTTTATCCTTGAGAACCAGTCCGGCCGTGCCTTCCTGACAGCAACCCGCCGCAATGAAGCTGCTCATCCGGTTGAAGTTGTCGGCAGCCAGCTGCGCGAAATGATGCACTGGATTAAGAAATAGGCTCATATACTTAATTTAGTAAGATAAACAATAGTGTAATCCTCAGATGCGGCCGTGTTTATTGCGGGCCGCATTTGAGGGTTTTAGCACAATCTTCAGGAGGTGCTCAGCTTGCGGAAAATATATGTGTTCGACACGACACTGCGTGACGGAGAGCAGTCGCCGGGTGTGAACCTGAATACGCGTGAGAAGGTGGAAATCGCCTACCAGTTAGAGAAGCTTGGAATTGACCGGATGGAAGCGGGTTTCCCCGCAGCATCACCGGGTGATTTGGCAGCGGTAAATGCGGTAGCCCGGGCGGTGAAGAATGTTACACTGATCGGATTATCACGCTCCAGAGAGTCTGATATTGACGCGGTAAGAGAAGCACTGCAGGGAGCACAAGACCCTTGTATTCATATTTTCCTGGCTACCTCACCGATTCACCGTCAGCATAAGCTTCGGATGGATAAAGCCCAGGTGCTCGAAACCGCCCAATCGGCAATCCGCTATGCGAAGAAATATTTCTCCAAGCTGGAATTTTCTTTGGAGGATGCAGGACGTACCGAGCGTGATTTCATGGCTGAAATGGTAGCCATGGCCGTTCGCGAAGGAGCAAATGTGGTGAACATACCTGATACGGTTGGTTACCTGAATCCTTCAGAATATGGGGCGATTTTCAAATTCCTGAAGGACACCGTGCCGGATATTGAGAAGGTTCAGCTTAGTGCCCATTGTCATAATGACCTGGGTATGGCTACCGCCAATACTCTGGCCGCAATCCAGAACGGTGCGGATCAGATTGAGGGTACCATCAACGGCATCGGGGAGCGCGCCGGCAACACGGCGATTGAAGAAGTGGCTCTGGCGCTGGAGACACGCAGCGAATTTTTTGGCGCCAAGACTTCGCTAGTCCTGTCGGAAATCTCCCGGACCAGCCGTCTGGTCAGTAAGCTTACCGGTATGGCTGTGCCTGGCAACAAAGCTATTGTTGGAGCCAATGCCTTTGCACATGAGTCAGGTATCCATCAGGATGGGATGCTTAAGGAGAAGACAACCTACGAAATCATGACGCCGGAAACCATCGGGCTGAAAGAGAGCAAGCTGGTGCTGGGCAAGCATTCCGGCCGTCATGCTTTCCGTGATAAGCTCAGCGATTTGGGTTACGATGTGCCAGAAGAAGCATTGAACACCGCCTTTGCGAAGTTCAAGGATCTGGCGGATAAGAAGAAAGAGGTTTCCGACGAGGATATCCTGGCACTGCTGGAGGAAAAGCTCGGTGATACGCCGGAGATTTTCAGCCTGCAGACTATTTATGTAACTTACGGCAATGAAGCTGTTCCTACGGCAAAAGTTGTCATCAAAGGCCAGGAAGCCGAACCGATTATCGCAACGGCTGAAGGCAACGGTTCAGTAGATGCAATTTATAATGCCATTGATCAGGCCACCGGCGAGGAAGTTACACTGGGTGACTATTCCATTAAAGCCGTTAGCAGAGGTAAGGACGCGCAGGGGGAAGTTCATGTTGTGCTGTCGCAGGGGGAAGTTGCCGCACAGGGACGCGGACTAAGTACGGATATTCTCGAGGCCAGTGCCCGCGCGTATCTGGATGCGCTCAACAAGCTGCTGGAGAAACGTAAGACGTATACACGGCGTGATCATGCGCAGTTGTAAACCTGTATATTTTCTGCATAACTAAATTTGATGAAGCCATCCCTTCAGAGGAGTTCCCTCTGCTGAAGGGGTGGTTTTTTTTGTGCGGAGTATTGAATAAATTTATAGATTGGCACAGTTTCGCTATTGGGTTGTCAGATGGATATCCCTGTATAATCAGTGACTTTAGTTACCGTGAAGAATGTTAATTATCATAAAATCCCTCGTAAATTTGTCGCTTTTGTGAAAAACACAAGGGAACTATCCAATTATACATAGGCTGTTCAGAAATTGTTCAGGCGTGAGGATTACAGTTAAGCCTGATAGATTATTCGGAGAAAAAAGGAGACAACTGGAAATGTATAAAAAAAGAATGGCGGTCATACTTAGCTTACTTCTCATTTTCATACAAGGGGCATACAGCTACGGTTTCAGCACCAAGGTTAATGCTGCGGAAATATCAGACAATATCATCACCAGTGTAACCATGGCCGTGTATGATAACGGCGTCCCTGTAACAGACGTTGTATATAAGCAGGGGGCTGAAGTAAAGCTTACCTATAATTGGGAGCTTCCGGATTCAACCTATAAGGGTGGTGATACATACAGCTTTGAGCTACCCGACAAGTTTGTGCTTGCAAGTGACATAAATGGGACCCCTCTGATATTCGACGGCGTTCCGCTGGGTCATTTTGATGTCCTGAAGGGCAGTCCGAACAAAGTTGTTATGACCTTTAACGATGATATTCAGAGCTATTTTGGTGTCCACGGATCTTTTACCATCAGCACGAAGTTCGATAAAAGCAAGTTTACGGAAACGACCGTTCAGCAGATTGTGTTCCCAATTGACGGAGGCAATCAGACGGTGACGCTTACGTTTGTTCCGGAGGTCACCTCTACCATTGCCAAGAGCGGAGTTCCAACCGGCTCCAACAAGGATAACCTGAACGCTAAACAGATTATTTGGACAGTAGACGTGAATAAAGTGCTGTCAAATGTCTACGGGGCAACGCTTACCGATATAATTCCTGCCGGCCTGGCGCTGGTGAATCCGCTGGACGTTAAGGTATATAACCTTAATGTGAAGCTGGATGGTTCTGTAACGCAGGGAGCGGAGCTTGATGACTCACGATATGCTGTAACGACACCTGCCGGTAAGTTGAATGTTGCTTTTAATGATTCACCGATTACGGGGGCATACCGTATCCAATTTACTACGGACATAACGGATGGAGACAAAACTAGCTTTACCAATAGTGCAGCCTTTCAGCGGTTCCAATCAGGCGGCAGTTACAGCATCTGCAACAGTGAACGTACCGCAGGGCAACTTTTTAAAGAAGACGTCCACCAGTTATAATT
>NZ_LN831198.1:688164-727384 GCF_001368795.1 Paenibacillus ihuae
AATTCAGCAACCCAGGTAACATACTGGGAGATTGATTACAACTACAATGAGCTGCAGCTTGCCCAGGCAGATGCTGTACTGAAGGATTATTTCAACAACACACAAGAGCTGGTACCCGGCTCCCTGCAAGTGTTCCCGGTTAATTTCCTGACCAGCTCCAGCGGCACGGTAGGAACAACAGAAGCTACTAATTATACAGTGAATGCGCCTTCGGTCCCTGTCAGCGGGCAAGACGGATTCGAACTTACATTTACCAGCGACATCAGCGGCGCTTACAAAATTAAATACCAGACTAGAGCCGTTAACCGTGTGGAAGACAATTCGACAATCACGAATTCGGTTACTTCCGGAACGACAACCGTAACAGGTACCCGGGACATCGGCCAGGTAATCATCAGCAAAAAAGTAGCGGATTACAACTACCTTACCAAAACCGTCTCATGGTCCGTAACCTTAAATGCTGACAGCTATCCGATGAATGAAGTGGTGGTTAAGGATGTATTTACGTACAAAGGACTAAAGATCGTGCCCGGCACGATTGTAGTCAAGAAAGGCTCCGCTGCGATCACCACAGGCTATACGATTCAAAACCTGAATGAAACTGCCGGCTTTGACGTGGTATTCAGCTCACAGATTACAGGTCCTTATACGATTACTTACGATACGTATTTTGATAACAACTGGCTTAGCTACAATTGGTTAAGTACAGCTGCCAAGTTCGAGAACAAGGCTACGGTAAATTGGAAAGATCCCGGTGCTGCAACAGTGAAGACTAAGACGGTAACAGCAGCCTTCGATCCGAATACTTCGGAAAAAGCGAACGGCTTCAAGAGCGGCGACTACAATGCGGTGAATAAAGAAATCACTTGGACCTTAGGCGTTAACTACAACCGCCAACCACTGGCTGATGCCAAAGTAACGGATGTGCTGCAGAGCAGTCAGCAGTATGTGCCAGGTTCGGTGGAGGTCTATAATCTGACCGTTGCCAAAAACGGGGACCCCTCCAAAGGCACGAAGCTTGTGCTGGGCACTGACTACATTGTGACTTATACACAGAGCAGCAAACTGCTGCAGGTGGATTTCAAGAATAATATTAATTCAGCCTACTACATCATATTCAAAACAACTCTGCAGGGACAGCTCGTTGAGTCACCGACCCTTGTCAATACCGCCAATCTGTACAGCGGCACAACCCCTGAATCCAAGGATTTGACCGCTTCGCTGACGATTCCTAAAGCTGGAGAATTCGTGACTAAGAGCGGAGTACAGAACAATACCAGAATAAAGTGGACTATTCATATCAACAACAGCCAGTCTTTCATTGAAGATGCAAAAGTGACAGATGATCCAAGTGACAATCAGATTCTGCTATCCGATTCATTTAAGCTGTATCCGACAACTGTTAATGCCGGGGGTGATATCACTAAGGTGACAACACCGCTGGTGAAAGGAACAGATTATGATCTGGTCATCAGTACGGATGAGAATACCGGAAAACAGCAGTTCGTGCTTACATTTAAAACGGATATCGAGAAGGCCTACATTCTTGAATATGAGTCACTGATTGTGGCCAACAACAATGATAAAATATCCAACAGTGTGCGGCTCACCGGCAATAATTCGACCACTATTACCAAACAAAGCAGCAAAGAGATAACGGTGGCTCTATCGAGTGCTGATGGAGTGGGGACAGGAAACCGCAAGACATTAAATGTGGTGAAAAAAGATGCGGCGGATCAGGCGCTGCTGAGCGGGGCTACCTTTGCACTGTATCGTAAATCAGGTGCGACGGAGGTACTCTTTAATCAGCTGACAACGGATGCCAGCGGAACTGTTTCCTTCAAAAATCTCTGGCCCGGAAACTATGTGCTTCAGGAAGTCACTGCCCCAGCCGGTTATGATCTCAATCCGACTAAGTTTGCTGTAATCTTCAACTCAACAACGGAAACAACAATGACGGTGACGGACAATAAGACAGCAACACCAACGCCGGTAACGACACCGACACCAACCTCAACAGTAACACCAACGTCGACAGCAACGCCGACATCGACAGCATCACCAACAGCGACGGCAACACCGGCAGCGACAGAACCACCGGTAGCGACGGAACCGCCGACAGCGACGGAACCGCCGACAGCGACGGAACCGCCGACAGCGACGGAACCGCCGACAGCGACGGAACCGCCGACAGCGACGGAACCACCGGCAGCGACGGAACCGCCGACAGCGACGGAACCACCGGCAGCAACAGCAACGCCGACATCCGCAGCAACGGCAGCACCGACGCCTGCGGTAACACCACCCCCACTGCCGGGGTCGTTGCCTACGCCTTCGGCCTCTGCGATACCGGTAGTCATTAGTACAGCAACGCCTACGGCTTCTGTCACACCTGTGCCGGCATCAGCAACACCTGCAGCCACACCGAAAGCAACAACTGCAGCCACACCGGGGCAGCCTGCGGTTAGCAGCACTCCTGCTGCCCCGCAAGCCACACAGGCAACTACAATTGTTGATATTCCAATTGAAGGTGAGATCCCGCTGGGCGGCATTCCGAGCCTTGGAGACGAGCCGGAACACGGGACGGTTACGATTACTCCAGACGGGAAATGGACGTATACACCGGATTCCGGTTACATTGGAAAAGATGAATTCACGATTGTTGTAACGGATGAAGACGGGAATGAAGAAGAGGTTGTTATTGAGGTTGCGATCGATGATGTACCGAAGGGTACGGTTACCGATACAGACAATAACCCAGACGGAACACTACCAGGAAAGCTTCCGCAGACCGGGGAGAGCAGTCCGCTACCGCTTTATCTGACAGGCGGAGGTCTAATTGCACTGGGCCTTGTTCTCGCCAGAAGATTCAAGACACGCACCAAATAGGCTGTAGTAGTAATCGGCAGATAGGTTGCCATATTACGCCAAAGACACCCGGAAGCTCCGGGTGTCTTTGGTGTTATATGCTGAGATTAATATGCTTCCAGTTCTCGTACCAGTCTATGATATGGGACGGGAGCTCGATGTTCAGCTCACGGTTCAGCAGATTGCACAGCGTGTTATATTGCTGTTCTACGGCTATACGATCCCCCATGCTGTCATAGACCTTCATCAGGTCCAGATGGGCCTGCTCGAAATAAGGCTGGAGCAGAACGATGCGCTGATAGGTTGTAACAGCTGCAGGAAGCTTACCGCTGCTGACAAAAAATTCAGCCAGGCCGGTGGCTTGATGCAGCCAGATGGCACGCAGACGCTGACGCTCGCTTTCTGCCCAGATATAGCCATAATCCCCTAAATAATCGCCGGAATAGGAATCTAACAGCTGCACATGCTCCGTATAATTTTTTTCGTTAATTTCAGACAGTGCTAGAATCCCCTTCTCCCATTCGACGGTATCAATCAGCAAGCCTCCCGTTTCGAGTACATAGCCTTCATTGGCACTATTAATCTGAAGCTCAATTCCCGCCTGCTTCAGGCATTGCCGCACCTGATAAATCGTGGTGTAGAGAAGGGTGGAGGCTTTTTTAACATCCAATTCGGGCCATAGCCATTCAATCAGATAATCCTTGCTGATCAAGCGGTTTCGGTTGTGGAGCAAATAGGCGAATACTTCCTGGGCCTTTAAAGTGCGCCAGCGGATGCTCTGCAACGGCTGGCCATCGAGTTCAAAGCGAATGGACTGCATACAGCGGAGCATCAGCTTGGATGGGTTTCCCAGTGTTACTTGAGCTTTGGCTGATTCCAGACGGCGCAACGTCTTTTGCAAACGGTCACGGCGCACAGGCTTCAGCACGTAATCAAGGGCATTCAGCTCAAAAGCGTCCACAGCATAATCATTATAGGCGGTTACAAACACTATACTTGCCCCGGGACAAAGATTCTGCATAAGCTCGGCCGCCTGCATCCCGTTGATTTCGGGCATTTCAATATCCAGAAAGATTACATCAGGGTCTAGGCCTGGTGCTGCACCTAGGGCTTCGCCCGGGTCTGTAAAAGCACCGGTAACCGTAACTGTGCCCAGTTCTTCCAGCATCAGCTGCAATTTCATAAGCGCCAGCCGTTCGTCATCGACTAGCAGGGCTTGAATCATAACTGATTCCACCACCTCAATAAATATTCTTTGCTCCCGAAGAAGCCTGCGACTTGCTGAATGGAATAATGAAGCTGATTATAGTGCCCTTAAGAACTGTGCTTTCGATAGTTAGTCCACGGCCATACATTCGCATCAGCCGTTTATGAGTGTTCTGCAGTCCTATCCCCCTCCCGGGTTCCAGTGGTCCGGTTAGCAATTGGGACAGAACCTCTGCACGGATGCCAATGCCATTGTCGGCAATGGTGACTTCATAACCCTCGCTGTGCTTCCTGACGGAGATTTCTACCCGGCCGCCTTTGGCGCGGTTCAAAATTCCGTGTCTGACCGCGTTCTCAACAAGAGGCTGAATCGTTAGCGGAGGAAGCAGGAAATGCAGATCCGGCTCGATAGACCAGGTGGTTTCCAGACGGTCATCAAAACGTTCCTTTTCGATATACAGATATGCCCTAACCAGCTCCAGCTCACGTTCTAACGGCACTATAGGCTCAGCATTAAGGAAATTAAAGCTTAACCGCAAGTAGGAGCTAAAGGCATCAATTAAATCACTCATTCTTTCTGAATCAAAGGAGGCCAGCGCAGAAATGGAATTTAAGGTGTTGAATAGAAAATGCGGCTGAATTTGTGCCTGCAGATAAGCGGCCTCCACACGGAGCTGACGGGAGACGGATTGTTTCAAATCGGTTAAAAAACGAACCCGCATCTGCAATTCCATCGCATTCACCGGCTTGCTTACATAGTCATTGGCCCCGGAGACGAACCCGGTATAGATATCCTGCGGCTGGTTGCGGGCGGTAAGAAGCAGAACCGGCAGTTCTGTGACCGAGTAACGTTCACGGATCCGCCGGGTAAGCTCATACCCGGACATACCCGGCATCATTACGTCGGAGATGACCAGATCCCATGATTCATCATCCAGCAGCAGCAATGCTCCCTGCCCACTGGTAACGGTCATAATTTCGTAATCATCGGCGAGAAGAGCAGTGAGTATCTTTAGATTAACCGGATCATCATCCACCGCGAGAACTCTGGAATTGGACTGTGAATCAGAATCAACTATGTTATGATCCCGAACCAGCGCATTAGGGACTGGCGGTGCTTCTCCAGACTCGGGCAGGAAGACATCGTTTTTAAGAATGTTCTCTGCCGGCTCACCGGCCAACTGGAGAGTGAAGGTGAAGACCGAGCCTTCTTGTGGGCTTGAGACTACGCTCAAGCTTCCGCCGTGCAGCTGAACCAGCTCTTTGCAGATGCTGAGTCCAAGACCGATACCGCCGCCCATGGCAGTCATACTGGAATCACCCTGCTCATAAGGCTCAAACACTCTTCGCTGTGTTTCCTGATCCATACCGATGCCAGTGTCCATGATATGAATACGGGCCGTTTGCTGGTGAATATCCGCATACACACTGACAGTGCCCTTCTCTGTATATTTAACGGCATTTTGCAAAAGATTGAACAGAATTTGGATAACTCTTTTCTCATCTCCTATTACATTAGGAAAGCTGTCTGGAATATCCATCTTTAGCTCGAGCGGTTTATCCCCAGTCATAAAGCGCAGCATGTCCATCACTCCGGAAGCCGCAGATTGAATACGGAGGCTTTCCAGCTTCAATTGGATATTGTGCTCGCGAAGCTGTGACAGATCCAGCAGATCGTTAAGCAGGAGGGACATGCGGCGGCCGACGGTAATAAGCAGTCTCAGATCCTCGGCATTCTGCTCGTGCAGAGTGCTCTTGTCACTGGACAGTACCGCTTCAGCAATATTTATAATGCCATGAAGCGGATTCTGCAGCTCATGTGAGGTATTGGCCAGAAAGTCATCCTTTTGCTTGATTGACCGCTGTAGGCTTACGGCCAGCTTGGCTGTCTGCTCCGCATTCCAGAAGAAACGGCGGAACCAGAAAGTGGCAAAGGCTAAAAAGGCAAAAATCAGATCAAAGGGATAGAAGCTGAGCCCAAGTGTGCTATTGTTCTTGATTGATCCCCATATGGTGCTGCTGATGATACTGGTTATAGCCAGAAGCAGAAAGATCGTTCCTTCCTCATTTCGTATGAAGGACTTGTAGATGATGATGAAAATACCCACAGCCAAAGACAGCAGCAGATGTCCGTATTGATGGCTCAGTACCGAAAAGAGAGTACTGCTGCTGGGAACGGCAATCAGCAAACCTCCAAATAATAAGGTAATAATGGCCAACACCCGCATCCACTTAAAGCGCTCATTCGGAAACAACAGCTGTTTGGCCAGAAGCAGCATGAAAAAAAACGTTCCCAAAAAAGCCAGCCGTAAGAGTTTGAGCGACCAGCCGTTGCTGATTGGCAGCCAGAGCATTAACAATCTGTCGTCATCCGACAAAATGCTGAATGTGGCAAAGACCACCATCAGCGTGAAATACAGTAATACCTTATGTCGCGGGATGATCAGGTACAGAATGACGGCATAAGCGGCATGAAGCAGCAGCACGATACAGACGGCAAGCTCCATTCCGATGGTAAGCAAGCGCTCCTTATGTATGGTCTGACTATTTCCGAACAAAACCGGCCGGAGAATCCCACCTGAGTCGGTGTCAAAGTCGGCCACCTGAAGGACTAGTTCAGTTTCACCTTCGACAGCGTTGAAATATACTGGATAAGGGACAGCCCGGGCGGTGTATTCTTGCGCTGTTTCGGCAGGGATGCCTGAGTGACCTTCTATTTTGCCGTTTAAATAAAGGGCTGAGGAAGAATTTATTTTGGGAAGAATGATTCCAATCCGCTGATCCGGCTGCTTCGTCAGAATCCGTAGACGATAGGAAGCATACCTGTAAGCTTCCTGTTCCTGCTTCATCGCTCCTTTCCAGCTGCCCGGGACTTGAATATAGCTTGGGCTCGTCCCCGCAGAGGGGGCGGAACGGGTACGGCCGCCGGAAGGAAGCAGCGTACCGGGATAGATTTCCCACTCGCCTCTCAGACTGTAAATTTTGTCGTCTGAGAACGGGGTATCCCGCAAATCAAGTACACCGCGAACGGCCTTAAGGGGGAGCGGGAGCGGATGAATGCTGATCCACAGAAAACGCAGACCTGTAAGTCCCATTAGAAAAAGTACGATTACCACAATAAGTTTTTTCTTTGTCATAGTGTTAATTTAGTTCGACAAACTCAGGGAACATCCCTTCTACAACCGTATATTCATGATGTAGGATAGAGTATAGAGGGTTTGAAATTACCTGGATTAAAAAAATATTAATTAATTGCAGGGGGATATGAATCACCGGCGTCTAACGTTATGAAGAAGGAGGGGAGAACTACTTGGAAGAGGCAGAATGGATTTCAGCTGTGCTTAGCGGCCAAAGCCAAGCTTTTGGGCATTTGGTAACCCGTTATCAGGGCATGGTGTACAGAGTATGCATCAAAATTACGGGAGAAGCCGAGTCGGCCAAGGATATGGCCCAGGAAGTCTTCATAAAAGCCTACAAGGCGCTCCCCTCCTTCAGGGGACAATCCTCATTCTCCACCTGGCTGTACCGGATTGCTTACAGAACCTGTCTGGACTGGAAACGGGCGAATGACAGAGAGTGGCGGCACCGCAGTACAGCGGATTATACGGAAAATGATTGGGTCACCTCACAGACGCCGGAGCATGTTGCGCTCCGTAAGGAAGCCTCGGAGGAGCTGGACCAGAATTTGAACAGTCTCACAGAACCGTACCGGTCGGTTGTGCAGCTGTATTATTTTCAGCGTCACTCCTATCAGGAGATCGCCGAGCAGAAAGGCGTCTCGGTCAAAACAGTTGAATCACAGCTCTATAGGGCCAGACAGATGATGCGCAAAAGCGGGGAGGAATGGCGATGAATTGTGCTACAGTCAAAGAATGGATGCCGCATTATATCGAAGGCATGCTGTCTCCAGAAGTGGAGCTGAATATCCGCCTGCACATTGAAGCTTGTCCCGACTGCTCATCATGGCTGGAGGAAGCTAAAGGGCTTGCTGCACTATGGAGCGATATGGAACGTGGAGTAGACACACTGGAACCTCTGGATTTCCCTGATCTTACCGGGGATGTGATGGCACATATTGAAAAGCTTGAATCGGGACGCCGGGAACGCGCCACAAAGGCGACCATGGCCAGACGCCGTACTGCACCGGGAACCTCGTGGATGCATTATGGAGTTGCTGTAGGCTTGACCTTCCTGCTGCTGCAGTTTGGTGTTTTTGAAGATTTGGCCTATGGAATCAACGAGATCAACGGACAGATGTCCACTTCGGTGACGGCGTGGTTTAATCCCAAGTGAGCCTTAAATAGAAGAACAATAAGCGGATTTTGAACGAAGACTACGCGGAGAAGTAATGCTCACAAAACTTTTAGGAGGATATAGAATGATTAAGAAAAAACGCTGGCTTACCTTTTTCCTGGCACTGGTTCCGGGACTCGGGCATTTATATTTGGGCTTCAAAAAGCTGGGTCTGCAATACATGATCGGAGCCTCGATGTGTATTATGTTCATCCCGTCCATGCCAATGGTATTCCCGTTCGCACTGGCTGCCCTATGGTTCTACCAGCTGTTTGATGCGCTGCAGAAGGCGGCCTGGATGAAGATTGCGGCTGCCGAGCATGAACGGATGATGTTCCACCCCGACAGCTTCGGAGCTCCTTGGAGTATGGGAATGCCTCCTCATATACCAGATTATCCGCATGATGATGTGAATCCGGTTTGGGTAGGCATCGGCTGTGTAGCTGCAGGTTGTATGCTGCTGCTGATTACAGCGTTTCCGTGGCTCTGGCGTATCCTCTCCGATATGAATATCGGGTCGATCCTGCTGTCACTGGCTCTGATCGGATACGGCTTTAGAATGCTCAAAAATAACTCAAAAGTATAGAGAAATGGGGGTTAAATGCCATGGGGAGATGGAAAATCGGCAGCTTTACTGCCGCACTAGGCTGCATCGCAGTGGGAGTAATTATAGTTCTGGCCCAGATGGATGTGGTTTCATACGACATTTTGGGTTATCTGTGGCCGGCACTGCTTATTCTGTTCGGTATGGAAATGCTGATCCGGCTGTTCTTCCGTTCGGATGTGAAGACCCGTGTGAGCGGATGGGCCATCGTCCTGATTATCGTCCTGGTGGTTGCAAGCGGGGGACAGACCGTACTGGCAGGCGGAACACTGGGCGGAATCTTTGGCAAAACACAATTGACGCCGCTTAGCGGAACTGTGGAAGTGAAGCCGGAGATTAAACAGGTAAAGATTGATTTGCCAAGCGGAAAAGTGAAGATACAGGGAGTAGAAGGAGCTACCCTCAATTACGAGGGCAAGCTCGAATTGCCGGGCAGCTCGGAAAGCGAAGCGGCAAGTGCAATGGAGAAGAAATGGAAGGTGTCAACAGAAGGCGACACGCTGATTCTGAAGCTGGACCTGGAAACGAATTGGCTATCAGGTATTCATTTTGGGATCTACACCAAAGAGCCGTATTTTAACGTCAGTCTTCCGCAGAATCTGGCCGTGGAAGTTGAGACCAGCGACGGATCCATTGAAGCGGGCAGCCTGCAGGCAGGGATCGAAGTGGATACCAGCAACGGAACCCTCGATATCCACGATATCGCCGGAGGAGTAGATGCCCATACCAGCAATGGAACCATTAGTGCACAGAATGTGCAGGGGGAAACCGAGCTTGTAAGCTCTAATGGTGCAATAACACTTACCAATATTGACGGTTCATTATCGGCGAAGAGCAGCAATGGCAAGATCAGCATTAATTCTGCTATTACAGGCGACTGGGATTTCTCCTCCAGCAACGGTAAAGTCACAGTCAATCTGCCGGCAGCAACGGATGCCAAAATTAAGGCGGATACGAGCAACGGGTCACTGAAGGGCAATGTAGCCTGGGAACGTGATGGGGATAACAATGGGACCGCTGTGCTTGGAAATGGCACTCATGAGGTAAAGTTATCAACCAGCAACGGATCGATAACAGTCGATACAGCCGAATAACAAAAACCAGGAGCACTCCACCCGCAGGAATTATAGGGGGAATGCTCCTTTTTTGTAGTCAATGAATGTTAGATCATGCCAGATTACTTTGTCTGTACTGCTTACCAGGCATAAGCATTCGGAGCGGCTCCGCCCGGACCCGGGAAGATTTCATCCAGACGTTTCAGTACGCTTTCATCCAGTACAACCTCAAGACAGCGCAGCGCGCTTTCCAGCTGCTCCAGTGTGCGCGGTCCGATAATTGGTGCTGTTACCGCCGGATTAGCGAGTAGCCAGGCAAGAGCGATGTTATCCTGCGGTTCGCCAAGATCGCGGCTTAAATCCGCAAATTGCTCCAGCTGCTGTTTATATTGCTCTACACGCTCCGGATTACCACCGCTGCGGCTGCCCTCAATTTTCTTAAGTGCATTGCGGCCGAGCAGTCCACCGTCAAGCGGGCTCCAGGGAATAATGCCAAGACCGAGGTTCTGCGACGCTGGCAGCACTTCTAATTCAGGCAGACGGCAAGTCAGGCTGTACTTATGCTGCTCCGATACCAGCCCCAGGAACCCGCGTGCTTTTGCCTCCTGCTGGGCTACAGCAATATCCCATCCGGCAAAATTGCTTGAACCAACATAACCGATCTTACCTTGGTTTACGGCAAGCTCAAAGGCACCCCACAGCTCGTCCCATGATACTGTACGGTCCACATGGTGCATCTGGTACAGCTCAATGTGATCCGTCTGCAGACGTTGCAGAGATCCTTCCAGATGGCGGCGGATAATGTAAGAGGAGAGACCGCTCTCATCATTGGGTCCGTCAAGCTTATCACTCATGGCACCATAGACTTTGGTGGCCAGCACGACCTTTTCCCGCCGTCCTCCGCCAAGCTTGAACCAGCGGCCGATAATCGTCTCTGTGAGCCCGGAGTTTTCGCCCCATCCGTAAATGTTAGCGGTATCAAAAAAGTTGACCCCGGCATCCAGCGCGGCGTCCATAATACGGAAAGCTTCCTTCTCGTCCGTAAGCGGGCCGAAATTCATCGTGCCCAGACAGAGGCGGCTAACCTTAAGCCCTGACTTACCCAGCTTTGAATACTGCACTTCACCATCACTCCCTTACGATATTGAGTAGCGTCCAAAGATTAACAACAACATACTAATTGTAAACAACTTAAGAAATAAGAGCAAATTCCGGCACGGTGTATGTAACGGTCCGCGGCTTATGGAGAATTGATGTTATCCTATAGGCAATACCTATCACTTTCATAGAATCTATATCTTTGTCCTTTGGCTCCCGTTATGATACAACAATAGACAGAAGAACTATGTCTGCGTGCAGCAGAACATCTAAGGAGTGACGGAAATGAGCGAGGTTAAAAAAATCGCCGTAATCGCCGGGGACGGAATCGGACCTGAAGTTGTGGCTGAAGCGGAAAAAGTATTGAAAAAGGCAGAGGAGCTGTTCGGCTACACCTTTGAAACCGAGCATGCCCTGTTTGGCGGGATTGCCATTGATGAGCGGGGAACTCCGCTGCCGGAAGATACGCTGGAAATTTGCCGCAGTGCGGATGCTGTACTGCTGGGAGCAGTCGGCGGACCGAAATGGGACAACAACCCGAAGGAGCTGCGTCCGGAAACCGGCCTTCTGGGTATCCGTAAAGCGCTGGGCTTGTTCTCCAATCTGCGTCCGGCAGTAGTATTCGATTGCCTGAAGGATGCTTCTACCTTGAAACCGGAAGTACTGGAAGGTACGGACCTGATGGTTGTCCGTGAGCTGACCGGGGGCATCTACTTCGGCGAGAAGCTACGCCGTCAGGGTGAGTACGGTGAAGAAGCTGTTGATACCTGTGTGTACAATGTTACGGAAGTGGAGCGCATCGTGCGCCAGGCTTTTGAGATTGCCGGTAAACGCCGCAATAAGCTGGCTAGCGTAGACAAAGCGAATGTACTGGAGACTTCCCGACTGTGGCGTGAAGTAGTCAACAGAATCGCTCCGGAATATCCGCAGGTGGAGCTGGAGCATGTGCTGGTTGACAACTGTGCGATGCAACTGCTGCGCCGTCCGTCGAGCTTCGATGTCATTGTGACTGAGAACATGTTCGGAGACATCCTGAGCGACGAGGCTGCAATGCTGACCGGCTCAATCGGCATGCTGGCTTCAGCATCACTGGGTGAAGGAAGCTACGGCTTGTATGAGCCGGTACACGGCTCAGCACCTGACATTGCCGGCCAGGGGCTGGCTAACCCGATTGCGACTATCCTGTCGCTGGCGCTCATGTTCCGGATGACCTTTGGCTATGAGGACGCCGCTGCAGCAATCGAGGCCGCTGTAGCCGAAGTGCTGGATGCCGGACACCGCACCAGTGACATTGCTGTGGATAAGAGTAAAGCCATCAGCACGACTGAAATGGGCGATCTGATCGTTGCTGCAATCCGTAAAGCGTAAATCTACCACTGCAGTCCTCCTTTGACGCAGAAAAACAGAAAATTTCACAAAATGTTGCTTATTTATAATAATTATAAAAAAGTAATGAGTGTAATATTGACTTTAATTTGGTGCGATGATACCATTTGGTCTATAGCAATAAGTAAGTGACTAAACACATTTAATCAAGAAAAGCATATTGCCTCAGCTCCCTTAAGGGCTGCTAGGAGTGGTTGTTTTTCTTACATAATCAAAGGAGGATTTAAGCAATGGCAGAACGTTTGGTAGGTAAACAGGCTCCGGACTTCACAATGGAAACAGTTACGGGCGACGGTAAAGATTTTGGTAAGGTAAGCTTGTCCGACTATCGCGGCAAATGGCTTGTATTCTTCTTTTATCCGCTCGACTTCACCTTTGTATGTCCTACAGAAATTACAGCACTTAGTGATGCAGCAGCTGACTTCGCGGCACTCGATACTGAGATTCTCGGCGTAAGCATTGACTCCATCCACAGCCACAAAGCATGGATCACTACACCAAAAGACTTGAATGGCCTGGGCCCAGTGAACTTCCCGCTGGCTTCGGACATCACGAAGAAGGTTGCCAGTGATTACGGCGTTCTGATCGAAGAAGAAGGTATTGCCCTTCGCGGATTGTTCATCATCGATCCTGATGGCGAACTGAAATATGAAGTGGTGAACCATAATGATGTAGGCCGCAGCGTAGAAGAAACACTCCGTGTGCTTCAGGCTCTGCAATCAGGCGGTCTGTGCGCTATGAACTGGAAACCGGGCGACAAGAACCTGTAAGGGCTGTCTGCTCTTTGAGAGAATGATAAAAACCTCCTTGCGGGAAGATTTCCCGGCGAGGGGGTTTTTTGCAACAAAACACCAGTTTCTGGTAGTGATGTCGTTTAAAAATAGGCGGAGCGGTTAATATATAGCCTAAAAGGAGAGGAATCTCCGGCAGGTTATTGTAATACAATAATACGAAATCAATGGAACATACCCAAGGAGGGTGAACAAAAATGAGCTTTTGCTGTGGAGCGAGTATGGTCGGAACGAAGGGAACCCTTAAACATTATCGCACGCAAGTCCATAATGTTCCCCTGCTTTTTTGCCCGGTCTGTCACCGGGTAGAGGTACATTACAAAGTCGAGAACGAGTATGAGATTCTGGCAGAATATGCTCATGGCGATGGAGTTAGCGACGTTGATTTTCAGGATTATGTAATGGAAGACGAAGAGGCAATCTTCGAGAATGTTATTAATATGGAGAGCGAAGATCCGCTGGCGATTGTTCGCAGTCAGATTGATATGGCTCTTGACCTGCTGGGCGTAGCCAAGCAGATTGGGGACAGCAAATGGGAGCGCGAGCTTAAGAAGCGCCTGGCTGTAATGAGTCAACGGCGCCATCGCCTCCAGCAAAAAGCATAAGGTCATTATTTAATGCAAAATAAGTTCCGGATATAGTCTGTTACCAAAGCCTTCGCTGCTGCTGCGAAGGCTTTTTTTGACATATCAGACAATGAGGATTTTGCGGGGACATGCAACCTGGAGCAGCGCTATAGGCGGCTTCTTGTAGTAGGAATAATATTTACTATGCCTTAAGAATCATTTTAGCAAGTTTTTTGTCATTCGACAGTTTCTCTGATTGCGTTGTCTTCTTCTCTTGGATATGATTGGAATATAGTTGAAACGGTTGGATAATATAATACGATTTCCGAATGTTCTGGCGGCTTCGTCATATACTCATTTACATAGTAATTTGATGTCGCTTAAGCGTCTACGCCAAATGCAGTAAAAGGGGGAACTTCGTATCGTGATAAGCCAATATCAGGAAAGCTTGCTTTTGCCGGCAAGAATGTTTCAATCCGTATCAATGAACACCACATATGAGGATGTGCTAGAGCACATTGAGAGTGGGATTATGCTTTTTGATGAAGAAGGGGTTCTGGTTTTTGTAAACAAACAGATGTATGCTTTCCTTGAATTACCTCGTCATTCACTCCTGGGCTGCACTATAACTCATCTGTTGGCGAATATTCAGTTAAGCCGTTTAAAAAGAAAGCAGGTGCTGCGAGCTTACCGGGAAATGGTGAGAAAAAACAAACCTAATTATGAATTTATAGATGAATATGGCCGTTATTGGCGTGCTACCCTGCGCTCAGGCGAGCAAATGAAGGGAAGCTATTTGTTTATCCTTAAAGAGATTTCCGATTATAAGCTGATTGAGCAGACCGCTTATCAGAATGATAGCCTGGCCATGCTGGGCAAATTATCCGCTTCAATCGCCCATGAGATTCGTAATCCTCTGACAGCCATTCGCGGATTTATCCAATTACTGCATCCGCATCTGCATCAGCTGGGTAAAGAGGAATACGCCAAGATCATTCTGGCCGAGATTGACCGGGCTAATGACATTATTCACGAATTTCTGACGTCATCCAAACCTTCTGTTCCCCAAGTCAGCATGATTCCTGTGTCGGCATTACTGAAAGAGGTTGTATTGCTTACGGAGAGTGAAGCCTTAATGAAGGGCTGCCAAATTATTCTCCATCCGCTTCAAGGCGATATGATCATTTCAGGTGATGCCAAGCAAATGAAACAGGTAGTGCTGAATATGATAAGAAATTCAATGGAAGCGATTACAGAGCGCACGGATGATTATATAGGTAAGATTGAGGTTGGGGCCCGCAGAGAAGGTGCAGAGGTCCGCATCTTTATCTCTGATAACGGAAAAGGGATGGATCTCTGTACACTCGACAGATTGTTTAATCCATTCTTTACCACGAAGGAAAACGGGACGGGGCTCGGGCTGTCCGTCAGTGACCGGATTATCAAGAATCATGGGGGCTGCATTTCTGTCAGCAGCAGAGTTAACGAAGGGACCCGTTTTGTCATTTCCCTGCCGCTCATTCAATAACGGGATCTGCAAGCTGATTTTTCAGAACCCATGCGTTATAATAAGAAATGCTAAAAGGCTGATTCCTGTGATGCACGGCTTAGTGCGGGAAGTCAGCCTTATCTGCGTTTTCATGGGGGATATGGTTATAGGAAGAACGGCTGGAGGGAAATATATGCTCATTGAATGGAACAGCGGCGGTTCATCTGCTGCCATAACTAGCGATGCCTTATGTGTTATTGTGTCCGAAGCCGAGTTGGAGCACGGCAGTCTTCCGGTAGAGTGGAAGGCAAGAATTGAGCCGCTGGCCAAGGCCGGACTTTTTACGGGGAAACTAAATCAGACGTATATATTGACAGCCGGAGATTTACCTAATCATTCTGTTGTCATTTTGGCAGGAAGCGGGAAGGGGATTCCGGAAGCTGAAGAAATGCGTGTGCTGGCTGCTCAGGTTTCCCGCGCTGCAATTCGGCAAAAGGTCTCTGTGCTGGTTATTCAAATACCTGAGGTGCTCATGTCTCATGGGGCTGGAATGGCTCAGACGCTCACAGAAGGACTGGTGCTTGGTAGTTACCGCAGGAAGCATTACAAGCAGGAACAGCCTCTTTATGGAGGGCTCACCTCTGTAGTGTTTCATATGGAGCAGCAGACCGGGGAAGCTGTCAACAATAGCTGGAATCAGGGGATACAGCGGGGATTGGCCTTTGCTGAAGCGACGAATCTGGCGCGTGATTTAACGAACCTTCCCGGCAATTTGCTGACACCATCCACTCTGGCGGCAGCAGCCATTGAAGTGGCTGAGCGTCACGGCCTTCCGGCTGAAGTGCTGGATGAACGTGAAATTGAACAAAAAGGTATGGGCGGTTTGCTTGCTGTCGGGAAGGGCAGTGTGCATCCGCCGCGGATGATAGCTATTCGTTACCAGGGAACCGGTGACTGGGAGAATGTAGTAGGGATTGTCGGCAAAGGCATTACCTTTGACACAGGAGGGATTTCACTGAAAAGAGCGCCAGGGATGGAAGATATGATCAGTGACATGGGCGGGGCGGCAGCTGTACTGGGAGTCATTGATGCACTGGGCAGATTGCGGCCGCGGATCAATGTGGTTATGGTCATCCCTGCTGCAGAAAATATGCCCTCAGCTGCTGCCTTTAAGCCAGGGGATGTAATAACATCTCTTAGCGGAAGAACGGTTGAGGTGCTTAATACCGATGCGGAGGGCAGAATAGTACTCGGGGATGCATTGACCTATGCCATGGAATGGGGGGCAGAACGCATCATTGATGTAGCCACGCTTACTGGTGCGGTGCTGTCGATTCTGGGGGATATTGCTACCGGTGCTGTCACTAATGACGAGCCGTTTTTACAGGAGCTGCTGGCTGCCTCCAGATTGTCAGGGGAGAAAATCTGGCCGCTGCCGGTGTATCCTGAGTTTCGCGAGATGCTGAGAAGTGAAGTGGCGGATATCCGCAACGCAGCCGGAAGATTCGGAGGTGCCACAACGGCGGGGTTATTTATCGGTGAGTTTGCTGAAGGGCGGCCGTGGATACACCTGGATATCGCCGGAACGGCCTTTCTCTCCAAAGAGCGGGGCGTGAACGCTAAAGGGGCAACAGGAGTTATGGTGCGCACGCTGCTGGAATATTTACTGAATCCTTCTAACGGGACAGGATCAGAACATGCTGCCGCTTCAACCGGAAACTAAGATGATATCAGACGAAAAGCCGCAAGGCTCCAAGTTTTCTGGAGCTTTACGGCTTTTTGTAATCAAAGTGAAATCATTAAGGTATGAAGGTCTGATTTAGAGTGTTCAGCTGTTCCGTTTAGCCCGCACTTGTGAGGTGAAGGATTGGATACCCTCCATAATCTTATCGCGTGCGTTTTTGTTTTTTAGCAAATAAGCGGCTCCCAATGCTGCGGTAGTAAATAACGTTTTTTTAGTATTCATGGTTATTCCTCCTTAGGTTGTGGTCTGGCTGCAATTGCTTATAACAAACATACCCGATTGCCAAGGAGTTTAAACCTGCTGTATGAAGTTGGCAGCTATAATACCGCTGATTTACAGCTTGCTGCCGGCCGTTCCTGAAGAGCAGGAGAATGGCGAATCCAGTGAAGCAGCCGGGCAGCTTTTGCTTTTATCACAGCCGGCGCAAGCACCTTGTTTCCCTTTTTGAACATGCCGGTAAATCATCCAGCCCGAATAACCGAACACTGCAGCTACAATCACAATATTGACTATCATTGTTTGTCCCCGCTTTCTGCAAGAAAGTCTGCCAATCCAGGCTTTACTACCATCCCAATAAACTTCCGCCCTGGAAAATAATAAGTGATACCATATACGCCAGCACCAGGGAGTAGCCCATGGAGAAGAAGGTCCACTTCCAGGAAGCAGTTTCTTTTTTAATTACCCCTACGGTGGCCAGGCAAGGAATGTAGAGCAGGATAAAGGCCATGAAGCTAAGGGAGCTCAGCGGTGTAAATACTTGTGAGATCTGACTTTCCAATCCGGCAGTATCCGTTGTGTGATAGATGATATTCATGGTGGAGACTACAACCTCTTTCGCAAGGAAGCCGGGAACCAGCGTAGAGCCTGCCTGCCAGGTTCCGAAGCCGAGCGGGTGCAGCAGCGGTGCGATCAGCCCGCCGAATTTAGCCAAAAAGCTGTTATCCATGTCCACATTGAATCCGGAGGGCCCGGCATAGGACATCAGCCAGATGATTACGGAACCAGCCAGGATAATGGTACCTGCTTTGCGCAGGAAGCCTTTGCCTTTCTCCCAGGTGCTGCGGCCAAGCGTCTTAAGCTGCGGCATACGGTAAGGAGGCAGTTCAATGATGAAGACGGACGATTCATTCTTGAACAAGTGCTTGGAGAACAGCTTGCACAGGATCAGTGCGAATACAACACCGAGCACATACATTGACATAACAGCCGTTGCCTGCTGGGCCGGGAAGAATACTGCGGCAAACAATAGATAAACTGGCAGTCGGGCAGAGCAGGACATGAGCGGCAACAAGAGAGTTGTGAGCATCCGTTCTTTAGGCTGTTCAATGCTGCGTGCAGCCATGATAGCCGGGACATTACAGCCGAAGCCAATAATAAATGGGATAAACGCTTTGCCGTTTAACCCCATCCGTTCCATTGTGCTGTCCATGAGCAGACAGACACGAGCCATATATCCGGAATCCTCCAGGAAAGAAATCATCAGGAACAGAATAAAAATCTGCGGAACGAAGACAACCACGCCTCCTACACCGCCGATAATGCCGTCTACAATCAGCGCATGCGTAAATCCTGATGCCCCGATAGTCTGGAGCAGTGAATTAGCACTGTCGCTGATGGGGCCGGAAATCCAGCCGTCTACGATATCAGATAAAGGTCCGCCGACCCAGTCAAAGGTTGTTTTGAACATTGCATACATAAAAACAAGAAATAGAGGAAGCCCCAAAAACCGGTGGGTCAGAATGGAATCCAGTCTTTCCGTCAGATTATGCGGCTTCTGGGCTGTTGTATCCACTGCCTCAAGACATATGGAATGGATATATTCCTTACGGGTTGAACGAATCCATTGCGGCAGCGTCAGGGCCAGTTTCTTGTTCTGCAGCTCAGTTTGGCAGGTATCGCAGATTTCCAGCAGGCGGCTGATATTGATGCGTTTACCTAGCAGCTCGAGCACCACCGGATTCTGTTCCAGCAATTGAAGAGCAACCCAGCGGTGGTTCGGTAAACCTGCAGTTTGCTGCAATTCATGCTGAATCGCCGCGATGGCCTGCTCCACGAGCTCCCCATAATGGAGCTTAAAGGTTACTGCAGGGATGCTTGATGTTTTCTCCAATATGCTCAGTACTTGTCCGCTGCCTTTGCCGGTTCTGGCAACCAGCGGCAGTACAGTGATGCCTAAATGTTTCTGCAGGATCTCGGGATTAACATAAATGCCGCGGGCTTTAGCGACATCGATCATATTGAGGCCGAGTACGGTCGGCTTGCCATATTCCAGCAATTGCAGGGTCAGCAGCAGATTCCGTTCCAGCTGTGATGCATCCACAATGTTAACCAGCGCTTCCGGAGACTCATCGATCAGATACTGCGCGGCAACGCCTTCATCACGGGAAAGGGGGTGCAGGGAGTAGATTCCAGGTAGATCGATCAGCTTGCCTGCGCCATTCTTCAGGCTGCCCACTTTTTTCTCAACGGTTACGCCTGCCCAGTTCCCTACATATTCATAGGAAGAGGTTAATGTATTAAAAAGTGAGGTTTTTCCGGTGTTGGGATTACCTACGAGTGCTATTGAACTCATGAAACATTCACCTCAATCATAGAAGCTTCCTTCCGGCGAATCGCGAACAATTGCCCGTTACACTCCAGTGTAATTGGTCCCAAGAAGGGGCCTTTTCCTTTTAGACGGATCATAACGCCTTCGGACACCCCGAGATCTGCAAGACGGCGTCGCAGGATAGGGTTCATACCTTCAATTCTATGAATGGAGCCTATTGAGCCCGGTTGTAGGCGCAGTAATGAGCAGGATGTAGAGGCCATTTTAATCCCTCCAATAGAGACTGATAATCAATCTCATTTATTTTCTTGTACTGTAGCATATAAGTCGATATTTTGCAGTGATTTAAATCATTGTATCGGTGCGGTAAAAACAGTTATGGAAGAGAACAGAAATAATCTTTACATTTTATTCTTCACTACAGTATGATTGTACGATAATGATTGCATAGTAATCTTATGCTGGCGGAAATAATGTAGGAAATGTTGAAGGGAGAACAAAATGGTGAAGAATAATCAAAGCAAAATTGTCGATTGCACGATTCGTGATGGAGGACTCGTCAACAACTGGGATTTTAGCGTAGAATTTGTGCAGAATCTGTATGCCGGTCTGAATGAAGCCGGTGTTGATTATATGGAAATCGGTTATAAAAATTCTCCCAAGCTGCTAAAAGGAGCAGAAGATGCAGGCCCATGGCGTTTCCTGAATGATGATTTCCTGCGCAAGGTTATTCCCCAAAAGGGAAACACCAAACTGTCTGCGCTGGTAGATATCGGGCGGGTGGACGAAAATGATATTCTGCCGCGCAGCGAGAGTATGCTTGACCTGATCCGTGTGGCCTGCTACAGCAAGGATGTCGACAAAGCGCTGCAGCTGGTGCAGACTTTCCATGACCGCGGCTATGAAACAACCATTAATATTATGGCTCTGTCCAATGTGATGGAGAATGAGCTGCTGGAAGCCTTTGAAATGATCCGCGAAAGTGTCGTTGATGTTGTTTATATTGTGGATTCTTACGGCAGTCTCGATCATAACGACATGAAGTATCTGGTGGACAAGTTCAAAACCCATCTTCCTAACAAACGTCTGGGCGTACATACGCACAACAATCTGCAGCTGGCCTTCTCCAATACTCTTATTGCGGCTGAGCTGGGAGTAGAACTACTGGATGCCTCCTGCTACGGAATGGGACGTGCCGCCGGGAACTGCCCGACTGAGTTGCTGGTTACCCACTTGAAGAATACTAAGTATACGCTGCGTCCGGTTCTTGATATTATCGAGCGTCTGATGATTCCGCTCCGTGAGAAAGAAGAGTGGGGATACATCATTCCATATATGATCACCGGCACTTTAGATGAGCACCCGCGCTCAGCGATGGCGCTCCGTTCATCAGAGGATAAAGATAAGGCTGTCGATTTCTACGACAAGCTGACAACGCCTGAGGTAAGTTTCGGAGATAAATAATCGTCTTCATACAAAAAGTGCCGACCTCTGCCTCAGGGGAAGGTGCTTTTTCTTTTAAATATAAGTGGTGAGTGTAACTTTACAGGACTGTACAGCCGATATTTAAATGTAGGGCTTTAATCATTCATTCATCTATATATTAGATATCATTTTTTAGACGCGAGGGACTTATGAGACAAGAAGAGAGAAAGACAATCCAAGCGGCGATTATAGGGGCCGCACTGTTCCTTCTAATTCAGATTTTCCGCACACCGCTTAGTCATATCGAGAACCAGGATGTACTGCTAGCACTCTATCTTATTATCGGCTGCTGCAATATAGCTTTTGGTTTTGCGATTTTTGCCCAAGGATGGCTGTTTTTCTCCGACAAATTATCCAGAGCAAGACTTTATACCTCCGCTTTATTTTTAGGAGTATGCATCTTTGATTTTTTACACACCTTAAGTTTTGTAGGAATTCCTGCAATATCTTCTATTATCAGCGCAGATCAATCCCTTTGGCTGCTTACCTTCTCGCGTCTGGCCAGCGCATTCGGCATCCTGTTTATTTTCAGTAAGGAAGACCAGCCTGTTTCTGTAACGGGTAAAAAAAAGGTGTTCGGTATATCGCTCGTACTGATTGCCCTTTCGCTGTCGGTTCTGATCTTTAGCCATTCCATTGCTCAGGGATTTCCGGCTTATTCCTGGGTAAACACGGTGAAGCATCTGGTGGATATGGCGGTGCTGTTTGTCTATCTGCTTAGTGTCGGCATTATTGTATACCCGGGCAGGGTTGAGAAATCAGCCTCTCTGCTTATTATTATCCGTGCCCTGATCTTTTTCGCCTTGAGTCAGGTATTCTTCATGAACCTGTTAAGCGTCGGGGAAATGGATTATCTCTTTGGAATGCTCAGCAGCGGAATATCGTATTATCTGATGCTCACCGGGGTGTACCGGCTGACGATCGATGAACCTTACCATGAGAATCAGCAGGCGGAAGCACGGATTAACTATTTGGCGTATCACGATGACTTGACAGGTCTTCCGAATAGAAGGCGTCTGATGCAGCGAGTGGAAGAAATGATCGTGCAGAGTGAACAAGATAAAAGCCGTGGATTCTCGGCGCTGGTCATTATGAATATTAATCATTTTAAAAATATCAATGACTCTTTGGGGCATTTCGCCGGCGATCTGCTGCTGCAGCTTGTGTCGGAGCGGTTTCAAAATGAGGTTCAGGTGAACGAAGAACTGTTCAGTATGGGGGCAGATGAGTTTGCCTTCTTGATGACGGAGCGGACTGGTGTAGAGAGCTGTCTGGTGCGCGCGTCAGAGCTTTTGCGGCTGTTCGAGACTCCAGTGCAGCTGGAATCCGGTGAATATCATATCTCTCTAAGCCTTGGGATGAGTATCCACCCCGGTGATGGGGATACGGCAGAACAGTTGATCCAGAATGCGGATACGGCTGTCCATAATGCCAAAGAGCAAAACGTGGAGATCCGCCGCTATATACCATCCATGCAGATGAAGGCCAAAGAACGCCTCAAGCTGGAGAATGATCTGCGCCGGGCACTGGAGCGTGATGAATTCTATCTTGTCTATCAGCCGCAGGTACGGCTTGAGAACGAAGAAATTGTCGGGATGGAGGCACTGCTGCGCTGGAATCATCCAAAACGGGGGATGGTATCACCTGTTGAGTTCATTCCGATTGCAGAAGAGAGCGGACTCATCGTTCCCATCGGGGAGTGGGTACTGAAAACAGCCTGCCGGCAAAATAAAGAGTGGCAGGCAGCGGGATACCGCCCGATCTGTGTATCCATTAACCTGTCCATGCGCCAGTTTCTACAGCCTAATCTGGCCGGTAAAATTGATGCCATCCTGCAGGAGATCGGTCTGGATCCTTGTTATGTGGATTTGGAAATAACGGAAAGCATGACCTTGGACAAGGAAACCGCTTTTGACCAGCTTAACCGCTTGAAGCGGCTTGGCGTATTCATCAGCATTGATGATTTCGGCACAGGCTACAGTTCCCTGCACTATTTGAAGAATATGCCGATTGACCGGCTGAAGATTGACCGTTCCTTCGTCTCTGAAGTGATGGAAGACAGCAATAATGCGGCAATTGTCTCTACGATTACCTCCATGGCCCATCACCTGAAGCTGAAGGTTACCGCTGAAGGCGTGGAGAATAAAGATCAGCTGAACTTCTTGCGCCAGCAGCATTGCCATGAAGCCCAAGGTTATCTGTTCAGCAAACCGGTAATAGCTGCAGAATTTGAAACGGAATTCCTGAAGCCATTAATGGGAGTATCTTTGTAAGCGGAGCGGGTAAGTCATTAGGGTTGCATTTTATTCATCGGAATGATACAATATCTTTTGTCTTCACTTTACGCTCGCGGGTGTAGTTCAATGGTAGAACTTTAGCCTTCCAAGCTAATAGCGTGGGTTCGATTCCCATCACCCGCTCCAATTATTAACTTCCGAAATCCTTGTTATGCAAGGGTTTTTTTTCTACGTCTGCCCGTTTCACTAACCATGTGGAAATATTCTCCCGAGTGTGAACTTCGGCAATGCCCACACTGCGGAACGAAACTGAAGTGACACTACACCGCTTGGCATAAATACGTCAACACCTTGATGGAATCTTCGATATGTGGAATATGGCCTATGCCCGCCCTCACCCGGATTGCCCCTATCCAAAATCTTACTACCGTTCTGCCGAAGCGGATGCGCTCGTCATGAAACATACGTCCTACGGGTTCGACGTGCTTGCTCTCGTTAGTGAACTCCGATTTAAACACCATTACACTCTTTCCGAACTGCATGAGGAGCTGGATCGCCGGGGAGTCGTGACCTCCGAGAGAAATGCGAGCGGCTGTATGAGCGATACTTGACGCTACTTCGCGCTTCGGATACCGACCATCTTCGTGAAATCTTAATTAAAGTGGTTAACGAGCAACGACTTATTAAAACGGCTCAGTCGTGTGGAGTATGAAGATTACTTAAAAAAGCGTAAGGGATGGGAGTCCCGGCTTCACGAAGGTACAAACCACCTGCGTTTCCGCCAAGACTCTCATCTTTATTTAAGCCGTCTTGAAAAAGTATTTGTTTGCTAATTGGGCAGACGTAGTTTTTTTTTTGTCCTCAGATGAATGTTTATTTATAAGAGGGTATTTCCTGTGCGGTCTGTTCCAGTAGAAACAGCTTAACTTCAGGGTTGCATTTGCCGATATTATAAACAAATAAAACTACATGAATGAGTGGAGGAAGTTATTTGTCTTTTTCGATGCGCAGTAAGTTATACTTAAGTTTTTCTTCCATTATTATTATTTTGCTGGTGACTGTTGCTGTATCTAATTCGATGACACAGCGCATCACCCATTTAACAAACGATATTATGCTTGCCCAGGAACGCTTGGAAAATGCTCAAATGTTAAATTTATTTGCCAGAATGGCCAATGATGATGGAGCGCATTATTTGCTTGCACCCGATCATTTAAAGGATAATTTTATGAGCAGATATAATACAGATGTAGCATCTGTAAAAAAAAAGTTGATGTACATGAAAACAATTACTGAAAATAAGGAATCCGAAAGCATCCAAAAATTCGAACAGCATTGGGATACTTATCAGAAAAACACTGAAGAAATCATGAGTTTAAGAGAAAGCGGTGACCTAACGAATGCACAAGACCGATTCACAAGACGTTCATTCGATCCTGTCGCATTCTCGCTTGTATCCTTTGCTAAAGAGGAAGAACTAAAAGTAGAACAATATAAAGACCAGATCGCAGCGGCCGGCCAAACAACCAAATTCGTAAATATCCTCATGGCCGCTGTAGCGACTGTGCTTTCGCTTACGATTGCATTTTTAATATCTAACTATTTAATCCGAAGAATAAGATTATTGAAAACTTCGGCGATAACAGTTGCACAAGGAGACTTATCTGTCCCTGAACTGCATTTTAAAGGGAAAGATGAACTCACGGATTTAGCCGTGGCATTTAATACAATGACTCAATCACTTCGTTCATTGATCAGCAGTGCAGGTGATGTGTCCATGCAGGTAGCTGCCTCTTCTGCCCAGTTACAATCCAGTGCGGAGCAGACAAGCAGTGCTACTGCGCATATTGCCGCCATTATGCAGGAGTTTACGACTGGAACGGAAAAACAGGCCAATCATGTCGAGAAAGATATGCAGATTATCAAACAATTATCTACTAACGTTCATCAAATCACAGCAAATAATCAGACGGTACTTAACACAGTAAATACTACTTCAGAGACGGCTATACAAGGAAAGTTGGATCTGGTAAATGCCATTCAACAAGTGCGTGTTATCGAAGAGAGCAATACTAAGCTAGATAGAATTGTATCCGGCTTTAACAACCAAGCTAATCAAATTGGAGAGGCTATACGACTGATTATGCAGATCACGAAGCAAACGGAGCTGCTTGCTTTGAATGCTAGTATTGAAGCTGCACGTGCAGGTGAGCACGGAAAAGGTTTTGCGGTAGTAGCAGGAGAGGTTCGCAAGCTTTCAGAGCAATCCAAAGAATCAGCTAATCAGATTGCTGCTCTGATTACCGGTATCCAGGAAGAGGCGGGTATAGCTAGAAATGAAATGAATCATGGAACAATAGAAGTTCAAAAAGGGATTCAACTCATTGAAGTTGCCGGCAACTCTTTTGAAGGGATTCTCAACCTGATCCGGAAAGTACAAAAGGATATTGTAGAAGTAACGCGCTCTATGGGATACATCCAGGAAGATACAGAGAACTTGGTTGGAACTATGGAACAAATATCTCAGATTGCCAAAGAAAATGCATCGGGTACACATGGTGTTGCCGCCTCTACCGAGCAGCAGCTTGCATCGATGGAAGAGATTTCTGCATCATCTTCAGCTTTAGCCAACCTGGCAGAAGAGTTAAGTGACCTGATTGGTCAATTCAAATTGGCGAAAAAGGAAAATGAACAATGAGAAAAAAATTAAATATGCTTTTAGGCTCAGCATTAATGATGCTTCTCCTTTCGGCTTGCGCTAATTCTGCAGCAGATAAAGTTGAGTTGACATTTTGGACGACTACGGATAAAGGGGAACAAACAGACTTTTTACAACAACGGATTGATGCGTATAATGCAGAACATCCCAACGTGAAAGTGACGCTTGCACCGGTGGATTTTGGTACTGCTTCAAACCAGTTTAAGTCAGCTTTGCTTAGTGGCGAAAAGGTGGATATCTTTCGCTCAGATAATAGCTGGATACCGGAATTTGCGGACTTAGGGTTACTGTATCCACTGGATGAGTTAGCATCAGACAAAGATAGAGCAAGTTATGTTGCCTCTGCTCTGCAATCAAACGAGTATCAAGGGAGCCTTTATGGTTTGCCTTCTGTGTTAGAAGCGCCGGCACTTCTTTATAATAAACGGATATTACATGAAGCTGGATATAGTTCACCTCCAGCTACTATGGACGAATTGCTGCAGATCGCCAAGAAAGTTTCATCTAAAGATCGCTATGGAGTCTATTTAAATAATGATTCTTATTATGCATTGCCTTACCTATGGGCTTTTGGCGGAAGCACAATAACAGATGATAAAAAAATCGAACTTACGTCTGATAATTCAATTAGTGCCTTATCCTTTATGCTTCAATTAAAACAAGAAGGGGCCACTCAGAAGTATCCTGATTTCAGTGATTCTTATAGCAGAATGATGCAGGATTTCACAGAGGGGAAATCAGCAATGATTATCAATGGACCCTGGGCTGTTCTGGAAATTCTGGAAGGGAGCGAATTCAAGGACGCAGATAATCTTGGTATTGCTCAGATTCCGGCAGGACCAAACGGGCAAGGCTCTCCAATAGGTGGACATAGCTTCGTAGTTTCGAAGTACAGTGATTATCCGGAAGAAGCTTACGAAGTCATTAAATATCTAACTAGTGAAGAAACCCAGCTGCTCCAGTCGGAAAGACTTAGAACATTGCCTACACAGACCAGTGTCTATCAAAATCAAAAGTTGGCTGATGATCCCATTATCCAGGGATTTAAGGATCAGGTAGATGTAGCAAAAGCAAGGCCTCTAATTCCGGAAGGCTCCCAGATGTTTAACGATTTCACTCCTAATCTCACGGATATTTTACTTGGCAAACAATCTGTTCAGGCTGGAGTTCAAAAGATTGAACAAGCATGGAAACTTATGCTGAATATAGAGTGAATAGAAACACAAAAAAGCTAGGCTCTCGGAATACCCCGGGAGCCTGGCTTTATTACTGCATATATCAAGTCACGAATACCTAGCGGTCTTGCTTATACCGTCTTCAGGAACTCGACAATTGTAAGCAGGCCCTTATCAAAGTTCTCCAGGTTGAAGTGCTCATCCGGAGCGTGCAGGTTCTCGTCATCAAGACCAAAGCCCATCAGGACAACCGGTGCCTTCAGAATGCGGGAGAAGCTCTCCATAATCGGGATCGATCCGCCGTCTTTGGTGAAGAGGGCGCGGGTCCCGTATACTTTGCCAAAAGCATCTGCAGCCGTCTGCAGAATCGGGTTCGACGGATCAATGTTGAAGGCGCGCGCTTTTTCCATCTGCTTCACCTGTACCTTTGCCCCTGCCTGGATATTGGTATTTAGATGAGCTTCCACAGCATCCAGAATATGCTGCGGATCCTGGTCGCCGACCAGGCGGCAGGTAATCTTGGCATGAGCTTCCTTTGGAATGACGGTTTTGCTGCCTTCCCCCTGGAAGCCGCCGTAGACACCGTTAAGCTCAAGCGTCGGACGCGCGCCGACCCGCTCAACAAAGCTGTAGCCTTCTTCACCGTACAACTGATCGAGGCCGAGGGATTCTCTGATCTTCTCTTCATTCACACCCTGTTTGGCGAACTCTTCACGCAGCAGCGGGGAGAGCTCAGGCACGCCCTGGTAGAAGCCTTCAACAGCTACGCGGCCTTTGTCATCATGAAGCGAGCTGAGCAATGAGACTAGTGCGTGAAGCGCATTGGGTACCCCACCGCCGTAAGAGCCGGAGTGCAAATCGGTGGAAGCCGTATGGACGCTGACTTCAAGGGAGCAGAGGCCGCGAAGACCGGTGCAGATCGCCGGGCGCCCGCGTTCCAGGAGGGCAGTGTCGGAGACGAGTACCGCATCCGCTGCCAGCTTATCCTTGCTTGCTTCCAGGAACGGCGGCAGATTTACGCTGCCGATTTCTTCTTCGCCTTCGATGCACAGCTTGATATTGACCGGCAGTGTGCCTTCCTGCTTAAGGATAGCTTCGATGGCTTTGATGTGCATGAATACCTGGCCTTTATCGTCAGTAGCTCCGCGTGCATAGAGCTTGCCGTCGCGGATTTCCGGTTCGAACGGAGGTGTTGTCCACAGGTGTAGCGGATCTACCGGCTGAACATCATAGTGGCCGTAGACAAGAATAGTCGGCTTCCCTGGAGCATGCAGATAGTCGGCATATATCACGGGATGGCCCGCAGTAGGATGGATTTCAATATTCTCCAGTCCGGCGCGTTTCAGGGTCTCAGTCAGCCAATGGGCTGCCGAGTTGACATCCTGTTTATGCACAGAAAGGGCAGAAATACTGGGAATGGCCAGCCATTCCTTCAATTCAGAGAGCTGAGCTTCGCGCTCAGCCTGGAAATATTGTTCATAAGTCATAGTGAATATGTACCTCCTTGGAGTTTCGCTGCGCTAAACCATTCAGTTAAATTCAAATCCTGAATCTGCCCGCTAATTGACCACTGGCTAGTTTGGCAGTGTAATGCATCCATTATACTGGAGAACTCACTATGGATCAAAAGGATTGATGGTTCGGCTTACCAGTTGATCGTTGCCGGGGTTACAACTTGCAATGATGTGTCCTCCCGCATTGTGATTATTTTCATATTTCCCCAGTTCCCTTCCGGTTGTTGATTACGTTCAGTAACCATGCTAGACTTAACTGACCTATGGCGCAAGAAGGCACTATTAAATGCTTAGGTTACATGGAGGTAACCATTATGGACCGATCATTCACTGCGCAAGACCGGCTGCAGCCGCTGCTGGAGGATTGTACCATTGCCCGGCAGATTCTAGACCGGGTCGGCGATAAATGGAGTGTGCTCATCATCGTCAATCTCGGTTCCGGGCCCTTGCGGTTCAAGGAGCTGCAGCGGCGCTCCGGTGGAATCTCACAGCGGATGCTGACCCAGACCCTCCGCTATCTGGAGCGCGATGGCATGGTCTGGAGGAAAGCAACACCCACGGTCCCCCTAACCGTTGAATACGGTCTAACCGCGCTGGGAGAGTCCCTGCTGCAGCCGCTGACATCTCTGGTCGGATGGGTAAACGGGAATCGTGAAGAAATTACCAGTGCGCGTATAAGCTATGACAGCAGGCAAGAGGATGCCTTAACGGCAGAAGGTCTGGAAGAAACAACAGCGCCGCCAGCGGCGGAAGCGATAGGAGCGGAATAATAGTGTCAGCGAATTCACAATCAGGTTTGGAGCATGAAATGAACCAAGTTCAGACGGGAGAGATTCCCGCTTATATTTATACATATGCCTGTTCGGGGGACGAGCTGGATTTATGCGGGATGGAGCTGCGCTGTTTGTTTGGCCAAACAATTCCTCCTGGCATCTTCGCCAGCAGTATTAATGTAGAAGTCAGCCGCAGTCCGTTTATCAAGGAACGGATTGATGTAATGTACGCCGGAGACAGCCTGCCGGAAATTTATAAGCAGACAGAACAGGTAGAAGTGGACGGAAAGACCTTTAAGGTGATTTTTGTGAAGACCAATGATCTGTCCCCGGAGGACAAAATAGAGTACGATGAACGCAGAGTAATTGAACGGGAAATCGGCCTGCGCATCGAGGGAGAGGCGGATGTAAACCGTCCGGAGCTAGTGTACGGTATTGTAACGCTGGGCGGCCGCTGGTACTTTGGGACCTATCATAAGAACCAAGCGACCTGGTTCCGCCAGATGAAGAAACCGCGCAGTTACTCCATTGCGCTCAGTACGCGCGTGGCCCGGGCAGCAGTCAACATGGCTGTGCCGCAGCCGGCCGGTATCAGAGCTATTGATCCTTGCTGCGGCATCGGAACGGTAATGGTCGAAGCGCTGTCTATGGGAATTGATATTGTCGGACGTGACATTAATCCCTTCATAGCGGCGGGAGCACGGACGAATATTGCCCATTTCGGCTTTGAAAGTGAGGTCACCCTGGGTGATATCGCCGACATAACGGAGCATTACGATGCAGCGGTTGTGGACATGCCTTATAATTTGTACTCGAGCATCACGCCTGAAGAGCAGTTTGATATCCTGGTTAATGCCCGCAGAATTGCTGACCGGGTTGTCATTGTAGCCATTGAAGCGATGGACGAAATGATCGCAGCTGCCGGGTTTGAAATTATAGACCGCTGTGTGGCCAAAAAAGGCCTGTTCTCCCGTCATTTGATGCTTTGCAGATAACTTATTCATCCGCAGAAATATAAAAATTTGAGTGGAGGCGCTGCTGTGATGGAAGCGAAATGGTTGACCTGGGCCAAGGAAATTCAGGCCATTGCCCAGACGGGTCTTACATACGCCAAGGATGTTTACGATATTGAGCGGTATCAGGCGCTGCGTGAGCTTAGCGTAGATATTCTGGCGAATTATACGTTTGAGAGCAAGGAGAAGATCCGGCTAGCTTTTGCAGAGGAGGAAGGATACTGTACACCGAAGGTGGATATCCGCGGTGTTATTTTTCAGGACGGGAAAATTTTGCTGGTCCGCGAGAAGCTCGACGGTAACTGGGCGCTTCCCGGGGGTTGGGGGGATATCGGGCTGTCGCCGAGTGAGGTGGCGGTCAAGGAGATCGCCGAAGAGTCGGGTTATCAGGCTGAAGCGGTTCGGCTGCTCGCTGTGCTGGACAAAAAGTTCCATAATCACCCGCCGGAGCCGTATCATGTATACAAATTTTTTATTCTGTGCCGGATTACAGGAGGAGAAGCATCGGAAGGTGTAGAAACTAATGGAGTCGGCTTTTTTGGTGAAGATGAACTGCCTGAGCTGTCCCAGGAACGGAATACGGAAAAGCAGATCAAGATGCTGTTCGAATTCTTAAAAAATCCTGAAAAGCCAGTCATATTGGACTAGGAAAGTGCATATAATGTATGACAAAGTGAAATATAAGTTTTAATTAGGCAAAAACTGGTTAATAATAATTATGAAAGCCTTTACAAAAAACATCCGCTGAGCCTTTATATCTAAAAAATTATCCGGAAACATAACTTTTTGGGCCGGGCGGTCTACATTTTTTCCTCTACTGTGACGATAAGATATTTTAGGAGGGGATCGCATGGAACAAGAAGAGTTAAGACTTCCGCTTACACAGGAGAGTGTAACACGTCCTGCCGAAGGCAATATTGCTACGGGACTGGTATGGGGTATTCTGATCAGCATTCCCTTATGGATCTCAGTATTCGGCTGGATCACGGGAATCTCGCGGTAAACAGCACCCGAAGAATTACATCCTACATGAATTGCAACTATACAATGAAGGCTGCCTCTCCGCCACGGAAGAAGCGGCCTTTTTAGTTCGCTGCATATATTGCTTCCACAAAAACGGCTGTGCCCCTGTTTAAGGATGGCACAGCCGTTTTGCTTCAGGTTACGGCACTTGCTTCACATGCACCAGACGGAAGTTCTCACACACTACTTTCATAGTAGGGTCGAAAGGCATGCCGTAGCGATTGAATTCTCTTGTAAAATACACCTCGTGCTCATGACGCCACGATTCCAGTGAACGGTCATCTTCACCCTCGGAATAAGCGAATTCCGCAGTCACTTCATTAAAAGGGACGGTCTCGATATGCGCTGTTTCGATGATTGCCCTCGGTGCGCCGTCTCCATCCAGCAGGATGGAATGGCCGCCGATAAAAGGCAGGCTTAATCCCTGCTTTTCGAACAGTATCTTATTGGAAGCGGTCCCCGTCTTAATTCCTTGCAGTACCAGCTCCAGGAGCTCGTCTGCCAGCCGGGGGTTGTCACCGAAGGCCCATGCACTGTCGTATTTATCCTTTGCCTCCGGGTGCCCTTCTACATATGCGTTCCAGTAGTCTGCTATAGCTGTGTTTTCTGTCATTCTGTCCACCTTTGCCTCTCAATTCATTTCCGTTTCGTTCATCCAGGCTGCATATAAGTCATCCAGCTGGACCTGCGCGGCATCCCGCGAGCGCTGAAGCTCAGCCAGCTTCAGCGCATCGCTGGCGATGGATGGCTCAAGCATCTCTGCATCTATCCGGCTCACCCGATCTTCGGCTGCGGCGATCTCATCCTCCCAAATGACCGCAGCAAGCGGTTTGCGGGAGGAAGCGGGAGGAGCGGAGCTGCGGCTTCGTGAGGAATCACTTTTCAGCGGGGCGCCGTCTTTTGAACCGACAGCCACTGCCTCTGATGAGCGGGCAGCGGCTTTCTCGGCCTGTTTCTCCTTGTAATATTCATAATTCCCGGAGAATGCATAGAACCGGCCGTCTTCAATCGACCACAGTTTGCCGAAGCAGCGGTTGATGAAATAGCGGTCATGGGAAACGGCCAGCACGGTGCCGGGGAATTCCTCCAGCGCCTCTTCCAGCGCCTCGCGGGAATCAATATCGAGATGATTGGTCGGCTCATCAAGGATGAGCAGGTTCGGACGGCGGTGCATCAGCACCGCGAAGCGCAGCCGCGTCCATTCTCCGCCGGAAAGATTGGTGATGTCCTTAAACACATCACTGCCGTAGAAGAGGAAGCGGGCAAGCTGTCCGCGGGCTTCGCCTTCCTCCAGACCCGCCTCTTCGCGGAAATAACGCAGTACAGACAGTTTGCCGTCCTCAGGAACGGCTTCCTGGGCGAGATAACCTACAGCCGCCCGTGATCCCAGTGTACAGCTTCCGCTGTCCGGGGCCTCCTGGCCGAGAATCATCCGCAGCAATGTGCTTTTGCCGGCGCCGTTACCTCCGATGAGTGCGGTGGTTTCTCCGTATCTCAGGATATCGCTGGCTCCTCTGAAGAGGACGCGGCTGCCATAGCCTTTACTGATCTGGTCCAGGATAACGACCTGATTGCCTGTCCGGTCATCCTGCTGCAGCTGCAGATCCATCGCTTTGCGCTCCAGAACCGGACGTTTGACCTTGACCATCCGGTCGAGCGCCTTTTGCATCGAGGCGGCCCGGCGGTGAAAGGAAGGATTCGGCGGATTGGAGCGGTTGCCCCATTCGATCAGCCGCTTGATGCTTTCCTGCATCTGTTTGATTTTCTTTTGCTGCTCCTGATAATCGGCGAACTGCTGAAGCAGACGGGCTTCCTTCTCTACTTGATAACCACTGTAATTAGTGTGGTAGGTAATGGCTTCACCGTCTTCAATTTCAACCACCTTCCTGACGACGGCATCGAGGAAATAGCGGTCATGGGAAATGGCCAGTACGGTGCCATCATAGTTCTGGAGGTACTGCTCCAGCCATTCGATAGCCTCCATGTCCAGGTGATTGGTCGGCTCGTCTAGCAGCAGAACGTCGGGTCGGCGCAGCAGCAGCTCAGCCAGACCGACCTTTGTTTTCTCGCCGCCGGAGAGGGAAGCGAACACGCGGTCATATTGGGAAGCAGTGATGCCGAGGCCTTGCGCGACGCGCTGGATGGACGAATCAATCTCGTACCCTCCGGCCGCTTCGAATCTCTCCTGCAGGCTGCCGTATTCCTTAAGCAGCCTGTTCCAGGCAGCTTCCTCAGTCCCGGCGCCAGGCCCGGACATTTGCTGCTCCAGCTCCCGCAGCCGGCTCTGCCACGCGAGAGGTTCGGCAAAGCTGCGCTGCAGAACGGCATAGACAGTTTCCTGAGCGTCGGCTTCTTGGATCTGTGCGAGCAGGCCGACAATGCTGCCCCGGCGGATGGATATTTGTCCTTGATCCGGGCGTTCTTCTCCGCTAAGCAGGCGGAAGAGGGTGGTTTTGCCGCAGCCGTTGCGGCCGATCAGGCCGATCTTCTCGCCCTGGCGGATATCGAAGGTGATGTCACTCAGTACGAGCTGGGCACCGTGGTATTTTTGAACGTTTTGACATGAGATGATCATGTGAATTCTCCTTTTTAGAATGCCCTGAGCCGCTTGATCAGGATGGGGGCCGGAAAAGAACATAAAAAGGCCGCGAGGAAATTTCCCCGCGGCCTTGAACAGTTCTCCGGTCTCGTTTATCCGTTGAAGTGTGGCTGGAAAGGCATTTCACAATGGTTTAGTGTTATTAAATTCTTGTAAATGGACAGACTTCTCCCGTTGTCGGCATTTACATGAACGATGCCAGCCATAGCGATAGGCAGCCGGCTAATAACACTGTTGGTCCAATTGCGATCCATTCCTCCACACCTCCTTCGTAACAAATTTAAAATTAGTTTAACCAATATCGGCAGAATATGCAAGGGCAAAAGGGATTTTTTACCGCATATAACTCCGGCCGCACAAGTAGGATGTTAGGGAGCGGTGCTGGCCGCCCAAATTTTTGACACGGGAAAGAGGAGAGACTATGGCGATTTTTAACGGTCTCCTGGGTAATGCAACCCAGGTTGAGCTTGCCGATGTACAGCGGGAGTATGCGCGGATTCTTGCCCCTCAGGAGAAGATCGAACGGGCTTATAAGCTGATCAGGGATATGTTTATTTTTACGGATAAACGGCTGATCCTCGTCGATAAACAGGGCGTAACCGGCAAGAAGACACAGTACCACTCCATACCCTATAAGAGCATTTCCCATTATTCCGTGGAAACTGCGGGCCACTTTGATCTGGATGCGGAGCTGTGTCTTTATGTATCCGGCAGTGCCCTCCCGCTCAAGAAGACATTCAATAAATCAGTCAATATCTATGAGGTGCAGGCGGTGCTGTCACAGTATATTTTGAAATAAGGGCCCGACGTTTCTGCGGGGTAGCTAGACGGTATGCGAAAGTACGAACCCCCCATAGGCAAAAGCGGCAACAATCACAAGTGCAGGATGCAGCTTCAGCCACTTCATAGCGGCAAAAGCAATTACGGCAATGATTAGAGTCTGCCAGATCCCGATGGCTTCTGCCGGACTCTTAGCCATTTGAATCGTAAGCACAGTCATCATAACGGCGATTACCGGCTGTACAAGCAGAGTCATCCCTTTTACGACAGGGGATTGCTTATATTTCTGCATGACTTGAAGCAGGATGATCAGTGCAGCGGCAGAGGGGAGAACGGTAGCCAGTAGCGAAACAATGACTCCTATCCAGCCTAAGACATCATAGCCGACGTAAGCGGCGATTTTGGTGGCAATCGGACCGGGCAGGGCATTGCCAAGCGCCAGCATATTAGAAAATTGCTCGTCGGTGAGCCAGCCGTAGTGCGGGACAATTTCCTCGTACATCAGCGGAATGGAGGAGGGGCCGCCGCCATAACCCAGCAGATTAGCCATGAAAAATCCGAAAATCAGTTCTAGCCATTCCATTTAGGCGGTCCCTCCCTTCTTATTTTTCCTCGCGAGTATCCGGTAGTGAACCGTTCCATAAGCGAGATAGAGCACGATAACAATGGCAGGATGCAGATGCAGTACTTCAAGCAGCACCAGCGCCAGAACCAGGAAGGCAGCTCCAATCCACTTCCCGAGCCCTTTGAACGCTTTTTGTGCGAATTCGTAAGCCATCATTCCGAGCATTACCGCGATGACGGGTGAGACGGCCGCGATCATACCCGCCACGACTTTGGAGCCGCTTAAGTAATTGACGGCGGAGAGCAGTGCAATCATCGCGATGCAGCTGGGCAGGATATGCGCCAGCACGGAGAGCAGCGCCCCCCGGATCCCTTAAGCTTATATCCGAGATATGCGGCCATCTTGGTGGCGATCGGCCCCGGCAAGGCGTTAGCGATGGCCAGCGTCTCCCCGAACTCGTCGTCCGTCAGCCAGCCGTATCGGGTTACGGCATCATGCCGGATCAGCGGAATGACGGACGGCCCCCCGCCGTAGCCGAGAATACCCGTTCTGCACATGGCCACGGCAATTTGCACATATTCATTATTGGTTGATTTCACGGGACTCCCCCTAAAAGTTTATAAGCTTAGCCAGAGTTTGAGTTTGACTCATTCTATAACAACTGGTATGAAGGCAACTACTGCACATACCGTATTTGCACTAATCTTTGTGCATGGCTCACAAAAACAGGCCGGTTGAATTTGAGTTTGCCCTTAACACATTGACAGGGGAATTTGCTGTACGGTTAAATGACACTAACCTTAAGCGTTTTTGGAAATGGAGATGGGCGCATGACGACAGGGCCAGTAATCGGCACAAAAACAATGGTGGTCAGCCCCCATTACTTAGCTTCCGCAGCCGGGGCGGGAATCCTGCAAAAAGGGGGCAATGCTTTTGATGCGGCGGTAGCGGTCAGCGCTGCGCTCGCCGTAGTCTATCCGCATATGACCGGGCTTGGCGGCGATGCCTTTTGGCTCACTTACAGTGCCGGCGAAGGGCGCGTCCGGGCCTACAACGGCAGCGGACGATCCGGCTACGGTGTCCGCAGGGACCGTTACGCCGGGGAAGCGGCGATTCCCCGGCGGGGTATCCGCAGCGCCATTACGGTGCCCGGAATGGCGGACAGCTGGGAGGCGGTCCAGCGCCAGTATGGCCGCCTGACCTTCGCGGAGGTGCTGGAGCCGGCGATCGGCTACGCCTCCGCAGGGTTTCCGCTGTCGCCGGATCAGTACGGCAACAGTATCTTAGCCGGAGCCGCGCTGACGCCCGAGGCGGCGGCGATCTATCTTCCCGGCGGACGGCCTCCGGCTGTCCACGGGAAGTTCGTGCAGACGCAGCTGGCCGGGACGCTGCGTCTGCTTGCGGCAGGCGGACGCGACGCCTTCTATAAGGGGGGGATTGCGCAGGATATAGCCAATTATATGCATGCCGCCGGCGGGTATCTCACCCGTGATGATTTTGCCGATCATCACGGGGAATGGGTGGACCCCGTCTCCACCGATTATCACGGGCATACCGTTTATCAGGCGCCGCCCAACTCACAGGGCTTTGCGGCACTGATGGCCCTGAATATCCTGGAGCACTTTGATTTCGGGAATATCGAACAGGGTTCCTACGAGTATTATCACCTGCTGGCGGAGGCTTTGAAGCTCAGCTTCCGCGACCGGGATCAGGTGCTTACCGATCCGGCATTCCGCCCGGTCCCGCTGGACCAGCTGCTGGATAAGCAGTATGCCGGGCAGCTCGCGGCATCCATCTCCATGCAGCGGGCTGCAGCGCTGGGCAGCGAGCCGATTGGCCGGGATACGGCCTATGCCGCTGTAGTGGACGGCGAGGGTAATGCGGTGTCGTTCATACAAAGCCTTTATTTTGAATTCGGATCAGGTGCTGTGGCTGGAGAGACGGGAATTCTGCTGCAAAACCGCGGCTCCTTCTTCTCGCTCGATCCTGCACATATCAATACGCTGGAGCCGCATAAGCGTACGTTTCACACGCTTATGCCGGCCATGGCCTGTAAGGATGGCAAACCCGCCTTTCTCTATGGCACACAAGGCGGAGAAGGGCAGCCGCAGACCCAGACGATGCTGCTGACACGGATGCTGCATTACGGCATGAATCCGCAGGAGGCGGTGAAAGCACCGCGATTCGTGTGGGGCAGAACCTGGGGAGAACCGACGCAGGAGCTGAGAGTGGAGAAGCGCGTAGGGCAGCATGTGCTTGATGACCTGGCCGCAGCCGGCCATATTGTCCGGCAGGCCGGAGAATATGACGGCATCATGGGCCATGCGCATGCCATCGCCATAGACGGCAACGGCTACCGCAGCGGCGGTACTGATCCGCGCTGCGATGGTGCAGCCATTGGCTGGTAGGGCATTGCTGCGGCAAACGAATCACTTCCCTGTTCGGTCCGGGAGGAAAGGAGAGGAAGAGATGATCCTTAATAATCAACATGGCGCTTTCATTGTCCCGGAGCTTGAAGTAACCGGCCGGAAACTGGGCGTGTTAGAAGGTCTTAGTTTTGCTGTAAAGGATGTGTTCTCCGTAGCCGGGCACAGCTCTTCCGCCGGTAATCCCGACTGGCTGCGCACCCATAAACCATCTGCTAACCATGCGGCGGCGGTGCTTAAACTGCTGGAGGCCGGAGCGTCCTTACGCGGAGCCGCCCATACGGATGAGCTGATGTATAGTCTGGGCGGTGAGAATCATCACTACGGCACACCGCTTAACCCGCGCGGGCCTGGACGGATACCCGGCGGTTCCTCGAGCGGCTCGGCAGTGGCGGTAGCCTCCGGCGAAGCAGACTTCGCGCTTGGCACGGACACGGGCGGTTCAATCCGTGTTCCCTCGTCTTATTGCGGGGTGTATGGCTTTCGGCCGACGCATGGTGCGGTGGAGATGGACGGGGTGATTCCGCTGGCACCTGGGTTTGACACGGTGGGCTGGATGGCGGACAGCCCGGAATTGCTGCTGCGGATAGGCAAGGTGCTGCTCCGTAAGGAGCGGCTGCCATTACAGCAGAACAGTGACAGAATGAGCAAGCTGTACATCCCTGCAGATTGCTGGGCCCTGGCAGAAGCGGGGAGCTCCGAATTCCTTGAGCAAGGCCTCCGCCGGCTGCAGGCGGGAGCAGATGAAACGCTGGAAACGGTTATTTCAGCGGAAGGCCTGAAAACCTGGATGGATGTGTTCAGGGAGCTGCAGGGTACAGAAATCTGGGCCACCCATGGAGCGTGGATTGAACAGGAGCAGCCGGTCTTTGGACCGGACATTGCCGCACGCTTCACTTGGGCGGCAGCCATTGCCGGGGAAGATCACACCCGGTCCGAGTCGCTGCGCCAGGAGATCACGGCCAGGCTGCGGGATCTGCTTGGGGAAGACGGATGTCTGGTCATCCCGACCGTTCCCGGACCGGCGCCGCTGCGCGGCGGTGATCTGCAGCAGCTGGAACTGAACCGCAGCGGAGCCATGATGCTCTGCTGCATTGCCGGTCTGGCGGGACTGCCGCAAATCACGCTGCCGGTTTATGGACCCGGCGGACTGCCGCTGGGACTGTCTGTCATCGGCGGTCACGGCCAGGATCTCCGCCTGCTCTCATGGGTCCGGCAAAATTGGATTTAGAAGCAAATAACAGCTGGCCTACCCGACTTCCG
>NZ_LN831198.1:727410-729069 GCF_001368795.1 Paenibacillus ihuae
GCCTACCCGACTTCCGTCTCTGCGTAATCATGCGAGAGCGGAAGTTTTTTTGTTCTCTCCCTCACACTCCACGCTGTTCCGACTATACTCATCCATCCGTTTACAAGCCAAACGCTGCATAATCTTTGCCCGGCAGCTGTAAAAGTGCAATAGTTAATATTTTGTGACATGCGTAATATTATCTCACATAGTTCACGGATAATTTAAAGTTTCTCTTTCAATAAGGGGTCATTTTATCTATAATGTTACATAAAGTAACATAAAGACCGAACGATAATAAATGAACCTATTTGAGGAGGGGTGGCATGCATCTTACCGTCGAAGAAGCGTTGTCCATTTATCCTTTATCCGAAGCAAGACTTATAGCCGGAGCTAAGGGGAAACACAGAATTGTGAAGTCGATTAATGTGATGGATGCGCCGGATATTTCGGACTGGATTAAAGAAGGGGAAATGCTGCTGACAACAGCCTATTTAATCAAGGACAGCCTGGAGGATGCGTCTGCACTGCTGCAGACTCTGAACCGCCGCGGTTCTTCCGCTTTGGGCATCAAGTTAGGCCGTTTCTGGGATACGGTCCCGGAGGAGCTGATCGCTGAAGCGGAGACGCTGAATTTTCCGCTGATTGAGCTGCCGTTCCAGTTTACGTTCTCCGATCAGATGAACGGGCTGTTTCGTGCAGAATTGTCGCGCAGCACCAGCATGTTGCAGAGCATTATGGATAAGCAGCGCAAGCTGATGCGCTTTGCGCTCCGTTCCGGACGCAGCCGTCCGCTGTTTGAGTCGGTATCCGAGGTGATTGGTTATCCGCTTGCGGTTGTCAGCGCCCGGGGAGACGCGGTGTACAATAATTCGGAATATGAAGGCCGTCAGCTGCTGGAAGGCTGGCCTTGGCAGAACCGCAATCAGCGTTTTCGCATCGGTGACAAAACAGGCCTTAGGATACCGTTAATGCAAGGGGAGAAATGCTCCGGCTATCTTTTGTACTGCCCGATTGATCCGCTGCTGCTGCCCGTCGAAGAGAGCTTGTTTGTCCAGGGGGCTGAACTTATTTCCTTCCATATTCATTCCGGCTATGAAGATTATTTTGTGCATGCCGAGCACCGTGAATTCAGCAGTCTTCTGCGCAGGTGTCTGAAGGGCGGATTGTCCTGCAACGAGCTGTCCCAGGCTGCGGCCAAGCTGGAAGTGACGCTTTTGCATTCTCCTTTTCAACTGCTGCTTACCGATACAGCCGCTGTTGGAGACGACCGGCAGGGGGAACTGCTCCGGCTGAAGGAAGAATATGCGGAGCATCCTGCCCTGCGGGAGCTGAATGCCATTCATGTCATTATGGATGAGGGATTAGTATCACTGTTACCGGTTAGCCAGCACAGCCCTGAACAGTTTCGCGCTCTGATAAATGAATGTTTTCACAATTTAAAGCTCGATAAAACGTATTATCCCCGGGCGGCAGTCAGCAGTATTAAGGTTAAGCCGGAAGGGCTGAAGGAAGCTTTTGCCGAGGTGAGGGAATGTATGTCGATGGCTCAGCAATGGGGTGCGTACGGGAATGTCGTGCACTACCGCCAGCTTGAGCTGAATCTCCTGCTGGGCCAAATTCCGGCGGATACGATGGAGAAGTATATTAACGGCAATCTACGCGGGCTGCTCAGCCGGG
>NZ_LN831198.1:729796-748203 GCF_001368795.1 Paenibacillus ihuae
CACATATTTTAAGTATATTTCGTCTCGTTTTAGTGCATAAGGCACAAAAAAGTTAGGATTTCTTATTACAAGGCACAAACGTATGTTATATAAATTTACGTAAACGCCTGGTCTCAGTATAGTAGAGATACATTAATGGTTACAGCCATTATGAGAGATATCCTGGAGGAGGAGAATTATGAAAAGAAGGGGTCAGGGATTTACGCTAAGCTTTGTGCTCGTGTTCCTGCTCGCGGTCGTACTGGCGGGCTGCGGAAGCAATAACAACGCGGCTACGAACACAGCTGCTACGGAGGCGCCGGCGGCAACGAATGCGGGAACAGCAACAGAGGCCACAGCAACAACAGAGCCGGCAGCAGAGAAGCCAACGGTTGCTTTTGTCTACATCGGACCTCCGGGTGACGGCGGTTATACGTATCAGCATGACCAAGGCCGTCTGTACATGGAGAAAGAGCTCGGTATTACTGCGGATTACGTAGAGAATGTTCCGGAAAGTGCCGATGCTGAACGCATCATCACTGAGCTTGCTCAGTCCCATGACATTGTATTTACTACAAGCTTCGGTTATATGGACTTCACTCTTAATGTAGCCAATAAATTCCCTAATGTGAAATTCCTCCATGCTTCCGGCTACAAGACAGCTGAGAACATGGGTACTTATTTCGGTAAGAACTATCAAGCAAGTTATCTGACCGGTATCGCTGCAGGGAAAATGACTACCAAAAACCACCTCGGGTATGTTGGTGCTTTCCCGATCAGCGAAGTTATCTATAATCTTAATGCCTTTACACTTGGAGCACAAAGCGTCAACCCTGATATTAAGGTAGATGTAGTGTGGACCAACACCTGGTATGATCCGGCAACTGAACGTCAGGCGGCAATAAGCCTTCTCGATAAAGGTGCAGATGTCCTGCTGGCTTATCAGGATTCCCCGGCAACCCTGCAGGCAGCTGCTGAACGCGGAGCCTATGCAGGCGGCAATGACTCTGACATGAGTAAGTACGCACCTGATAATTATCTGACTAACCCGGTATGGAATTGGGGCCCTTACTACGTGAAGGCTGTTCAATCGGTAATAGACGGAACGTGGAAGAGCGAGCAATATTCCGGCGATATGGCTGACGGCATGGTTGAGCTTGCTCCGTTCGGCAACAAGGTTCCGGATGATGTCAAGACCCTGGTAGAAGAAGCAAAGGCTAAGATTATCAGCGGTGAGCTGGATGTATTTACTGGCCCGATTTCTGATAACCAAGGCAAAGAACAGGTTAAGGCAGGCCAGACACTGACCCTTGAAGAAGTACTGGGCATGAACTGGCTGGTAAAAGGCATAGAGGGCACAATCCCGCAATAATGTCATAATCCTAATTTCATCATGCATGTCCTTATGGGTGGGGCGGGTTCCGTTAAGGTGGAACCTTCCCCACCCGTACTACAACTATAAGGAAAGGAGCATCCCAAAATGCAGGACCATTCGGTTGAAATGCGCGGGATTGTGAAGAAATTCGGTTCTGTAACGGCAAGCGATCAAGTCGATTTTTCGGCAAATGCGGGTGAGGTTCACGCGCTGCTTGGTGAGAATGGAGCAGGTAAGAGCACAGTCATGAGCATGCTGTCAGGTGTATACCGGGCGGATGAAGGCGAAATTCTGATCCATGGACAGACCGCCAGAATCCGTTCCCCTAAGGATGCAGCACTCCTGGGTGTCGGAATGGTATTTCAAAACTTCAGACTGGTGCAAAGTCTTACAGCAGCGGAAAATATCGTGCTTGGCGAAAAGTCGTCTTTCTGGCGGGGCAGCAAATGGATCAAACATAAGCATGAAGAAATTGAGGCGCTGGGAGAACGGTTCGGGCTGAAATTCCCGGTTGACCGTCCGATCTGGCAATTGTCCGTCGGTGAGCAGCAGCGTGTGGAGATCGTCAAGACACTGTACCGGGGAGCAGATATTATTATTTTGGATGAACCCACCTCTGTGCTTACTCCGGGAGAAGCGGAGCAGCTGTTTGAAACACTGCGGGTGATGAAGCAGGCGGGCAAGACAGTGATTATGACTACGCATAAAATGAAAGAAGTGATGGCTTCTTCCGACCGGATTTCCGTTATGCGCAAAGGAAAGATGATCGCTACGCTGGCTACGGCGGATACGGATGAGCTGGAACTGGCCCGGCTGATGGTAGGCAGAGAGGTAACGATCAGCCGCCAGGAGCGTGAGGTTACCCAAGGTGAGCCTTTGCTTATCGTTAACCGGCTGGAAGTCTCAGCCGATCATGGCCGCAAGGCACTCGACAACCTGTCGCTGAAGGTATGTGAAGGTGAGATTGTCGGGGTTGCGGGAGTGGCCGGCAATGGGCAGAAGGAGCTGGCAGAAGTGCTTACAGGGCTTAGAACCTGGAAGAATGGCGAGATTATTTTTGATGGCAGCAAGGTGACAACGGCTTCGGTCAGAGGAGCCATTGATTCAGGGATATCCCATGTGCCGGAGAACCGGATGAAGAGCGGTCTGGCCGGACGGCTGGGCTCGGTGGATAATCTGCTGTTCAAGTCTTACCGCAGTGAAGAGCATTCCAAATTCGGCTTTTTGAAAGCAGCAAAGAACCGTTTGTGGTCTCAGGAGCTGGTCCAGCGCTTCAATGTGAAGACACCTGAGCTCGATACACCGGTCCAGCAATTGTCCGGCGGCAACCAGCAGAAGCTGCTGTTTGCCCGTGAGGTCAGCCATAAGCCGAAGCTGATGGTCGCTGTTCACCCTACACAGGGTCTGGATGTAGGGGCGACGGCCGGGGTACATGAGCTGCTGATGGAGCTGCGCAGTTCAGGGAGCGGAGTACTGCTAATCTCTGAGGATCTGGATGAGCTGCTGCAGCTGTCTGACCGGATTCTGGTTATATACAACGGTACAATCATCGGTGAAAGCGATCATGAGCACGCGGACAGAGAACAGATCGGTCTGATGATGGCCGGAATCAGGCACAGGGAGGGGAGTGCAGTATGAGTCCGGAAAATGGAAGCAATTCTGCAGCGGCAGTGCTGGAGCCGGCTCCGGCTAAGCCCGGTAAACGGTTCTCGCTGCGGCTGGAATACGATTCAAGCCGTACCCGCTCTCCGTGGTGGTCACCGATTCTGTCCGTTATACTGGCGCTTCTGCTGTGTGCGATATTCATTGCCGCTAACGGGATGAGTCCGGTTACGGTATATGAAAAGATGTTCCGGGGGGCCTTCGGTACCTCCTATGGATTCACAGAAACGATGGTAAAAGCAATCCCGCTGCTCCTGTGCGGCCTGGGTATCGCTGTTGCTTACCGGATTTCCGTCTGGAACATCGGGGCCGAAGGACAGCTGACCGTCGGGGCGATGGCGGCTACGGCGGTTACGATTTATTTTCCGGATCTCCCGTCCTTCTGGTCGATAACGCTGATGCTGTTATTCGGTACAGCGGCAGGGGCGCTTTGGGGATTGATGACAGCTATTCCCCGGACACACTTCGGTGTCAACGAGCTGATTACTTCATTGATGTTAAATTATGTGGCGCTGCTGGCCCTGGATTATGTGGTGTTCGGACCCTGGAAAGATCCGAAGGGCTTCAATTTCCCGGGATCACCGATGTTTACGGCTGCCCAGTCCTTACCTGTTCTTGGGACGACAAGACTGCATATTGGGCTGATTTTTGGGCTTATCGCGGTGGTCATCTATTATCTGATGGTTAAATTTACCCGCTGGGGCTATGAGCTGCGGCTGATTGGGGCCAATCCGACGGCTGCGCGTTACGCGGGGATTCATATTAAACGGCATATTATTATCGTTATGCTGATCAGCGGCGGGCTGGCCGGAATAGCCGGTATGGCTGAGGTTTCCGGGGTGACGCACAAGCTGATGCAGGGGATTTCACCCGGCTACGGCTACACCGCAATTATCGTCGCCTGGCTTGCCAAGCTGAACCCGCTCGGTCTGATCATCACCTCTGTTCTATTCGGAGGACTGATAGTCGGCGGCTATAGTGTACAGACCATTGGACTGCCCTCGTCAATTTCTGAAATGCTGCAGGGCTCGATCCTGTTCTTCCTGATAGCCGGCGATATGATTCACCGTTTCCGCATACGCCGGAGCGCATAAGCAGCGCCTTTCAACTATCAGAACGTATATTATCGCGGGGATTTTGAGAAGGGAGTTTACCTATGGATTTCACTACACAGTTATTAATAGCCGCAATCTCTGCCGGAACCCCGCTGCTGCTGGCTACACTGGGAGGTATTCTGAACGAACGAGCGGGCATAATCCAGCTTGGCGCAGAGGGACTGATGCTGATGGGGGCAGTGACTACCTGTATCGTCTATATCCGCAGCGGAAATCTCCTGCTGGCGCTCCTTGCGGCTATTGCAGTCACCGCAGTGCTCGGAATGGTGCATTCGTTCCTCTGTGTGACGCTGCGGGCGAACCAGACGATGTCCGGGCTTGCCATGACCCTGTTCGGAAGCGGCCTCAGCGCTTATTTGGGCAAGTCAATCAGCGGACTGCCGCTGCCGGGGACTTCGCCTAAGCTGAACCTCAGCTGGCTGAACGGGATTCCGGTCATCGGGGATATTTTTGGCCGGATGGATTATTTAACCTGGTTCAGCCTGCTGCTGGTACTGGTGCTGCATCTGCTGATCCATCACACCTCCTGGGGGCTGCATCTGCGGGCCGTAGGGGACAGCCCCGCGACTGCCGATGTTATGGGCATCCGTGTGCAGCTGATCCGCTACAGCTATGTAACGGCCGGTGCTGCACTGATAGGCTTAGCGGGGGCGGATATGGTGCTGGCTTACGCGCCGACCTGGAATGAAGGCCTTACGGCCGGCCGCGGCTGGATTGCGGTCGGGCTTGTTATCTTCGCCAGATGGAATCCGCTGCGTGCACTCTTCTGCGCTTATTTCTTCGGTGCACTCGATTCGCTCGGCTTCCGCATCCAGCTGCTGGGCAGCGTGATTCCGCCTTATTTCCTCAAGATGATTCCATACATCGTAACGATTCTGGTGCTGATGTATCTCGGCTACCGCAACCGCAACAAGCCTTCGGGCACCCCGGAATCGCTGGGGACACCTTATGTCCGTGAGCAGCGGTTCTAAGAGAAATAAAGCAGGCAGGTAACAAAGACTTCACTTATCGTTTGATGCTATAATCGGTCCAACCGTCCATTTAATGTAGTTCGAACATCTAACCCAGCAAAGAAACCGCTATTTCCGGCGCAGAGCAAAAAGTAGATGACTTGAATACAGCAAATGGACTTTTTTTACCCTTTTATAGAGAATATTATTACATTAATAGCAAAATATGTAGAATTGGAAGAAGGCGGGGCGGGAATATGAGTGCAGAAAAGGATTCATTAACAATAAACCAAATTAACGTAATGGATAAGGAACAGTTTGTGGCGGCACTTGGCGGAATCTTCGAACATTCCCCCTGGGTGGCGGAGGGGGCTTACCGGCATGTTCCGTTTCATTCGGTGGAAGAGCTGCACAGTGTGATGCTGGAGACGGCACGGAGTGCGCCGCGCAGCCAAATTGAAGCCCTGCTGAGATCCCATCCCGATCTGGCGACAAGACTTCAGGTTACCCCGCTGTCAGCGGCGGAGCAGCAGGGTGCGGGCCTGGACCGGCTGACACCTGAGGAGTTCAAACGGCTTACTGAACTAAATGCGGCATATACGGAGAAATTCCGGTTTCCCTTTATTCTGGCCGTACGCGGCAAAAACAAGGATGACATCATTAAGGCGATCGGGGAACGGGTTAACCGTCCGCTGGAAGAGGAATGGGAGCAGGCGCTTCATGAAATTGGTAAAATCACCGGTTTCCGGCTGCATGATCTGCTGTCTGAGCCTGAGGATACACAGTCATGAGCGGCCGGCTGACCACCCATGTGCTGGACCTGGCCCGGGGAGTGCCGGCGGCCGGTATGGCGCTTCAGCTCTGGAAGCTTGACGGCGGGGCGGCAGGCGAGCTGCTGCGGGAAGCAGTGACGAACAGCGACGGCAGACTGGATGCCCCGCTGCTGGCGGGAAGCGAGCTTGCTCCCGGCAGCTATGAGCTGCTGTTTATGGCCGGGGACTATTTCCGCGGCAGCAATCCGGCAGACGAGGGCGCTTCGGTAGCCGCAGCAGGTTCTACTATTTTTTTTCTCGAACAGATTCCAATCCGCTTCACAATAATCAATCCCGCCGAGCATTATCATGTTCCGCTGCTAGTGGCTCCAGGAGGGTACAGCACGTATCGGGGAAGTTGAAAATATTAGACAAATAACAATTATATAGATGGCCGGAGGTGACCGATTCATGAAAGAAACGTATGAGCTTATCATCAAGAATGGGGACGTAGTACTGCCCGGAGAAGTACGCAAGCTGGACATCGCTGTGAAGAACGGAAAGATTGCCGCGCTGGGCGAGGAGCTGCCGGTTTATCCGGACACCCGGGTCATCGATGCGGAAGGACAGTATGTGCTGCCCGGCATGATCGATATGCATGTTCATTTTAATGAGCCGGCGCTGGGCCATTGGGAAGGCTTCCGCAGCGGTTCGGCGGCACTTGCCGCCGGAGGCTGCACCTGTTATGCGGATATGCCCCTGAACGGTAATCCGCCTACTGTGAATAAAGCCGCACTGCAGCTCAAGGCAGACGCAGCGGCCGGCAACTCTGCCGTGGATTATGTGCTGTGGGGCGGGCTGGTTCCCGGCAATCTGGAGGATCTGGAGGAGCTGGCAGAAGCCGGTGTTACCGGCTATAAGGCTTTCATCTCCAATCCCGGAGGCGAAGGGGAAGGCCGGTTCCGCGAGGTGGATGATGACACATTGTATCAGGGTATGCAAAGAATTGCCGGGCTCGGCGGTATTCTTGCCCTGCATGCGGAGAGCGAAGAGATCACCGCTGTGCTGACAGCTGATGCTGTACGGAACGGCCGGACTACTGCGCGTGATTTTGCCGCCTCCCGTCCGGCGGAAGCTGAGCTAGAGGCCGTGGCGAGAGCGCTGCTGTACAGTGAACGGACTGGCTGCAGACTGCACTTTGTGCATATAAGCACCGCAGCTGCGATTGAATTAATCCATGAAGCCAAGCTCCGCGGGCTCGATGTGTCTGCGGAAACCTGTCCCCATTACCTGGTTCTGAGCGAGAACAGCCTGGAGGAACTGGGAGCGCTGGCTAAATGTGCGCCGCCGCTGCGCAGCCCGGAGGAGCAGGAGAAGCTGTGGAAGGTGCTGGCTGAAGGCCGGATCGAGCTGATCGCCTCGGATCATTCCCCTTGTCCGCCGGAGCTTAAGCTTGATCCCGGGCTAAACTTCTTTGAAGCCTGGGGCGGTATTTCCGGGGCGCAAAGCAGCCTGGAGCTGATGTTCCACGAAGGGGTCAATGTGCGCGGCCTGCCGGTTACGCAGATTGCCGCGCTCCTGGCTGAGCAGCCGGCCCGGCGTTTCGGGCTGGATCACCGCAAAGGCTCGATCAAGCTTGGATTGGACGCCGATCTGGTGCTGCTGAACCCGAATCATTCCTATATATTGAGCGCAGAGGATCTCTATTACCGCCATAAACACAGTCCCTATGCCGGCAAGACCTTATCCTGCAAGGTCTCAGCCACGATAAGCCGCGGCACAGTGGTCTATACCGCAGAGCAAGGACTTCTGATCGAAGACGGCGGGCAATGGCTGCGGGTAAACGAAGGGCAGTCTTCATTATGACAACACCGACGATTAAGGCACCGGCGCTTGAGATGATGGAGCTGCTGGAGGAGCTTGCAGTATTCAGCGCCCCAGGACCCGGAGTATCCCGCCTTCTATATACTCCGGAATGGCTCCGGGCACAGCAGTTCCTGCAGGAGAGGATGGCTGCACTGGGGATGGAAGTGAGGTGTGATGACGTCGGGAATGTCTATGGAAGGTTTACAGGCTCAGAGACAGCCGATAAAGTCATATTAACCGGCTCACATATTGACACCGTTCTGAACGGCGGGAAATATGACGGTGCATACGGGGTTGCTGCCGCTGTTACTGCACTGCATTATTTGCAGCAGACCTTCGGGCGGCCGCTGCGGACCGTGGAGGCAGTAGCCTTTTGCGAAGAAGAGGGCAGCCGGTTTCCGCTGACCTTCTGGGGCTCCGGCAATGTAACAGGGATGTTTAATGGAAGCGAAGCGGATAGCTGCACAGATTCCCGGGGGATGACGATTTCTTCGGCCATGGAAGCTTGCGGATTGGGAAGCAAGTCCGGGAAGGGTCCCCGCAGAGAGGATATAGGTGCGTATGTTGAGCTGCATATCGAACAGGGCATCGTATTGGAGCAATCGGCCTTGGAGATAGGAATCGTTGATGCAATCGCCGGGCAGCGGCGATTTCAGGTGAAAGTTGGCGGCACGGCGAACCATGCCGGCACAACCCCGATGGGGCTGCGGCGGGATGCGCTAGCGGGTGCTGCAGAGATGCTGCTGGTGCTGGAGCAGTCGGCGGTCCAGGCCGGTGATCCGCTGGTAGCTACTTGCGGCAAGCTGGAGGTGTCCCCCGGTACGCCAAATGTGATTCCCGGTGAAGTGCAGTTTACACTGGATATCCGCCATAGCGGAGCCGAGCAGCTGGAACGCTTTTGCAACGGTATTCAGGCACATTTCGAAAGGATCGCCGAAAACCGCGGGCTGACTTTGGAGCTCACAGCAACCTTAGCAACCACTCCTGCACCAATGGATGTGGGGCTGAAGGGGCTGCTGGAGCAGATCAGCCTGCAGCAGGGGAGAAGCTTCCGCACGATGGTTAGCGGAGCAGGCCATGATGCCCAGCTCTTTGCCCCCCTATGTCCTACAGCAATGATTTTTGTACCGAGCCGGGCCGGAATCAGCCATTCTCCGGATGAATATTCTTCACCGGAAGAGCTGGCTGCCGGATTGAATGTGTTAACGGCCATATTATATGAGCTGGCTTATAAAGAAAGCTGAACATCAGAGGGAGAGGTTCTCATGAAGCGGTACGAAGATTTGTCGCCGTCCTTGCGGTGCATCATGACCCCGGGACCGGTGGAGGTCGATCCGCGCGTGCTGCGGGCGATGTCTTTTCCGGTGCTGGGCCAGTTTGATCCTGAATTTACGGATATTATGAATGAAACTATGGGGATGCTGCGTGAGCTGTTTGCTACGAACAATAAATGGGCTTTTCCGGTCGACGGCACTTCGCGTTCCGGTATTGAAGCGGTAATGGTCAGTTTAATCGCACCCGGCGACCGGGTGCTGATTCCGATCTTTGGCCGGTTCGGCCATTTGCTGCATGAAATCGCCGAACGCTGCGGGGCAGAGGTCTATACCATTGAAAAAGCTTGGGGCAGTGTGTTTGCTCCGGAGGAAGTGATCTCCGCGATCCAAAGCTTTAAGCCGGATGTGGTAGCCATTGTTCACGGGGAAACCTCCACAGGCCGGGTGCAGCCGCTGGCTGAGATCGGGAGGGCCTGCCGTGAACAGGATGCCCTGCTTATCGTGGACGCCGTTGCGACAATCGGCGGTGTGCCGGTGGAGACGGATGCCTGGATGCTGGACGCTGTCATCGGCGGTACACAGAAGTGCCTGTCGATTCCCTCCGGGATGGCGCCGGTTACTTATAATGAGCGGGCGGAAGCCAAGCTGCTGAAGCGCAAGCAGGTAGAACGCGGGCTCAGAACAGGCGAGTTCGAAGCGGGGGAGCTGCCTCCTGTGCGTAGCAATTATTTTGACTTAAGCATGCTTCAGGATTACTGGGGTCCGCAGCGGCTGAATCATCATACGGAGATGACTTCGATGCTCTATGCACTGCGTGAAGGGCTGCGGCTGGTGCTTGAGGAAGGCCTTCAGGCACGGCATGCCAGACATGCGCTGCATGAAGAGGCGCTTACAGCCGGACTCAAGGCGATGGGCCTGGAGCTGTATGGGGATCCGCAGAGCAAGCTGACTGTAGTTACCTGTGTGCGGATTCCGGAGGAGGTTGACGGGGAGTCTGTGCGCAGCATGCTGCTTGACCGCTTTGGCATCGAGATTGCCAGCTCCTTCGGGCCGCTCAAAGGACAAATCTGGCGCATCGGCACGATGGGCTTCAGCTGCCGTGAAAATAATGTGCTGCGGGTACTGGGAGCGCTTGAGGCAACGCTTTTGCGGCATGGGCATGCTCTTCCTGCCGGCCTCGGCGTTCAGGCGGCACTTGACGTATACGAGGCGAAAGTAAGATAATCGTCTGAATAGGCAACTGGAGATACGCGAATGCAGTAAGGCTGTCCGGCTGAGCCGGACGGTTCAGGAATTACCCAGGAAACGGCTTGCGTCCCGCGAAGGGGCGGCATAGCCGTTTTTATTAAAATAAAAAGCAAATCGGAGGGAGTGGAAGTCATGATGTTTAAAAGAAAACCGCTTGCGGATTGTGTACCTGAGCTTGTGGCTACAGCCCGCGGCGATCAGCCGGCATCCCTGGTCATCACGAGAGGAAAGCTGGTCAATGTGGTCTCGGGGGAGATTTTGGAGGGGATGTCTGTTGCGGTACAAGGGGGGCGCATAGCCTATGTCGGCAAGGACGTCTCTCATACGATTGGTGAAGGTACAAAGATTATTGATGCAGCCGGCAAATATATTGCTCCCGGCTTACTTGACGGGCATTGCCATATCGAAAGCACACAGCTGACCGTTACCGAATTTGCCCGTGCGGTGCTGCCGATGGGAACGACGGGCGGATTCTTTGATGCGCATGAAATCGCCAATGTGTTCGGGCTGAAGGGGATTAAGCTGATGCTGGATGAAATGCGCGGCACGCCGCTTGCCGCGTATATGCAGGTGGCTTCCTGTGTACCTTCGGCAGGAGCGGAGTTCGAAACAACCGGGGCCTCACTTGGACCGGCGGAAATTGCCGAAGCCTATACCTGGGGAGAGGATGTCATCGCTCTCGGAGAAGTCATGAACTTCCCGGGCGTGGTATATGGCGATGATAAAATGATCGGCGAAATTCAGGCGACACTCCGCGCAGGCAGATACGTGGATGGGCATTTCACCTGGCCGTCCAGTGACTGGAGACTTCCGGTTTATGCTGCCGCCGGCGTAACCGGCGACCATGAATGTGTAACGGCTGAGGATGTGATTGAACGTGTCCGTCTGGGGATGTATGCCAAAATGCGCCGCGGCTCCGCCTGGCATGATGTAGCGAAGACGATCACTGCGCATACGGAACACGGGCTGGACCCGCGCCGGATGATGCTGGTCACGGATGACCGCAGCTCAGAATCGCTGCGCGACGAAGGACATATGGATTTTGTCGTACGACATGCGATCTCTCAAGGAGTAAAGCCGGTTATTGCCTTCCAGATGGCAACCATTAACACCGCTGAGCGCTTCGGCGTAGCCCGTGATATCGGCTCAATTACGCCGGGCTCCTGTGCGGATATTATTTTGCTGGACGGAAATCTGGCCGATGTCCATGTAGTAACGACAATAGCTGCTGGTGTGGTGGTGGCTGAGAACGGCATTATGACGGCTGAGCTTCCGGCCTATACCTACCCTGAGGAAGTGCGTGCGTCGGTTCATTTGCAACAGCTTCCGGTGCCGGAGGATTTTGTGATCCATGCTCCGGTGGAGTCAGGCAGCCTCGCTACCCGGGTAATCAAGGTCATCGAGAATCATGTGGAGACAGAAGAGCTGATCGTGCAGCTGCCGGTGGAGAACGGGGTGCTGCAGATCGGAAACGGCCTCTGCAAAATCGCTGTATTTGAACGGCACAAAGGAACCGGTAACAAATCGGTAGGCGTGGTAGATGGGATCGGCTTCCATGAGCCTGCGGCTATTGCCATGACGGTTGCACATGACAGCCACAATGTGCTGGTGATCGGCAATGATGATGTCCTGATGGCAAAAGCAGCAGCGGCGGTAGCAGAAGCTCAAGGGGGTGTGGCTGTAATTACAGGGACGGGAACCACGCTATTCCCGCTGGCCATCGCCGGACTAATGTCCGCAGAGCCGTTTGAGGTAGCAGCCGCCCAGTCCGCGGCAATCAGTACAGCGCTGTATGATGCAGGCTGCACGCTGAATTATGCTTTTATGACGCTGTCTCTGCTGGCGCTTGCAGTCATTCCAACCTTGCGGATTTCCGATAAGGGCCTGGTGCGGATCTCACCGGAAGAGGGCATTCAGCTCGTATCTTTATTCTGCTAGACGGCAATACGCCAGATTACCGTATACTACCAAAAGTGCCTCCAGCCGGTTACCGGTCTGGAGGCGCTTTTTTTCTATGTGAATGACTCTGCAAAACTCTAATTAAACTCCTTATCTTTCATTCCAAAGCAGTCGAATTGCAGAGCCGCCCCTTCCAAAAATAACCGGAATGGTTACAGTTCTGTCATAAGGGGCATAATATTAACCGTTTCATCACATTTCGAAACATATATTTTAAGAATTTTAATGAAAAACATTAACAAACCGCCAAATTTCGACGATAATACTTTTAAATTAATTAAAATTAGTGCCAATTCACAGGTTTACAGAAAAGTTACTGGAAGTTCAAATATAAGGAACGGGGTGTATGAGATGATCAGATTAGATACACAGGACATTGTGAATATCACAATGAAGCAAATTGCCGGTATTTTTAAAATGGAGCCGCTTGAGCTCAGATTTGTTAATGATTTTCGGGGGGAGCAATATCTGCTAACCAATGATAAGCTGCATCTCAGCAACCAGCAATATTGGGCAAAGGTTATGGATTGTGTGTTCGATAACCATGTGAGACCGGTTTTGATGTGTGAAGTGCTGTATTTCCTCCGCAATGAATTTATGGAGAGTGACATCAAGCTTAAGTTTTCTTACGATTTTGCTGATGGTGCGAATGGGTTGGCAACGGCAACAGCTGAGGTTTGCTTCAATGATTCTCCGGAGCTGCAGCCGGCTGAAATTGCTGAATTGATTGATTTTGCCTTGGCCTTGCAGGATAAGAATTGGTTCGAGGAACTGACTGCTAAATACAAACAATTAACCGCATAAGCCTCATGCGCAAGCCATAGAGTACTATAAATTAATAGAGCCGCGAGATCTGCCAGTTTACAGCTGAGATTAGCGGCTTATTTAAAATATATAATGAGGCTTATTCCACATCCGCCAGCATGTTTAGGAATGAATCTGGGGACTTTCTGCTGCCAGCCATCCCTGGGCATTGTCGGTAACCATCTGCGCGAGAAAGATAAGCCACTCTTCACTGTCGTTCAAGCAGGGTACACTTAAGAATTCCCCGGGCTCTCCTCCGCCGGAGGCGAAATGCTCCCGTCCTTCCACCGCAAGCTCATGCAGTGTTTCCAGACAGTCGGTCACAAGGCCCGGTGAGAAAATCAACGGCCTGCAGATGCCGCGTCCGGCCAAGCCCTTCAGCACTTCTTCAGTCGATGGCCCGAGCCAGTCCTCACGGCCAAAGCGTGATTGAAAGCTGACCTGCCAGAGTCCAGGCTCCCAATGCATAGCTTCCGCCAGCAGGCGGGCCGTTTCCAGACACTGCTGAGGGTAAGGATCCCCCGTTTCGGCATATCTGCGGGGAATTCCGTGAAAAGACAGCACCACATAATCAGGCGCTGCATCCATACGGCTTAATTGCCGGAGCAGATGAAGCTTCATAGCTGAGATATAACCAGGTTCATCATAGTAGGAATCAATAAACCGCAGAGCCGGGACGAAGCGCTTGGACACGGATCCTGTTGCGCTGCTTCTTCCGAGAGCGGCGAAGCTCGCAGCATCATAGACGGAAGCGGTAGTAGTAGAAGAGTATTGCGGGAATAAGGGAACAACGACAATCCGCTTAACGCCTGCAGCTTCAAGTACAGACATGGCCTGTTTCATGCCGGGTTCGCTGTAAGCTAGCCCGAGCTCCACCTGATAATGGCTGCCAAGCAGTTTTTGCAGGCCTTCGCGCTGAGCCAGTGAATGCAGGAGCAGCGGCGAACCATCCTTTTGCCAGATGCTGCTGTACAGTTTGGCGGACCGCTGCGGCCTTACGCGTAAAATAACCCCACGCAGCAGAGGCTGCCACAGGAAAGGGGGATAGTCGATAATCCGGCGGTCCGACAAAAACCTGCGCAGATAGGTGCGCACTGCATTGGCCTTTGGCGCTTCGGGTGTTCCGATTTGGGCAAGAATTACTCCGACAGGGGATGGTTTCATTTAGCGGACGCTCACTTTCATGGAACTTAACATCCTTATAAAGTATCACAACCATTATTGGAAGTTCAATACAATAAATCATAGGTTTCTCATAAGACGGAGTATATGGGAGAATTTGAGAGTAAAATCAAATATATTATTTATGTTAAGCGCAAATAGTGATTTTTCTTATAGGGTGTGTGATTTTATATACAGAGAAATGAAGTGTATATTTGATACCATCAAGCCAGAAATTACCTCTAAGAGGTTAATAGTTTTTATGTGATTTAATTCACCCTCTTATGTGAATTGTTTCACCTTACGCAGTATTTGTAAATTAATGAACGCAGCTTCTGAATCACACAACTGGGTCATGCAGGAACGGGAGAGGGGTGATGATTTCTTATGAAGAGACATGTTGTTCTTCGTAAGAAAGGACGGGAGAGGACCAGCAGGGGGATTTTTTCGAAGAGCTATATACTACTGGGGATTTGGTAAAGGAGAATATGCATTGAAAAAACTAATTACTTTGACAGTCAGCGCAGCTTTACTGCTTGCGCCATTCGCTTACACGATTAACGCACCTGCTTTGAAATTGACGGTGGACGCAGTTTCGGCAGCTTCTGAAGAAGCGCCGGCAGCGACTGCGAAACCAGCCGCTAAGCCAACACCAAAGGCAACAGCAAAACCAACGCCAAAAGCGACAGCTAAACCGGTTGCAACAGCAAAACCGGCAGCAACAGCAAAAGCAACAGCAAAACCGGCTGCAACAGCAAAACCGGCAGCAACAGCAAAAGCAACAGCAAAACCAGCCGCAACAGCAAAACCGGTTGCAACGGCTAAGCCTTTGACTGTATCTAAAAACGTATACCAAGACGGCGTATATGTAGCCTATGGCGATGCTTATTCCAAGGGTACTGAAGGCGCGAAGGTTACAATTAAAGACGGAAAGATCGCTGATATCGTACTGATGAGAACCAACCCGAAAATCATCGACAACACGGTCAGCAACAACTATAGCGGCGTGTGGGTAGCTTATGGTCTGATGAAAGAAAGACTGCTTGGTCAATCCAGAGACAGTGCAGCAGCAGTTGATGCTGTATCCGGCGCAACCCGCTCCAGCAACGGCTGGAAGCTGTCTGTGGACAGAGCGTTTGAAAGAGCACTGAAAGTTAAACCGGCAGATGCTACTTACTTCGCAGGTGACCACATGGGTGTTGACCCTGAAGGTAAATATGCTGTATTCGCTAGCTATGATGCTAACAGCCTTACAGCAGTGAAGCTGTATCCGATGACCAGCACTGGCAGCTTCGTTGACGAAAAAGCATACACAGCTGAACAAACAGCAGCAATTGCAGCGATTACACCTGTTCTGCTCGCCAAAGGATCTGCTGCACAGCCGGTTGCCGGCTATGAAGCTGAATCCAAAGCTGCCATCAATGCTTTCTGGGATGCAGAACAAAATGCCACAATCAACAACACCTCTGCTTATGTTGACGGTTTCTATTCTTCCTACGGTACTGCAAGAAGCGTAGGCGTTGAGAGAGCCGATGTTGTTATCCGTAACGGCAAACTGGTAGACGTGAAACTGTACAGACTTGGAACCAACCTGATTGACAGAGGCACATCCGCTTATGCCGAAGTGGTAAAAGCTAACGCACCAATGACTGCAAAATTGCTTGCTAACGGGTCTTATATCGCTAATTATGATGAAAAGGTAGACGGTATTTCCGGCGCTACTGAAAGCAGCCACAGCTGGAATCAGGCAGTACAAAGAGCATTTGAGAAAGCCTTGAAGGTTCCTGCAGCAGGCCAATACTTCGACGGCAAATTCGCAGGTGTGGATAACCAATCCAAAATCCTGCTGCTGGTTGATGTTGCAGCTGATCAAGTAACCGGAATTAAACTCAGCCTGTTCGGAACAGACGGCAAACTTATTGCTGCTGACAAACTGACTGCTGACCAAAAAACACTGGTTGAACAACTGACCGCAGGTCTGCTTGAGAAAGGCGTGCAATTGGCTGATGTTGCTGGCCAAGAAGCTTTGTCCGCAGCAGCAAGAGCAGCTCTTACTGATGCATTGACTAACGCTTCCAAGGTTCAAGGCACATACAAAGACGGTACTTTCACCTCTTATGGCAACGCTTATGATAAAGGCACCAACAAAGCTGATGTTACCCTGCGTAACGGCAAAATCGTAAATGTTGTTCTGTCCCGCGTAGGTATGAACCTTGTTGACCTGGGTAAAGCAGCTTATGCTGAAGTGCAAAAGGCTATTCCTCAGCTTACTGCAAGCTTCCTGACAGCTGGTACCAAAGAAGGCGTACAACAGGTTGATGCAGTGTCCGGTGCAACATCAAGCAGTAACGGATTCAAAACCGCAGTAGACAGAGCTTACGAAAAAGCTGAACTTGTAAAAGTTGATAAAGCAGCTTACTTCGACGGTATCTTCATCGGTACGAGCATTGATAAATCCGTAAATGTAATGGTTACTGTGAAGAACAATGTTCCTGTAGCAATGACTGTGTACTACCTGGACAAAGCCGGAAAAGTTAAAATTCCGGAAATGCTGACAGCAGCTGATATTGCTGTGAAGTTTGAAATTGAGTCCACTTCGAACGGCAAATCTCTGCACAAATACGGATACAGAGCAGCAGCATTCGGTGCTAATGATGCTGAAAAGGCAGTCTCTGCCAAAGTCATTGAAGCGATCAAATCTGCTTTGGAAACAGCAAGTAAATAAGTTCGTTTACTCAAAAGAAGGGGTTGTCCTTAGCCATGCAAGTGTGGCGGGGGACGGCCCCTTTTTTGAATACGCAGAAAGATCACCCTTTCAGTAAGAACGGTGAAGTCGTTTTTTCTTAGTATTATCGTGTATAATAATAGACTCATAAAGAACAGCGACATAATTAGCAATGGCAATCGTATAGTATTTAAAGGGATTTCGGAGATGAATGTCTAAAGTGTACTATATGCAACAGGTGAAAGCCTGTAAGTAACAGGAGGCTCCAACATGACACTTATTAAACAATTATCGCCACAGGATGAATTCGTCGGCTTCTATCTGCTCAGAGAGCTGACGCTGAAACAAACAAACGGTACTCCTCCAAAGGATTATTTTGATATGGTACTCGGTGATTCCAGCGGCCAGTTATCGGCCAAGTATTGGGATGTCAGCACGACGGATAAAGAAACCTTTTTTCCGATGGCACTGGTAAAAGTTCGCGGTATTGCCCATACCTACCGTGAAAAACTGCAGATCAAAGTCACCAAGATACGGCTGGCTAATGAGTCCGATGGTGTGTCACTGACCGATTTCATCCGCTCGGCGCCCATCCGTCCGGTGGATCTGATCCATACGATCAAAGGTGCCATGGCCAGTATCGTGGATCAGGAAATTTCAACGCTAGTCGCGTTTTGTGTAGGTAAAGTGGAAGAGAAGCTGATGCACTATCCGGCGGCAAAAACCCACCACCATGCGTATTTTGCCGGGCTTGCTTATCATATGGTACGGATGCTGGAAATCGGAGATTTCCTGTGCAAACAGCGCCCGTTCCTGAATCCCGATTTGATGAAAGCGGGGATTATTTTACATGATATCGCCAAACCGGAGGAAATGATCTCCCAGTTTGGAATTGTCTCGGATTACAGTGTACAGGGCAAGCTAATCGGTCATATCTCGATGGCCTCGAACTGGATTACAGAGGCGGCGATCCGCTCTAACATTGATCTGGAATCCGAAAAAGTGCTGGCGCTGCAGCATCTGGTGTTATCCCATCATAATTTGGGGGAATGGGGCAGCCCTGTTCAGCCGCAGACAGCAGAGGCGGTAGCCCTGCATCATATTGATGCAATGGATGCTAAGCTGCAGATGGTGGAGGATGCGCTGGATACAACGCCGGAAACCGAAGAATGGACACCTTTTATCCGTGGATTGGAAAATAAGGCGGTATACCGCCTGAAGCTGTAAGGCCATTCTCTGCAGTAAGTGACTATAGGAAATTTACAAGAGCAGGTTCTTCCCGGTCGGAGAAGAACCTGCTCTTTGTTGTGTTGCATAGCCGGATTTTGCCGGAATATCTGCTGTGTTGGTAAAACTACCGTCGATTTCGCTCATATGAAGCAGTACGGTCGAATCAAAGGTAAAACTACCGTTGATTTCGCTCATATGAGGCGGAACGGTCGAATCAAAGGTAAAATGGACCTCCGTCAAGAAAGTGGACACCAAAAGACAAAATTAAGCTGCTTTTCGCTTGAATTTTGCTGCGAACTGGACTGGC
>NZ_LN831198.1:749116-750426 GCF_001368795.1 Paenibacillus ihuae
GACTCGCTCTGGAACTGCCGATACTTGCCCAACCATTGATGTAAGGTTTTTGCGGGGATATCCAGCTCCTGGGCCAATTCCGCCACCGTCTTGGTCTGCTCCTGGATGTACTTTACCGTCTGCTTTTTAAACTCGTCATTGTAGCTATTTCGCGTTCCACTCATGTGGACACCTCCTTGTTAATTTTATTATTCATGCTCTCTTAACGGGTGTCCACTTTTAAGACTAACAGCAAAACTACCGTTGATTTCGCTCATATGAGGCAGAACGGTCGAATCAAAGGTAAAACTACCGTTGATTTCGACCATATGAGGCGAACGGGCTGAAACAGAGGTAAAACTACCTTTGATTTACCTCATGTGCCGCGCTCCATCTGCAGATGTTTACACATTTGTACATTCATCTCAGCAGCACAGCTTCGCTCAGAAGTACGGCTTAACAGACGGAACCGGCGGCAGTGAAGAAAGCGCCTTGGCAGGCTGCTTCTTTCGGGGTGCTTTTTTAGGCGGTGATTTGAAAGGAGTGTATCCGCCTGCGAACATCTTGCCGGCTGTATAACCCTGATTGTCTGCCAGCAGGAGCGGTTCAAACTTCTGGTCCTGCTCCATCAGCTTGAGCAGAATGAGTGCTGCCGCACGTGCATCGTCGAGCGCATCATGATGCTTCAGACGGATGCCGAAATGCTGTGACACTACGTTCAATTTATGGGACGGCAGCTCCTGGAGCATCTTTTTGCCGAGCAGATATGTGCATAAATATTGAAAATCAGGGTAGCGGTTCCCTGAGGCATCCAGACAATAACGCAGGACGCTCATATCAAAGGCTGCGTTATGGGCCACCACGATCTCGCCCTGCAGCAGCGGCTCCACACTGCTCCACAGCTCCTCAAACGTAGGCTGTCCCTGGACCATTGAGGGTGTAATGCCGTGAATAGCGATGTTCATTCCGTCAAACCGCTGGCGCGGATCAATCAGCCATACATGCTCAGCGGTGATAACACCTTCTCTTACCTGGACAAGCCCCAGAGAACAGGCGCTTGAGCGGCTGGAGTTCGCGGTCTCAAAGTCAATTGCAGTAAAATTCATTGGTAAAGCCCCTTATCTATCATATGTACTATTCATATTAAAGTAGTGAGAGGGTAAATACAATCTACTGAATTTACAAAAAACTGATAGTATGATATTCCTTAACTATGCAGATTTGGAAACACACCGATACTTGAGGAGATGAGTACATGCAGCTGCTTAAAGGTCAAAAAGTAGATGTGACCAAAGGGATTAATATAAATGAAATCACCTTGTCCTTTGGAT
>NZ_LN831198.1:750452-785585 GCF_001368795.1 Paenibacillus ihuae
GGAAATGGGGATTGATGCTGCCGCATTTTTGCTGTCAGAGCGGGGACGCTGTGAAAGGGATGAGGATTTTATTTTCTACGGAAACCCTGTATCACAGGACGGCACTGTAACACACACGGTTCTATCCAATGGGGACAAGGAGAGCATCACCATTTCGCTACCCCGTCTTCCGCCGCAGTATGCCAGGATTGCTTTAACCTTGACTATCTATGAAGGTGAGCACTTGAACCATCGGATGAAGGATGTATCCGGACTCTACCTGAAGCTGCAGGATCGTCTGAGCGGCGGGGAGCTGCACCGTTTTGAGTACGGCTCTGATTTATCGCAAGAAACGGCAATAGTGGTGGGGGAATTGTACCGCCATGGCGGGGAGTGGAAATTTAGCGCAGTCGGCAGCGGTTTTAACGGAGGACTTGCAGCACTGTGCATCCATTATGGACTTGAGGTGGAGGCGTCCGGATCCCCGGAAGTTGCCGCTGCTGCTGAAGCGCCGGCACCACTTCAATCACCCCCGCCTGTTATGCAAATTGTACCTGTACCAACGGAGCCTAAGACTGTCCTGTCCAGCATTGATCTGCGTAAAAAGATCGTCCAGTTCACACTGGAAAAGAAGCAATTGACTGGTGTAAAAGCCAGAGTAGGGATTGTGCTGGATATAAGCGGCTCGATGAGAGATTTATATACCAGAGGTGTCGTGCAGGAAGTGGTAGAGCGGATCTTGGCGGTGGCTGCCAAGTTTGATGACAACGGCTCACTGGATGTTTGGGTGTACGATAACGAATTCAGCCGGCTTCCCTCCGTCACCGAACGGGATTTCGGGGATTACGTAAAAACACATATTTTGAAAAACCAGTCCACTCATAAATTCGGCCGCAACAATGAACCTCCGGTGATGGAGGATGTCATCCGCAAATACACAAAGGAAGACAAGAAGGATACAACGCCGGTATTCATTATTTTTATCAATGACGGCGGTGTCCTCAAATTAACAAAGAAAGTGATTATGAAAGCAGCGGTTCAGCCGATATTCTGGCAGTTTGTCGGAATCGGGGATTCGGATTTCGAAGTGCTGGAGGGGCTGGATAACATGACCGGAAGGGTTGTGGATAATGCGGATTTTGTGCATCTGGACCGGATTGAGGAGGTCTCGGATGAGGAATTGTACGACCGGCTGCTGAATGAATTTCCATCCTGGATTAAGGCGGCGAAGGAAAAACAGATTTTACTCTAGTACAAAGTTATATATAGTGGAAAAGGCTGGCCCGAAGGGGCTAGCCTATTTTTGTTGTCAATGACTGCTCTGCGCCTGGTGCGGGGAAGGATAGCAGATCCAGCTGATAGCCCTTTACCAGGGTTTCGCCGTTCATAATGTCAGTTGCATAAGCCCGCTTAAAGCCTAGACGCTCGTAGAGCTTGATGGCTGAGGCCATCATATCGGAGGTGTGGAGGTTCAGGGTAGAGGCACCCCATTCGAGGGATCTTCGCGCGGCATCCTGGATCAGGAGTGTCGCAATTCCGCGGCCGCGGGCAGCAGGGGATACAGCGAGCAGGCGCAGGACAGGGGAGTGGATGCCGAGCTCAGGCTTGCCATAGGCAGTTTCCGAGGAAGTGAACAACAGTGCGCTGCCCACAATTTGCTTACCGGCTTCGGCAATGATTCGCGCAGCCGGGGCATTTCCGTATACGGAATCGAGAATTGAATCCCGGTATTCAAGCCAGTAGGCCTCGGGCAGGAAAGCTGAATATTGGCTGTATGCATCAAGCAGCACTCCGGCGATGGCTTCACGATCGTTATCAACAGCTTCACGGATAATAATCTCTTTTGACATGTTCTCGGTATGCCCCCTTAAGTCCAATTGGTAAGCCCATCTGAATGCTGTTATTATAACTGACAATTCCTATTGATATAAGAGTGATTTAAACATTCTGATAATTGGATAGAAAACTTCTATCTGTTTTTGTGATTATTTTAATGGAAAATAGGCCGAAAAGCACTGCAGATGTGTTGACAAAAAAATAGGCCGTGACTAAGATATATACAAAATCTATAAGGTAAACTTCGCCATAATTCATTGTTAATTCATCGGAATAGTAAAATATCATAAAATCGATAAAGGAGGCCTTGGAGTGAATATCGATAATATTGAGGCATTTGTCTACATCAACCACTATGGAAGCTTCAATAAAGCCGCCGAAGTCCTGTATATCTCACAGCCGACTGTAACGGCCCGCATTCAATCGCTGGAACGGGAACTGGATTGCAGGGTCTTTGAGCGGCTGGGCAAACAGATTCATCTTACGGATAAAGGCAAGCAGTTTCTTCCGTATGCCCAGCAGATTCTCCAGGTCTACCAAAACGGCAAACATCAGCTCCAGGCGAAGGGGCATATTCCGAATGAGCTGAGAATCGGCAGTACAGTATCCGTGTCCAATTATCTGATGCCGCATCTGCTGCTTCATTTGAAACGGAAATATCCGCATATCAACATTAAGCTGACGACTTCATCCACGGATCTGCTGATTGATAAGCTGAAAGCGAAGGAGATTGATGTGGCTTTTATCCGTAAAGTTGTTAATCCGGCGATTCAGGCTTTCCCGTTCTGCGAGGATCCTATTTCGTTGTATGTGTATGCAGGGCACCGGCTGGCCCTAAGCGGTCGTGCTTCCCTGCAGGATATCCGCAAGGAGACGCTGGTTTTTTTTGAATGCGGCTCTTTGGACTGGATGCGGCTGCACCGCGTATTTGAGAGCATGGAACAGCCGCCGAATATTGAATATCAGGTGGATAATCTGGAAACGGCCAAGAAGCTTGTATTGAAAAAAGCGGGCATCTGCTTTCTTCCGGCATTAAGCGTGCAGGAGGAAGTAGCTGCGGGAACGCTGATCCGGGTCGATATCGCGGAGACGGAGGGCATCTCCCTGCGGACCAGCCTGATTTCACTGAACGGGGAAAATGCAGAATTCATTGAAACCCTGCTTGAAGTGGGTGCCCTCAAAGCCGGAGATCGAGTAATTGTATAGATGTATTAAATAACTCTATTAGCGCATGGGGCTATGCAGTGATAAAGTTAATTGCATATAATCACGACTAAATCGATAGGGATTATGAAATTAAATTTCAAATGGCTGGAGGACATGACATGAGTGAGGTATATCGGCTGGCAGAGCTGAAGGATGCGGAGCAGTTGCTGGATGTTACATACCGCGCCTATGAGCTGATTCGTGAACTCGGGCTGCACTGGCCGGCGGCCAATGCCGACTTGGCGCTTATTGAAGACAACATAGCCACGAATGAGTGTTACGTGCTCGAAATCGGCGGAACGATAGTTGCGACTATCACACTCTCCAAGGAAGAAGAGGTCAAGAAGTTTAGTCCGCTGCCTTTTATTAAGTGGTTCGCTGCTCACCCGGATTACAGTAACAGGGGCTATGGCGGAAAGCTGCTGGACTGGGTGGAAGAGAATATTATTCTCGGACAATTGGGTTCACCTGCAGTCACACTCGCAACGGCGAAGAAGCATCCATGGCTGGTTCAAATGTATGAACGGCGGGGTTACGAACGGTTCCTGGAGCTGGACCCGCAGAATGGCGACGGCATTATGTATCTGCTGAAAAAAACACTTGCAGACAAACCACAATTCATTCAAAGGGGATAGAAACATGAAAAAGTCCATTTCACTCGTATTTGCATCCATACTGACACTTGCGATTGCCGGCTGCGGGAATAACGGCAACAACGCCGCGAACAGCGGCCAGACCGGAAATACGGCTGAAGCTGCCGCCTCGAATGCAACAGCTGAGCCGGCTAAAGCTACGAAGATCATTGTGGGCACAGGCACAGCTTTTCCTCAAGTTTGCTTCATTGATGAGAACGGCAAGCTTACCGGCTTCGATGTAGAGCTGCTCAAAGAAATTGATAACCGGCTGCCGGACTATGAATTTGATTTTCAGACCATGGATTTCAGCAACCTGCTGCTCAGTCTGGAAACGAAAAAGATCGATCTCGTAGCCCATGTCATGGAAAAGAATCCGGAGCGGGAGCTGAAGTACTCTTTTAATAAAGAAGCCTATGCCCATTGGAGAAACCGCATTGTGGTGGCTAAGGACAATGATACGATCCAAACGCTTGATGATCTTAAAGGCAAGAAGGTATTGGTCGGCGCGACCAGCGCACAGGCGCAAATTCTGGAGAACTACAATAAAGAGCATGATAATGCGATTAATATCGTGTACCAAAGCGGTACGGCTAACGATGCAGCTGACCAGATCAGCACAGGCCGTGTGGACGCTACGCTCGCTGCAGATTTTGTCCTGCCGATCATTGATCCGCAGAGTAAGCTCAAGGCTTCCGGTCCCGAACTGTCCTCCGCAGATATTCTCTATGTCTTCCGCAAGGATGATGCAGATTCACAGAAGCTGTCGGATGCCATTGACGGTGCCATTAAAGAGCTGAAGACGGACGGTACACTGGGTAAGCTGAGCTCAGAGTGGCTGGGTGCGGATGTTACCGCAGATTCGGCGCAATGAGTAAGCCGGTGAGCACGGGAAGGGAGGGAGTTTATGGGCGCACCGTTTGATATCAGCTATGTATTTTCATATCTGCCTAAGCTGCTGGGGACTTTGGGTACCACTCTGCTGATTGTCGGGTGCTCCCTGCTGGCAGGGATTATTGTCGGCTTTCTCGTAGCGCTGCCAAGACTGTATAAAGTGCCGGTGCTGAAGACCTGCTCCGAAATCTATATCTCCTTTTTCCGGGGCACACCGATTCTTATCCAGCTTTTCCTGTTCTATTACGGGCTGCCGGAGATCCTGAAGCTGATTCAAGTCGATATGACCCGGACGCCAGTGCTGGTGTTTGTGATTCTGACCTACGGTCTGCACACAGGGGCATACATGTCGGAGATGATCCGCGCTGCTGTGCAGGCGGTGGATAAGGGACAGGTCGAGGCGGCTTATGCGACGGGAATGACGGGGTTCCAGGCTTTTACACGGATCGTGCTGCCGCAGGCGCTTGGAATTGCTATTCCGGTATTCTCCAATCTGGTGATTGCTCTGCTCAAGGATACGTCACTGGCCTTCACGCTTGGTGTAATGGAGATGACCGGGAAGGCGCAGACGCTGGGCAGCTTAACTCAGCATTTTATTGAAACGTATATCGCGCTTGCGCTGATCTATCTGGTCATCAGCTTTACCATTGAGAAGCTGCTGCTTGTAGCGGAACGCTGGCTGCTGCGTCATGAGAAACGTAGCACTGCTGAGAAAAGATCATTCAAAATACACAAAAACTGGTCCTACCGCCGCATCATTTCGGAACTGGGACCGGGTAAAGGAGGCGCCGGATTATGAAGCTGGACCCGTCGTTCATCTGGACCGCCTTCGTGCAGATTCTGAGTGCCATTCCTACGACCTTATATATTACCGTGGTTTCTGTCTTGATCGGGTTTGTGATTGGAATGGCGGTGGCCCTGATCCGGATCTACAGAATCCCATTGCTCTATCCGCTGGCAGTCGGGTATGTCACCTTTATCCGCGGAACACCGATGCTGACCCATCTGCTGCTGATTTATTTCGGGCTTCCCGTGCTGATAGACGGTCTGGCGGAGCAGTTCGGCTGGAGCTTCAGGTCGGTGTCGATTCCGATGATCGGCTTCGCTTATATTTCATTCTCGATCACAGCGGGAGCCTATATGTCCGAGGTTATCCGTTCCGGTCTGCTCGCGGTGGACCGCGGCCAGCTGGAGGCGGCCCATTCCATCGGCATGACCACGCACAGGCGCTGCGGCGGGTTGTATTTCCCCAGGCGCTGGCGGCGAGTCTGCCCAATCTGTCAAATTCGGTAATCGGAATGCTGCACGGATCTACCCTTGCTTTTACCGTTTCGGTAGTGGATATCAACGCCAAGGCGCAGATTGTGGCTTCGACGAACTGGAAGTTTTTTGAGGCTTACCTGGCGGCGGCGCTGATCTTCTGGGGGCTTACGTTCCTGATTGAGCGCTCGACGTCAGTGATTGAGAAACGGATTAATCTGTATAACCGGGGGGGAGTGGCATGATCAGCTTAACGCAAATATCGAAGTCATTCGGCCGGCATCAGGTGCTCAGCAATATAGATTTAACGGTGACCAAAGGCGAGGTTGTCGTCATTCTCGGACCTAGCGGATCAGGCAAAACAACCCTGCTGCGCTGCGTGAATTACTTGGAGAAGCCAAGTGACGGAGAGATTTCCATCGGGGATTTCAAGGTGAACTGCAAGCATGCCCGCAAAAAGGAGATTCACCAGCTCCGGCAAAAAACGGCGATGGTGTTCCAGCAGTATAATCTGTTCCGGCACAAAACCGCACTCGAGAACGTGATGGAAGGGCTGCTGATTGTCAAAAAGCTTCCAAAGGACGAAGCCAGAAAGCGGAGCATTGCGCTGCTTGAAAAGGTTGGCCTCGGCAGCAAGCTGGATGCTTATCCGAGCCAGCTCTCCGGAGGCCAGCAGCAACGGGTCGGCATTGCCCGTGCCCTGGCGCTGGAGCCGGAGGTTATTCTGTTCGACGAACCAACGTCGGCGCTTGACCCGGAGCTGGTAGGCGAAGTGCTTGCCGTTATCCGCAAGATTGCCAAGGAAGGCATCACCATGATTGTGGTGACCCATGAGATGGGCTTTGCCCGCGATGTGGCGAACCATGTGGTCTTCATGGACGGCGGCGTCATTGTTGAAGAAGGCACACCAACAGAGCTGTTCAATCATCCGCGTGAAGAACGAACGAAGCAGTTCCTGAAGCGGATCACACCTGAACTGAACTATTCCATATAGGGGGCAAAATGATGGCCATTACAATCAGCGTACTCGACCAAAGTCCGATTTATCCGGGAGAAACGCCGGAGGAAGCGTTCCGGCATACGATCAGGCTGGCACAGCTGTCTGAACAGCTGGGGTTCCGCCGTTTCTGGGTTTCTGAGCATCATGATTCCGAGCAGGTGGCAGGCTCCTCGCCGGAAGTGCTGATCTCCCATCTGCTTGCGAAGACGGAGCGTATCCGTATCGGCTCCGGCGGAATTATGCTGCAGCATTACAGCCCGTACAAAGTGGCAGAGAATTTCAATGTGCTGGCTTCCCTGGCTCCGGGCCGGGTGGACCTGGGTGTAGGACGTGCTCCGGGCGGGCTGCCGCGCAGCACGCAGGCACTTCAGCAGGGGAAGGGCGATTCCCCCAGCCTGACGGATAAAATTATCGAGCTGGAGAAGTACGTACATAGCCGGCTTGAGGAAGACCATCCGCTGGCAGGGCTGAAGGCAGGTCCCATTCCGGCTACTGCTCCTGAGCTGTATGTGCTTGGCGCAAGTGTAAGCAGTGCGGAAATTGCCGCTGAGCTGGGCTTACCGTACGTATTCTCCCTGTTCATCAACGGAGACCGGTCGGTGGCGCTGGAAGCGATCCGCGCTTACCGCAGCGGTTTTGTATCAGCGGAGGGCAGACAGCCGCAGGCGATTATTGCCCTGGCACTCATTGCTGCGGAGACGGAGGAAGAAGCGAAGGAGCTGGCGGGAGCGCATAAGCTGATCCGGATTACGCTTGCGGGCGGGAAGACGCTGACGGTAGCTACCCGGGAGCAGGCGGAGGAATTTGCCCGCCAGAGCCAGGAAGCCTACACGATCGAAGAGCGGGAGCCGGAGGTTGCCAAAGGCACAAAGGCTTCCGTGCGTGAACAGCTGCTGGCACTGTCGGAAGCCTCCGGTGTGGAGGAGTTCATCGTAACGACGAATGTGCAGCCATTTGACAAACGGCTTCGCTCGTTTGAGCTGTTGAGTGAAGCGCTCGCTGAGGTGCCGGCGGAGGCCTAAGGCACAAGGTATAAGGTGAAGGGATCAGGAATCAGACAGGAAATCGTATAAGGAAGGGAGCCTGTATATGACCAGTAAAACCGCCGAGCTGAGCGTAGAAGCGCTCCGCGATCAGTTAACCGGAATCCGCCGTCATCTGCACCGGCACCCGGAGTTGTCTAATGAGGAGTTCGAAACGACTAAGTATATCGCCTCTCTCCTGGAGCAGGCCGGGATCCGTATCGTGGATTACGGGCTGACAACCGGAGTGATCGCAGAGATTGGAAGCGGCAAGCCTGGTCCGGTCATCGCGCTGCGGGCCGATATCGATGCTTTGCCGATCCAGGAGGAAACCGGCGCAGAATATGCCTCGCTGGTTCCCGGCAAAATGCATGCCTGCGGGCATGATTTTCATACGGCAGCGCTGATCGGCGCTGCTTATCAATTGAAGCAGCAGGAGGAGCGGCTTCCGGGTACGGTGCGCCTCTTGTTCCAGCCCGCTGAGGAGAAGGCGCAAGGCGCGCAGCGGATCATCAGCAGCGGAGCACTGCAAGAGGTGCGCGCGGTAATCGGGCTGCATAACAAGCCCGACCTGCCGGTCGGAACGATCGGCATTACCGGCGGCCCGCTCATGGCAGCCGCGGACGGGTTCGTAGTTGAGATTCTGGGCGGCAGCTCACATGCAGCGGTTCCGGAAGCAGGAATCGATCCTATCGTAGCCGCTTCGCATATTGTGACTGCGCTGCAGTCCATCATCAGCCGCAATGTCAGCCCTCTTGAGAGCGCGGTGGTGAGTGTAACGCAGATCCACAGCGGCAATTCATGGAATATCATTCCGGACAAAGCGGTGCTGGAAGGCACGATCCGCACGTTCGATGAAGCCGTGCGCGTTAAGGTGCTGGAGCGCTTCGAGCAGGTAGCGGCTGGAGTAGCCGCCGCCTTGGGAGCATCCGCAACGGTCCGCTGGATCGGCGGACCGCCGCCGGTAATTAACGACGAGGCCCTTGCAGCGCTTGGGATTGAGTCGGCCGAAGCACTCGGCTACCGGGCGGTGAAGCCGGTACCCTCTCCGGCGGGTGAGGACTTTGCCTTCTACCAGCGCGTAGTGCCGGGGCTGTTCGTCTTCGCCGGCACGGACGGAAGCCGGGAATGGCATCATCCGGCCTTCGATCTGGATGAACGGGCATTGCCGGTGGCCGCCCGCTTCCTCGCGGATATCGCTGTGCGTTCCTTGGAGTACTACGCTTCCGGGGGAGGTGCGGAATCATAGCTGAGCCTTCAAATTATGACGTCATTATCGTTGGTGCAGGCTCAATGGGGATGAGTGCCGGGTATGAGCTGGCCCGGCGGGGGGTTAAGACGCTGCTCATCGATGCCTTTGATCCGCCGCATACAGAAGGAAGTCATCACGGCGATACCCGGCTGATCCGCCATGCGTATAGCGGAGATCCCGCCTATATTGATCTGGCGCTGCGTGCAGATGTGTTATGGCAGGAAGCCGAGCAGCTAAGCGGAACAGAGCTGCTGGTACGTTCGGGCGTGCTCAATCTCGCGGACAGTGCCGTCTATTCCTTCGCTGGCCGTCTAGCGGAAGCAGAAAAGCGGAAAGTGCGGGTAGAGCACCTGGACGCCGGAGAAATCCGGCGGCGCTGGCCGGCACTGAACATTCCGGAATCATTCGCAGCGATGTATGAGCCGGATGCCGGATATTTGTACAGTGAACGGTGTATTGCAACGTACCGCCAGCTTGCTCTTGCACATGGCGCGGAGCTGCTGACGAATACCCCGGTAGAGAACATCACCGCCCGCGAAGGCAGTGTGACTGTTCATACAGCTAAAGGCGACTATCACGGAGCGGCGGCCATTCTTAGCGCCGGAGCCTGGTTCAGCGCGTTGGCGCCTTTTGTGCAGCTGCCGATTAAGGCGGTCCGCAAGGTCGTCGGCTGGTTTGACAGCGACCCTGCTTTTGCAGCCGGGAATTTCCCCGGGTTCACGCTCGGAACCGAGGAAGGCGGGTATTACGGCTTTCCCGGCATTGGCGGAGCGGGCCTGAAGATCGGCCGGCATGATACGGGCCGGGAATGGTCGCCGGGTGAACCGCTGGCGCCGTTCGGCAGTGAAGCCGCCGACGAGGGAGACCTCCGCCGGGTGCTGGAGGCTTACATGCCGGGTGCAGCCGGGCGGCTGCTAAAAGGCTCTGTATGCAAATATGAGCATACGCCGGACGAAGATTTCATCATTGACCGGCATCCGCTCCACTCTAACGTACTGTTGGCCGGAGGATTCTCGGGGCATGGCTTTAAATTTTCCAGTGTCGTAGGAGAAATACTGGCGGACCTCACGATCAGCGGGGCAACAAGCCATAATATCCGGCCCTTTTCGTTATCGCGCTTCACGCCGCCTGGTCATCCGCAGGCAGGTCTTATATTGGAGGGGATGAAATGAGCAGTGCTCAAATCAGTGAGTATCTAAATACACATCAGCAATTAGTACAAGCGACAGACGGGTTAACGGAGGAACAGCTGAAATGGAAGGCGGAACCGGCCAGCTGGAGTATTACCGAGGTGCTGGCTCATCTGGCTGATCACAGCATTGTAGTTTCGTTCCGCATCCGTGACATCCTTGCAGGTACCACAGCGCAGCTGCCGGCCTTTAACCAGGATGCCTGGATCAGCGGACAGTATGCCAATCACGGAAATGCCGCCGACAGTCTGGAGCTGTTCCGCAGCCTGTTGCATTATAACAGCCAGCTGCTGGGCCGGCTGAGTGCAGAGGATTGGGAGAAAAGCGGAATCAACTTCAAAGGCGACACCGTGAAAATAACCGACATCGTCCGCAGCTTCACTGCACATGTACAGACACATCTTGCCCAGATTGCGCGAATTAAGCAGGGTGCAGCAACTGCTGCGATTATTCAGTAAGAAATTGAACTTTGTTAAACATCCCTTTGGAACGGGAACACTGGAAGGCTTGATAAAAGCTTAGTTGATTTTCTCCACTTAATTCCATCACTTATCAACCTATATGATGATTAGTTGGAAAAACTCTATCTATTTCGGATCAAACTAACCTCCGGAGGTAAATTCACTACATTTAAGTGGAGTTTTTCCTGCTAGCCTTCTGATCCCCCTGTTGGTTAGAGAAATAGATGGAGAAATTCCACTTCATAGGATCAGCACTATCTAATACCGGTTCACACAACCTCTTAAATTGCCGGTAGGTGTATGCTTCCGAAGCGAGTTTTGCGAAGTAGATCAGTGAAGCGGATGCTATCAAAACTAGGTGTATGCTTTCGAAGCAAGTTTTGCGAAGAAGATCAGTGAAGAGGATGCAATCAAAACTTTAAGGAGGAACGAACATGACCAAACCAAAACAACTGAAGCTGGGCGCACTGCTGCACGGGGTAGGAGGCAGCACGTCAATGTGGCGCCATCCGGACGCCAAGCCTGATGCCAGTGTGAACTTCGAATTATATAAACAATGGGTGCAGAAGGCAGAGGAGGGCAAGCTGGATCTGATCTTCATCGCGGACGGCTTGTATATTAACGAAAAGTCCATTCCGCATTTCCTGAACCGGTTTGAGCCGCTGACGATTCTCAGCGCACTTGCTGCTGTCAGTACTAACATCGGTCTGGTCGGCACCTTGTCTACCTCCTACAGTGAACCCTTTACGGTTGCGCGCCAGTTCGGCTCTCTCGATGTTATCAGCGGCGGCCGGGCCGGCTGGAATGTGGTTACTTCCCCGCTGGAAGGCTCCGCTTCGAATTACAGCAAAAAAGAGCATCCGGACCATAGCAAACGCTACCGCATTGCAGAGGAGTATTTGCAGGTGGTGCGCGGTTTGTGGGATTCCTGGGAGGATGATGCATTTGTCCGCGACAAGGAGTCAGGCGTTTTTTTTGATCCGCAAAAAATGCATACGCTGAACCATGAAGGGGAGTTCTTCTCTGTGAAGGGACCGCTCAATATTGCCCGTTCGAAGCAGGGGCAGCCGGTCGTGTTCCAGGCAGGTTCTTCGGAGGTCGGCAAAAACTACGCTTCGAAGGAAGCGGACGCTATCTTCACTGGACATGAAACGCTAGAGGATGCGCAGGCTTTCTATCGTGATGTGAAGTCGCGGATCGCCTCGTTTGGCCGGAACCCGGATGAGGTGCTGATCTTCCCGGGAATTGCCCCAATTATCGGCGACACGCCGGAGGAGGCGGAGCGCAAATACCAGGAGGTTGCCGGACTCGTAACGATCGAGAACGCACTGAATTATCTGGGCAGATTCTTCGAGCATCATGATTTCTCGCAGTATCCGCTGGATGAGCCGTTCCCTGATGTTGGCGAGCTGGGACGTAACAGCTTCCAGAGCGGCACGGATAAGATCAAAAAGGATGCGAAGGAGCGCGGCTTAACGCTGCGGCAGGTTGCTATTCAATCCGCTACTCCGCGCAGCAGCTTCATCGGGACACCGGAGCAGGTAGCCGATCAGGTCCAGCTGTGGTTTGAATCGGGCGGGGCAGACGGATTCATGATCGCGGCGGCTGTACCGAACGGCCTGGAGGAATTTGTGGACCGGGTAGTGCCGATTCTGCAGGAGCGGGGTTTGTTCCGTACGGAATACGAAAGCGGGACCCTGCGCGGTAACCTTGGCATTCCGGTGCCGGAGAACCGGTACGCTAAGGCTTCCCAGCCGGCAGGACAGATTTGACCACTGATGGAAAAATTGCGGTGAGCCGGAACCCGGGTATCGCGGAAATACAGGATTATACCGGTCAGCTGGCGGAAGAAATCATCTCGATCCGCCGTGATTTGCACACCCATCCAGAGCTGCTGTATGATGTTGCCCGCACTTCAGGTAAGGTAGCCGGCCTATTGGAAGAATGGGGGATTTCGGTGCGGCGGAATGTTGGCAGGCATTTTGGAATGGGTGTCACCGGCTCGCTGCAGGGGCTTGCGGGCAGCGGTCCGGTCATTCTGCTGCGGGCCGATATGGATGCTCTGCCGATTGGGGAACAAAATGAGCTGCCATACAAGTCGGTGAAGCCAGGAGTCATGCATGCCTGCGGCCATGATGCCCATACCGCGATGCTGCTGGGGGCGGCCAAAGCTTTGGCAGCGTTCAGGGAACAGCTGGCAGGTACGGTCCTGTTCGTCTTTCAGCCGGCGGAAGAAGGTGCGGCCCGGAGTCCGACAGACGGAAGGCTGCTCTCCGGGGGACGCGATATGATCGAGGATGGAATTCTGGAAGGCGTAGACTATGCCTATGCGCTGCATGTCATGCCTGAGCTACCGGCAGGACAACTGGGCGTTCATCCGCATTATGCCATGGCGGCCTCCAGTCATTTCAAGGTGGAATTTCAGGGGACAGCCGGACACCACAGCGCCCCGCACAAAGCAGTGGATGCTATCCAGATGGCGGCACAGTTCATAGCCGGCATCAACGGACTGATGGCGAATCAGACAGATTCGCAGGAGGCAGCAGTGCTGGCTTTCGGCACTGTGAATGCGGGTACAGCCGTGAACGTTATCGCTGAGCGCAGTGAACTGACTGGAACGTTCAGAGCCTTCTCGAAGACAACAGTAACTGCGATTACAGAGGGACTAAGACGGTATGCTTCGGCGACTGCGGAAGCATACGGCGGAAAATACCGGATGGAGCTGCGCGAGGGAATTACAGTGGTCAACGACGGGGAAGCCGTGCAGCGGATGCTTCGCGCAGCCCGTGAGGTGCTGGGGGAAGATCAGGCAGTATTGCTGGATCAGCCCAGTCTTGCCGGTGAAGACTTCGGCTGGTATCTTGACCGTGTTCCCGGTGCATTTGCCTTCATCGGCTGCGGAAATGTTGAGAAGGGAATTACTCATGCAATCCATCAGCCGCAGTTTACTATTGATGAAGATATGCTGGTCCACGGCGTGAGGATATGGATCAGACTTGTAATGCAGCATAAATGAACGAGTTGCGTCCAATATTTAAGGGATATCTAATGAGCCGGGAGGCTCCTGGGATATCCCATTTTGTTATATAAGCGGGACCCGTGCAGAAGCTGCCGGAAGCGCCGTTAAAACCATTTAAAGTTAAGGCAGGTGCCGGTCCGTTGATCGTTGGGCTCCCAGTGCCGTCAGTAAGTAATGTGTCGTCAGCACACCTAACACTGAAGGAACAGCCTTTAATCGTATCCTTACCGACTTGGGGCCTCATTTCCACAATTTCTAAGTTCCGGTATACGCTGCGGATATAAGCGGAGAAATCCCATTGTGTCCGTCCTTCCAGTGCCATAGCGCAGATATAACCGGAGAAATCCCATTGTGTCCGTCCTTCCAATGCGATAGCGCAGATATAAGCGGAATAATCCCATTGTTTCCGTAGCGAGCCGTCTATCGCAAAACGGAGCAGAGGTGAGCTAACCCACACTGGTTAGACCCGCTGTTCTAATGGGGAAGACACCTATGAGCGCAGGTTTACCCGCTTACCCCACACGTAAAGAGTGGCTGGTCTAACTGTCGACAACACAGAGCAGCGATCCCCCTGATATCGGAGGATCGCTGCTCTGATCTGTTTCATAGTATTCAATTTATAAACTGCTGCCTTACTTTACGCTGCCATCTTCCGGCTTCTGCGTGCGCAGACGCGCCAGCTCGGCTTCCACAGCGTTTTGCAGTGCTGGATCAATGGCGGGAGCCTGGGCTGGCTGGCCTGCCTGTGCTTCCCATTCACTGATCTTGTCCTCCATCCGTTCGAAGCCGCGTGATGCGGTGCCGGCACTGATGATCGGTCCGTGTCCGGGAGCGCCAGAATATGCAGAACGGTTCTGGGCAGCAGCCTGTTTGCTCAGCTCTGCCGCTTTGCGGGCGCGTTCCGCCAGCTCTGCCCGTTTCGCTTTCAGCCGTTCATGCTCAGCTTTGGCATTGTGCAGATTAACCTCAAGCGCCGCGAGGGTCTGAAGTGTTTCTTCGAGGATACCTTCTGTTTCCTGAATACTTTCCTGGTACCGCAGCTTAGCCATTACTGCAGCTCTGGCTGCCGGTTCATTGCCTTCACTCATCGCTTTGACAGCAGCGGCTTCACTGTTCTCCGCTTGCGCCTGATATTCGGCTTTGCGGCGTTCCAGCACGCTTGCCGTTACTCTGAGCTCACGCTGCTTGCTTTCGGCAATTCCGATCTTGTCTTCCAGATCCCGCAGATATTGTCCGGTCAGCAGGACCGGGTCTTCCAGTTTGTTCAATCCTTCGTGAATTGCTGCTTTGGTAAGGGTGGTAATACGTTCGAATATGCTGCTCATGTTCATTTCTCCTTTGAATTTGAATTTGGGATTGATAAATCGAACCTTGACTTCATCCAAGATTAATAATGATCGAAGCTATCGGTAAAACCTGAGAATGCTTCTTTAGGGACGATAATGCTGGCAACGATATAGATAAATACGACTGTACCGAAGCTGAAAATTGCAGCGGCTGCTACAAGCAGTCTGACGAGCGTGGTATCAAGATTGAAGTAACGGGCCAGCCCTCCGCATAAACCAGTAACCTTCTTGTCTGTCTCAGAACGAAATAACTTTTTCATCATTTTCTCTTCCTCTCTTGTAATGTCCGTTGTCTATGTGTTTATTCTACGGCTATCTGCAATCTTGCAAAACGGCCTCGGGACTGTTTTTTGGTCCAGACCTAAGGCGGGGATGGTTCCCGCAATAAGACGGGGCAAGTCCAGGCCGAACCTGATGCGCTGCAGCACTCTTTTTAACATAAGAAACCACCCTGTGTAATCCCCGCTTAACACTCCGGCCCTATACTTGTAGTAAGCTTCTCCCTCCAAACCTTTTAAGAGAAGGATTAACTTTCGGATAAAACTATGGACAATAAGGAGGACTGGCCTATGGGAATTCATAAGTATTTCCGCTCGCTGAATGAGCTGGAACGGATCATCCGCTGCCCGGGTAAATTCAAATTCGAGGAGCATAGTGTAGCAGCCCACTCCTGGAAGGTTGTGCAGTATGCCAAAACCTTGGCTGATATCGAAGAAAAGCACGGTGCGGTCATTGACTGGAAGAAGCTGTACGAGATCACGAGCAGCCATGATTACGGAGAGATTTTTATCGGGGACATCAAAACGCCGGTGAAGCATTCCTCGCTGCAGCTGCGGTCGCTGATCCAGCAGGTTGAGGAAGGCATGGTTCATAACTTTATTGAGGAGCATATCCCGGAGGAGTTCAAAAGCATTTTCTTCCATCAGCTTCGTGAAGGCAAGGATGAGTCGCTGGAGGGGCTGATTCTAGAGGTTGCGGATAAAATGGATCAAGTCTATGAAGCATTTGCCGAAATACAGCGGGGGAACACGGAGAAGGAATTTGTGGTGATGTACCGCAATGCGCTAATCAAGATTAAGAATATTGACCTGAGATGCGTGGAGTATTTCCTGACTGAGATTTTGCCGGATATGGTCAATGAAGAAACGTTGTCACCGGTGGATATAAAAAGAATTACGGAAGAGGCACTGGCTCTGTAACTGATGAGCGGTACTCTTTTTTTTATGGATTGGATAGTGCATCTGTAGCTGTAATAATACTTTCCAAAAAAGTACATTTCTCTTATGATAGAATCATCTATGGATGATAATTTTTGGAAGGGGAACTAGTTGGATGGAATTTGTGAAAAGATGGATTTATGTATGTATTTTGGCCTTGTTCGCTTCAATAATAGGGCCACTAGGAGGAGCTACACCGACGGTATCAGCAGAGAGCGCTACAGAACTATCAGTGAATTTGGGCGCTGAAATACGTGATTTGAAGATGGATGAAGAGAGAGGATACCTCTACGCTATTACTTATAATTCCAGCGAAGTAATTGTCATAAGTATGGATACACTAAAAATAGTGAAAAAAATCTTGGTAGGCTCTAACCCGTTAGACATGGATATATCGAATGGTAAGCTTTATGTCGCTGTTAACGGGGAATACTTTGTAAAAGTGATAGATTTAGATTCCAGAAACGTTACGCAAATAATTCCGACTGAAAAGCATCCTTATCACCTTGCTGTAAATGACAGCGCTCTATATTATTCCATTGATGATCAATGGAGCGATATCCATAGAAAAGAATGGACATCCTCACAGGAAAAGTCGCTCAATGTTTCTATTTATAAGCCCATACTGAAAATGGATCACGAGCGTCAGCTTCTCTATGCTGCGGAAACAGGAAGTACAGGTTCGGAGCTAAGTGTGTTTGATGCTACATATGGTACAAAGCTGTGGAGCTGGGATAGTTTCGATGATATCACTGTCGGCGAAAATCTGTATATTGATGATGAGGGGAATTTGTACTCAGGCAACCGAAAAATCGATCCGGTTAAGAGCAAGCTAATTTCGTCCGTCTCAAGAGGAGCAGTTTTGGCTGTAAAGGATGGCTATATTTTTACAAGCAGCGGCGACATTTTCAGCGATGACGGGGCAAACAGAGTATACCATGCTGACAGAGCATCTGAATATTATTCCTTTATTTACCTGGATCAAAATAATAATGTATACCAAAATCCTTACTATTCCTCTGTTATAAAGAAAACGAAATTCACGCCGCCAGCCGTTACTCCTGCACCGCTCAGTTATGCCAGCGGAGTGGATCAGATTGAGCTGGACCATCCCGTCACTGACTGGGTAGCGGGCAGGAACGAACGTTATTTGTATGCTATTTCCGAAGAAGCAAACCGGCTGTTTCAGATTGATACGGAATCCTTTGAAATTGTAGCAGACCGCTATGCAGGCTCTCAGCCTCAAAATATCGTTATCCGTCAAGGGGTTATATATATTTCTCTAGCTGGCAGTCCTCATCTTGTCAAAATCGACACGGCAAATGAAACTAATTTTATGACGCCGATCCAAGAATTGGAGATTGGTACGGTTGCCGATAAGGTTGCAGCGGGAAGCGGGAAGGTGTTTTTTACTAATTTCCGAGGAAGAGTCGGAGTGTTCGATTCGGTATATGCTTATCTCCCGGGATACTATGGTTCGAATGATAATGATCTAATGACGGATGAGACCAGTTTATATATCGGCACTGGAACAGAATTGTATCAACTGGATCAGGCTACGGGTCAAACCATTCAAACCTCTGCTTATATTAGTGATGGTTATGAGAACAGTTTGCTGAAAGATGAAGAATACGTATATTATGGCATAACTCGTTTGCCGGCTAACAATCTGAATTCAATACTTGGGACTTATAAAGATACTGATTTTTACTCACGTATTTTAGCTGTGAGCGGTCAAACGGTACTTACTACGGCTGCAATTTTTGACCGTGATTCGTATAGTACGGTGTACAGGTTTCCATTTGTTCCGCAGAATGCTTACGTGAAAAAGGATGGCACAATCCTGCTTGATGCTGGTGCTGTCCCGTCAGGCGCCTCCGAATATGATCCTCCGGCAGGATATAGACTACTAAAATACAACAGCCTGGAACAAATGAAAGAACAAATAAAGGAAGATCTTAAGCCCGTTGCCGTGTATGCCATTGATGAAGACCCGAGTCCCCAGCAATTCACCGGCAGTGTGGTCATTGACCCCGGTAAGGCTGCTGTCGATATCTCCAGATACCGGATACGCTACTATGATGCGAATAATCAGCAGGTTAACGGAATGTCAGATGATTATACATCAATTTATGACCGTAAAGCTGGCGGTTATATACAGGATGATATAAAGAAGAATACATCAGCCTCCGTGAGGAAAATCGGTGTTACACCGATGCAGGAGCTAAGATTTAACGAATACAAAACATATGAAGAATCAGAACGTATTGTACGTATCTGGGATGAAGATGCCTATTTCATCTCAAATGGTTCCCTATTTGATACGGATAATTCAGCAAATACCATTAGCGGAAGAGTATCTTTTGCACCAGCGCCGGGCCAAATGGCCGGGGACCGGTATGCCGTGTTTTTCTACGGAGACCATGGGATCATCGCTGAACCGCTTGGTTGGCTGCCATCTAATCAGGCTACGCTCACACTAAGCATTGCTGCCGGAACACCAATTCCGGCAGATGCATATGCACTGGCAGTAGTTCTGGTAGATAGCGAAGGAAATGAAGCGCCTGGATACAGTCTTATTGAGATACCTGACCGGATGAGCACTAAACCCTCTCCGGAACAAATTAAAATTCAGAACAATAGCAACTTTGATTCCGTTTCGGTAAGTGGGCTGAAAGCAGGGGATGTGATAAAGGTGTATTCTTACACCGGTCTTCTTTACGGCCAGGCAACAGTTTCTGCAGGGAGCAGTGTGGCGGCTGTCGACAACATTATCCTGGATGAGTCTATTCCTGTTCTTGGAGTCAGTATTACATCACCAGGGAAAAAAGAAAGCTTTGTAGTGTACAAGCAGTATTTATACCCTGATTCTTCTGGAGGAGACAGTGGTACTGGTGGCGGTGGCGGCAGTGGCGGTGGTGGCGGCGGTGGTGGCGGTGGCGGTGGCGGCGCAATCTTGCCTGTAGTCACTCCGGCAACACAGGCTGCCTCTAAGCTGGCTGTAACTGAAACGGTGAAAAATGCAGATGGTACTGTGAAAGTGCTGGTGAAGATCAGTGACAGTGTTTTAGAAACAGAATTGAATAAATGGACAGGCAGCGCCAGCAGGTTGTTGTTTCAAATTCCAGAAGCGGCAGACCAGGTGGAATTGTCAATTACAAATGGACAGTTGGCTAAGATAATAGCCAAAGATGCCACGGCTATAGTTGAGGTGCAGGGTATGGATAAAGGATTTATCATACCGGGCAGTGTGCTGAAGTCTGCTGCCGGTAGCGACGAGCAGTCATCCGTCATTCTCCAAGCAGCTCAGGCGAGTAAAGCAACTATAGAATCAGCAAAACAACTGCTGGTCCTGCAGTCCTTGAATGCAATCGGAACTCCTTATGAATTTTCAATAAATGTAACCAACGGCAGTGGGGCTTCACACGAAATTAAAGATACTGAGCAGTATATCGGCCATGTATTTTATATTCCTCAGCAATCCGGAGTGAGTGCGGATACGCTATCAGCAGTAATGGTTGATACAGCTGCAAAACAAGTCATTACTGTGCCTGCGACGTTTGTTCAGGAAGGCGATAAGATTAAGGTGACTGCTTATCGTAAAGGCAATTCGATGTACACGGTTGTCGCGGGACAGCCGGAATTTAAGGATGTATCCGCAACTCACTTTGCCAGTGCGGCAATTGGAAAACTGGGTGCCCGGAGAATCATCAGCGGTTACACGGACAGCACCTTTAAACCGGAAGGAACAGTTACCCGAGCCGAGGCTGCTGCTCTGCTGGTGAAGGCGCTCGGCTTAACTCCAGTATCTGCAGATTTGAACTTCAAGGATGTTAAAAAAGAAGCCTGGTATGCCAGCGCTGTTTCTACAGCTGTCCAAAGTGGTCTGTTTAAAGGATATCCGGATGAGACCTTCCGGCCGAATCAGACGATTACTCAGCAGGAGATGATCAGCATTATTAATCAGGCGTTAGTCTATGGCGGATTCAAATCAACAACTGATGTGACACTTCAGCAGTTTGAGGCTTCTGCCGGATATAAAGCCTGGTCGAAGTCCGCTGTTGACGCGCTGATTCGGGCAGGGGTCATCAAGACCAGTGATGTTTTTCCGATTCAGGCAAATAAGAATACAACACGTGCCGAAAGTGCTGTACTCATTTATCGATTGCTTAGCGTTCTGAAGATGATCTAAACTTTTATTCTACGACAAAGACGTATACGGATACTTTGTTCCTAAGCGAGCATCGTACACCGGGACGTCTTTTTTTTGCGGGTTCATTGGAAAGTGAAAGAGCTGTACAGCTCGAGAGGATTGCGGAATGACGAATTATGCATCTGCCAGTTCTGATTTATATACGCTGTCTTTTGGCAGCAGAATAGGCATACAAGGCCGCAGAACCGTTGAACGCCATATGAAGCGGAATGGTCAGGAGAATGGATTCCGTTGCCTGGGCAATCACCCCGAAGAACAGACCTCCGCTCACCGCAAAAAGCATAAACCGGATGCTCTCTGCATTCAGCTTGTAATACTGCAGATGAGAAACTGCAAATAGAACGGCCGTAATAATCACTGCCAGACTTAATTTCGGAAAGAGGCTATTCCCAAGCTCGAGCGTGAACTTTTCTCCCAGGCTTTGATGGCGTACAAGTATAGGCAGGATCAGACCGCGAAAGGCGATTTCCTCAAATACCGGATAGGTGATAACAAAATTAACACGATTAAAAAGACCTACGGGCGAATAGCCGGACCGCCTTGAAATGAGCAAATTGATGAGCAGAATGATCAGACACAGCGGCAGAACCGTCTGAATATTACGAGGCAGATGAAACACATAATTCTCTTTGATAAACAGGCTTGCTGCTATAAGCAGAATTCCCCAGATATAGATGGTATACCGCAGGAAGCGTTTGTCAAATAGCCCGGTTATCCATTCTACGATTTTAAATAAGAACGATATCAATACTGCAGCAAGCAAAGCCCCTAACATTAGCATTTCATAATCCCCTTTGCAGATCATTCCACCGACTAATCTAATTTAGCCGCTAACCAGCCACCACATATATGATAAAAATAACAAAAATGAGAGCTATAATCCAAAACGGCTTAAATATGATAATATTAAGGAAATTTTTTGAAGGGGAGACCTGGTCTGTGGAATATTTACATTTCTTGCCTGTTTTTAATACGATGGTATGGTTTGGCATTCTGTTGTTCATTGTGTACGGTATTGATTTCTTTAGGAACTACCCTGCAGCCTCTTTTGCGTATGCCAGCCGAAGACCTTCTTGGCACAGAGTAACTTTAGAAGTTCTTATCTTTGTTATTCTATCCTCTGTGGTGGTACTGCTCATTGCTTTATATTTTGTAATCGGCAAGCTGTATATGAAACCGGTCTATACCTCCTATGCGGCGGACTATCAGATACATCCCAGAGTCAATATCAAGCTGGTGAGCGGTGAAATCCTGCCGGGGATGTATCTTTTGCAGCATGCAGGCAGAGGTGACATTATCGCGGGAGACCATATTCACCGTTCGGAGGCAGCCCATATCTATTGCATTAACCGGGACCAAATATTGTACATTGAAGCCGCGGGCAATGCGCAGCAGAGATCGGGTCTATGAACCGGCTGAAAACAGGCAGAGGGTTAAAAAGAAAAGCGGTTGTAGCGGCTCTTGTGGCTCTCGTCATCCTGGCGTTCCTGCTGAAAAATCAGGTGGCGGCTATGGTTACGGAATCAACAGACTTATCTTCATTAACAGTTAACGGAATCCGGCTGGACCAGAATATGGCGGTGCTGGATTTGAGCCGAACCCCTAAGGACCCTTCTTTCACTGACAAAAAAACAGGCGATACGGAGTATAGATATTATAAGGACTTCTCCATCGCCTATAATAAGAGCGGAGAGATTATCATTCTGAGGACGATGTCTCCAGAGGGCGTAGTGAGTGCGGGAGAGGTGACGCTCCAGACCCTTGAAGAGGCTGCCGGGATACTAGGGAAGCATTACACCGTCCGGATGTATGACTACGATCAAGGGCTGAGAGCCAGAGTATATTATGACAAAAAAAGCCGGATCAAAGCCAGCTTTGTCTATCCCCACAAATACCGCAAGGAGGGTGTCATCATCTGGGCTATCCTTGAAAGGTATTGAATAGTATGCTGAAAGGGACATCAACAGGAAAGGAGGGATACAGATGAGCTTTTTTGACAAGTTTAAAGCGGGTGTGACCGAAGCCGGGAATAAGGCAATGAACGTCGTCGAGGTAAACCGTTTGAAGCTGCAAAACAGCAGCAAGCAGAATGAAATTGACAAGCAGTATCAGGTGATGGGCAAAATGCTGTTCGAAGCTACGCTTAATGAATCAACCCTGCCTAAAGAAGCCTTTGCGGTAAATATGAATCGTGTGCTCGTGCTGAAATGTGAGATCGAAGCCAATCTGGAGCAGATTGAAGCGCTGGGGGACGGGAAGCATTGTAAAAGCTGCGGCAGCAGTGTGCCGGCGGAAGCACGTTTCTGTCCCAACTGCGGGCACACCTTCGAAGCTCCGCGTGAACCGCAGGTTCCGCAAACTCCCCAAGAGCCTGAGATTGCGCAAACTCACCAAGCTCCGCAAGCACCCGAGGCGAAGGCAGGCCCCCTGTCACTGGACAAACAAGACACCGGGGACAACTAAGCGGCATGGGTCAGAGAATGGGTGAGCTTAGCTGGGTTGGCAGCTGGGAGAGGTATCTGGATCATCTCAAGCCGTCAGCTTTTGAAAATATGGTGATTGGCCGGTATGGCGGCAATTCACTGGCAGGCGCGGACAAAAATGAAGACGGGTTATTCATTCTAATTGGACCGGGCAGGACCTGGGAGTTCAGTATGCTGTTGGATGCCCATAATACGGCAGAAAGTGCAGAGCTGTTAATCAGGATAACCGGAAGTATCTCCGGCGATATTGAGCAATGTCTTTCGCGGCCTGTCCATCAGGCCTTTAAGGATTTGGAGACGCTGCTGCTTACGACCCTGGGATCCGATGATTTCAGAAGCCGGTGCAGGGAAGTTACAGGTGAAACAGCGTGCCTCATATGCGTGCGCAAGGAAAGTTACCTGTGGTGGTTTTCGGTGGGCGACAACTCGGTGTATCTGCTGCATCCCGAACTGGCTGCCAGGGGACAATACCTGCTGAATCAGCGTAACTATTATGAGTGGATCGGATATGTAAATACCTTTGATCAGCCTGTAGCCTGCTTCTCCTCTGGGGTCAGGGAATTAAGAAAAGGGCGCAACGTGATTGTCATGACTACAGATGGCCTATTGGAATACGGGCGTCTGGAGCATGGCAAGCAGACCTTTGAGGATCCGGGCAAGCTGTACGAGACATTTTATAATGAAAAAAATTTGCAGGCCTGTGTAGAGGCCGCAATCTTGGAAGTGCATGAAGCGCAAGGCCGCGACAGTGCGACCGTTATTGCCTGGAGTTACTATAATGAGCGGGCGGCGGTAATGCCGAGTGATGCCAAATAAGTGATTCGGCGGGAATTTCAGAAAACTCTTAGCTCAAGCGGTTAGCTTGGGCTATTTCTATTGGGGCTGCTCGTGTGGTAAAAGATCAAAAAGTGACGAATTTTGCATCCATGGTGAGTCGTTTCGATTATATTGTGTAAAGTGGTTAAAATTAACAGCTGGGGTGGCGACGCTATGCTAAAGATAACGGAGGGAAGGGCTTGTCAGGTAAATATTTTGGGAGAGTAGCCGGTTTAATTACCGGGTTGTGTTTGATATGGTGCGGGTCTCATACGGTATACGCGGCAGGACAGCAGCAGAACATTTCTGTTGTACTAGATGGTGCCGCAGTAAATTTACCGAGGGCACCGGTCACGATCAATAACATGAATTATGTGCCTTTGCGTGGAGTATTTGAACAGCTGGGCGTAAGCATCCAGTGGGATCAGCAATCGGGTACAGTAACGGCAAACAAAGGGGCACAGACGATGGAGTACACGCTAGGCAACTCCTATGCGCGGATAAACGGTACCGATCGTTATATGACATCACCGGGTCAGCTGATTGACGGTGCGATCATGCTGCCGCTTCGTTTTGTAGGGGAGGCATTTGGTGCAGAGCTGAGCTGGAATCCAGTCACTAGATCCATAAGGATAACGTCGGATGAGAAGTTACTCTCTTCTATTTCTGCGGAGCCTACCGGCAACACGGCTTCCAATCTGACCAATAATGGATTTATTGCTAAGCAGGGCGAATGGATCTACGGGCTGGAAACGATTGAACGGCCCAACAATACCAGACAGTCCAATGTATCAGGCGGCAGTAGCGGTTTTTTTGTATAAAGTGAACCAAAGCGGCGGCGATAAGAAGAGACTTCTGTCTACCCCGGCACGGATGCTGAATGTTCAGGGAGATTGGCTTTATTTTCTTGGCAGCAACGAGATTTGCGAAATCCGGGTTGACGGGAGTGAGTTGACGCAGCTGGCAGTGGCGAATTATACCACCCAGTTATTCGTAATGAACAATTGGCTGCTCTATAACGCAGAGGATGGGATTTACCGGCTACAATTGGACCGGCCAGGTGCACTCCCCATACGGATTGCAGATAATTCCAATATTGATCAATTTACGGTCTCTCACGACTGGATTTATTACAAAGAGCACAGAAAGGACGAGCAGCCCGGAATCATTGGTAAGATCCGTATTAACGGGCTGGATAATACCAGTTATGGCCCACTGGATTATGAAGATCTGACGCTTCAGGGAGACTATCTGTATTTTACTTATAACGATGAGAATACCGCCAAGATCGGCAGGATGCCGGTAGAAGGCGGAAGCCTGCAGAGCCTGCACAATGCATCGGGATATAATATCGCAGACAACAAACTGTATTACGACGCAGGCCCTACGCTTTTTCAAAGTGAATTGGATGGCAGCGGTAGCCAGGAGGTCGCTTCACTGGGAGATTGGCCTATGCCGTTTAGAATGAACTTACTGGATGGCTCAGTATATTATGAAAAAGGTCTTTTTGGTCCGGATAACCAATTTGTATCGGCGATGTATGCTGTGAATTTGAGTTCAAACTCCGCGTACAGCTTATATGGAAAAATACTCCCTGAGGAGTATGTATACGAATTTTCACTGTTTGCTGGTGCATATCAATCTTCTTTGCCTGCCAAAGATCCGAAAATCGAATACGAGACACAACAAGCCGCGAAGGCGGTTATAGAGCAGACCATTTTGCCGGAAATGAGTACCAGAGATAAAGTGAAGGCGTTGCATGACTACGTTGTACTGAATACAGCCTATGATTACGACAATTATCTGAACGGTACTATACCGGATGTATCTTATACTGAATACGGTATTTTGGTACTGCATACAGGTGTGTGCCAAGGATACGCTGTAACTATGAAAATGCTGCTAGATCTTGCCGGTGTGGAGAATTATTACATCTCCGGGACAAACAATGCGGGAGCAGGCCATGCATGGAATATTGTTGTTGTGGATGGTGTGTATTATCACTTGGATGCGACTTGGGATGATCCTGTCCCGAACGAGCCGGGTTATATCGGATATACTTATTTTTTGATCCCGGATGAGGAGATGGCCTTGAGTCATATTTGGGACAGGGAAACGGTGAAGGGCTTTTTTGCCAACCCGTAGATTTACCGGAACGAAGAGAGGACGAAGTCGATGAATGCAACGACCGCTTTTTCAGAATCAATAGAACCGTATTTGAACTACACGCGAATGCCCTGGGGCAGATTGTTTTATTTGACGGCCTGGGAGCAAATCGGCACTTTCATGCCTGATAAGAGCCAGTACATCTTGGACATTGGCTGCGGCTTCGGTATTTCCAGTAGCGAATATAGCCGGAGAGGCCACCGTGTTACGGGAATTGAACCGACACCGGAGATGATTGCGATTGCGGCAAAGGAAGGCCCAGACGTCAGCTACCTTGGTGATTCCTTTGAGCGGGTTGCGGGTAACCTGGGAACACACGACTGGATCTTTTGCCACAATATTCTGGAATATACGGAGGATCCGGAGCAGTTTGTCCAGCGTATTGGCAGCTGTCAGCAGCAGAACGGTTATGTATCGCTAATTGCGCATAATCCGGCTGCGAAGGTCATGAAGAAAGCCATCCTGAATAAAGATCCGGACAGTGCACTTGCCAGCTTAAGCAGTAACAAGGAATACAGCGGACTTATTCAGACGGAGTTTACCGTATATCCTTATGAGCAGCTGGCAGGCTGGCTTCAGGCTGCAGGCTATGAAATTGAAGAACGTTTCGGGATCCTTAATCTGTACGGATATATCGCGGATAATGAAATCAAACAGGATGAGGACTGGCATAACCGGATGGTGCAATTGGAGCTGGAGCTCGGCAAGCTGAGTCCTTACAGGGATGTCGCTATTTTTACGCATATTATCGCTAAAAAAAGCAGCTGTTGACGAGGAGGAGTTTGGAACTTTAAGAGCGTCAGCGTCCGCCTGAAAGCTATTCGCAGAAAAGCTCGCTACGGAAGCATAAGCAGTCTGCGGATTTCAACCGTTAAAACGGTATAAATCAAGAAATCTGCAGGCGGGCAGCGGCCGGAAGTCCAAACATTCGCTGCAGTCACAGTTAAGCTCAAAATAGAAGAATTATAAGTTCAATCTATTATCCGGATATCCTCGCCGCCTGCTGCCGGGAATTGGTTGCGGTAATCGGTCGGGGAGATGCCCTCCAGCTTGCGGAACGAACGGATAAAGGAATTGCGGTTATTGAAACCGACCGCCGCCCAGATGTCCTGAATCGGCAGATCTGTGCGGGCGAGCATCTCTTTGGCTTTTCCGATCCGCAGCTCCTGCAGATACTGGTGGAACGGCTTGCCGAGTTCTTTTTTGAGCAGACGGGACATGTAGTTGGACGTTGTATGAAATCTGTCCGCGAGCAGGTCGAGGTGAATATCCTCCTGATAATGCGTGTCGATAAATTGTTTGAAGATCACTGACTCCTGCTCATCCGCCTCCGGGTTTACCGCCTCAATAATCGCCCCCAGAAATTCAGTAATAAACTCCATTGTCCCATCAACCGACAAAGGGCTGTCCGAGAGGATTCGCCGGAAATAATCCCGGTAGGCGCCATCCGCCAGGGTGGTGTCTTTATGCTTCAGCACCTCTGAGCCGATCATAAAAATCTGCAGATACAGCTCCTTAAGTCCGATATCATTCAGCCCCCCGGACAGGTGCCGGCGCACAACCGTTTCCAGCAGCCCGAACAGCTCCTCTTTCTTGGCGGAGCAGACTAAATTGAATATCTTTCTGTTATCGCCCGTGCTTAACAAGGCACCTGCCGTCTCCGATTCCGTTCGCACAGAATAATGAATCCTTTCATCCTGAAACGGTGAGATGCGCCAAATGGCTTTCATGGCTTCCAGATAAGATTGCTGCAGCCCGGCGAATCCTTTATGGATCTCTCCAACACCGATGGAGATCGCTTGTACATCATGATCCTCGTGCAGAAAATCCCCAATAAGAGTGAAATACGCATCCAGCTCACTTATCCGGTCGGCCAGCTGCGGCACATTGGCCAGCAGGCCGTACACATTATCCTCTATCTCCACCATGATCCACTGCCGGGCAGCCGGAATATGATTCTTCAGCAGCTGGAGAATGCGGGTGCGCGCTGCATTTTGTTCGTTGGTGCTGTATTCCGCTTGAAACGGTCCATCAAATTTGATCCGGATTAGTGCGGTGACGAAGGAAGAGTGCTGGAAGACAAAGCCGCTTTTCTCCAGTAATGCCTCGGTCTCCTGCTGATCGGGCAGCCGCTTAAAGCGCAGAATGTTAACCATCCACTGCTCCAGCGCCAGGGGATAGATGAAGGTTAATTTGTCATTGAGTCTGCTGACATCATCCAGCATCCGGTGGAACACCCTGTCCAGCAGCTTATATTCGTTGGCCGGCGGACTTGAGGCTGCTGCGGGCAGCTTGACGATCAGGGATTGAAGGGGCGCATACAGCTTCCGGCTCAGCAGAAAAGAGATGAGGATCGAGAGGAGCAAAGCGAGCACGTTCAGCAGATTGCCCCAGAATTTGATTGCGCTCATACTCTCCTGGATGTCGGAGACCGGTACAAGAGCTACCATGTTCAGGTTCTTGAATACAAAGCGGGTGTTCATCTGTATCGCCAGCATCGCTTTTCCGCCGATCTCCGTTTTGAGATTGGTTTGTTCACCGGCCTGAAAGGATTTCAGGAACTGGCTGATTTCCACATCCGGGGTATCCATCTCCGTTGAAGCGATCACCTGGCGGTCATCGCCCAGCACAAACAGCTTGCTGTTCGGGGTAAGCTTGGAGTCCTTAAGCAGCTGTACGAGCGAATCTACCTTAACGCCAATGACAAACAAATCGTTGGATTTATATTCGGCGATGGCCGTCTGGACGACGGGGAGAATGTACGCGCCATTTTGTGAAACGGACCTGGACGGAGGGAGAATTTGAAACGGTCTGTTTTGGGAGCCGTAGGCAGTCCAGAAATCTTCGCTGTAGAGCTCCAGCCGCTGGCTCCGGCCAAAGAAATCGGCAGCGGAATAGGTGCCTTGATCGCTGATAACCAGTCCGTCCCGCTTCTTGTAGATAAAGACGCTATCTATATATTCATTCATTAAGCGGATGCGCCCGAGAGAACGGATGCTTTGGGAGACATGAGCATATTTGGCGTGTGAATCGACAGTGAAATTGGAGGAGAAGACCTGCATCGTTGCTTCATCCAGTGACAGCAGATAATTCAGGCTGTAAATCTCCGTGAACACATTGTTTAATCCATCGGCAATATTACTTAGTACGGTATTGTAATTCTCCTTCATTTGCGTCTCCAGATACCCCAGATTGACCCGGTAATTGATGAAGCTCACCAGCTGGATGAGTGAGGCCAGGACGAGAAAGCACAAGAAAAAGCGGTACATCATGCTGCGGAATTTACCTCTGACAAATGCTGTAACTCTCCTTCTCACTATTGTCTCCCCCTCTATAATCTGAAGATAGGTTTAAGCTCAATAATAGTAGGTGAGCACCAAAAAATACTACTCTTATGACAGGTATAATAACACAAAAGGCTAAAAATGAGACATTTAATAAAAATGTATGTCGAAATCTAATTATATTTGTCATTATATATTACACACATTGATTTCTGTCTCTTTTTAATCGCCGCGATATGTCCTTAAATATGACGTAGGAACTACAGGGAGGTGATCAGATGAACCGTGTGATGATCATGGACAAGGCGCGCAGCACAGCGGTACGAAAGGAGGGACGGATGAACAGGACGCGGAGAATAATCAGAAAAAATATTCATTATTATATTCTGCTGCTTATCCCGCTGCTGTATATTCTGGTTTTCAGCTACGGGCCGATTATCGGCAACATTCTGGCCTTCCGCAAATTTGTCCCCGGCGGATCGATTTATGGTGAAGAGTGGACGGGGCTGCGGTATTTCAAAATGTTCCTTGGTGAGGCAAGCTTCTGGAGAGCGTTCAACAACACCTGGCTGCTGAATATCTACCATTTAGTATTTACCGTGCCGGTGTCGATCCTGTTTGCTTTGATCGTCAACGAGATTAAACCGGCCAGAATGAGGAATCTGGTCCAGACGGTTTCTTATTTGCCGAATTTCATCTCCATTGTTGTCGTTGTCGGTCTGATGACGGAGCTGCTGTCACCGACTTACGGGCTGGTCAATGAGCTGCTGGGCAAGCTGGGGGTTCCACCTACCTTTTTTATGAATGAAGCAGGGTGGTTCCGGACCTTGTATATCTCATCCGAAATCTGGCAGTTTACCGGCTGGAACTCAATCATTTTCTTCGCGGCAATTACCTCCATTGACCATCAGCTGTACGAAGCGGCGGATATGGACGGAGCAGGAAGGCTGCAAAAGATCTGGCATGTCACGCTGCCGCAGATTATGCCGACCATTGTGGTTGTCTATATTATGTCCTTCGGCCACTTGATGACTGTCGCCTTTGAGAAGGTGCTGCTGATGTATACGCCAAGCAACTCGGAGCGCAGCGATGTGATCGAGACGCTGGTCCACCGCATCGGTATTCAGAGCACCAACTACAGCTATTCGACAGCGATCAGCCTGTTCGGCGGCCTCCTTGGACTCGTAATTGTGGTCACAGCCAATGCGCTGGCCAAGAAATATACCCGCTATTCCTTATACTGACCATGAAGAAAGGAGACTGCCATGCGTACCATTAGCAGGTATGAAGATTGGGTCTTTAAGCCGGTACTCGCGTTGTTCATCATCGTCGTATTCGGTGCGGTAATGCTGCCATTTGTACATCTGCTTGCGGTATCGTTCAGCAGCTCTGCGGCCAATGCCAGCGGAAAAGTAACCTTCCTGCCAATAGGATTCCATACGATGGCGTATCAGTTTATCCTGAGCCACCGGGATATTCTCAGCGGCTTCCGGAATTCGGTTCTGCAGACGACAATCGGCACGGCGCTCAGTCTCCTGCTGATGACGATGTGTGCCTATCCTTTGTCCAAAAAAATCGCCGGCCAGTCCTTTTTCGTCTGGATGATTATGCTGACCATGCTGTTCAACGGCGGGATGATCCCTACTTATATGATGATCAAAGGCCTGGGGATGCTGGATACGATCTGGGCGGTGATTCTGCCGTTCTGTATTACTCCTTATTACTTAATGCTGATGATGAACTTCTTCCGCGAGTTCCCCGAACCGATTGAAGAAGCGGCACTGATCGATGGACTCAATCCGATCCAAATTCTGTTTCGCATAGTACTTCCCTTATCGAAGCCGATTCTGGTAACGATGGCACTGTTTATGGTTGTCTTCTACTGGAACAACTGGTTCAGCTCACTGATTTATTTGAACAAGACCAGTATGTATCCGATTATGCTGATCGTGCGCAATATCCTGGATGGACAGCAGCTTGTGAACAGCGGAATGGCGGGTCAGGAAACGACTAAATACGTCTCTACTGCTTCGCTGAAAGCCGCCTCCATCATGGTAACGTCACTTCCGATCTTCATCCTGCTGCCCTTTACACAGAAGTATTTCACCAAAGGCGCCTTAATCGGTGCGGTTAAAGGCTAAAGTTCACACAGAGAGCCCAGAGGGAAAAGGAGAGAAACATATGACAAAGAGCATGAAGGTGCAAGGATTTGGCAGTAGAGTAAAGACCGGGGCGGCGGTACTTACCGCACTGCTTCTGCTAAGTGCATGTTCAAACGGTAGCGGTGCAGCCGAAATCTCCGGAAATGAGACCGCTGCGGCGGGCAGCGGACCAGCAACCCTGACAATGCTGCTGGCCGAAGGCGGGGTGCCGTTCAGCAAGGATTGGCCGACACTGGTTGAACTGGAGAAACGGACGAATGTGGAGCTTGATGTTCAGGCGGTTCCTTCGGATTATCAGAGCAAAGCGAAAATTGTGCTCAGCTCAGACCGGATTCCCGATATGGTCACGAGTGTGGAGCAGCCTACGGTGCTGGAGATGAGCGAGACCGGTGTGCTGCTGCCCATCAGTGACTACATGGACAAGCTTCCGCATCTTAAGAGCCGGATTGAAGAATTTCAGATTGAGAAGGAGCTGGATAACTGGAGAGGCACGGACGGCAAGCTGTACGTGGTTCCTTTCATGAAGGACTACGCCAACTACAATCGTGCGCCGCTGATCCGCTCCGATATTCTGGAGCAGAACGGGCTGCAGGCGCCGACGAATACAGATGAGTTATACACTCTTTTGAAGAAGCTGAAGGAGCTGTATCCGGACAGCTATCCGTTAACCGGGACCAGCGCGGAGAATCTGCGGACGATGTTCGGGACCGCCTGGGGAGTGGATGCGAACTACAAGGGTTTTGTCTATGATGAAGCCGCCGGGCAATACGAATACTTATTTACGAGCGATAAGTACAAGGCCTATCTGACCTATCTCAACCGGCTGGTTGATGAAGGGCTGGCTGATCCCGAGATGTTCACCTCAACCACCGATCAGCTGATGCAGAAAATGTCTACGGGTAAAAGCTTTGTCTATTATTTCTGGAACGGTGAGCATAAGAGTGCGATTAATCTGCTGGGCAAGGAGAACAGCGGTCCGGATTTTGAAATCTCGATGCTGGAACCGATAGCCGGTCCTGCCGGCAAAAAAATGCTGGTCGGCGACCGGATTTCAAACGGTATGGTCATCCCGGCGTCGGTGGCGGACAAGCCGTATTTCGATCAGCTCCTGAGCTTCATTGATTACCTGTACTCAGATGAAGGCATTGATCTGCTGACCTGGGGGATTGAAGGTGAAACCTACAACGTAGTTGGCGGGGAGAAGCAGTTTAGCGATGAAATGCTGCAGAAGGACAACCTGAACCGGGCGCTGTGGGAGATTGGCGCAGCCAACGGCTCCTACGTGATGCTCTGGCCGTACAAATGGTTTGCGGCGGTGCTGGGCGACCCTGATTTTGAAAAAATGACGGAAGTGGCCAATAAGGAAGGCTGGTTTGCCGATGTCACCAAGGTGCCTTCGCTTTCGGCGGCTCAGCGCGAGGAAGAAAATCTTGTCTATGCTACAGTGAATGATTATTTTGCCAAGATGACGGAACAGTTCGTATACGGGACGAAATCTATTGAGACTGACTGGGATGCCTATGTGAAGGAAATGGACTCGATGGGCGTAGGTAAGCTGAAAAAAATGTACAACGATTCGCTCAAATAAGGATGGCACTGAAAGGAGCTACCACGATGACAATCAATGAGACGAAGCAAAGAATAGCGATTCTCCAGGCGACACTAGCCGGGCGGGGAATTGCCGCCCTTGTAGCCTTTGCCAATGGGGCGCGTGAAGGAGCAGGTACTGTGCGGTATCTGACCGGCTGGATGCCCTTCAGCTCGGAAGTATTCCTGGTCGTTCCCGCGAAAGGGAGTGCCGTCATCGTATCTGCCGACAAAAACCGGGCACGTGCATTCCGCATGCGCTTTGGCGGGGAAGGCGAAGTTGTGAAAACGACGGATCTGTACGGCTCGCTGCAGGAGGTGCTGGCGAAGCTGGTGCAGCCCGGATCAGTACTCGCCTACACGGGTGCTGATGATTTTACAGTCGAGCAGTCGGCCAGGTTCTTTACCCTGCTGGATGGCTACGAGAAGCTGGACGGGACCGGGATAGTGAATATACAGCGGCTGGAGCGCACGCCGTATGAAGTGGATAAACACCGGAAGGCGACGGAAATCGCCGATAAAATGGTGGCCCACGCCATGGGTATCGCCTCGGTTAAGGGAATTACCGGGGCAGAAATTATGGCCGAGGTGGAGTATTTGGGCAGACGGCTCGGTGCGGACTCTGCCTCCTGCTGGCTGGCGATCGGTGAGCGCCCGCCGGAAACGTATTTTGAACTGTTCGAGCTGGTAGAGCCTGTAGGTCCGGATTCCCGTGTACAGATCGGCACAACGGTCTGCCAGGACGGGTATTATGCCCAGGTGCTGCGGATGGGGATGTTCAAGGAGCCCTCTCCTGAGCTGCAGCGTATTTCCGGGGCAATTATTGGAATGCAGGATGCGGCGCTGGCTAAGATGGCGGCAGGCACGCCGGTTCATGTCCTCGTGGATGTGCTGGAGGAAATGATTGATGAGTACTGCCCGTATACAAGAACGACTGATCCGTTCCGTTTCCAGTCGATCCACGGGATGAGCAACAGCTACAGTGATCCCGGTGTGGCCCCTTTTCTGAATGCGGGCAGAGATCAATCACGAGACGGTGAATCGCCGCGGGTAGCGGAAAATATGGTCTTTGAAGTGCATCCCAACTTCACGGTCCCTGAGCTGGGGCATGTCTGCCATGGGGATACAGCGGTTGCCGGGAAGGACGGGGGAAGCTGGCTGTCCAAGACACCGCGGGGAATTTATTATCTGTCATAATAATTAGCTTATTGAAGGGGGAAACGAGCTATGCGTATTGGTGTCGACGGGAAATATTTGCCTGGGGGGCATAATCTGAGTCCTGTGGAGAAGCTGGAATATGCTCATAGTCTGGGCCTGGAGGGGGTGTTCTTCCGGACGATCCTGCACATCAGTCCCAGTCTGGACCGTGCGGAGATTCAGGCTGTGCAGCGGAAAGCGCAGGAGCTCGGTATGTATCTGGAGGCCGGGCTGGGCCGGGTCAATCCATATACGAATCCTGAAACCCCGGAGCTGCGCGCGATCGGCGGCGGTGATGTGCTGCTCGGCTTCCGCCGTATGATGGAGGCGGCAGCGGAAGCGGACATCCGCGAGCTATGGGTCTCCACCGGCGGAGCCAAGCCCTACAAGGGAATGTTCGCCACTGACCGTTTCCGCACCGATGTGACCTGGGAGGAACAGCTGGAAGCGACGCAGCGGCTGCTGCTGAAGCTGAAGCCGATTGCGCTTGATCTGGGGCTGCATCTTAATATGGAAACCCATGAGGAGATCACTTCCTATGAAATCGTCCGCCTGATTGAAGCGGTCGGAGCTGATGTGATGGGCGTGGTGTTCGATACCGCCAATGTAATGATCCGCGGCGAGCATCCCGTGCTTGCTGCCCGGCGTCTGGCGCCTTATGTACGGCAGACGCATATCAAGGATGCTTATCTTGAGCTGACCGACGGAGGGGTCTATCAGCGGGCAATGCCATGCGAAGGCGAAGGCGCGGTTGATTTCCGTGAGCTGCTGAAGGAGCTTAACCGCTATAACCCGGAGCTGACGTTATCCTTCGAAGCACAGGTTCCGCGCGGCGGGCGGATACCCGGCGAACCGATGATCATAGAAGTTCATGATCCGCACTGGATTCAGGGCCATCCGGATCTGACGCG
>NZ_LN831198.1:785611-789840 GCF_001368795.1 Paenibacillus ihuae
CCATCCGGATCTGACGCGCGAAGATTTCGCCGCTTATTATGAGCTGGCGCGGAATTATTCGGAGCGGATAAGCAGCGGACAGGCCAAAAGCTGGCAGACACTGAACGCAGAACGGTTCGAAGAAGAGGAGGCAGTCCAGGCGGTGATTGCCTCCCGGCTCTATATAGATGGACTGTGCCGGGAGCTCGGTATTCAGCGGGAGCAGGCGCCTTCCCATGTCTGAGATTCCGGCCGGACGCCGCGGCATTTTTGCCAAAGAGCTGTTTGCTCCTGCAATTCCTGTGCGGGCGGGGATTCAGGAAGCGGCAGACAGGGGCTTTGACGGCCTATATCTGGGTTCGCCCGCCAGTATCAGTCCGGAGCTGGACCGGAAGGAGCTGGAAGAGGCGGGGCAGTTCGCCAAGCAGGCGGGGATCGTTCTGGGCATCTCCGCAGGCATGCTCAATCCATATCAGCCGGGCCGTTCCGTAGAGGCGCTGGAGGCAGGCGGCGGTGATCTGGCGCTTGGCCTGCTCAGGCTGATCGAAGCCGCCCGGTGGCTCGGCCAGCACGAGGTGATGCTGGTCGTCGGTACGGAATACGACCGCTTCAACCGCACGCTGGAATGGAGCGAGCAGCTTAGGGCGGTTGCCTCCCTGCTGCGCCGGATTCAGCCTGATGTCCGCTCCATCGGCTCGCGTATTCTGATTAAGACGCATCAGGAGATCACCTCATGGGAGGTTGCGCGCCTGCTGGATGGACTTGAGCCTGAAGTGTTTGCCGCCGCCTTTGATCCGGTGAATCTGATTGTGCGGATGGAGAATCCGCTGGCGGCCGCCGGGCGGCTGGCCGGACGGATCAGCCAGGTGCATGTGGATGACGCGCAACTGCTGTGGAGCGGCAGCGGACTGGCCCGGGCGTTATGCCCTGCCGGAACCGGCTGCATCCCATGGCCGGATCTGACCGGGCAGATCCGCAGGAGTGATCCCGGGGCCTGGTATTGGGGCGAGCTGCACCAGGCGGAGCTGGTCATGCCTTTTCTGAGCCCGGGCTGGTTCGATGAACACGCTGATATTGGCCTGGAAGAGACAGCGTCATGGCTGAGTAAGGCGCAGCCGCTGGTCCAGGCTCGGCCGTCACTTATTGGTGTGAAAGATGAACGGGTCGCCGGTTTGCTGGCATACCTTGCTGCCAGCTGACATGGAGAGATTAGCCTGTTTAACCTGAATACACCCTCGATTCTCTATACGCAAAAAACGATGTTTGCCCGATTGGGGCGGCATCCGTTTTGTTTGTCTGAAATTTTGGCCAAATGGTTATCGAAAGGTTACTTAAAGCAGCAGTCCCGGCCCAGCCGGATTTGCTGCATTTTTGTACGACTTATTAATTGGGGAGGGGTGCAATTCCAAACAAGCAGAACAGCGATTCTCCAATGAGCGGAGGATCGCTGTTCTTTTTAATATTATTGAATTTAACCTGATTCGCCCTCACAAGAGCTTTGCCTACTTCCGGCCCAGCTTTCGGGCCAGGAAGAGGATCAGCAGCAGTGAAACGGCAATAATCACGATATTGAATCCCAATCTGCTCTGAAACCAGCTGCTGTGCGCAATGGCCGCTTCAGGCGCCTGCTGGAGCTCTGCCGCCCCAAGCCTGGCAAGCGGTCTATCTTCTCCGGCGATATAGTCCTTGAAGTTCACAATATCATACTGCGGCGCAGCCGCCTCGGCATTCCCGTAGAGCAAGCGGTAAGGCTGCGCCCCGTCAACTGCAAAAACGAGCCGGTCCAGCAGGTATTCCAGCTTCAGCCCGGACAGCGCAATTGGCGCATCATCCTGATTATGGATGACGATCCGCAGCATGGACGCGGACGAAGCCTTCACAGGAACAATTGCAATGGAGGCAATCTCCGTATCCTTGAAATCCAGCCGGTACAATTCCCCGCTGCCTGTTACGGGAATTAATCCGCCTTCGCCGTCATAAAGCTCGAACCGGCGGGTGAAGCTGCCGCTGCTCTCCAGCAGCAGCCCGGAGATTCTCAGCCGGTCATCATTGTGAATGATAATCTCGGTGCGTTTGTCTTCTTCCTGCATCTCATACTCTGCTTCTTGCTGCTGCTTAAAGAGTTCAGCCTTGATTACCCGGTTGCTATGCTGCAGGGTCAGAGCAGGAAACTGCAGATTCGCAACATTCTTCTCTGCCACCAGTCGGTAATAGCTGAATTTATAAGTGCTGCCTAGGTCGATGCTATTCTGTTCACGCCCATCTACGGCGTACAGATCACTCTTGGCTAAAGGCTCCCAGACAACGCCGTCATAGCTGCCAAGCAGTTGTACGTGAAGCAGGAAGTCCTCAGCCGGAAGCTTGAATTCCAGCCGGTTGCCTTGGATATCAGCGTTCTCAGCCAGCGGTGTAATCTTGTAATCAAAAAGAGTGTTCCCGTCCTTCTTCGCGCTGTGAACCAGCGTAGAGGAGTAGGTTGTGTTATGTTCCTCCGGGCGTTCTTCTCCGCTCTCCCTGTAGAAGGGAACATACTTGCCCGTATTGTCTACGATCCGCAGATCGCGCAGATCCTCTGCCGCACCCCTGTATACCTCAGGATCAAGATAAAGTTCATAGTAGGCTGCCTGCCCGGGGATCACAATCTGCTTCGAGTACCGCCATGCCTGGCCGGCGCTCCCTTCAGCTGGGGCAGACAGCGGCTGTCCGGGGGAGAACAGGTTTAAAGAACCAAGCAACAGAAGCGTAGTACTAATCTTGTGGAGAATCCTGTTTCTCCTCTGCATAAACTTCCTCCATTCTGGCCGATACCCGCTGATAGAGATACGAAATGCCCAGCAGGCAGAGGCCGAAGCTGAAATAGGCGATGATCTTGCTGCCGGTATTCAGCAGCGTCAGATCATAGAGCAGCAGCTTGCCGGTAGCCAGCAGCGACAGGGCCAGACCAAACCGCCGGATGTACACATATCTGCGGCGGAAGCCGAACATGATGAACAGCACCGCGAGCAGCAGATAAGTGAGACTGAAGACGAGACCGCCATCATTCTGCCGCAGCTGTACCCCAAGGAATGCCGTGATAATTGCCAGCAGATATACGCCCATCACCACCGGATACAGCTCCTCATTGTTGTATTCACGCTTCAGCAGTGCCTTCAGCAGACGCCCGCCGCTCTGCCAGACGAACAGATTGAAGAGGATCAGCAGCCCGAGTGCGGCATAATCGGCGGCCGTATTATCGGAAAAGTTAGCTTTAAGGCTATGCTGTCCGACAGTGAGTGCAAGACAGATGACATAACCGATCGCATACAGAAAATAAACCATGTATCCCACGGTGGCATCATAGAGCACTTTGATTTTCGGCAGCGCATAGGCCAGCCCTAACGTCAGCAGGGCCGACAGCAGCAGTCTGTAGAACGTGGCACGGGTGAAATCCTCCGGTACATACAGGTCATACAGATGCAGCGATTCATAGAGGATATAAGCATAAGTGTTCACCAGAGCTGCATATTTGAACCAGATACCGGCCTGAACCTCGGCAGGGGAGCTGGCAAGCAGAATCTCCCGCCGGGAATGGCGGATTGCGTATAAGAGAGCGACAACGAGCATCCCTGCTGTGATGAAGGTGTATTTTAGCGCAAAATACGGATTGTCGTAGATGATCACAGAGTAGGCAGATGAAGACTGCACTAGCACATCGATGCTGAAGAAGAGGGCCAAAGAGAGCAGCAGGATGCCCCAGCCGATCCGTTCGATCGCTTTGAAGCGCTGCAGATGGCCGTAAACCGTCAGCACAACCGCCTCAACCAACCAGCCGATCGACCACCAGACGGTGCCCAGCTGGAACGGAATCATCAGCACGGCGAAGGTGAGCGAAGTGGCATAGAAGAGCAGCATGCTCTCTTTTTCCTGCGCCATTATCTTCTCCAGCAGACGGCCGAGTCCCAGATACAGCAGGCAAAAGGCGAGGGCAAGCGCTCCTTTGTACGCACCAAGCCCCGCATCCAGGAACAGTACATACAGGATTAAACAGCTGGCCATTGTGTTGCAGGCGAGCAGCGCGAAATCCCACCATGACAGCTTGGTCCGGTACTTGAACGGGTACCACAGCGTAATTCCCAGGTACATGGCGAAGGTCAGAATAGAATAGAACATATTTATGCCATAGCTGTCCGACAGACCAATCAGCAGCAGCATCGAAGGTGTATTGAACAGGAAACTGATGTAATTGACAACAATCCAGCGTTTACGCAGGG
>NZ_LN831198.1:789866-797608 GCF_001368795.1 Paenibacillus ihuae
ATGTAATTGACAACAATCCAGCGTTTACGCAGGGATATGAGCACAATCAGCAGATTCAGCAGGAACAAATAGCCCATTGCTGCATACACTGCGCTACCCTCTAGCCCAAATGCGCCTATATAGGAGAATAAGGGCAGGTAGCCTCCGACTAGCCCCATGGAGCAGATGGTCCGCGACTCATACCGGAGCGACAACAGTACCGCCGTCAGCGTAACGAGTACCGAGAGGGCAAGGCCGGGATAGATCCCGATAATTTCAAGCAGAAAATAGCTGTAAAAGATGGAGCCGTACAGCACAGAAATCCCGCCGCCGAGCAGCCCCAGCGCAAAGGTGCCTCTGCCTCTGCGGAACAGCCACTCGCCGCCGCCCAGCATTAAGGCGCCAAGCAGGAAAAAGGCGCTGCCTTTCATATATCCTGTGAACCAGGTGGAGTAGCTGTATTTGAAGCCAGCGCCGACAGCCAATATCAGCAGCAGGATACCGAGCCGGTTGATCCAGTTCAGCCCGATCTTCATCTCGATCCGGTTCTGTCTTCGCCGCCGCCGGATCGTCTCCTCACTGACTCCTTCCGAAGCCAGCTCATCCAGCCGGTGATCCACTTCAGCCGCGAGCGGCCGTTCCGCTTCCAGCAGCTCCGCCCGGCGCAGAAGAATGCTCTCGTTCAGTCTGGCTGACAGCTCCTCCAGGCTGGTGCGGATCTCTGCACTGTCCTTCCCGAGCAGACGGTCCGCCGTACGGTACATTTCCGCGATACGCTGCTTTGTTCGAAGCTCAAAAGCGGTCAGCCGGTCATGCTGTGCAGCGCTTTGCGCGGCGAAATAGGTATGCAGCTTCCTGCGGGACAACCGCAGAATCCCCAGCTTCTCATCCAGAATCTGCTCGGTAAGTGCCGTACGCAGCTCTGCGTTCTCTTGCTTCAGCCTAATTCCCTGAGCCTCGGTCTCGGCCAAAGCCTGTTCTACCGCGGCCGCCCGCTTCTTCAAAGCTTCATTCTCATTCACCAGATCACTGCCCTCATAGGCTTTGATCAGCTCCTGATACTCTCCCAGAAGTACATCCTGCTGCTCTTTTATGGCCCTAAGACGATCTTTAAACTGCTCCATAAGCGCCCCCAATGGCATTTTTGTTTTAATAGCTTTATTCTACTATAAACAAAGAAACAAAATCTTCCTTTTCTGTGCGGAACTTCATGCTGTTGTCACGAAAACGTGAATCTGTGTGCAGGCAGCCATTCACCGGATAAATCGGCAGCAGATGCTAAAAGCCCAAAAAAATCCGCAAGCCTCCAGGAGCTGGAGAGGCTTGCGGATTTTTATCTGGCCTGATCTATTTTTTACGCTGCAGGCTTTGTCCGTTAGTAGCAATAACGTCTTTGTACCAGTAGAAGGATTTCTTGCGGTAGCGCTCAAGCGTACCAGTGTTATCGTCGTGGCGGTCTACATAGATGAAGCCGTAACGTTTGCTGAGCTCTGCGGTAGAGGCGCTGACCAGGTCGATGCAGCCCCATGAGGTATAGCCCATCACTTCGATGCCGTCTTCGATGGCTTCACCCACCTGAACCAGGTGATCGTTCAAGTATTTAATCCGGTAGTCGTCATTGACTGTCGGCACGCCGTCTTCGCCCGTGATCAGCACATCCTTGGCGCCGAGCCCGTTCTCAACGATGAACAACGGCTTCTGATAGCGGTCGTAAAACATGTTCAGCACATAGCGCAGACCCTGCGGGTCAATCTGCCAGCCCCATTCACTGGCCTCCAGGTAGGGATTCGCTGCACCGCTGAACAGGTTGCCTTCGGTTTGATTGCGTCTGCTGTCGTCGCCGGTCTCACAGATGCTCACATAGTAGCTGAAGGAGATGAAGTCCACCGTGTGCTTCAGAATCTCCGCATCTCCAGGCTCCATATGAATCTCGATGCCATGCTCTCTGAAATAACGCTTCATGTAGCCAGGGTAAATCCCTCTCGCATGAACGTCCCCGAAGAAATAGTTCAAATGCTCCGTCTGCATCGCAGCGATTACATCGTCCGGGTGCGGAGTGAGCGGGTAGGTCGGCATACTGAGGATCATGCAGCCGATTTTGGCTTCAGGGTCAATTTCATGTCCAATCTTCACGGCCAGCGCACTGGCCACCAGTTCGTGATGGATAGCCTGGTACAGATCCTGCTTGCTCAGCTTATCCTTGGGTGTGTAGATGCCTCCGCTCATGAACGGTTCATGCAGAATGGAGTTGATCTCGTTAAAGGTCAGCCAATATTTCACTTTACCCTTGTAGCGTGTGAATAAGGTTCTGGAATAACGCTCGTAGAAGCTGACCAGCTCACGGTTGACCCAGCCGTTATAATGCTTGGACAGGTGCAGCGGGGTTTCGTAATGCGAGATGGTCACCAGCGGCTCGATCCCGTATTTATGGCATTCGTCGAACAGATCGTCATAGAATTGCAGACCCTTCTCATTAGGCTCCAGTTCATCGCCGTTCGGAAAGATCCGGGACCAGGCAATGGAGGTACGGAACACCTTGAAGCCCATTTCGGCAAACAGCTTGATATCTTCTTTATACCGGTGGTAGAAATCAATCCCCACCAGCTTCATATTATCCTCGGTAGGCACTTCGGTGATAGGTCCTTTGATGCCTTGCGGAGCCACGTCCTGGGTGGACCAGCCCTTGCCGTCCTCATTATATGCGCCTTCACATTGGTTGGCCGCTACTGCGCCGCCCCATAAGAAGCCTTCAGGAAATTGTACACTCATTGTTATCCCGCCTTTTTATTGATGTTGTGAGAGTTATGGTATGCTTTTAATATGTCCTACAATTGCATGCTAAATGTTGTAACGCGTTACATGTCAAGTATTTTTTGAAAAGTTAAGGAGAGCCTCATGTCGAATCTTGATCAAATTGCCAAGCTGTCGGGATTTTCCAAAGCCACCGTATCGAGAGTGCTGAATCATTCCCCCCATGTGAGCCAGGCGACGAGAGATAAAATTAAGTCGATCATGGAGGAGCTGGATTATGTTCCAAACGGTAATGCCATCTCCTTGTCCAAAGGGCAGACCCAGCAGATCGGCATGGTTACGGAGGGTATTAATGAAGTGATGCTGCCGTTCCTGAACAGCTTCGTCGAGACGGCCAGCCAGCATGGATACCAGACGATCATATATACTTCCGGCGGCCATCCCAAAAAAGAGCTCCAGGCTTTCGAGGATATGCGGAGAAAAAGAGTGGATGCGCTGGTTATCAGTACTTGTGTCAACGATCTGGCCCTGTTAGGCTCCTATTGCAAATACGGTCCGATGGTCTCCTGGCAGCGGATGGAGCTTCCGGAGATTGCTTCGGTTGCGATGAACCAATATGAGGGCTATATGCTTGGGCTTGAACATGTTATTCAAAGGGGATACACCCGTATTGCTAATGCCTTCGGCAGGCCCAGCAGTATGAATACCCTCAGCCGCATCAACGCTTATGAGAACATCATGAGGAAGTACGGGCTGCCTGTACACCCCCACTGGTCACGCACCGGTGTATATTCTATCCGTCAAGGAGAGCAGCTGGTCCGGGAGTTGCTGGGTGGCGCAGAGGAGAAGCCGAGTGCCATTCTCTGCGCCAATGACCTGGTAGCGGCAGGCATTGTGAGTGAAGCACGCCGGCAGCAGTTGCGGATTCCGGAAGATTTGGCCGTTGTTGGCTTCGACAATACAGAGCTTGCCCACACGCTTGGGATCACCTCGGTTGATAATCCCATTGCTGACCAGGCGAAGAATGCCTTTCATCTGCTGCATAGCAAGCTGAAGGGTGTGGAAGAAGAGCAGCAGAAGCTGCAATACAGTCTGGTTCAGCGGGCTACTACGTAATAATCCGGAAAAGAAGAGCCTTCCCGAAAGTCATTCATGACGTTTGGGAAGGCTTCTTTTATAGGGTGGAATTTATCCTCTACCGTAAGCTCGAGGGCGTATTGTGCCTGAATTGTTTGAACACCCGGTTGAAGGTTCTTACATTCGTAAATCCGCAGTCGAGGGCAATATCGATGATCGACTTGTCCGTATTCAGCAGCATCTCTTCCGCCTTGTTCACCCGGATATGGTTCAGATAGGAGATAAAGCTCATGCCTGTGGTGCTCTTGAAGAACCGGGAGAAGTAGAAAAGGCTCATATCCGCCTGCTTGGCTGCATCCTCCAGGGTGATCATGCTCGAATAGTGGGTCTCCAGATAATCTAGTACGGCCTGCATGATCTTCATGCTGGTCATCCGCCGCTTGTCCTTTTTCTGATCAGCGGGCTCACAAGGGAGATGCCGCAGGATCAGCCCGCAGAGCTCATACAGCATTCCGGTAATAAACAGCTCATGCTGCGGCAACTCAGCTTCAGACTCCTGATTCAACTGGAGGATAAGCTGGGACGCCCTGGAAAGAAGCTGTATTCCGGAAGCTGTGTTTGTGTCAGCAGCGGTGATAAAAGGGCTTGTCAGGCGAACGTCCTTCGGCCAGCCTCCGGGGCTGCCGATCAGCTGGGGATTGAAGATCAGCAGCAGAATGGTCGATTCGCAGTCACTGCTATCATAATAGTGAATGTCTCCGCTGCTGCAGAATGCCATATCTCCCTTGTGGAGAACCCGGCTCTCCAGATTAATCCCCATGCGGATAGAGCCCTCACACACATACATAAGCTCAAGATCATTATGCCAATGGGCAAGGAAATTCAAATTATGCGAGTAGTCGCAGCTGAACGGGAGGGTGGAATGATACAAGCGGTTTTCATGATAGGCCTTCATACGGAGCTCCTTTGATTTTTTAGAAACAGCAAGCTATTTATTCTTGGATAATAGCAAAAAATGACCATCCAGGCAATGAAAATGACGAGCCGTAATAGAGCGCTTGCATTACAATTGAACTGAGCGAATATACAATATCCATTCTTTATAATCCAAAGGAGCATGTAATTCATGACGAAAAAAGCACTGATTGTTAGAGGCGGATGGGATGGGCATGAACCGGTCCAGGTATCTGAAGTTTTCGCTGAACTGCTGCGGGGAGAAAGCTTTGAAGTTGAGATCTCCGATACGTTAGATAGCTTCAAGGATGAGGAGAAATTGCTGGGGCTGAATCTGATCGTTCCAATCTGGACGATGGGCGAGATCAGCAATGAGCAGCTTCAGCCTGTACTGAAGGCCGTAGAATCCGGAGTAGGTCTGGCAGGGTGCCACGGCGGCATGTGCGATTCCTTCCGCAACAGTGTGGAATGGCAATTTATGACCGGATCGCAATGGGTGGCCCATCCGTTTAACGACGGGGTGGACTATGAGGTCAACATGATGCCTTCCAGCTCCAGTCCGATTGTTGAAGGGATTAAGGATTTCAAAGTGAAATCGGAGCAGTATTATCTGCATGTAGATCCTACCGTGAATGTACTGGCAACCACCACTTTTCCAGTAAGCGAAGGGCCTCATTCCGCTAACGGAGCCATTACGATGCCTGTCGTGTATACCAAAAAATGGGGCGAGGGCAAAGTGTTCTATAACTCGCTTGGCCATCATGCCGACATCTTCGATATTCCGGAAGCAAAAGAACTGATGCGCAGAGGCTTCGTGTGGGCTGCCAGATAACTCAAGTGACTATATAACGTAAGGTGGGATCGGTTTTGGATAAGGTTAAGGTCGGAATTGTCGGCTGCGGCAATATCAGCGGGATCTATTTTGAGAATCTTACACAGCTGTTTGTAAATACAGAAGTTTTCGCATGCGCTGATGTGTTCAGAGAACGGGCAGAGGAAGCGGCTGAGAAATATGGCATTCCGCATGTCTGGACTACTGAAGAATTACTTGCTTCTGATGAGATTCAGATTGTAGTTAATTTGACTACACCGGCGGGGCATTTCGAGGTATGTAAGCAGGCCTTGCTCGCAGGCAAGCATGTCTATGTGGAGAAACCACTATCTCTATCGCTGGAGCATGGGAATGAACTGGTTAAACTGGCGGAAGAAAAAGGCCTGATGATCGGCTGTGCGCCGGATACCTTCCTTGGTGCCGGGCTTCAGACCTGCCGGAAATTAATCGATGACGGGTTTATCGGGGAACCGGTAGCGGCATCGGCGTTCATGGTCTGTCACGGGCATGAGAGCTGGCACCCGGATCCGGAATTCTATTATCAGGCCGGCGGAGGTCCGATGTTCGATATGGGGCCTTATTATCTCACTGCGCTGGTATCTTTGCTGGGACCGGCTGCGACGGTATGCGGCATGACCAAAACTTCCTTTGCGCAGCGGACGATTACCAGCTCGAAGAAGTTCGGGCAGAAGATCGACGCTGAGGTGCCGACCCATGTTGCCGGTACGGTACAATTCGTCAGCGGCGCAGTGGCCACGATCGTGACAAGCTTCGATGTCTGGGACAGCACGCTGCCCCGCATCGAGATTTACGGGTCCCGCGGGACATTGATTGTTCCCGATCCTAATACCTTCGGCGGACCGATCCTGCTGAAGCCGGCGAACGGCAGCGCGTTTACGGAAATTCCGCTGGTGCATAATTACGATAGTAATAGCAGAGGAATCGGTGTCGCTGACATAGCGGACTGCATCGTGTCCGGCAACAAGCCGCGGGCGGCCGGCGAACTGGCTAATCATGTCCTTGAAATTATGCATGCTTTCCATACGAGCTCGGACACCAAACGTTATGTGGAGCTGGCAACCCGCTGTGAACAGCCAAGACCTTTGCCGCTTGGTCTCATTAAAGGCTACCTGAGTTAGAACAATCCAGTGAATAAATTATAAGGAGTCTGAAATCATGACGAACATCAAACCGAATCAACCGCTTGTTACCCACATCTATACTGCTGATCCTTCAGCCCATGTTTTTGAGAATAAAATTTATATCTATCCTTCACACGATCTGGATCACGACGGGCCGGATAACGATAATGGTGACCAATATGCGATGGAGGATTATCATGTATTATCCCTGGATAACTTCGATGCTTCTGTCGTGGATCATGGCGAAGCTCTGCACCTGCGGGATGTTCCATGGGCTTCCGCCCAGATGTGGGCACCGGATGCTGCCTACAAGAACAATAAATACTATCTGTACTTTCCTGCACGTGATCATGACGGAATATTCAGGCTGGGTGTGGCAACGGGAGATTCTCCCGCTGGACCTTTCCAGGCAGAGCCGGATTATATCAAGGGCAGCTACAGCATAGATCCTGCCGTATTAGTGGATGAGGACGATCAAGCCTATATCTATTTCGGCGGACTCTGGGGCGGACAGCTGGAAAAATGGCAGACCGGCAGCTTTGAGCCGTCGCAGACAGAGGGGCCACCGGCAGACAAGCCGGCGATCGGCCCGCGTGTAGCATTGCTGAGTGAGGATATGCTGTCATTTGCGGGAGAGCCGCAGGAAATTTCGATCGTGGATGAAGACGGCAATAAGGTTCTCGCCGGTGACGAAGACCGGAGATATTTTGAAGGACCATGGGTTCACAAATACAACGATTATTACTACCTGTCGTATTCAACCGGCACTACTCACAAGCTGGTTTACGGCATCAGCAAGAATCCGCTGGGACCGTTCACCTTTAAAGGGACCATCCTTACTCCGGTCATCGGATGGACGACCCACCATTCCATCGTCCAGTTTGAGGATAAATGGTATCTGTTCTATCATGACAGCTCCTTATCCGAAGGCGTCAATCACAAACGCTGTGTGAAATATACAGAGCTGAAATATAATGCCGATGGAACCATTCAAACGATAGATCCTT
>NZ_LN831198.1:797634-804069 GCF_001368795.1 Paenibacillus ihuae
GCTGTGTGAAATATACAGAGCTGAAATATAATGCCGATGGAACCATTCAAACGATAGATCCTTACGCAGTGTAAGCTTTCAGGAAATAGAAAGAATATAGTGTGCTGCAACTAGTAGAGGACTGCGGATATCTGCCCTTAGGGGGAGAATCTGCAGTCTTTTTGTATGTCTGCGGTGCGCGGCGGACCGTTGTAAGCTTCTCTTTGGTGAGCAACACGTCTGGGTGAAAGCTCCGAGCTGATCATAGGCTAATGGTGGGCAAAGAGAATGGTAATTCTGGCATTATTCGATTAGAAAGAATGTTGAATTTGGAAAAGGGTCCTGCCGGCCATTTCAGCCGGGAGGACCCTTTTCCTGTACCGCTATACAAGTTGAACTCGTTTTTAGATTCTATCCATAAATCCGGTAATTTCCGCTCAAGGCCAGCAGGCTGAAGAAGTACAGGCAGTTATCGTAATACCGCCTTACACCGGTACGGAGCGGCGTATTCCAGAACTGTCTGACGAAGGTCTCAGCATCGGGGCCGTCGGCAGCCAGTGAGGCCATGGCGAGCGTAGCCAGCAGCCCGACCGGATGCAGGGACGGCTCATCGAAAGGCTGGCCGTCAATGGTATACCGGCGGTAATCCGTAATCTCAATATCCCGGAAAAAGGCCTGGATCCGGTTCGACTGCTCCACCTGCCAGGGATCCCTGCGGAACCATTCGTAATCGAGACCGATGTTGGCCACCACCCGGTAGGCATCACTGAAGAAGTGGCGATAGTCTCCATGAGGCTGGGGTTCAGCCGGTGATCCGTCATAATTGGCGTATTCCGGCGACAGGCCGGTTACCGGATGACAAGCGGTGTGCAAGTAAGCGCGGCTGGCCGCTGCGGCTTCGGTCCAGAAGGCTCTGTCCTGTTCATCCGCCTGCAGAGCGAACAATTCATAGAAATGCGGCAGATGGTAAGACGGATCGCTGAAAGGGGATTCGGGAATGAATTTGATCAGCCGGGTCTTCGGGTCCCACATCGGGTCCCCTTCGCCGTCTTCCCCTTGATGCACACAAGCACGGAGAATGATCCGGGCCTGCACGGAATAATTGAACGGCTCCGGGCCGTCCCCCCAGCGGCTTGAGGCAAAGAACAGCGCCATCGCGAAAAATTCTTCTCCATCCGGTGCCGGACCCGGGGAGAGCCGTGTTCCGTCGGGTTTGCAGTGCCAGGCAAAATAATCCTTATAGCGGCCATCCGTATGCTGCATGAAGACCTTGGCGAACTTCCACAGCCGGTCGAATTCCTCTTTTTTGTTCATCTGAACAGCCATCATCATCCCGTAGGACATGCCCTCTGACCGCACATCCGAGTTGCCCGTATCCACAATATAGCCCTTATCGGCATCCATTGGATGGTAAATGCGGACCTCCGGTGCACCGTAGAACAATTCCGTCCACGTATGCTCCAGTCTGTTGCTGATTTCCTCATCACTAAACCCAAGCTCACTGAACAGATTTCGGTATTCACGCGTATAAAAGGAACCTTCTTTGCAGATTTTCATCGCAGCCTCCAGGTGTTGAAGTTTGATTGTGCCCAAAGTATAGCATAGGAGGAGGTGTCCAAATTAAAGCGCTTTCCCGAAAAAGTATAGCTGCTGCTCACTCACTGGCTATTCATAAAATCTATCCATTTCGCAGGGCCGAAATTGTAGCATAACCCTTCATGCGGGTAGCAGGAAATAGCACCGGCTAGCTGCAAATTTTGTCAGCGTTAATGTAGTTGGATTGCCGCAGGACGCTTAAGTTTTCATCCTCCAGGACATATCCCTCAGGCAGAGAAAGCTCCGCTGGACGAAAATCACTGCCAGTCCCCAGAGTATTTAAGTCTGGTATTTTCCATATGTACTTATTGGGATAAAAAATTTCCCCGGCATGACTCCAGCTAGAACTGCCATCACAGACAGCTCGTTCCGGCTGGGGCTTTTATCCCTGAAAATGGGTTTTGACTGTGGGACTGTTTTTCCGTAATCGGGCAATTGGTTTGTTTGAGCGGCGGGCATAGGTAGTTATCCATAAACTTTCTCCTCTCCTAGTTGTACCAATTTCCCCGTACATGCACTTCTAGGCATCTACCCACATAGAATAAAAGGACCATGAACCCGTAGTTCTCACTACTGCCCGGTTTCATTGTACATGTGCGGGAGGTGTCGCCAAGTTGCCAGGAATAATAAGCACGATAGCGCTGCTGATCAAAGAACTGACATTGCTGGTATCCTACGTAAGAAATAATGCTTTCCCCCAGCCCCTGTCTGAACAGGATGAGAGCAAATACTTAGGAATGATGGCCGAGGGAGACGCCAAAGCGCGAAATTTGCTGATTGAGCATAATCTGCGGCTTGTTGCCCATATAGTCAAAAAATTCGACAATACAGGGGAAGACATGGAGGACCTCATCTCCATCGGCACCATCGGGCTGATCAAGGCCATCGAGAGTTACCGGCCTAACAAAGGCACGAAGCTAGCCACTTTTGCCGCCCGCTGTATTGAGAACGAAATCCTCATGCATTTGAGATCGCTTAAAAAGACCAAAAAGGACGTATCCCTGCATGATCCTATAGGGACGGATAAAGAAGGCAATGAAATCACCTTAATCGATATCCTCGGTTCCGACGCTGATGATATTGTGAAGGAAGTGGATCTGAAGATTGAGAAGAGCAAGATATATCGTAATCTGGATATTTTAGATGACCGAGAAAAAGAGGTAGTCGTCGGCCGCTTCGGCCTTGACACCGGCGGAGAAGAGCGGACGCAGCGGGAAATTGCGAAGGAGCTGGGGATTTCGCGGAGTTATGTGTCGCGGATTGAGAAGAGGGCGCTGATGAAACTGTATCATGAGTTTTATAAGGCGAAACGTTAGGCTTAAACTACAAGGTAGTACTGATAAAATATAAAGTGTATAAAAAGCGACTTGTCTGTGGATGAGTCGCTTATATTTTTATCCGTAAATTATCTATCTGCGCAATACTAAACACCGGACAATTAGAAAGAGCGTATCTTTAAAAGAGTGATTGAAGTTCTGCAATACTGAAAGGGCTCTCTCTACGTATCATAGTTCAGAATATACATCCCTAAGCGTTAATCCTCTGCAGAGCCACAGCCATAATTGCAATTCTCTTACCCAACGAAAATGGAGATCTCTCTATTAGATATTTCTAAATGCATACATAAACATTGACTTAATTCCAATATAATGAATATAAGTAAAAAATAGTAATTAGTGTTTTGGCGACAGATAGGGGAGTTTTTAAGGAGGAGATTAGCCATGTTCAGATTCTTTAGAAAATTGTAAAGGACGTAAATCTTACTTAGGAGTTATAAATGATATAAGAGAACAAGATATTTAATATAGCACATTAGTGTATTTGTTATTAATAGTTCAGAGTACTGAAATCAGAGTTATGTGGTTTTGATAACTCGAAAGGGGAACAGATGATGAAAGCAATAAAGACAGCACTTCAAACAATTTTGTATTTATTACTCGTTGTTGGATTACACCTAACTTTAATCTATATTCTTGATATAAGAATAGAAGGCTGGAAAACGGAATTAATAAAAGAGTTAGGCAAAGTATACCTTCTTCCGCTATTCTTATGTTTTATTAATTCTTTAATACTTGTAAAAGCTCTGAGGACAAAGTACCATGTCATCTGGCTTTTGGTAACTATAATCCCAAGCTGTTGTCTTCTGTTCTTTTTTAAAGCAATACAAGGGCTTGGAGAAGGGGAGTATCAAGTTGTTTCTATTGAAATGTTCCCAAAATATAGCTTGGAGATGTTCACTTTTCTTCCGAGGAGCATTCTAGTATTACAGTTTGTTTTCACTTTGTATTTTCTCATTAAAATAAGAAAAGAAGTTAATCGTTCGAAAATATAGAGGGGGATTTGTTCTTCCTAAAGGCTTTTTGCATCTGCTTTGTCGTAAATGATAGTATAATGGAAAAAAGTGAATTAGGCGGTGCCAATGCATGTTTGTTTGATAAAACTGAAGAAAAGATTTATGGAAGAAAGCATATTTTGTAATAAGTGTGGTTCTAAGATAATAAGTAGCAGCAATAAACTAACTGCCATACTCAAAGGTGGGAGTCAATCTACTATCATAACCGAAAATCTATTGAGAAAGATGGATGCCCAGTAAAATTACATGTTATTATAGTTCTCATTGTATCAGCGGCAGGATTATTTAGTGTATATGATCATTTATCGGAAGATACCCCGATGAATTTATATGAAACTTCATCATCGGAATATTCTTATAACAATGAAAGCACTAACGGTACAACTGAATCTGATAATTCTTGGAGTAAGTCAGCTGGAAGTACAACAGATTTTGATTGGATGGATATGAATAACGCCCAAAAGCTAGATATTGTAAGCGGGGTAATTATGGATTGGGAATTAAATAACTTTGAGGTCTTGGCAGACTCTTCTTATTTTATATCTGCGCTCGATACTTTTTATGGAGATGAATCTACTAATAAAAATAATTTGGCCGAAGCAATGACTATGATCGGTCTTTTGGGAAACGTTTTGATTAAAGAATAGGTTTATGTAAGTGGCTATGACTGCAGAAGCTCCGTCTGTTGGCAGAGTGAACCGTCAAAGTCCACTTTATTATAAGTAACATCAATTTAAAAAAGGAAAGTTGAGGTTTTTGTGTGAAAAAGAAGTTAATCAGTTTTATAGCTACTGTCCTCGTTTTTGCAAATATTGCAGGGGTGGTTGCTGCTAAGAACTATGAATCCTTGCCACAAGCGGTTTGGACCCAAACGCCGAATGAAGATTACATACCGATTCAAGCAGAGAGTTTTTATGTGCCAGGTAAAGAAACACTGTACTTACATGTTGGAGAAGAAAAAGCCTCAGAGACTAAAGTTTGGTCACCCGATACACTTCGAGCAGTAGATCCTAAAACAGGAAAGGTTAAATGGGTATTCTCCTTTGCAAAAGCAGGGTATGGATGGCCAAGTACAGAAGATCCTTTTGCTTACGCACCAGATGGTACGGTATACGCCTATTTTTCATCTGAAGAACTTCTTTATTCTGTGAGTCCTGTAGGTAAAGAAAACTGGAGTAAGCACGTAGTGCAAGAGTTACCGCTCTTTGATAGCAAGTTGTTTCTTATGGGGGATGGAACCTTAATTGTAGCAGGGCAGAAATCTACAAAGATCGGTGCGGAAACGGTACAATTGATATCTTTCGATAAAAATGGTAAACAGAAAGGGAGTAAGACTGTATCCGGAAAGTTGAATACAGTGTCGAAAAACCAGATCGCCATAGAAGTGATAACGAAGGAAGGCGATGCTCAAAAAGTTGAAGTGTATAATTCTTCCCTACAGCGCTCATTTCAATACACTTTCCCAAAAGGAGCAGGTGTGAACTTTTACACTACTTTTGCACTCGATGATGGTACTTTTGTTTTTTCAGTAAATCAAGCGAAAACACATAAACTTATAGCATTATCATCTAAAGGCTCGGCTATCTGGGGAAGAACGATTGATCAATTAGGGTTTGCTTTTCAAGCTGGGGCAGATTATATGGTATTAAATCCTCATACAAAAAAAATTAGTTTGTTTAACCAAAAGGGTTTAGTAAAGGAAAGGGTATTATCGAATTTAATTTTACCTGAGGGAGACGGTCTGCCAACGGCAAAGAAAACTGTAGAAGGAAAACTACTTGTGGATCTGCTTAGCAAACAGTATGTTTTTGACGCAAAAACGCTGTTCACAGTGCACGAATTTGGTCAAATAAATGGTACTATATTAGATTACCGGGAAAATAGTGTATTAGTATACGCCTGGCGTGAAAATAAGATCTCAAAGCATATATTGAATTAATGTTCTATCTTTATGGAGAGGTTTAAGGTCAGGACTAAATAAATAAGAAACTATACTGGCACTTGCTTGCTGTTTAATAGAAGAGCCCGAGAGTCTGTCTTTTGACAGACTCTTTTTGTTGTCGGCGTGCCCAGAGGCACGCATTATCTAGTTGGTGCAAGTCCAACCAAGAGAGGGGCCAAGCCACTCTTGTAGCTAGGATGCTTGCGCATGGCGAAATCTGTGTGTAAAAGCGCATCGACAAAAGTACCGGTCAGAGACCGGGCGAGTAACAACCCAGGCCGCAACATCAAGTGAATCCTGCCGCGTCGTCAAAAAGGCCCTGCAAAGGGGAAAAGAGGGAGCCGAGTCTCGCGACACTGGACGAAGGCCAAGGAAGCTGTGCAGAACTTGGAACAGCAGTGAAGAACCCTTCGGCGTATAGGGAACGGCATGGATTGAAAGATAATGCAGTGAACTGGGGAGACCCTCCCCCACACGGGATTTTTTTTTAGGAACCCGTAAAAAGGCGCTCTATAAGTCCAGAAGACGAAATGAACCGTCTGTGGGAAGGGAGTCCGAGGGGCTT
>NZ_LN831198.1:804492-807971 GCF_001368795.1 Paenibacillus ihuae
CAAAAAGCGTAAATTCCATGCGTTATATGACAAGATCTATAGGTGGGACATTCTGTGGGAAGCGTGGAGACGAGTGAAAGCCAATAAGGGAGCCGCAGGAGTAGATGCCGTGACGCTAGCAGACATTGAGGAACAAGGAGAAATATCGTTTCTCAAGGCATGTGAGCAAGAACTTAAAGAAGGCAACTACCACCCGCAACCCGTACGGCGACATTATATCCCGAAGAAAGATGGTAAGCAAAGGCCACTCGGCATACCCACCGTACGCGATCGAGTTATACAAATGGCAACCAAACTAGTGATTGAACCTATCTTTGAAGCGGATTTTGAGGAAGTATCCTTCGGATTTCGACCCAACCGGAGTGCTAAACAAGCATTAGATCGTATCCGTAAAGCCTGTAACCGTAAAGGAAATTGGGTAGTCGACGTCGATATCCAAGGCTACTTCGACAACATTAATCAAGAGAAGCTAATGAAATTGGTGCAAATGCGCATCAATGACAGGCGGATATTGAAATTAATGCGGAAGTGGCTACAAGCGGGAGTCATGGAAGAGGGAAGTGTAAGACGCTCCGATTTGGGAACTCCGCAAGGGGGTGTCATTTCACCACTCCTTGCGAATATCTATCTGAACTATTTCGACCGACTATGGGAGAAACACGGGGAAGGAATAGGTGAACTTACGAGATACGCAGACGACTTTGTGGTGGTCTGTAAAACTAAGAAGGATGCCGAACATGCGTATGAACTCATACGAAAAATTATGGAGCGTCTAGAGTTGGTCCTACATCCGACCAAAACCCGCATTGTAGGGTTGTGGACAGGAGACGAAGGATTCGACTTCCTAGGGATGCATCACCGGAAAACCAAAGCAGAAACATCCCAAGGCAAGGTGTACTACACCACGCAGCAGTGGCTAACGAGAAAGGCAGAAGAACGAATCCGGGAGGTCGTCAAAGACAGATTAGCACCCCCAAGCATGCGTTCAAGATCGATCGTTCATGGAACAGGTAAAATGGCTCAATCCAAAGATTCAAGGGTGGAGAAATTATTACTATACGAACTACAGCCAAAAGAAGTTGGCAAAACTGGATTGGTATATTTTGCAACGGTTAACACGGTGGTACGCGAAGAAGAGACAACGTAGAAGATGGATGGGTTCACTAACTGAGGTTAAGTATATTGCTAAGCAACATGGTCTAAAAACGCTATTGTAATCTGCATGCACATGAATGACGAACATCGGAAAGCCGTATGAGGGAAAACCTCACGTACGGTTTGATGAGGAGGGGCTGAATCTATTCAGCCCTTTACTCTAGAATTTAGACGTATAGTTCAAAAGAATTATGTAAAAAGTAGGATTTCCATGTAAAACATTTGAAATCTGATGTTATAATTTGGATAAACAAATAATCCTGTTATTACGCAATCTGGAGGGGTAAAGGTGGCTCGTAGTTTTGGAAGTGCAGTTAATAAAATGATTAAAGAAACTGCAAAAGCGCAGCGTGCAGCTGAAAGATCAAGAAATGCCGCTATTCGTGAGCAGGAAAGGTATCTAAGGCTACAGCGGCAATATGAACGTGAGAATGAGCGTGCAATTAAACAATCTATCCGTGAGCAAAACGCATATGTAAAAGAACAAAAGGCGCTATACATAGAAGGACGTAAAGAGGAAGCGAATGATTATAATGAAGAAATTCTTTATCGGCTGAATGAATTTAAGTCAATTATAAGTGAAACGCTCGGTGTAGATGACAAGATTTCATTCGAATCACTTTATAAGAAGGATGGGTATCCTGAGTTCGTTGCCCCCTACGTTAAGCCACTTCCGACTAATCCGTTACCAGTAAGAGAAAGGTTCTTTGCAGGAGTTGCTATGGACTCTTCTTTTATGGAGAAGGTTATTGGTCTTGGAAAAAAAGCACGGCTAAGATCTATTGAAGCAGCTGAAAATTCATATAACTATGCCCTTCATAATTATGAGTCTGCTGAAACTAAAATTAACGAACTGATTAAGGAAAATGAAATATTCCTCAGCTCTGCAAGAGCAGAATATGACGAAACAAAGCGCTTATATCTAGAGGAAATAGCTTCTCATAATAGCTCAATTGATGATTTTAAGAATAGCTATTTCAGTAAAGACAAAGAGGCAATAGAAGCATACAACAATCTGGTTCTGGAACGTTCTAACTACAGTGATATCTTTCCCCAAACCTTTAATCTTTTTTATTTGGAAGAGAGCAAAGAATTATTAGTTGAGTATGAATTACCGGATGTGACGGCAGTACCACAAAATAAGGAATTTAAGTACACACAGAGCCGGAATGAGATCAAAGGTGTCCCTTTTAAACCCAAGGAATTAAATGAGATTTACTCTATACTTGTAGCTTCTATAGCACTCCGTACGCTTCATGAGCTTTTTGAAGCTGACCAAGGGGGACATTTGGATTCTGTCGTGTTTAATGGAGTGGTATCCACAGTGGACTTAAGTACAGGGCTCGACATCCGGCCGTGCATAGTAACTATTCAGACCCGGAAAGAAGAATTCATGAAGTTCGATCTCGCTAGAGTGGACATTCTTGCTTGTGTAAAAGGTCTCAAAGCCCAGCTCTCCCCTTCAGTAACTGAACTCACTCCTGTCAAACCTATTGTTGATTTTGTCATGTACGATAAACGTTTTGTAAATGAAAGAGACATGATATCCACTCTTGATACACGAACCAACCTTTTGGAGATGGACCCTTTTGATTTTGAACACCTGGTATGTAACTTGTTTTCGAAGATAGGTCTTGAATCCAAACTGACACGCTCTAGCCGGGACGGTGGAGTCGATGTCATTGCTTTTGACCCGCGCCCTGTATTTGGTGGGAAATATGTGATTCAGGCAAAAAGATATAAAAATACTGTAGAGGTAGCTGCAGTCCGTGATTTATACGGTACTATGATGAACGAGAATGCGTCGAAGGGGATTTTGGTTACCACATCAACGTATGGTCCCGATGCCAGAAGCTTTGCCAAGGATAAGCCTATTGAGTTAATTGATGGCCGGGTGCTTTTGCATATGTTAGAGGAGCAGGGGATTTATGCGAAGATTCAGTTGTGAAAGAATTTATAAGGGTTCTGCAGAGTGAATGGAACGTTTGGGAAAATTGAATTATATATTGGATGGAGTGGGGATAGTTGTTTGAAGCAATAATTGATTTGCCTGTAGTAAAGACTTTGGGTTGGGGAGGGATGATTTCGTTACTCGGTATTATTATTCCTCTGATTTGGAGATTAAATCCGATAACTACCCTAACTTCTACAAAATTTGAACGTATACTTTTTTCTAAGGAGAAGAGGTTATGGGTAAGATTTTTTTTTGATATAGGAATTGTATTGTTATCAATATTTTATTCTATAATTTTTTTCGTTTTTTATCTTGCTCTTTTCACAGAAAATAATTTCAACTCTAGTAAGAGTAAGGCGACCATATTATT
>NZ_LN831198.1:807997-818632 GCF_001368795.1 Paenibacillus ihuae
TTTTCACAGAAAATAATTTCAACTCTAGTAAGAGTAAGGCGACCATATTATTAATTTCAATTATATTTTTCTGTTCATTATTCATTTTATACACAGCAAGTAATTTCAAAATTTCTTTTAAGATGTCCAAGTATGGATTAGCATATTGGCTATTTAATAGTAGAAATAAGAGATTAAACTGGATTTTTAGTATTTACCTTGTATCGATAGTAAGCGGATTCTCAATACTAACAAGTTCTATTGCTAATTTGGTAAATGAAAAAGGAAAAGTCACAGGTGATGATTTACTACTTTATATTATCCTACTGCTCATTAATAATATGATGTTAGTTTTTATATCAAAAAAAGTTTTTAAAGCACTCATTAAAAAGTTTGCGCGATATAGAGGAGAAACCTTTTATTATGATGAGGAAGATGGACAGCGTTGGTACATATATCATATAGCTGAAAAAAGCACATATCTATTGGGCGACTCTGTTGATCCTAATGATGCGAAAATGTTTACAACGATAGAGAAAAGCAAACTATTATCAAAAAAAATTAGTGTGAATAGAATTCCAAATGGTTTAGACCAGACTAGGGAAAATTGAAAAATACTGAGGATAATTAATTATCTACCTGCTAAATCACTTTAGAGGAAAACTTCATCGATTTCAGGAGTAAAGTTTGGCAAAGATTACTGCTTTGTTGGAGGTAAAAAAGCCACATATTAAACGGAGCGACTGTTTTGTGAATAACTGAATAACCTGATGAAAGTGATCAGCAAATTAGAGTGAATCTCCTTCAGAAAATAAGTTTTTTAGTATATATTAGGAAAATTGACATCGCATCGTGTCCACAACCTCAAAAAATTCGATAATATGGGTGAAGACATGGAGGACCTGATCTCCATTGGTACTATTGGGTTGATTAAAGCCATTGAAAGCTACCGCCCAAACAAAGGTACTAAGCTGGCTACTTTTGCTGCCCGCTGTATTGGAAACGAAATCCTCATGCATTTGAGATCGCTTAAAAAGACCAAAAAGGTCGAATCCCTGCATGATCCAATCGGGACAGACAAGGAAGGTAATGAGATTACGCTGATCGATATCCTCGGTTCCGACGCAGATGATATTGTGAAGGAAGTCGATCTGAAGATTGAGAAGAGTAAGATTTATCGTAATCTGGACATTTTGGTTTTGGATGACCGGGAAAAGGAAGTGGTGGTTGGGCGCTTTGGCCTGGACACCGGCGGGGAAGAGCGGACGCAGCGGGAGATTGCCAAGGAGCTGGGGTTCTCACAGAGTTATGTTTCAAGGATAGAGAAAAGGGCGCTCATGATGAAGCTCTATCATGATTTTTATAAGGCGCAGCGGTGAGAGTATAGGTTCTGTCTTTTGACAGTCTCTTTTTTTGTCGAATTTAAGACATATAGTTCAAAAGAATGATGTAAAAAGTAGGATTTCCATGTAAAACATTTGAAATTTGATGTTATAATTTGGATAACTGTCTTGGTTACATTCACGGAGTAATGCCTCCGAACTAAGGTACGCTGGATGATTTTTCATCATATTCGGGAAGCGCATAAAGAGCTGAGCGTTAAGTAACTTTCGAGAACGTACGTTCCGTGGCAACAAGCTGACTTATAACTATGATTTAATAGGACTGTTTGTTGCAAACAGGAGGTGATATTTTAATGAAATTGGGTCCTTTGAGTTATAAAGCAGAGAGAATTAACGGATTTCTAAATTTGGAGAAACATCCGGCAACAAGACAGAGTTACGAATTCAAATTCGCTTATATCTCCTTCTTAAGCATCACATTGCGGGCTGGAGCCAGAAATGAGGAGCAGGTTAACGATGTATTAAGTACATATAAACGGCACTTCGGCATTAAAGACAGTGATTATAATGAGTTGCAAAATATCGGGGGGGAGGGTGAGGAAGAGCGCTTCAACTCTCTCCTTACACTACTGGGATATTGCGGAGATTCCTTGAAGAGCAGGAAATTTAAAAAGTCTATATGCAGTAAGCTACTCTTGGGAGAGATGCTCTTTTTTGAATTAAATGATGCGTACAAGTTTAATTTCAATCCGGTCCTCCGCTTGTATATTGATTTTTGTGAGGTTCCTCTGGCAAAAGAGACGGAAATCAAGTCATTACTGATTAAAATGATCGCAGGTGCAGATGTTAAGGGACTGCTCAAACTGAAACGACTGGAAGTGTTCAAGTATCTTCAGAACGCCGCGAATGCCTATTGGGTACAAGAACAGGCGGATTCCGTTCATGTTACAGTGATCGCTACTATGAGCTCTGGGAAGTCGACGCTTTTAAATGCACTGATCGGCAAAAAGGTCTTTCCTTCGGAAAACAAAGCGTGTACCTCGACATATTTGAAATTTACCAATAGACCCGAGCTAGTAAGAGAAATAGGGCTGGCTGCAGGTAATCATCCAGATTCCCGCTGGAATCTTACATATGAAGATATTGCGAGATGGAATGGCGACTCCGGTATTGAGCGGATTGAAATCGAAGGCAAGATGAATAGCGTTTCGATGCTGAAGAGGCATAACGTATCTTTTGTTGATACACCCGGTACAAATAATTCGAGAAATCGTGAGCACGAAGCAGTTACGAAAAGAATTCTTGAACAAAAGAACAGCGATGTGATCTTGTATGTCCTGAACGCTACAAATCTTGCTCCGGATGATGATAAGATCCTGCTGCAGCAAGTTGTAAAGCATTTAGGAGATCAACAAATCATTTTCTTATTGAACAAGGCGGATCAACTGGATCTGGAGGCAGACGACAATCTTACTGAGTCTTTAGCTGTTGCTAGAAGCCATGTGATGGAGCTTGGCATCGCTTCACCGGTTATTGTTCCGATATCTTCGTATGCTGCCGGATTGTTCAGGAACATCCTCGGTAACAGCCCCCTAACGAAGCGGGAAACGAGGGATGCTCTTTCACTGCTGGAGTTATTCCGGATTCCGCAATATGATATGAACCGGTATGTTGACAGGAGCCTGATACAGTCGCTGCCGCAATCTGCAGTCCATGTCCGATCGCACCGGATGATTCAGGTAGGCAATAAATTCATCAGCTCAAGAGAAATAGTAGAAGCGATGAAGAAGACAGGCATTCATATTTTGGAACGATTGCTGCTGCAAGAGATCAAGTATACCCGATAATGGAAGGTGTTCATGTAGATGACTGAAGTGTTTATCCGCTACAACCCGTATAAAGTTGAAACACAGATATTGTACGACAATGAGGAGATCAGCCAAGAGAGTCAACTTGCCAAGTTTAAGAATGAGAGACTGCAGGTCTGGCTGGACCAGCTGATTGATATATTGATAGACGAGCTTAACGAGACGGAGTTCCAGCTTGTATTCCAGGGGACGCTTCCCGACTATGACGATGTAACCGAGGCCTGTGAGAAATACAATCAGAGCAAGGCTGCCAAAATTCAGTTAGCCCATATTCCAGCTGAGGGCAAAGACGATAAAATCAGCGAACTGACGCAGCTTGTTCATGAAATGCAGCACGGTCCGTTTGAAGAGCTCCGCAGTGATGCCATTAAGAAGAATTTTGAAAAAGCGCTCAGCTCAGATTTCGAGATTGCTGTAATTGCGACCATGAGCTCGGGCAAGTCGACATTAATCAACTCCTTGCTGGGCAAAGAACTGATGCCGTCCAAGCAGGCAGCCTGTACCGCAACCATTGCCAGCATCAAGAATGCGCCCAACCGCAACGAGTTTATCGGCCGCTGTTATGATCTGGAAGGCAACGAAATTGAGCCGCTGCAGCCTTTGGATAGTGACCGCATGAAGGAGTTCAACAACAATGAAGAGGTCTCACATATTGAGATTGAGGGAAATATTCCATACATATCTTCCAAGAGTATGAATCTGATTCTGGTAGATACTCCTGGGCCGAACAACTCCAGGAACAGTGCCCATAAAGATCATACCTACCGCGTTATCAAAAATGAATCCAAGCCGCTAGTACTCTATGTGCTGAATTCAACCCAGCTCAGCACAGATGATGATAATAATCTGCTGTCGATTGTGGCGGAGCAAATGAAGAGCGGGGGAAAGCAGTCGAAGGACCGGTTTATTTTTGCTGTCAACAAAATCGATCTGTTCGATCCTGAACGGGAAACGATTGAAGACACCTTAAAGGATGTCGGAGACTATCTGCAGGATAAGGGAATCATGAATCCTAATATTTTCCCGGTCTCCGCGGAGACGGCCAAGCTGATCCGGATGGATCAGAACGGGGATATTCTGACCCGCAAGCAGCAGCAGACACTGAATGCACATGACTTCTTCATTGAAGAACCTCAGATGCATTTGGTTAAGTATGCTCCGCTGAGCAACACCAAGAAACGTAAACTGTTAAGTCAAATCGAACAAGCCCGGAGAATAAATGATACCTACGCTGAAGCATTGATACATTCCGGGATACCATCGATTGAAGAAGCGATTAATGAGTATCTGGACAAGTATGCGGTAACATCCAAAATTACGGCTGCCGTGAACTCCTTCAAAGATATTGTAGAAGGCAAGAAAATGGAACAGCAGCTGCAGGCACAAATGTCCGGCAACGAGGAATTACGGAAGAACATCAATGCGCAAATGAAACGGATTCAAGAGGAAATTTCGAAAGGACAGAAGGCAAGTGCCTTTAAAGAACGGATCAACAATAAGAAATATGACGTCCGGGCTGTAATGAGAAGGATCGAGGGCAAGGTGCATACCAAAATCGATGATTTTGCGGCGGTGTTCAATAACGAAGGCAGTATCGAAGTATCCAGAGCTAATAAAATCATCTCAAAATTAAAAGAGGACATCTCCTCTCTGCAAAGTGACATTAAGACCGATCTGGAGATCATCATACTGGCAACGATGCAAAATGACGCCGATCAATTGCTGGAAGAGTACCGCAGCTATGTCAAGGACCTGATCGAAGTGAGCGGCGATAGCCTCCAGCATGATGAGTTCCAGATTTTTGCCGTGGATATTCCCGACGCCAAGATGCTGGTAGACAATATGAAATATAACAAGAGCGTTGCGGACGGGGATCGGTGGGTGAAAACCTCGACATGGTGGAGGCCTTCTACTTGGGGATCAGGATATTATGAGACAACCTATGTCACTAAAACCTTAGTAGACGTTGATCGTATTGCAGAAGAGGTTATTAACCCTTCTAAGCAGGATTTATTAAATAACGTTAATGAGGCGCAGGCCTACCTTGACAATGAGGTAGCCAAGCTAAAGGCATTTTTCAATACGGAAATTAACCGGCTAGAGGAACTTCTGTTGCTGAAGGTCAAGGAAATCGAGGAGCTGTCGGGTGACAGCGAGATTCTCAATTCCAGAATCCAAGAAGACATAGAGAAAAGCAAATGGCTGCACAACTTCGTTGGACGTCTGGAGCGAATTTTAGAAATTTAAAAAAGGAAGTGAGCGGAAATATGTTTCAACCACAAAATTTCCTGGTGGAAGCTGTAAATAAGCAAGAAATAGAACAGGTAAGAGTAGCACTAAGCACTTATCTCTCCAAAAACCCGACCAATGAACAAAATGAAGTCCTACAGGCGGCAGAATATGCGGAGAGCCGCTTATCCGAACCGCTCTGGGTAGTGCATGACGGGTTGTACATCGAAAAAGACTCCGGCAAGTGGACCAAAGATTATCTGGGCCAATTAAAGAGCGACCTTCGATATAATTTTTCCAAGGAACGCTTTGAGTTCATCATAGAAGTCGGTAAAAAGGTCCGGGCGTTGAAAGGGAATTTCCCTCTAGCTCCTGTTCGGAGTGTCGTGCAACCTGCTGGACAGCCGATGAGACAGCCTGCAGTTACGCAACTCTCGTCAGAGCCGGTGAAGCTGCAGGCGGCAGCACAAGTTCCGTCACAGCCGGTTGTGCCAGCTGTATCACCGTCAGCGATTAAGACAACTACTGTGCCTACGAGGGTTGTTGATGCGGGAAAGCCGAATACAAAATGGCTAGTGATAGCGGGACTGGGAGGAATAGCGATATTGGGAGTAGCCCTGTTCCTGTTGACCAGAAACCACAAATAGTAAAAGAGCAAGAAAAGAAAAGTCTGCCGATTGCAGAGGAACTGGAGAGCAGAATAGTGAAGGAGCGCGCGGACATAAGAGGAAACTCAAACACTGTTGCTCATACAGCCCCGGTTAAGGATGCTATCCTCCAATATGAATCTCAACCCGTAATTAAGAGAATTGAAAGATTCACAGATAGATTTAGAAAAGACTATAATTCTCAAAGTAAAAAATCAAAACGCAACCTAAAATAGAAGGTGACTGGGATGAACAATATTTCGGATATGGTCGAAATAGACGGCAGAAACTTCAAAGATCTGGATGAGGCATTTGAGGTTTCGCTTGATTTTGTACAGAAGAATTATTTGGATGAGCTGCACCTGCGCAATGTTGTTCCTGTTCCTAAGCATATCAGCGAACTGACAACCCGGAACAACATCCGGCTGTTCAAGATGAATAAACTGGTCTTTGACAAACAGGAGAACAATCTTGATAAGATTATGAGTGTTTACAATACCCTGGGGAATGTATCCGGTTCGCTTGTCATGATCATTAATAGCGACGGTAACCGCACCGATCTGTACCTGGGTACCCGGACGGGCTCTAAGGAGCAGGATGTAAACTCGGCAAAGGAAGCACTGAAAAAGAGCTTTGAGGGGAACTTTCCCGGCAGCGATATCGAGAACTTAACCAACAGTGAAATTGAGAAGGTGATCTCCTCCATATTTACTTCGGAGCTGTCACAGAATGAGAACTGCATCTCTTCTGTTTCCGGTGTCCCTTCTTTGAAAGATCAGGATAAGACTAAGTTTGTTCAGGGACTGGAGAAGCTTGTCGACGCGATGAAGGGGGAGGAATTCTCCGCCATTTTTGTGGCAGACCCGATCTCACACCGGAACATTGAAGAGATTAAGCTCGGTTACGAAAATTTATACTCACAATTAGTACCGTTCGCGAAATGTGATTTAAGCTTCAATTCAAGCGACAGCATCGCGATTTCAGAAGGAATGAGTAAGGGCGTTACGGCGACGATCAACGAAAGTCTGACCAAGACGCAGAGCTATACCCAGGGTTCTTCCGAATCGGAGAGCCAGACCGAGTCCTACTCCAAGACGACCAATTGGGGCGGAGCGCTTGGCGGATTAGGCGCAGCGGGAGGATTTCTGCTTGGCGGACCGGCTGGTGCTGTAATAGCGGGCGGGATTTCTGGTATGGCCGGATCATTGATCGGCAGTTCGACAGACGGCACGACCCATTCGCAGTCCAAGACAACTAATCAGTCGCGGACTGATGGAGAGTCTGAGATGCGCGGAAGATCGGACGGCACCTCTACCCAGGAAAGCTCATCTGAGACGCAGACCATCGGCAACTCCAGAAACCTGCAAATCCAATTTGAAAATAAGACGGTAACCAATTTACTGCAAAAGATCGATGAACAGTTACTCCGGCTGAAAAGCTCCGAGGATTTCGGCATGTGGAGCTGTGCCTGTTATTTCATCGCACCTAGCGTTCAGACTTCCCGGGTAGCTGCAAGCACGTATAAAGCGATTATGCGCGGCGAGAATTCAGCGGTGGAGAACTCATTTATTAATACGTGGGATAACAATAATAAAGCTAATTTATTAGAGGTTGGAAAGTACTTGAAGAAATTTAATCACCCGCTGATTGAAATGAAAGTCAATACCGGCCTGAATTTGCCGCATATCTCCCCGGGTTCGTTAATCAATGGCAAGGAGCTGGCGCTTCAATTGGGCTTTCCCCAGAAATCGCTGAACGGGCTTCCGGTCATTGAGACGGCTGAATTTGGCAGAAATATCGTTACCTATGATCAGGCTGAAGGAAATCGGGCTGCGCTTAAGCTGGGCAACGTGTTTCATATGGGGAAGCCGGAGAACACAAGCGTCGAGATTGATGTTAACAGCCTTGCGATGCATACCTTTGTTACCGGCTCTACAGGTTCAGGAAAGTCGAATACGATCTATCAAATGCTGAATGAGCTGGTTAGAAAAAACATTCATTTCCTAGTCATCGAACCGGCAAAAGGTGAATACAAAAAAATCTTCGGCGGCCGGAAGGACGTTTCTGTGTTTGGCACCAATGCGAATTTCACCGAGTTGCTCCGGATCAATCCATTCCGTTTCCCGGCGCAGGTGCATGCGCTGGAGCATATTGACCGGATTATTGAAATCCTCAACGCTTGCTGGCCGATGTACGCGGCAATGCCGGCGGTGCTAAAGGAAGCAATCGAGCGGACATACATCTCCATCGGGTGGGATTTAGAAGAGTCCTTCTACTTCGGGGACGAGGTGCAATATCCTACGTTCTATGATCTATTGACGATTCTGCCTGTTGTCATTCGCGAATCCGCATATTCCGAAGAGGTAAAGAGCAACTACACTGGCGCACTCGTGACCAGAGTGAAGTCAATGACCAATGGCTTGTTCGGCAAAATATTCACAGATGATGAAGTTGCAAGTGAAGTGTTATTCGACCAGAATTGTATTATTGACTTAAGCCGGGTGGGTTCGGTTGAGACGAAGGCGCTGATTATGGGGATTCTGTTCATGAGGCTTCAAGAGTACAGAATGTCAAATGACAGTCCTATCAACAGCGAACTGCAGCATGTGACTGTTATTGAAGAAGCGCATCACCTGCTGCGCCGCGTTGCTTCCGAGCAGAGCCAGGAAGGGGCCAATCTGCAGGGCAAGTCGGTTGAAATGATTGCCAATGCTATTGCCGAAATGAGAACCTACGGCGAAGGGTTTATCATTGCCGATCAGGCGCCTAATTTATTGGACCGGTCGGTCATCAGGAACACCAACACCAAAATTATTCTAAGACTGCCGGATGAATTGGACCGCTCCGAGGTCGGCAAAACTGCCAATCTAAATGAACATCAGATCAATGAGCTTCCTAAATTGCGAACCGGCGTTGCTGCGGTATATCAAAATAACTGGCTGCAGCCGGTATTATGTGAAGTGAGTGAATTCAATAATTATCACCCGTATTTGCCGGAAACAAAAGCGGCCGGTTCAAAGCAGCCCTCTAACCGGGAGATGCTGAGCAAGCTGCTCGAAATACTGCTGCTGGAAAGGATTCCGGAGAATAGCCGTAGCAGCTTGGCCTCTTTTGAAGCCGACCGTCTGAAAAAATGGCTGGTGGGTTGTCCTGTAAGTCATTCGATCCGGCAATCGCTTCTGCATGATCTGGAATATTTTGGGCTTAATCATAAAATGCACTTATGGGAGCAGCAGAGATTTGGGGAATTGTCGCGAATTGTATCTTCACTGATCCCGCAAAGAGTAGGACTCATTCAATATGCCAAAACCGCCGAGAATCTTACGGAATGGAATAGAAGATTTATTGAAGGCCTCAGAAAGTATACTGCGTTCTCGAATCCGGAAGCATACGAGCCGGCTGTAATGCAGTGTCTGCTTCAGGAGAAGGCCCAGGAGGACCCGGGATTTAGAGATTTCTATTATCTGTGGATTGAAGAACGGAAGGAAGGGGAGGTCCGCGTATGTTAGAGGCCCTTTCATCTATAAGCGTGAACTGGGAAACGATGAAGGAAGGGTTAAGCAAGGTCTCTTCTGATGTTCCCGGCTTCGCTAAGGATCTGAAACCGAGTTCCATTACTAGCTTTGACGAGGCAAATGAACCGCTGTATTTGAAGACCAGAAATGAGGGGTTGGCCGGGGAGTGTCATCCCGAGACCAATATACCCTTCCAGGAAAAAACCATACAGACCTCAGAGGGGACCTTTACCGGTGTATTCCCTGAGTTTCCGGTTACATACGAGATGGAAATAGATGAGTCTTTGTATCTTGAATCGGATGCCAAACAGTTCAAATCTGCTACGCAATCGCTGAGTGAAGCGATTAGCAGCGACCCTGACCTGAAGGCGAAATTTGATGAAAGACAAATCGAACAAATCAATAACGGCAAGGTTCCGGAAGGATACGTCTGGCATCATAATGAGGAACCGGGCGTTATGCAGCTGGTAGACCGTTCGCTTCATGAAACTACTGCTCATACAGGCGGAAGAGCTATTTGGGGTGGCGGATCGGACAACAGATAAATATTGAGGAGGAGGCTTGCAAATGGAACAAGCGAATAATGTAAAGTGGATTCTTGCAAAGAGTGAACTCTCCCGGGAGGATGTATCGAAAGTGGAGGAAGCTTTAAGTATTTTATTTCCCCCTGATTACGTCGGTTGCGTGTTACTGAAGAATGGCGGACAACCTGTTCCGGATACCTTTGATTTTGAGGGTAAACAAGAAGCGGTGTTCAATTCCTTGATTGATCTTAACATTAGGGAGAATAGAAATGTTCTGGAAGTACATAACCGGTTGAAGGACCGCCTTCCTGAGAACGTGTTTCCTTTTGCAGATGATCCATTTGGCAACTATCTGTGCTTTGATTACCGTGCAGGAAACCAGCCTTCAATTGTATTCTGGGATCATGAGCAATCAGATGGCGGGGCAAATCCGGAAGTGCGCTTTGTATGTAAATCCTTTAGCGAGTTAGTGGATAAATTGTATGAATAGTAGTCGTCCAATGAGTTGTTCTCCAGAAGTTAATGTTAAA
>NZ_LN831198.1:819520-824368 GCF_001368795.1 Paenibacillus ihuae
TTTTAAACGGACTTAAAGCAGCCCGCTGAACGGTCGGGTTGCTTTTGTGTTGTTTACCTATGCTTTGTAACTGAGCAGGTTAACAGAAAAATTTACATTGTTGTAGACTTCGGAAGCGAAGAAAACGTGAAGGAATATCATGCAAAAAAGGGAGTTGATCCTAGGATTATTATTGCTATGTTTACGAAACTTATAAATACCTTTCACTAAGTAGTCCTTGTGAAAGTTGTTCTGTTTAGTGTGGATACTGAAATCTCAAGTAGCGCATTTGACATCGCATCGTGTCCACAACCTCAAAAAATTCGACAATACAGGGGAGGACATGGAGGACCTCATCTCCATCGGCACCATCGGGCTGATCAAAGCTATTGAGAGTTACCGCCCGAACAAAGGCACGAAGCTCGCCACTTTTGCCGCCAGATGTATTGAAAACGAAATCCTGATGCACCTTCGGTCGCTTAAAAAGACCAAAAAGGACGTATCCCTGCATGATCCTATAGGGACGGATAAAGAAGCAATGAAATCACCTTAATCGATATTCTCGGTTCCGACGCAGATGATATTGTGAAGGAAGTGGATCTGAAGATTGAGAAGAGCAAAATCTATCGCAACCTGGATATTCTGGATGACCGGGAGAAGGAAGTCGTTGTAGGGCGGTTTGGGCTCGATACAGGCGGAGAAGAGCGGACGCAGCGGGAAATTGCGAAGGAGCTGGGGATTTCGCGGAGTTATGTTTCTCGGATTGAGAAGAGGGCGCTCATGAAGCTGTATCATGAGTTTTATAAGGCGAAACGTTAGGGGATAAGCTATAAAAAAAGTGCCGCTACAATAGATGCATTAAAAGCAACTTATCTGCGGATGAGTTGCTTTTTTCTAGTTCTCGGAACGCATGTGACGCTGCTAGGAACAATATTCTCTGGTGTATGACTGTAGGTGAAAAGTGCTGCCTTATCGTGAGTGTATATCATTTCCAGTTCAGAGGGTAATGAACAGTATGGATATGATGTGAAAGGCAACCGGACGGTACAGCTGTCAACCATTTCGAGTCTGCACACAAACATAATGGAATATAGCTATGATGGGGCTAACCAGCTCAAACAGGTGACCCGTAACGGCTTCACAACCAGCTATAAGTACGATGGCGACGGTCTGATGCGGGAATAAAATGATGGCAGCACAACCAGTTATTACTATGACGGAGAGAATATCATCGCCGAAGGAAGCCTATCAGGAAGCACCTTCAACTACAAAGCCCGCTATGTCCGCGGATTGCAGTTAATTAGCATGAAGAACCAATGGGGGACCGTAGGATATTACCTCCAGAACGGACATGGCGATGTAGTCAATCTGTACAGACAGGATCAGACCCTTCTGAACACCTACGATTATGATGTTTGGGGTAATCCTACTGTAAAAGAAGAAGCGAATCAGTAAACGAACCCGTTCCGCTACTCTGGGGAGTACTGGGATGAAGGGCAACGTCTGCAGTAGGCGTAGGTGGAACATATAGTAAAGGCGAAACCACTGGGAAACTAGGGAACGTAAAAGGTGATGTTGAATTTGATATTGGAGGCGGACATTCAGCTAGGGCATCTGGAACTTACAGTGACAAAGACAATTATGAAGTATCTGGAGAATTAAGGACTGGGGTAGGCACTCCTAAAATTCCTACTATTAAGAATAGTTCGACCAGTTATGTTGCATCTAATGAACTTGAATTGGTGGATTTATGGTGAAGAAAAACTTAGGGGAAATTGGATAAAAGGAAGTGAATATATTGAAAAAACCTCAGATATCATTTTTATCTTTTATAATTATCTTTGGTATTTTATTATTCGCTTTTATATTTTTTAGTAACAGGTGGGATAAAATTGTTGATAAAGAAATAACTACCAAAGTTGAGAGTTTAGGGGGTGAAATAATTAAGGTAAAACGAGTGCATGTTTCTCAAACACCTTTTAAAACCGATAATGTCGGAGGTAAATATTATGAAGTTACTTATAAAATGAATGGTGAAGAAAACACAGCTTACTATAGAAGACATAAATCTTTAAATATTAATGATATTCCTTCCAGGGGAGCGCCAGCAGAATGGATTATTCCAGAAAAGTGAATTTTAGAGGGGGTGAGTACATGAAAACATTTGGAAGAGGAATGCTTTATTCTATCATTGTAATAGTAATACTTCTGGCTATATCCTTTTTTATAGGAGAAACGGTAACTTTACCTTGGTATGTATTTATTCCATTGGTTTTGATTGTATGGGGGATAGCATTTTATCAAACAAAAAAAGAACGTGTCAATAACTAGTTATAAAAACTTTCTTAAAAGGCTTTAAAAGTGCTTGAAGTAGCAATGAAAATAGGACTGTGGTAATCACAAGTCCTTTTTTTATTGCAATGGTTTATTGAAATTGATTTGTCATTTATTAAGTTAGCAGAGGTGAGTAAAAGAAATTTTACCAAGGGAAAAGAAGATCTAAAATTCTACCACCGTAAATGATCATTAAAGTTCCAATAATCAATCCAACACCTCCAGCCACTCGCAAAATATTTCTTGATTTTGTAGATAACTGTTCTGCTGGCGTTGTTCTTCCTGTAGATCTATCTTGAATACCGACTTTGTTGCTAAAAATAGAAAAGCAAGATCTAATAATAATTCCGATCCCAATTATTCGAGTAGCCCAATCAAGTATAGACCATTCATTCATATAATTCACGCTCCTTTAAGGATTATTAACCTATAGAACCCTTTAATTATCAAATATCAAGTAATATATTCCATGTATTTACTAATTAATCCACTGATTTATATGTATCTAACATTCATGAATTATATCTAACTTATGCAACAAAATGGACTGTTAAACCGAAACCGTGAGCGGTTATCTTATGCGGAAAATCATACAGTGTGAGTATGACAAGGCAGGCAACGCCTGTAGTGATAATTATAGATATAATCTGGTATTACCTCCAGAACGGACACGGCGATGTAGTTAACCTGTACAGACAGGACCAGACCCTCCTCAACACCAACGAGTATGATATTTGGGGAAATCCTACCGTAAAGGAAGAGGCAGATCAGTACACGAACCCGTTCCGTTATTCCGGCGAGTCTTGGGATGAAGGACAACGTCTGCAGTATCTCCGTGCACGCTGGTACGACCCGAGTGTCGGAAGATTCATTACAGAAGATACCTGGGAAGGCAGACTGAATCATCCGGATAGCCAGAATCCGTATATTTATGTGGTGAATAATTCATTAAAATATGTAGATCCAAGTGGTCACATTGCCATTGAATGGAGTGTTATTTTTGGTATAGCAGCTGCAAATGGGCTCATAACATTTTTTGATGATTTACTTGATGGAGAAAGCTTAGAGCATGCTGGTGTTTCTGCCTTTGCTTCCTTTGCTGGAACAAGTGTAACCGGTACTATAAGTGCTTTAACTGGAAATTTAACGGCTGGAGGGCTTGTTGGTTCCGGAGTTAATGAAGCAATAATGACTTTATATGAAGGAGGGAGTATGTTTGATGTTGATACTATAGCTAATATAGCTATAGGAGCTGCCACTGCGAATATAAGAGATGATAATTTAGGTCTATATCTGGACACTTTAATTAATAGTTTATTAGATTTAGTTGATTAAATAATAGCTGAGTTCCCTTTTACTATCTCTTAGTGATAGTAAAAGGGAACTCAGCAAGTTTTATAAGGGGAGATTAATATAGATACTAGAACTGTAATAATGGTAAGTATTGTTATCTATCTAATTGTCTATTTTTATATCCAATATAAAAATAACAAAGGAAAAAATGTAGATCCTAGTAAAATTCATATTAGATACCCCATGGTTTATAAATTACCTCTCACCGCTAATTTACCAGCTATCGCAGCCACCTTTTTGTGTGTAAATGTCCTCATATTGATGTGGAAAAAAAATAATATTCCACTTGTTATAATTGCTGTTTTTTTTATGATAGTAGTTATTGTTTTTCTAATTGGCATTAATACAATTAAGGTAATTATTACTGATAAAAAAATCACTTTGAAAGATTTTATTCATAAACAAGAAATTGAAATGAATGAGTTAAGAAGGATAACCAAAAAAGGGAGCTACATTTTTTTGGAAAAATACTCTGGTAAAGAAATAAGATTTGCCGGAGGATTAAAAGATGTAAATGAACTCCTTTACATCGTTAATGAACGGATTTCTGAGATGAAGCATGAAGAATAAAGGAGGTAAGATTTGTAATGAAGATCAGAACCAAAAAGATACTGCAAGCTATATTACTGGCGATTATACTAGTCGTAGGGATATGGGCAAACTTACAGCTTAATTATCCGATATGGGTAAAGGTATTAATAGTATGTTTCTTAATTGTTGCTTGTATATTAAGCTATAGAAATTATGCTCGTAAGTTAAATAGAGAAAGGATATAACCAGTAAAGTAAAAGTATTTACAATGTTCAAACTTATTTAAATGATCAGCTCATTTCTAGGAGTTGATCATTTATACTTAAATGGATATTAATTGTTCTTGCAATTAAGCTTTGCAAGACTAAAAGGCATGTAAATAAAATGGCCTTTTAAACGCTTAATCAATCGAAGATGGTTTGTTTTTTGACATCGCCCCGTGTCCACAACCTCAAAAAATTCGACAACACCGGTGAAGACATGGAGGACCTCATCTCCATCGGCACCATCGGGCTGATCAAGGCTATTGAGAGTTACCGCCCGAACAAAGGCACGAAGCTCGCCACTTTTGCCGCCCGCTGTATTGAGAACGAAATCCTCATGCATTTGAGATCGCTTAAAAAGACCAAAAAGGATGTATCCCTGCATGAT
>NZ_LN831198.1:824394-849191 GCF_001368795.1 Paenibacillus ihuae
CCTGCATGATCCGATCGGGACGGACAAGGAAGGCAATGAGATCACACTGATCGATATCCTCGGCTCTGATGCTGATGATATTGTGAAGGAAGTCGATCTGAAAATTGAGAAGAGCAAGATTTACCGCAATTTGGACATCTTGGATGACCGTGAGAAGGAAGTTGTGGTTGGCCGCTTTGGCCTGGACACCGGCGGGGAAGAGAGGACGCAGCGGGAGATTGCGAAGAAACTGGGGATTTCGCGGAGCTATGTGTCCCGGATAGAGAAAAGGGCGCTCATGAAGCTGTATCATGAGTTTTATAAGGCGAAGCGGTAGAAAGACGAATTATTTTAGAAGCCCACAATACCAAAGGTTTTCATAGAGTAATTATGGGTCATACCAATTCAAAATCAGTTGAACCTTAAATAACCTGATTCCTCCCTGTGGTCATAGCTCGGATGGATCGGTTTTTTTCTTTGTTTTTATCAGCAAACATACGTTCCCTGACAAAGGGTAGAAGCATTGATTAGGTATACTGTGTAAAAAATACATTGACAAAATAATCCACAGGTGATTAAATCAGTTCATAGTGATGTAACGTTTAATCAAATTGAGGAGCCTTTATGAATAACAAAGTTTCAATTAAAGACATCGCCCGGATTGCCAACGTATCCGTTGCTACGGTGTCCAATGTTATTAATCAAACCGGCAGGGTATCTGCAAGCACCATCAACAAGGTGAACAAAGTCATTCAGGAACAGCAGTTTGTTCTCAGCGCTTCGGCCCGTAATCTAAAAAATAAAAATTCGCATCTTATTGCCGTAGTTGTTCCTTTTCTGGAGAAGGGAATTCTTCAGGACAATCCTTTTTATTGGGAGCTTGTGCGTGGAGTGGAGAATGGGGCGCGGCATCACGAAGTGCAGGTCATATTGCAGGGCATTAATGAGGACGAGGATTTTTCTTTTGTGAAACAGCGGCATCTTGACGGTCTTATTGTCGTCGGTGCCTATGGCGAATCTTCCGCCTATCAAAAAGTGCTGGAGATGGGTGTGCCGTGCGTGTTTCTGGACAGCTACTTGTCCAATCCTGGCTTATACCAAGTAAATTTGGATGATGAGGCGGGAGGATACTTAGGAACGAAGCATTTGATTGGATTAGGACATAAGACGATCGCCGTGCTGACAGGGAGGCTGGAGGAAGGCGGAGTTAACTATTACCGCTACCAGGGCTATTTGAGGGCATTACAGGAATGCGGCACTCCGGGCGATCCGGAGCTGGTGTTTGAGGAGTTTTCCTCCATTCAGGGCGGGTATCAGGCGGCCCAAAAGATTGGTAGCAGCAAAAGGAAAATCAGCGCAATATTCGCTTTTTCCGACGTTTCTGCCATGGGATTAATCAGGGGTCTATATGATATCGGTCTCTCTGTTCCCACCGACATGTCCGTTGTCGGCTTCGATGATATATTTTATACCCGGTATATGATTCCTTCGTTGACGACAATACAGCAGGACGTTTTGGGCAAAGCCCAAACAGCAGTTAACATGCTGCTCGATCAGATTAATGGAAGGGTATCCTCCACAAGAAACGTGACTATTCCGGTCAGTCTTACTGTTCGGCAAAGCACGATTCCTTATAGTAAAAAAATATAGTGTTCTCTTGCTATATTTTTTTATGATTAGATTAAACGATTAATCAATAAACAATGAAAGGAGGTAGTTTGCGAGGATAAGAGTCGAAATGAGTAAATATAGATTTACTCATTTGATTAACGCTTCATTTGAAAGCGTTTTATTAAACAATTGAAGGGTGGTTATTGTTTATGAAATTAGGGAAATTCAATATCCTGTTGATCGCCATTATATTTATGTTCGGTACGGTGGCATGTTCAGCCAAGCAAACGACAGAGAGCAATCCGCAGTCTGCAGAACAAGCCAACACAATTAACGAAACTACGGCAAACGCCGATGAACTGACACCGGAGCCCGGCGCCAAGCTACTTGTCTGGGACGGAAAAGACGGGCTTCCTTTCTTGACCGAAATCGCCAAACAATTCACTGAGCAATACAACATTCCGGTTGAGGTCCAGGAACAAGGAGCCCCGGAGCAGATGACCAAGATGAAGACCGACGGCCCAGCCGGGCTGGCATCAGATCTGCTGGTGCTTCCTCATGACAATTTGAGCGAAGCGGTAGCGGGCGGCTTTGTCCTTCCGAATGACTTCTTTGAAGAGGAGACCAAAGCGGAATTTCAGGAGACGGCGGTAAATGCCGTTACGAAAGACGGCATTCTTTACGGCTATCCCCGTAATATGGAGACCTATGCTTTGTTCTATAACAAAGAACTGGTCAAGGAGTCGGATTTAAATAGTTGGGACGACATTATCCGCTTCTCCAAGACATATAACGATGTGGGAACGAAGAAATACGGATTTATGATGCAGTTAAATAACTTTTACTTTGCGTACCCCTTCTTCTCGGGTTATGACGGATATGTTTTTGGCGACAACAATACCAATCCAGAGGATATCGGGCTGAACAATGCGGGAGCCGTTGAAGCAATGAAATACTTTCAGGCTATGCGCGAAATTTTGCCTATGGAAGCAGCCGATGCAACAGGCGATGTGAAAACTGCTTTGTTCCAGGAAGGGAAATTGGCTATTAATCTGGACGGCGTGTGGAATATCGGCAATTTCTCCAAACTCCCCTTTGAAGTCGGCATGGTACCGCTGCCGAAGTTCCCGAACGGCAAGGTGCCTAATACATTCGCTGGCGTCAAGGCTTATTATGTCAGCGCGTATTCCAAATATCCGAATGCGGCTAAATTATTCGCCAGATATGTGACAACAAAGGAAGCGCTGCTGAAGAATTTTGAAGTGACCGGCTTTATTCCCGCCCGCAAAGGCTTGGAGAACGAGGCAGCAATCAAAGACAACGCTATGGTCAGCGGGGCGATCCAGCAGTTTGAGCACTCCATCGCGATGCCGTCAATCTTTGAGATGCAGCAGGTATGGGCCCCAATGGCAAATGCGCTTGAGTTGATTTGGAAAGGCGAAGATTCGCAGAAAACACTGGACAATGCAGTAAAGAGTATCAAGGAAGGCATTGCAACTTTGCACCAATAAACTGCGACCTTGCCTGATTTATTGGCGTCATCCGTATCTCATGATAGGGATGACGCCGCCACTTTTTTGCTAACAGGAGATGAATAATAATGATCCAGCATCGAAAGCGGGCAATGATCTTATCGCTGCTCGGTATGGGGCTTGGACAACTGTACAACCGACAATTTGTAAAAGGAGTACTGTTATTCCTTTTGCACATTGCCGGAATCGGCTTGGCCTTTTCTTTACCCAGGGCTGTTTGGGGGTTAACTACTTTAGGGGAAAAATCCGACCACCTGGAAAAGGTAGGGAAGGTATATGTCAATGTCCGCGGCGACCACTCTATTTTTTTATTGATCGAGGGCATGATCGTCATTTTGGCCATGGCGATCGTAGCAAGCATTTATATTGCCAATGTGCGCGACGCCTACCTGATGGGCAAGAGGCGGGATCAGGGGGAGCAGGCGCCGCATTTTGTGGAAACTTTACTGTATCTTAAAGGGGCCAAATTCCCCCAGATGGTCATATTTATCCCCGTTTTACTCGTTGTTTTTTTTACATTGATGCCGATCCTGTTTATGATTTTGCTGGCCTTTACGAATTATTCGGCTCCGAATTTTCTACCACCAGCCAAATTGGTGAGTTGGATCGGACTGGAAGGCTTCAAAAATATCTTTACCATTAAAGCCTGGAATCAGACCTTTTTCGGAGTAGCGTTCTGGACGCTTATTTGGACGGTGTGCGCAACGTTGACAACATTTACGGGAGGATTTGTTGTGGCCCTGATGGTTCAGAAAAAAGGGATCCGCTTTAAAGGCTTTTGGCGCACCTTATTTATTATTCCGTATGCGATCCCTCAGTTCATTTCACTGCTCATTATGAGAAACATGTTTAACGGTGAGTTTGGCCCGATTAACCAATATCTCGGTTATTTTGGTCTGGGAGGTCTGCCCTGGTTAACGGACCCGTTCTGGGCCAAGTTCACGGTAATCGTCGTGAACATCTGGATTGGTTTTCCGATTACGATGCTGATGGTTATTGGGATTTTATCTACGATATCGAGGGACTTGTACGAAGCTGCTCAAATTGACGGGGCAAGTCCGTTTCAACAATTCAATGCAATCACACTGCCGACGGTCCTATTCTCGTTTGGCCCCCTGTTGGTGATGTCCTTTGCCGGCAATATTAACAATTTCAATTTGATCTATTTGTTGACGAACGGGAATCCGGCAAATCCGGCCTACCAATCCGCCGGCAGCACCGATATTCTTATCACCTGGCTATACAAGTTGACGATGGACAGCGGCAAATATAATTTTGCTTCCATTATAGGCATTTTCATATTTATCATTGTTTCATCCTTTGCAATCGCAAACATCCGAAGAACGAAGGCATTTAAGGAGGAGGATTTGCACAGATGACAAAATCGGACGCGAAGCTGAAATGGAGTTTGGGCAACTTCTTCTGTTATGTCGGGCTGGTTGTGATTGGCATCATATGTATTTATCCCGCTCTTTGGGTCGTAATGTCCTCCTTCAGACCGGGTAACGCCTTATACAGTGAGCATTTGATTCCATCAACGTTCACGCTTCAGCACTACAGGGATTTGTTCAATACGTATCCGTACGCGCAGTGGTTCATCAACACGTTCAAAGTATCTTTCTTCACGATGATCTTCAGCACATTCCTGGTTACAATCACCGGTTATGTCTTTTCCCGTTTCCGGTTCAAAGGCCGCAAAAATCTGATGCTGGGACTGCTCATCATCGGGATGTTTCCCGGATTTATGAGTATGATTGCAGTTTATATTTTGCTCATGCAACTGCAGTTGCTCAATACGCATCTATCCCTCATTCTGGTGTATTCGGCCGGAGCTCCGATGGGCTATTTGTACGTGAAAAGTTATTTTGACACGGTTCCGCAGAGTCTGGTCGATGCGGCCCGGATTGACGGAGCCGGCAATTTTACGGTGTTCCGGCGAATTATGCTACCGTTGTCCAAGCCAATGCTTGTTTTTATCGCCCTCACTTCTTTCAGTGGAGGTTTTGTCGATTTTATTTTTGCCAACATGGTATTAAGTACGCCGGAGAAACAGACGCTGGCTGTCGGACTGTTCAAAATTGTACAGGGGAAGTTCGCCACGGAATTTACGCTGTTCGCCGCCGGCTGCGTGCTGGTCGCGATCCCTTTGACCCTGTTGTTCATTTTATTGCAGCGGTATCTGGTTGAAGGGTTGATGGCAGGGTCTGAGAAGGGCTGATCTGTACTGGAAAAGTTAACATTTTAAATGTCGAAGGAGTTGTATGTTTGATTATGCTGCTTGAAGCGATTTATCACCGTCCCAATGATTGCTGGACTTATGGTTACGATGATCAAACGGTTCATTTACGTATCCGTACAAAGAGAGAGGATGTCCTAAAGGTGAATGTCCTGTTCGGAGATAAATGCAAACCCTGGGGCGACATGGCAACAGAGAGTATGAAGATCTTGGCGAGCGATGAGATGTATGACTACTGGCAGGCGGCGGTACGCCCTCCGTATGGCAGGCTTGCCTATGGGTTTATTTTGACAAAAGGGAATGATCAAATCTGGTATACCGAAAAAGGATTTCATTCCGATTCGCCTAAGGAGCATTTGGGATTGTTCGAGTTCCCCTATCTGCATCCAATCGATATTCACAAGCCGCCCGTTTGGGTAAAGGACGCCGTTTTTTATCAAATATTTCCGGATCGTTTCGCTAATGGAGATTGTAGTAATGATCCGCAAGGGACACAGGTGTGGGGCGGCCAACCGGAGTATTACAATTTTTTTGGCGGAGATTTGCAGGGGGTAATGGAACATCTGGATTATTTGACGGAGCTGGGCATTAACGTTATCTATTTTACGCCTCTATTTGAAGCGCCGTCGAACCATAAATACGATACAAGGGATTATTTGAAGATCGATCCTCACTTTGGGTCACTGGAGACGCTGAGATCTTTGGTGCAGGTCTGCCATGGGCAAGGGATTCGCGTTATTTTGGATGGTGTGTTCAATCATTGCGGGGTTACGTTTCCTTATTTCCAGGACGTTGTGGAGAAAGGGAAGGACTCGAAGTATTACGACTGGTTTCACATTAACGAGTGGCCTTTTCAAGTTACGGACGGCATCCCAACTTATAAGACGTTTGCTTTTGAACAAACCATGCCCAAATTAAATACGGCCCATCCGGAAGTTAGGGATTATTTCATCAACGTGGGACGCTATTGGATCGAAGAGGCGGACGTGGACGGTTGGCGCCTGGATGTGGCAAACGAAGCGGATCATACCTTTTGGCGGGCATTCCGTAAAGCGGTCAAAGAGTTGAAGCCTGACGCCTATATTCTGGGGGAAGTTTGGCATGATGGGATGAAATGGCTGCAAGGGGATCAATTCGACGGCGTGATGAACTATCCGGTGGCCCAGGCGATCCTCGATTTTATCGTTTTTGAGCATCATGATGCGTTTGAGTTCGCCGCAAAAATCGGCAGATATTTGGCGCGGTATCCGCAGCAGGTGAATGAGAGCTGCTTTATTCATTTGGATACTCACGATACGGTACGGTTGTTGACATTATGTGGTGATGACAAGCGGAAGATGAAGCTAGCCACCGCGTTTCAGTTTACTTTTGTTGGGGCGCCCAGCATTTATTACGGGAACGAAGTGGGACTTGCGGGTCAATTCGATCCCGACAATCGCAGATGCATGATCTGGGAATCCGAGAAGCAGGACAGGGAGCTGTTCTCTTTCTATCAAAAGCTCATCCTGATCCGTAAAGAACATCCTGCGCTGTCTTCAGGATCGTTCCGGACCTTGTGGGCCGAGAAAGGTTCTTCCCTGCTGGCGTATGAGCGCCATTACGGTGAAGATCATGTGGTTGTGATTATGAACGTGTCCCCGGTCCCGCTTGCCGCCGAATTTCCATTCCTCTCCGGCGAATGGTGCGATGCCATGAGCGGCGAAATGGAAACTCGACCAAGCGGTGAAAATCAAGGTGAATTGATACCTTATGAATTCCGAATTTTATATAAAAAATCTGTAACAAAACTATAGAAAAAATACGGAAAACTTTTGGGTTGGTAGGGCCGAAGACAAGTTGTATGGCTTTATCAAAGGGAGGACCTGCAAATGTTGAATAGTGGAGCGATAAGTCCCGTTAATATCGAAAACCACCAGATTCAGAAAGAGCTGTTCGGGATGGGGAGATTAACCGGGATATCACAGGAGGAGAACCTGCTGATCGTTCAAGGCGAACACGGCATTCTCGCGTTGAACAAAATGAGCGAAGGAATCATTCGCATCAAGCTGTTCCCGGAGCTGCTCACAAGCAGGGTCTTGGATATGACAGGTACTATTGCTGTTGTAAAAGAGGCTGAACATCATTTTCCGGAGATACAGGAGACAAAAGAGGCTTACTTGTGGGAAACAAAACATGTAATTCTCGAAATATCAAAATCCGACTGTAGCCTTCGGTTTATGGACAAAGCCGGTAATAAGGTTGTAAATAACAGTTTGCTGCTATGGGATGAAAAAATGGCCGTGTCCGGAACGTTCAATGTTTCCCCGGACACCCATTATTACGGACTTGGAGAAAAGACGGGTTTTCTGGACAAGCGGGGAGAACGCTATGAAATGTGGAATTCAGACGTATTTTCTCCGCATGTACCGGAGATTGAAGCGTTGTACCAGTCGATCCCCTTCCTGATTGTTCACGAGCCGCAAATGGCCTACGGCATTTATCTGGATAATCCCGGCAGAACGTTCTTTGATATGCGCAGCCAAAAGGATATCTACTCTATTCATACAGAGACAGGCTCTTTTGATTATTATTTTATTGCCGGTCCGCAAATCAAGGATGTTCTCAAGCGGTACACATCGTTGACCGGGCGAATGCAGCTTCCACCGCAATGGGCGCTGGGATACCATCAATCCCGCTACAGCTATTTGTCCCAGGATGAAGTGCTGCAATTGGCGCATACTTTTCGCGAGAAAGATATTCCCTGCGATGTGATCCATTTGGATATTCACCATATGAACGAGTACCGGGTCTTTACCTTTGATCCTGTCCGTTTTCCTGATCCGGCGGCGATGATCCAGGAACTGCGGGAACTGGGCATCCGAATCGTACCGATTGTTGATCCCGGGGTCAAAGTGGATTCCAATTATAAGATATACAATGAAGGGGTTGAAGGAGGGCACTTGTGCCTGAAGCCGGACGGTGAGCCCTTCGAAGGGCCGGTATGGCCAGGCCCTAGCGTCTTTCCCGATTTTACGGATGACAAAACCGGAGAATGGTGGGGAGGTTTGCATCGTTTTTACACGGAAGCGGGTATTGAGGGCATCTGGAACGATATGAATGAACCCGCCGTCTTTAGCCCGACGATGACGATGGATGAGGATACGATTCACAATAACAACGGAAGTCCGGTATCTCACGGCACCGTCCATAATTTGTATGGTCTGCTTATGTGTAAGGCAACCGCAGAAGGCTTGAAAAGAAATCTGGACGGACGGCGTTCGTTCGTACTGACCCGGGCAGGGTATGCCGGCATCCAACGGTACGCGGCGGTGTGGACTGGAGACAACCGCAGCTATTGGGAGCATATGGCCATGTCTATGCCTATGGTGCTTAATCTCGGTCTCTCCGGCGTTGCATTTGCCGGTCCTGATGTCGGGGGGTTTGCTTATCACGCAAGCGGTGAATTGCTGGCCCGCTGGATCCAAATGGGCGCGTTGTTTCCATTTTTTCGCAACCACAGCGAGCAGTCCAGCTTAAGACAGGAGCCGTGGTCCTTTGGGCCTGAGATCGAGGAAATCTGCCGTGATTATATCAAGCTGCGCTATCGGATGATGCCGCTGATCTACTCCCTTTTTCGGGAAGCTGCAGAAACAGGCATGCCTATTATTCGTCCATTGATTCTTGAGTATCCTTCCGATCCCGAGGCGTATAATCTTTGCGACCAGTTCCTGCTCGGCAGCGACCTTCTGGCAGCGCCCATATACAGGCCGGGTTCAACCTTCCGCGCCGTGTATCTACCGGAGGGTACATGGTATGACTATTGGACGGGGGAAGGAATGGAAGGCGGCGGTAGCATAGTTGCGCTGGCTCCATTGAATATCTTGCCTTTATATGTCAAAGGTGGAGCAATTGTGCCGCAGGTAGAGCCGGTTAGCTCCACATTAATGGAAGGCAACGGCAATCTCCGGCTTGATGTTTATTGTACGGGAAGCGCGAACAATATTTTTGAGCTTTACGATGATGACGGGGAATCCTATGCTTATGAGAAGGGTAAATACAATCTGTTCAAGCTGCATCTTCTGGAGAGTTCCGAAGCTGCAGAATTCTCTATTGACCCGGCTCATCTCGGGTATACCGGCAAATGGACGCAATGGACTGTACATTTCAAAAATTTGCAGATTACAGTGCGTTCGCAGATTGAAGGGTTGCCGGATGGAGGAACAGTTGAGACGGATGCAGGTGTTCTGACCTTGACATTCCCGCAGCCGAAGGATAATGTTCGGCTTAGAGTGATAATAAATAAGTAACCATTGATTATAGAGGACCGGGATTTTTTTCCACTCAATATCAGCGCTCGTTATTTATTAGCGTAATTTCCTTGATATAGTCTAGCAGCGCATGCACCTTCACAACCGATTTCGTATTATTGCCAGCGTGTTATTGAAGCACATGAATCACATATTCCTGGGATACCTCGATAAACTGCTCCGAGAATTACTGTAGGAACGAGACTTCAAATGTCTCGATCCTGCAGGTTGTTTGTGTTCTTTAATAAGAAATTCAAAAATCACTGTATTATCTGTAACGCTTTAAGGAGATATAGAATGAGCTGTACTGTGGTATACTCGATCTATAAGTGGAAAATGAGGTGTTTGTGTAATGATGAATCTTACGAAGGACCTTGCTAAATTGAGCGTGTATGCTGCAAGGTAGTACTGACAACAAAAAGTATATAAGAAGCGGCTCATCTCAGGATAAGCCGCTTCTTGTATAGCTATCAGATGCTGCTCTTATTCATTCAAAACTCAGGTAATGGCTCTAACCGTTTGTCTTTCTACAATGGAGTGGGCGCAGATTTGACTCTGGGCGATTTCCCCTGATTCAATCATATGAATCAGCTTCTCAGAAGCGATCATTCCAATGTCATGAAGCGGCTGCCGGACTGTAGTCAATGGCGGATTAACCATCCGGGCTAACCGGAGATCGTCGTATCCCATGATGGAGATGTCCTCGGGTACGTTCAGGCCATGCTGTATAGCGGTTGAAAGAGCACCAATTGCCATCTCGTCACTGGCGGCAAATACTGCGGTAACCTCAGGTACTTTCTGTAATATGGTCTTCATCGCTCTGCTGCCGCTCTCATACATGAAGTCTCCATATATGAGATAACTGCTGTTAAAAGCAATTCCGTGAGCTTCCAGCGCTTTGCGGTATCCTTCGATTCTTGGCGTCCCCGCAATGGGATCGCCCTTGGTTCCGCTAATCATGGCAATTCTGCGGTGACCTTTGGTGAGCAGATAATCAACTGCATCATAGGCAGCCTGAAAATCATCAATCTTAACATAAGGCACATTGGGGAAATCGGTCTGGGAAGAGATCAGGACCACCGGGACTCTCATGTCTTCCAGCAGGTCATAGTACTCTTTCTTAAGTGCTTCACTGGAGAAAAGAATCCCGTCTACCTGCTTCTCGCGCAGAAGCTGCAGATACTTTAGTGTGCGTTTACCGTCCTGATCGGTATTACAGACCACCACACTATAATTGTGGTTATGGACACATTCGTCGATTCCGTGGAGCAGATCGGAAGAGAAGGCACTCGACACATCAGGAAACAGTACACCGATGGTTTGGGTACGCTTGTTAATCAGTCCGCGGGCGATTGCATTCGGCTGATATTTCAGCTCTTTAATGGTCTGGTCCACCTTTTGCTTCGTTTTATCTGAATAGCCGCCCAGGTTATGCAGCACTCGCGAGACCGTGGCGATGGAAACATTCGCCTTCTGGGCAACGTCTTTAATCGTGGGATTCATCTAATCTCCTGCCTATCGGTTAGCGTTAAGGTGACATCGAAAACAAAGTAAACGTTTACGAAAAATATAAGTCTTAACCTTTATTTTGTCAATAATGGCCAAGTTATAGAAAAATAAATATTGACAAGGAAAAATAATCGGGATAATTTATAGTAAGCGTTTACGTATTGCGGATTTCAAGTAAATAGTGCTGAGATACTTGAAAATAGCAATAACTATTTTTCAGATAGGGAGGGGAATGTCTTAGTAAAAGATATTTTTTGTCCATTTGAGTAAACGTTTACGTTACCATTGACGTCCTCCCTGAAAAATGTACCTCCCTACAAGTTGTACCTCCCTAAAAGCCAACATTCGTGTCCAGTCTTGGCAGCATTGTGTATTCTCAAATTATGAGTATGAAGGAGCGGTCTTATGGTCAGGAAACAAGCAGTTCTATTTCTCTGTTTCGTGCTGTTGCTGGTTCAAACTTCTACAACAGGCTATGCCCGCAGTGGAGCGGCTCAGGCGGAGCCGACGGGTGAGGTGAATCCCAAAATACTAAAGATGGTGCCCTCAAAGGCCCGGTTCGCTCCGGGTGAGGCCGCAGAGCTGAACTTGACCCTGGATCAATCTGCCGATTGGAGCGGCAAGCTGCATTTGCAGATTTACCAGCTGAATACGCTGATTGCCGAAGGCAGCAAAGATCTGACGGTTCTGCAGGAAGGAAGCAACATGCTTACCGTGGGCTGGACACCTCCGGCTGAGAATTTCCGCGGCTATACAGCAAAAGCTTGGATCGAAGGCGCTGCACCAACGGATTATGTAACCGCAGCCATAGATGTATCGAGTGATTGGACGCATTTCCCGAGATACGGATATGTTGCGGATTTCCCGCAGGAAACGGCGGAAGAGAGTGACTCCAAGCTCAGAGAATTGTCGCAGGACTACTACATTAATGCCTACCAGTTCTATGACTGGATGTGGCGTCATGATGTTTCGGTTTATTCCAAAACAGATGAGAACGGACAACCGCTGACAGATGCGGACGGAAATTTTATCGATGAAGATATTAACACGGATACACATTATACGGATCTGCTGGGGCGTTCGCTGTATCCCTTGAGCGTTAAGCAGCAGGTAGAGGCTGCCCAGAAATACGGCTCTGCAGCCATGGCCTATCAAATGAATTATGCGGCGCGTGAGAACTATGAAGATTTCGGCGTGAGCCCGGAATGGGGACTCTATAACAGTGCTCAGCTTGACATAAATAATCCGCAGAAAGACCAAAACGGCTATACCTTTGATGTGAACGGGAAGACAACCTCCCTGTTCCTGCAAGATCCGGGCAACAAGTTCTGGCAGGATTATATTACCAGACAATTTGACCGTTCCATTAACACCTTTGGGTTCGACGGCATCCATCTGGACCAATGGGGGGCAAATGACAACAATTATCTGTATGACTATAACGGCAACAAGCGTTACTATTCTCTGGATTATGCCCAGCTGATTAACTCGGTTAAAGACTCTTTGCTTGTCAATAATCCCGATAAGAGCAAGGTTACCTTCAATATGGTGGGAGGCAATGCCGAATACAGCGCTGTACCCGACCCGGATACGAAAACCGATTTCGACTACAGTGAGATTTGGCAGGACCGCAACCATTACCGCGATATTCAGAAGGTTGTGGAAGATACCCGGGAGAAAGACGGCGGCAAAGCAATGGTTATCGCCGGCTATATGAACTATAAGGAGGCTACAGGTCTGCCGACCCGGGGTACGGAAGCGCTGGATGTTCCGGTAACGCTGGATTACCAGTCCCGGATTGCCAAAGCTTACGGCTGGGTAGGCAATTTTGGACGCAAAGATACGGATGCGGTGACGTTTACGGTTAATGCACCTGCAGACGGACTGTATACGCTTGTTCTGAATTACGGGCAGGGCAATGGCTCAGGTTCTCCGGAAGGCAAGCTGACTGTTAACAATGAAATTGCTGCGGCAGCCATTCCCTTTGAAGCTAATACAGGTTGGGGAAATCCGACTGCACAAGCTACGGTGGCAGCAACGCTGAAGAGGGGCGAAAATTCAGTTAAACTGACGCTGAACACCAATAACCTTTGGCTTAATCTCGCAAGCCTGGAGGTGCAGGGCCAAGGGATTAAAGAACGTTACGAGGCGGTAGATGCCCAGCTGGATACTGTGATTGTGGATCAATACAGCCATGTATATTATTTTGATACCGCAGGTGATTACGTGAAGTTCCAGGTGAACGTTCCTGCTGAAGGGGATTATCCGCTTGGATTCAGCTATGCTTCGGATTGGCAGGATGTGAGACGTGAGCTGTTTGTTAATAATGTGCCTCAGGGAGAATTGACGTTTGCCGGTATGGGAACATGGGATAAATTCTCCGAACTGAACAATCTGCAGACTGTTCATCTGGAGGAAGGCGATAACACGATAACCCTGAAGGCCTCAACAAATGATCTGGGTATCAAGCTCCAATATATGACTGCCGGCACACAGAGATACTACGCGATGTATGCGGATATTCCGCAAACCAACAGCATGAATTACAGTGAGAGTAAGACGGATAATTTCGGACAAGCCGGGCAGACGGTCACCTATAATGTATATGCAGACCATCCGCTGGACTCGATTACGGTCCTGTATCATGGAGATAATGATCCTGTAATGTCGGTACTGGTGGACGGGGAACCGGCTCCGCAGGCTCAGAATATCACGTTCCCCAAAACAGCCGGCGGCTGGAGCGGCACCATGCAGCCCCTTGAATTGTCAGTCCCTCTCCAGGAGGGGTACCATAAGGTTACGCTGAAGATGGAATCAAGCGGACAATATACCAATGTTGGCGGGATTATTGCCGGAGGGTACGAATACAGTACAGGCAGCGCTGAAGTGACAGGAGGGGTTGTTCCTTTAACCGGGTATGCCTTCGACTTCAATAATGTCAATGACCGTGTAGCGTTCACAGTGAATATAGGGCAGTCTGGCCTCTATGATCTCGGCTGGATTTATCAAAATGATGCCCAGGGAGCAGTGACCGTTAGCCGCAGCGTTTATATTAACAATGGTGCAGGAATTCCAATAAGCTTTGCGCCAACTACTGGCTCCGGATGGGAAGAAGCGGCGGTGAACGGTATCCGGCTAGCAGAAGGTGATAACACCATTATTATTAAAATGCCGGAAGGCCAGGACAGCGGGATCAGGCTGGATAAGCTGAATGTTACCTTATCAGGTGCTCCGGACGCTGTAACCCGCAGCTATGAAGCTGAAAGTACAAACACGGAGTCACCGTTCTCACTCTATAAGGATACCGTGCTGAATTTTGGCGAAGTAGGCCAGCAGGTAACCTATCCGGTGAACATACCTCAATCGGGGGAGCAGAGTCTGATCTTTACTTATTCCAATCCGGGCGGCTTAACAACCCGTTCAGTTTATATTGACGGGGTGCGTGCCAAGGATGAACATGGCAAGGAGCTGAAGATCGGATTGGATGGCACTGAGAGCATTGAGAAGTACAGCGGAGACGGCTATGTGATTATTCCACACATGGAAGCGGGAATTCATACCGTTACCCTTCGTATGGAAGCGGACGATATTGCCGGAACGATCCGGCTCCGCGGGGTAACGGCCGGTTATTTCAACGAGCCGTCCGTACGGCTGATGGATGCCGGGCTGGCATCAATGGGGGCTACTCATATTGAACTGGGAACGGCTGAGCAGCAATCGGAAGGCCCGAACATGCTGGCCCATGAATACTATCCGAACCGCAGCAAAAAAATGCTGGCCTCCACTAAAGTAACCATGCAGGAATACTATAAATTTAATGCAGCCTATGAAAACCTGCTATTTGACAGCAAGGCCGATTCATCGGCAATGGTATCCGTCGAGGCCGATGGCAGCAAGCTGGCAATAAGCAAAGACGGAATGGACAATACACTTTGGGCAACCGTCCGGAAGAATGACGCAAATCCAGGCTTTGAACGGTATGACGTGCTGCATCTGATCAATTTACTTAACAATGACGGCAACTGGCGAAATGCAGCCAATGAGCCGGCGGTTCTTCACTCATTGAAAGTATCGTACGATATCGGGATTACAGAGAAAGAAGCACCGGATCTGAAAGTCTATGCTGCTACGCCTGACGCCGGGCATGGCCTGTCACAGGAGCTGGAGTATTCCTGGGATGGCGACAAGCTGCTGATTGAACTGCCTTCTCTGCAGTATTGGACAATGATTTATATCGACAAAGACCCGGAGACAGTAATGGTACAGCCTATTTTCAGCAGCGAAGAACCCGGTCTTCCAACCCAAGCACCGGTTGTAACAGCAGCTCCAACACCGGCAGCTACTGCTGCACCGGGATTATTGGGAAGCACTGCCGGGAACTCCGCTACGCCAACTCCGGCAGCAGCGAAAAGAGAGGCCCTTGTCTTGCAGGCTAAGGACTTAAGCGTGGCGGCCAATGGGAACATTTCAATCGCGGTCAATGAGGAGAAGTACAATCGGATGCTCATCCCGGTTTCCGCTGTAGAGGGATTGCAAGGAGAGAACCTGCTGCTTCAAGGAGATATGTTCACTCTGCATTTCATGCAGGACCATATCCTTCAGCTTCTTGAAGCGAACAAAGGGAAACTGACAGCTGATTCGAACATTCAGATTACATTTGACAAAATCGAGCCAAAGGATGCTTCTCTTCCGGACGGGAAGCCCTGGATTTCCGCTGGACCGGTGTATGAATTTGAATTCGGTGTGACGACGGCAAACGAAGGCGTATCCAGACTTGATTCTTTCAGAAGCCCAGTGCAGCTCACCTTAAAGCTTGACGATCTTGCTGGACAAGGGGAACTTAATGATTTACTGGGTATCTATTCTTTCCTGGAACCGCTCCGGAAGTGGGAGTATGTCAGCAGCAGAGCTGATTTAGCAGCGCAGCAAATCAGCGCGGACCTGTATCACTTCAGCCGTTATACCATATTCGCTTACGACAAATCATTTACTGATGTACCTGCGGAGCATTGGGCGTTCAAGGCCATTCATAAATTGACGGCGAAGCATGTGATTAGTGGTATGACAGAGAATACCTTCGTTCCCTTGGCGAAGATCACACGCGCACAGTTTGCAGCCTTATTGGTCAGAGCGCTACAGTTGAAGGCTGACCGTCCTGTACCGTTTAAGGATGTTGCTGCAGACAGCTGGTATGCGGAGGATATTGCTGCTGCTTATCAGGCAGGTTTGATTACTGGAAGAAGCGGTGAACGATTTGCGCCTAATGAACGGATAACCCGGCAGGAGATGGCTGTGATGCTGGCAGGGGCATTTATAAAGGCTGGCGGTACCGACCGGTCAGCGGAGTCCTCGTTTGCCTTCCGGGACAGCAATGAGATTTCAGCCTGGGCACAAGCAGCGGTTCAGATTGTACAATCTGCCGGTCTGATGAAAGGTTATGCCGATGGAGCCTTTGTGCCTGGAGCTAATGCTACCCGGGCAGAAGCGGCACAAGCCATAGCCTATTTGTTAAAATAGAGCAACAGAAGTTAACTCATGCTGTTTAAGGGTCACCAAGGTGGCCCTTTGAGTCAGCCTCCATTTAAAGGCCCCACTTTGTGGGGTTATTTTACTGTCAGGTCATAGGAAGGATGCATTATGAAGAACAAAAAAAATTCGCTGGGTGTAAGACTTGTTCAACTGTTTGCCGCTATAACGATTCCTCTGCTCACTGTACTTTTTGCAGGGGGATACTATGCCAAGCAAAATGTTCTGGATCAGGTATCCAGATCCTATCAAAACCTGGTTAGTTCCAATCTGCAAATGATGGAGAGCAGTCTCGGGGATATTACAATTAATCTGGTGGATATTGTTGATCATGATGAGAACTTTCTTGGGCTCACTTCCCAGGGGCTGACAGATTCCGAATACTTTTTCGCCCGGATGAGGCTTATGCAACGGAATCAAGCCTATCAGGCTTATTATCATAGCGTGGACATGTTCTATCTGTACTCCAGCGTCAACGATACACTGACATTATCCAATGTACTGGGATCAACAGAAAATTATATGGATGAAGTCCGGGCATCAATTACAGAGACGGTTCATAACACGGATCAATTAGAATCGCTTCGGTATAGATGGACCCTAGTTAAGATCGCAGGAGATTACTATCTGAACCGGATAGCAGGCAATGATCTGGGCAGTCCCGCCTATAATGGCGCACTTATCCGAATCGACTCCCTGCGTTCACCTCTGGGCAATCTAAACCTGCAATCCGGCGGGGATGTGCTAATTGTGGATAATGACGGGAATATCTTGACCAGTCCTTCAGAAACAATGGGATATAATTTCAAGCTGCCGCGTGAGGAGCTGAGCCGGAATGCTTCGTTTTCCTTTTCGCATGAAGGCGTTAAATTATTCGTTGTATCCAGCCAGTCAGCGACTCTGGGAATCAATCTTTCCGTGGTCATCCCGGCTTCAGAGCTGCTTCAAGGGTTGAATATCTTCCAGATGATTATTAATGTGCTTCCCTTTTTTATTTTGATCATCTTATTGGTCTACTTGTATTATTTTCGCCGTATGGTCATCCGTCCAATTCTGGATTTGCTTGGTGGAATTCACCGGATAAGAAAAGGTTCTATGGAGACCCAGCTTCCGTCTTCTAACCTGCTGGAGTTTCAAGCACTGAATCAGGCATTTAATTCTATGGTTGTTGAAATACAAGATTTAAAAATTGATGTCTATGAGGAACGGTTACATGTGCAAAAAGCAGAGATGAAACATCTGCAGATGCAAATTAATCCGCACTTTTTCCTGAATACGCTTAATATTGTTTTTCAGCTTGCCGATCTGCAGCGATATGAACTGGTGAAAAAGACGGTGCGCCATCTGGTACAGTATTTCCGCTTTATGCTTCAGGTGAAGGAGAATAGCATAACTTTGGGACAAGAAATGGAGCATCTCCGCAATTATCTTGAAATTCAAAAGATGCGTTATCAACAGTCCTTTGATTTTCAGATTACCGTAGCCGAAGAGCTTAGAAGCGCCGTAATACCTTCCTTGATCATACAGCCCTTTGTAGAAAACGCCATGCTTCATGGCATAAGTTTAAAAACAGAGACGTTCTGTCTGGATCTCTCGGCAGTCCGTTCTGAAGAAGTGAATGATACCATGATTGTTGAGATTTCAGACAACGGAAAAGGCAGCAGTCCCCAGAAACTGCATGAGTTAAATGCTTCTGACTACACGCCGGGAACTGAGGAAGGCCATATCGGGATCTGGAATGTGAAACAGAGGCTGGCTATGCGATATCAGGGGCGTGCCGGCATTCACTTCAACGGGAATGTGCAGTCCGGATTCCGGGTGCGCCTGATCCTGCCCATTGAATATACAGAAGGAGAACGATAAGGTATGCGATTATTGATTGTGGATGATGAACAATTTGCTGTAGAGGGCCTTCTCTACTGCTGTAACTGGAACGAGTCTGGAATTGATGAGGTTCTGACAGCTAATAGAGCAAACAGAGCCAGAGAAATAATAAAGGAAAAAAAGATTGATCTGCTGATATGCGATATTGAAATGCCCGATGAAGACGGGCTTTCGCTGGTTGGCTGGGTAAAAGAACACTCTCCCTGGACGGAAACCATCTTTTTGACCTGTCATTCCGAATTTTCCTATGCCAAAAGAGCAGTTAACCTCGGGAGCTTCGATTATCTGCTCAAGCCTGTTGATACAGCTGAACTGTTGTCTGCCGTATCGGGGATGATTGCAGCTGTCCGTGAGAAAGAAGAGTACGAGTCTTACAATAAAATGTACCATAAGTATCTTAATCTGTGGCAGCAAGAGAAGCCGAAGCGTGTGGAGCGTTTCTGGCAGGATTTGTTGTCGCGCAGCATTCTGTCTTTTGGAGATTTTTTCGAACGGGAGCTGACAGGCGCCAGCGTGGGGTTAGAGCCTGCTGATCTGGTGTTGCCCATCCTGATCAGTATTGAAAATTGGAGTAAACCCTTAAGCCCGCGAGATCAGGAGATTATGGAATATGCCGTCAAAAAAGCGGCGGCAGAATTCTTCACTGAGGAGTACCAGGGCGAGGCCGTTACGGATAAACACGGGGTTTTGTTCATTCTGCTGTATGCCAAAGGCGGGAAAGCCGGGAAGCCTGGTATTAAGCAGCTCAAAGCTACCGGACAGCATTTTATTAAGGCATGCCAGGATATGTTCTACAGCATAGTAACCTGCTATGTCGGCTCGTTCAAATCCCTTCAAGAGCTGCCGGGAATGTGCGAGAGCTTAAAGACAATGGAGCGTGACAACATTTCCCGGACACAATCGGTGCTCATATACATCCCTCAAGACCAAGTGCCGCTATCCTCAGAGTCGGAAGGTATAGAACTTGATGATTTAGTAGCTTATATGCTAACCGGAAAACGTGAGTCTGCTGTGCAATTTATCCATAACCTGACTGAAAAATTGCAGGCTGATCCATGCTTTCAGGGAAGACATTTGGACGCATTGCATCAGGATACGCTGCAGATTATATATCACTTCCTGCAGGTCAGAGGAATTAATGCAGGCAGTATAGCCAAGTTTACAGATTGGACAAGCGCCCGCATCCGGGGACTGCCTCAATACAGGCATTGGGCAGAAGGAATGGTATCTGCCGTTATGGAAGCGGAGTTCGAACGGCAGGAAAAAGGGGGCGTGATTGAGCGGTCCATCCGGTACATTCAGCACAATGTGGAAGAAGAGATATCGAGAGATATTGTCGCTGATTATGTGAGGTTGAATCCGGCTTATCTCTCCAGGCTATTCAAAAAAGAAACAGGCCAAAGTCTCATTGATTTCCTGATTTCAGTTAAGATGAACCGTACCCGCGAACTGCTGGACACTACGGATCTGCCGGTCAGCGCGATAGCGCAACAGGTAGGATACAGTAATTTTTCGCATTTTACCAAGATGTTCCGTAAGCAGTTTGATGTCAATCCCCAGGAATATCGTAAAGTCACAAAACGAATAGACTGAGGTTATAAAAACGGCAGAGCAGCTGCAGTCAACTTCTTATAATGAAGACATAACCCAATAAGAAGGTGTGGAATTATGGCTTCGGAAAAAGGATTGAAACGGAAAGGCTTTTGGAAGTACAGGGCCTTGATTGTTCTGGCACTGCCTGGTGTGCTGCTGATGTTAATCAATAATTATCTTCCCATGTTTGGGATTTTTCTGGCCTTTAAGGATCTGAATTATACGGACGGGATATGGGGGAGCAAATGGATCGGACTAGATAATTTCAAGTTTCTGTTTGCTTCAAACGACGCGTGGGTGATCATCAGAAATACGTTGCTGTATAACATCAGCTTTTTAGTAATCAATACCATATTGGCTGTGCTGCTGGCCCTTATGCTTAACGAGGTCAAAAATAAATTCGCTTCCAAGTTTTTTCAGAGTACAGTGATCCTGCCCAACTTTATATCCATGGTCATTGTCGGCTATATTGTCTACGGGTTTTTAAATCCGGAACTGGGGTTCGTCAATAAATTCATCCTGGAGCCCTTCGGGATCGATCCTAACAACTGGTATGCAGAAGCACAGCATTGGCCTTATATTTTGACTATTGTCAACACCTGGAAGGGTGTGGGGTATTCGGCAGTTGTTTACTTGGCAGCGATTGTCGGGATTGACTCCGAATATTATGAAGCTGCTGTCATTGACGGGGCAAGCCGCTGGAAGCAAATGACGAAAATTACGATTCCTTTGATTGCTCCGATCATTATCATCATGACTTTGCTTGCGATTGGCCGGATTTTTAACGCTGATTTCGGTCTATTTTATCAGGCGACAATGGCGTCCGGTATGATCAAAGAGACAACGGAAGTTATCGATACCTATGTATACAATGCGCTATTGGTCACCGGTGATACGGGACTTGCCTCCTCGGCAGGGCTTCTGCAATCCGTTGTCGGCTTCACACTTGTCGTGACTGTCAACCTGATTGTCCGTAAAGTCAGCAAAGAAAATGCCCTATTCTAAAAGGAGATCAATATGAATTCAAAAAGAACCAATCCCGTCATCATTATTGTTCTGGCCTTGTTTAGCTTGGCGTGCCTGATCCCGTTCTGGCTCGTGCTTATGATATCGCTCGCTGACGAAGACTGGGTAACCGTTCATGGATACAGCTTCTGGCCGGGCAAATTCAGCCTTGTCGCTTATCAGTATCTAATTGAAGATGCCGAGAAAATATTGAGGGCTTATGGTGTGTCTGCTCTGGTAACGATCATCGGTGTAGTTGTCAGCTTGTTTGTGACTTCGGCAATGGCCTATGCCTTATCAAGGAAAGAGTTTCCGCTCAGGGGGGCTCTGAGCTTCTACATTTTAATTACGATGCTGTTCTCGGGTGGCTTGCTGCCTTGGTATCTTGTATACACCCGCTTTTTACATGTTCAGGATACTTTAATGGCTTTAATCATTCCTGGCTTGATTGGCGGCTTCAACGTTATTATCATGCGGACCTTCTTTACGAACAGTATTCCGCCTTCTCTGATTGATTCGTCGCAGATTGATGGTGCAGGAGAATTCCGGACCTACTTCAGCATTATTTTGCCGCTGTCCCTTCCTGTCATGGCGACAATCGGGCTTTTTACCACCGTATCCTACTGGAATGACTGGTTTACAAGCCTCGTTTTCATCCAGAATGAGAAGCTGTTCTCTCTGCAGTATTTGTTGACCAAGACCTTAATGAACGCTTCGTTCCTGCAGACGATCGCCAATAAGGCCTATAGCTCCACCGCCCAGGTTACGACACCGCTTGAATCTATCCGTATGGCCATGGCAATGATTGCGATCGGTCCCCTGGTGCTGGTGTTCCCGTTCCTGCAGAAGTATTTTGTAAAGGGTCTTACCGTAGGCGCTGTGAAAGGCTGATCCCGGCAGTGCCGGATTAGTATATGCTAACAATTGTTTCAAAGGAAAAAATAGAAGAATTCCAGGGAGGTCTACTATTTATGAATTGGTTAAAAAAGAGTTCTGCTGTGCTGGCCGCACTGATGCTGACTTCAGTCGTAGCAGCCGGTTGCGGCGGAAATAACACAGCAAATTCACCAGCGGGTTCAGCTGAGCCGGAGGGGGCAGCCAGCACAGGGCTCAAGCCTTACGAGGTTGTGATGGTCTTTCCCGATGCGCCTCAAAAAGATAATCAGCTGGTTCAGGATGCGATGAATGATTATCTGAAGCAGACTTATCCGGAATTGAATATGACGGTCAAGCTGAATCCCATTGATTGGGGGGCTTGGCGCGATAAAACGAATCTGATGATGGCTTCCGGTGATAAAATGGACCTGCTGTTTACGGCGGATTGGCTTGGCTTCCAGCAACAGGTTACCAAAGGGGGGCTGCTGCCGCTTGATGATTTGCTGGCCAAGTACGGTCCTGATATCGAAGCTGTAGAGAAGGATTATCACGAGCCGGCCAAACGCGATGGCAAGCTGTACGGTATTCATACCCACCAGGAGCTGGGCGGCACACAAGGTGTTTACTTGAACAAAGAGCTTGTGGACAAATACAACTTTGATCTGACTGCACTGAAGTCCGGTAAAGTCGAGGATCTGGAGCCTATGCTCCAAACCATAAAGGAAAACGAACCGGGGATTACGCCTTTGGTGGCACCAAGCTTTCCGCTTGAAGCTTACTATTCATCCACGAATCTGGACTCTATTGTAAGTATCGCTGCTATTAACACCGTAGGGACAGCGGCTGATGATTATACAGTCATCAATTCATTCACTACTCCCCGGTATATGGAGCTTGCCAAGCTGACCAACAAATGGTACAAGGCGGGGTATATTAACAAGGATGCACTGACCCCCGGTTTAGATGCCTGGAAGAAAATGCAGGCCGGTAAAGGGTTTGCGTTTGTAGGTGATATGGACATTCTGGCTGATATGGAGATTGGTAAAGCTGCTATCTCACCGAATGGTTCGATCAAGGCAGGGCGTGAAATGCTGCAGATTCCTCTTAATATTGACCGTCTGCAGACCGGAAAGATGACAGCAACCATGTATGCGATTTCGAAAAGTTCAGAAGATCCTGAACGTGCTATGATGCTGCTTAACCTCTTCTATAAAGACAAGGAATTGCTGACCCTCTTTAACTTCGGAATTGAAGGGAAGCATTATGTGCTGCAAGATGGTCAGATTGCATTGCCGGAAGGTCAAACAACAGACGGAGTCGGTTATTATCATGATATTATGTGGCAAATCGGCAATCAGATGCTTAACTACACCCGTGTAGGAGAAGACCCGGATAAATACCAGAACTATGAAAAATTCAATGAACAAATTTCTTCGAACCCATCCCGGATTTTCGGATTTGTCTTTGATCCGGAGCCGGTGAAAAATGAACTGATCTCAATCGACAATGCCAACAAAACCTTTGTGGACGGGCTGAAGTCCGGTCAATTGGATCCGGAAGAGGTTGTCCCTAAAATGCTGGAGAAACAAAAGGCAGCAGGAGCCGACAAGGTGATTGCAGAAGCACAAAAACAGCTTGATGCCTGGCTTAAAGAAAACGGCAAGAAATAGGCGGTGCTCCATTACTAAATTTATTTGTTAAACGAATCTGTCTGACAAAGGGGCATAATCCTTCGGTTATGTCTCTTTTCATTTTTGGTCTATAGTTATAGATAAATAGAACATATAGGAGTGATTGCATTGAGTAATACGAAATGGTGGCAGACAGCGGTTATCTACCAGATTTACCCCAGAAGTTTTCAGGATAGCGACGGGGATGGGATCGGCGATCTTCAGGGAATTATCAACAGATTAGACTATCTTGGGCAGCTTGGTATTACCGCGATCTGGCTTAGTCCCGTTTATAAGTCGCCAAATGATGATAACGGCTATGACATCAGTGATTATCAGGATATTATGAGCGAATTCGGAACAATGGAGGATATGGATGAATTAATAGAACAAGCAGGGCACCGCAACATCCGGATTATTATGGATCTGGTTGTCAATCATACTTCGGATGAGCATCCATGGTTCATTGAAGCCCGCAAGGGAAAAGACAATCCATACCGGGACTACTATATCTGGCGTGATCCGGTGAACGGCGGAGTTCCCAATTCTCTGCGTTCAACATTCAGCGGTTCGGCCTGGGAGATGGATGAAACGAGCGGCCAGTACTTTCTGCACTTGTTCAGCCGCAGACAGCCGGACCTGAACTGGGAGAACAGCAAAGTCCGGCAAGAGGTATGGGACATGATGAATTTCTGGCTGGATAAAGGGGTCGGAGGATTCCGTATGGATGTGATTGATCTGGTCGGTAAAATACCGGATCAGGAGATTACAGGAAATGGGCCGAAGCTGCATGAATATCTTCAGGAAATGAACCGGGAGACATTTGGCAAGCATGATGTTCTGACCGTGGGGGAGACTTGGGGGGCGACACCGGAAGCGGCTAAACTGTATTCTAATCCGGACCGGAACGAGCTTTCAATGGTATTCCAGTTTGAACATATCGGTCTGGATCAGCAGGAAGGCGGAGAAAAGTGGGATTTGAAGCCGCTTGCTGTAAGTGAATTAAAACAGGTGCTGGCGAAATGGCAGACGGAGCTGGGGAATGAAGGCTGGAACAGCCTGTTCTGGAACAATCATGACTTGCCGAGAA
>NZ_LN831198.1:849217-853011 GCF_001368795.1 Paenibacillus ihuae
TCCCGGTGGGGGGATGACAGGCAGTACCGTGTGCAGAGCGCGAAGATGTTCGCCATTCTGTTGCACTTAATGAAGGGCACACCTTATATTTATCAAGGTGAAGAGCTTGGAATGACTAATTATCCGGTTCAAGAGATCAGCGAAGTGAAGGATATAGAGAGCATCAATATGTATCATGAACGGCTTACAGGCGGATATGCCAAGGAAGAGATTATTCATTCCATTAATGCCAAGGGAAGAGATAATGCCCGGACACCGATTCAATGGGATGCTACTCCTAACGGGGGATTCACAACCGGAGAGCCATGGCTGCCTGTAAATCCGAATTATACAGAAATTAACATGAAGGCGAACCTGGAGGATCCGGATTCAGTGTTCCACTGCTATCGGAAGTTAATTGAACTGCGAAAGAACAATCCGATCGTTGTATGGGGTGATTTTGAACTGGTGACGGGTGTGCCGGATCAAGTGTTCATGTATTACCGTCGTTACGAAGGTCAGACTTGGCTGGTAACCGCCAATTTCAGCAGTGAGGCTGTGACGCTGGAGCTGCCCGGTTTCGGTCAAGCCGGGGAAATTATCATCGGGAGCTATTCCAGAGAAGACACCGAATTCGAACAATTGCAATTGCGGCCGTACGAGGCATTCGCCGTTAAACTTTTGTAGGCTTTAACCCCAGCCGGGGCAACATCGGGTAGACCTGATGCTGTCCCGGTTTTGTTCTTTAATGGGGTTCTTTTACCTGTCCCCGTATCTCTTTGTAATACTGAGAAGGTGTAACCCCAACAATCTTCTTAAACACTTTGCTGAAATAGAAAGGGTCGTCCAAACCAGTCAAATAGCCGATTTCACCCAAAGGCAGATGCGTAGCTTCAATCAGCTCTTTCGCATGATTGATCCTTACGCGGTTGACATAGCGCATGATGCTCTGACCTGTCAGCCTAGTGAAGACGCGGTTCAGATAGTCGTAATTGCAGTCAAATTCCTGCGCGATCCCCTGCCCGGTAATTTTGTCTGTATAATGCTCGTGAATATAGTCCAGAAGGGCATGGACTTTAATCAGGGGCTTGGTATTGCTGCCCTCATGATTTTGAAGTGCTGCAATGAAATGCTCTCTTGACACCTCGATAAGCCATTCGGTAAATTTCAGGGCAGTTAGTCCGCGGTTGAAATATTTTCTTCTATATAACATTAGCATTTCATTCATAGCCTGAAAAGAGAGAGACAGAACGTTTTTGGACAAAATGTAATGTTTGGGAAAGTGGCAAATAAAATGTTCCCCTTCGGTTTGCTGTGTTTCCTCCTCCAGAATGAAGCGCCTGGCCATCGTCAGCAAATCCCCTCCCTGAGCGGAGCTCATATCCGGATGTTCAAAGTGAATGAAGTAGTAATCGCAGACATGTTTTTCTGTTCCCTCATGCTCTATATTTGGCTCCAGTAAAAGGATATCTCCCTTTTTTAGAATATAGTGAGTACCATTCTCTGTAAGATGAAGTTCTCCGCTTTTGATGAAATAGAGGACATACTCGTTTGTTGTTCTTTTAAAATGAATCCAGGGCTGCTTGTAGGAAACGAATCCCATCAGTTTGATTCTCGGCAGCATTTCGGTATTTATAGCAAACACATTTACGCCCCCTTAAGGCAAATGGAAGGTAGTTTTTGTACAAAAAGGGTATCTTTCAGCCATGTTCGTTTATTCTAGCACAAACTATACTTTAAATGTGTTACAAACGATATTGATAAGAGGTAGGGTGGTGCGGTTGGCAAAACTGAAAGTCGGTGTAATTGGTCTTGGCGGCATATCAGACATGCATATTTCCGGACTTCTGGCAAATGAAGAAGCGGTCTTGTGGTCGATTTGTGATTGTAAGGAAGAAGTGCTGGCAAGCCGGGGAGAGCAGTATAAGATCCCCGAATCAAGAAGGTACTTGGATTATACAGAAATGCTGGCAGACCCTGAGCTTGAGGCTGTAAGTATCGGTACGCCCAACTATAACCATTATGAAATTGCCTGTGAGGCCATCAAGCAGCAAAAGCCGTTTGCTCTGGAGAAGCCGGTGACGCTTGATGCACGGGAAGCTGCCGCACTGCGTGATCTGCTGACTGAGACGGACTTACCACATATGATCTGTTTCAGTTACCGGTATAAGCCGGCGGTAAGGTATGCAAAATGGCTGATCGATCAAGGGAAATTAGGTGCAATTAAACATGTTTACGGCCAGTATTTGCAGGGCTGGGGGCTCAATGAGCAGGTTCCACTGGTCTGGAGATTCCGCAGGGAGCTGTCCGGCTCGGGCGCGCTTGGAGACCTGGGTTCCCATTTGCTCGATCTTCAGCGTTTTCTTGTAGGTAATGTGGAACGGGTAATGGCAGATGCCGGAACGATTATCAAGGATCGGCCTTTGCTTGACGGCGATGGGAAAGGAAAGGTAGATGTCGATGATTTCTGTCATGTGCTTGCCAGGCTTGACGGGGGTATTTCGTCTACGATGGCTATCTCCAGATTTGCATTCGGCCGGGGAAACTTTCAGCAGCTGGAAATCTTCGGGGATCGGGGAGCGGTGCTGTATAACCTGGAGGAAGAGGATGTTCTGCACGTTAAATTTGCTGAAGATGGCGATGAGGTATTCCGGAAAGTAGAGATACCTGCAGAATTTCAGGTGGATCAAATGACAGCTTTCATTAATCTGGTAAACGGACACGGTGACGGATACGATGCCACTATGGATGACGGCTATGTAAACCAGCATGCGATTGATTCAATCCTAGTCTCATTAAAGGAACAACGGTGGATTTTCATATAACAAGGGGGAAATATCATGTATACAATCAAAATCACAGTCTGGAACGAATATCGTCATGAAAGACACAATGAAGAAGTTAGAGCTGTATATCCGGAAGGGATTCATACGGTACTGGCCAATTATCTGAATACACAAGAAGATATGGAGGCACGAACGGCGGTTCTGGATGAACCGGAGCATGGATTGACCAGTGAAGTGCTGGAGCAAACGGACGTACTGCTATGGTGGGGACATTTGGCTCATGAAGAAGTAAGTGATGAAATTGTGGTTAAGGTGCGGCAAAAGGTGCTGAACGGCATGGGATTAATCGTGCTTCACTCTGGACATAATTCCAAAATATTTCATGCATTAATGGGTACCAATACAGGCGCCTTAAAGTGGCGTGATGACGGCGAGAAGGAGCGGATCTGGGTAATTGAACCGGGCCATCCAATCGCCAAGGGACTTGGAGAGTATATTGAGATTCCAAAGGAAGAAATGTATGGCGAACGTTTTGAGATTCCGGCACCCGATGAGCTTATCTTTATTTCCTGGTTCGAAGGCGGAGAAGTGTTCCGCAGCGGCTGCTGCTACAAGCGCGGACAGGGCAACATCTTTTACTTTAGACCAGGGCATGAGACTTTTCCGGTCTACCATCAGCCTGAGATTCTTCAAGTGATCAGCAATAGCGTCCGGTGGGCAGCCAAAAGCAGTCTTGCCAAAGTCTCATACGGGCGCGTTGCCCCGCTTGAGCTGATTCCCTAAAACGATAATAATTTTGAAGGCTCAAACCTGTTTTGGAAAAGTATCAACTTTATTCAGAATCGTTAGTACGCAGGTATGAACAAAAATCATTATCCTTTTGACATCGCCTCGTGTCCATAACCTCAAAAAATTCGACAACACAGGCGAGGACATGGAGGATCTCATATCCATCGGCACCATCGGGCTGATCAAAGCTATCGAGAGTTACCGTTCGAACAAAGGCACGAAGCTAGCGACTTTTGCCGC
>NZ_LN831198.1:853037-867891 GCF_001368795.1 Paenibacillus ihuae
ATTCGACAACACAGGCGAGGACATGGAGGATCTCATATCCATCGGCACCATCGGGCTGATCAAAGCTATCGAGAGTTACCGTTCGAACAAAGGCACGAAGCTAGCGACTTTTGCCGCCAGATGTACTGAAAGCGTAATCCTCATGCATTTGAGATCGCTTAAAAAGACCAAAAAAGACGTATCCCTGCATGATCCGATCGGTACGGACAAGGAAGGCAATGAGATCACGCTGATCGATATCCTCGGCTCCGACGCAGATGATATTGTTAAGGAAGTTGATCTAAAGATCGAGAAGAGCAAGATTTATCGTAATCTGGACATTTTGGATGACCGGGAGAAGGAAGTCGTAGTGGGCCGCTTTGGCCTTGATACCGGCGGGGAAGAGCGGACGCAGCGGGAGATTGCGAAGGAGCTGGGGATTTAGCGGAGTTATGTTTCTCAGATTGAGAAACGGGCGCTCATGAAGCTGTATCATGAGTTTTATAAGGCTAAGCGGTGAGTTCGAAAATCTCAAAGTAGCATCCGTTAACAAAAGTACCTTAAAGCGACTTGTTGAATTGTGACCCACAAGAAAGACACTTTGAAAAAGTGACCTTCTTTTGTGGGTCGTTTGTGTTTATATCAGATTAGAGAAGAATCCAAATGTTCAGCGGGTATCCGAGGCGAACATCTCGTATATAGCTGAGTTTACGTTGGCGGCAGTGACTTCTGGAAGAACGGCGTGGCAAAGGCAGTATTACTAGAAGCTGAGGTCCACTTTCTAAAAAAGGCTCGAAGTGCTCGAACGTTAGACCGAGACGGCTTTGTACATTCGTAATATGGCTATATACCCGATAGGTAATACCGTTGTACTAAATTTGGAGTATCAAGCAAAAAAGACCACTTATGCCCGGAAATCCCAAGCCTGCTAAGTGGTTAATCGCGCTTTTGAATCTTATAACAACCTTAAGTTGCCGGGTTCCATGCCCCTTGATACTCATTCATTAAATTGTCGATAATCTGCTGTACGGACAAAATCTCTTTAATCTCATGAACTCTGGACCCGGCAAAAACCAAACCGTTCTTAACATCTCCTCTAAGGGAAGTGAGCAGGGATTCCATTGTACAGAAGCGATGGGAACAGACCTTTAGACAATCATAGCATTTGACTATCTTTAATTTGGCATCATCACTGATCCGGTCCGTAAATTCATTACGAATCGCTCTACCTTCCAGACCCACAGTAGACTTGATCAGGACAGTATCTCCTTGCTGAGCATCTACATACTTTTGCTTGAAGGCTAAGGGAGCATCACACTCATGGCTAGCTACAAAACGGGTACCCATTTGAACACCAGATGCGCCAAGCCGAAGGGCTTTTGCGATATCATCCCCCGTCAGAATTCCACCCGCAGCAATAACCGGAATCGAAACGGCCTCTAAGACTTCAGGAAGGATATCAAACATGGATCTGTCTGTACCTAAATGGCCCCCAGCTTCGAACCCTTCCACAACGACTGCGGAGGCACCAAGTCTTTCGGAAATCCGGGCTAATTTGGCGGATGAAACAATAGTTACGACAGGAGTACCATATTCTTTACCCCAAGCATAAATATCTCTGGAAATTCCGGCTCCGGAAATAATAAAGTCAACCTTTTCCTCCAAAGCAATCTTCATTTTCTCGGCAAAGTCCTTCACTGCGAATAGTACATTCACACCGATATAACCAACCCCATTAGAGAGTTCTCTTGTTTTGCGAATATGCATTCTCAGCTCTTCAGCAGTGATTCCTGTACCAGAGATGGTGCCGATCCCACCTGCACTGGCTACAGCAGCGGCTAGTCCGCTTAAGGATATGCCTACACCCATTCCACCTTGAATAACAGGAACTCTCGATTTAATATGTCCGAATTGGATTGTTGGAAGTTTCAATTACACACCTCTTTCGCAAGTTGTTGACATTATTAATACTCCTCTAGAGTAATAAGATAAATCGTAACACAGTTAAATTTTTTCCGGATGTGACTGTAAACATACTCGAACTATGTTAAATATCATGTCTTCAACTGTTTTCTTTAAGCTGCCCATCTCAAGTGGAAATAATCTAATTGAAACGCGCATTATCGCTGCTCGGCAAATCTCCACCAGGCAAATGTTCCGGCTATCCCGGCTATTCCCGTATACGCAAGAATCAATATACTGCTCAGATTTAAAGAGCCGGTGCTTTGAAATACCGACGGGATAGTCCATGGAAAATAGGGTGCAAATCCAAATGAGGCCAACACATTGGAAAGAATGACGATGATCAGGATGAGCCCCAGCGGTGCCAGGTAACCCTTGGTCACATTAGCCAAAAGAATGCTTGGTGCGGTAACAAAAATGTACAATAGCGAGGCGATAAGGAACTTAAAGAACAAACTCCAAATGAAAGCAGCGGAGCTGCCTTCAACGCCTAGAATTGCTCCTACGACAAAACCTATGGCAAACATATAGATGGAAAGCAACAGGCACCATGCAAAAATAACAAGGAATTTGGACAATACAATTTTCGCTCTGGAAACGGGCTTTGCCAGTAAATCTTTAATGGTTCTATCCGAAAACTCCCGTCCAAACACCCATGCCGCGATAAAGGTGTACCCGATCAGTCCCAGCGGTGCAAGCGTGTCCAGCAATCCGGTTAAATACGCTTCCCACTGGACACCGCCGGCGTCACTGGATAATACATTTCCGACGCCCATCATGATGGGTCCGAAGCCTAGAACAAGAAACATGATCCAGAACACATTGGAACGGATAATTTTGCGAATCTCACAATGTAACACAGTTAAAATATTCATTATTTAATCCCCCTGGTGACCCCGATAGTGCGGAGAAAATACCCTTCCAAATCCTCCGTAACCACCCGGAGCGATGTTGGCGGCTGATTGCATTGAACCAGCAGCTCGGCCAGCCGTTCCGGATGATCCGCTGCAGGGTCATCGGTTAGTCTAATATAGCCGTCCAGAGTATCCTCAAAGGCATAGCCATGCTCTTCAAGCACCTTCTTTAAGGCAGGTTTGTTCCGGCCATTCACCACTAAGCTTTTCTGTAAGGATTGCTCCAGTTTATCCATTGCGACTTCTTTGACAAGCTGGCCACCATGCATAATCCCAATGCGTGTGGACACTTTTGAGAGCTCTTCTAACAGATGGCTGGATATAAAAACAGTTACGCCGAAATTTTCCGCCAGGTTATATAGCATATTCCGTATCTCCGCCACACCTGCAGGATCGAGGCCATTGATCGGCTCATCCAATATTAGAATTTCCGGATCGTGAATCATCGCTTTCGCGAGCCCCAGGCGTTGTTTGTTTCCCAAAGAGAGATGCTTGGCTTTCTTCTTTTTGTGCGGATCAAGTCCCAGCTTATAGATAACTTGATGTACGGCATCTTTGTCAGGCAACCCTTGCATGCGCCTTGCGATGTCAAGATTCTCAAATACGGTCAGATCGGGATAAAAAGTAGCTTCCTCCAAATATCCGACTTTGCTCCATAATTTATAGTTTCCGGCATCGACCCTTTCACCTAACATGTAGAGCTTGCCGGAGGTTGGCCTCAGCATCGCCAGGAGCATCTTGATGGTCGTTGTCTTACCGGCGCCATTAAGTCCCAGGAATCCATAGATTTCACCCCGGCTGACCTCCAGCGAAAGATTGTTTAATACGGTATGGTCGCCAAATTTCTTGTGCACTCCGTCAATTTGTATCGCAGGCGTTCCACCGATTTTTTTCTTTGATAAAGTTCCCATAGCCTTTAACTCCTTTACGTTAATTCTTGAGTACTACAATCATTTTTACACCCAAAGATAAAGCTGCTTTAAAAGAAAAATAAAGGTTTATAAAGAGGTTATAAAAAACTATAAAACGCAAAAAAAGGCTGCTGTCTGGGTGTGAACACCCAGGCAGCAGCCTTTACCTTTGTTATGAAAGAAAAAAGGCGAAAATTAATCAGTGATGTACGGCCAGCGGAAGGCTGAATCTGATCCCCAAACCGCCATATTCGGAGGCGTAGGCAGCAATTTCGCCCCCGTGATGTTCAATAATAGATTTACAGCTTGCAAGACCCAGCCCCAGACCGCCCTTTTGGATTTGCCGGGATTTATTCACTGTGAAAAATTTAAGGAACAGTGAAGAAAGATCCTTATCCGGCACTCCAACTCCATTATCCTCGATTTGGAAGTAAGCATAATGTCCTTGCACGTATCCGGTCATATACACCTTCAGCTCATTTTTCCCTCCATATCTTACGGCATTGCTAAAGAGGTTCCCGAAAACCCGGCGGACCATCGGTTCATTGACCATTAGCAATATACTGTCTGTGAATGAATGACGGTAAGCAAGCTCGTAGTCAAGTCCTGCCAGCTCGTACTCATATTCAAATGCTATTTCTTTAAATAATTGTGTTGCCTGTACAGGTGCAGCTGCCATGGATTCCAGCTCCAGCTTTTCTTTGGTGAAGCTGGAGAAATCATTGATGAGCTCGACCATATAGGCTGACTTCCGTTGAATCAATTCATAATATTCCTGCTTTTCCGTTTCAGGTAAGTCCTTGTGTGCTGCCAGCAGTTCAGTAAAACCGTTAATGGATGTCAGGGGTGTTTTCAAATCGTGGGCGATTGCCGCAATCATATCGGTTTGCTCTCTGTGGGCAAGCTGAAGTCTATGCTCCATTCTATTAAAATGCTTATAAAGTTCTCCGATCTCGTCGTTGCTCCTCAAAGCAAGCGGAGGCAATGGATGTACAATATTTACTTCTTCCAGCCGGGAATTTAGCAGCCGGATGGGCTTCTCTATGCAAAAATAAATATAGATAATCAGAATAATAAATATAAATAGAGCAATGGCGAATATGGGCAGAAGCAAGGCTATATATTGCGGGTCCAGCAATGAAGTGCTTATAGGCGAATATACTGCAAACACGAACTTCAGGTACAATCCAATGGAAAACATTAGAATGATAAGCATCACCAGGAATAGAAGGGGGAGCTTCATTTTCAGTTTCATACTATTGCTCTCTTTCCGTATATTTATATCCTATGCCCCATATGGTTGTAATAAAATTTGCTTCAGACCCCAGTTTCTTACGGATATTTTTAATATGGACCGTTACGGTATTTAACTCTCCGTATTCATCTCCCCAGACATTTTCATAGATCTGCTCACGAGTCAGTACCTGATTGGGGTGACGCATAAGAACAGACAAAATTTGAAATTCCTTTGTAGAAAAGTCTAGCTTCCTGCCATGCAGAAAGGCTTCAAACGTTTTATCATTCAAAAGGAGCGGAGCATCCGCCTTTTCGTTACCGGGATTCAGTTCTTCCCACTCTTTAAACAGCCTGTCCACTTTTCTGAAATGGGCCTTTATCCTGGAGGCAAGCTCTTGAATGCTGAAGGGCTTGGTCATGTAATCATCTGCCCCTATTTCGAGACCGACAATTTTGTCAATGTCTTTATCACGCGCACTTAAAAACAGGATCGGAACACTATAAGCTTGCCGGATGCTTCTGCAGACATCATGTCCATCCATATCTGGCATCATAATATCCAGAACGATGAAATCAATGTGGTTTTGTTCCAATGCAGCCAAGGCTTCTTTTCCGGAGTATGCCGGAATGGTTGCAAAATGCTCGTACCTTAAACTTTTTGTGATGAGTTTTACGATTTCCTTGTCGTCGTCCACAACTAATATCGTTTTTGGCATTGTATACCTCCCAACTTCTGCACCCAACTAGAAACATTTGATTTCAAAGCCCCTGTTTAATTAAACGCCAGATACGCTCAAACCTGTCATGGTAGTCCGGGAAGTTCCATGAATCTTTAAAAGAGGGGAGACTAAATACCGCAAACGCGGAGAGAATCGCCTCTGCCCGTTCGAAGCGGGGATCGTGATAATCCATGATGCCGTCAATAATCTGGTAGGAATCCCAGAGGACGTCGCGTAATACGAGCGGATTGCTGTCCACGTATTGCGTATTCAAGGCAAACATCTTGGGATTCTCGTTATAGGCGCGTTTTTTGGCATTCGCAAATGCCCAGAGCCAATCGTGAAGTAATTCCTTCGGATTCGCCGAGTTAGTCATATCGATTTGGATTTGTTCTGAAACCATCCGGTTAAACCAGCTCTTGGAGACGGCTGCCCAGAGCTCTTGCTTATTTTTAAAGTGTTTATAGAGCGCAGCGTGGGTGATGCTTAATTCATCCGCAATTTGCGAGAGCGTCACTTCGGATTTTTCCGTACGCTCCATTAATGCTTCAGCGGTTTCAATAATGAGCTCCTGTGAAATTTTAGCCATCCTGCTGCCAGCCTTTCTTCTTCAATTAATGCCTTAATCATCGTATATACCTGTCTGTATTTTAGCATATCCAATACCGGGTAACAAATGTTGACTTTTGTAACCTGGGGTATTATGCTTGTATTGCGAGTTACAAAAACACATAAATGTTACTTTGTGTACAGGGCAAAGGAGGCCATTAAGGATGAAAGCAGCACAAATCACTAAGTATTCCAAAAAGTTCAAAGTAGAAGTCAACGATATTCCAATTCCGGACATAAGCGATAACGAAGTCCTGGTCAAGGTGAAGGCAGCAGCAGTAAATCATTTAGAATTGCTTATTGCAACCGGAAGCGTAAAGCTGATCCAGGATTATGCGTTTCCACTGGTACTCGGTAACGAGCTGACGGGTGTTATCGAGAAGGTAGGTAAGAACGTCCATGAATTTAAAGTGGGTGATGCCATTTATTCACGCCTGCCGCTACACAAAATCGGTGCTTTTGCCGAGTATGCGGCGATTAGTGCAGATGCTATCGGTCACTTACCTGCTAATCTGGATTTTGTGACGGGTGCTGCTGCGCCATTAACAGGATTGACTGCCTATCAAGGATTACACGAAGAATTAGCTGCTAAAGCTGGCGAAAGCGTGTTTATCCCTGGAGGTTCGGGTTCGTTTGGCCAAATGGCCATTCCTATCGCCAAAAGCATGGGACTTAAGGTCATTGTTAGCGGAAACCCGCAAGCACGTGAACGGACGATGGCGGCTGGTGCCGATCAATATATTGATTACACGACAGAGAATTATTGGGAACAGCTTCGTGATTTAGATTATGTGATGGATACCTTGGGACCAGGCGTATTTGATCATGAGCTTGCAATTATTAAAGCAGGCGGCCGACTGCTTTCTCTGCGGACCGGTCCTAACAAACGTTATGCCGAAAATATAGGCTTATCAGGCTGGAAGCTCAAGCTCTTCACCATTGCCGGGGCTAAGTATGATTACAAAGCGAAGAAAAAGAAAGTCCAATATCATTTTATTTTTGTGCGCAGTGATGGCGAACAATTAAAGAAAATTACGAAGATCATTGAAGATCACGGGATTGTACCCGCGGTGGACCCGACAGAATTCCGCATTGAAGATATTAACGAAGCACTGCATTTTGTTGCAACAGGTCATCCCAAGGGAAAAGTGATCATCCAGTTTTAAGGGGAGGAGATGATGAAGAATGAAATTAGTCAATAGAACGATATTGGTGACAGGCGGGACATCCGGGTATCATGCACGAATTTGACTTGTTTGATGAAAGTATCACTTATGAGCACCTTACCGCAGAAATCAACACCAACTTGAATGGCACAATCTATGTCACTAAGGCTTTGTTGCCACTGTTAGCCAAACAACAGGAGGCAATGATTGTTAACGTCAGCTCACTGCTTGCTAATATTACAGTTGCTAACGCACCGACTTATTCTGCAACGAAGGCTGGCGTCCACATGTTCAGTGATGCATTACGTGAGCAAATCCGTGCCAAAGGAAAAAATATTCATGTGATGGAGCTTTGCCCGCCCGTTATTTCTGAAACCAATCTCACAGACACGTATGACGAAGGGCTTATGAATAAGATGATCTCTTTGCCGTTAGCGAAGCTTGTTAATGCTGGTATTAAAGGAATGCAAAAAAACAAACTGCGGGTGAACGCAGGTTTTACCAAAGTTATGCGCTTTTCAATGAAGTTCGCACCGGATTACATCACGCATACCTGGGGTCAAATGATTCTTAAATAATTAATTCTTTACTGATCGTTCTAGTTTTGATATACTAAGGCAAGTTAGATCTAACAGTGTAGTTTTTTTTTGCTTTAATTAGAATGATCATTCTCGAATTATCTAAATCACAATACTTATATTAAAAGGGAGAGATAGCGATGAAGTACACAGTGATCACAGGAGCAAGCTCAGGTATAGGATATGAGGCCGCACTATCTTTTGCTGCCCGTGGCAAAAACTTAATTTTGGTAGCCAGAAGAACAGACAAACTGGAAGAGCTTAAATCAGCCATTCAGAATATTGATCCTAATGTAGATGTTATTGTTCGCTCAACCGACCTGTCTGTTACAGAACAGGCTTACACACTGTACAACACCTTGAAGGAATACCAGATTGAGACCTGGATTAACAATGCCGGGCTAGGTGAAGCTTCTTTTGTAGCAGAACAGAATTTAGATAAAGTTGAAACGATGTTACGCGTTAATATCGAATCTTTAACGATCCTATCTACACTGTTTGTACGGGATTATGCTGATGTAGAAGGCACTCAGTTAATTAACGTATCATCCGCACTCGGATATGCTATTGCTGTTGGAAGTGTTACTTACTCTGCATCTAAATACTATGTTAGTGCCTTCACCGAAGGGCTTGCCAAAGAACTGGAGCTTAAAGGTGCGAAATTAAAAGCAAAAGTGTTAGCACCGGCAATAACCGAAACCGAGTTTGTGAAGAAATCAATAGATGTTGAAGAATTCGATTACAAAGCAAACATGCCTAAGTACCACACGGCCAAACAAATGGCGGGTTTCATGGTAGACCTTTATGATAGCAACGATGTCGTAGGTATTGTTGACCAGAACTATGACTTCAATCTGAGAAGCCGCATCTATCCGATCATCTCAGAGTTTTAATTATAATCAGATTCGCTTTAATTCATTTGAAGAGGAGAATATTAAAATGGACAAATTATGGAGTAAAACGAAAATCGGAAACCTGGAATTGCCGCATCGTTTAGCGATGGCACCCATGACACGGAGCAGAGCTGAAGAAGATGGTACACCAGGAGAATTAAGTTCCCTATATTATGCGCAAAGAGCATCTATGGGACTCCTAATTACGGAAGGCGCGCAGCCCTCTGATGATGGTCAAGGGTACCTGTGGTCACCCGGGATTTATACCGATCAGCATATAAAAGGCTGGAAAAAGGTTACGGATGCAGTCCATGAAGCAGGTGGGTTTATGTACATCCAATTAATGCATGCGGGCCGTATGTCACATCCTGACAATACCCCCCATCATCGTCAACCCGTTGCCCCCTCAGCCATTGCTCCCGGTGTTCAAATGTTTACGACCACGGGAATGCAGGACATCCCCGTTCCGCGCGAGTTAAGTAAAGAGGAGATTCAAACGACCATTTCCGATTTCCGTAAAGCTGCGGCAGCAGCTATTGAAGCCGGTGCGGATGGCGTTGAAATTCACGGGGCCAATGGATATCTTATTAATCAGTTCATCGGAGAAAATTCGAACACACGGACGGATGAATATGGTGGATCGATAGAAAATCGTGCCCGCTTCGCGATTGAAGTTACCAAAGCCATCATCGAAGAGATTGGAGCAGAGAGAACAGGCTTCCGTATTTCGCCAGGGACACCTCTTGGTGGAATTCAAGACGGGGAACAAGGTCCTGATCTGTATCGTTACCTGTCGCGGGAATTAGCTAAATTGAATTTAGCTTACCTTCATATTATGCACCTTGGAAACGAAGAATTGCTCAAAGACATTCGTGCTATATGGACAAATCCGCTATTGGTCAACCGGGCGGGAAGAGCTCTAGAACATCTAAGTATCGATCTTGAACATGGCCTGGCTGATATGGTTCCCGTCGGTGCATGGTCATTAGCTAATCCGGATTTAGTAGAACGGCTTAAAGCAGGTACTCCATTGAATGAAGCAGATCCTGCAACCTTTTTCGGGATCGGAAGCAAGGGGTATACGGATTATCCTACGCTCAATGAAATGGAATCTCAGAAGGGTTAAGTAGATTGTCATGAGGTGATTCCATTGGCAAGAACCAAAGAATTTGAAGTTGATGAAGTGCTGGATAAAGCAATACAACTGTTTTGGATGCAAGGTTATGAGAAAACTTCAATGCAGGATTTAGTAGATATTATGGGAATTCACAGAAGAAGTATTTATGATACTTTTGGTGATAAGCACGCTTTATATATGAAGGCACTTAAGCGGTATGAGTCTACTAAAAATAAGAAATTGAGATTATTGGTTGAGAAGCAAGAACCTGTAAAGGAATTAATCCGACGATTTCTAGAGTCTTCGATGAGGAAAGATGACGAACCTCAAGGATGCTTCATTGTAAATTCGGGTGTGGAGCTGGGAGTACTGGATTCAGAGGTTGCATCCTTTGTTGAAGATAGCTATTCAAAAACGGAGAAGCTGCTATGTGAGCTCATTCAGACTGGCCAGCAAAGAGGGGAGCTTAGAGCTTCACTGGAGCCTGAGGCCATCTCGCATTATTTAATGAATGCCTGGTTAGGACTTCGCACGATGGTAAAAACAGCAACGGATCCAGGGAAATTAAGCAATATTATTCGTACCATACTGAACACTCTGAATTGACAACAAATAGAACAAGCCTGCCGGGCTTCTGCGGCAGGCTTGTTTTATTTTGAAACGGTATGTTTGATCCCCTTTTCCTGGACAAACTTCTCCAGAACCGTGAAATCCTCGGTAACCCTCTTAAACGGTAAAGTTTCCAGTACCTTCTCCCGGTAATCCTTACGGGCTGCGGTGCAGAGACGGGAATCGAGGATGCTGAGTACACCCAGATCGGTTTCACTGCGGATCAGACGTCCGGTGCCTTGCCTTAACCGAAGAAGCATATCCGGTACAAACACTTCCTGCAAAGGATCCTCCGCTAAAGATGCCTTATATTCATAGATAGGATCGGCTGGAACAGGGAAGGGCAGACGGAAAATAATGACCTGCGACAAGTCGGAACCTTCGATATTCACGCCTTCCCAGAAGACACCGGTACTTAGGAGCACGCCTTTACTGCCCCGGAATTCAGCGATTACCCCGTCCTGGGAAGACCCCTCTTTTTGTACATGGAGTGCCCACGTGAACTCATCCGCAACCGAAAGCAGCTTCTTATGAATGTATCTCATATCCTCCTTAGCTGAAAAAAGGACCAGTGTTCTTCCTTGTGTCAGATTACAGAGTCTGACCATTTCTTTATAGGCTGCCTCCAGATATATTTCCCGTTTATCATGGCGGTAGTAGGGAATATTGCCCGAGATGTACATCATAGCATGGCTGTTGTAATCAAAGGGTGAAGGCTGGCGGTCCATATAATCACCCGAAAACCCAAGGGATTGCGTCAAATAAGCGTATTGCTCCTCCAGCGTTTCTCCGCCTTGACACATCGTTGCTGACGTTAAGATGACGGATGTCTTGCTGTTGAATAACGTATATTTTAAAAACTGGCTTATATCTTTGGGACAGATACTGACCGTAGCTTCACGCAGGGCATTGCTTGCCCATAGGAGATAATTATCCTCTGCTCCGGCCAGGACATTAAAGAGGTCTATAAGTCCGTTCATGGCTTCAAAAACATCATCGATTTCCCGCTCATTCCGGGAAGTTAGCACCGAGAGGCTAAGCGTAAGATCTTTCAAATCGTGCGTGACCCTGGCTAAAGGTATTCCTGTAATCGGAGACACTTTTATACGGTCGTTATCCTGTTTGGCTGCGTGGAGTAAATCCGCGTCGATCTGTTTAAAAATATGTTCAACACATCTTTTTAAAAATTTGGATTGTGAAAAAAGACTTTTATCCCCGGACTGCTTAAAAAGTATCTGCAAAGCGTCATCCAGAATACGGCAGGTTCTGCGGAGAGTAAACTCGGCCGTTCTTGCATCTCTGACCTTTGACTCCAGATTATGAGCTTCATCAATCACGATCAGAGCCGGCTGTTCCGTAATGATGCCCCGGGCGCCCTCTTTTTTCTTAATCAAATCCCGGATCAGCAGGTCCTGATTTACGATAATGAAATCAATATCGCCTATCCTGGCATTAATTTTAGCTCGCATATCATAAAACAAACATGAATTCCTATGATGGCAACGTTCAAATGCACAATCATTCACACATACGTTAGACCATTCCGCATCACTGATCCCGCCCTTGATATCCGCTCTTTCATCAATCTCATAATTCAAAATACGCTGGGCAAGGGGATTCATGGGAGCGTTTGAATTATCAGGCTCAAACAAGCCCGCTGCCCTGTGCCGGCAGGCATACTGGCCCATTCCTTTTCCGACGACGGAGCGAACCGTTGTGAATCCGAGCCGGCTTCCGATCACTCTCAGGTCTTTATGTATTTGCTCTGACAGCTGAATGGAGGAGGTTGCAATAATGACCGGCCGCTGTGACACTTGATTAATGAGCAGGCTGGGGATGAGGTATCCAAAGGACTTGCCGATCCCCACTCCGGCTTCAATCATTGCGTTACGGCCATTAATATATGCATCAGCTATGTCCAGAGACATATCCTGCTGACCGGTACGCTCTCTAAGGCCCATCCTGGGAAACCGGTCATAAATCCGGAAGATGGCATTAACCAAAGAGGGTTCGATGTCCTTTCCGGGTTCCTGCTTTTGTAATTTATAGAGATCACTTAACCTGCTCATATCGATCACCCCTCTTCAAAATCAATAATTTCAGAAGAAGCTGAAGAACCGCTTCCACTTGCTACTCATGGATCTCCACAATTTTCGTATCGACGAATTCCGGTACTGATTGACCGTTTGCTATCGAGAGCAGTGTTCTGATAATAGCTTCCCCCCAGTGCTGTTCATTCTGGGAAATGATTCGGGTGATCTGCCCATTTTTCTGCGATTCCTTTACCGCAGGAGTCAGGCCGAATGCAATGTTGTATCGCTTCAGACCTTTGGCCTTCCAAACAAGAATGGAACTGGAGCTGGAAACGAAATCGAGGTTAATCAATGCACTGAAATGCGGGTGGGCACTGATCATTTGCTCCAGCTGCCGCATCGCGCCTTCTTCACTGCCATCGTTGTTGCGGATATCCAGTACATCTATTTCTGACTGCTCCTTCAAATAGTCCTGGAGCCCCGCGAGCCGCTGGCTGAGTCCGAACATATGAGGCATGCCGGATTCGACCAGAACCATCCCTTTACCGTTTAGAAGTCTATTAACCGCCTGCCCTATAATAGCTCCAGTCTCGTAATTGTCTGCACCAATAAAGGCAACCCGCCTGCTGTCGGGAGAATCGGATTCGAAGCAGACAACAGGGATGCCCTTGGAAACGGCCTTGTTGATAACTGGAATTAGGGCCTTGGAATCGACAGGATCTATGGCAATTCCGTCGACTTCCTGTTTGATCATCATCTCCATGATCCGGATCTGCTGTTCCAGATTGGCTTCATCCGGGGCTTGAACCAGCAATTTGATGTTGTGGCCTGTGGCGGCTGCTTCCGAATTCTCTGTAATGGTCTCATAGGTTGGATTCACCATCGGGTAGATAATGCCAAAGATAAGGGGCGGTTTGTCAAATTCGGCAGGAGGAGAAGGCGTAATATCCATCAATTCCTGCCTGTCGTTTCGGGTGCTATTGCTTTCGCATCCGCTTATGAGAAGCAGAAATGCCAGCAGCGGCAGCAAGAAACGCCTTGCATTTCCTGAGCCTGATCTCATAGATTGCTCCCGCCTTCCCTGGCCAACCTGCCCTGGTCCTCTGCAAAGCCATGCTTCCGGTATTCTGTAGGGGTCAAGCCGGTGACTTTCTTGAACAGATTGGAGAAATAATGCTGATCGTTGTAGCCTACCTGATAAGCGATTTCAAACGTTTTGGAGCGGGTGGTTTTTAGCAGCTCTTTCGCTTTGCTGATCCGGGTTAAAGTTAAATATTCCGTCATCGTCTGACCGGTTTCCTGGCTGAAAATCTTACTGAGGTGGCTGGAGCTGACGCCAATTTGTCTGGAGATTTCAAAGAGGGAGAGCTGGTCATCATCATAGTGCTGACGGATGTGCAGCTTTACTTTGTCAATCAGCTCTCCATATTTATCCGAACCTTCCAGCCGCCATTTCCATAATTGCTCCAGCAGTGTAAGCAGGTAATCCTGGCACTCCTCGAAACTTGCGATGTTGCGGATCTGCTGCTGCAGATCTTTCATTAAATCCTCCGTATTTCCGCCCGTCTGAAAGCTTCTCTTGGCCGTGAGAACCAATTCTAGCGTAAGATCGTTGATTAAATAATAGGCGTACATGGATTCCCAGTTTATGCTGCTCATCTCTGCAGTGAACTGCCTGATAAAGTCGGGTGCTTCTCTTGAAGAGCCAAGCTTTAGGAAATCAACCAGCCGGTTCCGGTCCAGGAGCACTCTGTTTGTTAAAGAATCAAAGGAGGACTCCCACAGAGCAGCTTTATTTTGCTTAGATATCTTCTTCCAGGTTTTCTCTTCCTCAGCTTCCAGATAGGAAATATGGATTCCCTGCAACCGATCCTGAACATTGCCAAGAGAGAGGGACAGATCACAGTTAAATGCTGCCTTTAGCTTAATTTGCAGGCTTTCTGTAAAGGTCTTCATCTTGCTGGAAAGTTCTTCTCTCAGGCTGCCCTTCAGAATTACTACAGTTTCTGTACGGCTTCGTTTATACATGAAAATATCCTGAAGCTCACCCAGCCGTTCGTCTATCAGTTGTTGGGCAGACCGGCATGCTTCATGGGCGATGTCTGTGTCCTGCGGACCGGAAGGGGAC
>NZ_LN831198.1:867960-885468 GCF_001368795.1 Paenibacillus ihuae
ACAATGATAAAATGGCAACCGCGTAATAGGGAGCGGTAAGCTGCAGTTCCAGCTGATCTGCCGCCTCAATGGCGGCTGCGGTGCCGATGAGCCCGCCGCACAGATCGGCGAACAGCTTTTCAGGAGTGTAGGCATATCGTCTTTTCAGACGCTGTTCTTCATCTATTCTGACACTTACTGCATGTAACAGCTGGATAAGATCCGCAGAGCTGAACGGCTTCAGGCAGTAATCCTCCACACCGAGCCGCAGCGCGGTCTGTGCATACTGGAAATCGTTGTGTCCGCTTAAGATGATAATTTTGATCTGCGGGAGCCGCTGGCGGACGACGGAACTGAGCTCAAGCCCGTCCATAAAGGGCATTTTGATATCAGTAATGAGAATATCAGGAAGCTGCTGTTCAATCAGCGGCAGGGCCAATTCACCGTCAGGGGCGTCTCCGCAATAAATGAAACCCTCCTTCTCCCAATCGACACACTCCCGTATACTTTCACGAATCAGAATTTCATCATCGACCAGCATTACCTTCTTCATGTCAAGCCCCCTTGTTCTTGGGTATGCGGACGGAGATTGTTGTCCATTCCCCGGCAGTGCTGTCAAGCTGGAGTCCATATTCTTCACCGAAATATAGGCGCAGACGCTGATGCACATTCAGCAGCCCGAAACCGCCTTCCGTAAGATCGCTTTCTTCTACCTGGGCGGGCTGATTCAATTGGCTCCTTAGAAGCGCCAGCCGCTCGGCGGAGATGCCGATGCCGTTATCCGTGACGGTGAGTACGACTGATGAATGGCCTTCTGCATAACCGCTGACCGTAATCAGTCCTTTGCCGCGTTTATTCTTGATTCCATGATAGATTGCATTCTCAATCAGCGGCTGCAGGGTCATATTGAGAATCGGATACTCCTCAAGCTCAGGTTCCACCTGAATCTGATACTCGAGAATATCCCGGTACCGCATCTGCTGGATCGTCAGATAGCTCTGGGCATGGGCCAGTTCTGTACGGATCATGACCCAATCCCGTCCTTTATTCAGACTGAGCCGAAAAAACTGGGATAGCGCTTTTACCAAATGGATGACACTATCATTCTTGCCCGCTTCAGCCAACCAGACGATAGAATCCAGTGTATTGTACAGAAAATGGGGATTAATTTGCGCCTGAAGCGTGCGCAGCTCCGCCTTTTGCAGCAGTTGCTGCTCCCTGATGCTTTGCTCCAGCAGCCCCTTAATTTTTTCAACCATGATATTAAAGCTTTGACCTAAGTCAGCAATTTCATCATTGCCCGAAGGTTTGACTTTAGCCTCCAGATAGCCGCTTGCGGTCAGTCTCATTTTATGCTGAAGAAGCTGGATAGGCTGGGTGAGCTTGCGGGTCAAAAAGAAATGAATGATGATGACGAATACAATGCTGAGCACCACACTGACAATGATCAGCTGCCGGATCCGGTTAGCCTCAGAGACCACCTCTTGAAGCGGTGCAAGCCCTACGACCTTCCAGCCTGTAGTGAGCGAAGGGGTATAGACAACAAACCATGGCTGTCCCTTCGTATGTAATACAAAGCTGTTGCGGCTGGACCATTCTGGAGCGGCAAAGTTTGTTGAGGTCAGAATATTCAAATCCTGCCTGCCGGCTGACGGCACATAGATAGGATTATTCTCCTGGTCAAGGATGCAGAAGAATCCTGTCTTGCCGATACTGACATTTTCGCCAAATTCCTTAAAGAAGGAATCGTCTAAGTCAATAATAATGAAGCCAATGACTTCATGGGTAATCCGCTGCTTCACAGCCGCAATTATAGAAATAACGCCCTGGTCCGGGTAAGTAAAGCCATCAACTCGGTCAAATCCGGATGTCATGGCTGGAGGGACCCTAAGCACCGAATCCGGATACTGGGTGAGGATCTGGAAATGCGGATTGCGAAGCGGATTGATGTTGGACTGGAATACCCCTTTTCGTTCACTGATTCCTTTGCCATACAGATTAATAAAGCTGATATTCATAACATCTTCATATTTGTAGGTGTCCCTATAAAGTGTAAAAGTCTGCAGAATCTCCTTGGCCTCCTGATAGGTTTCCGACTGCGAGAACAGGAAGTGGATGACCTGCGGGTTCTTGCTCAATTCCAGCAGACGCTCTGTGTCCGTAAACAGATTATCGATATTTCGTCCGAGCGTATCTGCCTGCAGCATGCTTGTCGCTTTACTGTGGCTGGAGATCGAAGCGTAGGATTTCTGGTAGGCGACAAGTCCAACCGCAATCAGCGGAATAGTGGTCAGTATGATGAATAAGACCAGCAATTTTGCCCTCAAGCTGGAGGAGATCAAACGTATCATCCTCATCGGTAATATCCCCTCAGTATAAGATTCACATAGTTTCAAACCTTAGTGTATAACAAATACCGCCCTCTTGGGAGTAGTAAAGAAAGCGCATCCAAAATCTACACGTTCCAAACAAAAATATACACCAAATTTAAAATGAATCCATAAAAACATAAAAAAAGAAAACAAATGGCAAAGCGAACCTGTATCTTGCAATTTTGATAGCGGTTTATACTGGGGCCAACACCAAATGATGGTGAATGACAAAGGGGAGGAAATCAATTACATGAAGAGATTCGGGAAAATGGGAGCGGTTCTTGCGCTTACCTTATCTATGGTAATGCTCGGAGCGTGCGGCAATAACAACGGAGGAAATCAGGCGAATACCGGTAATCAGGCAACTAAAGCTCCAGCGGAAAATACCGGCAATACGAAGGAAGCCAAAGATATCACGCTCGGATTCTCACAGGTTGGAGCGGAAAGCGGCTGGCGTAGCGCAAACACCAAGTCCATTCAGGATTCTGCCAAAGAAGCGGGTTATACCCTGAAATTCTCGGATGCGCAGCAGAAGCAAGAGAACCAGATTAAGGCGATCCGCTCTTTCATACAGCAAAAGGTAGATGTAATCGCATTTTCACCGGTCGTAGAATCCGGGTGGGATACCGTACTTAAGGAAGCGAAGGATGCGGGAATTCCGGTAGTCCTGACCGACCGTGCAGTAGATTCCAAGGATACTTCTCTGTACGTCACTTTCCTCGGTTCTGACTTTGTGGAAGAAGGACGTAAGGCGGGTGAGTGGCTGTCTGAAAAGTATAAGGATACCACAGAGGATATCAACATTGTTGAATTGCAGGGAACTACAGGCTCTGCTCCGGCCAATGACCGGATGGCTGGTTTTGCTGAAGTGATTGCGAGCAATCCGCATCTCAAAGTAATTGCTTCACAGACCGGCGATTTCACACGGGCTAAGGGCAAAGAGGTTATGCAGGCCTTCCTAAAAGCCAATAAGGACATCGATGTTCTATATGCCCATAACGATGATATGGCACTCGGCGCGATTCAGGCGATTGAAGCAGCAGGGCTGAAACCGGGCCAGGATATTACGATTATCTCCGTCGATGCTGTCAAGGACGGAATGCAGGCAGCAAGTGAAGGTAAAATCAACTTTATTGTTGAGTGTAATCCCATGCTCGGACCACAGCTGATGGACATTGTGCAGAATGTGGTAGATGGCAAGCCGGTAGAGGCGCGAATTGTGACTGAGGAATCGACGTTCACTTCAGAGCAGGCGAAGGAAGCTTTGCCAAGCCGGCCATATTAATCGGTTAATACGGATTTATATAGTGCCACTCCGCCGGCTTCTTAAGCAGCTGACGGAGTGGTTTCTATGGACAAAGAGGAGTGGATGACGAAATGAGCACTCAGAAGCCCATACTGCAGATGAAGCAGATTCACAAGCGGTTTCCAGGTGTCAAAGCACTTAGTAATGTGAATCTCCGTCTGTTTCCAGGTGAGGTTCATGCATTGATGGGTGAGAATGGCGCTGGCAAGTCGACGCTGATCAAGGTGCTGACCGGTGTGTATTCGATAGATGAGGGCAGCGTGGAAATGGAGGAGGCACCTATTTCGGTGCAGAGTCCGCTGGAGTCGCAGGCTGCGGGAATCAGCACCGTATATCAGGAAGTGAACCTATGCACTAATCTGACAGTTGCAGAGAACATATTTATCGGAAGAGAACCGAGAAAATTCGGGAGGATTCTATGGAAGGAAATGAATAAGCGCGCTCAGGAAATCCTCAGCGAACGCCTGAATCTGCAGATCGATGTCACGGAGCCGCTCTATATGTATTCTGTTGCGGTGCAGCAGCTGGTGGCGATTGCCAGAGCGCTCAATATCTCGGCCAAGGTACTGATTCTTGACGAACCGACTTCAAGTCTTGACAAGAATGAGGTGCAGCAGCTCTTCCGGATCATGGAGAAGCTGAAACAGGATGGGCTGGCGATTCTTTTTGTCACTCATTTTTTGGATCAGATGTATGAGATCTCTGACCGTGTAACCATTCTGCGGAACGGTGAGTTTGTCGGCGAGTACATGGCCGAGGATCTGCCGAAGCTGGATCTTGTGCTCAAAATGATTGGCAAGGAGCTTAACTTACTGGAGGAATTGCCTAGTCTGGCTGAAGAGTATAAGGATTCTCTTGGTGAAGAATTGGTCAAGGCGGAAGGTCTGGGGCGCAAAGGAGCCATTGAACCCTTCGATCTGTCCATCCATAAAGGAGAAGTAGTGGGACTTGCCGGTCTGCTCGGATCAGGCCGGACGGAGGCGGCCCGCCTGTTCTTCGGTGCTGACAAGCCGGACTCCGGTAAACTGAAGTTCTCTGGAAGAAGCGAAGGTGTCCATACTCCCCGTGAGGCGATCGGCCGCCGGATTGCATTCTGCTCGGAGAACCGTAAAACGGAGGGGATTATCGGCGATTTGACCGTCAGGGAAAATATTATCCTGGCTCTCCAGGCCAAACAAGGTGTATTCCGCACCATTTCCCGCAGACAGCAGGAAGAGTATGCAGATGAATATATCCGCATGCTGAACATCAATCCTCCGAGTCCCGACCATCTGATTAAGAACCTGAGCGGAGGGAATCAGCAAAAGGTGCTGCTGGCCAGATGGCTGCTGACTTCACCACAGCTGTTCATCCTTGATGAACCTACCCGGGGAATTGACATTGGAGCTAAAGCGGAGATTCAAAAGCTGGTGCTGTCGCTGTCACGACAAGGCATGTCGTTTCTGTTCATTTCCTCCGAACTGGAGGAGGTGCTGCGCGTAAGCGGCCGGATTGCCATATTACGTGACCGCCGTAAGGTTAAGGAAATCTCGGGCAAAGATATGAGCCAGCATCAAATTATGCAGGCAATTGCGGGGGGCTGAAATGAGAATGGGAAAAGTATACAAGCATCATCTATTCTGGCCGCTTTGTATCCTGGCTGCATTGCTGCTGTTCAATCTGCTCTATTCGCCGGATTTCTTTTCAATTACAATGCATGATGGACATCTATACGGCAGTTTGATCGATATTCTTAATTTCGGTGCCCCGCTGGTACTGGTGGCCATCGGGATGACACTTGTCGTGGCTACCAAAGGCATCGACCTGTCGGTAGGTTCTATTGTCGCCATCTCAGGTGCACTTGCCTGCCTGACAATCAGTAAAAGCACGGATCAGAATGCACTAGGTCTGATTGTAATTTCTATTCTGCTTGCCGTCGGACTGTCGGTCCTCCTAGGGGCGTGGAACGGTCTGCTGGTTTCGGTAGCCGGAATTCAGCCGATAATCGCTACACTGATTCTAATGGTTGCCGGACGCGGAATCGCCCAGTTAGTGACCGGAGGGCAGATTATAACGGTTAGCAGCAGCAGATACTCCTACATTGGCTCGGGGGCGCTGGCCACACTGCCGTTTTCTATTTTTGTAGTAGTCCTGATGCTGGTTGTCGCCTTGCTGCTTACCCGCAAAACATCACTGGGCTTGTTCATTGAGTCGGTCGGATGCAATCCGACGGCAAGCCTTATGGCGGGTATCCGGGCAAATTGGGTCATTCTATCGGTCTATGTATTCTGCGGGGTGTGCGCAGGGATCGCCGGACTGTTACTCAGCTCCAATGTCTCGAGTGCCGATGGTAACAATGCGGGGCTATGGTATGAGCTTGATGCGATTCTGGCCGTGGTGATTGGAGGAACCTCACTGAACGGTGGACGTTTCTATCTTACCGGAACGGTAATTGGTGCGCTGATTATCCAGACACTGACCACTACGATCTATATGATCGGTGTACCTCCGGAAATCACGCTTGTTGTGAAGTCGTTTGTTGTTCTTGCTGTCTGCCTAATTCAGTCCGACAGCTTCCGGGCCGCCATTTTCTACCGCTGGAAGACGCGCCATTATCCCGGAGAAAAGGAGAGTATCCGTCATGTCTCTTAACCGCAAATATATACCTATTGTTGTAACGATTCTGTTATTCCTTCTGATGTTCACCGCGGGCTCCTTCCGGTACACCGGCTTCTTCTCGCTGCAGGTGCTCATGAACCTGCTTATAGACAATGCGTTTCTGCTTATTACAGCCGTTGGAATGTCGTTTGTCATTCTATCGGGCGGGATCGATCTGTCTGTCGGGTCCATTATCGCACTCTCCACCATGGTTTCTGCCAGCCTGGTGCAGCAGCATGGCTGGCCGCCCGCGGTTGTTATACCACTGGTGCTGCTGATGGGGGCTGCATTTGGATGCGGGATGGGCGCCATTATTCATTATTTCAAAATTCAGCCGTTCATCGTGACGCTGGCAGGGATGTTTATGGCCAGAGGGCTATGTTATGTGATTAGTATTGATACAATAACAATCGATAATCCGTTCTACACCTCTGTAGCACAGACCAAAATTGCGCTGCCGGGCGGAAGCTTCATCTCGATCAGTGCCATTATCGCCTTAATCATTGCAGCTTTAGCGATCTTCATCGCCCACTATACCCGTTTCGGACGCAATGTATATGCGCTGGGGGGCAGCGAGCAATCCTCGCTGCTGATGGGACTTCCTGTAGCACGCACTAAAGTTTTAGTTTATACTTTAAGCGGATTATGTTCTGCACTTGCTGGCATTGTGTTTACTTTTTATATGCTGTCAGGATATGGGCTTCATGCGGTAGGCTTTGAGCTTGATACGATTGCCGCCGTAGTCATCGGAGGCACGCTGCTCACCGGCGGTGTAGGATATGTACTTGGAACCTTTTTCGGGGTACTCATTCAAGGTGTAATTCAAACGATAATTAGTTTTGAAGGTACTTTAAGTTCCTGGTGGACCAAAATTGTCATCGGCCTGCTGCTGTTCGTATTCATCCTTCTGCAGCGGGTATTAAGTGCGAACCGTTCTTCAATGAAACAATAACAGGGAATATATGCATTGGGAGACGGTTTCATCTGTTTCCCAATGTTTTGTTATGTTAAATGAAATCGCTACCACAAAGGAGGGTCATCCATGAAACTGGTAAAATGGTGTCTGATTTTGGGGTTGCTGCTCATGCCGGGCTGCTCCAAGAGCAGCGGGGAGAGTTCTCTGCCTACAGCTCCTCCGCCCGTTTCCCCCTTAATTACGGGTTTCGAACCTCCTGGCGAGCCGAATCCCATGAAGCCTATTATTCTGGGATTCTCCCAGCTTGGCTCAGAAAGTACTTGGAGGGAAGCGAATACGGCCTCTATCAAGGAGGCGGCCGAAGAAGCTGGAATAACGCTGCTGATGACTAATGCTGAACAGGATCAGAACAAACAGTTTGAGGCGATCCGTTCTTTCATCCGCAGAGATGTGGATATGATTGCTATTGCACCTGTAGTGCAGACAGGCTGGGAAGCTATTCTTGAGGAAACCAAGGAGGCTGGTATACCGGTCATTATCTTGGACCGGTCTGTGAACGTGGAGGACAGCTCGCTCTACATTACTTTTATCGGATCCGATTTTTATGAGGAAGGTGTGAAAGCAGCCAAATATATGATGGATCGAATGCGCCATCACTCCGGTATCATTCAAATCGCTGAGCTGCAGGGAACGGTGGGATCAACCCCTTCTATCGACCGTGGATTAGGATTCCGGAAGACCATTGAAGCAAATGGTAATTTTCAAATCACTCAGACGAAACCGGCAGACTTCACTCAGAACGGCGGCCGGGAGGTCATGAGGGAGTTTTTGCAGCAGCCTCAAGAGAAGTGGCCCCAGGTGCTGTTCTCCCACAATGATGATATGGCAATAGGTGCAGTAGAGGCGATCAAGGAGGCTGGTTTGAAGCCGGGCAGCGATATCATCATTATTTCTGTAGACGGCACCCGGCGTGCATTCGAGCAGATGGTTGACGGGAATATTAATGCGGTTGTGGAATGTAATCCGCTGCTTGGCCCTCTGCTGATGCAGGCTGTAAAAGAAATCATGGCCGGGAGAACCCTGCCCAAAAGGATGGTCACACCTGAGGATATTTTTACACAGGAACTGGCTGCTAAAGAAGTGGAATACCGTAAATATTAGGAAGAGCCGGATACTGGAGCAGTACAGCACTGCATGCTATTTTAAACCCTAGTAATATAGTATATTTGTTGTAAAGAAGAACTTGGTAATCATATTATTTACAAGGAGTTGCTAACAGTGGATCAGAAAGCAGCGGATATTGCAGCCAACGAAACACCCGAAGGAACACAGATTCTTTATGGGGATTTTGCGGAAGGAGGGTCCTATTATTCTTGTACTTACCGTCCTGATGTAGTTTACGCAACCTACGGCGATTTGGATCGGAAACTGCAGATTATCATGCCATCCCGAAGCGGCTATAAGTTTCCTCTTGTCGTCTTTATCCAAGGTTCTGCATGGAGAAAACAGGATGTATACTCCGGTCTTCCTAATCTCTCTCACATTGCAGCAAAAGGGTACGTGGTCGCCAGTGTGGAAATACGGGACACCGATATTGCACGGTTTCCGGCTGCCGTTGAGGATGTGAAATGCGCGATCCGGTTTATGCGCAGGAATGCAGAGGAGTATGGTGTGGATCCGGACCGTGTAGCGGTATGGGGAGATTCCTCCGGGGGACACCTTTCCTTAATGACGGGGCTTACCATGGGCGAGTACGATAACGGTCTGTACAGTGAACAATCGGACGAGGTTAGCGCAGTCATCGACTATTACGGGGTTTCGGACCTGCTGACCTTAGGGAAGTATAATAATATTCTTGACCACGATGCAGCCGACTCTCCGGAAGGCTTGTTTATTGGCGGGGCAGTAAAAGAACATACGGAATTGGCGAAGAAGGCGAGCCCTGTTCATCAGGATTTATCTAAAGCGCTTCCGCCATTTTTGATCGTGCATGGAGACAGTGACCATATTGTACATATTAATCAGAGCATAGAGATGTATAAGGCTCTGAAAGCGCATGGACAAAACGTTTTATTTTACAAGGTGGTAGGCGCGGATCACGGACCAGGCTTCTGGAGTCCACAGGTGCTTGACATTATAGCAAAATTTTTATCTGCCCACTTAAACCGGCCGCGCTGAGGAGGGATTACATGCAATTGGAAGAAGTGTTCACTGTTCATGTGACAATCGGACAAACCGCAGAACTGCATCGTGAGGATGGGGATTCGGTTGTTATGATTTCATTTACCGGCAATGTGACAGGAAAATACTTTCAGGGAGAGGTGCTGGAGGGGGGAGTAGATACACAAATCATCGGCAAGAATGGTGACCGGCATAGCTTATCGGCAAGGTATATGCTTCAAGGGAAGGATTTTACAGGAGAAGAGTGTCAAATCTATATCGAAAATAATGGCGATGCCCGTAATAAATGGAAGGATGCTTTGTTTCGTACACATCCTAAAATGATTACGAATAGCAGAGCATTGTCTTTTCTGAACGATGATGTATACGTTGCGGAAGGATTGCCAACCGAATTGGGAGTCGATATCAAAATATATAGATGGGTATAGGATGAGTTTTATTAGCCGAAGCGGTGAGAAGCATTTCATCGGCTGGTGAGGAATCTGGAGGGTGATAGACGCTCTTCAGGTTCCTTTTTTATTTCTGATAATAATTTACTTTGCGCTGCAAATCATTTTCGGAACAACGCAAATAATCTATGAATAGATCAATGTTACGTGGCTATATGTCATGGACTTCGCTCAAGTCACGTTACTATACTGTAAGGGACAAAATTAACTAATGACAAGGATGAAATTGCGATGGTAAAACAACAAGGATTAAATCCGTATCTTCCGTCCTGGGAATATACCCCCGACGGTGAGCCGCATGTATTTGAAGGCAGGGTGTATGTATATGGCTCGCATGACCGTTTTAACGGACATGCTTTTTGCTTGAATGACTATGTCTGCTGGTCGGCTCCGGAGGAGAATCTGGCGGACTGGCGTTATGAGGGTGTGATCTACAAGACTACAGATGATCCGCTTAATCCAGAAGGAAACATGTGTCTGTATGCTCCCGATGTTACCGTTGGACCGGACGGGCGGTACTATCTCTACTATGTTCTTGACAAAGTACCCGTTGTTTCGGTGGCGGTCTGCGATACACCGGGCGGCAAGTATGAGTTCTACGGCTACGTACGATATGCCGATGGAATACGCCTCGGGGAAAGAGAGGGCGACGAGCCGCAATTTGACCCGGGCGTGCTGACCGAAGGAGAGAACACCTACCTGTACACCGGATTCTGTGCCTACGGTGACTCATCCAGACACGGCGCCATGGCAACAGTGCTTGGCCCGGATATGCTCACGATTGTCGAAGAGCCTGTGTTTGTTGCGCCGAGCCAGTCTTACAGCAAGGGGAGCGGATTCGAAGGTTATGAGTTCTTTGAAGCGCCCTCCATCCGCAAAAAGGGAGATACCTACTACCTTATTTATTCCTCAATCTCCATGCATGAGTTGTGCTATGCGACCAGCAAGCATCCGACCAGAGACTTCGCCTACCAGGGAGTCATTGTCAGCAATTGCGATCTTCATATTGATACATATAAGCCGGCGGATCAGCCGATGTATTACGGCGGCAATAATCATGGAAGTATCGCCCAAATCAACGGGGAATGGTACATTTTTTATCATCGCCACACCAATGGAACGGCATTCAGCCGGCAGGGCTGTATCGAGAGGATTGAATTCCGCGGGGACGGCACTATTCCGCAGGTGGAGATTACATCAAGCGGGCCGAACGGAGGACCGCTTGAAGGCCGGGGGGAATATCCGGCATATCTGGCCTGCCATTTGTTCTGCAAAGATCAGGAAAGCTACACCGGAGGCTTTGGCCGTATGGGAGCATGGATGGACAGCCGGTTTCCGAAGATTACTCAGGACGGCAGGGATGGCGACGAGGAAATCGGCTATATTGCCAATATGACGGATTCCGCTACCGCCGGGTTTAAATATTTTGCCTGCGAGGGAATCCGAAAAGTCAAAATTAAGGTGCGCGGATATTGCCAGGGCGCCTATGAAGTAAAAACGTCGTGGGACGGACCGGCTCTCGGACAGATACCGGTAGGTTTTTCGAATGTATGGGAGGAATACTCAACAGATTTGGCTATTCCGGACGGTGTACAAGCACTGTATTTTACATATACCGGCCATGGAGGTGCCAGTCTGGCTTCTTTTACTTTGGAATAAACCGAGTGGAAATCTAAAATAACAATCAAAGCCTCAGTACGGCCGGTTGCCCTTCCGGTAGGCGGCGGGAGTCATGTCCGTATATTTTTTAAATGTACGGTAAAAATGGGGCATGCTCTCAAAGCCGCAGGACATGGCGATTTGCTCAATTTTGTCATTAGACTGGAGCAAGCGATCCTTGGCCGCAAAAATCCGTTTGGTGGAAATGTATTCGCCCGCATTCATACCCAGCCGCTGCTTGAAGACGCGGCTGAAATGGGCTGAAGATACGGCTGCCCGTTTCGCCAGCACGCTAAGCTCCAGCGGCCGGTCCAGATGGTCATTGATATAGGCAAGTGCTTCACGGAACCAATCCGGGACCAAGGCGCTCGTGGCACCCGGCTCGGCTGCCTGCGGCAAGCAGTACCGGTTTAAGTGAAGCAGCGCGAGATGGAGCAGCAGAGCCATGGCATGGCCCCCGTCCGGGCGTCTCTGCTCCCATTCTTCATGGATGGCCCGGATATCGCTTTCTATGGTTTGGGCGTGTTCAGGAGGCAGGGTATATTTGTATTGCTTGTTCTTCTTGGCTGCATCAAATAGCCTCAGATAGGTATATGCCTCGCTGAATGTGTTGTTATTAACAAGGTAGGGGCTGAAAAAAACGGCAGAGGACGTTACCGGCTCCTCTTTGTCGGGAAATCCCCGGTGCACCGTATTTCCGGGAACGACGATGACGTCACCCTGGCGCATCTCGTAAAACGTCTGATCGATAAAAAAAGTCCCTTTTCCCCGGTAGACGTATACGAACTCGTACCAGTGATGCAGATGGTCCGGGAGCTCATGCTGCGGGCTTTTTGTTTCCTTGTAGTGCAGAAGCAGAGAAAACGGCAACTCGTTGCCGAAAGACTTACGGATCGGTTTCATTGCCCCGCCTCCTTTGTTGAACTCTAGATTCTTACAGCCATCATATCAAAATAAGGTATAAATTTGTTTGTTTAAGCTATTTTTATTCTTTTATCCGATGCTTACAATAAGATGGAATGGAGGTGGGGGAATGCGTATTGACGCTCATCAGCATTACTGGAAGATAGACAGAAATGATTACGGATGGATTACACCCGAAATACCGGTGCTGTTCCGGGATTATCTGCCCTCCGATCTTGAACCGCAATTGCAAAAACACGGAATCAGCCACACGATTGTGGTACAAGCTGCGCCAACGGTGGAGGAGACGGAATATATTCTTGAATTAAGCAAACATGCTGACTCTATAGCTGGCGTGATCGGGTGGCTGGACCTTGAGAGCCCGTTATTCAAAACGCAATACCGGCAGCTCTGCGATCATCCGAAATTCACCGGAATTCGCGTGATGATACAGGAGATGGACAATTCCGGCATTCTTTTATCTACCCCCTATATAGAAGCGCTTTCATATTTAGCGGAAGAGGACCTTCCCGTCGACCTGCTTGTTCTGGCGGATCAGCTTCCGCAGCTTATAGCGCTGCTGGAACGGGTTCCCGGACTGAGAGGGGTCATCGATCATCTGGCGAAGCCGCCGATTGCTTCAGGCAGATTGGAGCCGTGGCGAAGTCATATGGCGGAGATTGCGCAGCATCCTGGCATTCACTGCAAGCTTTCCGGGATGGTGACAGAGGCTGATCCACAGGGCTGGACCCATGAGGATTTTACGGTCTATGTACATGAAATGCTGGACCTGTTTGGACCCGAAAGGCTACTCTTCGGCAGCGATTGGCCCGTCTGCCTTCAAGCCGCAACCTATGATGAAGTTATAGATGTATTGCGGATAGCGTTGCAGGACCGGTTATCCCCACAAGAAATGGAGCCAATCTTCGGAGCGAATGCGGCGAGATTTTACAAGTTAAATTCACAGTATATTGGAGGTTAGGCGCGATGAAATACAGAAAGCTGGGGAATACGGGTCTGGATGTCTCTGTGCTAAGTTTCGGTGCGTCTTCACTTGGAAGCGTATTCCGGGAGGTGCCAAAGGAAGAGGGAATCCGCACGGTCCATACCGCTATCGACATGGGGATTAATCTCATTGACGTTTCTCCATATTACGGGTTGATGAAAGCAGAGACAGTACTTGGTGAGGCGCTGCAGACGGTTCCGCGGGACCGCTACATTATAAGCACGAAGGCCGGACGTTACGGTCAGGATGATTTTGATTTCTCCAAGAAACGGGTAATCCGCAGCGCGGAGGAAAGTATGCGCCGGCTGGGAACGGATTATCTGGATATTTTGCTGCTGCATGACATCGAATTCGGTTCGATGGAGCAGGTGATGGAAGAAGGGATTCCAGCCCTGGAGGAATTGAAGCAGTCAGGGAAGATCCGTTTCTATGGTGTGACCGGCCTGCCCTTGAATGTCTTCGAAACGGTGTTGACCCGTACCGCTCTGGATGTGATTCTGTCGTATTGCCATTATTCTCTGAACGATACCACGCTGCTTCGCCTCCTTCCGCTGCTGGAGCGGCAGGGAACCTCACTGATCAATGCGTCGCCCATTTCCATGGGCCTGCTGAGCAGCCGCCAGGTGCCTGACTGGCATCCGGCGGGCGGGGACATCCAGGCTGCGTGCCAGCGCGCCGCCGAATACTGCCGGGATAAGGGAGAGGAAATCGCGAAGCTGGCGGTCCAGTTCTCCACTGCCAATGAGCAGATTCCGACAACCTTGGTAAGCACGGCGACACCGGCAAATATCCGCAACAATATATTGTGGACGGAAGAGCCGATGGATGAACAATTGCTGAAGGAAGTGCTGGAGATCCTGAAGCCGATCGACGGCGCCACGTGGCCGAGCGGCCGGCCGGAGTGGAACGAAGAGCGGGATCAGATCGGAGAGCGTTTATAATGAAGGGAATAATCTGCGAGGAAATCGGGAAATTCGTATACAGGGAGGATCTGCCGGAGCCGGAACTCCATGCGGGCGAAGCGATTGTAAGGATTCGCCGGATCGGTATTTGCGGTACCGATCTGCATGCTTACCGGGGCAACCAGCCTTATTTTACCTACCCGCGCGTGCTTGGACACGAGCTGTCCGGAACGATTGAGCATATTGGTGATAATCCGGAGGGGCTGCGGGCCGGCGACCAGGTCAGTGTCATTCCCTATCTTCATTGCGGCAAGTGCCGGGCCTGCCTGAGCGGCAAAACCAACTGCTGTCAGAAAATGAGGGTGTTCGGCGTTCATTTGGACGGCGGAATGAGGGAACGGGTGGCCTTGCCTTTACAAAATCTATTGAAAACGGAAGGGCTGTCGCTTGATCAGGCGGCCATGCTGGAGCCGCTGGCAATCGGCGCACACGCCGTCCGTCGCTCGGGTCTTGGCGCCGGGGATCAAGTCCTGGTTATCGGTGCCGGTCCGATCGGTCTGGGAGTGATGGCAATGGCCAGAGCTGCCGGTGCGAAGGTGATAGGCATGGATGTAAACGACGAACGTTTGGACTTTTGCAGGGAATGGGCGCAGGCGGAGCATACGGTGAGCGCACTACGGGAGCCGAAGGAACAGTTGTCCAAGCTTACGGATGGCAGCTTCCTGCCCTATGTCATCGATTCCACCGGCAACCTTTCATCCATGGAAAGTGCATTTGGTTTTGTCGGCCATGGGGGAACCTTGACCTATGTTGGTTTGGTGAAAGGCATGATTACCTTTAATGATCCCGATTTTCATGCACGTGAAATGACGGTGCAGGGCAGCAGAAATGCCACCCGGGAAGACTTTGAGCGAGTCCTTGATGCCATCAAAGACGGTTACATCGATGTCGGCAGTTACATTACCCACCGCAGCAGATTTGCGGACATGATCAGCCGGTTCGAGAGCTGGCTCCAGCCAGAATCGAAGGTAATTAAGGCGCTGGTGGAGCTGGACTAATTACAATGCCGTTATCCGTAAGTTCATATATGCAGTTGGAAGGAGCGAAGCAATCATGATAAGCACGGAACGCCCGCAGCGGTTGTGGTACAGCGGGCCGGCGGGGGAATGGAATGAGGCGTTGCCGATTGGAAACGGGCGGCTCGGTGCTATGATTTTTGGGGGTGCAGCCGAGGAGAAGCTGCAGCTCAATGAGGATTCCGTATGGTACGGCGGTCCCCGCGACCGCAACAACGAGGACGCGCTGCCTCATTTGCACGAAATCCGCAAGCTGATTCTGGAGGGAAGACTGAAGGAGGCAGAGGAACTGGCTGGAATGTCGATGGCGGGTCTTCCCGAAGCGCAGCGCCATTATATGCCGCTGGGGGAACTGCTGCTGTCCTTTGGCGGTCACGGACAGCCTGCCGAAGAGTATAGAAGAGAGCTTGATCTGGAGAACGGCGTATCCCGGATCAGTTATAGGATCGGTGAGGTTCAGTATATCCGCGAAATGTTTGCCAGCTACCCGGATCAGGCCATTGCCATCCGAATTTCGACCGATCATAAGGACGGGATTTCCTTAAAAGCAAGGTTTAACCGCCACAACTGGAGATATCTGGAGAAAACAGAGAAGTGGCAAAACAGCGGGCTGGCGATGAGCGGAGAGTGCGGCGGCAAAGGAGGGAGCTCATTTGCTGCGGTCTTGAAGGCAGTGACGGACGACGGGATTTGCCGGACCATAGGCGAGTATTTGCTGGTGGATGGTGCCAGCTCGGTTACGCTGCTGCTTGCCGCAGGAACTTCGTTCCGTCACCCCGATCCGGAGCTTTACGCCAAAAGACTGCTGGAGGAGCTGAGCCGCATTCCCTATGAAGAGCTGCTGTCCCGGCATATCTCGGATTACCGTGAATTGTACGGGCGAGTTGAGCTGGCACTGCCGGAGAACCCGCACCAGTGTGCGTTGCCGACCGACGAGCGGCTGGAACGGTTTCGGAAGGGGGAGGAGGACAACGGGCTGATAGCGACCTATTTCCAGTATGGCCGCTATTTACTTATTGCCTCCAGCCGCCAAGGCTCCTTACCCGCCAATCTGCAGGGGATCTGGAATGACAGCTTCACCCCGGCCTGGGACAGCAAATTTACGATTAATATCAATGCGCAAATGAATTATTGGCCAGCGGAAATCTGCAACCTGGCTGAATGTCATGAGCCGCTGTTTGATCTGATCGAGCGGATGCGGCTGCCGGGGAGGGTCACAGCCAGGGTCATGTACGGCTGCGGAGGATTCACGGCGCATCATAATACGGATATCTGGGCAGACACGGCTCCGCAGGATACCTACCTGCCCGCTTCCTTCTGGCCGCTTGGCGCCGCCTGGCTGTGCCTGCACCTTTGGGAGCACTACCGGTTCAGCCAGGATCGTTATTTTCTGGCACAGGCGTATGAGACGATGAAGGAGGCCGCCCAGTTCCTGCTTGATTATTTGATCGAAGACGCCGACGGACGGCTGATTACCTGCCCGTCCGTCTCCCCTGAGAACACCTATAAGCTGCCCAGCGGCGAATCGGGAGTGCTCTGCGCCGGGGCATCGATGGATTTTCAGATTATAGATGCCCTGTTCGGGGCCTGCATCCGCAGTGCCGAAATCATTGGCAGGGATGAGGCGTTCCGCGAAGAACTTTCCGCCGCCATAAGGCGTCTTCCTAAACCGCAAATCGGGAAATACGGCCAGATTCAGGAGTGGATGGAGGATTATGAAGAAGTGGAGCCCGGGCACCGGCACATTTCCCACTTATTTGCGCTGTACCCCGGCGACGCCTTCACCGTGGAGCGTACACCGGAGCTGGCTGAAGCGGCGCGGACGACACTGGAACGCAGGCTTGCCAGCGGCGGCGGCCACACCGGCTGGAGCCGGGCCTGGATCATTAACTTCTGGGCCAGATTGAAGGATGAGGGCAAAGCCTACGCAAACGTCCGCGCTCTTCTGGAGCATTCGACATTGCCTAACCTGTTTGATAACCACCCGCCATTCCAGATTGACGGTAATTTTGGAGGAGCGGCGGGGATTGCCGAAATGCTGCTGCAAAGCCATACCGAGAGAATTGAGCTGCTGCCCGCTTTGCCGCAAAGCTGGAGCGCGGGAAGTGTCAAGGGGCTGCGG
>NZ_LN831198.1:885494-890617 GCF_001368795.1 Paenibacillus ihuae
ATATATCCTCGACTTTGCCTGGGAAGGGGGCGTTGTTATGAGAGCAGTTGTGACATGCACGGTTTCCGGTCCTTGCCGGCTGGAGGGGCCTGGTCTTGATTCTATTTCGTTCACAGGAGAAGCTGGAAGCTCTTATACATTCACCCGTTAAGAAAAATAGGAAGACGCCTGTTCTGTCTGTATAATAGAATAGGGCTGGCTGGGGTTGGCGTATTAACGCCAGCCCTATTCTGTTCGGCAGGAGCTTCGCCTAAGGAAAAACGTTTACTATAATCCGGTATGATCAAGCCGTGTACGTTAACAATTCTAAGGAGTATATGAGTAGCAAGCGTTTTCATTTTTCGTATTTTTAGGGGGGAAGAACTATAGTTTATGAATTGGAAGCGTATTCTTGGAAGGTATAATTAATGATGTCACCAGGTGATTGACAGCAAACAAAAAGCAATTAGCCAAAAAGGGGAGGCATAACAAAATGCATAAAACGGCAAAACGTTCCACCCGGGCATTAGCAGCTGGTACATTCGCGCTTGCGCTGGCACTGACAGGCTGCAGCTCGAACAACACAAACAACGCAAACAGCAACACAGCGAATGGGGGAAACGCTAGTCCGGCGGCAAATGCAGGAAACGCTAGTTCGGCGGCAAATGGAGACGATAATGCTCCTGCAACATTCTCGGTATTTTTGGCCAGTCCCGGGCAGACGCCTACGGATGACAACAAGATTCTCAAACTGATTAAAGATAAAACCGGCGTCAGCTTTAAAACGGAGCTTCTGGTGGGCGACCTGCAGCAGAAGCTGGGGGTTATGATTGCCGGAGGAGACTACCCGGACCTTATGTCGGGCGATGACAAATTACTCAATGCTAAGGCGTACATTCCGCTTGAAGATTTGATTGAGAAGTACGCTCCCAACCTGAAAAAACATTATGCCGCGGTCTGGAATCAGATCAAGGATGAGACCGACGGACATATCTACGTTCTGCCAAGCTATGGGGTATATCAAGGAAAGATTACCGAACCAACTTACCAGGGACCAGGCTTCTGGCTTCAAAAGGCAGTGCTTGAGGAAATGGGATATCCGACTCCTAAGACTCTGGATGAATATTTCGATATCATCGCTAAATATAAAGCAAAGCACCCGGATATGATCGGATTTGAATCGCTCAACTTCGACTGGCGTGTATTCCCGCTTCAGAACGCTCCTGAGCATTTGGCGGGCCATCCGAATGACGGCGGCGTTATTGTAGACAACAACAAAGCGCAGATTTTTGCCGATAAGGACATTTCTAAGACCTATTATAAGAAGCTTAATGAAATTAACGCTCAAGGTTTGATGGATAAAGAAGCTTTCGTACAAAACTACGACCAGTACCTGGCTAAAATCGCAAGCGGCAAAGTCATTGGTATGTTTGACCAGCACTGGAACTTCCAGGATGGGGAAACCTCTTTGATTTCCCAGGGTAAGATTGAAAATACCTATATCGGCTTCCCTCTGCTCTATCCGGGCGCTGAGGAATGGTATCGTGACCGCGGAGCGGTCGGCACCAACCGCGGATTAGGTATTTCGATCAATGCCAAGGACCCTGTCCGGATTATCAAATTCTTGGATCAGATGATTACAGAAGATTGGCAGAAAACTCTCCAATGGGGAATCAAAGGCGAAGACTATGAAGTGAAGGAAGACGGCATGTTCTACCGGACGCCGGAACAACGGGCAAATGCGGATCAAACAAGCTGGCAGTTGGCTAACAAAATCACGACTATGTTTGGTTATATGCCGAAAATTCAAGGGACCTACAGCGACGGGAATGCAGCTGATGCCGGAACTCAGCCGCAGGAATTCTTCGACAGTCTGAAACCTTATGATCAGAAAATCCTGAAAGCGTATAACAAGAAAACATGGTCCGAATTCTTCAAGGAACCGAAAGAAAATTTCATCTACTTCCCTGCTTACTCCATCGTTCTTAAGGACGGTTCGGCAGCCAAGCTTGCGCAGTCCAAGCTGAATGACCTTCAAGTCAAATATTTGCCGAAGGCCATTATGGCAAGTCCCGATGAATTTGAAGGGGTCTGGCAAGATTATGTCGACCGCATTCATAAGCTGGACATCAAGGCTTATGAAGACCGGATAAATGAAGGTATCCAGCAGCGCATCGAAAAGTGGAGTGTGAAGTAGTCGATTTCAAGACAAAGAATAGAGCGGGAAATCGTATTTCCCGCTCTTCATTAATCCGGATAGTATGGAGAGAATGATTTTACAGGAGGGGAACACTAATGTCTGATGCCGTACTGGACAAACAGGTCAAAACTCAGAAGACCCGAAAACGCAGAGTCGATCCGGAAATCGGTGTGAGTCTTAGCTGGAAAACGCTGAAAATGCAGAAGCAGCTTATTTTCATGTCCGTACCGATTGCCATTTATCTTCTTATTTTTAACTATGCTCCCATTTGGGGCTGGTTAATGGCCTTTCAGAACTACCGCCCGGCGCTCTCTTTCGGCAAGCAAGAGTGGGTAGGCTTGCAGCAGTTCAAATTTCTATTTTCAGATGAGACCTTTATGATGGTGCTGCGCAACACGATCGCCATGAGCTTTATTAACCTTGTGCTTGGCACTGTTACGGCAATCGGTCTGGCTTTGCTGCTAAATGAGATCAGAGCCAAGTTTTTCAAGCGTATCGTTCAGTCAATTTCGTATTTGCCGCACTTCTTGTCCTGGGTTATTGCAGCGGGCATCGTTGCTACTTCACTGTCGATTGATGACGGAATTGTCAATATCGTCTTAATGAAGCTTCACTTAATTAAAGAACCGATTATGTGGCTCAGTGAAGGAAAATATTTCTGGGGCATTATCGGGGCTTCGAACGTGTGGAAAGAGGTGGGCTGGGGTACCATCATTTATCTGGCAGCCATTACCTCGATCGATCCTTCTCTGTATGAGGCAGCGTCCATTGACGGCGCTAAGCGTTTTCAGAAGATGCGCTATGTCACTCTTCCGGGGATCAAATCCACATTTGTTATTTTGCTCATTATGAACATCGGACATATTCTGGATGCCGGCTTTGAACTCCAATATTTGCTTGGTAACGGTCTTACTGTGGACTGGTCGCAAACCATTGATATCTTTGTAGTGAAGTATGGTATCTCTATGGGGAATTATTCTCTGGCTACGGCTGCAGGGATCTTCAAAACCATCGTCAGTGTCATTCTCGTATTCATCGCAAATTATATCGCAAAACGCCTCGGCGAAGAGCGATTAGTATAGAGGAGGAAGCCCATATGAAAGCTGTGACGAAAAGCTCAGGCCGCATTGAGCCGATTGTATTTCATACGATCAACACCATATTTATGCTCTTTGTGGTTGCCATCACGCTCTATCCATTCCTCCACACGCTGGCTGTTTCTTTCAATGACGGCAGTGACACTCTTGCCGGTGGAATATATTTCTGGCCCCGTGCCTGGACCATGGAGAACTACAGAGCCGTCTTTATTACAGGGACGATTTACCATGCCGCTTTTATCTCTGTGTCCCGTACGGTGCTCTCGACGGTATTCGGCGTTTTTCTGACTACGATGCTGGCGTATACACTGGCGCAGCCACAATACATTCTCCGTAAAAAAATTGGCATGCTGTTCATCTTGACCATGTATTTCAATGCCGGACTGATTCCAAATTACTTCCTTATTAAAGATTTAGGCCTGCTTCATAGCTTTATGGTCTATATCCTTCCCAGTTTGGTCAGCGCCTTCAACCTGATTATCATCCGTACGTATATCCGTTCCCTCCCGGCCGGCCTCATAGAGTCGGCAAAAATCGACGGTGCGGGAGAATTCAGAATTTTCTGGAAAATCATCTTCCCGCTGTGTACTCCCGTACTGGCAACCGTAGCTTTATTCATCGCCGTAGGCGCATGGAACTCCTGGTTTGACACGTTCCTGTATGCGTCTTCAGATATCAATCTGAGCACATTGCAATATGAAATGATGAAGCTGCTCGGTTCCACCATGAGCACGAACAACGATCCTTCTGCGCTGGCAGGCAATCAGCACAATCAGATGCAGGCCCTGGTGACACCGGCTTCCATCCGTGCAGCCATCACTATCGTTACCGCAGTGCCGATTTTGTTCGTATACCCTTTTTTACAGAAGTACTTCGTGGTAGGATTAAACTTGGGTAGTGTTAAAGAATAACTGAATTTATAATATCTAAATGATTGTATGTTAATGAAAACCGTTTCGGCAGTGACCGAAGCGGTTTCTCCTGTTCCACAAGGTATAGCTTTCAGAAATCAGAGAATTTAGACATAAAGAGGGTGATGCCAATGCTTAAGGTACTTTTTGCCGACGATGAGCCGCTGATGCTTGAAGGGCTTCGATTCTTAGTGGACTGGGAGGAACTGGACTTTGAAGTGTGCGGCGAGGCTCTGGATGGCGAAGATGCGCTGCAGCTTATCCATAGCACAAGGCCTGATTTGGTCATAACTGATGTACGTATGCCTGTGATCGATGGCCTTGAACTCATTAAGAAATTTGCAGAAAGTGACTTCCAGCCGAAGTTCATCATCTTTAGCGGTTATGCTGACTTTGAGTATGCGAAGGAAGCGCTTAGATACGGTGTGTCCAATTATTTGACCAAACCCTTAGATGAAAGAGAATTGACAGAGGCTCTGCAGACTGTAGCTGAACAAATACGCGCTGAGCGCAAGCTTGCTTCACGGCGCGAAGCGGTTTCCGCCTTCATACAGGCGGAAACGGTATCCCGTCTCCTCATGCGGGAGAATACTGCAGAAGAAGTGGAAGAGGCACTTAAGACGCTGAATATACATCCGGACTCCCGGATATGCTGTGTATTGGCTCAGGGAGATTCGCTCGACAGCTCACATTTGCGAAGACAAGTGTATTCGCTGAGTGTCGAGGAAATGTTTATCAATATAACCGCGTATCCTTTTATGGCCGGAACCCGTAAGTATGGCTATTTGCTGGTATTCCCGGCGGAAGGTCCGGAGCTAGACCGGATGATGCTGGCAAGCTGGTTTAATGAAATGCGGACTCAGTTTAGCAGACAGGTTCTTTTCTCGGTAAGCCTTGAGCATACAGGTACCACATTTCTGAATACTGCGTATAATG
>NZ_LN831198.1:890643-902254 GCF_001368795.1 Paenibacillus ihuae
AAGCCTTGAGCATACAGGTACCACATTTCTGAATACTGCGTATAATGAAGCCCTGGCGGCAGAACTATGCCGGCCGGATGTGAAACCCCCCGAAATTAGTTTCTTCCAGAAGCAGGACAAGGATCAAATGGCGCTGCTTCCGGCAGGGATGAAGAAATCGCTGCTCCAATCAGTTACCGAAGGGCAGCTTGAACCATTAAGCTCCCAACTCAGCGATGTATTTAAAATTTTCTCTGCGGATAGTACTTCATGTGCATGGATCGATGCTTTCCTGAGCAACATCAAAGCTGAACTGCTCCGTGAAATCGAGGTCAGAGGAGGAGACCCGGCAATATGGGCGGATAAATGGTTTCCACCCCGTGTAACCGCTTGCTGCCTGCCGCTGCTTGAGCGGCAGACGATGGAGGATCTGCACGAAGTTGCCGAATGGTTCGCCTCAGCAGACAATAATCAGGAGGACACGCTTGTTACAGCGGCGATTGACTATGTGCGGGCGCACTATCAGGAGAAGCTGAAGCTGCAGGATATTGCCAAGCATTTACACGTGAATTCTGCCTATCTGGGACAACGGATCAAGAAACGTTATGGCATCTCTTTTAACGATTTTCTTCATGAATACCGGATTGAAAAAGCCAAGAAACTGCTGCGCCGGACGGATATGTGCATTTCTGATATTTCGGAGCGTGTGGGCTATTCGGATGCCGATTTATTCGCGGCCAAGTTTAAAGTGCTAAATGGCGTCTCGCCTTCGGTGTACAAGAAGGGCTGATTCAAGGGGGAGGAGAGCAGCATGAAGGGCAAAAGGAAACCATCAGCCATCGTCAATGATATTCCGCTCAAATACAAATTTCTGTTTATCTATTTGCTGTGTGTTCTTGTCCCTATACTCAGCATTAACGGCCTCTTTTATGTTCAGATCAGCCGTAATGTAGATACCCGCGAAAGAGAGAATCTTGAGATTTCCGTTGACCGGGTGGTCTATGATCTGATGCAGATCGTGAATGAATGTGTGGCGATCAGCAATACGGTTGCCGCAGACCGTGCTTATAATGAAATCATGGATGTAGCCTACCCGGATAATGAGGCATATTATGATGCCTATAGCGATGTTCTGAGAGACAAAATGTGGCAATATAGCAATCTGCATTCCTATATTTATTGGATGGGTGTGTATACTACGAATCCGACCTTCCAGAACGGTGGCAGTTACTTTATGCTGTCAGACAACGACAAGAAGAGTGAATGGTACCGCAAAATATCCAGTGGCTCGGACAAAGTGCTGTTAACCTCTTATCAGGGAACCAACCCGCTCAATCCGCCCCAGCAGGAAGTGTTTGTCAGCCTTATCCGCAAATTGGATAACTTTTCTGGACAGCCCTACCATAAATATCTGCGAATCGATCTTCGGTTGAACAATGTGCAGGGGCTGTTCCAGAAGGAACGCGACTATTTGCAGTTCAAGCTTCTGGATGAGCAGAATCGTGTCGTGCTGGAATCGGATCATTCCTTCTACTCAATGGATAAAAATGCATTGTTGAAAGTAGATACGGACGACAGCCAGCCGTCCAAGCAGATTGTCCGAACCTTGGGCAGTGCAGGATATACTGAGGGCTGGAGGCTGATCGGAACCCCGGAAGGCAGTAAAAGCAATGGTGAGATGAGCCATGCGCTTCGGATTTCGTTAATTTTTGCTGTATTGACGATAATTATTCCCACACTATTAATGATAGTTATTTTACAATCCTATAATCTGAGGGTAAGGCTGCTCTACAAACATATGAAGCTGGTCAAATACGAGCAGTTTGAGAACATCGATATGTATGAGGGGAAGGATGAGATCGGTGGTTTGATCCGCAGCTTCAATCTGATGACAGAGAAAATCCGCAATTTGATCAATGATGTATATAAGCTGGAAATCCAGAAAAAGGATCTTGAACTTGAGCAGGTAAGAGCCGAATTGAACTATCTGGAAAGTCAGGTGGACCCGCATTTCCTCTTTAATACGTTGAACGCCATATTGGTCATTTGCAAAAAATCAAGTATGAAGAGGTCACCGATGTGATCCGGAATTTGGCCCTTATTCTGCGCAGGCTGCTAAGCTGGAAGGACGATCTGATTACCGTCGAAGAAGAAATATCTTTTATAGAGATGTATTTGCAGATTGAAAAATTCCGCTTTCAGAGCCGGTTCACTTATGACATTGATATCGACCCTGCGGTGCTGCATTGGCGGATTCCCAAAATGAGCGTTCAGGCGCTGGTGGAGAATTCCTGCAAGCATGGTCTGCAGTCAGTCAAAGGAGCAAGGAAGATTCACGTGTCTGCATCCAGGAACGATTCAGGCCTAATCATTACTGTGACAGATAACGGAAAGGGAATTGAGAAGGAAAAGCTGAAATGGATCGAGTCCCACCTGCAATCAGAGCAAGACACCGGACAAAATATCGGGCTCCGAAATGTCTATAAACGCCTGATGTTGTATTATGACAGCAGAGCCGGGTTCACCATTCAGAGCACCGAGTATGAACAGACGGCGATCACAATTCAAATTCCTATAGACCTGGCATTAGTTCCCAAAGTGGAGGAATCCCATGTTTAAAGTAGTTTTAGCTGACGATGAAACGATTGCATTAGAGGGATTAAGAACGTTGACCGACTGGGAGGAACTGGGCTTTGAAATCTGCGGAGCATGCGAGAATGGGGAAGAAGCATTGATCGCCATTGATGAATGCTCGCCAGATCTTGTAATTACAGATATCCGCATGCCCGGCATCGATGGATTGGAGCTAATCAAGCGCGTACGCCAGCTGGACATGGAGCAGCCCCTATTCATCGTTCTCAGCGGTTACGGCGAGTTTGAATATGCACGGACAGCCATCCGTTATGGTGTGAGGCACTACTTGCTGAAGCCTGTTATTGAAGCGGAGTGGGAGAAGGCACTTGCTGATATTACGGACGAGCTGGAAAAGCGTGTCAAGCACAAGATGCAGCAGGACATGCTGGCGAACCGGCTTCTTCCCGTTGCGATCGCCCGTATGCTTGTAGGGCAGTGGGCGGAGCCGGAAGAGGAGATTGCCGAGCAAATGGATCGTCTGGACGAGACGGTTTCAGGGTGGACTTATATTCATGTAGAGGGCCCCAAAAGCAAGATCACGGAAATCTGCCGGAAGATGGCTGGGGCGGTGGGCGCCTTGTTCATTGATATGCCCGGTGATCAGGCGGGGCTTGTCGTGGAGAGTTCAGCTTCTGCAGCAGAGCTGGCAAGACGGGTATATACCGAGCTGTCACGGAACAGCAGCGTGAAGGGATCTGTGAGCATCGGGCCGAGTGTGCAGTCTCTGCGTGAACTGCCCGTATCCTATATGATGGCTGTAGGGGCTGCCGCCCGCCATCTTTTTTATTCGGAAGCAAGCGGACCGATTGATTCAACCATGGATGCCCGGATCCAGCTTAGCTATAATCTTCCTTCTGCGGATCTGACAGAGGAACTGATGGGTGCAGTGGAACGATTGCAGGAGCAGAAAGCCTTGGACCAATTGAAGGAAATGTTCAGAATGTTTGAAGTGAATCGGACTGCGCCTGAGGTTGTGCAGATGACCAGCATCGATATTATGCTGAAAAGTATGGAGCTGGTGAAGGAATTCGGAGGAAAGGCTGAGCAGTGGAGTGATTCCTTTGAATTTTTTAAAACCGAGCCCAAGTCGCTTGCAGTGCTGGAAGATATCCTTAGGGATTTGTTAAATTCATGTATGGAATATATTAAGCAGCATAAAGAACGCGGATCCGAGCATCCGCTTATACAGGTAGAATATTTTTTGAAGGACAATTATTCCAGGTCTTTAACTGTAAAAGAAATTGCGGAGCATTTTTATATCAATCCGGTATACCTGGGCCAGGCGTTTATTAAAAAGAATAGCATCAGCATACTAGAATATATTCATAATTTGCGTATTGAACAAGCCAAGAAGCAGTTGATTGATACAGGAGAGACTGTTAGGAAGATTGCAGAGAATGTGGGTTATGTGCATTACCACCATTTTTTAAGAGAGTTTGAAAAGCGGACTGCACTGAAACCGGTCGCTTACCGCAACCAGGCTGGAGCTGAAAAATGACGGGTATCCTTCTTTAGTATAGTAATGGTAAACGCATACAAAAGAGATATCATAGACTTAACTGTCTCTCTACATTCAGTTTAGGAGGTTATCGATGATGGCACAGCCAAACAGCGGGTTACCCGCATTGCATGAAGTGTTCCGGGACGCCTTCAAGATTGGCGCTGCGGTCAGCATGGACGTATTATCTGGGCAAGCTTCTTTCATTACTGAGCATTTCAACAGCATTACTGCCGAGAATGTAATGAAGCCGGAGGAAGTCCAACCGCAGGAAGGAATTTATACCTTTGATGCAGCTGACCGTATTTTTGAGTTTGCGGAGGCCAATCACATCGCAGTCCGGGGCCATACCCTGCTGTGGCATAATCAGACAGGAGACTGGATGTTCCGCAATTCAGAAGGGGGGCCGTGCACCAGAGATCAGCTGCTCGGCCGCCTGCGAACCCATATCAACACTGTTGTAGGCCGGTACCGCGGGAAGGCTTATGCCTGGGATGTGGTAAATGAAGCCGTTGAGGATAAATCCGGCCAATACTTGAGGAATACGAAATGGCTGGAAATCCTCGGGGAGGACTATCTCCGTGAGGCTTTTGAAATGGCCCATCAGGCCGATCCGGATGCCCTGCTGTTCTATAACGACTATAATGAGACCGATCCGGTTAAACGTGACAAAATCTACAAGCTGGTCCGCAATTTGCTCGATCAAAATACACCTATTCACGGGATAGGCATGCAGGCACACTGGAATATCTATGGCCCGACAATTGGCGAAATCCGCAGTGCGCTTGAGCTATATGCTTCTCTTGGTCTTAGAATCCACATTACCGAGCTCGATCTCTCCATGTTCCGGTTCGAAGATGAGCGGGCAGATTTGAAAGCGCCAACAGTTGAGATGCTGAAGCTTCAGGAAGAACGTTATGCAGAGATTTTTGCTGTTCTGCTGGAATACAGAAAGGTCATTGACTCTGTTACATTCTGGGGTGTAGCTGATGACTATACCTGGCTGGATGATTTTCCGGTCCGCGGGCGTAAAAACTGGCCGTTTCTGTTTGACGTAAACCACCAGCCCAAAGCTTCGTTCGGGCGGATTGCCGATCTGGCTGCTTCGAAAGGATAACAATTGATGAAGTCCGGGAAATTCCAAATAGGAGGACAGATAATGACAGTTCAATTAAATCAAGCCATAGGAAAGGTTCCGCCTAATGGTAATCCGGTGGTTGCAAACCGCTATGGGGCCGATCCGTATGCCCTGGTATTCGGAGACCGGGTCTACTTGTACATGACCCATGACGCTCTGGAGTATGACGGGAACGGTGCGGTAAAAGAAAACACATACAGCAGTATCAATAAAATTGCCGTAATCTCCTCCAGTGATTTAGTCAACTGGACCGATCATGGCGAAATTGCAGTTGCGGGGCCGGATGGGGCGGCGAAGTGGGCTACCCAGTCCTGGGCGCCTGCGGCAGTCCACAAGGTGATGGAGGGCAAGGATAAATTCTTCCTGTATTTCGCCAATAATGCCAGCGGTATCGGCGTTCTGACAAGTGACAGTCCGGTGGGACCATGGGTTGACCCTATTGGCGAGGCGCTTATATTACGTTCCACTCCGGGAGTAGAGGATGTAACCTGGCTGTTCGACCCGGCGGTTCTGGTGGATGATGACGGCAAAGGTTACATCTATTTCGGAGGCGGGGTACCGGAAGGAGAATATGCGGAGCCCGGTACAGCACGGGTGATGATGCTGGGAGATGACATGACCAGCGTAGTGGGAACTGCTGAGGTTATCCCTGCCCCGTTCATGTTCGAGGATGCCGGCATACATAAACGGGAAGGCATCTACTACTATACCTATTGTTCAAATTTCTATGACGGGGAACGGCCGGAGGGCAGTCCTCCTGCGGGAGAGATTGCCTATATGACGAGCGATAAACCGATGGGACCCTGGACATATCATGAGACGATATTAAAGAATCCGGGACATTTCTTCGGAGTGTCAGGCAATAACCATCATGCCATTTTCCAATTTCATGATGAATGGTATATCGCCTATCACGCACAAACCTTGTCCAAAGCACAGGGGATTGCGAATGGCTACCGTTCGACGCATCTGGGCCGCCTTTTCCATAACGAGGATGGGTCCATTCAGGATGTTGAAGCAGATTATAAAGGTGTGCAGCAAATCCAACCTTTAAACCCTTATCAACGTGTACAAGCGGTGACCATAGGGTGGAGCGCAGGTGTAAAGACGGAATTCGAGGCAGCCGCAGGAGAACGGCTTGTGACGGATATTGACAATGGCGATTGGATCGGGTTATCCGGGGTTGATTTCGGAAGTAAAGGTGCCGCAGCCTTCAGTGCCTCTGTTATAAGCCTTGAGGGCGGCGGTATGATTGAACTGCATCTGGATGATCCTGCAGGCCTGTTGATTGGGGAACTGCCTGTTCCTGCCGCTAACGTTCCGGTGAATCAGCTGGAGTTAAAGACGAAGGTTACCGGAGTTGAAGGAACCCGCGACCTGTACCTGGTGTTTACAGGTAATACAGCGACGCCATTATTCAAGCTTGTATCATGGCAGTTCATGCAGTAGAGGAATTCAACCAGGGAGGGACAATACAGTGAATACCGCTACCCTAACCAATCCCATAATGTGGGCAGATGTTCCGGATGTTGACGTAATCCGGGTCGGCCCTGCATTCTATATGGTCAGCACAAGTATGCATTCCATGCCGGGCTGTCCAATTATGAAATCGGTGAACCTGAAGGATTGGGAAATTGTAAATTATGTATATGATACCTTTGAGGATAATGATGCCCACCAGCTGCTGGACGGAACCGGCATTTATGGAAAGGGTTCTTGGGCGGCATCTCTCCGTTACAAGGACGGGGTATTCTACGTTTGTTTTTCATCCAATGACATGGACCGGTTCTATATCTACCGCACGGAGGATATCGAACATGGAATATGGGAGCGCTCGGTGATACCGGGGCTTCACCATGACCCGGGCTTGCTGCTGGATGACAACGGCCGCAATTATGTGATCTACGGTAATGGGGATATCCTTATTAAGGAGCTGACGGAAGATCTTACAGCTGTGAAGCCGGGCGGAACCGATCAACTGCTGCTCGAAGGCGAACGGAAAGACATCGGTCTGCGGATCGAAGGCTGTCATGCGTATAAGCTGAACGGTTATTACTATTTGTTCTTTATTGAATGGCCGCAAACCGGAAATATGCGCAGACGCCAAATCTGCTACCGCTCGCGGGAGATTCTGGGTCCCTATGAACGTGAAATTATTCTGGATGATGATCTGGGCTACCATAACAATGGTGTGGCGCAAGGCGGCATTGTCGATACCCCGGATCATGATTGGTATGCTGTGCTGTTCCAGGATCATGATGCTGTGGGGCGGGTTCCCTGCGTGCTTCCTGTGAGCTGGGAGAACGATTGGCCGGTTATCGGGATTAATGGCTCCGTTCCCCGAGTGGTTGAGACAAAGCTTCCTGTTGCAGAACCGAAGCCTCTGGTAATCAGCGATGAGTTCGACTATGTGTCCAACCGGCTGGCCCTGAACTGGCAGTGGAACCATAATCCTGACAACGGGCTATGGTCTGTAACAGAGCGGCCGGGCCATCTGCGCCTCCGCACGGGTTCATTAACAGACAGCATTCTATTTGCACGCAATACGCTGACGCAACGTACGGAAGGTCCGGCCTGCAGCGCGGAGACAGTGGTAGATATTTCAGGAATGAAGCCCGGTGACCGGGCAGGAATGGTAGCCCTGCAGAATGGGTTTGGCACGATAAGGATTGCAGCCGGGAAGCCGGGACAGTTCAGCATTGACATGTGTGTTAACGGCGGCGAAGGCCGCGAGGAGACGGTGGAGAGTGTCGTGTTTACCGGTGAGCGGGTTTATCTCAAAATTGACTTCAATTTTGAGGATAGCCTCGACCAGGCACAGTTCTACTATTCGGAAGACGGGACAGCATGGAAGCCCATCGGCCGGATGCTGCATATGAAGTACACGCTGGATCATTTTATGGGGTATAGAATTGGACTGTTTAATTATGCGACGAATCAGTCCGGCGGTTATGCGGATTTCGATTATTTTCATTATCATAGGCGGAATTAGAACAAGGTCTGATGCTGTACAGAGCTAACTATGCCACAAAGTGACAATGCAAAGGGCGGCCACGTATGGACCGCCCTTTGCATTAGAGATAAACTCCTTTAAGACTCTGGTTCTGGAGTTGGGGTCTGGCGCCTCTAAGGTTCTGCCGGAATCTTCGGTTCTTTGGAGGCGAGGGTTTCCCGGTAAGCCTTGGGGGAGTAACCCGTAAGCTGCCGAAACTGTCTGCAGAAATGCTCCACATTTGCATAACCGCAAAGCGTTGCGACCTCGGCAATTTTATGCGGACCAAAGCCAAGCTTTTCCTTGGCCAGCCGAATTCGGCAATGAATGACATCCTCCATGCAGGAGATACCGAAGGTAGATTTGTATATCGTTTGCAGATAGCCTGCGCTGATATGCAGATGCTCTGCCATTAATGAAACGGTCCAAGGATGGCCGGGGTTATTGTAAAGAGTCTTGCGCAAGTTCAAAAGATTATAATATTGCGGGCTCAGCTTGTCTTGGGATGCTTCGCACAGCTTATTGAAGATAATTCTAAACAGGTAGTCGATGGAAAGCTCCCGGTAGTCATTCTGAAAAGTATGCTCAAAGGTCAGCAGCTGAAACAGCTGATGGCAGTAGCCGGGATCCGGCAGTGAAAATGGAACACCAACAGGCAAAGTGGTTTCTGTAATATAGGATTCGTCCGCATCGAAACGGACCCAGTCGTTAACGTACTTATTGGAACAAGCACGGTAATAGATAGTGTGCTTAGGAGGATAAAGAACAGCAGAGTGGGCCGGAAATTCTTTTAATTCTCCGTTCACTTCAAACAACGCCGCAGTTTGTGTGAGCACCAGAAGCCAGGCATCATGGCCCTCGGGTATACTGAACACAAAATCGTCAGGATGAGTAGCGTCAAATTCGACATAGTGAATTTTTGGCATCAGGTTCTCCTTTCTTCGGATACATCAATTAATGGACAGGATAGATCATTGTTTGGGATTCAGTATTTTCCTATAATTATATTGTAAATTAAGGTAATTTGGGGATTTTTCTGAATTCTACCCCTGAAATATGATTTTCTGGTCATTAGAAATTATCAATAATGAAGGAAGGTTGTTTGTTAATGATAGCACATCAAAAGGAAGAGCGGAATTATATCCTTTGCTATACCCGGTTACCGCAGGAGGATATGGTGTATGCTCCGAAACTGGCGCACAGCATGCATTTGGCTTATTGCAGCGACGGGCTTCTTTTTCAGGATTTAAACCATAATTCGGGGGTTTTATTCGCCAGAGCAACAGAGAACGAGGATGGCACACTCCGGGCCAAGAGCCTGAAGAATCCGTATCTGTTCCACACCTCCGAGGGGAATTTCGGGGTGATTGCAGTCCGTACGGAGGCGGAAGGCGAACCCGATGCAGAGAGCAAGGGGAAAGTGCTGCTGTTCTCCTCTGTTGATTTGCTGCAGTACAACGAGGTTGGACTGCTGGAGCTTAAGGCAGATACTTTTGTAAGCGATGTCTCCTGCGAATACGATACCGGCCGGAAAGGCTATCTGATCCGCTGGATCGATGAGCTGGGGAACGGCTATCAGAATTTTATAGCCGATATCATGAGCATGAAGGATATCTCGGCACCGGAAGCGGCACAGCCCTTTACTCTGGATACAGTGCTTTCAGATATTGAAGGGATTCTGCCGCGCAACTACATCCCGGTATCCAAGGATATAGCCCGCAGGCTCTACTGTAAGCTTACGGTTCCGACCAACATTGCCATTGAAGTTCCGGACCGCGTGACAGCGGCATCGGAATCGGATTTGGAAGAGATCCGGGCGACGGCTCTGTACAGCGACGGCACCAAGGCGCTAAAAAGAGTGGACTGGAATACGGATGGAATCGATTGGGAGCAGGCGGGGACCTATAGAATTTCCGGTGAAGTTCATCAGGATCATTATCCGTTTCCGATTGCGTTCGACCGTGCAGACCCCTGCATTGCCAAATGGAAAGGAAAGTATTATTTCATTGCCACGAACGATGCAGACCAAAATCATACGTTATATATGCGGGAAGCCGGTACGATCCCCGGGCTGGCAGATGCCGAGGAAGCACTGATTCTGGATTCGAATACCTATGAGCAGATCGGCGGGCTGCTGTGGGCGCCGGAATTCCATATCATTGAAGATGAACTTTATATCTTTCATGCGGCAACACCGGGTGAGTTCCTGCATGAAGAGTCGCATGTCATGAAGCTGCGGCCGGAAGGAAATCCGATGTGCGCTGCTGACTGGTCGATGCCTAAGCGTGTAGTAAAGAACGATGGTACATTTTTGTGTGAAGCAGGCAAGACGATTTCCCTCGATATGACCGTAATTCAATGGAATGGAGAGTATTACGCCGCATGGTCGGAGCGCCAGTTCGTGCCTGTCGACCTTGGAGCCTGGATCTATATCGCCAGAATCGACCCGCAGGAGCCGTGGAAGCTGACCAGTGATCCGGTGCTTCTGACAAAACCCGATTACGGGTGGGCCAATAATCATACCTTTGTAGATGAAGGACCGTTCGCTCTCTACACCGATGAGAAGTTATTCTTGACCTTTGCCAGCGCGGCGGTGGATGCAACCTATGTTGTGGGTCTCTTGACGGCTGACAAGGGTGCGGATTTGCTGGATATCCGCAGCTGGACCAAAGGCAATTACCCGCTGCTGACCTCCAGAAGTGTACCGGGGGAATATGGGCCGGGCCACAATTCCTATGTGACCGATGAGGATGGAGTCATTTGGAACGCTTACCATGCAAGACCGGGAATTGACGGACCCAGAAGTTCCGGCGTCCGCCGCGTGCATTTTGACATTGACGGTGTTCCGGTCCTGGATCTGACAGAGGATAAGGATCTGAACCGGGAGCTGAAAAAGGTATCTATGGAAGTAACCGTGAGCTAAACCGCGGTGACGTTTATATTCAGAGAGGAGTAACGGTATGTTAAGAGAAGTACGTGTTGAAAGCGGTATTGTTCAAGGACTGCCGGCAGCTGATCCGCGTATCACCAGCTTTAAGGGAATTCCGTTTGCAGCCCCGCCTGTAGGAGAGAACCGCTGGCGTGCTCCCCAGCCTGTACCAAACTGGGAAGGGAAATTGAAAGCGTTTGAATTTGCCCCGATTTCGATGCAGGCCCCGACTGTTATAGATGTGAATAATATTTATACCCGCGAATGGTCGGTCGATCCCGATCTTCCCATGGATGAGGACTGCCTATATCTGAACGTCTGGACACCGGCCCTCAGCTCGGGTGAGAAGCTCCCTGTCTTTGTATGGTATTTTGGCGGAGGACTTCAGGTTGGCCATACAGCGGAAATGGAGTTTGACGGTGAACGCATTGCCCGCAGGGG
>NZ_LN831198.1:902402-913744 GCF_001368795.1 Paenibacillus ihuae
ACGCAGTGGGTGAAGCGCAATATCGCTGCTTTTGGCGGAGACCCTGACCAAATCACAATAGGAGGACAATCGGCCGGCGGCGCAAGTGTGATGAGCCAACTAACCTCGCCGCAGAATGAAGGATTGTTTCAGCGGGCCGTGGTTATGAGCGGCGTCTTTACTCCGCTGTATCCCGGCAACTCGATGCCTCTGCTAGACCGTACCCTCAGGCAGGCTGAAGCGGAGGGGGCAGCCTTTTTTGAATTTATAGGGGTATCTACTCTGGAAGAGGCCCGCAAGCTGGATGCCGTATATATCCGCGATAAAATGCTGGAATACGGCCACTTCTGGGGAACGGTCATAGACCAGGTGTACTGTCCCGGTAATCCGTATGACCTTTTTCTGAAGGGGCAGCACCACAAGGTGCCGGTCATGCTGGGAAATACCTCTTCCGAATTTATGAGTGCTCCAGGCGCCGGCACCATGGAGGAATTCAGAGCCATGGCTGTTGAAATGTTTGGCGGGGAAGCCGAAGCGTATCTTAAGCTATGCGCCGTTGATACAGGAAGTCTGGAGGAAATGATCCAAAAAGCTTCCGTGAATAATATTGAATATGCAGCCCGTGTTGCGATTAAGGCCAATAGTGATTCCGGCAGCGGTGTTCCGATGTACTATTACAATTTTGATGCGGACATTCCGGGCTGGGATGATCCCGGAACCTTCCACTCGGTGGATCTGTGGTTCCACTTCGAAACGCTGGCCAAATGCTGGCGGCCTTTTGTGGGCAAGCATTATGATCTTGCCCGCCAGATGTGCAATTATCTGGCCTATTTCGTTGGCACGGGCGATCCGAACGGCAAAGATTCGACTGGCGAGGAATTGCCTCTCTGGAAACCGTGTACGCCGGAAACACCTTACGGCATGGTGTTTGCGGACCAGGCAGTGCCGATGGAGGAGCCTCCGGGTGAGGTGATGCAATTTCTGGTTGAGCAATGTTTCAATCGGCAAGCCATCCATACAGAGAGGAATGAGCGGTAATGAACGAGAGCAATCGGAAATATACGATACAAACTGCCGGATATGACACGGAGAGGGATGGCATTGTGCGGGGAGAGATCCATACTATTGAATATCCCTCCAGAGCGGTAGGCAGCACCCGGAAGGCAATGGTATATACGCCACCCGGCTATTCCGCAGAACAGGCGTACAGCGTCTTGTATCTGCTGCACGGGATTGGCGGAGATGAGACAGAATGGTACAACCACGGCAAGCCCCAGATCATTCTGGACAATCTGTATGCGGATCAAATGCTGAAGCCTATGATTGTTGTACTTCCGAACGGCCGGGCGATGCTGAATGACCGGGCGGAAGGAGATATTTTTGCTCCTGACAAGATCCAGGCCTTCGAAACCTTCGAATCGGATTTGCTCCATGATCTTATCCCTTATATTGAAATGAATTATTCGGTCTTGACGGACCGGATGCACCGTGCCATTGCCGGATTATCCATGGGCGGAGGGCAATCCCTGAATATTGGTCTGAGCAATCTGGACCGTTTCGCCTGGATCGGGGCGTTCTCTCCGGCTCCCAATACGAAGCTGCCTGAGCTGCTGCTCCCGGAACCTCAGAAGACTGCAGAGCTACTCAGTCTGCTCTTTTTATCGTGCGGGGATCTGGACAGTCTTAAGAATGTCAGCGACCGGACGCATGCGTATTTGTCGCAGCATTCCGTACCGCATATCTGGGTGGAAGAAAACGGCGACCATGATTGGCCGGTCTGGAAGAACGGCTTATATCAGTTCTCGAAGCTTATTTTTTAGCTGACCGCTCAAGGATAACCGCTGCTTGAAGCCGTATATGACAACAAGGGGGCGTTCCCGGCAGACCATTATGGCTGCCGGGAACGCCCCTTTATCTTTGATTAGAGCAGGTTATACGCAAAGTGCTTGGTGTGACAATGATTATTTGCTCGCGACTGCATCGGCACGCATTTTAACGATTTTTTGTGCTCTTTCCGTATCTACGGCCAGGACATCATTCCAACCGAGACCGACCACATCGGCCTTCAGCTTGGTCCAGAGCTTATCGAATTCTGCCTGGTCCTTGGCGAATATCATTTTCCAGGATGTGTTCTTCACATAATCCGAGATCTGGCTCCGTTTATTCTTAATGTCCGAGGAGTCCGACCCGAGACTTGTATTAATATTTGGCACGATATCGATCATATTGTTTTTCTGATAGTATTCTGTCGGAGTGGTTGCATTATAGGTTTTCTGCCATTCCGTAGTCAGAACTGTCTTGTTTGCTTCTATGGTTGAGCTCCAATAAGTGTTGTTGTAGAATTCTTTCGTTTCCGGATCTACCACAAAGTCGCTCATAATCATAGTGTTGAGCTTACTCTGTCCGTCTTGATATCCGCCGCCGCCGTATTCTTCAGGAACGGGGGTATTATCTTGAAACGCCGTTTGTCCTACTGGTGTCAGCTTAAACTTGCCGTCGGCCGTCTTTTCATAGTTGAAGCCTTCGAATCCATTGGTATAGTAGCGCAGACCTTCAGGAGAGGCCAGCCAATCCATGAATTCAATGATTCTGTCCGGATTTTTTGCTTTTGAACCTACAGCAAATACTCTTCCGTTCCCGAAGTAGGCATCACTGTTCTGGATAATATGGGTATCAGCGATCGGAATGGCAACATTGCCGTCACCTTTATTGCCTCTTTCAATGGTATTGTAGAAGCCCCTTTGCCATGAATACCATAAGAGCAGAACCTGTTTGTTAGTCAGCTTTTCAGAGACTTTATTCCAGTCCTGGGAAGGCGAGTCCTGGTCCACCAGCCCCATCTGATTGGCATCATAGTAGAACTTAAGGATTTTCTTGTACATACTGTTGTCGTCAACGAGAGGAACAATATCGCCTTTTGCATTTAATTGTATGGTCGAGGTTCCGTCCGGCTGTTCATAACCATACCAGTTACTGAGCCAGCGGACATTTTCCATACTTCCGTTGTCCCAGTCCTTCCACAAGGTAATCGGAACGATCGGTTTGCCGTCGGGTGTCTTAGGATATTTCTCCTGCATCTGCTTCAATGCATTCAGAAGATCAGTCAGATTGTTCAGCTTGGGAGCTCCTATTCCCTTGTAGTAGTCCCAAGGCATAAGCGGACTGGAGTAAGGGAGTTCTTCCGAGAAGGTAGTCGGGGAAGTGTCCGATGTAAAAGTCGGCAGCGCATATATCTTCCCATCAGGATTGATGCTTTGGAATGCAGCATTGAAAGGCTTGAAGTGATTGTCCACATATTTGGACAGGTGTTCCGTATTCTTGATCTTATCCGTAATATCCATAATCATTCCTGCCGGAATCAATTCCTCCAGCTGGCTGTTGTCAATAATCAGGAGGTCTCCCAGATCTCCCGACGCTGATCTTGTCTTGTATAGCTGATCGCCGGCAACCTGCGGAGACAGAATATTTAAGGTGATATTGAACTTATCCTTAATCAGCTTTCCGTACCATCCGGTCTGCTCCCCCTGATAATTTGCTGCGTTGTCAAATACGGTAATGGTCAGCGGTTTGCTGTGGTCGATCCCTGTACCCGGACTGGATGACTCGGTTGCTGTACCTGGATCGGGTGATCCCGTTGCTGTACCCGCATTGTTAGAATTACCGCTACATCCGCTCAATGCCGTTGTTACCAGAAGCAAGGTGGTGCCAAGCAGCATTGAGGATTTTCTTGCCAGCTTATTGTTTCTGTTCATGTACAGCCCCCCAAATGATTAATTTATCATCATCGTGCCTATTAACCTTTAACTGCACCAATGATAATTCCTTTTACAAAAAATCTTTGGAAAATCGGATATACCAGCAAAATAGGTGCAACAACGATGATGGTAACGGTCATCCGAATGGATGTGGTGGTTTGCTTGGTGGCCAGACTTGCCATTGCGGTGGACCCGGCATTTTGCAGATTGACCATGGTGGATAAGGAACTGGCCTGATTGATGTAGTTATACAGAATGAACTGCAGGCTGTACAATTTGCTGTCCGTAACCAGCAGCAGGGTATCCTGAAAGGAATTCCACTGGTTCACTGCCGAGAATATGGCGACGGTAGCCAATATAGGTTTGCTGATGGGCAGGATAACCTTATAAAAGATCGTTATAATCCCTGCACCGTCAATGCTGGCCGCCTGCTGCAATTCCTTCGGTGTGGATTCTACAAATGTCTTCACAAGAATGATGAAAAATGGAGCTACGATAGACGGCAGAATGTATGCCAGGAAATTGTCGGTGAGGTGCAGGGATCTCATGGTCAAGTACCACGGGATAATACCGGCATTAAAAAACATCGTAATAATGGTAAACCGGTACCAGAATTTTTTCCCCCACATATCCTCCTGGGCAAACATAAATCCCAAAAAGGCAGAGGCTCCGACCGTCAAAAGGGTGCCTATTACTGTTCTCCCCAAAGAAATGACAAATGCATTCCACAGTCCCGGTATTTTAAATACGTCAACATAGTTCTGGAAATGAATCCCCCTCGGCCAAAACGCAATTTCACCTTTGGCGCTGAGATCGTTGGCGCTTATGGTATTGATGATGATGGAGTAGAACGGGTATACACATATAAATGCAAAGAGCGAAAACAGGACATAGATTACAGCGGAAATCAGCTTGTCGGTTGGACTGACCTGCATTTTTATTTTTTTGGAGAGGCGGCTGTTATTTTCTTTGGCAACCGGTGTTATTCCTGTCGGGTTGTCACTCATACGATGCCCTCTCCTCTTAATAATTTGGACAGCCCGTTTACGGAAAAGAGAAGCGCAACACTAATCAGGCTTTTCAGCATACTGATCGCGACGGAAACGGAATAGCTGCCGCCTCCCATAGCCAGGTTGTACACGTATAAATCCAATACCTGAATGGTGTCTTTATTGAAGGCATTCTGGAAAACGAAATATTGCTCCAGCCCATTGTTCAGGAAGCTGGCAATCTGGAGCATCAATAGCACAAAATAAGTCGGCAGCATACTTGGCAAAACCACATGCCGGATGACCTGCATTCTCGTCGCACCATCTACATAAGCCGCTTCATAAAGAGATTCATCAATCCCCATAATGGCCGCGATATACAGTATGGCTGACCAGCCCAGTGATTTCCATGTAATCCAGAACCACATCGTAATCCAGACATGGTCCGAGTTCTGAAGGAAGAGTACAGGGGAGTCGATCAGCCCCATCTGGGTCAAAAAGCCGTTGACGACACCTTCACTTGAAAACATGGAAAAGGCCAGGGAATAGACCAGTACCCAACTGATAAAGTTTGGAAGAGTGGTTACAGTCTGGATAATTTTGCGGAAACGGACGGCTTTGATCTCTGTCAGGAAAATGGCAAAGATCATGGGGAGCCAAGAGAAAAGTATACTCAGCCCGCTAATGCCGAAGGTGTTTTTGATGACCTGCACCAACTGGTCAACTTTCACCTGGTTTTCTACCAAGGAATGAAACCATTTGAAACCGACAAATGGTGCTTTTGACAGCGGTATCGGCGGCATATAGTCAAAGAATGCATATACCCATCCATAGAGGGGGTAGTAGGAAAAGACAGCAAGTAAAACCATAAAAGGCGAAATATAAAGAAACTTTCGTATAGAATTGCTTCTCATGCTGTGACTACGCATCGGTTCACTCCCCCTTTGTATAATAATTGGAGCTTTCAACAGGGTGGCTATACCCTAAACCTGCTGGCCGGTATGCTGTCCTCCTTCCATTAGTAATTACCTAATCTGAACGTTATGTTGCTAGTATCCCTCCTCGATGTTAGCGCTTACATAACTATGCAACTATAATAAATTATCATTTTCTTTCAAACAATGACCAATCCTCACGACTTATTGATCTATCATTAGATAAAACCGGTATAGGATAACAATCACAGTCTAAATTTTACATAATATTGAATAATTTAAAAATAATTATATATACAGTTGCGTTGTCCGGTAACGGACCAAAGGTAGCTGGAGGAAGTTTCTTTTTTCAGGAGAAAAGCAACAAATGTACATGTGAAAGCAACGTCAAGCTATAGATCGCAAGAGTCGTCTATGATTAAATACATAAAGAATATAGCTACTGTTCTTACACTAAATATTCGGGTTACACGAAAGGATGAATACTTTGATGAACAAACAACAGCTCGGCCTGACGCCACCCATGGGGTGGAATTCCTGGAACACGTTTACCTGGGACATTAACGAACAGCTTATCCGGGAGGCTGCAGATACACTGGTTGCAGAAGGGTATAAAGAGGCGGGATATGAGTACATTGTAATTGATGATTGCTGGAGCCTGAAAGAGCGGGACAAGGATGGCAAGCTGGTTGCCGACCCGGTCAAATTCCCGAACGGAATGAAGGCGCTTGCAGACTATATCCATTCCAAGGGATTAAAGTTTGGGATGTACTCTTGTGTAGGAACACATACATGTGCAGGGTACCCGGGGAGCTTTGAGCATGAATTTCAGGATGCCGAATTACTGGCTGAATGGGGCGTGGATTTCTTAAAATATGATTACTGCTTCAAACCGAGACATATCTCAGGGGAACTGCTGTACAAACGAATGAGTCTGGCGCTAAAAAACTGCGGAAGAGATATTCTGTTCTCGGCGTGCAACTGGGGTGTGGACAATGTATATCACTGGATTCGTGAATCAGGCGCCCATATGTACCGGTCCACAGGGGATATTCAGGATAGCTGGGATTCTATCAAGGGTCTGGCATTGTCACAGCTTGATAAAGCCTGTTATACAGGAGCTTATTGTCATAATGATATGGATATGCTGGTTGTCGGCATGTACGGAGGCAGCAACAGCGACTTTATCGGAAGCCAGATCGGCGGTTGCAGTGATGTGGAGTACAAGACCCATTTTTCGTTATGGAGCATGATGGGATCTCCGCTGATGATTGGCAGTGACATCCGCAAGGCCAACCAGGCCACCAGGGATATTCTGTTGAACGGGGATTTGATTGCCATTAATCAGGATGTTGAAGGCCGCGGTGCTTACCGTATCAAGCCGGAACCTCAATGGTTTCATGCGGATGATGTGTTTATGCTGGTGAAAGTGTTAACGGACGGAGATGTTGCTATAGGCTTCTTCAATTTAAGTGATGGCCAAAGGGAAATGTCACTGCAATTCTGGGATATCGGGCTACCCTATGCTTCCGGTAAATCACTGTCGCTCTATGACTGCTGGGAGCATAAAGAAATCGGCCAATTTAAAGAAAGATATGCTCCCGTAGTTCCGGCTCATGATTGTCTGATTGTGCGGGCGAAACTGGTATAAAGGATCTCATGAACATGAATAGGACATGCAGAACCTGCGGAGTTCCCTTAATGACCGATGATGTAGCGATCTACCTGAAGCTGGTTACACGAAATGCCCAAGATTTCCTGTGTATAGACTGTCTTGGCGAGCACCTGAAATGCGGCCGCAGCCCCATTGAGAAATTGATAAAATATTTCCGGGAATCCGGGAATTGTGTGCTGTTTCGCTAAGCTGGACTTTTGATAGGTTTAGATAGAAATATCAGGACCGGCTTCCGCAGGATGCTCCATGATGAGCTTTCTATATTGCGACGGAGTGTATGAGGTTGCTTTTTTGAATACTTTTGAAAAATATAACGGGTCCTGATAGCCCACCGAATAGGCCAATGACTGGATGGATAACTGTGCATTTTTCAACAATTCGCAGGCCCGCCGAATCCTGAAGGTGGTCAGATAACCGGAAATGGATATGCCGTTCTCTTCCTTGAACAGCCGGAACAAATAGCTGCGCTCAATGTTCACAAATTCGACTACGTCCAGAACCGATAATGAAGGCTTCCAAAAGTTGCTTTCAATGAATTCCCTTGCGGATAAGGCGTAATCCTTTTTGAGAAAAGCTTTGTCACTAGGGTAGTGCTCCATGTAATAGGACATCAAAAGATGCAGCCCTGCATCTGAACGCTCCCGTTCGAACGGCTCCATTCCGGCAGTTTTGACCATTTGATACAGCGGCTTGAAATCTTGTGGCGATGCCTCCAAGACCGGATGATCAGGAGTAATCTGAATCATCGACACAAGGCGTGAGGCCTCTAGCCCGTTAAATTCAATCCAATAATACTCCCACGGATCCTGCGGATCGGGATAATAGTATATTTCCATATTAGGGAATATGATGAAGCTTTGGTCCGCCGTTAAGGAGTAAGTTGCATGGCATGTTTGTAAGTAGCCTTTACCGCTTACAATATAGTGCAAGGCAAAAACATCGCGGACACCCGGTCCCCATTTGTGTAAATTTGGAGGTTTATACCCGTTTCCTTTACAAATTGAACTCTCTCTGAAACCGGAATACATTGACTTCATAGGCTGCACCTATATCCTTTGCATCTTGTTCATATCTATTATCCTACCAGATAACCGTTCTGAACAGTGATAAATAACTGTAAATTGACAGGTTGTCCGTGGTTATTTGTAAACGCTATACTTAACTTATACACTAAACCATATATCCGTGAAGGAGTAAAAGAATGACAACTGCTAATAAACAAAATCACCATTCTATTACCTATTACAATCCGATAATGCCTGGGTTTTATCCGGACCCTTCCGTATGCCGGGTCGGGGAAGACTATTATTTGGTGACATCGACATTTGCGTATTTTCCGGGTGTGCCGATTTTTCATAGCCGTGATCTTGTGAATTGGAAGCAGATCGGCAATGTGCTTGACCGTCCCTCACAAGTGAACTTACAGGGAGCCGGGCACTCAGGAGGGATTTTTGCCCCAACGATCCGTTATCATGAGGGCAAGTTCTATATGATCACGACCAATGTAACCCATGGCGGGAATTTCGTTGTTACAGCAACCAATCCTGCCGGGCCATGGTCGGAACCCTATTTTATTCAAGGAGCCATAGGGATTGACCCTACGATTTTCTTTGATGACGGGAAAGCCTATTATTTGGGTACAAGACCTAACTCGACTGGAGTACGTTATGACGGCAACTGGGAGGTATGGATTCAGGAGTTGAACTTGGAGACCATGGAGCTTGCAGGGGAGAGTTATGTACTTTGGAGAGGCGCCATGACAGATGTGATTTGGCCGGAAGGGCCGCATCTGTACAAGAAAGACGGCTTCTATTATTTAATGATTGCAGAGGGAGGAACGGGGCCGAATCACGCCGTGACCGTTGCCCGCAGCCGGAAGCTGACAGAAGGCTATACAGGCAATCCGAACAACCCGATCATTACGCATCGTCATCTGGGCAAGCATTATCCGGTAGTTAATGTAGGGCATGCCGATTTGGTTCAGGCTGAAGACGGTCAATGGTTTATGGTGATGCTCGCTTCACGTCCATATGGAGGCAGCTATAGTAATTTGGGGCGGGAGACGTTTCTTGCTTCAGTGATCTGGGAGGATGGATGGCCTGTAGTCAATGAGGGCCGGGGAATTCTGGAGGAGCAGGGGGTCATTGGACTAACGCCGGTTCCTGTGGAGCCGCAGCTGCGCTGTGACCATTTTGACAGTGACAAGCTGGCACTTAAATGGATGTTCTTAAGGAATCCGCAGGCGGATTTATATTCATTGACAGAACGTAAAGGGTATTTACGGCTAAAGATAAAACCTCAAACGTTCAAGGATCAGGATAATCTCAGCTTTATCTGTCTGCGTCAACAGCATTTTGACTATGCGGCTGCAGCTGTGATGGAGTTTGAGGCGCGGAGCATTCATGAATCGGCAGGTTTGGCGGTCATTCAAAATGAGAAGTTCCATATCCGGTTTGAACGCGTGCTGCATGATGACAGGCAAGCCTTACGTGTTGTGACCTGTATTAATGGCCAGGAGACGACTGTGGCTCAAGCAGAAGTCGATGGTCCAAGGCTGTATTTAAAAATGGCTGCGAGAGGCCAGGAGTTGAGCTTCTATTACAGTCCCGACGGAGATCAATATCATCTGGTTGCAGAACATGTGGATACAAGCAGTTTGAGTACCGAGGTAGCAGGCGGATTTGTAGGCTGCTGCATTGGAATGTATGGCACAAGTAACGGGACGGCCTCTGACAATACGGCAGATTTTGATTGGTTTGAATATGGCGCGTATTAAAGCGGATTCACACCCTATCTAATACAAATTGAATATGGAATAAACGAGGAATTTGGAGGGGGACAGAAGCTCATTAGATTCCTTTTTTCTGTCTAAAAGTATAGGTGAATTTTAAAAGGAAATAATTGTACACGAGGGAAACTTGGATTATGCTTGGTAAAAAGGGTGTTCTATGCCTTTCCCGGGCAGAAGAAGATTAAGCAAAGGAGATGCTGAGCGATGTCGGGGTATGATTTTCCGAGAAATGAAACGATGAAGCCGGGGTATACGCTGGTCTATGAGGACGACTTTGATTCGGGAGATCTGGACCAGAGCAAATGGCTTCCATATTATCTGCCGCAATGGAGCAGCCGTGCAAAGACCAAGGCGAATTACCGGTTCGAGGAGAGCCAGCTGATCCTGCAAATTACGGAAGATCAGGAGCCCTGGAGTACCGAATTCAATGGGGGCATCAAGGTCAGCAATCTTCAGACCGGGGTATATTCCGGACCGCTCGGGAGCGAGTATGGCCAGCACCGTTTTTCCAGCAGCTGCCGTGTCCGCGAAGAACAGGCGGAGGAGAGGTTGTTTACGCCTCATTACGGCTATCTGGAGCTCCGGGCGAAGGGACTATATAATCCCAATAATTTGTGCGCCCTTTGGATGATTGGATTCGAGGACCGTCCGGAGCGGTCGGCTGAGATCTGCGTGTTTGAGCAGAAGGGCTGGAATGGCGGAGACACGGAGAAGTCGATCATCGGATTCGGCCTGCATCCTTTTGGAGATCCGGCCATTGAAGAGGAGTTCTTCGAGCAGGAGTTTCCTATCGACGCCAGCCGGTTTCACATTTACGCGGTAGACTGGACAGCGGATGGCGTCCGTTTCTACATCGATAACGAGCTTATCCACCACTCGAAGCAGTCGCCGGACTATCCCATGCAGCTGATGCTAAATATTTATGAGATTCCGCGTCCGGAGAGCGGGGACATGCCAGCGCCTGTGTACCCGAGCGAGTTCAGGGTTGATTATGTCCGGTTTTATCAAAAGGATTAGGCTGATCAAAGACATTGCTTTATATCTTCTGGAGGATCTTCACCATTGAAGAAGGTACCGCCCTGCCAGTGAAACTATGATATAATGACCTCGTTGTTTGTGAAAAGCAGAACTATACTATGAACATAGGACGGGCCATATGAAGAGGTATTTGATTAAGGTAGATATAACACGTTTGATCATTATGGTTTTGGGCAATGT
>NZ_LN831198.1:913770-929248 GCF_001368795.1 Paenibacillus ihuae
GATTAAGGTAGATATAACACGTTTGATCATTATGGTTTTGGGCAATGTATTTCTGGGCATGGGGATCAGTATCTTTAAGCTGTCTGGCCTGGGGAATGATCCCTTCAGCGGCATGGTGATGGCACTTGCAGACTCCAGCGGTATCGTATATGCCAATTTTCTAATCTTACTGAATCTTGTATTGTTTGTAATACAAGTTATCTGGGGACGAAAGCTAATTGGAGCCGGAACCTTCGTAAATGCAATTTTTCTGGGTTACATAGCCACTTTCTTTTATAATATTTGGCTAAATCTGCTGGGCGAACCTCAGATGTTCTGGCTGCAGGTGGTCACCGTGGCGATTGGCGTGGTGGTCTGCAGCTTTGGGATATCCTTGTATCAGACATCACAGGTGGGAGTAGCTCCCTATGACAGCCTGTCCCTCATTATGAATAAAAGATTCCCAAAAATCTCATATTTTTGGCACCGAATGTTTACAGATGCTCTTTGTGCTTTGGTTTGCTTCCTGGCAGGTGGCATCATCGGGCTGGGAACACTGGCGACCGTATTCGGTCTGGGACCCATCATTCAGTTCTTTGATGTGAATTTTACGAAGAAGCTACTGGCAAAGAGGGGTCCAAAAGCCGTATGATGATTTAGCTTCGATGATTTTCCTGCGGACTGAATTATATATAGTACCTTAATATATGTTATAATAAGCTTCTTACTGTATCTTAAGAAGAATAGAGGTCGCTAGAGGATGAAATGTAAAATTAACCGCAATGCAGCTAAAGTTTTGAAGGATATGCTGAGCAGTCAGGAGGCGGAAGGGAAAAAGATTCGTGTAGTCATTACACAGAATCACGGGGATCACGGCCATTATGATGTGACTCTGGATACAGAGGCCGAGCATGATGAAATTGTCGCTACCGACAAGGGGATCGAGGTATTGCTGGATACTCGTGAGCCGCTATTGGATGGCGTTTGGATACAATATTTTTATGTGCCTCAAGAGGGCTTCTTTATCACGAATCCATCTACCGGTTTTCTTGAAAAATAAGCCGCGGCTGTAACGCTTTTTAAGAAAGACCGCTTTTGATTTCTTTGATTAGCCATAAAAGCAGCAAAGACCTAGAGTACTCACCCTAGGTCTTTGCTGCTTTTATAATTTTCGGTCCTGTTACTATCATCTCCCTCAATGAGCTGCCGTTACCTTGATCTCATCCAACTTCGGCTTTGGCTGCTTCAGGGCCAGGAAGGCTACCAGAATGCCGAGCAGCGTGGTCGCAGCAGAGATCAGGAACGCGGTATGGATCGCGGAGTTGAGATCCGCCGGCTGCAGGTGTTCGAGAGTAGATCCCGTTCCCAGGCTCGCCGAAATAATGGCCATAATCACCGCTAAACCGATAGCTCCGCCGATTTGCTGACCTGTCGAGATGAGTGCGGAAGCGATGCCTTGCTCGTTCGGCTCAATGCCAGCGCTGCCTGCGATGAACATCGTCGTAAAGACTAGCGCCTGACCAATGCCGATGATCACCGTACCCGGAATAATACTCCAAGCTGATCCGCTCGCAGACAATCCCGTCAGCATCAGGAACCCGGCGGCCCCAAGCCCCATGCCTGCGGCGATTGTACCAGCCACGCCGACCTTTGTGAGCATGGTATTGATGAGCTTGGCACCGACGAAGGCACTGAGTGTAAGCGGCAGGAAGCTAAAGCCCGATTGAATAGCTGAATAGTGCAGCACGTCTTGTGTATACAGCGTCAGGAAGTAATTCACAGACGCCGTCTCCGCCAAATAAGCGACTACCGCAGAGGACTTTTCATTCACATAATGATTAACCGCTTTTAGGAAAAGGTCCCGTTTCGTGCCATGCGTATCGTACAGACTTTGGCGGGCAATGCCGAGGCCCTCGAGCAAAAGTTGCATGGAGGTTCCTTCATAGCCATAATGCCCGAACACCTCCATCGCTTACCGGTACAGGAATTTGTTGTTGCCTAAGCTTGCCAATTAGCCGGATTTGGGAGTACATTGCTAGTAATGCTTAATAACTACAGAAGCCGAGAAGGAAGGTAGGTTTAATGATGCCGGAAACAACCAGGGTGTTTAAAGCAACAGAGGATCATGTCAAAATCATCGGGCGGACCCACTATTATAAGGATGTACTGTGGCTGGCGCTTTCAGGCGGAGGAGTAGAATTTTTATTCTATGGAAAGAAAGCGGAGATTACCTTAAAAGGTGATGCTATTGCCTTAACCGGTAATAATCTGGCCCGTATTGGCATTAGTGTAAACGGAAAACGGGTCATTGACGATCAAATGGATCAGCCTTTGAAATCGTATACGGTATTCGAAAGCGATACGGAGCAGGAAATCACGGTAACGGTTATTAAATTATCAGAGGCGGCGATGTCAACGGTTGGGATTCGAGAAATCGCGGTTGATGCTGCAGCTGGCATTAAACCTGCCCCGCCCAAATTACATACGATTGAATTCATCGGTGATTCCATTACCTGCGGCTATGGTGTTGATGATGAGCATGAGCTGCATGCTTTCTCCACAGCTACAGAAGATGTCACGAAAACCTATGCGTACCTGACAGCCCGGCAGCTTCAAGCCGACTACAGCATGGTTTCGTACAGCGGTTACGGTATTATTACAGGCTACACGGAAAATGATCAAAAGCTAACCACCCATCTGCTTCCGGATTACTATGAAAAAGTGGGCAAATCTGAGGGGGGATTTGATGATACGCTGCTGCCCCAGGAAGTACCTTGGGATTTCAGCAAGCTAGTGCCGGACCTGATCGTCATTAACCTCGGAACCAACGATGATTCCTACACGAAAGAGGATGCCGGTAAGCAGGCAGAATATGCTCAGGAGTATGTTGAATTTCTTAAAATGGTCAGACGCAACAATCCCCATGCTCCCATTCTGTGTACGCTGGGAATTATGGGGGGGCGGTTGTATCTTTATGTTGAACAAGCTGTTAGCGTGTACAGCTGGGAAACAGGTGATAGCAATATAACAGCAATGAAGTTTGACGAGCAGCTGCCGGCTGACGGCTATGCCATCGACTTCCACCCCTCTGAGGCCACACACCGGAAAGCGGCCAATCAGCTGACTGCTCAAATCAGAGAGCTTTTGAATTGGTGATCTTTGAAGGAGAACGAACGGAAACATAAATTTTACAGTGCGCGTACGAAGGATTTTCGGAAGTTTACGGCAGAGAAGTATATTGAGCGCGACAATCATATCATTGATACAACGATTATTGCAGATGGCGGCAGGTATTACCGTTTTTCCAAGGATGAAACGACCAAGAATATCCGGGTGGAACAAGGCTCTTCGCTGTATAAAGACGCCTTCAGCTTTGTAAGCGCACCTGTTCTGGAAGCCATCATGGGTGTCGAGGGGCCGGGAATTTACAAGCTCAACGGCCGTGAAGAATGGTGCCTGATTGTTGACCGCTATGCGGAAGGAAAGGGTTATCTTCCCTTGCTGACTTCCGACCTTACGAGCGGCGATTTCCGGGTGCTTGCGGACGGGCATCAGGTGCTGCCGGGACAGTTCGCCGATCCGGATCTAACAAAGTTCGGCGGCCGTTAAAATACTCCTAAATTTAATATATGATAGCGGCCGCTTTCTCTTAATTACCGGTGAAGCGGCTTTTGGTATGACATATGGAAAAGTGGTTTTAATGATTCTTCTTGACATTTTGCCTATTTTATATCACAGATATGATTCGTGCAAAATGCTACCATAGATGGGAAGTACACTGGTTGCGGGAGCGGTTATATGAGCGGTTTCTCTGTTCACCACATGATGCATTATTCGCTGTATTCTTTTGCCGAGCACAGTCCGGATCCGATTTACATTCTGGGCACCGATAAAAAAGTGATTTACGCCAATTCGGTCTTCGTTGAGCTATACGGCTGGACCACGGAAGAGCTGAACGAAAATGATTTTCCGCATGTCCCACCGGAGCTAAGAGAAGAACTTATGCAAATGTTTGTTTTTATCGATCAGGGGCAGCGTCTGTTTGCTCTCGATACCTTCCGAGTGAAACGAAATGGAGAGCTGATCAGCGTCAAAATAACCATTTCTCCTGTGAAAGATCCGGAAGGATGTATTTCGGCTTATATATGTGTTCTGAGAGACGTAACAGAGCTCAAGTTCTCGGAGCTGAAATACTCTAAATTATTTAATGAGGCAAACGATCCCATCTTCATTTATGAGCTGGATAAGGAAGGTAAGACGTCGAAATTTCTGGATGTAAACGAAGCAGCATGCGAGATGCTGGGTTATACGCGTCAGGAATTACTGGACAAAACGCCCTGCTCAATAGCGGCGGGATCGCTCGTGCACGAGATCGGCAATATATTCGAGAATATTCTTAGGGGAGACAGGCTATTCGCCGAATGGATTCAGGTGGCGAAGGACGGGAAGCAAATTCCGGTGGAGATCAGCGCGAAGCCGTTTAAGCTAAATAGCCGAATGCTGGTGATTTCCATTGTCAGGGACATGACTGAACGAAAGAAAACGGAGGAGTATCTCCGGTACAGCGAGAATATTTCCATGATCGGTGAGCTGTCTGCAGGCATCGCCCATGAAATCCGTAATCCGCTGACCAGCATCAGGGGGTTCGTCCAGCTGCTGTTTGCCCAGTCTAAGATGGGCAGGGAGTTCCATGAGATTATTTTGTCAGAGGTGGATCGAATCAATTCGATTATCGGCGAGCTGCTGCTGCTGGGTAAGGAAATCCCATCTGATCAGGCAGACTGTAATTTGGTCCAGCTGGTGAGACAAGTAGTCGTATTGTTGAATGCCCAGGCACATATGACCGACAATGAAATTGTTATGCTTACGGAACTCGACCATCTGCCCCTTAGGTGTGCGAATAACAAGCTGAAGCAGGTTTTCATCAATATTCTTAAAAATGCGATTGAAGCCAGCCCGCGGGGAGCGGAAATCACCGTAGAGTTGTACCGTGAGGAGGATACTGGAGTTATTCGAATCGCCGATACGGGGCCGGGCATACCTAACGAGGTCCTGAACCGGATTGGCTTACCTTTCTTCACGACCAAATCGGAGGGCAACGGGCTTGGGGTGATGATCAGCAGGAAGATTATCCACAATCACAAGGGGACCCTTCTATTCATGGCGAACACACCGACTGGAACAGTTGTAGAGATTACGTTGCCTGTGCTTTAAGAATTCATATACATATTTAGTGATTATTTAATAGGATAGGAATAAGCAGCGATAGTAGCAATCAGGCGGTACGAAGCAGGAGTCCTTTGCTTCGTACCGCCTGTGTCTTTTTCACTGGATATCTTAAAGATACTCGCACTTAAAGTTGGAGAATTCAGCCGTAGAGCCTTCCCCATAGGCATATAAACCGATGAGCACGCCTGTAAATCCGCCTGCGACTTCAGAGGAAAGGTACCGGGTTTGTGCCGTACCTAAGAGGGTCTCTCTGCCGCTTTCGCGAATAAGGAAGCTATAGCGCTCATGAGTTGCCCGGATGATCAGAGTAGCATGGTTATCGCCTCCGGAGGCTCCCGGATTAAGAGACTATTGGCCTTCGGATATTGAGTTTATCTTCAACGGGATCTCTCTGGGCACCTGGACAAGTCCGGCTGATTTCGGAAGAGCTGCACAGGGGAAGTTGACCCCCGAATGGTGGCACCGAAATGTGAATCAATACGGATTATTAAAGACGATTCGCATTGACGCATCAGGTACATTTATGGATGAAGAGCGGATGTCGGAGGTAACCCTCGCGGATATCAGGCTAGGGGAACCGTTCTGGACGCTTCGCTTCGCTGTTGATGAGCATGCAGTGAACGCAGGGGGATTAACACTATATGGTTCCGGATTCGGCAATCACGACCAGGACATTGTAATCCGTGTCCATCTGGACGGTGATCTTCAACCCTTCGGAATGCTTCTGTAAGCGCTGGGGGATGACCCGGTCATTTTCTTGAACAATCTGGAGAAATAATAAGGATCGCTTATGCCAATGCTTGCGGCGACCTCCTTAATAGATAAGCCTGTTAAACTGAGCAGCTGGGTTGCCTTTTGTATTTTCAGCCGCAGAAAATATTCAATGGGCGGGATCCCCGTTTCTTCATTAAATAACAAAATTAAATGCTGTTTGGACAAGCCGGTATGCTTGGCCAATTCAGGGAGCCTGATGGATTCTGCTAAACGGTCAGTCATGTACCGGATGGAGATTTCCAGATACTGCTCTCTTTTTTTGTCCCTGGCTGTACCTACGGCGCTAATCCCGATACTGCTGATCAGCTGGCGGATCGACTGGGATACATGGGTATGGATGGGGAGTGAATAGGTTTTGTCCGACAGCAGGATATAACACTTATTGAAGACATCTTTAAACTCCGATTGTGCGAAGGCCGGAAGATGAACGGGACCCTCATCCATCCCGTACATGCGGATGAATTCTGCTGCGTGGCTGCCTTGAAGATGAAACCAGTGAATACTCCAGGGCGCATGGGTAGACGCCCCGTAACGGTGAGGTGTTGCGGCGGGTATGACGGCCAGGTGATTAGGAGTTAGGGCTATGGTCTGGTTGCCGCCTGCTTCGATCCAGCCTTCCCCCTCGGAGCAAAAGATAAATATATGAGAGCTGCTGCCCTCAGGACGTTCCCGGTAATGATGCTGAGCACGGGGGAAATAGCCTATATCGCTTACGTATAAATCACGCGTCAGCTCGGAGCGGGATAATTCCGTCTGCATATATTCAGGAAGAACGAATAATTTCTCCGCCTCAAAGCCCTCCTGCTTTCGGGTCATTTCCATGTGCGAACCCCCTTTCTAAATAAGAATATAGTCCATTATATTAAGTGTTTTGTCAATTGGCGGATACCTTCCGCCAAGTTAAAGTATAGGTAATAAGTTTAGGGAGTGATGGTGTTGGGTCAAGTAGTGCGCATATGGGAAGAAGAGATCTCTATTCCTACTTATGGAATAGGGAAGCCTGATCTGAACCCGATGTTCCTGGAGAAGCGTGTGTATCAAGGAAGCTCCGGTAAGGTTTATCCGCATCCGGTAATCGATAAAATTGAAGATGAGAAGAAACTCCAGCCGTATCAGATGGTTATCCTGGAGAATGAATATGTCCGCATCGAGATCATGCCTGAACTAGGCGGCCGGATTTACCGGGCACTGGACAAAACCAATAACTACGATTTCGTATATTACAACCGGGTTATTAAACCAGCGTTGGTGGGTTTGGCAGGTCCATGGATTTCAGGCGGTATTGAGTTCAACTGGCCGCAGCATCACCGGCCGAATACGTATGGTCCCGTAGAATACAAGCTGACTGAGAATGAAGATGGAAGCGCTACCGTTTGGGTTAGTGAAATTGACCGTATGTATGGTACCAAAGTAACGGCCGGATTCAGCCTGTACCCGGGCAAAGCTTATCTGGAGATTTCCGCTCAGCTCTATAACCGGACGTCTGAACCGCAAACCTTCCTGTGGTGGGCTAACCCTGCAGTTGCCGTTAACGATCACACGCAATCCGTTTTTCCGCCGGATGTAACGGCTGTCTTCGACCATGGTAAACGCGACGTTTCCCGCTTTCCTATCGCAACAGGTACCTATTACAAAATGGATTACTCAGCCGGTGTTGATATTTCACGTTACAAAAATATTCCCGTCCCTACTTCGTATATGGCTTATAAATCAGACTATAACTTTGTCGGCGGATATGATCATGGGGTTCAGGCAGGCTTGCTGCATGTGGCGAACCATCATGTTTCGCAAGGCAAGAAGCAATGGACCTGGGGGAATGGTGAATTCGGCCAGGCATGGGACCGGAATCTGACAGATGAAGATGGGCCATACATTGAGCTCATGACCGGCGTATACACCGACAATCAGCCGGATTTCACGTGGCTGCAGCCCTATGAAGAGAAATCGTTCACACAATATTTCATGCCTTACAAAAATATCGGTGTCGTCAAAAATGCATCTATCGATGCTGCCGTCAACCTGGAAGTGGACGAGAAATCGCATGAAGCCACCGTGCTGGCTTATGCAACATCCCTGTTTCCCGGCGCTGTTATTGAACTCCAGGGTAGCCGCCGGATCTATTTACAGCAAATCACTGATCTGTCACCGGTACAGACCTTCAAGTCGGTCATTACGCTTGATGAGCAGGATCAGCCGCATGACTTGAAGCTGACTGTCCGGGCTGCAAACGGTACTGTGCTTATTGCTTATCAGCCAGCGAAGCCTTCTATAGAGCAAGTGCCGGATGCTGCCAAGCCGCTGCCTGCTCCTGAAGAGCTGAGAACGAATGAGCAGCTCTATCTGGCCGGGCTGCATCTGGAGCAATATCGCCACGCAACGTTTGAACCAGAATATTACTATCTGGAGGGTTTAAGACGTGATCCAAGCGATATCCGCATCAACGTGGCTTATGGCACACTCCTGCTGCGCCGCGGGCTGTATGCAGAAGCAGAAGGCCACTTCAGAACAGCAGTAAAGTCACTTACCTGGCGGAATCCGAATCCATACGACAGTGAAGCTCTATATCAATTAGGGGTGGCGCTTAAAGGTCAAGGCCGCTTGGAGGAGGCGTTTGCCGCACTCTACAAGTCGACTTGGTCTGCAGCGTGGCAGGATGCCGGATTCTTCACGCTGGCGCAAATTGCCTCTGAGAAGAGGGATTTCCGGGAAGCCCTGGAGCTGGTTAACCGTTCGCTCATCCGCAATTCCCGCAACTACAAAGCACGTCACCTGAAAGCTGCGCTTCTCCGCAAGCTGGGACTGCTGGAGGAAGCACTGCACTTCTCTGAGGAGACACTTACCCTGGACATCGCTGATTTTGGTTCAGCCAATGAATGCTACCTGATCCTTGCCGCTCAAGGTGAGTTAACGAAAGCCGGCGAAGTGAAGGCTGATCTTTTGCGGCTTATGCGCGGCGATGCCCACAATTATTTGAATCTGGCTGCCGATTATGACCATTGCGGATTATTGGAGGAAGCCATAGAAGTGATTGAGCGGATCGTTGCCGGTCAGGATTCCAAGGTGTACCCGATGCTTCATTATACGCTTGGCTATCTGTATGAGAGAGCTGGACAAGACAAGCTTGCCCGGATTCATAGGAAGGCCGGGAACCTCTCAACTCCGGATTACTGTTTCCCGAATAGTCTGTTCGATCTGCAAGTGCTGACAAGTGCCATTTCCGCGGATGCTGAGGATGATAAAGCCCACTATTATCTGGGGAATTGGCTGTACAATAAAAGAAGACACGAAGCTGCAATCACCCATTGGGAAGCTTCACGTTCCATCCGGGACGATTTCGCAATCGTTCACCGGAATCTGGCACTCGCCTATTTCAACAAAAAAGGGGACACAGCAGCGGCGCTTATCTCTATGGAGAAGGCTTTTGCCTGCAAGCCGGATGACGCACGCGTATTGTATGAGCTGGATCAATTGTATAAGAAGCTTGGCTACACGGCGGAGAACCGCTGTACCCACCTGGAGCAACATCTGGATTTAGTGAATAAACGCGACGATCTCTGCGTGGAATACATTACGCTTTTGAATTCGCAGGGTTATCATGAGAAGGCGGTTCATGCGCTGCAAGGACGGAATTTCCATCCGTGGGAAGGCGGCGAGGGTAAAGTCACGGGACAGCATGTATTTGCCCATGTGGAACTAGCCAAACAGGCTTTAGCTGATGACCGCTTTGAAGAGGCTGTACAATACCTGCATCAGGCACTAATGTATCCGTATAATCTGGGGGAAGGCAAATTGTCAGGCGCCCAAGAGAACAATGTTTATTATTATCTCGGACTGGCCCATAAAGGTCTAAAAGAGACTGAACGGGCTCAGGAGTGCTTCAGCATTGCTTCCCGAGGATTGGAGGAGCCTGCCAGCGCGATGTATTACAACGACCAGCCGCCGGATAGGATTTTCTATCAGGGGATGGCCTGGCATGAACTGGGGAATGAGCAGGAAGCCAAGCGCCGCTTCAATAAGCTGATCGAATATGCAGAGAAGCATCTTTTCGACGAAGTGAAATTTGATTATTTCGCTGTTTCCCTGCCGGACTTCCTGGTGTTCGAGGATGATTTGAACGTAAGGAATGAAGTTCATTGCCGGTATATGAGAGGTCTTGGACTTCTGGGACTTGGCCGTAACGAAGAGGCGGGAGCCGAGCTTGAATTCGTTCTGGGAAGGGAACCAAATCATCAGGGGGCCATGGTGCATAGACGATTAAGCTGTACCACTGTGGACTAGGGAGAGGGCAGCCTATATGAAGAATTATCACATCGCTGTAAGCGGGGATACCAAACATATCTTTTCAGGCCATATTAAGCTGGGGGGCGTGAATCCTGCGGGCGAAGAGATTAGCTTTACGAACTATTATATGGAAAAGAACGGTGAGCCATTTTTCGGCATCTGTGGAGAATTCCATTTTTCCCGTTATGATGAACGCTACTGGGAAGATGAGATTATTAAAATAAAAATGGGCGGTGTCAACATTGTCACCACCTATATTTTCTGGAATCTGCATGAAGAAGTTGAAGGTGTATTTGAATGGGAAGGCAATAAAGATTTACGCAAATTTATTCAGCTGTGCCATCAGCATGATCTGTACGTCATGATCCGCATCGGTCCCTTCTGTCATGGTGAAATGCGCAACGGGGGCATGCCGGAGTGGATGTTCGGCCGTCCTTTTGAAGTCCGCTCGAATGATGAAGGCTATCTGGCGTATGTGCGGAGGCTGTATGCAGAGATCGGCTTACAAGTGAAAGGGTTATTGTACAAAGATGGGGGGCCGGTCATCGGTACCCAAATTGAAAATGAGCATAACCATTCTTCGGCACAGTGGGGCCTGACAACGGGCATAAACAATATGTGGCTGAATGGCGGCAGTGACGGTAATGACCATATGCTGCTGCTGAAGGAACTGGCGATCCAGGCAGGGATAGACACGCCTATCTATACATGTACAGGGTGGGGCGGTGCTACGACACCAGTACCGGATATGCTCCCGTTATGGGGCGGCTATGCGTATTGGCCTTGGATTTACTATGAAGCTGACCGATTAGATGGGATTAAGGAGCATCCGGCGACACCTGAGTATATTTTCCGGGATAAACATAATAACGCCATTCCTAAAAGCTACAATTTCGAACCATTCTACAGCCCTGAGGATTATCCATACGCATGCTGTGAGATGGGCGGCGGGATGGTTCAGTTCTATAAATACCGGTTTGAGTTTCCATATAACAGCGTTCCGGCCATGTCCGTCATGAAGACTGCGGAGGGCTGTAATATGCTCGGATACTATATGTATCATGGGGGAACCAATCCGAAGGGCAAGGTTAACCTGTTCACGAACGATCTGGCCACGCCCAAAATATCTTACGACTTCAACGCTATAATCGGGGAATTCGGGCAGGTACGGGAATCGTATAAGCGCACGAAGCTGCAGCATTATTTCTTCACAGAGTTCCAGAAGCAATTCGCCTTGACCAAGACGATTTTACCGGGCGATACTTCGGACGATGATCCGTATGAGGTGGATAGCTTGCGGTATGCGGTCCGATCCCATGCGGGCTCCGGCTTCCTGTTCCTGAACAATTTCCAGGATCACGTGGATAATCACAATCTGGGGGACATGAACGTTAGCATCGAGCTTCCCGGTGAGACGATCACCATTCCGGCTGAAGGGGAGTTAACGCTGGGCCGCGAGAGCTTTGCGATTCTGCCGTATAATTTCGATCTCGCCGGAATCACGCTGAAATATGCAACAGCGCAGCTCATCACGAAGCTGGATGTAGAGGATGAAGTGTACTACTTCTTCTTTGTACCTGAAGGCATGAAGGGGACGTATGCATTGAATACAGACGATGTGGCAAGCGTTGAAGCTGATAAAGGCAGTATCAAACAGCTCGATAATATGACGATTATTGAAGCAGAGGATCAGGGGGCGAGTGTAGTGCGTCTTGTTTCCGCAGCGGGCCAAAAAATTGTGATCTATACCATGACCAGCGCACAGAGCCTCGGGTTCTGGAAGGCGGATATCCGCGGCAAGCAGCGTGTATTGTTCACGGACGCTAACCTGCTGGTAGCAGGGGATAAGATCAAGCTGGAATTAACGGATCAGGAAGAAGTGACGCTGAGTGTGTTCCCTGATTTTGAGAGTCCGCTCGGTCCGGTGAAGGGCGGAGAACTGATCGAAACGTCGGAGGAGGAGCTTTTCACAACCTATAAGCTGCTTGCACCTAAGAAAGAGATTGCCTTTACATGTACCAGGGTCAAGGACGAACGGGCTGTTCTGGAATTTGCCTCCGGGTCACTAGACGGTCTCAAGGAAGCCTTGCTGCAGATTGATTATTCCGGGGACATCGGCTATGCCTTCATTGACGGAGACCTCATTAACGATAACTTCAGCAACAGCACGACATGGGAGATTGGCTTGAAGCGCTTTGAGGAGCGGCTGCTTGAGAAGGGAATGTATCTCTATGTATCGCCGATCCGCAAGGGTACTGTTGTTAACAGCAATACTACGATGGCAGGATGGAATGAGACAGCACAAGAGCTGATTGCAGAGATTGCTTCCGTTCGCGCGGTTCCAGTTTACGAGATGGTTATAGGAGAGATGCCCGAATGAATGAATTAATGAAGAGTTTGCCCCGGAAATTAACAATTACGATGTGGGATTTCTCCTGGTACACAATGACTTTGCCGGGGGAGCCTTATAACGATCTGGCCGCACGCTTCCAGGAGGCGGTAGAACGGGGGTATAACACCATTCGCATTTGTGCGATGCCATATATGTTGTTTACGGAGGAAGGAAATCGGCCCGGCCGGTTGAAATTCGGCAATCTCGGGGAGGTCGGTCAACGTACACGCTGGTACAATTGCCGCGGTGGAGCGGAGCTGGACGGTCATGCCCATTTAGTCGAGCTGTTCAGACAGGCGAAGGCACATGGCTGCTATATTATGCTGTCTTCCTGGGAATACCAGCAAAGTCCGAGCTTCCTGGCCCATCCGGAACTAAGAGACGAGCTTGCCGCAATTCCTCCCAAGGAACGCTTCATGGCGATTGCAAGGTCCATGGGTCAGCTGATCCGGTTTATTAAGGCTGAAGGATACGCAAGTCAGATTGTCTATGCCGAGCTGCATAATGAGGTGGAATTCGGACAGCTTACCGCTGTAGGCGTTGAACAGGGGATCACAGCAACGGATACGCCAAAGCTTGTTGAAGCGATGCAGCCGTATATTGAGGAAGCGATCGATTTTCTTCGGCAGCAGCATCCCGATATCCTGATGACGGCCAGTTATACGCTTAATGAAGCGTATCCGAAGTCATATGTCGCCCGTAATCTGCAGGTTGCCCACTATCATCTCTATATCAAAGGCGTATTAAATGAGCTCATGGATGCTGCAGGGCTGAATGATGAGCAGACACCATTCCCTAACCCTTTTGTTCAGTCTTTATTGAGAGAAGATGCGCCCCCATTTGAGGAGTGGACGCTGCCGGAAGGGCAGGAGTGGCGGATGGAAGGGAATCCGGTCGGGATGAAGCTGATTTATTTGCATGATTGGGCGGATCCGGATCAATGGGACCTTTATTTATATGACCGTTACAGCGCCCACAAACTGTCTATGCTGCAGAAGGCCGATTTCCGGTTTGAGGAAATTCATGACTGGGTTCACCATTCGGGAATTCCGATCGTCATTGGTGAGGGCTATGTCGGCTACACACCGCTGCATGCCGGATTCGAGGAGGGGCCGGTCGGTAAATTTATTGCGGAATATGCGCTGCGGAAAGGGATGTCGTTAGGATTTTGGGGCATGACCTTATGCTCAAACTGCGCACCGCATCATCCGTTTTGGAATGACGTCGCCTGGCAGATCAAATGGAACCGGTTTATTTTGGATTCCGAGTAGTTAATCGATTGGCCGGGCAAAACCAGCGGTAAGCTTGGACGAAATGAAATCCCAGCTTACCGTTACCCAGAATAACAATGATGCCGAAATGCCCGGCAGTATAACATTTACGATGAAACCGTAATGGCTTTATGCATGTATGAGGAAGCCACTAGAATTAGTTTCATGCGCTCTGGGTTGGTTTTTTGCGTATGCTGGTAAGTTCAAAAGCCTCTTTAGGAATTCCCATTTCTTGAGCCTTCTTCTTTTTAATCACCATGGCCTGTTGTAAGCTTGTGGCTTGAAATTCAATGATGGTGCCAAGCGGCTCCTCAAATGCAAAGTAACTTTTTTTATTGGACATTACTTGTGCCTCCTCATCTTATTCTCGAATGATTTTGCCAAAGGGCATAAGTATATTATCTCGGCTGTTTCCAGATTCCCCGAAAGCTCCTTTTCAAAAGAAGTCCGGCAGTTAGTGCAAATTACCTTAATAGTGTGCGTCTCATCTTAATGAACTATGCGCGAAAGCCGGCTTCATTCATCAACAAACGAACTTCTGTAACATCCCTCCAGTTGTAGCTTTGTCAGTTTACAGATAACTTAAATACCAAAGCCCGTCTTGCGGTTTTTAATTGCTAACTTCCTTCAACTTATTTTATTATCGCTATTTCCGATTGGTTATATTAAGTATCAAACTGATGAAAGTTAGCTCATACTACCCATTTGTATTAATGAGACCAGGAGAGTCTAATGCTCATATTTCTCTTTTCAAAACTCTAATTTATATATATCTAATGGAAGATCACCGAATTATGTTATTGCTATATTTGACGGAAGGATGATTACATTGGAACTTGATCTTAATGGGATCAACGTAGATTCACTGGTTCAAATGCTAAAGGCTTCGTTTACCTTGGACAATTGGGACGGTATCCTCCAGATCGCCGATAGACTATATACGGAGATAAATACTATTCATAATTCCAATCAGCAGGAACTCCCCCACGGTCAGAAGGTAAGTAGTCCCCAATTAAAACGGAGTATAGTATATTACTTTGGCTATAGTATGTGTCTAAAGGGGATTGCTCTTGAAAAACTAGGGCGCTATAACGAGGCAAGAGATTGTGTAAGAATGTATGAAGACCTAAGTTGGATCCACGGAAAAGATGAAGAGGGATGCGCTGAAGTCGAATACTATCGCGAGATCGCCAAGGCTAACCAGTATATCATTGAACTGCGTGAAGGGAACATTTCTGTATTACCTGATTACCTGGTGTACCTACGGCAAAATGAGGAGGAAGTCTTGCCGGGTGTGCTTTACATCCTAGATTCAGCAATAAAGCACGGATACAAGGTCGATCATGTACTGGATGAATTCAGGGATCAGATTGCTGTAATGAGCGAGTATTACGAAACTAAAAGAAACATTCGATATTACATAGATTACATTTACCTGACCGCAAGATATTATTCCATGAAGGGGAACATGCTTGATGCTATAAATACATTATTACGATCTTTAGAAACATCGGTTAAACTAAGAGATGATACGGGTTTCAGAAAGTCAGTT
>NZ_LN831198.1:929274-942609 GCF_001368795.1 Paenibacillus ihuae
ATCAGTTAAACTAAGAGATGATACGGGTTTCAGAAAGTCAGTTGCTCTCTTTGAGAAACTCCGGAATCAGACAACCTCCGACCAACTGGACAAGTATCTCAATTTAATGAATCAAATACTGACTAGGGAGGATTCAAAATGAAAAAGATATTTTCGCTCACCCTGTTTGTAATCGCACTGCTTGGGGTCAATGCTGCGGCAGCTAGTGCGGATGGTGTGTCTACCAGCCTGGCTACAATACCAAGCGGCATTATTGTACCGCTGGGACATGGAGTAGATCATTAAATAAAATATCCATTAAAGAGCCTCTGCACCGAGCAGGGGCTTTTTTCTTTTGGTGAATGTCCTGAAAGTGGGCGCCAAGATGACGGGCAATTGGAGAATCTCGCTGTAAACCTTGACCGAACCGCAAGTTCACTAGCGTTTATCCATATTTATGAAGAAAGGACAGGGCAAGTGCTCCCTGTCCTTTCTTCACTTGAACGATCAATTTAATTCATTTCATTATACCGTTCGATTGCCTTGCTTAGCAGATAATTGAAATTTTCAGGTGTACCGTCTGTAGTGTGCAGGAACTGGCCGTTCAGGTCAGAATCAGATACAGGTTCCTTTTTATTGATACGTTCAATAATTTTGGAAGCGGCCGCTTTTGCCTCAGTGGCTGCATCCACGTAATTCCCGATACTGAAACTGTTAACCCCTTCTTTTTGAATTCGTTCCTTGTCTTTGGAGATGGTCATGAGCGCATTCAAGTCTGCGGTCATCATGTCGTATTTCACTTTAAACTTCGCCATATCAAGCTGCAGCACATTGCCTGCGGTGATTCTCTGTTCATCCATTTCAATGGCCGTAGCCTCAGCATCGATCATAAACTTCAAGGCATTATACCGGATCTGCTGGTCTGCATCCTTGAGTTTTTGCAGTTCAGCCTGACGCTGCTCGTTACCCAATTTTTGCAGAGCCGTGAAGTATGGGGTGGCGACAGACTCGTAAGCGAGATTGGCATTTACCAGCCTGGTATGCAGCTGTTTTCCTTTTGCGAAATCATCATCCACGTAGCCTTTTGAATCATAGTAGGCTTTCATATCGTCGAGGACGGACAACAAATCTTTGATGACGGGTGTCAGTTTGGTCACTAAGGGGTCCGCATTTGCCAAAGCAGGCTGGTTTGAGGTATAGCTATTCGCTTTATCAATAACCTCACGCTCCGTTTCAGCAACGTCAAGCATGATGAAGCTGAGGTTTTTTTCGATTACAGGCTGTGTATCCACTCCGAACTTTTCGAAATAATGAACCAGAACCTCATTGATCCGACGTGTCATCAAGTTATTCAGCAGGATAATGGCAATAACGAATGATAGTTTTCTCAAAATAGGGCTCCTCCGACTAAATCATTTATCGTGCTTTTCTTTTGTTCAATTTTAAAGTGATTTGCTGAGTAGGTCTTGAGACTTGAGTAGCAAATTTTTGTAATAAAAGTTAGATGCGAATTATGAGTTTCAGCGTTTACAGAAGTGGGTATATAACCTTTGTTTTTGAAATAATAAAGTTACAGCCAGCAAGCCATAAGTTGGAAGGTGAGGGACGTCATGAATTTTCCAGTTAACATCCTGCTCGTAGACGATCACCCGGAAAACCTGGTTGCCATTGAAGCGATTCTGAGCGGAGAACCCTACCATCTGGTTCGGGCTTATTCCGGGATGGAAGCTTTGCGGTGTCTATTGGAAGAGGAGTTTGCTGTCATTGTCATGGACGTGCAAATGCCGGAGATGGACGGGTTTGAGACAGCCGGTATCATCCGGACCCGGGAGAAAATAAATACGTGCCAATCATCTTCATGACGGCAACCAGGAATACCCAAGAGAATATCTTTGCCGGTTATTCGGTCGGTGCAGTGGATTACATGACGAAACCTCTCGTTCCGCAAATTTTCAAATCCAAAATTGAGGGTTACGTCAGCATGTATGAAGCTAACAAAACCCTTCAGATCCAAAGCGAAATGTTAAAGGAACAAACGAAGCAGATGGAGAAAACGAACCAGGCGCTCAGCAAGGCCAAGGAAACGGCTGAAATTGCCTCACGTGTAAAATCGGAGTTTCTGGCCATGATGAGCCATGAAATCCGCACTCCGCTAAATGGAATTATCGGCATGTCGGATTTGCTTCTGGCCTGCGATTTACCTGAGGAATATGCTGAGATGGCGGGGATTATTCACAAGAGCGGCAATGCACTGCTCTCTGTGATCAATCACATCCTGGATTTTTCCAAAATCGAATCCGGAAAGATCGAACTGGAAGAGGCGCCATTCTCTCTACAGCACTGCCTGAATGAAACGATTGATTTGTTTACAGCCCAAACCAGGGAACGGAACCTGGAAATGGTATTAATGGTCGATCCCTTATTGCCATCCTGGATCATAGGAGATATGAATCGCCTCCGTCAGGTGTTGAATAATCTTGTGGGCAATGCTGTGAAGTTTACACCTGAGGGCAGTGTATACATAATGGTTAACAAGCTCGCCGAGACGTCGGATTCGCTTACGCTTGAATTTATTATAAAGGATACCGGAATCGGTATCCCTCCAAGTAAGATACCTGAACTATTTCAGCCCTTCTCCCAGCTTGACGCCTCAACTACCCGTAAGTTTGGAGGCACGGGGCTTGGATTATCGATCAGTAAATCCCTGATCGAATTAATGAGAGGCACGATAAGGGTAGAACCGTCGGATGAACCCGGTGCAACGTTCATTTTTACGGTTGAGGCCAAGCCTTACTTGAACCCGGACTCCTTCACTCAGTCTCCGGACGAGCCGGGTCTGAAGCCCGTGAGAACGGATATTACGATCAACAGCGATACTAGGCTCTGATTCGTATCCTGACCGGTTCTTGGCAAGGTTTACGGTCAAGCGATTTGGTTAGAGATGACCAATCAGAGTATTCAAATTATTTGAAGCAAAAGGGGCAGGGTTGAGGATGAAGGATCAAAACCAAACTAACGAGAAAAACGATGATCAAATTGACGCTGGCGAACTGCTCAACGCCTTAATGGCCATGAAGAAAGGCAACTTCTCCTACAGAATGCCTTATGACCGCACAGGTGTAGCCGGCAAGGTAGCAGATACATTTAATGAAATCATGGATATTCAGGAAGGTCTGGTCCATGAAGTCCAGACTGTAGCCAAAGTTGTCGGGAAAGAGGGCAATCTTTCAAAAAGATTTGTGCAGAAAAATTTAGGCGGATCATGGGAAACCATCACGGATTCATTGAATGGTCTGGTCATTGACCTGATTCAACCTACGAGCGAAATGGTGCGGGTAATTAACGCCGTGGCCAAAGGGGACCTGTCCCAGAAGGTGGAGCTGGAAATCGAAGGCAGACCGCTCACCGGAGAATTCCAGAGAACGGCAAGCAACATTAACATGATGGTGAATCAGCTCAGCACCTTTGCCTCCGAGGTTACCCGGGTGGCGCGCGAGGTCGGTACGGAAGGGATTCTGGGCGGTCAGGCAGACGTAAAAGGTGTTTCGGGCACCTGGAAAGACCTGACGGATAGCGTAAATTATATGGCTACGAACCTCACGGATCAAGTGCGTAACATCGCGGCGGTAACAACGGCTGTAGCAAACGGGGATCTGTCGAAGCAAATCACGGTAAATGCCCGGGGAGAAATCCTTGAACTCAAAAATACGATCAACACCATGGTGGAACAGCTCTCCATGTTCTCGTCCGAGGTCACGCGTGTGGCGCGTGAGGTCGGCACGGAAGGCAAGCTTGGCGGTCAGGCGGATGTTAAAGACGTATCCGGTACTTGGCGGGATTTAACCGAAAGTGTAAACTACATGGCCTCCAACCTGACTAATCAGGTGCGTAACATTGCGGTTGTTACCACTGCGGTTGCAAACGGCGATCTTTCGAAGAAGATTACAGCTGATGTGCAAGGTGAAATCCTGGAACTTAAGAACACGATTAACACGATGGTGGATCAATTGTCGACCTTTGCTTCTGAGGTTACCCGTATGGCGCGCGAGGTCGGTACGGAAGGGATACTCGGCGGACAGGCGGATGTAAAAGGCGTCTCCGGCACATGGCGGGATTTGACCGAAAGCGTAAACTATATGGCGTCTAACTTAACCAACCAGGTGCGTAACATTGCGGAAGTGACAACCGCCGTGGCTAAGGGTGATCTGTCGAAGACGATTACGGTTGATGCCAAAGGCGAGATCCTTCAGCTGAAAAGCACGATCAATATCATGGTGGATCAGCTCAGCAACTTCGCTTCCGAGGTTACGCGTGTGGCGCGGGAGGTTTCAACGGAAGGGATTCTGGGCGGTCAGGCTGACGTTAAAGGCGTATCGGGTACATGGAAGGATTTGACGGATAGCGTTAACTTTATGGCCGGTACACTGACCGATCAGGTGCGTAATATCGCCGAGGTGACCACTGCGGTTGCAAAAGGCGATCTGTCCAAGCAGATCACGGTGAATGCGAAAGGAGAAATTCTTGAGCTTAAGAATACCATTAATACGATGGTGGAGCAGCTCTCGACCTTCGCTTCCGAGGTAACGCGTGTAGCGAGGGAGGTAGGTACGGAGGGGATGCTGGGCGGACAAGCCCAAGTTAAAGGCGTTGCGGGTACCTGGCGCGATTTGACCGAGAGCGTAAACTACATGGCGTCTAACTTAACCAACCAAGTGCGCAACATCGCCGTCGTAACTACAGCCGTAGCAAACGGCGATCTGTCCAAGAAAATCACGGCGGATGTACAAGGGGAAATCCTCGAGCTCAAAAATACGATCAACACGATGGTGGACCAGCTCTCCATGTTCTCCTCCGAGGTTACGCGTGTGGCGCGAGAGGTCGGTACGGAGGAAAACTGGGCGGACAGGCTCAGGTTAAAGGGGTCGGCGGAACCTGGAAAGACTTGACCGAGGGCGTTAATAACATGGCCCGGAATCTTACGGACCAGGTGCGGAATATTGCGGACGTAACGACGGCGGTAGCAAAGGGCGACCTGTCCAAGAAAATCACCGTTGACGTAAAAGGCGAAATCCTTGAACTGAAGAATACGATCAATACGATGGTGGATCAGCTCTCAACCTTCGCCTCCGAGGTTACACGCGTAGCGCGCGAAGTAGGTACGGATGGGAAACTCGGCGCGCAAGCGGAAGTGAAGGATGTCTCCGGTACGTGGAAAGATTTGACCGATACGGTTAACTACATGGCCAGCAACCTGACGATTCAAATGCGTAACATAGCCGGTGTTACAACGGCGGTAGCGAACGGGGACCTGTCCAAGAAAATTACTGTTGACGTTAAAGGCGAATTATTGGAACTGAAGAACACGATCAATACGATGGTGGATCAGCTGAATTCGTTCGCCTCTGAGGTTACGCGTGTGGCGCGGGAGGTCGGTACAGACGGTAAGCTGGGCGGACAAGCCCAGGTGCGCGGCGTCGGAGGGATCTGGAAAGACCTTACCGATAACGTTAATATTATGGCGACCAATCTGACGGATCAGGTGCGCGGTATCGCCAAGGTCGTGACGGCGGTAGCGAACGGTAACCTGAAGCAAAAACTGACTGTGGAAGCCAAAGGCGAAATCGCCGAGCTGACGGATACCATCAATAATATGATCGAGACGCTGGCTACCTTCGCAGATCAGGTGACTACCGTGGCACGTGAGGTAGGTGCTGAAGGAAAGCTTGGCGGGCAAGCGAACGTTCCGGGTGCAGCCGGTACTTGGCGCGACCTCACCGACAACGTTAACTACATGGCGAGTACGCTGACCACCCAGGTGCGCGCCATCACTAACGTTGCAACTGCGGTAACGAATGGCGATCTGTCACGTGCTATCGACGTATCCGCATCCGGAGAAGTCGCGACGCTCAAAGACAACATCAACGAAATGATCCGGAATCTGAAGGAAACGACCCGTATCAATACGGAGCAGGACTGGCTCAAAACCAATCTCGCCAAATTCTCACGGCTTCTGCAAGGGCAAAGAGATTTGTATGCGGTCAGCCGCATGATTCTGTCCGAGCTGGCTCCGCTCGTGTCCATGCAGCACGGTGTCTTCTATATCAATGAACCGTCCGGCGGTGAACCGGTGCTGAAGCTGTTTGCCAGCTATGCTTACCAAAGCCGCAAACATCTCGCGAACGAATTCCGTGCCGGGCAAGGCTTGGTCGGCCAATGCCTGATCGAGAAACAGCGGATCCTGCTCACCAACGTACCGGGTGACTATGTTGTGATCTCGTCTGCTTTGGGCGAAGCTACACCTCTCAACATTATTTTACTGCCGATTATTTTCGAGGATCAGGTGCTCGCGATTCTGGAACTTGCAACCTTCCGCCCGTACAGCGATATCGATATTGCATTCCTGGATCAGCTTACCGAATCGATCGGAATTGTGATTAACACAATGCAGGCCAACCAGCGTACAGAGGAGTTGCTGATCCAGTCGCAGTCCCTTACCGAAGAGCTCCAAAAGCAGCAGATGGAGCTGCGGAATACAAATGACGAACTCGAGGATAAGGCGAAGCTGCTCGTCCTGCAGAAAGCGGAAGTGGAGAGCAAGAACCATGAGGTCGAGGTGGCCAAACGATACCTGGAGGAGAAAGCGGAACAGCTTGCTCTCACCTCCAAGTACAAATCCGAATTTTTGGCCAACATGTCGCATGAACTTCGTACCCCGCTGAATTCTTTGCTGCTCCTGGCAGAACAGCTAGCCGAGAACCCGGATGAGAATCTTCATGAGATTCAGGTGAAGTTTGCAAAGACGATTCAGGACTCCGGACTCGAATTGCTAAACCTGATCAATGATATTCTGGATCTGTCCAAAATCGAATCGGGCACGATTACGCCGGATTATAGTGAAGTATCCTTGGCGGAGCTGACTGACGGGCTGGACCGTACCTTCCGCCATATGGTGGATGCTAAGAAGCTCGAGTACCGGATCAAGGTAGATCCCGGCTTACCGGCCAGAATAATATCAGACTTCAAACGGCTTCAGCAAATTCTAAAAAACCTGCTTTCAAACGCCTTTAAATTCACGGAACAAGGACAGATCATGCTCCAGATCCGGAAGGCGACCGAGGGTTGGCATCCGGAGAATGAATCGCTGAACCGGGCCAAAACGGTTATTTGCTTCTCCGTAAGTGACACGGGGATCGGCATCCCGCATGAAAAACAGCAGATCATTTTCGAGGCCTTCCAGCAGGCGGACGGCAGCACCAACCGGGAATATGGCGGAACAGGCTTAGGGTTAGCAATATCCCGTGAGATAGCCGAAATGCTGGGCGGGGAAATCATCCTGTACAGTGAAGTGAACAAGGGAAGCGTATTTAATCTGTATCTTCCGACTGAAGCGGAATTCACGGAGCCGGAAATCAAAAAAGCGCATGTTCCGGAAGTGATTGATATCACTCCGCCTAAACGCAGAAGCAGTCTGGTCAAACCGGCGGAGGAAGCTTTACTTGACGACAGGGATAACCTTGAGCCGGGAGACCGCATATTCCTGATTGTTGAGGATGATCAGAAGTTCAATGAAATCATTCTCGATCTTCTTCACAAAAGAGGAATCAAAGCTGTCATTTCATCCAGCGGCTATGATGCACTGGAGCTCGTTCATAAGTATAAGCCAATTGCTATAACGCTGGATCTGCATCTTGGCGGGGATACCAACGGCTGGATGGTACTGGAGCAGCTGAAGAGCGATATCTATGTGCGGCATATTCCTATTTGTGTCATGACCGTGGACGAGGAAGAGGTGCTCCTGCTGCAGAAGGGGGTTCACGATTACTTCCGGAAGCCGGTAACGAACGAAGAGCTCGAGAATGCACTCGACCGTTTGAATCAATTCACCGACAAGAAGGGCCGCAGTCTCCTGATTGCTGTTCATGATGAACAAGAGCGCAAGCAAATCATCGACCAGCTGAGCAATCAGGATATCAAGCTAACGGTAGTCGACACGGGACGTAAAGCTTTAAATCAGATCAATAATAAAGATTTCGATTGTGTGGTTCTGGACAATAACTTGCCAGATATGAATCTCATCCGGTTTATCCGGGATATGCATAAGAACGCCAAAAACAAAAAGTTCCCGTCGTAGCCCGCCTGAGCAAGAAGCTGACAACCGCTGAGGAGAACGAGTGGGATGATTTGGTCAAGATGGCGGTCATCAAAGAGGTGAAGTCAAATACTCAATTGATTGACGAAACAACCCTCTTCCTGCACCTGAAAGCGGAGGACCTGTCATCCGACTTAAGGGATAAGCTGGTTAAACTATATAGTTCGGATGAAATGATCGAATCTAAGAAAGTGCTTGTAGTGGATGATGATATCCGCAACATCTTTGCGCTTACCTCGATTTTGGAGCGTCATCATATGAAGGTCATTCCTGCCGAGAACGGCCAGGATGCCATTGATCTCCTGGAACAGACACCGGACATCGAAATCGTGCTAATGGATATCATGATGCCGGGAATGGATGGTTACGAAACAACCCGGGCGATCCGGGAAAAGGCAGAATTCAAGAACCTTCCTATTCTTGCACTTACGGCCAAAGCCATGAAGGGAGACCGGGAGCTGTGCCTCGAAGCCGGCTGCTCGGATTACATTACCAAACCGGTCAACAGTACGCAGCTGTTATCCATGATGCGGACTTGGCTGGACAAATAACCCATAGGCTTCACCAGCAAGCAGCACTTCTGCCAATTGTGGAGAAGTGCTGCTTTGTATTTTTATAGAGCTTATGTTTAAAATTTGAAGTAAAATAGGATGAAGTGAGTAATGTGGAATTGTTGTTTTTTTGAAGGAGGAAAATATACACATTTATTGAATATAAACAACAAAGAGGGAGGATAGAAATGGCACATAGTGAAAAGGAATTGCGAACGTCATTAATCCTGGCTGTTTCAACCATTTTGGACAGGCATTATCACTCTGTTACTCTAAAAAACATTCAATCCGCCTGGTTTGTAGAAACTTATAAGGAACTGTTAAACACATCATTCAGTACGACATTCATTTGCATGATCGACGCAATGTTCCTGGATCCCTTAGATTATGGCCGGTACCTGGATACACAGGAAAAAGAGGGGATTCAGCAAGGGAATTACACTGCAGAAATATTCGGTGATCATTTTGATATTCTGCTTGAAATGAGTAAAGATTTAAACTTAACCGCTCAGAATATCATGTTTACGATCATTGATGAGGTTGTGGATGATTCCGCAAACCGGTTGTTTTTCTATAATCGCTTAATGGAAAGCAACTGGACCCGCTTTAGTGGTTTTACCCTGGGATATCTGTCAAATAAAAAACAACTGATTGACAGTTTACATGAACAAAAAATTGCTGTAATGGGGCAAATGGCAGCCGGCATGGCACATGAAATCCGTAATCCGCTGGCTTCAATTAAAGGATTTGCCCAGCTTGTTAATAACAGGCTGGCTGAACCTGAGATCAAGGCCAATGAATTGCGTACATACATGGACATAACGATTAAAGAGATTGATACGCTGAACGGGCTAGTAACGGACTTTCTGCTATTGTCCCGAAAAGGAGATAGTAAGAGGGATAGCGGCGTGATTTTTAATGTTATAGAGGTTATACATAGAGTTAATAACATTGTGAATCAACTCATTCTAAGTGATGATATTGTTCTTTCAGTGGATTATTCCGCAGAAACAGTACTAACGTTTGGAAGCGCTTCTCAGCTGGAGCAGGTATTCCTGAATATCTTGAAAAATAGTATAGATTCCTTCACAGCATGCAAAGGGAGAATACATATTACGATTAAGACCGCGGCTAAGACAAACAAAATTATCCTGCTCTTTAAAGATAACGGGGAAGGAATTCTGCCCGAGAAACTAAAGCGGATATTCGATCCTTTCTTTACTACCAAGCAAAAAGGGACCGGTATCGGCTTATCAATCTGTAAACAGTTAATCGAAATGTATGGAGGGCAAATTAAGGTGGATTCAGAAGTGCAGGTGGGAACCACCGTGAGCGTTACTTTGCCTTGGGTATGTGATAAATAAAAATGTGTTATTAACGGCAAACAGGGATGTCATCAGCCACTAGCGGGCTGGAGACATCCCTGTTCACATTTACTTGCAATTATGCATTCGGTTTATGGCAGGCTGATGATGTTGCTGATAATGACAGCGGCTTGGGCACGGTTTGCAATTCCTTTTGGCACAAACGTGCTATCCGTCATGCCCTTTACAATTCCTTCCTGCGTAAGCAGCGCTACCGCGTTTTTACCGTAGGAAGCAATGCTGGATTTGTCCTTGAAGTTCGCCAGTATCGCATCCGTACCGGTAACCGATTTGCCTTTGAACTTCGTCAGGGCATTCGCGGCGATAATCGCCATCTCTTCCCGTGTGATAGAGCGGCTGGGTTCGAACTTGCCGCCGCCTACACCACCCACCAGACCATTCTGGACACCGGCAGCAACGTAGCTGTAGGCCCAGTCAGTGGTCTTCACATCACTGAAGGTAGCCGCTGCATTCTCTACCGGCAGGTTAAAGGCACGGACGATCATGGTGATGAATTCGGCACGGGTCACTTCTTTAAGCGGTGCGAACGAGTTGCCGCCCACACCCTGAAGGATGCCTTTAGCGGTTAATTCTTTGATAGCCGATGCGGCCCATGCTACATTGCCAAGATCGGTGAAGCTTACTGCCGGAGCTGGTGTAGCTGACGGCTGAGGTGCAGGCGGAGCAGGTGTTGCCGTTGGTACCGGTGTTGCGGTTGGCACAGGTACGCTTGTACCCGGAACAGCCGGTTCCGGCTCAAGCACACCATTGTCCATGCCGTCTTCATCCGTAGCTGCCGGAGCGGAGGCATAGATCGCATTGGCCAGTAAGCGGAACTGGTTCTGCGGGTGATATTTATTGAGCAGATCGTTTGCGAACAAGGTCACATGAATGTTATCTGTCTGATAATTCAGGGCCAGCACTTGACCCTTAGCAGCATCGCTATTCGGCCACCAGCCGGCTTTGAAGAAATCCTCGCCTGTTCCGTATTCCGCCAGTACTTCAGCGCCTTGGGGAACAGCCGTGATGTAAGCAGCAGAAACAGTATACAGGTATTCATTGTCTGCATAAGGAGCCGTTATTACGCTGTCCTGTGAGACGTTCGCTTGGAACAAGCCTTCATGTGCTGCAGCTCTATTCGCTTGGTTCACCGGATTGGCATAGTCCAGACCCGGTAAGATATTCAGGGATTTGATACTGCCCAGCATTGTGCGTCCATATCCGATGAACGGTTTACCGCTGGCAATCAGGCTCGTGCCTGCATTGACCAGCACGTCTGCCGCCGCCGTATCGGTAGTCACTTTGAATCCAAGATCGGCTAAAATGAAGGAAGGTGCTCCGGCAATGCCTACATTCGCCGGCTTGAGCAGCTTGCCGGTCTTGTCTCCCGAAGTGCTGAAAGGCACAAGGTCGAGCAAGTATTTGGAAGCCACTGTTCTCAGATTGGATCTGGAGACCAGGAAGCTGCCTTTTTCATATCCGGCTCCATCATTAGAGAGCAGGGTTACCGCTTTGTGGTTCGCAAGCAATTCGTTAACTGCTTTGATCGCATCGTTGTTGCTGTTGCGGATGACGTAATTTTGCGCAAAAGCATACTGATCCAGGTTAGTTGCCGGAATGACGACGCTGCTTACCTGCTGGGTCTTGCCAGTGAAGGCACCGGTGCTCCGGCTGATGTAGCGGTCGAATCCGCGCATATCCGCAAAATTCTGTACGGTGTCGGAATACATCGCATCAAAGTCAGAGACATCCAGGCCGTCATACAGAACCAGGTTGGCATAGCCGCGTTTGGCCTGATGCATGTTCACCACATAGGTGCCGGCCGGATATGTGACTCCCTCCACGCTTACCGGTGTGGTTGTCTGCTCTACCTTTACTCCGTTACGAAGCAGGTACTGCACCATTTTGTACGCTTCCAGTTCGTTCTTTTGCAGGTCTTTGCCTACCGGAAGCACATAATACTCAGGGAAGAAGTTCGCATCCGCCGTCTCACGCTCACGGCCGATGGTTTCATATTTGGCATTTACCAGATACGGATCAACCTCTTTGTGATCTTCATTGTTAATTCCGCGTTTGAAAATTTCCAGCTGGTTCAGGAAGAGTTCTTCTTTATTGTCCTGCACATAGCTGGTTGCAGCCAGAGTTGCGTAATAGAAGGCATCGAGGGAATCTTCATTCAGCTCGGGCACCTCTATGGTATGTCCAAGGGCACCCTGATGCATCGCATAGACTGCGGTGTAGGCCGGGGAAGCATCATCCCATCCGGTGGCATTGCCGTAAGGATTAGCATAAGCCGGGTCATTCTTTAATTTCTCGGCTTCCAGATAAGGAATGTGGTACGCATCATATTTGGTATTGGCGATCCCGGCATTACCCATGGCTGTAGCCTGTTCAAGCATATTGTCCATGACCAGGTCGTATTCGATGTTCGGATCATGCGGCGGTGTACAAGGCTCGATCAGGAAGCCGCTCACGAAACCGTGCATATCCAGGAAGCTCAGCGGTGTCCACTTGGCGATTTGTGCTGTGACAGCCTGGGTCTCCGGCTGTGTCTGGTAGGAGTTGTCCCGGTTCGGGTCGAGCAGCGTTGAAGTCGCGCGTGTGTTCAGCGCACGTCCATCCGGATTCTCCACATAATCCAGCAGAAAAATCACATTGTCCAGCGCCTTGTCGATGTCCAGTGCTACCGGAACCACGTTACCGTTCGCATCGGTTGTATCATAGTTGACGATTTTCTGGGTCATCAGTGTATCCAAAAACTTAATAATGACATCTACGCCATTGGCTTCATCGGCATGGATATTGTTCAGCCAAATCGGAACTTTATAATCCTGCAACTGGCCGTTTTTGATCATCTCCTGCAATGCGGCAGGATCATTGTTCATCAGCGGCAGTGTTTCATTCAAATATTGGTCTACGGATGCCTTGTCCTTAGCGACGATGGAGAAGTGGATCGCCCGTCCCTGTGTGGACGTACCGATCTGCTGATATTCTACATAACGGCCGTATTTATTGTTGCTGTCAGCCGTAATTCTATCGATCGCCGGTTTGATTTCATTATATGTATGATAGGTATCATACGGGTTCAGCTTCACCTGCTGCTGTGCCAGCACCTCGCCGGCAGGAGCGGTCGCTGTCAGGTTGTATACTCCGGCAAGCTTGACATACTCGGCCCGGATGCCGCTTAGGGACAGATTGGAGCCGAAAGGCATATCGAAGTATACCAGAGCGGTTACCGTTGTAGGAGAGGAAGGCTCATAGGTTACTTTTACGAACGGATCTCCCGTATATG
>NZ_LN831198.1:942635-946551 GCF_001368795.1 Paenibacillus ihuae
GAACGGATCTCCCGTATATGCTCTAACGTTAGAAGCGTTATTCCATTTTTTCCACTGGGCCAGCGGCTTCATCTCTTCCGCCATTCTGCCGAAATTCCAGGTAAGCTGGTCTGCTGTGACACCTTCGGGAAGGGTTAGCGTAACCGGCAGCGTTCTGGCTTCAGTCATTGAGGCCTGATAGACCTCTGCCGATACGGTAGATGCAGGGGTTTGATAGACTTCTGAGGTGACTGTAGCCGAAGCGCCGGAACCGGTTGATGCCGGTGCAGTCAGAACCTGAGTCTGAACTTCAGTGACAGCTTCACCCGCATAGGCTGCCGGAAGGATTCCGGATAACGTCAGGGTTAATGCGATTAATAAGGATAATAATTTCTTGGTCATCATTTACCTCCCAGTGTTTCTCTCTATTTATAGATGTGCCGGTATTACGGACAACAGCGTCTGCAAGTTTATGCATCCCTCCATTCAGATTCGTATGGTAATGTTCCCATGAACATGTCATATTCACATCACATGTAACGAATTTATATACATTAAATATTTTTATTATGCATTTGAATTAATATAATATAGCATTTCATTTAAAAGCGGAAGCTTTTTTCATAGAATAGATTCAAAAAAAATTCTCCCGCCAAAGAACGAAACCCTAAATCGAATGACCCAAGTAAATCCAGCCTTCGGCTAACAGGACCGTTACTATAGATTCATTTTCAGAATGCAAAAATAATAAATTCTTCCAATCTGCCGCAATACTCTATAGAATATTCTCCATAGAAGGATAACTATCTCGAACGAGAATGACTTTGTAACCAAGGGATGAAAGAGGAGTTGGCTCCATTATGTCGATCATTGAATACGACAATTTTATTGGAAAACGTTTGGGAACCCATATTTATGCGGACAATGGAATATTGTTAATTTCCAAGGACACGATTCTTCGAAAGAACCACATCGAAAAGTTGGCAAATTTCAAGATTCAGGTGGGCAGTGTGGAGGCAGCCGTCGAAGGCTATGTTGAGGAAGAAGCGGACCGGCCGGAAGTTCCCGTGTTGCCTCGTTCTGCAGCCGCCGCGGAATCCCGTGCCAAAGTGAAACGGACTGAAATGCATCTGCAAGAAATAGACAAGCTTGTACGGAACAACGGCACCGTTCCAATGGAGGATGTTGAAGAAAAAATACTCCCCTTTATTAAAGACACGGCTAAGAGATATAACTTATTCCAGGTATTCTCCGAACTTAAAGACCAGGGGGATTACCGCTACAAGCAAAGCATCGGAGTTGCTGTCATTGCCGCATCGCTTGGCAAGTGGCTCAAGCTGGATGAAGAGGAACTGAGTCTTCTGACCATCGCAGCCTGTGTATATGATATTGGCACGGTGAAGCTGCCTTCTTCCTTAATGAATAAACCGGGAAGGTTTGAAAAGCACGAACAGGAAATCATGAAGCAGCATACCTTGCTTGGTTACGAACTGCTGGGAGGTTCGGATGTTGATCCGCGTGTTGCCTTAGTCGCCTTACAGCACCATGAAAGGGAAGACGGCAGCGGGTACCCGCATGGAATAAAAGGCGATAAAATCGACCGGCTGAGTAAAATTGTCACCTTGGCAGATATATACATGGCGATGATCTCAGACCGGCCGCATAGACCGGCGTTTACTTTTTTCGAAGTCATTAATGAAATTCATAAAGGAATTATACATAACCGGTTTGACTCTACGATAGGCATGACGTTTCTTGATTCGCTGCTTGCGAATCAAGTCGGATGCGAGGTTCATTTATCAGACGGACGCACCGGGAAGATTCTGCTGACGAATGTGAATTATCCCACAAAGCCACTTATTGCTGTGGATGATAACGAGTTTATTGATCTTAGTAAAACGAATGACCTTCACATCATGGATGTCATTGGATAAGAGGATTCCGAAGGAAGTGTGCAACTATGAATCTAGAGTTGGTCATGCAGGAGCTGGAAGCGCTGGGCAAGGAACGAACCAAGCAAATATACCTCACGAATGGCGCACACGAACCTCTGTTTGGCGTGGCTACCGGAGCAATGAAGCCGATCTTCAGGAAAACCAAAATAAATCAGCCATTGGCTGAGCAGCTATACGCCACGGGAAACTACGACGCGATGTACTTTGCCGGCATCATTGCCGACCCGAATGCAATGACGGAAGCCGATTATGACCGGTGGATGGACGGGGCCTATTTTTATATGGTGTCTGATTTTGTGGTGGCCGTAACCTTGGCCGAAGCGGATATTGCGCAGCAGGTAGCCGATAAGTGGATCACGAGCGGCGACGAGCTGCGGATGTCCGCGGGCTGGAGCTGTTACTGCTGGCTGCTCGGCAGCCGGAAGGATCACGAATTCTCTGAACGCAAACTTGCCGATATGCTGGAAACTGTTGAAAATACGATTCGGGATGCTCCGGAACGCGCTCAATACGCAATGAACAACTTTGTATACACAGTGGCGGTATCTTATCTGCCGCTTCATGATCAGGCGTGTGCGACAGCCAGGAGCATAGGTCCGGTAGAAATTAATACGGATAAGCCCCGCAGCAAATCTATTAATGCCTACGACAATATTCAAAAAGCCGTTGATAAAGGACGGATTGGTTTTAAGCGCAAGCATGTGCGGTGCTGAATGAAGAAAGCGACATGTCTAACGGATGAGTCGCTTTCTTTAATTGTCACGGGATAGTTATAAATTGTATATGACACACTTCGTTACATAAGCTATAATGAGGTCTAAAAAAGAAAATGGGGCGTCGATTCATGAATAAGGTTAAAGGTAAACAAAGCCTGCTCTCGGAGAAGAAGGAGCGTTTTTCTTCCAGCGGCTTTATCTTGGCAGCCATCGGCAGCTCGGTGGGTCTGGGGAATATGTGGAAATTCCCTTATATTACCGGGGAAAATGGCGGTGCGGCGTTCTTCCTGCTCTTCATTGTCTGTCTGGTGCTGATCGGCTTGCCGGTGCTGCTGGCTGAGCTTGCCATCGGACGCAGCGGGCGCGGAAGCGCAGCGACTTCGTTTATCCGGGCCGGAGGCGGTAAAGGCTGGAAGGCTGCTGGAATTCTGCAGGTATTGGCGCCTTTTCTGATTCTCTCTTTTTATATTATCGTTGCCGGCTGGACACTGAATTACGCTGTGATTTCCTTCAATGGACAATTGTTCAGCACCAGTGATTATGCCGGGGAATTCGGCACCTTTATTTCCGGATATATGCCTATTGTCTGGCAGGGCATAGCCATGCTGATTACTGCGGGGGTAGTTATCCTCGGGGTATCCGGCGGAATTGAGAAATTCAACAAGGTACTTATTCCCGGTCTGGTAGTTCTGCTTATTGTGCTTATGATTCGTGCTGTAACCTTGCCGGGCGCCTCTGAAGGTGTATCCTTCTTCCTTAAACCGGACTTCTCGGTGCTGACTGCGGAATCGGCATTGGTCGCTTTGGGACATGCCTTCTTCTCCTTATCGCTCGGGATGGGGATTCTGCTGACCTACGGCTCTTATGTGGATAAAAAACAGTCACTCGGAACTGCTGCGTTTGCAATTGGCGGCGGAGATTTGCTCTATGCGTTAATCGCTGGACTGATTATTTTCCCAACAACGTTCTCGTTTGGCATTGCCCCCGATCAAGGGCCTTCGCTGATCTTTATCGCGCTGCCGGCTGCTTTCTCAGCTATGCCATTTGGTGCGTTCTTCGGCGGTTTGTTCTTCATCCTGCTGGCGATTGCAGCGCTGACCTCAGCGGTATCCCTGCTTGAAGTGCCTGTATCCTTCGCGATGGAGCGCTGGAACTGGAGCCGTCAGCGTTCGGTCTGGATCCTGTCACTGGCCTGTTTCCTGCTTGGTGTTCCTTCGGCGTTGTCGCTCGGAATGTTCCCTGAGCTTGCGTTCGGCGGTAAAGCCC
>NZ_LN831198.1:946609-954415 GCF_001368795.1 Paenibacillus ihuae
CATTACCTCCAATATTATGCTGCCGCTTGGCGGTCTGCTGATTACTGTTTTTGCCGGATACTTCTGGAAAGGTGCGGCAGAAGCGGCCGGGCTTAAGTCGCGCTGGTTCCGCATCTGGCTGTTCATGCTCCGGTATGTTGCGCCGGTGCTGGTGTTCCTGGTGCTGCTCCATACGTCAGGAATTCTTACCTTCTAATCAACAATGAATCATTAGTAAGCCATCGGGACTTGTCCCGGTGGTTTTTTTGTTTCTGCAAACGAAGCGCAATATTAAACTTCTTGCAAAAGCATACAAAATATTAAAATTGATACGTTATCAAGGCTCCTGATCTTTTGATATATTTAGTTGTAAGGGCTTACATAGAAAGGATGATCAGAATTGAGGATAAGGCAAAAGGTAACCTCTGTTGTTTTGGCAGTTTTGTTGATGTTAAGTTCATTTTCATTCAACTTAGGAGCGGCTATGGCTGCAGATTCGAACAGTGCGTATATTGTGAACGGCGGTTTTGAGTCGGATTTTTGGGCCGATAAGTCATGGAGTGTGGAAACCGAAGCGTGGGATCAGGTAGATATTCAGCAGTTTGCGTACACTTCCGATAAATGGCTCACACCTGATGAAGGGACGCATGCCTTCAAATATTGGATCAAGGATACAGCCGCCGGAACCCCGTTGTTTACGGTGAAGCAGAGCATTCCTTCTCTTCCTGCGGGAAGCTACGAGCTCACAGTGAAGTCTATGGGTGGTACTGATAAGCAAGCGGGACATGTTGAATTATTTGCGGGAACCGAGAAGGCGCCAGCTGCTGCCACCACCGGCTATAATGCTTGGGGAACAGTCAGCCTAAAATTTGTTCTGACGCAGGATACCGCAAATCTTGTACTTGGAGCGAACATCAGCGGTGGTCCGGGCGCTTGGGGATATGCGGACAGCTTTGAGCTGAAGCAGACAAGCACCGAGGCGATTCCGCCGGTGGCTGCAGATATTTTTGTGAAGAAGGTGGAAGGACTTCCGTCGGACTTCATTAAAGGCATGGATATTTCCAGCATTATTTCGTTAGAGAATAGCGGAGTTAAGTTTTATAACGAAGCTGGAGAGGTACAGGATATCTTTGCAACCGTACATGAGGCCGGGGTGAATTATATCCGGGTGCGCGTATGGAATGATCCTTTTGATTCAGCTGGAAACGGTTACGGCGGGGGCAATAATGATCTGGCAACCGCAATCGAAATCGGCAAAAGAGCGACAGAGAACGGCATGAAGCTGCTGGTGGATTTCCACTATTCCGACTTTTGGGCGGATCCGGCCAAGCAGCATACGCCTAAGGCCTGGGTAGGTTTAAGTTTTGATGAGAAGAAGACTGCACTTTATAACTATACCAAAGAAAGTCTGCAGGCTATGCTTGATCAAAAGATTAATATCGGCATGGTTCAGGTAGGCAATGAAACCAATGGACAATTCGTCGGGGAATCCGACTGGGCGAAGATGAGTGAATTGTTCAGTGCAGGCAGTAAAGCGATCCGGGAGACTGACCCGGGCATTCAGATCGCACTGCATTTTACGAATCCGGAGTCAGCAGGCAGATATGCTTCCTATGCCAAAACGCTGCAGGATAATAAGGTAGACTATGATGTCTTTGCAAGCTCTTATTATCCGTTCTGGCACGGCACATTATGTAATTTGACCGCAGTGCTGAAGCAGATTGCCGATACGTACGGTAAAAAAGTGATGGTAGCCGAAACCTCCTATGCGTTTACTGCTGAAGACGGGGACGGGCATGGCAATACTGCGCCTCAGAGCTCGGGGCAAGTCCTGGACTACCCGATCAGCGTTCAAGGCCAGGCCAACTCGGTCAGAAACGTAATCGAAGCTGTTGCCAATGTGGGTGAAGCGGGGATCGGCGTATTCTACTGGGAACCGGCGTGGCTTCCGGTAGGTCCGAAGGACACTCTCGAACAGAATAAGCTCCTCTGGGAGCAATATGGCTCAGGCTGGGCTTCCAGCTATGCGAAGGAATATGACCCTAAGGATGCAGGGGTATGGTATGGCGGAAGTGCTGTTGACAACCAGGCATTGTTTGATTTCAGCGGTCACCCGCTGTCTTCACTGAATGTGTTTAAATATGTGAATACAGGGGCGGTTGCTCCTCTCGCCGTTGATGAAATCAAGGATGTCACGGTGACGGCCATTGCAGGAGAACCAGTCCAGCTGCCGACAGTCACAAGCGTTACTTATAATGATGGAAGTACCGGGACGATACCTGTTGTCTGGGATCAGACCGCATTTGAACAAGCCGTAAGCAAGGGTGCCGGCAGCTATGTGATCGGAGGAACGGCTGAAGGCGGTTTGACGCTGAAAGCTTATCTGGAGATTAGAAAGCAGAACTTCATCGTTAACGCAGGCTTTGAAAATAATGACCGGAGCATGTGGGAGATCACCTATGGTGCAGGTAGCAGCCCGCATACCGATTATCAGGAAAAAGTGACGGATGCCAAAAGCGGAAACTATTCCTTACACTTCTACTCAGCTAGTGGAGTTAACTTTAGTGTAGCGCAGACGGTTTACGGGCTGGCTCCTGGTTACTACAATCTGTCCATGTTTATCCAGGGCGGAGACGCTGTTAATTCGGAGATGAACCTCTTCGCGGTAACAGGCGGAACGGAAGTGAAAACGGACACTGGAGTGAACGGGTGGACGCAGTGGAATAACCCGCAAATCGAGAATATTCTCGTAACGGACGGAAAGCTGACGATCGGTGCCCGCGTTAAAGCGGACGGCGGCGCATGGGGAACGCTGGACGATTTCTATTTGAGCTTTGTGAAGGGAACCGGGGAGCAAGAGCTGGATCCGGGAACAGAAACGCCTGGAACAGAAACGCCTGGAACGGAAACGCCAGGAACAGAAACACCGGGAACGGAAACACCAGGAACGGAAACGCCTGGGACAGAGACACCGGGAACTGAGACACCAGGTACTGAAACACCAGGGACAGAAACGCCTGTGACCCAGCCGTCAACTGGAGTTACCCCGCCGCAGACCGAACTCATAGCGGTTAATGGAGATGGCGGCAGTCTGTTCATTAACCGTACGACCCTGGTGGACGGAACGAAGAAAGACAAAGTGGACTACACTGCTGCAAAAGCGCTTGAGGCTGTAAACAAGGTTGTTGCAGCCGGCCTTGATACGGTACGGCTAGTCCTTCCGGATACAGAGGATAAAGTCGCTGAGCAGGAAATTAGCTTGTCTAAAGATACCCTGAAGACATTAGCATCCGGCAAGGTTAACCTGGAGATGTCTACAGTGAATGCCAGACTGATTCTGCCGCAGCAAACTCTGGCTCAGCTGGACGGGGATTATCAGTTCAAATTCACCCCGGTTAAGAGTGAACAGGCAATCAAGGCTGTGGAAGAACGGGCGAAGCGGGAGCAGATCGTTCAAGCTGCTGCGGGCTCAGGGGATGTTCATGTTGTAGGCCGTCCAGTCAATATTGAGACAGGTGTGAAAAATCAGCCGGTAGACTTGATCCTCCCGCTGCCAGGTCATGTGCTGCCACGGATGTAGCGGCGAGAGAGGCCTTCCTGTCTCATCTGGTGATCTATGTTGAACATAGTGACGGTGAGAAGGTGCTGGTTCAGCCTCAAGTGGTACAATATTCTTCCGATAAGCTGGGGCTGAAATTCAGTATTAACAAGTTCAGTACCTTTACTGTACTGGATATGGAAAATTGGCCTGCGTCTACTAAGAAATCGCATGAAGCATACATGCAAGGCTACCCCGACGGGACATTCAAACCGGAGCAAGCGATGACCAGAGCTGAGCTGGCAGCGGTCCTGTCCCGGATTGGAGCGGTTCAGGATTCAAATGCCCAGACTGTAGCCTACAAGGATCAGAATGATTTCCAGTGGGCTGCGGGTGATATTCTTAAAGTGACTTCCGGCGGATTAATGACAGGCTATCCAGACGGCACCTTTGGGCCAGATCTGTATATAACCAGAGCCGAAATGGCTGCGGTTGTCGTACGCTGGATGCAGCTGAGCGGTGAACCTGCATCGTCGTTCACGGATACTGCAGATCACTGGTCGGCTCACAACATTGCACTAGTTCAACAGGCCGGTTATATGAAAGGGATGCCGGACGGAAGCTTCGGGCCGGATAAGTACTTAACCCGGGCAGAAGCGGTAACTATTTTCAACAGAGTATTGAACCGCGGGCCTTTATTCGGTATCCAGTCTTCCAGCTGGTCGGATGTGTCCAATAGCTATTGGGCCTTCTATGATATTGTTGAAGCCACCACAAACCACAGCTACACTTCGCGGGAAGCTGGCGGAGAAGCAGCAGAGTATGGAAGAGGTCAAAGGTATAGTTGTGCAAGATGCCTCATTTCATAAGTAAGTTATAGTTATATCTAAAGAACCGTTTCAGCGGAGACTTGTCAGGCCCATAAGCCGGCAGGTCTCTTTCTTTTGCCTGAAGTGCATAAGTGAGTATTTCATTATTTTTTCATTTTTTATAGCTATAATGTGTCTTAAGGATATTAAAGGCGGACTTCAATTATGGCAGAGCCAAGCGCCACATGAACTACTATTATAAATACTCTGCAGAGGGAGGCACAGTGACACTGGGAATTACCCGGAATGATAACGGCACTGTGAATGTAATTATTCAGGATACGGGCTGCGGGATTCCCGAGGAGGATCTGCGCCATCTGTTCGAACGGGTCTACCGGGTAGATCAAGCCCGTACAAGGGAACATGGCGGCACCGGATTGGGGCTGGATATCGCCTATGAGATCGTCAGCAGGCACGATGGCCGGATCATCGTAACCAGCACTCTCCATCAGGGAAGCACCTTTAGGGTCATCCTTCCAGAAACTAAATGAACTTATAGGCAACCAGTCAAGTAGAAACGGCTGCGCATTCGTTAAGAGGCGCTATCTGTTTCAGCGAGATAAATAAGAAGGTTATACGATGTTTACTGAAGTCTTTAACCATATTCATCCCATTGTTGTACATTTCCCAATTGCTCTGATTATCATCGGATTCGGGTATGATTTGGTGTTGGCCTTAAAAAACGCTCTTTGAATCCTGCCGGCGGGTTATGGATGTGGCTGCTTGCTGCAGTTGGAGCCTGGGTCGCTATTGCAACCGGGCCGGATGATGATGCCCCGGTGTGACTAGAATGCCCAGCAGGGTGAGCGGCAGCACTGAACTTATAAGTACGGTTGAAGCTATAAGAGTAAACTAATAGTAAAATATGACAATAAGGGCTTCAATCCCGCAATGGAGATTGAACCCCTTAAATGATGATTAAGTCAAAGATCCGGTATTTGTCAGCAGCCTATTCATCGCTGTCGATTTCCCGATTTCCAAGTGTTTGTACCGGACGGTTGTCATGAGGGAAAATTGCGGCAAATTTGCCGATCTGCTCACCGGACCATTGAACCGGATTCTCCAGGACGATCCATTGCACCCCTTCGGTACACGGCGGTGTGGTCAGCGATCCCTGGTAGCGGAACGAATGAAGATCTGCTGGCAGCAGCCCATTCAGATTGAAATCACCTGCAACCAGAGTTTCTTCTTCACTCTCTTCGGCCGGAAGCAGGGACCATAGCTGGTTGAGGCCGGTATTTTCGCTGCCGCTATGAATTAGAACACCCAGAACCGCAAGAGATCCGTCCTCACTTTTATGTACCAGATGCAGCTCCATTTCAGCATGTTTGCCGTCCATCTCATGCTCGCTGGGCAGGTGGAAATGGAACTGTTGCAAGGTATAGGTCTTTCCTTCAATCACAAGCCGGTTATCCTGATTCTTTAGGTTTACCTGGATCGTATGGCCGTTGTTAATGATAGCTACAGGGGAAGGCGAATACTCCAGCTTGATCGGGGAAAGGCTCTCGTCGTCCTTTACCTGGTCATGAAGGATATTAACCGGCGATTGAGCGGTACCGGTACTGCAGGTTGTGAACAGCTGATCCAGCTCAGCCCAGTGCTCCGGAGATGTATCGCCTTCATAAGACCAGTGCGCCTGATGTGCGCCGGCAGCGGGGGAGGGGGCGTTTGTTCCTTCTGCTTCATTGTTAGGTGCGTTGTTTCCGCATCCGGCTATCACAGACATAACCATAACGGGGAACAGTATTCGCGGTATCCATTTGTTGATGCGCATACAGCAGCCTTCTTTCTTTTCGTATGGAACATTGTTATTTATATTGTAAATAATGGATGTTTGAGGAACAAGTGAAAAAAGACTCAAGCTTTTTTGGTTCTAAGTATCCAGTTATCCTGGGTTTTCGAAGACAAAATTTTTCGTGACCGGATGTTCCGGAGATTATGAATGCAAGCCTGGTGACCGCGGATATTACAATTCGACACTAACTCTGAACGGGACTACAGCCACGGTTGATGCTTACCGGGTAACGGTGATGAGCGGGAATAGAATGGCTATAATCCATATAAATAAGCCGCGCAGCGGTGCGCAGCTTGTATTTACTATATAGAGTCAAAAATAGAAGCAGTGTTTATTGCACACTGAGATTGTCCCAGTTGACCTGAAACTCCTTCAGCATACCTTCTTTGGTCAGCTTGCCGCCGAGGTAACCCTGAATGCTGCTGGATAATTCCTGCGGCATTCTGTTCGGCAGGCGTGACCAGTTCCAGGTCAGGGCCTGATCCTTATCCGTATAGGCCGGTACTTCGGCACCCAGTGCCCCGAGCTCTTCTTGCGGTACCCTCAATGCTGTCGAGGGCAGGGATGAACTGGAACTCTTTGGTGATGTATCTTTTACCGGTCTCTGAGGTGACAAGCCAGTCCAGGAAGAGCTTGGCCTCCTCCTTAACGGGAGAGTTTTTATGAATGACCCAGTTGCTGGGCACCCCTACATAGAGCTTATTGTTATCTTCCGCCGTATCATCAATCGGCATCGGCAGAATGCCCAGATTCAGGTCCGGATTGATGCCGTCGATTTGACCCTGGGTCCAGTTACCCTGCTGCATCATCGCAGCCTCCCCGCTGGCGATCATGGTTACCTGGGTATTGTAATCGGTCGAGAGCGGATTTTTGTTGCCGTATTCGACCGTAAGATCGAGCAGGTCCATCCACTTGGAGAATACCGGATCCTAATTGAACGTCTTGGAGCCGTCTGTCAGTCCTGCAATGAACGCCTGCGGGTCAGCACATAAGCGAGTGCGAAGCCGAGCAGGTTGGTCAGCACCAGACCGAATAAAGTAAACTTGGCCGTAAACCAGAACGAATGCAGAAAGGAAGGGTCCTTGGTGAAAATATGCAGGTAATTCCGCAGGTCGGTCCACTCCACATGACGCGAGATTCCGTTCCAGCTGGTAAATGAATAATAAAGTCCCAAAAAGAATGGAATCAGTACAATAACAAAGAAAAACAGGGAAGTTGGCCCGACAAAGATAAACTGCTGCATCAGGCCTGATCTTCTTTTATGGTCCATCGTTCCTCACCCCTTGATGTAAAGTAAACATTTCATTAAATAGCCGGAAGGACAATTATCTGAATCAGGTATGCTAGAATTTTCCAGACATAGGATGTCATTGACTCTGGAGAACAGCAAACCATATAATATATAAAAACGGACGAAGAACGTCCCGTACTCCATGGTTAAGTGGGGTGCGGGACTTTTTTTGTGCAGAGGAGGAGGTTTAGGAATGGGATTTGCTGAAGAGCATCAGAAGTGGCTGGATTACCATAAGAAACAGAGAAGCGGGGAACGTCTGGACCGACTGGAGCGCGGGCATGGGCATGGTGAGAGAATGTTTGCGGAGCGGGTATGGTGGCCGATATTTGGG
>NZ_LN831198.1:954496-963694 GCF_001368795.1 Paenibacillus ihuae
GCCGCCAGCGGGCCGAGCGGGGAAATCAACGGTACAAATCCCGTTGATTCCGCCGCCAGCGGGCCGAGCGAGGAAATCAACGGTACAAATCCCGTTGATTCCGCCGCCTGCGGGCTAACGGGCTGCCTTTTCCAACTTGACAGCCCTTTCAAAGTATCGGTATGGTAGACTGGTCAGATTATAAGGAGGCTTGGAGATATGTCAGGAGTTCTTGGTAATCATTTCGTTACACAGATTGGGATTTTGGTGAATGATGTGGAGAAGGTCAGCGCGGCGTATGCGGAGTTTTTTGGACTGGAGCAGCCGGAGATTATTATTACAGATACAGCCGACATTGCCCAGACCCGCTATAACGGGGGGCCGACAGAGGCGCGGGCGAAGCTGGCTTTTTTTGATATGGGATCGCTGCAGCTGGAACTGATTGAGCCGGACCATCAGCCGAGCACATGGCGCGATTATCTGAATGAGCATGGTGAAGGTCCGCATCATATTGCTTTTGTAATCGAAGGCATGCAGGAAAAGATTATGCTGCTCGAGGGCAAGGGGTTCCCGCTCCAGCAAAAGGGTGAGTATACCGGCGGGCGGTACGCTTATATGGATACTTTCAAGGAATTGAAGGTGCTGGTGGAGCTGCTGGAGAACGATAAGCAATAAAGCGCAACCAGACCAACTAATATCTCCCAGGGGGAAGTTTGCACATTCATGAACAGGCTTACCCGGGGGAGTCTCTATAGAGGAGGAGTTACTGATGAATATTCTGATTACCGGTGCCGGACGCGGGCTGGGTGTGGAGCTGGTGGCTGAAGCACTGGAGCGCGGGCACGGCGTTATTGCCGGAGTCCGGCATCCTGAGCAGGAACAGCCGGAACTGGCGAAGCTTGCGGCCGCCTACGGAGATGAACTAACCGTGGCGAGGCTGGATGTGACGGACGAAGAGGGAGTAGCCGCACTGGCTGCAGAGCTTAAGGCGCAGGGGCGGACACTCGGGGCTATTATTAACAACGCGGCGGTTCTGACCGCCCGTAACACACAGGTTGAAGTGCTGGATCTGCAGGACATGCTCACTACTATGGACATTAATCTGTATGGACCCATCCGGGTGGTCAAGCACTTCCTGCCACTGCTCACGGAAACGCAGCCCTCTATCATTAATATCTCTTCAGAAGCGGGCAGTATCTCTAACGCCTATCCGGGAGACTATCCCTATTCCATCTCCAAAACAGCACTGAATATGTTCTCACAGCAGCTGCATGTCTATTTGCAGGACCGCGGAGTTTATGTGCTCAGTGTACATCCCGGCTGGATGCATACCGACATGGGCGGAGAAGAAGCGCCGACCGATCCGCGTCAAAGTGCCGGGGGCATTATCACCCTGATCGAGCAGCGCAAGGGTCCGGAGGGCGTCTTTAGGTTCGTGGATTATACGGGTAAGGATATGAAGATATAATTGCGTTAGCAGGCCAGCTGGTAAGGAAGAGCTGATTTCGGCAGAAAACCGTAATCAGCTTTTTTGTGTGTGAATATTAGGAAAAATTCCCCAAAAAGCAGGAATGTTTATGTTTTTGTATAATATTTAATAAAAGTATCAAATAAAAATATATTGGAGGCATTTCTATGATTGAGTTAGTGGCAAGTTCATTAGAACAGGCCGGTGTATCGGCATCAGGTGTCGATCGGATTAAGGCTGCTGCCGCACAGATGGTGGAAGACAACATTACACCGGCACAAGTGATTGTTGCTGCCAGAAAGGGAGTTGTACTCGTCCATCAAGCTGACGGAAAAATCGGCCCTGAGCCTGACGCAGCCGAATTAACCGTTAACACGTTATTTCCGCTCTGTTCCATCACGAAGCTGTTTACCGCAACGGCTGTGATGATTTTAGTTGAACGTGGGAAGGCTGGGCTGAACAGACCCGTCGTTGATTACATTCCCGAGTTTACAGGCGAAGGAAAATCCAAGGTGTGCGTGCATCATCTGCTGACCCATACCTCCGGATTAGACGGCGAGAAAATACACTTCCATGCACAGGCCAAACGGGCTGAAGGAACGGAGTTTCCTGCAAGCGCATCCAACCAGGACCCCGAGCTTCATGAGTATTTGTATAGCGGCTATGATGCACCTCTTAGCTGTGAGCCGGGAACGGCGATGTCTTATTGCGGGTACGGTTATGAGCTGTTGGGAGAAATCATCCGGCGCGTCAGCGGCCAGGCTCATGACGAGTTCGTGCGGGAGAACATTTTGGAGCCGCTGGGGATGAAAAATACATATTATCGTGTGCCGCAGGAAGTACGGAGCAGAGTGGTGAGACGTTCACCTGAGGCGGCCTGTGCGGAGTGGACTGAAACCGAATACCAGCTGAATTCAGTATCTGCGGGCGGTGGCGCATATTCTACAGCAATGGATCTGGCCATTTTCGGCCAAATGTTTTTAAACGGCGGCATCTTTAACGGGATAAGACTGCTTAGTCCGGTAACGGTGAAAGAAATGACCCGGAATCAGATCCCCGGCGTGTCGTCGCAATACAGAGATGAAGTATTTCCTGAAGCATACTGGGGGTACGGATGGGCAATCAACGGGACGAAACGGGATGGCGGAGACCTTTTTTCACCCGATGCATATTCACACTGGGGCGCAGCCGGTCCTTTCCTGTGTGTAGATCCGGTCTACCAGACGGTTACGGTTCATTCATCGGTCGAGCTTGATCATCAGAAGCCGTTTAAGAATATGTATGCAGATTACTTCAATAATACGGTTCTTGCAGCAATCACAGAACTGTAGCGCATCTCAAACTACATTATTGAAAAGTGAAGGCCCCGGGGACGATCCTGAGGGCTTTTTTTCACGGCAAGAAAAAAATCATTCGAAAAATAACTAGAAAATAGTTTGCTAAGCATACCATCCTAATCTCAAGGTAAAATAAACAGGATTGACGCCATTTCAGCAACAGCTACACTAGGTGAAAGCAGTTTGTTTGGACGATAATTGTTTGTTTGTCAGGTTATCGAACATAAAATGCGGTATTTTTGCGGTGGAAAATGGTTTATTGTGCGGTTTCAGATATACATGTAATACTAGGTGACATCGAAGACATCGCAAATAAATGGCGAGATAATCGATGATACGTTAAATAACATCAAAAGGGGAAAGGTGATGAGAGAATGACAACAAGATGGTCTAAGAAATGGGCAGGTTCCACAACGGCGGTCGTATTAATCTCCTCTATGCTATTATCCGCATGTTCTTCCAAGGAGGATGCTGCCAGCGGGAATGCGGCGTCAGAATCATCCAAGCCTACTACATTAAAAGTAGAGTTATTCGACCGGGGGAACTCACCCGCCGGCTACACCATCACCGACAGTTATTTGACGAGGCTGGTGCAGGAGCGTTTTGGCAAGCCGAATAATATTGATGTCCAGTTCGTACCGGTGCCGCGTTCGGAAGAAATTCAGAAGCTGAATGTTCTGATGGCCAGCCAAAGTGAAGTGCCGGACATTGTGTTCACCTACGATTCAGGAACCTTCAACCGGTATGCGGAGCAGGGCGGTTTGACAGATCTTACGGACTTGCTGGATAAGAATGCACCGAACCTCAAGAAATTTCTGGGCGAGGACACATTAGCTTACGGACAATATAAAGGGAAGCAATTCGCACTTCCGGGCAGAAGACTTGTGCTGGGCAAATATGCCGGTTACATCCGCCAGGATTGGCTGGACAAGCTTGGATTGCCTGTGCCGCAGACAAAAGATGAGCTCTACACTACACTCAAAGCATTCAAGGATAAAGACCCCGGCAATACCGGCGGCAAGGTCATTCCATTTGGGATGAGCCTGGCGTCCGCTCAATATGAGCCGCTTCTCTGGTCCTTTATTGAGCCGCTCACGGATGAACAGAAGTATACCTTGACCCAGCAGCTGGGCTCCAATGATTATCCGACGCTGCTTCCGGGCTTCAAGGAGGGTCTGAAATTCATGAACAAGCTGTACAATGAAGGTCTGATCAGCAAAGATTTCGGCCTAGATAAAGATAAGAAGCAGCTGTGGCAGAATCTGCAGAATGGTCTGCTCGGCTTCTATACAGAGGATGCAGGGGAACTGTACTTCTCAGCGAATGGCGGATACGAAAATCTGCAGGCTAACGTGCCGGGCGCTGTGATCACACCGGTTGATGTCTTCACGAACTCGGAGGGTAAACATGCCAAGCCGGCCTATGCGCCAAATGCCATGTACGTCATGATCCCGAAATCCAGCAAAAATGCTGAAGCCGCACTGAAATATCTGGATTGGATGGCTTCAGACACGAATCTCTTCGATATGCAGTTCGGTGTTGAGAATGAGAACTATACCCTCGTAGACGGAGTGCCTGTAGTGAAAGCAGATGCGACTCAGGAAGCGATGGACCGGATCTACAACTTTGGTGACCTTGCTATCATCGTTAATGGTAAATATGCCGGAGACGATGCCAAGAATGAAGCGGCGTACATTGCGCAGACTCCGGAGAAATACCAGGCAGATATGAAAAAGTCGGTGGAAATCTCGAATACAGACAACATTCAGCCTGTGAAATTCGATCACCCGATCGAAGCGGAAGCGAAATATGGCACGGCACTGGCTGACAAGTTCCAGGAAATCATCGTGAAAATGACCATGATCAAACCGGATCAGTTCGACAGCACCTACGATTCGATGATCAAGGATTACATGGCAAGCGGCGGACAGGCCATTCTGGATGAGCGTACCGAAGCTTACAAAGAGATGTCTTCTAAATAAGCGGCCTTAAATTCAAAAGAGAGCGGCAGGTACCCCGGGGGCCGGCGAGGCCCCCGGACATTGCCGCAGACAAGAGAGGAGAGTGATGGCAGTGAAGAACAGCACTTATATCCGCAGAAACTGGCAATTGTATCTTTTGCTTGTACTGCCGGTCATTTACTTCCTGGTGTTTAAATATGGGCCGATGTACGGGGTACAGATTGCTTTTAAAGAATTTAACTTCTTCCAGGGCATCGGCGGCAGTGAATGGGTTGGACTTGATATTTTCCGCGAGGTCTTTCATAACAATGATTTCTTCAAGGCGCTGCGCAATACGCTGGTGCTCAATCTGCTGGACCTGATCGTTTCGTTTCCCGCTCCGCTAATTTTGGCAATTATGCTCTATGAGCTGCGGATTGTCTGGTTCAAGAAGTTCACCCAGACGATTCTATATATTCCTCACTTTATTTCATGGGTTATTATCGGCGGCATTGTTCTGCAGGTGTTCGGCACCGAATCCGGCTTTATCAACAATATGCTGACGGGTATGGGGCTGGAGGCCATTCCGTTCCTCTCCGACAAGCATTACTGGCTGGTTACCTATCTGCTGGTCGGCGTATGGCAGAGCGCAGGCTGGGGAACGATTCTCTATCTGGCGGCACTGACTGGAATCAACAAAGAACTGTTTGAGGCTGCTGAGGTTGATGGTGCCGGGCGGTTTAAGAAGATTCTGCATATTTCTCTTCCCGGCATTAAAACCACTATCGCTACCCTGCTGATTATCAACCTGGGCAATATGATTTCCATCGGTTTCGACCGTCCGTTCATCATCGGCAACGTGGCTGTACGGGATTACTCAGAGGTGCTGAGTACCTTTGTTTACCGCGTCGGTATTGAATCCGGACAGATTTCACTGGCTACCGCTGTGGGGCTGTTCCAGGCTTTGGTGGGACTGATTTTCCTGCTTGCTGCCAACTATGCATCCAAGAAACTGGCGGATGAGAGCATTCTCTAGTCCAGGCTAAACGTGATAGAGACTGAAGGGGGAAATCCAATGAGCGAACGCGCATCAAACCGGATATTTGATATCTTTAATGTCTTAATTATTACTTTTGTTATCTTACTGTGCTTAATGCCCTTTATTCATATTATTGCGATCTCTCTAAGCTCAACCCGTCCGATCATGTCGGGGCTGGTGACCTTTTTTCCGAGGGAATTCAATATTGATGCTTATACCAAGGTCTTTTCTGATATGGCGATGATCCGTTCCCTGGGTTTCACCATTATGCTGACGGTTCTGGCGACTGTCCTGTCGATGGTTATGACCATTGCCGTGGCTTACTCTTTATCCAAAAAAGACCTGCGCGGACGCAAGTGGTTCATGCTGATCATTGTAATTACGATGTTCTTCAGCGGGGGGATTATCCCTGATTACATTCTGGTCCGCAACCTCCATCTGCTGGATACGGTCTGGGCGCTGGTTCTGCCGGGTCTGATCAGTCCGTTCTATATGATCATCCTGATTTCCTTCTTCAACAGCATCCCGAAAAGTCTGGAGGAGGCGGCGGAGATCGACGGTACAACCCATCTGGGCACTCTGCTGCGCATCATTCTTCCGTTGTCGCTGCCGTCACTTGCTACACTCAGCCTGTTCTATGCCGTGGGACGCTGGAACGGATTCCAGGATGCGCTGATGTATATTAACCGTCCGGATTTGTATCCGCTCCAGCTGAAGCTCTACCAGATGATTCAGAACAATCAGGTCAGCGAGCTGATGCAGCAGGAAGGCCTGGGGATGGCCCAGCTGATGCCCGAGAGCCTCAAAGCGGCGAGTGTCGTATTCTCCACCGTTCCGATACTGATCGTCTATCCGTTCCTGCAGCGTTATTTCATCAGCGGAATGATGGTTGGTGCAGTCAAAGGCTAATGAAAGGGGGGGAGCAGTGTGACACAGGCGATGATCGACAAGCTATCGGATAGGCAGCGCTATCTGGTGGTTCAATCTATGACGCTGATGGATTCGCTCTATGACGGGGCGATGGAGCTCTTAATTGATGAGGAGCGGAGTGACCGGCATAATACGCGGAGCAGTGCCCATTATGCGCTGGGGCTGCTGATCCGCAGCGGTCCAGGCGATGTAGAGCGGGCCTGCAGATTATTGAACCGGGTGATGGGCCTGCAGTTTGATTGCCCTGAAGAGATCTATCACGGCACGTTCCGTGTTTCTCCACAGGCTGCTCTGCCGCCGGCCGGCAATTATGAGTGGAAAAAGTTTGCGCCGGGATTCGCCTTTTTTCTCAGTGAAACTACAGAGAAGATTGGAAAACGGCTGAGTGACATACTTTCCCGGGAAATAAATTCCGGGCTGCCGGGAGTGGACGGCCAGAAGATCAGACAATATCTGCAGTCCGCTGTCGATGAAGTGCTGCCGCCGGTCTGGAAGAGCTATGACCCCAATTGGCGTGAATTCATTGCCAGCACCTTTGCTGTAATTCTTGAGCAGTTTGCCGGAGTTCTGCCGCAGGTTCTTATCCAGCGAATGGAGGAGTCAATGCGGAAGAGTGTTTCAGCTTCCATTGACCGGCGTTTATCCGATGCTATTCCGATGAATTCGAATATTGAACTGATGCATATCTTTATCGTTCATTACTACGGGCACCGCTTCGGGAATGCGGAATGGATCCGGCATGCAGACCGGGAGGCAGCGGCCTTTCTGCAGGGATTTGAAGAATTTGGAAGCATAGCCGAATTCAATACAACTACTTATTACGGTGTGGATCTAACGGTGCTGGGCATGTGGAGGAAATATGGGCATACTGCTGCCTTCAAAGAGACCGGGCGTATACTCGAACGTGGAATGTGGGAGAACATTGCACTGTTTTATCATCCGGTACTGGAGAATTTGTCGGGGCCGTTCTCGCGGGCGTATGAAATGGAGATGACCGGTCACAGCTCGATTGGCGTATTCCTCTACCTGGCGCTGGGAGCAGGCTATGAGCATCTGGCAGCACCGAACTGTGAAACCAGTCATGATCCGCTTATAGTACTGTCAGCCGGAGAGCTGCCGCCAGAGCTGCTTCCGCAGTTCACGGCCTTCGGGAAGAGCCGCAGGGTGGAGAAGCAGTTCCGCGAGCTGTGTGAGCGGGATAAGCCTGGCGAAAACCGTAACCTGTGCACAGCGTCGGCTTGGATAGAGGAGAACCGGATGATCGGGGCGATGTCGGGGAGCCGGAATACGAACGGGCAGATGCATCCGGCGACTGTTCATTGGAGAGACGTGGATGGAGCCCGCTATTATTTGCGCCTTATCCGCAGGGAGCAGGGCAAGAGCTGGAACAGCCATTTACGGGGGATGACTTTTGAAGCTTCAGTGGACAAGGATCTGCTGACTGTGGATGTCCGGCTGGACACAGAGATTCCGGTTGAAGTGCTGTTTGAAGTTACCGGTCCGGGACTCCCGCAGGCGAAGGTGAGTCCGGAACTATGGGCACTTCCGGGTTTAGTATGCCGGGTGACAGCGGCTGCACCGGAGCCGTCTATCCTATTCGATGAGCAGGAGAACAGGCTGGAAATCATCTATCTCCATCGTCCGGAGGACGGTGTGCAGAACATGTCCTTTACACTTCGGATGGATCCGGTTTCTTAAAGCCCAAGTCTGAAAGGTGGCAGCAAACAATGACAACAGAGGAACAGACCGGCTATCACGCAGGGATTGATGTTGGCGGTACGAAGACCATGTTTTGCATTACAGGCGGAGACGGCAGTATTCTCCTGCTGGAGCGGAGAAGCACATCGGCGCATGAAGCCCCGGAGCCTTTTATAGCATGGCTGTTCAGCGAACTGGAACAGCTTCTGGAAGGATTTCAGCTCACCCCTCAGCAGCTGAAAGGTATCGGCATCGGCTTTCCGGGAGTGATTGGCGATACAGAGGGGATTCTGACCCAGGCTCCGGCGCTGCCTTGGCCGGAAGAAGATATCCGGCCGGTCATCCGCCGTTATTATGCAGGGAGGCTGCACTTAGATAACGATGTGAATCTGGCGCTGCTCGGCGAATGCTGGAAAGGTGCTGCCCAGGGGAATGAGCATGTGCTGATGATCACGGTCGGAACAGGCATCGGCGGAGCGATGCTGCTGAACGGGCGGCTCTATAAAGGCGCGTCCTTTGCTGCCGGTGAAGCCGGGTACATGGTTGTGGATGCCGGATATGCCCGCAGCCGGTTTTCGGTTTCCGCCGCAGCCTTCGGCCCGCTGGAAGCGGTGGCATCCGGCAGCGGGATTACGGCGCTGGCGAGAGCCTGGCTGGCCAATCCGGCAGCCGGGCAGGATTCCCGGCTGCTGGAGCTTGCCGGCGGTATAGCCGGGGCGGTGGACGCCCGGCATGTGCTGCAGGCAGCGGCTGAAGGTGATCCCGCCGCGCGCGGGATTATGGAGCAGCCGCTGGAGCATCTGGCGG
>NZ_LN831198.1:963720-968397 GCF_001368795.1 Paenibacillus ihuae
GGGCGGAGGCGTAGCGGCATCCGGCGATTATTATGTGCAGGAAATCGGTACCCGGGTGAACCGCTATCTGCCGTTTCCTGTTGCCGTCTTGCCGGCAAGGCTGGGCAATAGGGCTGGGGCGGTAGGGGCAGCGGCTGCCGCTGCGGCGATTCTGTGGTAAAGGAAGAATGCACTATGGAATATACGGCGATCATTCCGCAGGGAGCCAAAATAGAGCTGCTGAAGCTCCGCTTATTGTATTTATTTACAGGCCTCGCAGGCGGACTGTTTAATCCCTATTTAACGACCTTATTTGTGCATCAGGGCATCGGCGCCAATGTTGTCGGCGTGCTGATGTCGATCGGCACGCTGCTGTCCATTGTGGTTCAGCCGGTGTGGGGACTGCTCGTTGACAGGTACCGCCAGACCAAGCTGGTGCTGATCCTTGCGATCTCTGTGCCGGCCTGCCTGTCATTTTTTTATAGCTTCCAATATACTGCGATCATTATGATGGTCTATATTTTGTCTATTATTTTCCAGGCTACGCAAAGTCCGGTCGCAGATTCCTACGCGGTTACTGCCGCATCAAGGGGCCGTACTTCCTATGGAACGATCCGCAGCCTGGGCAGCCTGGGTACAGCACTTGGCGGCTATGCCGGCGGGTTCTATCTCTCGAGCTTCGAGATTACGCAGCTGTGGATGCCTTTTCTGGCCCTTAGTCTTGCGGGAACAGCCACGGTGTTGACGCTGTCCCGAAGTACAGAGAGCAAAGCTGCGGCGATATCGCTGTCGCAAGGGATGAAGGAGCTGCTGGGGAACCGCCTGTTCCTGCTGTTTCTGATTGCCTGCTTTTTCGTAAACCAGACACTGACGGCGTACAACTCATTCTTCGTGCTGGCTTTTCAGGAGGCGGGGGGAAGCTATTCGCTTGTGGGCACAGCTCTACTGCTCGCCTCCCTGACGAACATCCCTTCGATGCTGCTGGCCGCCCGGATCCTCAGGGGGATCGGCCATGAACGGACGCTGCTGCTGGCGGCATTATTTTATGCGCTGCGCTGGGGGATTCAGTGGCTGTTTCCGGTGCCGGCAGTTATGATAGGCATTCAGGTGCTGCATGGACTGTCCTTCGGGCTGTTTTATGTGGCTGCTGTGGAATATGTGGCCCAGGCTTCCGGCAAAAGGATGCAGGCGACGGGCCAAAGTATATTCAATATGGTTTTTTCCGGACTTGGCGGGATTGTGGGTAACCTGCTGAACGGGTATTTATTTTATTCGGGCGGTGCACAGATGATGTATCTGGCTTGTACAGGTAGTGCACTTATCGGTGCGGGCATGCTATATTGGATAAACCGATTAGCGAAAATGCCCGTGTGACGTTTCCTGTCATTCATCGGGCGACATGCTTCGGAACCCATTGAAGAAGGGCGGGAGTACATATGAGACGGAATTGGTCGAGAAGCATGATGTTCTCCTACTTCCCTATCTTTTTGCTGACCGTGTCCATCCTGGTTTTCCTGTCGTTTCTGATCGTAGGCGAGCTGTCCCGCAGCGAAACCAACAAGGCTAACCGCATCTCTACAGGCTATGTCGTGGATTCCGTGCAGAATGCATTAAGTGATGTGGAGCTCTCTGTGCTTCAGGAAATGGAGACCAATCACGATTACGGGGATTTCCTGAGCGGGCTGAGTGATCAAGGTGACCGGACCCGGCTCTATAATACGGTGAATGATATGCGGGGGATGCTGTACCGCAACCAGCTGATTGATTCCATCTATATTTACCGTAAGTGGGACGATAAGGTGCTGACGCTCAACGGGCTGGTCGACCGGGATGTTTTTGCTGACCGTGATTATCTGGCCGGGGTGCTGGCGGAGAATGAGGAACGGAACTGGAGTGATGTCCGTACGCTCCGGTTATTCAGCTCTGACCAGACGGTGCGGGTGATAAGCATGGGTAAAATGCTGCCGCTGCCGTTTGGGGCAGAGGGTGTGGTTGTAGTGAATCTAAGCATGTACCGGCTCGAACGGATGATTGATGACATGACGAAAAGCCAAGTCTCCTTCATGCGTGTGCTGGGTGACCAGGGAGACCTGGTCTATGCCGCTCACCAGGAGAACGATATTCCGGAGGGGGATGTGCTGACCCGGATCACACTGGATAACACAGGCTGGACCTTTGAGAGCGGCATCCGCGCAGGCGAGCTGTTCGCCTGGATGTCTGTTGTCTCTTATCTCTGGATTATCATTGGTATCCTGACCGTAGTGCTGGGAACCCTGTACATCCTGTATATCACCCGCAAAAACTACCGGCCGATTCAAGCGATGATGAACCGGATCCAGGCACTGCAGTTCCGTGAAGAAAGCCTTGACAACACCTCGAGAAGCGAGCTTGTGCTGATTGACCGGGCGCTGGAAACGCTGATTAACCAGACGGTAAGCTATCAGAAGCAATACGATGAGAATCTGCTTGTCCAGCGCCGCCAGCTCTTTCTGGATTTAATGGAAGGGGAGCAAGGGGCCTCTTCGCTGGAGGAGAAGCTGCAGCACTTTAAGCCCTTTACGGATGAGGCGGTACAGTTTGCCTTTATTGCAGCAGAGATGAACCAATATGAGGAATTCCGCAGAAAATATCCGGCCAAGGAGCAGAACATGCTCAAGCTTACACTTATGAATCTGTTCCAGGAACTGGCGGGTGAAGAGGAGCTGCAAGGCTGGGCAGAGTGGGTGAGCGGCAACCGGATCGGGCTGATGATCGGCAGCGGCGGGGATTTGCGGACGGGCAAGGATAGGCTGAGAATACTGGCTGAGCGTTATCTGAGATGGGTCAGTGATAACCTTGGGCTGTCGCTTGCGATAGGTGTTGGCCCGGTTGTTGACGGACTGGAGGCTATCTCGGATTCCTGTACCGCAGCGGAAGCAGCGCTTCAGCATAAGCTGTCGCTCGGCAGGGATATGGTTGTACTGAGCGACAGCCTGCCGGACCGTTCCACCCTGCACTCCTATAAATATTTGCAGATGCTGAGTGAAATCGTCCGGGAATTCCGGATTGCCGACGAGAACTGGCGGCAGCGGGTAGATGAGCTGTTCCGCTGGTTCAGCAGCGACCAGATCAAGGACGAAGAGATTCATATGCTGCTGCATATGCTGATCCAAATGCTTGACCGCGAGCTGGGCCAACTGTCGGACAGCCTGCGCAGAATGTTCGCCGAGCCCAGCCTGCAGGGATACTACAGCGAAATGGAGTCACAGACAACGCTGGAGCAGGTCCACGCAGTGATACTGAAATGGCTGGCCGAAATTTACCGGATTTATGTATCTGTGAATGAATCGAAGAGCTACCGGGCCATGATCAGCGAGATGAAGGTCTATATTGAAGAGAATTTTGACAACCCCGACCTGTCTCTGAAGCATCTCAGCGACCGGTTTCAGATCTCCGGCAAATATGCCAGCCATCTGTTCAAAGAGGAATTTGATATGAAATTCGTAGACTTCCTGACCCAGCTGCGGATGCAGCGGGCGGAATATCTGCTGGCAACTACAAGCGATAATCTCCAGGATATTGCCTTGAAGCTTGGATATACCAGCTCCATTACCTTTGGGCGGGTGTTCAAGCGTGTAGTCGGTGTAACGCCCGGCGATTACCGCAAGCACCGGATGAAGCCGGGTACGGATGAGCGTGAGAATTAATCCAGCACAGGAATATAAGCCGACAGTCAGGCCGTTTTTGGCCGGATTGCCGGCTTTTTCTGTAATTATTAGCCGCCTTATAACTTTAGTTAGATTTCATACAGGACAATTAAATTTATAATAACTAAAAATTGTATACCTTAGCTTATACAGCGGATATGTTGGGCTAGATAAACGTGTTAAGATAAATGCAACTATACCTGATGCAGGCAACACTTGAGGAATCGCAACGAAGGATTTGGAGGAATCAATTACACAATGTCATTAGCAGAGAGCATTAGGCTTCAGGAATTACTGGACGGAAGGTGTATGGAGGTATCTTCCTTTTTAGCGTGTGCTGTGGCGTTGACGAAGCTGGTTCAGTCTGCACATCAGAAGGATAAAGTTATCGGCTGCCTGCAGCCTGGCGTGCTGCTGGTTCACAGAGAGCTGAAGGAAGCTTACCTGGCTGAAGAGGGCGGGGAGAATTATGCCTATCTGTCCCCGGAACAGCTGAGCCGGAGTAATCCACTTCTGCCGGACAAGCGCAGTGACCTGTATACCCTGGGAATCCTGTTCTATGAGATGCTTACAGGCAGGCTGCCGCTGCAGGCCCGGCGTTTAGAGGAATGGATTCATGTACATATGGCTGTTGTGCCGGCACCGCTAAGCGGACTGCGGCCGGAGCTTGAGGGGCCGCTGGAAGAAATCACAGCGAAGCTGCTGTCCAAGTCCCCGGAGCAGCGTTATCAGAGTGCATATGGACTGCTGGCAGATCTGCGGCAGTGTATTTCATTACTCAACACAACAGGGGAGATTGAACCTTTCGAGACCGGGCTGAAGGACAGGATCAGCCAGTTTCGGCTGCCGAAGCGGCTGTTTGGCCGGGAAGAGGAGGCGCGGGAACTAAGAGCGGTGGTGGAACGGGCTTCGGCCGGCGAATCCGGCTTTGTTCTGGTTACAGGCCGTGCCGGCAGCGGCAAAACCTCGCTTATTGGCGAGCTTCAGCTTTCATTCACCCGTGAAGGCGGCA
>NZ_LN831198.1:968423-983562 GCF_001368795.1 Paenibacillus ihuae
GTGCCGGCAGCGGCAAAACCTCGCTTATTGGCGAGCTTCAGCTTTCATTCACCCGTGAAGGCGGCACGTTTATTACGGGAAAATGTGACTATATGAATCACGTGATTCCGTTCGCGCCTATACTGCAGGCTCTCCGCCGGCTGCTTCGGCAAACCTGGAGCGAAGCTCCGGACAAAGTGGAGCAGTTAAAAGTCCGGCTGCTGGATGCTCTGGGCCAGGGCGCAGGAATCATCACTGAAATATTACCGGAAGCCGTGCGGCTGCTCGGTACCATCCCTTTGGCTGAACCTCTTCCTCCTGCGGAGTCTGCGCTCCGTTTTCGCAGGCTGCTGCCGACGTTTATCGGTATGTTTGCCGGCGAAGACCAGCCGCTCGTGTTATTCCTGGATGATCTGCAATGGGCTGACCCGGATACACAGGATTTCCTGAGAGTCTTTGCAGAGGATGAAGTGACGAGCGGTATAGCGGTGATTGGATCATTTCGTTCAGAAACGCTGGAGGAGCGGCTGGACAGCGGTGATCAGAATGGGGCCTCTGCAGCCTGGCTTGAGCAGATGCTGGCAATGCAGCACAAACCATCTTCGCCGCGTGTCCATCATATTGCGCTGGAGCCCCTGACTTACGTGGATGTCAGACAATTCCTCTCTGATATCTTTGAAGAGAACACGGCACGAGTCCGGATGCTCGCCGAACTGCTGTACCACCGCACGGGCGGGGACCCGCTCTACATACACCGGCTGCTGGACAGCCTTCACCGCGAGCGATGTCTATTTTTTGATGAAGCGCGGGGGAGCTGGGAGTGGGACATAACGGCGATTACCGCCTTGCCGGAAGCGCCCGGGCTTCTCCAATTAATCGAACAGCGCATCCGGCTGCTTCCCGGAGATACCGTCGGCCTTCTGGGAATAGCAGCGGCGCTCGGATACAGCTTCCGTGTATCGGATATTGCTTCAATGAGCGGGTATTCTTTGGAAGATACACTGGTGCTGCTGCAGCCTGCCGAGCTGGAAAGCCTGATCAGCCGGGAGGAGAGTTCCCCGGACATAGAAGCGGGCGGACTGGTCTATTCCTTTCTGCATGACCGGATTCAGCAAGCCGCTTATGGTATTGTGCCAGAGGAGGAGCAGGCCGGCCTGCATCTGGCTATCGGACGCAGCATGAGCCGCAGTACGGACAAACAGGCATACTCGGTTTTTGACCGGGTGTATCACCTCAATCTGGGCTCCCCCAAGATGGATGACCGTGTAGAGCGCAGAGCGCTTGCCGAGCTGAATCTTCAGGCCGGCCTGAAGTCGAAAGCGACTACAGCGTTTGCTGCCGCATTATATTTTCTGGAGACAGGGCTGCATCTCCTGGGCGACGAAGAGGCGGTTCCCGGCTCTCTGCCCTACAGGCTGATGCTGGAATTGCCGGAATGTGAATATATCTGCGGGTATACAGAGCGTGCGGCGGCGCTGCTCGACCGGCTGATGGGGCTCACCGGAGACCTGCTCGAACGTTCCAATATCTACCGTATCCGGATTGCTATGTATGCTTATCTGAAAAAAGACGAGCTGGCTGTAAAAGTCGGGCGTAAGGCGCTCGCGGAATTCGGCTGGAAGCTGCCGCTCAGACCTTCCCATGCGGCCATTTTAAAGGAAGTGACGCTGACTCAAACGGCCCTGTACCGCAAGCGTGATCAGCTTCCAGCGCTTCCGGTGAACCGCGATCCCCACTACAAAGCTTTATCTGACCTTATAATGGCCATTGCCAGCTCCGTATTTACGGTAAGTCTGGAGCTGTCGGCGGTGCTCTTTTCCAGATTCGTCCGCTATGGGCTGAAGGCCGGTAACAATGAAGCCTTTGCCTATATTCTTGCCGGCTACGGGCTGGTGATTCTGCGCAATAAAATGTCCCTTTATCAAAAAGGGAAGCTGTACATTGAAACGGCCAGCCAGCTGTCCGCTCCTTTTGATAGTGCAGATTTGTCGTGCCGCCTCGATTATATCCGCGGGCTGGCCCGGCTGCAGCAGAATCCGCAGGAAGCGGGAGATTATTTCCGGCAGTCGGTCCAGCATGGCATGGAGGCGGCCAATCTGTCTTTTGTCAGTATTGCGATGCTGACCTCCACCGTTAATCACACGGGAAGTCTGCATTCATTATCCAGGATGATTATGGAGTATGAGATTCTCTCACGAAAGCTTGTGGATGAGGTTACGCTCAGCATTTTCCGGATTGCAAAAGAATATATTGCCCGGATGCAGGGAGATACCGGCCCTAGTATGGCAGCGACTCTTCCAGTTCAGAACAATAGCCGTTCCGAGGAAAGCCTGAATAATGAAATCTACTATATCTGTACCTGTGAAACGGAGCTGGCTTATCTGGAAGGGAGATACCGGGATGCGCTTATCTGGGTGGCTCAAGGCCGCTTCAACACCTTCCGGCAAACCCGGATGCAGGTGCGCAAACAGCATATTTACCATGCTTTGACGCTTGCCGCCCTTTATCCGGACGCCTTGCCGGAGGAGCGCAGCAGCTTCCGCCGGCAGCTTAACAAACAGCTGGACTCCCTGAAACGCTGGACCGGATATTTCGGACGGGATTCATCCGCCTGCCTGCTGATTAAGGCTGAAATCGAGCGGATTGACGGAAAACGGACGGCGGCAGCTAAAAACTATGAACTGGCCATTGCAACAGCACGGAGGGAAGGCAACGGCATGATGGAGGGAATCGCCTGCGAACGCTCTTCACATTTTTACAGAGCGGCTGGAAGTGTGGCCGGAGCAGACGGGTTTTTGGCTGATGCATGTCGTGCCTATTCCCTTTGGGGGGCCGAAGGCAAGGTACAGCTGCTGAAGGAGCGCTATCCTGATCTGTCCTTACCGTCTTTGCTGAAGGAGGGGGAGCAGGCGGCAGCCGAAACGGCTACAGCAATCATTGATAGAGAAGCTGTGCCGGAACAGCGCAAAGATGCGCCGAACCGGTTCGACGGGTGGCCTGAGCCGATAGATCGCCTGGATCGAATCAGCAGCTTCCTGGAGTCGGCCGTCCGGTATTCGGGAGCAGTACAGGGATATGTGCTGAATAGCGACGGCAAGAATTTCACTGTAGCTGCACAGAGCGGAAACCTGGAGACACGGGTGCGGGAGGAAGGCACGGTATTCGCGGAGTCTGTTGTGCGTTATGTCGTTAAGACCACTGAGCCGGTGCTGCTTGCCGATGGCGGGCGCAGTTCCTTTGCCGCTGATCCCCACATCCGGAAGCATCCGGTGCTGTCGGTATTGTGCATGCCGATTCTTTTTCCGGGAGAGGCCATGACTTCTGTGCTCTACCTGGAGAATGACCTGATTACCGGAGTGTTCACGCTGGATGGGCAGAACGTGCTGGATTTCATGATCGCCCGCATGGTGTACCTGCATTCGCTGCAGAGTGTAGGGCCGCAGGGGAATACCGATGAACATGAGCTTGAGCATGAGCATGAAGCTGGCGGACCTGTGGAGCGCGCGGAGGATACGCTGGTTGATTCACTTACCTACCGGGAAAAGGAGATCTTATATTCCTTATCAGACGGATTGTCCAACAAGGAGATTGCCGAACGGTTCGGAATTACGGAGGGAACCGTGAAGAGTCATGTGTTCCGGCTGTACGGCAAGCTCGGCGTCAAACGCCGCGCCCAGGCTATTGCCCGCGCGCGGGAGCTGCAGCTGCTGGATTAACCGGATAGCTTCGTCTATCCGGCAGCGGCCACCCGCAGCAGGACATTCTCCAGTTCATCTGTATCAATGGGCTTCAGCAGAGAATCTATCCCTCCCCGGCAAAAAGCATCCAGCACAAAGGCATGGCTGCTGGTAACAATGATCCTGCTGTGAGGGTAGGTTTCCTCCGGGAGCAGGGACTCACTGAGCATCAGCAGCTTGGCGTCGGTCACAATAATATCCGGTTCATGCGCTGCGATCAGCTGGATCGCTCCCTGATCACAGTTGGCCTCCAGAATGTCTTCATTATTAAAAGACAGCTTCTTCAGCACCGGCTTCAGTGAATCGCGTACATGCGCTTTATCGTCGATAAGTATGATTTTCATAATAAGATTCCTCCTGTCTGGATAGGCCGTCAATCTGTGGCTTGCCGCTGCGGCAAGCGCTGGGGAAGTGCCAAGAGGCCAAAGGAGATGACCGCCAGCAGCAGACAAGCCCAGTAGGCATGACGGTAGCCGACCCATTGCGCCGCCGCTCCGCCCGCGAGGCTTCCGAATAGTCTGCCGAGGGTAGTAGCGTTGGTATAGAGGGTGGAGGCATAGCCGGGAAGATCCGGCAGCAGATCCTGAATATAGCTGATCCCGATCGCTGAAATTACAGCTACGAAGAAAGCCAGCAGCACCTGCCCGGCGATAATCTGCCACAGCTCTGTTGAAGACAGCACCAGTACATAATAGGCTCCACCGAGAACAATTCCCCAGATCATCAGCAGACGATTGGAATATTTGGCTGACAGAACGCCGAGTACAAGCATGAAGGGGATTTCCAGCAGGGCGCATATACTGGATACCGAAGCTACATTCTCTGTACTGCCGCCTAAAGTATTAATAATAAACAGCGAGATATTCAGATTGTTCAGCCAGTGTCCGGCATAGAGCAGCGTCAGCACGAGAAACGGAATAAGCACCCGCGGATTCTGATGCAGCTTAAGCTGCAGCTTGGGCTTGGCTCGTACAGAGCCGGCAGCTGCCGGTGCCGGCCGTTTCAAGAAGAAAAGCATCAGCACCGCGTTGATGACAAAAATCAGGGTGGTTCCGGTGAAGATACCCCGAAACCCGAACCGGCTGAGCAGAACCGCACCGATCAGCGGTCCGGTGATGAAGCCCAGAGAGAACATGGAACGGAGCGTGGAATTGGCAAAAGCATGATCGGTGCTGCGGCTGGCATTGACCGCTTCCCGCGCACTGGCGAAAAATTGCGGCATGGCAGGCGCACCGATTGCGGTGAATACAGTCATATAGATCAGCAGCAGATAAAATTCATGGATAAATAAATACCCGGAAAAAGCCAGGGCGTTAAAGAACATGGCCGTGACCATGAGTCTCTTCCGGTTCATTCCGGTGTCGGAACGTTTGGCAATCAGGGAGCTGATCCAGACGCCACTAATCAGGGTGACGGCGGTGAAGATGCCGAAGACTCCGGCAGATACCCCTAACTTAGTGGTGAAGTAGACTGCGAGAAACGGGGAGCTGATGGAAATGGCCATCCCCTGCAGGATCATGCAAATGATAAACGCGGTATAGCCTGGAATGCTGAAAAGCTGGCGGATGCGAATTGACATTGACGTAAACAATCTCCTTCGGAATTCTTTGCGGTATTCTCTTTGATTTGGTTATAGTATAGTTATTTACTTAAGATTAGTGAATGTTTTATCTGATTACAAACCTCTACTATTTGGCTGGGAAGGTGACAATTGTGGACTTGAGGCTGCATGCCTGCGCGTATTCCTTTCATACACTTCCGTTCAAATCGACCTTTAGACCGCCGCCGTTTTATCTGTTCCGGCTGCAGGTGGTGGGGAGCTGCCGGGCGCTTGTTGGCGGGAAGATGTGTCTGATTGAGCCGGGAGATTTGCTCATCTACCGTCCCGGAGAGCCGTATCAACTGTCTGTAGAGGAGATTGAAGGGAAGATTGAAAGCGGTGATTACTATCTGCTCTGTGAAGGCTCGTGGATCGAGTCCTGGTGGAAAGCCCAGCCGCGGCAGACACAGCAGCGAATCCATCTGGATGCCGGGATGCTGTCATTGTGGCAGCAGCTCGGCCTTGAGCAGCACCGGATTGTGCAGCAGAATCCCGAGCTGATCCGCCATCTGCTCTGTGCACTCTGCTTATCGCTTGACCGCCTGCCGGTTGAAGTGGTTTCCCGGCAGGACTCCCCCGGGCGCTCCAATGAGCTGATCATGCGGATGAAGCGGTATATCAACGAGAATGCACTGCTGCCGCTGCGGGTTGAGGATGTCGCGAAATTCGCCGGGCTGAGCGTCTCGCGGGCGGTTCATCTGTTCAAAGAGAAGACCGGTTATACCATTATCCAATACACACAGGAAATCCGTCTGTCCAACGCCCTGGAGCGCATCCGCTATACGGATTTAAGCCTGGAGAGTATTGCCGGCAATTGCGGATTCGGGACCTATTCGTATTTTCATAAGGTATTCAAGGCGAGATATGGAATGACACCCAAAGAAATCCGCAGCCGCCTGCTGGAGAGTGAACCGGAAGGTGACTATGTCATTACGAGCGGAAAAGAAATTAAGCTGACCGGCCTGTCCCTCGATGCCCTGAAGTTCCTCAAAACAGAACCCTAAATCTCTAATTTTGCACTGATTTTTATGTCAATTGTTCTGGTGTTTCTGAAAGCGGTTATCTTTTATGATGAAATAGGATGAAACCGTTATCATAAAGACCGAAGGAGTGACTATGAATGGAAACCGCTACATATCCTTTTCAGCAGACAGACTTGCCGCTAAATGAGCGTGTGCAGGATCTGCTGTCGAGATTGACTTTGGAAGAGAAAGTAAGCCTGATGCCGCAATATCAAGCGGAAATTGAGCGTTTGGGCGTAGGCGCCTATAAGCATGGTACAGAAGGAGCGCACGGCATCTCCTGGCTGGGTAAAGCCACCTCATTCCCGCAGCCGAGCGGTTTGGCCTGCACCTGGAACCCGGAGCTGATGAAGCAAATCGGTTCAGCCATCGGCGACGAAGCCAGAGCGTTCTATAAAAAGAATCCGACTGTCAACGGACTGACCCTCTGGGCGCCGACAGTGGATATGGAACGCGATCCGCGCTGGGGCCGTACAGAAGAAGCCTACGGAGAAGACCCGGAACTGACCGGACGGCTCAGCACCTCGCTGGTGCAGGGAATTCAAGGCGATCATCCGGTATATTTGAAAGCGGTAGCAACGCTGAAGCATTTCCTCGGCAACAACAATGAAATAAACCGCGGGGTGGACTCATCCAGCATTGATCCGCGCAATATGCGCGAATATTATCTGGAAGCCTTTAAGCCTGCCTTCAAGGAAGGCGGCGCCCAGTCGATGATGACCGCCTACAATTCGGTCAACGGTGTGCCGGTTATCCTGCATCCGGCGGTTATGGATGTGGTGAAGGGCGAATGGGAGATGGACGGATTTATTGTAAGTGATGCCGGCGATTTGTTCGGGATTGTGAAGGACCATAAATATTACGAGTCCTTTGCCCAGTCCATGGCGGAGTCCATTAAAAACGGGATCGACAGCGTGACTGAAGAAACGGCTGAGACGATCAAGGTGATTCATGAGGCGCTGGCTGAAGGACTGCTGGCGGAAGCGGATCTGGACCGTGCGCTATTCAATACTTTCCGTGTACGTTTCCGTCTCGGTGAATTTGACCCCGAGGAAGGTAATCCTTATGCATCTATCGACGACTCTGTCATTCTCTGCAAAGAACATAGCGAGTTGTCGCTCGAAGCGGCTAAGCAATCCATCGTCCTGCTCAAGAATGAGAATGCTGCACTTCCGCTGAACCCGCAGGAGCTGTCCAAAGTAGCTGTAATCGGACCGCTCGGAGATGAAGCCTTCAGAGACTGGTATTCCGGCACCTTGGCCTACGGGGTCACTCCGCTGCAGGGTGTAACCAAGAAGCTGGCCGGCAAGCAGGTGACGTTTGAAAGCGGCGATGACCGGATCATTCTGACTTCAGCAGCCAGCGGCCAAGCTGTAGGAATGACCGGAGAAGACGGCAGACTGGCTGTGCTGCATGATGTGCCGGAGCGCGGAGAATTGTTCCGCCATACCGCCTGGGGCTGGACCGCCCATACCCTTGAAGCGACAAGCTGCGGGCAATATGTGACGCTGAACGACGCAAACACCTTAACGGCTTCCGCTGATGAAATCTACGGCTGGTATGTGAAGGAATCGCTGAACCTTGTGTCGGAAGAAGACGGAACGGTAAGCTTGCGGACATGGAATGACCAACCGATTATTGTTTCCGAAGACGGCACACTCCGTGCCAGTGAGCCAGAGGGCGATGCTAAGGCGTATGCCTTCCGCAAAAACATCGTTGTGAACGGAGTAGAAGCCGCGGTTGAAGCGGCGAAGGCAGCCGAGGTTGCGGTCGTATTCGTCGGAAATCATCCGCTGCTGAACGGTAAGGAAGAGATCGACAGACCGGATATCGTGCTGCCGGCAGAGCAGGAGAATCTGGTAAAGGCTGTTTATGCAGCCAATCCGAACACGGTTGTCGTTATTGTCGGCAGCTACCCGATTACCTCCACTTGGATCGATAAGCATATCCCGGCGGTGCTGTATACTTCCCACAGCGGTCAAGAGCTGGGCAACGCAGTGGCCGATGTGCTGTTCGGCGGTTACAGCCCGTCCGGCAAGCTGAATATGACCTGGTACCGTTCGGTCGACCAGCTTCCTCCGCTGATGGACTACGATATTATCAAAGGCAAAAGAACGTACATGTACTTTGACGGAGAACCGCTGTACCCGTTCGGCCATGGCCTGAGCTACGCACAGGTTACTTATAAGCAACTGACGCTTGCGGCTGAAGAGCTGCAGCAGAACGATACCATCAGCTTGAGCGTCGAGCTTGAGAACAGCGGCAGCGTGGACAGCGATGAAGTTGTTCAACTGTATGTGCAGTCCTTGTCCACCCGGATCAGACGCCCGCTGAAGCAGCTGAAAGGCTTTGAGAAAATCCGTCTTGGCGCTGGCGAATCGCAGACGGTTGTGTTCTCTCTGCCGGTAGGTGAACTGGTGTTCTGGGATGTAACCCGTGAACAATACTGTGTGGAAGACGGAGAATACAACATCCTGGTCGGCCGTTCCTCCGGTGACATTCAACTGTCCGCCAAGATTAGAGTGCATGGCGATATTGTGCCGGCCCGCAATCTGTATGTTTCTGTGAAGGCAGAGAACTACGACGATTATGAAGGTGTCTATCTGGATGAATGCAAAGCAGGCGGTGCTTCTGTTCATCCGGTTCAGGACGGAGCCTGGATCGCGTTCAATAATGTGCAGTTTGCTGACGGAGCGGCAGCTTTCGAGGCGCTTGTCTCGTCCGTGGGCGGCGGCAGCATTGAGGTCAGAACCGGCAGTCCGTCGGGCAAGCTTGCGGCAACCCTTGAGGTGCCGGCAGGCGGAGGGCTGCAGGAATGGCACACCCTGTCGGCTGTAGCCGGAGTCGATGCCGGTACAACCGATGTATTCCTGCTCTTTGCAGGCGAGGTATTGCTCAGCCGCTTCCAGTTTACACTGTAAATCCTGGCTGCGAAGCTTAATGAAACACGTACGGCCCCGTCATTTCTGGTAATCAGAAATGGCGGGGCTTTTTTACTGGTTTAAAGATTCATTTAAGAATATACATTTAAGGAAAAGTGGTAGAGAGGAATTTATGTCAAAAGAAAATAGAGTTTTAGTAATGAGGAAATGAAGTGTTAGACTGACGATGATTCATTAAGTAAGCGAGCAGTATAGTGTGGTGAAATCAGAACGTACTATTAGGATAAATTATATTAATAATTCCTTAGAAAATGTTAAGATGATTGACGGGATATTGTACATATTCAATATACTATGGAGGTTTTAATATTGGGAGAAATAGTTACAGGTTATACCTGAACCTGATATATTATTAGGATGCATTGAAATAAAATTCGGATCAATTTACTATAATTTTAATACACAAAATCAACAAAACTTAGGTTTATTAATCGTGAATCGAAGTTGGAACGATTTTTTGAGTTATCCTCCGACAACAATAATTATAAGAAAAATATGCCTTGAAGTTATGGAGTATTTTGATAGTACGGAAGCTATTTACCTTTCTGATATGTCGTTATCACGGAGGTTTGGCTCCCCAGCTAATAAAGTCGAAGACATTTATAAAGAGTTTGAGGAGTATATAGAGACTGATGGATATTTTATTCAGAAAAGGTAGTCATTTTTTATACTTAAACATGTAAGATATTTAGCTAACACTATAAGTTAGTTTGGAAAAAATAGATAGAGCGGTTTGCCGGGTGGCAGCTGCTCTATTTTACGTTAAGCTAACTGGGAACGCTAGTTTAATAAACCAGCGACAGTCTAGGAATTTATTTCGTCCTTTGCTGTCGCTGTTCAATTTCTTAAGACAGTCTAGAACTTATTTATGAAGTCGGACGGTACGACAACTTGAAAAGCTTGCGTGGAATAAAGAAGTCCAGTCTAATATTTTTTTATCTGCTGACATTTTGAGCCTTAACATTAGGGACAAAAGTCATATTTATCCAGGAACATGTGTTCTAAAATAGAGGGGTGACTAATAATTCCGGGGAGATGGTAGGTATGGTGGAATTGATTGATTTTTTGCTGGAGGCTAAGAAAGCAACTTATGCAGGAGAGGGTCCGGAGCTGTCCCCGTCCCGCCCGTCATCCCATGATTTGGAGTTTACACGCGGGAATCTTCAGTACATCGATACTTATCTTGGGTCAGAAAAGTTTGCCGGAGAAGAAGCCTTGTGGGAGAATGACAAGCCGCTATGGGCCATGAATTATGCGGGCCGTGTTACCGCTGAAGGATTCAGTGGTGATTTCCTTAAGGAGGCTTTACTGCATGTGCCGGGTGATCAACCATTTCGCGGGCCAGAGCATTATAGTGATGGACATTTCACTTACACCTGCACTGTGAACGGGGATTTTGGCTGGTTCAGCGGTGTTGAAGAAATCCGGGCGGGCGGCATGAAGGTGTATGAATGTATGTTTCATGGCGGCTGGATTAAGCAATAAATTCATGTCCAAAATATTAAAACCGCCAAGCTGCATGGAATGCGGCCTGGCGGTTGTGTTATAGTGCAGAAGTTAATTGATGCTTCCGGCTCGCTTAGCCTGCTTGGCATGCAGCACTTCATTGCGAATCGTGCTATCGGCTGTGCAATTATCATTTCAATCCAGAACGCTACACCGAAATTTCTAGGCCAGGTACGAAGAAAGTTTTTGAAGGGTTCCATGCTTATTTGCTTCGTACCCGTCCAAGTTCCTCGTTTCAGTCCTACAATCATGGGAGCAATAGTGTTAACTGAAAATGAGCGAAACAATCAATAGGAAGAGAAGACACTTCAGTTTGTTTCTTGGTAACTTGTTTCTTGCAGCATGCTTGTCATCTCCAAAACTTGGATTCAGATGGAAGACGTTCTCGTAGATGATATTTCACAACATCGCACAAAAAAACGCAAGACCCGGTTCAGATGGTCATGCGTCATCGCTACATACTGATATATTTATCTTAACATTTTTTCCGGATAGAAAGTCAAGGCCTAAAGTTTAGGAACTTATGAATGAGCTCTTCGAAAAAAAACCGACCGTTTAGAGTGCAGCCTGAGAGGTTAGCTACTGCCCGGGTTAATCCCCGCCACCGCCGCCACCGGAATCTCCGCCGCCACCGCCAGAATCTCCGCCACCGCCGCCGGAATCTCCACCGCCGCTGTCCCAGCCTCCGTGCCCGCCATGCCCGTGATCATGTGCGCCGCTCCAGCTGCTCCCGCCGTGGTTATGGCTGTGATGTCCGTGATGTCCGCTATTTTTGCTGTGATCATCATTATGATTGTTGTCACCGGTGAATAAATTCGGGTTCGCACCCGTATAGAAGTAATTGTCGGCAGAGTCACTTTTGCGCCCGTACCGATTTCTTCTGCGGCCTCTTCCATTATCACGTACAATGGCCTGCACAATGATATACGCAACCACACCAATAAAAATAATGCCTATGCCCAAGTAGGTATCGCTCCTTTTAGGAAATAGTGTGAGGAAATCTCATATTAATCATACCATAATTTTCAAGTTGTGTGTCTCTAAAGAAGATTCCCCTTCTTCTGCCTGTACCGCCTTGGCGTCTTCCCCGTATATTTCTTTAACACCTTGGTTAAATAATTCTGATCGTTAAAATGCAGCCGGGTAGCGATAAGAGTGATACCTGGCAGCTTCATCAGCCGTTTGGCTTCCTCAATCCGCTCCCGCTGAATATAGTCGCTTACGGCCAGACCGGTTTCTTTTTTGAACAGCTGTGAGAGATAGCTGGCATTCAGTCCGGAGAGCAGGTGGAGCTGGAAGCCTGGGGGTAAGGATTATGCTGGAGGCTGGAAGCAACTAAGGGTTGCTTTCTGTCCTTTGATTTGCTTCCGTAAAGCCATCCCAAAATACTGAATACAGTCTATATCTAAGTATATACGCAGAGCAGCGATTCTCCAGTAACGGGAGAATCGCTGCTCTTATGATGGTTGTAAGAATGAAGAGAACTATGACCGTTCATAGAAAATCCACTTTTGGGATATCCCGTTCTATGGCTTACATAGACTTCATCATAAAGGGAGCAAGTAAGTACATATTAACGAATTCCTTTGTTACGTAGGTGATTCCGCCCATGTTCATGGGGGCGTGTGCCAGCATTCTTTTATCCATTCCGATCATAACATCCTTCGAATTTAACATCACCTTAACCATGTATCTGTCATTCATCGTCTCGTTGGTTTTGTCAGCCATATCCATATCCATACTCTGCGTCATTCCCATGTAGGTCATGGTGATCGACTGGTCGGCACCGTTCCAAGTGAGTGTGTAGCCCAGCGTTTCAGCAAGCAGCCGAAGGGGGACATAAGCCATACCGTTCATCATCATCATACCGTTATGCTTGCTGTTATCCATCATCTTCGAGTCCATCATCATGCTGGAATCCTTGTTGGAGTTCATCCCGGAGTCCATGGGCTTGGTGCTATCCGCTTGAGCGATGCCCGGGAGTATAAGGGCGAGGGATAGTGTGGATATTGCAGCTGCCTTTTTGAGTGGATTCATCAGTGTTGCCTCCTTAAGTTGATTTGTTCTTCGGACTTAACAATACCGGAGGGCTCTTAAGAAAGGCTAACGCAATTCTTACAGAAAGATTAACAAACTCATAACATTCGAGTTTTCGGCACGGTGAGCCAGAAGCGGCTTCCTTTTCCTTCCTGGCTGACCACCCCAACCTCACCGCCGTGGCGTTGTACGATGGATTTAACAATCGCCAGTCCGAGTCCTGCAGTTCCACCGCCTTCCCGGGTCCGTGACGGATCATCCCGGTAAAACCGCTCAAATATCCGGCTATGGGAGGCCTCCGCTATCCCCGGCCCTTGATCAGCGATGGATAACTCCACGTAAGCATTGGCACATTCTTTAGCTTCAAGTACAATCGTCGAAGCATCCGGAGAGAAACGAATCGCATTCTGCAGCAAATTGCCAAGCGCTCTTTTGATCTCAAAGGAATCCACCCAAACGGCCCCAAGCTCTTCCGGTACCCGGACGTCGACCTCGATATGCTTTTCGCTAAGGTGCAGATAATGGCTCTGAAGCACCTCTAAAATTAGGCTGTCCACTGCGGCTGACTGCTGCTTAAGCTCAACTACTTCAGCATCCAGGCGGGATAAACTGAATAATTCATCAATTAAAGCACTCAGCCTACGGGTTTCGAGCCGTATCGTTTGCAGGTAACGGTCATAGGTCACCGGATCCTGAATCACGTCATCCTGCAGCGCTTCTACAAATGACTGGATGGAAGCCATTGGTGTCCGCAGATCATGCGAAATGTTCGCAATCAGCTCTGAACGGGCTTCCTCAGATGCATGCAGCCGGTCGAACAGACCGCGCAGCCTGCTTGACATTTGGTTGAACTGGGCAGCCAGCTGCTGGAATTCCTGTGGTCCTATACGGGGAACGTCGATATTGAAATCCCCGCTCGCCACCCGCTCCGTTTCCCCTGCCAGCACCCTGATCCATCTCGCGAGCGGACGGGTCAGAAGAGCATGGATGATCAAAGACACGCAAGCCGCTCCTACTGTGATGCCAGTAATGAGCATGTATTCATTCCAGGTCAGCAGCATATATCGGTAAATAATAGACACACTTACAAGAATTACAGCGATACTTACCCCGTTCAGCAGCAATAAATAGGAACGCAACCGCAGTTTCAGCTTCATGTTACTTCCCGTCCTTCAAATTTATATCCAATTCCCCAGACGGTTTTGATATATTCGGGCTCTGAGGGGTTGGCTTCGATCTTTTCGCGCAGACGCCGAATATGAACAGTAACTGTTGTCGTATCTCCGTAATAGTCGACGTCCCACACTTTATTTAGCAGTTGGCTTCGGGAGAAGACCTGCTCCGGATGTGTGGACAGCAGCGTAAGCAGCTCAAATTCTTTCACGGTTAAATCAATCCGGACGTTGTTCACTTCGACACATCTGCTGGGCAGATGGATGAGCAACCCCGGGAATTGAATAGTTTCTTTCGGGGCGGGGACCGGTGGGAGGATCCTGCGGCTGTGTGCCTGACAAGCGAAGCCGTCGTAGGATCGCCTTCACCCGCAAGACCAATTCCCTCGGGCTGAACGGCTTGATCATATAATCGTCGGCACCCATGGTCAGCCCGATGATACGGTCGCCTTCCTCCCCGCGCGCGGTCAGCAATATAACCGGAACGTCATGATTATTACGTATTTCCTCACAGACCTGGAAGCCGCTTTTTTTGGGCATCATGACATCAAGAATGACCAGGTCTGGGACATCTTCTTGCCATATTTGCAGGGCTTCTTCCCCATCTACCGCTGTCAGTACTTCGTAACCTTCGCGTTCCAAATACCGTGTACAAACATCTCGTATATTTGATTCATCATCTGCGATTAATATCTTAATGGTCATGCGGAATCCTCCATTCCTTCCTCCACTGCTACTGCCTTGTAGCGATTATACCGCAAGGTGCCGAATAGAGTTCTTACAAAACTATTAATTCAGACAGGAAGGATGACTCACGGCTTGGAGATGGGGAATGCCCAAAAGAATACAGCATGGTGTGAGAATGATATTATCCAAAATTGCAGATCCTTTTACTCCAACTGAAAAAACCACATGATCCTGAATTCATTCAAGACAAGGCACTTTTTGCCGGTTAAAAGCTAAGGGTTGCTTTCTGTCCTGTGATTTGCTAACATACGATGTAACTTAATCAGGTTTGGTTTTCTAGGGTTCCGCGGCGGGATAGGGCCGGTCTGGTCCGAGGGAAAACGCACGGATGCCAGATGCTCCGTGTCTTCACGGAGGGACAAAAGCCCGGGAGGTATCGTCAATGATGACGATGGCC
>NZ_LN831198.1:983814-985620 GCF_001368795.1 Paenibacillus ihuae
GGTATCGTCAATGATGACGATGGCCTTTCGGGCTTATTTTATTGGCGCGGGAGGCTAAGTTTAAGAATTGAAGGGAGCGGGAGGAGAAAGTGATGAGCAAGAGCAGTAAGGCATGGCTACAAATCGCAGGCGCCGCCTGCTTTGAGGTCGCATGGGTGATCGGGCTGAAGCACGCATCCGCGCCTTGGGAATGGGGAATTACAGTGCTGGCCATCCTCATAAGTTTTTATGTTCTGATCTCTGCCAGCAGGACTCTGCCAGCGGGTACGGTGTACGCGGTATTTGTAGGGCTCGGCACCGCCGGAACTGTGCTGGCGGATATGCTCTGGTTCGGGGAGCCTTTTCGTATGCTGAAGGTGGTACTGATTGTAATCCTGCTGGCCGGGGTTATCGGGTTAAAGCTGACTACCAGTGACGGGACGAAAGAACAGATCAAGGAGGTGTCCTAAATGGACTGGCTGATGCTGATTGGTGCGGGACTCAGCGAAATGATCGGGGTGGGGATGATGGCAAAGCTGCAAACGCACCGCAGCTGGCGGACACTTTCCCTGCTGATCTTAGGATTTGGCGCGAGCTTTGTGCTGCTGTCGCTGGCCATGCGGACGCTGCCGATGGGCACGGCTTATGCCATCTGGACAGGAATCGGCGCTTCCGGCGGAGCAGTCCTTGGCATGTTATTTTATGGCGAGTCCCGGGAGATGCGGCGGATACTCTGCATTGTAATGATTCTCGGTGCTGCTATAGGATTGAAACTGGTTGCCTGAGATCATAGAAGATGTTAAAGATTTGGACACCTGTACGATGTTTCGAACGAGACAACATGGTAAGTATATTAAGTATACAATCCAATCCATTCGTTAAGGAGACTTCTTATATGAACAATAGCACTCACAACCGGATTAAGCTGCAGGACGGCGCCTCTGTCCCGAGGATCGGACAGGGCACCTGGTATATGGGCGAGGATGCTGCGAACCGTGCCGAGGAAATCGCAGCCCTGCGCCTGGGTGTGGAACTTGGCATGAACCTGATCGATACCGCTGAAATGTACGGGAACGGACGTTCCGAAGAGCTGGTCGGCGAAGCGATCCGCGGGATCCGCGATGATGTGTTTCTGGTCTCCAAGGTGTATCCGCATAATGCCGGACAAGGGACGCTCGTCCGCAGCTGCGAAGACAGCCTGAAACGTCTGGGCACTGATCATCTGGATCTGTATCTGCTGCACTGGCGGGGCAATGTCCCTCTGGAAGAAACCGTTGAAGGGATGGAGGCCCTGGTAGCTGCCGGCAAAATTAAACGCTGGGGCGTATCCAACCTGGATACGGAGGATATGAAAGAGCTGCTTAGGATTCCCGGCGGGGAGCACTGTGCAGTGAATCAGGTGCTCTATCATCTGGGTTCACGCGGTATTGAGCATGAACTGCTAGCCTGGGAAAGAAGCCACAAGATACCCGTAATGGCCTATTCCCCATTAGCACAGGCGGGCAGCCTGCGTAAGGGTCTTACCGAGAATGAGACTGTTCAGGATATCGCTTTGAAGCACGGGGTAACCCCGCTGCAGATCATGTTAGCCTGGAGCATCCGTGACGGCGATGTCATTGCCATCCCCAAGGCGGCTTCCCGCCAGCATGTCGCCGAGAATGCGGCGGCAGCGCAGATCAGGCTGAGCGATGATGAGCTGTGGATGCTGGATGAGGCATTCCGCAGCCGGCCTGGAGAGTTCCGCTGGACATGATTTGATCGTAGCCTGTAAGGCATAGGAAGGCCGTCCGTTGATTGCGGACGGTCTTTTGTGTGTGGCGTGCCCCG
>NZ_LN831198.1:986809-1000372 GCF_001368795.1 Paenibacillus ihuae
TAGAGAATACGGTGCCGGCGAGCTAGATGGTGAAATGAGCGGGGGGAATAAAGGTAAAAGTACCTTTGATTTCGGCGCAGGCGGGCAACAGGTGTAAAGGAAGTAATATCCAGCTCCTCAACGCGATAGGAATCAGCACTTCATCTTTAGATTTGGAATAATTGGCCTACTCTTGCGGACCGAAATTTACATATAAAAGGATAGAATGGAAACCCTACTACAAGTGACGAGATAAATGAAGGGAATATCGCGAATGAAGCATCGCCGCCCGTTTAGGTATACCAGTAAAGCATCTGCTGCCCGACAAGTGCAAGACCCTTCTCAACCGCAAGACGCCGCTAATAGCCAATCTATGCTGCTTCATAAAGATTTGCAGCAAAATATCAATCAGATCCGGGCGATTTATGCCAAAAGTTCGGATATCATTTACCGTTCCTTCTATATCGAAGGACAGACAAAAGCAATTCTGATCTATATAGACGGCCTGTCGGACTCCGCAGGGATCGAAAAAAATGTGATCTCCCCTCTTATGCATGAGATCAACGGGGAGGCTACTGCCATTAGCCAGCTGGCGGAGCGGATAATTTCCGCAGCTCAAGCAATCCCCTTTACCACCTTCGAGGAATGTGTCGACTATTTATCGAACGGTCTTCCGGTACTCTTTCAGGATCAGGAAGCGACCGGAATCGCTTTTGGATTGAACAAATGGGAAAAGCGCTCCATTGAAGAACCTGTGGCTGAATCAGGCATCCGTGGCCCCCGCGAAGGCTTTACGGAAACGCTGCGAATCAATACTTCCCTGATCCGCCGGATCGTAAAGAGTCCTCTGCTCAAAATGGAAACGATGAAAATCGGCGGATATACCCAAACGAATGTTGTCATTGCTTACATTGAAGGGCTGGCTGAGGAGAATCTGGTTGAAGAAGTCACCACCCGGCTGAAACGCATCCGGATCGACGGGATTTTGGAAAGCGGATATATTGAAGAGCTGATAGAGGACATGCCCTTTTCACCATTTCCGCAGCTGATGTCGACAGAACGCCCTGATGTAGCCTGTGCGAATTTATTGGAAGGACGGGTAGCGATACTGGTAGAAGGAACTCCTTTCGTGTTAATCGCACCCATAACCCTTTTTTCCTTATTGCAGTCCCCGGAGGATTATTATCAGCGTTTCTGGGTTAGCACCGCTATGCGTTGGCTCCGGTATCTGTTTACACGGATTTCATTGCTGCTGCCTTCTCTTTATGTAGCGATTCTGACCTTTCATCAAGAAATGGTGCCGGGTGCCCTGCTGATCAGTATGGCTGCCTCCCGGGAAGCTGTACCTTTCCCTGCATTAGTCGAAGCCCTGATGATGGAAGTGACGTTTGAAGCGCTTCGCGAGGCCGGTGTCCGCCTACCTAAACAGATCGGTTCTGCTGTCAGCATTGTCGGGGCCCTTGTTATCGGCCAGGCAGCGGTACAAGCCGGTCTGGTCTCAGCACCGATGGTCATTGTGGTAGCCATTACCGGGATTTCTTCGTTTATGATCCCCCGTTACATTGCAGGTATTGCGATCCGGCTTCTGCGCTTTCCGTTAATTTTTCTCGCGGGTTCGCTGGGACTGCTAGGCATAATGATGGGGATTATCGCTATTGTCCTTCATTTGTGCAGCCTGCGTTCGTTCGGTGTCCCTTATTTGTCCTCTGCCTCTACATCGAAGATGCGGGAAATGAAGGACATGCTGATCCGGGCGCCTTGGTGGACGATGGACACGCGGCCTCACCTTACAGGGGACTACAACGAATTCCGGCAGGCTTCCAATCAAAAACCGGGACCAGAACGCAGCGAATAAGCTTATTTCCAAGAAACTGCAGACTAGGGGGATTCGAGCCAGTGAAAATAGGCATTAAACTTTGTATTTTGCTGTCCCTGCTGGTATTCCTGGAAGGCTGTTGGGACCGTACGGAGCTTAACGATTTGGCACTTGTTACGGCGATGAGTTTCGATAAAGGTGAGCATAACGAGATCATAACAACTGTACAGATCGTCATTCCGCAAAATCAAGGCAGTGGCGGCTCGTCGGGTGGAGTGTCCGGAGGATCACCTCATAAAACAACGATCCGAAGCGGGGCTGGAGTTAATATCTCCGATTCCTTATCGAAACTCCAACAAAAAACACCGCGCAAACTGTTTTGGGGACAGTGTAAAATCTTCATTTTCAGTGAAGACATCGCGAAGGCAGGAATGAGAGATGAATTCGATTTTTTGGCCCGTCATCCGCAGCCCAGAGAGCGGGCGAATATTTTTGTTAGTAAGGGAAAAGCGGCGCAGACGCTTGAATTGTTTCCACCGATCGAAAACAATTCATCTGAGGTGCTGCGGAAATTAACGGACTTTAAAATTGGCTATAAAGTAACCTTGCAAGAGCTGAGCAAAATGCTGAGGGGAGAAGCAGGGGCAGCTGCGATTCCAATCGTCTTAATTCTTCCTAAAGCGAAATCGGCTGAACCATTTCAAACAATTCCCTATATTATGGGGACTGCTCTTCTTAAAAGAGATAAGATGATCGGACAGATTTCGGGAAAAACAACACACGGGATGAAGTGGATCTTAAATGAGGTCGATGAATTTACGGTGACTTTCAAAGTGGCTGGAAACGAGGGTCTGGTGTCCTTAAAGCCGGTCAAGGCCAAAGTGAAGCTCCTTCCCCAAATTGTTGACGGCAAGTGGAAGATGAAGATTAAGGTGAAAGCTACCGGCAGCCTCATTCAGAATGGTACTGCGATGGATTCAACGAATCCCAGGTTATTGAGGAAGATGGAAAAAGCGTTCGGACAAGATATAAAAGTACGCATCGAGCAGGCGCTTATAGAGGTTCAGCACAAAAACAAGACGGACATCCTGGGCTTCGCCGAGGCCTTTCACCGGAAATTCCCGCAGCAGTGGGAGAAAAACAAAGAACGCTGGGATGAGCTTTTTCCCGGTGTTGAAGTCTCGATTGATGTTGCGGCGTCGATTCTGCGTTCTGGGCTGATCAACGCACCCGGAGGAATCCCTGAAGATGAGGTGGTGGCGAAATGAACCTGGTTTTGTTTAGCTTCGTGACCCTGGCAGCTCTCCTGATTCTAAGACTGGAATGGACAAAAATGAAGGCAAAAAAGACAAGGGACAAATCAGCGTTTTTTGCACTGCTCCTGATCGTATGGCTGTTGTCCATCCTGGACCTGTCCAATGCGCCGGGACCTTTATCTCTTTTTGGAGCTATATTTAAGCCGTTTCGGGGCTGGATTGAAAAATGAGCGGAGGTGATGAGAATGCTTGATCAAGGGAAAATATCAGGATTACAAATGGCGCTGCTGCTGTATCCGGCCATAATGGCTACTTTTTTTCTAACCCTGCCCTCCAGTACGGCCTACTATGCCCGAAATGATATGTGGATGACAGGGATTCTCTCCGCCTTTTTTGGAGTTCTTGTTATATATATTGCGACAAAACTGCATGAGCTTTTTCCCGGTAAGACGATTATCCAGCAAAGTGAGCACATCATTGGTGTCCTGCCCGGTAAAGTGATCGGCATTCTTTTCTTTTTCTATTCGATTCATGTGGCAGGACTGATTACCCGTATGTATGCCGAATTTGTAACGGGGCAATTCTTATTTAAAACACCGCTCCTGATGATCATTGCCTTAATGGTATTGCTTGCCTCCATTGCGGTCCGGGGCGGAATAGAGGTGATGGCGAGATGTGCTGTCATTTTTACACCCATCTTTATCTTCCCTCTTTTACTGCTTCTGCTTCTCTTTCCCGATTTGGAGCTGCATAACATTTTTCCTGTTCTTAGCCGCGGAATCCTTCCTGTGCTGCAAGCAACAGCCTTACCTCAGGCTTGGGTCAGCGAATTATTTTACATATCCTTTTTTTTGCCTAGCCTGAACTCTCCGGCTAAAGGCAGAAAGTGGGGGAATATCACATTAGCTGCGGTCCTGCTCAGTATTATTTATGTCAACCTGATAACCCTTTTTTTATTAGGGCCCGATGCTGCAAACAAAACCTATCCCATCCTGGTCACCTTCCGTTATATTAGCATCTACGGTATTTTTGAGAATTTGGAGTCTTTGCTGCTCGCGATGTGGATCTTCGGGAACTTTATCAAAATATGTGTTTTCTTATATGTTGCTGTAGTCTCTTTTACACAAATCCTGCGGCTATCCGATTACCGTCCTGTGGTCTTTCCGATGGGCATTTTGACGATTGTGCTCAGCTTTTGGGGGATTCCGGATGCTTCCGTTTTAGGGGAATATGTTAGATACGTAGGTCCATTCGAAATACCTGTGGTGATGCTCCTAATTCCGCTTCTTCTGCTCCTTATAGCACGTTTGCGCAGAATCAGACCTGCAAGGAAGTAGGCGTCCATAGTAATAATTAATTTGTTATTAAAAACAATAATAAAGTTTGATATAATATATAAAAATGCAATAACATCAATAACAAAACTAAAAGTGTGGATTCTTTTCTCTTTAGAACTTTTTTTCATGCTAACAAGAATAACTGGAGGTAAGCTGCTTTATGACTAAAATAATATTTCCGGAAGGATTCATCTGGGGGGCCGCGACGGCCGCCTATCAAATTGAGGGTGCTTACCAGGAGGACGGGCGCGGCTTGTCCATCTGGGATACCTTCTCCCGTATCCCCGGCAAGGTGATTAACGCCGATAATGGCGATATAGCCTGTGACAGCTACCACCGTTATCCTGAGGATATCGCCCTGATGAAGGAGCTTGGCATCAAAGCCTACCGTTTCTCGATGGCCTGGCCGCGTATTTTTCCGCAAGGAACCGGAGAAGTGAACCTTAAAGGTTTGGAATACTATCATTCCTTTGTAGACATGCTGCTGGAGAATGGCATAGAACCGGTATGTACGCTGTATCATTGGGATCTGCCGCAGGCGCTGCAGGATCAGGGCGGCTGGACGAACCGCAGCACTATTGATGCTTTTAACGGATATTGCGGGACCGTGTTCCGGGAGTTTGAAGGCAAAATCAAACAGTGGTACACCGTAAATGAACCGTGGTGTGCGTCCTTTTTGTCGGAATACTATGGTGATCATGCTCCGGGAAATAGGGATTTACAGACTGCTCTGGATGTGGCCCATCATCTGCTGGTAGCACACGGAAGAGCTGTACGGACATTCAGGGAGCTTGGCATGGAAGGCCAGATCGGATATGCGCCCAATGTAACCTGGATGGAGCCATACAGCACCCGCCAGGAGGATATTGACGCCTGCAGACGGCAGATCGGCTGGTTCCTGGAATGGTTTATGGACCCGGTTTTCAAGGGCGAATATCCTGCATTTCTGGTGGAATGGTTCAAGAAGGCGGGAGCAGAGCTGCATATTGAGGACGGGGATATGGAGCTCATCAGCGAGCCGATCGATATTCTTGGCATCAACTATTATAACGGCACGGTGGCACGGCATGATGCGGAAGGCGGATTGATGCAAATCCGTACGCTGGATATGGGGTATGAACATACGGATATCGGTTGGCCGATTTATCCGCAGGGTTTTTACACGGTGCTTAGCCGGATCCATGAGTTATATGGGGATATTCCCATTTACATTACCGAGAACGGGGCCTGCTACAACGATGAACCGGTGGATGGCGTGGTTGCGGATCAGAAACGGATTGATTTTATCCATAAACATCTGATTCAGCTGGAGCGCAGCATTGCCTCGGGTATTCCGGTCAAAGGCTATTATTCCTGGTCACTGATGGACAATTTTGAATGGGCATTCGGCTACACCATGCGTTTTGGCCTGATTCATGTGGATTATAAGACTCTGGCAAGAACCAAAAAGGACAGCTTCTACTGGTATCAGGATACGATCGCACGCAACGGGGGTGAAATCTGAATAATCCTTCGGCATAAAAGGGAGTTCCGCACTATAGCGGGCTTCCTTTTTTTTGCTGTCTTGTAGTGCGAAAGGCCTGATGAAAGCGCATGGCAACAGCTCTTAAATGTTGTCAACAACGTTCATGACGAAACCGTATTTTCAATTTGATGACAAAGAAAGCGCTTTGATTTAGGATGTGTGCATAGGGGATGACCTTACAACAAAGCTTAATCGTAAGTATCCCATTTAATTCAATAGGGGGGCATTATATATGGCCACAACAGCAACAACGCCAGCAACGAAAACCTCATCCGGCGGTGCTAGGGTGAAGCTTCAACAATTCGGCCGTATCCTCAGCGGTATGGTATTGCCGAACATCGGCGCCTTTATCGCATGGGGTTTAATTACGGCATTATTCATTCCAACAGGTTGGATTCCAAATGAAACCTTAGCCGCTCTAGTAGGTCCGATGATCACTTACCTGCTGCCGCTGCTAATCGGTTATACCGGCGGTACCATGGTCCACGGCAAACGCGGGGGCGTTATCGCCGCTACGGTGACGATGGGGGTTATCGTAGGTACAACCGTACCGATGTTCCTCGGCGCTATGATCGTCGGTCCTCTGTCCGCATGGATTCTGAAACAGTTTGACAAAGCAGTTGACGGTAAAATCAAAGCCGGCTTCGAAATGCTGGTCAACAACTTCTCACTGGGTATTATCGGCGGCGCACTGACACTTGGCGCACTTAAAGGGATCGGACCCGTCATTCAATCACTGACCGATATCCTGGCTGACGGAGTTCAGGTGCTGGTCGATCATAACCTGCTGCCGCTCGTCAACATCATCATTGAGCCGGCAAAAGTACTGTTCCTGAACAACGCGATTAACCAAGGTATCCTCAGTCCTATCGGTGTAGGGCAAGCGGCTGAAGTAGGCAAATCCATTCTGTTCATGCTGGAATCCAATCCGGGTCCTGGTCTGGGTATCCTGCTCGCTTACTGGCTGTTTGGTAAAGGCTCTGCTAAATCCTCCGCTCCGGGTGCGATTATCATCCACTTCCTTGGCGGTATCCATGAAATTTACTTCCCGTACATCCTGATGAACCCGCGTCTGATTCTGGCTGTTATTGGTGGGGGTATGTCCGGTACATTCACTTTCCAAATGCTTGATGCAGGTCTGGTTGCTTCACCATCACCAGGTAGTATCTTTGCATACTTCGCAATGACGCCTAAAGGCGGATATGTTCCAATGCTCGCCGGCGTAATCGTTGCTACTGCAGTTTCCTTTGTCCTGGCGGCACTCCTCCTGAAGACTGTGAAGAAAACAGATGAGGACGAAATGGATCTGGAAGAAGCAGCAGCAAGAGTGAAAAATATGAAGGCTGCCGGCTCTGTATCCGGTGCAGCATCTGCTGCAGCTGTAAATACATCCGCTAATGTTCGCAGCAAGTCCGAGGTTCACAAGATTGTGTTCGCTTGTGACGCAGGTATGGGTTCCAGTGCAATGGGTGCTTCCGTACTAAGAAAGAAACTGCAAAATGCTGGTGTTAACATTACGGTTGTCAATTCAGCGGTCAGCGAAATTCCTGCCGATGCAGATATCGTGGTGACCCAGAAAACGTTGACAGACCGTGCCATTGCCAGCAATCCGAATGCAGAGCATATTTCAATTGATAACTTCCTCAAGAGCCCGAAATACGACGAACTTGTGGAACGTTTAAAGTAAATGAATATGGTTTAGAAATGACGTATAACGCTATATCAGGAGACGCTGGCCGCCAAAGCCAGCGTTTGTCTCCATTTTGGGGCGGAGGTACACGGTTATGAGGAAAGTTACCGCCAGACAGCGCCAGATTATCTGGCTGCTTCTCGGCGTAAATGAAGAAATCACAGCCGCCGAAATCGCCGAGGGTACGGGTGTAAGCGTAAGAACCGTTCACCGCGAGATGGAAGACATAGAGCAGACACTTGCGGATTTCGGTCTGGATCTTATCCGGAAATCAGGGAAGGGCATTCAGCTGAGCGGACCGGAGGATGGTCTTGCGGAGCTGAGGCTATTCCTGCGGCAGGAAAAGCCGGCAGAATACTCCGGTGAGGAACGCAAGGTGTATGAGCTGTGTTCGCTGCTGGAGGCTGAAGAGCCGGTGAAGCTGTTTACTCTGGCTCACTGGCTGAAGGTGACTGTTGCAACTGTGAGCTATGATCTGGATGAACTGGAGCCCTGGGTCCGCAAATTCAACCTGCAGCTGGTCCGCAGGAGGGGTTACGGCGTTGAAATCACAGGCAGTGAGATTGACAAGAGGCGGGCAATCGGCCGGCTGGCGGCCGAACATCTGGACCTTTCCGATCTGGTAGGTCATGCTCCGCAGATGGCCAGCAGTCCGGTGTTCCGGATTCTGCTCTTGACGGTCGGCAAAAGCAATCTCCTGGATGTGGAGAACACGTTATGGGATATGGAATGGCAGTGGACCGCTGAGCTCCCGGAAATTGTGTATATGGAAATGCTGCTTGGGCTGGCGGTAACCACCAGGCGGATTGCTATAGGCAAGGGGATCGAAAGCGGTGGTGATACGGGCTACCCCAGAATGTCTGACCACCGGAATATCGCCGGTGCGGAGCAATTTGTACAGCGGCTCGGACCGGCCCTTGAAGAAGATATTCCCCGGGTAGAGATTCTGTATATCGCGGGATTGTTCGACAGGGCACAGGATTCGTTCTCCGCCGGCGGTATTGCCTACGGTGACATTGAACTGATGGAGACGGTCTACAGGCTGACCGAAAGTGTGGTCAGGCGGACGGGGCTGCCGTTCCAAAGCGACCGCTCCCTGCGGGAAGGGCTGCTGGAGCATATGGAGCCGGCATTCAAGCGGCTGCGTGAGGGTACCCGTATCCGCAATCCGCTGCTGGGCCCGATCCGGAAGGATTATGATTATTTATTTCAGATTGTCCGGGCTGCGGTAGAGGATCTACAGCTGGAGCTGGAGATTCCCGATGAGGAAATCGCCTTTCTGGTCATGCATTTCGGGGCATCCATTGAAAGGCTGAATCAGCTGAAACGCAGTGTGCGGGCCATCCTGGTCTGTGCCAGCGGGCTCAGCTCCTCCCGGCTGCTGGCCACCCGCCTGGCCAAGGAGATGCCGCAGATTGAAATTCTCGGCAATATCTCCTGGTATGAGGCTGCGCGCCTGCCGGAGGTTGATTACGATCTGATTATTTCTACCATTGATTTGCCGCTGGACAAAGAGCGCTATATCAAAATCAGTCCGTTGCTTACCGGGGACGAGATAGAGAAGCTGTTAAGCTACATCCAGAATATTACGCTGCGGGAACGGGAGAGCGTTCCCAAGAGTGAGACAGACAGGACGGGACGCGAGGTTAGTGCGCTGGACCGTTTGAAGAGCTACAAAGGCATTCTGGATGAAACGGTCAGTCTGCTGGAGCGGTTCCGCTTTTATCCGCTGGATAATGCAGGAATTCCCCTGCACGCTACGATTTCTGCGATGCTTGATTTCCTGAAGGGCAGCGGGGTCATCGGTGATACCGACATCCTGCTGGAGCGTCTCCTGGAGCGGGAAAGAATGGCCAGTCAGGTCATTCCGGATACGGGGCTGGCGCTCTTTCATACCCGGAGCAGCCACATCCATATGTCTTCTTTAACCTTATACCGCCTGAAACAGCCAGTTGTGCTGGAGGGGAATACCGAGGTGAGGGTCATTCTGCTGATGCTTGCCCCGCGCAAGCTGTCCAAGGAGAGCCTGGAAGTCCTCAGTGAAATCAGCGCGATGCTGCTGAATTCCGAACTGGTGAAGCTGCTTGAGGAACGGACAGAGTCTGAGATCAGGGGTTATTTATCGTCTGAACTGCTACATTTCTTCGAAAATAAAATGTGAAAGCGAGAGAAACCATATGAGTATACTGTCAGAAAACAAAGTAATTATGAACGGTGCCGCCAAAGATAAATACGAAGCGATCACTATGGCCGGTAAACTGCTGGTAGAAGCAGGACATGTAACAGAAGAATACGTACCGAAGATGCTTGAACGCGAGGAAGTTGTATCGACCTATATGGGCGGGGGCCTTGCGATTCCCCACGGAACGAAGGAAGCGAGACCTTTCATTAAATCTACCGGCCTCTCCGTGATCCGGTTTCCGGACGGCGTTGATTTCGGCGGTGATGAGCCTGCTTTTGTTGTGATCGGCATTGCTGCCGCAGGTGACGGGCATATGGAAGTGCTGACGAACGTAGCTATGATCTTCACGGAAGATGATGCTATTGAGCGGGTAATGAGCGCTCCAACCCCGGCGGATGTCATCGCGATCTTTGAAGGAGGACTGGAATAATGAAGGCCGTTCATTTTGGTGCAGGCAATATCGGCAGAGGGTTCATCGGACTGCTGCTGTCACAAGCAGGCTATGAGGTCTGCTTCGTTGATGTGAATGAGGCTTTTGTGGCCCAGCTTAAGGAACGCGGGGAATATCCGGTGACACTGGCCAGCGACGGGCAGGAAACGGTACTGGTGAAGAATGTAACCGCGCTGAGCAGTGTTACCCATGCAGATGAGGTGGCTGCGGTGATTGCCGAAGCGGATCTGGTTACGACCGCTGTCGGTGTTTCCATTCTGAAGCATATTGCCGGTGTTGTGGCAGAGGGAATCCAGAGACGGGTCACCGTTTCAGATTCGCCGCTGCATGTGATCGCCTGCGAGAATGCCATTGGCGGCAGCGCACAGCTCAAAGAGCTGGTTTATGCGAAGCTGGATGAAGCTACCCGCACGAAAGCGGATGCTTCTGTAGCTTTTCCGAATGCGGCCGTAGACCGGATTGTGCCGCTGCAGCAGCATGAGGATATTCTGAAAGTGGTAGTGGAGCCTTTCTATGAGTGGGTAGTGGATGCTTCACAGATGATCCCGGGGTATACACCTGTTGAGGGTGTGCATTATGTAGAGAACCTTGAGCCTTATATTGAACGCAAGCTGTTCACTGTGAACACCGGTCACTGTTCTGCGGCCTATCTGGGCTACCTTCGCGGCTACGAGACCATTCAGCAGGCTATGGCTGATGAGGGTCTGACTGGACTGGTACGTGAAGTCCTGGAAGAAACAGGCGCCGTCCTGGTTCAAAAGCATGGGTTCGACAAAGCGGAACACAGTAAATATATCGAGAAAAACCTGGAGCGTTTCCGGAATCCGGCCCTGACCGATGAAGTATTGCGTGTAGGCCGCTCGCCGATCCGCAAGCTGTCCCCGAATGACCGTCTGGTATCGCCGGCTCTGCAGGCTTATGATCGTGGCCTTAGCTACAAGGCCCTGACCCGTTCCATGGCGGGAGCTTTGCTATTCCAGGCAAGTGATGATCCGGAAGCCGTGGAGCTTCAAGCGGCGATTGCCGAGCTTGGTGCAGAAGCAGCGCTTACGAAATACACCGGCCTGGCTGCAGATCATGAGATGCATCAGTCCGTGATGGCGGAATACGCCAAGCTGAAATAAGCAGAGGCTTAATATTAGACTAGAATCGTTGATTCAACAACGTATTTGAATTGAAAAATCGTCATCTTTTGGAAAAAAGTTTCAGACTGATCCATTAATTGAAGCAGCGGCAGAACAAGACTAGATCAATAAAGTCTTAGATTGCCGCTGTTTTTGTTTAACTAACGTTAAGCAAGCTTTCTTTTATTACACAATATCGTCGTACTGTGCAAGTGAACAAACCGATAAATATTTTAAAGATTCTTTTCGTCGAATAAATATGAGAGGAATTCAATGTAGAAAGGAATTTTATTAATGAAAGAGTTTTTTGTTAAAAAGGCGAATTGTATGCTTCGTTATAATGATTTCCATGGAGAGCAAACGCCCATTTTATTTATCCACGGCCTTGGATGTGCTAGCTCGTTTGATTATCCGCAAGTAGCAACTCAGGAAGTACTAAGAAAACACCGTTGTATTTTAGTTGACCTTTTAGGCGCTGGTTACAGTGATAAACCGGATAACTCTGACTTCGATTACACTGTCAACGATCATGCAGAATATCTTGAGTGAAGCAAACTTAGACAAGAGCGTTGTAGGCTCAACTAGCAAGTATATTGCAGACTTAGATATGCACGATTTTCTAGACAATGAATTTAGCAGGTTGTTACAAGATAGCCGGACAAGCGGAAACCAAATGTGGGCTGCAGTCTTATCTTCCTGGTCACCTAAAGCAGCCTAATATTGAAATTATTAAAAATGCTGGGCACTCTATGGCTTGGGAAAACCCAAAAGGATTAGCTGAAGCAATTAGTAACGGAATTCGAACTAATTTGTAGACAAACATTAAAAAAATTTAGGATTACGCAGTGACGTTAAATGATTTTCGATAGCTTGAAGCTGGTTATCGATTTTGTGCAGTTTCTCCTGCATTTCAAGATTCTCTTTTTCGGCTTTGTAGTTAATAGCAATATGCAGCAATTGTTCCTGTTTGTCCTGTATGGCTTGCCTGTTTTGGCTCATTTGGATCATGGCGGCTTGAAAAACCGTAAAGACGGATAAACAAAAGCTGAGTATAAATAATGAGTTGCGGCTGCTATCGTACGCGAGCCATACAATGACAATCAAACAGAAATTGATAACAAATAGCCAGCTGCCACCGAATTTCGCTACCCAATCCGCAAAACGCTCCCCTTGCCTAACCTTTTGTTCCTGTTGTTCAAGCAGATGGGCTTTGATGCTGCCTTTGTATTCATTAACCATTGAGGCAACCCGCTTTATATCGTCTTCGTTTGGTTTCCGGTTCGGGTATTTTTCCAGTTCTTTCAGTAGTAATTCCGAATTCGCTGTGTGATCATAGTCAGAGTTCATCGAGCGCTTGGATTTCATTTCTTATCTCTCCTTTTTGGTTCCATTTCTTATACCCCCTTTCAACCCCTCGCATTCACAATTTCATTTTCCTTTTTATCCCTATTTAAAAGCAATCCAACCCATGATAAAAATTTCTTGTCTTAATCCGACTTCAACTTCTTTTTTTTAGTTACGTCCATACTCGATTAGTGCTGGCATGTATCAACGTTCTCTTGCTAAATCCGGAGATCAATTTTGTGTCCATATAGCATGGTACGACGCTATATCTTCGTACTGTGCATCATCTAACGGAACCATATCTGCCAATGAAGTATTATACTAAGGGAATAAAGTATTAGATTGGTGCGCGCTGTCCAACTAATTTGGAAGTTATTTTAGATATCACTTATTAACAGGAAGGAAGTCACTTGTGCTATTTCGAAAAGCTACTAAAACCGATATACCGCAATTAATTAAATTTCGTAAGATATTGTTATGTAATGAGGACAACACTAGCATGGATGAAACATTTAGAAATTACTTTGATTCCTCATTATCGGACAAGTCACTCGTTGCATGGGTTGCTGAAGATGACGGAGTAGTTGTATCAGCAGTATGTTTTTGCTTGTGTCGGTTTGCACCACGATTTGAAAATCCTTCTGGATTGGTTGCATATATGACTAATGTTTTCACAATCCCTAATTACCGTCGTCAAGGTATAGTTTCCAGGCTTGTAAGCGAAGCAATAGTTGATTTGAAGACACAAGGAATTAGAAAAATCTTGCTTCATTCATCTAGTATGGCTAAACCGATGTATGAAGGCCTTGGTTTTACTGAAGGGAAAAACTATATGTCAATGAATATTTAATAAGGGGGG
>NZ_LN831198.1:1001242-1008063 GCF_001368795.1 Paenibacillus ihuae
CAATAAGGGTGCTGACGAAACTTCCTGTCAGGGACACACACCTTTTTAAACAGGACGGTGAGACTTAAAAGGTTTCAGTACATCCTTAAGCTATCGGGAAACGTTAGCATTCCTGTAGAGCGTTAATTACGAGCTTTGCAAAAAGAAAAGCGCCTCGGTACGATGGGAGTACGCAACGGGTCATAGCCCTTAAAATCCCATCATCCAGGAGGACGCTCTACTATGAAGTTTAAAGCCCAGGACAAACAAAATCAACTCATTGAAAAAATCACCCCTCAGCATCTCGTCGTCGGAATCGACATCGCACAGCTAACTCACGTCGCTCGTGCGGTGAATTTCCGCGGGATCGTCGTTGGCAATCCACTATCTTTCTCAAATGACGAAGAAGGGTTTCAGATCCTTCTTCGCTGGATCCAATCGTTGCAAGCAACCCATAACCTAGACTCCGCAATCATCGGTATGGAACCAACGGGGCATTACTGGTTAAGCGTCTCCAAATGGCTATCTGAGAAGCAGTTTGAAGTTGTTCTTGTTAATCCTCATCTCGTGAAAAAGAACAAGGAAAACCGCGACAATACGCCATCTAAGAGCGACAAAAAGGATGCTCTCGTCATCGCAGACATGGTGAAGAACGGCTACTACTCATTCATTCACAACACACCTGAAGCCTTTGAAGAGCTTCGTGTCTTTCTCTCCAATCGAGACTCCGTCGTAACGAGACTTGTTAGTGCAAAGAACCAGATTCATCGTTGGGTTGACGTCGTGTTCCCCGAGCTGAGGCAAGTATTTAAGAATCTGATGTGCAAAGGCTCATTGGCGACACTACGTCTTTTCTCGACGCCTGATGAACTGAGTAAGTTAACACCTCAAGACGTGGTAAGGGGCTGGAAATCCATTATGCAACGGCAACCTGGGGACAAAAAGGCTCAAGCCCTAATCGCTCTTGCTAGCCATTCTGTTGGCTCTAAGCAGGCAACGCATGCGTACAAGCTCCATTTAATGCAGCTTCTCGCAGAATATGATCTCGCTTGTGAGCAACTGCGAGTCGTGGAGGCAGAGATTATAGCAGTTTTAGACCGTATACCTTTTGCTAAGTCGATGCTTGCTGTAAAAGGGATTAATGCAATCTCACTAGCTGGTATTCTTGGAGAGGCTGGGGATTTAAGCGGTTTTGTACATGGCAATGCTTTGCTGCGTCATGCTGGTCTCAACCTTGCGGAAGCAAGCTCGGGCAAATGGACCGGACAGATGAAGATTAGTAAACGCGGACGATCTCGCCTCCGACGTTTCATCTTCATGATGACCCTGAGCTTAACCGCGAATAATCCGGAATTCAAGGCGATGCATGCGTACAATGTTCAGGTAAAAAAGATGAAGAAAATGAGGTCACTAATGAAACTGTGCGGTAAACTAGCTCGCATTCTCGTGGGGATGGCTCGCAGCAGTGAAGCCTACAATCCACATAAAACGATGCCACTTCAGCTAGCAGCTTAAGCGATTTCTCACCGTTTCGTCGTACGAATTTTGGCTTATTCGCGGGATTTCAAAAGAAAGCACGGAGTACCGGGTATATTGAACCAAAGGGCACCGACCCGTAACGTTAGCATGACCGGCCTCCACCCTTGGAAAGGCGTAACGAAGGAATGAGAGGGCAATGACCCGTTGAGACATGGGAGTGAAAACCTCCAGGGGCGGCGTGGAGAAGCGTGCAGTATATGGAAGGATATGGGGTTTCAACATCTCCCTCTATTTCCTCACGCCTTCATGTTGTCCTGGTCCTCAACCGGGTTGCTCTAACAATCTTTCGGTAAATCTGACAAGGGTGAAATCCTGCGAATAAGTGAGCATTCGTGAGAAAACTGAATCGTACTGAGGGAGTTAAATAACCAACAGTAGTCTAGGACTGTCCAGTTTACGACGACTGTTGGTTTTTGTATTGAAATTCTCAAAACGGGCTCGCTCGGAATTCGCTAGTGAGCAGTTTGCGTCAAGTGCGACATAAAACCTCCACTTATCTTGTTCAACTAAACTTCCCGTTCGCTGAATAAAAGCAGCCGATCATTGATCTGCTGCTTTCTCTGTATTACAAACTATTGTTTCCCGTTAGTTAATATCGCGGTACGTAAATATGTCCAGTAACCAATTGGAAAAGTAGCTACAATAAGCTCTTCAATTCATTTTTATATATATTTAATAAGCGTATATAACCTTCCGCATTTCTGAAAACTCTGTTTATGATAATATCATTTTCATCTTTGGCATCAAGCACACGGATGTTATCACTTTCTTGAAATATGCAGGTAATTCCTAGGAAATATGATGAATGCAAAAATTTAATTTCTTTCGGATTATGTTTTTTTCTATAAAGTATTGAACCACCAGCTAAATTTCCAATAGAATTTTCAACAATATAATAGTCATATCCAATCATATATTCGTGCATATGACTCATTAATACTTCATTGCTGTCAAAAGCCTCAAAATGTAAATCGTTTTTATAATTTTCCAAGCTATTATCAAATGCATTAATTATTTGATTTAATACCTTTATTAACTCAATATTATTTTTATAGTACTTCCCAACTGAGAATAAAGGGATACTTTCAAACAGCGTTTTCAAATGAGCTGTCAGCTGGTCGGGCTCTTTAATTATTGATAAGCCTATGTAAAAGTCTCCTACCTCTTTAAAATAGGCAAAATCGTATGGTAATTTTGTTTCGTTATTAGACAAAAAACCTCGTTCCCTCATTAAAGGTTCAAGATACTCACTTACAATCTTTTTTAGCGATGTTTTTTTTTCGATAATCGGTTCAATCTCACTTAATATCAAGTAACCTTCACTCATCCCCTGAAGAGTATCGAAATTAAAATCATCACTAAAATCGATTCCCAACGTATTTTTAAGTAGCCCCCAGCTCTCCTCAAAAATACGCTGCTCATCTTTTGATTCCAAACATTCTCTTAGTTTAAGAAATTCTACTGTGTTGCCCGTAAAAGACTGTAGTTTAGCATCGATACCTATGTTATTGGGAAGCGAATTGTAATCGATATGATATTCTCCTTGTGAATCACCTAACATATACCCCTTCAATCCCCATCCAGTATCTTCGTTATGATATAGGTAGATTGCACGTACATTTAACTCCCTGGATATTTTCGCAGCTAATAGTTCTCCTTTCTTATTGATATTTTTAAACGTCAACATACTTATATTTTCTGAAGAAGTGTTCAAATATCCATTAGTGACTTTCTGTGTTTTTAAATATTCTTTTAGACTTAGAGCATTCGAATCCCATACTATTAAAGCTGATACAAATTTGCTCATTAGTACACCCCTAATATTATTATAAGACCTCTCTTTAAAGAGAGGTCTTACTAAATTAACCTTAAGCAATATCAGTTATAGCGCGTTCTAAAATATTATTGGTGTCTGCAGGTAAATCAATTTCGAGCAAGTTAAGAATGAATGCTTATATAGTCATACATTCATCTCACCTCACTCTCTTTAACGTTTTCAAAAAGAACAAGGGATTTCCTTCTGCAGAGAATCGGTACATTAACGTATTCTGCCCAGTAGTTTAATACCGTTTAACTATCGTTCGTCGTTAACGTAATAAAAATCCTCATTCTTTCTTTATAACAATTGATAATTTGTAGTTTGCATGTTCGCTCAAGCCAACAAGAAATTGATCTACATGCTCGTTCGAAGGGAATCTGCACTCAAGAAGATAACATCCATCCCCGTTTTTTAAGTGCTGCAGTCTTAGCTGTTCTCCAGAATGGTCTGGAGTGTGGTGCGGTCCAGTCCTTCAACGAGCTTGATCAGCAGCTCCTTGGCCGCCTCGTAATCATCGCTGTGAATCACAGACGAAGCAGTATGGATGTAGCGGGAGCAGATTCCGATGACCGCAGACGGAACGCCGATCCCGCTGACATGTACCTGGCCGGCGTCTGTTCCGCCCTGGGAGACGAAATACTGGTATTTGATCCGGTGGGTATCCGCTGTATCCTGCACGTACTCAATCAGTCCGCGGTGGGTAATCATGGTCGGATCATAAATGCGCAGCAGTGCACCTTGGCCGAGCTGGCCGAAGGCCTGGCGGTCGCCGGTCATGTCGGCAGCCGCACTGGCATCCAGGCCAAAGAAGATGTCCGGCGCCAGCAGGTTGGCTGCCGTGCGCGCGCCGCGGAGGCCGGCTTCTTCCTGCACCGTAGCACCGGCATAGACCGTGTTCGGCAGCTTTTTACCGTGCAGCGCCTTGACCAGTTCAATTGCCAGGCCGACGCCATAGCGGTTGTCCCAAGCCTTGGCCATAATTTTCTTCGGATTGGCCAGCGGTGTAAACGGGCAGATCGGCAGGATCTGCTGACCTGGCTTCACGCCGAAGCTCTCAGCTTCTTCCCGGCTGTCTGCACCGATGTCCAGATACATTTTGCTAATATCGCCGATTTTGTTACGTTCCTCCGGGCTTAGCAGATGGATCGGTGTGCTGCCGACTACGCCGGTCAGCGTGCCCTTCGGGGTAATAATCTGCAGCCGCTGTGAAGCCACTGCCGATGCCAGCCAGCCGCCAAGCGGCTGAAACCGGATCATTCCGTTGCCTGTAATACCGGTGACCATAAAACCTACTTCGTCAAAATGTCCGGCGACCATAATTTTGGGTCCGTTCTCTTCGCCGCGCAGTACGCCGAAAAGGCTTCCCAGCCGGTCCTGCACGAACTCATCCGTATAAGGTAACATAGCATCCTTGACGTAAGCGCGCAGTTCACGCTCGAAGCCCGGAGCTGCGGGGAATTCGGTCAGTGTTTTAAATAAGTCCATCGTTTCTTGGTTCATATGCTTATCGCTCCTTTACTACCATCTTTAATTTGAACTTTAGATTTACTTGGCATTGTACGCATGCTGCGGGGAATGTTTGGACTTCCGGCCGCTGTTAGGTTTGGATTTCCTGATTTAAACCGCTATTCACGGTAGAAATCCAAACCTAAAGGCGGACGCTAACGCTCCTCCAGTTCCAAACTTCCCCTCCGCTACTTTTGCCTTTAAGTAGTTCTTTTGTTCAACTTATATAGTATGAACATTCCGTCTTCGCTTGTCTATCTTTAAGGGCACCTCCGGGAAACACCGGGCAGCTGCTGAACGAATAATATGTAGTAGTGGCTCTGCAGGCAGGAGCCGGGAAAGGAAGCGAGAACAATGAGGGTTGCAGGAAGCATATCCGGGCCTTACGGGCAGGGTGTACCCCGCAAAGTGCATACGCGCGGGATGCAGAGAAGGTATCCCCGCCGGTACCGGCGGGAGAGCGAAACGGTACTGATTTTGGTTTTGTTCCTGCTGCTGATAGTGGTGCTGCTGTTTTTTTCCTGAGCATACAAGGACATATTCTTGCGGCAGATGGCGAACAATAAGGAAAAACTTCTAATAGAAGAAAAATCCGAGGGGAAACGGCAGCACATTCTTGCCCTGATATCTTCCCTTCGCCTACATTCCAGGAGGTGTCCCATTTGCCGGCAAAAACCAAAAAAACCGGTGTCAAGCTGCGGCTTGACACCATGACTCCACAGGACTATGAGAAATTGTCCAAGCCTTTTGTGCCTTCCCGACCGGTATTCAAAAACTGTATCCGGGCGTTTTTGTCGGGAGGTTTAATCTGTGTGCTGGGACAAGGCATCCAGGAAGCGTTCATGGCTATCTTCGATATGACTTCCCGCGAAGCCTCAAGCCCAACAGTGGCGGTCCTGATTCTCATTTCCGTAATTCTGACCAGCTTCGGGGTATATGACAAGTTATCCCAGTGGTGCGGAGCCGGAACTGCGGTACCAGTCACTGGCTTTGCCAACAGCATGTGCTCCGCGGCGCTTGAACACCGTGCAGAGGGTCTGGTGCTAGGGGTAGGCGGGAATATGTTCAAGCTGGCCGGCTCCGTCATTGTGTTTGGTGTGGTTGCTTCGTTTGTGGTCGGTGTAGTGTACGCCATTATGGGCTGGGGAGGTTCGCACTAAATGGAGCAGCTAGGCAGCCAGACCTGGAAGTTCACGACCCGTCCTGTCATTCTTGGTTCCTCTGCCGTCGTAGGGCCGGAGGAAGGGGAGGGGCCGCTAGCATCGGATTTTGATTTCATTTATGATTCGCTCGAAATGGGCGAGAAGACTTGGGAAAAGGCAGAGCGTGCCCTGTTCGAAAAAGCCTCCAAGCTAGCGCTGATGAATGCCGATCTTGAGCAGGACAAGCTGGAGTTTTTTGTCGGCGGTGATCTGATGAATCAGATTATCAGCAGCTCCTTTGCGGCCAGGAAGCTGGGCGTACCCTATCTCGGTGTCTTCGGGGCCTGTTCTACCTCCATGGAGAGTCTGGCCATCGCCTCAATGATTGTTGACTCCGGGGGCAGCAAATATGCCCTGGCGGGAACATCAAGCCATAACTGCACGGTGGAGAAGCAATTCCGTTATCCGACCGAATACGGGTCACAGAAGCCGCCGACCGCTCAATATACCGTTACGGGTTCGGGCTGTGCGGTTGTGGGCCGCAATGACGGCAGTGCACAGGGCATTCATGTGGTTTCTGCAACGATCGGCAAAATTATGGACTTGGGGCTGACCGACCCGTTCAATATGGGTACCGCCATGGCCCCGGCTGCAGCAGATACGATTACTGCCCATTTCCGTGATACGGCCCTGTCACCCGGGTATTATGATTTAATTGTGACCGGTGACCTTGCTTCCGTAGGTCTGCCAATTGCCAAAGAATTGCTGGCCAAAGAGGGCATACCCATGGAACAAACGACTTTTAATGACTGCGGACTGCTTATTTTCGACCTGGA
>NZ_LN831198.1:1008284-1009705 GCF_001368795.1 Paenibacillus ihuae
ACTGCGGACTGCTTATTTTCGACCTGGATAAGCAAAAATATGTGATTGCAGGAGGAAGCGGCTGCGGCTGCTCAGCCGTTGTAACTTATGGACATATTCTTAAACGGATGAAAAAAGGAGAGCTGAAGCGTGTGCTTATCGTGGCAACCGGAGCACTGCTGTCACCGCTGTCTTACCAGCAGGGGGAGAGCATTCCCTGCGTGGCGCATGCCGTAGCCCTGGAGAGCGGAGGTGAAGAGCAGTGATCTATTTATGGGCGTTTCTTATTGGCGGGGCAATTTGCGTAATCGGCCAATTGATGTTCGATGTGCTCGCACTGACCCCCGCCCACACGATGAGTACACTCGTAGTGGCGGGTGCGGTAGCCGATGCGTTCGGGCTGTATGATCCGCTTGTGAAATTTGCCGGAGCCGGAGCCAGTGTGCCGATTACGAGCTTCGGGAACTCCTTGGTACATGGTGCATTGACGGAATTGGAACGGGATGGCTGGGTTGGCGTGGTAACAGGTATTTTCGATGTGACGAGCGCCGGGATATCCTCGGCAATTGTCTTTTCCTTCCTGGCAGCGCTGGTCGTAAGACCGAAGGGTTAGAGGTTTTGAACAGGTTGGAACTAAGATCGCCGTAAAGGTGGTCTTTTTTTTTGCTGTGCCCAATCTAGGATATAAATAAATTGTCGAATATTGACGATATAAACTCTGGATAATATAAAAATGACAGGGGACGTGCAAAGGTTGCAGAATCAGCGGAAAATGGATTTATTCTGGGTGAGAAACAAAATTATTATTACTATTTTTTGGGTAGTAACTGTGGTTGGGGTGATTCTTGCCTTTCAGATTCCCAAGCTTTGGGGTACAAGCGCAGTCGCTGTTCCGCTGGCAGTGGCACTAACTGCATGCAATTGGAAACGAGAAGGCGTACTTGTAATTCCATGGATAATTACAGCAGTCTTAACGTTGATGGCTTTCTATTTAACCTTAAGCTCTGTGAATAGTTTGGTGGTATTGCTGCTCTGTTCTCTGCTGCTGCTCTATCCGCACTATAAATATTATGCGGTTTCAGCAGCTGTGAGTGCTGCCAATATTCTGGTCCAGCTGTTAAGCGGAGCTGAAGTCTCAGGTACTGACAGCAAACTGATGATCTATATTACAAGCTTAGGGCTGTACCTCATAATCAGCGTCGTACTGCTGGTCGTCTCTTACCTGAACCTGAAGCTGGAGGTTCAAAGCGAACGCCAGCGGCAGCAGGTGGAAACAGCTGGAAGTCAGGTAGAGTACCTACTCAGCCGAGTGAAAACTGCGGTGGACGGTCTGTACGAATTCACAGGCAGATTCAAAGAAGAAGTAGAAATGACAGGGGCAATAACAAGCGAAGTGGCAATCGGATTCCAGGAGGTCTCCAAAGGAATTGAGTATCAGGCAA
>NZ_LN831198.1:1009793-1012591 GCF_001368795.1 Paenibacillus ihuae
GAAATCACGGAAGCTATTGCGGTATCCGACCAGCATATCCGCGATGTTGCCAGCTATTCCCAGGAGATGAAGGAGCTGTCGGAAGCGACTGCTGCGGTAAGTGAGCAGGGCAGCAGCAACGTCACAATGTTGGCGGGTCAAATCTCGGAGCTTACTGAAACGATGGATATTACCTCCACACAGATGCAGGAATTCAGCCAGCGCAGTCTGGATATTAATGAAATGCTTGAAGGAATTATGCAAATCTCCAGGCAGACCAATCTGCTTGCCCTTAATGCGTCCATTGAAGCTGCCCGTGCCGGTGAACATGGCCGCGGTTTCGCGGTAGTCGCCGGAGAGGTGCGGAAGCTGGCCGAAAGTTCCGGCAAGACAGCCGATTCTATCAGCGATGTAATCGCGGGCCTGCAGCAGCAGACACAGACATTGATCGCACAGTTTGAGCAGAGCCGCAGCATTCTGCAGACTGGACAGGAGTCGGTGCAGCGGACGGAAGAGGTATTTCAATCGATTCAGCTCAACGCCCAAAAGGTGCTGGCTCAAGCCGGTGAAGTGGAGCAAAGCTCAGCGGGCATGAAGCATTTCTCGGAAAAAGTGGTTAGCGAAATAACAGAGTTCTCCAGTGTTACCGAGCAATCCAGTGCAGCTACAGAAGAAATCCTGGCCGGTGTGGAAGAACAGCGCCGGATGACGGATAACATGGTAGGCAGCTTCAAACAGCTTGAAGGGCTAATAGTAGGCTTGAACGAACTGGTAAGCGACCATAAACAAACGAAGTAAGAGAATGGCTGAAACAGGGCAGTGCTTCTCCAGATACGGGAGAGCGCTGCCCTGTGTTTTGGTCTACTGACTTTTTGCTGGGGATATAGGAAGTGTGCCGGATTGATTTTTGTAATATATTACAAGAAATAAGCGGTTTCGCTACTCATATTTGTAAAACGGGCCATATGTTCGGATATATGCGATTTCACCTCCTTCAATAATGTACTTTGGGTCCCATAATCATGTAAAATATAATTATTACTGCTTATTCTGACATAGGAGGTCTACCATATATGCCCGTACGTCAAGAATCAACGCAAATTATGAAGGCTGTGCGCTCTAATCTGGAATCCTGCATACTCGGCAAATCTTTTGAAATTGAACTCCTGCTCACGGCACTCTTGGCTGGTGGACATGTCCTGATTGAGGATGTGCCGGGAACCGGCAAAACCCAGCTTATACGGGCGTTGTCACGATCCATGTCCGGTGATTACCGGCGGATTCAATGCAATCCGGATATTCTGCCAAGTGATATTACCGGGGTATCCGTCTATCATCCCCGTGATGAAATGTTCCATTTCCGGCCCGGTCCGGTCATGACCAACATTCTGCTGGCCGACGAAATTAACCGGGCTACGACCAAGACGCAGTCGGCGCTGCTTGAGGTCATGGAGGAACGAAATGTAACGGTAGACGGCGAGACCTATCCGCTTCCGCATCCCTTCATGCTCTGTGCAACCCAGAACCCGATTGATTTCGAAGGCACATATACACTGCCGGAAGCTCAGCTTGACCGCTTTATGCTGCGGATCAGCCTTGGTTATCCCGACAGCGAAACCGAGAAGAATCTGCTGCTGAGCCACCAGGATGGACAGCCTGTGGACAAGCTCACACCGGTCACGGGCATGGAGCAGATCGCTGTTATTCAAGAGGAAATTCGTGAGGTGTACGTCAGTGATCCGGTGCTGAATTATCTGCTGGACATCGTGCGCCAGACCCGGGAGCATCCGCTGGTGCTGCTGGGCGCGAGCCCGCGTGCCTCGCTGTCATTCATGATGGCCTGCAAAGCCTACGCCTTCCTGCAGGAACGTGACTATGTGCTGCCGGATGATGTGAAGATTCTAGCCCCATACGCCCTGGGACACCGCATCATTCTCCGTCCGGAATCGCGGCTCGACAATGTGAGTGTGGAATCCCTGCTCCAGAAGCTGCTGCAGAGCATCCGTGTGCCAGTTACGATGAGGCAATAAAAGATGAAGAACTATCTGTCTGGGGCGGCCGCTGTCATCCAGCCACGAAAATTCGCCGGTATTCTCGCAATTTGGGCTGTTACGCTGCTCTATGTGCTGTTTCAGGGCGGTAAAACCTCATTCATGCTGTTCATTATGGTCTCCGTGCTCATTCTTTATTTGGTTATCGGCGCCCTGGGCGGAGTCCGGAGGGCCAAAGGGACACGCAGCTTGTATTCGGAGCAGGAGAAGCCCGAGCTGCTCTACGCAGGCGGCTATCTGCGTGTGAAGCTGATGATCACCATTCCGGGCTTTCTGCCGTTGCCGTATGTAGTGGTCAGAGAAATTCTAAAGCGCCATAACGGCGAGTCCTGGGTATTTGAAGAGAGTCTGGTCCCCAGCCTGAGAGGCCAGGGAGAGCTGCTGTTTCAGACACCGGCACTGGAGCGGGGCAGCTACACGTTCGAGAACACGGATATTCTTGCTGAGGATATCTTCGGACTGGTAGAGCATAAAGGCACATTCAAGGCTGAAGGACAATTTCGTGTGCTCCCCCGCGCAGTATTCGTGCCGCGCTGGCTGCTGTATGAGCGCAGATCGCGGTTGGCCGGACTGCAAACCTCACTACTTCATTCACGGCGTGAGACAACACAGATTAACGGTGTGCGCGATTATATCTACGGTGACCGGTTAACACGCATCCACTGGAATGCCACCGCCAAGACCGGCGAATGGAAGTCTAAGGAATTTGAGCATGAATCGGTGCCTAAGACCATCCTGGTGCTGGACGGCAGTTACATGGCTTATGGC
>NZ_LN831198.1:1012836-1014375 GCF_001368795.1 Paenibacillus ihuae
TTCCATTACGGCTTCGCTGCTGGGCTTCGGCATCCGCGACCGGATCGGTATCGGGCTCTGCTGCCTGGACAGGACGACCAAGGTATTCAGTCCTGCCGAAAGCGCTGCAGAGCGGCAGAAGATGATTCAATATCTGATTGATATCAATGCCGAAGGCAAGGGGCCGCTTGTGCCAAGGCTGGAAAAAGGCCACCGCATGTTTCCGAAAGGCGCATATTTCGTACTGATCAGCCCGCAAAGCGGCCAGCCGGTGCTGGATGTGATGCGCTGGGCGGAGAGCCGGGGAATGACCCCTTCCCATATTCAGGTACGCAATCCAGCCGGTAAGGCCGGTAGCGGGGATTGGCTGGATGTTCTGAAATCAAGCGGTGTGACGGGGTATAGCATCAGCTCCCTGCAGGATCTTCCTGCAGTCCTTGGAGGTGATACTGCAGTATGAGCCGCTGGTGGAACGGAATCAAATTATCCTGGCATCATTCCTTCAGCCTCCTCTGGCTGGTACTCATTGCCCTGCAATGGGTGTCCTTCACAGAACCTTTCTGGCTGGAAACGACTACATCGGCTGTGCTGCTAACACTCGCAGCTGTGGCCGTTATTGAAATTCTTTTACCGGTTAAATGGGGCTACCGTCTGGTTCTTGAAGCACTGGCCATGCTGTACGTGGTATACCGGCTGATCCTGCATAACAAAATCTATGTCCCTGATCCCTGGGCTCCGGCACTGCGTGACCGGCTGCCCGATACCGCAGCTCATATGGTCCCGTATATATGGTTTGCTCTGGCTGCCGGTGCCTTGCTGCTGCTGTCCTCCTGGTGGGTCTCCTCGAAAGCACGGATTCTGATGTTTCTCACCGCGAATATTGTTGCTTTTGCCGCACTGGACTCTTTTACTTCATCTATACTTTGGCAGGAGGTTGCCTGGACGGTATTTGCCGGGATGGGCTGGCTGGTGACCCAGCATTTGCGGAGCTTCCAATTACATTATCCGCGGGGCTGGACCTACTTGCTGCGTTACCCTTTTAAAGTAGCAGTCAATATTGCCATTATCTTCTCTCTGGTTATTGTTACTGGCGTTAATATGCCCGATGTGCGTCCTACACTTACCGATCCCTATACGGCCTGGCAGGATTGGAATGGCGTAGGGAAATCCTCCGGTTCAGGAACTTCAGGATCTTCGGAGGCAGGCGAGGGGGGAGCGGCTGCAGTCAGTTCCTCTTCCGGTTATAGTCTCGATGATGATAATTTAGGCGGAGGCTTTAATTTCGATTATTCACCGGTGATGACAGTAACCTCCGATTTGCGGACCTATATGCGCGGAGAGTCACGCAGCGTGTATTCCGGCAAAGGCTGGAGCGATGACGACCAGCTTAAACGGGGACCGCTGGAGAATGCCGCAGTAGGAGCAGAATTGGACCGGGTAACGGCCACCAAAGGAGAGACCCGGACATTGCAGCAAACCGTTAAGCTGCTCGGCAACAATGATTATCCGGTGCTGTTTGGCGCGTATTCCATTTCCAAAGTGGATTCGGTCGACGGTGAA
>NZ_LN831198.1:1014401-1021219 GCF_001368795.1 Paenibacillus ihuae
CCAAAGTGGATTCGGTCGACGGTGAAGAGGCTGGTAACGGCCTGTTCTGGCGGAGTGTGGACAGCGAGATGCTCTGGGGGTCCACTGAAGATCTGGCCTATCCGCAAACCTATGTACTGACCTCGGAGATTCCCGTTGTTTCAATCCGGGAGCTGAGTAAGCAAACCTATGATCAGCTGTACACAAACCAGGATATTACGAGATATCTTCAGCTGCCGGATAATTTTCCTAAACGGGTCAGTGATTTGGCAGAGAACATCACCCAAAGCGCACAGACTCCTTATGAAAAAGTAGCCCTGCTGCAGCAACATCTGCAGGTGAATTTCCCGTATACCAATCATCCGGATCTCTCTCGTAAAAAGAGCAAGGATATGGTGGATAGCTTCCTGTTTGAGATTATGGAGGGGTATTGCGATTATTATTCGACAGCGCTTGTAACGATGGCCCGTTCGCTTGATATCCCGGCCCGCTGGGTAAAAGGTTATGCCCCGGGTGAGCAGGCAGAGCTGCCTGATAATCTGGCGCAGCAGGGCATTGTCAACAATAATTATACCATCACCAATGCCGATGCCCACTCGTGGGCGGAGGTGTATTTTGGAGACTATGGCTGGGTTCCGGTGGAAGCAACACCTGGTTTCACCGTCCCGCTGCTGACTCAGAGCGAAGAGCCGGTCACTGAGGAGCCAGAGCAGCCGGAAGAGGAAAAGGCCAAGCCGGAGCAACCGGCAGCCGGCAAGAACTCCTCGGTTGGAAACCTGCACCTCGGAGTTTGGAGTGTTACAGCAGCTGCAGCAATACTGCTGCTCTGGGCAGGCTATCAACTCTGGCAGCACCGGATGAGCCTGCGCTTCCTGATTCAGCGGCTGCGTAACGGCCAGCCGTTGTCACCGGTGCAAAAAGTTATAGTTGAAACAGAGCGCTGGGTAAGGTATTTACGCAGAAAGGGCATGCTGAAAGAAGAGCATGAAACCCTGCGCGAGGCAGTCGGCCGCTGGAGCCGTGAGACTCCGGAAGCTGCAGGCAGCCTCTCTTCACTGCTCCGGTTGTTCGAGCAGGCGAAATACAGCCCGGATGTTATAGAAGACAAAGACTGGCGCAGCGTGTATACTGAAGCTTTGCGGCTTCAGCGAAGCCTTAGAACACGCAGATAAACCCTAAGCGGCTCAGCAGGTTCATTTGCGAAGCGCAAAGAGTATGTTATAGTTTTTTGTATGAAATCGAGGTGAACGTATTGTTTGAAAGGTTAGTTCCGAAACTCCGGGTGAATACGGTATTTGATATTGGGCTGGAAGAGCTGTACCAGAAGGGATACCGGGGCATCATTACGGATCTGGATAATACGCTGGTCGGCGCCAAAGCTCCTCTGGCTACTCCGGAGCTGCTGCTGTGGTTCGCGAAGGTGAAAGAGCTTGGCTTCAAGCTGATCATTGTATCGAACAACAACATGGACCGGGTGTCACGCTTTGCAACGCCGCTGAATATTGAATTTGTTCATCAGGCCCGCAAACCGAGCAATACACCGTTCCTTAAGGCGATGAAGCTGATGGAGCTTACGCCGGAACAGACGATCGTAGTCGGCGATCAGATGCTTACGGATGTATACGGCGGAAACCGGCTGGGCCTGTACACTGTATTGGTATTGCCAATCTCCGTTAAAGACGAAGGGATTGGAACAAGAATTAACCGCCGGGTTGAGCAAATTGCACTGACACGGCTTCGCAAGCAAGGATTGTGGCACGAGGAGGATAAACCCCAATGAATCAACTGAATGAAACTCAGCGCCCTGCCAAATGCAGCGGCTGCGGGATTACGCTGCAGACCGGGAACAAGGAGCTTCCAGGCTATATCCCGGAGGTTGCCTTTGAACGGGAACCGGTCATTTGCCAGCGCTGTTTCCGGATTAAGAACTATAATGAAGCTTCTTCCGTATCCGTCGATCAGGATGAATTTCTTCACCTGCTTAGCGGAATAGGCGAGAAGAATGCGCTTGTGATCCATATCGTGGATCTGTTTGATTTTGAGGGCAGCCTGATTTCCGGCCTGCAGCGGTTCGTAGGCAACAATCCGGTTATCCTTGCAGTGAACAAATGTGACCTGCTGCCGAAGGTAACGAACTGGAACAAGCTGCGTAACTGGATGCAGCAGCGCTGTAAGGAGCATGGTCTGCGGACAGCCGAAATTGTACTTGTCAGCGCCAAGCGCAATCAGGGCTTCGAACGCCTCCTGGAGACGGTTAGTGAGCTGCGCGGACAACGGGACATCTACGTAGTTGGTGCCACGAATGTGGGCAAGTCAACGCTGATCAACCGCCTGATCTCCGATTACAGTGATCTGGAGCAAGAGCTGACGACTTCACGTTATCCCGGCACAACGCTGGATACGGTCAAAATCCCGCTGGATGACGGCCACTATATTATTGATACGCCGGGAATTGTATATCCTTGGCGTTACAGCGAGCTCGTGGAGCGGCGTGATCTTGGCGCAGTGATGCCGGAGAATCCGCTCAAGCCTGCTGTTTATCAGCTTAATGAAGGGCAGACGCTGTTCTTCGGCGGACTGGGACGCTTTGACTTCATTCAGGGTCCGCGGCAATCCTTCACCTGCTACATCAGCACGACCCTAAAGATTCATCGTACGAAGCTCGAGCGCGCGGATTCCCTGTATGAGGACCACCGCGGCGAGCTGCTGACACCACCGGTGGCGGCAGACATGGATAAGCTTCCGCAATGGCAGCGCCATGAATTCCGGATCGGCCGCGGCAGCCAGACGGATCTGTTCATCTCCGGCCTCGGCTGGATCAAGGTCAATGGAACCGAAGGCGCAGTAGTGGCCGTTCATGTTCCGCGGGGAGTTAAGGTGCTGACCCGCCCTTCCTTGATTTAACTGTAAGCTAACGATTTTTTTAGGAGGATCGGTGCCTATGAACGGCAATCACAGAAACATGGACATGCTGCTTGGCGTCATGGGCGATCCGATCGCCCAGTCGAAATCACCGGTGATGCACACAGCAGCACTGAAAGCGCTGGGTATACCGGGCGCCTATGTGCCGCTGCATATCAACAGCGGTCAGCTTGGCGAAGCTGTGCAGGCGATCCGTACGCTCGGCTTCCGTGGAGTCAATGTGACGATTCCGCATAAAGTTGCAGTCATGGAGTATCTGGACAAGCTGGATGAGAGCGCGCTTGCCGGAGGCGCAGTTAATACTATTGTCAATGATAATGGTGTCCTGACCGGTTATAATACCGACGGTATCGGATATGTGCGCTCACTGAAGGCGGAAGCTGTGCCGGAGCTGTCCGGCACCCGTATCCTGATCCTTGGAGCCGGAGGTGCAGCAAGAGGCATTGTCAGCGCTTTGCTTCAGGAGAACCCGGCCTCGATCGTTATCGCCAATCGGACTGCGGACAAAGCGCAGGAGCTGGCGGCAGCATGGCAGGGTACAGGCAAAGTAACAGGCACGGCTATGGCTGGGGTTGCCGGTATAATTCCGGAAGCGGATATTGTCATCAATACCACATCTGTCGGCATGTTTCCTTACCCCGGCGAGCTGCCTATCGACCCCGGACTATTGCACGGGGGGCTCGTAGTCAGTGATCTGATCTACAACCCGCTGCGTACCCGGCTGCTGGAGGAGGGCCTGCGTGCAGGCTGCACCATACACGGAGGTCTCGGTATGTTCATATACCAGGGCGCCTATGCGTTTGAGTATTGGACAGGGCAGGCGGCTCCTACTGAGATTATGCGGCGGACGATTATAGAATGTTTTGGCGGCAGTGAAGACGAAATGGAATGACAAGTTTAGGGTAATAATATTTGTTAATTAAGGGGTTTGTTCATTTATGTTAACTGGAAAACAAAAACGTTATCTCCGCTCTTTGGCGCATCATCTTGATGCTGTATTTCAAGTCGGCAAAGGCGGCGTAAACGACCATCTGATCCGTCATATTGAAGAAGCGATTGAAAAGCGCGAGCTGATGAAAATCAGTGTGCTTAACAACAATGCAGACGATCCGAAGGAGATCGGTGCTGCCCTGGCAGAGCAGTCCGGTTCCGAGCTGGTACAGGTGATCGGTAAAACCATCGTGCTCTATAAGGAATCACGCGACAACAAAACCATTGAGCTTCCGCGTTAGACTTTTACTTGGAGAATAAGAGGAGGTAAACCTCTTGAAAGTTGGAATTATGGGAGGAACCTTTGATCCTCTTCACATAGGTCACATGATGGCGGCAGAAGCCGCAAGGGATACGTATTCACTGGACGAGGTCTGGTTCATGCCCTCGCATATCCCTCCGCATAAACATGAGGCCGGGGCTTCGGGGGCGGACCGGCTGGCGATGGTACAGAGCGCGGTAGAAGGACATGAGGCGTTCCGCATTCTGGACTGGGAAATCGTCCGGGGCGGTGTATCTTATACCATTGAGACAGTACACAGCCTGAAGGAAGCCTATCCCCAGCATGAGTTCTATTTCATCGTTGGCGCGGATATGGTGGAATACTTGCCCAAATGGCACGGGATTGAAGAGCTGGTGGGCGCATTAACCTTCATCGGTGTAGGACGCCCTGGAACACCACTTGATCTGGCGGCACTGCCCGGCTTCATCGCCGAGAAGGTTGTACTCGCAGACATGCCGCTGGTGGATATCTCATCCACGATGCTCAGGTCACGCGCGGCAAGCGGCCGCTCAATCCGCTATATGGTGCCTGAGCAGGTATATCAATATGTGCAGAGGAGTGGATTGTATGGCCTACAGCCGCGAAGCGCTGATTGAGGCAGTCTCTGCCCAGATGCCGGACAAACGCTGGCAGCATACGCTGGGGGTAATGGAAACGTCGGTCAAGCTGGCCAAGCATTATGGATCCGATCCCGTTCAGGCGGAAACGGCAGCTATTCTGCATGATGTAGCCAAATATTGGCCGGTGGAGAGAATGAAGGAGATCATTGAACAGAACGGGCTGTCTGCCGAGCTGCTTCAATATGACAAGCAGCTATGGCATGCTGAAGTAGGGGTATTTGTTGCGCAGCAGGAGTACGGAATTACGGACCCGGAAATTCTGGGGGCAATCCGTTACCATACTTCCGGCCGCGAAGGAATGAGCCTGCTGGAGAAGGTCGTCTGCCTGGCGGATTACATCGAGCCCGGACGGGATTTTCCGGGTGTAGACGAAATCCGCAGGCTGTCTAAGGTAAGCCTAGAAGAAGCGCTGGTCGCCGGGTTTGATTCCACTATCAGCCTGCTGCTGCAGAAGCGCCGGATTGTATTTCCGCTTACGATGCTGGCGCGTAACGACTTAGTAAGAATACTGGAGGATAAAATATGAGTGTACAATCAAGCAAGCTGCTGGAATTGGCCCTTAAAGCCGTTGAAGACAAAAAAGCGATGAATGTTGTGGCATTGGATTTGCGCAATGTTTCACCGATTAGTGATTATTTCATCATCTGTCATGGTAATTCAGATACCCAGGTACAGGCGATTGCTACCGAAGTGCGCAAAGTGGTTCATGAAGCCGGCGGGTTGATCCGCGGGATTGAAGGCATGGATGCAGCCCGCTGGGTTCTGATGGATCTCGGGGATGTTGTCGTGCATGTGTTCCACCGCGACGAGCGTGAATATTACAACATCGAGCGTCTCTGGTCTGACGCCAAGGTTGTGGAGACGGTATGAGCCTGATTGCAGGTACTACAGTAACGCTTGAAGTATTGCGGGAAGTCTCTCCTTACGGTTACTTTCTGGGCGCAGGTGACCAGGATGTCATGCTGCATTATACAGAGCTGGTAGGCAGCAAGCCGAAGCAAGGCGACAAAGTGGAGGTATTTATCTTTTTTGATACCGAGGACCGTCTTGCCGCCACTATGAAGAAGCCTTTTCTCACCTTGGGTGAGATGGCCCTTCTGGAAGTGGCGGATATTCATCCGCGTCTGGGCTGTTTTCTGGAAATGGGACTCGGCCGCCAGCTGCTGCTGCCGATCCGGGAGCTGCCTGAACTGGTGGAGCTTCGCCCGCAGATCGGTGACAAGGTATTTGTACTGATGGAGCATGATAAGCAGGGACGTCTGCGCGCCAAGCTGGCCGGAGAGCAGGAGCTTGCTCCGCTGGCTCTGCCGGCGCCGTCCTCATGGATGGGGCAAACCGTTACAGCCAGAGTATACAAGCCGCTTCAAATGGGTACATTTGTCCTCGTGGACGGCGGCGTGCTGGGATTCGGGATCATCGGAATGGTTCATTCCTCCGAACGCAGCCGTCTGCTGCGGCTAGGTGAACAATTTGAAGCACGTGTCTCGCATATCCGCGAGGATGGCCGTGTCAATCTGGCGATGACCCACCGCAAGGAAGTTGGACGGGATGTGGATTCCGCAGCATTGCTGGAGTTCCTGCATTCGCGCCCGGGCGGGGCGATGCCTTATTCGGATGCTACGCCGCCGGATATTATCAAGCAGCGCTTTGGCATCAGCAAGTCCGCATTCAAACGGGCCATGGGCAAGCTGATGAAGGAAGGTCTCATCACCCAGAAGGAGAACTGGACCTATCTTGCAGGGGCTGAAGAAGAGAAGGGTCCGGAACAGAATCAGGAATAGAAAGCGGTGTACGTTGTGTCTTCCTATGGGAAATTTGCTTATGTATACGACGAGCTGATGGCGGACATGCCGTATCCGGATTGGCTGACCTTTGCGGAAACTGCATGGGGCAAGTACGGCAAACCCCGGACCGTGGCCGAGCTTGGCTGCGGTACGGGCAGCATCACCATTCCGCTTGCTGCGGCAGGATATCACATGACCGGCATTGATTTATCTTCGGACATGCTCTCCGTGGCGCAGCAG
>NZ_LN831198.1:1021245-1030929 GCF_001368795.1 Paenibacillus ihuae
AGTGGGAGCTGCCGGAGCCGGTAGATGCCGTAATCTCTTTCTGTGACTGTCTGAACTATGTGCTCGAAGAGCAGGATATTCAAGCGGTTCTGGCCCGGACATACGCAGGCCTCAGAGACGGGGGGACTTTTTTGTTTGATGTCCATCATCCGAATACGCTGCTCCGATATGAGGAGGAGCAGCCTTTTGTACTGGATGAGCCTGCTGTGTCTTATATCTGGACTTGTGAGCTGGATGTGCCGCGCCGTGAAATTGAGCATCATCTGTCCATTTTCGCCCGTGAAGAGAGTGGCAGCGGGCTCTACCGCCGTTTCGAGGAGACGCATACCCAGCGCGCTTACGATCCGCAGTGGCTGACAGACGAGCTGTACAAGGTCGGATTTAGTCTCGTTACGACGTATGCCGATTTCGAATGGATCCCGGCAGATGACAGTGCCCAGCGTCTTTTTTATGTAGCTGTGAAATAAATCATATGTATAGAGGGGTCCTTGCCTGCCGGGTGAGGGCCTTTTTGCTGTCCCGCTCGGAGTATTGGACTATAAGGGAACCGGCCTGTACTTGCAGTACAGAGCCGGCATCTTCCAACCTTTTTACCGGTGCTCAAACAAGTCGATGGTGCCCAGTACAATATGCGCCAGACCAAAGCCAAGCACGCCGGTTGCGGCCAGCTTGTATTTGCTTCCAAGAAAAGCTGCGCCGGAAGCGGAAACTACGGTACCAAGAACGGTGGGGATCAGACCTTCACGCATATGAAACACTCCTTCTCGGTGGTATGGGAGACAGGAGTTATTGTTCGTTAGCCGGCCCCGAATTATGTATCAGGAAGCAAGAGGGCTAATATGGTTTAAATGGATTTAAATAAAACGGAAGAAATCAGAGCGATAACTATCTTTTTTTACAATTTAAAATAAATATTATGATATTTTTCGAAAAGTTCTTCCTTTGGTTTTAAATCCATTTGGACTAAAAGCTCATTGTTTTCGCAAGAAAGCTGCCTTGTTTTCGTGAAATTTTCAATAATGGGCTTTGATTTACAAAAGAATTAATAAATATATGTTTTTTTAGGTCTCAGAAGTTTCTATTTGCTCTTCCAGCTGAATACATTATAACTGCCTAAAACATTTAACAAATGTGTAAAGGGAGGTTGATGCAAGGCTCTGGGAGCCGCAGGCTGCCCAAGCAGCCATATTCCGGGGATTAAAATGTATCCGTTTACATTAATTCGGGCAACAATTATTTTTCATCATACAGGAGGGTCGAGCATGAAAAACAAATGGTTCATTTCTTTGATGGTACTCTCGATGATCTTATTTCTGGCTGGCTGCGGAAAATCTTCTTCCAACACTTCCGGCGGGGAATCTTCTGTCCTGAACGGCGGTGCAGGGGAGAAGGCTACAGAGCTCTCGTACTGGACATTTGTCGAGCTGCATGGGCAGCATTTTGAGAAAATGCTGGAGAAATGGAACGCGGCGAATCCCGATCGCCAGATTAAGCTGAACGTGACGGTGATGCCGTACGATGATATGCATAACAAGCTGTCCATCGCCGTGCAGACTGGTGTGGGTGCGCCGGATATCGCCGATATCGAGCTGGGCAAATTTCCGGATTTCCTGGCGGGAGATCCGCAGCTTGAACCGCTGAACGATGTGGCGGAGCCCTACAAAGGCACGGTTGTCCAGTCCCAGCTTGATCTCTATAGTAAAAACGGGAACATTTACGGGCTGTCCACGCATGTCGGGGCAACAGTTGCCTTTTACAATACAGAAATCCTCGAACAGGCCGGGGTGGATTACAAGAGTATCGTAACCTGGGAGGATTTCAAGAAGGCCGGTATCCAGGTATATGAAAAAACCGGCAAATACATGGGCACCGCAGACACCAGTGCAACCTGGCAGGCTTCTCTGCTCTTAGCGCAGCAGAATTCTGATTTCACCGATGCTGATGGGAAACCGCAGGTCAACACGCCGGAGATGGTAAGAGCAATGACCATGCTGAAGGATCTGCAGGACAACAATGTGATCTCCACGATTGCTGGCGGGCAGCCGGATACGGAGGAGGCTTACGGTGAGTTCAACTCCGGCAACTATGCTACTGCTTTCATGCCGCTGTGGCAAATGTCCCGATATACCAACTATATGAAGGACCTGAGCGGCAAAATCGCCATCGCTCCTCTTCCCGTTCTTGAAAAGGGGATGCACAGATCGTACGGCGGCGGCGGTACCGGTACGGTGGTCACCAAGACGGCCAAGGATGTGCAGCTGGCTAAGGATTTTATCGCCTATGCCAAACTGTCGCTGGATGCGAATATTGAAATTTGGAACACGCTCGGTTTTGACCCGATCAATATGAGTGTCTGGGATATGAAGGAGGTAACCCATAATCCAGACAATCAATTCGTGAAGTATTTTGTGAACAACCCGTTTGATGTGCTGAATGAAATCCGGGAGGAGATTAATCTGATCAAATCCACCTCTGCTTCGCCGACGATCAACAATGTGCTGTGCACTGTGACCTTAAATGAAATTTTCGAGGACGGGAAGGACATTCAGAAGGCGCTGGATGACGCCCAGACTCAGATCGAACAAGAACTGAAATAGTAACGGGTACGGTTACTTTTGGAGCTGTCCACCCCGTGGGCAGCTCTATTCTAAAGGAGCAGAAGCCATGATCAAGAACTTCCTATATTCGCAAAAGGTTGCTCCCTACGTGTTCGTGCTGCCTTTTGTGCTCGTATTCATCATCTTCTGGGTCTATCCGCTGCTGAGTTCCTTCGGCATGAGCTTTCAAAAGGTAACGCTTGGCCAGGAGGCACAATTTATTGGAGCGGATAACTACACGAAACTGATGGGGGACACAATCTTTTTCAAAGCGGTACGCAACAGTGCAGTTTATATGCTACTGACGCTTGTGATTCTGATCCCGTTCCCGATGCTGTTCGCCGTGCTGATTAATAACAAATCAATGTGGGCCCGCGAATTTTTCAAATCCGCCTTCTTCTTTCCGGCGCTGACCTCTGTAGTTGTGGCTGGAACGATCTTCCGGCTGATGTTCGGTGAGATGGAGGGCTCGCTGATCAACAGCGTGCTTGGCGTATTTGGAGTGGAACCGGTGAAATTTCTAAAAGGACAGACCACCGGCTTCATTGCCCTGGTAGCGCTGGCGTCCTGGCGGTGGATGGGCGTGAACATGCTCTACTTCTTATCAGGTCTCAAAAATATTCCCGATGATTATTATGAAGCGGCCGCCATAGACGGAGCATCCGCCTTCCAGCGGTTCACCCGGATCACCATCCCTTTGCTGAAGCCGACGACAATCTATGTGCTGACGATCAGCATTTATGCGGGCCTTGCGATGTTTATCGAGAGCATGATGCTGTGGAACGGCAATAACTCCCCGAAAAATATCGGTTTAACCATCGTCGGCTATCTCTACCGTCAGGGGATTGAGAAGAATAATCTCGGCTACGCGGCCGCGGTGGGCATTGTGCTGCTGCTCATCACCATGGTGATTAACCTGACGCAGCTGGCCTTCAGCGGCATGTTTAAGAAGGAGGAGGATTAGGAGAATGAAGACAGGAACAATCCGGCAAATCATCCTCTTTGCTTTTTTCAGCGTGCTGTGCCTCCTGATCCTGGTGCCTTTTTATGCCGTGACTATCGCTTCGTTTAAACCTGGTGAAGATCTGATCCGCTACGGTCTCAACCTCAGATTCGATCTTTCGGCCATGAGCTTCGATAATTTCGTCTTTCTGTTCACCGGGGAGCATGCCTACTTTACCTGGTTTTTCAATTCGCTGCTGCTGACAGTAGTACAGGTTGTGGTGACGCTGCTAGTCAGTGCGACGGTGGCTTACGGTTTCTCAGCCTATGAATTCAAGGGCAAGAACTTTCTGTTCGTCTGTGTACTGCTCATTATGATGGTGCCGTTTGAGATTCTGCTGCTGCCGCTGTATACGCTGACGTTCAACATGGGGCTGATGAACAGCTATTCGGCAATTATTTTGCCGGGTGTGGCCAGTGCAGCGACCATCTTTTTCTTCAGGCAATATTTACGGGGGATTCCGAAGGAAATGATCGCGGCAGGCCGGGTGGATGGTGCGAATGAATATGCAATTTATGTGCGCCTGATTCTGCCGGTGATGAAGCCGTCCTTTGCGGCGATGGCGATCCTGAACGGGATGAACAGCTGGAATAATTTCCTCTGGCCGTTTATGGTGCTGAGTAATGAGAACAAATACACACTGCCGATCGGCCTGAAGACACTGCTTACTCCATACGGCAACAACTACGATCTGCTGATTGTCGGCTCGTTTTTCTCCATCCTGCCGATTCTGGCCTTATTCCTCGGCTTTCAGAAGTACTTTATTGACGGGATGACGGCAGGTGCGGTAAAAGGGTAAGGAGCACTCGGATTAAGCAGTTTTATTATCTTATTAGATTCTTTGTTTTCACGTGCATATACACTTCAGCATATAAAGTTGTGGTGGTACAGGGTTATACAGCGACTTGTCTGCGGATAAGTTGCTTTTTCTTTGTTAGTCTGCTTGAGCAGTAGCGTCAAAAATTTCACCTTTGCTCCACATGAGCCGAAACAACGGGAAAAATCCCGTTGATAACGTGGATTCTTCCCACATGAGCTGAAACAACGGGAAAAATCCCGTTGATAACGTGGATTCTCCCCACATGAGCCGAAACAACGGGAAAAATCCCGTTGATAACGTGGATTCTCCCCACATGAGCCGAAACAACGGGAAAAATCCCGTTGATAACGTGGATTTTCCCCACATGAGCCAAAACAACGGGAAAAATCCCGTTGATAACATGGATTCTCCCCACATGAGCCGAAACAACGGGAAAAATCCCGTTGATATCATGATTTTGCCCCGCCCGAGCCGGCCCAACGGGAAAAATTCCGTCGGGGCGTACCTTTCCCCCAACGAAACGCAGCAACAAAAAGCCCATCCGGCTTCCTGATGGAGCCCGGAAGGGCAGAGAGGCTACGGTAACGTTATCTGGAACTAACATAACCAGCTAAGAGAGAGCTATTCAATCGATGAAGAGGTGAGGCGGCTGCCTACTTCTTCTACTTCATGGACGTTGTAGAGTACCCGGGCCAGCAGATCTTGGCTGTAGTTGCCAAAATGCTTGCCGTAAATGGTCAGCCCGCGTTTGTTGACCGGCTTGTCGGTTACGGCAATGCGGAAGGTAAGCTCGCTTTTGTAGTCCAGCTTAATATCGTCCAGTGTAATGTCAGAGATGCGGCAGCCGTCGATGAAGCTGCCTTCATTGTTAATCCGGATCAGCTTAAGCATGCCGTACTGATTCAGGTGAGGCGGCCACCAGTCAGGATTGAATGTTCCGCGCTGGTCGCCGAAGTCTCCGGGACTGGTCCAGTAGCCGATCTCAATCCCGTTCACATAAAAGTACAGGTCGGAAGGATAGTTATCGCTGAACCCGGGTGCTTCCGATCCGATTTCCATGGAGAACTGAATCTCGCGGAAGGTCTGGTTTGCCTTCAGATAGTTCGGAATACGGTACTCCAGGAAACCTTCCGCCATCCAGATAATCTCTGAATCAATCCGCTGGGGATCGGCGAAGTAACGAGGCTCGTCGAAGTCACCGATAATGCTGTCCTTGGTGGCCAGACCGCAGGTTGGAACTGCCTGATAATTGCTGTAATGCCCAACCTGAATTTCAACCTCATAAAGGTTGTCGACATCCTTGCTGCGCAGATCGACCATCAGTTTATCCTTATTTAAGTAACATACCTTCTGGATGCCGTGTTTGCCTACTGAAGTATTGATTTCGATGAGGCCGCTTTCTTCCAGCTTCTTAATATGCATGGTGATGGCGCCATTGCTGAGATTCAGCTTCTTGGCAATTTCATTCAGGTTAAGTGCCTGATTAGTGGCTAGTAGTTCCAGAATTTGAATCCGGATTTCAGAGCTAAGCGCTTTGAAAATATCAATGCCACTCATTAAATCTTTGATATAAATCATATCAAACCTTCTTCCGCAGACGTCTTAAAATAACTATTTTATAAAATTATAAACTAATTGAGGTAAAAAGGAAAGCTTTCTTCCTTTATTTGTGATAAACAATTAAATTTGAGCTATTATTAATTGAAACAATCGCTTTACTTTATATTAATGTGAATATTGTTTTATGATTTATTGCAAAAATACGGAGTTTTTTTCTGAAAAGGCCTATACTTAAGGTTTGTTTTGAATAGATATAAATAGATTTATACTTTTGTGTTTACAACCTAGCTTATATATGTTATTTTATATCTGTAAGCGAATACATTCAAATGTTTTTTAACTAATTAATAAATATGTGAAATGGATGGTGGTTACATTGACGTCAGACACCCTAAGAGCGACCCTTATTGCCGATAAGTCATTTGTTATCGCCGAAGTGGACAAGCGTATTTACGGCTCATTCATAGAACATTTGGGGCGGGCGGTCTATGGCGGTATCTACGAGCCTGGTCATGCTGCTGCGGATTCTCTCGGCTTCCGAGGCGATGTGAAGACGCTGGTTAAGGAACTGAATGTACCAATTATACGTTATCCCGGTGGTAATTTTGTTTCCGGATATAACTGGGAAGACGGGGTAGGACCGGTAGAACAGCGTCCGAGACGGCTGGAGCTGGCCTGGAGAACGGTCGAACCGAATGAAGTAGGCACGAATGAATTCATGGAATGGGCCAAAGAGGTTGGCTCAGAAGTAATGATGGCAGTGAATCTCGGAACACGGGGTGTTGATGCGGCCCGTAATCTGCTGGAATACTGTAATCATCCCGGTGGTACATACTGGAGTGATCTCCGGCGGCAGCACGGTATAGCAGAGCCGCATAAGATCAAGACCTGGTGTCTGGGCAACGAGATGGACGGGCCTTGGCAGATCGGACAGAAGACAGCTGCCGAATACGGACGGCTGGCTTACGAGACTGGAAAGGCGATGCGCCTGGTCGATCCGGACATTGAGCTTGTCTCCTGCGGAAGCTCCAGCTCGGCAATGCCAACCTTCCCGGAATGGGAAGCAGTAACACTGGAACATACCTATGACGTTGCCGATTATGTTTCCCTGCATCAATATTATGGAAACCGCGACAACGATTCCGCCAATTTCCTGGCACGCAGCATGGACCTGGAGCATTTTATCCGAACCGTAACAGCCACCTGCGATTATATCAAAGCGAAGAAACGCAGTAAGAAGACTATGTATCTCAGCTTTGATGAGTGGAATGTCTGGTACCACTCTAATGAATCCGATACCAAGATTGAGCCTTGGACCGTAGGGCCGGCGCAGCTTGAGGATCATTACAATTTTGAGGATGCGCTCCTGATTGGCAGTATGCTGATTACTTTTCTCCGGCATGCAGACCGGGTGAAGATGGCTTGCCTGGCCCAGCTGGTAAATGTCATTGCTCCGATTATGACGGAAGCAGGCGGAGCGGCCTGGAAGCAGACGATATTCTATCCTTATCTTCACGCTTCAACATATGGAAGGGGCCTTTCGCTTCAGCCGATTGTCAATTCCCCTAAATATGATGCGCAGGATTATACCGACGTTCCTTACCTGGACAGCGCAATCGTGTACAATCAGGAAAGTGACGAGCTGACTATCTTCGCGATTAACCGCCATTTGGAAGAAGCGCTGGAGCTGAAATGCGATGTGCGAGGATTTGAAGGGTACCGTCTGATTGAGCATATTGTACTCCATCATGACGACCTGAAAGCGGTTAATACCGCGCAGGAGCAGAATGTTAAGCCAAGACAAGCATCAGGTACTGAATGCAAGGACGGATTTGTAGAAACTCTTTTGACTAAAGCGTCCTGGAATGTCATTCGTCTGGGCAAGGCGCCAGTAAACAGCTGACCCGCCCGGAACTAAACTAGAGTTAATTGTTTGCAAAAACATTTTTGTAGATGATTTACTAATTTTTAATCATTTAGGAGGAGAAAGTATTGAATAAAAAGTGGGGTTTATCAGCATTAGCACTTGTTCTATCCTTATCTACGGTATTGGCGGGCTGCGGGAACGATGACAAAAAGACAATTACGTTCTGGACGCCGCTGACTGGTGATGACGGTGCTTATATGGATCAGTTGGTCAAAGACTACAATGCAACCAATCCGGAAATTAAAGTGAAGCATGTCATTACCTCAGATATGTATACAAAGGTTTCGACTGTACTTAACTCCGGTAAAGGCGTGCCAGACCTGGCAATTATTCATGCTGACCGCGTACCGGGCTTTGTAAAACAAGGACAATTGGAGCCTATGACTGCAGTAACTTCAGCGCAGCCTGAGATCAAAGAAGAGAACTACCTGCCGCAGGCATGGAATACAGGAAATATTGACGGAACCCAGTATACTGTGCCGCTCGATATTCACAGTAACGTTATGTACTACAATAAAGATCTGCTCGCGAAATATGGAGTGGAATCCTTCCTTGACGATAACGTGGTAACTATTGATGAAATGCTCTCCCTGCAGGGGAAATTGGATGAAGGCGATTATGTTGTCAATGATGCCTTGCTTGGCTGGGTTATTCTGGGGCAAATTCAGAACCTTGGCGGAGATGTCCAGGAAAATGGTAAACCTGCTGTAAATACACCGGTTATGAAGCAAGCATTCGAAGAAGTTAAAAAAATCAACGATGCCGGCCTGATGACACCATTTGGTGAAGACGGCTACCTGATGTTCCAATCCGGTAACGTATTGTTCTCCACTGACGGTACTTGGAGCTCCACTGCACATGCCGGAGTAGAAGGTCTTAATTTTGGAGTAACCAATGTCTATTCCCCTACGCCTGACAAGTTCACTAACAGATCTTCTTCCCACTTGTTTGCTATGCTGAAGAACGAAAAAAGAACTGAAGAAAAAGTTGCCGGAATCGGCGCGTTCCTTGAGTTCATCCGTGCAAATTCCATGGAGTGGGCAAAAGCCGGACAAACTGTAGCAAGTAAACAGGTTATCGAGAATCCTGAATATAAGAACTACATGCAATCCTTCTTCACCTCTGATGAAAAAGAAATCCAATCCCTGTATATCTACACTTATGAATACTACCCGTACATTGCAGAAGCTGTTGATACCTATTGCGCAGATATCGTCCGCGGCAACGTAGATATCGACGAAACACTTGCAACGATGCAGAAATTCGTAGAAGACAAGATTGCCGAAGGTACAAGCGGCGCTGCGAAGTAAAACGCAAGGGGAAATGATTGTATAGAGCAATGTGCCATTCATGGCACATTGCTTTATGCCAAAGGAGAAAAGATTGCCTATGAAAAAGAAACTAAATTTGGCGCCTGTTTTCTTTGTAGGTCCACATGTCATCTTATTCGTTGTATTTATTTTACTGCCGACAATCTACGGGATTTATGCGTCGTTCACCAAATGGAATCTGATGAATGATCCGGTCTGGGTTGGCCTCGACAATTACAAAACCATTCTTTTTGATAACAGCTCTACCTTTCATACTCAGTTTAACAACGGCCTGAAGAATACGCTGATATTCGTTCTACTCAGTGTACCGCTGTTAATTGTGCTCCCGCTGCTGATTGCAGTTGCGCTGGAACATAAGAAAGTGAAGGGGAAAGCCTGATTCAGGCTATTCTGTATATTCCGGGCTTGATTTCCATCTCGGCGGGAGCTTTGATCTGGCTGCTGCT
>NZ_LN831198.1:1030955-1038121 GCF_001368795.1 Paenibacillus ihuae
GTGTTCGGTTCCGATGTCTCGTGGCCGACCCACCAGCCTTATGCCTGGATTCTGATTATTATCATTACGGTTTGGGGCGGCGTCGGGGGCAACCTGATTATATACCGTGCTTCGATCAGCGGTGTATCCCAGGATCTATATGAATCGGCAGAAATGGACGGAGCAGGACCGATCCGCAGATTTGCGAGCATCACGTTGCCTTCCATTCGTTTCCCGCTCGTCTATACCTTTGTTATGACTACTGCAGGAGCCTTTAACGTCTTCGGCCAGCCGCTAATGATGACAGACGGCGGTCCGCGCCAGAGCACGCATGTACTGATGATGTATATCCGCCAGCTCGCCTTCGGTAACGGTGAGTCTATTGCGGGGATGGCTTCGGCGATGGCGGTACTTTTGGGACTGGTTATTTTGCTTATTTCAGCCCTGCAGTATTATGTGATGAACCGGAATGCAGCTTAGTCTTGGATAAGACAATGGATCAAGCAGCGAAATTGAAAAGGCAGGTGTACCCGCATGGCAAACCAAATGGCTGGGCAATTGGATAAAGGTCCGCTTGTAAACGGACAGCATGTAGACAAAAGAAAAGGATCAGGTATTAGCATCTCAAAATATATCTCGTATCTGTTCCTGATTATATTGTGTGTGATTTGGATCGTCCCTGTTGTCTTCGGCATCACAACCTCCTTCCGGTCACAGACCGAGGTTGTCAGCTCAGGGTTCAGAATGTTTCCAAAAGAATGGATCCTTGAAAACTATGTAGCAATTTTGGAGAACACTTCAACGGCTCCTATCCTTCGTTGGCTCATGAACTCTTTGTTTATAGCAACGATGCATACCCTGCTCGTAGTTATTGTGATCTCCATCACCGGTTACGGCTACTCCCGCATGAAGTTCAAAGGAAGAGATACACTCTTTTTCACCCTGCTGGGTATTTCCTTTTTCCCGGGTGTCGTGAACCTGATTCCTTCGTACAAAATTATTGATGCTCTAGGCTGGGTTAACACCTCCTGGGCGATGATTATCCCCGGACTGGCTGGTATGGGAAACCTCTTCCTGGTCCGTCAATTTATGAATGGTATTCCAAAGGAACTCGATGAATCGGCTCATGTGGATGGTGCAGGCCATTTCCGGATTTATGCCTCGATCATTGTGCCGCTGATGAAACCGATTCTGATTGTATGCGGACTGTTCTCGTTCACCGGATCGTGGAATGACTTCCTCTGGCCGGTTATCGTATTTACAGATGTTGACAAAATGCCGGTAACGGCGGGACTCTTGCTGCTGCAGGATATTTATGGAAACTACCGGATGATCGGGCAATTGATGGGCTCGGCGATTCTGGCAATCATTCCTACACTGCTGCTGTTCTTGTTCGCACAGAAGTACTTTGTACAATCCATTAATCTGAATTCAGGGATAAAGGGCTAAATAGAAGCTTACCCAAGGAGAGAGAAACTATGACTGCAAAGCTTGTAATCAATGCCGATCTTCCTAAAAGTAAAATCAACAAAAATATATACGGGCATTTCGCCGAGCATCTGGGCAGATGTATTTATGAAGGCATATGGGTAGGCGAGGATTCGCCGATCCCGAACACGGACGGTATTCGTAATGATGTGGTCGAAGCGCTGAAAAAGCTGAACATACCGGTGCTGCGCTGGCCGGGCGGCTGTTTTGCCGATGAATATCACTGGAAAGACGGGATTGGTCTGAGGGAAAGCCGCAAGCGGATGGTAAACACCCACTGGGGCGGTGTAGTCGAGAACAACCATTTCGGAACGCATGAGTTTTTCCGCCTGTGCGAGCTGCTGGAATGCGAGCCTTATATTTGCGGCAACGTCGGCAGCGGCACGGTTCAGGAGATGTCGGAGTGGGTCGAGTATATGACCTTTGACGGCGAATCCCCGATGGCTGCCTGGCGGCAGGAGAATGGGCAGAAGAAGCCATGGGCGCTGAAATATTTCGGAGTCGGCAATGAGAACTGGGGCTGCGGCGGCAATATGCGTCCCGAATATTATGCTGACTTGTACCGGCGTTATCAGACCTATGTCAGAAACTATGGCGACAACCGGCTCTACAAGATTGCCGGGGGAGCGAATGTGGATGATTATAACTGGACGGAAGTAGTCATGCGGGAAGCGGGCAAAATGATGGACGGGCTCAGCCTGCATTCCTATACCATTCCAGGCAGTTGGGAAGAAAAACGCCAGGCACTCGGGTTCGATGAAGCCGAATGGATCGAAACGATGCAGAAATCACTTCATATGGATGAGCTCATTACCCGCCACTCGGCAATTATGGATAAATATGATCCGGAGCAGCGGGTAGGATTGATTATAGATGAGTGGGGGACCTGGTTCCTGAGCGAACCCGGAACAAATCCCGGATTCCTCTACCAGCAGAACACCCTTAGAGATGCGCTGGTTGCAGGCATCCACCTGAATATTTTCCACAATCACAGCAGCCGGGTGCAGATGACGAACATTGCCCAAATGGTCAATGTACTGCAGGCGCTGATTCTGACAGAAGGCGACAAGCTGCTGCTTACGCCTACCTATCATGTATTCGAGATGTACAAGGTGCACCAGGATAACGAACTGCTGGAGGTTGCGTTCGAGAGCCCGCTCTATACATACGGAGGGGTGACGATACCGCAGCTTAGCATTTCTGCGTCCCGTGACAAGGAAGGCAAAATCTATGTCTCTATCTGCAACCTGAGCCATGAAGCTGAAGCCAGCCTCAGCTTTGCTGTCAGAGGGACTGGTGCCAGCCGGGTATCCGGACAGATCCTGACCCATTCAGAGCTTGGGGCACATAACACATTCGAAACGCCGGATACTGTAGCGCCTGTTGCCTATGAGCAGGCAGAGCTGAAGGATGGCATTCTGAATTGTACCCTTCCGCCGGCCTCTGTAGTTGTACTTACACTGGAATAGGAATCGATCTTTGATAGACCAAAGGAGCAACGATATGAGCACGAACAAAGAATACAGCAATCCGCTTGTGGAGCAGCGCGCGGATCCTTGGGTATATAAACACACAGACGGTTATTACTACTTCACCGCTTCCGTACCGGAATACGACCGGATTGAGGTTCGCAGAGCGGAGACGATTGAAGGACTCAGAGATGCAGCAACGGTTGTTGCCTGGCGTAAATATGAAACGGGGCCGCTTAGTGCCAATATCTGGGCTCCCGAAATCCATTATATTGCCGGCAAATGGTATATCTATTTCGCTGCAGCCCGGACCACAGAAACCAATGACGGACTGTTCGACCACCGGATGTTCGTCCTGGAGAATGAATCGCCGAACCCGCTGGAAGGCAGCTGGACCGAGAAGGGCCAACTGAAGACAGCCTGGGAATCTTTTGCCCTCGATGCAACGACCTTCGAGCATAACGGCGTCCTCTATTATGTATGGGCACAGAAGGATCCGGAGATTCCGGGGAATTCCAATCTGTACATTTCTGAAATGAGTAGCCCCTGGACCCTGACCGGACGGCAGACCATGATCGCTACGCCGGAGTATGAATGGGAAAAGATTGGCTTCAGCGTGAATGAAGGAGCAGCGGTCCTAAAAAGAAACGGACGGATATTTATCAGCTTCTCGGCTAGTGCTACCGATTTCAATTACTGCATGGGTCTTCTGACTGCCGATGAGAACAGCGATCTGCTGGATGCCGCCTCCTGGAAGAAGCATCCGGAGCCGGTGTTCAAGACCAGTGAAGAGACCGGACAATACGGTCCGGGTCATAACAGCTTCACTGTCAACGAGCATGGCGAAGATGTCCTTATCTATCATGCCCGCAATTATAAGGAAATTACCGGAGATCCGCTGTATGATCCGAACCGCCACACCCGCGCCCAGGTGCTGGGCTGGAACGAAGACGGCACACCGGATTTCGGCGTACCGGTGAAGGACAGCAGAAACTAAGTAAATAAAGCCGCGTTTTTCCGTTAATGGAGAAACGCGGCTTTGTTTTTGGTCGTTACTCGCCATAGTCTCAACGAAACCAATAGCCGGATGTTATATGGCTGCACTTTGTACAATAGAAAGCTTAATATTCAACGACGAATCACATTCTGTTGTATTCCGTGCAACAGATTTCGGAATAAAAGGTCAAAATTAACCTCATTACGGAAATCTGTTGTACAAAGTGCATTCGCTGTTGTTTTCAGGCCGAATTAGTGGGAATCTGTTGCAGAAAATACAATAGACTCACTCATAGAACAGCAGCCGCTTGGCGTAAGCGTTGCGGAAGTCAGTGGGGGTCAGGCCGACAATTTTCTTGAACGATTTCATGAAATTATGGCAGTCTTTATAGCCAAGCTGCAGCGATACCTCGCTAATATTCTGGTTGGTGTCGGACAGCAGGAACTTTGCCAGCTCCATCTTTTGCTGGAGAATGTACTGCTTGAGCGAGATACCGGAGATCGTGGTGAACAGGTGGGATAGATACTTCTCGTTATATCCGAAATAAGCAGCGATCTGCGATACCTTGATATGCTCGCTGCGGCTCCATTTGATATAGTCCACAATATCATTGTACAGCTGCTCCTGCTTCGTTTTCTTGACCGGGTTATGTTCGTTCTGGAACACCTGGTTATACAGCTCGCACAGAATGACTGTCGCCATATAATTGTTCAGTGTTTTCTGATTATAGCCTCTCACTGAATCCTGCAGCTGCTTCATCATGACGATGATCTTCTCCAGGCTTTTCAGGCTTCCATACTGCGGCAGCAGCAGCTTGTTGTCTTCCCTGTTCTGTGTGTGCCCGGTGACATCGGTGATTTTGATTCCGTCCGGGGACTTGAAATGGAGCCAGTAAAAGCTGCAGTTCGAAGATTGATATCCATATTGCTTGGTATATGGGGGAAGCAGCAGATACTCGCCCTTAGAGACGGTAAAATGTGTTTTGTCACCCGCCAGGTAAAGTACCCCTTCGGTCATAACGATTAGCTCATAATCTTGCAGAATCCGGCTCAAGTGAATCCAATCGGAAGACGGGGCTACGAATTTGCCTGTGATCTCAAAATCGACCGGCATATCTACGATCAGCTCAAAAGCAACCATATGTATGCCCCCCTTTTATCTGACTTTAATACACTTCTAGTTACTCCTATTATTAAGGAAAGAACATTAGAAGTAAAGCGCTTACTCCTTGAATATTGGATTTATGGATAAGGGTTGCGCGGCATGTTTATTCTAAACCTTAAATCGCTTCTGTCCAAACCATGAGCGTAGTTTTTTTTGTGAAAATAAACAGGGGCTATCCCGTAGTAGATGACTCTACTGCGGGATAGCCCCTGATCGCTGATTAGCAAGGTTAAATTTACGGGGTATACTGCTGCACAATTGAAGTAATGACGCCGTCCTCAATCGTCAGGTGGTAAGGCGACTGGCTGAGGTCGAACACATCGGTTTTGGCGAATTCTGCAGCAAACTTCTGTAAGCTAATGCTTTCGTTCCAGCTGATGTCGAGATCCTCAATCTTGCCCGTGTGGTCGAAGATTTGCATCGTTACTGCGGCGTTGTCCGCTACCTGATATGTGGTCAGCTGATTGCTGTCATTCACGATATAGTAATCATCCAGCGCCCCGCCGATTTCTGCAGCGGCTTCCGGCTCCCGCTCGGCAAAGACGCGGTCGGCATCAGCACCTTCATACCATTCAATAGGATCGGCTGTCAGTGTAAGCTTGCCGTCAGCAGCCGGCTGAAGCGTATGAATGTACACGGTAAGGTGTTCGATTCTTGCTCCGCCCTGTGCTTCTGCACGTGTTCCTGCTGTGCTTGCCGTAGTGACGAGGGAAAGGAACAGCAGAACCAGCACAGGCAGTAAATAAATGGATTTTTTAGTAAACATCTTTCGGTTTCCCCCTTGGCATGATTTGACACGTAATTTCGCTGATACTCTTTCTTTACCCTCCGCCATATTTCTCAAACGGGGGATGTACCCTTATTAACGTTAATTAGCCGGAAATGTTGCAAATAATTTTGCGTATAGGCCGGTTTGTACAAAGAAAACTCCCAGGGCATATTAAAATATCCAAATAACAGCCCGAAGGTGACTGGCAGATGGTAAACCTATGGCGGATTTATATGAACGACTGGAGGAATCTATTCAAGGTTCCTGTAGAGGTGCTGCTGATTATTGCCCTTGTCCTGCTGCCATCTGTCTAAGATTTGAATGTCGCTGCAGTATGGAACCCTTACAGCAATGCCTCCGGCATCCCGATTACCGTATCTTAACGGGTGTCCACTTTTAAGACTAACAGCAAAATCCCTTTGATCCCCTGAAACGCCAGCCCCCCGTACAGCCGGCGGGTGAATGCCGCTGCAAAAGACCCCACATACAACAGGGAGTCCCGAATGACCCGGGACTCCCTGTTGTATTGCCAATATGTGCAGGCAGAAAACCTGCTTATCCGTTAGCCTCACAAGGAGGATATTCCTTAAGTCCTGCCAGGCAGTTTATCTCGCCGGAGCAAAGTCAGCCACCTGTCCGAGGAGGCTGTCGATGGTCTCCAGCGTTTCCGGCTGGAGCACGATTTCCACAGCCCGGGCATTTTCTTCGACCTGGCCGGGCTTGCTCGCTCCGATCAGCGCAGAGCTGACGCCGGGCTGGCGGAGAATCCAGGCCAGGGCCAGCTGCGACAGTTTCACGCCGAGGTTTGCTGCGACTTCATCCAGCTGGGCGACGACGCCCAGCACATCGTCGCGCAGGTAGCTGCGGATGACGCCGTTGACCGAGTCGTCGGCACCGCGGGTGCCTGCCGGAGCCTGCTGGCCCGGCTTGTATTTGCCGGTCAGAATGCCCTGCGCCAGCGGCGAGAAGACCACCTGTCCAAGTCCAGCCTGCTTGGACACTTCAAGCACTTCCTGTTCGATGTAGCGCTCGAACATATTGTAGATCGGCTGATTTGCTGCAAGCGGACGCAGATTCAGCCTGCTGCTGATGCCGCTGGCGCTAACGATCTGCGCTGCGCTCCACTCGCTGACAGCTGAGTAGAGAATTTTTCCCTGGGCCGTAAGGTCATCCAGTGCGCGCAGCGTTTCTTCCAGCGGAGTCTCATAATCAAAGCGGTGGCAGAAATAGACGTCGATGTAATCGGTCCCCAGACGCCGCAGACTGGCTTCGCATTGCTCCATAATGTGCTTGCGTGACA
>NZ_LN831198.1:1038147-1043594 GCF_001368795.1 Paenibacillus ihuae
CATCGGGAAGAACACTTTGGTGCTCAGCACGTAATCCGATCGCTTATACGGACGGAGCGCGGCTCCGATCGCTTTTTCTCCTTCTCCGCGGTTGTATGCGTTGGCAGTGTCAAAGAAATTGATACCGCATTCAAAAGCTTTGGCCACACAAGCATCGGCTGCCTGCTGCTCTGCCGCCGTTCCGTAAGTCAGCCAGCTCCCAAGCCCGATCTCGCTGACCTTCAGGCCTGTATTACCAAGTCTTCTATACTTCACTTAGCTTCATTCCCTTCTTTTTCTCATGATTGGTGTTTCGAAACATTCAAGTTAATACTATCACAACTTCATAGTTTTTCGGGAGAAGACTGGTCCAAACCGAACAAAGTCATTCTCTTTCAGGGAGATTCCATTATCGACGGCAACCGCGGGCGCGATGAGGACCCGAACCATATTCATGGACACGGCTACGCTTATCTTATCGCGTCCAAGCTGGGCAGTGAGCTGGCAGAGCTGCAGCCGGATGTGCTCAGCATTCTGATCGGGGTCAATAATATCTGGAGAGCTCTGAAGGGCGAGCCGGGCGGGATCACAGACAGTTATGAACGCGCTTACCGCCATGTGCTGGAGGAGACGCGCGAGGTGCTTCCGCAGACGAAGCTCGTGCTGATGGAACCGTTCATCCTGAATACAGGCGCACCGGCGGAGGACTGGCCGGAATGGCATGAACGGATAACCTGTTACCAGCAGGTTGTGCGTAAGCTGACAGAGGCGTTTGATGCGGTGTTTGTTCCGCTGCAGGATATGTTTGAGGCTGCCGCACAGCGGGCGGATAACGCCTACTGGCTATGGGACGGTGTACATCCGACAACAGCCGGACATGATCTGATTGCTAAGCAGTGGATGAGTCTGGTAGAGAAAAGCGGTATTCTGAACGATTAATTCCTAACGGGGATCCTTCTTCAGCGGTTCTGCTTGCGGTATTGCAGGGGCGAACGTTTGGCAATGCCTTTGAAGACACGGCCGAAATGGGCAATACTGTCAAACCCGGTATCCTCGGCGATCCGCGTGACTGAATCACTGCCCTCCCGCAGCCGCCGCTGCGCTTCCTGGACGCGGATCGAGTTCAGATATTCCACGATGGTGAAGCCGGTTGTCTGCTTGAACAGGCGGCAGAGATAAGGAATGCTGAGGTAAAAGCGTTCTGAAAGTTCCTCCAGCTTCACTGTTTCATGGTAATGGGTCTGCAGATATTCGATGATGTCATAGACTTTCCGCTGCTTCTCATTATTGGCCGGAGCGATGGCTGCACGGGCACTTTCGCGGATTCTGTTCATTTGAATTAACATTTGTACCAGCAGGCTCTGCAAGTAGGGAAACTGCTGGGTACACTGCTCCTGCTGCTCTTTCAGCATGGCAAACAGGATATTCTCAATTCTGCCCTGTTCATGGACATCCGGGCGGAGCAGCAGGCATTGTTCACTGAAGAAGGGGAAGGCCAGCTCCATGCCGCCGGGCATCCCCTGCAGAAATTCCTGGCGGAAATTGATCAGGATACGCTCATGCCGGACAGTGCCTTTGGCCATCGTCCGGTGCAGCTCATTGCGGTTAATGAAGATCAGATCGCCTTGGCGCAGGGCGTAGACCAGGTTATTGATATAGTAGTTTCGTTCTCCGGCCAGCAGATAATAAATTTCATAGGTATCGTGAAAATGGTCGGTGTCCATGCTGAAGGCGCCGGCTCTTTTGATTTGCTCCACATAAAACTGGAATTCCTGCTTCTCCTCCTGCACACGCTTTCGCTCCTCCGTTTAGGATAATATATGCATAATTTGGCTGGTTTTCAGCAAGAATCGTTTAGAAAATGATGTATCTTATACTATACAATATACCTAGTCAACGCATTCAAAACAATAAGCGATGGAGTGATTGAAATGGGCAAGCGTAAATATGCATTTGTCGGCACAGGCGGCCGCGCCGAGTTTTTTTATGGGGAGATTACACGCCATTATCTTGAAACCTCGGAGATCGTCGGCTTTTGCGATGTCAACGGGGCAAGAATGGCCTATGCCAATACGCTGCTGGAAGAGAAATACGGCTATCATGCGGTTCCGGTCTACAAGGCGCATGAGTTTGACACTATGATCGCTGAGACCCGGCCGGATACGGTCATCGTCACCAGCATTGACCGTACACATCACCGCTATATTATCCGGGCGATGGAGCTGGGCTGCGACGTGATCTCCGAGAAGCCGATGACTACAGACGAGGAGAAGTGTAAGGAAATTCTTGATGCCGTAGAGCGCACCGGGAAGAAGCTGCGGGTGACCTTCAACTACCGCTATGCACCGCACAACACCAAAATCCGCGAGCTCCTGATGGAGGGGGCGATCGGCGAGGTCCTCTCCGTCAACTTCGAATGGCTGCTCAATACGCAGCACGGGGCTGATTATTTCCGCAGATGGCACCGGGATAAGCGCAACAGCGGAGGGCTGCTGGTTCACAAATCTACGCACCACTTCGACCTGATGAATTTCTGGCTGGGCTCGCAGCCGGACACGGTTTTTGCAATGGGGGATCTGCGCTTTTACGGCCGGGAGAATGCTGAGAAGCGCGGTGTTACTGAATTTTATCAGCGTGTACACGGAAGTGCTGCAGCAGAGAATGATCCGTTTGCGCTGCATCTGAAGGACAATGAGCAGCTGAAGCGGATGTATCTGGACACTGAGCATGAGGACGGATACTTACGCGACCAGAGTGTATTCGGCGACAATATCAGCATTGAGGACACGATGGGTGTCATGGTGAAATACAAGAACAAAGCCATTATGAACTATTCGCTGAATGCCTATCTGCCCTGGGAGGGCTTTAATGTTGTATTTAATGGAACCAAGGGACGTATGGAAGTAAAGGTCATAGAGCAGTCCTATGTCAATGCCGGGGGCGGCAAGGAGCAGGAGGGTGCGGTAAAAGACAAACAGATTACGGTGTATCCTCAGTTCGCTGCGCCGTATGAGGTGGAGATTGAAGAAGGCGCCGGCGGACACGGAGGCGGTGATCCGGTAATGCTGCGGGATGTTTTTGAGCGCCCGGCCGATGACCGGTTCCACCGGGCAGCTTCCCATATAGACGGTGCCTGGTCGATTATGACCGGTATTGCGGCCAACCGTTCGATCGCAACCGGCCTGCCGGTGAAGGTAGAGCAGCTGATTAAGCTGTAGAATAGAAGCTGTCACAACCATAGATTCCACCTGCGAATGCACCTAAGTTATTCATACTCTAAATATTAAGAGCCGTACCGTGCAGTCATTTTATGACTATATCGGGAGGCTCTTATTGTTTTTTTGTTTAGCTAAATTTATTTTTTGTCGAACTATGACCTGTTACTTAGCAATTTGTCGAGATTTGTTAAGAGATTGTTCAGAGCGACCTGCTAATATGGATTCCAGCATGAAAATAGGTAATTAGTATGAATTGATCAGGAGGAATAGCAGTATGAGGAAAAAGCGTCTCTTTTCAGCGGTCTTATCACTTGTTACAACCATCAGCCTGAGTCTGGGCTCTTTCGCGGGTGCCGGAGTAGTCAGCGCACAGTCGGATTCAAGCGCACAGTCGGATTCAAGTGCATACGGCGAGGTCTTGGTTAGCGATACCAATAATTCTGCCTGGACGATAGCCCCGGGCAACACCTCAAGAAATCTGGCTGTGTCGCCGGACGGGTCCATCTATGCTGTATATAACGGCGGTGATGAAATCCGTGTTGCCAAGAGCTCGGACAACGGCAAGACCTTCCAGCCCAGCGTTCTGGCTGCCACAGGCAGCTATGAGCCGGAAATCGCCGTATCCTCTTCAGGAACGGTATATGTTGTAGGCGTAAATGAAGGTTCTGGTGTGCTGGTTAAAAGCACTGATGGCGGAAAAACCTTCAGTGCTCCGATCACAGTTGGCGCACTTTTCGGTAGTTCTGCACATATGGCGGTGGATGGCAGTTATATTTATGTAACGGATCCTTCAGGCCGAACTCTTTATTACAGCAGCAGCAATGAAGGGACAACATTTAACAATTATGATTTTAACGAATCCTATGCGTTTACCGATCTGCACGTCGATCCGCAGACTGGAAATCTGATCGTCCAGAAGGATGATCCATCCCTGAAATATTATGTTAGCAAGAATCATGGGCAAAGCTTTGAAACCCCAGTGATTCCGGGCAAAATGGTATATTTTTCTGTTGGGGCATTATCCGCCGGCAGCAAGGGCCAGTATCTGTTTGTAGCGGGTTCTGATTCCAATATGGTCCGCATGAATATCGGGGACGGAACCGTGACTGATATAATGGGCGGAAATAATATGAGCCCACAGGGACGTTCGCTCAGCGCGGACAGCTACGGCAATGTCGTGACCGGATTCAGCGACGGCTTATCCGTGTTCTTCAGCGTCAGCCAGGATCTGGGTGCAACCCTGTCCTCACCTGTTGAGGTTGCAGCCACAAGCATTGCCAATGCGGCGATTAACACCACAAACGGTGATATTTTGTATCTGTATGAAAAGAGCGGGGAAATTTATTTGAAGGTATTTCAGGGACTGCTAGGCGGATATAAACTGTATTTGTCCAACACGAACCTGTATTTCAACTATCCAACGCAGAAGAAAGTATCCGTTACTGTAACGAATACCTCGGATACTCCGCTTAAAATCAATGAAGTGTTGATTAACGGCGATTTTATAATCACAGACAATACGGTTCCTGCCGAGCTTGCTCCAGGGGCAAGCGGAATTATTGAAGTTCAGTACTCCCCGCAAGGAGCAGGTACATCTAACGGAAATCTGACACTTAAAGTGGATGGCGAACCGGACCGGGTAGTTCTGCTGAGCGGGATGAGCGAAGCTGCGGCAGGAAGCTCCGCGCCGCAGGTAGAGGATGTTATTGCCAATGCTACAACGGATACTGTAGCTGTGAAGAAGGTGCCAGCCGGTGCCGAAGTTACTGTCTACGCAGCTGATGGCGTGACAGTGCTGGGAACGGCCAAGAATGAAGCGGAAACAGCCGGGGAAGTATCGGTAGCGATTCCGGCAGGATTAAAATCCGGGGATGTAATCAAAGTCAGCCTGACTGAACCAGAAAAGTCGGAAAGTCCGCTGACGGACATTACTGCACACAATGAAGTAACAAGTGCACCCGCAGCGGCAGGAATGACTGCCAATGCTACAAAGGATACTGTGAATGTGACGAAGGTACCGGCCGGTGCCGAGGTTACTGTCTACGCAGCCGATGGCGTTACCGTGCTGGGAACGGCCAAGAACGAAGCGGAAACAACCGGGGAAGTAACCGTGCCGGTTCTTGCAGGACTGAAATCCGGGGATGTGATCAAAGTCAGCCTGACCGAACGGGAAAAGTCGGAAAGTCCGCTGACGGACATTACTGCACACAATGAAGTAACAAGTGCACCCGCAGCGGCAGGAAATGACTG
>NZ_LN831198.1:1043620-1052544 GCF_001368795.1 Paenibacillus ihuae
CCGGGGATGTGATCAAAGTCAGCCTGACCGAACGGGAAAAGTCGGAAAGTCCGCTGACGGACATTACCGCACACAATGAAGTAACAAGTGTACCCGCAGCGGCGGAAATGACTGCCAATGCTACAAAAGATACTGTGACTGTGACGAAGGTGCCGGCCGGTGCTGAGGTTACTGTCTACGCAGCCGATGGCGTGACAGTACTGGGAACGGCCAAAAATGAAGCGGAAACAACAGGGGAAGTGACCGTGCCTGTACCGGCAGGATTGAAGTCCGGGGATGTGATCAAAGTCAGCCTGACCGAACGGGAAATGTCGGAGAGTCCGCTGACGGACATCACTGTCCACAATGAAGTGACAAGCGCACCGGTAGCGGCGGATATTATCGCCAATGCTACAAAGGATACTGTGACTGTGAACAAGGTACCAGCCGGTGCCGGGGTTACTGTCTACGCAGCCGACGGTGTTACCGTGCTGGGAACAGCCAAGAATGAGGCGGAAACATCCGGGGAAGTAACCGTGCCGGTACAGGCAGGATTACAATCCGGGGATGAAATCAAAGTCAGTCTGACCGAACCGGAAATGTCGGAGAGTCCGCTGACGGCCATCACTGTGCACAATGAAGTAACAAGCGCACCGGTAGCGGCGGATATTATCGCCAATGCAACTTCATCTACGGTCACCGTGAAGAATGTACCGGCAGGTGGAACAGTAACCGTATATGCCGAAGATGGCGTCACCGAACTGGCAACAGCTGTGAATGAGAGCGGAAGCCCGGCTGAATTGACAATTGCCATAGCTACCGGACTAGCCGATGGTCAGATTCTAAAGGTCGGCACACGGGAGCTTGGTAAGGATCAAAGCCCGCTCACCGAGATTCCTGTAGCCTATGAGCCTACTCAGGCGCCTGCTGCCGGAAATCTGACCGCTAATGCTACAACTGGTGTTGTTACAGTAAGAAATGTTCCAGCCAGTGTCACGGTTTCCGTCTATGCGGAGGATGGCACTACGCTGCTGGGTACAAGCTTCAATGATACCGGAGCTCCGGCTGAATTCCATTTTGACGTGAACGGTCTGGAGCCGGGGCAGGTCGTGAAGGTCAGCTTCACGGAAACGAACAAAGCGCAAAGCGCGAAGGTAGAAGTTGCCGCTGTCTATGAGCAGTCTGCTCAGCCGCAGGCAGGCAACATTGTAATCAGCGCCATTGATGGTACATTCACTGTAAATCAGGTGCCGGCCGGAGCTGTTGTTTCCATCTACACCAAGGAAGGCAAGCTGCTTGCCAGTGTAACCAATACCGGGGAAGTTGCTGGACCGCTGACCTTTACAGGATTACCGCTGGCTGAAGGAGATACACTGACTGTAACTCTTAGAGAGAAGCTGAGAACAGAAAGTGCACCACTAAGTGTTACCGTAGCGATTAAGTCTGCGGACGTTGTGAATGAAGCTTCCAAGACACTTCAAATCGGCTACACCGAAGGCGAAACCTGGGAGAATGTTCTAACTTCCCTGTCCCTGCCAACTACCGGAGGCTTCGGTACACAGGTCAGCTGGACTTCCAGTAAGCCGCAGGTTGTTGGGATTCCTTCCGCAACGGACGGCAGCATAAATGCCATTGTACACCGCGGTGCCGAGGATGAAGCTGTAGTTCTCAGCGCGACGGTCAGCCGCGATGGTGAAACGAAGACCCGTACCTTCCTGGTTGTTGTAACAGCCAGCGGAGCAATTAAGGTCGAGGACACGAGCAATATCCGCAATGTCAAAGCGAAGGATCAGTCGGACAACACCGCACTGGTTCCGGTCAAACGAATAAACGTTACCGCAGCAGACGGTACCAGCTCGAAGATTGACAAGGTAGTATTTGATTCGGCTAAGGCACAGGAGATTGTCACTGCTTCTGTACCTGGCTACAACAATTCATCTACGATCTACATTGATGAATTGCCGGGCGATGCTGCTGACGAAATCGCTGCTGAGGTTCCGGCAGCAACTGTTGCACTGCTCGGTACAAATAGCTTCAACCTGAATATCCAGAACGAATATTCAACGATTTCGCTGGATGCATCTACTCTGCGGTCCATGATGGCCGACAATCAAGATCTGTATTTCCGGATTGTGCCTGCCCGCAATACCAACGATGCAAAGAACCAGGTTCCTTCATCCTATGATAACCAGAACCTGAAGGCGCTGAGCCAGCCGCTGGATATCGAGACCAATTACACCGGATATAACACACAGTTGATGCTTCCATTTGCTAAAAACGGTGTGGATGTCAGTACAATGAATGCCAGCAGCCTTGCGGTATATATTGTGCACAGCGACGGTACCATTGAGCTGTCCAAAGGCACTGTCGTTAACAACGATAAGAACGAACCATATGGCATCTTGTTCGACATCTCTAAATTCAGCAGCTTTAGCATTGTAGAAACCAGCACTTCCCTTCCGGGAAGCATTGTCACTGGCCCGTCTACACCTTCTACACCTGCTGCACCTGTAGTGGTACCTAATGATACAGCAACTGCAACAGATACAGTTTATTCCCATGCTGCTTATATCAAGGGCTATGAGGATGGCACCTTCAAGCCAGACCGTGCGCTGACACGGGCCGAACTTGCAGCACTCCTTGCCCGCAACTTAGGCACTGAAGCAGCAGCATCAGGAGTAGTCTTTACAGATGTATCTGCGAAGCACTGGGCAGCGGCTGATATTGCCAAAGTTGCCGCAGCCGGTGTGATGAAAGGCGATCCTGACGGCAGCTTCAATCCGGAACGTGCGGTAACGCGCGCAGAGATGGCAATACTGAGCGCACGCCTGAAGCAATTGTCCTTTGACGAGAGCAGCGCAGCTGTTTCAGTAATTGCCGATGTAAACAAACACTGGGCCGCAGGGGCCATCGATGCCGTGAAAGCAGCGGGACTGATGACAGGCTTCGCGGACGGCAGCTTTGCTCCGGCCAAGTCGCTGACCCGTGCAGAAGCGGTTACTGTGATTAACCGCCTGTTCGGAAGAGGTCCGCTTAGCGGCGTGACCCGCTCCAGCTTCTCTGATGTTCCGGTTACCCACTGGGCATTTGCCGATATCGAAGAAGCCAGCCTTAACCACAAATACACTGTGCAGAACGGCAAGGAAGTTATCGCCGACTAAGCGTAAGCAATAACAACAGAGGCCTGTTTGAATTCCGGGTAGCCCCCGGCTTCAAACAGGCTTCTTTGTGCAGGAATGAAATTAAAGCGGCAAATCGCGCCGCGAGAAAATCTGAATGCCTGCGGCGAAGCACAGCAGCCCGGTCAGCAGCAGCCAGAAGGATATCCAGCCGATATTTGCCGTGCCTTGTACGATCTCGCCGGGGCGGTAAATTCTGCTGCTGATTCAGTTGTATATGAAGAGTTCCGGGGAGATGCTGGATGCGGTGGGCAAACATGAAGTCAGGGAACAGATTTTGGAGGAGCTGCTGCATCTGTTCTTTTACGGGCTTTGCGGGCTGGATCTTCCGAATAGATAGCCGGGTGACAATAAAGGGTTCAGGAGAACTGTGGCGCAGTCCTTCTATACCCTGTAATAACTATAACAGCGATTTAAACGAATGACGGATGACGTCGCCCCGGCTGATAATGCCAACGAGGACCCGGTTTCGTTCAACAGGTACTTTTTTGATCTGTTTTTTGCCCAGAATGGCGGCAATCCGTTCGATATCCTCGTCCCAGGGCACCGTGATGACTTTCTTTTTGGCGATGGCCATTACATTAAGATTCAGCAGCCGCCGGGTCCGTTCCTCAAATTCATCCTCATCGCCTTTGATCACATTCACTTGGAAAAAAGAGTCCACAATGAGGTCATCATGTTTGCCGATATAGCGCATAATGTCCCCATCGCTTAAATAAGCAACAATTTCATTTCGGTCGTTGATGACCGGCATGCCGCTGATCCGGTGCTCAATGCATTTTTCGATAAAGGTCCGTACGGTGTCATATTCCTTGACCTTATAGACCTGTCTGACCATGAATTCATGCGCTTTCATAAGGTTCCCCCAAGTAAGAATGGACTAGCTTTTATGAAAATAACTTGTATAATGAAAGTATATACTTGTATTATACAAGTTGCATGTGTGAAGTCAATGACCGCTGCATCTTACAACTAATTTGAGCTGTTATTCATAGAGAAAAGAGTGGAAAGAAAGGTTGCTGCACATCATGGACAAACGCCCGTTAGAAACGATTGAACTGGAGATGGCCATTCTCAGCCGCCGGCTGACTTCGATCAGCACCTACAAAAAATACGGCATCCTGGACCACTCTGCCTATCTGCTGCTGCATCAGATTGCCTCGAACGGCTCCGCCGGGGTGAAGGCGCTGGCTGATGAGTTTCACCTAGATATTTCCACGATCAGCAGGCAGGCTTCGGCACTTGAGCAGAAAGGGTATGTGATCCGTATACCAGATCCTTTGGACGGCAGAGCCTATACGCTGCAAATCTCTGATTTAGGCTTGGACATGCTGAAGAAGGACACGGACATCCGCCAGGACAAAATCGGACAGCTGCTCGAAGACTGGAGCGAAGAGGAACGCGAGCATTTCGGCCAGCTGCTGCAGAAACTGAATGAAGCAATTTTCCGGGTGATGTAAACGTAATGGTCTGACTTTTATAACCGGAGGTGTCTTATGAATCCCCAGGATCTTCAAGAAGAAAAGCTGCTTATCGCATTCGAGAACATCAAACGCCTGGCCACACGCACCAAATGGAATGATTCTATTCCTCACGGGGAATTTCTCATGATGTTCGTCATCCATGTCATGATGAAGAAGGAACGGTTAGAACCGGATACACCGGAATACCCGGGGGTGATGGTGTCCAAATTAAGCGAGCTGCTGCAAATCAGCAGACCCACCGCTTCCCAGGCTGTCAGCTCTCTGGAAGAGAAGGGTTATGTCGAGCGCTCCATGTCCGAAACAGACCGGCGGGTGATCTATATCAGCCTGACGGAGCAGGGGCGGCTGGTTTTCGAACAAACAATGGAACGGTATTCCTGCATCCTGAACGAGATTGTTGACAAGGTGGGCCGGGAAGAGGTCGACCAGCTGATTGTCACCTGCGAGCGTCTGCGGACTGTGATGGATGAAGTAAGGCAGCGGTTCACGGACGAACAGTCGGACGGAGAGCTGCAGGCAGCAGAAATAGGATAACGATGAATGAAGCCTTGTAGAGAATTTCTCTGCAAGGCTTTTTTTCGTGGGAATATAACCGGATTGTGCGGAGGCAGCGGACAAACGCCGGCCCAGAAGGGAAAAAGAGACGAAATGTATATCCCATATTCAGTCGAAAAAGTGCGTTAGAAGACCTAATTTATGTAATTATAAGTAACATGTAGTGATATATTTGTAAAAATAACGAATTCATATAGCTGATTCTTGTAATAAAAACGGAGACATATGAAATTTGTTGTAATATAATCTAACTCATAGGAAAGTTACAGAAAACGATGTTATATAAATTAACGCAAATAAAGCAACTAATGCAGGGAGGAAACGATAGTATGCAGATCACAGCATCGCCTTATGTGTGGCCTTACGACGGAGACCTGAATCCCCGGAAGACGGCGCTTATGATTATCGATATGCAAACAGACTTCTGCGGTAAGGGAGGGTACGTAGAGCAGATGGGTTACGATCTTTCCTTGACGGCTAAAGCCATTAAGCCGATTCAACGGTTGCTTGAGCGTATCCGCCGTGTTGAAGGCTTCACTATCATTCATACGAGGGAAGGGCATAAACCGGATTTATCGGATCTGCCTGCCAACAAGCGGTGGCGCAGCAGACAGATTGGGGCAGAGATTGGGTCTGATGGTCCTGCAGGACGGATTCTAGTCCGGGGAGAACGCGGCTGGCAGATTATTGAGGAGCTTGCACCCGCACCTGGCGAATTTATCATCGATAAGCCCGGAAAGGGAAGCTTTTATGCAACGGACCTCGACCTGATATTGAAGAACAGGGGAATCACCCACCTGATTCTTACAGGAATCACTACGGATGTATGTGTTCACACCACTATGCGGGAAGCGAATGACCGGGGGTACGAATGTCTGATTCTGGAGGACTGCACCGGAGCAACAGATCCCCGCAATCATCAGGCCGCACTGGAAATGGTGAAGATGCAGGGGGGCGTTTTCGGGAGCGTAAGCCACTCCGGAGAGGTCCTGAAAGCACTGGAACAGTATTAGGCTTGTTCACCGCTGATCGATATTGATTACTATGGCTACAAATACATCATAACGGGGGAATATCATATGTCGAAAAAGTTCAGAAAAGCAATGCTCGTCCTGTTATCGTCGCTGATGCTGCTGATTACCGCCTGCGGCTCCGGAGAGACCCTCAAAGCTGACGGTCAAGGAGATTCGGGGGAGCTAAAGAAGGTTGTACTGAGACTGAAATGGATTCACCAGGCGCAATTTGCCGGCTTTTATACCGCTGTTGAGAAAGGTTTTTACAAGGATGCAGGACTGGATGTGGACATTCGGCCGGGGGGATCGGATTTTCCGGCGGTGCAGATGGTGGCTTCCGGCAGTGAGCAGTTTGGGGTAACCGGAGCGGATCAGATTATTATTGCCAGAGAAAAGGGAGTGCCTGTCAAGGGAGTGTCGACGATTTACCGCAAAACGCCCTTTGTGATGTTCGCGCTGAAAGAGTCGGGTATTTCCACAATGGAGGATCTTGTCGGCCAGAAAGTAGGCATTAAGCTGGGCGGCAATGAAGAGTTGACATTCCGGGCTATGGAGAAAAGCGCAGGCATAAAAACTCCGGAAATCGAGGAAATGCCTATCAAATATGATCTTAGTCCGCTGCTGACAGGACAGGTGAAGGCGTGGCCGGGGTACGTAATTAATGAAGTGCTGGCTGTGCAGGAGCAGGGCAAAGAAGTGAACATCATTGATCCGAACGATTACGGCATCAATTTTTATGCGGATACGCTGTTTACAACGGAATCTATTATTAAAAAAGATCCTGAGATGGTCAAGAGCTTCGTGCAGGCGTCCATGAAAGGCTGGGACTACGCATTGAAGAACCCGGAAGAGGCGGCGGAATTCGGTTTGAAATATGGAGACAAGCTGGATCTGGATCATGAGGTAGCGATGATGAAGGCAAGCATTCCACTGCTGGAACCCGAGCAGTTGCCGCTTGGTTCGACGGAGGAAGAAGCATGGGGGACCCTGCAAAAGAGTTTGATTGAGCTTGGTTTTGTGAAGAAAGAGCAGGATCTGAAGACGCTGTTTACGAACGAATACCTGGAATAGGAGGCGGTCTTATGACGGCAGTGACAAAGGAACAGAAGAATCTCATTGTAGGCCAACGCCCCTTACAGGAATCCAAAGAGCGGGAAGTGATGCTCTCGTTATCCGACTGTTCCCTGTCCTTCGGAGAGGTGCAGGTGCTTAACCGGGTGAATCTGGATGTATACCGTAATGAATTCATTTCCATACTCGGTCCGAGCGGCTGCGGAAAATCGACCATGCTGAGGCTGATGCTGCAGCTGCTTGATCCCGACAGGGGCGGGCAGGTCACTTATGCTTCCTCCGACCTGTCGCTGGGCATGGTTTTTCAGAAGCCGGTGCTTATGCCTTGGCTGACGGCTGTTCAGAATGTCATTCTTCCGCTCGAACTCGGCAACAAGAAGAAGTTCACGAAGCAAGAAGCGCGGGAGAAGGCGGAAAGTGCGCTGCGCCTGGTGGGGCTGCAGGATTTTATGAATCATTTTCCGCATCAGCTAAGCGGCGGCATGCAGCAGCGGGCGGCAATTGCCAGGGCGCTGGCAGCTGATCCGGCGGTGCTTTTGATGGATGAGCCCTTTGGTGCCCTGGATGAATTGACCCGCGAGAAACTGAATTTCGAGCTGCTCCGCCTATGGGAGAGCCCCGAAACCAGCCTTAGCAGCATCGTTATGGTTACACACTCGATTCAGGAGTCGGTGCTGCTGTCTGACCGGGTGGTGATGATGTCGCCCCGGCCTGCCGGAGTTACGGATATTATCCGGGTTCCGTTGCCCTCGCCGCGGGAGGCGGGGATGGAGGAGCTGCCGGAATTCCACTATACAGTCAAGGAACTGAGAAAGAGGGTGAAGCATTTATGACAGCCAAGCTTAAAGACAGCCTGTATCCGTTCGGGTTCGGCCTGGGGTTTCTGGTGCTCTGGGAATTGGCCGTACGGCTCTTCTCCATCCCGGTATATTTGCTGCCTGCTCCCACTGCCGTCTTATCAGCAGTTGAAGCCTCTTTAGGCTCACATATGCTTGTTACCCTGATGGAATCTCTGGCCGGATTTATGCTGGCCAACATTCTGGGATTTGTTACAGCCGTAATTTTTGTACATTCAAAACCGATTGAGAAGGGTGCTTTTCCGCTGGCGATTGCCCTTAAGACAACACCGCTTGTGGCTTTGGCCCCTCTGCTGGTTGTATGGCTAGGGACCGGATATTCCTCCAAGGTAGTGGCGTCCACGCTGATCTGCTTTTTCCCGATACTGGTGAACAGTGTCAAAGGACTTAAGGCGATTGAATATGAAGCATGGGAGCTGTTTTCTACTTATAAAGGGACGAAGTGGGAAATTTTCTGGAAGCTGCGCCTGCCGACAAGTCTGCCGTACATTTTCTCTGCACTCAAAATCTCGACCTCACTGGCGATTGTCGGAGCTATTGTCGGCGAATTCGTCGGTGCGACTAAAGGGCTTGGATATGTTGTTCTGGTCTCGTCCTATCATATGGATACCCCGGTGATGTTCTCGGCGATTATCGCTTCGGCGGCTTGCGGGCTGCTGCTGTTCTGGTGTATCGGACTGCTGGAGAAAAAAGTTATCTTTTGGACAAGGAGCGATGATCTGTGATGAAATGCTCGGTAATAAAGGTGCCTGCCGGTGCCCCGCATGATACGTCAGGTCTTAAGTC
>NZ_LN831198.1:1052570-1081030 GCF_001368795.1 Paenibacillus ihuae
GCCGGTGCCCCGCATGATACGTCAGGCTTAAGTCCTCTATAGAGGCCAGGATTATCGACCCTGCACATGTAGTTGCTGTTCTTGGCAAGACCGAGGGCAACGGCTGTGTCAACGATTTTACCCGGGGGTACGCGGTGATGGCGCTGAAGAAATTTTTGGCACCATATTCCGGAGAAAACCAGGCGGCTGTGTCCTATATCATGTCAGGAGGCACGGAAGGTATACTGAGTCCGCATTTCACTATAATGAGCCGCAGCGGCTCGCCGGAGACGGGAGAGGCCGGGCATGGGCTGAAATCACTCGCGATTGGCGTCTCCAGAACGAGGGATTTCCTGCCGGAGGAGCTGGGGCGTCTGAGCCAGGTGGATGCAGTAGCTGAAGCGGTGTCCCGGGCAGTCCTTGATGCCGGTATTGAGTCTGCGGAGGATGTGCATTTTGTTCAGATTAAATGCCCGCTTCTGACTGCAGAACAAATTCATGAAGCCCATAGCAGAAATGCTGTACTTGTGACAGAGGATACCTATAAGTCGATGGGTTATTCCAGAGGCGCTTCCGCCCTCGGCGTTGCTGTGGCGCTCGGAGAAGTCAGCCGGGAGGGGCTCAGGGGTGAGGGGATTTGCGTGAACTGGGAGCTTTACAGCGCGGTTGCTTCGACATCTGCCGGGAGTGAGCTTTCCTGCTGTGAGATCATTGTATTCGGTAATTCTACCGCAGCGGAGGGCCCGTATTATATTGATCATGATGTTATGAAGGACTCCATTGACGGAGCGGCTCTGCAGCGCATGATAGAGCAGCATGCCGGAGATGAGCTGATTCAGGTGCTGGCCAAGGCTGAGGCTGACCCTGCGGGATATGTGCGGGAACGGCGCCATACGATGCTGGATGATTCAGATATCAACCATACCCGTCATGCGCGTGCTGTTGTTGGCGGTGTGCTTGCTTATGTATGCGGAGATCCGATGATCTATGTGTCCGGCGGCGGTGAGCATCAGGGACCGGCAGGCGGGGGGCCGGTATCGGCCATCTTCCGCAGGAATTAATACCACAAACATTATGGAGGAATGACATATGCTTACACAGGAAACTGAGGTTCTGACGGCAGAGGAAATGACATGGGAGCTGATGCCAAACCATATTGAGCTGTATCACCGGGAGATTGTCTCGGCGGCACATGCCGACAAGCTTGGTATACGGATGAGTTCTATTTTATGGGAGAAGCTCGGTGTAGGCGGACAGGTGGTTCCCCATTATCACGACGTGGTGGAGATTATTCACATTACCGTAGGCGAGGTTAAGCTGCTGAGCAACGGCGAGTGGAGCAGCTACCGGGCTGGAGATACCTTTCATGTGCCTGCAGGCGTTGTTCATTCAGTAGCCAATGCCGGGGATTCACCCTCTGAGCAGATCAGCATTTTTCTGCCGGCAGAAGAGCAGGTTGCTCCAAACTCTTTTTTCGGCACAACTATTATTGAAGATGTTTATTCATCAAAGCTAAAGTAAAGGCGGCGGATCTCCATGGCGAACAATGTAATTACAGGTCTGACCTGCAGCGACATTCTTTTGATTCCAGATCTCAAGGAAGCAGTGGTGCTTGCCGGGGCGGGCGGCTTGCACCGTTACATTAATCGCGTAAATGTGATGGAGGTTCCGGATGTTATTGATTGGGTCCGGCCTGGGGAATTTTTGATTACCAGCGGGTTCCCCTTTCGTGACCATCCTGATTTAATTTCAGACATGATTCCGCAGTTGAATCAGAAGGGTGTTTCCGCCCTGGGCATCAAGACCAAACGTTTTATTGATGAGGTCCCGGCCAGGGCACTCGAGCTTGCCGACCAGCTGGATTTTCCGATTTTCGAATTGCCTTCGTCGACTTCGTTCTCCGATGTGGTCAGAGATATTATGGAGCGGGTGCTGGTTCAGGAAGCCAGGGAGCTCTCCCAGCTCCAGAGCCGGTTTCAGAAGCTGTCAAAGCAACTGCTGCATGGTGATGGCATTGATGACTTTCTGCGCTCGCTGGACGGGATGCTGCGTAATCCGATTGTGCTCCTGGATGATATGGACCATGTGTTCTGCTCACCCCAGGCGGAGGAGCTCGAATTTCACCTCCAGATTCCCATTTGGATTCAGCTTAGGGATGAGGCGAGTCTGGGCATCTGTTTCATTACCCTCGGAGAGCGGCGGATCAGGGCTTATATATCTGCAGTCAATGACAAGCAGATGAATCAGTGCCTGCTTATATTACTTGAATGGAACCAGGAACTGACCGTGGTCGATCAGCTGACTATAGACCGGGTAGGGGTTCTGGTCGGGCTGGAAATGATCAATGCGAACGCGCGCAGAGAAGTCGAGCTGAAGTACGTGGACCAGTTCCTGCAGGATTGGATCAGCGGCAGGATAGTTGCCGGTGAGGATCTGAAGCTGAGAGCCGAGGCCTGCGGCTGTCCACTGCCTGATCAGACAATGAACGCAGCGGTAGTAGGCTGGCTGGACATGAAGCCTGAGGTTAAACAGATGCAGCAGGCAGTGAAGAGAATCAGGGCAAGGCCGGATTTACAACATGTGAAGATGACGATCATGGAAGGCGAGCTGGCAGTTACGATAGCTGATAACGGGGACAGCCCGCTCGCCGAGACTCTGCAGCGCCTGTTAACGGAGCTGAATAAAGTGTTTGCCAAAGATATGTTTGTCTTCTGCATCGGAGAGAAGGTAAACCGCCCTGATCTGGTCCATCTCAGCTATGAGTCAGCCAAGAAGATTAATCATATCCGCGAGATTTGCGATTTCCGGGAACCGTTTATTGATTATGAAAACTGGGTGTTTTCAGGCTGCTGTACCATTTGCCGGAGCTTGAAGAAATCCTGGATTACCGGGATCAATATGTGATACCCCTGCTTGATTACGACAGCAAGCATAATGTGTCCCTGCTGCAAACGCTAAACCAGTATTTCAAGCACAACCGCAATATAAAAAAAACCTCAGCTGCATTGTTCACTCATTATAATACCGTAACCTACAGGATTGAACGCGCTTGTGAGCTACTGAACTTAAACTCAGATGACGGAGACGATATGCTTGAGCTTCAATTGGCCCTTAAGCTGCATGAGATGAGGCCCTATGATAAGCAGCGTAATCCACAGAATAGGAGATGACATCATGGATATAGCCGAATTGCCGCTGAAGCTGTCTGCGGGATGGCTGCGGGACCAATACAGAAACGGGATGCTCACGCCAGAAGCAGTTATCCGTGAAATTATCCGGCGTTCACAGCAGGATCTGGAGATGAATATATGGATTGAGCCACCGGACTATGAGCGGATCCAGCCCTATCTGGAGGCTTTAAGCCATATGGACAGGGAGAATTATCCGCTCTGGGGGATTCCGTTTGCGGTCAAGGATAATATTGATGTGCAGGGTTTTCCTACAACGGCAGCTTGTCCGCAATTCAGCTATATACCTGACAGGCATTCCTCCGTGGTGGAACGCTTAATCGGCGCGGGAGCGATTCCGGTAGGCAAAAGCAATCTGGATCAATTTGCCACCGGACTGGTCGGCACAAGAAGTCCCCATGGGGCTGTGCATAATGCGCTCAGACCGGAATATATCAGCGGAGGCTCCAGCTCCGGATCGGCGGTTGCTGTGGCACGCGGCCAGGCAGTTTTCTCACTTGGCACAGATACTGCCGGCTCGGGCCGTGTACCTGCAGCCTTGAACGGTCTGGTAGGGTACAAGCCAAGCCTGGGAGCCTGGCCCACCCGGGGAGTAGTGCCGGCTTGCGCCAGCCTGGATTGTGTCACGGTGTTCGCGAACGGTCTGGAGGATGCCCTACTGGTTGACCGGCAGGTGCGCGGCCGGGATGCCTCTGATCCCTGGTCCCGCAGCATCCCCCGGCAAGCAGACCGTCTTCCTGCCAGGCTGCTGTTCCCGGCAGAGCCGCTTGTCTTCTATGGATCTCATGAGGAGGAATACCGGCTGGCCTGGCAAGCAGCGGGCGACTCGCTGAAGGAGCTGGGGATTCCGGTAGAATACTTGGACTGTACGATGTTCTTCGAAGCGGCGTCCATCTTGTATGATGGCCCTTGGGTAGCGGAGCGCTGGGCCGGTCTGGGGGAATTTGTGGAGAATAACCGTGCATCCGTTCTTCCTGTAACGGAACGGATTTTATCATCAGGAAACGGGGAGCAGCATACGGCCTCCGGTTTGTTCCAGGCCATGCACCGGCTGCAGCGGTACAAGGGCGAGTCCCGGGAGCTGCTGCGGGATGCGGTCCTGGTCATGCCAACCTGTGGAGGAACCTGGACCAGAGAGCAAGTGGAGCTGAATCCGGTCGGTGCCAATTCGGATATGGGCCGCTACACCAATCATTGTAATTTGCTTGATTTGTCTGCGGTAGCTGTTCCTGCCGGAGAAGCATCACCGGATTTGCCGTTTGGAGTCACCTTGTTCGCACTGGCGGACAACGAGCATCTGCTGGCGGGAACAGCAAGCCTCTACTTCTCTGGAGCATCAGCTGAAGAAGTTGAAGCAGAAGGAATAGCAGAAATAGCAGAAACGGCAGAAACAGCTGGGAGCTTGACATCCTATACTGAGCAGCAATGGACTACGATTGCTGTCTGCGGACTGCACATGCAGGGTTATCCGCTCGAAAAGCAGATGGCCAGCCATGGCGCTTATTTTTGGCGGGAGGCGAGAACTGCGCCTTGCTATGAGATGATCAGACTGCAGACCGTACCTGCCAAACCCGGGCTGATTAAGAAAGCTCAAGGCGGAGCCTCGATTCAGCTCGAGCTATGGAAGATGCCGGTTCAATCGGTCGGCGCATTTGCAGCTTTAATTCCTGCGCCGCTCGGGCTTGGAAAGGTCGAGCTTGAGGACGGATGTGAGGTTATAGGGTTCATCTGTGAAGGCTATGCTGAGGCAGAAGCGGAGAATATAACTGCCTGCGGCGGCTGGCGTTATGCCTGATGTTAATCCTGGTACCGGCCAGTCTTCCAGCTTAAAGTTGACCCGCTGCATTTGACAACAAATTTAGTCTTGAGCTATACTTTCTGTAATCTTATAGTGGATATACGTTGAATGAGCGCAGTAGCAGCTTAGTCCCTGTCACAGAAAGCCGGGGGGTGATGGAACCCGGCACACACGAGGGCTGTGAATTACACTCAGGAGTATCTTGGGTAATGCCAAGCGGAGCTAAGCGAACGATAACTCGCTGAAAGTGGTACGGACATGGTTGTTTTTCTTTGTTCGTGCAATTTGGGTGGTAACACGGTTAATCCAATCGTCCCTGTGTCTGTACAGACAAGGGGCGATTTTTTTATTGGATTTTAAGATACCCGGAACCGCACCGCCCGCCGCTCAGGATGTATATCACACAAGAACCGACAACTTACAAAGGGGATGTACATGGTGAATATTATCGATGAACTGGAATGGCGCGATGCCATTAACCAGCAGACGGATGCGGAAGGGCTGCGCGAATTAACGAACAGCAAGGCGGTCTCACTGTATTGCGGGGTAGACCCGACCGGCGACAGCATGCATATCGGCCATCTGATTCCATTTATGGTGCTTAGACGCTTTCAGCTGGCCGGTCACCGTCCGGTAATTCTGATTGGCGGAGCAACGGGAACGATCGGCGATCCGAGCGGACGCCAGAGCGAACGCTCCCTGCAGACACTTGAGCAGGTACAGGAGAATGTGGATGCACTGACTGCGCAGATGAAGAAGCTGTTTATCTCCGATGATAACGACAACCAGGTCCGCCTGGTCAACAACTACGACTGGACCAAGGACATCAACGTCATTGAGTTCCTGCGCGACTTCGGCAAAAACTTCAGCATCAATACGATGCTGGCCAAGGATGTAGTCTCCAGCCGTCTGGACAGCGGGATTTCGTTCACCGAGTTCTCGTACCAGATTCTGCAGTCGATCGATTACCTGCACCTCTACAAGCATGAGGATGTACAGCTGCAAATCGGCGGCTCTGACCAATGGGGCAATATTACAAGCGGTCTGGATCTGATCCGTAAAAAAGAAGGCAATGAAGCCAAAGCCTTCGGCCTCACCATCCCGCTGATGCTGAAAGCAGACGGCACCAAGTTCGGCAAAACCGCCGGCGGCGCGGTATGGCTCGATCCGAAGAAAACAACGCCGTACGAATTCTACCAGTTCTGGGCAAACACCGATGACCGCGACGTGGTGAAATACCTTAAGTACTTCACCTTCCTGAGCAAAGAGGAAATTGAAGCTCTCGCGGCAAAAGTCGAAGCCGAGCCGCATAAACGGGAAGCCCAAAAGGCCCTGGCCGAAGAGATGACCCGGTTCGTTCACGGCGAAGAGCTGCTGGAGCAGGCCAAACGCATTACAGCAGCCTTGTTCAGCGGCGATATCCGCTCGCTGACTGCCGATGAAATCGAGGAAGGCTTCAAGGAAATGCCGACCTATACCGCCTCCAAGGAAGCGAAGAACATCGTAGACTGGCTGGTAGACCTCGGCATAGAACCATCCAAACGCCAGGCGCGTGAGGACATTACGAAGGGTGCAATCTACATTAACGGGGAGCGCGTGAATGAGCTTGAGGTGGAGATTACTGCTGATCATGCCATCGGCGGGAAATTCATCATTGTCCGCAAAGGCAAGAAAAACTACAGTCTGGTGAAACTGACATAAAGTTGTTATCCACCATACCTGCAGCAAGGAGGGTGTTCTGATGGCCGTGAACCGGCTGCCGGGACTCCCTCTTTTTTGCGTAAAGCCGGAGGGGGATTTTGGAACTGTAGGAGCATTAGCGACCGCCTTTGTCTCCGGATTTCAACTGCAAACAGCGGAATAAATCAAGAAATCGCGGGACAACAGCGGCCGGAAGTCCAAACATCCACCGTAGGTGCGACTGATCCTGTACTCTAAAAACTCTAAGTTCAATCTAAATATCATTAATTATATGAAATTAAGCTGTTCAAAAGGCCGGGTACGTATAAAATAAAGACTGGGGGGTGAATGAATTGAATGCTAAAACAAAATATCAAATCCTCATGCAAGGAACCACCAGCAAAAATGTAAGTGAAACCTGCAAGGCGTTCGGCATTTCCCGGACGATCTATTATAAGTGGCAAAATGCCTACAAAAAGCACGGGATGGATGGGCTTACGGAGAAGGACAAAAAACCGGTCATGCCAAACAAAGTGGACAAGCGCACGGAAAGGCTGATTTTAAAGTATATTGCCAAATTTCCTGAGGATGGTCCGAAGCGAATCTATTATGAATTGCAGGACGAGGGGGAGAAGGTAGGGGAATCCGGGATATACAACGTGATGCGGCGGCACGGACTTAGCAAGAAGGCGCAGCGGGAAGCCTATGCCAAAGAAATCAAGGAGAAGAAATGGCCGAGCGGCACAGCGGCTAAAGCTCCAAGGAGCAAGGTAAGGGAACAACTTCTGGATTATAAGCTGAAGGATCCGGACAATGCCCACCCCGGTTATATCTGCATGCAGAATATTTATTATATGGGGGAGTTCCCGCGAATCGGGAAGGTATATCAATATGTGATTTATGATGTTTACTCTACGCTAGGACTGGTCAAGCTCTATAACCGGAAAGCTACCATACACTTCATCGATTTTATGCATCTTAAGGTCATACCCTTAATGAAGACACTGCACTTTGAGATCGACAATCTGGTAACGCATAAAAGCCGCGAATTCACAACAAACTGGGATAGAGGCAAACATAAATATAGTGACTTTTTACATAAAAACAATATTAATCAAGTGGCTGTCACTGCGCAAAATGCGGAGATATTTCAGCCATTGCAGCAATTTGTTGCAGTATTGACGGAGGAATTTTACCAGCAGGCCTGGGGAGATCCTACGATCAATTCCTTTGAAATACTGGAAAACCGCTTACAAGCGTACTTAAAATATTATAACTTCAACAGAAAGATCACAGACGGTCCTAATAAAGGCAAAATACCATCGGATGCAGCACTTGAATGTACGGGACAGCAGGAGACCTTGCCACTATGGTTATTCACAAGGAGATAACGGAAGATGGACAACATGAAGCGCGAAGACAAAATAGGCATCATCGGAGCAGGGATTTCCGGGGTTTCTGCCGCTTATTATTTGGCTAAAAAGGGCTATACCCATATTACCATCCTTGAGAAATCAGACCGTGTGGGAGGAAAGTGCTTTTCCATTGAGTACAAAGGGAAAACGTATGAAATGGGGGCGCTGTTCGGACTTCCCTCCTATACCCATACGAAGAACCTGATGATGGAATTTGACCTTATGGACAAGGGGCCAATACTAGAGCGGGGGTTTTTCAATACGAACGGAAGGCGGACCTCGCAGATTCCTTTGGATCAGGTACAGGCTTTTGCACAGGAGTTCAAACGGTTGCCGGAGATTTCCAAACGCTACGGGCGGTTATATGAACCGGGCCTTCTCCATTTGCCGGAGGATTTGTGCCAGCCCTTCTCCTTATGGTGCGATGAGAACGAATTATTTGTCATTAAGCAGGTCTATATGCATTACTTCAGTACCTTTGGATTTGGCAGTATTTATGATGTGCCTGCGGCGTATGTTCTGAAATTTCTAAGCTTCGATAATCTGCTCTCCTTTATTGAAGTTACGCATATGATCACCTGGCCTAAAGGGGTTACTGAGCTCATAAGACGTATGGCAGACCAGGTAGAGGACCTGCGTCTGACCTGCGAAGTGCTCCATATGGACTGTGAACCAAACGGCAAGGTGCGGGTGGAAACCAATCAGTCTGCTCTTTATTTTGATAAAGTTATTTATACGGCTTCCTTGCAGCATATTAGTGAGATCGCTCTTTTACCTGCGGCAGACAAAAGGGTCTTGGAGCAGATTACCTATGAGCGGTTTCGTGTTTACGCTTACAGGGTCGAGGGAATTCCTGAGCTTTCAGGTTATATTCCCGGCAATATGCACCCTGAGTCTAAGGGGCAGATGATGGCCTGGTATTACCGGTGGGCAGACATGGGAACTACGGATTTGATCACTATTTATGTAGTCGAGAATGAAGAGATGACCGATCAGGAGATGCGTGAGGCGGTGGAAACGAAGCTTAGGGATCTCGGCGGAACAAACATTCGTTTCTATATGATGAAGCGGTGGGAGCATTTTCCCCATGTGGAATCGGCTGCGCTCCGTGCAGGCTTTTATGAGCAGCTTGACCTGATGCAGGGGAGAAACCAGATGTATTATGCCGGAGAAATTATGAACTTTCCCACACTCGAGAACTGTATCGTATATACGAAATACCTGGTCGACCGATTTTTTTAACAATGATACCTAAACACTGGCCTTGCTCACAAAGCACTTTGTGGGCAAGGTTTTTTACTTTGGAGATTGGTTTACAACATGTAGTTCTAAAGATATAGAATCTATTAAAATCATCAGCCGGCGGTAGAGTCTTAGGTAATCCCGGGCAAAACCGTAGTGTAAACCTAACATGAAAGGAGACTTATAAAACGTTGATTTAGCAACGTTTTATAAAGTTTGATGGAACCTGACACTTTGATTATTCTTGAGCTAAGTCACACATTGAATACATAATATAAGGAGGAGTAAGTCATGTTTTTATTCGAATCTATTCCCTGGTACTCTGCACTGATGTGGTTAGTAGTGCTTGGAGGATTAATGTTCGTCAATGAAATTGCCCGCAAGAGCAAATGGGTATCACTGCTTTTGTTTTTAGTCGTTCCAATTGTTCTGACCCTGGCGGTCTGGCCTAATACTGCAGGTGAGGATTCTAGTGTCGGAACGTGGTTTCATTGGGTAAAAGTATACTCAGCACTGGCAGGCTGTTTAGGCTTCATGGCCATCAGATTTGTTAAGGGCTGGAGCAGTAATAAATACATATTGATGTTTCCGGCCATTATTCTGGCCGTGAATATTCTGGAAGCGGTTATCCGTGATTTCCAGGTATATAGTCTGGACGGTATGGTTGACGGAGTGATGATGGTGGGTGGTCCCTGGAACATTATGAACGGGATCGCAGGTATTTTGAACATTATTACGATTTCCGGCTGGATGGGCATTGTGATCAGTAAAGACAAGAGCAGGGATATGCTGTGGCCGGATCAGCTCTGGTTCTGGATTATCGCATATGACATCTGGAATTTTGCTTATGTATATAATGCGGTTTCTGACCATTCCTTCTATGCAGGCGCTGCGCTGCTGATCTCATGCACCATCCCGGCGTTCTTCTTTAAAAAAGGTGCCTGGTTACAGCATCGTGCGCAGACTTTGGCGTTTTGGATGATGTTTACAATGTCGTTCCCGACCTTTGTCGGAGAGTCGAAGTTTTCCGTACAGTCCTCACACAGTGAAACAGCGTTATGGGTTGTGAGTGCGTTGTCTCTGGCTGCTAACGTAGCCGTGATTGTTTATCACTGCTATAAAATATTCAAACATAAACGTAATCCGCTTAAAGTGGAGGTATACACCGATCTGGCAGCTTATAAAGCCATCGCAGACATGAAATAAGGGAAGTACATTCCTGCATTAAAAAAGAGGTTCCGGGCCACATTTGGCCGGGACCTCTTTTTGGTTATTTGGAGATCAGTCTTCAGCTTAATCTTCCAGCTTTGCAAGTTCGTCCTCAAGTCCGGCTAATGTGGCCTGAATGCCTTCAATCAAGGCGTGCTGTTTTGCCGCCTGTTCCCGCAGCTGTTGCTCTTCCGGGTCAACGGAATCCGGCTCATATCCCGGAGAAGCTGTCAGCCTTCTTAAATCCGCTTCATAAACCTTCATAACCCCTTGTGCTTCCTTCAATTCCTCTGCGGCAAGACCAATCTGATATTCCAGATACGTGAAATCAGATGCAGCCGCTGCATGGGTTGAACGCTGTGAATAGGTCATCCTGCACCTCCGCTTCAGTCTTGGTAGGTTTATGATACAAGTTTTCCGGGACAGGCTCAAGCTTGGAGCTATATTTCGATCGCCGCCCGGTGTGTACGCCGATGTTTTATTTTTAGCAGGAGCATTAGACAAACCATGGTTATAATACTGCTCAAAATAATGACATCCGAATAATCGTTGTACCACAGCATAAGCTGCTCATTCATCAGGGAGTGAATACCGACTACAAAAAACAAATTTTTGGTTAGCAGATAGAGCAGACAGAATATGATTCCCAAAATGACAAGCTGGATAAAATCATACACAAATTCCATCCCGGTGAGTCCGGAGTAGATCCGGTTCGGAATATGCATGAGTGCAAAGATGGACTGTGAAATGAACATGGCCGCAGTAACGCGGGACGAATGACGTTTTATTTTGCTGCATAAAAGGAAGACCTGAACAAATAAAAAGCCCCGGAATATAATTTCCTCCAGCAGTGCATTGCCAAAAAGCTGTCCGAGTAACCCGCCTAGCACTACACTCGGAAACTCCGTTATCTGGTCGTTGAAGGTAATGCTGGAGCCTGTTGAGAGGTTCACGCCCAAATTCACGAGCTGAATCGCGATCCAAAACAGCAGGAAACCTGTTAACCCCGGCAGCAGTTTTTCCTTCCTGAGACCCAATTCCCTTGGCGTAACTTTGGCGATGGCAACCAGGAAGATAATCACCTCCACGAAAAGACCGATTAGATTGGCACTTAACGTTCCGCCGATCCAGCCGTAAGTAAGATTGGAAAGCGGACGGTAGTAGCCGTGTTCAAAGTAAATAAGATTAACGCATAGCGAATAGATTATTTCAATAATAATCATCGCGGCGATAAAAGGGACAGGCACGGGCCTTGCTCCAAATAATGATGTTGAAATCCTGGCTTTACGTGGCATCATTGGCTGTATTCCTCCTTGATTATGTACTGGGCCATACTCTTTATTCTTACAGGATACATTTATTACCAATAAGATCCCGGAACCACTATATCCCTAGGCAGGAGAAATCTCCATTACAAAGATCATAGACCTGAGACATTATAAAATCGGGTATGCCTACGAAACGTAAGGCCAATCTGTATAATCCAGGCGATGATTATGATATAGTTAACATTAGGCTTTATGAAGTGATAGAAGACCTGAAAGGGAGTACTTCATGACACAATTTGTCTACAAACAGATTATTGATGATCTAAAAATGAAAATATTCGCGGGGGAATTCGCCGATATGAGATTGCCGGATGAACGCAGCCTCAGCGAGACTTATCAGGTAAGCCGCAGCTCCATCAAGCGTGCGCTGACCAAAATGGAGAGCGTCGGCATTATTTTCAAAAAACGCGGTTCGGGTACGTTCATCAATCCCCTGTACATAAAAAACGAATCCATCTTTAACTACGAAGGGTCGAATTTGGGGGTTACCGACAATTTTCAGATGCACGGCAAGAAGCCGAAAGTCAAAGTGCTGAATTTCGAGGTGATTCCACCCACCAAGGAGCTGCAGCGTGATTTGTTTCTCGGGCCCCATGATTTTGTCTACAAAATCGTCCGCCTGCGTCTGTTCGACGATGAGCCCTTTATGATTGAGACGGGGTATATTCCGATCAAAATCGTTCAGGATCTCAATCAGACAATTATCGAAGGATCGATCTTCAATTATCTGGAGGATTCGCGCAATCTGGCTGTGACCAAATCCTTTTTATCCATCTTTGCCGAGCCTTCCGAGCAGGATGACCAGGAGCTGCTGCATTTAAGCGTAAATGAACCCGTGGGGATTATGGAAGGGATATTCTTTTTGGATAACGGCACCCCCTTTGAATTCTCACACATGCGGTTCCATTACAAATATCTCAAGTTCAATACTTTTGTATCCGTGCATTAAGAATAAGACCGGGAAATTTCCCGGTCTTATTTTTTTGCCTTGACGAGGTAAACGATATGGTGTTTAAAAATTTATCTAAATTATTTTGTGAAATATATTGGTAAAAATTATAGAAATAAAGTGGTTTCCCTGTGTTATGGGCCCGATTTTCATACTATGTTCAAAAATTCACAAAATTGGACCGTATCACTTGTCAAAAAGGTTGTATTTATTTTTTGCAGAGGTATGATGTACGTGTAGAGAAAAGAGATTGGTATGGTATTCATAATTAAACAGGGAGTGGAGAAAATGGGATTATCGACCTTGAATGTTGATTACTCATCAAAAACGTATCTGGAGAAGCTGGATGCTTACTGGCGTGCAACGAACTATATTTCTGTAGGCCAGCTGTATTTGAAAGACAATCCGCTTTTGAGAGAGCCTCTTAAAGACGCTGACGTCAAAATTAAACCGATCGGGCACTGGGGTACTATTCCCGGCCAGAACTTCATCTATGCCCATTTGAATCGTGTAATTACTAAATATGACTTGAATATGTTCTATGTTGAAGGCCCGGGCCATGGCGGCCAGGTTATGGTTTCCAACTCCTATCTGGATGGCAGCTACACTGAAATCTATCCGGAAATTACCCAGGACATCCCTGGTCTGAAGAAACTGTTCAAACAATTCTCGTTCCCGGGCGGCGTTGCTTCCCATGCTGCACCTGAAACCCCAGGATCGATTCATGAAGGCGGAGAGCTTGGATATTCCTTATCCCACGGCGTTGGCGCTATTCTGGATAATCCGGACCTGATCTCGGCAGTAGTTGTCGGAGACGGCGAAGCGGAAACCGGACCGCTGGCAGCTTCCTGGTTCTCCAACCGCTTCATCAACCCTGTTACCGACGGTGCTGTGTTGCCGATTCTGCACTTGAACGGCTTCAAGATCAGCAACCCGACGATCCTCTCCCGTCAGTCGAGAGAAGAAATTACCGCCTACTTCACAGGCATGGGCTGGGAACCGTTCTTCGTTGAAGGCGAAGATCCTGAACATATGCACCCTGAAATGGCGAAAGCTCTGGATGCCATCGTTGAAAGAATCGCAGCGATCCAGAAAAATGCGCGTGAAAATAATGACCTTACCCGTCCGCTATGGCCGATGCTCGTCTTCCGTTCCCCTAAAGGCTGGACTGGACCGGCGCAGTGGGATGGCGTGCCTAACACAGGTTCGTTCCGTGCCCATCAGGTGCCGATTCCGGTAGACCAGAAGAATATGAAGCATGCACCGGCTCTGCTGGAATGGATGCACAGCTACAGACCGGAAGAATTATTCGATGAGAACGGCCGCCTGAACGCAGAGCTTGCCGAGATCCTTCCAAAAGGCGACAGACGTATGGGAATGAATCCTGTGACTAACGCCGGCCACCTGATCAAAGACTTGAACCTGCCGGACTTTGCCGACTATGCACTGGATAACTCTGTTCCAGGTAAAGTCGTAGCACAGGACATGGCGGTTCTGGGGAAATATCTGAAAGAGGTTGTGCTGCGCAATGAGCCTAACCGCAACTTCCGGATTTTCGGACCGGATGAAACGATGTCCAACCGTCTTGGACCAGTCTTCGAAGTAACCAAACGCCAATGGCTGGATCAGGTTATTGAGCCTAACGATGAATTCCTGGCTTCCTATGGCCGTGTTATAGACTCCCAGCTGTCTGAGCACCAGGCGGAAGGCTTGCTCGAAGGTTATGTTCTGACAGGCCGCCACGGATTCTTCGCAAGCTATGAAGCATTCCTGCGCGTTGTTGATTCGATGATTACCCAGCACTTCAAATGGCTGCGCAAGGCAACCGATCAGGGCTGGCGTGCAGACATCCCTTCATTAAATGTTGTAGCAACATCGACAGTGTTCCAGCAGGATCACAACGGCTACACTCACCAGGATCCGGGTCTCTTAGGCCACCTGGCTGACAAAAAGCCTGAATTTATCCGTGAATACCTGCCGGCCGATGCGAACTCCCTGTTGGCTGTATTCGACACCGTGCTGAACGACCGTCAGAAGATCAACCTGATCGTCTCCTCCAAGCATCCGCGTCCGCAGTGGTTTAGTGCGGCAGAAGCGCAGGAGCTGGTTGATAAAGGACTGAAGATCATTGACTGGGCCAGCACCGATAACGGCGGCGAACCGGATGTTGTCTTTGCTTCCGCAGGTACAGAACCGACCATTGAAGCCCTGGCTGCCATTTCTATCCTCAATGAGAAATTGCCTGAGCTGAAGATCCGTTATATCAACGTAGTCGATCTGCTCAAGCTGAGAAGCCAGAAGCTCGATCCGCGTGGTCTTTCCGACGAAGAGTTTGATCAATTTTTCACAAAAGACAAACCGGTAATCTTCGCATTCCACGGCTATGAAGGGCTTATCAAAGACCTGTTCTTTGACCGCCACAACCATAATCTGCATGTACACGGCTACCGTGAGAACGGCGATATCACGACTCCATTCGATATGCGCGTACTGAATCAGATGGACCGTTTCGACCTGACGAAGGAAGCTGTTCTGAGCCTGCCGCAAGCAGATCAGTACACGGCTATCGCAGCTGAGATGGATGCAATGGTTAAGAAGCATTATGAATTTATCCGCGAAGAGGGTATTGATCTTCCGGAAGTTGAGAACTGGGTCTGGAAAGGCCTGAATAAATAATTCCAAGGCAAGTGCCTGCTCCTGAATGATGGGGCAGGCTTTTTTTGATGTTCTTCGGTCTGAACAGAAGGGTTTTAATGTAACTTTGTGGAAAATAGATGGAATCATCTGAAAGTATCCGTGGAGGGAATGTGCAATTGAGAGAATACAACCAATATAAAAGGCTCAAACAGCTATCAGTCAGCTTGCTTGCTGTCCTTCTGCTGCTGTTACTGGCTGTTCCGGCCCGCGCAGCTGAAGGCAGAACAGATACGGCTCCTTCCGGCACACCGCTGTCTTCACTTGCTGCGGTTATCGATACCTATGTAGCGGGCCGTAAGCAGACGACTGCCGCTGTATCTGTTGCCATTGTTAATGATGGCAGGACTGTTTTCAATCAAGCCTATGGATTCGCGGACATCGAACATGAGACAGCAGCTGATACAGACACAGTGTTTGAATGGGGATCGTGCTCCAAGCTGCTGGTCTGGACCAGTGTGATGCAGCTGGTGGAGCAGGGGAAACTGGATTTGCAGCAGGATATCCGTGAATATCTGCCTGAAGGGTTTTTCAAAAAACTGAAGGTTGATAAGCCGATTACGCTGCTGAACCTGATGCATCATAATGCTGGCTGGCAGGACCGGATCACGGATTTGTTTTATTTTGCAGAGGAGGATGTCCCTGAACTCGGAGAGGCGTTGCGCATCTATGAACCCCGGCAGGTCTATGAACCGGGTAAGGTAGTAGCCTATTCCAATTATGGTGCGGCTCTGGCTGCCTACCTTGTGGAACTGCAGAGCGGCCAGCCATTCTATACATATGTAAATGAGCATATTTTCGACGTGCTGGGGATGGAACATACCGCTATTCATCCGGCCCAGCGGGATAATGCGGCAGTCGATGCCGCGAGAAACAAAATTCAAGGCTATACCACCAAACTTAAGCGGATCAAGAATAGAGGATACATCGGTATTTATCCGGCTGGTAGTGCGACTGGAACCGCTGGGGATGCCGCAAAATTTCTGGCTGCACTGATGCCGGCCGCAGGTAATTATACTCCATTATTCCAAAGCAATACGGTGTTAAAGGAAATGTTGTCAACGAGCCTGAATTATGACGGAACGGATATTCCGAGAATTGCCCATGGTTTCTTTGAGGTGAACCATACGGTCCCTGCTTTGGAGCATGGGGGGGAATACCCTTGGCTTTTCCAGCAAATTTACGATAGATCCGGCTTCCGGGTTCGGAATGGTCGTTATGACCAACCAGTACAATGAATGGGAATACTGCGCAGGCCTTACCGACAAGGTGTTTGGCACCTACAAACCCCAGGCTTCTAGCGTAGAACTTCCGGATCGTTTACAGATAGAGGGTGAATATCAGTCCGCACGGAGAGTGGTTCACGGATTCACCAAATTGCTGGGATATCTCAGTACAATGAAGATTGTTTCGATTAACAGGAATGTTATTGACTTTAATGGCATGCCTTATAGACAGATTGAGCCCTACGTGTTTGTTCCGGTGCGGCAATCGGGCTTTGCCTTTTTTGTACGGGATGATCAAGGAGCAGTCGTGAAGGCTTCTAATCCGTATTTTGATTCCTTTCTGCTTACTGGCCTGGATGCACAAAGAACCGGGATATCTCTGATAGCTGTGGGTCTCGGATTATTATTGATCATGCTTGCCGTGATTAGCGGATTCGTCCGATGGATCATCTCCAGATTCAGGAGAGCAGCTAAGCCGTCATCCGGGATTAGCAAATACTATCTATGGATGAACATTGCCGGACTTGCTTTTATAGTAAATAACATTATCCTTGGGTACCGTACTTTGAACTACACTAACTATTCTGCCATCCGCATTCATCTTATCGGGAACATCGTCTATGTGGTACTTGCTACAGGATATATACTGCTGCTTATGATGAAATTGCGGAGTACAGAAGCGGGTAAAGCAAGCAAAATCATGTACATACTGTCCGGTGTCTCAGCACTGTTATTCAGTGCCGTTATTATCGGCTGGGATTTGTACTATTAAGTACTTAAGTCTGATGATACCCAGCCAGTTGCCAGAACGAATGGTGACTGGCTATTTGTATGTCCGAGGTAGATCCCACGAAATGATATATAAAAAGTACGGTAATACCTTTAATTCTGAGAAAGACGCACTTTTGTGATTATGCTACGATTTGCATGGAGAAAGGGGGCTGTGTTCCTGAACTTGTAAGCGCTTAATTGTTGACCCAAAATGTATAACAGAGGAGTGCAATGCATGAGTAGAATGGTTAAAAAAATTTTCTCCGCCGTATTGGCGGCCAGTCTGCTGCTTCCGTTAGGCAGGATTGCTCCGGTTGCCCGGGCAGCTGAAACGGGCCAGGAAGAGACCCGGACGGTTTATCATGAAACCTTTGCGGGCGGGGCAGGAAAAGCAGTCAACTCAGGAGGGGTAAATCTTGCGGCAGTCACCGGCAAAGTTTTTGACGGCAATGCCGACGGTGCGGCTTTATACGTAAATAACAGAGTGAACAACTGGGATGCGGCGGATTTCAAGTTCAGTGATCTCGGTCTCGAAAACGGGAAAACGTATACTGTAACTGCCATAGTGTATGTTGATGCTAATGTGACTTTACCTGCAGCTGCAAAGGCGTCGCTTCAAACCGTGAACAGCTATGGGAATTATGTAGAAGTGGCTTATGAAGCCGGGAAAGCCGTTACCCTGACTAAGGAATTTACGGTGGACACCACCAAAGACCAAGCCATGCGTATTAATTCCAATGAGGCGGGAGCAGCTGTGCCGTTCTATATTGGAGACATTCTTTTTACCGAGCAGGTAATTACGGATGTTGGAGAAGAGCCGGCAAGAGAACCGGCATTACCGTTCAGCACAATTACCTTTGAAGATCAGACTGCAGGCGGCTTCATAGGCAGAGCTGGAACTGAAACGCTGAGTATCACGAATGAAGACAATCATACCGGAGAGGGCTCCTATGCGCTGAAGGTGGAAGGCAGAACCTCAACCTGGCACGGACCTTCACTGCGTGTAGAGAAATATGTGGATAAGGGCAGTGAATATAAGATTTCAGCGTGGGTGAAGCTGATTGACCCGGCAAGCTCGCAGCTCCAGCTGTCTACGCAGGTTGGCAACGGAAGCAGTGCCAATTATGTGGCGCTTTCCCCTAAGACCATTAATACCGCCGACGGCTGGGTGAAATTTGAGGGAAGCTACCGCTATAATAGTGTGGGCGGCGAATATCTGACGATCTATATTGAAAGTTCCAACAACGCTGCAGCCTCCTTTTATATGGACGACATCAGCTTTGAGCCGACCGGCACTGGCCCTGTTGCCATCCAAAAGGATCTGCTTCCTGTAAAGGCTGCTTATCAGAACGATTTTCTGATCGGCAATGCAATTACCGCGGAGGATCTGGAAGGGGTCCGGCTGGAGCTGCTCAATATGCATCACAACGTCGCTACCGCCGGCAATGCCATGAAACCGGATGCGCTGCAGCCGACAAAGGGGAATTTTACCTTTGACGCCGCGGATGCCATGGTGAACAAGGTTCTGGCTGAAGGGATGCAGATGCACGGGCACGTGCTGGTATGGCATCAGCAGTCACCGGCGTGGATGAATACGGTAACAGATGCCGAAGGGAAAACGACTGCACTGGGGCGGGAGGAGGCGCTCGTCAATTTGCGGACCCATATCCAAACGGTCATGGAGCATTTCGGGGATAAGGTAATTTCCTGGGATGTTGTGAACGAAGCCATGAACGATAATCCGCCAAATCCGACCGATTGGGAGAACGCGCTGCGCCAGTCCCCGTGGTACAACGCCATCGGTTCAGACTATTTGGAGCAGGCGTTCCTGGCCGCACGCGAAGTGCTGGATGAGCACCCAGAATGGGATATCAAGCTGTATTATAATGATTATAACGAAGACAACCAGAACAAGGCGACGGCAATCGCCAGTATGGTTCAAGAGCTTAATGACAAGTATGCCGCCGCTCATCCCGGCAAGAAGTTGATCGACGGCATTGGCATGCAGGGGCACTACGGAATCAATACGAATCCGGCTAATGTGAAGCTGTCTCTGGACAAATTCATCGCCACAGGCGCGGAGATCAGTGTCTCGGAGCTGGACATACAGGCGGGCAGCAGCTACACGCTGACGGATAAGGAAGCAGAGGCGCAAGCCTATCTGTACGCGCAGCTGATGCAGCTGTACACCGAACATAAGGCTGATATTGCACGTATCACGTTCTGGGGAATGGATGATGCGACGAGCTGGCGAGCGGAGAAGAATCCGCTGTTGTTCGACAAGGATTTGCAAGCCAAACCGGCATACTACGGGGTAATCGATCCTGCGAAGTTCATCTCGGAGCATACTCCGGATACAACGGGAGCGAATGTGTCTACGGCAACCTATGGTACGCCAGCCATCGATGGAACGGTCGACAGCATCTGGGATAAAGCGCCAGTGATGGATGTCAACCGTTACCAGATGGCCTGGCAAGGCGCAACAGGTACGGCTAAGACACTGTGGGATGACAAGAACCTGTATGTACTGGTACAGGTGAGCGACGGAGAGTTGGACAAGTCGAGCACGAACCCGTGGGAGCAGGATTCGGTTGAAGTGTTCCTGGATCAGAACAACGGCAAGACAACGTTCTATCAGGACGACGATGGACAGTACCGGATCAATTTCGACAACGAGACCTCCTTCAGTCCTGCGTCTATCGGAGAAGGTGTCGAGACGAAGACTCACGTATCCGGCACTAATTACACGGTAGAAATGAAGATTCCGTTTAAGGCAATCACACCAGCCAATGACAAGAAGATCGGATTCGACGTCCAGATCAATGATGGTAAAGCCGGAGCACGCGAGAGCGTTGCTGCCTGGAACGATACGACGGGCAATGGATATCAGGATACATCCGTGTACGGGATCGTAACCCTGACCGGCAAGCCATCAGACAATTCTGGTGGCGGAGAAACTGGGACTCCGCGCGATCCGGCATTGGCTTTTGATAGATTGACATTTGAAGACGGCAAGACCGGAGCTGTCACTGGCAGAGCCGGTACGGAGCAGTTGACCGTCACGGAAGAAGCCAACCATACTGCTGGCGGGTCTAAGGCGCTGAAGGTAGAGAGAAGAAGCGATACTTGGAACGGCCCGATGGTGCGGATAGAAACCAACGTTGATCAAGGTCAAGAGTACCGATTAACGGCCTGGGTCAAGCTAATCGAACCTGCAAGCACAACGCTACGGCTGTCTACTCAGGTTGGCCAGGGAAGTGGAGCAAACTATAATTCAATCGCTTCCAAGACCGTAAAAGCTGAAGACGGCTGGGTAAAGCTTGAAGGGACGTACCGCTATAACAGTCTGGGGAACGAGTTCCTGACGATGTATGTGGAAGGACCAGACAGTAAGACAGCTTCCTTCTACATCGACGATATCAGCTTCGTCAATACGGGTTCGCTGGTTCCGGAGGTTCAGACAGAACTGACGCCGGTCAAAGAAGCATATCAGGACGAATTCCTCATCGGCAGCGCTGTCTCATCGGCGGATCTGGAGGGCAAGCGTCTAGAACTGCTTAAGTTGCATCACAATGTGGTGACAGCGGAGAATGCGATGAAGCCGGACGGCTTACAGAAAGAGAAGGGCGTATTTACCTTTGAAGCGGCCGATAAGATAGTGAACGGGGCGTTATCCCAAAACCTGCAGGTTCACGGCCATGTACTTGTGTGGCATCAACAGACACCGGAGTGGATGAACTTGGCGAAGGATGACAGTGGAGCAGCGGTTCCATTGTCCCGTGAAGAAGCGCTCTCAAACATGCGGACGCATATCAATACGATTATGGAGCACTTCGGCAACAAGGTCATCTCCTGGGATGTCGTAAATGAAGCAATGAATGATAACCCATCGAATCCGGCGGACTGGCAGAATGCGCTTCGCCAATCGGCTTGGTACAAGTCTATTGGTCCTGATTTCGTAGAGCAGGCGTTCCTGGCCGCACGCGAAGTGCTGGATGAGCACCCGGATTGGGATATCAAGCTGTATTACAATGATTACAATGAAGATAACCAGAACAAGGCGACGGCTATTGCAAGTATGGTTAAAGAGCTTAATGACAAGTATGCCGCAACACATCCTGGCAAAAAGCTGATTGACGGCATCGGCATGCAGGGGCATTACAGCGTCAATACGAATCAGACTAATGTGAAGCTGTCTCTGGAGCGCTTCATAGCAACCGGTGCAGAAGTCAGCGTATCCGAACTGGACGTCGGTGCCGGCAGCAACGGCACGGTGACTGACAAAGAAGCGTTGGCGCAAGGTTATTTCTATGCTCAGCTGATGGAGCTCTACAAGGAGTACAGCGGGAACATTGCGCGGGTTACCTTCTGGGGACTGAATGATGCGAACAGTTGGCGTTCGGAGGACAGCCCGCTGCTGTTCGACAAGGATTTACAAGCCAAACCGGCATATTTCGGGGTAATCGATCCTGTGAAGTTCATGTCGGAGCATACTCCGGATACAACGGGAGCGAATGTGTCTACGGCAACCTATGGTACACCGGTTATTGATGGAACGGCCGACAGCATCTGGGATAAAGCGCCGGAGATGGATGTCAACCGCTACCAGATGGCCTGGCAGGGTGCTCACGGAACGGCCAAAACGCTGTGGGACGATAACTATCTGTATGTACTGGTACAGGTGAGCGACGAAGAGCTGGACAAGTCGAGCACGAACCCATGGGAGCAGGATTCTATAGAGGTTTTCCTGGATCAGAACAACGGCAAAACGACGTTCTACCAAGAGGATGATGGACAGTACCGGGTTAATTTTGACAACGAGACCTCCTTCAGTCCGGCGTCCATCGGAGAAGGTGTCGAGACGAAGACTCACGTATCCGGCACTAATTACACGGTAGAAATGAAGATTCCGTTTAAGGCAATCACACCAGCCAATGACAAGAAGATCGGATTCGACGTCCAGATCATTGATGGCAAGGCTGGCAGCCGTGAGAGTGTTGCCGCTTGGAACGATATTACGGGCAACGGATATCAGGACACCTCCGTGTATGGCGTGCTGACACTCACGGGCAAACCTGATGCTGTGGAACCAACACCAACGCCAACACCGACAGCAACACCGACATCGACAGCAACACCGACACCGACACCGACACCGACACCGACACCAGCAGCGTTACCCGGCGGCAGCGGCAGCGTAACTGCACCGCAGCCAGTAACCGCTGAGAGCAAAGACGGAATCGTTACAATCAAACCGGCGGTGAAGACGGAAGGCGGAGCAGCAAAGGCAGCGGTTTCAGGCGATCATATGAAGAAGGCGCTTGAACAGGCTGTTCCGGCAGCAGACGGTAAAAAACATATCGTAATCGACCTGCCGAAGCAGACAGGCGCAGTCTCCTATGAAGTTCAACTGCCCGCTCAAAATTTAAAAGGGCAGCAAAACCTCATGCTGCTGGTAAAGACAGACCTAGGAACGATGGAGCTTCCAAGCAACATGCTGTCCGGTGTTACAGCAGACACTGAGTATGTATCCATTCGTATAAAGCAAGTCTCCACGGATAATCTTGATGCGGCAGCCCGCAGTGTCATTGGCCAAGGCCCGGTAATTGATCTGAGCCTGACCGCCGGCGGAAAGGCTGTTGCCTGGAACAGCCCGAATGTGCCTGTAAAGATCTCCATTCCTTATACACCGGCAGCGGCACAGCTTGGCAACAAGGGTTCACTTGTGGCAGGTCAGATCGACAGTAAGGGAAGCTTGACAGCGATTCCGAACAGCCGCTATGACGAGGCAAGCGGATCACTTGTTTTCCATACCACGCAATTCGGCACCTATGCGGTAGCCTATAAGCCGGTAAGCTTCTCAGACCTGGGAAATCTGTCATGGGCTCAGGACGCAATCGGCGCTATGGCCGCCCGGGGGATTGCTCAGGGCACCGCTGAGAACAGCTTCTCCCCAGCTTCTTCTGTAAAGCGTGCAGATTTCATCACCCTGCTCATAAGAGCTCTTGAACTGAAGGGTACAGGGCAAGCTGCTGCGGGCTTCACCGATATCCCGGCAGATGCTTATTACAGCAATGAACTGGCTATCGCGCAGCAGCTGGGCATCGTAAACGGCTATGCAGACAACAGCTTCAAGCCGGGCAGCGTGATCAGCCGTCAGGAAATGATGGTGATCGCAGCACGCGCACTGGCCGCAGCTGGCAAAGAAACCTCTGGCAACGGAAGTTTGGATGCTTACGCGGATGCATCAGAGGTATCAGCTTATGCTGCGGACAGCGTATCCTTGTTGGTTAAAGCCGGTGTTGTCACCGGCAAGAACGGCAAGCTGGCACCGGGAGACACAGTCACCCGTGCGGAAGCGGCCGTGATTGTGTACCGGATTTGGGGATTGTAAGTACTATCGAATCGTTCTGTCTTATAAAAATGAAGGCCCATTTAAAAGGGTCTTCATTTTTTTCTTAATACATATCAGAGGCTTATGCAAAATAATGACCCTCCTCTAGGTCGGCGAGCAGTCCGGGCTGCTCCGGCTTCCAGCCCAGCAGCTCCCGTGTTGCCGGGCTTGCCTGGGCAGTGTTGTTGTACAGGCTTGCGAGATCGAGTGCCGCAATAGCGCCAGGAAATCCGAAATGACCGGCGGCTTCTTCAGCTGTTATGCTGACCGCCGGAACGTTTAAATGGCGACCGATGACCCCGGCGATTTCGCGAAGCGGAATACCTTGATCGCCTGCGCCAAGCAGCTGCGAGCCCGCCGGGGCAGATTCCAGTGCCAGTCGGTACAGAACTGCCGCATCTAGGCGGTGCACTGCCGGCCAGCGGTTACTTCCGTCGCCGATGTAGGCGGCGAAGCCCTTCGCCCGGGCGATGTTGATCATCATCGGCACGAAACCACTATCGCCTTCGCCATGCACGGAAGGGGATAGGGAGACGATGGAAAATTCAGGAACTGGCGGACAAGATGGGATTAACGATCCATACGATCCGTTTTTATGAGAAGGAAGGCTTGCTGGATAACCGGCATGTCCGGCGGGAGAGCAACAATTACCGCAACTATTCGGACGAAGCTGTCGAGCGGTTGAAGCTGATCAAGAAGTTCCAGTCCATCGGCTGTTCCCTGGCCGAACTGAAGGAAGCGCTGGAGGACCACGACACCAGTCCGCTCAGCAACATGCAGATCATAGAGTGGATTCACGGCAAGAAACAGGAGATTGAACACAAGAAGGAAGAATACGATCAAATGCTGGCCACCCTGAACTGGATGCTGGAGTACCGGACTCTGCTCATCAACGATCCGCAAAAAGCACAGGAAATGCTAAGGCTTGGCATGCCCGTGTATCAGAGTGAGTAGGTTACGAGCATAAAAAAGACAACCCCCTTCAGGATTACTAATCCGTTAGAATGTTGTCTTAATATCATATTAGGATGGTCGAGACGACAGGATTTGAACCTGCGACCTCTTGCTCCCGAAGCAAGCGCTCTACCAAGCTGAGCCACGTCTCGTAATTACAGGTTAACCCGTTGTTAACCGCAGAATTTCTCTAAACAATCCACATTATACCCCTGTAAGTAAGCGCTGTAAATCATATGGGTCAATCTTATTTAACGGTACCGTCCTATTCGGGGGCGGTACCGTTTCTGTTTGTACAATTGTACCGGATCAAAAGAAAATTGGTATGGTCCATTGGCTTAGAATTGGTAATTTATAAATAAAGTGTATATAAGGTATAATATTCCATACAGCGCTGCAATGCAGTGAAATGAAGGAGGAGCGAGATGAATCAAATCCATACCCGGAAAGATGAGAGCAGCAGAGCGTTTAAGGTTGAATTTTCAGAGGATGTCTTCAACATTGCCCCGGATTTACATGTTGGGCTGATCGCCACATCGCATATTGCAAACTTAGACAAGGATTCTGAAGTGAATGCATTGCTCACTCATATGGAACAGGAAATCATAAACTCAGGGTTGCAAAAAGATACAGTTAGTGAAATTCCAACAATTGCTGCTTGGCGAAAGGTGTACAGTCAATTTGGTGTCAAGCCCGCAAGATACCCTTGCGCTGCAGAATCTCTCATAAGACGTGTAGTTGAACAGGGGGCATTGGCCCGAATCAATACGCTCGTGAATTTATGCAATGCTATATCCTTGAAATGCCGCACACCCATAGCATCCTGTGATATCTCTGATATACAAGAATTTGTTATCAGAAGAGCTGTGGGAAATGAGCAATTCTTGCCGATTGGAAAAGTGGATGAATATGAGTCTCCTTCAGCCGGTGAGATTATTTATGCGGATCATTCATTGAGAGCACACTCCCGGCGTTGGAACTGGCGACAGAGTGATCACATTAAAACAACCACCGAATCCTCACAAATACTGTTTACGATTGAAGCCGTCCATAAAGAAGCTAAAGTGCTTGTAGAGGCAACCACGTTTCTTTTAAATGAATTGCTGCAGCCTTTCACCGGAGCAGGAAGATCTGAATGGGCTTTTGTTCATAAGGATTCTCCTATGCATACCTTTGAATTACATACTGGGGAGGTTTTCACGGATCGTGACAGAACCTATGAGGCAAGTGAAGAAAGGTATTCTTGATTCTGTTCCCATTGTTATAGGATATATCCCGGCATGCATCACCTTCGGCCTTGTAGGCAAAGCCCTCTCCTTAAGCGACCTGGAAGTATTCCTTCTATCCGCTTTGGTCTATGCTGGAGCAAGCCAGTTTATTGCTGCCAAATTGATGGCAGCGGGGACCGCCGCACTTATTATTCTGCTGCTAACACTGATCATAAATTTAAGATACTTTTTTATAAGCATGTCGTTCTCTTCCAGGCTGAACCGGAAATCACGCCCCTTTCACAAGGGACTTGTCGGGTTCGGGCTAACGGAAGAAGTGTATGCGGTAAGCATGATGTCAGACAAAAACCGCAAAGATGCAGGTAATCATTCTCTTCCTTACTTGCTGGGGCTAGAGGTCCCGCCATACGCCGTCACTCTAATCTCAACGTATGCAGGGATCATGCTCGCAGGTTATATTCCCGCTGATTTTCTGCCGGCGCTGAATACTTCCCTTTACGCTTTGCTTATTGCACTTGTCATCCCTCAGATCCGGCGTAACACAAGAAATCTGGCGATTTGCATCTCAGCCGCCGTTTCCTCCTGGTTGTTGCAGCCATTGTTAGGAACTGCAACTGTAGTGGCAGCCATGATCATAGGGGCATGCGTAGGCGGAATATTCCCTGCCAAAGAAGAAGAGATCAGGAGTGAAGTCATGTGACAATATTATTGATCCTGGGACTAGGTATGATTACCTTCTTATTTCGTTATGCACCGTTGATGCTGGTCCGCAAGGCAGATATTGAAGAGCGAAAAAACTGGTTTCTGGAGAATCTTCCCTTGGCCGTACTCAGCGCGTTAATTATTCCCGGGATATTTCAGGTGGATGAAGAGGCCCCGATGGTCGGGATTGCAGCGGGTGTAGTCGCTATTTTTCTCGTGCTAATAAAAAAAGTTCCTTTGTTTGGCGTAATTATTGCTTCTGTTACCGTGGCTGTTATTGTAAAAATTCTGTGATTATTAATAGTGGGAGGAAATACCTTATAGGGGTTGGAGGGGGCTTTACTTGGCATATGAATTGTTAATCACAATAGATAAGACACTGGATACATCCTTGTCCAGACAGGTGTATGAGCAAATCCAACAGGCTATCACTAATGGATGCTTGCAAAGCGGAGATCAGGTTCCCTCAACACGATTGTTGTCTGAGCAGATTCTAGTTTCCCGCAGCGTCGTTCTTCAAGCCTATGAACAGCTGCAAGCGGAAGGTTATCTGGAGATGAGGAAGGGGGCGGGAACATTCATTGCCGCAAATGCAGCGGGTGCAGACACATGCCCCGGCAATGAGGTGAGCGATTATTGTGCAGTGGCAACCAAAGCACCGAATTTCGTATCGGTTGATCCCTCTCCGTCAGCGGTTCCCTATGATTTCCGTCATGGTATTCCAGCTTGGGATGTATTTCCGATGGATCGTTGGCAGCGGGCTTTGACTGAAGCATGCCGGAGGGCTACGCCTGATATGCTTACATACGGCCCGGCAGAAGGCTCCATGGCACTTAGAGAAGAGATCGCCCGTTTGGTGCGTTCAACCCGTTCCATTCCAGCACTGCCAGAGCAAATTGTCATTACAACAGGCGCTACGCAAGCTCTGGATATTCTCGCCAGACTCTGCCTCAGTAAAGGTGATCAGGTGCTGGTTGAAGACCCAACCCATAACGTGCTCAGGGAAATATTCAGCTACTCAGGGGGGGAAGTTATTCCCGTACCTGTAGATCAGGAAGGAATATGTGTTCAGGAGATTGAAGCAAGAGCTCCCAAACTTCTCTATGTAACCCCTTCGCATCAGTTCCCAACGGGTGTGACGATGTCATTTAACCGGAGAATTCAGCTTCTGGAATGGGCAAGAAGATCGGGAGCACTCATTATTGAAGACGATTATGACAGTGAATACCGGTATGTCGGGCAAAAGGTATCTGCACTCGCAGGGCTGGATTCTTGTGGCCGAGTGGTATATGTAGGAAGTTTCAGTAAAATTCTGTTTCCTGCACTGCGCATTGGCTACGCAATTCTTCCACCTTCCTTAATAGAGCCCTTTCTGGCGATAAAATGGATTACGGATCGGATGACCCCTACGCTGGAACAGGAAGCGCTGACAGATTTCATACAGTCAGGACAATACGCAAAACATGTGAGCCAAATGGGCAAACTATATGCCACCCGCAGAGCAAGTCTGGTGGATGCGTTACATCAGGAATTCGGCAACCGGGTCAAGGTTTTTGGAGACGAGGCCGGCTTACACATGTTGGTTGAGCTCGACACAACGGTCGATGAGAGATTGATTGCCGGGAAGGCCCTTCAGTATGGAGCAAAAATATATTCCGCATCTGATTATTTTATTAACTCTGTACCCCTAAAACCTACATTC
>NZ_LN831198.1:1081056-1083752 GCF_001368795.1 Paenibacillus ihuae
ACATTCATTTTAGGCTATTCCAATTTATCCGAGAATCAAATAAGAATGGGCATTAAGCAGGTAGCGCGCGCAGAAAAAGAATGCAGAAGAATAAATCAGGCCCCTGAGATTGACAGATATAGAAGCACTGGCTATACTTGAAATGTTAAAAGGCACATCGGAAAAAACGTTGATGAAATAGAGTACGCCGGAGCATGGCTCCCTCAGAGAACGGGTTCCGTTACGGGATTATTTCGTAATGGCTGTGAGAACCCGGAAGACAGACCGGCAGAAAGCTGATTTCGGAGTGCGGGGAAATCTCGCCGGGGGCGCCCGTTAACAGCCGCGACAAGGCGATCGTCTGCAGGTGTCCGTATTTATTAACGGGTCAAGGCGATAACCAGGGTGGTACCGCGATAATAATCGTCCCTGAATTTATTCAGGGGCGTTTTTGTGTTTTCCGGCATACTTATGCCGCACTAATGATAAGACGGGGGCTGTACATGATGAAAGCAAGTGAAATCCGTTCCAAATGGTTGCAGTTTTTTGAGAGCAAAGGCCACAAAATCGAGCCAAGCGCCTCGCTCGTTCCACACAATGACCCATCGCTGCTATGGATCAATGCCGGGATGGCGCCGCTGAAGGCGTACTTTGACGGACGGGAGATTCCTGAGAATCCCCGCCTGACGAACTCCCAGAAATGTATCCGCACCAATGATATTGAGAATGTCGGCAAGACACGCCGCCACCATACGTTCTTCGAGATGCTGGGCAACTTCTCCATCGGAGATTATTTCAAGGAAGAAGCGATTACCTGGGCCTGGGAGTTCCTGACCGGCAAGGAATGGATCGGCTTCGACGGGGACCGCATTTCCGTTACGGTGTACGCCGAGGATGAAGAAGCATTCAAGCTGTGGAATGAAAAGGTTGGCCTGCCTGCTGAGCGCATCATCAAGCTGGGCGATGAGAACTTCTGGGATATCGGCGAAGGCCCTTGCGGTCCTTGCTCGGAAATATTCTATGACCGCGGCGAAGCTTACGGCAGCGACATGAGTGATCCTGAAATGTATCCGGGCGGTGAAAATGAACGCTGGCTGGAAGTGTGGAACCTCGTGTTCTCCCAGTTCAACCATAACAAGGACGGCAGCTATACACCGCTTCCTAATAAGAACATTGATACCGGTGCGGGCCTGGAGCGTCTGGCTTCCATCCTGCAGGATGTAGACTCCAACTTCGACACCGACCTGTTCCAGCCGGTCATCCAGAAGACTGCCGGCCTCGCTGGAGTGAAATACAAGGACAACCTGGAGCAGGATATTGCCCTGAAGGTCATTGCCGACCATATCCGTACCGTTACCTTTGCGGTTGGTGACGGGGTGCTTCCTTCTAATGAAGGCCGCGGCTATATTATCCGCCGGTTGCTCCGCCGTGCTGTCCGTTACGGCAAAACCTTAGGACTTGACCGTCCATTCCTGCACGAGCTGACGGAAACTGTCGGCGAAGTGATGGGCGTGTACTACCCGTCCGTTGTGGAGAACCGCGAATATATCGCCAAAATCATCCGCACAGAAGAGGAACGTTTCCACGAGACGCTATCCGACGGTCTTGCCATTCTTGGTGAAATTTCGGCCAAAGCTAAAGCTGACGGACTGGGTACTATTGCAGGTGCCGACGCGTTCAAGCTCTATGACACCTACGGCTTCCCGTTTGACCTGACAGAAGACTTTGCTTCCGAGCAGGGGCTTACTGTAGACCGCGAAGGCTTCGATGCAGCGATGCAGGAGCAGCGCGACCGGGCCAGAGCAGCCCGCCAGGACAACGCCAGCATGAAAATCCAGGGCGGCGCTCTTGCCGAACTGACGGTTAAAAGCGAATTTGTTGGATATACTGACGTGGTAACAGAGTCTAAAATACTGGCAATTGTGGTTGACGGCGCACTTGTTGATGTCGTCAGCGAAGGCGCAGAATGCCAGGTTGTGCTTGAAGCTACGCCTTTCTATGCAGAGAGCGGCGGCCAGGTCAGCGACACCGGTCTTTTGACTGGCGGTTCCGTAACTGCTAAGGTTACAGGACTGTTCAAGGCTCCGCACGGCCAGCATGTTCACCTGGTGACTGTTGAAGCCGGAGACCTGAAGGTCGGCGATAGCGTCCGGGCAGAGGTAAACCGTGAGCAGCGTGAAGACATTGTGAAGAACCATACCGCAACTCACCTGCTGCACAAAGCACTTAAGGAAGTACTTGGCGGTCATGTTAATCAGGCCGGCTCTTTAGTAGAAGGCGCTCGCCTGCGCTTCGACTTCTCGCATTTCGGCGCGATTACACCGGAAGAGCTGAGCGACATTGAGCACCGGGTAAATGCGCAGATCTGGCGCGGATTGGATGTAGTCATTGAGAACAAGCCGATTGACGAAGCCAAAGCGATGGGTGCTATGGCACTCTTCGGCGAGAAATACGGCAACATCGTCCGTGTAGTGCAAGTCGGTGATTACAGTCTTGAGCTGTGCGGCGGGATTCATGTTGCGAACACCTCGCAGATCGGCATCTTCAAGCTGGTCAGCGAAAGCGGTATTGGCTCCGGGGTACGCCGGATTGAGGCGGTAACCGGACGTTATGCTTACCAGTTTACAGAAAGCCAGCTGGATCTGCTGAAGCAATCGGCGGGGCTGCTCAAATCCTCGCTGAACGATGTACCGAAGCGCATTGAAGCTCTGCATGCG
>NZ_LN831198.1:1084236-1099296 GCF_001368795.1 Paenibacillus ihuae
GACGCGCTGGTGGAGAAAGAATACCATCCGATCAACCAGATCGTGGGGTATCTTCTATCCGGAGATCCGGCTTACATTCCGCGCCACAACAATGCGAGAAGTTTGGTCCGGAGAAAAGAACGTGATGAGCTGATCGAGGAACTGGTTCGTTTCTACCTGGCTAATCATCGGGTGGATCATCCGAAATGAAGAAGCTGGGTCTGGATTACGGCGACCGTAGAATCGGAGTCGCCACAAGCGATATTTTCGGGTGGACAGCCCAAGCTCTGGAAACCATTGAACGCCGCGGGAACGGCAATGAGTTCGAACGGATCCGTGAACTGGTCAAGGAGTACGAAATCGGGGAGATTGTGGTTGGTCTGCCAAAGAATATGAATGGCTCTGTAGGACCCCGCGGTGAAATCTGTATTGAGTTTGCCGATCAGCTGCGGGAGCAATTCGAAATACCCGTACACCTTTGGGATGAGCGTCTGACGACGGTATCCGCTGAGCGGGTGCTGATTGAAGGGGACGTCAGCCGGAAGAAACGCAAAGGGATTGTAGACAAAATGGCTGCAGCCCTGATTTTGCAAAATTTTTTGGATGCTAACAGTAAAAGGTGAGGGGTGCATGCTATTATGACAAACGAGCAGATTGGCCAAGAAGAAGAACCGGAAATTATCTATATTCCCGATGAGGAAGGTAATGAAGAGGAATTCGAGGTCATCATGAAATTTGAAGTTGATGGTTCGGATGCAAAGTATATGATGGTAGTTCCACTGGATTCCGAAGATGAAGAGAGTGATGAGGTGTATGCATTCCGCTATGAGGAAGACGGCGATGATCTGCAGCTCTTCATGATCGAGAACGACGAAGAGTGGGCGATCGTTGAAGAAACCTTCAATACTCTGGTAGACGAGCTGGATGGAGGAGCAGAGAATGACTGATTTTTCCGCCGAACAAGCGGTATGGACATCGAAGCTCAAGGAAGTATATGGAGAGACTGTAGAACTGGAAGACGAGCAGGGTAAATCTTCCGTTTACGATATTATTGCCGAGTTTGAGGTTGGCGACCGCGCGTATGCGGTACTGGCTGGCTCCGGAAGAGAAGCAGAGCAGGAAATTCTGCGGATCGTGGTTTCGCCTAACGGTGTGCCCGAGCTGGAAAGTATCGTTGACGATGAGGAGTGGGAAGATGTCTCCGAGCTGTACGACGAGCTGACCCTCCCTGCTGACGACAAGGAATAAGTGTTTTTCACAAATATGCAACATCTATGCTTGGCAAGGAAGAGGGCGGAGTTATTCCGCGCTCTTTTTGCTTGAAATAGAGGCATTTATAAAATATATGTTGAATTTAAGACAATACAATTTTATACTTTATAGTCGGAAAGTGAGGAGTGACATTTGAAAGCCGCAATCCGCGCTGTGCTGATCGTAATCCTTTTGCTGGCCTTAGCAGGAGGGGGAGGCGCATGGTATATTTGGAATGGAATGCAGCCGGTAAAGCCTGCAGGCCCGGCAGTAACGTTTACCATAGAGAAGGGGATGGGCAGTTCGGAAATCGCTGATCTCCTGGAGGAAAACGGCATTATCCGTAATGGGCTATTATTCAAGGGATATTTGAAATGGGTCAAGGAAGGCTCAAGCTTCAAAGCAGGAACATATACTGCAAGCCCTGGAGATACCTATGACCAGCTGATTGCAAGGCTGAATGCCGGAGATGTAGTTAAGGAAGAGACAGTCGTCTTTACAATTCCTGAAGGATTCACCGCGAAGCAAGTGGCTGACAAACTGGCAGAAGCCTGGAATCAGAAAGCTGAGGTCTTCCTTAAAGTCATAGATTCTGGTGCAGGACTTGCTGCAGCAGACCGGCTGGGGATTCCGGTGAATGCAGAGCTTCGCCATCGGCTTGAGGGATATCTGTTCCCTGAAACGTATGAGCTCGTCAAAGACAGTACGCCCCAGGAGATTGTCGAAGCGATGCTGGAGCAGCTGGAGAAGAAGCTGGACAGTATTCCGGACTGGAAAACAAAGCTGGATAAGCGCGGTTTATCCCTGCATGAGCTGCTGACAGTCGCTTCACTCGTAGAGCGTGAGGTTGTCGTGGACGAGGAGCGTCCGCTGGTGGCTGGTGTAATTTATAACAGGCTGAACAAAGAGCAGAAGCTCGAGATTGATGCTACTGTCCAGTATCTGCTGGACAAGCAAAAAGAACGGCTGCTGAACAAGGATCTCAAGGTTGACAGCCCATATAATACGTATAAGAATGCTGGATTGCCGCCGGGGCCGATTGCCAGCCCGGGTCTTGCTTCCATTCAAGCTGCTCTTGAGCCTAAGGCATCAGAATATTACTTCTATGTGACTAAAAAAGACGGTTCCCAGGGCCATCTGTTCGGTAAGACCTATAAGGAACATTTAGCCAATATTCAAAAAAGTGAACAAAGTTCGCCGTAACCTATTAAAATAGAGTTTGATGCGGTTTCGTTTACCGCAAGTGCAGGAGGGTACAACATGATGAACAAACCGGAGCTGCTGGCCACAGCAGCATCCCTGGAAGAAGCGCGTGCGCTGCTGAATGCCGGTGCAGATGCGCTGCTGATCGGCGATGACCGTTTCGGCATGCGGCTGGCCGGACATTTTTCGCTGGAGGAAACGGCAGCTGTTATAGAACTGGCCCATGGTATGGGCCGGAAAGTCTACGCCGGTCTGGGCGGACTCATGTCCAACCGGCTGCTGGATGAGCTTCCCGCCTACGTGAAAGCTATCGGTGAGCTTGGAATTGACGGGATCGAATTCGGCGATCCGGCCGTTCTGGCTGCTGTGAAGTCTGAGGCGCCGGGCATGAGGCTGCACTGGAATGCCGAGATGACCTCAACGAATTACTTTACGGCCAATTATTGGGGCCGCAAAGGCGCTTCGCGGGTTGTTCTGGCCCGTGAGCTGAACATGGACGAAATCACCGAGATGGTGCCACTGCTGGAGGTTGAAGCCCAGGTTCAGGTGCATGGCATGACGAATATTTACCATTCCAAGCGCGGCCTCGTTGCAAGCTATATGGCCCACCAGGGCCGTCCGGTAGAGGATGGAAACCTCGGCAAGGAACGCGGTTTATTCCTGATTGAAGCAGAGCGCCGGGATGAGAAATTCCCGATTTATGAGGACATCAATGGTACCCATATTATGAGCTCCGACGATATCTGTATCCTTGAGGATCTGCATATCCTGCTTGCGGCAGGAGTGCACAGCCTGAAGATTGAAGGGCTACTGAAACCAATTGCCTATAACGTGGCAGTCGTTAAGACCTACCGTCATGCGGTGGATCTCTATGCCGCGGACCCGCAGGGCTATGCTTTTGACGAAGCGTGGATGGATGGAATCCGTGCGCTGCAGGACCCTGAGCGTGACCTGTCGTTCGGCTTCTTCTACAAAGAGCAAGTCTATTAATCTGTTAAGGAAATAAAATAAGGCAATGATTTGCTGCTTTGAATGAACTTAAAGTTAACCTTAAAGATAGAGTAACGCAGGAAAGGTTTGGAACTGTAGGAGCGGTAGCGTTCGCCTTTGTTTGCAGATTTCAACCGTGAAGCGGTATGAATCAAGAAATCTGCAGACAAGAGCGGCCGGAAGTCCAAACGCTTTCCGAAGTTACTGCTGAATCTACAAGGCAGATGGTTTAAGTTTATTTTTACAGCAAAGATATGGAGGGGAGAACATAATGGGAACCATGACTAAGCCCCAGTATAAGGGCAAACGTTACCGTCTGGACAAACCGGAGCTCCTTGCTCCGGCGGGTAACCTGGAAAAATTGAAATTCGCCGTGCACTATGGTGCGGATGCAGTATATATTGGAGGCCAGAAATATGGTCTGCGCTCCGGAGCGGATAATTTCAGCTTCGAGGAAATGCGCGAGGGTGTGGAATTCGCCAAGAAATACGGCGCTAAAGTGTTTGTTGCTACCAATATCTATGCTCACAATGAAGATATCGCCGGGATTGAAGAATACCTGCGTAACCTATACGAAGCCGGAATTGCCGCCATCATTGTGGCAGACCCGGCCATTGTCGATACTGCACGCCGGCTGGTACCGGGACTTGAGGTGCATCTAAGCACCCAGCAGTCCACCCTCAACTGGCAGGCGGTATCCTTCTGGAAAGAGGAAGGCCTTCCGCGTGTCGTTCTCGGCCGCGAGACCAGTCTGGAAGAGATCGCCGAGATTAAACAGCATGTCGATATCGAAATTGAGAGCTTCATCCACGGGGCTATGTGTTCCTCATATTCCGGACGCTGTGTATTATCCAACCACTTTACAGACCGCGACTCTAACCGCGGCGGCTGCTGCCAGTCCTGCCGCTGGAAATATGACCTGTTCCAGGATGACCGTCCGGAAGGCGCCTGGGTGTCCGAAGAGGAACAGGCTGAGGCTGCTACTGCTGCTCCGCAGCGCCTTCAGCCGGGAATCACCCAGCTGCCGCTGCATCAGCCCCAGGATAACCCGTTCTCCATGGGCTCCAAAGATTTGTGCATGCTGGAAAGCATCCCCGATCTGATTGAAGCCGGCATTGACAGCTTTAAGATTGAGGGCCGGATGAAGTCCATCCACTACGTGGCGACTGTCGTGAATGCTTACCGCAAGGCCATTGATGCTTATATGGCCGATCCGGAGCATTATGAGCTTAAGCCGGAATGGCTGGAAGAATTGCAGAAGGCGGCCAACCGTCCGCTGAACACCGGATTTTTCTACGATACCCCGGATCATGAGGATCATATCTATGAGCCTGAGGAAAAGGCGGCGCCCTATGATTTTGCAGGACTAGTTCTGGAGTATGATGCGGAGAGCGGCATGGCGCTGATCCAGCAGCGCAACAACTTCAAGCCGGGGCAGGAAGTGGAATTCTTCGGACCGGATAACACGTTCTTTAAGCAGATTGTAGGGGAACTATGGGATGAGGCAGGGAACAAGCTTGATGTGGCCCGTCACCCGCTTCAGCGCGTGCGCATGAAGGTAGATCACCCTGTAGCTTATTTTGATATGATGCGTAAGAGAAAGTAAAATTTCAATCCACTGGTAAGGGATGCATCTATAGGTGCATCCCTTTTTTTGCAAAAAAAATAAAATGACTTAAATATATAAAGATTATCAGGTAATTTCTTAAGAACTCTAAGCAAATAGTCGGAGAAAACCGATATAGATACATATAGCGAACGCTTACATAGGACTTCTACGACTTTTATTCTAACTGGCAGGTGATGATATGGGGGCTCCCGAGCAGGAGAACAGAGATAAAAAGCAGAAGGGGAGAAGGGTGAAATTGGGGAAAAACAGTAAGAAATCAGTGGATAAACAACAAGTAGAACCAAGCCGCACAGATGTGGACCAGACAACAGGCAAAGGCAAAAGTAAACTCCAGAGTATAGGCAAGATAAGGGATATGGGCTTCAAAGGAGTGCTGAATAGTTCAGTAAGCCAGGTTAAGAAAGTCGATCCGATTAAGTCCGTAGGAGTCAAGCTGTTTCTAATTTTCCTGTCTTCCATTGTAGCTGTCGTGCTGCTACTGGGTCTCTTGTCTTACAGCAAGGCTAAGAATACAATTAAGGACAATGTCTCGGAAGCAAACCGGCAGACCATTATCCAGACATCGGATAAGCTGGACATTACACTCAAACAGTATGAGAATCTGGCGCTTCAGCTGTACTTTGATGCACAAATGCAGAGTGACCTGTCGGAGCTGCTATCCGCAGAGTCTAGTTATGATAAATTCGTCGCTACGGATTCGATTAGTAAGAAGCTGTCCAGCCAGACGACTACAGACTCAAATATTGTGGCGATCTCCCTGATACCGCAATCCGCTGATGAGGGTATCATCACGAGCGGGAGTTCCAGTCTCAAGATCGATGGAATCAGAGACCAGGAATGGTTCAAAAAGGCTATTGCCAGCAATACAGAGTACACGTCCTATTATTCGGATGAAACTGCAGCACCGCAGAACTACTGGTTCTCAACATCTGTTGAAGGTGACGGCGGCAAAAATGTTGCTATGGTAAGATCACTCAAGACTATGGGCTCTGCTACAGGCTATGTCATCATGCTTGAGCTCAAAAATACCTTACTGGAAGAGGCTTTCCAAAGCGTATCGCTTGGCGACGGCTCGCGGGTTCAGCTCGTTGATCCAAACGGTACTGTTATTGCATCCTCGGTTCCTGCTGAAGATGGTGTGGCTTCCGAATTCGGCTTCATCAAGGACAGCAAGAACAAGAACAACAGCCAGGAAGCCAAGGATTCAAACGGCAAAGATGTGCTGGCTGTATTCAGTACATTAACCAAGGCTGACTGGAAGCTGACAGGTGTTGTCCCAACAGGAGAACTAGTGAAAGCAGCTAAGCCGATTCTGTTTACAACTTATATGGCTGCTCTTGCATCCGCTTTGCTTGCGGTGTTACTCGGCTTCTGGATGGTTCAGATGATCGCCAAGCCGGTGGCCCGCCTGAAGGATCTGATGGTGGAAGGTGCAAAAGGCGATTTGAGCGTACGTACAGAGTTTACTTCCAAAGATGAAATTGGCCAGCTGTCCGCTTCGTTCAATATGATGATGGAACGGATTACCGAGCTGGTTGCACAAACGACAGATACCGCCCGTGAAGTCCTGGAGACTGCCGGCGAGCTTGGTGATGCCTCCCGTAAGACGGCTGTATCTGCGAAGGAGATTGCCGCAGCTACCGAAGAGATTGCCGGCGGTGCAGGAAGTTTGGCACTGGAAGCGGAGCGCGGTAATGAATTGACCGACCTGATCGGTACTCAAATGCAGAACGTCATTGCTGCCAATGCCGAGATGGATGAAGCGGCACGCGGTGTCGGTGAAGCCAGCGGACTCGGAGCGAAACAGATGGAAGACCTGCTCAAACAGACAGGCCGTACCGGAGAAATGACCTCCGCATTAGTAGATCGCGTCAACAACCTGAAAGATACGGTTTACTCTGTTATGAAGGTTCTTGATGTTATGAAAAATATTACGCAGCAGACCAATATTCTGTCACTGAATGCTACTATTGAAGCAGCAAGAGCGGGCGAAGCGGGCCGCGGCTTTATGGTCGTCGCAGATGAAGTCCGGCAGCTGGCAGACCAGTCCAAGCAGTCGATTGCGCTGGTAGCAGGAATTATTGATAAGATCGTTACAGAAATGAATGAAACGGTGAACGTTCTGTCTGAAGTGGCACCGCTCTTCAAACAACAGATGACTTCCGTAAAAAGCACCAGTGATATCTTTGTTTCTGTACAGGCTCAAATGGAGGATTTCATTGCCAGTCTGGAGTCTGTAACAGGCGCCATTGGCAGTCTCAGCCATTCACAGGGTGTATTGTCTGATGCGATGGGCAATGTAAGTGCAGTCGCTCAGCAATCGTCTGCGACTTCCGAAGAAGTGGCTTCACTCAGCAACGAGCAGCAGAACGTGAGTGATCAGCTCGTATCTCTGTCCGGCAAGCTGGAGGTTGCTTCGAACCAGCTGAAAGACAAGCTGGCGATGTTCACCATCTAAATAATTCAGCAGTTAGGCATAGTAATATTGTAGACTCAGGCCGCTTCTTCCCCCGGGAAGAAGCGGCCTGTTAATTATAGGTATTGGACTTTTTCTTGTGAAACTTGGAGCTAACAAGTATAATTATTTTGTTAGGTAATTGTTATGTTGGTTGAAAAAGTTAGGTAAAGCTGATTGAAGGAGAAGGACCGGATGAAAGTAAAGTACAAGCACAACTGGTGGTCCTTTATTGGGGACATGGGCATGGAACGAAAGCTGCTCCTAGTCTTCCTGGTTATTATTACACTGCCGCTTTCGGTTATCAGTGTGATCAGCTTCAAGAGCTATACACAGTCGATCCAAGGTAACACGGTTGCTTATTCGGAGAAGCTAATCGATCAAATGATGGATGGGGTCGACGACTACATAGAAGACATGAAGCGAATTTCTTCGATGCCTGCGTATGTAAACGATATCAAACAGAATCTGATCCGCTCCAACCGCTATTATGCACAGAAGAAGCTGACTGAAGGTGATGCAGACCGCAGCAGTGTTGCACCGGGTGATTTTGATCTGCTTCTGTCCATTCAGAGAGGGATCGAAGGCAATATCTCCTTCATCAACAATATTAAACGGGGGACGAACTCTGTCTATATTTTCGATGCCTATGGCAATGGCTATTATTCAGCTAAGGATGGCGGTGTGCGGCTTGATCTGGATCAGAGCTACAAATTCTGGAGCCAGCAGGTGAAGGATTCGAGCGGTGAGGCGCTGCTGTTCGGCACTCAGGCCTATACCACCAATCTGCAGAGTACGCGTTATGCTTATACGGTTGTCCGCAAAATTGTTGACGGCCTCTGGAACCCGATCGGACTGATCGCGGTAGAAGCCAATGTCAGCAACTTGGAGTTCCAGGTGGCGGAGCTGGACGAGGTGACTCATGGCAAGTCCCTGATCGTGGATGAGGCGGGCAAGGTCATTTATGACAGTGACCAAAAGCTGTTAACAATGGATATTTCCCATACTTCACTGTTCCGCAGTGCCAAGGGAGCCGCCGGAAGCTTCTATGACACGGTGTCGGGTAAGGAACGGCTGAACATTTATTCTAGTTCCTCTAAGACAAACTGGAAGGTAATCATCTCCATTCCGGTCGATGAATTAACCCGTGATGTGAAGCTGACCCGCAACGCAACCTTGGCGGCGACACTAATTATTATCGTACTCGCATTGATTATCTCCATTATTTTGTCCTTTGCCCTGACCAAACCGCTGACACAAATGATTCAGCTGATGAAAAAGGTGCAGAACGGTGATCTGGATGTCAACTTCCGCGTGAAACGCCGAGATGAAATAGGCCTGCTCGGTCATCAGTTCAACCGTATGCTCGCGCGCATCCGCCAGCTGATCCAGGATATTTACCGGATAGAGGAGCAGAAGAAGGAAGCGGAGCTGCATGCGCTGCAGAGCCAGATCAATCCACATTTCATTTACAACACATTGGAGTCTATCCGCATGACGGCGGAAATCAATGATGATGTAGAAGCAGCTGATATGATCTCGATTCTGGGCAAGCTGCTGCGCTACAGTACCAGCGATTTGTCCGGCCAAACGACAATGAAGCAGGAGCTGATGTATGTCCGCAATTATGTTGAACTCTTAGGCTGCCGCTATCCGGGACGGTTCGCGCTGCAGATTGATGTCCCCCGGGAGCTGGATGACTACTCGATTATCAAGCTGGTGTTCCAGCCGATTATCGAGAATGCAGCCTATCACGGGCTGGATGACAGCAAAGAACATATGCATCTCAGTATCAGCTGTGAGATTACTGAGCATAAGCTGCTGTTCCATATCCGCGACGACGGCTGCGGGATGGACCGGGCTACCCTGGACAAGCTGAACGATAATCTGAAGCGTGAGACACCTCCGAAGAAAAGCATCAATGGAGGCATCGGGATGAAGAATGTGCATCAGCGGGTCCAGCTGAACTATGGAGCTGCATATGGAATAGAGGTGTTCAGCGAACCCGGAGTGGGTACAGATGTAATTCTGTCCCTGCCGCTTCCGGGACCGCAAGCCAGCATGCCAGAGAGAGAAAGGAGAAATCTGCTTTGAAAATGACAAAAGCATACTGGACCCTGCAAACGATGCTTCTGCTCCTGTTTCTGCTCCTGCTGTCTGCGGGCTGTGAGAACCGGAACAGCAAACAGGAGCATCCGGCAACGCCGGTTGCGGATAATGAACAGAGTAGTCTGTCGGGTAATATCCTTATGCTGACCAACCGGATCGATCTTATTGAGAACGGCACGATGCAGGGATACGCGGACCAGTTTATTAAGAAGTATCCGCAGGCCAGTGTTGAATTCGAGGGCTTATCCAATTATGCCACCGACATTCTGGTGCGTCTCTCTACCAAGGATGCCGGGGATGTGCTGCTGCTGCCGGTCAATCTGCCTGCCAAGGAACTGAGTTATTTTTTTGAGCCGCTGAGTGCAGAAATGTCTGCCCATGAGCGGTTCACTACCTTCGCTACTTATGGCGGCAAAAGATATGGCTTATCTACAGGGACAACCACCAGCGGGATCGTATACAATAAGAAGGCGTTTGAACAGGCGGGGATCACAGAGATCCCGCAGACGCTGGATGATTTCTACGCCATCTGCGCCAAGCTGAAGCAGGCGGGCATTATACCGCTGTATATGAATTATGGTGCGGTCTGGCCGCTGCGGGAATGGGGCAACAATATGGTCAACTATATGACCGGCAATCCCGATTATATGAATGACATGGTTCATGAGAACAGTCCCTGGCAGCTGGATAATGAGTGGGGGCAGACGATGGGGATTGCCAGAACCCTGATTGCCAGAGGCTACGTGGAGGAAGAGCTGTTCTCCAACAACTGGGAGATCTCCAAAACCAAGCTGGCGAAAGGTGAGGCGGGTATGTATCTGACCGGAAACTGGACGATCAGCCAGATTCTGGACGCCGGAGCTGCTCCGGAGGATATTGGTTATTTCCCGTTTCCTTATGATAATGGGGCCTCGCATTATGCGCCTCTTAACCCTGACTGGTTCATTGGAGTCAGCAAATTCAGCAAAAACAAAGAATTATCGATGGCCTGGGTGAATTTTCTGGTTAAAGAAACCTCCTATACCTCAGAGGGATTCCTTCCGGCAGATGATCATGCAGAGCCTTCGATGGAACAGTATCGTGAATTCCTTTCCTATCATCCGCAGCTGGTAGAAGCCACTGTGCAGACGGACGCTTTTATAGATATGGCCAACCGCTCGAAACTGTCGTTTGCCTCAGGGGACTATATCCAGGAGCTGATTGCCGCACCTGGTTTACAGAAGGCTTTTGATGCGTTAAATGAGAAATGGTTAGAAGCCCGGGGTGGGCAGCTGCCCTCTTCGCAGCCTTAACCGGCAGGACAATTAATCTAAGAACACATTGGAGGTTATACATATGGCTAAAAAGGTTACGATGCAGAAAATTGCCGATCATCTCGGGGTATCCAAATTTGTCGTCTCCAAGTCTCTCTCCGGCAAGGGCGGGGTTAATGAAACAACAAGAGAGCGGGTAATTCAGGCGGCTTCACAGCTGGGTTATTTCACGCAAAAGAATGCGTACATGCAAAATATGAAACGCCCTTCCCAGGCTGCAGGCGGAGACCGGAACAAGCAATCGGTACTGGTGCTGATGCCCAATATCCGCTCACAGACGCAGGACTCACTGTACTGGGGGAAGATTGTCGACGGGATTGCGCTTGCCCTTGACCAGGAAGGCCTTGGCATGGTTATTGTCTCTGAACACCGTGCCGATAATTTCGTGAATATCCTCAATCCGAATGGCCTGCTTGGCCTGGTCGGTGTAGGTCAGATCTCTACCTCACTGCTGCTGGAGGTGCACCGGATCGGCCTGCCGATGGTGCTGATTGACCATGAAGATCCGTTAATTCCGAGCGATACGGTGTTTGCGAATAATATTGATTCGCTGGCCCGGCTAAGCAATCATCTGCTGGGTATAGGCCATACACAGCAGCATTTAATCGCCCCGATCCGCTATTCGCGCAGCTTCAGGGACCGCTGGATCGGCTTCCGCAGCGCGCTTGAAGAGAATGGGATGAAGCCTCCCGCCGGTGACGACGAGATGCTAATGCTGGAGGATATGGATTCTGTAGTCTTTCATGAAGAATTCAAACAGTGGCTGCTCAAACGGAAAAAAGCCAAAAACCTGCCGACCGCGCTGCTATGCGGAAATGATTTTACCGCCCTTACGGTTTGTGAGGTGCTGAGGGAAGAAGGTCTGAATGTGCCGGCTGATGTTTCCGTTACGGGTTTCGACAATATTGAAGATGCGACCAGATGCGTACCGCCGCTTACGACTGTACATGTCCCCAAAGAAGCAATGGGCCGGGCCGCAGTAGAGAAGCTGCTGAACCGTATCCACAACCCGTCCGCACCGCTGGAAAAAATCCTGATCGCAGCCGATATTGTCCACCGGGATTCCGTGGCCGGACCGCGGAGCTGATGAACTTACGATTGGAGAGACACAAGTAATGAGCTATGATGTGCATATTACCCGGGCAGGACACTGGACGGAGAGCGGCAGCAATCCGATTTCCCTGGAGGAAGCTAAGGCTTATTTTGCTACTCATGGGGAGTTCGAGTACAGCAGCGGACTTTCCCTTAAAGGTCCTTTTGGAACGATGACGATCGGTGGAGAGTTCTTCAACTGGATTGATGAAGAGGACAGCGTGCCGTTCAAATACACAGAAGGCAGAATCACGGTGTCCAGCGCGGACGATTATGTGATTCAAAGGGGAGATTTATTAAACCTAACTATAGGAGGCTAAAGATGAAGGATCAGTCGCTGGGATTGTATAAAGCCTTTGTCGATGACTTGGTAGAGCGCTCACCTGGTCCGTATGCCCGCTGGATTATGGAGAAGGGCTGGCCTGAAACTGAGGAAAATGCACGTGTAAATAAGGTGCTGCAGGAATTAACCTTGGAACAAAAAGAAGTGTTTGCCCTGATTGCCCAATCCTCGCGCGATGGCGGGATACATGATGTCCTTGTCTATTTATCGGAACAAATTAATCTGAATGGAATGGACATCTCCTTTGGCGGTGTAGCGATGGCTAAGGAGCCTTTTGATACAGAACTGTATTATGACTGGGTATGCCGCCGGGAGGGAGATGTCTGGCCAGATCCCGAATCTGCAGGGTGATTTCACATTACTCCGGAAGTTCCCAGGCCGGATTGTAGTTGGCTTCCATAATGATAAATGGCCGTCTGGGTCTTAAAAGTAGCGGGAGTAGCCTCCCATAAGGTATCGTGTGCAGGTACGGGTAATGACCGTCCCTGCTTTTTGCACTTCCTCCATCACCGCATCGACCTCTTCCCGGCTGCTTACATTGTGAGCAAGTGAAAATTCCACCGCACGGGGAGGCGACAGGGTAAGCTTGGCATCATGGGCAAGATCCCGGCGTTTCAAGATGGCCGGCTTCAAACCTGACCGAAGCTCCGAGAAAGCAACGGCACATGCTCAAACTCTGTGCCATTGATCCCCTCTGTCGGCAGCCTCAGGCCACTCTGAATTGCTGATGGATTTGGATTGTAAACCACCTTATGTGCTGGCCGGTCACTCGTACGGCGGAATGATAATGAGATTATTCGCGGCAGAGTATCCGGAAGAAGTACAGGGCCTGCTGCTGGTAGATACCACGACTGTGAACTTTTATCTTCTGGAGGGAATGAGCGATTCGCGTAAACAGCAGCGGGAAATTAACAGGCGGCAGGCGAGATTAGGATATCTATTATCGCCAGTTGGTGTTCCCCGTATGTTAAAAAAACAGCTTGGCAGCCGCAGGCTGCCTGAGCCAGTACGGAACGCGGCCAGTGCAATCGGATACCGCAGTTATGCTTACAAGACGCTATATGCAGAACTACTGGCCTCTGATAAGAGCGCAAGGGAGCTGCAGGCGGCACCTCCGCTGCGCAAGGACCTGCCGGTGATCGTGCTGAGTGCAGGACAACGGGATGAGGAATGGAGGCAGAGCCAGGAGCAGCTGGCTGATTTGACCGCGCAGACCCGGCATATCCTGGCTGCGGACAGTCCACATTCCATTCAGATACATAGACCGGAGCTGGTGATTGCCGCGATCAAGGAGCTGCTGGTTGCTGAGGATACAAGTCATAGGCTGTAATTGTATTCTGTACAGCTAAATCGGGGCTGTAGCTGCAATTATAGTTGTAGTTGTATTTGATACAGTTAAAATAAGGAAACAAGCGTATTTTGGCTGAATGCCGTCTATCTAATTGTACAGAATACAGTTATTTTCTGTTTCTCCCGGTAATTCCGGATTATAGCTGTACAAAATGCAGTTATTCCACAGTACCATGACTGCGAGAAAACTTGAGGCTTACATACAAAAAAAGGCGGCTCCAGGCAGAACGATTCGTTCTGCCGGAGCCGCCTTTTTGCACATTTGTGCTGGCTGATGCTTAGGAATGAATGTGAGATTAGAGCTGCAAATTACGGTCGACAAGCGCGATCCGCTGCTGAACGCAGGCATAGGAGCGGAGCGGATCTTCCGGCGTGTTCAGCACGTAATCGAGCATCTGGTCGACGGTGGTAGTAGCTACATGGACACGGGTATCAGAGGATGCATAGTAGATATAGATGTCTCCGTTGTCGCGGGCGATCACACCGTTACAGAATACGACGTTCGATACATCGCCGACGCGTTCCTCGCCATCCGGTGCGATGAAATGTCCGCCGGGAGCATGGGTAACCTTGTTCGGCTCATTCAGGTCCGACAGGAAGGCGTAGAGCACATAACGCAGGCCGGCAGCGGTATTGCGCACGCCGTGGGCGATATGCAGCCAGCCGCGCGGGGTTTTGATCGGAGCTGGGCCTTGGCCGTTCTTCACTTCTTTGATCGTATGGTAGTAGCGCTGATCCATGATCGTCTCACTGGTAATCACAGCATTCTCGATGGTGCCTGACAAGCCCCAGCCGATGCCGCCGCCGGAGCCGGCATCGATGAAGCCATCCTGCGGACGGGTGTAGAAGGCATATTTGCCGTCAACAAATTCAGGGTGCAGCACCACGTTGCGCTGCTGGGCGGAGCCGGTCTTAAGATCGGCCAGGCGCTCCCAGTTCTTCAGGTCTTTGGTGCGGGTAATGCCGCACTGTGCTACGGCACTGGACAGGTCGCCGTGCGGGGCATCCGGGTCTTTGCGTTCGGTGCAGAACAGGCCGTAGATCCAGCCGTCGGCATGTTTGACCAGACGCATATCATAGACGTTGATGTCCGGGTCTTCTGTCTCAGGCAGCACAACCGGGTGATCCCAGAAGCGGAAGCCGTCCACGCCGCTGTCGCTCTCGGCAACGGCGAAGAAGGACTTGCGGTCATTGCCCTCTACACGGGCCACAAGATAGAATTTGCCGTCCAGTTCGATTGCCCCCGGATTGAAGACTCCGTTCACGCCGATTCTTTCAGCGAAATAAGGGTTGGTCTCAGGATTGAAGTCATAACGCCAGATCAGCGGTGCATGCTCTGCGGTCA
>NZ_LN831198.1:1099322-1104011 GCF_001368795.1 Paenibacillus ihuae
TAACGGTCATAGATACCGTTGCCGAAAGGCACCTTTTCATTTTTGCGTCCAATCAGTGCCTCATAGCGTTCGGTTAACTGCGCTTTGCGTTCCTCAAATACTGAAGTCATTTTAGATAGTCTCCTTTATAGATGATTTAAGCCGTGCGATCATTTCAAAGCAGGCTCTGCTGTTATGATAAGGGCATTTCCAGGCGCTGACCTTCGGCTCATGAGCCACCGGCTGCAGATTGTGGTCTACCCCCCAATACCATTCGCCCAGCTTGTGGTCGACCATGTAGCTGTCAATAAAGTTCCAAGACGCTGCGGCAGCTTCCTGGAAGCGGGCATCCTCTGTCAGCTGGTAGGCATTGTAGAAACCGACCATGGCTTCCGCCTGAGGCCACCAGTCTTTGTCCTTAGAGATTAAGCCATTGCTGTCAGCTTCGTTCCATATTCCGCCGTCAGCGTCGATACCTTCGTTAAGTGTGGCTTCTGCCATTGAGATGGCTACCTTCTGGACGCGCTGCAGAAGCTCCTCATCACCAAGCACCTCCGCAGCCTCCACCAGCAGCCAGCTGCCTTCGATATCATGACCGTAGGAGATGATATCGGATTTCACATTCCACTCTTCGTCCATGAACAGGAGGAAATGCTTGCCTTCATCATCCACGATGTGTTCTAGCATGGTCTCAATCAGTTCTGCCAGCTTGACCCGCAGCTCCTCTGATTTCCATACCCGGTAAAGGCCTGTATAGCCCTCGAGAACATGCAGATGCGTGTTCATCGATTTTTTCTCGTTCATATCCTTCGCGCTGAGGGACAGGTCATCGGTCAGCTGCCAGTCGCGTGCGAGTGCTTCAATATAACCTTTATAAAGAGGATCGTAGCCGTGTTTCTCCAAGAGACGGAATAGCTCTACAGCTTGCTCCAGGGCTTCTGCATGTCCGGTGGCATGATGATACTCGGCCAGGGCATAAATCGCGAAGGCTTGGCCGTACACCTGCTTCTTCAGCTGGGAAGGTACACCCGCTGCATCCACCATCCAATATAATCCGCCGTATTCCTTGTCTAGGAAATGCTCAAGCAGATAACCGTAGGCGCGTTCGGCAATGGCGAGATACTCGGCTTTAGGGTACGTACGGTAAGCTGTCGCAAAGGTCCAGAGAATCCGCGCATTGAGTACAAGGCTCTTTCCGGCGCCTTCCACAATATTCAGCTGATTGTCAATCTCGCCGACAAACCCGCCGTGCTGCTCATCCAGGGTATGCTTCATCCAGAAGCCGAGGATATTGTCCTGAAGCTCCTGCTCCAGCGCGTTCAGCCATTGTTCAGGTGAATTCTTCATAGCAGATGATTCACTCCTAACCATTGATTTTGGAAGTATAGTAGTCTTTGATCACTGGTGCCGCTGCCTTCCCGTACATACAGTAATCATCATTAACTGGCGCTTCTTCAGGCTGATAGAGGCGTGCCGGCCAATCCCACAGCATAAAGCCATGTACCCAGTCCCGGCCTTCACAGCTGCCGAACATAGCACGGTAGAAACGGCTCTGTTCTTCCTCGCTCGGTTCACCTTCCAGCGTCCAGTCATTGGGGATGGCGGCGCTGCCCGTCCGGCTGGGACAACCGGCTTCCATGAAGAAAAACGGTTTGTCCTGCTTCTTCACCACAGCTTCAATCCGGTCCAGCTGAGCTTCCCAGTCGTGTTCAGGATAGTAGCCGCTGGAGGAAATGACATCGAGCGCATCCCACCAGGTGACATTATCCTCCTGATACTTATCGCAATTGTACGTAATAACGCCGCTATAGACCTTACGGACTTCAGCAATCAAAGTCCGCCACTCTGCTTCGCGTCTGTCCGCCTGAACCAGCTCACACCCGATGCAGAACATTTCGCAGCCGCTTTCTTCAGCGATCGCAGCATAATGCAGAATAAAGGCAGTATAAGAGCGGAACCACTCCGACCATTTGGGCTCGCAGGGAACATCCTTGTCGAAAAAGTTGATATGAGCCCGCCAAGTGCCGTCTGCGCAATTGACGATCGGTTTCAGGCAGACCTTCAGCTTCAGGGACTTAGCTTTGCGGATGGCCCACAGCACCTCATCATCAGTCACTGTCGGCAGTTCCCAGTAAGGAATTTCTGTAGATTGCGGGGTGGCTTGGAAAGCACTGAAGGCGATGGCTGTCCAATTCGCACCGGTAACCGATTTCATAAGCTCCATTGAAGTTGCGGCTGAATCGAGCGCCCACGTTCCGCGCCTGCCCATAAAGCCCCAGGTAACGCCTCCGACGTATTCATTCAGCAGTGACATTTGGAAACCTCGCTTTACTAAAATATAGGCTTTGACAGCATAACAAAAATTACACTTTGTTATATTGTTATTATAAAAATGTTAGTTATTGATAACAACAATACAATTAAGTTATAACCCTTTTTAGGTATGATTTCAAGGGGGAAATGTGTAAAGTAAACAGAAGACTATAAAAGAGCAACACAGCACATTTTATATTGTAGGAAGGAAGCCTATAATGAAATGGTAGCGCAATCATTCCGCACGGATATTACAACTGGAGGCGATTTTCTAAGTGATCAGAGTCATGATAGCGGATGATGAGGAAGTTATTCGCCGTGGGCTTGAGAAGATTACTTCCAGAATGGATTTGGAAGTGGAGGTTATCGGCTCTCACGGCAACGGCCTGGAAGCATGGAACCAGCTTTCTGGTTTAACGGAAGAGGACATCGACCTGCTGATTACGGATATCAAAATGCCGAGAATGGACGGCTTTAAGCTGATAGAAGAAGCCCGCGGCCATATGAAGAACCTGCCGATTGCAGTGCTGAGCGGCTTTAGTGATTTTGACTATGCCCGGCGGGCAATGCGATTCGGCGCACTGGATTATCTGCTCAAGCCCATTGAGAAATCACAATTATATGAGCTGCTGAAGAGGGTGGAGGAGAACAAGAAGCTTAAGGCTGCTGAACCGCAGCAGGAGGCGGTGCAGGCGTCCGAAGGCGGAGAGCATTATGTAGTCGAACAGACCAAGAGCATCCTGGAGAAAGAGTACAACCACAATTTTGAACTGGAGCGGCTGGCGGAGACGGTTGGAATGAATGCCAGCTATATCAGCCGCTTATTCAAATATAAGACCGGACAGACCATTACGGAGTATCTGATTGGAATACGGATTGCCAGGGCTAAGGAGCTGCTGACCGGGCGGCCTGATCTTAAAAATTATGAGATTGCGGAAATGGTCGGCTACAGTGACCCGGTGTATTTCAATAAGCTGTTTAAAAAGATATGCGGTATGACTCCGAAAGATTATAAAAGCGGTTGCAGGGTTCCGAAAAGCTAAACCTGTTTTACACATATTAATAGGAAAGGTTTTATCCAAGGAGGGCGGATAGCCCTCCTTTTTGTCGTTGTTTTGAACATAATAATAAATTAACAAAACAAAAATAACAAATATAAGACCAGAAAAAACAATTGAAACCATCGTTTTGGGTGTGATAACGATTTATAATAAGCTTGTAAGCGATACCAACACTCTTTTCAAGACGATTTAAGCGGAAGGCAAGTAGTTTTAGCGTTTTGATCGTTTCAACCCGAAAAGTTTGTTAGGTTTTTGTTATTAATTACCGTGAATCGAAGAGAGGGGTCAAAAAAGCAATGAAGAAGACCAAAGCAGTTACAAGTTTGGCAGCACTCACGCTAATGGCGGGTTTATTCGCAGGCTGTTCATCGAACAACAACAACGCGGATAATGCAGCAGCAACAAATGCAGGGAATACAGGAACAGGTACGGAGGCTACTGCTGCCCCTGAAGGTGATGCAGCTAAGGATATCAAAGGTGATATCACAGTAATCACGCAGCGTACGGACATCGTTGATACCGTATTCAAAGACTATGCAGCCAAGTTCAATGAGAAATATCCGAATGTCAAAGTCAACTTCGAAGCGCTGTCCAGCTACGAGGATCAGATCAAGATCCGCATGAGCACCAATGATTACGGAGATGTTCTGCTGCTGCCTACAAGCGTTGCCATTAAAGATCTTCCGGATTTCTTTGAGCCGCTGGGCAAGATGTCCGATCTGGAACAGCAGTATACAGGCCTTGAAGAACGCAGTGTAGACGGTATTTCCTACGGTATTCCAATTACCGTTAACTTCTCCGGTGTGATTTACAACAAGCAGGTGTTCAAGGATGCGGGAATTACAGAAGTTCCAAGAACCTTTGAACAGTTCCAGACGGCTTTGCAGAGCATCAAAGACAAAACCGATGCCGTTCCGCTGTATACGAACTATGCCGCAGGCTGGACGCTGACCCAATGGGAAGCTGATCTGGCTACCGTTGCCGGCGACCGCGACTATGTAAATATCGCTCAGGTTGCTTCCGACGACAACTTCGTACAGGGACAACCGCACTACGACCTGTACAAAGTAATGTACGACGCAGCGAAGAATGGTCTGATTGAAGAAGACCCTACAACAACCGACTGGGAAACCTCCAAGGCTGACCTGGCTAACGGCAAAATCGGTACGATGATGCTCGGCTCCTGGGCGATCGGCCAAATCAAAGGACTGGCTACCAATCCTGATGATGTCGGCTTCATGCCTTTCCCTACCAATGCCAGCAAAATTCTTGTACCGCTGTCCGATGACTACAACCTGGGTATCAGCCTCCACAGCAAAAACAAAGAAGCGGCAAG
>NZ_LN831198.1:1104037-1128435 GCF_001368795.1 Paenibacillus ihuae
CGGCAAGAGCATGGGTGGACTGGTTCATCAACGAATCCGGCTACCCGACCACTGAAGGCGGCGGTATGAGCCCGGTTAAAGGCGCTGAGCTTCCGGAAATTCTTAAGCAATTTGAAGGTACAGACGTAACGTTCGACACCCTTGCACCCGCAAAAGCCGGTGAAGAAGGCTGGGTGGATGCAATTGATAAAGAAGCAGAAATCGGTCTCTGGCAGCCTGACTTCAAGAAAGTTATTATCGAAGCTGCAATCGGCAACCGCAAGGATTCCTATGACGATATCATGAAAGACCTGAACGACAAATGGAAAGCGGCAAGAGCTAAGGTTACTGCTGCTAAGTGATTTTTAAACGCAGAGTGATGACAGATTCAAGAGAACGGGGAGATGCCAAAGCGCATTTTCCCCTTCACTTTTGCGGGACTTGGACAGGGTTTGGAGTTATTAGGATGTGTTCTTAGGAGGTGTGGAGAGATTGTCCAACTTGAGCTATAAAAATCAGCGGATTTTGATCATTTTTTTATTCTCGTTAGTTCCGGTAGTGCTGCTGTTGACGTTCTCATATTTACCCGTATTCAAAATGTTCCAGTACAGCTTCACAAGCTGGGACGGCTTCAGCAAAAACATGGAGTATGTGGGGTTCGACAACTACAAGACGATCTTTACCAAACCGGAGTATTTTGCCGTATTTAAGGTCAGTCTGTATTATTTCTTTGCAACGTTTGTACAAATGGGGCTGGCCCTGTATTTTGCGACCATCCTGAGCTTTAATGTTCGTCTGAAGAACTGGTTCAAAGGAATTCTGTTCTTCCCGACGCTGCTCAACGGGGTGGCTATCGGCTTCATCTTCCTGTTCTTCTTCAAGCCGGAGGGTACGCTCAATACACTGCTTGACCTGGTCGGACTTGGAGCCTGGCAGCAGAAATGGCTGCTGAATCCGCATCTGATTAATATTTCCCTCGCCTTTGCTTCGGTCTGGAGATATATGGGGATGAACTTCATTATTTTCCTTGGAGCGATTTCTTCGATCGGCAGTGATATTTATGAGGCTTCGGAAATTGACGGCGCCAACCGCTGGCACCAGTTCAGACATATCATCATTCCAAGTATCAAAAAAATTCTGCAGCTCAATCTGATCCTCGCGGTAAGCGGAGCGATCGGTGTGTTCGAAATTCCGTACGTCATGACCGGCGGCTCTAATGGCAGCGGTACGTTTGTCATTCAGACCGTTGATGTGGCCTTCAAATACAGCAAGCTGGGTCTTGCTTCGGCGATGGCTGTGGTGCTGCTGGGTATCGTTGTTATCGTGACTATTCTGCAGCGTGTGCTGATTAAGGAGGAGAAGTAAGATATGCATACTTTTAAATACAGCGCAGCTTCTTTCTTCAAATATCTTACCTTAGTCTTAGGCGCGCTCGCCGCACTGATTCCGATTATGGTCGTCTTTTTCGCATCGCTCAAAACCAATGCGGAGTACGCCAGTACCGGCCCGCTTACCCTGCCGGAGAACTGGCTGAATTTCAGCAACTATACCAAGGCTTTTGTCGACGGCAATATGCTGCTCGGCTTCATGAACACCATTATCATCGTGCTTATTTCCATTGCCGGAGCTACGCTGACCGGATCAATGATGGCCTATATTCTGGCCCGCTTCAAATTCAAAGGCAGCAAGCTGCTGATGGGCGCTTTTCTGCTGGCAACGCTGATTCCGGGTGTAACCACCCAGGTCGCTACCTTCCAGATCATCAACTCGCTGGATTTGTTCAATACGCGCTGGGCGCCGATCCTGATGTATCTCGGTACCGACATTATCGCGGTTTATATTTTCATGCAGTTCCTGGATTCAATTTCCGAGTCGCTGGATGAATCGGCCATGCTGGACGGTGCATCGTACTGGACGATTTACTGGAGAATTATTTTGCCGCTGCTGAGTCCTGCGATTGTCACGGTCATTATCGTGAAGGGTGTCAACATCTACAATGACTTTTACACGCCCTTCCTGTATATGCCAAAAAGCAGTCTCCAGGTCGTTTCCACCGCACTGTTCAAATTTAAAGGGCCTTACGGCTCGCAGTGGGAGGTTATCTGTGCCGCGATTATGATTGCGATTATTCCGACGCTGATTGCCTTCATCGCCTTGCAAAAGTACATCTATAACGGCTTTGCACAAGGCTCGGTAAAATAAAGCTGGTTATTTGATTAGGTGAAATTCACCGCAGCGCAGGCTGCCCTATTTTGAGAGGAGCTTAACTACTATGAAAGAAGTACAGCTAATCGGCAATCATCTGCCGAACATTCCCTGGCAGGACAGACCGGCAGGAAATGACAATCCGGTGTGGAGACATAATGACAACCCGGTCATCAAACGTAATCCGGCCAAAGGCGTTGCCCGGATCTTTAACAGCGCCGTAATTGCCTATGAAGGCAGCTTCCTCGGCGTATTCCGCGTAGAGGATAATACGACCCGCCCTCACCTTCGGATGGGCCATAGCGCCAACGGCCTGGATTGGAAAATCGACGACGAACCGATTCAGTTTACCGACGAAGAAGGCAAGCCGTACGCACCGCGTTATGCCTATGATCCCCGTCTTGTAAAAGTTGAGGATACTTATTATATCATCTGGTGTACAGATTTCTACGGTGCAGCCATCGGGGTAGCCAAAACCCAGGATTTCAAAACGTTCGTTAGCCTGGAAAATCCGTTCCTGCCGTTCAACCGTAATGGCGTATTGTTCCCTAAGAAGCTTAATGGCAACTTTGTGATGCTGTCCCGTCCGAGCGACAGCGGTCATACTCCGTTCGGTGACGTATTTCTGAGCGAAAGCCCGGATTTCGTCTATTGGGGCAAACACCGCCATGTCATGTCTAAAGGCGGTCAAGGCTGGTGGCAAAGTACGAAGATCGGCGGCGGCCCTGCACCGATTGAGACTACCGAAGGCTGGCTGATGTTCTATCACGGCGTAACCACAACCTGCAACGGCCTTGTCTACAGCATGGGGGCGGTGATTCTCGATATGGACGAGCCGTCCAGAGTAAAATACCGCTCCAGAAACTTCGTGCTTACACCGGAAGAATGGTATGAGGAAAGAGGCTTCGTTAACAACGTGCTGTTCCCTTGTGCAGCACTAACCGACGCCGAAACCGGCCGTATCGCCATCTACTACGGCGCTGCTGACACCTATGTAGGCGTGGCTTACACCACCGTACAGGAAATCGTTAATTATGTCATCGAAACCCATGAAGAGGTTGGCGACGACGCGGGTCCCGGCAAGATCTAGGACGGAATAGCTATTATCCGCAGCCGAGTTGCTGCACAGAGCGAAAACCCACTTACAATGGGTTTTTCGTTCTGTTTCAATCCAAGCTTCATCACCTATTTACCAAATCTAAAACAACCCTAAGGAGAATCATCATGAACGAACGATCCCTTCCCCAGTTACAAACCTATAAAGGCATCAGCCCGAAGCCGGCTGATTTCGATCAGTACTGGGAACGCGCGCTGTATGAACTGGATGCCCAGCCGCTGGATTATGAGCTGGTACCAGCCGAATTTACGAGCGAGCTGGCTGAATGTTTTCATCTGTATTTTAGAGGCGTAGGCGGAGCCAGAGTGCATTGCAAATATGTAAGACCGAAGAAGGCGGACGGCGAGAAAGGACCCGGAGTCGTCATGTTCCACGGTTACTCCTGCGACAGCGGTGACTGGCTGGAGAAGGTTGCTTATGCCGCTCACGGATTCAGTGTGCTGGCAATGGATTGCCGCGGCCAGGGCGGACTGTCCGAAGATAATCTGACAGTTCAGGGGACAACCATCCGCGGACATATTATCCGGGGGATTGATGATCCTGATCCGGACAACCTGTATTACCGCAATGTATTTCTTGATACCGCACAGACGGCGCGTATTCTGATGGCGATGCAGGAGGTGGATCCTGCGCGTGTCGGTGCATCCGGACTGTCACAAGGAGGCGGACTTACAGTAGCCTGCGCTTCTCTAGAGCCCCGCATTGCGGTGGCTGTGCCGGTCTATCCCTTCCTCTCCGATTACAAGCGGGCTTGGGAAGCGAATATTACAACCTCCGCTTATGAGGAAATTAACTATTATTTCCGCTTCTTTGATCCGCATCATCTGCGGGAGGATGAGATTTTTAACCGCCTCGGATACATTGATATTCAGAATCTTGCAGACCGGATCCAAGGCAAGGTGTTATGGGTGACCGGACTTGTGGATACGATCTGTCCGCCTTCGACACAATTCGCTACGTACAACAAAATCACAGCACCGAAAGACCTAATGGTATATCATGAATACGGTCATGAGTATCTGCCTTATCTTGCAGACCGGATGCTTCAGATGTTCATGACCTTGTAACGGGATTACCCCTTACAGGAATAATGTGGATCTGGCGGTGAGTTTTTTTGAGTAAATCAAGAGCAAGCAGTAAAGGGTTAACCTGGCTGCGCCCCTCCAAGTCGATAGGGATGCGGCTTTTTTTGGTGTTTTTCATTTCCACGATGGGAATCGTGCTGTCACTCGGCTACACTTCTTATTCCGTAGCCAAACAAACGATTGAGAACAATGCGCTGTTGGCTAATGAGCAGACGGTGAAGCAGACAGCAGAGAAGCTGGATGTGATTTTGCTGCGTTTTGAAGACAGGCTGGGAGAGCTGTTCTATAACAAGACTATTCGGCAGGCTGTGGAATCCGGTACTGCATCTGGTGCAGACCAAGAGGAACGCCAGGCCGAAGCCGGCCGGATCAAGGCTGAACTGGACAACTGGCTGGAAGCGGCGGGCAATATACAAGCGGTTTATCTCGTCCCGCGGAATGAGAGTCTTTCTGCCTCTGCGGCAGGGACTGCGGATAGCGCCTTTATGAAGGGAATCCGGGAGAACGCCTGGTTTAAGCAATTGCAGGAGAAGCCCCAGAGTCTATGGATTACTCAGGGTTTGAAGCAGGGAGAAGGTGATGGTGTCGTCCGTTTTGCCCAATCGGTATCCATTGAGTCCGGCAAGGCGGACTATGTGGCAATTTGCGATATCCGGACGACAGAACTGGAAGGTCAGCTCAGCAAGGTCAGTCTCGGGAAGGATTCCTACATTCAGCTGCTGACCGGCAAAGATGAGTTGATTGCTACTTCCCAGCATCAGGAGGCGGATTCTTATCTGCGTCTTGGCGGAACCCTGTTCAAGGGGGTAAGCCAAGCATCAGGCTCTTTGCCAACCAAGGATGAAGAAGGCAAATCGATTCTGGCGGTGTATGGAACACTCGCGAGTTCAGGCTGGAGAGTGCTCGGTGTGGTGCCTTCGGAGAATCTGACCAAGGATGCAGGACGTATCCTGAATACGACGTACATTGCCGTTGCTGCTGCAGCGCTTATTGCCGTTCTAATCGGTCTCTGGATGGTAAGGATGGTCTCAAGTCCTCTGGTCCGGCTTAAGAATCTGATGTTTCATGGTGCGGAGGGAGATCTGCGGGTACGTACCCAAGTGACTTCCCGGGACGAGATCGGCCAGTTGTCCGGTTCGTTCAATATTATGATGGAACGCATCAATGAGCTGGTTGTGCATACGAATGAGACAGCCCGTGAAGTGCTTGAGACTGCCGATGCACTGGGAAGCGCATCACGCAAGACCGCCTCAGCGGCGAAGGATATTGCCTCGGCAACAGAGGAGATTGCCGGCGGCGCAGGCAGCTTAGCCCTGGAAGCAGACCGGGGAAATGAAATGACGGAGCAAATCTCCGGACGGATGAGTGGCGTCATTGCCGCTGCGCATGAGATGAGCAGTACTGCGCATAGTGTTGGACAATCCAGTGAAGAAGGCATGGTTAAGCTGCAGGAGCTGCTGGACCGAACAGAGGGTACAGGGGAGATGACAGGCCGCCTTGTTGTGAAAGTGAATGAGCTCAAGGAAACGACCTCCTCGGTAATTAAGGTTCTGGAGGTGATGCAGAACATTACGCAGCAGACCAATATATTATCACTCAACGCAACAATTGAAGCTGCGCGGGCAGGTGAAGCAGGAAGCGGCTTCATGGTCGTGGCGGACGAAATCCGCCAGCTTGCCGAGCAGTCCAAACGCTCCATCGCCATGGTTGCCGAAATTACCGATACCATTATGAAGGATATGAATGAGACCGTAACCGCACTGTCGGAAGTGGCGCCGCTCTTCCAGGAGCAGAGGGCTTCTGTGCAGGATACGAGCGAAATCTTCGTGTCTGTACAAGGACAGATGGATCGATTCATCAACAAGCTTGATTCTGTGTCGGATTCCATTGAGGGATTGGACCAGTCACAGAGGGTGCTGTCAGAAACGATTAGTAATGTCAGCTCCTTTGCCGAGGAATCCTCAGCAGCCTCTGAGGAGGTTGCTTCACTCAGTGGTGAGCAGCAGAATGTAAGTGATCATCTGGTCGAGCTGTCCTCTAAGCTGGAGAATGCCTCGCTGATCCTTAAAGAACGATTGTCTAAATTTAGAATGTAGCTCTAATTAAAGAATACTGGCCGCTCTTTCCTTCGGGACAGGGCGGCTTTTTTACATTCATGCATTATATCCATGTAATTATTCAGTAAGGTGGGCATAATAAATGCCATGAGTCTTGACCGGCATATGTACCCGTAAATTCAGGAGGAATGGCATTGCATAAGCTTATACATAAACGCATATTCTGGAGCCTGGTGATTATGTCGGCTTTCATTGGGATACTGATTCTCAGGCTTGCCTGGGTTCAATTGCTGCTGAAGGACCGGGTGGTTCCGGGAGCGGAGTACACGCTGGCCCAGATGGCCGAAATACAAAGTGAACGGGAGACCATACTCGACAGCGGCCGGGGACGCCTCTATGACCGCAGCGGGAAGCCGCTTGCCGGGGAGACGGTATGGACCGCAGCGTTTTTTCCGCAGAAGGAGCGTGGGGGAGCGGCGGACGGCCAGGCGTTGCAGCGTCTGGCCACAGTTCTGGAGGTTACTTACGGGGACCTGGAGAGCCGGATCACCGGGCTTAAGGAACCGCTGCTCTGGCCTGTCTCCGGCGGCAAAACTCCCAAAGCGCTGTCTCCAGCGCAGGCTGAGGAAGTGGAGAGGCTTGGCATCGACGGGGTCCGGGCACTGCCTTTTACCCGCAGATACGGGAATGCCGTTACAGGCCGCCAGTGGCTGGGCTATTTGTCTGAGGTTTCACCGGCGGCAGCGAAGGAATCACCCACCGGGCTTAGAGTTCCTTTGGCCGGAACAGACGGACTGGAGAGGACGCTAGAGCCGCTGCTGCAGGGTGTAGGCCATACGGAGGCGTATGCGCAGGTGGATGCGCGCGGAAACAGGCTTTCTGGCAGCGAGATCAAAGTCAGAGCCCCCGGCAACCCGTATTATCCACTGTCTGTGTATACGACTATAGATAAAGGACTTCAGGAGGGAATAGAACGGCTGACAGAGGAAGCGGGTGTAAAGGAAGGGGCGGTAGTCGTACTGGACAGCCGAACCGGGGATATCGAGGCGATGGTGTCGCTGCCTTTTTACGATCCGGCAAAAATTTCGCCTGAAGGGGGCGAATGGAACAATCGGGCGCTGCAGGCGGCGGTTCCCGGCTCGATCTTTAAGGTTGTGACGGCTGCAGCCGCCCTGGAGGCAGGAGTGACTTCCCCGGAGGAAAAGTTCTATTGCTCCGGGCAATTCGGCAAATACGGTTTGTCCTGTCCCCATGGCAAAGGACACGGCCCTCTTACGCTGGCGCAAGGATTTGCCGTGTCCTGTAATACGGTTTTTGCAGCGCTGGCTGAGCGGCTAAGCGGAGCCCAGCTCCAGGCGGCGGCGCTGGCGCTCGGCCTGGGGAGGGATATCGGCTGGCAGGCGGAGAATACGCTGGGCCAGCCGATGCTCCGGCCGCTGGCTGGTGAGCAGCCGGGGACGATCTTCAGCACACTGCTGCCCGACGATACGGGAGCAAGAGTGCAGACAGCCATAGGGCAGCGCGATGTAACGGTAACGCCGCTCCAGGCGGCGAACCTGGTCGTTACGCTGCTGCATGGCGGCGAGGTTAGAGCGCCGCGGATTCTGCAGCGGGTAGCGTTCAAGAACGGTCAGACGCTGCAGAATCTGCCGGGACATCTGGCTCCGGCCTCTGCTGGAGCAATCTCGGCAAACACGTCCAAACTGCTGCTCTCATGGATGCGTCTGGTGGTCACTGAAGGAACAGGGAAGCGGCTGCAGACCAGTAAATGGCCGGTGGCCGGCAAATCAGGCACTGCGCAGACGATGGTGAAGGGGGTTCCCCGCAACAACCAGTGGTTTATCGGATACGGTCCGGTGGACCATCCCCGCTATGCGGTCTCGGTTGCGGTGGAGAATGTGGCCCCCGGCAGCGCTCATGCCGCGACTAAGCTGTTCGGTCAGATCTTTGATTTGCTGTCCGAATCTTCCGGAGCCTGAGTCCCGGCGGATGATTCACCAGATACGGCCCCTCCGGCAGTCGAAGGTTCAGAAGCCGCGAACGGTGACACAATGAATTCTTCCTGGGGCAGGTAGATCCAGCGCTGTAAATACCCCTGCTGGATCAGCTCTTTGATCAGAATGAGCAGGATAGGCGATAGAATCAGCCCGGCAACGCCGAAGGCTGACATGGAGAAAATCACAAATGCAAGCATTAGAAAAGCAGAGGATACGCCGATGGAATTACCGGTGATTTTCGGTTCCAGCAGCTGTCTGACAATAAGTACTACAGCGAGCAGTATTAACAGGCCGATGGCAAGCGAAGTGTTGCCGACGATAAACAGATAGACAATCCAGGGGATCAGAATAGTGGACACGCCCAGCAGCGGCAGCACATCAAACACGGCACAGACCAGCGCCATGGTGATTTCATTTCCGCTTCCAAGAATGAACAGTCCGACCAGGACGATAACGAAGGTGATGCTGATCAGGATCAGCTGGGCCTTCAAATAGGAGCCAATCGCTTTGAATACATTTCCCTGGACAAAAGCGTAAGCTGTTTTGAACGTTTTGGGCATTTTATCATGGGCAATTTTACGCCAGTCCTTAATCTCCATGCTGAGGAAGAACGCCAATATGATGGCAATGCCGAAATTCCCCATAAAGGAAGAGAAGGAACCGAGCACTCCGATCATATATTTAAAGAAAACGATCAACCATTCTGAAAGGATGTTGGTGGCGTCGGTGAAATAGCCGTTTATTTTGGCGGTCAGGTCTGCCGGCAGTGCATCGATTTTTTGTTGGAGATAGGTAGTAGCTTCTGTGAAGTGCTGCTGCACGATCACGGTATATCTGGGAAGGTTATCCTGAAATTGCAGCGCCTGTGTTGCCACAAGGAGCCCGGCACCGAACAGGATACCAAGCAGAATGACCAGGAAGAGCAGGACAGAAAGGGCAGAAGCGAAGGGTTTGGCCATTCCTTTCCGGTTAAGGAACCTGGCCAGCGGCTCAATCAGCAGGAAAACAAAAAAAGACAGGAATACCGGTGCAGCCAATTCGTATAGCTTACTGAATACGAGCATCACAAGATACACCGTCAGCACGACCAGCCCGATATCGAAGAATGTTCGCCAATATTTTTTGTACAGCGGCAGCATAGATGAACACGACTCCTTTTTCAAATAGCATAATTTAGCTGTTTTTACGTTGCTGCATATCAATGCGTTTCTTTTTAGAGAAAATGACAAAATTACCTTCCATTCATTGTACACGATTTTAATAAAAATGCGTCTTTTTCTTTGGCAGCTGTGTTAAAATAGGGGGTAACGTTTTTTGTGGGGCTTCTGCCCGCTAAAAAACCGCGAGACTTCGTTCACACTACTTGGCCGTACCCTAATATCTGCTTGCAGACGTAAGACGAGCCAAAGTCAACTCTGGAAAAGCGGGGAATTTACATGCAGACTTTGCTGCTCTGGTTATTTTATATTTCTTCCTTCTATGCGTTCATTCCCGGAATGATCAGCAGGATTTTCGGCTATCGCGTATTTCGCAAAGGCATCAAGCGAACCGAATTTGCCCTGACTTTTGATGATGGTCCGGACCCGCGCTATACACCGCAATTGCTGGATCTTCTCAAGGAGTATGATGCGAAGGCTACCTTCTTTGTCGTTGGGGCCCATGCGGAGCAGAATCCGGAGATTATTAAGCGTATGTATGATGAGGGACATCTCATCGGTATTCATAACTATGTGCACAAGACGAATTGGCTGATGCGGCCTGCAACCGTCAAACAGCAAATTAAACGTACGGGTGACATTATTTACAGTATTACCGGTGAGCGGAGTACCTATTACCGTCCACCCTGGGGGATCGTCAACCTGTTCGACTTCTCCAAGCGCAGTCAGGTGCAGATTGTCTTGTGGTCGGCCATGTTCGGCGACTGGAAAGAGAAGCTTGGCGCAGAACGGCTGACCGAAAAGCTGATCACCAAGCTGGGCCCGGGTGAAGTCATGCTGCTGCATGATTGCGGCACAACCCTCGGGGCCGACCCCAAAGCTCCTGAGCATATGCTGATTGCACTGGAGCGGATGCTGGAAGAGGCTAGGAAACGGGGGCTCCGCAGTATCCGGGTTGATGAAATGATTGAGCAGGTGCAGAAATCACCAATTCAGCAGCTCTCCTTCAGCAAACGGCTGGTCGTCGGATTATGGCTGGTCTGGGAGCAATGTTTTCAGTTTATGTTCCGCATTAAGACCATTGCTCCGGCTGATCCGTTCCTTCATTACCGGCTGCGCAAGTATCAAGGGGATCCGGTACAGATGGATAACGGTGAACGTCTGGTAAAAGGCGACAAGATTATTGAGCTCCATATCGATAACAGGCAGCTGTTTGAGCTGGGTGTGCATTCCCGGTCATCGGCACAGCTCGCGATCCGCATGATCCGCCGCATGGAGAAGGATCTGCCGGTCCTTGCCGAAAGAATTGCCGAGGATGTTGACCTGGCTGAAGCTAAAGCGCTTTACGGGGTAAGCATGCTCAACCGTGGTCCGGAGAAATTCGGATTCATGGTGCTTGACCTGCCGGACGGCTGGTTTGCCCGTTCGACCAAGTTCTATTTGAGCATCCTGCTGAGTGTTATTCATCCGGCAGGGGGAGCGCGGCTGAAAGTCCGCAGCGAGGTTCTCGTGCCGAAGATGATGCTGATGCCGGTATCGCAGCTGCTCGACCAGATGAACAAGCAGCTCCCGCAAAAACAGGTGAAGAGCCGTGAACGGATTCGCGAAGAAGAGCTGTCCCTGGAAGCTGAGCTGCCGGGAGTAACGGTTGTAAACTAGCTGCCTGAGTGTTTGCGAATTAATTCCGGTAACTTAACTCCATCGAGATAACTTCAATATGTAAAATTGTATGCCATTATAATTTCAAAAACTGCTTGAACCTCATATAAAGACAGATACAAGACAGCGGCTCCTTGAGCCTCTGTCTTTTTCATTTTGATCATTCCTCAAAGAGGGAGGTTAGTTTAGCGGAAAAAAAGGATATTATTGGTCGAATATTGAAATTACAGATAAAGGTAAATTAATAATTCGAATGGGATGCTTCATTGAACCTGATAGTGGAAATGGTGGATTTTTATATGGCGGATAAACGAACTATTGAAAGGAGAAATATATGCTAAAACTGCCTGTTTATCATTCTGTTTTTTCTTCCGAAGCACTAGTACCTGCGCTAAATGATCTTTATGAGATCGGGGACGTCATAGAATGCCGTTTTCTCTCGAACGGGCTTAATGATACTTATTCATTGAAGACCTCTACAGGGAAATACATACTACGAATCTATAAAGTGAAATGGCGAAGTATACATGACATCGCTTTCGAAGTTGAGATGCTGAATCACTTGGCCAGGAAGGAAATCCCTGTATCTGGACCAGTGGTCAAAAGGGATGGCGAGTATATTACAGAAATTGATGCAGCTGAGGGACTACGCTTCGCGGTCCTGTTTACGTATGCGGAAGGCGGATATTCCGATAAAAAAGAGAGCTGTGATTTATTTGGTGAACAAGTAGCAATGATGCATTTGGCTATGGATGATTTCGAATGCGAGCATGAAAGGTTTGCGATTGATTTGAACCATCTGCTAAAGCAGCCTGTTCAATTAATTCGGCTTGCATTAGCCCACAGGCCTGAGGACTTGGACTTTCTGGACTCGTTGTCTAATTTATTGACGAACCGAATAAATGATATCTCCTCAGAGTTGGAATGGGGTGTCTGTCATGGCGATCTTCATGGAGGCAATGTACACTTTCATGAGAATTCCTTAACTCAGTTCGATTTTGACTGCGGAGGCTTTGGTTGGAGATCCTATGATATTTCTGTTTTTTTATGGGCAAAGGTTAGAGGGAGAGAGAAGGAGCATTTTAACAATGAGATGTGGGATGTTTTCCTACAATCATACCAAAAGCACAAAGGTTTAACTGAATCCGATCTTAAGGCGATCCCTTTGTTTGTAGCGATCCGGGAAATATGGTTGATGGGTCTCCACACCGGCAACTCACAGGTTTGGGGTGGCGGTTGGCAAAATGATCATTATTTTGATACTAACCTGCAGTTTCTGCGGAATTGGTGCGAGGTTCATTCTATCGTTGAGCAGATGAAAGGGTGATATTGTAATGCAATTTAAGTTGTATACGGATGTGCATGAGTTTTACATGGATACCTATGAAGTGCTGATGCGTCATGAAGCACAAAATTTGATTCCTCTTGGCAATATCATAATTGGGCATGAAGGAAAAGACAAAACTGACTGGCGTGACCCTGTAAATTGGCTTATGGCAACTATTTCGGATGCTAAGGGCATACAGCTTACCGCCGTAATGACACCGCCACACAATCTTACGCTTTATGCAACAGACAACATAATTAACCCGGAAGCTATAAACTGTCTGATAGATGGGCTGAAAGACCATGAAATTCCAGGTGTGACAACCGAAAAAACCTTGGCAGAGTATTTTGCCAAAGAATATACCTTGCGCAAGGGAATAACTTCTACAACAACAATGAGCCAGCGTATATATGAACTTACAGCAGTAACCCCAGACCTTCAAAAGGTTGGCATTGTTCGATTGCTAGATGAAAAGGATATTCACTTTTTCCCATACTGGGCTGAAGCATTTTATGCAGCGGGGAGTTATGGCAGAACAGAAATGTCCATCCCGCAAGATGCAGATCCTTACCTATACCGAATAGCATCGAAAAAAATCTATATTTTAGAGGACAACGGGATCCCCGTTTCTATGGCAGGATATACGAGGGTAATGCAGACGGCTATTGGCGTGGCATTTGTATATACTCCTCCATATGAGCGCAGGAAGGGTTACGCTACTTCGATTGTGGCGCAAATAAGCCAACTTGCATTGGATAAAGGATTTACGAAGTGCGTCTTATATACGGACTTAGCAAATCCCATATCTAATAGCATTTATCAAAAGATAGGCTATATGCCAATTTGTGATTCGCTCCAGTTAAAATTTGAATAGCAGAATGATGCGGACAGAACCTTCTCCTACCTTAGAAAATATGTCGCATTTGCATTTTCCGGCGGGCAAACTAAAAAAGAGTCCCGGACGCATCACGCGTCCGGGACTCTTCATATGCGAGGTCAGAAGAATTAGATCTTCAGCACGCCGCCTTTGCTTGCATTGGTAACGAGTGCGGAATAACGGGCCAGGTAGCCTTTTTTGACCTTAGGCTCAAAGCCTTTCCAGCCGGAGCGGCGGATGGCCAGGGTTTCCTCATCAACCAGCAGCTCGATCTTGCGGTTGATAAGATCCAGCTCGATGATATCGCCGTCCTCAACGAAAGCGATCGGGCCGCCTTCTGCTGCTTCCGGGGAGATGTGACCGATGCTGATCCCGCGGGATGCGCCGGAGAAACGTCCGTCAGTGATCAGACCGACTTTGGCGCCGAGACCCATACCGACGATCTGGGAAGTAGGAGCGAGCATTTCCGGCATGCCGGGTCCGCCCTTAGGACCTTCGTAACGTATAACCACGACATGGCCTTCTTTAACCTTGCCATTGGCGATGCCTTCCAGTGCAGTTTCCTGTGAATCGAAGCAGATCGCAGGGCCTTTATGATAACCGCCTACCGAGGCGTCAACAGCACCGACCTTGATGATCGAGCCTTCCGGTGCGAGGTTGCCGTACAGCACGGCCAAACCGCCAACCTCGGAGTACGGCTTGTCCAGCGGATGGATAACGGTCGTGTCCAGAATCTCGTGCCCCCGGACATTCTCGGCCAGTGTCTTGCCGGTAACGGTCATGCAGTCGCCGTAGATAGCTCCCGGTTTCTTGAGCAGTTCATTTAGCACGGCGCTTACGCCGCCTGCACGGTCGACGTCTTCGATGAAGATATCGGACGCTGGAGCGAGCTTGGCCAGATAAGGTACACGGTTAGCAACTTCGTTGATACGTTCCAGCGGGTAGTCGATCTCAGCTTCCTGTGCCAGTGCCAGGGTATGAAGCACGGTGTTTGTGGAGCCGCCCATCGCCATATCAAGGGCAAAGGCGTTGTCCAGCGATTCCTTGGTTACGATGTCGCGCGGTTTAAGATCCAGCTTGATCAGCTCCATCAGCTGGGTCGCTGATTTGCGGACGAAGTCTCTGCGTTCTTCAGCAACGGCCAGGATGGTGCCATTGCCCGGAAGGGCGAGGCCCATAGCTTCGGCCAGGCAGTTCATGGAGTTCGCGGTAAACATACCGGAGCAGGAGCCGCAGGTAGGGCAGCCGAATTGTTCTAATTCCAGCAGTTCAGCATCATTGATCTTACCGACCTGATGCGCGCCTACGCCTTCGAATACAGAAGTAAGGGAAAGCTTTTTGCCTTTGCTGTCTACGCCGGCCTTCATAGGTCCGCCGCTGACGAAGATGGTCGGGATGTTGACACGCAGGGCGCCCATCATCATGCCCGGGGTGATTTTATCACAGTTAGGAATACAGACCATACCGTCGAACCAGTGCGCGGAAACAACGGTTTCCAGAGCATCGGCGATGATCTCGCGGCTTGGCAGGGAATAACGCATCCCGATGTGGCCCATAGCGATACCGTCATCTACGCCGATCGTGTTGAATTCAAACGGCACGCCGCCGGCTTCGCGGATGGCTTCCTTGACGATTTTGCCGAATTCCTGCAGATGCACATGACCCGGTACAATATCAATATAGGAGTTGCAGACCGCGATAAACGGTTTGCCGAAATCCTCCTCTTTTACTCCGGCGGCACGCAGCAGACTGCGGTGCGGAGCCCGGTCAAAGCCTTTTTTAATCATGTCTGAACGCATTTTCTTGGCTGCCATAATGAAAATTCCCTCCTGATTGTTTGGTAGTCTAAAAATTGCAGAACGAATATAGTGTCGCATTAACGCATTGCAATCCCGAAATATGCGTATCTGCGGTTTATAGAAAGAACGGGGTCCAGCTTCGGTTAACAGAAGGAGGGCGGAGCCGTTTCTATAAAAAACAAGGCATTGTAGTAAACAAAGCTGGATGATCCTGCTGGAGGAAGCAGCCAGCTTTGTTATAAGAGAGTCTATCACAAAAGGCCTATTTTTTCTACCGGACAATGTGAAGTTTGTCGCACCGGGGGAACCGGGCAGCGGAATGCTGGAAGCAGGATTCGTCCGGCGGGTAAGGGGGGGGAAGAAGGAACATTATTTAAAAGCTCGAAGCTTCCTGGAATTTGTTACAGGAATATTGTAATAAATGATCTTTTGAATGTAATTCCAATGTTCAACTTATATCCCTTTATAACGAGGGTTAAATATACAATGGATCAGGTCGGAGAATCTCCGGCCTGAAATTACAATAACGCCCTGCTTCGTGAGCGGATACTCACTCCTGAAGCAGGGCGTTCATTTATTGAACGGGGCAGGATTAGCCCGGTATTGTCAGGGGGTACGGCGCAGGGCGGCGCGCTGCAGCGTGATCATCCAGTTCACAGACGGTTCAACCAGCGGGTGAAGCAGCCGTTTGACGGCCGGCTGGGCCAGCAGAACGGTGAAGAGTACGGCAGTAAGCAGTACAATAGCGGCCCCTGCAGCATTGCCGATATAGTCATAGATTCCGGAAGCAGCGGCAAGACGGACCACAAGGCCGTGAAGCAGGAAGACGTACAGCGTACGGCGGCCCCAGTCGGTCATCCGGCTCAGCCCGTAAGGTACGAGTCCCAGAAAGGCAAGCGAAGCAGTGATCTGCACAGCGTACAGCGCCAGGCGGTACACACCTGCGTACCATACCTCCGCTCCAAGCTGCATATAAGTCATGTTGCCATACAGCCAGCCGAGCGGAATATCCGGACCCGATACAGCCAGAACAGCAAGGACTAGAAGGGAGGCTGCGGCTGCTGCGGCCTTAATATATTTCTGGTACAGCTTGGCGAAGGCGGCGAAGGAAAAATGATAGCCGATTACGAAATACGGCAAATATACAAACGTGCGGCTGATGCTGAACCATACTCCGTCAACCTGTAAATATCCGACAGCAACTCCCGCAGCTACGGCGAAGGCGATTTGAGCGGTTTTGGACCACTTGCCCATACCGAGCATCAGCAGACGCCAGCAGGCATGACTGGCCAGGAACCATAAGAGCAGATAAGGTGCGAATATAGAATGATGTATGCCGTTTACATGAAAGAGGGAAACATCCAGCGCAGAATACAGGCTCTGGAAAATCAGGTACTGCATGCCGATCTGAAGCAGTACTTTACGGCCTGCGGCCCCGTTCAGGCTCTGCTTCGCGAAATATCCGGTAACAAGCACGAACAGCGGCATATGAAAACTGAAGATCCACATATACAGCCCGTGCATGCCATTCATTCTGGTGATTAGAGGTTCGATAGCATTGCCGGCAAATACAGTGATGATAAGCATGAAACGCAGGTTGAGAAAAAAGGTTTCCCCACGCGCCTCCAGCGGATTTTCCCTTACCATAACCTAACCCCCAAAAGTTGATCTATAAAAATAAATTAATTTAATTTTAAAATACATGATTTCAGGTTTTGATATTGTGAATTCAATCACAATGGAAAGCGCTATCAGGCAGATTAATTGTGGCGATCTGTTGAAGGTTGTTTGATTTCTTTGATTACTCTATAATTTTCTGTATGCAGTACACGGGAGTGAAACTATTGAAGAAATTAATATCCAGACGAAGAGTCCTCCTTTCACTTGCAGTGCTTCTGGTTATAGCGGGACTTCTGCTGTGGAGATATTTGACCCCTTATGCCCCTGCTGAGAATGCCGAGTCTGCGCTGATCTCCGCAGGAGGAGTAACTGTAGAACAGAATGATAACTGGATTTCGTTTGAACCATCGGTAATATCGGGTACGGCAGTGATTTTCTATCCCGGCGCACTGGTTGAGGCCGAGGCTTATGCGCCGCTGGCCCACAAAATCGCTGCCGCAGGGCATCCGTTTTACATAGCCAAAATGCCGCTCAATCTGGCGGTCATTAAGGGAGATGCCGCAGATGAAATGATCCGTGTGCATCCCCGGCAGACCTTTGTGCTGGGCGGCCATTCTCTGGGCGGTGTAATGGCGTCGCGTTATGCTGCCGGACATGCGGATCAGCTGGAAGGCGTGTTTTTCCTGGCCTCTTATCCGGACGAGAAAGGCAACCTCAAAGATACTACGCTGTCAGTCTTATCTGTGCTTGGAACGGAGGATAAGGTAGTCGACAGAGACAATTACAATGAAGGCCGGGCTTATTTGCCGGGCAATACGGTATATTACTCCGTCACTGGCGGTAATCACGCCCAGTTCGGAAGCTATGGTCCCCAGAAGGGTGACGGGCAAGCGGAGATTACCGAAGAAGAGCAGCAGAACCGCACAGCGCGGGCGATGCTGGATTGGCTGGGCAATCTTCGTTAGCACGTAACGTGAGAGAGGAGGCGGAGCATGCCGCTGCTGCATGTGAATGATTTATCTGTACCCTGCCAAGCCATTTTATTCGACAAGGACGGCACGCTGCTGGATCTGCTTGCAACCTGGGGAACCTGGGCGGAACTGGTCCTGCAGGGGCTGGGCAATCAGCTGGCGCTGATTGGAGACGGCTTCAGCGGCGATCTGTCCGGGGTGCTCGGCACCCGGCATGATGCTTCCGGCCGGGTGATTGGCTACGATCCTGCCGGGCCGCTCTCCATGGCTACCGCCGAGGAGACATACGGCATTCTGGCCTGGCATCTGTACAGCGCCGGGGTTCCCTGGAACGAGGCGGTAATGAGGGTCACGGCCATTGCCAAAGAGGCGATGAACGAACTGCGGACCCGCCGCATTGCAGCACCTTTGCCGGAACTGCTGCCGTTCCTGCAGCAATGTGCCGCCGCCTCCTTAAAGCTTGGAGTCGTCACTTCGGACGGCTCCGGGACGACTGGCGAGCAGCTGGAGTGGATGGGTATTACCGGATACTTTCATACTATTGTAACAAGGGACCGGGTTAGCCGCGGCAAGCCGGCTCCTGAAATGGCTGAAACGGCTTGCCGTGAGCTTGGAATTCCGCCGGAGTATACAGTCATCATCGGCGACAGTAATGCAGATATGCAGCTCGGTAAAGGTGCCGGCCTGCGCCTATCCATCGGGATTTCCCCGGAGGGATCCGCCGGTCATTTACTGGATGCTGACACTGTAATTGCCGGTTATCATCAGCTTCGCCTTACATGTTGAACTCTTGCTTAGAAAGGATGCGTGTAGACCATGGATCAATTGCAGACACTGGTTTCCTGGATCAAGGATAGCGGCAACATTGTATTTTTCGGAGGGGCAGGCACCTCTACCGAAAGCGGGATTCCGGATTTCCGCTCCGCAGCGGGCTTATATCAGACTGAGCATAACTCCCCGTATCCGCCTGAAGTGATGCTAAGCCGCAGATTTTTTATGTCCTCACCGGACGTTTTTTTTGATTTCTACCGCAGCAAAATGATCCACCCGGAGGCACCCCCGAACGGTGCCCACCTGCTGCTGGCTGAGCTGGAGCGCCAAGGCAGGCTGAAGGCGGTAATCACCCAGAATATCGACGGGCTGCATCAGCTTGCAGGAAGCCGCACAGTATTCGAGCTGCACGGTTCGATACACCGTAATCATTGCATGAGCTGCAGCCGGTTCTACGATCTGGATCAGATCATAGAGTCGGCTGAGCGGGTGCCCCGCTGCCCCGAATGCGGCGGCATCATTAAGCCCGATGTAGTGCTGTATGAGGAAGAGTTGGATCATGATGTGCTGTTAGGCTCCATCGCGGCAATAGCCGCTGCTGATCTGCTGATCATCGGCGGAACCTCGCTTACCGTGCAGCCGGCAGCCAGTCTCGTCACCTATTTCCACGGACGGCATACGGTCCTGCTGAACGGCGAGCCGACTCCCTACGACCATCATGCTGATCTGATCATAACAGATCGGATAGGTGAGGTTATGGGGAGAATTCAAAAGCTGCTTTGAACGGTTTTCTAGGTTGTGAGATTACAATGGAGGCGTACGGTTTAAAATAGGGTAATGCAGCAACAGAGGAAACGAGAGGCAGGGATCAGCAATGGTATATGTGGCTAGCGATGAACGGTATGAAATTATGCGTTACAACCGCTCGGGCAGATCGGGCCTCAAGCTTCCGGCCATATCACTGGGACTGTGGCATAACTTCGGCGGGATCGATGCCTATGAGAACGGCCGGGAAATGATTACACGCTCGTTTGATCTCGGCATTACCCATTTTGATCTGGCCAATAACTATGGTCCGCCTGCCGGTTCGGCAGAGGAGCTATTCGGCAAGGTACTTGCCCGTGATCTTTCCGCCTACCGTGATGAAATGGTGATCTCTACAAAGGCGGGATATTATATGTGGCCGGGTCCTTACGGTGACTGGGGCTCACGAAAATATATGCTGTCCAGCCTGGATCAGAGCCTGAAGCGGCTGGGGCTGGATTTTGTCGATATTTTTTATTCGCACCGTCCGGATCCGCACACCCCGCTAGAAGAGACAATGGGAGCCCTTGATCATGCCGTGCGTACCGGGAAAGCGCTCTATGTTGGAATATCCAACTATACGGCGGAGCAGACCCTGGAGGCCATCCGGATTCTGAACGGGCTGGGCACACCGCTGCTGATTCATCAACCTAGATACTCTATGCTCGACCGCTGGATTGAAGGCGGCCTGCAGCAGGTGCTGGAAGAGAACGGGGTCGGCAGTATCGCATTCACCCCGCTGGCCCAGGGGCTGTTGACGAATAAATACATGAACGGGATTCCCGAGGACTCCAGAGCCGCCGGCCCGTCCACCGCGCTGAGTGAAAGCCGGATCACGCCGGAGGTGCAGCGCAAAATCCGCGCACTCAATCAGCTGGCCGTCTCACGCGGACAGAGTCTGGCGCAGCTTGCGCTTCAGTGGACGCTCCGCGGCGGTAAAGTGACCTCGGCGCTGATCGGTGCCAGCCGGGTGGCCCAGATTGAAGAGAATATCGCTGCCTTGTCTCACGCAGAATTCTCGCAGGAAGAACTGGACCGGATGGAAACGATTCTTAAAACTGAGAGTGAAGCCTGACGGTCTGACCCATTTCAATAATTAGATAATCAACTTAGTTGTATAGAGTACACATAAGTACAGCGGGGTAACCCCGGGCAGCCCGTTCCTGAGAAGGAAACGGGCTGTTGCTCTAAATAAAGATAAGGCTCGCAGAAAAACAAGGGAAACGGCCACTTTATCCGGGCTAAGTCCAAGATTGTAAAGGTCTATTTCTCACTATGCCTCGCAGTGGCCAGGCGGTAGGATGTCGGGGATTGGCTGCAGAAACGCTTGAACTGGCGCGAGAAGTACAGCGCATCGGTCAGGCCGACAGAAGCGGCAACCTGTTCGACCGACAGCTCCGGACGCTCGCGCAGCAGCTGGCGTGACTTCTCAATACGCAGCTTGAGCAGGTAGGTTACAGGCGACAGGCCGGTCTCCTGCTTGAAAATCCGCGACAGGTAGGCGCGGTTATAGCCCAGACTGCCGCACATTTGCTCAATGGACACCGGATGGGCATACTGGGAAGCCATGTAGTGGATCATTTGCTTTACTGTACGTTTGACCTGCGATTCCGCCCCCGCCAGCCGCGAGGAGGAGAGGTGGCGTTCAGCAGCTTCCCCGATAATCAGATACAGATAACCGAGTGAAGTGAGATGGGCGCTCTCCTTATTGGCATAGAAGGATTGCATCATTCCCGCTACAGCTCCGGGAATCACCGTGCCTTCTGCGGTAGTAAGCACCGGCTGCTGCGGTGAAAAGCCGGCCTGCAGCACAAGCTCATCCGCATCTGCGCCGGTAAATGCCGCCCAGCGGTAACGCCAGGGCTGCTGCTGATCCGAGACGTAGCTGACGAGCTGACCCGGATGGATCAGGAAGCAGTCTCCCGGGCCCAGCGCGTATTTGCGGTGCTCGGTAGTAAAGTGGCCGAAGCCGGATTCGATGAAATGGAGCAGATAATAATCGTAGATCTTCGGACCGGCCTGATGTACCGGCAGGGTCTGGCTTTCGCCGGCAAACAGGACATGCAAATTCTGTTTATCATAGTAAACGGGGTTTGAGCCTACGGAATAGGTATGTTCCACACTGACAGATCCTTTCCTTTAGTTAACGCTATCAATGCCCTATATGCGGGCGGAGGGGGAGAATGCCGTTTATCCGGCCCTTACAAAGTATAACGTGCGAAGTCACATTTATCCATACATTACACACATGATTGCATTATCAGGGCAAGTCTGATTTTATTATAATGTAAGCATAAAGAACGCATTAATATTCCAGCAAGCCAAGTGAAAACAGCGAAAGGATGGAGTGGCATTAATGAGCATACAGGAACTTAACAGCAAATTTATCGAGAAGTACGGCGAAAGCACCGAGGAGGCGCGGGTATTTTATGCTCCGGGCCGTGTGAATCTTATCGGAGAGCATCTGGATTACAACGGAGGTTACGTGTTCCCGGCAGCACTGGACTTCGGCACTACCCTGATCGTGCGTCCGCGCACCGACGGTAAGGTTCGGTTCGCTTCCACGAACTTCCCTTATGAAGCTACTATCGACTACAGTGAAATTGGCAAAGCCAAAACCGGTGAATGGGTGGATTATCCAGTCGGTGTCCTTGTGGAGCTGGCGAAGAAGGATCTTCCGCTCTCCGGCGGCTACGATCTGCTATTCCACGGCGATATTCCGAACGGCTCCGGCCTTTCCTCCTCGGCTTCCATCGAAGTCGTAACCGGTTATGCCTTCCTGTCGCTGCTGGGCGGAGATACGGATACTGTAGAGATTGCCCTGTTGTCCCAGCGTGCAGAGAATCAGTACGTGGGTGTCAACTCGGGGATCATGGATCAGTTCGCAGTAGCCAACGGCAAACGCGACCACGCTATTCTCCTGATGTGCGACACGCTGGAATACAGCCTGGTGCCATTTGCAACAGGCGCTTATAAGCTGGTAATCGGCAATACGAACAAGAAGAGAGGCCTTGTAGATTCCAAGTACAACGAGCGCCGCAGCCAATGTGATGAAGCGCTGGCCATCCTCAAGCAGGAAGTGCCTTCCCTGTCCTACCTGGCAGAACTTAAACCTGAGCAATTCGAGCTCCATCAGGATAAAATTGCGGACGAAACCGTCAGACGCCGTGCCCGCCATGTTGTGGAAGAGAACCAGCGTGTGCTTGACTCTGTGGAGGTGCTGAAGAACAATGACCTGAAGCAGTTCGGCTTGTTCATGAACGACTCCCACACTTCGCTCCGCGATCTGTATGAAGTGAGCTGCGAGGAGCTGGATGTTATGGTTGAAGAAGCACAGCGTATTCCCGGCACGCTTGGTTCCCGGATGACCGGTGCAGGGTTCGGCGGATGTACCGTATCGCTGGTACATGAAGATGATGTGGAACGCTTTATCCGTGAAGTAGGCGAAGCTTATACAGCAAGAACCGGTCTTACCGGCGAATTCTATGTATGCGGCATCGGCAACGGTGTAGAAGAACTAGAAGGAGTGAAATAAGATGGCGATTCTAGTAACAGGCGGAGCAGGGTATATCGGATCTCATACAGTGGCGGAGCTGCTGGACCGGGGTGAGGAAGTTGTAGTGATCGACAATCTGCTGACAGGTCACCGTGAGGCGCTGCTGGGCGGCAAGCTGTATGAGGGCGATCTGCGCGATAAGGCGCTGCTGGCGAAGCTGTTCTCCGAGAACAAGATTGAAGCGGTAATTCATTTTGCCGCCAGCTCGCTGGTCGGCGAGAGCATGAAGGACCCGGTTAAATACTACGATAACAATGTGTACGGCACCCAATGTCTGCTGGAAGCCATGCAGCATGCCGGTGTGGACAAAATTGTCTTCTCCTCGACTGCGGCGACCTACGGCGAACCGGAAAAGGTGCCAATTGAGGAAAGCGACCGCACAGAGCCGGCGAATGTATACGGTGAAACCAAGCTGACCATGGAACGCATGATGGCCTGGTTCGACAAAGTACTCGGCATCAAATATGTTGCACTCCGCTACTTTAACGCTGCCGGCGCACATAACAGCGGCAAAATCGGCGAAGACCACCGTCCGGAGAGCCATCTGGTTCCACTGGTACTGCAAACAGCACTTGGCCAGCGCGAGAGTATTGCTGTCTTCGGAGATGACTATCCGACGGAGGACGGAACCTGCGTACGCGACTACATCCATGTCAGCGACCTGGCTGATGCCCATATCCGCGCGGTAACCTATCTGCGCAGCGGCAGCGCCAGCAATATTTTCAACCTTGGTAACGGTCTAGGCTTCTCAGTGAAGCAAGTGATTGAAGCTGCCAAGAAGGTGACAGGCCGGGATATTCCGGTTGTTGTCCAGGAACGACGCGCCGGTGACCCGGCGGTGCTGGTAGCTTCCTCGGCCAAAGCGCGTTCGGTACTCGGCTGGAATCCGCAGCGTGCAGACATCGAAGATATCATTCAGAGCGCCTGGAACTGGCATTCTGCGAACCCGCAGGGTTACGGAGAATAATACACAGATTACGCTAGACCCACATGAAGGAGAATTAACATGCCTAACGATAACCATGCCGCTCCCGCCGCACAGCAGGCCCTGTATGCGATCGAACAGCTTGTCCTGTTCGCATCGCACCACCAGCTGATCCAGCCGGCGGATATCGATTACAGCCGCAATGAACTGCTCGACCAGTTCGGATTCAGCGAGCCTTATGCTCTGGAGTTCAACGAAGCTCCGCTGACCAGCCCGCAGGCGCCGCTTGATGTGCTGATTGATTACGGCTTCGAAACCGAGCTAATTCCGGAGAACACCGATACGTACCGCGATCTGCTGGATGCCAAAATCATGGGACTGCTGATGGCCCGGCCTTCGGAGGTGAACGCCGAGTTCTACAGTCTTACTGCCAAGCAGGGCATAACTGCGGCTACAGACCGCTTCTACAAGCTGAGCATCGATTCCAACTAT
>NZ_LN831198.1:1128883-1141712 GCF_001368795.1 Paenibacillus ihuae
CTTCTACAAGCTGAGCATCGATTCCAACTATATCCGGATGGACCGTGTCTCCAAGAATGTCTACTGGCTGCAGGATTCGCCGTACGGTGACATTGAGATGACGATCAATCTGTCCAAGCCGGAGAAAAGTCCGAAGGAAATCGCCATGGCCCGTCTGCTGCCGCCGCCGGTCTATCCGAAATGCCAGCTCTGCCGCGAGAATGTCGGTTATGCCGGCCGGGTGAATCACCCGCCGCGTCAGAACCTGCGTATTATTCCGATGGAGCTGAACAACGAGAAATGGTTCTTCCAGTATTCACCGTATGTATACTATAACGAGCATTGCATCGTCTTCCATCATGATCATGTGCCGATGAAGCTGACCAAGGATACGCTGAAGCGGCTGCTCTCCTTTGTAGAGTCATTCCCGCATTATTTCATCGGCTCCAATGCTGATCTGCCGATTGTCGGCGGGTCGATCCTGACCCACGATCATTTCCAGGGCGGACGGCATACCTTCCCGATCCAGAAAGCACCGAAGGAGGACAGCTTCACTCACGCCTCTTATCCTGGTGTAAGCCTGAGCATCGTCAAATGGCCGATGTCGGTGCTGCGTCTGCACGGGGAAGACCCGGCAGTTCTTCTGGAATGCGGAAATGCGCTGTATGAAGCCTGGCAGGGCTACAGTGACCCAGAAGCTGATGTGCTGGCGTTCAGTGACGTAGATGGAGTGCAGACTCCGCATAATACGGTTACTCCAATAGTGCGCCGTGCAGAGGACGGAGGCTTCGAGATGGATCTGGTGCTGCGCAACAACCGGACCAGCGAGGAGTATCCGGAAGGGATTTTCCACCCGCACCGGGAGATGCACCATATCAAGAAGGAGAACATCGGCCTGATTGAGGTTATGGGGCTGGCGATACTGCCGGGACGCCTGAAGGAAGAGCTTGATGCGGTTGCCGGCATTCTTGCCGGAGATCAGGCGCTGCAGCAGGCAGTGAAGAATGAAGAAGGCCACGCACTGGCACTGCATGCCTCCTGGATCAACGAGCTTGTGGAACGCTTCGGTACGGGACTTGACCGTGAGGAAGCGGTTAAGGTTGTACAGAATGAGGTAGGCATCAAGTTCATGCATATTCTGGAGCATGCCGGAGTCTACAAACGGACACCGGAAGGACAGGCAGCCTTCTGCCGGTTCGTCCAAAGCTTCGGTGCAGTATAAATAAGAAGTACAAACTACTGATAGAATGTCCCGGCCCTTGCGGCTTGGGGCATTTCTTACGTGCTGGAGGAAGATTGCTGCGCCGATTTGTATGCGGCCCGCCGGAGGTCTATAATATACTATTGCATCCTATTATCTAAACTACGGAGGTACACATATGCGTAAATTTGATTTTTATAATCCTACCAAGCTGATATTTGGACAAGGAACTTTGCAGGCGCTGCAAACCGAAGTTCCAAAATACGGTAAAAATGTACTGCTGATGTACGGAGGCGGCAGCATTAAACGCAGCGGGCTCTACGATAATGTGCTTGCTGAGCTGAAGGCAATCGGAGCGGTCGTTACAGAATTGGCCGGAGTTGAACCGAATCCGCGCTTGTCCACAGTACATAAAGGCGTGGAATTGTGCCGTGAGCACAATATTGAGCTGATTCTTGCTGTCGGCGGCGGAAGCGTGCTGGACTGTGCCAAAGCTGTAGCTGTAGGAGCGAAATATGAAGGCGACATGTGGGACTTTGTAGAACGTAAGGCGGCTCCTCAGGGCGCACTGCCGCTGGGCACGGTGCTGACAATGGCAGCTACGGGTTCGGAAATGAACAACGGTTCGGTAATCACGAATGAAGTTACCAAGGAGAAAATGGGCTGGGGCAGTGTACATGCCTACCCGGCATTCTCTATTCTTGATCCCGAGAACACCTTCTCTCTGCCGCGTGACCAGACCGTCTATGGCATGGTGGACATTATGTCCCATACGCTGGAGCATTATTTCCACACCGACGGCAATACGCCGCTGCAGGACGGCTTCTGTGAGACGCTGCTGCGCACCGTCATTGAAACGGCTCCGAAGCTGATCGAGGATCTGAACAATTATGAGCTGCGTGAAACGATCATGTACTGCGGAACGATGGCGCTGAACGGTATGGTGAGCATGGGCTTCGCCGGTGACTGGGCTACGCATAACATTGAGCATGCCGTCTCTGCAGTATATGATATTCCGCATGGCGGAGGATTGGCGATTCTTTTCCCGCAGTGGATGAAGTACAATCTCAGCACGAATCCTGCCCGCTTCCGCCAGCTTGCGGTGAACGTATTCGGAATTGATCCTTCCGGCAAAACGGATGAAGAAGCAGGACTGGAGGGAATTGAAGCCCTTCGCAGCTTCTGGGATTCCATCGGCGCTCCGAAGACGCTCGGTGATTATGACATCGATGACAGCGAAATCGGCAGCATGGCTGATAAAGCCGTGCGGTTCGGGCCTTTCGGCAACTTCCGCAAGCTGCAGCGCGAGGATGTTGTGGAAATCTACAAAATGGCGCTATAAGAGCTGGAATCCTTCTTCCGGGCCAATAGCAGCGCATAATATCAAGGCAAGCCGTTCCATAAAGGGAGCGGCTTGTTGTTCTTTGGCCATGAAAATTTCAGGATTTCATCTTGCCGAGATCCAATAATGAGATAATAATCCAACTTTGTGAAACCAAGGACATGATTTGAACGTTTATAGTAGTATGACAGTCCGGAACTACGAGACGGGAGGAGTAAATTATGCAAACGCTGTATATGGGCTGTTTGGCGCTCGGCGTAATTTTTGCGGTGGTCAGTGTACTGGTGGGGGATCTGATCGGGAGTGCTCTGCACGGGATTTTTGATTTCATCTCGTTCGATTTCCTGAATCCTGCGGTACTGGCAGGAGCAGTTACAGTATTCGGTGGGGCAGGAATACTGCTTACACGCTACAGCAGGATGGAAGATGGCGCTGTTCTTGCCTTGTCCCTGCTGATAGCGGCGTTTATGGCGGTGGTCCTTTATCTCGCAGTGATCAAGCCGATGGATAAAAGCGAGATGTCCACGGGCTTCTCCATGAATGATTTGCCCGGTAAGATCGGGGAAATTACGGTCCCGGTTCCGGCGGCAGGCTATGGGGAGATCATGGTGAAGTTCGGCGCGGGCAACAGCCTGCATACGGCGTCGAGCTTTGAGCACCAGCCCCTTCCTGCCGGGATCAAGGTGGTGGTAGTGGAGGTGCGTGATGGTGTCGCGCTGGTATCTGAATTTGAAGAGAGAAAAGGAGCGGATATGTAATGTACGATATTATTCCTGAGTATTTGTTTATTCCTGCTGTAGTTGTTGCTGTGCTGTTTGTTCTGGGGATTGCGTTTTGGGCGCGTTATAAAACCGTGGGGCCTGATGAAGGGATGATCGTTACCGGATCGTTCCTCGGCAGCAATCATATTTCCGATGACGGCTCCGGCCGGAAAATCAAAATTGTCCGCGGGGGAGGCGCCTTTATCCTTCCGGTATTCCAGAATGCAGAATTCATGTCACTGCTCTCCCATAAGCTTGATGTGACGACACCGGAAGTGTATACGGAGCAGGGTGTTCCAGTTATCGCCGACGGCGTGGCAATTATCAAGGTGGGAAGCTCGACAGAGGATGTAGCGACGGCTGCCGAGCAGTTTATGGGTAAGCCGATCGAAGCGCTGAAAAGTGAAGCCCAGGAGGTACTGGAGGGCCATTTGCGGGCCATTCTCGGTTCAATGACCGTAGAAGAGGTCTACCGCAACCGGGACCGTTTTGCCCAGGAGGTGCAGGGAGTCGCGGCGCGTGATCTGAAGAAGATGGGGCTACAGATCGTCTCGTTCACGATTAAGGATGTGCGTGACAAGCACGGTTATCTTGAAGCGCTCGGGAAACCGCGGATCGCTGCTGTGAAGCGGGATGCGGAAATCGCTGAAGCGGAAGCGCTGAGGGATGCGCGGATTCAAAAGGCGAATGCGGAGGAGCAGGGGCAAAAAGCAGAGCTGCTGCGTGATACGAACATCGCCGAAGCGTCGAAGGACAATCAGCTCAAGGTCGCTGCGTTTAAGCGCGATCAGGATACAGCCAAGGCGGAAGCCGACCAGGCGTACCACATCCAGGAGGCACGTGCCAAGCAGACAGTGGTGGAAGAGCAGATGAAGGTTGAGCTGGTCCGCAAGGAGCGAGAAATCGATTTGCAGGCTAAGGAAATTCAGGTCCGCGAGAAGCAGTATGATGCGGAAGTGAAGAAAAAGGCGGAAGCCGACCGTTATGCGGTAGAACAAGCGGCGGAAGCCGACAAAGCTAAACGGATGCGCGAGGCGGATGCCCTGCAGTACAGCATTGAGAAGCAGGCGCAAGCGACTTCCGAGCAGAAACGGCTTGAGGGCCAGGCGATGGCCGATGCGGAGCTGGCCAAAGGTAAAGCGGAAGCCGAGGTTATCCGGCTGCGCGGTCTTGCCGAAGCAGAGGCCAAGGAGAAGCTGGCCGAAGCCTTCCAGAAGTTCGGCGAAGCAGCGGTCCTCGACATCATCGTCAAGATGCTGCCAGATCTGGCCGGCAGGATTGCCGAGCCGCTGGCTTCCATCGATAAGCTTACAGTGGTGGATACCGGCAACGGCGAAGGTGCAGCCCGGGTCAGCAATTATGTGACCCAGCTGATGTCCACCGCTCCGGAAATGCTAAAGAGCGTATCCGGCATTGATGTGGAGGCACTGATCAAAGGACTCACCAAGAAATCCGTGCCAGCACCTGCTGGCAGCATTATTCATGCGGTGCCGCAGCCGCAAAGTCCGGCTGAGAGCAAAGAGTTAACCGAATAGCTGATACCATGAAGTGCTAATATAGGCGGTGCCAGACTTCTCCAGCTAAGGCTCCTTAAGAATCAGCACGTCTCCTGCAACAGCAGACGTGCTGATTCTTCTGTATTCAGGTTCTGGCTGCAAACTTAGTGAGTATAATCAGATCGATCGGAGGAGAACAGAGTGGAGCTGATACTGGATAATATCAGGAAGAGCTATAGTGATAAGCAAGTGCTGAAAGGCATCGACTTTACTTTTGAGAAGGGTAAAATCTACGGTCTGCTGGGGCGCAACGGCGCAGGTAAAACCTCGCTGTTCAACTGTCTGAGCGGAGAAACCCGGATGGACAGCGGAGGCGTATTTCTGCGTAGAGAGAATCTCAGCCTGCCGCTGCGCGAGGATGAAATCGGCTATGTCTTTTCCCTGCCCATTCTTCCGGAGTTCCTGACCGGCTATGAATTTGTGAAGTTCTATATGGATATCAACCGGGACAAGATTGAGCCGGGGAGAACCATCGAGGACTATTTTGACATCATCCGGTTCGAGGAGGAAGACCGCCACCGGCTGATTAAGGGTTATTCCCATGGCATGAAGAACAAAATTCAGATGCTCTGCTTTATTATCACAAGGCCGCCGCTGATTCTGCTGGATGAGCCGCTGACCTCGTTTGATGTCGTAGTGGCACTTGAAATCAAGAAGCTGCTGCGGGAAATGAAGCAGGACCATATTATTATCTTTTCCACCCATATTCTGCAGCTTGCCGCCGATCTGTGTGATGAGCTGGTTATATTGAACAAAGGAGTACTTCAGGAAATCCCTGCAGATACGCTGCACAGCCCGGAATTTGAGGAGCGGATCATCACGCTGCTGAGGGACGGGGACGGCCATGTTTAGTACGCTTAACAGTATTATTGAGATCCGTGGGGCATCCGGCGCGAACCGGCTGATGTACTATTTTGGAAGAATACCTTTACTCGGAAAAGTAATGAATGACAGCGTATATTCACGTAGTGGGCTCAAAAAAACGTTTACTGCAATTGCGGTTATCCTGAACATTCTGTATGGCTTTCTGTCCAAGTTTGCTTATTTGGGACTGGTTGTTTTCTTCCCTATAATGCTTGCCGGTAAAGAACTTCCGCTGTCTCAGCAATACGATTTGTATCTCCATGTTGTGGTGCTGCTGAGCTTTGGGGTCAGTGCGGTTTCGAGTGCAGTTATTTTGGAGCCCAAGCGGGATAAATACATCTGTGTCAAACTGATGCGGCTGCCCGCCGATAAGTACATGCATGCGGTTATGACCCTAAGGGGGCTGACCTTTTTTATTTATTTTGTGCCGGCGATGATGGTCTTTGCGGGTGAGTATGGCGCGCCTCCCTGGCATGGTCTGCTGCTGTCCCTGCTGCTGACACTCTGGCGGACAGCCGCAGAAGCGTTGCATTTATGGATTTTTGACCGCAAGGCAATTGTGCTGGTTAAACAGACGACCCTAGTCTGGATTGTAATTGGAGCCGGCTATCTGCTTGCTTTCACACCACTTTATACAGGAAATGCCTTGCTTGATATGGCTGCCACGTTATTTAATCTGCCGATGAGTCTTGCGCTGCTCTTGATAGGGATGATCTCGGCAGTGTATATTGCCAGATACCGGGGCTACCGGAACGCAGTCGATGCGGTGACCAAAATCGATGATCCGCTGCTTGATATGGGCCGGATGATGAGAGAGGCAAACCAGAAACAAGTAGAGACCAAGGAGCAGGACTTTCAGGAAGAGCAGCTTCGGCGTGATCAATTTGCAGGAAAAAACGGTTATGCCTACTTGAATGCGATCTTCTTTTCTCGGCATCGGCGCTTTCTGGTGCAGCCCGTTCAGCGGCGTTTGGTGATTATCGGGGCGCTTTTTGCCGCCGGGCTGCTGCTGCAGCTCTCCGCACCGGATATATTCGCGAAGCTGGCCCGGTATTTGATCAGTGCTTTGCCTGCATTTATTATCATCATGAATTTTAGTTCCATCGGGGAGCGGGTCTGTAAGGCGATGTTTTTCAACTGTGACCTTAGTTTGCTGCGTTACGGGTTTTACCGGGAGCGGTCGGCTATTCTCCGTAATTTTTGCATTCGTCTGCTCCGCATCAGCATGCTTAATCTGATTCCGGCTACGGCCATCAGTCTGGTGTTGAACCTGCTGATTCTATTGTCCGGAGAGACCTGGGGTGCGGCGGATGCCCTTGCTTTCTGCGGAACGATTCTCGGGTTGTCACTGTTCTTTTCTGTGCATCATTTGTTTATGTACTATATCTTCCAGCCTTACAGTACAGAGCTGAACGTGAAGAATCCGTTCTTCAGCATCGTCAACAGCATTATCATGGCGGTAGGGATCATTTGTATGCAGTTCCAGAGTACACCAGCGTATTTCGCCGTGACTGTACTCCTGACAGCAGCAGCCTATATGGTGATTGCCCTATTCCTGGTCTACAAATATTCCGCAAGAACCTTCCGTGTAAAATGACTGCTCTCCCGGTACTCTTCCAATAATCGATTCTTGATGTTATGATGGTAGCTCAAGTATAATCTACACATGCTGCTATGATAGACAGGCTGCTCGAAGAAACAGGTATTCAGAAGTAAAAGAGGTGTCAGAAGTGGGCAGCATAACAGTGGCCAAGGTTCTCAATAACAATGTAATTATTGCCCAGCACCCCCAATATGCCGAGGTCGTCGTGATTGGCAAGGGAATCGGGTTTAACCGTAAAAGCCGTGACAAGATCAATCTGTCCTCCGTGGAGAAAATGTTTATTCTCCGTAACCAGGAGGAACAGGAACAGTATAAGCAGCTGGTTCCCCAGGTGGACGAGAAGCTCATTGAGGTTGTGCAGGAAATTGTGCTGCATATTATTCAGAGCAGCAGTCAGCCGCTCAATGAACACATCCATATTGCACTTACAGATCATATTTCATTTGCCATTCGCCGTAATGAGCAGAATATCGCGATTCACAATCCTTTTTTGTATGAGACCAAAGAAATTTATCCGGAAGAATACACACTGGCAGAGTACGCGATAGGAAGAATTAACGAGAAAATGGCGGTTACTTTGCCGGTCGATGAGATTGGTTTCGTTGCCCTGCATATTGTCAGTGCGCTCAGCAACCGGGATATCTCAGAGGTGAAGCAGCATTCGCTGCTGATCGGAGATTTAGTGAGCCTGGTGGAAGATAATTTGAATTACCGTGTTCCGCGTGATTCGCTGGATTATTCAAGGCTGGTCACCCATCTGCGTTTCGTGCTGGAAAGGCTGCGCCGCGGTGAAACGGTGCGGGAAACATCCTCCCTGGACGGTCTGATGAAGCGTGAGTATCCGGAAATGTACATGCTGGCCTGGAAGCTGACCAAAGTCATTGAACAACGGGTCCGTATTCCGGTATATCCGGCAGAAGTAAGCTATCTGACGATTCATTTGCAGCGCCTGGCCCAGAAGAAAGAGGATGAGGCGGATATGGAGCAAGAGTTCTAAGCACTGATGCCACAAAAGTTTTTTTGGGGTTAATGTATAAAAATGATTTTATTCAAAATCATGCTTGCAACTTTGAATTATCGATGCTACAATGATCCCTGTTATCCATGAACAGAATACCAACGTGTAACTGATACGATCAGGCATGAGTGATTTACAGTATTTATGGTTGTAATCCCCTAAGTCGGGGTAATCTAACTTTAGTGTTAGAAGGCAACCTGTATGCTGTATTGCTCATGCCTTTTTTGGCGTTTTGTTTGGGAAGAAATTTAGATTAAGGAAGTGACCTCAATGTTCAAAAAGTTGTTTGGCGTTTTGCAGAGAGTCGGTAAGGCTCTGATGCTTCCTGTAGCAATTCTGCCTGCGGCAGGTCTGCTGCTCGGAATCGGCAACATGCTGGTTAACCCTGACTTCCTTCAATATGTTCCGGCATTGGAAAACGACGTGGTTCAAGCCATTGCCAATGTATTGATGAACTCAGGACAAATTGTCTTTAGTAACCTGTCACTCCTGTTTGCAGTCGGGGTAGCCATCGGGCTTGCCGGCGGTGAAGGGGTAGCCGGGCTTGCAGCGATTATCGGTTTCCTGGTTATGAACGTGACCATGGGTACCGTGCTCGGAATCAATGAATGGGTGCTGAGCAAGCAGGACTTTGCTTATGCCAGCGTCCTGGGGATTCCAACCCTGCAGACCGGTGTGTTCGGCGGTATCCTCGTCGGGATACTCGCAGCGTCTATGTACAAACGATTCTTCCGTATTGAGCTGCCGTCGTACTTAGGCTTCTTTGCAGGAAAACGCTTTGTGCCGATTATGACGGCTGTAACCTCTTTGATCCTCGGTCTAGCACTGACGATCATCTGGCCGCCAATCCAGCATGGCCTGAACTATGTGTCGCAGAGTATGATCAACACGAATCTGACGCTTTCAGCCTTCATTTTCGGGGTCATTGAGCGTTCATTGATTCCTTTCGGTCTGCATCACATTTTCTACTCGCCATTCTGGTATGAATTCGGAAGCTACATCGATAAAGCCGGCAACCTGGTCCGCGGGGACCAGCGGATCTTCATGCAGCAGCTGCGTGACGGTGTAGAATTCACAGCGGGTACCTTCACTACCGGTAAATATCCGTTCATGATGTTCGGTCTGCCGGCAGCGGCACTGGCGATTTACCATGAAGCCAGACCCGAGCACAAAAAGGTTGTCGGAAGCTTGATGGTATCTGCAGCGCTCACTTCCTTCCTGACAGGGATTACTGAGCCGCTCGAATTCTCATTCCTGTTTGTTGCACCGCTGTTGTTTGCAGTACATGCGATTTTTGCCGGACTGTCCTTTATGACCATGCACATTCTGAATGTGAAGATCGGGATGACCTTCTCCGGCGGTTTCATCGACTATGTATTGTTCGGTATTATCCCGAACCGTACAGCTTGGTGGCTGGTTATTCCGGTAGGTCTGGTGATTGCTGTAATTTACTACTTCGGATTCCGTTTCGTTATCCGCAAGTTCAACCTCAGAACTCCGGGCCGCGAAGATCCGTCTGATGATGCGGACGAAATGGATGCAGCGAATGTCTCCAAAACAGGTGACGATCTGCCGCGCAACATTCTTGCTGCGCTAGGCGGCAAAGAGAACATCACGCATCTGGATGCCTGCATCACCCGTCTCCGGGTTGAGGTTAAGGATAAAGCGGGTGTCGATAAGAACCGTCTGAAGAAACTGGGCGCTTCCGGGGTGCTTGAAGTCGGAAACAACGTCCAGGCGATTTTCGGAACTCGTTCCGATACCATTAAATCGCAGATTCAGGATGTTATGAACGGCAGAACACCTGCGCCTGCCCCTGCTGCCCCGCAGCCTGAGCTTGAAAAAGCAGCAGGCGAACAAGGAACAGCGATCATTCCAGAGGACATTGTATCTCCGGTTAACGGCGAGCTGCTTGATATCACGCAGGTTCCTGACGCTGTCTTCTCGCAAAAAATGACAGGTGACGGCTTTGCCTTCCTGTCCAATGACGGCAAAATTGCTTCGCCGGTATACGGTAAAGTATTCAATGTATTCCCAAGCAAGCATGCAATCGGCATTATGTCCGACGGGGGTAAGGAAGTACTTGTACACATTGGCGTAAATACAGTGAAGCTGAAGGGTCAAGGATTTACGGTTCTTGTCGAAGAAGGCGACCTGGTAGCAGCCGGACAGCCGATTATGGAAGTGGATCTGGAGTATGTGAAAGCCAATGCGCCTTCCGTTATTTCACCGGTCATCTTCTCCAATCTGCCGGAAGGTTCTACAGTTACCTTGAAAAAGCCGGGCAAGGTTGTTATCGGCGACAAGGATATCATCACGATTCAGTAAAATGTGCAATGGCGCAGCGCATCCATTATAATCTAGTGGAGGCGCTGCCCTCACTTATAAATATATGCGATTACAACAATACTAAAATGAACAGAAAGCGAGTTGGATTATTATGCAAAAAACATTCAAAATTATTGACGAAGATGGAATTCATGCACGTCCAGCAACTGCCCTGGTAAATACAGCTACTAAATTTAAAGGTACAGAAGCTTTTGCAGAAGCAAAAGGTAAAAAAGTAACTCTGAAATCCATTCTCGGTGTATTGTCCCTGGGTCTTGAAGCAGGCGACACCCTCAGCCTGATTACTGAAGGCAGCGAGGAAGCCGAAGCACTCAGCGCATTGCAAGATGTGATGATCAAAGAAGGGCTGGGAGAGATTCATGAGTAAAATTTCAGGAATCGCGGCTTCAGCAGGTATTGCAGTAGCCCGTGCATTTATCCTGGAACATCCGGATTATACGATTACGAAGACTGCGGTAAGCGATGTGGAAGCCGAACTGGCCAAACTGCAGGACGCCCTGGAAAAATCAAAGGGCGAGCTGCAGGCCATCAAAGAACGTACGCTTGCTGAGCTTGGCGAGAAGAAAGCGGAGATTTTTGAATCTCACCTGCTGATTCTTGAAGATCCTGAGCTGATCAGTCCTGTAATGGATAAAATCCGTGAAGAAGCGGTTAATGCAGACTACGCCTTGAATGAAGTAGCTACGCAATTCGTAGAAATGTTTGAGAATATGAAAAGCGCGTACCTGCAGGAGCGCGCCGCCGACATGCGCGATGTAACCAAGCGTGTGCTGAACCATCTGCTCGGTATTCATTACGTGAGCCCTGCAGAGATCAATGAAGAAGTTATCGTTATTGCGCTGGATCTGACTCCATCTGATACAGCTCAGCTGAACCGTAAATTCGTTAAAGGTTTCACAACGAATATCGGCGGACGTACTTCCCACTCAGCGATTATGGCCCGTTCTTTGGAAATCCCGGCAGTTGTCGGCACCAAAAACGTATTGTCCCTGGTTAAAGCAGGCGATCTGGTTATTGTCGACGGTTTGAGCGGCGATGTCTTGATTAACCCTAGCGATGCTGAAGTGGCAGAGTATAAAGCGAAGCAGGAAGCATACGATCTGCAGATTGCCGAGTGGAAGAAGCTCCGCGATGAAGCAACCGTATCTGCTGACGGCAAGCATGTAGAGCTGGCTGCTAATATTGGTACTCCTAATGATGTGACAGGTGTAATTGAGAACGGCGGCGAGGGCGTAGGCCTGTATCGTACTGAATTCCTTTACATGGGCCGCGATAAGCTGCCTTCTGAAGAAGTTCAATACAATGCTTACCGCACTGTGCTCGAGAACATGAACGGCAAACCGGTTGTTGTACGCACGCTGGATATCGGCGGCGACAAGGAGCTGCCTTATCTGGAGCTTCCGAAGGAAATGAACCCGTTTCTCGGCTTCCGCGCTATTCGCCTGTGTCTGGACCGTCAGGATATTTTCCGCACCCAGCTGCGCGCTTTGCTAAGAGCAAGTGCCCACGGCGATCTGCGGATCATGTTCCCGATGATTGCCACACTGGGTGAATTCCGTGCAGCCCGCGACCTCCTTCTTGAGGAAAAAGCGAAGCTGCGTGAAGAAGGCAAGGAAGTCTCCGACAATATCCAGCTGGGCATCATGGTAGAGATTCCTTCTACCGCTGTACTGGCTGACCAGTTTGCCAAGGAAGTTGATTTCTTCAGTATCGGAACAAATGACCTTATTCAATATACAATGGCTGCCGACCGTATGAATGAACAGGTATCGTACCTGTACCAGCCATACAACCCGGCGATCCTGCGTCTGGTCAAAATCGTGATCGACGCGGCGCATGCTGAAGGCAAATGGACCGGCATGTGCGGTGAAATGGCTGGAGACTCCACCGCGATTCCACTGCTGCTTGGACTGGGTCTTGATGAATTCAGCATGAGCGCTACTTCCATCCTGCCGGCACGCAGCCAGATTTCCAAGCTGTCCGCTGCGGACATGAAGGAGATGGCAGCTAAGGCGCTGCAGCTCGGCACTGCCGAGGAAGTTGCTGCACTTGTTCAGAGCACGTACAGTAATTCGGTTCAAGAGCAAGATCCGTTTTGGCAAGTTCACTTTTCCAACTACTCTATGCCGGTCTCCTAACAGGAGACCGGCTTTTTT
>NZ_LN831198.1:1142938-1147278 GCF_001368795.1 Paenibacillus ihuae
ACTGAAATCAGGCATACATCAATTGACAGTGGCTGTTTGAGCAATAGCAGGTTATACTTTCGTTAGAATAGCAACTTTCCCTTTATTAGCTTAAGTGTGAACTCACACTTGCCGATATATAAAGTGTAGGATGCAGAATAGGCTGTTGAACCCAAACCTGTGAACATAGTGTTACATATACTATTTTGAGCCAAGTTATTTGGTTGAATCCGGAGTAAAGATACTCGATACAACTCACTTGCAAAAAGGTGCAAGTATTATTTTTGAATGATGTGGAAATAGTTGGAATTAAGCTAGCAGATCCGTTTTCCGGCGTTTTTCACGGTGAACAGTAGGATGGTGATAATGTATGAGCAGCAATTATATAAATGCAGAGACCGAATTAGAAATTTATGCAGGCAATGACCTTGGATTGACCTATACCGCCGCCTACAGCCAGTTCAAAGTATGGGTGCCGTCGGCTTTTACCGTATCGCTTGTGTTGTATGAAACCGGAGGGAACGGTAGTGCCAACGCATTCCTAAATAGCAGTGACAGAGGAAGGATCATTCCTATGCAGCGTGAGGCTGGCGGGGTTTGGCAGGTACGGCTTTCCGGTAATCTGAAGGGCAAATATTATATGTACCGGGCCGTATTTGAAGATGGAACGATTCGCGAAGCCGCAGATCCTTATGCAACCGCTGTTTCTGCGAATGGCGTACGTTCAGCGATTGTAGCTCTGCGGGATACGGATCCGGTGGCTTGGGACAGGGATAAGTCTCCGCAGCTGCAGCACCCTGCCGATGCTGTAATCTATGAGCTGCATGTGCGGGATTTCTCGGCCCATGAGAGCTCCGGCATGCTGAACAAGGGTAAATTTAAGGCGTTTACCGAAACCGGTCTTACGGATAAGGACGGAAATGCGCTGGGGATAGACCATTTAGCTGAACTCGGAATTACTCATGTGCATTTGCTGCCGGTATTTGATTTTCAGACGGTGGATGAACTGAAGGCTGCCGGTGAAGCCTCCTCCCGTGCGGAGTATCACACGGAGTATAACTGGGGTTATGACCCGCAGCATTATAACGTTCCGGAGGGCTCTTACAGCACGAATCCCAATGACCCGGCGACCCGCATCCGCGAGTTTAAGGAAATGGTGCAGGCGCTGCACAGCAAAGGGATTGCCGTGATTATGGATGTCGTGTATAACCATACCTATTCGGTGGAAAAGGGGCCATTTGAGCCGCTGATCCCTGATTATTTCTACCGCCATGATTATTTAGGCAGATTGTCCAACGGTTCCGGCGTAGGCAATGAAATTGCCACGGAGCGGCCGATGGTCCGCAAATATATCAAAGATTCCCTGGCTTACTGGGCCTCAGAATATCATATTGACGGGTTCCGCTTCGATCTGATGGGCCTGATGGACAGTGTAACGATTCGCGAGATCACCGAGGAATTACGGCTTACTATCAATCCGGACCTGCTGATTTACGGGGAACCCTGGACGGGCGGAGATTCGCCGCTGGCTGCCAAGACCCTCAAAGGTGTGCAGCGGGGCAAAGGCTATGCTGTATTTAACGATAATTTCCGTTCGGCGATCAAAGGTGACAGTGACGGATGGGGTAAAGGATTCGTAACCGGTGAATACGGCAAGGAAGGTGCGGTGGCATCCGGTATTAAAGGCGCGATCCATGAATTTACCGACTCGCCGGTGGAGACGGTCAATTATGTGACCGCTCATGATAATTTAAATCTCTGGGATAAGGTGCTTGCGTCGCAGGGCTTACGGCAGGCGGCTAATCTGCCGGAGCTGGACAACGGAAGGCTGAGTGGCGGCGGAGACGTTGAGGCGGCAGTCCGTGCAGCTAACCCGTATTTCGGCATCGATCAGCACAATATTTTGGGCAATGAGACCGTCGGCCGTTCCTTGCTTGCCAATGGTCTGATTCTGACCTCTCAGGGCATTCCTTTTCTGCATGCCGGGGATGAAATTCTGCGCAGCAAATACGGTGATCATAACAGCTACCGCAGCCCTGATGCCATCAATGCCATACGCTGGGAGAATAAACAGACATTTATGCCTGTCTTCCAGTACTACAAGGGTCTGATTGAGCTGCGCCGCACGCACCCTGCCTTCCGCCTGCATGGGCGCCAGGAAATCGAACGCTCGCTGGAATTCCTCCGCTGTGATAGCGGTGTAGTTGCTTATAGGCTGAAGGATAATGCGGGCGGTGACGTGTGGAACAACATTGTAGTCATATTTAATGCCAATCCGGGGCCGGTCACGCAGAGTCTTCCTGACTCTGCGGACTGCTGGAACGTAGTAGTGGACCATACCTACGCCGGAACAGAGGCGTTCCGCATCGTTACAGGTCATGAAGTACAGCTGGAAGGGCTGTCAATGATGGTGCTGTATGATGGATACGGTGAGCCTGCACCCAGAGCCAAAATCATTGAGGTACATTATGACCGTCCGGACGGCGATTACAGAGGCTGGAATCTTTGGGTCTGGGGTACTGGTATCCAGGATGGTCAATGTGATTTCCGGCAAATGGAGAATCGACGCGCAGTAGCAAGGATTGAGGTGGTTCCGGGCACGGAATCAGTCGGCTATATTTTGCGGCTTAATGATTGGGAAGAGAAGGAAGCAGGCGGTGACCGGTTCATTGATTGCTCCGGAAGTGATGAGCTGATTAAGGTTCTGGTGAAGGACCGGGAGCAGATGGATGGCGGAGATACGGATGAACCGCTGCAGCTGACCAGTTAAAATCGATATTGAAGTTGAAGATACAAAAGCAAGAGGCTGTGCTCTCCCTTAAAGGGTGCACAGCCTCTTTGCATATAGAGGTTGGTATTTCTTCTATTTTATTTGGATTGATCCGAAAATTCTTCATCTACCTGCTCATTATACATATTGGCCTCGTTACCGCCGTGATTCTTGGAGCGGTACATCGCCAGGTCGGCTGCCCGCAGCAGCTCATTGATGCTGCTTCCATGCTGGGGATAAAGGGCTACTCCGATGCTGGCCGAGGTGTGGAAGCTGGACCCTTTGTTGACGGACCAGGTCTTATTGAACAACTGCAGCAGCCGTTCCAGTATCTCATTCAGCGTCTCCGTACTTGTGAACCGGTGAAGCACTACTGCAAATTCGTCGCCGCCTATACGGAAGGCCTGGCCGGAGCCTTTAACGGTCTGCTGCAGTTCACGGGAGAGCAGCTGCAGGAATTCATCACCGGCCAAGTGGCCAAGGGTGTCGTTCAGCTGCTTGAACCGGTCGCAATCGAGCAGCACCAGCGCAATATCCTGTCTGCGTTCCTCCGGCTGGTTAATGAGATTCTCCATGTACATTTTAAAGTGAGCCCGGTTCGGAATAGCTGTTAGATGGTCATAGAAGGCCAGCTTGTGCAGCCGTTCTTCATATTGCTTACGCTGTGTAATCTCGCGGGAAATGAGCATGAACTGGGCCGGGAACACCTTGTTGCCGCTGATGGGTGAGACTTTGGTCTCCAGCCATACCCAGTTTCCTTCCGAGGAACGCATACGCAGCTCTGAAATACGTGACGTACCCTGTACGGCGCTCTTCAGCTTCGCCCAGGTAATCTCCGCTTCACGGATATAGTTGGAGAGCGGTGCACCCTTCTCCGGAATATAGCCAAGAACACTTGCATGTGAAGGTGAAGCATACAGGATCAGACCGCTCGGATCGGTCAATATAATGAAGTCCGACATGGTCTCCCCGATGATCTGGTAGAGCGACTTTTCCTCCAGCATTTCCTTCTGCATCGAGATCAGTCTGCGGCTGAGATAAATGATGACCATGATTAGCAGGAACAATAAAAGCGAGTATACGGCGAAGAGAGTGCTTTTCTTCTCGCTAAACTCCACGGTGATCTGCTGGGCATAGTTGTCGATCAGATTCTCCGCCTGGTCCAGATTACTGCGCGTTTCAATCAGCCGGGTATTGATAAGCTCCGCTGAGAATGCCTCCGGGTTCCAATCCCCTTGCACCCGCCGGGAAATAAGCTCCCTTCCGGTTTCTTTCCACAGCTTGAAGGCGCTCTCGAAGTTTACCAGCTTATCGTTTAATTCACTCAGCAGCAGTTCGCTCTGCTTCATTCCCTTGTGAGGATTCTGCAAAGCGCTGATATTGTAGCTGGCCATGTTAAGACGCTGCTTGATTTGTGTGTTATTGTCTTCAAAATCTTGCGCGAACAGACTAAGCTGCTTACCCGAAACATCCGGATTCATCGCCCCATGGAGTGCGACTGCCCCCTGGTAGAGATCCCGGTCAGCATTCAGGATCAGCTCCGAGTTCTGATAAACATCGCTGTATAAAGAATCTGAGAGTCTGGTAATTG
>NZ_LN831198.1:1147304-1167519 GCF_001368795.1 Paenibacillus ihuae
AGATACAGTAAGGAGGCGATGCTGATCACTACCAGGAGAATTGAGATAGCAGCAAAGACAAGAATTAATCTGCGTGTGCTTTTAATATCGGATAAACCTGCCACTGTCATCCTCTCCCCGCATCAAACTTTGAGAAACGTCATTGCTGTGTGCAAGAAACATGCGGTACGGATCCACTGCGGAGCTTGGCCCTTCAGGGCTAGAGGAGGGGTCATTCAAAAGTTACAGGAAAGCAAAGCTTCCGTTACTATTTACGATTCTGCCCATCTGTCTAGGAATTCCCGCTTGTACTGCTAGGGTGGAATTGTTATCTATGTCTTTGAACAGCCACGTCAACGTTCGAGGGCCGGGATGCTGCGATTTCCGGTATTCCGGGTCAGCATACGAGGCAGAAGGAGGATGTAGACATATCTTACAACATACCTGAAATTATGTATTAAACCCTGCAAATTATTTATATTCCAGCCCTTAAGTCCTATTACCCAACTTTTCTGTGAACGATACCCCAGACGGCATATAAAAAAATCCGCAAATCTCCAGATTGGAGAATTGCGGATTTCCATTACAATGATCGGATTCGTTATTCGCTCCTGAGCGCGTAAATGGGGCGCATTCTAGCCGCTTTGTTTGCAGGAATCATCCCGAAGACTACACCGATGATTAAAGAGAACGAAAAGGAGATCAGGACCATATTCCAGGATGTTGCCACATTCATTGTGGTGTAATTTCCGACGGCCCAGCTGGCTCCGAGGCCTAAGCCAACACCGATTAGACCGCCAACACCGCTTAGAACGACAGACTCGATCATAAACTGCATCAGAATGTTCATTTTCTTAGCCCCGATTGCTTTGCGGATCCCGATTTCTCTTGTCCGCTCATTCACGGAGACAATCATAATGTTCATGATGCCTATGCCGCCGACAAACAGGGAAATACCGGCGATTCCACCTAGTGCCAGTGAAAGCGTATTGCTGGTCTCATTCACCGTCTCAAGCATTTCCTGGGAATCAAAAACGGAATACGAATTTTCTGCACCGCTGAACTTGGCATCCAGGGCCGACTCCAGCTTTGTTTTGACATCCTTAACATTGTCATTGGAGGTCGTAGTGATCGTAATGGATCGAACCCCTTTACTCTGCAGGAAACGTTCAGCCGTAGAGATCGGAATCAGGATCTTCTCATCACTGGAGCCGCCGCTGGTGCTTCCTTTGCTCTCCAGTAATCCAACAATTTTGTAGCTTGCTCCGTTAAGCTGAACTTTTTCACCGACAGGGCTATCTGTACCAAACAGATCCTCAGCGGTGTCCGTACCAATCAGGGCGACCTTCTGACGGTACTCAGTATCAATATCCAGCAGGAAACGTCCGGACTGTACATGGAAATCCTGAACCTCCTCATACGCAGGAATGATTCCTTCGACGGATACAGAAACATTCTCAGTCCCATGCTTGGCAGTGACATTGCCGCTGATTACAGGAGAGACGTTCTCAACGCCTTCGATATCGCCAAGCGCCGACGCTTCTTCAAACGTCAGAGAGGTTGTCGCTCCGCGCCCCATAATGTTAACGGTCAATTGGTTGGTACCCAGTGAACTTAACGATTCCGTAATTTGTGAAGTGGTTCCTTGGCCCACAGAGACGAGTGCAATGACAGAAGAAACACCGATAATGATCCCGAGCATGGTCAGGAAAGCTCTGATTTTACTGCTGAGTATGCTCTTAAAGGCCATTTTCATGCTTTGATATAGCATCATTATCTGGCAATCCTCCGATCCTCGACAAGACTTCCATCCTGAATGCGTATAATCCGTTTCGCTTGTTCAGCAATTTCAAGATCATGCGTGATCAGAATAATGGTATGTCCCTGTTCGTTCAGTTCCTTGATCATCTGCAGGACTTCTTTCCCGGTTTTGGAGTCAAGGGCGCCGGTAGGTTCATCAGCCAGCAGGATCGGGGGTGTGCCGGCAAGGGCCCGGGCGATGGCTACACGCTGCTGCTGGCCCCCCGACAGCTCCGCTGGACGGTGATCTATTCTTTCTTCAAGGCCGACCCTGATCAGTGCATTGCGGGCAATTTCTCTGCGTTCCCGGTGGGAAACCCCCCGGTAGATCAGGGGGAGCTCCACATTCTCTACCGCAGAAAGCTTTGGCAGCAGATTGAAGTTCTGAAAGATGAAGCCGATTTTTTCATTGCGGATCTGTGCCAGCTTGTTGTCGGACAATTTCCGGATTTCCTGACCGTCCAGATAATAGTCCCCTCCGTTAGCTATATCAAGACATCCGAGCATGTTCATCAGTGTGGATTTACCGGAGCCGGAGGGACCGATAATGGCCACGAACTCCCCATGCTCAATCGTAAAGCTAAGGCCTTTGAGAATGGTCATTGTCTCTCCGGCCATTACATAGCTGTGAATCATATTCTCAACTTGTATCAGCGGCTGAGGCTTGCTGCTCATTGGCGCCCACCGCCTGTGCCGCCACCGGAAGGCGGTCCGCCTGTAAAGCCGCCGCCGGTGCTGAAACCGCCGGTGCTAAAGCCGCCCATACCGCCCATCTGGTTCATCTGGGTCTGAGCGGAAGAGGAGGAGCCTGTACTGATCACAGTCGGAATGATAACTTCATCACCTTCGGAAAGTCCGCTGACAATTTCGATATTGCTCTCATCATGGATACCGACAGTGACTTCTACTCTCTTCTGGCCGGATACTGTGCTGGTGCCGCTTCGGCCCCCTCCCGGGAACCCGCCGCCAGGCGCGCCACTCGGGAAGGAGCCGCCTCTGGCCACGCCGCTGCGGCCCTGCCAGCCGGTAGAACCGCCGCCCTGAGCCTGTCCGGCTGCGGCATCGCTTGGAGCCTCACCGGTAGTAGTTTTTCCCGCTGCGGCTTCACCGCTTGGGGCTTCACCGCCCGGAGCCTGCCCGCCTGCAGGAGCTTGAGCTGCTTCGCTATCTGTGCCAGTTGCACTGGTGTCTTCTGCGGTTGAAGGCACGTTAACATAGTGTTTTCCATTGATTTCAGAAACAGCTTCAATGGGTACGGTCAACACATCGTTTTTCTTTTCAATGGTAATAGCAACCTCTGCAGACATTCCGACCAGTACGCCTGTTGAATCATTCAGACCTACAGTTACATCAAAGAGGGAGACACCGTTGGAGGAAGTTCCTTCTTTGGCGATATCGATAACCTTACCCTCAAATTCCTGATCTTCAAGGGCGTCCAGCGTAATTGCAGCGGTCTGCTCAAGCTTGATATTCGGGATATCCAGCTCATCTACTTGAACAGTTACGCTCAGGTTCACATAATCGGTCATTGTAAACAGCTCGGAGCCGTTTTGCGCCTGTTCGCCGTCAGTGATATTTACGGCTGTAATTGTACCATCGATCGGGGCGGTTAACGGATCGGGAGGCAGCATATCCTCTTCAATCGTAGCAATGGAATCCTGCTGGTCGGCTATATCGCTTTTCGCTTTTTCAATCGCTGTTTTTGCCGATGCCAGCTCATCTTCTGTAGCATTGTTCATAGCCAGGGTTTTGTAATTCTCCTGTTTATCTTCCAGGGAGGTCTTCAAAGAGGCCAGTGTTTTCTCGGCTTCTTTCATCTTGTCGCTTAAATCGTTCGGCACAAAGGTAATCAGCACATCACCTTTTTTGACAACATCGCCTTTGGCGACCATTACCTGATCGACTTCTCCGGCCTCTTTGGTACGGATACTTTCAGAATGAATGGCTGAGACGGAGCCTGAGCCCGAAACACTATTTAGAATATTGCCCTTTGCAACAACCGCTGTGTTCAGCGGGGCCGCACTAGCCTCCTTGCTGCTGTCCGGCCACAGCATATAAGTCAAGATACCTGCAACTGCCAAGACAACGATACTTGAAGAGATAATTACTGTTTTCTTCTTTTTCATTCCGATCCTCCATCTTGCTCAATATTAAGACTTGATTTAACCTCAAAAGTTAAGATGCGCTGTCTGTTGCGGTATCGCTGCTGTCTGTTTCTGTATCAGTATCTTTGTCCTCTGTTGAGGCGGCCGGCTTAGTGACGGTAATGTAATAGATCTGACTGCCCAGCTCCATCCGCTGGCCCTGGAATTCATCGTAGAGCATCAGGCTGTAGCTTCCGCCACCCAGGGTTTGGAACAGGGAGCTTGCGATCGTCGTTGAGTACTGGCCGTTGCTTCCGACAACCAGGTCGCTGCCAAGCGTCAGTGTTTTTTCATAGAATTGGCCAAAAGGATCAACGAAGCGCAGAACCAGCTTATGGCCGTAAGTGCCGGTCTGATAAGTAGAATCCTGAGTCAGGCTATAATTAAATGACAGTGTAAGATTGCTGCTGCCTGCGACCATGCTGCCTGCTGAGCTGTTAACCGCAAGGAAGTAAGGGAACATGGAAACTCCGCTTGCCAGATTGGTCTGAGCGGTTACGGTTTTGACATTCAAGGACAGGGCGTTCGTATTCACATATCCGGTTGCTGCCGTTCCGGCTGTAGTCAGCTTGCCGCCTGCCACCCCCTGTCCGATGTACAGCTGAAGAGCGGAGGTATCCACCGTGGATGGAATATTCGCCCAGAAGGTGACCAGTGTTTTGCCCGATGCGCCGGTCGGCAGTTCCGACTGGTTGACGGTGGCTTCAAAAGACTGTCCATCCGCGGTTCTGAATATTGCATACAGCCTGGTCAGATTCGTCTGGCGGGTTTCTGTGCTGTTCATTTCCACTTCACTGTATACGGTCTTGGAGCTGCTGCCGGTATACACGGTGGTTTGACGTTCCTGGATGCTTGCTTTTTTGCCGGTTGTCGTGATATTGATGGCTGAGCCTGCCGCAAGCGGGAGAAGGCTCGTTACAGCTCCGTCGGTTGTACTTAAGGAGAGGAATTGTCCGGATGGTTCCTGCAGAAGAATTTTCGTCTGGCTGTAATCCAAAGTGTACGGTACATGGGCCAGCACAGTGACCTGTGCACTTTCTCCGGGAGCAAGGATGGAGACGTCATTGTCGACCACGGCCTGTGAAGAGGAAGTAAGGTCGTTGAGATCCGCCTTCAAAATACCCGTCAGCTTAGGCAGGGTGATCGTTTTGGATGTGCTGTTTCGGATGCTGAGTTTAGCCTGCACCAAGTCCTCATCGCCCCATGGCAGACGCTGCAGAGACTGCAGCGAGACGGCGAAAGTGCCGTAATTATTAGTTACGCTGCTCTCAGAAGCCACATGAGTATTGCCCTCCAGCTTGTAAGGGATTTTGAAATAGGCTACCGGGAGAACAATTTTGCTGGAATCCTCACTGCCGGCTGGAGGAATGACCTGAAGCTGCAGGTTATCCTGGGCTAGCTCAAGCGGTATGCTGGTGCTGAGTTCAATCAGCTTCTCTTCGAGCGGCTTCAGCGTAAGGCCGTTAAAAGCTGTTGTAGTAATCGGGAAGGAATAACCCTCGGCAGATTTGACAGAAAGCTCGTAGACCGGCAAGGTCACTGCCTTGCTGCCCGTGTTTTTTACCCGGAACTGGTAAGTCCAGATTCCATTCTCATTCTCTGCATAGACAGCCGAGGATTTCAGCTGCATGTCAACCACATTGCTGTCGATGGAGACCTTCTTGATGGCACCGGCAGCAACTGTGAAGTCAGCCGTAACAGCTGCAGTCAGCGCATAGGAAACGACCGGAAGATTGAGCTTGAGGCCTTCGTCCGTCTTGGCAATCTGCAAGGTCATCTTGGTAACGTTCATATAGGCAGGGATTTCCGTCATGAAATACAGCGTCTTTTTCTCCTGCGGCTGAATTTTATATTCTGAGCTGCTCTCATCTAGTAGCAGTGTAAACACCGAACCTCCCGAGGATTTCAGATACATGCTGTAGCCCGGATCGGTAAGCACCTTAGTACCCAGATTCGTAAGGCTGAGCCCTACTTTGGCATAGACCTTGCCGTTATATTTGTAAATTTGCAGCGAATTGGCCTGGCTTGTCACAGGAACGCTGTTCAGTTCGATCTTTTTGCTCTCACCCTGAAGCGCAGACAGTGAATAATTAGCTGGAACTGTGAAGGTCCCGATGCGTTGTTCATAGTTGGCGCTGCTAAAATTCCAGCCGTACATGCTGATTTTGAGCCCTTTTACCGTAGCAGCTTTTCCGATATTAACGTAGTATGTAATACTCTTTGTTTCTTTGCCGGCGATTTTTTTGACCGCACTGTCTGCGGAGACGGGAGTCCCCTTGATTATGCTCCCTCCGGATGTAACCACTTTGGAGAAATAATCGACCAGATTAGCACTGGTGCTTGAGGTATTGGTGTAAGTAAGGGTATAGGTTAGAATGTTTCCGCTGTCCTGGGCGAATACCCCGAGATCGCTGAGCTTCACGCTGAGTGATGCCCCGAGATTCATGGAGCCGAGCTTGTCTAGTGTTGAGATTTCCGTGGCGTAGGCCGCGGCAGCGGCAGCAGTTCCCCCCGATGCAGCCGCACAGGCCGCAGTTCCGGCATATCCCGGGATCTGACTTACGGCAAATGTGCTGAGTAGTAACAGAACATAAGCCTTACTTCGTTTGTGCATGAATTTCCCTCCCTGTTTAAAAAACTCTGCTATCCAAAATCCATCCGGAAAATAAGATAGCCAGGCCTTCCTAATAAGGAAAAATATCAAGCGCCGCTGAACGTTAGCTGAAAAAAACTCTGTAAAACCAGGCTGAATCTTAAAGGAAGATTAAAAACAGATAAAATTAGCCTAAAATCGGATCCGCTTGTCAAACAGGCGTTTTCTGCGTATAATGTGAAGACATATCTTCTGAAACTAATGATGTAAGATATTGAGTTCTCATGATCCGAAATGCAGTGATGGAGACGAGTACGCAGTGCCTGGCTTACAGGGAGGAGACGCCGGAGATTGAGAGCGTTTCTAAGAGAGCAGAGCTGCCGAAGTTCACTCCGGAGCAGTTCCCTGAATGTTTACTTAAGTAGGGGAAACCGGCCGCAGACCGTTATTTCTGTTAAAGTGAGACATGTCTTTACCGTACCGAAAGAGGGAATACCACTCTTAAGGGATCCGGTACAGCCTGTCTAACAAGGGTGGTACCACGGTCTTTTCGTCCCTTACCGGGAGGAAAGGCCTTTTTTTGTTGTACACTACGAAGATTGAAGGGGGCAGTGCATGCCATGAAAGAAAAGCTGGAAGCATTGAAGGTCGAGGCCTTGGCTAAGCTGCAGGAGGTTACCGATCCGCAGGTTCTGAATGATTTACGCGTGAAATACCTGGGCAAAAAAGGCGAGCTGACTGAGGTTCTGCGTGGAATGGGAGGACTCAGCGCAGAGGAGCGCCCGGTGATCGGCCAGGTAGCGAATCTGGTGCGCAGCGCCATTGAAGAGATTATCAGCACGAAGCAGGAGGTTTTCCAGCAGCAGGAGACACTGGGCCGTCTGCAGGCGGAGAAAGTGGACGTTACACTGCCGGGACGCAGTTTGCCCCAGGGCGGGATTCATCCCCTAAACCGGGTTGTGCAGGAGATCGAGGATATCTTCATCGGTATGGGCTACAAGGTCGCTGAGGGACCAGAGGTAGAGACGGATTATTATAACTTTGAGGCACTCAATCTGCCGAAGGACCATCCGGCGCGCGACATGCAGGATTCCTTCTACTTAACAGATGATCTGCTAATGCGCACCCAAACCTCTCCGGTACAGGTACGTACGATGCAGGCGATGAACGGAGAAGTTCCGGTCAAAATCATCTGTCCGGGCAAAGTCTACCGCCGCGATGATGATGATGCGACCCACTCCTTCCAGTTCCATCAGATTGAAGGCCTGGTCATTGGCAGCAATATCCGTATGAGTGATCTCAAGGGCACACTGAACCAGTTCGTCAAAGAAATGTTCGGACCAAGTACGGGCATCCGTCTTCGTCCCAGCTTCTTCCCGTTCACAGAGCCGAGCGTTGAGGTGGATGTCAGCTGCTTCAAATGCGGCGGCGACGGCTGCCGTCTGTGCAAGCAGAGCGGCTGGCTGGAAATTCTCGGCGCAGGCATGGTGCATCCGAATGTACTGAGAATGGGCGGCTATGATCCTGAGAAATACAGCGGCTTTGCCTTCGGTATGGGCGTGGAGCGGATCGCGATGCTGAAATACGGAATCGACGATATCCGTTATTTCTACACCAACGATATGGGCTTTGTGAAGCAGTTCAAGGGGATTTAGATTTTTGGCGGGTTAGCGGGCTGGTGTTGAAGGATTCCGGAAGGCACACGGAGTGCCGATTTAACTTTTATGATTTTTACTGTATAGGAATGACCGGAGGGGAATTTTGGAACTGTAGGAGCGCCAGCGTCCGCCTTTGTCTTCGGATTTCTACCGCTTATAGTGGGTATTAATCAAGAAATCGGAAGACAACAGCGGCCGGAAGTCCAAACATTCCCTGCAGGGAAGGCTGATAGACAGAATTATTTTTAAAAGTGAAATTTGCACGGTAGAATTCCATATCCTTCGGGCAGCAAGCAAAACCGGCAGGTAGATAAATACATCTGAAACAAAAGGAAGTGAGCGGACATGAAAGTATCAACCGGATGGCTGACCGATTATATATCTTTAGAGGGAGTAACCGCTGAAGAGCTGGCGGACAAAATCACCACCGCAGGCATCGAGATCGATGGTGTCGAGCGCCGCAACAAAGGACTGTCCGGGATTGTAACCGGATATGTGAAATCGAAAGAAAAACACCCGGATGCCGACAAGCTGAACGTGTGTATCGTAGATGCCGGACAAGGCGAAGACCTGCAGATCGTCTGCGGAGCGAAGAACGTGGCTGCGGGCCAGAAGGTTCCAGTTGCGCTGGTTGGAGCTAAGCTTCCGGGTCTGGAGATCAAGAAAGCCAAGCTGCGCGGCGTTTTATCGCAGGGCATGATCTGTTCGGCCAAGGAGCTGGGTCTGAACGACAAACTGCTGCCGAAAGAACTCCAGGAAGGTATCCTCGTATTGCCTGAGAACACAGAAGTGGGCCAGGATATCACGAAGGTGCTGGGACTGAATGATGAGATCCTGGAGTTTGACCTGACACCTAACCGTTCCGACTGTCTCAGCATGATCGGTGCGGCTTATGAAGTCAGTGCGATTCTGGGACGCGACCTCAATCTGCCTGACCCGGCTGCGGAACTGGTAGAGGCCGGCGGAACCGCTGCTGACTCGATTTCGGTTAAGATTGAAGATGAAGCCTTCTGCAGCCATTATGCAGTGCGCTATATCTCGGGAGTCAAGCCTGCTCCGTCACCGCTCTGGATTCAGAACCGTCTGATGGCCGCAGGTGTGCGTCCGATCAATAATATCGTGGATATCACCAACTATGTAATGCTTGAATACGGCCAGCCGCTGCATGCGTTTGACGGTGATCAAGTGGAAGGCGGCGTGCTGGGTGTACGCTTTGCCTGTGAAGGCGAAGTGCTGACTACCCTTGACGGCCAGGAGCGCAAGCTGGAGCAGCAAATGCTTGTCATTGCTGACGGCGTGAAGGCTGTGGGCTTGGCGGGAGTTATGGGCGGACTCGCTACCGAAGTAACGGGAGAAGCCGTCAATATCGTACTCGAATCGGCCAAATTTGATGGCGGCACCGTCCGCAAGACTTCGCGCCAGCTGGGCCTGCGTTCCGAAGCTTCGCTGCGGTTCGAGAAGCAGGTGGACCCGAAGGCAGTGATTCCGGCACTCAACCGTGCTGCTGCCCTGATTGCCCGCTATGCCGGCGGTTCCGTACATGAAGGTATTGTGCAGGCAGGCAGCGATGCGGTTCCGGATAAGATTCTGACTTTGTCGCTTGAGAAGCTGAACAACTACCTCGGTACGGAGCTGTCGCTTCTGGAGGTGAAAACCTTGTTCGGACGCCTCCGATTCAAATGCGGGGATGCGGCACAAGGCATTGTAGAGGTGCAGGTACCATCCCGTCGAGGGGATATCAGCTATGATGTAGACCTGATTGAAGAGATCGCCCGCCTGTACGGGTACGACAACATTCCGACAACATTGATTGAAGGCGTTACGACTCCTGGGGCATTGACCAGAAAACAATCCGTGCGCCGTGAACTGCGCCGGATGCTCGCGCTTGGCGGCTATCAGGAAGTGATGGGCTATTCCTTCATTCAGCCGGAGCAGAGCAAGCTGTTCCCTGCGTTCTCGGAAGGCAGCCTGCCTGTGAAGCTGGCTATGCCGATGAGCGAAGAACGCAGTGTACTGCGCACCAGCCTGCTGCCGCAGCTGCTGGATATTGCCCTGTATAATACGAACCGCCGGCAGAGTGATCTGGCCCTGTTCGAGATCGGTAATGTATTCTTCACCGATGAAGACCAGCTTACCCGCCAGCCCCGGGAGCTTCCGGTACTCGGACTGCTGCTGAGCGGAAGCCGTACCGCCAAGCAGTGGAACATGACTGCGGAGCCTGTGGACTTCTTCGATCTCAAAGGCGCACTGGAAAGTGTATTTGCCTACCTGGGACTAACCGGACGTGTGGTCTATGAAGGTGATGCGCCTCAAGACTATCACCCGGGCCGTTCCGCTTCCATCTATCTGGTGGAAGAAGATGGCCGTACAAAAATCGGGACGATGGGCCAGCTTCATCCGGAGCTTCAGCACAAGCTGGATCTGGAGGATACTTATGTAGCTGAGCTGCTGCTGCAGCCGTTGTATGACAGTGCCCGGATCAGCCTGCAGTACAGTGAGCTGCAGCGCTTCCCGGGAATGGAACGGGACATCGCTGTGGTCGTAGATTCTGCCGTTCCTGCGGGGAATCTGCTGACTTCGATCCGTGAAAACGGGGGGACGCTGCTGCAGAATGTGCAGGTATTCGACGTCTATACCGGCGGTAAGATGGAAAGCGGGAAGAAAAGCGTGGCCATCTCGCTGCTGTACCGCCATACGGAACATACACTGACCGATGAAGAAGTCTCAGAAGTGCATGAAAAGGTAGTTGCTGCACTTCAGCAAACTTTTGGTGCAGAATTAAGAAAGTAGCAGGAATTGTGCAAAGCCGCAGCGAATCCATTTAGAAACCGATTCGCTGCGGCTTTCCTTTTGGGGAAAAGTGCGGGGCTTCCGGTTGAATCGATGGAATGATATCGTTTGTTTTGCCAAATGTTCAGGAATCACGCTACAATAGAAGCAGAGCAAACAGCTTAGAATCCGCACACATACAAAGGAGGGCACAACTGTGGCTATGGACCGGACCCGTGTCGCCGTGGAGATATATGGAACTTCCTATAAATTAGTCGGAAGCAGCACTGAATATATGAAGCAAGTTGCCCGTTATGTGGACGAGCATATGCATGCCATTTCAAAATCTCATTCCAGACTGGATACACCGCGGATTGCGGTGCTTGCAGCCGTACATATGGCGGAGCAGGCTATTCAGGTTCAGGATTTTAAGAACGAGTTAAATATGCTGACCGGCGAGCGTACGGAATTACGCGTGGAGGTATCACGCCTGCTTGAAGTGCAGCGTGAGCGGCAGGAAGAATATGAACGGCTAAGCGAATCAGCCAAAGCGGAAGCAGCAAGGCTGCTGGCTCAGGCCGAAGAGGAACGCAAGCGTCATTTGGATATTCAGGAGCAGGAGCGCAAAGCTCACGCCGCCCAGCTGCAGGAAGCAGAGCAGGCAGCTGCTGCTGCGCGGGAGAAGCTTGCTGAAGAGCTGCAGGCCCGCGAGGCGGAGCTGCAGGCACTACGGGCTGGCTATGAGCAGGAGCAGGCTTCAGGCCGTGAAAGCCACAGGCAGGAGCTGGCAGCGATTGAAGCGGCCCGTCTGCAGCAGCTGGAGGAACTGAAAGCTGCGCATGCGCAGGAGGTGGAGAATCTCCGCGCATCGCTGCTGCGGGAGAAAACGGAAACGTTATCTCAGCTTGAGCAGGAACTGGTGCAGACCCGGGAAGCACTCGGAAACGAAGTGGTGGAGATTCGGACCACGCTCAGCAAGGAGCTTGCAGAGACGAAGGCTGCGCTTGATAAAGAGTTAAGCGCAGAACGGGAAGCGCTGCAGAAGGAGCAGGCCAAGACCAAGGAGCTCCGGCAGTCCCAGGGCACGCAGGAGCACCGGCATAAGCAGCAGCTCCAGGAACTGGAGAAGCAGCTTGCCGAGCTGCGCGGCGGTACAGGGCAGCTGCAGTCGCGGCTGCGTGCGGCCGAAGCGGGCCTTAAGGGTGAGCGCGATGCCCGGCTGACGCTTCTGTCGCAGTATGAAGCGGTGCTGGGCCGTGAGGAGCAGCTTACAGAGGAACTGCGCGCTGCTGGCGAGCAGGGAACACTTTTGAATGAGCAGCTGGAAGAACTCCGCCAGCGTTACGATGAGGCACAGAGCGATGCCGCCGGCCTTAGAGATGCACTGCAGGAATCATCTGAACGGCTGAGCCTCACCGGGGAAGAGCTGAACGCGGCCAATGAGCTGAGTGAGCTGCTGAGCGGCGAGCTGGAAGAGCTGCGTCAGCGCTACGAGCTGACCCTGAGCGAGACAGCCGAACTCCGCAGGCTGGTGCAGGACAAGGAAGCGCTGATCAGCCAGCTGCAAGGCGAGCTGCAGACGGCTACCGAACTGGGAACGCTGCTCCAGGAAGAGCTGGAGGAGCTGCGTCAACGTCTGGAGCAGTCCCAGGCGGAAGCTTCCGCGCTGCGCGGAGGACTTGAAGAAGCGAGATCCGGTTTGAGCCGTGTGCAGGATGAGCTTACACGCAAGGAAGATGAAGCCCGGAACTGGCAGGAGCTTGCGGACAAGCATATGGAAGATATCAGCGAACTGGAAATGAATCTGCTGGAAGCTGAAGATAAATCTTCTTCGCTGCAGCGCGAGATCGAAACCCTGCGCGGACAGGCAGATGGCATGGTGCAGCAGTTGGACCGCTCAGCTTCCCTGCGAGCAGAAGCTGAGCTGGAATGCGTTGCACAGCGTGAAGAGTCGGCTGAAGCCCGGAAGGAGCTGGCTGCCCTGCGCGGCCGGTACGAGGACTTGATCGCACAATATGATGAGCTTCTGCAGGAGAGTGAACAGCTGCAGGAACGATACACACTGCTGGAGGCTGAAGGCGAGGAGGCGGCGCGGCGTCTTGAAGAGCTGTACGAGGCTGCCCGTGAAGCTGCGGCAACAGCGGAAGAGCAACGGGAAGCGATCCGGGAAGCGCGCGAGGTCGAGGCATCCTGGAAGCACCGGTACGACGAGCTGCAGCGGCGTGAGGCCCAGTGGAACGAGACGGAGGCTGCTCTGCGCGAGGAGATTGAAATCTGGCAGCAGGAAGCCGGAGAAGCAGAGGCGCAGGCTGAGTCTGCAAATCGGGCACACAGCGAAGTGCAGCAGCAGCTTGGCGAGATTGGAGAAAACTACGAGCTGGCTCAGGGCCAGCTGCGTCTGATACAAGCCCAATTCGAGCTGCGGCAGGGCGAGCTGGATAAGCTGGCTCAGGAACATCGCAATCTTCAGGCGGAATATGCCAAGCTGCAGAGTGAATATAATGAATGGATTCAACTCATCGAACAGGATAGTTGAATGACGGATGCAGTACAGAAACGGGTGCTTCCCTCTAGGGGCGGCATCCGTTTTTGATGTAAGAGGAAAATTATCATTGCAACCGTTTTCAACCCTTGTTAGGATGTTGAATGAGGTGAATAACAATGGATAAGAAGTGGCTTGGTGTTGTCGTTGCCCTATTCCTGCTGCTGGCGTATTTTTTTATCGGCTTCGCAGGCCATTCCTCCCGCATGGGGAGTATTGTCAGGGAGCTTAGCGGGCAACCCGGTGATGTGAATCCCGGCTACCATATTGTACTGATTGAACAGGAACGGTATCACCCCTATTGGGAAATGGTCGAGAAGGGTGCTAAGGAAGCCGCAGAGACATACGGGATAGACATTGAGTTCACCGGTCCGGTCCGCAATAACATGGAGGAGCAGATCAGCCTGCTGGAAAAAGCAATTGCCGCGCAGGTGGATGCGATTATTGTACAAGGTCTGAATGATGAGAAATTCACGCCAGTGATCGATAAAGCCGTGAACCGCGGCATCCCGGTAATCACAATCGATACCGATGCTCCTGCCAGCAAACGCCTGGCCTATGTGGGAACCGACAATGCGGCAGCAGGTGAGATACTGGGACGTATGGTTGTGAAAGCAAGCGGAGGCAAAGGGAAAATCGGGGTGATCATTGGCAGCAATCTGGCCAAAAATCAGCTGCAGCGTCTGAATGGCTTAAGCCATGTTGTAAAGCAATACAGCAGTCTGGAGATTGTGGATGTCCGGAGCTCTAATATATCCCATATGGAGGCGATTCAGCAGGCGGCAGAGATGCTGCAGCTGCATCCGGAGATCGATGTGATGGTCGGCACTAGTTCAACGGATGCGCTGGGGATTCTTCAGGTCTCCAAAAGACTGAAGAGGGATCCTATGACAATCATAGGTTTTGACAATCAGGCGGATACACTGGCCGCTATCAGTAGAGGAGACATCAAGGCTACTGTGGCGCAGCAGCCCTTTTTGATGGGAGAAATGGCTGTAAAGCTGCTGAATGAGCATTTTCAGGGGAGCGCGCTGCAGTCAGAATATTTCACCGAGGTTAAGGTGCTGGACAGAAGTAATGTTCAGGAGGGGGAGAGCCTGTGAGTATCCGGCGAAAGCTGCTGATTTGCATTCCCCTGCTTGTACTGCTGATGAGCTCTGTTTCCTTTGTCTTATTTGAGAGCGGGAAAAATGTGCAGGAAAGCTATCACCTGATGATAAACCGGATTTTATTGTATAAGGAAGTGTCCTCCGAGGTCGGGGAGAATATGCGTTCCTTGAACCGCTTCATCATGCAGGTGGATGCTGACAGCTATCCCGAGGTAGACAAGCATTTGAGCGCTGTGCAGGAGCTGCGGAAGAAGCTCGATGGGGTAGAGACGATCGGAGGAAGCGAACTCCCGCTGATGAATTACCGCCACATCATTGATACATTTCTGGAGCAGGCCGGGCAGATGATTGACGAGATTGACGATCAGGACTCCAAAACGCTGGCCGTTGCTTATATTGAGGCGGAGCAGACAGAAGGATTCATCCGTGAGGAAGCGCAGGAACTGGTTGACCTTGAACTGGAGCAGTATAAGCCGATTTATGAGGAGATTATGTCCACAACGGGCAGGTTGAACCAGCTGGGGATTCTGTTGGTGATTACGGCAGCGGTGCTCAGCATCTCAATGGCCATCTGGCTGTCCAGCAGCATTACGGGACCGATCCGCCGCCTGGTAGCGACGGCCAAGCAGATCTCAAAGGGCCGGATGGACACCAAGGCGCCGGAGAGTATCAACAACGATGAGATCAGTATTTTATGCCGGGCCTTTAATGGAATGATCGATAATATCCAGCAGCTGATGGAGGAGAATATCAAGAGCGTCGAGAAGGACCGCCTGGTCAAGGAGCTGGAACTGAAAATGCTGCAGAGCCAGATCAATCCCCATTTCCTGTTCAATACGCTGAATTCCATCGCCAAGCTCGCGTATCTGGAAGGAGCGGCTAAAACAAGCGATCTGACCGTATCCGTATCGCGTCTGCTCCGGTACAACCTTCAGAAGCTGGACCAGGCGGTACCTCTGCGTGAGGAAGTGGAGCATGTTACGGAATATATCAATATTCAGAAGGCGCGTTTCCGTGACCGGATTACCTTTGTGATGGATATTGACGAACAGGCATTAGGCGGAATGATTCCCTGTCTGACCCTGCAGCCCATTTTCGAGAATGCCTTTGTGCACGGATTGGAGGAAATGGAGGAAGGGGCTGTATTGTCGTTGTCTATCCGATATGACAGCGGACTTATGGAAATAGGAATCAGCGACAATGGTGCAGGAATGAATCCTGAGACCGTGGCAAGGCTGATGGGCTCAATCCGGGAGGAGGCTCCGCGTTTCAGCGGAAAGGGCCAGTCTACCGGGCTTGGTACACATAATGTGTTTAAACGGCTTCATTTATTTTTTGACGGGGAACAGCAGATTGAGATCTACAGCAGCGAAGGAGCAGGGACAGCTGTACTGTTCAGGCTGCCTTGCCGGCCATCGGCTTAGACTTAGGAATGACGAAAGGAGACTAACCATGTACAGTTTGCTGATTGCCGATGATGAGGCGCTGGAACGGGAAGGACTGGAGCTGATGATTAGGCATCTTTTTCCGGATACCTTTGAGTTTCTGCATGCAGAGAACGGGCGGAGAGCGATACAGCTCGCGGAGGAGCATCGGCCGGATATTGTCTTCATGGATATCAAAATGCCGGGCATACAGGGATTAGAGGCGGTACGGCAAATACTCCACAAGCTCCCTTCAGCCAAAATTGTGATGATTACCGCCCATGATTATTTCTCCTATGCCAAGGAAGGGCTGCTGCTGGGAGTGAAGGATTATTTGCTCAAACCAGCCAGACGCGAGGAGGTGGCGGATGTGCTGAAGCAGCTGATAGCCGAGATTCAGGAGGAGAAGCATCGCAGGCATGAGCAGCTTGAGCAGCAGGAAAGACTTGCCCATCTGCTGCCGTTAGCTGAAAATGAGCTGACTCTCATGCTTATGCTGGAATATGTGCAGGAGATTGAGCTAGAACAGCTGGCCGGACTCCTGAAGCTGGAATGGAGCAAGGGCTATGCGATGGTACTCTCGTTTCCCCGGCAGGCGAGTGGAGAATGGACCGATTTCCAGCTGGTGAAGCGGGAAATCTATGAGGCGGTCAAACAACTGGTGAAGTCTGGTCTGGGCTGTCTGGCCGGTCCTTTAATCGGATATCAGATGGCCTTGTTTATCCCCTTGCCGCCGGGCCGGACCGGATACTCCCAGCGGGTTCTTTCCCTTGATTGGGGAGAACGGCTCCGAAGCCTCGCAGAACAGCGTTTTGGACTGCCGTTAAATGTCGGCATCGGCTCTATCAGGGAAGGCTGGGACGGACTCAGCCGTTCCTACCGGGAGGCAGTACGTGTCTGCGCCGACAACAATGACCATTTCAGTGTGCGCCATTATGATGATATCACCCAAAGCTCGGGTCAGACCGCTATATCTTTGGACGAGGAGAATAAGTTGATTGAGGCTCTGCTGCGGAGGGATAAGCAGGAGGCTATTGAGCGCTTTGTCAGGCTGTATAAAACCTTCGGAGAGGCGGTGGAACAGCCTTTTTCAACGTTTAGGGGAGAGGTTATCGGTCTGCTGCTGTTTCTGGCCAGGGCGGTTCAATCCAAGGCCGGAGCTGGAATCATTGCCGATTTGAACGCTGTGGAGGACCCTCAGTCCCTGAAGCAAGGGGCAGAGCATTGGCTGGAAATGCTGATTGACAGCTTGAATGAAGAACGGGAGTCCAGCCGTTCCCATGTGCATCAGCGGGCCCTGCTCTATATCAACCAGAATTATAAAGAGGACATTTCGATGGAGCAGGCGGCCGAGTATGTGAATCTGAGCCCGCATTATTTCAGCAAATTGTTCAGGCAGCAAGCCGGTGAAACCTTTATCGACTATCTGACACGGCTTAGGATTAATGAGGCGAAGCGCTTGATAGCCGGGGAGGAGCTGAGCCTCAAGGGAATCTGCTATGAGGTAGGGTATAAGGACCCGAATTATTTCAGCCGTGTGTTTAAAAAAGCAGTCGGTATTACACCAAGCGAATTCAGGCAGCAGTTCGGGAAACAAAATCCTTGCTAACACGGCAAGGATTTTTTTGTGCTGTATCCCCGTTTTTTCCTATGAAAAGAGGCCGGAAGAAACTCATTACAGCTAAGGATAACGGAATGCAGGCGGAAGGTAAAAAAGTGCTGGGAATAGGTGCATCCCCTCCGGAAAATCCATGCTACTATTTTATTTGTAAGCGTAAACAAAAGTCGAGTCAAGAAGAGGGGCGAAGAATAAGTGGGAAAATACGGAAGAATAGTTTCAGCAGGCTTGACTGCTATCATGCTGGCAGCTTCCCTGTCAGGCTGCGGATTGGTCTCAAACGGAGATAATCAGCAAGCGGAGAAAACAGCCGGGGCGAAGGACGGGGATAAGATTGTCATCGGCATGTCGATGGATACGCTGAAAGAAGAGCGCTGGCAGAAGGACCGGGATATTTTCACCAAGAAAGTAGAGGAGCTCGGTGGAGAAGTGAAGGTGCTGGCTGCCAACGGAGATGATGCGACCCAATTAAGCCAAGCTGAACAGCTGATTTCTCAAGGCGTGGATGTGCTTGTGGTCATTGCCCACAACGCCGAAGCCACGGCTCCCATTGTAGAGAAGGCCCATAAAGAAGGCATAAAGGTGATCGCTTATGACCGTTTGATCAATAATTCCGAAGTTGATTACTATATTTCCTTTGATAATGTGCGTGTTGGAGAATTTCAGGCCCAGGCCGTGATCGACCAGGCGCCTAAAGGAAATATAGTCTATATCGGGGGGGCGGATACCGACAATAATGCCCACATGTTCAAAGAAGGCGCTATGAACATTCTGAAGCCGCTGGAAGAAAAGGGCGATATTAAAATCGTTTATGACCAGTTCTCCAAGGACTGGAAGCCGGAAGAGGCCCTGAAAAATATGGAAAATGCGCTGACTGCGAACAATAATGACGTTCAAGGTGTAGTTGCCGCCAATGACGGAACGGCCGGGGGTTCGATCCAGGCGCTGACCGCACAGGGAATGGCCGGTAAAATCCCGGTTTCCGGGCAGGACGCCGATCTTGCCGCTGTGCAGCGTATTGCCGAAGGGACACAGCTGATGACCGTCTACAAGCCAATCAACGCCATCGCGACTAAGGCTGCTGAAATGGCGGTTGCAGCCGCCAAGGGGGAGAGTATTTCGACAGAAAAATCAGTTAACAACGGTAAAATTGATGTTCCCTCCATACTTCTGGATCCGATTGCTGTCAACAAAGACAATTTGGACGTGCTGATTAAGGACGGCTTCCACACGCTTGAGGAAGTATACAAAAATGTGCCTAAGGACCAGTGGCCTAAACAATAAGACAGCCCTTTGCGGCACAGCGATGCGGAGCCCTAACATGCTCCGCATCGCTGCTGCTTAAGGACCGGAAGGAGGAACGGCAATCATGTATGTACTCGAAATGGCTGACATCAGCAAGGAATTTCCCGGAGTTAAAGCACTGGACCATGTGAACTTCAAGGTGAAGCAGGGAGAAATCCATGCACTTTGCGGTGAGAACGGCGCAGGTAAATCTACGCTGATGAAGGTTCTGAGCGGATTGTATCCGGCGGGATCTTACGGTGGAGAAATCATTATAAGCGGCGAGAAGAAGGAATTTCATAAAATCACGGATGCCGAGAAGGCCGGCATTGCTATCATTCATCAGGAACTGGCGCTCGTCAAGGAGATGACTATAGGAGAGAATATTTTCCTGGGGGCTGAGCCGACTAAGCGTGGAGCGATCCAGTGGGATGAGCTGTACCATCAGGCTTCAGTTTGGCTGAAGAGAGTGGGACTCCATCATTCGCCGGATACGAAGATCGGAAATTTAGGAATTGGCCAGCAGCAGCTGGTGGAAATTGCGAAGGCGCTCTCCAAGCACACCAAGATTCTGATTCTGGATGAGCCTACGGCAGCCTTGACGGAGAGCGAGGTGTCGATCCTGATGGGTATTCTCAACCAATTACGGAGTGAGGGGGTAACATGCGTCTATATCTCCCACAAGATGCCAGAGGTGTTTGCTTTGGCGGACTCCATCACAGTGCTGCGCGACGGCCGGACCGTGGCCACGCTTGATCGAAATGAAACAGATGACGACAAGGTTGTCTCCCTGATGGTTGGCAGAGAACTGACAGAACGTTATCCGCGGGTAGAACATACACCCGGTGAAGCGGTGCTCGAGGTTCGGAATTATAATGTATGGCATCCTGAAAAAAAACATCACAGGGTACTTCGCGATATTGATTTTACACTCCGTAAAGGGGAAATCCTCGGGATAGCCGGACTGATGGGGGCGGGACGCACAGAATTAGTCAGCAGCCTGTTCGGGGCTTACGGAGGCAGAGCCGAGGGAAACGTGCAGATTGAAGGGAAGACCGTACGAATCCGCTCGATTGCAGAAGCCATCAAGGCGGGTATTGCCCTGGTCAGCGAAGACCGCAAGCGCCAGGGACTCGTAATGGGGATGGATGTGAAAAGAAACACTACGCTGGCCACATTGCACAAGGTTTCTAGACTCGGAGTCGTTAATGAGAATGAAGAAATCAGATGGGCGAGCCGGTATGTGCAGGAACTGAAGACGAAAACAGCTTCACTGGAAACGCCAGTGGGGACAC
>NZ_LN831198.1:1167545-1185428 GCF_001368795.1 Paenibacillus ihuae
TGGCTGATGTCCAGTCCGAAAATATTGATTATGGACGAACCTACCCGCGGAATTGATGTGGGAGCGAAATATGAAATATATAATTTAATGAATCAACTGGTAGAGCAGGGAGTGGCTATTATTATGATCTCATCAGAGCTGCCGGAGGTACTGGGAATGAGCGACAGAATTCTGGTGATGAGTGAAGGGCAGTTTGTAAGAGAATATGATTGGCGCGAAGCTACGCAAGAGAAGATCATGCTCGCCGCTACAGGAGGTAAATAGTTATGCAACTGCAAAAAGAGCTTCAGGAACATAGTACGGTCCCTGCTGCGGCACAATCCCGTTTCAGTATTTTGTTCGGGAAAATGGATGTACGTGCCTATACGATGGTAGGAGCGCTCATTCTGATTTGGGTGCTGTTCGGGATTTTAAATCCCACATTTCTAACTTCACGGAATTTATCGAATCTGTTTACACAAATGTCAGTCACCTCCATCCTGGCAATCGGCATGGTGCTGGTCATTGTAGCGGGGCATATTGATCTCTCTGTCGGTTCAATTGTCGGTTTGACCGGCGGCATGGCCGCTATCCTCAGCAACTGGCTGGAGCTTCCGGCCATTGTGGTCATCTTAGGCACACTTGCCGCCGGCGCCGTACTCGGATTGCTTCAGGGCTGGCTGGTAGCCTATAAAATGATTCCCGCCTTCATCGTTACGCTGGGGGGGATGATGGTTTTCCGCGGCGTGCTTATGGGTGTGACGGAATCCATGACCATCCCTGTATCCGATCCAGTGCTAGCACTGCTCGGGAATGCTTATTTTGCCCGGGGGTTTGGCATCATTCTTGGAATTGTGGCAGTCGGCTTCCTGATGTGGAGTACATTCAATAAACGGCGTTCCCGCAAGAAATATGATTTCGCCATTGCTCCTCTGAGTATCGATATCGTTAAGGTGGCTGGCCTTTCCCTGCTTGTAGCAGTATTTGTAGCGGTGATGAACAATTACAAGGGCATTCCGTTTCCTATTATTTTTGTAATTGTTCTGGCGGCGATTTTCTATTTTATCTCGACCAAAACAACGTTCGGCCGCCATATTTATGCGATTGGAGGTAATATTGAGGCCGCGCGCCTCTCCGGCATCAACATCAAGCGCAAGACCATGCTGATATTTGTGCTGAGCGGGCTGCTCGGTTCCATTGCGGCCATCGTGCTTACCTCACGTCTGGCTTCGGCAACCATCACTGCCGGCAACATGGCGGAGATGGATGCCATTGCCGCCTGCGTCATCGGAGGAACTTCATTGATGGGCGGAGCCGGGACAGTAATCGGAGCCATTATAGGGGCACTCGTGATGACTTCGCTTGATAACGGAATGTCGCTTATGGGCCTGGAATCGTTCTGGCAGTATGTGGTCAAAGGTTCGATTCTGGTGATTGCAGTATGGCTGGATATTTCCAACCGCAGCAAGGGTGTAAAGTAGCAGCTGCGGCTGTATAACGACGAAGTAAAGAGCCGGTAAGGGGATTGCCCCTTGCCGGCTCTTTGCTGTATTTTGGAACGGATGCTCATTATTCCACAATCACCTTGGCGCTCATGGCGCTGTGCCCGGAGCCGCACATAATTGCACAGGTCATTTCAAAGGTCCCGGTTTCCTCAGGGATAATTACCCGGGAGGAGGTTTTGGCATCTAATCTCAGCTCCAGCTCAGGAATCAGAATGCCGTGATTGCCTTCCTCATTCTTAAACACGATCTTGACCGGCACACCTTTTTTCAGATGATATTCCTTCTGGTCAAAGCTGTAGTTTGTAGCCGTAATGGTGAGTTCATCCTCTGCAGCGACAGTATTCTCAGCTGCTCCGTCAGGAGCCGTCGATGTTTCATTGCCCCCGGTGCAGGCAGACAGGATGAGCAGACATAAGATTGACAGGAATAAGGCAGGTCTTTTGAGCATGATGATCCTCCTCCGGATTTTGATACATAGGCTAGAGTTATGACCCTAGCATAGCTTACTTTTTAAGTGAAGTCTTGAATTAACTTTATTAAAAGATTTCATCGGCGGAGGAAAGTCGTTGTTTGTCGAAAATCGCAAAAAAATGGTGCAAAGATAATTTAAATTCATTATAATTAAAGCTACTATATATCGGTAAGAAGTAGGGGATTCACATTAATCTAGCAATGGATATACAAAATGCGGAGATTTGGCACCGCAGAATATTAAGCGGGTATTGGATGCTGGTGTTTTTAATGCTGGCCGTCCAGTTCATCTTTATGCTGTCCACCCGTATTCCTGAAGTGAAGTCGGTGCTTCTCCCGGGCCAAGGCCACTTATTTATTGCCTGTAACTTATTGATCGTCATAGCTATGAGCCTCGCGGAAATGTGGCTGCGCACAACCGACCAATACCACAAGCAGGCTGTGGTCGGATGCGGTTTTGTTGTCTCATATTTGATGTATTTTGTACTGGAGCCATTTGTGGACGGGGCTCAGATGACCCTGATGATGCCGATAATGATCTCGCTTATCTATTTCGACCAGAAGCTGCTCAAATGCCTGGGCGTGTTCAGCCTCTTGTTTTATGGTGCCCTTTATTTCGGTTTGGAACGGACAGTGCTGGACAAGCCGCTGCTCGAATTTCTTCTGGTTGAATGTGTGTTTATAGTTTTCGTAGTGATGGCTCAGGCTGTCATTGTCCGTGCCTGGGAGGTTCGTGAACATCTCGAGCAGTTGACCAAATCAGAGCAGGGACTCATGGTGGAACGGGCGATTTCGGATAAACTGCTCAAAATAGAAGCCCTTACCGGCCTCTACAATCATAAAACCTTTCATGAATACCTGGATTCGCTGCTGGAGCAATGTGAGAGCAACGGGCTGCGTCTGCAGCTGGCGCTTTTTGATATCGATAATTTCAAGCGTGTGAATGATACTTACGGACACTGGGTGGGCGATCTTGTGCTCAAAGAGGTTGCAGCCAAGGTTGCGGGACAAATCGGCCTGAATGATTTTGCTGCCAGGTATGGCGGGGAGGAGTTCGCGGTCATCTTCACCGACAAAAGCTTTCAGGAAGCATACGCTGCTGCAGAAGACATGAGGCTGGCCATCAGCCAGATGGAACATCCGTACGCCGGAGGTAAGCCGATTACCGTCAGCATCGGACTCTGTGATTATCAGCTGGGCGACGGCAAGGAGCTGCTGTTCCGCAAAACGGATGATGCCCTGTATACAGCCAAACGCGGCGGCAAAAATAGAGTCGTTACGGCTTCCCTGGTGCACAGCAAGGTCACAGTTGCGACTTACGCGTAAAATGATACAACAAACCCCCTATTTCCGATATAATCCGGAGATAGGGGGTTTCATTGTCTGGACGCTGCTGTAGCAGGTTCAGATTATTTGCCGGCTTCAAACGGGGTAGATACCGGCAGGAACAGGTCGATAATACCGATGACCAGTGCAGCCAGTAAGGCTCCCAGAATCGATACGCTGACACCGCTCACGACGAATTGTGCGATCCAGATGACCAGGGCGCTGACCAGGAAACCAACGATGCCGCGGCCGAAGGGAGTCGCTTTTTTGCCGAAGATCCCTTCAATCACCCAGCCAAGCAGTGCAATGATCAGGGCCAGGATCAGTGCGCTCCAGAACCCGCCAATCGTGAATTGCGGAACAATCCAGCCGACAACGAGCAGGACAATCGCTGCTACCACGAAACGGACCACATGACCTAAAAATCTCATTGAATGAGCCTCCTTTGGCCTTCACATAAGGATATGTGCAGTTGTTATTATGGTCTTGAACCCCTGTTTCTATGCCCAAATAGCGAAAATGGGCTGAATTAGGTATAATGTAAACATCTATGAAGGGAGCTGTGACGGTAATTGGACGACAAAATTTTGCATACGCTTGAATATCGCAAGATTTTAAATAAATTGATGCAATATACGCAGACCCCGATGGGAAAACTTGCGGCGGAAGAACTGAAGCCCTCCGGAGATTTTGAAGGCGTGAAGCGGCTGCTGCAGGCCACAGATGAAGCGGCAAATGTTGACCGGCTCAAGGGGATTCCTTCGTTTGGCGGGGTCAGCGATATTCGTCCTGCACTGAAACGTGCATCAATCGGCGGCATGCTGGGAACGCCGGAGCTGCTCTCCGTGGGTAATACAATCGGCGGAGCACGCAGAGTGAAGCGGTTCCTGGCCGCCATGCATGAGGATGAGAAGATTCATTCCCTGTTTGCATTGAGCGATCTGCTCTCGGAGCAGAAGCATGTTGAGGATGCCATCCGTTCATGTATTGATGAGGACGCTAACGTGCTCGATTCGGCCAGTCCGGAGCTGGCTTCAATCCGCCGGGAGCTGCGCGGCGGAGAGACGCGGATCCGTGAGAAGCTGGATTCCATGATCCGGTCTTCCTCCGTAGCCAAGATGCTGCAGGATCAGCTTGTGACGATCCGGGGTGACCGCTTCGTTATTCCGGTCAAAGCGGAATACCGTGCTCACTTTGGCGGAATTGTGCATGACCAGTCCGGTTCGGGGGCCACGCTGTTCATTGAGCCGGAATCGATTGTGGCGATGAACAACAAGCTGCGCGAAACCCGGCTGCGCGAGGAACGGGAAATTGAGATTATTCTCCACAGGCTGACAGCTATGGTTGGCGATATTGCCGAAGAGATGGCTTACGACGTTGATATACTCGGACAGCTCGACTTTATCTTCTCTAAGGCGCGTCTGGCCCGTGAGATGAAGGCAACCCAGCCGCGGATGAACGACCGCGGTTACCTTAAGCTGCGTAAGGGCCGTCATCCGCTGATCCCTACGGAGCAGGTGGTGCCGCTGGATGTGGAGCTGGGCAATCAGTACAGCTCGATTATTGTTACCGGTCCGAATACCGGCGGTAAGACAGTTACGCTGAAGACGATCGGGCTGCTGAGCCTGATGTCGATGTCCGGTTTGTTCATTCCGGCAGAGGAAGGCAGCCAGATGTGTGTATTTGATGCCATTTATGCCGATATTGGGGATGAACAGAGTATCGAGCAGAGTCTGAGTACCTTCTCCAGCCACATGACCAATATTATCTCTATCTTGAAGCGGATGACTCCGAAAAGTCTTATTCTGCTGGATGAGGTAGGTGCAGGAACTGACCCTGCTGAAGGGTCGGCGCTGGCTATCGCCATCCTGGAGCATATTCACCGGATCGAATGCCGGATGGTCGCCACGACACACTATAGTGAGCTGAAGGCATATGCGTATGAACGTAAAGGCGTCATTAATGCCAGTATGGAATTTGATGTGCAGAGCTTAAGTCCGACCTACCGCCTGCTGATCGGCGTGCCGGGACGAAGCAATGCCTTTGCCATCGCTGAACGGCTTGGACTGCCCAACGAGATTCTGGATCACGCGCGCGGCGAAGTGAAGGAAGAGGACTTGCGCGTCGAGCATATGATTGCTTCACTCGAGGAGAACCGGCTCACCGCTGAGAACGAGCGAGAGCGGGCAGAGGTTATCCGCCGGGAAGCGGAGGAATTCCGCAAGCGCCAGCAGCAGGAGCTTGAGAAGCTGGAAAGCCAGCGTGATAAGCGGCTGGAGAAAGCGGAGAAGGATGCCACCGCAATTCTCGACAAGGCTCGCATGGAAGCGGAGGAAATCATCAGCGGTCTGCGCCGTCTGGCCATGGAGGAAGGGGCTTCCGTCAAGGAGCACAAGCTGATTGAAGCCCGCCGGCGTCTGGATGAAGCAGAACCGGCGCCGCGTAAGAAACCCGTATCCCGGAGCAGCACCAAGGCCACGCGGCAGATTCAGCCCGGCGATGAGGTGAAGCTGCCAAGCGTGAATCAGAAAGGCTATGTGGTTGAGCTGAGCGGGACTAAGGAAGCGCTTGTGCAGTTCGGCATCATGAAGATGAAGGTCAATCTAAGCGATCTGGAGTTTTTGGCATCTGCACCGGATAATCCGGCACCTGCACTCCGCCGTGCAACAACCGTCAAACGTACACGGGATGAGAATGTCCGCAGTGAGCTGGACCTGCGCGGTGCGAACCTGGAAGAAGCGATTATGGAAACGGACCGTTTCATCGATGAAGCGTTCCTAGGCAATCTTGGACAAATTTCGATTATCCATGGCAAAGGCACCGGCGTACTGCGGACCGGCATCCAGGAATATCTGCGTAAACATAAGCATGTCAAAAGCTACCGGCTAGGAAATTATAACGAGGGCGGCGCGGGTGTAACCGTGGCTGAACTGGAATAGCGTCGGAGCCCGGCAGAAAGAGGGGAACAATGCAAGGAAATATTGATCTTTTGCTGGATCATCCGCTGGGTGCACTGCTTGGCTACTTCACTGTGGCCATTCTCGGCCTGGTGATATTTCTGTCCTTCTTCGAAATGGTGACCAAGTACAACTGCTGGGAGGAAATTCGTAAGGGGAATTTAGCGGTAGCGATGGCAACCGGCGGCAAAATATTCGGCATCTGTAATATTCTGCGCTTCAGCATCCAGGCTGGAGCCTCCATATACGAGACAATGAAATGGTCGCTTGTCGGTTTTTTACTGCTGCTGCTTGCGTATTTCCTGTTCGAATTTCTGACTCCCGTCTTTTCAATTGATGATGAAATTGCAGCAGATAACCGGGCGGTGGGACTTACAGCGATGCTGATCTCGGTTTCACTGTCCTATGTGATCGGCGCCGCTATATACTGACTTAGGAGTAGGAACTGATGAAAATTCTGATCCGGGTGCTATTTTTCTCCGCCGTCGCTTTTATAGCGGCCGGAATTATTTATTTAGTGGTGAACTGATTATTAAATGTGAGGTAAGAAGGAGAACGTGAAGATGGAAACAACTGTATGCCCTTGGTGCCATACCGAAATTGTATGGGACGAGGAATTTGGGCCTGAGGATACCTGCCCCCACTGCAACAATGAGCTTAGCGGATACCGTACTATCACGGTAGGCGTAGATGATCTTGAGGATGAAGAGCTGGAAGAAGATGTACCGGAAGTCTCCGAAGAGGATGAAATCAGTGATGATAACCTGTGGGACGACGATGACAAAGAAAGCGTAGTGCCGATCTTCAACACCCTTGACCAGTTTGGAGACGACTATGATCTGAAGCAGTATGAACAGAGCGTAGCGGCAATCCTGGCTGCGCAGCTCGAGGCGCCGGAATGTCCGCAGTGCCATGAACTCTTGGTATTGTCCGGTACACAAAAGGTAACCAGCTTTGAGCCGTCTTCTCCTGAGGCACTGGGTGGACCTGTGTTGAAGGCGCCATTTTCGCTGAATCTGTATGTATGCCCTTCATGCTTCCATGTTCAGCAGAGTCTGGCGCAGGAAGACCGGGCGGGATTTGTGCGCAATCTGAGCAACTCTAATAAATAGGCACTGTTCATAATTCGCCCTCCTTCCGGGAACGATAAGCAGGATTGTTCAGAAGGCAAGGAGGGCGCCCTAATTGAAGAGAGCACCACAAAGTCAGGCGGTATTACTGCTGGCGGTTAATGGGTTGTATTTGCTGGCCAGTGCACTGGCAGGTACTTTTTTAAATGTATACTTGTGGAAAAGCCGTCAAGATTACGTCATGATCGGCTGGTTTGCGCTCAGCCAGCAGGTGGCGGTGGGCCTTAGCTTCTGGCTGGCCGGCAAGTGGGTGAAGGAACATAATAAAATGAATGCCCTGCGGCTGGGAATCGCCGTTTCGGGCTTTTTTTATTTGCTGGTGCTATGGCTCGGTGGGAGGGCCTCCAGTTATATTTGGCCGTTAGGCCTGACCCTCGGATTATCCATCGGCGTATTTTGGCTCGCCTATAACATTATCTATTTTGAAATTACGGAGGCGGATAACCGGGATTTTTTTAATGGCTGGATCGGACTGCTGGGTTCACTCGCCGGGATCATAGGCCCGTTTCTCTCCGGGTGGATGATCTCCAGGCTGCAGGGGGAGCGCGGGTACAGGATCGTGTTTATGCTCTCTCTGGGCATTTACACAGTCGCGGCGGTCCTGAGCTTTTTCTGAAGAAACGCAAAAGTGAAGGTGAATATCTGTGGCTGGAGCCGTGGAGGGAGCTGCGGCGTTCCGGCAGCCGCTGGCGGCCTGTCGCGGCTGCACTGTTCTTTCAAGGCTTAAGAGGGGGAGTCTTTGCTTTTCTGATTGATCTTCTGGTCTACATCGCGGCGCAGACAGAGAGCAAGCTGGGACAATTTGCGCTGATTACATCAGCGGTGTCGCTCATCAGTTATTTCGCGGCAGGCAAATGGTTCAAGCCCCGCTACCGATCTGCGGGTATGCTGGCCGGGGGGATTTTGCTGCTGGCTGTTATCGTGCCGCTTGTCTGGAAGGTAAGCTATGGGACATTGCTGGTGATGGGAATCGGAACCGCACTGTTCATGCCGTTATATATGCTGCCGATGACTTCCATCAGCTTCGATCTGATGGGTGAATCGGCGGAGAGTGTTAGTAAGCGGGTCGAATTAGTAGTGCTGCGCGAGCTAAGCCTGATGAGCGGGCGGCTGCTGGGGATGTTTGCATTTATCGGGGTCTTGTCCGTTAACAGCTCCCAGCTGGCGATTATTGTACTGCTGCTTGTATTGGGGGCAGCGCCTTTAGGCAGCTGGATCGTTCTCCGCCGCAAGCTTCATCGCAGCCGTGCCGGCAATATGCAATAATTGATGTAAGACAAGCTGGAGAGGATTTTTGTATTCATGGCTAAAAAAAGTTGATTGGATTAAGGACTCAGGTAGCATTTATGGGTTCGGCTGTAGTGCTGCTGGTCCTGCTGGTGCTTTATTTTATATTTAGCAATCAGATTATTCCGCAAACCCGTCATGCGCTGGAGGATAAGGCAAATGCGATTGCCCGCACAATTGCCCTTATGCCGCTGGTATCAGAGGGCTTAAGTGAAGGGCACAGCAAGGAGATCCAGGCCTATACCTCCAAAATCACCCGCCGCAATGATATTATGTTTGTAGTTGTAATTGATATGAACAGCGTCCGCTATTCCCATCCCGATCCCTCGATGATCGGTAAGTCTTTTGCCGGGGGAGGGCAGCAGGCTGCACTCCGCGGAGAAGAGAGCATCTCCGAAGGCGAAGGCATGCTGGGTAAGTCTCTGCGTGCCTTTGTTCCCGTGTATACGGGCCAGGGACATCAGGTGGGAGTAGTTGTGGTAGGCCTTTCCATGGAAAAGGTCCAACGTCTGGTGAGGCAGAATGAATGGACGCTTATCGCAATTCTGCTGTCTGGTGCACTGCTTGGAGCCGGTGGGGCAATCGTTCTCGGCCTGAGGATAAAGCGGATGATCTTCGGCATGGAGCCTGCGGATATATCCAAGCTCCTGCAGGAGCGCAGTGCTATGCTGCAATCCACACGTGAGGGGATTATAGCAGTAGACCATGAAGCTACGATCACAATGGTCAACTTGGAAGCAGAGCGGCTTCTAAACACAGCCGGCATTAAGGGTAATGGTATGACCCGCAATATAGCTGACTATTGGCCGGAGCTGGGGCTGGAGCAGGTACTTGCAACCGGTGAACCGAAACAGGACCAGGAGCTGGAGCTGAACGGCATCACCCTGCTCGTTAGCAGTGTGCCGATCCGGGTTAACGGGGCCATTGCCGGGGCGATTGCCACGTTCCGTGACAAAACTGAGCTAGCTGTCCTGGCGGAGCGGCTGTCCGGCATTTCGGTCTATGCAGATGCGCTGCGGGCAGGCGCGCATGAGTTCATGAACAAGCTGCACGTCATTATGGGAATGACGCATATGGGGCTGTATGATGAGCTGCAGCAGTATATTTCGGGGACAGTCAGCAACCATCAGAACGAAATCGGGTCCATCACCCGCATGATCAAGGACCCTGTGATGGCCGGATTTCTGCTGGGGAAGCTCAGCCGGGCAAGGGAAGCGGGGATAGATCTGCTGCTGGCAGAGGACAGCTATCTGCCGGAAGCTGCTGAGCCGCAAACGATCCATGAGCTGATCACTATCGCCGGCAACCTGCTTGACAACGCAATGGAAGCGTTGGAAGGGCAGGAGGTTAAGGAAATTGAGCTTGCTTTTCATTATGAGCACGGACGTTTGTGCTGCACGGTGGAGGACAGCGGTCCGGGAATTCCCGAGCTGCTGCAGAAGCAAATCTTTGAACAAGGGTTTTCGACTAAGGGAGAACAGCGGGGGATCGGACTGTACCTGGTCCGTAAAAGTGTGGAGAAACTGGAGGGACGCCTTCAGCTCATTTGCGGTAAGGAAACGGGGACTACCTTCATCGCGATAGTGCCATATGCTGTTAAGGGTGAGGAGAATGTATGAACATTAAGGTACTGATTGTCGAGGATGATCCGATGGTCGCCAAATTCAACCGCCACTATCTGGAGCAGGTGGAGGGTTTTGAATTCGCAGGGTGGGCCTCTACGGGTGAGGCAGCGGTGGAGATGCTTGCAGCACAGGCAATTGACCTTGTCCTGCTGGATATATATATGCCCCGAACCAGCGGATTGCAGCTGCTGTCCACTCTCCGCGAGAAGGGCAGTATGGTCGATATTATCGTCATCTCCGCTGCCAGCGACAAGGCCAGCATCCGCAAGGCGCTGCAGCTCGGAGCCGTAGATTATTTAATTAAGCCATTCGAGTTCGCCCGGTTTCAGGCTGCGCTGTCTGCCTACCGGGAGGATTATACTTTGCTGAAGCAGCAGGAGCCGCTCAGCCAGCAGCAGCTGGATAAGCTGCTGAGGCATCCCCTGGGAACAGAAGAGGACAAACCGGCAGCGCTGCCTAAGGGGCTGTCTGAAGGAACACTGGAAAGTATCTGGAACACCATACAGCAACTGCAGAGGCCTACATTCTCTACGGAGGATATTACGGAGGATGCTCCGATTTCGCGGATTTCTGTCCGCAAATATCTGGCGTTCCTTAAAGACGCTGGAGTACTCGACATGGAGATCAGCTATGGCGCTGTGGGGAGACCTGTGTATATGTACACGGTTACTCCAGTCGGGCATGACATCATTACGAAATATATCAGCGGCAGCAGCCGTTAAGGGGCCTTCGGGCCTTTTTTATATTTCTGATTCACTTTGTGTGTGCGCGGGTGGTACGGGACGGAATCAAAGGGAAAGGTCCCGTTGATTCCGTCCCGTACGGGCTAAAGGCTGGAATCAGCGGGAAAAATACCTCTGATTCTGCCACGTACGGGCTAAAGGCTGGAATCAAAGGGAAAAGTCCCGTTGATTCTGCCACGTACGGGCTAAGAGCTGGAATCAGCGGGAAAAATACCTCTGATTCTGCCACGTACGGGCTAAAGGCTGGAATCAGCGGGAAAAACACCTCTGATTCTGCCACGTACGGGCTAAAGGCTAGATGCAAAGGTGAAAATTCCTCTAGTTCTGTCCCGCACCGGCCACATGCTGTCCCGCTTTGGCTGGTTACTTTAGTTACTAAACGTTTTCTTTAGTTACGTAAGCTTCCAAGGAGAGGGGCTTTGCCGCTATGATAATTGTGAAAATATGCACAAGGGGGCAGGGTTTACACATGAAAAAGAAAACAGCAGCCGCTCTTCTTCTCGTTCTCTCCGTTATACTTATTATCGCGGGATGCGGTAACAACAGCAGCAATACCAGTAATAGCGCAGGTGAGAGCAAGAGCAAGAACAGCGCGGCAACCGCAACTAACGCGCCAAAAGAAACAGAAGCCGTTTCGGGGGCATCCGAAGCCAGCTATACACCGCTTGATCAATTAAAAGATAATTATGATATCATCATCGTCGGTGCAGGCGGGGCAGGCATGTCTGCAGCGCTTGAAGCAAAGGCAAAGGGCTTGAATCCGGTTATCTTTGAAAAAATGCCGGTTGCCGGCGGCAATACAACGAAATCCTCTTCGGGAATGAACGCTTCGGAAACGAAATTCCAGAAAGAGCAGGGAATTGAAGACAGCAATGATCTTTTCTATGAAGAGTCTCTAAAAGGCGGTCACGATACCAACGACAAAGAAATGCTCCGTTTCTTCGTTGATAATTCTGCAAGTGCGATTGACTGGCTGGATTCTATCGGAATCCGTTTGAACAATATTACGATTACCGGCGGTATGAACGAAAAACGTACACATCGTCCTGAGGATGGCTCAGCAGTAGGCCAATACCTGGTTAAAGGTCTGGTACAAAATGTTCAGGAGCAAGGCATTTCTTTGTTTGTAAATGCTGATGTGAAGGAAATTACTCAGCAGGACGGCAAGGTAAACGGCGTCAAGGTCCTGTTTAACCAGGCTGACGAGAAAACGATTACTGCAGCAGCAGTCATTGTCACTACCGGCGGTTTCGGTGCCAACACAGATATGATCACTGAAGTCAGACCCGATCTTGAAGGATACGTGACTACCAACCAGATTGGCAGCACGGGTGACGGCATTAAGATGATTGAGAAGGTTGGCGGTACGACGGTGGATATGGATCAGATCCAGGTTCATCCTACCGTGCAGCAGGAGAAATCCTATCTCATCGGGGAAGCGGTACGCGGCGAAGGAGCTATTCTTGTTTCAAGTGAAGGAACACGGTTCACGAATGAATTGAACACACGTGATAAAGTGACAGCGGCAATCAATAACCTTGCTGAAAAATCGGCTTATCTTGTATTTGATTCTGGTGTTAAATCCCGCGTTAAAGCGATCGGGCAATATGAGAAAATGGGCTTTGTGATCCAAGGGGATACGCCACAGGCATTAGCTGAAGCGATGAATGTTCCGGCAGATAAACTGCAAGCTACACTGGATACCTGGAACAGCGCAGTGAAAAATAAACAGGATGCCGAATTCGGCAGAACAACAGGCATGGATAACGACCTATCCGCAGGTCCGTACTATGCTATCAAAATCGGCCCGGGAGTTCACTACACTATGGGCGGTGTTAAGATCAACACCAATACAGAAGTTCTGGACAAAGACGGAAATCCGATTACTGGCCTGTTTGCAGCAGGTGAAGTAACGGGCGGGCTGCATGGTACGAACCGGATCGGCGGCAACTCTGTTGCCGAGATCATTATCTTTGGCCGCCAGGCAGGAATTAAATCTGCCGAATTCGTAAAAACAAAATAAGATCCGAGATCTGCCGCGTATTAACTGGCAAATCGTCAAACACCAAGCGCCTGGGCTCTATGAGTCCGGGCGCTTGGTGTTTTAGGTCTGAGCTGCAGGAGCAGGGGACGGCTTGGTGGTCCGTGTCAGAGAGAACAGCTCAAGCTCGGGCCGGTATTTGCCGGCAAGGGTATCGGTGAGCAGTTCAGCGGCAATCATGCTGTAGACTGTTCCGTTGCCCCCATATCCTTCGATGAAGTAACAATGGGGATACTTGGGGTGAGGACCAATGAAAGGCAGTCCGTCACGGGAGGTTCCGAATACACCGCCCCATGAAAACTCCGCTTCCACTCCTTTTATCTCCGGGAAAAGCGCCTCCAGCTCCTCCAGCAGCCTCTGGCTCTGCGACAGTACTCTGTTTTCCCTCTGCAAGGGACCTGTGAGCTGTTCATCCTTGCCTCCTGCAATAATACGTCCGTCATTGGTTGTACGGAAATACAAATAAGGCCGGGCTGTTTCCCAGATTAAGCTTTGTTCATGCCACTTTGGGAGGTTCTTCAGAGGCCGGGTCATGATTGCATAAGTATTAATCAGCTCGGCCCCCCGGTCCTTTTTCATTTCCTGAGTTTCATAACCCATGGCAAAAATAATGGATTTGGCGAAAATACGGCCATGCTCAGTGAAGCAGGTGACCCCATTTGCGCCAAACTCAAAATGGCGGGCCTTTGTATGTTCGTATACACGGACACCATTTGTATGTGACTTATGAATCAGACTGTGAAGCATCCGGAATGGATTGGTTTCTGCATCGCCTTTGGAATATAGTGCCGCAGATTTTGAGAAAGAGTAATGAGTCCGGATCTTGTCTTCCTCCCAGAATTCCGCGTCAAACCCATGTGCTGCCAGGTTTTCATACTCCAACCGCAGCTCAGCTACATCCTCCGGGAAACTGGCATATAACAGGCTGCTTCTGGGGATAATATGCGTTTCGATATCCAGTTGTCCCGGCAGCTCCAGAATTTTCTCAACAGCTTCACGGCATAACTTATAGAACAATAAGCCTTCCGCTGCTCCAAAAGTGTTCATGCATGAGGTGAGTGATTTGTCGTTTGCAACCTGCAGTAAGCCAGTATTGGCATGCGTGCTGCCGTGCCCTACTGCCCTTTTATCAATCAATACGGTGTTGGCTCCGCTTAAGGACAAGCGGTATGAAGCCATAGCCCCTCCCATACCTCCGCCAACGATTAGACAATCGCATGTGATATCCCCATCGAGCACAGGATATACAGGGAAATTTGGCAAAGTTCTCTCCCAGGGCGTCTGCCCGCTGATTAATTTCATCTGCTGATCTCCCCTTAATGAGATTCCGATAAGGTAGTATTGGTCGCTGTACAGGCCCTCATTCATCATTATGTGTGTTCTTTACGGGTAGTCGGTTGTGCATTATGGCACATATTTAACCTCCATGCGCAGCATACTAATACGGCTTGAATATTTAGAAGGAGGGACATAAGAATATGCAATCTACGCAAATGCAGGCACTTAGCGGGAAAGAACTGGAATATATTGCGGACTCCATCTCTAATGAGGATCTGCTGATCAAGCAGCTGGCAGCAACCGCCGGCAGCACTCAGAACTCTACGGTTAACCAGATTTGCAATCAGCAAATCCAGAGTCATACCCATCATATGGGAATGCTCATTCAGCTTCTGCAGCAGCACCAGCAATATGCTCCATCACAACCCCAGCAATAAGTGCTTTTAAGTATGAAATCTAAATATTATTTCAAGGAGGATATTAAGTGTACGCACAAAATGGAGCGCAATTTATGGCGGATGAGGACCTGCTGACTATGATTCTGGATGACCTGAAACGGACAGTACGCGAATATACGACAGCGGCTACCGAATCGAATTGTCAAACCGTGCGCCGGGTCTTCAATGACTTGACCATGGATACACTGCGTATTCAAGGGGACCTGTACAACCAGATGTCACAGATGGGATTTTATCAAGCACCAGACAAAGCCCTTCGCCAAGCTGTGGACAAGCAGATCCAAAGCGCACAGCAAACGCAGCACAAATGCCAGCAATTCGTGCAGCAGAAGACAGGCGGGGCCGGAAGTTACACTCAGGCGGCGAATGTACCGGTGCACCAGCCAAATGTGCATAGCCAAAACCCATACTATATGTAACCCCTCTCCTCTTGAGGTGAAGCACAACAAGGAAATGCTTCGCTGGTTAAAAGGATGATGTATCATTTCTCTCCGCCGAAAGAGTTCAGGCAGATGGTGCATTAGGTTATTGAAGTGATGACCCCGCCCCGGCGGGGTTATTTTGTTTGCAGAGCGGACCGTTTCATGTCATATTAGTATTAAACTCTTTTCGCTATTGCCGCGCTGATTCAGAAAGGCGGGTAACGCGAACTATGCGGGGGGAAGGCATGAAGGAAATGGACGAATTAAAGCGGAAAGTGCTGGAACTGCTCAAGGAGGACGCCCGAAGCTCTACGGCGCTGATGGCGACCCTGCTTGGAGCGGAAGAAGAAGATATTAAAACCGTTATTGCGCAAATGGAGAAGGACCACGTTATTGTAAAATATGCTACTGTTGTGAACTGGGATAAGGTGGACGATGAGCGGGTAACCGCACTGATCGAGGTGCAGATTACACCGGAGCGCGGCCGCGGCTTTGAAGGCATTGCCGAACGGATCTACCTGTATCCGCAGGTGAAATCGGTCTATTTAATGTCAGGGGCTTATGATCTGCTGGTGGAAGTGGAAGGACGCAATCTCCGTGAGGTCGCTAATTTTGTGTCTGAGAAGCTCTCCCCGATTGATTCTGTACTCTCGACCAAAACCAACTTTACGCTCAAAAAATACAAACAGGACGGTATCATCTTTGAAGAGCATGAAGAGGACAATCGTCTGCTGATATCTCCGTAAAGGAAGTAATCATATGATCACGAATAACCAGAAGCAAACCGGAGAATCAGGCAAATCCATGAATTCGTATCTGGCACCGCTGGTTCAGCAGATCCAGCCGTCGGGTATCCGCAAGTTTTTTGATCTGGCGGCAGGGAGTAAAGACATCATCTCATTGGGTGTCGGCGAACCGGACTTCAAGACGCCATGGCATGTAAGGGAAGCTTGTGTCTATTCGCTGGAAAGAGGCTTTACCGGCTATACCTCCAATGCGGGGATGCCGGAGCTGCGCGAAGGCATTGCGAATTATCTGCATTCACGGTTTGCAGTAGAGTATAATCCCGCAAATCAAATTATTGCGACGGTTGGCGGCAGTGAAGCGATCGATCTGGCACTCCGCGCCTTAATCTCGCCGGGTGATGAAATTCTGATCCCCGAGCCCTGTTATATTTCTTATTCTCCGATTACCGCCATCGGCGGCGGAATACCGGTCGGGATTGAAACCTTTGGCGAGAATCACTTCAAATTGACGGCTGAAGCGCTTGAAGCGAAGATTACGCCGCGTTCTAAGATTCTGATACTCTGCTATCCAAGCAATCCGACAGGAGCGATTATGAGCCGGGAGGATTGGGAGCCGATTGCCAAGGTCGTGGAGAAGCATGATCTTATCGTGATTTCAGATGAAATTTACGCTGAGCTGACCTATGGAAGCAACCATGTAAGCTTCCCTTCGCTTCCGGGCATGTTGGACCGGACGATTCTGGTTAGCGGATTCTCCAAGGCCTTTGCCATGACCGGATGGCGGATGGGATATGCCTGCGGCCATCCCGACCTGATCTCCGCCATGCTGAAGATCCACCAGTACACCGTCATGTGCGCCCCTTCCATGGGCCAGGTTGCCGCCTTGGAGGCTCTGACCAACGGCATGGAGGAAAAGGACCGGATGACCGATTCGTACAACCAGCGGCGCCGTTTGATCGTCAAAGGCCTGCGTGATGCCGGATTGGACTGTCATGAACCGCAGGGCGCGTTTTACGCTTTTCCGAGCGTTCAGCGGACCGGGCTTACCTCCGATCAATTTGCCCAGCGGCTGCTGCTGGAGTACAAAGTTGCCGCTGTGCCGGGCAGCGTATTCGGCTTAGGAGGAGAAGGCTATCTGCGCTGTTCCTACGCAACCTCAGTCTCCCAGCTGAATGAAGCCATCGAGCGGATAGGTGCTTTTGTCTCACAGCTGGAACGGGAACGGACGGAATAAGAAGGTTAAGAGGAAGTAAATCGGGCTATAGCGGATATCTCTGCTTTATGGTATTATTTTACTTTAAGAACAAGAAACACCTGTATTTATTACATGGAACTCTTATTCTGGTAACCAGGCGATTGCGCAAAAAGGGAGACTCCTTATGCTCCTGGGCAATTAGCAATAATCCATTAGGAGGGATGACCAGTGCTCATCGGCGATTATTACTTGCCTTCCTACAGCGGGGATTGTTATCCGGGAAGCGGACAACGCTCCTCGGACACTGATACTGCTGCGCGCAAGCTGTCTCTTGAACATGAGATTCTGATCCTCCGCAGCAGGATGGAGCAGCTCTTCATGCAGGAGCAATCCTTCACTTCGCAGCATGTGATCGAAATCAGCTGTCTGCTGGATCTCAAAATCAATGAATATATGAAGGAATCATACCGCAGCCTCTAGCTGTGAATATTTTTGACGAAGGGCCCCAGGGCCCTTTTTTTGTGCTGGCGTGCCCAGAGGCACGCATTATCTAGTTGGTGCAAGTCCAACCAAGAGAGGGGCCAAGCCACTCTTGTAGCTAGGATGCTTGCGCATGGGGAAATCTGTGTGTAAAAGCGCATCGACAAAAGTACCGGTCAGAGACCGGGCGAGCAACAACCCAGGCCGCAACATCAAGTGAATCCTGCCGCGTCGTCAAAA
>NZ_LN831198.1:1186796-1194480 GCF_001368795.1 Paenibacillus ihuae
TAAGCTCGATTGGTATATTCTGCAACGGTTCACCCGGTGGTATGCAAAGAAGAGACAACGTAGGAGTTGGATGAGTTCACGATCTGAAGTCAAGTATATGGCCAGCATGTATGGACTAAAAACGTCATTGTGATCTACATGCACATGATTGATGAACATCGGAAAGCCGTATGAGGGAAAACCTCACGTACGGTTTGATGAGGAGGGGCTGGCTAGGCCAGCCCTTTACTCTAGAAATATGACTGTATATTTCTAAAAAATTCCTTATAATGGATTATGAATGAACAATCATTCATTTTGGAGGTGCCTATGAGCATTCAAAGCAAGTGGCTGGAGCAGCGGTTCAATGAAACGTTCGAAAAAATGGTTCCGGACCGGGCAAGCAGGCAGATTATGATCCATGCGGTTGAGGTCTTTTCAAAGAAAGGGTTTGCCGGTGCCAAGATAAAGGATATCGCCGCCAGCGCCGGGTTCAGCCAGGGGTATGTCTATATGTATTTCAAGTCCAAGGAAGAAATTTTCAACAGAATAGTAGAGTTTGCCTCAACAGGGGCCGGGCTCGCCGTCCGTTCTGCGGCGGCGATGGACGGAACTGCATGGGAGCGGATAGGCTGGCTGACCGAAGCATTTCTTGCCCAAGGCAGCCTTGCGATGCAGCATTGGCGGCTGATTCAGCTCCAGACAGCAACGGCCGAATCGATCCCGGAAGAAGCGAAGCGCATCGCTAAAGAGAAGATCAGAGAGCCTTTTGAACATCTGATTCCACTGATTACTCAGGGCCAGCAGGACATGGATATTGTAGAAGGTAATCCGCTGGAGCTGGCGATTGCCTACTTCTCATTCGTCCAAGGCTTGGGAATTGCCAGACTGCAGACCACGGAACAGAGTCCATTTCCTTCTACAGACCTGGTGCTGCGCTTTATGAAAAGAGATCGTTAGCCCATTCTATATCCGCAAAGGTGGAATCAGACATGGTCAAGGTATTTAAAAGCGAGGCCGGCAAAGAACAGGTTCTCCGTTCCTACAATGAACTGCTCGGGAACTGGAGGGCAGAGTTTCAGGAGCTGGATATTGAAACTCCGTACGGGATAACACATTGTATTACGGCAGGTGAGGCCGGTTTGCCGCCTCTGCTCCTGTTCCACGGGGTAGGCGATAATTCGGCGGTGATGTGGCTGCTGAACATAAAGGAGCTGTCACGGCATTTTTACTGTATAGCAGTGGATACGCTGGGAGGGCCCGGCAAAAGCATACCAGGTGCGAATTTTAATAAACGTAACTTTGACCAGATCGATTGGATTAACAGCGTCGCAGGTGGATTGAAGATAGAACAATTTTATGTAGCAGGTGTGTCGAACGGTGCATATATGGCCTTCAATTACACGGTTAACGAGCCCGGAAGAGTCCTGAGGGCCGTCTGTATGGAAGGAGGAATGATCACTGCGCCGTTAAAAAGCATGGTACAGACGCTGCTGATGATGTTCCCGGAAATTGTGGTGCCCACCCGTAAAAATCTGCTTAAGGTATTTAATAAGCTAAGCTCGCCGGAATCGCGCCTGGCCGAAAAACATCCCGAAGTGGCTGAGCATCTGGTGTTGCTCATGAAGAGCCACAACCAGCAGGCAATGTTTGTCCACCGTCTCCAGCCCTATGATAAAGCGGTCGCTGCTATAGTCAAAGATAAGCTTTATTTTCTGATCGGAGATTACAAGCTGCACCATAAGAAAGACTTTGTAAGTTTATTAGAGGACGGGGATTTTAGCTATAAGGTGATCGAGGGTGCGGGCCACGGTGTCAATCATGAGCAGCCGGAACGCGTTAACCGGGAGATGATTAGATTTCTTAAGGAATAGAGGGGATTACAATGCTGGAGAAATCGATTGCCGCTAAAGTATTGTCTCTGATGGGCTGTGAAAATTGTTCCTGAGGGCGCGGAGAGGGAGAAGTTCGTCAGAGCGTTTTTCGGTTCATTTATGAACGGATAAGCGCGGGAACAGCAACACGGAGTGGATGTTCAGGCTTGATTTTTTCATTAATTACAGGCACTTGTTCTCTTATGCCTACCATAGCCATTATGCGGATCTAAGCCAGGGTGGGGAAGGTGCAGCGGGAGGTTCTGGCCCGAATGAGGGATACAGTAATGGAAGGAGTCTCATTTCTGGGCTTCAGACCTGTGTGAGTGATGTCTGCCCGTATATCACTTTCCGCCTCGGCGTCTGCCTGTGTACAAGGCCACACCGTAACCCGTACCAGTACCAATAAAGAACAGAAAATGATAGATGAATTCCCGCTCGGGAGCATTTAGGTAGCTAACAATGTTGCCACCGATGAATAGCAGTACAAAAGCTGCATGACTAAGCAGCTGTTTGCGTTTGTTAATACTGGAGACGTTTCCGGTAAAGCTTTTGAAGCCGGTAAAATCCTCATGCGGAGTCCCTTTTATTCTGGAGATGTTCTCCTCACTGTGTTTATACAATAGCGAGTGCAGCAGGGTCGAATTTGTAAAATAATTGCCGATATCGATCCGTGTATGCTGAGGGCTGTACAGAAAAAATGCATCTTCCAGGAGCTCCACATAGATCTGGTCTAAATCAAATGTAATTATTCTGCGGTATTTCCGGTAACGCACCGTATCCTTATTTAGTTCAATGAAGGCATTCTTAACTTGAATGATATACATAACGTTGAATCCCAGAAGAATAATACCAAGCGCAGTCAGTAAGACTGCTAATGTCATTTCAGACTCGAAGAATCCTAGCCAGATGAAAAAAAGAGACACGGCAACGGTAAACGCGGCGATCACATAATTCCATCTCGACATGCGGAACACCATTGGATAAAGCTGGCTTTCCGTATCCGCAGATTCGATCTTCGGATGAATTCTTACATGCATACCCTTGAGCCTCCTTTGGCGGGATTGATAAAGGTCTGTTATCCCTATTACCCGTAAACCGTGAGCATACATGAAGAAGTCCGGGATTCCCGCGTCAAGGCAGTTATTGACATGGGAGAAATGCCGGGCTTCATTTGCCTAATTTGCACAGTTGCGATTAAACTATACTTATGTGATTTGAGTGTGAGGGGGAGGAAGAACACCATGGCGATTTATACGCGTACGGGAGATAAAGGAGAGACATCGGTGATCGGCGGCCGGGTAGGCAAGGACGATGTCCGCGTCGAGGCTTACGGCACGATTGATGAGCTGAACAGCTTTGTAGGGCAGGCCCGCAGCCTGATGGAGGATGACAATTTCACCGATGTGCGTGAGCAGCTGCTGGAGATTCAGCATGAGCTGTTTGACTGCGGCTCGGATCTGGCTTTTGTGAAGCTGAGCGAGAATAAATTCAAGGTTAAAAGCGAAATGGCAGAGCGGCTGGAAGGCTGGATCGATCAGCTGCAGGCAGAGAATCCGGTGCTGGAACGGTTCATCCTGCCGGGCGGGAGCCAGTTGTCTTCTGTGCTCCATGTCTGCCGTACAGTCTGCCGGCGTGCGGAACGGCGTGCGGTTACCCTCGGGCGGAGTGCGGATATCAATCCGGAGGCGGTTATCTACCTGAACCGGCTTTCGGACTATTTCTTTGCGCTCGCACGGACGGCAAATACACGGCTGGGGATTGCTGACGTAGAATATGTGCGCAGTAAAAAGGTGTTCCGCAACTAACATGAGCAGCTACTATTCACCGATTACGTATATAGTGCCGCCGCAGGAAGACGGCTGGCTGCTTAAAACCATCCTGCAGAAGCGGATGGATGTCTCCCGCAAGCTGCTGTCCCGGCTCAAGATGACGGAGCAGGGCATCATGCTGAACGGAGAACGCGTCTATATCAGTGTCCGGGTAAACAGCGGAGACCGGGTGGAGATCCGCATGGAGCAGGAAACATCGGAGGATATTCTGCCGCAGGATATCCCCTTTGACATTCTGTATGAGGATGAGCATCTGCTGGTGGTGAATAAAGCCGCAGGCATCATTGTGCATCCGACACACGGACATTACACGGATACGCTGGCGAACGGAGTCGTGCATTACTGGGCGGCAAAAGGGGAGCAGTACCGCTTCCGTCCGGTCCACCGCCTGGATCAGGAGACCTCCGGGGTGCTGGTGATTGCCAAGAATCCTTACAGCCACCAGCATATTTCCGAGCAGATGATTGCCGGCACGGTAGACAAGCGTTACGCCGCCTTCGTGCACGGCGTGCCTGCGCTTCCTGCGGGTGATATCGACGGCCCGATTGACCGGGACCCGGCAGAGCCGCACCGGCGGATCGTGACGCCGGATGGTTATCCCTCCTTGACCCGGTACGAGGTTAAGGAGGTTTTCCCGGGCCGCGCAGCCCGGGTCGAGCTGAAGCTGGAGAGCGGACGCACCCATCAGATCCGGGTGCATATGAGCTCGATCGGCTGCCCGCTGATCGGCGACGGCATGTACCGCCACCGGCTGTATGGCCGGGGGCCGGTGGAGGCGGAGCTGCCACCACCGGCGGCAATGGCGGAGCTGGAGGCCGAACTGTTGCCTCCAGCCAGGGACGAGCTGACGCCGGAGGAAGCGGCGCAGCTTGCCCGGATCGCCGAGCTGGATGCGGCGATCCCGCGCCAGGCGCTGCACGCGGTGCGGCTCTCGTTCAAGCACCCGGTAGGGCTTGCGGAGCTGGTCTTCGAAGCGCCGCTGCCGCCGGATATGGCGCTGCTGCAGCAGAAGCTGCGGCAGGAAGCAGGGACGGAAGCGGAGTGAACTCCCGGAACTGCTGTAAGCCGGGATGAGGAAGCAATCCGGAAGGGGCATGAAGCATCTAAGTGGAATTTCTCCAGCTAATACGAGGCTTATTTAGTAACTGGAGTACATTAGGTGGAAAAAGGTCAATTATTTTTACCGGAATCTGGGATGTGAAGAGAGTCCGCTCCTATTAGATGGACTTTTTCCCACTAGATGCTCCATGGAAGCGGAATTTAGCGGACAAGATGGAGTATTTCCACTTAGTTGATATAGAGGGCAGTTAATCATCGTAATGGGGGCAGTGTGGCCCAGTCTTAATTAATAATGAGTGCCGAAGGAGTCAGTTATGAGTCACTTAAAAGTCTATCAATACCCGAAATGCAGCACATGCCGCAGTGCAGTGAAATGGCTGAAGGACCAGGGCCATGAGCTGGAACTGCAGCATATTGCCGAGCAGCCGCCTACAGTAGAGGAGCTGCGTGTGCTGGTGGCGAACAGCGGACTTCCGCTGAAGAAGTTTTTTAATACAAGCGGGGAAGTTTATAAGGAACTTGGGCTGAAGGACAAGCTGGCCGGTCTCAGTGAAGACGAACAGCTTAAGCTGCTGTCGAGCCACGGAATGCTGATCAAACGTCCGGTAGTGACAGACGGCAAGAAAGTCACCGTCGGCTATAAGGAAGAACAATACGGCGAAGCCTGGAGCAACGCCTAATCTGATTGAATATAAGGAGAGGTTACACATGAGTTCAGCAACAACGGGCCGGGTAATGATCGTCGACGGAATGGCTCTGCTGTTCCGGGCCTTTTATGCAACCTCGTATGGAGGATATATCCGCAAGACAAAGGCCGGTCTGCCGACCAATGCGGTGTACGGATTTTTGCAGTATTTTTTCGACGCGGTGAGCACGTTTGAGCCTTCGCATGTCGTCTGCTGCTGGGATATGGGCAAAGGCACCTTCCGTACCGAGAAGTATGACGGTTACAAATCTAACCGGATCGATGCGCCGCTGGAGCTGATTCCGCAGTTTGATCTGGTCAAGGAAGTAGTGGCCGAGCTGGGCGTGCCGAATATCGGGCTTGTGGGCTATGAGGCGGATGACTGCATCGGCACACTGGCAGCCTGCTACGGCGGGGAGTCTGAGGTTTACATCCTCACCGGTGATCACGATATGCTGCAGCTGGTCAATGATAACGTCAAGGTCGTCATAATGAAAAAAGGCCGTTCCAACTATAAGGTGTACGATCCGGCGGAGCTGCTGGAGGAAAAAGGACTTACGCCCAGACAGGTCATTGACCTGAAGGGCTTCATGGGTGATACGAGTGACAATTATCCCGGCGTAAAAGGCATCGGCGAGAAGACAGCGCTGAAGCTGCTTACCGAATACGGCACCGTCGAAGGTGTAATTGAGAATCTGCATCTGCTGCCGAAGGGTGTGCGCTCTAAGATTGAGGCAGATCTGGATATGCTGCATTTGTCGAGGGAGCTAGCCGAAATCCGCTGTGATGTGCCGGTTGTCTGCACCCTGGCTGAATGCCTGTGGGAGCTGCAGCGTGAGACGGCGGCGCGCAAATTCCAGGAGCTGGAGTTCGGCAGCCTCATGCATCTGATCGGTGAGATGGGCGAGGTGCGTGATGAGCGGGGCATTGTACAGATTGAACTTGGGGATCTGGGTTAACGCTAAGGATACCGGGCAGAAATCTTGCCGGAATTAGACATGTCCGTTTCATAATATTGTTCTGACAAAAAAAGCGCGTTTGGACCGTTTACGGTCCGAAGGCGCTTTTTGAATGTGGAGGACAGATACAAGCTATCGGTTCGCAGACCAATAGATCATACCAGACTCAAATGATGATCCCCTCGCAGTGATCGACCTCATGCTGAATGATCTGCGCGGTCAGGCCGGTGAAAACCTGCTTATGCTGCTTAAAGTTACGGTCGAAGAACTCTATCTCAATGCTCTGATAACGGATAGTCTGCCGTACGCCTTCCAGTGAGAGGCAACCTTCCTCAGCTTCATAGGGCTGGGTACGCTTGGTGATGACCGGATTGATCATAGGTATGTTCATTGGCCCGACGCTGAACACAATGATGCGCTTATTGACACCGATCATGTTAGCCGCCATACCGACACACCGGTCTGCATTTGCCCGAAGTGTATCCAGAAGGTCATCTACCACCTGCACATCCTCCCTGGTTGCCGGAGCGGACCGCTGGCTTAAAATGTTCATATCTTTACAAATAGGTCTGATCATCATACTCTCCATGTCTGCTTTATTTTGTTGTTAGCTGTCCCTGCCATAATATCATCTGGATATTAGTCAAGACAATGAAATTAATCTTTACGGTATGCGAAGAGAGTGTCGGCTTTTATCGCGTCCCGGTCCCATGCATACGGTCAGGAGTGCTTAATATAAAGATTGACGAATATGAAGAATCTTGATTATAATATTAATATAACTGTTAAGTGATTAATATATTTATTAACTTTTAGAGGAGCGATAACTAAATGGCTAAACGCATGGTACTGAACACGGACATCCGCAAAGGAACCATTAACCGCAACATCTACGGACATTTCGCTGAACATCTGGGACGCTGTATCTATGAAGGCATCTGGGTGGGCGAAGATTCGCCGATTGCCAATACAAAGGGTATCCGCAACGATGTTGTGGAAGCGCTTAAGGAAATCAAGATTCCGGTGCTCCGCTGGCCGGGCGGCTGCTTTGCGGATGAATACCACTGGAAGGACGGCATCGGTCCGCGCGAAGGCCGCAAACGGATGATCAATACACACTGGGGCGGCACCGTGGAGAATAACCATTTTGGCACCCATGAATTTATGGAGTTATGCGCCATGCTGGAATGTGAACCTTACATTAACGGCAATGTAGGCAGTGGAACCGTTCAGGAAATGTCCGAATGGGTGGAATATTTGACGTTTAACGGAGTTTCACCGATGGCAGAGCTGCGC
>NZ_LN831198.1:1194710-1195765 GCF_001368795.1 Paenibacillus ihuae
CTTGGAGTGTAACTTATTTTGGCGTGGGGAATGAGAACTGGGGCTGTGGCGGAAACATGCGTCCCGAATATTACGCCGATCTGTACCGCCGTTACCAGACGTATGTCCGCAATTATGGCGACAATAAGATTCACCGGATCGCCTGCGGTGCGAATGCAGATGACTATAACTGGACAGAAGTGCTTATGCGTGAAGCCACAAGGTTCATGGATTCGATCACACTGCATTATTACACGCTGCCAACTGGGGAATGGAATAACAAAGGCGCGGCTACCGGTTTTGAGACCAAAGAATGGTTCTCTACACTGGAGAAGGCATTGCACATGGATGAGCTGGTTACCCGTCACAGCGTCATTATGGATAAATATGATCCGGAGAAGCGCGTTGGCCTGATCGTCGATGAATGGGGAACCTGGTATGATGTCGAGCCGGGAACCAATCCGGGCTTCCTCTATCAGCAGAACTCCATCCGCGATGCGCTGGTTGCGGGCTTGACACTGAACATTTTCCACAAGCACAGTGACCGGGTGCGGATGGCTAACATTGCCCAGACGATCAACGTGCTGCAGGCTGTAATTCTTACCGAAGGGGAGAAAATGATTCTGACGCCTACCTACCATGTTTTCAACATGTATAAGGTGCATCAGGATGCAGAGCTGCTTGATTTGGCGCTCGAGAGCGGAACTTACAGCTTCGAGGGACGCGAAATTCCGGAGGTGTCGGCATCTGCTTCTGTTACCGCAGAAGGCGTGATTCATGTCAGCTTGTGCAACCTGAACCATGCAGCAGCAGCTAAGCTTCCGCTTGAGCTGCGCGGACTTGCCGGGCAGGCGCCAGAAGTGACCGGAACGACGCTTGCCGGAACGGCAGTCGATGCCCATAATACCTTCAGTGAGCCGGAAGCAGTAGCTCCACAGCCGTTTACCGCCTTCCAGCTGGAAGGCGGCGTCCTCAACCTGGAGCTGCCTCCAATGTCGGTTACCGTACTGGAAATTAAGCCGAAGGCTTAAGGCGGAGATCTGAGATGAGTACAACAACTGCCTGCAAAGGCTGCC
>NZ_LN831198.1:1195821-1202840 GCF_001368795.1 Paenibacillus ihuae
CATCTACCGAGAGACGGAAGGTCCACTGCTTGTCCCTGATGCCGACTTGCTCAAGCGTAATGTCAGACAGCTTAAGGCCGTCCATGAATGTTCCTTTTGGTGTAATGCGCAGCTGCTTAAGCAGGCCGTATTGGTTGGTATACGCAGGCCACCATAAGGGTGTGTATTTCCCCAGGCGGTCACCGTAGTCACCCGGACTTGTCCAATAACCCAGTTTATGGCCATTCAGGGTGAAGGCGATGTCTGACGGCCAATTGTTATTGGTTGAAGGGGCTTCGGAGGCAATCTCCATCGTAATGACGAGCTCCTCCGGCTGCTGGCTGGTCAACAGGAAGTTCGGGATTTTGTATTCGACATAACCTTTTCCAAACCAGAGAATACCGGCATTTACCCGTTCCATATCCCAGAAATAACGCGGGTCGTCGAAGTTGCCGATCACCTGCTCCGTAGTCGCCAGCCCGCAGGTGGGTTCGATCTGGAAATCGGAGTAGTGGCCGACAGGGATCTCCTTGCGGTAAGCCTTGCGTTCGGCCTTGGCCTGTGCAGGGAAGATGATTTCTACATTCTCGGCAGCAAGTGAACAGATCTTCTGTAAACCACTTCGTCCGGGAGCCATGTGGGTGCGGATTAGCCCGGCAGCCTCCAGTTTGCGCACGTGCATCGTCATAATCGCGCTGCTGAGATTGACTGCTCCAGCCAGCTCCTTGACGTTCATGGATTGAACAGCAAGCAACCGGAGCATATGAAGGCGTACGCTACTGGATAATGCTTCGTACACAGGTAAAGAGCCTTCGGTAAGATCAAGTTTCATGGAGAACCTCCGGTTCATGTTATATAGTTAATAATTATATTATTTAAATGTGTTCGGTACAAGCTAAAAGGCAAGATTGGCGCTTCACTTTTATCACAGACAAGGTCTGGCGGGGGCCTCTATAATGGATTGGATAAATTAGCGAAGAAACAAGGTGCCCTTGTCAGGCAAGGGGTAACAGGGAATCGGGTGAAACTCCCGAGCGGTCCCGCCACTGTAAGAAAGAGCTGAACTTCAGGATGTCACTCGGCAAGGCTGCCGGGGAAGACGAAGATTTGGCGTTTGTATTTCGAGCCAGGAGACCTACCTTGTTGGCGCACACCACGACTCTACGCGGATAAGAGCGGTGTACGAACGGGTTAATGAAATAGAGGCCGGGCAGCGTCCGCGGACGGGAATCCTGAGATTTGCTGCGGTATCAGCCGGAATAAGCTGCTGTATTGCATTCCTGTGAAGGTTCCGGGCTGTAGCAGACCGACATCCTCTCTTGCATAACTGATGACGTACATATCACTCCCACCCCTAAGGGCCGGGAGTTTTTGTTATGGACCAGATAAATTGCGTTGACGCATGTTCGGTCTGATCTACATATGAACGGGGGAAAAAGAATGGAGAAACAAGGAAAGCTGCTGATTATCGGCTTTGGCCCCGGTGCCCTGGAACAGATTACAGGCCGAGCCCTCGCTGCGATTGAGGAGAGCGAAGCGGTCATCGGCTACAACACTTATGTCGAGCTTATTAAGCCGCTGCTGAAGCATCAGGAAATTGTCGGCACAGGGATGACCGAAGAAGTCAGCCGGGCTCAGGAAGCGGTGCGCCGGGCGGAGGCGGGCCAGACGATTGCCGTCATCTCCAGCGGGGATGCCGGCGTGTACGGAATGGCCGGACTGGTCTATGAGGTGCTGATGGAACGCGGCTGGAACCGTTCAGAGGGTGTGGAGGTAGAGGTAATCCCCGGAATATCGGCGATTCAGTCCTGCTCGTCCCTCCTCGGAGCACCGATTATGCATGATTCGTGCACGATCAGCCTAAGCGACCATCTGACGCCATGGGAGAGCATTGCCGCGCGGGTTGATGCAGCGGGTGCTGCGGATTTTGTAATTGCCTTTTATAATCCGCGCAGCGGCAAGCGGACGCGCCAGATCGAGGAGGCGCGCCGTATTCTGCTCCGCTACCGTGATCCAGCCACGCCGGTAGGCATTGTCAAGAATGCCTACCGGGACCGTCAGCAGGTCATTGTAACAACGCTGCAGGCGATGCTGGAGCATGAAATCGGCATGCTCTCTACAGTCGTGGTAGGCAACTCTGCTACCACTGTGTATGACGGCCTGATGGTGACGCCGCGCGGTTATGAGCGCAAGTACAATCTTGGCGCGGAGACCCAGGCGCTGAAGCCGCATGAGCGGCTGCGGACCGCAGCGGAGCCCTGGTCGCTGGCGGCAGCGGCGCAGAGCACTTCCGGCAGCGGCGGGACCTGCAGCATTGCGGATAGCAGTGCCCCTGCTGTCGTGCAGAATATACCCCGGGCACATGCTTCTGCCGTATTATCGGCAATTGAGTTTGAATCTGCCGGACTTGAGGTTTCACCGGGGCTTGGCAGCCGGAGATACAGCAGTGCCCAGCTGCGTCTGCTGGCAGAGCTTGCAGGCAATGAAGGTCAGCTTGTGTCTTTAAAGGACGGAGATTTTGTCCTGCGCAGCAGTCACTGCGGGCAAGAGGGAATTGCGGATAAACTGGCTGCTGCCGGGCTGAATGTTAGCCGGCCGGGTGATTTTGTAAAAGTGAAAACCTGCGGGTTCTGTGAGTTCAGACAAAATGAAGGTCTTGGAGCAGCTGTACGCCTGCATGAGCGGCTTCATGGGCTGGCTGTCCCCCGAGGGCTACAGATCAGTGTTGCCGGCTGCGGCATGGCCTGCAGCTCGGCGGTGCTGGAGGATATCGGCGTCGTGTACTCCAGAGGCAGCTATGAGCTTTACCTCGGAGGGAAGAAGTCGGGCCGGGGGGCACATGCAGGCAGCCTGGTTCGTGAAGGCATTAACGAGGATGAAGCCGTTGCCGCGGTAACCGGTGTTGTTGAGCAATACCGGAATAAGGGGAAGGCAAACGAGCGTTTTTTTTCTTTTTTGAGTCGATGGGCAGCGTGGAGAGCGGGGTATGGGTAACTGGGCAAGCGAATAACACAAGCTGGAGCGGGGAGAAGAACAGGTTGACCCAAAAAACAATACTGCTTGTAGGCCATGGCAGCCGGATTGAAGAGGGCAATGAGGAATTGCGGAATTTTACAGCTCAGCTTGCTGCCCGTATGCCTGAGCTGAACATTGAAACCTGCTTCATCGAATTGGCTTCTCCTTCGATTGCCGGGGGGATTGAACGATGTGTAGCCGGCGGTGCCGGGGTGGTGTATGTTGTGCCGATTATTTTATTTGCGGCAGGACATTCCAAGCTGGATATCCCTCTGGCGATTGATCAGGCTAAACGTAAATATCCCGCAGTGGAGTTTATCTACGGTCGTCCGGTTGGTGTGCAGGAGAGAGCGGTGGATATTTTGCTGGACCGGATCACGGAGGCTGTGCCTCTGGGACTGCGGGATAAACCTGATACAGAGCCGGTAGCTGCCGAGGATACTATCGTGCTTGTCATGGGCCGCGGAGGCAGCGATCCCGATGCGAACAGTGACTTCTACAAGCTGGCAAGGCTGCTGTGGGAGCACACACCTTATAAGAGCGTTGAGAGTTGCTTCATCGCTATTGCCCAGCCATCGCTGAACGAGGGGCTGGAACGCTGTCTGGCACTGGGTGCGCGTAAAATTGTAGTGCTGCCGTATCTGCTCTTCACCGGAGTGCTGATGAAGCAGTTTACAGAGAGGGCCGCAGCGTTTGCCGCAGCACATCCGGAGGTCGAGGTGGAACTCGGCAGCTATATCGGCAATCATCCGTTGCTGGCGGATATGCTCGCAGAGCGTATTGAGGAGACGCTGGAAGGCAAGTCCTTCGCCAACTGCGATACCTGCAGATACCGGGATGCAGCAGAATTGCATCACCATCATCACCATCATGGTGAAGAAGGGCACGGGCATGACCATGGATATGGACACAACCATGAGCCTCATCATGGTGATGAACATGACCCGAAACATGGTCACAATCATCATCATGGGCATTCCCATGCACATGATCATGGACATGATGATTCTGTTCCAGCGGCTGCTGCAGGCAGCCTGAAGGAGCTGTAACACGATGATTCTGATGCTCTGCGGGACAGGCGACGCGCGGGAGCTGGCGCTGGTCTTGTCACGCCGGGGACTGCCCCTGCTGGCCTCGGTAGTGACTCCAAGCGCGGCGGAACGGCTGGAGGAGGCTGGAATCCGCACCAGGACCGGGCGGCTGGATATGCAGGAGATGGTCACGCTTTTGCAGGAAGGTAATTATCGCGCTGTGGTGGACGGCAGCCATCCCTTTGCGCTTGAAGCGCATGCCAACGCTATCCAGGCTGCAGCAGCGCTGGGACTGCCTTACTACCGCTATGAGCGGCGGAGTCTTGCGTTTGACAGTCATCCGAAGCTTATTCCCGTGCATTCCTATGAGGAAGCGGCCCTTGCAGCGAAGGCGATAAAAGGCTCGGTGATGCTGACGACCGGAGGCAAGACACTGGAGGTTTTTGCGCAGGTGCTGCTGGGTGATCCAGAGGTGCGTCTGACGGTCCGGCTGCTGCCCTACCTGGAGAATATAGAGAAATGCCTGAGACTGGGGATTGAACAGCGGAATATCATTGCGCTTCAGGGACCTTTTTCGCGGGAAATGAATGAAGCAATGTTCCGGCATTACGGTACACAGGTCATGGTTACTAAGGAAAGCGGCGCACAGGGAGCTGTGGATGAGAAGCTGCGTACAGCGCTGGATATGGGGCTCTATGTCATCCTCATCACCCGGCCGCAGCTGTTGTTTGACGGGAATGGCGGAGTGTATGACTCCTTTGATGCGCTGGCAGAGGCGGTCCAGGCTGAGCTGGCGGAAAGGTCGAAGTACCGTGCGGTTAACGCTGAACAGGTGCAGGAATGAAGAGAAAGGGGAATGGACATGGATTTCGGGACGGAGTTTAAGCCACTGACGGTACAGCCGCAGGAAATAGAAGGTCTGAGCTTCCAAATGATTACGGGGGAACTTGGCGGGCATGATTTCAGCGCCGAGCAGTATCCGGTAGTGCAGCGGATCATCCATGCTTCGGCCGATTTCGAGCTGGGGCGGAGTCTGGTGTTTCATCCCCAGGCGATTGAAGCGGGAATCACCGCGATACTGCAGGGAATGCCGGTTATTGCGGATGTGCGGATGGTGGAGGCGGGCATCTCAAAAGAGCGGATTCAGCGGTATGGCGGGGAAGTCCGTGTGCATATTTCAGATCCGGATGTTATCGAAGAAGCAAAAGCGCTGGGCCTGACCCGGGCGATTGTCGCCACACGCAAAGCCTGTGCGGCTGCTCCGGGGGGGATCTATGTCATTGGCAATGCGCCAACGGCCCTGCTGGAATTGATACGTCTGATCAAAGAAGGCACAGCCCGGCCGGGGCTTGTCATCGGCATGCCGGTCGGATTCGTATCCGCTGCTGAATCCAAGGATGAACTGCGCAAGCTGGATATTCCTTATATAACGAATACCGGTCGCAAAGGCGGCAGCACTATAGTTGTGGCAGCGGTAAATGCCCTTAGTCTGCTGGCCGTCCGTCAGGCTGAGGGGAAATAAGCAGCCATGACCGGAGAGAAAGGAATGGACGGGCAAACCGCGGCTGGCAGTCCGGCTCCGATGCGCCGGGGCTATTCGACTGGTGCCTGTGCAGCAGCAGCAGCCAAAGGGGCGGCACTCCTGCTCATAACCGGTGAAGCACCGCATAGCGTAGAGCTGTACTTACCAGCGGGATTTCACCACCGCTTCGAATTGACCGGCTGCGAGCGCCAGGGTGACATTAGTGCAACCTGCGCAACAATTAAGGATGCCGGGGATGATCCCGATGCGACACACGGGGCGTGGATTGAAGCTACGGTGAGCTGGCTGGATCACTCCTCCGTCGAGATTGACGGAGGACGCGGCGTCGGCCGGGTAACGAAACCGGGCCTGCCGGTGGCAGTCGGCGAAGCGGCAATCAATCCGGTACCGCGGCGGATGATCTTGGAGGCTGTCTCCGAGGTGCTCGAGGAACATGGTGCAGCACGCGGGCTGCGGGTAGTGATCAGTGTACCCGAAGGCGAAGCAATTGCCCGAAAGACGCTCAACCCGCGGCTCGGCATCCTGGGCGGCATTTCCATTCTTGGTACGCGCGGTGTTGTGACTCCGTTCTCTACTGAAGCTTATCAGGCCAGCATTGTGCAGGCGATTTCGGTCGCCGCTGCTACCAGGAACGGCCAGCTGGTATTGACCACCGGAGGCAGCAGTGAAAAACATGCGCAGGCGATGTTCAATGAGCTTCCGGAGGAAGCTTTTATCCAAATGGGTGAATATGTAGGGTTCTCACTCGGCCATGCCAAAGCTTACGGATTTCAGAAAGTGACGCTGGTGGGCATGGCCGGTAAATATTCCAAGGTGGCGCAAGGGGCGATGCTGATCCATTCCAAAAATGCGCCTGTAGACTTCGGCTTCCTCGCCGCCGTTGCCGCTGAGGCAGGGGCTGATAAACGGCTGGTACAGGAGGTTGCAGAAGCAAATACCGCCTCTCAGGTCGTGGATCTGATGACCGAGGCGGGGCATTTAGATTTTTTTGAACAGTTGTGCCGTCATGCCTGCATACAATGTCTGAAGCAGGTGAATGGAGGCATGACGGTGGAGATGGTGCTGATTACGATGAAGGGCAGGCTGCTGGGGAGGGCGGAGATCCGTGGATAAAATAATATATGTCATCGGCATTGGTGAAGACGGCGCCGGCGGACTGACGCCGCAGAGCCTAAGCAGAGTGCAGGAGAGTGAAGTGCTGTTCGGCGGGGAAAGGCAGCTGTCGTTCTTCAGCCGGTACAGCGGGGAGAAAATCGTCCTGCAGGGCGGACTGGAGACCTTTGCCGACAAGCTGGAGGGGCTGTATAGAGAGCGTCAGACGGTGGTGCTTGCCTCCGGAGATCCGCTGTTTTACGGAATTGCCGGCTTTTTGGTCCGGCGGTTCGGGCCGCAGCATGTCCAGGTGGTTCCGCATTACACCAGTGTGCAGCTTGCTTTTGCCCGGCTTGGCG
>NZ_LN831198.1:1202866-1205155 GCF_001368795.1 Paenibacillus ihuae
CAGGCACAAGGTGGCGCTGCTGACCGATCCGGTCAATAATCCGGCGGTTATTGCTGCCTATTTGCTGGAGTTCGGGATGCTGGAATATGAAGCCTTTGTCTGTGAGCGGCTGGGCGGTCCCGAAGAAGTCTGCCGGTTCTGGGAGCTGGATGAAATGGCCCGGCATGACTTTGCAGCGCTAAATGTAGTGATTCTGCGCCGGAAGCCGGAGAGCACAGCAGGTAGGAGGCGCGGGTTTGCTTATCCGGATGAAGCGTTCGAGCAGCGGAAGCCGGAGAAAGGGCTGATCACAAAGCGCGAAGTACGCGCTCTGGTGTTATCGGAGCTGAATCTGGCGGAGAATTCGGTAGTCTGGGATATCGGCTCCGGTTCCGGTGCGGTTGCTGCGGAATGTGCGCGGATTGCCCGTCTAGGTAAGGTGTTTGCATTGGAGAAAGAGCAGGTTAATCTGCCCAACATGGAGGCGAACCGGCGGAAATTCCGTGCCGATTATACGATTGTTCACAGCAAGGCGCCGGAGGGGCTGGACAAGCTGCCCGATCCGGATGCAGTATTCATCGGCGGCAGCGGCGGCGAGCTTGCCGATATTATTGCACAATCGACTGGACGGCTGCGGCCGGGCGGAGTGATTGTTGTTGCTGCGATCACGATTGAGACGCTGCACCGAAGCATGGAGGCGCTGAGGGCGGCCGGTCTGAACCCGGAGGTTACGCACCTTCAGGCTTCACGGGGCAAGCCAATTCTTGGCATGACAAGACTGGAAGGGATGAATCCGGTCTATGTGGTCAGCGGGACGAATGCCGAATGCTAGGCTTCACCTGGCTGGAATTGGCGGAGTACAACACCAATCGATCATGACTGCCTGGGAGTAATTCAATATAAGGAGGAAGTGCGGATGAGCAAAATGGAGCAGGAGACACAGCCGCAATTTGCAGGCGTGGACAATTTAGCTGGAACACAACAGGCCGAAGTAATGGAGCAGACGGCAAGCGCAGAATATAGGCTTTTTGAGGAAGATCTGCTTCCGGAGGATGAGCCTGCCCTGCTGGAAGTCGGAACGCTGTATGGAGTCGGTGTCGGCCCGGGCGATCCGGAGCTCATCACGGTCAAAGCTTGCCGTCTGCTTAAGGAATGTCCGGTTATTGCGTATCCCGCCGCCAAAAAAGGCAGTAAGTCCTACGCCCACGAAATCGTGGAGATGTATGTGGATGCGGAGCGAAAAACGATGCTGGGCCTCGTCTTCCCGATGACCAAGGATCCGGTGCAGCTGGAGAACGGGTGGCGCTGGACAGTCGAGCTGTGCTGGAATGAGCTGCGTCACGGGAATGATGTTGCTTTTGTGACCGAGGGTGATCCTAACCTGTACAGCACGTTTATCCATTTGGCCCGGCTGATGCAGGAGCTTCATCCCGGGGTACCGGTTGTGTCCGTTCCGGGAATCTCTTCGGTGCTGGGTGCAGCCGCTGCACTCGAACAGCCGCTTGCTGACGGCAACCAGCGGGTAGGCATTATTCCGGCAACCGAAGACCGTGAGGCGCTGAAGGAGGCGCTGCTCCATCATGACACCATCGTTTTCCTTAAAGTAGCGAAGGTATTGGATACTGTGCTGGATGTTCTGGACGAATTAGGCCTGGGCGGCAAAGCCTCGGTTGTCACCAAAGTGACTTCACCGTATGAAACGGTATGGCGGGATGCGCGCAAGCTGCGCGGCACGGAGCTGGAGTATTTGAGCCTGATGGTGGTGAGCAAATGACAGAACTGCTGCTGGAGCCAAAAGTATACATTGTCGGTGCCGGACCCGGCGACCCGGAGCTGATTACCGTCAAAGGCAGCCGGATTCTGCGTTCGGCGGATCTTGTGCTCTACGCGGATTCCCTGGTAAGCGAAGCGTTGATTCATAGCGCTAAGGAAGGGGCTGAGGTGCTGCAAAGCTCGGGCATGGACCTGGAGCGGCAGGTGGAGCTGATGGTGCAGGCTGTCCGGGCCGGGAAAAGCGTCGCCCGTGTGCACACCGGTGATCCCTCCATGTACGGGGCGATCCTTGAACAGATGTCGCTGCTGAAGCTGTGCGGAGTCAGCTATGAGATCGTCCCGGGTGTCAGCTCCGTCTTCGCTTCGGCAGCGGCACTGGGTGCGGAGCTGACGGTGCCGGAACTGACGCAGACGGTGATCCTGACCCGTGCCGAAGGGCGCACACCCGTGCCGGAACGCGAGCAGCTGCGCCGGCTGGCGGAGCACCACTGCACGGTGGCGCTGTTTCTCAGCGCGTCGCTGGCAGGGCATGTCGCC
>NZ_LN831198.1:1205566-1207166 GCF_001368795.1 Paenibacillus ihuae
CCAACAGGCTGACGCAGCACATAGCTGAACTGCTGTATAGCCGTCCCGTGATTACTACAGCTTCGGACGTGCAGGGTACCTTCGCCGCAGATCTGCTGGGCCGCGAATTCGGCTGGCGTGCGGATAGCTTCGCCCCGATGAAAAGTATCAGCGCGGCTATCGTCAACGGTGAGCCAGTTGTCTTCCTGCAGGAGAGCGGAGAGCGGGACTGGCTTCCGGCAGGAGCTGTGCTGCCGGAGCATGTCCGGCTCTGCGCGGACATGCTGGAGCTGCTGCAGGGGCCCCGCAGCGCAGCAATTGTTGTAACCGACCGCCTGCTGAAGCCGGAGGAAGCCGCGGCGCTTGGAGAACGGACCGCCGTGTACCGGCCACGCAGTCTGGTGCTCGGCCTCGGCTGCAACCGCGGAACACCGGCAGCAGAGCTGGAAGCCGTGGTTATGGAAACCCTGGCTGAACTGGGTTTGTCTCCTTTAAGTGTCCGGAATGCCGCAACCGCCGCTATTAAGGGTGATGAAGCAGGACTCCTGGAGTTGTGCGGGAAATACGGCTGGGAGCTCAGCCTGTATTCTCCGGAGCAGCTGAACTCCGTGCCGCTGGACTGTCCTTCGGAGATTGTTTTTAAGGCAACCGGTGCATATGGCGTCTGTGAACCGGCAGCGTTGCTGTCTTCCGGCAGCGGCCAACTGTTGTTGAACAAGAAAAAAAGCGGCAACGTAACAATTGCTGTAGCCAGGGTGAATTTTGCCGGATAAGCCGGATATACCGGTAATGCGAATTTTCGGGATCGGAGGGGAAAGCGGATGGTTGAAAAGGATGAGAGCAATAACCTGACGAATCAGCTGAGCCAGCTGCAGCACCGGCCTCGCCTCATCGTAGCCAGCACCGGCAGCGGCTCGGGCAAAACGACGGTGACGCTGGGGCTGATGCGGGCTTTTGCCCGGCGCGGGCTGAAGGTACAGGGCTTTAAATGCGGCCCGGATTATATTGATCCGGCCTATCATGCTGCCGTAACGGGATATCCTGCCCGCAATCTTGATTCCTGGATGACCCCGGAGCGCTACCTGCTGGATTATTTCCTGCGTTCCTCCGAGAATGCTGAGCTCTCGGTCATTGAAGGGGTTATGGGGCTTTATGACGGTAAAGAAGCAGCAGCGCTGACCGGCTCTACAGCCGAGATTGCGCTTCTCACTGACAGCCCCGTTCTGCTTGTAGTGGATGTGCGCAGCATGGGCCGCAGTGCCGCGGCGGTAGTGCTTGGCTTTCAGCAGCTGGAGCCGCGTGTGCGGATTGCCGCCGTAATGGTGAACCGCTGCGGAAGCGCCAGCCATTTCGGGACGGTCAAAACGGCGATCGAAGCCGCCTGCGGTATCCCCGTTATCGGCGGGTTGCCGCGGGACGGCGGGCTGGACATTCCGGAACGGCATCTGGGCCTGCTGCCTGCCGTAGAGCGCGGAGAGCTGGAGCCCTTGTTTAATCACGCCGCCGATAAGCTGGCTGAGGGTACGGATCTGGAGATGCTGCTGGCTATTGCTCAGTCAGCTAATCCGCTGCCTCTTGGTGCAGCGGACAAGGACTGTTCGTACATAGAAGCTTCATCCGC
>NZ_LN831198.1:1207727-1211173 GCF_001368795.1 Paenibacillus ihuae
GAAGCTCCCGCACCCAGCTCCGGTCATCGCCGTCGCCCGGGATGCCGCGTTCAATTTCTACTACGCCGACAATCTGGAACTGCTGGCTCGTGCCGGAGCGCGGCTGGTTGAGTTCAGCCCGCTGCGCGGAGATGGCATCCCGCCTGAGGCAGACGGCATTTACCTCGGCGGCGGTTTCCCTGAGGAGTTCGCTGCTGAAATTGCCGGCAATGAGACCTTTCTTACAGGCCTTAGAGCTGCTGCAGGCCAGGGAATGCCGCTGTATGCGGAATGCGGCGGATACATGGTGCTGGCCCGCACACTTACCGACCGTGCCGGAGCTGTTCATAAGATGGCTGGGGTAATACCAGCGCATGCAGTTATGCAGGAACGCCGTGCGGCACTCGGTTACCGAGAGGTTACTGCGCTGCAGGACAGCCCCCTGCTTAAGCAGGGAGAGCGCCTGCGCGGCCATGAATTTCATTACTCCGTGATGAGCTACGAATCAGGGGAACCCCGGTCCTATGCCTATGAGACCAAGGGAAGGGGAGGCGTTCATCCTGAGGGGTATCACAAGGGGAATGTCATGGCTGCCTATACGCATATTCATCTGGCCTCTCATCTACCGGCGGCGGCACGGCTGGTGGCGGCATGCCGCAGCTATTTGCGCGGAAAAAGACTTTAAGTGAAGGATGCAGCAGCCTGCCCGGGTATTCCGGGTATGGAACAGCATCTTTTTTTGCTTTTCAGAGATATATGTCAACCGCTTGTCATATGAACAGCAGCCACGTATAATTATTTCAGTAGAGCGCTTTATTATCGGAATTATAACGGAGAAGCCGGTGATCCGGCTTTGCCGCTCATAACGAAGGGAGACTGCTGCAGTGAGAATACTGGGAGCAATTGAAGCAGGGGGAACAAAGTTTGTATGTGGGGTCGGGCATGAAGACGGTACAATTATCGAGCGGGTAAGCTTTCCTACGACTACCCCACAGGAGACGATGGGTCTGGTGCTGGACTATTTTACCGGCAAGAATGTAGAGGCGATCGGAATTGGTTCGTTCGGACCGATTGATCCGGTGCTTGGCAGTCCCACCTATGGGCACATCACCACTACCCCTAAACCCCACTGGGGAGGATATAATCTCGTCGGTGCTGTGGCCGGACAATTTCAGGTGCCGGTTGGTTTCGATACGGATGTGAACGGTGCTGCACTGGGCGAATATACTTGGGGCGCTGCGCAAGGACTGGACAGTTGTCTATATATTACTGTCGGAACAGGCATCGGAGCAGGTGCGGTTGCCGGAGGAGAGCTGATTCACGGCTTGTCCCATCCGGAAATGGGGCATATTCTCGTTCCCCGGCATCCCGAGGATACTTACAGCGGCTTCTGTCCTTATCACGGGGATTGCCTGGAAGGCCTGGCTGCGGGTCCGGCCATCGGCAGCCGCTGGGGCAAGCCTGCCGGGGAGCTCCCGGCGGATCATCCGGCCTGGGCGATGGAGGCTCACTATCTGGCCCATGCTCTGATGAACTATGTGCTGATCCTGTCTCCGCAAAGAATCGTTATGGGCGGCGGTGTCATGAAGCAGAGCCAGCTGTTTCCCCTGATTCATGCCAAGCTGCAGGAGCTGCTCAGCGGGTATGTCCAGCATCCTGCGCTGAATGCAGAAATCGGCAGCTATATCGTTCCGCCGCAGCTTGGCGACAATGCCGGGCTTTCCGGGGCGTTTGGTCTTGCCAAGCTGGCACTCGCCAGAGCGTAGCATAAAAAGAGATTGACTGTACGGAAATTTATGGTATTGTAGGATTCAACAGTATAGCATTCAGAGGAAGCACCTCTTTCACGATTATCGTGAAAGAGGTGCTTTTTGTGCGTTCAGAAGATGTATTGGAGCTGCGGAGGCTCCGGTTACACCGGGGCCTCCGGCCGGCGCAGCGATCATGCTTGCTGTAAGACGAGAAAGGTAGGGATTGATATGCAGATTGTATTTATGAACCGCTTATGCAGAATATCTGGAGTAGAACAGGAGATTTTTGCCCAGCTTTGGATTGGCGAGGAGGAGGGAGTGTGGCGCCTGGGATGGAAGGATTTTGCAGGCGGTCTTGAAACGGATGAGCATATCTGGTATGAGGGCGGCTCGTGGAATGAAATGCTCTGCGTCTACAGGCATGAGCTGGCGGTGAAGATGGGGGCCGGCTACCGTCCGCTGATTGACGGTGTGTTTCACGATGAGGAAAACCTGGCCCAGCGCAGCCGTGAGCAGCTGCAGCTGCAGTATTACAGTGAACATCACGGCAATGAGGCTGTCTATGAGGAACTATGCTCCTGGCGCCGGGGCAAGGCATCCAGTGAACGTAAAGCGCCGTATATTCTTGCCAGTAACCGGTTGCTGCGTATGCTCAGCGCCTACCTGCCCCGCACGCCTGAGGAGCTGCTGCAAATTCCTGGTGTCGGGGAAGGAAAAGCTTCGCAGCATGGCGGGGATTGGCTGAATATCACTGCTGCTGTACCCCGGGAGCACAATTATCCGCTGAATTGGGTGTTTGAAGCAGTAAATGATGAGGAATTCTCCTCTTGGCTTTTTAAGCAGAAAGAGATCAAATATAAGAAGCAGCTGGAACGTTTGCGATTGCGGCGGATCCTGCTTCAGGGCATTGAGAATGGTCTGGACATGGAGCAGCTGAAGGCATCCAGCGGAGTCAGCCGCCGTGAAGTGCTCGAATCTGTTGAAGAGCTGGAGAAGGAGGGGTATTCAGTGGAGAAGCTGATTGAGCTTGAGTTAAGGGAAGTTACGGAGGATGAGCAGAACCGCATTTGGACTGCCTATGAGCTGATGGGTGATTCCTATCTGAAGCCAGCGCTTTATAAAGCTTACGGGGAGAATTTCTCGCCGGCAGAGGGGCTGGATTTGTATTATGAACGCCTGCGGCTGATCCGCATCCGTTACCGCCGTATACAGGAAGCGGGCATGGGAATTGCGACGAGTTTTTAATCAGGTGCTCTATCACGTCCCGTTTAGGAATCAGCACCTATTTGCGTTATGATACTGGTAAGCGCGATTACAAAAGGAGCGATTCTTATGATTGTGACGTTAACAGTTAATCCAAGTGTGGATGCCAGCACCAGCATTGAAAAGGTAGTTCCGGACCACAAACTCCGCTGCCGGGAAGCCTCGTATAAACCGGGCGGGGGCGGGATCAATGTGGCCCGGGCGATCCGCAGATTGGGTGGAGAATCCTTAGCCCTTTATGCCTCGGGTGGTCTGCATGGACAATTGCTGCATCAAATGCTTGAGCAGGAGGGCGTGCGCCATCAGGAGATCCCCATTTCAGGGCAGACGCGGGAAAATCTGATCGTCGTTGAGGAATCAACGGGCCAGCAGTTCCGCTTTGACATGCCGGGTCCGCGTTTTATTGAAGGGGACTGGATGCAGTGCCTGGAGCAGCTGCGGGCCTTAACGGAG
>NZ_LN831198.1:1211412-1215878 GCF_001368795.1 Paenibacillus ihuae
AGCAGCTGCGGGCCTTAACGGAGAAGCCAACCTATGTTGTCGCCAGCGGCAGCCTGCCTCCGGGTTGTCCGGCGGATTTTTATGGGCGCGTAGTAGAAACTGCGAAGCAGTGGAATGCCCGGGTAATTGTAGATACGTCTGGAGAAGCGCTGCAATTGGCTGCTGATGCCGGTGTCTATTTACTGAAACCGAATGCGCGTGAACTGGAAGAGCTGGTTGGGCACAGCATTGCTGGCAATGAAGAATTAACGGCAGCTGCGCTGGAGCTGATTGAACAGGGACGGACCGAAGTGGTGGTGGTCTCATTAGGCGGACAAGGCGCACTGCTGATTACCAGGGAAGGCTGTGAGCATCTGCATGCTCCTGAAGTTCAGGTGCTTAGTGTCGTCGGTGCTGGTGACAGCCTTGTAGCGGGAATCGTATATAGCCTGAAGCGGGGTTGGCCTCTGCGCGAAGCCGTCCAGTTCGGAATTGCCTCCGGTAGCGCGGCTGTCATGAACCCTGAGCGGCAGCTGTGCAAGCGTGAGGATACAGAGCGTTTGTTTGCAGCAATGAAGGAAGCGGATACGGCGGACCAATAATTAGCGTCAAGCCGGAAATTTGTTTTTTTGTAACCTAATCAAAAAGGCGAAGGATTCCTCATACCTTGCGGTAGCGGTAACCTTCGCCTTTGCCTATTCGTCCGTTAGTGCTCATAGCCAATCCTTTTTGCGGAAAATAAACAGCATTCCACAGCCGAGCGTCACCATAACGGCAATTACGCCATAGTAGCCATATTGTGAATGGGTCTCGGGTATATTATCAAAGTTCATTCCGTAGATACCGGTGATTACGGTCAGCGGCATGAATATTGTAGTAATTGCGGTAAAGACTCTCATAATTTCATTGGCGCGGTTGGCGATACTGGATTGGTAGGCTTCGCGCAAGTTGCCCATGAGGTCGCGGTAGGTCTCGAATGTTTCAGAGATTTTAACCGCATTCTCATAAATATCGCTAAAGTACTTCTGCAGCTGGTCATCGATCAGGCGGAGGTCCTTTTTGTTGAGCGTGTTGATAACTTCCTTCTGCGGTCCCAGCATCTTCTTCAGCCACAGAATTTCACTGCGCAGACCGATGATTTCGCTTAAGTGCGATTTCTTGGTATGCATCAGGATATCCTCTTCGAGCTTTTCGATCCGTGCTTCAATCCGGTCGCCGACTGAGAAGTAATTATCTACGACGGTGTCGATCAGATGGTAAAGAAACCGGTCAGGTTCGCTGACCTCCTGCTCCCACAGAATGGGCTTCAGGACACGCAGCTCATGGATCTTTTGCTTGGTGACGGTAATGATGAAATGTCTGCCCAGAAAAACGTTAAGCGCCCGGAGGAAAATTTCCTCATCATCAAAACGGATGCTGTTGACTACGATAAAATAATGGCTCTCATAAATTTCAATCTTCGGCCGCTGTTCCTCTTCGCTGAGGCAATCCTCAACGGCCAGATCATGCAGATTGTACAGAGGCTGAAGCAGCTCCAAATCCTCGTCATCGGCATCGATCCAGTAGAACCCTTCTAGAGGGGCGGTAAGTGTTTGCTCAATATCATCGATCGGTGTAAAAACTCCTGCATTCACCAGCCGGATTTTCATCTGATTCACTCCTTCTGTCCCCGTTCTTCTCCAGGGGTATGCTAATTAAAGCACACGGAAAAAATCAGCTTGGCCGGTGGTACAATCAATGAATCGGCCAGAATGACGTTTCGAGGACATAAAGAAGAAATGCTCCCGCCGCCGGCAAGCTGATGTTAATCCTGTGTGGTTGCTCACTTTGTACGCTTAACTGCGCACCCGGGTCGCCTTCCATTCTTCACTCACCTCTTCTTTTCGTCATTTGTGCTGTGAAACACTTGTCTAGTATAACGCCGGGATATGCCTCTTACAAGTTAAATTCTTTACAGTTTAGGGGCTCTTCAGCATTGTATGGACTTGACGAAAAGCAGGTTCATGATTTAAAGTGAATTTTAAGAAAATAATTGAATACAGCTAAATCTTATCAAGAGCAGGTGGAGGGACTGGCCCGATGAAACCCGGCAACCGGCGTGTAAACGCACGGTGCTAATTCTTGCGGAAGCTATGCAGGGGGAGATGATATCCCGGCATTGTTCTCTGGCAGATGAGAGAGGCGCATATGACTACAGCTATATGACCTTTCTCGTGCGAGAAAGGTCTTTTTTGCATGCTTTACAGCGAGTGGAAGGACACTAATTCGATTAAGGAGTGGACACTGCAATGCCAATCAAAATTCCCGACAGCTTACCGGCCAAAGAAATATTATCCGGAGAAAATATCTTCGTAATGGATGAGAGCCAGGCTTTTCATCAGGACATCCGTCCTTTACGGATTGCTATCCTGAATTTAATGCCTACCAAGGAAACAACAGAGACGCAGCTGCTGCGCTTGATCGGGAATTCCCCGCTCCAGGTCGATGTAGTCCTGCTTCATCCGAGCTCCCATACCTCCAAGAATACTTCAGCGGAGCATTTGGAGAGCTTCTATACAACCTTTGATGAAATCAGCCACCGCCGGTTCGACGGCCTGATAGTGACCGGGGCTCCGGTAGAGCAGCTGGAGTTCGAGGACGTGAATTACTGGGAAGAGCTGAAGCGGATTTTTGAATGGAGCAAGCATAACGTAACCTCGACCATGCATATCTGTTGGGCGGCACAGGCTGGATTATATCACCACTTCGGCGTGCGCAAGGTCAGTCTGCCGGAGAAATGCTTCGGCGTCTTCCCGCACACCTTGAGCCATAATAACTTCAAGCTGCTGCGCGGTTTTGACGAGGTGTTCCATGTCCCGCATTCCCGCCACACTGACGTTTCCCGGGAAGATATTGAAGCCAATCCCGATCTGCAGATTCTTGCTGAATCCGAAGAAGCCGGAGTTTATCTTGTGTCAACACATGACGGCAGGCAGATTTTTGTCACCGGTCACTCCGAGTATGACCCGTTCTCCCTGAAATGGGAGTATGACCGCGATATAGCCAAGGGAATGGATATTGCACTGCCGAAGCATTACTATCCAAAGGATGATCCGCAGCGTACTCCGCCGGCCGTATGGCGTGCCCATGCTAACTTATTGTTCGCCAATTGGCTCAATTACTATGTATATCAGGAGACCCCTTACGATATTGGTCCCATCATTTAATCATAGATGAGCAGAGAATGCTCAACACCACATTTAGGAGGCTTACCATGGACGAGAAACTAAGGATTGAAAGCAGACTGGCGCAGATTGGCTCACAGGAGGATCCTGCTACCGGTGCAGTGAATTATCCGATTTATAATGCAACGGCATTCCGCCACCCGAGACTTGGACAAAGCACAGGGTTTGATTACATCCGCACCAAGAACCCGACCCGGTCGGTGCTGGAAACGGCTGCGGCCGAGCTGGAATCCGGCGATGCCGGCTTTGCCTGCAGCTCCGGTATGGCTGCGTTAACCACCGTGTTTGCTTTGTTCGGCCAAGGCGACCATCTGGTTGTTTCGCTGGATCTGTATGGCGGCACCTACCGGCTGCTGGAACGGATTCTCTCGAAGTACGGCATCAGCGCCTCCTATGTGGATACTAATGACCTGGATGGCCTGGAAGCGGCACGCCGTCCGAGTACGAAGGCTGTGTTCATTGAGACTCCGACCAACCCGCTGATGATGATAACCGATATATCGGCTGTTTGTACGTGGGCCCGCCGGCATGGGCTGCTCACAATTGTAGACAATACGCTGCTCACTCCGTTCTTCCAGCGTCCGCTGGAGCTGGGCGCAGATATTATTGTGCACAGCGCGACCAAATATCTGGGTGGCCATAATGATGTTCTGGCGGGTCTGATCGTAACTAAAGGTGCTGAGCTCTCGGCAGAAATGGCCATCCTCCACAACTCTCTTGGAGCTGTACTTGCTCCTAACGACAGCTATCAGCTGATGAAGGGCATGAAGACCCTGGCCCTGCGCATGGAGCGGCATGAGAGTAACGCGCTGGCTATTGCCCGTTATCTCCTGGAGCATCCGGCAATCGGGGAAGTATTCCATCCGGGGCTGCCGGATCATCCGGGCTACGAGATTCAGAACCGCCAGTCCTCCGGGAATACCGGAATCTTCTCCTTTAAGGTAAAAGACGCCAGATATGTGGAGCCGCTCTTGCGCCATATCCGTCTGATCGCTTTCGCTGAAAGTCTGGGTGGTGTGGAATCGCTAATGACCTATCCGGCAGTGCAGACCCATGCCGACATTCCGGTGGAAATCCGCGATGCAGTCGGTGTGGATGACCGTCTGCTGCGCTTCTCCGTCGGCATTGAGCATGTAAATGACCTGATTGCTGACCTTGCCCAGGCGTTCGAAGCAGCACGGATCGAGCTGGAGCAAGCTGTGACAGCTGAATAATTATTTAAGGAAGACGGCAGCGAGGTTCATGCGCTGCCGTTTTTTTTGT
>NZ_LN831198.1:1216538-1235123 GCF_001368795.1 Paenibacillus ihuae
AGCCAGCGGCAAAAGATTTTTCAAGCCGCCGGGATTTATGTTACGATGGGAGAACGAATGCAATTATAAGATTCCTATCAATAACTAGAATTTATCAACCATATTGTATGGACTTTAAAGGAGGCTGCGAACGATGAGTGCGATAGATCTTATTCTGGATAAGACGCTGAAAGGCGAACGTCTCGGGCTGGAAGACACTATCCGGTTGTTCGAGAGCAACGAAATTGAAAAAATGGGCGCTGCCGCAGACGTCATTATGAAACGCTGGCACCCCGATCCGATCGCTACATTTGTAATTGGACGCAATATTAACTATACCAACGTATGCGATGTATATTGCCGGTTCTGCGCGTTCTACCGCAGACCGGGTTCGGAAGAAGGGTATGTGCTTCCCGACGAAACCATCTATCAAAAAATCGCCGAGACGATTGCTGTAAACGGCACCGAAATCCTCATGCAGGGCGGGACGAACCCGAATTTGCCTTTTAGCTATTATACGGATATTCTCCGCGGCATTAAACAGCGTTTCCCGGAAATTACGATGCATTCCTTCTCCCCTGCGGAGATAATGAAGATGGTAGAGGTATCAGGATTACCGCTGGAGCAGGTAGTCCGCGAGATTCATGCTGCAGGCCTTGACTCCCTTCCGGGCGGCGGAGCCGAGATTCTGGATGACCGAACCCGACGCAAAATCAGCCGGCTCAAAGGCTCCTGGCGCGATTGGATGGATGTCATGAAGACTGCACACAAAATCGGCATGAATACTACGGCAACCATGGTTATCGGTCTTGGCGAGAGCATGGAGGAGCGTGCGCTGCATCTGTTGCGTGTTCGCGAAGCCCAGGATGAGTGCATCGCGAATAAATATGATTCCGAGGGCTTTCTGGCGTTTATCTCCTGGACCTTCCAGCCGGATAACACCAATCTAAAGCTGGACAGACAGACTCCGGAAGAATACCTGAAGACGGTGGCCATCAGCCGCCTTGTCCTGGACAACATCAAAAACTTCCAGTCCTCCTGGGTAACGATGGGACCAGAGGTCGGCAAGCTGTCACTCCAATACGGCTGTAATGATTTTGGTAGCACCATGATTGAAGAAAATGTGGTCTCATCCGCCGGTGCCACCTACAAGGTCAATATCGAATCGATCACCCAGCTGATCCGTGAAGCAGGCAAGATTCCGGCACAGCGCAACACGCGCTACGACATTCTGCGTACCTTCGAGGACGGAAACATGAAGATCGACAATGATTTTGTAATGCAGAACTAATATATACAGATGTGCATAGACCCCGCCAAACAGTGATCCACTGTTTGGCGGGGTTTTTATGATGCACCTTTTTTCGAATTGTGACGTAAGACGACACACTGGATGTAGGATACTTAAATTCCATTGTATGTTTTTTTTGCTGAAATAATATCCATGCTATCGCATGATATCTAACACTTCGTGAAGGTTACAGGTGAATTTTGATCGAAGTTTTACTAAAATGCACTATATTAATTCTATGTGTCATTGTATTTGTATAGATGTGTAATTTTATATTACCTATTGAGTTATAAAAGTTACCTTTTGGATTATGGGAAGAATGCTCCTTTTTCCATATGTTTACTTTTTAATGAGGCGTCATAACTAAATTCAATGCTAAAAATGTGATATTTTACACAACTATTGATCTTAGTTTATGATTTTCGCTAGATTCATATATTTTCATATGATACAATCTTCCTCGGTCACTATAAAGAAAAAACTGGGAGGATTAATCACTTATGGGAGATAGACGATGGAACAAGCCGGTAGCTTCTATACTGGCAACCACGGTTCTGACCGCGCAAGTTTTGGGAGGGGTATTCGCAGGTTCAGTGCTGGGAGCAGATTCAGCACAAGCTGCCGCGGTAGAAGCCTCTCCGGTGACAGTGGATCTGCGTCTGATGAGCACTACGGATGTGCACACCAATGTATACGGCTGGGATTATTACAAGAATGCTGAATCCTTGACGGTAGGCCTTGACCGTACGGCAACACTGGTTAAAGCAGCCAGAGAACAGAACGGAAATAATCTTTTGCTCGACAACGGAGATTTGATTCAAGGAACTCCGCTGGGAACATATATGGCGATCAAGTCAGATCTAACGACTAACGATGAACGGATTCATCCTCTTATAGCGGCTATGAACGTCATGGACTACGATGCAGCAACGTACGGCAATCATGAGTTTAACTACGGGTTGACGTATTTGGATCGTACAATTAATGGCAGCAGCAAAGCTAATACAGGTGCAGATTTTGATTATGTGAATGCTAATATCTATAACATGGATGGAACGAATAAGTATAAGGCTTATGAGATCATCGATAAAGTAGTCAAGGGATCAGACGGTCAAACGCATACTGTAAAGGTTGGACTGCTTGGTCTGGTGACTCCGCAAATCATGGAGTGGGACAAAACGCATCTCGATGGCAAAGTGAAAGTTGAGGATATCAGCGAAACAGCCGAGAAGTTTGTTCCTGAGATGAAAGCTAAAGGTGCTGATGTTATCGTCGCCATGGCTCATACAGGCTTTGATGCATTGGCGACAGGAGAAGACGCCGAAAATGACATCAACCAGCTGAGTAAAGTAGCAGGCATCGACGCTATTACTTTCTCTCATACACATAAGGTGTTCCCGACCGGAAATGACACCACGCTGGATGCTTCCTTTAAAGATCCTGCGACTAAGGCTCCTTATAATAACGATGTTGCCAAAATTGACAATGTTAACGGTCATATCAACGGGACTCCAGCAGTACAAGCCGGTTACGGCGGCGGGTATCTGGGTCTGATCGACCTTAAGATTGTTCAAAACGGCAGTGCATGGAAAGTGGATAAAGACAGCTCTAAGGCATCCACAGTTTCTATCGCTGGTGCAAAAGCGGATCCGGCGATTGATGCCGTGACTTCTGCAGACCATGAAGCAACCAAAGCCTATGTGAATCAGCCGTTGGGTAAAACCACTGCGCCGATGAACAGTTACTTCGCTATGGTACAGGATGATCCTACGGTTCAGATCGTAACCTACGCCCAGCAGCGTTATGTTTCGAATCTGATCAATTCAGATCCAGCATTGTCTGAATACAAGGATTATCCTATTCTTAGTGTGGGTGCTCCGTTTAAGGCTGGACGCAACGGTCCGGCTGAATACACTGAGATTAATGAAGGAAATCTGACTATCGCCAGTGCAAGTGACTTGTACTTGTACGACAATACGCTGAAGGCCATCGTTGTTAGCGGCGCTACGGTAAAAGAGTGGATCGAAATGAGCGCAGGTGCGTTTAACCGGATTAAACCGGCTATTTCTACACCGCAATCTTTGCTGAATTCCGCCTTTGCAGTGTACAACTTCGACGTAATTGACGGTGTTCAATACACCATCGACGTAACTAAGAACGCGAAGTACAAACCGGACGGTACGATCAACGATGCATCCTCCAGCCGGGTAACCAGCGTAACTTACGGTGGACAGCCGCTTGATTTGAATCAGCCGTTCGTAGTTGTTACTAACAACTACCGCGCGAGCGGCGGCGGTAACTTCCCGGGCATTAAGGGTTCGCCGATGATTATCGATTCCCAAATGGAAAACCGCCAGGTGCTGATGGACTACATCAGAGAAGCTGGTACGGTTGACCCGACTGCAGACGGCAACTGGTCGATTGCACCAATCAAGGGGAATGTGAATGTTACCTTCACTTCTTCTCCTAAAGCAACGGCTGTACTGCCGGGTAATATGACCGATACTGGTGTTAAAGATGCTAAGGGCTTTGAGGTTTACAGCCTTAATCTGAAAGAAACACCGGTGAAACCAACTCAGGATGTTGAGGTTCACTTGCTGGGAATCAATGACTTCCACGGTCAATTGGATACAACTTCGATTGTGAGCGGCAAAAATGCAGGTACGGCTGCGATTCTCGCGACTTACCTCAAAGAAGCGCGTGCTAAATATGCGAACTCGCTGCTGTTCCACAACGGGGATTCCGTTGGTGCATCCGCTCCAGTGTCCTCACTTGAACGTGATGAGCCAACACATGTATGGATGAACATGATGGGATTTGATGTCGGAACACTGGGTAACCATGAGTTTGACCAAGGCGTTCCAGCACTGAAAACACAAATTTTCGGTGGTGTTGATCCTAAGAACAGTAAAGTAATCCATGCTGGTGCTGATTTTGATTACATCAATGCCAATGTGGTAGACAGTACTTACAAACAACCGATCATCAATCCTTACGTCATTAAAGAAGTAGGCGGCGTGAAAATCGGATTTATCGGCGTTGTAACGAAGGCGACACCTAGCAAGGTAGCCCCTTCCGGCCTGGTAGGTGTAAACTTCCTGTCTGCTACTGAAGAAGTGGCAGCGATTGAGAAATATGCAAAAGAGCTTCAGCAAAAAGGTGTAGAAACGATCATTGTGCTTGCCCATGATCCTGCTACAACTAAAGGCGATGCTACAACAGGCTTTGTAACAACAGGTGAAGCGGCTGATCTGGCCAAAGCCCTGCCGGCTAACTCGCCGGTTGACGTGATCGTGGCCGGAGATAATCACGGTTATGCTAACGATACTGTGAACGGCAAGCTGGTAGTTCAGGCTTACTCTTACGGTACGGCATTTGAAGATATTAAGCTGATTATTGACCACAACACAGGTGATGTTAAAGCGAAGTCTGCAACAGTAACTACTACTGTCCAGGAGGGTGTTAAACCAGATCCTGAAACTGTAGCTCTGGTGAACAAGTACTTGGCTCTGCATCCGGAGCTGACGCTGCCAGTAGGTACTACTGACGGCACAATCACCCGTACCGATGCTTACAACAATGAGGCTGCACTGGGTAACCTGATTGCTGACGCTATGCGGCAGGCTGATTTCGGCGACGGAGTAGCTACTGCTGATTTCGCCTTCATGAATCCGGGCGGCATCCGTGCCGATCTTCCGAAAGGCAATGTAGCTTTTGGTGACCTAGCTAAAATCCAGCCGTTCGGCAATACACTGGTGAAGCTGACGCTTACTGGTGAACAGATCAAAACTCTGCTGCAGCAGCAATGGGCTGTGAAGGCAGACGGAACACCAGATACGAAGACCCTGCAGATTTCCGGTCTGAAGTATACAGCTAATATGTATCTGCCGGTTGACCAGCGGATTGCCAGCCTGACCAAAGCTGACGGCACACCAATCAGCATGACGCAGAGCTACACCGCAGTAGTCAACAACTTCATGGCTGCCGGTGGAGACAACTACAGTGTATTGACTAAAGCCAGCAATTCTGTAGCGGGTCCTATCGATCTGGATGTATTCTATGATTACATCGTAGATACATTCAAAGGCGGCGCTATTACAGCTAAGATCGAAGGCCGCATTACGAATAATGTAAAGGCTCCTGTAGCTCTTCCAGGCGGAACAGGAACACCAACTGCAACACCGGCACCAACAACAGGCCCTGCACCTTCGGCAACACCGGCACCAACAGTGAAGCCGGCTCCATCGACAGTACCGTTCAAGGATCTGGGCAAGGTAGTATGGGCTCAGGAAGCCATCACCTCCCTGGCTGCAAAAGGGATCGTGAAGGGTCTTGAGAACGGCGACTTCGCACCAATGAAGAGCGTAACCCGTGCGGAATTTGTTACTATGCTCGTTCGTGCCCTGAACTTGAGCAACTCCGGCGCATCAGCAAGCTTCAATGATGTGAAGCAGGGAGCATGGTATACTGACTCTATCGCTGCTGCTGTCCAGGCAGGCCTTGTTAAAGGCTCCGGAAACGGAAAATTTGAACCGGGTCGTCAAATTACCCGCGAAGAAATGGCGATTATGATTGTCAATGCTCTTGCAGGACAATTGCCTAAGATTGATACTTCTGCGGCTCTAGGTCAATTTGCTGACAAGTCCTCCATTGCCCCTTATGCTCAGGAAGCTGTTGCACAGCTGACTCAGATGGGAATTGTCAATGGTGTAGACGGCGGTAAATTCGCACCGAAAGCTATTGCGAATCGTGCGCAAGCTGCAGTAATTATTTATCGTATGCTGGATAACAAAGCTTCCTGATCTTTCATTTCACAAAAGGTGTTTCGTCAGTCATCTGCGGATGGCTGGCGGAGCGTCCTTTTTTATTTTCTTCATTAAATGCAGTTTGTTGCGTATGCGAAAAAGCCCGGTGCGTAGTACGCCGGGCCTGTACATTTCTTACCTGTAAGCCATTTTATTTTACAGCAGCTTCCCATTTGCAACGGATCGGAGAAACAATTGCATTTTCCTTCTTAAGCTCTGTAAATGCTTTGTCGATGGCTTTGCGTTCCAGTCCGGAGAGCTTTTCTACTTCGCCTGCGCTGAGCGGATTTGCTGAAGCTTTGAGAATATCCAGTACCTGATCTTTTACACTCATGTGTACACTTCCTATTCACTATTTTTTATTTGAAAAGATGACTTCTTAGATTTGTAGTATAGAAGAGAGCCAGGGGAAATGCAGTGATGTTTGTGGGGATGAGCATAAAATATCACAGAACCTATTTACATTAAAATACAAAAGCGATATCATAATTATATCAAATACATATCTTATGGAGGTGCCTGTTATGAAAGAAAAAGTATTGCGTCCGGTAAGTGGTTTCTGGGTGATTGCGCTGATCGCCATTTGTATCGGGGGCGGGGTTTACGGGGCAGTTCAGGAGTATATTACGGTGCCGGTTATTCTTTTTGTTCTTGCTTCGGTATTGTGCACGAGCATAACGGTTGTACAGCCCAACAAGTCGGTTGTGGTGACCTTCTTCGGGCAATATGTCGGAACGATTGTGCACAGCGGTTTATGGGCAGTTATTCCTTTTAGTATCCGCAAGACAGTATCCCTTCGGGTTCGCAACTTCAACAGTGTTAAGCTTAAGGTTAATGATGTAGAAGGAAATCCGATTGAGATTGCAGCGGTAATTGTTTTCAAAGTTATCAACTCGGCTAAGGCGCTGTTCGATGTCGATAAATACATGGCCTTTGTGGAAATCCAGAGTGAGACGGCGCTGCGTCATGTAGCCAGCAAATACCCGTATGACAACTTTAACGAGTCCGGGATGTCGCTGCGGGCCAACGCTGACGAAATTGCCAAAGAGCTGGCAACGGAACTGCAGGAACGCCTCTCCTTGTCCGGGGTAGAAGTGATTGAAGCACGTCTGACCCATTTAGCGTATTCAACTGAAATTGCCAGCACAATGCTGCAGCGCCAGCAGGCTTCTGCGATTCTCTCTGCACGGCAGATTATAGTAGAAGGTGCAGTCGGCATGGTGGATATGGCTATCCGCCAGCTTAAAGAGAGCGGCGTTGTGGAGCTCGACGAAGAACGCAAAGCAGCAATGATCAACAATCTGATGGTGGCGATTGTGTCGGAGCGCGGAGCGAGTCCGGTCATCAACGCCGGCTCGTTGTACTAGAGGACGGTTCATTATGGCGGCCAAAAAAAGCTTTCCGCTGCGGATCGATCCTGAGCTGCACGAAGCGCTGGAACGCTGGGCGGGAGAGGAATTTCGCAGCGTAAACGGACATATTGAATACTTGCTGCGTGAGTCTTTGAAGCGCGCGGGCCGCTTACCGGGGAAAAAACGCCGGGAAGAGGAATAGAATAGTGCAGGAAACTTCATCTGCACTAGACCGCTTGGCTGCCGCATTTAGTGTATAGCCCAGCGGCAGGCTTGACGGAAGCTGGCGACAGATTTATAATTACTCCATAATTCACGTTAACAGCTTCGACAAAGATATGGATCGTTGATTCAGGACCGCTTCAGAGAGAGGGAACTAGGCTGCAATTTCCTCCGGTATCCGGCATTCGATCTACCCCTTTATAGCTGCGGTTATGAACTCCCGGTACGTTTATCTGCCCGGGACTGTAAGAACCGCCGGTTCATGGCCGTTATTCCATGCTGACGAAGGATTCTGTTTCTGGAATCGAATTTGGGTGGAACCACGGGTGCAATCACTCGTCCCTTTGCGGGACGGGTGTTTTTTGTATGCGTGGATCCTTCCGTTCCGCAGAATTCGCCGCCCTCGCGGGCTCAGCAAATGATATTTTCATCACCGGTAATAATTAGTGATGGCTAACAATCCCTTAGGAGGAACAACAATGTCAGTAAGTATTAAACTGCCGGACGGATCGGTCCGGGAATATGAGAACGGCAGCAGCATTGAGGATGTAGCCGCTTCGATCAGCAGCGGACTTCGCAAGAATGCAGCCGCAGGCAAGCTCAATGGAGTCGTTGTCGATTTATCGACTAAGCTTGCGGAAGGCGCACTGGTGGAGATCGTAACCTTGGATTCGCCGGAAGGCCTTGAGGTTATGCGCCACAGTACAGCTCACTTAATGGCTCAGGCGGTTAGACGCCTGTTCGGTGCGAAGGAAGTTAAGCTGGGGGTAGGTCCGGTTATTGAGGACGGCTTCTATTATGATATGGACCTGGAGCATCCGCTTAATCCAGAGGATCTGTTGAAGATCGAGAAGGAAATGGAGCGCATCGTTAACGAGAATCTGCCGATTGTGCGCAAAGAAGTCAGCCGTAAGGAAGCGCTTGAGATTTTTGGTGAACTGGGCGATCCGTATAAGCTGGAACTGATTGAGGCTCTGCCGGAAGACAGCGTGATCTCAATCTACGAACAAGGCGAGTTCTTCGACCTCTGCCGCGGTCCGCATGTACCTTCGACTTCGAAGATCAAAGTGTTCAAGCTGATGAATGTGGCCGGGGCTTACTGGCGCGGAGATAGCAAGAATAAAATGCTTCAGCGTGTATACGGTACTGCCTGGATCAAAAAAGCGCAGCTGGACGAGCATCTGCACCTGCTGGAGGAAGCGAAAAAACGTGACCACCGCAAGCTGGGCAAAGAACTGGAGATTTTCACATTCAACCAGCTGGTTGGACAAGGTCTGCCGATCTGGCTGCCAAAAGGCGCGAAGCTGCGCAGTATTCTTGAGCGCTATATTGTAGATCTGGAAGCAAGCCTTGGTTACCAGCATGTATATACACCTGTGCTTGGTAACGTAGAGCTGTATAAGACTTCCGGACACTGGGAGCACTACCAGGAGGACATGTTCCCTAAAATGGTCATCGACACCGAGGAGTTCGTGCTTCGTCCGATGAACTGCCCGCATCACATGATGATTTATAAGAGCTCGATGCACAGCTACCGTGATCTGCCGATCCGTATTGCTGAGCTGGGCACTATGCACCGCTACGAAATGTCCGGCGCGTTGACCGGTCTGCACCGTGTACGCTCCATGACGCTGAATGACTCGCATATTTTCTGCCGTCTGGATCAGATCAAGAGTGAATTCAAACGCGTGCTGGAGCTGATTAAACAGGTATACAGCGATTTTGGTATTCATGATTACCGCTTCCGCTTGTCCTACCGTGATCCACAGGATACAGAGAAGTATTTCCAGAACGACGAAATGTGGGAAACTGCACAGCGTATGCTGCGCGAGGTAGCTGAGGAAGCAGGTCTGCCGTTCTTTGAAGCGGAAGGTGAAGCGGCCTTCTACGGACCGAAGCTGGATGTGCAAATCCGCACAGCGCTGGGTAAGGAAGAAACTTTATCTACTGTACAAATTGACTTCCTGCTCCCTGAGCGCTTTGAACTGGAATATGTCGGCGATGACGGTAACAAGCACCGTCCGGTCGTATTGCACCGCGGAATTCTCGGTACAATGGAGCGTTTCGTGGCCTTCCTGCTCGAGAACTTTGCCGGTTCCCTGCCGCTATGGCTGTCGCCGCAGCAGGTTAAGATTATTCCGGTATCGTCAGCCTTTGATGATTATGCCAAGGAAGTGGAAGCAAAGCTGCTGAAGAGCGGCATCCGGGCTGAGGTCGATCTGCGCAATGAGAAGATGGGCTATAAGATCCGTGAAGCCCAGCTGGAGAAGCTTCCATATATGTTCGTAGTCGGCGAGAATGAGATGAATGCCGGCTCTGTATCGATCCGCAAACGCGGAGAAGGCGATCTCGGAGCGAAACCGCTCGATGAAGTTATCGGCTCGCTTAATGCGGAAATTTCCGGACGTGTCATTTAATTTTGCCGTGAGCTCTGCCGTAATCCGGCTTATAGTCATCTAACAAATACCTCTGTCATCAGCCCCGTGAAGCCGAAAAAGTGTGCTTCATGTATAAAATTTTGTGAAACGGGAAACCTTCGCTAGTAGGGGGAGGTTTATCAAATGAACAAAATGGGCTTATGCCAGAGGTTTTGGTGTCTGATTGTCACGATTGTGCTTGTATTGACTGCGGCCGGTATCTATCCGGATTATGGAAGCAAGTCAGTAGAGGCCAGCGGGGTGGCAGACACTGCAGGTCAGCTGAGCGTCAGCACAATGAAGCCAGGTAATTTCCAATATACACAGCATTCACAGGAGGCGCTTATTACAGAAGCTTCCCAGCTCGGGGGCACTTCAAGAGCCAAGCAACCGTCGGCAACAAATGCACCCAAAGCGACTTCGGCACCTTCCGGCAAGAAGACGGATACAACGGTCAAGCAGCCTGCATCTGTTACGGTAGCTGCACCGGCACCGGAGCAGATCATCACTTCGCTGAAGGTTACGGCAACGGGATATACGGCAGGCTATGAGTCTACCGGCAAAACAGCCAAACATCCGCAATACGGCATTACCTACTCAGGTGTCAAAGTACGCCGGGATAAAAATGCAGTCTCTACTATAGCTGCTGATCCCAAGGTTCTGCCGCTGGGCAGTATCCTATATATCCCGGGTTACGGATACGCTGTGGTGGCGGATACCGGTTCAGCGATCAAGGGACGGAAAATCGACTTATATTTTGCCACTACCAAACAGGTGTATAAGGAATGGGGCAAAAAAACAGTGGTCGTTCAGCTGATCAAACGCGGGAACGGGAAATGTACGGAGAGCATGCTGAAGAATCTAGGCAAAGCGATACAAACCTATAATACAGTTCCGCAAAACCTGCTGGAAGAGATTATCTAGGCTAGACATATCCAAGCTGACAGCTTGAAATTTATTTCACTTAGGGATGCATAATACGGCCCTGAGCTTCCCATAATACGGACTGGGGCAAAGCAAGTGCCTCTTCCGAGAACAAACAGGGAGGTGAAATTCAGTGGCTAAAAAACCAAAGGTACAAGAGAACTATAAAACACCGAATGAAAAATACAATGCGGAGTTTGCTGTTGAGAATGACGGCGCAACGCAACAAGGTACATTGTCCAAAGCAGGGCAAAAGGTACAAGAGAACTATAAAACACCCAATGAAAAATACAATGCGGAGTTTGCTGTTGAAAATGACGGCACAACGAAGTAAGGTATGTTTTCCAAACCAGTGCAAAAACCGCAGCAGTAATGCTGTGAATGTTTAATCTTACACCGATATGCTACAATTGGACTGTTCCGCTATACGCTCATGTTCTGAGCTGCGGAGCAGTCTTTTTTTTTGAAATATCAGAATATATAGGTTATACGCTATACTTAATCAATATATTTTTCGCAGAAACGGATACCTTCCACATAGGACGGTATCCGTTTCTGCTTACGTAGATCAGGTATTTCTATCTTACATTCGTCCGGGAGACAGCTCGGTCCCGAGACTGAGGCGAGTTTACTTCTCACGCCGCTATTCGCAGCGCAGCTGATGCTGTAGACTAAGGTTATAAGTAACAGATAAACGTTGACATCACAATTAAAGGAGAAATGACAGATGAAAAGAAGGTTCACCAGCCAGATTCTCGGCGGCTTGATCCTGATAGGACTCGGCGGGATGTTTCTTCTGAGACAGATGGGATATACCGATTTCAGTATAGGTTCTCTGATTTCAGATTATTGGCCGCTTATTCTTATATGGATGGGGTTACAAAATTTTCTCTCAACAGGTGATCGCGGCTCAAAGGGTTCGTCCGCATTTTGGGGATTTTTCTACATGGCGCTCGGAGTTTATTTTCTGGGCCGCAATTTGGAGTGGTTTGATGTATCGGCCGGTGATTTTTTCAAAATGCTGATTCCGGTGATGCTGATCGGCGGCGGGCTGTTTGTTATCTTTAAGCCGCGTGACCATACACCGCCTGTACCTCCTGCACCGCCAGCGCCACCTAACTTTTATCCGCCCGGACCCGGGACTCCTGATGCCGAGCCTCCGAAGCCGCTGGAATCCACACTGGATGAGCAGTTTGAACAGAAATTCGGCAAACCTGCCAGTGAGCGCGATTGGGATCAATATCTGCATAAAGAAGATTCGGATGAGAATGAGCAGGATCAGAGAAACAAGGGGTATTTTCAGTCGGCATCGGAAGCCCGCTGGCAGGATAACCGGGAACGGCATGAACGCAGACGGCAGGAGCGCCAGGAACGTCATGCCCGCAGACACGGTGAATGGCATGAGGAATTTCATGAAGCAGGTAACCATAAGGAAACAACGAACCGTTCCGCGTTTATCGGTGATGTGCACATGGGCAAGGAGCATTTTCAACTGAAGCATACCAATATCTCGCAGTTCATCGGGGACACTGTGCTTGACCTGACGAACGCGCAGATTCCTTACGGCGAAACCAAAATTAATATCTCCGCTTTTGTCGGCGACATTAAAGTCTATATCCCGGATGATATGAACCTTGGGGTTTCGGTGAACAGCAGCTCCTTTATCGGTGATATGCAGGTGCTGGAGGAATCACGCAGCGGTTTCATGAGCAGCGTACAGTGCAAGACGCCATATTATAAGGAAGCAGGCAAAAAAGTCCGGATTAACGTAAGTGCATTTATCGGTGATATAAAGGTTAAAACGGTGGGTTAACGGATGGGGACGATCTTCAGCAATACCAAATGGCTGCTGCTGCTCTATTTCCTGCTCAGCGGAGGCGTCGCTGCCGGGCTCGTGTATGCCGGGACATGCCTTAACTACATCGAGGTTGTGGATTACCGGATGTGGCTGTATCTGAGCATTGGCATTGTGCTGTTCAACGTCGTGGTCGGCTACATGGCCGGACAGCGGATTCAGCGCCGGATTGACCATCTCGATCTGAACATGCTGCAGGTGGCCAAGGGCAATCTTTCCGTTCGGATGCCAGAGAGTGATGACCAGTCTTTTGCCCGGGTGTACCACGAGTTCAATATCATGATGGATACGGTTGAGAACAAGATGCAGATTTTGCAGCGGCTGGGTGAGCAAGAGGTAATTGAGAAGGAAAAGGCAGCGGAGAGCGCGGTACTGGAAGAGCGGAGGCGGATGGCCCGTGATTTGCATGACACGGTGAGCCAGCAGCTGTTCGCGATCCATATGTCCGCTTCTTCGCTGCCTAAAGTGCTGGAACGGAATGAAGAGCATGGGATGACGGTAATGAACCAGCTCATAACGATGTCGCAAATGGCGCAGAAACAGATGAGAGCTTTAATTGCCCAGCTGCGCCCGGTAGAGCTGGAAGGCCGCAATCTGTTTGAGGCACTGGAGAAATGGTTTCCGGACTACTGCCGGCAAAATGGGCTTAAGGGAGTTAAGGAGCTGGAGCTGCAAGGGGAGCTTTCAGAGGCGATTGAGCATCAGCTTTTTCTGATTATCCAGGAGTCCATGGCGAATATTGTTAAGCATGCCGGAGCCCGGGTGGTCAGTCTGTCTCTGCGTGAAGCATCCAGGCAGGTGGTGCTCAGCATCAGCGATGACGGCCAGGGATTTGAGCATGTGCAGCATAAGCAAGGCTCTTATGGTCTGACAACGATGCGCGAGCGTGCGGAAAAGCTGGGCGGACAAGTGGAGATTATCAGCCGCAAAGGAGCGGGAACGACGATCCGCGTACATATTCCTAAGTTTGTGCAAGGCAATCAGGAACAGGAGGAATAGAACATGAGTGTCATAAAAGTGTTGCTGGTGGATGATCATGACATGGTGCGGATGGGGCTCAAAACCTATCTGATGCTGGATCCGAAGTTCGAGGTCATTGGCGAAGCTGGGAATGGAGAGGAGGCGCTGAATATACTGCGCGGATGGGGACAGGAAGGCCTGCCGGATCTGGTGCTGATGGATCTGATGATGCCGGTCATGAACGGAGCGGAGACGACACGGGCCGTGCTGGCTGAATTTCCTGGACTTAAAATCGTCATCCTCACCAGCTTCCTGGAAGATGATCTTGTTGTGGATGCAATTGAAGCAGGAGCGGTCAGCTATGTGCTCAAAACGGTCTCCGCCGAAGAGCTGATCTACGCGCTGCAGGGCGCTTACCGCGGCATGCCGGTAATGACCGGTGATGTCTCCCAGGCATTGACCCGCGGTATCCGCCAGCGTACCGTCCAGGGTGACTCCTCCGGTTTAACCGAACGGGAGAAAGAAGTTCTGCTCCTTATTGCCGAAGGCAAGACCAATAAGGATATTGGTGAGGAACTGCATATAAGCATTAAAACGGTAAAGACGCATGTCAGCAACCTGTTGATGAAATGCGAACTGGACGACCGTACACAGCTGGCTATATACGCCCACCGCAAAGGCTGGGCGCAGCAAGGATAAGCTTACCAAAAATGCAATAAATGCATTACGGGGAGATAGTGGTTATCATAAACTTTCAAATTATAAATCTGTCTTAGTTTTTTACGTATCTGAATTTGTCCTTGTTCTGGCCCGGCGCGTTTTAAGCGTTCGGGCTTTTTTTTCGCTATCATTCGCGGATCTTTGCTAGCCTGACCCTCAGGCTCCCCAGTTTTTATCTCTGCTTAAATTGTTTTTAATGTGAACTTAAGGTTTAAAGTACAAAATAAGATCAAGAAGAAAACATTACTCCTTGTCAGACAGACAAGGCACGGGAGGAACGTAAACAATGGACGATAACAAAAACAACTTCAATCGTGATCATGAACCCACCACGGATCGGGAATGGGATAACTCCAATAGCAGCAGTAATGATACTAACAACAGCAGCAATAATAACCAGTCTTCTGAGTCAAGCTCTTCCTACTATTATTCCTATGGACCTTTTAAATCGATTAACAATGATGAAGTGAATCCGGAGAACGGGCAGCACTATAGCCGGCTTGAGCCTGAGCGAGTTGAGGTTACGCCTCCGCAACCGGTCAAACAGCTTCCTTACAGCACTTCGCTGCGTACTACCGGTAATGACGGAAATGGCGGACGAGGCGGTAACGGTTCAGAAGGAAGCAACGGCTGGCAATATAACCGTAAGCCCAAAAAGCCCGTAAAAGCGGTGCTGATCTCGTTCCTGGCCGGGATGGTCGTATTGTCCGGTTCGATGTTCATGGCAGACCGGGGCAACTGGTTCACAGGGGATCAGGTGACAACGGCAGCAATAGCAAACACAACAGCGAAAACAGCAATCGGCAGTGCCAATGTTACACCTTCAACCTCCACTACGAACCTGTTTACAGGATCAACGGATGTCTCAAGCGTAGTAGATTCGGTAGGGCCTGCTGTCGTTAAAATTGAAACGCTAGTAAATACTAATTCCAGAAGAAGCTCCACCAATCCGAATATGAGTGATCCATTCTCACAATTCTTTTTCGGTGACCAGTTTGGAGGCAGCAACTCTTCCGGCACTGATGAGAATTCACAGTCGGAATCAGGTTCCAATTCTGATTCTACACAGCTTACTCCATATGGAATCGGTACAGGCTTCATCTATGAATCCTCCGGCTATATTTTAACGAACCAGCACGTAGTCGAAAATGCTGATGTCATTCAGGTCACTGTAGACGGCACTACAAAGCCATATGGAGCGAAGTTGCTTGGCGCAAGCAAAGATTTGGACCTCGCAGTGCTGAAGATTGAAGGTGCGGATTTCCCTACAGTAGCGCTTGGTGATTCTGACAGCATCAAGGTTGGCTCTGAGGTTGTAGCAATTGGTAATCCGCAGGGCTTCGATCATACCGTTACAGCCGGTGTGCTGAGTGCGAAGGACCGCAGTATCGATATTAATGAAGAAGACGGAAGCGGCACACGCAATTACAAGAATCTGCTGCAGACTGATGCTTCGATCAATCCGGGGAACTCCGGCGGACCGCTGCTTAACCTGAACGGTCAGGTTATCGGGATGAACGTGGCAGTCAGCACGGAATCGCAGGGTATCGGGTTTGCGATTGCCGTCAATACCATTAAAGAGGTTGTCGACAAGCTGGAAGCCAACCAGGAAATTCCGAAGGAACCGGTTCCGTTTATTGGCGCATCGCTGATGACCATTACGGATGAAGTTGCCAAACAAATGGGTACTGACATTAATGAGGGATCCGTTGTTGCTGAGATTGTCTTCAAGTCGCCGGCTTATACTGCAGACCTGCGCCCTTACGATATTATTACAGGTGTAAATGGTACCAAATACGCTACCAGCCAGGATCTGATTACTTACATTCAGTCCCTTAAAGTCGGCGATAAAGTAACGCTGAATGTGGTACGTGACGGCAAAACACTGGAGCTTCCGGTTACAATAGGGAATAAAAACGATTTTGACACCACCCAAACGAATTCCCAGGGGAAATAAACACACCGGACGGTAAAGCATAAACGGAAGGGGAGACCCTTCCGTTTGTGCTGCTGCTAGACGTAAAACCTTACATTCATGCTACAATAGATTTAAATGATTTGGACAATGGGGGCTGCTTGATGCGACCGAATATTTTAATTATTGATGACGATGAGAAGATAATTTCCATGCTGCGGCGTGGCTTGGCCTTTGAAGGCTATGACGTGAAAACGGCCTCTAACGGCGCTGACGGATTGCGTGCCGTCTTGACCAGCGATCCGGATGTGGTTGTTCTTGATGTCATGATGCCTCAGGTGGACGGCTTTGAAGTGTGCCGGCGTCTGCGCGAGGGCGGGAGCAGTGTGCCTGTGCTGATGCTGACGGCCAAGGACGAAATTGAACATCGTGTAAAGGGACTTGACCTGGGAGCGGACGATTATCTGGTGAAGCCATTCGCATTGGAAGAACTGCTGGCCCGTGTCCGGGCGCTGCTGCGCCGCAAGAGTGAGCAAGGCGGAAATCCGGACCAGTCGGTATCCTATGAGGACATCACACTGGATGTGGATTCCCGTGAAGTCACCCGTGCCGGCAAACGGCTGGAGCTGACGGCGAAGGAATTTGAGCTGCTGCATCTGTTCATGCAGAATCCGAAGCGTGTATTATCCCGTGATCTGATTATGGACAAAATATGGGGTTATGACTACAGCGGAGAATCCAATGTGCTTGAGGTATACATCGCCATGCTGCGTCAGAAGACGGAGGAGCATGGCGGCAAACGGTTGATTCAGACGATCCGGGGAGCCGGTTACATTCTAAGAGGTGACAATTAACATGTCTATTAAATTGCGGCTGACAGCTTGGTATTCAGGGATCTTGGCCGTTATGCTGCTGGCCTTATCAGCCGCAATTTACGGTTTTGTCTATATTAATACGTATGGGGATTTGAAGGAACGGCTGATGAAGCAGGCGCAGCAAGTAGATCTTAAGGTAGGCATAGACTATAACGACGGTACTTTGAAACAAATCCTCGGCGGTCCCGCCGGACAAAGCCTGTTTGCCCAAATGTACATTTATGATCTGGAAAAACTGATTCCCAGCCAGAACATGGCGGAGATCAATCTGGAGTTCAAGGTCCCTGCAAAGGATGCTGTCTCCAAACAGCAAGGATTCTTACAGGCAACTTACGGCGGCAATCCGTTTCTGATCTACCAGAAGGCTATTGAAGTAGTCAGCACAAACGAAACCCATTCGGCTGTGCTTCAGGTGGCGGTCTATACCGGGGAGCAGGTGACACTGCTGGCAAGGCTAAAGAACATTCTGCTGGTCGGTTCATTTGCGACACTGATAGCAGCGTTTACATTTGGCCTGTTCCTGGCCCGGAAGTCGATGAGCCCGATCGGCAAGGTCATTGAGGCGGCTAACGGGATACAGACCGGCACGGACCTGAGCTCCCGGATTGTCTATGACGGTCCGCCGGATGAAATTGGACGGCTGATTGAGACGGTCAACAGCATGCTTGGGCGGATGGAAGGGTTCTATAAAGAGCTGGAAGATTCATATGCTACCCAGCGCCGGTTTGTGTCCGATGCTTCACATGAGCTGCGCACCCCGCTTACCACGATCCGCGGCAATATCGACCTGCTGCAAAAAATTTGGGAGATGGAGCCGGAACAGAGCAGAATGAGCGAGGCGGAAATCCGCCAGCTGTCCATCGAATCTGTGAAGGATATCGCCGATGAGTCAAAACGCATGAGCCGTCTCGTGGCCGACATGCTCTCCCTGGCGCGTGCCGATACCGGGCGCACCTTTGACAAGGAGCCGGTGGCGCTGGAGCCGCTGATGACTGAAGTGGCCCGCAGGGCTTCGTTCCTGCCGCGCCAGTCCGAGTGGTCCACTGGCGATCTGAGCCATATGAACGGCAAATATATTGTGGGAAATAAGGATTATCTGCAGCAGATGCTGTTCATTTTCATCGATAATGCCTTTAAATATACGCCGTCCGGTGAAGTTACAATGGATGCAGTATTTTATCAGAACCAGGTGGGAATACGCATTAAGGATACCGGAATCGGGATGGACAAGGATGAGGTGCCTCATATCTTTGACCGCTTCTACCGGGCG
>NZ_LN831198.1:1235344-1237936 GCF_001368795.1 Paenibacillus ihuae
GATGAGGTGCCTCATATCTTTGACCGCTTCTACCGGGCGGATGAATCACGGGGCATTACGGAAGGAATCGGCCTCGGGCTCTCAATTGCCAAATGGATTATCGATGAACATGGCGGCTCTGTAGAAGTGGTAACCCGTCAGGGAGAGGGCACCACCTTCATTATCTGGCTGCCGCTTCTCTTTGCTCCGCCGCTGGAATAGGGTATAATAGATCAGGTCCTATTACAGCTGTCATTGACTGCAGAAAGCCGGTGAAAATACATGGAAGTCCTCAAAATATCTCCACGGGGCTATTGCTACGGTGTCGTCGATGCCATGGTTATGGCACGGCAGGCCGCACAAAATCTTGATCTGCCCCGGCCGATTTATATACTTGGCATGATTGTGCATAACACTCATGTTACGAATTCATTTGAAGACGACGGAATCATCACACTGGACGGGCATAACCGTCTGGATATTCTCGATAAAGTGGATAGCGGTACCGTCATCTTCACCGCTCACGGCGTATCTCCGGAAGTGCGCAAGATGGCCCGCGCCAAGGGGCTTACTACCGTTGACGCCACTTGTCCGGATGTGACGAAGACACATGATCTTATCCAGGAGAAAGTAGCAGAAGGCTACGAGATCATTTATATCGGCAAAAAAGGCCATCCGGAGCCCGAAGGCGCCGTTGGTATTGCTCCAGAGCATGTCCATCTGATTGAAAAGGAAGAAGAGATTGCCGGATTGTCTATCCCTTCCTCGCGGATCGTTATTACGAACCAGACCACGATGAGCCAGTGGGATATTAAGCATATTATGAAAAAGCTGCTGGAGACCTTCCCAGGTGCTGAAGTCCATAATGAGATTTGCATGGCTACACAGGTGCGCCAGGAAGCAGTAGCCGAGCAAGCCGGTCAATGTGATCTGGTGATTGTTGTCGGCGATCCGCGCAGCAACAACTCCAATCGTCTGGCTCAGGTATCGGAGGAAATTGCCGGTGTGCCCGCTCACCGGATCTCTGATGTATCCGAGCTGAACATAGCATGGCTGCAGGGGATTTCCAAGGTGGGGGTAACCTCAGGTGCCTCGACGCCAACCCCGATCACGAAGGAAGTCATCAGCTACCTGGAGCAATATGATCCGGCGCTGCCTGAGACTTGGGAGATTAAGCGGACAGTGAATATGGCGAAGCTTCTGCCGCCTGTAAAGAATAAGACGACAAGTGCAACCTAATGATTTGGAGTTATGAACTTATTTTTTGAGATATAAGCTGCACCTGGTTCCTGTTTGGGGCCGGGTGCATTTTCTTATGTTAAATACTTCCTGGTGGAAAGTGTTGGTAAATCAAGCATGTATTCCGGTAAAAAAAGTTGACGTAAGATGCAATATGCGGTAAAATCACTTTAGCGCTTAAAAGCACACACGCGTCGTAGCGAGATAGTATTTTATCATCAGCGGGACAATATTTTTGAGAATAAATGCCTAAAAAGGGGAGCTATAATATGATCGTTATTACATCCAATCAAACACCGCAGGACCAGGTAAATGATATTATTGCAGTTATTGAAAAAGAAGGCCTGCAGGTTCATCTTTCGCGGGGAGCGGATCATACGGTAATCGGTTTGGTTGGCGGAGTGACACCGAAGCTTGCGGAGCATCTGCGGCAGATGAAGGGCGTAGAGAATGTAGTGAAAATCACCAAATCCTACAAGCTGGCCAGCCGTGACTTTCATCCCGAGGATACTATTATTGATATCCGCGGTGTTAAGATCGGCGGGGAGAACCTCGTCATTATGGGCGGGCCTTGCGCCGTTGAGTCCCCTGAACAGATCGATGATATTGCCCGGCTGGTCAAGGCTTCCGGCGGCCAGGTGCTGCGCGGGGGCGCATTTAAGCCGCGGACGGGTCCTTACAGCTTCCAGGGTGTAGGTGTGGAAGGCCTGACTATGATGGCGGAGGCCGGCAGAAAACATGGCCTGCTTACCATCACTGAGGTTATGACTCCCGAGTATGTTGATATTTGTGCGGAGCACGCGGATATTCTGCAGGTAGGCACGCGCAATATGCAGAATTTCGATCTGCTGCGCAAGCTGGGCACCTGCGGCCGCCCGGTGCTGCTCAAACGCGGGTTCAGTGCAACCTACGATGAGCTGCTCAATGCGGCGGAGTACATCCTGGCCGGAGGTAACCGGGATGTTATGCTGTGCGAGCGCGGCATCCGGACCTTTGAAACTTACACACGCAATACGCTAGATCTGTCTGCTATTCCGGTGCTTCAGAATCTGAGCCATCTGCCGGTTATTTCTGATCCGAGCCACGGCACAGGCCGCCGCGAATTAGTAGAGCCTATGGCAAAAGCCTCAGTAGCTGCCGGTGCCAATGGTCTCATTATCGAAATGCATACCGATCCGGACAATTCCATGACAGGTGACGGGGTCCAATCCCTGTTCCCTGAGCAGTTTGATAAGCTGCTGAGAGATCTGGAGAAGCTTGCACCGATCGTGGGACGCAAGTTCTCAGATTCGCTTGAAGCCGCTCCGATCGCCTAATTCAACCAGGAAGAAATCGGTCTGGCTTACGGTCCTCTTTGCCGCTCACGGGCGGAGG
>NZ_LN831198.1:1237962-1250246 GCF_001368795.1 Paenibacillus ihuae
AAGCGTTTTTCACGAAAGCGTCAGAATATCTTACATTGTCGTCAGAAATACCTGACATAAGCATTGACGATGTTAGGTTTGAGTTTTATAATGACGACAGTAAAAAAATAAAACAAGAACATTTGATACTGTGAGCGGCCTAATGTTCGGAACTTGGGGAGGAATTAATTCATGTCGGTTGAAAAAGTGTTGCAGACGATCAAGGAAAACAATATCGAGTGGGTGGATTTTCGGTTTGTAGATTTAGGTGGACGTGCTCACCACATCTCATTGCCAGCATCCGCAGTGGAAGAAGAGACATTTGTAAATGGTGTAGCATTTGACGGTTCTTCCATCAAAGGGTTCCGCGGTATCGAAGAATCGGACATGGTTATGATGCCTGATCCAAGTACTACATACATCGATCCTTTTACAGCTCACCCAACGCTTAATGTTATGTGTGACATTTTCACACCTGACGGCGAACGTTATGAGCGCGACCCGCGCGGTATCGCAGTAAAAGCAGAAGAGTTCCTGCAATCAAGCGGTGTGGGTACAGCAGCATTCTTTGCACCTGAGTCCGAGTTCTTTATCTTTGACGATGTGCGCTACGAAAGCGGAATGAACAGCGCTTCATTCTTCGTAGATTCCGAAGAAGCGTCATGGAACACGAACCGTAAAGACGAAGGCGGCAACCTTGCATTTAAAGTCGGTGTTAAAGGCGGATATGTTCCGGTAGCTCCAGTGGATTCCCAACAGGACATCCGCAGTGAAATGTGCCGTTTGCTCGGCGAAGCAGGTCTTGAAATCGAACGCCATCACCATGAAGTGGCGACTGCAGGCCAAGCGGAAATCAACTTCCGTTTTGACACCCTGAAGAAAACAGCTGACAATCTCCTTACTTACAAATATATTGTGCAAAACACTGCACGCCAGTACGGCAAAGTTGCAACCTTCATGCCAAAACCGCTGTTCGGCGATAACGGTAGCGGAATGCACGTTCACCAATCCATCTTCAACGGCAGCGAGCCTTTGTTCTACGAAAAAGGCGCATACGCTAACCTGAGTGAAATGGCTTTGAACTACATCGGCGGTATCCTGTATCATGCTCCGGCACTGATCGCGCTGACTAACCCAAGCACCAACTCGTTCAAACGTCTGGTTCCTGGTTATGAAGCACCGGTTAACCTGGTTTACTCCAAAGGTAACCGCTCCGCTGCTGTCCGTATCCCGGTAGCTGCTGTAACACCTAAGGGCTGTCGTATTGAATTCCGTACTCCTGACTCCACTGCTAACCCTTACCTGGCTTTCTCGGCAATGCTGATGGCGGGTCTGGACGGAATCAAGAAGAAGATCAACCCGGAAGAAATGGGTTACGGTCCACTGGACAAGAACATCTACGAATTGTCTGATGCTGACAAAGGGAAGATCCGCAGCGTTCCAGGCAGCCTGAACGAAGCGCTTGACGCTTTGGAAGCTGACTATGAATTCCTGACTGAAGGCGGCGTCTTCACTAAAGACTTCATCGACAACTATATCGCTTTGAAACGTGGAGAAGCACAAGAGGTTGCTATCCGTGTTCATCCGCACGAATACTCCCTGTACTTTGATGTATAAGATTGATTAAATCTTAAATAAGCTTTGCTTTAGAAGCCCCTGGGTCCCCCGGGGGCTTCTTTATGTGCTTTTATTGGAACGCTAAAGGGCCCTGTAATGGCCTTGGTTGGATTTAGCGCGTCACAGTGATGTGTTGGTGCAGCGAGAGAGTAACAGCCTTAGAATTAGCCTCAGAGGCTCATATTGCATCAGCGGATTTTACTGATAAAAGTCGTTAGCCTTTGCATGTTCATGGGTTTTCGAAAGTTTTCGTAAATCCAGCTCGTTGATATGTATTTATAGAAAAATTTGAAATAAGAGCGTTTGCTATAATGGGAATGTAATTATAGATTGTATTAACAATAGATAATTTGATTGTGATTTTTTGATTTCGGATGCAGTTTATAGTTGTTTCGAAAATATTTTCGGCAATTTTTAACACAATATTTATAATAGAAATCTTTGATATAATTGATTGAATACGTTGATGTATCGCTTTTTTTATCTGATGATTTTGTGCGATCTAAAGCGTGGGTAAGAATTATCTTTACAATGATAAATAACGATGTAATAATAATACCGAAATCGGTTTCGGTATTATTGAGTACGCCAATTTAGCCTCATCTATAGAAAGGATGAATACAGTGAATCAAAAGAGCACACCTAACTGGCAGTTCACCGGGAACAATGGAGAGTTCAGCCTTAAGCACCCTGACCGGAGCAGCTTTTTATATTTTCCCTTGGTCAATGAAGGAGGAATGATGTCCTCCATCAGCCCGCAGCTTCACGGTCAGGTGACTACAGGGCATAATACCTTCCTGACACCGCCAATGTCAGTGGAGGATTTACATAACTCCAGAGGGTCACGTAATTTCTGGGTCTATGTAGAGGGTAAAGGAGCCTGGTCGGCGGCAGGGAATTCAGCACGCCAGCATGCACAGGCCTACTCTGATTCTGCAGATGAGTCGCTGCTGGAAGCAGGATTGCTGTGGCACCGGATAACACGGGAGAATAAAGAGCTGGGAATGAAAGCGGAAGTGACCAGCTTTGTTCCTTGCGGCACAGACACAGTAGAATTGATGAAAGTAGTGCTGACGAATACGGGAACAGAGGAGATCAAGATCACGCCGACCGCAGCCACTCCGTTGTATGCGCGCTCAGCAGATGATCTGCGGGATCACCGCCACGTTACTTCTCTGCTGAACCGGATATATACGTCGGCGTATGGTGTCGAAGTACAGCCGGCTCTTTCTTTTGACGAACGGGGCCATCGGGTCAATCATACGTCTTACGGTGTGTTTGGAGCTGAGGAGGAGGGGGGACAGCCAGCCGGTTTCTTCCCTGTGCAGGAGGATTTTATCGGTGAGGGAGGGAGCCTGGATTGGCCGGAGGCGGTAGTGCTTAATGCGGCACCGCAAATCGGGCAAGGCGGCGGAGTACATATTGAGGGTTATGAAGCACTGGGCGGATTACGATTTGCCTCTGCATCGCTGCTGCCGGGCCAGAGCCGTTCGTATGTAGTTGTGCTGGCGATAGAGAGCGACCGGATCAATATCTCCAGACTGATGTCCAAGTACGGTTCTTCCGCTGCTTTTGACGCGCAGCTGGAAGAGAATAAGCTATACTGGGCGGATAAAGTGAATGCGGTGGAATTCCACACTGGCGATGATGCCGCTGACCAATGGATGAAATGGGTTACGCTGCAGCCGGTGCTCCGCAGGCTGTACGGAAACTCTTTTCTGCCATACCATGATTATGGAAGAGGCGGCCGAGGCTGGCGCGATCTGTGGCAGGATTGTCTGGCCCTGCTCATTATGGAGCCGGGCGATGTACGCAGCCTCCTGCTAAATAATTATGCCGGTGTAAGAATCGACGGCAGTAATGCGACTATTATCGGCCAGCAGCCGGGCGAATTCATCGCCGACCGCAACAACATTCCGCGGGTCTGGATGGATCACGGGGCCTGGCCGCTGATGACCACGATGCTCTACTTGAATCAGAGCGGTGATCTGGACTTCCTGCTGCAGGAGCAGACCTATTTCCGGGATTCCTTCATGAGCCGCTGCCGTGAGCGTGACAGCTCCTGGGAAGCAGCCGCAGGCAGCAGTCTGCGGACAGCAGCAGGGAACATTTACAAAGGGACCATCCTGGAGCATATACTGCTGCAGAATCTGGTGCCTTTCTTCAATGTAGGCGAGCATAACAATATTCTGCTGGAAGGTGCAGACTGGAATGACGGGCTGGATATGGCGGCCCAGCGCGGGGAAAGCGTTACTTTTACCGCCTTCTATGCGAGTAATCTGTATGAACTCTCCATGCTGCTACGCACCCTGAAAGAACGCACGGGACAGAAGACGCTGGAACTGGCTGAAGAAATGGTGCTGCTGCTGGATTCACTGGGAGATGAGGTGGATTATTCGTCTGTATCAGCGAAGCTGGAACGGCTGAACCGCTTCTATGCCGCTGCGCCAAATGTGGTTAGCGGAGTCCGTGCTAACCTGGATCTTGAGCAGGTGGCAGGCGACCTGGCTCAAAAAGCAGAGTGGATCTTTAGCCACCTTCGCGACAATGAGTGGGTTGAAAGCGAACATGGCGACGGCTGGTTCAACGGTTATTACAACAATGATGGTGAACGGGTGGAAGGGGAAACGGCAGAAGGCGTCCGCATGACGCTCACAGGACAGGTATTCCCGCTGCTTGGCCATGCCGCGGGACCAGAGCAGATCCCGCACATCGTCGCAGCTGTGGAACGCAATCTGTTTGACGAGAAAATCGGCTACCGGCTGAATTCCAATTTTGGCGGTATCCAGCAGAATTTGGGGCGTGCATTCGGTTTTGCTTTTGGACATAAGGAGAACGGGGCAATGTTCAGTCATATGACCGTAATGTACGGAAATGCGCTCTATAAACGCGGATATGTGCAGGAAGGACGCAAGGTGCTGGATTCGCTGTATACCTTGAGTGCGAATTTTGAGCTTAGCCGGATATATCCCGGCATTCCGGAGTATATCAATGAACAGGGCAGGGGCATGTACACCTATTTGACCGGCTCGGCCAGCTGGCTGCTGCTGACAATGGTCACCGAGGTGTTTGGTGTGAAAGGGCAGCTCGGCGACCTGCGGCTTGAGCCGAAGCTCGTCAAAGAGCAGTTTGATCAGGACGGCAAAGCGTCGGTCAAGACCCTTTTTGCTGACCGCGAGCTGGAAGTCGTCTATACGTCCGCAGGCAGCGCCGGATACGGAGAGTATCAAATACACTCGCTAACGCTGAACGGCGCTGAGGTGACGCTTCAGCGCGTCTCAGAAGGTGTCGTGATCCCGCGCGATGTATTGAGTGCCCTACCGGAGGGGCAGGTTCATCTGCTGCAAGTCGGGCTGGCTTAAGTATACAAGGTTAACAGGAGCGCCTGTTCCGCCGGATATGGCGCTGCAGGCGCTTTTTGAATCTCATGAATTAGTATTGAAGATGTTAATCAGCTATAGAGAAAGAAAGGGGGACAACAAATGTCTAACATACTCTCGAACGGCATTCTAACTGTAGAGATTGCGGAGCCTGGAGCCTATAACGGCACCCGGTTCGACTGGACCGGATTCATAACCCAAGTCACACTGGAGGAGGGCAGGCATACCTTTTGTGTTCCCGAGAGCCTGGTACCCGGACACGGCAGCAACGGGGTCGGACTATGCAACGAGTTCGGCATTTCCCGGGCAATTGGGTATGACGAAGCAGCTGCCGGAGAATGGTTTCCTAAGCCAGGCGTAGGCTTGCTGCAAAAGCCGGATGAGGAAGCTTATGATTTTAGCCGGACCTATCCTTTAACTCCCTTCAAGATAAGCGTGGAAAGCAGCAGGCAAGAGATAACGTATACGGTTCTTCCCGAGGAGTGCCGGGGGTACAGCATGCTATTGACCAAGCGTATTTCCCTGGAAGGTGACCGGCTAAATATTGACTACATGCTGGAGAACAAAGGAACAAAGCTGCTGCATACGGAGGAATATATTCATAACTTTATAGGAATTAACGGCAGGCTCACCGGGGAAGGCTATGAACTAAGGCTGCCTGGAGCAGCCGTCGTTGAGGTGCCCGAGTCATCCTTCACGGCTGAGCTGCTGCATACATCCGGAGACAGACTGTACTGGAATAATGAGCCGGGACGTCCCTTCTACTGCAGGCTTGCAGGCTGAGAGAATGCGGATGCCGGATTTTATTGGGAGCTGATTCATCATCCTAGCGGAGTGGGAATCCGTGAGAGCGGGAATTTCCGTCCGGAGCGGATTGCGCTCTGGGGTGAGCGGCATGTAATTTCACCCGAAGTTTTTGCGAACATCAGCATTTTACCGCGTCACAGCAAGGGTTGGCGCCGCAGCTATCAATTTTTTGCGATCTGAGCTGCAGTGATCTTACGTTCTATGTGAATAATTATACTTGCTGGCGTGTTAGAATGCTGCTATCATATCGATATCCATATTCGTAGGAGAGAAAGGGTGGGAGCAATTTGAGCAAGAGAGCATACAATTTTAATGCAGGTCCGGCGGCACTGCCGCTTGAAGTATTGGAACGCGCACAAACGGAGTTTGTAGAATTCCGCGAAAGCGGAATGTCCATTATGGAGATGTCGCACCGCGGGGCAATATACGAATCCGTGCATAATGAAGCACAGGAGCGTCTGTTGTCACTGCTCGGTAATCCGGAGGGCTATAAGGTATTGTTCGTTCAAGGCGGAGCAAGCACACAGTTCGCTATGATCCCGATGAATCTCATCTCCAGCGGCCAGGTCGGCAGCTATGTTATGACAGGAAGCTGGGCGGATAAAGCGCTCAAGGAAGCCAAGCTGCTGGGTGGTGGACATGTTGCCGCATCCTCAGAGGACAAGAAGTTCCTGGCGATTCCGGAGCTTAGCAGCATCAAGCAGGCAGACAATGCGGCATACCTGCATATCACATCCAATGAGACGATTGAAGGAACACAATATGCAGAGTATCCGGATACGGGTTCCCTTCCGCTGATCGCGGACATGTCGAGCGATATTCTGAGCCGTTCGTTTGATGTCAGCAAATTCGGACTGATCTATGCCGGTGCTCAAAAAAATCTCGGGCCTTCGGGGGTAACTGTTGTAATCGCCAAGGAAGAGCTTATTGCCAAATCTCCTTCGAACATTCCGACGATTCTGCGGTATGACACGCATTACAAAAACAACTCTCTGTACAATACTCCGCCATCCTTTTCTGTATATATGGTTAATGAAGTGTTAAAATGGATCGAGGAGCAGGGCGGGCTTGCCGGCATCGAATCCAAAAACCGTGACAAAGCCGGTCTGCTGTATGACCATATCGACGGCAGCGACGGTTTCTACCGCGGGGTTGCGGAAGCAGGCAGCCGTTCCATTATGAACGTTACCTTCCGGATGCAGTCGGAAGAGCTGGAAAAGCAATTCGTCAAGGCTGCTGAGCAAGAAGGTTTTGTCGGTCTGAAAGGACACCGCAGCGTTGGAGGCTTACGTGCTTCCATCTATAATGCTGTTCCTTATGAGAGCGTCAAGGCACTTGCTGATTTCATGAATCATTTCCGGCAAACTCAAGGCTAATGAATGAAATTCCCGGACCTTCCGCCAGCAGGCGGGAGGTTTTCTGCTTGTACGGGCCTGCCCTCAGCTTAGAATCAAAGTTATTTTACACCACACATTACAGGGCTGGTAAGCCTACAGAGAGGAACATTCCATTATGGCATTACACATTGTGCTGGTTGAACCGGAAATTCCGGCAAATACAGGTAATATTGCCCGTACCTGCGCAGCCACTGGCACCCATCTCCACCTGGTCCGCCCGCTGGGCTTCCGGACCGACGACGCAACCTTGAAACGGGCAGGGCTTGATTACTGGCATGCCGTCACGATCGAATATCATGATTCGTTTGCGGAAGTGCAGGAAAAGTATAGCGGGGGACGCTTTTTCTATGCCACAACAAAAGCTCAGAAGCGCTACACGGATTTTGCTTTCCGGGACGGGGATTTTTTCGTATTCGGGAAGGAAACCAAGGGGTTACCGCCGGAAATGATCGAAGCCGGCAAGGAAACCGCTATGCGCATGCCGATGGGAGAAGCTGTGAGATCGTTGAATTTATCCAATTCCGCGGCGATTATTATTTACGAAGCCCTGCGCCAAATGGATTTTCCGCAACTTTTCTAAAAGTAGACATGTTTTTTTGTTTTTTTCAGCAGGATTCGACAATAAAGTAACGAAATAGAAGAATACTGCCGAAATAAGTAGTGACTACTAATTATTTGTTGAACAGGAGAGGTGTACGTTAGATATGAAACCTGCTGGCGTAGTTCGTAAAGTAGATCAGCTGGGTAGAATTGTTCTGCCTAAGTCTCTGCGTAAAAGGTACCAAATGAATGAAGGCGACCCGGTAGAAATTCTGGTACAGGGCGACCATATCATTTTGGAGCGCTACCGTCCCAAGTGTGTATTCTGCGGATCTATGGAAGGTGTAAGCGAGTATAAAGATCGTTATATTTGCGCCGCATGCCTTGCAGAAATGACGCAATTGCCAAGACACGCCTAGTATTACCGCTTTCTCCTGGAGAAAGCGGGCAAGGAAAATAATTACATAGTATGGTGCTGCGTGATTTCCGACGTGGACCAGTGCTGAAAAAACGCCGCACATTGTGCGGCGTTCTTTTTAGAATATAAGAATATTCCGGCAGCTTTTACAGGCCCTTGGTTTTATCGTCGTTGTAGGATGAGGTTAGAATACCGGTCATAAAGAGCAGGAATACCAGAGTGACAATCCAAAAGGTCAGGGAAAACGACATGCTGGACACCTCCATCAAGGACTGTAGTAATTACATAGATTATAACCCGCCGCATGCTGAAATTAAAAGCGCAAAAGTGAGATTCAGCATTGACACCGATTTTTATTTAAAGAACGGGAAGTTGGTTGGCACCTGCCGGAGATTTCCGTCAGACGGGTCGTTAATCACTTTGCCTCTGAAAATGAGGGATGAGGAACCGCCGCCATCGAGATTATAGGCGTCGGTCACGCCCATGCTCCACAGCTTGTTCTGAATTTCTTCCAGGGTAGCCCCGGAGTTTCCATTCTCGTTATATCCGTCTGCAACCAGAACCAGCAGCTGGTCATCTTTATATTTGCCGATAACGGTGCGGGGGGCACGTTTGGGACTGTTCATCCATTTATAAGGAATCGCCTGCCGCATACTGTTCTTAAGGAGGACCGGCACAAAGGTTGCCCCAAACACCGGTTCCAGCTGGTCAAGCTGCGATTTGCTGGTGAATTTGCCGCCTATGAGCCGGCCAGACTTATTCAGGCCGACGAAGCTGAGATCCTTGTACGTGGGTTCAAAACCGTATACATATTTGCCGCCCACGATTGTAGTGGACAAGGGGTACCGTCTTCCTCCCTGATCGGCAAAACCTCCGGCGTTGATCCCGGCAACCGCACCATAGCGGGCCACGGCATGCATCGTGGTCTCAGCTTGACCGGTGCCGTCTCCGGCTAGGCTCATTTTCATTGCTGTAGCATCCTTCAGCCTGATCTTAAGGGCGTGAGCTTTATAGCTGCCGGGGTTCAGCCGGTATAATTCAATCGTAATCCGGTCACTGCTGATGACGTCGGCAGGTATGCCGAGCCGGGCAGTGATCCGCCGGTTATAGATATGTTCCGGGCGGGAAGCCTGGGCTGCAGCAGTAGTGACCAGCGCATTCATAGCGTTAGTAGTCTTCTTATACAGCTGGGCGCTGGCACCGATGGCGTCAATTGTGTAGGAGGCTGAATTCTGTGCCTGCAGAAGATCCTTTTTGAGCGCTGCTGTCAGTTCGAGCGGCCCCGGCTCTGCGGCAAACTGCTCCGTATTCAGATTAAGGGTCAGAGGCGGCTGGTACCATAAGAGACCAATAAATAAGCCAAGAAAAGGCGCCGTCAGCAGCATGAAGAAGCGGTTGACTCTTTTTACAGGCGTCATCATTTGAGCAGATCCATTTCTTTCTTCAAGGCTTCAAGCTGCTTCTTGACTTCACTCAGCTGCGTATACAGTTTGTTGCTGTTATCTGTCTTGTTGCTTGCATTATCCTTGGTAAAAGTCAGCAGTTCGTTAAAGGTCTGCACAGTATTCTGTAATTCTTTCACTTCTTCGGAGAGAACGGCGATTCGCGATTCATAATCTGTCTTCAAAACGGTAAGCTGCTGCTGGCTTTGGGCGCTAAGCTCGCTAAGCACCTGCTGCTTCAGATGGTTGGTGTAGCTGTACACGGCATAAACGCCGACTCCGATCATCAAAATCCAGAACAGTAAAAACCATTTTACGGAAGGGCCGTTTCTCGCGGCAGTGCGGCGCGAGTGTACTGGGGTCGATTCCGCTAGCGGTTGCATTTCAACATCACCTCAAGCTATTTTTTTCAAGTCCTCATTCTATCAGACTTTTACAAGTTTCGCAAAAATGAAAGGAAGTTTGAAAGCGTGAAAAAGTAATTGCATCCTATTAAACTACTGCGATACAATTTCTATAGATTGGAATATCTGAGTGGCGTATTCAAGGTAAAAAAAGGAAGAAACTAACAATAAGTCATCAACCATCCTTGCTTCCGTGGCAGCCGGAAACGTAAAGTGCTTTCCACTCTGGGTAAATATATAGATAGCAGGAGGTCTGGGCGTTAATGATGAAGGTTTGGCGGGTGGTCATCGTGGGTTGTCATCCCACAAGTATGCTGGGTACAAAGCTGATTTTGGAGGAGGGAGGAGGACTTATCGTTCAGGGGATGTATTCCACCTGGAGCGAGGGCATTAGAGAAGTGATGGAAATGAAGCCGGATCTGGTACTGGCAGATTATCAAATGCCGGAGGGCAATGTGGAATCCGTGCTGCCGGAGATGAAAAATAGTTCAGAGCATTCACATTTCATCATCATGACCGAAGAGGATGACAAGGAATTATTCCAGCCCCTGCTGGAGCTAGGAGCCAGCGGCGTCCTGTCCAAAGGAGCTTCCTCCAACCAGCTGCTTATAATGATCGAAAGTCTGCGCGAAGGCTTCCTGTCGGTTCCGCTGAAGTGGATTCAAAGGGGATACCGTCCGGTGACCTCAACACGGAGTCTGGAGGGCGTTATGCAGCTGACTCAGACAGAAATGTTCATAATGGAGCGGATTGTGCAAGGAATTACTTACGACAAGATCGCTCTGGAGATAGAGGTAAGCCGTCGTTCCATCGATAACTACCTTCGGAAAATCTATGTAAAGCTTGAAGTTACGACTCGGGCCCAGGCTATCGAGAAGTTTGCGCTTTTCTCAAGTCAAAATAAGCAAATCTACGCGTAGTCCCTGCCTTTGCGACATATTGCCGGCCGGGCTGGAATATTCTTGGTACCAGGGAAGGGGGGAACATATGAAATATGAGTTTTCTGCCCGCGCGCATACATTGCTATCTTCACCGCTGCTTAGTATCCGGACACAGACGCGGCGCAGCACATTAATCTCTCTGGCAGAAGAGCTGCCTGCGGAAGAATTGTTCCCGTTATCGCTGCTTGCGGAAACGGCCTCTACCGTAATATCGGCTGATGCGAGTGCACTGCAATATGGCGATCCTGAGGGATATGGTCCGCTGCGGGATTGGCTAACCGGGGATTGGCTGAAGGGAAAAGGAGTGGCTGCCCCGGAGGGCGGAGTTCTTCTGACAACGGGAAGTCAACAAGCTATCGATTTGTTGTCCCGGGTCTACATCGATCCCGGCGATCGTGTGCTGGTGGAGAATCCGACTTCTCCGGGCTTTCTGCAGGCACTCCGCATGCAGGGGGCCGTCATTATTCCGGTACAGGGAGACCGGGATGGGCTGCTGCCTGAGCATCTGCGTACCCAGATCCGCCAGCACCGGCCAAAGATGCTGTTTGCAACGCCGAGCTACACGAACCCGAGCGGGATCCTCTGGAGTCTGGAGCGGCGCAAGGAAGTGCTCGAGCTGTGCATCCGGAATAACGTGCTGATTGTAGAGGATGATTCCTATGGCGATTTGCATTTCCAGCGGGCCGGTGCCGGCGGATCTCCTGCCGTGCGGTATCCGTCATTGTATGCGCTTGAGAATGTCAGCCAAGGCGGGCATGTGCTCTATATCGGCTCATTCAGCAAGACGGTTGCACCCGCCCTGCGGACAGGCTGGGCAGCCGGCAGCCGGGAGCTGATCGGGATGATGACTGCTGCCAAGCAGATGGCTGACTGGCAGTCCAGCTCGCTAAACCAGCGGCTGCTGCATCATCTGCTGGATGTAACGGCATTTGATCTGCGTGAGCATATCGCTTTGCTGAACCGCGAATACAACACCCGCCTGAAACTAATGGCGGAGCTGCTGAAGCGTCCGGCTTGGAAGAATAGTGATTATGCGCTTCCCGAGGGCGGCATGTTCCTGTGGGTCTCCCTTCCGGAAGGGCTTGATGCAATGATACTGCTCAAAGCGTCGCTGGCCAAAGGGGTTGCGTTCCTGCCGGGACAGCTATGCAGTGTAAATGGCGGCGGCAACCGCATCCGTCTTAACTTCAGCCATCCCGGCCGGGATGAGCTGCTGCTGGGGATGAACCTGATGAGTGAGGCGGTTACAGAATTTACAGCGCGGAGCTGAGGAGCCTTGCGTCCTGGGCTTGCAGCATGCTAGCGATAATGAGGCTGGGCAGGGCAGCCGGGAGCAGGAAGACGAATATGAAGGTAAAG
>NZ_LN831198.1:1250272-1303148 GCF_001368795.1 Paenibacillus ihuae
GAAGACGAATATGAAGGTAAAGAAATATAGAGAAAGGCGATACGGTGAAGGTAATCTGTGAGAGGCAATTCGTGAGAGGCAATCCGTAAGAGGCAATTCGTAAATGCCTATCTGTAAAATGACATGGCTGGCTTTGGCGACTCCTGTCTGCTGTATTTTGTGCAACAGATTCGTCACTTCCAGCTTAACAAATTGTTTCTATTGCACTTTGTGCACCAGATTTCTGGAAAACCGCAGATGAGGGCTGGATTTGTGGAATTTAATTGCACAAAATACAATAGAATCGAATTTCTCCTTCATTAAGCTGGATTCTGTTGTGCGAAATACAGTAGAACTCAAAAAACGGACAGCTAGCATGAACTTGAAGTGAATCCGCTGCAGATTGATTGCTTAGCCTAGCAAGCCCTTGGTTAGATGAGGGCTTGCTTTTTATTTGGAGAAAATGAAAGCTAGTGCAAATTTTCTGATGATCACGGTGGGTAGATATTGCTTAGGTGCTGTTATTGCCAATGTTACTGATGGATGTTGCTGTTACGATTGCTTTTGCTGAGCTTTTAGTGCTTGCCCGCGCTGACCTCGGCGATCGCAGCATATTCCAGCAGCGCCGCCGTGCCCGCCGGCGTAAGCGTGTACCGGCCGCGGTTCACCCGGGTGAACCAGCCGTAGTAGTTGCGCTGCAGCATCGCCGCAGCGCCGGGCACACCGCTCCGCCGGCGCAGCTCGGCGGGCGTAATGCCGGCCTGGCTGGGCGCAGCCGCCGGGCCCTCTGCAGGCGCCGCTGCGCCTGCCTTAGGCGCGCGGCTCCGCTTAGCGCGCCCATCCAAGAGGCCGAGCGCAGCATCGGCCTCGGCGGCCTGCAGCGCGAGCGCCACGCGCAGCGCCTTCTCGCGGTAGGCCGTCACGAGCTTGACGCGCGTGCTGCCGCCGGTGTTGTAGTCCCCGCTGCGCTCGCGGAACTCATAGAGCAGCTTCTCGCGCCGCCGCGCGCCGCTGCGGACCTGAGGCGGCGCGTCGCCCGGCTCCGCGAGCACCTCGACCAGCGGGGCCTTCGTCTTGTAGAAGACGATGGTGATCAGCCCGAGGCCGAGGCGGCGGCACAGCCCGCTGAGCTCGCCCCAGCGCTGGTTCACCGCGCCTTTTTTGTCGCGGACGCGTTCCACGGCGAGGTAGACGTTGGGGCTGAGGCGCAGACGTTCAACCCCCTGCAGCAGCAGGGCGAGATTGAACGTTTTTTTCATCTCGACAATAAGCGGCAGCTCCTCCCCCTCCCGCAGGCCGACCAGATCGCAGGTCCGTACCTCGCCCTTGATCGAATAGCCCTGCCGCTCAAAAAATGCCTTCAAAGGAGCATAAAGCTCCGTTTCATGTTTTACCGCCATCGTATTCACTCCTGCGCCTAATTTAACATTATATGTGAAGTTCTAGTTTTTTTAATGATTCTCTATTATAGCACAGCAAAAAAGAGGTCAACTATTCCGGGCTCGCCGCATAGGTATGTAATACACTTTTAAAGCCAATCGAGCAAGTAGGAGCGCAAGAGGAGGCAGCGAGCAATGGATATTTTTGAGCGTATAGCTTCGTATCGGGCTGAGAACGACCGTTTGGCGTGGAGCGGCACCTTCAAGGACTATATAGAACTATTGAAAAAAGACCCCTCTCCCGCTAAAACGGCTCATTCCCGCGTATACGACATGATCAAGTCACACGGTGTAGAAGACATCAACGGACGCAAACGGTATAAGTTTTTTGAACAGGAAATTTTTGGGCTCGACCGTGCGGTGGAGAAGCTGGTGGAAGAGTATTTCCATTCTGCCGCCCGCCGTCTCGACGTCCGCAAACGGATACTGCTGCTCATGGGACCGGTCAGCGGCGGTAAATCGACACTGGTTACTCTGCTGAAACGGGGTCTGGAGCAATATTCGCGGACGGATGCAGGAGCGGTGTATGCGATTGAGGGCTGCCCGATGCATGAAGATCCGCTGCACCTGATTCCGCTGGAGCTGCGCCCGGAGATTGAACGCGAACTCGGGGTACGCATTGAGGGCAATCTGTGCCCCTCCTGCCAAATGCGGCTCAAAAATGAATACCGCGGCGACATTGAACAGGTTAAAGTCGTGCGGGTGATTCTGTCGGAAGAAGAGCGCGTCGGTATCGGGACCTTCAGTCCGTCTGATCCGAAGTCGCAGGATATCGCCGATCTTACCGGCAGCATCGACTTTTCGACCATTACTGAATACGGCTCGGAATCCGATCCGCGCGCCTATCGCTTCGACGGGGAGCTGAACAAGGCCAACCGCGGGGTGATGGAGTTCCAGGAAATGCTGAAGTGCGATGAGAAGTTCCTCTGGAACCTGCTCTCACTGACCCAGGAAGGCAACTTCAAGGCGGGCCGGTTCGCACTCATTTCGGCAGATGAAATGATCATCGCCCATACGAATGAAACGGAGTACAAATCCTTCATCTCCAACAAAAAGAATGAGGCGCTCCAGTCCCGTATGATCGTCATGCCGGTGCCTTACAACCTTAGAGTGTCGGAGGAGGAAAAAATCTACGCCAAGCTGATCGCCCAAAGCGACATGAAGCATGTGCATATTGCCCCTCATGCGCTGCGCGCAGCGGCGATTTTCTCGATTCTTACCCGCCTCAAGGAGAGCAAAAAGCAGGGCATGGACCTGATCAAAAAGCTGCGGATGTACGACGGGGAAGAGGTAGAAGGCTACAAGGAAGCCGATCTGAAGGAAATGCAGTCGGAATACCTGGATGAAGGCATGTCCGGTATTGACCCGCGCTATGTCATCAACCGGATTTCCAGTGCCCTGATCAAAGGCGACCTGCAGTGCATGAACGCGCTGGATGTGCTGAGGGCCATTAAAGACGGGCTGGATCAGCATCCTTCGATCACGAAGGAGGAACGAGAGCGGTACCTGAACTTTATTTCCATCGCCCGCAAGGAATATGATATTCTGGCCAAAAGCGAAGTGCAGAAGGCCTTCGTCTACTCTTTTGAGGAATCGGCCAAAACGCTGTTTGAGAACTATCTCGACAACATTGAAGCGTTCTGCAACTGGAGTAAAATCCGCGATCCGCTGACCGATGAGGAGATGGAGCCGGATGAGCGGCTGATGCGCTCGATTGAAGAGCAGATCGGAATTTCCGAAAATGCCAAAAAGGCGTTCCGCGAAGAAATCCTGATCCGCATTTCAGCTTACTCCCGCAAAGGCAAAAAGTTCGAATACAACAACCACGACCGGCTGCGTGAGGCGATTGAGAAAAAGCTGTTCACCGATCTGAAGGATATTGTCAAGATCACTACCTCCTCCAAAACGCCGGATGAAAGCCAGCTCAAACGCATCAATGAGGTGAGTAGACGCCTGATCGATGATCACAACTACTGCCCGATCTGCGCCAATGAGCTGCTGAAATATGTCGGAAGTCTGCTGAACCGCTAGTCTAATGATAGATAACCCAGGTTTTTAAAAAAAGGGAATATCGCGAAGCCGCTGTTTCTGGCTTTGAGATATTCCCTTTATTGATGCAGTGTTCAATGAGTGAGTGCGTTATTCCTCCCCGTGGCTGGAATCCTTCTCCTTAGATCCGCCGACGGTGAACCCCAGGCCGCCGGTATAGCTGCCTAATTGTCCGGTAACTCCAAGGCCTGCGCCCTGACCCCCTCCGAGCTGTGCCTGTGCCTGGGCTCCGAGTCCATTCTGACCGCCGAGCTGCAGTCCGGCATTGAAGCCTGCACCTTGGCTGATACCCAAGTGACCTTCCGCATCAGCTTGCAGTCCGTACGCTCCTCCCACATTGGCCCCGGTATGAAAACCAGCCCCCTGACCACCGCCGATCTGTGTTTTAGCCTGTGCAGCAACTCCGTATTTGCCGAAGGCCGCAGCTCCCGTATCGATTCCAAGCCCTTTTTGCGTGTCGAGATGGGCGTTGCCCTGTGCTTGAATTCCATAGGAGGCGCCGCCCAGATGCCCATTCGCGTAGAGCTCCGCGCCGTCTTTTGCTACATGTCCGCCTGTATTCAGGCCTAAGCCATGCTTGCCTCCGACTTCGCCGCCGGTTTTCAGGTGGATCCCCTGCCCGCTGCCTGCGCTTGCATTTAAATACCCGTCGGCCAGCTGTTTGGCGGTTGTGCCGGAATGGTCTGCTGCCGGCAGATCTGCCGGGCTGCTGTCTGAGCGGTAGTGATGATAGTAGTGGGCATAGGGAAAAGATTCCTGACTGGCAGTCCGGATATAGCTGTACCGGTAATTTGACGAGACCGGATTTTCGTTCTCAAGGGTCATCCAAGATTCCTCCATTGTTATCAATAGGTTTAAATTAGCCTATTCATCATGGGCATGAAATGATACCTTGTTTTCAGCAGGGACATCCTTTTAGCTGATAAAAGGAGTGTGAAAGCTCTTAGGACCGGGAATGCACGGTAACTGATATATAGCAAAACAGGAACAGTTCTCCCGCAATACAGTTGCTATAATAAAATTACCGTACGGGAAAGGCTGGGTTGCTCAGTGAATTACAGTAAGGATATAGAGAGATGCATTGAATATATTGAGGAGAATATTAAGGAAAATCTGACTGCAGGGCAAATTGCCGCGGTGGCCGGATATTCGCCGTATCATTTTTGCCGTCTGTTCAGCCTGTGCAGGGAGATGTCAGTGATGGAATACGTGCGAAGCCGGAAGCTGTCTTTGGCGGCGGTGGATTTGTTTAGAGGGCGGAGCGTGACCGATATTGCGCTGGATTATGGTTTCGAGACTCATGGCGGGTTTACGAAGGCATTCCGCAAAGCGTATGGTTACCCTCCCTCACAATATGCGGCGCGGATGGCCGGTTATCTTCAAGATGTCCCAAAGTTTGAAATCGGAGGTTATATCATGAATCCTGTAATGGTGAGTAAGCCGGCCTTTAAGGTCGCAGGCTACGGTATTGAAACGAATGTGGCCGGAGGCAATTATACGAAGGATATTGCGTCCTTCTGGATCCATTATGAAGGCGAGAATCTGGAGTCGAAAATGTACGACATTCTCAATCCCCCGAGGCATGGCGAAGTGGGGCTGTGTGTTCCGTCTTTTGACAGCGGCAATGCCACTTACCTGCTGGGTGTGATCGTGGACGATTTATCCAAGGTCACGCCGGATATGCTGACAGCTGAAGTGCCGGAGGCCGAATATGCGGTGTTCACCACGCCGCCAGTAGATACCTCGGGGGTTTCGAAGCAGGAAGATTTTGTGCAGGTGATCAAGAGCACCTGGAAGTACATTTTTGAAGAGTGGTTTAAGGACAGCGGTTATGTCTACGACGAGGGCAAGCTGAATTTTGAATTCTACGATGAACGCTGCCATTCGCGCGTGGATACGGTGATGGAGATTTATATTCCGGTGAGGGTGCGGGCGGAAAAATAGGACTTTAACTGCGCCTCTGCAAATGTTGACCGGGTGTATAAGCTTCACTGCGGAATGTTTGGACTTCCGGCCGCTGTTAAGGTTGGATTTCTTCATTGAACCGCTGTGCAGCGGTGGAAATCCAACCTTAGCCTATGCTTCCGATGCGAGCTTTCCTACGGAAAGCTTTCAGGCGGACGCTATCGCTCCTACAGTTCCAAAATTCCCTCCGTTACGCTCACCTGGGCAGTATTTGCCTTGTATTATTCCTATTTACCGGCCGCTTGGGGTGGCAGCCGTAGTTGGGCCCGCAGCGCACGTAACCGTGCTGGCGGGCCTATTGCAGCATGTAGGTAGCAAATACTGCCGGGTGTATAAGCTTCACTGCGGGAATGTTTGGACTTCCGGCCGCTGTTAAGCCTGGATTTCTTCATTGAACCGCTGTGCAGCGGTGGAAATCCAACCTTAAAGGCGGACGCTACCGCTCCTACAGTTCCAAAATTCCCTCCGTTACGCTCACCTGGGCAGTATTTGCCTTGTATTATTCCTATTTCAAATGACATTCGTAAGATCATCTAATACCAATCATTCCCGGCTGGCACTATAATGGGTTAGGAAATAATTAGGAAAATAACCTGTGCCGGAAAGGAATGTTTGTACATGCCGTTAATTGATATGCCGCTTGAACAGTTGAAGAAGTATGAGGGAAGGAATCCGCGGCCGGCAGATTTTGATGCTTACTGGGAGCGGGCGTTGGAAGAGCTTGAAGCTGTAGAGGCCAATTTTGAGCTGATTCCAAGCGCTTTTCAGACCCCGCAGGCGGAATGCTTTGATCTCTACTTTACGGGAGTGCGGGGTGCTCGCATTCATGCCAAATACATTCGCCCCAAAAAGGTGGACACGCCGCAGCCGGCGATTCTGCAATTCCACGGATACACCGGTGACTCCGGTGACTGGCAGGACAAGCTGGCGTATGCATCGCTAGGCTTCTCGGTCTTGGCGCTCGACTGCCGGGGGCAGGGCGGTTCTTCGGAGGATACAGGAGGCGTGAAGGGCAACACCCATAATGGTCATATTATCCGCGGATTGGATGATCATCCGGACAACCTGCTGTTCCGCCATATTTATCTGGATACCGTCCAGTTAGCCAGAATTGCTTTTGGCCTGCCGGGGGTTGATCCGCAGCGTGTATATGCAACGGGTGGATCCCAAGGAGGCGCGCTTACGATTGCCTGTGCAGCACTTGAGCCCCGGGTAAAAAAGCTAGCACCCACATTTCCGTTCCTATGCGATTACAAACGCGTTTGGGAGATGGATCTGGATAAGGATGCCTATCTGGAGCTGAATACGTTTTTCCGTAAGTTCGATCCGCTTCATGAACGTGAGGATGAGATTTTTGAGAAGCTGGGTTATATCGATCTGCAGTATTTGGCCCCCCGTATCCAAGGGGAAGTTTTATTTTTTACCGGCCTGATGGATACCATCTGTCCACCTTCCACCCAGTTCGCAGCGTATAACAAAATCATTTCACCGAAGCAGCTGGTCGTCTATCCGGATTTTGGACATGAATGGCTTCCCGGCAGTGCCGACCGTGTCATGCAGTTTTTCCTGGAAGAGTAGCTTCATAGATTGATATTCGGCGGATCTTGCAGAAATTGGGGCAATCAGTTAAAGCCCGCTGAGTGTTTCAAATGCTCTAAATAACGGGCACGGATCAGCAGAAAATACAGGATTTGTGCGGCAAGGAAAACGATGCTGACCGTAATAGCCGAATGAACCACCGGCGAATGGAACAGGTTATGCAGAGCATAGAGCGCAACCGAGCTGTGAATGAGCGCGACCGCGAGCGGTACGAAAAACAACAACGCGATCTGTAAAGTTGCCACCTTCTCAAGCTCCTTGACGGTCAGCCCGAGCTTCGATAGGGAACGGTACTTCTGCTTGTCATCATTCAGGTCGGTAAACAGCCGGAAATATAGAAAGCTTCCCGTTGCAACAAAAAATAAGCAACTGACAAACAACCCGACGAAAAGCAACAGATTATAGGTCCGCTTCATTTGTTGCTCCAAATAGGCAGGGGATGCGAACCAAAAACCGGAGGGTTCTGCAGATCCGAGCTGACCGGCGATGGCCTCACCTGTGTCCGCTGTTGAATCGGCGCTGTCCGTATCGTAAGCGATGAGAAGCTGTTCTTTTTTCGGATTGCCCAAGGAGTCATACATCCGGTCCGCAACGATCAACAGCGGTTCATCGGCCATGGGAGGCGTGACCGCCTTTCCGACGGTTTGTTTCAGGTTGAATGTGATGGATGTTCCCTTCACTGACCACTCGTGCTCCGGTAACGGCCGGTTTTTCGTGGTCCAGATAGTTGCGGCTTCATTTCCCTGCAGCGACAGTACCGGGTAATCCAAGGCTTTTGCAAGCTTGTTATACTCGGATAGGTTGATGAAGGTCAGGGAGGGTCCATTTATCGAATCGAAGCTCGCTACATGGACGGACCATTTATCATAACGAACTCCCCGTTTTTTGAGCACTTGTTCGATTATTTTCGTGTGATAGGCTGCCTGCCCGGCATCACCGCTGGTTTGGATGTAATTATAGGCGAACGGGTACGCAGCCGTGATTTGTTTGTGGATGGTTTCCAGAAATCCCATCAAACCGCCCATAGCGCAAATGGCAACTGTCGTAACGATCGTCACGAGAAAGAACATCCGGGCGTTGTCCTTCATGCGGTAAGCCATGTCAGACAGAACGAGCACATTCGTTTTGCGCAAAAAGACAGAGCGGTTGCTTCTTAACCTGCGAATCGCAAACACGCTTAATTGTGTGTACAAAAAGTAAGTGCCGATGATGGTTAGGACCGTGACCGGTAATAGAGCGAAAACGACCGTGGGACCTTTAACCTGGAACGATATGATATATCCGCCAAGAAGAAGGCAGAACGCTGTAATTGAAAGAAAAACGGATGATTTAGGCTCAGGCTTCGGTTTGGCGTTGCTTTTCAGCAGATCGATCGGCTTGCTGGCCCGTACGAACACAGCTGTGAACGCGGAGATGACGAGAAACAACAGCACGAATGCGGAAAGAGTGAGCAGAATGGCTGTGCCAGGCATGTAGTATGGGAGCGGGCTCATGTGCATCACATCGGCTCCAATCATCATGAATAGCTTGGCGAACAGCATGCCGGCGGCAAGACCAGCCACAATGGAACCGAAACTGATCACCATGTTTTCGATAAAGACGATCTGTCGCAGCTGATTATAAGTCATGCCGTGCATGATGAGCACTCCGAATTCCCGTTTGCGGGATTTCAGGAAGGCACTGCCTGAATAGAGTACGAAGAAGATGGAGAACACATATACGATATATTCCGCAACCGTCATTGCCTGAGCCGCCGACCCGTTGAAACCGGAATTTTTAATGGCGGGGTGAAAAATAAAAACAGCATACATGAAAAAGATCATCACCGAAAACGTGCTGCTTAGAAAAAAAGCGGCATATGTCCATTTGTTCCCGCTAACATTCCGGAGGGCAAATTGTCGCAACGTCATTTATTGCCCCTCCCGTAACTCCTCTTAATGGACACGAAGCGGTGAAAGCTCATGTGTGTTCCCTCCCATTAGCGAAAGCATATCGATAATCTGCTGGAAGAAGGCCTGGCGGTTGTCTCCCCTGTAAAATTCATTATAGAGCCGGCCGTCCTTGATGAATACGACCCGGTGGCAGTAGCTGGCGGCGAGAGCGTCATGGGTGACCAGCAGCATGGTCGTTTGATCGGTATGGTTGATAGCCTCCATCATTTCCATGACATCCCGTGAAGATTTGGAATCGAGATTTCCCGTCGGCTCATCGGCCAGCAGCAGTGAAGGGGAATGAATGATGGCCCTTGCAATGGTGGCCCTCTGCCGTTGCCCTCCCGACACTTCATAGGTTCGTTTATTCAGAATTTCGGTGATGCCCAGTTTTTCGGCTACCGGATGAAGCTTGGCATCCATCTCTTTCACACTTTTCCCGTCCAGCGTAAGAGGGAGGATGATATTTTCCCCGATGGTCAGCGTATCCAGCAAATTGAAATCCTGAAAGACAAAGCCCAGCTTCCGTCTGCGGAACAGGGCCAGATCGTGTTTGGATAACAAGTGTGGATTTTCTCCATTAATCAACACTTCCCCGGAGGTAGGCGTGTCGATTGTGGATACTACGTTCAGCAGGGTTGTTTTTCCGCTGCCTGAAGGGCCCATAATGCCGACAAATTCGCCTTTGCCGACAACCAGATTCATATCGCTCATCGCCCTATACGCAATGCTGCCATCATAAACTTTTTCCAGATTGCGCACGATTAACATATCCATTTCAGGTATTCTTCCTTTCATACGGTCGGAATTTCGAATTTCCATGGCTCTCCGTATAATCATAACTGCTCCTTAGGCCGATATCCCATCGATTATTCTTAAACAAACCTTACAATGCTGTAATAAAAAAAGCATGTTCATGAAGCTTAAACATGCGTGATCCCCATCCATATACGTACTGCTGTCCCTTGTCCCTGCTCGGATTCAATTTCGACATGATGATCTAGCCGCGAGGCGATTTCCCGAACCAAGTAGAGACCCATGCCGGTGGATTCGCCGAACTGTCTTCCGTTTTCCCCTGTAAAATAGGCATCGAACACTCGCTTGATATCTTGTTTCGGGATTCCCGCGCCGTTGTCCCGAATCTCAAGAGCGGCTTGCTGTCCGCGCACATCAGAGCTAATCAGGATACGGCTGCTTATTCCTGCCGAATACCGCACCGCATTGGTGATTAATTGCCCGAGTGCGAATGCAAGCCACTTGTCATCAGACATGACCATCAGCCGGTCATCCACCTGGATTTCCGGGAAGACCTTATTGCGGATAAATAAATTTTTGTGTTCAGCCACCACTTTCCCGACCAGCTGATGAAGATGAACCGGCTCCGCCACGAAATCCTGTTCGAACGCATCCAAACGTGAGGTATACAGCACCGTGTCAAGCCCCTTCTTCAGCTTGTCTATTTCCTCTCGAATACTGTCAAAGAAGGGGGCGGTTTCATTCTGAACCGCAAGGTGCATAACGGATAGCGGGGTTTTCATCTGGTGCACCCACTGATTGATAAAGGTGATGTGATCGTTCAGCTTTTTACGGTATTGTTGGATATCATTCTGATACAGACGATACTTCCCCTGGAGCAAATGCCCAAGTGCATCCGCGAGCGGTGCGTTCCCGACAAATTCGGCCGATTCGTCAATGGACAGGAGCGGACGAGTCAGCCTCCGGTAAAACCGGTAATGGCGGATATAACGGTATATCAGGTAAAACGCGAATAAGGCCGTATTTACGATGCAGATGTACGCAAGATCCAAGGTATTCCGGAAACCGGATAAGCGGCACATATAAACAGTCAGCAGAAGCTGTCCGGCATACATAAAGATTAACGGAGCCTGCTCTCTCCAAAATAGCCTCATGGCTCATCCCTCCACAAAGGCCGCAGTCTATATCCGGCTCCCCGCACGGTTTCCAGCGCTTCTTCAACGCCGAGCTCGGATAATTTTTTGCGGATACGCGTGATATTGACATTAAGCGTGTTGTCATCAACTACCTGTTGACTGTTCCACAGCTTGTCCAGAAGATAGTCGCGGCTAACCACCTTGGAGCTGTTTTCCATCAGTGTTTCGATCAGCAAGGATTCTTTATGACTGAGATCTACGGTCTTGCCGGATAAGGTCAGCTCAAGCCTTTCGGGATACAACACGAGTCCTGTGCATTCCACGGTCCGTTCCCTCTTGCCCAGGGCGTAGGAGCCGTAAGCACGGCGAAGCTGGCTCTTGATCTTGGCCATGACCACTTCATAATCGAAGGGCTTGGCGATATAATCGTCCGCCCCGTTCTCCAGCGCCATGACCTGCTCCATCTTGCCGTCACGGGCGGAGATGAACAGAATCGGGCAGGTGGAGACCGTTCGGATTTGCCTGCACCAGTAATAGCCGTCGTAACGGGGCAGATTGACGTCCAGCAGCACGAGATCCGGACGAATGCCCTGGAACACCTCCATAACCCGGTCGAATTCCTGGACTGCTTCAGCCCGATACCCGTATTTCTCCACATAGGATTGAAGCAGCTGCGCCAGCTTAAGATCGTCTTCTACAATCAGGATACTAGACATAGATTGGCTCCTTTTCTGATTTGAAAAAACACCAGCATGCCGTCTCCGAGGAGCGATTGGAACTTACTGAGTTTCTATGGTTTGAATAGGCTGGCTTAGGTTCAGCTGTAAACAATTATAACCTTAAGCGGCACTCTTTCAAGCTGATGAGATACCATTTTACAGGTCCTCTCATCCCACAGGCAAATTTCATACTTGTAAGATTAATGTAAGGTAAATCGATAGCTTAGTCCGGTCTCTGAGGATAAGATTGGAACAAACAAAAATAGAAATTTTTAAAAAGGAGAATCAGGATGAGACTGTTTGAACTGTTGCTTTTTATATCAAACATCGGCTTGTTTGCATTAACAGTCCTTCTAACAAAAGGACGGCGTAGAATTCCAGTGTTTATTGCAAGCGGGATCGCTACACTTTTACTGGTCATTCATTGGACGTTGGAAGGATACAGAGTTCAGCTATTGTTTCCATATTGCCTAACGATCCTTTTTTTAGCCGCTTCAGGGTATAGCTTTTTAAAGAAAAACGGCCCCAAAAAAATTCCGCGATTCATATTGGGTTCAGCTTATAGCGCTATAGCGGTAATGCTGGCCGTAACAGCGGTCCTTATGTATGCTTTTCCTGTATTTAAACTACCTGAACCGACAGGCGAATTTAAGGTAGGATCGCAAACTTTTCATTTCGTGGATACTAGTAGGAAAGAGATTTTCGACGAAACCAGAGTGGGCAATAGAGAATTAATGGTTCAGGTATGGTATCCGGCTCAAGCCGGCACCGGCAAGTATGCTCCCTTTATTCCTGATACCCGAATTTTACGTTACATGGCCGCGGATTATGGACTTCCCGGGTTTACTTTTGGGCACCTGAGGTACGTATCCAGTCATACTTATTCGGGGGCGGAAGCCTCTTCAGCACATACTTCATACCCGCTGATCCTTGCGAATCCCGGCAACGGCTCTTCCAGGTTCCTCCACACGTCGCAAGCTGAATATCTCGCGAGTCACGGATATATCGTGGCAGTGATCGACCACACCTACAATACATTTGCCACCGAGTTTCCGGACGGGCGAATTACGACCAGCACAACCAACGACTTATTCTCGCCCGACGATGATTACCGGACAGGAAGAGAAATTCGCGACAATTTGGGAAAAGTCTTAACCGGAGATGTAGCGTTTGTGCTGGACCAATTCGGGCTCATCCAATCGGGGCAGATTCCAAGTCATCTACAAGGGAAGATTGATCTCGGTCATGTCGGGGTGTTCGGTCATTCCATCGGCGGAGCGACGGCCTATGACGCTGCTTACGATCCGCGAATCGCGGTTGGCATAGACCTTGATGGAGGGCTTTACCGGTTGCGTGACAGAGAGGGGCTGCGAAAGCCATTTTTATTCATTAACTCGGAAAGCTATGCCGAAAAATTAAGAATGGTGATGGATAACCGGGTCTACACGGATGCAGAACTTACCCGTATGGGCTCAACTAGAGAGTGGGAGGACCAAGTCACAGAAGATAAAAAGTTGGAGCTTGAACGGATGCGCGAAACAGCCGGCGCAGGGGGACAAGTCCTATATATCGAAAATACAGAGCATTTAAATTTTACCAACGTACAGTTCATTTCTCCGATTTTCAAAAGGCTGGGCATTACAGGCAAGATTCAGCCCGAAAGAGCGGACTCCATTATCAATGCCTATATGCTGGATTTCTTCGATATGTATCTGAAAAATCAAGGCGGAATCTTAATGAAGGGACCGGATAGCCGCTTCCCGGAGGTGAAGTTCGTAAATTTGCTATTATAAAAAGAAAAGGGCACGGTCTTGCGCATTTCCGCCAGGGAAACACGCTGATCGTGCCCATAATTCCATAATTCTGCTACAAAAACTTCCGCTGCACCTTTTTGCCGTCATAGGTAAAAAGGGCCTTTTTGTCTTCGACCACGGTTTGCAGGTGGACCGTACGGCCCCAGAGGTTATAGATATGCGGGAGGGTGCGCTCCAGGTATTTCAGGTCCAGCTCGATGCTCTCGTAGCGGTGGGCAATCATCAGCTCGCCATTACGCTCGTAGTCAGCATCCTGGATGACCAGGTAGGGTGAGCCGCCGTTGACCCTGGCGAGCACGAGCTGGTCGCGCACATTTTCCCAGGCCTTATCGGTGATTTTCCATTCCGGGCCTTTTTTCTCGAACACGTAGAGGTCCAGGTCATTGACCAGCTGTTTAGACAGGTAGCTGCGGATGAATGAGATGTCGGAGTCGAGCTCGCGGACCTCGAAGATTTTGTCACGGTCCCAGCGGCGCTCGATGTCCTCGAAGATTTTGAGGCCCAGGTAATACGGGTTTAGACTCTGGCGCGAAGGCTGCACTACAGATGAGTTAAGCTTCGAGTACTCAATCGTCTCCTCAGGAGTCAGGTCCAGCTCGCGCATGATGCGCTGATGCCAGTAGGAGGCCCAGCCTTCGTTCATGATCTTCGTCTCCATCTGCGGCCAGAAATAGAGCATCTCGTCCCGCAGCATGGTCATAATGTCGCGCTGCCAGTCCTCCAGCGTCGTCGAATACTGCTGGATGAACCAGACAATATCCTTCTCCGGCTCTGGCGGGAAGGTACGTTTTCCGGCTGCATCGGGCGCTGCAGGTCCGGCTTGGGCCTGATCCAGCTTCCAGAGCTCGCTGTAGGCATTCTCCTCAGCGGCTCCGCCTGCCGGAGCATCCTTGCGCTCTTTCATTTTGGCTTCCAGCAGGTGGGTTTTGCCCAGCTTGCGCGGCTGGATCAGGCTGGGGTCGATATGCTCCTGAATCGCCAGCACCGAGTCGATGAAGCTCTCCACGGTATCAATCCCGTAGGTCACCGAATAGCCGGCAATCCGGTCGGCCGTGGCAGACATGCTCTCAACCATATCACGGTTGGACATGGAGAAGCGCATATTGTTCTTGAAGAAATCGCAGTGCGCCAGGACGTGGGCGACGATCAGCTTATTCTGGATCAGCGAGTTGCCGTCCAGCAGGAAGGCATAGCAGGGATTGGAGTTAATGACGAGCTCGTAGATTTTGCTGAGCCCGAAGTCATATTGCGACTTCATCTTATGAAAGGTTTTTCCGAAGCTCCAGTGCCCGAACCGGGTCGGCATCCCGTAGGCACCGAAGGTATAAATAATGTCGGCGGGGCATATTTCATAACGCATCGGGTAGAAATCGAGCCCAAACCCGGTAGCGATCTCCGTGATCTCGGCAATCGCCCGCTCCAGCGCTTTTATCTCATCTTCTTGAGGCATGCATCCTTCTCTCCCTCCAGCTTGCTGTGTTTGCTGCAACTTATTCTGACTGCGCCGCAAAAGTTCCGCAGCTGCGTCCGGAACTGTTCTTATACAAGTATATGGGGGGTGGGGGGAGAGTATGATGCCGGGATGTATGGGCAGGTGATACAGTGCGTGAGATTAATGAAAATATGCAGGATTTTCCACATAATACGTAGAAAGTTATACCATTCACTATGTATACAGGGGGAATTCAAATGGATGTCGCTTTGTACGAGGGGGAAACACTCAATATTACAGCCGAGATAAGCAGATATAGTGATTCAGAAAAGGAAACAATGATTGATAAATATCGAAAAGCTGCTGAAAAAAAGGCAATGATCTGCCCATTCTGTCACGAGGAGCTGCGACTACGTGCTGGAGAAATTCGTGATATTCATTTTGCTCATCTCAAGGGCAAGTCCTGCCAGGGAGCTGAGGCATACGATACTTATCATAATCAAACGAAACGGGAGAATAAAAAACATACCGTTATCAAGGAGATTATCTATAACGAGCTTAAAGGTCAGGAACTGATAAGACCAGATTTGAAAGTTGAATACGGTTATAAAGAAAAAGCTGAAGAGAAATGGAAGCATTACCCTGACATCTACCTAAATAAAAATGGTCGTGAGTTTGCTGTGTCTGTGATTACAAATGTCCATGAGATTGGTGACGAAAAGATAGTAAAGACAATTAATAAACGGAATAAATACTTTAAGGAAAAAGGTCTTGAGTCCATCTGGTTTGTGGAAGATAGGGAATTAGCGGATGATTACGAGCATAGGGTTCTTCACCTGTGGGAAGCAGAGTACGGCTTGGCCATAAAGACAGAAGAGGACTACAAATGGGATAAATTATTGAAGGAACTGAGTGAGGAATTTCCAGGTCAGAATATTCCTCGTTTATTTGGATACAGAGCGAATGGCGCAATGAATCAAGATGTTAGGAGTCTGTATTATGTTCATTCCATCGGAGATGAAATTACGTTCTCTGTGTATAGATTGATCCTAGATCAAATGCAGTCACCATTCAGAGGATTTGCGCTAACTGAAGGTTATCGAATGAATATTTCGCAAGCTTTGATTATTCGGGATGAGATTCTCCTAAGCGATAAGGATCAGGAGGATATGAACAGGCTCGAATTTGCCAATCAAGTATTATTTCAGATTGAAGCGTTGAAAGCAGAAGCGGCGTTAAGAAGACAAGCCAACGAAGTCAGGTACGGACAGCAGACAAGGGAGGAGTATTATGGATCAACTGTTCAAGAAACAATTGCAGAAGTAGCTGGAGCTTATATGACAGTAGATATTGATGTGGTTGAGTATGTCTCAAAATTAAAATATCTATCACTGTCTCCCCAGGAAGCAGAATCGCTGTTTTATTATCTCAAGGTACATAGAAGAGAACTCGAAGATTATGGATTAACACTAACAGAAGTGAAGAAATGGGTCAGATTTGCTTTAGGAAAAATTAGCGAACCGAAGATCCGCGAATGGCTTGTTGAGATCGAAGTATTATAGGACAAAAAGATAGCCTAACCCATGCGTGATTACGTTTGTGGGTTAGGCTATTCTTCATCTGGGTCAATTCCCAAAAATACATAATGAGACAGTCCAGTATTAGCAAAGTAACAAGCATCCACATACACTTCGCGAAGCTCCTCGTCAATCCTGTAGATAATGATCACATTGCCGATTAGCACCCAGTAGTATCCGTTAAACTCAAAGCCAGGGAAGTCCGAAACTCCATCAGCTTTGTATCTCGGCTCATCGGCTAATACAGACTTAGAACGTCTGAAGACATTCATGGGGTCTACTTTGAATTCCTTCATTCGGGCAAGAGCTACCCGAGCGTAAGTGGTCCACAGAACTTTGAATTGGTCAGATTTCATTCTGGACCTCTTTCAGTAATTGTGCAAACTCCTCTTCGCTGTCACTGTATGTGGAAATTCCATCTTTACGATCTTTTTGAGCTTGCTCCAGCTGGGACAGAACACTTTCATCTTTAAAAATTACTGAAGTCATTCGCTTCTTCTGTTCATCAGTAAATGTAGGCTGTTCATCTTTCCTTTGCAGCGTAACGTTGAATCCAAAGTTCTCTTCGATTAGCTGGACCAAATCTTTAAGATCTACGTATGATTTTCCCTGAAAGCTCTGTTCTAATTGTTCCTTGGAAATGGACATTCTGCTCACCGCCTTTTTGTTATTATAGCATAGGGGAAGCACCTATCTAAAGTTGATAAATGTTAATACAGTGTTGTAAATGATCTCTTTCTTATCTGTAGGGGTATAATGGAACTTATTATAGTGGTATTATAATTATGGGTATTATTTCCTAGTCATTAATAATAATGAGGTGCGAAATATGCAAGAGCTGATTTCAATGTACAGAGATCGTTTGACGGATCTTACTGCAAAAAATAAAAGTTTGAAGTTAATGAAAATTTATAACAAAAATCATTTTGATATTCACTCTTTCTCAAATATAGAAAATGGACTGGATATTGTCATTATGGAAAAGATATGTGCACTAGAAGAAGAAATTAGTTTGATTCCACAAAACAGCTTAGTAGAAGAATCTATATTAGCAAACCGTAAGTTGGTTCAACTTAAAAGAGAAGTTGATCTGATTGAACAAGAAACGGGTAACAATCCGTTTTACGTTGCCTATGGGTTTCTTGAAGGGTTTCTAGTGCCTAATTTTTTCATTAGATGCCCAATATTATTCATCCCAGCTAGGCTTTACAAGGCTGCCGTAAATAATAAACCTTATTGGGTACTTGGCGTTGGAGAAGAGGCCAGCCCTTTCATTAATCAAACCTTTATTATGGCAATTCAAAAATACATAGGTGGGGACATTAGTTTATCTATTCAGGATGAGATTACCTCAGCTTTACCATCGAACTTAAAAGATATTTTGCCGTTTATTTACGAACTTCTGCGGAAGCATGATATATCTTTAACATTGGAAAGTGATCAAAGTATCGCTCCTTTTAAAAATATAAAAAAAGAGAACATACCAGAAGGGAAAAAGGGCTTTACTTTATATCCGTATGCTGTAATGGGTAAATTCCAGCAATCAACGAGTACATTATTGAATGATTACAATTTACTGTTAGATAATTTGCCCGAAAATGGGTTTTTGGATGCATTAATTAATGGGTCTGAAGAAAATGAAGGTGATTTTGAGGAAATCTCAGAGGAAGAATTAAATCAAGTACATCCTTCAGAAAACTTCTTTGTTCTAGAAACCGATGCTAGTCAAGAAGCAGTTGTTGTAGCTGCTCGCAATAGAAAAGGATTAATAGTACATGGGCCACCTGGCACAGGTAAATCTCAAGTTATCGTGAATTTAATTGTGGATCGTATGTCTAAAGGTCAAAAGGTTCTGTTGGTCTGTCAAAAACCAGCGGCGCTGGATGTTGTGTATAACCGACTGGGACAAATCGATTTACAAAATCATGTTGCTCTTGTTCATGACTTTAACAAAAATAAAATTGATGTGTATAGAAAGATTGCTTCTGTAATTGATCGGAGTCTCCCTATAAAGGGACAGGACGTAGACCGTATTTCAAATGAAAAGTTTGCATTGGCTCAGAAGTTGAATAAAACAGCATTATCTTTACACCTAGAGCGTCCCTTCGGTAAAAGTTTATTCTTTTTGTATAGCAAAGCTAAATGGGATCAGATGTTGATTATCGAGGCTGAAGATTTATTGGGGAATCTTACTTTTGATGAGTTAGAAATGACTCTAATTGAGTTAAAGACTGTAATTGAATTGAAGCAGAAATACGATACTTCAAATCACCCATGGAAAAATCGTAAAAGTTTCTCAGGTTTTTCAGTTAAGCAACATTTAGATTTGAGCAATATATTGAATTCAATAGTCGAGGATGTTAAGCGAGTAGCTAACCATAAGGAAGAACTCCATTTATTATTCGAACCTGTTTATTATCTGGAGAACATTCATGTTCTTTGTGAGATGCAGAAAGTGATGAATGTTTTAAAAAATAGAAATTTACACAAACACATCTTAAGGTTTTTTAGTGATGAAAATGCTCACCAGGTAACTGAGAATGAAAAACATCTTGGAATCATCAGAATAAAGTTTGAGTCATTTCAAAAACAAATAAATATACTAAATGAGCGTCCAGAGGCTGTTACTGGTCTTCGGTATGAAGACGCAGTGAAATGGAATGAGAAACTAAAACTTTTTGGTGAGCTAAATAAGAAATTTACTCGGTTTTTTAATCATAGTTGGTATTCATTAAAAAGAGATATCCAAGATCATTTTAAGGTCAATGGAATATCGTTTGACAAGCAATCACTTTACGAGTATCACGCAAAGGTCGAGACATTTATACTCTTTGAAGAAATCCGAAATGAAGCAAATCTTATCTACTTCTATTCTGATGCACCAATAGAAAATCAACTAGATAAGTGGAATGCTTGGATTAAGTTAAAGGAGAATGCCAAAGATTTTATTGAAGCCTTTGTTGAAACACAAATTTCTTTCCCCAACTGGATCAACAATCCAAGTACGCATGATCACTTAGGAGAATTCTTAAATGAGCCCTTCAGTAATGAAATGAAGGGATTAATAAAATTAGCAGAGCAAACCAGAGAGTTAAATGTAAAAATACGTAGCTTAGATTCATACTTGAATCGAGAAACCGTTAATGAATTTATTAAACAGTTAAACGAAGGGATTTACAGTATTCCAGAATACGAAGGAATGTATAAAACACTGGACCAATTTGATAGCTTGTGCAGATTGGATCAAATGAAGGATGAAATGGGTAGCCTGAAAATAGTATTACTTGAACGTTGTGCCCAAAAAGCTCCACTTGAAAGTACTCCAGATGTAGTGAATTATTGGCTTAATCTTATTCGAAATAGCTTTTTACACGCTTGGATTCTACAAATTGAATCTGTCGAGCCGCATGTGAAAGACGTGTCGACTGAAATTTATAAATCCAACTTAGAGCGTTTCCAAAAATTATTGAAAGACAAACGAAAAGCAGTCCCAATACTTATAGACTCATTACTTGCTAATGCAGCAGTCCAAGTTGTGGGGAGCACACGGCAAAAATTAAAGCACGAGTCTAATAAAAAAAGAAAATTAATGCCATTACGTCAAGTAGTAGGGCATTTTTACGATGATTTATTAAAACTGGTGCCTTGTTGGCTATGTACACCTGAAGCTGTTAGCGCTATTTTTCCATTACATCAGGATATGTTTGATCTTGTTATATTTGATGAAGCCTCTCAGTGTCCAGTAGAAAATGCAATCCCATCCATATATCGAGCTAAACATCTCATAGTAGCAGGAGATGAAAAACAACTTCCACCTAGCTCATTCTTTCAAGCATCTATCGACGATGAGGAGGAGGATGAAGATGATAATACGATCTATGTAGATAAAACAGATAAACATGCAAAAAGTTTATTAGAGTGGGCTAAACCAAAGTTCCCTGATAAATGGTTAACTTGGCATTATCGTTCAGAGTACGAAGAGTTAATCAACTTTTCGAATTACGCTTTTTATGATAAAAGAATACAAATTGCTCCATCAGTAAAGAAAGATACTGGTTCAAGGCCAATTGAATTTATTAAGGTAGACGGCCAATGGGAGAATAGCTCAAACCGAGTTGAAGCTGAAAAAATCGTGGATAGTGTTATTAATATTCTTCAAAATGATGATTCCCAACCAACTCTTGGAATTATCACGTTTAATAAAGATCAAGCAGATCTAATTAATGATGTATTCGAAGAAAGAATGGTGAAAAGTCCTGAACTCAGATTGTTAATTGAGGAAGCTAGATCTCGTAAGAATGGCGATGAACATATAGGACTATTTGTTAAAAATATTGAGAATGTGCAGGGTGACGAGAGAGATGTTATTCTTTTCTCGGTAGCTTACGCGAAGAACTCTGAAGGTAAAATGGTAAGCCAATTCAGTGCACTTTCTAGGGACGGTGGCGGAAATCGCTTAAATGTTGCTATATCTCGTGCGCGGAGAAAAGTAATTATAGTTTGCTCGTTTGAACCGAGTGAATGGACAAGAGCAGAGACTTACGCGCAGGGAGTTAAGTATTTAAAACGATATTTAGAGTATAGTAAAGCGATATCCGACGGAGATTATTCGCTCGCGCAGTCAATTTTAAACGGCTTAGTCGATGCAACTAATGTGAAGGACTTAAACAATCAACTGATATTTGATAGTGGATTTGAAGAAGAAGTATGTAATTCACTAAGAGCTTGTGGATACGATGTACACACTCAAGTTGGTTTTTCTGGTTACCGCGTTGATTTGGCAATCGTAGACCCTATAGGAAAAGAAAGATACATCTTAGGTATAGAATGCGACGGGGCAACTTACCATTCTTCAAAGGTGGCCAGGGAGAGAGATCTTTACAGACAACGTTTTTTGGAAAGTAAAGGATGGAAAATACATCGGATTTGGAGCCGAAACTGGTGGTTAGCAAGAAATAAGGAAATTGAGAAAATACAAAAAGTGATTGAAGGTATTTTAGAGGGAGGGGAAAATGAACGGAGAATACACTGAAAAGTTACCAACCAGTACGGGAAAGATTGTTGTAACTAAACACAGTTGGCGTATTAATTTTTATTTTTCAGGGCCTGATTTAAGATACAATGGAACAATTTTCAACATTGCTAGCGGTTCCATTGATTCATATATTGAGGCATATGGGCCAAACAAAGGGCTGAAGAAGTAAAAGAACTTCTGAATTCGCTTTAAAGATTAAAACTGGATGTTTAAATAAAAGGAAATCGGAAATAACCTTCATTGCTTTAATAAAGGCAAATAGAAGCTCGTTGTTTGATTTTTATATTATTTTTGGAGGGGTTACAAATGGAAGAAGTGGTTAGTCTGTTGTCTGATATTTTATCTGAATTAAGGGAGTTAAACGTAAGGGTTTCAGCAGTGGAAGAGTAATTATATTCGATTGGTAATGATACTTCAACAATGGGATCAAGTTTGAGTTCTATCGACGTGGACATAAATTCAATAAAATTAGATATTTCAACAATAGACAGCAATGTCAGTTCTATTGATTCAAACATTAATGGGTCAATTCCCCAAAAAATTTAATGCGACAACCCCGTATTTGCAAAGTAACAAGTATCGACATACACTTCACGAAGATCCTCGTCAATCCTGTATATAATAATCACATTTCTCATTAACACCCAGTAGTATCCGTTAAACTCAAAACCAGGGAAGTCAGAAACTCCATCAGCTTTATATTTGGGTTCATCTGCTAATACAGATTTAGAACGTCTGAAAACGTTCATGGGGTCTACTTTATAATACTTCATTCGGGCTTCTAGAAGATGGTGGTCGCCAAGGGGAAGAGATTGGCAATATCAGTCTAACTTCAACCTTCAGTTCTTCGTTTGCGGTATGAAACGCAATCACGCCATCTTTGGATTGGAGTAGTTATTCGGTCACTTCTTTCGGGTCTTGTATAGCACGGATTAGTGCGACTTCATCTACAAACTTTGTGTTACCTACTGTATGTAACGAAAGGATGTGCAGCTTGATTTATTGATCGGGATATATCTTACGAACTTCTTCCCATTGCACGGTTGGCACCTCCAGTTAGGTTGGTCCTTTTATTGTATCAGATTATTAGTAATTAAAAAGCTCTCCTTGAATGAGCGGAGCGGGAATTGGAAACAAATCGTCTTGATCGGCTCGGCAATATTAGCGCGATCTACGGATATCTCTGCTCTGACTACCATCCGGCGTTGATTGAATTTGCTGGTCATGCTGGAGTCAGGAAGAGACCCTGCAAGAAGCCGCCATATGGCTCCGGCGGCAGCGCTAGGACACGATGCGTGGATGAGTCGAAGGAGGCGGGCATGCAGCTTTTCGAAGTCAAATGCCAGATGGACAACTTCCCCTCTAGGGGGAAGGATGAACTGCGATTGGGAGGGGCGAATACATATGCAATTAGAGAGGTGAGGGGGTTGGAATTGGTAAATCTGGCGGATATGGAATATGCTTCTTACCTTTTATATCAAAAGAAGATTGCGAAACTTCGTATCGGACGAATTTGATGGGAATGGACAGCGGATTTATTTGCGAGAAAAAGGGGGATGCCGAACGGGTGAAAGCGACACAGCGGAGACGCCCCCGCATAGACGGCAGGCGCCGGCATGAAAGAGGCGCCTGTCGCATAAATAATTAACATTGTCGCTGGTTTCCTGTTGGACTAGCATCGCTAAGGAGCCTTTTGCTCTCCATGCGTCCAGTGCAGTAACATGGAAATAAGCGGAAAAGTGCATTGATGGAGCTAAGATGTCACAGAGAGCGGCTCCTCGTTCCGTTCGGGCCACTATTTGCAGGCTAAGAAGGGAGGTCGGCTGCGCTGGACGGTGGCAGGGTCACGACCGACTCACGCTCGATGATCTTATGCGGGAAATAATTGTTGCCTCTGCGCGGCATCTGGGTCGGATCGGACGCCAGCTTGACCAAATATTTGAACGCTTCGGCCCCGATTTCGCCGAACGGCTGCTCGACCGTTGTCAGCTTGGGCATTGACATGTTGGCGATTGTCAGATTGTCATAGCCGATGACGGAGATGTCCTGGGGCACCCGCAGTCCCGCGTCGTGGATGCAACGCATTGCCCCGATCGCCATCTCATCAGTCGCTGCGAATACGGCTGTGATCCCGGTCCGGTCGAGGTCGCTCAGCAGGCGTCGCATGGCGGCATATCCTTCTTCGTAGCGTATGTTTCCATATGCGACATGCTGCTCTGTGAACGGAAGCCGATAGAAGTCGATCGCTTGCTTGTAGCCATTGAACCGGGAACTCTCCCCACCGTTCAAATTACCTGAGGGAGGAGCAATCATGCCGATGCTGCGATGTCCCCGCGAGACTAGATAGGCAACCACGTCGAAGGACGCTCTGATGTCGTCTACCTTGAAGGCGGGCAGCTTGGCATTCTCGTGGGAGGCCAGCAGCAGTACGACTGGTATGTCCGTCTGCTCGATCCACTCGTCGTAGTCGGCTGGCATGTAGAAGCTGGCGAGCAGAATGCCGTCTACCCAGTGCTGCTTGGCGAAGTTGTACGCTTGGGTCAGCCCATCCTTGCTCATGTTTTCGATATTGAGTTCGTAGAGCAGCAGATGAATGTCCTGGGTCTGGGCCATCCGGCTAATGCCAGTGTACAGCTCTCCGAAATAAAATTCCGTAATGTAAGGAATGATGACGCCAAACGTCAGTTTTCTGCTCTTCAAATTGGCGACTTGTGTCTTCTCTGCGGTGAAATAGTTGAGCTTTCGGGCTGCGTGCATGACGCGCTCTCTCGTATCGGCGTTGACGAGCTCGGGCTTGTTGAGTGCCCTCGACACCGTTGCGATCGAGAGGTTGGCGTATTTGGCAACATCGTTAATCGTCGTCACTTCTAACCCTCATTTCTTCCGGGAGATCGTCCCGATTCCTTCGACGAACGAACGACATTTGGCGTTCAGCCCTTGACAGAGCCACCCAAAAGCCCCCGTACGAAATATCTTTGCATGAAAAAGAATACAGCAAGCGGTAAAATCATCGACACAAAGGCGCCTGCAGTGAGCAGATGCCAGTCGCTGCCGTAAGAACCCACCATCTCGGAGAGGCGGATGGAGAGAACCTTCTCCTTCGGCTGGCTGCCGATAAAGATCAGGGATACGAGGTAATCGTTCCATATCCACAAAAACTGGAAGATGCCCAAGGAGGCCAGTGCTGGAACGGAAAGCGGGACAATCAGCCTCCTGAATATCGTAAAGTGGGACGCACCTTCCATAAACGCGGACTCTAGCAATTCCTTTGGGAGTTGACTGACGTAATTATACATGAAATATATAGCCAGAGGTAGTCCGAAACCTGTGTGTGCCACCCAGACCGACAGGAATGAGCCGTTGATGCCCAGAGATAAAAAGTCCTTCATAATCGGTATAAGTGCGATCTGAAGAGGGACGGCCAGCAGAGTAATCACAATCCCGAACATCAGCCTGCGGCCCCTGAAGCGCATCCAGGCGAAGCCGTACGCGGCAAAGGTCGCGATGACAATCGGGAAGACCGTGGCCGGAACGGCGACGATCAGCGTGTTCTGAAACGCCTGGGTCAGATTTTGGTCCTGACCGTTGGTGCCCTCGCTTTTGCCGCCCAGCACGGTTTTATAATTTTGCAGCGTGAAGGAACTGTCTGCCGTCCACTTGCGCGTATAGACCGAGACAGTCAGGTCTCGGCGCTGTTCCCACTGCAGCTTGACTTGGCCGGAAATCGCGATCCCGTCCCTCAGCTGTCTGTCCGTCACGTCGTATCCCTGAATGCGCAGAGAGCCCTTGGGATCGGTGCCTGTCGGTAGTGAGATCGTGTCGGTCTGCACCCAGGCGCGATGGGGCAGTACACTCCACCAGCCGGTCGATTTGATATCGTTCGGCGGCCGGAAGGAGGAGACGAACAATCCGAGTGTCGGGATGATCCAGATGCAGCAGATGATGAAAAGCACCGAATTGACGATCCACTTCGATCGGGAAGGGGTGATCGGCTTTGTACGGCTGGAAACTCTCACATTCGTCCCTCCTTCCTGAACATGCGCAAGTTGTAATAGATGATCGGCGTGATCATCAGCAGCAAGACGATGGCAAGCGCGGAGCCGTAACCGAAGTTGCGGAACTGGAAGTACTGTTTGTAAAATTGGGTGGCGATGACTTCCGTCTCGTACTGGCCGCCGGTCATGACCATGACGATATCGAAAATCTTGAGCGTGAATACGACGGTTGTCGTGGCCACGGTCCATATCGTGCTCTGAATAAACGGAATAATAATATGAAAGAAAATTTTCGTCTCGTTCGCACCGTCAATGCGCCCCGCTTCGAGCAGCTCCTCGGGTACTCCTTTGATTGCCGACGAGAACATCACCATCGCGAATCCCGTCTGTGTCCATACCATAATCGCGATCAGCAACAGATTGTTCCATGGCCGTAGCAGGGTGAGCCACGCCTGGGGCTCCTGGCCGAACAGAGTGGTGATCGCGTTCAGCAATCCGATCTGCTCGTCGCCGGACTCATAATAGAAGACGAACTTCCAGATGATGCCTGTCGCCACGAAAGAGATAGCCATGGGCATGAAAATAATCGATTTAGCCGTATTTTCGAACGAGCTGCGGTCCGCTAAAATCGCGATCGCAAGACCGAAGCCGACCGAGAAGAAGGTACCGGCTGCAACCCACATCAGATTGTTGCGAAGCGTGAGCAGCAGGCTGCGCTCGGTGAAGACGGCTACGTAGTTGGCCAGCCCGACGAAACGGATCGAGCCCGCGTCCATGAAGCTTAGATATACCGTGCGGAAAATTGGAAACAACAACAGCCATGCCATAAGAAGTATAGCAGGACCGATAAACACGTACGGCAGCCACCGCTGCTGGCAGCGCTGCGAATACTGTCCGGTCAGCCAGTTGAATGAAGCGTAGAAGAAATAAAGGCCGAAGCTACCCCACAATAGGGCGACGGCAAGCGTCGCGATGTGGGGCAAATCCATGCGGCCGAGAAGCTCGAACATCAAGGTGTGCAATGCTGCGTTAGTCAAGAGAACGCCAGCTAGTAAGAAAGCTTTGCGCGTTTGGGATGCGCTACCTGTGATGGTGTTCACGGCGATTACTCCTTTATTGCGGACCGAGGGTGAAGAGAGGGCGGACGCCCTCTCTTACTCGTTCCGTTATTTTTTCCATCCCGCTTGAATTTCGTTTAATGCCTGATCCAGGTCGACCGCGCCGCCTACGTAGTCCGTCATGCCTTTCCAGAACGTCCCGGAGCCCACTTCGGCAGGCATCAGGTCGGATGCGTCGAATCGCACGGTGTCCGCGTTCTGAATAATTTCCGCGACGCCCCGGTCGACCTTGTTGGTGTACCAGCTCAGATCAGCGTCCTTGTGCGGCGATACGACTCCTCCTTCTTCGATCCACGACTTCAGCGATTCGCCTGTTGTGAAGTACTCCATCAGCGCGCGCACTTCCGGACGATCATTGAACATCGCCATTATCTCACCGCCGACGAGTACCGGCTTTCCGTATTGTTCGTCGATCGGCGGGAAGTAGAAGAAATCGTAATCGTCCGTCTTCGTGCCCTGCGGGAACATACTGTTCGCGAAGCTGGGCATCTTGAACATCATGCTGCCGTTTGGCTCGAACAGTGAGTTCGCAGCGTCCGTTACGGAGGTGCTGACGATCGACTTCACACCGCCTTCGACATAATCCGGATTGAACCAGATGTCCGACAATAACTCGGCGGCATGCTTGACTTCCTCGGAGGTGAACGGAAGCTCGCCCTGCGTCCATTTGTCATAATTGTCCAGCGAAGTCGTGCGGAGCAGGATGTCTTCGATCCAGTCGGTGGCGACCCATCCGGTTGAAGCTTCGCTCTCTATTCCGATGCTCCAAGGTGAGATCCCGTCTTCAACCATTTGATTAGACAAGGCGATCAGCTCGTCCCATGTATTGGGTACCTGGTACCCGGCCGCGTCGAACTCCTTCTTATTATACCAGACCAGACTTTTGGCGCTGACGCGGTGCCATATGCCCGCCATAATCTTGCCGCTTGGGCTGTCCATCGTGGTCATGTCAAGCCAGCTTTGGTTGTAGTTCGCTTTCACTTTATCCATGTCAAGGAATGTACTGACGTCGACCACTTTGCCCGCTTCGGCAAAGTTGGCGAGCAGGCCGGGCTGCGAGAAGTTCGCAATATCGGGCGCATTGCCCCCGTCCACCCGAACGGAGATCGTGGTATCGAACTGCTGTGAGCCTTCATATTGTACATCAACACCGGTTTTGTCTTCGAAGGCTTTGAAGGAGCGTTCCAGCTTCGCTGCATCGATGTCGATCATTTTGCCGTACACGGTTACGGTTTTGCCTTTGTAGTCGCCATTGTAGGCTTCTTCTAGCGGTGACTTGGACGCTTCGTTACCGGCCGAGGTGGCGGTCGCCTCTGCTAGTTCGTTGGCGGACCCGCCGCAGGCGGACAAGACGAATGGAAACGCGAGCAGTGGAGCGAGCCATTTGCGGTTTTGATGCATGTGTAGTCATTCCTCTCATTTTTGATTTTCATGAATGTGATTTAAATTTACATTCAATGTTTTCTTTGTTTACAATAATACGCGGTACTTCGATTCGTCAATGGAATTACCTTAAATTTCGACAATTTCCTGAAATTATTGACTTTTTGAACAAGAAACATGATGTATTGTGACAAAATATGTTGCATTAACTGACATTGATCTTGACAAGGGGAGGTTAATTCAATATATTTCATTTTATGATTTGTTTTTTCATCAAAAATGTAAATTATAATGGAGGACAATGAAGATGAACAAAAAATGGTGGAAAGAAGCCGTTATTTATCACATTTATCCACGTAGCTTCCGGGACAGCAACGGTGATGGAATAGGCGATTTGCAAGGCATCATCGAGAAGCTGGATTACATCCAATCGCTCGGGGTCGATATTATCTGGCTCGGTCCGGTATATGCGTCTCCCAACGACGACAACGGCTACGATGTAAGCGACTACTATCAGATTCACGATGATTTCGGCACATTAGAAGAATGGGAACGGCTGAAGGACGACATTCATCGGCGCGGCATGAAGATCATGATGGACATTGTGCTGAACCATACTTCGGATGAACACGCATGGTTCGAAGCTTCCCGTCTCAGTCGAGACAATCCATACCGGGATTACTACCACTGGCATGAGGGCAAGGAAGGCCGGGAGCCGAACAATTGGGGTTCAGTATTCAGCGGCTCCGCGTGGGAGCAAGATCCAAAGACTGGCGATTATTACCTACATCTCTTTTCGCGCAAGCAGCCCGACCTGAATTGGGGCAATCCGAAGGTTCGGGAAGCGATGTACAGCATGATGCGTTATTGGCTGGACAAAGGTGTGGACGGCTTCCGCCTTGACGCTGTCAATCTGCTGTGCAAGCCGGACGGGCTGCCTGATTCCCCGTTGGCCGCCGCAGACTCCGAGTTCGCTCCCTGTGGCCCGCTGGTCGCCAACGGCGAAGGCATACACGGCATATTTCAGGAGATGAACCGCGAAGTGTTCAGCCCCGCCCAGACCTTTACGATCGCTGAAATGGCCAATGTGACAGCGGAGGAAGGTCTGCTCTATACCGCTTCAGACCGGCTGGAGTTCAACAGTATCATAGGTTTCGAACATATGGATGTGGACAACGGCCCGAACGGACGATGGGAGACGATCCCCTTTGACCTGGTCGCCCTCAAGCGCATACTGAACAGCTGGCAGACCGCCCTGAACGGGAGAGGTTGGTTCGGGTTATACTTGAACAATCATGACCAGCCCCGCGTCGTCTCCCGCTGGGGAAACGATGTCGCTTACTGGAAGGAAAGCGCCACGATGTTTGCCACCTGCCTTCATATGATGCAAGGCACCCTTTTTATCTACCAGGGTGAGGAGATCGGGATGACCAATATGAAGTTTGCAGATATCACGCAGTATCGGGATATAGAGACACTTAACTACTATCGCCATGAAACGGCCATGGGTCGGCCGCAGGAGCAGGTCATGGCAGATATTTATACCAAGAGCCGCGACAACGCCCGCACGCCGATGCAGTGGAACACCGAGCCGCATGCGGGCTTCAGCTCATCCGAGCCTTGGATCGGTGTCAATCCGAACTTTACGGACATTAATGTCGAAGCCCAGGAAGACGATCCTGCCTCGATTCTGAACTATTATAGGCTGCTCGTGCAGCTGCGCAAGCGGCATGACGTGATCGTCTACGGGGACTTCACACCGCTGCTCGAGGATCACCCGGCCATATATGCCTACCAGCGTACGCTTTGCGGGGAGAAGTTATTCGTCGTCGCCAACTTCACGGCAGAGGAGCAGAAGCTGACAGCCGTAAAAGCGCCGGAGAATGCCAAGCTGCTGCTGGCCAATTATGAGAAGGCGGACGGGGAACCGGACGAGCTTGTCCTGAGACCTTACGAAGCGAGAGTATACCTGGCCGGGACGGCCTAGTGCGCAACGGCTCACCTTCCGTCGCCTGCAACAGCCTCTATATAGTGTGCTACTCATGACGATTAACTAGGTGGTGAAAGTCTACTGTGGGGGGAGTTACTAACGACTAGCCAAGAGCAAGGATGCCCATCGTGAGGTGGAATCTGATGGAAGCTGGAGGTGGAATTCCGAACCAAGGAACACGAACATCATGAGGCATAGGATATGGGATGAGTTTGCTATACAAAAACGAAGTCCAATAAACTACATGGACTTACCAGTATAAATGATGTGTGTACTAGGTGGGAAAGTAAATCGTCTTTCCGTGGGAGGTCTTATAGACGTGAGGAGAGGCACTTCGAGACACGGTTGAAACAGAGATCAGGTAATCCATTCTGGACGGGGAATACCGTCTAAACAAGCCATAGCTCAAGTACTCACGCCCATATACGAGAAGCAGTACTCGAAGAACAAGCTAGAGAACAGTGGGCATAGGTTTGTTCGGTATACGGCGATTTTTAAGTTTACGCGGTGATTTTGTTGATGTGAGTATCCGAGTCCTTTAATCATGTTATTTCCGAGGGATTTGGTGAGGATGGGGCTATTGGAGGTTCTCCAGTAGCTCTTTCTTGTGTTGGGTATTTTGAAATAGTCGATCCATCCCCTAATGTAGCGTCTATGTTTCTCTGCACGGTAGTCATTTTCTACTCCATTGCTTCTCGGTGAAGGGAAGAATGTTCTCTAATGTCCGTTTGTGCGGTGGTGCGGGAGGTCGGCTACTCAGCTAATGGGTAGCCGACCTCCCGATTTAGTACTCAATACACGAACCTCCGCTGCGCCCAGTAGCTGAACAGGAAGATCGAAATTTCGGTCAGAATCTTAGCCGCTACCAGCGGGATGATCAACTGCTCATTATAGAAGTAGAGCAGCCCGTAATTGAACAGCAGCACTAAGATCACCAGTGAGAAGTATTTGGGCAGAGATTGGAGTCTGGACTTCTTGCCGCCGGTGAAGACATATTTCCGGTTCACGGAGTAGTTGAAGATCGAGCTGCATAATCTCGCACCGGCTACGGACAGGAACAGGTTGTGGGTCAGACTCTGGAACAGGAACAGCAGTGTGAAGTCGAGCAGGGCTGACAGCAGCGATGAGGTGCTGAACATCAGAATCGGCAGATAGATCCGGAACGAGTCGACAAGCGGGCGGAAATGGGATGATTTATTGTGGTCCAGATACACGGTATCAATGAACTCTTCAGTGATTTTATAGCCCTCCTTGCGGGCGGTCAGCAGCATGTTCATTTCGTACTCGAACCGGTCCCCCGGAATCTGGCACAGCCAATCCAGCATCGAGGGGGAGAAGCCGCGCAGGCCGGTCTGGGTATCATAGATTTTCGTAACTGTAGTGAAGGAGAAGACCCCTCTTGTCACCGAGTTTCCAAAGCGGCTGCGCAGCGGAATCTTTCCGCTGAAGCGGCGGCTGCCGAGCACAATCCCGGGGGTGGGCTGGTTCAGCAGGATATCGGCAATCCGCTTGATATCATGGGGCAGATGCTGCCCGTCGCTGTCTGCGCAGACTACATAGCCGGGCAGTCCGGCCTCCTGAATATACTTGAAGCCGGTCTTTAGAGCCTGTCCTTTTCCGAGATTGACCGAATGAGTCAGGACATCGCAGCCAAAGGCTTCAGCAGTCTGGAAGAGTCCGCGGTAAGCCAGGCCGCTGCCGTCATCCACAATGACAATGGAGCCAAGCTCATAGTCTTGCAGCTTTATAATCAAATGGAGCAGCCGTTCGTCTGGTTCATACGCAGGAATTAGTATAGTTATCATAAGGGTCACTCCTTAATATAAAGTATGTCGCTTACACCGCGTTCCTGGTTTTTGCCCTGCGGGTTGTTGACGACCCGTCCCATGAAATACATGGTGGATGAACCGCCGCCGTCAAGATTGTAGGCTTCTGTGGCGCCGAGATCCTGCATCAGATCAGCGAGCTCGGTGAGTGTCATTCCGCGGCTGTAGCCTTCGTTGCGCCCGTCAACCACAACGAATACATAATGGTTCGGGGCGATCATCCCAATCGCCGTCCGCGGATTTGCATTTTGGATCAAGCGGTTGCCGAAGTTGGTGTCGATTTTGACATTGCTGAAATCACTGGTGATCTGGCCGTCCTGAATCAGAATCGGACCGAATGAGAGTGTATTGGTAACCCCTTGCGCCAGCAGCTCAGACGAAGAAATCTCTTCCTCGTTATAGGTCTGCATCGTCCCGTCCTCGAACAGCGCCATCGCGTCCCGCACGGGATCATCCCGGTACACTGTGCCGTTACGGATAATCACGCCGTCTTCACGGAAGCCGTAGTAGTCGCCGTTGATCGCAAACAGTGCATCGTTGCTGGCTGCAATCTCTGAAGTAACCTCTGTGATGTTCGTGCCGAAGCTGTTGTCGGCAAAAGCGGAACGCAGGCTGCTGGAATTCTTAAGCACGACATCAGCGACAAAGTAAGTGATCTGGTCGGAGCCGGATCCGGTCTGCACCTCGTCGATCTTGATCTGGATATCGTCGCTGCTGTAGCTCCAGTCATCTGAAGTGGCATTAACCTGAGCGGCAGTCGTGGCAGTAGTGGTAGTAGTGGCATTGGTTGCGGCTGTACCGCTTGTGCTGTCTGACGAAGCCGCTTCATCAGCTACAACGACTTCTACATGCTCGATTAAGTAACGGTCTGCCAGCTTATATACCACTCCGCCAACTACCAGCAGAAAGACTAGGATTCCAATCCCTATTTTTTGTTTGAAGCTTCGGGTTTTCTTTTTGTCCATTTGTGCCATTACAGGATCACCTCTATGTTTAAGTTCTTAAAAAGCATGATACGCGCGATACCTTTAATGAATCTGAAATTACTTAAGAGTAGCTATTTACGATGCAGCCTGCCCGCTTCCCAGCATTTGTCCGTGTTGATCTATAGTAGAAAGAACCGCTAGCGGTTGGTATACTTTAACAAAGAACCATTCCTTTCCAGTATTCTTAAGGAGGACCGGCATCCATGCGCATGTCACGAATCTGCTCAAGACGTTTGCCGAAGATCAGGAAGATTTCAGCACTTCGCTTGGCTCTGTTGACTACTCTGACCGGGCTGCTGGTGATGCTCGCCTTATCAGGCTGCTCCCTGCTCCATCAGGAAAAGGCGGGTGGTCCTCTCAGCCATGAGATCAACGAACAAGAGGACGTTATCTATTCTCACGGCTATAAGATTATGAATCTGGACCTGCTGGATGACTTCATGGAGCGGCGAAGCGGCAGCCTGCGGGTGATACAGTATACCCCGGAGGGCGGTCCGATCTATAAGGAACTGCGTTATAAGGGCGGAAAGCTGGTTATTGCCTATGACACTACGGAAGACGAATTTGGCCCTAAAGAAACAGGGACATTTCTGTGTACAGCACTTAACCGCAAGGAAGAGAGTACAGTGCTGAAATACACGCTGACGGGCTGCGAGGGGGAATACCCGGAATCTGCCCTGTTATGGATCGGATATGAGCTGTCAGAGATGGATGATTTCGGATTCGTGCTGAAGTACGGGGTGAACCTCAGAAATGAGATCAATACCATCCAAGAGAAGCTGGTAAAAGATCTCCAGAACGGCTCTGTTGCCGGGACCAGTGATTTTAAGCTGTCACATGAGCAGCTGCAGATGATTTTCAGGGAACTAGTGCTGGCCAATTATATGCAGGACAAAACTTTAACGGATTCATGCAACATCAAGCCGTCTGTGAGCTATGAGCTGCAAATAGACATTAATGATCATGAGCAGCAGTTTACGTGGAGCGAATGTGACCAGAGCGCAGACGGCAAGGAAATGACAGCGCTGGCCCGTTATATCATCGGCATGGTGCAGGAGGAAAAGCTCTATAAAGAGCTGCCAGACATCCGGGGCTATTATGAATGAGCTGAATATTGCTATACTTTAACTAACAAATAATAGAGTTCTGGGGGAGCTGCCGTGCTACAGCGTGTACTGTTAATCGAAGATGATGAAGATATAAGCCGAATGGTAAGCTCGTATTTGGCAAAAGAAGGCTATGAGGTGGATACTGCATTCGACGGGGAAGCGGCAGAACGGAAGATCGTCGGCGGCACAGCCTATGCTCTGGTGCTGCTGGATCTGATGCTGCCGAAGCGCAGCGGCATGGATGTGCTTCAGACGATCCGTGCCGGAAGTCTGGTGCCGGTGCTGATAATGTCGGCTAAGGACAGTGATGTGGATAAGGCACTCGGACTTGGTTTTGGTGCGGATGATTATATTACCAAGCCGTTCTCGATGATTGAGCTGGCGGCCCGGGTGAAGGCGGCAATCCGCCGGGCGGGTTATGCAGCAGCCGGTGCCAAAGCAGATGAAGCAGTGACGTCCCATGAACAGGGAAAGGTCATTTTGCTGCGCGGCCTGACGGTGAACCTGGACACGTTCTCAGCGCTGAAGGATGGGGATGAGGTCAAGCTGACCGCCAAAGAGTTTCATATCCTGAAGCTGTTCGCCGCGAATCCGGGCAGAGTGTTCACGAAGGCGCAGATTTACAGCCTGGTCTGGGAAGATGATTACTATGGGGATGAGAATGTCATTAACGTACATATGCGCAGGCTGAGGGAGAAGATCGAGGATGATCCGTCCCATCCGGAGTACATCAAAACGTTATGGGGCATCGGTTATAAGCTGGGGGATGTGCTGTTATGATTATTCTGTTTAGCGGGGGGCTGGTGCTGCTCCTGCTTGTCATCCTGTGGCAATATTTGCGGCTGCGGGAGCACGGACGCCAGCTGGAGTACATTCATTCCAAGCTGGAGAGTATTATGGACAGGGGCTCGCACGAGAGGCTGCTTCTGTTTGGCAGTGATCCTGCGCTGCAAAAGCTGCTCGCGAGTCTCAACTCGCTGCTGGATGTCAATCACAAAGGTGCGGTGGAAATGGCCAGGATGGAGCAATCCATGCGTCATATGCTGGCCAACATTTCCCATGATCTCAAGACCCCGCTGACCGTAGTGCTCGGCTATATTGAGACACTTCTTCAGGATCATTCCATGCCTGCTGAGGAGCGGGAGAGGATGCTGCGGACGATTCATGCCAAAGCGGAAGAAGTGATTACGCTGATGAACCGTTTTTTTGATCTGGCTAAGCTGGAGTCAGGCGACAAGGACATTCCGCTGACCAAGGTCGAGCTCGGTGAACTGTGCCGCCGTAATATTCTGTCCTTCTATGAACTTCTCAGCGCGAAAGGCAGCGAGGTGCAAATCGATATTCCGGATGAACCCCTGTACATCATGGGCAATGAAGAGGCGCTGGACCGGGTGCTAGGCAATCTGTTGTCCAATGCCATTTCCTACGGCGATGCCGGCGGGGTGCTCGGTCTGCGGCTGTACAGTCAAGCGGACAAGGTCTGCATAGAAGTATGGGACAAGGGCAAGGGCATTGCTGAAGACCACCAGGATAAAATCTTCGAGCGGCTGTACACCCTGGAGGACTCGCGCAACCGGACATATCAGGGCAGCGGGCTGGGCCTCACGATCACCAAAAGACTGACCGAGCAGATGAACGGCACCATTAAACTGACCAGCAAACCCTACGTCAGAACAGCCTTCACCCTGTCTTTCAGCAGACTGGATTTTTAACCGTTCCACACAGCTTAAGAATTTCGTAAGAATCAGGTAATAAAAAAGAAAATTCCGCCCTGTAATATAAGAAACAAGGAAAACAATGAAGGCAAAGGGGATAACGGAAATGACAACGATACTACGGACATGGGACTTAACCAAGGTTTACGAGGGCAAGGAAGCCGTGAATAACGTTAACATGAATATTAAGCAGGGTGAGATTTACGGATTTTTGGGACCGAACGGGGCCGGCAAAACAACCGTGATGAAAATGATGACAAACCTGGTCAAACCGACTGCGGGCGAGATTGAATTTTTCGGCGAAAAGATGACGGAGCGTTCCTATGAAATGCTCAAGCGTATGGGCTGCATTATTGAATATCCCGTGTTCTATGACAAGCTGACCGCCAAGGAAAACCTGGAGCTGCACGGAGAATATATGGGCTACTATGACCCGAAAGCGATGAAGGAAGCGCTGGAACTGGTGAAGCTTACAGGCATTGATAAAAAGCCGGTGAAGCAGTTCTCTCTGGGGATGAAGCAGCGGCTGGGCATTGCGAGAGCCGTGATGACGAAGCCGGAGCTGCTCATCCTGGATGAGCCGATTAACGGGCTGGACCCGCTGGGGATCAAAGAGCTGCGCGAGGTATTCCGCATGCTGAGCCGTGAATACGGGATGACACTGCTGATCTCCAGCCACATCCTGGGTGAAATTGAACAAATCGCCGATACGATCGGCCTCATCCGGGATGGGGTACTCCTGGAAGAAGTCACGATGGATACGATCCGCAGCCGGGATACCGATTATATTGAGTTGGTTACAGAACAGAGCACGAAGGCCGTATATGTTCTGACACACACTCTGGGCCTCGGCAACATCAAAGTGATGGGTCCCCGCACGGTCCGGATCTACGACCCGATCCCGCAGCTTGAACTAAGCAAGGCACTCACAGCGGCTAATGTGGAGCTGGAAAGTCTGAACAAGAAGCATCATTCGCTGGAAGACTATTTTGTAGAACTGATGGGGGGTGAAGTCGTTGCTTAAACTGATTCGGCTTGAAATGCGAAAAAACAAAATCAATCTGCTCCGGGCTGTGCTGATCACCGATGTAGCGATTCTGCTCTTAATGATTCTTATCGCATTCACAGGAATAGACGAAGCGAGCGACTTCAACACCTATGCCGATATATTTGAGGGTGTGCACATTTTTGTAAAAGTTATCTTTATGATTTTTGGTTCTGTTCTGATCAGCAAGCTGGTCATTGATGAGTATAAGAATAATACAGTGACTGTACTCTTCATGTACCCTATACCACGCAAAAAGCTGATAGCAGCCAAGCTGCTCATCGTGTCGCTGTTTATCCTGATCACCATCTTCGTGTCTAATGTGCTGATAAGTGCTGCTCTCGTCGGTTTCAATCACTACATCAAGGAGGCTATCACGGGAGAAGTGACACTGAAGCTGATTACGTCGCAAGTTACCATGTCTGCTTTGGATGCGGTGTATTCAGCAGGGATTGGGCTGATTCCGTTGTTCTTCGGACTACGCAAAAAATCAGTACCGGCCACTATCGTATCCGCCGTATTGATTGCCAGCATCCTGTCTTCCGACTTCGGCAATTTCCGGCTGGGCAATCAAGTAGGCGTCTCGTTATTTCTCGGACTGGTTGGTGTGGCTGTTGCTTATCTGTCCATCCGCAATATTGAGTATCAGGACGTTGCATGATCTGAAGGGATAGTCCAAAATACCTGTAAAAACCGCTTGGCGCCTGTGTTTTCTTGGCGACCACAAGCGGTTTTTTTTGCTATAATAGATTTTGATTCAGGAATTTCAACAAATATAGAGAGTTTCCGCATATACGGAATAACAATAGCAGGTTTAGAGCAGTGAAGGAGTTGGGCTATGCAAAAAGACTGGGCTGCCATTTTGGGCAGGGTGCTTTCTGAGGAAAGTGCTTATAAAGCGTTATATGATCATCATCCTGATTTGATTATTGTGCTCGACAGGCAGGGAAAATACGTTGACAGTAACCGTGCTTTGAGTGCTGCAGACGCTGGCGGACTGGCGCGTATCCGTTCAAATGGGGAAGAGTTCCCCCAGATGCTCCCCGGTGAAGCGCATTTTGCAGCAGCCCTCGAAGGGATGACCTCCAGATTTGAACTTGTGGACGAACCTATCCAAGGTGAATCCGTTCCCTGCACTATTTCCTATGTTCCGTTGAAATCTGCGGAAGGCATCGCTGGTGTATTCGCAATTATTCATCATGACCGTTCCGCTCAGCTCCCCGAAGTGCTGCTGGACTGGCTCAGTGAGTTGGCGGCAGCCGGACGTGAAACCGGGAGGGAAGAGCAGACCGGGCTTGAATCAGGAAATCCGAAACTGCCGGAGCTAATGCTTGAAATGGCAGAAGATAAGCGTATGAGCCTGATTCTGAATTCCGTATCGGCTGGGATATTCGGTCTCGATACAGAGGGGCGTACCATTTTTATTAACCGTGAAGGTGCGGATATGCTGGGCTATGACGCCTCGGAGCTGGCCGGAGTTCATCTAATGGATCAGATTCAGCATATCCGCAGCAGCGTTTCCCCTAACTCTCTGATAGAAAGTCCGCTCAGGAATACGCTGGAAGACGGGATTACCCGCATGAAGAACGATGGGATTTTCTGGCGTAAGGACGGCACGAGTTTTTTCGTGAATTACCGGATTGCACCGCTGCTGGACAACGGTAACATCTGCGGGGTAGTGGTTTCCTTCAGTGATATTACGAATGAGCGGGAGATTCTTCAGGCGAAGGAATCGGCAGAGCAGGCAGCCCAGGCCAAATCAGATTTCCTGGCGATGATGAGCCATGAAATCCGGACTCCGATGAACGGGATGATCGGAATGGCTGATCTGCTGCTGGAGACAGAGCTTGAGGAGGAGCAGCGCAGCTATGCGGAAATTCTGCGGAGCAGCAGCTACAGTCTGCTGCAAATCCTGAACGATATTCTCGATTTCAGCAAGATGGAAGCAGGAAAGATGCCGCTGCAGTCTGAGACCTTCGATCTGCGCGAAATGCTGGAGAATGTTATTGACCTGTTTACGCCCAAGGCAGAGGAGAAGAAGCTGGCCCTGCGCTGGTGGGCGGATACCAGTGTCCCTGAAGCAGTGACCACCGATCCCAACCGGCTGCGGCAGATCATTGTAAATCTGGTCGGAAATGCCCTGAAATTCACCGAGCGGGGGAGTGTAACCTTGTCGGTGAAGAATATTCCGTTGCCGGGTTCTCAGGAATATCTGCTGGAGTTTTCGGTTCGTGATACGGGTGTAGGCATTGCCGACAGCAAGCTGAACCTGCTGTTTCAGTCCTTTTCGCAGCTGCATCCGTTTATTAACCGCAAATATGGGGGAACGGGTCTGGGCCTCGCCATCTGTAAGCAGCTTGTGGAGCTGATGGGCGGAACCATCTTTGTGGAGAGTGAAGAGGGTCGGGGTTCCATCTTCCGCTTTATGCTGCCCTTCGTGAAGGAAGCGATGGAAGTGGAGACAACATCATATTAAGAGCCGAAAGGCTGTCCATGCTGCTGCCGGGACAGCTTTTTTGATGTGCGGAGGGTAACAGGTACAGATAAAAACGAGCAGGCTGCGGAAGATCCCGCAGCCTGCTCGTTTGGGCAGACCTAAGAAAGTAATAACACACTAATGCATATACATGAGTCCTACAGTAGCCGGGCCACAATGGCTGCCGATAACACATCCGGCATGGATGACAGCAATTTCTTCTACATCGGTCTGCTCCCGCAGCGCCGTCTCCAAGAACTTGGCATCTTCTTCAGCCAAAGTATGGGCTACAATCAACAGCTCTTTATCCATCGATTTAGCATTCAATAGCGCATGCTGCAGCATTTGTTCCACGGCCTTTTCCTTCTTGCCGCGGATCCTGCTCACCGGTACGATGGCGCCGTCAATCAGCCGCAGTACCGGCCGGATCTTCAGCAGGCTGCCGATAAAATTCTGCATCCCCGAGCAGCGGCCGCCCATATATAAGTAGTCCAGCGTATCCACAACGAATTCTGTCTCTACCCGGCTGCGGCACTGCTCCAGCATGGCGGCGATTTCCGCGCTGCTGCGGCCTTTGGCTGCCGCCCGGGCAGCCTTCATGACGAGCAGGGCAATGCCTCCGCATAACGTCTCGGAATCGACGACCCGTACACGCCCTTCCGGGAATTCACCTGCAGCCAGCAAGGCATTCTGATATGTAGAGGATAATGCAGAGGATAGGCCGACGTATACAGCATCTCCGCCGCTGGCGATGACCGGCTCGAAGGCCGCTATGAAATCGGCAGGTGATGGTGCAGCTGTTTTCGGCAAAGCCCCGTCCGCAGCGACCCTTTGGTAGACTTCCTCTGGTGTAATGTCCACACCATCCTTGTAGGTACCGTCCTGAAACACTACATACAGCGGAATGATGCCGATATCATACGTTTCCTTCCAGCCTTGCGGCAAATCGGAAGTGCTGTCAGAAAAGATTTTTACGATAGACATGAGTTTCTCCTTCACCGAATCTCGGATGACAATATGCATATGTGAGCCATATAATCTGTTTATTATACCAAGCCTATGCCGAATCTCAAAATAAAAAATTAGGATCTGATAGAAAAAAGACTACCCGGAGCGGATAGTCTTTGACCGTATACTGCATTGCCGTGAAGGCATGCTGCTTATTTCTTAACGACAGGAATCCACACTTCGCATACATAATCGTCAGCTTGCGGATCGCCGGGAGGATAGAGCTCGAACTCCGGCCCGCTAGCATGCTCATAACCAGTGCCCGGGAACCATTCCTGAAAAATCCGCTCCCAGACGTTCTGGATGGCATGCGGCATCGGGCCTGTTGAAGTGAATACCGCCCAGTTAGCCGCTGGAACAACGGCAGTTTCAAAGCCCTGCGGGTCAGTGCCTGCATCTGCTTCCACACCGATCCAGTAAGACAGCAGCTCCTTCTCCATGTCCATGCTCATACAGATTCCAAGCCAATTTTTGTCCGCAGCGAGTTCAATCAGTTGGTCCGAAGTACCGTCCTCGTTACATTCATTCCAGAACTCCGGGATTCTGCGATGATTCTCCCCGTCCCGGCAGGTAACCTCCATTGATTTGCCGATAACGGTAAAAGCAGGTTTCTCGACGATCTTGTAGTCCATTTCCTGATCTCCCTTCAATGATAGATGGAAAGAGAGGCGGGGGAACGCCTTTAGCTGCACCCCGGGTTCGCGTGCGGCAGAAGGAGACAATCCGTGTGCCTTGCGGAACGCCTTGGCGAACGACTCCGGAGAATCATATCCGTATTTCAGCGCCACATCCAGCACTCTGATCTTTGAGCTGGCCAGCTCCTGGGCGGCCAGGGTCAACCTGCGCCTGCGGATATAATCTGCCAACGTAAAGCCGGTCAGCATGCTGAACATGCGCTGGAAATGGAATGGAGACACATGAGCAATCTTCGCGATATCCTCGATGCGCAGCGTCTCTGTCATTTTCCTCTCCATATAATCCAGGGCTTCCTTCATTCGGATCAGCCATTCCAAGTGTGCCATCTCCCTTTGACTTCATCCTATCATGCCATGAGTGACCAGTCCTGTTATTCTGTGCTCAATAATGACAGGTTCGTTTCCACAGTATAACCGATTAGAGGACAGGCTGTCAGTTCCCTAAACGGTAGACTCTGGCTTCATAAGGGCGCAGTGTTCCCCGTTCTCCGGCTGCCGGTTCGTCAGGATAATTGCCGATAATGGTTTCTTTTACGGCGGCCAGCTTAGCAGGAAGCTCAACCGTCTGCGCGGTCTCGCTGAAATTCAGCAATACCAGCCATTGTTCATCCTCCAGCGTACGGGTGTAGGCATAGATATCCTCATGCTCAGGCAGCAGCAGCTCGTAATCGCCGTAAGCCATAATGAGATGCTTTTTGCGCAGGGCGATCAGCTTCTGATAGTAATAAAAGACTGAATCCGAATCGGCCAGCGCCTGTTCAACATTGATCTCTGTGTAGCGCGGATTAACCTTCAGCCAAGGTGTACCTTCGGTAAAGCCGGCATTGTCTGTGGCATCCCACTGCATTGGCGTACGCGCATTGTCTCGGCCTTTGATGTGGATCGATTGCAGAACTGCATCATGATCTGCGCCGCCTTCGGTGACCTTTTCCCGGTACATGTTCAGTATTTCGATATCTTTGTAATCTTCCAGCAGCGGGAATTTGACGTTCGTCATCCCGATTTCTTCACCCTGGTAAATGTACGGCGTACCCTTCAGCGTGTGCAGCAGAGTGGCAAGCATTTTAGCAGAGATGACCCGGTATTCCCCGTCATTGCCGAACCGCGAGACCATCCGGGGCTGGTCATGGTTGTTCAGATATAGGCTGTTCCAGCCCTTGTCGGCAAGGCCCACCTGCCATTTGTGCAGAATGTCGCGCAGCCCCTTCAGGGTCCAGGGAATGACATTCCATTTGCCGCCGGGGCCGGAATCGACGTCCATATGCTCGAACTGGAACACCATCTGCAGCTCGTGACGGTCTTCGTCTGTATACAGAATAGCATCTTCCACACTGGCTCCGGGCGTTTCACCAACCGTCATGACATCGTATTTAGACAGCACTTCACGGTTCATTTCCTGTAAAAATTCATGGACCCGCGGGCCGTTCATATAATATTCACCGCCGCCGGCCAGTTCGCCGGGAGCCAGTCCTTCGTGATAAGCCGAAGGCAGGCCTTCTACTTTGGAGATCATATTGATTACGTCCATGCGCAGCCCGTCTACTCCTTTGTCGAGCCAGAAAGCGATCATCTTATGCAGCGCTTCGCGCAGCTGCGGATTCTCCCAATTGAGGTCAGGCTGCTTGCGAGAGAACAGATGGAGATAGTATTCACCGGTAGCCTCATCCAGCTCCCAGGCCGGTCCGCTGAAGATCGAGCTCCAGTTGTTCGGCAGCTCGCCATTTGGACCGCCCGGACGCCAAATATAGTAATCGCGGTAGGGATTGTCCTTGGAGGAACGGGATTCCGCGAACCAGGCATGCTCATCGGAGGAGTGGTTAATGACAAGGTCCATCATCAGCTTGATGCCGCGTTCATGCAAACCGGCCAGCAGCTCCTCCCAGTCGTGTAAGGTGCCGAATTCATCCATAATATCCTCGTAATCACTGATGTCGTACCCGTTGTCGTCATTCGGCGACTTGTAGACCGGCGAGAGCCATACCACATCGACGCCTAGCTTCTGCAGGTAATCCAGCCGGGAGATAATCCCCTGCAGATCTCCGATTCCGTCTCCGTTGCTGTCCTGGAAGCTCCGGGGGTAGATCTGGTAGACTACGGCTTCTTTCCAAAAGGCTCTGTTCATTTCAACGACTCCTTTGAGTTTGGTTGGTTATACCCACACAAATAATCTAAGCTGAACTTTGAAATTTTACTAGAATGGGCAGCAGTAACGGAGGGGAAGCTTGGAACTGTAGGAGCGATAGCGTTCGCCTTTGTTCACAGATTTCAACCGCCTATCGGTTCAAATCAAGAAATCAGTGAACAACAGTGACCGGAAGTCCGAGCATTCCCCGCAGTTACGGCGTAAGCCTATTGAGCAGATTTTCCGGTTCAGCTTACATAAAAAGCCCCGAAAGCGCAGAAGCCTCCGGGGCATTAAGAATTATGCCGTTACCGGGGTGCCCTCAGCAGTAACGCTGCTTAGCCCGTTCACAGTATACTCCTTGCCGTGAATCGTAAGTGCCGCCGGAACATCGGTTTCATTGACAACCGTAACCTGTAGATCAGTAACGATAACCTTCAGCCGTGAGCCGCGGAACATGATTTTGAACGAATACGAGGTCCAGTGTCCCGGATTGGATGGTTTCAGGATCAGGCGGTCTGCTTGAACGCGCAATCCGCCGAAGCCGTGTACAATCGACATCCACGTTCCTGCCATGCTGGTGGTGTGGCAGCCGTCTTCCGTATCATTATTGTAGTTGTCGAGATCCAGTCTCGAAGTGCGCAGGTACATTTCGTAAGCCTTTTCCTTGTAGCCCAGCTCACAAGCCAGAATGGCGTGGATGCAAGGGGAGAGGGAGGACTCATGAACGGTAATCGGCTCGTAGAAGTCGAAATTCCGCTTTTTGGTGTCCAGATCATAACGGTCGCCAAGGAAATACAATCCCTGAAGCACATCGGCCTGTTTAATGAAGCAGGAACGCAGGATGCGGTCCCAGGACCATTTTTGGTTAAGCGGCAGGTTCTCCGGCAGAACGTCCTTTACCTGAATGATTTCCTTGTCGAGGAAACCGTCCTGCTGCAGGAAGATACCGAGCTCTTCATCGGACGGATAATACATTTTGCTGATAATTTCATTCCACTGGGCCGTTTCGCTGTCTGCAAGCTCCAGTTTGTCGGCCAGCTCTGCATAGCGGGAGCTTTCATTTTCCTGCAGGTACGCCAGCGCTTCCAGTGTATATTCCATGGTCCAGGCAGCGATCCGGTTCGTGTACCAGTTGTTATTGACATTGTTCTCGTATTCGTTCGGACCGGTTACGCCTAGCATCACATACTGATCCTTGCGCGGCACATAGTGTACACGTTCCTCCCAGAAGCGGGAGATCTCCACCAGTACCTCAAGGCCGTATTGGCCCAGGTAAGCCTTGTCGCCGGTGTAGTTTACATAGTTGTAGATAGCATAGGCAATGGCACCGTTGCGGTGAATTTCCTCGAAGGTAATCTCCCACTCGTTGTGGCATTCCTCGCCGTTCATTGTGACCATCGGATAAAGCGCACCTTTTTTGAAGCCGAGCTTGCGGGCGTTTTCTTTGGCTTTTTCCAGATGCTTATAGCGGTAGATCAGCAGATTGCGGGCAATGGTGGAATCCGCAGTACTTAAATAGAATGGCACACAATACGCTTCGGTATCCCAGTAAGTACTGCCGCCGTATTTTTCACCCGTGAAGCCCTTAGGCCCGATATTCAGCCGGTCATCTTCGCCGGTGTAGGTCTGATTAAGCTGGAAAATGTTAAAGCGGATCGCCTGCTGTGCGGACACATCCCCTTCAATAATAATGTCGCTTTCCTTCCATTTGTCGCCCCATGCTGCAGCCTGTTCAGTCAAAAGCGTCACAAATCCGGCTTCCCGGGCGCTGTTCAGCGAGGTATGGGCCGCGTCTACAAGCTGGCCGAGTCCGTAATTACGGGAGGTCACGTTGGCGGCATATTTATAGATAACCACCTGATCACCGGCCTGTACCGCAAGACTTACTTTACTAGCTACGTATTTCTCCTGTTCAATTGCTTCAGGCGTTGTTGTAAGCTTTTCACCATTGACGAGAATGTCGAATGCAAATGCCGAAGTCACGTGGAAATCGAGCTTTTTCGTTTTGAGGGTCAGGTATCCGCCTTCCGCTTCGCTTTTCTTCTCCACTTCGTTCCAGAACTTCTCATCATAGTTGGAGTCCTTGTTCTTAATGTCGCCGTCGAGGTAAGGAGTAATCGTAAGCTGTCCGGCAAAATTCACCGGAATAATGGAGTAGCGGATGGCGCCGATCTCGTGGCGGGCCATGCTGACGATGCGGATGCTCTCCACCTGAACCTCTTTGCCGTCTTCAAGTGTGGCTGTGAAGCTGCGGGAGAGCGTGCCTTCCTTCATATTAAGCACACGGCGGAACTGGCTCACTGTGCAGGCAGCCAGATCGAGCGGAGTACCGTCCAGGTCAATATTAATGCCGATCCAGTTGGTGCTGTTAAGCACTTTGGCAAAATACTCCGGATAGCCGTTTTTCCACCAGCCGACCCGTGTTTTGTCCGGATAGTATACACCCGCCATATAACTGCCCTGCAGGCTATGCCCGCTGTACTGCTCTTCAAAGTTCGCTCTGCCGCCCATATAGCCGTTCCCGATGCTGAACACGCTCTCGGAGATTTCCTGGGTCTGCGGATCGAAAGACTCTTCAATGATGGACCATTCATCAATTTTCAAATATTGTTTCATTGTTTTTTGGCTCCTTTTAAATGAGGGATGAGGATATAATATGAACTAAATTTTTTGTATTAGAATTCTGGTGATGGCGTCGCCACTGCGCAGAATGTTTGGACTTCCGGCCGCTCCTACAGTTCCAAAATTCCGCTCCGCGGCTTCTTCACCATAATGCTAATAGTGTATTTTTAATTCATTTTATAAAGAGAGTAGTGCATGAACAAACAACTCATAGTTAGTTGTTACTATTCATCAAACAGCTGCGAATAATTCCTGCAGCTTAGCGACGCTGATCTGGGCGAGGGAAGGCACGACGAAGTTCGCTTCAGACAGCGTTTCGGGTGAACCAATGCCTACGCTGCTCATGCCCGCACGTGTAGCAGCAAGGATTCCTGCTTCTGCATCTTCGAAGACGACGCATTGCTCTGCCGGTACAGACACCGCCTGGGCACCCAGCAGGAACACCTCAGGATCAGGTTTCGCTGCGCTGGTATGCGTACCGTCGATGATTGCATCGAAGTAGGGAGTCAGGCCGGTGTTGTTCAGGATCGTCATCGCATTTTTGCTGGCTGACCCGAGGGCAACCTTGATGCCTGCTTCACGGCATTCCTTGAGGAAAGATAATGCGCCCGGCAGAATCTCGGAGCTGTCCATTTTGGCGATGTATTCCACATAGCGGTTGTTTTTTTGCTCGGCAAGCCGTGCTTTTTCCGCTTCGTCCAACTCAAGTCCGCCAATTTCCAGCAGGATATTCAGCGAAGCGGTCCGGCTGACGCCCTTAAGGCGCTCATTGTCCTGCTCGGTGAACACAAATCCGAGTTCTTCGGCAAGCTCTCTCCAGGCGATAAAATGATATTTGGCGGTGTCGACGAGCACGCCGTCCAAATCAAACAGACAAGCTTTAATTGCTGACATGTTGAACCTCCTAAAAGTTTTGTGAGCTTAACTTCCTGAATGGCTTCGTACAAAACTCGCTTCGGAAGCATAAGCCTAAGTTTTGTGAGCATAGCTTCTTGAATGGCTTCGTACAAAACTCACTCCGAAAGCGTGCAGCTAAGTACTTATGGATGAAGGCTGTTTTAACGCTGCAGGTTTAGCGCAAACGTTTGTACAACATTCGAAAAAATAAATGAAGCAAGGGACTGCTTCATTTATTCTTGAATCTTAGTCATTTCTTCCCTGGAGCATACATAGAAGATTCTCTAACGATCAAACGGTGGGGAATGACGAAACGGTTTGTATATCCGGCATCATTATCCGGCTTCTGGATGCTTTGGATTAGCACCTGGGAGGCCGTATAACCAAGATGATAAATACCGATGTCAATACTGCTGATCGGCGGGCTGGACAATTCCGAGAGCGGGATGTTGTTAAAGCTGACAATCGCCAGATCCTCGGGTACCTTGTATTTCAGTTCGTTCAGACCGCGCAGTACTCCGAAAGAGACCATATCATCGACGGCAACAAGCGCTGTCGGGCGGTTCGGAAGATTCATAAAGAATGACATGGCCCGGTAGCCGCTATCCTGCAGAAATTCGCCCTCCACAATCCATTCCGTCCGCATCTCCAGACCGCTGCTCAGCATAGCTTTGCGGTATCCTTCAAGACGGTCGCGTGAAACGATGAGATTAGGCGGCCCGCTGACAAAGCCGATGCGCTCATGTCCCATAGAAATCAGATGGTTCGTAGCATCAAAGGCTGCCATGACATTATCGTTATCCACGGATAATATATCCTCATAGCGGTCGCTTCGTCCAACAAGGACAAAGGGATAACCGCCGGATTCGAGAAAATCAATAACCGCATCATCTTTACGTGAGTACAGCAGAATAACGCCGTCTACCCGGCGCCCTTTGAGCAGGCGGGAGACAGCCTCCAGCTCTTCCTTCTCGTTTGCTCCGGAACTAATCAGCACATCATAGCCAGATCTGCTGGACTGGGTAACAATCCCGCGGATCAATTCCATAAAGAACAGATTGGAGAAAAGCTCTTCAGCAGGCTTCGGCAAGATAATACAAATGCTGTTGGTTGTTTTCGAAACCAGGCTCTTAGCCATCATATTCGGAGTGTAGCCCATTTCCTCCATGATTACTTTAACTTTACGGGAAGTTTCTAGGCTGATTCTGGGATGGCCTGACAACACCCGGGATACCGTGGAGGGAGAAACTCCCGCTTTCTTAGCCACATCCTTAATGGTAACTGTCATAGAAACCTCCTTCATGGAACCGTTTGCTTTACAAAGTAATATTAATCGAAGTGCTGTTAATTGTAAATAGAGAAAGTCCCGCTTCAGGCTGTTTCCAGGCGATTTTGGAAGAATTGCAAGGAAAAGCGGCCCATTATTGCATGTTTCTACAGAGAAATCGGCAGGACCGGAGAAAACCGGTCAAACAGGAGCAAAGCCAAAGCAGAGAAGGGAAATGAGCCGTAATAAAGTGTGCAAACGGTTTTTGCTGAAAAAATCATTTCAATAACAGCTATATGAGTCTTTTTCTGTGCAACTTTGTGCAACGTAATAAAAATATTTTCAGCGATAACTATACCGCATTTCCATGCATTTAATAAAAATGGCTGTTGACAACGCTTTAATTTACGGAATAATATGGTTAACAGAACTTAGAAGCGCTTACATGTGTTTATTTCGGGCGATTTTTGCTGTACGCACAAAGGTTTGTCTGCTTTAGGTCAGTAACCCTTTTATTGCAAACGTTTGCGCTAATGTTCACTGGTTTCAATGAGCCATTCAGCGATTTTGAGAAGGAGGGTGTGGGCTTATTCAGGTCTAAGCAGCCGGGCGACCGGAAGTGGCGGTAAATTTAACATGAATGCACTACCCGCACAACTGAAGGAAAACATCATTAGGGGGGCTTAAAGGAATGAAATTAGCTTTATGGAGTAAAAAAGCTTTTGCCGTCAGTATGATTATTGTTCTAGTGTGCTCCTATTTTTCTTTTCCGGCATCAAAAGTACAGGCTGCTGCAACCAAGGCATTTCTGGTCGGCACACTTCAGTCGGAATTGTCTACAGAGGCGAATCCTACGGATGACTGGAATCCGGCAGCCACTGTAACGGAAATGACGTATACAGACAACGGCACTTATAAGTTTACTGGCTTATTGCCTGCTGGAACCTATGAGTACAAGGTTGCGCTTAACGGCACCTGGGATGAGAGCTATGGCTTCAGCAGCTATACCAATCCCGGCGGGAAAGACAATGGCGGCAATATTGTGCTTACACTTGCTGCCGAGACAACCGTAACCTTTTATTACAACGACATTACTAAGAAAATCGCAGATTCCACGTATTACACACCGCTAGCGCAGGATAAGCTGCCAAGGCTGGTTGGCTCTCTGCAGACAGAGCTGGGGGATACCAGTGATAATTCGGCGGCTGATGCCCAGACAGTGCTTGCAGACACTAATTTTGACAATGTGTACGAGAATAGAGTTAATCTGCCCAAAGGCGAGTATTCATACAAGATTTTGGTTCCTGGAGCCACTCCGGCAGATGACAAATCGTACCCTGACGCGGATCTGACCCTGAGCCTGCCTGCGGATCTGCCGGTAACCTTCCAGTATAATGCACTGGATCACGGGGTGGATGCTACATTCACTGCTCCGGTAAACCCGGGAACCGTGAAGCCGATAGCTGAAGGCAGTATCCGGATTCACTACAGCCGTACCGCAGGTGATTATACCGACCAGGGCCTGTGGTTGTGGGATGATGTAGCGGCTGGTTCGGCGGGCTGGCCATCGGGTGCGACGGCATTTCCCGAAGGACAGACCGATTCCTATGGTGCCTATGTGGATATCCCGCTCAAAACCGGTGCCAAAAAAATCTCCTTCCTCGTCGTTAACCGCTCGAATGAAGCTAAAGACGGAGGAAATAAAACTTTTCTTATCAATACTCCTCAAACCAATGAAATCTGGATCAAACAAGGCTCTGATACGGTAACGCCTTATGAGCCGGTATCCCTGCCTGCGAATACGGTCCGGATTCACTATATTAGAGCAGATAGTAAGCAGAGCGACTACGGATTATGGCTGTGGGATGATGTGGCAAAAGCGCCAAGCACCTGGCCGTCCGACGCAGTTCCTTTTGCGGCTGAGCATGTGGACCACTTCGGTGCTTATGCCGATATCACGTTGAAAGACAATGCGAAGAAGCTCGGTTTCCTTGTCGTGAAGCCCTCAAACGGTGATAAAGACGGTGGCAACAAAGCTTTTAGCCTGCTGGACCGCTACAATCAGCTGTGGATCAAAGAAGGCGATAATAATGTTTACGTCTCTCCGTTCGGCGAACAGCCGGTGGGACTAGTATCGGCGGAAGTACTGTCCGCCAGTAAAATCCTGCTTGGATTTACCTTAACCGATGGATTGGATGTAGCAGCGCTGAAAACTGCAATCACAGTGAGGGACAAAGAAGGTGCCGCTGTACCTGTGTCTGCTGTGAAGATCACGAGCACTACTTCAATTGAAGTGGACACCGCTGCTTTTGATCTGGAGAAGACACCGCTGAGTGTCACTTATTCCGGTAAAACCGTATCCGCTTCCAGCGGTTGGAGAATGCTGGATGAGATGTACAATTACACAGGTGATGACCTTGGGGCGACCTATCATGCGGCTGACAAATCGGCCACGCTGAAGTTATGGGCACCTATGGCCAGCACTGTTGTTGCGAACGTGTACAATAAGTCCAACTCAGCCGAAGTTGTCGGCCGGGTAAGCCTGACCAAGGGGGAGCAAGGAGTCTGGTCGGCAGAGCTGACGTCATCCGATATTACAGGAGTAAGCGGTGAGCAGGATGTCCGCGGCTATTACTACCAGTATGAGGTAACGAATAACGGGGTCATGAAGCAGGTACTAGATCCTTATGCCAAATCAATGGCCGTATTCACCGTTGATACTACTGGCGCAGCAGGTGCGGATGGAGATACCGTGGGCAAAGCGGCGATCGTTGATCTGAGCCGGACCAATCCAGACAGCTACCATGCAGCGGATATTGCAGGCTACGAGAAACGTGAGGATGCCGTCGTTTACGAAGTCCATCTCAGGGATTTCACATCAGATGTCTCCATTGAGAGTAGTCTGGGCGGCGAGCGCTGGGGTTCCTATGCCGCTTTTGCCAAGAAGCTTGATTATATTAAATCTTTGGGTATCACCCACATTCAGCTGCTCCCGGTAATGGCTTGGTATTACGGGGATGAAACGAAGATGGGACAGAGAGAATCGGACTATTCGGCCCAAAACAACGAGTACAACTGGGGTTATGATCCGCAGAGCTATTTCTCCCCGGATGGAGCCTATTCACAGAATCCGGCCGATCCTGAAGAGCGGATCAAGGAATTGAAAGGTCTCATTGATGCCGTACATGAAGCCGGAATGGGTGTCATTCTGGATGTCGTGTATACCCATATGGCCAAGAAGGAATTCCTGAACGATATCGTGCCGAATTATTATGCGTTTCAGGATGCAAACGGCAACTTTATCGGCGGATTCGGCAACAACCTGGCTACTAATCATAAAATGGCCGAGAAGCTGATGGTCGATTCCGTCAAATACTGGTTCAGCGAATACAAAGTAGACGGCATGCGCTGGGATATGATGGGCGATGCCACTCAGGAAGCCGTTCAAGCAGCGTATGATGCTGCTGTGGCGATCAATCCGAAAGCCTTGTTCATTGGTGAAGGCTGGGTAACCTTTGGCGGTGCGGCTTCCGATCCTTCACTTGCAGGCCATGGTGCCGACCAACAATGGATGGACACTACCGACAGCGTCGGCGTGTTCTCCGATGAATTCCGCAATGAATTGAAATCCGGCTATGGTTCGGAAGGGGAGCCGAGATTCATCACAGGCGGTGCCCGTTCCATTTCCACCATCCTGAACAATATCAAGGCGCAGCCTTCCAATATTCCTGCAGATGATCCGGGTGATGTTGTACCGTACATCGAAGCTCATGATAATCTGACGCTGCATGATGTTATTGCGCAGTCGATTAAGAAGGACCCGGCTATTCCAGCGAATGAACTGGAAATTCAGCAGCGGATCAGACTCGGCAACACGCTTGAGCTGACTTCACAGGGAACGGCTTTCCTGCAGGCGGGTCAAGAATATGGCCGTACGAAGCAATGGCTGGGTACAGGTGTACCTGAGCAGAAATATACCGAGTTGAAGGATGCGGCCGGCAAGTCTTTTGGCTATTTTATCCACGATTCTTATGATTCATCTGATGCAATCAACAAGTTTGACTGGGCAAAAGTAACGGATGAAGTGAACTTCCCGGTTCAAAACACGACTAAAGATTATACAGCGGGGCTCATTAAGCTTAGAAAGTCCACGGATGCATTCCGGCTGGGCGACATGAGCATGGTGAATTCCAATGTCACTCTGATCCAGGCTCCTGAAATGAAGGCGAGCGATCTGGTGATCGGCTACAAGAACAAAGCGACGGATGGCACAGGCATTTATTATGTCTTTGTTAACGGAGATGATGAAGCAAGAACGCTATCGCTGTCTGAGGATTTGACCGGGGGTGCTGTACTTGCTGATGATGATGAAGCTGGCGTAACAGCTATCCCGGCTGCAGAGCAGAGCGGGTTTACGCTGACCTCTACTTCTATTCAGCTGCAGCCCTTGACGGCCGTTATTATCCGGATGGATGCAGCGGCAGCAGTCTTTACTTCTGTGGAAGCAGACAGCACGGATTACATGCTCCAGATCGGCACCGCGCATCAGTCGGCTGTCTATGCCAAATACGATGACGGCAGCAAACGTAATATTACGAACGCAGCAGTCTATGTTTCCGATAAACCGGATGTGGCCGCCGTTAATAGTAAAGGTGTAGTTACAGGGATAAAAGCTGGAACGGCAACGATTACGATTTCATACGGCGGGCGTTCCGCGGCTGTAACCGTTAAAGTTGTTAAAGAAGCTGTAGACAACAAGCGTTATGTTGAATTCACCTATGTCCGTCCCGACAAGGATTATACCGACTGGAATATCTGGGTCTGGAATACAGGGGCCAAGAATGACCAGATTGATTTCACGACCTTTAAAGACGGCAAGGCCAGCGTGCTGATTGAAGTAGCACAGAATGCTACAAGTGTAGGTTTCGTACTCCGCAAAGGCACAGACTGGAATACAGGCAAACAGGATTATCCGGATGACCGTGTTATTCCGCTGACCGCAGGCGAGCAATTCACCAAGGTTATTGTAACCAGCCAGGTGAAGGAGCTGGACATTAAGCCATTTATAAGCGGTCCGGTGATGAAGGACGGAACAATAACCTTCATGTACCGTGATGATGCGCTGTTCCGCAGCGGAAATCAGGCTGACATTGAGCGGGCAGTGGTAAAGGTAAACGGTACCGAGTAT
>NZ_LN831198.1:1303174-1305137 GCF_001368795.1 Paenibacillus ihuae
TGCAAATGAATGGTTTACTTATGTGCTGACAGGGGTGGAGGAAGGAACCTACAAGTATACCTTCCTGATTACCAAGGATGGGATTACCGAGGAACTGTCAGACCCGAAACATACGGTTAACGGTGAATCGGCAGTAATTTACCATAATCCTGATGTCACCATAACAGCTACAGTTCAGCCGCAAGCGGTGACCTCTAATGAGAATGCTGTTGTGACGGTCAAAGCAGCTTCCGCGGAAGCAGTGTCTTACAAGGAAGGTTACATGGATTTGACCGCTCTGGGCGGACCGGCGAAGGTTAAGCTTGATATGGAGCTGCTGAAGCAGACGATTGCAGTGAAAGATACGGTAACGGCAGGAACCAAAACGATTCCAATTACGCTGATCGACCAGTACGGCAACAGTCATACAGGGGACACGGCCGTTGAGGTAAAAGCCAGAACGTATACGGGAGCTAAGCTTGATTTCGACTGGGATGAGGCGCGGATTTATTTTGCGCTCACAGACCGGTTTGCGGATGGCGACCTGAAGAACAATGAGAATGTGGACAAAACTCATCTGGAAGCCTATCACGGCGGGGATTTCCAGGGGATGATCGACAAGCTGGATTACCTGCAGGAGCTTGGTATTAACACGCTCTGGATTTCACCGGTTGTCGACAATATCGACTTCAACAAAGGCATTGATTTCGGCGGTACACAGTATGCTTATCATGGCTATTGGGCCAAAGATTTCACCCAGCTGGATGAGCATCTCGGCGATATGGCCACCTTCAAGCAGCTGATTGAGAAGGCACATGACAAGGGCATCAAAATTATGGTTGACGTTGTGCTGAATCATGCAGGCTACGGGCTTGAAGCGGGCGACAGCTACGAAGGCGTTACTGCCGAGGATAAAGCGCGCTTTGACGGAATGCTCCGCACAGACAACGTTTCGGCGGATACCGATCCGGTCAAGGGCGAGCTGGCAGGCTTGCCGGATTTCAAGACAGAGGATCCTGCAGTGCGCCAGCAAATTATCGACTGGCAGACAGGCTGGCTGGGCAATGCACGGACTGACCGCGGAGATACGATTGACTATTTCCGTGTGGATACAGTCAAGCATGTGGAGAGCACGACCTGGAAAGCATTCAAGAATGCATTGACTGCTATCGACCCAAGCTTCAAGCTGGTCGGCGAATTTTACGGCGGTACAATTGACAGTGACGGCGGCAATCTGCAATCTGGTCAAATGGATGCGCTGCTTGACTTTGGCTTCAAGAATGCAGCCAAAAATTTCACCGACGGCAAAATCACAGATGTAGATGCATACCTGCAAGACCGTGAATCTAAGTTAGATAACACTAAAACCATGGCCCAATTCCTGAGCAGCCATGACGAGAATGGCTTCCTCTCCGATTACGTGGACGGAGATCAAGGCAAGCTGATGATCGCGGCAGCGCTGCAGATTACGGCTAAAGGCCAGCCGGTTATCTATTACGGGGAAGAGCTGGGCCGTTCCGGCAGCAACGCCGGAGATATGGCCAAGGGAGAGTTTAGCGAGAACCGCGGAGATATGCCGTGGGATCAGCTGACAGCGGAGCAGGGGCTTCATGATCATTATCAGAAGCTGCTGAATATCCGGGCCCAGTATTCCAAAGTGTTCTCCAAAGGCACGCGCACGAAGCTGGCCGGTTCGGATGATCTGGGATACCTTGCCTTTAACAAACAGTATGACAATGTGAATGTTGTTACAGTAATCAATACGGGAAAAGATGCTTTGACGGTGAGTATACCGGTGCCTTTTGCCGCAGCTGCAGTTGTAAAAGATGAATACAGCGGTAAAACGTATACGGTATCCGGTGATCAGAAGGTGAGTATCGATCTTCCGGGCAGAGATGGAGGCGGAACAGTAATTCTGGCTGCAGTGCCTAATGTGAAACCGACGCCAACACCGACACCAACGCCAACGCCAACGCCGAAACCG
>NZ_LN831198.1:1305163-1310748 GCF_001368795.1 Paenibacillus ihuae
GCAACGGCAACAGCGACAGCAACAGCAACAGCAACAGCAACAGCAGAACCAACACCAACACCAACGCCAGCTCCAGTAACGCTTCCGGGATCTATCCCCGGTTCCGTACCTGCGGCAACACCTGCTGCCGGCACACAAACAATTAGTCCAGACAGTCTAAAAGCCGGCAAGGACGGCAAGGTTACAATTGATGTTGCTGCATCCGCATCATCGGTACTGCTGCCGATTCAGGCTGCAGCAGCACTCGGCACGAATGATCTTGTTCTGCACCTGGGTGAGCTCTCCGTGACCCTGCCTAGTGAAGTATTACACGGGCTTCAGTCATCACTGGCCGGATCGGATGCGGAAGGTGCGCAGATTCTATTCGGCACAGCCCCGCTTCAGGACGGAGCAGTAAATAGCCTGTTAAGCGGGCTGAACGGGAACAATACCCGTGTAACCGCGGCCTCAAAAGTATATGATTTCTCATTGTTCGTGGTTAAAAAAGACGGCACACGTATTCCTGTAACTGCATTTGCAGCTCCGGTTGAGCTTACCCTTAAGTTCAGCGGCAATGTAAATAAAGAGTTGCTTGGAGTCTATTTTATAGGTGAAAACAACAACCTCCAGTATGTGGGCGGAACTGTGAACGGGGATCAAATAACAGCAGAGGTAACGCATTTCAGTAAATACGCTGCACTTGAGCTGAATAAGTCCTTTAAGGACGTTCCGGCTCTGCATTGGGCAGCTCAAGCGGTTAAATCGCTCAGTGCGAAACAAATTGTAACAGGTGTGACGGTGTCCGAATTCAAACCGGATGTAAGTGTCACCCGGGCGGAATTTACCGCTCTGCTGATTCGTGCACTGGGAATCAACGCGGAAGGGCAAGCTTCATTCAGCGATGTCAGTGGAGATGCCTGGTATGCTCCTTATGTGGCGGCAGCTGTCAGCCAAGGCATTGTTTCCGGACGCAGCGCGGATATCTTTGCTCCGAATGCAGCGATCAGCCGCGAGGAGATGGCGGTTATGGTAATCCGTGCGCTGGAAGTGAAGCAGGGTAAGAAAACAAGCCCGGGCTCCTCTTCTGTAGCGTTCGCGGATGCCGGCACCATCAGTTCATGGGCAGCAGACTATGTAAATACTGCGGCTGAGCTTGGGCTGGTACAGGGCAGAGCGAACAAGCAATTTGCACCGCAAGCAATGATGACCCGCGCGGAAAGCGCACAGGTTATTTACAAATTGCTCGCTGAATAAGTCCTAAAGCAAGCAAAGCAGCGCTCCTCCCGTTATAGAGGGGCGCTGCTTTTGCGTTGTGTCTATTACGGCTTGCTGCGGACCCAGGAGGCGTTATGTATAGATTTTTCTGTATTTTGACCGTGCTGCGGACTCAGTGGACCTTATTTCTACTGACAAGACATAAGTTGGATGACTTATTTCCCGATTACGTCTGTGGAGTCCGCAGGCACTGTCCATCAGCCCGGAAAACTGTAACTAACGTCATCTCAGTCCGCACAGATTCATTACAGCCCTTCCCGGTTAACGGCAAACGGCACTCTTCAAAATGATGAAGAGTGCCGTTTTTTATGTTTGTATTTGCTAAAAGAGATTACAGAACTGCTTTAACGGCAGTATAACCATACGCCGGAAGCTTGATGGTGAGTTTGCCCCGCTCAGCCCGCAGGGAATCGCCAGTGAACAGATCCTGCCAATCCCGCTCTTCTACATCGAGCCGGAAGGTCTGGGCGGTCTCTTCGGTATTCATCAGAACGATGATTACTTCATCGCCAAGGCTGCGTTCAAAGGCAAGCTTGCTGCCATCCCGGCCGGCCTCAAGGAATGTGAAGGAGCCGCTGCGCAGTGCAGGATGATTGCCGCGGATTCCGATCAGATTGCGGTAGAAGCTGAACAGGTCGTGGTCCTGCTTCTCGGGATCCCATTCCATACATTTGCGGCAGCCCGGATCATTCTCTCCGTCCATACCGAACTCATCTCCGTAATAGATGCAAGGCGTGCCCATAAAGGTGAACTGGAACAGCACAGCCAGCTTGAACTTCTTTTTGTCGCCGCCGGCAAGGGTTAAGAGGCGTGCAGTATCGTGGCTGTCCAGCAGGTTGAAGGCCACCTCACTGGCTTGCAGCGGATAGCGGGACAGCTGTTTACCAATTGCATTGGCGAAGCCTTCCGCATCAAGCGAGCTATTGATGAAGAAATCCAGAACGGCATCCGTGAACGGGTAGTTCATCACGGCGTCGAATTTATCGCCTTCCAGCCAAGGAGCAGATTCATGCCAGATTTCGCCGAGAATATAGGCTTCCGGATTGGCGTTCTTCACGACCTTGCGGAATTCACGCCAGAAGCCGTGATCTACTTCGTTGGCTACGTCCAGGCGCCAGCCGTCGATGCCGACCTCTTTGATCCAGTATTCTGCAACCTTTAGGAGGTATTCTTTTACTTCAGGGTTCTCTGTGTTGAGTTTCGGCATATGCGGCTCAAACGAAAAAGCATCATAGTTTGGAATGTTGTCCACTACCTGAAGCGGGAATTCACGGACATGGAACCAGTCTTTGTAGCGGGAGTTTTCCCCATGCTCCAGCACATCCAGGAACGGGGCGAAGGTTCTGCCGGAATGGTTGAATACGGCATCCAGCAGCACGCGGATCCCGCGTTCATGGCAGGCGTCGACGAGCTTTTTGAGGGTCTGCACATCGCCGAAATGAGGGTCAACCTTCATATAATCTTCGGTGTCGTACTTATGGTTCGTAGTCCCGGCAAAAATAGGTGTGAAATAGATCCCGTTAATCCCAAGCTCTGTCAGATGATCCAAGTGATCAATAACACCCTGCAGGTCGCCGCCGAAGAAATTCTCAGGTGTAGGGGTTCCGCCCCATGGCTGCACATTGTCCGGGTTCAGGCTGGTATCCCCGTTGGCAAAACGCTCGGGAAAGATTTGATAAAAGACAGCATCCTTAACCCAGGCTGGAGGGGTGAAGACATCCCCGCGGTTAATGTAAGGGAATTCGAAGAGCCGGTTTGGATTTGTTGGGCGTTCAGTTTGGAAGTCGCTTTCTGTCATCCAGATCCGCTCGTGGCCTTTTTGCAGCAGGAAGCCGTATTTAAGCCGTCGGTACAGGGGAACAGATTCACACTCCCAGTAATCGAACATCGCATCGCTGGTAAAAAGCTTCATCGGGATCAGCTCTTTCGTAGTATCCCATGCATATTTGTCCCCGGCCCAGGCAAATACTTCTGTTAGATCACCTTTTTTTGGCGCGCAGGCGAAGATGGATGGTTTCGTGATCGTAGGCATAAGACCAATTTAACCGCGGGCGGTGATATACTGCTTCTAATAACATGACAATTCCTCCTAAAAGTTTTGTTAGCATAGCATCCGTGAATTCCTTCGGACAAAACAGCTACGGAAGCATACACTTAAGTTTTGTGAGCATTTTCATCAAATAGAGATATAAGGATGAAATGGCGCTCAAATGGATGCCTTGCCAGACAAGGCACTGGCTTTGTGCCACATTTGCACCCATTGAACCTGAAATCCGCCCATAACAAAAAGGCACAACCCTAGCAAAAAGCGTGTCCGAGGTTGTCCCTGATCAGTAACATTGCCTTTTAATTGTGTAAGAACAAGGGGCTATGCTTCGATTGTTTGCTGTAGGCAGGACTGGCTGCTCATAATGGTTTGGATTATAGCACGGAATATTTGGTCATTCAATACTATTGTACAAACCATTGCACAAATCTTCACAAGCGATAAGTTGGTTTGATAAAAGGGAAACCGGTACCTTTACCCACAGTTTTAAGGAAAAGAACAGGGTTAGTGGCAAATAAGTGTTCATTTTTACATGAAAGTATGAGTAAATAAGAGTAATTATGTGAAAAATGAAGATATAAATTGATTATATTATGTTTTTTGCGAAATATGGTCAAATACACTATGTGCAAACGTTTTAACAATTAACCTGACTGTTGTATTATGAATTTAGGAATGAAGCGCTTTCTAGAACTTGTTGAAGCGTATTCAGATGGATGGTTCGTATACAGGCACATTTTTTTTAGATCCTCTGAAATCGTTTGCGCATGTTCTGCAGCATCCTTAAGCACAAAGTGATATACAAAATCGGGAGGGGTTATCTGTAATGAAAATGAGAAAATGGATGATGGTCACGGCTGTTGCCGCAATGGCTACATCACTGGCAGCGTGCGGGGGTAACAACAACACAAATGGCGGTAACGCTGCAGCGACGAATGCTCCGTCAGAAAGCACAGCACCGGCTGAAAACAACGGCGGAGAAAACACTGCTGCTGAAACCGCACAAATCACCCCAGAGGATGGCGCATCTTTGGTCGTATGGGAAAGTAAGGATGAAAGAGCTTTTACAGACGCGATTGCCAAGGAATTCACCGAGAAATACAATGTTCCAGTGAAAATTGAAGAATTGTCTCCGACAGATCAAGTTACCAAGCTGTCTCAGGATGGTCCTTCCGGCTTAGCTGCTGACGTTGTTCTAATTCCGCATGACAACCTGGGCAGAGCCGCAAGTGCGCAGCTGTTGCTTCCAAACGATGTGTTTGAAGCAGAAACCGTAAAGAACAATACGGAAGCTTCGATTACCGGTGCCAGTTATGACGGCATGCTGTACGGATACCCGCGTGCAGCTGAAACTTACGCTCTGTACTACAATAAGTCACTTGTTACTGAAGCGCCCAAGACCTTTGATGATGTAATCGCCTTCGGCAAAACCTTCACCGATAAATCCAAAAACCGGTATGGAATCATGTGGGAAGTCGGCAACATGTATTTCGACTATCCGTTCATCGCTTCCAACGGCGGTTATATCTTCGGGGATAACGGCACGAACAAAGACGATATCGGGATCAATACAGACGGCGCAATCCAAGGCTTGAGTGAATTTGTGAAACTGAAAGAAGTTCTGCCAATCAAAAGCGGCGATATCAACCCGGATATTAAGCGCAGTCTCTTCAACTCCGGTGATTTGGCAATGGATATCAACGGACCTTGGGAACTTGCCGGGTACAAAACGGCTCTGGGCGACAATCTGGGATTGGTACCGCTGCCGACTGTCAGCGGGAAGACAGCGATCTCCCTTGCAGGCTTCAAGATCTTCGCGGTTAATGCGTATACACAATACCCAAATGCAGCTAAACTGTACGCTGAGTTCGCATCCACCAAGGATGCACAACTTAAGCTGAACAAGCTGGTAGGATCTATCCCAACTAACCTGGAAGCCCTGGAAGATCCGCAGATCAAGGATGATCCTTATGTATCTGCATTTGCTGAACAGGCTAAAAACTCCCAGCCTATGCCATCGATTCCTGAAATGGGCAACGTGTGGTCTCCTGTGAACGCAGCTCTGCCGGAAATCTGGGATAAAGGCGTAGACCCTAAGACTGCAATGGACAAAGCAGCCCAACAGATCAAAGATCTGAACAACGGCGCTTCGCAGTAAACATCTGTAGGTCTATTCCAATAGTATATATATGAAATCAAATCGCCCTCCGCCTGGTAGCGGCGGGCGATTCCCTGATTTCCCAGGAGAGGAGAACGGAAGGGAAATGCAGCGACACCATACTAG
>NZ_LN831198.1:1310774-1316586 GCF_001368795.1 Paenibacillus ihuae
TTCCCAGGAGAGGAGAACGGAAGGGAAATGCAGCGACACCATACTAGAGCAGCAACGATACTGTCTACATTATTTATGGGATTGGGACAAATATATAACCGCCAATTTATCAAGGGTTTTATTTTTTTGATTGTAGAGGCATTAAGCTTAACTTATTTTATTGAGAAGCTGGGACGGGCGTTCTGGGGTATCGTTACCTTGGGTACAACCACCCAACATTTTGAGAAGGTCAAAGGAATTGCCAAGCTCGTCAAAGGTGATCATTCTATATTTATTTTAATTCAGAGTTTGATTACCATCATATTCTTCGTTCTTTTTCTGATTGCATGGTACATGAACATTCGAGATGCTTACAAGACTGGAGCTGCGAGAGATGCAGGCCATACTCCGGGTACGTTTAAACAGAGCATCCGCTATATTCTCGATTATAAGTTTGCGCAGACCTTTCTTATTCTGCCGTCTGTAGGCATTCTGTTATTTACAGTGATGCCGATCATCTTCATGGTCATGCTGGCGTTTACGAACTATTCTGCGCCTAACCATATGCCTCCGGCCAAGCTGGTAGACTGGGTTGGCTTTGAAACATTCCATAATCTGGTAGCACTTAAATCATGGAGCCATACCTTCTACGGTGTACTTACTTGGACCATTATTTGGGCGATATTATCGACGGTTACCACCTATTTCGGCGGCATGCTGGTCGCGATGCTGATCAGCCAGCAAGGTGTTCGTTTCAAGGGCATCTGGAGAGCTATTCTGATTATTCCATATGCTATTCCGCAGATGATCTCTCTTCTGCTCATGCGCAATCTGTTCAACGGCCAGTTTGGTCCGATTAACCAATATCTTAAGTTTTTCGGGCTCGGTGGCCTTCCTTGGCTAACGGATCCATTCTGGGCCAAAGTAACGGTTATCGTAGTTAACATGTGGGTTGGTATTCCTGTATCCATGCTGCTAATTATTGGGGTTCTGACAACCATTCCGCGCGATATGTATGAAGCGGCCGAAGTAGATGGAGCGACCAGCTACCAGAAATTCCGCATTATAACATTACCTATGGTGCTGTTCTCGACGGCGCCTACACTGATTGCCCAGTTTGCAGGCAACATCAATAACTTTAATGCGATCTTCCTCTTAACAGGCGGTAGTCCCGTCAACGGGGATTATCAGTATGCCGGTTCCACCGACTTGCTCGTGACGTGGCTTTACAAGCTCACGCTTGACCAAAATAAATATAACATGGCATCTGCGGTCGGAATCATTATCTTTATAATCGTGGCCAGCTTCTCGATTTACAATTACCGGCGGTCGAAATCATTCCAGGAGGAGGACATGATCCAATGAGTGGAGTTAAAATTAAAACAAGAATACGGCTCACTTTAAGCTATTTGATGTTGGTTATTCTGTCAGTTGCAGCACTGTATCCGGCCCTTTGGATCCTGTTATCGTCGCTGCGGCCGGGCAAATCCCTTTACAGTAAAACATTTATTCCCGAAACGTTTACACTGGAACATTACCGGGCACTTTTCTATGATAACACCCTGCTGTTCCCTACCTGGTGGCTTAATACGTTCAAGATTGCCTTGTTCTCAATGCTCCTGGGTCTTTTCTTGACATTACTTACAAGCTACGCAGTTTCCCGGTTCAGATTCAAGGCGCGCAAGACTACCATGTCCGGGCTGTTGGTGCTTGGAATGTTTCCAGGCTTCATGAGTATGATTGCCATTTATTTGCTGCTGAAGGAATTTGATCTGCTGAATAAACATCTGGCTCTAATCATCGTGTATGCAGCCGGAGCTCCGCTAGGCGGGACACTGATTGCCAAAGGGTTCCTGGATACGATACCGCGTTCGCTGGATGAAGCTGCCCGCATTGACGGAGCTGGTAACTTCGGGATATTCTGGAGAATCATCCTGCCTTTGTCGAGACCGATGATCACCTATATAGCGCTTACCCAATTTGTCGGACCGTGGGTTGACTTTATCTTTGCCAGACTCATTCTGCGGACCAAGGAGAAATGGACCGTTGCCGTGGGCATGTGGGACATGGTTAATTCGAATCAGAATTCCAATTTCACGACTTTTGCGGCAGGAGCTGTACTGATCTCTATTCCGATTATGATTCTGTTTGGCTTCCTGCAAAAAATGCTCGTCGAAGGGTTGACGGCTGGGGCGAGCAAGGGTTAATAAAACGATCTATCTTTTAGTGCTTATTTACAAATGTATGAAAAAACAAGGTACAGCCTTTATGTCGACTACGATGGGCTGTACCTTGTTCATTTCAGGTATTTATACTAAGGGTATGATTGGGCTTAAAGGATATAACCCACATATGTGGGGTTATTTTATTTTGTGGGGAGAGAAAATATGAAACGGCAACGAAGTCTCCATCTGCAATCGGTTGGCGTCAAATTATTCATTATCCTGTTCAGCACCATTTTGTTGTTGTCGTCCGTGCTTGGATTGACCTCCTATTATGCAGCAAAAGGCATCATCACTGATGAGGTTGCGGCTGCTTCATCACAAGCGATTGTCCAGGCTGCTGATAAACTGGATTTCCTCTTTGCCGAGTATGAGGCGCTCTCTCGGCAATTTGCCGTGGATCAGGCGCTCAAGGCAGATCTGGAGGCGGTCAATGATCCCAGTATCGGGATCGTAGCTAAGGTTGCCGCCGAGGGGCGTATCCGCAGCAAGCTGGATGCTGTCAAAGGCATCGATAAGCGTCTCATGAGCATCCGGCTTGTTTCCCGCAGCGTAGCAGAAGTGGAATCTTATAAAACCTCGGGCGTTACGGGGATCCGCACCGATGAGGGGATCCTGGCGAGACTGAAGCAGATTGACGAGGCCAAAGGCAATACAGTGTGGTTCCCCGTCCGGCCGAAGGGCTTCTTCGATACATACTCGGAAGCTTCTCTCACGATGGGACGCCTTCTGCGCAATATGCAAAATACAAAAGCGGAATATTATATGCTGATTGAGATTAAGCGAAGCTCTCTCAGTGAGATGTTAGCAAACCTGCGCATCGGGGAAGACGGTGAGCTCCGCATCCTTGATGCTGACCGAAAGGTTGTGTATGCGGCGGCAGATGCTCTGCTGGAGCAGCCTTCATTCATCAAGCCGTCGAAAGCAGAGACAGAGGCCGAGCCGCAGCCGGGCCAAGAATTGCATCGTTCCTTTATGGCAGAAGATGAAGCCGGAACGGAGCAACTGGCGGTATACCAGCCGCTGAACACAGGTGGTTGGACCCTGCTTGGCTATGCGCCGGTCAATGACTTCACCAAGTCGGCCGACCGCCTGTTGTACATTACACTGCTCGTAGTACTCGCGGCGGCGCTGATTGCCCTCTTGATCGGCTATGTGCTGGTCCGGTTGATCGGCCGTCCGCTGGGCAAGCTTGCCAGTCTGATGGAAGAAGGCGAACGGGGCAACCTGCAGGTGCGGACGAATTTTAAAGGCCAGGATGAAATCGGCCGGGTCGGGCACAGCTTCAATAGAATGATGGAGCAGATCTCTCTGCTCGCTGGTCAAAGCGGATTGTCGGCGACGGAAGTGCTGGCAACTTCGGAGCAGCTGGTCAAGGCTTCCGGTGCTACCTCAACCCATGCTAGAGAGGTTGCTGCAGCAACGGGTGAGATTGCCGAAGGGGCAGTGAGTCTGGCAGCTGAAGCGGAGAGCAGCAACCGTAATGTGGAGCTGATGGGCGGAAAAATGAACGAGGTGGCTAAGATTAACTCGATCATGGATAACTCAGCGGAGCGGGTGATAGCTGTAAGTGACCAGGGTGCAGAGCTGATGAAAAATCTTGTCACGCAAAGTGAATCTACAATGCAGATGATGGAGCTGATTCAGGAGAACTCTGCGATGCTCCAGGAGAGCACGCATTTGATCCGCAGCATTCTAAGCCCGATGATTGCTGTCAACAAGCAGACTAATATCCTTGCATTGAATGCTTCTATTGAAGCCGTCCGTGCAGGGGCAGCCGGGAGAGGGTTCATCGTTATTGCCGATGAGATCAGGGGACTGGCTAACCAGTCCAACGAGTCTATTCTATCCGTTTCCAGAATTACAGAAGAAATCAGCCGCCATATCGATAATACAGTCAAGGTAGTGAGTGAAGCAGGCCCGCTGTTCCGCGAGCAGATTACGTCAGTACGGGAATCTTCGGTTATTTTTGAAAGCGTACGGGGGGAGATGGAAGAGTTCCTTGGGCTGATCAGCCAATCCTCCGTTTCTGTCTCTGAGTTGAACGAGTTCCAGCGCCAGCTTGGTGAATCCATGGCCAGTGTGATTTCGGTGGTGCAGCAGACGAGCGCTTCCACACAGGAGGTGGCTTCGATGTCTTCGCAGCAGTTCATTGTCAGCGAAGAGCTCGTAGCCCTCTCGGAGAAACTGGAAGAGCTGGCTGAGAATTTGCAGCAATCGCTCGTATCTTTTCAGGGATAAACTGCTATATGGCGTAGTGATGGCGGTATCCGTTAATTACAAATGACCATTAATCAAACCTCTGCGTACCGTAATTCATTTACGGAAGCGCAGAGGTTTTGCTTGTCGACCGGCACGCTTCTTGTCCGGAAACGCTTCACAGGATACACTAGTCCTATTCAAGCTGGAACAGTGGATTAGCGCCAAGTCAAGGAGAGTGAAGGGATTGCCGGTGCTTAATGGAAGCCTATTTCAGCAGCAGCTGCTGGAGGGAGAGTACAGTCCGCATTTTTTTGCCTACTATTATAAACAGTGGAATCATTACACCATGCCTTATCATCAGCATAACTCAACGGAAATCATGTATGTCATCTCTGGAAGCTGTTCGGTGGATGTGCGCAGCGTCTCAGGAAGCGAGGAGCGATTCATATTGAAACGCAGTGAGCTGATTATGCTCGATGCCAATGTTCCGCATAGGCTGATTGTTGAGGAGGACAATGCCTGCCGGATGCTGAATGTGGAATTCGGCTTCGCGGACTATGCAGGTGTGGCACCTTCGCTAAGCAGGCTCGCCAAGGAAGAAGATTCTCTTGCTGAACTGCTGCGGAACCCCTTCACCAGCCTGGTGCTGGCTGATCCGGAGGAAGTCTTCCATGTGCTTAAAGCATTGGTGTTGGAGCTGGATCAGCACGGCAAGAACGGGGGCAATATGGTCCGGCTGCTGTTTGCTGAGCTGCTGCTGCGCCTCTCCAGGCTGCGCCGTGAACGGCTGCTCGCCAGCCAGCAGCCCTCACAGCTCTATGTGCGGAGAGCCATTGAATTCCTGCATCAGAACTATGACCGCAGCATCCAGGTCAAGGAGGTCGCGGCAGCTGTAAATGTGCATCCTGGATATCTGCACCGGATATTTAAGAAGCAGACGGGCCGCACCCTGACCGATTATTTGAATTTGCTGCGGATGGAGAAGGCCAAGATGCTGCTAGCGCAAAGTGAAATACCGGTAGCGGAAATTGCCGATTATGTCGGCATCAGCAGCAGGCAGTATTTTCATCTTCTGTTCAAAAAATATGCCAGCATGACTCCAGTCGAATACCGTAATTCCATCGAGCGCTACTCCTGGAGCGACATTACCCGATTTTCAGATGATAAGTGAGGATTGTTGACAGCCACCCCGGAAAGTGGTCATGATATTGGTTACGCTTCCCTCCACCTCCTTGCTACAATGGACAGGAATAACCAATCCACTTACGGAGGCTGATAGCCATGTCTTTTAAAGTCACATTCATCGGGGCAGGGAGCATCGGGTTTACCCGCGGACTGCTGCGCGACCTGCTGACAGTAACGGAATTCCGCGATATTGAAGTATCCTTCATGGATATTAACAGCCATAA
>NZ_LN831198.1:1316991-1333216 GCF_001368795.1 Paenibacillus ihuae
TACATCTCTGCAATGCATCAGGGTAAGGACCTGACGAAAGGTCTGCTTGCGGCATTTGAGCAGCATCCGGAATTCAGCCGTACGGAAAAAGTGCGGATCGATATGCTGCGCCGGTTCGGGTACTACAGTACGGAATCGAATGGACATTTAAGCGAATATGTACCCTGGTACCGCAAGCGCAGCACGGAAATTATGGACTGGATTGACCTGGGAAGCTGGATTAACGGAGAGACAGGCGGCTACCTGCGGGTGTGCACGGAAGGGCGTAACTGGTTCGAGACTGATTTTCCTAACTGGATGAAGGAGCCGGCAATGGAGTACAAAGCGGAGAACCGCGGGGAAGAGCATGGCTCATATATTATTGAAGGACTTGAGACTGGCCGCGTCTACCGGGGGCATTTCAACGTCGTGAATCATGGCGTGATTTCCAATCTGCCGGAGGATGCGGTGATCGAAGCACCGGGCTATGTGGACCATAACGGTATCTCCATGCCGCTGGTCGGTGAACTTCCGCTCGGGCTGGCTGCGGTATGCAATGTCAGCGTATCTGTGCAGCGCCTCGCGGTCGAAGCCGCCGTGCATGGTGATGATCAGCTGCTGCGGCAGGCGTTCATGATGGACCCGCTGGTCGGCGCGGTCTGCAATCCCCCGGAAATATGGCAGATGGTGGATGAGATGCTTGTAGCTGGAGAGCCGTGGCTGCCGCAGTATACAGCTGCCATTGCTGAAGCTAAAGTGCGGCTGGCATCAGGCAACCTGATACCTACCCGGACAGATAATGAAGGGGCGGCCAGGCTAAAGGTGAAGTCCGTGGAAGAAATGCAGCTCGACCGCGATGCCGCGAATAAAAACGCCGGTGAGTCCGATAAGGGCAAGGACCGGGAAAAGGTACACTAGTATATAGAAGGGGCCAGGATAGAGAAACTGCTTCCGGCCTGCCAGGCAACAATGTAAGAGCTGCTGCTAATCCGGAAGCTTACTCCCGGATTAGCTTGTCGCTCTGCAATTTGTTGATTTTTTGGCGCACAGGCAGACTACAGAGAAGGAAGACCGCACCCAGAACGATAAGCAGAAGACCCGTGACAAGATTGATATTGGAGATAATGCTAATGTTGTTCAAAGCCACCAGCCCTACATTCATGAAGCCGAGGATAAGTTCCATCAGAGCGAGGGAGATCCACAGGCGGTGAATCCGTCTATAATGCTTTATTTTGGAGTCAGTATCCGAATAAATTGTAAAGGGACCTTCTGATGCTCTTCTTCTAAAAATCACCCACTTGTTGTAAACTGCATGTCCTTTGTTCATTGTCACATGTTCGACTCCGGCTTCCTCCATAAACTGCAGGTATTCCATAGATTTAGCCCCTTTTATCCCATCCTCAAGCAGCTCGATCCGGTAAATATATTCACCTTTGCTGGTTTCTTCAAATACATAATGGGCAAATGAATATTCGGTAAGCGCAAGTCCCTTAGCCGCCATCTCATTCAGCCATTGTTCTTCCTTTTCAAAGTTAATGAATAATTTGCGCACCGTATGACTCATTCCGATTCTCCTCCCAGTAGCTTTCTTCCGTTGGACAGCAGTTCATCCAGCCTCGTCAATTCAGTCTGCACGGCGAGGATGCCTTCATGCGTAATTTTGTATTCTTTCTTGCGGGAATCCTGAATGCCCTGAAGAGGCTCAATCCAGCCACGCTCTACCAGTGTGCCTAGTGCACCGTAAAGTGTTCCTGCACCAAGGTCAACACGCTGATTGCTCAGCAGCTTCACGTTCTGCATGATGCCATAGCCGTGCATTGGGGTGAACAGGGACAACAGAATGTAGTAGACCCCTTCGGTTAATGCTCCATAATCTTTGCTTTCGGGCAACCTGTATCACCTCATTAATATTGTATCGGATTTCGTTATATCGGCTAACGATATATATACTATATCGTTAGCCGATATAGATGTCAATGGGCTATCCCCAAAAACAGCCTAAGGTAATGTATAGAACTTGTCGAAATATAGATTGAGGAAGAAACAATAATTACCGGGGGGAAATGAAATTTGAGTATCAAATTAAATGTGAAAAGTATTACAATGCTTCTGTTAGTTTGCCTGCTTACAGTTATGGCCTGGAATCCGGCAGGGGCATCAGCGAAGACTGCTGCCGCGAAGACGATCCGGGTATACGTGCAGGACAAGGAAATCCACCCGAAGACAGCACCTGTAATTCAGGGAGGCAAGCTGTATGTCGAATTCCGGAGCGCAGTGCAGGCGCTGGGCTTCAGCTTCAAATATGATGCTGTTCAAAAGGTAATTACCGCCGTCTCAGAGGATGCTTCGTTCAAGATCGACCTGAAAGCTAAAAAGGCCTATGTAAATAATATTTCTTTCAGCGTGACAGGGACTCCGGTCTTCATCGGCTCCGGTGCGGATATCATGGTCCTTGCATCCATATTTCAAAGCACCTCATATATCAATGCCGACTATGACCAGAAACAAAAAACGGTGCGGATCTATGTGGATTTGCAGGGTAAACCCAAGAAGTCAGATCTAAAAAAGATCCGGGCGCTGCTTGAAGCCCATTATCAGACAGCCACAGGTCTGGCAACGATTCAGAGTCTCAACTTGGAGACATGGGGTACATATACAACATTCTCGGCAGATGTTCTGATCCATAAAAGCGGCGGCGAGCTGCTGGACCGGATCGAGCATGCCGAAATCGAGATGGAGCATAAAGCGGATAAAAGCTGGACTATTCACAATATAACTTCAGATACGGAATATCTGGATTATACTTCGCTGGCTCATAAAGAAATCAGTGTGCCTGATGTCGACAAAATGGCAATCATTTCACTGCTTGCTGCTGATTTCAAAGCCAGAAATGAAGAGAACATAGAGGCTCTGCTGGCGCTTCAAAACCCTGCCGGGAAGATGTTCACCGACTATCCCGATTTGGAATTGGTGAGGGAGTATCTGAAATTTACATATGATAGAGACGAACTGAAATATAATGGAGAATCAACAACTATAGTCGCTTATGAACCTGCTAGAGCCACGGTCTATTCCGTCTACAACTTAGGCAATAATGCCCAGCCAGAACTGCCTAAACTCAGACTCTACGTTCTTGTATCCGTGGTGAAATCAGTGGACGGTGTCTGGTATATGAATCCTGATGAGGATATCATTCTGGATTCCGAAATAGTAAAGTAAAAGGTGGAATTTATTCTGAATTCAAAGCACCCTCTTATCCGTTTTACCGGAAAGAGGGTCTTTGGTATGCGTCAGATTCTTATTTGACTGCTTCTCTTTTCCCAAAAAAGCTCTTGAGCGCCTGGTAGACTTCCTTTTTGTCCTTGATGACGTAATGCATGAATTGCTCCTGCTTCAGATGGCGGTAGGCGGACATCAGTGTACTGCTGCGGTTGTACTGGTTCACTTCACCGTAGCCGAACATGTTACTGCGCTTCAGCAGCTCTCCGATCAGCTTGACGCAGCGTTCATTATCCGAGGTAAGGTTATCGCCATCAGAGAAGTGGAACGGGTAGATGTTGTATTTGGCCGGCGGATAACGGCTGTCGATAATCTCGAGCGCCTTCTGATAGGCTGATGAGCAGATGGTACCGCCGCTTTCACCGCGGGTGAAGAAATCATGCTCGCTGACTTCCTTGGCTTCCGTATGATGGGCCAGAAAGACAATTTCGACCTTCTCGTACTGGCGGCGCAGGAAACGGGTCATCCAGAAGAAGAAGCTGCGGGCGCAGTATTTTTCAAAGGTCCCCATACTTCCTGATGTATCCATCATCGCGATAATTACTGCATTGGAATGCGGAACCGTAATATCATCCCACGTTTTATAACGCAAATCGTCGGGGCTGATGCTGTGAATGCCGGGCTTACCGTTACTCGCATTGCGCCGCAGGTTCTCCAGCAGGGTGCGTTTCTTGTCGATGTTCGACATCATGCCCTTCTTGCGGATATCGTTGAAGACGATTGATTTTACCTCGATTTCTTCCTTATCCTTCGGCGCCAGATGCGGCAGCTCCAGGTCCTGAAACAGAATATCCTCAAGATCCTCCAGATTTACTTCCGCCTCGACAGTGTCCTGTCCGGGCTGGTCACCGGCTTTATCCCCTTTGCCCGGCTGGGCGGACTGCGAATCGCGGCCTAACACATCCCCGACCTGACTGTCCCCATCCCCTTGACCGACATGCTTTTGCTTACGGAAATTATAGATGATCCGGTATTCATCCAGACTGCGGATGGGCACCTTGACGATTTGTTTACCGTCCGACATGATGATGTTCTCTTCGGTAACAAGGTCAGGCAGATTATCCTTAATGGCTTCCCTGACCTTTTGCTGATGACGCTCCTGATCCTGATGGCCTTTGCGGTGAAGGGACCAGTCTTCTTTTGACACGACAAATGCATATGGACCGGGTGACTCTGGCAGGATGACCACCTCCCATGGAATATAAATCGTTAGGGCATAGGCTTGAAGCTGAAGGATGTGCTGTAACTAAGTATATTCATGGGGATGGGGGATATGTGAACGTACTCTCTTTAACTTAAAAACGCACTGTCACCAGCTAAGGACGAGTATCATCTGTCTTATGATATATTAGCTATGGAGGCAGCATTTATATCAACCATTTAGGACACTTCAATATAAGAAGGAGCAGAGTATTTATGACGTTAACCTTGTTCAAAAATGGCAATCTGTCAGCCGTCGGACGCCCGGAAGAGGATGCTGTGCTTGTGGAGAATGGCATCATTATGGTCATAGGAAAAAGCCGGGAGCTGTCCTTGCAGCTATCCGGGCGGGAACATACAGTCACCGATTGGGACGGGGGGCATGTTCTGCCCGGTCTGGTTGATGCCCATGTGCATTTGGGGATGCACGGCATGAAGCTGGATATGCTGGACTTTACCGGCATGACCTCCAAAGAAGAGATGCTGCAGGCCATCGCGAAGCGGGCGGAGATCACCCCTCCAGGCGAATGGATTCTCGGCCTGAACTGGAATGAGAATGAATTCCAGCCTGCTGCAGCCCCGCATATATCCGAACTAGATGATGTAACAGACCGCCATCCGGTGTTTCTGACCCGGACCTGCTTCCACGCCTTTCTCGGCAACAGTGAGGCTTTCCGGCGGGCCGGAGTCACGGCATCAACTCCGGACTTTGCCTCTGGAGCTTATGGCCGTGACAGTGAAGGGAAGCTGAACGGCTGGATTTACGAGGATGCCGTTCAGCCGTTTCATGCTGTGCAGCCGGCTCCGGATTATGCCGCCTTGAAAAAGGCAGTCCGCAGAGGAATTAATGATGCGCTCTCTCTAGGCTTGACCGCTGTGCATACCGAGGATTTACGGCTACTAGGCAGCGTTGAAACCATGCTGCGGATCCACCGCGAGCTGAGGGACGAAGGGCTGTTCTTCCGCACGCATCAGCTGCTGTACTACCCCTTCCTGCAGGAGGTAGAGGAGCTGGGGCTTGCTGCCGGCAGTGGAGACAAATGGCTGCGGCTCGGAGCAGTTAAGCTGTTTGCCGACGGAGCCATCGGCGGACGGACTGCCCTGCTGGAGCAGCCTTACAGCGATGCACCAGAAACTTCCGGCATCGCAATCCATACTCAGGAGGGACTGAATGAAATCGTCAGAGCGGCCCGCAGGCTCTCCTATCCCGTAGCTGTGCATGCCATCGGGGACGCTGCTGCGCGGATGACACTAGCCGCGATGGAACATGTCCGTCTGCCGCAGGATGCAGCCCTTCCGGACCGGTTCATTCACGCGCAGGTGCTGAATCGCAGTCTGCTGGAGCAGATGCGCAGCCTGCGGCTGATCGCCGATATCCAGCCGCGTTTCGTGGCTAGCGACTTCCCCTGGGTGCTGGACCGGGTAGGCCCGGCAAGAACAGAATATCTCTATGCCTGGGCGAAGCTATTACAGGCCGGAATTACATGCGCCGGGGGGAGTGATGCGCCGATTGAGCCGCTGAGCCCGTTTTTGGGCATGCATGCCGCAGTGACGCGCAGTAAGCCGGGAGAGCGGAATGCGGGCTATCTGCCGGAGGAAAAGCTGAGCCTTGGGCAGGCGCTCCGACTGTTTACAGAAGGCAGTGCTGCTGCTGCCGGAGAAGAACGGGAACGGGGCCGGATAACACCCGGCTATCACGCGGATTTTACGGTACTAGACCGGGCGATCATGACGGATGCCGAGGAGTTGCTGCAGGCGAAGGTGCGGATGACGGTTGTCAACGGTATAGCAGCTTACAGTGCGGATTAACAGCGGTAAGCAGTTACTACGGATGTGTTAGGTGAAGAGGGCCCAAGTTTATGCAACCCTGACAACGGGTTAAACGTTAATAAGGGTAGAGATTACGATACCCTGTTAACTTGAGGAGGCCGTCAACATGAGATCACAACGTTCATTACCGGCAGTCGCGGCAGCGGCTGTACTGATGCTGGCGATAACGGCATGCGGAGGCAAAAGTCCTGTTGAAGCACCCGGAGAACCCACGGCTACCGCTTCTCCGCCTGTGGCCGAGAGTACTATTGCACCGTCAATCAGCCCGGCCGCTACTGCAGGAGCACAGACGATTCAGAGTACCGGCACTTATGTCGGCCAGATTGATAATCATTCTGTAGAAATAGAGACCGAAGAAGGCCCTACTGCTTTTGAATTGGGAGCAGGCACCGAGAATGCGCCTGAGAAGCTCGAGATGAATGATCCTGTCATTATCGAATATGTGGAAAAAGCAGTGGAAGGTGACCCTTCTATTGTACAGCGGGTACTTTCCAAGCTGATTAAGGCATCTGACTCTGGAGAAGAAGCCCAAGCTGGATCCTTGCCCGAAACCAAAGTGATCAAGCTTACGCTCGAAGGGATGGAAGAAGAGAAAACGGCCAGCCTTGCCGAAGGTGAAGGGTATTCACTGTATGTATTTGATATATTCACCTTCGACAAATCCAGTAATAAGCTGGCGATGAAGGTAGACCCCGGCTATTATGCTGAAATTACCAAGCTGCCTGCCGATTTTAATCTGGATGCTTTGACTGAGGAAGGCCGTGAAGAGCTTTCGGCTACGGGAAAAGTCACCGCACTCAGCCAAGATGAGCGGGATCAGCGTATGTCCGGACTAAGACTATACCTGACTGCAATGGGCTCCGGCCTCACCCGCCAATATATCGTTAAGGAGATTGACGGGCAGGGCTACATCATCAAGCTGAATATTCCCCAGCGTGAAGCCTCTGAAGGTTTCGGTCCGCATGTCTATGCATCGCTGGAATCGATCGTCAACCGCTAATTTCGCAGCAAGAAGGGCCGTCCCCAACATTCCGGGAACGGCCCTTTTACTGTAAGGTCCAAAAAGTTGAAGGCATCATAAATATTACGCGCCGGCATTGACCAGTATCGTAGCGATCAGCAGCATGAACAGCAGGAGGATCGCACCATTAATGATCGTACCGATAATGGCAAATACTTTCCGGCGCCGGCGGAGCGTCAGCCCGATAATGCCTATGACAGCACCGATGACATTAACGGCAGCGAGAATCAGTACGGTTAGCCCCAGGAACATAATGGTTTCGGAAGAATCAGCGATCACATCGTTACTGTTGCTAAGAATGTCAGAGGCTTGCATGCCTACGAATACGAAGGAAACCGCATAGCCGACCAGTGTAACCAAGGCGATGACAAAAGAGGCGATACCTGGTCCAGAATGCTTGAAATCACGTTTGTTTTCCTGAAATACATATTCTGATTCAATATTCGCCGGCGCTCCATGTCCGGATAAAGATGGGTCCGCCGGATCTTCCGGCAGTTCTGATCTTGGTGGTGGATTATAATCCATGCATTGCACTCCTCGTGAATAGGGTTGAATGACTACTCCTTTCACTTTTTCACAAGACAGCAGGAAATGCAAGCGTAATGATGAAAATTATGAAATTGGTCTGAGCTGGAATTCAACGCTGCGGATAAGTTAAGATAAGGAGAGCTTAAGGATAAGGAGTTGTAACTGCGATGCAACGAAGATTTATGGCTTGGGGGGCATTGCTGGCGATGCTGTCAGTGGGGATCGGCGCCTTCGGGGCTCATATGCTGAAGACAGTGATCAGTGAGGATCATCTGCAGGTGTATGAGACCGGAGTTCATTATCACATGGTGCATGCATTAGGCCTGATCCTGATCGCCCTGCTTGCAGGACAATGGGGGGAAAGTACCCGCCTGCGCTGGGCAGGCCGGCTGCTGATTGCAGGCATAGTATTGTTCTCTGGTAGCCTGTATGTATTAAGTATCACTGGCATCAGTATCCTGGGAGCCATTACCCCTTTGGGTGGTGTGTGCTTTATCGCCGGCTGGATTTGTTTGGCCTTAGAAGCTTTTTCCCGTAAAAGCTGATTCTGGTATCATAATTAAAAACAAGCACCTGCCCGCTGAATGAATCCCGGGAGGTGCTTGTTTGCATTGCTGAGAAGAAGGCCCTTACACAAATTCATCAATTTCATTAAGGTTGAAGGTATAGACTTGCTTCTCATCTACATGATAGACACTAATCGTGTAGGCTGCATCATCAAAATTCAGAATCCGGCAGGGCATAGACATCTGCTTGCCTGGACTGTTCGTCCGTAGACGGACCAACTGGTTGTTCTTAATATATTGCCGGATTTTTGCAAAGGCATCGGCTGGAATTTCAGGTGCCGACTTGGAGGCGTTGTGCTTTTCTGTTTGCTCGTTCGCCGGCTTTACTGGCAATTTAATGGGGATTGGCTGTGCAGACTCTTGTTTAAGGGCCATTTTTGCCGAACGGAGAAGTGTATCTATCGTTCTCCCCAGCTCAAGACCCGAGTTAATGTTGAAATCTGTAACTTTGTCGCTATTATTCAACACTTCCAGTAAAAATTGCAGTGCAAGCGGGTTGGTACGGGCATTAATCAAGATGTCGACGTTAAACAAATAATTACCGTCTGTGTTTTGTAGTTTCTTGTCCATATATCCCCCAGCTTTGTCGTTAAATCGATTGGTAAATCAAATAAACTATACCACTAAACAGGCAATAATCATATACCTGTTTGCTTGAAATAAGGACTAAAGGCTCCGGTATTTGTAAGCGGATAGGCTCATACGTCCACACGCGTATCAGGTTAGACGCATACACATACAACGTGCATATAAAAAAAGGAGGAGCTGCAAATTGGTTACGATAGAGCCTGTTCAGGTAGGCGGTCATACTCTGGTGGGTGTCGAGGTAAAGCTGCCCAAAACAACCCTGCTGACTGTCAGCACAAGCCGGGGATATATCATGTGCGGAGCACTCGACGTAGGCCTGCTTAATGATACACTAAGCGACCGGAAGATCATTGCAGCAAGGGCAGTAGGCGTGCGTACCTTAGCGCAGTTGCTTGCCGCTCCGCTGGAATCTGTTACTATAGAAGCGGAGAATCTGGGTATTGTGCCAGGAATGACTGGTGCGGAAGCACTGCTTCTCATGCTCTGAGTACCACTCAAAGCGCTGTTACAGTCATGAGGGGCCGCCAAGGCCCCTTATGTTCAGACAGCTGCAAAAAAAAGAGCATAAGGCCGCGATACATGGTCATCCTACGAGTAGGTGAAGGCTGCAGCTGTGCCGCAGCGTGCTTAGGAAGGACTGATTGTCTTTGTTTCGTCCTTCATCCGGAAGGGTAAAATGAATATAGACAACTGCAGCCGGAAGATGGACATGCTTGCCGGCAAAAATTATGGATAAGGATGGGATCACTAATGGCTAAAGCATCTAACAAGGTCAATACGGCTTCTCTGGAACAAGTACTTAACAGACAAGTAGCGAACTTGAACATACTGTACGTCAAAATTCATAACTATCACTGGTATGTAAAAGGAGAGCAATTTTTCTCCCTGCATGTGAAGTTTGAAGAGCTGTATGATGATGTTACCCTCAAAATGGACGAGGTTGCTGAACGCCTGCTCAGCATTAAGGGCAGCCCGGCAGCGACGATGAAAGAATATCTGGAAATCGCTACAATTCAGGAAGCAACCGGTAAGGAAGATACACGGGGTATGGTACAAACCCTGATTGAGGATTTTGCGACGGTAGCTGAGGAATTGACGGAAGGCATTGAGCTGGCTGAACAGATCAGCGATCAGCCGACTGCTGATTTGTTCATCAAGATCCGTACCGATCTCGAAAAAAATCAATGGATGCTGCGTTCTTTCCTGGGCTGAGAAGCGTAAAGTAACTTTTAAGGGCAAATGGAATAGAGCCTCCCGTGTGGAGGCTTTATTTTTTTGCTGCTACGGGGCACATTGAATAAAGTTTTGTGTACATATGTGATTCATGCAATTTGTAGACAGCTGCTGCAAGTTATATAATTCTTAATAAACTTCCTGTTTGTCATCCCGAGGATTGAAAGGAGAGGTCGCCGTTGAATGTTAACCCGGTAGCTCTGAAGGAGTGGGCTTCTGCCGTACAAGCTTTAACCGAAGGACAGCAAATTATGCTGCTGCGCAAGGGGGGCATTAAAGAAGAAACGAGGCGTTTTGAGCTAAAAAGCCCTTCGTTCTATCTTTATCCCACCTATGAGCATCAGCGTACAGAACTGCTCAAGGAGCAGTTTCGCCATCTGGTTGGCCAGACGTTGGCCGATGAAGCGGCAAGCACCGAAACCGTTCCATTACGCGCATATGCTGAAGCTGCAGCAGATCTGGAAGTTCATGATCTGGAACAGCTGAAGCGGCTGTATCCTTACCATATCTGGAGTGAAGGTCTCGCCGCCGAAAGACTGCGCTGGAAAGCCAAGGAGCCGCTGCATGTCCTGCTGCTTCGTGTGTACGTCCCGGATACACCGGTTACGATTCAAGTGCTCCCGGAATATTCAGGCTGCCGGTCCTGGATTGAGCTTACGAATGCTCCAGGTATACGGCAATGGCGGCCAGTTCTAAGTGATGATGCATTTGACAGCAGGAGAGCAGAAGTCGTATCCGCTTTGCAGGAATAACTTTCTATTAATAAGTGTTAAAAGATGGATGAATGGTTTGAAAATTGAAAAGCAACAATTGTAAAAACAAATACTTTGTAATAAAATTAGTGAGAATCATTGATAATCACTCGGATTCTGTTTATAATTATTACAATGTGATATAAAATCTAATTGTGCTGGCAATCAGGGAAATCCTGTGACAATACAACTTTCTGATTTCGCAAATTGATGAGTGGAGGGAATATTAATTATGGCAGCAGATTTTGTCATTGAGGGACTGAAAGCGACGATTGAAGGAAAAGAGATTCTGAAAGGGATCAATCTTCAGATGAAGGGTGGAGAAATCCATGCCATCATGGGACCGAACGGTACCGGTAAAAGCACCCTGGCTTCAGCATTGATGGGTCATCCGAAGTATGAAGTTACTGCTGGTACAGCTGTCCTTGAAGGAGAAGACCTGCTGGAGATGGCAGTTGATGAACGCGCGCGTGCCGGTCTGTTCCTGGCGATGCAGTATCCAAGCGAAATCTCCGGAGTCACTAACTCTGACTTCCTGCGCAGTGCAATTAATTCCCGCCGTGAAGAGGGCAGTGAAATTTCCCTGATCCGGTTCATACGTCAGATGGAAGCAAAAATGAAAGAACTGGAAATGAATCCCGAATTCCTGCACCGCTATCTGAATGAAGGTTTCTCCGGCGGTGAGAAGAAACGTAATGAAATTCTCCAAATGATGATGCTGGACCCCAAAATCGTCATTCTTGACGAAATTGACTCCGGCCTTGATATTGATGCACTCAAAATTGTTGCCGAAGGCGTGAACTCCATGAGAAGCCCGGAACGCGGCTTCCTGGTTATTACCCACTATCAGCGCCTGCTGAACTATATCAAACCCGATTTCGTACATGTCATGATGCAAGGACGTATTGTGAAATCCGGCGGACCTGAACTGGCTGAACGTCTGGAAGCCGAAGGTTACGAATGGGTTAAGGAAGAGCTTGGCATTGAAGATGAAACTGTAGGACAGGAAGCATAAATAAGACGCCAGGAAGGAGGAAACTACTTATGACGACGCAAACCATTCTTCCGGTGGATGCCGAAAGGCTCAGCGAATTATCGCAGAGCAGCGGCGAGCCGGGCTGGCTGAAGGACAGCCGCCTGCAGGCGCTGGAGCTGGCAGCTGAGCTGGAATTGCCGAAGCTGGAGAAGACACGGATTGAACGCTGGAATGTGAACAATTACGGGAGCTACAAAGCAAGCAAGCCGCTGGCTCAGCTTAGCGAAGCTCCTGCTTCCATTACGGCCCTGATCAAGGACCAGGAAGAAGGCAGCCTGATTATTCAGCAGAATTCAGGTGTTATCTATACCCGTCTGGCACCTGAGCTTGCAGCACAGGGAGTGATCTTTACCGATTTGCAGGCAGCGGTCAAAGAACATGGCGAGCTTGTGCAGCGTTATCTGCATAAGGCTGTATTGCCTAATGAGCATTCGATTGCGGCGCTGCATGCGGCACTTTGGAACGGCGGAGTCTTCCTATATGTTCCTAAGAATGTCGTAATTGAAACACCGCTGCAGGCTGTACTGCTCACTGATGATGCAGAAGCCGCTTTTGTTCCGCATATTCTCGTAGTTGCCGACACCAACAGTTCCGTAACTTATGTAGACAACTATGTGTCGGACAAAGCTGAAGCTGGTCTGCACAACGGCGCCGTTGAAGTTTTCGTGGGTGCGGGCGCCAAAGTCCGTTACGCTACAGTGCATCAGCTGGGCGTAGACACAACAGATGTAACTTACCGCCGTGCGGTTGTAGAGAATGACGGCACCATTGAATGGATTGTCGGCGAGATGAACTATGGCGATACAGCAAGTGACACCAAGTCAGTGCTTAAAGGTAACGGGTCAAGTTCTGATGCCAAAGTAATTGCTGTCGGTTCGGGCTCCCAGAAACTGAACTATACAACACAAGCCCAGCATTTTGGCAAAAACACGCCAAGTGACATGATCACCCGTGCGGTGATGCGGGATGCCGCCAATTCGATTATTAACGGAATTACGAAGATTGAGAAAGGCGCAACGAGAGCCGATGGACAGCAGACGGAAAAAGTGCTGATGCTGAGCCCGAAAGCCCGCGGGGACGCCAATCCGATCCTGCTTATAGACGAGGACGATGTAACAGCAGGCCATGCCGCTTCCGTAGGACAGGTCAATTACGAGCAGGTGTATTACCTGATGTCCCGCGGAATTTCACGGCATGACGCAGAAACACTGATCATATACGGCTTCCTGGCACCTGTAGTGTCGCAAATTCCACTGGAGGGACTGCGCAATCAGCTCCAATCTCTTGTGGAAAGGAAGTTAGGCCAATGATCAGCAGCAATATCCGGGAACAATTTCCCATCCTGAATCAGAATATCAACGGACATCCGCTCGTTTATCTGGACAGTGCGGCTACTTCACAGAAGCCGCTCCAGGTCATCGAGGCGGTGAAATCCTATTATGAATGGGATAATGCCAATGTCCATCGCGGTGTTCACACACTAGGCAGCCGGGCGACAGATGCTTATGAAGGTGCACGCGAGAAGGTGGCAAAGTTCATTCATGCCCGCAGCACCAAAGAGATTATCTTCACACGCGGGACGACTACAGCGCTGAATATTGTAGCTTCCTCCTACGGCCCTGCCGCAGTGGGTGAAGGTGACGAAATCGTCATTACGCAGATGGAGCATCACAGCAACTTTATCCCATGGCAGCAGCTGGCTAAGAAGACAGGGGCAACCCTGAAATTTATCCCGCTGCAAAAGGACGGAACCGTTACACTGGAAGATGCCGAGAACACAATCACGGATAAGACCAAGATTGTGGCGATCGCTTATGTATCCAATGTAATGGGAGTTACTAACCCGGTAAAAGAGCTTGCTGCGATTGCCCACCGCCATGGCGCAGTAATCGTTGTTGACGGGGCGCAGAGCACTCCGCATATGAAGGTGAATGTACAGGAGCTGGATTGTGACTTCTATGCTTTCTCCGGTCATAAGATGCTGGCTCCCACCGGTATTGGTGCTTTGTACGGCAAGAAGGCTTTACTTGAGGCGATGGAGCCGGTTGAATTCGGCGGGGAAATGATCGATGATGTCGGCTTGTATGAATCTACCTGGAAAGAGCTGCCGTGGAAGTTTGAAGGCGGCACACCGATTATTGCCGGGGCTGTCGGGCTTGGGGCAGCCATTGATTTCCTGCAGGACATCGGCCTGGATAACATTCACCGCCATGAAATGCAGCTTGCGGCCTATGCGGAGCAGCGGCTATCGGAGATCAGTGATCTGACGATCTATGGTCCCCGGAACCGTCAAGTGGGTGTAGTGACATTCAATCTGGGTGATGTCCATCCGCATGATGTGGCTACGGTGCTTGATGCCGAAGGAATCGCTGTCCGTGCCGGACATCACTGCTGCCAGCCGCTGATGCGCTGGCTTCAGGTCAGCTCGACCGCCCGGGCCAGCTTCTACCTCTACAATACCGAACAGGATGTAGATGCACTGGTTCAAGCTTTAATCAAGGCAAAGGAGTATTTCGCCTATGAACTTGGATGACTTGTATAGACGCGTAATTATGGATCATTATAAAAATCCCCGGAACCGCGGTTCATTTGAGGATGACGCACTAAAAATCGAACTGAACAACCCTACCTGCGGCGACCGTATTACGCTGCAGCTCAAAGTGGAGGACGGTATCGTCAAGGACGCCCGCTATAGCGGTGAAGGCTGTTCCATCAGCATGTCGTCCGCATCCATGATGACCGAAGCGGTCAAAGGGCAGACGATCGGCCATGCGCTTGAGCTTGCCGACCGGTTCTCTTCCCTGATGAAGGGTGAAGAAGCAGATTTCGGAGATTATGAAGATATAGAAGCCCTTTCCGGTGTAAATAAATTTCCGGCGCGGATCAAATGTGCCACTCTGGCATGGAACGCGCTTCGCAAAGGCATAGAAGTCGAAGAAGATCACCAACACCATTAGAAATAAGGAGGCTGATACCATGGCTAAGAAAGCGCCTGATATGGAGGAATACCAGTACGGATTCCGTGATGAGCACAAGTCGATATTTCAGTCTGGTAAAGGACTCACGGAAGAAATTGTACGGGAGATTTCCGCAATCAAAAATGAGCCGGAATGGATGCTGAATTTTCGTCTGAAATCGCTGGAGCAGTTCCGCAAGATGCCGATGCCTCAGTGGGGCGGCGACTTGGATGATCTCGATTTCGAGGACATCCAATATTATGTAAGACCTTCCGAGAAGCAAGGGAAGACCTGGGAGGAAGTTCCTTCCGAAATCAAGGAAACCTTCGATAAGCTGGGAATTCCCGAAGCGGAGCAGAAGTTCCTCGCGGGTGTCTCTGCCCAGTATGAATCAGAGGTTGTGTATCACAGCATGCAGAAGAACCTTGAGGATCAAGGGGTAATCTTCACTGATACCGATACTGCTCTGCGTGAGCATCCTGAGCTGTTCAAGAAATTCTTCGGAACGATTATTCCTCCGGCTGATAATAAATTTGCCGCACTGAACAGCGCCGTATGGTCAGGCGGAAGCTTCATCTATGTTCCAAAAGGCGTGAAATGTGAAGTGCCTCTGCAGGCCTACTTCCGCATCAACTCCGAGAACATGGGACAATTCGAGCGTACGCTGATCCTTGCAGACGAAGACAGCTTCGTGCATTATGTAGAGGGCTGTACGGCTCCAATCTACAGCACGAACTCCCTGCACAGCGCTGTCGTTGAAATTCTGTGTATGAAGAACGCACGTGTCCGTTATACGACCATTCAGAACTGGGCTCCGAACATTTACAACCTGGTAACCAAACGTGCTGTAGCTGAAGAGAATGCCACGATGGAATGGGTGGACGGCAACATCGGATCCAAGCTGACCATGAAGTATCCTGCGGTTGTCCTTAAAGGCCGCGGAGCCAAAGGTTCGGTCTTGTCGATCGCGGTTGCAGGCAAAGGCCAGCACCAGGATGCAGGCGCCAAGATGATTCACCTGGCACCGGACACCACATCAACCATCGTATCCAAATCGATCAGTAAACACGGCGGCAAGGTAACTTACCGCGGTCTGGCCTCCTTCGGCCGTCAGGCGGAAGGTGCGAAATCGAACATTAAGTGCGATACGCTCATTCTGGATAACCAGTCCACTTCGGATACGATTCCGTACAACGAAATCATGAACGACAACATTGTGCTGGAACATGAGGCTACGGTATCGAAGGTTTCCGAGG
>NZ_LN831198.1:1333242-1342083 GCF_001368795.1 Paenibacillus ihuae
CACCAAAGAGCTGCCGATGGAATATGCGGTGGAAATGAACCGTCTTATCAAATTCGAGATGGAAGGGTCTATTGGCTAACCTTTTCTGATTAACTTGCAAATACGTATCCGTTAGTGTCTTGAGACTCTTATGTCTAGGACATCCGGATACGTATTTTTTATTTATCATAAGGATCTGATGACATCAGATATGGTGGATAAGCTGAGCTTATACCCGGCCCAATTTCGCATATGAATTGAAATCAGTCAGCGTTCTAATCGACAAAGAACTCCCATATGCCTAAAAGTAGATGGTTTTTTCTACGAGGGAGGGATAGGTTTGGATGTTTTTGTTACCCGGTCGTTAGATGAAATACGATTTTGGTCCAGGATCATGAAGGAGCATTCGCTTTTTCTTGGGTTAGGGTTCAGAGCGGAGGATACGCAATTAAAAAAAGAGGCAAACCAGTTCTATGCTATTTTCGAGGATATTGAGCGAAGAGCTCACGAATTTCAAAGCGATGCAGACCCGTTTACCATTCAAGCTTTTAATACAGAAGTTCGGGTGGCTGCAACTAATATCTGGGCGTTTAAACGAATGGTGCTGGGTCTTATCCTGCATTGCAAACTTCCGGGGCAGACAAACTTCCCCCTGCTGGTGGATCATGTGAGCCGGGAAGCTAATTATTTCAGAAACCGCCTGGAGGAGCTCAATGCAGGAAAACTCGAGCCATTGCCTGACGCTATAATCGATGAAAATGTTTTTTTCTTAAAGATCATGGCCGATCACGCGAAATTCATTGGTCATTTGCTTGATCCGTCCGAACGGAAATTGGTTGAGCAGGCAAGGGAATTTAGTAATGATTTTGATACACTGGTTTTTCAAGCGGTTGATTTAAGTCATATGCGTCCACAATCTCAAACCGTCCCGCTTCTAAGTCAATTTGTTGATGAGAACCGGGTCTCTGTAAAATCATTGCGTGATTTCAAAAAAACTGCACGAGACTTAATCGAAGAATGCCGGATAAAAAGTATTATTCATCCTTTGTTGGCGGATCACGTATTTCGTGAAGCTGAACGATTCCTCTTTATTCTCGATATGTTTGACCAGTCCTTATCGGGAGTGAAGGTGAATAAGCGGGAAATCATCCATTAATTTCTCAGTGGAGCATAGGAAGGGTGAAGAACGGGCTGAAAGCCCGTTTTTTTATTTTGTTGTTACACGATAACCACCTGGAATCCTACACTCCAAACTCCGCGGCCTTTCAAGGTTTTGTCGCACAGACAGCTAAGCCAAACCTGTGGTATCCACGACGTTAACTGACGTTGCTGAAGCCGTTCCATTCCGATTCAAGCCAATATTGCCTAGGAAATAACGGAGTGTAACCAGTGAAGGCAAGATATTCTTGGAGTTGGCTCAGGTGGAAAGAATTATTATATATATTTCCCTATTAAGCTGTGGGTAGCAGGCGGTAAAGTCGTGTTGAATCTTGTCTTTACTTAATTGAACAGTATTTGAGAGGAAATGGGAGCAATTAAAGCTACGGCTGTCATTTTGCAGCAGGTTAAGCCTGATTTAATCGGGAAAAACACGGAAAACGGTCATTTCTCCCCTTTGCCGCATTAAAACATGGGTGATAAACTGCTTAAAGTCCCTAAATTGGAAGCGCTAAAAAAATGGCTTGCGATGTGAGATTTACATCGCAAGCCAAATGTATCTTACGGAGCAGGCGCCGCTTCGCAGGAACAAGTTTATGCTTACGAAGCAAGCTTTACTTCGTAAAGCTAAGTTTATGCTTACGAAGCAAGCTTTACTTCGTAAAGCTTTAAGGAGGAGAGATATGGATGTTCTCAGGCAACTGCGGGGCTTTTATCGGGAGAAGCTGCACTATTTAATTCTTTCGATTATAGCTTTGGCTGCCGCAACTGCAGTGGGGCTTATTACCCCCAATTTGTTAAGAAGGTTGATCGACGATGTAATAGTTCCCCTAAAGTTTACTGAGGTACCCGTATTGGCCCTCACTGTAGTCGCTGTAGTAATCGTGAAAGCCTGCCTGCAGTTTGCACATGGTTTTTTTGGAGGCCGGCTTGGTAATTTTCTGGCTTACAGGCTGCGTAATGCCTGCTATGAGAAGCTGCAATTCCTGTCTTTCCGTTATTATGATACCGCTAAGACAGGGGACCTGATGTCCCGGCTGACCGGGGATCTGGAAGCGATCCGTAACTTTATCGGCTTCGGCTTCGCCCAATTGCTGAACGTATTTTTCATGGTGCTGTTCGGCTCGATTATGATGTTCACGATTAATTGGCAGCTCACGCTTGTCACTCTGATCACTATGCCGTTTCTGGCTGCGGTAGCACTCAGATTCGAATCGAAGATTCACCCGGCCTTTCAGGAGATGCGGCTCGCCCTTGGCTCTTTGACCACGGCTGTTCAGGAGAATATTACCGGTGTAAGGACTGTCAAATCATTTGCCAGAGAGGCATATGAAGTTGAAAAATTCTCGCACCGTAATGAACGTTATAAGGATAACCAGATTTATGCCGCCGAGCTGTGGAGCAAGTTTTTTCCGGTCATGGAGCTGCTGGCGTCGGTCAGTATCGCCATTTTGCTCGGGGTCGGCGGAACACTAGTCATCAACAACCATATGTCGCTGGGTGAGCTGGTAGCCTTCTTCAGTCTGATCTGGTACATCATTGGACCGGTCTGGGGGCTTGGCTTCCATATCAACAACTATACGCAATCCAAAGCCTCGGGAGAACGGGTTCTTGAAGTGCTTCACCAGCGGATTGATGTGCAGGATAAAGAGAATGCGCGGACGCTCGAATCCTCGGAGGTCAAGGGAGAAGTCGTATTCAATCATGTAACCTTCGCGTATGGCAACAAGATGCCTGCGGTCAAGGATATTCATTTCGAAGCGAAACCCGGTGCGGTGATCGGTTTCCTCGGGGGAACCGGCTCCGGCAAATCGACGATTATCCAGCTGATGATGCGTGCTTATGATGTGAATGAAGGACGCATAACCCTGGATGGGGTAGATATCCGGGAATACAACGTGCGAAGTCTTCGCTCACAGATCTCCACGGTGTTCCAGGAGACGTTCCTGTTCTCCTCGTCAATCCGTAATAATATTTCCTATGGACTCAAAAATGTGAGCATGGACGAAATTATCCGCGCCGCTGAGCTTGCCAAAGCTCATGATTTCATTATGGAGATGCCGGACGGGTACGATACGGTTGTCGGTGAACGGGGGATGGGGCTCTCAGGAGGCCAGAAGCAGCGGATTGCTATCGCCAGAGCCCTGCTTAAGAATCCGCGGATACTTATTCTGGATGATGCAACGAGTGCCGTTGATATGGAAACAGAACATGAGATTCAGGCCGGCTTCCAGGAGGTTATGCGCGGGCGTACAACGCTGATCATCGCCCACCGGATTTCCTCGCTGCGCCATGCTGACCAGATTATTGTAATGGATCAAGGCCGGATGGTTCAGAAGGGGACGCATTCCGAGCTGATCGAAATTCCCGGCCCTTATCAGGATGTCTACCGGATACAATATGCCGATTATCTGGCCAGAAACGTGGAAAGAGGGGAGGGAACCCAGCATGGAGCTTAAAAAGCTTGAAGCCAAACCGGCAATAGCTGCTGCCGCAAAGGGAAATAAGGATGCTGAGCAGGCGACGCTTGGAGAACGTTTTGTGTATAAAGATGATGATCAGATTGATAAGTCGTTTGACTGGAAACAGTTCACCCGGCTGTTTGGGTACATGAAGCCTTATGCGAAGCAGATGCTTCCCCTTGTCGCCGTACTGATGATTCTGGGCACAGTGACGAAGCTGACGGTTCCTTTTCTGACGAGTATGGCTATAGATAAGGCAATCGCTCCGAAGGACGGGAATCCAAGCCTTTCCCTGTTATATACACTGACGGCCAGCGTAATTGTGCTGTACCTGATCCAGTGGATCGCCGGGGTTTACCGGATTAAATATACGAATGTGATTGGACAACGGGTGATTTACGATTTGCGCTCCGATCTCTTCCGGCATATCCAGAAGCTCTCGTTTAACTTTTTTGATAAACGGCCGGCTGGCTCAGTGCTGGTGCGGGTGACGAATGACATCAACTCCCTTCAGGATCTGTTTACGAACGGGGTTGTCAATCTGATGATTGACTGCGTCCAGCTTGTCGGCATCATGGTGATTCTGCTGCTGATTAACTGGAAGCTGGGGCTGGCAGTAATGATTACAGTGCCGGTGATGTTCTTTGTCTCCACCAAGCTTCGGCAGAAGATCCGGATTGCCTGGCAGGATGTGCGGATGAAGAACTCGCGGATCAATTCGCATCTGAACGAATCGATTCAAGGGATCAGAGTTACCCAGGCATATACGCAGGAGCGGGAAAACATGCAGTATTTCGACGCCATGAATATGGACAGCCGCAAATCCTGGAACAAGGCCTCAGCAATGAACCAGGCTTTTGGCCCGATTATTGAGGTCACAGGCGGGTTCGGTACGATGATCCTGTTTTGGTTCGGTGCCTACCTCATCCAGTCCGGAGAACTTACTGTGGGATTCCTGGTTGCGTTCAGTACGTATGTGAGCAATTTCTGGGACCCGATCAACCGGCTGGGTCAGATGTATAACCAGCTGCTTGTAGCAATGGCTTCCTCAGAGCGGATATTTGAATACCTCGATGAGCAGCCTGCGGTTCAGGACAAGCCGGATGCGAAGCCGCTGCCGAAGATTCAGGGCGACATTAACTTTAACAAAGTCGTGTTTGAATATGAAAAAGGCCGGGCCGCACTAAAAGGCATTTCCCTTGACGTTAAGGCCGGCCAGTCGATTGCCCTAGTAGGACATACCGGCTCCGGTAAAAGTACAATCATTAACCTCATCGGACGCTTCTATGATATTAAGAGCGGCAGTCTAACGATTGACGGCAGAGATGTCCGTGATGTCACGCTGCAAAGTCTGCGTGAGCAGATTGGTATCGTGCTCCAGGATACATTTATTTTCTCGGGAACGATCCGTGACAATATCCGGTTTGGCCGGCTGGACGCAACAGATGCGGAAGTCGAAGAGGTCGCCAAAGCAGTCGATGCGCATGACTTTATCATGAAGCTGCCCGGCGGCTACGAGACCGAGGTGGAGGAACGGGGAAGCGCCCTGTCCATGGGACAGCGCCAGCTGCTCTCCTTTGCCCGGGCGCTGCTGGCCGATCCGCGGATTCTGATCCTGGATGAGGCAACGGCAAGTATTGATACGGAGACAGAGATCAAGATTCAGGAGGCGCTCAAAATCCTATTGCAGGGGCGGACCTCCTTCATCGTAGCCCACAGGCTATCGACTATCCGGCATGCCGACAAAATTGTCGTGCTGGATCACGGGGAGATCAAAGAAGAGGGGAATCACGCCGAGCTTACCGCGCGTGACGGGATTTACAACGGCTTAATTGAAGCGCAGTTCCGCTTCTTATAGCAGCAAGAACAGCAGCTTATCCCCTGACGCAAGGGGAAAGGCTGCTGCTTTTCAATGTGGGCATACGCTATTTGTGCCCTTTACCGGCTTTGCCGTTCATTCGCACTTCATACAGCTGAGCACTGATCACCTGCTGCCACTTGGTATCCTCTGTCTGGGCAGCCAGCAGTGCTTCGTTGTTCAGCCGTCCCATTTCCCAGCAGTAAACCGCGTTAGCATGCAGGCAATGCTGCTGCTCGGTGAGTTCGGCTGCGGACAGCGGACGTCTGCGGCTTATCGTATATAGCTCTGCCAAGCGCTGATGAACCGACAGCATTCGTTCTGCCCCCTTTGTATGATAAATGATTACCTTATCAGCCTCGCCAGAGATTTGGACATTCAAACGCTGCATGTCAAGATTACAGGAAAAATTAAACGGCCTCAGTCTCCTTGAATTCAGGACTAAGGCCGCTTATAGATAGCTTATTTTAAAGGATGCTCTTTATATTATTCCATATAAATCTCAACTACGGCAATTTGGCGTTCACGGGACAGATCAAGGAATTTGCCTTCGCTTTGCACCAGCGGACGGAAAACATCCAGCGGATTGTTCATAATAATAACACCCATGTCACCGGTACTGAGCAGCACTTTTTTGCCGATAAAGTTGGGCAGCAAATGCTGGATAAAAGCTTGTACAGGTCTGCCGTTCAGCTTGCCGAAGCTAAGGGAATTAATTTCCCGCATGACAGAAATCAGTTCCTGCTTCGATTGATAGACACGGTGAGAGGTCATTGCGCTGTAAATGTCGGCAACGGCAGCAATTTGGGCATACGGATGAATATCGGATTTAGTCAGATTATGCGGATATCCGCTGCCGTCTTCACGTTCATGATGCTGCAGGGCAACCAGAGCCGTGTAAGGATCATTCATGGAATTGTTAATAATTTCGTGACCGTAAATCGTATGTAATTTCACTTCTTCATATTCTTCCAGTGTGAGTTTGCCTGGCTTATTAAGTATAGTAGGATTAATCCGGCATTTCCCGATATCGATCAGATATCCGGCACGTCCTATTTCATAGCACTCCCTCTTGGAATATCCAAGCCATGAGGATATATAATAAGAAAGCATGCCTACCTGCAGAGAATGGTTATAGGTATAATTGTCATCACGGTCCAGCAGAAGCAGCAGTGATACTACATCTTTATGCTTGTCCAGCGTAAGCATGGTGGGCTGAAGAATGTCATCAACTACAGTCTGGTTGAAGCTTCCTTTAGTCAACGCTTCCATATATACGGATTCGAAGCCTTCGATACTGTTGTCAAAATTGGCGGCGACAGCCTGGATGATAGAGGACCTGCTTGTTGGTGCAGCTTCTGCTTCCCGTACATCTTCGATGTCAACATAATCTACTCCATGCTGTATCAGCTTGGCGATTTCCTCTGATTGAAGACGTGACCCTTTAGGCAATACATGCAGCCCTGTAGAACTAAAGGTATCCATCCTCAGGAAATCACCTGCTTTTAGATCCATGACGTGTACTCTCAATGACTATGCCACCTTACCTTACTTAAGTGATTTTTTTCCAGCATAGCAACAAAGTCTGAATTATTCAATGGTTATGAAGTAATGATTATACAGGCTTATAATCCTTAGCTCTGGGGTCAGATCCCAACCATTTTTGACCGGTTTCGCTGATATCTTTTTTCCAGACAGGAACCGAGGCTTTTAGTTTCTCTATCGCATAACGGCTGGCTTCATAGCAGGTGTCACGGTGCGGGGCGGATACGGCAATGATCACACTGGCCTCCTTAAGTCCTACAAGTCCAATCCGATGTGCAATCGCGCATCTTGCATTCCATCGCTCCTGTACATCGCTGCCGATTTCCTGCAGTTTGCCGAGCGCCATGGGAATGTATGCCTCATAATGAAGTGCTGTTGTCCGCTCTTCTCCAGTCATTTCACGAGTGGTTCCCACGAAAATAAGGGAAGCCCCGTGATTGCTGTCCAGCACTTTGTCCAACATGATCTCTGCATTCAAAGGCTGGTTAGTTAGGAGATAAAGGCCGTCTGCTGTTTCACCGCCTGATTCTGCGGGTTCACCTCCGGAAACAGGAGGAATCAGTGCAATCTCGGATTCTGCGGAAATTACAGTGTCGTCCGGTGCATACTCGCGGTCGATGGCTACCAGCGAAACATTGATTTGCGGTGCAGCATCAGGATAACAGGCAGCAAGCAGCTCCTTGAGCTTTCCCGCGGTCAGCCGGGTTTCATGGGCGTGGAAATCCAGGGAAGAAGTGCCGATCATTTCGGCCAGGCCGGCGAATAGACGGATGGTTAATTGCATGGTTGATATCACCTCGGGGTTCTAATAATGATTACAATATACCATATTGCCCCTGAAAATGTTATGCTAGGCTTTATAAGATTACATGCCTGCCGCTTCTGTCAGAACGGCTTTACAGGTGGAAGGGAACTATAGCTCATGGAGTCCGTGCCGCAAAAACTGACCATACTTCATACTAATGATATACATAGCCATTTTGAGACGATGAGTTCCATTGCTGCTGAAATTGCCGGCCAGAAAGCTGCAGCCGGTGAGGAACCCGTACTTCTCGTGGATATCGGGGATCATATGGACCGGGCTGCTGTGGAAACGGAAGGTACGATGGGCCAGGCGAATATTGATATCATCAATTTAACCGGGTACGATGCTGTAACCATCGGTAATAATGAAGGGCTGACCTTTTCTCCGGAGACATTGTCTGCTATATTCTCCGGGCTGCAGTGCCCGGTGGTATGCTGCAATTTCCTGGATGCCATGACAGGGCAGCCTCCGCACTGGATGAAGCAGCAGGCTATTATCGAAAAGAATGGTGTGAAGATCGGTATTACCGGGGCCACTGCTGCTTTTACATCCTTTTATTCTCTGCTGGGTTGGGATGTCCAGGACCCGGAGGATGCTCTTCGGGAGCAGTGCCGACTGCTCGCCCCGCAGGTCGATCTTGTCATAATCCTCTCCCACCTCGGCTTGCCGGCAGATAAGCTGCTGGCAGAGAGGCTGGAAGGCGTCCATGCCATTCTCGGCGGACATACGCATCATCTGCTGGAGCAGCCGCTGCTGATTAACGGGACGGCTGTGTGCGGCGCCGGGAAGTTCGGCCGTTATATGGGACGGCTGCAGTTTGAGCGGACGGAACCTGGGGCGGCGTTTAAGCTGGTAGGCGGTGAGTGCATCGAGCTGGACCCGCAGCACTCGGAGACTATAATCGCACCTGCAGCTGCACTTCATATGCTTCACGGGCGTGAGGCACTGGAAGAAACCGTAGCGATCACGGATCATGAGCTTCCGCTGAATCTGCTGGGAGAATCTCCTTTCGGCAATCTGCTGGCTCAGGCAGT
>NZ_LN831198.1:1342706-1369739 GCF_001368795.1 Paenibacillus ihuae
GATCCACGTGATCCTCGGAATTACTCCAGCATTGGCTGTAGCCTTTTTTGCCCGGGACTTTATCAAAGGCCTCTTCGGGGCTTCAACTGTGCTCTGGGCGCTTGTTGCCGGGGGGATTCTTATGATAGTCGCGGAATGGTGGAACCGGCACAAATCACGGGTCACAGCGCATGAGCTTGATGATTTATCGTATGGCCAGGCGCTGGCAATTGGATTGTATCAGATAATATCTGTACTCTGGCCCGGTTTTTCCCGTTCCGGTTCAACGATTTCAGGCGGTATGCTGAGCGGAGTCAGCTACAAGGCATCAGCCGATTTCTCCTTTCTGATCGCTATTCCCATTATGTGCGCGGCATCAGGTTATGAACTACTGGACTCATACAAATATTTTACCAGCGATACTATTATGGACTTTGCCATCGGCTTCGTGATTTCATTTGTGGTTGCTTATGTAGTGGTCATTTTGTTTATGAGACTGATTCAGAAGATCAGACCAACCCATTTTGCAATCTACCGCTTTATTCTGGCAGCTGTGTTCTGGCTGTTCATTATGCGTTAGATCAAGGACTTGGCTACCGGAAGAACAAAGGAACGGATAGGTTTCTGGACTGATGTTCATGCCGGTTCGCTCAAGGTAACGGTATAGACACAGCGTGTAACTAAAGGCATTGCAACAGAATAGTAATTTACCGTTAAAGGCAGGAGTGAGCCAAGGTGCGTTTAGTATCCGTGAATCGGCTTCAGGCGGGGATGAAGCTGGGGAAAAAAATATATAATGATGAAGGACTGGTTCTGCTCGCTGACGGGATTGAACTAACGGATGCGTTAATTAAGCGGCTGTCTAAAATCGATATCGGCTACATTTACATAGAGGATGCCAACACAGACGATGTTGTTATTACTACAATGCTGCATGATGAAACGCGTAACCAGGCGCTCAAAGTAATCAGGAACCAGTTTCAGCAGATGTCCGGCGCTTCAGGCATTACTAAAGGCTTCTATCATCTTGACAAAAAATTCTCGAGTGTTATGGACTCTATCCTGGATGACATGTCGTCACAGGAAGATCCGATGATCATGCTGGCGGATATGCACACAGCTGACAATTATTTGTATGTGCACTCGCTGAATGTCTGCCTCTATACACTGGTGCTGGGAATTGCCCACGGCTATAGCAAAGAGGAGCTGCGTGTCATCGGTCTGGGATCCCTTCTGCATGATATCGGTAAAACCCAGATTCCGGTCAAAATTGTCCAAAAGCCCGGTATGCTGAGCGATGAGGAGTTTCGCCATATGCAGGCCCATACGGAGATCGGGTACCGGATTCTTAAAGATGAGCCCAATATACCTCTTTTGGCGGCCCATTGCGCATTGCAGCATCATGAACGCATTGACGGCTCCGGTTATCCGCGCGGGCTGACGGGTCCGCAAATTCATGAATACGCAAAATGGCTGGGTGTTGCCGACTCCTACGATGCAATGACCTCAAACCGGATCTACAAAAAAGCGATGCTGCCCCATCAGGCCGTTGAAGCACTGTACGTAGGCTCGGGGACGCTATATGAGCAGAAACAGCTCGAGCTCTTCAGAGACCGTGTTGCAATCTATCCGCTAGGACTTACGGTGAAGCTCAGCACTGGCGAGAGCGGTGTTGTTGTGAAGATTGATCCCAGTACCCCCCACAGGCCGGTGGTTCGTGTATTTACAGGCCCTGAGAATGAGCCGGTAACCCCGTATGAGCTTGATCTGGGTTCCGCGCTGTCCGTAGTCATTGCGGATGTTTCAGATAATGATGAGGCAGTGAAGTCTACCTAATTGAATGGTTGCGGCAGGGACCTTGCATGACACTCCCTGCCTCTAAGCAGCGAGGAGAGAAAACGAGCGACCGCCGGGCTGCGGATGCTTGCTTTTCGTCCCGCTGTTTTTCGTTTAGATTCGCTACTTGTACCGGCGGACAGCCTAAGCATTAGAAAATGCAGTTTTTTTGCCGGTCATGGTATGATAGAGGGTAAGTTACCGTTCTTTTTAATTTATTTTGGGTTAATAATAAGGAATAAGCACTAAAGGAGCAAGAATAAATGAGTATATTAGAGCCATCATCAAGAACAATAAGGGAGCTGTCGCCAAGCTTCGATCCATGGGATCCGATTACTTCACTCCGCAAGCATGGACGGCATGTACTGACCAGTGTGGAGATGACGGTTACCAACCTATGCAATATGCGCTGTGAGCATTGTGCGGTTGGCGACAGCCTGACAATGAAAGAAGGGGAGATGCTGCCGCTGAAGAATATGCTAGACCGCCTGGATGAAGTGGAGCATCTTCAGACGATCAGCATCACTGGCGGTGAGCCCATGTTCCGGGCTTCCACGGTGGAGAATACAATCGTACCTCTGCTGAAATATGCCCGCGAGCGGGGCGTACGGTCGCAGATCAATTCCAATCTCACCATGCCTTATGCCCGGTATGAGCAGCTGCTTCCTTACCTGGATGTAATGCATATCTCATTCAATTATGTGAACGGTGATGATTTCCATGAGGTCGGCTTCGCGAACAGCGGCCATCCAGTCGCCAAGGAAGCGGCTTACCGGCTTTATGACACGATGCTGGAGAATTCACGCCGGCTTAGTGATGACGGTATGCTGATTTCCGCGGAGTCGATGATTAACTACCGCACACACGCCAAACTTCCGCAAATCCATAAACTGATCGGCGATATGGGGGCCAGGCGGCATGAGGTGCATCCGATGTATGCCTCCAGCTTTGCTTCCTCGCTTCCCGTGCTGTCCTTGAAGGAGATGAGCGATGCCATTCATTCCTTGCTGGACGCCCGCGATCCGGAGATGTGGATGCTGTTTGGCACACTTCCATTTTTCGCCTGCAGCGAGCTTGTAGAAGATCAGAATCTGCTGCGCAGAATACGTAAGGAGAAGAATGTGACGCTTCGCAATGATCCGGACGGACGAAACCGGGTGAACGTCAATATGTTTACCGGCGAAGTGTTTGTAACGGATTTTGCCGATATTTCCGCCTTTGGCAACATTGGTGTAAGCAAGCTGGATGATATCTTCGCCGAGTGGCAGGAGAGCCATCCGCTTAATCAGAAGGTGAACTGCTTCTGTGAGGCAGCCAGCTGCTGCGGACCTAATCTTCTGGTGGCCGATATGTATTATCCAAAGGTAGATTTCAAATCAAGAAAAGCGATCACTCTGTAGAAATGAGGCGTTGTTATAGTGCATACGGAATTTGACATAGGAAGATTGCTGCTTAATCTTTTGCTGGTTCTGGTGCTGGTATTATTGAACGGTATATTTGTCGCAGCAGAGTTTTCACTGGTCAAGGTGAGACAGTCCCGTCTGACCCAGCTGGTCAGTGAAGGCAACAAGATGGCCGGGTACGCATTGAAGGTCAACAAAAAGCTGGATAGCTATCTGTCCGCGACCCAGTTCGGAATTACGCTTGCTTCGCTCGGACTTGGCTGGGTTGGGGAGCCGGCGATTTCAGAACTGCTTGTAGAACCGTTGATGTTCCAGCTGGGTGTTACCGATCATACGCTGATTTCCACCGTATCGGTCATTGTGGGCTTTTCTATCATTACCTTCTTACATATTGTGCTGGGTGAACTTGCACCGAAATCCCTGGCAATTCAAAAAACTGAAGGCTCCGCGCTGCTGCTGTCAGCACCGCTCATGTTCTTCTATAACTTGTTCCTGCCGTTCATTTGGGTGCTGAATGCTTCGGCGAATGCCCTTCTGAGGCTGGTAGGGGTAGAACCTGCAAGTGAAGCCGAAGCGGCACACTCGGAAGAGGAAATCCGCATTCTCATGAACCAGAGTGCGAAAAGTGGTGTCATCGACAAAGATGAGATGAAGCTAATGGACAATATTTTTGAGTTCTCTGATTTGCTGGCCCGTGAGGTTATGCTTCCGCGTACCGACATGGATGTACTGTACAGCAATCTTTCGCTCGAGGAAAATATGCGGATTATTACCGAAACGAAACATTCCCGTTATCCGGTTGCCAACGAGGATAAAGACCGGATTATCGGCTTCATCCATATTACCGACCTGCTGTTTGCACCTCCGGAGCAGCAGAATAACCTGGCATCGCTCGTCCGTCCGATACTGAATGTGCCCGAATCGATGGAGATCAGCCATACGCTACGGCTGATGCAGAAGAATAAGTCCCAGCTGACGCTGGTAGTCGATGAATACGGCGGCACCGCCGGACTCTTGACCGCTGAAGAAATCCTCGAAGAAATTGTCGGCGATCTGCATGATGAGTTCGAGGATGAGCGTCCAAGCGTTGAACGCAACGGCGAATATATCTCTGTCGAAGGCCGGATGCTGATCGAAGATGTCAACGATCTGACTGGTGTTATTATTGAAGACGATGAGGTGGATTCTATCGGCGGCTGGCTGTTTAAGGAGCTGGAGGGCAATCCGTCCAAGGGCAAAAAGGTCGTCGTCGGCGATGTTACCTTTGAGGTGGAAGAATCGACCCGGCTGCGGATCACCAGAATCAACATCCACCGCGAGAAGGCGCCGGAATCTGAGGAATCCGGCTCTGATAGTGACGAGGATCTTGAGTAAGCGCAGCATGGATACGCACCGGACAATTTAATAAACCGCACTGCTGCATAAGGCTTTGGGCCAGATGAAGTAGTGCGGTTTTTTTTTTGCAGAGGCGTTCTGTTTCCTCCAGGGAGCGTCATAAATTAGTTACGAAGTGATAAACGTCCATAATAAGTAAATTCATGGAGGAGGGTGTACCTATTGAACTCCCAGGAGCGTGTATGGGCAACGTATAGGGGGCCGTTTGATCCTTGCCCGCCGGTGCCGTTTAAGACGTATGTTGTGCCGCCCAACCAATTTATTAATTTTCAGCCTCCGGGACTGCCGCAGTTTCCGCTATCTGAGGCACTCAAGGCAGGGACTTTATGGCCTGCACTGTTCAGTCCGTATGAATCCAAAGCCGGAAAAGGGAGGGTGTAGGTCATGGAAGAGGCAAAAGCTTGCGAACCCCGTTACTATGAAATGCTGGAGCAGCTGCAGGTGCTGGATTTTGCACTGGTCGAGCTCAATCTGTATCTGGACACCCATCCGGAGGATTTGAAGGCAATTGAACAGTTTAATCAGCTGACCCAGGAGCGTACCAAGCTAGCCAACCAGTTTCAGGAGCTGTACGGCCCTTTGCAGAACTTTGGACGCGCGTATTCCAAATGCCCGTGGGAATGGAACCAGACTCCTTGGCCTTGGCAGGTGTAAATAACCGTTAGGAGGGATGAATTCAGAATGTGGATCTATGAGAAAAAGCTGCAGTATCCGGTACGGGTGGGCAAATGCGATGTAAGAATGGCGCGCTATCTGACAGAGCAGTACGGCGGCGCAGACGGGGAATTGGCGGCGGCGCTGCGCTATATGAACCAGAGATATGCGATTCCCGACAAAGTAATCGGCGTGCTGACAGATATTTCGACTGAAGAATTTGCCCACCTTGAAATGATTGCCACCATGATCTATAAGCTGACGAAAGATGCTTCCGTCCAGGAGCTTGAGGCTGCTGGTCTCGGTCCGAATTATGCACAGCGTGACCATGCACTGTTCTATCAGAACTCGGCAGGCGTACCCTGGACCGCATCTTACATCCAGGCCAAGGGTGATCCGATCGCCGACCTCTATGAAGATATTGCGGCTGAAGAAAAAGCCCGGGCTACATACCAGTGGCTGATCGACATGACCGATGATGTGGATCTGCAGGACAGTCTGAAGTTCCTGCGCGAGCGGGAGATTATTCATGCAATCCGCTTTAAAGAGTCGGTGCAGATTCTGATCGAGGAACAAGGGAAGAAGCGGGTGTTCTAATTTCGTAGAGTGAGGTCAAACTGACTTCTTTATGCGATATCCACTTTCAGTTTCTAGGACATTTTGATTACAGCATATTCAAATTCTGCCCCTACCGTTAGGTGGGGCTATTTGATATTCGCGATGATGTTAGGCGACATAAAGCCTCGGATTTTCCTGGTCGTTTATAGACCCTGGTTTGTCCGAGGCTATTCGATAATTGGATCAGTGGCAGCGAAGCTACTAAAGATTTTCTTTGAAGAAAGCTTTTAGTATTTCAACAGCTTTACTTACGGGCTCTGGCTTATCATACAAATCATAGTGGCTTGCTCCATCAACAATAAATAAATCTTTTTTCTTAGAGGCTGCTCGGCTATATAGATCGTGGCCGTCACGGTATGAACCAAATGCTCCTTGTACGCCACCCACAATAATCTGTAAAGGCTGAGTCAGTAAAATGTCTGCCAAATGAAAGGCATCAAAGGCGATGATGGAGTCTACGCTTGTGAATTTCAATTTGTTCGGAGAGTTAGGGTGCTGGCCTCTTGGTGTTCTGTAGTAATCAACAGCTTCTACAAGGTCAAGCTCAGTCATGCCTGCTGCTTCTCTTTCGGTGTGACTGCCAGGCACCCACTCTGTAATAAGTGGCGCGGCTCCACGTGCTTCGGCAGTGCGTTGCTGAGCAACTTGTTCTAACATTTGGATCGGATCGTATTCACGATATCCACGTCCTATATTCGCGACAGAAACCGCACCAACGGCTTGGATGCGCCGCTCTGTCATTGCAGCATTTACAGCATATCCGCCTCCTGCGCAAACCCCTAATGCGCCAATACGATGTGAGTCTACGCAATCTAGCGTAGTCAGGTAATCCACCGCAGAGCGAACATCTTCAACCCGTGCAGCGGGATATTCGGCGTGACGAGGTTCACCTTCGCTCTCTCCTTGATAAGATGCATCGAATACAATGGTAACATACCCTAGCTCAGCAAGTTTTTTTGCATAAATGCCTGCCGTTTGATCTTTACAGCTGCTGCCCGGATGAACACAGACAATAGCTGGGAGTTGCTTCTTCTCTTCAGCTTGCTCTGGCATATTTAAGATCGCCGCTACTTGCAGTCTATTCGCGGGGAACGATACCTTTTTTTGAATCACTGTCATAATTGTATACCACCCTTGTTATTTTATTACACTAGTGAGTTTTAATCGCTTTGTGTATACTTATGTTATTCTGAATGATCCGTTTATTCAATAACCACATGATGTGATATGAGTGTTATTACACATTCCGTTATATGTGTGTATCAACGAGAGGAGGATTCCAGTGTGGAGAAAGTTGATCGAAGAATTGTGAAGTCCAGGCAGGCCATTCAAACGACCTTTTTGCAAATGTTAGTCAAGGAAGGGTTTGACGAGATTACCGTCAGAAATATTACAGAACAAGCCAATTTGGGTCGAAAGACATTTTACCTTCATTATGTTGATAAGTACGATCTGTTAGATAAGATTGTAGATGACCATATCGCGCAAATGAGAAAGATAAGTGATCAAAAAAAAGATTTGGGGATTTTAGAGGGCTCGATATTGTGGTTCTCGTATGTTGAGCAGCATAAACCGTTTTTCGCTGCTTTATTTAAAAGCAAACATGCTTCAGCATTTCGCAGTAAACTGCTGTTATTTACTACAGGCGAGATTGACAACAAAATTCATGAGGGCTCGCACCCTCTAATTGATAAGACGATTTTTTTGAAGTTTTTGGCAACAGCAACCATGGGTGTATTGGAGTCTTATGTACTGCAGGAAATAGATAGTGATATTGAAGATGTAGCAAAGCAAGTGGTACAGTTATTCGAGAAGCTTATAAACTAAAATGCTTTTCTTTTCATGGTTTTATTGAGTTGGTGTTTCAGAATGTAGGATGATGTATAACCTCTCTGCGCGGAGGAATTTGCCCATCTTGAAATGATTGCCACCATGATCTATAAGCTGACGAAAGATGCCTCCGTCAAGGAGCTTGAGGCTGCTGGTCTCGGTCCGAATTATGCACAGCGTGACCATGCACTGTTCTATCAGAACTCGGCAGGCGTACCCTGGACCGCATCTTACATCCAGCCCAAGGGTGATCCGATCGCCGACCTCTATGGAAATATTGCGGCTGAAGAAAAAGCCCGGGCTACATACCAGTGGCTGATCGACATGACCGATGATGTAGATCTGCAGGATAGTTTGAAGTTCCTGCGCGAGCGGGAGATTATTCATGCAATCCGGTTTAAAGAGTCGGTGCAGATTCTGATCGAGGAACAAGGGAAGAAGCGGGTGTTCTGAGTAACTGCGGCGATGGAGTAATAATTCGGTTTGGGAAGTACGGGCCCAGAAGATAGTTCTGCGGCTCTTTTTTCATGCTCTAAAATTAAAATTCAACAAATAATAAGATACTAAGATTTTTAAAGCTTACATTGCGATGATCTGACGAACATGTTGCCGCGTTATGCTGTAATCACTTGTCCTGAACAAGAACAGACAACGAGGAGCGTGGCGGTTAGTGAGTAATCATCATTCATTAGTAAAGAGAGTATTGAGCGGGATATTAGCAATTGCGGTTCTGATCCCGTTCATTCCACCCTCCCTTTCATCAACCGTTTATGGAGATGCAGCGGAGCCTAGCGGTGTCGTTATGGTAGAAAATTTCGAAAATGTTAGCCTGGCTGACTTAACCTTTGACAGTGCACGCATTTATAGCGGCAGTATGGCGCTTGAAACGAATCCGAAATTCGTCCGGGACGGGGCGAAATCCCTGCGGATTGATTATGATTTTATTGGCGTAACCGATAATCCGTCCCAGGTTGCAGTTGGGCCGGCAACCAAGCTGGCGTTAACAGGCAGAGTCCCCAAAAAAATCGGAATGTGGGTATACGCCAACAACGAAGGTCATGGTCTGACTTCCAAGTTCTACATATCATCCACCGGAAAATCCAAAACGTATGAGATCAGGAGTGAAGAGGTAGGTATTGACTGGAGCGGATGGAAGTATGTTGAAGCTGAAATAGGATCAGATATGGTGGTGCCGGGCACTCTGGCCTTCTACTTCCAGATGAAGGAAAGACAGATCAGCAAGAAAAACAAAGGCTCCATTTGGATTGACGATGTCAGGCTCATTTATGATGAACCGGCAGATGAAGATATGGATGTTCCCGTGTTAAGCCCGGCTTCACCTACTCCCGGTCAAACATTAACTGCCCCTGTTAGTGACATTATTCTGTCAGCGGATGACACGAAGTCGGGCATCGACCCGGACTCGGTCCAAATCACTGTGGATGGACAAGCTGTGTCACCGGAGGCCAGTACCTATAATCCGATCAATAAACAGATAACCTATCATCCGGATGTACCGCTGGGAGGCGGCTATCATCAAGTGCTGGCAGAAGTAAAAGATCTGGCAGGCAATCCGGCAGCAGCAGAGTATACTTTCAATATTGAGCATGGCGCCATGTTTACATTAGCAGCTCCAGCGGAAGCGCTCAGCAACGAGACCTACCGGATGGAGCTCGGGACGAAGGCTGCAAGTGAAGCTAAGAGTGTGCATGCTAAGATCAAGTTCGACCCGGAGACACTGCAGGCAGAGGCTGTTAATGCACGTTACGGTTTAAGCAATGTGCAGACCAGCATCGATAATGCAGGCGGTTATGTTGAGTTTAGTGCAGAGGGACTGCTGGGCGATCCTGCGGAGACTCTGGCAAGCATCGATTTCGAAGTGAATAAATCCGCCAAAATGGAACGCGGTGAGTCGTATAAGCAGATTAGCATGGCTGGGGGCGGGTTCAGTTATGGCAGCGGTCCTGCCGTAAGCTCCGTTGCCTCTCCAATTAAATATACTATTGGTTTCCCGTATTCCTTAACAATCAAGGGATCGGGCCTGCAAACGAAGAACATCATCACCGTTACAACACACGCAGGAGAGCCGGTGGAAGGAGCGGAGATCGATTTTACCGATGCTAGTGGGCCCCAGACTTATGTGACTGTAACAGCGGCGGATTCCAATATTTATACAAGCGCTGACAGCTCGTCCGCAGTGCTTCTGGCAGCAGCGAAGAACAGCCGATTTTTCGCCACACTAGGAAGTGCTTCCGGATTCGTAAAGGTGTATACACCGGATGGAACCAAGACAGGCTACATCCCCTCTGCTGATGTACAGCAGCAGGATCTTAGCGAAGGCTTGGGTTTGACAGATGCCAAAGGCGAAATTCATACGTCGCTGGCTAACCTTGCAATAGGCACCTGGAAAGTGCAGGCAGTCAAGGATGGCGGTACCAGCGAAAGTGTCAGCATGAACGTTGTGTCACAGCTTGGCGGAGACGATCCGAAATATGTGCAAACCTTTGTTACTGAGGATATGCGTACGATGATGAGTGTAGGGTGGCAGACGGCACCCGGAGTTGAGCAAACTTCTATTCAATATGTGAAGGACAGCGATTTGATTAACACTGACTTGACTAATGCAGCAGAAAAAGCAGTAGAGCAGCCTGCGCTCACTGAGGTAGAGGTTATACGTGAGGTATCAGGCGGGCCTCTGGGTGAAATTAAATTCCATAAATCCTTGGTTACCGGCCTCGAGTCAGGGACGAAATATCATTACAGAGTTGGCTATGAAGGACACTGGAGTACATGGTATGAGTACAAGACACAAGAAGCGGTGCCAGATCAGCCCGTCTCTTTTGTTTTCGTAACCGATTCGCATACCAAAGGGGATAACGGGCTTGAAATCTATCAGCAGTTAATCAGCGATGCACTGACCCATTATCCGGACACCCAGTTCATTATGCATGGCGGCGATATGGTTGATGATGGCGGAATCCTAAATGAGTGGAACCAGTTCTGGGAAGCTTCATCGATTTACGCTTCTGCTATTCCTTCAGCCTACGCAATGGGGAATCATGATGTTAAAGGTGAAGGTAAAGAGATATTCGCCAAGGGATTGGATCTTCCGAATAATGGGCCGGAGGTTCAGGAGGAGTATGCCTATTCGTTCGATTCAGGCGAGGTTCATTTCATTGTGCTGAATTCCGAAGCAGATGAAGTAACCATGTCTAAGCAGGCAGCCTGGCTTCGTGAGGACATTCAGAAAAGTAATAAAAAATGGAAGATTGTTATGTTTCATAAGCCTGCCTATCATACCGAAGATGGACGCGGAAATGTGATTGAATATACACAAACTTATTTTGCCCCTATCCTGGAGGAATTGAAAGTAGACCTGGTGCTGGAAGGCCACGACCATGTGTACGCACGCACTTATCCGATGAACGAAGGGAAGCCGATGGTGAACGGAGAGCGGGGGACTGTCTATCTGGACGGAGGAGCATCCGGCTGGAAGTTCTACGATGGAAGCAAATATGAGTACCTGAATTTCATGTTTGATGACGACGTTCCGGTATACTCTGCCATTCAGGTTAGTCATGATAAAATTATTATTCAGGCCCGTACTACAGAAAGCGGAGAATTGATCGACAACTACACGATTGAGAAAAAGACAGAGCTGACTATGACTTCTGTGGCCGCATCAATTGCTGAACTGACGTTGGACGTTGGTGAAAAGCGTGCGACTGTCCTTACCGCAACTTATAGCGATAACTCTACTGCTGATGTGACGAATCAGGCGACCTGGACTTCTTCTAATGAGAGTGTAGCAGCAGTAGATGTCAGTGGAATCATTCACGCTATTGGAACTGGCCAGGCTACAGTCCAGGCAATTTACGGGAATATGCCTCCAGTGAATATCTCAGTAACCGTTCAGGCAAAAGATACGGCTCCTGTTCTGCTTAAGCTGACAGCCGATCCAGGCACTCACTCATTACAAGTGGGTCAGACAGCTTCGTCTGTTATAACGGCAGTTTACGACGATGCAGTGAATACAGTTGTAACCGATCATGTCATTTGGACGTCCTCGAACCCTGCTATTGCTAAGGTATCGGAGGCGGGTACGATCACGGCAGTTGCGGCAGGCAAAGGGGTAACGATCACGGCATCGTTTGGCGGCAGGTCAATTTCGATTCCAATTACAGTTACAGGGATTCCAATTCCGACCTTAGTTGATCTGGCCGTATCACCTGCTGCGCTTTTCTTGAAAACAGGGCAAAATCAATCGTTGTCGGTGACAGCGAAGTATTCGGATCTTTCGGTTGCCAATAAGACCTTGGATGCGAATTATGTTTCAAATGCTCCTTCTGTTGCCACTGTGAGTGAGACAGGAGTAGTGACAGCGGCTGGCGTAGGGGCGGCCACGATTGTAATATCTTACGGGGAAATCAAGAAAGAGATTTCGGTTTCGGTAACGGCGGCCAATGGCAACAACGAAGGAGGTGCAACACCAACACCAACACCAACACCGGCACCGGCAGCAACGCCGACACCGACACCAGCATCGACAGCAACTCCAGGTGTTACTTCAAAGCCTGAGAAGCCGACAGCAGCGAAACCTGTGTTTAACGAAAGAGTAGACCTTGATAAGGTTAAGGCTATCCTCGCGAAAGAGAAAACAAATTCTGTAGTTACATTCCCAGATGTACCTGCAGATCTGTGGAGTGCCTCGTTTGTTAAACGCGCAGCCCAGATGGGAATCGTAACTGGCTATATGGATGGTTCATACCGTCCTGATGCTAAAGTAACCCGCGCTGAATTTGCAATAATGCTTGTCAAAGCTTTTGGTCTGACAGCTTCGGGTGGTACCGGATTCTCCGATACGAAGGGACATTGGGCTTCGGAGGCCATTGTTGCGCTTCAAGACAATGGTGTGATTACGGGCTACGCCGATGGTTCATTCTATCCTAAGCAGGAGATCACACGTGCGGAGATCGTGACTATGCTGTCCCGCCTTACGAACTATGTTGCCAGCACATCGACGGCATTTTCTGATGTCTCTACGAACTGGGCAGCAGAGCAAATCAATGCCTTCGCGGATGCAGGTATCATATCAGGTAAAGGCAACGGAACGTTCAAACCAAACGAATCGGCTTCCCGTGCCGAATCAGTAGCAATAATCATCCGTCTCTTGGATAAGCTCCTACTTCCTTAATGCCCTCCTCTGCTGCTGAAAAACATCATCTATGAGATAATGGCGATACTGGCATTTTATCAGCACAGAGGACGGGGGATGGAAAAGGCTATGGCATTTGAACGGTGGCGCGGCTTCGTGCGGGCTTGGCAGGATTATCCGCTCAGGGAAGGGGCATGGATCGGTAAACGATACCAGGTAGAGTCCCTGCTGGGTGAAGGGAGTTACGGGCTTACCTACCGTTGCTTTGACGCTAAGGAGGAAACTCTTGTGGCAGTCAAACAGTCCAGACCAAGTAAGAAAGCGGCAGGGCGGGCTTTGCTGGGCAAAGAGAGCAATATCCTGCGGGCCTTGAATCATTCCAATATTCCAGTGTGCCGTGATTACTTCGAGTACAAGGACCTGAACTGGCTGGTAAGCGATTATATTGAGGGAAAAACGCTCGAAGATAAAATCTTTGCTGAGCATATGGTTTACGGGGAGCGGGAGTGTCTGGATACAACGCTGAAACTGATGGAGCTGGTATCCTATGTTCATTCGCGCGGCTTTGTTCACCTTGATCTGCGGATTCCAAATGTAATCCTTCGGGATGCGGAGCTGTATCTAATTGATTTCGGACTGGCACGGCAGATCGGTGAAATTGAGAGCACCGATGCAGGGCACGAACCGAAGTCAGAAGAGATGCCGGTACGGATGCCCCCGGTTATCGTCTCGGATTTGTATTACGTTGGACAATTAATGCTGTTTATGCTCTATTCCGCTTACCAGCCTGAACCGGGAGGAGCGGAACGGAGCTGGCGGGAAGAGCTGGATTTATCACATGAAATGCTGCATATTCTAACCCGGCTCCATGGAGAGCAGGAAGCTTATGAGGATACAGCTTCTTTTGTCCGCGAGGCCGAACAATTTTATAGGAGTCTGCAGTAATGCCCAGCCCAAAAAGAGGCACCTTCAACCCACAGGGTAGAGGTGCCTTATGTTTTGTATAGAATGGTTAAGCCGGGGTCAGCTTGAGCTGCCGTAGCGGTTCTTATAGTATTTATGTCCGGTTCCTCCATGGCGTGAGTCCGAAGACGAGTGTCTCTTGTATCCGTGGCTGCTGCTGGAATGTCTGCTATATACAGGCCTCCCTTTGTGACTGCTTGAATATCTGCGGTGTCCGCCTGATTTGGAGTGCTCCATGGAGTGCAGCACTTTGCCGAGAATTCTTTTAAGCATCATGTTTCCTCCTCTTGGGTGGTTTAAGCCGAATTAGAACGACTTTAATCTATATTTACCCTTTAATACGATATTGTTACCTGCCGGTTTCGGGATATTATGCTCAGATTAGCCGGCAGGAAGCCTAAATTGACAACATCCGCTGATTCGTGTGATAATTGCCTGACGATCGTCAGGGAGGTGTCAAAAAGTGACTGCACATGCGATTGAGCAGGCAGCCTTAGCGCATTTTGCAGATAACGGGTTTGAAGGCGCCTCGCTTGCAGGGATTGCTCAGGCTGTAGGAATCAAAAAACAGTCCATTGCCACCTATTTTCCGAAGAAAGAGGATTTATTTATGGCTGTTTTTCACGGTATGGCCAAGCATTATATCGGATTCCTGGAGCAGCTGTATCAGGACCTCGCGGATGCACCGGTGGAGACCAGGCTGCGGGAAATTGTATATAAGAACTATCAGTACAGGGCCGGGCATCCGGCATTGACCGCTTTTTACAAACGGGCTGTGCAATTTCCGCCTCCGTTCTTCAAAGAAGTTCTTCTGGAGCAGATTCGTATGATGGAGCAGCGGTCAGCGGTGTTTTACCGGTCGATATTTGAAGAAGGAATGGAGAATGGCGTGATCAGGCGCCAGCAGTCGGAAGGTCTGCTCTCGGCTTATTATTGCCTGCTGGATGGGATCGCGATGCAGATGTTTTTTTATGAAGAGGAAGACTTCGAACGGCGCCTGAAGGATATCTGGAATATATTTTGGGCAGGGATTAAACAAACCTAGCAGGGAAAGGGAGGACTTGGCATGCGGGCAGAACGGGTTACAACGGGGAATCAGCTTGAGGAGGCATTTCGGATCAGGAGGGAAGTATTTGTGGAGGAGCAGGGTGTGCCGCTGGAGGATGAATTTGACCAGTACGAACAGAGCACAGAGCATATTCTGGTCTATCATGAGGAGGATGCTCCTGTCGGCACGGCGCGGCTGAGAGTTGTGGACGGATGGGCGAAGCTCGAGCGGATCTGTCTGCTTGCACCTTACCGTAAATCCGGGATCGGGTCGTTTATCATTGCTACACTTGAGCAAATGGCGGCTGAACAAGGGCTTACACGAATGAAGCTGCATGGCCAGACGCAGGCGGAGGGCTTTTATCAGAAGCTGGGCTATGAGACAGGCTCTCCGGTGTTTATGGAGGATGGAATTCCCCATGTGTTAATGGTCAAATGCATATAATAAAAACAGCCGCTTCCAAGTTGGAGGCGGCTGTTCCCGTAAAGCGGTACGGAAAATATGAAATTACTGGCGCAGTGTCTTGAGGGCCCCGCTCCAAGCCAGTACCTGATCAAGCATTGCATTTACATTGGCTTTATGCAGGTCAGCCGGTTTGAAGACACTGCCGTTCTCAAAGTCGGTGAACAGCGATAACAGAGGGTGTACCCGTACATCCGCCACCTGCAATTCACCCAGAATACCCCGCAGATGCTCAGCAGCGCGCGCACCGCCTGCAGAACCATAGCTGACGATACCGGCGGCTTTGTTATTCCATTCTTCACGGGCGGAATCAAGGGCGTTCTTGAGTGCTCCTGTTACACTGTGGTTATATTCCTGGGCGATAAATACAAATCCGTCTAGTGTCGCAAGCTTAGCTGCCCAGGCCTGAGCAGGTGCATAATCGTCGCTTTCACCGAGCAGCGGCAGTTTGAAGTCAGCAATATCTACGATTTCATAGTTGGCATCCCCGCGGGCATCTGCAATACCTTTAACCCATTCACCGACCTGTGGACTTACGCGGCCCTGACGTGTGCTTCCCAAAATAATTCCGATGTTTAAGGTTGTCATTTAAATTTCCTCCTAATTAATTGTAATTGGATCGTGTTAACCTTTATTGATTTAATTATAGCACATTACTTTTATAAAGCAAGTGTGCTTTAGAAACTATTAATCTCTGATCCTATTTTTGCAAGCCGTACTATATACGCGTATAATCAGATAGAAATTAGCGGCAAACTGTTCTAAAATAAACATTGTGCATGGAGCTGCCGGCCCTAAGAAAGGCCGGATATAGAGGATACCTGAGAGGAGAAGTGTGGAATGAAGTATCGCAGATTAGGCGGAACAGGGCTGAAGGTCAGTGAGATCAGTCTGGGAAGCTGGTTAACGTATGGCGGATATGTGGAAAAAGAGAATGCTGTTAAAGCCATTGAAACCGCTTACGGACTAGGTGTTAATTTTTTTGATACAGCGAATGTATACGAAAAAGGTGCAGCTGAGAAGGTCCTGGGCGAGACCCTGCGCGGATTTCCCCGTGAATCTTATGTTCTGGCCACCAAGGTGTTTGGTGTTATGGGAGACGGGCCGAATGACCGCGGTCTGTCACGCAAGCATATCACGGAGCAGTGTCATGCCAGCCTGAAGCGGCTTGGCGCAGAGTATGTGGATATTATGTACTGTCACCGCTATGACCCGGAGACCCCGATCGAGGAGACACTGCGGACACTGGATGACCTGGTCCGTCAGGGTAAGGTGCTCTACGTCGGGGTAAGTGAATGGACGGCTGCACAAATGACTGAAGCTCTGGCGGTAGCCGATCGTTATCTGCTGGATCATATTGTGGTCAACCAGCCGATTTATAATATGTTTGAGCGGTACATCGAGAAGGAGATTATCCCGCTCGGCGAACGCAAAGGGATTGGACAAGTCGTGTTCTCTCCGCTGGCCCAGGGGCTCCTGACCGGCAAATACAGCTCTGCAGCGGATATTCCTGCAGACAGCCGTGCTGCAAAGCTGGACTGGATGCGCAAAGGGGTTACGGAAGAGAAAATCGCCAAGGTGCATGAGCTGGGCAAAATAGCTGCAGAGCTGGACATTTCCGTGGGCAATCTGGCTCTGGCCTGGATTCTGCGGCAGCCTAATGTAGCAAGTGCGCTGGTCGGAGCCAGCCGGCCGGAGCAGGTGGAGGAGAACGTTAAGGCTTCAGGCGTGGAGCTGACGGAAGAGGTATTGTCGCGTATTGCCGAAATTATCGGCTAACGGATTAATTTAGAGAGAGGAGCAGATACAGATGAAGGTACTTTTTATCGGAGGCACAGGTTTAATCAGTGAGGCTGTCTCAAGGCTGGCCGTAGAACGGGGAATGGAGCTGTATCTGTTCAACCGCGGGGAACGGAATGAATTCGTACCGGAAGGGGCGCAAGTGATCCAGGGCGATATCCGCGATGCGGCGGGGGCTGCTGCGGCATTAAAGGGTTATGAATTTGACGTGGTGGTGGACTGGATCGCCTTTACGCCGGAGCATGTGCAGTCGGATATCGAGCTGTTCGCCGGCAAAACGAAACAGTATATCTTTATCAGCTCGGCTTCTGCCTATCAGAAGCCGCAGAAGAATTATCTGATCACCGAAGAGACCCCGCTGGTTAATCCGTACTGGCAGTATTCGCGTGATAAAATCGCCTGTGAGGAGCTGCTGCTGGAAGTGCACCGTACCAGCGGTTTCCCGGTTACGATTGTCCGTCCTTCGCATACCTATGGAGTTACTGCAATTCCGGCGGCATTGACCAGCTGGGCGCATCCATGGTCGCTGGTGGAACGCATCCGCAAAGGGCAGCCTATTGTGATTCATGGTGACGGTACTTCACTCTGGACTCTGACCCATAATACGGATTTTGCCAAGGGCTTTGTCGGCCTGCTGGGGAATCCTGAAGCGATTGGCGAAGCGGTCCATATCACTTCCGATGAGTCGCTGAACTGGAATCAGATTTATGCTGCCATCGGAGTGGCTGCGGACAGAGAACCGAAGGTGGTGCATATCTCGACGGATTTCATTGCGGCGTATACCCCTGCAGGGACAGCCGACGGGCTGATTGGTGACCAGGCGGTAAGCAGCGTATTCGACAACAGCAAGATCAAACGCCTGGTACCGGAGTTCACGGCTACCGTTCCGTTTGCCGAAGGAATACATCGATCGGTGGAATGGTTTGAAGCCCATCCACAGCTCTGTACCGTGGATACGGATTGGAACAAAATGCTGGACACACTGATCAGCAGACACGGCGTTGATGCCAAATTGCTCAGTTATTACGTGTAAAAGAGATGCGGTAAGCCTTACTACGAATCCTATCCGAATTAGCAGCGGGCTCCCACCTGGGAGTCCGTTTTTATATGCAAAGAAATTGGCTGCAATCCTTAATAAATCACCGCCTTTGTTAAATAGGTCTCGCTGTGTAAGGTAATGGCATGATTCGGGGATTTCTGAATATACTCTCACTACCGAATTTCCTCTAAAAGGAGTCCTGGCCATGCCGACACATCCGTATGTCTCCCGTTTCTTTGTGAATGCCGATGCCCGCCGAGAAAAGCTGATTTATGATTTGCCGGAATCCTGGTGGAGCCGGCCTTATGAATACGAATGGTGTACAAACTTTATCTCGCCTCATGATGTGGTGCTGGATGCCGGCTGCGGCATTTCCCATCCGCTAAAGTTTTATCTGGCCGAATATAGCTCCGAGGTCTACGCCTGCGATATCGATGCCCGGATTTTGTCGCAGGAGGCGATTATCCAGGATATCGCTGACGATATCGGCATTGAATCAGCCAGGCAGGTCATGGCCGGAAGCACTGCGAATCTGCACCTGACACAAGCGGATCTCACGAAGCTGCCCTACGCGGATGAAAGCTTCGATACTATTTTTTGCATCTCCGTTATTGAGCATTTATCGGTGGAGGACGCTGCCCTGGCTGTGCGGGAGTTTCACAGAACGCTGAACGGAGAAGGGCTCCTGGTGCTAACGTTTGACTATCCCACGGTTAATCTGGCAGTTATGAACGATTTGCTGCTTCAGGCAGGATTTGTGTATTGGGGGGAGATGGACTTCAATTTGCCGGCAGATGCGCTGCGTTCGGATAACGGGGGAGAACTAAACTGTTTCCGGGCCGTATTGAAAAAAGCGCAAATCTAGCAGGACTTTATACTCTTTAGACAGGTATCCTTTTTCAGTATAGTAGATAACATATCAAATAAAAGGGGTCTAAAGAATTGCGCAGATTTGCTATGCTTACCATGCTGTTATTACTGCTTATTCCTGCGCCCGGCGTATATGGCGGGACGTCACAGGCACAGGAGGCTGACAACATTACGCTAACCTTTGCCGGGGATATTCTGCTGGACGGTTTCGTAGGTGAACAGATTGCCAGATATGGAGTCAACTTTCCTTTTGCCAAGGTTGCTCCTGCCCTTCAGAAGGCTGATATTGCTTTTGCTAATTTGGAAACACCAGTCTCAGTACGGGGAAAGGCGGCGGAGAAGACCTTTGCCTTCCGCTCTAAGCCTGCAGCGCTCGGCGGACTTAAGTTTGCCGGAATTGACGGTGTTTCGCTTGCAAACAATCACATCCTCGATTACGGGCAGGTAGCGATGCTCGATACGCTGACCCATCTGGACAGATACAAGATAGGCCATACAGGTGCGGGCAGCAATATTGACCAGGCATTTAAGCCGTATGTCAAGACGGTCAAAGGCAAACGGGTCGCCATTCTGGGGGCAAGCCGGGTCCTGTCCGGACCTTCTTGGTATGCCGGGAAGAACAGTCCGGGAGCAGCTTCAGCCTATACGGCAGAGCCGCTGCTGGGAGCCATCAGGAAGTCCGCGAAGGACAATGATTATACGATTGTGTATCTTCATTGGAATGAGGAGTTTAAGGATTATCCGGAGCCATACGCCCGGACGCTTGCCAAGCAGATGATCGACAGCGGTGCGGATATTATCCTGGGCGCGCACAGCCACTGCCTGATGGGGATCGAGTATTACAAGCACAAGCCGATCTACTATTCACTGGGTAACTTTGTGTTTAACCGTTCAACACGCGGCGGGGAGAAGACCCTGCTGTCCATGCTGGCTGACTTCACGATCAGCAAGTCCGGCATTTCGAGCCGGATCAGACCGGTGAAGATCATCGGAGGACAGCCGAATTTCATGGGCGAAGCCTATAATAAAGAAACGATCAGACAGATGAACCAGCTGTCGTTCAATGCGAAGATTGCGGCGGATGGAGCGGTCAGCGAGAAGCTGTAAGATGCAAGGACTGCTTAAATTACAAGCCAAATTTGGGCTTGCTAATAACTCAGCGCAATCTATAGATATCTCCGGGTCCGGTCCTTACGTGCTGTTATCAACCTACTGATCTGTTTCCAGGCGGGAATGCATTTCCTTGGCCACACTCCCGAGCCGTAATTGCACTTCATACAATTAAAATGACGTTTTTTCTTCACTCAAGCCGTTTAATTGTATTTCGTACAATTAACGGCAGCATACAGCTTCTTATTGCTGAATCAGGCAAATGTAGTTGCACAGAATACAGTTAGATGCTGCGAGCGCAGTTATATGCGGTTTCTAGTTGTACAGAATGCAACTAATTTGAGCGGATTTAAGAAGTCACCTGCTGCTAGGGCGGTCTAAGGGAGTTTGTAATAGAGTGTTTATGCTTAACCGCTCTACGCAAAAAGTGCCGCACAATCCATTCGGATTGTGCGGCACTTTTTGTCATGTGAGTATCAGCCCTTAACCGCTCCGGCGACAACGCCTTTGACGATATATTTTTGCAGGAAGATGAACACGACGATGGATGGGAGTACCGCCATAACCATAGCTGTCATAGCGTATTGCCAGTCCGAGGTGTATTGGCCAACGAACGTATAAGCAGCGAGTGTCAGTGTTTTCGTGTCCGGTGAGCCGTTAACCATGAGCAGCGGGAGCAGGAAGTCATTCCAGATCCACATCACATCAATGATAATGATGGTAGTCGTCACCGATTTGAGCAGCGGGAAGATTACGCTAAAGAACAGGCGGAAGCCGGAAGCCCCGTCGATCGTGGCGCTTTCATCGATTTCCAGCGGAATCCCTTTGACAAAGCCGTGATAGATGAACACCGCGAGCGGTGCCCCGAAGCCCCAGTAGAGCAGTCCCAGACCCCATGTACTCTCAGACAGGTTCAGGTTCTTGGCGGTCTGCAGTACGGTAAGCATGATGGACTGGAACGGAATCAGCATCGGCATAATACAGAGGAAATAGATAACCCCGCTCCATCTGGTCTTGGTCCGCGCCAGCTTGTACGCTGCGATTGAGGAGACGAATACGATCCCGAGCAGACCCAGTGCGGTGATGATGAAGTTGTTCAGGAACAGCCGCGGATAGTTAATGAATTCCCATACATAAGAGTAGTTGGCAAAGGTAATATGCTTAGGCAGAGCAATAACGTCGGTCATCACCTCGCTGAAGCTTTTGAACGAGTTGATGATGGTCAGGAACAGCGGATACAGGAACAGAAGGGAGAGGAGTACGAGAACGACCTCTAGAATAATTTTGCCTGATTTATTGTTTGTTTTCATTATGCCTCAACCTCTCTTCGTTTGAAGAACGTAAGCTGAATGACCGTCACGATCAGCACTGCGATGAACAGAATGAGCGCTTTTGCCGTACCGTAGCCGTACAGATTGTTCTGGAATGTGTCACGGTAAATATCGTAGGCGATGCTGTAGGTAGTTCCTCCGGGACCGCCGCCGGTCAGCGACAGAATCACGTCGAATACCTTGATAGAGTTGGTCAGCGCCATGAATACCGAGATGGTGATTGACGGTGCAAGCAGCGGCAGGGTAATGCTGAAGAATCGTCTAAGCGGCCCGGCTCCGTCCACCGTAGCGGCTTCCTTGAGGTCTTCCGGTACCGACTGCAGTCCGGCAATATAGATCACGAGATAGAAGCCGATGGATTGCCAGATGGATACACCTAATATAGATATGAAGGCCAGTCCCGGCGTCCCCAGCCAGCTTAGTCCGAAGATGGACCAGCCTGTGCTGTCGCCAAGTGAGTTGAAACCTTGCATGAAGATGAATTTCCAGATGAAGCCGACAATAACCAAGCTGAGAATATAAGGAATGAAGAATGCCGCTCTCAGCCAGGAGGTGGATTTCAGCTTCATATCAAGCAGAACGGCGAGCAGAATGGCCAGCACGTTGACGATAATGATATAGAGTACCGCATATTTAATCGTAAACCAGGCGGAATCGGAGAAATTGGTGTCCCCGGTAAAAATCTGCTTGAAATTGTCCAAGCCTACAAATTTAGGATGTTTGGAAATTCCGTTCCATTTGGTCATCGAATAGCGGATGGTCATGATAAACGGGACGTAGAAGGCTACAGCGATACAGATGAGAACGGGGAGGGTGAAGAGCCCGAATTCCGTTTTCTCGCGCCATTTTCTGCCGAGTGATTTTAACATGGTTGCACCTCTTCTGGATTTATAGGGTGGGAGTATTGCCCCCGCTTGCCACACTTAACCATTCCGGTTAGTCTATATTGTGTATTATAGGGCAGCGCCGTATACTCAAAAATGGATTTAAGAAGACAGTTAGGGGTAAAAAAGTGAACTGTAAGCGGACACAAAATGCAAGCGGAGGAGGCTGCGATTATCATAAAGACAACCCTGCAAAAGCTGTTCGAGCCACTGATGGAGCGGATTTCGCGCCGTCTGGCCAACAAACTGATCCTGCTGTTCTCCATTATTATTATCCTCGTGGTGACCTCACTGACATTCATTTCCTATGGCATGCTGCGCAAAGAGTCCGTAAACAGCAGCATAGCGAGCACGAGCAACAACCTGCTGCTGGTGGGCCGGAACCTGGAGAGCTACCTTGATGGAATAGAGCAGTTATCCCTGCCGCAAATTTCCTATGACGAAATTACCTATGCTATTCTCCACGAATCGGAGGACTATGCCTCCAAGATGTATGTGGAGAATTATCTGAAGAACCTGTATTTTTCACGGGGCGACCTGGAGGCGATTTACCTCTATGTCATCAAGGAGCACAAATATTATTATGTCACCAAAGAGAACTATAATATTACCGTCCGGGTCGCTGAGCATCCGCCAATCGAGAACCTGACCTGGTACAAGCGTGCGCTGAAAAGCCCGAATAACCGCTCGTACCAGTCTTTTGTAACAGATAGCGTGGAGAAAGGCGATTATCCGGTGAATACGGATACCAGCTTCATGGGCTATCACCGCCTGCTGCGCTCTATAGCTTCCCGTGAGCCGCAGGCCGTATTGTCTTTGTACTTCAATTCAAGTGTGACGGATGAGATTATGAAGGACGTTCCTTTTGCAAAAGGGGAGCATCTGATGTATGTCAGCCCGGATGATGAGCCGTTTGTGGTCGATGACGAGGAGTTCTTCGTGAAAAGCGCCGCAAGCGGGCTGCTGCAGCAGCTGAGCCCGGCAAAGGGCGGACAGCTCACCTGGTCTGATGAAGATGAGAAGTATCTCGTCATTTATGACATCAACAAAAAAGAGGGCTGGAAGCTGATCAAGCCGATTCCCTATAAAGAGATTTACGAAGCGGCAACAACAACCCGCAAGCTCAGTTATTCGATCGGGCTGCTTTTTCTGATTGCCTCGGTCATCCTGGTAAGCGTCATCTCCAACCGGATCACAAGCCCGCTGAAAAATCTGTCTCTGCAGATGAAAAGGTTCAGTACAGGCAGCTTCGATGCCGAAGCCAGAGTGGAAGGCAATGATGAGATCGCCTACCTGTCCCGGCATTTTAATAAAATGGTTGAGAAGACGAATGAGCTAATCAATGAACGCTATAAAATGAAAATCGTTGAAAAAAACGCAGTGCTCAAAGCACTTGAGGCGGAAATTAACCCGCATTTCTTATATAATGCCCTGCAAGCGATTTCCACCAAGGCGCTGAAAAACAATAATGATGACATTGTCGAGATGGTCGACAACCTGGCTCTCACACTCAGGTACTGCATCAGCGGCCGGGATGTGGTGCAGGCAAATGAGGAGCTGCGGCATATTGAGCGTTATCTGGCGCTGCAGAAAGCCCGTTTCGGCACCCGGATGCAAGTGGTGGTTGACTGGGAGGAGAGCCTGAAGGAGCTGCGGATTCCTAAGCTGTCGATTCAGACGCTGGTAGAGAACTGCATTAAGCATGCGCTTGAGAAAGTATCCAGCACAATTACGATCCGGATAGAGGCACATATTACTCCGGCTTTCAGTGTTATTTCGGTTATGGATAACGGGCCGGGTATCAGCCCGGAGCGGCTGGAGCAGGTGCTGAGCTCGCTGCAGATCCAGTGGGAGGAGCTTGGCGGGGATTCCGCTGAGGATGGCGGGCATGAGAGCATCGGACTGAAAAATCTAAACACACGCCTAAAGCTATTGTATGGAGAAGATGCAGGACTGGTCATTTCAAGTGACGGGAATGGTACAACAATGGATATGCGATTACCGCGGGGAGGCCATGAACAATATGTATAAAGTGCTGATAATTGATGATGAGGAACCGCTGCGCGAAGCGATCAATATTCTGGGGGACTGGACAGGCTTAGGAGTCAGCGAGGTGCTGGAAGCGACCGACGGGAAGGTTGGACTGGCGATGCTCCGTGAGCACAAAATAGATCTGGCACTCGTTGATATGAAGATGCCTGAGCTGAACGGAAGCCAGCTGCTGCAAATTGCCGAACGCGAATTTCCCGACCTGCTGCTGATTGTAATCAGCGGCTACAATGATTTCGAATATACCCGGCAGGCCATCCGCTCCAAAGTGGTGGATTATTTGCTGAAGCCGGTAAACCGTAGCGACCTCAACAGTGCACTGCGTAAAGCAATTGATGTGCTGGAGGCGAAACGCCAGAAACAGAGCGAGTTCATTACTAAGAACATCACGCTCAACATGTCGCTGCCGAAGCTGAAAGAGAAAATGTATCTGTCGATCATTGAGCGCAGCTTCAAGAATCAGTCGAACGAAGCCTTTCTGCCGCTTATCGGCGCGGACGCTTCCGGCAACCATTTTACCTCAGGGGTTCTGCGGCTGCTTAATCTGGATCAGGTGCGCCGCGAGCGGTTCCACGAGGACCGTGATCTGATGCATTTTGCCGTAACAAATGTCATTAATGAGAACAGCGGCGGTCATTTTGAGGCGTTCAGCTTTGCCAGCCCGAAGAATGAACGTGAATTTATCGCCATTTTTACGATGAAGGGCAGCTATGAGGGAGATGCCGCATTCCATTCCATGCATCATCTGAAGAAGGCTGCTTCGACCCTGAAGGAGCTGTTCGGCATTACCTGTGCCGGCGGGATCGGTGCTACGTACAGCGATTGCCTGGATCTGGCGTGGTCCTATGAGACCGCTAAAACCGCACTCGATGACATTGATCTGCTGCAGCTGAAAGGGAATGTCGTTGTTGCGGGGAACGGGACGGCGGCACTGCAGGAATCCAAGGATAACCCTTCCCTGACGGGACGGATGCCGCAGATCCGCAATATTCTGGAAAGCGGTAATAGCGCACATGCCAAGAGCATTCTGAACGAGTTCACCCAAAAGTGGCAATCCTCGGCTCATTTCAGCCTGGGGGATGCTGACCGCACGCTCCGCGAGTTCCTTATTCTGCTTGGCGATATCGCCGGGGAGCTGGAGGCGGTCCCTCCGCTGCTCCGCAGCGGCAAGGATAAGGGGCTGGGCGGACTTGGCATCAGCGGCGACTTTGTATCGTTTGCACAGTTCGAGGGTGTTCTGAATGAGATTCTGGATATCTACACCGGAGAAATCAGCAGATCGCTGGCCGGAAACCGCGGCGGTGTGCTGGAAAATATTAAAGCATACATCGATAACCATTATTTTGAGAATATTAAAATATCGATGTTCACGGATAAGTACTTCCTGAGCAGAGAATACTTGATGAAGCTGTTTAAGGGCAAATACGGAGTAGGCATTCATGAGTATGTGCAAAAGGTGAGAATGGACAAAGCCAAGGATCTGCTGTCGGACCCCGCGCTTAAAATCCAGGATATTTCCGAAATGTTGGGTTACAAGGACAAGAACTATTTCAGCAAGGCATTCCGCAATTATTACGATTGTTCGCCTTCTGAATTCCGGACTCAATCCTCGGGGGTGGAAAAGTGAAACGGTTACATTAGCCCACTTTTTTACCCTCAGAAGTTCACTTATGTACATTCTTATCCTTTTTCTTTTTATTTAGAATATGGACAAGACCACAAGATGTATGAGGAAAAGGGGGCAACACCATGTTAAAAAGATTTATGGCAGTATCTGCTAGTCTGCTGCTCGCCGGAGGATTGCTGGCCGGCTGCGGAGGGGGCAACAATAATGCCGCTAACAATACGGCTGGAACAAACGGCGGGGATAACGCTGCTGCTACAGATTCGTCCAAGCCTGTAACGATTAATATGTTTACCGCATCTCCTGAGTACACGGATGCTTTCAATGCTTACATCGCTGAATACAAAAAAGTGAAGCCGAATGTAACCATTAACCTGGAAATTATGCAGGCTGACTATAATACGGTATTGAAATCAAAAATTGCCGCAGGCAGCACACCTGACGTATTTCAGACCACAGCCGGCGGAGATATCGATACCTTTGCTGAATATAGTGCTGATCTGACTAACGAACCGCTTGCAGGAGCAATGACCGATGCAGTACGCTCCAATATGAGCTCCACTGACGGTAAAGTGCTGGGTCTGCCGGTTAAAGGCAATCTGTTCGTTCTGATGTATAACAAAAAGCTGCTGGCCGATGCCGGTATCACTGAAGTTCCGAAGACAACGGCTGAGCTGGATGATGCGATCACCAAGCTGGAAGCTAAAGGCATCACACCATTCGCCAATGCCTACAAAGAGTGGTGGGTATGGAAGCATATCTTCCAGCACTTCGTGGATGCAGCAGCAACAGATGCGGGAACGGATGCAAAATCACTCGTAGCTGACTTCATCGCCGGAGACACCACCTTCAAGGATCATCCGGTGCTGTACGATAACTTCTTCAACTTCATCGATACAACGGTTAAACACGGAACAGACAAGCCTCTCGAACGTGACAGCAACGCCGAAGTCAGCGACTTTGCCTTGGGCAAAGCAGCCTTC
>NZ_LN831198.1:1369765-1376040 GCF_001368795.1 Paenibacillus ihuae
AAGTCAGCGACTTTGCCTTGGGCAAGGCAGCCTTCATGACCGGTAAGGGCGCATGGGATGAAGAAGCCATCAAGAAAATTACCCCTGACTTCGACCTTGGCATCGCCGGCTACCCTGTCAGCGATAAGCCTGAGCAGTCTCAGATCATTACCGGTGCCGACCAGGCGCTGCGCATTAACAAGGATTCGGCTGTAGCCGCTGAAACGATTGCATTCTTCAACTGGCTGTATACATCCGAATACGGCAAGAGCTGGTTCTCGACTGTGGCCAAAGTAATCCCGCCAATCAAAGATGCACCGATGCCTGACCTGCAAATGCCTAAGGAAATGGAAGAAATCCTGAAAACAGAGAAATCCGGCGACCTCTCGGTCAACTACTCTCTGGATACCTTCCACCAGAAATTCGGTGAATTGATGCAGGCCTATATCGGCGGCAGCAAAACTAAGGATCAGGCGATCGACGAAATCCAAAAAGCCTGGATACAATTCGGCTCCGCAGAATAAAACATAATTCATTGGATCCGGGACGGTCTCGCAGGTAAGATTCTTTTACCGGCGGGGCCGTCTTTTGTGTATGGGAAATAGCATGAACTGTATGATATTAAGTATAGGTAATAGTCGTAACTGCGGAAGTCCAAACATTCTCTGTAGTCTGCGCACAATGCCGGTTAGTCTAAGGTTTAACTTATATAGGAGAGACACCAACATTTGTCAGGAGGCTATACGGGATATGACCAGCAGGCTGATTGAGATTACCGAAAACGGACTTTATCTGATAATTGAGATTACCGAAGAACTGGATGTCCGGCTGCTGCATTTCGGGGCAACGCCGCTTGAGGCAGGAGTGATCGCTGATAAGAATAAACCGGGGTTCCGGCTGCTGGAGCTCCAGCTGTCCGGTGAGGACCGCGCCGAATACCACGGCCGGACGCACCGCGCGTCGTATCCCGGACTGCGGATGATCTATAACGGGCACAGTGACACGGTGAATGCGCTGGGCCGCAAGCTTGCGTTAACGCTGATTGATCCGCTGACAGGCATTAAGGCAGTACAGCATTTTCAGTTCTATCATGGCCTACAGATCATGCGTTCCTGGACGGAGCTGAAGAATGAGGGAAAGGAAGAGATTGCAGTGGAATATATCTCTTCCTTTGCACTTACCGGGGTAGACAAAGAAGGAAGTGCAGACCGGGGGGATAAAATTGAAGTGACATTGGCGCACAGCGGGTGGCAAAGTGAGCTGCAATGGCGGACCTACCGGCTGCCGGAGCTGGGGATGTCGCATTTGGCCGACCGCGGCTCTAAGCGGATCGCCGCCAGCAACACCGGCTCCTGGTCGGCGGCCGAACTGTTACCGGTGGCTGTGCTTTATAACAAGGAGAGCGGAAGCAGCCTGTTCTGGCAAATTGAGCATAACGGCTCCTGGCACTGGGAGCTGACCGACCAGTATGATCAGCTGACGCTGCTGGTCAGCGGACCGACGGAGCATGACAACCACTGGTGGATGAAGCTTGCACCTGGCGGAGAATTCGTTTCGGTTCCGGTAGCCGCCGGTTCTGTACAAGGCGGGATTGAGGCAGCTGCCGCGCAGCTGACCGCTTACCGCCGGATCATCCGCAGACCGAATGAGGACAATGAGCTGCTGCGGATTATTTTCAACGACTATATGAACTGTCTATGGGGCAGTCCGACGACAGAGAAGCTGCTGCCGCTAATCGATGCTGCCGCAGATGTCGGCTGTGAATATTTCTGCATTGATGCCGGCTGGTATGCACCCGGCGAATGGTGGGATGGCGTAGGCGAGTGGGAGCCATCCAGCGAACGTTTCCCTGAGGGCATCAAATATGTACTGGATTATATCCGGTGCAAAGGAATGATCCCCGGCCTGTGGCTGGAGCTGGAAGTCATGGGGATCAACAGTCCGAAGCTGGCGGAAACTGATGACAGCTGGTTCTTTATGCGCCATGGCAAGCGGGTCAAGGACCGCAGCCGTTATCAGCTGGATTACCGCAGTCCTAAGGTGATTGAGCATGCCGACGGGGTAATTGCACGTCTGGTGGAAGAATATGGAGTCGGATACATCAAGATGGACTATAACATCAATGCGGGTATTGGTACGGAAACGGATGCCGACAGCTTCGGCGACGGACTGCTGCAGCATAACCGGGCGTATCTGGCCTGGCTGGACCGCATTTTTGTACGTTATCCGAACCTGGTGATCGAGAACTGCTCCAGCGGCGGGATGCGCATGGACTATGCAATGCTCAGCCGGCACAGCATCCAGTCCACGAGTGACCAGGAGGACTATGTGCAGTATGCGGCCATTGCCGCAGGTTCACCGCTGGCGCTGACACCGGAGCAATCCGCGGTGTGGTCCTATCCGCTGCGCGAAGGCGATGACGAAGAGGTCATCTTCAATATGGTTAACGCGCTGCTGCTCCGGGTGCATCAGAGCGGGCATCTGGCCGAGCTTGAGCCGCGGCGCAGAGAGCTAGTGAAGGAAGCGCTGGATTATTACAAATCCATCCGAACTCATATTCCGCAGGCTGTACCATTCTGGCCGCTCGGTCTGCCGGGTAGCAGTGGCCAGTGGGTGAGCTTCGGCCTGCACCACGGCAATACCCGTTACCTGGCAGTATGGAGGATTGGCGGTGAAGAGAGCGGAATCAACCTTCCGCTTCCGGAGCTGGCAGGGCTGGATGCCGAGGTAAGCTGTGCATACCCTAAGCAGCATAGCTCTGAGTGGAGCTGGGACAAGAGCGGGGGCAGTCTGACAGTGTCCATTCCACCCGGTAAGACAGCCAGATTATTTGAGATCCTTGCATAATTATTGCGTCAAGGTCTAAAGGACCGGATGTATAGCGTCACCCTTCGTGAACTGGAGCAGTTAACCAGCCAGCGGAGGGTGTTTTTTTTGCGGTGCAGAACTTTTTAATCCCAAGAAGGTATATACAAAAGGAAACAAAGCCATTAAAAATAGGAATAACCTAAAAAAGTTTAGTACATGATTATTTTGTCGAAATATCTATAAACTTTGTCGAATAATTTGTCGATATACATCAAAAGATGTAGAAATAAATTTGACAGGGAAGAAATAGCACTTTAAAATGCAAATATAGCGTAATCATTACTACTATTTAGAAGCATTGAAAGCTTTTAACACAAATGATTATATAAAGTGTTTATTCAAGGGAGGATGCATAATGATGAAAGCAACAGGTATTGTAAGAAAAGTGGATGAACTGGGACGGATCGTAATTCCGATTGAGCTGCGCAGAACAATGGGAATTGACATAAAGGACCCGCTTGAAATCTTCGTCGACGGAGAAAAGATTATCCTGAGAAAATATGAGCCTACTTGCATTTTCTCCGGCAGTGCTGAGAACCTGATTAACTTCAAGGGTAAAATGGTCAGCAAGGATGTATTGGACGAATTGATCGCCAGCTTTGATCAGGTATAATTGTGTTCTATACTTCATAGTTAAATTAGTAACGCAGGGACCAGGAGCGCAGCACTTTTACAGTGTGCACTCCGGTCCTTTTTAATGTCCACAACAAAAAAACAAAGACGGCAGCTTTCCAAAGCGTAGGGCTTAGGGCTGCCGTCTTTCCTGTTTGCGAATATGGGCCGGAGAAGCAGACATCGTACCGGACCAGCCCCAGCTCCATATACAGCTTTGGGGGCGAAGCAATGACCAACTCGGGCTCATAGACAATATATGCTGCTTTCCTATATCATAAAGGCTGTAAACGAAGAATCGGAACAACTTAGAAGGGATGATTCGCCTTATGAGCTATGAAAAACCGCAGCTGAAACTTAAGAAACCGGAAGCGATTGTATTTGATATGGATGGAACCCTGTTCCAGACGGAAAGCCTGTTATTGCCTGCATACCATAAAATGTTTGATATTCTGCGGGAGGAAGGGCTATATTCCGGCCCTACGCCGCCGGAGGAACGTATTCTGGGCAGCCTCGGCATGCTGCTTGCGCAAATCTGGAAGAATGTAATGCCGGAAGCTGATGAAGCTGTGCACCGGCGGGCGGATGAGCTGTTGCTGCAGCTGGAGATCGAAGGGCTTGAAGCCGGGGGAACCCTGCTTTATCCTCATGTAGTTGAGACCCTCCGTGCTCTTCATGAACGGGGAGTCCGGCTGTTCGTTGCCAGCAACGGACTGGCGGATTACATCCACAGCATTGTGGTAGTACATGAGCTGAAAGAGCTGTTCGACGGATTGTACAGCGCTGGCGGCCAAGGGACGGCCACCAAGACGGAGCTGCTGGGAATATTACTGAAAGAGAATGGAGTCGGCAGCGCCTGGATGGTCGGCGACCGCTCATCCGATGTAGAAGCCGGCAAGGGTAACGGGCAGACAGTGATCGGCTGCGCTTATGCCGGCTTCGGCCGCCAGGACGAACTAAAAGGTTCTGACGTTATTATCTCAGCCTTCGATGAATTGATCGGGCTGTACGATAACGCGGAGTAGGCTGCCTCCTTACAAAGGCTGCTGGTGCAGGAATCCCTGCACCAGCCTTTTTTGTGTGATAATATTAGGTTGATTACCTATCTATTTTGTGATTTAATGCAGTAGTACAGTTTAATGTCCGGCAAAGGTCAGAAACGGAACCCGTCTTCGGTTGAGGACGGCTAAGCCGTTTTTTCTTGCTGCCTGTAACCTTCGGGAGGCAGCTTGAATATAAATACTTGGTACAGAGGTGAAAACCGTTGATTAAATTGTCTGTCGTCGTTCCCGTTTATAATGAAGAAGACAATCTATTAGAGCTCCATCGGAGCATAACGGATGCGGTTAGGGGCAAGGTGGACAGCTACGAAATTGTACTTGTGGATGATGGCAGCAGGGACCGGAGCGCTGGAATCCTTGATGAGCTGGCCAGAACGGACAGGGCGGTAAAGGTGATCCATTTTGAGAGGCATTGCGGGCAGACGGCAGCCGTCTCCGCGGGACTTAAGCAATCCGGCGGGGAATTGATCGCCCTGATGGATGCGGACCTGAGAAGCGATCCGCGTGACATTTTCAGGCTGATGCCGTTTATCGGCAGGGTGGATTTCGTGAACGGGAAGCGGATGAATGCCGGGAAATCTTTACTTTCCAAGCTTCCTGCACAGGTCAGGAGCATGATCCGCAACTGGCTAACCGGCGAGCATATCCGCGATTTTATCTCGCCGCTGAAGTTGATGAGGCGGGAGGTGGCAGACAGCTTCCACCTGTACAACGGTATGCACAGGTATTTGCCGACGCTGGCCATTATGAATGGATTCTCCGTGATTGAAGTGTCCGTCACACACCGCAAAAGAAAACACGGTAGCTCAAAAAATGTTTTTATTAAGCGGATCTTTGCCGGTTTCATCGACGTAGTAGTCATCTGCATGCTGAAAAAAAGAGTGATCCGCTACCGGATCAGATCTTCTCCAAACCCAGAATAGAGCGTGGATTCGGAATTGTGCCGGTATAACATGAAGCTGCTTATTCTTGAAAAGAGATGACGGCCTTTCTGAAATTAGCGAATTTTGGCGAAGGAGAAGTACCGGGAGCTTAATCAATTCATATAAGAATGGAAGTAAGGGGTGGGGTCAGTAATGAACAAAAAATCCGCTTTTACAAATCTCTTAAATAGACCGATTATTCTATTCAGCCTTGTGCTGCTTATCAAAAGCGCAGTGGCCTGGTTTGTCGTATTCAGTGACGGTCCTAACTGGAGCATGGTGTTTACGGAAATTCCATTCTTCATTATCGTGTTCAGCCTGATCGAATGGCTGGCATCGAAACGAAAGATATTGTATTACATGATTGCGAATCTGCTAATCACGGTTATTTATTTTTCCGTGCTGATGTATTACAAGTATTACGGCGTTATTGCTACCTATCATGCGCTGCAGCAGGCGGATAAAGTCACCAAGGTAGGAGAAAGCACGTATTCACTGATTACGCCTTATTATTTGTTTATTTTTGTCGATATCGTATTCTTCCTGTTCTTTATGTTCCGCCCGAAATACATTACTAAATGGAAGGAAAGAGGTGCGATCCGCATGAGCCGGCCGGCTCTTCTCGTCATTACCGCCGTTTCGATCGGACTCTGTGTCTTTAATATCTGGCCCAATCATGCAAGCATGAACGAGATTAAAAAAGCGGAAAGCATGGGGATTCTGGGTTACGAGCTGTATACTCTTTTTGCCGATACCACAGAGGACGAGGCACTGATCGACCGCAAAGAGATTACCCAGCAGACCGTTAATGAGACCAAAGGAATCACAGAAC
>NZ_LN831198.1:1376066-1440820 GCF_001368795.1 Paenibacillus ihuae
AACCGGCTGCGCCGCTTTATTTCGGTGCCGACAAGGGCAAGAATCTGATTGTGGTGCAGATGGAATCCTTCCAGAACTTCCTGATCGGGCTGACCATTGACGGTCAGGAAATTACTCCGAACCTGAACAAGCTGGTCAAGGAAAATACGTACTTCAACAACTTTTATGCCAATGCGGGGCAAGGTACCACCTCGGATGCCGAGTTCGTTGTGAATACATCGTTTTATGTGCCTAAGAATGAACCGGCGACCTCTTCGGCTTATATGAAAAAAGCGGTCCCTAGTCTGCCGAAGCTTTTGAGCGCGAACGGTTATGATACGGCTACGTTCCATACCAACAGTGTGGAGTTCTGGAACCGAAAAAATTTATATAAAGCGATCGGCTTTGATAAGTATTATGACCAGGCATTCTATGGGGATGATGACCATATTGCTTTTGGAGCTTCGGACGAAGTATTGTTCGCGAAGACAGTTCCTCAGCTTGCCAAAATGGATGCCGGGGAGAAGCCGTTTTATGCGATGGTCATTTCGATGAGCGCCCATCATCCTTACCGGATTCCAGCGGAAAAACACAAAATTATGCTTCCTGAAAGTTACGAAGGCACACTGCTTGGTGATTATATCCTTGCCCAGAATTATGCGGATTATGCCATGGGGCAATTTCTGGAGGACCTGAAGACAAGCGGATTATGGGATGACAGTCTTATCGTATTCTACGGTGACCACCAGGGCGTGCCCATGTATACGCTGGGCAGCGGTGAAAAGGATCTGATCAATGAACTGGTCGGCCATGAGTATGGCTACACGGATATGTTCAACATTCCGTTTATCGTCCATTCGCCGGCTGGCGCACTGCCTGCCGTAATGGACCAGACGGGCGGACAGGTAGACATCCTGCCGACCGTTGCCAACCTGCTTGGGGTGCCGGTACAGAATCAGCTGCATTTTGGGGAAGATCTGTTCAACCAGCAGAGTAACCTGCTGCCGGTCAGACATTTCCTGCCAACCGGCTCCTTCATTAACGATAAGAGCATCTACGTAACTGGTGATGCTTATGCAGACGGGACTAACTACAATCTGCTGGATAACTCTAGTCTTCCAGGCGGCTCTACTGAAGCACAGTTTACGGCCGTTCAGCGTCTGCTGAATCTGTCCAACAGCTATCTGCTCCAGCTGCCGGACCGGCCGGATCAGCAATAGAATAGATCAAGAAGCTATGAATTCTTATCTTTGAACAAAAGCACCAAAACCTAGGCTGAAAACCTGGACTTTGGTGCTTTTTTTTATACAGATTATAAGGAATCAGGCTGATCGTTAAGCTGCTCGAAGTAGGCATGAACGCCGTTCAGCAGTTCAATCAGCAGTTCACTTTTATCCTCACCTAAATAATCAATCATCCCTTTGAACGTGTCACGGATCCTTGCGACCGCTTTATCGGCGAACAGTTCGCCCTTCTCCGTCAGCTGGATGACACTGATTCTCCGGTCTTGAGTGTCGCTGGTACGCACTACAAAGCCTTGGCTGAGCAGGCTGTTGACCATTTGCGTAATGGTCGGGGAGGTCACCCGAAGCAGCCTGCTGACCTCCGAGACGGTCAGAGTATCTTTTCCGGTTCTTTTTTTGCTCATACGGATCGTAATCAGTACCCGGATCTCACTAGGCTTCAGACCGAACATTGTCGTTTTTTGCCAATTTAGCCGGGAGAATTGCTGGAAAGCACCCATCAATCCATCCACGTTGTCATACCTGTCTTCGTTCATCTGTACACCCCATAAGCTTATTTAACTATAATTATAGCCCAATGGGGGCATAAAAAGAACTCGGTGCATTACTCATTATCTACTCTATTAGCTCATGGATTCTTCATACTTTCCCCAAATTCCATTGGTATTCTTAATTACATCAAGAACATGTAGTGTAGAGTGCTAATGGAGGGAGGTGTAGAGTTTTGAAAACTTTGCGCAGTATTCTTGGATTCACTTTTATTCTGATTATTCTTTCGGGAGCGGGATACATCGGATGGTTTGTTTCAGAAGAGGGGAATATCTCATGGCCAAGCATTATGAAACCTGAGACTGTGGAGAATGCACATAGTCAGCATGCATCAACAGGAGCTTCTTCAACAAAAAGAGAAGACGTGAATCCTGTCGAAAGCTTGCAGGTAAGAGTCTCCAGTTCTTACAAGTCCATTCAGCAGGTAGCCGAATTAATGACCTCGAGTTCAGTGAATCCTTTACTGACCGAACGTTATCAAAGAGGTTTGTACTCCTTATCGGAGGGCGTGTATCTCATGAATCAACTGGATCAGAATATGAATGAAATGGTCCGGTTAACGGATTCGGGCGATCCAACTTACCAAGTGTATGCTAATCGTCACAATGTGCTGGTCAAAAATCAGATGCTGTTGAACACCGTAGCTCAAAAGCTGAGCGATGCCAAAGAATTGTTCTTATCAAATGTAACGATGAATACAACGGGAGATTCTAGCGCAGCTGAAGATGTACAAGGTGCTAATAAAGCCATCTATCAAATGGCACAAGCGGTAATGGAACTTGAAAGCACCAATCTTTGGCTAGAGGATCAAATCAATCAGACGATGGTGCAAGCTGAGCAAGCCCAGCAAGCTGCTGATGCGATGGCCATGGAGAAGACAGCTGCGGGTGGTTTCTCGATAGACAAGATTCAAATGCCTGCTCTGTTCACTATGATTCCCATACTATTTGCTGTATTGATGCTAATCGGGATTATCGGAGCTACTCGTAGCCTTATGGCTGCCAAACCACAAAAGGTTGATAATGAACAAACGGTTTAATTTTTAAGGAGGGGTAAACAATGATGGATATGAATAATTCAACTACAATGACAGGCGTAAGTAGCTCCGGCAGTATGCAAGGAACCATGGATATGGGAACTAGCTCAGGTGGTGTACTTAGCGGGCTTCTCTCAACAGTAACGGAACTGCTGTTTGTCGTTCTAATTCTCAGCCTGGTGGTTGGCCTCGCAGTTTGGCTTAAAAATACTTATTTTAAAGAATCGTATAACAAGGGCAAGCAAATCATTAGTAACGATCCCATGTTAAAAATGATATTTGTTCTGGCCTCCACTTTGGTAGGCGTAATCGTAATATTGTATCTCCTTGGGATTCTAATGAATGGCGGAGTGAATTCAAATCAGATTGGATTCGTATCGGCCTGGAGCGTTTCCGGGATTTTAACGTTCTTCGTCAAGATCTTAACCATTTTGTTTGTAGGTGCTTTAATCGGGTTCTTGTTCACATATGTGAAACAAAATATGAGCAGCGCAGCAGGCAACGGAGCTCTGTTAACGGCAGTAAATGAAACTAAATCGAGTGAAAATGTGGAACTTAAGAAGTCACCAGAAGGTACCCAAGATAAGCTGGAATAGGCAGATAATAAATTGAAGACAAAAATGGATTGAGGTTGATGCGGTAATGAAGTTTGATTTTATCCTACACTGGCTCTGGGCGCTTGTGTTCTCCATATTGGCGCTAAGCGGAATAGCTATGGCAGGAGCGAAATATGGCTGGGTGATGCAATATGATATAGCCATGGCCGATGTAGTACACCGCATTGCGGCAATTGTATATGTGCTGCTGACACTTATTGTTATTCTCTACGAGATTATTCGAATTCTCAGACGGGATAAGACGATAAAGCCTTGGCTCGTATTCGGCCCATCCGGTTATGGATTATTCACCTTCATTACTACATTGATCTTCATCATAACGGGTGCTTTTATCTGGCTGTTCATGGATAGTAATAAAGCCGGAACTGCTCTTTCCTTATGGATCCATGAAAAGCTGACATATCTGGCAGTCGCCAGTGTGATCTGGCACATCTATATGAAGACTCATGCCTTGAAGTGGCCCAAACAAAAAGCCCGGAAAGCCAAATAATGAATAATTCTGAATGGGGGTGACCTTTGTCATGTGGATGCAAAAAAAATGGTTCAAGTTATTCATTTGGTTAATCACAACCTCCTTTTTCTTTGCTTTTAGCGCAATAGTGATCTCCATGCTTCGGTTTGGTCCTACGGAGAAAGAAGCCATGGATTTTATGGGCGGCATGATGAAGGCCATGGAAACCTCACTGATGGGATTGTCCATGCAAGTCAAGGAAGATCAAAATGTACAGAGGCTGATGTCTGAGAGTGTTCAATTGGCCTTCCCTCTATTAGCTGTCAGTATAGCCGGCGGAGTATATGTACGGTGCAGAAGAAAGGTGTAACTCATGCTCAGCAAACAAAAACGTCCGTTTTGGCAACTGTGTTCAGTATTTGGAGTCATTGTAGGACTGGTGCTGGCACTTTCCTGGGGTAACCGGACAGAAGAAGTGGCACAAATGAACCATTCCATGGCAGACATGATGAAAGACGAACATTTGGAGAATGCAACCGTGAAGGATCTTTTCTCATTTGAGGCCAGTGACAGTGCAGTAGTGGCTGCAGACAACAGTGAGCATACCGGGCATCACATTCAAGAAGGCAAGCTGTACACCACGCATATTGTCACCACGGCACTGCTTGTCCTGACTTTGCCTATGATCCTGGCGGGTGCCGTTTTTCTGGCTATTGTATGGCCGAAGGCGAACTATAGGGGGAAATCAACATGAATGTTCTCGGGTCCTTCGGGAATTTGTATATGGCCGCATTATTGATATTACTTGTAGCCGGTATGTTTTATGCGATCTATTATTTAATCCAAAAAATCTATGCACTTCTAACAGGTAAAGATCAGCCGAAGGGCAGATCAGCAACAAAATCAAAAGCTGGAGGAGATTCAAACATGAAAAATAACGGTTGGCTGAAATTGGCACTTATTTCGTTCGTCGGATTAATTATCTCTGTTGTCCTGTTGAACATTACAAACCCCTCAAATACTGCTGGCAGTGACGAGCATAGTACTCACATAAACGGGACTGCGGCGGTTGGAGGGACGGTACAGGGCACAATAAGCAGTAACGTAACCATGGACCAAATGAACAATATGATGCAGCAAATGAGTCAATTGCAGCAGCAAATGATGCAAATGCAGCAGCAGTTCACCGGTCAGACGGGTACCGGCATGGGCACCTCAGGAAGCATGGGCAGCACTGGAAGTATGGGAAGTATGGGTTCCTCGGGAAGCATGGGTAGCTCAGGAAGCATGGGCAGCTCCGGCGGGATGATGGACATGATGAATATGGGCAACATGAATAATAGCAGTTCGAGCGGCTCTAATAGCAGCAGTGGCGGCGGTATGGGCATGATGTAAGGAAAGAAACCTGAGGCGGCGTTCGGAATTATATCGAGCGCTGCCTTTTTAAATCTTGCAGGGAGGAATGCGGTTTGAGTACTAAACGTCTTATATGGTTGTTTTTCTTTGCTATGATTATCGGGGGGACAGCAGCTGGAATATATATCAGTGATACATCGGCTTCCAGTGCGGGTTCCACAGTGATGGATGGAATGAATATGGAAGGAACTAGTGCGGCCAATGAGCATATGAATCACCGAGCCTCCGATTCAAGCAATTAACCTCAATTACTGAAATCTTGTTCTTATCTGTCTTTGACACATTGATATTGGACAAAATGAAAATATCACTGATAACCATAAATGTCTTCATCGTTTCCACACACTTTTAAGGTAAAGTATGGTTATTAAAAATGAGATATTGCAAATTGGAGGGAAAAGGATGAAAAAGGTATTAATGATTGGTACGATAGCGTTGATATTAAGTGCGGCTTTATCCGGTTGCCAGGCCGGCAATAAAAACTCTGATACTGCAGCCAATGAAACCAAGGGGACTGCGATTACAGAACTATGGGTCGGCACTAAAAATACAACACGGATTAATACGTCTGATCCCGTTCAGGCAGCGGTTTTGGTCTCCCGCACACTGTGGACAGCAAAGACAGATAATAACAGACCCTCCAGTGTGGTGCTGACCGATGTGAGCAACTGGCAGATTGCCGCAGCAAGCACGGATTTGATACATCATCCCAGCAACGGGCCCGTTCTCTTTTTTGACAAAGAGAATGTTCCTTCTGTGACTTTAGAGGAGCTTAAACGGCTTAAACCGCTGGGTGCCGAAGGGAATGATAACATTCAGATTGTTATTGTTGGGCCAGTAGCATCAAGCGTTGAAGAGCAATTGAACTCCTTGGATATGAAGATCGATAAGATAGAAGGGGACGATCCGGCAGCTATAGCGCAGGCCATTGATGCCTATTATGCCAAAGCTGCGGGTGAGCTTCCACAAGCCGTTATTATCGGATCCATGGACAGTCCTGAATATACATTACCTGCTGTAAATTGGATCGCCCACATGCCTGAACCCTTGCTCTATGTGAAGAAGGGCGAGATCCCCGCTGCTACCGCGGAAGCCTTGAATAAGCGCGAAGGAAAGGCGGCCATCTATGTCCTTGGTCCAGATTCGATGATCTCCAGTAAAATTGAAGAGGAATTAAAAGCTTATGGATCAGTAACCCGGATTGCAGGTGACAATCCGTATGAGAATGCGATCGCTTTTGCCCAGTATAAAGATAGGAACAATGATTTTGGCTGGGGAATCACTACGCCTGGACATAACTTTTCATTCCTGACGACAGATTCAACTATGCTTGCAATCGCTGCGGCTCCTTTTAGCCATCTGGGCAAACACGCTCCGTTAATTTTCACGGATAAGGATGGACTGCCGGATTCCGTGATGGAATATATGATGAATGTTCAACCGAAGTTTCAGAAGTCACCTGCAGAAGGTCCCTATAATCATGCCTGGATAACCGGCGGGAACGGTGCAGTTTCTGCTTCTGCCCAGAGTGTAATTGATGATATGCTTGAGATTTCCCCTGCTGCAGGCGGAAATCCGCATGCCGGCCATTAATGGTCATTCGTAGATAGATATCGGGTTCTTGATGTACAATAAACAGGCTGGCACCGGTCAAGCCCCGGTATCCGGCCTGTTTTTGGTATTCACATATTTTCTACACATTCTGTCCGTACAATGAAGATAGGTACCATACTGGGGTAGAAGCTGTTAGTTCATATAGAAATGGAGTAGGTGCATAATGTCTAAACTACAGGTATTAATCGTAGATGATGAGTGGAATATGAGAAATCTGCTTCGCATTTATCTGATGAAAGAAGGATTTCGAATTCAGGAAGCTGCAACAGGTCATGAAGCGCTGTCTATGATTAAGAAACACTCCTTTGATATCATATTGCTGGATGTAATGATGCCTGATATGGATGGCTGGCAAGTCTGTAAGGTTGTTAGAGAAACCGAAACCATACCTATTTTGATGCTGACGGCACGTACGGAAACGAAAGACAAAATCCATGGACTTGGAGTAGGAGCAGATGATTATTTAACAAAGCCCTTTGAACCTGAAGAGTTATTGGCCAGAATCTATTCGTTAATCCGCAGGTCTACGATCACACAGGTTATGCAGCCGCCCCAAAGGGTGCTGGATTTTCCAGAGATGAACATTTATCCGGATGCCCGTGAGGTCCGTATTCAAGAGGGTTCTGTAGATTTTACCCAAAAGGAATTTGATCTTCTTATGATGTTAGCCCAGAGTAAGCAGCGAGCATTCACCCGGGAGGAACTGGTAGAACGGGTATGGGGATATGATTATGAGGGTGAAATCCGGGTGGTGGATACGCATATTAAGAATATTCGTGAGAAACTGCAGCGGGCCGGAATGAGTTATAACCCGATTCAAACCGTATGGGGAGTAGGGTATAAATTTCAAGCGGCAGAGCATCAAGATGAGAAATAACCGGATTGGGATTAAGCTTGGACTTGTAATCATCACTGTACTCCTGATTGTGTTGTTATTCCTGGGTTTTGCCATCGATAAAATGTTCACGAATTTTTATACTGCCGAAATGCGAAAAGAAACTGAAGAGATTGCCTCCCACTTCACCGTTATGGCGAATGCGACAGATGTGACATCCGAGCAGACCATGATGACTTTTGCGGAGTTTTCGAATGTGAGTATCTTTAATATTCTGGACAATGGAACCGTCAATCTGCACTCCGGTGTTCATGATTCGGCCGACCGGTCGTTTATACGAGGTTCGGACCTCGACAAGATTTTTGCCGGTAAAATAGTAAGTTTGCTGTATGAAGACCCGCAAGGGAATCGTTATTTTGTTTCCGGCCAGCCGATCACAAGCGATGGTGTGATTACCTCAGCCCTTTATGTGATGGCCTCAACGGAACAAATGGAGCAGTCCCTGTCCGGCGTAAGGAATTTATTGATCCTTTCCGGAATGGGCGCTTTCCTGCTGGCCCTGGGAATTACGTGGATTATCGCGCAAGTCTTGTCCCGTCCGCTGCTGCAAATGCAAAAAGCAACACGGAAAATCGCTATAGGCGAGCTGGAAACCCGGCTTGAGATCAAAAGCAGGGATGAATTAGGAAGCTTGGCTGAGGCCATCAATGATTTGGCGGCCGATCTTCAGCGATACCGGGATAGCCGACAAGAGCTGTTCTCCAATATATCGCATGATCTGCGGACACCCATTACCTATCTGGAAGGGTACTCTAGAGTGGTTAAAGATCACCTCTATGAGACCGAAGAAGAGAAGGACCGATATCTGGATATCATTTACCAGGAGGCAGTCCGGCTGCAGCATTTGGTCGATGATGTGTTCGATTTGGCCAAAATGGAAGAAGGGAAGATATCCCTTCTAGTAGAAGAGCTCAACCTCTCTGACCTTACTGAACATGCTGTTCAAAAAGTTAAGCTGAAGGCAAATGAAAAAGGTCTAAACCTGTCGTTCGAATCTTCCGGCCCTGTTTCTCTGGTCCGCGGGGATCGTAAACGGATGGAGCAGATCGTCTTGAACTTGCTGGAGAATGCGATCCGCTATACAGAGAAGGGCAGTATCACAGCAGGTCTGCAGTATACCGGCACCACCGTACTCCTAAGCGTTGAAGATACAGGAATAGGGATTCCTGAGGAAGACCTGCCATACATTTTCGAACGGTTCTATAGAGTGGAGAAATCCCGTGCCCGTCAATTCGGGGGAACCGGATTAGGTCTATCCATCGTTAAAAAGCTGGCCGAGCTGCAGGGAGGAAAGATAAAGGTTAACAGTCAGCTAGGTGAAGGAACCCGGTTTGAAGTTCACTTTCCGCTGCAACCAGATCATGGGGGACATAGCATATGAAGAAAATAGAGTGGCTTATAGCCTTTCTCTTTATGGGAATAGGGATGATGTGTATGACCCTTTCAGCCGTTTCTTTTCAAAGCGATTCCCTGCTCCAATTCGGCAATTTCGTCAAAACATTTCTGATATGTGCATTATTCATCGCGATAAGTCTGTTCCTGCTGCTGAGAATATTGAAGTTGAACAAAAGGTCAAAAAAATAAGCTAAAAGAACAAGCTGACTTCGGAAAACCCGTGGCAGCTTGTTTTTTATTGAAAATTTTGAAGTTTATCTAACCAACCTCATACTTACCCCTTCGTTTCAACACAATTTCTACATAGTCATTCCCTACAATGAAAATATAACAAAACATATTTTATGGAGGTAACGATATGGATTGGTCTTGGCTGGTTGCTCTGGTTTGTCCGTTAATGATGATATTTATGATGTTTGGGATGCGCGGTGGACACAACCATGGTTCGAATAAGAAACAGCTGTCCGCCGGTGAGGTAGAGCAAGAATTATTACATTTGAAAGTACAAAATGAATTATTACAAAAGGAAGTACAAGGTCTTAAGGATAAAGTTGTCTAAGGGGGAGAGCGAATTGAGCTGTTGCGGAAATCATAATAATCATGGAAATGTAAAAAAACATAGCCGGTTAATGAAGCTTTGCTGCATCTTACCGATCGTTCTTATGGGTATTATGTTTGTTGTAAATTCATTCAACGGAATATCTGGAAATCTCCTGACCTACAGCCTGCTGCTTCTATGTCCGCTTTCGCACCTCGTATTGATTCCGTTAATGATGCGAAAGAAAAATTAATAATAATCTGTAAACGAATGAGGAGGAGATATGAAATGAGCAAGAAAAAATGGTTAGGTCTTAGTACGGTTATATTAGCGATGGGGATTGGAACAGCAGTATATGCGGCTGGGGATGAAACATCCCAACTGGAGAACATGCTTCCCTTCATGAAGGAGATGCATCCTAATCTATCCGAAGATCAATTATTGAACATGCATCAATCCGGAGATATGAGCAGGATGATGAAGGATGCTGATATGGACAAGATGATGCAGAATACAGATATGAGCAAGATGATGCAATCGATCTAAAAAAGCGCTCCATAAACAAGCCGACTTCCCGATTTGAATCGGTTGTCAGCTTGTTTATTTTTATATCATTCAAAATAGTTCCGCATAAACTCTGTATGGAAACGACCCCCTGGGGGGATGTGCTGGTGACACCAAAAGTCCAATGTAGAGTACAACAACAGGAAAGTGGCTGATTCGGGTCGTAGGTGTATACGTATTGTGGTGTACTCTGGAAAACTTATGCATGTGGCCAGGATCAAGCTTAACAAAACGGATCTGCCTAAGCAGCACATCCAGGTCTGGCCTCAAAAAAGACTTCGAAGAAAATCTCCGAAGTCTTTTTACATCTCTATATTAATGATTCATTCCATTCATTCCGCCCATACTGCTTACAATCTCGGGATTAACCATTCCGAAAATCATTGCGATGTGTGCAACAACCAGGAAGCCGCTGACGAGAACAAAGTGAAGTTTCAGCTTATCTTCTTCCGAACGCTTACGTCCAATAAGCCCTAGGTCCAGCAGAGCAAGAGGAAGCAGGAAGAGTACACCGCTCAAATAAAATCCTACGGCGACTACATCTACCCAGGTGTGCCACTCCCCGTTTACGGTCAGAGGGACAAAAGCGGTTGGGAACAGGTATAGGAAGACTCCTGTAAAGTACAGACCGGCCAAAATGCTGCAGATCCGGTTAAAAGCTCTTAGGCTGCCTTTGACATTTTTGTTGAAAAGAATAAAAAACTCGGTTACTGTAATGGTCTCAGCAAAAATGACCGGGATTGCCATAAAAATGATCAGATTCCATGGCTGGTTGTCCATCAAAAGGGACATGTAATGTGTCATGTTCATTTCTTCAATTCCTCCATCAAATATAATTACTGCAAGAGTTAGTATAAGAGGAAAGTGTGTGGAAAGTATGTAGAAAAGACAGGAGAAGGAGCACTGAAGGATCTTGGAAACTCTAGCTATACAAAGTGAAGTTATTACGCAATGGTTATTAGAATGGGGAGCCTGGTCCATTGCAGTTAGTTTAATTATTAATATTGTCCTTAGTGTGATAGGGTTCATTCCATCAGTAGCTTTGACCACCGTGAATATTGTGGTCTTTGGGCTGGTTCCCGGCTTTCTTATCTCGTTGGCCGGTGAGATTTCCGGAGCAGCCGTGTCTTATTTCCTTTACCGGAAAGGAATCTGGAAGCTGAAAGGGAAAATTCGATCGCAACCCAAAGTTGGATGGATATCCCGGATGAAAACCTTCTCCCCTAAACGTCAGTTTTTCACTGTACTTCTTGCCCGGTTAACTCCGTTTATGCCTTCGTCATTGGTAACCCTAATCTGTGTTATCTCCGAAGTACGGTTTGCAAGTTTCATAATCGCTTCTGCGATAGGTAAAATACCTTCACTGCTGCTTGAGGCCTTAGCCGGGTATGGATACGCAGGACTCGAGGATAATAGTACCAGGTTATTTATTACATTTTTGTTCCTTTTTTTGTTATGCGTTTACGTTTTATTTAACAGAAAGAAAAAGAATTAACGTTATATCGAAGACGAAAAGACAAAAAGGGGCATTATATAACAAAAAGTGTAGGAAATATGTAGATTAACAATAAAAACATTAAATTTTAGAAAGGATTGACAGGCAATTTCTAGTTATATTAAAGTATAATTAGTTACAAAATATTAACCAGTTGCCGAATTTCGTTTGTGAAAACGGGGGAACCATTCCGGGTGAATTATTCTTGCGAGCAAGAGAATATAGGGAACCTTTAACCGAACCCTCAGCTAACTCCGTAGGCATTGAAGGGAGAACAAGGTTCTGAAGAAAGTCATTTTATCCTTACTAGGAGCTGCAGTTATTTTCACTGCCATTACACCAAGTACATTCGCAAGTGATATAAAGCTTGAGAGTGAAGTGAATGAGGTCCTGGGAACACCGTATGTATGGGGTGGAACCACTGCCGCAGGGTTTGATTGTTCTGGATTTATCCTGTACGTCCTAAAAAAGTTTAATGTGGATAATCTTCCGCGCACCTCCCAATCGCAAGCCAAAGTAGGGACAGCGGTTGCTAAAGAAAACTTGCGGTCAGGAGATCTGGTGTTTTTTAATACTTTGGGTACAGGAATTTCTCATGCGGGAATTTACTTAGGCGACGATCAATTCGCCCACTCCTCCAGCAGTAAAGGAGTAAGAATAAGCAAGTTGTCGGAAACATACTACAAAGATCGTTATGTTACCGCTCGCCGTGTAGTCGATCAACAGAGTTATCTGAATATGGTGAATTAGGTGCCGGGAGAATTCTCTTTACAAATGCTTAGGTGAAATCTATAATGGGATTAATTGTATAATGATATATCCGGAGGAGCCTGCCAACAGCGGGCTCTTTTTGTGTTTTTTTAAGAGCTGTTAGAAAGGAATGTCGTCCAAAAATGAATGAGGGGATAAAGTCATGATTGAAGTGAAAGATCTTAATTTTACATACCCTAACGCCAAGGAAGCTGCCCTTCGCGGTCTTGATTTTACTATACCTAAAGGAGAAGTGTTTGGGTTTCTGGGTCCATCTGGGGCCGGCAAAAGCACAACGCAAAAGATACTGATCGGAGTCCTCAAAAATTATCTGGGCAGTGTGAAAGTAATGGGGACAGAAATAAAGCGTACGGGTCCTGAGTATTTCGAGCATATTGGAGTTGCTTTCGAATTTCCGAACTTCTATACCAAGTTTACGGCACTGGAGAACCTGAAGCTCTTTCGTTCACTATACGCAGGAACAACGGAAGATCCATTAAGTCTTCTGAAACTGGTGGATTTAGCCGATGCTGCGAATATGAAGGTTGCGCAGTTGTCTAAGGGAATGAAGATGAGGTTGAACTTCTGCAGGGCGCTTTTGAATCATCCGCAAATTCTTTTCCTCGACGAACCGACTTCGGGGCTGGACCCGGTAAATGCGAAGCGAATGAAAGAATTGATTCTTGAAAAAAAATCCAATGGCACGACCGTTATTATTACCACGCATAACATGCAGGCTGCCGAGGAACTTTGTGACCGGGTTGCTTTTATCATTGACGGTCAGATAAAACTGATCAATTCTCCCCGGGAACTGAAATTAATGAATGGGAATAAACGGGTTTTGCTGGAATACCGCCGTCATAATGAATTACAGCAGGCTGAGTTTTCCCTTGACGGGATTGGAGAGAATCAGCAATTTCTGCAGCTCATCAGGGAACATCCCATTGAAACCATTCATTCGCTTGAATCCTCTTTGGAGCAGATATTCATCAATGTTACCGGGAGGTCACTGGTGTGAGAATGGGGACGGCAGTGGCATTTGATATCCGGTTCCAATGGCGGCATGGATTTTATGGAGTTTACATTATTGTTTGTGCTTTTTATGTGGCACTGCTGCATTTTATTCCTGAGTTGTACCAGGAGAAAACAACGGTTCTGTTAACCTTTAGCGACCCCAGCGCCCTTGGGCTTATTCTGGCCGGAGGAATTGTGTTGCTGGAAAGAGATCAAGGGATTCTTGATCCTTTATTTGTAACTCCTATCCGTATAAGAGAATATTTACTTGCAAAGGTATGTTCATTATCCGTATTATCGTTGCTGGCTGCGTGGGCAGTGCATGGTACAACAAACGGCATGCCGGTATCCCCGGTGGCGTTCTCCCTTGGAGTACTTATGACATCCAGCTTTATGACGCTGCTATCGATTGGTGTCGTAGCCCGCTGTCAGACCATCAATAGCTTTATTCTGCTGTCTCAAGCCTATGCTTTACCGTTTGTGCTGCCGCTGCTTGGTTATTTAAATGTATGGGATTCCCGGATTTATCTGCTGCTACCGAGCGAAGGGACGTTAAGACTGCTGCAAGGAGCCTTTAATTCCGTATCTGCGGGTAATTATGCATATTCCCTATTTATACTGATAATTTGGAACATTGCGGTTTATGTCTGGGCCAAACGCTCTTACGAATATCATGTCTTGATGAATGTTGGCAGGGGGAGAGGGAAATGAATAAGTATCACTATCTTCTGGCCCATGATCTTCGTCATGCGGTACGGGATCCGGTGCTGATGGTTGCTTTATTTGCTCCATTAGCCTTGCTTATCGTTTCCCGCTTTGGTTTTCCGGCTGCAGCAGAGTGGCTTGACAGCAGTTATTCATTTGATTTAACAGCCTATAGCAGCTTTACGGGAATAACCTTAGCTACGACCATCCCCATGCTGATTGGAACGATGACAGGACTGTTAATGCTTGACGAACGGGATGAAGGACTGATCTCCTATTACACTGTTACGCCATTCATGCGCAGAGGCTATATGCTGTACCGATTGAGTCTGCCTATGATGCTTGCGGTATCGCTCTCAGGCATTTACTTGGTATTCTCCGGGCGGTTTGAATATCATTGGGGCAATTTGGCTGTACTCTTGCTGTTGGCTTTGGAAGCACCATGTTTTACTTTATTTCTTGCTGCGTTTGCGGCCAATAAAGTTGAAGGCTTGGCTTTATCTAAGATAAGCGGCTTGTTTATAGCGGGTACGATTGTCGTTTATTTTGTGCCGGGGGTATGGCAGCTCTTAGGGACTTGGCTCCCTTCTTATTGGATTGCCAAGGTATACTTTGATATTGAAGCGGCCAGCCTGATTAAGGCTAGTATTTACTTCGGTATTGGCGTTACCTATCATTTGGCGCTTCTGTTTATGCTGGTTAAAGTCTTTGAGAAGCGGGCAGATTAAACGGCTTGATCCAAAAATGATTTTAAAAATACTGTACATGAGGTGTCGTATGCATCAGTTTAACGATATTTTTATTCAGATCTTAATTTTGCTTGCCATATCTATGGGAGTCATTGCCATTGCCAAAAAACTGAATCAGCCCTATTCCATCGCTCTTGTAGTGGTAGGACTCTTGCTAAGTTTTATTCATGTGCCCATATTGGTGGAAGCTGAAGCTTTTATCACCCAATCGCATGTGTTCCAGGCCATTATCATCTCTTTGTTCCTGCCGATCCTCCTGGGAGATGCCACCTTGAAGCTTCCTTTCTCACACCTGCGGGAACAACAGAAGCCTGTACTGGCTTTGGCATTTGGCGGAACGTTGTTGTCCTTTCTCCTCATTGGTTTGGTTGTTTATTGGGGATTGGGCCTGCCTCTGATTGTTTCCTTTACATTTGCGGCACTGATGAGCGCTACAGATCCCATCAGCGTGATTTCCATTTTTAAATCCCTGGGTGTTCCGAAGAATATCGTAACCATAATTGAAGGCGAGTCTCTTTTTAATGACGGAATTGCTGTTGTCCTGTTTCAGATCTCATCGGTGTACCTGTTATCCTATATGGAAATGGGATGGGCAGGAATCGGCAGCGGAATTCTGTTGTTTTTGAAATTTGCTTTGGGAGGTATCCTGATTGGAGCCATAATGGGCTACTTATTTTCTCAACTCATTCGGCTATACGATGATTTCCCGCTCGAGATAGGATTCTCTATGCTGCTGTTTTTTGGAAGCTATTTTATTGCGGAGCACTTTCATGTATCCGGGGTTATTGCTGTTGCGGTAAGCGGGCTGATCTTCGGGAATTACGGCGCGCGGATTGGAATGTCAGAGACAACCAAGGTTAACATTAATTCGTTTTGGGATGTAATCACCTTAGTGGCGAACTCGCTGATCTTCCTGATGATTGGGCTGGAAATTCGAAATATTGATTTTACGGATAAATGGTTTCTTATAGTGGCTTCGATCATTATCGTACTGGCGGGGCGAACCATTGCCCTTTATACTAGTCTAATGTTTCTGAAGAATTTCCCGGCATCATGGAAGATGGTATTGAATTGGGGAGGGCTGAAGGGAAGTCTCTCTATCGCGCTCGCCTTAAGTCTGCCTGCGTCTTTTGAGGGCAGAGAGGATATTCTGGTCTTAACCTTCAGTATTGTTTTGTTCTCACTGCTTGTTCAAGGTTTATCCATCAAACCGCTGGTTAAAAAACTGAAATTGACTCAGGAAAAGAAGATGTCCTAGAAGTAAGAACTTCAATGATGTCAAAACCGCAACACTTGAACCAAACGGCCAATTAGGATACGAACTGATGCGGCATGCCAAACCGGTTACCATTGGGGAATTGGAACGTATGCTTGGGTTGAAGTCAGAGGATAGCAAAACCACCACGAGAGTGGGATTGACCCCACCCTGCAGTAGTAGTATATTACCATCTCAGTTTCTAACAAGAGTTGTAGTGAAAATAGTTTCCTGATCCTTCCTCAATGGTTTGCTCCAATACAGTTCATTCCCGGGAAGGTCATCGAACCATTCAGCTTGCTCTGGACAAGCCAGGACCATAAACTTGCCATATTCCTGATCTCTCGACTGATGGTATTTGAGATAAGCCTTGCCTTGGTCAATCGCCAGAATTTCAATTTTGCCGGAGGAGTGGCTCATGGACAGACGGACTCGTTTGCCTAGCCCAGAAGTTCTTGCCTTAGCTTCTTCTACAATTTGATAGACACGAGCAAGTGGAAGTACAAATTCGCGGTTGCCTGCAATCGGGCGGTTTATAAAAAAGTAATAAGGTGTAACACCAGCCCAGGAGAGACGGTCTAAGAGTTCCCCCAAAACAACTGGATCATCGTTAATGCCTTTGAGGACCGGTGTCTGGTTAACGACAATCGCGCCAGCATTATGAAGGGCCCGGAAGGCTAGTTTCGCCTCATCTGTAATCTCACGGGGATGATTAATATGTGCCATCACATATATTCGTCTGTCTTCGGTAGAATAGGTCTGGATCAGTTCCAGCAGTTCATTGTCCCCGGAGATGCGCATCGGGTTAAAAACAGGGATCTTAGAGCCTAGCCGGATAATTTTAACATGATCTATGGCCCTTAATCTCTCAATGATTGACCGTAGTTTGGGGGTGGAGAGAATTAAACTATCTCCCCCGGTAAGAAGTACGTTGTTAATCTCCGGATGGCTTGCAATATACTCCAGACCGAGTGAGACATCAGACTGGGCCTCCTTGACATCATTACGGAACAATCTTTTACGGAAGCAATACCTGCAGTAAGCCCCGCAAACTTCGGATACGATAAGGAGTGCTGTGGTTTTGTATTTATGCTGGCATCCTGGCACAACATAGTTTGTATCCTCATCGGAAGCGTCCCACCGGCCATATTCCATAAGTTCACCTTCACCCGGAATTACAAGCTTGCGAATAGGATCTTCCGGATCTTCCCAATCAATCAGTGAAAGATAATAATCATTCACCCGGAATACAAATTTGTCCGTTACTTCTTTGATTTTTTTCTTTTCAGGCCCAGAGAGCATCTCAACCTTGTTAATATCTGTTATGTACCTTACCTTTTGCACATACATCTCTCCTTTGGTCTCATAGTGTGAGAAAAAAGGGAGCCTTGGTGTCAAAAGCCAAACTGCTGCCAGCAGGGTCAAAACAGCACAAAAAGAGACCCTTAGCAAGGGTCTCTGTTATGAAAATAACAAAAAAGCAGACCCATCCACTACTGACGAGGTTAGCTGACGGACTCGGGTAAGATGGTACCCTACACTCTAATTTGAATGATTCGCCCCAATTGACTGGTTCCCCCGCTTTCCAGCTGTAAATTCTGGAAATTAAGCGTAGGTAAAGTATACCCATGATGCTTTGGAAAGTCAAAAAAAATAATACTTGAAATTCTTAAAAGGTTGTCCATGAAGAGCTCTTTGAGAATAAAAAAAATATTTATTGTTGCTCTATCCGGCAGGGGATTGGGGAATTATTCAATACTGAATATTTGCTGTAAAGAGATGGCGGAAACCTTGTTGTCTCAAGGGATTAACGGTTTTTCAAGACAGGATTTGGAACGCTGTTTCAGCTTGCTAAATTTACTTACGACAATTGCCGATTAACCCTGAATGCAAGCGATATCATTTCATGGAATGTTATCTGCCGTGCTTGACGTACTCGGAAAGCCTTTGTTATGGTTTTTATAGACAAAAGCAAACGAAACAGAATTTTTGTAGAACTTCGTCCCTGTTTTGCGTAAGATATCCTAACCAAACCCAACTAAAAACTGAGGGAGATGATTGATTTTGATCAAAGGAATCATTTTTGATTTTGATGGAACGATTATCGACACCGAAACTGCTTGGTACACTGCATTTAGTGAGGCTTACGAAGAACATGGAGTAGAACTGACGCTTGAACAGTATTCCACCTGTATAGGAACCAGTTTGAACACCTTTAATCCTTACGAATATCTTATGACGGATTTGAAGCTTCCAATCGACAAGGAGGATTTCAGAAGAGCCGTTCAGCAGAGGCATAGTAAACTTATGGAGCTCGAGACGATACGTCCGGGAATCCAGCATTATCTGGATTCAGCCAGAGAAGTTGGGCTGCGGATGGGGCTGGCTTCAAGCTCATCCATGGAATGGGTGGAGAAATATCTAGACCAATTGGGAATCCGAGGTTATTTCGAGTGTATACGTACGTCGGACCACGTTGAAAATGTGAAACCGGACCCTGAGCTCTACAACCAGGCTTTAAGTTGTCTGGGAATTCTGCCTGATGAGGCTGTTGCCATTGAAGATTCACCGAACGGTTCAAAGGCAGCCGCGGCCGCGGGGATGAACTGTGTTGTTATCCCTAATGATATTACAAGCTTCCTGGAGTTTGAACCCTCGCATCACATTATAGAAAGCCTAAGTCACCTCGATTTTGATCATGTCATTACCCGGCGTTGTTTCCAGAAAACTAGCTAACGGATAGCTGACATCGAATCTTAATACAAGGGGGACGCCTTATTGAGAGCAGTTCATTTTGGTGCAGGAAATATTGGCAGAGGGTTTATTGGTCCAATGCTGTCGAATTCAGGCTACAAGGTTTGTTTTGTCGGAAGAAATAAGAAAAAAATTACTCAGCTGCAGGAACGGGGCCAATATCCAGTGACCCTGGCCAATGAAGACCGGGACAGATTTATGGTTAATAACATAACAGCAATCCATTTAGGAGATGCTGATGATGTCGCTAAAGCTATAGCGGAGGCTGAAATCGTAACAACGGCAGTGGGTATATCAGCGCTCAAGGATATCGCCAGTGCAATTGCAAAAGGAATAGAACTCAGACTTAGAAGCGATAATCCTAAACCGCTCCATGTGATTGCTTGTGAGAATGGAATTAAGAGCAGTAAGAAATTAAAGGAATCCGTATATCTCCATTTGAAGCAATCCATTAGGGAAATGGCAGATGAGTGTATAGCTTTTCCAAATGTGATGGTGGATCGTATAGTACCTGTCCAGAAAAATAAGGATCCCCTTGAGATCCTTGTGGAGCCTTTCAGAGAATGGATTATTCCCCGCAGTGATATGATAGGCGGTTATAACAAAATACAAGGAGCTCACTATGTTGATTCTTTAGACCCGTACCTTGAGCGAAAGCTATATACGGTAAATACAGGGCACTGCAGCGCAGCTTACTTCGGTTATCTTGAGGGTTATACCAGTATTCAGGAGGCGATGTCCGATCCTGGAATCAGATCGCGTGTGCACGGTGTTCTTAAAGAGACCGGGGCATTGCTTGTACACTTGTACGGATTTGATCCTTCAGTTCATCATAAATATATTGAAAAGATGATGACACGGTTCGAAAACCCCCATTTTAATGATTCCATCACCAGAGTCGCACGTTCCCCTATACGTAAACTTTCTCCAACAGATCGACTGATTCAGCCTGCTATGCTCGCCTCTCAATATGGGTTTGAAGTTACTTATCTTGTTTCTGCTATCGCTTCCGCGCTATTCTTTGATTACCGCAAAGATGAAGAGGCCGTGCAGCTGCAGGAAGCTATTCGGAAATTTGGGCTCAGTGAAGTTATTTCTACCATGTTGATGATTCCGGCAGATCATCCGCTTCATAGTAAAATCATAGGGGAATATCATAAAATTCGGTTAAAAAATCCTCATATGACTGGCAGCAGTTTCGAATCCATGATTCGTAGTCTTCGGCAGTGAGTTCTGATAACAACGATAATATCTCAATGTTCACAAAGAAAGGGGCTTGGTTTCGAATCGATTTGTCCACAGCTGAGGAAGGGTGATGGATGATGTTGAATGTTATTGACGCTTGCCGGAAATGTGCACAAGCCTGTGAAGAATGCTTAGTCTCATGTTTAGATGAACCTGATACAGATATCCAGTCTAGGATGAAAATGATCGAAATTTTGAGCGATTGCGCAGATTTTTGCAATATAGCGGTGCGTTATTTGATTAGAAATAGCAGGTTTTCCACAGTGATTTGCGAACTCTGCGCCGATATAAGTGCGGAATGTGCAACAGCCTGCGAGCAGTTCATGGACAATTCATATCAGGCATGCGCCAAATTCTGCAGAGAATGTGCTGAAATTTGTAATGAAATTAAGGAAATGGCAAACGTGACTTCTGTCTATACTCTGATATTACATTGAACTAAATAACTTTGACACCCTGCCTGTTCGCTTTACTTTCTCCTTCGATGAATTTATAATTGTTCTAACTTAATATGTTGATTAACCGGAGGAGCCTGCCAACAGCGGGCTCTTTTTGTGTGTTTAACTGGGAGAATTTTACTGATACTAAGGGATAGGATAAGAAATTCGCTGAACGAGGGGGCACATGTAATGCCACATATTGAAGTCAATGGAACTACACTGTATTACGAGATGTCCGGCAGCGGTCTCCCCATTGTTTTTATTCATGATCATTCAACCTCCCACCACATGTTTGAACCTCAAGCTGATTATTTCAGCAAGCGGGCTAAAGTGATTGTTTTTGACTTAAGAGGCAATGGGAGATCTGGGAAAATGAACGTAGAAATTAGGCGGATCTTAGACACGCAATGTGAGGATTTGAAGGGGCTATTAAGTGAACTACACGTAGACAGAGCTGTAATCGTAGCTAGTTCCAGTGGTGCTGTGCTTGCCCAGAAATTTGCATATCTGTACCCGGAACGGGTAATAAATATGGTATTGGTAGACAGTTATTTTCACGGTGATCGTACAGCCGGTGGCGGAAGATTGCAGGGGATTTTTGAAATCTGCGCTTTGGCGGCCCACTATCTTCCTGCGGAAATGTTCATCCGGTCTTTGCGTATCACCTATAATAAGTGGCTCTCAGCCTACCATATTCTGAGAAGAGAACTTTTGCAAGAACGGACGACGGAATTGATCAAGCAGCGATTGGCGCTAAGACATACAGACAGCTTTGTGTTTGCGCTGCGGCTGCAAATTCCCGTTCTTTGTGTTTCAGGGAATCATAATGAGTGGGTTCTCGAGCAGGTAAAAAAAACAGCGGCTAAATATCCGTTTGCCCGTTTGGCAATACTTGATGATGCCATGTACCCAAGCCACCTATGCCAGCCGCAGCATTTTAACCGGCTATTGCTTGATTATTTAAAGGACCAGCAGTGTTTTCAGCGTGTGGCATCCGGCAAGTAGGAGGGAGAGGTGTGATACGTGATCATTGCCATACAAGCTTATTATAAAGTTGAAAGAATCGTGTCTGCTGACAATCTGGAGACAATCATCCATCGGCGGGCGCTATGTTTATACCCGACTCGGATCGTTTCGGCTTACCGCGAATTTTTAATCGACGAGATCTTTGATATTTCATTCAGGGATCTTGGACAAGGACATGGTGTGCTTTATTTGCATACGAAACAGGGTGTCTTTCCTTATACGGTAGAAACGGCTGTAGAGTTGTTTATTTCGGAGGTAAAGAGACTGATTCTCTGAAAAGCAACAATTCACTTTACAATTACTTAGGCAAACTCTATAATGGGATTAAATGTATATTGATTTATCCGGAGGAGCCTGCCAACAGCGGGCTTTTTTTGTTTTTTATATTAATAGTAAAAAATGAATGCAACAGGAGCTAATGATATGTTGTTTAAAAAAACCAAGCTGTTCGTCCAAAAACTCAGACTGACTTCTTCGAGGATCATTCTGCTCGGTTTTATTATCCCTATATTTCTCGGGACCGTCTTGTTGTGCCTCCCCATATCATCCTCCAGCGGAATAAGTGTGGGGTGGCTGAACGCATTGTTTACTTCGACATCAGCAGTTTGCGTGACAGGGCTCGTTGTTCTTGATACAGGGACTGATTTTTCACATTTCGGCCAGATTGTGATCTTACTTCTGATTCAAATTGGCGGATTGGGATTTATGACATTTGGGGTGCTAATTGCAGTGGTCATGGGAAAAAAGATTGGACTAAAGGAGCGTCTACTTATCCAGCAATCCGCTAACTCTGTGACCACCCAGGGAGTTGTCCGTTTATCACTGAGCATCTTCCTTATTTCTTTTATCGTTGAGACTCTTGGAGCCATAATATTATCTCTTCGATGGGCAAATGAACTGGGGGTGGAGAGAGCCATATACTATGGGATATTCCATTCGGTCTCTGCCTTTAATAATGCAGGATTTTCGCTTTGGTCTGACAGTTTGAGCCGTTATGTTGGTGATCCGTTAATTAACATCGTCATCTCATGTTTATTTATCATTGGAGGGATCGGGTTCACTGTAATTTTGGATTTGTACCGGAAAAGAAGGTGGAGCGACCTGTCCTTTCACACGAAAATTGTTCTGATTACTTCCGGATTCCTCTGCATGGCCGGGTTTCTGGTTATCTTTGTGATAGAACTTTTTAATACCAAAACATTCGGTACACTCTCATGGGGCGACAGAATCTGGGCGGGATATTTCCAGGGTGTAGTTACACGGACTGCAGGCTTCAACTCTATTGATATTGGTGCGATGATGCCGGCTTCCCAGTTCTTCATGATCTTCCTGATGTTTATAGGAGCTTCTTCCGGATCGACTGGAGGGGGCATAAAAACGACTACTTTTGCGGTACTGATGTTAAGTATTATCGCAACGGTTAAGGGGAAAGCTGACGTACAGCTTCTGAAAAAGCGGATACCTCAAGATATTATTTTCAGGTCGCTGGCGGTGATGACCATTTCGCTATGTGTCGTTCTTGCAGCGGCCTTTCTTTTAACCATTACAGAATATTCTCACCATCAAGACTTTCTTACATTACTCTTTGAAGCAACCTCCGCATTTGGAACAGTAGGGATGTCAATGGGAATAACGCCAGAACTTTCATCAATGGGAAAATGTATTATCATAGTCACGATGTATATCGGAAGACTGGGTCCTTTAACTCTGGCTTTTGCTCTGGCACAAAGAAACGTAAAACAAAAGTACCGCTATCCGGAGGATAAGCTGCTCATTGGTTGATAGTCAGGAAACGCATGCTGTTCCAGCATGAAAAGATTGAGGGGATGAGGTCATGCGGTTGGTTTTATTTTTTGATCTTCATCATTATAAAGAGAATTATAGGCAGCACGACTTGAAAAAAAGGCGAGGACATATTCAAGGTTATATCACGTCCTATGATAATGTGCTGGGTGTAATTGGGAGATAAAAATGAAACTCCATAGATAACAACAGCCATAGGGAAAACCCACTTTTTAAAGGGGATTCCTGTGATTCTTTCGAGCCCGATGACTGCACCCGTAAAAAACGCTGCCATTTTAATGCCTAAACCCAGAAAAAACAGTAAGATAAAAAGCGCATCCGTACGTTCGAACACCTCTGTTAGTCTAATCAATTGCACGGATTCGAGCAACGGAAGTGTACTGAACGCTGCTAATTTATGACCCATGACCAACACGATTAATTGATTCAGGAAGGTCAGTCCTAATGCAGTTAGGATATAAACCGTTATTACGGCTTTACGGAGATTTTTTGCTCTCCGCGCATGCGGATAGAAGACAAGAAATAAAACAACTTGTCCAAAGGGAAAAGATACGATCTCCGGTATAGCGGCTTTAAAGGCGGGCATCCAGCCGTTTTCCAGAATCGGGTAGAAAAACTCCAAGTGAAGGAGACCCGTGGCCGGAAATAAAATACTGATTATAATATATCCAACCACCATGCCAGGGAACAGAATCACACACATCAAGAAGAATACCTTATACCCGTAGCGCACCGTATTCGCCACCACAAGGATAGTAATTAAGGAAACCACCCAGAGTGGCGTCCGGTTTAGCAGGGTCAGTAAAGTAATTTCTCCTAAATCACGCAGATTCCTTGAAGTCTCATAGGCAAAGTAACCCACAAACAGGAAATTCAGAATGGAACCTACATATTTCCCCGTATATCTCCGAAAAAGCTGGAACAAATCCAGATTCGGCTCTTGGCTGTAAATGGACAGTTGAAGAATTAGCAGGATCAGACCGGCAAAGGCGCCTATAAGCATTGCCAGCCAGGCGTCCTGTTTTGCTTCACTGCCCATAAAAAACAGAGTTGTGCTGCCTATCTCGAATAGGGACAAACATATCACCAATTCTGATACACGTATGGTATGCTTCCCCATAATTTCACTCAACCCCTTATAATGGATAACCTTGATTATTCAGACTTCAGTAAATCTACAAAGGAGTTTTGCAGAAGGCCTACCCGTTTTATATTGACATCCACATTAATTTCTAAATTCATATTGGCTAACTCCCCGGGCCAGGAGGTTTTTAATTTTCCCCATTCTTTTGGGTATTTCCTGTGTATTTTGTCAGCGACCCCTAAAAGGTCAATATTCATACGTTGAACAGTGTTCCAGCCCTCTCTCATTTGCGACTCAATAAGCTCTTCCGCTTGGATTTGTAATTTCTCCAGTCCGTATAGGGAGGTTACGTCCTCCTTAGAGATGGTTTCCAGCAGTTCGCCGCTGACTTTAGCATTTACCATTAAAGTGAAATTATTATTTTTATTTCGTACAGGGGTTACCTTGACTTTGGCTTTCTGGATAAAAATTGCAGATTGCCTGGACTGGCTGTCCAGGGTGCTTAATGTTGTAGATTTGATCTGACCGGTTAGCCAAGCAATCCCTAAGCTTTCCTGCTGATGGATTTCGCCTATTTTTTTGGATTTCCGGAACACGGATAAGCCGGATATTTTCAGTTTGCCTTTTGTTGAGATTTGATTGAAAATATCTGTAGAATTCATTTTCACATCATCCTCTCCCTTTATTGCCAATGTCGGAACCCCGGCAGCGGCGCTGTCTGATGTGATTTTTAGTGCCAGCTCATGAATCGTAATGGAAGGGTAAAGGGATGCGAATTGAGTGTTTTTTTGCAAAATTTCAGAAAGTGCCTGTCCGGGTATCTTTTCCGGCGGATTTAGCTTTTTCAAAAAATCTCGTGCTTCCCCGTCGACTATAACCACCCTTACCGTTTCCCGGGCATCCGGATTACGGTAGTACGCATCCAAAATTTCTTCAATCCCCTGTTCAGCAGTTTTTTTTCCAATCAGCACGATATTGTTGTGAGCGAAATAAAGTCTTCTCGGATTCTCCAGATTACTTACAGACACAGCTCCTCTTATGGTTTTACCGTGTGTGCTGAAGGTATGAACCGGAGATTGTGAACCGCCGGCGCCTGAGGCCCCGCTGCTATTAGAGAGTGCCGATGGGTTAATAATTTGGAAGGTAACGGTCCAATCTCCAGTTCCACCGTCAAAACCTGTTGCTGCCGTGATGCCTAATTCATTCAACTCTGCACGGTTTCCGCATCCAGTGCCCAGTAATACAAGAATAGATAGTAGAAGAATACACCTTAAACAACGCATTTGGGTCACCTCTTATTGTTCTGGCTCTTTCATATTGTCCAGTCTATTGCTGGTCCCCTTTGGATACTGGTGAGGGGCTTGTCTAATTCTGTTTTTGCCGGATTTTACATTAGGTCTGGTTTTCATTGCCCACCATGGAGCCCGTAATACCAAATCCTTCATATTGGACTTGTAAAAGGGGCTGTAGGGCATTAAATAATCGATGCCGAAGGACCTAAGTGAGAGCAGATGAGCTAGCATTGGAATCAATCCTGCCAAAATACCGAATAATCCAAGGAACCCCGCCAGAAACATGAGGACAAAGCGGAGAAGCCGAATGGCTGAGGACATACTGAAATAAGGAATTACAAAATTCGAGATAGCCGTAAATGAGACAACGATAACAACCGCGCCGGAGACAAGTCCAGCCTCGACCGCTGCTTGTCCGATAACCAGGGCACCTACAATCGAGATCGCCGGGCCAATAACCCGGGGCATTCTTATTCCGGCTTCACGGATCACTTCAAATGTGATTTCCATGATGAGTGTTTCTACCAGCGCGGGAAAAGGAGTTCCTTCCCTTTGTGCGGTAAGTGAGATCAGGAGCGTAGTGGGAATCATTTCCTGCTGGAATGTAGTCAGGGCAATGTATAAAGAGGGAAGGAGCAAAGAAACGAGGAAAGCCACTAACCGCAGACAACGCAGAAAGGTTGAAATATCGTACCGCTGATAGTAGTCCTCGGGCGTTTGGAAAAAATTAAAAAAGGTAACTGGCGCAATCAGAGCAAAGGGTGTACCATCCACGAGCACTGCAACCTGGCCATCCAAGAGAGACCCGGCGACTGTGTCGGGCCTTTCTGTGTCAATCATCATAGGGAAGGGGGACAAGGGGGAGTCTTGTATAAACTCTTGGATATACCCGCTTTCAAGTATGCTGTCGGTATCAATAGACTGTAATCTTAACGTGATATCCTTCACTACATCAGTGTTAGCAACATCTTCAATATAGGCTAAAACTACTGTGGTATGAGTTAGCTGGCCGATATTATGAGTTTCAAATTTAAGCTTAGGGGATCTGATTTTTCTCCGGACTAATGCAATGTTAGTTGTAATATCTTCGGTGAATCCTTCTTTTGGGCCCCTGACTACCGTTTGGGATGAGGGTTCTTCCACGCTGCGTCTGGCCCCTCCAGAGATCATAACGGCTAGCGAAAACGGACAGTTATTAATAATAATCACTGCGCTGCCGGAAAGGATTGCGGTAAAGAGCTGATCTTCATTATGGATTATTTCCATATGTCCGGAAGGCAGCTTTTCGAGTAAACGGGAAGCCATCTGACTAGGGTTAGTTTGGTTTTGATTGTTGTCAGAATCTTCATGGATCAAACCTTCGATTAAGCTTGTCAATAATTTCTGATCAATTAATCCTGCGAAATAACAGACCGCCATCCCCGAAGGCTCCGCCGGATGCCTGGATAAGGAACGGACGGTAAAGTCAGGACTTTGGCCGAATTGATCCTTAAGTAAGAGAAGGGTATGAGGTAAAGAGGGATTAATAGAATGAGCATCCTGCTGCTTTTTGGATTTTTCGCTGGCCTGACTCTGCTGTTTTTGCTGCGAAAAAATCTTTTTAAACCACCGGCCAAGCATCTTGTAATCCCTCCATTCAAAGATAAATGATATGGCTAATTTGTTCAAAATTATCAAATTTATACCTCAGCACCTCATGCTTCAGCATTGAAGGTTGATTTTAGGCGTCGATGATTTCGCGATCAAGAAAGGTCGATAGTGTCATTTAATATTACATATTCAAGTAGTTTGAAGATTTTACTTGCCAATATTCATAGAATGATGTCATAATATTTTACAAGTTATCACAAAGTGTATATAATAATAAGTAAATTTAATCTAAATGATCATAAAAGAACATTGCATCAGGGTAGAGTTGAAAGGAGTTGCATACGTTTGTTGCAGATGAAGGAGCTCAAATCTACATTAAGAGATTATATGGGAATCATTCGGTTATCGGGTTATGAAAGTCGAATGGCGTATCGGTTCAAGGAAGATCTATCTAAATATACCGAACAGGTTCAGATCGATAAGACGGGGAACGTAATTGCTACATTTCCGGGGAGTGATCCTGAAGCGCCTAATTTGATGGTGTTTGCGCATATGGATGTCATTGGTTTTGTGATCAGCCGAATCGAGCCAGACGGATTCTTAAGAATCGATCGGGTTGGTGGGATTTCTGAGAAAATAGTTCAGGGTATTGCGGTCATGGTCGGCAGTGAATCGGGTGAATATTATCCCGGCCTGATCGGCGCCAAAGCCTATCATATCCAATCGAATGAAGATAAGGCGAAGGTGGACTCCTTCTCCAGTTTGTTTATAGATATTGGTGCTACAAGTCAGCAACAGGTCAATGATCTGGGTATTCATGTAGGTTGTCCTGTGACTTTTGCGCCTCATTATGTGGAACTGCTCGATAACCGGGTGGCTGGTGCCTACATTGATGATGCTGCTGGGCTTACAAATTTGCTGCAAATAGCCTCTTTGCTTGCGGAGCAAACACCGAAATGTACCGTGCATTTAGTGGGGACTGTCATGGAGGAATTCAATGCAAGAGGGGCGATGATGGCCGCGCGTAGTGTGAAGACAGACATGGCGATCTGCCTGCTAGGCCCAGGAGCTGGAGATACGCCGGATCAAAGGGGCGTGAACAATGTAGTACTGGGTGGAGGCCCGGGTGTAACCTTATTTAATTTTCACGGTAAGGGTACATTGAACGGCAATATCGCGCATAAAGGGTTGTTTGAATTGATTAAAAAGTCAGCAGCAGTAAGTGGCATTACGTTACAGCGGAGCGCTGCGCGGGGAGCTCTTAGTGATACGGCTTATTTACAGCTGGAGAATGACGGAATTCCATGTCTGGATATGGGAATGCCGGACCGATACAGCCATTCTCCGATGGAGACTTGTGATCTGAAGGACTTAGAGCAGGTAGGAATTGTTGTAACGAATGCTATTTATGCTATAGATAAAGATTTTGATCTTCATCGCTATTAGAGTGCAGGGTGCTTTTTGACATGAAAAGGGGTGAAGGTATGAAGCGGGATGTGTTAGTCGGGGTCGATGGTGGCACTGGCAGTATACGGGTTGGATTTTACGATTTACAAGGGAATTCACTAGGGTTTGCGGCAACGGATTATGTCACCAAGCATATACATACCGGATGGGCGGAACAATCTCCCGAGGACTGGTGGCAAGCCCTTAAGCAAAGTTTGGCAAAAGGTATGGCGATGACGGGGATTTCCAAAGAGCGTATCCTTGGAATCAGTACGGCTACTACAAGCTGTAGTGTTGTGCTAAGCATGAAGGATGGAACACCGGTAAGAGATTGCTTGATCTGGATGGATGTTCGAGCTTCTCAAGAGGTCCATGAAATCGAGGAACTTACAGGATCGAAACTATCGGCGGAATGGATGCCCGGCAAGCTTTTATGGCTGAAACGGCATGAGAGAGACCACTATGATCGAGCAGAGGTTTTTTGCGAATATCAGGATTGGCTAACTTATCGTTTGACTGGGATTTGGTCGATTAATATAAATAACTCGTGCAACTGGGGTTACAATGCTCGTGATGGAGCTTTTGCTGAAAACTTTTATAAGCAGATTGGAATGCAGGAGGCAGTTTCTAAGTTTCCGCAGGACCATGTATATGCTGTGGGTGATGCTATTGGTCACCTTACACAGGAAGCGGCAGATGAGTTAGGGCTTGGCGTTCACACTCTTGTCGCGCAAGGTGGTATCGATTCCTCTATTGGAATTCTAGGGATGGGTGTCTGCGAGCCGGGAAAAGTCGCGCTAATTACGGGCTCTTCCAATCTAGCTATGGCTTTAACGGAAGAGGCATTGTTCAATGAGGGATTGATTAATTCCGGACCCGATCATTTGATTCCAGGCTATTATACTTCTTACCGGGGGCAAGTATCTTCGGGTTCTATTCTGAGTTGGTTTCGGCGTGAGTTCTGCCGTGATCTGGAACAGGGTGACGAAGGTGTATTTGATTATTTAAACCGGGAAGCAGAACAGATTGAAGTTGGCTCTGAAGGTTTGGTGGTGCTGGATTATTGGCAAGGGAATCGCCATCCACACTTGGATTCCAAGGTTAGAGGCATGTTCTACGGCCTATCTCTTAATCACACAAGAGCACATATGTATAGAGCGCTAATGGAAGGTATTGCTTTTGGCACGGAGAATTTGTTAATGCAATTCAGGGAAAATGGATTTCCAATCCGGGAGATAAACATTGCGGGAGGAACCTCGAATTCGGACTTGTTCATGCAAATCCACGCGGATATTAGCAATGTCGTAGTGAACGTACCACAGGAACGTCAAGCGCCTTGTTTGGGTGCAGCGATCACGGTTGCAGTGGCAGCGAACATCTATTCGAGTCTAGCGGAAGCGACCAAAGCGATGGTGAAGTTTGAAAAGGTGATTACTCCGAATCCGGAAGCGCATCTGAAATACCGGCGGATTTTTGAGCAATACTGCAAAATCTATCCGAACTTTAAAGATTGGATGCATGAAACAACAGATATTTACATTCAGACATTAACCGAAAAGACAGACTAAATTCAATTACGGAGGGATAATTATGAGTACACCAACACCACATATTACAGCTAAGCCAGGGGATATTGCGAAGACCGTCCTGATGCCTGGTGATCCACTGCGCGCCAAATTTATAGCTGAGAAATTTCTGGATAACCCTGTATGTTTTAACGAAGTGAGAAATATGTTAGGTTATACAGGCACCTATAAGGGAAAACCCGTTTCAGTAATGGGGCATGGAATGGGAATGCCTTCTATGGGAATCTATTCTTATGAACTGTTTAACTTCTATGACGTGGATAACATTATCCGGATCGGTTCTTCGGGAGCTATCCAGCCAGATGTGAAGATGAGAGATATCATTATAGGGATGGGTGCGTGCACAGACTCCAATTACGCAAATAGCTTCAACTTGCCGGGAACTTTTGCCCCGATTGCTAGTTATGAGTTACTTAGTAAAGCGGTTGCTGCTGCGGGTGAACTTGGTCTTTCGGTGAGAGTTGGGAACATTATGTCCGGGGATGTCTTTTACTGTGACAACGCCAAGGAGCATGATGAAGGATGGCTCAAGATGGGCGTACTTGCCTCTGAAATGGAGGCTGCTGCGCTCTACATGAATGCGGCGAGAGCGGGCAAACATGCCCTTTGTATGGTGACGATTTCGGATAAGCCGGGAGAAAAGCCAACTACCGCTCAAGAACGCGAACAGACTTTTACGGATATGATAGAAATTTCGCTTGCATTAGTGTAATAATATGGATAAATAAAGGATGCTAGAAAGAAGGTTATAGATCAGTGTTTCAAATTGAGCGTGTAGAGAAGATCCTAGAATATATTAATCTTAAAAGGAAAGCGAACGTCAAGGAGCTGAGCGATCAGTTCGGAGTTTCCAAAGTAACCATTCGTCGGGATCTGGATGAATTAGCTGAGAAAGGTCTCGTTGTCAAAACGCATGGCGGCGTCATGTCGATCATGAAGAAATTTGCGTACGAGATTCCGATTGCAAGCAAATTCGAGGCCAATACAGAAGCCAAAAGAAAGATTGGCAGGCTCGCAGCCGGTCTGATCGAAGATGGGGATATAGTGATTCTGGATGCGGGTTCTACCACCTTGGAGATTGCCAAGAACTTAAAGGGCCAAGACATCACTGTACTGACGAATGATATAAAGATATCGATGGAAGTAGCGCTAAAGCCTAATGTGAAGTTAATGGTCTCAGGAGGTGTGCTAAGTGAATCTGTGTATACTCTTGTAGGGGATCAAACCGTAGATTTCTTCAAAAAAGTACATGTGAACAAGACTTTTCTGGGCTGTGATGCGATAGATCTGGATTTTGGAGTATCTAATCGTACTAAATTGGAGGTGGCTTCCAAGTTATCTATGATTAATGCTGCTGAAGAGGTTATAATGGTTACTGATGCTAGTAAACTTAACACGAAAGTGTTCTGTCACCTCTGCGATGTATCCAGAATTGATAGATTGATCACGAATGAAATCGATGAAACCTTTAAATTAGAGTTGGAAAAACAAGGGGTAGAGGTTATAGTAGCCCAGTAAGAAGATTGGAAAGATATCATAAGTAAAAGCAAATTCACCTCCGTTAACGGTGATTGTTTCCTTTGTTATGGGATCAATTACTATTTTTCGGAGGTTTTTTTCGTTCTTTTAATTGCTTCCTCTTATCTTACATGCAATGAAAGGAAAGTAAAAGTAAATAAAAATAAATAAATTATCATAAAAGCTCTTGACGATGTCAGATGGGAGTCGCTATAATTGCGTTAAATTAGTTGATACATCAATGTGAACTAATATAACATTACGGATCCGGTAATGAGATGAACTCACAAATAACAGCATGATGGAGGAATCGAATGATGAGATGGATTGAAGAAACCTTTGGAACGCATAAGCCTATCATTGCCATGTGTCATTTCCGCGCATTGCCGGGAGATCCTTATTTTGAAAGTAATGGTGGTATGAAACGGGTGGTGGAGCTGGCCAGACAAGACCTAATGGGATTGCAGAACGGTGGCGTGGATGCAGTGATGTTCTCCAATGAATTCAGCTTACCTTATCTGACCAAGGTACGAACCGAAACCACGGCGTCCATGGCGAGAATCATTGGTGAACTGATGCATGAGATAGAAATTCCTTTTGGTGTAAATGTCTTGTGGGACCCTATCGCCTCCATTGATCTGGCAGTGGCTACCGGAGCGAAATTCATCAGAGAAATCATTACTGGGGTATACGCCAGTGATTTCGGATTATGGAATACAAACGTTGGAGAAACGATTCGCCACAAAACAGAGCTTGGTGCTACAGATCTTAAAATGCTGTTCAACATTGTTCCAGAGGCCTCCAAATATTTGGGAGACCGGGATATTATAGATATCGCTAAATCCACCGTATTCAACAACAGACCTGATGCGCTATGTGTTTCCGGTCTGACCGCCGGGGCGGAGACGAGCAGTGAGGTTCTAACCCGGGTGAAGGAGGCTGTTCCCGAAACGGTTGTATTCTGCAATACGGGATGTACGGTGGACAATATCGAACGACAGCTTTCCATCGCCGATGGTGCAGTTGTAGGAACAACCTTCAAGAAGGATGGAAAGTTCGACAATTTGGTTGATGAGCAAAGGGTCACAGTTTTTATGGACAAGGTGAAGAAGTTCAGGGCTTAAGCGAAACCTTGCCAATCACATAGTCGTCATCAAAAACAAAAAATCCAGGTGAAAAAGGGGATTACTTATGAAAAAAATGCTGGCACTGATCACTACGCTTTTACTTGTTGTTCTGACGGCTTGTTCGAACTCCGGAAATTCCGCAAATCAGGAAAATGCACCTGCCGCTAATCAAGAGAATGCCGCCACAAATGCATCAGATAAGCTTAAAGTGGTTCTGCTGATCCCTGGCAACCTCGGAGACAAGTCCTTCCTCGACTCGGCCAACAGAGGCGTGGAGATGGTTCGTGATCAGCTTGGCGCAACCACTAAAGTGATCGAGATGGGCACCGATCAGACAAAGTGGGAGCCAATCTACAGAGATATCGCTGAGCAGGATTGGGATTTGATTATCTCGGGCAACTCGACGGCATCGGAGATCTTCCACACAGTCGCTTCGGAGCACCCGGAGAAGAAATTTATTGATTTTGAGACGGATTTCGAAGATATTCCGGCAAATATGTACGCCATGTTCTACAAAGTTAACGATGCTTCCTTCCTGGCAGGTGCGGCTGCAGCCTTGACTACAACTTCGGGTCTTCCAAACGCCAATCCGGAGAAAATCATCGGCTTCCTTGGCGGTCTGGATGTTCCGGGAATCAACGCCTTTTTGGTAGGTTATATCGAAGGTGCGCAATATGTAGATCCGGACATCAAGGTCATTACATCGTACGCTGGTGATTTCGGGGATCCGGCCAAAGGAAAAGAGCTGGCGCTTGTACAATATAACTCCGGTGCGGATGTAATCTTCGGTGCTGCCGGCGGAACAGGACTTGGAATTTTTGATGCGGCTAAAGAGAAAAAGAAATACGCAATTGGCGTAGACTCCGACCAATCGGAAATGCTCAAGGATACCGATCCGGAGAAAGCGAACCTTATCATTACCTCCTCGATGAAAAATGTCGATCAGTCCATTCTTAGAGCGGTTAAGAAATATAAGGAAGGAACGCTTGAATTCGGCAAACGCGAAACACTCAGCTTCACGGAAGGTGCGGTTGGCATTGCCAAAAACGATGTATACAACAGTGCCTTTACCGATGAAATGAAAGCGAAAATCGATGAAATTGAGCAAAAGCTGATCAGCAAAGAAATCACCGTCAGCGATGCTGTGAGCATGGAAACATCGGAAGTAGAGAAAATTCGGAATGCTGTAAAACCATAAAGTTGTAAAGACATTCTCTAAGATGGAGGAGGGGGTTCCTTGAGGGAATTTCCTCCTTATCCATATCCGGTATCCATCATCATGTAGCAGGGTTAGGGGGAAGGACGATGAAGGACACTTTACTGGAGATGCGTAAGATCATCAAGGTTTATCCCAATGGGGTTGTAGCGAATCAGAATGTGAGTTTCAGCTTATGTGAAGGTGAGATTCATGCGCTTGCCGGGGAGAATGGAGCCGGTAAATCCACACTAATGAAGATTCTGTTTGGGATGGAAGAACCCAGTGAAGGCGAGATGTTCCTAAGAGGACAAAAAATTAAGCTCCGTTCGCCGCAGGATGCGATTGATATGGGCATTGGAATGGTTCATCAGCATTTTATGCTTGTTCCATCTTTTACAGTAGCGGAAAATATGGTGCTTGGTATGGAGCCGAAGAAGGGCATGGCCTTTAATTATAATGAAGCGATTAGGATTACAAAGGAATTCTCTGAGAAATACAATCTGCATGTCGATCCGGAGATGAAGGTTGAGAATCTCTCGGTAGGCATGAAGCAGAAGGTAGAGATCCTAAAGGCGCTGGTTCGTGGGGCCAAGATCCTTATACTCGATGAGCCAACAGCTGTACTCACTCCGCAAGAAACGGCCGAATTATTTGAGGAACTGAAGCTTTTGAAAGATGCGGGACATACCATCGTCTTTATCTCTCACAAGCTAAAAGAAGTGAAGGCCATCTGTGATCGAATTACTATTATGCGCGGTGGAAGAACGGAGGGTGTTTTTGAAGTCGCCGATGTTTCCGAGCAAGAGATATCCCGGCTGATGGTGGGGCGTGATGTAGTTCTGAAGTATGAGAAGGAAGCCCGTACCTACGGAGAAACGATTTTAAATGTTAAGGACTTGTCTTTACTCGGTGAACATGGAAACAAGGTCTTGAAATCTGTGAGTCTTTCTATCCGCCAAGGGGAAATTGTAGGAATTGCTGGCGTCGAGGGCAATGGGCAAGCCGAGTTAGTTCAAGCAATTACTGGTCAGCGCAGCATTTCTTCTGGGACTGTTTTCGTGAATAAGCAGGACATTAGCCTATTGGATATTGCTCAGATTCGAAACCTCGGATTGTCTTATGTTCCTGAGGATCGTATGAGACAGGGGACGGCTAAGGATGTCAGTATCGTTGATAATATGGTCTCGACCAGATTCCGAAAGAAGGAATGGAACACAGGGATCTTTATGAGACGGAAAAAGATGAACGTACTCGCACAAGGTTTGATTGATTCTTTTCAAATCAAAACGTCTGGACCCCAGCAAGAGATAGGCATGTTGTCTGGTGGGAATATGCAGAAGGTTGTAGTAGCAAGAGAAAGCTCGACAGAACCCTTGTTAATGGTAGCGGAACAGCCGACCCGTGGAGTTGATGTAGGAGCTGCTCAACTCATTCACCAGAAGCTGATAGAAATGCGCCAAGAGGATTGTGCGACACTACTCATCTCGGCTGATCTGAATGAAATTTTGGAGCTGAGTGATAGCTTGCTAGTGATGTATGAAGGAGAGGTTGTAGGATATTTCGACAATCCAGCAGCACTTACAGAAGAAGAACTCGGACTGTTTATGCTCGGCATCAAGAAGCAGGATGAGGATGAGATAAGGAGGGCTATTTATTTTTAAACTCAAATATTTCGAGACGATTCGAACTTTAGCTGTCATTGTTATTGCACTCATCCTGTCCCTTCTGATCATATCCTTTGTCAGTGAACAGCCGTGGCATACCATGCTTGTATTTCTGTATGAGCCAATCTCTTCGTTATCACATGCGGGGAACGTGGTGGAAATGGCGATTCCGCTTATGTTTGCAGGGGTTTCGGTAGCTCTATTATTCAAGATGAATATGTTTAATCTCGGAGCAGAAGGGATCTTCTACATCTCCGGATTAGTGGCCGCGGCTGTTGCTATTCCTGTGGGCATGGGATTTCTGCATCCTATTATCGCGATCCTTGCAGGAGGCGTTGTCGGGGCGTTAATTTCGGCCATTCCCGGAATTCTCAAGGCGAAGTGGAACGCCAACGAATTGGTTACCTCCTTAATGTTCAATAGTATTCTACTTGGTGTGGGGCTGTATTTCCTAAATTATAAAATGAGAGATGCGGCTGCTTTTCAGACGGCATCCTTTAAATTTGATCCATCAGCGGTGCTTAGTAAAATCGTTCCGGGAACTCGGATTCATTCAGGATTAATTATCGTATTAGTTTGCATCGTATGTACTCATTATTTCATGTATCGAACCAAATGGGGTTATGAGCTGCGGATGACTGGCTCTAACCGGGAGTTTGCGGAATACTCCGGCATTAAGACGGGCCGAGTGATCGTTTACGTTCATTTATTGGCTGGATTTCTGGCTGGAGTAGGGGGTTCGGTCGAGGTGCTTGGCATGCATACCCGGTTCGATTGGACGTCTCTGCCCGGATATGGAATGGATGGTGCGCTGGTGGCGATGCTTGCCAAGAATAATCCGCTGGCGGTTATCGGATCAGCTTTCTTCTTAGCCTACATACGGGTTGGAGCAGATATGATGTCCAGGTACTCAGATGTTCCTGCAGAAATGATCTCCATTGTTCAAGGTGTGATTCTGTTACTGGTTTCCGCAGAACAGTTCCTTAAATTTTGGAAGAACAGAATGCTGCTGAAGGAGGCGCAGAAGAATGCATAACTTTTTTGCGGTCATCTTCACCACTGAGTTTGCATTTTCTGTCCTGCGGGTTACGACACCGATCCTGTTTGCAGCTCTTGGAGCACTCATTTCTAACCGGGCTGGTATTGTAAATATTGGTCTGGAAGGGATCATGTTAACTTCAGCATTAGTGGGTGTGCTTTTCAGTGCATATACAGGTAGTGCTTGGCTCGGATTGCTTGGAGCGGCCTTTGGTGGGGTGCTGATGGCGGGAGTGCTGGCTTTTTTTACACTGAAATTTAAAACACATATTATACTGGGCGGGATTGCGATAAACGCTTTTGCCTCTGGCGGGACGATATTTGTACTGTACTTGCTGACTGGCGATAAAGGAACATCCTCTTCCGTTGCGAGTAAGGTGCTGCCTAATCTCGAGATTCCACTGATTAAGGACATCCCATGGATTGGGCCTATTGTTTCAGGACATCACGTATTGACTTATTTGTCTATTCTCGCAGTTATTATCGTATATTACATCCTGCAGAAAACACCGTTAGGCCTTCAAATCCGTGCGGTTGGTGAGAATCCCCAAGCGGCTGAATCCGTTGGTGTAAAGGTTGTCAGAACCCAATATATAGCACTATTGCTAAGTGGGTTGTTCGCGAGTCTCGGCGGCGCTTATATGTCTATGGGCTATTTATCTCTCTTCACGAGGGATATGACAGCTGGTAGAGGGTGGATTGCACTTGCAGCAGAATCTATGGGCAGAAGTACTACTGTAGGTACAGCTCTGACCTCTTTTTTATTCGGATTTGCTGAGGCTATGTCTAATGCCCTTCAACTGCTCAAGATTCCAGCGGAGCTCGTATCCACGGTTCCTTATGTAGTGACTGTGCTTGGTCTGATGGTATACTCCATTAACGAATCAAGAAAACGGAAGTGAAACCGAAGGGAAAAGAAAATCATTTGTTTATGTAATAAAAACTAACATAGGTATTTACATCAAAATTAAAATAAGTATAATAAAAATAACTTAAAAGGTGGTGTGCATCTATGGCTATTCCAAAATTGCATGAAAACAGTGAATACAAAAAACTTCTCTCTCGCTTTTATAACGAAGTCAACAAAGAAATCTACGGATTTGGCGTGAACCAGTTGAAAATCAGCATAGAGGATAATGTAATCCTGTTTTTGGTAAAACATCAGCGTGTAATGGCCCTAAAAGCGTTGGAATTACGTCACACACCTACAAAAATGGCCGTTGATCATGCCCTTCACTCGGAATTCAAATTTCGTTTTCTCAAAATAGTGGAAGCTGAAATGAATTTGAAGGTCATTTCCATTTTGCGGGATTATGACCCGTCCACAGAATGGGCATCAACGATAGTTATTGTTGAGTTTGACTAAGGAAAAGTGAACAACGATAGGAGATTCCCTTGATTTATCTTGGGCGATAACCTGTTGAACATATGAAAGACGGTATACTTGGATTCGTTCACGATGAAAGGCAGCCGTTGTTAGAAGAAATTTATTCTAACAATGGCTGCCTTTTTTCTATATACATCATAAGGAGTGGTAGAGAATGTCAAACCTGAAAGACGCCGCAATTGTTGTTATCGATATGCAGTATGATTTTGTCGGGAAAGAAGCGGTCATTCCTTGTAAAGCGGATGAGAGTTTAATAGCATCCAACCAAAAGCTGCTAGCCTATGCCAGGGAATCCGGCGTGCCTGTGATTTACACTCAGGAGATTCACCGTAAAAGTCATGTTGATTTCGGACGGGAGCTGGACCGCAGTGAACCTATCCATTGCGTAGAGGGAACGCCGGGTGTCGAAATCATCGAGGAATTGAAGCCTCATCCTACTGATTATGTCATTCAGAAACGTAGATACAGCGCGTTTTTTCAGACCGATCTGCAAGTTTTACTGAAGGGATTGGGCGTAAAGACGATTATTCTGACCGGGGCTGCGACGGATGTATGTGTACGCGCTACAGCTACAGACGCTCAGCAGCATGATTATTATGTGGTTGTACCTAGAGAATGTGTAGCTGGTACTAGTGCCAAACAACATGAAGCTGCGTTGGAGCATATTGATTATGTGCTCGGCAGGATTGTCAGTGTGGATGAGTTGAAATTTACAGCGCAATAAGATCTCGTTAGGAGTGAATAACATGCTGTTATCCGTAAGGAATCTCTCTTACCGGCATATGCACGGATCTATTCGGGCTGTTGACGATGCCAGTTTTGACATCAAAGCCGGGGAGACGGTTGCACTAGTCGGTAAAAGTGGAAGTGGAAAGTCTACGCTTGGCTATATTCTCAGCGGTGTGATCCCTCAATTAATTAAAGGCAGTGAGCTAAGCGGTGATGTCAGCTTTGAAGACAATGTTAGTTACGAAGTTGGTTATGTCTCTCAAATCCCCGAGAATCAGTTGTTTGGGTACCGAGTAGAAGATGCAATTGTCTTCGGGCTCGAGAATATGGGACTGGATGAGACGGAGATCAGGCGGCGACTGAATCGTGTGCTGGAATTATTCGGAATCGAAAGATTCCTGAACAGTCCGGTCAGTTCGTTATCCGGCGGGCAGAAACAGACCGTATGCATTGCTTCTGTGCTGGCGATGGAGCCGCAGCTGCTAATACTGGATGAGCCGGTCAGTTCCCTTGATCCGAGGGGAAAGGCACTTGTTCAAGAAGTACTGTTGCAGTTGAAAAAAGAAGGGCAAACCGTGCTCCTGATAGATCAGAATTTGGATTGGTCGGCAGAAGTAGTGGACCGCGTTATGGCTCTCGAAGTGGGGAAAGTACAGTTTGATGGCCCAAAAGATGATTTCTTCCAGGATGTAGACCTATATAACCGTTTTGGAGTCACGGTACCGGAAATGCTGGAGCTGTATCATATGTGTGACCCGAAGCGAGGTTCAACCTTGTTTAGTACGGTGAGAGGAGCAGTGGATTATTTTCAGGGAATAGTCAACATTTCCGAACGGAAACAGACAATCAGCCAGATTAATGAAGAAAAGACCAGAACGATTGAAATTCAGGACCTCACTAAAGAGTTCGACGGCTTTCGTGCACTAAATGAGGTGAACGCTCATTTTTACCGAGGTGCGGTCACCGCTGTGCTTGGACAGAATGGTTCAGGGAAAACAACACTCGTCAGGCATTTGATCGGCCTGCATGAGCCAACCTCCGGTTCCATCCTATATGAGGGACAATCTATAGCCGGTAAAAGTACGGCGGACCTTGCCCGCAGCATCGCTTATGTGTTTCAGCATCCTGACCAGATGATCTTTGAGGATTCGGTTTGGAAGGAAGTGACGTTCTCCACCCGGATTATGAAACGTGAGATGGACGAGGCGAGGATTGATGATTTGCTTAAGGAACACGCCTTGCTGGAATACAAGGATGCTTTCCCTATGAACCTGTCCATGGGTCATAAACATATGCTGACGATATTATCCGTTCTGCTCACCGATCCTGAAGTTATCATTCTGGATGAACCGACGCTGGGTATGGACCGCATGATGAAAGAAATGTTGTTTCGCTTGATGGACAAGCTTCGAAATCAAGGGAAAACCGTGATTATGATCAGCCATGAAATGTCCTTTGTAGCCGAAACAGCCGATGAAGCGATTTTGATGAAAGATGGCAATATCCTGCTGCAGGGGCCGACGGCAGAAGTATTTTGTCACAAGAACCTGCTCAGTGAAGTCAGTATCGAACCCCCTCAAGTGATGCAATTGGCGGATCTTCTGGGTTATCCGGATATCCTGACAGTCCCGCAATTTGTCGACAGCTGTTACCCATGTTATCAGCATCCGTTAGCTGAGGGGGAAGGCCAAATATGAAATTTACGGGATATGTACACAAATCATCTTTTCTGCACCGGATTGAACCCCGGGTGAAAATTATCTGGTTTGTAATCATGACGGTGATGGTCGTTTTGTACAAAAATTTGTTTGTGCTCACCTTGTTCCTCGCCGGTTGTGCGCTGCTCTGGCTGATTTCCGATCTCGGACGCGAGATGACAGGCATGCTGAAACGTCTGTTGCCCATGCTGATTATGGCTTTTCTGACCTGGCTGATCATCGGCTGCTTTCAGAACAATGACGGAACGGTAATCTGGCAGATGGGGCCTTTCGCGCTGGAAGATAAGGATTTACTGAAATCCGTAGTGGCATCCATACGCATTTTCCTCATGGTATCGGTGTTCTATACCTTGATCATGACGACTAATTTCAGCGAGATCATTTATGGGCTGCAGAAGCTGGGTGTTCCCTTTAAAGTAGCTTTTATGTGCGGGCTGGTGTTTCAGATCATTCCGTTAATGATATCCGAATTTCAGACGATTGCCGACGCCCAGCGCGCCCGGGGTCTTGAACTCGATAAAGGAGGTATGGTGTCACGGCTCCGGTGTTATTCGGTCATTTTATTCCCCCTATTTATCCGGGCTATTCAATCCGGTCAGAGTATATCGCTCTCCATGCATATTTATAATCTTAATTTCAAGCAAAAACGCAGTTCATATAAGACCTTCAGGGTAAGCGCCATGGACCTGCAATTTTTTGTCTGCTTCACCTTGATGTGGGCCGCGGCCGTTTATCTTGGAATCCAATTTCCGATATTAAAAGCGTAAAGGAGCCGGGTGTCATGATAAAGCAATGGAGCATGTGTACAACTGAAGAAATTGGTGCGATGGATAAAGAACATTCCCTTGTTATTATTCCTATCGGGGCCACTGAGCAGCATGGGGCTCATCTCCCGGTCGGAACGGATTCGATTATCTTGGAGAGTCTGCTAGATGTGTTTATGCGGGAGGTGGATTTTCCGGATCACCAGGTGCTTATCACCCCGCTGCTTCCTATAGGGAAAAGTATGGAACACATGGATTTTCCCGGGACGCTAAGTTTCAGCACTCATACGTTTTACTCCATGCTGGATGATTTATGCAAATCGGTTCGCAGTCATGGGTTCACCAAAGTTCTCTTCATGAACAGTCACGGAGGAAATACAGATTTGCTGAATGTGCTAAGCCGTGATATGCGGATTGCACATGAAATAGAACTATTTGTTTTTGACTGGTGGTTTACATCTTTTTGGAATGACATTCTGGAGCAGGTACAGCAGTCCGGTGATTATGGAGTGTTTCATGCCTGTGAACTCGAGACATCCTTGATGCTTGTGTTTTGTCCGGAGCGGGTGGATATGTCCAAGGCCGTGGATGAGTTTCCCGATCCTCAGTTTACCGCCAATCCTCATGTTACGCTGAAGGGCCCTGTCACTCCGGGATGGAAAACAAAGGATGTCTCCATACATGGGGTCATCGGAGCGCCTACATTGGCTACTGTGGAAAAAGGCCGCATCTTTGTGGACTACGCGGTTGAGAAACTACATGAGATGTTGACTCAAGTGATTCAAACGAATTACAAAACTAATTCCTAGGGAAGAGGAGTGTTTCGAAATGGCAAATCCAATGAAGGTGCAAAATGAAGCAAGAACAAGCTCGACAGGTGTGATGAGTGTAGTATACTGGGTTATTTTTGGAGTTCTGACCGGTGTGTTATGGGGATACGTTAATCCAATCGCGCTAGTACCCGGAGTCATTCATCTAAGAATTTTTGCATTCATGCCTGCGGTTGTGGGCATTATCTTTGGCCCAAAAACCGGATTTTTCTCCGGCTATATTGGAACGATTGTATGGGCGCTGCTCGCAGGCACCTTCCTTCCCACTCATACGCTGCTGGCAGACGGAATTATGGTCGGATTTACCGGCTGGCTGCCGGCAATGATGGTAGGCAGAGGTAGAACCTTGCAGCAGCTGGGTCATGATAAATCGGTCATTATCAAATCGGCGCTTTGGTCTTTGGTTGCGGGAGTTATTATGATCCTGGTAGCTTGTGCCAGTCTGGATTTCCTCGGTATCTTCGACTTTTGGTGGGCAGTTTTATGGATCGGTATCAGCGACGTACCTCCACTGGTGATCGGTACTCCGATTTTGCTCGTATTCCTGGCCCGGAGACTGGAAAAAGTGCAAACCATGATTCCATGGAGTTAAGTTTCATCGAGAGCAGTTAAAGGAGAAACGATTATGAGAATTGTTGTAGGCATTACCGGAGCTAGTGGCTCAATTTACGCGTATACCCTAATCCGTGCACTGCATCAACTTCACATCGAAACTTATGTCATCGCTACCGACATGGCGAACAAGGTGATGAAATTCGAGTGTGGAGTCACCATGGAGGAAATCAAGTCTTACGCGAAAGTACTGGAAAATAACAATTTATTCGCATCGGTGGCGAGCGGCTCATTTAAGACGGATGGGATGGTTATCCTTCCTTGTTCGATGAATTCCCTCGGGGCGATTGCGAATGGAGTAGGAGACACGTTACTGAGCCGGACGGCAAGCGTGATGTTGAAGGAAAAAAGAAAATTGATCGTTGTCCCGCGAGAAACGCCGCTTCACCTGATCCATTTGGAGAATATGACCCGGCTGGCGCGTGCAGGTGCAGATATTCTGCCAGCTTCTCCGGGGTTCTATCACCATCCTACTGAGATCTGGGAATTAGTCAATTTCGTCATCGCCAGAATTTTGGATTCCCTGAATATTGAACACGAGCTTATGGCGAGATGGGGGGAGAAACCAGTGGGATGATGAACAATATTCGCACGCTAATAGATCATTTAGAACGAAGCGGGAGAATCACACATATCCGCAAGGAAGTTGATCCGAAGTTTGAAGTGGGGGCGGTCATCCGGACCGGGGAAGGCAAACAGCCCTTTTATTTCGAAAAAATTAAAGGCTATGACATGCCCATGGTATCCGGACTGGGCGGCGATCGTGATCTGCTGGCAGAGACGATGGGTATCGGTAAGAAGGATTTGCTGAAAAAGCTGATTGATTCCATCGTTCATCCGCTTCCGACACGGAAGGTAGCTTCGGGTCCTGTCCATGACAATGTGGTACTGAAGCCATTTCGACTGACCGATCATTTCCCAGTCTGCACGTATCATAAGGATGATTCGGGAGCTTACCTTGTCTCGGGCATCGTGGTTGTCAAAGAACGAAATGGAAATAAGCGTTACACGTCGATTCGCCGTATGCAGCTTCTTGAGGGCAACCGGGCTAGTGTGCTTATCTCTTCACCGGAGCTGTATCAGCAGTATTTGGAGTATGAGAAGCAGGGTGAGCCGATGGAGATTGCGGTCATGTTCGGCATTGTTCCGGCGGTCATTCTGAGTTCGCAAATCAGTACACATCTATATCATTGCGACAAGCTCGACGTAGCTGGTGCTCTTCTAGGGCATCCACTGGATGTTGTGCAGGCAAAAACGGTGGATCTGGAGGTGCTTGCCGAAGCAGAAGTAGTGCTGGAAGGGAGGATCTTGCCGTATGTCCGGGAACCGGAGGGGCCATTCGGGGAATTAGCAGGTTATTACGGAGAATGTACGCCGCAGCCAGTGATTGAATTCTCAGCCATTACTTACCGCAATCAGCCTATTTGGCAGACGATCTACCCTTCTGGATATGAAGAGCATTTGCCCATGGCGCTCGCTCGCGAGGCTACCTTGCTTAGTACGGTGCGGCAGGTTGTCCCGGAAGTACTAAATGTTCATTTAACGGTTGGGGGGATTGGTCGTTACCATGCGGTCATTTCGATCCGCAAACGCACCGAAGGTGATGCCAAACAAGCGTTATTGGCAGCTTTTGCTAGTGACAAGGATCTGAAGCATGTCGTAGTCGTCGATGAAGATGTGGATCTGTTCAACCCACAGGATGTGGAATGGGCAATAGCTACACGTGTGCAGGCTGACCTGGATGTGTTCATTGTTTCGGGGGCCAAGGGCTCACCGCTGGAACCTTCCCATCAATTGCGGGGAGTATCAGCCAAAATGGGTATAGATGCAACTTATCCGCTGAACGCGAAAGAAGCGTATCGGCGTACAAGTATTCCTACGGACTCCCATTTTAATATTAAGGACTATTTATGATGAAGGAGGAGGATCACATCTATGGAAGCCATTGGCTTGATTGAAACCCGTGGGCTTGTTGCTGCACTGGAAGCGCTGGATACCATGTGCAAAGCGGCGACGGTGAGGTTGATTGACATGAAACTGGTTGGTGCAGGCCTTGTGGCTCTAGTGGTGGAAGGCGATGTAGCCGCCGTCACTGCGGCGATTGATGCCGGAAGAACTGCCCATTTACGGACGGGTGGAGAACTTATATCCTGCAATGTTATTCCACGTCCTCACCCCGAACTTGCCAAAATCTTATTCTAGGAGGTTATGAGCGATGTCGGATTTCATGAGAACGATTGTGCAAGAAGCGCTGCGCCCGAGTTCGGCTAAACGTCAAGACCCTCTTCAAAGTGGTTCATTTATGCCGAAGACTGGGTCTTCGCAGGTAGAGGTAGTGCCGGACATTCATCGACCTAATTACCAGAAGGATAAAAGAGATCAGCGATTAAATGCTGCTGCCGCTACTATCTCTTCGAATTCAACAGCGTTGCCCTTAACCCGTGAATTCATTGAACAATCTATGTCTCCTTTACTACGGATGTCTTTGGTGCAGGGGAGAACCCGTGAAGAATGTGATACAGAATTCACTGTTCCTAGTGGTCAAGGTGCCGGAGCGGGGATGATAGGCGAGCACTGTGAGGGGCTTAGTTTCTGGCATTATCCGGAACTACAGTCAGAGTTGTTCTCTGAGCTTGGCATTCGCCGCACATCGGCGAAGTCAGCGGGGATCGTCGCTGCTGAACGATATAAGCCAGGTTACTTGTTCCTGCTGGATGAAGCACTAGGCGCGTCGAAGCTGGAATACGAGATTAACTGGAACAAAGAACGCGGCAGTGCTTTTCAAGCCATAGTGTTGGGAGAATCCTCGGCTGAACTTGCGGAAGTGCTACAGCAGATATCCGACCAATGTGAGAAAAATGGAAAAGAGAATATCCGTAATTACATCTCGCTCGAACCTTCCCCCTTTCTATTGAAACATTTGGGGATCCCCCAAGGTAATTCAATAGCCTTATGGGAGGGGGTATCTCGGTACCGCAGTGTGGCTCTTCTGGATCGTGCACTTAAACAAGGGATGAGTACAAGTGTGAAATACAACATTGAAGCGGAATATTTGCTGCTGACAGGGGGGCGGGAAGAGTTGTCCGCTGCGATTGCTGTCCTGCAGAAGGTGTTGCAGCCCTATGTATAACCACGGAGAGAAGGGGAGTTAAATGAAGCAACAAGCGCTAGGGTTGATTGAGGCGATAGGGTTTACTACTGCGGTATCCGCAGCGGATGTCGCATTAAAGACAGCAGATGTAACCATTGAAGCTATCGAGAAAGTAATAGGGGTTGGCGGAATGCTTGGCGTAACCATTCATTTCAGCGGTGATGTGGCTGCTGTATCCTCGGCAGTGGAAGCCGGCAGGCTGGAGGGAGAGCGAATCGGGAAGATAGTCTCTGCTCACGTGATTCCGCGAGCACATAATGATGTAATTGATAAGATTTTGTCCCGCTTCTCGGCTACACCATTAGAGGAACCCGTGGAAGCAGAAGAACCCTCTGAGGACAAGCAAGCTATAGAAGAGATCAGTTCTGGGCCAGATAAATCAGCTCCTGCTAAAGAAGTCAAGAAACGTCCGACAACGCCAAATCACACAGATCCTTTAAAGCCGGAATAAGGCATGAATGAAGCCATTGAAATTAAAAATCAATATGAAACTTAGGAGGAAATAGAAATGGGAGAAGCATTGGGACTGATCGAAACTAAAGGGCTCGTGGGAGCTATTGAAGCAGCAGATGCGATGGTCAAAGCGGCAAACGTGGAAATTTGCGGATATGAAAAGGTGGGTTTTGGACTTGTGACGATTATGGTGCGTGGCGATGTAGGAGCTGTAAAAGCGGCTACTGATGCTGGTGCAAATGCTGCCAAGCGCGTCGGGGAGCTCATCTCCGTACATGTCATTCCAAGACCACATAGTGAAGTGGAAAAAGCGATCTTGTCCAGCATTAAAGCGTAGGCTAAATCATGTTAACTGCATCTAGCACCCTCGCCGTTCGAACCGCAACCGAGTTGCTCTATCGCGGAAGGGAAGCAGAGCTGGATAAGCAGTATCCGCGAATGCTGGTACTGCTAACTCATCACTGGATGGGTATGGAGCAAGGTTTCTCTGCTGTGCGGAAGCTTGGTGAAAGGAAATTGAGACTACAGTTATGGGCGGATCACGAGGCTAGAGCAACCTACGGAGCAGGAGAGCTTGTTCAGAGGACGGGTATTGATGATTTCGTGAATTCCGGACCCGCTGGAAGAGCATGGAGATCAGGCTCTGTTCCAACTTTGGACACCAATATTCAGTATCTGTTTGTTCCAGTCTTGTCCTTATCCCTATTATCCCAACTATCCAGACTGGATGATGAGCATCATATGACGCGTTTGATCCTTCAAGGGCTGTGTTCAGGCAGAAAGGTTGCCGCCTTAAACATTGAAACAGGTGATAATACTCCGTCGCAGGATTTCACTACGTACTCGATGCCTTCTGCTATGAGGCATGAAGTTAGGCAAATGTTAGGGTCACTTCGTAGTTATGGAATGACCCTTCTGGATGCTAACGGGCTGGATCATTGGATCACAGATATAGGCAGCAGCAAACAGATTATTACCGGAGATGATGTTAAGGCTGTATTTGCCAGTGGCGTTACGGTAATCAAGCTGCATAAGGGTTCAATTCTTACCCCACTGGCCCGTGATATGGCAGGGGATTACGGAATAAAGGTTCTGGAGATGTGAATGGGAGACGGTAGTTATGCAAATTGGAAAAGTAATCGGAAGAGTGACCGCGACGAGGAAAGATGAGCGACTGGTCGGCACCAAGCTGCTGATTGCTCAGCCCATCATGCTCGACGGGACGTTAACCGGACACCCCATTATTGCCGTAGACACCGTGGGGGCTGGGATTGGAGAACAAGTGATTTATGTGGTTGGAAGCATGGCAGCAAGAGCGATGGCGTACGATGGAGCACCTGTCGATGCAGCCATTGTCGGTACCGTAGACAGTCTGGAGAGTGAACATTAGGGGGCTGACGTAAAGATGGATACGATTAGGATCAAAGAAGCGCTGGATTATCGCCGACTCATTGATACACTGCTGGATGAGAGTAGTTATGCTGATCTGGTGCTCAGTGGCGGATTTATTATTAATGTTATTACTAGAGAAATCTATCCCGGAGATGTAGCTGTAAAAGGTGAACGAATTCTGATGGTTGGGGATGCCTCCAGCCTGATTGGTCCAAATACAGTTGTAGAAAATGTGGCGGGAAAATATATTAGTCCCGGTTTTATTGATTCTCATATGCATTTTGAAAGTGCAATGCTTACGGTTACGGAGTTCTCCAAGCTATCCATTCCAACAGGGACGACAACCTTGATTGCGGACCCGCATGAGATAGGGAATGTACTTGGCGTTCATGGAATTAAAGCGATGATCGATGAAGCTCGTTCTCTTCCGAATCGAGTGCTTTACACGGTACCTTGTCTTACCCCGGATGCGCCGGGTCTCGAAACAGCGGGTGCGGAGATTAATTCTAAAGATATGAAGGAACTGTTGAATGACCCTTATGTACAAGGGATTGGTGAGATCCAAGGGTTTAGTAATGTCATGCCGGTATATCGGCATGCCTCACCCCTCATTGATGATTTGATAGCTTCTGTAGTGTATGCCAAGAGTATCGGAAAAACCGTCGAAGGGAATGCCCCCGGATTGTTCGGTAAGGAATTGGCTGCACATATTATCGGAGGCGGAACACATGTATCTTGTCATGAGACCACTACCAAGGAAGAGATGATGGAGAAGCTTCGTTACGGCGTAAGCGTCTTTATAAGGGAAGGTTCTTCTCAGCGCAACATGGCTGAATGTATTCGTGCCATCACCGAGGAAGGAGTCGACTCTCGTAGAGCGATTCTTGTATCGGATGATATGGTTCCTGAAGATCTTTTGAAACAAGGTCATATGAATGAGATCGTCCGCCGAACCATAGCAGAGGGGATTGATCCGGTAGAAGCCATTCAGATGGTTACGATTAATCCGGCAACCCATTTCGGGTTTGGGGATATCGGTGTATTGGCGCCAGGTAAACGTGCAGATCTGGTTGTAATTACGAATCTACAGCAAATGACAATAGATGTTGTATATCTGGCTGGCACAAAGGCAGCAGCGCAAGGTGAACTGCTCCTTAATATTCCTTCCTATATCTATCCGCAATCGGTGAAGTCATCGGTAAAGCGTGCGCCGGTTAAGTTGCAGGATCTGTATATTGAAGCGAAAGGAAATCAGGTCAAAGCCCGGGCAATCGAAGTAATTCCCGATCAGAACTTAACCGGTGCGCTAGAGGTTAGCTTGAAGGTACAGGAGGGGATTGTTCAGCCCGACCTTGCGGCCGATATTTTACCGCTGCTTGTGATTGAGCGGCATGGACAAAACGGCTTGATTGGCAAAACCTTCGTGCGTGGGATGAAGCTGCGTGAAGGAGCTATTGCTCAAAGTGTAGCCCATGATACCCATAACATCATTGTTACTGGGACGAATTATGAAGATATGAAGGTTGCTGCAAACCGTGTAATCGCCATGAACGGAGGCATATGTATGATTCGGGACGGCAAAGTGATTGGAGATTTACCGCTGCGGATTGGCGGGTTGATGTCGGATGAGCTAACTGGCAAAGAAATGAGTGCGGCGGTATCCGAGCTTCATCGTTTAGCTGAAGAGGAGCTTGGCTGTACCTTACATGTTCCCTTTATGCACTTATCCTTCCTGTCTCTGGTAACAAGTCCAAAGTGGAAAATCACCGATTTAGGCTTAATTGATGCGGAGAACTTTAAAAAGCTGCCAACTATACTACAGTAAAGGAAGATCCCTATGGGGCTAAGATTAATTGATCTGCCACAGGAAATTTATCAGGGGATGCCGGTATTTCCTCCCCATCAGAAAACGATGATTTTCCCAAATATGTCGCATGACGAAAGTAAAAAGAAGCTTGGTTTTGAGTTCGCCACCAACAATTTGCTCATTAATGAGCATGGACCCACACATAGTGACGCAACGTATGAGTATGATCGTAACGGCCAAACCATTGATGAAATGCCGTTAGAATATTTTTATGGACCTGCGATATGTCTGGATGTCTCCCGTGTTGCACCAGATGCTTATATAACGGCGGCTATATTAAAGGAAGAATTGGAACGTTCCGGACTCCATATTGAATGCGGTGATATTGTTCTGCTCCATACCGGTCATTACAACCGTTCTTATGGGCGTGAGGAATGGCTGACCCGTCATGCTGGACTTGACTATAGCGCCGGAGAGTGGCTGGCAAAGCATGGCGTAGTGAATATTGGAGTGGATGCTCCTTCTATAGATAACCCAGCGGATCTAAAGTTTTCCGGTCACCTGATTTGCCGTGAATATGGCATAACCAACACGGAAAATATGTGTCAACTGGATCAAGTAGTGAACCAACGTTTTCTCTATTTTGGACTCCCCCTAAAAATCCGTAAAGGAACAGGCTCGCCGGTTCGCGCAGTGGCTGTATTAATCGATTAGCTGGGGAAAGCACAGAAAGAAGGAGTAGCATTGATTGGGAACAGAGTGAAGGAAGAAGTGCTTATACCGGCTTACGAGGGACGAGCAGTTGTTGTACCGAAAGGGCATTACCTTTGTATTATCGATGTGGAAGGTCAGCAGGTAGGTGATTTTGTTTGTTTTAATCGCGACAATCATGGAGAACATGTGTCTCCTGTTCATATGAGATCATCACTAAGCAGCATAAGATTGAAGGAAGGCGACGGACTGTATAGTAATCTTCGGAGACCCTTGATGACTATGGTTAAAGATACCGTGGGCAAACACGATTTTTTCTTCCCGGCCTGTGATTATTACCGTTATAAGATGGATTTTGGCTTAGAAGAACATCCGAACTGTCATGATAATTTAGAGAAGGCTTTGAAGCCATTTGATCTTAAATATGATGTCCTTCCCGATCCAATTAACTGGTTCATGAATAACGTTTTGGATGATGAAGGTGATTATGTGATTGAGCCACCTTTATCCAAGCCGGGCGACTTTGTGATGCTGCAAGCTTTGGTCGATGTTGTCGTGGCCGTATCCGCTTGTTCACAGGATCTTGCACCTGTTAATGGATGGAAAGTAACGCCGCTGAAGCTGCAAGTATTGGGGGGAGTATAACGAATGGAGAATGTTCTCAGTCGGGAATACGCCGTTCCTTTCTTGCAGAAATTGATCGCCATAGATACCTGTAATCCCCCGGGGAATGAGCACCGTCTCTCATTCGTCTTAATGTCATTATTGAATGACATCGGAATTCCCGCAGTGATTTCACCTCTAAGTACGGATCGCAGCAACGTAGAAGTTACGCTGAAAGGGAGCGGGCGTAAAAAATTGATGTTCTGTGGACATCTTGATACCGTGAGTCCATGGTCAGCATCCGCTGGAAAATATAGTCCCCATGGTGCGGCGATTGAGGGCGACCGCATCTACGGCAGAGGGGCATCGGATATGAAAAGCGGGCTAGCAGCGATGCTGCTGGCTCTGGTCTCTATTCAACTGGACGGGATCAACTTGGACGGAGATTTGATATTTCTGGCGACTGCGGGGGAAGAAGTAGACAGCTGCGGAGCCAGAATATACTTAGATCAATACGGTGTTCGTGATCTGGACGGAATGGTCATTGGAGAACCCACCAGAGGAAAAGTAGCGGTTGGGCATAAAGGGGCTTTGTGGCTGCGGATTTCTTTATTTGGCAAAAGCGCCCATGGTTCAATGCCGCATTTGGGGTTAAATGCAGTGGAGGGCATGATGGAGGTTATTAACCTTCTTAAGGGGAGTGCTCTTCAGTGGGTGGCACACGATCCAGTTCTCGGTTCCAGCAGCTTGTCTGTCAACCGGATAGAAGGTGGAGTCCAAACGAATGTAATTCCAGATCGCTGTGTTATTGATGTGGATATTCGTACAGTTCCTCCGCTAACCCATGCTCCGCTGCTGGAAGAGATTAAGTGCACATTATTAAGAATTCAAGATGTAAACCCGGGATTTTCATTTGAAGTAGAGCAGATTTTGGATCGCAGCTCCATTTATACGAATCCGGATCATCCTTTGATACGGACGGCTCTGGAGATTAACGGTCAATCAGAACAAGATGTACATGGAGTTCCTTACTATACAGATGGTTCTGTTCTTCAAGATGAGGGGGAATTACCGATCTTAATTTATGGACCTGGAGATGAGAGACTGGCTCATCAGCCGGATGAGTGGGTGGATATAGATGCTTATCTAGAGTCTATTACTTTTTATAGAGAGGCAGCTTTACGATTCTTAGGAACGGTTGATAATTAATAATCACGATATAGAAAGCCTATTCTCCTCGGATGACCCGCATGGTATCCGCCAGGAGGTCAGCTTCCGTATCCGTAGATTGAAACGGATTCAGCCTGTTATGATCTCATGACTGGCTTATGGTTTACAGGTATGCTGGGTTTGACGCATACCTAAAGAATGCATCCCTCAGATCAGAGCGGATGCATTCTTATCGTTTGGCTCACTCCTATTCCTCAACCGTCTTAACCGAGCTCGGCGTGTTCTTGTTCTTATACACCCACATCGCGTATTCCAGCGGGCGCAGCAGCGCTTTACGGTAGGTGCCGCTGTCGCCTGTGCGGGCGAACACCTCGCGGGCCGGCTTGGGGTTGACCTCCAGCACAAAGATCCGGCCCTGGCGGTCAATGGCGAGATCGAGCGCCAGCTCGCATAACGCCCCGAAGCTTTCCTCCAGGAACGCTGCAGCTTCGAGGCCTAGATTTTCGGCCGACTTCATCGCTTTGGCAGCTTTCTCTTCGCTGCCCAGCCATTCCTTCAGCAGGACCTCGGCACGAACCGCGTGGCCGCCGCCGTGCAGGTTCGAGGTGACGCTGCGGGCGGCGCCGACCCGGCCGGCCATGCCGGTCAGCTCCCATTCGCCCTGGCCGTTCTTTTGCACGAGCATGCGGTAGTCATGGAAACGTCCGCCCGGCAGACGCAGCGGAATGCCCTGCTGGACAAGGAAACGTCCTCCGAGGCACCACTGGCGGACGATGGATTCCAGCCGCGGGAGCGTAACCTTGCGCGGGGAAATAATCTGCCGGTTCTGGCGGCGGCCTTGAATGTCGTACAGGCTTTTCCCCTCTTTGAGCCGTTCGATCCGCAAAATGCCGCGTCCGCCCGTACCATTAATGGGCTTCACATAGACCACCGGGCTGATTTTGAGCATCCGCTGCAGATCAGCCGAGGACTGGTAGAGCAGCGTCTCGGGCATATGCTGGCGGAAGCGGCTCTTCTGGGAAAAGGTCTGGTGGATCGTCCATTTGTTGCGCAGCGGACGGTTCAGAAAGGTCAGATGATTATAGCGGGAACGGAAGCGCAGAAGCTGCTCGAAGCGGGAGCTGCGCTGAATCCGGCAGCGGTCATAGATCATATGGGGGAAAGGGCGCCATTTGCGCGACCATTTGCCGCTTGACGGATCGTAGACCATGGCATGGATCAGCTCTTTGCCGGCATTGACATCGGCTGGGGTAAAGACAAACACATCCAGGCCAATTTTTTTGCCTTCAATAATCATCCTCCGGTATACACTTCTCTCTTCAAGCTGTTTGGCTTCATTCAGATACAAAGTGAGGATGCCTAAGACGGGTTCTGGCACAGGAGTTCACCTTCTTGTGGGAGAGTTGCCGCGCTGCTGCTGTCTATCAGCGACCGCAGCAGCAGCGTGGGCTTGCCGGTAGGGCCGCTGGTCAGGCCTACCGCGGCAAGCCCGCTGTTGAAGCACATCTTCAGGCTTGCCGGATTGTCACAGGCCACCTGGCATTCCAGGCGGCCCAGGCGCTGCAGCTGCGCGGACAGCAGCGCCGTTCCGATACGACGGTTACGGTATAAGGGATGAACGGCAACCAGGCAGGCCTCCTTGCCGTAGCCGGACACAAAGCTGACGCCTGCCAGCTGGCGGCCGCTTTGGCCGCGGACGGTCGCAACCAGCAGCGAGACACCGGGTTCAGCCAGCTGGTCCGGCGTCAGCCTGCAGAGCTGGCGGCAGCCGCGCAGCGTGAGCCGCTGTTCCCCGTATTCCCGCAGGAAATCCAGCAGCCCGCCGAGCTTCGAATTCCATTGCCCCGGACTGGTATCATAGATAGAGGAGATCTGCATGGGTGTCACTTCCTTATGAAGGATTCTATTTGCTCTGCCGGGCCAGATGCTGGCTGTATTGGAAGATCCGTTCGAGCGACAGCTTGCGGATGGCCGGCTCATCGAATTTCATCGGCCGGGAGTTGGCCTCGAAGAACCAGAGGCCGCCTTCCTCGTCAACGCCGAGATCCATCGACATCTCGCCAAGCATAGCTCCTGAAGCCCGCTCAATCTGGCGGGCAATCAGGAGGGCAGTGGTAGGAACATTCTTCAGAATGGACGCTGCCCGCTCCGGGCCGAAGGTTCCCTCCAGCATGCTTGCAGGCTCCTCGATGCTGCCGCCTCGCGGCACATGCGTTGTAATGCTGCGTGCACCGGCCAGCCTTGCACCGATGCCGGTTACGGCCCAGGCGCCTCTGCCGTTCTTCTGCAGCAGCACCCGCAGATCAAAGGGGCGTCCGCCGTGGGTGGCCAGCCCGATTGCCTGCTGCACGATATATTGCGAAATGCCTTTCTCTCTGCTGATCCGCGCCCACAGGCGGTCCATGGAAGCAGCCTTGTAGGTTACGTTCTTTTTGCCGCTCTGGATCTGCAGCCTGTAAGGCAAGCTGATGTCTGCGAGGTATTTTAACCGCATAATTCCTTTGCCGGCCTTGCCGTTCTCCGGCTTGAGGTAGAGGCTGTCATGATTTTTCAGCATGGCGCTCAGCGTATTCGCACCCCGCAGCCGTCTTGTTTTGGGCACATGCCTTGCGGTCACCTTGGATTCCTTCAGCCATTCGAACAGACTCCATTTATTGAAGAAGCTCGGATTATACATCTGAATTTCTTCATGCTGCAGGCATTCGGCAATTTTACGGGCGACCGGAGCTTTTTCTTCCTCCTCACGGTTCGGAATTCGGTTGTATATTACCTGCGGCAGAGGCATCGGGACACTGTACCATATCTTCCCGCTGGAGGAAGGGACGAAGCCGTTCACCATCCGCTCCTCAAACTTCAGGTCGCGGACGGTGACGACATAGACGAGATAGCCCATTTCTTTGCCGGTACGGATGATATCGCGGAAGTTACTGCGGTTACCGCGAAACTGCTTCAGCCTGTCACTGGTTGTCAATATGGCAATTACCGGTTTGCCGGGGTCAGGAGAGCGGGTGTTCACAGTTCATCCCTCCTGCGGAATTTGCTGAGATACAGGCAGTGCTCCAGAATATGCTCGATGGAAGCTTTGCCCTCAGCGCGCAGGGAAGGATGGCGGAAGATGGAACGTCCCGGTTTGGCGTTAGCCTCGAACATCCAGATATCTTCGTCCTGGTCAATGCCAAGGTCAAAGCCGATTTCACCGAGCAGATGCCGGTGCTGAATTTCCAGTGATTCTGCCAGCTTGACGGCGGTTGTTTTGGCCCGCTGCAGCACTTCATCGGCTCTGGCTCCGAATACGCGGCCCAGCGCCTGCTGGGGAGTAAGCAGAGCTCCACCGTTCTTAAGATGGGTGGTGACACTGCCCCGGCCGGCTTTTTTGGCGCCGATGCCGACAACGACCCACTGGTTGCTGCCGTTCTTATGCATATGGAAGCGGAAGTCAATCGGGCAGGCGTCAATCTCGATCAGGCGGATCCCCTGCTGGACGATATAGTTTTGCAGGCTTTGGCCATGCCGGGCGCGGAGCATGCGCATCAGGCTGTCAAAACTGGTAAAGCGCAGCAGCACATTTTTACCGTTCTTACGGTAACGGGCGAAATACCCCTTCTTCGGCAGGTAAGTGAGCCGGTATATTCCGTGCCCGAGACTGCCGGCGGAAGGTTTGTAATAGACAAAATGATGGCGGTCAAGCATATCGCGCATTTTCTCTGAGCTGGGGTTACTCACGGTTTCAGGGACATAGCGGTTCGCTGCGCCGTCGTTCTCCAGCAGCCGGTAAATATCCGATTTATTGAAAAAGCTCCAGTTAAAATAAGGAATTCTCTTCCGTCCGAACCGTTCGCGGAGCTGGTTGATATAAGGTGAGGTTTCGGCCCGGCGGCTCGGCAGACGGTTATACACGACATCCGGCAGCGGGACCATTTTACGTTCGAATTTGCCGCTGGCCGTCAGAAAAAAACCGTTAACCTGTTCCTGTCCCCAGTCGATGTCGCGCGGTGTGAACGCAAATATATAGCATTTATTGCTGCCTTCCCGCAGCAGCTGCTTGATGAAGCCGGTACGCGAACCGAAGGGATTCGCCGATGTGGTTGGCCCGTCAGATAAAATGCCGACCAGGGGACCCAGCTGCACCTCATCATTCTGCAGGTTGCGTAAGTAGACGCCGCCCGTTTTAGGCACCTTGATCGCGCTCTTCACTCCGGAGGCCAGGAACAGATGCTTCCCAGCCCGTTTGATGGGCTTAATCATGGCCGGGATGGCATCCTTGCCGAGACGCAGGCGGATATTTTTCTTGCCGGATAATTTCAGGCTTTTCATCAATTCACCCGAGACATAGACAACTCGTTGGGGCTGCTTGGTGAAATGCACATTGCAAAAAGTGAGACCCATTGATGAATCCTCCTTAGGAACCATTGATATCATTCTCCTGTCTGTAACGGAGCTGTCCGAGTGGCAAGCATGCGGCCTGCCGCTGAATGGAGCAGCAGATGACGCGCATAGCGCAGCGGGTTCTCGGTTGCGAGTCTAGCAGCCCGGCGGTCACCCGTCAGCCGGAACACCGTGCGCCCTGGCTTGGAATTGGCTTCCAGCAGATAGATTCTGCCTCCGGCATCAATGCCGAAGTCAAGGCCCAGTTCCCCGAGTCTGCCGCAGGATTCCTCCAGCAGGGGAGGCAGGAGAGCAGCCGCAGCGGCAAGCTCTTCGAGCAGCTCTGCTCCGCTCTTTCCGTACTCTGCAAGCAGAAAGGGCAGTGGAGGAACCGCTGTTCCACCGCCGTGAAGGTTAGAGGTAAGTGCCCCTTGCCGGCCGAGCCGCACGGCCATGCCGGTTAATGTCCAGGCACCCCGTCCGTTCTTCTGCATCAGAACACGTACATCAAAGGGCTGGCCATCACTGCTGGTCAAGTCCAGGTAAGGCTGTATAATATAGCGGCGCTTGCCGATGAAGCTATGAACCCAATCCAGTCCTTCGGCTGGCGTTCTGAAATTATGCCGGAAGGATTCATTCGCTTCGCTGCGGCCGCGGATGCTGATTCCGCCGCCTGCTTTGCTGCTGAGGAGCAGAGCATGCAGCGTGCGTTTGCCGTGTGACCCTGCCATAGGCTTTAGAAATACGCCGTATTCTCTTTCTGCAAGCATAGTACTGAGAGCCCCTGACCCGGTATAAAGCCTGGTCTCAGGCAGCAGTGCTGCAGCTTTGCGGCTGCGGTGCACGATCCCGTAGACTCCCCACTTATCAGGCAGCGGGCGGGACCAGGGGAGTGTGCGGTAGAGTGCAGCCATGGCAGCGGAAGCCGCTTTTTTTTCCTGCAGGCTGGAATATAAACAACGGTTATACAGAATATCGGGTGCAGATGCCAGCGTCTGCTGCCACCGGCCCTCCTTCCAGACATAGCCGTTGATCGTTTGGCCGTCGGTGGAGACACCTTCCGGGTGGAAGACAAGCACTTTCAGATCGTACAACGGGGCTGCTGCGCATAACTGACTGCAGAACTCCGGTTCTGCGATGGGAGGATACCCCTGGCGGCGGCCTGTCATAATACCAAGGAACCCCGTAGCTGTGTCTGTCATGATGTCCTCCTTATAACCCGGCCAGATAACGGCAATATAGAATCATTTGTTTCACGGACGGTCTGATCTTCTGGTCATTAAGCGGTGTATTATCGTTTTTGGACGGCTTGGAGTTAACCTCCAGCAGCCAAATGCGGCCCGACTGATCCAGTGCAAGATCAATCCCCAGCTCTCCGAAGTGTGCGGGGATGTAAGTTTCGACACCTCTGGCAATCGCCAGTGCCGCCCGCGGCAGCTGCACCTGTGAGCTTTCCTTCATTCCTGCCGGCAGATTGCTTTTGCCGACCGCCTCACGGACAGTGCTGAGCGTGCCGCCCCGTGCCAGATTCGAAACAAAATGGTTGCTGCCGGCGGTACGGGCGACAATGGAGGTGACCCCCCATTTGCCGGTGCCGTTCTTTTGCACCAGGGCCCGGAAATCTACCGGCCGCTTTCCAAGCTCCATCAGGGGAAGACCCTGCTGAATCTGGTAACGGGTGGTTTTCATCTTAGGGGAAATCGACTGAAACAGCTTCGCCAGACTGGGATAGCTTTGTTTACGGGTGCCAAGAGGTGTGGTCGACAGCAGCCGGTAGCCTCCTTCTTCTTTGGAAATACGCAGAATACCCTTTCCGAGACTGCCGCGAACGGGTTTCAGAAATACGCTGGAGTAGCTGTTGCACATTCTCTTTAAGACAGCGAAGCCGTTAAAAGCATGGGATTCCGGCAAATAGCGCTGCAGGGCGGCATCTTGTGCCAGTGCTTCGAACACCTCTGTCTTGTCTAGGAACTTTTCATTGAAGAAATGCGTTCCGTAGCGGGATTTTACATCCGCCAAAAAATGCTGTACGCTAGGTTTGTTCTCTACCTTTCGCGTGGTAAGCCGATTGTTGATCACATCGGCGACAGGAAGACTCAGCTTCCGCCAGCCCTCATCGTATACCCAGCCCTGAATGGAAGAGCTGCGTGTCTCCAGCGCCTCCGGGGTAAAGAAATATACATAGGCACCCTGCGCATGGCAGGCATTGGTAAGCTCACGGCAGAACATCGTGATCTGTCCGAACACTCTGTCCGGCTGGTCTGGATGGTCCCGGCTTACCAGCACTCCAATCAGCGGACCTAGCCGCAGGGTGCGGCTGCCGGAACTGTAGGAGGCATTCAGCATAGGCCGCCCTCTCCAGCCAAGACGCCGGGCTAACCCTTCGTTTACGCGCAGGCTGTCGGCTTTGGGGACCGGGATGACAGTGACCTCCTGCCTGAATGAGCCGAAGGTAAGCTGAATGGTTCCGTGTGCCGGTATTTTGAGCCTTTTCATGGATTTGTCGCCAAGCATTACAGCGTTTTCCTGCAGGATGCCCGAGTGGACCGTTTGGACCGGGATCTTGTACTTAGACATCGTGGATCTCCTTCCGGTAGGCAGCATGATGCCGGCAATATGAATCTTTAGGGTTACATATCATTCATCATATGGAGACATCTGACCCTTGGTGATTGACCTATTCTGTAAAAAGCCGTACCAGGCGGAATTCATCGCTGCGGATAATACAAAACATTAGGAGGAATTATCATGAACGTAATCGACAAAGCACACGAACTGGCAAGAGCCATCAAAGATAGCACTGAGTTTTCGGATATCAGCAGTGCTATGAAGGTGATCGAAGCCGATCCCGAGAGCAAACGGATGCTGGATAATTTCCGCCAGAGCCAGATTGAGCTGCAGCAGCGGATGATGAGCGGGGAGATGCCGCCGCAAGAGGAAATGGAAAAAATGGAGAAGCTGTTCGAGGTATTGAACCTGAATCTCGGTATCCGCCGCCTGTTTGACGCAGAGCGCCGTCTCAGTGTCGTTATTGAAGATGTGAACAAGATTATTACAGACAGCCTGTCACAGATGTACGGAGGCCAGTAATCGGCTCCGCCCCGTGGCGGCAACAGAAAAAGCAGGGTGTTCCCCGGCCTATTTGGCTGGAGAGCATCCTGCTTTTTGTGTTATAAACCTTGAGACTGAGCTATATTTAGAATCAAACCTTCGGGAAGACAATGTTCGGAGATGTGGCAGTGCTCCTTGCACAGTTGAAACTGATTCACAGGCCACCGGATATCCGCCTAGCTTACGGACCCCAGTGACGTTGATTACCGCTGAGGAAGGAATTAGCCGGAGGAACGGACTCCAGAGCCGTTATTTCAGTGGAAAAGAAGTGTTTTAATCATTATTCGGAGAGATAAGGGCTCTACAGTCCGTTACAACGTGAAAAAGGGAGTTTTTCGGCTAATAGCGGCGCTGGAGTCCGTAATGATTCGGTGACGCATCTCTGGTACCAGAATGTATACCGACATCTCACACCTCACCATAACTCAACCCTGTAACTACTAGCGCCCGCAAAATAGAGGCCGTTCCATTCGAAGCAGCCTATTCCCGTAAGTATCACTAAATCTCCGAACTTAGAACACGCTGCTTAGACTAGTCCTGCTTACCCTCTACGGCACATAGGAGAATACCTGCAGCCAGGCCAAGACGGCGGTCAAGCTGACCGGTCCGGTCCTCGGAAAAGTCTGCGGTGATTTTGGTGACGAAGGGATTGAAGTTCTGCCTGTAGGCAGAGATGGCATTGCCGTCAAACTCGATATTATATTTTTGCGGTATCAGGGTGATGAACCGGCGCAGAAGCGCCATAAGTGTACTGTCTTCCTTAATCAGAGCCATTTCCTGGTCATGGCGGTCCAGTATTACCCACTCATCCTTCAAGATGGACTTAAGGCCCTTGCGGCGGAGGGCTCCCACATGCTCACCGGTGTCCGAATCATGCACATCATAGGTTGCACTGAAATCGATCACACTGCGGGCTTTAATACGCAAAAGCTCCTTCTGCATGCTCTCATCGGAGTAGAGCGCAATATCCTCTTTTAGTTTGAACGCTTTCATTTGGGAGAAAAGGACAAGCTGCTCCGAACCGTCATAAATGTGCAGCTTGGCACCCATAATCGAAAAAACCTTCTTACGGATCGTGTATTCCTTGTAGCTAAATGCATGATTCAATGTCAATCGCCTCCTAAAAATTGTCTATATCATCTCATATGACAGCAGCACGTGCTATAGCATTTGCCTCAGGCCATAATTTTTTTGTTTAGACTTGTCTCATAATCCGGACACTCTGTTCATAGAGTAGAGATATAGATTTAAGTTGAACAACCTTTTGGGAGCGAAGGAGCTGTCTTGCATGAGAAAAAGAAACAAGTTTAAGCATGGCATGTATATGCTGATTGCGCTGGCTATGCTGCTCTATGCACTGCCGAAGCTGTCTTTTCAGGAAGGGCCCAGCTGGGTGCTGGGATTCGGTGTCGTCTGGTGTATCTTTGCCTTTCTGGTCATTGCCGCCCATCTCCATTTCATTATCGGGGTGGATGAGGAGAAGCAGAAGCAGCTGGAGGCGGTCCGCAAGCATAAGCTAGAGCAGTGGCAGGGCAAGTGGAATGAGGAGTCCCGGGTGTCACAGCGGCTATAGGAAATCATAAATCCCTGACTGCCGGTATGGGCGGTTCAGGGGTTTTTTTAACATGAAATGGAGATTGTTAATGCGAAAAGTAGTCCACATAGAATCTCAGAATGAACCCCGAATCACCTCCAACGGGCTGTTGTACTCTGCTGTTCCCAGCGTGTATAATGAGTACAGAGTAGTACAGATCGGGGCATGGGGGTGTAACAGTTGGAAGGACAAGGCGATAACATTACGAAGCATGAACAATTGCTGCAGCATATCGAAGGTCTCAAGGTTGGCACCAAAATCTCTGTCCGTAAGCTGGCGAAGGAAATGATTGTAAGCGAAGGGACAGCTTACCGCGCGGTGAAGGAGGCTGAGAATCTCGGCATCGTCATTACCAAGGAGCGGATCGGCACGGTCCGTGTGGAGAAGAAACCGCGGAATATCTCTGACCAGCTCACCTTCGGGGATGTGGTCGATATTGTCGAAGGGCATGTACTCGGCGGGGCGGACGGACTGAACAAGCATCTTCATAAATATATTATCGGCGCGATGAAAGTCGACGCCATGATCCGTTATATTGATGCCGACAGCCTGCTGATCGTGGGGAACCGCGATGATGTGCACTCGCTTGCCCTGGAGCAGGGAGCGGGGGTGCTTGTGACGGGCGGATTCGGCACCAGCCGCGTGGTTAAAGCGCTGGCGGACGAGCTGGACCTTCCGGTAATCTCCTCCAGACATGACACGTTTACAGTCGCATCGATGATTAACCGGGCGATCTTTGACAGGCTGATCAAGAAAAAGATTATGCTCGTAGAAGACATTCTCGAGGGCAAACCCCGCCTCAACACGCTGAAAATTTCCAATACCGTCGGTGAACTCCGGCAGCTGTCACAGTCCAGCGGAGAGCAGCGTTTTCCGGTAACGGATGAATGGAACCGGGTCATCGGGATCGTGGGCCGGCGTGACGTAGAGGAGCTGGGTGAGGGGCAGAGCATTGAAAAGGCGATGATCCGGAACCCGATTACGGCAGTCCTTCAGACCTCGCTGGCTTCTGCGGCGCAGATCATGATGTGGGAGGGGATCGACTTCCTGCCGATCGTGGACCGCAACCGTAAACTGGTAGGTTCGCTGACCCGGCGGGAGGTGCTGCAGAGCCTGCGCGATGTCAGCAATCAGCCGCAAATGGGGGAAACCTTTGACCATCTGATCTGGAACGGTTTTGCCGAGGAGCGGGACGAGGAAGGGCAGCTGTTTTTTCATGGCTTCATCACTCCTCAGATGGCGACGGATCTGGGAACTATTTCCGAAGGCGTGCTGTCGACGCTGATGACCCTTTCCGCCTTCAAGGCGGCCAAAGACATCACCGGGAACGACTATGTGCTGGACAACATGTCCACCTATTTCATCCGCCCGGTACAGATTGAGCATTCCATCATCGTCATGCCGAAGCTGCTGGAAATCAGCCGCCGTACCTGTAAGCTGGAAATTGAAATCAGCCACAACGATACGATGGTCGCCAAGGCAGTACTGATGCTGCAGTCGATTGATCACGGCTGACGCGGCTTGGTGTCAGGGAGCGGACAAGCATTTAAGTCTGCGGCCCCAAACGACATAGCGAAGAGACTATCCCCCGCTGATAGTCTCTTTTTTATCATATCGCTTTTATTAGTTATCATTTACAGATAGACGATGCAGCCGCGCGCCTCTAATTCTTTCAGCCAATCCGGAACAGTCAGCTGCGGATTCCAGCGTAAATCCAGCCGCTCCAGCCCGGCGAGGTTAAGCAGGGAATCCGGAAGGGCGGTCAAACTGTTGCTCCGCAAATCCAGCTCTAACAGATTAGTGAGCTGGCCAATGCCTTCCGGCAGCACAGTTAGCTGGTTTGTCCGCAAATTCAGCCGTCGTAGCCGTTTGCAGCTACTAAGTGATTCGGGCAGCCCCTGCAGCTGGTTGTCCTCAGCATCGAGCACACGCAGCATGGCCAAGCCGTCGAATATATCCGGCAATGCCTTAAGCTGGTTGTTTTTCAAATGCAGTTCCCGGAGGCTGCTTAAATTGCCGAAAGCTTCAGGGATTCCGCTTAGTTTATTGTTCATGAGACGCAGCTCCACAAGCTTTGAAAGACCGCCGATTTCAGGCGGCAATTCTATGAATTGATTATCACTTAAATTCAGATATTTTAATTTCTTCAGGTTTCCGATTTCAACCGGCACAGTCTCTATGCGATTGTTATGAAGATAGAGATAATCCTCCAGATGAATGAGCTGACCGATTTCCGGAGGGATCGTTTGGATTTGATTATGTCCGAAATCAATCATTTTAAGTGTGCTTAATTCTATGATCCGCGCTGGGATTTCTTTCAGCTGATTTGCCGAAATGTTCACAATCTCCAGATGGTCCATATTGAAGATTTCAACCGGCAGGTGTTCAAAATGATTTTGATAGAGATTCAAATCGGTGACTTCACTCCATGTTCCGGATATGTTGGGCATGGATGTTAGATTGCTGGCCGGCAAATTGATTTTCACGTATGATTCCTCCCGGGGATTAAATCCTAGTAGTTATACAAGAGCCGTTCTGAAGGATCAGGCTTTTCTTCCGCGCCGGCTCCGGCTGTAATATCCGTAACTGCGCAGCCCCGAGAAAATATTGAAGGCACCGAGGACCAGAAAGAGCGCTTCTACAATAACGCTGATCGTCGAGCCGCGAAACAGGAACATGGACATCAGCGACAAATTGACCAGCATGGCACCCAGCAGCACATTCATGATGGATCGCCGGCGGCCCCTTTCCAGCGGGTCAGAAGCTCTGCGGGAAGATAGGCTGTATACAGCGGCGCCGGTCATAAACAACACGAGCAGGATAAACAGCAGATACTTGATTAGCATAATCATGGACAGGCAGCCCCCTTATCAAAGGATAAAATACATTGGTGTTGCCCCATACTGTATCTCGGTATACCTGTCCATTATTGTAGCATGATTGTTCCCTGTACGTCCGCAAGCTTTGGCTGTTCAACTGCGCCTGTAAGGATGAATCTCCACCCAGATCTGCAGCACACCTTCCATCACCAGCATGGTACGGATGTTAACGGCGTATTCCTTTTCGCGCACGATATATATTTTGCCGTCCAGAAGCAGCCGTGCAAGCTTCCCGTCTGTATCGATGTCGAACATGCTGCGGCCGCGCATCGGTTCAAGATCAGAGCTCATCTGCCTGATAATTTCCTTTAGGGATACCGGATCCAGGGAGACTGAGCCTTCCTCGCTTCTGCTGTTCTCGGTGCGGAGCTTAATCTCGCGGATAACCGTCGAGGTGTTGT
>NZ_LN831198.1:1440954-1444759 GCF_001368795.1 Paenibacillus ihuae
AACCGTCGAGGTGTTGTTGTATCTCTTAAGGGTTTTGATATCTTTACGGTACTGCTCGATTTGCAGCCGCAATTCCTGATTGGTAAGCCAGAGGACATTATACCCCGCATGAAAAATGGCATTGTATATTATGGCTCCCACCACCATGCCCAGCACAAACACGGCAGAAATTTGCGAAAAACGGCGGTAGCGCTGAAACGGGGGGACTCTCATCTGCGCTTCACCCCTTGCCGCACACCCATTTGACCAGCTCGCTGCCCATATGAGCGCCCAGAAAGGCGAAGACCAGGTAGAGGATTTGTTTGATCGCAGGAGAAAGATTGCCCTCCACCATGTTGCTCTCAATGACCCGCATAGGGTCGATGGTGCCGCCGACAGCCGCTGCGAGCGCCCAGATTTTAATCCGGTCGGCGATATCCAGCATCGTCTGTGTAGGCGGCTGAAGGGATACGACCGCCCCGATTCCGCCCAGCATGGCGCCGCCCAGCACAATACCGCAGGCGATGAAGAAATCGAGGACGGCTTTGCTTAAGAAAACGTTCATAAAAGGCCCCTTTCCGGACAAGGTCCATTTACCGACTCGGCCTGTCCTTGTGCGCTTAATCCATTCTATGGGCGGTTCCCCTTGTAATATGATAAAATAGTTTCATCTTATGTTTTGATTTTGGAACCGAAGGGAAGTGGGGAAGATGAGCCCTTTCGTGCATTTGCATGTGCACAGCGAATACAGTTTACTGGACGGGGCGGCGCGCATTACGGATCTCGTGCGCCGGGCCGGCGAATACGGCATGAAATCGCTGGCGCTGACGGATCATGGAGTAATGTATGGGGCAATCCCCTTTTATAAAGCTTGCGTAGCGAACGGCATTAAACCGATCATCGGCTGCGAGGCTTATCTGACCGCAGGTTCACGCCGTGAGCGCGGCAGCCGCAAAGATCAGCCGATTTACCATCTGATCCTGCTCGCGAAGAATGAAACCGGCTACAAAAACCTGATGCGGCTGGTTTCGATCGGCCATCTCGAGGGCCAGCACTATAAGCCGCGCATTGATATGGAAGCTTTGGCGGCTCACGCCGAGGGCATTATCTGCCTTAGTGCCTGTCTGGGCGGTGAGGTACCCCAGCATCTGCTGCACGGGCGTGATGATGAGGCATATAAAGCGGCGAAGCGGTATCAGGAGATATTTGGCGAGGACTTCTATCTGGAGCTGCAGGATCACGGCATTCCTGAACAGAAGCGCGTCAATCCGAAGCTGATTGCTCTGGCGGCGGAATGCGATATTCAGCTGGTGGTTACGAATGACGTTCACTATCTGGCCAAGGAGGATGCCGAGGTTCAGGATGTGCTGATCTGCATCGGCACCGGCAAGACGGTGGATGATGAGCAGCGGCTGAAGATCGGAACGGACCAGCTGTTCCTCAAGAGCGGCGAGCAGATGGCAGCGCTGTTTCCGCATGTGCCCCAGGCGATTAGTAACACGCTGGAAATCGCCGAGAAATGCAATCTGGGGCTGACGTTCGGCCAGCATATTCTCCCGGAGTATTCCCCGCTTCCGGAAGGGCTGGATGCAGCCGCTTACCTGCGGGAGCTCTGCCGCAACGGGCTTGAAGCGAGGTATGCGGATACGCCGCTCTGGGCATCGCCCGAGCAGAAGGCGGCAGCCCAGGACCGGCTGGCCTATGAGCTGGGTGTTATCGAGAGCATGGGCTTCAGCGATTACTTTCTGATCGTCTGGGATTTCATTGCCTATTGCCACCGCAAGGGCATTTCTACCGGCCCAGGCCGCGGTTCCTCTGCAGGCAGTCTCACTGCGTATACCCTGCGGATCACGGATGTGGACCCGCTGAAGTACAATCTGCTTTTTGAGCGTTTCCTTAATCCTGAACGGATAACGATGCCGGATATTGATATCGACTTCAGCGACGAGCGCCGCGACGAGGTGATTGCTTACGTTGTTGACAAATACGGCAAGGAGCATGTGGCACAGATCATCACCTTCGGGACGATGGCTGCACGGGCGGCTGTCCGCGATGTCGGCCGGGCGCTGAATCTGCCGTACAATGAGGTGGACAAGGCAGCGAAGCTGATCCCTGGACAGCTGGGGATTAGCATTGCCCGTGCCCTGGAGAGCAGTCCGGATCTGAAGGTGTTGTACGAGACCCATCCGAAGACCAGGGGCCTGCTGGATATGGCGATGAAGGTTGAGGGCATGCCGCGTCATGCATCCACGCATGCCGCCGGAGTCGTTATTTCCAAAGGCCCGCTGACTGATGCGGTGCCGCTCCAGGCCGGGAATGAGAGCACAGCGCTGACCCAGTATTCCATGGAGCATCTGGAGAGTGTCGGCCTGCTCAAGATGGACTTTCTGGGGCTGCGCACCCTATCCATTATCGAACGCTGTATGAACTGGATCAGGGAGATGGACGGCAGTATTCCCGATTTCCGCATCGTGCCCGATAATGACCCGTTGACCTACGAAATGCTCGGGGCCGGCGAGACCACCGGCGTCTTCCAGCTGGAGTCAGCCGGGGTACGGCGGGTCCTGAAGGACCTGAGGCCCTCAGGCTTCGAGGACATCGTATCCGTACTGGCGCTTTACCGTCCGGGTCCGATGGAATTCATTCCGAAGTTTATCGCCGGCAAGCACGGCGAAATCGCTGTAGAATATCCGCATGCTGATTTGACGCCGATCCTGGCGGATACCTACGGGATTATCGTGTACCAGGAGCAGATTATGCAGATCGCCTCCCTGATGGCCGGCTTCTCGCTCGGTGAAGCAGATCTGCTGCGCCGGGCGGTGTCGAAGAAGAAACGCGAGACACTGGACAAGGAGCGCAGCCACTTCGTGCAGGGCAGCCTGCAGCAGGGTTACCAGGAGACGGATGCGAACGCCGTTTATGATATGATTGTCAGATTCGCCGATTACGGCTTCCCGCGGGCCCATGCCGCCGCCTATGGTGTGCTGGCCTTCCAGACAGCTTATCTGAAGGCGCATTATCCTGTGCAGTTTATGGCAGCGATGCTGACGGCTGTGATGGGCACCCACCGCAAGGTGGCGGAATATGTGCTGGACTGCCGCCGCACAGGCATCGGTGTATTGCCGCCTGATGTCAACGAGAGCGGCGTGCTGTTCACCCCGGTTCCCGGTGAAGGGGGCGGGCATATCCGCTTTGGGCTTGCTGCGGTGAAGAATGTCGGCACACTGGCGGTGGAGAACATTATGGCCGTCCGCAAGGAGCGGCCGTTCGACAGTCTGCTCGATTTCTGCCGGCGTGTTGATTTGCGCGTCTGCAACAAGCGTGTGATTGAATCGCTGCTTCAAGCGGGTGCTTTCGACTGTCTGCCCGGGCATCGGGCGCAGCTGCTCGCAATGCTTGACGAGACAGTGGATGCTGCAGCCAAATGGCGCAAGGAGCGCGATGAGCTGCAGATTCAGCTGTTCGACGACCTGATTGAGACGCCGAACTGGGAAATCCGTTATCCGGATATCCCGAGATTCACTGTGACCCAGCAGCTGGAGCTGGAACGTGAGCTGCTTGGGCTGTACCTGTCCGGCCATCCGCTGGACGACAGCGCAGCACTGCTGGAGGAGCCGGGCATGCAGCGGCTGATGGATCTCGGCGAAGCCCCGGATGAGAGCCAGACGGTTACGGCCGGAATGGTTGTCTCGGTTAAAGAGATTACGACAAAAGCCGGCAAGGCGATGGCTTTTGTCGAATGGGAGGACCAGATCGAGCGCTGCGAGGTCGTGCTGTTCCCGGAGGTGTGGAAACGCAGCCGCAGCCTGATTGAGAAGGGTGCGCT
>NZ_LN831198.1:1445408-1478359 GCF_001368795.1 Paenibacillus ihuae
TGACGGGCGTTGCCCTCGATGAACTGGCGGAACAAGGGCTGCTTCCCCAGCCGCTGCAGGCGGTGATGGAAGCGGATGAATCGCTCTACGGGGCGGACGAGACTCTGGCGCTCGGCATCACGGGGGTCTATGGCATGATCGGACTGACAGGCTTTGGTTATCTGGACAAAATAAAGCTCGGCATTATCGGCAGCCTGAACGATGATCCGGGGAAAATCCACGTCTTTCTGGATGATCTGGTGGCCGGAATTGCCGCCGCTGCTTCAGCCAGAATTGCCCATCGTCATGAAGGGGCGAAGGTGTATCCCCATGTCACCGGTACGCCATAATTGATCCGCTGTTAGCTGACGAATGCGGCCTCCTGGTCTGGCTTCCTCTGCTTTACTCCTGTTGCGGGAAAAAAGAAAACTGTGTTATCATGATTCCATTATACGCGGGATACGGCTGGGAATTGAGATTAGGGAGGCTTTGCAGGGCATGTGGACGGTAATCTATATAGCGCCAACCGCCAAAGTGGCAGATATGATTCAGAGCAAGCTTACGGAAGAAGGTTTCATGGTCAAGTGCCGTCCGATTAATATGTCCAAGCAGCAATTTGAAATTCTGGTTCCTTCAGGCGAGCTTGAGGAAGTTCAGGAAGCCCTTAATCTGATTTTACATCCCTAATTTAAAAATCTATAGTGCAGTAATAACAGCGGCAAGCTGCTGAATGCGCAAATAAACGGCTGAAGAGGTGCGACCCTTGTTCAAAGATTTATTTCAGAAAAAACGGAAGTACGCGACTATTCCTTCAGAGCGTCTGGAGCGGAGCGGCGGACCGGCGGAAGGCGAACGCCCGAAGCGGGAGATTCCCGAAGGGCTTATGAGCAAATGCAGTAAATGCGGTACGATCCAGTACAGTAAGGAACTGGAGAAGAATTACAAGGTATGCCCGTCCTGCGGCTATCATATGCGGCTGAACGCGATGGAGCGGATCGCCATGACTCTTGATCCCGAAGGGTTTACCCAGTTTGACAGCGAGATGGCCTCCGTTGACCCGCTGCAGTTTCCGGGCTATGCCTCGAAGCTGGAGCAGCAGCAGTCCAAAACCGGACAAGTTGAAGCTGTAATCACCGGCCAGGGAACGATCGGCGGCCACCCGGTCATTGTAGCTGTAATGAATTTCGAATTCTTCAGCGGCAGTATGGGTTCGGTTGTCGGCGAGAAGATCACCCGAGCCGTGGAAGAAGCTACGGAGAAGAAGCTGCCGATGCTGATTTTCTCCACTTCGGGCGGTGCCCGGATGCAGGAAAGTATTCTCAGTCTGATGCAGATGGCGAAGACCAGCGCAGCCCTGGCCCGGTTTGGCGAGGCCGGAGGATTATATATTTCGATTATTACCGACCCAACGACAGGTGGTGTCTCCGCGAGCTTTGCGAGCCTTGGCGACATTATTATTGCCGAGCCCGGGGCGGTGTTCGGATTCGCAGGAAGAATTGTAATAGAGCAGACGATCCGGCAGAAGCTGCCGGATGATTTCCAGACAGCTGAATTTAATCTTCAGCACGGACAGCTTGATCTGGTGGTGCATCGTAAGGAAATGCGGTCGACGCTAACCAAGCTTTTGGAATTGCATGATGTGAAAGGGGGATTTTAGGTTGGCGGGAGAGTTGCCTTTTGAAATGCCTCTGGTAGAAATGCGCAAGAAGATCGCTGAGCTGAAGCAGTTTGGCGATGAGAAGGGCATCGATTTCACCGATGAAGTTGCCCGGCTTGAAGAACGTTACCGCGTACTCGCGGAAGAAATATATTCAAACATCTCGGCTCCCCAGAAAATGCATCTCGCCCGGCATCACGGGCGTCCGACGTCGCTTGATCTGATCGGACTGATCTTTACGGATTTCATGGAGCTGCACGGCGACCGCTTGTTCGGAGACGACCTTGCGGTAGTCGGCGGGATTGCCAAGCTGAACGGCATGCCGGTTACCGTCATCGGCCAGCAGCGGGGCAAGGATACGAAAGAGAACATTCTGCGCTTCTTCGGCAGTGCGCATCCCGAGGGCTTCCGCAAAGCGATGCGGCTGATGAAGCAGGCGGAGAAGTTTGGCCGTCCCATCATCACCTTTATTGATACCAAGGGAGCTTACCCCGGAAATACGGCAGAGGAACGCGGACAGTCTGAAGCGATTGCGCGCAGTCTCTACGAGATGTCCCAGCTTGCTGTGCCTGTCGTCTGCGTTGTCATTGGTGAAGGCGGCAGCGGCGGAGCTTTGGCGCTGGCGGTCGGCAATCGTGTCCTGATGCTGGAGCATGCCATCTATTCAGCGATCTCCCCGAACGGTGCTGCCTCCATCCTGTGGAAGGATGCAGGCAAGGCAGAGCAGGCGGCTGAAGCGATGAAGATTACAGCAGCTGATCTTTTGGCGATGGAAGTGATTGAAGAAATCGTCCCTGAGCCGAGGGGCGGGGCGCACCATGATTATGAAGCAGCCGCGGCGGCAATCAAGGATGCCGTATGGCGCCATTTGCAGGAACTGTCCGGTCTGGACCCCGCAGAGCTCAAAGAGGACCGCTACCGTAAATTCCGCAAAATCGGCGAGTTTGCCGAAGGCACGCAGGAGTCAGCGATCCTTGAAGAAGAAGTCCAGAACGTGGAGTAGCAGGACGTCGTTATTTGCACTTTCACACATATGTAAAATCCTTCCAGTCCAGAGTTTGGAAAGACTGGAGTATACATTTATTTCCACAGCAATCATTCCGTGAACCTTGCGGGATGATTTTTATTTTGCGGACAAGCGTCGTAAATTCGACTTATATTTACACGGAAAAGACGCTAGAACATTGATTTTGTTTCCAGTTTGCAGTAATATTCATTAGGGCGCGGTAAAAGGTACGTGTGACAAAGTTCCTATACAAACAGCAAGCCTTATAGTAGATTTTGTAGTTGGAAAAAGTGAGACAGAGAGAACGAAAAAACGGAGGAAAACCTAATGCGGAAAAGTAAAATTGTATGTACGATCGGACCTGCTAGTGAATCGTTGGAGAATATCAAAAAATTGATTTTGGCTGGTATGAATGTAGCCCGTCTGAACTTCTCCCACGGCGACTTTGAAGAGCACGGCAACCGGATTAAAACCATTCGTCAGGCATCTAAAGAACTGGGTAAAACCGTTGCTATCCTGCTCGACACCAAAGGACCGGAGATTCGCACCGGCAAGCTGGAAGTAGAACCGATTGAACTGGTTCAGGACGAGTACCTGACATTGACTACGGAAGAAATCCTTGGTGACCAGAACCGTATCTCGATTACTTACAGCGATCTTCCTAACGATGTTCAAGTAGGATCGACTATCCTGATCGACGACGGTCTTATCGGACTTACAGTAGTTGACATTCAAGGCACAGAAATCAAGACCCGTATTGTTAACGGCGGTACGATCAAGAGCAAAAAAGGCGTTAACGTACCGGGAGTTTCTATCTCCCTGCCGGGCATTACAGAAAAAGATACCAACGATATCGTTTTTGGGATCGGACAGGACATCGATTTTATCGCCGCTTCCTTCGTTCGCAAAGCCAGCGACGTTCAGGAAATCCGTGCACTGCTTGAGAAGCATGACGCTTCCCATATCCAAATCATCTCCAAGATCGAAAACCAAGAAGGTGTCGATAATCTTGATGAAATTTTGGCGGTTTCCGACGGCCTTATGGTTGCCCGTGGTGACCTCGGCGTAGAAATTCCTGCTGAAGATGTGCCTTTGGCTCAGAAGCTGATGATTCAAAAATGTAACATTGCCGGCAAGCCGGTAATCACAGCTACCCAAATGCTGGATTCCATGCAGCGCAACCCGCGTCCTACCCGCGCTGAAGCGAGTGACGTAGCGAACGCTATCTTCGACGGAACAGATGCAATCATGCTGTCCGGTGAAACTGCTGCCGGGAAATATCCGGTAGAATCCGTACTCACAATGTCCCGCATTGCTGAGAAAGCGGAATCCGCGCTGAACCACCGTGAAATCTTCATGAAGCAACAAATTGCCCAAGAAACAACGGTTACTGAAGCTATCAGCCAATCCGTAGCGATCTCCGCTCTGGACCTGAATGCTAAAGCTATCATTTCTTCGACAGTAACTGGCCACACTGCACGCGTGGTTTCTAAATACCGTCCTAAATCCCAAATCATTGCCGTAACCACTCAAGAAAGAACTATGCGTCAACTGGCACTGGTATGGGGCGTAACGCCAGTATTCGGACCAGAAGCAACTTCTACAGACGAACTGCTCCAAACTGCTCTTACAGGCGGTAAAGCTTCCGGTCTGGTAAAAGCAGGCGATCTCGTTGTGATCACTGCCGGTATTCCACTGGGACGTTCCGGTTCCACTAACCTCGTGAAAGTGGACACGATTCCTGCCGACTAAGATACGCGTCTATACGCTGATCTATTAAATGTTATATAAAAAGCAATGGTGTAATCCGCCATTGCTTTTTTGCTTGATATCAGGGCTTCAAATGTTTATATTGGCTAAGAGCGAACAGAAATGGGGCTTTTCAAGTAAGCTTGAGATAGTCCTTTGCGATATATACGTTTCACTGTAAAAGCATCGCCCCTGGCATTGGGGCTTGAAGGCACGGCAACCGTAATTTTGTTTTGGATCATGATCCCCCCGTCACTGGCAGTGAGCTTAGGGCTTTTACCGTTAACCCGGCAGCAGCTGAAGCGTGTCGGCGTCAACTGGGCTAAGGGGGCCACGGTGCTGCCGATCTGAGGTGCTTCCAGAATCCATTCGGCAGAACTCTGCGGACCGTTATAGCGCTGGAGGGTACGAAAGGTCCATTGCTTGCTCAAATTACACAGTAGGATACACCATTTACCGCTGCTGACCTTCAGGATCGTAGCCCGCATCCGGTCACCCGGTGAGACCGGGAGCTGGATAACCGTCTCTGCTGCAGGCAGGATCTCCCACCAGGCGTAATAGTGGACCGTTCCGTTTACGGATTCATGTCCGGTGCCGGTCTGAATCAGGCTGCTGTTCTTGAAGCCGTCGATCCCGATCCATACTGAAGAATAAGTGGGTTTAGATGTCGGTTTTACGAAGGGTACGATCCACTCGGCGGAAATCCGCCGGAAGGCGCCTTTTTTGCCTCTTATCGCATATCCGCTCCAGTTGCTTGACGTCCAGCCGAAACCGGTGATCCGGTTTCTGTTCTGGTTAGTTTTATCCGTATAACAGGGCTGACTGCGCTTTAATCTATGAACTGTGCTCACTTGTCCACCGCCTTCAATTAGGTTCTGCTCTATCTAATGCGGTGAACTCTCGTAAAGGTTGGGTTATCTGTTAAAAAGGATTGGAGAGGACTTATAGTATCTATGAATAAATTACTGAAGCTGCGCGGCTTCTATCTCTTTTTTGGGCTTGGCCGGAGGCTCTTTCGGCTCCTATCTGACACTGCTTCTGAAGTATAACGGTATGGATGTCAGCCAGATCGGCATGATGATGGCCACCGGTACATTGATCGCCATCTGCATTCAGCCGGTGTGGGGTCTAATCGCTGACAGATACAATCAGGCACGCCTTGTACTGATCCTTAGTGTGGCCGTGCCGGCGGTGCTGGCTGTTTTTTACCGCTTCGAATATTTCATGGTATTGCTGCTGATTTACACAGTGTCCACCATCTTCTCGTCTACACAGGCCCCTATCGCCGATTCTTACGCCATTGCAGCCGCGAACAAGGCCGGGTCCTCTTACGGCAGCATCCGGCTGATGATGAGCATAGGAGCGGCTGTGGGGGCCTATGCGGGCGGGCAATATATTGAGAATTTCTCCGTATCCACAATCTGGCTGCCTTTTCTGGTCCTGAATTCGGCTGCGGTAATCATTGCCCTGACACTGCCGAAGCAGGCAGAGGAGAATCACATGATGAGCCAGTCCTTCTCCCAGGGTGTCAAGAAGCTGCTTGGCAACCGCGTCTTTCTGGCCTTTCTGGGCGGATGTTTTCTCGTTAACCAGACGATGGCGGCGTTTGGCACATACTTTGTGGTAGCTTTTCAATCGGTTGGCGGTTCTGCGAGCCATGCCGGAATTGCCCTGTTTATTGCTTCCTTTACTAATGTGCCTTCCATGCTGTATGCCTCGAAGGTTATCCGTAAGCTCGGACGCGAACGCACGCTGCTGCTTGGCGCGCTTATCTATGTACTGCGCTGGGGTATACAAGTGGCCTTCCCTTACCCTTCGGTAATGATCGGAGTGCAGGTGCTGCACGGCCTGTCCTTTGGCCTCTTTTATATCGCTGCTGTGGAATATGTATCTCAAATTACTTCTTCAGAAATGCAGGCGACGGGTCAAAGTGTCTTTAATATCGTCTTTTCCGGATTTGCCGGTATTCTGGGCAATCTGCTGAATGGCTTTCTGCTGAGCGAGGGAGGCGTGGAGCTGATGAATCTGTCCTGCATGCTTAGTGCCGCAATTGGAGCGGTTCTGCTGCTTTACGTTGCCAGAAGCTCGCGAAGCAAAGTTCCACGGCCGGTGCCTTCGAACGGGCTGGGACTCTAGAGCTGTATAACAGGACTGACATTACAGAAAGGGGCATTTTTGTGGAATCACGTACTCGGGTTCTGGCCAGCCGCTGGTACAGTACCGCTTTCCGCGTAAGATATCAGGAGACGGATCAGATGGGGGTGGTATATCATGCCAACTATCTGAGCTGGTTTGAGAGCGGGCGTACCGAAATGTTCCGCGGTCTTGGCTTTGCCTACCGTTCCCTTGAGGAATTGGGTGTGCTTCTTCCGGTGACTGCCGCAGATTTGCAATTCAAAAGCCCGGCACGCTATGATGATCTTATTGCTGTGTATGCCCGGCTTAGTGTCTTTTCGGCATTGAGAGTGGTATATGAATACGAAATACGCCGGTTAACGGAGCGGGAAGACGGCGGCCCCGGTAATCATTCCGGATCAGGTATGAAGTCAGAGCCGCTGGATCAGCCGTTGCCTGGCGAGCTGCTGGTTAGCGGATCAACCTCTCATGTCTGGCTAAACAAGGACTGGAAGCCGGTTAGGCTGGACCGGGCGCTGCCCGAGCTGTACCGCGCTATAACCGGGGCGCTGAGGGAAGAAGGAGGGGCAGTATGATTAGAAGTAAATGGCTGTGGGCTGCTATGTTTATTATCCCGGCCGTGGAATTATTCGGGTTCATCTTTGTTGCAGAACATCTTGGAGCACCCAAAGCGCTGCTGCTCATGCTGGTTACTTCGGTTATCGGTTTTCTCATGATGCGTTTTGAAGGTAAGAAGGTGCTGCAGGACAGCAGAGTGCAAATGCAGGAGGGCAAGGTGCCGGGACGGACCATGCTGGACGGCTTATGTATTTTTTTCGGCGGCCTGCTGCTGATTCTGCCGGGCTTCGTAACGGATATAATCGGTTTTTCACTGGTGTTTCCGCTGACCCGGCCACTGTACCGGGTTTTTCTGCTGAAATGGATCGAGAAGAAAATGAAAAACGGCACCTTCACTTTTTACCGGAGGTAATAGTCAGGCGGCCGTGTGTTTCATAGCTTTAGGGCTCGTTCAAGCGCCCCTGCTGACTTTGTGCAGCAGGGGCGTTTTATTGCATTTAGCCATTAGACAAGGTAAACCAGCGTACCAATAAGCGCCTAACTGCCTGATCGCTTTATTGCTGCCAATGCCGCGAGCGGGCGGAACTGCCAGAACAATGGGATAAATCCCATTAATTAAGCCGCGAGCGGGCGGAACTGCCAGAACAATGGGATAAATCCCATTAATTAAGCCGCAAGCACGCGGAACGGCCAGAACAACGGGATAAATCCCATTAATTAAGCCGCAAGCGGGAGGGAGAACAGTGTCCCCTCTCCCGGATTCCACCATATGATACAGTACTGTGAGCTATAGCCAACTATCCGGTCGGGCGTTCCTGCTATCCTGTTTCCTCTCCTGCCATGGGAGCATTGGATTTTCGCAAAGAGTATAGCAAGCTGTGCTTATGCGTAAGGCAGCTTTTTTAGACTAATGCAATTTGCCGCTTACGATGTAGCTGTGAAGTGCCCGGAAGACGCCTGCTCGGTTGAAGGCATCGAGGATGACCAGGAGGACAGGCCCGAGCAGGAGGCCGAGCATGCCGAACAGCTGAAGGCCGGCAAACATGCCGATCAGCATCGTCAGCGGGTCCAGTCCGATACTGCTGGCCAGCACCTTCGGCTCAAGCACCTGGCGGGTGACGAGAATTACCCCGTAAAGCACCAGCAGACCGACGGCAAGTCCCAGATCACCTGTCATATAGGAATACAGCGCCCAAGGAAACAAAACCACACCGACACCTACATATGGGACCATATCGACCATCCCGATGGTCAGCCCGATGACAAAAGCGGAATTCACCCCCAGCAGCAGCAGGCCGGTGATGACGATGACAGCTGTGACCGAAATCAGCACTACCTGGGCCCGCAGGTAACCAACCAATGCTTTGCGCAGATCACTCCAGATCTCGGAGACCGGACGCACAAGAGGGGGCGGCAGTAAGGCGGTCAGTCAGGCATTATGGCGCTCCCACCCGGTACTTAAAAAGAAAGCGGCCAGCACAATCACCATCAGAATGGTACCGAGGCTCGGCAGCGCGGAGATCAGCTTCAGGATCATGTTGAAAAATCCGGTGATGAGCTCCGTCACGGCATTGCCGACAGTTTCCGTTGTCCGGTTGATATTGCTGTCAATCGTATCGTGATAACCGGGGTTTTCGTGGTAAAACTGGTTGATTTGGTTAATGATATTCTGAATACTGGCGTTTCGGCTGATAGACAGCAGCAGGTCCCGCCACTCTCCGGTATGAAGGTCAAAGGTCTGCAGCAGTACAATGAGCTCCTTTACGAGGCGGGTTATCAGCGCAGTCAGCACAAGAGCGGTCCCGCCGATGTAGAAGAGCAGGGAGAGTGATACAGCCAGCCACCCCGGCAATTTGAAGCCCTTCAGGATCAGCACCAGCGGATGGATGAGATAAGCCAGCAGCCAGGCGAGCAGCAGCGGGTAAATGAGCGGCAGCAGTACATACAACGCGAGGAGCAGACCCGCCCCGGCAAGCACGACCCACAGGCCGCGCAGCACTCTTTTGAACAGCAGCGAATCCATCGGCCACACCTCCCGTCAGACTGTTTTAGCATGCGATAACTGCTCGTCTTATGTATATTCAAAGATCGGAATTGCAGACTACTAAAAGATCGGAATGCAGAAGGAGAAAGCTCTCTATATACACTGAAAGCGCAATCATGAAACAGGTGGATCAGAAGTTTTTTTCTATCCCTCCGATAAAATCATTTGATGCCGAACAAAGCTTCCATGTTGTTCACATAACCGTCAAAATCCGGTATGATTATTACAGCTTCTGTTTCGAAAGTTAGTTGCAATCCTTAGAAGATGTATAACTACCCATTTTTCATTTCGTTTTTATCTGTTAAATTGTAAATGTTTTCATGATGTTAGCAATGGCTTGTACACCCTCGTTGGCAAAGGAGAGATATACTATGACAGCTACTAAAGGCCTGGAAGGCATCGTTGCTACGACCTCTTCCATTAGTTCCATTGTGGATGGCGTACTTACTTACCGCGGATATGATATCGATGATCTTGCGGTGAATGCCACCTTTGAAGAGACCGCTTATTTGCTGTGGTTCGGCAGCCTGCCGACTACGCCGGAGCTGCAGGCTCTGCAGCGTGATTTCAGCGCCTTCGCAGAGGTCCCTGAGCAGGTAATTGCCCAGATGAAGCTTTATCCAAAGACAGCGAACACGATGGCCGCGCTGCGTTCTGCCGTATCTAGCCTTGCGCTATACGATGAAGCCGCCGATGATATGAGCCGTGAAGCTAATGAAATAAAGGCAGTGAAGCTGCAGGCCCAGATTCCTACACTTGTGGCTGCACTTGCACGTATCCGCAAAGGCCTGGAACCGGTTGCCCCAAGAGAGGGCGTCTCGATTGCCGAGAATTTCCTGTATATGCTGTGGGGCAAACAGCCCGATATCATTTCAGTCAAAGCGCTGGATGCGGCTCTGGTGCTGCATGCTGACCATGAGCTTAACGCGTCCACTTTTGCCAGCCGGGTAACCGTAGCTACACTGTCCGACATTTATTCCGGTGTAACCTCGGCCATCGGCGCGCTCAAAGGCCCGCTGCATGGCGGTGCGAATGAAGCCGTAATGAAGATGCTGGAAGAGATCGGCAGCCTGGAGGCGGTGGAGCCTTACATCCGCGCCAAGCTGGAACGCCGCGAGAAGATTATGGGTTTCGGGCACCGTGTTTATAAGAACGGCGATCCGCGCGCCAAACATCTGATGAAGATGTCGCAGGAGCTGGGAACGATGAAGAATGATACCACGCTCTACGATATGTCCGTCAAGATTGAGGATCTGATTACCGGACAGAAGGGGCTGAAGCCGAACGTAGACTTCTATTCTGCTTCGGTCTATACACAGCTGGGCATTGAGCGTGAGCTGTTTACGCCGATTTTTGCGATCAGCCGGACTTCGGGCTGGACAGCGCATATTCTGGAGCAGTACGAGGACAACCGCATTATCCGCCCGCGTGCTGAATACACAGGAATGCTTGAGCAGAAATACGTGCCGGTAGACGAGAGATAATTAAGAGGACTTGCAGGCTCCATCGCCCCTTAGTAGAATTATAGGTACGCAGCGCGTATCGGCGGACCCGGCAGACGTTTCCCAGGGAGCTTTTTGAACAGAGAGTTAACCCGGGAAGCGGCTGCTGAACTAAACTAGCTTAAGCTATTGCTTCCGGGGCAGCTTTTGTAGATGTAATGTCAATGTAGCGTAGCCCACAAAACTTTTAGGAGGAATCCCCACAAATGTTGAAATTGGAGAAATACGATCTGCCGACAGAAGGCGAACAAATCACGATTGAAAATGGCAAACTGGTGGTTCCGGCTCATCCGATCATCCCGTTTATCGAAGGCGACGGCACAGGCCGCGACATCTGGAAAGCCTCCAAGCGTGTGCTTGATGCTGCTGTAGACAAAGCTTACGGCGGGGAGAAAAAAATTGCCTGGTACGAAGTGTTTGCCGGCGAGAAAGCCTTCAATACATATGGTGAATGGCTGCCGAACGATACCCTGGAAGCAATCCGCGAGTACATCGTAGCGATCAAAGGACCGCTGACGACGCCAATCGGCGGCGGAATCCGCTCACTTAACGTGGCGCTGCGCCAGGAGCTGGATCTCTATGTATGCTTGCGTCCGGTGCGTTATTTTGACGGAGTTCCTTCACCGGTGAAACATCCGGAGCTGGTGGACATGGTTATTTTCCGGGAGAATACAGAGGACATTTATGCCGGTATCGAGTATAAAGAAGGCTCTGAGGAAGTGAAGAAAGTTATCGAGTTCCTGCAGAAGGAAATGGGCGTGAACAAAATCCGCTTCCCGGAAACATCCGGAATCGGTATTAAGCCGGTATCCTCTGAAGGCTCGAAGCGCCTCGTCCGTGCTGCAGTGGAATATGCAATCAAGCATGGCCGCAAGAGCGTGACGCTGGTGCATAAGGGCAATATCATGAAATTCACCGAAGGCGCATTTAAGAACTGGGGATATGAAGTGGCTGAGCAGGAGTTCGGCGATAAAGTATTTACCTGGAATCAATATGATGTAATTAAAGAACGTGACGGAGAAGCAGCAGCAAATGCGGCCCAGAAGGAAGCAGAAGCCGCCGGCAAAATCATTGTTAAAGACGCCATTGCGGACATCGCGCTGCAGCAGGTGCTGACCCGCCCGACTGACTTCGACGTGATCGCTACGCTGAACCTTAACGGGGACTATCTGTCTGACGCGCTGGCTGCACAAATTGGCGGTATCGGTATCGCACCTGGAGCAAATATTAACTATTTGACAGGCCATGCGATCTTCGAAGCTACTCACGGAACGGCCCCTAAATATGCGGACAAGGATGTTGTTAATCCTGGTTCAGTAATTCTTTCCGGTGTTATGCTGCTTGAGCATCTCGGCTGGCAGGAAGCGGCTGATCTGATCTATAAAGGCATGAGCACTGCGATCAACAACAAGACAGTAACTTACGACTTTGCCCGCCAGATGGAAGGCGCGACAGAGCTGAAGTGCTCGGCATTCGCCGACGAAATTATCAATCACCTGTAAGGCAATCACAGCGGATCGGGCTGAAGGAGCGTATGCTCCGGAGGCCCGTTTTGTGCGAAGATAAGCATTAATAAAATTTTAATGAAAATTAGGAGGTCCACCTGTGGCCATCAAACGTTATAAAATTACAGTCGTAGGCGCCGGGTTTACCGGAGCTACTACAGCGCTTATGCTTGCACAGAAGGAACTGGGAAATGTAGTGCTGCTTGATATTCCGCAGCTGGAGAATCCGACCAAGGGGAAGGCGCTCGACATGCTGGAAGCAGCTCCTGTGCAGAAGTTCGACAGCCAGATTACCGGCACTTCAGATTACGAGGATGCAGCGGATTCTGATATTGTTATCATAACAGCAGGGATAGCCCGTAAGCCGGGGATGAGCCGCGATGATTTAGTGAGCACCAATGCCGGCATTGTCAAATCCGTTTGCGAGAACATTAAGCGTGTGGCTCCGGAGTCTATCGTCATCATCCTGAGCAATCCGGTGGATGCGATGACTTATGCCGCTTATCATGCGCTGGGGTTCCCCAAAAACCGCGTAATCGGTCAGTCAGGTGTGCTGGATACGGCACGTTATTGCACGTTTATTGCCCAGGAGCTGAACGTTTCCGTTGAGGATGTGCGCGGCTTCGTGCTTGGCGGACACGGGGACGATATGGTTCCGCTTGTACGCTACTCCAGTGTAGGCGGCATTCCGATCGACACGCTGATTCCAGCGCAGCGCATTGAAGAGATTGTACAGCGCACCCGCGTTGGCGGGGGAGAAATTGTCAGCCTGCTGGGCAACGGCAGCGCTTATTATGCGCCAGCGGCCTCCCTGGTGCAGATGACAGAAGCGATTCTCAAAGATAAGAAGCGGATCATCCCTGTCATTGCCCTGCTGGAAGGCGAATACGGCTATGACGACTTGTTCATGGGTGTTCCTGCCCTGCTTGGCGCGGACGGCATCGAGAAGATCTATGAACTGGAGCTTACAGCTGAAGAACAGGCCGCTTTGGATAAGTCGGCAGATTCTGTGCGTGCAGTAACTTCTGCAGTTAAAGTCTAGGAATATATGGATAGCAGCCCCCATTTTTAAAATAGAAATGGGGGTTTTCTTTTCTTGTGGGATGCAGTCAGGTATAATTGGAATGTAACATATATCACAGTGACTAATGGAGGAGGTAAAAGATGGACCGTTTTTTATTTTTCCTACATATGATCGGGACGCTGGCACTCGGATTTTATCTGGTGCTCCCTTTTATTCTGAGCGGTGCACAGAAGCTTTCCGCTCCGGCCAAGGAGGGCACGCTCAGTGCAGTTAGCGGCTTCAACCGCTTCGCCCAGTATGGCCTGGTCATTCAGCTGTTAACTGGCGGTTATATGATGTCACAAGGGGATTATACTGTGGCATGGATGGCAGTAGTTGTCGTACTGCTCCTGGCGATGTTCGCGCTGGGCGGCATCATGAACAAGCCGCTCCGCCTGGCTGCAGCCGGAATCCGCGAGAACCGCGATGTAACTGCCCATACGGGTAAGCTGCGCACAATGAGCCTGCTGCTTATGGTTGTATTGATTGTTATGATTTTCTTCATGGTGTACAGACACATTATTTAAGACCGGAGAATGAGGAATTGCCCTGGCGGCCGCGGCTGCGAGGGCAATTTGTGTTGTCCGGGTATATTTTACTGAAGTCCCTCCAGCTCCAGGATATGATACTTCACGAATTCGGCAAAAATCTGAGGCGGCAGCAGACGGTGGATCAGGTCCTTTGTACACCATCTGTAGTCGGTATGCTCCTCTGACAGCCGGATTACCTGTTCCCCGCTGCGGCACAAGTAGGTAATAATGATAACCTGCCTCGCTGGATCGGTTAAGAAGGATGCCGCATACAGCAGATTATCCACAGTGACCGTTAAACCGGTCTCCTCCTTAATTTCTCTTACCAGAGCGGCCTCCAGGCCTTCTCCGAACTCTATTTTTCCACCGGCACACTCCCAGGTGCCCCCGCCTACAGCATCCGCAGACGCACGCTGGACCAGCAGGATTTTTCCTTCGTTGATGATGACACCTTTGACAGCGACGATAATATTACGGTTATTTTTAGTCATGCAGCGCACCTCCCCCATTGCTACTATCTGATACAGTCTATTCTTAAGTATATAAAGCTTCCGCGTGAAAAACGACAGTATTTTCGTTTGACCGCCGCTTAACTGTGGTAAGTAACATATCGTAAAGTCATTTTGTATTAAAGACCAGCACAGTGCATAACCTCCCCATCCTGAGCCATCCTAAGATGATGAAATTTACCATCCATGTGTTAAAGCGAAAGGAGAATGGATCATGTCAGAGAATCAACAGCCACAGAAAACCCTGCCTCCGCAGGAGCAGAACCGCCAGCCGGGAATCGAAAGTCAAATGAACCCGCTGCCTGAATTTGAGACATCCGCCTATAAAGCAGCAGGCAAGCTGCTGGGCAAAGCTGCACTTATAACTGGTGGAGACAGCGGAATCGGACGTGCGGTTGCCGTGCATTTTGCCAAGGAGGGTGCGGATGTCGTTATTTCCTATCTGAACGAACACAGCGACGCCGAGGAAACCAAAAGACAGGTGGAACAGGAAGGGCGAAAGTGTATCCTGATTGCCGGCGATATCGGCGTAGAAGCCTTCTGCCAGGATCTGATCAACAAAACAGTGGAAGGTCTCGGCAAGCTGGATATCCTGATCAACAATGCCGCAGAGCAGCATCCGCAGGATAAGATTGAAGACATCACTGCTGAACAGCTGGAACGGACCTTCCGCACGAATATATTCTCGATGTTCTATCTGACCAAAGCAGCCATGCCGCATCTTAAAAAAGGGTCCACGATCATTAACACCACATCAATTACGGCGTACCGGGGCAACCCGCAGCTGCTGGACTATTCTTCCACCAAGGGAGCGATTCTCAGCTTCACCCGCTCACTGTCCATGAATCTGGCGGATAAAGGCATCAGAGTCAATGCAGTGGCTCCGGGCCCGATCTGGACACCGCTGATTCCATCCACCTTTGACGCGAAGAAGGTCAGTGAGTTCGGCGGCACTCAGCCGATGAAGCGTCCCGGACAGCCGGAGGAGCTGGCACCAGCCTATGTATATCTGGCTTCCAGTGATTCTTCTTATGTAAGCGGCCAGGTTATTCATGTGAATGGCGGCGAGATTATTAACGGCTGACAGGCTAGCTTTTTGTAGGAATATTATGTTAATATAGACCACGTTAGCAAACAGCATATGAAATTGTCACTAGGGGTGCCGCGAGGCTGAGACGAACTTACGGTTCGGACCCTTTGAACCTGATCTGGTTTATACCAGCGTAGGAAAGTGGAGAATGAATTGACTGCAGCGCAGCGGGTCTAGAAGCTCAGCCCGTATTTCTGTATACATTTATGACTGCCTCCTATTGCGGGGGGCAGTTTTTTTGCGTTTGGTGTTATTAAGGGCGAAGGAAGGTGACTAAAGCTGGCTGAAATTCATTTGATTTCGGACGGGAGGCTGGATGCGGCTCACTTTGCGGCAATGGCGGCCGCTCTTCATCCGCTGCTGGACTTTATTCATCTGCGGGAAAAGCAGCGGTCCGCCCGGGAGCTGCTGGACATGACCGGAAAGCTCCTACTGGCGGGGGTACCCGCAGCCAAGCTGGTCATCAATGACCGGGTGGATGTTGCGCTGGCGGCAGGTGCGGCTGGTGTTCAGCTGGCCTGGCACAGCCTGCCGCTATCTGCCGCACGTGCCGCTGCTCCCGCACAGCGGCTGGGAAAGTCAGTGCATTCTGCGCAGGAGGCGGAGGAAGCAGGCAGGCAAGGGGCTGATTTCTGCCTGTTCGGGCATGTTTTTCCTTCGATCTGCAAGCCGGGCCAGCAGGAGCGGGGGCTTACACAGCTGGCGGATGCTGTGCGTATGTGCGGTATTCCGCTGATCGCGATCGGCGGGATTACACCGGCCAATACCGGATTAGTCATCCGGCAGGGGGCGGCTGGCATAGCAGTAATGTCCGGCATTTGCAGTGTGAAAGACCCGTTGGCTGCCGTTCGTGCCTACAGGAGAGCTGTTATACAGGCTGAAGGTAAAGGAGGTGAGGGGCATGAAGCTGATTATTAACGGAAAACCCGGAGAATTTACGGACGACTGCCGGACTGTGGCTGATCTGCTGAGCCTGCCGCAATGGAACAAACGGCTGGTCATTGTAGAGCTGAACGGTGACATTGTTGGCAAAGACAGTTACATAAACACTGCGCTTGGGGAAGGCGACCGGATTGAGCTTGTTCATTTTGTCGGCGGGGGCTGAGGACACATTATCGTTGCTCCCGGCAGTAATTGTCCGGTGTTCGGTCCTTCATTCAGCAAGTTGTAATTTTTTTTATTTTTTTCATACCAGGAGGCGAATCCCATGTCAGATCCTTTTGTACTCGGCGGTATTTCATTAACCAGCCGCTTGTTTATAGGAACCGGTAAATACAGCCGTAATACTTTGATCCCCGAGGTTGTAGCATCGTCAGGCTCACAGGTAATTACAGTGGCCCTACGCCGGGTTGATCCGCAGAGCCAAGAGAATATTATGAATTATATCCCTTCCCAGATGACGCTGCTTCCCAATACCTCGGGCGCACGCACTGCAGAAGAGGCTGTCCGGATTGCCAGACTGGCCAGAGCAGCCGGCCTTGGCAACTGGGTAAAGATTGAAGTGATCAGCGACCAGAAGTATCTGCTGCCCGATAATATCGAAACCATCCGCGCTACAGAAATACTCGCCGCCGAGGGCTTCGTGGTGCTTCCTTATATGAGTCCGGATCTGTCCGCTGCACTGCGGATGAAGGCAGCCGGCGCCGCAGCCATTATGCCGCTGGGGTCTCCCATCGGCTCAAACCGCGGCTTGAAGACCAAAGAACTGCTGCGCATCCTGATTTCAGAGGTGGATCTTCCCATTATTGTAGATGCCGGAATTGGCAGACCGTCAGAAGCGGCAGAAGCGATGGAAATGGGCGCTTCCGCTGTCTTGCTGAATACAGCCATTGCGACCGCCCGCGATCCGCTGCTGATGGCCGAAGCTTTCCGTGAGGCCGTATCGTCCGGCCGGAAGGCTTATCTGGCAGGACTCGGGCCGGTGGAGGAGGCCGCAGTCCATTCATCACCGCTGACGGGATTTTTGAACTGATAGTTACCTAAGTGGAATGGGGGAGGAATATGAGCTTTTATGAAACGGTGCTTCGGCTGGAACAGCTTCCTTACGAAACCTTATGGAAGCAGTACGGAACGGAGGATGTGAAGCGGGCGCTCCTTAAGGAACGCCTGGATGAACACGATTTGCAAGCCCTTCTGTCACCTGCTGCAGCGTCCTGCCTGGAGGAGATGGCACAGCGTGCACAGCAGCTGACCCGTTCACATTTCGGGCATGTCATGCAGCTGTTCACACCGATGTACCTCGCTGATTTTTGCGTCAATCACTGCACGTATTGCAGCTTCAGCTCAATTTATGATTTTCCGAGAAAAAAGCTGGGCCCTGAGGAGCTCAGGCAGGAGGCGGGTGTGATAGCAGCTTCCGGCTTCCGCCACCTTCTGGTACTTACCGGAGAGTCGCGCAAGGAGAGCCCGACTGCTTATGTGAAGGACTGTGTGAAGATTCTCCGCGAATATTTCTCTTCCGTCAGCATCGAAGTAAATCCGCTGTCCATAGAGGAATACATGGAACTCATGGAGGCCGGAGTGGATGGACTAACCTTATATCAGGAGGTATATCATCAGGAGACGTACCGCAAGCTGCATATCAAGGGACCTAAAAGAGTCTACCGGAACCGCCTTGATGCCCCTGAACGCGGCTGTCAGGCAGGATTCCGGTCCGTCAATATCGGAGCTCTGCTCGGGATGTATGACTGGCGTCAGGAGGCCTTTTTCACCGCGATGCATGCACGGTATCTGCAGGACAAGTACCCGGAATGTGAGATCGGACTGTCCGCCCCGCGGTTTCGCCCGTATTTGGGTGAGTTTAACCCGGATAGTGAGGTGACTGACCGGGCCCTGGTGCAGATTATTTTGGCATATCGCTTGTTCCTGCCCCGCGCCGGCATTACCTTATCCACACGTGAGCCTGCTACTCTGAGAGATCATCTGGTCCATCTGGGGATAACGAAACTGTCCGCAGGGGTGTCTACCGAGGTTGGGGGACATACCCAGACGGGCGGCACGCCGCAGTTTGAAATCTCCGACAGCCGGAATGTACAGGAGATCACAGATATGCTTATAGCAAACAACCTGCAGCCGGTATTCAAGGATTGGGATATCCTAACGGGAGCTACGGTGTAGAATCCGTTTAAGCATACTGCCCCCTTCAGTTCTCCGCAGACAGCTCATCGAGCGACATCTCAAAGCCCGGCGCCATGTGAGTCAGGAAATACTCCATCTCCGGCAGCGCGAGACCCGTCAGCTTCGCAAGCGTCTGCTCCTTGGCGGCAGCGAACTCGCGGTTGCCTGCTGCGGTTTCCCAGACGCATTTCAGGTAGGCGTCGAGCACATCCGCAGCCTTCACATAGCGGAGCAGTCCGGCATCCCCGGAGCCGGCGGGGCTGTCCTGCGGCTTCAGGAGCGGCGTATAGACGGCGCCAAGCTCCGGCGGAATCATCGCCGTCAGGCGCTCGGCGGCGACCCGCTCCATCTCGCGGAAGCTGGATAGAAGCCGCGGATTGTTGTGCTTAACCGGCGTGGCGATATCGCCGGTAAATACCTCGCTGGCGTCGTGGAACAGCGCCATCGTAGCAGCACGGTCGGCGTTCAGCGAATGGCCGAAGTGGACATTGCCGATGGAGCAGAGCATGTGCGCCAGCAGGGCGACCTGGAACGAATGCTGCGCCACGTTCTCCGGTGCGGTGCTGCGCATGAGGCTCCAGCGCTGAATATACTGGAGGCGGTAAAGATAGGCCGAAAAATGGTAGTTCATTTTTTAAGTAACCCCTTTCATGCAGAGCTGAGTGTGATATGATAATAACTAATTGTATCAGACTTTAGACAACCTGGAACTGATGAGAGGAGCCGGAATGAAGATGCAGAATTTTGAAGAAAGCATTTATAATCTGATCGTAGAGACCTCCACAAACCTGCCGGGTGATGTGCGCAGAGCCGTCGCCAAGGGGCGTGCACTGGAAGACCGGGCCACCCGCTCGGGGCTCGCCTTAACCACGATTGCACAGAACATCGGTATGGCCGAGCTTCAGGTATCACCGATCTGTCAGGATACGGGGATGCCGACTTTTATCATTCATACCCCTGTAGGCATCAACCAGATTGAGATGAAGAAGGATATTCACAGCGCGATTATCCGCGCTACTAAGAACGGGAAGCTGCGGCCTAATTCAGTCGACTCGCTGACCGGTGAGAACAGCGGAGATAACCTCGGTGCAGGAACGCCGGTGATTCATTTTGAACAGTGGGAAGAGGAGAACGTGGACGTCCGGCTTATTCTTAAAGGCGGGGGCTGCGAGAACAAAAATATCCAGTACAGCCTGCCTGCAGAACTTGAGGGTCTGGGCAAAGCAGGGCGCGATCTTGAAGGCATCCGTAAATGTATTCTGCATGCCGTGTACCAGGCGCAGGGTCAGGGCTGCAGTGCCGGCTTTATTGGCGTAGGCATAGGCGGTGACCGGACAACCGGCTATGAGCTGGCGAAGAAGCAGCTGTTCCGCAAGGTCGAGGATGTTAATCCGGTTGAAGATTTGCGCAAGCTGGAAGACTATATTATGGAGAATGCCAATAAGCTGGGGATCGGCACGATGGGCTTCGGCGGTGAAGTGACGCTGCTGGGCTGCAAGATTGGTGTGATGAACCGGCTTCCGGCCAGCTTTTTCGTATCGGTGGCTTATAACTGCTGGGCATTCCGCCGCCAGGGGATCCTGGTCGAGCCCGCAACCGGAAATATTAAGGAGTGGCTCTACGAGAGCGGTACAGGCATCTCTGTAGATGAACCGGCCCCGGCTGTACCAGTGCCGGATGCTGTGCCTGCCAATGCTGCGGGCGGTTCACGCGAGGTCCGCCTGACTACACCGGTCAGTGAGGAAGAGATCCGCAGCCTGCGGGTGGGCGATGTGGTTATCCTCTCCGGGGAGATGCATACCGGAAGGGATGCGCTGCATAAGTACCTGATGGATCATGATGCCCCGGTCGATCTGAACGGTGCAGTTATTTATCACTGTGGCCCGGTGATGCTGAAGGATGATGAAGGCTGGCATGTGAAGGCGGCAGGCCCGACTACCAGTATCCGCGAGGAGCCGTACCAAGGCGAGATTATCAAAAAGTTCGGCATCCGCGCCGTAATCGGCAAGGGCGGAATGGGTCCTAAAACTCTCCAGGCCCTGCAGGAGCACGGCGGTGTTTACCTTAACGCAATCGGCGGTGCGGCGCAGTACTATGCGGAATGCATCAAGAAAGTCAACGCTGTTGACTTCATGGAATTCGGCATTCCGGAGGCGATGTGGCATCTGCAGGTGGACGGCTTCGCGGCTATCGTAACAATGGATGCACACGGCAACAGCCTCCATGCCGATGTCGAGAAGGATTCAGCAGCCAAGCTGGCACAGTTCCGTGAGCCGGTATTTAAATAACAAAACAGAATCATTGAATATTCAGAAACCTTCTTTCATATTCCGGAAAGAAGGTTTTTTGACATTAATTATGCTTGACAGCGCATACATGATCATGGTAATTTTTACTTGAGAAACCGGTTTCCTTACCCGCAACACAGTTTTGCAAGTGATGGATGTAAATTCACAGGCAGTGGTGTTCAAATGCGCTCTATGATGAGAGGGAGATGAGGAATGAAACGCAACCGATGGCTTATTCCGGTACTAATCACATCTATTGTTCTGTCCGTAATGACGAATTTATTTGTACTGGCACCTTCACAGGCAGATGCGGCCAGCATCGGCACAATCACTGAGAACGACACGATTTATCAGATTATGGTCGACCGTTTCAATGATGGGGATACCTCCAATAATGCCACCGGCGCCGCGATCCGTTACGGAGAGACCTCCGAGGATGATTTCCGCTATATGAAGGGCGGAGACTGGCAGGGGGTTATCAACAAGCTCCCGTATATTGCGAACATGGGGTATACCGCAATTTGGATCTCCCCTGTGGCAGAGCCGCAGATGACGAACCGCGACAACAACGGCACAGGTAAAAACACAGCCTATCACGGATACAACGTTAAAGACCCCAATGCCGCCAATCCCTACTTCGGGACCAAAGAGAAGCTGAAGGAACTGGTGGATTCCGCGCATGCACTCGGTATTAAGGTAATTATTGATGTCGTGCCGAACCATATCGGAGACTATATGCTGGGTACGCAGGCTTATTATGATATCGCGGGTCTGCAGCCGGCGGCGCCGTTTAACAACCCGGCCTGGTATCATCACAATGGTGATATTAACTGGTCGCTGGCCGACGGAAGATATGATCAGTGGGCCCAGGACTATCTGGAGAATCACGACCTCGGCGGACTGGATGATATCGACTTCGATGTTCCAGCTGCAAAACAGGCCGTATTCAGCTCCATTAAAGCCTGGTTTGACTATACGGGAGCAGACGGCGCGCGTGTAGATGCTGCTAAGCTGATCAAGCCGACCGATATCGGCGAGCTGCAGAATCTCCTCGGCGTGAATACCTTCGGTGAGAACTTTGACGGCAATGCTGAATTCGTCTCCCGCTGGGTGGGCACGAATAAGGAGTGGGGCATGCTTGATTTCCCAATGTTCTTCTCCGTGCTGAACAGCTTTGCTTACGGGCAGTCTTTTGACTCCAATATCAAGAGTACTTTGGCTCAGGATTCCTATTACAACGGAAATGCGAATCATATGGTTACTTTTATCGATAATCATGACCGCAACCGTTTCCTGACAGAAGCCGGCGGCAGTGTTGAGAAAATGCAGAACGCCCTCTCCTTTATCTTCACGGTCCGCGGAACACCGGTAGTCTTCCAGGGGACCGAACAGAATAAAGGTAACGGCAACGGCCAGATTATGACAGGTGGGATCGCCGATACCTGGAACCGCTGGTCGATGGTGAAGCGGGATGCGAACGGCAACGTTCTGGAGAATTATTTCAATGAGAACACTAGCACCTACAAGCACATTGCCAAGTTGAATGAAATCCGAAAAAATAACCCGGCACTGCGCACCGGCACCCAGCGTGAAATGTGGTCTGCCCAGAACCTGTATGCATTCTCGCGCCGGATCGACAGCGGCACCAATGTTGGACAGGAAGTCATTTCTGTATTTAGTAATGCGACCAGCGGCACACAGACGGTTACTATCCCGCTGCGCACCGAAAGCACACTAACGGTCGGAACCGTCCTGATTAATCAATTAAATACATCTGATACAGTTACTGTACAATCGGGAGGCGCAACAGGGAAACAGATTACTGTATCTGTAGGTGCGAACTCAGCCAAAATCTATTCCAAAACACAGCCGGTAACGGATACCGTGGCTCCATCTATTCCAGGCAATGTAACGGCAACCGTGCAAAATGCCTCCAGTGCGCTGGTCAGCTGGACAGCGTCCACCGACAACGAGGGAGTAACCGGCTATGAAATTTACCGGAACGAGGTAAAGATAGGCACCTCGGCAACCACCTCTTACACCGACAACGGGCTCTCCGCACAAACGGATTACAGCTATACGGTAAAAGCTTTTGATGCCGCAGGCAACCTGTCGGCATTCAGCGCAGCGGCGCTAGTTACTACGCCAGCCGGTAATAATGTGACCATCTATTACAAGCAGGGCTATACTACGCCATATATCCATTATCGTCCTGCCGGGGGAACCTGGACGACAGCACCCGGGGTAGCCATTCCGGCATCCGAAGTGTCAGGTTACAATAAAATTACAATTAACATCGGCTTCGCCACGCAGCTTGAAGCTTGCTTCAACAATGGCAGCGGTACCTGGGACAGCAATGGCGGCAGCAATTATCTGTTTGGCACCGGTACCTGGACGTATACGCCGACCGGGAACATTCAGGCAGGCGCACCTGTAACGCCGACAGCAACTCCAACTCCAACACCAACGCCAACAGTAACACCTACACCTACACCAACAGCAACTCCGACTGCAACACCTACTCCAACAGCAACACCGACGGCGACGCCGACAGTCACACCAACACCAACGGCTACTCCAGTTGGCAATTCAGTGACCATTTATTATAAGAATACAGCTTATACGAATTCCTATATGCACTATAGCCTGGATGGATCAAATGTATGGACTACATCCCCAGGATTACAGTTGCAGGCTTCCTCCTATTCAGGCTACAAGACCGCCACAATTCAGCTGGGTACAGCTGCAGGTCTGACTGCAGCCTTCAATAACGGCAGCGGCACCTGGGACAACAACAGTGGCAGCAATTATCATTTTGCCGCCGGTACATGGAGTCTGGTGAACGGCAGCCTGTCCGCCGGAGTGCCGCAGCCGGACAGCGTAACCTTTAGGGTCACTGTTCCGAGCTCTACCCCGTCATCCGGGCCGGTATATCTGACCGGCAGCTTCAACAGCTGGAATGCGGCGGATCCCGCGTATCAGCTGACCAAAGGCAGTGATGGTGTCTATTCCATCACGCTCAGCCTGCCGGCAGGAACAGCGGTGCAGTATAAGATCACCCGCGGAACCTGGGCCTCAGTGGAGACAAGTACAAGCGGCGCAGACATTGCGAACCGGACGCTGACACCTGCCGGCGGAGCGCAGACTGTATCATTGACGGTACAGCGCTGGAAAGATCAATAACATCACCGGCATAGTCAATTCCCCGCAGCTATAATACAAAGAAGGAGCGGCCCCGATTGGGAGCCGCTCCTTGTTTTGCAAACTGAAGATTATGGTGAGGAAGGGGTATGAATGCTATCACAGCAGCCCGGCGGTGGACTCGCGCGGAATGAGCTCAGGTTCAAGAATCAGCTGCCGTGATGCCGTACATCTGCCTTGGATATGATCCATCAGCCACTGGCCGGACGTTACCCCGAGCTTGAAGGTGTCGATATTCAGCGAAGTTAGCGGGGGAGTCGTATAGCGGGATAAAGGATATTCATCAAAAGCTGCGACTCCCAGTTGACCCGGAACACCGATCCCGAGCTCCCGGGCTGCCTTCAATACGCCAAACGCCGTGTAATTCGTCATACACACCACAGAGTCAGGACGGTCCCCGTGCTGGAACAGCTTCAGTGCCGCGCGGTATCCTTCGTGTTCATCCGCCGGACCGTTTACAATCCAATCCTGGCGGACGATACAGTCCGACTGCTGCATGGCTTGAAGGTAGCCGCTTAACCGGCGGCTGAATATCCGCTCATTCCGTTCACCTCCGATAAAAGCAGGTTTAGTATAACCCTGCTGCAGCAAATGACTGGTAAGCATTCGTCCCCCGGCTTCATTGTCGAAATCGACCCAACTGGCGGCCGGCTCCAATTCACCGATCGAGACGTAAGGGAAGCGGAGCCGGTCCAGCTCCTTCGACAATTCTTCAGTCAGAACAGAATTATTAGCAATAATTCCGTCTACCCGCTGGTTTAGCACAAGTCGGTTAAGAAAATGGTCCTCCGCAGCATGGTGCTGGATATTACAGAGGGTCAATTCATAGCCCAGGGGACCGATCACGCTCTCGATACCGCCGATAATATTGTAAAAGAACTGATTCAAAAATTCGCTCTCTTTGGACATGTCGATCAGCAGTCCGACCGTATGGCTGCTCTGTCTGGCTAATCCGGTAGCAATGCTGCTCGGGATATAATTCATCTGCTTCATGATTTCCCGGACTCTTAGCTTGGTTTCAGCTGATATTTTGGGAGAATCGTTCAACACCTTGGAGACGGTGGACTTGGCCACATTTGCCGCTCTGGCTACATCTGAAATGGTTACTTTCATCGTTATCCCTCGCAAGAAAATTAGTCTTTATGAAACCGCTGTAAAAGAATGGAGAGGTGTTATCTCATAGTTTATCATTTTGTTGCGTCTTGTTCTATTAACGGGATTTCTGCAGCGCTCCGACACTGTCCGGGGCAGATTTTACACTGCGTTGATAATTGTCACGGGAACTGGTATTTTCGCGGAAATGGAGTTAGGATGTTCTCAAGGACACAACGATAAGAAAGAGGACTACTTTATATGAAACCGTTTCGCATCCGCCTCACCCTAATCATGATGGCCCTGATCGGAATCTCTATGATCGGTGCGGGCATTACTATGGCTACGCTGTTCAAGGACTCGCATATCACCGCCCTGGAGGAGAACATGTCCCGGGAAATAAAATTATTGTCCGGCACCTTCCAGTTCACCGACATGAACAGCTCAGATGCGATCAGCTACTACACGGAGCATGCCAAGCTCATCTCCCAGCTGACGAATTCCCGGATTACCTTCATTACCAGAGAGGGGAAGGTTATCGGCGATTCGGAGAAGAACCCGCTGGAAATGGATAACCACTCTACACGGGAAGAAGAAGTAATTGCGGCGAAAGAAGGCATTGGCCGTGCCATCCGTTACAGTGATACGCTTGACCGGGAAATGCTCTATGTGGCCGGAGCGGTACACTCCGAGGACGGCTTTGACGGATATATCCGCCTTTCGATGGCGCTTGATGCGGTAACAGAGGGGCTGAACCGAGCATGGATGATTATGGCCGGCGGACTGGTGCTGCTCTTTGTGGCGGCTACCTTTGTGAGCTATAAAGTGGCGTCCAGCATGACTTCACCGCTGGAGCAGATTACTAGAGTCGCCCGACGCATTACCGATTTGGACTATGATGCCAGGGTACCGATACAGCGCAGAGATGAGGTCGGACAGCTGGCCAAAGCGATCAATGCGATGGCGGACAGCCTGCAGGCACAGCTTAAGACAATCCGCGATAATGAGGATCTGCTGCAAAGCGTATTGGATAATATGACCGGCGGCATTGTCATGATCAATGCGGAAGGGGAGTTTGCCCTGCTCAACCGGGCCTCGGAACGGATGCTCGATGTGAAGAACAGCGAGATGGCCGGGCATTCCTACAAAGAGCTGAAGCATCATTATGAGCTGGCCCGGCTGATTGAAGAAGGTGTCGAGCGTAATGAGCCGATCCATGAAGAGCGCAGTATTTATACCCCTGCCGAGCGGATCGTCCGGCTGGACGGTGTGCCGATGGTGCAGGACGGCTCTTACCGGGGCATGCTGTTCCTGCTGCAGGAGGTAACGGAAATCCGCCGGCTGGAGAAGATGCGCAGCGAGTTTGTCGCCAATGTGTCGCATGAATTGAAGACGCCGGTAGCCGCAGTAAAAGGCTTTGCCGAAACGCTGCTTGGCGGCGGTGTGACAGATGAGAAGACCGCCCGTTCATTTTTGCAGATTATATATGATGAGAATGAGCGGCTGAACCGCCTGATCGGGGATATTCTGGAGCTGTCCAAAATCGAATCCAAGCGTGTGCAGCTGGAATGCTCGCCGGTGCATTTAATCGAATTCTTTGATTCCGTGCTGGGGACGCTTAGTAAGGTGGCAGAAAAGAAAAAGATTAGTCTCAGCACGAATGTACCGAACGAGCTCTTCATCGAAGGGGATGAGGATAAGCTGCGCCAGATCTTCATGAATCTGCTCTCCAATGCCATTAATTACACGCATGACGGAGGCAGTGTCAAAGTTACGGCTACAAACAGACAAAGGACGGATGGTACAGAAACTGTCGTCTTTACCGTCAGTGATACGGGAATGGGAATTCCCCGCAAAGACCTTCCGCGCATCTTTGAGCGGTTCTACCGGGTAGATAAGGCCAGATCCAGGAGCTCCGGCGGTACGGGACTCGGGCTGTCCATTGTAAAACATCTGGTGGAGCTGCACCGGGGTACGATTACCGTTGAGAGTGATCTCGGAATTGGAAGCTCGTTTATTCTGGAGCTGCCGCTGCTGCAGGAGCACGGAGAGTAGCAGACTGGTTGGTGCGCGGTCTGTAGAGGCATGGATTGCGTTTGCCAGCCGGTCTATCAAGAGATATATTAAAAGTATCAGGTGAATCTTCGAAAAGTTGCTGCTATTTTACACCAAGTTAACATTCCGGTGATATGATGGGCTTGCTGCAGTTTTGTAAATTTTAAAACATATGAATACGGGGGAAACTATGGCACAACGATTGCTTGTCATTGAAGACGAACCGACGCTGGCCCGGCTGCTGTCCTATAACTTGACGCAGGAAGGCTATGAGGTGACGGTGGAGGATCATGGAACGGCAGGATACGACCGTGCGACTAGAGAACCTTTTGATCTGATCGTACTGGATCTGATGTTGCCCGGTATGAACGGGATAGATATCCTTGATAAGCTTCGCGGGCAGGGCATCCGTACACCTGTAATCGTGCTGACTGCCAAAAACGCCGAAGAGGATGTAGTCCGGGGACTGAAATCAGGCGCCGACGATTACATAACGAAACCTTTTGGCGTGTCCGAACTGCTTGCGAGAGTGAGCGCTGTTCTCCGGCGGATCTCGGGAGTTGTAGAGGAGAGCCAGCCGGAAGTGGCGGCATCCGCATCGACGATCATTCTGGGACAGCTGGAGATTTATCCGGAGCGGTATGAGGTCTCGCTGGGGGGACAGAGCATCAATCTGCGCCCCAAAGAATTTGAGGTGCTGCTGTACCTGGCACGCAAGCCGGGTGTAGTGCTGACGCGCGACGATCTGATGAATGCGGTTTGGGGCTTTGATTATATCGGGGGGCAGCGTACTGTAGACGTTCATGTCAGCTCGCTGCGCAAGAAGCTGGAGCTTGATCCGGAATCCGTCCACATCGACTCGATCCGCGGGGTGGGCTACAAGCTGGTCGTGAACAAAAAAAGAGCACCGGTCATGTGATATGACGGTGTTCTTTTTTTTGACTATACATAAAAATAGAAATGTAACTATACACTATACTTACACTTCTGTTAGAAGCATAATATCTGCCGCTGCCGATTTTACACTGCGTTAACAATTCTCTTCAACTCTATTTACACTGAAAGCTTATCATTGGGAACGAAGATGATGAGAAGGAGACGCCAAAACAAATGAAATCCATCATTGACATAGAGAAGCTAGATCTCTACTATGAGTCATTTCACGCACTGAAGAATGTGGAGCTGCAAATCCCTGAGAAACAGGTGACCGCGTTTATCGGGCCTTCCGGCTGCGGTAAGTCCACCCTGCTGCGTACCCTAAACCGAATGAATGATATGATCCCCGGAACACGTATTGAAGGAACAGTTAACATCGGCGGCAAGAATATTTATAGCGACGAAGTGGAAGTGGAAAGTCTGCGCAAGCAGGTCGGCATGGTATTCCAGCAGCCGAATCCTTTTCCGAAGTCAATTTATGACAATGTAGCCTATGGCCCGCGTCTGCACGGCGTCCGTTCCAAAGCGGAACTCGACGAGCTTGTGGAGCAGAGCTTGCGCCAATCCGCCCTCTGGGAGGAAGTTAAGGATTTCCTGAAGAAGTCTGCGCTCAGCTTGTCCGGCGGACAGCAGCAGCGGCTCTGTATTGCCAGAGCGCTTGCAGTGCAGCCGGATATTCTGCTGATGGATGAGGCGACCTCTGCCCTGGACCCGGTCTCCACACTTAAGATCGAGGAGCTTGTACAGGAATTGCGGAGCAAGTACACGATTGTAATGGTCACGCACAACATGCATCAGGCGGCCCGTGTGTTGGGACGTACCGTGTTTTTCCTGAATGGTGTCATCGTTGAGGCGGCGGATACGGAGATGCTGTTCTCCAATCCGAAGGACTCCCGCACTGAAGATTATATATCCGGACGCTTCGGCTAAGCGCTGGAGGACCTGTTCCTGGAAATGACAGGCTGACCATACGTTTTTGAGGAGGATCGGTTTACTTATGATTCGCAGAAAAGAATTCGACAAAGATCTGGAAGAGCTGCGCACCCTGCTGCAGCAAATGGGTGAGCATGTCATCGATGCACTTGAGGGTGCCGTGGTGGCGCTGCAGACCCAGGATATCGAACGCGCACAAGACATCGTTAAGGCTGACTTGAGGCTGAATGCGATGGAAGACAAAATTATGGACATCGGCTCACGGCTTATTATTACCCAGCAGCCCGTAGCCAAAGACCTGCGCCGTATAATTGTTGCTTTCAAAATCTCCAGCGATCTGGAGCGTATGGGCGATCTGGCTCTGGATGTGGCAAAGGTTACCCTGCGTATTCAGGGACAGCAGCTGATCAAACCGCTGGTAGATATTCCGCGCATGGCTGAACTTGTCTCGGTTATGATTACCGAAGCCATTCAGTCCTACCTGGATGAGAACACCGACCTGGCCTACAAAATGGCCCAGGACGATGATCAGGTTGACGGGTTGTACAGCGCAATGATTAATGAGCTCTATGCTTATATGGTGGAGAAGCCGGAATCCCTGAATCAGGCCATGCTGCTGACACTGGTTGGCCGTTACATTGAGCGGATTGCTGACCACGCCACCAACATTGGCGAGAGTGTCGTGTATCTGGTGACGGGCAAGCGTCCGGATCTGAACCAATAGCCTGCAGTAAGCTCGCTCAGACAGCTGGAGTGAACCTCCCTGACGTATTTCTAAAACAGCACGCCCCCCATGGAGGCATGCTGTTTTTTATTTGTAATTGCCGGCAATAACGGGTTTAAGCCGCTGAAGAATGGCAATCCTGCATTCAATGTAAGATTCTGACCCGGAGACTCATTTCGTGCACTTTGGTTCTTTTTTGTACAGAGCATATGGTAAGATGTAAGGAGTAAGCAAGAAAAAGGCGAGGTGCTACAGTGGACAAGTTGATACTTATAGATGGAAATAACATCATTTACCGCGCGTTTTTTGCAATGCCGCCGCTGACGAATACAGCAGGACAGCAGACGAATGCGGTATACGGATTTACGACAATGCTATTGCGCTTAATTGACGATTATAAACCAAGCCATTTGATCGTGGCATTTGATGCGGGGAAGATTACGTTCCGGCATGAAGGTTATGAGGATTATAAAGGCGGCCGCCAGAAGACTCCGCCCGAGCTGTCCGAGCAGTTCCCGATGCTAAAGGACCTGCTGCGCGATCTCGGTGTGCCGCAGTTTGAAATCAGCGGCTATGAGGCTGATGATATCATCGGCAGTATCTCCCGGGAAGCGGATGCTGCCGGACGTGAAGTGATCATTGTGTCCGGGGACAAGGATATGCTGCAGCTGGCTTCAGAGCATACTACCGTAGCCCTGGTACGCAAAGGTGTTACCGAAGTGGAGCTGTACGGACCGCAGCAGATCCGTGAGAAATATGATCTGACCCCTGAGCAGATTATCGATCTCAAGGGCCTGATGGGTGATACTAGCGATAATATTCCAGGTGTTCCTGGGGTAGGCGAGAAAACGGCACTGAAGCTGCTGCATCAGTTCGGCTCTGTTGAAGGTGTACTGGCCGGAACCGGCGAACTGAAAGGAAAGATGAAGGAGAAGCTAGAGGAGCATGCCGACAGCGCCGTCATGAGCAAGAAGCTCGCGACGATTTACCGTGAGGTTCCGCTTGAGCATGCCTGGGAGGATATGGCCTTCAGCGGAATTAAGACAGAAACAGCCGGACCTGCGCTCGCTAAGCTGGAGTTCAAATCCCTGCTGGAGCGCTTGTCGCTAAGCGCTTATGCGCCAGCGGCAAATGGCGAAGGAACCGGAGCGGAAGCATCGGGTGCGGCTGAGACCGCTGTCCTGGATATTACGATCGTCGGCGAGGCCGAACTGGAAGCGCTAATTGCTGCCCTGCCGGATATTTCCGCACTGCATGTGGAGACAAACGGTGAGAATCCGCACCGTTCTGAAGTGATCGGCATCGGTCTGTCTTCACCGGAGCAGCATTACTTCGTGCCGCTTGCCCTGCTGAAGAGCCCGGCCGCAGCACCGCTGCGGGACTGGCTTGGAGACAGGAGTGCGCCGAAGAGCGGATATGACCTGCACCGGGCGGATCTGGCCCTGCATTGGCAGGGGATCGCTTTTGCCGGAGCGGCTAATGACGTGCAGCTTGCAGCCTATTTGCTGGACCCGACGGAAGCGAATCAGAATCTGAATGATCTTACCGCCAAATATGGATTGCCGCGTCTGTCCCCGGATGAAGAGGTATTCGGCAAAGGCGCCAAATATAAAATTCCTGAGCTTGAGATTCTGGGCAATCATGTAGCCCGCAAGAGTGCTACTGTGCATGGCATTGTGCAGAAGCAGCAGCAGGAGCTGACAGAGACAGCAATGACCGGCCTGTTACTGGATCTGGAAATGCCGCTGTCGCGCATTCTGGCTGATATGGAGAAGCAGGGGATTGCGGTCAATAAAGAGGATCTCAAGGAGCTGGGCAAAGAATTCGAAGCACAGATCTCCACACTCGTAACGGAAATTTACGAGATTTGCGGAACCGAGTTCAACCTGAACTCGCCGAAGCAGCTTGGCGAGATCCTGTTCGTGAAGCTGGGACTGCCTGTCGTTAAGAAGACGAAGACGGGCTATTCCACGGATGCAGAGGTGCTGGAGAAGCTGGCTCCTTATCATGATGTAGTGCGTCTGATCCTGCAGTACCGTACGATTGCCAAGCTGCAGTCCACTTATGTGGAAGGATTGCTTAAGGAAATTTCGGAAGAGACCGGCAAGGTTCATACCTTCTACCGGCAGACGATTGCCGCAACAGGACGTTTAAGCAGCCAGTTTCCGAATCTTCAGAATATCCCGATCCGGCTGGAGGAGGGCCGCAAGATCCGCAAGGTCTTCGTGCCGTCTGAACCCGGCTGGTCTATCCTGGCGGCGGATTACTCGCAGATTGAGCTGCGGGTGCTGGCGCATATCTCCGGTGATGAACGGATGAAGGAAGCGTTCCTGGAGGATATGGACATTCACACCAAGACAGCCATGGACGTGTTCGGGGTCACGGCCGATCAGGTAGACAGCAATATGCGCCGTTCCGCCAAGGCGGTCAACTTCGGGATTGTCTACGGCATCAGTGATTACGGACTGTCTCAGAACCTAAATATTCCGCGTAAAGAGGCTGCACAGTTTATTGAGCAGTATAAGGAAGTCTTTAGTGGTGTCCGCCGTTATATGGATGAAATTGTAGTCGAAGCGAGTAAGCAGGGGTATGTCACAACAATGCTGGAACGCCGCCGTTATCTGCCGGAGATTAATGCCAAGAACTTTAATCTGCGCTCTTTTGCTGAACGGACAGCGATGAACACTCCAATTCAGGGAACGGCTGCGGACATCATCAAGCTTGCTATGGTTCATATGGACAAAGCATTATACGAACGCGGGTTGAAGAGCCGCATGCTGCTTCAGGTGCATGATGAGCTTGTGTTTGAGGTACCGCCGGATGAGCTGGAGCTGATGAAGGAGCTGGTGCCAGAGGTTATGGCCGGGGCGCTGGCGCTGTCTGTTCCGCTGAAGGCGGAGGTAAGTTATGGAAGTAACTGGTATGAAGCGAAATAGGCTCCCCGAAGCCTGGTGTTATCCGGTATAATGGGATAGAGGTGAGCCATAATGCCGGAATTACCGGAAGTTGAAACAGTCAGAAGAACACTAAACGATTTAATTACAGGCAAGCAGATACAGCACGTCACCGTCCGGCTGCCGCGGATTATTCAGCGTCCGGACGATATTCAGGCTTTCGCCAATATGCTGGCGGGCCATAGCATTGTTACGGTTGAGCGCAGAGGCAAATTTTTGCGGTTTGTACTGGATGGACTGGTAATGGTCTCCCATTTACGGATGGAAGGCCGCTACGGGCTCTTTCAGCAGGATGATCCGCTGGACAAGCATACGCATGTCAT
>NZ_LN831198.1:1478385-1495660 GCF_001368795.1 Paenibacillus ihuae
GAGCTCCGTTACACGGATGTACGCCAATTCGGAACGATGCATTTATTTCAGCCGGGCGAGGATTTGCTGCTCAAACCGCTGAATAAGCTGGGACAGGAGCCCTTGGATGCTTCATTTACCCTGGAACGGTTCAAGGAGATCGTCGCTGGCCGAAGCACCAAAATCAAGCCGCTGCTCTTAAATCAGGAATATGTGGTCGGCATCGGTAATATTTATGTAGATGAGTCCTTGCACCGCGCAGGAATTCATCCGGAGGAGACAGCGAAGTTGCTATCGGACGAGCAGCTCGGCAGGCTGCATAGCGCGATTGTAGCAACCCTGACGGATGCTGTAAATGCCGGAGGCTCTTCCGTGAAATCGTATGTCAACGGCCAGGGAGAGAGCGGCAGCTACCAGCAGCAGCATCTCATTTATGGCCGCAAGGACCAGCCGTGCAGCACCTGCGGTACCCTGATTGAAAAAAGTGTAGTAGGCGGCCGGGGCACGCATATCTGTCCAACCTGCCAGCCTTTATCTGTATATGTAAATAAGAATTGACCCTGGAATGCTCCTAATCCACAGGTACTATACACCATACCTGTCCAAGCTGCCGCAATAAGTCAGGCACCGACTGCCCGTCCCGCCCATATACTGTGTGAAGAATGCTGAATCAAGGTAACGGAACCGAGCGGATGGATCCGCCGGACTTCCGTTTCTTCACGGGAGGGATTGCGGGTGATCAGCCCATTGTTTTCACTTTTGCTGCTGGCCTTTGCGCTTAGTTTGGACGGTTTTGGTGTAGGCATTACATATGGATTACGCAAAATGAAGATACCGCTGCTCTCCATTCTGATTATCTCGCTTTGTTCGGGGATAGTCATTTGTGTCTCTATGCAGGTAGGTGTACTATTAGCCAAGGTTGTCTCACCGGATGCCGCCTCCATGATTGGAGCGGTTATTCTCGTCTTAATGGGCTGCTGGTCCCTGGTACAGATGCTGATGCAAAAGGAACGGGAGCACAGTCCGCAGGGAGCGGAGGCACAGCCTGTTCCATTAAATGAAGAGTCTGTGAATCCGGCCGGAGACTGGCCCCACAAATCAGCAGTTTTTTCTTTGGAGCTGCGGCATTTGGGAGTAGTGATACAGATTCTCCGGACGCCTTCTTCCGCCGACATGGATGACTCAGGGAGTATTTCCTCTATGGAGGCAGTGATCCTCGGTATTGCGCTGTCACTGGACGCTTTTGGTGCGGGGCTTGGTGCTGCGCTGCTTGGGTTTAGCCCGGTCCCGACCTCACTGATGATCGCCCTGTTCAGCGGAACCTTTTTACTGCTGGGAATGAAAACCGGTCTAAAGCTGTCGGGGAGCTTCTGGATGAAACATGCGGCTGCTCTGCCGGCGTTATTATTAATTGCTATGGGAATAATGAAGCTGTTATGAGGTGAGTACATGATTATGGGCTTAACCGGAGGCATTGCTTCCGGAAAAAGCACAGTCTCTGCATTATTTGTAGCTAAAGGAGCACGGCTCGTCGATGCCGATGTAATCGCAAGAGGGGTCATGCTCCCGGGGCATCCCGTGCTGGCTGCAGCTGTGGAGCATTTTGGCCAAAACATATTATTGCAGGACGGCACACTGAACCGGTCTGCGCTGGGAGAAATCGTCTTTCATGACCAGGCTGCCCTGCAGGTGCTGAATAACCTGACACATCCTGCGATCCGCCAGGAGATCAAAGAAACGATGTATGCGATGGAAGAAGAAGATCCGCTGTCACTGATTGTCGTGGACATACCGTTGCTTTACGAATCAGCGCTGGACAATCTGTTTAAGAAGATAACCGTTGTGTATGTGCCCCGGGAGATCCAGCTAGCCCGACTAATGCAGCGTAACGGGTTATCTCTTGAGCAAGCCACAGGCAGGCTGGATGCTCAGATGGATATCGAAGAGAAGCGCAGAAGAGCGGATTACGTTATCGACAACAGCGGCGAGCTTACCCATACTGAACAGCAGGTAGCAGTGCTTTGGGACAGGCTGGGTTTATCATGAGGTGGCTGCGTAAAAAAAGAGTACTGCTCATGTTATTCGTAGGCTTTACCGCAATTCTGTTCCTGAGCACCAACTGGATGTCTTTGTTTTATCCCATTCATTATAAGAATGAAATCCGTAAGCACAGTATCACTTATGAGATGGACCCGTTTCTGGTGGCAGCCATTATCCGCGTGGAGACCAATTTTAAGACAGGCCGGGAATCCAGGAAAGGCGCACTAGGCCTCATGCAGCTCATGCCGGATACGGCTAAATGGGCGCTTGAGAAGGCCAAGCTTCCCGATGTGTCGCTGGACGAGCTAAAGGAGGAGCCCTCGGCCAATATTGAGCTGGGAACCTGGTATTTATCCTCGCTCTCCCGCCAGTTTGAAGGCAACCGCACAGCGGTGATCGCTGCATACAATGCCGGACCCGGTAAAGTGCAGCGCTGGCTGGATAATGGCGACTGGGACGGTACAGAGGGTTCTGTAAAAGATATTCCGTTCGGCGAGACCCGGCATTACGTTCAGCGGGTAATTTATTATTATAACCAGTACACAGAGATTTACAGCGAGTTCTAAAGCAATGCTATCCTGTAAAAAAAGAAGCATTAAACGGCGATTAGCCGTTTAATACTTCTTTAGGCAAGCTTATTGGGGACAGGTTATTTGAATTGACCTGCCAGGGACTGTTCAGCCAGCGTTACAAGACGTTTAGTGATGTAACCACCGATCGAACCATTTTCGTAAGAAGTTTTATTGCCTTGGTATCCGTCTGGGGAAAGAGTGATACCTAATTCTTGGGCAACTTCGTATTTAAGTTGTTCCAAGGCACCGCGTGAATTTGGAGCTACCAGGTTGTTGGAGTTGCTGCTTTGGCTCATTGCTGTTCACCTCCTATCGGTTGGTAACAGTATTATGTGCTGCTCTCGCCAGATTCATAGCAACAATAAAACGGTGTTTTATGGAAATAAGAATTACAGCTCCAAAACCCGAATGTGGCCGCTAAGGCCTCCTATATTTAATGGAAAAGGAAGTGACCTGAGCTTATGAAATGCCCTTACTGCGACCATACGAATACCAAAGTACTTGACTCGCGTCCGGCTAACGAGAATAAATCGATCCGGCGCAGGCGTGAATGCGAGCGCTGCAGCAAGCGTTTTACTACCTTCGAGATGATCGAAGAAACCCCGCTGATTGTAATCAAAAAGGACGGCAGCCGCGAAGAATTCAGCCGCGATAAAATCCTGCGCGGCCTGATCCGCGCCTGTGAGAAGCGCCCTGTGTCTGTAGAGCGCTTGGAATCCATCGTCTCCGAGGTTGAGAAATCGCTGCGCGGCATCGCCTTAGCAGAAATAGAGAGCCGCCAAATTGGCGAGCTGGTGATGGAGCAGCTATATCCGGTTGACGAGGTTGCCTACGTCCGCTTTGCCTCCGTATACCGCCAGTTTAAGGACATCAACATGTTCATGAAGGAATTGAAGGGACTGCTGTCCAAGAATACTGGAGAGCTGGAGGGGCTATAGGGCTTCTCCTGGAGTTCATCGGCCATATATTCGTTAATCTCATGAATAAAAACTTATTTATAAAAGTGTTGACACCGAGGGCGATTTTTTATATTATATAGAAGTCGCCTACGGAACTTAAACATGACGAAGCGAAGTGAGCTTGCGGCTCACACCTGATTTTAGAGTACATAATGTAGTTCTAAAATATGCACCATGGGGCCATAGCTCAGCTGGGAGAGCGCATCGCTGGCAGCGATGAGGTCAGGGGTTCGATCCCCCTTGGCTCCACCAATAACATCATACGGACTCTTAGCTCAGTTGGTAGAGCAGTAGACTCTTAATCTATTTGTCCAGGGTTCGAGCCCCTGAGAGTCCATCAAAGTAAGAACGGCAGCGATGCCGTTCTTTTTGCTGTCTCAGGGAGTGTGGTTAGCTGAGGGCAGGGATTCTGATTTGTTTTCGACTATAGCGGAGAAGTGAAATACCACGGCAATTGCTAACCGACAATTATCGATACCGAGTGCCAACGCCAATCGTAAACCTCTAATGCCAATCGGGCTGCTAAGGACGAAGGCCAGTATGCCGACGGCCGCTGCCAATGCTGTCTGCCAGAGCCGTCCATAAGTTACGATCGGTTGGTCGCTAACCCCGAAGTTCAACTTCAGACTAACCAATGCTCCCCTGAGTTCCTCCATTTGTTTGCTATGGACCCCACAGCCCTTATTCCCTTGAATCGGCACATTTAGCAGGGCTAACGGACCGTATTGCGCTTATTTCCCTCCATCGGGCAATATTTTACACGGATATAAGCAAATAACTGCATCTGAGTCCGTAAGAGAGACGAAACAGCGCTTCTGCTGATAATAAGTGCTCCTCGGTCCGTAGCGATTCATTCGACTCCTCCAACACTACGATGGCTGTAAAATTTTAGTCCAGTCCAATCCCAAGTCACTGATTAGTCAGCCATCGACCCATTGATCCGCCGGCCCACTGACCCCCCCCGCCCCCCCAACCCCAGTCTCATCGTTCTACCCACCTAACGCTTTCTTAGTTACACCCTCAGTTGATATGTACGATTTCGCTGCTGTCCGCCGCCTGCAACATCCAGTAATTGCAGTTGAACCAATTCGTGTAGAATTCGTCTGGCGTGTCTATCCGTAACTTTGAGGTGCTGTGCAAGTTCTATGGGGGTGAATGCCCTAAGCAGACGTCTTGCGAAACGCAGTGTCTCCGCTTGCAGCCAAGTTAACGAGGAAGACACATCCGTCGCGATGAATTTACCTATAAAAGACAGCACCAGCTGCTGGCATTGCTTAGGTTCTTCGACAATCGAAGGATAAGCGATGGGGAGAAAGGTCCAGCCATCCAGGGCAAGCAGGCAATGCCGGCGGCATAAATCCTTGAATCTCCTCACGTCCAGATCCCGGGCATGTGGTCCATAGCCCTGAATCTCTATTCCGCCTTTCACTCCCCCAGGCATATAAGCCAAATCCAGATAGCGGTAACCGTTATTGAAATCACGTACTTCCCACTCCGGAAACACGTGGTCCAAATTCCCGATTGCCGGAAACCATACCGTTCGCAGGAATTCTATTGTCCCGTGGCCTAATCCTTTGCCGAGTAACTCCCTTCGCCTGTGGTTGCTCTCATTCTTTAGATTGCTCTGCAACCATTCCTCATATTGCTGTTCAAATCGCGGCATCCTCATAGTCCTCCATTAACGCTCTGTGAACGTTGTTTTTTGCGCAAAAAAGCCGCTTCCTTACAACTCCCCGCAAATAAACCTCAGGCGGTTGTTGTATGAAAGCGGCGTGTGCTTCACGACTTATGCTTCTAATTATATCGCGAATGAAAAAGTGATTCAATTGGTTAAAATCCCCTCAGCATTTTCGTAGATATTCATCACCACCTGCTGGATCGGCAGTTCCTTGACTGAAATGTCAGTGAAGCGGTGCTTCCGGGAGATGTCTTCCAGGAAATCACTAATTGAAATTTGGGCCGTGTCCACTTCAAGGGTAATTTGAAAATCCGACGGCCGGTCAATTACCTTGGCGTAGGCATTATCGAAGACGGTTTTACCGGCAGAGTCGGCAAAAGTAAAGCTGACCCGCTTCTTCTCCCCGAGAAACAGCTTCAGCCGCTGCAGCGAATCATCAAAGACTTTTTCCCCGTGATTAATGACAATAACCCGGTGGGCAAGCTCCTCCACATCCTCAAGATCATGAGTAGTCAGAATACAGGTCATATTCCGCTTCTGATTCAGCTGCTGGATGAATTCGCGGATTTTGACCTTGGCGATCACATCAAGCCCGATGGTCGGCTCATCCAGGAACATAATATCCGGCTGGTGCAGCATGGCCATGACAAATTCGCATTTCATTCGTTCCCCAAGAGACAGCACTCTTGTAGGCTTTTCGATTACGTGGGCAATATCGAGCAGCTCCGTCAGCTCTTCCAGGCGGCTTTTAAAGTCGTGGTTGGTGATCCCGTAGATTGCCTTGTTCATGTTGAAGCTGTCGATCGGCGGAATGTCCCAGATTAACTGAGATTTCTGGCCGAAGACGGCTCCGATTTTGCCGACATAGCGCTTCCTGTCCCTGGCAGGAGAATAACCAAGCACTTGGATGTCTCCGCTTGTGGGATACAGCGCACCGCAGAGCATTTTGATCGCGGTGGATTTTCCAGCCCCGTTAGGACCCAGAATCCCGCAGATTTCCCCTTGCCCGATGGCAAAGCTGATATCGTTGACGGCATGGATTACGACTTCTTCGCGCTGGAAGAAGCTTCGGATCGTCTGCCCCGCGCCTGCACCGCGCTTATAGGTGGTATATGTCTTGGTCAAATGCTGAACATCAATTACCGGCATCATCCGCCTACCCCCTCGTACAATCTGATCATATGCCGGTACACCCATACCCCTGCCGCCAGGAATAAAATGCAGGGCAGTACTGCTATGAAATCCCTAGCCTGCACCCGGCCAAGCAGCGCGGAAGCGGGGAGGAAGCCCACCATTCCCACAGGAATGATCATCGTAGCTGCAGTTTGCACAGCCTTCGGGAAAATAGGCAAGGGATACTTTCCGATATTCAGCACGCTGTCAGCAAGCTCGGATATTCTCGAATTGCCCACCCATTTGAAGGACATCGCGGCCATCATCAGCGATAATCCTGCGAGGACCGCCGCCCCGGCGATGAACAGCCCGATAAATTGAAGCCAGAAGAGCAGCGGAATGGCACCTGCCTGGATAACGGAGAAGATGAATAACGCAACACCGCCCAGAAACAGGCCGATACTATCGGTAGAAAATGTAGTAGCGACAATGAAAAACAGCGGGTTCAGCGGCTTCAGCAGAATCACCTCGAAGCTTCCCTCACGGATATGGGACATGGTGGTCCAGAGGACACCGCCAAAAATAAGGCTCGAGAGGCCGCTGGACATGGTGAATACAGACTGGATCAGCAGCACCTCATATAAACTCCAGCCGGGAAAGCTGGTGCCTGCCCGGTAAATTAGCAGAGTCACCAGCGGAAACAGAATATTACCGGACAGTGTGATGAGACTGCTGATGATGAAATTCATGCGATAAGCTGCAGTTGCCTGTATAGCGGAATACATGCATTGCTTATAAACCTCGAGATACCGTTTCATGTACAGAATTATCCTCTCATGGGGCAATCACGCGCCGACTGCGGTAAACTGCTTCATCGCCAGACGGCGGACCAGCTCGCTTGATCCGAAGGTAATGAACACTGCAACAGCCTGCACACCCACAGCCTGCTGAATGGAAAGCTCAAGGCCTCCAAGCGAATAGTGTCCGGTGAATACCATTGCAGGCATATAAGCGATGTATTGAAACGGCAGGAAGAACTGGGTCACCTGAAGCCAGTGCGGGAAAAAATCCAGTGGAATTAGCGCACCTGAAAAAATGCCCGACACCAGCATAAATGCACTGCGTATTCCATTGGATTGGACAAGCCAAAAGGAAGTCAGGCCAATCGTGTAGTTCACATAAAAATTCATCATAAAGGCAAGCAGCACACTTAGAATCGTCCAGGGAAAACTCGCCGGCCGCATATCGACACCGAAAATAAATATAAAGATCAACAGGCAGGGCAGAAATTCAAACAGGAAGCCCAGCGACCGGTGTCCGATTTTTTGAAACAAGGCGAAGGAACGGTGATGAATCGGCCGCAAATGAAAGGTCAGGAACTTACCGGTGCGCACAAGCATGGATAAGTTCCAATCGGCAAAATCCATAATCAGGTACCCGATCAGCGCAGTAGCACCGAAGTACCGGATCATCTGGGGAAGCGAGAACCCGCCAAGCGAAGAATGGTCTCCATATACCGCCGTCCAGATAAAATATTGCACCATAAAGTATACGGGGCCGACGATAATGGACACCATGGAATGAGTGCGGTAGGCACTCCATTCTTTATAGGTTACGCCCGCCACCGTCCGGCAAATCTGCCATTTGTATTTCAAGCTGTTCATTAAGTGAGCCCGGACCAAATAATATTGGTTACATTATATAATCCCTCTGCGTACCAGTTATCACCGGAAAATGGGACAAACCATACGGCAGCAAGCTGCTCTGTGGGGTCTATGACCATACAGCAGGCTCCTGCACCTTCATGAAAATAAGTGGTATCAGAATAGAGGTAAGCCGGACCTCTCCGCATATCCAGTCCAATGCCATAGCTCCGGTCACTTTCACTTGCTCCCCAGCAGTGATCAGGAATTCCGTACAGGGTGCGGGTCGTGATTTTTTCGACTGCTTTACGGCCGATAATACGTGTACCCTCAAGCGTCCCCATCCCCAAAAGCATGTTGGCGAACCGGATGATGTCGGCTGGAGTTGAGATAAGGCCGCCGCCGGTTCTGGATACGGTATCCCACAGCTTTTCCGCCTGCGAGTATTCAGGCTGCTTCCCGTCGACAATATCATTCAACCGCTTTTCGTACCGCTCGTTTCTGATAATGGCCCGTCTGGCCAATTCAGGAGTCAGTTCCCAAACCGTATCTTTCATACCCAGAGGCTTCAGGATTTGCTCTTCTATATACTGTTCCGCGGTTATCCCGGTCACTTTTTTGATCACTTCACCGAGCAGGCAAAAGCCGAATGAGCAGTATTGCCATTCCTCACCTGGTTGTTTATTTAGGCCGCAGCTCAGCGCAGCTTTGATCCAGTCCGGCTCACCGTCCTCAGGCGTATATTTCTCAAAATACTCATCGATTACCTGCCAATAAGACTTATGGTAGGGAACCAGGCTCTCCGCACAGTCGGGAAACATCCCCGAGGTATGGGTCAGAAGGCTGTAAATATCGATTTTGTCAAAAGGCGCTACCTTAAAAGGTTCAAGTATATCACCTATTGGGGTGTTAAACCGGATCATTCCGTCCTCAACAAGTTTGGCGACTGCGACAGAGGTAACGGCCTTGGTGATCGATGCAATATTATGTACGGTTGTTGGTAGCAGCGGCTCCGGCTTGTCTTCACGAAATGACAGGGGACCAATAGCACCGTGCATAAATGTCTTTCCGTACCTTGAGGCACAATAGGATGCAGACTGGAGTTTATTGTCTTCAATCAGCTTCTGAAAATGGGCGTTCAACACGCCGATTCTTGATGCGTCATACCCTACCTCTACCGGTGAACAGTCGGTAACGCCTGGAATTTGCAGCATAACTTATAAGCCTCCTTAAATGAATTGCAGGTTAGAGTGTCACTATATTTAAGCGCTCTCAACGAATACGATCATTATATTTCCAAAGAATGGATGTTACAACGGTAAGTTTGTTTATAACCAAAGTTGACCTGGAAATGAATTAGTTCGCTTTCGAATCTGTCACTTCATGTTAATATGAGGTGAAAAGAGCAAATCGTGATAGGAAGGAATAACAAAATTACTATGAATACTACGAAGCCGCTGAAAAAAACTGTAACCTTCTTTGAAGCTTTAGCCCTTGTTGTAGGGATGATTATCGGGTCGGGGATTTTTCTGAAGCCCGGTATTGTGCTTAATAATGCTGGCACACCATGGATGAGTATCTTGGCCTGGGGGGTGGGGGGAATCATTACCCTGGCTTCTGCGCTGAGCGTAGCGGAAATTGCAGCTGCTATTCCCAAATCCGGTGGTCTGTACACCTATTTGGGGGAACTTTATGGGGGCGTGTTTGGATACCTGCTGGGGTGGGTGCAGGCTGTAATCTCATATCCTGCTTCAGTAGCAGCACTTGCGATTGCCTTTGCTACCTATTCTGGCTACTTTTTGCCGATGAATGACTGGCAGCAGAAGCTGCTCGCTGTTTTGATTCTGGCTTTTATCCTCATCATGAACGTCATTGCCACCAAATTCGGAGGGATCATTCAGACTGTTGCGACTGTTGGCAAGCTGATTCCGGTGGCAGGTATCATCGGTGTTGGCCTCTTCTCGAATTTGGCTCCCGGTTTTGGGGGGATAGGGGCATCAGCAGCGGGTGCTGGTTTTGGGGTGGCGGTTCTGGGTACGCTATGGGCATATGACGGCTGGATCGGGGTGACCAATATGGCGGGAGAAATCAAAGATCCGGTTAAGACACTGCCAAAAGTCATTTCAATCGGAGTTATGTTTGTTATTGCCGTATATGTCTTGTTCAATATTGCAATTTTCAAGGTACTGCCCTACGATCAGATTGTTTCTTCCAAGACTCCTGGAGCTGACGCGGCTGAGGCGTTATTCGGAAGCGGCGGCGGGGCTTTTATTACGGCAGGAATTATCGTGTCGGTACTAGGTGCGCTGAACGGTTACTTAATGACCGCTGCGCGGGTGCCTCAGGTTATGGGAGAGCAGAATCAGATTCCTTTTTCCCGTGTACTAAGCAGCATCCATCCCAGGTTCCAGACTCCGGCCAATGCGCTTATTTTTCAGAGTGTGCTGGCGGTAATCTATATTTTCTCGGGTACCTTTGATACCCTGACGGACTTGCTGGTATTTGTATTATGGATTTTCTTTACCATGGGTGTGTTTGGTGTATTCATCTTGCGTAAAAAAATGCCGGCGGAGAAGGGGCGTTACCGTGTGCCGCTGTACCCGGTTACTCCGATCATCGGAGTGGCAGGCGGGCTCTATATTCTGGGCAGCACGATTGTCAGTGATCCACTGCGCTCTCTTATTGGAATAGGGATAACCCTGGCCGGACTTCCGGTCTACTATGCTCTCTCGCGCAAAAACCAGTAATAAACAAAGACCGCTGCTAGTAAAGGGCGGTCTTTGTCATCAATCCTTAACTTGAGAAGCCTGGTCTAGCTATGCTCTGCGATCTGCACCTCGAAGCCGTCCGGGTCCAGCACATAAAAGAACCGCAGGCTGGGATTCGGCGAAACCGGCCCGCGCGCTACCAGGATGCCCTGGCCCTTCAATTCTTCGATTGCCCGGTCCAGAGACGCTACGTCGAACCCGACGGACACGCCGCATTCGGGTTTCAGAGCCGGGTCTGTACCTTGAATCAGCTCGATCTTAGGCTGCCCCTCTGTCCCTAACATCACAATCTGTCTTCCTCTGCTCTCAAATCTGCGTTCAATGGGAAGTCCCAAGATCCGGTGATAAAAGTGAAGAGAAGCCTCCAGATCGCGTACCCGAAGCGTAATCCAATTTAGTTTTAGAATCATAAGGCCGTGTCCTCCGTTTCAGCGTGTGAATTTTCTGCATCTTCCATTATACGTTATAATCTGCTTAAAAAAATATTGACATACGGATCTCAAAGAGGTATGATATAAGAGTTCCCTTTGAAGTTGATTTATTAAATCCAACATTATATGGACTCTTAGCTCAGTTGGTAGAGCAGTAGACTCTTAATCTATTTGTCCAGGGTTCGAGCCCCTGAGAGTCCATCACATAAAGAACGGCAGCGATGCCGTTCTTTTGCTGTTCAGGGGGCAACCCCCCCATTCAGGACAGTAAACCATAACAAAGAAGAGAGTCTCCTTTCAGCAGGAGACTCTCTTTTTCTTTTACATCATAATCATTCAGGTGTTACCTTGTCTCCAGATAAGCAATGCCAAGTCCGCCGGCTACGGGGTTGCGGTAAGTCTCACTGGACACATCGAATACCTGTCCGATCAGCTCCTTGGTTAGAATATCTTCAGGCCTGCCGCTGGCGGCGACTTGCCCGTTTTTCATGACGTACAGATAATCACAATATTCCGCAGCGAGGGTAAGGTCATGGAGCGCGGCGAGAATGCCGATATCCAGCTTTTTGACGATATTAAGAATCTGCAGCTGGAATTTGATATCCAAATGGTTGGTCGGTTCGTCGAGAATCATGAATTCCGGCTGCTGGGCAAGGACACGGGCCAGAATGACACGCTGCTTCTCTCCGCCGGATAATGAATTATAGCTGCGGTCTGCATGGCCTTCCAGATTCACCCTGCGCAGCGCGCCGGAGACGATGCTCTGGTCCTCCTGATTGTCAGTCTCGAGCATTCCTTTGTGCGGGGTTCTGCCCATGGCTACCATTTCCCGCACGGTGAAGTCGAAGCTCAGCTCGTTGAACTGGCCGACCACACCCAGCTTTTGCGCGACAACCTTAGGGCTTGATTTCATAACATCGAGTTCAGAGAGGAAGACGTCACCCTGCCGCGGTTTGATGACTTTATATATACTCTTCAGGAGCGTGGATTTACCGCAGCCGTTGGGTCCGATCAGGCCGACAAACTGCTTGTTGCGGACTTTCAGGGACACATCTTTAACAATATTTACAGTGGAGAAGGAGACCGATAAGTGATCAACGTTTAAGTTCATTAGGATTTACCTCCAAACGCATAGCCTTTTCTGACCAGCATGTACATAAACATAGGGGCTCCAATCAGGGCGGTAATGATCCCGATCGGGAGCTCGACATTCGGAACAATGGTCCGGGCGATAACATCCGTCCAGATCAGGAAGATGGCACCAAACAGGATGGATGCCGGCAGCAGTCTCCGGTGGTCAGAGCCGACCAGCCCTCTCACCAGATGGGGGATGATCAGACCTACGAATCCGATCATTCCGCAGCTTGCCACCATGATGCCGGTAATCAGCGCAGTAATGATCATATAGGTTTTGCGGTAGGCGCCGAGTGAAATTCCCAGTGTAACCGCAGCCTCATCTCCAAGCAGCATTGCGTTCAGGACGCGGAATTGCAGCAGGAAAAAGAAGACGGCAAGCACGATAGCTACCGCAATCAGCGGCAGCTTATCCCAGCTGGAAGCGGCCAGGCTGCCCATGGTCCAGAAGGTAACGGTCTTAATGCCCTCGGCGTTGTTGGCAAAATAAACAATGAAATTGGCAAAGGCGGTACATAATGCGTTAATGACCATCCCGGCAAGCACGAGCTTAACCGAGGTCATTTTGCCTCCGGCGTTTGCCAGCAGCAATACGAGCAGTGAAGCACCGACTGCACCGGCGAAGGCCCAGAAGGCAACACCCGTCTGGCCGAGCAGCCCCATGGACCCGAAGCCGATCAGGATGGCGAACGTTGCACCGAGCGAACCGCCGGAGGAAATACCTAGTATGTATGGATCGGCCAGCGGATTCTGTACAGCAGCCTGCATAATGGTTCCGCACAGGGTAAGGCCGGCACCGATGAACATCGCCATCAATACGCGGGGGAAACGGATTTTCCAGATGATATCGACAAAGGAGCCGGAGGTCAGATCCTGAACATCTCCAATTTGAATGCCTGTAATGTGGTGGAGCAGAATCCGGTAGGATTGTGAGACGGGAATATCTACCTGTCCAAAGGATACGGCTGCGCCAGCCGACAGAATTGTAATTATTAATAGAGTAATAATAACGGTCATAAATCCGTAGCGGCTGTTAATGATGGATTGCTTTGGTTCTGATTGTAAAGCTATCTCATTTTGCATCGCATTCATAAGACTCCTTCGTTGATTTGTTTTAATTTAAAATATATCTCATAGTGAGAATGATTGTCAATGAGAATTATTATCATTGACAGATGCTCCTGCTTTCTATATTCTACGAGTTACGTACATACAGAAAAGGGGACAAGGATAATGAGAAATGTATTCAAAAGATACGCACCGCTCATGATAGTTTTGCTGATGGCGGTAATGATTGCCGCATGTTCGTCGAACACGAAGAATGAGAATGCGGCAGCGAGCACAGCTGCACCAACTAATAGCAGTAACACCGCCGCAGAAGAGACTGCTGCTCCAAACACGAAGACCGTATACCCGCTCACAATCGAGAACTTCACCAACAGCGGTGAAGGAACAGAATGGAAGGCTAAATCCCAGACTTTTGACAAAGCGCCTGAAAAGGTAGTGGCCAATACTCAGGGAGCTGCCGAGCTGCTAATCAAACTGGGACTTACCGACAAAATGGTAGGCGTTGCCGCACTTTACGGTGCTGGAGATCCGGCTGTCCAGGAAGAATTCAAGAAGATTCCTGTCATCTCCAAAGAGTATGCCAGTAAGGAGCTCGTTGTCGGCGCAAGTCCTGATCTGGTTCTGGGTCGCAGTGACCTGTACGCGGATGCGGATTGGGGTGTAGGGACAGTTGAGGGCTTAAACGAGCTGGGGATCAAGACGTTTGTACAGAACACCAGCGTTAAGGGAGCTACACTCGACAGCTTGTACAAGGATATCGAACAGCTGGGCCAAATCTTTGATGTACAAGAGAACGCAGCTGCTTATATCGAAGAATTGAAACAGCGTGCCCAGACGCTGCAAGATAATGCAGCAGCGAGTGGAGAGAAAACCTTCGCTTATGTTTCCGACGGCGGAAATGGGGCAATTGCGATCTATAGCGGGAATGTTGATACATTTGCAGGCGATGTACTGGGATTGCTTGGACTCAAAAACAGCTTTGGTACCGTTACGGGAGATATCAGCAAGGAACAGCTGATTGCTACCAACCCGGATGTCCTGCTGCTCTCGGTTTATACCGGAGGGGTTGATCCGGAAAAGACGCTGAAGGCCTTCTACGCGGATCCGTCACTGCAAAGTCTGAATGCCGTCAAGAACAAAACGATTTATCCGATCGACTTCAACCAGTTCTGGGGATACAGCTATTCCATATTTGACGGGGCCGAGAAGCTTGCATCTGAACTACTTGCTAAGTAATAAGACAAGCTGGTGAATAAATTTACAGTAAGCAGGCTGGAGGGTCACGTGAGTGACAATCCAGCCTGCTTTTTTATGTTCAGATTGAACACTATTGAATTTAAATTTTGAATATTCAGTAATTTAAAGATAGAATAATGTCATTAAAAGATTAATAACGATAACAGCTTGGGGGAACAAAACAGTGGAACTGGGAATAAGCACGTTTGTTGAAACAACGCCGGATGTGAACACGGGCAGGACGATGAGTCACGCGGAACGGCTGCGTGAAGTAGTGGAGGAAATCGTTCTTGCAGATCAGGTAGGTCTGGATGTATACGGTGTGGGAGAGCATCACCGGCCGGATTTTGCCGCATCCTCTCCTGCGGTTGTGATGGCTGCGGCGGCAGCTCTTACCAGCCGGATACGCCTGACCAGTGCAGTAATGATTCTGTTCTCGGAACTGAAGTTGCACCCAGGGCGCGGGAGGAGATCATCCGCTGGGAGAATATCCGATAAGCAGCGTCGTTTTTTTGCAATACGGTTGACAGGGTTTCCTGATACGATACGGATAGCACTTATCTACAGGGAGGTTGTTCGGTAATGAGTAAGCTGTCCATTGAAGATGTTCAGGAAATCAGATGGTGGATGTACCGGAATGCGCGGCCGCTTGATTTGGCAAGATGGCAATATCATTTTGAGAATGGGAGTGCAGAACAAGTTCTTCAGGCTCTGGAGGCCTATCGCAACCGTGATAACGGATTTGGTCATGCTTTAGATGCGGATAATTGGAATCCCAATTCTTCACCGTATACAACTGGAATTGCGGTTGCCATACTCCATGAAATCGGGATTGCTGATGCACATCATCCTCAAATCACACGTATTCTGGCTTACCTTGAGCACTGTGAACCGTTTTCTGAGCAAGGCTGGCCGTTTACCATACCATCCAACAGTGATTTTCCCCATGCACCCTGGTATACCTATAGCGAACAAAATAACATCGACAATGGTTTCCACGCTACGGCAGGCTTAGCCGGTTTTATCTTAAAGTTTGCTGACCATTCTTCCGGATTGTATAAGAAAGCCTTGGCCCTTGGTGATAAAATGATGGATAAGCTCAGTAAGTCTGGATCACTCGAAAGCCATGAGCTTGGCGGTTATGCTACCTTTCTACGGGATGCAGAGTCGGCAGCGTTAAATGGCAGATACAATTGTGATGTACTTGCAGCAAAGCTGCAGGAGTTGGTGTATGATGCGATTGAAAGAGATCCCGCCAAGTGGCCGGTCTACTCGATGAGGCCTTCCATGTACATATCGTCTGCAGCAAGTATTTTTTACAAAGGGAACGAAGAGATTGTGGAAAAGGAACTGGAATACATCCTTCATTCCAGAACTGGCGAGGGTGTATGGGATATTATGTGGCAGTGGGCGGATTACCCGAATACATTCGCGGTAGCGGAAAACTGGTGGAAAGCAAATTGGGCCATTCACAACGTATTGCTGTTAAGGGAGTTTGGGCGAATCGAAGAATCGGCATTTTCGAGATATGAACCGGTACCATTCTGAGGAGGCACTAAGGCGAAAAAAAACGCTCCCGGAGATACTAACTTCCGGGGGCGTTCGTATGGATAAACCGACTCAGGTAATTGAGGCTTCATAGATCGCCTGTGTGGATTCTGCGAGCAATGCGTTGAATTCATCATCAGTCTGCCCGTCACTAAGTCCCTGTGATAAGGCACGGGAGAAGCTGGCGATTAATCCGTGGTTACGCGACAGCTTTTCATTGGCCTCCGCTTGGGTATAGCCGCCGGACAATGCCACGACCCGTACCACATGCGGTTCCTGGATCAGCTCACTGTAGAAATTGTCTTCAGCCGGTAAAGAAAGCTTCAGCATGACTTTTACGTCTTTGCCAAGAGTGGATAAGTGAGTTAAAAGCTCGTCTTTTAATATCTTTTCCGATTGTGCCTTATCGCTACTATGAATATCCACTTCTGGTTCGATGATCGGCACCAGACCATGTCCGGCAATTTGCTTTGCGAAGGCAAACTGCTGCTCTACGACTTCATGAATGCCGCCAGGGTTGGCTTCCTTAATCAGTGAGCGCATTTTGGTTCCGAAAATATTTTTTTGGACGGCCCGCTTCAAAAGCTCATCCAGCCCGGGGATGGGCTTCATGAGTTGAACCCCATTGTTAAACTCCGCCAGTCCCTGATCGATTTTGAGAAAAGGCACAATGCCTTTCTGCTCCCTGAGGTAATCGGCGGTGAACTGGCCGTCAATGGTAAGATCCATCGTGTTTTCGAAAAGAATGGCACCTATAATGTGTCTGGAATCAAACGCGGGACTTTTGATGATCCGTGTCCTCATCGCATGCACTAAGGTAAACATTTCCTGATCATTAGTGTAACGGTCTTCACGGATACCGTATTGCAGCAATGCTTTCGGAGTGCTTCCTCCGCTTTGATCCAAGGCTGCAATAAAGCCGCTCGCATGTTGAATCCGCTCTAACTGTTTCGTATTCATGGATGTTTCTCCTCTCGTTTACATAGATTTGGAGATCAACTTGAACCTGTTTATTATAACATTCCTGCGTGTAGGTATACATTTCTGGTGTATTCGACTGTGAATTAGGTTGTATCTTGAAAAAATATTGTAATTATTTAGTAATA
>NZ_LN831198.1:1495686-1502332 GCF_001368795.1 Paenibacillus ihuae
ATACCGTATTGCAGCAATGCTTTCGGAGTGCTTCCTCCGCCTTGATCCAAGGCTGCAATAAAGCCGCTCGCATGTTGAGTCCGCTCTAACTGTTTCGTATTCATGGATGTTTCTCCTCTCGTTTACATAGATTTGGAGATCAACTTGAACCTGTTTATTATAACATTCCTGCGTGTAGGTATACATTTCTGGTGTATTCGACTGTGAATTAGGTTGTATCTTGAAAAAATATTGTAATTATTTAGTAATAGGTATATCATCGTCAAAAATGGATAATCCAACCTATGTCTCCGGCTTAACTAAAACACATTGGAGGTTTTGATGATGCAACGCTCATTATCTGATTGCTGTGCTTTAGTAACAGGGGCTTCCGGATTTATAGGCGCCTGGCTAACTCGTCACCTCGTTGATCAAGGTGCTGAAGTAACCACTATTTTGAGCGAGTTCAACCCGCGGAGCCAGTTTGCAAAGCTGGGATTGGACAAGGAGATTCGATGCTATTATGGGTATATTACCGATTACAACCTGATTGAACGTGCAATTACAGACGGAAAAATAAATACTGTCTTTCACCTCGCTGCTGTTTCCCTTCAAGACTTGGCCTACCAGATCCCATGGCAAACTTTTGAAACCAATGTAAAGGGTACCTATAATCTACTCGAGGCTTGCCGTGTTCACCAAGACCAGGTATCGAAAATATTAGTTGCGTCCAGTGACAAGGTATACGGTGACAGTCCTATTCTCCCCTATTACGAAGATATGCCTATTCAAGGCAGAAATCCCTATGATGTATCTAAGGCTTGTTCCGATCTTATTGCTCAAAGTTATAGACATAGTTTTAATATGCCTATAGCGGTAGGCCGTTTCGGCAATATTTATGGTGGTGGCGACCTGAATTACCGCCGCTTAATTCCCGGTACCGTACAACGGCTGTATGCAAAACTGCCCCCAGTGATTAGAATTCCTTCAAACGGAATATACATGAGAGATTTTTTGTATATTCAAGATTTGATTGCCGCGTATATGGCTATGTACCATTTTGTAGATAGAGAAGGAAAGGGTGACGATTTTAATTTTGGGACAGGTAAATTGTGGGACATCAAACAAGTGATTGAGATCATTCAGCGTGCCATGAATCTTGAACATATTGAACCACTGTACGAACATCACAAAAACAGTGAAATCTTGCACCAGCACCTGTCACCTGAAAAAGCAAAATTTATGCTCAATTGGTCTGCAGAAACTTCTCTTGAAGAAGGAATCAGAAACACGGTGGAGTGGTACTGCAATTATTGGAATCCTGATGATTCTAATAATGCTGTGTTGGGAATCGTTTAACGCATCGGCAGTTCAAATTGCTGTGGAACGGCAAAAAGGCGTTCAATGAACGCCTTTCGATTAATAAATCTTGTTCAGCAACTCAATCACTTCATCTAGGGTGAGACCAAAGGACTTGTAGTAGGATGTATCGCTCTCCATTTGCTTCAGGATCATTTCGTTACGTATCCGCAGCATATCACCCTGTGAGAATTCGGCTACAAAACATCCTTTACCAGTTACCGTATTTATCAAACCGCTTCGTTCAAGTTCTTCCCAGGCTTTCTTAACGGTAATTACGCTAACATTAAGCTCTAGGGCTGCCTGACGAATGGGAGGTAGACAAAAGCCGCTTTCCAGCTCGCCTTTCAGAATTTGTGCGCTGATCTGCTCGTAAAGCTGCTGATAAATCGGTTTCTCGGAAGTATTCGAAATCGTTACATTCATAATATCTCCACTTTCAGGAATCTCTTTACGGCAATCCGATAGGCAATGAAGGTGAGTACAATGAAAATTACGAGGCCCGCCATCAGAATGGATAGCTGCAGCACTGTATTATCCGTCCCGGAGCCATAGAAAATGTCGTTTACCCAAGGACTTTGGATTCCGGCCCATTGGGCCACTCCGGCAAAAAGGATTGCGGCTGTAGTGGATGCAGTGGTTGCCGCTCCATACTTATACGCCGTCTTGTAGTGGATGGATATAAATATGATGTTGAAGATCGCCAGCATGATGAAACATAATCCCCAAAAACCCATATGCGGCGGATAGAAAATGTAAGTCAGATGAGGGTACAAGCGAAACGTAAATATACTGAAGATCATGGCAGCGAGAAGATGCATGAGTTCAAGAATGACAACAACGGTTATCCTGGACTTCACGATGTCTCTTTTGGTCACGGGCATCATCGTACTAAACATCAAATCATTCTGGCTTTTAAATCCGCCAAACATATTCGGTATTGTTATGAAGCAGAAGTATAGCGGTACGATAAAGTAGATCCAGCCGGGAATAAGCATTAAGCCCCCCATAATTAAGGGTAATACGAAAAACCAGGGGTTTACGCCTAATTTCAAATCTTTCATTACCAAATTATACATATACATCCTCCTTCTTTTTCGCGAAGTAGATCATGATTTCATCGAGGCTCGGTGTGGTGGCCCTTAGGTTGGAGAGTGGATCCATGTCTTTGGTATGAATCAGTCCGGTAAAGCCGAAAGAGTTGATTTTGTAAGAAATCAAATGTTCCCTCACTTCGTTTAATTGGGCTTCGCTGCCGCTGAGTAAACGGTAGGACTCCTTTAATTCGTTTTTCTCGGAGCTGGCAATGATTTGCCCATGCTCAATGAAGGTTATATAGTCCGCACATCTTTCTAAGTCGGAGGTAATATGAGTAGAGAATAGAATGCTAATCTCGCCGCCCATGATGAGCTCCTGAAAAATATCGAGCAAATCGTCTCTTGAGACAGGGTCGAGTCCGCTGGTCGGTTCATCCAGGATGAGCAGCTTTGCGCCATGCGATAAAGCAAGAGCCAAGCTGTACTTTACCTTCATTCCTCTGGACAGCTCCGCTATTTTTTTGTTCTCATCCAGCTTGAATCTCTTTAGATAATTGTAGTATGTTTCATTATTCCAATTCTTATAGAATTTCTTTGTAATATCGGTCAGCGTCTTGATCTTGCTGCGTGTATAGAAGTCGATATCACCGAATGCGCATCCGATTTCCTGCTTCAATTCAATTTCGTGATCAGCGATGTTCTTGCCAAGAATGTATATCTCGCCGCTATCGACTTGAACCATGTTCAAGATCGATTTTATCGTGGTTGTTTTTCCTGCGCCATTGGCTCCGATAAAACCCATGATGTAGCCTTTCTCCAATTGAAAAGATACATCTTTGATCTGAAAATTAGGATATCTCTTATTTAAATTTCTAATATCTAATGCCAGCATATTATACCTCCTCTAAAAATTGTGTATCCCGTGTATGCACAATGTATCACAAGGCTTTTATAATAGTCAATGGGTAGTTCACGCGCAATTCCATACATTTACATTTTTCTAGTAACATTTGTAACAGTATTAAATGCTAGAATTTGATAAATATAGAATGTAAGCGTTTTAATAATAGGACTGGGGGAATGGTTGTGAAAAAAGTAACAAAATTATTGTTGGTGGCCGGGATCTCATTGGCGGTTGTTGGTGTAGGTAACAGCGGCGCTCTTAATAATGTATCTTCCGCAGCAAGCGCACCGCTTAAAGTGGGCCGGGTGGAAGCTGCTGCCCATGGCACCAGATGCTTTACGGTAGCGGTTGCGGTAGTTCAGAACGGCGTAATCGTAGCTGCTTCGCTGGACGACTATCAATTCCTGAGCACAGATGTGGCAACGGGAGTGCCTAACTCTGATAAGGATTTCGGACAGAATTATAAAGATCCTAACGTTGTTCTGGCTTCCAAAAAGGCTAATGCCGAATACTATAGCGAGCATATGAAAGAAGAGGCGAAGTCCACAGTTAGTTACGACAAGAACATGGCTGCCATTGAGAAATTTGCGACAGGCAAAACGATCAAATCACTTGAACAAACCCTTACTTACAAAACTAAGGAGCAAGTGGTTGACGCTGTCAGCGGAGCAACACTTGTGGATACCCAAGGCTACTTAAAAGCAATTCTTGCCGCAGCTAAAGCTGCTAAATAAATTACCCCACTCGTCAAACGTCGCAGGGGGCTGTCCCAAAAGCCATGAAGTGGCTGTTTGAGATAGCCCTCTTTTTTTAAGTAGGATTAACGTGAACACTTGGATGGACGCTCCGCGGACGAAATGTTGTTCCAGATTTTTTTCATTCCCCTTAGCGGTGAAAATCAAACCATGAAACACCAGCGGACGCCAAAGGCATCGGCAAACTGCACCATGCAGGGACTGAAGAAAACGGGACCGAGCGGTGTAATTGTTGTGCTTCCCTCTTTAATAATCTCATAAGCCTGCTTTAGCGCTTCCTCATCTTCAAAAGCTGCGACCAGCTCCAGTACAGCATCTGCCGGGTTCACGATTTGGCCGCCGTAGTCACTCAGCATGACTCTTTGGCCCAGGATGTGCATCTCTGCATGAATGACGACTGTTTCGGGTTCCTGTTCCGGATCATACATGATTGAATCAACTGCAGTGTTAAAAGCCTTGGCATAAACCTTAATAGCCTCTTTGGTACGGTTGTTTAAATATAATTGCGGGATCAGCATAGAATCGCTCCTTCATGATAGAGTACGGATATGGGTGAGATTGCCTATAAATATTTTACATGAAATAGTTTTCACTGTATTGTAAAAATACGACATAGAAGGATGTTAAAGCCCGCCATTATGCGGTTCTTCCTGTTGCGGTAGGGAGAGCTCCAGACTATCAGGCCTATGAATATATTTTACCTGGAGCCGCTTGGTGGTATGATAGAAAGTGGGGTGAAATGAATAATGAATAATGAGACAGTTAATGAGGAAACAAGCAGCAACCCGCCCGAGATGACCGAAGAGAAGTGGAATGAGCTTCTGAAGGCGGTTCACCATAATGGTATGGTGGCTTTGAAAATGTATTTTAAAGATGTGGACAGTCAAGTATTGAACTTGGCAGCCTACGGGCCAGTGTTCCTGTATCATGTCAAGGACGAGGCCGGGGATGTCTATTCAACCGGTTTTTTCCTTCGTGAACTGGTAGGGCGCTTCCAGTCGGATAAGAGTCCTGAGGTCTGGGTGTCCTCCTTCTTCCACGAAATGATGAAGACCAAGGGAGGCCAGCCGCTGCCAAAACAGCCGGAGAGTGAAGACGAGGCTAAGGCGGTCATTGACAATCAGGTCATTCCGCTGTGCATTAAGACAGTAGAAGAAGAATTCGCACCGGAAAAAGTGCATGCAGGATTGGCGTTTAACGAAACTCACGGTCCGGTTTTTGAAGCAGGCTTCCCGGAAATTACCGAAGGCAATAATGTCTGCGCGATTCCGCTTCAGCTGCTCTATACGCATTATCAGCTGAACCGCGACCCTTCCGAGCTACTGCTTCAGGGGATGTACAATATCCGTAAAGAGCATGGCTTGGAATAAAGCGGATTTGGACTGATGAGCAGGATTAATCCTGGGCTTATAGCCTGATCCTATTCAGTACAAAGAGACGGCAGGAGTCTGCCGTCTCTTTGTGCTATGCAGGTATTAGATAAGTAATGAAGCGTTAAGCTCTATAGAGCCTTGTCGTCGATAGAGTTCAACCAGCCCTCGATATCCCCGATGACAGAGCCGACACAGCCGTCTTGGAACGGTGAGATGAGTCCGGCCAGTTCTACGAGTTCAACAAAGGACTTACTGCCTCCAGCCTTACAGAGCGTCAAGTAATCACTCCAGGCATGCGCGAAATCCTCACCTGAGCGTTTCCAGAACTGGAAGGCGCAGAGCTGGGCCAATGTATAATCAATATAGTAAAAAGGGCTGCGGAAAATATGGGTCTGCTTCTGCCAGAATCCGCCGTGTTCCAAGTAGCTGTTGCCGCCGTAGTCGCGGTGCGGCAAGTATCTCTGCTCGATTTCCCGCCAGGCCTGTTTGCGCTCAAGGGGCGTCGCTTCAGGATGGCTGTAAACATAATGCTGGAATTCATCAACGGCAACGCCGTAAGGAATAAATTCCAGGCTGCCCGCCAGATGGTTGAACCGGTACTTATCAGCGTCCTCTTCAAAGAACAGGTTCATCCACGGCCAGGCAAAAAACTCCATACTCATCGAGTGGATTTCTGCGGCTTCATAGGTAGGAAAGGCGTACTCGGGCACAAGCAGGCTGCGGCTGGTATATACCTGGAAGGCGTGGCCTACTTCATGGGTCAATACATCGATATCTTCTGAGGTTCCGTTAAAGTTAGAAAAAATGAACGGTGCCTGATACTTGTTGAGATAGGTGCAGTACCCGCCGGATTGTTTGGCGCTTTTGCTTAACAGATCCATAAGCTCGTTCTTTTGCATAAATGTAAAGAATTCGTCCGTTTCGGGCGAAAGCTCTTGATACATTTTCGCACCATTAGCCAAGATCCACTCCGGGTCGCCCTTTGGCGTGGCATTGCCGCTATTAAAGGTAAGGCTCTCATCATAGAACTTCAGCGTGTCAAGACCCAGGCGCTCCGCCTGACGCTGCTTCAATTTCTGGGCTACTGGAACGATTTGCTCAAGCACCTGTTTGCGGAAGCCTGCAACCATGCCGGCATCATAATCCGTACGGTTCATCCGGTCATAGCCAAGCTCAACAAAGCTGGGATAGCCTAGCTTCCTTGCAATCCTCGTGCGTACATTAACCAGCTCATCATAA
>NZ_LN831198.1:1502590-1504756 GCF_001368795.1 Paenibacillus ihuae
TAAATGCGGTCAAATTCGCTTTCATGCTCAGCCATAAAGTCAAATCTGGCAGTAAACGCGCGTTTACGCAGATCGCGGTCCAGCGACATTTCAAATGGGGCGAGCTGTGACAGGTTCCGTTCCTCACCCTCAAACATAATTTTGGCTGAGGCAATGAGCTGGGTGTATTCCGTAGACAGCCTGTTCTCCAGCTGCAGGTCCTCGATAATTTCAGGGCTGAACGTCCGCAGAGAGATCTCCGCAAGAGCGAATAGCTGCTTCCCCCACTCCTGCTCGAACTCAGCTCTATACTTGGAGTTAACGATACCCTTGTAGAAGTCCGTTATGTATTCCTGGAAGATAGGAACAATCTCATCAAAGAAATCCTGCTCAGCCTTGTAGAACGCATCCTCAGTATTGATAGAATGGCGGATATAAACAAGGTTTTGCAGAGTATCGAATTCGCTGCGCAGCTCATTGAGCGCGACGATGGAAGCCTTTTGTTCCTCTAAGGTGTCTGCTTCCAGGCCTTTCAGGAGTGAGGTGAATTCAAGCTTAAGCTTGTCTACATCGGGACGTTCGTAGGGATATTCAGTAAAGTTCATGTTATATTTCAGCATCCTTTCTCTACCAGATGAAGTATATTATACTATATGGAAGAAGAAACCAAAACTCGGAAAATGAGATACTCACATGTTAAGCGTCTTCATCAGCGCGATAAATAATCCGATAAGCGGCGAATAGTGGCGGTCACGGTTATAGGAATAGTAGATATGCCGCTGAAAATGGTATTCTGGAATTGGACATATCATTAACTTGCCTGTTGCAACTTCATCAGCTACCGCAAGCCGTGAAATGAAAGACACGTGCCGGCCGCTCATTAGTGATTGCTTAATGGCCTCCAGAGAATCGAGCAGAATATGGACACGGGGCTCAACCCCGCAGGCTTCAAACCATTTGTTGGTCATTTGCCGGGTACTGGATTGCATATCGTGCAGAATGAAATCCGCCGATGAGATCAGGGATGGGGTTAATTCGGACCGGTCCGCAAATTCATGATTGGGGGCAAATACCAGCACCAGCTCATCTTCGCATAAAGACTGGCTGTGCAGACTGGGCAGGTAAAAGGATTCCGTCGACAGGATCCCCAGATCGATCTCCTGATTTATCAGCATTTCTTTAATGACGGGTGAAGATTTCACGGATAGCGATATCGTTGTCCCCGGATGCTGCTCCCCGAACAGGCTGAGGATTTTGGGCAGGATGTAGGTGGCCGGGACGTAGCTTGCACCAATTTTTAGTATTCCGCGGCCGCCCTGACTGAATTCCTTAACGACCCGCTCCGCCTCGGCAGCCAGCGCATTGATTTTGACAGCATAATGAAGAAAGGCTCTTCCGCTTTCGGTCAGAATCATTTTATCCATTCTGGATTCAAAAAGCTTCTCCCCAAGCTGCTGCTCCAGATTCTTAAGATGATAGGTTACGGTTGGCTGCTTCAGCCCGAGCTCATCGGCCACCGTAGTTATTTTCTTATGCTTATACAGCAGTTCCACAATTTGCAGTTTGATCAAATTCAGATTCATTCCGTTCACTCCCCCTCTATTAGTTAAACGATAACATAGAAAAATTCTATGAATGTTAAAACTGATCAACAAGAAAGTTAATATCCGTCTTACATTCCGCTAATCCGAAGGGATAATAGAATAATGGAAACTTTAAATTATATCTTGGATTTCCCGCAGCTGTGCTTGAAATACGGTCTTGGACCATTAACGGAAGCACCCGAACCGGTGTCCGGCGGATTCCTGCACAAGATGTACCGGATAGTGACCGGTCAAGCCGAATATGCCGTAAAAGCACTGAATCCGCAGATTATGCTCCGCCCTGCAGCGATGGGCAACATTCTTTTTGCCGAAAAGGTAGCAAACCTGGCAAGATCACAGGGCATAAACGCACTTCCCGCCATCGAGTCTCAAGGCAGCTGCATGCATGAGGTCCAAGGCCAGTATTATTTGCTGTTTCCGTGGATTGAGGGCAAAGCGTTACCTGCCGGGGCAGTGGATATGGACTGCTGTTCACAGATAGGCCGGGTACTCGCGGATATTCATAACGCTGATTTCTCTGCGCTTCTTGTTGGTCAGCAGGCGGAAGAGTTTGTTCCATCGGTTGTGCCTTGGCAGGATTATT
>NZ_LN831198.1:1504817-1506964 GCF_001368795.1 Paenibacillus ihuae
CAGGATTATTCGCACAGAGCGGAGCAGCAGCAGCTGTCCTATTCAGCCTTGCTGAATAATAGCTTGGCGAAGCTGCAGGGCTACGAGAAACTGGCCAATGGCTCAGCTGAGCTTTTACAGGACAACCGGGTAATCAGCCATAGGGATCTGGATCCCAAAAATGTACTATGGGATAATCGCGGAAATCCGCTCATCATTGACTGGGAAGCCGCGGGGACTGTTCATCCGATGCAGGAGCTGCTCGAGGTGGCATTGTACTGGTGTGGTTTCGAGGCCGGGAAGGCAAGCCAGGAGGCTTTCCAGACCGTGATTCGTGCTTACAGGAGCCAGGGAGGAAAGGTCACCGGGAACTGGACGGATGTGCTGAACCTCGGCTATCAGGGAAGGCTGGATTGGCTGGCCTATAGCCTGAGGCGTTCGCTTGGTCTGGAAGTCACGGATGAGGCGGAGCGGCAGCTGGGGGTAAGTGAAGTTATCCGCACGATCAGGGCCCTTGATGATTATGCTGACTTTATACCGCTTTGTCTCAACTGGCTGGAATACGAACAGAAATAGACTAACAGGCGGGGAATACACATGAAATTGGAACGATTAATCTCTATCATCTACAAGCTGCTGAATCACGAAGTATTATCGGCTTCCAGGCTGGCAGAGGAGTACCAGGTTTCCCCGAGAACCATCTACCGGGATATCGATGTTATCTGTGCCGCGGGCTTCCCGGTCGTATCGTATCAGGGTATGAAAGGCGGATACGGTATGATGGACGGCTACAAAATGGATAAAAGCCTGCTGGGCGCGTACGATGTCAATTCCCTGATTTCCGTGCTCAGCAGCCTCTCGACCGTGTTTGATGACGAACGTGCGCAGGGGACCATCGAACGGCTGCAGACAATCGGGGAGGAGCATCAGACTGCGAGTCTGACCGTAGACTTTGATACCCGCCGGACGGAGCAGGACGCGCTCCGGCATTTACGCACAGCCATTACCGGGCGCAATATCGTCCGCTTTAATTATGTTAATGCCCAGAATGAACGCACGAGCCGTGAAATGGAGCCGCTGCGGCTTCATTTCAAGTATCGCAACTGGTACATCTACGGCTACTGCCGGATCCGTCGGGACTACCGGGAGTTCCGGCTGTCACGGCTGCTGGATTTACAGCTAACCGGCGAAACCTTTGGGCCGCATCCGGATCTTCCGGACGAAGCTGAATCTGCAGACAGAGGCGGACAGGGCCAAATGGAGGAGGTTGTGGTCCGGGTGGGGCCGGAGGCGATAGCAGAGGCGCTGGACCAGTTTCACCAGATGGATAAGCAATTTCATCCCGACGGGAGCATGACGCTGCGGATTCCTGTCTGCCGTCCATTACAGGCACGATGGCTTTGGAGTATTCTGCTGGGTTTTGGCAGCGGCGCCGTAGTGCTCGAACCCCCTGCCCTGCGGAGCATCCTAAAAGAGCAGCTACTAAACACACTCAAACATTATGAAGAAGTATGACACGCTGTTGTCAAACTTCTTTTTTTATTATGAAATCAGCAACAACAACTTCAAATCTACTGCCAATCCAAAGGAGACGTTACGAATGAATCATCCGGAGCAAATGTTTAATTACCATACCTGGGCTAACCAGACGATTCTGGGGAGAATCAAGGAACTCCCGTCCGCTGTTCTGAGTCAAGAAGTAGGAAGTTCTTTTCCCTCCATCGCCCATGCCCTGAGTCATATCTATGCGGTGGATAAAATGTGGTATCTGGTCCTGAACGGCACCGGTATGCCGGAGGCGCTGCAGGCAACCATTCCGCTGAATGGGACTATCCTGACTACTGTGGACGAATACGCCGGAATTTTTGCCGAGTTAACAGAGCAGTACAGAGAGTGGTTCAGCAGGCACACCGATTTGGAGCAGACCATCCAGCTAGACAATCCGTACATCGGTGTCCGTCAGACGAGCTTAGCGGAAATTATACTGCATCTAATCAATCACGGAACCTATCACAGGGGCAATATTACTACCATGCTGCGCCAGCTGGGCCATGCATCCACGATGACTGATCTTATCCTTTACCTGTATCAGGAGCCTGTGCAGGCAGTTTAAGCTGAATTTAATCAAGTAAGACGTAGGGGGCCGATATTTCTGTGCGCAGGAAGTC
>NZ_LN831198.1:1506990-1512055 GCF_001368795.1 Paenibacillus ihuae
GGGGGGCCGATATTTCTGTGCGCAGGAAGTCGGCTCTTTTTCTGTTTGTAGTTTTATTTTGCCGCAATTTGATTTGGGGAATGGGCTTGATTTGGTATTATGGGTAGAAAGGAGAGTGAATGGCCTTAATGGAATTGGAAAATCTATTTACTGCAACATCGAGAGCAGATCTTAGAAGCTGGCTGCAGGAAAATTGTAAGACAGAGAAAGCCTGCCATGTAGCAGTCAATATGACACCGGCCCCGGGTACGCTGCTGTATCTGGACGCGGTTGAAGAAGCTTTGTGCTTCGGCTGGATTGATGGTGTTAAGAAGAAAAGTCCGGAGGCAGTGCTGGTGCAGAGATTGTCTCCCAGAAGCAAAAGAAGCTCTTGGACGGAATTAAACAAGGAACGTGTCCGCCGGCTCGAAAAGCTGGGCTTAATGACCGAAGAAGGAAGAAAGGTGCTTCCTGCTATGGATCACGGGTCTTTTAAAATAGATTCTATCATCGAACAAAGGCTGCAGGCGGACAGGCAGGTATATGAGAACTTTCTGGCGTTTCCTGACCTGTATACAAGAATTCGCATCGACACAATACAGAGCTATAAACATCAGCCGGAGCTATTCAACAGCCGATTAGACAAATTCATTACTAACACTAAAGACAACAAAATGTATGGCCAATGGCATGATAACGGACGCCTGCTGAATTATTAAGCTGTGCTGGACCGTATTACAAACCTTAACTTTACCGGGGAGGAACAAGCATGGAATACACCGCAAACAGTCCCGAGGATTATATCAGTCAGCTGCCGGAAGAACGTAAGGCTGCCATAGAGAAGCTTAGGCTAACGGTTAAGCAGAATCTGCCAAGCGGGTTTGAGGAGACGATGGCCTACGGAATGATCGCCTATGTTGTCCCGCATCATCTCTATCCGCCGGGTTATCATGTGAAGCCGGAAGAACCGCTGCCCTTCATAAGCATTGCTTCCCAGAAAAACTATATTGCGCTGTACCATATGGGCATTTATATGAATCCGGAGCTGCTGGCCTGGTTTCAGGAGGAGTATCCGAAGGTTGTTCCCACCAAGCTAGATATGGGCAAATCCTGTATCCGGTTCAAAAAGGTCAGCAGCATCCCTTATGGGCTTATTGCCGAGTTAAGCGGTAAGGTCACAGTTGAGGAATATATAGGGCGATATGAGCGGGAGATTGCTTTGATTAAGAGGAAATAAGAGATTCAGTATATTCATTATTGCGCCCGCACTTTCTCTCAAAGGAGCACGCCACCATGATTCATTTCGATCTTATCTCTGATATTCACCTGGATTTCTGGCTTAAACGTAAGGGGCCGACACTAGAAGATAATTTGCGGGAAATTGATAGTTTTGTGGAGAGCCTGCTCCCTCAGGAAATGTCGCATGTCCTTGTAATTGCCGGGGATCTGGGACACTTTAACAAGCAAAATGATGAGATGTTGCGCTCACTCAAACGTTTCTACGCGCACATACTGGTCGTTGCAGGAAATCATGATTACTATCTCGTGAACAGCAAAGTTCGTTATAAGCTGCAGACCTCAATGAACCGCTGGTCAGAAATGAAGTCGTTAGCTTCCGGTATAGAGGGTGTTCACTACCTGGAAGGGGACATCTTTGAGTGGGATGGCGTTCGATATGGGGGAGTCGGGATGTGGTACGATTTCTCTTATGGAACGAATGTATTGGGGAGAAGCCTTAACTTTATGCTGGATATTTGGGCGAATCAAATGAATGACCGCAATTATACGATTGGTTCGCCGCGGCGCCCGATGGAGTTCTTTTGGGAGCAGAAAGAGAAGCTGGACAGGATCATCCATGACAGTGACGTTATCATCACACATGTGAGCCCAGATTGGTCGCAGATTTCGGCGGAGCATGCTGGTGATCCAATAAGCGGATGTTATTATTTTGACGGTTCCGGATATTTCAGCCAAATAGATGGCAAGGTATGGTGTTCCGGTCATGTCCATCTTAATCATTCGTATAAGAGCAACGGCTGTTTGTTCGTTAATAATGCCTTAGGGTACCCGAACGAAAATAACCGGCCAAAAGGCAGAATCATAAATGTTATTACAGACTCAAACCGCAAATAAGGATAACGGGCCATGATCCATGAGCGAAGGGTGTATTGAAACTTAAAAAAAAGTGAGCAGGAGGATGACAAAATGGAAAACAAAATCATGTACGAATCCATTGACGATTATATTGCCAAAGCAGCACCTGAGGTACAAGACCTCCTTGAGAGGGTAAGACAAGTGATTCACGAGGCGGCGCCTGAAGCGAAAGAGAAGATCAGCTATCAGATGCCCACCTTTGAGCTGCATGGCAATCTGGTACACTTTGCGGCATTTAAAAAGCACATCGGATTCTATCCGGCCCCGCAGGGAATTGAAGCTTTCCATGACGAGCTGTCCATATATAAAGGAGCGAAGGGCTCCGTCCAGTTCCCCCTGGATCAGCCGCTGCCTTATGATTTGATCAGCCGGATCGTTAAATTCAGAGCTGCAGAAAATATTAACAAAGCCGCCGGCAAACGGAAGTCTTAATCCACTAAAAAAAGTCTTTTCCGCAAGTAAAATCAAGTAATGCGATTTCCATTTCTCTATAATAACTATAGGGCGATTGGAACGGGGTGAGCGGTCAAATGTACGAGTGGAACAAGCAAATCCAAATCATCGTTGATGAAATTGACACATGTATTAAACATCATAACAGTGAAGCCATAACGCTACGGTTTCTTTCCCGCAGGCTGGGTTATTCCGAATATCATACAACGAGAAAATTCAAAGAAATATCGGGTATGCAATTTAGGGATTATCTGCGGCTTAGAAAGTTAGCCTTTGCACTAAAAGAGGTGCGGAGTAGTGAAAAAAGCATTTTGGATATTGCTTTTGATTATGGTTTTTCATCACATGAAGCTTTTACCAGAGCTTTCAAGGGAACCTATGGTGTAACTCCAAGTGAATACCGAAAAAAGCCTAAGCCTGTCGTTCTTCGTACAAAAATAAACCCTTTCGAACGCTACTTTTTAGGATTTGGAGAGATTGGAATGATAAAATCTGCAGATGATATTAAAATTTATTTTGTAACCATTCCCGCACACAAATTTTTGCACATTAAAAACTATGAGAGTAACGGGTATTGGGATTTTTGGCAAAAGCAAAGTTTGATTCCGGGGCAGGACTGCGAAACCATTTGCGGCTTACTCGATAGTATCAAGGACAAACTGGATGACGATGGCGGGAGCGAATCTAACAGCAGCAGCGGTCAACTGATGGCGTACATTAATGACCCGGACGGCAGACTCTGCGATTGGGGTATTCCACGTACAGAGTGTTATGGTGTCCGTCTTCCTGTTGATTATAAAGGCGGAGTACCCCCACAAATGCTTATGATTGATGTTCCCGAAGCCGAGTATATTGTTTTTGAACATGGACCATTCGATTATGAACAGGAAAACCGCAGTGTAGAGGAAAAGATGGAAGAGACAATGGCAACTTTTGATTATGCAGGCACCGGTTACTGCTTTGATACTTCCCCCGGCAGGTTAATTTACTTTTATCATAATCCGGAGCGGTTTTGGAAGTATATCAGACCTGTGCGGAAGTCCTAATCATAATCATACAAAAGCACCTGCCTAATAGGGTAGGTGCTTTTAGGGAGTTGACTTTGACGTAACAGGAAGGTTTATGCTGAGGTTAGGGGTGTTCCGGCCGGAAGCCTGGAGGTGGAAGAACGGTAGTGAAGATAAGTGAATTTGCGGAAATGAATCAGGTTACTACAAAAATGCTGCGTCATTACGATGAGATCGGACTGCTCAAGCCGTCAGCTATTGATCCTATGACCGGGTATCGTTTCTATGATGAAGAACAAGGACGATTGCTTCACTGGATTCTTATTCTGAAGAATCTGGAATTCTCGCTTGCTGAGATTAAAGCTGTGCTTGCAGGTCCTGTCCGCAGTGAAGACTTGGTCAATCAGCTCATTAACAAACGGATTGAAATTACAAGCCATATGAATGAGCAGGTGCAGAAGAAAGTTCAAATCGACAGGTTAATTACATTACTTGAAAAGGAGGGGGTTCTGATCGGCCATCCATTTGAACTGTTACATATAACGCAGCAAAGTGTACATGAACTCAAAAAAAACATGCCCAATCTGGAAGTTTTCCTGGAATCTACATCAGAGCTGCTATCGGTTTGCGCAAACAATGACCCTGTAGCGGTCATGCGGTTTGATATCCGCCACTTCAAGCATGTTAATGATGTATACGGCTTCGATGTTGGAGATCAAGTCATTGTAGCTTGCTACGAAATCATCAGAGAGAGTCTTGAGGGTTACAAGGAACGTGCATGCCTGGGACGGGCTCATGGTGACGAATTTATTGTATTTGTCCAAGCGGGTCGGGATGAACTTTATACTATCGCTCAATCGATAGTAAGGCAGATGGAGTCTTTTGACTTTCAAAGCGTCGGTTGTCTTGAGCAATTAGGATGCAGGGTAGGCTTCATCTATGCTGAAAAAGGATCGGTAGATGATATCCGCAAACTGATTGAGGGTACGATGGAGACGATTCATATTGCCGCAGGAACGGGCAGCAAATATTCGGTTTTTGCCAAGCCATATATAGAGTAAAACTGTTGTATGTATTCGGGCAGCTGCCAACGCGTTAATTTACAGTCCCGAAATGGGGAAATACAAGTCGCATTCACAATAATGCTTATTGCCCTTGGCGTAGTTGACCGATTCGAAGCTGAATTTCTCCTCCAGATTAAACTGTACGGTCGGCATCCAGATTTCAAAGATATACTTCCATATGGCGCTTAAGGATTGTGCGGAAATCTCTTCCGGACGGTGGAGGCCGATATAGGTGAACACACCGTATTTATGCGGCTTCGTGTGCCTGATATTCATATCCGGCGGGACGATGCTGCTGCGGTTAATTTGCAGGGAAGGCTGGTAAAAGGTAATTCCGCTGAAGGGTTTGGGAACAGCTGTAAATCCGATATACACATCCTTTTCCACCGGGTTCAGAATCCGATGACG
>NZ_LN831198.1:1512617-1521556 GCF_001368795.1 Paenibacillus ihuae
CCGATCCGTGAATCGGTCCTCAAGGTGCTGGAGCGTTCGCCGGAGCAGATGGCCCCTTTTTATCAAGACCCGCTGACCCGCCGGTTAAGTGAAGATGAGCTTTGGAAGGCAATCAGGGAAATCGGACAGGTTCTGGAGCGTCATCTTGCAGTGATCAGCCGTCCGGTGCTTGAATTTATGGCCGATCAGCAGATGAAGACGGTAACCATGCTGGCGAAGCATTTTCATATGCAGGGGCATTATCTGATTAACATTCTGGAGTACATGACGGAGAAAGGGATCATTGAGAAGGTATCTCAGACCATCCGCATTACGTCCAAGAGCAAACCGGCAGTTGAAGAAATCGGCTTCTTGTATATTCCATAACAGAGGGGGATAAGCGTATGTCCGTACGAACGACAATAGAAATCTCGGGGGCCAGGCAGAATAATCTGAAAAATGTGTCGGTCGAGATCCCGCGTGATAAGCTGACAGTCATTACCGGAGTGTCCGGTTCCGGGAAATCCTCGCTGGCGTTTGATGTGATCTATGGCGAGGGCCAGCGGAGGTTTCTCGATTCCATTTCAAACTTTGCCAAAAGCCGGATCAGCCAGGTGAAAAAGGCGAAAGTCGATTATGTACGGGGCCTGTCCCCGGTCATCGCCATTGAGCAGAAAAAAGGCAATCACAATCCCCGCTCCACGGTGGGAACGGTAACCGACACTAATGATTATCTACGGCTGCTGTTCTCTACGGCAGGTACCGGGCATTGCCCGGAGTGCAGCAAACCGCTGCGCCAGCTGTCCGCGGCCCAGATTGCCGAGCATATTACCGGCCTGCCGGAAGGTACGGTCATTGAGCTGCGCGCGCCGGTGAATAAAATATACGGGGAAGAGTATAGCTATACCTTTCAGCAGCTGCGGGAAAAGGGCTTTAAACATCTGCTGATTGACGGTGAGCCCGTCTCACTGGGGGATGAGCTGGAGCTGGATGAGCGCAAGGCGTATAGGATAGAAATCGTAATCGACCGGATCGGCCTAAAACCGGACACCTACATACAGCTTACCAAGTCGATAGAAGCGGCGATACTAGCGCTGGATGAGGATATTATGATTAAGGTGGAGGTTATTGGCGGGGTAGGGGAAGAGTTCTACCAGCATTTTGCCTGTCCGGAGCATCACTTCTTCCTGTGCGATATGCAGCCGTTCCATTTCTCCTTCAATACGCCGGCAAGTGCCTGCCATACTTGTCTTGGTGTGGGAATGTCTTATGTGGTGGAGCCGCATTTCCTGGTGGTTGCACCGGAGAAGAGCATTAATAAGGGCGCACTCAAGAACACGGTGTTTAACACCGCCGGCAAAGACAGCTACCGCACGGTACTGATGTATAGCCTGTCCCAGAAATACGGCTTCAGTCTGGATACGCCGTTTCACGAGCTGCCCAAGGAGATTCATGAGCTGCTCTTCTTCGGCAGCAAAGGTGAGCTGGTTCCGATGCTGCAGCCGCCCTTTTCGCAGAAAAAGAACTGGCTCACCGGACGCGACCGGCCCTTTGGAGGATTCGTGCATGAAATGGAGAGCTGGTACAAGCATTATATCCGCAAGTCATCCACGACAGAGGCGTTTGAACCGACCTTTATCAAGGATTGCATGATTGAGAAGGTCTGTCCGGAATGCGGCGGCGCCCGGCTTAAGAAGCAGCGGCTGCAGGTTACGGTCGGGGAGAGGAATATTGATCAGCTCAGCCGGATGCAGCTGCATGAGCTGCTGGAGTTTCTGGAATCGCTCACCTTTGAACCAGAGGTCAGGGATGTGGCCGAGACGATTGTCCGTGAGCTGCATACCCGAATCAGCCTGCTGATCGAAATCGGGCTGCATTACATCAACCTGGGCAGACGAAGCGACAGCATATCCGGCGGGGAGATGCAGCGGATCAAAATGTCCACCCAGATCAGCAGTGAGCTGATGGGCATGCTCTATATTATGGATGAGCCGAGCATCGGGCTGCACCCCCGCGATTCCGGCAGGGTCATTGAGACGATGAAAAAGCTCCGTGATCTCGGCAATACGATCATTGTGGTTGAGCATGATATAGAAACCATCGGCAGTGCCGATCATATCATTGAAATCGGACCAGGGCCGGGAATCCATGGCGGCAGCATCGTCGCCAGCGGGACGCTGGAGGATATCATGAGTGAGGCAGAATCGGTTACAGGCCAATACCTGTCAGGGCGGGCGAGTATTCCAGTGCCCCAGCAGCGGCGTAGCCTCGGGGATCACTTTTTATCCATCCAAGGGGCGCGGGAGAATAATCTCAAGAATGTGGATCTGGATATTCCGCTGAATGTGTTCATCTGCATTACCGGAGTGTCCGGCTCCGGGAAAAGCTCCATGATCAATGAGATCCTCTCAAAGCAGCTCAAAATTGACAAGACAGGCGCGCGGATTGTGGCCGGCGAACATGATTATGTGTTCGGAGCCGATCTGCTGAATCATGTGATCAACATCGATCAGACGCCGATCGGCCGCAACAGCAAATCTAATCCGGCCACCTACATTGGAATTTACGATAAAATCCGCGACCTGTTCGCCTTACAGCCGGAGGCAGTGGAGCGCGGCTATCAGCCGATTGATTTCAGTCTTACCCATGCGAACGGTACCCGGTGCGAGCATTGCGCGGGCGATGGCATCATTGTCACGAGCCTGCAGTTCATGGCCGATATCGAAACCATTTGTCCGGTATGCAAAGGTAACCGTTTCTCGGAAGAAGGTCTCGAAATTAAGCTCCACGGCAAAAGCATTGCGGAAGTGCTGGAAATGACGGTGGAAGAGGCAGCCGGCTTTTTCGCTGACCACAAGTACCTCAAGCACAAGCTGGGGATTATGAATGAGCTTGGACTGGGCTATTTAACGCTCGGCCAGAGCTCAACCACCCTCTCAGGCGGGGAAGCCCAGCGGGTGAAGCTCTCTAATGAGCTGGCCAAGATCAAAAAAGGCGCCCATAATTTATATATACTGGACGAACCGACAACCGGCCTCCATCTCGCTGATATCCAGAAGCTGCTGGTTGCGCTGAACAAGCTGGTGGACAGCGGACATTCCGTCATCGTCATCGAGCATCATCTGGATGTGATGAAGTCTGCCGACTATATCATCGACATGGGACCGGAAGGCGGCAACGGCGGCGGCTATGTCGTCGCTGAAGGTACGCCCGAGCAGGTCGCGAAGGTGGAGGCATCACATACCGGAAGGTATCTGCACAGTGTGCTTGGCTAGAACGCGTTTAATACGAAAGGAATCAGACGAATGAATTCAAATAACGTAGTGAGGTTCGCATAATTAACGGATCTCAATTCCTAGATGGGCCTTATCGATCTCGTCCGGACGAACTTTCCCGGTTTGGATACGTCTGAACTACTGGAAGGATACCGCCAGACAGTCATTAAGAATATCAACCGGCGCTCAGCGATCTGTGCGGTAAATGCCGGAGAAGTGGTCGGATTCATGCTGTCTTTATTTCCTGAGGACGCGGAGATTAGCGTTACCACCCGTCGGGCTGAGGATGAAAAGGGGGCTGCTCCCCGTCCGCTGGCGGACTGAACGGCAGCGATGCCGTTCTTTTTGGCTTACCCGGCATCCTAGATGGGTGCTGGAGCTTATCACCTTGAGGAAATTTATGTAACTTTTATGAATAGGCGGCGTATGTCATAGGAATATAAAAATCGACAATGGGGATGATGACATGCAGCTTGCCCGTGCATCTCTGGCGGAAATGCTCAGTAATGGAGTAGAACCGGAGGTTTCTATTGCTAAGGCGATTACTCATTACTTAGAAAGATTTGCAGAGCTGGAACCGCAGATTCATGCTTTTGTCCCCGAAGAACAGCTGGAGCTGCGCTTGAAACGGGAAAAGGAGCAGCTACTCGCTTCGATCGCAGCGGCACCAGACAAACCGGCCTTATGGGGAATTCCGGTCGGAATCAAGGATTTGATTCATGTAGAGGGTTTACCTACTCATGCCGGGTCTCATTTACCCGCTGAGGCACTGACTGGCAAGGAAGGGCCGCTGGTTACGAGACTCCGGCTACTTGGTGCGGTTATTGCCGGGAAGACGGTAACCGAAGAGTTCGCCTATCAAGGGCCGATTTCGACGCTGAATCCGCATGACACCGCGCACACCCCCGGCGGGTCCAGCGCAGGCTCTGCGGCAGCGGTTGCTGCGGGAATATGCCCGCTGGCGGTAGGTACCCAAACCTTGCGGTCTGTACTGGCCCCGGCTTCCTTTTGCGGAGTTTTCGGATTTAAAGCGAGTTATGGAAGAATTCCAATGGATGGCGTAATTCAGCTGTCGCCTTCTTTTGACGCCATCGGTTTGTTCACACAGGACCTTCGCAGTATGGAAGTTGCTGCTGAACTGCTCATTCCGGGCTGGACTCCACGTCAAGTGAGCCGCAAGCCTGTACTTGGTATCCCGCAGGGCGTCTACATGCAGCTGATGAGCGACGAGGTCAAAGCTGTCTTTCTAGCACAAATCGAATCTCTTGGAAAGCTTGGCTATCAGGTGAAGCATGTGGAGATGCCTTGGCAAGATGAGCTTATATACGGCGATGCCATGCTGCGATTTATTGAAGGGGAAATGGCGCGCGGGCATGCAGACTTATTTGAACAATATGCCGGATATTACGGTGAGCCAGTCAAGGATGGGATTGCCAGAGGGAAGCAAGTTACCGATGCCGAACTCGAAACCTATCGCAGGATGCAGCTTGAGCTGCGGCAGAATCTGGAGATACTTATGGAGGAAGAAGGAATCGATCTCTGGGTATCTCCCGCTCAAGGGGGGACGGCTCCGAAGCTGGAAGAGAACCGTACGGGCTGGGCGGGGATGACCGCGGTTTGGGGCTTTGCCGGTTGTCCGGCGCTTAGTATTCCGGCAGCCAGCATAGATAATTTGCCGCTTGGTTTTCAGTGTGTCGGGAGCTACGGCGGGGACGAATGGCTGTTAGCGTGGTCCCGGGAAATGGCGTTGGATTTGCTGTCGAGTAATAGATGAACATTAATCCTCCGTTTCCTGTACTTTTAAGCAGGACCGGGGGATTTTTGGGTTTCCAGCATAACTCTTGAGTCAATAGAGCTTTGGTACAACAGCATGATTGATTTCATAACTGGTATACCTCAGAGGAGCATTGGACCGTCCGGTTCATGATTGACAGCCAGCTGAACTGGGTGGACGGCATGGTGCCTGTATTGGATCTGTGAGCAAAAGAGGCAAGCCGCTAGTCATGTACTGTGCTCAGCGGCTTATTTTGATGATGGTAGGGAGTGACATTCTTATACCGAAGTGACTAGAAAGCGGTACCCGCCTTCGTAAGTATCCTGCGTGCGGATGATTCCGTATTGCTCATCCCATGCGCCGGAGGATAAATCGGTTTCTAGCCGCTCGAGCAAGGGCTGCAGCATATCATCCGGGCAATCAGCCAGCGGCGAAACTCCGGCCCGGAACTCCTTGTCCAGGTATAGCTCAGGTCTTCTCCAGGCGGAGGCGAAAAAGCTGTCAGTGATGTCATGAGGGACAGGGAAATCTACGAGTTCTACGTTATGACTGGCAGCTTCTTGAAGCGTATGCACAATATTTCCGATAGGCTGATAAGCTTGATAGGACTGCAAAATAACCGGCCGGAAATATTCCTTCAGCCAGCAGCTGTCATCCGGACATAACCTTGGATCAGCAGCAAAGATCACGATTCTGCCCGTTGCTGAGGTTACACGGACCATTTCCCGGAAAGCCTGGTACAGATCGCTGAAATGGTGCATCGCCAGGGTGGAAATTATGCCGTCTACAGCGTTGTCTTCCAAAGGAAGCTGTTCGGCAAAACCTTCTGCCCAGGTCAGATTAGGATGTTGTTTACCTGTTTCCCGCATGATTCTAGAAGGCTCAACGGCGATAACGTCATAGCCTTGTCTAGCTAATTCCACAGAGTAATTCCCTGTGCCTGCGCCAATATCCAGTATCCGTGCCGGGGCGGGAAGCGCCAGACTGCGGATCAGTGCTTGTGTAATTCTAGGGTCAGCCTGCCGGGTTACATTATAAGACTGCCCAATGAGATCATATACCGCCGGTTTTTGATCCCCTAAGCCCATATTTTTATACCCTCCCTTTATAGTAGGCAGCCAGTAAATCCTCTAGCGGTATCCCCTCAATCCTTAGACCCTCTGTGCTGCAGTGCCGGATGTCCACGCCCGAAAGATCACAGCCGATGAATTGGCTGCCGGTTAATCTCAGGTTTGACAGTAGCGTGTCTGTGAGATTCAGATTCGTGAACCTGGAGCCGCTCAGATTGCAGTCGGTAAATAAGCTGCCGCTTAGATTACTGTTATTGAAGCAGACCTTCTCCAGATTCATATTGTAAAAATCCGCGCTGCTCATCAGGCAGTTCTCAAACTCTGCCTTTGGGAGGGATTGATCTTTGAACTGAACTGCTGGCTCTATTTTCTCTGCAGAAACAGCAATATGCTTTTCATAACCAAATTCCATCTCGGATTCATAGATCCGGGTATAACCTGCTTTTTCATAAAAATGATGATTATCCAGCTGTTTACCGGACGTTTCCAGCTTCCAGACCGCTACTGCAGGGAATTCACGTTCCAGGAAAGCCAGAACCTTTGAACCGATGCCGCAGCCCTGAAAGGCAGGGTCAACAAAAATTCTATCGATTCGCGCATGTCTTCTGCCCGGGTAGTCCACACAGGCTCCGCCGATGACCTGTCCTTCCATTTCGATTACATAATAATAGGCTTGCTGAATGAAATAGGCATGCATTTCGGCAGAATCATAACCCGGCGGGCGAAGATTATTATCCTGGATGGTGCTTCCGGGAGACCAGCGCTGCTGCTCTGCATCAAAGGTTGTTTTCATTATTGCGGCTAAGAATGGTGCATCTTCTAGCACTGCTTTGCGAATAATCATCTTCCCACACTCCAGTTTGCTGATTTCTATGATTTCTAGAATATACCATAGATCACTTGCCATAAAGGTCAAAAACAGCCCAAGGCACGAGCGCCGCTCGTGCCTTTTACTTGCGGAGATGCAGCCGCAACCTGGCTATTTTCTTTTCTTCAGGCAGTTCAAGAACCGCATATTGACCTCGCCGCTTCCTGCGGTGTTCGGCTTAAGAACGAGGCGGAAGGTGTTTTTCTTAAGGGTGGCTTTAACCTGCCGGGGCGTCAGGCACGGGCGAAGCTGCAGCAGCTGCGCGGCTGCCCCCGCGACGATCGGGGTAGAGACGGAGGTGCCGGACAGCACAAAATACAATTTACCGTTTCGTTGACCCGGCATCTGGCGGGCCAGCCTGGAGCCCGGAGCCAGCAGTGAGGTGATAGACTCGCCCGGTGCCACAATATCGGGCTTCACTTTCCCGCCCGGTGCAGGTCCGCGGCTGGAGTAGAATGTGATGCGGTCATCGCTCTGGGTGATCGTCCGCTGGTCATTCACTGCGCCTACTGTAATTGCAGAGGGGCTAACTCCGGGAGATTCAACCGTCCGGGAGCTTGGTCCGCTGTTGCCGGCGGAGATGACTACGGTCAATCCGGCCTTGACCGCTTTTTCCACCGCTTGGACCAGCAGGTCCTCCTCAGCTGAATTGCTCACCGGTCCGCCGAAGGACATGGACAGGATCCGCAGCTTTAAGCGTTTCTTGTTGACAATGCACCACTCAATCCCCTTAATAATGGTGGAGTCATAGCCTTCACCGTTTTTATCGAGCACCTTAATACCCGCAATCCCTGCTTCCGGGGCAGGCCCTCTATACTTCCCTTTGCTTACCCATCCGTTTCCGGCGGCGTCTCCGGAGATATGTGTGCCGTGTCCGTTATCGTCATAAGGCCGTTTCCGGTGATTAATAAAATCCTTGAATGCGATAATCCGGTTGACGGGCCGGGTCAGATCGGGATGCGGGAACACGCCGGTGTCGATAATGGCAATGTTGATCCCTTTTCCGGTGAGTCCCCGTGTTTGTTGAAGCGCTGCTGCGCCGATGGAAGGGGTAGCGATATTCAAAGTGGCTTTCTTTACATCGTCCAGATAGACTTTGCCTATTTCGCCGCAGCTGCAGATCCGCTCCAGACATTGTAACGAAACCCGTGATGATACTGCGTTGATTAGATGAAGCCGGTGCTTCACCGGGAAGGCATGTTTACCTAAATGCTTTTGTAATGTCTGCATCCGGGCCGGTGTTAATTTGTGTTTGAACTGTACGATTACGGGAACTGCCGCCGGTTTCTTAGCTAGACTCTTCGAATTCTGAATATTGCGCTTTAACGGTCTATTGATTTTGGCGGCATAATGCCGCATCCACATCGGTTCACTCATTGACGTTGCTTCACCTCTCCATAGCACATACTATGCAGTGATCAGCCTAGCGGATACATATCTATGAAACTGAGACACTACCACATTTATGAAATGATAGGCAATAAATCAGTTCAGTCCTCCCGTAAAATGCATTTACTACACTATCTTAAAAGAAAGTGGTGAAGTAAAGTGAGAGAAGCTGAGAAGAAAGCATTAATCGCAAAACGTGCAGCAATGATCAAAAAAGCAAGTGTGTCTAAACTGGCGGCAAAGAAGGTAAACGCAGCAAAGGTACAAGCCCAGAAAGCGCAAATGGCTAAAAAAGCCCTCCTGGCCAAAAAGACCCTGCTGGCTAAGAAGGCCAAACTGGTTGCCCGTAAAAAACGCAGAGTAAAACAGTCGTTCTTTAACTTCGTAGTGCTTGCAGTCAACTTTAATAACCGGCCTAAAGACACTACAGATTTTACAGCTATCCTGACCAGAGGAAGCCAGACGTATACAGCATTTTTCGATGAAACGGGTGTAGCTATATTCTATGACATCAGAGCATTGACAAACTTCCAGTATACTTTGCGAATCAACAATGAAGATAATGTGCAAGTATTCCAAGGCAC
>NZ_LN831198.1:1521718-1528067 GCF_001368795.1 Paenibacillus ihuae
CGTGAATTCTATATCGCCCAATTCTAAGCCGGACTTTATGGGATGAGGATAACACCAGGGCAGCGCACTCTTGTAAAAGGGTTGCGCTGCCCTGGTTTGTGCAGATATTTTTCATTGTGCATACAGTAAAAATGTGGAATTATTGAAACAACTATGCTTAAGGTGGGATACGGATGAAAAGCTATTTTGTGCACAATGCTGAAGTTGCTCTGCATGTTCTTGAGAAGGGTGAGGCCTCCGTGACAGCCCCGTCGCTTCTGGTGATTAACGGACTGTGGGAGCCAGCGGAGCGGGCCATTCCTTTGCTGGCCAGTCTGCCCGGACATGTTGTTACCTTTAGTTTCCGGGGACGTGGGCTAAGCTCTACACCTGAACAGGGCTATGACCTAGCTGATCATTTGGGGGATATTGAAGCGGTTGTTAAACATTGCAGGCTAGAAGATTATTGTGTGCTAGGCTTCTCCAGAGGGGCTGCCTACTCGCTTGGCTGGAGCCTGCGGAACCAGCAGCATATGCAGGGACTCCTCCTGGTGGATCAGCCGCCGGTACATAGCAGCCAGTCTGAGCAATCCGTGAAATTCTGGTCTGAACTAAAATATGCAGGGGTACCTATACTGAATTTTATACGCCGGGCAGCGCTTGAAGGATTGGCGAATGAAGCGCGAGAAATAGACTTCGCGCCGCAATTATCGCAGCTGCTACTTCCTGTAACCCTGTTTATCGGGCGCAACCGCGAGGCTTTAATTCCCTCGGATATTTCGGAGGATGACTTAGAGAAGTACGACCGGTCCATCTGTTCTTTGCGGATTATTGAGTTTCAAGCGTCCGGGCATATGATTCCAGATGAGGAGCAGGAGAAGTATATAAGGGAAGTCAGAAGGTGGATCGGGACTTTCTCCGATCAGCAGAGGTCTGTGGAATAATAGATTATAATGAAGGCACAAATCGGAGAGGAGGCTGCCCCTTTGTTTGAATGGATACAGGACTACAGCACGCTTGCGTACAGCAGCAAGCAGGAACGAATGAAATTTGACGAAGACTCCAGATTTGAGATGAAGCGGATTATGACAGAGGATCCAACCGGAATGAGCGCACTCGGACAATATTTTACAGCCGCCAGTGTATGGTTATCGGTTGAATTCACAGTGGCTATCCCTGTGCTTGATGAAGAGGTTCGGGAGCGTATTATGCAGGAGGTTGCCCCCCATTTTGCCGAGGTGAAGCAAGTGGTCCGGAAGGGCAGAATTGAAACCGTCTATTTGCGGCAGCTGAAGCCCGGATCGGTTAAACTGTTTGATGAAAATAAGGCCGGCATTCTGCCGGTAATGAAGGATCTCTACCGCCACCACGAGGTCGGCGACAGGTATGCCGGACGCAAGCGGAGCCTGGTTCATTACAATGTAAAGACAGCAGTGCTTGAACCATACAGGGAATCAGAATCGGTGGAGCTGCAAGCTTTGCTTCACACAGCTTATTTTGGTGCGGAAGTTACCGAATTTGGTCTGCTGCCGCTTGGCTGGCAATTTGATGATTCGCTGAAACATTCGGTTGCCCTGCGCTTTCTGGCCGGTTTTGCCCCAAGCCTGACAATTACGGTGGATCGAGATACCAATGAAGTAATTATGCTGCACATGTCTCAGGAAGAATTGATTCATAAGCTCAATTTGAAATCGGCACAACCGCAGCCGCCGCGCAGAATGGGTGATCATCTGTATCTGGATATAGGACATGGACTAGTTTATGTAGTGAACTTACGGGGGCAGCCGCCGGTTAAAGATAGGAAGGGATTCCAGGACGCAGAGGTTTATTTTTGGGCAGAGGGCAGTGAATTTACCGACTTCAATCATGAGACAGCGGAGCGGATTCCTGAGGGTAGAGGCCTGTTTATTGACGAAGATTCCTTGCAGGGAATGATTGACGCGGTCAACCGGGAACTGCAGGTTTGAGAGGTGAATGATGAAATCCATTCAGAAGATTATTGAGAAGTTAAAGCTTAATGTCATGAGTATAGACGGTGTTCCAGAGTCATTCAGTTCTGAAGTTAATAAACTTACGCTGGTCAGCGGAGGAGCGGTGTATCTGAAGATCCCTTTTAACAAGGATAAGCTGGTTCGTGAATGTACCATGCTCGAATTGTTGAAGGAGGTAATTCCTGTGCCGAAGGTGTTGGACATTTGCTCTTGTCGGCGATTCCAGGCTTGCCCTGTAGCAGGGTAACTGACCCGAAGCTTGCCTGCCAGATCGGTGAGGTTCATGCCAGGCTGCATAATGTTGCAATGCCGGCATACGGCGTTTATAACAGCGACGGGTTTAAACCGCTTCGTAACAATGACTGGCGGGTCTATATCAATAAAAATTTCGTAAAGTGCAGGCAATAAACAAGAATATCCTAAATGCAGAGTTATTTGAGAAGTGTCTGGTTCACTTTGAGGGTCTCTTCTCAGCGTTACCGGAGAGTGATGGTCCCCTGGTTGTACATATGGACTTCCGGCCCGGCAATATCTTGGTCAGCAATAATAAAGTCATAGGTATTATCGATTACGAGAGTGCACGCAGAGGTTCTGCTGAAATCGATTTTGCCAAGATCAACAGGTATGTCTGGGAAGTTAATCCGCAGTCGAAACCGGCTTATGTTGAAGGCTATGAATCCATTCGTCCATTGCCGGAGCTGGAGCGGATATTGCCTTTTTATAATTTCTACGATGCTTTCAGTGCAGTTGCTTGGTGTGAGAAGCGGGGGATTGAGCAGAACAAACATTTTTTAGAGGAAAGTATTGCAGAACTCCAGAAATCGGTAGGGCAATAGATGCTGATCTACCGCTATATAGATTGAGCTTAAAGATGTACTAAACGATCAAATGTTCTTGCCGAAAATCATACGCGAATAGCACCGAAACGTAGATAACAGGAATGATTCCCTCTAGTCAGAAAGAGATCCGAGAGTGTATGGGATTAGCGGGGAAACTTCCCTCTACATTCGGCATGTCGTCCTGTTTAAGTCCATTTAAGCAAGATTACAGGGAGGAATTCCCGGTAATCTCAATTATGGAGGACTTTTGCAAGAAATAACGGGACTTTTTCCTCGTATTGGTTCAGGAGTTGCACTTTGTGCTGGTGGTGCATGAGGGCCGCTGTTCCATCTTGGTCAGTACGGATTTGAGCCTGGCAGCTACGGACATCAGCTGCTTGTACGGTTATCGCTTCATGATTGAGTGTGCGTATCGGGAAATGAAGCAAGTTGCGCACGTATTCGGCTAAACACTTCTGGAGCAAGTTCATGCCGAAGCTGATGTCTCATTCAATCCCGAAATAGAAAAATCATAGGTTCAATATATATAAGGAAATGTACCTGTGGCATATTTTATTCCATCAACTCTTTCGTTCTGGACCACAATACTGAATTTGTCAATAACCCGGGCGGCTGAATTTAGAAATGTTAGTTAATATGTACAATCATCTGAGCTGATTTTAGCTATAATGACAATAAACCTGACATAAATATTTAAAAGGTGAACCATACCGGATATAATAGGGCCAATAATGTAAGTGTGGAGCACGGGAACAGCTTGCAAATGTGGAGGTTCCTAAAGATGCCAGCGAAAGGTCTGAGGAATGATGAGCCTGGAAATTTTATATGAACGCGTGAAAACCGACCTTTCTTATCTCGCCTACGGCGGTGCGGATTGGGTACGTCCCACTAAGCATCCTGAAGGGCATGTCTATGATGTCGTTATTGTGGGGGGCGGGCAGAGCGGACTGGGGGCGGCCTTTGGCCTGCTGCGTGAACGGATCTCCAATATAGTAATTATTGATGAGAATCGTGAAGGCCTAGAAGGACCTTGGGAAACCTATGCCCGGATGGTTACGCTGCGTACACCCAAGCATTTGACATCCATTGATCTGGGGATTCCTTCCCTGACCTACCGTGCCTGGTGGGAGGCGCAAGCCGGTCCGCAGGGCTGGGAAGCCATCGACAAAATTCCGCGCGGGGACTGGATGAATTATTTGCGCTGGTACCGCCGGGTACTCGGATTGCCAGTCATCAATGAAGTGACGCTGAAGCTGATTGAGCCCGGGGAGGACGGGATTTACCGGCTGCATATTGGCGGGGCGGGGGCACCGTCCAGCCAGCTGCTGGCCCGCAAGGTTGTGCTGGCTACCGGTATCCAGGGCGGAGGCGAATGGCATGTGCCCGAGATGATTGCCGGCAATCTGCCGGAGCACTTGTATGCGCACACTTCGGAAACCATTGATTTCAATGCACTGGCTGGCAAAAGAATTGCCATCCTTGGCGGCGGCGCTTCGGCTTTTGATAATGCCAACTATGTGCTCTCAGAAGGTGCGGCTGAAGCTCATGTGTTCGTCCGCCGGGAGCAGCTGCCGAATGTGAATCCAATCCGCCAGATGGAACTCTCGGGGATGATCGAACGGTTCCATACGCTTGGAGATGCTGATAAATACGGGGTAATCTCGCATTTCTTCAAGTACAATCAGCCGCCGACGAATGATACCTTTGCCCGCGCAGCCGCGTGGCGGGGATTCAGTCTGCATCTCGGCTCCCCCTGGCTGAAGGTGGAAGAAGTGGAGGATCAGGCGGTGGTGACCACGCCTAAGGGAGAGTTCGTTTTTGACTTCCTGATCGTCAGTACGGGGCTGCTCAGTGATCCGGGACTGCGGCCCGAGCTGAGGCTGGTCGAGAGTCATATCGCACGCTGGAGTGACTGCTATCAGGCTCCTGCAGAGATCGCTAATCCGCTGCTGGATGCCCATCCTTACCTCAGTCCCGGCTTCGCGCTCCAGAGCCGGGATGAGGATGGGAAGAAGCTGCTGCACGGTATGTTCGTCTTCAATTATTCTGCACTGGCCAGTAACGGTTTGTCCGCCTCAGCCATATCAGGGATCAGGAACGCTATTCCGAAGCTGGTGGGCGGCGTTGCGGATCAGCTGTTCACGGATGACCGCGAGACGATTCTGCACTCTTTTTACAATTATAATGAGATTGAGTTTACCGGCGAATGGCTGCCAGCTAAGCTTAAATCATAAAGGCCTCTACATCGAAGGGGGTGTCCTGTAAGTCGTTCGAAATGAATGGCTACTGGGGCACCCTTATTTGCTGGCGTTATAAAGGCTAGAAGACGTTGACCTTGAGTCCGGCCTCATTGATAATAAAGAAGTTCACATTTCTTCTGCAGATTGGAGTAAGACCAATGACATATCGCAATTTGGAAGAGTGCATTACTGACCTGGAGAAGCACGGGCATTTGATCCGTATCCGGGAGGAAGTCGATCCTCACTTAGAGATGGCAGCCATCCATATGAAGGTATATGAAGCAGGCGGGCCTGCATTATTATTTGAAAAGGTTAAAGGCTCAAGGTTCCGGGCGGTGTCGAATCTTTTCGGGACGATCGAGCGGAGCAAGTTTATTTTCCGTGACACGTGGGAGTCTTCCCAGAACGTCATTGCCCTGCGCGATGATCCGGTGAAGGCGCTTAAAGCACCGTTTAAATATATCGGTACAGGACTTGCAGCCCGGAAGGCGCTGCCGCTAAAGATTCCCGGCGGACTTCCGTCCGGCTTTGAGGAGATTCAAATCTCCGATCTGCCGCAGATAAAGCACTGGCAGGGGGATGGCGGAGCTTTTGTAACACTGCCGCAGGTGTATTCAGAGGACCCGGACAAGCCGGGCATTATGAATTCGAATCTCGGGATGTACCGGATTCAGCTCAGCGGCAATGACTATGAGATGAACAAAGAAGTCGGGGTCCATTACCAGATTCACCGCGGAATCGGTATCCATCAGACCCATGCTACGAAGCGGGGCGAACCGCTCAAGGTCAGCTGCTTTATCGGCGGTCCTCCGGCTCATACGCTGTCGGCTGTGATGCCGCTCCCGGAAGGCCTAAGTGAGATGACCTTCGCCGGCCTGCTGGGCGGACGCCACTTCCGTTACAGCTACGTTGACGGCTTCTGCATCAGCGCGGATGCCGATTTTGTCATTACGGGTGAGATTTATCCGGGTGAGACGAAGCCGGAAGGACCGTTTGGCGATCATTTGGGGTACTACAGCCTGATCCATCCTTTTCCGGTGATGAAGGTACATAAGGTCTATGCCAAAAAAGGGGCAATCTTCCCCTTCACAGTCGTAGGCCGGCCGCCGCAGGAGGATACAGCCTTCGGGGAGCTGATTCATGAGCTGACCGGCAATGCCATCAAGAATGAGGTGCCGGGCGTAAAAGAAGTGCATGCCGTCGATGCCGCAGGTGTGCATCCGCTGCTGTTCGCGATCGGCAGTGAGCGCTATACCCCGTACCAGCAGCTGAAGCAGCCGGCGGAGCTTCTGACCATTCG
>NZ_LN831198.1:1528093-1539392 GCF_001368795.1 Paenibacillus ihuae
TGAAGCAGCCGGCGGAGCTTCTGACCATTGCCAACCGGGTACTGGGAACCGGCCAGCTTAGCCTGGCCAAATATCTGTTCATCACTGCAGAAGAAGACCGGCCGATCAGCACGCATAACATTGCTGATTTCCTGACTTATATTCTGGAGCGGATAGATCTGCGGCGCGATATTCATTTCCAGACCAACACTACGATTGATACACTGGATTATTCGGGAACGGGGATCAACAGCGGCAGCAAGGTGATTTTTGCGGCAGTGGGCGAGCAGAAGAGAAGGTTATGCACAGAGGTGCCGCAGGCATTGACGGCGCTGGAAAGCTTCGGAGAGGCTAAGCTGGTGCTGCCTGGCATCATTGCGCTGCAAGGCCCGGCGTTTAGTACTTACGGGGAAGCTGAACTGGAAATGAGCCGCTTAAGCGCTGCTATTGAAGCGCAAGGCCCGCTAGCGGATTGCCCGATGATTATCCTCTGTGATGACAGCGGCTTTATGGGTAAGGATCTGAGCAATTTCCTGTGGGCAACCTTTACGCGGAGCAACCCTTCTCACGATATATATGGCGTGAACAGCACGGTACAGTTTAAGCACTGGTCTTGCGACAATGTCATTATCGACGCCCGCGTGAAGCCTCACCAGGCGCCGCCGTTAATCCCTGATCCGGCGGTGCAGCGCAATATTGAACGGTTATTCGTACAGGGCGGAAGCCTTAGCGGCATCCGCAAATAGCCCGGATTATTCCGTGGCGGGAGCAATAACTTTAATATATTCGTGCTCACTTGCCCTTACGGCGATAGCCTCCTCCACGGGAATACCTTGGATAGCATAGAGTTTGCTGCCCGCCTTGAACGTGGTTGAGAAATTGTTAGGGGAACCCTGGATGCACTCATTGGACTGCAGCGTAATCTCTCCAATTTCCTGATCAATTTCTGTAACAGATGTATCCGTTATGGCGTATACCCGGTCATTCCATTTCACCAGCGGGAACGGGTAGGAGGCTAGTGCTTGGACGGTCTGGATATCTGCTGAAGGAACAGGCTGCGGAGGCTGTTGAGCATTTTGTCCTGGGGATGAGCAGGCGGCAAGAAGGATAAAGCTGAGTAGAAGGATCGACTTTTTCATGAATGAGATCACCTCCTTGGTTAGACGCTGTTACAGGCTGGAATGTTATTATTCACGATAGATTACAAGCTGTCCCTCGCTTTAATAGGAGGGGCATTTTTTAGGTTTATTATAGATTGAACTAGAAAACTTGAGATAACAAAGGAGTGCCGGAGGGGGATTTTGGAACTGTAGGAGCGATAGCGACCGCCTTTGTCTCCGGATTTCACCCGCTTACATAGAAAAAAATCAAGAAATCAGGGGACAACAGCGGCCGAAAGTCCAAACATCCACCGTAGATGCGACTGACCTGTACTCTAAAAAACTTTAAGTTCACTATATATATTATATTGTATAGCGCTGGAAGCAGGCTTCATTTACTGCAAATAAAATTAAAAATGAAAATATATAGAAAATAATGTATAATCCATGTAGATTTTAAAAGGGAAAAAATGGATCATTGCTTCCGCTCTCCGATTTGTATATTTCTGTGAACGATGTGGTCTTATCAGAACTGTTAGGAGGTTGGGAAATGAGAATCGCGATTGTCAGCAATAAACGCTCCGGGTTAGGCGGTATGGAAGCTGTCTTCAGAACTGTAATGCAGGAGCTAGGCAGAAATCAGGATGAGGTCAAGATGTTTCTCATGGGCGGCTCGCTGGACAAGGATTGGCTGCAGGATATTGATCATGTGGAGATTGGTGATCAGCGGACGGACAATGCGCTTAAGAGAAGGTATAGCTTCACGCTTCCGCTATTCAGGCAAATCAGGCAGTATAAGCCGGATGTTATCATTGGCTGTGATCCGAATGTAGTCTGTTACTGCAAATGGATGATGCGGATTATGAACCGCAAAACTCCAGTGGGCAGCTGGGTTCATAATGAACTGTCCACGCTCTGGAAGGTCCAATTGCTGAAATACGCCGATTTTCATCTCTCGATCAGCAAGGGGATCGCTGAGCAGATTCATAATGTAGTAGGCAGCGGGTCGAACAATAAAATCTTCGTAACCCATAATCCTGTTGATGTTGAGGTGCGGGAAGTGGCAAGGCCTGAAGTCCCTACATTTCTCTACATTGGAAGGCTGGAGAACCGGCAGAAAAGAGTGCGCGATTTAATTGAAGCCATGGCTAAGCTTGAGGGAGAATGGAAAGCGGTAATTGTCGGTGACGGGCCGGACCGGGAGGAGGTCTATAACCTGGCCGGATCCTATGGGATTAATGAGCGGATTGAGTGGATGGGCTGGCTTAAAAATCCCTGGTCAGAAATTCCGCGTGCGTCGGCACTGGTGCTGACCTCTAACTTCGAAGGGTTCCCGCTGGTTTTGCTGGAAGCAATGGCCAGAGGTATTCCTTGTTTAAGTACAGACTGCCAGCACGGACCTGCAGAAATCGTCATTCCGGAGAGCAACGGCTGGCTGGTCTCTGTGGGGGATGTTGAAGGTCTCGCCGCGACCATGCAGCAGATCATCAATCATCCGGAGCAGCTGCCGGATCCGCAATTCGTCAAAGAGTCAGTAGGCAAATTCAGCATCACCAATGTGGTCAACAATATCAGGGGTATAATCGACAGGGAATTACAGTTGAAGATCTCCTCATAAAAAACAGATTAAGGATGATCAAAGCATGGAAGGATTAGAAACAGAGCGTTTAATTTTAAGACGCTTCCAGCCCGGGGATGGAGAGGATCTGCATGAGTACCTTTCCGTCGAGGAAGTCGTCAAATTCGAGCCCTATGGTGTTCATAGCGAAACAGAGAGCAGGGCAGAGGCGCTGCGGCGTTCGGGGGATCCGGCGTTTTGGGCAGTCTGTCTGAACGATTCGGGGAAGCTGATCGGCAATTTATATTTTCAGCAGCAGATGCCGCATCATTTCCGGACCTGGGAGCTGGGCTATGTGTTCAATAACGAATTTCAGGGCTGCGGTTATGCGGCGGAGGCCTGCCGTAAATTGCTGGAATACGGCTTTACCTCTTTGCAGGTCCGGCGTGTAACTGCACATTGTGATCCTGATAATGCGCCGTCCTGGCGGCTGCTGGAGAGACTGAACCTGCGCCGGGAAGGCCACTTCCTGCAGACCGGATATTTCAAAAACGATGAACTGGGCCGTCCAAATTGGCATGATACGTATGCGTATGGACTGCTTGAGAAGGAGTGGCAATCATCGAGAGCGGAGAAATGAGATGAAAATTAACCGGCTGCTCGGGATTGTGGTGTATCTGCTTAACCGGGAGGTAGTCAGCGCCCGTACGCTTGCGGAGAAATATGAAGTCTCCCCCCGCACCATCCAGCGTGATATGGAATCGATCGGTCTTGCCGGAATTCCCATAGGTTCGATTCAGGGCGTTAATGGGGGCTATTACATTCTGGACAGCTTCAAAATGAACCGGCAGCTGCTCCAGCCGGAGGATTATAAGTATATTGTAGCCGCGCTGAGAGGCCTTGTCTCCGGATATAACAGCAGACGCGCAGAGGAAACGGTAGAAAAGATGTTGTCCTTATCTCCTGAAGGCAGTGAGGCAGTACAGCCGTTACAGCTGGATTTGGAAGTGCTGCGCGAGGGGAGCGGAACCGTACAGTACATTGAGGTCATTGAGGAAGCTATACGCCAAAAATGTACGGTTCGGTTTCAATATACGAATGCCCGGCAGACGGTTTCCAGCCGGAGCGTAGAGCCCTTGCTTTTGTCGTATAAATGGTACGCGTGGTATTTGTTCGCCTATTGCCGTGACCGGAGGGATTACCGGCTGTTCCGGCTCTCGCGGATCAGGGAGATACAGAACACCGGCGAAGCTTATACACAGGATCATGGGAATGCAGCGCGTTTGCTTGCCGATCATCAGGATCGTCGGGCCAATATCACAGTTAAGCTTGCTTGTCCGGCAGATCGGAGAGTACAGCTGGAGGAGGCTTTTCCAAAAGCGAGGCTGCTGGAAGAACGGTGCACTGAACTGGTGATGGAATTTACGGTTCCTGAGGAAGAGAGCGGCTGGTTTGCTACCCTACTGCTGCTCGGCGGCCAATGTACAGTACTTGAACCGGAATCGCTGCGCCTGAGGCTGCAAAGCCATGCCCGGATGATTGTACAGAAGTATGAAGGGAATGACGACAGACAGTTGTCCGGATTGCCCGTTTATAATGGAGATATTCACACCATAAGGAGGGCTTGAGATGGAGATTAAGTTACTGGACCCTTACACCGTTTGTCCTGTATTTGATACCGGTGGCTTTTTGCTAAGATTGGTACAGCAGGAGGATGCTGAAGATTTACTCGGGTGCTATTCGGACCCGGAGTCCATTCCCCTGTTTAACAGCGACAACTGTCTTTACGGCTTCAGCATGCACCTGCTGGATGATATGAAGGCCACGATTGAAGCCTGGCTCGCAGAATACCGGGCTCGGGGATTTGTACGGTTCAGCATTATTGAGCAGACTTTTGGCAAGGTGATCGGGACGGTGGAGTTTTTTACCAGGACATTGCAATCCGCTGGCGGACAGCATGAAGCCGGAATTTTGCGGCTTGATCTTAAATCCGGGTATGAACGGGAACCAGTGCTTTGCGAGATTCTGGAGCTGTTAGAGTCGCGGTTTGGCGAGTATTTTGCATTCTCCAGTATATTGACTAAGGCAGTGCCGCAGGCTACGGCAAGAATCAGCGTTCTACATCGTTTGGGTTATCAGAGGATAGAGCGAAGCTCCGATTTACCGTATGATGACTACTACATAAAAGAAAGAAACAGCGGATCGTAACCGGTTCCTTAACATTATCTTGCTGTTCCCCCTATCAGCCCGTCTGATCTCCCTATTTGGAGACTTGGACGGGCTAATCGTTTTGCTGAATAATGTCGAAAAAAAGAGTAGTAGTACCTCAGCATAGGAGTTTAGAATGGAACACTACAGGACAATTACACTTCGGCAGGAGATAAACTATTGAATTCAAGGGTGGTTGGCGGCGGATGGATAAAGGCAAAGCAAGCATCTTAGGGATGGTTATAGCAATCTACATACTGGTTGTACTGCTTAAAGGCTTATCGGTAGAGGTGTTCCTCAATTTCGTCATTCTTATTTTGATCTTATGTTTCGCTGTATTCAAAAATAAAAAGAAGGATGTCTTCGAGTACGAGCAGATCAAAAAGGAGCTGTCGGATCAGCTCTATTTCACCTCCCAACTGATGGATTCCCTGCCGCATCCGCTTTTTTATATTGATGACCAGCAGTGTTTTCTGGGCTGCAATACCGCCTATGAGCAAGCTTTTCAAGTGTCTGGCTGCGAACTGGCCGGCATTCCGATACGCGATCTTCCCCATTTGCCTAAGGACGCGTACCACAATCTTCGTGAGATGATGGCTGAGGTAACGGAGAGCAGCCAGTCTTCGATCCGCCAGATTCAGAGAACCTTTGCGAGCGGTGAAACGCACCATATTCTTTATACGCTGTCTGCTTACCGTTTGTCGGATGATTCCGTGGGCGGATACCTTGGGATTATGACCGATATTAGCGATCTGAAGCACAAAGAGAAGGAGATCCTGGATAACTGGAATTTTCTCAATGCCATTATCAGCCATATTCCGGTAATGATTACGGTCAAGGATGTCCGGACGTTGAAGGTATTCATGGGGAATCAGGCCAGCGCGGACTTTCTGGGCCTTACTCCTGAGGAGCTTGGCGACCTGGAACTTAAATCGGTATTCCCTGAGGAAATTGCCCGGAGGATGATTGAATCGGACAAAAAGGTAATTGCAACAGGACAGGTCCTCAGCGAGATCGATATCATTCCCGATGACAGCGAACACTGCAATCTGCGGTATGTTCGGACCACGAAGCTGCCCATTTTGGATGTGGAGGGACAGCCGCTGTATCTGCTCATTGTGTCCGAAGATATCACCGAAGCGAGACGGAAGGAAGCGGAGCTGAAGCATGCTCTGAATCTGGCGGAAGAGGCGACTGCAGCCAAATCGCAATTTCTGGCAAATATGAGCCACGAGATCCGGACGCCGATGAATGCCATTATTGGCTTAGCTTATCTGGCGCTTAAGACAGAACTTAATCCGAAACAGCAGGACTATCTCTCCAAAATTCATAATGCAGGTACTTCGCTGCTTGGCATTATCAATGAGATTCTAGATTTCTCAAAGGTGGAGTCAGGCAAGCTGGAACTGGAAAATACGGAATTTGTCTTAACAGATGTGATTTCAGGGGCACTGGATTTAGCGGGCCAGACAGCCCACGAGAAGGGGCTTCAGCTGTTGTGTGAAATCCCGCCAGAAGTCCCCTCGCGTCTTAGTGGCGATCCGCTTCGGCTGGGCCAAATCATGACCAATCTGCTAAGCAATGCGATTAAGTTCACCGAGGCGGGTGAAGTTTCGATTGTGGTGGAGCAACACAGCAGAATCGACAGTAAGGTGAAGCTTCAATTCAGTGTACGTGATACAGGAATTGGCATGAGTAAAGAGACGGAAACCAAGGTGTTCCAGGCCTTTACGCAGGCGGACAGCTCCACTACGCGGAAGTTTGGGGGAACGGGTCTGGGCCTGGCAATCAGCCGCAAGCTGGTGGGCATCATGGGGGGCTGTCTTTGGGTGGATAGTGAGGAAGGCAGAGGCAGTACCTTTGCGTTTACGGCATGGTTCGATTTAGTCCAGGCTACAGGTTTACCAGCAAGATCCGTTCCGGTAACGACAATTGATGTGCAGGAAAAAGACTACCGGCTGTCCGGCACCCGTGTCCTGCTGGTGGAAGACAACGAGATTAACCGGCAGATTGCAGCTGAGCTGCTGAGAAGCCAGGGGCTGCTGCCGGATATTGCTGCGAACGGGGCTGAAGCGGTGCGGATGGTGGAGTCCATGTCTGCGGAAAGACCTTACAGTATTGTGCTGATGGATCTGCAGATGCCGGAAATGGACGGCTTTCAGGCGGGGGCAAGAATCCGGGAGCTGGTTCCCGAGCTGCCTATGATTGCGATGACAGCACGTACCATGCAGGAAGAGCGGGAACGCTGCTTCGCAGCCGGGATGAACGGCCATGTTGCCAAACCGATTGATCCGGATATTCTGTTTACTACGATCGGCAAATGGGTTTCGCATGGAATCATCCTGAAATCAGCTGACGGTGCCGGAACGGCAGCTGATTTCAGGCGCTCTACTGAAACCTTGCCATTCCTGCGGTTGAAGGGTATTGAAACCGGAGAGGGGCTCAGCCGCGTCGGACACAACCGGGAACTGTACATCAGCCTGCTGTTGAAATATGCCGGAAATCAGCGTGAAACGGTAGCAAGCTTGCGTAAGGCGTTATGGGCAAAGGATACGGCAGCAGCCTTAAGGCTTGCTCATAATCTGAAGGGGGTCTCCGGTAATATTGGAGTTACGGATGTCCAGAAGCTGGCCGGCCTCCTGGGTAAAATGCTAGACAGCCCTGCTGGGCCGCAAGAGCTGGAGCAGCTTCTGAACAGGCTCGAAGCGGCGGTTCATGCCAGCTCTGAGGAAATCCTCGGGCAGCTGGGCGGCTCTGATCACCATAATGCAGCAAAGTTCATACCTGAGCAGCAGAATGAACCTCCAGTAAAGCTGCTCAGCCGGTTAGAGGATATGCTGAAGGACAGTGATAGTGAAGCTGTCGACTATTTTGCATCTGTAAGGAGCGTACTAGCACTTGCGATGACACAAGATGAGCTGAGACAGCTGGAGTACAATCTGGGCATGTTTGAATATGAGGAAGCCCTCTCCCTTACCCGGAAGGCCATAAGAGATCGAAATTATGAACAGAGGTTGATGTAAATATGCTGGATTCCAGACCTGTTATACTCGTCATTGACGATACGCCGGACAATATTACGCTGCTTAGCGGTTTGTTAAAAGAACAATACAAGGTTAAGGTTGCCACAAACGGAGAGAAAGGTCTGCTAATTGCCAAAGCTGCTCCGCCGGACTTGATCCTGCTGGATATTATGCTGCCGGGAATGGACGGTTACGAGACTTGCCGGAGATTGAAGGAGGACGGGACGCTGCGGGAGATTCCGGTGATCTTTTTGACGGCGAAGGAAGAGGTAGAGGATGAGAATAAGGGCTTTGATTCTGGAGCGGTAGATTATATTACCAAGCCCATCAGCTCACCGGTTCTGCTGTCGCGTGTAAAGACCCATTTAACGTTGAAGCGGTCGAAGGATTTCCTTGCGGACAAAAATCAATATCTTGAGGCGGAAATATCCCGGCGGATGAAGGAGATTTCATTAATTCAGGAGGTTTCGGTGATGGCGATGGCCGCCTTGGCCGAAATGCGGGATACGGAGACCGGCAACCATATTCAAAGAACCAAATTGTATATTGAGGAATTGGCCACACAGCTGAGCCGGACGGACAAATATGCAGGCAGGCTGTGCCCCGAGCATATCGGCCTGATCGTTACGTCTGCCCCGCTGCATGATATCGGGAAGGTCGGCATTCCTGATCACATCCTCCTGAAGCCGGGCAAGCTGACTTATGAGGAATTCGAAGTGATGAAGACGCATACCACCTTGGGCAGAGATGCGGTTCTGCGTGCCGAGCAGCTGATGGATCGTCCGGAGACGTTCCTCCGGTTCGCTAAGGAAATTGTCTATTCCCATCATGAGAAATGGAACGGCACAGGGTATCCGGAAGGGCTCTCCGGCGAGCAGATTCCGCTGTCGGCCCGGCTGATGGCTGTTGCCGATGTGTACGATGCGCTGACCAGCGAGCGTGTGTACAAGGCAGCGATGCCGCATGAGCAGGCAGTAGAGATTATCGTCGCCGATGCCGGCCGGCATTTTGATCCCGATATCGTAGACATCTTCGTAAAGTGCAGCTATAAGTTTCAGGAGATATCCGAGAAATATAAGAATGATAATCTGAACTCATAACACCAATTGTAATGTGGAATAGCGCTCTTCAATAATCCTGCGTAAGGATGGCTGGAGAGCGCTGTTTTTTTTGAAAGGAATTAATTCTCTAGGCTGTAAAAATCCCTGCCGGACTTTTTATCCGCCGGTCTTCAATAACCTCCTCGTAATCGCTGATCAGCCGGTCAAAAATATGCTCCCAGGAGCGGCCAAGCGCCAGCCGCCGCCCCTCCTGGGCCATAGCCATTCGCAGCAATGGCTGCTCCGCCAGCCTGCATATCGCCTCAGCCATTGCCGCCGGCTGATGCGGCTCAAACAGTGTCCCGCTTCGGCCCGGCACGACCAGATCCCGCGAGCCGCCGGCATCCGCCGCGATGACAGGAAGACCCGAAGCCATGGCTTCAAGCACGACATTGCCGAAGGTTTCGGTACAGGAGGGGAAGACGAACAGGTCGCCTGCGGCGTACAGCTCCGCCAGTTCTTGCCCATATTTGCTGCCGGAGAAGGTGACATTCTGAGGTGCTGCGGCCCGCAGCTCCGGCAGCTGCGGACCATCGCCTACAATGAGCAGGTGTACTGCGGAGGCAATGGAATCCGGCAGAAGCCGCATGGCGGCGAGGAGGGTGGCAATATCTTTTTCCGGGGCGATTCGGCCTACATATATAAGCAGCAGCTGGTTTTCGCTCCCGTAAAGCTCCCGTACATCCGCTGAACGCTTCTCTGGAGTGTAAAGACCGCAGTCAACGCCTCTGGACCATAGGCGCAACCCGGAAAATCCGTGTGCACGCAGGGAGCCGATGGTTTCCTGGGAGGGTGCTAGAATCGCATCACAGGACCGGTGGAACCATTTCATGTATTTCCAGTACAGCGGGACAATTCTGCGCATCCGGTAATATTGAAGGTAACGGTCAAAGTGGGTGTGGTAGGAAGCCACATGCGGAAGGTTCTGCTTCTGGGCATAGCGGAGGCCGCACAGGCCGAGGTTGAACGGGGTTGCCATGTGCACCAGATCCGGGCTGAAGGCCCGCAGCTCATTGTGAATGGAGGACATATGGGGCAGCGCTAATCTGCATTCAGGATACAGGAAAAATGGAATGCTGGCAATTTTGCGGACCGGGTCGTTGTCGTCTTGTCCAGAGGCCGGTTTCGGGGTAAACAGCAGGTGCTCGATTCCGCGGCGGTTCAGATGGCCGGTCAGGCGGTGGAGTGTGCGGGCAACCCCATTGGTCTGCGGAAGATAGGTGTCCGTAAACAAAGCTAGACGCATCAATATCCCCTCCAGGACTCTTGTTGCCCTGATCATAGCAGGCGAATATTTGCCTCGGGTCAGCGGAATGTTAGCCGTTTTTCAAATGGAGACCCCGGTTGTTTCTGCAGTTTACGTTCATTTGATGTAACTCTGGATATCAGCAAATACTCGTCCACTATAGTTGTTAAAAATAATCTATAGGAGTGACAACGACTTGAAAAGATCAGGCACAACCCTACTCTCCCTGCTGCTTGCAGCTGAACTGACGCTCGTTCCCGCATGGAGCGCAGGCCCGGCGGCAGCTGCTGCAGCGCTTCTTCCAGGTACTCCTTATACTACTGACGGCAGCTATAGTGTGAGCGTTCCCCATATTATCGTAAACCAGGTATATGGCGGCGGGGATGCGGCAACCACGGGCGGTTATTTCTCTAACGGATATATTGAACTCTATAATCCTACGGATTCTGCTGTTGATTTAAGCGGCTGGTCCCTGCAATATTCTGATCCGACCATGAACGGAGCCTGGAGTAAACTGAACCTGAACGGCATGATTAAAGCGCACTCCTCCTATTTAATCACAGACAGCAAGGGCAATCCGGCCTTTAAGAGTGATATCAGCAGTAAAGCTGACCAGACCTGGAAGGATATTCTTTTCTATAATAAAGGGATGAAGGTTGTGCTGCTTAGCAGTACCGATCTGCTGGATACGGCTAATCCGTTCCAGAACAAGCCGGCAGGCTATGTTGATATGATCGGTACCGCCGGAAATGATAGCGGTTCCGTGATAGACGGCTATGAACTAGATTATCCGACCGGCAAAACCGGTGGAACCTCGAAGCAAAAGTCAGTCCGCCGGGCAGATTTCACGGATACTGACAATAACAAGGAGGATCTGAGGCAGATCAGCTTTGACACTCTGGATGCCTCAGCACTGAATCTGATGAAGCCGCACAGCAGCAGCGATGGAAGCTGGGGGGTGACAGCTCCCGCTCTTGGCGTAGCCACGGTTTCACTCCCGGCTGCAACAGCCGGATCACCCTACTCGGTGTCACTCTCTGTGTATGGTGGGATGCAGCCCTATTCCTTCGCGGCAGCCGGTCTGC
>NZ_LN831198.1:1539418-1546038 GCF_001368795.1 Paenibacillus ihuae
CTTGACGCGGCATCGGGGATCATCAGCGGAACTCCGCTTGCGGCAGGCACGGCAACGGTGAGCTACGCGGTGTATGACAGCGCGGTTCCTCCGGTGAAGGCGGAAGGCAGCCTTTCACTGGTTGTCGGGAAGGCAGCTGGGGAGCCGGCAAAAGATGTCATCCAGGTTACGAAAATCGGCGGATACGCTGTGGGAACCACGAACGAAGACGGAGGCGTGGCGGAGATCGTCAAGTACAACCGGGCCAACGGGAAGTTCTATCTGGTCAATGGCTCAACCCAACCGGCGACTGTAGATATCGTTAATCTGAAGGATGGCGTACATCCGGAGAAGGAAGCAAGCATCAACGTAGAGGCACTATCCGAAGCTGGAGGCTTCAGCTACGGGGATTTGACCAGCGTAGATATTAACACGGCGACCAGCAGGATTGCTGTGGCTGTCCAGGAAGCAGATGCGATGAAGAAGGGCAAGATTCTTGTCCTTGATTATGACGGTAAGCTGCTGACAACCTACGAAGCCGGTATCCAGCCGGATATGATTAAATATACGGCGGATGGCCGGTATATTCTTACGGCAGATGAAGCCGAGCCGCGTACACTGGCAGGTGATCCGGAGGGCAGCGTGACGGTCATCGATACGGTCACTGGAACTTCCAGAACCGTTAGGTTCGATAATCCCGGTCTCATTGATGATCTCGTGCATATCCGCGGTGCGGTGGACCCTGTAAGCAAGTTGATCACCGGTAAAGGTGCTAAGGAAGACGCCGTACGTGATCTGGAGCCGGAATTCATCGAGCTGTCCGATGACCAGAAGACGGCTTATGTTTCCCTTCAGGAGAATAATGCAGTGGCGGCGGTTGATGTAATCTCAGGCAAGCTTCTGTGGGTGAAAGGTCTGGGACTCAAGGATCTGAGCGATCCGCGCAATGCGCTTGATCTGGTGAAGGACAATCAGATTCATCTTGAGAATGTTCCATTTTATGGTGTATACATGCCGGACGGCATCAGCCAGTACACGGTGAACGGAAAAACCTATCTGTTCACGGCTAATGAAGGGGATGCAACCGAGTGGGACAGCAAGGAGAATGCCACTAACATCGGCTCCATGAAGAGTTCACTCAATCCGGATTCGGCAGCTGCACAGTTCCTGAACGGACAGAAGAAATATGACAGCGTAGAGGTGATGTCGGATATGGGGCATGACGGCATTTATCTGTACGGCGCACGTTCCTTCTCCGTATGGGATGCCGGAACCCTGAAGCAGGTGTATGACAGCGGCAGTGAATTTGAGCAGATCACTTCGCAGCGTCTGCCGGTGTACTTCAATGCCAGCAACAGCAACACTACCCTGGACAGCCGCAGCACCAAAAAAGGTCCGGAGCCCGAATATGTCAAAATCGGCAAGGTGGGGCAGAAGGCGCTGGCCTTTGTCGGGTTGGAACGCGTCGGCGGTCTGATGACCTATGATGTGACGAACCCGGAGCAGCCGCAGTTTGTAAACTACATCAATTCGCGTGAGTTTACGCCGAAAAATAATCTGGCAACCGACACAGGTCCGGAAGGCATCGAATTCATCCCGGCAACGGACAGCCCGACCGGGCTTCCGCTGGTGCTGGTAGCCAATGAAGTCGGCGGTACAGTGGCGGTCTATCAATTAAATGTGACAAAGGTGACTTTGAATCAGACCTCCTTGTCGCTCCAGGCGGGCGGAAGCACAGCAGAACTAAAAGCAACGGTCCAACCCGCAGGTGAAACAGGTCAAGGCTTGAGCTGGAGCTCCTCCAACTCCGCTGTAGCCTCGGTTGACCAGAACGGAAAGGTTAGTCCGCTCGCGGCGGGAACAGCAGTTGTTTCCGTATATAGTGCGGATGGGTATGGTATCGCCCAGGCGCATGTGACGGTAGCGGCAGCCAATCCGGTCATTAGTTACCCGGGTTCGGCGCCTTCCGGTGGAATGCCAGCGGTTGTCACCAAGCCGGAAACAGCGGTGAATGTCACGGGCGGCAAGGCGGTTGTGGAAGTGAAGGCGGCAGCTGATGCAGCCGGAAGCATATCCTTCCCTGTCAGCACAGATGTGGTGACTGCCGCACTTGAGGCGCTGAAGACTTCAGGTGCCTCAGAGCTGGTGTTCCGCACGGCTTCTGGAGAAGCTGGCCAGAAGATCACCCTGAATATTCCTGCAGCAGCCTGGGCGGAACTTGCCGGCAGTTCCTTAAAGACTGTGACATTCGCAGGCGGGCCGGGAACCGTTTCATTCGACCGGACTGCAGCTTCGGCGATTCACACGGCTGCAGGCGGGGAAGAGGTCAGCCTGACGATTGCCGGAACGGATCTCACTACAGCTGCAGCCGGAGCCAGTGCTGCGGCAGGCAGCATCATCGGCAGCCGGCCGGTGCTGAGCCTTACGGTTCAAGCGGGAAGCAAGGACATTTCCAGCTTCGGTGGCGGGGGTGTGTTGGTCAGCATCCCATACACACTCCCGGCAGGTGAAGATGTCCATGCGGTAGCAGCTTACCAAATAACTGCAGGAGGCGGATTGTCAGTACTTCCTGCCAGCAGCTACAATGCAGTGACAGGTCAGCTGACCTTCCGTACCACCCATTTCTCCGTTTATGCGGTGGGCTATAATAAGCCGTTATTCACGGATACAGCAAGCAGCTATGCCAAGGATTCTATAACATATCTGGCAGCCCGCGGAGTCATCTCCGGAATCTCGGCCGAGCAGTTCGGCCTCAAGAGCCAGTTGAGCCGCGGGGATGCAGCACTGCTGCTGGCCCGGTTAGCCGGAGCGGAGCCGGGCAGCCCGGCAGGCAGCTTCAGTGATGTGAAGCCGGAGGATTATTATGCGGCGGCAGTCTCCTGGGCGAATGCTAATGGCATCGTCAACGGAACAGGAGACGGCAAATTTGAGCCCAAGGCTGAGGTCTCGCGTGAGCAGCTGGCGGTCATGATCCTCCGTCTCGCGGATGCTATGAACTGGAATCTGCCTGCAAGCAGCGTCCCTGCTGTATTCGCTGATCAGGCGGCCATCAGCCCCTATGCGCGGGATGCCGTAAGTGCTGTCCAGCAGGCCGGTATCCTATCCGGTCAGGCGGCAGGTGGAGGCAGGGTTAACTTTGCACCGCAAGCTTCAGCTACCCGTGAAGAGACTGCACATATGCTGGCGAAGCTGCTAAAAAATATGCTATAGGAGCTGTTATCTGCTGACTGCAGCTCACATTTCAAATTTTAGGTATTTTGCTGCTTGCATGGTATAATCGGACAGTAATACTCCATTACATGCGAGAGGTGATCAGGGAATGGGATTTCAGGCAGGCCAGCTTTTTGTGAATTTGCCAGTGACCAATCTGCAGAAGACGATCGAATTCTTTACCGCTTTAGGCTTTGAATTTAACCCGCAGTTTACGGATGAGAAAGCAACCTGCATGATCATTAATGAGAATACCTTTGCCATGCTGCTGACCCGGGAGTTTTTTAACACCTTTACCTCCAAAACGATTGTTGACACATCGGCGCAAACAGAGGTGATTGTAGCCCTCGCGGCTTCAAGCAGAGAGCAGGTGGACGAGCTGGTGCAGAAGGCACTTGATGCCGGCGGGAAACCTTTTAATGATAAGGCCGATCATGGTTTTATGTACACCTGGAGCTTCCAGGACCTTGACGGACATCTGTGGGAAGTAATGTATATGGATGAAAATGCAAATCAGTAAGTCAACCCTCATAAACGTTCCGAAGACAAGTGCCGCCTGCGGTGCTTGTCTTTTTTGTTGGCCTTCTTTTAGCCCGCGTTAACAGCATTGCAACAATTACTTTACGATGCGCATACACAACACTGGAGAGAATTTAATATCCAGCTTCTACAATGAAAATATGACATGAATATACATAAGCAGGTCCGAGGTCTAGCAGAAGGGATGATAGTCTTGAAAAGAAGTAGGCTGCACTTATCTATGAAATGGAAGCTGATTCTTAGCTTTACGGCAATTTCACTTATCTTTTTGGGGGTTGCGCTGCTTCAGGGGCAGAAGATTACTCAAGTGGAGCAGTCGATGGAACGGCAGAAGTCCGAGATGGAAAAAAGAATCACCGTCTCTACAATCACTCAGCTGCTGCAGGAGCTGAACAGTCTGGAGACTTCGCTGGCCGAATCCAGTGACGCAGAGCTGGCCGGGCCGTTTAAGGATAAGCAGCTGCAGCTTGCGGCAGCTATGGCCAAAGTGGATTTTGACAAGCGAACCTCCGCGTGGAAAGATCTGCAGCAGCTGCGCACTGAAGCGGATGAATATACAGGGTATGTTAATGAATTGGTGAATACGCTGGAGAATACCGATCTGGATCCGTTAACTGTCCTGGAGCAGATTGACGGGCTGCATACGCAGGCGCTTGCACTGAATCAAACGCTGCTGGAGCGGAATGCGAAGCTGTATAAGGCAGCAGCGGATAATGCGGAAGCGGCGCAGGCCCTTTCTTTTACATTGCTGGAGCATACCGTATCCATAGTTATGTATGCTGCAATCGCAGTATTCGCGTTCACGCTGGTGCTGGCCCTGCTGCTGATCCGTTCGTTCCTGTCTCCGGTGGACAAGCTGCAGGCTGCGCTGCGGAAAATCGCCGAAGGCGATCTGCGCCAGCAGATCAATTCACCGTATAATGATGAGCTGGGGCGGTTGAGCTTCCATTTTGACCATATGGTCATGCGGGTCCGCGAGATGCTGCGCCAGACGGTGCAGGTAGCCTCAACGCTGGCCGATTACTCACAGTCCTTTCAGCAGTCTTCTTCGGTTACTGCCCATACCAATCAAGATATCGTCAAGACCATTCAGGAAATTTCGGTAGGAGCGGATCAGCAGGCCGTTCAGTCTGAACAGAGTGCACTATTGCTGCAGGAGCTGGAGCGGGAAGTGGCGGAGATTACGGATTATACCGATGTTATGCTTGCGACAAGCCAGAGCGCTGACCAGAATGCACGCAAAGGCTCGGAAACCATCAGTGAGCTGCAGCGCAAATCACAGAAGTCCCGTACTTCCATCGGCAAGGTGTATCAGGCCCTTGAGAAGCTGGTGGAGCAGTCCGGAGATATTTCGCGGATTACGAATTCCATTACAGAGATTTCCAAGCAGACCAATATCCTCTCCTTGAATGCGGCAATTGAAGCGGCCCGGGCAGGGGCGGCTGGAAAAGGCTTTGGCGTGATCGCGGATGAAGTCCGGCATTTATCGGTACAGACAAGCGATTCCTCGATTCTGATCAGCCGGATTATCGGGGAGCTGCAGGAGAGCATGGCTGACTTTGAAGCATACATGCTGGAATCGAAAAAAAGCCTGGAGGAGCAGGATTCCCAGGTTGCGGAAACCCTTGCTTCCTTCACGGCAATTGACGATTCGATTGCCGGCATCAGCCGGCAGATCGGACAGATTCACAGCAAGGTGGAGCAGACCCGGAAGATCAATTCACGGCTGGGTGAATCGATCCACTCGGTAGCATCCGTAGCTGAGCAGACAGCGGCGGGCGTTCAGGAAGTGAATGCCTCCAGCACACAGCAGGATCAGGCCATTCACGATATCGCCCGCCAGGCGCTGGAGATTAGTGAAATCTCGCGGCGGCTGTTCAAGGAAATCAATGTTTTTAAGATTGAGGAGGGTCAAGCTGCGAACCCCGGCGGTGGACAGCTGCTGGCAATGAACGACGCCCGGAAGCAGCCGGAGGAGACAAGCGTACCGTTACTCGCGATGGCTGAGTGAGGCATGAAGCCGGGCGACAAGCTCCGGCAGCCATTCGGCAAGAGACAGGAAGGTGAAGCCCGCTGAGCGGGCTTTTGTTGTATCCATAACCCAAGACTCCTCAATACCGAAAGGAGACATATCCTCTTGGGCTGTTTCGCTTAGCGTGATTGCCTGCTTCCCTGTAACAGCTTCGATCATCGAGAGAATATCCCGGATGGCTATTGCACCGTCTGAGCAGGCATTCACGGGTCCGGTCAACGAGGATAGGCCCAGCCAGTAAAGGAAGTCCGCAGCCTCATCGGATCGGATGAACGAGATCAGAGCATCCGGATTCGGAAGCCCGACCGGCTTGCCGCCGGTGATATGCTCGATGTGAAAATGCAGCCGCCGTGTATAATCATCCGTCCCTAGGACGATCGGAAAGCGGACGGCTGCCACAGGAAAAGCATTCTGTCTCAGCAGCACAGTCTCAGCCAGTCTTTTGCCTTCCTGATAGTTGAAGTCCTCTCTGGAACCCAGCCGGAGGGGATAAGTCTCAGGGTCAAAGTCCGCTTCACTCAGCATTTCCGGTCTTGGATCGTATACGGATAAGCTGGAGGTCAGGATGTAACGCCCCGCGCGGTTGGCAAAAATCCGGGCCGCTGCAGCTGCATCATCGGGGGAGTAGCAGATATTGTCATAGACGATATCAAAGTGCAGGCCATGCACCGCCGCGGCCAACGCTTCTGAATCCGAACGGTCAACGGTTAAACGGATCACCTGATCGCCGAAATCATTCTCTGCTATGCCCCTGGTCAGTATAGTCACCTGTGTATTTTCATCCTGAAGCAGCCGTTTCACCAGCCGCTTGCCAAAAAAACGGGTTCCCCCGAGCACCAGTATATTCCTCATCCTTCTG
>NZ_LN831198.1:1547341-1550548 GCF_001368795.1 Paenibacillus ihuae
TCTTGTTAGGCCGCCATCCGCATTCCGGAATAGATGACGGTACTGTTTGCGGTGAAGCATCTGCCCGAAAACTGGGCCTGCACAGCGGCTGTGCTGACCGCCATGGTGAGCTCTGCTGCTCGGTCCTGGCGCAGAAGTTCCAGCATGACGGGAATCTGCCCCTGTTCATAGGCATCCGCCAGCGCAGCCAGCAGCAGCCTGAAATCCGCATCCTGCGGGAGGGCAGGCCCATCTGCGGCCAGCTCCTTCCGCACAGCTTCGAGCGCTTGCCGCGCCCGGTATAGCGCAGCTTTGACCGCACCTTCTGTGGTGTCCAGCTGAACCGCCGTTTCGTTTGCAGAGCAGCCGAGCACATCACGCAGAAGGAATGCCATCCGCTGCAGAGGCGACAGATGTTTGATCAAGGCCTGAAAAGCTGTTTCAATCTCTGAAAGGCTGCTCTGCGCTGCCTCAGGTTCTACCGCGCTCCGTTCACGGCCCATCGCACGCGTCAAGGAAGCCTTGCGCCGGACGGCATCGATCCAGGTATTCTTAGCAATCCGCAGCAGCAGGGCTTCCGGATTGGGGCTTGCCGAGAATTTTCCGTAGCTGAGCACCTTCGTCCAGGTGTCCTGGGCCAGATCTTCAGCCTCATGCCCGGAGCGGGTAAGCGCCAGGCAGTACCGGTTTAACGCAGCTCTAAGCGACTGCAGGCTGTGGTCATCCTCAAGCTTTAGGGTGCTGTATTCTTCAAGGATCATCATGCTCACACAACTCCTTTTCAGCTATTTCTTTGGTATATTCCCTTATTATATAAACGAACAGCCCTTATTAAAAGATACGCGGGTTCTGCAGCTGTTTTTGTAGGCTTCGTTCCGTATCCTTTGCCGGTCCCGATCCGTTTACAGGATATCAAATCAAGTTATATCCCAGGAGGTATGGATCATGAGTATTATCCCCTATGTAATTGAACAGACGAGCAGAGGCGAGCGGTCCTACGATATTTATTCCCGGCTGCTGAAAGACCGGATTGTATTCGTCGGTGCGGCGATCGATGATCAGCTGGCGAACAGCATTATTGCCCAGCTTTTATACCTTGCGGCGGAAGAACCCGAGAAGGATATCCAAATGTTTATTAACAGTCCGGGAGGTTCAACTACCGCAGGGTTCGGAATTTATGATACGATGCAGGTAATCAAACCGCAGGTCAGCACGATATGCACCGGTTTTGCGGCTTCTTTCGCATCATTGCTGCTGCTGGCCGGAGCTCCCGGCAAAAGATTTGCGCTGCCGAGCAGTGAAATTATGATCCACCAGCCGCATGGCGGCGCCCAGGGGCAAGCCAGCGATATTGCCATCAGCGCCAAACGGATATTGCAGATTAGGGAAAAGGTCGTGCAGATTACTGCGGGCCGGACCGGCCAGCCGGCTGATAAGATCGCGAAGGATATGGACAGGGATTATTTCATGTCCGCGGATGAGGCAATGACATACGGCATTATCGACAAAGTAATCACGAACCTATAAGTGAAGGAGCGGATGAACCATGCTGGCAGATTTGAAAGGGCAGAAAGTCGCGGTACATTTTCTGGATGGTACGAGTGTAAGGGACGGTGTTCTGGAAGAGCTTGACGATCGCTTCGTGAAATACCGGACAGAATATCAGGTGCTCTACATTCCGATCACCTCAATTCGTGCAGTAGCGCTAGAGACCAAGGAGCGCGAGCGGCCGCGGGTCGGCTTCGGGCAGTAAAGGTCTGGCGGCCGGTAACAAACTCAGATTCAAGGACTATTTCCAGCCCAAAGGGCAGGATATAGTCCTTTTTGGCGTACACCTGGGCATTGCCATTGATAATGATTATCAATTATACTGAAATCACTTATAAGAGTATGTAATGGTGGTGGTAAGGTTATGAAACAAGAGTTAATCCCTGCGGACAGCGAAGAACAGTTCCGGGATTGGGACGAGCTGTCCTTCCGCTTGTTATCGGTTCAGGCAGTGAAGGGGAGTGAGGAGGGGCATCTGCCTCAACAGCTTGCACTTTCATATGCGCTTATAGTGGTGGTAAGCGGCTCTGTCCAGGTGCTCATGAATCACGGCCAGTTTGAGCTTGCAGCCGGTTCGGTCTGCCTATGTCTTCCGGAACAGACCTTCGGTACAGTACAGCAGGCGGGGAGCCTTGAAATGTACATTTTTTATTTCGACATCCACCGGTACCATCCGGCAGGTGAAGGGAGCTTTCTGCTCAAGGATGCTGAGCTGTTTCCCCGTGAGGGCTTGCTGCCGCAAACTTCAATGATTACAATTACTTCAATCTGCAGCGGGTTGATCCACATGGAAGAGAACCAGCAGCAGCATATAAGCTTCCGGGCACAGATTGATTTTCAGGAGCTGCTGTACAGCATCCGTGTGAGCGGCAGGCAGCGGCCCCGGGATACGAATTCCGCGCTGGAGCAGGCCCGATTATACATAGAAGAGCACTATACTCAGGATCTGACCTCTCAGCTGCTGGCGCAGGCTGCTGAGCTAAGCCCCAAATATTTCAACGACTTGTTTAAGAAAAAATATGGCAAGAGCGCTTTGGACTATACCACTGAGCTGAGGCTGCAGCAGGCTAAACGACTAATGGCGGAGAGCGGAACGAAGCTGCGTGAGATCGCCCACCGGGTAGGGTACACGGATGAATTCTACTTCAGCCGTAAATTCAAGAAGATTATCGGGGTGCCCCCTGCGGTCTATATGAAGAGCCGCCGCCGCAAGCTGGTGGCATACTCTCCGTCGCTGCTCGGACAATTACTTCCGCTCAATCTTATCCCTTACGCGGCGGCGCTTCACCCCAAATGGACGGAGTATTATTACCGGAATTACCGCAGCGATATCCCTGTACATATCAGTGCCTTCCGCAGCAATCAGGACTGGCAGGCCAATCTGGAGCTGCTCAGACAAGTTCCTGCTGATCTGATTCTGGCTGGCGATGACCTGCAGGAAGAAGAGAAGACCGCGCTTGAGCGAATCGCTCCCGTTCATTACCTGCAGGTCGGCCCTGCCGACTGGCGCAGCCAGTTTCTGCAGCTGGCACAATTTCTGGGCGAATCCTGGCAGGCGGAGCAGTGGCTGGCGGCCTTTGACTGGGAGGCCGGGATGATCAAGGAACAGCTGCACACCCAGATCGGCGGGGAGTCGGTGGTCGTCATCCGCATGCTGCACAACAGATTGTATCTGCACTG
>NZ_LN831198.1:1550574-1568989 GCF_001368795.1 Paenibacillus ihuae
TGCTCTACGGTGAGCTTGAACTGCAGCCCGCGTATGATAGCGGGGATGAAATTTACAATGTACCGGTGACCCCGCAGGAAATAGCTGCCCTGCATGCAGATCATCTGCTCATGCTGATCCGCCGGGAGAGCGATACGCTGGGAGAGTGGAATAAGCTGCAGAATGATCCGGAATGGTTGAAAATAGCGGCGGTGCAGCGGCACAGGGTGCATTATCTATCTTCCGATCCTTGGCGTGAGCACTCTGCCTATGCCCAGCTGCGGATGCTCCGGCAGACGAAACAGCTGTTAGTCGGCCAATCGTCCATCCATGTTCCGTAATTTGTCCATGGAGCCTCTTTGTCCGCTTCGCTATAATCTTAAATGAGAATCATTATCAAATGATGAAGGTCCAAAATAGAAGCCATCAAAAGAACGGGATGACATGAAATGAAATTATCGGCCGCATTTAAGACAACCTCATTACTGGTGCTGGGGCTTGTCCTAATCATAATCATCAGCGTGTTATCTGTGCTCTACGGTTCTAAATCCATTGGTTATGGAACGATTTGGAGTGCGCTCGTACATTTTGACCCGGATAATATTGATCACCAGATTATTCTTACCTCACGGATTCCAAGAGTAGCGGGAGCCCTGCTGATTGGCGCTTTTTTTGCCGTATCCGGTGCACTCATGCAGGGAATGACCCGGAATTACCTGGCCTCCCCCTCCATTATGGGGATCAGTGACGGTTCGGTATTCGCGATTACACTGTGCATGGTGTTCCTGCCCGAAGCCTCGTCCATGACGATGATTGTCTATTCTCTGGCCGGCTCCCTGTTAGGGGCTGTACTGGTTTTCGGGACTGCCAAGCTGCTGCCCGGCGGGGCAACGCCGCTGACCATGGCCGTTCTCGGAACGATTATCGGCACCTTTCTCGGAGGGGTTTCGCAGGCGCTCGCTTCCTATTTTCAAATCTCGCAAAATATCAGCTTCTGGTATAACGCCAGGCTCCATATGATGGACCCTGCACTAATCAAGCTTACCATTCCGTTCGCAGTTGTGGGCCTGACCCTTGGCCTGCTGATGTCCCGCCCGGTAACCATGCTGTCGCTGGGGGATGAAACGGCGGCCGGTCTGGGGCTAAAAGTTACTGCCGTTAAAGGGCTTACGATGCTGAGCGTGGTGATTCTGACGGGGATCTCGGTCGCCATCGCCGGAAAAATCGCCTTTGTCGGGCTTATCATCCCGCACATCACCCGTCTGCTGATCGGCCAGGATTACCGCAAGATCATACCGTTCGCCGCCTTTACGGGCGCACTGTTCCTGGCAGCATGCGATCTGATCAGCCGGTTCATCAATTATCCGTTTGAAACGCCGGTCGGGGTGGTCACCGCACTGTTCGGGGTTCCCTTATTCCTGTATCTGGTGAAGACGAGAGGAGGCGGGCAATCATGAATAAGCTTTACTTGTCGCCTAAACCGAAGCGGAGGACCTTCTGGAAGCTGTTTCTGCTCTTCTGTCTGTTATCGCTGGCCGGAATATATGTCAGCCTGACCAACGGAACCTTTGATCTTTCCCCAAAGGATGTGCTCCGCACGCTGCTGCGGATTCATCCGGTGGAGGATTATGATCTTGTCATTTTTGATTTCCGGCTGCCGCGTATCGTGCTTGGCGCACTCGTCGGCTTTGGACTCGGCATTGCCGGGGCGGTGCTGCAGGGCATCTCCCGCAATTCGCTGGCTGACCCCGGGATTCTGGGGATTCATGCCGCAGCAGGAGCATTTGTCGTGCTGTTCATGTTCCTGACTGCCGGCACAATGAAGGCTCCGGCCTGGTTGTCGGTGATGTCAATGCCGATGTTCGGATTCATCGGCGGTCTGGTAGCGGTTGTCATGCTGTTTATCTTTGCAAGACAGCATGGTGAATTTCATCCGCAGCAGCTGATTCTTGTGGGCATCGCGCTTGCCTCCGGTTTCGGGGCAGTCACACTGTACGTCTCACTGAAAATGGACGCGCAAAACTTCGAAGCGGCTACCGTCTGGCTGGCCGGCAGTGTGTACAATGCGAACTGGCGGCAGGTATTGTCCACTCTTCCCTGGCTGGTAATCCTGACGCCGGTCATCTGGAGGCGTGCAGCTGTACTCGATCTGATGCAGCTCCATGAAGTAAGTGTGAAGGGAGTTGGCGTCGCAGTCGGCAGAGAAAGACAGATTCTGCTGCTGTGCTGCGTCGGGCTGGTCAGTGCATGCGTATCTGTGTCAGGCAGCATCGGCTTTGTCGGGCTGATTGCCCCGCATATCGCCAGACGCATGATCGGCAATACTTACAGATATATCGTTCCCTTATGCGGCGTTATCGGCTTGCTGATGGTCATCATTGCTGATTTTATCGGGAAAACCGTATTTGCACCTGCGGAGCTGCCGGTGGGGATTGTTGTTTCGATTATTGGTGTGCCTTATTTCATATTTCTGCTGTTTAAGACACGGGTAAGATGATGGCTACAGCATGACCTGTGGAGGCGGAGGGGAGAAAGATAAATGGAAGGAACCTATAGACGAAAAGAATTTAACGGACGGAGACTTGGAATCTACACGCCGATGTCATACGGGCAAATCTGCAGACGGTACCCGGTGGTCTATCTTCAGGACGACGGAGAAATGCTGGAGGATAACTTCAATTACCTGGAGCATCTAATGATTACAAAGGAGCTTCCCGAGCTGATCTTAGTCGGCATCAGTCCGCATGACAGGAACCATGATTATACGCCTTGGCCTTCCCCGGCGCTGATGTCCGGCTGGCGGGACTTCGGAGGCGGCGGCGGGGAATATCTCAGTGAGCTGGTCCACAGCATCAAGCCCTGCATTGACAGCGGCTACCTTACGCTGCCAGGCTCTGAACACACAGGCATTTGCGGCAGCTCCTTCGGCGGAATTATCTCCATATACACCTCATATCTCTATCCCGATATTTTCGGGAGAATCGGTCTTATCTCTGCTTCCTTCTGGTATCCGGGCCTTGTGGAATACATGCGGCAGCAGGCCGCGGACCGGCGGGACCAGCGGATCTATATGTATGTGGGAGAGCTGGAGGGTCTGTATAAGACGAATATCCAGAGGCAAATGGTCCCGTTAACCCGGCAGGCGCATACTATCCTTCAGGATCAGGGTTTCGATGAACGGCTGTTAAGGTTTGACACCAGTCCGGAGGGTACTCATGATAGGGCATTCTTCAGCCGGCAGTTTCCGGCAGCGCTGAAATGGATGTTCGGTTGAATCCGTCAGGAGCACGGATACGCGTACTTGTGTAGAATGATTAGGAACAGGAGCTTAAGGTGCTGGATTATCAGCTGCCTTAAGCTCTTTTCTTTCTTTTATAGTGTGGTTGATCGAGGTATTGGATTCAGCCTGTTACACATACTACACCTAAGTATATCCGCTGCGGCGGCTCTATAAGCAGTTAGCGGACAGGTGAAAACGGGTAAGATAACTTATTGCGCCTGTTTTCCGGAGGTGAGCCTGTTTATTGATTTCAAATAATACGTATGAAGAAAGGCGCTGCTGTGATACAATAGTCTAGTTGTCCTTCTTATGGGGTTTTACGTTTCAAGTAGCCGGGCCATCTGGCAATGTTTCTTCTAGAAAGCTTAGAAAAACGCAGCATTACAGTGTATTTACATGCGTTCAAGAGTATTAACAGGAAAAACCGAAGATTTTACAGACTACGTATCAATTTTTGTCGTTTTTTATTGATTTATTACTGTGCTTTATGTATAATCAGCCTTGTTGATTTTTGCAACTGGAAATGGCTTGTACGCTATAAGTCAGATCTGAACTACGGATTTCTTATATTAGGAGGTTATCAATTTTGGGAAAAGCATTAATTATTGGCGCTGGCGGTGTAGCTAGTGTTGTTGTGCACAAGTGCTGCCAGAACCCGGATGTATTTGAAGAGATCTGCATAGCGAGCAGAACCCTCGCGAAATGTGATGCTCTGAAAGATAAATTGGCCGGAGGCCAGACGAAGATTTCTACTGCTCAGCTCGATGCGGATAATACGGAAGAGGTCATTGAACTGATCAAGAGCTTCCAGCCGGATGTCGTGATTAATGTCGCTCTCCCATATCAGGACCTGACCATTATGGATGCCTGCCTGGCAACGGGAGTGCACTATGTGGATACCGCTAACTACGAACCGCAGGATACTGCGAAATTTGAATACTCCTGGCAGTGGGCCTACAAAGAAAGATTCGAAAAGGCCGGAATTACTGCGCTGCTCGGCAGCGGCTTCGATCCGGGCGTAACCGGTGTGTTCACCGCTTATGCACAGAAGCATTATTTTGACGAAATTCACACGATTGATATTGTGGATGCGAACGCAGGCGACCATGGTTACCCGTTTGCTACCAATTTCAATCCTGAAATCAATATCCGCGAAATTACCGCGAACGGACGTTACTTCGAGAATGGGGAGTGGATTGAAACTCCGCCGCTGTCCGAGAAAAAAGTCTATGATCTCCCGGAGATCGGCCCTAAGGATATCTACCTTCTCTATCATGAAGAGCTGGAATCCCTGGCTGTCAACATCAAGGGTGTGAAGAAAATCCGCTTCTGGATGACCTTCTCGCAGAACTACCTGACTCACCTGAAGGTGCTTGAGAATGTCGGCATGACTTCCATTGAGCCGATTGTCTATGAAGGCAAAGAGATTATTCCTTTGCAGTTCCTGAAGGCAATTCTGCCTGACCCGGCTTCCCTGGGACCAAGAACCAAGGGCAAGACCAACATCGGCTGCATTATTCAGGGTACGAAAGACGGCCAGCCAAAAACGTATTATGTATACAATGTCTGCGATCATGAAGAATGCTACAGAGAAGTGGGCTCCCAAGCTATTTCTTACACTACCGGCGTTCCTGCAATGATCGGGGCTATGATGATTATCAAAGGCATCTGGAAGAAACCGGGCGTATACAACGTCGAAGAATTCGATCCGGACCCATTCATGGATGCACTCAATCAACACGGGCTGCCTTGGCAAGAAGATTTCTCGCCGACGCTGCTGGACTAGGGCGTAAGGCAATGAAAGAAATTAATATCGACATCAGCGCGCTGCCGTCACCTGCCTATCTTGTCGATGAGCGGCTGCTTAAGAAGAACCTGGAGACCCTGAATTACGTGCAGGAGCGTACCGGAGCGAAGATTCTCCTGGCGCAAAAAGGGTTCTCCATGCACGCTCTGTACCCACTGGTCGGCAAGTACCTGCATGGTGTTACTTCCAGCTCCCTGTTCGAAGCCCGGCTGGGCTTTGAGGAAATGGGCAAGGAAGTGCATGTCTACGCACCGGCTTATATGGACCGTGAATTCGACGAGCTGCTGCGCTACACCGATCACATGGTGTTCAACTCGTTTGACCAGTGGAACCGGTTCAAGGATCGGGTACAATCCGCTCCCAAAACCATCAGCTGCGGTATCCGTGTGAACCCGGAATATTCCGAGATCGAAGTGCCGCTGTATGATCCCTGCTATAACTATTCCCGCATGGGCGTGACGCTGCCGAATTTCCGGCCGGAAGAGCTTGAAGGCATTGATGGACTGCATTTCCATACGATGTGCGAGCAGAACTCGGATACACTGGAGCGCACACTTAAGGTTGTGGAAGAGAAATTCGGCCAGTATCTGCACGGCATGAAATGGCTCAACTTCGGCGGCGGACATCATATTACCCGTCCCGACTATGACCTTGAGACACTAATCAAGTGCATTCTCCATATGAAAGAAACCTATAATGTCCAGATCTATCTGGAACCGGGCGAAGCGGTTGCGCTGAATACCGGGTACCTGGTGGCTACTGTACTGGATACGATGCATAACGGCATGGACATTGCCATTCTTGACACCTCGGCGGAATGCCATATGCCGGATGTGCTCGCGATGCCGTACCGTCCTGGCATTATCGGCTCAGGAGAGCCGGGGGAATATCCGTATACGTATAGACTCGGCGGCATGACCTGTCTGGCGGGAGATATTATCGGGGATTATTCCTTCCCGGAACCGCTCAAATACGGTGACAAGCTGGTCTTCCTCGACATGGCGCATTATTCCATGGTGAAGAACCATATGTTCAACGGCGTGAACCTGCCGGCTATTGCTTCATACAACGATGAAGAAGGCCTCAAGGTCATCCGTGAGTTTGAATATAGCGATTTCAGCGGCCGTTTGTCTTAATCCTTTTATAACCAGGTGTTCTGTAAGCCATTGTGATGGCTTGCGGGACGCCTTTTTTGCTTGCGAAAAGACATATAAAACTATTATAGAAGTTCTTTCCATTTCTCTTGGCTGCTCTGCACTGTACTCTTATGTAAGATATTTATAAGAGGAGCTGTTGTAAAGAGTGCTAAAAATCAAGTATTTGTTCACGAATGAGAGCCTTGCCGAAATGCTTCTGGGGAACTGGCCGTTTGATCCGCAGTCGCTGGAGATGTTTCAGTATTACCGGATTTCCTCCAATGCGATTTATCCGTTTCAAGCGGATGGCAAAACGCAGATGCTGCGGTTCGCTCCGCAATCCGAGAAGCTGAAGAGCAATCTGCTCGCAGAGCTTGAGTTCGTTGCTTACCTTAAGAACTGCGGCTATGGGGTGCTGGAAAGTGTACTCTCGGCTGGAGGAACTGATCTGGTAGAGGCGCAGACCCCATGGGGGGCATATTATGCTTCCGTGTTCAAAAGGGTAGCAGGGAAACAGCTGTCCAGCATCTGTCTGAGCGATCATATTGTGTATAAATACGGCGAGGCCTTGGGCCGGCTCCATGAATTGTCCAGCAGATATACTCCTGCGGGACCCCGCAGATGGTCGCATAAGGATGTGCTGGAATGGATCGGGGCGGTACTTGGGGAGTTTCCGGAGGAAACAGCAGCTGTCGCAGAGCTGAGTCTGCTTGCTGACTATTTCGCTGACATGCCTGTCACAACCGGCAATTACGGGCTGATTCATTATGATTTTGAACTCGACAATGTGTTCTATCATGAGGCCGGGGATACCATCAGCGCCATCGACTTCGATGACAGCATGTACCACTGGTATGCGGTGGACATAGAGCAGTCACTGGACAGTCTGCTTGAGGATATTGCTGCGGAGGAGCAAGAGGCGAAGCGCCAGTGTTTCATGGAAGGATACCGGAGCAGTTATACTCTGCCGGAAGAAGGGCCTTCACCGGAGGCTTGCCGACGCTTCGCCAATATGTACGGCTATGCGCGTGTCTTAAGGTCCACGGCAGAGCGATGGGAGCATGAACCGGATTGGCTGACCGGGCTTAGAAACCGCCTGCAACTGAAAATGAAGGCAGCAGCTTCCCGGTTCGGTCTGGACATTTCCGCCAGAAACAACAGCTTATAAGCAAAGCCCGTTCTTCTAATGGGAAGGAGAACGGGCTTTTTTATGCTTATTTCATTATTATAGAAATCTGTCTGGTAAAAAGTTTCTGCTTTTGGCAAAATAGAAGGGAACATAAAACATAAAATATACCAATTTTAAGAGATGTGGTAATATGGAGTCACTTTTATACAAGGGAATATGAAGCTGAGATGGCGGAGGGTTGGCCTTGAATTTATTTTACATACTTATGTTTCTGTCGATGTGGACAATGGGTGTGGTGCTACTTGTATTTAATCGTAAAGCCAACCTCTGGATTAGCCTGACGCTGTTGACTGGAGGGATGGCCAGTTTTGCGTTCTCCATACATCTTACGATTATTCCATTCATTGTACCCCGCGGATGGCTATCGCCTGTATTAAGTTTTTTTCTCTATGAGCTTAGTGTGGCGGCTATGACGGTATACTTCTATCTATTTCCTTTTACAGCCTGCATGGGGGCGTTATGGCTGGGTGCGGTACGCTCAACTAAGAGAAGGGCTCTGATCTCCGTCCTGTTATTCATACCGGCTGTTCTTGTATGGGGCCATCATTATCGGAATGAGCCATGGGCCAGCTTCGAAATCAGTCATTTTCGGATATGGGCAGGTTTATATTTCCTGTTAAGCTTTGTCCTCTACGGGATTGCATTCAAACGGGAGAAAGAATTCTATACGAAGAAGAATAAGAAAAGAGTAGGGGTTATATTTACGCTCGGCACTCTATTTGCATTCGTAACCGATTTCTTAGGGTTTCGTTCCTTGACCATGAGGGAGTGGAGCTTTGAACTGGAGAGCAACGGGGCGTGGAAATACAATGTTATTGTGGTATTGGGCCTTGTGGCGGTTATTATCTTTTATCTGGTGAAGAACGGCTTCATGGGCATCAAGCTCAGAATTGAACGGGAAAAGATGGATGTATCGATGCGTGCGCTTACGATGGGAGTCTCGATCCTGAATCATTCCATCAAGAACGAAATTCAAAAAATCAATTACTTAACCGAGAAGACCACGGGCTATATTCATTCGGGCCAGTCCGACAAATCCCTTCAGTCCATGGAGCAAATTCATTCGGTTACGGCTCATCTGCTGGATATGGTCGGGAGAATCAAGGACAAAGCCGACGATATTGTACTCAGTGAAACTCAGGTAGGTATCAAAGAGATCATTAGCGCGGTTCTGCAGCCTATGCAGCCGCTTCTGGAGAGCCGTTCAATCCGGGTAGCAGTCACGCAGGAAGAAGACGGGGAATTAATCTGTGATACGATGCATCTCAAGGAGACGTTGTCGAACCTGGTTCAGAATGCAGTGGATGCCATGGATACTGAGGGCGGCACGCTTACACTGCGGACAGTGAGAGCCAAGCGGTATTTCATCATAGAAGTGGCGGATACCGGATGCGGCATTCCAAAGGATCAGCTGGGCAAGATCTTTGAACCTTTCTATACTACGAAGAAAAACCCCTATAATCACGGTCTCGGATTATCCTATTGTATGTCGGTCATGAGGAAGCATGGAGGTAAGCTCACCATTGCAAGTGCAGAATCAGAGAGAGGAACAACGGTCATGCTGCATTTTCCAATTCAGCGTTTTGTTGTGCCTTCTGAGCTTAATATTTACACCCCTTCCACGCCTGTGATCCGATCCATCAATCGCTTTTAAAATAAGTAAGCTTGTTCTTGATGCTCTTCAGCTGGGATTTGATCGTGTTTGTTGATTTATGCAGCTTATCGGAGATTTGCTGTTTGCTCAGCCCTTCCTTTCTCAGCTCGAAGACCTCACGCTCCATGGGCGACAGCTCCATCAGCTGAATTTCACTGCGCATGACGCGGGCGGCGTCTGCATGAATGGTGGACCGGTCATCATGCGCTTCCCTAATTGCACGGACAATATCTTTATAACTAAGCTTGGTAATGTAATTGAGGGCCCCGAACTGGAAGGATTTCATGATAATCTCTTTTTCGGTCAGCGAGGTCAGCATGATGACTTTGATGCCTTGCTCATGCAGATTTGACAGGATCTCCTTCATCGCTTCCAGGCCATCCAGATTGTTGCCGGTTAAGTTAATGTCCATCAAAATGATATCCAGCGGATGCCGAAACGCCGCTTGAACTGCCTCTTCTTTAGTGCTGGCGACAGCCACAACCTCTATATCCGGCTCCTCAGCCAAATCACTGCTTATGTTCTGCTTCCAGAACGGATCATCCTCTACTAACATGACGCGTATACGCTCCATTAAATTCCCTCCATCACTCTGCCTACAGGTTAGCAATAGTATACAAAACAATCACCCTGGCTGATAGGGTGATTTTTTTTCACCCTTGGACATAAGCAGGGGGGTGAAAAAAGTTCATCCTCCTCAATCCTGAGTCAACGCTATAAGCTATGGATTGTAAACGGCGCCCTTTACGCCGGAATAGAGAGATGAAACGGAGAGATCACAACATGAAAGCTGCGGCAGAAAAAATGTATGCGCCACAGGGACCCAAGGGCTCCTGGCTGAGCGGGAATTTAATGGAATACCGGCAGGATCCTACGGGATTTCTAACGGAGCTGCAAAAGGACTACGGAGGTGTAGCGCAAATACGGTTTGGTCCCCAGAAAATGTATGTTATCTATGATCCGAACCTTCTTAAGGAGGTTCTGCTGACGAAGCATGAGCATTTTATTAAACTTAAAGCGTTTAAAGAAGCACGGCTGTTTGTCGGGGACGGTGTTGCTACCAGTACAGGAGCCAAGCACAAACGGGTCCGAAAGCTGATTCAGCCGCATTTTACGAGAGGCCATATTCAGACCTATGCAGAGCAAATGGTGCTGACGGTTCGAAAAGAGCTGGACAGCTGGATGCCGGGAGAACGGCGGATTCTGACAGAGGATGTCTCGAACATTACATTTGCGGTGATTGCCAAAACATTGTTCAGCCTCGAAGGGGGCGGATATACCGATTCCATCCGGGTTCCGTATGAGCTGATTAACCGGATGTGTTCGGAACGTATGCGTTCCTTGTTTCCGGTGCCCCTGTTCATCTCAACGGCCAATAACCGGGCTTACAAAAAAGCATTGCATGAATTGGACCAGGCCGTGTTCACCATTCTTCAGCAGCGTAGAGAAAATCCTGAGCAAGGCGCAGGGGATCTGCTCTCCGTATTAATGTCTGCGAAGGATGAAAACGGAGCCGGCATGACGGACCAGGAGCTGCGCGATGAGCTGATGATCATGTTCATTGCAGGCCATGAGACTTCGGCCAATGTACTGTCCTGGACATTCTCCTATATCCTGCAGCACAAGGAGGTAGAAGACAAGTTGTACGAGGAGTGGGACCGGGTGCTAGGCGGGAATGATCCCACAGACGCTACTTATATGCAGCTGACCTATACCCAGAATGTGCTTAGAGAGGCCATGCGGCTGCGTTCACCATCCTTTTTTACAGGACGTTCGGCCACAGCGGATGTGGAGATTGGCCACATTACGGTGAAGAAAGGACAATCCATACTGTTCAGCCCCTATGCCATGCACCAGAATCCCGAGTATTTTCCTGACCCGTTATCCTTTATTCCAGAGCGGTTCGAGAATGATTTCCTGAAAAAGATTCCACAGTTTGCCTATATTCCGTTCGGGGGAGGGCCGCGCGGATGTATCGGAAATCATTTTGCGATGATGGAAATGGTGATTGCCCTGTGTATGATCGGCCAGCGTTACCGGCTGAGGCTGGCTCCTGCGCATCCTCCGATTGAAATGGAGGCCCTGATGACGCTGCGCCCCAAGCATGGCATTCAGGTCATTGTTAACAACCGGTAAGCGGTTCTGCTAAATTTGAAATTTATATCAATGATACTTATAGTCCGTCGACTCTATGCCGCATCTGGATTAACATGTAAATATAAATAAGAGAGTCAAAGGGTGCTGGCAGATGAACATATTACAAGATTTTGGGATCCGGCTGAAAGAGCTAAGGCTGCGCTCGAGCATGTCACAGGATATGCTGGCTTCCAGGTCTGGGCTGGACCGGACTTATATAGGCGGCGTGGAGCGCGGGGAACGTAATGTATCGCTTAAGAATATTGAAATTCTATGCAATACGCTGGATGTGGATATAAGTTACTTTTTTGACGATGAACGGTTTTCCGTGCATTCTGCTTTTTTCAAACAGGAGATAGCAAGACCGCTCGAAGACCGGTTCAGCTACAGCCTGCTGATCGAGGACAATCTGCTGGCCTGGAAGGTGACAGGAGCCCTGCATCCGGAGGAAGTCAAACGAATTTGTCTGGATTTAAAAGCGGCCTGCCGTCAGCTTACTCCCGGTCAAGTCAAGCTGCTGATCGATAACAGCAAAATGATGACCAAGGGGCAGCCCATTGCTTTTCTGCACGAGGTCACTGAAATATGGGAGGAGCTTCAGCGGTGGTTCCTTCCTTATTGCGAACAAGTCATCGTCCTCTGCAATTCCAAGTTCATGCAGAATCAGATGAACCGTCTGGCCAAACGGAGCGGGATTATCAAAGTGCAAAAGACGCTTTACGCTGAAGATAAGCAGTGGCTGGCCGCCGATGATATGGAGCTGACAGATTTGCTCAAAAGGTATCTGGAAGTATAGATACGCAAGTGGATACTAATAAAGGTGCTTGAAGTGCAGTTAGGTTAAAGTGGCTGTGCGCGCCTTTGTTATATGCCGATTTCATATTATAACGATGAGGATAATTGGAGATGAGAAGGCTGGATGAGAACATTTTTACCGTATAGCAACAAAAACGTATTTGTTATATGTATGGTTTTTCTCCTGTTGTCGAATTGCCTGTCATTCTTTGAGGCATCAACGGGAAATGCCATGGCTGCGGTAAGCTTCAAAGCCTCGGCAACTGCAGCATCTTCCACTATAGAAGCGGGGTCTAAAGCAACTGTGAACGTAAGTGTAACAGCATCGGAACAAACCGATGTGCTGGTGGATGTTGAGTTTTTTGATTCAGGACTGAAGAATGTCGGCAAGGTGTTCGTAGACAATATCCGGCTGGAAGCCGGTGTGGAGAAGAACGTTCCGCTGGTCTGGAATTTACCGGCAAATCTGCCGGCAGGAGAGTATCTGATCAGCTTCGGGATATTTGGAGCCGGCTGGAAAGGAGGAGACAGCAAATGGTTCCCGGGTGCAGCGAAGATTACGGTTACTCAGGGAATGCCGCAGATCAGCTTTACGGCAGCAGCAACGGCTGCGCCAGGCAGCATCAAAACAGGTGAGCAAGTGAGCGTTGAAGCCTCCGTGACTGCAAATGTGTATACGGATGCGCTTGTCGAAGTAAAGGTGCTCCATTCCAGCGGGACCCTTGTTCATGAACAGGTGTTCAATAAGACCTTTCCGGCCAGTCTGCCGGTAGCGTTCCCGGTGAAATGGAAAGCTCCAGAGGATGCGTTACCGGGAACCTACCATGTAGTGGTGGCCGTATACAATCCGGACCGCTCAAAGACCTACACGGTTAATTCAGCAGCAGCACAGTTTTCGCTGAGCTCAGCGAATGATCCGTTACCCCCTGCTCCGGCTAATGTAAAGGCGGTATTGGCTGCATATACAATCACAGTCACCTGGGGACAGGTAGCCCAGGCAACCAGCTACGAGGTGGAAGTAGACGGGGCTGGAATTCTGGAAGTGACCGGCACTTCTTGTATCCATACCGGATTAAAGGCAGATACGAGTCATACCTACAGGGTTAGGGCAAAATACGGCTCCGTTGCCGGGCCGTGGAGTTCGGCAGTCAGCGTGAAGGTTCCTCCGGCTGAAAGCGAGACTCAGTCTTTCAAAGTCCTCACCACAACAGGAAAAAAACTTAGCTCATCCTCGATGACACCAAAGTTCAAAGTCATGAATAACGGCAAAACAGAGGTCAGTCTAAGGGATTTAAAAATCCGCTACTACTACACTGCTGACTTCAAGAATGACGAAGAAAAATCCTTCGACATTGGATTCTACAGCCTGGTGAAATGGAGAACGCTCGCAACCGCCGACGTTATCACCCGGTTTGTCAAAATGCCGGTACCTGCAGCCCAGGCCACTCATTATCTGGAGATTGGATTCACAGAGCAGGCAGGTGTGATAAAGCCCACGGAAGAGCTTGTATTCAGCGGCTGGATGAATAAGAGCGACTGGTCGATGTTCGATCAGGGAAATGATTATTCGTTCCTGAACACTTCTGCGGAAGCAGAAAGTCTCAAAACGGTAGTCTATCAGGAGGGTGTGCGGGTATGGGGAACCGAACCGGAGCTTCTGGACATTCCGCCTTTCCCGGACCCGCTGAAATCGGAAGCTTCAGATACATCGGTTATCCTAACCTGGGACGATGTTCCGGGAGCAACTGGCTATGAAGTCTATGCGGATGGAGTGATTACGACTGTACTCGGCAATAAGTTTATCTATGATTTTTTGAAGCCGGGTACACAGCATGCCTTCAAAATCAGGGCCCTTAAAGGAGACGCAGTCAGCTTGTGGAGCTCGCTCTTCACAGTCAAGACAACCGGGGAACAGCAGCTTCCGCAGCCTACAGGTATCCGGGCAGAGAAGACTCAAACGTCGATTGCAATCACCTGGAAAGCCATGCAGGAGCGGGTCACCGGTTATGACATCGAGGTTGACGGTGTAGTCACACCAGTAGGGAGTAACCTGTTCTACACACACAGCGGATTAACATCGGCAACGCTCCACACTTACCGGGTCAGAGCCAAGGACGGCAGCACACTGGGACCCTGGAGTGACAAGATCAAGGTCAATACGCTCCGTAGCTCTGCAGGGCCTTTTGAAGTCCAGTTTCACATTGATCCAGCCGCGGAAAGATCGCCTATCAGCCCTTATATATACGGTTCGAACGAGGATTTGACAGGTACTGAGAATCTGACCGCACGCAGAGCCGGCGGCAACCGGTTCTCGACCTACAATTGGGAAAATAATGCATCGAATTCAGGCAGTGACGGAGGGTTTGTCAGCGACTCCTTTGTTCCGTGGTATTACGGCGGAATTCCGGTCTCAGACAGCGCGAAGTGGGAAATACCCGGGAGTGCAGCGATAGGCTTTCATCAGAAATCACTGGAGAAAGATGCTTATACACTGTGGACACTGCCAATGGCGGGATACGCTGCCAAAGACAAGGGTTCCAGAGTGACCCAAGCGGAGACTGCTCCTTCCAGCCGATGGGTAGATGTGAAGGCAGCCAAAGGGGCACCATTCAGTCTTACCCCGGATTTGAATGACAATGTGGTGTATAACGATGAACTGGTCAATCTTCTGGTCCATAAGTTTGGTCCGGCGTCTTCTGCCACCGGTATCAAAGGCTATTCCATGGATAATGAACCGGGACTGTGGAATCACACGCATGAATATATGCATCCTGAAATGACTAAAGGCGCCGAGGTGCTGAACAAATCCGTTGAGCTCGCCAAAGCAGTTAAAAATGTAGATCCAGGTGCAGAAATGTTCGGTCCGGTTTCATACGGCTTCAGTGATGCTTATATGGTGGATAACAAGCCGGAATGGAATCAGATCAAAAGTAACTACAGATGGTATCTGGATTATTATCTGGACAATATGGCCAGAGAATCGAGAAAAGAAAACAAACGGCTGCTGGATGTGCTGGATATTCACTGGTATTCCGAGGAAATGGGGGGCGGGACCCGGATTACGAGCACCGCGCTGGAAAAACACTCCTTGGAGACGCATAAGGTACGTGTTCAGGCACCGAGGTCGTTGTGGGATCCGAGTTATCTGGAAGATACATGGATTGGGGATTGGTTCAGTGAGTTTCTTCCGATGATTCCGTCGATGAGAAATTCGATTAACACCTATAATCCGGGAACCAAGATGGCGATCACCGAGTACGACTTCGGCGGCGGTCATCATGTATCCGGAGGAATCGCACAGGCAGATGTGCTGGGGATTTTCGGCAAGCAGGGCTTATATATGGCGAACTACTGGAATATGGCGGGTACAAACAGGCTGTCCCAGATCCCTTACCTGTCCTCAGGATTCAAAATTTATAACAATTATGACGACAATAACTCGAAGTTTGGGGATACAAGTGTGGGGGCTGACACAAATGACATTGAGAACAGCTCCATTTACAGCTCCGTCTTCAAGGACAGTGACAATAAGCTGCACATGATTGTGATGAACAAAAACTTTGATTATGAAATGAATGCCTCATTTACAATCGGGGGAGCAGTGCCTTACAAATCGGCGAAAGTGTGGGCGTTCGACGAGAACAGCCCGCAGATTACCGAAAGAGCAGGGGTATCCCACATCGACGGCAACACCTTCACACTGAGTATCCCGAAACTGACGGTAGCCCATATCGTGCTTTCGGCAGAATGAGGTTGAGCAAATTCACTTAGGATCAAGGCAACAACACTATAAAACTAAATTTAAAGGAGCTAATATCATGTTCAGTAAAAAAATCTTATCTGTATGTGTATCTTCTGCATTACTGATGTCGTTTGCCGCCGGAGGGGGTGTAATTGCGGCGGAAACGGCTGCTTCAACAGGTGTTCAGGTCAAAAATTTTCAATTTCTTGACAAGGAATATGACCGCATTTCACCGGATTCGGCAGCCACGCCGGATGGTATCCGTGACGGTCACCTGAGCCTGCTGATCGATGCCGGAGAAGGCACAGAGATTAAATCGATCACGATGAAAACAGCAGATGCACAAGGGAATGACGTGAATCACGGCATCTGGAAAACGTGGAAGGAAGCAGGAACCGATACAAGTTATTTACTTGTGGTTGTCCAGGATGGGAAAACGATCAATTCCACATTCAGTACGACACTGGGAACCTTCAAAGGTGTGGCACAGTTTGAGCTCTTTGCTTCGGATAACAACGGAATGAAGGCTGGAGAATATTATTATCTGGAAATTGTCACAAGCAAGGGTACAGTAAAAACCCCCATCACTCCATATGCCGAGAATGTTACCTCATACGCACCGGTTGCGATCCGGGAATTCAGCTGGAAGGACCTTACTTCTGATCAGACGGGTATCGCTGAGTTTGGTCCAGATGGCAACCTCGACGCTCATTTTAAGTTAAAGCTTAATTTCGCGCAGAAAACCGATGTGCTGTCAGTCATCCTCCGCGGTTCGGACAAAGAAGGTAATCCTGCAGCAGGGATTTGGCGGACTAACAGAGCCGGAACGGGCTGGCTGCTCGGAATCGCCCAAGGAAAAACAGTAGTGACTCCAGGCTTCAAGGACGATGTCAAAGCCCCTGTAGGAGCCTTTAGAGGGAGTGTGGATTTCGACCTGTATGCCGGCAATAACGGGTCTATCAAAAACGGCGAGTACTATGTGGTAGAAGTAGAGACCAGCTTCGGTACCGTGATGACTAAACCGGTGAAGTTCGGTGATCCTGCGTCCAATTATGTTAACGATGCTCCGCTCGGGTTCAAAACAATTGGACTGAAGCTGAATTCAGTGAAGGCCAGCGTGGACGAGAAGGACTACACCCTGGAGGTAGCTCCATTCAAGCAGGAAGGCCGTACCATGGTCCCTATCCGCTTCATTGCGGAAGCACTAGGAGCAAAGGTGGACTGGAATCCTAAGGAAAGACGGGTCACACTGACGAAGGAATCGACCAAGATTGAGCTGATTATTGATCAGAAAGAAGCATATGTAAACGGAGTTGCTACTCAGCTGGATTCTCCGGCTATCATCCGCAAGAATGTTACACTGCTTCCTGTTCGCTTTGTCAGTGAGAATATGAAAATGAAAGTGTTCTTTGATGAAGGGGAAATCGTCATTACTGACGCCATTCAACAATAAGAGAAGTATGAGATTGGAGGGTAGAGTGCAATGCAAATCAGATTCACTAGAGCTATAAAGGAGAAGCTCGCTGCTCTGCTGGCATTCAGTATGCTGATCACAGCAGCAATGCCTGGCGCAGCGGCTGCATCTAGTACGGCTGACAGCCTGCCGGCTTCACCACCTTCTGTTACTGAAACCGTATATGATGCTGACGGGATCAAGGACTTGCTGCCATCGGTTAAGGCAGGTACTCCTGTGTCATGGAATTTGCTCAGCAGACTGAACCGCGGGTTTATGTCCTTTATGTATCCTACATTTGACATGCCGCTTACCAAGCTAAGCTCAGATGAGAGGTACATGGCATTCACGACATATGCACTGGATGATGAGAAAGGCTCTGGACGAAAGGTCGTTTATATCCAGGACCGGAGTACGGCTGAATTCCAGCTTGTCCGGACACCGGACAGCACGGGAAGCGTGATTTATTTCGATATGACGCCTGATGCCCGGTATATCGTGTACAGCTATGGGGAAGACGTGGTCAGCGGAATCACCAAGGTGTACCTGTATGACAGACAGACGGGCCAGCTGGAAACCGTGAACGAGGTTAGCGGTCCCAACGATATCAGATACGACGATGGGGAATATGTCTCCATAAGTTCGGATGGACGGTACGTGGCTTTTGATTCCGATGCCAAGCTGATCCCGCAGGATACGGATGAGGAGAGGGACGTGTACCTCTTTGACCGAATGGGCAGCGACGGGAATAAGCTGAAGCGGGTGAGTATACCGCAGGAGGAAGGCCTGAACACTGACAGCTGGGCCCCATCCATTAGCGGAGATGGAAATGCTATCGCATTTGTCTCCAAGGCTAAATTAACCTCCCAGGAGGATTATGTCGGCACAGAATGTATCTATCTGTACAGCCTGGCAGATGGAACGGTCGAGCGGGTGACTCAAGGAAGATCGCCGTCCCTCAGCGGTGACGGCCGTTATGTGGCGTTCACAACTTACCGGTCGGATCTTGCACCCGGTGATGAGAACGGTAAAGACGATATCTATGTCTTTGACCACACTGATGACAGCTTCCGGAGAGTCTCCTATCAGGAAGATGGGAACGAGCATACCGGAAACAGCAGGTATCCCTTCATCAGCCGGGATGGTGCTTATGTGGCCTATGAAGTGAATCAGGGTAACGCTTCGGGTCCTGCAGAGGGCTATGTAGCGGGTATCCAGGATTTAAGCTCGGCGAAGATTACCTT
>NZ_LN831198.1:1569015-1571623 GCF_001368795.1 Paenibacillus ihuae
ACCATTACCTTCTTATCCTCTTACATAGAGCATGTGGGGGGTGTGGAGTTTGAATCCTTTGATTATTTTGTGGCTGCCAACGGTACGGCACCGGTATGGCCGGAAGGAAGCAGTCTTGAGGCAACAGATATCGGCAAGGATCATATTACCGTGAGCTGGCCGGAAGCCTCCGATCCGAATGGCGTTACAGGTTATGCCCTGTACTTAAATGGAGCGCGCACTGCTTATATACCGGCTGCCGACGAGACAACATATACGCTGACTGATGTACCCCAAGGGACAAATGACGAAGATCTGATCCAGGTGGAAGCCATTAATACCCGATACCATATGAGTATGGGAGGCCCCTCCTATATATGGATTAGGGAAGGCGGAGAAAATCCTCCGGAGGAGTCCCTATACTTTGACTGGGTAGGCGACCGCGGCAGCGATTGGGGTCCTTTGGAGCAGGGAAGCACGATTCAGCTGTATGCCCAGGGAGCAGCGGGCCGTGAAGCGAAAGTGGAATGGACTTACAAGGAATGGGCGGGAGATGATCAAGTAGAGAAGTCGGCATCTCTTCTATTGACTGAATTGCCGGAGGGACCGGGATTATACACCGGATCTTTCAAATTATCTCCCGAAGTGACAGAGCTTACCGGTATGAAGCTGACGTTGGCCGGTGAAGGAAAGGTAGAGGAGATGGAAGCGGATGACCTGCCTCTGGCTGTTGGAGGAAGTCTGGATATAGCGTTCACCGGTGTTCTGCCGGAGGAACTGCAGGGCTCCATTCTTACGATATTACAGTCGGATGTGGAAGAAAGATCCTTCACCCTGAGCGGGGATAAGCCGGAGCTTATTGAAGGGCTGCGGCCTGGAGAGGAAACGAAGATCGTCCTCTATACCCCGGATTATCAGTATGAAATGGCCCGGCTGGAAGGGGTTATCATTGAACCCGGAAGAACGGCCTCCATCCAGGTTCCGGTTACGCTGCCTGCACAGCTTCGTGTGAAGGTGCTTGATTCCTACGGTAAGCCGGTTCCTGATATCCCGGTTAGCCTGTGGGATTCCGAACACCAGCTGGTAGACACCGTTGCTACCGGGATTGACGGGGCAACCGGGTGGCGCGGGGGACTTTTGCAGAACCAGTCCCTGACTGCCGAGCTTGACCTGGACGATGTAGAGTATGAGCTCGCGCCCGGTACATCCCTAAGCATCACGCTGGATAAAGGGGATAATGAATTACTGGTTAGTCTCATTTCCCCTGACCGCGGAAAGCTGGAGGTGACGGTAAGGGATCCGGAGAACAAGCCGGTATATGATTCTATCGTTATTGCCACCCAGAATTACAAAGGAAAGCCCATTGTCACCAGCGGACGTACCAGCTTTGACGGCAAAGTGAGGCTGGATTTGTATGCAGGGGAAGCGACTCTGGAAGCTATTCAGTCTCAATACCAGCTCAGCTCCGGGCTTCTGAAGGCCAATGTGAAGGCTGAGGCTACGACTACTATGGAGATTCCTATGAAGCAGCCGGACAATTATGTGGTCAACCTGAATGTATACAAAAAGGCCTTGGACACGGATTGGATCGGTCCGCTTAACATGAATGATGAATTCTTCCTGTCTACGGTATCGGTTAAGCCGAGTGGCGCATGGATTAAAACCTACTTTTCGAATTCTGTTAAACTTGGCGGGCAGCCGGGCAACACAGTAGAGGCTTGCGTGGAAGGAAGCATTTATGCTTACGTGAGTGCTTGCGGCACTGCGGTAATGGATGAGAATTCGAATGCCAATGTAGAGGTTCGCCTGGAGGAAAAAGGAGCCCGGATCCAAGGTGAGGTAGAGACGGGGCGCAATATCATGTACAGCGCTTCTATTTATGAAATCTCCCCTAATGGAGGCAAGCGATGGGCTGCTTCCGCCGGGGATGCCGATTTCCAAAGCCATCCTTTCAACGTGAATATCCCCAAAGGCGGAACCTTCCGGATGGATGTTCTCAAAATCATCCGCGATGTAAACTACAAGAATAAATACGAATATGCAACCGTCGAGTTTACCGTTGAAGAGAATCAAATTAAGAAGCTGGGCACGATTACCTTTAGCCCGTCCAGTTATTTTATGAATCAATCCGGAAATTACTTGACTGCACAGCCTGCCCGGGCAATCCCCGGCAGTACAATCGTGATGAAGGCATCGTACCGGAATGATGCGGCAACGACAGCAGAGGATGCCAATCTCCTGCTTGGGATTCCGGATGGAATGTCACTCGTTACCGACTCGCTCGGGAACATGGCTGTAACAGGCGGGGCAGGAGCAGCAACCCTGGAAGAAGGCGAATTGCGTGTACCTCTGGGCAATCTCGCCAAAGGAAGCAGTGGCACGGTCACCTATAAGCTGCAGGTCTCGCCTGATTTCAATAAACCAAGTGTGTCCGCTGCGGCAAGAATTCAGGCACACCTCAATACAGAGAGCATCGATGAGACAATTGGTGCGGTACATCTGGATACGCCAAAAGTTACGCTGGATGCGCCGTCTAGTGTCTCGGACACCCGCATGCAGACCGTCTTGAGCGGTTATGCACCGGCAGGAAGCATGGTGCATATTTACGACACAGATGTGCGAATTGGCG
>NZ_LN831198.1:1571857-1575329 GCF_001368795.1 Paenibacillus ihuae
CAGATGTGCGAATTGGCGGTGCGGTTGCTAACGCCTCAGGAATCTGGAAGGTTAACGTAACCCTTGTGGATATGGGGAATCAGAGTATGCACGCCTTATGGGCTGAAACCGAAATGAATCAAGTAAAATTACAATCGGCAAAAGCCTATACAGAGTATGATGTGAATCTGCCGCAGCTTGTGAGGATAGCTTATTCTCAAGCCCCTGCGGGCAGATGGATTTCGGTGGAAGTAGGCAAGAATATTCCTGATCTGCCTTATACCGTCGTCCCTGGACATCCGTTCCTGTTCGACCTGGAGTTTACACAGCCGGATCAGGTAGAGAACGTAAGAGTGTACATGGAGGGCCAGGATGGAGAGTCCATTCCGGCAGTAAGGGAAGGCAGCTTGTTCCGTGCCACTGTACCGACAACTCAAAGTGCATTGGGTGCTATTTATGTAGATTATGATGTTAAAAATCACCCTCGTACCTATGACGGAACTCTTCCGGACATCGAGCAGATTCGTGCATCAATGCCTCTCAAGATGAGAGACTTCGAAGTGGTATCGATGAAGAAGTTTGCACTCGCAGATGGCAAATATTCAGGAGAAGTGGTTCTGAAGTTTCCGCAGCTGAGTAATGCCAGGATCAGTTATAAGATCACTGTCAATCCTGACTCCGGGTATATTCCAACCACTGGGGAGCAGGAACTGGCCCGCCGCTCAGGTATCCCTGTCGTACAGAAGACGTATGAGACTTCTGAGACAGAAACGTCCATGAGTCTTAAGCTTGGGGGTTACATTCCCAGCAACCTTTTATCTCAAGAACAAGGAAATCTAAGCGGCAAGAGTAGTCTCCTTGCGCTTCCTAATCTGGAGAACTGGGAGCATACAGCTGAATATTTCATGGAGATTAAGGGAGAGGTTGACGAAGTAAAGGGCAATATCGATGAGATTAAGGGACAATACGAGGATTACATGGAATATGCCGGTAAGATCAACAAGATCATGCATAACGTTGAATCGAGCGGTATGGATTGCCTGGACGAAATGCCGACAACGGCAAAAGAAGCCGGTAAAGCGCTGGCCGCGGTTATTCTCGGCGAAGTGGCCAAAACCGCAATGAGTGCGGGGACTGGTGTGATGGCCTTAACCGGAATCGGCGGATTCGTAGCAGGTCAGGTTACAAGTATTGTAAGTGACAGGATCGACAGCTATGTCGATGAACAAATCGATAATGTAGGTTCAGGCTACAATGAGTGTAATGAAGATCCGGACGAAGCAAAAAACAAGAAAAAAGGCAGGAAGGTTGCCAGTCCCAAGTGGATTTACGACCCAAGCGGCTTCGTGTATGAAGCGGTAGAGAGTAATCCGCTTGAAGGAGTAACCGCAACGGTGCTCTACCAGGACACGAATTCCGGAGCCTGGAAAGTCTGGGATGCTGCAGAGTATGAGCAGGTAAATCCGCAATTAACGGATGGAGCCGGGAAGTGTGGCTGGGACGTACCGCCGGGAAAATGGAAAGTGGTTTGGAGTAAAGCAGGCTATGAATCGCTGTCCAGCACAGAATTAGATGTTCCGCCGCCGCATACAGAAGTAAATGCGGGAATGATCTCACGGGCAGCACCACAAGTTTCTTCCGTACAAGGGGTTACTTATGAGGGTGGAAGCTATGTAGATATTACCTTCTCCAAATACCTTAAGGTGACTGAACTACCGAAGGGTGCAGTAATCGTTACTGGGGAGGATCAAAATCAGCTGGAGGGTACTGCTGAGTTTATTCAGCTGGAGAAAAGTGCGGCCGACCCTGGTATATCCTTGTCCCGGACCGTACGCTTCATCCCTAAGACTGACTTGACTGTTGAAGGGAAATACAGCGTCAAGCTAGGAAAGAGCTCTTTCAGCAGTTACGCAAATGCAATGATGCTGGATAAAGATACCGGTCCGCATCCGGTTAAGATGAGCGTGCTTGATGTCGAAGGTCCGACAGCAGTAAAAGCAAGTATGGAAAGCGGCGGACGGATGATCCGGATCACCTATAATGAGCCCATCCAAGCGATCGCGGATGCTGCGAAATTTATGCTGAATGGAACCACCGGCATCATCACTTCGGCGGTTACGGCTACCAAACAAGGCAGTGTAGAATCCCATGAGCTCCTGCTGTCACTCAGCGGTACTGTGATGGAAACCTCTCAGCTAACATTACTTGCGGGTGCCGTGAAGGATAAGGATGGAAATCCGTCAGGAGAAGGTTCCTTAGCCTTAACCCCAGATGTGAATCCGAATCTGAGTGACTTGGCTGTAGGAAGCGGGACGCTCACTCCGGCGTTCGATCCGGCACTAACCGAGTATAGTTTGACGCTTCCTGCGGGTACCAAGGAACTGGATATTACAGCAGTAGCTGCATACGAGGCTGCGAAGCTGAAAATAGGCGCGGAACCGGCGATAAGCGGATTAGCTAAAAAGGTAACGATTCCTGAGGATGGAATGATTCTAGTCTCTATTGATCTGGGAAGCGGGACTGCAGCGAAAGCATACCGGATTCAGGTGAATTTGGCCGGTGGAGGCGAGCCTACACCGACGCCGACAGCAACGCCAACAGCGACGCCAACGCCGACGTCAAGCGCATCGCCTACAGCGAGTGCAAGTGCAACACCAACACCTACAGCGACTTCAAGTGCGACACCGACGCCGACAGCAAGTGCAAGTGCATCGCCGACAGCGAGTGCAAGCGCATCGCCAACAGCGAGTGCAAGTTCGTCGCCGACAGCAAGTGCAAGTGCATCGCCGACAGCGAGTGCAACTGCAACGCCGACGGCAAATCCGACGGTAAGCCCTACGTCTACTCCAAGCGGGGAGCCGAAAGATCCGCTCGATGTAGGTGCAGGTGCGGAAATTACTAAACAAACCTCACCTGATGGTAAAGTAACTGTATACGTCAATATCCGAACAGAAGCAATAACACAAGCCTTAAAAGATGGCCAGAAAGCCAAGGAGCTCTATATTGAAATGAAAGAGCAGGCTGATGGGGTTGTCCTGCAAGTACCTGCCCAAGGAATTCTGCAATTGAAGGATGCAAAAGCCACATTGCTGGTAAAAACAGCGCTGATGAATGTCAGAGTCAATGCGGCAGCAGCTCTTAAAGGGACATCTTTGGCTGACGGTGCGAAGTACCGGTTAGTTATTGTGAAAACAGGGGAACCAGCAGTTACAGCCGAAGCAGCACGCAAACCGGGAAAAGGAATGAAGATGCTTACTTCTCCGGTAATTGTGCATGCCGAAACGATCAGCAGCGATCTGGCAGCACCGGCTCCACTTGCTCACGTCAAACAGGCTTTACAAGGTGAGTTCGCAGATCTGCCCGAGAAAACGGAGTCGGTTGATATTTACCGGTTCGATACGGCATCTGCACGATGGGTTTATGTTAAGAGTAGACCGAATGATAAGAACACAGGTCTGATGTTTGATATTAAGACCATGGGACCTTATGCGGC
>NZ_LN831198.1:1575483-1600132 GCF_001368795.1 Paenibacillus ihuae
CCGCTTGCTGGTAAACGGTACATCCGAGTCTACGTTCAAACCGGCTGATCCGGTAACCCGGGCGGAGTTCACAGCTATGCTCATGAGAGCCTTGAATCTTCCGGCGGATGAAAATAATGCCGGCACTGGATTCAGTGATGTGAATCAATCTGCCTGGTACAGTGAAGCTGTACAGAGTGCGGTGTCTAAAGGCCTCGTTAAGGGATGGGACAATGACCATTTTGGCCCGAACAAGACGATCACCCGTGAAGAAATGGCTGTCATGATTGGCCGGGCATATCCATTGCTTGGCGCCGGAGATTCATCCGCGGCAGACTTGGGGTTGCTCGGACAATATTCAGACAGCAGCAAGATTTCTAGCTGGGCGAAGAAAGATGTAGCTAAGGTTTTGAACGATGAAATTATGAAAGGCATCACAGACAGCGGCTTTGAGCCGGCAGGTATCACCACCCGCGCCCAAGCTGCGGTAGTACTCAAGCGATTACTCATTAAATTTGAAGAGTAAGCAGCTAAATGATTCCATGGACCTGTATCCGCTTGTTCTTAAGCGGGTACGGGTTCTTTTTATATCCCCAGCACAAAATTCTCAAATTCAAGCGTTCACGCAAAGGCCTCCTGTGATACAATGATTGAGTCTGTTTTTTGAGGATACACATTTCGCAGCTTCACCCGGCATGGTCCGCATTTGAGGAGGAAATCAGCGTTAATGAAACATGCACCTTTTATAGCAGTGGAAGGCCCGATCGGGGCTGGCAAAACAACCCTCGCCACGATGCTGGCTGAAGAATTCCAGCTTCCGGTGATTAAAGAAATCGTGGAGGAGAATCCGTTCCTGGACAAGTTCTATCAGAATATGGACGACTGGAGCTTCCAACTCGAAATGTTCTTTCTCTGCAACCGTTACAAGCAGCTTGAGGATACCGTGAACGAGTACATAAATAAGGATAAACCGGTTATTTCCGATTATCATATTTATAAGAATCTGATTTTTGGCGAGCGTACTCTGAAAGGAACGAAGCGGGATAAATACCGCGAGATTTACCATGTGCTGACCGATGATCTGCCGAAGCCTGATATTATTCTCTATATCCGTGCTGATCTGGATACCCTTATGGCCAGAATCGTCAAACGCGGCCGCCCGTTCGAAGAGGAAATTTCACCTGCGTATATGCAGCAATTAATAGAAGATTATGATGATGCTATGGCCTCACTCGCTGTCCGCGAACCGTCGACCGTCATTGTAACGATTGATGGGAACAAGGTTGATTTTGTAGAGAATCAGGAAGATTTCAGCGCTATCGCCGCACAACTAAAGGAGCTTATGAAATGAACACATACAACATCCCGGACAACGCCATTATTACTGTAGCCGGAACAGTGGGTGTCGGCAAATCAACGCTGACTGCAGCCCTCGCGAAGCGTCTGAATTTCCAGACTTCGCTGGAACAGGTCGACCACAATCCATACCTGGAGAAGTTCTACCACGATTTCGAAAGATGGAGCTTCCATCTGCAGATTTATTTCCTGGCGGAACGCTTTAAGGAGCAGAAGAAGATGTTCGAGCTGGGCGGCGGCTTCGTGCAGGACCGTTCGATCTATGAGGACACCGGGATTTTTGCCAAAATGCATGCCGATCAAGGCACCATGTCGAAGACCGACTATGAAACCTACACTAGTCTGTACGAGGCAATGGTGATGACACCGTATTTCCCGTATCCCGATGTGCTGATCTATATCGAAGGCAGCCTGCCGTCGATCCTCACCCGGATCAATGAACGCGGGCGCGAAATGGAAATCCAGACCGATGTCTCTTACTGGGAGCATATGCACGGCCGTTATTCCCAGTGGATTGACGAGTTCAGCGCCTGCCCGGTGCTGCGGCTGAACATTGATGACTACGATGTGAATGATGCGGATTCGATGTCTGCGATTCTGGCACAGGTGGGCAAGGCGATTAACCGGAGTGCGGTGACGAAGTAAAGGGTTTCTATTTGACTACTCACTTCGATTGTTCATTATTATATAGTTGCACATTATCCTGGTTCCTCAAATGAACAATTCTGGGATGGAAGTAATTATATTGATTCAACTATTCTTAGGATATGTTAATTAATGTGTTCAGACTGAAACTATAAGGTTTTTAATCGCGGCGCCGAAAGGCGCTGCTTTTTTTTATTTCGGAACAAAATGTTTGCGGCGTGTCTGAAACTCAACCTAGAGGAGATACTTCAACAAAATCATGGCAGAAGCCAAAAAGGCAAAGCTCACAAAGTTTCGAGAAAGCTTATATTGAATTTATGGATATTTTACCCTGTATATAATGTTATTTTTACATAAAGGTATTAATGGTAATATATTCATGAAATAGTATTGTTGGGGGTTTTTGATTATATGACAAAAAATCACAAAATAATTCTTACATTTATACTTATTATTTTAGTAGTGATTTTTGGTACATATTTTTCTTTAACAAAAGACAAATTTGAAGCAGCACACTTTATCCAATACAATTCCTCAATAGCAGCGGAACTAAACACAAATTATACTATTGATTTAGCTTACTTTATTGAGAAAAACCATAAAGATAAAATATCTACTAAAAGTATCGTAACAATAAACTTTAAGAATTCAGTAACTACTCAGGTCAAATCCTATAAATTAGTTAAAAGTGACTCATCAAAAAAGTACGATATTAGAAATATTACATTAGATGTATCTTTTCAAAAACCAGGAAAGGAAAAAGTAAGGTACATAGAAATAAAATTTGATGATAATTCTGTTGAAGATTACCAAGTAGGTATTTGGAACTTTAATGTTTCTAAGGATAAGAATGAAGAGAAATTGGTTATGAGTGACACTTTTCCATTAGTTGCTAATGATTTTAATGGATATAATTTTAGCTTTACAAATACTACTGCGAATGATATTAAGGTTATCGATTTGGGAATAGACTTAAATGAAACTAATTTGGAAAATAAACCCATAAACATTAAACCAAAAGGAACAGAGAAAGTTCTTATAAAAACCAGCACAAAAAACAAGGACAAATTTTGCATAATAAAACCTAAATTGTCCTATGTTTATAATAATAAAGTTTATGCATATTATCCGTTTGCGACCTATTATGGTTTCTTAAACATGACAGATACCGATATAGATAAAGAAGTAGAAAAAACAAGTTTATAGACTGAAAGCTTTCCTAATTGAAACTTATCCATTTCTGTGACCATCTTCCGTAACTCAAAGCTATGAGTTTCTTGCACACTTGCAAGTTGATGACTACTATGTAAATGATGAGGATTCAATGTCGGCGATTCTGGGACAGGTGGGCAAGGCGATTAACCGGAGTGCGGTGGCGAAGTAAAGGCTGCATGAAGAGACAATGAACTTCATATCTGAATTCCCGAAACCTGGATGGTACTTTACCGTCCAGTTTTTTTGTTGTGCAGAATATTTTTTTATTCAGTTTATTTGCTAAAAAGTCGAAATTTCGCGCCATTTTAGCAGAATTTTCAAAAAAATATTCATTATCGGGCAATGTACCCGATTTTAGTTCCACTGAACCAGTATTTTGTCGAGATTTGTTAAGAGTTTGTTTAGAGCGTCCTGCTAGAATGAATTTCAGATATGAAAAAATAGGTAATTAGAAGTTAATTGTTTTTTGTCCGCCGGAAGGGAGCCGAAAGGAGAGATTGTGAACACATAGAGTATTTGAGAGCAGCGAATCTTGTAGGCCGGCGGGCGAGAAATGACGAAAGAATAAGGGGGAGCATTGATTTGCTAAAAAGCAGGAAAGCGAAGAAATACACCGCATTAAGTCTGATCCTGAGTGTGCTGCTGTCCTTGATACCAGGTTCTTGGGCGGGGCAGGCTTCGGCTGCTACGGGGGATCTAGAGGTCACTTTTGGTGCGGGCACGCATATAGGGAATTTGTCTTATAACTATGAACATAAGGATATTGCTGTACTGGATCTGCCTTCACCGGCAGCAGCGAAGCTGGCAGACAATGCCTATTCTTACCTGGAGATGCGCACTGAAGCAGTGAAACATGGTGAAGCTGTATTCGCACTCGGATACCCCCTGAAGAATACGAGCATCATTACCGAGGGGATTATCAATACGCCTGCTGCTGAGATTAACGGAAGAAGCAGAATTCTGACTTCAGCCCAGGTTGTAAGCGGAATGTCCGGAGGACCGCTGATGGATGCGCATGGCCGGCTGGCCGGCATTATTTCCGGCTCTCTGCGGACGATGAATAATATTCATCTGATCATCAACATGGATGATCTGCGCAGTATATTGCCGGCGGCAATGAAGTAAGGGCATAATAACAAGCGGCTAATTTTTCTGTAAGCAGCATAGAGGTATTTACAATGGCTGTCCCCCGATATTTCAGATTTACGCGGGGGCGGCTCTTTTTTTAAAGATAGGTCGAAAAGACTTCCTGGCGAGAGGCGGGAGAGGTATGATTAGAGCGTTTTTGCTGGATGTGAATCAGAAGGATCTCTATAAACTGGCAACAATGCTCCAGCAGTCCGGGAAAGTGGATGTAATCGGAATGTCCTCCCATCCGCAGAGCGCTTTGGATCAGATCATCGGACTTCATCCGGATGTGCTGTTTCTGGATCTCCAGCTCCACGGCTTGCAGGGAGTGCTGGTAGCCGAGCAGATCAAGCAGCAGCTTCCGGCGATTCAGATCGTAGTGACCACAGAGAGTAAGCAGCATGCCCTATGGGCCTTTGATCAGGCCATTGCCGACTATCTTTTGAAGCCGCTTGAGGAGGTTAGGCTGTGCCAGTCGCTGGAACGGCTGCGCAAGGGGAGCTGAAGCAGTGAAGGATGCCGTAAAGTCACCCCTGTGATACAATAATCTGAAAAGTCGAAATGATGGGGGATTGAAGTGAATGTATGATTTTGAACGCATAATTGACCGCCGCAATACCCGCTCTTACAAATGGGATCAGAATGAAAAGCTGTTCGGCAACAAGGATATTCTGCCGCTGTGGGTAGCAGATATGGATTTTGAGAGCCCGCCGGCAGTGAAGGAAGCGATCCTGCGCCGGGTGGAAGCCGGTGTCTATGGCTACAGCGTGGGAAGTGAATCTTACAAACAAGCGATTGTAAACTGGTTCGGACGACGCCATGATTGGGCGATTCAGCCGGAGTGGATCACGGATTCACCGGGGATTGTCACTTCGCTAAGCCTTTCAGTAGAGCTGTTCACCCAGCCAGGTGATGAGGTAATTCTGCAATCGCCGGTCTATTATCCTTTCTATGATGTAATTAAGATGAATGACCGCAAAGTAGCTAAGAATCCGCTGATTCTTCGCAATGGGCGGTATGAGATGGATTATGCCCACCTTGAATCGCTGATGCAGGGCGGCGCCAAGCTGCTGCTGCTGTGCAACCCCCATAATCCGGGAGGAACCGTCTGGAAACGCGAGGAGCTCCAGCAGGTTGGAGAGTTATGCCTGCGTTACGGGGTAACCGTCATTTCAGACGAGATTCATTGCGATCTGACGCTTCCTGGACACAAGCATATCCCGTTTGCCTCTTTATCTGAAGAACTGGCTGATATTACTATTACAACGCTGGCAGCAACCAAAACCTTCAATCTGCCCGGCCTGCAGACCTCTTTCATCGTTGCCCGGAATCCTGAACTGCAGGGGAAATTTGAGCGTAAGCTGAAGGCGCTCAGCCTGCATATGTCGTCTCATTTTGCACCCGAAGCGGTAGAGGCGGCATATAATGAAGGAGAGACATGGCTGGACGAGCTGCGTCAACATATTGCGGGGAATGCCGAATATGCGATCAGCTACCTCGCAGAGCATCTTCCTGCGGTCAAGGTTATGCGCCCTGAGGCCACTTATCTGCTATGGATGGACTGCCGGGCGCTGGGACTGGATGCAGCCGGACTGAAAAATCTGATGTACAAAGAGGCAGAAGTGGCTTTTAACGAAGGTTCTGTATTTGGACCTGAAGGAGTAGGCCATCTGCGGATCAACCTGGCTTGCCCGAGAGCGGTACTCACTGAAGCACTGCTGCGGTTCAGCCGGGCGGCTGCTTCATACGTAGAGTAATAAGGACCCGTTCGATTACAGATAAGCTTGCTGCAGTTCTTTTGAACGCTTGTTGTTCATAGAACTGCGGCAGGCTTTTTGCTTGGGATCCTAAACACATAGAAGAATGGGAGAGAAATCAAAATGAGCAAAGCCCGAATTATCATCGACTGCGATACGGGTATTGATGACGCACTGGCTATATTGTATGCATTACGCGCTCCGGATGTTGTAGTAGAAGGGATTACTACGGTGTTTGGCAACATCGGTGTCGAACAGGCGGCGGACAATACGCTGCGGTTGCTTGCGCTGGCCCGGCCCGAAGCAGAGATTCCGGTTGCTCTAGGTGCTTCCCAGGCACTGGTCCGTGAACTCCGCGGTTTCTCCCAGCATGTGCATGGTGAAAATGGCATCGGCGATGTGCAGCTTCCGCCATCCTCCCAGCGTCTGGTAAGTGAAACAGCGGCAGAATTTATTGTACGGCTGGCGGATGAGAATCCCGGCGAAATCGTACTGGTGACCCTCGGGCGGCTGACGAATCTGTCGCTGGCACTTGATCTGGACCCCGCCCTTAAGGGCAAATTGAAAAAGGTAGTTGTAATGGGGGGGACGATCTTCAAACCGGGCAATGTAACTCCGGTGGCCGAGGCCAATCTATGGGGTGATCCCGAAGCGGCTGACCGGGTATTCACCTCAGGACTATCTGTGCTGATGGTCGGTCTGGATGTGACGTTGAAGACACTGATCACTACGGAACATCTGGAGCTGCTGAAACGGTATGGCCGGGAAGACAATCAGGCGATTATTGAATTTATGGACCATTCTCTGCAGCACTATTTCAAATTTTATCGTGACGCCAATTATGTAATTAACGGTGCACCGCTGCATGATCCGCTGGCTCTTATGGCTGCGCTGCATCCTGACCTGCTGACCTGCCGGCAGATGAAGGTCCGTGTGGAGCATCAAGGGGAGCATACCTCCGGGATGGTTGTTGCCGATTTGCGGGCGCAGCCCCGGATAGGTGAATTCATCGAAGTCGCGGTCGATGTGGATGCCGAGCGGGCTGTTGGCGTCTTTTTAAGTGCTTTTATGTAACCTTTCCAAGGATGCTGGACTCTGGCTGGTATAAAGCTGCGATTTCCAGAAGTTACAATCTATTAATTTGCTAAAAATATCTATTTTGGTAAAATGATAGAGGTGTGATATAGATTAAATTATACTATTACTAATAGGATTAGCCGTGGCTCCAGAGAATATTTGGACTTCCGGCCGCTGTTGTCTCCAGATTTCTCGATTATACCGCTATTTGCGGTAGAAATCCGAAGACAAAGGCGGACGCTAGCGCTCCTACAGTTCCAAAATTCTCCTCCTCCACTTTTTCCTAATAGTATTTTTTAATTTAATCTATAAAGATGTTGGGGTGCAGACTAAACATGTGACTTTATATCATTCAGAATCTAGCGGAATGGAGAATCAACATATGAAAAGCCTAGGTAAACTATTATTATGCGCGGCAATAACAATAGGCGGCTTTACAGCACTTCCCGCACAGCCTACACAGGCTGCGGCAGGCAGTGTGAGCATTATGCTCGACGGCTATCCGCCGCCGTTCCCGGTTCCGCCCGCGGTGATGAACGGGACTACAATGGTGCCGTTCCGTGCCATCTCCGAAGCGCTCGGCATTCAGGTGAAGTGGGATCAGGCCGCCAAGAAAATTACCGCCACCAAAAGTGACGCAGCAGGCTCCAAAGTGGTTATTCTTACACTCGGCAGCGCAAAGGCAACAGTGAATGGAGCGGTCGTCCAGCTGGCTGTCCCGCCGCAAAATATCCGCGGGACAACGATGATTCCGCTCAGCTTCTTCGGACAGCAGTTCGGGGCAGGAGTAGGCTGGAATCAGGCAGCTAAGACTGTATCGATTACCTCGCCCAAGAAGGATATGTACACGCTGGGCTTCTATGCACAGAAATCGTACAGTGAGGTGTCCCTGATTCCGGATTTTAATGCGGTTGCCTTCGGCTGGAGCCGGATCGACCGCAGCGGCCAGTTCACGACGACCAGCACGGATTTCTGGTGGCCGAAGGCCGACGGGGATATTACGCCGGAATCCATTGTTCAGAACGCTGCTGCCGGAGGAACTGCTCCTTATTTAATGGTTTATTCTGGTGATAAGGAGCTGGAATTGACCAAAAATCTGGAAGACCCGGCGCTGCAGCAGCAGACGATATCAAGCATCGTATCGCTGGCTACAGAGAAAGGGTTTCAGGGCATCGGACTGGATCTGGAAGGGCTCGGTCTGACCGGGGACAAGAAAACCGTACAGGGCCAATTCAATATATTCGTAAAGAACTTGGCGGCAGCGGCCAAGCCAGCCGGCCTCAAGCTGACTGTCATTCTGCCCCCGCTGAACGGCTCCTTTAAAGGGCACGACTACAAGACTTTGGCTTCGCTTGCTGGTGATCTGGTCATTATGGCCTATGCCTATGAGGATGAATCCAAGCCGGAGCCGCTGGACATGGTGGATCAAGGCATTCGTCTGGCACTGGAGCAGGTTAGTAAAGACAAGCTGATCCTCGGCATCTCGGTATACAGCGAGAATGAAACCTCTGTGAATGCCAAGATCGGGCTGGCCAAACGGTACGGCCTGAAAGGGATCGCGATCTGGCGTCTGGGACTGATTGGACAGCCGGTATGGAACGAAATGGGCAAATCGGTGGAATTATAAAATAAAATATAGTTAAGAAGCAGCCCGCGGGCTGCTTCTTTTTTGTGCACTCAGACGATGCTAAACAGGCCCATTACAACAAAAGTCACATTAACCTGCGCCTGAAACCTTTATAATTTTTAAGGTTGACCCTAAAGCAGAATATCTTATTTTTCAGGAGGACTATAGAGCATGAGCATTAAATATAAAGCACTGGAGCTGGATAAACCGCTGACCTACGAGCTGGAGGGCCTTGAGGTCGGTGTAACTTCAAACTGCAATTTCCGCTGTGATTACTGCTGCGCATACAATAGAAATGACGGGCAGAGCATTAACGGCAAAGAGGTTATCCGCATCCTGGAGGAGCTGCCGGGACTCAAGCGCGTCCGGTTATCCGGCGGCGAGGTGACACTGAAATTCGAGGATTGTGTGGAGATTGTGTCCTACTGCTCCTCACGCGGGATTCAGACCCAGCTGAATTCTAACGGCAGTCTGCTGAATGCGGCCCGGATTCAGGAGCTGGTAACGGCCGGACTGACTACAATACATATTTCGTTTAATTTTACGACCGCTGAGGCGTTCTCGAACTATTATAATATTCATCCCAGTGTCTATGACAAAATTAGAGAGAACATCACCATGTTCGCCAAAACAGACGTGAATGTGGTGCTGGAAACCCTGCTGTTCAATGAAACGCAGGATAATATGCAGGAAATCAGCGACCATGTCTATGCAATGGGTGTACGGACGCATGAGATTCAGAACAGTATAATTATGGGCCACACCGGCTGGAAGGCGATTGCCGCACAGGAGCAATTGAAGAATGCCGTTGCGGAGCTGATTGCTAACCGTAAAGAGGATACTACACTTTACTTCACCTGTATGGACCGGTTTATGGATAAGCTGGGTTTTGCGGAGCAGCCGGGCGTATATTTCCCGCACTGCATTGAAGGTAAAAAACAGCTGCACCTGCACGGCAATGGCGACATCCTGATTTCCGAGCTGTGTTATCCGGTTATCATCGGCAACATCTATAACGGGACCTCGCTGAATGAGCTGTATACCAACATGCCGGCACCGCTTTCGCAATTTTTGGAGAAGCTACCTTGCCCGGCTCTGGATGCTCTATTCCCGCAGGAAGGTTAAGCGTTCGAATTCATATCCGCTATTACACAAGGGCCGCGGCTATTCTGCCGTGGTCTTATTGAATTAAAAGCAAGTTGTGAATGTGCAAGATATTTCTGTAATATCGGATCAACCAAAAGTCCCTTTCTCATATGGAGAAGAGGGGCTTTTTGCTTTACTTTCCGGGCTGAGGCCTAGGTTTTGTAAACTAAATCTAAAATTAAATCTTAAATTTCGACAAAGTATGATATTTTTCACTGAATTTCCCTATGTCATCTTAACTATCAACAAGAATAATCCGATAATAAAATTAAACAATATTACATTATTTAGGGTGTTTAACAAGCTAGGATTAGACGAGGGCGGAAGGATGTTGAGAAGATGAAGATTCGGATGAAGCTATCAGTTATGATGATCGCTGTTACCATGATTTCAACAGCACTAATGGGGATTTTTACGTATAACAAATCTACCAGTACGATTCTCAATCTCACCGATGCCTCCATGGGGCAGGTCAATACCAACAAAGCACAGACGATTGAAGCAATGATCGACAAAGAAAAGCGGAGCATTCAGCTGGTTGCCGGGGAATCAGAAATCGCCGAAGTGCTGCTGGAAGAACAATCCGGCGCATTAGCCGCCGGCGATGAGCTTCAGACCGAGGTTAATACCAAGCTGCAGGCTTTGGTAAAGGATGCAGGCAACCTGGAGCATATGTTTCTGGTCAATATGAAAGGAATCATTATTGCGGATAGCGATACCAAGCTTGTGGGCACGGATCTGAATGAACGGAAATATACGATCAATGTCTTGAAGACCGCTGCACCGGTGGTCAGCGAAACGCTTAAGTCCAAGTCCACTGGAGCTTATGTACTTGCCTTTGTTCATCCGGTAACGAGCGGGGGCAAGATGATCGGTTTCGTGGCTTCAGCGGTTAACGCGAACAGTATTATTAAATATCTGGCAGATGCCAAGGTAGCGAATGCGCCTTCCTCCTATGCCTATCTGGTGGATGAGACTGGGAATATTCTCTATCATCCGGATGAGGCCAAGATCGGTACACCGGTAGAGAACGCGCAGATTAAAGGAGTTGTAGAGCAGGTAAAAGCCGGGAAAACCGTTGAAGACGGAAATGTGCAGTATCTTTACAAGGGCGCGCAGAAAAAAGCAGCCTTTACCGTATTGCCAGATACCAATTGGACGCTGGTTCTGACTGGTGACCTGGATGAAATAACGGAACCGGTTCAAAACATGACGAATTATATCCTTCTGCTGGGTATCGGGAGCCTGCTGGTCACCCTGCTGATCGGAATCATTGTGGCAACCCGGATCTCATCGCCGATTATCAAGCTGACCGAGCTGATTAACAAGACTGCTGAGCTGGACCTGAAATACGATAACCAGTATGAGCATCTGGTGAAAAATAAGGATGAGACCGGGACGATCGCCAAGGCGATGTTCCACACACGGGCGGTACTGCGGGAGATGGCCGGAAGCCTGGTGACGATCTCTGCCAAAGTGCTGGATAATGCAGAGACACTGGAGAAGCTCTCCATTGATGTACGTGAGAATGCTCATGACAATTCGGCTACTACAGAGCAGCTGTCGGCAGGCATGGAGGAGACGGCGGCATCTACGCAGGAAATGACTGCAGCCATCCATGAAGTGGAGAATAATGTGCGGATGATCTCCAGCCGCGTAAAAGAAGGAGCTGGAATGTCCAGTGATATCACAAAGCGTGCATTGGTACTTCAGCAGGATGCCGTAACATCCACCGGCAATGCCAAACGGATCTATGAATCCGTGCGGGTTGAAATGGAGAAAGCCATCGAGCAGTCGGGGGCCATCAATGAAATTAACGTGCTCGCCGATACCATCCTCTCTATTACCAGCCAGACGAATCTGCTTGCGCTGAATGCAGCCATTGAAGCCGCGCGGGCAGGAGAGGCCGGCCGGGGCTTCGCCGTCGTGGCGGGTGAAATCCGCAAGCTGGCGGAGAAATCCTCTGAGACGGCTGCGGGCATCCAGGGAGTAGTCAAAAATGTGTATTCTTCTGTGGAGCAGATGAAAGAGCATTCGGAGGCTATGCTAGATTTTATAGATCAGAATGTATTAAGCGACTACGAACGGTTAACCGAAGTCAGCCAGCAATATAATGATGATGCCTCCACGATCAAACAGCTGATGGGGCAGTTCGAGGAAGCTGCTGATCATCTGAACGAGACCGTGTCCAGTATTGCCATAGCGGTCAATGAGGTCGCGGCTACCGTGAATGAGGGAGCGATCGGTGTGCAGGATATTGCCGAGAAAACTGCCGATATCGTGGAGAAGACCTTCCATGAAGCAGCTATGGCTGACGAGAATACCCAGAGTGCCAAAGAGCTGCAGGGACTGGTGGAAAAGTTCAAAATATAAGCAATACTTAACCCCGCCGGGAATCCGGCGGGGTATTTCGCCTCTCTTTTCAAATAAATTTGGTTTTTGCGGGTTCTTCCTGTTTAATCTGTCCATAATGATAGTAAGGAATGCGTTTTCCGCCGGAACAAGGGAACAGAGAGGATTATTGCTGCGCCTGTTATAGGGGGTGATACTGCTATGTTTGAGATCAGGCAGGTGGAGGAAGAAAAGCAGGGGAGCGGTCAGATGCGGCAGCTGCAGGAGAGCTTTTTACAGCAGATGGTCAAGGAGGATTGGCTCAGTACGGAACCTGTCAAAAACCGGCTGCGCCAGCTCAAGCTGACTGCGCTTGCAGGAGAGGGCTTGAAGCTGCGGTATGCCGCAATCGAATTGAAGGTGCCTTCAGAGCTCATGGCTTCCAGGCACAAGGACCGGCTGTTAGCAGGAACGCTATTTCAGAAAGTGTGCCGGGAGACGGCAGGCGGATGGAAGCATATCTACCCGTTCGGTGATGAAGCTGATCCGCTGCGGATGTATTTCCTGATTCCTTCGAAAGAGGGAGTCGAGCATGCGAGCCGCGCTGAACGTTTCATAGAGGAGCTGTTACAGAAACTTAAGGATATTATGGAGCTGGATTGTTCCTGTGCAGCCGGACTGGAAGTGAAAGGCCTGAAGCGGGTAAAAAATGCGTTTGCTTCCTGCTTGTGTGCCTTAAACAGAACAAATAGGACTGCCGTTGAAGGTTGGAAAGAAGCCGGGACGAGTATGGTGATGACCTGGCTGTCCCCTGAGGAAGAGCGCAGGCTGGCGCAAATGATAGAACTAGCGGATTTAGCTGCGTATGAGCGGGAACTGGACCTTCTATTTGAGGTTGGTGAACGGGAACACATTCGGTTTGACATCTCCATGTATAAGTCCATGCGGCTGCTCCTGCTCCTGACAGCTATAGCCCGTAAATTTGAATGCAGCGGCACGGCCTTAGGGAAGTTTATGTGGAATAGCCACAAGACACTGGCTGCCTGCACCTCACCTGAGGCACTGAAGCAGCAGCTGCATGAACTGGGACTGCTGGTAATAGAAGAAGTTACGCTGGCACGTAATTCCCGCATAAGCGCTCTACCCGAAGCGGTCAGAAGATATATGGAACGAAACTATGGCTGTGAGCTGCCGCTTGCTGCTGCAGCGCAGCTGTTCGGCTTGGAGGAACATAGCCTGTCCCGCCAGTTCAAACAGCATGTGGGCATTCCGCTGGCCGATTATGTTGCCAAGATCAGAATGGCCAAAGCGGAGCAACTGCTGCAGGCTGACAGTCTGAAGCTCCAGGAGCTGGCGCTGCTCGTCGGCTATTCCAGTCTGAGCCATTTTGTCAGCGCCTTCAAAAAATTCAGCGGCAAAAGCCCCAAGGAGTATCGCGAGCGGCTCCAGAGAACCCGCTAACAGCATACGCAAGCACCGGAGGCAGCCTTACAGCGGGGGCTTCTCCGGTTAACTTGGCTGAATATTACAAGCAGGACTGGCGTGATATGGCAATAAAGAAAGCGCATACTTTTCTCTTGCCAAATCAATAAATTGATGGTATTCTGACTTTGGGATTGTTACTGAAAAGGCAAAACCCAGGACATGTGTTGAGACATGTTTTGGGTTTTGCCTTTTTTTAATCTCACCACTTGTACTCGCGATGGTTACAGAACTTAGGAAACGGAGTGGGTGATGCTGAAATCCTAATTGATTTGGAAGCGCTTAACATTGTCGGCTGGCCTGAGTTTTTTTCGTCCAGTGTCTAAATCCTGCGGGTACATTATTTAGGGATATGGAGGAGGCAGCTTGGATGATTATCAAAAAAATCTTTAATAACAACGCCATTGTCGCTAAAGATTCGCAGAAGCAGGAGTTTGTTGTGATGGGCTGCGGGATTGGCTTCAAAAAGGCTATTGGAGATTCTGTGGAACAAAGCTTAATAGAGAAGGTCTTTATTCTTAAGCAAAAGGAAGCTTCGGAGAGATTCAAGCTGCTGCTGGAGGATGTCCCTTCAGAGTACGTATCGCTATGCTACGACATCATAGAATACGGCAAGAATATGCTGCAGGTGCCTCTAAGCGAATATATCTATGTTACACTCACGGATCATATTCATAATACATTTAAAATGCATGACGAGGGGATCCAGAACCCGAATCCGCTGATTTGGGAAATCAAAAAAATCTACCCGAAAGAATTTGCAGTTGGCTTAAAAGCACTGGAGTACATTAAAGATTCAGCCGGTAAGGAGCTTTCGGAAGATGAAGCGGGGAATATCGCCCTTCATTTAATCAATGCCCAGATCAACAGCTCATATCATAAAGCATCAGATGTGGCCGGCCAGACCGAGAAGATCCAGGATATCCTGAACATCATCAAATACACCTATAATATTACCCTTGACGAGAAATCAATCAGCTTTGAAAGATTTATAACCCATCTGCGCTTTTACTTCCAGCGGATTCATCAGAAGAAGAAGATGGAGCTGGACGATGATTTCTTATTAAAGCAGGTCAAAGCCAAATATAAAAATGCCTACAACTGCATGCTGAAAATAGAGAAGTACCTGAATACCGAACTGTCGGACGAGGAAAAGCTGTATCTGACCATTCATGTGCACCGTGTAACGGACCGGCAAACTGAATAGCTATTTTGGATTGTTACTGGTAAAGCAGGCGAGACCAAAATAGATAGTATGCTCTGTATGCTATCTATTAGGTCTCGTCTTTTTTTATAGAACTATCAAATAAAGGAGCGGTCAACATGAAATACGAAAAGCTGGCCAAAGAGATCATCCACAACGTCGGCGGCAAAGAGAACGTGAGCAGTCTGACGCATTGTATCACCCGTTTGCGTTTCAAATTAATAGATGAGAGCAAGGCGAATACGGAAATTCTCAAGAATATGGACGGCATCGTGACGGTAATCCAGAGCGGAGGCCAGTACCAGGTGGTTATCGGCAACCATGTGCCCGAGGTGTATGCGGATGTCTCAGCGATCGGCGGATTTCAGTCGGCCGCAGCAGAGCCTTTAGACGAGAAAATCGGTTTGTTCAATAAATTTATAGATATTATCTCGGGAGTGTTTACCCCGGCGCTAGGCGTATTGTGTGCAACCGGTATGATCAAGGGGTTTACCGCTTTGTTCCTGTCCCTGGGCTTGCTGACAAACACCTCTGGAACCTATCAGATTCTGAATGCAATCGGAGACTGCTTATTCTACTTCTTCCCGATCTTCCTGGGATATACGTCAGCCAAAAAGTTTAATGCCAATATTTTTCTGGGGATGGCGATCGGGGCGACGCTGGTCTATCCTACTTTTTCTTCTATAACGGCTTCCGGACAACCGCTGTACACCCTGTTTAGCGGCAGCGTTATTGAGTCACCCGTGTACCTGACCTTCCTGGGCATTCCGGTGATCTTAATGAGCTATTCTTCAAGCGTTATTCCGATCATTCTCTCGACCTATGTGGGAGCTAAGATTGAAGCGGTGTTTAAAAAGATTATTCCGAGCGTGGTGCGGACCTTCCTGGTTCCCTTCTGCACGCTGCTGATCATTGTCCCGCTGGCTCTGATTGTGATTGGACCGGTTGCCACCTGGGCAGGCCAACTGCTTGGCGCAGGCACTTTGTTCGTCTATAACCTGAGTCCGGTCATTGCCGGTATTCTGCTTGGCGCGTTCTGGCAAGTGTTCGTTATTTTCGGCCTGCACTGGGGTTTTGTACCGATTGCCATCAACAACCTTACCGTGCTGAAAGCGGATCCGATCCTGGCTGGTGTATTCGGGGCTTCCTTTGCCCAGACAGGGGTTGTACTCGCGATTCTGCTGCGGACGAAAAACATGAAATTGAGATCGCTTTCTATTCCAGCTGTCATCTCAGGAATCTTCGGGGTTACAGAGCCGGCCATTTACGGGATAACCCTGCCGCGCAAGAAGCCGTTTGTTCTAAGCTGTATAGCAGCGGGAGTCGGCGGCGGTATTATCGGCCTGATGGGAACCAAGGGATACATCCTGGGCGGTCTGGGGATCTTCGGAATCCCGAGCTATATCAGTCCGGAGGGGATGGATGCAGGATTTTATGGGGCAATTATTGGTATTAGTGTAAGCTTTGTGCTCGGTTTCCTGCTGATGTACTTCGGCGGATTCAAGGACGATGTGGTGAAAGATCAGCCTGCCGATGGCCCTAAGGGAGATATCCTGGTGAAGCAGGAGACCGTAAGCAGCCCTTTAAAAGGCGAGGTTGTCGCGCTTTCCGACGTAAAGGATGAGGCGTTCTCCACTGGCGCGCTGGGCAAAGGAATTGCTATCGAACCCGCAGAAGGCAAAGTGTTTTCTCCGGTAGACGGGATATTAACCTCATTATTCTCATCCGGCCATGCGATTGGAATCACCAGCGATCATGGGGTGGATATCCTGATTCACGTCGGGAAGGACACCGTTAAGCTGAAGGGGAAGCATTTCACACCCAGAGTGAAACAAGGAGACACCGTGAAAAAGGGCGACCTGCTTATGGAATTTGATATGGATGCGATTCGGGCGGCAGGTTACATCCTGACTACACCTGTTATCGTCTCTAATTCGAATAATTACCTGGATGTTATTGAAACCGGGAAGAAGTCTATCGGCTATAAAGAGGATTTGTTAACGGTAATGATCTAACCAATCCATAACCAGCTCATCATAAGGAGGATATTGATAATGAAACTATTGACCAAGCGTTTTCCGGAAGGATTTCTGTGGGGAGGAGCAACAGCCGCGAACCAGCTGGAAGGCGGCTACAACGAGGGCGGCAAAGGCTTAAGCACTGCGGATGTTATCACAGCCGGAACACACATGACACCCCGCAAAATTACACCGATGCTGGAGCAGGGGATGAACTACCCGAGCCACGAGGCAGTCGATTTCTATCATCACTATAAGGAAGATATCCGGCTGTTCGCCGAAATGGGCTTCAAAGTCTTCCGTATGTCCATCGCCTGGTCGAGAATTTTCCCGAACGGGGATGATGCGCAGCCGAATGAAGCTGGCTTGAAATTCTATGACGATGTGTTTGCTGAATTGAAAAAATATAACATAGAGCCGCTGGTCACCATCTCCCATTACGAAGCTCCGTTTCATCTGGCGCAGGAATACAACGGCTGGACTGACCGCCGGGTGGCTGATTACTATGTGAACTATTGCGAAGTAATCTTTAACCGCTATAAAGATGTGGTGAAATACTGGCTGACCTTTAATGAAATTAATATTCTGACCATGCCTTTTGGCTCATTTATGGCCGGAGCAATTATGCCGGAAGGAAATACCGAGTTCGGTCACACCGCAGTTCGGGCATATGATGAACAGCAGAGATACCAGGCGCTGCATCACCAGTTTATCGCCAGTGCGAGAGCGGTGAAGCTGGGGCATTTCAATAATCCGGATTTTAAAATAGGCTGCATGATCGCATATATGTGTTCCTACCCGCTGACCTGTAATCCGGGTGACATTATGCTTGCACAGCAAAAGGATAACTTAACCAACTTCCTCTGCTCCGATGTCCAGGTGCGGGGGGCGTATCCCGGCTTTGCCAAACGCTATTTTGCAGATAAAGGAATTGAGATCGCCATGGGTGAACATGATGAGCAGATTTTACAGGAGGGACGGGTCGATTTCTATACCTGCAGCTATTATTCATCCACTTGTGTGAGCGCTGATCCGGAACAGGAGAAAATTGGCGGCAACCTGTCCATGGGGCTGAAAAATCCTTACTTGAAGGCTAGTGATTGGGAATGGCAGATTGATCCGAAGGGTCTCAGATGGTCGCTGAACAATATCTATAACCGTTATCAGATCCCGATGATGGTTGTAGAGAACGGCCTCGGCGCAGTTGACACTGTGGAAGAGGACGGATCTGTTAATGATGATTACCGGATTGATTACCTCAGGGGCCATATTACGGAAATGAAGGAAGCCGTAGCTGATGGCGTTGAGCTGATCGGGTATACGCCTTGGGGCTGTATCGATCTCGTGAGTGCAGGGACAGGCGAAATGAAGAAGCGTTACGGCTTCATCTATGTGGATAAGGACAATGAAGGACAAGGAACACTGGAAAGATCACGCAAGAAGAGCTTCAGCTGGTATAAGCAAGTGATTGAAAGTAATGGTGAAGTGTTGGTATAATTTGGGCTAGTGGCGTAAAACGGTAATTTGATAAATTGGGATGTCCCTGGCAGCCATCAATGGCTATCCGAGTCATCCCTTTTTTAGCGAACTAAGGGGGCATGAAGCTTTGTATATCAACAGTAAACTCCAAGTATATCTGGATGAGATCCAGGCGAACGTTACGTTACATGGCCATAATGTGTATACCAAGGAGGCAGAGCGGATCGCTTCACCTGTATTTTTTGAGTTGGACGGCTGTGTTCTGCTGGATCAGGGGACCGGTGATGAATTGCCTGCGCAGTTTTCTCCGGATGCTGTTACTCCGGACCGGACCGCGTTTGAAGCGCAGTATAACCATCTGCATCTAACAGATTATTATACGGACCCACCTATTTCGCCAATCGGAGTTTTTAGCATCGGGGTTGAGCTAGTAGCAATTTGGACAACGCAGCTAAAACAGCAGTTCAGCGGCCGGCGCCAATTTGTCATTGTGCTTTCTTTTGACGGTGAAGAGACGGTCTTGCGCTTCTTTACCAGACGCTTCGATGAACCTGTCTGGGCGGATATCGCAGGGATAGAGAAATATATTGATGGGGTTATGATTGTAGAAGTCGAATAAATTCTGCTCACGATATCTGCGGGGGAAATGCCTATTACGCCCGCGGATATTCAAAAGCATTCACCAGCTTCACAAATCCAATCTTCGGATAATAGTCCATCGCTGTAGGTGCGGATAAGAGCAGCAGCATAACTTCCTCACCCAGATGTCCGCGCAGCACATTGACCAGTTCTTTGCCGATTCCCTGGTGCTGGTATTCCTTGCGGACAGCCAGATCGGACAGATAACAGCAGAGAGCGTAGTCAGTGATTGCACGGGCCACACCTACCGGACGGTTATCGTCCCAAGCGGTGATGAGAATGTCGGCATGCTCCAGCATCCGGCCGATCCGCTTCAGATCATCTACTGGACGGCGAAGTCCGGCGCTGATGAAGAGTTCTGCAGCCTGCACCGCTTCAAGCGGAGCATTGATAGTGTAAGTGATAGTCATAACGGATACACTCCTCAAAGTTAGTAAGTGATAGTTTTGCTCAGTATGAGGAATAACTGGACCAGAGAACAGAGCCAATTTGCTGGAAGTTCTCTGGTCCAGGCTTTGTGATCCGAGCTTTTCAGTCCGGCATTAACTCGAAATAACCATCTTTGCTTCTTCTACCGTAACCAACTGTTCCGTTTGCTGCGACATATCCTTGAGCCGCAGCTTACCCAGCTCTGCTTCGCTCTCCCCGATAAGCAGACAATAGCGGATGCCTTTGGCAGAAGCTGTAGCGAGCGTTTTTTTGAGCTTGCGTTTACCTGTGTCTACGCTGACCCGGATGCCTGCATTCCGCAGTTCTGCTGCTGCGAGCAGTGCCTGCGGCATGGTCTCACCAATCGGAATGATCAGCACACCGGAATATTCCTCCTGAACCGGGCGCTCCCCGAGCAGTGCCATAATGGATTCCATCCCGAATGAGATGCCCACCGTAGGATACGGGATGTCATCCCGCCCCACCAGCTTGCCGATGATATCATCATACCGTCCGCCGCCGCCAAGGCTGGAGGGATAGCTGCCTGTGGCATCGAAAATTTCATACACCGTTCCGGTGTAAAAGGACAGACCCCGCGAAAGGAACGGGTCGAACACGCAAACAGCGGAGAGTCCGGTGGCATCAATCAGCTGCTGCAGCGCCAGTATTTCGAGTGTTCCGGGCTGACCAGTCAGACCATAGCGGTCAGCCAGACTTGGGAAGTCTGTATTGTCTGTCTCCAGCAGCCGGGTAATGGCGAGCAGCGCTTCCGCAGACAACCCCTTCTCGCGAAGCTCCGCCAGTACGCCCGGGCTGCCGATTTTGGCAAGCTTATCTAAGGTTAGCATTACGGACAGGCTGTCATCCGCAGGGACGCCGACCGCAGACAGGATTTCACCAAGGAACCGGCGGTTGTTCCATTTAAGGACGATGGGAATCTCCAGCCTGCGGAAGACTTCCACAGCCAGCTGCATCAGCTCGGCTTCGGCCTGCGGGCCGGCAATTCCGACCACATCGGCATCACATTGCAGGAACTCGCGCAGCCGGCCTTTTTTGACCGGGCCATCACGGAATACCTTGCCAATCTCATAACGTTTATAGGGAAACTCGATTCCCGGATTCAGTGCAATCACTTTGGCGAACGGGATCGTCAGATCGTAACGGAGTCCCAGCCTGCGCCCGCCCTGGTCAGTCAACTGGTACATTTCGCGGAGAATTTCGTCACCGCCGGCATATTTGGAGGTCAGGAGCTCCAGCTCATTCAGCATTGTGGTCTCCATCGGTTCAAAATCATACAGCCCGAACAGTTCGCGCAGCGTACCCTGGACCTTTTGTCTGACCGCCTGCTCCCGTCCGAAATAATCATAGGTTCCTTTAATATTTTGCATTTTTAGCAGCCCCTTTTCATTTAGCTATATCTAGGTTTCGGTAATTCCGGCAAAACAAAAAAACGCGCAGGACCTCTTGGTCCTGCGCGTTTCGTATCCCGCAGGGAGGTCAAACGCAAAATGCGTTAGCCCTCCCTGAACTCATTCAGGTGTGCTAACGCTGCTTGTGATGATGAAGCTGATTCTGTATGATGGAAATGCTGTTTATAAGGTTCACAGGAAAAAGCTCCCTTCAGATTTAGATTACTGCACATTATAGCGGATGAAGATAATCCGTGCAAGCAGCAATTTCAGTATTCGACCGAATTGACTTATGCGAAAAGGGGCAATATTTATGGAGAATCAACAATGGATAGCGGCAGCCGAAGACTTTGCCAAAGAGCAGCTGGGCCGGGATACCACAGGCCATGACTGGTTTCATACAGACCGTGTGCGCAATACGGCTTCGCTGATCGCCGGGATGGAGGGGGCGGATGTCCTCACCTGCACCATCGCGGCGCTTCTGCATGATGTGGCTGACGAGAAGCTCAATGCTTCCAAGGAAGCGGGACTGCACAAAGTACATACCTGGCTGGAAGAGCATCTCGCAGATGAGGAGAGAATCAGACATATTATGCTGATTATTGAGACGATGTCTTTCAGTGGCGGCGGAGGGGATCCAATGTCTACACTCGAAGGACAATGCGTGCAGGATGCGGACCGGCTGGATGCGCTCGGGGCAATAGGTATCGCGAGAACGATGGTTTTTTCGGGGGCAAAAGGGCGGCCGGTCTACGATCCGGATCTCACGCCGCGCGATGAATCGCTGCAGAAGGAATACCGCGATTACTCTAAAGGGACGGCAGTCAGTCATTTTTATGAGAAGCTGCTGAAGCTGAAAGACCTCATGAATACACCCTTTGGACGCAAGCTGGCCGAAGAGCGGCATGATTTCATGCTGCTGTATCTGGAGCAATTTTATAAGGAATGGAATCAGGGCAGCCAGAAGCTGCTATAATGAGACCATGCTTAACACGGAAGGAACAACTACATGAGTGAATTACAGTTTAGAGATTATGATTTAAATGAAGAGATTATCAAGGCACTGGACGTTCTGGGCTATCATAGCCCGACCGAAGTACAGAGTAAGGTCATTCCGGCCGCTCTGAAGGGACAGGATCTGATCGTCAAATCACAGACCGGCAGCGGCAAAACGGCATCGTTCGGCATCCCGGTCTGTGAACTGGTGGATTGGGCGGAGAACAAACCGCAGGTCTTGGTGCTGACTCCGACACGGGAATTAGCCGCACAGGTCAAAGAAGATATCACCAATATCGGCCGCTTCAAGCGGATCAAAGCGGTGGCCTTATTCGGCAAACAGCCGTTTGCCCCGCAGAAGATTGAGTTGACACAAAAAACGCATGTTGTCGTCGGCACGCCGGGACGGGTGTTCGACCATATCGAACGCGGCACCTTACCGCTGAACCGGATCAAGACCCTCGTCATTGACGAAGCGGATGAAATGCTCAGCATGGGCTTTATCGAGCAGATTGAGAAGATCATCCAGCAGTTGCCGCGTGAGCGGGTTACGATGCTGTTCTCCGCCACATTGCCGGAGGTTATCAAGGACCTGTGCCGCAAATATATGACTCAGCCGGTGGATATTGAGATTGAAGCCTCTGGGATCACTACCGCCTCCATTGAGCATGCGCTGATCGAAGTGAGACAAGCTGCGAAGTTCGCACTGCTGTGCGATCTGCTGACGGTGGAGAATCCGGACAGCTGCATTATTTTTTGCCGCACCCAGGATCAGGTGAATGCGCTGTTCCGGGGGATGGCCGATCAGGAGCTTCCGGTGGACAAAATCCATGGGGGAATGATGCAGGACGAGCGTTTTGAAGTGATGAATGCTTTTAAAAGAGGCCAATTCCGCTACCTGATCGCTACGGATGTGGCGGCCCGGGGCATTGATATCGAGAACATTACCCATGTCATCAACTATGATATCCCGATGGAAAAAGAGAGCTATGTGCACCGCACCGGCCGGACCGCCCGCGCAGGCAAAAGCGGTAAAGCCATCACGCTCGTTACGCCAAATGAACATAAATGGGTCAAGGATATCGAGGGCTACATCGGGTTCGAACTTCCGATGATGAAAGCTCCGTCCGAAGATGCGGTGGCGTATGCCAAACCGGCTTTTGAGCAGAAGCTTGGCAAGCAGCAGGTACGCAAGGTTGGCAAGACTGAGGTCATGAACCAGAACATCATGAAGCTGTATTTCAACGGCGGCAAGAAAAAGAAGCTCAGAGCTGTCGATTTCGTCGGCACCATTGCGAAGCTTGAGGGGATCACCGCCGATGATATCGGGATCATTACCATCCAGGATAACGTAACCTATGTGGATATTCTGAACGGCAAAGGTGCAATTGTACTGCAGGCAATGAGGGATACTACGGTAAAAGGCAAGCTGCTTAAGGTGCATATTGCAAAAAAGTGATGTGATGTAAAAGCTGAGAAAGCCTCATTTCTTCTGTGAAGGGTACGCCGTTCATGGATTATATTGAGGCTTTTTTTGCGGGCGAAACCGGCTGCAAAGTGACTTTTCCGGCTGCAAACCGCTCGCGAATAGCGTACATTTCAACTTAAACTTAGGAATTAGGCTTACCGGAGGGATGTAAGAATGAAGAATGTCAGATGCCGGGAATTCGCAGTTCCCTTTTTGCAAAGCTTAATTCAAGTGGATACCTGCAATCCGCCCGGGAATGAGCACCGTTTGTCTCTGTTGCTGCAGGAGTTTTTACGTGAGGCTGGCCTTGACAGCAGTATCAGCAATATCGCCGGGATTGAGCAGGGGCGCAGCAATCTGGAGGCGGTGATTCCAGGCGGCGGGGGCCGGAAGCTGATGTTCTGCGGCCATCTGGATACCGTCAGTCCTTGGACGGCTGAAGCCGGGAATTATCCGCCGCATGGCGCGGTAATTGAAGGCGGCAGGATGTACGGCCGGGGCACCTCTGATATGAAAAGCGGACTCGCAGCCATGCTGCTTGCCGCCGTATCGCTGCACCAGGACGGCATCCGGCTGGGAGGCGATCTGATCTTTCTGGCGACAGCCGGGGAAGAGGTTGACAGCTGCGGGGCACGGCAGTATGCGGAGCAGCACAGCCTGGCTGGGCTGGATGGCCTGATCATCGCTGAGCCGACAGGCAGCCGCGTCGCTGTCGGCCATAAAGGTGCGCTATGGCTGCGGATTTCGCTCTTCGGGCGCAGCGCCCACGGCTCCATGCCGCAGCTTGGCCTGAATGCCGTGGAGGGCATGATGGAAGTGAACGCATTGCTTCACCGCCATGCGCTGGAGTGGCAGGCCCATGATCCGGTGCTGGGGTCAAGCAGCTTGTCAGTCAACAAAATTGTTGGCGGTGTGCAGACCAATGTAATTCCCGACCGTTGTACCATCGACGTGGATATCCGGACCGTTCCGCCGCTTCTGCATGAAGAGCTGCTAAGCGAAATCACGGCCAAGCTGGAAGAGATCCATCTGCTTCACTCCGGCTACCATTATCAGGTGGAAGAGCTGCTGGATAGGAGTGTTGTCTATACCGATCCCGGTGAGGAATTAATCCGAATTGCGCTGGAACTCGCCGGGAGGACGGGCGGCAAGGGTGAGCGAGAGTCGGCTGGAAATGATTGGGCAAGTGACTTTGGAGCCGGAGGTATTGGTGGCGCGGAAGGGGCTGCTGATGCAGAAGATGTCGGTGGTGGTGATGGCAAAG
>NZ_LN831198.1:1600158-1603251 GCF_001368795.1 Paenibacillus ihuae
GTGGTGGTGATGGCAAAGGTAGCTCTGATGGAGCAGAAGAAGCTGCCCCGGCTATACGCGGAGTATCTTATTATACGGATGCCTCTGTACTCCATGATCACGGGAGACTGCCAGTGCTGATCTATGGCCCAGGTGATCCCGGGCTTGCTCATCAGCCGGATGAGTGGGTCGATATTGAAGCTTATCTGGATTCGATTGAATTCTACCGTAAGCTGGCCCTTTCATACCTTGGAGTAATCAGGGCTTAGGCCGTGTCTGCTTATCGCGGTCAAAAACAACCTTCCGCCAGCAGCCGATGAGGCTGTAAAGCGGAAGGTTGTTTTTGGGTTTATTATTTATTTCTACAAAATGGATTTACGCATTATATTGAGCCTGATATAGGCGGCTGTAAGTCCCTCCGGCATTCACCAGCTCCTCATGGCGGCCTTCCTCGGAGATGCCGTCCTCATTCACGACGATGATCCGGTCAGCATTTTTGATCGTCGTGAGACGATGGGCGATCACCAGGGTAGTCCGGCCCACAGACAGCTCAGCCAGTGACTGCTGGATTGCAGCTTCGGTCTCGGTGTCGAGGGCTGAGGTGGCTTCGTCCAGAATCAGAATCGGCGGGTTCTTCAGGAACATCCGGGCGATGGCCAGCCGCTGCTTTTGTCCGCCGGACAGCTTCACGCCGCGTTCTCCAATCACCGTGTCCATGCCTTCCGGCAGGCTGTTGATCAGCTCCTCCAGATGGGCACGCCGCGCGGCTTGCCAGATTTCCGGCAGCTCCGCCTCCAGCTTACCGTAGGCGATGTTCTCGCGGATGGTCCCGGAGAAAAGGAATACATCCTGCTGTACAATCCCGATCTGCTTGCGCAGCGAATGGAGCTTGATGTCGCGGATATCCGTACCGTCAATGGAGATAGAGCCGCCGGTAACATCATAGAAGCGGGGCAGCAGACTGCAGATCGTTGTTTTACCGGCCCCGGAGGGTCCGACGAAGGCAATCGTTTCGCCGGCATTTACCTTCAGGGAGATCTCCTGCAGCACAGGACGGGCGGCATCATAGCCAAAGCTGACATTGTTGAAGAGAATATCGCCGCGCAGAGAACCCGCCTCGACCGCATCCGGTTTATCAGTAATATCCGGCTCAGTATCCATGATTTCCAGATACCGCTTGAAGCCGGCAATACCCTTCGGGTAGCTTTCGATCACGGCATTGATCTTCTCGATCGGACGGAAAAACACATTGGCCAGCAGAATGAAGGCGACAAATTCACCGATTTCAAGCTCTCCTTGGATGAAGAACCAGGCGCCGCAGACCATGACCACAATTGTAATTAGACGTGTCATCATATAGCTGACTGACGAGCTTTTGGCCATCAGCTTATAAGCCATCAGCTTCGTTTGACGGAACATTTGATTGTCGGCAGCGAACAGCGACTTCTCATGTTCTTCATTGGCAAAAGACTGCACCACGCGGATACCGCCGACATTGTCCTCGATCCGGGCATTGAAATTGCCCACATTGCCGAAGAGGCGGTGGTAAGTGGAGGTCATGTTGCGTCCGAAATGAATAATGACCCAGGCCATAACCGGCACAATGATGAAGGTTATGACAGCCAGCTTCAGATTGATGTCTGCCATTAAGATAAAGGCTCCGATCAGCGTCATCACAGCGATAAATACATCTTCAGGCCCATGATGCGCCACTTCGCCGATATCATTGAGATCATTGGTGATCCGGCCGATCAAATGACCGGTTTTATGATTGTCGAAGAAGCGGAATGAGAGCTTCTGGATATGATCAAACATTTTTTTGCGCATATTGGTTTCGATATTGATTCCCAGCATATGTCCCCAATACGTGACCACATAATTCATGGCAGTGTTCAGGGCATAGACTGCAAGCAGGGCAACACAGGCTATCAGAATCAGCGGCCAGTCCTGACCAGGCAGCAGATCATCAATAAATGTATTCACAGCCACCGGGAAGGCCAGCTCCAGCAGACCCGCACCTACAGCACAGGTGAAGTCGAGAATAAACAGTTTTTTATAGGGGCGGTAGTAGGAGAAAAAACGACGCAGCATCTCTAGTTCACTCTTTTCTGTTGTAATATGCATTGTCAGTTGAGAGTCATTCTCAACTAATCTTATTCTTAGGATACTAAAGAGGGTTTCCGGATTTGTCAACCTTTGTAATATAGCGACTGTACAACAATTAATGCCATTTCACCCAGACCAAGCTGTACGTTTTCACATATTTTATCAGTATTCAAGTATAAAGGAGGAGTTAACATGAGCGAAAATGTCGGCGGATACAGCCCGTTCACTTCTACTGGAGCGATTCTGGTTTTGTTCATCCTGCTGGTAATCATCACTAAATCCCTCTGGGTATAAGGTTAGAGCATCTTATCCCGAAGCTGCCGGTCCTTATGGGCCGGCAGTTTCTTTACATAGGGGTGCCGGAGGAGAAGCTGAAATTTTATGCAATTGCAGTCATGTAAGGTTATAATAAAACAATGTGCGTTGACATATGGGCAGTAAACCCTGACAAGCCCGGGTTTGTCAGGGTTTTGTGCTGCAACCGGGAGGAACATCATGACTGCAAAACCGCAAGACCGAACCTTACAAAATCCGGGCATGTCCCGTCCGGATGCCGGATCCGGCCGCTTTCTGCTGGTGCTGGGCATACTGTTTGTTGCCGCAGCACTGCGGGCTCCATTCACCTCTGTCGGACCGCTGCTGGGACTGATTCGTGACGATCTGGGCTTGACCAATACACTTGCAGGGTTCATCACTACTTTACCGCTGCTGGCCTTTGCGCTGTTGTCCCCTTTTGCGCCGCAGCTTGCCCGCAGGTATGGACTGGGGAATATTCTGCTGCTGGCTATGCTGGCGCTGTCAATTGGAATTCTGCTCCGCTCGGCGGCGGGAGTCGTTACTTTCTTTACAGGCACGGCGCTAATTGGACTGGCTATTGCCGCCTGCAATGTGCTGCTTCCCGGACTGATTAAGGGCAGATTTCCTGCGCGGATCGGCCTGATGACGGGCATGTATACTGTATCCATGAATCTTTGTGCAGCCGCGGCTTCAGGCTTCAGTGTGCCGCTT
>NZ_LN831198.1:1603392-1605503 GCF_001368795.1 Paenibacillus ihuae
GCAGCCGCGGCTTCAGGCTTCAGTGTGCCGCTTGCCGGTATTGCTGGCTTCGGGTGGCGGGGAACGCTCTCAATGTGGTTTATTGTCGCAGCTTTGGCTACGGTGTTCTGGATTCCTCAAATGAAGAATCTGGTTCAAGGCAACGGGACTCGTTTAGCTGCTGCCTCTGTCAACATATGGCGTTCAACGCTTGCGTGGCAGGTAACGCTGTTTATGGGACTGCAATCCTTGCTCTACTATGTTCTGATTGCCTGGTTTTCGGTGATCTTAAGTGAGCGCGGCATGTCTTCCGGCCATGCGGGCTGGATTCTGTCGGTGATGCAGCTGGCCCAGCTGCCGTTTACATTTTTTTGTACCGCTATGGGCGGGAAGATTGAAGCATCAGCGGGGGCTTGTTCTGATCACCTCGATGTTGTTCATCCTCGGTATTCTCGGAATCTGGCTTGGCGGCAGCGGGTGGATGGCGCTGTGGGCGGTGTGCATCGGTATCGCCGGCGGGTTCGCCTTCGGCCTCGCGATGATGTTCTTCAGCTTGCGGACCCGCACGACTCAGGAGGCAAGTGAGCTCTCGGGGATGGCCCAGTCTGTCGGATATCTGCTGGCAGCCGCCGGTCCGGCATTGTTCGGGCTGCTGCATGATGCGACGCATAGCTGGAATGCTCCGCTGGCCCTGCTGGCAGCGGCAAGCCTGCTGCTCTTCGTTGTCGGAATGGGAGCGGGAAGGGACAGATATGTAGGAGAGCAGACATAACATTTTGCTATCCGTTTCGTGGCCGATACACGGATTCTCCGGTAATCCATTACCCAGGGCAGCGGGGTCAAACCGGACTCCCATTCCCCAGACTGTATATAGCAGATATAATCCCGTATAAGCTGAACAGAATCAGGATGAGGGCTGAGGCCAGACTCAGGGTACGGGTGAAGGACTCAGGCAGCCTGCTGCTGATCCATAATATAACCAAAGTCAGAAGCAGCCACCAGAAGAATGACCCGAAGGCAATACCGGCCGGGAGCAAAAGTGAACCGCCGATGGTACTGCCGAGTGATGCGGCGAGTGCCATAAAGCTTAGGATCGTCGCCGGATTAGCTATGGTCAGAAGGAAGGAAGAGATCATGCAATAAAGAACTCCACTGTGTCCGGTTTCCGGCCGGGATTCAGCAGCCCCTTTCCGCAAGCCTCTGACTCCAAGGTAGCCGATAAACAAGGAACCCAGGAGTTTGAGGGGGAATTCATAATCGGAAGTGAATTCATTCACAATCCTGAAGCCTGTAACAGTCACCAGCGCATAACAGGTATCTGCGAGAGCAATCCCTGCTCCGGTAGCAAGGCCTGCGAGTAAGCCCTGCCTCAGTGTTCTGTTCATGCACAGAATAGACATGGGTCCGACGGGGGCGGCAATGATGAAGCCGAAGCTAAAGCCGCTGATCAGTGCAGACCAGAGGGTCATGGCTCACGGTCCCCGGGCGGCAGAGGAACATTGGGTGTTTCTTTCACCGTGCCCAAAATAATTGTTGTCCGGGTGCGAACAATCCCAGGAAGACTCTTCAGCTCTTCGCTGATGATCCGGTCAAGATCCCGTGTTCCGCGGCAGCGGAGCTTCAGAACATAGTCGTCATCGCCTGCGGTGTGATGGCATTCCTGAATTTCCGGGAGCTTCTGCACCAGCTCCAGAAAAGCCTGCCGGTGTGCCGGGCGCTCAAGCGTCACTGCGATTAGTGCAGCCAGCCCATACCCGGTTGACTCGGAATCTATCAGCGCCGTGTAGCCTTTAATAACTCCCTGTTCTTCCAGACGCCTTACGCGGTCAGCAGCTGCCGGAGAGGAGAGGCCCAGCAATCCGGCCAGCTCAGCCCAGGTAATTCTTCCGTTAGCCATCAGTGCCTTGATAATTTTGTGATCTAAAGAATCCAAGCTGATCATCCTTTCTTCAGTAAGTTTTTTGATAATATATCTTATTTAAATTCATATTACAAGGTGAAATCCATCTAAAACCTTAGAATTAACATAATTAATTGTCCTTTAGTAATTAAATTAAGGTTAATAAAAAACCTGTTGCAATTGTAATAGAAAGAGAGTATATTCTTAATTACGGTGATTGAATCACTGGAGT
>NZ_LN831198.1:1605529-1622905 GCF_001368795.1 Paenibacillus ihuae
GGAATTGGCAGACGCGCACGGTTCAGGTCCGTGTGGTAGCAATATCGTGGAGGTTCGAGTCCTCTCGACCGCATCAAAAGTTTCAACTAAACCCTTCTGACGAAGGGTTTTTTCATGTTTTCGGGCACAAAAAGACCGCCGCTCTGCTTCGCATGAAAACTTTTTATCGAAATACTGTAACTATTTTGAGGGCCTGGACGAATAAGAAGCAGAAGGAATGCAGAGAGGAGGGGATTTGAACGGACGGACCTAGAAGGGACCACGGTAGCTCCACCCCGGGAAATAAGCCTGCCGTTCCGGCGGATGATGAAGAAGCTGTACTACTGCGGTTCCGCCAGGGGGAGCGGGAAGCTTTTGAGCGGCTGGTCCGGCAATACCGGAAGCCGGCAGTAGGTTTTGCCTATCATCTGACCGGGGACTATCACACAGCCGAAGACTTGGCTCAGGACTGCTTCGCTTATTTGCTGGTGTATCCGGAAAAATATGATTACCGCGCTTCTTTTAAAACCTATCTATTCACCCTCCTCCGCAACAGGAGCATTGACTCTCTTCGCAAAAGACAGCGCGTCCGGCGGATAGAAGCGGGTCCCTACAGCTGGACTGATCCCGCCTGTTCCCGGAATTATTCAACTCATCTCACTCTTGAAGCGGGCGGGCTGCAGCAGCAGGCGCTGCATGATCCCGAGCAGATAGCGATTGTCCATGAGGAAAACAGGGAATGGCAGCTGCGGATGCAGCATCTAAAGCCGGACTACCGGACAGCAGTTTATCTTGTTGATATTAGCGGACTGTCCTATACGGAGGCAGCGGCTATTATGAGCCGCACAGCGGTAAGCTTTAAGGTGCTCCTGCACCGGGCGCGTAAAAAACTCAGACAGATCTACGAGAAGGAGGAGTGGGAGTATGAAGTCAAGCGAAAAAGATCAAGCGTTTCTGGATGAAGTGTATCGGAAAGCCCGTCTGCTGGAATTTGATAAGCGTGAAGCGGAGAAGGTAGAGCGAAACAGCCGGCGGCTGAGCCGGCAGAGAAATACTAAATTTGCGGGAATTGTGTTTGTCGCCGCTGTTGTCTTTTTACTTATCCGGGCCGGAAGGATGGATCAGCCGCTGGTCCTTCTGCTGTCACTCCTCTTGTTCGGAGCAGGTCTGCTAGTGGAAAAAACGGAATTGGCCTGGAGAGCGGACAACGATAAGTGACGGAATTCAAAGCATGTGAAGGAGAGGAGATAGGGAGAATGGAGCTTAACATCGAACAACTAACCAAAACATATGGGAATAAGCAGGCGCTGAACGCTGTCAGCTTCCGGGTAGGCGAAGGGATACACGGATTGCTTGGACCAAATGGAGCAGGTAAAACCACGCTGATGCGGCTGCTCGCCACCTTGCTTACACCGACTTCCGGGAGAGCAGTAATTGACGGTGTCCCGCTAACGGATAAAGCGCAGATCCGCCAGCTTGTCGGTTATCTGCCGCAGGAGTTTGCTTTTTATCCCGGGATGTCCGTCCTGGAAGCAATGGATTATCTTGCGCTGCTGTCCGGGATGAAGAGCCGCCAGAAGCGTAAGCAGAGAATTGACGAGCTGCTGGAGCAGGTGAATCTGAGTGAGCAGCGGCGGACCAAGGTAAAAGCGCTCTCGGGCGGAATGAAACGCCGCCTCGGTGTCGCCCAGGCGATGGTGCATGAGCCGAAGCTGCTCATTGTCGATGAGCCGACGGCGGGGCTTGATCCGGAGGAGCGGATCCGCTTCCGGCGGTTGCTGAGCCGGTTCGCTGAGGGCAGGATCGTTCTCTTGTCCACGCATGTAGTCGAGGACGTGGAATCCACCTGTGAGCAGATGACTGTGCTGCATCAGGGAAGTCTGCGCTACCACGGCAGAGTTGGCGACCTGACAGGTGCTGCCGCCGGTCGCGTCTGGACGGCGGAGCTTGACCGGTCGCAGTGGGAGCGGGAACACGACCGCTTTCCCGTGCTGTCTGCTGTGCCGGAAGGAGGCGGAATGCGCATCCGTGTTCTCGCGGATCAGCAGCCTTATCCGGAAGCGCAGCAGGCCGTGCCGTCCATCGAGGACGCCTACCTTTACCTGATGCGCAGGGAGGAATCCTTCGTATGATCGGGCTAGTCGGGAAAGAGATGCGCATGATTCTGCGCAGTCTGGTCTTTTATGTATTTGTGCTTGTGGCCTGCTTCTTTTACTTCACTGAATATGCCGCAGAGCAGACCTGGAGCGAGCTTGCTGCGCCTTCCGCCACTGCACCGCAAAATATGGGTACGAAGGAGCATCCTCTTTACGGATGGAAGCTGCCCGGGAATTCCGCTGAGCTTGCGAAACGGATGAGGACCGAGATTGGCTGGGATCTGAATGCCGGATCAACGACCAAGCTGAGAATCGGCTTTCTAGTCGAGAGTAAGCTGGACAAGGCTGACAAAGCCGCTCTCACAACAGCCGTCTCCGCACTGGACTCCATCCTCCAGGCTCCGGATAAGCACACGGTAGAGGATGTCTTAAAAATTTCCGACGAATTGAATACACAGCTTGGAGGGAACAGCAAATACAAGCGGGGCTTCGATGAGTTCGACTCTCCTATCGAATCCTACGAGGAGGCCGTGACTGCCCAAAAGGAGGCGATGGTGCATTACAACGAGAAGGTGGAAGCGGGAGAGCTGCTCCCCGGAGCAGCGCGCTATTTCAGCGATTATCTCTCGCTCCCGGCCGGGATCTTTCCCGTATTCCTGTCAGCTTTTTTGCTGCTGCGCGACCGTTCCAGCCGGATGAGCGAATTGATTTACAGCCGCCGGGTTTCACCGTGGACTTACGTGGGTTCAAAGTTTTTTGCGCTTGGAATCATGCTCTCGATCGTTTATCTTGTTCTTGCTGTCGCCGGCGGCTGGCAGACCGTGAATGCCCTGGACCTTGAGGGTCAAACCTTCGAAGCGATTATCATCTTCCTCGGATACACAGCCTGGTGGCTGCTTCCTACAGTTTGGACTGCAATTGCTTTCGGCATGTTCGGTTCGATGCTGTTCCGCAGAGCAGTTGCGCCGATTGCCTTACAGATTGTCTGGTGGTTTATTTCCGTGCTGCCGCTTATGGGCTCTTATGGACTATACCGGTTGTTTATCCGCTTTAATTCGCCGGATGATTACGATTTATATAGACAATGGGCTGGTGAGATCGCACTAAACCGCAGCTTTTATCTGCTGCTTGCCTTGCTACTGACAGCCGGAGCCGCCCTGCTGTGGGAAAGAAACCGCAGCCGGACGGATTCCGGACGGGGACGGAGTAAGACAACCGCTGGAAGAAAAGGCAAGGCGGAGGCGGCAGCATGAACGCTCAGACACTCCGGAGCTTAAGCTGGTACAATCTTAAGCTGACCGCCCAGTATTCTTGGCTACTATCCGCCCTTTTGCTGTCCGCTGTGCCATTCTTCATGGATCCTGAAATGATGGAATGGGGGCAGGCCGCCAGGCTGGGAGAGCTGCTGGTCAGCTTCCTGGGTCTTCTTGTGTATCCTCACCTGGCTATGCTCGAAGAAGGGGGGATTGGTGAGGTGCTCTACGCCAAGAGGCTGCGTCCTCACCCCATCTTCCTGTACCGCTGGCTGTTGACCACGCTGTTTGTCTGTCTGCTGATCGCTATTTTTTTCAGCAGTCTGCAGCTGCGCGGCGCGGTCTTCGACCTATGGCCTATGATCGGAGGGGTCACTATTACCGCAGTGGCTATCGGTTCTACAGGTATGACAGCCACGCTTCTGTTTCGCAACACTTCTGGAGGGTATATTGCCGGTTTTGCCTGGTATTTGCTCGATTTCACGACTAAAGGCCGCCTGACCGGACATTTTTATCTGTTTGGGCTCGTGAACGGCAGTTGGAATTCTGATAAATTGCTGCTAGCCGGATTGTCCTGTGTGTTGGCCGTATTCTGCGCCTTCCTGCTGCCGGTCCGAAAACTGGACTAAAAGCATCAGGAGTTCCGGCAGTTCTTGGAAGAACGAAACAACATAATACTTATATCTGACCGCCATACAGTCATTCCGGTGACAAAGGGGCGGTTTTTTCTGTCCTTTAACAGCCGTAGTTTACAGGACTTCATATCTAGGGCGTGTTGGCCGAAAAAAAGGTATAATGTTTATAATTTAAGACCCCCCGACTTTTACAGAGGAGGCATTATCATTGTCCGACATTCTTTATAAAACACTATATTTGCGCTCTTCTACAGGATTTGCCGTCGTTTCCCTGGAGGACGGGACGATCCGGCTGGCCAACCCTGCCTTATGCAAGATGTTCGGATATACGGAGCAGGAGTTTATAGGTCTCCGGTATATGGATATTGCTTGTGCAGAAGAAAAGGACCGGGCGGATCAGGACCGGGTGATGAAGCTTTTGCTGCAAAGCCCTGGTGCGGCTGTAGATAGCGAAGAACGGTTTTTGCATAAAAACGGAGAAATGTTCTGGGTATCACTGCATTTATTTCTAACCTTTGAGGAGAATGCGGTAGCCCCTACATATATGATTGCGGAATTGACCGATATTACGGAACGCGAGCAGGCGGAAAAGAAGATCAGGGAGGAGCATAATCTCTATAATCTGATTACGCAAAATACACCGGATATGATCTCTCTGGCTTATCCTGACGGCACCATATTTTATGTATCCCCTTCTGTAGAGAGAATGCTGGGATATCCCGCCTCAGAAACGATCGGCAAAAAAAGGCCGGAGTTCTATCATGAGGAAGACGCCCATGAGATGAGGGAGCAGGGGAAGCTCTTTTCCGACAGCGATGTGTTTACCCGCAGAGTACGGCATAAAAACGGGGATTATCTGTGGATTGAGAGCTCTTTTCAGGTGATGCGCAATTCAAACGGTGAAGTGGAGCAGGTACTGACGGTTGCCCGGGATATTACAGTGCGGAAGAAGTACGAAGAGATGCTGGCGAATGCCCAGTTCCTGGCGAAGATGGGCTCCTGGGAGTGGGATCATGCAGGCAAGCAGCTGACCGCCTCAAGGGAAATGCGCCAAATTTTCGGACATACAGATGATAACAGCAACCATTCCTTATATGACCCTAAGCTTATTCTGAGCTGCATTGATCCGGAGGATTTGCCCGGGGTAATTCAGGCGATGCTGGATGGTCTGGAGCATGGGGGAAGCGGAAACAAGGTGTTCCGGATTACTTCAGCTGACGGTGTGAAGAAATTTATTGATGCCCATTGGAAAACAGCGCTGGATGCTACAGGGAGTATGCGCTATATCAGCGGTGTGGTTCAGGATGTGACCGAACAACTGATGATGGAGGCGCAGCTGCGGGAAAGCGAGCACAATTACCGGCTGATTTCGGAGAATACCCAGGATTTCATTACAAGGAATACCTCGGATGAGGAGGCCACATATCTGTATGCTTCCCCGGTATGCCAGCAGATGTTCGGATATACCCCGGAAGAACTGGTAGGTACCGCCGGGATGAGTTATGTTCATCCGGAAGATAAAGACAGGGTGCAGGGATATCGGGTCGAAGGCGGGAACGGGAAGCAGCTTGAACCGCTCGTTTTCCGGTTCCGGTGTAAGGACGGTACGTATATGTGGGTGGAGACCACGCTTCGCCATATCACCTCAGGGACTGGGGGGGCACCCGAAATCATCGGCGTGACACGCAATGTTTCGGAGCGCAAGCAGTATGAGCTGAAAATGATGGAAAGTGAGAACCGCTACAAATCCCTGTTCGAATATAATCCCTCCGCAATTATTGCGATGGATCTGGAGGGCTGCATTCAATCGCTCAATGCCAGTCTGCAGTATCTGACCGGTTATTCCCGCGAGAGTCTGCTGCATTCGTCCTACAGTGAGCTTATTGATTTGGATGAACTGGATTTTGTGTCAGACCGGTTCAAGCTCGCTGCCAGCGGAGTGGCTCAGAGCTTTGAGAGCCGGCTGATTCACAGGGACGGCCATGCTGTTGAGGTAAGTATGATTTATGTACCGATTCTGCTGGACTCCCGGGTTGTCGGGGTATTTGCCATCACGAGCGATATTACGGAGCGCAAACGCCATCTGGAGCAGATCGAGAAGCTTAGCTATGAGCATGCGCTGATCCTGAATTCGGTCACCGAGGGTATTTTCGGGATGAGTCTTGAAGGTGAAACGGTGTTCATTAACCCCGCTGCTTCTGCAATGCTGGGTTATGGACCGGGGGAGCTGGGAGGAAGCGTTGCACTGCACTCGATACAGCAGACCTGGCTGGACGGCGAGCCCTACCCGGGAGGCGGCAAGACACTGCCGGAATGGTTCTCCGAGCATCTATCCTACGAAGAAAAGGAAGGGGTATTCTGGAGACGGGACGGCTCCAGCTTTCTGGTCAAATACCGGATGACCCCGCTGTTCGACAATGGGGAACGCAAGGGCGTTGTAGTGGTATTCCGCGACATTACCGAGGAAAAGGCTATTGTGCGGGCCAAGGAGTCGGCGGAGCAGGCGGACCGGGCAAAATCAGAGTTTCTGGCGATCATGAGCCATGAGCTGCGCACACCGATGAACGGGATTATCGGGATGGCCGATTTGCTCGCCGGAACGGAACTGAGTGAAGAGCAGCAATATTATACGCAAATCATTAATAAAAGCGGCGCAGCCCTGCTGCTTATTCTGAATGAGGTGCTTGATTTCAGCAAAATTGAGGCGGGGATGATGTCTATCGAGCAGCAGGTGGTCGATCTCCGCCAGGTTATGACCCATGTCACCGAAATTTTTTACCCCCGGGTAAAGGAAAAGGGCCTTAATCTGCATGCAGACATTGATCCTGCGCTTCCGCAGCTTCTGGTAACCGATGAAGGACGGCTGCGCCAGATTCTTATTAATCTCGTAGGAAATGCAGTGAAATTTACCGAAGAAGGGTCAGTTAGTCTTTCTGTGAAGCTGGAAGCGCTCAGGGAACCGGGGCAAGCGATTCTCAAGTTCACAGTAAAGGATACCGGAATTGGCATTCCGCAGGCGAGCCAAGGCTTGCTGTTCCAATCCTTTTCCCAGCTGCATCCATCCATTAACCGCAAGTATGGCGGGACTGGACTGGGGCTTGCGATCAGCAAAAAGCTGGTCGAGCTGCTGGGCGGAGCGATTGGGGTAGACAGCCGGGAGGATGAGGGATCGGAATTCTACTTCACCATTGAAGCATTAATCCCTCAGCAGTCTGCCCAGGGGATCATTACTGCAGGCACCGGTGATAAACAGATAAAAGTGAAGAACAGACGTACAGAGTACTCTGCAGGCGAATTTGGACCGCTCTCGATTCTGATTGCCGAAGATCATCCGGTGAACCTGCAAATTTTACAGGTCTATCTGAAGAAACGGGGATATGCTGCCGATGTGGCTCTGAATGGTCAGCAGGCTGTTGAAGCGGTGCGCTCGCATCATTATGATCTGATCTTTATGGATATTCAAATGCCTCTGATGGACGGTATCGAGGCTGCCATGAAAATAAGGGAGGAGCACGGGCTGTATCCGGTGATTGTAGCGGCTACGGCTTTTGCCCAAAAAGAAGACAGGGAGCTGTGCCTGAAAGTAGGCATGCAGGACTTCATCTCCAAACCGATTCGTACGGAGGAGCTGGACAGGGTGCTGCGGGAATGGTCAGCCCAAATCCGCAGATAGGGTATACTACCCTTGTGAAGGGAGGGTCTCTACGTGAAATGGCTCCTTTATATACTGTTCGCTCTGCTGTACCTGATCGTTACTTTTTTCGGGCTGGGACCGGTATTGTTCGCGGATGGTTCTACAGCTGAACGGATGGTAACACTGGTTGTAGTGCTGCTGATCTATGTGCTAATTACGCTTTGGCTGCGGAGTGTGCTGAAAAGGCTGCGCAATCGTTGACAAAGATCCTCGGCTGACTATATTTATAATATTCGTAATAATTACGATATAAAATTTAAGTCAGCGAGAGGGAATAATATTGCATACAATGAAACGCGGTGATTTTATGATCATTGTGCTGGTTTTGCTGCTCGCAGGCTCCATCTATGGGGTCAAATGGATAAGTGTCCGGGGTGAGCAATATGCGCAGGGTGATTTGAAAGCTGTGATTACAGTGAACGGCAAAGCCTACAAAACTATCGCACTGACCAAAGAAGAGCAAACGATCGATATCAAGACCAAGTTTGGCCACAACACGCTTAAAGTATATGACTACGGCATTCAGATGACTTATTCGGATGCACCACTGCCTATTGCAATGGAGATGGGGTTCATCTCCAGGCCGAAACAGCAGATTATCTGCATTCCGGCCCGCCTGATGGTTGAGGTGATCAATCCGCACAAATCGGTTGATGATGACGAAGAGCTGGATGCGGTTATTTAGCTTCGTTCTCTACCGGGCTAACCGGGAGCTGCTCCCAGGCTGCTATGGAGTCGGCGCTGGTGTACACATAGGGTGTTGAAGGCTGAGGGATCGGTGTCAGACTTTGCGGCGTAATCATCACAATCTCCTGATCTTCGAATACTGCAACATGAAGCTTGCCCCGTACCTCAATCCAGGTGTCTGCGGGCAGGCTTATTTGCGTTTGCGGGTCAAGCAGGATGCCAAAAGGGGTCGCGTCCGCTGTACAGCACTGAACGAGAAAGCGGCTAATGGCATAGGTGTAATTGCCCGCCCGCTGCTCACGGTACAGAAATCCGGATACGCTGATCTCCTTACCCTCAAATTGCTTCTTGTACAGATCAATTGCGCCGAATGTCTCCGAAAAGATCTCCGGATATACGTTAATCACCGGCTGCTTATACAGCTTACCGGCCAGTTCGGCGAACTCAGCCTGATAAGGATTAACAGCGGTAAAGCGCTCTTCTCTCCCGGTTTCAGGCAGGACATAGGTTAGGGAGATCCCCTTTCTTGCAGCTGCTTCGCTGCCTAGCGCCCGGTCGGGAAGCAGAAAGCCGAGCAGCAGGGGGAACAGGAACAGGCCGTAGAGGGCACTGCTTCTCAGGAGAGAACGGGGCAGCTGGTGCTCGCAGTCGCAGAGTGCGCTGCTTTTGCCGAATAAAGCCTGCAGACTGAGACTCGCAGCCATCAGTGACAGCGGCACCGGACAAAGCCTGATCCAGCGCGCCAGCTTAGGCGCAACATAATAATGCAGCGCATCCTGCTGGCTTAAATGTCCGATATACAGCGCGAAACCGAGCAGAAGGACCGCCCTGAGCAGATAATGCATGCGGATGCTTCGCGGGTCATTCATGTGGACCTCCTAAAAATTTTGTAAGCATTTCTCACAGCCACAATGAAGCGAGTACAGAGCCGGTGAACACGGCGGAGAAGATGAGGAAGAAGAGGTACAATGCAAATTTGGTTTTGAACAGCGACAGCAGCATAAGTGAATTCTTGAAATCAAGCATCGGCCCAAGCACCATGAAGGCGAGCAGGGAACCTGCAGGAAACGTATGCAGGAAGGTGGCCGCAACAAAGGCATCTGAGGTCGAGCACAGGGAGAGCACGAAGGCGAGTCCCATCATGAACAGGTAGGCGCCGAGCGGCTGTTCTCCGATGGCGGCCAGGCTGCCATGATTCATAAAAGTCTGAATGCCGGAGGTCAGCAGGCAGCCGATGATTAAATATTTGCCCATTTCAAAAAACTCGTCCGAGGTATGTACAAGGACCGAGACCAGCCGGCCTCCGCGCGTACGGAGCTGATGGGGTTCGGCAGTCTCCCGTTTGATGGACAGGCGCAGCGGCGATTTTTGGACAGTAGCGTAAATGATGAGTCCGATCCCTGCTGCCACGGCAAAAGCCAGTCCCATCCGCGCATAAGCCAGCCATGGATGAGAGCGGAAGGCGGTCAGTGTTGCCCCGTAGACGACGGGATTCAGAATCGGGCCGGACAGAATGAACACAATGGCTACATATAGCGGCATTCCCTTGTGCATCAGGCGGCGGACAAGCGGGATCATCCCGCATTCGCAGACCGGGAAAATAATGCCGAGCAGACAGCCGAACAGAATCGCTGGAACCGGCCGCCGCGGAACCCACCGCGAGATCCATTCGTCCGGTACGAATACCCTCAGCAGCGAGGAGAGCAGCGCCCCCAGCAGCACAAATGGCAGAGCTTCCAGCAATATGCCGATAAAGGATGTTTTGAAGGTGTCCATATATGCATTGTCCAGCAGCTCCGGATGTTCCGGCAGCCAGACCATACCGAAGATGATCAGGAAGACGGCGGGAACAAGCAGCGGCAGGATTTTGAGCGGCAAAAGGGTTGTCAAGGCTGGATTGGCTCCTTCCCGGTCTTTGCTTTAGGCGAACAGTGCATTCCAGCCCTCGGCCAGACGTTTCTCATCCAGATTAAGACCGATGAATACGATATAGGGCAAGCCGGGATACCGTGAGGTTTCCCAGGTTACGCGGTTTCCGGCAAATTGGACAAGCTGAACGGGCTGGGGCTCTTGCTCCTGTTCTGCTAGACGGACATGACCTTTTGCCCTTACCAGGGTGCTGCCCCATTCCCGGAAGAAAGCCTCCAGCTCCCCCCCTGCGGATGCTCCGCTCTCCTGCCTGCGGGAAGGTCAGTGTGACGGCAGTTACTTGAGAATAAGAAGCGTCAGCTTTTGTATCAGGCTCCTGTACAGCAGTTGCTCCCCTGGCCTGTCCTGAATTCATACGTTCCAGCGGAACTCCATGAATGCTGCGGGAACTGCGCTGTGCCGCAGCGATGCGGGGCGCCTGCTGGGTGATTCCGGCCAAGAGCGGAGCCAGATTAATTTCGCTGTAATGGGTAAAGACGATTTCCGAATCCGCGTTATACTTACGGACGGTCTTTTCAATTCTCCATAACGTTTCCGGCTCCACCAGATCCGATTTATTGACGATCAGCAGGTCAGCACCGCTCAGCTGCTTGCGCAGGGTACGGATCAGCTGCTTATCGGCCGAAAAACGGCTGTTATACTCCAGTACATTCTCCGCATCCAGCACCGTAACTGTATAATGCAGCACAAGACGCTCGTTTAGCGGAGGTGACTGCAGCGATTTGGCAATTTCTTCGGGGTCGGCAACCCCGGTTAGTTCAACAAAGATTATATCCGGCCGCCGGGCCATCAGGGCATTCAGGCTCCTCGGCAGGTCCTCCTTGCGGCTGCAGCATACACAGCCGTCCAGCAGCTTTTCCACCGTTGTGCCTGTATGCTCCTGCAGAATATATCCGTCCACATCGCGTTTCCCCAGCTCATTCATCACTACACCCGGATTAAGCCCCCGTACCTTGCTCTCCTTCAGCAGGGTGAGCAGGAGGGTTGTCTTCCCGCTCCCCAGAAAACCGCTCAATATCATCACTGGTATCTTCATGGTCCACACTCCCGCTTTTGTTGTTTGTAACTGCAAGAATCATAGTTTCATAATTCCATCTATACGTCATTTGGCGGACAGAAAGACCACAATTCTAAGAGAGTCCCTTGTAACGGTAATAGAAATTTTCTGCCGCAGACGGTTGACACCGGGATAATATAACCTGTATGATGTGTAAATCGTAATTATTACGATTAAATATAAGGAGCTGAACACAATGAGAGTAGTTATAACTTTGGCTTGTACAGAAACAGGCGACCGCAACTATACCACTACCAAGAATAAGAGAAATCATCCGGGACGGCTGGAAATGAAGAAGTATTGTCCGCGTCTCAAGCGCGTTACGCTGCACCGTGAGACACGCTGAGGCTTTAGGTGATGAGTAGAATAAAACTACGCTAAGGTAAGGAGCAAACCGATGAAGAAAATACCTGTAACTGTGCTGAGCGGATACCTCGGCTCCGGCAAAACCACACTGTTGAATCACATTCTGCATAACCGCGACGGCTTGAGGGTAGCGGTCATTGTCAATGACATGAGCGAGGTGAATGTGGATGCTAATCTGGTGAAATCCGGAAACACACTCTCCCGGACGGAAGAGAAGCTGGTGGAAATGTCTAACGGCTGCATTTGCTGCACCCTGCGGGATGATCTGCTGCGTGAAGTCAGCAATCTGGCCGCCGAAGGCCGGTTCGATTATATTCTGATCGAATCCTCCGGCATCAGCGAACCGGTTCCCGTGGCCCAGACCTTCACTTACGCCAATCCGGAGCTGGATATTGATCTTACAGAGCTGGCCAGATTGGATACGATGGTTACCGTGGTTGATGCCAACCGGTTCTGGCATGACTTTGCCTCAGGCGACAGTCTGATCGACCGTAACATGACTGCCGGAGAAGGTGACTACCGTGATATTGTCGATCTGCTGATAGACCAGATTGAGACCTGTGACGTGCTGCTGCTGAACAAATGTGATCTGGTGGAAGAGCAGGAGCTGAACAAGCTGGAGGCTGTGCTTCACAGGCTTCAGCCGTCCGCCAAGATTATCCGCACGGTTAAAGGCGCGGTGGATCCCAAGGAAATTTTGAATACGGGGCTGTTTGATTTTGAGACAACAAGCATGTCCTCCGGCTGGATCGCCGAGCTGAATAAAGACGGCCATACGCCTGAAACAGAAGAATACGGTATCGGTTCCTTTGTCTACCGGCGCAGAACGCCGTTCCATCCGCAGAGACTAAGCTTCTTCTTCAGTAACTGGCCGGAAGAGGTTGTGCGCGCCAAAGGGCTGGTCTGGCTTGCCGCCAAGGGAGACCTTGCCGCGACATTAAGCCAGGCCGGGCCTTCGATCCAGTTCGGGCCTGCCGGCTACTGGCTGGCCACACTGCCGGAAGCGCAGCAGCTTGAGGTGCTGGAGAATGAGCCGGATGTGAAGGACAAATGGGACGGGCAGTGGGGAGACCGGATGAATGAGATCGTGTTTATTGGTGTCGGTATGGACCGCGCCGTGCTGGAGGCACGGCTCGACAGATGTCTGCTGACCACAGAAGAGATGCAGCAGGACTGGGAGCAGTTCAATAATCCGCTGCCCTGGCCGGCAGAGGAGCTGCTCGCGGCAGCTCAGGAATAGGACTGTAAGTTCAGGAGGAAGTCCGAGACGGGCCGGAATCGTTAGCTTTGATTCCGGCTTTTTGCTGCCTTGCCTGGCGGTCTAATCGTTAATTTTACGATTAATTTGCTGATTTTGGTTTACAAATCGTAATTATTACGATAATATCAGTGAGGTTAATGCGTAATTATTACTATTAAGTTGGGAGGCGGCTCTATGATTTTGTCATCGATGCGGGATGTGGTATTTGGTTACGGGGAGGATCCGGTCATTGACCGCCTCTCACTGGATATTGAAGCCGGGCAGTTTATCGGGATTACCGGCCCGAACGGGGCGGCGAAGACTACACTGCTTAAGCTAATGCTGGGACTGCTCCGGCCGTGGAGCGGAACGGTAACCTTGAACAAGGAGCTGGCTGCGGATGGCAGGCTTGAAATCGGCTATGTTCCGCAGCAGGTTGCATCCTTCAATGCCGGATTTCCCAGCAAAGTTATTGAGCTGGTCCGTTCCGGCTGCTACGGGCGGCTGGGACTATTCCGGCGCTTCTCGCAGGAGCAGGAGGCGCTTGTGGAGCGCTGCCTGCGGCAGGTGGATATGTGGGAATACCGCAACCGCAGAATCGGTGAATTGTCCGGCGGGCAGAAGCAGCGGATCTGTATCGCCCGGGCGCTGGCCCAGCAGCCGCAGGTGCTGGTGCTGGACGAACCGGCAACCGGCATGGATCTGGAGAGCCGTACCGGCTTCTATGGGCTCATGCGTCATTATGTAAATGCGCATGGCCGAACCGTGATAATGGTCACTCATGGCCTGGAAGAAACTAGCCCCTATCTGGATAGCATCATCAGCCTGGAGCGAAAGGAGCAGGAGGGCTGGATATGTTTAGTTACGAATTCATGCAGCGCGCATTTTGGGCCGGGGGCCTGATTGGGATGATCGGTCCGCTGCTTGGGGTGTATCTGATGCTGCGCCGCCAGGTGCTGATGGCCGATACACTGTCGCATGTATCGCTTGCAGGGGTAGCGCTGGGTTCGGTGCTGCAGCTGAATCCGGCACTCAGCGGTTTTGCGGTTGCCGTCGCCGGCGGAATCGTCATCGAGCAGCTGCGCCGTTCCTACCGTACATACAGTGAGCTTCCGGTAGCGATTATCATGACTTCGGGGCTGGCGCTCGCGGTGGTACTTATGAGCCTGAAGCAGAATCTGAGCAAGAGCTTCAGCTCTTACCTGTTTGGCTCTATCGTAGCCGTCAGCGATACCCAGCTGAAGCTTATCGCGATTGTTGCCGCCGCCGGATTGCTATATTTCATCGTTTTACGCAGGCCGCTTTACAGCCTCACCTTTGACGAAGAAACCGCCAGTATCAGCGGTGTTCATACAGGGCTGCTGTCCTTTTCATTTGCCGTGCTTACGGGAATGACAGTTGCTGCAGCTATGCCGGTAGTCGGTGTACTGCTGGTGTCCGCACTGATTGTGCTCCCGGCATCGATCGCTCTGCGCATCTCTTCCGGTTTCACTGCCGCAATACTAATTGCTGTGTCCACAGGTCTGCTCGGAGTTTTCAGCGGTCTGACTGCGTCCTATTACATCAATACGCCTCCGGGAGGTACGATTGCCCTTATTCTGCTTATATTCCTGCTGACCGCAATCGGGGTTCAGAAGCTGCTCAGGCTGAAGCACCGCCGCAGCAAATATGGAAGACCTTTGAAGCAACTCGAAATTCATTCCAAAACATAGATATCATTGAAGAAAAAGGAGCTGTTATCTCTCATGTTAACTTTTCGAATCCGAAATCTTGCTGTTCTATCCCTGTCTGCCCTTTTGATTGCCGCGGGCTGCGGCAGCAACAGCAACTCTGCAAACAATGCCGGCAATACAGGCGCTAATGGAAGCTTATCCGCTAAAGAGACCAGCTCTGCCGCCCCGGATAAGCTGAATATTAAAGTCAGTTTCTATCCGATGTACGAATTCACTAAAAACATCGTTGGCAATCTCGCCGATGTGGAGACGCTTGTCCCTGCCGGAATCGAGCCGCATGACTGGGAGCCGACCGCCAAGGACATGGCGGCAATTACCGGTGCCGATGTGCTCATCTACAATGGAGCAGGCATGGAAGGCTGGGTGGAGCAGGTGCTTGACAGTGCCTCTGGCAGCAAACTGGTCACGGTGGAAGCCAGCAAGGGGCTGAATATTATTGAAGGTACAGAAGAGGAAGAGCCACATGCCGAAGGAGAAGCGGATGACCATGATCATGCCGGCGAAGATCATGAACATGAGGATGAAGCTCATGCTGAAGAAGAACCGGGTCATAATCACGACCATGGCGGACTAGATCCCCATGTTTGGCTGGCACCTTCCCTGGCAATCAAAGAGGTCCGTACCATTGAAGCAGCGTTGTCCGCTGCCTCTCCTGAGAATGCCGCTGCATTCCAGACCAATGCTGACAGCTATGTCGCTAAGCTGGAACAGCTTGATCAGGACTTCAAAGATGGGCTTGCGGGTACAAAGCGCACGGATTTTATTACACAGCATGCGGCCTTCGGCTATCTTGCTAAGGAGTATGGTCTATCACAAGTGCCAATTGCCGGCCTGTCGCCGGAACAGGAGCCTTCAGCCGCCCAAATGGCTGAAATCGTTGAGTTTGCGAAGGCGCATGATGTAAAGACGATCTTTTTTGAAACCCTCGTCTCCTCCAGTGTAGCAGACACTATTGCCCAGGAAATTGGAGCCAAGTCGGCTGTGCTGAATCCGATTGAGGGCTTAACCGATGAGGACCGCAGCAATGAACTGGATTATGTCGCGATTATGCGCCAGAATCTTGAAGCACTGAAGACGGCGTTAAATGAGTAGGCATTACTTATATTCAATAGGAAGGGTGGATACACGGTATGGCAAAGAAATCTAAAGTAGTTAAGGAGCTCAAACGTCAGGAGCTGGTTGCCAAATACGCGGATAAACGCAGAGAACTGAAGGCGCAGGGGGATTATATGGGACTTCAGAAGCTCCCGCGCGATTCCTCAGCCACCCGGCAAAAGAACAGATGCACCGTCTCGGGAAGACCCAGAGGCTATCTAAGCAAATTTAAGGTTTCGCGGATCGTCTTCCGTGATCTGGCACTGAAAGGACAAATTCCCGGTGTAACCAAATCTAGCTGGTAGTCCGGTTAGACAAGCTTCATATAAAATACAGCAAGAGCGGCCAACGTCCCGGGGTACCGGATACTGGCCGTTCTTCGCTGTGCGTTAAAGCTTTGCTTGAACAAGCCCGGTGAATTAAGATAGTAGACAAAACTGTACAAGCTGTGCCGGAAGGAGGCTGAAGGATGAGCTATATCAATACCTTTATTCGTGTTTCAGCAGATTGCCCGGTGGAAACGGGAGTGGTTCCGGTGACTTCCCGGCCGCTGCCGCCTGCGCATGTCATCCAGTATGAGCTGCTTGCAGGCGCTCCATACAAGTACACACACGAAGAGCTGCTGTATGAAATTCATATGCGTCATAAACAAATTCCTGAGGAAGAACGGACCGCCCGCAAGAATGAGATATGGGCAGAACTGTTCTCCAAGAAGCATCCCTGTCTGCGGGCATCTATGCTGCCGAAGAGATTCGGCTGGGGCATCCATTATAACGAAGATGGAAAAATTGCGCTCTACGCCAAGGAATCGCCGGAATATAACCAGTTTATTTCCAGAACGGGTGATGGGCTAACACTGCTTATTGCTATGCGGAGCAACCGAAACTGAAGCCAAGGGGAGAAGGGGGAGCATGTACAAGACTATTGAAGAGCTTACACTGAACACCTGGCCGGCGGAGCAAAGCGTATTGCTTGAAGGCTGGATTCTACGGACCGCCGCAGGATATACCAAACGTTCCAACTCAGTGAATCCGTTGTTCGGGCCGGCGAAGTACGAGCAGGGGCTGGATGTGCAGCACAAGATACAGCTAGCCGAGCAGTATTACGAAAGAGCGGGATTGAAGCCTGTATTCAAAATCACTCTGTATACCCGGCCGGCCGATTTGGATGCCCTTTTGACCGAACTTGGCTACCTGAAAGACAGCCCCTCTTCGGTCCGTGTCCGGGAGCTTCAGGAGTTGCCGCCATTGCAGAGACGGTACCCCCTGCTGATCCGCGGGGAAATGACAGAAGAGTGGCTTGGCGCGTTCTCACAGCAAGCGAAGCTGAACAGCAAACAGCGGGATACTCTATGCCGTATGCTGGGAGCCTCCTTTTTACAGCAGGGTTATGCGCTCTTGTTGAAGGACGGGGTTCCGGCTGCCTGCGGACTGGGTGTGATTCAGCATGGGTATATTGGTCTGTATGATATTATTACAGCTCCCGCTTACCGCAGGCAAGGGCTGGCAGAGGAACTGGTCACGGGACTTCTGCACTGGGGGAAAATGCAGGGGCTACGGCTTCTTTTCTGCAAGTGGTCATGGAAAACAGCGGTGCTTCCGCCCTATATGAC
>NZ_LN831198.1:1623105-1629018 GCF_001368795.1 Paenibacillus ihuae
TCAATACTGGTACAGAGTCAAGGGATAGGATCAGCAGCAAAGGGGGAAAGAGAAGTGTCACAATACTGGAGCGGACGCTTTGCCCGTGAAGGCATGATTTGGGGGAAAGAGCCCAGTCCCTCAGCGGAATGGGCCAGAGGTATTTTTGAGGATGCAGGCTTGAACTCTGTTCTGGTTCCAGGTGCAGGATACGGGCGCAATACCAAAGTATTCTCCGCCGCATTCACTACATACGGGATCGATTTAAGCACCGAGGCCCTGGAGCTTGCCGCAGAATGGGACCCTGCAACGATATTCATTGCCGGTTCTGCACTGGGACCGCACCTGGATGTTCTGGTGGACGCCGTCTACTGCTACGATGTGCTTCATTTGTTTCTGAAAGAGGAGCGAAAGAGGCTGATTGCTGCAAGTCTTGCCCAGCTGCGCACCGGAGGACTGCTTTATTTCACGAGTTTCTCCGATGAAGACCGCAATAACGGCTGCGGCAGGCAGCTTGAACCGGGGACTTATGAATACAAGGAAGGAAAATATGCCCACTTCTTTAGTGAGGCCGACTTAAGAAGCCATTTCTCCGGAACAGAGATTCTTCAGACCGGGTCATTCCTTGAGAAGCTGCAGAGTGAACAGGGAGGAATCCATGAATACATACTGAGATTTATTGTTGCGCGTAAAATAAACTGATGCTCATTACACGTCAATAGGCCCTTCTTTGATATAAAGAAGGGCCTTAAGTATAGTTGGAACCGGGTTGTGGGGGATTGTTCATGTGAGACTTCGTGCCCGCCTATCTTAAATCGCAGTCAGCGAACAGAATATTCCGCGGAATACGGAAGAAGCTTTCGGCTTTTTCCTGCAGGGCCAAGGTTGGAAGATGGCATTGATGCAGCCATTTGCGGAATGTGCCGGGATGTACGCCGATCCAGACGCTGACATCGGTTACAGAGAAATCATACACCATGCATAGCCCCGTCAAAATCACATTGTTCTGCGGTGAGTGGGCGAGTGTTCTTTTCATAAAACGTGAAGGTGTAGGCTGGCATACAATCGGACTTTGCCGCAGGAGAGCTTCATTGAACAGGATATGGGACGGATAGCCTAGCAGGCGGCAGACCTTCTCCAGATTGTTCCTGGAAGGAATGCGTCCTTCGTATACCCAGGCGCTCACACTGCGCGAGGATACGGCGAGCTCTTCCGCAAGCTTGGATAGTTTAATGTCCTTAGCCATCAGGATAGCAAGCAGAACGCGGTTACGGATCTGGCTGCGTTTGGGCCTCCGGAACCGTTTGACCCGTACGCCTTGTCCAAGATATTTGCGGTTGATCAGAGACCAGGCCTGGATTTTATGAGATTCTTGTTGATTCTTAGGCATACTTCCTCCGAATTTTTAACGTTATACTACAATACTTTCGGGTACGCTGCAATGGTTAATGCTGTAATTGCTGACATGAGGTTTAAGTTTCTTTCAGAAGTCTTGCCGTTATGATATATTTTTACTAAACAAATTACAATATTCAGGGCAGGGAGCGAAATAGATGATTAAGCATATCGTATTTTTCAAATTAAAAGACTCGTCACCGGAAAGTATCGCTGCTACAGTAGCAGTTCTGCAGAATATGGAAGGTAAAATCCCTCAGCTGATTTCCATCGAGGTTGGAACCGATGTTGTTCGTTCGGAGCGTTCTTTTGATATTGCGCTGGTAACTGAGGTTGCATCACTGGAGGATTTGCAGGCATATCAGGTGCACCCCGCCCATAAGGAAGTAATAGCGCACATCAACGAGGTCAAGGAAGTGTCCTACGCCGTAGATTACGAAATTTAAGTCTGCCGGGAGCGGCAGGAGTTCCCATTCTATTCCGGAAGCGGTGATGTAAATGCGTGAGCTTGAGTATCCGATGGAAGCGTTAACCTACCTGATCGTTTTTCTGGCCGCCAGCTTCATCATGCTGTTCTGGCTGAAACGCCGCGGCAAGCGCGGCAAATAAATGTTAATCATTGCCGTTCATTTATACTACCAGACTTGGAGGGTCAGCTGTGTACTATGTTAACCGGAAGCAAATTGAAAATATACTGGAGCAGATTCCCGATATCGGGACCGGTCTGCGGGGCGCTGCGGATTCCTGGGATGGAAGCATAGTTATGGGTCTGGTGCAGGAACGCTGCCTGCATCTGGCGATAGAGGTCGTTACCGATGTTGGGAGCTGTCTTATCGACGGGTTCATTATGCGTGATGCCGGCAGCTATGAAGATATCATCTCGATTATCCATGAGGAGAAGGTGCTTGGAGACAGCGGGATCTACGATGTGCTCATTAGCCTGGTAGCGCTCCGTAAGCCGCTTGTGCAGGATTATTATTCCTGGGATCGCAGCGCGCTGCATCCGCTAACGAAGCTGCTTCCAGGCGTTCTAGAGCGTTTTGCCGCAGAGGTGCACCGGTATCTGGATCAGGAGCTGGGAGCGGAGCCGCCGGTTTGAATAGAGGGTAATCAGGCAGACCGGAGGGCATTACACGGACGGCAGCCGTAAGGAGAGGAGGTTCCAGAACATGAAGAAGGGTCAGGAGAGCGGATCGACAAGACGCAATATAATGACGCTGCTCAAAATGAAAGGGCCGCTGACAATCGGCGCGCTTGCAGAAGAGCTCGGGATTACCGAGATGGGCGTACGGCGTCATGTGCTGCAGCTGGAGCAGGAGTCGCTGGCCAAGACCAAGGTAGTACGCCAGGCGATGGGCAGGCCATTGCATGTGTATTCGCTGACTGAGCGGGCGGAAGAGCATTTTCCCAAAACGTATCATAATCTGGCCCTGGAGCTGCTGAGGGAGCTCGATCACACCAGCGGGCTGGAGGCTGTGAATGTGTTGTTTGAAGGCCGGCGGATGCGGATGCTTGCCCAATATACCCCGATGATGGAGAACCGTAATCTGGAGGAGCGGGTAGCTGAGCTGTCCTCGATACAGAACTCCGGGGGATATATGGCTGAATGGAGCAAGGGGGATGACGGCTCATACGTGATGCGGGAATATAATTGTCCCATCCGTCAGGTTGCTACCCAATACCGCAAAGCCTGCCAATGTGAACAGAGTCTTTTTGAGGAGCTGCTCGGGGCTAAGGTGACACGCACGGAATGTATGGCGGAAGGCGGACAAAGCTGCCGGTATGCCATCACTCCTAACCCAACAAACCGACAGGACAATCCTTCTGAAAAAACTTCCTAAAGTAATCACAGGACAAACTCTCTGCGCTTATGATATAGCAGAACTAGGCGATAGCCCGGATGGCCGGGCAGAGGCACTTTGAATCCAAAGGAGAGATGGACGATGAAAAAGGATAGCAAAAGCTTGCTGTGGGGAATTCTGGCGGGTAGCGTTGTAGGTTCAGTGACGGCGCTGCTGCTGGCACCCAAGCCGGGAAAAGAACTGCGCAAGGATATTGTTGACGGAACGAATGGTGCGATTGATAAAGTGCAGGAGATCGCCGTCCAGGCAGGGGATAAAGGATCGGAGCTGTATGGCAAAGCCAAGGACGCGGTAGAGTCTGTGGTGAGTGAAGTAAAGGAATGGAGCAAGCAGTATACCCATACGGATACGGAAGAGGAGCTTGCCGTGGTAAGTGGAATCGCCGCAGAAGAAGCTCCGGTAAGCTTGGACGAAACCGAAACGGCAGAAATTATTGCCGCAGCCATTGAGGATGCCCAGGATGTGGCGGATGCCGGTATCGGTGAAGCCGGAAACAGCGCGGAAGCTGTTGTGGATGAAGATGGTTCAGTGGAATCAGACAAAGACAAAGATAAAGATGGTACTGTCTAAATTTATTTTACAGACTGCATACTTAATGAATGGTGAATATATAAGGCTCCAGCAGGCATACAGCCGCTTTCCGCTTCCGGCGGGAGGCGGTTTTTTCAATACTTCCTTGAATTGGGGCCGCAAAAAGAGTATTATCTGCAATTGGGGCTCAAGCCCAGGTACACTTGTGTTTGGCCTTACATAAGCTACACAAAACAAGTTAAAGGAAGCGGTGTGTTCGTGCAGCAAGCTATAGCTATACTAGACTCAGGTGTGGGGGGACTTACGGTTGTCAAAGAGGTGATGAGACAGCTCCCCAGGGAGAAAATCATTTATTTTGGAGATACTGCCCGTGCCCCATACGGACCCCGTTCAACCGAAGAAGTGAAATTGTTCACTGAACAGATTGTGGACTATTTAATTCAATTTAATCCTAAAATGATTGTTATTGCCTGCAACACCGCAACAGCGGCAGCGCTGGACTATATCTCCGCAAAGGTGTCCATACCGGTGATCGGAGTCATCCATCCCGGTGCCCGCGCCGCCATCAGTGCAACCAAAACAGGCCGTGTTGGTGTCATCGGCACCATTGGAACGATTAAGAGCGGGGCTTATACAGCGGCGCTGAAGCAGCTTTCCCCGTTTGTCGAGGTGGTCAGCCAGGCTTGTCCGGCGCTTGTCCCTTTTGTGGAGCAAGGCATGTTCCGCTCAGAAGAAAGCCATATCGCAGTGGCTGAATCGCTTAACGGAATCAAATACGAGCCTATCGATACTATGATTCTCGGCTGTACACATTATCCGTTTCTGGTAGAACCGATAGGCAAAGTAATGGGGCCGGGAGTGAAGCTGATCAGCTCGGCGGATGAGACTGCGCGGGAAATTAGCACCATTCTCTACGAGAAAGGCCAGCTGGCCAAGGGGGATGAAACCCCGATCCACCAATTTTTCTGCAGCGGAGATGCCGAAATGTTCCAGCGGATCGCCCGCGACTGGCTTGGTGAGCAACTTAAACGCACGCCTGTCGTCTGGCAGGTATCCTCGTTGTAGATTTACTGTGGTGACATGAATAGGGACAACCCCCCGTAACGGGTATTGTCCAGGAAACCGTGAGAGTTGCTCCCGGTTTCTTTTTTTATTAGGCGTGTATTATAACTTGTATATGGTGATTCACCCGCTGAGCGGGGTGGGGCGCTCAAATAAAGAGCCTCGAGAGGGTGGAGCACCACAGAATCCGGCGTATGGCGTCATTAGACAATCGCGGAATTAGAGGAAAAGTCCCACTGATATCGGCATAAATGAGCAAAGTTGTGAAATCAAAGGGAAATATCCCGTTGAATTTGGCGTAAATGAGCAAAGTTGTGAAATCAAAGGGAAATATCCCGTTGAATTTGGCATAAATGAGCAAAGTTGTAAGATCAAAGGGAAAAGTCCCGTTGAATTTGGTGTAAATGAGCAAAGTTGTGAAATCAAAGGGAAAAGTACCGTTAAATTTGGTGTAAATGAGCAAAGTTGTGAAATCAAAGGGAAATATCCCGTTGAATTCCCCCTGTTGGGCCCCATGAATTCAAGCCCCACTATTTTTGTATGCGGTTACATTTTTTCGTTTAGTCAAGCATTGGCAGGCTCTTTTCGTTCATGCGGAGCAGTAGGGGCTGCATACAATAAGGTGAGGCTGTGTCCCGGAGTCTTGCAGGGGATGACGGCAACTAGAGGGTTTGAGAGGATGAGACATATGCAGCAATATATTACCCGCAGGGGAGACACTGTTAACCGCATTGCCGCCAGGCATGGACTTACACCGGAGCATGTCATCCAAGGGAATCCGTGGGCAGGGAGACAGCCCTACCTATACCCGGGGCAGATTCTTTTTCTGCCCTCTGCACCGCGCAAGCGTTACTCCGTGCAGCAGGGTGACGATGCAGCTTCCATCTCTGCCCTATTCGGAGTGAGCGTTGAGGAGCTTGAGATTCTGAATCCCGGTGTCACCTCCGCACGCCAATGCATCCCGGGTAAGGTGCTGGTCATCCCCCAGCCGCTGTCCAGCAGCAGGGTAGCTGTCAACAGTGAATACGGACCGGCAGATGTAGAGGAAGAGATCAGGCAGCTAATGGATAAGTACTCCTTCATT
>NZ_LN831198.1:1629044-1639410 GCF_001368795.1 Paenibacillus ihuae
AGTACTCCTTCATTCAAAAAAATAGCATCGGAACCAGTGTGCTCGGCAAACCGCTGCATGTGCTGCGGATCGGGAGCGGCCCCCGGTATCTGCATGTGAACGCCGCTCTGCACGCCAATGAATGGCTGACATCACCTTGCCTGATGTCTTTTATAGAACAATATGCTTCAGCTTACGCGGAGGGGAGGGACTGGAACGGACATGATCCTTCACTCTGGTACCGGAACTGGACCCTATGGGCGGTGCCGATGGCTAACCCGGATGGTGTTGAACTGGTACAGGAAGGCGTACTGCCGGGGCATCCCTATTATGAAGAGCTCATGAAATGGAACAGCGGCAGGCACAGTTTCCGGCACTGGAAAGCCAACATCCGCGGTGTGGATCTCGGGGACCAGTTCCCGGCTCACTGGGAGGAGGAGGTTGCCCGGCGCAGAATAACCGGTCCGGCCCCCCGCGACTACAGCGGCCCCGTCCCGCTAAGTGAGCCGGAAGCAGAACGCCCTCACAGCGCTGGCTGAGCAATATCCTGGGGAGGCTGCAGTGTCGCTGCACAGCCAGGGTGGAGAAATCTACTGGAACTACCGCGGTTATGAGCCGCCGGAGAGCAAAGAGCTGGCCGCCCGTCTGGCGGCGGCCAGCGGCTACCGCGCGGTTGAGCTGACCGGCAGTGACGCCGGGTATAAGGATTGGTTCATCCAGCGGTTCCGTAAGCCAGGCTTTACAGTAGAGCTGGGAATTGGCAAGAATCCGTTGCCGCTGGCTGATTATGAGGATATGGCGCTGGAAACAGGCTGGATTTTAGCAACGATTCTTTCGAATTTTAAATAAAAATGAAACACATCCTGCAAATTTGCGTAATATAACAGCAAAGGGTACGGCCGCAATCACAACTGCAATTGCTTCGCGGCTGTATCCTTTTCTTATGGAAAGAGGAGGATACCTATGAAACTAAGAAAATTGCTGTCGCTGAAGCGGTGGTCTCATATATTACGCAGTTCCTGGCAATACGTTATTTCGCCTTCTGTAAAGCTTGCGGACAAGCTGCTCTTCACCATTCCGGTGCTACTGTACTGGGTTTTGCCTGATATCATGCCTTTTATGCCGATTGACGATATTGGCTTTACGATGCTGCTGATGGGCTGGTTCGTGTCACGGATGGACCGCAAATATCCGGCGCTGAAGAGCGGAAGATGAAAGTTTAAAGAATCTTTTGCACGGGATTCCTGATCTATTTACCCAATATGGTTGCTTTTACAGGCCACTTTCCTTAAAATAAATTATTGAGGTTTTAAAATATAGATGCCTGGGAGATGGATGAGGAATGAACGTCAAAATTACCCGCAATGCGGCTAAAGTGATAAAAAAACCATGGAGCTTGAAGGCAACAGCGAACTGAAGCTGCGCGTAGCGATTACACATGCTCACGGCGACCATGCCCACTACGGTCTGGATTTGGACACGCCTAAAGAAACTGATGTTGTAATCTCTACAGATAAAGAGATCGATGTCATTCTTGATCCGAACCAGCCGCTGCTGGACGGTGTGAAGATCGACTACTTGTACTTCCCGGAAGAAGGCTTTGTCATTACTAATCCGTCAAAAGGTAATCATGGCGACCACTAAAAATTCGCCGATGACTAACGGACAAGAAGAAGGGTTGCTCCATGGCTAACGAAATACAAATTTGTGATCAATGCAATCACACCCGAATGAAAACCATCATGCCCAAGCTGCGCAAAATGGCGCCGGACGCCGAGATCAAAGTCGGCTGCAAGTCCTACTGCGGACCTTGCGGCAAACGGGCCTTTATCTATATTAACGGACGTTATGTCAGTGCTCCAACTGAGGATGAAGTGCTGGCGAAAGCAGAAGCTTTTGTAAAACAGCCAGTGGCCAAAGATTAAATCAGATACCTGGCAGCAGTATTCAGCCAGTGCACCCTATTAACGGATTTAGCAGCCTCCGCACCTTGTGTGGAGGCTTTTTTGCATACCACCTCCAGCAGGTTTGGGTCTGGTTATAGGGACATGGTATAATGTGCATATTGTTTCAAAGGTATATACATAGGCAGGAGGGAAAATGAGATGAAGCATCTAACAGACACGACGATATTGAATAACGGTGTGCATATGCCCCGGTTTGGTCTGGGGACCTACAAAGCGGAAGGGGCCGAAGTGGCCAAGGCGGTAGCAACCGCACTCGAGCTGGGGTACCGCAGCATCGACACCGCAGCCGTGTACGGCAATGAAGAAGAGGTCGGCCAGTCGATAGCCGCAAGCGGTGTGGCGCGGGACAGCCTGTTCGTGACTACAAAAGTGTGGAATACCGATCAGGGATATGATACAACTCTGCGGGCTTTTGAAACCAGCTGCCAAAAGCTCGGGCTGGATGTCATTGATCTGTATTTGATCCATTGGCCGGGCCAGACCCTATATAAGGACACCTGGCGTGCCCTGGAGCGCTTGTACGACGAAGGCCGTGTGCGGGCGATCGGGGTCAGCAATTTCCAGATCCATCATCTGGAGGAATTGAAAAAGGAGAGCAGTATAGTTCCTGCAGTTAATCAGGTGGAGCTGCATCCGCGGTTTATCCAGAAGGAGCTGCATGACTACTGTGCACAGCATCAGATCCAGATTGAAGCGTGGGCACCCCTGATGAAGGGAAGACTTCAGGATAACGAGCTGCTGCAGGGCATTGCCGGGAAACACGGCAAGACGGTATCCCAGGTAATTCTGCGCTGGGGGCTGCAGAACTCCATCGTCATCATTCCCAAGTCAGTTACGGCCTCGCGGATTAAAGAGAACAGCGAAATCTTCGATTTTGAGCTGTCAGCGGATGAAGTTAGCGCGATTAGCGGGCTGGATGCCGGAGAACGGATCGGGACGAATCCGGATAACCTGCTGTTCTAGAACGTCATAGATACATAAATAGCCTTAAGCTCCTTACAGCGCTGCTGTACGGGCTTAAGGCTATTTGCATGCTGCTTATTGCGGATTACGCGGCGGGAGCGGGCCCAGATACTGATAATATTGGCATTCGATCCGGCCGTTGTACAGCTTGCGGCGCTTGTCCGCTTTGCGGCCGTAGTATTGCTCGAATTCCTTGTACGGGCTGATCGCAAAAAAGGACCAAGTCGGCAAATAGAGCATCATCTCGCCAAATTGGCGGGTCAGCTTTTCCACTTCCTTGTCATTGCTGATCCGCTCGCCATAAGGCGGGTTCGTGATGATGCAGCCGTAATCGCCTTCAGGGCGGGCTTTGGCAGCCGCGAGATGCTTGAAGGTGATTTCTCCGGCCAGCCCAGCGCTTTTGGCAGCCGCTTCGGCAATTTCAATGGCTGCCGGATCAATATCGGTGCCGGTCAATTGCAGCGGATAATCGTCGCGTACGGCATCGAAGGCCTCGTCGCGGGCTTCTTCCCAGAGACGCTTCGGAATCTCCGGCCAATGTTCGGACGGGAACGAACGCCGCAGTCCAGGCGCGATATTCCAGGCAATCATTGCCTCTTCGATCAGGATGGTACCGGAGCCGCAGCACGGATCGTACAATGGGCGGTGTCCGTTCCAGCGGCTAAGCTGGATGAGGGCAGCAGCCATTGTTTCCTTCAGCGGCGCTTCTGTCGCCTGGCGGCGGTAGCCGCGTTTGTGCAGTGCCGGACCGGTGGTATCCAGAGTAATCAAGGCGATGTCGTTCAGCAGAATCACTTCGACCACATAGCGGGGGCCGTTCTCCGGGAACCACTCAGTGCGGTACGACTGCTTAAGCTTCTCAACAATCGCTTTCTTGACAATCCCCTGGCAGGCAGGTACGCTGGTAAGCTGAGATTTGTGGGACCGGCCTTCTACCGGAAACTCCCCGTTTTCAGGAATCCAGTCTTCCCAGTTGATAGCTTTAACGCCTTCAAACAGCTCATCGAAGGTTTTGGCCGGGAACTGGCCCATTTTGACCAGGACCCGGTCAGAGGTGCGCAGCCATAAATTGCAGCGGCAGATATCGATATAATCCCCGCTGAACAAGACCCGTCCGTTCTCGACCGTGGTCTCATAGCCCAGTTCGTTTAGTTCACGTGCTACTACAGCCTCCAGCCCCATAGGGGCGGTGGCGATCAATTGTAATTTACCCAAATGCGCTCAACTCCGTTTAGCTTGTAGATGGTTGCTCCTAGCCAGTACAATAAGAAAAGCAGAGAAGTAACAACGACACTGTGCATCGCCTTAATTCTATGCATGCGCTTAGTAAAGCTTGGCCTAGCCGATCCTTCTAAGTATAGGTGAATGCGCGGGACTTCACAATATCAGAAGGAGAATACATATGCTGAATCAGGAAGAATACAGTGAAATGCTTTATACAGAAGATGAATTATTGCTTGAGGTGAAAAAAGCGATTGTAGACCACGGAATGCCTCCGGTCTCCGTCGCTCCGGGATACGGGCGGCTGCTGTCGATGCTTGTCACGCTGTCCCGCTCCACACGCATTCTGGAGATCGGCGCCCTTGGCGGATACAGCGGCATCTGCTTATGCCGCGGCTTGGCTTCCGGCGGACAGCTCACCTCTCTTGAACTGAAGGCGGAATACGCCAAGCTGGCACAGAGCCACCTGGCCAAAGCCGGTTTCGGTGAAGCCGTGGATTACAGAATCGGCCCTGCACTGGACAGCTTGAAGGAGCTGGAAGCGGAGGGCCGGACCTTTGATTTCTTTTTCATCGATGCGGACAAAGAAAATTATCCGAACTACTTAGAGTATGCGATCAAACTGGCATCACCGGGAGCAATTATCGCCGGAGATAATATTTTTCTGCGCGGCCGCACACTGAATACGGATAGGAATGGACCGGCAATCCAGGCGGTGCGACGCTTTAATGAGATGATCGCCAGTGATGAGCGGCTGTCCAGCACACTGCTGCCTGCGTACGATGGACTGGCTTTAGCCATGGTGAAGTAAGCTGGTGTCTCCGGTGTCAGCGGAACCAATGGTGCCGGGTCGGCTTGTACAGCTTGAGGCGTACCCAGACTGTATTGATCAGCAGGAATCCGCCGGAAATAATGAATAAGCCTTCAATTCCGATATAACCCGATAAGAATCCGCCGATAACTGCTCCAAGCATATTACCCAGGGCCAGCGTGCTGCTGTTGAAGCCGAAGGCCCTGCTCTCTTTGCCGTCTGGAGTATAGGAACGGATGAGTGCGTTCACGCTTGGCAGCAGCCCTCCCATAAACACTCCCATCAGGAAACGGATGATGATCAGCTGCCAGACGCTTGTTACAAAGGCTTGCGGAATGAGGAACAGGGATGCGCCGATCAGCGCATAAGTCAAGATACGATGGGCGCCGACCTTGTCGCTCAGCCTGCCGAGAAGCGGGGAAGCCAGCATGTTGGATATACCGGTAACTGCGCTGACCATCCCTGCCCAGAATGCAATATTTACGGCTGAGCCATGCAGCTTCTCTACGTACAGCGGGAGCAGGGACATCGGGCTGATCATCGCAAACTGCAGCAGGAAGGTCACGCCGAACAGTGCCGGCAGCTGCGGTACCTTGGCCAGTTCTTTAAATCCTTCGAGGACGGATACCTGAGGCACTTTTGCGGCTTCGACCCGGTTGAATTTCTCTTTCACGAGGAATAAAGCGAGCAGAGAAGCGACGAACAGCAGCGCACCGACGACATAAAAAATCGGGCGGAAGCCGATCCAGTCCGCCAGCGCCCCGCCGATCAGCGGTCCCAGAATAGTTCCGGCCACCGACCCGGACTGCATCAGCCCCATGGCAAAGCCCATACGGGGTTTGGGTGTTGTACCGGATACCAGCGCGATGGAGGCCGGGTTGAATCCGGAAATCGTCCCGTTCAGCAGACGCAGCAGCAGGAGCTGCATCGGCGACTGGGCGAAGCCCATCAGTACCATGACGATGGCCATACCGAAGCTGGAGCGCAGAAGCATAATCTTGCGGCCGTATTTGTCGGCGAGCTTGCCCCACAGCGGCTGGAACAGGAACGAGGTCAAAAAGTTTGCGGCAAAAATAAGTCCTGCCCACATCCCGATAGCATGATCACCGGTTACTCCCAGATCCTTGGCGAGATAAAGAGACAGGAACGGGGTAATCATTGTCATGCCGGCATTTACCAGAAATTGGCCAAACCAAAGCACCATGAGGTTGACCTTCCAAGTCTCCCAATTCTTCAAAGTGCTTTCACTTCCTTTCAGAGAGTTCTATCTAAAAAATTCACGAAAAATTGACATTCTATCAGTATATCATATATTTTTGGCTGCCCGGTGCAACACTTGTCATAGTAATGTCATTGGATTGTCATTCCGTTGGGGTGAGAACGGTTGTTACCATCTTTTAAAAGGGGCATAATAAGTTATATGCGTCAGCAACTATCCTATCAAACTAATGGAGATCTTATCATGACCTACAATGATACTTTTATCCGCGCCTGCGGACAGCAGGACACGGACCACGTTCCCGTATGGTACATGCGGCAAGCCGGCCGTTATGATCCCGAGTACCGTAAAATCAAGGAAAAATATTCGCTGCTGGAAATTTGCAGCCAGCCGGAACTTGCGGCGGAAGTAACCTTGATGCCTGTGCGCAAGCTGGGTGTGGATGCGGCTATCCTGTATTCCGACATTATGAACCCGGTGGCTTCCATCGGTGTGAAGTTTGACATCGTGAAGAATATCGGCCCGGTTATCGAGAATAGGGTTGCGACAGCTGCCGATGTGGACCGGCTGAAACCGATTGATGTAGAAGGCGACCTCAGCCATGTGCTGGAGACTATCGCCATACTGGACAAGGAGCTGGATGTACCGCTGATTACGTTTGCCGGTGCCCCGTTTACGATTGCCAGTTATCTAATTGAAGGCAGGCCTTCAAAGAGTTATCACCGTACCAAAGAAATGATGTTCAGCCAGCCCCGCGTCTGGGAGAAATTGATGGATAAGCTGGGCGATATGGTAATTGCTTATCTGCGTGCCCATGTGAAGAGCGGCGGCAAAGCCTTTCAGCTGTTCGACAGCTGGGTGGGTGCACTGGCACCGCGTGACTTCGAACGGTATGTGCTGCCTACGATTTCCCGTATTTTTGCCGAATTGTCGGATCTTGATGTACCGAAGATCTATTTCCCGGGCGTAAGCTCCGGGGAACTGCTGCCAAGCCTTACCAAATTGCAGGCTGATGTCATCGGACTGGACTGGCGCGTGAGCCTTACTGAAGGCAGACGCAGAACCGGCGGAGGTTTTGCCGTTCAGGGCAATCTCGATCCTTATCTGCTGACAGCCCCAATGGATCTGCTCAAGGAGCGGGCTAAGGATTTGATTGATGAGGGCATACAGGAGCCGGGATATATTTTCAATCTGGGTCACGGCTTATTTCCGGAGGCTTCCCTGGACACGCTAAGAGAGCTGACGGAGTACATCCATGCGTATTCAGAGCAGGCGCTGAAACAAGCAGCTGCACTGAAATAATAATACTGGAAGCACTGGTATGAACATTATTCACAAAAGGAGATGGATTCCGTGACAGCTAAAATTGGTGTACTTGTGATGTCTTACGGCACGCCTGAAAGTCTGGAGGGTGTGGAGGCCTATTACACGCATATCCGGCGCGGCAACGCGCCTTCCCCGGAGCAGCTTAAAGAGCTGAAGGACCGCTACGAAGCGATTGTCGGCGGCGTGTTCCCGCTCCGGGAGAATACGGACCGTCAGGTGGAGGCTCTTCAGGAGATGCTGAACCGCAGCGGCGGGGATGTGGAATATGTGTGCTACCAGGGACTCAAGCATGCCCAGCCTTTTATTGAAGACGGCGTTGAAGCTATGGTGCGGGATGGCATTACCCAGGCGGTCGGCATTGTACTTGCCCCCCATTATTCTGTAATGAGTGTCGGCACATACATCAAACGGGCAAAAGAAAAAGCGGATGCCAGCGGAATCCGGATGGAATTCGTGGAGAGCTACCACCTGCATCCGGAACTGATAGACGTGCTCAGCAGAAGGGTATCAGCAAAGCTGGATCAATTTGAAGAGACCGGCGCAGCCCGCGGAGATGTGCAGGTCTTATTCAGCGCGCATAGCCTGCCTGAACGGATTCTTGCCATGGGCGATCCTTACCGGGATCAGCTGCTCGAAACCTCCAAGGCAATCGCTGACAGGGCAGGAGTCACCTCCTGGCAGTTCACCTGGCAGAGTGCAGGCAGAACGGCTGAACCTTGGCTGGGCCCGGACATTCTGGATACACTGCGTGAGCTGTCCACAAGCCAGGTGAAGTACGTGCTGTCTGCTCCGATCGGGTTCGTGTCCGACCATCTGGAAGTGCTGTACGACCTTGATATTGAAGCCCAGGCGCTTGCTTCCGAGCTGGATCTGCGGCTGATGCGGATTGATTCGTTAAATAGTGATCCGGCGTATATGTCTGTGCTCAGCGATGTAGTCCGCACCAAGGCAAGTCAGCTGAAGGTGATTCAGCCATGACGGTTATGCCCCGGAAGATCGTTATTATCGGCGGAGGCCTCAGCGGCCTCAGCGCCGCGTTTTATGTCCGTAAATTTTACCGGGAAGCCGGATACCAGCCTGATATTGTGCTGATCGAGAAGGAAGCTGCACTTGGCGGCAAAATTGAAACATTGCACCGCGACGGCTTCGTCATTGAGAAGGGGCCGGATTCCTTTTTGGCCCGCAAAACAGTGATGAGTGATCTGGCCAAGGAGCTTAAGCTGGATCATGAGCTGGTAACAACCAATCCGAATGCCAAGAAGACGTACATACTGCAGCGGGGCAAGCTTCACCCGATGCCGGCCGGGCTGGTTCTCGGCATTCCTACCGAGCTGAAGCCGTTCCTCAAGAGCGGCCTGGTATCCTTCAGCGGCAAAATGCGGGCGATGCTAGATTTCGTGCTTCCGCCGCGCCGGAGCAGTGAAGATGAGTCGCTCGGAGAGCTGATCGAGCGGCGCCTGGGAACAGAGGTCCTGGAGAATATGACAGAACCGCTGCTCGCCGGCATTTATGCGGGTGATATGCGTAAGATCAGCCTTCAGGCCACCTTTCCGCAATTCGGTGAAGTCGAGCGCAAGTACGGCAGCCTGATCCGCGGAATGACTACCGGCCGCAAGCCCGTCGAGACGCATACAGGTACCAAGAAAAGTGCCTTCCTGACCTTCCGTAATGGTCTGCAAAGCCTTGTGGAGGCCTTAATCCGTGAACTGCATGATGTAGAGCAGCGGACCGGAGCGGCAGCAGCGGGGATTACGGTGCTGAACAATACTGCAACAGATGCCCCGCGGTATGAGGTGAAGCTGGAGACTGGTGAAATTCTGCAGGCGGATGATATTTATGTCACCGTACAGGATTTTGCTGCAGCGGAGCTGTTCCGTCCGTATGTTGATGTATCTCCGCTGGAGAACGTTAATTATGTATCCGTTGCGAATGTGGTGCTGGCTTTTGCCAAGAAAGACATCGTCACCGAGTATGACGGCTCCGGTTTTCTGGTTCCACGTAAGGAAGGACGCAATATTACAGCCTGCACCTGGACCTCCACGAAATGGCTGCACACCAGCCCTGATGACAAAGTACTTCTGCGCTGCTACGTCGGGCGTTCCGGTGATGAGCAGAATGTGGAGCTGCCGGATCAGGCGCTGACTGAGCTGGTGCTGAAGGATCTGCGGGAAATCATGGGAATTACGGCTAAACCTCTTTTTGCTGAAATTACCCGGCTTAAGCATTCGATGCCGCAATATCCTGTCGGGCATCCGGCCAGAATAGCCGGTTTCCGCAGTGAGCTGGGACAGAAGCTGCCCGGCGTTTATGCTTTTGGTGCAGGCTATGATGCTATTGGCTTGCCGGACTGCATTAAGCAGGCTAAGGAAGCTGCCGAAAGCGCTGCGGCCGGCTTGAAGAAACAGCCGGAACCCGAAGCTGTATTCATTTAATTAAAGAACGGTGAGCCGGGATAATTCGGCTTCACCGTTCTTTTTTTGCCGGATAGTGAAGTTAACAGTAGCAATACTCCCTGCGGTTTGGAGGGGGGAGTGTGAGTTATGCTATAATAGAAACACTTTTAATACAAAGGAGATTCTTAGTACCCATGTATCCGCCGCGATCACGCAAAAGAGAGAAGAATAAGCGCAGCAGTAAACGCCGACGCAGAACGGTATGGTCATGGATTAATGTTAGCTTATTATTGTTGATTACTGCCATGTTAACCTATTATTTTATTGGAGACTCTGACGGCGGCCATTCCTCGCAGCCCCCGTTAACGGAGACAGCAGGTTCGCCATCCCCATCTCCGGAGCCGGTTACTGCTGCCCAGCCTTCCGCAACGGTGACACCAGAACCGGAAGCTACTGCGACACCTGAGCCGTCGCCTTCCGCTACTCC
>NZ_LN831198.1:1639543-1643705 GCF_001368795.1 Paenibacillus ihuae
AGATCTGCAGTGACGGCCGCGTTACCGAAGGCCGGTAGATAGGCCGGAGCAGGGCTTTATAATTGGAAGCAGCCCGAAGACTGATCATACTTCTGCTGGAGGTGGTTATGATGAAAAACATATGTGTTGCCCATCGCGGGTTTTCCGGTAAAGCCCCTGAGAACACACTCGCCGCCGTCCGGATGGCACTTGCTCTGCCCTATGTCCGCTGGATGGAAATCGATGTGCAGCTGACCAGGGACGGCGTGCCGGTTGTGATTCATGATTTCACGCTGGACCGGACAACCAACGGCCACGGGAAGGTAAAAAATATGGATTTTGAGCCAATGCGGCGATTGGACGCGGGAGTCTGGAAGAGCCGTGCCTTCCGCGGGGAAAAGGTTCCTTCCCTCGAAGAGGTGCTGGATCTTGCTTCCGGGAGATTGAAGCTGAATATTGAGCTGAGGACGAGCGGCGACATGTATCCGGGTCTGGAGAAGGCGGTCATTGATCTGATCTCCGCCAAAGGCATGCGCGATGAGGTAGTGCTGACCTCCTTCGATGCAGGGGTGCTTCAACGGGTAAAAGAACTGGATGCCCGGTTTCGTACCGGGCTGATCTATGACTCCCGTTCAGGGGATCCTGCACGCAAGGTGAAGGAGCTGGACTGCTCCTTTCTGTCAATCAGCTTTACTAGAATCAACGCGGGGCTGGCGAAGCTGCTGGCTGAACGCGGAGTGAAGACTATGGCCTGGACCGTAGATAAGGCGAAGGAGATGCGCCGCCTGGCTGAGATGCATTCGGATATCATGATCTGTACGAACCGCCCGGATATCTGGGGCGACACTTTTTTGGAAGTCTGACTGCATTCAAATTTGACGGGAAAGCGAGCTGAAGCTTCGATGTGTGCTGATGTAAATAATGTGTACTGTGTTGGACGTAATTATAGATTGCATGCGGAGGAACTGGGGAACAAGGTTCCTGCAGAACCGCTGATTTTTCTGAAGCCCTCCCATGCTGCTGTTCCGCTCGATAAAGCTATCATTCATCTTCCCCAGGACGCCGGGCTGATCCATTATGAGGGAGAACTTGTCTTGCGTATCGCCCGGGATTATGTGCCGGGCATGAGTGTCGATGAGCTGGTGGATGTCATGGCGCTGGGCCTCGATTTCACACTGCGGGATGTGCATAATGACCTGCAGAAGAAGGGGCTGCCCTGGACGCCGGCCAAAGGCTTCAAGAACGCCGCTCCTCTCACCCCTTATATTGCCTTTCCAGAAAAAGAAGAACTTGAGGCTACAGACTTCACAGTCCTCAAGAATGGTGTCGAGGTGCAGCGGGGGAATGTGAAGGATATGATCTTTTCACTGCAAAAAATCGTCGAATTCATAGCTGCGCGGTATGGGCTTGGTAAAGATGATGTGATTTTTACCGGAACCCCGGCAGGGGTGGGGCCGGTCGTTTCAGGAGACTCTTTCGAGCTGTTCTGGGGCGACAAGCTTTTAGGCACCTGCCTCGTCGGTTAACGGGAGCTGAATGATATGCTGTGGATATTAGGTGCCTGTGGCGCCTTGCTGGTTGCCGGAGCAGCTTACCGGAAGCGTTCGCTGAGCTTCTCCGGCATGATCGCGGCTTTTGTAATGGGTACGGTTTATTTTGGAGCAGGCAATGCTTTCTGGTTCGGGATCCTTCTGCTTTTTTTTATTTCCTCAAGTCTGCTCTCGAAGCTCCATCACGAGAACAAAGCAGAGCTTGAGCTGACGTATGATAAGACCGGAACGCGTGATGCGGGGCAGGTCTTCGCGAACGGCGGAATGGGCATGATGCTCGTCTTGCTGAACGCGGTTTATCCGCTGGAACTTTGGGGATTTCTTTTCATTGGCGTAATGGCGACCGTAACCTCAGATACATGGGCCACGGAAATCGGCACCCTGGCGAAGAAGCCGCCCCGTTCTGTGCTGACAGGCAAAGTGCTGCCGGCGGGGAACCTCGGGCGGCGTATCGCTGCCGGGCACACTTGCCGCTGCAGCGGGCGGAGCGCTGATCGGCGCTGCCTCCTGGCTGCTTCGGGCGGTTTCCGGAATGGAAGACCATTCCTTCCTGCTGCTGACGCTGGCCGGCCTTATCGGCGGACTCGCCGGCGCATTCGCCGACTCTATCCTTGGTGCTACGGTGCAGCGGATGAACCGCTGCACTGTATGCGGCCGCGAGGTGGAGGCTTCTCGGCACTGCGGCCAGCCTACGGTATTCGCTAGAGGCTGGCGCTGGATGGACAATGATGCCGTCAATGCGGTCAGTTCCATCATTGGCGGAGCAGCCGCCCTGCTGGTTAGCTTGCTGTAAGCAGGCGGCAGAGCAAATCAATCACATAATTGAACTTTAAATACACATTTAGGGAAAAGTGGCGGTGGGGAATTTTGGAACTGTAGGAGCGGTAGCGTCCGCCTGAAAGCTTTCCGTAGGAAAGGTCGCTTCGGAAGCATAAGCAGTCATCAGATTTCTACCGCTAATAGCGGTTCTAATCAAGAAATCTGATGACAACAGCGGCCGAAAGTCCAAACATTCTCTGTAGTCACGACCAATCCCAAAAAATAAGAATTACAAGTTCAATATATAGTCATTAATTGGAGGTGAACCGTTTGGGCGGCACAGTAAGTCACAAGCATACAGCCATTTTGGATGCCGCGTATGAACTTTTTGGTTCGGAAGGCTTCTACGAGACGAAGATGTCGGAAGTGGCAGAACGTGCGGGAATTGCCAAGGGCACGGTCTATTTATATTTCAAAAGCAAGGAAGAGCTGTTCATGGCTGTCACACGCCGTGACTGTGAGGACTTCCTCCAGCGGCTTGAAAACCTGCTGCAGGCTTGCAGCACCCTCGCGGATAAGCTGTCGGCCATTGCCGGACATCACCTGCTGTACTATTATGAGCGTAAGCAGCATACTAAACTGTTCTTCCGGGCCCCGAATAACAATCCGGAGCTGATGGCCTACATGACCCGCTTCATGGAAGAATACATGCAGTCTGTAATGAAGGTTATGCAGGAGAGCGGTGCAGCCGATCCGGAGCTGCTGGCAGAGTCTTATATCGGTATGCTGGACAGGCTGAAGATGGATATTATGCTGCGTCCCGGTTGTTCGGAGGCGGATGCGCATAAGCGGGCAGAATTTGCTGCAGGACTCTTTATCCATGGCGCATTAGGCAGCCAGAATGTGCCGGCGGTACATACACTGCATGAAGATCATCAAGATGAAGCGTAACCCGCTATTAAAATATAAGGCAAGCGAGGACAAAGCATGAATATTATGACTGTGGAGCATCTATCCAAAAGCTACGGAGAGAAAACACTGTTCCAGGATGCATCGTTCGGGATGGATGACCGGGATAAGATCGGCGTTATCGGTGTGAATGGAACAGGGAAATCTACCTTTCTGAAAATTATCGCAGGTCTGGATACTGCCGATGAAGGACAAATTGCCATAGGCAACGATGTGCGGGTGCAGTACCTGGCGCAGAATCCGCCGTACGAGCCGGGCAATACCGTACTGCAGCAGGTATTTGCAGGGGATGATCCGGACCTTCGAACGATGCGTGAATATATGGAGATCCTGGCTGAGCTGGACAAGAACCCGGGCAATGCAGAACTTGAAGGTGCAATGGTCCGGATCGGGCATAAGATTGACGCGGCCGGCATCTGGCATCTGGAGAGCGAAGCCAAAACGGTGCTGACCAAGCTCGGCATCACCCGATTTGACGCACAAATGGGAACACTATCAGGCGGTCAGCGCAAGCGTGTAGCGCTTGCGGCTGCACTTATTACGCCTTCTGAGCTGCTGATTCTGGATGAGCCTACCAACCATATTGATACCGATTCGGTGGCCTGGCTGGAACAATATTTGCAGAAACGGCGCGGCGCGCTGCTGATGGTTACGCATGACCGCTACTTCCTGGAGCGGGTAGCCAGCGTGATGCTGGAGCTGGACGGCGGGCGCCTTTACCGGTACGAAGCAAACTATTCTCGGTTCCTGGAACTGAAAGCCGACCGCGAGGAGCGTGAGGCCTCGGCGGAGCAGAAGCGCAAAAACCTGCTGCGCACCGAGCTGGCGTGGATTCGGCGCGGAGCCAAGGCCCGTTCGACCAAGCAGAAGGCCAGAATCGACCGCTTCGAGAAGCTCAAGGAAAG
>NZ_LN831198.1:1643871-1645409 GCF_001368795.1 Paenibacillus ihuae
ACCGCTTCGAGAAGCTCAAGGAAAGCACAGGAGGAAGCTCGGCGGGATCACTGGACATTTCGGTGGCTTCGACGCGGCTGGGCCGTAAGATCATCGAGATGAAGGACCTGACCAAATCCATGGACGGGCGGACTCTGATTAAAGATCTGACCTATATCGCGGTACCGCAGGACCGGGTGGGTATCGTCGGTCCAAACGGCAGCGGCAAATCCACTCTGCTTAATCTGATTGCCGGGAAGCTGCAGCCGGACAGCGGCGAAGTTCAGCTGGGTGCTACGGTCAAGCTGGGGTATTTCACCCAGGAGCACCAGGATATGGATGACAGCATGCGGGCGATTGAGTATGTTAAGGAAGAGGCAGAGGTGATCCGTACAGCTGATGGCAGTGTGATTACGGCAGGCCAGATGCTGGAACGCTTCCTGTTCCCTCCGGCCATGCAGTGGACGCCGATTTCCAAGCTGTCCGGCGGCGAGAAAAGACGCCTGTACCTGCTGCGCGTCCTGATGGGGGCACCGAACGTGCTGCTGCTGGATGAGCCGACCAATGACTTGGATATCGGCACACTGTCAGTACTCGAAGACTACCTCGATGAATTCCCGGGTGTCGTCTTTACCGTATCCCATGACCGCTACTTTCTGGATCGTACCATCGATAAGCTGACCGCATTTGAGAACGGTCAAATCCGGTTACATGTCGGGGATTACAGTGAATATGAAGAATGGCTGGCGAAGAATGTACCTGCGCAGAGCAGCGCGGACAAAGAAATGAACAGCAAACAGAATACCGTTCAAGAGCCGGCTGCGAGTGCCGCGGTAGCCTCTCCAGCCAGGGAAAAAGTCAAATTCACCTTCAAGGAACAGCGTGAATACGAAACCATTGATGAGATGATCGGGCAGGCAGAACAGCATCTCGTGGATATCACTGCGCAGATGGAAGCGGCCTTTGCCGATTCGGGCAGACTGCAGGAGCTGGTCGAACTGCAGCGGCAGGGTGAAGCGGAGCTGGAGCGGCTGATGGAGCGCTGGACGTATCTGAATGAGCTCGCAGAGAGAATTGCCGGCAAGGCTTAGTTTTAAATCGCATGATTTCAATCCATAGTCAGGAGGCGGCGGGCTTTGATATATACAGTGCAGGATGCCGTTGCCTTACGCAGCGCGGGCCAAGCGGACGAAGCGAGGATAATACTGCTCAATCTGCTGACAGAGGACACGGAGAATGCAGAGCTGCTGTACCAGCTGGCTTGGACTCATGATGTGCTGGGGCTTGAACGGGAGGCTGTTCCCTATTATGAACAGAGCCTTGCGTTAGGGCTGCCTCAGGATCAGCGGGCGGGAGTGTTGCTTGGACTGGGAAGTACCTATAGAACACTGGGAGAGTACTCCCGTTCCAGGGAGGTGCTTCAGCAAGGGGCCCGGGAATATCCGGAGCGCAAAGAGTTCCCGGCATTTCTCGCGATGGCACTGCACAATCTGGGAGCGCATCATGAAGCGATGGAGATTCTGCTTAAGCTGCTTGCGGAAACCTCTGCTGATCCGGGA
>NZ_LN831198.1:1645635-1647720 GCF_001368795.1 Paenibacillus ihuae
AATTAAAGATTACAGACAAAGCGATCTCGTTCTATTCGGATAAGCTGGATCAAATCTGGCCGTAATGGTCTCAACCTTTCCTTCATAAGCAAGCTGAAACCGGGCAATCCGGGAGTCGGCTTGCTTTTTTTATTATAGAAATCAACTCCTAAATTATAGAAACTAATTAAGTTATATAGAGTAAAACTTTTATACAGGAAAGAGGTGGAATTTTGAGAAAATTTATTCTCGGCCTGCTATGCGGCCTGGTTATTGCTAGTTCATCTGTTGCCTTCGCATCAGGCTCTATCAAGGCTTTATTGTTTCCGGCAAGCTTCGAAATCAACGGCAGTACGGTGACACCAAGCAGCAGTGTCCAGGCGCTTAATGTGAACGGCTCCACCTATGTGCCGCTGCGTTTTATCGCAGAGAATCTGGGTGCTACAGTGGGCTATGATGCGGAGCTGCAGAGGATTATTGTCAAGAACAGGGAGCTGAATCTTAAAGACCCGGATTACGCAGACATAAGAGTCGGTAATCTCATTGTGACCCAATCGGGCGGGAATTCCATAGCCACGGGCCAGCTAATATTTGCCGGGGTAGGCAACAGTAAGAATAAAATCTCCGCCACACTCTCATTTTACAATGACAGCAGCAGGAAGATAGGCGAAGTTCTGATTAAAGGAAATCAGTTTGGAGTCGAAGCCCAAGTCTTTACAGCTAAAGGAACGGGGGATTTCAGAGCCTATACCACTGCTATTCTGCATGTCGATGCTGTGAATGACAAGCTTGTTCCCAAGCCTGTCTCCTTTATCTACAAGAATCCCAAATATAATTTTACGCTGCAGCTTCCAGCTTACTGGGAGGGGAGATACAAGGTAGAGTCTTCGGTAAACGCAGCTTCAAACCGGGAAAGCATTCATTTTGTGACCAATCAGAACGGAATTATATTTTCAATCCTGGTGTGGACTGCACAAGAATGGAAAGAGCAAGGCGCGGTGACTCAGGAGGTTGCGCAAATCTGGAAACTCGGTGAGCAGGGAGACAAGGTGTTTACGATCATTCTTCCGGGCGATGTGCAGTATGATACGGAGAATGAAGAGCAGACAGCGGAGTATCACAAATTGGTTTCCTACATTGACTTAATCAAAACAAGCTTTAAACTCCAGGAATAACGCGCCAATCTAAATCAAGTCCATGCTGCAAAAAGTTCTCTCCTCGTGTACAATCACCGGGTGAGCTAAAAGCTTTAATTGATGCGGTGGAAGGTGTCTGGTTCGAGGTGTTACATTCCGGGGACCTTAATGAAGAGATTACCGTCGGCGATAGGGAGTATTATCTTCTGCCGCTCATATTCAGTACAAAGGAAAAGGTGATCACTTACTTCAGACGTTTCTGGGAAGTAACTATGAGCAATTTTGCCAGATGCGGAAGGGCAGGATAACATTCACATGAAAAAGAAGCAGAGCCAGCACGGAGATCCCGCTGGTCCTGCTTCTTTTGTGTACATTCATTTGCCGCCTGCCACGGCAATCATCTGCACGACCGGACGGGAGTCACCGGTCAGGACAGCTTCGTCAGCATTCATCTGTGAGGAGCCGTCGCCGTCGAGGAAGATGCCCTCCCGTCCATTGCCGGGAACGGTTTGCAGTACAGCTGTACGGAACTCTTCCGCCGTACAGAGTGTTGGCGTGACGATCAGCCACAGCTTCCCGGTTTCGTCATAGACGAGTCCGGAGCGCATCCGCTGCTCGTCTGCGTAAGGCAGATGCTCGGCAGCAATCGCGGCTGCCCACAGCCCTTCCTGCTGCAGATTCATGCTGATGCCGCCCTGGGCCCAGTAATGACTCCGGTCGCTGACGGACAGCTCATCGCCCGAAGATACAGTTTGCACCGACAGCCTGCCGGCAGCTCCGTCCCAGACCAGCGTGCCGCGTGCATATTTAGCGTTGAACCAGCCGGAGCCATAAGCGCCCTTGTCACCATTCACCGGGAGATCATTCATGATCGCCACCGACAGGAGATCGGTACCATAGAAGAAGCCGCCGTTAATGCCGTAAGCGGGAACCCTGCGCAAATCAGAACCTGCGGTCCTTAGAATGATGT
>NZ_LN831198.1:1647746-1684734 GCF_001368795.1 Paenibacillus ihuae
CATGCGGGAGGCCGCTGAAGGCCTCCCGCACTTGTTTCTCCGGCTTGTTCAGCAGAACTGCCGGTGTCACGATCACCAGAACAAGCAGGACGAGCAGGGCAATGCTAAGCGGCCATCGCTTGCCTGTCCAAATCCGCCGCAATTTACCGCTTCCGGCTTCAGTTTGCACCGACATAGGCGGCAAGCAGCTTGGCCGTATTCAGGACGGACTGCTTATGCGTGCGCTCCATGGAGTGGGAGGCATGCACCCCCGGACCGATCAGTGCAGCACGGATGTTGTTGCCGCCGCGCAGTGCAGCGGAGGCATCTGAGCCGTACTGCGGATAGATGTCAACCGCAAAAGGAATCGCCAGGCTGTTCGCCAAATCGATCAAACGGCTGGTCATAGCATAGTCATAAGGGCCGGAGGAATCCTTGGCGCAGATGGAAACATCCGTTTCCTTGCAGCTCAGGTCATCGCCCATGGCGCCCATGTCTACCGCTATGAATTCGCTGATTTCTCCTGGAATCCAGGCCGTACCGTGGCCGACCTCTTCGAAGTTGGAGATCAGAAGGGACAGGTTGTGAAGCGGCTTCCAGCCTTCACGCTTGATGCTTTCCAGCAGGCCGAGCAGGGCGGCTACACTGGCTTTGTCATCCAGATGGCGTGACTTGATATAGCCGCTAGGAGTAATAACCGCGCGGGCGTCAAAGGAGATGAAATCACCGACCGCAATACCGAGCTTCAACACATCATCTTTGGTAGAGACAAGCTCGTCGATCCGGATTTCCATATTCTCCTCAGCGCGTTTGAAGTCACGCGCATCAGCATAGACATGCACCGAGGGATGGCTGGTTAGAATGGTGCCGGTATAAGTCAGACCGCTGCGGGTATGAATGACGCAGTATTCATTTTCGATGCTGTTCATTGTAAACCCGCCGACAGAGGTCAGGCGCAGCGTACCGTTTGGCTTAATGGAGCGGACCATCGCACCCAGCGTGTCCACATGCGCGCTAATGCCGATGGTGCGGGAAGGATCAAGCCCGGGTACGCTCAGAATGATGCCGCCTTTCTCGTTCCAGCTGAGCGGAACGTTCAGCGCAGCCGCTTCCTCGGCTACGAGCCGCATAGCCTCAGCGGTGAAGCCGCTGGGGCTGGGGGTATCGAGCAGTTTTTTGAGAATGGATAGAATATAGTCTTCATTCGGCTGAATTGTAAGCAAGATTAAGCCCTCCAGTTCATGATTTAGAATAGGTGGTAAATAACTTAGCGCTCCATGCTCGGCTCTTCAGCCAGGCTGTCATACTGGGCTTGAGGAGATGAGGGATCGAACGCGTTTCCCGCATCCCGCAGCTTGGACAGCTCCGCGTTTAGTACCTTAATCTGCTTCTGCAGCTTGTACTGGCGGAAAATACCGTAGGAACCGACGATGACCCCGCCGATAACCGCGCAGCCCAGAATAACAAGAATAAGCGGGAGCTCGATCTGATCGAAGCCGAAATTCACCTGGACCGGATCCACGTTGATCACTGCGAATACAGCTGTGAGCAACGCAAAGATTAAACCTAAAATTAGCGACCATTGCAGTTTCATATGATTTCCTCCTACTTTGACAGTGTAACAGTACAAATCCCCTGCCCGCGAGGGGCAAGGGATTACCTCAATCCTAAGCTGTATAGTTTATTTGGTCAACTGTTCCATCTGCTCAATAACGCTCTCGAAGACACTCATTGCTTCGCGGATCGGCTCCGGAGAAGACATGTCTACACCGGCTTTGGCCAGGATATTGATCGAATAATCACTGCCGCCGCTCTTCAGGAAGCCGAGGTAGCGGTCCACCGCCGGTTTGCCTTCCTCCAGGATCTGTTTGGAGAAGCTGGTTGCCGCGGAGAAGCCGGTAGCATACTTGTAAACATAGAAGCTGTTGTAGAAATGCGGGATCCGCGCCCATTCCATTTCAATATCCTTATCAACCACCATGTCCTTCCCGTAGTACTTCACATTAAGGTCATAGTAGATGGCCGACAGATCCTGCGGGGTAAGCGACTCGCCGTCTTCAGCACGCTGGTGGATCATCTTTTCGAACTCGGCGAACATGGTCTGACGGAATACCGTTGTACGGAACTGGTCAGCGTAGTAGGTCAACAGATACATTTTCTCCTTCGGATCGGTTGACTTCTTTAGCAGATAGTCCATCAGCAGCGCTTCATTCGTTGTAGAGGCTACTTCGGCGAGGAAAATCGTGTACTGTGCATCACGGTATTTCAGCGCGTTATCCGAATAGTAGGAATGCAGGGCGTGACCCATTTCATGCGCCAATGTAAACATGCTGTTCAGGTTGTCGTTATGGTTCAGCAGCACATACGGGTGGGTGCCGTAGGCTCCCCAGCTGTAAGCCCCGGTGCGTTTGTTCTCATTCTCGTAGACATCGATCCAGCCCTTGTCGTAGCCTTCCTGGAGCACACTGAGGTAGTCTTCTCCGAGCGGCTTAAGACCTTCTCTGGTAATCTTTTTTGCTTCTTCAAAAGTAATATCCAGCTTATATTCATCTACCAGCGGAGCGAACAGGTCATACATATGTAGTTCATCAACGCCAAGCAGCTTCTGACGGAGCTTCATGTAACGGTGCATCAGCGGCAGACTCTCGTGAATGGTGTCGATCAGGTTAGTGTAGACTTCCTTGGGAATATTATCGCCGTAGAGCGACATTTCCAGCACGGACGGATACTTACGGACCCGTGAATAGAAAACATTCTTGTTGACATTTGCGCTAAGTGTGGCGGCGATAGTGTTCTTTTGCTTGCCATAAGTCTCATAAACGGCTTTAAAAGCGTTCTTGCGCACTTCGCGGTCCGGACTCTCAAGGAACTGAATATAACTCCCGTGAGTCAACTCCACTTCCTTGCCTTCCTCATTTTTGATCTTGGGGAATTTGAGATCGGCGTTGTTCAGCATGCCAAAAATATTCTGCGGTGCCTGGGAGATGTTTCCCACCTGAGCGAGCAGGGCTTCCTCCGCTTTGGAGAGGACATGCGCCTTTTCACGCTTCATTTCTGTCAAGGTAAAGGTATAAGCGGAAAGGGCAGGGTCAGCGATGAACTGATCCAGCTTCTCCACAGGCAAAGCCAGAATTTCAGGGGTTACAAAAGAAAGAGCTTCACCAGCTTCGACACTCAGCTTTTTCGCTTTTTGCGTAAGCGCCTGGTAGGTCGGTGCGGCGGTGTCCTCATCCTGACGCATATGTGCGTAAACATAAAGGCGTTCTGTCAGCAGCGACAATTGGTCATCCAGCTCAAAGCAAGCTTTAAGCTCTTCCGGCGTATCCAGTTTGCCCTGGAATGCGGCGGCTTTTTTGATCAGCTCTTTGACTTCGCTGTATTCAGAATCCCATTCTGTCTGCGATGCATACATATCTTCAAGCTTCCAGCGGTTTTCGGCGGGCACTTCACTTCTCTTCAATAACTGTTCCATAGAAATCCTCCTTATATGATGAGATGTAGCAGGCATATTATTCTGTACTGCAGCGCTTGTTAAATTGCCCGGAAGCAGACACAGCGCTAGTAGAAGCGAGAGAGATTTGACGGTAAAGGACATGACCTGTGCCTCCTGGATCGTAAAGTCGGCTTAGTATGCCCTGCCAAATTCTGATGTATGAGCTTCTTAGAGAGTTATGCCAGCAAGCTATAAATAATGAAGATAAAAGCCAGAGCAATCAGAATTACAGCGGTTAACGCCATGCCGCGCTTAAGGCGCGGCGGCACTTTTTCCTTGCCCATAATGAGCACGGCACCAAGACAGAGGACTACTATAACGAATATGACCAGATTCTCGTTATCCATGCCCCTCTATACCTGCTTGAAAGCTGCGATGATATTCTTGTATTCTTCTTCGTTATCTTTATAGGATTCTTTGTTAAAGCGGTTATTGACCCATTGCATCATGGCCGGCCGGCTCATAAAAGTATGCGTTTCTTCTCCCCATTGATCGGAAATTTCCCGGAGGATAATGTAGCGTCCCTGAACCTCAACAGTCATCATATTCCATTTGTCTGTTTTGTATATTTCATGTTTTTTGATCATTGTCATTACCACCCTGGCGATTTTTGGCTTTTGGGTCAATGATAACGCACCGGGTAAGAGAAAAGCAAATTAAATCATTAATAAAGGGAAATGATGGATTGCTTTGCAGGAATAGCTGGAGTATAATGTAAGCATACGCCATATATGGCGGTATTTTTTAGGAGGTTGTTCATTTGAAAGGTACAGTAAAATGGTTTAACGCAGAAAAAGGTTATGGTTTCCTTCAAGTAGAAGGCGGCGAAGATGTATTCGTTCACTTCTCAGCTATTCAGGGTGACGGATTCAAGACATTGGATGAAGGCCAAGCGGTTGAATTCGATATCACTGACGGTAACCGCGGTCCACAAGCAGCTAACGTAGTTAAATTATAAGAAACGGCTTGACAGATCATCTGTCGGCTGCAATATATATTTGATTTATGGCAGGCACTTGCAAGAGTGGTAACCAGCAACATATACAGCACACAGTTCTTTCGGGAACTGTGTTTTTTTATGCTTAATAAGACCTGCGCCGTCCCGTAAGGGTAGTGCAGGTCTTATTAAGCTAGCTAAGAGTTAAAGGGAAGTCTTCTCTGCAGGAGCCGCCTTCTGAAGTGCCTTTTTCTTAAAATAACGGCTTGAAGATCCGCCGATATCCATCAGATGCTTAACGAGAAAACCGATGAATGCGAGTACCGAAAAGCCCATGGCGACCAGATAAAAGACGCTCCGCCCGGAATCCTCATAGATAAGCCCTCCGAAGGTACCGCTCAGCAGCCCTGACACACTGGACCAGACTACCGTGAAAATCGCCAGTCCGGTCGCGCGGAGATGGTCGGGAATAATACGTGTAATATACCTGACAGCTGTTACATAAAAAATGCCGAACGATATGCTGTGCATGGCCTGGATAGCAATAATGGCACCGGGCACATCCGCAAGCGACATGAACAGAAAGCGCAGACCATACATCAGGCTGGCAAAAGCGAGCAGAGGAAGCTCCTTGAACCGTTCCCCGTATTTACTAAGCAGAAAGAAAATTGGAATCTCGCTTAGCGCAGAAGCAAGCAGCGCCCAGCCGATGACCTCATCACCTGCATTCATGCTCTTCAGACTAAGCGTAAGAAAGGCTTCATTCATCCGGTGGCCGAGTGCCAGTACAAAGACGCAGCTAAAGAACCACAGCACTTCTTTTTGCAGTAAAATTTCTTTAAGCCCGCCGCCCTTTGCGCTTATTTTGGCAGAACCCTTACTGTTGTCCGGTCCCCCTTCGGTCCGCTTCACATCCTTCAGTCCAAGGGTGATGAAAAGTGCAGCTACTACTATTACAATACACACACCGATACTGTAAGAAGAGCCGAGTGCTCTCAGTACATATCCGATCGTAAGCGCAAAAAAGGAATATCCCAGCGAGCCAAACACACGAATCGCAATGAAGTTCCGCCCATGACGCTGTGCAATTTTGATCGCCATCGTGTCTGCGAGAGGAAAAACAGGGTAATAGAAGAAGTAGAAAAGGGTTAAAATAAGCATGACCATCCCAAAGTCCGTGGCTTTGGCCAGCATTATAGCGGTAACAAGCTGACCTGCAAGCAGGATGGCCATAATCTTTTTGATGGTTCCCAGCCGGTCGCTCATCATGCTCCAGAACAGATTGGACAGGATTGAGATCAGGGGTCCAAGGGAATACAACAGGCCTACCTGAGGGCTGCTAAAGCCGAGATGGGTATAAAATAACGGGAAATAAGAAACTACCAGCACACTGGTGCCATATAGCGTAAACATAAAGGAACGCAGCCAGTTTTGATCACTATACTGCCCGCCGGTCCGTCCGGATTCCATGAAATTGCACTCCTTAAGGTTCAAATACGAGTAGTATAGCATAAAGGAAAGTCGCGATGTTTGTTAAAAGCTTGTTAAAATTGAGCTATTTCTGAATCTTTCAACGTTTTGCGAAAGTGATTTTGTTGTTTGTACAAATGCGCTCTGCATATTATAATAATGATGATTTGGATAAGGAGACAACAATGTGGAGGCACTGTCATTGAATGAATTTGAGCAAGGCCGTTACCTAAGCCCCAGAAGCCCGATAGGGCTCATGAGCAGGGTCTATAAGTACGTGCTGCCGGAAGTGCGGGAATGTCTTCACTTTTGGCGCCAAGATGCGGAAGGGATTCCCGATCCCGAACTCCGGAAACAAGCGCTTGCCAGCATTGAAACCAAGCAGTTTCATTGTGAAGGTGGCGGTATTTATGCTGCCGGCAATTTGTCGATGAGACATATACTGATTCCGCTTATTGTCGCCTATCAAACGATCAGTGATTATCTGGACAATCTGTGTGACCGCAGTACCTCACTGGATCCGGCCGATTTCAGGCTGCTGCATCAATCCATGCTGGACGCCATTAATCCTAAGGCTGAACCCGTCAATTATTATGCATTGCGCAGTGAGCAGAATGACGGCGGATATCTTCACAGGCTTGTCCGCAAATGCCAGGAGATGACTGCGTGTTTACCAGGCTATGCTGCGGCAGCTGCGGAGATTCATGATCTTGCTGTACTGTATACGGATCTGCAGGTGTACAAGCACATCCGCCCCGAACTCAGGGAAGCTGCCCTGAAGGAATGGTGGGCGGTGGAAGGAAAGCGTGCTCCGCATCTTCACTGGAATGAATTTGCTGCGGCAACCGGTTCTACACTAGGAGTGTTCATGCTTTTCCTGGCCTCTTGCGACCCCCGGCTAAGCACATCGAAAGCGGCTTCGATTCGTGCAGCGTACTTTCCGCATCTTTGCGGATTGCACATCATGCTCGATTATCTGATTGATCAGGACGAAGACCGGGCCGGCGGAGACCTCAATTTCTGCAATTATTATGACAATACTGATACCATGCTGAATCGGATCGCTTCCATCGTGGAGTGGGCCCGCAAGGATGTCCAGAACTTACCTGAGACCTCAATGCATCGTATGGTCATCGAGGGGCTTCTGGCACTTTATTTATCCGATCCAAAAGTCAGCGAACAGCGGGAGGTTCGTTCGGTATCCAAGCGTTTAATGAGAAGAAGTCCGTTGACCAGACTGTTCTTCTTCGTTAACAGCCGCTGGATACGCAAACACATGTATTAAATGCTGTGAAGCGGTTATTCCATTTCCGGAACCCTAAGCTTCACACAATTTTAAGGAGGAACTAACAGGATGGCAAATGTAAAAAGAATCGCAGTATTAACCAGCGGAGGAGACTCCCAGGGCATGAACGCGGCCGTTCGCGCAGTTGTGCGCAGTGCAATCTATTACGGTATTGAAGTATTCGGTATTCAACGCGGCTACCAAGGCCTCTTGAACCGTGATATTTTCCCGATGGATCTGCGCAGCGTTGGCGATATTATCCAGCGTGGAGGAACCATTCTGCAGTCTGCAAGATGTCTCGAATTCGTGAAACCTGAAGGACAGCAGAAAGGCGCGGATATCCTGAATGAAATGGGAATTGACGGCCTGGTAGTTATCGGCGGGGACGGCTCTTACAAGGGCGCTAATAAACTCAGTAAGCTCGGTATCAACACGATGGCTTTGCCGGGAACGATTGATAATGATATTTCTTTCACAGATTACACTATCGGCTTTGATACAGCAGTAGGCGTGGTTGTAGATGCAATCAATAAGCTCCGTGACACGATGTCTTCCCACGAACGATCTTCCATTGTCGAAGTAATGGGACGCCACTGCGGAGATATCGCGCTGCACGCAGGACTGGCTTCCGGAGCGGAAACGATTCTGGTGCCGGAAATGCCTTACGATCTTAACGAAGTGGCAGACCGGATGAAAGACAATTTTGCCAGAGGCAAGCGTCACAGTATCGTAATTGTTGCTGAAGGCGTAGGCAAAGGTGAAGATGTAGCGCAAGCCCTCAAAGACCGTCACTCGACACTCGATGCCCGGGTAACCGTTCTGGGTCACATCCAGCGCGGAGGTACGCCAACTCCAGGGGATCGTAACCTGGCCAGCCGTTTAGGCGACTTCGCGGTACGCAAACTGATTGAAGGCGAATCCGATAAAGCTTGCGGAATCATTAAAGGCGAATTAACGCTTACTGATATCGATAAGGTTGTTAACACGAAGAAGGGCTTCGATACTGAATTGTACGAGCTGGCTTCCCGCCTATCCCAATAGAATTCATTCTGAAACGCAACCGCCTAGAAATAGGCGGTTTTTTACATTTGACAACATACCCCCACCGGTATATTATAAACCCCATAGGGTATATAACTAGGAGGGTAAATATGAACAGGAAAATTGTCATTATAGGTGGAGTAGCGGGAGGCGCTTCTGCTGCTGCGAGATTGCGCAGACTGAACGAGCAGGATGAGATTGTGATGTTTGAGCGTGGTGAGCATGTATCTTTCGCCAATTGCGGCCTGCCCTATTATATTGGTGAATCCATTAATTCCCGCGAGAAATTGTTTCTTCAGACGCCTGAGGGAATTAGAGCACGGTTTAACATCGATGTGAGAGTATTTCATGAAGTGACAGAGATTGTCCGTGACCAGAAGCTTGTCCGGTTCCGGAATGTGCTTACAGGCGAAGCAGGGGAAATCTTGTATGACATACTGATCCTATCTCCGGGTGCCAGACCGGTAGTCCCGCCGATTCCAGGAATTGCCGAAGCCGGGAATTTGTTCACCTTAAGAAATATCCCGGATACTGACCGGATTAAAGCCTATGTTGACGATAAGCAGCCCAAGCACGCGACAGTTATCGGCGGCGGCTTTATCGGGCTGGAAATGGCGGAGAATCTGCGGGAGAGGGGGCTTGAGGTGACTCTGATTGACCGGGGTAGTCAGCTCCTGAACCCGCTGGATCCGGAAATGGCCCGGCTTATTGAGGATCACTTTAAGCTGAATGGGGTAGAGCTCAGATTGAGTGAAGGTGTTGAAGCCTTTGAGCAAGAGGGCCAATACTTGCGTTTATCCTCAGGCGGCGGGCTCCGAACTGATATGATTATCCTGGCAATCGGAGTAGCCCCGGAGAACGGATTGGCCCGGGATTGCGGCCTCGATCTTGGATTCGCCGGAGCCATTAAGGTAAATGCATCCCTGCAGACGAGTGATCCTCATATTTATGCTGTTGGTGATGCTATCGAGGTGAAGGACCGTAACCATGGTTTTGCTACAATGGTCTCACTGGCCTGGGGAGCAAACCGCCAAGGCCGGCTGGCAGCGGATCATATTAATGGAAGGGCAATCTCCTATGACGGGGCGTTAGGGAGCGCGATTATCAAAACATTTGCACTTACTGCTGCAGTTACAGGCAATAATGAAAAGACGCTCAAATCGCTTGGCGTTCCGTATGAGGCGGTTCATATTCACCCGAATGCACATGCCGGTTATTACCCGGGAGCCACTCCAATTGCTATGAAGCTGCTGTTTAATCCGCATACAGGAGCAATCTATGGTGCTCAAGCTGTGGGAGCAGCCGGTGTAGACAAGCGGATTGATGTCATAGCGACCGCCATTCGCGGGAATCTGCTGGTGAACGAGCTGGCAGATATAGAATTGGCATATGCTCCGCCATATTCTTCCGCTAAGGACCCCGTCAATATGGCCGGATATGTGGCTTCGAATGTGCTGGATGGACTGGTCTCTCTTATGCAATGGCACGAGGTGGATGAGTTCAATGCCGGAGGCGGAGTCCTGATTGATGTCAGAGACGCTGTAGAGCTGCTTGCCGGAGCTATCCCTGGTTCCATTAATATTCCGCTTTCGGAGCTCCGGGAACGGCTGGACGAGATTCCCCGGGACCGTGAACTGGCTGTCTCCTGCCAGGTAGGCTTGAGAGGTTATATTGCTGCAAGAATGCTAACCCAGCATGGCTATAAGGTGAAGAATGTGGATGGGGGCTACAAAACGTATTCTGTAATGGCAGCAGACAGCACTGGGGCTAATTCTGAGCCAACAGCACCGGCGGTAACCGCAGAAGCAGCAGATACAGAAGCAACGGCCACTCTTACAGCTGTAGGTGGCAATGAGAATAATAGTGCAGGGAGTCAGCTTTTTCTGGATGCCTGCGGTTTGCAGTGCCCCGGCCCTATACGCAAAGTCTATGAGACTGTGAATTCCATGCAGGAGGGACAGCAGTTGGAGATAGAAGCGACGGATTTCGGGTTTGCCGCGGATATTAAACAGTGGTGTATTTCAACGGACAATACCCTGGAATCAGTCGATGTCTCCGCAGGTAAGGTAAAGGCGCTGCTCCGCAAAGGTTTAGGCCAACAAACAGGCGACAAACCTTTCGCTCCGGCATCCGCTGACAAGGATGGTACGACGATGATTGTGTTTAGCGGTGATCTGGACAAAACGATTGCCTCTTTTATTATTGCCTCCGGTGCAGCCGCTATGGGCAAGCAGGTCACGATGTTCTTTACTTTCTGGGGGCTAAATGTTTTGCGAAAGGGAGAGGCTTCGGGGGTGAAGAAGAAGGGACTTGACAAGATGTTTGGAATGATGATGCCGCAAGGCACCCGTAAGCTGCCTTTATCCAGAATGAATATGGGTGGTTTAGGAGCCAGATTGATCCGTCATACAATGGGGCGCAAAAATGTGGATTCACTAGAGGTGCTAATGCATGAGGCGTTGAAAGCCGGCGTAAAGCTGATTGCTTGTACAATGAGTATGGACATCATGGGAATCAAACAGGAAGAGCTGATCGCAGGCGTCGATTATGGCGGAGTGGCAAGTTATCTTGGAGCCGCCGAAGATTCCGGGGTTAATTTGTTTATCTAAGCCGCTGATTCACAAACGAACCCGCTTTCCACAGGACTAAGTGTGAAGAGCGGGTTCATTTTTTTATAGATAAGAATGACAGCATATGATGTGAATTATCTGGCTATTGAATCAACGGACTGAACAGTAAAGCTCCGCTGAACCTTAACCAGCCGGGAGAGAAGCAGGATCGCTCCGATGGCCAGACCTGTAATCAGTCCGACCCAGTAACCGTAAGCCCCCATATCCGTATAGGTAGCCAGCAGATAACCGGTAGGGAGTCCAATAACCCAGTATGCCGCGAAGCAGATGATAAACGCCGGATTGACATCCTTATAGCCTCTGAGCACCCCTTGGGTAGGCGTAGCAATAGCATCTGATATTTGGAAAAAGATTGCATAGATCAGGAAATGTTGAATGAGTGTGATCACCTCAGGTTCATCCGAGTACAATCCGGCAACAGAATTGCCGGCGAACAGCAGGACCAGAGCTGTCAAGAGCGAAAGCGCCGCCGCGGAGCCGATGCCCATGATGCTGTACTGGCGGGCATCCTTTAATCTGCCTGATCCGCTCTCAAACCCGACGAGAATCGTTAGGCTCATGCAAATACTAAGCGGAATCATGTAGAGAGTTGACGCAAAGTTGATTGCCGCCTGATGGGCTGCGATCGTCACCGTATCGAAGCGGCTCATCAGCAGCGTCACTGCTGAGAATACAGCCGTCTCAAAGAAGATGGAAAAGCCGATCGGTACGCCGATCTTAAGCAGTTCTTTAAAGCTGTTTAGCGATACGGAGTAAAACTTGCGGAACAGCTGCAGGCTGTTGAATGGTTCAAACCGGTAAATGAAATACAGGGCAATCATAAAAATCACCCAGTAGGTAATCGCAGAGGCGACCCCTGCGCCTACACCGCCGAGCCGCGGAAAGCCGAACTTCCCGAAGATCAGTAAATAGTTCAGACCTACATTGACCGGCAGGGCGATTAAGGTAATCAGCATGGAGATGCGGGTCTGGCCTAGGGCATCGATACAGCTGCGCAGCACCGTATAGCCGAACAGCGGAATAATACCGAACGAAATCGCACAAAGGAACCGGAAAGCAATGTCTCGCACCTGTGGCTCCAAATCCATGAAATTCAGCACCGGAGACAGAATCAGGCTGCCAATGGCCAGCACCAGAACAGAAATGAACAGGGAAAGCCACATGCCCTGGGTAACCTGGTAGGCTACATCCTTATTTTTTTTGCTGCCGAGCAGATGGGAGAGGATTGGGGTAATCCCCATCAGAATGCCGCTAAGACCGGTTTGAATCGGAATCCATAGGCTGGTGCCAATCGCAACACCGGCCAGATCATTTGTACCGAATTTACCGGACATGTTGGTGTCAAAGAAAGTAATGGCAGATAAAGCAATTTGTGTGATAAGAATCGGAAACAGGATATGTAGAAACTGCCCTGCTTTTTGCTTGAGCGAATGGGTTTGTTTCATTGATTAGTGCCTCGTTATCTATAGTTTGAAATGATCTATATCCCCAGTAAAAGACCCGGCAGACGCCGGGTCTTTTATCAATAAATTGAATTGTTAAGTGGTTATAATGATTGCTGAATAATGGCTGAATGCTTTATTGTTCGTAATCTACACCTGAGGTATAACGGTTGTTGGCATTCCAGAGCAGGTATTCATCCACGTTCTCATCCTTAAGTGCACGAATCTGGTCTTCAACCTGTTGTTTGCCGTATTTCACATAATGACCGCTTCCCAGCCAGCTGGCGGTAAAATCCTGAATCCAAGGCCGGATAACCGGTTTGTAGCTGCCTAGCGGGTCGAGCTTCTTATGCGTATCCACCATGGAGCCCTTGATTGTGGCGTACGGATCTTTATCCGGATCTTTTACATCAAACCAGCCGGTGGAATAGTGGCTTGGATACACCATCGGGCTGATCACATCCACATTCTTGGAGATCTTCACGAAATCCTGGCCAATTCCTTCCGCAGCGGGTACAGACGCCGCATAACCGAAAATATCAACGGATACTCTGACTCCAAGCGGAGCAAGCTCTGCTTTGGCATATTTAACGAAATCAGCAATAATCTCGACGCGAGGTCTATTACTCTTCGTGTATTTCAGAGTATCCGCTCGTTTTTCGAAGCCCTCAGGGAAGCGTACATAGTCAAATTGTATTTCTTTAAAGCCGAGTTTGACCGCTTCCTTAGCGATGTCCACGTTGTATTTCCATACCGCTTCATTATACGGATTCACGAAACTGTCTCCGCCTTTGTTCTTCCAGACACTACCGTCAGTATTTATAAATGATAATTCCGGGTTTTTCTTAGCCAGTACAGAATCTTTGAACACAACGATCCGCGCTATCGGATATACTTCATGTTTTTTCAAACGTGTCATAAGCTTGTTGATGTCTCCGATGAAGTTCTGGGGTTTGCCCATTTGCTGAAGCTCGGCGTTATCCGTTTTATATGTGATATATCCGGCATCGTCCTTAATGTCGATGACCATGGAATTCAGCTCAGTGTTGTCAAGCAGGGCCAGCAGCTGTTCCATACGGGAGCCTCCGGCGCTGTAAGCTGTTACATAGATACCTTTAACTTTTGGGGCGTCCGGCTGAGGGTCAGCTTGAATTGCGCTGTCCGCAGCTCCCGGTGTAGCGCTTGGAGTAGGAGCAGGTGATGAAGTGCCGCCAGTGGTGTTCTGTGAAGGTGATCCGGTGTGCTCCGCGGTAATGGGTGGATTGACAGCGGACTGCAGGGCGGCTGCCACATCGGTGTCGTGCCCGTTATGCTGGACGCCAACACTCCCCAGAGCCATCATGAGTAATGCCCAGGTGATGTTCATTTTGTTTTTCTCTCCCTTTATGTACATTCCTTTAAAGTATAATGGAACGGCTGCTTTCAAAAAGAACAGACTTGTAACAATCCCTGTAATTTTTGGCTTCAGTAAAATTTACCGTTCCCTGTGTTTTTAAACGGGATGCACAGATTCTAAACCCTCATATGAAAAAGTAAATGCCGCTCAGAGCGGCACGGGGCCGGACTCAAAGCGGCAACTATAAAGACTTGCCATCAAGCGGTTTTGCTTATTGAAGATACGCAGGATTCTGATGCTCGCAAATGCTGTAATGGATGATATCCATGGCATCCGCCGGTTCCAGAATACTTAGACCGTCGCGCAGCACGATTACGGAATTCAGTTCGTTCTGCTTGAGAAAGGGCATCATGTCAGGATACCACCTCATGACGATTGCTGACAGTTTTACCGTTTCCATTTCCACAAAAATCACCCTTTCCTTTTTCGAATGGTACTGAACTTTAAATTCAGGGTACATCCGTAAAGCGAAGTGCCTGGAAAAAAGAGGGTAAAGCACAATCTTCATGAAATTGTTAGGTCCTGCGTGAGTCTAATATATCACAATTTTAAAGTATGCGCATTTCTTTCAATTTGATCTTTTACGGAATGAACCCATGACACCTACCGTTTCCACGATATTCACGAAGGCCTGGGGATCGCTGGTTTTAATGATACGTCTGAGCTCTGCGAGTTCGTAACGTGTTGTCACTGTCATTAGCATATCCCGTTCAACATGAGAATAAGCACCTTCTGTTTTGATCTTGGTCACGCCGCGCTGCAGCGGGAGAAGCTGCTGAAGAAGCTCATCGGTCCGTGTTGTTACAATATATACAGTGACCTTGATATGGCTGACATGGATCAGGTCTACAACTTTGCCGCTGACATAGATAGAAACCATGGAAGCAAGCGCCAGGTTCCAGTTGTTGTCAAAATAAGCTGCGGCCAAAATAACGAGACCATTCAATCCAACCAGTACGCTCCCGATTGGAAAGTCGCGATAACGGGTAATGATCGAACCGAGGATATCAAATCCGCCGGAGGAACCGCCCATACGGAAGGAGATACCCGCACCAACGCCTACAAGCACCCCCCCGAAAACGGAAGCCAGCAGCATATCCGAAGCTACAGTCACAGTCGGAATCAGCGCCATCAGCCAGGTAGTAGTAACTACGGACAGAATGCTCAGGATAATGAATCTGCGTCCCAACTGAAACCAGCCGGCAACGAGCAGCGGCACATTGAAGAGCAGATACATCAGACTGATGTTAAACGGTGTGAAATATCCCACTAACATAGCCAGTCCGGAAACCCCGCCGCTGAGCAGCCGGTGGGGCACCAAAAACAGATTAAAGCCGCATGCAATCATCGCAGAACCGAAGATGACGGCAAGGTAATTCCCGATTTGTCTTAGTCTTAACAAGCATGTTCACCTCTGACTTCTAATGTAAGTAATGAAAGAAAGGAATACACTGGTATTCCTAATTGGGTTTGTGATATAATGTATAGGATATTCTTGAGTAGAACGTTACAATGGTATTTTTGCATTGCTTCGGATGTGAAGCTACAATTGTTCAGGCCTTTAGAGACCTGATCTTAGGACATCTTTTCGTCCCAATACGTGTAAACCATGCAGAAATTACGGCATGATTGGACAGCCTATAAATGTGTTTACCGCTACTTAAGAATACAGACAAGCATGTGGAATGTCCACTGTATAGAAGGAGCATGAATAATTTGAAAACATTCGCAGAATTCGGCTTGGAGCCAAAAGTGCTACAAGCAATCACAGAGCTAGGATTTGAGGAAGCAACACCGATTCAGGAGCAGGCGATTCCCATCGCACTGACAGGAGCAGACATGATCGGTCAGGCCCAGACGGGTACTGGTAAAACAGCTGCTTTTGGTATTCCCCTTATTTCCAAAATCGCCCGTGAAGATGAAAAGATCCTGGCGCTTATTATGACACCTACCCGTGAGCTGGCCATTCAGGTTGCAGAAGAAATCGGCAAACTGACCCGCTTCAAAGGACTTCGTTCGCTGGCAATTTACGGCGGACAGGATATCGGCCGTCAAATCCGCGGACTGAAGAAAAAACCGCAAATTATTATTGGTACGCCAGGCCGTCTGCTTGACCACATCAACCGTAAGACCATCCGTCTGGATGATGTTCAGACCATCGTACTGGATGAAGCTGATGAAATGCTGGATATGGGCTTCATGGAAGATATCCAATCCATCCTCAAGCTTGTTCCGGAAGAACGTCAAACCATGCTGTTCTCAGCTACAATGCCTCCCAACATTCAACGCCTTGCCCAGCAGTTCCTGAAGAACCCGCAGCATGTTTCCGTAATTCCTAAGCAGATCAGTGCACCGCTGATCGATCAGGCTTACATTGAAGTGCCTGAACGCCAGAAATTTGAAGCACTAAGCCGTCTGATTGATATGGAATCCCCTGATCTGGCAATCGTCTTCGGCCGTACCAAGCGCCGGGTTGACGAACTGGCTGAAGGTTTGCAGAAACGCGGTTACTCCGCTGACGGTTTGCATGGTGACTTGTCCCAGAACCAGCGTGATGCGGTAATGCGCAAGTTCCGTGATGGCAGCATCGACGTTCTGGTAGCTACTGACGTAGCAGCACGTGGACTCGACGTATCCGGCGTAACGCATGTTATCAACTTTGACCTTCCGCAGGATCCGGAAAGCTATGTACACCGTATCGGCCGTACCGGCCGCGCGGGTAAAGAAGGTACAGCATGGTCCTTCGTGACACCACGCGAAATGGATCACCTGCATCTGATTGAGCGTGTTACTCGTCACCGGATCACCCGTAAACCGCTGCCGACAATGGCTGAAGCCATTGAAGGTAAACAACGCATTACAGCAGAACGCCTGCTTGCAATGGTTGAAGCTGGAGAACTTAACGAATATAAAGGCATCGCCATTCAGCTCCTGGAACAATATGATTCTGTACAATTGCTCTCTGCAGCAATGAAGCTGCTTACCGGCGACAGTAAGGATGCACAGGTCGAATTGACTCCGGAAGATCCGATCCGTGCTAAACGCCGCGGCGGCAAGAACGATATCCGCAGCGGACGCAAACCTAGCGGCGGCTATGGCGGCAACCGTACCGGCTCCGGAACCGGCAGCAGCGGCGGATACCGCGGCAACCGTGACGGCGGCAGCAGCTATGGCGGCGGTTATAAAGGTAACCGTGACAGCAACAGCAGCAGCACCGGCAGCAGCACCCGCGGTGGATACAGCAGCGGCTACGGCGGCAATAGCAGCACCGGCGGCTACAAGGGCAACCGTGATGATGCAGGTCGCAGCGCAGACCGCAAGCCACAGTCACGTCCAAGCAGCACAAGTGCACGTCCAGCTAAACGCGAAGATTACGATATCTAAGCAGTAGGCTTTGGCAATACAGAAGAAGACGAGAGACCGTTTAGCGGTTCTCGTCTTCTTTTTTGTGCGGATATGAAGAGAAGTGTAAGAAACTCCAGTTGTTAGACTACAAAAGTACGGGTGATGATGACGAGCAGAATAAATAAAACGAGAATAGTGCCAGTAGAAGTCCAGAGGCCGTAGCCGGCAGGTGAGGACATGAGGTCAACCTCCTTAGAATAGGGTGGATTTAAGGTTACGATCCTAATATATGGACGAATCGGACGGGATGCTTAGACTCTAACCCAGATTCCTGGGATTGGGCGCTGGAAAAGTTCCGGGCAAAAAGGTATAGTTAAGATACGCAGTATGCGCGAGACAGACAGGAGGAAGGGAATTGGAGTTTAAGGGAGCTATGGGCGGTTTATACCGCCTCACGGAATGGATTTCACGGATCGCTTTCAGTAATATTTTATGGGCGTTATGTTCGATTCCATTTCTGTTTATGGCAGTTATGAAAATGATTATGCTAGGTTCGGGTGCAGGTGGGCCGAATGAACAGATTACACTGAACTGGACGCTGGGTATTCTGGCCCCGTTCACTGTGTTTCCTGCTACGGCAGCCCTGTTCACAGTTGTGCGCAAGTGGGTTATGGGTAATACGGATGTCAGCACGTTCCGCACTTTTTTTCAGGGGTACAAAGAGAATTATTTCAAGAGCATGCTTGGGGGACTCATCTATACCGTGCTGTTTGTTGTGATGTACGTCGATGTGACCGTATACATGACGCAAATGGCCAACTTCAAGATCGTAGGGATCCTGATGTTGGTGCTGATGATTATTTTGTTCGTCTCCATGTTTAATTTCTTCTCTATTGTTGTTCATTATCAAATGACCTTCAAAGAAGTAGTGACTAACTCTGTACTGTTGACGATCGCCCGGCCGATCCGAGTGTTCTCTACGCTAATCGGTGCAGCAGTGCTTGTTTATATAGGTCTGCGGTACCCGGTATTATACGCGATATGTATTCCTACATTAATCGCTATGTTCGCCTTCTTCAACTTCTACGCCACGTATAACAAACTGCAGCTGCAGGTGGAGAAGAAGAAGCAGGAGGAGCTGGAGGCTCAAGAGGCTGCGGAAAGAGAAGCAGCGGAACGGCTCATGAACGACGATGATGAAGATGACGATGAGGATATGGACGATGTTAATGACGCTGATAAAGAGCCAAAGCGGATTTAACATGTTCTAAACATTCATCGGCAAAAGAGACGAGAATATTATTCCAGTGTTAATTAAAGCGCATACAGGTTTACTTTTTCGTCAAAACGCAATATAATAGATATAAATCCTGCGATGTACGTTACGGTTGCTCGTTGTTTTGAACCAATGATAATGTCTTGGGAGACTTATTACGAAGCGCGGCTGAACAGCCCTGTCTATACGACTTGGGGAATTCAAAAACGACTTCTGCGGTCACCCACCTGCTATAGCAGGTTCAGAAGACACTGTAGCCGGACGGCATAAGCGGGTTTTCTACTGATTTTGACAAGGTGCCCTGTATCCCGCTTATCCGCGGGGACGGGGTACCTTTTTGTTTGAGGTTTTTGCTTCTTTGAGAGGGTATGTGTGCTGCTCTTACTACATAGAAGGTCAGGAAAGTGAGCTATGCTCTTTTGTTCCTGTGATAAGAATGTTACACTGATAATAATGAACTTGGGATTTGAAGAGGGGGAAAAATTTTGTCGCTCAAAAGAACCTTGGTCGGTTTATTTCGCAGTCATGACGGAACAAGCGACCGTGCAAAAGACCCGGCCTTAAAGACACGTTATTACAATCTTTCTAAAGACAAGGCGTGGGATGAAGTATCGTCAACGCTGAAGAAGGTTCCTGGTTTCAAGGTACTTCATGAAGTGCAGTCTGTAGGGGAGATTACCCTGGAGAAAAGAACGGCATTCGGCCGTACACTGGATATTACCGTATCGGTCCTGAACACCTCGCCGGTGCGTTGTGGTGTGGATATGTACTCTGCCTCCAGAGGATCGCTTGGTGATCTGGGTGCCAATTACCGTGTCATTCAGCGTCTCTTCGAGTCGCTTGATAAGAAGCTGGGCAAATACAAGACCGAATAAGTTCAGACCGGTCTTCGTTGTTCAGGATTGTATGCGGTTTCGGAAAATGCTGAGACTGTACAAAAAACAATAATAAATAAGGTTGCCTATAGCAAAAAGCGGGAGAAGGATGACCTTCTGCCGCTTTTTTTATAGATAACAGTATGGTTATGTGTCAAAATGATCGCTGAGGTGATTACAGTAATTCCTTCACGGCAGCGATGGCAGCTTCATAATTAGGATGCTCGGCCATCTCACTCAGGTACTCCACGTAAGTTAATTTGTCGTTTTTGTCCACGACGAAGATGGAGCGCATATCCAGGCGGAATTCCTTGATCAGCACACCGTAAGCTTGTCCGAATGCAGCTTCTTTGTGATCCGAGAGGGTAATAACCCGGTCAATGCCGGCAGCGCCGCACCAGCGGGCTTGGGCGAACGGCAGGTCTGTGCTGATGGTGAGGATGACCACATCGTCACCGAGCTCTGCGGCTTCGCTGTTGAAGCGGCGGGTCTGGGCATCGCATACGCCTGTATCCAGGGAAGGTACAACGCTAATCAGCTTAATTTTGCCGGCGTAATCACTGAGGGAGCTATCCTCCAGCAGGTTCTTGCTTACCACGAAATCCGGTGCGGCATCTCCGGCCTGCAGCTTAGGGCCTACGAGAGTGATCGGGTTGCCTTTGAATGTAGCTACGCCTGTTCTTTCTTGCGTCATGTCCTTGTTTCCTCCTTGAATTGCATTATTGGATTGTTACTGCCAGAATAAATTATAATCTTTTTAGAAGGTTAAAGTCCAACCGGACAACATACATAAAGGATGGGTGCTATGATATTTATACGTTATGAGAATTGGAAAAGCTATCTGCGGTATTATCCAGTAACGGTTATTCTGTTGTTGGCAAATGTACTGATGTTCGTCATAGTGTCACTGAACGGCGGTTCAACCAACCTGGATACACTAGTGAAGTATGGGGCTGTTGTGGACAACGGTCCGGAGAAGGAAGAGCTGTGGCGATATTTTGCTGCGATCTTTTTGCATAACGGCTTTGCCCATTTGTTCTTTAACAGCTTCTCACTGCTGGTGTTTGCGCCTCCGCTGGAGCGCCTGCTGGGCTGGTGGCGGTATGCAATCCTCTATGTGATCGGCGGTTTTCTGGCTAATATTCTTTCGGTTGCTCTCGGCGGCACGCCTGAACCGTACACGGCCACAGTTTCTGTCGGCGCTTCAGGGGCGATTTATGCTGTCTATGGTGCGTTTTTATATATTGCCGCGATTCAGCGGGGAATGATGGATGAAGGCTCGCGTAAAACGCTGTACGGGCTGTTAGTCGTGGGGATTATTATGTCATTTGCTACGCCAAATATTAATTGGATCGCCCATTTGGGCGGATTGGTGGCCGGATTTTTCCTGTATGGTCTGATTATCCGTATTTTCAAAAGACGAAGAAGATAGGAGAGGGTGGGGAAGTGGAGCTAAGACAGCTGCAGTACTTTTTGAAGGTTGCCCAAAAAGAACATGTCACCAGAGCGGCAGAAGAGCTGCATGTAGCCCAATCAGCGGTAAGCCGCCAGATTCACCAGCTGGAGCAGGAGCTCGGGGTAGACTTGTTTATGCAAAAGGGCCGAAATCTGCAGCTCACTCCGGTAGGGCAACTTTTTTGCAAACGGGTAGAGTCGCTGCTGAAGGATTTGGAGCGCTCGGTGGCTGAGGTGCATGAATTTTTAGACCCCGAGCTTGGCGAAATCCGCATCGGTTTTCCGCACAGCCTTGGCACTCATCTAATTCCTTCTATTGTAGCGGAATTCCGGCGCCTATATCCTAATGTCAGATTCCGCTTCAAACAAGGGACATACTCTTCTTTGATCAAAGATGTGATCTCAGGTGAGGTAGATTTGGCGTTCATATCTCCCTTTCCGGAAAATGATGGTCATGTCGCCGGAGATATCGTGATGACCGAGGAGTTGTTCGCGATTCTGCCGCAGCATCACCCGCTTGCGGGGGAGGCTGTGATCCGCCTGGAACAGCTGCGTGAGGAGAAATTCGTCTTGTTCAGCCAAGGGTATTCCTTAAGGCCGATCGTATGGCAAGCCTGTGTTCAGGCTGGATTCAAACCGCAGATCGCCTTTGAGGGCGGAGAGACGGACACGATCCGTGGTTTGGTGGCCGCGGGAATGGGGGTAAGCCTGCTTCCGGAAACGGCGCTCTATCAGACGAACCCGATGCAGCCTGCCCAGGTTAGGGTGGTAGAGCCGACTATAACCCGTACTGTAGGTATCATTCACCGCAGTGAGGGTAAGCTGCCGCTGGTGGCCAGATCCTTCCGTACCTTCCTGCTTACCTATTTCAAGGACAAAAACAACAATACCCCGGTTGGCTCATAGCCTTCCGGGGTATTGTTTGTTCAATTATGTGAGAAAGCCGAAATTAGGTTTAGTCGCGGTTGCCAAGGAACATCATGATCAAGCGCAGGAGCTCGAGCAGTGAGACCAAAGCGGCGGCAACATAAGTCAAGGCGGCTGCATTCAGAACCTTGGCGACGCCTCGTTCTTCCTCGTTTCGGATGAAGCCCTGTTCTACCATAATCTGGCGGGCCCGGCTGCTAGCGTTAAATTCAACCGGAAGCGTCACAAGCTGGAACGCTACAGCGGCTGAGAAGAAGATTATACCCAGACCTACCAGATTCATGGAGCTGAACAGGAAGCCCGCCAGCAGCATGAATGGGGCTACACCGGAAGCGAAATTCACGACCGGGAACATCCGGTGGCGGAGTGCCAGCATCGGATAACGTTCTTTATGCTGGATGGCATGACCGATCTCGTGGCAGGCCACGGAGACAGCTGCGATAGAGCTCTCGTAATAGACTGCCTCGGAGAGCCGGACAACCCGGTGGATCGGGTCATAATGGTCGGACAATGTTCCGCGGACCGGTTCAATGGGAACGTCGTGCAGACCGTTGGCATCAAGCATACGCCGTGCTGCTTCGTATCCGGTTAAGCCGTTCATGTTGGCCACTTTAGCCCATTTATTAAAATTGCCCTTCACTCTGAACTGGGCCCACAACGAAAATAGAAAAGCAACAATTACTAATAGATACATTAAAGCCATCTTTCATTCCTCCAAGTAATGTAAGTGAGTTAGTTTACATTGGCGGCCCCTGTGTCAGCAGAAGCCGAATCGCTTCCATGCAGGCAACACCTTGCGGAATCAGAGCGGCAAGTGCACGTTTGGCTTGAACTGGCTTTAATCCGCTGATCATCGGTTCCAGTGCTTTTACTTCGCGTTCCAAACGCTGCATCTGAAGCTCCAGCAGGGCAAGTTTGTCTGAAACGTCAGTTTCAGGAGTGGCCGAATTCCATTTGTTCATCATGGATTTAATTTCTACCAATGTATATTTCTCTTGCTTTAGTTGGTTAATACGTTCTAATGCGATTAAAGTTTCATGGTTGTACAGCCGGTAATTCTTCATGCTTCTCGATTCTGGAACGATAAGCCCCAGCTTCGTATAGTAATCGATGGTTCGTTCACTTATATTAGCTGCCTTTGCCAGTTCTCCAATCCGGTATAGGATCATATCCCCATGCTATTTCACCTCGTTTGCGAAATCATTCTGCTTGAATGAGCGATAATTTTTTACTAATAGTTCTATATTAAATGATACCAAATGACGAACCGTACAGTCAAACGTCATACTTACTTTATGTATATGCAGAAGGAGCTGAATACATACTGCTGAGAATATAACGATAGGATTTCTGCTAGGATGCCGATGGCCCCCCCGTATGAGTTGGAGGGTAAAGGGAAGATATGGAGGCATACAAGTTTTAATCTAACATGTAATGTGATGTTTATTGATGGTATTCATTTTTGACGCGATTGTCATTATAAAAAGGGTGCTTGTCGATATTCATATTGGTTATTTGCTTTATTAGAGGGAAGGATTAGTTTATTTAACATGATGGAGCATGTTTAAGCCGAAGAGTTAATAAAAATACATTAAAGAAGATGCAGCGTCTGAATCCGTTTGCAGAAAAATGGCCTATGGATTAGCGAAAAGCCTTCATTCAACAGCAATTCTGTGTGAATACGGTTAAATAGTGTGGAATTCATCATCGTTCTAAATAATTTAAATGCATTCAAAAAAATAGTCTTGTCAATTTACCTGACTTCTGATTATAATGACATTAAGAGTTTCACGCTTTGTTAGAAAATATAACATTGGGGAGTGGGGTTAAGATGAAGAAAAAGATGTTGATGATGTTTCTGGCCATGATCACGCTGATGATCTATCCTGTCAGTGCCTTTGCTGCTGAGGGACCGGCAACACCGGATTTACAGATCGGTCTGGATACGGCGTTTACTTTTCTGGCATTTATCTTAGTATTCTTTATGCAGGCTGGGTTTGCAATGCTTGAAGCAGGTTCGGTCCGGATGAAGAACGCCGGTCACGTTGCCGGTAAAACGGTACTGACACTGGCAATTGCAAGCTTATGTTTCTGGGCCTTCGGTTTTGGTCTTGGCTTCGGTAACGGTAACGGCTTCTTCGGAACAACGGGTTTCTTCTACGGCGGTGAATCAACCGCATCGTCATTTGAATCCCTGGCTTTCTCTGATGTAACCTTGAACGTTAAATTCCTGTTCCAAATGGCGTTTGCCGCAGTTTCCCTGGCTATCGTGTCCGGTGGTATGGCGGAACGTGCTAAGCTCAGCGTCTACATTATATTCGGCATTTTGTTCTCGGTAGTTATCTACCCGGTTGTTGCCCATTGGGTTTGGGGCGGCGGCTGGTTGGCAGAACTGGGTATGCAAGACTATGCAGGTTCCACAGTTGTCCACCTTACAGGTGCAACGGCGGCTGTAGTTGCAACAATTCTGCTTAAACCTCGTCTTGGCAAGTTCAATAAAGAAGGTAAGCCGGTCATTATCCCTGGACATAACCAAGTGTTCACGGTGCTGGGTGTGATCATTCTGTGGTTCGGATGGTTCGGCTTTAACCCAGGTAGTGCATTGTCCCCTATGGGCGGATTCTTCGGACACGTTGCGTTGACCACTAACCTGGCAGCAGCTGCAGGCGGTCTGGCTGCACTGATTGCTTCGTGGTTGTACTTTGGTAAATCTGATATTCCTGCAATGCTGAACGGTGTACTGGCTGCGCTGGTTGCTATTACAGGTGCCTGTGCGTTCGTTGATCCTTGGGCAGCAATTCTCATCGGTTTTGTAGCTGGTGCTTTTACCTTCATGACTTCACAATGGCTGGAACGTGCGGGTCTTGATGATCCGATCTATGCTTTCTCCGTACACGGTATTGCTGGGATTTGGGGTGCGATTTCCACAGGTTTGTTCGCAACTCCTGAACTTGTTGAAACTGTTGGGATTGGTAAAGAAGGTTTATTCTATGGAGGCGGCGTTCATCAATTGGGAGTGCAAGTACTCGGTGTAGCTGGTACCTTTGTATTTGTAGCTGTAATGTCTTTCATCATCCTGTATGTAATCAAGATGGTTAATGGCCTACGTGTTACTGAAGAGGAAGAATTGATGGGACTGGATATCAGTGAGCATGGTACGTATGGTTATCCTGAACAAATGAAACTGATTGCTGAATCGGATTCCAAAACCCAAAAATAGATAGTAACTTTACCGACTGGAGGCGGACCGATTGGCTTCGATGGAGTCGACAGATTGGAAGGAAGATAAGCGATACTTGTCCATCGTAACGGCCGGTTCGCCGCAGGAACTTAAGGGCAGGCGCACGGCCTGCCAGCAAGTACTTCTGGAGCAGTTGAACATTATTCCAATTGAGGAATGGATGGTCCGTGTCAACGCGATGCACGATCTGATCGCTAAGACGGCGGTAAACATTTGTGAGGCGCAGATGAAGGAGGCGGGCTACGGCCTGCCTCCCTGCGCCTATTCCTTTATTGTATTTGGCAGCGCTGGCAGACAGGAAGCTACGCTCTGGAGCGACCAGGACAACGGCTTAATTGTAGAAGGAGAACCGGATGACGTTAAGAATCGTTATTTCACCGCTTTTGGCGGGATGTTGTCCGATGTGCTTGAAGCAGTGGGCTTTGAAAAATGTGACGGAAAGGTAATGTGCTCTGAGCCGCTATGGAGCAAGACACTGCCGGAATGGAAAGTACAGCTGCAGAGCTGGATGAGCCATCTGGAATGGGAACCTATCCGTTATCTTATTATCGCTTCTGATATGAGACATGTAGCGGGAAGTGCTGAACTGTCGGCTGAATGGAGGGAAGCCTTTCATGCCGGCTTTGCGGACAATGAGAAATTGACGACGGCTGTTCTGCGCAATACCGTCCGTCACAAAGCAACGCTTAACCTGCTTGGACAGGTTCTCACAGAACGTTTCGGCGATAATGCCGGCGGATTTGATATTAAATATGGAGTCTATATCCCGCTCGTCAATATTGTCAGACATTTAGCACTTCTGCATGGAATTGAGGCCAGTTCCACACTCGAAAAGATAGAAAAGCTTAGTGAGCTGGACAAATACGAGCATCTTGAAGATATCCGGCGGGCTTTTTTGACGGCGTTGCGGATGCGTGTAAACACACCTTTCATTGAACGGGATGGCATCCTGTCGAGCAGTGATTATATTTCTGGAAATGCCTTGAAGAATAAGCAGCTCCTGTCCGAGCTGCGTGAAAGTCTGCTGCTGGTCAGACGCTTACACAGGGCTCTGCAGCGTCAGCTCCGGTCAGCGGAAAGGAGGCAGTCATGAAGGAGCCAAACAAAGGCGGAGGATTCTGGAATAATCTGAGGCAAGGCGGAATGCCCTCCGCCATTGCATCAATGAGAGGCGGGGAATCGGCACAGCAAACCGCGCAGCAGATGGCCTTTATCCGATCACTCATGCGCGAGAAGCGGCGACCTGAAGTACTGCATACCCCGCTTTCCGAACTGGAGACGGTCATATTCGATCTGGAAACTACCGGGTTCTCTCATCAGCACGGCGATGAAATTATGTCCTTTGGAGCAATCCGGGTGGTCGGTGAAGAAATCAAGGAAGATGAGTGCTTCTACACACTTGTGAATTGTGGGGCGGCGATACCGGACAATATTACAAAACTTACGGGAATTTCCGAGGAGATGACATCATCAGCGCCTTCATTGATCGACGGCCTTCATAATTTCATGTCGTTTGTAGGCCAGCGTGTGCTGGTGGCACATGGAAGTGCGCATGACAAAGCTTTTTTAAACGCTGCATTGTGGAAAACCTCAAAGGTACAGCTTACCCACAGGGTACTGGACACGATGATGCTGGCCCGCTGGCTGGAGCCGCACCGCAGCAATTATACCTTGGATGAGCTGCTTGCGGTTCATGAAATCCCTATTGAAGGGCGGCATAACGCTCTGGAAGATGCCAAAATGACTGCCCGTCTATGGGTGTCCTATCTCCGGGAAATTTCGCAGAAACGCCAGGTGGAGACGCTGGGAGATCTTTATGCTTACTTAAGCAGAGCGTAGAGTTCGGTATGGAGTAATTGCCGGCTTAGACTGCCGTCGTTTTCTCGCTGCCGGTCAATAATGAACCCATTTAGTACCGGAACCGCTGGGTCATCTTTGCCGGGGGAGCCGATCAGATAAACTTTGAAGTGCGGACTCAAGGAAGCCAGACCCTGCAGGTCGGCAGAGGATGGCCAGGGCGGTGAGCTTGGATGGGAATGGAACAGGCCAATGGGAGCCGGGTCGCTGTAGAGCCCTTTTACCCATTCCCGAGGATCGGGAACAAATGCATGCAGCGGGTCAGGCGCTACGTTGCTCATCGGCACATAGCTGCTGATGAGCATGCCCCCCGCTGCGGCAGTGCCCAGCAGTAATCCGCATGCTTCATGCGGAAAGCAGGTCAGCAAGTGCTTCCCCAGCATGAGCTGCACGGAGGAATCCAGCCTTATCGGCGGGGTTGTTCCCTGGTATGCTGTCAAGTATTTACCCCTCTCTCTTCATAGGATTCCGTCTTGGACGGGATCCTCTTTTTTTATTTTACAAATGGTTTGAAACTGCCTGCATCGAGGGTACAATAGAAGCAACCCATCCCATTTGTAAAGGAACAGACATACTGATGAGAGCTGTTAATAAACGAAATCTAACGGTTGTGGCCCTGATTGTATTTCTGGTTGTGCTTGCAATAGAGCACCGTTTTAAGAAGGAACCGGAGACGGTTGCCGTCATTCAGCAGCAGTCGTCTGCGTCCGCAAGCGGTGCAGGTGCAGGTCTGGCAGCGCCTGCGTTCTCTCTGGAGGATAGCAGCGGGAATGTGTATAAAGTGGGCGGTCCCAGACAGAAGGCGCTTATTGTGAACTTCTGGGCTTCATGGTGCGAACCCTGCCAGCTGGAAGCGCCTGAACTGAATAAAATGGCGCTTAAATATAAGGATGTTCTGGATATTTACGGAATCAACGTAACCAGCCAGGATTATAAGCCGAACGCGGAACGGTTCATCAGGAAATATATGCTGGCTTTTCCGGTGATGTTTGATACTAAAGGTAAAGTGTTCGACAAATATCAGGGCCAGGTGTTTCCAACCAATGTGCTGATTGACAAAAATGGTGTGATTGCTGAATTCGTGCTTGGCACCTTGACAGCTGAGGAGCTGGAAAAGAAGATTATCTCACTCACCGGCTCATAGTGTACGGGAATTTGTCTAAAGCCCCTTTGCGTACAGGATATCCTGTCTGCAAGGGGGCTTTTTGGTGGGGTTATGCCTGATCAGAGAAATTGAATTTAGTGGTTAACTAATCCCTTAGGTTCATTGTTGTTCTTTTGCTGATTTTCCAGCGAGATCTGTCCAAGAAGAGCGTAACGCATACTGTCAACCAAAGCTTCCCAGCTCGCTTCAATCACATTGCTGGATACCCCAACTGTGCTCCATGTATGATTGAAGTCTTTGGATTCAATCAAGACACGCACCTTCGCGGCGGTCTGATCCTGCTCATCAAGTACCCGCACCTTGTAGTCGGAGAGATGCATTTCATCGAGCTGAGGGAAATAGGTCTGCAGCGCTTTGCGCAATGCATTATCGAGTGCATTGACAGGTCCATTGCCTTCAGCTGCTGTATACAGACTCTCTCCGGCTACACGGAGTTTAACAAAGGCCTCGGAGACAACAGGCTGGCCGGCATTTTTTTCAACAAGCATTTTGAAGGATTCGAAAGTGAACAGCTCATTAAGCTCCCCGGTGGCTTCCCGCAGCAGCAGCTCAAGCGAGGCATCTGCACCTTCGAATTGATAACCCTGATGCTCCAGGTCTTTGATCTTGTCAATGACCTTGCGGGCCTGCTCGCTGGTAGGATCGAGGCTTAGCCCCATATCCAGCGCTTTGGACAGGACATTACTCTGGCCAGCAAGCTCAGAGACAAGTACACGCTGTTTATTGCCGACCAATTCCGGTGCAATATGCTCGTAAGTACGTGAATCACGCAGGATGGCGGAGACATGAATGCCCCCTTTATGGGCAAAAGCGGCGGTTCCGACGTATGGCTGATTCACCGGCATATTTACGTTGGCTACTTCGCTGATATATCTGGCGGTGTTGGTCAGCTGCGGGAGTGAATCCCCAGGGATGCAGTGATAACCCATTTTAAGTTGAAGTGTTGGAATAATAGAGCATAAGTTGGCATTGCCGCAGCGTTCACCATAGCCGTTAATAGTACCCTGCACCTGGCGGGCGCCGGCACTAATTGCACTGAGTGCATTGGCAACTGCAAGTTCGCAGTCGTTATGGGTGTGGATGCCAAGTGGTGCGCCGGACAGTTGCCCCGACATTGCCGACACGATGTCATAAACTTCATTAGGGAGTGTGCCGCCGTTTGTATCGCACATCACGAGCCAGTCTGCTCCGGCTTCCCGGGCCTTGGCAAGCACAGCGGAGGCATACTCCGGATTGTTCTTGAAACCGTCGAAGAAATGCTCAGCATCGAAGATGACCTCGAGGCCTTTATGTTTGAGATAGGCAATGGAATCACCGATCATGGCAAGATTCTCTTCTAAGGTCGTCTGCAGTGCGGTATGCACATGAAAATCCCATGACTTTCCGACTAGAGTAGCCGCAGGCACTCCGGCGTCGATCATTCTTTGCAGATTCTCATCATGCTCAGCAAGGGAGTTTTTGCGGCGAGTGCTGCCGAATGCGGTGATTTTGGCATTCAGGTACAGTTCCTTGACTCTTTTGAAAAACTCAATGTCTTTATTATTGCTTCCCGGGATGCCACCTTCAATATAATGCACACCCAGATCATCGAGTTTCTTAGCAATCTTCAGCTTGTCATCTGCCGACAGACTGATGCCCTCGCCTTGGGTGCCGTCGCGCAGTGTCGTATCGAAGATGGAAATGGACTTAGACATAAGAGTCCTCCTAAAAGTTTTGTGAGCATGGCTTCAAAGAACAGCATTGTGCATAACTGGCTTCGAAAGCATACACTTAAGTTTTGTGAGCATGGCTTCTGAGGAACGGTTTCGTCCGAAACTAAGATCGGAAGCATACGTATAGGGTAAATAATTTTTATATTATAGCATTTTTACGCGGGAATGTAACAAAGAACTTTACAGGAGGGTGCTGCTTGGTTGACCTCCCGTCGGCGAAAGAGGTATGCTGAATTTAACAATGGAACCATGAAGATAAGAAGGTAGATATTGTGCAGAACGTGGATCAGTATTATCCGACGAGCGGCAGGGTTATTCTGCATGTGGATATGAACGCTTTTTACTGCTCTGTGCATGAGGCGGAAGATCCTGCTCAATATAAAGGCAAACCGACGGCAGTAGCAGGCAGTGTGGAGCTGCGCAGAGGGATAATCGTCACCTGTTCATATGCGGCGCGGAAGTATGGAATCTCTACAGGTATGCAGGTACAGAAAGCTTTGCGGATTTATCCCTCATTAATTTTGATTAAACCGGACTTTAACCTGTACCGCAAATACTCCAATGCATTTATGCAGATTGCCTATAGCTATACTCCGCTGCTTGAAGCAGTTTCGATTGATGAATGTTACCTGGACATCACCGGTTCACGGCAATTTGGTACACCTCTGGAGATTGCTGAAGCCATTCAGCGGCGGATTATGGAGGAGCTCGGGCTTCCCTGCTCTATTGGTATAGCCCCTAACAAGCTGCTGGCTAAGATCGCATCGGATCTGAAAAAGCCTAAAGGTATCACGGTCCTGCGCCTGCGTGATGTGCCGGAGATTCTATGGAACAAGCCATGCGGGGAAATGTTCGGTATCGGCGGGAAAACGGCTGAGAAGCTGCGTAAACTAGGTATCTACACTATAGGCCAGCTGGCGGCAGCCGACGAGAAGGTTCTGGTAGATCATTTTGGTGTCATGGGCTCCTGGCTGAAGCGGGCGGGGAACGGTATTGATCATGGCATAGTGAATCCGGAAAGGGAACAGAGCAAGTCGATCGGCCATACGACGACACTGCCCAGAGATGTGGTCGGGCTGGCCGAAGCCAGGCCGATTCTGCTCAACCTCAGCGACCAGGTGGCCCGCCGGTTAAGGAAGCAAGGCTTGGTCGCTGCGGGAGTGCAGCTCACGATCCGTACACCCGATATGAAGACTATCACCCGATCCCGCCAGCTTGAGGCTCCCACCGAAAGCGCTGAAGATATCTATAAGGCGGTATGCGAGCAGTTTGCCCGCCACTGGAACAACGGGAAGCCTGTGCGGCTGCTGGGTGTAACCCTGCAAGGTCTTACGGCCAAAGAGGAGTCGGTGATCCAGCTGGATTTGTTCGATTATGAACGTCAGCCGAAAAAGGAATCCTTGAATAAAACCATGGACATGCTGCGCAATAAATTTGGAGAAAATGCCGTTCTCACCGCGGGGATGCTAAGTGACAGCCATTCAGCCCGCCTCCGCAATCATAAGGAGCGGGGCACCTCGCTGCAGAAGGACAATCTGCAGGGTGTAGATCCGGATCAAGCCTGAATCCATCCTATCCGGGTATAGGAAAACAACCCGCTGATTATGCGGCAATTGTGTAAACGTGTTGAAAATTCATTGAAATTGTATTCTATTTATATTAATATGATTGAAATAACAGGCTGCTACTGCAGGCTGTATTGTTTAACGGGAGGCAGAGATAAAATGGCTAAGTACACTTGGGTCGAAAAAGACACTTGCATCGCTTGCGGTGCGTGTGGCGCAACGGCTCCTGATATTTTTGATTACGATGACGAAGGTTTGGCAGAAGTGATTTATGAGAATGACAGCAACCGCGGATGCACAGCGATTCCGGATGATCTGTTCGATGATCTTCAGGATTCGGCCGACGGATGCCCAACGGATTCCATTAAAATTGCGGATGCACCTTTCAACAAAGAAGGTTAATCTTCTAAGCGGTTAGTTCTTCACAGCATAAGGATCAGATATAAGGCCTAAGCTTATATTTGATCCTTATATTTGCATAAAGACATCTCTTCGCCGGCAAAAATTCGGCTGGGATGTCTTTTTTTGATGAACTGGCCGATATAAGGAATATATGAATCAATCACCCGCGGAGGCCCCGATGAAAAATTCGCAGCATCTTAAGGCATATGTCCAAATGCATCCTGATAACAAGATGGCATGGTACTTGCTTGGTAAGGAATACTATAAGAACGGCCAGCAGGGGAAAGCTAATTACTGCTTCAATCAGGCAGGAGAAGTATATGAGGCTTTTGAACACAGCAAGGTCCCGTCAGATATGCTGCGCGAATATGAGGATGGGCTGCTGAAAGTGGCGCATGAACGTCATCAGTCCAAGCTGAGGAAGCGCAGGACACTGGTGGCTCTCGTACTGTTGCTGTTATTGTTCCTGCCTCCGGCGGTATCGCCCGAAGCAGACTCCGGGATCACTCTGGAATCCCTGCTGGATGATGGAAAGGACGTTCCTGCACAGCTGGCTGCTGATGCCCAGGAGACGGTTACAGAGGAAGAGCAGAGTGATCAACCGCCAAAGCTGGCTTTTACAGCCCTTGCCGGAGATGCAGGCGCCGCTAGCCAAGCCTTTGCGGGTATTGTGCAGAGCAAGAGTCCGGTAATGACTGCCATCCTGGGGATGGAGCGTTCGGGGAAATGGCTTGTATGGAAAAAGAAGCTGCCGCTTACTGCAACTGTGGTGAAGAATGAAAATGGGCGCACCGTCTACCAATCCTATGATCAGGCCCGTTGTGAATGTCAGCCGCCGGAATCCGGGGAGCTGCAGAAGCAGGCGGCACGGTGGCAGGAGCAGCAGGAGCAGTTAGCAGTATTATGGAGCGCAATGCGCGCTTATAAGAGCAGCAAAGGGAATCTGCCTCAATCCTTAAAAGAGCTGACAGGTGCTTTTCCCGACAATTGGCTTGGTACGGCTACACCGCTGATGAAGGAGAAGTTCGCCTCACTGCGTGCTTCGGCAGCTGATTTCTTGTCCAAACAGCAGGCGGGCAGAGCTGACGGAGAAGTGAATAATGAAGCGCAAGCAGGAGCCGGGACAGGAGGCGGAGCTGGGGCAGCAGGAGAAACGGCGCAGGAGATGCCTTTTTTCACCGGAGCCCTTAGTATTATTGTGGATAAACAAAATCACCGTCTGGCAGTTACCAGCGGCTCGGTTATTCTGCGGAACTATGCGGTAGGGCTGGGCGGTGATAAGACTCCTGAAGGTACTTTTACAATTACAGATAAGGTGGTTAATCCGAATGGCCGGGATAACGGGGAGTTTGGCAGCCGGGGCATGCAGCTCTCGGACAGCAATTATGCGATCCATGGCACGAGTGAACCCGAAAGCATCGGCAAGGATGAGTCGCTGGGCTGTATCCGCATGAGCCGTAAGGATGTGGAGGAGTTATTCGCACTTGTACCCAGGGGAACGAAGGTGCAGATTAGTAAAGGGGTTTTGCCTGAGGAGCTGCTGGTTCCGGAGGGCCGTTTCCCCTCTGGAGCACCTCGAAATCAGACCAACCCCAACAAAGTCTACCACTGGCTGAATTAATTGCCTGCTACAATAAATAGAACAATGATAAGAAGCACCAGCAAGACCAGACTTGCGCTAATCCACAGGATTGCTTTGCGGTTCACTTCTTCTTTCTTCTGTTGAAGTGTTGGAGGTTTACGTTTAGTTGACATAATTGCCATCCTTCTTTCTCTGTTGATCGGTGATTACCCTTACATTGTAATGGGTTTAGGAGAAAATTACTATACTCTCCACTTCAGCCCGGAAACTCCGCAACCCAAAAAACTTTTCTTTTCCCCCGGAAACGGATAAAATTAAGAAGAATACTAACAGAAACGGGGAGTCGGAGGACGAATCGAGTGATCCCTTGAAGGAGCGAGAACGGTGCTGTATCGACATTTTGGCAAACCTATTTTCTTTAAAATGGACCCGGAGAAGGCACATCATCTCGTCATAGGCGGATTAAACAAATCGGCACTGGTTCCGGGCGGCAGCGCGGCCATGCGTTTGATGTACGGTGTCCCTGAAACCGCGGATATGGCAGTAGACCTGTTCGGCCTGCATTTTCCCACTCCGGTGGGACTGGCAGCGGGACTGGACAAAAACGCCGAGGCGGTGGGCGGGTTCTCTTCAATCGGCTTCGGTTTCATGGAGGTTGGTACGGTAACTCCGAAAGGGCAGCCCGGCAATGACAGTCCGCGTCTGTTCCGTCTTCTTCCGGACGAAGCGCTCATCAACCGGATGGGCTTCAATAATGAAGGTGCGGAGGCTATGGCGGAACGGCTTAAGGTACTTAAGAAACGTAGGATACCGGTAGCAGTCAACATCGGACGCAACAAAGCCACTCCGAATGAAACGGCGCATGAGGATTACCGCAAGTGTATCCGTACGTTATATCCGTACGGTGATTTTTTTGTGGTCAATATCAGCTCTCCGAATACACCGGATTTGCGCAGTCTTCAGCATGGAAGCGAGCTGTCGAAGCTGCTGGCCGAGGTCAAGGAAGAAATGGCTATCCAGCGGAATAAGAGCGGCATAGCTAAAAGCCTGCTGGTCAAAATTGCTCCGGACGTCAGCGACAGTGAATTGGAATTCATGGTACATACGCTTTCGGAGGCGGGAGTAGATGGCGTAATTGCTACCAACACGACACTTAGCCGTGAAGGACTGATCAGTGAGAAAGCTGGAGAAACAGGAGGGCTTAGCGGCAAGCCGCTGAGAGACCGTTCTACAGATATTATCCGCAGTATTTACCGCCAGACCGGCGGGAAGCTGCCAATCATTGGCTCGGGCGGGATTTTTAGCAGCCAGGATGCTTATGACAAAATCCGGGCGGGTGCAAGCCTGGTTGAAATTTATACGGCTCTCATCTATGAAGGACCGGAGGTTAACCGCAGACTGCATGCCGGACTCAGGAAGCTGCTGCGGCGGGACGGATTCTCTCATATCCTAGAAGCGGTGGGCGCCGATCATCACTGAAGGATGAATGGACAGGAGGACGAAGGCGATGGACGGCAGGGACTGGGGAACTTTTTTGCTTCCATATGAACAGACTGTGGAGGAACTTAAGGTTAAATTTAAAACAATGCGCTCGGAGCTTAAGAAAAGGGAAGAATATACGCCGATTGAGTTCGTAACAGGACGCGTAAAACGGCTGTCAAGCATCCTGGAGAAGGCCCAGCGGCTGAATGTGAAGATGGAGGATCTGGAAACGGGCATTGAAGATATCGCCGGCATACGGATTATGTGCCAGTTCGTTGAAGATATCCGCAGAGTGGCGGAATATATCCGCGCCCGCAAAGATCTTGAAGTGCTGTATGAGAAAGATTACATCACAAATTATAAGGAAAGCGGCTACCGCAGCTTCCATATGATTATTAAATATCCTGTACAAACCGCTCTGGGACAAAAGATTGTACTTGCCGAAATTCAAATCCGTACACTCGCGATGAATTTCTGGGCAACGATCGAACATTCCCTGAACTATAAATACCGCGAAAGCCTGCCGGATGAAATGCGGATACGCCTGAAAACAGCTGCGGAGGCCGCATCGATCCTGGATAGTGAAATGTCCAGCATCCGTGAGGAAATTCTGGAAGCACAAAAGACGTTCGAGGAAAATTCGAATATGACCACACAAGTACTCAAGGCGATTCATCAATTGTATTTCTACCATCTGGTGAATGAGGCGATTGAAAGCCAGGAGCGGTTCAACGTGATCTGGCAGGCGCAGGATATGGAAGCCATGAAAGAGCTGCTGGACCATGTGCGGGAGCTGCTCTCAAGTGCGAAGAAGGACAGTCTGCCGGATGGCTTATGAACCGCTTTACCTGGCTTACCTGGTCTACTTCAACCGTGACAGAGATTATTTTGAATGTCATGAGGTGCTTGAAGAGCTGTGGCTGGCGCACGAACGCAATCCTTTGTATAAAGCCCTTCTACAGGTAGCAGTGGGGCTGTATCATTTCCGGAATAACAATGTACGCGGTGCAGCGATTATGATGGACCGGGCACATGAAGTGCTTGGAACCTATCCTGCTGATTCCTTGGGTATCGATCTTGCCAAGCTGGTGAGGGAAGTAGAGGCCTACGCAGAACAACTGAAGGCGTATGCAGCTCATCCTTTTCCGTATTACGATCTGACGATCGACATTCTTGATCCGACACTGGCTGAAGAAGTAAAGCTGGCTGCTGCTGGCATTACGCCGAATCAGCCCCAGCGGCGCGGGCCGCAGCGGCCGGACAAAGCGCATCGTAAATAAGATGCTGTGATAACGCTACATCATCAGGAACACCCCGCAGGGGTGTTCCTTGAACTATTATTTCCCTAAATTCAGGTAACACAGCAGGAGGACGGCAACATGGCGGGACAACTGCCCAGCACTTTCACGGAACGCATGAAGGAGCTGCTGGGATCGGAATATGAGCAATTTGCGGACACCTATAAGGAAACACCTTATGGAGGAATCCGTGTCAATACACTGAAGATTACGGTCCAGGAGCTGCTGGAGCGCTCGCCGTTTGCGCTTCAGCCCATTCCCTGGTGTCCAACAGGATTCTATACGGAAGAGGGGACAAGACCGGGCAAACATCCCTATTACCATGCCGGGTTATATTACATACAGGAACCGAGCGCCATGGCACCGGTTGAGCTGCTTAATGTACAGCCTGGCGACCGTGTACTCGATCTGTGTGCCGCTCCAGGCGGTAAATCTACTCAGATTGCCGCCAAGCTGCAGGGCCAAGGGCTGCTCATCAGTAACGATCTTCACCCGGAGCGGACCAAGGCGCTGGCCAAAAATCTGGAGCTGTACGGCGTCAGAAACGGCATTGTGCTGAACGAGAGCCCGGAACGGATTGCCGCAGCTTTTCCGGGTTTTTTCGACCGGATTCTGATCGATGCTCCTTGCTCCGGCGAGGGCATGTTCCGCAAAGACGAGGATATGGTGAAGCAGTGGGAGCCGGGAACACCCCGGAAGTATGCCGATATGCAGCGGGATATTCTTCGCTCGGCCGCGGAAGCACTAACCCCGGGCGGAACGATAGTCTATTCGACTTGCACCTTTGCTCCCGAGGAGAATGAGGGGTCCATTCTGGAGTTTCTCGCCAGCCATCCGCAGTTTACGGCGGTTCCGGCTGGGGGGACCGGCAGCTTCTCGCCGGGCCTCGGTGAATTGCCCGAGGCCGCGCGGCTGTGGCCGCATAAGGTCAAGGGCGAGGGCCATTTCATGGCGGTGCTCCGCCATGACGGAAGCTCTGCTGCGCAGGGAGATGCCGGGATCGCGGACACCGCGCTCCCGGTTTCCGTGCACAGCAAGGGGGCGAAGGCTCCGATGGCGGCCAAAGTTGGCAGGCGGCAGAGGGGATGGCGGACGCGGAGGCAAAGGCGGACGCGCTTCCGGCAAAGGCGGCG
>NZ_LN831198.1:1684760-1692738 GCF_001368795.1 Paenibacillus ihuae
CGCAGGGATCCGGGGAAGAGGCTGCGCTTACAGCCTATGCCGAGTTCTGCAGGGAGCAGCTAGGCTGGCAGCCGGGTGGTCATCCGGTGATGTTCGGCGATCACCTGTACATCTCCCCTCTGCCAAAGGAAGCGCTGGATGGACTAAAGACGATCCGCCCGGGCTGGTATGTTGGCCATGTGCGCAGCGGCCGGTTTGTTCCAGGCCATCCGCTGGCGACTGCACTGCAGCCGGCTGAGTGCTGCCGTAGCCTGTCTCTATCCAGCAGGAACGGCGAAGCGGTGTCCTATCTAAAAGGCGAAACGCTGGCTATTCCTGAGCAGCGCCTGTCCGTGAAGACCGGAAGTACAAGCAAGGGGTATGTACTTGTCTGTATCGACGGTTTCAGTGCCGGCTGGGCAAAATGGCAGGAAGGTATGCTTAAGAATGAATATCCCGCAGGCTGGAGGTGGACTTAAGGCATGAGCGCACCAGGAAATAAGAAACAACGGATTGATAAAGTGCTGTCCCATATGGGTATTGGCTCCCGCAGTGATATCCGCAAACAGGCGAAGCAGGGGCTAATCACTGTGAACGGTGCTGTGGTCAAAGACAGCGGATTTCATGTGGACCCCTACCAAGACGAGATTGAGGTGGGCGGTGAACCGGTCCGCTACCGTGAATATGTGTATTTGATGATGAATAAGCCGCCCGGCGTCTTGTCTGCCACTGAAGACAAGCGGGACCGGACAGTGCTTGATTTACTAAAGCCGGAGCATGCGCAGTTTGAACCGTTTCCGGTCGGCAGGCTGGACAAGGATACCGTCGGACTGCTGCTGCTCACCAATGACGGCAAGCTTGCCCATGAGCTGCTCTCCCCGCGCAAGCATGTGCCGAAGACCTATGAGGCAACGGTAGAGGGAGAGGTAGATGCCGATGATGTCGCGGCGTTTGCCGCAGGTGTCGAGCTGGATGACGGATATGTCACACTGCCCGCTCAGTTATCGATTCTCAGCCGGGAACGCGGCAGTAAGACGATCTCGCAGATCTCTCTTACCATTACGGAAGGGAAATTCCATCAGGTGAAGCGGATGTTCATCGCCGTAGGGAAAAAGGTGACTTTTTTGAAGCGGGTATCGATGGGGGAATTGAAGCTGGATGAAAGTCTGCCGCTGGGTGCCTGCCGGGAGTTAACCGCTGCGGAACTGGAGCTGCTGACCGGTACAGCAGATGGAGCAGCCGATTGACCGCAGAATCTGGCTAAACGATTTAATACAGGCTTAATCAAAGTGCGGCATCACGCTGACCGGACTTTGGTAAGCTTGCTTAATATAGCTGTATAGATAAACAGACAGACAAGGATGGTGGATATGAAATACAAGCTGATTGCACTGGATGTGGACGGAACTCTGCTGAATGATGATCATCATTTAAGCAGACAGAATAAAGAAGCGATTGCCGAGGTTACACAGAAGGGCGGGCAAATTGTATTATGCACCGGCCGCAGTCCGCAGAATTCAATTCCTTTTATGGAAGAGCTGGGTTTGTCCGGGTATGTGCTTGGCCACAATGGCGGCGCGACGGTATCAGTAAGTGACCGTAAAGTGCTTGATCAATACGGTATGGACGGACGAGGGCTGGACCCGTATATCGAATATTGCCGGACGTATAATATACATTTCGATGTCAGTACCGCCTTTGAGATGTATGTTGATAATGCAGATAATCTGACCAAAGAAGCTCATTTCATGTATGAGCATTTCCGGATCGTCCCGGCGTCTCTGCCTGCATGGGAGGAATTCCGCGAACCGATCGTCAAATTTACGGTATTCACGCAAGCAGACATTTTGGATGAAGCGATGCGCGAATGGGGAACCTGGACCCAGCAGTACAACCTCCAGCGCAGCGGAGAGTTTTTTGCTGATTTTATGCATCAGGATGCCTCCAAGGGCAATGCGCTGAAGAATCTTGCAGCGAGGCTCGGAATTCAGCGGGAAGAAGTGCTGTCTATCGGGAATTATTATAATGATATTTCCATGCTGACTTATGCGGGTCTTGGAATTGCAATGGAGAATTCACCGCTTGAAGTCAAAGCGGCTGCGGATGCGGTTACGGGAACGAATAATGAACATGGCGTGCGTGACGCACTTTTAAAATATTGTTTATAGCCCTCATATGAAACCGAATTAAAGCATAAACCGGTGCCGGACAGCGCTGGTTTATGCTTTTTTGTTATGTGCCGGATTGTGGAAAAAAGGGGAGCTAACCGGAATTTGTAAGGAGCAGCTCTGAAAGTAAATTGCATGCAAAAAAGCGGCTGTTCCGCCCTGGATAGGGCGGTACGGCCGCTTGTTGTCACTGTTGCAGTGTCTCCGGATGGAATTAGACAAACAACGAACGGGAAATGATGACTAGCAAAATGAAGAGTACCAAAATCGCACCGGTCGATGTGAAGCCTGGCATTGTACCCATGTCTGATTCCTCCCTTAACTCATGTCTAGTTCCCATTGCCGTGCACTCTGGCTGCGGCATCCCTGGGATAATGACATCATATGCGAAGGAAGGCCTTGTGAACTGGTCAGCTGCCTAACCCGCCGTCAAGATGGGCTTTCAGGATTCTGAGTCCTTTAGGCAGATGGTTCTTAAGCTGGCCGGAACTGGCTTTGCCCCAGCTGACCGGCAGCCCTTCTACCGTAACAAGCGTCCAGCCGTGCAGCTCTGGCGGAACCGGCAGGCTTTCGCCCCGCAGCCAGGCCTGAATATCCAGGCTGTCCGCAGCCAGATCAAAGCTGCGTGCTGCCTGCTCAGGCTTCAGTGCCATTGCCAGGGCATGGGCAGGTTCAATCCGGTTCTTCTTCAGGTGGGCAATATGCAGGCCGGCACGGGGGACCTTGAGACCTTCCAGCAGGCCGGTGTGCATACGTTCGCTGAATGACTCCGGCAGCAAGTATAACGATTCCCCAAACAGAAGGGGCACGCCCTGCCCGGTAAACCCGGGAAGCTCGGCCGCGGCCCAGTTCATGAATTGCTGATAGGCATCCCGTACGGAGGATGTGAGCCAGGGACCGCTTTTGCCCCTGCCGGCATTTCGTTTGCTGCGGGGACTCCCGCTGTCGTCATTGGCTGCTTTACGCAGCAGCGCTACAAAATGCCCTTCGCCTTTTTCCAGATGAGGCCAGAGTCTTTTTTGCGTGATGAGCTGCATATCCGGATAAGCTGCTGTAAACCGGGCAAGGGTCTCCTCATTTTCTTGACGGTTGAACGTGCAAGTCGAGTAGGCCATAGTGCCGCCGGGCTTCAGCATGAGGTAAGCATCCTGTAAAATATCCCATTGTCTATCTGCACACATCTTCACATGATCGGGTGACCACTCGCTGACGGCGTCGGGATCTTTGCGGAACATGCCTTCCCCCGAGCAAGGCGCATCGAGCATAATCCGGTCGAAGACCTCCGGGAACCGCCGCGACAATTCCCCCGGACTGCTGCTTGTCACCAATGCGTTGGAAATACCGAGCCGCTCAACGTTTTCAGCCAGAATTTTGGCCCGTTCAGGGTGTATCTCATTCGAGACAAGCAGTCCTTGTCCCTGCATTAAAGAAGCGAGATGTGTGGTTTTGCCGCCGGGTGCTGCGGCCAGATCAAGCACGGTTTCACCGGGGAGCGGGGCCAGCAGCTCGGCGGCGGACATTGCAGACGGTTCCTGAATATAATATAATCCGGCGGTATGATAGGGGTGCCTGCCCGGCCGGGCAGGATCTTCATAGTAATAGCCTGTGGGGCACCACGGAACCGGCGTCAGGCCAAACAGTGAAATTGCATGTGCAGCGGGACCGCTGCCGGGAGCAGCTTTTAAAGTATTTAACCGCAAGCCTTGAGTCCTCGGCATATTATAGCTGTGCAGAAAAGCGTCCGCCTCCTGCCCCAGCATCTCTTTCATGGCAGTGGTATAAGCGGCGGGCAGCCGTTCTTCCTTCATAATTCATTCTCCTCTAGTTAATTTCAAAAAACAGGCTCAAGTGTTCTTATTCCTTGCTGTTTCAGGTGGATACCGATAAAATCAAGGTATGGGACCTAAGCGTGCCTGTAAATGTACATATATACAACTATATCATAATTGCCGGGTCTCACCGTAATCAGGGCAATCGAAAAGGGGATGTACCTTATGAATTTGCTGCAAGCGCTATTCTTCCCGCCGGAGCAGCCCGGTGGCGTATCTTCTATGATCCCTTATCTGCAGGAGCGGTTCCGTTCTAGCCGCTGGGATATGGATTTATTCTGGCTGCCCAAGCGAATTCGGGGCAAGGGACGCGAAGAGATTGTCTTTGATACATTTGACTGGACATTGTACGGCGAAAGTCCGGTTGTGCAAAAATATATTCAGACCTACCGCGATTATATCTGGTGGACGAAGCTGCGGATGAACAATCAATATGATCTGATCCATGCCCATCATCCGATTGCCGGCCTGGCGATGAAAAAAATCTATCCGGACATTCCACTCATTCAAACGCTGCATTCCAGCTATGAACGTGAGCTGATTTTGAATGGTGTGATTGAAGAGGGCGGCGTGGAGCATCAGTTTCTGGTGTCCATTTACCGCGAGCTGGAGCATGCCAGCGACCGTCTAATGACGGTATCACGCTCGTTCGCCGACTATTTAGCGCCTTATATTGATCATCCTGATCAGATCGGCATTATTCCCAACGGTTTTGATGAAAAAAGATTTAAACCGGTGCCGCATGACAACAGCATTCCGCAACTTGTGACAGTCACCCGCCTGGTGCCGGCGAAAGGGATTGATACCTTATTTAAAGCCTGTGCAGAGCTGAAAAGCCGCGGCCATGAATATGTGCTGCATATTATCGGGGACGGACCTTCACGGACTGAGCTGGAGCTGCTCGCCCAGGAGCTCGGGATTTATAATGAAACTATTTTTTACGGGTATACGCTGCACCCGGAAGAGTTTATGCCGTTCTTTGATATCTTTGTATTGCCGTCACGCGCGGAAGCGTTCGGTTCGGTGTTTGCGGAAGCTGCGCTTAGCTGTCTTGCTCTGGTAGGCACGAATGTAGGCGGGATTCCCGAACAGATTGAGGACGGGGTGAACGGCCTGCTGGTAAATCCGGATGACCAGATGGCGCTTGCGGATGCGCTGGAAAAGGTGATTACGGATCCGGGCTACCGCTATGAGCTGTCGAGATCTGCATGGGATAAAGCGAAGAGCCTCTATTCTCTGACCCGTGTCGCCAATGAGCTCAAGAAAACCTATTTGCAGTATCAGCCGGGAACGAAAGGGTGAGCAGATGATTCCTTTCCGATTTCTGCATGCTGCGGATCTGCATCTGGACAGCCGGTTTGCCGGACTTTCGCAGCTTCCGCAAGCCATACGCTCCTATTTACGGGAATCCACCTTCGCCGCCCTCGGGCGGCTTGTTGGCGTAGCTATTGAGGAGAAAGTTGATTTTGTTGTGATCAGCGGTGATGTATATGATGTCTCTGATGCATCCCTGCAGGGTCAGCTGCGTTTTTATGAGGCACTGAGGGAACTGGGTGCCCACGGCATCCATGTCTATCTCATTCATGGCAATCATGATCCGCTCGATGGACCCCGCCTGCAAATGGAGCTGCCGGAGCATGTGACTGTGTTCGGTGCCGGAGAGCCGGGACAAGCGGTTGCCTGCCGCCGCAGCGACGGCAGAGAGGTTGCTGTAATCAGCGGGATTTCCTATCCCACCGCTAAGGTGACAGAGAATACGGCACTGCGGTTCAACCGCAAGCCGGGGAGTACCTTGTTCCATATCGCTTTACTCCACGGAAATGTGGATGGTGATCTGCAGCATGAAACTTATTCACCGTGCAGCCGCAAGGATCTGATCGGGCGCGGGTATGATTATTGGGCGCTGGGCCATATCCATAAACGCAGCATACTGCACGAGAATCCTGTAATCGTCTATCCGGGCAATATTCAAGGGCGAAGTGTTAAAGAGACCGGTCCTAAAGGCTGCTATGTTGTTGAAGTAAATGAAGAAGGGTATACACAGCTCCGGTTCCGTGAACTCGATTCTGTCCGCTGGCAGGTGCGGGAGATTCCGATTGAAGGCCTGGCGGACGAAGCGGAATGGACACGGGCTGTGGAACAGGCGGTGGAAGATATCCGGGAAGAGCTTCCGCAGCTGATGTCTGTCGTGCGCTTCCGGCTCACCGGCAGGGGCAAAGTCCACCGGATTCTCGCGGAAAAAGGAGCTGCGGCCGATCTGCTTACCGAGCTGCAGCGGCGGGAAACGGTCCGAGCCGAACGCAGGGAGTATGCCGGGCTCGTCTGGACCGAAGGATTTGCGGTCGAAACCGGTCTGGCGGTTGACCGGGAACGATTGCTTCAGGAGGACAGCTTCCTCGGTGAAATGTTGCGGCTCTCCAGTCTTAGCGGGCAATCTTCGGAAGGGCTGGAGGATCTGCTCTCTGCTGCGCTGAAGCCGCTGATGGAGAACCGGGAGCTGCGCAGGCTGCTCGCCGGCGCCGGAGAAGAAGAGAAGCTGGGTTGGCTGACCAGTGCTGCAGAGCTCGGGATTACCTTGCTTAGCGGAGTAGAGGATGAGGGCGGGGCAGCAGGACCTATGCTCCAAAATGGAGCGGCTGCTGCCCGGCAAGAGGAAGTTGCTTTGCCTAGTGTATGGAATGAGGCAGGAGCCGGGCGTGAAGCTTCAGTCCGTTATGGAATACCTGAAACGGATCATGCGGTGCCTATGCAGCCTGGCCGGCAGGAGCGGGAGGCTGAAGAATGAGGATTGAGCAGTTACAGATCGGCGGCTTTGGCCGCCTGCAGCAGCGGGAGATCGGGCTGCAGGAAGGCGTAACCGTCCTGTATGGGCGCAATGAAGCCGGCAAAAGCACGACGCTGCAGTTTATCCGGGCAATGCTGTTCGGAATTCCCAGCAGGGCCAATCCTTCGGAGAGATATGAGCCGGTACAGGGCGGGCAGCATGGGGGTGTTCTGACCGCTTACGACCGGGAAGGGGCGCGATGGTTGATCCGCCGCTACGCTGCGGGCGGAGAACTGCAGGGGCGGAGCGAAAAGCTGAGTATTACCGTCAGCCATCCCGATGGCAGAACGGAAGAAGCGACACAGGAAGAGCTGGAGCGGCGGCTTCTGGGTGGGATCTCACGAAGTATGTTCCGCCAGCTGTTCGCCGTGTCGCTTGACGAGCTGCAGGAGCTCGGCGCGCTGCAGTCCGAGGAGATGAGCAGCTATTTGTTCCATGCCGGTATGGGCGGGGGCGGGGAAATTATGCGGGCCGAGCGTAAGCTTATCCAGGATGCAGAGAAGCTTTATAAGCCGCGGGGCAAGGTGCAGGAGGCAGCAAAGATTCTGCAGCAAATCGAGAAGCTGGAGCGCGAGATGGCAGAAAGCCGCTCTTTTCTGCCGAGGTATAATGAGAATTTGGCGGCACTTAAATTGACGGAACAGAAATTGATGCAGCTGGAGGAATCCCGCACGGGAGCCGGCAACAGGCTGGCGCTGCTGCGCAAAGCAGCAGATATCCGTGAGCTGTGGCTGAAATGGCGTGAAGCCCGCCTCGAGCTGGCCGATCTGCCGGTGATCGAGTCTTTCCCGGATAACGGGATGGCCCGGTGGCAGGCACTGGAGGGGGAGATCCGGAACGCAGAAAGTGCAGTGTTCCGGCTTAAACGCCTGCAAGACGAGCTTGCGGCCGAGCTTGCAGCGCATCCGCCGGACGAGCTGCTGGCTGCGCAGGGTCCGGTGCTAGAGCAGCTGGACCGCCGGCGGTCCAGTTATGAGGACAGGCGAGCTGAGCGGCAGCGGCTGGAAGCCGAGCTTGCCTCCCAGCAGGCACACCTGGAACGCATCCTGCGCAGCATTGGTGCTGGCTGGGGCCTGGCGGAGCTTGCCGGCTTCTCCGGCTCAGCAGCGGACCGTGAAGCTGCACGGCGCTTCGCTGCGGCCTTCGCCGGCTATGACCGGCGGATGGAGGCCCGGGAG
>NZ_LN831198.1:1693114-1698117 GCF_001368795.1 Paenibacillus ihuae
GCCGAGGCTGAGTTCACGGAGCTGGACGGACGATATGCAGAGTGGCTTCGTCAGCGCAGCCTGCCGGAAGGGTTGTCGCCTGAAGGCCTGCCTGATATTTTTGCACTGGTTGAGCAGGGCAACGACCTGCTCCGCCAGCATAGCAAGCTGACTCAGCGGCTCAAAGAGCTGGAGGCGGAATGCGGCGCATATGAGCAGGAAGCCTTGTTGCTGATGCAGCAGGCCGGAAAGACAGCTGCCAGCCGTTCAACTGTCTCTTATCCAGTCAAATCAGCGGGCGCAGCAGGTCCTGTTCCAGCAGCTATCCATCCGGTCATTCCGTCGAATGCTGAGATAACCGATACTCTAACAGATTCAAATGGCATCCCTGCAGTTCAGCAGCCAGAAACGCTGGAAGCCTTTAATATTCCAGAGATAGCTTTGAATTCAGCAATCCAGGGACAGGACAAACCCTATTTTACTTCGGTTGAAGGTGACAGTGATGCTGGAATTTCTGTATTCACCCTGCTCAGCTGGCTGGAGACCCGGAAGCGGGATTGGGATTTATTGAAACGTGAACTGCTGCGGAGGGAGGGCATCCATACCCGGATGACCGAGGTACAGGTAGAACTTGCGGAGAACAGACGGATCCTGGAGGATTTGAAGCAGCGAAGCAGCAGTCTGCTGCGTGAAGGAGGAGCCGTGGACGGTGAAGATTTTCTGAGGCGTTCGTCGGCGGTACAGCTCCGGGTCGAACTGACAAAATCTATCCGTCAATGGGAGCTGGCGATGTTCGGCGGCTGGGAGGGCGGCGGGGCTGAACAGCTGCAGCAGCTTCTGGAGCATCATGATGCCTTTGCGCTGGAACAGGAATGTTCCGCCGCGGAAGATATGGCGGCTAACATTGAAGAAGAACGGAATATGCTCCTACAGCAGCGGGGCAAGCTTCTGCAGGAACGGGAATATTTGAAGGAACGCTGTATGCAGGATACCGTCAATCAGCAGCTGGAGGAACAGCGGACCGCGTTGCGGAGTCTGGCCGGGCAATATGCGGTAAACGCTTTGGCTGCAGAATTGATCGGCCGGACAAGACGGATTTATGAGCAGGAGAAGCAGCCGCAAGTGCTGCAGCTCGCCTCTGCCTACTTTGCGAAGCTGACGGAAGGGGAATACCGGCGGATTGTAATGACACTCGGGCATAAGGAGCTAAAAGCGGAGCATGCTTCCTTAGGGCTTATAGACAGCGGGCTGCTTAGCCGGGGTACTGCGGAACAGCTCTACCTCGCCATCCGGCTGGCCCTGGCCGGGACGATGACCCGTCAGAACAGCCTGCCTCTCCTCTTCGATGATCTGTTTGTCAATTTTGATGAACAACGTCTGTTTGCAGCATTGGCTCTGATTGGTGAGTTGTCGGCCACCCGGCAAATCGTAATGATGACCTGCCACCGCCATGTAGCGGAAGCAGCTGCACGGATTCTTCCCGCTGCTGCGGTAATCACAGTATAAAGGAGCAATCATAGGCTGAGGGCTTCTTCAAGGAACCGTTACCCCGTCCGTGAGACAGTGTTCAGTTCCATGGCCCTTGCCTCCTGCTTTTTTAGCTGTTTCAGAAACTTTAATTTTAATCTGCTGTGGATACTATGGCTATAAGGATTGGAAGAGTATTTTTGTCTGCTGGACAAGTTACTCTGGAAAAATGGAAGAAGTCATTCTAACAGAGCTGGAGCTAGAGCTGGTACTGTAACTGTAACTGTAACTGTAACTGTAACTGTAACTGTAACTGGAACTGGAACTGGAACTGGAACTGGAGCTGGGAGTTGGAGCTGGAGCTGGAGCTGGAGCTGGGAGCTACAGCTGGTACTGTAACTGGAACTGGAGCTGGAGCCGGGGCTGATGAATGCGTGTACGGAATATCGGGGAACTTGAAGGACAAGCGTCGAGAGTATGTGGATCCCGATTCTGCTGCCAGCAGCCAAATGGAGGTAAATCAACGGGATAAATCCCTTTGATTCTGCCGCCAGCAGCCAAATGGAGTAAATCAACGGGATAAATCCCTTTGATTCAGCCGCCAGCAGCCAAATAGAGTAAATCAACGGGATAAATCCCTTTGATTCAGCCGCTAGCAGCCAAATAGAGTAAATCAACGGGATAAATCCCTTTGATTCAGCCGCTAGCAGCCAAATAGAGTAAATCAAAGGTATAAATCCCTTTGATTCAGCCTCAAGCGTGCAGACCGAGCGAATTAGAGGGATAAATCCCTCTGATTCGCTTCGGAGCCAGGCCCTTCCCGGCGTTAGGGGAGGTTAAGTTATTTCCGAATACGGATTGCTGGCTTTACAGCGACAATAGTAATTCCTTTGCTATCGGGGCTGGGGGGTTCACTTGTCCGCGGCGGCAGGGAGGTTGTGGCCCGCAGCAGCATGATGACCCAGACCAGTGCCAAGGCACCGAAGATCGGGTAAAATACTCCAAGCAGCGAGCTGAAGCCGAATTGGCTAAACAAATAGCAGATCAGCATGAGCAGCGGCGTTACCAGGGTTGGTGCAATAGGCAGACGCTGTTTCAGCTGCACACTGACACCATAAATATCGGCAACAAAGGTGCTGAAGATTTCCAGAAAGATCAGCAGGAGATAGATCAGCTGTACAATGGGGCCTAGCCGGAAGGCGATGCTGCCCATGGGAACCTCAAACTGCAGGATGCCGGGCATCTGCGAGCTCATTGCAAAATGTGCAGCCAGCAGCATAAAGCCTATTCCCAGCCCGCCAAGTACGCCGCCGCGCACCAGGGCTTGTTCATCATCCGTGTGCCGGGCCAGCGGAACAAGCACGGCTTGGGCCATTCCGAGGTTAAAGGCAGTATAGAGCAGCGGCGACATCCATGCGCCAAAGATGCTGCTGTCCGTCTGCAGGAACAGAAAACGCTCCGCACCGGGCAGCCCGAATGTATTAAAAATAATGATTAGCGACAGAGTAAGCATCAATGGTACAACCAGACTGTTGATTTGTAAGATTCCGTTAATTCCGCGTTTCAGCAAAAAATAAGATCCAACAATAGTAATCAGCAGTCCGGTCTGATAGGGAAGCCCCAGATGCTCTTGAAAAATGGCTCCAGCCCCTGCTAACATGATACTGTTCACCCCGATCAGGATGACCATCGTAAAGAGGCTGATGCTGGCGCCTGCTTTTTCACCAAACAGATGCCGGTTGAAATCTTCATACGAATCCGCTTCAATCCGCCGGGCGATGATCATCATCTTGGTGCCCAGCCAAATGAACAGCGCAGTCGATAGCAGGATGGTCAGGAGTGCAAAGTGGCCGTACCGGGTGAAAAAACGGAGAATCTCCTGTCCGGTAGCAAAGCCGGCGCCTACGATGGTACCGATATAAGTGAAAGCAATTTGCAGCGTGCGGACATGCGATTTCATAGCTCCCCTCCTTAAGTCCTCTAAATATAAAATGGGCAGCGCCCGCAGGATTGCCTTGTGCAGTCCGTATAGTACAGGTTATGATGATGAGCAGAAGGACATGACTTCCGCCTAATGAAATGAGCAAAACGTAAAGTGGAACGTCTGGAATTATAAGGGTAATGGAGGTACACAGTCATGGAAGTTTTGAAACAGCGGATTTTGCAGGAAGGGGTTGTCCTTTCGGATCAGGTGCTGAAGCTGGATGCTCTGCTTAACCACCAGGTTGATCCTATCCTTACGATGGAAATGGGACGGGAATTTGCCGGGAGATTTGCGGATGCCGGTGTTACACGTGTGGTTACCGTAGAGTCCTCGGGTATTGCCGTGGCGTTTGCTACCGCATTGGAAATGAAGGTGCCGCTGGTGTTCGCGCGCCGCAAAAAAACGCTGCTGGCCGATCCCGATGCGCTGTGCGAGCGGGTTCCGTCGTTCACCAAAGGAATCGTGACCGATATTATGCTGTCCCGCCAATACATCTCGGCAGATGATAAAGTTCTGTTTATCGATGATATTATCGCTAACGGCGATGCTGCACGCGGACTTATCAAGATTATCCAGCGTTCCGGGGCTGAACTGGTCGGATTGGGCGTTGTCGTTGAGAAATGCTTCCAGGCAGGAGCACGTACAATCAGAGAGCAGGGTATCCGGCTTGAATCTCTGGTCCGCATCACTTCGCTTGAAGACGGGAAGGTTGTCTTTGGCGAATAACCCGTGACAATTAACGGAACAAAAGCCTATTTTTAAAACATCTTCTTTTCACCCTATAACTTTTCCTTTATAATAAGCATTAGACATAGGAGAGGAGGCGTCACAATGGGGAAAGAACCGGTGACAGAGCAATTTTTTATTGATAAACTAACCGAGGCCAAGGATCATTTCGAGCGTGCGCTGGATTGTAAACACACAGAGTTCGACGACCTGTATCCCTATATGATTGAACATCCTCAATTTTTCTGGTACAAACGTTATGTCGCATGGTCGGAACTTTTGACTATCACTAGTCTGTGTCAAGAACTGGATTTCAACTGGAAAGAGAATTTCACAGAAAATCAGGTTGAGTATCTGGAACAACGTGTGATGTCCGCTAAAGTTCTTGATTTCTGGTTTGAGAAGAATGAAGCGCTGATATAGGAATTTGGTTAAGCAGGCAAGACCCAAATGAGCTATCATTTGGGTCTTTTTTTGGATACAAGAGAGTTATCTATTTCAAAATGATACATGCTATAACTGAAGGGGGAATACGAGCTTATGATTAGCGATGAACAGCTGGATGCCTACCGCATTTCCGGCGAGAAAATACGTGTCATTCGTGATGCTCTGGAGAGCAATGATGTCAAAGGCATTATTCTGGCTTGGGATGATTCTCAGGTGATGGTGCGCCGTCCCAATAAACGTGTAGTGAAGCTGGACCGCAATTACATATTCCAGCCCTTCTCGGAACCGAGACCTGCTACTGAAGAATCATAGGCCTAGCCGCGTATAACAGATGCAGCCCCCGTCCAATAGGACGGGGGCTGCATCTGTTATATTGTAAAGATGGCCATCAAAGTTAGAT
>NZ_LN831198.1:1698300-1713881 GCF_001368795.1 Paenibacillus ihuae
AACATAATATGCGGTCGTGGCGGAATTGGCAGACGCGCACGGTTCAGGTCCGTGTGGTAGCAATATCGTGGAGGTTCGAGTCCTCTCGACCGCATCATGAATTCAATAAAGGCACGTATAGTCACCCTTTCGGTGTTATACGTGCCTTTTTTGTATGTTTGAAATTAAACTCCTATCCCCGTATTGCGTTCCAAGAGACGGGTGATGACTGCCGATGGATCTGCAGACATGAGTTCGATCTCCTTTGTGTGAAACAATTCGTTTTCGAAGTAAATGAATAAGATTGATATATGTCAGTTATATAGATATGATTGATATATATCAATTAAATTATAAATTTAATTTTGTTCCTAGAAAAAGAAAGGTGAGGAAATTGCAGAGAAACACTTCAGAAAATGCTCCAAGGGAGCAGCTTGAAAATGCACTAGGAGAGCAGCTGAATGCACTGCTCAGCGCTTCGCATGCCATAAATGTCAGAGCCGCAGCCCGCTTCGATGCTTCCTTACAGCCTGCTGCATTTCATCTAATCCGCTGGCTGTACGCTTACGGGCCGGCCAGTGCTGCTGTGCTGGCGGATTCTACGGCCATGGACCGCAGCTCGGTCAGCCGGTTGATCAAACAACTGGAATCTTTGGGTTATGTGCGCAGAGAGGCCTCTCCTGAGGATGGCCGGGCTATTCTTTTGTCATTGACTGAGCATGGGCAGCAAATGACGGTTGAAGCGCTTAAAGAAAAGGGATCTTTATTTTATGAGCGGATTGCCGGCTGGGAAGACAAGCAGCTGCATGAATTTATTGGACTGCTTAGAAAGTTTAACGGCTTGGAGGGTTAGCCGGAACTCTATTCGTCTCTATTCCGTTCCTTGGGTGTAATCTGATCCGGCCGCCGCTCAGATGCGTATAGTCCATCCAGTTCAGCTATAGCCGGGAGATTCCATACTCTGGTAAAATGATGGAGCGAATAGCTTAGAGGGCCTATGGTAATGAATTCAGGTGTGTTTTATTCGGATAGGGGGATGTCTGTTGATTATAGAAAAATTGGATGAGGTTCGGAAAGAAGAGTTCCTGAACTTCTGCCGGAAACACCGGAATGAGCTGGATGATTCTTTTTTGTATGAAGAGGACCTTGCGGAATATGAGCCTAATGCTGAGAATCCTACTTACATTGCGCTGAATCCGCAAGGGACAGTCGCTGGAGCGGCTTCGCTGATACTTAATGATTACAGCCGCAGAGGCCGGAAAGCCCGGTTCCGTATTCTGCATGCGGAAACGGATGACCCGGCAGTATACCGGGAGCTGCTGCAAGCGGTTCTTCAGCATACAGCAGGGCTGGATAAGGTGAATATTTTTGTTCCAACGGTAAATACGGGAGATATGGATAAGCTTACAGCGGCGGGGTTTACGGTCGAAAGATACTCCTATCTGCTTGTCCGGGACGAGGAAGTACTGCCTGAAATCAGTATTCCGGAGGAGTATGAGCTAAGGCCTTTCCGGCCCGGAGCCGATGAAGCCGTCTGGTGTGAGGTCAGAAATGCGGGCTTCGCTAAGCTTAAGGGGAGTGAGACGCCGGCAACTCCGGATATGGTGAGTTCCATGATTGCCGGAGCCGATTATATCGAGGGCGGAATGCTGCTGCTGTATCACGGCGGCAAGGCTGTCGGGATTGTGCGCGGGGCTGATGATGAGTACAATGATGCGCCGATTATGAATATTGGACCGGTGGCGCTCCTGCCTGAATATCAGGGCAAAGGACTCGGTCGAGTTCTGCTTAGAGCAGCGCTGCATCTCTCAAGAAACAAGGGCTATACCCGCAGCATCCTGTGTGTGAATGCGGAGAATGAACGGGCACAAGCGTTATACACCGGTGAAGGCTTCAAGCAGGTGGAGGCAGCAGCCTGTTACAAATATGATTTGACGGTGCAATAGCAAAACACTATACGTGAGCAGAGCAGCGATTTTCCCATTACCGGAGAATCGTTGCTCTTCGTTTTTGGTCCATTGTTGCTTGCTTCAGCAGATTATGGGCAATGGCAGCCTTCGCAGCTCTTCATCCCATTTTCATTATTACAATAAAAAGCAGGATAATTTCGTTCTGCGTAGAAAATTTTTACATAATGATATTTAATTTGGTTAATTTTTTGAATCGAAAGGAATATGCCTATGAAAACGCTGGTTATTGTGGATGATGAGCCGTCGGTGATAAACGGGCTGCGCACCTATGTCGATTGGGCCGGGCAGGGAATCGAGCTGATAGGCACTGCTGACGACGGGGATACAGGACTTGCGCTAATAAGTGAACTTAGGCCCGATATCGTGCTGACTGATGTGCAGATGCCGGCTATGGATGGGATCGCAATGGCGGCGGAGGTCCGTGCACTGCTTCCGGACACCAAAATTGTGTTCATCAGCGGGCATAATGATGCCGAATATCTGCGGTCAGCGCTGCAGATGCATGCGGCGGATTATATTTTTAAGCCGGTGAGCCGTAAAGAATTATCGGTGGTGATGGGCAAAGTGACAGCAGCGCTGGATGAGGAGCGGAGGGAGCGGCAGCTGGTGAAGGATATGCAGGTTAAGCTGACGCAGAGCATGCCGTTACTTCGTGAGAAATTTCTGCTGTCTGTGATCAGTGACAACATCCATCCGGAACGGGTTCATGACAAGCTGGTCTTTCTGGGGCTGCAGAGCCTTGCAGCGGACAGTTATATTATTATGGCCATTGTAATTGATGATGTGCCGCTGGTGATGGATGTCCGCACCGAGCAGGATAAGCAGCTGTTATCGTATACCGTGTTGAATATTATTCAGGAAATTATAGATGAACAGATGCGGGGAGTTACTTTTGAAAAAGAGCCGGGTGAGTATGTCGGTATTCTCCTGCCCGGCCAGCGGTTCTCAGAAGATGATCTGCTGCAGCTGGCGGAATTGATACGGGATAACCTGCGGAAGTGGCTGAAGCTGAGTGTGACCATCGGAGTCGGTGAGGGGGTAAGAAGCCTTTCCGAGCTGCCGGCATCCTATAGGCAGGCCCGGGGAGCCGCTGACCAGAAATGGTACCTGGGTAAAAACCGGATTCTCACCATGGATAACATCGAATCCGCGGAGAATCTCCGCTACCGGTTTGAGCCGGAATGGGGGGAACGGGTGCTGACTTCGATCAAGTCTGGGGATAGCAGCCGCCTGCATGCAGAGCTAGCTGAAATGTTCGGCCTGCTGGAGAAAAACCGCGGGCAGGGTCCGCGTTATGCGCAGAACGTCAGTCTGCATCTGATTCTGCAATCCGGCCAGGTGCTGCTGGAGCTGAACGGGATGACGGCAGAGTGGGAGCAGCGGGAGCTGGCGGCCTGGAAAGCGGTGGCCCGGCAGGAGACAATGCAGGATCTGCTGATATTTACAGAGACGTATTTGCAGCAGGTCTGTGAATTCGTGCAGGTCAAGCGGAGCGGTAAAGCGAATGAGACAATTGCGCGGGTCCGCCGCCTGATCGAGGCGCGTTATGCCGAGAATTTGACCGTAGCTGATATCGCAGCCGGGGTATATCTCAGTCCCACTTATGTCAGGCTGCTGTTCAAGCAGGAGACAGGAGAAACGCTGTTCGAGTACTTAACCAAGGTTAGGATCGAGAAGGCCAAGCAGCTGCTGGGTGACCCCCAGAACAAATTTTATGAGGTCTGTTATGCGGTAGGCTATACCGATCCCAGCCATTTCAGCAAGCTGTTCAAAAAAATGACCGGCTTTACACCAAGCGCCTACCGGGAGCAGCACCATTAGATTCGTGCAACGGAAGGAAGGGAGAGTACTATGCAGTTTGGCTGGAATTATCTGAAAGGCCTTCTCCAGGGGATTCTGGCGGCACGAAAATGGCTGCTGGCATACATCCTGCTCATTCTGCTGCCTGTCTCCATTCTGCTGGCTTCCTTTTATACGCGTTCCAACAGGATCCTGGAAGAGGAGGTCACCCGTACCATGCAGCTAACCTTGAAGCAGGCGGGGCTGAATTTAACCTATAAACTGGAACATATCCGTGACAGCAGCAACTCTGTTTTTATGAATCAGATCCTGTATGAGAATCTCCAGCGGCGAAGCAGCATCACTGACCAGCTCAAACAGATCAAGGAGCTGCGTAATCTGGCTGAGACCGCCAGGGAGAACGGGGATATTTTCCGGACGCGTTTTTTTGTAGACCCTTCCCGGCTGTATGCAGGAGACAGAGTGAATCTATACAAATTGAACGACATTAAGCAATATCCATGGTACACAGCTGTGATGGAAGCGGGCGGAGGCATGGTCTGGACCGGGGTGTATCAGGAGAGCTATAACGATATAGGGGTCAAAAAAATCTTCTCGGTAGCCCGAATGCTGCGCAATCCGCAGAATTATGAAGAGATTGTCGGCGTTCTGGTTATGGATGTTTCCGAAGAGCTGATCGGTGAGATTCTGTCGGAGCTTCATTTCTCGGATACCTATGCTCCTTATCTGCTGGACGGTTCGGGAAATGTCATCTATAGTTCTGTCGAAGCGGACGCTGATCCGGCTTCGTCAGCCTCAATGCTGCCAGCGGAGCTGCTGGATACGATCCGGCACTCGGAGGAAGGCATTCAGCAGAGTAAAGACGGCCGCAAAGCTGTAAACGTAATGTATACCACCATCGGTCCGTCCGGGTGGAAGCTGGTGGCCAGGGTAGCCCAGTCCGAAATTTCGCACCGGGCTACGGCGCTGAACCAGTTTACCAGTATAGCCACTCTCGCGGGGATCACCATTCCTTTTCTGGTCCTCTCTTTTGTCCTGCTGATGTTCATGACCCAAAGCATGCAGCACAGGGTGCAGATGATCCTGAAGATGATCCGCAAGGAAGGGATCGGATGGCTGGAAGAGCGCCGCTCCATGCCGGACGGGGATTTCCGTCTGCTGGAACGCAGCGTGGATCATCTGATTCATAAAGTCAACAATCTGATGGAGGAGTCGTATCAGGCCAAAATGCAGGAACGGGAGGCCCAGCTCCGGACGCTTCAGGCGCAGATTAATCCCCATTTTCTGTACAATGCCCTCGATATGATTAACTGGTCGGCCATTTCGCATGATGCGGAGGATACCAGCCAGATGATTGAAGCGCTGGCGCATTATTTCCGGCTCAGCCTCAATAAAGGGCGTGATAATGTTAGCATTAGCGATGAGCTGGAGCTAGCCAAAGTCTTTTTGGAGATTCAGCAGAACCGTTTTCCGTCTACCTTTACGTTCACCATTGAGGCCGGGCCGGGACTTGCGCCATATATCATTCCCAAGCTTACCCTTCAGCCGCTGGTGGAGAATGCACTGCTTCACGGTATCCGTAAAACCAAAAATAAACAGGGAACGATCACCATTGCTGCCCGGCTGGAGCAGGATACCGTTGTGCTCACCGTCTCTGATGACGGCATCGGCATGAGCCCTGAACAGGGGCAGCGTCTGCTGCGCGAGCCTTCCTTGGAGAAGCAGGATAACGGTTCGTCCGGCTCCTTTGGCCTCTATAATGTCAACGAGCGAATCCGTTATTTTGCCGGCAACCGCTACGGATTGTCCATCGATTCGGAACCCGGAAAAGGGACGGTCGTCACGGTAAGAATTAAAGCGGTTACATCAGAGTGAGGCCACGCGGAATATACAGTCGTCAGAGACCAGAAATAATCGGATTACCACCTACAATACCACCTGGATGAACTCGTATAATCATCTCATAAACCAGGTGGAGGTGAGTAACTTGGGCACAGGTGTCACGGATTTGAAGCGGAAGAATAATGTCAAGAGGGCCAGGACCCGTTCAGTAAGCAAGTGGAGGCTGGCCTGGAGAAACAGGGATTATTATGTACTGCTGATTCCAGGACTCCTGTTTCTGCTGCTCTTCAAATATACACCGCTCTACGGCGTACTGATTGCGTTTCAGGATTTTAATATTTTTGAGGGGATCAGAGGCAGTGAATGGGTCGGGCTTGAGCAATTTCATAAGCTGATCCAGTCGGAGGAATTTGGAAGGGTTTTCATGAATACTCTGCTGATCAGTGTGTATAAAATTGTGCTGCTGTTTCCGTTTCCGATTTTTATCGCACTGGTGCTGAACGAGGTCAGGCTGATGTTCTTTAAGCGGACGATCCAGACGATCATTTATTTGCCGCATTTTCTCTCGTGGGTGATTATCTCGGGGTTATTCGTGACCATTCTATCGACCTCCGGGGGGCTGGTCAACAATATCATCCAGTCGTTCGGCGGCGAGCCCATCAGTTTTTTTGTCAGCAACGAGTATTTCCGCAGTCTGGTTGTGTTCACGGCAGGATGGAAGGAGACGGGCTGGAATGCCATTGTGTTTATTGCCGCCATCGCCGGAATTGACCAGGAGCAATATGAAGCCGCTGCCATTGACGGGGCGGGGAGAATCCGCAGAATGCTCCATATATCGCTCCCGGGTATCCTGCCTACCGTTGTGCTGATGTTCATTCTCCGCCTCGGTTCGGTACTGGATGCAGGGACAGAGCAGATTCTCACCATGTACAATCCGGTTGTCTATGAAACCGCTGATGTCATCGGGACCTTCGTGTACCGCATCGGCCTTGGCAAAATGGATTACAGCTTCAGCACTGCCGTCGGTCTGTTCAACTCGGTTGTCGGTTTTATCCTGATTATCTCAGGCAACTATATCAGCCGGAAGCTGCTGAAGCGCGGTATCTGGTGAGCGGGAAGGGAGAGTGGAAAGATTGACGAAACGAACCAAGGGCGATCTGGTGCTGGACACGGCTGTTTATTTCTTCCTGATTCTCCTGGGTGTCATCATGCTGCTGCCGCTTATCAACGTGCTATCGAAGGCTATCAGTGCGGAATGGGCGATCACCTCCGGGAAGGTAGGCATCCTGCCTGTAGGCTTCCAGCTGGATACGATGAAGGAGGTCATCTCCTCCTCAACATTCATCCGGGCCTTCGGAGTCTCGGTAGGCGTTACTGTAGTCGGAACCGTAATCTCTATCCTCATGACTGCGCTAACCGCGTACCCGTTATCGAAGCGCCTGCCGGGCATTCCGTTTATTATGGTGCTGTTTATTTTCACCATGCTCTTCAGCGGGGGGCTGATCCCAAACTACCTGCTGATGCGGCAGCTGCACCTGATCAACAATCTTTGGGTTCTGATTTTGCCGGGAATGATCAGTGTGTTCAATCTGCTGGTGATCAAGAGCTATTACGAAAGCCTGCCTGAAGCACTCGAAGAGTCGGCACGGATCGACGGGGCCAAAACCTACACGATTCTGTTCCGGATTATTCTGCCGCTTAGCATGCCGGTCATTGCAACGATCGCCTTGTTCTATGCGGTCGGGTTCTGGAATGATTATTTTGGCCCGATGATCTATATCAATGATACGGCGCTTAAGACGCTGCAGCTCTATCTGCAGGACGTAGTGATGGATGCCAGTGCAGCGAATGCCGTGAACAAAAGTGTGGATGATCTCATGAACATGTCTCCCGAAGGAATCCGTGCGGCAACAGTAGTTGCTTCGACGGTGCCCATCCTGTTTGTGTATCCGTTCCTGCAGAAGTATTTCATTAAGGGCGTGCTCATCGGCTCCGTCAAAGGCTGAGCCGTGATCCAATATTTGAGGAGGGTTATACGTATGAAATATACAAAAGGCTGGTCTCTTCTGCTCTGCACCGGACTGCTGCTGGCAGCTGCTGGCTGTGGCTCATCGGGTAACAATGGTAACGGAAATAAGGAAGCTGCAGAGGCGACTAAGGCTCCGGCGAGTGCTGCCGCCACTACCGCGCCAACAAAAGACACGACTAAACCTGAATTGAAATCGCTCAATTTGTGGTCGAAGGATGATTATAATACGTATCCGCTTGCCAAGGTCATCGAAGAGAAGACGGGGTACAAAGTGAAATATGAAATGCTGCCCGCCGACAAAGCGATGGATAAGCTGAACCTGCTGATCTCGTCCGGCGAACCCTACGATGTCATTACTATTTCCGGTGAAAAGGCCGTTTACACGGATTACGCAAAAATGGGGGCGCTGGTCGATTTGACCCCGCTCATTGAAGAATATGGCCCGAATATTAAGGCGTCCATCTCTGAAGCCTCCTTCGATGCGGTGAAAGTAGACGGCAAAATCTTCGCCATCCCGAACAGCTCCTCGCAATTTGCCGGCGCCGACCTGATGATCCGCCAGGATTGGCTCGACAAGCTGGGCCTGAAAACACCTACCACCCTGGACGAATTCACAGAAGTATTGAAAGCGTTCAAGGAAAAGGATCCCGGCGGCAACGGCAGCAGCGGCGCTCCGATGTCAATTGACGGCGGCCTGGCAACGACAGCCAATATTACCGGCGCTTTCGGCATCGGCACCAGCTGGAATAAGCTAGACGGCAAGCTGGTACCGCCGCCGCTGCACCCGGGCTTCAAGGAATATCTCACGTATATGGCTGACCTGTATAAGCAGGGTCTGCTAGACAAGGAATTTGCCGTCAACAAGGATGCTACCCTGAAGGAGAAATTCACCAGCGGCAAAATCGGTGTTATTCAGCTGCCCTGGTATGATATTCCGAGCGTTGCCGATGCCCTGAACGCCAATTTCCCGGATGCCAAGTTTGTATATCTTCCGGCCTTGAAGGGTAAAGACGGGCAAATGGGCCTTGGCATGAGCGGAGGCTTTGACCGCCTGACCTTTATTCCGAAATCTGCCAAACACCCCGAGGATGCCATCAAGTGGATCAATGACAAGCTGGATAAAGACACCTTCAAGCTGATCGCCATCGGGGAAGAAGGCAAACATCATACGTATAAAGACGGTATCTACAGCCCGATCCTGCCGCTGTTCACAGATGAACGGGGCAATGCCAGCAACTATCTTACTGGTATTGATGAGAAGCTCTACCCGATCTACTGGCAGGCCCGTGTCCAGAAGGATGCACGCTTGTTCGCAGGCTTCTCGTATCTGAACAATGAACTGCCTGCTGAAGCGCGGATTTCCGATCCGCTTGCACTGGCGCCGTCGCTTCCTGAATATTCTAAGAACAACGCTTCGCTGAATCAGATGATCAATGATTTTGCCGTAAAGGTGATTGTCGGTGAGGAATCTCCGGATGCCGTGGACGCTTTTGCCGATAAGTACAAAGCAGCCGGCGGAGAAGCCAGCTACAACGAGGTTAACGATTGGTACGCAGCCAGCGGTAAATAGCAGGCAAGTAAAAAGAGAAATATAAGATGAACTTGGGAACTGGCATAACTGTATAGAATGAACTTGAAAAAGTATATTTGTGAAGAGTGGCGGAAGGGGATTTTGGAACTGTAGGAGCGGAAGAGTCCGCCTGAAAGCTTTCCGCAGGAAAGCTCGCTTCGGAAGCATAGGCAGTCTGCGGATTTCCACCGCGAACAGCGGTATATAATCAAGAAATCTGCAGAAGGGCAGCGGCCGGAAGTCCAAATATTCTCTGGAGTCACGGCCCATCACATAATAGAAAAATCAACAGTTCAATTTTGATATACCCTATGTACAGCCCCAAACTCGTCTTATATAGCAGGAGGAGATCAAATGAAAACCTACCGGATGCGGATCAGCGAGGTTCCGCTTCAGGATGATTGGGATGTCATTGTTGTCGGAGGCGGGCCGGCCGGTTGTACAGCAGCAGCCGCAGCTGCGCGGGAAGGTGCGAGAACGCTGCTGATCGAAGCGACGGGAAGCCTGGGCGGGATGGGCACCTCGGGGCTTGTGCCGGCCTGGTGTCCTTTCTCAGATATGGAGCAGATTATCTACAGAGGGCTGGCCATGAGAGTGTTCGAGGCGCTGAAGGCGCAGATGCCGCATGTGGCTAAGGACGCGATGGACTGGGTGCCGATTGAACCGGAGAAGCTGAAGGTGATCTACGATGATCTGGTCCAGGAGGCAGGAGTGACTGTATTATTTAACACGCTGCTGGGCTCAGTGGAAACAGAGCCGGAGGGCAGAGTTACCGCCCTGATTACGGCCAGCAAAAGCGGACTTCAGGCACTTCAGGCCAAGGTTTACATTGATTGCACGGGCGATGCCGATGTTGCAGCCTGGGCAGGGGCGGAGTACCTCAAGGGCGATACAGCGACCGGTGACCTGATGCCGGCTACACACTGCTTCAATCTGGGCAATGTGGATGAGTATGCTTATCTGAACGGTCCGCTTCTGCACAACAATAATAAGCAGAGTCCCATCTTTGATATCCTCCGGTCAGGCAAATATCCGCAGATTCCGGACTCGCATATCTGCAACAATATAATCGCACCGCGCACGGTAGGTTTTAACGCCGGCCATTTATGGGATGTGGATAATACGGATGCTTACTCGGTATCGGCTGCGCTGATGCAGGGCAGAAAGCTGGCGGCCGTCTACCGGGATGCGCTTGCGGAATTTATGCCGGCTTCCTTTGGCAGTGCCTTTGTAGCCAGTACAGGTTCACTTATGGGTGTACGGGAGACGCGGCGGATCACCGGCGATTATGTTCTTAGTGTCGATGATTATGTGAACCGCCGCAGCTTCGAGGACGAGATCTGCCGCAACAGTTACTTTATTGATATCCATGGAACGGAAAAAGAAGAGAAGCAGGCCGGAGGCAAGCCGGAGGTAATAAAACGGTACGGCCCCGGTGAATCCCATGGTATTCCCTACCGCTGCCTGACTCCCCGCTCCCTGCAAAATGTACTGGTAGCCGGACGCTCCATCTCTGTAGTGCGCGAGGTCCAGGGCAGTGTCCGGGTGATGCCGGTCTGCCTGGCTATGGGTGAAGCGGCGGGAATTGCTGCAGCGCTGGCCGCACAGCTTCCGGGTCATGATGTCCATACTGTCGATGTTCAGATCCTGCGCAGACGGCTGAAGGAGGAGGGTGCCTATCTGCCCGATCCACCGGTGGTACAAGCCGGAGAGTCTGCTGATCAAACGCAGAATGGGGCTTTTAAATATCACTAAGGAAGTGTGGGTGTATGCACTCTGGTCCGGCGGTTTCGCAGAATGGCGTTGATCTCTCCGCCGGCCAGAATGATGATGGAGCTGATATACAGCCAGATCAGCAGGATCATTACACCGCCAAGACTTCCGTAGGTTTTGGTGAAATCGCTGAACTGGTTGACATATACGGAGAACAGCACCGAGGTAGTGATCCAGCCAATCGTGGAGAAGAAGGCTCCCGGCATCACTTCCCTTAGCCGCAGACGCCGGCTGGGGGCAATCCAGTAGAGCAGGGTGAACACCACGAACATCACGAAGAGAGGAACGGTATATTGCAGCAGATCCCAGAGCTTTTGCAGACCATAAGGCAGATCAGCCAGTAAAAATACCTGTGTCTTCAGCCAGCTGCCGAGAACGAGCAGCAGAATGCTGAGCAGCACCACAAAGCCGATGAACAGGGTGGCGAGGAAGGCAATCCCCCTAATTTTCCAAAACACCCTGCTCTCATCAATATCATAGGCGCGGTTCAGCCCCTTGATGATCGCGCCCACACCTTTGGAAGCAGCCCACAGAGTAGCCAGCATCCCGAAGGACAGTAAGGCCTGGCTCCGCCCCTCGGAGACATCCTGCAGAATCTCTTCAATAATGGAGACGGCTTCCACCGGCATAATTTGCTCCAGTTGCTGGATTTTATCCTCCAGGGAAATATTGGCATATCCGATGAGTGTCATAATAAAGATCAGAAACGGAAACAGGGAGAGAATAAGATAATAGGTTAATTGCGCACTAATCCCCTGTACATCATCGTTTTTTATTTTTTGGAACAGTTCTTTTAGAAAAGAGTACACCCCGGCCGCATTCTTCTTCATAATTCCCTCCTCAGCTTCTTCTATAATATGCACCAGCCTGTCTTTAATATTATTATTAACCTAAATTCAGCGGACATTTTGGACAAGTGGATCCCCATAGCTAATATGCCAGTGAAGATGCTTGGAATCCTGATAATTGCCCAGGTTGGTAGACACTCTGCAAGCTCCGTGCTGTTCTGTTACCATGGCCGCTACTTTTTGAATGACATCGAGAAGTTCCAGCAAGAGTTCATTGTCGCATTGTTCCAAAGTTAGCAAGGAGGCGATATGCTTCTTGGGAATAGCTACAATATGGACCGGATAAAAAGGTCTGGTATGATGATAAGCCAATACGTTGTCTGTTTCCAGGACTTTATCTATAGCTGTTTTACCGTTCAGTACTTGCTCGCAATAAAAATCTTCGCTCAAAGCTAGTCCTCCTTAAAAAGATAGTTGTACCTTCTTGGTTTTCCGTCTTCCAATATCCTTCAAATGTTTCTTCTGGGAAATGAAGGACCTCACAGCTTTTCTGTGGACAGTCCGGTTAAATTCAGGGTATGAAGATGCGTGTGAAGCCTATAACTGGAAAAGGGGAATGTTATGAAGAAGCTGGAACCCGAGGATTATAAGGTGATCAAAAACTGGATTTACCGCAACGCCCGTCCGCTGGATCTAGCGCGGTGGAAATATCATTTCGAAGAGGGGGATCTGCCGGCTGTACTGGAAGCATTGGCGGCTTACCAGAATGAGGACGGCGGGTTTGGACATGCCTTGGAAGCGGACGCATGGAATCCGCATTCTTCACCAATACAGACGGGTACAGCGGTGGAGAGACTGCTTGAGGTCCATTTTCAAGATAACAATCACCCGGTCGTGCAAGGCATATTGAAATTTCTGGACAGCGGAGCCGAGATGGACGGAAACATGTGGCGGAATGTTATTGATTCGAATAATGATTATCCTCATGCGCCTTGGTGGCATACGGACTCGGACAGCACAGCCCGCAGCGTGTTTAACCCTACGGCAATCCTGGCAGGATTCATTCTGCGCTTTGCGGACAGGAACAGCAGGCTATATACACGGGGTTTCAGTATCGCCAAAGAGCTTGAGGAGCTTTTTTTGCAGGATCCACATATCGAAATGCATCCGCTGATCTGTATGGTTACACTGCTTGAGTGTATGGGTGCGGCCGGTATGCAGGAACAGTTCGCCTATGCTGAACTGAATGCAGCTGCAGCGAAGCAAATAACGGTGCTGCTGGAGAGAGATGCCGGAGACTGGAGCGGATACACCTGCAAACCCTCGGCATTCATCAAAACTCCGGAAAGCTTAGGGTTCAGTAACAACGCTGCTCTGGTTCAGAAGGAACTGGATTACCTATTGGAAATCAGGAATCCGGAGGGATTATGGGACCTGAACTGGAGCTGGGCCGGCTATGAACAAGCCTTTGCGGTCAGTGAGAACTGGTGGAAAGCGCATACAGCGATTGAGAAGCTGCTGTTATTGCGTGCATTCGGGCGGCTGGACTAAACTCATTTCACGCGAAAACAGCAAGCAGAGCAGCGTTCTCCCGCCATTGGAGGAACGCTGCTCTGCTTGTTTGGCTATTAGCGGCTTGCAACAAATTCACGCTCATAGATCTTCTGAACTTTATTAAGGACAGCGGGACCTTGATCGGCGAATTTAAGCCTGGATATTTCATCCTTGATCAGGAAAACCCCGGGTTCATTCTTATGCTTACCAAGCGCTGCATTGTACAGCAGTCCGGCACCGTAGCTAGGATGCCGAAAGAACATTTTCATAATCGGCTTCAGCCAGAAGGGAAGGCCGGATTTTTTACCGCCGCGGATCGTATTGTTACCCCCAGGGTCGGCGCTGCGGATCATGATTCCTTCTTTTGCCAGCTGCGAAGCGATTTCTTTTGTCCATAGGGACAGAGCCATTTTGGAAGTGGCATATGGTCCAAAAAGCTTTCTGAACTCCACCGGACGCTCCAGCAGGGTAGGGTCGAATTTCTTGAGGCTTAGTGTAGCATTGGAAGAGGTATTAATGACTGTCCTCAAAGACCCCTTAAGCAGCAGCTCCTTCAGTTCCATGGTGATAATATACGGGACAACAGCCTGCAGCTCGAAATGCATCTCACGCCCCTGTTTGGAATAGCTCAGCTCCGGGAAGCTGCCGCCAGCATTATTGAACAGCAGATCAAGCTTGGGTTCTCTCAGCCTGATCTCATCTAAAGCAGTGCGCAGAGTGCCATAATCGGACAGGTCTGCTGTGTAAATCCGCAGCTGCTTATTGCTTAGTGCATCACGGATCTGGTCGTCATCAGCTGGGAAAGCGGAACGGATCAGCGCAGCGATCTGCCAGCCCTCGGCAAGCATCCGGCGGGTAAGCGCAAGGCCGATGCCGTTGTTGGCACCTGTGATCAGGGCGGTTTCGGGTTTAAGTTGTATAGTCATCTTAATCTCTCCTTATCTTTATCATCAAGACCAGATAGGCTGTGTTGCTGTCGTTGCTTATCTGTGAATTGCGCTCATTGTATAACTTGGAGTCGACTCCAAGTCAAGCCGTTGATTTGCATAAAAAAGCAGCTTGACTTGGAGCTGACTCCAAGTTATAAAATAAAGAAATGAAGAAGCAGGAGGTGGCAAGATGAGTGAGGCGGTTGTTATGACAACGGGGTACTCCATCAAAGCGGCATCAGAGCTTACGGGAATTACGGAGGATACGATCCGGTATTACGAGAAGATTGGACTGCTGCCCCGGGCACAGCGGAAAGAAAACAGCCACCGGGTATACAGTGAGGGAGATGTTGAGCTGATGAAGCTGATATCCTGTCTGAAAAAGACGGGAATGCCGCTGGATGAGATGCGTCCTTATCTGAATCTGTCGCGTGATTCCAATTTGTCAGAATATCCGGAGCTATATGACAAGATCCAGATCCACAAGCGGAATATCCTGGAACAGATTGCTTCCTTGCAGCAGATTGTAGATTTTATTGACATCAAGGTCAACGAGGGCAGCTTTGTAGAGAAACAAAGGAATGAGGATTGTACTCTTACAGGGGATGTTAAACGCATGCCTGTCCGGAAAAAATAGATTTTGGTGAATCAGGCGCTCCAATCTGCCGGGATTGGGGCTTTTTTAATTGCCCGCTGCCGTATTCTTGCTTACAATAAGTAGCGGTTGGAAAAAGGAGGAAATCAAGATGAGACAGATTACTTATTCCCCGTCCAAGTATATTCAGGGCGAAGGGGAGCTTGCCAGGCTGGGCGCTTATTGCTCGCAGATGGGAGCCGGGGCGGCTTATGCCATCATTGACCCGTATATTCTTGGCGTCTATGGCCAGGAGATCCGAAACAGCTTCGCAGAGGAGTTGCTGCCGCTGACAGAACGTGAATTCAAGGGTGAATGCAGTATGAACCAGGTGGATCAAATTGTTGCGGGGCTCGACCTTGACACGGTGGGGGTCATTCTGGGAATAGGAGGGGGCAAAACACTGGATACGGCCAAAGCCGTCAGCCATTATGCAAACCTTCCGGTGATCCTCGTGCCTACGGTGGCTTCCACCGATGCACCCTGCAGTGCGGTGGCGGTGCTGTACACAGAAGAGGGCACGTTTGACCGCTATCTGTCTTTACGGCACAGTCCGGATACCGTTATCGCCGATGTCGGGCTGATCGCCAAGGCACCGGCCAGATTGCTGGCAGCAGGCATGGGCGATGCCCTGTCCACCTTTTATGAAGCCAGAGCGTGCCGCAAGTCGGGGGCTATCACTGAGGCCGGAGGGACAAGCTCCATTGCTGCCA
>NZ_LN831198.1:1713907-1727920 GCF_001368795.1 Paenibacillus ihuae
CGGGCCTGCCTCGAGACGGTTCTTTCGGAAGGGGCAGAGGCCCTGCGGGATGCCCGGGAGGGAATTGCTTCTAAGGCGGTTGCCGATATTGTAGAAGCGAATATTTACCTAAGCGGCATCGGGTTTGAAAGCGGCGGCCTTGCTGCAGCCCATGCTATCCATAACGGCCTGACGCTGCTGGAGGAATGTCGTCATATCCTGCACGGGGAGAAGGTTGCCTTCGCGACCCTTGCACAGCTGATGCTGGAGCAGGCACCGGAGGAAGAAGTGTCTGCTGTGGTCAGCTTTTGCCGTGAGACAGGTCTTCCGGTGACCCTGGAACAAATGGGACTTTCCGTCATTGCACCAGAGAAGCTTATGAGTGCTGCAGCGGCCAGCTGTGCAGCGGACGGCCCAATGAGCAATATGCCGTTTACGGTTACCCCGCAGGATGTATATGAAGCTATTGCTGCCGCTGACCGCAGGGGGCGGCAGGCTGTATAACGATTGTTAATTATTGCGTACCTTGCCGGTACATATTTACCCTTCGTGTTCCAAACAATGAGAACAATGGTTACAGAAGACGAAGGAGGCGTTCCTTTTGACAAAATGCAATCCGGCAAGGCTAAAATGCAGCAAGCTGCTCTCATTGGCCACGATCATTATTTGGATGATCATACTATTTCCGGGAGGTCCGTCAGTGATGGGTGCAGTTTCGGGGCAGCGCCAGGAAACGGCTCTGCACGCTGCTGTTCATACTGAACCTGCTGCGGACAGCAAGGCAGCCGAAGTGAAGGCTAACCCGGTGCGCCACGCCCGCAGCCGTGTAGCGATCATCGTCGATGACTTCGGCAACGGGATGCGCGGTACGGACGAGATGTTCGCGCTGCCGGTTAAGATTACAGCTGCAGTGATGCCGTTTCTGTCCACGACGGAGCAGGACGCACGCCGCGCTCACGAACGCGGCTATGACGTACTGGTGCATCTGCCGATGGAACCGCGCCATGGAAAGCCGGAGTGGCTCGGCCCGGGGGCCGTTCTGACCCGTATGACTGATGCAGAGGTACGGGAACGGGTGGAAGCTGCACTGGATAATGTGCCTTATGCGGTAGGCATCAACAATCACATGGGCTCTAAGGTAACCGGTGATGAACGTGTGATGGGTATTGTACTGGCCGTATGCAAGGAGCGCGGACTGTTTTTTGTGGACAGCCACACGAATTACCGTTCAGTCGCGGGCCGAATGGCCCGGGAGCTCGGACTGCCCCCTGTAGAAAATCATATCTTCCTTGATGACATTCACTCTGCCGGCCATGTCATGAAGCAGATGCGTCTTGTAGAGAAACGGGCAACAAACGAGAGATTTTGCGTGACAATCGGCCATGTCGGCATCCAGGGCAAAGAGACCGCAGCGGGTATACGCCGCGGTATTGCCGCAATGAAGGCCAATGTGGAATTTGTCGGTATCTCAGAGCTGGTCAGAGAGGAATGGAAATGGAATAAACAGCTCACACTTCCATAAGATAAGCGGCAATACCGCTGGCAATGGCTTCGGCAATCTCCTCCTGGCCGTGTGGAGTACAGAGCTTACTGCGGTCAGCTGGACTGCTAATAAACCCCGCCTCAACGATAACCGTTGTGGCGGTTATTTTGTTGAGCAGATAGAACGGTTTGCCCGGTCTGGGAGCCGCATGTATATCATAAATCTGGTTGAGCTGGTCCTGGATGGAGCGGGCGAGCAGAAAGCTCCTGCCTTCCTGGCGGTACGGCACGAGCGGCCCGTGCTTAGACGGCGAGGGCGCCCAATTGATATGAATGCTGACGACGACATTCGCCGGAAGCATTTCAGCCAGCTCCTTGCGCTGGGCCAGATCCCGGAGATGACGGGAGGAGCTGCGCAGCCAGCGGTTCTCCTCGCTTGGCGCGTAATCCCCCGTCCGGTTTAGAATTGCATCGAACCCGTCGCTGCGCAGCAGAAGGAATAAACGCCTGGAGATGGCCAGCGTGATATCTTTTTCCAGGATGTCGCCATGGGATGTCCCGCCGTCAATTCCCCCGTGTCCCGCATCAATCAGAATGATCCGCTGATCATGTCCAAGCATTTGCTGTCTTTTCTCCTGCCAGCCGGACGTAGAAGCGTGCGGCACTTGCTCGAACCGAGCGGCATGGGCCTGTCCGGCCAGCAGAGCCAGCAGACCGGCAGAAGCCAGCAGAATGGACCATCTCCGCCATACAGGGCTTATCCTGAAGTAGCTCATGTTTCTCAAGTGCATGACCTCCTTGCACATTGTTAATCTTCATCCAAATGGATACCTTGTTAGATTGTGCTGTTACAGGCAAGTCTATACGATTCACCATTCTCCGGTTTAGACACAGCGAATCTGGAGTACACTATGGATATGAGATCCTTCGAAGAATAAGGAGGTGGCGTTATGGCTTCGAGCGGTGATGATCTGGTTAAGTATATTACCGAAAAAGTAGTGGTCTATATGGAGGACCCGCGGGCCAGCCGGGCGCGCAGAAAAGCCGAGAAACAGCCATGGGCGGAAAAATGGTTCGGAATGCTGCCGCTGGGACTGTCGATCTGGCGGAGCAAGTGGAGTGATGGCGGCCGCAAGTAGCGGTGTGGTGGAATAAAATAATTCCGCTTGTTTCGGCGGTGTTCTGACAAAACAAACAACCTTCCCAGCCGGTTTACGGCAGTTTATGGGAAGGTTGTTTGTTTTGATGCGGGTGCCTGGATATTACTTCAGCATGAAGTCCGCTGCCTGTACAATCGTGCCGGATGCAATATTCTGGGATTGCGGGAGCTTATGCAGCGTCCCGGTCTGCTGCAGCGCGGTAAGAGGAAGATAACGCCGTCCCTGCAAGCCGGAGGCGGCATATATAACTGTCTTTGCTTGGTTTGGAGTCCCTTGAGCGGAGATCTGCCAGCTCTGATAGCCAGTGATCATAAATGGTGCGCCTGTCGTATCATTTTTGCCGGCTGACTGAAAGGCCAGGGCGCTTCCGCTGCCTAGCAGGACCGCGACATTGTCCCCGTTCACCAGTTTGAGCTTGGGACTGGCCAGCCACTGTAAATCGGCATACGGGTCATCCTGCCCGCCGCTCCGGAAAGCGCGCTGTGGAGTCCAGCTGTGCTCCACGCTGGTCACTGTACCTGCTGCAGGCAGAGTTCCATTCAGGACGGACTCGGCCTTGCTGAGACTCCAAGGCAGAATTTCCAGAGTTAGGGCGTTGATATAGTAAGTTTGTTTATCGAGTGTTAATTTCCATACCGGCAGCATGGGAGCGTAGAGTGCTGTTAACTCGGCTTTACCTGAATAGCTCGAAGGTATAAGTTCTTCCTGCACCAGAAACTGGCGCAGCTCTGTCATACTGTAAGGCAGTCCGGAAGTCCCGGCACCGTATTCACTGAGTAAATATCCGCCGTCTTCCGTAGCGGAGACGATCAGATAACCAATGCGCTGTTCCCCGTTCTTCACATTGACCAGCCAGCTGTGTGTGCCCGGGCCGAGCGGGTAAAACTCGGTCTTGGCATTTTTCCACTCTGTAAATGGAGCGGCTGCAGACAGCCTGTTGATGGTGAGTGCAGTGAAATCCTGAAGGGATTGTGGAGATGGAAGTGCCTTCAGCGTAAGTCCGGGCTGAAGCTCAAGAGACACCGCCTGTGAAACGGTGAAGCGGCTGCCCTGAGCCTCTGTAGCAGATGGGAAACCGGAAGCGATGGGGAGCAGGGTTAGCCCCAGACACAGAATGAGAAGAAGACGGCCGCGCCGTCTGGACGCTGTCCTTGACCTTACGTTTGAGTTCATAAAAGTCAGTCACCTTTCTTGGTCCATAATCGTACGGGCTTGTCCTATACCCATTATTGTAGAGGACAAGCCCTGAAAAGGCTGTTGCTTGCTGTCGCGCTGCTGCTTTGGAGTTTCGCTGTTTTTTTGCCTGCTTTTAGCGGACCTAGTCGCATTCTATGTGCTGCGCAGGTGAAACAGACCATAGGTTACGGCAGAAACTGCAATTTGCGGCTCATATTGCCAGGCTGTCTCTTTGCGGCGGCGGTTGTACTGCTCCTCTATGGCTTGCTTTTTCTCTTCATCCGGCTCCTTCAGCAGCTCCTCGTAATAGATATCTACGATGCTCAGCTCCAGGCGCAGCCGTTCGCGGGCTTCCTCAGCCCAGGTATAGTCGAGCGCGGCCAGCTGTGAGGTCAAATAGCTCTCCAGTCTATCTGCTCCCGCAGCAACATTCATCTCATAAGGCTGGATATGAATGTTCTCCGGCAGACGCGGGGTCAGCTCCAGGGTGTTCAGTCTTAAACCGAAATCCTCAGCGATTTTCCCGGTAGCCAGCGATATTCCGATGAAATGCAGCTCTTCCCGCTTGAGATCACAGGTCATCTCCACCTTATAGCACACGCCCAGCCAAGGCTCGTAAGCAGCCGAGAACAGAGTCATCCGCTGCCTGCTGCCCGGGTCCTCAAACAATTGCAGGCATTTGCCTTCCTCTTTGGCCGCAGCCCAAATTTGCCGTAGCCGCTTGCTTCCGTAGATAACATCCTCGCGGCGGATCATCCCCGGACCGATCCGCGGCAGCGCCGGAACGATGCCGAAATAGCGGGCGAGAATGCTGTCCTTCGGATCGGTGGAGACGCCGGGAGGCGCCCCGCCCACTGCGGCCGCAGCTGTGTTATCCGCGCCGGCCTCCATTTCTGCGCCGCCGGAAGGCAGCGCCGCACCGGCAAGGCGGTTCAAGCCTCCGGGCGGCCGTGAGGGAGGCGGCGCCTGTGCAGCGGCAGAGTCGTACTTCTCCGGATCGAACACGAAGGTAAACGACAAGGTCTCCGGGTCTACCCCGGTGCGTTCAACAAACCCCCAATAGTAAGGCCGGTCGGTCAGCATCCGGTCGGCACGCGGCGAGAGTTTGACCGTTACATGCAGCGGCGAGACTTCAATTAAGGAGCAATCGGTCGCTTCCAGATAATCCATTACCTGCTTGCGAACCTCTAGCGGACTAAGTGTCATGGCATGATTTCCTTCCGGGTTTCGTGGGACAGTTCGCTCAGCGATTCGCCGATATGGTCAAGACTGCTGCGAAGTTCTTCATCGCTTCTCGCTTCGAGCATGATCTTATAGAGGCTTTTCTCCAGCGATTCCTTCTTTTCGAACCGCTCCAGAATCACATCGAGTCCGCCGATCACCATTTCGAACATATTGATTTTTTCGTGCAGCAGATGCAGGATATGCTCTTCGATCGTGCCTTCGGTGGAAAGATTATAAATGACAACATCGTTTTGCTGGCCCAGCCGGTGAACCCGGCCGATCCGCTGCTCCACCCGCATCGGGTTCCACGGCAGATCAAAGTTGATCATATGGTGGCAGAATTGCAGGTTAATCCCTTCGCCGCCGGCTTCCGTGGCAATCATCACCTGGGCCCGGCCGCGGAACAGATCCATCATCCAGTCTTTCTTGCCGCGGTTCATACCGCCGGAATAGGACACACACTGCAGCCCGTGCTCACGGAAGTATTGCAGCAGATATTCCTGCGTGGCCCGGTATTCAGTGAAGACGATGACCTTTTCATTCATATCACGGATCAGCTCCATCGTTTTCTCCGCTTTTGTGTTCGTCTTGACAGTGCGGATGCTCTGCAGGAGATCCATCATCCGTTCACGCTTCGGAGAATCGGCTGGAAGCTTCTTGATCAGGTTGACCAAGGTTATGAAAACCGCATCGCGGCTGCTGCATACCTCACGCTGAAGGGTCACCAGGGAGAGCATGCTGCTGAGGTTTCCGCCCGATTCCTGATATTGGTCTTTGACAAAAGCCGTTACTCCGTCATATAATGCTTTTTCCTCCGGTGAGAGCGTGAGCGGTATATTTCGGACTTTGCGCTTCGTGAAGGTGACCGGCCCCTCGCCCCGGCGGTTGCGGATCATGACCTTGGAGAGCTCGCCGCGCAGCTGGACTTCATTCTTCGGCTGGCGTTTATCCACAACAAAGTTGGCGGCGAAATCGCCCTGGTTCCCGAGCTGCCCCGGCTTCAGCAGGGTGATCAGATTGAACAGCTCGCCGAGGTCATTTTGTACGGGAGTTGCGGTGAGCAGAAGACAGTATTTTTTACGGAGCTGCTGCACAAACTGATAGTTGGTCGATTTTTTGTTCTTCAGCTTGTGCGCTTCATCGATAATAAGCATGTCGAATTCGGAGCTGAGCAGCAGCTCCTTATGGGGATCGCGCTTGGCGGTGTCCATGGAGGCCACCACAATGTCATTGCCCCAGGAGTAAGATTTTTTCTGTGCGACTGCCGTGATGCCGAATTTGGTGTTCAGCTCCCGGACCCATTGCAGCACGAGTGAGGCGGGTACCAGAATCAGCACCTTGCTCACAAGGCCCCTCACCAGATATTCCTTGAGGACGAGCCCTGCTTCAATGGTCTTACCCAGACCGACCTCATCCGCGAGAATTGCCCGGCCGGACATTTCAAACAGCACCTTATGGGCGGTATCGAGCTGATGGGGCAGCGGGGACAAACCAGAAAGATGTTTCATACATTGCAGTTCATCGAAGCTGGTGACAAGACCGGATTGTTCACCCTGAATGGCCAGGCGGGATAATCTCCAGTCCCCCCAGGGTCCGCCCTTCTCCAGTTTCGATTCCAGATCATGCAGCCAGTTTCGCTCAAAAGACAGAGGGACGGGCAGCAGCGGGGCGGGTGTGCTTCCCTCTTGCGGCAAGGAATTGCGGGATAATTGCGTCATGTTGCAGCCTCCTCCGGCGCGGTTTCATATAAGAAATGCGTAGAAGTAGTATGCGCGTAAAAGAGAGAATTCATAACTATACAAAGTATTCTTGTAGAGCAGACGTGCTGATTTTAGGGTCTTTTTTTCGTGTCGAATCTGATAAAAAAGCGAGAAAAAGTGAGAAAAAGCGGCTCAATGCTGATTTTTTGCGATAAGGCTTCCTTTTTCGGAAAAGAACTTCGATACAATATGTGGTATAGTTGAAAAGCTGGTTCACACAATATATTGTTACAAAAGCTTGAAATTATTGTTTACGGAGGGCTTTTGGCGGTTATTTGTTATTGACAAGAGGACTCCACATTACTACTCGCAGCGGATGATTTACATATTACACACCGGGAGGTTTTTCTATTGAGTACAGTGGTACGCAAGCAGCGCCTTGAAGGGCTAAGTGAGAAAATATTTTTGGACCGTTATGCCTGGAAGGATGCAGACAGCAACAATGCCAAGGTTGGCGATGTTGTGCTGGTTCTGACCAAAGATGATCCCAAATTTCCGACAAAGGAAGTGGGGGAGATTGTCGAGCGCAACGGCCGGATCGTTACCGTTAAGACGCGCAGCGGGGAACTGGTGCAATCGGATGTAGAAAAGCTGACGCTTAATATAGAGAAAACTCCGGAAGAAATGTGGGACCGTTTGGCTGCAGCCATGGCTTCTGTAGAGAAAACACCTGAACTGCAGGAAGAATGGACAGGCCGGTTCCGTTCGATACTGGATGACTGGAAGCTTGTACCGGGCGGACGCATTGCAGCGGGCGCAGGGGCAAGTGAAGAACTGACACTGTTTAACTGTTATGTTGTGCCTTCGCCCAAAGACAGCCGCGGCGGCATCATGCAGACTCTCTCGGAAATGACCGAGATTATGGCCCGCGGCGGCGGTGTGGGAATCAACCTGTCCTCGCTGCGTCCGCGCCGTGCAATCGTAAGAGGCGTCAACGGATCGTCGAGCGGTTCTGTATCCTGGGGCGGATTGTTCAGCTACACTACCGGACTTATTGAGCAGGGCGGCAGCCGCCGCGGCGCATTGATGCTGATGATCAATGACTGGCATCCGGATGTTGTTGATTTCATTACTGTGAAGCAGACCATGGGCCAGGTGACCAATGCCAACCTGTCCGTATGCGTGAGCAATGCCTTCATGAAGGCAGTCAAAGAGGATCTGGACTGGGAGCTGGTCTTCCCGGATACAACGGATCCTGACTACGATACGATCTGGGACGGGGATCTGGATAAATGGAAAGCAGACGGCCGTGCGGTTATTCCTTACCGTACCGTCAGAGCGCGTGATGTCTGGCATACGATTATTGAATCAGCCTGGAAATCGGCTGAGCCGGGTGTAGTGTTCATGGAATACTACAATCAAATGTCAAACAGCTGGTACTTCAACCCGATTATCTGCACGAATCCGTGCGGTGAGCAGGGTCTTCCGGGCTGGGGCGTCTGCAATCTGTCTGCCGTCAACCTCTCCAAATTCTACGATGCAGAGAATCATGATGTGGATTGGGCAGATCTGGCAACAACTACCCGCTATTCTGTACGTTTCCTGGATAATGTTATCGACAAGACGCCTTACCATTTCCCTGAGAATGAAGCGAACCAGAAGCTGGAACGCCGCGTAGGTCTAGGCACTATGGGTCTGGCCGAGCTGATGATCAAGCTGAACATCCGTTACGGCAGCCCGGAATCGCTGGAGTTCCTGGACAAGCTCTACGGCTTCATGGCCCGCGAAGCGTACCTGGCTTCTGCGGAAATCGCCGGCGAGAAGGGTTCCTTCCAGGCATTTGATGCCGAGAAATATCTGCAGAGCGGATTTATGCGTAATATTACCGAGGTCTATCCGGAAGTCGGCGAATCGATCCGCAAGCACGGCATGCGTAACGTTACCGTGATTACCCAGGCACCTACGGGCAGCACCGGTACAATGGTCGGCACTTCGACCGGTATTGAGCCGTACTTTGCCTTCAAATATTTCCGGCAGAGCCGTCTTGGCTATGACGAGCAGTTCGTGCCGATTGCCCAGGAGTGGCTGGAAGCCCATCCGGGTGAAGAGCTGCCTGAGTACTTCGTGACTTCCATGGATTTGTCGGCGAAAGACCATATACGCGCACAGGCAGCCATTCAGCGCTGGGTAGACAGCTCCATCTCCAAAACAGCCAACTGCCCGTCCGACTTCACCGTCGAAGAGACAGCCGAGCTGTATGAAATGGCCTTCGATCTGGGCTGCAAAGGCGTAACGATCTACCGCGACGGCAGCCGCGATGTGCAGGTGCTGGAAACCTCGAAGAAGGAAGACAAGAAGGATGCACCGGCAGCGGAACCTGCTGCAGAAGAAGCAGCTCCGGCCGCATCAGCAACCGCAGTGGCGGCAAGCCCTGCACCACAAGCCAATGTGGTGGACAAACAATACAAGAAACGCCCGCAGGTGCTGCGCGGCGCCACCTATAAGATCAACACGCCGTTCGGTATGGCGTATATCACCATCAACGACCTGGACGGCATTCCGGCAGAAATCTTCCTGAATGTCGGCAAGGCCGGCTCCGATGTCTTTGCGATGGCGGAAGCGCTTGGCCGTGTCTGCTCGCTGTTCCTGCGTTACGGCGACCACGGCGAGAAGGTCGAGCTGCTGATCAAGCATCTCAAGGGCATCGGCGGCTCCGGCGCCATCGGCTTCGGCGCGAACCGCGTCGAGTCCATCGCCGACGCAGTTGCTAAAGCCCTGGAAACCCATGTGCTGAACAACGCACAGGATGATCATGCCGGCGCGCCAATCGCAGCCACCCTGGAGCTTGATTTCAACGAAGCGCTCAGCGCGGAGCTGAAATCAAGTGTCCCTGCAGCGGCATCCACCGATGACGGCCACGGCGGCCATTCGGCGCACAGCCATTCGACCGCTTCCCGCGACCTCTGCCCATCCTGCGGCAGCGCCTCGCTGGTTAACATCGAAGGATGTAAGACCTGCAGCAACTGCGGGTATAGCCGGTGCGGTTGATATTAGGAGCTTAAAATAAGTTCGTTCTCAACAATTCATAGCATGTAAAACTGCACAAACAGTCCCGGTGAGATTTATACATTCACCGGGACTGTTCGTGTTTAATCCAACCAAGGAAGTTAATCAAAATCAACTAAATTAGCTTTGAATTTAAAATATTGAAACGTTTCCAAAATAACTATTGAAACGTTTCCACTTTGGTGATATTATAATTTTCATAAGAGAGTTCGGGGGTGTTAAATGACAAGCATTAAAGATGTAGCCAACTTAGCCGGCGTTGCTGTAGGAACCGTGTCCAGAGTCATTAACAACTCTGGCGCTGTAAAACCAAAGACACGCAGAAAAGTGGAGGAAGCTATTCAAGAGCTGAATTACTTTCCAAATGAAGTGGCCCGGAATTTCAAAATGCAGAAATCCAAGATGGTAGCCTTGTTGCTCCCCAGTATCTGGAACCCCTTTTTTTCCGAGTTGGCTTATTACATCGAGGATGAATTGGACCGGGAAGGGTATAAGCTAATGCTGTGCAACAGCGGCGGTAAGCCCGAGAAGGAACTGTATTATCTGGATATGCTCCGGCAAAATAAAGTGGCTGGTATTGTTGGCATAACTTACAACGATATCGAGAATAATGTAAGCAACGATATTCCGATTGTAAGCATTGATAGACACTTCAATAAGAAAATCACCTGCGTCACTTCGGATAATTTTGAGGGAGGCCGTCTTGCTTTAAGGGAGCTTGTAAAAGCGGGTGCCCGGAAGCCGGCATTTATGGGAAGTGTCACTTCTGTATTTAGTGAAACCATGAACCGCAGAGAGGGCTTCATTCATGAGGCGCAAGCTCTGGGAGTCGATTATGTGATCTATGAGAAGCCGGACCCCATAGTGGACGACGAGGCCTATTTCAATGAGTTTCTAAATAAGTATGACGATGTGGATGGCGTTTTTGCAATAACCGATATGTTGGCTGCCAACTATATTGAAAGAGCAAGCCGGAAGGGTATTCGTGTCCCGGAGGATGTAAAGGTCATCGGTTACGATGGCATTCAGGATAGTCCTTATTTTCATCCGATACTATCCACGATCCGTCAGCCGGTTGAAGAGATGGCCCGCATGACAATCAGACTTCTCTATAACAAGATTGATGACATACCTTTAGATAAGCAAGTGTATCGTATCCCCGTTATTTTCAAGCAGGGCGAAACTACATGATTCCTTTTGAACCGGAAAAACATCAGCTCATTGGATAGTTGAGAACCCAACTGAGGTTTTTCTTTTCTAAAGTTGGAAACGTTTCAATATTTATTGGAAACGTTTCAAAATGAATGAATACTTTTACATGAAAGGGAGTTTAAGAGTGAATTCAACAACCAGCGGGGCGGAACATTCCATGATCAAACCAAATCGTAAAAGATGGAGCCGGGTCAGACGCGACTATGAGCTGTACCTGTTTTTATTGCCGATCATTATTCTTTACCTTGTTTTTAAATATTATCCGATGTATGGGGTGCAAATTGCTTTTAAGGACTTTTCACCAAGTCAGGGGATCTGGGGAAGTGAATGGGTAGGCTTCCAGCACTTTGTAGATTTTTTTGATTCCTATAACTTCTGGACGATCATCACGAACACGCTCTCACTCAGTTTTCTTTCGTTGTTGTTTGGCTTCCCGGCTCCGATCATCATTGCAATCATGCTGAATCAGATGCTGGGCAAGTCCTACAAGAAATTTGTGCAGACCGTGATTTATGCACCGCATTTTATCTCTACGGTTGTACTCGTCGGCATGCTAAATGTTTTTTTGTCTCCAAACAGCGGAATTGTGAATCATGTCATCACCCTGTTCGGAGGAGATCCCATTCTGTTTATGGCGGATGCAGGCTGGTTCCGTCCTCTGTATATCCTTTCAGGCATCTGGCAGGAAACAGGCTTCGCCACCATTATCTACCTTGCTGCTCTTGCCGGGGTCAATCCCGAGCTTCATGAAGCTGCGATTATGGATGGAGCGAGTAAGTGGAAGCGTGTGTGGTATGTGGATATTCCAAGCATTTTGCCGACGATCGTTATTTTGCTGATCCTCGCACTTGGTAACATTATGAGTATCGGCTTTGAGAAAGCGTTCCTGATGCAGAGCGATTTGAATTATGCCACCTCCAATATTATCCCGACCTATGTATATGAAATGGGGATTCAGAAGGCTCAATACAGCTTCTCTACGGCAGTTGGCCTATTCAACTCTTTCATCAATATTGTCCTGATATTCACCGTAAACCGTATCGCCAAAAAGATGACAGAAACCAGTCTGTGGTAAGGAGGAAAACATTTTGAATCAATTATTGAAGCGGAAGAGCAGAGGAGACATGTGGTTTGACATTATCAACTATATTCTGCTCACCCTCATTATGCTGCTCGTATTGTACCCGTTGTACTTTGTATTGGTGGCCTCATTCAGTGATCCCAACTATATCTACTCCGGGGAAGTCTGGCTGTTTCCGAAAGGCTTTACGTTTGATGGCTATGAGCGGATTTTCAGTGACTCCTCTATATGGATCGGATACGCCAATTCAATTTTATATGCAACGCTGGGAACTTTAATTGGAGTAGCTGTGACTGTATTTGCGGCCTACCCGTTAGCCCGTAAAGACCTGGCTGGGAAGTCTATAATTATGTGGTTTTTGCTGGTCACTATGTTCTTCAGCGGAGGGCTGATTCCAACCTATTTGCTGATCAAGGACCTTCACATGCTGAATACGATGTGGGCACTTGTCATCCCGGGAGCAGGCGGCGTATTCAACGTCATTATTGTAAGAACCTTTTTCCAGTCGTCCATCCCGGATGAAATGTGGGAAGCGGCATCCATTGACGGATGCTCTAATACAAGATTCTTCTGGAGTATCGTCCTGCCTCTGTCCAAGTCCATTCTGGCTGTAATGGTGCTGTATCATGTGGTCGGCTTCTGGAACGGTTTCTTCGACGCTTTGATCTACCTGAACAATGAGAGCAAATACCCGCTGCAGCTGGTGCTTCGCAACATCCTTGTCCAGAATCAGGTCAACTCCGGCATGATGATCGATGTGGAATCTTATGCAGCGAAGATGCGTGTTACGGAGCTGATCAAATACGGTGTCATCATGGTATCGAGTCTGCCGCTGCTCATTTTGTATCCTTTCCTGCAGAAGTACTTTGTGAAAGGTGTAATGATCGGCTCAATCAAAGGGTGAATCTGGCACGGTCTTGAAAGGGGGTGATGTACAGAATATCAAGGAATGCTTAGGAGCAGCAACATCTGATTTGCGCTTATGGAACGAAATAAGGGGAGGTTATGTACTAATGAAATCTTTATTCAAAGGTGCTGGAATCGTAATGCTGGCTGGAGCGTTTGCGGTAAGCGGATGTTCGGGCAATGGTAACGGGGCAAATAACCAGTCTGGCAATCAGAATCAGGAAGCGGATTTTAATCAAACCGGTCTTCCGATTGTTAACAAAGCAGTGTCCTTAAGAATGGTATCCCCGAAGGCTGCATTGGCACCGGAATTCTCGGAGATGGAAATTTTCAAGCGGCTTGAAAAAGATACTAACGTAAAAATTAACTGGGAAAATATCCCTGATACCGATTATGCGGAAAAGAAAAACCTGCTGCTTGCGAGCGGTGATTTGCCGGATGCCTTTTATGCGGCCGGATTCACCGATTACGAGTTAATCAATTACGGTAAAGATGGAACAATCATTCCGCTGGAGGATTTAATTGATCAGTATGCACCTAATTTGAAAGCGCTTCTCGACCGCCGGCCTGATATCAAATCCTCGATCACAGCACCGGATGGACACATCTACGGGCTGCCATCCTTTGAAGAGAATAACCTGGGGACCAATCCCTTCTTCCACGTCATTAATAAAAGCTGGCTGGATAAGCTGGGGCTGAAGGTACCACAAACTCTGGATGAATATACGGAAGCCTTGCTTGCTTTTAAAACGCAGGACCCGAATGGCAATGGAAAGCAGGATGAGATCCCGCTAAGCTTCATGCACATGCAGTGGTGTATGGATATTGCCGGACTGTTCGGGGCTTTCGGCCTTCCGGATAATCTGGAGCACCGGGTCGTCCGTGACGGGAAGGTTATTTTTACCGCGACTCAGCCTGAATATAAGGAAGCTCTGAATTATTTCCACGAAAAATGGTACAAAACAGGTCTGATTGATCCGGAATCCTTCACCCAGGACGCAGCACAGTATCTGGCTAAAGGTAAAAC
>NZ_LN831198.1:1727946-1747874 GCF_001368795.1 Paenibacillus ihuae
CTGGGATCTTTCGTCTGGTGGGAAGTCGAAGAAGTTGTCGGAACCGAGCGTGCTGAGGATTATGTTCTGCTGTCACCGCTCAAAGGACCGAATGGGGATCAGACGATTGGACGCGCCAATGGCGGCGGCCCGGGACGCGGATCTTTTGTGATTACCAAAGAGAACAGCAATCCGGAAATCACTATGCGCTGGGTAGACCAGCAGTTTGAGCCTTACATGGCTGCCTAAATCCACTGGGGTCCGCTGGATATCGTGTACAAGAAGGACGAAAACGGAAAACTGGTCAATTTGCCGCTTCCTGATGGCGCATCTGCAGGTGAATTCCGTCAAAAGGTGGCACCGGGATCAGGCGCACCTGGCATTATTACTTTCGATGACTTCGGAAAAGTTGTAGATATGGAGCCACGGGCCCAGCAGCGTGCCAAGGATTTGGAGCAATACTACAACCCTTATATGGAAAAGGAGAACTATCCGAATATCTTCTTTGAACCGGAGGAATTGGATAAAATCAACAAAATCGAGCCTGAACTGATTAAGTATGTAAACACCCAAAGAGGAAGATTTATTGTTGATGGCGGTGCAGATGCCGAATGGGACAACTATCTGAAGACACTAGATAAAATGGGTCTGAAGGAACTAATGGAAATCTATCAAACCGGCCTGGATCGTTATAACGCAAATCTGAAAAAATAAATAAATAGATGATAGGTGGGGAGAAACTGTGCTTGATGTTATCGCTATAGGAGAAGTGCTGATAGACTTTACTCCGGCTGGCCGTTCAGCAGGGGGTAACGAGCAGTTTGAATGCAATCCGGGAGGGGCTCCGGCTAACGTGGCCGCTGCACTATCCCGATTAGGTGCCAAATCTGCTCTCATAAGCAAGGTCGGGGAGGATCAATTCGGTTCCTTGCTGCACAACACCCTGCTAGGCAGCGGTGTGGATGTGTCAGAAGTTTCTTATACGAAGGAAGCAAGTACAACGCTGGCCTTTGTCCATCTGGATGACCAAGGAGACCGTTCGTTCAGCTTCTTCCGGAAGCCGGGAGCAGATACCTTCTTGCAATCGGAGGATGTCCCGCTTGAGCGGATTGAGAGCTGCAAGGCACTTCATTTTGGCTCATTGTCCATGACCCATGAACCCGCCCGTACGGCAACCAAGACGGCAGTGCTTAAGGCTAAGGAATCCGGAGTTTTGCTCTCATTCGATCCTAATATCCGGTTTGCGTTATGGAAGAGCAAGGAAGAAGCCAGACAGAATATTTTATGGGGTATGAATTATGCCGATATTCTGAAAATATCGGAAGAAGAGCTTTCTTTTATCACGGGGACCAGCGATGTTGAAAAAGGCTCACTAGAGCTGCAGCAGCAATTCGATATCATGTTGATTGTCGTCACTTTAGCAGATAAAGGCTGCTATTACCGTTTGGCTGGTCAGGATGGGTATGTGCCGGGGTTTAAGGTTAAGGCGATCGACACGACAGGAGCCGGTGATGCTTTTCTGGGCTGCCTGTTATACAAAATCCTCGAAAACGGAAGTTCTTTGCACGAACTAACCAGCCAGCAAATGATTAGTATGCTGACCTTTGCCAATGCCGGCGGAGCGTTAGTAACCACACGGAAGGGGGCTCTTGGGTCCATGCCGACGACAGATGAGATTACCCGGATGATAGAGTCCAGTCAACAGAATAATGACGATCGTTTCAGACCGGGGTTTCATTTCTCACCCCCCGCTAACTGGGCTAATGATCCAAACGGATTAGTCTATTATGAGGGAAGCTATCATCTCTTCTATCAATATCATCCATATAGCAATAAATGGGGTCCAATGCACTGGGGCCATGCTATAAGTAAAGACCTGGTGCAGTGGCAGCATGAGCCTGTTGCTTTGTTCCCGGATGAGCATGGAGCTATTTTTTCAGGTTGCTGTGTAGTGGACTGGAAGAATAGCAGCGGATTGTTCGTAGATTCCCATGGACTCGTCGCGATCTTTACCCATGCGGATACCCATCCGGAAACCGGCCAGCCGCGGCAGCGGCAGAGCTTGGCGTACAGCAGCGATAAGGGACAGACCTGGCACAAGTATGACGGGAATCCTGTACTCGCCGAGGATGATCTGATCGACTTCCGGGATCCGAAGGTGTTTTGGCATCCGCAAAGCGAGCGATGGATTATGGCAATTGTTGCGGGAGACCACGCACGTTTCTATTCATCTCCCAATTTGCTTGAATGGACGCTGACCGGTGAATTCGGTAGAGGAGAAGGCTCCCATGACGGTGTGTGGGAATGCCCGGATCTGTTTGAGCTGCCGTTGGATAACACCGGTCGTACCAAATGGGTACTCATTATTAGCATTGGGGACAATCCGAACTGTCCGGAAGGATCACGAACGCAATATTTTATCGGGGAGTTCGACGGAAATACGTTTATTAATGACAATCCGGCCGATCATGTCCTGTGGCTGGATCATGGCAGAGACAACTATGCGGGGGTTACCTGGTCGGATATCCCTGAGCAGGACGGACGCCGGGTAATGATCGGATGGATGAGCAACTGGAAATATGCCAACGAGACCCCTACCGGTTCCTGGAGAGGTGCCATGACGCTTCCCCGCGTATTGTCACTGGCCAGCAAAGACGGAAATGTAGTTCTGACCCAAGCACCTGTCCGGGAAGTCGAACAGCTGCGCAAGGAATCCATGAGCTGGAATGGAATCACAGTTACTCCGGCAGCCCCTTTTATACAGAAACTGAATGAAGATCTGCTGGAAATCGAAGCGGATATCGATCTCTGCTCCGGTAGTGAGGTTCATATTGGGCTGAAATCCTCCGGGCTGAGTGAGATTGTTATCGGATACGATCCTGCTAAGGAGTGGCTGTTCATCGACCGTTCCAATTCAGGGGTGACGGATTTCCACCCTTCATTTGCAAGCAAGCACGGTGCCAAAATGGTTTCGAAGAATGGAAAGATCAAGCTGCAGGTCTGGGTGGACCGTAATGCGGTGGAAGTGTACGCAGATCATGGAATGGTGGTATTGACAGATCAAGTTTTCCTTGATGCTCCAATGGATAGAGTTGAAGTAAGTACACAATCAGGAGAAGCTGTATTATTGGATTCACTTCATATTCATACGCTTGAACCGATCCATATTCTAGATGGAGGGAGGAATGAGGCATGAGCCGTATGAACGGCGACCAAGGATTGATGATGCACTGGGCCTTTGATGAAGGCAGCGGAGCAAGCGCACTGGAGAGCGTATCCCAGGTCCGGGACGAGATACAGTCTGTATTTAATCAAGCAGCGTTTACCGAATGGTCCGGTCCGCAGTGGAGACAGGGAGTATCGGGAAGCGGCCTTCTGTTCGACGGTTATTCTACCGCTATCGTCCATCCGGTCCATGAAGAAGAGACGGGAGGCGGGCAGAAGCCCCTATCGGCACATAGTATCGGGGTATGGGTAGCTCCGCGCTCCTACGACTTAGGCCATGAAGGCAAGCTGACTGCCATAGTGAACCGCCACAATATGGAGCGTAAGCAGGGTTATCTGCTTGGCCTGTTCCGGCACGGCTCCTGGTCCTTCCAGGTCGGGCTGGAAGGAGGAGAGTGGAAGGAGCTATGGTCACCGGATGGTTATGAACTGCCCAAGAACGAATGGTCATACGTAAATGCTGTGTTCGATGGCAACGGGGGCGAACTCAAGCTGTATTTGAACGGGAGTGAAATTGCTTCAACTGACTTGCCCCGAGGTTCCATTATTGCAGAGGCAGCGGGCACGGAGCTGCTCATCGGCAAGAATAATCACAGCAGCCTGCTGGCGGGAGTCTTTAGCCTTCAGATGTTCAGCGGGATCCTCGATGAGCTGAAGATTTATAACCGGGCCTTAAGTGCAGAGGAAGTGGCTGCTTCTTACCGGCAGGTGCTGGATTCCGGACATGGAGGTGCCCGGCCGCAAGTGCCATATGACGAGATCAGGCTGGACCGGACACCACTGCTGTCGGACCGGCATAGACCGCAGTATCATCTCAGCCCGCCTGCTCATTGGATGAATGAACCTCATGCGCCGGTTTATTTTGACGGGCAATATCATTTGTTCTATCAGCATAATCCGTTGGGTCCGTTCTTTTATCATATCCATTGGGGACATTGGGTGAGTAAGGATCTGGTCCACTGGCGTGATCTCCCCGTAGCCCTGGCACCTGATAAAGATCAGCTGGCACCCGACGGAATCTGGTCGGGAAGCGCGACTTATGATGCAGACGGCCTGCCTGTCTTGTTCTTTACGGCGGGAAATGACAGTGCTTCACCGAATCAGAGTGTTGCGCTTGCCAGGAGCACTTATTCTCAGGATGGAGACCCGGATCTGGTTAAATGGATTAAACATCCGGAACCGCTCATCGTACAGAAGAAGGGAATGGGCGCATTCGGAGATTTCCGCGATCCTTTCGTGTGGAAGGATGAAGACGGATGGTATGCACTGGTCGGTTCGGGGATTGAAGGCGGTGGCGGAGCCGCATTGGCATTTGAATCACAGGATATGCTGAACTGGACGTACAAAGGGTCATTCTTTGAAGCGGATATTCAGCAGTTCCCTTATCTTGGGCCTATCTGGGAGCTTCCTGTATTTCTTCCCCTTGGCAGTGACAAGCAAGGTGTGAGCAAGTATCTCCTGCTGGTCAGTCCTGTGGGAAAAGGCGCCGATGTCGAGGTGTTCTATTGGATCGGACAGCTGGATAAGCACAATCTGTCCTTCCTCCCGGATCAGGAGGAACCGCAATTGATTGATGTCGGTGATTTCCATTTTACCGGTCCTAGCGGCATGGTGGATCCGAAGACGGGCAGAAATATCATCTTTACAATCGCGCAGGGTGACCGCACATCCGAGCTGGAATACCAATCGGGCTGGGCCCATAACGGCGGCTTGCCGTTAAGCGTGTATTTGCGGGAGGATGGACGGCTGGGCATCGAGCCGGTTCAGGAGCTGCAATCGCTGCGCGGCGAGAAGCGGTTATCGTTCCGGGACAAGTCATTGGCCGAAGCAAATGACCTCCTCAAGGCTGTTCAGGGTGATATGCTTGAGATTCAATTAGAACTGGAGCGGGGCAGTGCCCGGCAGCTCGGAATCAAGGTCCGCTGCACACCGGATGGAGAAGAAGAAACGCTGCTGTATTATGATTTTAATGAAGCCATGCTCCTGGTCGACCGGACGAAAACGACACTGCATCCGCTAGAAAGGTGCAGAGGGATTCAAGGCGGTAAGCTGGAGCTTTCGGGAGAGAATCTGAAGCTTCACATCTATTTGGACCGCTCCATGGTCGAAGCCTATGCCAACGGATTGAAAAGCCTGACGACCCGTGTGTATCCGAGCCGTAAGGATGCCCTGGGGCTGGAGATCTGGGGAGATGGAGAACCGTTAATTAAATCTATGGAGATATGGAATATGCAGTCCATTTGGTAGCAGAAGCGCTTTGGCGCTTCTTGCCATTTGGATCGGAGAAATAACACTACGGAAAATTTGTATCCCTCTGATTGGAAGCGCTTTATTTGATTTCTCTCCTTTCCTAACTCTTATCTATTCGTCCTTGTACAAGGAGAGCATCTCGAAATTAGATATAAGGAGGCTCTTGAATGAGAAAAGCTAAAGGCAGAAAACCCTGGATATCCAGAATGGTGATTGGGGTTATGGCTCTCCAGCTTGTTGCTCCCGGAATCCCGGCTTCGGCTGAAACAGATTCTAGGATTGGAGACATGAACATTCCAAAGGCAAACGCGGGATTGTCTGTTACGGATACGGTGTATCAGGTTCCTGGAACCGATGCGGGATTGTCAGCTACAGATGCGGTTTATGGAATAGTGAATCCGGGATTTGAAACAGGAGACCTGACAGGTTGGACCGTTGTCAAAGGGAATGCCTTTGGTCCCAATAGCGTATCAGAGGAATCCACCTGGTGGGCGGAACAAATCCCGTATAACCAGGAGGGCACTTATCACTTAAACGGCTGGAAATATGATGAGGCTGCGACAGGTGTGCTTCGTTCCAGTATCTTCGAGCTGGGCGGCAGCGGCTGGATCAGCTTCAAGCTTGGCGGTGCGAAAAACCCTGACAAGGTATATGCAAATATTGTGGAATCTGATACAGGCCAAGTGATTGCCAGATATGGAAATACCGCTTTTGCCGACGTTGGCTTTCCTAATCCCGCTCAGGGTATGCGGCTTGCCAACATGGTGCAGTATAAGGCAGATCTTTCCGGGTATTTGGGCAAGAAGCTGTATGTAGAGATCGTAGATAATGCAACCTCAGATTGGGGATTAATTTTTGCGGACGCATTCTTTATGTACCATGAAACAGAGCCGGCAGAGGGCATTGTTGCCACGGATATCAAGCCGGATTTCAAGCGTTACCAGATAGACAATCCAAGCTTTGAAACCGGGGATCTATCGGGGTGGACGGTAGTGGAAGGTGAAGCCTTCGGTCCAAACAGCGTATCGGATGAAACCACATGGTGGGCAGAACATATTCCTTACAACCAGGAAGGCGCCTATCATCTAAACGGCTGGAAATATGCCGAATCTGCGACAGGCGTGCTTCGTTCCAGCACCTTCGAGTTAGGAGGAACGGGCTGGATTACCTTTAGACTAGGCGGAGGGAAACATACGGATCAAGCCTATGTGAGCGTCATCGATGCGGATACGGGAAATTTGATTGCCAGATACGGCAACAGCGAATTCAGCGATACCGGGTTCCCGGATCCGTCTCAGGGCCTGAGACTCGCGAATATGGAACAGTATAAGGCCGATCTGTCCAAGTATACCGGCAAAAAACTGTATCTGGAGATCGTCGATCATGCGACCTCGGATTGGGGGCTGGTTTTTGCGGATGCCTTCAATACCTTCAATGAAATCGTACCGGATGAAGGGGTTATGGCAGACAATATTATCCCGACCGAAATCACGAATCGCAGTTTTGAGACAGGAAACTTTGAAGGCTGGACGGTGGAAGGGAATGCCTTTCAAGTGACCGATGAAGCTGTGGCCGGCAAAGATGGCAGCTTTTATGCCAAGTCGTCCATGGAAGGGCAGGGCTCCATAACCTCCAGTGCTTTCACACTTCAGGGAAACGGTACGGTGAATTTTACTGTGCTGGATATCGTAAATCCGGAGGAGGCCTACGTCGCACTGTATGATGCCGGCACTGATGCGCTGCTTGAAAAGACCGGAGATGTCAGTGCGAATCAGCAAATTTCCTGGAATGTGTACGAGCATTATAATAAGAGACTTTATATAAAGGTAACTGATCAATCCGCTCAGGCCCGGATTTCCGTTGATGCTTTTCAAGCTAACGGTATGGGGAACATCTTTTATATGAATTTTGATGAAGGCGCGGGAAAGAAGGCGCTTGAGGAAGTAAGCAATCTGGAACATGATGTGAACTATGTCTTTAACAACGCCAGATATATGGCTTCAAAGGATCCGAGATGGTCTCCGCGCGGAGTCAAAGGCGGCGCCTTATTGTTCGATGGCTACTCGAATGATGTTGAGGTCAGTGCAAAGGATACTATTCCTGTAAGTGATGCGTTAACGATCGAAGCCTGGGTCGCCCCGCGCAGCTACGAGTGGGGAGACGGAAACAAGCTGTCTGCGATTATAAACCAGTCTGATCAGGATAAGGCGGAAGGTTTCGCGCTTGGCATGTACCGGCACGGCACCTGGTCGATGCAGGCTGGGATAGGAGGGCAGTGGATTCAGGTCTGGGTAAAGGATCATCCGCTTGAGAAATACAAGTGGAATTACGTGGCTGCTACGTTCGACAAAAAGGACGGATTGGTTAAGTTGTATCTGAACGGTCAGGAAGTAGCTTCCCAGGCTACTCCGCTCAACGTTCCAATCACATCCTCTTCAGCAGATCTGCTGATCGGAAAAAATAATAAGCCGGTAGAGCTCGCAGGCCTGTTCTCCTTCAATATGTTCAGCGGACTCATCGATGAGGTGAAACTGCAGAACAAAGCGCTTACGGGTCCCGAGATCCTTGCTGAATATGAAACTGTAAAGACGCTTCACGGCGGTGCGGTTCCAGACATTCCAAATGGCGATATCGATGAGGACCCCAGTGTGTTCGACGGTGATCAGCACCGTCCGCAGTACCATGCCATGCCTCCGCAAAACTGGATGAATGAAGCGCATGCGCCGATTTATTATAACGGCCAATATCATTTGTTTTATCAGCATAACCCGCAAGGTCCATACTGGCATCAAATTCACTGGGGACACTGGGTGAGTGACGATATGGTGCACTGGGAAAATGTAAGACCTGCGCTTGCTCCCGAAGCGGGCACCCTTGATCCGGACGGCACATGGTCAGGCAGCGCAGCGTATGATCGTAACGGTAATCCTATTCTGTTCTACACCGCCGGCAATGACTCCCTGTCACCGAACCAAAGAACAGGGCTGGCGACTCCGGCGGATTTGTCCGACCCGAATTTAGAGCAATGGGTGAAATATCCCGAGCCGGTAACGGAGCAGAACGGAAACGGCATCCATAACGAGTTTCGGGATCCGTTCGTCTGGTATGACAAAGAAGTGGATAAATGGTATCAGTTAGTGACATCAGGACTGCCTGATTTCAGCAGCGGCACGGCTCTGGTATATGTATCTGACGATATGTACAACTGGGAGTATAAAGGGCCTTTATATGTAAGCGACAGAAGTCTTTATCCGGAGCTGGGTACGGTATGGGAGCTGCCGGTATTATTACCCGTAGGCAAGGATAGTACAGGCAAGCAAAAGTATATCTTCATGATCAATCCACATGAAAAGCCGGAGCAGGTTCCGCCGGCAAATGATGTGCAAAGAGATGTGGAGGTGTTTTACTGGATTGGAACCTGGGATAGAGATCACTTCAAGTTTATCCCTGATCAGGAGGCACCGTCCAAAATGGATGTGGGTGACGGCTATCTAACCGCAGAGAGCGGTATGGTCACACCTGACGGAAGAACGGTCGTTTACTCTATGGTACAGAATGTAAGAACGCCGCAGGCTGAATATCAGGCGGGATGGGCACATAATCTGGCACTGCCGGTTTCTCTAAGCCTGGATGAGCATGATGAGCTGCGCATTGAGCCGATTCAGGAGCTGCAAAGTCTCCGGGGGACGAAGCTGGCTGATTTTACAGACAAGAACCTGCAGGCTGCCAATCAGCTGATCCAAAATGTCAAAGGCGACATGCTGGAGATTATCATGGAGATTGATCCGGGCGAAGCCCAGAAATTCGGTCTTAAGGTGCGGCGCTCTGATAACGGCCAGGAGGAAACGCTGATTTATTATGACAAGACGAGTGGAACCTTCAATGTGGACCGGACGAAGAGCAGCATCGATCCGGATGTGCGCGTGGATGGCATTCAAGGCGGATACGTGGATCTGGACGGAGAGAACTTAAAGCTCCATATTTTCCTCGACCGTTCGGTGGTTGAAGCCTTTGCCAATAATAAGAAAAAGCTGACAACCCGCGTTTACGTGGGCAGATATGATTCCTTGGGCTTGCGGGTCTGGGCTGACAACGATATTACGGTCAAGTCGATGGAAGTATGGAATATGAACGCCTTGACGGGTGAACCGGCTGCTCAGGTTGATGTGCCCGATAATTGGGACAATTCGGTGTATACCGATATTACAGATCTGCCTAATCATGATTTTGCTGCAGGAGACTTATCAGGCTGGAAAACGGAAGGAGACGCCTTCCAGGATATCCATGTGACCGATGCCCAGTTTTTCTGGGACACGATCTATTTCAATCCGTCGCATAAAATTCCTGGCGGCTATCATTTGTGGGGGTTCAACGAGGAAGCCGGCGGCGACAGCTTAACGGGAACGTTAAAATCTCAGAATTTCGTCCTTGGCGGGAACGGTAAGATCAACTTCCTTGTCAGCGGAGGGCGGGATATCGATAAGCTGTATGTTGCACTGGTCCGGGCATCGGACGGAAAAGAGCTGTTTAAAGAGACCGCCACGAATTATGAGGAGTATCAGCGGAAGATTTGGGATGCATCGGAGTATCTCGGCCAGGAGCTATACATCAAGGTGGTTGATCAATCCACAGGCGGTTTCGGACACATTAACGTCGATGATTTCAATGTGCCGGTTAAGGTGCAGAATCCGTCTAACCCAACCGACCCGACTGATCCAACCGACCCAACCGGTCCGACCGACCCAACGGATCCCACTACACCCGTCCCAACGAATCCCACTACACCTGTCCCAACCAGTCCGCCGGGTAACGCTGTGATCCCTGGAAGTATACCGGATAGTCAGAGCAGCTTATCGTTTGAAATGGCGGCGGGGCAGCGGCAGGTGCTGTTCCCGGTGACAACGGCGGCAAACGACGGAAAGAATGCCCTGAAGATTACACATAGCGGGGCCGAGGTGGAAATTCCCGCAGAGGTATTGAAGGATCTGCAGGGGCTGGTTTCCAAGGAGGAGGTTGAGCATGCGAAAATCTCTTTTGAACTGGATACCTTATCCGCAGTTCAGCTCAAAGAACTGCTTGAGCGCACCGGGCGCAAGAATAAAGCGGAAATATCCGCTATCGGAGAAGTCAATGACTTCAAGCTGTCTATTGTAAAAGCCGATGGAACTATCGAGCAGCTTAAGAAATTCTCCAAGCCGGTAACAATCAGGCTGAGCACAAAGGGGAATTCCCGCCAGGATCTGACGGGCATTTATTACATCGCCGAAGATGGCACTCTGGAGTACCTGGGCGGAACCTTTTCAAGCGATAAATGGACGGCGAATGTGAACCATTTCAGTACCTTTGCCGTCCTCACCTATGACAAGTCGTTTGATGATGTTGATGCCTCTTATTGGGCCTATGACGTGATTAAAAGGATGGCTGCGAAGCAAATTGTGTTAGGCGTAAGTGAAACGGCATTCGCTCCGAAGCAAGACGTGACAAGGGCTGAGTTTGCTGCCCTGATTACCCGTGCATTCGGAATAGAAGCTTCGAGCCCGGTTACATTCAAGGATGTTGATCCGACCAAAGGCTATGCTTCTTCCATTGCTGCAGCGTACGAAGCGGGAATCGTAACCGGAAGAAGTATAAATACCTTTGCACCTGAGGAAACGTTAAGCCGCGAAGAAATGGCGGCCATGATTTATAAAGCGTATCTGTTTCATACACGACAGAATGCCGCCGCTGAAGAAATGAGTAACTTCAAAGATGCCGGTACCGTTAGCGGCTGGGCGGCTAATTCGGTCGCTGCAGCACAGAAGCTTGGCTTAATCAGCGGCCGCGGAAATCAATTATTCATGCCGCATGAACAAGTAAACCGTGCAGAAAGTGCACAAATCATTTCGCTTTTGCTTGATAAAGTAAATCAATAACTGGTGAGGAGAAGGTATGTTTAATGAAGGAATTTTTTTATCGTCCGGAGAACGCCTGGGTAGGGGATGTTATTCCCTACTATGAAGACGGAGAATTTAAACTCTTTTACCTGCATGGCTGGAGAGAGAATTACCGGGAGGGGATGGATCACGGCTGGCATTTACTTGGAACAGAGGATTTCGTGAATTTCAGGGAAGACGGGGCCTGCGGGATCGAAGGCGGGACCGGACATATTCTCAAGGTGGATGATGTCTATCATATGTTTTACTGTATTTTTCCTGAAGGCAAACAGTTCGCCTGCCATGCCATCAGCAAGGATCTGCGGTCATGGGAGCCAGTCCCTGAAGACACCTTTGGTCCGGATGGGGAAATTTATGAACTAGCTGACTGGCGGGATCCCTTTGTATTCTGGAATGAGGAAGAAGGGCAATACTGGATGCTGATCGCAGCCCTGAAGAAGGGGCCGACGAGCCGTAAAGGCTGTATCGGTCTGCTGTCGTCCACAGACCTCAAGCAATGGGAATACAGGGAACCGCTATACGCACCAAACCTGCATGTAGGAGCACACGAGTGCCCGGACTTGTTCCGAATGGGGGACTGGTGGTATCTGATCTATTCTTCTTATACGGGACGTTTCGGCACCTTTTACCGGATGAGCCGTTCTTTGAACGGACCCTGGATGACTCCGCAGGAAGAGGCGTTTGACGGACGGGCTTATTACGCGGCTAAGTCGGTATCCGACGGCCAGAAACGTTATTTGTTCGGCTGGAATCCGACGAAAAATGACGATCTGTTCGGCTGGAACCCACCGGAGTCCACCGGCAAGGATTACGATACTTGGGACTGGGGCGGCAATCTGATTGTGCATGAAATCTTTCAGCGTCCGGATGGTACCCTGGGCGTAAAAGTGCCCGAAACGGTTGACTCCGCCTTTGATGAACAGGTGTCCGCAACCTTTGAGGGAATCGCCGGAGACTGGTTAATTTCGGATAACCTGCTTCGCTGTGAATCTCCTTATGCCTTCGCCGGTTGTATCTCGCAGGAGGATCTGCCTGGATTGTGCAAGGTTTCTGCAGCCGTACGATTCTCCGGGGCGACCCAAGGGCTGGGTTTTATGATACGGGCTGAGGAAAGTCTGGATTTTGCCTATTACCTCACGCTGGAGCCCCAGCGCAGCCGGATCACCTTTCGCGGACCGGTTATGCAATCAGAAGAAGGGGGCAAAACCTTCCCATACGAGGTGGAGCTGGAACGCCCGTTACAGTTACTGCCGGAACAGGAATATGAACTGAAGATATTCATTGATGGCACCATTTGCGAAATTTATATCGGCGGGGAGGTAGCGATGAGCGCCAGAATGTACGATATTCAGCATGGAAAGCTTGCCGCGTTCGTTAGTCAGGGTACAGCGGAGTTTAGCGGGGTCAAGATCGAAAGGGTATAAGGGAGCTGTCCCGTTGCAGAGAACTCTGCAAACGGGGCAGCTTTAGTTTTAAATCAGGAATAGTTTAGAACGATGCATAATTCCCCCATTTACAGCAAATACCAACATGAGGGGGGTGCTGCATGGAACAGAATACAACCAATAAACTAGAAGAGCCAGAAATGCTGTATCCGGATCTTGCGTACAACATAGAACGGATGCAGCTGGAGTTCCTGAATTGTTCAGATATTATGTACCGGAATTGCAGCATCGGGGGACTAAACCGGGCGACACTCATTTATGTGGACGGGATGTGCGATGTCCAGGCAGTGGATGAATTTGTACTGCAGCCGCTGTTTGAGCATTTCCGTAGAAGCTCTATGGTGGATGAAGGCAGAGAGGTTGAGCTTAAAGGGATTTTTATTCCGACGCTGAAAATTCGCATTGTATATGAAACGAAGGAAGTCATCAAAGCAGTCTTACGCGGTGAAACGGCAATATTCACGGAGGGAAATGCCTTTGTGATGCTGGCCGATTTGATCAAAATGGAGAAACGTGCGATAGAGGAAGCCACCTCGGAAAAGGTTGTCCGCGGTCCGCGGGATGCGTTCATGGAGACGCTGCGGACGAATACCTCGCTGCTCCGGCGGCGGCTCCGTTCCTCCAAGCTGAAACTGGAAAGTATGACGCTGGGGAGTCTCAGTGAAACGGACATAGTGATCGGCTACATGGAAGGCATTGTGAAGGAAAGTCTGGTCAAAGAAGTGAGAGCCCGTCTGCAGAAAATTCAAATTGACGGAATCCTTCATTCCAGCAATATCGAAGAATTTATTGAAGATGATGTGTTCTCGCCTTTTCCGCAGATTCAAAATACGGAGCGGCCCGATGTAGCGGTCTCCAGTCTGCTTGAAGGCAAAGTCATTATTATCACGGACAATACGCCGTTTGTCCTTATCGTGCCGATGACCTATTGGTCCGGTCTGCAGGCTGCAGACGATTATACCGACAGATTTATGTATGCTACCTTTGTGCGCTGGATTAGGTATACTTTTGTGCATACCTCATTGCTGCTGCCTTCCTTGTATGTGGCATTGACCACGTTCCATCTACAAGTCATACCTACGCCGCTTGTGGTCAGCATTGCATCTGCACGAGAGGGGGTTCCCCTGCCGGCTGTTATTGAGGCGCTCATTATGGAGTTTATTTTTGAGGGCCTGCGCGAAGCCGGACTGAGGCTGCCCCAGCAGGTAGGCCCTGCGGTCAGTATTGCCGGAGCACTTGTTATTGGACAAGCTGTCGTAGCTGCGGGGATTATATCCACGCCCATGGTAATTATCGTTTCACTGACAGGAATCGCTTCTTTTGCTTTTCCGTTGTATAACCTGGGAGCAGCCTACCGGATGCTCAGGTTTCCTTTGCTGGTCGCAGCCGGAATACTTGGCTTCTATGGAATTGTTCTATTTCTTATTGCACTATCGGTACATATGGTAACGCTGAAGCCCTTTGGCGTGCCTTACATGGCCCCTTATGCACCCATGTCGACCGGCAATCTGAACGATGTGCTAGTCCGTGCACCTAAACCCAAGATGCGCAAGCTGCTGCCTTGGCTGGCCAAGGGCAAGTCCGAACGCTTCCCCAAACGTACCAAATAATAGGGAAGGAAAGGGGAAGGGGCGTATGTTCAGGAAAGTAATAGTGATATCTGTAGCGCTATCGCTGGTTCTCACCGGATGTTGGGATCGTCAGGAATTGAATGACCAGGCGATTATTCTGGGCTGGGGGATGGATCTCCTAGAGGATGGGCGATATCTGGCGACAGCCAACCTGGTGCTTCCGCTTGCTTCCAAATCGGGAGGGCAGCAAGGCGGGGAACAGGGGGGCCGTTCCGGCTTCATGACGGAGAGTGCTTACGGCAAAAATAACAGGGATGCTGAACAGAATATGCAAAGAAAGTTATCGCGGGTGCTGTTCCCGGGGCACCGGCGGAACATCTTTATCGGGGAGAAGCTGGCGGAGCAGGGTGTTTTTTCTATCCTGGACGAGTATGGCAGAAGCCCAATGGTCCGCCCGAGGGCGAATATTTTTGTCGTCAGGAAGGGAACTGCGCAGGAGGCGATGAGCCTGGCTTACCAATTGGAGACCAATCCGGCGGTTGCCGTGCAGAAAATTCAGGAAAAGAGCGGGGCACCGATCAGCCGGTCACTGCTGGATTTTTTTATCTCCGCCAACGGGACCGGCTGTGGAATAATGCCTGCTCTCACCATCTTGCCGCCCGAAGTGAAGATTGACAAAAAGAGTAAAAATGACAGCCCGCCGCAAACGACGCTCGGCTTATACGGGGTTGCTGTTTTTAATGAGCAGCTGAAGCTGGCAGGGTATCTGAAATATGATGAATTCTGGGCAAGACTCTGGATTACGAACCTGCTGGCATTCCGGACCTTTACTACAATTATCAATGATGTGGATGCGGATAAACCAGGCGGGGCGGTAGAAGATGCCCTCTCAGGAGCATCCAGGGGGAAAACGGTGACTGTCACTGTGGACAGCTTCAAGAGCGATATTACGCCTATATTCAGCGGAGGCCTGCCAAGGTTTCGAATCCTGCTGAAAGGCAAGGGGTATATTGAAGAGAATAACTCACCGCTGAATCTCTCCAAACCGGCAAATGTAAAAAAAGTAGAAGCCCGGATGAATCAATATCTTGCAGAGGAGATCCGAAAAGTCGTCACGAAAGTTCAGAAGGACTTCAAATGCGATATCTTTGGGCTCGGAGATACGATTCACCGCCGTCATCCTTACCGTTGGAAGAAGCTTGCGGCTGACTGGGAGACGATCTTCCCGGAGGTTGATCTGGATATCACCGTAAAGCTAAATCTGACCGGAACGGGGCTTACAGGAGAATCCCTGCTTCCTAAAAGAGAAGGCGGTGAAAAATAGATGAAGATCAATAACCGGCAGCTGTTCTGGATGATCTTGATGCTGGAGATCGGAATCAACCTGCTGATCACGATGACAGCGACGATCCAGAGTGCCAAGCAGGATTCCTGGATCTCCTATATTCTGGCTGGAGTCATGGGGCTGGTCATTACTTATGTTGCCGCCAAGCTCAGCTCCCGGTATCCCCGGCAGACCTTGATAGAGTATAGCGTGGCGATTCTGGGAAAATGGGCCGGTAAGCTGATAGTCATCCCTTTTTTCCTTCAGTGGTTCTGGGTGATGAGTCTGATTCTGCGTGACGAGTTCTTATTCATCCGCTTGAATGTCCTCTATAAGACACCTGCCTGGGTGATTATCGGGACCATGATTGGCGTCGTATTCTATACAGTGTACCATGGAGGGATTGAAGCCATCGGCAGGGTCAGTGAGCTATGGGGACCCATCCTGATGGTTATTCTTGTGCTCACTTTTGGTTTAACCGCCAATAATCTCAACTGGCCGATGCTCCTGCCTGTATATGCAGATACCGGGCTCGGGCCTATTGTGGAAGGAGCGCTTGCACCGGTGTCACTGCTGGGCGAGGCTGTCCTGCTCATGATGCTGTTCCCCTTTGTGGAGCATCCCGGAAAAGAAACACGAAAGGCGCTGCTCCTGGCAGTAGCCTTCTCCGCGGTACTGCTGCTGCTTGGCGTTCTGTGGGTCATTATGACCTTCGGTCCGGAAGTAAGCGGACGGCTGCAATTTCCTTTTTTTGAGATGGTTAAGCTGGTCTATCTGATGGAGTTTATTCAGAATATGGATATTTTTGTGATGGCTGTGTGGCTGGTTTCTATCTTTGTTAAGCTGTCCATCGTCATGTTCATTACCAGCTATGGAGCCGCACAGTGGACCGGAAAGATCCGCAGCTGGAAAAAAGTTCTCTGGGGCGTGGCTCCGTTAACGTTCATCCTCACGTTGCTGGTGATTACATTAAACCCTCCAGCCGGACTGCTGTTAAAAAGTGTCTGGATCAGATACGTGCTGCCGGTGAATATGGTTGCTATTCCGTTGTTTCTCTTGGTAGTATCTTCTATAAGGAAGAAAGTGAAGCGACAGTAATAAAATTAGCTTTAACTGAAAGTTTAACTAAACGGGCTCTATGATTTAACATCCCTTTAACATGCTTCATATGTTCGCGTGATATAACTGAAACAATTGGTTATAAGAGGAGAAGATTAGATGAAGCTGAGTAAAGAGGAGAAATCATGGATTCTGTATGACTGCGGCAATTCTGCGTATTCAATGGCAGTAACTACGGCGCTGCTGCCGATTGTATTTGGCATGTTTACGAATGTAGACAGCAGTATGGATTTGGGCTACTTTAATTCCATTGCGAGTATCTTAGTAGCGATTCTCAGCCCGATTTTAGGGACGATAGCGGATTATAAGGACCGGAAGAAGCGCTTCTTTATTTTTTTTGCTGCGGTCGGCGTGCTGGCTACGGCTTCACTGGCCTTTATCTCACCGGATAGCGGGCAATGGCAGCTGCTGATTGCTTTTTACATTCTGTCAGCGATCGGGTTTGCCGGGTCCAATATCTTCTATGACTCCTTCCTGGTGGATATTACAAGTGACGAACAGATGGATAAGGTATCAACAAGAGGATTTGCGTTCGGTTATATCTTCAGTGTCATTCCTTTCGGGATCAGCCTGCTGCTGATATTTGTAATGGGGATGGACAAGGCTGTCGGTTATCAGATCGGGTTCATCATTACCGCACTCTGGTGGGGATTGCTAACTGTGCCTATGATCAGGGACGTGAAGCAGAGATATTATATTGAGCCTGAACCTAAGCCGATAGTGAACAGCTTCAAACGACTGGCCGTCACTTTTATGAACATCCGCCAGCACAAAATTGTATTTGTATTTCTGCTCGCCTATTTCTTCTATATTGACGGAGTGGATACCATCATCAAAATGGTGGTGCCTTATGCCACTTCCGTTCTGGGCACGGACGCTCTGGATACTTTTACGCTGCTGGGGATTCTGCTTATTATCCAGATTATTGCGTTTCCGTGCGCGATCCTCTACGGCAATCTGGCCAAAACCTACTCCGCCCGGAGGATGATTATTGCCGGAATTTTCACCTATATTCTCTCCTGTATCGCAGCTTTCTTCATCACCTCAGTGTGGCATGTATTTATCCTGGGGGCGCTGATTGGATCGGCTCAAGGCGGAATTCAGGCACTTAGCCGGTCGTATTTTGCCAAGATTATTCCGAAGGAGAATTCCAATGAATTCTTCGGGTTTTATAATATCTTTGGCAAGTTTGCGGCCATTCTCGGCCCTGCGGTGATGTCACTGACTACGACGCTTACGGGCGAAGCCAGCTTTAGTATTTTAGCGATTATCCCGCTGTTTCTGATAGGCTTCTTCATCTTCATCACTTTACCAAAGGGGAATGACTATCGGATCGACGACTCTATGCGCACAAAAAGTCAGGACATTTAGCGTGTACATTCCCCTCTTTTGATCTATACTATACCTATACAGGTATAGTAACTAAGAGGAGATGAACAGATATGGAATACAATTATCCCGATGAAATCAAAACACGTTTACGGAGAATTGAAGGACAGATTCGCGGCGTGCTGCGGTTAATGGATGAAGGAAAGTCCTGCAAAGAGGTAGTTGCGCAGCTGTCTGCTGTCCGGAACGCCTCCGACAGAGCACTAGCTCAAATCGTTGCGGAGAATCTCCAGCATTGTATTCTGGAAGAACAAGCTAACGGTAACTATGATCCCGGTAAAATGGTCAAAGAGGCCGTAGAGCTGCTTGTTAAAAGCAGATGATTACAAAGGCTGTACCCATTCAGTATAGAGCTCAACATACGAAGAACCTTGAATACTCAGGGTTCTTTTTTTGATGGCTGATTGTGAATGCCCGTGATCAGAAAATCGAAGGTTGAATAGGTAACCACATGGCGTTATAATACCTATAGGGGTATATGTAGATATGCAACTACCGTTCCATCCTGCACTACATTCAATTCATCCAAAAGGAGAGCAAATATATGGCATTTCAAATTCCGAAAGCAGTTACACCTCAAGCACTATCCGAACAAATGAAGCAAGGCAAGTCACTGAATCTATTGGATGTCCGGGAGGCGGCGGAATGGCTGGAAGGACATGTAGAAGGTGCCAGGCATATTCCACTAAGCCAGTTGATGGAACGGTGCGGGGAACTGGATCCTGCGCAGGAGGTTATCATTATGTGCAGAAGCGGAAGCCGCAGCGGCCTGGCATGTGAGCTCCTCCATGAAAAAGGATATAAAGTGGTGAACATGACGGGTGGTCTGAACGCATGGACCAGCAGATTGGTTCGGGATTGAGGGGGAGCTTTATGATCGTAAATGCAGTCATTCATAAGTACATTTTCTGACCATAGGCATATGATGATTTATAAACCTTTGGAGGGAATGAAGTTATCATGTTCTATTATCCCAGACGGTATGAAGAATATGCTGTATACCCTTATCCGGTATACCACAATCCATACTACGGCAGTATGTATCCACCTGATTACCCCCCGTATCAAGATTTCTCGACGTTGAAGCATGAACGTAATTATGCAGTAAAAGACTTTGGCCCACAGCCCTTAGTAATAAACATTGAGGCGGCAACCAAGCATAATAAGAACTACCGTACAACGCTATGGACAGGAAGACATTTGCAAATGACCGTAATGAGTATCAACGCAGGTGAGGATATCGGTCTGGAGATCCACCCCGCCACAGATCAATTCATACGTATTGAAGAGGGGCAAGGCCTAGTGCAAATGGGAGATCACAGAGATCAATTGGATTTTAGAGTTGTCGCCAATGCTGATGATGCTATTCTCATCCCTGCGGGTAAATGGCATAATCTCACCAACTTAGGGACTATACCGCTAAAGGTGTATGTAATTTATGCCCCTCCTGAGCATCCACACGGTACTGTTCATAAGACCAAAGCAGACGCTATGGACAATAGAATAGTGCTCTAGTTCTATCAGGGTATAAGCCAGATCACTTTGTCAGTGATTTGGCTTTTTTTGTTTTGCGTTCGCGGGTGGAAGTGTAAGGAGTTGAAGGTTAATGAAATTGTAAAATAGAGTAAAAATATAGTAAGATTAGCCTTATGTTATATAATATTCGATCCCCTTCATCCACTCATCTTTATTA
>NZ_LN831198.1:1747900-1762634 GCF_001368795.1 Paenibacillus ihuae
GGTTCGTTCAGAAAATGAAAAGAAACAATGTAGCACAGTCATCATCATTACAGAGAACGGGTAAGAAGAAACCGAAAAAACAAAGTAACCGGAAAAAGAAGATAGGGCTGTCTATCCTAGCTTTCATTCTCGTTGCAGGTATATCGTCCTTTGTGTTTCATAAGGAATTATTAATGTTCGGTTTTGACCACGTTGTTGCCCCGACAGTGGAAGGTACCCTTAAAAATTCTTACGTTCCGCTCAAAGATAACAACGGTGAGATTACGGATGCTTCAACAAATCTGGACCAAAGTCCGCCATTCTCTTTATTGCTGCTGGGCACAGATCAGCGGCACAATGAGAACGGGCTGTCCGATTCGATTATTTATACTGTGGTCCGGCCCAAAGATAATAAAGTTCTGTTCGTTTCAATTCCCCGTGATTCCTATACTAAAATTGTTGGGGCAGAGAATGTAAAGGGAGCAAGAAACAATACGAAAATAAGTGCTGCACATTCGTACGGAGGAGCTCAAATGAGTGTGGATACAGTAGAGGAATTGCTGGATGCACCGATAGACTACTACGCTACTATTAATTTTAACGGACTGGTGGAAGTAGTGGATGCGCTTGGTGGAGTGGAATTGCCGATTACGAAACTTATTGAGAACAAGAATCCGGCCCATGAGAAGCTTCGTGTTGAGCCTAACAAACCGATCTATTCAGGTAAAGAAGCCTTAATGTACGTACGATATCGTGAGGATTCCGACTTCAAACGTACGGAGAGACAGCGGATATTCCTTAAGGCGGTCTTAGAACGAATGAAAAATATAAGCAATATCGCTAATATAAATCAGATTATGGGGCTCGCCAGCGACAATTTCAAAACCAATATGAAAGCTGATTTTATGCTGGATTTGGCGAAGAAGGTTATTTTTGAAACCGGCACTCCGCTAATCACCACCCATATGCTGCAAGGCACCGATAAACGCACAGACCAATGGTACTATATTCTGGATGAGGAAGATGTGCGGGATACCCATCAATTGATCGAAGTATGGCTTGATCCGGACACGGCGGCAAGTGAACTGATATCAGAGGATAGTGATGATGCCCTTCAGAATAATTGATCCAAGGGAGAATTTGAATGGTTCATAAGGGGAATAATTATTCCAGTCACGCTCCAGGCATTCACCCGGCAAGCTTTACATTCTCCTTCGGTGACGATATAATGAATCTAATTGTATACGGAGTGAAAAGGAGGAGCCTGCCAACAGCGGGCTCCTTTTGTGTATTTTTAATGGGAAAAATTTACTGATGCGGAGGCTTTGGGATGGAAATGAACAATGAGAGCATCATGGTATGTGTGCATTATGGTCCTCACGGGCAGCGGTTGATCCAAAGAGGGAGCCAGCTGGCCAGACTGCTGCATGCCCCTTTGACTGTACTTACTGTGGATTCAGCCGGTGACAATGAGTATAACCGCGAGAAACAGCAATACCTTTCCGGCTGGGAGAATCAGACGAAAGAAGCCGGCGGACAATTTTTAAACCGCAAATGTAATGGAAAAAAAACCGTTGAGGTCATTGTGGAGACCGCCAGGGAAAAGAATATCACCCAGATTGTGATTGGGCAATCAAGTCAAACTCTCTGGCAGGAGATTACCCGTGGCAGCTTCATCAATGATTTGATGGAACGGCTTGGCCCCACCGATCTGCACATTGTGGCCGTTCAGCGGTATCCCGACCTGCTGGAGCAGACGCATGAGCAGGGGTTTACTGCTTTTTTGGTCAAAGACGGCGGCCGTTACGTCCTCATGGAAGAAGCTGCCGGAAGCGAACCGGTGAAGGGTGTGTTTTTCCGTGAGCTCGACACCGATTTCAATACCGGTCTGTTTAAAATCGTTGAAAACGGTGAGGCGCAATACTTGAGAATTGTGCAGAATGAATGGGTTAAGCCGCGCTAAGGGGATATTATTCAAAATTTAACAAAAGGGGGTGCTGATCCATGCTGCATGTCATTATCTTACTTCCATTTTTGCTGGCTGTGCTGATGCTGATGATTAGACAAAACCTGCGCTTTCACATGGGCTGGATGATCCTGCCTCTGCCGGCGGCTCTGTTCCTTTATTTCCTAACAAGGATTCCAATGATCCTAGCGGGTGACAATATCCTGGACAGCTTCACCTGGATGCCCTCCCTTGGAATCGATATCACATTGATGCTTGATGGGCTCAGCCTGCTCTTTGTGCTGTTGATAACCGGCGTCGGAGCGCTTGTCGTTCTCTATTCGATTTATTATCTTCAGAAGCACACGGAGGGGATCCGGCAGTTTTACATTTACCTGTTAATGTTCATGGGAGCGATGCTGGGGGTTGTACTGTCAGATAATCTGATGGTGCTGTACGGGTTCTGGGAGCTCACCAGCATTTCCTCATTCCTGCTCATCGCCTTTTGGCACCGCCGGGAAAGATCCCGTTATGGTGCGATGAAATCCATGCTGATTACGGTATTCGGCGGTCTGGCGATGTTTGCCGGATTTAATCTGCTCTATGTAATGACCGGTACCTATAGTATCCGCGAGATTGTTGCACAGGCGGGAACTTTAACGGCGAACGCTATGTTTATCCCGGCCATGCTGCTAATTCTGCTGGGTGCCTTTACGAAATCCGCCCAATTTCCGTTCCACATCTGGCTGCCCGATGCGATGGAAGCGCCGACTCCGGTCAGTGCCTATCTTCATTCGGCTACGATGGTTAAAGCGGGGATCTACCTGGTGGCACGGCTTACTCCGCTGTTTGCCGGGCAATCCGAGTGGTTTTGGCTGGTCTCGCTGACGGGGTTGTTTACTCTGATCTACGGGTCGTTCCAAGCCATCAGGCAAACCGATCTCAAAGCTCTGCTTGCATATTCTACCATCAGCCAGCTAGGTTTGATCATGTCTCTGCTGGGGCTCGGCTCGGCGGGAGCCTTTTTTGCCGGCAAAGAGGAAGCCGTCTTCTATACGATGGCTACCTCGGCAGCCCTCTTTCATCTCATCAATCATGCCGTTTTTAAAGGCAGTCTGTTTATGGTTGTGGGTATTATTGACCATGAGACCGGTACCCGCGATCTCCGTAAGCTTGGAGGATTGATGTCGCTCATGCCGGTCACCTTTTCAGTGGCAGTGATCGGAGCGTTCTCTATGGCTGGATTGCCTCCGTTCAGCGGATTCCTTAGCAAAGAAATGTTCTTTACTTCCGTATTGAATATCCGGGAGTTTGATATCCTGAGCTCAGGGTTCTGGATGCAGTTCTTTCCGGTGATTGCCTGGCTTGCCAGTGTATTTACCTTTGTATACAGCATGATTCTCGTCTTTAAGACCTTCGGCGGCAAGCTTCAGGAAGCCAAGCTGGATAAGGCTCCGCATGAAGCGCCGCTGGGACTTTTGCTGTCTCCGGTGATTCTCATTTCACTTGCTGTTGTCTTTGCCTTCTTTCCTGATCTGGTCTCCGTTCCGCTGATTGAACCGGCAATGGCTTCCATCCACACCGGGCTGCTGCCGCCAGAGGGAACCTTCGGGGTATCCATTCATTTCTGGCATGGCTGGACTCCCGAAATATTCATGACGCTTGGCGTTGTAGCTGCTGGCTTGCTTCTATACAGAGGCTACAGCCGGCTGCGGGTACTGGACCGTGAGGCAAGCGGGCGAAATCCACTTAACCGGATGTATGACGGATCGCTCCAGCTGCTGGAAAAGGGTTCGAGACGCTTGACCGATGCCTATATGACAGGCTCCAACCGTCATTACTTGCTGTACATTTTCAGCTTTTTGATTATCGCGCTGCTTGCTGTTCTGGTGAGAGAACCCGGTATAAGCCTTGGGATGGAGCACTATGCCCCATTGTCCTTCTATGAAGCTGTTGTTGTAGCCATCATGCTGCTGGCGGCCTTTGCCGTTCCTTTTGCCAAATCGCGGGTCAACGCGATCCTGTTCACCGGCGCTGCCGGCTACATGGTGACGCTGCTGTTTGTCCTTTTCCGGGCGCCCGATCTTGCACTTACACAAATGATTATAGAGACGGTATCTGTCATTCTGTTCCTGCTCTGTTTCCGGTATTTGCCGAAGCTGAAGAAACAGAAGGAGCCCCTGCGCTTTAAGCTGCCCAATTTGGTTATAGCGCTAGGAGTTGGCATTACGATGACATTCATCGCACTGGCCGCTATGGGCAGTAGTCCCTTTGAACCCATCTCCGAGTATTTCTTAAAAGAAAGCTACAGCCTGGCCGGAGGGAAGAACGTTGTCAACGTCATCCTGGTAGATTTCCGCGGATTTGATACCTTGTTTGAAATCATGGTGCTTGGGATCGCCTCACTGGCTATCTACGGGTTGATCCATTTAAGAATGGAAGCAGATCTGCCGCAGCCGAACCAGGGGAAAGACCTCTCAGCTTTGCCTTTGCGGAGCAATGATGTGATCCTGCAGACGATGTCCAAGGGGATTGTCCTTATTATTCTGATCTTCTCCCTGTATCTGTTTTTTGCCGGGCATCATCATCCGGGGGGAGGCTTTATCGGGGCGCTGATGGCCTCTGCCGCTCTTGTTCTTATGGCGATCGCTTTCGGAATGGATTGGATCCGTAAGGCTCTTCCTGTGAATTACAGGCTGCTTACGGCAGTAGGACTGATGATCGCCATTTTAACAGCGTCAGGTTCATTTATTTTTGGAGCCCCTTTTTTAAGTCATGCCTTCGGCCATTTTCATCTGCCTGTCCTTGGGGATGTAGAGCTGGCGACTGCTGTGCTGTTTGATCTGGGTGTGTATTTGGCTGTGGTGGGTGTCACGATGAACATCATCTTATCGATTGGAGGGGATAAACCATGGAACTCGTAATGGCTGTTGCGGTGGGAATTCTATTTACTATAGGCGTCTATCTGATCCTGTCCAAAAGCCTGCTGCGCATTGTACTGGGAACCTCCCTACTGACACATGGTGTGCATTTGCTGCTTATGACGATGGCCGGGCTCAAAAAAGGCTCAGCCCCTGTACTGGGTAAAGCGGACACTTATGTCGATCCGCTGCCGCAAGCGCTGATCCTTACCTCTATCGTGATCAGCTTTGGAGTCACTGCCTTCTACTTCGTACTCGCTTACCGTTCTTACCAGGCTCTGGGGACCGATGAAATCGACAGCATCAAGGAGGACAAAGAATGAGCAATTTACTGGTGCTGCCGATTCTGATTCCTCTATGTACAGCTGTTATTCTGATTTTCTTCAAAGAAAAGATACGGCTCCAGCGCGGTATTAGTGCAGTCAGCGGAATGTTGAATATCCTGATTGCGGTGCTTTTGGTAGCACGTGTTCACGCTGAGGGCATCCAAACCTTACAGATGGGAGGCTGGGCTCCCCCCTACGGCATTGTCTTTGTAGGGGATATGTTTGCTGTGTTACTGGTAACGATGGCTTCGGTCGTCAGCTTTGCGATTTTGCTCTATTCCTTTCACAGTATAGGAGAGAAGCGGGAGCGGTTCTATTACTACACGTTCTTTCAATTTTTGCTGGTCGGGGTATACGGCTCCTTCCTTACCGGCGATATATTCAATTTGTTTGTTTTCTTTGAAGTGATGCTGATTTCTTCTTATGCTCTGATTTCAATCGGAGGCACCAGGCTCCAGCTGCGGGAAACGTCAAAATATCTGCTCATCAACATCGTATCCTCGACACTGTTTGTTGCAGCGGTTGCTTATCTCTACGCGTCGGTTGGAACGCTTAACATGGCTCATCTGTCCCAGCGTATTTCGGAAGCAGGGCAGGGCGGTGTGCTTAATGTGATTGCTGTTTTGTTTTTAATTGTATTTTCCTTGAAGGCTGGGCTGTTCCTGTTCTTCTGGCTGCCGGGATCGTACAGTGCACCTCCGGCAGCGGTCAGAGCGTTGTTTGGCGCACTGCTGACTAAAGTGGGGCTATATGCGATTATCCGCACGTTCACACTGCTGTTTGTAAACGATCCGGGGTTTACCCAAAGCTGGATTGCCTGGATGGCGGCAGTAACGATGATTTTAGGCGGCTTGGGGGCAGTGGCTTACAAGGATATCCCGCGGATTCTGAACTACAACGTCATTATCAGCGTAGGGTTTGTGGCCTTTGGGCTTGCTGCGGGGACCAGGGATGCACTTGACGGAACGGTCTTCTATCTGCTGCACGATATGCTGGCGAAGGGACTTATGTATATTCTGGGCGGAATTATTATCTCTGCTGCGGGAACCGACCGGCTGAACAGCATGGGGGGTATGATCAAAAAGTACCCGTTCATCGGCTGGATGTTCTTCATCCTGACTCTTGCCCTGGTGGGCATACCGCCGCTGAGTGGTTTTGCCGGCAAGGTACTGATCATCCGCGGAGCTTTGGATACAGGCATGCTGACCTTGTCGCTCATTGGACTTGGATCAAGCTTCCTGGTGCTGTATTCCTTGATTAAGGTGTTCAGACAGGCGTTCTGGGGAAATGAACCAGAGAATGATCAGCCTAAAGTGAGCCTGAAATGGGCTTCGGCTGTAGCTGGCGGACTACTAGTCCTCGTGATTGCCATGGGGATCGGAGCAGAGTTCGTATTTACCTATGTATCGCAGGCTGGTGAAGTTCTGGCCTCCCCCGTGCAATACATTGAAGCTGTAATGAAGAAGGAGTAGAGGAGATGGCCATACAAATCCTGTTTAACCTGTTAATAGCCTTTCTGTGGATGCTGCTGAATACCAATAGCTCGGGTTCCAGCTTCATAGTGGGCTATGTGCTAGGCATTGCGATTTTGCTGATTCTGCGGAAATCCTGGACCCGGCCATTTTATCTTAGACGCTTATGGGCCATGCTGAAGCTCCTGCTGATCTTTTTCCGTGAGCTGGCCATCTCAAACTTTGTAGTGATCGGACATATTCTTCGTCCAAAACTGGCTATACGTCCGGGTATTTTTGCTTATGAAACTGCATTAACTTCAGCCTGGGAAGTCACCTTGTTATCCTGCCTGATCTGTCTGACGCCGGGAACGCTGACGCTTGATGTTTCGGGTGATGGCAAGACCCTGTATATCCATGCTATAGATATTGCAGATGCAGAGGAGCTCGCAGAGCAGATAAAAGGTACTTTCGAACAGGCAATTATGGAGGTGACCCGCTGATGATCTCAGCACTGTTAACTGCATCATTGGTGATTCTGGCTCTGGCGATGCTGGCCTGCCTGTTCCGGCTCCTGAAAGGGCCGACCCGCTCCGACCGGGTTGCCGCACTCGATACGATAGGTATTCATGTGCTGGCCATCATAGCAGTTGTCTCCATGCAGCTGAACACACAGGATTTCCTGGAGATTTATTCTGGTCATCGGTATTCTAACATTTATTGGAACGACAGCGCTGGCTAGATATATTGAACGGGGCGTTGTGGTCGAAGAAGGAGGGGACACCCATGACAGGTGAGCTGATTAGTTCGATTCTGGTGTTGATAGGAGCCATTTTCTGTGCGCTGAGTGCCTTCGGCTTAGTCCGGCTGCCTGATGTATATCTTCGTTCACATGCTGCAACCAAAAGTGCAACGCTTGGGGTGCTTTGTGTGCTGGGCGGAGGATTTATGTACTTCTGGGTTGTGGATGGAACGGTCAGCTTCAAGCTGCTGCTCGCCATCGTGTTTGTATTCATCACTTCACCGGTGGCAGGCCATTTGAATGGCCGGTCTGCCTACCGCTCAGGAATTCCCTTATGGGGAGGTAGTATTCAGGATGATCTGAAGTCTCTGGTGGAAGAGAGTCAAAGAATACCAGGGGAAAAATAGGTATCGCAGAATTACGGATTTGAAGTGGAGGGGGGTTGCAGGAAGGCATGCTCCATGGAATAATCCGGGTATAGGGATTGGCTTGCCGCCAGAATTCAAGCCAATCATCCTCCGGGTGAAGGTTCATTAGAACCTTTTTTACATAACCTCAGTTCGGAGTCCAAGCAGCCATAGGGTGGATTGCTTCATATACGCCAGCTAATCCTCTGCACCAAAGTGTTCGATGGCGAAAGTGTCGTCATAGCAGCTTTTCAGCAAATCCGTTACGATGTCCTTCATCGGGATACAGCCGCTACCTACGGGGATTGCATACATGGCGCGGCCGTTTGCGGTCAATTTAGGCGTTTTTCCGGCATGCACCTCAAACGTACGGTCCTTGCAATGGACATACCTAATATACGGCTTGCATGCGGTATAGGCTTTCAAGGTGTCTTCCCCGCTGTACAGAAAATTCCCGTGAGAGATCCGCGATTTCCTGGACAAAAGACAGCAGCTGCGCGGTAGTTGCAAACGGGGCCTCATATTCAATGGAAGCGGAATCCATTTCTTGTTCGTTCAAAAAGCCCGGGATCACCAGCACCCGTGAAGCGCGGATCTATGAGCCGTAGAGAGGAATGAACGGATCTGCCGGTCTTTCGCTTCCTCACTATCTTCATGGCCGAAATCAAAGAAACCGTACATGCAGCTTACCTAAAGGCTTGTTTTGTCCAGCAGCTCTTTGATCATTTCTTCCTGAGCCGCGTAGCAGGCGGCATCCATCTCTACTGCATCGATCCCGTAGCTTTTTACCAGGGTACCTATTTTTTTCATACTTAGGTCATTCTGTTCGGCAGCCTCCCGGATATGATCGTAAAAAACAGATAATTTCATCTTTGGTTGCTTCTTATAGAACCCTTTGGTGAGATATATCATGACTAATAGTAACGCTATTAAGCGTTATTACTACAAATCACTTGTACTATAAATCACTTGTACTATAAATCCCGGGTGACCGGGTTCTTTGCTTGTCGCGGCCAGAGAAAATAGGAACCTGCGATGAGCAGATCAATGGCGACCACTATTGACCATATCGTGATGATGTTTAGCAGCGCCTCCGTCCGGGCAGGATCGTTAATCCAGGTGATGAGTCCATACAGAATTCCGGCTCCAAGGAGATAAGCGAGCACATGCTTCAGCCAGCTTTTGAAATAATGAACGGCATGTTCCATCCCATAGCGCTTTAGCGGCAGCGGCCCCTGCTTAGTGACGTAATACCGGAAGCGTTCGTCGGCCCAGCTGATCATGCTTTTGCCAAAGACAATGGACACTGAAATATAGATGGCTGCGAGCGCATGCGCTGTGGTGGCGGAGGCGCCCTTTGCCAGATCCATGCCTGCAATCACCAGCAGAATGAGGTCCAGCACCGGAGTCATTGCAAGGAAAAAGAGCCCCAGCTTCTTGCGTTTGAAGATGTAACGAGCCGTAAGTCCGGCGATAATGACCACCCAGAACAGAATTTCACAGGTGACAATTGCCCACGCTACCAGATTCATAATCCACCTCTGCATTCAAATAATGTGTGTTAGATAAGTAAAATTATAGCAGTCGGATTTAAATAATACAACTGTATTATAAAATTGCACGCAGTGTTTCTCCTATGATACAATACGGCTATGCCAAAAATAGTCGATCATTCGGAGCGGAAATCGCATATTGCAGAGGCTACCTGGCGCGTCATTATGAATCAGGGGATGAAAGGAGCCACTGTACGTAACATTGCGCAGGAAGCAGGCGTGTCTCTGGGAGCCTTACGCCATTATTTCACTACGCAGCAGGAGCTGCTTGCCTTTGCCATGAATCTTGTGAAGGAACGGGCAAACGCCAGGATCGAAGCTGTTATCCGTCTCGGCCTGCCGCCTAAAGAACTGGTCACCAGGGCACTGATGGAGATGATTCCTTTAGACGAGAACACCATGGCTGAAATGGAGGTGTGGTTCGCGTTTATCTTTCATGTTAGGAATACGGAGGGGGATCATAGCGGGGTGAACGACGGGGTCTACCCAGGTATATGCAATCTCGTTGACCATCTGGACGAGATGGGCTTATTGAGACAGGGGCTGGATAAGGACAACGAAGCGGAGCGGCTGTATGCCCTGGTCGACGGTCTGGCCCTGCATGCCATGCTTGAGCCTGTGCGGATAGACAAGCAGCGGATCATCCGCGTGCTGAACAGCCATATGGATTCCATTTGCAGGGAATAGAGCGGAAGGGGGATCCGGAGCCGAAGGGAGAAATCAAAGGGATAAATCCCTTTGATTGTGCTGATTCGGGGCCAAAGGGTGAAATCAAAGGGAAAAATCCCTTTGATTGTGCTGATTCGGGGCCAAAGGGTGAAATCAAAGGGAAAAATCCCTTTGATTGTGCTGAACCGGGGCCGAAGGGTGAAATCAAAGGGATAAATCCCTTTGATTTCCGGAAGAAGGTGTTCTCCGGCCTTAACACGGCCGGCAGGACACCTTTTTGCTAGGAAACAGGAGGGCCTGGTTACAAGACTTCAGCACGTCAACAATAGCCAAAGCCCAGTATTGTAAAACATTTGTCCTCATCCCCAGGGGACATTGAGATTTCGATCGTATGCTCCCGGCTGCTTTCATTCTGATAAAGGATGACCGGATTGCAGTGTGTCCAGCTGTTCTCGTGCGGGTCTGCGGTGATCACCAGATCGCCGTCCACGTAAATATTTGCCTTGCCGAATTCGGAGCTGCCGGAATCCTTGAAGATCAGGATCAGGATTCTGCTTGTGATCGTCAGCTTGAAGCCCGCAGGACCTGACGAGGCTGAATGCATCCAGTTATGCGGAAATTCCGCTGTACCGTAAGGGTTGGCATCCATTTCTACCATCTGCAGCTCGGTATCCAGCTCCGTGAAACCGCCTATGTCAATATTCGCAGCATCCATTGGGGTGATCCGGTCCAGCAGTCGAATGCCCGTGTAATCATTCCCGATCACTGGCGGCTGATCCAGACTAATATCACTGCTATCCGTTTCAGCCTTACTGGATTCGGAGAACAGATAAGTCAGACAATCCGCCATAACCCGGTGGCCGTCATTCGTAGGATGATAGATATCATAGAAAAATTGCCGTTTCGAGATGATGTTCCCCTCCGCCTTGGTCAGCTTGAATTGCTCTGATACGGCGTCCTTTACACTGACCATCGGAAGATTATAGCGCAGTCCGACTGGGGAGAGCCGTTCCTGCAGGTTCCAGTCATTCACAAACACACTGAACAGCAGAATGACAGCCGGCCGGTTGTCAGCAGACAAGATTTTCAGGCATAGGCTTTCGTAACAATTCCCCTTCGTTTCATCGCCTTCGTCGTTCACGGCAAATTCCACGATTACGATGTCCGGTACCACGGAGCCCTCCCGGAGAATATCCCGGTCATAACGGATAACGCCAAGTTCGGACGGTGTGCCGCCTACTCCGGCTTTTACAAAATGGATATTCTCTCCACCATCCTTACCGAACTGCTCCTTAAAACCCAAATAGGATTGATAGGCATAACACTCCGTATGTATCGGCTTGGCTCCCGCGCCCTGCGTAATCGAACCTCCGATATAGGCAATCGTAACCTCCTCGCCCCGCAACGCTTTGTCTATAGCAGACTTCAATCTTCGATTGTTCCCTGAATGCATTAGGGACTTCGCGATCATCTCACGGTATTCGTCCGAGCCGAAATGAACCGGTGCTTCCACCGTCAGCTCTGGCACAGAATAGCCGTCATTCAGATAAAAGATTATGCTCGCTGTAGCCAGCTCGCCCGGATGATTGAATTCAAAAGCAAACTTGCCTGGAGCTTCATCATCTGCAGACCATACGAAGTCCTCCAGTCTTAGAATGACCTCCGTTCCATCGCCGGGGCAGGGAATCCGCAGACTGCTGCCGGTTACATACTTATTCGTCTTACCCCAATTCTGGAGCAGAAAGGAGACCTCCGACTGCTTGTTCTTCACTTTTACAGCCACACCGATGCTGTGCACCAGCTTGCGGAAACCGCTCCAGCTTCTCAGCAGCTCAAGCATATGCTCATCCGTTACCCCGCCAATATACCTGGCCTTGTCCGTCAGATAGCTGCCTTCCAGATAAATCTCCTGAGAGGGTTTGCCTTCGGCCCGCACCGTTGCTTCCACGTCTGTTTCGAATAGCACGTAGAACCCGTTTCTCCGCGGGGCGGGATTCTTAGGGGCTTTGGGACCAGCGGCTGTATCACCTGTTATAGTGTTGTAATTGTCTTCCATCGTCCAAATCATCCTCATTAATTGTTATTTTTTGAAGGCGCTTTCCGATCATCTGTAGTGAATACTCTTTTATTTAACCTGCGCCTGCACCTGACAATGTCTCCACTGTAACAGAAACACCGCAAGTCTGGAATGCCTAATCGCTCATTTTAGCCCTCAGCCCACAATTCATCTCTGCTAATTACAAAAAGTATCTAGTTTACACATGGTCGCTGAAACCGCTTTACTTATATAATGTGCCTGAGTCTAGTCTTTGAAAAAAGGTACGGAGGGAAATTTCGAATGATACTTGTGAAGCAAGGGGAAGCCGCAAAAATATACCTGGATCCAACGGCGAAGGAGTATGACGGACTGAGAAGGGTGGCCGGGTCTTTTGCTGAAGATATAAATTTGGTGACCGGGGCCACACCTGAAATCATCACCCGGAAAGAGCAGCTTGGCAGCACTGCGGTTATTGCAGGAGCAGTCGGCGGTAATGACCTTATCGATACATTGATTGAAGCGGGTAAGCTGGACGTAACATCAATCCGGAATAAAAGGGAGTGTTACATCATTCGGCTGGTCGAACAGGCGGCTGACGGGGTGGATCAGGCGCTGGTTATTGCAGGAAGCGATAAACGGGGCACTATTTACGGCATGTATACCATTTCCGAACTGATTGGTGTCAGCCCGTGGGTGTACTTTGCGGATGTGCTCCCGGAGAAGAAACTGCTGCTGGAAATTCCCGATCATCTCCTGAACAGGACCTCCAAAGAGCCTTCGGTGAAATACAGAGGTATTTTCCTGAATGACGATTGGCCGTCTCTGGGCTCTTGGGTTACCAGGGCTTTTGGTGACTTCAATGAAGATTTCTACGACAAGGTATTCGAGCTGATCCTCAGATTGAAGGGGAACTACCTGTGGCCGGCCATGTGGAGCGCCGAATTCAGCCTGAACGGCAAGAGCCACCCGCTGGCGAACGCCAGGCATGCGGAAGAATACGGCATTGTTATGGGCACATCTCATCATGAGCCGCTGTTCCGGGCAGGCAGTGAATGGCAGAAGGTATACGAGCAGTACGGGACAAGTAATCTGTGGGATTTTGCCCGGAACAGGCAGGCTATTACTGCTTTTTGGGAGGACGGAATCAAGCGCAATAAAGATTACTCCAACCTGATCACACTAGGGATGCGGGGGGAGAGCGATTCTGCACTGGAGGGCTCTGACCGGGAAAATATAGAGCTGCTGAAGGATATCATCCGCACACAGAAAGCGCTTTTGAAGAAATATAATCTCGAACATGCACCGCAAATTCTCGCAGTATATAAGGAAGTGGAGAAATATTGGTACGGTACTAACGAGGTAGAGGGCCTCAAGGAATGGGATGTCCTGAACGATGTGACGATTCTGCTGGCTGACGATAACTTCGGCAATCTGCGCAAAATTCCGGCTGGTAAAGAGCAGCAGCGCAGCGCCGGGTGGGGGATGTATTACCATTTTGACTATCACGGAGGCCCGCATTCCTATGAATGGCTGAATACGAGCCCGCTTGAAAAGACCTGGGAGCAGATGTGTATGGCCTTTGATTACGGCATCCGTGACGTATGGATCGTCAATGTCGGGGATTTGAAGCCGATGGAGCTGCCGATCTCTTACTTTTTGGATTTGGCCTATGACTTTGAGGCATGGGGCACAGGTGCAATCAACCGGACAGCCGAATATACCTTGCGCTGGACCCGGCAGCAGTTCTGGCATATCGCAGATCCGGAAGCAATCTCCGGGATTGCGCAGGTACTCTCGGATTACACAAGAATGAATGGACGGCGTAAACCGGAAATTATTAGGCCATTCACCTTCAGCCTTGTCCATTATAATGAGGCCCGGAGAGTCCTGCAGCAGGCGATTAGGCTTGAAGAAGCTGCCGGTAAATATGAGAAGCTCATTCCGGAAAGCCACAAGGACGCGTATTATCAGCTCGTTTATTTCCCGGCGGCTGCCTCGGCCAACGTGGTTAAAATGCAGATTTACGCTGGACTTAGCCAGTTGTTCGCTGAGCGGGGCAGTGTCCTGGCCAATACCTATTCCGAACGGGTCAGCGAAGCAATTGAGCGGGATAAGCAGCTGGAACAGGTCTATAATAACGGAATCTCCGAAGGAAAATGGCGGGGGATGATGAGCTCCGCACATGTAGGTTATGTCAATTGGGACGCGGAAGGCTGGAGTTACCCCGAAGCCAAGACAACTGTGCCGGCTAAAGGTTCACGGATGATTGTCGATGTGGAGGGAACGGAGCAAGGATACACTTCAGGTACAGCGAACCTGCCGGTATTTACGAACCTGCGCAAAGAGAGCTACCGGATTACGGTCAGCAACGGCGGAGATACGGGATTTGCCTATGAAGCGGCCAGCAGCGCGGGGTGGGTCAGGCTGGATAAGCCCACCGGCTGGGTTAAGGAAGGTGAGACTTTGGCTGTCTCTGTGGATTGGGAACAAATAGAGGAGTCTGTGAGCGGTGAGATTATCATTACCGGTGCAGGAGGAACGGTCAAGGTGAATGCGGCAGTAGAATGGATTGACGTCCGGGATGTGCCGCCGCTGACCTTTATTGAAACGCATAACGTAATCTCTATTGAAGCGGAGCATGCGTCATGCCGCGTATCGAAGTCAGGGGTAGAATGGAAGATCATCGAAAACTACGGGCGAACC
>NZ_LN831198.1:1762660-1775655 GCF_001368795.1 Paenibacillus ihuae
AAGTCAGGGGTAGAATGGAAGATCATCGAAAACTAGGGCGAACCTTGTCCTCGGTCAAAATGTATCCGGACGGGGTATCCTTCGGGCGACCGGAGCATGCACCATATCTGGAATACCGGGTAATGGTGCGGCAGAACGGGCAGTACAGTCTGACCTCGTATCTTGCCCCGACGAATCATCTGTCACTGACCAGCGGACTGAAATATGCGACAGGCTTTGATAACGGGACACCGGTTATTGCTGACGCTCTGCCTGCGGACTTTGAGGGCGGCAATCATGATAATGCAGCCTGGTGCCATGCCGTGATGGACAATATTCATACCACGACTACCCGCCATACCTTGACCAAAGGGATCCATACCCTCCGTTTCTACGGCTTGGATGCCGGTCTGGTCCTGCAAAAGCTGGTGCTGTCTGCTGTGCCGCTCCCTTATTCGTACCTGGGCCCGGTAGAGAGTTTTTATACAGGGCAGCCGGCGCAATAGAGTACAACTTCACGGCTGAACATGAATGTCCGTGAGTGTCCCGGGCGTTACGTTATCTCAGGACGGATGACGGAGGATAACCCTTGATGCTTTTAAAGACATTGCTGAAATACGCGGCGTCATGATAGCCGCAGTGCTCTGCTACTTCGGATACATTAAAGCCGCCCGCCGTCAGAATCATCTCGGCGTTATTCACCCGTACCCGGTTGAGGAATTCTTTGCAGGTGGCGCCGGTGTTCTGCTTGAACAGCTTGCCCAGGTACTCAGGGTTCAGGCCAACCAACCCGGCAAGCTCCTGTATGGTGACATCCTTTGCATAATGATCCATGATATAGGCTACTGCCTTTTGGATTCGGGGATCAACCAGCGGCGCCTGCTGATGGTGGGCGATACAGAGCAGGCGGTAGATAATCAGCTGGAAGATGGCCCGGGCCTTCATTTTGTAAAAGGGCTGTTTGTCCATCCAGACATGCGAGAATTCCCGGATATCTTCCAGGAGCTCTTTGGTCCTCCAGTTCTTGGTGACCGTCCCGAAAGGAAGCTGCACATGGTTGTCCGCACCTTCCCAGACAAAATTAAAGGCAAAGGAATGCATGGGCGCCTCCTTGAAGGTATGGGCTTGCCGGATACTGCCGGAAGGGGCATAGAGCATATCGCCTGCTTCCACGGTGAATTTCTCCCCGTTTATGTAGTAGTTGGATTTCCCTTCTACGATGAAGGTAAGATCATGGAAATCGATGGTGCTCCGGCCAATCTCCCAGTCCGGGAAGGATCTGCGGTCCACGAACAGAAAGACGTTTGGAACCAGATGCTCATATTTGTAAATGTCCATTCTTAGCTGCTCCTCCTTCTGCTAAATCATAGCATCCCTCTTCAAATTTAAACAGCCGCTGGCGGGGAATCCCCTTACCAGCGGCTGCTTGCGTTTATTAGTTATTACTTGTCCGGGTCATGTCGTGATCTTGGCATAAACCGCAAAGAACAGTGCCATTTCGCCCATCATCAGCACATTGGATACGTGGAATACCCTATCCAGGATGTATAAGCAGGCCAGAAGCGCTACCAGGAGTGACAGTTGAAAGATTCCCAGCCTGTGCTGCTTGTGCCTGTAGACATGGAAAACGAGGGTAGTAGATGCAAAATAAAGCGCCACCGAGCCGAAGAACAGATTGACCATCAGCTCATAATGAAGCTTATTCAGGAATAGGAGCTGAATGGTTGCGGCGATTGTGCACAGCGACAGAAAAATGAACAGATGTCCGTAGATAATCGTCTGTCCGGCAGTCTGCACATGCTTGTCTACCTTCTTTTCCAGATTGTCATAATACTGCCACCACATCGCAATAATCAGCACAAAGGCCAGCGCTGCAAAGGTCACGGATTCCGGTGTCCAAGTGCTGGATTGCAGCACCGCGAGGATGCTGACTACAGATTCACCGAGCAGGATCAGCGCGAACAGAGAGAAACGCTCCAACAGATGATGCGTATTCGTTGGGGTCTTCAGCAGGATTTTTCTCCCAGTTAATGGAAGGATAATGTCGAGGGCGATTCCGGCATATAGCACGGCATAACGCACCCACGAATCAAAGAACAGGGAGCAGGCGGAGATGGCCAGCCCAATCCAGAAACGGGTCCCGAAATAGCGGGCGGTAGCCCGTAAATGGCCTTCTTCCTTAGCGTGCGCGTAATGATACTGCACCGCGGTCATCACCCGGAGTCCGATGTAGCCGATCAGAAATGAATGATATGTGGCATCGAAATCCACGGACAGGCTTGCCGTCATAATCAGCACGAAAAATAACTGGATGATCAGAAAGATCCGGTGGGAGACACTATCCTGCCCAAATCGGTTTACAAACAGTGTCTGCCCCACCCAGGCCCACCAGATCGGGATGAAGATTAGTACGAATTTGCCCAGTGTCTCAAGAGAGAGAGTCTCGTCCTCTACATGAAGCAGCACATGGCTTGCTTTGGATACGGCAGCGACAAACAGAAGGTCATAGAACAGCTCCAGCCAGGTTACTTTCTTTTCGGTCATTTGCACAGGGCCTCCTCTGCCATTCGGATAGGTTCATTCCGGCTTCCGTGGGTTTTCCCTATCATAAAGGCTTTCGCGGAGTCAGTGCAAGGCATTTGTGCAGATGAATTCTTTAGGCAAACGGTGATTCAGCAAGCTGGATGCATTGGGTAGGACAGCTGTCAAAAGCCTCCTGCAGCTCATCCTGCAGCTCTTCAGCAATGGCTGTAACACCGCGATTGTTGTCACCCGCAAAAACCACGGTAGCGATTCCACTATCATCCAAATCAAAAATATCCGGAGCAGCTGAGTTACAGGCACCGCAGGCGATGCATTCTTCCTGATTAACACTGGCAAATACGATCATGATTTGTTTCCTCCCTTTCGCCTTTTATGAAGCAGTTAAATCCCCGTATCTAGTGGCATGTATATGTAAACCAATGCTTTATATTCCAGTTATCCGGACGAAACCACAGTTTCGAAGGTTACTTTGTGACATGCTGTTGACGAATTTACGCCAAGTGCTATAAATTAAGCACAGCACTATTTACGGGAAGAGTTAAACAGGAGGATGAAGAACGAATGGCATACGATAATAATGTAACCTATAAGCTTAGGTTGATGGAGAAACAGGATGCTCTTGAGATTGGCAAATGGAAATATGAGCCGCCGTACTCCCTATACAATTCATCGGATGACCGTAGCTGAATTCAACCAAAGAGCCATTGCTTTATATAGCCATGCGGGATTTAGAACTCTGGGCAGTTTCATCAAAATAAATGGAGAGACTCAGATGGAATTTCTGGTGATGGAAAGGTAGTGAATCTGCCTTTACGCTAACGATAGTTTCCTAGGCCGGTGTCAGACTGGAGAATTGGAGTGAATGTCTGTTAGAATAGTAGTAGTTCCTAAGAAGTTGGCATCATACATACCAAAGGAGATATTAATGTGAATGAGAAGCTGAAGCAGGCATATGAACGGTTAGGATTATCTGAAAACGTATCCAGAGAAGAGATAAATAAACGCTTTGACCTCCTGCTGAAACGGCGGCGCTCCAAATCCAAAGGTGACGAAAGATCTGCTCCGGAGGAGGATTTTCAGGCCTTTAAGTTCATTTTGGACAGTCTGGACGAGCAGGAGATTAGTGAAGCGGAACAGCAGCGGCTGGCGAAATACGGCAAGCTCTCAGGTGCAGCGAGTAAGTGGGAACGGTTCATCCGCCTGTATAAAACCCATGTGATCGTCACGGTGATCGTACTGATCGTGCTTGCAGTTGCGGGCAATGCCTTGTATAACAACTGGCAGCATAAAAAGTATTTGGCCTCGCTGCCGCCGCTCGATGCGTCAATTATGTTTATCGGCAATTTCGGGCTCCAGGATCCCAGCGGAAAAACTGACACACTGAATGAAGCAATAATTAAGCAGTATCCGGAGTGGAAGCGGGTAGATGCGAGCATATCCTATCTTCCAAGAACCGGTGAAGGTGCAGATTCGTTCGATATGAACTTTATGCAGAAAACCGTGGTGGAGCTGGCCGCGAATCATCCGGATATTCTGATCCTCGATGAGGCTACTCTGGCATGGATCGGCGGACAGGATGGCTTCCAGGATATTAAGAGTATTGTTGAGAGCGGAAAAATCGCCAAAGACGATCCGCGACTGAAATGGGGAAAGAACCCGGATAGCGGACAGGAAGAGCTGTACGGCGTCGATATTTCGGACTCACCGTTTGTTGCTGCACTGCCGGTTAACCGCGGAGATGAGGATATGATCATCGGTGTGCTCGCCGACGATGAAGTGAAGGACAAGGCTATCGCCTTAATTGAGCATATCGCCGGGGAGACTCCTGCAAAGTAAGTATGATTAAAATAGATAAGAAACAAACAAACCGTGTCCCTGAATAAGGGTGCACGGTTTGTTTGTTATGGGTATGCAAGCTATTGCCTTGTAAACAGCTTGTCCTATTGCTCCAGACGGTAGCCGCCGTGGAATACAGGCCCGACATACTGGTTGAAGGCATATCCGCTGCGGATCGCTGCCGAGACGAAGTCCTTCGCTTTGGCCACTGCTTCATGCACGGACAATCCGTTCGCCAGTCCGCCTGTGATCGCGGCGGCGAAGGTGCAGCCAGCGCCATGGTTATAGGCCGGCTCAATTTTTGCGGTTTCCAGCACCGTATAGTCTGTGCCGTCGAAGAAGACATCAATGGCCAGATCGCCGCCCAGCGCCTTGCCTCCTTTGACAACCACATTTTGGGTACCCAACTTATGGATCAGACGTGCAGCCTCTTTCATTTCTTCAAGAGTAGTCAGCTTACCCAGGCCGGATAGTACACCGGCTTCGAACAAATTAGGAGTAGCTACCGTTGCGAGCGGCAGCAGCAAATCACGGATCGCATTTGCACTCTCAGGGTTTAATACCTCATCTTCGCCTTTGCAGACCATAACAGGGTCAATAACTACGTTGGTCTGATGATTGTCTTTAATTGCTTTTTCTGCCACAAGCACGATATCCACACTGCCCAGCATGCCGGTCTTCATTGCATCGACAGGACCGCCGGCGAAGATAGTCTTAAGCTGTTCCGCAACAATAGCCGCCTCAATCGGGTAGACGTTATGATGCCAGCCGTTATCCGGGTCCATCGTAACGATAGTGGTTAATGCGCTGAAACCATACGTGCCGTATTCCTCAAACGTTTTTAAGTCAGCCTGGATTCCTGCGCCTCCGCTGGAGTCACTTCCGGCTATAGTTAGGGTTTTAATAATTTTTGACAAAGCGAACGTCCCCTTTATGTATATATATTATCCTGCTCTTTCTCGCAGAAACGTATACCGCCCCTATTAGGACGGCAACGCCGTTTGTACTTGTTCTCCGATATTATAACAAATATCACTTCAGGAGTCGTCAAAAAGCGGATAGAAAGAGCGGTATGGGTAAGTACAGGGTTTCTATCCGCCGGCCTTGCATATCCATATAGGAGCATAAAACGGTTGATAGCGATGAACCGGTCAGGAGGATATGATGATAGAAATCAGCCTTTGCATGATTGTCCGCAACGAAGAGAACAGCCTGTCCCGCTGTCTTGCCTCGGTTAAAGCCATTGCCGATGAGATCATTATAGTGGATACAGGCTCAACCGATGAGACTAAGGCCATCGCTGCATCCTTCGGGGCGGTAATTTATGATTTTACATGGATTGACGATTTCTCGGCAGCGCGGAATTTTGCCTTCAGCAAAGCCACCCGGGAGTATATTTTCTGGCTGGATGCGGATGATTACCTGAAGGAGGAGGACCAGCAGCGGTTTATGGAGCTTAAGCGATGCTTGCCCGAAGGTATAGACACTGTGAATATGCAGTACAACTTGGCTTTTGACAAGGCCGGGAATGTGACCGCTTCTTTACGCCGCAACCGTCTTGTCCGCCGCAGCTGTAATTTTAAGTGGATAGGTCCGGTTCATGAATATCTTGAGGTGTATGGACCTTCACTTACCAGCGATGTTTGTATTTTCCATGAAAAAGACAAAGCATTCACTGACCGCAATCTGCGGATCTATCAGAAACGGGCGGCGGAAGGGGAGCACTTTTCACCGCGGGATCAATTTTATTATGCGAATGAGCTGCGTGACCATGGGCTGTACGGGGAGGCCGGTGATTATTATGAGCAGTTCCTGAGTGGAGGGAAGGGCTGGATCGAGGATAACTATCAGGCCTGTCTGAGATTGTCTGAATGCAGGGAAAGGCTGGGGGACAAGGAAGCTGCGTTCGCGGCCCTTTGCAGAACCCTGCAATATGACCGGCCCCGGCCGGAGTTCTGCTGCCTGCTCGGCGCCTGGCATTTGGAGAAAGGCCAGCTGCTCACGGCAGTGTACTGGTATGAGCTGGCGGCGGGTCTGCCCCCGGATAAGGCTCCAATGGGTGTGCGTAATGAGGCATACTCCACCTGGCTGCCCATTCTTCAGCTCGCGTTATGCTATGACCGGCTGGGCCAGCATGAGAAGGCGAATTTATATAATGAAACAGCCCTGCGGTATCACCCGTCTCATCCAAGTATGCTGTTTAACCGTAATTATTTCCAAAACCTGCTTGGTGAGCGCTATACGACTTGAGCTCCTGGCCATAATGGACACACAGCAAAAATCCTTGGATACAGTAAGTGCACCCAAGGATTGTATTTTTGGTCTTAACGGCCCGCGGCAGCGTGTCCTGTGCTGTCCAGAAGCAGCTGGGGTTCGCTGTTGCGGATGAAATCAAGTACCTTGTCATAAATAATCCGGTGCCCTTCTTTATTCGGATGAATTCCGTCCAGGCAGATAAATTTGGTGAAATCCGGCTGCTGGAGAAAAGCCCCCCGTACATCGATAATTTTGGTCTTTGTGATCTCGGCAACTTTAATGATTGTGGAGTTGTATCTCTCCTGCCACCAGTAGATTTTGGTCACGCTGCCCAGAAATTTCAGGATAGTGACTTCCGATTCCGGTTTGTTTCCGCTGACCCATTTGAAATAACTGTCCGCATTAAGCGGAGGGAGACTCATAAGAATCGGCATCACTCCCTGTTTTTTCAGGAAGTCGATCATATCGAGGAGCATTCCTTCAAAAGCGGAGAAATCGGTCTTGGGATTATGCTCTGCCTCAGGATTGTTCACAATTTCTTCCCAGTAAAAGTCGCAGTCATTTCCGCCGTATTCGATCAGCACAACATCCGGCTTCTCCTTGAGTACATCCCGCTTCAGATTGGTGAAGCCCTTCAACAGTGTATTGCCGAATCTGGCGGTATTGCGCATTGCCCCCTTCAGCTTGCCCTGAAGCAGTGAAACATAGTTGTCTTCAAGAATGACATATTTGCTTCTGGCTTCGTCATAGATGACCCCTTTCGAAATCGAGTCCCCGCTGACCATATATTTGAACTGTGCACTGGCACTATAATTCAATTCATGATCCAAGTCTTTACTCATCATTGCGCCACACCTCCGATATCCCTAGTGTACATAATACAAGTGTAATCCATACATGGTACGGTGCCTATGTATAGATGTCATGGTTTTTTGCAATTGCCAACACGAAGCAGCAGCAAAACTCCGGTCATCCGGGGATTTGCTGCTGCACCATAATTATAGTGACGGTTACTTGCGGGTTGTCGGCATGCTGTCAGTCCGGCGAAGCATGGCCTGCACCGATCTGGGCGGATCAACAAAAGGGATGCCCTGCAAAAAATGGGTAACCGTCCGTTCCATAATCCGGACACTGTTCTCCCAGGTCCAGCTTTTTGAATCAGCCTCTCCCTGTGAAGCCAGCCGGATTCGCAGTACATGGTCCCTTACCAGCCGGATAATATCTTCAGCCAGCCGGTTCTCATACCGGTAAGAGAGCAGGCAGTTTTCTTCATGTCTGGCATACTCCATATTGCCTCCGGAGTAGACGGTGACGAAGGCGGCTCCGCAGCGCATTGCTTCCAGTCCGGGCAAAGAGCCGCTGTCAAAAATACTGGAGCTGACAAAGATATCGGCTCCGTTATAATGATAGCAGAGCTCTTCGTCATTCTGTGGGGTGAAGAAGCGGTATTTACCGCTTGCTTTCATGTTTTGCAAAGATTCCGAGCTGTAGAACTCGTCAGGCGGACTGATGAAATTGATTTTCACATCCGGAAGATTCTGTTTAACAATGTCCAGCTGCCGGACCAGATAATCCTGTTCGCGGTGCCAGGAGAAACCGTTCTCGACTTTTCGGAGGATGGCGGTTATGTTCATCGGTTCCTGCAGTCTGTGGCGGATATGCCTGTTGCTGAAGCTGGAGCTGATGCCTACAGGTACAATGCTGCCCGTAATGCCATGATTAAGGGCAATGATCTCCCGCTGCCATTCGGATAACACAATCAACCTGGAAGTGGTATTGTAGGATGGGAAAGATACACTGTTGTCCGGGAGGAACAGCGGCTCATAACATAAAGAGAGGCGGACATGCATACCTTTGCCATTAAGGCTTGCCGCTTCGGACACAGACACAGTGGTGTAGAAATTGGAAACGATAATATCACTGGCCGGAAAATCGGATTCGCGAAGCACCGTGTGATTGGTGCGGTGAACGGTGGAGTGAACCTCGTAAGAAATATCGCCCCCCCGCCGGCATGACAATAACTACCTGGTGACCCAGAGCGGTAAGACCATTGGTAAGCTCCACCAGCATCCGTTGCGCCCCGCCATGGCATAAGGTGAGAATGGGGAATGTGAACCTCATCGCCGATCGCTTCCCTTCTATAGTAGCGCTGGATTGGCATTAATGCTTTTGTATACCATTTTATTCAGCGGATAGGGAAAAGTACCGGGGGAAGGTCATGCGTCTATTTCGGGGCATCCAGAATTTTCTGGCCGCTGCGGCAGTGAATTACGCTTACCACACCGGCCAGTCTATTGAAGGGGGAGTACTATGAGTCACGGCCTATTTAGCTGCTGCGCAGGCTGTGTAATAGGGCGGCAGTCTCATTGAACACGGGCAGTGTGATTTCCTCGAGCGAGACATCAATCATCGGCTTATGAGCCTGAAGCTTGTTCAAAAAATGAGCGGTATGGAACAGTCCCCGGCCCGGTACGCCGTGACGGATTATATTACCTTCGTCGTATATATCCTTCAAATGGGCCAGAATAATCCGGTCTCCGAACTGATTGAAGGCGGTGTCCACAATTTCATCCTGCCTGTGCAGATCATCACCGATCAGATTGCAGGGGTCGAATACGACTCCGATGGAGCTGGACGGCACTTCGTCCAGAATACGCCGCATATGAGCCGGGGTGGCTAAAGTATGAGTGCTGACACCTTCAATTCCTACAAACACACCCCATTTTTCCGCTTCCTCGGCCAATTCCTCCAGTGTAGCCTTGAAGGTCTGCCAGCCGATTTCTTCATATTGCTCTGGTGCTGAAGCTTTATAAGTATTCAAGCCGCCGCTTTCGGTGGCTACCATAGGGGCCCCGAACTGCTTGGCATAACGCAGCTGCTCCTTGAAACGGTTAATCTCCGCCCTGCGTACAGCGGGGTCGGGGTGGATGGGATCAATGTAGCAGCCCAGCACGCCGATACGGATGCCGGCTTTGTCGAACTGCTCGCCGATATAATTAGCCAGTCCTGGACTCAGCTTGCCTGGGGAAGTATCAATATCCTGGATAGCCTTGGTCAAGGCAAGCTGTACGAAATCAATATCATGGGCCTGCAGGGTCGAAGTCAGAGTATGGAGGGGCAGACAACCGGCAGTATGGGCCAAAGTTCCGAAGCGAATGAGAAACATCTCCTTTTAAATGCGATAATTTCGTATTACCATTTATATTAATAACGCTTTCAACTACTTGCAACGTAAAAGTTCAGAGACAAGAATAGCAGAATGGGGTAAATGCTAGTAGGAGGGATGAATAATGGAACTAGACAAAGCTAAAATTCCGGCAGACCTTTCGGCCGGGGAATTTAAATACAGCCAAGCGAATGAGCAGCTGGTGAAAAAAAACTTCTGGCGTAAAACCAAAAAATTCGCCGGCAAAATTCCGTTTACCAAGGATGCTGTAGCGATGTATTACTGTGCCCTGGATGCCAAAACCCCGCTTTGGGCCAAGGGCATTGCCTTCGGGGCGCTCGCTTATTTTATCTCACCGCTCGACACCATTCCGGATGCTTTGCTCGGGCTTGGGCTTACGGATGACGCGGCAATCATTGCCGCAGGTGTGCGCGCAATTGCCGGACAGGTCACAGATGAACACCGGCAGAAGTCAGAGGATTTTTTTAACGATGGAGATTGATATACAAAAGAGGGTGCGGCCTTGTGCCTACACCCCAGCATCTGCTTCTCTCTGCCCGCAGCTTTCCGAGGAAAGCTATTTTGTTTTGTAAACTTCGCCCCAGTCCCGCATAAGCTTGATGATTGGAATCAGGGTTTTGCCGAATTCGGTCAATGAATATTCTACCTTAGGCGGAACCTGATGATAGACTTCCCGGTGCACCACACCGTCTTCTTCCAGTTCCCGAAGCTGGAGCGTCAGCATGCGCTGGGTAATTCCGGGGCAGATCCGCCGGAATTCATTAAACCGTTTCTTCTCATCCATCAGGTGGTATAACAGCACACCCTTCCATTTCCCTCCGATAACGTCAAGCGTAAATTCAACAGGACAAGCAATTGCACCTTCCGGATTTCGGAATTGCCTGCATGGCAGCATTCGGATACCGCATTCATGAGCCCCGCGGCAAAACAAGACAAACAGCCGATCAGGTAATTCAGTGGGTGTAATGTAGGCGGCAGCTGCAAATTACCGGGATATATTATAAGAAACCTCTCTATTGAAGCGGGTACAGGTTAACCGCCGCTTACAGAGAGGTTTCTTTTTTGTGAAAATATTGAGAAGGTGCGAAAAACGATTGAAAATTTACTGAAAGGTCGCTAGGCTAAGAAGGTAAGTATTATAGATGACGTTTCTCATTTCTAGATTGAAGGGATTCCTGCAACATGAAAATCATTCGTGTCATTGCCGAGGTCGGACTATTGTATGTGTTCTACTTGATAGGGGACTATCTGCAAAAGCTGCTTCATCTCCCGGTTCCCGGCAGTATCGTCGGGCTTTTGCTGCTTTTTGTACTGCTGCTGCTCCGAATTGTACCAGTAAAGCTGATTGAGAACGGCTCTTCCTTTATTCTTGCCTATCTTCCTATGTTTTTCATACCCGCAACCGCGGGAATTATGAATCATCTGGACATCTTCAGCGGCAGAGGGCTGCTGCTGATTGGCATTCTGGTGGTAAGCAGCGTGCTTACCATGGTAGTGACTGCGCATTCCAGCGAATGGATTGCCGGCTTGAGTGCAGGCCGCAGCAGCAGACGGCCCTTCCGCGCCAGAGGGATTAGAGAGAAGGGAAAGGAAGCATGAGAATTCTGCTTGCTGCCGGGTTCGTTCTGTTCAATGTTGTGATATATCTGATGATAGCCCTGCTATACAAACGGTACCGTCTTCCTGTCCTTTTACCGGCGCTGACTGCGACTTTTACTGTGGTTGTGCTGCTGCTAGGATTTCATATTTCCTATGACACTTATATGGTTGGCGGACAGTGGATTAACCGTCTGCTGGGACCCGCTGTAGTATCTCTCGCTTATCCGTTGTACAAACAGCGGAATGTACTCTGGGAGAATCTGCCGGCGGTACTAGGCGGAACATTAACAGGTCTGCTGGTAGGCATGCTGAGCGGGCTGCTGATGGCGGCCAGTCTCGGCTTCTCCAAAATCTATGTGCTATCGATCCTGCCCAAATCGATTACGACTGCTGTGGCGATTCAAATTTCAGGCAACCTGGGAGGAGATTCCTCTCTAACCTCAGTTTTTGTAATGATTGCCGGGTTCACCGGTGCTATTGGCGGTCCCTACATCATTAAATTGTTCAGAATCCGCAGCGAATCCGGGATCGGTATTGGGCTTGGAACAGCATCGCATGCGCTTGGTACTGCCAAAGCGCTGGAATACGGCGAGCAGTCCGTTTCCATGAGCTCAGTCGCAATGACAGTATGTGCTATTGTCGGCTCAATAGTCGGTCCGCTCGTCGCCTGGATGATGTACCACTAACAGAATTGCTGGAGGTTATCTGCTAAGGGTTGACCTGCAGACGGATAACATTCCAGGAAGCTTTGGGCAGCAGCGCGCTGACCCGCCCCCCCTCCGCTGAGGCATTTCCGCGATCATGCGGAAGTACGGTTCCCGGGTTCTGACGGGTGTTGGCTGCGTAAATATCCTCATGTTCCAGTACGGTATGCTGGAGCACAGTTGCAGCACCGAAGCTGCGCAGATCCACAGTCAGCTCCAGGCCTTCGGACAAATGGCGGTTTACGGCAAATACCGTCACCTCACCCAGCTCTTCATTGTAGACACTGACCGCTTCCAGGTATGGAACATCGGTGAAATTCTTCGAATCATATTTTGGGCTGGTAATCAGAGGGTGCAGTACAGTTCCCCGGCCGTACACGGAAGCATGCATATAGGGGTAATAGGTTGTCTGCAGCCAGAGCGGACCGCCATTTTCGGTCATAATCGGTGCGATGACATTGATCAGCTGGGCGATGCAGGCCATTTTCACCCGGTCCGCATGCTTCAGCAGACTGATCAGACAGCAGCCAACGACCAGCGCGTCTTCCAATGTATATACATCCTCAAATTCCGGCGGTGCGATCTGCCAAAGCTGTTCCGCGCGGCTCGTTCCCTGGGATTTCCATACGTTCCATTCATCAAGCGAGAGATAGATTTTCTTCTTGCTTTTCTTTTTGGCCTTGATATAGTCACATGTAGCAGCTACACTGTCGATAAACTGGTCCAAATCCAGTGATTGGGCGAGAAAGTTTGGCGTATCGCCATCATTATTGTTGTAATAGGCGTGCAAAGACAGGTAGTCCACATTCTCATAGCTGAGATCCAGTACAGTTGCTTCCCATTCCGCGAAGGTGCTCATTCCTCTGCCTGAGCTGCCGCAGGCGACTAGC
>NZ_LN831198.1:1775681-1788737 GCF_001368795.1 Paenibacillus ihuae
CGCAGGCGACTAGCTCAATCGTAGGATCGACCCAGCGCATGGCTTTGGCGGTTTCGTTCGCTAGTCTGCCGTATTCAACCGCTGTTTTGGCGCCAATCTGCCACGGACCATCCATCTCATTGCCGAGACACCAGGTCTTGAAGTTGTGAGGCGTCTTATATCCGTGCGCAATCCGCATGTCGCTGTAGTAAGAGCCGGAAGGATGATTGCAATACTCGACCAGGTTTCTGGCCGCATCTATTCCCCGGGTTCCGAGGTTTACCGCCATCATCACTTCTGAACCGACCCGTCTGGCCCAATCGGCAAATTCATTGGTGCCCACCTGATTGGTTTCTGTCGTCCACCAGGCGATTTCAAGAGAACGCTTTCGTTCTGCCTTGGGACCAACACCGTCTTCCCAATTGTAGCCGGAGACAAAGTTGCCGCCAGGGTAACGGATGATCGGAACGTTCAGTGCACGTATAGCTTGCAGAGCATCTCCGCGAAAACCTTGCTCATCGGCCGTAGGGTGTCCAGGTTCATAAATCCCGCCGTAGACAGCCCGCCCTAAGTGCTCGATAAACGAACCATATACCCTGGGGTCTACCTCAGCCAGCTTGAAATCCTTATCCACAATCATTGTCGATCGTATTGTCATCTTCATATCGCTCCTTATTTTAGAATTAATGAATTGATTAATTGTAAATTCTTTTTTATGATTACATAATACGTATGGAAAGATATTATAGGCAATATAAATATTAAGGATTAATTAAATTGCTAATTCTGATGAGGCGGAGGGTTTAGCGTGTACTTAACAACTGATTCTGAATCGCTTAAGGTGTATGAAGCACTGGCCAGCGAGGTCCGTCTGAGGATTATCGACCTGCTCGGCACGGAAGAAATGCATATTAAGGAACTGGCTGCAAAGCTGTACCTCAGCAGTGCCATTGTCAGCTCCCATGTCGCTAAACTGCAGAAAGCCGGCATTGTCAGCTCACAAATGAAAAGAATCGACGGCGGTACCTATAAATACTGCTCGCTGTCTGCCAATTTCCTGCAAATTAAGCTCTCCGGAGCGAAGGGGATCGCCCGAAAAGTAGTTGAGGTGTCGATCCCTGTAGGCCATTATACAGATTTGCAGGCATCGCCAACCTGCGGAATTGCCACAACGGAGAAATTAATCGGATATTATGATGATCCGCGTTATTTTCTTGATCCGGAGCGGGTGGATGCGGGCATTCTATGGTTTGCCAAAGGATATGCCGAATATAAAGTACCTAATTATCTGTTTATGGATCAGAAAGTCCAAGAGATTGAAATCTCGCTGGAGATAGGCTCGGAGGCTCCGCATATCAATGAGAAATGGCCTTCTGATATTCTGTTTTCATTAAACGGTCATGATCTGGGGAAATGGACAAGTCCCGGCGACTTCGGCGTAATGCGCGGCAGGTTGACCCCTGCCTGGTGGAATTCCGATGTGAACCAATATGGGCTGCTGAAGGTATTACGGGTGAACCGGGGGGGAACCTACATTGACGGGCAAAAGATTTCGGCGGTTACGCTGGATGATGTATGCTGGCAGCAGGATCAGTGGACCTTCAGGCTTACGGCAGAAGACTCGACCCGAAGGCGTGGAGGACTGACGCTATTCGGCCGCGGCTTCGGAAATTACGAGCAGGATATTGTTTTTCGGGTTTACTATGAGTAGCCCCAATAAGGGTAAATATCCTCCGGCAGAAAAAATGTTTGCGAAACAGTTCAACGGGTAACTATAACTAAGTGACCAAAAAACTGTTAAGCATGAGGAGGATTTCACATGACAGATCACATTCAGAACGAAGCGGATCTCCGCAATAAAGAGAATAAAGACGGCGACTCTCTGGCGGAACGCAAAAAAATGGAGAATGGCGTAGATATTGAGCCGGAAGCCGATGACTGGGTAGCCAAACCAGCGGAATCCGCTCATCCGGACCCGCTGCCGAAGAACTAAATAGGGTTAAGTCAAACAGACTGTCCTGTGGGACGGTCTGTTTTTATTGTGCGGGCGGTTAAGTATTGAGCAGGGTTTAGTTAATATTGTATAATCTAGCTACGTACAACCATCTGTCTTCATTCTCCAGGATCATCGCAGAATTCCCAGGTTATTAAGTTATTGAACTTACGGGGAGGTAATGAAATGCGTAGTCGGAACGAGAACGGCCGGTATAGGCATAAGCGCGGCGAGGCACTGGCCGGCAATTTCGAAAAGAAGTACGGATCGGATGTTGGTGTACGCAGCGAGGTGAAGCTGGAGACGCTGAAAAGGCAAAACGACAGCTCATCAATAACACCGCTGCTGAAGGAACAGCAACATAAGGAGTGAACCCTAAGGTGTACCACGCCCTGTCTTTTAGCACAGAAAAATGTCCATGAAGCCATGATATTGGCTGCAGGGACATTTTTTTTGATTCTTGGATTACATAAATTGGGCTGCAGGATGGCATACTACCTCCCGGATGTACCGATAACAATACTCGATATAGGGGGGAGAATGGGATTAACATATTTCCGGTGCTGTCGCTGGATAGCCATACAGTAATTGTTGTGTCGGGTCAATATTTTTTTTATTTTATGGTCTATTCTTTCTTTGGCTGGGTGCTCGAAGGATCATATAATCTCTATAATCAGGGAAGCTTCCGCAAGGAGGGATTTCTCAAGGGGCCGTTTAAGCCGATGTACGGCTTTGCCCCGCTATTGCTGCTGGCAGCCCAAATGCTGGACCTATCACTTCCGCTGATTCTCGGGCTTACTCTGATCATACCTTCTGCAGTTGAATATGCAAGCGGCTGGCTGCTGAAGTCAGCCTTCCATAAGCAGTGGTGGGATTATTCATCAATGCCGTATCAGCTGCATGGCCATATCTGTCTGAAATTTTCATTATACTGGTGGGTGCTGGCCACTGCTTGTATCTATCTTCTGCAGCCGTTGATGGAGCTTGTCTATCTTTTCCTGGAACCCATTTGGGTACCTATAATGCCTCTGATTATAATGTTGTTCAGTGCCGATTTGCTGTGGACCAGCTGGTCCCGGCGGCGTACCTTGAGAAGGCTGGAACTAGGAGAAGGCTGATCACAAGTCCAAATTATGCAAGACAACAAGGGACATTTCTTAGCCGACATGGCAAAGGCTGTCCCTATTTAGCATGTATACAAGGAAAAACGACCAGCTTTGTCAAATATAGTGAGTGGTTAACAGGATATCAGCAGGAAGAGTTGTAATGGAGAAGATACAGCTGACTGAAGTACGTTAAGGTTATCATTGTGGTCAAGACGCTGAGAACCTGTAATCTGTCCATCGATGAAATCATAGAATGTATGGAAAAGAAAGGGGAAGCAATCATGCCAATATCTGAATACTACCGCTGGCTCCGCAGCAAAGTGGGGCCCGGTCTGCTGATAGTGCCGTCTGTTGCGGCAGTCATACGTAATGAGGCAGGAGAGATCCTCTTTATCCGTAAAGGCGGAGAATCACTGTGGGGAATGCCGGCAGGTGCAGTCGAGCCCGGGGAAACGCCTTCCAGAGCGCTGCGGCGCGAGGTTTTTGAGGAAACGGGACTCATGGTAACACCGGAGCGGATCATTGGCGTATTCGGCGGTGCAAAATATGCATACGAGTACAGTAATGGAGACTGTGTGGAGTATTCAGTTACTGTCTTTGAGTGCTCGATCGTTAAGGGGACACCAAGGAGCATGGATGGGGAATGTGAGGAACTCAGGTTTTTCAGTGAAGAAGAGCTGCCGCAGATTGCTATTCCCTATCCGCCAGAGATATTCCGCCGGGATTCCGGTACAGTAAAAACGATATTTGAATAAAATCTGCTGATAGACCTCTGAATTTACACAGGCTGTCTAAGATTATTGCAAGAAGGGGGCAGAGGTATCAGACGATTACAGAGTGATATTAATCTTATTACATACAGTTGCGCGGCACTGGTAACCATGGTTCTGGGGCTGGGCTCCAGAGCCTATTCAGAACATCTGCCGCGGTTTGTGGCAAGCCATCTGGGTGATGCGCTGTGGGCGGCGATGGTGTACTTTGGTTTCAGGCTGCTGCTGGGCCGGCGCAAGCTGTACATCTCGTTTGCATTGAGCCTTAGCTTCAGCTTCATGATCGAGTTCAGCCAGCTATATCAGGCAGTATGGATTAATGAGGTGAGAGCAACAATCCCTGGCGGACTGATTCTGGGCAAAGGGTTTCTCTGGGTGGACTTTATCCGCTATTCACTTGGGGTTTCAGGTGCATATGTCCTGGACCGCTGCTGTCTCACAAGAATACCGCCGGCATAATCAGCCCATTAGGCTGGTATGCTAGATTTGTTATTTGTTATTCAATTCCATACTGCCAGATTTGGAGATGAGATTCTGTAATGACCATGTTGAATAGCTTAATTGTGGTATGCCTGCAAACAATGATTATTAATACGGCTGAAACGTTATCGTATTCGGTGCGTTATGCCGGAGTGAAGCTGAACAAGATCGCCATAGCTTTGTCCCTAACCGGAATTATTGTACTTGTATCGAGAACAGCAAATATGATCCAGGGCCCGCTGACGGCTAAATTCGTTGATTACTCCAACAGTACAGACCCGAGCTTTCCGCTTGGTAATTATTTACGGATAATTATGCTGGCATCTTCACTAGGCACATTAATCGCCATTGCGCTCTTCCCGACCTTTGTCGGCCTGTTTAGCAGGGTAATCTCCAAGCTGGAGGTGGAAGGCTCACTCCCTAAGCTCCTGAGCAGCGTGACGGTAGAACAGCTTAAGAACACGCGCAAATATATACAAAAAACCCGGATTAAACTGCCCAGCTTCAGATATCTTGGTATCCCAAAGCGGTTTATCATCTTGAATATTTTCGTTACCGGATTTTACACCGTAGGAGTAATCTCCTCATTGTATGCAGGGCATTTATCCCCCCATCTCCTGGCAACCGCTTCAAATTCCTCGGGTCTGATCAACGGATTGGCTACGATCTTGCTGACCATCTTTATTGATCCGCAGCTGGGAATTATTACTCACAAAGCTACAGAACATGCAGAATACCGCGACCAGCTGGGTAAAATCTATGTGATGTTAATGTTTACCCGGTTTCTTGGAACAATGCTGGGCCAGCTTGTGTTCATACCAGCAGCCTATTTCATAAGCTGGATGGTGCAGCTGATCTGATGAGGCCATTATTTTGGCGAAGTTTCAGCAGATGAGGGTGATCGCAGAAGGCATTCAATTCGGCAATTTGGTTTCGGCTAATCGGAGAGCTGTGGTAATCTTTTGTTCCAAGCTATTGATTTGGGTTAGCCAGGTACGGATGTCTCCCATTTTGGTACAAGATAGCTTCATCGCTGCCGCAGCAGTGACCGCGTCGCCCGCCTTCACTGCGGTTTTATAGCGTTTGTCGGCCTCCGAACGTACAGTCTGGATTTCACTGACCTGTTTATTACCGGCAGTTACCTGCTTCCTTAGACCTGCAATTGGTGAGAGTGCTTCTTTGGCCGGCTTATTTCTTGCAGCGGCTGCTGCCTTGGCTACGGTAAGCGCGGTGTTCTTGCTTTTAATCTCCGCCCGGGCTGCTGTTACCGCTGATTTCAATTTATTGCGCTGCAAATCCAGGGCTGTGACTGACTTGAGATTCCCCGCTTTGCGCGCGGCGGTTGCCTGTTTGCCCAGCGCCGAATATTGCTCAAGCAGCACCGCATGCTTCTTCTGCACCGCTGCTGCTTCTGACTTGAGACGGCTCAGCAATGCCTGATCCGTTAATTCAAGCCGGGCATTGATGGCAGCAAGATCACTGATGTTCTGCTTGCGGAGGGCTTGATTACGCTTGCTCTCCGCCTTGACTGTTTCCTGTAGGCTGATGTAGCTGCTGTACAATTCATTAATCTGGTCCAGCGCCTCATCCCAGCCGGAGGCTGCTGCGGCCTGGATGCTGTTCCCAGTGAGGAGCGCCAGCACTATCAGTAAACCGGTAAATCTTCTGATACCATTCGTGATCGCATGTTTAGCCATTTCCGTCAACTCCAGTCTAAATTTTGTTATAGAGCGCACAAAAAAGCACCCCCAAGAAAGGCATCTAGTGCCTGTCCTGCGAGGTGCTTCGCCCGCTCAACTTGTGTAATTGTTATTTACTATAGCTTGAGATTATTGGCAAGTCAAGGAATAAAGGAACATTAGTTCGTTTGATTGATTATAAAATCTTACAGAAGTATATTGAAATGGGATCATTAATGAACAAAGGAGGCGGATATGAATCAGATTCAAGATCTACCCTATGATCAAATAGCTCTTATTACAGGCACCTCCAGCGGCTTTGGACTGCTGACTGCGCTTACCTTGGCGGAAAAAGGATATCACGTGATTGCCACGATGCGTGATCTGGGCCGCAAAGACGAGCTCATCCGTCAGGCTGAGGAAGCTGATGTGCTCAATCGGATTCATTTAATGACGCTGGATGTCACAGATTCAGAGTCTATTGAATCGGCTGTTTCAGCAATTATAGACCGTTTTGGAAGAATTGACGTGCTGGTTAATAATGCAGGCTTTGCCGTCGGCGGGTTCGTAGAGGAAGTAAGTATGGAGGAATGGCGTCACCAGATGGATACGAACTTTTTCGGGCTGGTGGAGGTAACGAAGGCTGTAATTCCTGTGATGCGCCAGCAGCGCGGGGGGTGCATCATTAATGTCAGCAGTGTCAGCGGACTAATCGGCTTTCCCGGTTACGCACCCTATGCCGCGTCCAAGTATGCCGTGGAAGGCTTCAGCGAAAGTCTGCGCCAAGAATTGCTGCCCTTCGGTATCCGGGTCATCCTGGTCGAGCCCGGCTCCTTCCGCACTTCGATCTGGGGCAAAGGCATTGACGGAATCCGGACTAGTGAAGATTCACCCTACAATAAGCAGCTCAATGAGGTGCTAAGCTATTCCCGGCGAACCGCGGAAACTGCACCTGATCCCGGGCAGGTGGCTGAGCTGATCGGAAAGCTGGTCCTCATGCGTGCGCCCAAGCTGCGTTATCCCATCGGCAAAGGCTCCAAGGTTCTGAGTATTGGCAAAGCGCTGCTGCCCTGGAAGACGCTGGAACGGCTCATTGCCAAATCTCTGTCGGGAATGAAATAACTACTCACCGAAAGCTTAAACTCTAAAACCGCACACGCAGGTTCATTGCCAAATTTCAGGAGTTTGCCTAAAATGAAGGTTGATGGATTTTGTATATGCAGAATTGAGGTGTGCTATGCCGGATACAGTAGGATTACATATCTGTTTTGATGAACTGGGGCGTGAGATTGAGGTGCTCGATGTGACTCCCGTGGCGCAGGATAAATACAGGATCGAGGAGACACCGATCTTCAATCCGTGCATTACGCTGGGAGATATTATCCGGGTAACAGAGAAACAGGGCATATCGTATTACGTGGAAACGGTGCAGAAGTCTGCTTACCGGAGATATGCCTGGCTGCTCAGCAAAGAGGCGGCAGGTTCCCTGGAGATCATGGATATGAAGCAGCGGGTGAAGGAGAACGGCGGAAAATGGGAGCAAATCTTCGGCGGTTTGCTCGTCATCCACATGCCCAAAAATACCGTGATCGACACGGACACGGAAATGTCCCGGATACTTGCAAAGTTCGAACTCTAAATATAGATAACCGAGGTGGCAAATGAAAAAATTTCTGAAGCAGTGGGTTCCGAGTATTGCAATTGGTATCATCCTGTCATTATTTATCCGCTCTTATGTTGCTGAAGCGATGAGAGTTCCGACCGACTCCATGGTTCCCACGATTAAAGTGGATGACAGGCTACTGGTCGAGAAGATGCTCTGGCTGACCACGCTGAAGCATGGTGATATCGTTGTGTTTAATCCGCCGGTTGCCGGTGATGAACAGAAGAAATATGTCAAACGTTTGATTGGACTTCCGGGTGACACGATCGAAATTAATGACGGCGCCTTGTTCAGAAACGGTGAAAAGATCGATGAGCCATATCTGAAGGAGACCATGAATTATACCTATGGGCCGGTCACTGTTCCAGAGGATCACTATTTTTTCCTTGGCGACAACCGGAATGTCAGCTATGATGCTCATTTGTGGGTGACTCCTTTTGTAGCCAAGGATAAGTTGATTGGTAAAGTAGTTGCCGATGTGAACAATCTTTTTTAGAACTGTATTAGCCTGTAACCGGGTAATCTACAACAATGACATTTTCGATTATTCCCTCTAGCATAGCCACAAACTCCTGGTGGGCCGGATGCGGCCCATATTGACGCAGGGCTTCCTGATCTTTAAAGGTCACGCGAAGCCCCAGCGTATATCCATGAATATTCCCCGTTTCCTCTGTCACATTTACCCCTGCCGTTAATCCGACAATCCCTGGTATCTGATCCTTCAGCCTCAAAAGTGTCTGCACCAGCAGCTCTTCTGTTTGCGGTTCGTAATTATTGTTGAATTTAAAGACAACTAAATGCTCGTACATAATAATACCTCCTCAAAGTTACAGCTTAGCGTTCATTATACTATAACTGATCGTCTGTCTCATTTTTCTCTACTTTACCAGAGGTGTTTGTGATATTGCTGGCGCTCCGGAAGGCAACTGAAATGAAGTGGAGCACAGATACTTTGCAGATTCATAGCCGCACGCTCTCTGCATCAGAGATCAAGCAGGTTCACGGATGACCGGACACAAGCGATACAGAGTCTTCATGCCTGGGCCGAAAAGAATGGAGTCAGGCTGAAATACGGCAGATTTGTGAAATGGATGTAGTAATATTCGAAAAAGGCGGCTAAAGTAGGGATTCATTTGAACTACTCCGGGCAGTGAATGCGACTTTAACCATATTGTCACTATAAGGTCATTTGGCTATGATCAATTTACACAAGGAATATTATTTACTCAAGAAGGAGTGCTGCAATTTGAAAGTTCATGTCACAGATCTAAAACCCGGCGATTGTCTTATGACTGACACTTTCAATAGTGTGGGCTTGCATATATTGCCCGGCGGGACCATTGTCCAGCGTGAAGAAATCTCCCTGCTGATCCGGCAAAGAATAGAGTATGTAGCAATTGTAGCCCGCGAGCTGCCGCAAACCATTGAGGAGCAGAGCCATGGTCTCCATGATGATTTTGATCAGGTGATCATGAATTATGAATCGACTTTCCTGGAGGCTCTTTCGCAGGGCAGCTTTACACCAGACCTTGTAGATGCTACATTGCAGCCGCTGCTGGAAACATTGGATAAGCAAAAGGATGTTGTATCCCTCTTGCTTCTGCTGGACCGTGAAGATGTTGACACCTACCAGCATTCGCTGCAGGTTGGTCTGCTGTCTTATTATATTGCTACTTGGCTCGGTTACTCCAAAGAGGAGCGCTACAAGATCAGCCGTGCCGGCTACCTGCATGATATCGGCAAAAGCCAGGTGTCATTGTCCATCTTAAATAATTCGGGATGGCTAAATGCTGCCGAGGAAGAAGAGTTGAAGCGCCACACCGCTTATGGTTACGATATTATCCGGAGATCCATGAAGGATGAAGCTACGGCACTGGTTGCGTTGCAGCATCATGAATATGAGGATGGTTCGGGTTATCCGGCCAATCTCCGCAAAAATGATATTCATCCCTATACTGAAATAGTTACTGTCGCTGATATCTATATGAAGCTTACTACGTCCAGGCTGAACCGGCCGAAGCAGGGGCTTGTGTCCGTGCTGCGCCAGGTGCATGAAATGGGCTTTGGCAAGCTGAACGGAAATGTAGTGCAGGCCCTTACAGGGCATTTACTGCCTGGATTCGTTGGTAAGACGGTGCAGCTCAGCAACGGGGAAACAGGTACCATTGTAATGAACAACGCTCTGGATATCTTCAAGCCGCTGATTAAAGTGCATGAGGATTACAGGGATTTATCACGGGAGCGCAGTCTTACGGTTGATGAAGTTTTTATTTAGATAATCAGGATGTCATATAAACAGCTATAGTGTACAGGCTATCTTAACGGATCCGGAGTGACCCGTGGGGATGGCCTTTTTACATTCTGCCGAATTTGAATTCCCTCTGTTAAATGGGCTATGATTAAATCAGAGCCGGCCTATTAAACGGCAGCAGAAAGAGGAGAAATGAATATGAATACAAGCAACCAGATAGAGAATTTCAAGCAGCTCAAATATGAACTTACCCGCTTTATGATGATCTATAAATTCGCCTTGGAAGAAATAGAGACGAAGATTGAAATTCTGAAACAGGAGTTTCAGATGCTCCATGACTATAGCCCAATTGAACACACGAAGTCCCGCATTAAATCTCCTGAGAGTATTATGAACAAAATGCTTCGCAAGAACAGTGAGCTCTCACTGCAAGCCGTACGGTCCAGTATTAAGGATATCGCCGGACTCCGCATCACCTGCTCGTTCATTTCTGACATTTATCAAGTCAGCGAAATGCTGCAGAAGCAGGATGACCTGAAAGTGCTTCAGGTTAAGGATTACATCAAAAATCCGAAGCCTAACGGATATCAGAGCCTGCATCTGCTGGTTGAAGTGCCGGTGTTCCTGTCGGACTGCACAGAGAGGGTGTGTGTAGAAGTGCAGATCCGCACCATTGCTATGGATTTCTGGGCCAGTCTGGAACATAAAATTTTCTATAAATACAGCCAGTCGGTTCCTGAGCATCTGACCCGTGAGCTGAAGAATGCAGCGCTCAAAGCCAACGAGCTGGATCTGCAGATGGAGCGTCTGCACCGTGAGATTAAAGAAATTAAAGATGCCCAGGCTGATGAGGAAGTGATAGAGTTCCAGCGGATCATGATTAACAATCAGCAGTTTAATCTGCCGGCTAACTTTATGAAGCTGCTGGGCGAATAATCATAGTCGAAACCTCCGGTCAGCGTATAGCATGTAAGTATCACTGTAAGGGGGATGATTTATGGCAAGGCAGGCCTACATTACGGATCTCGATGGGACGCTGTTAACCTCAGAACAGAAGCTTACAGCCTACACAATTCAGGTGATTACAGCAGCAATGGAGAATGGGGCGATCATCAGCTTCTCAACGGCCAGGGGTTTCATTAGTGCAGCCAGTGTAGTATCGGAAATATCCTGGAAGTATCCGCTTATTCTTTATAATGGAGCGCTCATTTATGACGGAATGTCCAGGAAGGTGATCGGCGGATACTGGCTAGATCACTTTATTTCTAAGGAGATTATCAGCATCGGGCGGCAGCTTGGCGGCGGGATTACCCCTTTTTATTTCTCACTGGATGAAAATGACCGTGAGAGGGTGCTGCATGAACCGCTCAAACGCGAGGGAGATGTTGTGTTCTTTAACAGCCGTCCGGGGGACGAGCGGTTTCGGGAGGTGGACAAGCTGGAATGCCCGGCAGGACACCGGACTTTGATTATCACTTATATCGGACTGCTGGAAGAGCTTGAGCCTGTTCATCAGGCGGTGAAGCACAGATTCGGGGATAAGATGCAGATCCACTTCATGAAGGACTTATACATAAAAGATCACTATTTCCTGGAATTCAGCCATCCCCAAGGCAACAAAAGCGATGGACTCAAGTTGTGGGCGCAGCATATGGGTCTTGAACCGCAGGATATTACTGTATTCGGTGACCACTTGAATGATCTGGGACTGTTCGCAGCTGCCGGAACAAGGATTGCTGTACAGAACGCCCAGCCGGAGATTAAAGCATTGGCACACCAGGTCATCGCCTCGTGCAACGAAGATGGTGTAGCCAGATTCTTGGAGAAAACTTTGATGTACACGAAGGAGCGGATACCAGGTGAGTGAGCAACAGGTTCGCGCAATTACAGTAGATCAGGTCGGATATTCCAGATCGGGGAAGAAAATCGCCCTGTTTACCGGGACGGAGCATTCATTCCAGGTTGTGAATTCAGAGACGGGAGCGGTAGTATTCAGGGGGGAATCTGCTGCCGCAGCAGACGATAAGGCAAGCGGTGCCAGAGTTCATGCCGCTGACTTCTCAGCGGTTACCGCTGCAGGACGGTATTTCCTGGAAGCCGGGGACGGGGCGGTTTCCGCAACTTTTGCCATTGCCGATAACCCTTATCAGGAACTTCAGAAGGGATTGTTGAAAGCCTTTTATTATTACCGCTGCGGAGCCGAACTAAATGGAGATTATGCCGGACCTTGGGGACATGCTGCCTGCCATCTGGCAGAGGGAACCGTAATCGGCCAGCCTGAGCTTAAGCTGGACAGCAGCGGAGGCTGGCATGATGCAGGGGATTACGGAAAATACTCCGGTCCGGGTGCCAAGGCTGTTGCAGATCTGCTTCTGGCCTATGAGCTATATCCTGCTGCGTTTGCGGGTGACTTTACGCTCCCGGAAAGTGATGGGACTATGCCGGATGTGCTGCTGGAGTGTAAGGTAGAGCTGGATTTTCTGTTCAAAATGCAGGAGGCTTACAGCGGCGGGGTCTATCATAAGCTGACAACGCTGAACTTTCCGGGCCTTGACGTTATGCCGGAGGATGATACGTCAGAACTGTATTTCTCACCGGTATCCGCTGCTGCTACAGGAGATTTTGCCGGGGTAATGGCGATGGCTGCAAGGATCTATGAGCCATTTGATCAATCCTATGCACACCGTTGTCTTGAAGCAGCGGCTGCCGCCTGGCAATGGCTGGAGCAGCATCCGGAGGAGCCGGGCTTTAAGAATCCGCCGCAAATTACCACCGGTGAATACGGGGATTCCGAAGATCATGACGAACGTTTCTGGGCAGCAGCTGAGCTGTACCGGACGACAGGCCAAGAAGTCTACCATAAGGCTGTCCAAGAGTTATCCAGGCTTCCATTCCCCAAATTCAGTCTCGGCTGGGCGGACATGGGCGGTTATGGTACACTGGCCTATCTGCTGAACGGTGAGGCACAGGGGGATCATGCATTATACATTTCCCTTAAGGAAGGGCTGTTTGCGGAAGCGGAGCAGCTTGTCCAGGTGAGCCAGTCGGACGGATACCTCATTTCCCTGCGGGAAGAGGATTACATCTGGGGCAGCAATATGCTGGTGATGAACAACGCGATGCTGCTGCTTGCTG
>NZ_LN831198.1:1788805-1790006 GCF_001368795.1 Paenibacillus ihuae
CTGCTTGCTGCGGAGCATTTTAGCGGAGATGCCCGTTATGCCGATTGTGCACTGGACCATCTTCACTATCTGCTGGGCCGAAATGTGCTGGATATCAGCTATGTGACCGGTTTTGGGGACCGTCCGGTATTGCATCCGCATCACCGCCCGTCTGTAGGCGATCATGTGGAGGCACCGGTTCCCGGACTTGTGTCTGGAGGGCCTGACCGCGGATTGCATGATGAATATGTTTTGCAGCATTTACAGGGTAAGCCTGCAGCGCAGTGTTTTGCCGATCATGAGCTCAGCTACTCCACGAATGAGGTTACGATCTACTGGAATTCACCGGCTGTCCTGGTGGCGGCGAGGTTTAATACACAGGTGAACCATGGGACGTTATAAGGTCATCAGCTTGGATATGTTTCAGACATTGGCCAATATTCAGGACCGCAGGGCATATGTATGGAAGCCTATTTTGCAGCAGGACTATAGTGAGGAACGGGCTTTGGCGCTGGGAAGCATGCTGCTGAGCAGCTATCATACGTTAGCTTCTGAGATACGGGGTAACGGAGATTTTTGGACCAGTAAAGAAATTTATTCCCGCAGCTTCCAGCAGGTTTTTAAGCAGCATGGGGTAGAATTTGATCCTCTTCTGGCAGTGGAAAATCTGTTTGAACAGCACCGGTTGTCCACGTTATATGAGGATACGGAGCGTTTCCTGCAGCGGATATGCACGGAATATCAGGTCTGTATCGTTAGTGATACTGATGAGCTGATGCTTCCGGACTTTTATCAGAACTATCCGCTAACCCTGTTTACCTCGGAAATGTACAAATCCTACAAAAATGACAGCCGCAACGTGATGTTCCGAGAGGTCATTGCCCATTACGGCGTAGAGCCGGGGCAGATTATCCATGTAGGAGACACAGCATCAGATGTGTTAGGTGCGGCAAGAGCGGGGATTACCGCCTGCTGGATCAACCGGGAGGAAGCCGATTGGCGGCAAGCAGTGAAGCCGGATTATACAGTAACGACTTTGGATGAGTTATATGAGCTTCTATAAGGCGGTTAAGCTGATAACTCCATTAAAAGGAGGACAAAGTAGATGGCCGGGTATGCTGAGGATGACATGGAGCACCTATGTTACCCTATTGGAAGGTTTTCAGCCAAGGAAAACCGGACGTCAGACGAACGGAATCAGGATATTCTGAAGATTGCCACG
>NZ_LN831198.1:1790348-1800259 GCF_001368795.1 Paenibacillus ihuae
GAATCAGGATATTCTGAAGATTGCCACGCTCTCGGCTGGCTTAAGCGAAGCCGTTCGCCCGCTTACATCAGAGCAGTTAAATACCCCTTACCGTCCAGGCGGCTGGAGTGCTGCACAGGTTGTTCATCATCTTGCGGACACGAATATGTTCGCTTACCTCCGCTTTAAGCGGGGGCTTACGGAAGATGCACCGCAGATTCCAACCTACCGGCAGGACCTGTGGGCGGAACAGAGCGATTATCTGGAAGAGCCGATAGAGTCTTCACTCCGGCTGCTGGAGCATCTGAACCCGCGGTTCATGACTTTGCTGGGTTCACTGAGTGAAGCTGATTTTGACCGGATTTTTGTGAGTGCAGGCCTCGGGACGATGAGCCTGGATATAGCATTACAGAGATATATCTGGCACAACAGCCACCACATTGCGCAGATCACCTCGCTCATCAAGCGGAGCGGATGGTAATCTACGCACAAGAGCAAGCGGAGCAGGAATTACTCCTGCCCCTTGCTCTATTTCTTTTGCAGGGGTATATAAATCGTGCGCTGATCTGCCCTGTCATGCAAAAAATGGAAATGAAATCTGTATGTAGATTCTCTTTCTCTATCGTATATAATTATACCAAATGGGCACAGGTACATAAGGAGGTCGGGGAATGCCTACACCGAAGAGAGCAGAAGCCAAATCAAGAATGAAACTCAGCCTCACTTTGCTGCTGATGGCACTGGTGACAATGGTGTTTCTATTGACAACTACGATTCTGCTCATTGGGTCATACCAATCTAAGAAGAAATCACTAATAGAGACCACGCTTAATCTGAATTATGCCAATGCGGAAAGAATGAGCAAAACGGTAGATTCGTTGTTCCGTTCGATGCGCAGCAGCTTGCTTTTCAGTGCGGATCAAATCGCAAGTATGGAGGCATCGCAGCCTGAAGATATTGATGCTTATCTTGATTTAATGCGCCATAGCAGCAACTACTTTAATTCCATTATTCTGGTTAACACAAACGGCTCGGTACAGAATAATTCACCGAAAACCCTGGGTATGGTCGGGAAGAGAATTCAATCGCCCCAGGTTCTGGAAGCTCTCCGGCTGAAGAACTCCTATCTGTCCTCACCGTATACTTCGTCCACGACAGGCAGGATGCTTTTTTTCATGAGCGAACCGCTGTATAACAAAGACAAACAGTATCTTGGACAGCTCGGAGGCACGGTCTATCTACGGGATTACAATATCCTGAATATGATCTTCGGGAACAATAATATTGATGAATCCGGTTCGTATTACTATATTGTCAGTGCTGAGGGGCGTGTGCTGTTCCATCCGGACATAGGGCAATTAAATAAGGATATCAGCCCTAACGAGGTCGTCCAGAGATTAAGGAGGGGTGAGAACGGGAAAATGCAGGCGCTGAATACCAAAGGGGTATCCATGCTGGCCGGCTATTCGGCGGTTCCCGCTAATGACTGGGGAGTTGCCGTTGTATCTCCGGTTCATGTCATTCAGGAACAACTGCTGGCTCACTTAAGCAAAATTCTGGCCTATACGGTCATTCCATTCGTTATTTTGCTGCTCAGCGTGTTTGTGCTTGCACACCGCTTAGCCAAGCCGTTCGTTGTCCTGGCCGACCTGGTGAACAGAATCGGCAAAGAAAATGTCGAGCTGCCAGAGCTCAAACCTCATTGGAACAGGGAAGTTGATCTGCTTACCAAAGCGGTGGTGATGGCCTGGACGGACATCCAGAAGCAGACGGATCAGCTGACCCAGGATGCGATGACCGATCTTCTGACCGGTTTAACGAACCGAAGAGCGCTGGATATCAGCATCAATCAGTGGATTGCTGCCCGGGTACCTTTTTCCGTAATCGTTCTGGATGTGGACAAGTTCAAATTCGTCAATGATACTTACGGCCATTTGGCCGGGGATGAGGTGCTTAAACGCGTTGCAGAAATCCTTACTGCAAGCATCCGTCCCGGCGATATCTGCGCCCGTTACGGCGGTGAAGAATTTGTCCTGCTGCTACCCCGGACGAAACCCGACCATGCTTACACAGTGGCCGAAAGAATCCGTAAAACCCTGGAAAAAAGTGAGGTTCCCCTGCCGATTAAAGTCACTTCCTCGCAGGGAATTGCCCATTATCCCACACACGGGCGTACCCGGGAAGAATTGCTTGGACACGCAGATGAAGCTTTATACTCCGCCAAACATACTGGAAGAAACCGGACAGTTATCGCGGGAGAGTAAGGATGGAGCATCTTCCCCAGGGAGGATGCTTTTTTAATGCGGTCTTGAATCAAGAAAATCATCACCTGAACATAGGCGAATACATATCCTACTTCAGAACGAAAAAAATGGGCTCCGAAGAAAGGAAGGATTCGCGTGACTTTAAATATCGATTATACTTCTCCCAATACTCAATTCACCTTTGATCTGAACTGCAGCACCTTGTTTAAGAAGGATGACTGCAACTATATTAACGTTATGGGGATTAAAGAGCTGAATACGCTGGATAATACGTCGCTGCTTGATATTTTTCTCAGCAAATCAAATGTGGTCGAACCGCATTATCATCAAAATGCCGCTGAGCTGGTCTATTGCATCTCCGGTGAGGCAGTGGTTTCCTTGATTAATCCGTTCACGGGTGAGCTGCTGCACTTTCCGATTACACCGGGCCAGGTGGCTAACGTGCCGCAGGGCTGGTGGCATTACGAAGTTGCAACGGTAGATTGTACGCATCTGCTGGCTATTTTTAATGCTCCCACACCACAGGTCATTCTTGGATCGGATATTTTAAGCAAAACACCGGCCCGTGTGCTGGCCCATACTTACTGTCTAAATGAGGCTATGCTGAAGGAGACGCTGGCTCCGCTGAAGCCAATGACGTTCATTGGTCCTCCGGCCGATTGCTGTGAACCTTCAAAGACAGCGGCCGAAAATGTAAAAGGAGCCATGATAACTCCGGCGAATTTAGCTCCGGTGAACATGGCTCCGGTGAACATGGCTCCGGTAAATATGGCGCCAGTGAATATCGCTCCGGCTATGGCTACAGCTAATATGTCACCATACATGTATCAGCCGGCTCCACAGAGCTTCGGATACCAGCCAATGAGTGTTCACGGCTACTACGGTCAGCCTCATGTTCAGCAGTTATACCGTCAGCAGCCGTATGCTCAAGACTATCCAGCTTATCCGAGCGCAGGAACAGAGAACGAGTAGAATCAAGCAAGTGCCAATGAAAGCCTCCCGGGAACAATCCCGGGAGGCTTCTGCTTCTAGGACAGGCGGACAAGCACCCGTCCTCTAATATTTGAATTTAGAATATCTTCGAGTGCGGCAGGCAGACCATCCAGCGTGATCTCGCGGTCAACCAGTGCTTCAAGCACCTCCGGCTTCAGATCCGTTGCCATCCGCTGCCAGATGTCTTTACGTCTCCCGGCAGGGCAGGACACGGAATCAATACCCAGCAGGCTGACCCCACGCAGGATAAATGGCAGCACTGTTGTCTGAACTGCCGTGCCGGCGGTTAGGCCGCTTGCAGCCACAGCGCCGCCGTATGTGATCTTGCTTAGCACGGCTGCCAGCGGACTGCCGCCTACTGAATCTACTGCTGCCTGCCAGAGCTGCTTGTCCAGCGGCTTCAGCGCACCACTGCCTACATCCTCGCGGGAAATGACCTCTTCCGCACCTAAAACCTGCAGATACCCCGCTTCGTCTGTTCTGCCTGTGCTGGCAGTTACCTGGTAGCCTAGTTTGGCCAGCATCGCTACTGCCGCACCGCCAACTCCGCCTGTTGCTCCGGTGACGAGCACCTTGCCTTTATCCGGCGCAGCCCCGTGATCTTCCAGCGCTTGAATGGACAGCGCGGCGGTAAATCCGGCCGTTCCGTAAATCATTGCTTCCCGCAGGCTAAGACCATCCGGGAGGGGGAGAACCCAGTCGGCGGGAATTCGCGCATATTCACTGAAACCGCCAAAATGGGACACGCCAATGCCATAACTGGTGGCGATGACGGACTGGCCTGCCTCAAACCGGCTGTCGGCCGAAGAGATTACAACCCCTGACAGATCTATTCCGGGGATAAAGGGATAATTCCGCACAATATTTCCATTTGGAATGCTGGCTAATCCGTCCTTATAGTTTACGCTAGAGTAGGATACCTTGATCAGCACCTCACCTGCAGGCAATTCTTCCATTGCCACAGGCTTGACCTCCACTGAGAAAGTATCTGTCTTGTCTACAACCAAAGCCTGAAAAGTATTTGACATTTGATGTTCCGCTCCTCATCCGGACTGTATTATAAGCGTGTTATATATTAATTATTCTGACCGGTCAACTTTTTTATTACCATGATATAATACACATCATATATTGAACTTAATCAATGATTGCTTTACATTCCTATATCGTGGAGGTCCTATGGTACGTTACAAGAAGTCGGAAGAGAAACGCAAACAGATTTTGTATGCCGCTTTTCATTCGCTCTCCGATCGTGGCTACGACGCAGTGACCCTGCAGACCATTGCCGATCATGCAGAGGTCAGCAAAGGGGTTGTCCATTATTATTTTGAGAATAAGGAAGCGGTTCTGGTTGAACTGCTCGAATGGCTGACCGGCAAAATCTCTGCAAAGGAGCAAGCAGCGGTAGCAGATCAGCATTCAGCCACAGGTAAGCTGACCGCCTATATCAGCTCTGCCTTCCCCGGCCCGGACCAGAACCGTTCCTTTTACCGCGTCTATTTGGATTTCCTGGCGAGAGCCAGCCGCATCCCGGTCTACCGGGAGATTAACCAGCGGTTCTATGACAGCTGCGCTAGTATCAGTACAGAGATAATGAGGCTCGGACAGCAGGAGGGGATTTTCGCTAAGGAGCTGTCCCCGGATACAACTGCACCCGTGATCCGTGCGATCATCGACGGCTGCCTGATCCAATGGCTGATGGCGGATAAGGACGAGCTGCACGGGGTGTATAAGGACTCCTGTTATGATGCCATTATGAAGGTGCTCAGCGTGTGAAAGCTTATGAATATCAAACAGAGGGATGATAAATACTCCTGCGGAAATAGTTACAATTTTGCAGGCATTAACTCTCCAGGATATGTTAAATTATGGGTTGAGTATTGGGTAATCCTTAGTGAAGAGGGTGTTCTATGAGTCGGGCAAAATGGTTTACAGTTTCAGCAGCGGTTGTCTTTGCAGCTTCAATAGCGCTTAATGTGTATTCCGCATACCGTATTCATGAATCGTCAGACAATGAGGGGCCCGGCAATGATTATGCAGCAGCAGCGGCAGAGCTGATACAGTCCGTAGACAGGCTCGAGGTTGAGGTTAACTCCGCAAACGGGAATATGAATGCTGACGGCATTTACGAACTGAGAGAGACGCTGCTGAAGCTGCCGGATGTCACTAAGAAATTGGCATTCGTTCAGGATTTCAGCCAAGAAGATGGAATTCTTAGTCTGGACCTGGATGTAGTGGAATGGTTCTCCGGAGAAGAAGCTGAAGCAGCCGCTAAGGAAGACGGCAATCCCGAGGCCAGTTCGCTGGCGAACGGGTTTTACATCAGGAATACAAGCGATGAGCTGGAGACGATCAAGCTGGAGCCGGATGTGCAGATTGATGTTCTGGAGGAAGCCAGACTTCAGGCGGTTCAATATCAGGATTTCTACTCCACAGAACTTAAGGACAGATTATTCTATTATACAGCTGTTGGCGGCAAAGTTGTTTTACTGCAGGAAATGTACAGACCTTGACTTCACTTTCACTAAATCTCTACTATTATGTACATTGTGTGAACTGTAGTATAGTAGATATAGAAAAATATGGTCTGGGAGGCCTGTTCTATGTCTATCGCTACTACAATGATTATTCGCCTGGAAATCCGTAAATCGGTTGCTTCATTCGGTGATGTAGCTTCAGCGCTCGCAGCAGCGGGCGGGGATATAGTTGCTATCGACGTTATCCGTGCCGGGAAAGAGGTTACGATCCGCGACATTACCGTAAATGTCCAGGATGCGGCTAACGAAGAGATTCTTACCGTGCTTTCAACTTTACCGGGGATTAAGGTAATTAATGTATCTGACCGGACATTCCTTGCCCACATCGGCGGCAAAATAGAGATTACCCCCAAGATGCCGATCAAAAACCGTGAGGATCTGTCACTGGTCTACACCCCTGGTGTGGCCCGTGTCTGTATGGCTATCGCAGAAGACCCCGGCAAAGCCTATTCCCTGACTATGAAAAGAAATACGGTAGCTGTCGTTACCGATGGTACGGCAGTACTCGGTCTCGGTGATATCGGCCCAGAGGCGGCAATGCCGGTTATGGAGGGGAAGGCGATGCTGTTCAAGCAGCTGGCAGACATTAATGCTTTTCCGCTCTGCCTGGACACGAAAGACCCGGAGCAAATCATCAGTATAGTGAAAGCGGTTTCCTCTGGCTTCGGCGGAATCAATCTGGAGGATATCAGTTCTCCGCGCTGCTTTGAGATAGAACGGCGGCTGGCTGCTGAGCTCGATATTCCTGTATTTCATGATGACCAGCATGGTACGGCGGTAGTCGCATTAGCCGGATTGCTGAATGCACTGAAAGTAGTAGGCAAGGAGCTCGCAGAATGCCGGATCGTTGTTGTCGGCATCGGTGCAGCCGGTGTGTCCATTTGCCGTCTGCTGCTCGCGGCAGGCGCCGGAAAAATCTGCGCTGTGGACCGGGAGGGAATTCTTAGCAGGGAACAGGTCTACAGCAATGCCGAGTGGCAGTGGCTGGCCGGAGCGACCAATCCGGAAGGGATTACTGGAGGCTTAACGGAGGCCTTGCGCGGAGCGGATGTATTCATTGGGGTATCCGGCCCGGGCGTGCTGTCCGTGGAGCAATTACGGAGCATGGCCAGTGATAACATCGTATTTGCAATGGCCAATCCGTCTCCGGAAATAGAACCTGAGCTGGCTGAGCCTTATGTCCGTGTGCTGGCGACAGGCAGAAGTGATTATCCTAATCAGATCAATAATGTGCTGTGTTTTCCGGGGATTTTCCGCGGAGCCCTGGATTGCAGGGCCAAGGCGGTTAATCTAGAGATGAAGCTGGCGGCAGCCCGGGCCATTGCTTCGGTGGTTCACCACGACGAGTTGAATGAGCAATACATTATCCCGAGTATTTTTAACGAAAAGGTAGTTGAGCAGGTACGGCTGGCTGTAATCAAAGCTGCTGTCTCTACAGGAATGGCCCGCCGCATTCCACCGGATATCTCGGAGGAGGGCTAATTTTGCTACGTGAAACGGGATACGGATCTGGAGGTATAGATGAAGAGCAGGATTCATATTATGGGGGCTTCGGGGGCAGGTACGAGCACGCTCGGACATGCGCTGGCCGGACGGCTGCCGCATGTCCATCTGGATAGTGATGACTATTTTTGGGAACAGAAGTTTTCGAAGCAGAGTGATATCGGTGAGCGGCTTAGCAGGATTAAGTATGATCTGGAGCATCAGGAGCCATGGATTCTGTCCGGTGCAGTTTGCGGCTGGGGAGACGGGCTGCGCTCTTATTTTGATCTGGTCATCTTCTTGTGGATTCCCCCGGAGCTTAGGCTGGAGCGGCTGAGAGCCAGAGAGTTCGCACGTTACGGCGCACACAGTCTGCCGGGCGGGAGCAGGTACGAGGATGTGCAGACATTTCTGGAATGGGCCAGTTTATATGACACGGCAGGACCGGACGTCAGAAGCCTGAATCTACATGAAGCCTGGATGCGGGAGCTTCAGTGTCCGGTTCTGCGGCTGGAGGGTGATCTGTCTGTCGAAGAACGGGTGGAGGCTGTGCTGGACTACTTATCCTGCGGGAGAGAGGAGTAAGGACATGAGGAAGATTGTAGTTATACGTACATTGCTGCTATGCGGACTTATGCTTATACTGAATTCCGCCTGCAGCAGCGGGACCCTTTATCATACCTACACTTATTCCGGAGAGGGCGAGCACTGGTCAGCAATCTATAGTGAGACACTAACAGAGAAACCGGTCCACTCAGAAGGAAAAGCAACGTATTACCAGCCTTCCAGCGAGTATGCCTTCCAGCTTGCCTACAAAGGCAAATCTGGGGATCTGAAAAAGATCAAAAAATTCACCTTCGGCTTTGATGCGGTTGGGCACGGGTCCAGTCAGACGATGGAAGGGCCCATAAGGTTAGAAAGTCTGCGGCTGCAGGGCTCGGGCGACGGATTGGTAAGCCGGGAGGAGTCAATCATTAAGGTGAGTGTCGATTGGGACGGACAGAGTGAGCAGTTTGAATTGCTGGCAGACGGGAATGAGCCGAAATGAGAATGGGTCTGGTCAGGCATTTCAAGGCAGACCATATTCCGGCGCGGGGCTGGATCACAGGTGAGCAGTTCAACAGGTGGGTTGCAGAGTACGATGCAGCCGGCATCCGCCCGGCACCATTCACGGATCATAAAGAGCACTGGGACTACTGCATATGCAGCGATCTTCCAAGAGCCGTACATACTGCAAGGCAAATCTATTCAGGAGATATTGCACTTAGCGAGCAGCTTAGGGAAATTGGAGTGGCGGCGGTAAAGCTGTCCTGGTTCAAGCTTCCTGCAGCTTGCTGGATGGTTATAGGACGGCTGATGTGGCTGGCCGGACATCCCTCGCAGCCGGAGAGCCGGCGGGAAACTTCGCAGCGGATTATTTCGGTTCTGGACAAATTGGAAGCGGATCCGCAGCGGAAGAACGTGTTGATCATAACGCATGGAGCATTCATGAAACAGCTGGAGCGGGAGCTGCGGCGCAGATCTTACAGCGGACAACGGATGAAGCACCCGCGAAATGGACAGCTTTATGTATATGAGAAATAATTCAAACATGCAGGAAGCAGGAGGTACAGAGTACAAATGGTGTCTATTAAAGAAATTGAGGCAGACTCACTTTCAGCCTTAAATGAGTTATATGGTGAATTGACGGGTACAATGGCGGAACGAAACAAACTTACCAATGCTTTTGCGGCAATCAAGGCAGACAGCCGGTACATATTATTAGGTGCTTATGTGGACGGGGAGCTGCTGGGCTCCATCATGGGCATAATCTGCCAAGATCTCGTAGGAGATTGCCGGCCGTTTATGGTCGTTGAGAATGTTGTTGTCTCCGCGCGGGCCCGCCGCCAGGGTCTGGGCAAACAGCTTATGACCGCCATTGAAGGCATTGCCCATGAGCGGGATTGTTATTATATCATCCTGGTCTCCGGTGAGAAACGCAAGGAAGCCCATGTCTTCTATGAGAGGATGGGCTACCGGGATGAGAAGGTTGAGGGCTACCGTAAGCATCTAAGCTCACATTGAAGTATTAATGGAGCCCATACTTAGCATGAAGTTCTGCCAGGAAGCTGATTCCGTTAACCGGAGTCAGCTTCCTGTGCTTTTGTAATGCCTCACGCCGATGCGCCAGACCAGCAGCGAGAGTCCCAGGAATACAGCTCCGGCGGGCAGCGAAAGGAAGCCCAGCCACTGTGGATAATCCCAGCCGCATACTGTAGCCGCCGGATAGAAGCTGATGAAAAGCATCGGGAGCACAAAGCTGAATACAGATTTCAGTGCCCGCGGCATATACGGCTCCGGACAGCGGGTAATCTGGTAGCTGGCATTGGTCAGCAGATAAATCCAGTCGAGTCCTTTGATTGTGAAAAATGCCAGACCCGAGGTCAGCACGAATACTCCGCAGTACATCAAGCAGCCTCCCGCGAGTGCCATAGCCAGAATTCCGAGCCTGCCGGGCGTCAGGGGGATGCCAAGCTTCCCAAGCGCCCAGCCTGCCGCACAGATTCCGGTGACAGGCCGGACCAGCCGGTGCAGATGGAACCTGGAGGCGGCAACCTGGACGAACAGGGAACGGGGCGGAGCAGCAGCCGGTCGAAATCGCCGGAGCGCAGCAGAT
>NZ_LN831198.1:1800285-1802837 GCF_001368795.1 Paenibacillus ihuae
CGGGAAATAGTCAAAGCCGCGGCAGAGGCTCTCAGCGAGTCCGAAGGAAGCCACTGCCAGCGAGTAAACCAGAATGATATGGGCAACGGTCCATTCGCCGATATTGCCAAAGCGGGAGAACAGCAGGATGGTGGCAATGGGGTCCGAGATCACAACGATCAGGACCTGAATCAGCATCAGCCACCAGCCCTTATACTCCATGCCGGACAGCAGATGCATCCGCAAATATTTGAAATAGATTTTACCTTCAGCGATCATTTGTAAGTCTCACCCTCCCTGGACGATAATGCTGTTCAGTTTACGTTTCATGATGAGCCGGCCGGCCGCAATGAAGATCATGCTCCAGATAAGCTGCAGGCCAATGCCGGGCAGTGCGGCGGCGGGAGCCATACTCCCTATATACAGCTGTACCGGAATATCTGCGAACCCTCCAAAGGGTTTAAGGTACAGGAAGGTCTGCATGAAATCAGGCCAGAGCCGCAGCGGAAGATAGGTGCCGGACAAAATGCCGCTCACAAGTAAAAGCATATAGGTCGGCCCGTCACCCCAGGTGATGTTCAAGCGGATTGCGGTCACGAGCATGGCAAATGCGGAGCATAACACAAATGCCATGACCACAGACAGTAGAAAACAGAACAGTGCGGGGAGTGAGGCCGGCCCGCCTAGTGCGTATCCTGCAGGCATCAGCAACCCGGTGAGTACGGTGGCCAGACTGCGGATCCACGAGGTGCCGAGCTTGCCGGCCGAGCTTTTGACGAACCAGTGAGTATAAAGGTTCATAGGCCGGCACAGCTCGATACCGACGTCGCCATTGTTGATTTTGCCCATGATCTCACTGTCGATGCTCATGCTCTGCAGCACAAACATCCCCTGGGCCAGCCACACATAGGATATCGTCTGCGGAAGACTCAGCCCGTTATTGTTCCACGAACCGTTCTCGCTGTATGTATAGAACACGGTGAACAGCACACATTCCAGAAGCGCCCAGAATACCCCGACCACCGTGCCGGAGATTGCCGATACACGGTACTGCAGCCCTTCGGCCATCCTAATCCGGAAGAGGGAGCTGCAGGCCCGGCATGTGTTTCTAAAATTCATTGTTACACCTCCTGATTGATGAGCATATAGACATAGTCATTCCGCCAAAACTAGCTTAAGTCAGGGCCAAATCATTGTACATGGCGGCAATCATCGCGTCGGTGTTGACCTTCATGACCACTTCAGGCGCGTATTTCTCCTGCAGGCCCGAGAGCCTTCCGTCATAGAGAAGCTGGCCGTGCCCGATAACCATAACCCGTTCACACAGGGCCTCAATATCGTCCATATCATGCGTGGTCAGCAGCATCGTGACCCCATAATTGCGGTTCTCCTCCTTCAAAAAATTGCGCAGCGCCAGCTTGGATACCGCGTCGAGTCCGATGGTCGGTTCATCCAGAAACAGAATTTTCGGCCGGTGCAGCAGCGCCGCCACCAGCTCACAACGCATCCGCTGCCCGAGCGACAGCTGTCTCACAGGTGTTCTTAAGAGCGCTTCCACACCAAGAGTAGCAGTTAACTCGGATAGTCTTAGCCTATAATCTCCGGGAGGAATCGCATAAATATCCTTCAGCACGTCAAATGAATCAGCCACCGGCACATCCCACCACAGCTGTGACCGCTGGCCGAAGACGACGCCGATTCTGGATACATGCTCTACGCGGTGCTTCCAGGGAACTTTGCCCAGGATGGTGCATTCACCGCTGTCCGGTGTCAGGATGCCGCTCATGACTTTCACGGAAGTGGATTTGCCGGCACCATTCGGGCCGATGTAACCCACCAGCTCGCCTTCAGCGATATCAAACCCGATGCCGCCGAGCGCCTCCACAGTTGTTACATTCCGCATAAAGGCTCCCTTCAGCAGCCCCCATTTTCCTTCGGGCCGTTTGTACACTTTAAAGCTTTTGCGGATATTTCTGAGTCTAATTTGCATCTTTGCCGCCTCCTTCGTGCAGAAGATCATATCATCATAGGGGGAAGGGAATACAGCGGCACTAAGCATTCTCTTGATCCTTTGCTGCCAGCCTCAGGGCGGAAACCATTTATTTTCTTCGATTTCCATAAAAATGCTTGCTTTGTTGACATTTCCGTTCTATATTAATTTTATAGTTAACGCAAGGAAAACTGATGTTTTTTTACATATGTATCTCAAATATAACCTTAACGTACCGGTGATAAATTCACCGGTATTTTTGCGTTTTCTGACAAGGCCGAAAACCTCGTTGCAAAAAGGTTCTATGAAAGCTTCGGCTTCCGTGACAACGGTGGAATCTGCGACAATGAGCCGGTAACGGTATTAAGGCTCTGAGTTCCGCGAGAGATTCCAAACCTGCGAATATGAACGGGCGGTAATGCAGTTATATACTTATTTTTTACCGCCGGTGCTGCAGCCGGCTGTGATACACTGGATACAATTATTCTATAAAATTTTAGATATTGGAGGCCTTTCATGCAGACATTTTTTCGCTATAACTGGATGGTCCGGGAAGAATGGTATAGATGGTGTGAGGAGCTGA
>NZ_LN831198.1:1802863-1815524 GCF_001368795.1 Paenibacillus ihuae
GGATCATGGTTATGCAGGGCAAACCGGATTTTCAGGAGGATTTTGCCCATTATAATACGGTGGAGAAGGTTAGAGCGCTGGACGCTCGTTTTCGGCCGGAGGTAGAAGCGTTTGTCCTGGCGTGGAATGAGGGGCTGGAACGGAATATTTTTAAGGATGTACGCCAGGACGGCTCGGAAGTGACCGATGGCTGGGGAGAGATTATGCGCCATGTCATTGCCCATGAGATCCATCATATCGGGCAGCTGTCACTCTGGGCCAGGGAGCTCGGCAAAGCGCCCATTTCGGCCAATCTGATTGGCCGCGGACTCCTGGAAACCTTGCCGGGCAAGGGATAAGTTGGAATAGGGTAGGAATTTACAATTCCGGTGGAAACCACAGGTGACGCAAGTCTACCCAGCCCTGACTGTTAAAGGTAACTCCGCGGACAGAGGGCAGATAGGCTGTTTCCGCCGGCTTCTCATACAGGATATGCAGCTGATGCTCATGCCTCAGGCTATCTTCTATCGCCTGGAAGCCTGCGGCTCGGGCCTTCGGATCCTGTTCGCGTGCAATAATCTGGAGCCGTCCTTCAATATCGGCCCGCGTGCGCGGTTCAATATGCTGCACCATCGTAGAATACAGGTCGAACAGTCTGAGCTGTTCATCCTGATCGCGGAGCAGGGAGAAGACGATCAGATCGGCCAGCAGGCGGACAGGACCTTTGAATTCCTCAGGGGAGACGGATAATACATTGCATGAATATCCGTGGTGCGACAGCTTTGCAGCAACGGCCTCGGCATCGCCGGCATACTGCGGGATGGTTGCGATTTGCAGTGCTGGCGTATCAGCGTGCTGCTGCTTCGGCCCCTGCGCCGCGGCTCCTTCATGTAAACAGGAGAGTACATCTGCACGTAGCAGGGGATCGCTGAGCGGTCCTTTTTTTTTCGTATTGCAGGTGATGAATTTCCGCACAGAAGATTCCGAGTGTATCCGGCTCCAGACAGCTGAGCCTGCGGCGGCAGGGTTCGGGATGATATGAAACGGAGAGCTTGTCTCAGCCGCAGCCGAAGCGATATCCCACGGGACATAGAGAATCTCCACCCGGTCGAGGTGAGCCCGTCCCTGGAAATAATAAGGGAAGACTTCCAGCGCGCACATGTCCTCATTCATCTCTGCCAGCTTAAAAGGCCCGGTCCCCGCCGGTCTGCGCCCGAAGCTGCCGGCAGGTGTTGTCTCCAGATCACGCGGGACGATGGCGGCCCGGCTTGTGCAGAGGAAAGGAAGAAACAGCTCGTTGGGTTTCTTCAGCAGAAAGCGGACCGTAGTCGGGCTGAGCGCCTTGACTTCCCGGATCTCCTTGAAGATGTTGCTGTAAAGCATGCGCTGCGAAGTATTCATCATTCGTTCGAAGGAGTATACGACATCCTCAGCCGCTAATACCTTTCCGTGATGGAACAGTACATCCTTGCGTAAGTGGAAGGTCCAGGCCGTCCGCTTCTCATCCGTATCCCAGGCATGGGCCAGTCCGGATATGATCCCGCCTTGTCCGCCGCTGCGCGCCACCAGACCATCAAATACATGGCTGGAAACAAAGGATTCAGCCAGCAGATTCATATACAGCGGATCCAGGTTATGGAGGTGCTGCGTTACCGGAAGCCGCAAGGTATCAATCCGTCTATCACTGCGGATCTCGGAATGATGCCCGAAATAGGTAAGCAGCCAGCCCTGAAGTGTATCCTGCAGGGAGGAGGAGCGGGCATACCTGCGGATACCTTCAATAGTGCTACGCATATCGCTGCTGCTGATTGCCTGCATCATGGACTGGAGCGCAATCTCTTCAGCACCCGCCAGGAATCTCAGCGAAGAACGCCGCCCGCGTCCCCGGCATGGCGTCCAGCGGATCCAGCCCTGTTCTGCCAGCTTGTTAATCACATTCAGGGCATTCCGGTGAGTGCAGCTCAGGGTATGCGCCAGCTCGTCCAGTGTGACCGCGGCTTCCTCCGCTCCTCCATGCTGCGAATGCAGCTTCAGAAATTGGCTGTGCAGCTTCACGGCAGATAGCCCCCTTTTATAAAATAGGAAATGAACTTGGTTTTTTTTCTCTTTTTCTTCTTATTTTATCAGCTAGAATCAGGATATGAAAGTGATTAACTGGAGGGATTCCCATGGAAGAGAAAGGCCCTGCTAACCCGAAGACTGCGCTTCAGGCACTGACTGCAGCCTTTATACTGGCAACTGTGCATCAATATTTGTTCTTTGGCCATAAGCCCGGTGTTTCATATCCCATCTTCGTGGCCCTGTTCTATGGATTTATGCTCTACTATGCCAAAGATCGCCTGCGTCCGCCCACGTGGTTCAGTTATGTCTGGCTAGGTGCAATTTTCCTCCTATCAATGACGTTTGTGCTGTTCTCGAACTGGTTTTTCATCGCACTGAACCTGCTGGTGCTTCCGGCGCTGATTCTGTTACATATGACTTATATGCTCAGCTACCGCCAGCCTTCCTGGAGCAGATTCAGCTTGATCGGTGCTGCGCTGGAGCACTTTTTTGCCCAGAGCCTGAGGCATTGGCCTACGGTATTTGCCGTTATCAAACAATCAAGCGGCCGCAGTATCCAGGGGGAACGCAAGCAGGTGATCATCAAGGTGTTGATCGGACTGGTTTTTTCGTTTCCGCTTCTACTGGTAGTGGTTTCTCTGCTCTCTTCGGCGGACGGTGTCTTCCATCAGGTGCTTAATCAATTTCCCGATCTGCTGGAGCGGATATCGTTCGATGAAGGCTTTGCCCGTACGCTGTGGAGTGTCCTGTTGGGAATGGGGTTGTTCGGTTATCTCTGGGGCTTTGTTGCCCCCCGGCTGAATAAGGCGGGTCTAGAGCTGAAGGAAGGGAAGGCAGAGGGAGAAGGTAATGTTGAACCTGTAAGCTTTACCCTTGATCCGGTCATCATCACGACGGTTCTGACCATGATTAATATTGTTTATGTTCTTTTTGTTACGGTTCAATTCTCTTATCTGTTCGGTGCCTGGGATGGCATTCTGCCGCAGGACAGTACATATGCCGACTATGCCCGGAGCGGTTTTTTTGAGCTGATGCTGGTGACAGCGATCAATTTTGCCATCCTGCTGCTGTCACTGCTTGCTCTCGGGAAGGCTAAAGCCAGGCTGCAAACCTTCATCCGCTTGCTGCTCTATATTATGGTGCTGTGCTCGATAGTGATGCTGTATTCAGCTTATTCCCGGCTGGCCCTATATGAAGAAGCGTACGGCTATACGCAGATCCGCTTTCTGGTCCATGCTTTTATGATCTTCCTGGGGCTCCTTCTGGTTCTGGCCTCAGTTCGGATAAGCCGGGCACAGTTTCCGCTGATGAAGTGTTACATTGTGCTTGGTCTGCTCGCCTACGTGATCATGAATTATATCGGAATGGACCGGATCATCGCCGGCCAGAATATAGCCCGTTATGAGACCAGCGGGAAGCTGGATACGCACTATCTGATGGAGTTGTCGTGGGAAGCCGTTCCGAAGCTGATTGCGTTCAGTAAACAGGAAAATGGCTTGCTCGACCAGAGCCTGCGTGAGAAAAGGTCTGAACCATCGCTAGACGCACAGGAATGGCCTTCCTTCAACATCTCTACATACCGGGGGCAGCAGGCGCTTGAGCGGTATCTCGGAACGCAGCAGACGCCTTAAGGGTACATTCTTCCTGAAGACAAAGGGTTGTGTTACAGTTATTACAATTGGACAGCGGTCCTTGTGTAGAAGGAGGAAGGTTGTATGCAGTCGATCATTGACCCGGAAGTAGTTCATAGGCTTGCCGAACAAAATGGTCTCCGGGAGATGTTCAGCAGCGGCGTTATTGCGGCTATGGAGCTGCGAAGGTATGGTGACGGGGAGGCGGTCTGCTCGGTTGGTGACCGGCTGGAGAGCATGTTCATTCTCGTGCAGGGGAAGCTGAAAATTCATACGCTGCTGCCGAACGGGAAATCTATGCTGGTGCGGTTCGCAAGGCCGATGTCAGTGATCGGGGATGTGGAGCTGCTCCGGCAGTATCCGGTCAAAAATGAAGTGGAGTCTGTAGGCGATAGTCTGCTGCTGGTGGCCGGTCGGAAGATGCTGCTGAAGGAGCTGGAGGAGAACACGGTGCTGCTGCGTTTTCTGATGGGGGAGCTGAGCCACAAGATGTATACGCTGGGCCAGACCTCTGCCCTGAATCTGCTCTATCCGGTGGAGAACCGGTTTGCCAGCTATCTGATGTCCTTGTTCGAAGATAATGTTGGAGGCCAGCGGGTTGAGGAAATCCGCACCTCCAGCCTGACGGAGACCGCGGACCTGCTCGGAACAAGCTACCGCCATCTGAACCGGATTGTGCGGCGCTTCATCGAGGAAGGGATTATTGAACGGAAGCGCGGCCGCCTGAGCGTGCTGGATAAAGCCCGTCTGGCCCAGCTGGCGAACGGGAATCTATATGAATAGCTGATAATGGATTATACAATGACCGTCGAGTCTGGCCTGGAGCCGCTCAAGACGGTCATTTTTTTTGCTGTTTATCGGGCAAGCATATTTTCAGCTAATGTTCAGTTTAAGCTTAGGGTTATTTAAGGTCTATTTAAGGCTAACTCAGTAGGATAAAGCCAGAGGAGATGTTTAGCATCAGAATTTAAGCGGCAGACTTCCTGCTGTTGAAGAATGGAGGGCCGTATTGGGTGTAAAGTACTTCATACATAGCCATAGCATCACAGATTACATAAGAACGGGGAGAAAATAGTTATGTTCAAAGGAATCCGTGCAAGAATTTTATTAGGTTTCACTGCCGTTATTCTCGTATTTATATTCGCTATTGCGGGCAATACATTTTTTCAGGGTAAAGCCACGATGATGTCCGACCAGATCAACCACAATTACAGCAAGCTGACGCTGGTACAGGAGCTGACCGATAACATCCGCACGGCGGACGGGCTTGCCGCTAGATATGTGATGAGCAATACGGATGGAGACAGAACGACTTATCTGACTGCCTACGAGGCGGAGATACCGGAAATTACGGCAGCCATCACGCAGCTCAAAAATGCCGGAATAAATGAAGCGGAGCTGGCAGGGATTACGGAGCTGGAAACCGGATGGAGCACTTATCTGACCGCGCTGGAAAGTGCCTTCGCTCTGGCTAAGGAAGGGAATTTCCCGGCTGCGCAAAAAGAGTTCACCAACCTCTCGCTGGATTCGATCATCAACTCGCAGCTGGTCTTTGAGAACATGCTGAATGAAGAGATAGCGGCTGAGCAAAGCCAGGCGGAAGCGCACCGCGGTTCTGCAATGGGCATCAGCTTAGGGGTAACAGGCTTCTCTGTTCTGCTGGCCGCGGTCATAGCACTACTTCTCTCGCAGCGGATTCTGAAACCTATCCGTGATGTAAACGGGCAGCTAATGGAGATTGCAGACGGTGAAGCGGATCTGACCCGCAAGCTGACGGTCCGCAGCCAGGATGAGATTGGAGAAATGGCCCGTCACTTTAACCGGATGACGGATAATCTCGGCCGCATCATCGGACAAGTCAGCCAGTCTGCGAATAGCCTGGCCGTATCTTCCTCCAAGCTTACCTCGGACAGCGGAATGACCGCAGCAACTACGGAGCGGATCGCTGATATTATGGGCACTGTTGCTTCCGGTACGGATAAGCAGATGAATGATCTGCAGACCAACATGACGACCATTCTGGAGATATCCACCGCGATCCAGCAGATCGCAGCAAGTGTACAGGATATTTCCGATGCTTCCCTGCGTTCGGCAGATTACGCCATTTCCGGCGATCAATCGCTACAGGCTGCCACCCGCCAGATGGCTTCCATCAACCGCTCGATTCAAACCCTGTCCCAGCAGGTGCTTGGGTTCGTGGAACGTTCACAGGATATCGGCAGTATCGTGGACGTGATTAAAGGGATTGCTTCACAGACCAACATGCTGGCATTGAACGCAACCATCGAAGCGGCACGTGCCGGAGAGCAGGGCAGAGGGTTTGCTGTGGTTGCCGATCAGGTACGTAAGCTGGCAGAACAATCGGGTGAATCGGCCAGCCTCATTGCCGGGATGGCGGCCGGCATTCAGACCGATGCCGCGAGTGCGGTGAAAATGATGAAGAGCAGCATGGACGAGGTGGAGGAGGGAACCGGAATTATTGAGCAGGCTGGCCGTTCCTTCGGTGAAATCCGCATTTCAATTGATACGCTGACCGGGCAAATACAAGAGGTATCGGGAGCGGTCGAGGAAATTACGGCAGCTACCGATGAGATTGTGGTCTCGATCCGCAACGTAACGGAGATATCAGAAACAACCGCCTCCAATACACAGCATGTCTCCGCTGCATCTCAGGAGCAGATGGCTTCGGTCGAACAAATCGCCTCCTCTGCAAGCAACCTTAGCACTATGGCGCAAGGGCTGCAGGGACTAGTAGCAAGGTTTAACGTAGTTTAGCAGAATATAAGATAGAAAAACCCTGCCGGATGACGGCAGGGTCTTTCTATTGTCTTCTTTTTCCCCGTAGATATTTCAGGTCTTTAATCAATCCTATGATCAGAAAAACTATTATCAGGATCAGCGTGACCGGACCCGTGATCAAGATCAGCCAGAAGATGGTCCCGCCGTTAAATGCCGAAAGGCAAAATAAAGAGAATAGATGAATATTAAAGATGATCAGCGGATAATTCAGCCAACGTAAAAAGGCTATCCGTTTCAGGCTTAGGATACAAAAGAGAATATAAACGGCCAAAGGAGGCGTTGTCATTAAGAAATAGGGCAGGATTTGACCGTCTTCGGGCATGCTTGCTTCACTAAAAAAACCATGCCGGTTTCCATATGGCGTAGCTACGAAGAAAAAATAAACAATAATCGCAACAGATGCCAGCAATACGTAAATATCCATATTTTTTCGCTTAGCCGTCATAAATCAGCCTCCAATACCTTAACATATTCGATGCACGGCCATAATTTCCTCTCAGACAAAGCTTTCAGCTAATATTGCAATGGAAGGGATCACACGTTGCATAAACCAGTAACTTCTTGCTATTCTGAGAAATAGTAACAGTTCGGACAGACATCTTTTATTCTGTATCCATATCATTTTCGGGATTGAGGGAAACCAGGTGAATAATGATTACATGGCACGTATTCAGGCTGTTCTTCAGTTTATCGAGGAGAATTTAGAACAGGATTTGACTCTGGAAATGCTCGCTGAGATTTCGAATTTTTCGAAGTTTCATTTTTCCAGAATCTTTTCGGCAATCATACATAAAACGCCCATGACCTATCTTACAGAGAGACGTTTGCATCACGCGGTTACCTATCTGACAACAACGAATAAAACGATGCTGGATATTTCATCGCTATGCGGCTTTACTTCCGTCTCCAGCTTCAATTCATCCTTCAAAAAGCGATATAAGACCACACCAAGCGCAATGAGAAGGACTATGCAGGAACATAGCAATATCCCGTTAATCTACGGCAATAATCTGGAAGATTTATCCCTCTCCAAAAATTATGATTTGAATAGCAAGAACAATAATTTTCTGAGGAGAGTGTGGGATATGAACATTGAGGTAAAAGAGCTGCCAGGCTATCAGGTGGCATTTGCAAGGCACATTGGCAGCTATCTTGAAACACATAAAGCTTGGGAAACGCTCGGCAAGTGGGCGCAGGAGAATGGTATACCGCGGGAGCAATATTTTATCGGAATCTCTTTGGATGATCCAAGTGTAACCGACGAACAATTCTGCAGGTACGATGCCTGCATCACACTTCCGGAAGGATTCTCGGCAGAGAGCGGTTCGGGCATAGCGTTTAAAACATTATCCGGCGGGCAATATGCCCTGTACAAGTTCTATGATACGATCGACAAATTAGCGATTGCTTACCAAAGCGTGTACGGGGGATGGCTGCCTAACAGTGACTTTGAACCGGATGACAGACATGCGCTGGAGTTTTGTATGAATGATCCATATACGGACCCTGAAGGCAAGGCGAAGGTTGATCTTTACATCCCGATAAAGCGTACTCTATCGTAATCTGCAATTTTCATCTAAAATATAATGAACTAATTCTATTGAAAGTGAGCTGAAAACCGATGATGAAGTCACCGTTATTTGAAAATGATGTGCCAGTAGTTCTTCTACCTTAACGGCAGAAAACTACAACTCCGTTAAGGACAGGAACTGTCTAACACACGGAGGGTGCAAAATGAAGAACACTTTAATCGGATCATTATATTTATCACTGGCTGCCAGTATTTGGGGCGGGATGTATGTTGTCGTGAAGCATGTGGTCGGCGTTGTGCCACCCCTTGAACTGGTATGGATTCGTTATGTCATTGCTATTGCTGCACTCCTGATCATCGGTATGGTTACTAAACAGTCATGGCGCATCGCTAAACACGATATACTCCTGATTGTCATGCTTGGACTGATTGGAAACACCATCTCGATCCTATCCCAGGAAGCGGGCACGATGCTGTCTACGGCACAAATGGGGGCGATTATTACTTCGACGACACCTGCGTTTATGGTGCTGTTTGCCCGCATTCTGCTAAAGGAAAAGCTTACACGTAAAAAGGCAATTTCTATCTTATCAGCAACGATTGGCGTCGGCATTATTGTCGGAGCAGACGATATTGATCCGTCTCTTCAACTGGGGGGCGTATCCCTGCTTGTCGCAGCACTGGCTTGGGCGCTGATGTCTGTTCTTATCAAAAAAGTACCGGGGCACTATTCTCAAATTGTCGTAACGTTCTATACGATCCTTGTAGCCCTTGTGTTACTTACACCTGTTACATTCAGCCGCTTGCCTGAGCTTGATGTTAGGGCCATAATGCATCCATCGATTTGGGGCGGATTATTGTACTTAGGCGTGATTTCAACAGCCTGCGGCTTTTTAATGTGGAACCGCGGACTGCAAATGCTCAAGGCTTCAAGCGGCGGATTATTTTTCTTCTTCCAGCCAGTTGTCGGGACATTTTTAGGATGGCTGTTACTGGGTGAGCAGATTGGTTTGTCCTTTTGGATTGGTACGATCTTAATTTTTATAGGTGTGCTGTTAGTCATTCGTGAAGAGTAACGTCAATCGAACAGCGGCAGTCCAGGACTTAGTTTCATGTCCATGGCTGCCGCTTTTTCCTTGGACGCTGAACCACACCAAGTCCCGCCAATCGACAAATACCAGCCTCTAAGACTACAATGGGGGATACAGAAGGTATGTAAGGCAAGGAATAAGGAGGACAAAATATGAGATCCCTGATAGTAAATAATATTACGGAACTGATCGGGAACACACCGGCGGTCCGGCTGAACCGGCTGGCGGGGCCGGATGATGCGGAAGTCTATGTGAAGCTGGAAATGTTCAATCCCAGCGGCAGTGTTAAGGACCGGGCGGCATATAATTTGATTCTCCAGGCGGAGCTGGACGGAAGACTTACGCCCGGCGGCACGATTATCGAGCCGACGAGCGGCAATACGGGCATCGGCCTGGCGATGAACGCTGCGGCAAAAGGCTACAAGGCCATTCTCGTCATGCCGGATAATATGACGAAGGAACGGATCAATATCCTGAAAGCCTACGGCGCGGAAGTGGTGCTGACTCCTGCGGCAGAGCGGATGCCGGGAGCAATTGCTAAGGCATTGGAGCTGGGTGCGGGCATACCACACAGCTTTATCCCGCAGCAGTTCGAGAACAAAGCCAATCCCGACATCCACCGCACGACGACAGCACCGGAAATTCTGGAGCAGATGGAGGGACGGCTCGATGTATTCGTCGCCACTTCAGGAACAGGAGGCACGATTACCGGTACGGGAGAAGTGCTGCGCGGGCAGCTGCCGGATCTGCGGGTCGTAGTTGTGGAGCCGCAAGGATCGCCCGTGCTCTCCGGCGGACAGCCTGGACCGCATAAGCTGGTCGGCACGAGTCCGGGCTTCATCCCGGCAATCCTCAATACTGAGGTGTATGATGAAATTGTCCAGGTCACCGATGAAGATGCCCTGGAGACAGTCCGGGCGCTGGCGAGCCAAGAGGGGATATTAATCGGCCCTTCCGGTGGTGCGGCGGTATGGACGGCGCTGCAGGAAGCACGGCGGCTGGGTCATGGCAAACGGGTGCTGTGTATTGCTCCGGATACAGGGGAAAGGTACCTTAGTATGGGAATATTCTAATTCTCTATTGGAAGCATCATTAGCTGTAAGACTGACCGGCCCTTCGTCACTTTTCCGTGACCGGAGGGCTTTTTCGTATGCCCTTCCACAGCCTGAACAGCCCATAACCCAGCATGCCCCCGAAGGTATTCAGAATAAGATCATCCACATCAAAGGTTCCAATCGAGAATAGGCCCTGTGCACATTCCAGCAAAGTACTTAATCCAAAAGCCCGAAGGACCAGCCCGCGCAAGGAAAGGCTCCGGTTAGGAGACAGGAACGCTGTAAATAAGCCGAACGGCAGGAACAGCGCTATATTGCCGATAAAATTCAACAGTGTAGTAGCTGTAAGATGATGAAAGGTATTATATATGGTAGCCAGCGGGACTAAATTGCCCGTCCGCAGCTGACGCTCTATGGTGTCAGGACTCCGCTGTAGCTGATGCCAGAGGAAAGTGAAATCAATCGGGCTGAACTTGAACAGAATGATTTTGAACAAAATATAGATATATACCGCATACAAAGCCTGTAATCCGTATTGGCGAAATTTAAGCATATTCATCGGGGTTCCCGCCTTCTTATAGATTATTGATTGCTGTCATGATATACCGTTACAATGACTCCATCCATGTTGTTGCCCGAGACCTCATAGTGCCGGCCTGCAGGGATGGTGAACGGAGTGTTGCCGGTAACGGGAACGTAGCTGATTTGGTATTGCCTGCCATCTACTGCAGCTGTTATGTTCTTCTCCTTTTTAAGAAACTCCAGATATTCCTCAAGGGTTAGGTTCTTGTCACGCATAATGATGCTGTGCGGCAATCCGACATAGCGGAAATGCCAGGGCTCATATTGAATGCCGGTGATGTCCGTCTTATCCTGCGGGTAACGTAAAATAAATCCATAGTCCCAGGCATTCTCCTCAAGCCATTGCCCTTCAGGTGCATGGTTCATTTCCATCTGTGTAGATCCGATATCCAGCGATAATCCAAGGTTATGTTCACTGTGGCCGGGGGGCAGCGCAACTTCAGCGCCTTTCTCCTCATAGAGCCGCTCCTGCTCCTCTTTGCTGCGGTAACCGCTGCTGATCAGAAAATGCGTAACGCCTTGGCGTCCGGCAGCTTCTACCATGCTTGAGAACTTTTCCGCTACCTTTTGCGACAGCATGATCTTGTTGTTAAGCAGCCCGTATCCATCCGTCAGCTCGTGATGTTGGAACAGGTTAACGATGTCGGGGGTAACCCCCGTCTTATGTACAGGATAATCCTTGTTGACCAGCAGCAGATTTCCCTGATAAATCTGATTCTTCGAAAGTACCGTTATATCAAAACCTCCGGATTCTCCAGTCAGAGCATGGACAGTTTCTGCTCCATGCGTATTATAGTTAACCTCCTTATTCTGATGCAGCACCTCATAGCCCACCAGCAAAAGGATGACAGCCCAAAAAACCCACTTCTTCATTTCGGTCTCCTCCTTATCTTCATGTCTAAAGAATAGAGGCAACCGTTTAAAAAGAAAGTGGGGTAAAGTTAAAGTTTTTCTTAAATTCGCTTAGCAGATTTATTGTGGCCGCGGCAGGCGGACTTCAAAGAGCGTACGGATAGGGTCGCTATCCACTGTGATTGTACCGTTATGCTGCTCTACGATATTTTTGGCAATGAATAATCCGAGTCCGGTGCCGCCTTCAGGATGCTGCCGTGCCTGGTCGCCGGTATAGAACATATCGAACAGATAAGGCAGATCCGGCTTCGGAATGCTGCCGCCGTAATTGATCACTTGAACGACCGCCTGCTCCCCCTCGGGGTAACTGCGGATGTCGACATATTGGCCGTCCTTGCCGTACCGCACGGCATTGGTGAGCAGGTTCTCAAATACGCGTGCCAGCAGCTCGCCGTCACCTTCAATCTCCATCTGCGTTGTGATCTCCAGCCGGGCACGGAGCCCGTTGTTGTCCAGGAGCGGATACAGCTCTTCGTTTAACTGTACCAGCAGCTCGCTCAGGTCAAGCGGACGCTTATCGAGGGTCAGCATGCCGTAATTCATCCGGGTAATTTCAAACAGCTCATCAATGAGCCTTTCCAGCCGCTGGGACTTGGTATAGGCAATCGAGGTATAATGCCTGATTTGTTCGGCGGATAATTCTCCATCGTTCAGGACATAGTCGAGATAACCCAACACAGATGTCAGCGGGGTACGCAGGTCATGAGCCAGATTCAGCACCAGCTGATCCTTGCTGTTCTCGGCGAAATCCCCGCGCTCCACCGCCTGCTGCAGCTTGCCGCTGGCCAGATTCAAATCAGCGGCAATATCGCCGAACTCGTCGCTTGCGGAAATATCAATCCGGCTGTTGAAGTCCCCGTTAGCCAGCTGGCGGATATGCTGCGAAATCTCCCGGAAATAGCGGGCGTAGGGCTTGGTGAAGAGGAAGAAGAACAGCAGTGCCAGCGGAATGAAAAAAATCAGGAAGAAATTCAGATCGCCGATATTGCCGATGATATAGCGGAATCTGGCCAGAGAGTC
>NZ_LN831198.1:1815597-1818611 GCF_001368795.1 Paenibacillus ihuae
TTGTAAAACCTTATACAGTGCATAAGTAAGCGTGCCGGAGAGAAGCATGCTCAGGACAAGCAGCAGGATCATGGTGAAGCGGAAGCTGCGGAACAGTTTAGCCATTGAATGTATACCCTACCCCCCAGATCGTTTTAATCCATTTATTTTTGTTCTGCTCCTCGCCGAGCTTTTTGCGCAGCGTACGGATATGCACCATAACAGTATTCCCGCTCTCATAATAGGCTTCGCCCCAGACCTGCTGGAATAACTGCTCCGCGCTGAATACTTTCTTGGGGTAGCTTGCCAGCAGATAGAGAATATCGAACTCCTTGGGTGTCAGCTCCACATTGTTCCCGAATACAATAACGGTCCTGCGGTCCGGATCAATTATGAGACCCCCGGCTTCAAGCACTGCCTTTTGTTCGGCCTGCGGCTGATTAAGCTGCATAGAACGGCGCAGCTGCGCATTCACCCGGGCGACCAGCTCCATGGGATTAAACGGCTTGGTCATATAATCGTCAGCTCCGATTACGAGACCTGTGATTTTATCCAGGTCCGAGGTTTTGGCGCTTAAAAAGATAATTGGCAGCCTATGCTGCTCCCGGATCTGCCGGGTCACCTCATGCCCGTCCAGCCCGGGCATCATAATATCGAGCACCGCCAAATCGATATGCTGCGATTGGACCGCCTGAACGGCTGCTCTCCCGTCGGTTACCTTGACGGCATGATAGCCCTCTTTTTCCAGATGCAGTCCGACCAGATCGGCAATTTCGGCATCGTCATCGGCGATAAGAATCGTTATCCGTTTCATTTCATTTCCGCTCCTGTTAGAGTTAACTAGATTTTGCACCTGTGCGGCGCTTTGCTCCTAGTGTACCTTATCGGAAGTTGTTTCGCGAACCGTAATCGTGAATAATAGGTATAGCCTGATTCGTTCGGCGACTGCTATGAAATAGAGATTTTTGGAACTGTAAGAGCGGTAGCGTCCGCCTTTGTTCACAGATTTCAACCGCTAAGCGGATCAAATCAGGAAATCTGTGAACAACAGCGGCTGGAAGTCCAAACATTCTCTGTAGTCACAACCAATCCTAAAATATATTAATCACAAGTTCAATTTATATAATTTGCCGGGTGAGAGAGTTACTTTTTAAATACTTAATTTTGTAACATTTATAGAAAAGGCATAGCCCGAAAGAGTCATTCCGGAGCTTAGCCCGAGATGGTAAGGTTAGTATCAGGATTTAGGAGGGGACAGCAACGTATACGAGAATTAAGCTGCTAATTCTGCTGCTTCCAACGCTTATGGTCGGCATCTGGGAATTGGTGCGCCACCAGTTTTTGATGCCTTATATTTCGATGGATATGGGGAACTATTTAACGCCTGTACTGGTCTTTTTGTTCAGCATTATGCTGCTGCTGCCGCTGTTCCAGCTGATGGAGCGGAATCAGCGGGAGCTGGAACAGGAACGGGCTGCAAAGGCTGCTATGGAAGCCCGCGAAGGCTTGGCCAAAGAGCTTCATGACGGGATGGCACAATCCCTGTTTTTGTTATCGGTACGGATTGACCGACTGGAACAGAACCGCAAGCAGGGCGGGATTAGCGCGGAGAGTGTGGATCAGATTAAAAAGACAGTCCATGAAGTGAACCGTTATGTGCGTCAGGCGATTGCCAGCCTCAAGGTGCCGGTCTCCGGCAAGGCGGAATTCTCGCTGGAACGGTCTGTGCAGGAGCAACTGTCCGGAATCGCCAGTGAGGTGATGATCGATGTCTCGCTGAATTGGAGCCTGCAGGAAGATGCATTGACGGCTGCGGAACAAGCCGAGCTGCTGTCCTGCATCCGTGAAGCGATAATCAATGTGCGTAAGCATACGCGGGCAGGCAGGGTTACCCTATCCGGTGAGGGCGGTCAGCGGCACTGGAAAGTGACTGTTGCGGATGATGGTGCGGGAATTATACATAGCGATCCTTTTGCGGTGAGCGGCAGCTACGGCCTCCAGATCATGAAGGAGCGTGCTGAAAGTATGGGCTGGCAGCTTGCCCTGAAATCCGGTGCCGGGGGTACGGTTGTGGAACTAACGAAAGGGGGGCCTGCGGATGAACCGCTGTAGGGTGCTGATCGTCGATGATCATGCGCATGCGCGTGAAGCGATGGGCGAGATTCTGTCGCTGGATGAACGCTTCGAAGTGATTGGTGCAGTCGGAAGCGGGGCCGAGGCGATGGTCTGGACCGGGCAATGGATGCCCGACCTCATTCTGATCGACATTGAAATGCCGGGAATGGACGGGCTGGAGACCACACGGCGGATCAAGCTGGAGTATCCGTATGTCAAGATCGTCATCGTCACTGTTTCTGATGAAATTTCATACTTATTTGAGGCCCTGAAGCAGGGTGCACAGGGATATCTGCTGAAGAATCTGGCTCCGTCGACCTGGATCGAATATCTGCTGGCGATTGTCAGTGAAGAGGTTCCACTTAGCCGGGAGCTGGCTTTTCAGATTCTGAAGGAATTTGCGGTGACCTCTGTGAAGGAGGAACGGGAAGCATTAACGGCGCGGGAGAAGGAAATACTGGGCTGTGTCTCCTCCGGTTCTACGAACAGGGAAATTGCAGTAACCCTCGGCATCTCCGAGCACACGGTCAAAAACCATCTCAAAAATATCCTGCAAAAGCTTCAGCTACAGAATCGGACGCAGCTGACGCGGTATGCCCTGGAGCAGGGGCTGGCCACACGGGAGCGGGATTTTCCGCGGAAGAGATAGAAGATGAACATAGAGATGAACCGTAATATCATTGAGAATTCATAGAGGGGGAATGAACTTGAATACATTGCTTCGTAAAATTATAACTTTAACTGCCCCCATGGCGGCAGCCTTGATGCTGTTTGCAGCGGCAGCCAGTGCGCATGTAACCGTTGCTCCGGCCGAATCCACCACAGGTGCCTGGGAGACTTATACCCTGAAAGTGCCTTCGGAAAAAGACGCTGCCACCGTGCAGGTGGATCTGCGTATTCCGGAAGGTGCCGCATTCAAG
>NZ_LN831198.1:1818732-1821529 GCF_001368795.1 Paenibacillus ihuae
AACGTGACCATTGACGGCAATAAAGTCAGCTGGACGGCGACTGGTGAAGGCATTCAGGCCGGCCAGTTCCAGCGCTTTTATTTTACAGCCCAGAACCCTGATACCGCAGGCGACATCGCCTGGGATGCCTACCAGCATTATGCGGACGGCAGCTTAGTACAGTGGTCCGGTGAGGAAGGCACGGATTCCCCGCATTCCATTACCGGGATTATAGAGGCAGCAGGCAGTGACAGCCACTCGCATGGTTCAATGGATATGGACATGGGAAACGGCGGCTCCATGAGTATGGATGAGCACAATGCGATCATGGCGGACGTAGACAAATCCACAGAAACCTCGCCGCTGCTTTATATCACGCTGGGGATCTCTCTGCTGTCTTTTCTGCTTGCGGCGATTAGTCTGCTGCGGGGGAAGAAGGAGTAGGGTTGTGAGAAGTCGGAGTAAATTCTTATAATCTACGATAATGTGAGACTGCGGAATTGCTTCATCCTTTAGGGATGGCGCTATCCGCAGTTTTTTGTTGTGAATAGAGATGGAATTGACTGCATTAGAAATGAATGGGGTTCAGACTTTACGAAGGCGAGGCTGTATTAAAAAAGTGAAACGACTTGAAATTCAGTTCGATAAAAAGAAGCAAGATATAGAACAATGGGTTAAATTTGAAGTTTTGCAGATTTCTTTATTGGGAAAATCACGGAAGGACTGGATAACAACAAAATATTAGAACGGTTTAGAGACGTTAATATATATAATTGGAGTAGAAGAGCTAAAGAGATTTTTCCAAAAAGAAACATTATTTTTGAAGTAGGAAATGAGATTATGGGCGAGCTTGAATTAATTGTTATTTTATATGAAAAGTAATCTAACTATCCGCACAAGGAGAGGAGTTTATGTCGATATCAGCATCGATAGACATTGTCTTAAGCGAGTGTAGCCGTTCGGTTTTATCAGCACCTGATTTATTAGTGAATTTTGTGAGTGAAGGTTGGGATTTCGTCGATGGTAATGGGGAAGTTACAATGCTACCTTTAGGTGATAATGATGATTTCAACTGGACATCTATATCTCTTGATAGAGTAACCTTTTTTAATATATTGCAAGAGAAGCAGAACCTTAAAGAAATCATCGGGATTGAGTTGTTACGAGTGGATTCTGACGTTGGATGCGAATTGCTTATTTTCAATACAAATGATATCGCTCTCAACCTTTCGATTGCTAGAAAGAAAATTGATATTAAAAGTAGTATCGACATTACTGACTTTAGCTGGTACTTGAAAAGAATATTGCCTGTATATAAGAATTCAGGGTTACAGGTGGAGCGAATCAATTGTAATCAATTATGATAAGTAACTAGTATCGGGACAAGAATCGATATTTCCAGATTGCTGATCAGGAATATAGGGATAGGAAAGTGGATGGATTATGGACTCGTTAATGCAGAGGGAAAAACTCCCTCTAATTTTTTCATTTTTGCCAAAAATCAGAACATAGGTGGAAAACCTCCAGCTAAATTCCCTGAAAACGCTGATTGTAGCTCGTAGTGAGAAATTAGTGGGAGGAATTCCCGCTAAGCTTAGGCGGCGTCCCGTTTGGAGGAATTTTGGTGGAGGAAATCAAACTATTATCTTGTAGTCTCATCTAAGCAAACGTTCCACATGTAGTTCCCTTGTACAGATGAAGAACTGACGGGTCTTGATTAATAAGAGTAATATAGCTTTAGTATGTAAAAGCCTCAGACGGCAGAGCCGTCTGAGGCTTATTTGCTGACTGTTTACAGCCGTTTCCGTTTGTAGAAGGTAACAAACGCCGCGGCCAACAGTAGTACGATAATCCTTACGCCGGTAGTAATGGCTTCGCTGATACTGCCTTGCTGCTGTGTGTTGTCTGGGGCGCCGCCCATACCGCCGCCATCGCCAAAGCCGGGCATGCGACCGCCGCCCATGCCGCCGAAGCCGTCAGCGCTGGAAGCAGTGAAGCCGCCGCACTGGCCGGAGACACTCGCAGCCATCGTGGACACGAAGGTCTTCACCGCCTGCAGGTAGCTCTCCTATTGCTCGAACGTGTAGAATGCGGAGAGAGCAGCCTTCGCTTCACTTGCGATCATCTGATCCGGCTCCTCAATCCGAGCCTGGAAGGGGTCATCCTGCAGATAACCGTCCAGCATCTTCCGGATGATCTCGTGGTCGGTCTTTCGCTTCAGGATTTGACTTCCTGACTTGCCGGAGGCTATCTTTGTAAACAAAGATACGGGTTTAGGAGGGAAAGGATGAAAGACTTAAAGACTATACTCATCATCGGTATCATCATTCTGGTCTTAATTGTGGCTGCGGTGGCGCTGGAATGGCTGAAGTCCGCGCGGACTGCGGAAAATTTGTCATCCGGTATACCCTATGATCTGGTTACAACATTTAAAGGGGATGCGGAGACCAGCCGTGCGTTCACCTGGTACACGGGAGACTCCGGCGCTGCCGGTCTGCTGCAAGTAGTAAAAGGCGGGAAAGCCACATTTGACGTTGAAGCTGTAATTAAGGTAGAAGCTGATAATACTGTTATCAAAACAGATAAAGGCAGCAGAGGTGTACATAAGGCAGAGGTAAGCGGGCTTGAGGCAGGTACTTTGTATACATACAGAGTGGGTACGGGCAATGAAGCGGAATGGAGTGCAGCGGCGCAATTTACGACGGCGGAGGCGGACAACGATAGTGTAACATTCATCAATGTAACCGACTCACAGGGGGTGACCGCAGGGGATTTTGAAAGGTGGGGCAAGACGCTGAATAAGGCGTTTCAGACCTTC
>NZ_LN831198.1:1821555-1824905 GCF_001368795.1 Paenibacillus ihuae
ATGCACCGCCCGGCCTACGGCGGCAACACGTATAAGAAGGTGGAGGACTGGACAGTGATTTTTGATAAATATCAGGTCGATCTGGTCCTTCAGGGTCACAATCATGAATATTCCAGGTCTTATCCGCTGCTTGACGGTGCCATCGTACCCGAAGGAGAGCAGCCGGTAGGAGCGGCCAGGGGAACGGTCTATCTGGTTACGAACGCTTCCGGTTCAAAGTTCAATGAGAAAAAGGAGGACCAGTTCTACCATAAAGTCCATTTTCAGAATAACCAGCCGATGTTCGCCGGAATTACCGTCAGCGGCCGTACGCTTAGCTTTGAGGCTTATGATATCGGCGGCAACAAGCTGGATGAGTTCATACTGACGCATTAGACAAAAGGAGACTTTGCTGAATTTTTTAGCAAAGTCTTTTGTTTTACTAAAAATGTAATATTTAGTGCGAAAATGGTACGGTATCTGGCGACATATTTCCGAAAAGGTTGACCATTTTCCCTCTCTATGAAACCGGTTTTCGCTCTATAATGTAAGCGTTAACAAAATAAAGCATAGGAGGCTGGAATCGTGATTCGTAACCGTATTCGAAGAATGGGAATTGTTGTCCTGCTGGCCGCAATGTCGAGCACGTTATTTACTGCCTTTCCCGCGGTTACTCATGCTGCAGCAAGTGAAGCGTACACCTGGAAGAGTGTTGTCACCGGAGCTGGCGGAGGGTTTGTGCCGGGAATCATTTTTAATCAGACTGAACCGAATCTGATCTATGCCCGAACGGATATCGGCGGCGCCTACCGCTGGAATCAGGCTTCTGGCAGCTGGACTTCCATCAGTGACGCTGTCGGCTGGGTAGACTGGAATAAGAACGGCGTAGATGCGCTGGCTACAGATCCGGTCAATCCGGACAAGGTATATATGGCCACTGGAACTTACACCAATTCATGGGATGACAACGGCCAGATTATGCGTTCGAGCGACCGTGGAAACACCTGGCAGTCAACGGCGCTGCCGTTTAAGGTCGGCGGCAATATGCCCGGCCGTTCGGCGGGTGAGCGGCTTGTGATTGACCCTAACAAGAACAGTATCCTGTTCTTCGGGGCACGCAGCGGCAACGGCCTGTGGAAAAGTACAGACTCCGGGGTCACCTGGTCTAAAGTCAGTTCTTTTCCCAATGTAGGAACGTATATTCAGAATCCTACACTTGATTACGGGAATGATCTGGTCGGCTTATCCTGGATTACTTTTGATAAAAGCAGCGGAACGCCCGGCAGTGCCACCCAGACAATCTATGTCGGCGTAGCGGATACGGCAAGCAGTATCTACCGCAGTACGGACGGAGGTGCAACCTGGGCTGCGGTTCCAGGACAGCCAACAGGATACCTGCCGCATCATGGCGTACTTTCTTCAACGGGCAGTCTGTACATCACCTACAGTAATGGAGTTGGCCCGTATGACGGCAGCAAAGGTGAGGTCTGGAAGTTCAATACCACAACCGGAGCCTGGACAAATATCAGCCCTTCCACGGGAACCGACAACTGGTATGGTTTCGGCGGTCTGGCTGTGGATGCCCAGAATCCGAATACGGTTATGGTATCCAGCCTGAATGCCTGGTGGCCGGACGAAGTGATTTTCCGCAGCACCAACGGCGGGGCAACCTGGAGCCGGATCTGGGACTGGGGCAATTATCCTGAGCGGACGTATAAATTCGCGATGAACATTACGGCTGCACCATGGCTTGATCATGGAACAACCTCGACTTCCCTTGATCCCTCGCCGAAGCTGGGCTGGATGATGGGCGATCTGGAGATTGATCCGTTCAACTCAAACCGGATGATGTACGGAACGGGTGCTACTATTTACGGCACGAATAATCTGGGAGCATGGGATACAGGCGGGACTGTCAACATCTCAGTCATGGCTAAGGGGGTAGAAGAGACAGCGGTATTGGGCCTGATCAGTCCGCCTTCGGGTGCCCACCTGATTACCGCACTTGGCGATGTGTCCGGTTTCCGGTATGACGATGTGACGGCAGCACCTGTTAAGTTCCAGACCAGCCCGTCCTGGGCGACCACGACCGGCATCGATTATGCGGAGTTAAGTCCGTCTTATATTATTCGTGTCGGCGGTGCGGATAAAGAGAAGACACCGAGTATGAAGTCGATCGGGATCTCCAATGACGGCGGTACCAACTGGTACATGCCGAATGCCGAGCCATCGAATGGAACGAAAACAACAGCCGGGCAAGGCCAGGTTGCAGTATCGGCCAGCGGCAATTCGATCCTGTGGAGCACCTCGGATATTGGCGTCTTTTATTCCAAAACCACGGGCAATTCCTGGACGGCGAGCACCGGAGTACCTGCGGGAGCAAAGATCGCCTCGGACCGGGTGAATCCGAACAAGTTCTATGCCTTTTATGCAGGCACCTTCTATGTCAGCACAGATGGCGGGGCTACCTTTACCGCTAGCGCGGCGACGGGTTTCCCGACCAATAATGTCGGCAGCCTGCAGCCGAACCAGGCCCAGATCAGCATCAAGGCGATGCCGGGCATTGAAGGCGATATCTGGTTTGCCGGCGGCAATACCGTGGAGAACAAATATGGCTTGTGGCATTCAACCAATTCAGGAGCCAGCTTTACTAAGCTGTCCAATGTGCAGGAAGCGGACCTGATCGGCTTCGGTAAAGCTGCTCCAGGCCAGAGCTATATGGCGCTGTACACCGTTGCCCAAATTGACGGCGTTAGAGGCGTCTTCCGCTCCGATGATGCCGGGACGTCCTGGGTGCGGATTAATGACGACGCCCATCACTATGCCAAAATCAATATGGCCATCACCGGAGACCCGCGGATTTACGGCCGGGTGTATCTTGGCACGAACGGCAGAGGCACACTTTATGCCGATCCGGTAAACCCGCCGGCTGCAGGCTCAGTGATTACACCGGTCAGCGCCAGCTTCGACAAGAAGACGGCGAATCAGGCGGATCTGGCAGTCACGATGACCCTGAACGGCAACACCCTCAGCTCGATCAAGAACGGGTCGGCAGCGCTTGTTGCGGGAACGGACTACACGGTCAGCGGCAGCACGGTAACGATCAACAAGTCATATCTGGCAGCGCAGGCAGTGGGAACGACAACGCTGACCTTCAGCTTCAGTGCCGGGTCGGCACAGTCTCTGGCAGTTGCCGTCGTGGATACGACAACTGCAGCGAGCAATTCGGTGATTACACCGGTCAGCGCCAGCTTTGACAAGAAGACGGCAAACCAGGCGGATCTAGCAGTCACGATGACCCTGAACGGCAACACCCTCAGCTCAATCAAGAACGGAACGGCAACGCTTGTTGCGGGAACGGACTCCACGGT
>NZ_LN831198.1:1825204-1827319 GCF_001368795.1 Paenibacillus ihuae
GCACGGTAACGATCAAGAAGGCATATCTGGCAGCGCAGGCGGTGGGAACAACGACCCTGACCTTCAGCTTCAGTGCCGGGTCGGCACAGTCTCTGGCAGTTGCCGTCGTGGATACGACAACTGCAGCACCCGGCGTGCTAAAGGTGCAGATGTACAACAGCAGCACAGCGGCTGCGGCGAATACTTTGAGTCCGCGGATTAAACTGGTGAATACGGGCACTAATGCGGTATCCCTGGCCGATGTGAAGCTCAGATACTACTACACCATTGACGGAGATCAGCCGCAAAGCTTCTTCTGCGACTGGTCGCAGGTGGGTAGCGCCAATGTAACCGGATCATTTGTGAAGCTTACAGCCGCTAAGACCGGAGCCGACTACTATTTGGAGCTGGGGTTCACCAGCAGCGCCGGTTCCCTGGCAGCAGGCGCAAGCCTTGATATTCAGATGCGTGCTTCCAAAAGTGATTGGAGCAATTATACCCAGACCGGAGATTATTCCTATAATGCAGCAGGAACCAGTTATGCTGACTGGGCTAATCTTCCGGCATATCTTTCTGGCAGCCTGGTCTGGGGCAATGAGCCCTCTTAATCATACGCGGGGGAAGCGGAGCGCTGATTTTTAAGCCCTAGGCTAACTTAAACGAGCAGCCTTATCCTTCACTTTGCGGTGAAAGATGAGGCTGTTTAGATTATAGTGGGAAAGTCTCCAACTAATTCTTCCGGTTTCGCCTAACATCTGACTCTAGGTGGAATTCCTCCAGCTATTTTCCCTGGAAACGCTAATTTGGGTCTTTATGAGAGGAGTTAGTTGGAGTAAATCCCGCTGGAGTCTGTTTTTGCCCAGTCTGGAGGAATTTAGGTTGAGAAATTCCCACTACTGGAACTTTAAATAGTCCTGCCGCCGCTATAACGTCTGTCCGCTGTCCACCGTAATGATCTGCCCTGTCATGGCCTCCTGTGTAAGCGCAGCGCAGATGAACCTTGCGATATCCTCCGGTTCCGCAATCCGCTGCAGCAGCAGGTTCGGTGCCAGACTGTGCATTTGTTGCTCCCGGCCTGCCCACCACCGTGTTGCCACTGCACCCGGAGCGACACAGTTAACCCGGACATCGGGGGAGAGGGCGCGGGCCAGCGATTTAGTAAGGCCGTGGACGGCTGCTTTGGATACTGCATAGGGGAGCGATGAACCGTTGCCCGTATTCCCCGCAATGCTTCCGAGATTGACGATTGCCCCCTGTTTGCTCAGCTGCGGAACGGGAATAATTCACGGCGACTGCTGCACCGCGCCAGACCAGCGCCAGGCTGACTGCCTTGCCAATCCCGGTGCCTCCGCCGGTCACATGAGCTGCGGAATCGCCTGCAGAACTGCCGATTATCCGTTGCGGCTGGCCGCTTTAACAATCAGCTGTCAGAATTCTCCCACTTCTAAAGTGGCGGGATGAATGGCTACGGTCTTTCATACCGGGAGGAAATTACTACTCTTGAATACGAACATTTGTGCTATAATAGTTTTGTGAATTTATGGAAAGGAGTTGCGTAGCTTGATCATACTTAAAGCGTATAAGTATCGCATCTATCCAGACCATGAGCAGCAGCGCTATTTAGTGAGTGTATTCGGCGCAGTCCGCTTTATCTACAATAAGATGCTTGCTGATAAAATCGAACATTATAAAAGGGCCGGGAACATGCTCCGTACGACACCTGCCAGATACAAGGAAGAATTCCAGTGGCTAAAAGAAGCAGACAGCCTTGCATTAGCCAATGCCCAACTCAACTTGGAGAAAGCCTATAAGCATTTTTTTCGGAATAAGAGCACTGGTTTTCCTACATTCAAAAGCAAGAAAACGAACAACAACAGCTTTACAACAAACAATCAACAGGGAACAATAGCGATTGAAGGCGGAACGCTCAAAATTCCGAAGCTAAAGACAAGAATCCGAATCAAGGTTCATCGTCCATTCACGGGGCGAATCAAATCATGCACCCTCTCTAAAACACCATCAGGCAAATACTTTGCTTCCGTTCTCGTTGAAACAGATATAAACCCTTTGCCGAAAGCAGAAAAGAAGATCGGGGTTGATCTGGGACTGAAAGACTTTGCCGTTACTTCAGATGGT
>NZ_LN831198.1:1827861-1836108 GCF_001368795.1 Paenibacillus ihuae
TTCAGACAAATGCTTACCTACAAATCGAAATGGTACGGCAGAGAATTAATCATCGCACCCAAAAACTTTGCAAGTAGTCAATTATGTTCCTGCTGTGGCTACAAAAATGCAGAAGTGAAGAACCTGGCTGTACGTGTATGGTCATGCCCTGCATGTCATAAAGAGCACGACAGAGATTGGAATGCTGCTAGAAATCTTCTAAAACTAGCAATGTAAATTGCACTCATCGGGTTAGGAACTAGCCTATAAGCTTGGGTAAACTTGGAGCAGCAGCTTTATTGACCAAGAAGCACCCACCTCTTAGGTGGTGTGTAGTTCACGCCTGTACCAGTTTTTGAAAAGCAAGCTTGCCGCGCTAGGGAATAATTAACGTAGATGAGACGAGCTGAGCAGAGAAAGGTGAGATGAGTGCAGATGAATGGAGCAAAATTGGATTTAGAACGTATTGTGTTTATTGGCCGGACGTTTGACGAGTATATGAGGATGTTTGATTTACAGCCGGGTGAGCTGCGTGGGCGGAGTTTCCTTGACTGTCCTGCAGGAGCCTGCTCCTTCACTGCAGAAGCGAACCGGTGCGGAGCCATAGCTGTTGCGGCTGATATCGCCTACAGTTATTCAGCAGAAGCCCTTCAGGATAAGGGGCTCGCCGATATTGAGCATACATTGAATCAGCTTGATAGGGTACGCGATAATTTCAAGTGGGATGATTTCCAATCCATTGAGGGGTTGAAGCAGGCAAGAACGGAAGCGCTGACTGTGAGTACCTTAGACAGACTGGCCCATCAGGAGCGTTATGTAGCTGCAGAGCTGCCTGTGCTGCCTTTTGCCGATCAGACTTTTGATATGACTTTATCCGCTCATTTTTTATTCATGTACGGAGACAGACTGGATGTTGATTTTCATCTGAAGACCCTCCGCGAGCTGCTGCGTGTAACGAAGGAGGAGATCCGCATTTTTCCGCTGACGGATCTGTCCAGCCTGAGATATGCGCATTTAGATGAACTGATCAGTTTTATTCGCAGCCAGGGCTGGAATGCAGAAGAAGTACGGGTTCCATATGAATTTCAAAAAGGAGCCAACTCCATGCTGCATCTGAAGAGGGTATAGCTTTTGTTAAGCATCTTACACCCGAACGGTGTATGTTTCACCGAGGCGTAACGGCCTAAGAGGACCGGGGGCGCCGCCCCCCCCGGTCCTCCCTTTTTTTGAAAGAGTTCCTATTCTAATCGGCGTTATCGGCAGCCTCATAAATAAGGCAGCGCAGGGCCTGATCCGGATAGCGGAATTCCGCTGTATAGCTGCTTCCGTCCACCAATAACAGTTTCACTGCCACCATGCCGCGTTTGTTGTTAACCTCTGTGTCGGTCAGATAAGCTTTGACAATTCTCCGGGTTTCTCCCTGCTTGTCCGTAATGACCTGGGTAGCTTTGTTAATCCAGCTGGCATCCTTGCGTATGGCGCTGGCGGCGGCTGCGTCGATGGGGGTTCTTTTGAGGGCAACATTAATTGCAGTCGTATCCAGGACGACTCCGGTTTTTGCATCAATGATCACGTTATATTCCCAATATTCTTTGCCTTGCCCATGCAAGGTAAGCGACCTGTAAGGAGCCGAGTGAACGTTCCAGGTTGGATGTTTGTCCAGTCTTAGTTCATCTTGAAATACTTTCGTTTGCAGCTTGGAAATATCGGCATCGAACAGCTTGCGCACACTGTCAGCCGCCAGCGCCTCTGCGTTAGCTTTTCTGGATTCCTGAAGGGGGGGCTCGGTTACATTTTGACTGGAAGCGATATAAAGTTCCCGCCAGCTCCAGTCAATCAGCTGCAGCAGCTCTTCATCGGTCAAAGTCCGGTCCGGGAAGTATAACGTAGTGTTCTCCAAATCCAGATACACTTCTGCTTGTCCCGGCTTTAACGGTAGCTGCTGCTCGGGGCGCATGCCATCATACACATACTGATCTGACAGAACCGCCGAGCGTTTTTCTTCGGAATCGGTCATTACCCGGCCTGAAATGCGGGGCTCGTTGCCAGGCTTGTTCAGGATGTCATAGATTCGCTTGATTTCCGCTTTCGTCATTTGATTAATCAGATCCTCTGTCACAGTGGATACCGGTGCCGGTGCCTCCACTTTCAACACAGGAACCGTGTTTCCGGTCACACCCGGCTGGGCGCTGCCCTGAATCGCCGGGGTGTTTCTGGCTACGACTGTGGAGTTCACGAAGCCGGGCACAAGATATGCGCTGACTGTAAACGCGCCTGCAGAGCAGAGGATAACAGCTAACGTTGCGGACAGTTTTTTCTTGCTCAATTGTATTACCTCCATTGGGATCCAGGATGTTGAATCTGTCATTACTTTAATCCCGTGATGTTATAGAGTAGGAGGGCAGTTGTTATGGAGTTGTAAAAAGATACGGATGCTTGTCCCTGCACCGGGAACCGAATGCAGCTCAATTCTTGCTTGGTGCGCCTCAGCAATTTGCCGGCATAAGGATAATCCCAGCCCGGCATTGCCATATGTCCGGGAACGTGCCGGGTCCGCCCGGTAGAACGGCTCGAAGGCACGCTTGCCCTGCTCCGCCGTCATTCCGCTTCCGCTGTCGCGCACTTCCAACACAGCTTCCCCGTTCAGAGGATAGGCCAGCAAGGAGATGGGGCAACCCGGTTGTGAAGCATGAATGGCATTTTCGATCAAATTCACCAGGAAGGTTGCCAGCAGATCTTCATCTCCCCATACGGCTGGGATCGAGCTGTCCGTCTCCAGCGGGATTCCGTTCTCTGTTAAAATTTGCTGTTCCGTCTGCACTACAGCCTCGAACAGAGCGGAAACATTGACCTCTGCCTGTACCAGAGGCTGATGCCGCAGTACGGACAAATCCAGCAGCTTAAAGGCCAGATTCTTCAGCCGGACCGTTTCACTCCAAATATAGTTGGCAGCCTTTATCTGATCCTCCGGGCCAATATTCGCCGAGGTGAGAAATTCAGCAAATCCCTGCATACTGGTCAGCGGTGTACGCAGTTCATGGGCCAGATTCTCGACCATTCGCTGTTTCTCCTCGGCCATGTCGGAGAGATCGGTCATCCGCTGCTCGACCACTGAAGCCATCCGGTTGAAATTAAAGGCCAGCTCCCCGAATTCATCGGTGCTGTGAAGCTCCACTCGGTTTGAGTAATCACCTTCGGCAATCGTCTTGGTCGTCTCTGACAGCAGCCGGAGCGGCTTGGTCAGCTGCCGGATCAGGAGATAGAGGAGCAGGGCCAGTACGGGACCGACCATCCAGTTAATCATGACAAAGAAGCGGTTCAGCTCATGCTGCTGGACGTACAGCCCGCTGATGTCGCGTTTATAAGCCAGCTCCAGATACCCGTAAGGTGCAGGGAGCGGCATGGATAACTGGATGGTATGTTCAACATGCATAACGGCTTTTCCGCCTGACGGGTAGATTAGCCGCCCATTCTCCCGCAGCTCCAGGCCAATCCCCTGCCTGCGGTAGTGTTCGCCGTACGACTCAGCCACACTGAGCAGCAGGGCAGGGGTGAGGGTATAGCCCCGCGCCTGCACTGATTCGAGATTCTCATAGATATTGTTGGCGATCAGCAGTTGCTCGCTGGATGCCCGCTTGGTTTCACTGTCCATGTTCAGCTGCCAGCTTTTTTTCATTACCATAATTACACTAACATCTAGGGCTGCAATGAAGAGTATGAGGACGGAGAGGAGAATCTTATGCCAGAACCGCATGGCTAGACCTGAACTTCCAGCCGGTAGCCCAGCTTGAATACGGTTTTGATCCGTTCTTCCCAGCCCAGTTTTTTGCGCAGCTGACGGATATGTACATCTACGGTGCGGGTATCGCCGGCAAAATCATAACCCCAGGCCAATTCCAGCAGCTTTTCTCTCGAAAGGGCGATATTCCGGTTGCGGATCAGCACTTCGAGCAGTTCAAATTCCCGTACAGTCAAATCCACCGGCAGCTGGTCTACCCGGACGTGGCGTTCCGGAAACCGGACCTCTACCCCATCACAAATAAAAGCAGAGGCCGTATGTTCGTTCCGGCGCAGCACGACGTTGATGCGGGCCAGCAGCTCAAGAATTTCAAAGGGCTTTATGATATAATCATCCGCCCCCAGCTCGAACCCTCTAATCCGGTCGGAGAGTGCATTTTTGGCTGTAATCAGAATGACCGGAATCCGCAAATGGGCAATTCTCTGCATCACTTCAAATCCATCCAGACCGGGAAGCATCACATCGAGCAGGATAAGATCTGTTCGCTCCTGCTCCAGAATTCCGGTAACCTCTGGACCGGTATACGCTTTGGAATACGTGTGTCCGACCAGCTTAAGGTTCATTGTAATCAAATCATTAATTGGCCGTTCATCTTCAACCACTAATATATGGGCCATCCACTGAGTATCCTCCTAATTCCTGTAGTAGCGGAATGTTCTGTCCGCAACCGCTTCGGCAGCAAGCATTAGCTGGAAATTTTGCACGTGCTGCTTACCTTCCGGCCCGTTATGTACCGGTAAAGCCCCGAACCGATCAGCGTATTCATTCCGCTCTTGTTCACATTCTTCAGCCCTTCTTTCCTGAGTTGTTAACGATTTACACTTTATCATACCAGATTTTAGAATCTTTGATGAATAGACCAAACTGTCATGGAAAAGCCTGCATACTTCAGTGCGCGGTTACTGGCTGATGATGCCTTTAAGCACCCTTATAGCAAGAGAAACTATTGAACGAGCTGGGATTTGTGGATTATGATGGTTATATCCGGATCAGCGTGAAGAGCGGCGATTCAACCGGAAGGTTCCTGCAATCTTCGGTACATCGTCATTGACCATGCGCTTCAGCAGGCGTATCGGCCTGCCGTATTTCCGGTAATCATAGTCGTCCTTTGATCGATTAAGGAACTCATCAGGAAGCTCTTCCGGGACCGTGTAGGCAAAAATTCGTCCCTGCCGGTAAGCCAGGAATAGTATCGGAGATTCAGCATACCCCTCGTCATGCCACTGCTTCAAGGTCATTTTATAGACTAACAGACTTAGCGCATCTCCATAGATCTTCCCTTTGTATTTGAAACGGAAAAACACACCATATGCTGCATCCTTCAGCCGGCTGCTTCGTTTAACGGAGGTGTAGCAGCTCCACCAGCGGGGAAACTTCAGGGTGAAGCCGTATCTGGGGTCTCGGTACATGCGTACATTCGTACGCTTCCTGGCAGCGCCAGAAGGAGGCCTCTTCGCTGCCGTTCTTCTTCTTTGGATTCTTCGGTTCAGCGTCATCACATCCTCACGGTTCGTTATCGGACTCTAGGTTCTGGGCATAATAGTCAGGATATTCATCCATGGGATTATGTGATTGGGCTACTGCCCGGTTGCCCGGAAATCACGGGGTTGTGCACAATAAAATCAATTATTCGAGGTGCGGTAATGGGGACAATCCTTTGTTTTATTTCAGCAGATTTCGCTGATTTTGAGATTACACTGGCGCTTCATAAACTTAAAAATGCCGGAAAAAAAGAAATAATCTCCGTAGGCTATGATTCCGGACCGGTAATCAGCGAATCCGGGTTGCGGTATAAGCCTGATTTAATGCTGGCTGAAGCATTGGAGCTGGAAGATATAGAGGGGCTGATCATCCCAGGCGGGCCCATCCGGAAGCAGCAAAACGGACTGAGCGAGCTCATCCATAAGCTGGACCAGGAAGGGAAGATGCTGGCTGCAATATGCAATGGTCCGCAATATTTGGGCAGGGCGGGTGTGCTGCATCACAGGAAATTCACCACTTCCTGCTCTGTTGACAATATCCGCAGGCTTAGTGTAAAGGATCCCTTCCCGCGTCAGAATTTTCTGGACCGGAGAGTGGTGAGGGACGGGCATGTGATTACCGCGAAAGGCCGGGCATTTGTGGACTTTTCTTTTGAAATTTTTGATTATATGGGTGTTTATGAGGGCAGAGAAGAGGAACAGGATCAATTGTATATCGATATTATGGACCGGTGAATCGCGGGATGATATTTCAGGAGGTGGTGCTCCTATATGTATAAAAAAGTGCCTGTAACACAGGTAAACCCCTACTATTGATTTGCATCAACAATAGAGGTTTACGTAGTAAGCACTATACCCATGTTCTTCTCAGACTCCTTATCCTATCCTTTGTACTCAGCCGGGTAGAAATCGTCCGAGGCGGCAGTAAATTTGCCTATCCTGCACATTAAATCTTCTCTAATTCATCCTCTGGCCACGCTAGGATTGATGTTCAATATTTGAGCTTTAAGAAGCTCATACCAGTTCGTTCCGGGATGGATTGAAAGCTTTAGCGTCAGGATCAAAGATATAGTCTCAAGCTCAGGGATTACAGCGGCTAAGGATTGCTGCGGTGAGATTTTCTTGCCCGTCAGGCTTCCTTCCAGCAGTGTAAGGTTCCCTTGAGTTGATGTCTAAAGTATATCCTGCTTCTCACGGATAGTAAAAAACCGTATAGCTGTAAAACAGGACTATTTTGCAATAAACGCTAATGTAAGCGCTATTATACTGGCTGGTTCTTAGTTTTTTGAAAATAATTCACGGCGGTTTGCTGCCAGCTTATCCTGTATAATTAACCGGAGAGGTGAGAAACAATGAAGCTGTTTCAGATGAAGGCATCGCCCCTGGGTGTGGAGCGGACTCGGGAGTTTCTGGAGGATAACTATTTGTGCATCGGCTATCCCGGCACGGGAGAGTTAGAGCAGGCCGATCGTGAGGAGCTGCGGGTAAAACTGCTGCAGGCCGGGACTTGCGAGGAGCGGAACCTGGAAGAAGCAATAGACAACCTGTGGCTGTTTGTGCATGAAATGCAGGACGGGGACTATATTCTGATACCTGACGGGGATTGGGTGCACCTGGGCGATCTGGGAGACTATTTCTATGATGACACGCATGACAATGAGGAGGATGGCCGGTGTCACCGCCGGGGGGTAACCTGGTTGAAAAGCATGCCCCGGCGCTCACTGAATTCCGTTGCAGCGGAGCTGCTGGCGGAGGATGCGCTGATTTCCCGTTACCGGGGGACACTTCCATCGGCAAGGCTGGAGCTATGGATCGAGGATACGGGAGCTGATATGAGGAATTCTGGCGGAAAACCGGCAGGTGTGGATGAGGACACTCTTAACTTGGCTGTTGCCGTCCTGAAGGAAGCACTACTCAGCGGGGATCCTGAACGGCGGGAACGGGCGGCGATTGCAATTTTGCAGTACGCAAGATGATGCTGGGGTGATTTTGAAGCGATTACAAGTTATACTGAACGGGATTGAATGTTAAAAAAGTAGCCTTAACTAACAAAAAAACGCTAACAAAATTCAGTCTATTCTTCCGTTACGGTTATTTACGCGGAGAAGTTCAGGAAGCAAGGCTAACAACCCTTTAGGAGGCTTCAATGGGAATTCAATATTTTGCAGAAGAGCGTATTTTTCATCTTCAGAGCAAGGCCACAAGTTATGTCATTCAACTGCTTCCTACCGGTGTGCCGGCGCATGTCTATTGGGGCAGGAAAATCCGTTCAACAGGTTTGTCTGCCATCCTTCAGCGGACGGAGCGCTGTTCTTTTTCACCTAGTCCATATCCTGAAGACATGTCGATTTCTTATGACACAATCGCCCAGGAATATCCTTCCTACGGGGTAGGGGATTTCCGGCATCCGGCTTATCAGATTCAGGCGGAGAACGGGACTACAGCTTCTGAGGCAATCTATGAGACACACCGGATATACAAGGGCAAGCCGAAACTGGAAGGTCTGCCGGCTACATATGTCGAGCAGGAGAATGAAGCGGAATCACTGGAGCTTGAGCTGCTTGATCCGGTCGCCGGGCTGCGGATAATTCTGAGCTACACCGTGTTCGAGGCGTTGAATGCCATCACGCGGTCCGTTAAATTTGTGAACGAAGGCGGACAACAGCTGAAGCTGCTGCGCGGTCTAAGCATGAGCGTAGACTTCCGCGATGCGGATTATGAGCTGTTACATCTCTCCGGCGCCTGGGCACGTGAGCGCTATGTGGAGCGCAGAGCACTTGCTTCCGGCATGCAGGGCATCGAGAGCCGCCGCGGGGCAAGCAGCCATGCGCATAACCCGTTTGTCGCGTTGCTCGCGAAAGGCGCAGATGAGGAGCATGGGGATGTCTATGGCGTCAGCCTCGTATACAGCGGCAGTTTTACCGCTCAGGCTGAAGTAGATCCGTACCGGACGACCCGCTTATCCGTCGGGATCAATCCTTTTGATTT
>NZ_LN831198.1:1836134-1842243 GCF_001368795.1 Paenibacillus ihuae
ATCCGTCGGGATCAATCCTTTTGATTTCAGCTGGCTGCTGGAGCAGGGCCAGCGTTTCAGACACCGGAAGCCGTGCTGGTCTTCTCACCGGATGGCCTGGGTGCGATGTCGCGGACCTATCATAAGCTGTACCGGACCCGCTTAAGCCGCGGCAGCTTCCGTGACCGTACGCGCCCCGTGCTTGTCAACAACTGGGAAGCCACTTATTTCGACTTCACCGCTGACAAGATTGAAGATATCGCCCGTGCGGGCAGCGAACTTGGCATGGAGCTGTTTGTGCTGGATGACGGGTGGTTCGGTCACCGGGATAATGACCGCAGTTCTCTAGGCGACTGGTTTGTGGACAAGAAGAAGCTGCCGCAGGGCCCGGAGGATTTGGCCCGCCGGGTTAATGAGCTGGACATGCAGTTTGGCCTCTGGTTCGAGCCGGAGATGATCTCGCCGGACAGCGAGCTGTACCGCCAGCATCCGGACTGGTGCCTGCATGTGGAAGGCCGGCGCAGAACAGAAGCGCGGATGCAGCTGGTGCTGGATTTCTCCCGCGTGGATGTCTGCCAGGCGATTGGCGACCGGGTGGCGGATGTGCTGCGCAGCGCTCCGATCTCCTATGTGAAGTGGGACATGAACCGTAATATGACCGAGATCGGCTCGGCGCTGCTGCCGCAGGAGAGACAGCGGGAGACAGCGCACCGTTATATGCTTGGTCTGTATGGTGTTCTTGAGCGGATCACAGCAGAATTTCCGGAAGTACTGTTCGAGAGCTGCTCGGGCGGCGGCGGGCGGTTTGACCCGGGTATGCTATATTATATGCCGCAGACCTGGACAAGCGACAATACAGATGCCATCAGCCGGCTCAAAATCCAATATGGAACCAGTATCGTCTATCCGCTGAGTGCCATGGGGAGCCATGTATCGGCGGTGCCGAACCATCAGGTTCATCGCAGCACTTCGCTGGAGCTGCGCGGACATGTCGCGATGTCGGGCAATTTCGGCTATGAGCTCGATCTTACGAAGTTCACGGAAGATGAGAAGACGGCTGTTCAGGCACAGGTGGCACTCTATAAAGAGCTGCGCAATCTTGTGCAGTTCGGGGAGCAATACCGGCTGCTTAGCCCGTTTGAAGGCAATGAAACGGCGTGGCTGATCGCAGCTGAGGACAAATCCGAAGCCGTCGTAATGTACGCCCGGACCCTTGCGGAGCCGAATGATGCGCTGCATTACCTGCGGCTGAAGGGGCTGGATCCGGAAGCGGATTATGAATGGGTGGAAGGAGGAGGCGTATTCGGCGGAGATCATCTGATGTATGCCGGGTTGCCGCTGCCTGCACTGCATGGGGATTTCCAGAGCGTCCTGTGGCGTTTCCGCAGAGTGTAGGAGGGATTCCCTCAAGATTAATCAGCCTATGAATACAAAAGAGCCTTCCGGTGTAATGCCGGAAGGCTCTTTTGCATAGAATATAGATGGTTTGGATTAGATGAAATCAACAAATTCATTGACCGGCTTGCGGTAGCCGCGGGGTCTGATCTTGCGCTTATTATCCTTGCCGATGGTAATCATCAGGGCAGGAATGAAATGGTCCGGCACATTCAGCGTAGCATTGACAGCCGCAGGATCAAAACCGATCATCGGGCACGTATCCCAGCCCTTGTCCTTGGCAATCAGCATGAACTGCATGGCCGAAAGGGACGCATTCCGGATTGCTTCATCGCGCTGGAACTGGTCATTTCCGCTATAAGCATCGTTGATTGACTGGATAGTGCTGTCGTATTCTTCCTGGCTCATCGCCCCCAGCAGCTTAAGGCCGCTGTATATTTCCGGCGCCTGCAGGTAAGCATTTTTGTCCCCGTAAACAATAATTACAGCTGAAGCAGTATGAACCTTGTATTGGTTATAGGCATCCTTGTGCAGCTGTTCTTTAATAACAGGATCAGTAATTACCTTGTAATGCGCATGCTGCAGATTATTGCTGGAAGGGGCAAGGCGGGCGAGGGAGAACATTTCCTCCAGCTCTGCCTTAGAAATTGTGACTCCTTCCACAAAATTCATGGCGGATCTGCGGGCTTGGACCAAATCTGAAAAAGTACTCATAAATAATGCCTCCGTTAGATTATGTATTGGTTAATAAATATAAATAGCTGGTTTTTGTTAATATACTTACTATTTGTTACTAACTAAAGATAACATGGTATTCAGCGATCGTCAATGATTTTGTATAGTCTCAAAAGAATTATTTTGAAAAAAGAAGATATCCCGCAAAAACGATATTAAAGAAGTGATTTTTATCACAAAACAAGGATATACAGGCAAAAACTTTGTGACATATTTAACATTATGGGTGGTATAATAGGCACATTGAGTTTGTGAATTTTTTATTATGCTTTAGTAAAGCTAATACGGAGGAGAGGCTAATATGTCAGAAACTATCACTCAAACCCTGCCTAAAGAAGAGCAAACAGCAGGTAAACCGGCTTATACCAAAGAGGATTTGCTGGATCAGCTGCTCAAGCCTGAGGTTCAGGAATCGCTCACACTGCTGGTTGAGGAACTGCCTAAGCTAACACAGCTCGTCGGAGTATTAACCAAATCGTTTGACTTCGTACAGTCGGTTGCCTCGGATGAGGTGCTCAAAAATGATACAGTGGGTGCTATCAAGGAAATTGCCGAGCCGGTGGTGGATTCGGTTAAAAATATGGCTGCTACTGTCATTGAAGCAAAAGACCGTGCGAATGAAAGCACTGAAACGATTAGTCTTTTTGGAATGATGAAAATGGTCAAAGACCCGCAGGTCCAAAAGATGCTCCGTTTCCTGAATGCTTATCTTCAAGTCAGCGGCGAACGCAGCCCTCAGAAATAGATACCCTAATTTCATAACAAACAAGTATGGACGGAGGATATATGATGTCAAAACATATTGTAATTCTAGGAGCAGGTTACGGCGGCTTATTGAGTGCTTTAACTGTGCGCAAATATATGAGTAAAGCTGAAGCAAAGGTTACAGTGGTCAACCAGTACCCGACGCATCAGATTATTACTGAGCTTCACCGTTTGGCTGCAGGCAGTATCTCTGAGAAGGCTGTTGCCATGCCGCTGACAAAGCTGTTTGCAGGTAAAGATATTGATCTCAAAATTGCTAAAGTTAAATCGTTCTCCGTTGATAACAAGCAAATCGCTTTGTCTGACGGTTCAGTACTTTCCTATGATGCACTTGTTGTAGGTCTGGGAAGCACGACGGCATATTTCGGTATTCCGGGTCTGGAGAAATTCAGTATGGTGCTGAAATCAGCTGAAGATGCCAAAAACATTCATGCCCATATTGAAGCCCGGATCCGTGAATATGCAGCAACTAAAAATCCGGCTGATGCAACGATTCTTATCGGCGGAGGCGGCTTGACCGGCGTTGAGCTCGTAGGTGAAATTGCCGATGTGCTGCCTAAGCTTACCAGACGTTATGGGGTAGATCCGAAGGAAATTAAGCTTCTGTTAGTTGAGGCCGGCCCGAAAATTCTGCCGGTATTGCCGGATCATTTGATCCAGCGCGCTACATCAAGCCTTGAGGCCCGCGGTGTGCAGTTCCTGACCGGTCTTGCTGTCACCAACGTTGAAGGCAACACGATTGATCTGAAGGATGGACAGAAGGTTGTTGCGAATACATTCGTCTGGACGGGCGGCGTGCAAGGTAATCCGCTGGTCGGCGAATCCGGGCTTGAGGTTAACCGCGGACGTGCGACCGTCAATGACTTCCTGCAATCCACTTCCCACAAAGATGTGTTCGTTGCCGGAGACAGTGCTGTTTACTTTGCGCCGGATGGCCGTCCCTACCCGCCAACCGCGCAAATCGCCTGGCAGATGGGCGAACAGATCGGCTATAACCTCTATGCCAGCTTGAACAACAAATCGCTGGAAACCTTCAGCCCTGTTAATTCGGGTACGCTGGCCAGCCTGGGCCGTAAAGACGGTGTTGCGATTATCGGCGGCAACTCGACTCCGCTCAAAGGCCTGCCTGCAACGATGATGAAGGAAGCGAGCAATATCCGTTATCTGACCCATGTTAAAGGTTTGTTCAGTCTTGCCTACTAAGACTCTCTGATATCCGTAGCGGATCTCAGGTCATAAAGAACCCCTTCCATACACCCGAAAAACTCATGCCGGCATGAGGTACAGGTGCTTTGAAGGGGTTTTTGTGTAATTTTGCATAGTTAATTTCTGGAAATGGCTTTAGACTGAATGAATCTGTTTGATAGATAAAACAACCTCAGGAGGTTAAGGATGATAGAGGGCTGGAAGTCTGAACTTTTTTATAAATGCTCCTGCATAGGTTCTCCGACGGTTGTGTTTATCTCCGGGTTAGGCGACGGGAGTGATTTCTGGGATGGGATTCAGCAGGAGATTGCCGGGATTGCCTCGACCTTTGCCTATGACCGGGCCGGTACCGGTAAAAGTCCGGCGGTAACTATTCCACGGTCTTGCCGCGACTTGGTACTGGAGCTGCATGAGCTGCTTGCTGCATTAGCTGTGCAGCCGCCTTATATATTGGTGGGCCATTCTTTTGGCGGATTAATGGCCAGACTTTATGCCGCTTATTATCCTCAGGATTCATCAGCACTTGTGCTGGTTGATGCTGCTGCAGAGTATAAAGAAGCCGCTTTTGATAAGATTCTGCCTGAGCAGCTCCGCCTCGGAAATAAGGCGTATCTGGAGAATCCCCTGCTGAACAGCGAGAAGATTGACAAGCGGCTGAGCTACCGGCAAATTGCCGAAGCTTCACTTGGAGAGCCGGGCAGTATTCCGTTATCGGTCATTACCAGAGGGCTGCCGGACAGGCAGGGGGAGGACTGGCCTGCCGAGGAAATACTTGAAGCCGAGCAGCGGCAGCAGGCAGAATTTGTGCGGCTGTCTACACATGGCAGACAGCGGATTGCCCGGGGCAGCGGACATTATATTCATTTAAATGAACCGGAAATTGTTATAGAAGAAATCAGACAAATGGTTGAACTCACATCAGCCGGTTACAGGGAGTGAAATGTATGAGCGACAGAAGAGCAAAACTAATCCATGATCTGCAAAGACTTGAGGCCGAAGAGTACCGGCTTCGTCAAGGTGAAGCACATACGGAATGGATCCGCCTCATGCTGGAATATATCGGAGATCCGCAGCCTGAGCTGCGGGATGAGCTGATCTATCCGACTTTTTATAAGTGGATACTGGAGCAGCAGCTGTTTACCAATGACGAGCTGCGCAGCTTCCTGGCTGTCCTGATTGATGAGCGGCATCTGTTCTATGGAATCGGAGATACGGAGGATAACAGCGTGTTTACGCGGACATTCTCTGTGCTTCCGGTAGCCCTGATCATGCAGCGGCATATCAAGCAGCCGTTTCTCACTGCAGAGGAATTCCGTAGTTTGAAGGATGCACTGCTGCGTTATTACCGGGAAGAGAAGGATCTGCGCGGATATGTGGAGGAAGGCGGATGGGCCCACGCTGCGGCTCATGGTGCGGATGCGCTGGATGAACTGGTGAAATGCCCGGAGAGCAGTGAGGAGGTGCAGCTGGAAGTGCTGGAGGCTATCAAAGAGATGCTGCAAAACCGGATGTGCCTGTTTGGCGAGGAAGAGGACGAGCGGATGGCTACGGTTGTGGATACGATGATCGTTCAGAATCGCCTGGGCTGGAACAGCATCGCCGGCTGGATCAGCAGCCTGGGAGACTGCGGTACTTGGACGCCGGGCCGGAGCCAGCGCATTGCGCAGATCAACAGTAAAAACTTCCTGCGCAGCCTTTATTTCAGAAGAGGACGTAAGGACCGGAGTGAAGCCTTTGAACAGGTGCTTCTTACTGCTGAAGCTAGTTTGAACCGATTCTGTTAGGTAATTAACTTCCTGATATCCTAACTAAAATAGAAGATGTTATATTGATTTCCGTTTGATATAATAGGCATGTTTATACTATTAAGCAGTTTTATGGGAGGATTATGTAGATGGGACTCAATGATAATGATGTTATTGTTTTCATCGGCGACAGCATCACAGACTGCGGGCGGAATTATGAAGACGCTTCATCACTGGGTGTCGGTTATGCCCTGATGGTAGCTGCGCGCCTCGGGCTGCAGTAT
>NZ_LN831198.1:1842269-1844321 GCF_001368795.1 Paenibacillus ihuae
TGATGGTAGCTGCGCGCCTCGGGCTGCAGTATCCGGAGAAGAAGCTAACTTTTTTAACCGGGGAATCAACGGCAACCGTGTTGTCGATTTGCAGGAACGATGGGATAGGGATTGCCTGGGTCTGAATCCAACCTGGGTCTCGATTTATATCGGGGTCAACGACACCTGGCGCCATATGGACTCCGGTCAGGAAACGACTGCCGCTGAGTTTGAAGCCTCTTACCGCGACCTGATTGAGCGCACAAAGGCATCCGTGAGTGCCAAGCTGGTGCTGATTGAGCCGTTCGTGCTGCCGGTGCCGGAAGACCGCAAGACATGGCGCCGGGATCTAGATCCGAAAATCCATGTTGTGCGTGAATTGGCCCGTGAATACGGTGCGCTGCTAGTACCGCTTGACGGTTTGTTCGCGGCTGCTTCAATGAAGGCTGAGCCTGCGTTCTGGGTGGGTGACGGCGTTCATCCTTCACCGGCCGGCCATGCCCTTATTGCCGATGCCTGGCTGAAAGCTGTAGGCGCGATTAATTAGTTCATATCCTGCCTTCGGGTTTAAGACCGATCCGTTAATATGCTGCGGAACGGTCTTTTCGTATTTCATTAAAGGTATATAGTGCTTTGTATTTTATTCTCCATGTAGACACTGCTATAATTGAAAGATATATATGGATGGATTTGGAGGTGGAACTTATCAGGCGGTTTCTGCTGATTGTGCCTTTATTGCTGACCGTTCTATTAACAGGCTGCCAGAATGCTTACGGATTTATTAATGCAAGATGGATTACGGAAATTCACCTTGAGTATAGTCCTCTGGATCGTGAGCAGAAGGAAGCGCCTTTTGAATCCAAAATCTTTACGGATGCCTTATTTATCAAGGACGTGGCAGATGCTATGAATTCAAGCAAGCGGATCCTGGGTGATCTGGATTATGATTACGATTTCAGAATGAAACTAACCTATGGCGACGGTTATACTGAGGATTATATTGTGAATCTGGGAAGTGCCAAAGGGAATCCGGGCTTGCTGCTGTCAGCCGATCGAAGCAGCACCGGGTATACGATACCTGTCAAATATGCCGACCGGCTGCGGACAGACATCTTTGGAGGAGAGCAGGCTGCCCCTGAAGCCGAAGGGGCAACGATCACACTCGATAGCCCGTTCAGCCTTTCCCGGAACCCGCTGATCTCAGTGACAGGGCAGCCCGAATCTTTAAACCTGGAGCTGATTAACGGCAAGTACAGTGAAGATTGGACTGAGCCATCTCCCTTAGCAGGCAGAAATTGGAGCGGGCAGTACCGGCTGACCGTTACTGGAGAACAGGGAGATATTCTAAGCACGTATCCTCTGAGCGGGCAATATAGGGAAACTTTAGCGTTCGACGGCTTTTTCCAGATTGAATTCGGTGATTATAACGGTGACGGTAATCCGGATTTTACGATTGGACAATATGGTTCCAGTAACGGAAATGTATTCAAGCTGTTCACCTTAAATAAAGATCGTTCAATTGAAGAATTGCCGGTCAACCATACACCCGAGCTGTTTGTCAGCGCTTCAGGGAAATACTCCGTGAAGCTGACAGAAACCGCAGGGGGCTTCAAAGCAAGCCATTATGATAATTCGCTCGGCAAGCAGGTGGAGAATACATACCGCTGGGTTGGTGCGGCTTTTCAAAAAGTTCAATAAGCAGTGGACAGCCGGACATAACTACGGATGGGGAAATGTCTATGTATAACGTTATTGCAGTAATTTCAGATATCCATAGCAACAGGCTTGCTCTTGAGGCTGTTCTACAGGATTTGAAGAACCAATATGCAGACCTCATTGTGAATCTAGGCGACACACTATTTGGTCCCATAGATCCGCTGGGTACAGCAGCACTGCTGATGGAGCAGCCGGCAATTGTGAATATAATGGGCAACTGTGATGAAATTCTGCTGCAGGAAAGAAGCGGATCACTCTCCTATAAGCAAGTGAAGCCGCTGCTTAGTACTGCCGAGGAAGAATGGATTTCCTCCTTCCGGGGGACATGGAGCTATGATGAGCTGCTGTTCTGCCATG
>NZ_LN831198.1:1845284-1856847 GCF_001368795.1 Paenibacillus ihuae
CTGTCAGGAGCAGCCTATTTGTTTTAGGACGGGATAGCATGCCAGGCGTAGATTTTGCAAAATATTCCCTGTTTTGTGACGCGTTTAACCGAACTGCCGGCTTCTTTACGCTAGTGTAGAACTGTTACGGTTAAACAAACGGGAGGGATTGGATATGGAGGGTTCGCCGCAAGTCAGTAATTCGTTTATGACGTTTATGAAGGAAGCGCCAGAGCAGCAGCAGGCCTGGATGGAAGCGGTTCACAAGCTGGATGCCGCAAGCAGACTTGATCCCAAGACGGAAGAAATTGCCTATATTGCCGTCTTAGCTGCGGTTCGGCTGGAGAGCGGCTTGCCGTTTCATGTGAAGCATGCCAAACAGCTTGGGGCTACGCGGGATGAGATTATTAGTGCGGTACTGCTGGGTCTTCCGGCAGCGGGCAATGTGGTGGTGCAGGCGCTGCCGGTAGCTTTGCAGGCTTATGATTCAGAGTAATGAACTGCTGCATTGCCGCAGGGGAAAGGAGGAGTCCCGGTGAAGATTGCCTTTATTCTTTTTGACGGGATGACATTTCTGGATTTCGCCGGTTTCTATGATGTGATCTGCCGGCTGGGACAATTTGAAGCAGGTAAAGGTCTGGAATGGGACATTTGCGGCATCTCGGATGAGGTGACCGATGAGCTGGGGCTGAAGATGAAGACCGGCCGGGTGATGCCGGATTTATCGGCATATGATCTCGTTTTTGTGCCGGGCGGACTCGGTACGAGGAAGCTCCGCCTCGACGAAATATTCATTGACTGGCTGCGCGGTGCTGCAGCTGCGCCTTATAAAGTATCCGTGTGTACAGGTTCGCTGCTGCTGGGTGCAGCAGGTTTCCTGCAGGGGTGCGGCGCTACAACGAATCCCTCAGCTTACAGTTTACTGGAGCCCTACTGTCATAATGTAGTAAAGGCTCGTATTGTTCAACACGGCAACGTTATTACCGGCGGCGGTGTTTCCACTTCGATAGATCTGGGCTTGTACGTGCTGTCACTGCTGGCGGGTGAAGAGGCAATGCGCGTTGTGAAGCAGCAGATTGATTATCCTTATATCACGCAGGAAATAGTCCAGTGGCAGTAGAGTTAACTAAGGAAAGGATGTCATGAGGCGTGAGCGGAAAAAAAGCGGAGGAAATACATTTTCAGAAGTGGATTGAGAACCGGGAGCATTGGCCGCTGCTGGAGGGCTATATGCATGACAACAGCGGACTGCCCGGACCGCGGGCCAATCTGGAATTGGCTGCAGGCTTTGCACAGAATTTTGCGGATACAAAGATATCGGATACTGCCTGGGCGCTTCTGTGTTCGTGGGTAGATGCTCCTGGAGAATTTCTGGTTTTCTGTGCAGTTCAGGCTTGCGGAGCCCACTACGCTTATGCAGATGGCCAGCGCCGCCGCCTCGTAGAAAGTGTGCTTAAAGCAGCGATGAATGATGCGGGGTGGCGGGTACGCGAGGCGGCTGCGATCGGTCTGCAAAGCATAGGGGAGTCCGATTTCAGACTTTTGAATCAATTGCTTGACGGCTGGAGAGAAGACGCTAATCTACTGGAACAGCGGGCCTTTGTCGCCGCCCTTGCCCACCCGCCGCTGCTCAAAAACCGTGACCATGTGTTATACGCTCTGGACCTGGCAGCCGGAATTACGGACGGTATCCTGCATGGAGCTGCGAAAGGCTGTGATCCCGAGCATTTCCGGGTGTTGTCCAAGGGTCTGGAGTACAGCCTCAGCCTCTTTGCGGCCGCTGAACCGGAAGCAGGTTTTGCCCTGTTGAGCAGGCTGGCGGAGAGCGGTGATGCCCGGGTGCTAAGGATTGTGAAGAGCAATCTGGGTAAAACAAGGCTTAGCAAAAAGTACCCTGACAGGGTTCGTGAGCTGATGGCAGGATTGACAATGGTTTAAAATGTAACTATTATTGTTGCATCTACAGCTTTTTTTGTCTGAAGGCTCCAAAGGAGAGATAACCATGAATATCAGCACCCGGTTTGCGGTCGCTATTCATATTTTGACTTTAATTGACAGTAATAAGGAAGGCAAGAGTACCTCTGAGTGGATTGCCGGCAGTGTGAATACCAATCCGGTCGTCATCCGCAGGCTGACAGGGATGCTTCATAAAGCAGGCCTGGTGGATGTCCGTCCTGGTGTGGCCGGAGCTAAGCTAACACGCAGTGCTGCGGAAATTACGCTGCTGCAGATTTATAAAGCCGTTAATGCAGTGGAGGATGACAGCTTGTTTGCGGTGCATGACCATCCCAATCCTGAGTGTCCTGTAGGTAAGAACATTGCAGGTGCTATTGTACCGGTCTTCTCGCTGGCCCAGAAAGCAATGGAAAATGTGCTGCAGGAAGTTACCCTGGATCAGATCGTGAACCAGATTCCAGTGGCCTAGGTAAACAATAAACTGTGTTCATTCCGAATTTAAGAAAGCTTTCAGCAGGATTTTATCTGATTTTAAGGTTCGGGGAGTATAGTTAAGGTCTCCACCCCCCAGTGGATACATTTTTAGTCGGATCCTGCCGTGCATCGGCGGGATCCTTTTGTTGTTCGCCGCAAGCTGGACTGCAGAAGTAATCCATTCAGGCAAGCGGCAAAATTCAGCTAAACTTTATGTCCTTTTCATCCGCTTTTAAGCTTCGGGCGTTATAGTAACCACATGACCCCCCCTTATAATAGACTTTGGCCCTGCCGGATGACGGTAGGGCTACTTTTTTGCCATTCGAGCCGCTGCTTTACACAATATTCCAGTTAACTTAGACTGACAATAGGGACTATATGTTGTTATAAGGAGTGACTGCTTTGTTGTTATATGGTAACGGAGAAGTAGATGTCAGAAGCTTAGAGCCTGAGGATGCGGAGCTGCTGGTTAACTGGCTGTCAGATCCTTCTGTGCTGGAGTATTACGAAGGACGCGACCGTCCGCATGATATAGACAGGGTACTGGAGCATTTTTATGGTGATGACACAGAGGAAATAGGGCGGGGCATTGTCCGGTACAATTCACAGGATATCGGTTACATTCAGTTTTATCGGTTAGATGATGCGGAGCGGGGGATTTACGGATATTCGGAATTTGCCGGCAGCATCTATGGCATGGACCAGTTTATCGGGAACCCTTCCTTTTGGAACCGGGGGGTCGGATCGCAGCTGGTCAAAGAAACGGTACAGTACCTGATTGAGGTAAAGCAGGCCGGTAAAATTGTCATGGACCCGCAATGCTGGAATCGGCGGGCGCTGCATGTGTATGAGAAAAATGGCTTTGTAAGAAAACAACGGCTTTTAAAACATGAATGGCATGAAGGTGAACTAAGGGACTGTTGGCTGGTCGAACATGCAGGAAAAGGGGAATAGGGGATGAAGATGAAAACAAATCAAATAACTATTCTGGCGGCGAGCTTGATACTGGGCTTGTCACTTATCATTGGCTGTCTGATTCTTGGCAATGAAAGAGCCTCAGGCACGGAGAAGGAGATAGAAGCGCAGATTGCAGAGACCGGGACGGAGGCCAAGACACAGGCTGCATTGATGGAGCAGGCCCGGTCAAAGGATAAAGCGGTAATGACGCTTCAAGAAACGGCACAATTCCTGAATATGCAGGAGGCTCAGGTGCTGAACATCATCAAAGCAGAGAATGCGATCTTAAGCAACAACGGAGTGTTTACGGGTGTCCGTCTGCCTTATTTTAAAATAGACGCAGAGTTTATGTTCACCAAATCAGCAGTCCTGGAGTGGGTTCAGATTGTGACGGCAGAGAACCGGATCTACAGCGGAGACAGAATTATTAAATGAATAGTGTTAAGTGAGTGATTGCAAATGTGAACCCCTGGCACTGATTGCGAAAGTAATTGACAAACTTTTAAAATGCTACTATACTAAAGTTAGTTAAAGTGTAACGGTAACTGTTACAGGTGGATGTTATTAGCAGCAGAGGTTAAACTAAGCCGCGTGAAATAGGTTTACCGAAAGCGGCATACCTTCAGGAGGCGTTAATATGACAGCAACAGCGACATTACATGAGGATGTTCAAATTGGTCTTGTACAGATTAGAGTAAGCAATTTGGAGCGTTCACTCGCTTTTTATCAGAATGTGGTCGGACTTAAGGTGTTGCGCACGCATGGACGCGTAGCGGAATTGACGGCAGACGGACGGCAGGTGCTGCTTGTTTTACGGGAAATTGAGCATGCCCGGATGCAACCCCGTAAGGGAGCAGGGTTGTATCACTTTGCGATTCTCGTGCCTGACCGCCCGAGTCTCGGCCTGGTGCTGCGAAACCTGATCGACTCAGAGATTGAGGTCGGCCAAGGTGACCATCTTGTGAGCGAAGCTCTCTATATTCAAGACCCCGATAATAACGGGATTGAGCTGTACCGTGACCGGCCGCGGGACACATGGAAACGTGATGCTCAAGGAGACTATATCATGACTACCGATCCGGTAGATGTGGATGGTTTACTGGCGGCTTCCGAAGGCTTAACCTGGAGCGGCCTGCCTGCAGGCACCGTGATCGGACATGTTCATTTTCATGTGGGTGATCTTGCCCAGGCTAAGAAATTTTATGTTGATGCGCTCGGCTTTGAGCCTACCACCCATTACGGGAACTCGGCGCTGTTCATCTCGGCCGGCGGTTATCATCACCACATGGGGCTGAACATCTGGGCGGGTCAAGGCGCACCTGCAACACCGGATGATGCGCCGGGAATTGATTATTTCACCCTGCAGCTGCCGGATGTCCGGGAGGTTGCTGATGTGGCAGAACGGGTACGCCATGCGGGATATTCTGTGGCAGAAACAGCGGACGGAGTCACACTTACGGATCCCTGGAACATTGGCATTAAGCTGATTACGATTCCGCAGAGTAACTAATTATCGGTTCATTTAACTTTTAGAAAGACGTATTATGAAGATAGCAGTTATTGGAGCAAGCGGCAAAGACGGAAGCGGGATCGTAAAGAAAGCGCTAAGCAGAGGACATGAAGTAACGGCCATTATGCGGGGTGCCGCAAAGGCTGCGGATAGCGGAGCGGCAGTGCTTGAAAAGGATGTTTTGGCTTTGAGGGCAGATGATTTAAGAGGATTTGGGGCCGTACTAGAGGGGGCAATGCCGGAGGATACGGCTTGTCTCCTTCTGTTCTTTGTTCGTGTAGATGATAGGCCTGGTAAACGTTTTGCTCTTCTTTTGTCGCAGCAGCGGGGTTTAGGATATAATAATAGAGAAAAATTGGATTGGAGTTGATGCAGCCTGGAGACTTTTCTTGCCGTGCTTTTACTGCTCGGGCTTATTGCGGCATCAAATATTGTGAACCGGTTTATTCCGTTTGTGCCGATTCCGCTGATCCAGATCGGGCTGGGTGTAATTGCCGCAATGGTCCCGACAGGAATACATATGTCCTTTGAACCGGAACTGTTTTTTTTATTATTTATTGCGCCGCTGCTGTTTAATGACGGCAAACGGACACCGCGTGATGAGCTATGGAATCTGCGGGCGCCCATTCTGCTGCTAGCTCTGGGGCTGGTCTTCGTAACGGTATTTGTGGCGGGATATGCCATCCACTGGATGATCCCTGCGATTCCGCTGGCGGCATCGTTTGCGCTGGCGGCAATTCTCTCGCCGACCGATGCTGTTGCGGTGAGTTCGCTGGCGGGAAGGGTGCATCTGCCTGGCAGTATTCACCGGATACTGGAGGGCGAATCGCTGATGAATGACGCTTCCGGTCTGGTCGCCTTTAAATTTGCCATTGCCGCTGCGGTTACCGGAGTCTTCTCATTGCCCAAAGCGGCACTGAGCTTCGTGATGATTGCGGCCGGCGGCCTGCTGCTCGGGGCATTGCTGTCCTTTCTGCTGATCCGGTTAAGCGTATTTCTCCGCAGGTTCGGCATGGAGGACGTCACCATGCATGTGCTGCTGCAGATCCTTACCCCGTTCATCATCTATCTGATCAGTGAGGAGATCGGAGTATCCGGCATCCTGGCGGTCGTAGCCGGAGGTGTAGTCAATGCGATCGAAAAGGACCGTGCCGTCTCGCCGCAGTATAAGCTGCAGTTGGTGTCGGCCAGCACCTGGTCGGTGCTGCTGTTTATCCTCAACGGGATGGTGTTCCTAATTCTCGGGGTGTCGGTTCCGGATGTTGTAGAGGTCATTTACCATGATCAAAGTGTTAATAATTTAATGGTGGCCGGCTATGTTCTGGTCATTACGATGCTGCTTATTGTGCTGCGTTTTCTCTGGTTATACCTCTATTCGATCTTCGAAAGCCGCCGGCTGAAGGTGGAGCGGACACCGCTTAAATCACAGCTGATTACCTCCATTTCTGGTGTACGGGGAGCCGTTACATTAGCCGGAGCCTTTTCTATTCCTCTGACGCTGGGAGACGGTTCACTCTTTCCCCAGCGTGACCTGATTATTGCGATTGCGGCAGGCGTTATCCTGATGTCGCTGCTGATTGCCAGTGTCCTGTTACCGCTTTTGGCAGAGAAAGAGGAGACTGCAGCTGTAGTTCTGAAGGAAGGCACGGGGAATCCGGAGCTGGCCGCAAGATCAGTAGTAATTGATGCGGGCATGACTATGCTGCGGAGCCTCGTCACCGAGACGGGCGGGGGCTCGGCACAGCCTGCTTTGCTGGAATTTACCGACAAAATCGACCGCCTCTGCGGTCTAAAAATTGAAAATGATCCTAAATCGGAGCAGTTCCGCCGCTTAGGGATTGAAGCCCGGCTCAGCGGCCTGGAGGCGGAGCGGACGGAGCTGCGGCGGATGACGGAGAACGGCATGCTGCCGGCACCTGTCGCAGTGAAGATGGAAGAACTGCTGGATCATAAGGAAGCCGTCCTATGCCGGCGGTTCGATACACAGGTGAAATTCTCTTTGACCGAGATTCAGCGTCTTCTCTCAGGGATATTCACCGGGCGGCTTAGCGGCGACGAAGGCCGCCAGGCAGTACAGAATGCCGAAGAGGCCCGAAAAGCTAAAATCGCGATGTGCCAGGCGGCGGTCACGGCCGTCAGCAGCGGGATTAATGAGAAAAACCGCGAAGCTGCACAGCTGGTCATTGACAAATATGAGAAGATGGAGTCACGGCTTGAGCAAGGAGAAGGATGGAGCAAGGAAGGGGTGATCGACGATCAGAATCTTGAGCTTAAGCTGAAGGCAATCCAGGAGCAGCGGGATACGGTGCAGCAATTGTACCAGAACGGGGCGATCAATCTCAAAATCGCCGGCAAGCTGCGCCGGTTCGTTGATCAATTAGAAACATCAATCTGGGAGGATTAAAAATGGGGGAAATCACTGCCGGCGGGCTGTCTTTTGAGGAAATTAAGGAAGAGCATTTGGCTGAGGTGCTGGATATTTATAATTATTATGTGCTGAATACGACGATCTCCTTCCATACCGAACCACAGACCTTGCCGGAAATGCGCAAGTCTGTGGTAAGCGGCGATCCGCGCTTCAAATCCTATGCCATCATGCAGGACGGCAGGTTGGAGGGTTACGTACTGATTGCCAGACATAAGAATAAGCAGGCCTATGATACTTCCGGTGAAATCAGTGTGTACCTGAAGCCGGGCAGCGGCGGACGGGGACTTGGCGGACAAGCGCTGCGGTTTATTGAAGAGCGGGCTGCCGAGCTTAAGTTCCATGTACTGGTCGCTACGGTGTGTGCGGATAATGAGCCAAGCCGCCGCTTGTTTACCAGACACGGTTACGAGCAGAGCGCCCTGTTCAAGGAAATCGGCCACAAGTTCGGACAGTGGCTGGATATTGCCAGCTATCAGAAGATTATCGGCCAATCTTCCTCCAGCTAGAAGCTGCCGTTAAGAATCAGCAGAGCATAGCAAAGTCCGCCCGCCGCAAGGATGATATTCCTTGCGGCGGGCGGACTTTGCTGTGTTATCGGTCTGATGTATCTGTTAAATGACATTCATACTATGCAAATTAGACGGATCTGACCAATGTAAGCTGAATTGTTCCTTAAGGCCTCAGGCTTTCTTCCGCCGGAATATTTGTCCGAGCACTTCACTAAGCACAAGTCCGGTGGCGATGGCTCCGGATAGCAGCAGAGCCTGTACGGCAAACTGAATCGCCTGATTATTATCATTCTCCACGAACCTGCGCATCGCATCATACGCCAGTCCCCCCGGGACAAGCGGAATAATCCCTCCGACGCTGAAGATAATGACAGGCATCTTGAAGGAACGGGCAAAGATTTGGCTAATCACCCCGACAACAACGGTGGCTAAGAAGGTGGCAATCACCGTATCCCACCGTTCATCAAGCTGGAGATACAGTATCCAGCCCACCATTCCGGCGAAACCGCATTGCAGCAGCGCACGCCCTGGCGCATTAAACAGAATGCAGAATGCGGCAGCGGCAATAAAGCTGGTTATCAATTGCAAAATCATGAAGGCTTGACCTCTTTCACTCCTTATATTTTAGAAAAGCGACAGCACAAGCCCGATTCCTGTTCCAATCGCAAAAGCGGTCAGGAAGGCATCTGCTCCCTTGGACAGGCCGGAGACCAGATGCCCGGCCATGAGATCACGGACGGCATTGGTAATGAGCAGACCCGGAACGAGCGGCATCACGGACCCGATGATAATCTTGTCCATCTCCTGGCCGATGCCAGCTTTGACAGACAGGAAAGCAAGCAGGCCGATCAGGAACGAAGCGCTGAACTCCGCGAAGAATCTGATCTGCACAAGCCGGTGCAGGTAGGTTGCTGCGGCGAAGCCTAATGCTGATGCTAGAAGGGCCGGGAGGGCATCCCACAGGCTGCCTTTGAACATTACGGTGAAACATGCGCCGGTAAGGGCAGCTGCAGCGATCTGCAGCCAGGCCGGATAAGCATGCGCGGCATCGTCAACAGCCCCAAGCCGCTCGCGGGCTTCGGCTGCTGTGAGCTGGCGCTCGTTGAGACGGCGGGAGATGTCGTTGACCTCCGACACCTTTTTCAGATCGGTTGTCCGTTCGGCGATCCGGAACAGCTTTACCGGCTCGGTTCTGCTCGTCGTAAACATAATAACCGTAGGGGTCACATAGCTGTGTGCTCCGGGAAAACCTAAGGCTGCTGCCATGCGGGACATGGTGTCCTCCACACGATAGGTTTCCGCGCCGCTTTGCAGCATGATTTTACCAGCCAGCAGGCACAGGTCGATAATATCATGCGCGGAAGTATTGCTGTTATTGCTTGAGCTATCCAACTTCGTTCGATCCTCCCTTGGAGTGTTATATATCCGATTGTCGCCGCAATTTCACAAAAGATCAACCTGAATTGCTGTTTTTTACGGAAATAATAAAAATTTATTGAAAGTTTTAACTAGATATTAACTTTTTATTTCCAGTTTACGATATAAGCATCCGTTATTTCCAAGTGCTGTGAGGTTTGTTTTCCATGGTACATAATCCCGTCGCCACGCCTCCCGAAAAGATCGTTAGGACCGAATGGAAAAAGGTTTCTTTAGAGATGAGTAAACCGCCGGCCCCGATAATTAGAATATCCGTCAGAAAAATAATGACTCCCACATTTAGCGGAACATACCGTTTCATAAATTTAGCAAGCAGATCCGTCCCCCCAGTACTCGCCTTGAAACGCAGCATCAGCCCAAGACCGCTGCCCATCAGAAAGCCGCCGATAATGGCGCTGGAGATGGAGCCGAGCTCTATGTAATAGAGAAAATAAAACTGGAGCGGCCCGAGCAGCTCAATCATGATCGAGGAGATAACAAGCCCGAGTATGCTGTTATAGAAAATGTCCCGTTCCTTTACCCATGCAAGGAGAAAAATAGGGAGGCTGCACACGATGATAGCCAGTCCGATTTTTGTACCAGTCATATAATTGATAATGAGGGCAATGCCGATTATTCCGCCGTCCAGAATTTTGTAAGGGACAAGGAAAAAATTAGTTCCCGCTGCAATAAGCACTCCCCCCAATAATATGACGGTGTACCGTAAAAATGGGTGCATATTCAACATCTCCAAAATGAGGCATGTCTTAATGAATATGCTTGGCCCTTACAAAAAATAGCTGGAAAGCAAAAAAATCCTGCTTACGCAGGATTAGACGGGGACATGCCCGGACTATTAGACCGGCACAGGCTCCGGAGTTTTAAGCTGAAGGGGAGGCGGGACCAGCCAGCCCTTCTTTTTATTCATTTTGAGCAGCTGCAGCCCCAGTGCGGCCATTTGCGCATGGAATTTCATGAACATTGCCCCGAGGTCCTCGCGGATCGAGGTTCCCATAGCCTGGCTGCATACAACGAGGCCTAACGAAGCTGCGGCGGAAAGGGCAGCAGCAATTTCAGGATCGGAGAAGCGTGCTCCGGCAGGGATATCCTCCAGCTTCACTGAAGGCCTGTCGGGGAGTCCGGGAGGAGGTATGATGCCATGTATTTTCAGAAGCTTGTCACATTCCTTGATTTCCCGGTGGACCTGATCGATGAAGTTATCAAGGACTTCTTTCAGATCCTGATCACCTGCATGATAATGAAAGGCCTGGAAAGTGGATAAGGACATTTTGGCTGACGCGGAAAATTGCCACAGGTTGAAGATTTCCCCGTAGTGCAGCGGTTCATCTTTGGAATTTCCGGATAGAACACCCATAATAATACAACTCCTTCACAGATAAAGTTAGGAACGTGGAGTTAGGATGTCCGGCATAACTTATTTTATACGGAGATAAACTGTAAGTTCAACATTAAGTCTTGCTGAAGCGGATAAAAGATTATATATTAATAGTAAATGTTACGAATAATATATTGCACGCAAAGCAGGTGAACAGCGGATGGACTATACATATAAAGTACTGGAGAGCGACTTGGACTTGCTGGCAGCCGCGCTGTCGGAGGTTCCGGTAGCGGTTGCCGTAAAGGAGTATGAGGATGATATTCTGGAGGATGGCGGACGCATCAGAGAATATACCCCCAATTCTGTTCGCATCCGAGGATTGTCCTACAGCCGGGAGCTGTATGAATTTCGTGCCTATCCTATACACATGGGAGAATAAGCTTTATTCCATCAAGACCTCCAGATTAGCCTTTACTGCTTCGGCAGTTAAAGAAAGGCTGATACGGGGTTTTTTGATGTTTTCACCATGAGCAGCCGGTATGCGGATTATCGTGAATACCGCTTACGGTAACGCAGCGGGGAGATGCCGATCTTGCCTGTGAACCGCCGTGAGAAGTAAGCCGTGCTCTCAAACCCTGTGCGCTCCGCGATCGCCGAAACAGGAATTTCCGTCTTAAGCAGCAGCAGCTTGGCCTGCTCCAGCCGGTAATCGGTCAAGTACTCCATCGGTGTCAGCCCGTAGACACGCTTCATGCAGCGGGTTAAGTAGTTATAATGGAAATGCAGTTCATCGGCGAGGAGTGTATTGGTAAGCGCTTCCGCATAATGATTGCGGAGATATGCCTCTGTCTGCTCAGCAATCTCTACCGCATGGCTTCCTGCCGCATCCAGCTGCGCCAGATCCATCATCCGCAGCATCTCCTCGAAGATCCGCTGCTGCTGCCACACTGCACTGGAGCGTCTGGCGCGGTTCAACTGCAGCAGCAAATCCGCTT
>NZ_LN831198.1:1857110-1859292 GCF_001368795.1 Paenibacillus ihuae
GAATCCATGTGAAGCTGGTTATTTCCTCACATGGCTTGGCTGAGTAATGATAACGGTCCGGCAGCAGCAGTAGGCTGTGGCCGCCGGGCACAGCCCATTCCTTCTCTTCTTCACCGATATAAAGACAGCCCTGTTCGACTATGAGCAGGTCGAATTTACCCATAGCATTGCGGTTAGGATGCTGGTCCCCCGGTTGATAGACGGTACGGTTGCACTCCAGAAAAAAAGGAAATGGCGGTGCAGCCAGGTGAATGTATGAAGGGGCGAATGGCATGGGATTCTCCTTTCAGTATCGCATGTTCCTTAGTGTGAAATAGTACAAAAACAGGGTTGCTTCTGATCCTGTTTTTTATTCATTTTACCCTCTATAATGGCAATTAGCGAGGGGAAATAATATACGAAGGGAAGAGGAAAATGAACAAAATTACGGAGAAGAAGCTGACGCAGCCGGAGAATACAACAATCAAAGACGAGTTCTGGGGACGCTACATCCGGCTGGTGCAGGATGTCGTTATCCCGTATCAATATGAGGCACTGCATGACCGCGTGCCGGAAGCTGAACCAAGCCATGCGATCGCCAATTTTGAAATTGCTGCCGGGAGAAGGGCCGGAGAATTTAAAGGCTGGGTGTTCCAGGACAGTGACGTCGCCAAATGGCTGGAGGCAGTCGGATACTCCCTTAAGCTGAAGCCGGATCCTGAGCTGGAGCGCCAGGCGGATGAGGTTATCGATCTGATCGGCGAGGCGCAGCAGGAGGACGGTTATCTGAACACTTATTTTACGGTTAAAGAACCGGGGAAACGCTGGACCAATCTTCAGGACTGCCATGAGCTGTATTGTGCGGGTCATTTCATCGAGGCTGCAGTGGCGTATTATGAAGCTACCGGCAAAGATAAGCTGCTGAACATCATGCGCAGGGTAGTTGATCACATTGATTCGGTCTTTGGCCCGGAAGAGGGGAAGCTCAATGGCTATGACGGGCACCAGGAAATTGAACTAGCACTCGTGAAGCTGCACCTGCTTACCGGGGATGAGAAGTACCTGAAGCTTAGCAGCTTCTTCATCGACCAGCGGGGGCAAGAGCCGAACTTTCTTCGCCAGGAATGGGAGAGCCGGGGGCAAATTACCCACTGGAGCGGTAAAACAGACCATATCGACCTTGCTTATCTTCAGGCGCATCTTCCAGTCCGTGAGCAGAGTGTGGCCGTAGGACATTCCGTCCGTGCCGTCTATATGTATACAGCTATGGCGGATCTGGCGCTGCTTAACGGAGACGGGGCGCTGCGCGATGCTTGCGTACGGCTGTGGAATAATATGACGGAGAAGCAAATGTATATCTCAGGAGGCATCGGCTCTACGCATCATGGTGAGGCATTCACCTTTGATTACGATTTGCCTAACGATACGATCTATGCAGAGACCTGTGCTTCTATCGGATTGATCTTTTTTGCCCAGCGGATGCTGAGACTTGCTCCCGAGGCCCGGTATGCGGATGTGATGGAGCGGGCCCTCTACAACAATGTGCTCGGCTCCATGGCCCAGGACGGCAAACATTATTTCTACGTAAACCCGCTGGAGGTATGGCCGCAGGCCTGCAGCTGCAATCCCGGCAAACATCATGTGAAACCGGAGCGCCAGGGCTGGTTCGGCTGTGCCTGCTGTCCGCCTAATGTAGCGCGACTCCTGTCTTCGCTGAATCAGTATATTTACACAGTACATGGTGACACACTCTATACCAACCTGTATATCGGCAACGAATCGAACATCACGCTTGGCGGGACCGAAGTGGCTATCACCCTGGAGAGCCGTTTTCCGTGGGAAGGCAAGGTTTCGATGAAGGTGAATCCGGAACAATCCGGGGATTTCGGCATCGCGCTGCGTATCCCATCCTGGAGTAATGAGGCAGAGATCAAGGTGAATGGAGAAGTAGTGAGTTTCTCAGAGAGCCTGGAACAGGGCTATGCGGTTATCCGCCGAGAATGGAAGGCGGATGATGTGATTGAATTGATCCTTCCGATGGAAGCGCACCGTGTCTATGCCCATCCGAACCTGCGGGCTGATGCCGGGAAGACAGCCATTCAGCGCGGCCCGCTGATATATTGCCTTGAAGGCGCTGACAACGGCGAGCCGCTGAGCTCTATTTCTATAAGTAAGACCGGAGGCTTCACGGAAACCTTTGATG
>NZ_LN831198.1:1859318-1882424 GCF_001368795.1 Paenibacillus ihuae
TATAAGTAAGACCGGAGGCTTCACGGAAACCTTTGATGGGGGGCTGCTTGGCGGAGCCGTAGTGGTCAAAACATCGGGCTGCCGTGTAGATGAGCAGAGCTGGAATGACGGACTTTACAGCAGAACAAAGGCTGCAGAGCAGCCGGTAGAAGTAACGGCCATCCCCTATTATCTTTGGGGCAACCGCGGCAGCGGTGAGATGAAGGTATGGATACCGGAGTGATGCCTAAATAGCTGAAATTGAGGGTCACGCGAGAAATCAGTAACTTCTGCTGTGGTAACTGCGTCTAATAAACATCCGGGGACAAGGAGGATGCTTATGAGAGGCACATGGATCTGGCTGCCGCTGCTGGCAGGATTGCTTCTTACTGGTTGCGGGAAGGACGGCCTGCAGCCGAATGAAGCCGGAACACAGCTGGCAGCTGAAGCCAGTCAGCAGGATGCTGCGGATACCTCCGTGGAATATCCGCGTGAAATCGATTTTGATATCAATGCGATTCAAGATCCACTCGTGAACGAAGAGATCAAGGCCAGTCTGAGAGATGCGCTGGAGGGAATTGTAAATGAGGACATAGAGCAGTTCAACCGTGCATTTACAACGGCAGAGCTTGCCAAAGTGAACGGAAACGGGTTCATTACCGGCGGTGGAATCACCTTCACGGGGGTGGATTATATTTCGAATCAGAGCAGTGGAAGAGTTGTTATGAATGTGAATTATAACCGGATTACGGCAGACGGTGAAGAGTCCTTCAGTCCGAACTACTGGTTCATGCAGAGCAAGCAAGGCAAATGGGGTCTCGTAACCATTGACTGACATTCACTCATATTGATCAGCTTCTTTGGCTTACAAGATCAGACAGCACAACAACAAACAACCCGGTTGTACCGCTACAGCGGACATCCGGGTTGTTTGTTGTGGAATTATTAGCTCAGGCGTTAGTTCCGCCCGTATAACTGTTTAACCAAGGACTACAACCACTTGGTGAACAGCACCATCACCAACAGGAGCAATGATGTTGCCTTCAACAGCTGTGCCATCAAGTGTCAGGCTGGCAACACCCTTGGACACATGGTTAGGGTTCTGGATAGAAATGACGTAAGTATCTCCACGGAAGACACGGGTGATTTCGAAGCCGTCCCACTCAGCAGGGATACATGGATCTACTTTCAGACCGGCAAAGTCAGCCTGGATACCGAGAATTGACTGTGTAATGGCTACATAGTTCCATGCAGCTGTACCAGTCAGCCAGGAGTTCTTAGCTTCCCCGTGGCGTACGGCATCTTTACCGGCGATCATTTGCGAGTACACATATGGTTCCATACGGTGCACTTCACTGATGTCTTCCAGGTAAGCCGGAGCGATTTTTTTATAGATTTCGAATGCTCTGTCACCATGGCCGAGCACGGTTTCAGCGATCATGATCCACGGGTTGTTGTGGCAGAAAATACCGGCATTCTCTTTGTAGCCCGGAGGGTACGTGGAAATTTCACCTAGGTTCAGATAGTACTTGGAGTACGGAGGCTGCTGCAATACGATACCGTAATCCGTATCCAGACGTTCCTGAACGGAAGTCAGCGCTCTTGCAGCTTCACCATTTTCAACACCGATACCCGCCATTACGCACATACCCTGAGGCTCGATGAAGATTTGACCTTCTTCGTTTTCCTTGCTGCCGATCTTGTCGCCGTAGTGGTCATAAGCACGCAGGAACCAGTCACCGTCGAAGCCGTGAGACAGGGTGATAGCACTCATGTTCTCAATTTTCGCAACTGCATCTGCAGCAACATCATCCAGTCCGCGCATGCGGCAGATTTCAGCATAGTCTGGTCCAACGAAGACAAACAGACCTGCGATGAATACGGATTCCGCAACGCCGCCTGCAATGTTCTCCGTTGTCTGGAACGATACGCCCGGCTCGGTGGAGAAGCAGTTCAGGTTCAGACAGTCATTCCAGTCTGCGCGTCCGATCAGCGGCAGGCCGTGTGGTCCGAGGTTGTTCGTTACATGCTCGAAGGAACGTTTCAAGTGCTCGAACAGGGTAGCGGTGTTATTAGGGTTGCTGTCGAACGGAACCTGCTCATCCAGAATCGAATAGTCGCCGGTTTCCTTAATGTAGGCAGCTGTTCCCGAGATCAGCCAGAGCGGATCATCGTTAAAGCCGGAGCCGACTTCGTTGTTGCCCTTCTTAGTGAGCGGCTGATACTGGTGATATGCGCTGCCGTCAGGGAACTGGGTAGCGGCAATATCAAGAATACGTTCTCTGGCACGTTCAGGAATCTGGTGTACGAAGCCGAGCAGGTCCTGGTTGGAATCGCGGAAGCCCATACCGCGGCCAATCCCGGATTCGAAGTAGGAAGCGGAACGGGACATGTTGAAGGTAACCATACATTGGTATGGATTCCAGATGTTAACCATACGGTTGAGCTTGTCGTCGCCGCTCTGAATCTGGTATTTGGACAGCAGGTTATCCCAGTGTGCAGCCAGAACCGCCAAGGCAGCATCTACTTGAGCATCTGTAGCGAACTGTTCGATAACAGCCAGCGCAGGTTTTTTGTTGATGACATTCAGGGATTCCCATTTCTCATCTTCCGGGTTCTCGATGTAGCCGAGTACGAAGATGAAGCTTTGCTCTTCGCCTGGCTCCAGCGTGATTTCCAGAGCATGGGACCCGATTGGCGACCAGCCGCTTGCTACGGAGTTGGTGGCTTCACCTGCAGCAACTGCCTGTGGAGCGTCCAGACCATTGTACATACCCACGAAGGATTCGCGGTCGGTATCAAAGCCGGCGATTTCTTTGTTTACCGAATAGAAAGCGTAGTGGTTTCTGCGCTCGCGGTATTCCGTTTTGTGATAGATAACAGAATCCTTCACTTCAACCTCACCAGTGCTCAGGTTGCGCTGGAAGTTGGTCATATCATCATTGGCATTCCACAGACAGAATTCGGCAAAAGAGAACAGCTTCACTGTCTTTTTCGCGGCTCCGGTGTTCTTTACAACAAGGCGGTGTACTTCAGCATTATGGCCCATTGGTACAAAAGCCAGCTGATTTACGGAGATCCCGTTCCGCTCGCCGGTAATGGAAGTGTAGCCCAGACCATGGCGGCATTCGTAGAAATCAAGATCGCGTTTAACCGGCATCCAGCCCGGGGTCCAGAAATCGCCGTCGTCATACAGATAGTAGTAGCGTCCGCCTGTATCCAGCGGAATATTGTTATACCGGTAACGGGTAAGTCTTCTCATGCGGGCATCGCGGTAGAAGGTGTAACCACCGGCAGTATTAGAGATAAGGCCGAAAAATTGCTCGTTACCGAGATAGTTGATCCATGGGTAAGGCGTTTTAGGAGTGTTAATTACATACTCTTTGCGAGTGTCGTCAAAGGTTCCGAATTTCATTAGAGGAAAGTCTCCTTTCAATTGTGAACGCGCGTTTACGATGGTGAGAAAAAATTCCCTCGGGGCAAAGGGAGTTTCTCGGATTTATTGAATAGATGACTTCGGCGGCTGGCACGAATCTCTTTCGACCAGCCGGGCCGGAAAACTGATGGTGCTGAAGGTCGGCTGCCGGGAATCACACAGCTCGATAACTTTCTCTACAGCAGCCTTGGACATTTCGTAAATCGGCAGCCGTACGGAGGTAAGCTTCGGATTGATGCGGGCAGCAAGCTGCACATCATCAAATCCGGCAATGGACATATCCTCAGGTACGGAAATACCATGCTCGGTGAACGCTTCCATTGCGGAAATAGCCATGTCGTCGTTGGAAGAGAAGAAGGCGGTTGGCAGCGGACTGCCTGTATTCAGGAGCTTCTTAACCTCTTCATAAGCCGTCTCCTTCAGAAAGTCACCCCGGAGGATAAACTGTTCGTTCAGAGCCAGCCCGTGACGCTTCAGCGTATCCTCGTATGCCATGAACCGTTCCCTGCCGGAGTAGGTGTTCATTCGTCCGCAGATCATGCCGATTTCTTCATGGCCAAGGCTGATCAGATACTCAATCGCTTCGACCGTGCCCTCATAATCCTTGGAGTTAACGATGGCCAGATGATTGCGGTCCAGATGCTCCGACATAATCTCCGAAATATCATAATCAATCAGGACAAGAGGGGAGTCAAGACTCACCATTTCCCGCACGATGTCAATATCCTTCTGGGTGCCGACTATGATGCCGCCGTCAATCCGTTTCTGCAGGAAAGCCTGCTTCACCTTCAGGAAATCATCGGGGGAATATACGGTGTGGATCAGCACATAACAGCCGCGGGCATTCGCCGTGTCAACTACGGCATCGACGAAAGGCGCAAAATAATTGTTCTGATAGATCCGGGTCGTATTCTCCTTCTCATTCATGCTGATGGCGAAAAGGCCGATCGTATCGGTCTTCTTGCCGGCCAGCGCCCTTGCGAAGCTGTTAGGCTCGTACTGATGCTGTTCAATCACCTTCAGTACCTTGGCCCGTGTCTCTTCAGGGACGTTGGAATAATTGTTGATCACGCGGGATACCGTGCTTCGGGACACCCCTGCGAGCTTGGCTATATCTTCGCTGCGCATATTGCCCCCTTTTCCAAAACATAAGGATTAATAAGGTATAGGTTATAATTATCCTTATATTTCTTGCTGAAACTGATGCCGTCCGCTTAAGAACGGAATAGCTGTTTCTATATGTAAACGCGCGTTTATGAGCCTATTGTAAATGAAAACCCTTCAGAAATCAATTGTCTGAATGAAGAATTTTGCCTTGCGGGCGGAGCGAATCCGGGTTACAAATAGAGCAGCAGTTAAATTTACGGGGTGGAAGGAAGGGCAAGTCATGTTAATTAAACCTATCGATACGGAAATGAGGGAAACAGCGCTGCAATTAAGCGGCCCGCTTATTGTATCCAGAGGCCGGGTTCATCATTTAGGCGGATTGCCCGGATTTTGTGCGGTTGCGGACGGGAGTGTTAAGGCGGCAGTTTATTACTGCTGTGAGGACGGAGAGTGCGAGATTGTATCCCTTGACAGCAGGCAAGAGAATATTGGTACCGGCACAAAGCTGATTGAGCTAGTGATAAGGGAAGCAGCCCGTCTTGGCTGTTCCAAGGTGTGGCTGATCACTTCCAATGATAATACGCGGGCAATCCGCTTTTATCAGAAAAGAGGTTTTGACATGGTTGCCGTGCACCGGGAGGCGATAACTAAAGCCAGAAAGCTGAAGCCAGCAATTCCGCTGCTCGGGTATGACGGGATCCCGGTGCGCCATGAGGTCGAGTTTGAGTATAGGCTGACACCTGTTTGAGATATCGTACCAATAAAATCAATACTTGATACGGGAACATTTGTTTGCTATTGTGTAAGTGAATATTTCCACATTGTTTTGTGAAGAAGGGAGATGATCTGACATGCATCTTGGATGTACCTACTTGATTGTCAAAGACATGAAGCGTTCGATTGCATTCTACGAGGCATTGCTGAATATGAAAGCGGATTCCCGGAAGATTGAACGATGGGCGCAATTCACCTGCGGGAACACGCTAGCGCTATGGAACCCGGAGTACGATAAGGAACTGATCCGGGATAATAACGACGTGTCCGCACATTTTAATGAAGAATACCTTAAATACAAAAGTGGGAATCTCACCAGGTACGGAAACAATGTAATTTTGAATTTCAATGTTGCAGATTTAAACGCGGAGTATGAACGGGTAAAATCGCTTGAGCTTGGTACAGTGACGGAAATCTTTTTTATCAATATCGTATGTCCTTATTACTGCTTTATGCTGGAAGATCCGGACGGGAATTTGATCGAGATTACAGGAGATTACCAGAAATAATACGGTGTAGGAGAGGAGTATGTGCATGGAACGGTCAGAGATTTACAAGCACATCAATGATAGCGCGAATTATTATCTGCGGCTGCTGGGTGATGCGGTACATATGGAGTATACCGACAACGGGGTTTACGCTAAAATCCGGCCAATAACTGGTGAAAAAATCGGCACCTCCGTCTTCAATATACGGGTAGAACATCTATCAGATGCTGAGCTTCAGCAGCGGGTGGAGGAGATTAAGGGTCTTGATTTACATACCTGGTGGGGGATTTCATCTGACCAAGCGGATGGCTGATGCAATCTGGCCGGACCATGCAGGAGCAGAGCCGCTCCCTGAGCCCAACGACGAGGAAGCCTGTCTGGCACTGCTGCCGGAAGAGTGGTCTACCCATAGCGAACCGGGAAAATCTATTACAGTAACACGAGCGTCCTGCCAAGCAGATTTTAGAATCTGGGCGGAGCTTAATAACAGCATTATGCACAGCGGTTATCCTGTGATGCATCCGGACAATCATTATCACTTATGTCAGAGCGGCAAGATCGATTGTTACACAGCGAATTATAATGGAGTGCCAGCAGCGGTATGCTCTATTATGAATAATGGGGAGATTTCCTCGCTTGAATTCGTCGCCACCTCTGAGCAGTACCGCAGACAAGGGCTTGCTGCAGCTGTTTGCATAGAAGCCATTAACACAGCAATCAGCCGGGGTTCACAAATCATTTCCACACGGGGCTTTGGACATTCCAAGAAACTGTTTAAAAAGCTAGGATTCACTGTTTACTAGGAAGTGTAGCTCTGTGCAGACATATCAAGAGGGATTGTTAGACTCTGCCGCCAGTTGGCGGAATCTTTTTGTTATCCTGATTTTTACTGTGCCGCCATTCCGGATCCCATTTATTGATTAAATTCAATCAGATATGAATCGTTTTGATTCACGCAATGCACTATCTGATCCTTGATGCTGTTCCAATTTACCTTAATGAGTGCCTCTTCTATATTAAAATACCCTAGTTCATAACTTTCACTGGAAGTTCTAAACTCACCACCAGTTGCTCTGGCCAAAAATAAATTGCTCATGACGGATTCCTTCACATTTTGGAAGACACCGCAAAATCTTATGATTTCGATATCAATACCTGTTTCTTCTTTTGTTTCGCGTATTACTGCAGAAGTTATGGATTCACCTTCTTCAACCCGTCCCCCCGGAATTTCCCAGCCTCTTTTGGGTCCGTTAAGAAGTAAAATACGGCTGTCTTCGTTAAGTACAACAGCTGCTGCGACTACAGTGTGCTTCGGTGACTGATACATTTTAATTCATTCCTTTCTATATACTATTCATTCAACAAACGCTCCTAACTATCCTGCCGTTCAATGAATACGAGAAGATTCTTAGAGTTTGTATAAGAAATTTACGGAGAATGTGCATTGAAAGCCTGGGAAGACATGCTAATATTGAAAATGAGATTATTGAGAATGATAATCAATCACAGCGAAAACGGGAGTGAAGTGACCAATGGCAAGATGGGGGCGGAAATTAGTCTGGACAGCTATGCTCATACTGGCAATGGCTGCGCTGGCAGCCTGCGGAACGAATAATAATGCAGCCAGCGGAAATCCCGCACAAACAGAGAATGCGGCAGAGACAGCAGCAGCAAACAGCAGTGCACCGGCTGCAACGAACAGCAATACCTCAGTTGAGGGTGAGACCCGCACGATTGCCGGAGAGTTCGGTGACGTTGAAATTCCCGCACACCCGAAGCGGGTGGTTGGTTTATATGTGGAGGATTATCTGAAGGCGCTGGGAGTAACGCCTATTGTGCAGTGGTACACTCCAACCTGGGGCAAGCAGGATTATCTGGGACTGGACGTTCCAGAATTTGATATTACCGGCAGCATAGAAGCCCTATTGGATAAAAATCCGGACCTGATCATTACAGACGGCGGCGTAGATGCGGCGAAATATGAACAATATTCCAAAGTAGCACCAACCTACCGTTTGCCGGAGAGTGTGCTGCAAGACTCGAGACAGATCCTTACAGCGATTGCAGATGCCCTGGGTATTCCGGAAAAAGCGAAGAGTGTGCTTGCTGAGTACGATCAAAAGGTAGCGGATGGAAAAGCCAAGCTGCAGACGGCAGTGGGGCAGGAGACGGTTGCGGTCATCGGACTCAATGTAGCCGATAAGACCTTTGCCTTATTTGGTATTAAAAACCGTTTCACAGGTGTACTCTTTGACCAGTTTGGACTCACGCCGATTCCAATGGCTGCTGAAATGACAGATTTCCAAGCGCTTATCTCGCAGGAGGTTATACCGGAACTGGGTGCCGACCACCTCATCGTATTCCCGGACAACGGAGGCTGGGACACACCAGAGAATCAGGAGGCACTCAGCATTCTTGATGGTCCGCTGTGGAAGAATATCCCTGCAGTGAAGAACGGGAATATTTATAAAATGGAACGTTCCCATTGGCAGTCCGGAGCCATCACGGCCAATTCGATGAAGCTTGATGATCTGCTGGAGGCTATGGTGAAATAAAGCGGCTGCACCGGGTGGAATATAATACTTATGAAGGTCTATCAGCAGGTTGATAGACCTTCTTTTTTGTTTTACACTAGATTAGTGAAAATGATTCTCAATTAGGAGGGGGATAATGGGAGGGACTAGGAACCAGAGCATATATAAAAACCTATTTTATAGTCTTAACAGTATAGATACGGCAACGCAGTCCCTAATTGGAAGCAAACAGGTTTCAGTGTTTCCGGCGCTAACCCTAATCGTTGTAACGGAAGGGCAGGGCTGGGTTGAAGCACAGGACGGACGGTATCCGCTGGAGAAGGGAACGGGATTTCTGTTTGAAGCAGGCTCTATGAACCGAATCCAAGCAGTTGAGCAGGGACTGAGCTATTACCAGCTTTGCTTTGAAATTATCCTTACAGGAGAACATAAGCATATTAGTGTGAACAAGCTGCCCAAGGAAGGGATGCTCCGCCCGGGACCGGTAAGCTGTAGGCCTTTTGCCCAATGCATTCTGATGCTGGAATCTATTCATAAGAGCTGTAAAAGTGCGGAGGATATCGAATGGTTTGCCGGACACAGCCGATTTCAGGAGCTGCTGCTGTTAATCATGCGTGCTAATCCCGTTGTACCGGATACAGAGGATGATCGTGAAGCGGTTCAGCGTTCCATTCAGCATATGCAGGAGCATTTCAATGAAACGATGAACGTCGACCATCTGGCAGAGATTGCCGGCATTGCCCGCGGACGTTATACACAGCTGTTCAAAGAGCAGACGGGGCAAATCCCGCTGGAATATTTGAATGGCCTCCGTATAGAACGGGCACAGCAGCAGCTCCTGCTCACCAAAAACCGCCTGCATGATATTGCGCTGGCTGTGGGCTACAGTAATGAATATTATTTTAACAGGCGTTTTAAAGGGACAGTTGGCGTTACACCCGGCCAGTATAGAAGCCTCCATCAGGAGGGTGTACGTATATTCGCACCTTTTCTGGAGGATTATCTGCTGGCGCTTGGGATTACTCCGGTGGCGCAATATACTCATCCGAAGTGGGGCAAGCAGGACTATCTTGGTCTACATGAGGTTCCTGTGTTTGATATCTCATCCGGTGACTGGCAGGAACTCTCCCGTTACTCACCTGAGCTGATCATGCTGGATGACGGTTTTCAGCGCTGGCATCTTGAGGAGTCCCGTCTGGTCGCGCCGCAGTTCAAGCTTCCTTTTCATCAGGAGGATTGGCGTGCCACCCTGCGCTCTGCAGCAGCGATCTTTGGCAGAACTGGACGGGTGCAGGAAGTTATCGTCAAATATGAGCAGCAGGCGCTTACCGCAAAAAGTATTCTGAGCCGCTCTGTACGAGGACAGACTGTAGCTTTTCTGCGGATCTCTTCCAGCGGAGTGACGCTGTACGGATGTGACGAACTGGGTTATACGGGAGGTGTGTTGCACCGTGACCTGGGGCTCCAGCCGCACCCGCTTGTCCGGCAGCTAAGCCGAGGCCAGAAGCTTGTAAGTCTTACGAGTGAAGCCTTGTCACAGTTGACTGCGGATCATTTGTTTATTACCTTTGACCGGCAGGCAGGTGAGGGGCGGGAGCTTCTGGATACAGCACTTTGGCGCAGTCTTCCTGCTGTACAAAGCCGCTGCGTCTATGAAGTAGATTTCATGGCGTGGATGAATTACGGCGTGCTGTCTCATCAGCGTAAAATTGAGGATGTATTGCGGGTGCTGGCGTAAGGCGAGCAGAAATACAGTATAATATGCATAATTATCGATGAAAAGGGGGCGCTGGAATGGATGAGACAAAAGACGGCAGTGAGCTTGTGCCCAATTTCCGCGTCAATCACGGCGCTGCCCGCATAGTTCCGCTCGGTGATTCGGCGGCTGTTGTAATCCTTGGAGACTCCATCAGTCTGCCAATTCACTACCGGGTCAGGGCTTTATGCAGTTATCTGGAGCACCATCCGTTTACAGGCATGGCGGAGCTGGTGCCTTCATTTACTTCGGTAGCCGTCTATTATGATGGACTGGACGTCCTTAAGGCGTATCCTGAATATATCCGTCCAGGCGGGGAGTATTATCCGTTCCCGGTTGTTACTGCCCTGCTTGAGAGAATGCTAAGTCTTGTAGAAGATGAGCCTGCTCCACAGACAAGAACGGTCAGAATTCCCGTTTATTACGGAGGGGAGGGCGGTCCGGATCTGGAAGTTGTCGCTGAGCATAATGGACTCTTGCCTCAGCAAGTGATCGATATCCATTCATCCGCCGAATATCTGGTATATATGCTAGGTTTTGCTCCGGGGTTCCCCTACCTTGGCGGTCTGCCTACTGCAATCTCCACACCGCGCAGACCATCACCGAGAGTGGCTATTCCTTCAGGCTCTGTGGGCATTGCAGGTGATCAGACAGGTGTCTATCCGCTCGAAACCCCGGGCGGCTGGCAGCTAATCGGCAGAACGCCGCTATCCCTTTTCAAGCCGGAGTCAGTACCGCCTACACTGCTTCAAGCAGGTGACAAGGTCAGGTTCTATCCCATTTCCCGGCGTGAGTTCATGAAGTGGGGGGAGGATTTGCCATGAGCCTGCTGATTATGAAACCAGGCCTGTTAACTACCGTTCAAGACCTTGGAAGGTACGGATATCAGCAGTATGGCGTTATTGCTGGCGGTGCGATGGACAGCTATGCCCTGCGCATGGCCAACCTGCTGGTCGGCAATGATGAACGGGAGGCGGGGCTGGAAATGACGGTAACCGGACCTGAAATCACCTTCGCGGAGCCGTCCTTGATTTCTATCTGCGGCGGGGGATTATCACCGATGCTGGATGAGCACCCGCTGCCGCTCTGGCGGACGGTCTATGCGCCCAAGGGAGCCCGGCTGCATTTCGGACGCCTGTCACGAGGCTGCAGAGCCTACCTGGCGGTTGCCGGAGGCATCGAGGTCCCGGTTCAGCTGAACAGCCGCTCAACCTACCTGCGCGCAGGAATCGGCGGCCATCAGGGCAGGGCGCTGCGCTCCGGGGATGTATTGCCTATAGGAACTCCAACTCATAGGGGGAACATTTGGACAGAGATGCTGACAAAGGTGCAAGGACCGGAGAACTTGTCTGTGAGCCGCTGGTTTCCAGCCTACAACCTGATCCCTTCATATCTGGAAACCCCTGTACTGCGAGTGATCGCGGGGGAAGAATTCCCCGCATTCAGTGAGGAGAGCCGGGAGCGGTTTCTCTCAGAGCCCTTTATGATCCTCCCCCAATCAGACCGGATGGGTTATCGACTGACTGGCAGCAGTCTGAATCTGGTGCGGGAGCAGAGCCTGATCTCTTCGGCTGTGACTTATGGAACGGTGCAGGTTCCAGCCGGCGGCAGCCCCATTATTCTGATGGCCGACCGGCAGACGACCGGCGGTTATCCTAAGATAGCACAGGTGATTACGGCGGATTTGCCGCTGCTTGCCCAAGCAAAGATCGGCAGCGACGTCCGGTTCCGGCTGATTACACTGCAGGAAGCGCAGGAGCAGCTCCTGCAACAGGAATTGGAACTACGCAGGCTGCGAATAGTGCTGGAACATTATTATTAGGAGGCTGAAGCCTGACAATGTTAAATGCAAATACATAATGGGGGGAGAACCGATGAAGACTGTCGATTTAAACTGCGATCTAGGCGAAAGCTTCGGGGGTTACCGCATGGGACGTGATGAGGAGATCCTGCCACTGATTACCTCAGCCAATATCGCCTGCGGATTTCATGCCGGAGATCCCGGGACCATGTCACGTACTGTCAAGCTGGCGCTTGAACATCAGGTGGCTATAGGCGCTCATCTGGGCCTGCAGGATCTGATCGGCTTCGGACGCAGGGAGATGAAGATTTCACCAAGGGAAGCCTATGAGATTACCGTCTATCAGGTGGGGGCGCTATGGGGGTTTGTTCGGGCAGAAGGTGCGGTGCTTCAACATGTTAAGCCGCATGGCGCACTCTATAATATGGCCGCTGTTTCAGCAGGACTGGCGGAGGCGATTGCTGAGGCCGTGTACCGGATCGATTCTGAACTTATTCTAGTCGGTCTGGCCGGAAGTGAACTGATCCGGGCGGCCAAGAAGACCGGGCTGCGGAGCGCTAGTGAGGTATTCGCTGACCGCACTTACCAGCGTGACGGATCATTAACACCCAGGAGCGAACCTGATGCGCTAATCACGGATGAACAACAGTCATTGCAGCAGGTCCTGCAGATGGTGACGGAAGATAAGGTGCGCACTACCCGGGGAGAGAATATAGATATATTCGCGGAGACAATCTGCCTGCATGGTGACTCGCCACACGCCGTAGAATTTGCATCGTCCATTCGCAGTGTATTGGAGACAGAGGGAGTGGCGGTAAGGAACCTGAGCCATACAGTTAAGCGCTTATCTTGAACCACATGGACACTATCACCCGCATAACCAAAAGAAACCTCGCTTTAGAAATGGCAGACTGTACTCCATTTTGCTAAAGTGAGGTTTCTTAATTATACTTGAGGTCTTCTAATCCTCTGAACCGGTTCTAAGGAGCAGAGATTCATCCAGACCAGGCTGATCGCTGAACCGTTCCAGCTCGTTATATGCAGGGATACCATGCATAGCCATGTCCAAACCTTCTTCTTCCTCAGAGGCACTGACCCGCAGACCAACGGTTTTTTGAATCAGCTTGGCCGCAGCGTAGCTCATTACAAATCCCCATACCATGACCACAGCCACACCTAGCAGCTGAACACCCAGCTGGTGAAACTGTCCTGTGGTGAACAAGCCTTCCTGCTGATCAAAAAGCCCCACAGCTAACGTACCGAATGCTCCGTTAATTCCGTGTACCGCAACCGCTCCGACAGGGTCATCCACCTGCAGCTTATCGATGGCAAGTGTACCCCAAATCACCAGGATACCGGCAACCAGGCCAATGAGAATGGCTGAGTAGGGCGTTACAAAAGCGCAGCCTGCTGTAATAGCGACGAGACCGGCCAGAGCGCCGTTCATGGTCATACTCGGATCCGCCTTGCCAAAACGGAACATCGTGTAGACCATGGCGGAAGTCCCTCCGGCAGCAGCAGCCAGCATAGTATTGAGGGCAATAACGGAGAGGCTGAGATCTGCAGCATTTAAGGTGCTTCCGGCATTGAAGCCAAACCAGCCAAACCACAAGATAAAGGTGCCTGCTGATGCCAGCGGAATATTACTCGGTGCAAACACGTTCACACTACCATCCGTGTTGAATCTTCCGCGGCGCGGGCCCAGAACCTTGGCGAAGGCCAAAGCGGCTGCTCCCCCAAGTGCATGTATAGCGGCCGACCCGGCGAAATCCTTCATTCCAAGTCCTGCAAGCCAGCCGTCCGGGTTCCAGACCCAGTGTCCGGAGACCGGATACAAAATCGCTGCCACAAAAAGGGCGATGAGGATATAAGCTTTAAAGGACATCCGCTCAGCTACCGCACCGGAAATAATCGAGATAGCTGCGATGGCAAAGCCGATCTGAAATAATACATAAGCAGATAGAGGCAGATTTAAATCTATAGGCAGAGACTGGGAAGCTCCCCAAAAATTAAAGCTAATGATTCCGGCATAATCTTTTCCGAACATAATCCCAAAGCCAATCAGGAAAAATGCCAGAACACCGACTGTAAGATCCACAAAAATCTTCATGGTGACATTCACCGCGTTCTTCGTCCGCACAAAACCTGCTTCGAGCAGGCTAAAGCCGCCCTCCATAAACAAAACCATAGCAGCAGCAAGCACTACCCAAACCGTATTTAATGCCATATCCGTTCCGGCGTTCATGATGTTACCCTCCCTGTCACTTTTACAACATAGTAATGATATAAGGAGAGTGTGGAGAATGTCAACTTCAAATGTTATGTTAGCTTACATAGATTTCGGTAAAAACCATCCGATCATTTGCACTTTTTAACATAAGGGTTATTTTAACTCGTCGATCGTATCATCGGTTTCGCCAGTTCGGATATTGTACATTTCAAGTAGGGGCAATACGAAAATTTTGCCGTCTCCCATTTCTCCGGTTTGGGCGGTAGCAATTATGGTCTTAATCGTTTCTTCGACTTTATGGTCGGAAACAACGATTTCCAGCTTTATTTTATGGTGCAAATTGACGGTATACGATTTCCCTCTGTACACTCCGGTTGTATTTTTTTGCTGGCCGCGCCCTTGGGCCTGGGTCACTGTGAATCCAGTGACTTGAATGGTACGGAGTGCATCGATTACTTCTCTTAGTTTCTCGGGGCGAATAATTGCTTCAACTTTTTTCATATTAATCCTCCACAATCAGTGTTCTGATATGTGAATTGTACCACAAGATTTGCACTCATAGGTATTTCAAAAAAACTGACTTTAGCAATGAGAAGCGTTAAAAAGATTTGTTGGTAGCGCTGTCAACACAGCTGAGTCTCAAGAGGAAGATTAGTAGCACAGTAGAGGCATATTGCGCAGTAAGTGAGGGATTGTACTGTGAGAAAAATCAGTCTTTTCTCCGGTATAAGCGTTATTGACTTAGCAGTGCATTGGGCTGGAATGGAGACAGTAGCATTTAATGATAGAAACCATTTTCGCAAAAGGGGTAAAAAAACAATGGCCCCTAATAACCGACGGCAGCTCTGAACGAGAAAATAAATTCATAGACTGCCGCTGTGTTGTTAGAACTAACGTTCTCAGTTAGCGGAATCATTTCTGCGTCTATTTTCATCTTGCATAAGCCAGTGCCTTATTCCCTTACCGGCAAACGGTTCATCTTTATATCTCGGTACAATATGTAAATGAGAATGAAAAACAAACTGACCGCCAACTTCTCCGATGTTCCAACCTAGATTGTAACCATTCGGCTTATATTTTGTGTCTAGGTAATTTTTGGTTATATCAATCAGTTTTTTAGTGTCAGTCCATTCTTTTTCTGATAAATCAAATGGGGTTTCTTTATGTGCTTTCGGTATTATATAACATGACCCTATTAATATATTGTTATCATCGGCGACGCAGACAACTGATTCATACTCAAATAAAACATACTGAAAATTCGTGTGGTAATTACAACATTTACAATTAACTTTTGTGTCCATCTTAACCCCCAGAATAAAAGCATAACTACTCATCTTCCAAGCAAGTTTTAATCCTAATTCGGATTAAAATTCGATTGATATCGCAGTGAAGGAGGGATAGCACAGTGAGAAAACCAGCCTATCGTGGCAGTCTGAACGAGAAAATAAAGTCATAGGCTGCAGCTGTGTTATTAACTGACGTTCTCCGTTAGTGGGATGGAAATTTCACTTGGTCTGGACTATTAAATCTTCACCAATTAGCTTCGTACCTTCATAAATAACTCCCTGGTCATAATTCGTGATATCAAAATATCCATTGTAAAAATTCCAAACATCTGAAAGATTCGAATAATTAGTAACAACGTCCAATATGAGATTGAAAAAAATAGTTGCTTCAGTTTCAGTAGGATTCCCTTCAACCATCAACCTGAATTTAAGATCTTTTTTACCATCGTATGAAGATGCTGTAGTAGCTATCTCATCAAGTTGCCTGAAATACTTCTCGGATTTCGTGACTGCATCATCTATGTCTATGCTTGTTTCCTGGCTGCAAGAGACAGTTGAAAATAATGAAATAGATGAGAGGATGAGTAAAATAATCCTTTTCAGCAATGTAAAACCTCCAATTTTACAATTTTTTCCCTGTACTATAAGACGAATGGATTGTAAAGAAGTTGCGCTACTTTAATGAAGATTTTCCATCGAGAGTCATAGTGATTATTGCGCAGTACGACGATAAGGCCTAGTAAAAATCTATTAAGGAGTGAGAGGCTCATGTGGATTAAGATCATACTCGCAATAATCGCCGTAATTTCATTCGCCGGCTCAATCTCAGAAATGGATCATAACAAGGAATGGAGCCTGCAAATATTATATTCTGGATCTGCATCACCAGAATGCTTGCCGTGGCAACTGTAGCATCTTGGGTATACGCATCTTCGGAAGCTTTGTTGCAAGAATATCCCTTGGTACGCTTGCACTGCGGGAAGCACTCATCCTATTTGACAAGCAAGACAAATAATAAACCCATAACCAAGAGGAGTAATTATAAATGGATAAAGTCAAAGTAATCCAGGCACCAAAATTTCATCGGGAAGCGAGCGGGAAAACATATGATCTGCCGGACAATATGATCCACAAGCAAGGATCAATACGTTTAAGGCTGCAGACGGGACAACCGGACATCCAAGCCTTTGTCCAGGAAATCAAAACGGAACGGTACCACCATTCAGGATGAAAAGCGCCTAGCTCTTGCCATTAAGGAAGGTAATCCGGATCAGACGACTATCGAGGATGTGATTGGCGGGAAGTTATTAATATACACAATCCCCGGCTCCGGCTGGAAAATAATACATCACTGGCTATGGTAGTTTAGAGATATTTCTTTTGTCTATCAAGTCTTGATGCACCGTAGAGATAAAATGGAACTACAAAAAACAAAAAAAGCACCTATAGAAAGGTGCTTGATCAGTTGAGGTCAAGATATTCAACCTTCACAAATTGTGAATACCATCGTTTTAGACATTACGCCTTTAGTGCCACTCTTAATGGTTAGCATAAAGGCCAGCTCATCTGTATCTGGAGTGCTCCATTGTCCTTCAAAAGCTTTTATACCCACGTTCGAACCGCTGTTAGATTTATATAATGTGACGCTGAATGATCCTAGATCCCACATTGCACTGCTGTCTGATTTAGTTTCTTTGAAACCGAACAAAAGATTGTCCCCCTGTACTCTCACTTGTTTCCAAACATGCAGGGAGAAGCAGCACATCTTCAAGGAGAACAATTGTTTAGAACTTGAGTTACCCAGCGGTAACTGAGGGACATATAGAGAAATAAACTGACTTGCTACCACGGTGCTACCATGAAGGCAAAGGAGAGGCTATGTTGAGATGGTTTCTGTCCATAAAAAGCAAAAAAGCCTTATAAAATAAGGCTTTCTGCGTATAGGACGGATGGGGTTCGAACCCATGACCCCTACCCTGTCAAGATAGTGCTCTCCCGCTGAGCTACCGTCCTGCAACGAGATTTATAATACCACAGGATGTCAGGTGAGCGCAATATTTTTTTCGTGGAAGGATAAATTGTGGTTCCAAGGTGGATTTAAAGGGATGAAAATTATGGAAAACTATACAGAAACCATGTTATCTTATGTGGAAGAATATAAGGCGGGAGTGAGCGGAAATGGCGACAATTTTTAATGACCACAATATTTCGTTTAAGCAAAAGCAGTCCCCGGTACCGGAGTTTGCTTGGCATACCAGTGAGAAGCTGGCCAATGTGGTGGGCGCGAAGCATTTGATCTTTGATATCCGGTCACTCGATCCGGGGAAGTACTCTTATCCTTATCATTTTCATAGAAATGCGGAAGAGATCTTTGTGATTATGGAAGGAAAGGCCATGCTCAGAACGCCAAAAGGAATTGAGGAGCTGGGCACAGGCGATGTTGTGTTTTTTGAGACAGGCCCGGAAGGAGCACATCAGCTGTTTAATCATACAGAGGCACCGTGCAAGTATCTGGATCTGCGGACGAATAACGGATTAGATGTTGCGGAATATCCTGATTCCGGAAAAATCAATATTTTGCCGTACGAAGAGCTGTATCAAGCAGAGGACCGGGTGGATTATTACAAAGATGAAGACAAGACGCGGGAGAAGTGGGAACAGTTATCTGGAGTGAAACGTACAGAGTCTTGATATTTTCCTTATCCAAAATCCGTGAAGAAGGGCTGAAGTGGAATGCTGCACAATGTGATCAAGTTTTTGGGCATATGTGTTACAGTGGTCGGATTAATCGTTGGGGTATTCGCAGGTGCGGGTAATTCGATCGTCAGCATGCTGATTATTTTTGCCGGTGCTATTACTTTTGGACTATTAATTATTGGCTTTGGTGAATTATTGCATTCCGTCCATAGAATTGAAATGAAAATTGCAGGAGAACGTCCTCAGGTGCTCAATCCGCTATCCGGGAATTCTTCCAGCTATTCTGACAAAGGGGATAACAGCCAGTGAAAGTAACGATGCATGAGACAGGTATAGATGAAGCCGTTCTAAAGTATGTAGTTATTGTTGCAAGACAGGGTGAGCAGTGGGTAATGGCAAAGCATCGTGAAAGGTTAACGTGGGAATTTGCTGGCGGACATATTGAGCCCAATGAATCCCCGGATGAAGCCGCGGCCAGAGAGCTGTATGAGGAGACTGGAGCGGAGGAATATACGTTATATCCTATTAGCATATACTCGGTTGTCAGTGAGGGAGTACCTGAGAGCTTCGGCAAACTCTATCTGGCAGCTGTTCATAAGTTCGGACAACTCCCGTTATATGAAATGGGGGAAATTAAGAGCTTTGCGGAAATACCTGAAGAAGTAACATACCCGATGATCTACTCTGCGCTTATGGCTAAGGTGAGGGATTTCATACTGCAGGATGAACGGGTCTAACTGGCAGTATACGGCAACGTTTAATGATTTAATAATTGATATGGAGGTGCCGTCATGGCAATGCCCGTGCATATTGTAGCGGTTGGGGGAATTGTTGAAAATGAGCACGGCGAGATTCTTTTAGTCAAAACCTTTCATGGAGGCTGGGTGTTTCCCGGCGGGCAGGTGGAATCGGGGGAGAATCTGCTGGATGCACTAATAAGGGAAATCCGGGAAGAGAGCGGAATCGAGACGGAAGTCTCCCATTTAATCGGCGTCTATTCCAATACAGGAATGTACAAATGGCATGATGGCGTAACAGATGTTCCTACCAAAGTGATGCTGGATTATGTATGCAGGCTGGTGGGCGGTGAATTAGCAGTTTCTGAGGAGACGTCGGAGAGCTGTTGGACCGCAAAAGAGAACGTGCTGAATATGATCACGAGCGCTGCGATCCGGACGCGCTATCAGGCTTATCTGGATTTTAAAGGTCAAGTAGCTTACATGGCGTATGAGACCAGGCCTGAATTTACAGTGAGTGTCACGAGACATATATAGTTTAATTAAGAATTGGATTTAATAAGCATTAAACCCTGTGCGGCTTCTGCCTGGACTGTCTTGCAAGAGTTTATCTGTAGAGCCGGTTAGTTTAAAATAAGAAGCAACGCTAGTGAAGAGAAGAGGTTGCTTACATTGAATGAACATAGCAGAGCTAAAACGTTAGGCGACTACCTTAAGTCCCGCCGCAACCGGCTTCAGCCCGAGCAGGCGGGGTTCAAAGCGTCCTATGGCAACCGGAGAACGCCGGGACTGCGGCGCGAGGAAGTTGCTATACTGGCAGGTGTGAGTCCGACGTATTATGCATGGCTGGAGCAAGGCAGAGAAGTGACGGCATCACGGGAGATCATGGAGAGCATCGGCAAAGCGCTGAAGCTTACTGCTGATGAGCATACTTATCTGATGAAGTTATGGAACCCTCATGAGCCTGAGATAATTCCTTCTATAAATACGATGCTTAATACGCAATGGCGGGAGATTATCGGGCAGCTGTCCTACCCGTCTTTTATCAGCAATGAACGTTCGGAGATTCTTGCTTGGAATGATGAGGCTGCTAGAACGATTGTTGATTTCGCCGCATGGCCTGATGTGGAACGGGTTATGCTTCGCGTGTTATTCGTTGATCCGGGATTACGGAGCCGCATGGTCAACTGGGAAGAGTTCGCCCGTCATTCCGTGGCCGTATTTCGAACCTATTATGATAAACATTTGAATGATCCCTGGTATATAAATATGGTGGACCAACTCGCGGAGGAAAGTGAGGAGTTTAACGCGATGTGGAAGCTGCATAATATCCAGCTAAAAACGGTAAACAGGGTTTTTCTCCGCTCCTCCGACAGTGCTGCACAGACTGCTGCTTATGATATCCATTCTTTTATGAGTCCGACAGAGCATCCTGATGTGCATATATGTGTCTATACTCCGGTATCTGAAGCGGAGTGATTCTATCCTGGTAATAATCTTACTAGCATAATCCTACTGTGGTTGCCTCTTTACTTAGAGACTAGAATAAATGCAGGTTCATTTATCCAATCCCTAAGAAAAGAGGAACTAAACGATGCAGACAAGAACACTTGGAAATGAAGGACTGGAAGTATCAGCCCTGGGCCTCGGTACGATGATGATGCCAGACAATGAAGAGTCCGTGAATACGATCCGGGGAGCGCTTGAGCTCGGGATCACCATGTTTGATACTGCAGATCTTTATGGTGAAGAATATGGCCTGCAGCGTTTTGGCGGCAATGAACGGCTGCTCGGCCGTGCGCTTAAGGGACGCAGAGACAAAGCCGTTATTGCGACCAAGTTCGGGGTCACGCATACTCAAGGACCTAAAGGGGATCGTGCCTATATCAAAAAATCCGTCGACGCCAGTCTGTACTCGCTCGGAGTGGACTACATTGATTTGTACTATCAGCACAGGGTAGATCCCAATACGGAAATTGAAGAGACGGTCAACACCTTGGCTGAATTAGTCGAACAAGGGAAAATCCGCTATATCGGCCTGTCGGAAGCTCCGGCAGAGGTAATCCGCCGCGCTCATTCGGTGCATCAGATTACAGCTGTAGAAACAGAATATTCTCTGTGGAGCAGAGAAGTGGAGGACGACATTCTGCCGCTGCTGAAGGAGCTGGGTATTGGTTTTGTACCTTACAGTCCGCTTGGACGCGGATTCCTGACCGGACAGATCAAGAGTTTTGAGGATTTGCCTGAGGATGATTACCGTCGTTATTATCCGCGGTTTCAAGGGAATAACTTCGACAAAAATCTCAAAGTCGTTGCGCTGATTGAACAGCTGGCTATCCAAAAAGGCTGCAAAACCTCACAGCTTGCGCTAGCCTGGCTGCTTGCCCAGGGCAGCAATGTCGTTCCAATTCCAGGAACGAAACGGCTGGACAGAGTACAGGAGAACCTTGGTGCGCTGCAGATTACTTTATCACCAGATGAGCTCGCTCGGATTGAAGAAATCTCGCCGAAAGGTATTGCATCAGGCGGGCGGTTTGCTTCCGGGATTTAGTATTGCATTAGTTTAATATTTCCCCCAATCGTCAAAACTGGAAACAGCAGATGATGATAGGAGGAAAAAGCAAATGCGCAAATTCAAGTTACCGGTAACGGTTCTCGGTCTGGCTCTGCTTCTAGGATTAACCGGTTGTAAGGCAGCCTATCAGCCTCCCGAAGCTGTAGAAATACATCAGATGCAGGACATGGGCGGAAGGCAGGATAGTTTATACGGCCCGTTGTCACCCGTAATGCAGGATGTCTATGACCGTTCCATCTCCTCTGAGGTTTATTCGGCAGAATAAGTCCTGCTGCCCCCGCCGTGGCAGGAGGAAATGCACCTTCCTATACAGATAATCAAAAATTCTGTATAATAGGACAACTATTGTTTTGACATAGAGAGGGGACAAAGGGTGAATATGGCGGCGGAGATTGTACATGTGACTACAGATGAACTGCTACAACTGGGGCTGGATATCCGCAAAAAGGTATTTGTTGAAGAGCAGAAGGTGCCGGCGGAAGAAGAAATTGATGAATACGATGTGATCAGTGATCAGGCGCATCATTTGCTGATTATCGATAACGGTCTGCCGGTAGCTACCGGACGCCTGATTTATTATAAAACAGGGACTGCCAAGATGCAGCGTATCGCTGTCCATAAGGATTACCGGAGTAAGGGATACGGCCGGATTCTACTGATGGCGATGGAGGAGCGGGCCCGTGAGCTGGGTCTTGAGTTCTCTGTACTTGATGCACAGTGCCAAGCAGAGGATTTTTACAGCAAGCAAGGGTATGAGGTTATCTCTACGGAGCCGTTTTATGATGCCGGTATTTTACATGTAAGAATGCAGAAGAACCTGTAACGGGCACAGGTACATATTTTGTCGGTGCTGAGGGCAAGATAGGGGTGAGCCGTATGGCTAATCCAAGCGTGAAGGAATGAATCCCAAGTGATGAACAATGAACGCGAGCGGTTTGTAGCAGCCCAAAGAAATGGTGACGGTGACCTGATGAAGTTTCAGACTTCCTCAGGAAGAGTGCTGGATTACCAGCAGGCACTTCAGGAGGTTCAGGCCGGCAGTATAGCGGGAGTGAACGTGTTCAAAGGAAGAGACGGGGAGATGTACATCCGCGGTGATGCAGACGGTGATCCAAGCAATAATCTGGATCAGCTGCCGCAGTTTTAAGTACGGCTGGACAAACGCGATTAAAGCGTACTTGTCCGGCCTTTTTTTTCGTTTATCTCCAAAAAGGGTTAGCAGATCTTACAGCGGATAGATTACATGTTGCTCCAGAAAGGTCATCTCAGCAGTTTTCCCCTCGAACTCCGGCTTATGATCACCGTAATGCATCAGATGGATCATTTTACGGACGTCTTCGGGCAGAGACAATAATTCACTAAGCGTTGTATGAACCTCGCCGGGACCTTTAAGCTGGCAATCGTGGAAGATTTGGCGGACACCCTGCTTACGGACCAGCTTCAGGAGCAGTTCCGGCTGAAAGATCATATCGGCACTATAAAAGATATCTCCGCCCAGCAGCAGAGAGTAGCTGTCTTTTCCGCGGATATGGGGTGTGCGGATTAGCTCCAGTGTGATTTCATTGGAGAGCTTATAAGGAGAGCCTGGTTTCAGCAGTCTGACCTCAAACGCGTCTTCTAGAGAACATGGATTATGAGCTGTCGCGGGGCTGTTCTTTTGAAAACTTTCCCACAGTGGTTCAGCTAAAGTATCGGCTATCAGC
>NZ_LN831198.1:1882450-1888579 GCF_001368795.1 Paenibacillus ihuae
ACAGTGGTTCAGCTAAAGTATCGGCTATCAGCAAGATCATCTTCTGCCGAATTTAGTTTTCATAAGCCTGGAAAGCTCAGGAAGACCGCCGGCATGATCATCATGAATATGGGTGATCAGGACCGCGGTTACATCCGCGAAGGATCTGCCCAGCTTCTCCATTGCCAGCGGAGCTGTCGTTCCACAATCAATCAGAAGTGTGTAATCGCTACTAAGAAGCAGCCCGTTATTATTGTGGTAATTTTTGGCAAAAGCATCGCCTGTACCAAGCATTTGCAGGTTTACGGTCATCGTATTGTTCCTCCAATATTCAGTGCTGGGGCCTTAATTTAAATATAGTATCATTTTAAGCTTTATATTGAAATTTTCGCCTTCATCCTGCGCAACTTGTGGCAATCTTGGTAGTATATATTAACAGCATGAATTATTTGGAGGGTCTCTATTATGAGATGGAAAAAAATTGCTCTGTGCGTGGTTGTTTTTTCTCTAATGGGAGGATCATTATTGTTCGCGGACGCTGTAAATCAGAAGCTTAGGGTATGGAGCAATGGAAAGGAAATGGCCGACGGAGGCTATTTGATTGACGGAAAGGCCTATATACCGGCTAGAGAAGCCGGAGGTGTCGTCAGCTGGGACGGTTCGGGCAAAGTGACGATCCTTAAGCCAAATGTGCAAATCGTGCTGTTTAACGGCGATAAGGTTTTTGGCAATGTAAATGTGGGCAAGCTCAAAATCAAGGTGTTGACCCAAGTGGACAGTCTGACCGACGATATTGCTGCAGTGAAGGTCGCCATTACCGATCCTTCCGGCAATGTGAAGGACATTCAGTCGCAGGAGCTTGGCGGTTCGAAGAAGGAGGATTTCTGGTTCCCGACTTCGGAGTTCACGTATGATTTCAAGGATGCCGGCAAATACCGGGTGGGCTTCTATATCAAGGCGTCCAAGGGCTCTGATTACGTACTTGTGTCGGAGAAGGTAATCACTGCGCTGGATTAAGTATTTTGGGCGGCCCTCAAATTGACCTGAACTTATCATACGTGTTACGATACCAAATGTAGGATAATTCAATTTAAAGTGAGGTATTTCAATGAGCGATCACAAACATGAGCATGGCCATGAACATGGTGAAGCATGCGGTTGCGGACATGATCACGACCATGAGCACGAGGAGTTTGTGCTGACCTTGACGAACGAGCAGGGCGAAGATGTAGAAATGGTGCTGGTGGAAACGTTCGACGTAGGCGAGAAATTGTACGCACTGCTGTTGGAACGTGAAAACCCTGAAGCGGACGGCATCATTCTGCGTATGGAAGAAGAAGATGAAGAAATGGTGCTTTACAACATTGAAGATGAAGCTGAATGGAAAGCTGTTGAAGAAGCTTACAATGAGCTGCTTGCCCAGCAAGAATAGATTTCAGTGTAGCTGAGAGGCTGCGGACCTGACAGGCAGCGGCGCTCTAATGCACAAAACCCGATACTGATCCAGTATCGGGTTTTTGTATGGGGACATTTAATTGGGAGAAGCGGCCGATCAGGAGATCGGCTCGGCTTCTACAATCACTTTAACGAAGTTGATGCTGCGGTCTTCAGGCCCTTTGACCGGCAGACCGATTTCTACATGGTCGATGATATAGTCGATGTTATCCTGGGTAATAACTTCACCTGGGAGCAAAATGGGAATCCCCGGCGGATAGACATAGATAAACTCCGCTATGATGTAGCCTGCAGACTCGCGGAACGGAACCACCTGAGTATCTGCGTAGAAGGCGTCTCTTGGGATTAAAGCAAGCTGCGGAATTTCCGGCACTTGTACCTTTAGCTCATAGATTTCACCTTTGCTGTAGTGGATCGCTGAGAGCACCCGCAAGGCAGAAATCAATTTATCTACGGATTCCTGGGTATCACCAGGGGTAATCAGGCAAAGAATGTTATACATGTCGCTCAGTTCAACTTCAATGTTGTACTTCTGGCGGAGCCAGTTCTCAGTCTCGTAACCGGTAATGCCAAGATGACGCACATGAATGTTGAGTTTCGTCGGATCCAGATTAAAGGTGGCTTCTGTACCGAGAATTTCTTTCCAAAACTGTACAAGCCGTCAATGTTGTTAATCGCTTCACGTGCGTAATTGGACAAAGCAATCGTCCGTGAAGCCATTTCGTGGCCGTTCAGTGCCAGATTGCGTCTGGAGGTATCCAGGGACGCCAGTAAAATATATGATGTGGACGTTGTTGTGAGCATGCTGATGATCGTCTGTACCCGCTGCGGGTTGACCAGGCCGGTCTTTGCATTCAGATTCAAAACCGAGCTTTGCGTCATGGAGCCGCCCAGCTTGTGTACACTGGTTGCTGCCATATCCGCTCCGGCCTGCATGGCCGATACCGGCAGATCCTCATGAAAATGAATCAATACTCCATGTGCCTCATCCACCAGTACGGGAACCCCGTAGCTGTGGGCAAGATCCACAATCGAACGCAGGTCGGCGACAACGCCAAAATACGTCGGATTGATTACTAGAACTCCTTTGGCGTCCGGATGACGCCTTAATGCCCGTTCCAGCGAGCTGGTGGTAATGCCGTGGTCTATCCCAAGATTCTCATCCTGTACAGGTGAGACAAAAACAGGCTTGGCTCCGGAGAAAATTATCGCCGACATCACTGATTTGTGAATGTTGCGGGGGACAATTATTTTGTCTCCTTCCGAGCAGACAGAGAGGATCATAGTCATGATGGCATTGCTCGTGCCTTGTACGCTAAAATACGTATAGTCGGCGCCAAAGGCCTGCGCAGCCAGCTTCTGAGCTTCCAGTATCACGCCGGTAGGCTGATGGAGGTCATCGAGCGGTGCGATGTTGATCAAATCTATGGATAGCGCGTTATCGCCGATAAACTCACGGAATTCGGCATCGGTTCCTAGCCCCTTCTTATGCCCGGGAATATGAAATTGAACAGGGTTTCCGGCGGCATGCTTTTTAAGAGCGGTGAAGAGGGGAGTTTCGTGTTGATTCATTTAATGCTGTCACAACCTTTCGTCAAGATTTATTTTTTTACGACAAGCATCAGTATAACAAATCAATCACCATAATACTAGGATGTGATGTAATGTCTGGCAAAGTAGCACAACGTATGCATATCAATCTGGCTTCGCCGTTCATCATGGAGATGTGGGTAATCATCTTTCTGGTGGAATTTGTAAAAGGATCCCTGCTGGTCGCTTTGCTGCCGGTTTATATGGAGAACATTCTGGGTCTCTCAGTCACCGTTGTCGGTTTCGCTTTTGCCCTGCAGTATTTAGGTGATAATCTCTTCCGCAGCCCGTTCGGCTGGGTGATGGAGCGGATCGGGTACCGCTGGACCATGACCGGAGCTCTGGCGCTGATTCTGGTGGCTGTCGGTATGATTATATATGCTAAGGATGCCGTAACGTTGTCTACAGCCTGTCTTATTCTAGGCATCGGTACATCGCCCCTCTGGCCATGCACGATGACCGGCATCACCGAACTGGCAGGCTCCACGGAAAGCGGCAGCAGCGGGGCGGCGATGGGCGCGGTGGAGATGGCTTCGCTCGCCGGAACGGGTATCGGACCGATTGTTGTCAATTTCATGATGGATCATGGAGGACAGAGTTACCGGTTCGTATTTTTTGTACTCATGGGCTGTGCCGCTGCTGTGGCTGCGATTGCCCTGCTGCTGCCTTCGAGAATTGGCGGGCAGGCGACTCATGTGGTGCGCGATATGCATGACGATGCTCCGGAAGCGGCGCGTAGACCGCTACAGCCTCTGAAGAGTCTGAAGCGTACAATGCATCAGGTAAGAACCTCGCTGAAGGTCAGCAGGCTGCTCTTCCCGGCTTTGTTCCTCCAGGCGTTTGCTATCGGGCTCATGACTCCTGTGGTGACCCTGTTTACACGCGCAGAGCTGCATGTGACTCCGAACCAGTTCAGTCTGCTCTTGATTGCAGGTGGAGGAATCACGGTTCTGGCGCTTATTCCGGCAGGAAAGCTGGTAGACCGGATCGGAACAACACTCTTTTTGAATATCGGCTTCCTGCTTGCGGCCTGCTCGCTGGCATTCTTCTCACAGGTGCGCTGGCTGCCGCTGGCCTTCGTGGCTGTGGCGCTTGTCGGAATCAGCTATGCGCTTATTCTGCCCGCCTGGAATGCTTTTATTGCTAAGCAGGTGCCAAAAGGCGAGCGGGGCACTGTATGGGGCTTATTCCTGACCCTGCAGGGCTCCGGAATGGTAGCCGGTCCGGTACTGTCTGGCAAGCTGTGGGATTCAGTCAGCCATAGTGCGCCTTTTCTGGCGAGTGCAGCAGTGATGGTATTGCTGTTCGGTCTACATCTGCTGATCGTTCACCGGACCAAGCTGAAGCATAATCCAAGCTGAATAAAGCGGTCTGCCACATTAACAAGCCGCAAGCCAGGGAACTTTGTGGTTCCTGTGCTTGCGGCTTATTTTATCGTAAAGGCTGAATTAAATAGGGGCTTAAGTAAAATGAACGAAGACCGTTTGGAAATGACAGGAAACGGGTAAAAATAGTCAATAAACCAAGTTACCGCTACATAATATGAAGTATAAAATAAGTGTAAGACGAATGCATAGCTATTGACAGGTAAAGTGGAGGTCCGGCAGTCAGTTTTACTCTAGGTTTACAGATCAGCTGCATTGTATTAACAAAGCTGTTAGGGGGGAGTGCCGTGAACAAAAATGATGAAGTGGAGTACTGTAATCTGGAGCTGCGCTTTGACAGACAGCATATTCAGGATCTGATCAAGGATTTGATCAAAAAAGGCTATTCCCTTTACTGGAGTGAGAATGAAAGTGTTTTTTTGATTTCGGTGCGCACCGGACGCAAGCTGGTGAAACTTCGCTTCCAGCAGATCAAGGATGGCTATAAGCTTGTTGGCGATTATATGATCCGTGATGCGCGCCTGTCCGAGTGGATGGAGAAGCTGATTGGCGATATGAGAGGACACGCGGTAGTGAAACGGTTCCGTGACCGCCAGATCATTATTGAGAATATTTTATTTGGTGAAGTGATCCGGCTGGTGGAGATTTCCGGCTATCAGCAGCGTGTATTGTACCAGAAAGGCCCGCTGCTTTCGGATCAGGAGCTGACGAAGCTATTCTACTCCGGCGAGGGGGAGGAACGGATCCAGCAGCGCAGAGTGGAAGTGGATGAGGAGCTGGACCGCATGAGCGAAGCTCTGCGAAGCAAGGACCCCGCGCTGGTAGAGGCTAGCAGGGCGAAACTGGCTAAACTGGCCCGTGAATTAAACATGCTTGAATGGTAAGGACAATAACCAGCAATGATACAGGGTATCCCGCAGGCCGGGGTGCCCTGAGTTTTTTTTGAGTGAGGGTCAGGGGTTCACTTCTGGCGGTAAAAACGGTAAAATAGTCATTGTGAGCAATTTCCTGATTGAAAAGGATTTTGTCAATGAAATTGATCTCTCTTTCGCAGACGGAACTTTGCTGTATCTGACAAAGGGTGGTATTCTTAATACTGCGAGAAATGGATTTCACAAAAATACAGGGTGCAAAGGGTGGAGGACCAGATGGCAAAACAACAAATTGGCGTGATTGGCTTAGCGGTAATGGGTAAAAACTTGGCTCTGAACATCGAGAGCAAAGGCTTTACCGTATCGGTATTTAACCGTTCCCCGGAGAAGACACATGATCTGATTGCCGAGGCAGAAGGCAAAAACTTGGTAGGTACTTTTTCTGTCGAAGAGTTTGTAGAATCACTTGAAGTACCGCGTAAAATACTGATCATGGTGCAAGCGGGTAAAGCTACAGACGCTACCATCGAGCAGCTGCTGCCGCATCTTGACCAAGGCGATATCATTATCGATGGCGGTAATGCATACTTCCCTGATACCGTGCGCCGCAGCAAAGAGCTTGAAGAAAAAGGCTTCCGCTTCATCGGCACCGGTGTATCCGGCGGTGAAGAAGGCGCGCTTAAAGGGCCTTCCATTATGCCTGGCGGTCAGGAAAGTGCCTATAAGCTGGTAGAACCGATTCTTACGGCAATTTCGGCCAAAGTGGACGGAGAGCCTTGCTGTACATATATTGGACCTGACGGTGCCGGACACTATGTAAAAATGGTGCATAACGGTATCGAGTACGG
>NZ_LN831198.1:1888957-1891385 GCF_001368795.1 Paenibacillus ihuae
GGTACTTGTCCCTGGTAACGCCGAGATTATGCTGGCCCATGGTCTTGTAGTGGCTCTTACAGCTACTGAGGAGGCAATTCTTGCAAGGGTTAGCGGGGATCAGAATCGTCCGTTGCTCGCCGGCAACGCGCAGGAAAGGGTCCGCACCATAATGGAGCAGCGCCGTGAGGCTTACCGTTTCGCGCATTGCACGGTCGATACATCGGAGCTGAGTGCGGCAGAAGTGTCGCAGCATATTTTAATGCATTACCGCGGTTGAGCTTTTAAGTGTGCTTGCAGGCAGCTTATTCTTCTGCAGTTTCGTTCCATTCAATCATCCCGCCGCTGAGGTTGGCGGTAGTGAAGCCGAACTGCTGCAGATATTCACAGACTCGCTGGCTGCGCGCGCCGGAGCGGCAGATGAAGACCACTTCAGCATCGGCCGGGAGCTCTGCGGTACGCTGCGGGATCTGGCCCATGGGAATGTGAACAGCGCCCGGAATCATTCCGGTAGCCACTTCATCATCTTCTCGGACATCTATCAGACACAGGTCCTCACCTGCCGTAAGACGCTGCCGCAGTTCTTCGGGTGTAATTTGTGGAATATCGTTCATGGTAAAGACCTCTTTTCTTTTGGAGAATGATTTTATGATAACACAGCATTAGAATGACATGTCAAACCCAGCACTACATATATACACTACATTTATTAAGGAGCGTTTGGATTATGGACGTTATTGTTAGGCCGACACCTACCCTGCAAGGAGAATTTGGAGCACTGTCTTCCAAAAACTACACTACACGCTACCTGCTGGTAGCCGCTCTATCTGAAGGCGTAAGCACCATTTATCATCCTGCGCACAGTGAAGACAGTGATGCAATCCGCAGATGTATCGCCGATCTGGGAGCTGTGCTGACGGAAGATGACGAGAAAATCGTGATTCAGGGCTTCGGCCGGAATCCACGCGATGTAAAGGAACTGAATGTCGGTAATGCCGGAGCAGTACTGCGTTTTCTGATGGCTGTTGCCGCGCTGAGCCCTGAAGTAACCTTTGTGAATACATATCCAGATTCACTGGGTAAACGCCCGCATGACGATCTGATCAAGGCGCTGGGCCAGCTGGGTGTTGAAGTGGAGCATAACAACGGAAGGCTTCCGATTACGATTCGCGGCGGCAAGCCGGCCGGCGGTCGGATTACCGTCTCCGGAGCAGTCAGCTCTCAGTATCTCAGCGCGCTGCTGTTCCTGACGCCGCTGCTTGAGGAAGACAGCGAGATCATTGTCCTGGACGATCTGAAATCGAAGGTTGTTGTCGGCCAGACGCTAGAGGTGCTGGAGCAGGCAGGCATCATGGTGCATGCCGCAGATGATTACATGTCCTTTAAAGTGCCGGGCCGCCAGACTTATGCCGCCAAATCGTACACTGTACAAGGCGACTATCCGGGTTCAGCGGCTGTGCTTGCAGCAGCGGCTGTCACGAAGTCGGATGTGAAGATCCACCGGCTGGCTGAGCACAGCAAGCAGGGAGAGCGGGCAATTGTCGACGTGCTGCGTATGATGGAAGTACCACTCACACATGAGAACGGTACAGTACATGTTCAGGGCAACGGAATCCTGAAGGCTGTGGAATTCGATGGCGATGCAGCCACTGACGCTGTACTGGCTATGGTAGCGGCGGCGGTCTTTGCCGAAGGTACCTCCCGCTTCTATAATGTGGAGAATCTGCGTTATAAGGAATGCGACCGCATTACGGATTACCTGGCTGAGCTGACACGGGCGGGAGCCAAAGTCGAGGAGCGCCGCGACGAGATCATCGTTCATGGTTTGCCGGAAGGTGTAGAAGGCGGCGTGACTATTAACGCGCATTACGATCACCGGGTCATTATGGCCTTGACGGTGGTCGGCCTTCGGGCCCGTCAGCCGCTGCTGATCAAGGACGCTCATCATGTCGCAAAATCGTACCCGCAATATTTTGACCATTTGCGCGAGCTTGGTGCCGATGTGGAATGGGTAAAATAGGAATAGAGCGTAGAGTCTAATATGACTTGATCACCGTAGGGGCTGATGACCGAAGATTCGCTTAAATCGGTACGAACTCGTACTTTTGTGAGAAGCTTGCTTTGAGCTGAACCCAAGTCTAGAATTAATGTGTTTCGTAATATTCACAGGGAATCCCGGCTTAAGGCGGGGACAACTGAAGAGAGGGGCAAATCACTATGAGTTTTGAGAACCCGAGCCGTGAGCAGATCGGCGATATTCTAGCCTCTGCAGGCAATATTGCTGTAGTAGGCCTTTCTGACAAATCGGACCGTACCTCGTACATGGTCGCTTATGCTATGCAGAGCCGGGGTTACCGGATCATTCCGGTTAATCCTACAGTGGACGGCGACATCCTGGGCGAGAAATGCTACCATACACTGGCTGACATACCGGAGCCGGTTGATATCG
>NZ_LN831198.1:1892222-1895482 GCF_001368795.1 Paenibacillus ihuae
TCAGCCGTCATTCAGCAGAAAGAAGCGGTGAACGTAAGGGGAGATTAATGAGAGGTCATCATTTTGCGGAGAAGCTGTTCGTACAAAACGTGTGGTGGCCGCTGTTTGAGTCGCTGGACCATTTGCATCCCGAATATGAGGTGTATGACTGGAACCGCAAATCACAGTTTCTGGACTTTGCTTATCTGCCGCAGAATGGTGCGCGCTTCGGAATAGAATGCGATGGGTTTCAGAGTCACATTAAAGACATGGACCGGGAGAAATTCAGCTATGCACTGAATCGGGACGCTTTTCTCACCGCAATGGGCTGGAGGATGCTTCATTTCTCGTTTGATGATGTCCAGCAGCGTCCGGAAGTGTGCAGAATGCTGCTACAGCTTGCGCTTGCACCTTATTTGGCCAGAAAAGAAAATGTAACCAAACTGCTCTCCGAAGAAAAAGAAGTATTGAGGCTAGCCTGGCAACTTGGCAAACCGCTTCGCCCAAAGGATGTTACCGACTACTTTCAGATAAATTTCCGCACAGCCCGGAGGCTGCTGGATAGTTTAAGCGGAAAAGGGCTGTTAAGGCCAATTGCGGGTGGCCGAGGGGTTCGAAATTATGAGCTAAAGCCAATGCAACCTGATCAAATTTGGTGAACAGAGTGGTTGGAGTGAAAATTCACAAAAACTTTGAAGGATACTAACTGGTTGTACTCACAAAAGGATACTCTCCATTAAATCTAATGTATTTGGTGCAGTAGACGTCCATGCCGCCTGGTGGCACCCAAGAAGGATGAAAATGAGTTCGCGTCGAAGTTTCCTTTTACGGCTGGCGAAGAGAGGTCGAGTATTCTTGGTGCCTTGAGCCCGTGCAATAGACAGACCTCAGCAACTCTGGTGCACCTCAGATTGTTGCTCCACTTTTAGTGGAAGCACGAAGGATAGATTGCTTCATTACGTTGCTGCACCAGCCCCATCTACACAGCCGTAGAAGGAGGAAACGGGATGGATGTAGTGTTTAGCCATTGTTGTGGGTTGGACGTTCATAAAAAGAACGTCGTCGCTTGTGTCCTTACTCCCGAAGGTAAGGAAATTCGTACGTTTGCTACCCTGACCGATGATTTATTACTGCTCATGGACTGGCTTAAGAGCAAAAAGTGTACGGTAGTTGCTATGGAAAGCACCGCCTCATTCTGGAAACCCATTTTCAATTTACTCGAATTGGAGGAGATCCAGCCGCTCGTAGTCAATGCCCAGCATATTCGAAATGTGCCGGGGCGTAAAACGGACGTAAAGGATGCCGAGTGGATTGCGAGTCTACTCCGTCATGGTCTGCTAAAAGGCAGCTACATTCCCACCCGGGAGCATCGGGAATTGCGTGAACTCATTCGCTACCGCCGCAGTTTAATTGAAGAACGGGCCCGGGAAGCGAACCGGATTCAGAAAGTGCTGGAAGGGGCCAATATTAAACTCTCTTCCGTAATCCGCGATGTACTCGGGAAATCAGGCCGCGCAATGCTGGAGGCGATGATTGCTGGAGAAGAGGATCCCGTCGTTCTGTCCGAGTTTGCTCAGAAACGAATGAAGAGCAAGAAAGCAGAACTACAGCGTGCCTTGCACGGCCTGATGGGTCCTCACCAAAAACAAATGCTACAAGTCCAGCTTAGACATATTGATTTCCTTGAATCCGAAATCACCATGTTGGATGCAGAAGTCAACGCACGCATGTCCCCTTTTGAGGAAGACCTGGAACGACTGGATACCATCCCAGGCGTGGGACGGAGCACCGCCGAACAAATCGTAGCTGAAGCGGGTGTCAACGTGCAGGAACAATTCGGTTCAGCCGCCCGGCTTTGTGCGTGGGCAGGCCTCGCTCCAGGTCAAAACGAAAGCGCAGGAAAACGAAAAAACGCTAAAACTCGAAAAGGTAATTCCAAACTGCGAAGCGCATTAATTGAAGCGGCCAGAGCGGCCTCTCGAACCCAAGACACCTACTTGTCGAACATGTACAGGCGGCTGGCGGCCAGGCGCGGGGCTAACCGGGCAGCAGTCGCCGTGGCTCACCGTATCCTTTTAATTGCATACCATCTGTTAGCGGGCCGGCAGGAATACAAGGAACTGGGTTCCAGCTACTACGAAGAACGACAACGGGAGCATTCTATTCGGCGATCTGTCAAACGATTGGAGGCCTTGGGCTGTAAGGTTACTCTTGAAACGGTTAGTTAAGCACAGTTTCTTCTTGATAGCAGCCCCTTTTTAAAAAAAAGTGGAGAGGGGCTTAGTTTCGTACGGCCTGTTAAGCAACTTTGGTTTATTTTCAGGATAGAATTATCCGATTTCCTTCTTTTTGGTCTATGTGTGAAGAATCTGATGTATGGAGTGCAATAGATCGCAAAAATGAACACGAAATCTGCCAAACTATTGCACGAAATACAGCAGAATTGAATATGGGCCCGGAAAGCGTGTGTGACTGATAAGTGGCTATCATAAGATGTTTGTTTAATCATTTTTTTTGTGTCTTATTACAACATTCAAGTTTATAAAAATACAATTAGTCGCACCAGCACCATTCTGTTTTTAAAATAATCAGTTGGTCAAACAAATAAGCCAATGATCTCTCTGAATCACCTAAGAACAAAGTGTGTGCAAGAGCCTCCATCTGCCGATTCCATTGCCGATTCCCTGTTGCAGGACCAGCTTTTTTCTGTAACGCATTATTTCGATTTTCCTTCCCATCCCACCTGGAGGCGTGGTATTCTAAGTGTTGCGTATTCTTTTGACAAAAGCTGCTGTAGCGCTTACCATTCATTATAGAACGAAAGGAGAGGGTCACCTTGAATTGGCTCGGATCTTTGCAGCAGTTGGGCAGAGCCATTATGCTTCCTACCATGGTGCTTCCGGCTGCGGCCATTCTGCTGAGCCTGGGCAGCTTACCGTGGTCTGCATGGGGACTTTCTTCGGTATCCGAAGTGACTACATACGCGGGGCAGGGGATATTTTATTTCATGCCTTATTTGTTTGCTGTCGGTGTAGCCTGGGGGCTGTCCAATCAGGCCGGACCAGCCGGGCTTGCAGCGCTTGCGGGAATGTTCACCTATGACCGGATTGTTACCAATATGGGCAACGGGGCTGTTCAGCCTGCAACACTCATCGGAATTATCCTCGGGATTGTCGCCGGCGTGGCACATAACCGGTTCAAAAATATCAAGCTGCCAGAGGCGATCCAGTTTTTTGGCGGGTCACGTTTCGTCCTGTTGTTTATGGGACTGTTCTCCGCCT
>NZ_LN831198.1:1895579-1902848 GCF_001368795.1 Paenibacillus ihuae
GCCTGGGTCATGCTCGGCGTATCACCGCTCTTGCAGGATGTGCTGGATATTTTATTCCGGGATATACAGGCCGCCGGCGGTTTTGGGGTCTTTGTATATGGCGTTTTGTATAGGGTCCTTACAGCCTTCGGGCTGCATCATATCCTGAACAATGTATTCTGGTTCCAGCTGGGCACCTTTACCACTCCTGACGGCAGTGCGGTCGTGCAGGGGGATTTGCCGCGTTTTTTTGCGGGTGATCCGACAGCAGGCGTCTTTATGGCCGGTTTGTTCCCGATTATGATGTTCGCCCTGCCGGCGATTGCGTTGGCTATTATTCAGGAAGCACGGGAAGACTTGAAGCCCAAGATTAAGAAGACTTTCTTGCGGGCAGCCCTCGTCTGCTTTTTGACAGGGGTTTCGGAGCAGATTGAGTTCGCCTTCTTGTTTGCTTCCCCTTATTTATTCGGTCTGCACGTTGTGATGTCGGGTCTAGCTATGGTGCTGACCTATGCGCTGGGCATTCATCACGGGTTCTCGTATTCAGCGGGAGCGATTGATTTCTTCCTCAATCTGCATCTGTCGCAGCGGGCCTGGCTGCTGATTCCGATCGGCATCGGCTATGCCATTGTTTACTATAACCTGTTCCGCTGGGCGATCCGCCGCTTCCAGATTCCGACACCGGGACGCGAGGAAGGCTCGGAGCTGGGAGATTGGGCAGGTAACATTCCATATCAGGCACCGCTGATTCTGGAAGCTCTGGGCGGCAAAGAAAATATTGTCCAGGTACAGGCATGCATCACACGGCTAAGATTAACGGTACACAATGACCGATATATAGATACAGCGGCACTGAAGGGCCTTGGCTCAGCAGGGATTATCAAGCTGGGCGGCGGTAACGTGCAGGTGGTGTTCGGGACTTACTCCGAGCTGATCCGTGAAGAGATCGATAAGCTGATGCTTCGTGATCTCCCGCAGGTGTTGTTCTGTTCACCGATTCAGGGCCGAATGATGCCAATTGAAGAGGTGCCGGATCATATTTTTGCAGCTAAGCTGGTTGGAGACGGAGTTGCCTTTTTCCCGGAAAAAGGAGAACTGGTTTCGCCTGTCTACGGCAAAGTAATGCACGTGTACCCTACAATGCACGCAATAGGCATTTCAACGCCTGAGGGGCTGGAGGTGCTTATGCATATAGGGATTGATACTTCGCAGCTTAAAGGGCCGTTTGAGGCGCTTGTACAGGAAGGTGACAGTGTGGAGCCGGGACAGCTGCTGGTCAGATTTGACCTGGCCTTTTTGCAGGAGCATGCAGCTTCACTTGCCACCCCAATGGTCATTACCAACCCTGACCGTGTAAAATCCTGGAGCTATGCTCCATTCAAAAACGTGAAAAAGGGGCAGTCGTCCGTAATGTCCGTGGTACTACATGAGAGTAATGTTGGAGGGATCGAAGCATGATACAGGGCATAGGCGCAGCAGCAGGTGTAGCCATCGGGAAGGCCTTTGTCTTGCCGAACTGGGAATGGAGCCTGCCGGATACGCAAGTGAATCCCGTGGATCTGGCCAAGGAGTTTGAACGGCTATATGAAGGCATCCGTACCTCTAAAGATGAAATAGAATTTATTAAAAAAGAATTCCGTGAGGTGGTAGGTCCGGAAGAATCGAGTATCTTCGACGCTCACCTGGCTATCCTGGATGATCCGGTATTTATGAGTGAAATCCGCGGGATTATTGAACGTCAATATAAAGCGGCTGAGGTAGCCGTTAAGGAAGCAATCGATCACTTTGTTGCAATGTTCGATCTTCTCGACGATGAGTACATGAAGGAGCGGGCCGTTGATATCAAGGATGTCGGAAACCGCCTGCTGAAGCATCTGCTGGGGGCGCCAGAGGTGACGCTGCCGTCGGATACACAGCCGTATATTCTGGTGGCAAAAGAGCTTTCGCCTTCCCAGCTGGCTCACTTGAATCCGGTTTATGTGCTCGGCATTGTTACAATGATGGGCGGCAAAACCTCCCATTCCTCGATTATGGCCCGGGCGCTGGGTATTCCGCTGGTTGCGGGCCTGGAGAACAAGCTGACGAGCCCGATCCAGACCGGGGATATGCTGGTGATGGACGGTGAGACCGGGACGGTGCAGATTCATCCGGATGAACCCACCGTACAGGCCTACGCCGCAAGACGCGACAAGCAGCAGAAGAAAAAAGAACAGCTCGAGCTGCTCGCGACGGTGGAAGCCATCACCAAAGATGGTGCGTCTCTGCATCTCGCCGGCAATATCAGCTCAGTCAAGGAGCTGGATATGGCGCTGAAGTATGGAGCCGAAGGCGTAGGGCTGTTCCGTACAGAGTTTTTGTATATGGACCGCCACTCGTTCCCGACAGAAGAAGAACAATTTGAAGTTTACAAGCTGGTTGCCGAGAAGGTGGGCAGCAACAGCGTAGTGATTCGTACCTTGGATATCGGGGGGGACAAGCATCTGGATTATTTCCAGCTGCCTGAGGAGCAGAACCCGTTCCTTGGCTACCGTGCAATCCGCATCAGTCTGGATCGCAAGGATATGTTCAAAACACAGCTGACTGCGATTTTGCGGGCAAGCCATTATGGAAATGTCAAGCTGATGTTCCCGATGATTTCTTCGGTAGAAGAAGTTCAGGCGGCCAAAGCCATACTGAATGAAGTGAAGAGTGAGCTGGATGAACAGGGAATTCCCTATAACCGTAAAATACCCGTCGGCATCATGATTGAGGTTCCGGCGGCCGTTATGATTGCGGAGCTGCTGGCGGAGGAAGTTGACTTTTTCAGCATTGGTACAAACGATCTGGTGCAATATGTACTGGCGGTTGACCGGATGAATGAGCAGATTGCCCATATGTACCACCCTTATCATCCGGCCGTACTGCGCATGATCCGGATGACCGTACAGGCTGCACGGGATGTTGGCATCGATGTTAGCGTATGCGGCGAGATGGCTGCTGATGAGCGCTCGCTTCCGCTCTGGCTGGAGCTCGGCATCCGCACTCTCAGTATGTCTCCGCAGGCGCTGTTGCGGGTGAAGCACCGCACACTCAATACATTAGCCGCGGAAGCTAAAGAGACAGCCAAGGCTTGTTTCCGTCACCGGACAAGTCTGCAGACGGAAGAGCTGCTAAGCGCGTTCGCCGTACGAAGCGGAGCTGCATCTGAAGCACCGAAAGAGAAGACTTTGTAATGATCAGGCAGCCACAGTATATTCGATGAAGTGAAGGGTCCGGCGGATACGCCGGGCTTTTTGCGTTACTGCTATAAGTTTGCTTTTGCAAAAAAAGTAAAACCGTTTTCACCACAATAGAGTCAGTATAGATAGAAATACATAAAGGAGCGCTTTTTGAGGCTGTTGTAGAGGGAGGCTGATTAAACAGAGTATGGAAAACCTGATGGAAGGTGAACGGATTAAGTATGGTGAAGAAAGCGGCCAGGCTTTTATCGGACTAGTCTCGGCGCAGAAAAGAATACTTTACGGAATAGCATACAGCTACTTCCGGAGTGAAGCGGATGCACTCGAAATGCTGCAGGAAGCTACGTACCGGGCCTGGATGAAGCGCAAAAGTCTCAAAGATCCGGAACGGTTTGCACCCTGGGTCACACGAATACTGATCAACTGCTGCAAGGATGAAATGAAACGTAGAAAGCGGCTGGCTTCCGTAAAACCTGTCCATAACGGCAGTGATGGAGTGATGGAAATGACCAGTGACCGCAAGCTGGACATGGAGCAGGCACTCGACAGCGTGAAATTGAAATACCGGCAGGTGCTTGTGCTGAAATATTACCGTGATATGACCCTGACAGAGATTGCGGAAGTGCTCGGCAAGCCCGAAGGGACGGTCAAGACTTGGCTAAATGAAGGGTTAAAGCAGCTGCGTGACAAAATGAGAGGAGGGCTTACCAATGACCGGTAATGAGGAAAAGCTGCTGAAGGATTACTTTGAGGGATTATCCGGGCAGGTGGAGGAAGTGTCGGAGATTAAATTGCAGGCGGCAATACGCAGCGGGATGTCAGAACCTGTTCATTACCGTATTTCTTCATTCAAAAAGCGGTTAACAATAAGTATTGCGGTAGTTATGGCTGCTGCCCTGCTCTTTATTTTCCCTTGGATCGGCCAGCAGGTGAGGCCTCACAGTGCCCAGACTCCGCCGGAAATGGTCCAGGGAGCTGGAGAGTTTGACGAATACCGTGTAGTGGCAGGCATTAATCCTGCTGCATACGATAACACTACCGTATTTTCGGCGATCGAAGCAGGTTTGATACAGCACGTCAGCGGTGCTACAGCCCGGCAGAATGGATTTGTGCTGACGGTAGACGGAATTGCTGCAGACCGTATGGGGATTATTATCTTGTACTCCCTGCAGAATAATACAAAACAGAGAGCCCGCGTGAATTTTTTGCAGCTAACAGGAACAGGAGATAAGCCGGTGAACAATGTGCTTGGATCGGGCTGGAATGCCAAGGATGTGCCGGCCGGCACTACGCGCGGATATGAAGTATTGCAGTGGGGTGGAGAGTTCAGCTCGCTGCCGGACCAAATTACGTTCGACATAAAGCTTGGGGAGTATAAGCTTGCGGATTTCGGAGATACGCTGGCGCAGCTGTCCGTGCCAATCCTGCTGGATAAAGAGCAGCTGGCTAAAACAGGAGAAGTCCAAAAAATAGACCAAACTTTAACTATTGCCGGGCAGGATATACAGATTAATGATGTTTACCTTTCAACAACAGGTGTTTATTTGGATTATGCCTACGATCCGCAGAACACCAAACAAATCTTTTCAATGCTTAATCCGCAGCTTTTAATGGGCAGCAAGGGTGATTTTACGAATCTGGCCTTGCTTCACACACTGGAAGTTAAAGGAAGTAATCGTTTGGTATTTGCGAACGATAGCCGTTACAGCCAGCCGCTCAAGCTGCAGATCGGCGGAATTCTGGCGCTGGATAAGGATGCAACGGAGCTGATTATTGATACGGAGAAGCAGGAAATAATTAAGGCGCCCGACAATCATTTGAAGATGTCACTTTACAGCACTGAAAAGGGTTCTACAATGATTTTGGAATATCTCCCAGCACCAGCAAAGCAGAGATTATACAATTCCCTGATGATAAGCAGTGAGTTTACGGATGCAAATGGCCAGGTTTATTCGGCCAGCCAATTTGATATCAGCATTCCGCAGCGCCAGGAGTCAGCGGAGAAAAAGTTAATCCCACCGGTGCATTATCTGGGTCTGGGCAGCAAAAAATATTCCCAGCCGCTGACGTTCACGATAACCGGCTATCCTAATCCAATAAAGGAGTCACGAACACTCCCCGTCCGCAAATAGCAGCCATAAAGCATAAACAGCCCTGCACCTCAGCAAGCAGTAGAGGCGGGGGCTGTTTATCCTTGTAATAATTACGGCGGCCTATTCCCCGGCCAACGCATCACAGAATGCCTTACCGTAAGGCGGAAGATCCGGCGGACGGCGGGCAGAAATAATATGTCCATCCGTAACTACAGGTTCATCCTTCCAAATAGCCCCGGCATTCTCCATGTCATCACGGATACCGGGTGTGGAAGTGACGGTTACTCCATTCAGGATCTTAGCGGAAATCAGTACCCACCCGGCATGGCAGATTTGGCCGATCGGCTTCTTAGCTGTGTTAAAATCCTGCACTAGCTTCAGTACGGCGCTGTAACGGCGGATTTTATCCGGTGCCCAGCCACCAGGCACAAGTATTCCATCATAATCTTCTGCATTCAGCTCGTCCCAGGAATATTCGGCTGTAGCGGGTACGCCGTATTTACCGGTATAGGTTTTGCCTTTCTCAAGGCCTGCCAGATGAACCTCGGCGCCTTCTTCCCTCACACGGTACACGGGATACCAGAGCTCCAAATCTTCAAACTCCTCATCGACAAGCGCGATAACCTTTTTACCGGATAGTCTCATGATTTTTGCAGCTCCCTTCACATCATCATATCCTGTTTATTCTATCAAATTTGAAATATGAAGTCATCTCGAAACATGAAAACCTTTGCTTTATTTCCAAATAAATCATTTTATGCAAATGGGAAGGGATTTAAGGAGGAGAGGGCGAATATAGCTATTGAAAAGGCGGACTCACGTGTTTTTTCAATATTGAGCCTGAGGTGTGTGGGAGATGTTAAAAGATAATCTGGTTAAAAAGTCATGCGGCTGCGGCGGAATCATGACCCTACATATGCATACGCTGATTTACAGCGCAAAGATCAAAATCACTCATGTTCCGGTCTATACATGCGGCATCTGCGCCCGTTATGAACCCTTACCCTTCATTAAAAAGGAACTGGGTAAGCTGATTGGCGAATTAGGAGAGACTCCACCCAGACGCCATCTTTCCTTCGCAGACCGGAATGAATGGGCGAGTGTACTTAAGGAAGCTTTTACTTCCGGTCAATTTCCCGGTGGAATGACTGAGCTTGAAGAAACCATTAATAAGTCGATTCAGGGACGGATCGATGTCCTTTTGGACGTGTACCGGCTGTCAGCGGAGCTTGGTGATCATCAATGGATGGAAGAAACTGGTTCTAGATTGTCACAATTGACACTTCAATCGGCAGAAAGTGCGAAATGAAAAGTTTTTTCTGCAAAATCAATGAAAATTTTTCACGAATGTTGGATTTTTCACGGACTTTTTGTTACGATAGAAGCAGGTTCAGATTATCGCTGATTTCGGCAGAACCCCTTGCTGATGTCTCCAGCATTTTTCGTTAAATTACAGCAAAGGGAATCAACGCCGTACCGATAGCCTACTGGAAATCAGTGGAGGGCTTTATTGAGGGAATTGGAGATAGAACCGCGCCAGGATAAGCTTTTTGCTCCTTTGAAAGAATTTTGAAAGGAAAATGAAGCGTTATCATTGCACAATTGTACAAAGTGTCGTATCATAATTTTAATTAGTCGAACGATAAAATTTATCGCAATGGAGAGAGTAATTTGACGGTAACCATTTACGATGTAGCTCGCGAAGCAGGCGTATCTATGGCAACGGTATCACGGGTTGTGAATAATAACCCTAACGTGAAGCCGCAGACCCGGAAGAAAGTATTTGAAGCAATTGAACGTTTGGGCTATCGTCCAAATGCTGTGGCGAGAGGTCTCGCCAGCAAGAAAACGACAACCGTAGGGGTTGTCATTCCTGATATCTCCAACTCGATTTTTGCAGAAATTGCACGCGGGATTGAAGATATTGCCAATATGTATCATTACAATATTATTTTGTGTAATGCCGATAAACGCAAAGA
>NZ_LN831198.1:1902874-1919623 GCF_001368795.1 Paenibacillus ihuae
GGGATTGAAGATATTGCCAATATGTATCATTACAATATTATTTTGTGTAATGCCGATAAACGCAAAGAGAAGGAAATCCGTGTAATTAATACACTTCTGGAGAAACAAGTGGACGGGCTGCTCTTCATGGGCGGAACGGTAACTGAAGAACATATCCAGGCTTTCCAGACCTCTGCAGTTCCAATCGTGCTTTGCGCAACGCGTGATGAGAAGGGGACTTACCCGTCGGTTGATATCGACCATGAGAATGCGGCTTTTGATGCTGTGAACACGCTAATCCGCCACGGACACCGTGAGATTGCTATGATCAGCGGAACGCTGCAGGATCCTGCAAACGGCTATGCCCGGTTCCAAGGCTACAAGAAAGCACTGGAAGCGGCAGGAATCGAGTACCAGGAAGACCTGGTGCGTATCGGTAACTACCGTTACGAATCCGGTGTCGAAGCGATGAAGTATTTCCTTGGCCTCAAGAAGAAACCGACAGCTGTATTCGCCGCAACGGATGAAATGGCTATTGGCGCAATCCACAGTATTCAGGATGAAGGTCTGAAAGTTCCGGATGATTTCTCGATCATCAGCGTAGACAACATCCGTATGGCTTCGATGGTTCGTCCGCTGTTGACTACTGTAGCACAACCTATGTACGACTTGGGTGCGGTAGCTATGCGGCTATTGACGAAGCTGATGAAGAAGGAGACGGTTGAGAATCCGCGGGTTATTCTGCCGCATGAGACCATTCTCCGCTTGTCTGTCAATCATGTAAACAAATAAGATTATAGGTTCATAGAAAGCTCCTTCGGGGGCGTTTTTATTGTTGAAGAAGTGAAAAGTTTCAGCCTCCCCGCTTGGTGGGGAATTGACGGAGGGATACATATTGAGTGAGTTAATCGGTTTAATTGGCGCGATGGATGAGGAGATTGAACTGCTGCTGAATAGTATGGAGAACAGGCAGACCACCGTTAAAGCCGGTATCAAATATTATTCGGGAGCCATCTTCGGCAAGCCTGCTGTTCTCTGCAAGTCGGGAGTAGGCAAAGTAAACGCAGCGGTGACTACGCAAATTCTGCTCGATACCTATGGTGTATCCAAGGTGTTGTTTACCGGTGTGGCGGGGGCTGTTCATCCTGGCCTTAATATTGGAGATATCGTAATCTCATCCCATTGTATCCAGCATGATATGGATGTAACAGCCCTAGGTTATCCCAAAGGGGTAATCCCTTATCAGGAGGTATCAACCTTCACTGCAGATGAGGCTTTAGTAAAATTGGCTGAGCAGGCCTGCTCTGAGCTGAAGCAGCATGCCATCACAGGAATTGTGCTGTCCGGCGATCAATTTATTGCCAGCAGTACAGTGGTTGCTAATCTGCGAGAACAGCTGAACGGCGCTTGTGCCGAGATGGAAGGGGCGGCTGTTGCACAGGTCTGCACCATGAATGCTGCACCGTTTGTTATTATCCGTTCCATGTCAGATAAGGCTGACGGCTCGGCTCATGTGAATTACCATGAGTTCACGGTATTAGCCTCCCGGCGTTCCCATGCCATTCTTGAATATATGTTAAAAGCATTATAACGGTACTCACCCGCTATTTAGTACATAAAACGCTGCCTGAAGCGCACTCTGTCAAAAGTCTCTTGAGAAGACATCGGCACTTCATTTCCAATCCGGACCATCAGGCAGTTGGCCGGATGCGAGCAGATTTCCGGATCATCGGTGGCATACCAAACCATATCAACAGTTTTCATGAGGTTTTCCATCATTTTACGGTATGCCCATACATCCAGCCCGCTGCCCTTCAGGTCCCAATGCCAATAGTATTCTGTAGTGAAAACAATACAATTCTCCAGCTGCTCCCGCTCAAATGCTGTGGCAATCAGCAGTTTGCCAAGCCCGCCTCCCCTATAAGCATCTGCTACCTCTATAGCTCCCAATTCAATCAAGTCAGGCATTCCCCCCTGTGACCACAGCTCCAGCTCATCGGGATAATGAAAGGTTACATAGCCTATCAGCATGTTATCTGTAACTGCGGTAATAACCCGGCCCTCGGGTAGTCCCGAAATTTCAATCAGTGCCTCCAGCTGTTCCTGCGGCTTGCGGAAGGCATCCAGATCGCGATGGATGTCAAGGCTTTGCAGGACTACAGGGGACGTTGGACCGCTAATTATAATTTCTTTGTTGTGATATACGTATACATGTGAGACGGGTATCTTGCGGTGCTCCATGAATGGGCTCCTCTCGAACAACTAATTTATGGAATGTAACCGTTTCCTATGTTATACTGATTCCGACATAAATATTTCACATTTAGTACATTGACAGTTTTCATGAACTAAGAATCTCGCCCTTAAAGCTTAATTCAATCTAGTAGGGGAGGCAAGAGTAATGGGGCAAGTCCATAGTGAAATTTTACCGGGCCGTGTACAAAATGCGAACATGACAGATTATACCCGGGCAGTCAGCGAATTCCGGTGGGAGGATGTAGAGAAGGAATTCTCCTGGTTTCATACGGGCAAAGTGAATATGGCCCATGAAGCCATAGACCGCCATGTAGCAGAGGGGCGTGGTGAGGCAACAGCGCTAATCTACAGCGATTCAGCAAGAGAGGAAAGGTACACTTTCGCTGATCTGCAGGAACGCTCCAACCGCTTTGGGAATGTTCTGCGTAAATACGGTATAGGCAAAGGTGACCGGGTATTTATCTTTATGCCGCGGAGCCCGGAGCTGTACTTTAGTCTGCTTGGCATCCTAAAGGTTGGTGCAGTGGTCGGACCGCTGTTTGAAGCTTTTATGGAAACGGCTGTGAAGGACCGGCTGGAGGACAGCGGAGCGGTGGCATTGGTCACTACCCCGGAGCTGCTGAAGCGGGTCAGGCATGAGGAGCTTCCAGAACTGCGGCATATTATTGTTGTCGGTGCGAAGGCTGATGCGGAACAGGGTATTCTTAGCTACGAAGAGGAGACAGCCGCTGCTTCGGCCGAAATGGAGCCGGAATGGCTAACCTTGGAAGATGGACTTATTATGCACTATACCTCGGGCTCAACCGGGAAACCTAAAGGGGTCTACCATGTGCAGAGGGCAATGATTCAGCATTATTATACAGGTAAGATCGTACTCGATTTACGTCCGGATGATGTGTATTGGTGTACCGCAGACCCGGGGTGGGTTACAGGAACCTCGTATGGGATTTTTGCACCTTGGCTAAATGGGGTTGCCAACGTAGTCCGGGGCGGGCGCTTCAGCCCTCAGGACTGGTATAAGACGATAGAACGTTTCGCGGTTACGGTATGGTACAGTGCACCTACAGCTTTCCGGATGCTGATGGGAGCAGGTCTCAGCAGCCTGCAGGGGATTGATCTGAGCAGTCTGCGTCATGTGCTGTCTGTCGGGGAGCCGCTTAATCCAGAGGTTGTCCGCTGGGGGGATAAGATTTATAACCAGCGCATTCATGACACATGGTGGATGACCGAAACAGGCGCACAGCTGATCTGCAATTACCCGGGAATGGACATTAAGCCAGGCTCCATGGGACGTCCGCTGCCAGGTATTGAAGCGGCGATTCTGGATGACCGGGGCAACGAGCTGCCCCCCTATTCGATGGGGAACTTGGCGATACGGACCCCTTGGCCTTCTATGATGGGTACCATCTGGAATAATAAAGCTAAATACGACGAATATTTCCGCATTCCCGGCTGGTACATCTCCGGGGACTCGGCTTATATGGACGATGAGGGATATTTCTGGTTTCAGGGGCGGATCGATGATGTTATCAATTCATCCGGTGAGCGGATTGGCCCCTTCGAGGTGGAAAGCAAGCTGATAGAGCATCCGGCAGTGGCGGAGGCGGGAGTCATCGGTAAACCGGATGTGCTGAGGGGAGAGATCATCAAAGCATTCATCTCTTTGCGGGAAGGCTACCTGCCCTCGCTGGAGCTTAAGGATGAGATCGCTGCCTTTGTCAAAGCGGGGTTATCTGCACATGCGGCCCCCCGGGAGATTGAATTCAAGGATAAGCTGCCGAAAACCCGCTCGGGCAAAATCATGCGCCGGGTGTTAAAGGCCTGGGAGCTTCATCTTCCGGCTGGAGACCTGTCGACAATCGAGGATTAGGCGTGCTTAAGCAGCACAAACACAAAAAAACACCGATTCCCGCACTTTCGCGAGGAATCGGTGTTTTTGCGTTCTGAAAGGCCGGGCTGGAGCGGTTACTTTGTTTTCCCCGCACCCTTACCTCCGGCAGCAGCATTATTGCCTCCGCCGGCAGCGTTATTGCCTCCACCGGCAGCGTCGTTACCCCCGCCGGCAGCGTTGCTGCTACCACCAGCGGCATTATTACCACTGCCAGTTGGGACATCCGAGCTGCCTGGATCCACAATAATCATTCCGGGATCTTCGGTTCCTTCGGGTGCCGCGCCTCCATCAGGAGTCGGATCGGTTCCCGGCAGCACCTCTGGTGTCGGCGTTACCTCCGGTGTCGGAGTCGCACCGCCAGCTACGCTGCCTGATGCTGTCTCATGGCCAGCTACATCTACTGCTGTCACGTAGAAGGTAGCATTTACGGTCTCAGGTGTACCAGGCGAGAAGACGGTATTTTCACCGGCGGAAATGACCGCCTGCTTCTTGAAGGTACCTCCGTTTAAGGAGCGATACAACCGGTAGCCTACAACGTCGGATGAGCTGCTTGGGGTAAAGGTTATAACGGCTTTACCGGAGCTGTAGGAGACGTTAACTCCGCCTGGAGCCGCAGGTGCGCTTCCGTCATCCACACGCGGGTCTACTTCGGTTGGAAAGTCGGTCTTGGCATCCTCCGGCATATAGTATTCCAGCGGTTCATGCTCCTTCATAGCCGGGAAAGCAGCCAGCAGTTCTTTGACCAGATCCTGAATCGGCTTCTCACGCTTGACGACGATTTTCTCCTTCAGGAAATCCTCCGGTGTGCCTTCCAAAGGCAGATAGTTCACGCCGCCATATGTTATATATTTAGCTTTGGAGATACCGTCATCGCCATCTTTAGGCACAAATTTGGTATTGAACAGGTCTGTTGTGAATTTGTCTGTCAGGTCCGTCGGCAGCTTGCCGCTGTATGCGGAGACTGTCTTCTTAACGATACCCTCAGGCTTAGTGAACGCTTTGGTTACGAACAAATCAGGCTGTTTCTCGATCACCTTGTTCATTACCTTAGTCCAGAGCGTCTGTGCCTGACGTTTTTGGGCATCGCCCTGGAGGGTGTTGATCTGCTCTTTATAGCCTACCCACATACCCAGTGTAACATCAGGTGTATAGCCCATAAACCACACGTCTCCATAGTTCTGTGTAGATCCGGTCTTCCCGACGATCGGCACTTCTTTGAAGTGCTTATAATTGCTTCTTACCGTGCTTGCTGTCCCCTCGGTAATAACCGTACGCAGCATGTCGGTCATAAGATAAGCCGTCTGTTCGGAGAATACCTGCTCCGGATTCACTTTATGCTGATACACAATTTTACCTTGAGAATCTACGATCTTCTCGATCATATAGGCGTCATTAAAAGCGCCTTTGTTACCGATGGAAGAGTAGGCATTCGTTAATTCCTCTACGGACACCCCGTAACGCAGCCCCCCGATAACCCCGGTTTGCGCATTATAATCATCGTCCTGAATGGTGGTGATCCCCAGTTTCTTAGTGAAAGCCCAGGAGGCTTCGATTCCTACCTTGTCATTAAACAGTTTGAGGGCAGGAAGGTTCAAGGATTTGTTGAGCGCATAGCGTGCTGTAACGAGCCCCTGATAGCGGTTATTGGCATTCTTCGGAATATGGAATCCCTTGGTGCCGTCCTTCAAAATAATCGGCGCATCGTCCAAAATACTGGCAGGCTGAATTAATCCGGCATCAAGCGCAGGCAGGTATGCGGCAATGGGCTTCATGGTGGAACCCGGTTGACGAACCATCTGCGTGGCGTAGTTCATCTGCTCGATATTGAAGTCACGGCCCTCAATCATCCCGAGAATCGCCCCGGTTTTGTTATCGATCATCATACCCGCAGTCTGTTCCTTGCCTCGTGATTTACTGTCCTTGGTAAAGTTGTCGCTGTCTTCTGAAATGCTGTGCATCGCGCTGTATACTTTTTTGTCTATAGTAGTGTATACACGGTAACCGCCGGTCATAAGCTGCTGGCGTGCTTCCTCGAGCAGTACGGTGTCATCTGTAGAAGCGGCGGGATCTGCTGCATCGGTCTTCTCTTCATTCATGGAGAGCAGTATCTCTGCAGCCTTGCGTTCCGTTTCCAGCATCAGATAAGGATATGTAGCGTACGCTTTCTTCGTGTGCGGAGCCAGGGATGCTTTGATGTCGAACAGTAACGCTTCATCATATTGTGAGGTGGTGATTTTGTTCTCTTCGAGCATCCGGCGCAGGACTAGCTTCTGGCGGTCCATGGCACGGCCAAAGGCAGTTTCGTTGAATTCGCCTACACCGTTAAAAGCAGAATACTTGGAAGGAAGCTGCGGAAGCCCGGCTAAGTATGCGGCTTGTGCTATATTCAGCTTGTCGAGATCATCGAGCCCAAAGATTCCCTTGGCTGCAGCTTTGATGCCGTATACATTATAACCGTTTGATCCGTTCCCAAAGGGAACCTTGTTAAGATAAGCTGTAATAATTTCCTGTTTGGACAAAAAACGCTCCAGCCGCAGAGACAGCAGGATTTCTTTTACTTTGCGGTCTTCTGTGCGGTCCAGATTCAAAAATACACGTCTTGCCAGCTGCTGGGTGAGTGTACTGCCTCCGGTCTGAACGGATTCATTAAGCAGCTTCTGTTTGATGGCACGCAGAGTGCCGCTGAAATCGACTCCTTTGTGGTCATAGAAATTATTGTCCTCTATAGCGAGAACGGCATCGATCACTAGCTGTGGAATATCATTAAACTCAATAAGCCTGCGGTCTTCTTCAGTGCGAAGCTGACCGATAGGCTGGCCGTCACGGAGATAAGCAAAGCCGGTGATGGCGTTCTGGCTGACTTGCTGCTGAATCAATTCTTCGGAGCGCACAGGGTCATCTTTTACTATGGAAGTGACATAGCCTGCCACGGCACCGCCTGCAAACAGAATGCCCAGGATGCCGAGTATACACATCCACTTTACGACTGAACCGAACCTGCGGAGCCAGGATCTTCGCGCGGGACGCTGTTTTGCGGTCTTCTTCTTGTTCTCCTCAACCATCGACGATAATCCTCCTTTTAACGGAACTATTATAGCACAATTTGCCGATTTTGAATGCGCTTCTGCCCGGAAACACGGTTTGCGGGGGTGTTGACTTGTTAAAAGCAACTGTGGTATAAATTTACTCAATTAGATATTCAAAAAGCATTGAAGGACATCAGTAGAAGGCAAGCCATGTGTTTCAGAGAGCCGGTGGGTGGTGCGAACCGGCAGCAGGCCCCTTTGAATTACAGTCTGGAGCTGTCCGGAGGAACATCAGGCGCTAACGTGCTTGCCTAGTAGTCCGGAACCGGGGCGTACCCCGTTATCGCAATGAAGTGAAGGATTACGTCCCGCGTCCCGGCGAGGCGGATCTTTAATTAGGGTGGTACCGCGAGTCTTTGACTCGTCCCTTCGTGGGATGAGTGAAAGGCTCTTTTTGTGTTGCTGAACAGGAAATGAAGAATCACTATTCATGGACAGATTTGTTAAGGAGGAGTAATTATGAATTGGAAAGACTTGACTGCCACGCAGCAGCTGGAAGTGGAAAGGCAGCTGGAAGCGGTCTCACGTGGTGCAATGGAAATTGTACCGCAGGAGGAATTGCGAGGCAAGCTGATAAAGTCTGTGGTGACAGGGGTTCCGCTTAATATAAAGCTGGGGCTAGATCCCTCTGCGCCTGATATTCATATCGGGCATACGGTTGTTCTTCATAAGCTGCGCCAATTCCAGGAATTTGGACATGTCATTCAGCTGATCATCGGAGATTTCACCGGACGGATCGGCGACCCCACAGGTAAATCTGAGACACGGAAACAGCTTAGTGAAGAAGATGTGCAGCGTAATGCCATGACTTATAAGCAGCAGGTGTACAAGGTCCTTGATCCGGAAAAGACACAGATACTATGCAACTCGGATTGGCTGAGTCCGATGACTTTTGCAGAGGTAGTGAATCTATCGGCAAAAGTAACCGTAGCCCGGATGATGGAGCGTGACGACTTCACCAAACGTTTCCAGGGCGGCCAGGCCATCAGCATTCATGAATTTTTCTACCCGCTGATGCAGGGGATGGATTCAGTGGCGAACGTGACGGATGTTGAGATCGGCGGTATGGATCAGAAATTCAATATATTGATGGGACGCACCCTGCAGAAGGAATACGGGGCGGAGCCGCAGGTAGTTATGCTGATGCCGCTGCTCGAAGGATTAGACGGAGTGAAGAAAATGAGCAAGAGCCTTGGAAACTACATCGGTATCGATGAAAAGCCGAGTGAAATGTACGGGAAAGCAATGTCTATTCCGGATGAGCTGATGCTGAGATACTATGAAATGGTTACGGACCTCAGCAATGGGGAGCTGGATACGCTTAAGGAAGCTCTGTCTTCCGGAAAAGCACATCCAAGGGATGTCAAAATGCAGCTGGCCTATACCTTTGTACGTATTTACCATGGTATAGCAGCAGCAGAGGCCGCACAGCAGCATTTCATCACCGTTTTCCAGCAGCGTGTTCTGCCTGAGGATATTGAAACTTACACTATTTCGGCTGATGTACTGGAGAATGGCACGCTCACGCTGGTCAAGCTGCTGACCCTCCTCGGTTTTGCAAGCTCTAACAGTGAAGCAAGACGGAGTATCCAGCAGGGATCAGTGAAGCTGAACGGGGTGAAGCTAGAGGACCCGAACGGGGTGATTAAGCCGCAGGACGGGGATATTGTTCAGGTAGGTAAGCGGAAGTTTGCAAAATTGCTTCTTTCATAACAAAAAAAGCCTCCGGATAACCGGAGGCTTTGCTTGATTCGCGTAAACGCGAAATCTTAACGGTTGTAGAATTCGACGATTTGCTTTTCATCGATATCTTGGGACAGCTCGGCACGTTCTGGCAAACGGATGTATTTACCTTCGAAAGAGCCGTCAGCATATTCCAGATAGCCTGGAAGGTGGGAACGGTTATCCAAAGCTTCTTTGATCGAAGTCATGGAGCGGCTTCTTTCGCGAAGTCCGATAACGTCGCCTACACTTACACGGTAAGAAGCGATGTCGACTTTTTTGCCGTTAACGGTTACGTGGCCGTGGGATACCAACTGACGTGCGCCTGCACGGGAGTTAGCAAAACCAAGACGGTAAACCAGGTTGTCCAAACGGCTTTCGAGCAGGAACATGAAGTTTTCGCCCGCGATACCTTGGAGCTTTTGTGCTTTGGTGAAGAGAGTTTTAAACTGTTCTTCACCCAAGCCGTACATGTGGCGCAGTTTTTGTTTTTCCAAAAGCTGCATTCCGTAGTTACTTACTTTTCTGCGTTGGTTAGCGCCGTGCTGTCCTGGTGGGAAAGGGCGTTTCAGGTCTTTGCCTGTACCGCTAAGGGAAATGCCCAGACGGCGGCTGAGTTTGAATTTAGGTCCGGTGTAACGTGCCATGATATAGTAGACTCCTTTATAATTGAAATTTCATGTTAGGGCCTATTTGTGCCGCAAATCGTATCCGTGAAAGCGTGTATTTGGTTTCACTCTGCCGGGGAAGTTCAGCCGCTGCCCTGGCAGTAACGAAATGCGTGAGGGTGACACAACGTTACGCCCAGTAAGACTTCTTACAGTCTTGTTCAACAATAAATATTATATGAAAACAACATATAATGTCAAGCGCATCTTTAAAGAGATTTTGTCTATCTTTGTCGTTAGTTCTTTGGTCCTAAAAAAAATCCCGGTTTTCAGGAAAATATAATGCATTGCAGGAAAAAAGAGAGTAAAATATAGCTAATTAGATGTTATCGGAAAGAAACTCATTTGAGATGCAAAGGGGATCCTTTTTATGTCGGAACAGGAAGCATATGGTCGTAAAGACAATCGTATGCTGTTGCAGGACACGATGCAATCAAGCGGAGAGTTCAATGATCCCGCCGCATGGCTCAAGGAAACGGATATTGTATCCTATGATTTCCCGTATGCAGCCGAATTGATTGCAGAGAGCTTCCGAGAATGGCGGGGACAGGCTGTCCCCCCGTTCGCAAAGTTGTGGGAATGGTGCGTGCTGAGTTTCGAAGGGAAGTGGCTTGAGGCCATTGACGGGTCCGGAGCACGGAGTGATCGCTGGAAAGCGCAGTGGGAAGCGGAGGCGGCACATTCTCTTCGCTCGGGAAAGCTTTATTCGGCAGAAGAACGGACATCTGAACCGGCGATGGTGCTGCTGACGATTCCCGTATTTACCAGAGGTCTCGGAGAAATATTTGCCCTGCTAGGCTGCGCAATGACGGCAGAGCAATATGAACAGGGGGGAGTGCATACGGCAGAAGCGATGGCTATGCATTTCCAGACCTGCTTTTACCACAGATTTGAACATGTTTTTGTGTCTGATCTGGCAGGTGTGCATCAGCATGCTGAACGGGAAAGCAGCCGCCGGTCATTGCTGTTTCAGATCGTTCAGCGGATGCATGACAATATCGATGTCAACGCTGTGCTGACCGAAGTCATCGACAGCATCTCGGCAATGTATCCGGGAGCCCGGCTTGATCTCTTCATGTCACAGGATCACCGCAGTACTCATCCACAAGTCAAGCCGCTTCCGTTGCGTTGGGGTGATGAGGACGTCTGCGCCAAAGCCTTCAAGGACGGGCGTGTAGCCCTTCACGCTGGACCTGATAAGAGGTCTGTGGAAATCGGGCTGCCGCTTGGAGGTAAGCAGGGAGTATACGGTGTATTTCATATGGTGCTGGACAGGCCGGCATTTCCCGATGTAGATCTTCGCTTTCTTTCTATGGTAGCAGATACTGCGGGGACTGCTTTTGAGAACGCCAAGCTGTATGAGCGCTCTAATCAGCTGATCCGTGAGCTGCGGATGAGTAATGAGCTGACCCAGCGCCTGAACCAGAGCTTACGGCTCGGGGATATTTTTCAGTATGCCTTTGAAGAGCTGTTGGAGATGTTCGACGCGGATTACTGCTGTATCCTGCATCTTAATGAAGAAAAGGGCGGCCTCGAAGCGATTGCCTGCAATTACCTGCCGCTCCGCGGTGAGATTATTGATGCGGGCAATGGACTTGGGGGGAAGGTTTATACCACGGGTGAGCCCATTATAGTGTCTAATTATAGAGATGCCGAAGATACCACGTCCAAGCTTATGCAGGCAACGCACTCACAGTCACTGATCGCTACTCCGCTGAGTGTCGGCGGGGAGGTGCGCGGAGCGATCATGCTGGCCCACCGTGAACCGCAGTTCTTCTCCTATGACAGCTTCAGGCTGCTGCAGGCGATGGCCGGTCATATCGGACTTGCCGTAGGCAATGCGCGTCTGCATGCAGAGGTTCGTTACCTGGCGAACCGGGACAGCCTGACCGGGCTATATGCCCGCCATTATCTGGACGAGGAGATCAAGGAAAGGCAGTCCAAAGACTTCTGCGGCTCCTTGATTGTCGTCGATATCGATCAGTTCAAAATGGTCAATGACACCTACGGGCATCAGAAAGGCGATAAGATTCTGAAGCAGGTTAGTGAAATTGTGAAATCTTCCATCCGCCAGGGGGATATCGCTGCAAGATGGGGCGGGGAAGAACTGGCAGTCTATCTGCCGCAGCTGGGAGTCCAGCAGGCCGTGTTTGTGGCAGAGCGGATCCGCAAGCGGGTGATGGGTGAAACGGAGCCACGTGTTACCGTATCCTGCGGAATAGCGGAATGGAGCTGGACTGATGATAGAGTGAGCGTAGAATCCCTATTTTACCGGGCCGACATGGCACTTTATGATGCTAAGAACAACGGCCGCAATCAGGTAGTGATCGAATGTAAAGATGTAGATGTCAGTGTGAAGAATCCTTAAGGCGAAAGCCGCAAGGATTCTTTTTTTTTGCCCGGGGAAGAAAGTAAGTATAAGCAAAATGTGAAAGGAGAACCTATAAAGGATCGTTCAGGGGAGAAGCAGTAAATCACTCGACCGGGAAAGGCTTGAATGCCATGAATATACCTAACTATCGGTGTAAGAGAAAGGCTTCATTCATAATGTTAGTGCTGCTTCTCAGCGCCTGCGGGACCTTAAACAGCAAACCGGCTGCGCAGGAGCTGAACCTGGTTCTCGCCGGCATGGATGGCAGCGACGCGGTATCTTTTGAGGGAGCGGCGGCACTGCTGATCGGCGGACAGCCCGTTTCCGAACCGGCGCTTTATTATGGAGGCAAGATTGAGGACCATAACAAGGTCAGTCTGTATTCACTGCTGCCTGATGAGCCGGGAGTGACGAAGGCGGCAGCACAAGAAGGCCTGAATAGGCTGGAGAAGAGCCGTTCGGCAGCTCCTGCATACTACACCCGGCTTGAGAAAAAAGACGGGGAGTGGCTAATGCAGACTTCATCCCCCGAATCCGGTGCAGGAAATCCGCTCACTGCACTGAACCCTCTCCGGCAGCTGGAAGAGCTGGAACATTTAGAGAAGCAGGTGACAGAGGAAAGAGGCTCGGGCAGAGGGAGCAAGGTACTGCGGATTAAACTGAGTCCCGGTGAAGCAAAGCGGCAGCTTAAGGCACAGCTTGAGCGGGAGATGCAGGCTATCCGCCCGGCTGCAGGCAACGCTCAGGACGCAGCAGGGCAACGGTCTGAAGTTACTACAGCTATGAATAGCTTATGGGCACAAAAGGAGAATGAGCTGCAGCAGAAGCTGGCTCAAGCTGAGATCTCGTCTGTGTATTTCTTGAAGGTGGACACCAAACGCAATCTGCCCAAGCGGTTAACTTGGACCCGTACGGTAAGTTATCCCGCTTCCGGGGACCCTGCGGAGGTCGAAACCTATGTGACCAAAGTAGATTTCAACGGGTATCACTGAGTGGCTGCTGAAGGGGAAAACCTTGCGCTAAGTAATGGGCGTGCTACAATAGAACAGTATGTTTATTTTCTGTAAGAGGAAGGAAGAGAGAAAGATGAAAGATCCAAGAATTCAAAAGCTTGCGGCAAACCTAGTAGGTTATTCCGTAAACGTGCAGCCGGGTGAGAACGTGCTCGTCGAAATGATCGGCAGCGAAAGAGATTTGATAAAAGCTGTGGTGGAGGAAGTCGGCAAAGCCGGAGGTCATCCCTTTGTGCAGCTGACAGACCGTACTGTCCTGCGCAGCATGCTTCAATATGCTACCCCTGAAGGCCTCAAGGCCTGGGCGGACATTGATCTGAACCGGATGAAGCAGATGGATTGCTATATCGGAATCCGTGCCGGTGAGAATGTTAACGATCTGGCAGACGTGCCGGAAGAAAACATGAAGCTGTATAACGCCCTTTATTCGCATCCGGTACATAGTGAGCAACGCGTTAAGCATACTAAGTGGGTTGTACTGCGTTACCCGAATGCAAGTATGGCTCAACTGGCCAATACCACTACAGAAGCTTTTGAGGACTTTTATTTCGAGGTCTGCAACCTGGATTACGCCAAAATGGATAAAGCACAGGACGCACTGGCGGATCTTATGCGTAAGACGGATAAGGTGCGTATCGCAGGACCGGGTACAGAGCTTACCTTTTCGATCAAAGGGATCGGCGCAGAGAAATGCTCCGGCCAGAAAAACATTCCGGACGGCGAAGTGTACAGCGCCCCTGTCCGCGATTCGGTTAACGGTACAATCAGCTATAATGCGGCAACTCTATATAACGGGATAACATTTGAGAATGTGAAATTCAGATTCGAGAACGGTAAAATTGTTGAAGCGACCAGCAATGATACTGTGCGCCTCAACGAAATTCTCGATTCCGATGACGGTGCGCGCCATATTGGTGAATTTGCCATTGGCTTTAATCCTTACATCCTGCATCCGATGAAGGATATTTTGTTCGATGAGAAAATTGCCGGAAGTCTGCACTTTACGCCGGGCCAGGCTTATGATGTGACTGATAACGGCAACCGTTCTTCCATCCACTGGGATCTTGTGCTGATTCAGCGTCCGGAATACGGCGGTGGCGAGATCTATTTTGATGATGTGCTGATTCGCAAGGACGGCATTTTTGTCATTCCTGAACTTACAGGTCTGAATCCTGAAAACCTGAAATAAAATGTAATAACAAGCAGAGTGTTCTTATGTTCTTAGTGTATTTACAGAAAACACCTTGCGCGAGTAAGCGGATTCAATGTATCATGGAATTGGTTACAAATGAACAAGCGTACTAAGTTTTTCTAATCAAGTTGCGGAGGGATTCCTATGTCCAGTAACAATGCGGCAATCGTGGATATTGCCCAAACGGCAAGCCAGTTCAACTCATCTATCGTTCTTCAGGCGGACAACAAGTACATTGACGTTAAGAGTATCCTTGGATTGTTTACTACTCTGGTTTCCAGTCAAAGTTACGAACTTCATGTTCATGGTACTGATGCCGAAGAGGCTAAGAAGGCAATGAGCGAAGTTTTTGCCAAACATGGTCTGAATTTTACAGTTGTTGCCGAGTAATCTATTCAATTCTGAGACGCCCTGCCCTAAACGGCAGGGCGTTTTTAGTATACTTGAAACTGAATTCTTGTATTGGGTCCGAATTTCGACTAATATTAAACTAAATAGCAGTAGGAGCTGTAACTTTTGGACATGGGGGGGAAAATGCATGACTTCATCGGATTTGCAGGAACAGCTTAACCTTAAAGCCATCACTCTTCTACAAGAAGATGCCGATAAAATTCAGAAGCTCATCGAAGTGCAGATGGAGAATCTGGCAACTCGTTACTGCCCTCTCTATGAGGAAGTGCTGGATACCCAGATGTACGGCTTTTCAAGAGAGGTTGATTTTGCGGTCAGAGCGGGTCTGGTGCCTGAATTTACCGGCAAGCAGGTATTGAGTGAACTGGAACGCAATTTGGCTGGGCTGTACGAGGCTCTGAACAAAGAGGCGGAAGAGCGCGAGAATTAGGCTGAACTTCCGGGCTGATCATAAAAAACGCACATGAGGACCTGCTGGCCGCTCATGTGCGTTTTTTGTTGTACCGCTAAAGTTAAAGAGAACCCGTGCTTAAACCAGATAGAAGGAAACACCGAGGATCAGGTACACTGCCAGCAGGAGCAGTCCTTCATACCAGTTGGTCGCACCGTCCTGAATAATTGATTTGGCAATAAACACAGATACGGCGATGGCCACAATTTCAATGGTGGTAAAGACGATATCCATCGTATTCCCCATAAAGTAGCTGGCGAAGATGAGCACAGGGGCTACGAATAAGGCGATCTGCAGGCTGCTGCCGACAGCGATTTCCACTGCAGCACCGATCTTGTTCTTCATCGCCAGCATGATTGCAGCACTGTGTTCAGCCGCATTACCGATAATGGCTACGAGGAATGCGCCGACGAACAGCTCGCTAAAGCCAAAGCGTTCAGTTAACGTCTCCAGTGTACCGACCAGCCATTCACTGACAAAAGCGACCATTACAGTTGCTAATACCAGATAGATTATCGACTTTTTCATCGACCAGGCCGGCTTGTGCTCATTTGGCAGCTCTTCCTCCGAGTCCACGGTGACATCAGCCAGGTATTTCTTGTGCGTGATCATCGAGAAGACCAGCCAGGCCATATAAGCCGCAATGAGCAGACCTGCGACGACAAGACTTAGAACATCGGTGTCTCTCTCAGTGATCGAGTGGGTGTTAAAGAACATAGCAGGAACAAACAGGGCAATGACTGCCACGATCATCAGCGAGCCGTTTAATCCGGCCAGGGTAACATTGAAATTCTGAACCTTGAACTTCATCCCGCCGGCAAAAATACTGAGACCAAGCACGAGCAGGAGGTTACCGATGATAGAACCGGTGAGACTGGCCTTTACCATGTCGAAGAGACCTTCCTTGACCAGAAAGAAGGCGATAATAAGTTCAGCGGCATTACCGAAGGTGGCATTTAGAAAGCCGCCCAGGCGTTGGCCTGCATAGTGGGCTACACTCTCTGTGGCTCTACCGAGAAAGCCGGCCACAAATACGACGGCAATTGCGGATAATACGAACTGCAGAGTGTGGTCCCAGTCTGCATAGTGTCCGATGGCGCTTAGGATAAATGTGATTACCAACAGCGCTGGAGAAATCCATTTTTTCAAGTAAGACACACCCCAGTTTCTATATGTAGGTTGAATTCATAATTCAATATACCCAAATTGATCCAATGTGTAAACGGGTGTGATAGAAAGTCATTTGCTTTTTAGCCTGTTTTCGAATTACAATAATTGATAATGAGTGTAGGGGGGATATGGCATGGCGGAACAACTTCAACTTGAAATGGGAAATATACGGATATCCAATGACGTCGTCTCGAAGATTGCCGGATTGGCTGCGCTGGAGACTCCTGGAATTGCAGCCATGTCAGGCGGATTGTCCGAGGGATGGGCGAAACGCCTCAGCGGTAAAAACGTGCAAAAGGGCGTTACTGTTGAAGTAGGACAGCTTGAAGCCGCAGTGGATTTACGCATTATCGTGCTTTATGAAACACCGATCCATGATGTCTGCCGGATGCTTCAGCAGAACGTCCGAGAGGCTGTGGAGAGCATGACCGGACTTCATATTGTTGAAGTCAATGTTAAGGTAGAAGGCGTAGCTTTTAAGAATGATGAGATTTCGTAAGACAGCATACAAAAAGGCAGTCCGGAGGTTTATCCGGACT
>NZ_LN831198.1:1919649-1922039 GCF_001368795.1 Paenibacillus ihuae
GATAACTTGGCGGTGAAAGTCCGCTACAGACTTGGCAGTAGGAACTGTTAGCCAAGGGCAAGGGTGTCCGCCGTGAGGCGGAATCTGAAGGAAGCCGGAGGCAAACCCTCGGTCTGACGAACAGAAATCACATACAAGGCATGGTAGGACGGACGAGCTTGCACACCAAAGCGAAGTCCAATACTGCCCGAATCCTACCATGTAAATGTGGCAGATAGATGAGGGGAAGGTTATCGCTCTTACCCGGGGAGATCTCACAGACGTGGAGTAGGAAAAAAAAAAATCCGAAAGACGGAGTAAAGCTTACTGTGAGAAGTCAGCAGAGGCCATAGTACCGGGAAGTTTTTTTTTCGGGAAGGGCCGAACAATCGTAAGTCTCGAGTACAGACTGGAAGGAGAGTCGGCGTGATGAAAGCAGAATACCGAAAGGGCTGCCTGCAAAGGAATAGCGTGGAGCGTGAAGAGTATGCGGGAGCGCAGAGTGCCGGCGTTCGGGAACGTAGAGAAAGAGACGGTGCAACAGACCTGCTGGAGCAGATTCTGGATAGAGACAATCTGAACAGAGCCTACAAGCAGGTCAAACGCAACCATGGAGCGCCGGGAATCGACGGGATGACCGTAGAAGATGCGCTGCCATGGCTGCAGGAACATAAGGGCGAGCTCTTGCGAAGCATCCGGGAAGGCAAGTACAAACCAAGCCCGGTACGGCGCAAGGAAATCCCCAAACCCGATGGAAGTGGTGTTCGAAAGCTTGGTATTCCCACGGTCGTGGACCGGGTGATCCAGCAGGCCATCGCCCAGCAGCTCCAGCCTCTGTTTGAGCCGCTATTCTCAGACGGAAGTTACGGCTACCGCCCCGGGCGCAGCGCGCAACAAGCGATTCGCAAAGTGAAGACTTTCGCAGAGCGGGGGTACGGTTATGCGGTAGAAATTGATCTCTCCAAATACTTTGACACCCTGAACCATGAATGGCTGATGCATCTGTTGCGCAGACATATCCAGGACAAGCGTGTAACCGAACTGATTAAGAAATATCTGAAAAGTGGGGTTATGGAGAATGGCATGCACTTCAAAACGGAGGAAGGTTCTCCGCAGGGAGGGCCATTGTCCCCGCTGCTGGCAAACATTTACCTGAACGAATTTGACCAGGAGATGAGCAGGCGGGGAGTGAATGTCATCCGATACGCAGATGACATCGTAGTGCTGGCTCAAAGTAAGCGGGCAGCGACGCGGCTTCTGGAATCTTGCCGGAAGTACCTGGAGAACAAACTTAAACTCCAGATAAATAGGCAGAAAAGCAAGGTCGTCAGTGTAGTGGCGCGGAAGCATTTCAAATTCCTTGGTTTTGCCTTGGGAAAGAACAAGAGTGGTGTGTACATTCGCGTCCATGGACAATCCCTGACCAAAGCAAAGAAGAAGCTGAAAGAACTGACGAGCCGCAGTCAGGGTAGGAATGTCCGACAAGTCATGGAGAAGGTGAAAGTCTACATTCGGGGATGGATCGGCTATTACTATGTGGCCGACATGAAACGGATCTTGCAAAGTTGGAGCGAATGGCTGCGAAGGCGTCTGCGGATGTACATCTGGAAACAGTGGAAGAAGCCGAGAACCAAGGTACAGAACCTGCGCAAGCTGGGGATACCGGAAGGGCAGGCTTACCAATGGGGGAATTCCCGACTTGGATACTGGCGGATTGCCGGAAGCCCTGTACTGTCTCGTTCCATAACAAATGAAAAGCTCGCACAGGCCGGGTATTATGACTTCCCGGCACAGTACGAGCATTTACGTAAATTGCACTTATGCGGTTGAACCGCCGTATACCGAACGGTACGTACGGTGGTGTGAGAGGTCGGCTGCTCAGTTAATGGGTAGCCTCCTACTCGATTCATTAGCAAATGTAGTATATGTAGGCTTAGCGCGCCCGAACTTGTCTGACTGTGGTCACTGATTTTGTTACCTCTTCTTTGGCCGGCCTGTTAGTCTCGCGGGATATGCTCAGCATAATACCCATACAGAACATGGTGACCACGAGTGAAGAGCCGCCGTAACTGATGAAAGGCAGCGTAACCCCTGTAAGCGGAATGGTTTTGGTAACACCGCCGATATTAACGAAGGCTTGGATCGCTATCAGGCCCATGACACCAATTCCGACTAGGGTACCGAAAGGATCCGTACACCTTAGGGCAATCAGAATGCCCCTCCAGATGAAATACAGATACACCAGCAGGAAAATCGTCGTTCCAATAAATCCAAGCTCCTCACCGATCACGGCAAAAATAAAGTCCGTATAGGGATAGGGCAGATAGTGCAGCTTCTGGATGCTCTGACCGAAGCCTGCCCCGCTCGTTCCGCCTTCGCCGAGTGCTGTGAGCGACTGAATGATGTTGTAG
>NZ_LN831198.1:1922146-1924883 GCF_001368795.1 Paenibacillus ihuae
GCAGTCTTAGCGCCCATGACGATCCCGACACCAAGCACCAGCAGCGCAATGGAAGCAAGGATATGCTTCATGCTGGCCCCTCCGGCATAAATGACCAGACCGCTTGTCGCTACAAGGATTAAGCAGGACCCCAGATCCGGCTGCATCATAATTAATCCTGCAACGATTCCCACTATCACCATTACCGGGATGTAGCCGGTGCGCAAGTCTCTCAACCGCTCGCCTTTTTTGGTAATCAGTGCAGCAAGATATAGAATAATGGAGATTTTGGCCAGCTCGGTAGGCTGGATACCCAGGCCCCCGATATTGAACCAGCTCTTTGCGCCGTTCGTACGCTCTGCGAAGGCAACTAGGAACAGCAGAACAAGCGTAAGCAGAAATATCGGAGCATACCATTTCTTGAATTTGCTGTAATGGACATTCATTACGAAGAACATCACAACAGTTCCCACGACTACCCATTGTATCTGATTCTTAAAAAAATATAATGGATCATTGCCGAACTTTTCGCTTGCCAGAGTCAGGTTGGAGCTGGCGCTGAACACCATGACGAGTCCGAAGCCGACTAGCAGTAAAGTGAGAATTAGTAACTGGAAATCGGGTGTTCCTCTTTTGGGCAGGCTGACTTTTTTGTTCGTCTTTCCCTTCATTGTACTCAAGCTTCAAGCAGCACTTTCAGCTCGAAAATCCGCTGGGCGGCAGTATCCAGAATAGGCTGTGGAACCGGAGAGTCGTACTCCAGGCCGTGGGGGAAGGTAGCCTTGCCCAAGTAAACGGCTTCAATGGCCAGTATGCTATCGGGCTTTTCCAGCTTGCCTTCGACAGCACGTGTATTCACCCGCAGGAAGTATTCTCCGCCATTCTGATGGTCTTCTATCTTACAGTCGTAAGTGGCGCGGTAATATTCCCATTGCCAGCGGATGAATCCGGCTTTGGCCGCGCTCTCGTCAAGATAAAGAAGGTCGCTTTTTAATCCAACGAGGCCAGTGTTCTCAAATATCATAGCGAACATATCCCCCTTATGAAGTATAATGATTATTTTGTAACCGTAATTATTAATGTTCTACCTCATGATAGTATGTTTCCGGGGGATGCGCAAGGTAGGCGGGGCCTATCGATACACAGTTTTTTGCGTTTCTGCTACAATATAAGAAATATAGTTCTTTGCGGCAGGAGACCTGCGCAAACGCTGCGTTTGCAGGTCTGCCGGAGCGGGCTATGGTAGAAGGGAATGGAAGCGATATGGAGAACACGCTATTAGAACAGCTGCTTCCGGATATGGTGGCGTGGCGCCGCCATCTGCACATGCATCCGGAGCTGTCGTATCAGGAGAAAGAGACATCAGCTTATGTAGCCGCCCGATTGGCTGAATTCGGGATTGAAGTCATACGGAGCAGTGCCGGCTTCGGTCTGACCGGGATTCTTAAGGGGGACAAGCCGGGAAAGACGGTAGTCCTGCGCGCCGATATGGATGCGCTGAATATTACTGAAGAGAACGGAAGCGAATATGCTTCGCAGAACCATGGTGTTATGCATGCCTGCGGGCATGACGGACATACAGCGATGCTGCTTGCAGCAGCTTCCTATTACAGCACCCGGCGTGCGGAGCTCCGGGGGGAGCTGCGCTTCCTGTTCCAGCCTGCTGAGGAAATCTGCCCCGGCGGAGCAAAGGACATGATTGCCGAAGGGGTGCTTGAGGGGGCAGATGCCGTCTATGGCCTGCACCTGTGGACACCGCTGCCGCTCGGCACGATCGGTAGTGCACCGGGACCGCTGATGGCTTCAGCGGATGAGTTTTTTATTGATATCACCGGTAAAGGCGGACATGGCGGCATCCCTCACCGCACGGTAGACAGTATAGTAGCTGCAGCGGCGCTTGTGACCCAGCTGCAGACGATCGTCAGCCGCAATGTTGATCCGCTGCAGCCTGCCGTTCTGAGTGTGGGAACGATCCAGGGCGGATCTGCACAGAATATTATTGCCGAACGGTGCCGGATTACAGGTACGGTCCGGGCTTTTGATGAGGAGACCCGTTATTTGATCCGCCGCAGAATCGAAGAAATGGCTGTTTCTGTAGCTGCGGTATACGGGGCAGAAGCGAACGTGGATTATATGATGGGGTATCCGCCGCTCGTCAATGACGAAGCGGAGTTCAACAGATTTTTCCGTGTTGCTCCAGAAGCCCTTGGAGACTCCGTAAATGTGATCCGGATGGAGAAGATCATGCCGGCCGAAGATTTTGCCTATTATGTCAAGGAGATTCCTGGCTGCTTTATTTTTGTGGGGGCCGGCAATCCGGACAAAAATGCGGTATATCCGCATCATCACAGCAAATTCGACTTCGATGAGGATGCAATGCTTCATGGTGCGAAGCTGCTGGTAGCACTGGCTGAATCCTGTCTTAATGAATAGTTCATATTCTTGACGCATAAAAAGCATAATTCGGGGAGAACCTACTTCCGTAGATTACTGAGCAGACAGGGGGTTCTTTTTTGAAAACAGTCAAGGAAGTTATGACAACACAGCCTGCAGCCGTGACGCTGCAAGACAACATTTATGAGGTTGCCGTCAAAATGAGAGATTTTGATACGGGATTCATTCCTGTAGTTGATTCAGAAACGGGTAGAAAGCTCATTGGTGTGATAACGGACCGTGACCTGGTGCTTAGGGGATATGCGGACAAGCACTCAGGCTCTACCTCCGTTGAGACGGTCATGAGCAAACCGGTGACCTCGAT
>NZ_LN831198.1:1925045-1928403 GCF_001368795.1 Paenibacillus ihuae
AGATGAAGCGGCTGAAATTATGGCCTCCGGACAGATCCGCCGCCTGCCGGTAACACGTGATAACGAACTGATCGGTATCGTATCGCTGGGCGATCTGGCCGTGAAGCGTATCTTCGCAGATGAAGCGGGAGAAGCGCTGAGCGAAATTTCGCAACAACAGCTGCATTGAATAAGCAAACAGGGAAGCTCATGTCCGCATTCGTGCGGAGGTGGGCTTTTTCCTGCTTCACATTGACAGGAGATCATACAGATCTGACAGCTTGTAATGTTAAAAGACAGGAGGGGACCCTATGACTGGGACAGGGTCATGCATTATCCGCAAAGACAAAACGATCCTGCTGGAATGCGGCCATCCGGGATTTGAAGCGGCGAGAACGGCACTGGCTGATTACGCCGAGCTTGTGAAAAGTCTTCCTGCCTACCACACCTACCGGATCACACCCCTGTCTTTATGGAACGCAGCATCCGGCGGAAAAACAGCGGAAGAGATTATTGCCAGCCTGCAGGGATTGTCACGATGGGGTACACCGGCCGGGCTGGAGGAAGAAATCCGCAGGCTCATATCCAGGTACGGCAGGTTGGAGCTGCATGCCCATATGACGGACAACCGGCTCATGATTCTTCGCACTGATCAGCCTGCTCTGCTAGATGAGCTGGGGGAATTCCTGGTGCTTAGCGGGCTTCAAATGAACAGATCGGGGCTCATGGAATGTGAATGTCCTGCGGGGAATCGGGGACTGCTGAAGCAGGAGCTGACCAGACTCGGATATCCTGTGATCGACATGGCAGGCTACCGGGAAGGCCAGAGACTGAATCTTGCCTGGAAGGAAAAAGCATACCATGAAGGTGATTCTAAAGCAGAGGTCTTCGGGCTTCGGGATTACCAGCGGGAAGCAGTCCGCTTATTTCATGGCAGTGGCGGCAGCGGTGTTGTTGTCCTGCCCTGCGGGGCAGGCAAGACGGTGGTGGGACTTGCCGTGCTGGAGAAGCTGCAATGCGAAACGCTGATCCTCACTTCGAGTACAACATCTGTGGAGCAATGGCGGGAAGAACTGCTGCAGCGGACGAATCTGGAGGAAGAGGAAATCGGGGAATATACCGGTGAACGCAGGGAAGTACGGCCTGTCACACTAGCTACTTATCAGATGTTGACACACCGGAGCTCTAAGGGCGGTCCGTTTGTTCATATGAACCTGTTCAAGGAGCGTAACTGGGGGCTGATCATCTATGATGAGGTGCATTTGCTCCCGGCTCCGGTGTTCCGGGCTACCGCTGACATCCAGGCGACACGCCGCCTGGGGCTGACCGCTACTCTCGTCAGGGAAGATGGCCGTGAGGGAGATGTCTTCTCCCTGATTGGCCCTCGATGCTACGATCTTCCGTGGAAGTCGCTGGAGCAGCAGGGCTGGATTGCGGCTGTGGAATGTATAGAGGTCATTGTGCCGATGGAGTCTGCCCTAAGGAGCCGTTATATTTATGCCGGAGGGAAAGAACAATTCAGGCTTGCTGCAGGGAATCCGGCTAAGGCTGAAGAGGTTGAGAAGATTATTGCAGCGCATTCCGGAGCAGCAGTGCTCGTTATCGGCCAATACCTGGATCAGTTAGAGGCTTTAGCGGACTTCCTGGAAGCCCCTTTGATAACCGGTAAAACGCCGCAGCGGGAGCGAAAAGGGCTGTATGCGGCATTTAATGAGGGGAGCCTCAAGGTTCTGGTGGTATCTAAGGTTGCTAATTTTGCCGTGAATCTGCCGGATGCCTCGGTGGCAATAGAGGTTTCGGGCGCTTACGGCTCGCGGCAGGAAGAGGCTCAGCGTCTGGGCCGGATCCTGCGCCCTAAACCGGGTGAGAACAAGGCATATTTCTACACACTGGTAACCGGGGACAGCCGGGAACAGGAATTTGCTATGCGCCGCAGGCTGTTTCTGACCGAGCAGGGGTATGAATATGCCGTTAGAGCGGGAGACCAGCAGAAGGAGGCAATACTATGATGACGCTGAGTCCGCCGGCACAGGAGGTCCTGAGGCGGATCTGCGCCGGCCATGCCGCCCGGCCTTTTGCCGTGGAGAAGCTGGAGCGGCTGCGACCCGAGGCGCTGTGCCGAGCCGAACTGCAGCTGGCCATGCTGGAGCTGCGCCAGGCAGGGCTGGTTGAGCTGCGGCAGAAAATCTGGGGGGAGCAGTTATATCAAATCCCCCCACAAGAGCTGGCAGCTATTCAATGGAGCTGCTTCCCTTATACGCCCAAGCCGTTATCTGCAGAAGCGGTAACGGTGGAGTATCCGGCGGAGGCAGGCCTGGCCGGACAGCTGTTCCGGGCGCTGGTCTTCACAGCGCAGCAAGGGCTTCCTCTGACTGCTAAGGGGAGCATCCACAAAAAGCAGGCGGGCCGTCTGGCTGCCCTGCTGCCGGTGCAGGATAAGCAGCTGCGGGGGCTGTTTCCTCCAGCTGCCGGTTGTGAGACGTGTCCGCTCGCGGTTACAGTAATGGTAGATCTGATGCTGGTTCTGGGCTTGGTAGAACGCCATGAATCTGCTTATTTTCCGGACATGGAGAAGCTTGAGAGCTGGCTTGGGCTCAGCGAGCCGCAAATGACAAGTGTTCTGTATAACGTGATACTAAACCGTTATGGAATAGACGGGCCTGCACCACAGCATTTCAGATATCTTGTCTCTTCCCCCGCCTTCGCTCCGGGCAATTGGTATCCCTTGGGTGATGTTATGGAGTGGATGTCCCAGGTTCAGCTTACGGCTGAGCAGCCTTTAGAAGCTCTCCAATATGCTTGTCTGGCTTGGCTAGGCAGTCTGGCCGGATTTGGCTGGTGTGAGCTGGGATATACAGAAGGTGGGGCGTGGTGTTTCCGCTGGACGGAGCATAAACCGCTGCTGGTTACCGGTAAGATGTTGGATTCTGACCTTAAAAATCTGTCCAGCTTCTTTGGTGAAAAGGATGGCCACACAATAAGCGGCAATGAAGCCCAGTTTATTGTCCAGCCGGATTTCGAGGTGCTGGTTCCTCCTGACGTGGATTACCGTCTCCGCTGGGGGCTCGCTGGCTGTTCGGAGCTGCTCTACGCAGATGAGCTATGGAGCTTCAGGCTAAGCCGGATGAAGCTGGAGGAGGCTGCTGAACAGGGGCAGCCGCCAGAAGCGGTCATCGGCTGGCTGGCTTCCCATGCCAGAGGAGGATTGCCGTCCCAGGTAGAACTGTCATTGAGGCAATGGGCCAGAAGCATCGGCCGGACGGCCTGGTCCGAGGTGATTCTGCTGGCGTGCCAGAGCGAAGCCGACGCTGCAGACATCGCCGCCCATCCCCGGCTGCAGGAAAGCCTGTCACAGGTGGGACCGCTTCATTTCATCGTA
>NZ_LN831198.1:1928454-1934104 GCF_001368795.1 Paenibacillus ihuae
GTCACAGGTGGGACCGCTTCATTTCATCGTACGGCATGACAGCACTGAGCGGGTCCGCAAAGAACTGTCGGCCGCCGGCCTGGCCCCGCCGCGAATCATCGGCGGCCGTGAAGGGGAGGTTCCGCCGCAACAGATGGTTTACTTTACGGACAATAAAGTTCCGAGGGCAGGCATATATACGCTTCCATTACAGGAAGCGCAAACGGGCTTACTGGGTGGAGGTGCCGTTCTACAGCCGCTGCCGGTTCCATCATCAGATTCGGAGGAACTTATCCTGCCCGGTGAAGAGACTGTTCCGCAAATGTGGGTTAGGGAATGGCGGGAGTATCATATTACTACGGCTCAAAAGGTGATGGAGCAGGCTCTGGTATGGGGAATCAAGGTCCGTTTATCCCTGGAGGGCCAAATCTGCGATTTTATCCCCGAGCAGCTCCGGGGTAATCCCTGGAGGGTGGCCGGAGGTCTGCTGCCTGCCGGCACAGAAGAGCGTGAAGATACGGAGCTGGCCGCCGGGGACTGGAAAGAGATGAAGCTGCTGATTCCGCAGAAGCGGAGAAATTCCTCTTCTGCTTAAGCAACTGGTTATGGTATGATAAGGTAGTCTACGGTTTACTGTAGAACATTAACACAGAAAAGAGTTGAAGTTCATGAGCGTAGCGGAATTAAATACGGTCGATATGGCCGAAGTGCTGACATACGCCTATGAATTAGGCGATATGATTAACCAATCCGCCGAAGTGTCGGATTACTTATACTGGAAAGGGCGGGTTGACGCCAATCCCGAAATCCAGGCCATAGTCAAGCAGCTTCAGAACAAGAAGGAGCTGTTTGAAGAGACACAGCGGTTTGGACATTTTCATCCGAACTATCATTCGGCCAAGGATGAAGTGACGGCTGTAGAGAAGGAGCTTGAGCAGTTCGAGGAGGTTGTCCGCTTCAAACAGGCGGAGGCGACGCTGGATGATATTTTACATTCCATGTCTGAAGCAATCGCGTTCTCGGTATCGGACAGCATCAAGGTTCCAAGCAATGACCCGTCGCCGAAGGGCGGATGCGGCAGCGGAGGCAAATGCTCTTGCGGATAAGCTGCCTCTAAGAGGGAGAGAAGGAAAGGGCGGTTGAGCTTATGTTTGCGGAACGGACAGGATATATCGTTTGGGTTAGTGATGTCAAAGCAGCACGCAACCTGGAGAAATACGGGACACTGCATTATGTATCCCGGAAAATGCATTACGCCGTAATGTATGTGAATGCGGAACGCGCCGAGGAAGTCATGAAGACCGTCCGCAGACTCTCATATGTGCGTAAGATTGAAAGATCATACCGAAATGAATTGAAGACGGAATACACCAGCAACGGACCGGACAAGACCCGTTACTATGGATTGTAGGATGTGCTGATAGATCATTCAGAAGCAGGCACCGCTGGTGCCTGTTTTTTTGTGTCCTGTGTGAACAATGATGTCATGTTTAGGGCGGAAAATCCGTATTAAGATATATATTATATTGAATTTGTGACTTTCAAGTTATTATAAATGACACATATTCCGAATAATATAAATAAAAATGAATTTCATGTAATTTAAATTGACATTTATATAACCCTGTCATACTATGATCGAAGACAGCAGACAATCCAATATGATTTAAGCACAGACGCTTCTAAGGCATGCATAGAGCAAGTAATGCAGGGCTTACGGCGTCTTTTTTGTTACTTATGAACTGAACTTCCCAGAAGGGAGGCGGAAAGCACGGATACAGTCCGCTCGGTTATAAGCGTCGGGATTGATGTCGGAACCAGCACGACGAAATGCATTTTCAGCAGGCTGGAAATGGAGCGTTGTTACGAAGCCTCGATGCTTCCCCGGTTCAAGATTACCGGGCGGAAGGTGTTGTATGAAAGCCCCATGTATAGTACGCCGCTCCTCAGTGACCGGGAAATCGATCATCCTGCACTCCATGCCATCCTGGCTGGGGAGTATGAGAGAGCCGTTTAACAGCCGGAAGATGTGGACACCGGGGCAGTAATTATTACAGGTGAGACGGCAGTGAAGCACAACGCGGATCAGATTGTGCATCATCTTGCCCGATTTGCCGGTAAATTTGTCGTGGCTCAAGCTGGGGGCGATTTGGAGGCTGTGCTGGCAGGTAAAGGATCGGGGGCGGAGGCACGTTCACTTGAAATTGCAGGCCAGGTCGTAAACGTCGATATTGGAGGCGGCACAGCGAACTGCGCATTTTTTGCCGGCGGGAGCTGCACACGTACTATCAATTTCCATATTGGCGGCCGTTTGCTCAGACTTGGCTCACAGGGAAAGGTTCTTAAACTGTCCCCGGTGATTGAGGAGTGGCTGAGAAGGGAGGGCTACGGGCTGGCGGAAGGGGGCCTTGCAGACTTGGAGCAGCTTAGGGAGATTACCGGCAAATGGAGTGTCATGCTGCTGGACACCCTCTTGAATTCGCGTGATCCCAGAACCTGCCCTCTTGTCTACGGCCAGCCCGAAGAAATAACGGGCACAGCAGAGCCTGTGTCTGAGCTGTGGGTCTCTGGGGGCGTGGGTCTGCTGCTGGAGCAGCCCGGTACACGCAGCCTGGCGGAAGCCGCCCGATTCGGCGACATTGGCCCGCTGCTGGCTGAATCACTGGTCAAGGCCGCGGCGAACTATTCCATTAAGCTGCGCACCACATCGGAGGCGCAGCGGGCGACTGTAATCGGCGCTGGAGTCCATACAACGTCTCTTAGCGGCTCGACTGTTTTTGTAGACAGCGGACTGTTGCCGCTGCGGAATATTCCGGTGGTAAAGTTGAGCCGGACGGAACACGCGGAGGGGGACCTGGCCGGACTGGCTTTGGCAGTGGAGAATGCGTTTGCGGAAGGGAGACGGAGATTTGGCACAGGCGATCCCGCAGATCTGCGCTTTGCTGTATCACTTCCGGCTTGCATACCCGGAACCTATCCGGTAATCCGCCGGATTGCTTCTGCCGCAGCAAAGGCTTCTTTCCGGAATGGAATGACCATGATCATTCTGATCTGTGAGAATGATATTGCCAAGGCGGTCGGTAATGTGATCCATCTGCTTACCCGGGGAGAACAGCCCTGCATTTGTCTTGATCAGATTGCTGTCAGACACGGTGACTATATTGACATCGGCTACCCCCTGGACGGGGACTGTATTCCGGTGGCGGTAAAAACCCTCGTTTTTCAGCCGTGAATAAAGGAGTTGAAAAGCATGAAACTAACGCTCTCCCTGCTGGGTGAAAGCTACCGGTTCCATGATTTAAAGGAGCTGTTTGCCAAGGCGAATGAAGAGAAGTCCGGGGATCAGCTGGCCGGTATCGCTGCGGATCATGCAAAGGAACGGATGGCAGCCAAGCTGCTGCTGCTGATCTGACCCTGTCCGATATCCGCACTCACCCGCTGATACCACCAGAGGAGGACGAAGTATCACGGGTGATTGAGGAAGGGGTGGATGAGGCGGTGTATGAGCAGATCCGCCACTGGAAGGTAGGAGATCTGCGGGAACAGCTGCTCTCACAGGAGGATGCACAGGTACAGGCTATCGGCAGAGGCCTTAACAGCGAAATGGCAGCGGCGGCTGCAAAAATCATGTCCAATCTGGACCTGATCCAGGCCTCCGCCAAATGCGAGGTGCTTACCCGCTGCAATACTGTCCTCGGTCAGAAAGGCAGGCTGGGCAGCCGGGCCCAGCCCAATCACCCTACCGATGATCCGCAGGGTGTCAAAGCCTCAATCTATGATGCGTTAAGCTACGGGGTGGGAGACGCGGTGATCGGCATTAATCCGGTCATTGATACAACAGACAATATAGTGCGCCTTTTCCATGAAACGATGGAGGTTATCACAAGGTGGAATATCCCCACGCAGAACAGTGTTTTGGCCCATGTGACCACCCAGATGAGGGCAATCCGTAAAGGTGCTCCGGCAGATCTGATCTTTCAGAGTCTGGCCGGCACCGAGAGCGGTAATGCTTCCTTCGGCATCAGTCTGCGGCTGCTGGAGGAAGCGGATCAGTTGATCTGCGAGTCTGGGACGGCGAAAGGCGAGAACCGCTGGTATTTCGAAACGGGCCAAGGCTCGGAGCTGTCCTCCGGAGGGCATCACGGCATAGACCAGGTCACACTGGAATCCCGCTGCTACGGCCTTGCCAAACGCTTTAAGCCGTTTCTGGTCAATACAGTGGTCGGGTTCATCGGCCCGGAGTATCTCTATGACAGCAAGCAGGTGATCCGCGCCGGCCTGGAAGATCATTTCATGGGAAAAATTCAGGGGATTCCGATGGGCGTTGATGTCTGCTATACGAACCATATGAAAGCTGACCAGAATGACATGGACAATCTGTCCGTACTGCTGGCGGCCGCCGGGGTTAACTTTTTCATCGGTGTGCCGATGGCTGATGATTGTATGCTCAATTATCAGTCCACCAGCTTTCACGATATTGCCACCTTGAGAGAGCTGCTGCGCCTCCAGCCGGGAGCTGAGTTTGCCGCATGGGCGGAAGGCATGGGAATTCTGCAGAACGGACGGCTGACCAGGCGGGCTGGAGACCCGGGGATTTTTGTGTAACGTGAGGATTAAGCGGCTTGTATGGAGTGAGAACTAGTGGTACTGCTGAAGCGCCTGAAACTTTAAGGAGGGGGATCTTATGGTTAACAGTGAGGTGGACAAAGTTGAGTGGTTAAAGCAAACGACACCCGCCAGAATCGGCACTGGCCGGGCAGGAACCCGGCCCACTACAGCCGAACTGCTGAAGCTGCGCTGTGACCATGCGGCGGCAGTGGACTCGGTTTACGGTAAGGTCAGCCAGGGGCTGCTGGAGGAACTGGGGTTATTTTCAGTGGAGTCGGGCGCTCTGGATAAGGAGCTGTATCTGCGGCGTCCTGATCTGGGCAGGCTTCTGCCTGACAGCAGTCTCCAGACCCTGAAGCAACGCTGTATACAGCAGCCGCAAGTGCAGATAGTAGTATCGGACGGACTCAGCGCAAATGCGATTGAGAGCAATCTGCGGGACATCTACCCGGCGCTGCTGGATTCGCTGGAGGTGCACCAATTGTCCGCAGGCACACCGTTTTTTGTGCTTAACGGCCGGGTAGGCTGCATGAATGCCATCGGCGATATCCTGCATCCGGAAGTGATAGTGCTTCTGATCGGGGAGCGGCCGGGTTTGATCACCTCTCATTCAATGAGCGCATATCTCTGCTACCGGCCCGGCTATGGAATGACTGATTCCGAGCGGATCGTCGTTTCGAATATCCACCAGGGAGGTACCCCTCCTGTTGAAGCTGGAGCCTATCTGGGCGGGCTGATCGCCAAAATACTGGAGCAGCAAACGAGCGGTGTCGGCCTGCACCTGTAGCCGCTTGGAATTCTCCCCGCACACACTATGCACCTGACCAAAAACGTAGGCTTTGCCAGGGAGGTGAGGAAAATGGTTCTGGGTATCCTATGCGTTCTGCTGCCCTGTCTGGTCATACTTGGCATTACACTGGCAGCAAACAAAAATATCCGTGAATTTGATGAGTCCACTCATGAAAGCTTTTTGGGGTAGATGCCTCGTAGCATCCATTATGTGAACCGGGAGAGGAAGATGGACATGAATCAGATCAAAGATGAGCAACTGCTGCAGGACAAA
>NZ_LN831198.1:1934130-1940716 GCF_001368795.1 Paenibacillus ihuae
TGAGCAACTGCTGCAGGACAAAAAGGATTTAAATAAATTCGGCTATGCCCAGGAGCTGCTGCGCAGTATGGGCGGCTTCTCCAACTTTGCCATCTCCTTTTCCATTATCTCTATACTCACCGGAGCTGTCTCCCTTTACGGCCATGGCCTGACTTACGGCGGTCCGGGGATGATGGGCTACGGCTGGCCGCTGGTAGCGCTGTTCGTGCTGCTGATAGCGGCTGCGCTGGCTGAACTGGCTTCTGCCATTCCTACGGCCGGGGCACTGTATCACTGGGCTTCGGTGCTGGCGAACAAACGGTGGGGGTGGTACACAGCCTGGATCAATCTGATCGGCCAGATCGGGATTGTTGCCGGCATTGATTATTCCGCTGCATTGTTCGCTGATCCGCTGCTGTCGGATGTCTTCGGCTATACCTCGACGGATACCACGATTCTAATCACGTTTATTGTTATCCTGCTCACCCACGGCATCTGCAATCATGTCGGTATCCGCATGGTCGCAAGATTGAATGATTTCTCTGCCTGGTACCATATTGTGATTGCCGCAGGACTGGTCGTAACACTGGCGCTATTCACTAAATCCGACCTCCAGCCGGTCAGTTATTTATTCAAAGTTGGAGAGACATTCTCCGATAAGCCGTATGCTTTTGCCTTTCTGATCGGGCTGTTGCAGGCACAGTGGACCTTTACCGGCTACGATGCGTCTGCCCATACCATTGAAGAGACGGTGAATCCGCGGATCCGCGCGCCTTGGGGAATTTTCACCTCGGTAGCCTATTCGTTTGTTTTCGGATTTATTATGCTGGCCTTTGTGACTTTGTCGATTCAGGATGCGGGCGCGGCTACGGCGGCAGACAATGCTTTTATATATGTCATTAGCGAGGCGCTCGGCGGCACTTTCGGCAAAATCATCCTGTGGCTCATTACCCTGGCAATGTGGTTTTGCGGGTTGTCCTCCATTACCTCCTTCTCCAGAATGATGTACGCCTTCTCCCGGGACAAAGGGATGCCGCTAAGCAGACACTGGGCGGAAATCTCCAAGAAATACCGTACACCGGCCAAAGCGATCTGGCTGTCGGTTGCCCTCTCTTTTCTGCTGGCTTTTATTGATTATCTGATTAAAATCATCAATCCGGATGCTACCTACGGAACGTTAGTATTTCTCACGGCAGTAAGTGTGGTCGGCCTGTATGTGGCATACGGCATTCCGATCTTCCTGAAGCTGCTGGCCCAGCGCAAAGGCTTGTTTCAGCCCAAACATCTGGGACCATGGAATTTAGGCAAATACAGTAATATTGTTGCGGTGCTGTCCCTGGTGTGGATCGTGTTCATCAGTGTAATTATGATGATTCCGCCTAATCAAAACGCGGCCTATGCAATGCTGGGCATGATGGTGATCCTGATAATTATGGATTTCACGTATTACCGCAAGCATTTCGAAGGACCGCAGGCTGCGCTTCGGACCTCCATGGCGGACCTCCAGCGAAGAGAACAGGAATTGGAGCTAAGCTCCGGCCAGGGAACGGGCTCTGCCACCACGCTATAGTGAACCTACATACCTTTCCGGCTGAGTTATCCTCTGCCTGCTGCTGCAGGCGGAGGATTTTTGTGTCTAATTGTCGAGATTTGGCAGAGTACTTTATCGCCGCTTAATACTTCCCATATATGCTTGTAAAAAGAGTGATAAAATTCACGAAGAAAAGCATATAGGTGATGAGATGAATAAACAGCGGACACTGTCCCACAAATTAGCGGTAATTCCCCAGTACCTCCAGCATTTAAACGGCAGGCTAAAAGGGGAAGTCAAAGCGCTTGGCCAATTATCCGCATTGCTGGATATTATGAATAATGAACGTCTGGATACGTTTTTCCAGCCGATACTTCAGCTGCGAACCGGGTGGACACTCGGGCATGAGGTGCTTAACAGGCCCCCTGCTTCGATGCATTTTCCGACTACCGAGCATTTTTATGAGTTTGCCGGACGGACGGAGCAGATGTACAGGTTTGAACAAAATTGCCGCAGGATGTCACTTACGCGGTATATGGAAAGACTGCCGAGGACAGAGGCCGGGAGCGGGAGGCTTGTTTTTGTTAATGTCCATCCGGGGGTACTGGATGACGCCCGCCATAAAAGCGGTGAGACACTGGCCTTGCTGCAGTCGCTGGGATTGTCACCGGAGCGGATTGTTTTTGAACTGACTGAACGGCAGGCGGTGCAGGATTATATCGGCTTTGAAAAAGTGTTGTCCCATTACCGTGAGCAGGGCTTCCGGATTGCTGTTGACGATGCGGGCTCCGGTTATAACAGCCTAAAAACACTTGTCTATTTGAAACCGGAATTTATCAAGCTGGATAAATCACTGATCCGCGGAATTCACGGCAGCCGGGAGCAGCAGGAGCTGCTGGAGCTAGTCAGGGAATATGCTGCGCGCTCGGCAACCCGGGTAATCGCAGAGGGGATTGAAACGGCGGAGGAGCTGCTGTTTCTACAGCGGGCAGGCATCGATTTCGGACAGGGCTATGCGCTGGGCAGACCGGCACAGCTGCCGGTACATGGAGCCTTGCCGCCGGGATCCATTCAAGCTGCAGGAAGAGGAGGCTACAGCTATGTTTCTTCAGATCGGTGAAATTGCTGAGCAGATTCCGGAGATTTCTCCGCATCATAAATGCGAGTATGTGGATCAAATCTTTAAAACAAGCCCCCGGCTGCAGGGAGTCTGTGTTACTGAAAACGGACAAGCCGTAGCCTTGATCATGCGAATCCGTTTTTATCAGCAGATCGGCACTTTGTACGGTTACACGCTTTATATGGGCAGACCGGTGGAGCTGGTTATGGACCGGAACCCGCTGGTAGTTGACTACAAGACACCGATTACTGAGGTCAGCCGATTAGCAATGGACAGAAGTGAGGAGCATCTATACGACTACGTGCTTGTAACACATGAAGAGCATTTATTCGGGGCGGTTAGCGTCCGTGATCTGCTGCTTAACTTTGCCGAGATTCAGGCGGTTGCGGCCAGCTTTCTCAACCCGCTCACAGGTCTGCCCGGCAACCTCAGCATCAATGAATGGATGGTGAAGTCGCTTTTGCAGGAACAGTTCAGTGTGCTTTACATCGATCTGGACCATTTCAAAGCGTATAACGATTCATACGGATTTAAAGAGGGTGACCGGATGATTCAGGCGGCGGCTGAGATACTGAAGCATTCTGCCCTGCAGCTGGAAGGGTTCCTGGGCCATATCGGCGGAGATGATTTTATCATCTTTATAAATAATTATCAGTTTGAAGAATGCTGCAAGAGGATCATTAAGGAGTTCGAAACAGCTATAAAGGGGTTCTATCACCCCGGTCATCTGGCACAGCAATATGTACTGGCGGAAACCCGTTCGGGGCGCATGGAAAAAATCCCGCTGGTCTCGATCTCTGTTGCTGTAGTGACTAACCGCTTCCGCCAATTCGCAACGATCGAAGCCCTTTCCGAGGAAGCGGCGCGGATTAAGAAAAGATGCAAAATGATCAAAGGCAGCAGCTATGTGGACGATTCTGACCTCATTGTCAGCAGATCCGGCAACTAACGCGGGTAGTTCTCTGCGGCTGAGTAGGGTTAGTACGCTTGAACAAGCTGCGTCTATGCGGTAATATTGACAACAATAAGAGCATGCTAGACCCTTTCGGTGGAGAGTGATGAGAATGCATGGCAAGGGGCTGGAGTCGTGGGGGGCGTTCGAACCCTTCCACATCATGCTGAATGATTACAGGGTCGCTGATATCGTGATAACTTCTCATGCCCAGAGCCGCTATTCGGACCGGGTAAGCCAAGGCGAAGGCAACGGCAGCAATGGAGAGATTGGCGCATGGTTGTGGCAATGTCTGAAACAGAACCGGATTAAGCCATATTTGCAGAGCAAATACAACGCGTTCCTGATAGACGAGGATACCGTTGTGATTGCAGAGTTCAAGCAGCTGGAAGGCATCACCAGCTTTTCCGGCCGTCCGCTGCATATCATGGTCATCATATCCTTTCTGGGGCGGATCTCAGCGACTCCACAACTGCGGGATTTGCAGACGTATTATTCCAGGCAGCGGAATTCCCGCCGGATGAAGCTGATGAAGAAGCGCCGCAAACGCAGATAATGCACAGCGATTTACGAAGAAGGCATGCGGCTGAGGCTGCATGTTCTTTTTTTAAGAGGAAGTATCTATTGAAAGTTAAATGAATTGCTATTTTTGCTGAACTAAAGAACTGCCAGTGGCAGAAGTGGCGGAGGTGAAGTTTGGAACTGTAGGAGCGTTAGCGATCGCCTTTATGTTTGGATTTCAACCGTGGACAACGGTTGCAATCAGGAAATCCAAACATAACAGCGACCGGAAGTCCAAACATTCACCGCAGTCCACGACCGAAGCTGATTGGGCTATTAAAAAGTTCTGCTATTATAGCAATGAAGGAGTCCAGAATGTATGAATTTTCATCAGCTACATATTTTTTATACCGTTTCCGAACAGGGAAGCTTCTCGGCTGCTGCCCAGAGACTGCATATGACACAGCCTGCCGTGACCATGCAGGTGCAGGCGCTGGAGGATTATTTTGGCGCCAAGCTGTTCGACCGCTCCAGTAAAAAAATCGTTCTGTCTGAAGCAGGCCAGGTCCTTCTGCCTTATGCACGGCGGAGCATTCAGCTGATCCGGGAGGCAGATCAGGCTATGTCGGCGTTCACACATATGCTGGAGGGGCGGCTGCAGCTGGGCGCCAGCCTGACAATTGGCGAGTATGTGCTTCCGCGGCTGCTCGGGCCCTTCGGTAAAGCGTATCCGAATATCTCCATTATGATGAAAGTGATGAACACCTCGCAGATCATAGAGGAGATTCATAAGCATCAGCTGAATTTCGGGCTGATTGAGGCCCCGGTATCGCATCCGGCGATGGTATTTGAACCGGTCATGGGCGATGAGCTTAAGCTGATCGTTCCCAGGGAGCATCCGCTAGCGGACAAGGAGGAAGTTACACTGGCTGAAGCGCTGCAGTACCCGTTCGTGCTGCGTGAGCAAGGGTCGGGAACCCGTAGGGTGATGGAAGAGCAAATGCTTGACAAAGGGCTTGATCCGGGAGCAATGCGGGTGGTGATGGAGCTGGGCAGCACGGGAGCGGTCAAGTCAGCCGTGGAAGCCGGTCTGGGCATCACGATTATCTCAGCTTCTTCGGTCAAGCATGAAGTCACACTCGGCTTACTGAAAATTGTGAATATTTCAGATGCCTCTTTTAAACGGCAATTCTATGCGATTCATCTGAAATCAACGCTGCTTCCGATCTCGGCGGTCACCTTTCTGACTTTTCTGCGAGAGCATACGGATGAATGGTAATAGCCAGTAGGGTATTTAACAACAGATGGGGGAGGCGGAGGATGGCTGTATTGTTGAAGGGAGAAAAGGTTGTACTGCGGGATCTGACCGAAAGCGATATACGTAAAATCTATTATCACTACTATGAAGCAGAAGACCAGGAGTTTCAGCGCTGGGATGGACCCTATGAACCGCTGGAAGAGCTGAGCTATGAACAATTCGCCGGGAAATATCAGGGGGCATTAGCCCTTGCTGGAACGGATGAACCCCGGAACCGGCTGATTATAGAAATCGGCGGTGAGCTAAAAGGCACGGTCGGCAGATACTGGGTGTCGGAGGCTACGAACTGGTTCGAAATCGGCATCGTTATTTTTGACTCCCGGTACTGGTCAGGCGGTTACGGCACTGAGGCGTTCAAAATGTGGATGGCCTATCTGTTTAATTCGCTTGATACCGTACGCCTCGGTATAGGCACCTGGTCCGGCAATGTCCGGATGATGGGTCTGGCTGCTAAATGCGGTATGGTAGAAGAAGCGCGTGTCCGTAAAGCACGTATCGTGCGGGGCGAGCATTATGATGCCATTAAAATGGGGATTCTTCGTGAAGAATGGGAGTCGGCAGGCAGATAATATATCTTGGGAACGGAGTGGCTGGCGTGGACAAACCGAAGGCAGAAGATAAGCAATTGGAAAATAGAAAAGATGCTAAGCCAGAACTTCATGGGCGCTGTGATTTGCATACGCATTCTCAAGCGTCCGACGGCATGCAGCCGCCAGCGGAAAATGTACGGATTGCCTATGCCAAAGGGCTGTCGGCAGTAGCCATTACTGATCATGATACGGTCAGCGGCGTTGCGGAAGCAATAGAAGCAGGCCTGAAACACGGAATTGCCGTCGTACCTGGCGTTGAGATCAGTACCCGTGCTGAAGGCAAAGAAATCCATGTGCTCGGATATTATATAGATATCGAGCAGGAGCGGTTTCTCTCACGGCTTGCAGCACAGCGAGATACCCGGGCTGCGCGGAACGAAGCGATCCTCGCTAAGCTGCGCGGGCTTGGCATAGATATTACGCTGGAACAGGTTATAGCCAATCTGGGCCGCGAACTCAAGCCGGATGAGAGCGTCGGGCGGCCGCATATCGCCGATGAGCTGGTTCGGCTGGGAGTGGTGGCGGATATGCGCGCTGCCTTCGATCAATATCTGGCAGACGGTGCGGTAGCTTATGTATCGCCTCCGCGCATAAC
>NZ_LN831198.1:1940742-1950477 GCF_001368795.1 Paenibacillus ihuae
TATGTATCGCCTCCGCGCATAACGCCGGAAGAAGCCTGCACTTGGATCCTTGAAGCTGGGGGTACCCCGGTGCTGGCTCATCCTGGGATTTACGGTGATGATGAACTGGTGCGGAGGATTATTGCCCGTAGCAGCCTTGGCGGTATTGAAGCTTATCATTCCGACCATGGTCCGGAAGATGAAGCCCGCTATGAGGCAATGGCTGAAGAATTCGGGCTGCTGGTTACCGGCGGCTCGGATTTCCATGGTGCGCGTCAAGGTGTCATCTTCCATGGCGATTTGGGCAGTGTGAGTGTTCCGGTGGCTGTGCTGGAGCAGCTCCGGAATCGGGCGGAAGCCAAGCGCAAATAACGAGGATGGGCGGCACAATATCGATGTGCCACCCTTTCTATGAAACTTTCAGCAGCTCTATGACCGGCAGCAGACAAAACCCCCGTAAGGCTGGACGAGAAATCGTCGCAGTTATACGGGGGTTTTTATAAAAGATCAGAAATTATCATGGAGCTTAGCTAATCTTTAGTTAGCTCCGCAGAACATTCGGGAGACTTTTAATCCGATCTTCATCCGGTGTGACAAACAGCGTCTTCTGATGATCGTAGATAACGAAGCCGGGTTTAGCGCCGCTCGGCTTGCGGACATGGCGGATTAGCGTGCAGTCTACAGGGACGCTGCTTGATTGCTTGGCCTGGCTGTAATAGGCAGCAAGCTGTGCCGCTTCCTCCAGTGTGGCGTCGCCGAACTCTTCGCTGCGGATTACGACATGTGAGCCCGGAATGTCTTTGGTGTGCAGCCAGGTGTCATTGGCCGAGGCCAGCCGGTTCGTGACGTACTCATTTTGCAGATTGTTTTTGCCGACATAGATGTCCACACCTTCCGAGGAAGTATAGACCTGCAGGGTTGGACGGGTTGATTTTTTCTTCTTTTTGCCTTTTTTACTGCGGTCGCGTAAGTAGCCCTGATTCACCAGCTCATCGCGGATTTCCTCAATATCATTAAGGGAAGCATGCTCCAGCTGCTGCAGCAGCATTTCCATGTAAATGATTTCTTCATTCGTTTTGATCCTTTGCTCCTCAATCACGAGCAGGCTGTTCTTATACTTGTTGTACTTCTTGAAATAACGCTGCGCATTATCCGATGGCGTAAGCAGCGGGTCGAGCGGGATGGTGATCTCGGCCTGGTTCTCATCATAATAATTGACCAGTTTTGCTTCTTTATCGCCTTTGGATACCGTATGCAGGGAAGCAAACAGCAGCTCACCCCAGATCCGGTACTGGTCTGCGTCATCCGCTTCGGCCAGATCCTTCTGGAGCTTGGCCAGTTTCTTCACATTTTTACTGCGTTCGTTGCTCAGGAAACGGATCAGGTCGCTTACCCGCTGCTTCACCGTGTCCCGCTCCGCTTTATCCCCGTAATAATCCTCAAGGCACGCGCTAATTGAGCTGTAGTGCTTGGCGTCACCGCCAAGAGAAGTCAGCGGAATGGCTGAAAAGACTGGCTTGCCTTTGGCGTTATAGCCTGTGACGGGAGAGAACTGAAACTCTCTTACCGGCGACATGATAGAGTCAAAAGCAGCCCATAGCTGAGCGGGATCAACCGAACCACCCGCATTATGCCGCCAGCCGGCTCTCAGCAGAATCTCTCCGGCGATGAGCGGGCTCATTCCGCTGAACACATGTACCATCCAGCCCATTGGGTCAACGGAAGGTGCCGGACCGCCGCTGCCGTCCGCCTTCGGTTCTTCCAGGGAACGCAGCAGCTCCGCGATATCCCCCTCTATGATATCTTCAGGTTCTTGTTCCTCCCCGGTGCTTGCAAGAAGCGCAGCTTCTTCAGCGGACGCCATCAGGGAGATGAACTCCTCCTGCAAGGTAATGAGGGGATTCAGCTTATGCTGCTGCGGCGGCTCCGTATAAGCGGCTCCGGGCATCACAATACGATAGCTGCTGATCGACGGGGTTACATGGTGAATACCATCGATAATCGTACCGGTGGCAAGATCGGTGAGGATTATATTGCTGTGGCGGCCCATCAGTTCGATGATAATCTTTTTGGCGGATACATCTCCAAGCTCATCCCGGGTTCTGATCTGGATATGAATGATCCGCTCCATGCCTACCTGAGTGATGCTCTCAATGGTTCCGCCTTCGCAGTGCTTGCGCATCAGCATGCAGAACATCGGCGCTTCTGCCGGATTGATGCTGTTGCGATCACTCAGGTGCAGGCGCGGATAGGTGGGATTGGCGGAAAGGAGCAGCTTTCCTCCGCCGCCTGCGCCGCGCAGTATGAAAATAAGGTCGTGAGTGCTGGGTTGATATATTTTGCCGACTCGCGCACCAATAAAGGGTTGAAGCTCGTGCACGATCGCTCTGGTAACAATGCCGTCTAATGCCATGATAAAGCTCTCCTGTCGCAAAATGATAATATCCTACTCTCTATGATGCCATACTTTAACACATTCGCGCAAAAGGAGAAGCGGCCAGGCAGTGATATTTTGGGACGACCATGAATACACTTGGTCATGAACAGGTGGAAAAGCTGTGCGCCGCCGGAAGTCAAGAAACGACCGGGAGGGGAAAGAAACGATATGGAACAAAAAAGCTGGCACCGGCTCGGTGCTGAGGAACTGCAGAAGATGTTCGGCGTTCATCCGGGAGCGGGCCTAAGCGGAGAGACGGCCGCGGAAAGACGCCAAGAGAGCGGGTACAACGAGCTGTCTGAAGGGAAAACAGTCTCGCCGCTGACCTTGCTGCTTAACCAGTTCAAGGACTTTATGGTGCTTGTGCTGATGGGGGCAACGCTGGTATCCGGCCTTCTGGGCGAATACCTGGACGCAATTACGATTGTCGCCATTATTCTGCTCAACGGGGTGCTTGGGTTTGTGCAGGAGTTCCGCGCCGAGCGTTCACTGCGGGCGCTGAAGCAGCTCTCTGCACCGAGTGCAAAGGTACTGCGTGACGGCAAACAGGAAGTTATCCCGGCCAGAATGCTCGTTCCGGGCGATATCGTGCTGCTGGAAAGCGGTGACCGGGTACCGGCGGATGTCCGCTGGCTGGAGTGCAGCGCACTGTATGCCGAGGAATCGGCATTGACCGGTGAATCACTGCCGGTCTCCAAACATGCCGAAGCCATTCATGCTGAAGAGCTGCCGCTAGGGGATCAGAAAAATATCGGCTTCATGGGCACGATGGTCACTCGCGGGACGGGCAAAGCCCTCGTTGTTCGCACGGGGATGGATACCGAGATGGGAAAGATCGCAGATCTGATCCAGAATACCGAGTCCCAGGAAACGCCGCTGCAGCACCGGCTGGAGCAGCTCGGGAAAATCCTGATTTATGTCTCGCTCGGCCTGACAATCGTTGTTGTGCTTGCCGGAATTCTGCATGGCCAGCCAGCCGCTGCGATGTTCCTCGCCGGTGTAAGCCTTGCGGTCGCAGCTATTCCTGAAGGCTTGCCGGCGATTGTCACTATCGCGCTGGCGCTCGGAGTTCAGCGGATGATTAAACGCAAAGCGATCGTCCGCAAGCTGCCATCAGTGGAGACACTGGGCTGTGCTTCTGTCATCTGCTCGGATAAGACAGGGACGCTGACCCAGAATAAGATGACCGTGACGCGGATCTGGAATGCCGGCCGCAGCCTTGAGGTGATCGGTGAAGGCTACGCGCCAAGCGGGCACGTTCTGCAGAAGGGCAAGCCTGTCGACCTGAAAGCTGACCAGAGTCTGCGCCGCCTGCTGCAGATCGGTGCACTCTGCAGCAATGCAGAGATCGTTGAGACCTTCCCCGGGGAAATGCGCGGCAGACGCAAGGGGAAGGAGAAGGGCGAGGACATGGAGAAGGCGCTTAAGAGCCAGTCGGTCTGGGAGCTGAAGGGCGACCCGACCGAAGGAGCCCTGGTGGCCCTGTCCTCCAAAATGGGACTTACCGCGCAATCCCTTGCGGTTACTTATGCCAGAGAGCAGGAATTCCCGTTCGATTCGGAACGAAAGCTTATGTCTGTAATCGTCAGCCATCCCGGCGGGCGGATGATCTGCACCAAGGGAGCGCCGGATGTGCTGTTAAACTGCTGCTCATATATGCTATGGGAGGGCGGAGTCGTTCCATGCACGCCGACGCTGCGCCAAAAGGTCCTCGAGGCGAATGAGGAAATGGCATCTGGCGCCCTGAGGGTGCTCGGCATGGCTTACCGCGACGTCCGCTCAGGTGAAGTGGTAGGCAGTGAAAAGGAAGCAGAGTCCCAGCTGGTCTTCGTCGGCCTGGCCGGAATGATTGACCCGCCGCGTCGTGAGGTACGCGATGCAATCAGCATTACCCGCCGGGCGGGCATCAAAACAGTAATGATAACAGGCGACCACGGAACGACAGCAGAAGCCATTGCACATCAGCTCGGCATCCTGCAGCGCGGAGGAACTGTGCTGACCGGCAGCCAGCTGACCCGGATGGACGACGATGCGCTGGATAAGGTCTCGGATAATGTCTACGTCTATGCGCGTGTATCCCCTGAGCATAAGCTGCGGATTGTGAAATCGCTGCAGCGGCGCGGACATGTGGTGGCAATGACCGGGGACGGGGTTAATGATGCACCTGCGATCAAAGCGGCGGATATCGGGATTTCCATGGGGATCACCGGTACCGATGTTACCAAGGAGGCTTCGGCGCTGATTCTTGGTGATGATAACTTCTCGACCATCGTTGCTGCGATAGAGGAAGGGCGGAATATTTATGAAAATATCCGCAAATTCATCCGCTATCTGCTGGCTTCCAATGTCGGTGAGATTCTGACTATGTTCTTTGCGATGATGCTGGGCCTGCCGCTGCCGCTTGTGCCGATCCAGATTCTCTGGGTGAATCTGGTCACAGACGGACTGCCGGCCATGGCGCTCGGTGTCGATCAGCCGGAGAAGGACCTGATGGAGCATAAGCCGCGCGGAGCGAAGGAAAATATTTTTGCCCGCCGGCTGGGCTGGAAAATCATCAGCCGCGGACTGCTGATCGGTCTCTGCACTTTAGGTGCCTTCTGGATGACCCTGCGGATTGATCCGGGCAGTGCACAGCAGCTGATCCGTGCACAGTCGGTTGCTTTTGCCACACTGGTTATGGCTCAGCTTATCCATGTATTCGACTGCCGCAGCTCCCGTTCCGTGTTCCACCGCAACCCGTTACAGAATAAATATCTTGTACTTGCCGTATTGTCATCTGTACTCTTGATGCTGGTCGTTATGTACCTGCCGCTGCTGCAGCCGGTGTTCAAGACCGTACCGCTGAACTTCCGCGAATGGTGCCTCGTATTCGTAAGCGCGGGTATCCCTACATTCCTTATGGGAGCGGGCAGCGTATGGGGCGGTAAAAAGAACCGCAGCAAGAGCGGCGGGCGGACGATGATAAAAAGTACAAAAATTTCAGCATAAAATCAATAGCATCGGTCCACTCCTTAAGGTATGCTTGTTTCACAAGAATACTTAACTTTTAGGAGTGGACCTTTCAATGGAATTCACAAAAATGCACGGCCTCGGCAATGATTTTATAATCGTATTTGGTGAACAGGAGCTGCCCGGCAATGCTGCAGAGCTGGCAGTTAAACTCTGCAACCGGTTCTTCGGTATCGGTGCCGACGGACTGGTATACATCTTGCCGTCAGAACGCGGAGATTATATGATGCGCATTATGAACTCGGACGGCTCAGAAGCTGAACAGTGCGGAAATGCAATCCGCTGTGTATCTAAGTATGTTTATGAGCACGGTCTGGTGGAGTCAGAGGAGATTGTCATTGAAACGATCGGTGCCGGGGAACAAAAGGTATCCCTCACTGTGAAGGACGGCGTGGTAGAGACAGTTACTGTTGATATGGGGGAACCCGTATTGTCAGGAACACAGATTCCAGTGGCCATTGACGCCGAGCCGGTGCTGGATCAGCCGATCGAAGCAGATGGTGCAGAATTCAAGTTCACGGCTGTTTCGATGGGTAACCCTCACTGCGTGATTTATGTGGAGGATGCAGTATCCTTTGATCTTGCAACGTGGGGTCCGAAGCTTGAGGTTCATCCGTTGTTCCCGAGAAAAGTAAACGTCGAGTTTGCGACTGTTCTTGACCGCGGTCATGTTGATATGCGTGTGTGGGAACGCGGTGCCGGACCTACCCTGGCCTGCGGCACAGGAGCCTGCGCAACGCTGGTATCCTCTGTACTGAATGGTCTCACCGACCGCTGCGCTGTAATCAGCCTTAAAGGCGGGGATCTGTTCATTGAATGGAACGAGCAGGACAATCATGTGTATATGACTGGCCCGGCGCAGGTGGTATACACAGGTTCTGTAGAGATTTAAAGGAACCGATAATCAGCCTCCGGTTCACACCGGCAGGTGAATTTCAAAAGGATGTCCAGCAAGCCCTTAGGGCTTGCAGGGCATCCTTTTGGCATTTCGGGCGGTCAGAGGCAGCCGAATAATGGCAGGCCGATCCGTGAATAATAAGGAGCAGCATTAGGAAAGGGGGGAGTCTGGTGAACACAAAGCGGCGTACAGGCACACCAGCGAATTCTGCTGATTCTGCAGGTTCCGGCAGCAGAGTACCAGGGCTGTCAGAAAATCTGGCTGAGAGTATCGGGAACATCCGGAGTGAGCTTGGGGACAGTCCTGACCTGAAGGTGCGGAAAGTTGAGATCGGCGGAGACCGTCCGGTACAGGCGGCTGCTATTCATCTCAGCGGACTGGCGGATAAGACTTCCGTCAATGAATTTGTTGTAGGCTCCCTCCTGCTGAACGCTGATGAATGGGCCCGGGAACATGAAGATAGCCCTCCCGACCTCCCCGCGTTGCTATTAAGCCGTATTCTGGAAATTGGTGAAGCGGAGGTCCAGGAGGATTGGAACGATATTATCCTGGCTGTGCTCTCCGGGGATACGATGATCCTGATCGAGGGCTATACACTTGCGATTATCTGTGAGACCCGGGGCGGGGAAACCAGGTCCGTCGAAGAATCCTCTTCGCAAATGGTGGTCCGCGGACCAAAGGATGGATTTGTGGAAGCTGTGGGCACTAATGTCTCTCTAATCCGCCGGAGGATTAAATCCTCCAAGCTGCGGCTGGAGTTCATGAAGCTCGGCACAGAGACGAAGACTCATGTGGCAATGATGTATCTGAAAGAAATAGCCAGTGAGGACCTGGTAGAGGAAGTACGGGAGCGACTGAACAGGATTGCGAATGACGAGGTGCTGGAATCGGGTTACCTGGAGGAGCTGATACAGGATAAGACCTTCACCCCGTTTCCGACGATCTATAATACCGAACGGCCGGATGTTGCTGCGGAAAACCTGCTCGAAGGCCGGGTGGTGGTCATTGTGGACGGAACGCCGTTTGTGCTGATTTTACCTGCGGTGTTTACTCAATTTTTCCAGTCGGCAGAGGACTACGCCCAGCGGTTTGATATTGCGATTCTAATGCGGATAGTCCGATATGTCAGTTTTATTGTCCTGCTGCTGGGTCCCTCTGTATATATTGCATTCACTACCTATCATTATGAGATGATTCCGACAACACTACTGATTAACCTGCTCTCCCAGAGGGAAAATGTGCCCTTTCCGGCTTTTGTAGAGGCCCTACTGATGGAAGGTGCCTTTGAGATTTTGCGTGAAGCCGGAGTACGCATGCCGCGAGCCATCGGCCAGACCGTCTCTGTCGTAGGTGCGCTCATTCTAGGTTCGGCCGTAGTGGAAGCTGGAATTATTACACCGATCATGGTTATCGTCATCGCGCTGACAGGAATAGCGAGCTTCGCCATTCCGGCATATAACATGGCGATTGCAGGACGGATTATCCGTTTTGCTTTTCTCCTGCTGGCAGGATTGTTCGGGTTCTACGGTATTACACTTGGCCTCATTGTACTGGTGGCGCACATGAACAGCCTGCGCTCGTTCGGCTTACCCTATCTGTCACCGTTTGTTCCTTTGTCCGTGATGGACAAGAAGGACACTATTCTAAGGCTGCCGGTCTGGCTGATGGAGCCGGATAAATCACCCCAGCAGATCCGCGATGAGCTGCCGGAGTACAAGCAGGTGACGTCAGGTCATGAGTCGGAGCTGGCTCCGCTAATCAAGAAAAGTGAAGGCAGGGGCAAGCAGCCAAAGGGTGAAGGTGAGGCCAGGTGAAGATGAGACGCCTTTGTGTTTTTTTGCTGGCTGCTTTGCAGCTCCTGCTCCCTCTGGTGATTACCGGCTGCTGGGATAGTGTTGAGTTAAACCGGCGGGCAATTGTTTCCGGTGTGGCGATCGATAGGGGGGAAGGTGAGGCGGAGAAGTATGTGGTTTCCTTTCAGGTCATTATCGCCGAAGAAATCTCTGGTGAGAACGCACGCGGGATTTCACCGGTTGCTCTGTATACAGGGAAGGGCCGGACCATGTTTGAGGCGCTGGCTAATGCCTCCCGGCAAACAGCCCGCTTCTTATCATTAGGCCATGTCCGGGTCCTGGTCATTTCTGAAAAACTGGCGCGGGAAGGCATTAAGGATCTGTTGGATGTGCTTGAACGGGAGAGCGACACCCGGCTTACCAGCCTGATTTTTGTTGCCAAAGGCCAGCCTGCAAGTGAACTTATGTCTACAATGACCGTGTTCAGCAAAATCCCCGCCAATGATCTGGTCGAGAAGCTTGAAACAACCTCGAAGCAGTTCGGCTACAATTACCGGATGGAAGTGGATGATGTAATCAGAGGGATTCAGCTCAGAGGCGGCGGCCCGGTGATCAACGGCGTATTCACCGAGGGGAGCAGGGAGAAGGCGGATAGTAACGATAATCTGAAGACAATTGTGCCACAGGCGATCCTGAAGGTATCTGAGCTGGCAGTTTTTAAGGATGATAAGTTAAAAGGCTGGCTCAAGGGGGATACTGCGCTTGGTACCGTGCTTATGCACAACAAAATCAAGGAATATCCTGTGGTCATCAGTCATCCTCAGGGCGGATATATTGCTTTTAATGTGTATCATTCCCAGGTGAGGCTGACGGTAGCGGCCAAAGATCCGGAACACCCGGTGTTCACTGTGAAAATTAGCCAGCAGGTTTCGATCAAAGAAAATGCCAATGCGCTAAACTTGGTCTCTCCGGTAACAGTCTCGGATTTATCGTCACATGTTATTAAGGATACCACCAGAAAAATTAAAGAAGCGATCGATACGGCCAGGAAGTACAACAGTGATTATCTGGGATTTGGACAAGCGATGGAGCGGGAAAACCCGCAGGGCTGGAAAAAAGTGATGAAGCATTGGGAGGATATTTTTGCGGATTGCGAATACAAAATCGAGGCAGATGCAGTGATCAGACATACCGATATGCGGAGCAACTCGTTTCAGGTGAATCCGTAGAGCAGGGGGACAAAATGGGAAAGGTTAAGATCGGATTGCTACAGTTTTTCACTCTAACAGTACTGTTTGAGCTGGGGACGGCGCTTGTTGTCAATCTGGGCATGAGCGCCGGCAGGGATGCATGGATGTCGATTCTGATTGGCTGTCTGGCAGGGCTGGTCATGTTTTCGGGGTATGTTTATTTGTACCGGAAGCACCCGGACATGCCTTTCACGGCCTACACCCGCAAACTCCTTGGCCCAACAGCCGGCACACCAGTTGCGGTAATGTATATTGTTTTATATATGAATTTGGCAGGCCGAGATCTGCGTGACGGCAGTACGATGCTCGCGATGGCTACGATGCATAACACACCTCTCTTTATCCTAAGTATGCTAATGATCTTATCCG
>NZ_LN831198.1:1950503-1952442 GCF_001368795.1 Paenibacillus ihuae
CCTCTCTTTATCCTAAGTATGCTAATGATCTTATCCGGTGCTTATGTGCTGCACAAGGGTCTGGAGGTACTCACGAGGACGTCGCTGATGTTCGCCGTAATCGTCCTGCTGATCGGTGTATTCAGCCTGGTCTTGCTGATTCTGTCCGGTTCAATAAAACTTCTGCGGCTGCTTCCTGTTCTGGAGAACGGGATCGGGCCGGTGATGGATTCCGTTGTACATCAGAATTATATGTTTCCGTTCGGTGAAATGATTTGCTTTACGATGCTGATGCCCTATCTGTCTGGTGTCAAAAAGGACCGTGGGTTATTGCGGCAGGTATGCTGATATCCGCTCTACTCCTCAGCGCTACCATGGCCATTAATATATCGGTGCTTGGGGCAGATATCGTGGAGCGTTCCCCGCTGCCGCTGATGCCGACCATCAGCAAGATCTCGATCTCGGATTTTATCCAGCGGGTTGACATTTTTGTAGTAATGGTGCTGATCATTGGCGTGTTTTTTAAAGTGTCTGTCTTCTTCGCGGCTGCACTAATCGGTATTTCCGAATTGTTCAATCTTCCTTACCGGAGGATGGTATATCCTGTTACGCTGATTATCCTGTTTACTTCTATGCTTGATGCCCGCAGTTTCACTGAACATTTGAATGAGGGCGGAAGACTCCTGTACGCTGTCTATCCGCTGTTTATGATTGTTATTCCGGTTATTCTGATTATTGTAACTGCAGTGCGCAGCTACTTTTCGGCGCCCCGGCCGGGCTGAGAGCTGCGTATCCAATAAATGGCATCTGGAATGATAAGACATAACAGCATAACGGAGGCAGCCAGCTTTTCCGAGGCCGTATAGAGCAGATAGTTGAGAATATAGCCGATGTTATTTAGCCCATATCCGAACAGCCAGTCGTTCAGGTAAAGATACAGCAGGGAAAGTACTATTAGTAAAAGGATCGCAGTGTACTTGCGGAGCAGGAGCTTACGGGTTCTTTTTTTCAACCAAAACAGTCCTTTCCTGGTGATTAAGACTAGTATGAATCATTTCCTGGACTGCCATGCAGAGACAGGCACGTCGAGGGACTGCTTTTGCGCTATGAATGCTTATCATCCATCCTGATTTATGTTACATTAGTATGAAACTAATGACAGTATAGGGGAGGTTCTTGCGGTGAAGCCGGATTTGCGCTCTGCATGGAAGAATAACGTGTTGGTCGGAGACGGAGCGATGGGAACTTTTTTATATCAGAAAGGCTTCCCTGTCGGCATCTCCTATGAAGAATTAAATCTGACCTCTCCAGAGGTCATTGAAGATGTGCACCGCAGCTATATTGAAGCGGGGGCGGTGCTGCTGGAGAGCAATACGTACTCGGCCAATTATGATAAGCTGTCCAAGTTTGGCCTTGAAGCCAAGGTGGAAGAGATCAACCGTGCCGGGATACGGATAGCCCGTCATGCCGCCGGTGAATTCGGTTATGTTGTCGGTGCGGTAGGCTCGATCCGTGCCGGTAAGCGTGCGAACCTGTCCAGCTCGGAGCTGAAGCGGTTTTATACCCAGCAGTTTTCAGCGCTGCTTGAAGAGCAGCCGGACGGTATCATGCTGGAAACCTTCTATGATGTAGAGGAGCTGCATCTGGCGCTCAGAGCGGTCCGTAAGCTCAGCGGGCTTCCGGTGATCTGCCAGCTGGCCGTGGATGAAACAGCGCGCACGCTTGACGGATTAACTCTGCCTGAGGCTTTTCAGATTCTGGAGCAGGACGGGGCAGACATTATCGGCTTCAACTGCCGTACCGGACCAAACGGAATCAAGCGGGCTTTGAAATCGCTGCAGGGAAGTCTTACGCTGCCCGCTTCGGTATATCCTAATGCCGGTATCGCCGATTATGTGGACGGGCAATACCGCTACGGCGCATCCCCGGAATACTTTGGCCAGATGGCCCCGGTGTTTGC
>NZ_LN831198.1:1952583-1957193 GCF_001368795.1 Paenibacillus ihuae
CTACACCGCAGCATATTGCTGAAATTTCTGCAGCGCTGCGCGGATATGTTCTGCAGCCTCTCCCGGAGCCGGCGGTGAAACGAAGCGCAGAGAGCATTACGGTACATGAGCCTCTTGGGGAAGACAGGGACCGGAACGGCGGAGAACCGAACCTGGTTGATCTGGTTAAAGAGCGTCATACCGTGATTGTAGAGCTGGACCCTCCGCGTGATCTGGATATCACCAAGTTTATGAAAGGTGCAGAAGCGCTGCGCAGAGCAGGTGCTGATGCGCTGACGCTGGCCGATAATTCCCTGGCCGTGACCCGGATGAGCAACATGGCGCTCGGATCTCTGGTACAGACCCGTACCGGACTGCGCCCCCTGGTTCATGTTGCCTGCCGTGACCGCAATCTAATCGGAACACAATCCCATCTGATGGGCTTCGATGCGCTGGGTATTGACCATGTGCTGGCTGTGACCGGAGATCCGGCAAGGTTCGGCGATTTACCGGGGTCGAGCTCGATTTATGATCTGACCTCCTTCGAGATCATCCGGATGATTAAGCAGCTCAACGACGGCATTGCTTTTTCCGGTAAACCGCTCAAGCAGAAGGCGAAATTTGTGATCGGGGCTGCGTTTAATCCGAATGTGAAGCATTTGGACAAGGCAGTGGAACGTCTCGAGAAGAAAATCGCCTCAGGCGCTGATTATATTATGACTCAGCCGGTGTATGATCCGGAGCTGATTGCCCGCATTGCCAAAGCCACCGCACATCTGGATATTCCGATCTTCATCGGAATTATGCCGCTGGCGAGCGGACGGAATGCTGAATATCTGCATAATGAAGTGCCTGGAATTCAGCTCTCGGACGAAGTACGCAGACGTATGCAGGGGCTTGAAGGAGAGACTGGCCGCGCGGAAGGTGTAGCTATCGCCAAAGAGCTGCTGGATGCAGCGACAGCACATTTTTACGGCATATATTTAATGACACCCTTTATGTTCTATGATATGAGTGTGCAGCTGCTGGAATATATTTGGACGAAGCAAGGACGCAAATTGTCCCCCTTGTTTCGGTAGTAATAATCAATTACAATAGTGTAATGGATGTGATTCCGTTGTCATTTAGCATGACCGGATACGGTCAATCATCCCTGCAATTCGGCGGTTACAAGATAACGTTCGAAGTCAAATCGGTGAATAACCGTTACTGCGAAGTTGTGCTGCGGATGCCCCGGGATTGGACGGTTTATGAGGATAGGCTGCGAAGAATAGTTCAAAGTCATATCAAACGGGGACGGGTAGATGTCATCATTAATAGGGAAGTCACTGAAGAGGCTGCTTCCTTACAGGTTTTAAACCGTAATGCGGTGAAGTCCTACCTGAAGTCAGCGGAAGTGCTGAAGGATGAGTTCGGACTACCGGGAGAGTTGACTTTACGTGATATACTTTCTATGCCCGGGGTTATGGAACTTAAGGATGGACCGGCGGACGAAACGTCCGGTTCTGCCGACGATTGCTCCGAGATACTTGCACAGGGATTGACGCAGAGCCTGCAGTCGCTGCTCCAGATGCGTGCCCGTGAAGGAAGCTATCTTGCTGCTGACTTGTTCAGCAGGCTTGGCCATCTTGAAGAGCTTCAGGCAAGAATGGCTGCGCTTGCCCCAGCTGTTGTAAGTGAATACCGAGACAAGCTAAGGCTGCGGCTAAGTGAACTGAATGACGGAACGTTCCCTTTTGAAGAGCATAAATTCGGAATGGAAATTGCTATCTTTGCCGACCGCTGTAACATTGATGAAGAGCTTACCCGGCTGTACAGTCATTTTGAACAATGCAGGACTCTGCTGAACGGTAGCGAGCCGGCAGGACGCAAACTGGACTTTCTCATCCAGGAGATGAACAGGGAGACGAATACAATCGGGTCGAAATGCAATCATCTGACTCTGGTGAACCTCACACTTGAGATGAAGGCTGAGCTGGAGAAGATTCGTGAGCAAGCGGCGAATATTGAATAACAGGAATCTGTATACGCGAAGATGTAACTTATGGGGGGAACAACCGGAACATGGCAATTAAATTAATCAACATCGGCTTTGGGAATATCGTATCGGCCAACCGTATTATTTCCATTGTCAGCCCGGAATCTGCACCGATTAAACGTATTATCCAGGAAGCGAGAGACCGGCATATGCTGATTGACGCTACCTATGGCCGCCGGACGCGCGCCGTCATTATCACAGACAGCGATCATGTCATTCTGTCGGCCGTTCAGCCGGAGACTGTGGCACACCGCTTATCCAGCAAAGATGACGATAACGACGAATAACAACAATTGGAGTGTACTATGTCAAAAGGATTGCTGATCATTTTATCCGGACCTTCCGGCGTTGGCAAAGGCACAGTGTGTACAGCACTACGGCCGAAAATGCCCGACCTTGTCTATTCCGTTTCCGCCACCACCCGTAGTCCGCGTGAAGGCGAAGAGAACGGCGTCAATTATTTTTTCAAGAGCAGAGAGCAGTTTGCGGCGATGATTGAAGCCGACCAGCTGCTGGAGTATGCGGAGTACGTAGGCAATTATTACGGTACTCCGCGTGATTTTGTGGAGCGGACACTTGAGAGCGGAAGAGATATTATTCTGGAAATCGAGGTTCAGGGAGCACTCAAAGTCAAAGAGAAATTTCCCGAAGGAATCTTTGTATTCCTGCTGCCGCCATCGATGGACGAACTCAAGGACCGTATCCGCGGGCGCGGTACGGAGCATCCTGATGTGATTAACCACCGTATGTCCGTGGCGGAGGATGAGATTGGCCTGATCCGGCATTACGACTACGCCGTAGTGAATGATGAGATTGATCTCGCCTGCAAGCGCATAGAAAGCATTATTATCGCCGAACATTGTAAGGTAAGATGATATGCACTACAAGAATGGATCATATTTACAGTAAAAGATGAAGAGGTGTCTTACGTGCTATATCCATCTATTGATGAAATGATGACTAAGGTTGACAGCAAGTACTCGCTGGTTGTCGCTGCAGCCCGCCGGGCAAGAGCACTCCGCGAAGGCGGCAAAACGGATGTTAAATCGCCGAAATCGCACAAATTCGTTGGTGTGGCGCTGGAAGAAATCTATGAAGACCGCATTGTAGTAACCCGCGGCGAAGAGTAGTCCGGGAAGCCTGCTATGCCTACAGTAGAAACGGTCACCGCCAGCTTCATTTACGGCGCAGCCGTTTCTTCTTCTGTTAGCAGGGCTTGTATTGTATAATGCTATATGTAGCCCGTGCAGGGCTGATCCTGACAACCGGAAGGTTGTTATTTTTTTAAGAATCCGTTAATTTTTAGTTGATAATGATTTCCTGCATGTCCCGCAAGAAACGGGTGCCGTCCTTTGCCTAAGGCGACGCAGCCGTTTCTTCTTGCCGGAATATGAAGTCTTTAGGATATTTTTTTATAGCCGGTTCATATGCTTCTTACAGGTTTGGAACAGGGGGGATTAAGTTGAACAGCTTACAAGGCAAAACCATCATCCTTGGAGTTACAGGAGGGATCGCAGCCTACAAGGCGGCGGCCTTGACCAGCAAGCTAGCCCAAAAAGGAGCCGAGGTTCATGTCATTATGACGTCTTCGGCCAAGCAGTTTATTACCGAACTGACGTTTCAGTCGCTGTCCAAACAGCGGGTGTACAGTGATACCTTCCAGGAGCGCGACCCGGCATCTATTTCTCATATAGATCTTGCCGGTTCTGCTGATCTGGTTCTGATTGCTCCGGCCACGGCCAATATTATTGCTAAAATGGCGCATGGGCTGGCTGATGATATGCTGTCCACCACGCTGCTTGCAACTACAGCGCCAGTTATGATCGCACCGGCAATGAATGTTCACATGTACCAGCATCCGGCCGTACTCAGCAATATGAACACACTTGCCGCCCGTGGTGTGCAGTTTATCGAACCGGGCGAAGGCCTGCTGGCCTGCGGTTATGTGGGCAAAGGGAGGCTGGAGGAGCCGGAAACGATTGTCCGCGTGGTCGAGGATTTCTTTGCTCTCCAGGCAGTCAACCTAAAGGGGCCTTTAGCCGGTAAAAAAGTGATTGTTACCGCCGGTGGAACGGTAGAAAGGATTGATCCGGTCCGCTATATCTCTAATGATTCTTCCGGTAAAATGGGCTTTGCCATTGCCCGTGCCGCACGGGCAATGGGTGCGGAAGTTACCCTGATTGCTGCACGGACCGATGAAGCACCGCCGCAGGATCCTGAGATCTCATTAATCCGGGTGGAATCAGCACAGTCCATGCTGGAGGCCGTCACCAGCCGGTGGGATGAGTGCGATATTCTGATCAAAGCTGCCGCAGTGGCTGATTACCGTCCGGTGCACAGTGCTGACTCGAAAATTAAAAAAAGCGGAGATACGATGACGCTTGAACTGGTCAAGACAACCGATATTCTGGAGACTCTGGGGAAAATGAAAGACGGCCAGTTCCTGGTCGGATTTGCCGCTGAAACCGGCAACGCCGAATTTTATGCTAAGGATAAGCTGGTCCGCAAAAATCTGGATCTTATCGTTGCCAATGATGTGTCCAAGGAAGGCGCCGGCTTCGGCACGGACACCAACATTGTATCCATCTACGAT
>NZ_LN831198.1:1957693-1975820 GCF_001368795.1 Paenibacillus ihuae
CCCGGCAGAAGGAAGTTTTAGCTTTTTTGATCGAAATGGAGCAGATGCTGCCGATGCCGCTGAAAGACCTGCTGTCAGTGCTGCAGGTTACAACCGGCACGGTGAAAGCTCTTGAAGACAAAGGTTTCATCGAAATCACTGAGATCGAGGTGTACCGCGACCCTTACCGGGGGCGTGACTTCAAACCGAGTACACCGCTGCCTCTTACTCCTGAGCAGCAGACGGTATTCACACGGATTGCCCGTACGGTTGAAGAGCAGCAGCATGAAGTGTTTCTGCTGCACGGGGTTACCGGAAGCGGAAAAACGGAGATTTATCTGCAATGTATCCAGCGTGTAGTCGATCAAGGAAGACAGGCAGTCGTGCTCGTGCCGGAAATTGCCCTTACTCCGCAGATGGTGGAACGGTTCAAAGGCCGGTTCGGCAGCGGTGTAGCGGTCATGCACAGCCGCTTGTCCGTAGGTGAACGTTATGATGAATGGCGCAAGATCCGGGAGGGGAAAGCGAACGTTGCCGTCGGGGCGCGTTCGGCGGTATTTGCCCCCTTTTCAAATCTGGGTCTGATTATTATGGATGAAGAGCATGAATCCTCCTATAAACAGGAGGAGAATCCGAAATATCATGCCCGTGATGTCGCTGTTCGCCGTGCAGAGCAGGGTGGAGCAGCGGTTATTCTGGGCTCAGCCACACCTTCTCTTGAGAGCTATCATGCATCCAGATCACAGAGCGATATCCACTTCTCACCAGTCCTGCTGGAGATGCCTACCCGGGCACTGGGCAATGAATTACCCAAGGTGCATGTAGTCGACATGCGGGATGAATTGAAAGAGGGCAACCGCTCGATGTTCAGCCGCAGGCTGCATGCCGCACTGGAGAGCAGGCTAGAACGGGGAGAACAGACGGTGCTGCTGCTCAACCGCAGAGGGTTCTCCACCTTTGTGATGTGCCGGAGCTGCGGTTATGTGGCTACATGTCCGGAATGCGATATTTCACTGACGTATCACAGCCGAAGTGACAATTTGCGCTGTCATTATTGCGGACATGCCGAAGCCTCGCCGAAGGAATGTCCGGAATGCGGGAGTGAACACATCCGTTTCTTCGGAACAGGGACCCAGCGCGTAGAGGAAGAGCTGGGTAAGCTCTTTCCAGGCATTCGTGTCATCCGGATGGATGTAGACACCACGACAGAGAAGGGCTCGCATGAAAAGCTGCTGAACCAGTTCAGAGATAAGAAGGCTGATGTGCTGCTGGGAACACAAATGGTGGCAAAAGGACTGGATTTCCCGGATGTAACGCTTGTCGGCGTCATCACTGCGGATTCCGCGCTGAATCTGCCGGATTTCCGCGCAGCAGAGAAGACGTTCCAGCTCCTTACGCAGGTCGCAGGCCGGGCCGGAAGACATCAGCTTCCCGGTGAAGTCGTAGTGCAGTCCTACACACCAGAGCATTATTCAATCGTTCATGCCAGCGGACATGACTATCATTCGTTTGTCCGGGAAGAACTGAAGCACCGGAGAGATTTGCATTACCCGCCATACTGCCGTTTGATTCTAGTCACACTCTCACATGAGCAGCTTCCGCTGCTGCTGAAGATGGCGGAGAATTACGCACTGAATCTGCAGGGACGGGCAAGGCAGCTCCGCTGGTTCGGCAGTCTTGACAAGCTGTCCTCGGATGCGCTTGACCTGCTCGGCCCGGTTGCCTCACCTTTACCCCGGCTGAAAGGCCGTTACCGCTTCCAGTGCATCGTGAAGTGGCGGGGAGCTATCGATGCTATCGGACTGGCCCGCCAGGTAGCTGAAGAGCTGGAGGATTCAGTCCGTGATAACGGTCTGCAAATCAGCATCGATGTGGACCCGCAAATGTTGATGTAGATAGCAGAAATGATACAATGAAAATACTATGAAATGTTCAGAACAAGGATGGTGTACGTGTAATGGCAATCAGATTAATCGTAAAAGAACCGGATGAAGTGTTGCACAAGACAGCGAAAACAGTAACGAAAGTAACCGCGAACGTCCAGAAGCTGCTGGATGATATGGCAGATACTATGTATGATGCCGAAGGTGTTGGTCTTGCGGCACCACAGGTTGAATTCTGAAACGGCTGATCGTTGTTGATGCTGACGAAGAGCATGGTCTGATCAAGCTGATAAATCCGGAGATCATCAGTACCGAAGGCGAGCAGTTCGGACCGGAAGGCTGTTTGAGTATTCCCGGACTCAATGGTGATGTACGCCGTGCGGAGACGGTCACAGTACGTGGACTTGACCGGGAAGGCAATGAGGTCACCATTACGGGCAGCGGACTTTTGGCCCGGGCTTTCCAGCATGAGATCGATCATCTTAATGGAGTCCTCTTTACGGACATTGCCGAGAAGGTCTATGAATATAAAGCTGAACATAGCGAAGCCGGGGAGTGAATGAAATGAAGATAGTGTTCATGGGAACACCGGCATTTGCCGTGCCTTCATTGAAAATGCTCGTGGAGGAAGGCTATGACGTGGTAGCTGTTGTCACCCAGCCTGACCGGCCGCAGGGCCGCAAGAAGACGCTTATGCCTACACCGGTAAAGGAGGCTGCACTGTCTCTGGGGCTGCCGGTGCTGCAGCCGGAACGGCTGCGCCGTCCGGAGGCAGTGGCCGAGCTTGCTGCCTATGAGCCGGATCTGATTGTTACGGCCGCTTACGGGCAAATTTTACCGAAAAGCGTACTTGATCTGCCTAAAAATGGCTGCATCAATATTCATGGTTCACTGCTCCCGAAATACCGCGGCGGTGCGCCTATTCAGCGCTGCATCATCAACGGGGAGAACGTAACCGGCGTAACGCTGATGTACATGGCAGAAGGTCTGGATACCGGTGATATGATTTCCCGCGTCGAGGTGCGGATTGAAGAGGAAGACACTGCGGGTGATCTGTTTGAAAAGCTGAGTCTTGCCGGACGCGATCTGCTAAAGACTGAGATGCCTCGTCTAGCGAACGGGCGGGTAGAAGCAGCAAAACAGAATGACAGTGAGGCAACGTATGCGCCAAACCTCTCCCGCGATGATGAGCGGATTGACTGGAATGCAGGCTCACGTGAAATATACAACCGTATCCGGGGGCTGGTGCCGTTCTCCGGCGCATTTACCCTCTGGAATGGCGAGACCTTTAAGGTATGGGCAGCGGCTAAACCCTCCGCAAGCCATAGCCCTGCGGTCAAAGCGCCGGGTACAGTGCTTACGGTTAACGAGCGCGGTGTAGAGGTGAGCACCGGTGACGGATCACTGCTGCTGACCTCTGTGCAGCCGGCCGGCAAAAAAAGCGATGAGCGCCGGCGACTTCAGCCGCGGTGCGGCTATGAGTCCAGGGACGGTGCTAGGTTGAGCGCGGGCGGCAATAATAGTGCGGGCCGCAGCGGGCACCGGCCTCACAGCAAGAGCGGAGCTGCAAAAGCTGCGGGCAGTACAGCGTCTGGGGGAACCGGAGCTAAACAGGGAGGAAATGGTTTCCACAAGAGCAGCAAGCAGGCGGCGGGTTCTGCCCGTGAGGTTGCGCTTGATGTGCTCGTGCGGGTCGAGCAGGAAGGAGCTTACAGCAATCTCCTGCTGAACAGCAGTTTACAGAAGTCTGCGCTTAGCCGTGAAGATTCAGGGCTGGTAACGGAACTTGTATACGGCACAATTTCAAGGATGCTCACCCTAGATCACGTCCTGGGAGATTTCGTGAGCAAGGGCATCACGAAGCTGCAGCCTTGGGTACGCAATCTGCTGCGACTAAGCCTGTATCAGATTATGTATCTGGACCGTATTCCATCCCATGCAGCTGTTAATGAGGCGGTTAATATCGCTAAGAAGCGCGGACATCAGGGCATCTCCGGCATGGTTAACGGCGTACTCCGCAGCGTACTGCGTGCAGGCGATCTGCCGGTACTTAGCAAGAATATTAGTGAGACTGAGAGAATTTCCATTCTCCATTCTCATCCGCTCTGGATGGTAGAGCGCTGGAGTGCAGAGTATGGGATCGAGACGGCAGAGGCTATGTGCGCCGCTAATAACGACCCCCCGGCAGTCAGTGTTCGTGTGAACACAACGATGATCAGCCGTGACGGTCTGCTGGCGCAAATGCAGGAGTCAGGACTGGATGCTGCTGCCTCCAAAGTAAGCCCGTATGGTATCGTGGTGAAGGGGGGCGGTAATCTGGCCCTGTCTGCCTGGTATAAGGACGGATATCTGTCTGTGCAGGACGAGAGCTCCATGCTGGTCGCCGAAGCTGTAGAACCTGAGCCGGGAATGAGGGTGCTTGATTGCTGTGCAGCTCCCGGCGGTAAAAGCGCGCACATGGGTGAGCTGATGAAGGATGAAGGATATATTTATGCGAATGATCTGCATGCCCACAAAGCCAAACTGATCTCCGATCAGGCGGAACGCCTGGGGCTTGACTGCATCACTACAGGCAGCAGTGACGCACTTGAACTTGCAGCAGCGCTGCCGCAGAAATCCTTTGACCGGATTCTGCTGGATGCGCCTTGCTCCGGTCTTGGGGTTATCCGCCGCAAGCCGGATCTCAAATGGCGCAAGCAGCCTGATGACGTAGCCAGCGTAAGTGCTCTGCAGGGAGAGCTGCTCCAGTCGGTGTCCCGGCTGCTGAAGCCGGGCGGCGTGCTGGTGTACAGTACCTGCACGACTGAACAGGCTGAGAACAGCGGCATTGTCGCTGAGTTTTTAGAGCAGAACCCGGATTTCGCTCCGGTGAGCTTTGACTCTCCTGTCTGGGAGCGTCTTGGTGATACGGCGCTGGCCGCAGGTCAGGGAATCCAGCTGCTCCCGCAGCATTTTGGAAGCGACGGATTTTATATTGCCCGGCTTCGGCGACTCTTGTAAAATAGTAAACCGGCAGGGGAATAACAGAAGTCCCGCCCGCAGATTTTGGTGCGCGGCGGGCTTTTCTTTTACCGTCTCTGATATTTGTGTTAAAATAGGAAGAATGAGAAATAATACGCATATCCGTTAGGATAATCGTCATATCGTCCTTTTAAGGACGGTATTCGTTTTGTGCTGATACAGAAGCTCGTCCACAGTCGTCCCCACCCATTGATTTTATACTTTATGAAAGAACAGGTGCTAAATAAAATGAAACCTTTAATATATGATTTCTCTTTGGAAGAGTTGCAGCAGTGGGCCAAAGATAACGGAGAGCCTGCTTTCCGCGGCGGCCAGATTTTCGACTGGCTGTACGTGAAACGGGTCAATGACTTTGAGTCCATGAGCAACCTGTCCAAGACGCTCCGCGCCAAGCTGACGGAGCAGTTCAGCATTAATGCATTGAATGAAATTACGAAGCTGGAATCCAAGGATGGAACCGTTAAATTCCTGTTCGGTCTGCATGATGATCATGCGATCGAAACAGTTATTATGAAACACAATTATGGAAACAGCGTGTGTGTTACGACACAGGTAGGCTGCCGGATCGGGTGTACATTTTGTGCCTCTACACTAGGCGGACTGAAGCGCGACCTTACAGCCGGAGAGATCGTTGCCCAGGTAGTCCGTTCCCAGCAGATTCTGGATGCACGCGGTGAACGCGTCAGCAGTATCGTAATTATGGGTACTGGAGAGCCGTTTGAGAATTATGACGCCACGATGCGGTTCCTGCGTCTGATGATTCATGAGAAGGGACTTAATATCGGCCAGCGTCATATCACAGTGTCTACAAGTGGAATTGTGCCGAACATCTACAAATTTGCTGAGGAAGACACACAGATTAATCTGGCGATTTCGATTCATGCGCCTAATGATGCGCTGCGCTCCAAGCTGATGCCGGTCAACCGGCGTTACCCGTTCGATGATGTAATTGAGTCCTTGCGTTATTATCAGGCCAAGACAGGCCGTCGTATCAGCTTCGAATATGCGCTGATCGGCGGAGTCAATGACCAGCCGGAGCATGCGAAAGAACTGGCCGGTGTGCTCAAGACAATGCTGTGCCATGTCAACCTGATTCCGGTCAATCATGTACCGGAGCGCAAATATGTGCGGACTTCCCGCAATGATATTTTTGAATTTCAGCGTATTCTGGCCGACCAGGGTGTGAATGTAACGATCCGCCGTGAGCAAGGCCATGATATTGCGGCCGCATGCGGACAGCTGCGCGCCAAACATATGGAGTTGGGGTGAGGATATTTGATCAGAACAGTTCATGCCAGCGACGTTGGCCGGGTACGTACCGTCAATGAGGATTCGGTCTGGATCGGCACAACACGTCACGGTTATACCCTCGGCATTATAGCCGATGGAATGGGTGGACATTTAGCGGGAGACACTGCGAGCAAGCTCGCGCTGGAGACAATGCGCAGCACACTCGACGAGCTGCCGCCGGATCTTCCGGAGGAACAGCTTAGAGAATCGCTGTCGGCTGCCATAATGGAGGCCAACCGTACGGTCTTTACCGAGGCTTCGCGCGACGAAAAGTACCATAACATGGGTACGACAGTGGTTGCTGTTCTACTTCAAGGGCCGGCAGGATATATTGGCCATATCGGAGACAGCAGAGCCTATCTTGTTAAAGACGGTGCCGCAATTCAATTAACCGAGGATCATACGCTGGTCAATGAGCTGTTCAAAAACGGCCAGATCAGCCAAGAGGAGCTTGGCAATCATCCGCGCCGCAATGTACTGACTAGAGCGCTGGGGACGGATGCCGAGGTTAAGGCTGATTTGGCTCCCGTAAGCTTGTCCTTGGGGGAACTTCTGCTGCTGTGCAGTGACGGTCTGAGCAATTTCGTCAGCCAGGAGCATTTGGGCAAGGTTGCCGGGATTTATGAAATTCCGTTAGAGGAAAGAGCGGATCGATTACTTCAACTGGCATTATTAGCCGGTGGCGGCGACAACATCAGCGTCGCTATGTTAGAACATCAAGGAGAGGCCGCTGTGCCCGAGACAAAGGAGTGGAATAGATGATCGGTCACGAATTGGGCGGCCGTTACCAAGTCATCGAACGGATCGGGGGAGGTGGCATGGCGCTTGTCTACAGAGCCCATGACATTTTGCTTAACCGGAACGTCGCCATTAAAGTATTAAGAAATCAGTTTGTACATGACGAGGAGTTCATCCGCCGCTTCCGGCGTGAGGCACAATCGGCTGCTTCCTTATCGCATCCGAATGTAGTCAGTATCTACGATGTGGGTCAGGAAGAGGATGTCCATTACATCGTGATGGAGTATGTTGAAGGTAAGAACCTGAATGAAATTATAAAAGAACGGGCGCCGCTTCAGGTAGATGAATCTATCCGGATTGCTTCCCAGATTTGCGATGCGCTTGACCATGCGCATCAGAATCAGATTATTCACCGTGATATTAAACCTCATAACATTCTGATTGGGCGCAATGGCCGTGTTAAAGTAACAGATTTCGGTATAGCCCGTGCAGTTACTTCTACAACAATTACCCAGACTGGTTCTGTAATTGGTTCTGTACACTATTTTTCCCCGGAACATGCCAAAGGTGTGATGACCGGAGAAAAGTCCGATTTGTATTCGCTCGGAATCGTACTCTACCAGATGTTAACCGGTGTGCTGCCTTTTTTGGGTGAAAGCCCGATCAGCGTAGCGCTTAAGCATCTGCAGGAGGAGTTCGAAGAGCCGCGGCTGCTGAATCCGCTGATTCCGCAAAGTGTGGAGAATGTGATCCTTCGTTCCATGCGCAAAAATCCGGATGAGCGGTATCAGTCTGCCAAGGAGATGCTTCAGGATCTGGAGACCTGCCTGCTGCCTGAACGGCGCAGTGAAGCCAAGGCCTTGTTCCATGATGAGGATGATGAAGACCGGACAAGGATTATTCCGGCGATCAAACCGATTCAGCGTGGTCTGGGCAGCCGCAGCGGCGGGGGTGAAGAACGGATGCGCCGTATGGATGAGGAGGAAGACGTTCCGCCCGCGCTGAACAGCAAGAAGAAATGGGGGCGTCCGGCATTATGGATAGGTCTTACCCTGCTTTTATTGCTTGCAATGGGCAGTGTGGTCTGGTATGTGAACTCCAAACTGGTGGTTGCCGAAGTCACTGTGCCGAATGTAACCAACCAAACGCTGGAAAAAGCTACCGCAATGCTGGATGAAGTTGGACTTATCGTGGAGGATCCGGTTGTAGAGCAATACAACCCAAACTTTGACGAGAATGTCGTCTGGGAGCAGAATAAAAAGGAAGGCACTGTGGTAAAAGAAGGAACGCATGTTGTTCTCACAGTGAGCACTGCAAAGCCTACTTCAAATGTGCCTTCATTATCCGGTAAAACCTATGATGATGCTGAAAAAGCTTTAATGGCAGAAGGTGTGGAACAAAGCCGGATCAGCCAGGACCCGCGCTTCAGTGAAGATTTCCCTGAAGGGCAGGTAATCGGCACTGATCCGGCGGAAGGCAGCGAATATGATCCGGAGACGGCTACGATTAAAGTCATTGTCAGTAAAGGTAAAGAAAGCAAGCCGATGCCTGACCTGACAGGTAAAACCCAGGATGAAGCCAAGGCAATATTGGAGGGTTTGGGACTGGTGCTGGATGAGGTCAGTGAAGATACCAGCTACTCCGTCGATAAAGGGAAAATCACGAAGCAATGGCCTTATGAGAAAGATGATCTGGTATCTCCCGGAGATAAAATCTCCATCTCCCTGAGCACAGGATTCCCGCCGGAAGCGCTGAATTATACTTTCAATGTGCCGGTAGCACCGTCAAGCGACGGTAAGAAAACCAAAATCCGTATTGTGTATTCCGACGCCCGCAACGATGGGGAGCCTCAGGAGTGGGGTACGCGTACGATAGCTAAGACCCAGGTGTTGTCTGTGAATCTGGTCCTGGCACCGAATAAGGACGGCGCAGTCTCGGTCTACCAGGACGGTGAATATATCGAGGCTTATGAGATCCGTTATTCCGATGCCAAGAACGGCACGGTACAGCAGCCTGAGCCTCCGGCGACTCAGACACCAGAGCCCACGGTTGCACCTACTGAGACACCGGCAGAACCTACGATTGAACCGGAGATCCTGCCACCGGGTTCAGAAGAAGGCGGAGATGCAGGCGGTAACAACCAAACCGGTTATATCGTGGACAACGCCTCGGAAGGTCAAGGTAATAAAAAAGGTAAAGATAAGGACAATAATAAGAATTAAAGCAATAACCTATAAAAGAGAAAAGCTGCAGCTGTTTCAGTTCATTAGCGGTAAGGCTGCGGCAGCGAGATGACCCGGGGTGTTTTTAGCTTGGGTCATTTGCGCAAAATCAGGAGAGGAAGGCTCAATATGTATGCCTGAAGGAATCATTGTAAAAGCGCTGAGCGGTTATTATTATGTAAAACCGCTGCGTAACGGATTCATTGCGACAGAAGAAGAGGCTGTACAGTGCCGTGGACGGGGGATCCTGAAGAAAAGGGGAGTCGCTCCGCTCGTAGGAGACCGAATTATCTACGTTCTGACCGAGAACGGGGAGGGAATGGTCGATGAGATCCTCCCCCGGGAATCCGAATTAATCCGGCCGCCTGTAGCCAACGTCAAGCTGGCGGTCCTGCTGTTCTCGGTACGTGAGCCGGACATGAATTTGAATCTGCTGGATAAGTTTCTGGTGCATATCGAGCACTCCGGATTGGAACCCCTGATTGTATTAACGAAGCAGGATCTGGCCGTTGACGAAGGTGAAGCCACTGCAATCGTGAAAGAGCTGTATGAGCGAATCGGATATGAAGTGATGATTACCAGCTCTTTAACCGGCTCGGGCAGTGATAAACTGCGCAGCCGGCTGGCCGGAGTGATCAGCGTCTTCTCAGGCCAGTCGGGAGTCGGCAAATCGACGCTCTTAAACCGGCTGGTGCCGGGGCTTGAGCTGGAAACAGGTGAAATCAGCTTGCGGCTGGGGCGGGGGCGTCATACCACCCGCCATGTCGAGCTGATGGATATCGGGAACGGCGGATTTGTAGCTGATACACCAGGGTTCAGCCAGCTGGATTTTTTGGAGCTGGGTGTGGAGGAGCTGTCTGTCTGTTTCCGGGAATTTGCTTCCTATGCGGAGAATTGCAAGTTCCGCGGCTGCAGCCATCTTCATGAGCCGGGCTGCCGGGTCATAGAGGCCTGGCAGGCCGGTGAGATCGCAGACAGCCGCTATGAACACTACAAGCTGTTCTACAATGAAATGAAAGACAAAAAGCGGAGGTACTAACTATGATATTACTAGCCCCATCCATTTTATCTGCCGATTTCGCAGCACTTGGTGCTGAAGTCGCGGAGGCTGAAGCCAGCGGCGCAGACTGGATTCATGTAGACGTGATGGACGGCCACTTTGTGCCGAATATTACACTTGGGCCACCGATTGTTAAGGCGGTAAAGGCGCATACCTCATTGCCGCTGGATGTTCATTTAATGATCGAAAATCCGGAACGTTATATCGCTGAGTTCGCAGCTGCTGGCGCTTCTGTTATTACTGTACATGCCGAAGCATGCGTACATCTTCACCGTGTAGTTCACCAGATAAAGGAGCTGGGAATTATGGCGGGAGTGGCGATTAATCCTGGAACTCCGGCTACAGCTGTACGTGAGGTACTTGAGGATGTGGATATGGTGCTGGTTATGACAGTGAACCCCGGTTTTGGCGGACAGGCTTTTATTCCGAATACGATGCGTAAAATACGCCAGATCCGTGAATGGGCTAATGAAATTAATCACAGCAACCTGCGGATTGAAGTGGATGGAGGGGTTGCCGAGAACACCGCTGCCATTGTGGCTGAAGCTGGCGCAGACGTGCTGGTGGCCGGCAATGCCGTATTTGGACGGACTGACCGTGCAGCTGCAATACGGGCAATCCGTGAGGCTGCAGAGGGTGCGATCCGTTAATTTTACGCATATGAGCAAGCATTAAGGTATTAAGGTATAGGCCAAGTTATGGCCGCATAAATATGGTTACATGAGCAGAAATCTCATGTAGCCTTTTTTTGTACATCAAGGGAGGTCTGCAGTTCGTCTGGGTTTAATTTTATGGATACGGAAATCAAGGGAAGTCTCCTACCGTATGGCAAGAATTGATGGGAGGGTTAATGATGAAATTTTACACGTTTAAGCTGCCAAGATTTTTGGGAGGTTTTGTTAAGGCGATATTGAACACGTTTCAGAAGAGCTGAGTTCATAACCGAACAGAGAACATGAAAAAAAGCACCTTACGAATGTAAAGGGTGCTTTTTGCTTCATATGAGATATCGCTGGGCCCTGGAATAATCCAAGACTAAACGCGTTCAACTTTGCCGGCTTTCAAAGCACGGGTGCTGACGTACACGCGTTTCGGTTTTCCGTTCACGAGAATACGGACCTTCTGAACGTTAACTCCCCAAGAACGACGGTTGCGGTTGTTTGCGTGAGACACGTGGTTACCGCTGCTTGGCTTCTTGCCTGTTACTGCACATTTGCGGGACATAGATTACACCTCCTTGTTACTTACACCTGCATTAAAACAATACTTAAATATAATATCACAGCAAAATTTGCTACGTCAACCGATTCAAAAACATTTATTTCTTTTGGCTCTTATAGTACAATGTAAATTAGTGCATTATGTCCAGTTAATCATAGAATTGATTAGGCATGAAGTTAGGAAGGGGAATTCTCATTGAGTAAGCGTTCTATAAACGGAGCAGATTTTACCGCAATGGTACTCGCCGGTGCGGAAAAGCTGCAGCAGCATGCAGAGCACGTCAATTCCTTGAATGTATTTCCGGTTCCGGATGGAGATACAGGAACCAATATGAATTTGACGATGACCGCAGGTGCGAACGAATTGAAGAAGAATAATACCGCCTCAGTCGGTCAATGTGCAGGAGTACTCTCCAAAGGTCTATTGATGGGCGCACGGGGGAACTCCGGCGTTATTTTGTCACAGCTGTTCAGAGGTCTTGGACGCTACGCCGCCCAATATGATGAGCTGAACACGCAGCAGTTCGCAGCAGCGCTGCAGACCGGTGTGGATACGGCCTACAAAGCAGTGGTTAAGCCCGTGGAAGGAACCATCCTTACCGTCGCCAAAGAAGCTGCCAGACATGCCGTATACTATGCCCGCCGCACCACTGATATTACTGAACTTATGACAGAAGTATTGTCTAAGGCAAAAGAAGCGTTAGCCAATACACCGGAATTGCTGCCGGTCCTGAAGCAGGTTGGGGTAGTAGACTCCGGCGGCCAGGGTCTGGTCTACATTTATGAAGGATTCCATCAGCATTTGACAAGCGGAAGCTCCGGCGTGCAGACCCCTGCGCAAGGACAAGCTCCTGCAGCGGCAGCGGCACCAGTGCTGACTAAACAAGAAAATGTATTGTCATCCGTACAATCTTCCGCTCAATCCCAGCTTTCCACGGAGGATATCGAGTTTCTATATGATATGGAATTTTTCATCAACCGCCAGCTTGGCACATCCGTGAAAGCGGATTTTGATGAGGAAGATTTTAGGAAAGCGTTATCAGTCAACGGCGATTCCATTATTGTTATTTCCGATGATGAAACGATCAAAGTGCATGTGCATTCCAAAACACCTGGTGAAGTGATGAGCTTAGCACTCCAATATGGGGAAATAACTCAAATTCATATTCTGAACATGCGCGAACAGCATCGTGATTTGTTGACCGCAGGGATGGATATAGCGCCAATGCCGGAGCTGTTCGCAGATATGCCTAAAGAACAGAGCACAGTGCAGGCTCCGGCTGTTCCGCCGGCGGATGATATGGCGCCATACGGTTTCATCGCAGTATCTTCAGGGGAAGGCATTTCAGATATATTCAAAAGCCTTGGGGTGGATGCCGTGCTTGCGGGCGGACAGACCATGAATCCGAGCACGGAAGATTTTGTAAATGCGATTCAATTGATCTCTGCGAAGCATGTCTATATTCTGCCTAACAATTCCAACATCGTGCTTGCCGCACAGCAGGCCAAAGAGCTGCTCGAAGGTGAACGCGACATCACCGTGATCCCAAGCAAGAGCATTCCGCAAGGAATTGCTGCAGCCTTCGCCTTTCAGGAAGAGGATGCGGTGGATACCAATACCGAGAATATGCTTGAGGCCATTTCCCAAGTGAAGTCCGGGCAGGTGACCAATGCGGTCCGCGATACGGTCATTGAAGATCTGGAGATTAAATCCGGCCAGTTCATCGGTATTTCCAACTCGAAGATTGTAGCGGCCTCTGATGAGTTGCTGGCAGCCAGTAAGGCGCTGCTTACGACCATGCTGGAGAACGGGGACGAGATAGTTACCGTACTGACCGGTTCAGATGCCGAAGCAGACGTAACCGATTCGCTCGGAAGCTGGCTGGAAGAAACGTATCCGCAGGTGGAAGTAGAAGTTCATGAAGGCGGACAACCGCTTTATTATTATCTTTTCTCTGTGGAACCATAGGTTAATATTATAGTTTGGGGAGGAAACCCATGAATCGTACGGTCATTGTCACTGACAGCACATCAGATATCCCGCCGGCACTGGCGGAGAAGTACGGCATTGAAGTCGTACCGCTTACGCTTATGTTCGGTGAAGAAGCTTTCCGGGATAAAATCGATATGACACCGGAGCAGTTCTATGAGCGTCTTCCCCGCTCACCGCAGTTACCGACAACTTCTCAGCCCTCCCCGGTTGAATATATGAAGGTGTACAGCAGCATCTTGGAGCGTAATCCGGATAGCCGTATACTTTCTTTTCATATTTCATCCGGGCTCAGCGGTACTTACCAGTCCGCCGTGCTCGCCAAATCGATGCTGGAGGAAAAGGGAGAAGTCATCACTGTTGTTGATTCACTGTCCGCATCCTACGGGTTCGGATTTATGGTAGTAGCAGCTGCACGGATGGCAGCGGAAGGCAAGGCGCCGGCAGAAATTCTGGAATCCGCAGAAAAGCTGCGCCAGTCCCGCAAGTTGTATTTTTTGGTCGACACATTGGAATATCTGCAGAAGGGTGGCAGAATCGGCAAAGCGTCTGCGATTCTGGGCACGCTGCTTAATATTAAGCCGATTCTTTCCATTGATGCCGAAGGTATTATCTATGCGGTGGAGAAGGTCAGAGGCCGTAAAAAGGCCGTAGCCCGCATGATCGAGCTGTTCAAGGGGGATCTGCCGGGTGTGGACAAAATCAACGTGGCCGTGGGTCATACGGCTGAACCGGCTTACGGCGAAGAATTCCTGCAGGAATTGGCCGGGCACTTTACCCTGGAGGAGAAGGTGCTGACCAATGTCGGTCCCGTTGTAGGCAGTCATGTAGGCAACGGTACTTTAGCCGTATTCATTTGGCCCGCGTAAATAGGGGATGAATACACTGCTATCATTAGATCAAATTGAAGTCAAACAAATAACTGGCGTGAGCGCTCAAAAGCAAAGTGAGCTTCACGCCTTTGGCGTCTTTACAGTGAAGGATCTGCTGGAGTATTATCCGTTCCGTTATGAGGATTTCCGGCCTAAGACACTGAGTGAGGTCAAGCACGGCGATAAGGCTACACTGGTTGCCAAGGTGATCGGCATTCCGGTGCTGCAGCGTTTCGGCGGCAAATCACGGATAAGCTGCAAAATGGTCGCCGAACCGTGGATGTTCACGGCCATCTGGTTCAATCAGACGTATGTCCGCGAACAGCTGACCGTTGGCCGCGAGATTGTGATTACGGGGAAATGGGATCAGAAGCGGAGCCAGATTAACGTAACGAATTATGAGTTTCCGGACCGCGGAGAGGGTAAGACTGGTACATTGCAGCCTGTCTATTCGGTCGGAGGCAAAATCACGCAGACTTGGCTGCGTAAGGTCATTAATCAGGCTATGCAGCAGTTTGGCGACCTGATTCCGGAGATCCTCCCGCAGGTGATCCTTCGGAAATATGATTTCATGCCGCGTAAACGGGCAATCGCCACGATTCATCAGCCTGAGGATACCCGTGAAGGCCAGCAGGGTAGGCGTCGGATGGTGTACGAGGAGCTCTTTCTGTTCCAGCTCAAGGTGCAGGCGTTCCGCGTGCTGAATCAGGGCAGGATGGATGGTGTGGTGCATACGGTCGATAATTCTACAGTCCGCCAGTTTGTGCGCAGCCTTCCGTTTGAGCTGACGGATGCCCAGAAGCATGTGGAGCTGGAGATCTTGCAGGATATGCGTTCCGCCTACTGCATGAACCGTCTGCTGCAGGGAGATGTGGGCTCTGGTAAAACGGTACTTGCGGCCATTGCGCTGTATGCTACTGTAAGATCGGGTTTTCAGGGGGCGCTGATGGTGCCGACTGAAATTCTCGCCGAACAGCACATGCGCTCGCTGACCAAGATGTTCGAGCCTTTTGGCATTACAGTCGGCCTGCTGACGGGAAGCGTCAACGGCCGCAAACGCAAGGAACTGCTTGCTTCGCTGCAGATGGGGCTGCTGGATGTTGTGGTGGGAACCCACGCATTGATTCAGGAGGATGTGTTCTTCCGTTCACTCGGTCTGGTCGTCACGGATGAGCAGCACCGGTTCGGGGTGAACCAGCGCAGCGTCCTGCGGCGCAAGGGCTACAATCCTGATGTGCTAACGATGACGGCAACTCCGATACCTCGTACCCTTGCGATTACAGTATTCGGCGATATGGATGTCTCTACATTGTCTGAGCGCCCGAAAGGGCGTGTGCCTATTACTACCTATTGGGTCAAACATGACCTGATGGAACGGGTGCTGAAGCTGGTGAACCGGGAGGTAGACCAGGGCAGACAGGCGTATCTGATTTGTCCGCTCATCGAAGAGTCGGAGAAGCTGGATGTGCAGAATGCAATCGATCTGCATGTGCAGATGTCCCAGGCTTTCCCGGGCTACAAGGTGGGTCTGCTGCACGGTCGGATGACTCCAGCGGAAAAAGATGAGGTCATGCGGGCCTTCTATAGTAATGAGATTCAGCTGCTCGTCTCCACTACAGTGGTAGAGGTCGGAGTTGATGTTCCTAACGCCACACTGATGATCATCATGGACGCTGACCGTTTTGGCCTGTCGCAGCTGCACCAGCTGCGCGGACGGGTCGGCCGCGGCCAGCATGCGTCCTACTGCGTACTGGTGGCCGATCCGAAATCGGAAATTGGGCGGGAGCGGATGACAGCAATGACCGACACAGATGACGGGTTCGAGGTGTCGCGCCGCGATTTGGAGCTGCGGGGGCCCGGGGATTTCTTCGGCACGAAACAGAGTGGCCTGCCGGAGTTCCGGCTGGCGGACATGACAGCCGATTTCGAAGTGCTGGAGCAGGCACGAGATGATGCCGCCGGACTGCTGAAAGAGGCCTCATTCTGGACTTCGGCCGATTATGCGCCGCTGCGCAGCTATTTGCAAGGCGAGCAAATATTCCAAGGCGATATTATTGATTAAATAGGCACATGCGGCCGCCTGCCCTCATATACTGTGAATGATTGGATATGACGGGAGGTGCTGCATTTGGGTTATCAGCAATACGGAATCAGTCCCCAGCTGGTGGAGCGGATCAAGCTGAAGATGAAGAATCCGGCGGTCAAGGAACGGATTAAGAACATGATTAACGGGATCTCCAAGCAGGAGCTGCAGGATACAGCGGTGGTACGCAGGCTTGTACGCAATGCCTCGGCAGTGCTGAGCGAGAAACTGACAGGGGCCCAGGAGGATCAGATCGTTAAGTTTGTAATTGCGCAAAAGATAGATCCCAGCAATACTTTTCATCTTATACGATTATGGGGGATGTTCCGCTGAGTGCGGAGGATACCTGATATTCGGCAAAAAGGTCGTTCACGCAATGATTATTGCTGAAACGGCTTTTTTGCGTTGAACAGCAGGTGCATAAGACAGGTGATTTTGAAATATATACACAGCTTATCTGAATCCTAAAGATAGAATTGGGTAAAACTCCATATAAGGGTTAGCCGCATATCAATGAAATCTTGAAGGAGCTGAGGTATTGGATACTAAATTGACAACGAATGAACCCGCAGAAAACGTACCCTATCATACACTGGATCATGATGAGGTGCTCAGCCGTCTGGAATCAGCGAAGAACGGGCTAACCTCGGCAGAGGCTGCGCAAAGGCTCGAGCGGTACGGAAAAAATATGCTACAGGAAACAAAGACGAAGTCTCTGCTGGCAAAATTTATTGAGCAATTCAAAAATGTAATGATCTTTATCCTGCTGGCCGCTGCCATTCTGTCGGGGATTTTGGGAGAATGGACCGATACGATTATTATTCTACTGGTCGTGATCCTGAATGCGGTGCTCGGGGTCATTCAGGAGAATAAAGCGGAGCAGGCGCTGGAAGCCCTGAAAAGCATGTCTTCACCGATGGCGAGAATCCGCCGGGACGGGCAGGTTATGGAGATCAAAAGCGAGGAGCTTGTACCAGGCGATATAGTACTGCTGGAAGCAGGAAACGTCGTGCCAGCTGACCTTAGAGTACTGGAATCTGCGTCGCTCCAGACCGAGGAAGCAGCACTGACCGGTGAATCCCTGCCGTCAGATAAACATGCCGCTGTACTGGAAGGGACGGATCTTGCCCTAGGGGACCGGACCAATATGGCGTATATGAGCAGCAGTGTGACTTACGGCAGAGGAGTTGGAGTAGTTACGGCAACCGGAATGTCAACTGAGGTCGGCAGAATCGCCGGATTTATTGCCCAGTCTGAACAGGATGTAACTCCGCTGCAAAAAAAACTGGATGAGCTTGGAAAATACTTTACGTATATTATTTTAGGGGTTTGCGTTGTGATTTTTGCCGTAGGAATTCTGGAGGGCAGAGAGATGCTGGATATGCTGCTCACTTCGATTTCACTGGCTGTAGCAGCCATTCCGGAAGGCCTGCCGGCGATTGTGACCATTATTCTGGCCCTAGGTGTACAGCGGATGGCCAAACGCAAGGCCATTATCCGCAAGCTTCCTGCGGTGGAGACCCTGGGGAGTACCGAGATTATCTGCTCCGATAAGACGGGGACGCTAACACTCAATCAAATGACTGTAGAGAAGCTGTTCGTAAACGGCCATTCGATGGAGGCCACAGATGCAGTGAAGGGCGATTCTGGAGGTGAACTCCTGCTGCAGGCGATGACGCTGTGCAATGATTCCAGTATTGATGAGAGCAAAGAATCAGGGACAGGCGGTACAGACGGGAAGAAGGATTCGAAAAGTGCAAGAACGAAAA
>NZ_LN831198.1:1975846-1993328 GCF_001368795.1 Paenibacillus ihuae
AAGGATTCGAAAAGTGCAAAAACGAAAAGTGGTAAAGCAATCATCGGCGACCCGACAGAGACTGCACTGGTTGATTATGCACTGAGTATCGGGGTGGATAAGCGCGAGCTGGAGAAGCGGTATCCCCGGAAAAGAGAGCTGCCTTTTGATTCGGACCGTAAGTTAATGACTACAGTCAATGCGCAGGAGCAGGGCGGGAAATTCCGCGCCTATACCAAGGGCGCACCCGATGTGCTGCTGTCCAAGTGCAGCCATATCTACGAAGACGGCCATGTCATCCCCCTGACAGAAGAGCACTCCCGGCAAATTACAGCACACAATAAGCAACTGGCTGACGAGGCGCTGCGTGTTTTGGCTTTTGCCTACCGTGATTATGGAGACCTTCCTGGTGAGATGACGCCGGAGAGCGCTGAGACGGAGCTTGTATTCATCGGGCTATGCGGGATGATTGACCCGCCACGGGATGAGGTCCGTGATGCGGTAGCCGTCTGCCGCAAGGCGGGCATCCGCCCGATAATGATTACCGGCGACCACAGGGATACGGCCGCGGCCATCGCCAAACGACTGGGCATCATTGACGATGACCGCAGTGTGCTGACCGGCCGGGAGCTGGATAAGATCAGTGAAGCTGATTTTGCCGAGAAGGTGACCGATTACTCTGTTTATGCGCGTGTCTCACCTGAACATAAAGTGCGGATCGTCAAAGCCTGGAGGCAGAAGGGTAAGATTGTCGCCATGACCGGAGACGGGGTGAATGATGCACCGGCGCTGAAATCTGCGGATATCGGTGTCGGCATGGGAATCACCGGAACGGATGTGGCTAAAGGTGTCTCCGATATGGTGCTTGCCGATGATAATTTTACAACGATTGTAGTTGCTGTTGAAGAAGGGCGAAAGGTATACAGCAATATCCGTAAAGCTATTCAGTTCCTGCTGTCCGCGAACCTCGGGGAAGTGCTTACCTTGTTCATTGCGACGATGATTGGCTGGCGCATTCTTGAGCCGATTCATATTCTCTGGATCAATCTGGTGACGGACACCCTGCCTGCATTGGCACTTGGACTGGAGAAGGCCGGGGAAGATGTAATGAAGCGAAAGCCCCGCGAATCAAGCAGTAGCATTTTTGCCGGCGGAGTGGGTGTCGGTATTGTGTATCAGGGAATTATTGAAGCAGGGCTGACCCTGCTGGTCTATTACTGGGCGCACACGCATTATAATGAAGGCGTTGCGGTTACGATGGCATTTGCCACTCTTGGACTGCTGCAGATCACTCATGCCTTTAACGTCAGATCCAATACCAAATCACTATTCCAGATCGGATGGTTAACCAACCGCTTTATGCTGGGAGCATCCGTAATCTCAGGCCTCCTGCTGGTGCTTGTGATTATCATTCCGGGATTGAATGATTGGTTTGGCGTGGAGCATCTGAGCGGCCTGCAATGGGGAATTGTCTGCGGTGCTGCTATAGCTATAGTAGTTATAGTGGAAATCGTAAAGCTGTTCCTCCGGATGAGCGGCAAAGGAAAGACCTGGGATTAATATACAAAAGAGCCTGGTAGTCCAGTTGCGGACTCCAGGCTCTTTTGCCATCGAAATGCGGTCATAAGGATTAAAGCACACGCTGCATATGCAGAATAACATCATGCCAGTAGCCGGTGTCGAGCTCGCTGATTTGTACGCCGGGTTCACCCCAGGTATGGATGAATTTCCCGCCACCGATATATATGCCGACATGGCCTGGTACAGCGTCACTCTCAAAGCGTCCGGGCACCGTGAAGAAAATCAGGTCACCGGTCTGCAGATTATCGCGGCTTACCCTCCGGCCGATATTGTCCTGATCTCTAGCCAGCCGCGGCAGAGAGACACCGAATTTTTTAAATACATGTCTGGTAAAAGAAGAACAGTCAAATTTTTTGGTTTCCTCGTAAGGGCCGGCACCGAAATCATATGGTACACCTAAGAACTTTCTGGCATAATCCACCAGTTCACCGGTGTCAACATTCGAAGCACTCTGGATTCGCAGCGTTTTAGAACCATCGGTATCTTTGTCTCTCGGGGGAGCAATATTGATCTCCCCGCTGCTCGGATTCCAGCCCACTTCAGTCTGGAGCAGCTTGGACAGTGCAGTAGGCGTAATGTAGATTTGACCGTCGCGGCGAACCGGCGCATCCGGTAAAGTGATTTTCTCACCTAAAGAAAAGACCTGGACTGAATCCGGCTTTAACATGTACATCACGTCAGTGTAGCCGATTTTGGCATATCCTCCGCTGGAAGTGTCATCCTTCATCCGGTAGCCAATAGAAGCAGCCGCCGGCTTCAGCGGAATCCAGTACTTGTTTTGCTTGTCGGTAATGGATGATTTCTCGTAATAGCTGCCTACAAAATTTCCGGCCGGGTTAACAGCGTTCACTTTAGGCTTTGTATCGGTTTTGTAATATCCGCATGCGCTGCCAGTGAGGGAAACCGCCAATAGTATTGCTGCGGTGGCAACTGATTTTTTCTGTGCAGAAATTGTCATAAGTCACGCTCCATCTTCATACTGTAGGTTAAGTTTGCGCAGCCGGGCGTTGTTTCATAAGATCGGATGTAGTAAACATCTTGGATAAACTTCCTGATCCTGCAAGAAAAAGCTGCAATGATAATGGGGGCTGCTGGATTCAGCACGGATTGTAATATCTGGATCATTCATAAATGATTGACGGATAAACAACGTCCATATAATATTAGTTAATAGATTTGCTGTATGAAATGGGAGATTCGTGTGAACTGTCGCTTTAATGCTTTTATCTTTAAAAGCGATAATGCTGAGTCGCTCACTTTGATGCACGCGCTGATACCGTATATGAAAAGGGGTTATTTGATGAAGAAAAAGAATATTTGGGCAGGTCTAAGCCTTTGTTTGATGCTCGTAGCTGCAGGCTGCGGAAACAACAATGCAGCGAACACAGAAAATGCTGCTAACGCTGGGAATTCACCGGCAACAACTACCAATGCCCCTGCTAATGCCGGAGCCGGTGATGCCAAATCCTATAAAATTGCAATCTCCCAATATGTTGAGCATCCTTCTTTGGATGCCACACGTGAAGGGTTCCTGGCCGCACTCAAGGACGCCGGAATCGTTGAAGGTGAGAACCTTAAGGTGGATCTTGAGAATGCTCAGGCCGATCAGGCTAACAACTTGTCCATCGCGCAGAAGATTGCCGGAGATAAGAATGATCTCGTCCTGGGGATTGCAACACCATCCGCACAGGCAGTGGTGCAAAATGTCAAAGACACGCCGATTTTGTTCGCAGCGGTTACGGACCCCCTGGATGCTAAGATTGTCACCGACCTGGAACATCCGGGTGGCAATGTTTCCGGCGCATCCGACACGAATCCGGAAGCCATTACCCGGCTGATGAACTTCATTGCAACGCAGTTCCCTAACGTGAAGAAGCTTGGCCTTGTGATCAATGAAGGTGAGCCGAATGCTGTCGTAATGGCGGATATCGCTAAGGAAGAGCTGGACAAACACGGCATCGAGCTGGTGAAGGCGGCGATCACGAATACTTCCGAAGTGAAGCAGGCGGCAGGATCCCTCGTCGGCCGTGTAGATGCCTTCTATATCACCCTTGATAACTCAGTCGTGAGCGGTGTGGATGCAATCATCCAGACGGCAAATGACAACAAGATTCCATTCTTCTCGGCTGACCGCGACACGGTTGAGAAAGGCGCTTTTGCTACAGTCGGCTTTAAGTATTATGATCATGGCTACCAGGTTGGTGAAATGGCTGTTGAAGTGCTTAAGAACGGTACCAGCCCTGGTGAGATGAAAGTGACTATGCAGGAGAAGCTGGACCTGATTCTTAACCTGAAAGCAGCAGCAGCCCAGGGTATCGAAGTCACAGATGCCATGAAAGCTGAAGTCGCCGATCAGTCGAGCAATATTATTCAATAATAGTCAGACATCATAATGGGGCGAATCCCGGCGGGACGCCCCTTGCCGCTTGAGGGAGGAAGTCACCTATGTATAATTCAATGCTTGGAGCCGTGGAAATGGGCCTCTTGTACGCTTTTATGGCTTTAGGGGTATATATTACGTTCCGGATTCTCGATTTCCCGGATTTAACCGTGGATGGAAGCTTTACCACCGGCGGTGCAATTGCCGCTGTGATGATTACAAACGGTTATTCACCATGGCTGGCTACTCTGTGTGCGCTGGCAGGTGGAATGCTGGCCGGTATGTGTACAGGCCTGCTGCATACCAAAGGTAAGATTAACGGACTGCTGTCAGGAATTCTGATGATGATTGCGCTTTATTCGATAAACCTGCGGATATTGGGCAAACCGAATGTTTCGCTGATGGGTGAAACTACATTATTCAGCTCGATTAACCCGCTGCTTGTAATGCCGTTTGTTGTAATCCTGGTTAAGGTTCTAATGGATCTGTTTCTGCGGACTGACCTGGGACTCGCTCTGCGGGCAACAGGAGACAATGCGCGGATGATCCGCAGCTTTGGCGTGAACACCGATACTACGACTATTCTCGGCATCAGCCTGTCGAATGGGATGGTGGCGCTCTCGGGCGCACTAATCGCCCAGTATTCCACTTTTGCCGATTCTTCTATGGGTATAGGAATGATTGTTATCGGTCTGGCTTCGGTTATTATCGGGGAAGCTATCTTTGGAGCCGGCAGCGTATTCCGGGCCACACTGGCTGCAGTTCTCGGCTCTATCGTGTACCGGATTGTTGTCGCACTGGCGCTGAGAGTTCCTTGGCTGGAGGCCTCCGATCTGAAGCTGATTACAGCGATTATTGTCATTATCGCACTGCTGTTCCCTTCCCTTCAGCGTTATTTCAAAACGAAGAATACAGCACGCAGACGTACGGCCGAGCTTGAAGATCTGGCGCTGCGCAACAAGAAGGGGGGAGCAGCTGATGCTAAAGCTTGATAATGTCTCCAAGCTGTTCAATCCCGGCACGCCGGATGAGAAAATCGCGCTGTTCGGCATTGATCTGGAGCTTCGTGCCGGAGATTTCGTGACGATTATCGGAAGCAACGGTGCAGGAAAGTCTACATTGATGAATGTGATTTCAGGCGTAATGCGGCCGGACCTGGGTGAAGCCCGGATCGACGGAAGCTCTATCAGCCACCTGCCAGAGTATCAGCGTGCCCGCTGGATCGGGCGGGTCTTCCAGGACCCGATGGCTGGAACAGCGCCGCATATGACGATTGAGGAGAATTTGGCGATGGCTTACAAGAGAGGCCAGAAACGCGGATTATCCTTTGGCGTGAATGCCGCCAGACGGTCTATGTTCCGCGAACAGCTGAGCCGCCTGGGGATCGGGTTGGAGAACCGGCTGCGCGCCAAAGTGGGGCTCCTGTCCGGCGGGGAGCGGCAGGCGCTTAGCCTGCTGATGGCGACCTTTACCCAGCCGCGAATTTTGCTGCTGGATGAGCATACGGCAGCGCTCGATCCTGCCCGTGCGGAACTGATTACCAAGCTGACTGAATCCATCGTCCGCGAGATGAAGCTCACAACGCTGATGGTTACCCATAACATGGAACAAGCAATCCGGCTGGGTAACCGTCTGATCATGATGGATAAAGGATCGGTTATTCTGGATATTGATGAAGAGCGAAAGAAGGATCTGACTGTAGAACGTCTGCTTGGTGAGTTTGAAGCGATCAGCGGACACAAGCTGGCGGATGACCGGATGATGCTCGGCTAACGGACAACATCTAATATATACGATATAAGTTCCCTAAATGAAAATCGCCCTGCATTCGGCCTGTTTGGCCGGGAGCAGGGCGATCTTCTTATATTCTGGCCGAAGCGTGTACCTGTGCAGCTTATCTTTTCCTTACCGTCTCGCCTTCAACCAGCACAGGCTGATAGTAGGTTTGATTGCGCAGATCCTTCTTCCCTTGAAGCTTCTTAATTATCCAGTCGGCGGCATCCCGTCCCATTTGTTCCTGAGGGTGGGTCAAGGTCGTCAGTGTGATGTTCGCATTTTTGGCAATATAAGAATTATCCTGGCCAATAATGGACAACTCTCCGGGAACCGGGATATCCAGTTGTCTGCACACCTGTACGACCTCCAAGCCAACCTCATCGTTATAACAGACAATTGCGGTTAATCCGCCTCTATTTTCAGTCAGGAAGTTCTTTAAGTTTGCCGACAGCTCCTGCTTAGTCTCTGTATAGAAGGAAAGAACCTGTTCCGGGTGAAACCGTAGCTTGGCTTCTCCGAGGGCTTTGATATAGCCTTTCATCCGGTATTTTCCCTGCAAATCATCCATTTTGGCAATGATGCCAATCTGTGTGTGCCCGTTAGAGATCAATTCCTTAGTAGCCAGGTAGCTGGATTGGACGTCATCGAGGCAAAAGAACGGAACCTCCAATTCCTCATAATAAGCATTAATCATGATGAACGGGACATCCTGTTCTTTGAACGACAGGTAGTAGGCGATGTTGGGATTGTACAAATTACTTTTCGTAGGTTCTATGATCAGACCGTCCACCCCAAAGGACAGCATCATCTCCAATGCTTTTTTTTCCTGGGCGACATCATTATTTGTACTGGCCAGCAGCAAAGAATAGTCATCTTCGTTCAATCTGGACTCAATCCCGCGGATAATGGAGGGGAAGATGTAATCAGAGATGTAGGTCGTGATGACCCCGATTGTTTTATTATTGGAATTCCCGCCGGTTTTGGAGCGGAACTGATTGCTGACATAAGTGCCGGAGCCTTTCTCACTTCGCAGGAAACCTTCGTTTGCCAGCTCCAAAATCGCCTTTCGTACCGTCTGCCGGCTGACTTGGTACATTTCCTGCAGTGCGGATTCCGTCGGGATCTGGTTCCCTACGCTGTATGTTCCTGAAAGAATATTGCTTTTTATATCCTCAAGTATGACCTGATACTTTGGTTTCACACGACTCCTTCTTTCCTGGTTGTTCTAATACTACTTTGTCGTTCCGTAATAGTTGTATGTACATATTCTAGCACACTTATAAAAAAATTATAATCCATCGTCTTATTTGTATATATCTTTGAAGATGATTATTAGAAAATTGTCGCTTGATCAGGATATTTGTATGTATAACTATTAAAGTGTGTTGACAAATGTACGAACAAAAAATATACTTGAGCAGTAAATAAGGGAAAGCGCCTTCTTTCAATATTATAGTGAATAAAACAGTTGTTCAGAGAGGAGTAACGTGTGCATGGATCAAGACATTAAACAAGCGATACTCAAGGGAGAAACCTCACTGGGTATCGAATTTGGATCCACACGTATCAAGGCAGTGCTGATTGATCATCGTTTTGAGACAATCGCATCTGGTAGTTATGAGTGGGAGAACCTCCTGGCAGACGGATATTGGACGTACAACTTAGAGAGTATTATCTCTGGTCTGCAAGAGGCATACAGTGGAATGAAGCAAGAGGTTGAACGGAAATATGGAATCACGATCCGGACAGTGGGGTCGATTGGATTCTCTGCAATGATGCACGGCTATATGGCTTTTAACAGCGAGGGTGAGCTGCTTGTTCCGTTCCGGACCTGGCGTAATGCGACTACGGGTGCTGCAGCAAAAGAGTTAACTGAACTATTTAAATTTAACATTCCTGAGCGGTGGAGTATTGCCCACCTGTATCAAGCGATATTGAACGAAGAAGAGCATGTATCACGTATTGACTTCGTTACAACGCTGGCGGGCTATATTCACTGGCTGCTGACCGGCAATAAGGCCATTGGTATCGGTGATGCTTCCGGTATGTTGCCGATTGATGAAGCTACACATGATTTCAATGAAACGATGGTTAAGCAGTTTGACGAACTCGTTGCAGCCAAAGGCTACTCCTGGAAGCTGAAGGATATCCTTCCTGAGGTCAATATTTCAGGTCAGCAGGCCGGTGTACTCACCGCAGCAGGTGCCAAAATTCTAGATAAATCCGAAAACCTGCAGCCGGGTATTCCGCTTTGTCCTCCAGAAGGTGATGCGGGAACAGGGATGGTCGCCACGAACAGTGTAAGAAAGCGGACAGGTAATGTCTCGGTGGGAACTTCGGTCTTTGCTATGCTTGTATTGGAACAGGAGCTTTCAGCAGTATATCCTGAGATTGATATGGTAACTACGCCGAATGGTAATCCGGTCGGAATGGTTCATGCCAACAACTGCTCTAGTGATATCAACGCCTGGCTGGGCTTGTTCCGTGAATTCTATGAAGCCATGGGACAGAAGGCGGATGTCAATCATTTATACGGTGTGATGTTCAATAAGGCTTTGGAGGCAGATCCGGACGGCGGCGGCTTGCTTAGCTATGGTTATTTCTCGGGAGAGAATATCACAGGTATAGAAAAGGGACGGCCGTTGTTTGTCCGTTCCCCTGAGAGCCGTTTCAATCTGGCAAACTTTATGCGTACCCATCTATTTACAGCTTTTGGCGCTTTGAAAATCGGAATGGACATTCTGACCAAACGCGAGAATGTCGCCATTGACAGCATTCTGGCACACGGCGGTTTATTTAAAACTCCGATTGTCGGGCAAAAAATTGTTGCAGCTGCGCTGAATGTCCCTGTATCCGTAATGTCGACAGCCGGAGAAGGCGGAGCATGGGGGATGGCCATTCTGGCTTCTTACATGAGTAACAAGGAACAGCAGGAAAGCCTGGAAGACTTCCTCGACCAAAAAGTATTTAAAGATGCTGAGGGCCAGGAAATTTACCCTGACGGCTCTGATGTGAAGGGCTTTGAGACATTTATGGAACGCTACACTCAGGGTCTGGCCATTGAGCAGGCTGCTGTGGATAATCTAGTGGAGAACCGGAGGGGTTAGTGTGTTAGAGCAACTGAAGGAAGAAGTATTTCAGGCGAATCTGGATTTGCCTAAACATGGACTCGTGAAATACACCTGGGGGAACGTGAGCGCCGTTGATCGTGAGAGCCGCTTATTTGTTATCAAACCCAGCGGCGTAAATTACGACGTAATGAAGCCTAGTGACATGGTGGTTGTTGATTTTGACGGCAATGTCGTGGAAGGGGAGATGAGACCGTCTTCGGATACACCGACCCATGCCGTACTGTATAAGCATTATGAGGAGATCGGCGGTATTGTGCATACACATTCGACCTGGGCGACCATTTGGGCTCAAGCAGGCCTGGATGTACCTGTTATGGGGACTACTCATGCAGATACCTTCTATGGTTCTGTGCCTTGTGCCCGGTTCTTAACCCAAGAGGAGATTGACCGTGGTTATGAAGCGGAAACCGGCCGTGTCATCATTGAGACGTTTGAGCAGCGCGGGCTGGATATTTTAGCAGTACCCGGTGTTCTGCTTAAAGGCCATGCTCCCTTCACCTGGGGCAAAGATGCGAAATCCGCAGTCATGAACAGTGTTGTGCTCGAAGAGGTTTCGAAAATGAACCTGTTCGCAAGACAATTGAACAGCTTCGCTGAGGAATTGCCGCAGCGTATTCTGGATAAGCACTATTTGCGCAAACACGGGAAAGACGCCTACTACGGTCAAAAGTAATACAAACCAATAATTCATGAAAAGAGGATGAATAATGTCAACAGCAGGAACTAAGGTATTCTGGTTTGTCGTAGGTTCACAGCATCTGTACGGGGAAGAAGCACTCGCGGAAGTTAAAGCTAATGCACAAGTAATGACGGATGCCTTGAATGAAAGCGGCGTTTTGCCATACCCGCTGGTACTGCAGGATCTGGCAGTCAGTGCAGACAAAATCACTACCCTCATGAAGGAAGTCAACTATCGTGACGAGGTTGCCGGGGTTATTACCTGGATGCATACCTTCTCCCCGGCAAAAATGTGGATCCGCGGGACTAAATTACTGCAGAAGCCGCTGCTTCATCTGGCTACGCAATACAATGAAAGTATTCCTTGGGCTACCATCGACATGGACTTCATGAACCTCAACCAGGCTGCTCATGGTGACCGTGAATATGGATTTATCAATGCCCGTCTGAAAAAACAAAATAAAGTGGTAGTAGGGTACTGGGGACGCGCAGAAGTTCAGAAGCAAATCGCAGAGTGGATGGATGTAGCGGTTGCTTACAACGAAAGCTTCACAATTAAGGTTGCACGCTTTGGCGATAACATGCGTAACGTTGGCGTAACCGAAGGCGACAAGGTAGAAGCGCAGATTCAATTTGGCTGGACCGTTGACTACTTCGGTATCGGCGACCTTGTTCAGTACGTAAATGCTGTAAAAGAAGAAGAAATCGATGCTCTGTTTGCTGAGTATGCGGAACTTTATGACTTCGAATATGGATCATACAGCAAGGAAGCCTGGGAAGCCAGCGTAAAAGTGCAGGCGAGCTATGAGATTGCCCTCAAACGCTTCCTGGATAATGGCGGCTATACCGCCTTCACAACGAACTTCGAAGATCTCTACGGAATGAAACAGCTTCCGGGTTTGGCTGTTCAGCGTCTGATGGCACAAGGATACGGCTTCGCCGGAGAAGGAGACTGGAAGACTGCAGCACTCGATCGTCTGCTGAAAGTAATGAGCCATAACCAGAACACCGGATTCATGGAAGATTATACTTATGAATTGGCTGCCGGTCAGGAATCGATCCTGCAATCCCACATGCTAGAGGTTGACCCGACACTTGCCAGCAATAAACCTAAGGTCCTCGTATCCCCGCTCGGTATCGGCGACCGTGAAGATCCGGCCCGTCTGGTATTTGACGGTAAGGCAGGAGATGGCGTGGTTGTTTCCATGGCTGACTTCGGCACGCATTACAAGCTGCTGATCAATGAGGTTACTGCCTTTGAACCGACAGTTCCTGCTCCAAATCTTCCTGTAGCCCGTGTACTGTGGAACGTGAAGCCAAACTTCCAGGACGGGGTTAAAGCATGGATTGAAAACGGCGGCGGCCACCACACCGTGGTTTCCTTGAATCTGACGACAGACCAAATCGTCACTTATGCCAAGCTGGTTAACCTGGAATACGTAGTAATTAAATAATATAGAAGTTTATCAGCTTCCAAAAGCATTGGGTTCCTTTACAGGACCTAATGCTTTTTTCTTTTGATGACAGGTCATCCGGTTCACTTTCGTGTATGTGAGGTAAAGGTTAAGGAAAGAACATCATATGTCAGCGAAAATTTGCTGGTTCTACTACTGTGAGGAGGAAGCAGAGAGATGACTAATCAAAAGCTTGCAGGCAAGGTAGCGATTGTAACAGGCGGGGGTTCGGGTATCGGACGGGCCTCGGTGCTGGAATTCGCAAGAAACGGTGCCAAAGTCGTAATGCTCGACCGTACTCCGGAACATGCCGAAAAAGTAAAACGGCAGATTGAACAGGAAGGCGGCGAAGCCGTTGTGATTGCCTGTGATATCGAGCACCCGCAGCAGGTGGAAGAAGCGGTGAAGCAGGCTGCCGCGCAGTGGGGGCGGCTGGATATCGTCTTTGCGAATGCCGGAATTAACGGGGCGATGACTCCGATTGAGACGATGGATATTGAAGCCTGGGACCAGACGATTCATATTAATCTCCGCGGTACGTTCGCGACAGTTAAATATGCTATTCCTTATATGAAGGAGAAGGGCGGCAGCATTCTGATCAACAGCTCGATCAACGGCAACCGCGTATTCTCAAATATCGGATTCTCGGCATACAGCACGACTAAGGCAGGCCAGGTTGCTTTTATGAAAATGGCGGCACTGGAGCTGGCGCAATACAAAATCAGGGTCAATGCCATCTGCCCGGGTGCGATCACTACCAATATTGATGACAACACCTATCCATCCGAGGATCTGAAAGAAGTGCAGATTGAAGTGAACTTCCCGGATGGCGGACAGCCGCTGGAGGATGGACCCGGACGGCCTGATCAGGTGGCCAGACTGGCACTGTTCCTGGCTTCAGAAGATTCAGATCACATTACGGGTACGGAAATCTATTGTGACGGCGCAGAATCGCTGCTGCATGGCTAGGTCATTCTAATTCTGGTCAGCCGGGCATAAAATAAACAGAATAGTTCCTTATCTGAAGAAACGGATTCCGTCCACAGCAGACCTGCATAGCCCTCAGCGGCAGATATGAGATACAGTTTGCGGCAGGCCGGCAATGCGTTTCTTCTTGTTATAAATAAACTAAAGCTTTTGCACTGTTTTCAGGTATACTGATCCTATCTGTTTTTTATATGGCTGATGCTTCCGGAGCGAGTTTTGAACGGAGTCAACCAGAGATGATTATGCTAACAAAACTTTTAGGAGGAATTATGAGTATTGATCTGCACACGGAATCCATTGTAAAACTGCTTGTGGCCATGCTGTTCGGGCTGTTCATCGGTATTGACCGGCAATTGAAGCAGAAACCGCTGGGGATTCGGACCAGTATGGTCATTAGTATTGCAAGCTGTCTGGTTACACTTGTCTCCATTCATGCTTATGACAAATTCGGGGGGAACGAGCATCCTAATATGGACCCGATGCGTCTGGCGGCGCAGATTGTCAGCGGGATCGGTTTCCTGGGGGCAGGCGTTATCCTGCGCAGAGGCGGGGATGCAATATCGGGTCTGACTTCTGCAGCACTGATCTGGACGGCTTCCGGGATTGGAATTGCGGTCGGCGCCGGTTTTTATGTAGAAGCGGGTTATGCAGTTGTGCTCCTGATGTTCGCGGTCAATGCAGTCCCGCTCTTAATCAAAGCGGTTGGCCCGGAAGTGCTGAATAAGCATGAAATTTCAGTGAAAATCATTATGGAGCCCAACTATGTCCTGACCGAGGTGATTCAGAAGATTGAGGGGCGGCAGATGACCGATCAGCGAAAAACACGGAGTCCCGGCCGGACCATCCGGCGGATGAAAATTAAAGATCTGGATGACGGCAGACAGCTGATCGATATGGTGCTGTCCGCGCCGGACCGGGATTATGCTACGGAAATTTATTATGATGTGAAGAAAATCGAACATGTGATGAGCGTAGAAGTGGAACAGTTATAAAAATGCCATGTTTCCGCTTACTCAAATGTGTTAATCTATTTAAGAGAGTCATTTTGAGATTATGGAAGGGAGAAGGAAATTACGATGTCAATTACTGCTTATGAAGGACATTATGAGGGAGAGGCTGCAGTCTGGCTGAAGGCTGGACGTTATGAGGCGGCAATCCTGCCGGGGATCGGGGGGAACCTGATCTGTTTCCGCGATACCGAAAACGGTTACCGTTTCCTGCATGAGCCGGGAGCGGAAGAGATGGAAGGGTTCAAGGCCAATCCGGGAATTCACGGGATACCTGTACTGTTTCCTCCGAACCGTTATGAAGACGGGGAGTTCCCCTGGAATGGACAAACCTACCGCTTCCCGGTGAATGAGACAGCAACAGGCAACCATCTGCATGGCTTTTTACATACGGCTGCATGGGAAGTTGAGGAATTCGGCAGCGGTAAAAGTGAAAGCTTCGTCACTGTAGCGATCAAGGTAGATGAGAATCATCCGTCCTATCAATATTTGCCGTTCAAATACACCATCAAGCTGCGCTACACACTCGGTGAAGGCGGCTTGTCCCAGCAGCTGCTGGTGCATAATGACGGTGAAGAACGGATGCCTTGCCTGCTGGCATTCCATACGGCAATCAATGCACCATTCGCGCCGGGAAGCACGGCTCAGGATTACCTGGTGAAGCTGACCATCGGCGAACGCTGGAACCTGAACAATCGCATGCTGCCAACGGGTACCTTCCAGGAGCTGACCGCGGACGAGATTGCCCTGCGTGATCAAGGCGTGAATCCTTTCTACGCAGCAATGGACAACCATTATACTGCTGTGGCTCAGAATGGCCGTAACCGCATGGAGCTTACCGACAGCAAAGCCGGCGTAACCCTGGTCTATGATGTCGGAACCTCGTACAAGCAGTGGATGATCTGGAACAATGGGGCGACCGAAGGCTTCTTCTGCCCTGAGCCGCAGATTAACCTGGTTAATGCGCCGAAGGTGGACCTTCCGGCTGATGAAATCGGTTTGTTTGGCCTTGAGCCGGGCGAATACTGGGAAGAAACCAGCCGTCTGTATGTAAAATAGCAGGGCTTCTCTGGGACAGCATGCTGTGCAGGGACCTATCGTAAGGCGGAATGCAGTGAAGTTTGCTGCGTTCCGCCTTTTTTTGTAGTTTTTGGAGAGATAGGTATACGCTGAGCAGATCCTTGCGCAGAATAGTGGCAGGTGCATGGAGATTTTCCGGCGGGTTTTTAATGCTGTTTTAAGCAAAGTGGCGTATACTACACGTTTAGTATAGATTGGAGTGATTGTACTTGCGTCACACGCTGCGTTCATGGCGGCTTGGCATCCTGCTGCTGAGCTTGCTCCTTATGGGGCTTTTGTTGAATTTGTTTATACAGGCGGCCACACTGGAGCTGAATCTGTTAAAAGTCTTCCTATGGATCGGGGATTATCCCCTGCTTTATGCTGCCGGCAGTCTGTTTTTCTTCTTTCTTCTGCTGGCCTGTTCCGCAATCTTACCTAATCTTTATTTAGGCCCGGTGCTTATCTCCCTGGTATGCGCTGTTCTCGGGATTGCAGATTATAAAAAGCTGACAACCACCGGGGAGCCGCTGTTCCCCTGGGATTTACTGCTGCTCAAAAATGCCGGGGAAATGAGCAAAATTACCAAGGGCATGGTGTCACCGCTGGAACTTTCCGCTGCAGTTCTGCTCGTCGCCGTACTTCTCTGGGTATTGATAAAGCTGCCGAAGACGAAGCTTCGCCTGCCGCTGCGGGTGCTTCTTGCCGGGATTTCCGCTGTGATGCTTGGCGGATTTATAACCATGGTCGGCGGGCAGACGACGCTTGCTTCGTCACTGAAGTACCAGAATATATTCTGGAACCAGAAGGTGAACTACACGCAGAACGGGTTCCTCTTTGCTTTTGCCGGAAATCTGCGGCAGAATCTGCTGGAGCAGCCCGACGGTTACAGCCGTAAGGCCATTGAAGACATCGCTGCCAAATACAGCGCATTACCGGATTCTGCCGCTGCGGGTACTGCTGTAGAGAAGCCGAATATCATCTTTATGATGGATGAAGCCTTTTTCGATCCGACCCGGCTTGGCGGGCTCACCTTCAGTGAGGATCCGCTGAAGTTCATACATCAGGAAGAGTCGGCCACACCTTCCGGTTATCTGCTCTCCCCTGAATTTGGCGGTAATACGGCCAATGTAGAGTTTGAGGCTCTGACCGGGATGTCGATGTATTTCCTTAACGACGGATCGATTCCGTATCAGCAGCGGATAGTCAAGATGGCTACACTGCCTTCCATTGTCAGCATTCTGAAAGACAGAGGCTACCGGGCACTGGCTCTGCATCCGTTTGATGAGACCTTCTATAACCGTAACCGCGTCTATCCGGTGCTGGGTTTCGATTCTTTTACCAGTGAAAAGGATTGGGAGCAAGCAGCCCGGATCACCCCGGACGGTTATATTTCGGACAAGGCTGCGGTGCAGGAGGCTGTGCGTGAGCTTAAGGCTTCAGCCGCCCCGGTGTTCCTGCATCTGGTGACGATGCAGAACCATTTTCCGTTCACCAAAGGACTCAATGGACCGAATACGATTGCTGTCAACGGCGTTCAGGCGGAATATAAGGATGAGCTTGAAACCTACTTCCAGGACACCAAGCTGACAGACGAGGCGCTTGTCTTTCTGCAGCAGGAGCTGAAGACGATTGAGCGGCCGACGATTGCCGTATTCTGGGGGGATCACCTGCCGGCGCTGTCGGCAGGGATCTATTCAGAGGCGGGCTGGGATACCGAGCCGAGACTGAAGCATGAGACGAAGCTGATGATCCTGGCGAACTTTGACATCGGCAATTCTCCGCTGGGGACCCTTAGCCCAGCTTTTCTCGGGCCGGCGGTTTTCCGGCTGTCCGGGCAGGCAATGCCGGCTTACTATAAGCTGCTGGAGCAGGTGCGGGCGGAAATTCCCGGTCTCAGCAAAAGTGTGCTAATCGGCACTTCCGGCCCACTCACCGGGTTGACAGAGGAGCAGCAGAAGCTGCTGGATGACTACCGGCTGGTGGAATATGACATGCTGGAGGGGGAAAACTACTCGGAAAGTCTGCTTTTCTGAAGTACGAGGCAGCGATCACCAAATTAAAGGGCTCACCATACAGGTGGGCCCTATTACTGTTGGCAAGTCGTAGACCTAGTGGTTAATCATGACATGAATCCCACTAAAATTTCTATTTCCTTCCCCGGGTAAACAAGGTATTATGGCGGTAGCTATTTTTCTAAGTTGGTTTTGAAAGGGGTTACAAAGTGAAGAAGCTGTGGCTGGTCTATGTGCTGCTGATCGGAATTTTCCTCATTTATGTATTGAATTACAAGCTGCAGTCAAACAGCACAGATACATGGGAAACCGCAGGACTGCGCGGCAATATTGAAGATAAATATGTGATGGTGACCTTCCAGATCGGTATCGATTACTGGAAAAGTGTCCTCAAGGGTTTTGAGGATGCCGCGGAAGAACTGAATGTATCGGTCGAATACCATGGGTCCACCCAGCATGATGCCAATGAGCAGATGACGGTGCTGGAGCAGATTATTGCCAAGAAGCCGGCCGGTATCGCTATATCGGCAGTGAATTCCAAGCTCTTGACAGAGACGATCAATAAGGCGGTAGACAGCGGAATACCGGTTGTCTTATTTGATTCCGGTGCGCCGGACAGCAAGGCCTATTCATTTCTCGGTACCGATAACTATGATGCAGGGGTAGAGGCCGCGCGAAAAATGGCCGAGCTAACCGGAGGCAAAGGTGAAGTAGCGATTATTACTACACCTGAACAGCATAATCACCAGGAGCGGACAGACGGGTTCAGTATGACCATCCGCAGTGAGTTTCCGGAGATGAAAGTGACTGCCATCAAGGACGGGCGCGGGGATCAGGTTGCCTCCAGAGAAGCCGCAGAGCAGCTGCTTACAGCGTATCCGCAGCTGGATGGGATCTTTGCCACGGAGTCTAATGGCGGGATCGGGGTGGCGGAAGCCGTTGAGAAAATGCAGGGCAGCCGCTCCTTGCTCAAGATTATAAGCTTTGATACGGATAAAGGTACGCTGGATCTGGTCAAAGAAGGGAAAATCGCCGCAACGATGGCCCAAGGCACCTGGAATATGGGATACTGGTCGCTGACAGAGCTGTTCCATTTACACCGGGATTTGCAGGAGGATGCCTCCGCTTATGACAATAATAAGCCGCTGCCGGTACCGGATAAAGTGGATACTGGGATTGATGTGGTCACCCGGGCGAATGTGGATAATTATTATGCCAAATAGGCTGGGCATGGGGAGGAAGGCCAGATGCAGAGGAGCGGCTTAACGATCGAAAAGCTGAAGCTGAACAACATGCCGATCAGGTATAAGCTGATTATCCATTTTCTGCTGATCAGCATCCTGCCGTCGATTGGACTTGGACTATTGATCGGCTGGACGGTAGACCGTAGAGTTGAAGAACAGAGCAGTGAGAACACGATGCAGCTGATCGGCAA
>NZ_LN831198.1:1993501-1997049 GCF_001368795.1 Paenibacillus ihuae
GGGGTTCAGGCCTTTTTGAAGGGGACGATGAAGGACAGGTCTGTGCCGGGCGGAACGGGTGTAAACGGGGAATCGGCGGAATATAATATCCGCAAGTTTTTGCAGGGCTTCACTACGCTAAGCTCTGAAATCGCCGGAATAATGCTGGTGAATCAGGCAGGTGAGTTCATCAGCAATGAGATGTATACCCGGCCGGGGACCGAAGTGAAGAATGAAGCATGGTACAAAGCAGCGGCTGCCAATAAAGGAATCTTTAAAATGATCGGACATCCTTACGGCCGCGCAGTGATGTCTCATGCCGACTACAAGGAGAGCGAGGTTGTCTCAGCCGTCAGGGCAATTGTGGATCCTGATACCCAGGTGGTCCAGGGTGTTGTGCTGGTCGATCTGAAGCTGCGGGTTATTGCAGAGACGGCAAGGGATGTGACACTGGGCAAAACCGGATATTTAACCGTAGTCGATGACAATGGTGAGCTCGTCTATGCGCCGCAGCATCCCTTTATGCAGTCGATTCCGGCCGGGCTGTTCAGCGAGACGTCCGGGATTACTTCCGAAACGGTAAACGGCCGTGATATTCAGCTGATTTACCGTACCTCGTCCTTTACCGGCTGGACGACAGTTGGCGTATTCCCAATGGATGAATCGGCGTATGGTGTCCGGGAGATTACCTTTAATGTGGTCACCTTCGTATTTGTGGTCTGCATGCTGGGGATGACAGCATCGTTCTATTTGGCTTATTCAATCTCCCGCCCTATCGGGCAGCTCGCTTCCTTTATGAGTAAGGCGCAGTCAGGTGACCTCACGATCCGCTATTGGGGCAAACGCTCGGACGAAATCGGGATGCTGGGCCGCAGCTTTAATACCATGCTGGCTCAGATCAGCCGGCTGCTCACCCTGACTGAACTTCAGGCGAGGCAGAAGCGGGAAGCGGAGCTGCGCAGTCTGCAGGCACATATCAAGCCGCATTTTCTCTATAATACACTGGATACCATTCACTGGATGGCCCGCAGCAGAGGTGCTGAGGATATCGCAGAGGTCGTACAGTCCTTATCCAAGCTATTCCGTCTGGGGCTCAGCAAGGGCAGCGATATTATCCCGCTGTCCGATGAGCTGGAGCATATCGTCAGTTATCTGAAAATCCAGCATACCCGCTACAGCAGTAAGCTGTCCTACACCATTGAGTCGGAGCCGCAGTTTGGAGAGCTGTATGTGCTGAAATTACTGCTTCAGCCGATTGTAGAGAATGCAATCTATCACGGAATTAAGGAGCGGCGTGGTCCCGGGAATATCAGGATCGCTGTGGCTGAACGCGGCGGTGACTTGTATTTGACAGTAGCCGACGACGGCGCCGGCATTCCGGCGGAGCGGCTTGCACAGCTGAGGAAACGTCTGGATGACATAGGTACGGGCAGCATTGAAGCGGAGCAGCCCATACCAGAAAGCGCCGGCACCAGCTACGGCATCCTGAACGTGCAGGCACGGATCAGACTGACTTACGGAGAGCCTTACGGCCTAAGTATTGATAGTGAACCGGGCAGCGGTACCCTTGTGACTGTCCGTCACCCCGTTGTCCGCAGCAGCTATCCTGACGATCATTAAATAAGGGAGGAAGCCATAGAGCTATGGATAAGTGGAAGGTTCTAATCGCTGATGACGAAGATATTATCCGTGACGGGATCAGGCGCTGCGTAGACTGGGAGGCGCTCGGGCTGCAGGTTGCAGCGGAGGCTGAGGATGGAGAAGAGGCGCTTGAACTTGCGCTGCACCACTCCGTGCATATCGCACTCGTGGATCTGAACATGCCGATCATGCATGGCATGGAGCTAATGAAGCAGCTTAGAGAGCGGCTGCCCTTGTGCAGGATTATTGTAATCACCGGGCATGATGAGTTTACCTATGCCCAGGAGTCGATCCGCCTGCAGGTGAATGACTATATTCTCAAGCCTGCAGATCCGGGGGCGCTGATGCAGGTGCTGCGCGGGGTGAGGGATGATCTGGAGGCGGAGCGCCGGCAAAGCGAGCATCTGCAGCAGGCCTCCAGGCAGATCCTGAAGAACTTTCCGCTGCTGCGCGAACGCTTCTGCCAGGAATGGCTGGACGGCAACCTCAGCCGGGAGGAAATCTGTGAGCAGCTGCAATTTCTAAAGCTGCCTCAGGCGCCTCCACAGTTGATCTCCGTTATCCGCTGGCGGGGGGAAGTCCGCCAGCCTGCGATGAAGGAGAACGAGCGCCAGCTGTTTCTGTTTGCCATCGAGAATATCAGCACCGAGCTGCTGGAGCCTTACCCGAAGGTCATCTTCCGCGATGCTGCCGGTCTGATTGTAATCCTGCTCTGGGATGCCGGAGGCGAACCGCTCCTGGCCGGCATTGAAGCAGCGGTGCGCAGCCATCTCAAAATTGCGGTCGAGGTCGGCATACAGCAGGCTGACGCTGATATCACCAGCCTGCCTGCAGCCTACCGCAAATGCAGAGTGGCGCTGGCCAAGGAGCAGCCCTTATCGCCGCTGGTCCGCCGGGCCAGGCAGTATGTGCAGGAGCATTACACGGAATACGGTCTGACTCTGGAGTCGATGGCCGGTATCCTGCAAGCCTCCCCGGTGTATCTCAGCCGTCTGTTCAAGCAGGAGCTGGGCGAATCGTTCGGAACGTATCTGACCCAAATCCGGATCCGTAAGGCTGCGCAGCTGCTGCACTCCACAGATATGAGCATTAATGAAGTGGCAGAGCGGTCAGGCTATGAGACGCAGCACTATTTCAGTACAGCCTTTAAGAAACAAACCGGTGTTTCTCCCCTGCAATTCCGCAAAGGCGTGCTCCCGGAAGAAGGGGACAGCGGAGTGCCCGGGAACGGCTAAGCTCAGGCCCATTCAGAGCAAAAATTCTGCAATTATTCAATAAGCACATGCTGGCTAGAGGCGGCATGTGCTTATTTGCTTTTTTGTGAAAGCGCAAACAATAAAGGTTTGTTTTTTATAAAAACAGTAGCTTCAGTGTAAATACGCCGCCATACCCCGGTTGCTATACTCAACTTGTCGAACGGGAGGAACCCGCTTCGGACGAACAACAGACCAGTTCAGGGGGTATGCAGGATGAAGAAGGTTTCATTAATGATGTTGACGCTGGCTCTAATGCTCATGATGTCCGCTTGCAGTAACGGGAACGGCTCAGGCGGCTCAGAAGGAAAGGAAGGCAAAGTGGGTATCGCGATGCCTACGAAATCCTCGGAGCGCTGGGTGAATGACGGCAACAACATGGTGAAGGAATTTGAAGCGCTGGGGTATGGGACAGACCTGCAATATGCGGAGGATGTTGTAGAGAATCAGGTGTCGCAGATTGAGAATATGATCACTAAAGGTGTGAAGGCGCTTGTCATTGCTTCAATCGATGGAGAGGCGCTGACTGATGTGCTGCAAAAAGCGCATGACGCAGGCGTAAAAGTCATTGCTTACGACCGGCTGATCAAAAAGAGTGAATATGTTGACTACTACGCTACCTTTGACAACTTCAAAGTCGGCGTGCTGCAGGGCTCTTACATTGAAGAAAAGCTG
>NZ_LN831198.1:1997075-2011080 GCF_001368795.1 Paenibacillus ihuae
CAACTTCAAAGTCGGCGTGCTGCAGGGCTCTTACATTGAAGAAAAGCTGGGCTTGAAAGAAGGCAAAGGCCCCTTCAACATCGAGCTGTTCGGCGGCTCGCCGGATGACAACAATGCCTACTTCTTCTTCGATGGCGCGATGTCCATCCTGAAGCCTTATATCGATTCCGGTAAGCTGGTTGTCCGCAGCAAACAGACCACGATGGAGCAGGTAGCTACACTGCGCTGGGATGGAGCCACTGCCCAGTCGCGCATGGATAATCTGCTGAGTGCCAATTATGCTTCCGATAATCTTGACGCCGTGCTCTCACCGTATGACGGCATCAGTATCGGTATTCTTTCTTCCCTGAAGGGTGTTGGTTACGGATCCGGGGACAAGAAGCTTCCGGTTGTAACCGGACAGGACGCCGAACTGGCCTCTGTGAAATCGATCCTGGCCGGAGAACAGACACAGACGGTCTTTAAAGATACCCGTGAGCTGGCCAAAAAAGCGGTACAGATGACCGAAAGCGTGCTGAAAGGCACGGAAGCGGAAGTCAATGACACAACTACCTATGATAACGGAGTCAAAATCGTCCCTTCCTACCTGCTGGAGCCGGTCTCTGTGGATGCAAGCAATGTGGATAAGGTGCTGGTGGAAGGCGGCTACTATACCAAAGACCAGCTGGGTCAATAACCGGCAGGAGCCTATTGGCGGCATGCGGCGGCAGCTCTCTTCGGAGCCGCCGCCGGCATACCGCTGCACAGTAACAAGGAAAGCTGGGTGATCGAAAGATGAGTGAGTATATATTGGAGATGAAGGGCATCACGAAGACTTTTCCCGGGGTCAAAGCCCTCTCGAACGTGAACCTTAAGGTGAGGGCAGGCGAAATCCATGCACTCTGCGGAGAGAACGGGGCCGGGAAGTCCACGCTGATGAAGGTGCTCAGCGGAGTCTATCCGCATGGAACCTATGAAGGCGATATTCTGTTTGGCGGTGAGGTGTGCCAGTTCAAGGATATCAAAGACAGTGAGAGACTGGGGATTGTCATTATTCATCAGGAGCTGGCGCTGATTCCGTATTTGTCGATTTCGGAAAATATCTTTCTCGGCAATGAGAGGGCGAATCGTGGAGTGATCAACTGGAGTGAGACAACTGTGAGGACGAAGGAGCTGCTGGAAACGGTTGGCCTTCAGGAATCGCCGCTTACCCGGGTATCCACAATAGGTGTGGGGAAGCAGCAGCTGGTGGAGATTGCCAAAGCACTCTCTAAGGAAGTGAAGCTGCTCATACTCGACGAGCCTACAGCGGCGCTGAACGAGGATGACAGCGAGAATCTGCTGACACTGATCCTTGAGCTGAAGAAGCGGGGAATCTCATCGATTATCATTTCACACAAATTGAACGAAATCGAGAAGGTAGCGGATTCGGTAACGATTTTACGGGACGGCCAGACCATCAAGACACTGGATATGAAGGTGGATGCGGTCACGGAGGATGTCATTATTAAAGGTATGGTCGGCCGGGATTTGACTAACCGCTATCCTGAGCGGACACCGGAACTCGGGGAGACGATCTTTGAAATCCGTAACTGGGAAGTGTATCACCCTACGCAGGCTGACCGCAAAATGCTTGATCAAATCAATCTGCATATCCGCCGCGGGGAAGTGGTCGGGATTGCCGGTCTGATGGGTGCAGGTCGGACAGAGCTGGCGATGAGTGTATTCGGCAAATCCTACGGCAAACGGATCAGCGGGCAGCTGTACATGCATGGACGGGAGGTCCATCTAAATAACGTCAACCAAGCCATTGAAGGCGGACTGGCCTATGTAACGGAGGACCGCAAACATTATGGGCTGATCCTCATCGACGATATTAAACGCAATATTTCACTTAGCAGCCTGAAGAAGCTGTCCCGCCGGGGCGTAATCAATGAAAATGAGGAAGTGCTGGTGGCTGAGGAATACCGCAGGAAATTGAACATTAAGACGCCTAGCATTTTGCAGAAAACAGTCAATCTAAGCGGCGGTAATCAGCAGAAGGTGGTTCTCAGCAAATGGATTTATGCCCAGCCTGATGTGCTTATTCTGGATGAGCCGACAAGGGGAATCGATGTGGGTGCCAAATATGAAATCTACTCGATCATCAACGGATTGGCGGCAGAAGGCAGAGGCGTACTGGTGATCTCTTCCGAGCTCCCGGAGATTATCGGGATGTGCGACCGGATCTATACCATGTGCGAAGGACGGATTACGGGGGAAGTTGAACGGCAGGACGCCACGCAGGAGCTGCTGATGAAATATATGACACGAAGCAGGGGGTAGCACCATATGGGAGCAATCAGTGAAATTTTCAAAAAGAATATCCGCCAATACGGCATGATTATTGCCTTAATCTTTATTTCAGTCTTCTTTCAGATTCTGACGGACGGCATTCTGCTCAAGCCGCTTAACGTCACGAACCTTATTTTGCAAAACAGCTATATCCTGGTGCTTGCTATCGGCATGGTGCTGGTTATCATCACCGGACATATCGATCTTTCTGTAGGGTCCGTTGCGGCCTTCATCGGGGCACTGTCAGCGATTATGATGGTGGATATGCAGATGAATCCGGTGCTTGCAGTTATCCTCTCCCTGCTGATGGGGGCGCTTGTCGGTGCCTGGCAGGGTTTCTGGGTTGCCTATATCAAAATCCCCGCGTTTATCGTTACTCTGGCAGGCATGCTGCTGTTTCGCGGGTTGACGATGATTGTGCTGAACGGGCAGTCGATCGCCCCTTTTCGCAAAGCTTTTCAAAAAATCAGCTCCGGCTTCCTCCCGGATTTCAGCGGTGAAAGCTCACTAAATGTGCTGACGCTGGTCGCAGGCATCATTCTTTCCGTCCTGATCGTCTATCAGGAATTCAGAACGCGCAAAACCTCTGTGAAATACGGGTTTGAGCTTCCGCCGGTATGGATTCCCATTGCCAAAGCGGCCGCCTTGGTTGTCGTAATTAATCTGTTCACCTTCGTTCTTGCCCAGTATAACGGGATTCCGAACATCCTTGTAATCCTACTGGTACTGATTGCGATTTACTCGTTTGTCATGAACAACATGACGATGGGCCGTCATATCTATGCACTGGGCGGGAACGAGAAGGCAGCCAGCCTCTCCGGCGTGAAAACCAAACGGGTGACCTTCTGGGTATTCGTTAATATGGGCGTACTGGCCGCATTGTCCGGCCTGGTCTTTGCTGCACGCCTTAACTCCGCAACACCGAAAGCGGGCACCAACTTTGAGCTGGATGCCATTGCAGCCTGCTTCATCGGCGGAGCATCGGCTTCCGGCGGAATCGGAACGGTGGTTGGGGCGATTATCGGCGGTCTGGTCATGGGCGTCATGAATAACGGGATGTCCCTGGTTGGCCTCGGGGTCGACTGGCAGCAGGGGATCAAAGGACTGGTCCTGCTGCTCGCGGTGGGCTTCGATATTTACAACAAGTCTAAGACAGCTTAGCCGCGAAGCCTGATGATAGTAGAAAGATTGCTGAGCCGTTTTCCCGATCTGCCGGGGAACCGGCTTTTGTTTTTGGATATTGGATGGAACAACTTGTGTTAATAGACGTATATCTTGTAGGATATGGGTGCAGGTACAAATAATTGTCCATGCAATCAGGTGAAGCCAGCTTTAACCGATGAACTTTACAGGAGGCCGGAGATGCAGATTATTGCGATGCTGACGATGCTGATTGACCATATCGGCTATATTTTTTTTCCGGGGGAGCTTGGCTGGAGATATATTGGAAGAATTGCTTTTCCGATTTACTGCTACGCGCTGGTTCAAGGGCATATACATACTAAATCGAGACCCCGATATTTGCGGAGGCTGTTTCTGATTGCCTTAATTGCCCAGATCCCTTATAATTTAGCGCTGGACCCCGGAGGCTGGAATGTTGTATTTACGCTGCTGCTGTCCGCCTTCGTACTGGTCATTCTGGATAAGCTGCCGTCGCTCTGGCTTGGCATTCCGGTTGTGGTGGCGGCAATTTTCCTGATGGATTATTTTCCGATTGATTACAATGCCTATGGGCTCATTCTGGTGCTGATTTTCCGTTATGCACGCTCCTACTGGCTGATTGCGGGACACTTTATGCTAAATGGCTTCTATTTATTTTATAGCGGCTGGCTGGTCCAGTTGTTCAGCGTTGTTCCTACAATATTCATAGCCTTAACGCCAGGGGTATGGGGCTTTCTGGAGAAAAGAAGGCTGCCGCGCTGGGTATGGTGGTCCTTTTATCCGGCTCATCTGGCAGTGCTTGCAGCAGTGAAGATTCTGACTTCCAGAGAATGGGTAACTATGGAGTGGAGGAGTCTGCTCACTTTTTGAATTTTTTTACATAAAGGCACTCGTAAATTCAAGTCCTTCCTCATTTGAGTTGATGGATAGATTAAACAAATATTCGTATAAGGAGTCTTGCTATGAGGAAAATGAAAGCACGAACAAAGTGGCTGATGCCGGTTCTGGCACTGCTGCTGATCCTGGCAGGTTGCCAAAGCGTTGGCGGTCTGGATGTCAATAAGGCACTGCTCGGGGGTCTGGATGTTAAGTCGTCGGAATCAAGTACAACCTTTGCATTAAATGTGGTTCCGGCAAACGGAATAACCAGTGAAGACCAGGAAATCATCGATCTTATTAATTCTTTTTCAGTGAATATCGCTCATGTAAAGCTGCAGGATAACGGAAACGTTTCTGCTGCCGGATCGGTTACGTATAAACAATCCACAGTGCCTTTTACCTTCTTTATGGATAAGAAAGCGGTTGTGTTTACTGCAGAAGGCGCGAAGCAGCCGTTCTACTTCCCAATGGAGAGCTATGAAGATTCCATGGGCATTGAAGGATTGGATCAGGCCAAGATTCAGGATATCTCCAAGCTCGTTACCGGGTTTGTCGTGAAGAATCTTCCGAACCCGGCCGCCATCAGTGCTTCTTCGGTGAGTGAAAACGTCTATGGCCAGCAGCTGAATCTGACTAAGCTACATACGGAGATCACAGGTGATGAGCTGCCTGCTTTAGTGAAGGGATTCCTGAAATCAGTCTCCAAAGATACAGAAGGGTTTACTGCTCTGATCAGCGGCCTCTATGATTACCTGTATCCGATTCTGACCGCAGCTGATGTCGATTCAGAGCTGAACGATCTCGGATTTGGTGAGATTCCGCTGGACGACAAAGAAGGTGTTGTAACCGTAGCCCATGATGCTGCCAAGCTGGCTGTGGATGCGCTGCTGCTTGTTTATGATAAACAGCTCGAAAGTCTTTATGAATCTACTCCTGAGCTGAAGACCATTCTCAGCAAAGATACGAAGCTGCAGGTGGATTTATTTATGGACAGCGGGCTGCACATCCGTAAGCAGAATGTTGATCTTAAGGTAGCACTGCCAGCCAGTGAAGATCTGCCGATCCAGAGTATTTCGATGAAGATGGAAAGTCAGACCTGGAATGTGAACGGACCGGTTACAGCTGATCCGATCAATACAGAAGGTGCACTGGATCTGTCTTCAGCAAGTCTTACACCAGGTGAAACTCTTCGCAGCTTTGAAACGGGTTCTACCGTATACAATCTGCTCAAGAATGACTTAGGCATTACGGCGAGAACCTTAGTCATCGCTCCGGATGATGAGTATTATTATCCGATAGTTGATGGAGGCACGACTTATGTTCCGCTGCGTTATGTGGCAGAAGACCTTGATGCAGCTGTGACATGGGATGGTGCAAACCGGGTTATTACAGTAACTGATGATGTATACGGCGATAAGATTGTGTTCAAAATCGGATCTGATCAGGCGCTCATTAAAGGCGCTGCTGTAAAGCTTCCACAGCCGGTATTCGTTGATGAATACGGCGACGCCTATGTGCCGCTCCGCATTCTTGCAGAGGCGCTGCATGCCAAGGTAGAGAAGGATGAGGAAGGTTATATTTTCATTGACCGTCCGTAGAATAACTTATTATGTATAACACAAGAAGGCCGAAGCTCCTGAAATTCAGGACTTCGGCCTTTTTGTGTATCGTTTGGATTCAATGGAATATGCCTCTAATGAGTCAAGGCTCCTATTGCGTGGTCAGAATCATTTCGAGCGACACCTTACTCACTTCCTGCGGCTCAAGCATGCTGTCAATATATCCCGACATGAATCCTTCCTTTTGACTCTCCCATAATTTATAGCCGGGCATGGCTTTGATCTCAGCGGCCGCGCTGGCGGCTTGACCGGCAAAATATTTCACATTCAGCTTAGACATCATTTCCGCCATGGACTGTTTTTCCGTTTCCGTGAAGGGACTATCCTGCAGATTATTTAATGCTTTGTTGTAAGAACCCCGGGCAAAGCTCTGCTCAGCGTAAGCCTTAAAGTTTAACAGATTGGGGTCGGTAATCCCTTCCGCCGCAGCCCAGCCCTCAACATCAACAGATTGCGTATTATAGCTGACTTTCCGGGAGAGCGGATCAAAGGTCATGGCACCATACTGATGCGGGTTGACAGCAAATGCACTTGTGGCAATATCATATACCGGCAGGGTATCGGAGTCGGCTGTACTCTCTTGACCCGGGGCCGGATTGCGGCGGATATCCTGCATGTGGATATGTCCGGATAATACCAGATTAAGGCCGTCCTTGCGCAGCATCTTCATCGTTTCCTGACTGTTATTCAGCTTAAAGCCGGAAATAGGCATGGAGGTGTGGCTGAGCAGATTATGGTGCATTACTGTAATGATGGAGGCATGCTGCTCAGCTGCCAGCTTCACACAGTCATTCATCCAGTCTAAAGTCTCAGGCAGAATCCGCCCGTCAGTCTGCGGAAATCCGTATTTCTCATTATTCCGGTACTGACTGCTGTCGATCATGAGCAGCCATAACCCGGGTGCAGCGCTGACAACATAACTCAGACTGTTCTGATCCCGCGATATCGCCTCATTATATCCATAATCAGCATATTGCGTTGTAAAGTCCTTACCGGTAATATGTCCGGTAACAATTTGCTGATCTCCCTTGAAGGATCTTGCCCAAGGATTGAACAGATCATGGTTTCCGGGAATGACATAGACCGAGGTGCCCAGCTCCTCAATACGCTTCAGCTTGGCTGCAAGCTGCTCATGGCTGCTCGCTTCTCCGTTGTTCGTCAGATCGCCGCTCAGGATCAAGAATTCCGGCTTCTGCTGCTTCACATCATACACCAGTGCATCCATCAGCTCATCGCTGTAGGGCAGCATTCTACCATCCCCGCTGGATACATAGCTTTGAAAGGCGGCACCGCCGTCCTGCAGTGCTTTATCAAGATAATGGGTGTCAGTAGCTACCCAGAAAGATACAGGCTGTTTAGAGTCCTTAGCATTTGACGGAGCAGCGGCAGTGGAAGCTTCAATGGAGACAGTTGACGATATTGTGTCCCGGCATCCACCCAGAAGCGCTGCTGAGATAATCAGTATAGATAAAGCGAAAAGCGGTGTTTTTTTTAGCGGATGAGGCGCTTTTTGCGGTGTTAATTTCATCTTTATGACCTTCCTTCAGCAATTTGGCTGAATTATTGTAGCTTATCTGCAGCTACATTGTATATCGGAAAATAGGAGGTGTTTCGAAAATGGCCTATGTGATTATAGAAAATAGTGGAAGGTGAATAAATCTCCGGATTACTGCGACAATAAGTGTGGGGACTTCGTGCGATTTTAGGAAAAAGTTGTGAAATGGTTGTTGTCTTATCGGAATATAAGTGTTATGATATAAAAAAGTAAGTTACTAATATTAATGGAGGTAGTTATTTTATGTCTAAAACATTCCTGGAAGCTGTAGAAGCAAGACGTTCCATATACGCCATCAGCAAAGAATCCCCGGTTTCCGATGCACAAATCAAGGATATTGTTGAAGCGGCGGTATTACATAGCCCGACTTCATTTAACTCCCAAAGCTCCAGAGCTGTAGTTCTTCTGGGCGAACAGCACGACAAGCTGTGGGATATTACAGCAGAAACGCTGCGTAAGATTGTGCCTGCTGAGCAATTCGAAGGTACAGCTCAAAAATTGTCTTCGTTCAAAGCCGGCTACGGCTCAGTATTGTTCTTCGAAGACCAGACAGTCGTGAAGAGTCTCCAAGAGAACTTTGCGCTGTATGCTGATAATTTCCCGATTTGGTCTAACCAATCCTCTGGTATTCTGCAGTTTGTCGTGTGGACGGCATTTGCTGAAGCAGGTCTGGGCGCTTCACTCCAGCACTACAACCCGCTGATTGACGACGAAGTAAAAGCAACGTTCGGAATTCCGGCCGAGTGGAAGCTGATTGCCCAAATGCCGTTCGGCAAGACCGTTACCCCTCCGGGTGAAAAAGAATTCCAGCCGATCGAAGAACGTGTAAAGGTGTTTAAATAAGCACATAAGAGAAATGTTTAGAACCTCCTTGATCAGGCTAAGTATAACTATAACCTGATCAAGGAGGTTTTTGTTATGCCTTGGAACAAGGATGATTATCCGGATTCGCTGAAAAATTTCATGGCACCGGTGCGCAACAAGGCGATTGAAATTGCCAATGCACTTCTGGAGGACGGCTATGACGAAGGGCGGGCGATCTCCATTGCCACGGCACAGGCCAAGGAGTGGGGCGAGAATCACGATAAACCAATCCGCAAGAAAAACACATAATAGGACAATGATCTGATTGTAAGTCCAGCAGACAGCAAACAGGCCCGGCGGATTCCGCCGGGCCTGTGATCATGTGCTTAATTATTTAGTAGCCGGAGCTTCAGTAGCTGCTGCTTCTGCGCTAGCCTCAGGAGAAGCAGATGCTTCTGCTTTATCAGTTAGCGTGTTAGTGATTTTAGCTTTGGCCGTCAGATCCTGGAGCCAAGTGGAAGACATTTCAGAAACCTTCTGCGAAATCAGCGTCTTTTTGATTTCGTCTTTCTTTTCTTCCAGCGTATATTCTTTTGCTTCTTTGCGGTCGGTCACTTTAATGACGTGGTAACCGTATTCAGTCTTCACAGCACCGCTGGTTTCTCCGACCTTAAGTTTAAAGGCGGCATCAGAGAACTCGGCAACCATGTCTGCCTTTTTGAAGAAATCGAGATCTCCGCCGTTATCTTTCGAACCGGTATCCGAGGACTTCTCTTTCGCCAGAGTAGCGAAATCGGCACCGTCCTTAAGCTGTTGAACGATCGCGTCAGCTTCTTCTTTTGTTGCAACAAGGATGTGAGAAGCGCGAACTTCTTCTTCCTGGTTAAAGGTAGCTTTATTCTCTGTGTAGTAAGTTGAAATGTCTTCATCCGTAACCTTAACCTGCGGTTCAAGCAGCTTGCGGATCTCAACCTGCAGCGGCATTTGCTCCTTAAGATCGTCAAGCGTCATCGAGCTTTGAGCCAATGCGGAATTCAGTGCCTCTTCACCGCCGAACTGGGTCTTCAAATCTTCAATCTCCGTATTGATATCTTCATCGGTAACGGTAATGTTGGCTTTCTTGGCTTCCTGATTCACGAGAGTAGTGGTGATCAGGTTTTGCAGGGTGGATTCACCACCGGCTTCAACGAGTTTATCATACAGCTGTGCTTTGGTAATATCCGTACCATTTACGGAAGCTACCGCCGTACTGCTGTCATCTTTTTGGAATGGCGGTTTAATTAGGACAATAATCAGTGCTGCAGCGAGTACGATGGAAGCGATCATCCATCCTTTGCCGCCTTTGGAAGCAGGGGTAGAAGGAGGAGTGCCGCCGCCTACTTTGCTCATTACAGGAACTGTTTCACTGACGCCGGCTTGTGCAGGGACATCAGCCGGTTCGTGAGCGGCTTCTTCAATAGCCGCAACTTCCTCTGCCGGAGCAGGTACTGCTTCTGCATCGAGTGAACCTTCGTTGTTGTTTACGGAAGCGGTAACCTCTTCCGGTGTTCCGTTGTTGCTTGGTTGCTCATTGCCTTCAAATTCTTTTTTGTCCATTATAAGTAATGACTCCCTTCGATATAGGTGATGCCTGTCTTTCTACAACTTTACCAGAAATCATGATTCCAAACCTTAAGAAAGTATAAAAAAGCATAATTTCTTTTTAAGTTTTCGTTAATATAAAGGAAAAAGCCGGGGCGGCATGGGATTCCATGCACCTCCGGCTTATTTGAAGGAAGTCATAAGAATGCATAAGAGTGACTGATTCTGCATTCTTATACTCAACCTCAAATGCTTAAGAAGTAAGCCCTTTCAGCAAATGGCGTATGCTTTCCTGTTTCCGTCTGGGTACACGGACATTTTTGGCGTAGAGGCCCTTTTCTCCGAAATAGATGCAGTCGTCTTCAATGGCACTGATCTTATTCAGATTCACGTAACAGCTTCCGTAGACATGATAATAACTGGAATTCGACAATAAACGGTTCAGTTGCTCGGCAGTCATTCTCTTTTTAATGTTATAGTTTCTGCCGTGAAAGATGACCAAATCATGGTCTCCGACCTTAAAGAACAGAATGTCTGTTTCCACCTCGAAGTCCTCATATACGTTTCTGGCTTCCAGCAGGCTGCTCATTCGTGTTCCCCCTTTATACAAAATAAAAGACAGATGTTAGCGCTTTCATTATAGCATATTTCTTTTCTCTTGAGAAGTCTTATTTTTGAAATGTTTTTTGTCATTTTTTCCGTTGCATTTGTCATAGACGCTGAAAAATTGTAAATTATAAAGATGGCTGCCGAATGAATGACGGCTGGTAGGCATAAGCACCGGATGGACTAATGGAGGAGGAATACCGAAATGAATGAGCATTCAAAGCTGTTATTGTTTACCGGCTCCTACGCGAGTGCGGCGGACAATGGAGTGCAGGTGTATGAATTTAACGGAGAAGCCGGGGGCACGTTAGACCTGCTGGATAGTGTACAAGGCATTATTAACCCTACCTTTGTTAACGTGGACGCTGCGAATCATCGTTTATACGCAATTGGGGAGAAGGCGAATGGTGAAGGCGGCAAGGAAGGCGAGGTGGTCTCCTTCGCAATTGATCCGCAGACCGGTAAGCTGACCGAACTGAACCGGATTCCCACGATGCCAGCACTCGGAGCAGGACAAACCACAACTTGCCATATTAACAGGGATGCGGATAGTGAATATATGATTGTCTGCAGTTATCACGGCGGCCTGGTAGGCTTAATCACCGTGGATGAGCACGGCCAGCCCTTGCAGCTCATAGATACTGCTGTACATACCGGTAAAGGAACCGTACCCGGTCAGGAAAAGCCGCATCCGCATTCGGCTATCTTCAGTCCGGATGAACGGTACCTGTTTGTTTCCGACCTTGGTCTCGACCTGATCCGTTCATACCGCATTAACCGTGACCAGAATACCCTTGAGGTTCATAGCGAAACTAAGGTGCAGCCCGGCGCAGGTCCGCGGCATTTTGTCTTCCACCCGGACGGTAAATCGGCATATGTTATTAACGAATTGAACAGCACAGTCACTTCGTTCCTCTATGACATCGAGGCAGGAACGTTGCAGACTGCGGTTACCCTTTCTACACTTCCTCAAGATTTCCCGGCGGAAAAGAACAGCTGCGCAGAGATCGCGTTCTCGAAGGACGGGCGTTTCTTATACGGATCCAACCGTGGACATGACAGTATTGTAGTCTACGCTGTGAATCCGGACACTGCAGCACTGACGCTGGTGGAGCATGTATCCACAAGGGGCGGGCATCCGCGTCATTTCACTGTGACCCCAGACGGAGAATACTTAATCGCAGCCAACCGCGATGGGAATAACCTGGTGGTATTCTCGCTGGATACAACCAGCGGCCGGCTGGGCTTTACCGGCAATACTGCTGAGCTGTCCAAGCCTGTTTGTGTGAAACCGGCTGTATTCCCTGTTTAGGAGACTTATATCGATTATTAGGAGCGGCCATTTATTCCGGCTGAACAACGGCAAAGGAACACCGGACGGGTTAGCTCCGGTGTTCCTTTTGAATTATAACTGTTATGTTCGTTTGTCGGATTGAAGAAGCTGAATGATGAGGGAAAGTAGCTTATTTAAGCGAGACGGGCTTTAACGGCACGATTGTAGAGACCGCTGATTTGAACAAAACGTTCTGTCTGCCATCACCCTGGCCCTGCAGGGTAATTGTATAAGCGTCATAAGAGGTAACGAGTCCCTGCATCTTGACCCCATTGGTTGTAAAAATCGTCACGGGCACTTTTGTTGAAATACACTGGTTCAACAAACGTTCCTGTAATTTTAGACTTTCCACTTGGCAGCACTCCATCTTTTATGAATTGACTTCCGGGTTAATTATAACACGGGAACGCCTATCCCAGGAAATGACTTCATAGACTGCGAAATATACAAGGGGGTAGTTATGCTGAGTTATCGGAACTGGTCTAAATGGGGCCGCTTTTTCCTGTGGTTTCTGCTGGGCTTTGCTGTCATTGCCGTTCTTGTAATGGTTGACCGGACCGTCTCCTTTGATAACTTCATCATACGTAATGTACAGTCAGCAGAGTCGCCTGTACTTACTGTGATCGCCAAAAACCTGTCCCTGATAGGTTCGACTTGGTTTGTTGTTGTCATATCACTAGTGACTATAACACTGCTGTTCTTAGTGCTTAAACACCGGATGGAGCTGATCCTGTTTGTCTGGGTTGCATTAGGCTCGCAGCTGCTGAATATATTGTTCAAGCTGTGGTTCCACCGTGAGCGGCCTACAATTCACCGCTTGATCGAACAGGAAGGCTTCAGTTTTCCCAGCGGACATTCCATGGCGGCTTTTTCTTTATACGGGGCTATCGCCTATTTACTCTGGCGTCATATGCGGCATAGAGCGCAGAGGACTCTGCTCACTCTGTTTACTATCTTGATGACAGCTGGCATTGGCTGGAGCCGTGTGTATCTGGGTGTCCACTATCCCAGCGATGTCATCGGGGGATATGCTGCCAGCGGGGCGTGGCTGATGTTGTCTATCATATGTTTCGAGGCATACCGGAGCAGAAGGCAGCGGAAATAAACTTGTCTGTACCAAAAAAATACGGATACCAGCTTGCTGGCTTTGCTGAGGTATCCGTATTATAATGCTTACTTAGTCTTAAGCGGCTGCTCTGACGGTTTGCCTTTATGGGCATTTGCGGCATTACTGATGCTTAGCTTCAGTAGCGCGGGAAGACCCGCCTTCAGCTTTTTGACTTCATCCTTCGTGAGCCGACCGTCCTGAATGGACTCATCCAGCTTCTGGCTAGCCGCGTCGCTCAGCTTTTGTATATATTGATCTTCGCTCCAGCCCTTTTTTTCCTTTGCCAGGCTGTAAAGGGTTTGTCCGTTCTTCAGGCTGCTCATTAGCTCAGCGCGGTCCATGTCCAGCAGTTTGGAGGTTTCACTAAGGATAAAATGTCCTCCCGCTCTGAACCCTCGTGCGTGATGCGGATGCGACGGCTGTTCTTGTCCGGATCGAACATTGTCCGCTGATGGTGCGGGCGTGCTGCCGGAAGAATTCTCTGCAAATGCAGCTGCCGGTGTCAGACTTAGCATGACGGCTGCCGCAAATGCAGTGATTCTTTTAATACTGTTAATCATGGGGTCACCTCTCGGTATGTGATGGTACTGCTGTAACCAGTATTCCCGGGAAGCTGAAAGAATTCTGAAAGCCAGCTTAAGACTTTCTAAAATTCGTCTTCCAGCTTCATGGGTAATTACATTTGTACCCTAATAGAAATTGACCGAAGCCTCAGAGGATATACATAAAAGGTGTAAACAAAACTTTAGGCATATGCTTCCGAAGGGAGTTTTGTGGAAGTGATTTCAGTGAAGCTTATGCTATACAAAACTTTAGGCATATGCTTCCGAAGCGAGTTTTGCCGAAGTGATTTCAGTGAAGCCTATGCTATACAAAACTTTAGGAGGGATGGATTTGGCTTTTGGCGCCCGCATACTAAAAACAGGAATGGCAGTTACCCTTGCCCTCTATTTGTCCGCTCTGCTGAATTTCACTTCTCCTGTCGGTGCGGCGATTGCTGCAATTTTTGCCATGCAGCCGTCCATCTACCGTTCATGGCGTTATTC
>NZ_LN831198.1:2011405-2013880 GCF_001368795.1 Paenibacillus ihuae
CATGCAGCCGTCCATCTACCGTTCATGGCGTTATTTCCTGGACCAGATTCAGACGAGTACCATGGGCGCTGTGCTGGCGCTGCTTGGGGGTATGCTGCTGTCCAATGAACCGATTGCGGTCGGTCTTGTATGTATCCTGGTGATTATGATCAGTATGAAGATGAACCGTGCCGATACCATCGGCCTGACTCTGGTTACAGTCATTTCAGTGATGGAGGCTTCCGGACAGTGGGAGTTTGCGCTGACCCGGTTTTTGCTTACCCTGACAGGGATTGTTTCTGCATTTATCATTAATATCAGTGTATTTCCCCCGAAGCCGCGCAAGCAGTACATCCAGCAGATTGAGACTGTGTTTACCGGACTTTCGCTGCTGCTGCGGACTGCAGTGTCGCATGAGATGAAGGAGAGTGTATTTCGTGATGAGAAGAATGCACTCGAGGGCTCGATAAAAGCGCTGGCTGACAAATATGCTTTATTTGAGGAAGAGCAGAAGCAGCTGCGCCGGGCAAAATACAGCCAGACGAGACAGATGGTGGTATACAAGAACCTGCTGCATTCCTTGCAAAAAGGGTTTGAAGTGCTGGAAGCGGTAGACCGGCATTATTTCCAGGCGGAGCGGACGGAGCGGACGGATGAGCTGTTTGACCGGCATTTAGAGCAGCTGATCAAATACCATGAGTACATCCTGCTTAAGTTCGAAGATAAGCTGAAGCCGGGGGCTAATGACTCGGAGCCGCTCGGAGACGACAATGACAGTTTTCTGAATGCGGCGATTCAGGGCTACGATCCTGAGAAATCGGGACAATTACGCTTGTCAGTTGTGGCGGCGGCGATTTATGATTATGGATACCAGCTCGAACGTCTCGACAAACTGGCGGATCAGATCAACCGGACGAACGGGGATGAGAAGGAATAACTGCTCTTTTAAGTTAAACGCAAAAAATCCGGCCCCAGGGGCCGGATCATATACATAGCATAGAAAACATCCTAGAGCACGTTGCGAAACACTGTACGACTTGAAAACCTGCAATGAAGTTGTTAGAATATAAGGATATCAAAAGATGGAATGTTTGAGACATAAATAGTCAATATAATTATATCATGTACGAATTGTGATGTCAACCTTCCAAAGGGGATGAAATGGATTGGAGAAACATAATAGCGAGTGGCAGGTGGAACAAGAGAGGGTAACGGGAATTACGAAGCTGCTTACTGCCCGTATCCGGCAATTATCGGAGGAGCTTGGCCTCCATCGTAGTGACGTGGTAGATATGCGCAAAGACTTCTGGGAAGAGGTTACCGTCAACTTCAGCAGCCCCGATGATCTGGGTGAAACTTCTACAAGCCTGCGTCAGCAGGCGCAAATTCTGAATGAACGTGAGCGCCACCATCTGCAGTCCAGTAAAGCGCTTAAGAAATATAAGAAGCTGGTAGTCTCCCCGTATTTCGGACGGATTGATTTCTCTGACAGTGGGGTCAGTGCGGCAGAGAAAATCTATCTCGGAATCGGTTCATTAATGGAGGATAACGGCACTTTCCTGATCTATGACTGGCGGGCGCCGATTTCCAGCCAGTATTACGACGGCGCCCCCGGTCCCGCAGCTTATGAGACGCCGGGCGGCCTGGTAAGCGGCACGATGGAGCTAAAGCGCCAGTTTGTAATCGACAACGGCATCATTGAGGTAATGTTCGATACCGGGATGACCATCGGAGATGAATTGCTTCAGCAGGTGCTCAGCCACAGTGCAGATGACCGGATGAAGAGTATTGTCGCGACGATTCAAAAAGAGCAGAATGCCGTAATCCGCAATGACCGGAGCCGGATGCTGGTTGTCCAAGGGGCGGCTGGCAGCGGCAAAACATCAGCAGCGCTGCAGCGAGTCGCCTATCTGCTCTATAAGTACCGTGAGGTGCTGCAGGCAGATCAGATGCTTTTGTTCTCACCGAATCCGTTGTTTAACAGCTATGTATCCACGGTTCTGCCTGAGCTTGGCGAAGAAAATATGCAGCAGACTACATTCCAGATGTATCTGGAACACCGGCTGGGCCAGGAATTCCAGCTGGAGGATGTGTTCAGCCAGACGGAGAGTCTGCTCAACGCGCCGGATGGTCCGGCTGCGGCTGTGCGCCGTGAAGGGATTGGCTATAAATCCTCTGTTGCTTTTCTGGATGCCATCCGGCGTTATGTGAATCTGCTGGAACATGAGGGCATGATGTTTAAACCGCTGATGTTCCAGGGACGGGCAGTTGTCAGCAAAGAAGAGATGGAACGTCAGTTCTATGCTTATGACTCTAATATTAAGCTGGCGAACCGGATCGACTTTATGACAGGCTGGCTGCTCAAAAAAATAGCTGCCTTCAGTGTAGAAGAGCGAAGTGCCTCATGGGTAGAAGATCAGATCGAAGTGCTTGATTCCAGCGATTATCAGCGTGCTTACCAGATGACACGGCGCAAAGGCGGTGGCCATGACAACA
>NZ_LN831198.1:2013906-2019600 GCF_001368795.1 Paenibacillus ihuae
TTTGATGATTTCGATACCGAGAAGAGCATGCTCGCCCGCTACATTGTCAGCCAGCGCCTGAAGCCGCTCCGTGTTTGGACCAAACGTGGACGTTTTGTTGATGTAAAGGGGCTGTACAGCAGGCTGTTTAACGACCGTCACTTAATTAACAGTCTGAATGGAGAAAGCGTTTTGCCGGAGGCATGGGCTGAAATTTGTGCAATGACACTCGATACCATCGCTGCCGGAGAGCTTGCTTATGAAGATGCGACCCCATTTCTCTACCTGAAGGAACTCAGCCAAGGCTTCCGGACGAATACCCTGATCCGCCATGTGATTGTGGATGAAGTACAGGATTACTCTCCGTTCCAGCTGGAGTTCATGCGCCGGCTGTTTCCGCGGGCCAAGATGACGGTACTCGGCGATTTGAACCAGGCTATCTATGCCCAGGGAGAAGTGCTGGGTGACCTGGCCGGTCTGGTCAGTATTTATGGAGAAGAAAATACAGAAGTGATCTCCCTGACCCGCAGCTACCGATCAACCTACGAAATTGTAGAGTTTACGCGGGCGATGATTCCGGGTGGAGAACGGATCGTTCCCTTTAACCGCCGTGGGGAGACACCATCGCTAACTGTAGTGAACAGTGAGTCTGAGCTGCTGGCTTCAGTGGAACAGGATGTGCTGAATCTGCATGCAGCCGGTTACCATTATGTGGCGGTCATCTGCAAAACAGCAGAGGAGAGTGCAGATGTGCATGCCAAGCTTCAGAACAGGCTTCCGGTCAGACTGGTTACCAAGGAGACTCCTAATTTCCAGAAGGGCACATTGGTTCTCCCGGCTTATCTGGCCAAAGGAGTAGAGTTCGATGCGGTTATTATCTATGACGGCTCGGACCAGAAATACAGCAGAGAAAATGAACGCAAGCTGTTCTATACAGCCTGCACCCGCGCAATGCATCTGCTTCATATCTACAGTCTGGGGCAGCTTAGCCGCTTTTTGCCCGCTGCAGCCCGTGAGTCCGTGACTGCAGCCTCGTTGAAGAGCTGATTCGCCGCACCTGGCTGTTATTATAAAAGGCTAAAGACCATCCAGAAAGCGGATGAGGTCTTTAGCCTTTTGGCGTTTTGTTAATATTATTTACTGGAGAATCCCGATAATACAGTACGGTTTCGGCGCTGTACCGTAAGAATAATAATGTAGATGGCCAGTAGCAGAAGAGGAGCAATTGCTGAGTAGCGGTACATTACAGCATATGAGTTATAAAGAGCTACTGATCCAAGAAGCATCGTGCCGATGGCTACCCCAAAATCGAGTGAATTGAAAAACATGCCGTTCGCCATGCCCCGCTGCCGTGCGTCTACAGATTGGATCATCCAGGTCTGTAACGCGGGCTGCATGGATCCGAAGCCAATGCCATAGCAAATTGCGGCGGGAAAAAGTGCGGCGGTTGAAGCAGCAAAAGAGAGCAGCATCAATCCGCCAATGATGAACAGGCTGCCGGGAATCAGTAGGGCAGCCGGACCGAAGCGGTCATAAATTTTGCCGGAGACCGGCCGTATGATGACGATGGCCACTGCATTAAACAGGAAAAAGTAAGCAATATGATCCAGATGAACCTCCTTGCCGTATAAGGCAAGAAAACCTAGCAGGCCGCCGTAGGAGATGGACAGTAACAGATTCAGCAGGCAGGGAATAAACAGCTTGCGGAATACACTGCCCTTAGGGCCGGGTGCTGAAACCGGAACGGGTTCTTTGTGATGGGCCGGCAGGCTTTTAGTCAGGCGGTAGCCAAACGGCAGAATTAATGCAAGCGCAAGGCCGGTGCTCAGGAGCAGTGAACCGAAGCCCGGTCCCTGCAGCAGGCTGAGTCCAATCAGCGGGCCGGCGGACATCGCAAGACTGGTGGACAACCCGAAGTAGCCCATGCCCTCGCCCATCCGGCGGATGGGAATGACATCTGAGGCCATCGTGGGAAATGCGGTGCTGGCCATCCCGAACCCTATGCCAAAGAGCATCCGCATCAGCAGCAGGACGATAATGGTTCCTGACCAATAGTAACCGGCTACTGCAGCAAGAGAGATTGCCAGACCGAGGAAGATCAGCAGATTACGGCCGCCTTTTTCCATGGCTTTGGCGGCGAATACCCGGGAAGCGATGGCGCTTAGGGCGAACAGACTGGTTACAAGGCTGATTTGCACGGAGGAAGCATGCAGGGTTCCTTCAGCATAAACCGGCAGGGTGGACAATGTCATCTGCAGGCCGGTGAACAGCAGCAGATTGCAGAGAGTTAGTAGGATAAAGGATTTGGTCCATAAATGTTCAGAGTTATTATTCAATACGAATTGCTCCTATCCTTGATGTGGGTTCCCTGTGTTGTGATAGATGAGCTTAAGCATCTTCCGCAGCTGTTCAAGCTGCTCTGAGGTCAGTCCGGTGACGGCAGTATCAATCACCTGCTGCTCCAGGGTCAGAGTGTTGTTGATTAAGGCCTTGCCTTCCTCAGTTGCGTAGAGCTGGAAAGCACGGCGGTCACTCTTATTCATCGTTTTTGTGATAAAACCTTTTTTCTGGAGAAGCTCAACGATTCGGGCAGTGGTAGGCTGGTCTTTGGCTGCCGATGCGGCCACTTCTTTCTGGTTGATTCCGTCCCGGTCTACAATCATCAGCAGGACAGACCATTGTTCAGGGGTAATATCGTAAGGCTTCAGCACACGGGCAAAGGCGGTTGAAATCCTCCGGTAGGTGGAGCCGAGCAGGAATCCGAGAAATTGCTGAGGTGAGGAACCAGGCATAGAAATCTTCCTTTCTAAATAGTTGTTATAACAATTATATTCAGGACAATTAAAACTGTCAATAAAGATACAGCAAAAAGCACCTCACAGAAAAGTATCAGATCTTGCATAAGATCCAACATAATTTCTGAAGAGGTGCCTTAATTGTTATTAGCTTTAATTATTATTTAGCCGCTTGCGGAACAGTTTCCCAGTCTTTCAGGAAACGCTCAATGCCGCTGTCTGTCAGCGGGTGTTTCCAGAGGGAAGGGAGCAGGGAGCCCGGGATTGTTGCAATATGCGCTCCGGCAATGGCTGCTTCCTCTACATGTGCGATGTTGCGGATGCTGGCTGCAATAATTTCAGAAGACAGTCCGTAGTTGGTCAGGATGGTTTTGAGATCCTTGATCAGCTTCATACCGTCTACACCGATATCATCCAGACGTCCAACAAAAGGACTGATATAAGTAGCGCCTGCTTTGGCGGCCATCAGGCCTTGAGCAGCGGAGAATATGAGGGTAACGTTGGTCTTGATCCCTTTTTTAGTCAGCTCGTAGCAGGCAGCCAGTCCATCTTCGGTCATCGGCAGTTTAATTACTACGTTAGGTGCCCATTCCGCGATTTCGAAGGCTTCCTTAAGCATGTCTTCGGTTGTAAGGCCAATAACCTCTGCACTTACAGGGCCAGGTACAATCTCAACGATTTCTTTAATTACATCTTTGAACAGTCTGCCTTCTTTGGCGATCAGCGACGGGTTAGTCGTCACGCCATCCACTAATCCGAGGCGGGTAATACGTTTGATTTCTTCAATGTTTCCGGTATCCAAGAAAAATTTCATTGTAAATTATTCCTCCCTTGATTTCATATGGATTGACAAACAGTATGCATAACTTCATTATGTATCATGCCACCTGAAGTTTCAACTGTTAATATGAATATTTCAAAATAACTTTATAGAACTCCCCTTAGAAAAAAATGAATTCCACCTTTAGACCATTTCCCGGCACGTTCCTCCCATGATAATATAGAAACGGTATTGCTTAAAAAAGTTGCGAATGGCTGGTGACAGTGATGATAACTGTAATTGCCGGAGTTGCCCTCTTTCTGCTGGCAGCTGCCGGACTTATCGCCTACCAGAACAGCAGGCTGATCGCTGAACAGGAAGCTGACAGCACTGCGGTCCTCACGGGTATGCTGATGTATTCCGTGTTTAATGAACGATTTTTGGAGAATGATGAAAGACCAGAAGCCGTTCCCCTATTTCAGTACACCGTATTATCAGAGCCGGGTGAGCAGCTCTCGCTGGGAGAAACTGGAACAACGTTTGCCTTATGCCGTGTACCGGCCGGTACCGGGGAAATGATTCTATGGGATGCACAAAACTGGATGGTGAACAATATCCGCAAGGCTGCTATCCAAGGTGTGCTGACGGAGCATTCCGGATTTCCTGATAAAGCTGCCCGCAAAGGTGAGAAAGAGCTGATAATAAATCTGGAGGCTACGGTGAAGGAGGAAACCGGACATGCAGATCCATATTAATCATGTGGATATCTCAGTCAGTGTAGGAGATATTACGAACTGGCAAGGCGATATGATCGTGAACGCCTCCAACTCGGGACTGTATGGAGGCGGCGGTGTGGATGGTGCGATCCATCGTGCAGGCGGACCGCAAATTGCTGTCGAATGCGCGGTAATCCGCCAGAAGCAGGGAGGCATCCTGCCGGGGGAAGCTGCTGTCACCACCGCAGGAAAATTACCGTACCTGGGGATCATACATACCGTCGGACCGATCTGGAAAGGCGGCGGTGCAGGAGAGGCCGCAACTTTGGCCAAATGTTATATAAGCAGCCTTGACATGGCGATTGTCCGCGGCGCGCAAAGCATTGCTTTTCCGAACATCAGTACGGGGGTTTATAATTTCCCGAAGCTGCTGGCCTGCCAGACGGCGCTTTCTACAGTGGTCCAATATGTGTCTGACAGGGATTCCCGGTTACTGCCACTGAAGACCATTGCGTTTATTTGCTTCGAGCAGGACAATTCTAAGCTGTATGAGGAAACGCTTAAAAGTTATATGTAAAGAAAACCGGAATGCCGGATGAAACGGGGGAAGCGGGAGATGTCATCTGTTACTGAAGTGAAATTTGTTGAAGTCCATCCTGAGAATGAGGACCTGCAAGAGCTGATCAGTCGGCTGGACGAAGATTTAAAGTTGCGCTATCCTCATGAAATGATTTATGTTGTGGATTTCTCCGATCCCAAAGTTCAAGAGATGACCTTCGTAGTGGCTTATCTCAGCGGGAAACCGGTGGGTTGCGGAGGATTGCGGCCGCTTGACAGCGAGAGCAAGGTCATGGAACTGAAACGTTTCTACGTGGATCCGGGCAGCCGCAAGCAGGGGATTGCGAACAAAATGCTGCTCCACCTGGAGGCCAGAGCAATGGCTGCCGGCTGCGTGGAGATCAAGCTGGAGACAGGAATTAAGCAGCCGGAAGCCATCGCACTCTACGTAAAACACGGCTACCGGCCGATTGATCTGTTCGGTCAACATATTGGTGATCCGGACAGCCTCTGCTACGGCAAAATATTGTCCTGACCGCAAGGGTTATGCATGGTATTTGCCTGCAGGTGCATTCAATACCCATTCGAGCATAAGGATCATATCCTCGAGTCTGCCGATCTGCGCGTTCAGGCTCTCCCGCTGGGGGCTGTCTGAGTCAAGGGAAGCAAGTCGGGTGTCCAGGGATCTGCGCTGGAGCGTTAGTTCATTGATTTTGGATTGAATCTGATTTTCGGTTCTCATCCGGAATCCTCCTGGTGATTATAGATTAATGTCATGATTAGTTCATTATAACGGATAACATGGAGGTATTAAAATGAGTGTCAATGTGAAGCAACTGGCTGCGGAGAAAGCCGTAGAATATGTGCAGGACGGCATGAAGGTGGG
>NZ_LN831198.1:2019626-2031309 GCF_001368795.1 Paenibacillus ihuae
TAAAATGAGTGTCAATGTGAAGCAACTGGCTGCGGAGAAAGCCGTAGAATATGTGCAGGACGGCATGAAGGTGGGACTGGGTACCGGTTCTACCGCCTATTGGGCCATCCGTAAGCTGGGAGAGCGCGTGCAGCAGGGTCTGAAAATTACCGCTGTCGCCACTTCCCGGGCTTCCGAGGATCAGGCGCGCGAGCTGGGGATTCCGCTGGTTGCTTTTGGCGATATTGACAGCCTTGATCTGACAATTGACGGTGCGGACGAATTGGACGGGGATCTCCAGCTGATTAAAGGGGGAGGCGGGGCTCTGCTCCGTGAGAAAATCGTAGCTATGGGCAGCACCCGCATGATTGTTGTTGCTGACGAGAGTAAAGCGGTGCAGACGCTTGGTAAATTTCCGCTGCCGGTAGAGATCGTTCCCTTTGCCTGGGAATGGACGATAGCGAAGCTTGCGATGCTCGGCTGCAATCCGGAGCTTCGCCGAAGCGGCGATGAGCTTTACAAGACGGACAACGGCAATTATATTGCCGACTGCCGGTTTGAAGTCATAGCTTCCGCTCCTGAACTGGCCTTATCGCTGCAGGGTATTTCAGGTGTAGTGGATCACGGGCTGTTCATCGGAATCGCCAGCATGGCGATTATCGGCAAGAATGACGGCAGCATCGAAATTATCGAAGGTGAGACCCATCTCTAAACCGCGAAAACAACGAAGCAGTCCATCACGTACCGGAAGCTCACAGAGCCGTCCGCGGCTGCAGCTTGGGAAATGGATGTTGCTGTTTCTGTACAGTGCGGCCGTGATATACTGGATGTTTCTTGGTTTTGGACGAACGGTCCAGACGGAGGGGCCGCTGAAATATAATCTGGAGCTGCTTCGTACCGTGAAGCTTTATTTTAATCTGGATAACGGGGTATCCGCCACCGGCAGATTGATTAATCTCGTTGGCAATGTGGCCGTATTCATTCCGTTTGGCGTGTTATTCCCGTTGCTGCTGAGAAAATTCCGTTCCTTACTTATACTGACCTTATGGGCAGTTCCCAGTATTTTGCTGCTGGAAATCTTTCAGATGCTGCTGCGGGTCGGCAGCTTCGATGTGGATGATCTGCTGCTCAATCTAATAGGTGTATGGGTAGGATATTTACTGCTTCGCATAAATAAACACATTTAGGAGGATTAACATTTATGCTGATAGATCTGAAGCAGCGCGTCGGAACAGCGGAAGTGGATGAGCTGCTGTCTTACGCCGTAATCGATGAACCGGATGCGCTGTGGCGCGCTTCAGCCGAATACAGCAAGCATGCTACGCTGCAGCTGTGCGGCTGGGAAGAAGAGGGGCTGCTGCTAGGCCTTGTAGGCTTTGAAGAGACCGAGGACGGTTCACTGGACATCCGCCACATTGCTGTTCTGCCTGAGAACAGAGGCAAGGGCTATGCACGCGGCATGATTCTTGAGCTGCTGACTGCCCGTCAGCCGCGTTACTTGCTTGCAGAGACTGAAGATGAGATTGCTGCGGACTTTTACCGGGCGTTGGGTTTCATGGTGTACAGTCTTGGCGAGAATCCGGCGGGCATCGAGATGTTCCGCTGTGTGTATGAAGTAGAAGCGACCGAGGACGAAGAATAAAAGGCACTCAGCTGGTGCCGTTCAAATGAAGCTATCCGGGAGTCCATCCCGGGTAGCTTTTTTGTTGTTTTTGGGGAGTGAATGTTTCCGCAGACAGGAGCCCGTCTCGGGTTGACTTTTTAGGCAGATGACAATATAGTTTTACTGTGAAACTATTCTACTCGTGAACTATTATTGGGACAGGAGGCAGCAGTGTTGAATGAAGATGCAGAACGGTGGATAAACCGCTACGTGGATGCCTATCTCGTAGTGACAAGGCAGATCAATGCCCGGATCAAGGAGCGGATGGCCGAAGGTCTGACGAGCGATCAGTTTCTGATTCTGCGGCTGATCAAAGGCCAGGAAATGTGCACCTCCACCTATCTGGCGGAAGCCGTATGTGTCGGCAAGAGCTCAATTACCGCAATTATCAACCGGCTTGCTGAAGCGGGAATGATTGAACGCACCCGTGATGAGCATGACCGGCGCCAGGTATACTTGTCGCTCACGGAGCTGGGGGAGCAAGTATATCAGCTGGCTGAAAAACAGGTAAAGGAAGTGATTTCTCCTTATCTGCTTTATTTTATGGAAGAAGATATCGAGAAATTCATCACCATGTTTGAGAAGCTGGCATTTTTAATGCAGGAGAAACAGGAGGGAGAAAAGATTGAAGACCATACTGAAAGCTAGGTGGGCTGTGATAACAGTCTGGCTCGCCGCCGCTGTTGTGTTATTCATGACAGCGCCGGCCATGTCCGATCTGGTTCGTGAGAAGGGGCAAATCTCCGTTCCGGACGGATATACCTCCTCCCGTGCAGCCGAAATTATGCGGGAGGTTGCAGCTGCCAAGGGCGGAGAGACGCTGCATCAGGTAGCCCTTGTGTTCAATAAGCCGGAGGGGCTTAGCGCCGAAGATAAAGAGAGCATCAAGCAAGGCGTGGAGAAACTGGCTGGAGACAAGGAGGCGCTTAAGCTTGACTCCATAACAGATCCTTTTTCGCAGTCAGAGCTGGCGGATACGCTGATTGCCAAAGACGGTAATACCATCATGGTGGCGCTGTCGGTAAAAGGCGGGGAGGAAGAGGTAAAGGCGTTGCCGGAAAAGGTGGATGAATTGCTCGGAGATGTCACTGCCGATCATTATCTGACCAGTGAAGGGCTGATCACCGAAGATACGATTGTCAGCTCGGAAGCCGGCCTGAAGAAATCGGAGTATATTACCGTTATTTTTATTCTGCTGATTCTGTTTGTCGTGTTCCGTTCCTTCGTGGCGCCATTTGTGCCGCTGCTGACGGTGGGACTGAGTTATATTGTATCGCAGTCGATCGTATCCTTCCTGGTTGACCGTTTTGACTTCCCGTTATCGACCTTCACACAAATCTTCATGGTTGCCGTGATGTTCGGGATCGGGACGGATTACTGTATTCTGCTGATCAGCCGCTTTAAGGAAGAAATGGCTACTGCAGAAGATACGAAAAGCGCCATTATCTCAACTTACCGCAAGGCAGGAGGCACGGTGTTCTATTCGGGTCTTGCCGTATTCGTCGGATTTTTGGCAATCGGCCTCTCGAAGTTCATGCTGTACCGTTCAGCGGTGGCCGTGGCGGTAGGGATCGCTGTAATGCTGCTGGCCCTCGTGACTGTAGTTCCCTTCTTTATGGCCGTCCTGGGCAAAAAGCTGTTCTGGCCTTCAAGCAGCAAGCTGGAGCATAGTGAAAGCCGGATTTGGGGCGCTGCAGGCTCTTTCTCGCTGAAAAGACCGTGGGCGGCGCTGCTGATTGTAGCGGCTGTCGTTGCTCCGTTCCTGATCACTTATGACGGGAAGCTGTCTTTCAACAGCATGGATGAAATCGGTCCGAATTACGCCTCGGTGAAAGGCTTTAATATCATATCGGAGAGCTTTGGCCCGGGTGAATCGATGCCGGGTAAAATCGTGATCAAAAATGATGACCGCATGGACAGCTCGGAATATATGGGCCTGGCTGAAAAAATCAGCCGCGAGCTGGAAAAGGTGGACGGCGTCAAGTCCGTACGCAGTATGTCACGTCCAACCGGGGAACAAATCAATGATTTCCTGATTCCGACCCAGGTTGCTACACTGTCAGACGGTCTGGATCAGAGCAATGACGGACTGAACAAGATCCAGTCGGGGCTTGCGGAAGCAAGCAAGCAGCTGAGTGACAACGAGCCCAAGCTCCAGGAGGCCGTATCCGGCAGTGCGAAGCTGACGGAAGGAACGGCGGAGCTCAAACAGGGCATTGCTGCACTTGGCGACGGCCTCTCCCGGATTGAGAGCGGCATTAAGAGCGGCTCTGCCGGTGCAGGAGAGATCAAAGCCGGTCTGGCCCAGGCTGCAGACAGTGCGAAGCAGCTGGCAGATGCGAATGCTGCGCTGCTTGAAGGCTATAAGAAGATTGGCGCAGGGTTGATTGCGCTTGACGGAGGCCTTGGCGGGCTGCAAACCCAGCTTGAGGGTGTGGCCTCCGCATTAACCGGACTGGATGCTTCGTTCACCAGCCTTGAAGGCAGTCATCCTGAACTGCTTCAAGATATGAATTACCAGACGATCAAAGGTACCGTAACTCAAACCGGCACAGGTGCTTCACAGCTTGCAGCAGAGCTCGGCCAGATTTCCGGCCAGCTTCAAAGCGCAGCGGCAGGGTTGACTGAAGCTAACGCCGGTTATGCCAAGGCGGCGGCAGGTCAGACTGCGCTGGCCCAGGGCCTTGAGAAGCTGGTGGCCGGAATCGGACAGCTGCAGACAGGTTTGAACCAGGCGGCAGCCGGCCAAGGCCAGATTGTGGATAAGATTCCGTCGATCAGCAGCGGGCTGGATCAGCTGCAGGGCGGACAACAGCAGCTGGCTGACGGCTTTGGACAGCTGACCGGGCAGATTGGTGAGCTGACCAGCGGCCTTAGCGACAGTGCGGACGGCCTTAAGAAGATTACTACCGGACTAAGCTCTGCCCAGGATTACCTGCAGCAGATTCAGGATGCCAAAGACGATGAGCTGAGCGGATTCTTTGTTCCGGCGGAAGCTATGGAAGCCAAAGGCATGCAGCAGGTGTTTGACACTTATCTGTCTGATGACCGTAAGGTGATGACGCTGGATGTTGTATTTTCTTATAATCCTTACAGCTCCGAAGCGATTGACAGTATGGGAGATATTCAGGCGGCTGTGGACCGTGCGGTTAAAGGTACGAAGCTGGAAAATGCCGAAACAGCCATCAGCGGCGTAACCAGCACCTACAGCGATCTGCAAAAGATCTCTAACGAGGACTATACGCGGACAGTTGTGCTGATGCTTGCGGGTATCTTTATCATTCTCGTATTGCTGCTGCGCTCGGTTATTATGCCGCTATATTTGATTGTATCCCTAGTAATCACTTACTTTACGGCGCTTGGCATTACCGAAGCGATCTTCGTGAATCTGCTGGATCATTCCGGAATTACCTGGACCACGCCGTTCTTCAGCTTTGTAATGCTGATTGCATTAGGAGTGGATTATAGTATCTTCCTGATGGCCCGTTTCAACGAGAACAAAACCTGGGACGTTCGAGAAGCGATTCTGCATGCGATGCGCAACATGGGTACGGTTATTCTGTCAGCGGTAATCATACTGGGAGGCACCTTTGCTTCCATGTATCCATCCGGTGTTTTGTCGATGATGCAGATTGCCACTGTGGTACTCTCGGGGCTTGCCCTGTACGCCTTGGTCTTCCTGCCATTCTTCGTACCAGTTATGGTCCGTATGTTCGGACGCGCGAACTGGTGGCCGTTTGGCGTCAAGGACAGCGGAGAGACAACCAAGCATGACATGCATATGTAAATAAGCAACGAAAGAACCTCTGTGAATCACTGGTGTCCCAGTCATACGCAGAGGTTCTTGTTTCAAAGCATAGAGTTATGTAGCAGTGCACAGCTTAACGCATCTTTGCAAAGTAGCTGCGCAGTGCCCAGCCGCGTTCCTGGCGTTTTTTGTATTTAGGGAGGGTGCGGTAGATTGCCGTGGATTCCTCAAAAGCCCGTTTGGCATCCTCATTCCTGCCGAGTGCCTTATACATAGAGCCGGCAAGGTAGTAGGCTTCACTGGATGAAGACTGAATCTCTTGAAATTGGCTCACGTAGTACAGCGCTTTGTCCTGATCTACACCACGGAACGTCTCCGCGAGCTGAAGATAAGGCTGGCCGTATCGTGCTCTGCGGTTGATCTCAAGTCCCTGCAGCATCTGAGCTTCACCTTCCGGCATCAGGCCCAGCTTCAGATTCACGTATCCGAGCTCCACCCAATATTCGGCGGATTGCTCATACCGGTCGGCGATCTGAAGGAGAAGATCTTTGGATTCACTGTACCGCTTGCGTTCTACAAGCAGCCGGGCCAGTTCGAATTTGGCAGAGACATCGTTTGGATTGAGTGAAATGGTCGTCCGCAGTCTGGAAATTTGCCGGCTTCGCCGGAAGGGTCTGGTGATGCTGGGGAAGATGCCGACATAACGGCGGTCCAGGAAATACAGAATCACCAGCAAAACAATCAAGGCAAGAAAAGGATTGCCCACCAGACGGTATAGCAGTAAAAAGCCCAAGATTTTAAACATGAATTCCCTCCGTTTAAATGGTAACTCCGGATTGGCATTTCGATTACTATCGAACTGCAGAGCAGGGTAATTATACCATATTCCTGCCATATTCCACGATGTCATTTCTAAACGCTGACGCTTTATATTCTATTTAATGAAAGAAGGATAAGAAATGAGTACAGTGACATCATCAATCGAATTACGCCCGCTGGGACAATCGGATCTGCAGGTTTCACCGCTGGGTCTCGGATGCTGGCAATTTAGCCGGGGGAGCGGAATTGTAGGGAAGTACTGGAGTAATCTTGAGGATGCGGATATCCTCGAGATTGTGAAGGCGAGTCTGGAGGGCGGCATGAACTGGGTGGATACAGCTGAAATATACGGGGGCGGCAAATCGGAACAGGCGCTTGCGTATGTGCTGGACCAGCTTAAGCGCGAGGGCAGCGTCCATGCCACACCGCTGATTGCCACCAAGTGGTGGCCGATGCTCCGCACAGCGGGATCGATCACCTCTACCATTGATGAACGTATCCGCTGTCTGGGCGGACGAACTATTGATTTATATCAGATTCACCAGCCCTTTTCGCTATCTTCCATTGCCAGTGAGATGAAGGCGATGGCCGGTTTAGTTAAAGCAGGTAAAATCCGTTATGTTGGCGTAAGCAATTATTCGGCCAAACAGATGACGGAAGCACACCGCCTGCTCCAGCAATACGGCATGTCGTTAGACTCGAACCAGGTGAAATACAATCTGCTGCACCGCAATATTGACCGGAACGGCACGATGGCAGCCGCTAAGGAGCTCGGTATTTCAATTATTGCCTATTCCCCGTTACAGCAGGGCATTTTGACCGGTCGATTCCATAATGACCCCGCACAGATCCGTGCGGTATCCCGCCTGCGGAGGATGCAGTCCGGCCTCGATGAGAAGAGCCTGGCCCGCAGCAAGCCACTGATTGATCTTCTTGCCGTCTTTGCCGGTAAATATGGAGTTACACCGGGCCAGATTGCCCTAAACTGGTTAATCTATTATCACGGCGATACGGTGGCCGCTATACCCGGCGCTTCTAAGGTCCGTCACGCCCGGGAGAATATCGGAGCCATGAGCTTCCGGCTGGACAAGGAAGAGCTGGAACAATTGAATGAAGCCTCATGGGCGGCTTTGAAATAGAATCTATTATAGCTTTGGACCGGATAAACGGTCTGAAGCTTTTTTTATTGGGAAATGCAAAAAAAATGCAAAAAAACTGTTTAGGATTGGAAACTCGGGGTTAATTAAGGGATAAGAAAGTGCGCAACCACGAAAAATGGGTGCAGATTACGGAAGGAGGCTGAACCATTATGAGCATGACAGTACATAATCTTATGGCTTTCAATCATCAGTTTTTTAGACCTCAACCTGTCATCGAGCCCAAGCAGTCCAGAACAGATGAGAAGACGCAGAGCTTCCAGGATATCCTTAACGAGAAGCTGAAGGTCCAGAATCAGATGAAGCGGTAGCCTTGAGAACAACGAAGCAATTATCGCAGAATATTCATGAAATTGAATAGAAGCCGGACATTTTGGCCAAATAGGCCCATTTGTCCGGCTTCTTTGTGTTTCTATAGACTTCGGGGAACTCAACGGCAGTTTCTTAGCATCTGTTGAACAGGCAGAAAGGGTGTCTCACCGTTTGCTCCGGACCCTCTGTGACTTGCGCAGCTTCGGCTCGGCTCCCGGGGGCTGCTTGCTTATCCACTTCAAATATGCAGCAATCTGCTGGTCCTGACGCAGGGCTTGAATGGTGGTCAGGTGCATCCGGACAAGATCGGAATTGGTATAAAGCGCATGTATCTGCCGGTGGCAGGCTTTGCAGAGCAGCGCAGTGGGCTGCATTGCGCCGCCTTGTTCCCGGGGAACAAGATGATGGACCGTAGTAGCCAGCGGTGAACGTCCGCACAATTCACAGGTGCCTGAAGCCTGTCCCTTCATAGTCTAAGGTCTGACCTCGAAGAACTGGCAGGTCCGGCGGGAATAATAAGTCAAGTCGCTTACCCGCGACTGGATAACTACGTCCGAATCCGTGAAGCGGACAACGGTTGCCCCCGAATTTACCAGATGATCATCCTCAAAGACCCGGACAGGCAGTTTATGGTCAATCGCTTCCTGTAAATCGCTGTCGGTCATAAGCGGGCGGTTGATAGGCATGATAGCACTCTCCTTTTAGCGGCGAATAATAGCTGGAAATACAACCAGTATACCTGCGGAGGAGGGATAAATCCAATCCGTTGGCCCAAAGGAATAGCTGCCTGCAGTGTAAACGCAATCACATTTGAACGTAATCGTAAGTATTTCCACCTCAAATCGGAAGTTTGACTCCTCAAAAAAAGATTTCTCCTACGTTACACTAAGTCTTGTAAGAGAAACCTTTGAAAGGGGTACAAAGGAATGAAAAAAGTAAAGCACCTGGCGCTGACGCTTGCGTCCATCATGCTTGTAGGTTCACTTGCAGCATGCGGAGGCAACAACAACGCAGGAAACAATGCTACAAAAGAGAATACAGGTAACAACGCAGCAAGCACTAATGCACCGGCAACAGAAGAAGCAAACGCAGAGCCGGCTGAGAAAGTGGAGCTTTCGTTCTGGACACTCGGTAACGTCAACTATGAAGAGCTGGCGAATGAGTATACGAAGGAGCACCCGAACGTTACGATTAAAATTCAGAATACCGGTGACCAGACGGCACACCACAACAATCTGACGACTGCTTTGTCTGCCGGTTCAGGCGCACCTGATATTTTCCAGCTTGAAATCGGTTTCATGGAGCGCTTTATCAGTGCTCAGGACAAATTTTATAACTTGAACGATCTGGGTGCCAAAGACATTCAGGCTAACTATCTGGACTGGAAATGGAAGCAGGCTTCCTCCATCGACGGCAGCTTCCAGCTTGGGCTTCCGACAGATATCGGCCCTACAGTTGTATACTATCGTACCGATTTGGCTGAAGCAGCCGGTCTGCCAAGCGATCCGGAAGGATTCAGCGCAGCTATCGACACTTGGGACAAATTCGCGGCTGTAGCCAAAGCTTACAAAGACAAAACCGGCAAATATTTCTCCGATTTGACCGATCTTACGTACAACGCATTGCGTGACCAGTCTGCAGATGAAATCTACTTCAGCAAAGCTGACGGCAAATTCATCGGTGATACTAATCCGCAAGTGAAAAAGGCTTATGACTTCACCGTTAAAGGAATTCAAGAAGGCTGGATCAGCAACTATCTGCTGTGGTCGCCTGAGTGGGGCCAAGGTATGAGCGACGGTTCGTTCGCTGTAGTTATGGGTCCTGCATGGATGGCCGGCAACATCAAGAGCAATGCGCCGGATTCTTCCGGCAAATGGAAAATCGCACAGCTTCCTGAAGGTGCCGGCAACTGGGGCGGATCTTTCATCACCCTGCCTAAAGAAGGCAAGCATTCGAAAGAAGCCTATGATTTCATTTCTTGGATGGTCAACAAGGATAATCAGCTCGAATCGTTCAAAACAAAGGGTCTGATGCCTTCGATTCCTGCACTGTATGAAGATCCGGCATTTGTAGATTTCAAAGATGATTTCTTTGGCGGTCAGCAAACGGCAGTTGAATTCGGTAAAGCGGCAAACCGCGTAAAACCGGTATACTACGGACCATTGCATGACCAGACTGACACTTTCTTCAAAAACGCGCTTAAGAACGTGATTGAAAAGAAAGCGGATCCTGCAAAAGAGTGGGACGATGCTGTAAAACAAGCGAAGACCTTGGCTGAACGGAGCTAGGACTCCCCGGCGCCAAGACTGATATGAACCGGATATCCGGATTCCTGGAGAGTAAGCCTCCCCGGGAATCCGGATTCTTCGGAAATGGAGTTTTCTTAATTTCCCTGGAGGTGTGACATGGCAGAACCCGTAATTACGAGTCCGCATGCCGAGAGCAAACGCCCTTTTTTAACTGAACAAAGACGGAGCCGGATTACGGCCTATACCTTCATTTCTCCGTTCTTTATTCTGTTCTCGATATTTGGACTATACCCGATTTTCTTCACCTTTTATTTGTCCTTCTTTAAATGGGATGCACTCAACCCGATGAAGTTTGTCGGCTTCAAGAACTATGATCTGGTCACCAGTGACCCGACCTTCTGGATTTCTTTTTCCAATACACTCATTATGGGGCTTATGGGAACGGTTCCCCAAGTTTTGCTGGCCCTGCTGCTGGCAGTCCTTCTGCACTCAGGGATGACCAAATTCAAAAAAACGTTTCGGATTCTTTACTTCATGCCGAATATTACGTCCATTGTGGCCATTACACTTGTATTCAGCACCTTGTTCGGAAACAACGGAATGATCAACTGGATGCTGAACGGGCTCGGGCTTGATAGCGTAGCCTTTAACTCCGGCTGGTGGGGAGTAAAGATAGCCATATCCACCATGGTAATGTGGCGCTGGACTGGTTACAATGCAATTCTCTTCCTGTCCGGGCTGCAGAGTATCCCGATGGATTTGTACGAAGCCGCCCGCATCGACGGTGCGAACCGCAGACAGCAGCTGTTCTCGATCACTTTGCCGCTGCTTAAGCCCTTCATTATCTTCGTGTCCCTGCAGTCAACGATCGGTGCGCTGCAGCTCTTCACAGAACCTTATGTATTCCTCGGACAGGCGGGCACAGGCTCTACCCGTCAGGAAGGGATTACGATGGTTACGTATCTTTACAGCGAAGCATTCCGCAACGGATTCTTTGGTACAGCGGCGGCCACAGCAGTCATGCTGTTCCTCGTTACAATTCTATTCTCCATCCTTAATATGCTGATTTCCAGAGGCGCAGGCGGAGACACTGGAGGTAAAAAAGCGTGAGTACACTGCGTATATTTAGGAAAAAACAGGATGATCTCGGGTTCTTCGGCAAATTAGGCTTCTATCTCCTCTTGATTATTGGAGCACTCATTTCTGTCTTCCCGTTTTACTGGATGTTTGTCGTAGGAACCAATGACAAGGGTGCTGTGTTTCATGTACCGCCATTGCTGACGGTCGGAGACCAGTTCTTCCACAATTTCAAGCGGGTGCTGGAAAAGGCGGACTTCTTCCAGGCGCTCGGCAACTCGTTGTTTGTTTCGTCAATGGTAACCCTTTCCGTTGTGTTTTTCTGTACACTGGCCGGTTATGCCTTTGCCAAATATGAATTTCCGTTTAAAAACGGGCTGTTTATATTTGTTATTGCCACTCTAATCGTTCCGCAGCAGCTCGGTGTATTGCCTACTTATGTCATTATGGCTAAACTGCACTGGATTGACAGCTATAAAGCGCTAATTGTTCCGGCCATGGTCAATGCCTTCGGGATCTTCTGGATGCGCCAGTATATTTCTACGGCCGTTCCAACCGAACTGATTGAGGCTGGACGGATTGACGGAGGCGGTCATTTCCGAATCTTCTGGAAAATTGCCGTACCTGTTATTACACCTGCAATGGCGACACTGGGCATTCTCAACTTCATGACGGTATG
>NZ_LN831198.1:2031335-2036736 GCF_001368795.1 Paenibacillus ihuae
TCTTCTGGCCGCTCGTAGTCTTGAAAAACAAGGAACATTATACGATTCAGCTCGCCCTGCAGCAGCTCTTTACAACCCGTGACGGGCTTGATTATGGTATGATCATGTCCGCAACCTTTACCGCCACCCTGCCGCTGCTGATCGTGTTCCTGCTGTTCAGCCGCTGGGTCATTGCCGGCCTGACTTCAGGCGCAATCAAGAGTTAAATCTGGTTTTGGCCGGTAAACAAGGAAACCGGAAGTTCCGTGAAGAATAGTAAATAAAGCAGAAACGCCAGAGCCGTCCTTTTAAAAAGAGGGCGGCATTCGTTTCGCTTAAGTCACCTTAAGGCAGCAGGGAGAAGGTAAGGAGAAATGAAGCTACGGCGCAAAATTTTATTCGCTATTATTCTTCTCGTGTTCATTCCCGTAATCATTATGGGTACCGTTACCTACGTGTATTTCTCAAGTGCGATGGAGAAGAAATCAAGTAATTTCTATTGGATCTCTCTTTTGGAGACAGACCGCAAGCTTAAATTTGCGCTCAGTGAAATCTCTTCGATCACCAATTCGGCCATTACACAGCCGGCGATTCAGCAGTCGCTGAAGCAGCCGAATTTCGTGCTGACGTATGACCGCAAGCAGGAAATCAACAATCTGCTGATTAACCATCCAATGATTACCTCCTTCAGCCTTTACGGCAAGGACCGTTTGCTTTATCAGTACAATGCGCCGATGTCTTTTGCAGATATGCGTAAACAGGTGTGGTATGGCGCCATGGAAAGTGCGGAGGGCCGGCCCGTCTGGTCAGGTCCAGGAGAGAATGGCTCCGAAACCTCCGGAAATCCGGTGCTTGTACAGGCCAGAGTCATCAAAGACTATTATTCCCTTGAGGATATAGGCTACCTCGTCGTTTATGTTAAGCCTGATTTGCTTGATCAGATTTTCTGGGAAGCAGCGACGCTGAAGAAAGGGGATATTCTGCTTGTCAACAAACAGGGCAATATCGTCTTCAATAAATCCGGGGAGCATATCGGACAACGGACGGATTTTCCATTTTTACAGGAGGATTATACCCAGACGCAGGACTATTACATCGACAATTATCAAGGAGAGAAATCACTGATTACTTTTCTGCCTTCACATAATGCGGACTGGTATCTGGCAGCGATCACACCGATGAATCTGATTTCCTCGGAGTCGGCTTCCATCCGCAATTTAGCCATTATCTTGGGAACGGTTTCACTTTTGTCCGCCTTTTTATTTGACCGTTATTTTATCAGGAGGCTTGTACGCAGCATCAACAGTGCGGTCAACGGGATGAAAAGGGTAAAGCAGGGGATTTTTATGCCCATAACCAGCCCTGTGCGGTCCGATGATGAAAGTGACCTGCTGATCGACGGATTCAACCGGATGAGCTCACAGATTAGTGAACTGATCCAGCAGGTACAGACGGAACAGGGACGCAAAAAGGAAGCGGAAATGCAGGCGCTCATGGCGCAGATCAATCCGCATTTTATCTATAATTCACTCGAATCCATCAACTCCATGGCGGTGCTGGCAGGCAACCGTGACATCAGTAAGATGGTCGTCTCGCTCGGCAAGCTGCTGCGGATCAGCATCAGCCAGAATCAGGAGCTGATTCCGCTGCAGATGGAGTTTGAGCATGTCCGGCATTATCTGGATATCCAGAAATTCCGCTTTGAAGATAAGTTCAGCTATGCCATCGATCTGCCCGATCCGCTCAAACTGGTGATGACCCAGAAGCTGATCGTACAGCCGATCGTGGAGAATGCGCTTTATCATGCCATTGAGCAGATGGAAGAGCATGGGGTGATTACAATCGGTGCACAGGAGAACGGCAAGGATATTATCATCATTGTGAAGGACAATGGTCCGGGCTTTGACCTGACGACCTTGATGAGTCTTTGGGATAAGGAACACAGCAATCCGAAGAAATACAGCGACAACGGGGTGGGGCTCCGGAATGTGCATGAGCGTCTCAACATCCGTTTTGGCAATCCTTACGGCATTCTAGTCTGTTCATCTCCGGGATTCGGTTCGACCATCTGTATCCGTATTCCAAAAATTCAGCCATGAAGAACGTAAGCGGGACGAAAGTGGGGACAAATGCTGTGAGATGGTTAACCAAATGGGGCTGGATTTTGCTCTATATCTTAATAATGGCCGGAGCGGTGCTGTTTATAACAATTGGCTACAAGGAGCCGATCGAAGACAACTCTCCCGAGAAAATAACGCTGACCTTCCGCCATTTCTGGATGAAGGAGCATGACCGGCCGCTGCTCGCTATCTTTGAAGAGGTCGTCCGGGATTATCAGAAGGAACATCCGAATGTGAAGGTAAACTTCGAAGGCTTGGACCAGACTATTCACCGCGAGCAGAAGCTGAAAAGCGAAATGGTCACCGGTACGCCGCCCGATATGTTTGTGCTCTTCGGCGGTGCCGAGATCGAGCCGTATGTTCGTTCCAACCGTCTGATGGATCTGACGGATTTCGTGCAGGAGAACGGCCTGAGAGACCAGTTCAGCGATCTGCAACTCTGGACCTTCAACAATCATATCTACGGGCTGCCGATTGAAGGAAATGCGGAACCACTCTATTATAACAAGGCTTTGTTCAATAAGCTGGGTATCAGACCTCCAGGGACGGTGGAAGAGCTTGATAAAGCGATCAGACAGCTGAAAAAAGCCGGCTACATCCCCTTTGCCCTCGGCAATGAAGACCGCTGGCCTGCAGGCATTTTTGCGCATTATCTGATGGACCGTTATGCCGGACCGGTCCTGATTCAGAAGCTGGTAACAGGCAAAGATGCAGTCACCTTTAAGAATAAGGCCTATCAGCAGGCTTTTGAGCATCTGAAGAAATGGATTGATGAAGGGGCATTCAGCAGCGCTTCCAATGATACCTCACCAGAAGAGGCGGTCCGGATGTTCACGGGCGGTGAAGCCGGGATGTACCTAAACGGTAACTGGGACATCAACCTTTTTACGGGGGAGACAGCTCCTGCTGATTTTCAGAACCAGGTAGGCGTCATTCCCTTTCCTTCATTAATCAAAGGAAAAGAAGCCTCGATTGCAGGCGGCTATACGATCGGGATTGGCCTATCTTCCAGCCTGACAGAAGCTAAGCGGGAGGCGGCACTGGAATTGATGAAAGCCTTCTATACGAAGGAAATCCAGACACGGATCGTCTATGAGGGATTAAGAATTCCCTCCATGCGCATCACCTTTGATCCGGAGAAGACAGGGCCGGTGTTTGCTCAAGTCATGACGGTGATGGAACAGAACCACCAGAGCTTCGTGCCTTATGACAACTTATTGTCACCTGAAGTGAAGAAGACCTTCCTCAGTGTGATCGAAGATATGATTGACGGCGGTCTGTCTGCTGATGATGCTATTGGGCAGCTGCAGACCTCGTCCGAGCAATACTGGAATCTCATACAAAGCTCAACACTTCAATAATCTGGGAGGTGCCGGGAATGGGTGCACGGCAAGAGAAATATAAAGTACTGCTGGTGGATGATGAGCCGATCATTCTGCGCAGCCTGAAAGTGGCGATCACGTGGGAGGAGCTGGGTCTTACCATCGCGGGTGAAGCGCGGAACGGTGAAGCGGCATTGAGGCTTATTGAAGAGCATTCCCCGCATATTGTGATCAGTGATATCCGCATGCCTGTGATTGACGGGATTGCTTTAATGAAAGAAGTGCTGCCGCGGAGTGCGAAGCTGCTGTTTATATTTATCAGCGGTTACGGTGAATTCGAATACGCACGGGATGCGCTGCGGCTGGGCGCGTTTGACTATCTGCTGAAGCCGATTGACCATGACGAGCTGACGGAAATGCTGACCCGGGCGCGGCTTAAGCTAGACCGCCAGAAAGAGAATGAGCAGCTGATGCATTCGGTGCAGATGCTGTCCATGCTGGCGAGAGAAAGGATGTTCACCGAGTTCACACTTGGCAATGCGCGTCCGCTGCAGCATCTGAAGTGGCTGGAGAACAGCGAACTGGAGGGGGAATATTTCATGGCTGTTGTCCGGCTGGACGATTATGCCGCCCTAACCGCCAAATGGAGCGCAGAAGAGAAACATCTGTGGCTGTTCGCAATCCGCAATATTCTTGAAGAGTGGTCGCTGGAGAACGGGGCATTGTCAATCTTCCCGTTCTACAATGGAGAGTGGGTGCTGTTGTTCCCAGGAAGCCTGAGTACAGTCAAAAAAGAACTCGGTGAGCGGCTGGTTGCCGATATTAAGCGCTATTCCAAGCTGCACTGTTCTGTGGGCATCAGTCGCAGCACACAGGGAATAGATCAATTAAGCACCGTATATCCCCTAGCTGCCAAAGCGCTGTACCAGCGCTTTTACTCCGGTCAGGCGGGGGTATTCATTGAAGAGGAGACGCCGGAGGACGCCGGACGTGAGGTGCAGTATCCAAAGGAATTGGAGCTTTCGCTCATTGAGAGTATCCGTACCTTGAATCTGGAGCGGATGCTGGCCCTGTTCGATGAAATGGCCAGCTTTATTGAATCCCAGTCGCTGCCAAAGGAATTAGCACAGCGGATCATTATCGAGCTTGTCGTAGTCTTGTACAGACAATTTGAGCAGCTGAACATGCAGGCGGAGTGGTCGCTCGAAGGGCTGCTGGGCAAGCTGCAGGGACTGGGAACACTAGCCTCTGTTATCAATGTCCTCAAGGAGGACTTCCGCAGCTGGATGCAGGAGGGCAGCAAGCAGGTCACCCGTGAAGACGGCCGGAGTGTCGTCGATAAGGCCAAGCGGTACATTGAAGATAATTATCATAAAGATCTTAGCATCGAAGAAGTTGCGGAAGTGGCGGACCTAAGCATCAGCCATTTCTGCACCTTGTTCAAACAGATCTCGGGTTATACCTTCCTGGAGTTTGTGACCTACTACCGGATGGAGAAGGCTAAATATATCCTTCAGAACAGCAATGTGAAGGTCTATCAGGTGGCACCGCTTGTCGGATATCAGGACCCCAGATATTTCACCCAGGTGTTCAAGAAGGCAACCGGCAAAACGCCGACAGAATACCGTGAGCAATATGCTAATCAGGCGAATGAAGGAATTTAATAATAATTGGATCAAGGAGAGGGTATGATATTTGTCATACCCTCTCCTTGATGTTTATGCCTTACTGTCATGATACTTCCTTCCTTATAATGATAAGTATAGATGAATGTATCCATTACCGGACACACGAGGAGGAAACGACCAGATGACGAAGAGCAATGCTACCCAGCTCTCAAGCCTAAAAAAAAGCGTGGCCCCTTTTGAACAAAACGACCATAAAAGAAGTATAAACCAGCTTATTAATACCCTCGGACCGCTGATCCTGTTATGGGCCGCAGCCTACTTGAGTCTTTCTGTATCTTATTGGCTGACCTTG
>NZ_LN831198.1:2036762-2046312 GCF_001368795.1 Paenibacillus ihuae
TTCTGTATCTTATTGGCTGACCTTGCTGTTCGCAGTACCGGCAGCGGGTTTCGTAATCCGCACCTTTATTATTTTCCATGACTGCTGTCATGGTTCATTCTTCAAGAACCGGAAAGCCAACGATATTCTCGGTACGCTTACAGGGGTGCTGACCCTGGTGCCTTACCGCCAGTGGAAGCACAGCCATTCGATCCATCATGCCGGCAGCAGCAACCTCGACAAAAGAGGCATCGGCGACATTTGGATTATGACTGTGGATGAATATATTGCGGCGACTCCGCTTAAACGCTTATACTACCGGATTTACCGCAATCCGCTGGTCATGTTCGGCGCCGGTCCGATTGCAGTATTCCTGATTCAATACCGCTTCAATGCCAAGGGTGCAAGACGTAAAGAGCGCATGAATACTTATCTGACCAATATCCTGATTGCGGCTCTGTACGGGGCGATGATCTGGGCGGTCGGCTGGGAGGCTTTCCTGCTGGTACAGCTGCCAATCGTGTTCGTCTCCGGCTTTCTCGGCATCTGGCTGTTCTATGTACAGCATCAGTTCGAGGATACGTTCTTTGAGCATGAAGAGGAATGGAGTTATGTGATGGCTGCTGTGGAAGGAAGCTCTTATTATAAGCTGCCTAAGGTTCTGCAATGGATCACCGGCAACATCGGCTTTCACCATGTGCATCATTTAAGCCCGAAGGTGCCGAACTATAACCTTGAGCTGGCACATAACGCTACACCGCCGCTGCAGAAAGCAACGACAATCACCATCGGAACCAGTCTAAAGGCGCTCCATTTCCGGCTGTGGGATGAGGAGAATAAAGGTTTTGTAAGCTTCAAGGAGATCAAAGCCCGGCTGCGTCATCCTTTGCCTTCGGTAGAGGGGCTGAAAGTGCGCAATCCGGAACTCCAGGCCAAATAGTATGCTGCGCGTGCGCAGTCAGGAGAGGAAGTCAGTCCCGGAGAATTATCCAGCGGGTGCGGCTTCTTCTCTTTTTTTCCGGGAATTGCCGGTTAACGTCAGCTTTATGCTAAAATGGGGGTAATCTAACTGGCTAAAAGGATGGCTGACATGCAGAAGTGGCATCATATTTTTCATAAAAGTACAGGTCTGAGCCCTTATGTATGGGTTGTTTTTTACATCCTTCCGTTTTACTCCATTTTCCGCTCCTCTTCGATGGATCGATGGGTATATGGAATTGTGATGATTATTATGTTTTTTGCCTGTTACGTACTCGCCTTCAAATCTAAGGGATGGGTTGTTTATTTCTGGACGAGTGTGCAGATTATCGTATCCATTACGATGACGCTGATGTTCGGTTATATGTATTTTGCACTGTTTTTGGCCTTTTTTATCGGTAATATCCAGAACCGCGGCGGCTTCTTCACCATGTACACGATCCATTTGCTGACGACCATCGTAGCCATCAACTACGAGCTGATTACCCGAAATCCGGTATTCCTGTCGCAACTGCCGTTTGTGCTGGTGAGTATCATTGCTGTAGTACTGCTTCCCGCCACAACCTATAACCGCAATAATCAGGATAAGCTGCAGGGACAGCTGGAAGATGCCAATAAAAGGATTTCCGAACTGGTCATCATGGAGGAGCGTCAGCGGATCTCCCGCGACCTGCATGATACCCTGGGCCAGAAGCTGTCGCTTATCGGGCTAAAGAGTGACTTGGCCGGCAAGCTGATCAGCAAAAATCCGGCTCAGGCGGTCGTGGAGATCAATGATGTCCGCCAGACAGCCAGAAGCGCGCTGAAAGAGGTCCGTGAAATGATCACGCAGATGCGCGGCATCCGGCTGGAAGATGAGCTTGTGCGGATCCGGCAGTTTCTGCAGGCGGCAGAAATTGAATTCGAGCTGGAGGGCAGCCCTAAGCTGACAAATACTTCACTGATTACGGAAAATGTGCTTAGCATGTGCATTAAGGAAGCCGTGACGAATGTGGTGAAGCACAGCGGGGCCACGCACTGCCGGATTGGGATCGAGCCTTCACGGACGGATCTGGTCATCAAGGTTGCTGATAACGGTAGGGGCCTTAAACCCTCAAATCCGGAGGATAAAGGCCATGGCTTGCAAGGCATGCGGGAACGGCTTGAATTTGTGAACGGAAGCATGGAGATTGTGCAGAACAGCGGGACAACCATAGTGGTTAAGGTGCCTACGGTGATCCGGCAGCTGGAGCAGGAGGGGAAAGAGGAATGATAAAGATAGTAATTGCTGAGGATCAGCGCATGCTGCTGGGTGCACTGGCTTCGCTGCTTGATCTGGAAGAGGATATGAAGGTGGTCGGGCGTGCGGCCAACGGTGAGGAAGCCGTAAAGCTGGTGAAGCTGCATACGCCTGATATTTGTATTATGGATATAGAAATGCCTGCCATGACCGGACTCGAAGCAGCGGAGGCCCTGAAGAATTCCGGCTGTAAAGTCATGATTCTCACCACTTTTGCCCGGGCCGGCTATTTCGAGCGCGCTGTGAAGGCTGGAGTGGACGCCTATCTGCTGAAGGACAGCCCCAGTGAAGAGCTGGCCCTCTCCATCCGCAGTGTAATGGCCGGCAGACGGATTTATGCACCTGAGCTCATGGATGAGGCTTACAGCAGTGAAGCCAATCCGCTGACGCAGCGGGAGAAGGAAGTGCTCGGACTGATTGCCGACGGCAAAAATACCAAGGAAATCGCGAGCCAGCTGTACATTACAACAGGAACGGTACGCAACTATATCTCAGTTATTCTTGATAAGCTGGATGTAGGCAACCGGATTGAGGCCATTACACGTTTTAAGGAAAAAGGCTGGTTTAAGTAAGCGGGGATCCGCATATATTTCATCATAAGGTGGAGCTGTCATCCGGAATGTACAGTTACACCCGATCATCACGGGGGACCGCCAAGGTCTGCCCTGTTTTTTTGCGCGGATTTTCTTGGATAAGCTAATATATCTAGTTCCTTTCTCCTGTTTTTACCATTTGGAGGCGGTTGAGATTGGAAGCGGAAATGATTTTTGCTAAGATTAATGCAAACATGTGATCTTATTCCCTGTACTTGGGTAATAGAGATCATGTTCCAATTTTGCCCAGGTATTCTGTTTAATTCAGTTAAACCAGTCGGGAGGAATCTGATTTGCCTGAACTTACTTCATCCTATGTAGATTCGTTAGCACCGAATGCCGCCGCTATCAAGAATGGACAGGGGCTGGTACGCAAAAAAAGCTTCATCCAGCTTCACCGTTCAGAGAACGGAGAGCTGCTTTTCGGGCAATGTGCGGGAAGCGGGAAGACACCGTATGAATGCTCTGTTGATTTTGTGGCTCCGGAGAACCCTGTCTTCCGCTGTTCTTGCCCGAGCCGGCAATTTCCCTGCAAGCACACCCTGGGTCTGCTGTATGCCTATGTGGAAGGCCAGTCCTTTACGCCTGCACAAGTTCCTGAGACGATCGCAGCCAAACGCGAAAAGGCCGAGAAACGGGAAGAGAACAAGGTGAAGCAGGCTGCTGAAGGCGGCGGGAGTAAACCGAAGAAACTTAATAAATCAGCACTTAAGAAAAAAATATCAGCCCAGCTTGAAGGGCTGGATCTGTTAGAGAAGCTGGTGCTTTCATTGATCCGCGGCGGGTTGTCCACGATTGATGCCAAGACACTTAAGTCGGTTCAGGAACATGTGAAACAGCTGGGCAACTATTATTTGTCCGGTGCGCAGATTGAACTGCGCCGGTTCGCGCTGCTGCTGGGAAAGGGGCAGGACCGTGAGCAGAGCTATACATATGCTGTGGAGCAATTGACACGGCTGCATGCCTTCATCAAGAAAGGCCGGAGTTATCTGACCGCAAGAAGCGAGGACCCGGAGCTTGCGCCGGATTATGAATCAACCATAGATGAATGGCTGGGCCACGCCTGGCAGCTGGCAGAACTGAAGGAGTACGGGCTTACAGAGGCAGATGTTGAACTGCTGCAGCTCGCCTTCTACAGCTATGATGATCAGGCACGGCAGGAATTCGTCGATCTCGGGTACTGGCTGGACATGGCCGGCGGCAGGATCCACAAGACTGTACACTATCGCCCTTACAAAGCAGCCAAGCTGCTGCGGGAGGATGACAGCTGCTTTGATGTAGCCAAGATTCCGCTGCTCTACAAATATCCCGGGGAACTCAATGCACGGGTACGTTATGAAGAGATGACAGCAAGACCGGTCATTCCGGCAGACCTGGCTCAGGTTCGGGTGCATGCACACCGCAGCTTCGCGGAAGCAATCAAGAGTGTGAAAAATCAGTTAAAGAATCCGCTCGGCGATAAGCAACCGGTTCTGCTTCTATATGCAGCAAGCCTTGGAGTGACAGAGAACGGCCAATATGTCATAACGGATGAAGCCGGCGGGCAGCTTGTGCTGGGGGATATCTCCTCACTGCCCCAGGGTACACTCCAGCTGCTGCCATTCCTGCCTCCTGCCAGTCTCAAGGGCTGCTCGCTACTGGTGATGTTAGAACATGAACTGGACCAGGGCAGGCTGGTTGCCCAGCCGCTAAGCGTCATCACTGATGAGGGAATTATGCGTCTTCTATACTAAGCAAACTTTATGAATATTAATTATCGTATACCTTTGAGTAGGGGGGACTGCCCATGAGTACAGCATTATTACAAGAGCTTCATCAGGAAGTCAGAAGGCTTTATATTGCCGGCAGTGACCTGGCGGCAGACGACTTCCGCCTGAAACGCCTGCTGCCGCAGTTTCAGCAGCTGGGTGAGCGGGCAGCTGTCTTTAAGCGGCTCGGTGAAGGCGTGGCGGCCCTTCTTAAGCAGGAGAGTGCGGGGGAGGCTGCTCCGGCGGTGAAGCTGCAGGAGCTGAACCTTCTGCTGGAGTCTGTGCTCTATACACAGGGCGCTACATCACCTGCCGGTATTCCAGGCGAGCTGCCGCGCAGCAGCTTCACCCTGGAAACCAAAGTATCTTACCGCAAGCTGGCTGCCGTCCGGCAGGCGCTGACCACAACGGGCAGCGGCAGATATGAGACGGTAGTAGAAGCGTTCAATGAGGGGATATTTCAAGATTTGCGCCTGCTGCCGCTGGCTATCGGTTCCTTAGGTGACCCGTATGCCGAGATCGCTGAATTTGCCATGAAGCAGATTCTGCCATCCTACGGCTCCGCAATCGCTGATTATCTCATACGGGAATTCGATCCTTCCGGCGGGAAGAGCGATGTACGCAAGCTGCAGGTGATCGGAGAGGCAGGCGGGCCGGAGCTGCTTCCTGAGATATTTAAGGCAGCTGAGAACGGTAGCGATGATGTCCGTGTTGCAGCTATCGGGTGTCTGGCCGGACATGAGGCGTATACGCCGTCATTGCTGGAATGGACGAACGATAAGAAGAAGCCGATCCGTGAGGCCGCATATGCAGCATTGGCTGCCGGCGGCTCGCCGGAGGGCAGGGAACGGCTGTTTGAGGCGTTTGCCGGGAAGAAAGACCGGGCACTTGCAGCCGAAGCGATTGCGAAATGGCCTTCCGCTCCGCTTGGAGAGCGGCTGTCCGTGCGATTCATGGAGGAGCTTCAGGAAGCCTTACAGCAGGACAATACCGACAAGAAAAAGAACGAGAACGTCTGGGCCAGCATTCAGCCTTATTTAACCGCGCTTGAGGAAGCACGAAATCCGCTGCTCGACCAAGTATACAGCTTTGTGATACAGAATTATGAAACGTTTATCGCTTTAGGATGGCTGCCTCTGCTGGATCAGGCAGCTTATTATGAGGAAAGGGCTTCTTCAGAAGAGGGCCTGGAACTTCTGCAGGAGCTGGAGCAGCGTAATTCGCGTTATTTACCTCACTATTTCCGTGCGGCGCAGCAATTGCTGAGTGCAAAGGAGCTCTATAAGCAGTTCGGCGGAACAATGATGAGCAGGCTGAAATCTAAAGTATCGAAAGAAGCGGCAAAGCGTGACCAACAGCTGCTGGAAACGCTGGAGCGGCAGATTATGAATGCTGAAAGCGTTGTGTACGAGGTTCCCTGGGATTCCTACAGAGACCGCCAGCAAATCTGGAGGGAAATGCTGTCTGCTGACAAGATTGCAGCAGCCTGGGACCCCCGCTGGCTCGACTGGTTCATTGACCAGGACGCGCTGGATCTGGTGTGTGCCTTTGCCCGGCCGGATTCGGCAGCCGCACGTAATTATCTTCTGGGTAAACTTCAGGAGCAGAGCGGTAAACGGAGAGGACACGATTTCATGCCCCATCTATTTATGGGACTGGAACGTGGAGGCATGGCAGAGCCGGAACGGCAGGAGCTGCTGATGTCCATCCTTGAGAAGGATAGACAGTATAACCCGTATATGATTCCATATAATTTATTTGATTTAATGCTCCGCTTTCCTTCAAGCTACATTAGCCGGATCGAGGCTGTTGCACCTAATTTCCGCTATGAATGCAAAACACAGCTGGAATATCTTCTGAATCATTTGCAGAGACAGAAATAGCGGACTTCGGAAATTGAATTAACGGTTTACACAAAGGAGAGGTGTACATGTCAACGGGACAAGAGCAGCTTCAGGACTATATGCGGCTGCCTGCAGAGGTTTTGTATCGGGAGGAGCTTGAAGCACTGCGCAGGGAGGATAAGGGCAGAATTCCGGCAGGCTGGCAGATGTCACCGCGTGCAGTATTCACATTCATCGCCGGAGGTAAGGCCGGAAGCAAGGTCATTACCCCGAAATATATAGGCAACACGCGGCTGATCGAAATGGCCGTCGCTACGCTGGTCACAGACCGGGCGCTGCTGCTGATCGGAGAACCGGGAACGGCTAAATCCTGGCTGTCCGAGAATCTGGCTGCGGCGATTTATGGCAACTCCGGGCTGGTAGTTCAGGGGACGGCCGGTACAAGTGAGGAGCATGTGCGCTACTCCTGGAACTACGCGATGCTGCTGGCGAACGGGCCGACCCCGGAGGCGCTGGTCAAAAGCCCGATTATGCGGGCGATGGAGGACGGGGGAATTGCCCGGTTCGAGGAGATTTCCCGCTGTGCCTCCGAGGTGCAGGATGCGCTGATTTCCATCCTTTCGGAGAAGACCATCTCCGTACCGGAGCTGGGCAAGGAGGCCGGTGCCCGCAAAGGCTTCTCGATCATTGCCACAGCTAACACCAGAGACCGCGGGGTCAATGAAATGTCCGCTGCGCTGAAGCGGCGGTTCAATATCATCGTACTGCCTGCACCTTCAGATCTTGAAACAGAGCTGTCCATTGTCAAGAAAAGGGTTGCTGAGATTGCATCCTCCTACGAGCTTCAGTCTGCCGTACCGGCGGATGATGCCCTGCTAAAGGTTGTGACGATTTTCCGGGAACTGCGCAGCGGCATGACGCTCGACAAGAAGGAGAAGGTGAAGACGCCGGCCGGGGTAATTTCCACCGCAGAGGCGATTTCCCTCTTGACCAACAGCATGGCGCTGGCTGCAAGCTTTGGCAACGGTGAGCTGACTGACAGTGATCTGGCTGCGGGCCTTCAGGGGGCTATCGTCAAGGATGATGATAAGGATAAGCTGGTCTGGAAGGAATATCTGGATAATGTCATGAAGAAAAAAGGAACGGAGTGGCGCGGCCTGTATCAGGCCTGTAAGGAGATGAACGAGTGATTAAGGCTGCTGAAGCTGGAGTGAATATTTTCGGGGTGCGGCATCTGTCTCCCGGCGGCGCACAGCATCTGCTGGAATATCTGGATGAGCTTCAGCCTACGGCGGTGCTGATCGAAGGTCCAAGCGATGCAACCGGGGAGATTACACATCTGACCCAAGGGGCGACTAAACCGCCAGTCGCGATATTGGCCTTTACTGATGAACTGCCCGTACGGACGGTGCTCTGGCCGTTTGCCGTCTATTCACCCGAATATCAGGCAATGAAATGGGCTAAGACACACGGTGCTGCAGCTGCATTTATTGATCTGCCTTCTTCGGTAACGCTCGGTTTGCAGGATGCCATGAACCGGGGGAGAACCGCTGTACGGGAAGCAGTGCCTGCTGCCGATCCATCGGGTGAACCTTCCAATGTTGAGGTTCAAGACGAAGAATCGCTGTACAGCCGGATCGCCCAGCTTGCCGGTGAATATGATTATGATATGTATTGGGAGCGTAACTTTGAGCATAATGCGAGTGCCGGTGCCTATCTGACCTCCATCCTGTCCTTCTCCTCGCAGATGCGTGAGCTTGGTGAGGAGAAGGAGCTGCGGGAACAGCCGTCGGAATATGCCTATAATGCGCTGCGCGAAGCTTATATGAGCCGTCAGATTCAGGCTGCAATTGCAGGCGGACATGAGCCGGGCAAAATTGTAGTGATCTGCGGAGCTTATCATGCTTCTGCACTTGCCGGCCAGGCGGCGCCAATGAGTGACGAGGAGCTGGCAGCCCTGCCGTCCCGCAGTACCAAGCTGACGCTGATGCCTTATTCGTATTATAAGCTGTCTACAATGTCCGGCTATGGGGCTGGCAACGCCGCTCCGCATTACTTCGAAATGATGTGGGAGACGATTGAAGCGGGGCGGCCGGAGGAACTGCCGCACCGCTACCTGTCCTCGGTGGCCAGCCATGTGCGCAGCGGCGGCACTTATCGTTCTACAGCCGAGGTCATTGAGGCGGTCAGGCTGGCGGAGTCGCTGGCCGCGCTGCACGGCGGCAGCAGGCCAACCCTGCGGGATTTGCGCGATGCCGCACAGACACTGCTCGGGCATGGCGATCTTGCAGCTATAGCGGAGCCGCTGGCGAGAGTGGATGTTGGTACAGCGATCGGTTCTCTCGCTGAAGGCGTCAGCCAGACACCGATTCAGGATGACCTGAACCGGCTGCTGAAGACCTACAAGCTGGAGAAATACAAATCCACAGTTGCAAGCGAGCTGCAGCTTGACCTCCGGGAGAACCGCAGAGTATCTAGCAGTGAAGCCGCTTATCTGGATCTTCACCGTTCGGTTCTTTTCCACCTGCTGAACCTGCTGGGAATAGTCTTTGCCAAGAACCGGCCAAGCAGCCAGGACAGTGCCACCTGGGCGGAGCATTGGGTCATTCAGTGGTCGCCTGAGGTGGAAATCCAGGTGGTGGAATCCACACTACTGGGCGAGACAGTGGAGGTGGCTGCAGCCTATGTGCTGCGGGAGAAGCTGCAGGAGTGCCGATCCATAGCGGAAGCTTCGGCGCTGATCCGGATCGCCTGTCAATGTGCGATGACATCGCAGATGGAGGAAGGCAGCCGGGTGCTGCAGAACCTGGCAGCTCTCAGCAGGGATGTCGTAGGCATGGCTGCTGCGGCCCGTGAACTGTCAACCATCCTTAGCTTTGGAGACATCCGCAAGGTCGAAACCGCCCCGCTGATGCCTCTGCTGGAAGAGCTGTTCCGCCGCGGCTGCCTGTTCCTGCTGGATGCCAGCGGCTGCAACGATGAAGCTGCAGGCGCTATGCTTACGGCTATGAATGAGCTAAACGGGATATCCCTTGAGCATGGGGATACCCTGGATGAGAAGCTATGGCTGCAGGAGCTGCTGCTGCTCTCCGAACGGGATGACCGCAATCCGCGGCTCTCCGGCTATGC
>NZ_LN831198.1:2046338-2054632 GCF_001368795.1 Paenibacillus ihuae
GCTGATCTTGGAGCAGGGTGGTTCGAAGGGCTGTCGATGCGCGGACATTACGGTCTCCTGTCGCGAATGAGTCTGTGGGAGCAGCTTAACGACTATATCAATGCGCTCGATGATGATGAATTCAAGCGGGCGCTGGTCTTCCTGCGCCGTGCATTCAGCACCTTCTCGCCGCGCGAGAAGACAATGATATCCGAGCTGCTGGGCGAGCTGTGGGGTGTGAACAAAGAACAGGCTGCAGAGATTCTCACCGGCGAGCTGAAGGAGGAAGAAGCCAAAATGCTGGAGGAGCTGAATGATTTTGACTTCGGGGACTTTTAGATGACGAATGAACATAAGCAGGAGAATACCCTGTCCCGCTGGCGGCTGATTCTCGGCCAGGAAGCGGAGGCTGCACTGTCCGGCTACGGTGAAGGCGGACAGCTGATGCTGACGGAAGAGGAGAAGGTAATGGATGCGGCGCTTGCCGCTATTTATGACGAGACAGGAACGGGCAATGCCTCGGGAACGGCCGCCGGCAGCGCCAAGGGCAAGGGCTCAAGCACCGGGCATGGTGCACTGCATCTGTCCAAATGGCTGGGGGATGTGCGCAGCTTTTTCCCGGAGGATGTGGTATCGATCATCCAGAGCGATGCCATGGAGCGCCGGGGCTGGAAGCAGCTGCTGTTTGAGCCGGAGCTGCTGGCTGCAGTCAAACCGGATATTCAGCTCGTTGGAACGCTGCTCTCGCTTAAGGGCAAAATTCCGGAGAAGACCAAGGATACCGCGAGAATGCTCGTTCAGGCGCTGGTAGACGATCTGGTCAAGCTGCTGGAGACGGACATCCGGCGCGCAGTCACCGGAGCGCTAAACAAGCGGCAGCACTCACCGCTGCCATCGCTCAGCGGGCTGGACTGGAAGCTGACGATTCAGCGGAATCTGAAGCATTATGACCAGGAGCGTCGGATCATCATTCCCGAGCGTTTTTATTATTTTGACCGCGCCCGCCGCAGCAAGGAGTGGACGGTTATTGTCGATATCGACCAAAGCGGATCTATGGCCGATTCGATCATTTGGGCATCGGTCATCGGCTCGATCTTTGCCAGCATCCCTGCCCTCAATACCCGCGTGGTCGTGTTCGATACTGAAGTGGTGGATCTGACGGAGCAATGCGCCAATGATCCGGTCGATATGCTGTTCGGCATTCAGCTGGGCGGCGGAACCGACATCCATAAATCAGTGAAATACTGTGAGCAGTTTATTGAAGAGCCGAAGAAGACGCTGTTCATTATCGTTTCAGACCTGTATGAGAACGGGAACCAAGCCGGACTGGTGCGGCGGATGCGCGGGCTCCGGGAGTCCGGCGTTCGGACAATGACCTTACTGGCATTATCGGACTCAGGGAAGCCCTCCTATGATGAGCATCTGGCCAGGCAGCTAACGCGGGACGGAACGCCTTGTTTTGCCTGTACTCCGGCTCTGCTTCCGGCGCTTGTAGAAGGTGCGCTGAAGGGGCAGGATCTTGGAGAACTGGCGAAACGGCTCGGAACCGCATAGCTTTTGAGCTTGTGGAAAGCGGGGAATTATACAATAGGAAAGAGTTACTTTTCATTCACATATTGTGTAAGCTGCGTATATCATTTATAATCGGTTATTAAAAAGCACCTATCCATAGGAGCGGCTTGAAAGGAAATGAATTACTTATGTCAAGTAAGTTGAGAGCGGGTATTGTTGGCGGTACCGGTATGGTGGGTCAACGTTTTGTTGCACTCCTTGAGAATCATCCATGGTTTCAAGTGACCGCAATTGCTGCAAGCCGGAATTCGGCAGGCAAAACGTATGAAGAATCGGTGAAGGGCAGATGGAAGCTGTCCACACCTATGCCTGACGCGGTTAAGGGGATTATGGTTCAGGATGCTTCCAATGTTGAAGAAGTGGCTGCGGATGTGGATCTGATCTTCTGCGCTGTTGATATGAAGAAAGAAGAGATCAAGCTACTTGAAGAAGCTTATGCGAAGACCGGAACACCGGTTATTTCCAACAACTCGGCACACCGCTGGACTCCAGATGTTCCGATGGTTATTCCTGAGATCAATCCGGAGCATCTGGAAGTGATTGCCCAGCAGCGCAAACGCCTGGGTACAGAAACCGGATTTATCGCCGTGAAGCCGAACTGCTCGATTCAGAGCTACATGCCTGCACTAAATGCCCTGAATGAATTCAAGCCTTCCAAGGTCGTAGTAACGACTTACCAGGCGATTTCCGGGGCCGGCAAAACCTTTGGTGATTGGCCGGAGATGCTTGACAACGTCATTCCGTACATTGGCGGCGAAGAAGAGAAGAGCGAGCAAGAGCCGCTGCGGATCTGGGGCGAAGTGACCGATGCAGGTATCGTTAAAAGCGAGCAGCCGGTAATCACCAGCCAGTGTATCCGTGTACCGGTCGCTGACGGCCATTTGGCTGCGGTATTTGCCTCCTTTGAACAAAAACCGTCCAAGGAAGAAATTCTTGAACGCTGGAACAGCTTTAAAGGACGTCCTCAGGAACTGGGGCTTCCAAGCGCACCGAAACAATTCATCACCTATTTTGAGGAAGAGAACCGCCCGCAGACCAAGCTTGACCGCGACATCGAGAACGGAATGGGAGTTTCCGCAGGCAGACTGCGTGAAGATTCTCTGTATGATTACAAATTCGTCAGCCTGTCCCATAATACGGTACGCGGCGCAGCCGGCGGAGCTGTACTGATCGCTGAACTGCTGAAGGCGGAAGGTTATATCCAGCCGAAATAATAGAGCCTACCATGCAGCCTTCCGGATCTGTTCCGGGGGGCTGTTTGTGTATTTACCTGACATTCTGCCCATAGTAATGGTAAGATAGATTAAGTCTAACGAAAACTGAATACTGACGGAGTGATATTGTGGCAAAAAGTAAAGGCGGCGGCACAGGCAGAGGGACAGGCAGCAAGGGCTGGACCCGCTGGAATAAAACGGCGAAGCCGGTGAAGCCAAAAGGCGGACCCGCCGGCAGCCAAGGGGCAAAAGGTGCTGCCAAAAGCGGCAGCGGAGCAAAAACAGGCGGCAGTAAATAATCTGGCCTTGTGCCTATAGATGGGGTACATGCAGCATCTGATTTGTACGTTGAAATCAGGTGCTTTTGTATTTTCCAGCCGGAAGGAAAGAAACGATGAGAATTGACAAATACATGAGCAGGACAGGAATATACCCGCGCAGAGAGACCGGCAGGCTGATCCAAGCCGGCCGGATTACGATAAATGGTACAGTCTGCGAAAAGGGCGCCGAGGTAGTGGCAGGTGATCAAGTGGCTGTTGACGGCCAGCCCGTCAGCTTAAGCCAGGAAGAATTGGTCTACCTGGCACTGAACAAGCCCGTAGGGATTACGTGTACAGCAGCACGCGAAGTGGAAGGCAACATCGTTGATTATGTGAATTATCCTTCACGGATCTTTGCTGTGGGCCGGCTGGATAAACATTCGGAAGGCCTGATCCTCATGACGAATGATGGGGATATCGTAAACAAAATCATGCGTTCCGAGAACCATCAAGAGAAGGAATACCGCGTATCTGTCGACAAGCCGGTCACTCCCGAATTCCTGCAGGCGATGTCTGCCGGTGTACCCATTCTCGGAACAGTTACGAAACCCTGTGTTACTTACCCGGTTGACGATCAGGAATTCGGGATCATTCTGACCCAGGGACTTAACCTGCAAATCCGCCGGATGTGCAAAGAGCTGGGCCAAAGAGTGCTGCGCCTGGAACGGACCCGGATCATGAATATCACGCTGGATGGACTGGCACGCGGGGAGTGGCGGCATCTGACCCGGGAGGAGCTGGATGAGCTACTGGCTACACTGAACCGGCAAAAAGCCTAAGCGAAAACTTTTGGCTCAAACTGCTTGTCATACAAATCCTTATAGACGCCGCTTTGCTCCAGCAGTGCTTCATGCGTTCCTTCCTCAACAATTGCCCCGTCTTTAACGACGAGGATTTGATCTGCTGCCATGATAGTCGACAGCCGGTGGGCGATAACGATGCTAGTCTTGTTCCTCAACAGGACATGCATGGCTTGCTGAATGTAAAATTCTGAGACGGTGTCGAGTGAGGATGTGGCTTCATCCATAATAATAACGGGCGGATTCTTCAGCAGCACACGGGCGATTGAGATCCGCTGCTTTTCCCCTCCGGACAGCTTGATGCCGCGGTTTCCGACCACCGTATCATAACCTTCCGGCAGCCCCATAATAAAATCATGAATATATGCGGAGCGGCAGGCCTCGATGATCTCCGTTTCGCCGGCCTCAGGGCAGGCATAGAGCAGATTCTCCCTGATCGTGCCGTTGAACAAGTAGGTATCCTGAGTAACGAGTCCGATCTGGGAACGCAGCGACTCCAGTGTAAAGTCACGGATATTTCGTCCACCAATGGTAATCTTCCCCGAAGTGACCTCATACAGACGCGGAATCAGGTTCGTAATCGTTGTTTTCCCGGCTCCGCTGGGTCCGACGAGTGCCGTCAGCGTTCCCGCAGCCGCAGTGAAGCAGATATTCTGCAGAGCTGGTTTGTCCGGCTGATAGGCGAAACCCACATTCTCGAATCCAATGCTTTTCCCCGCGGCGCTGATCGGTACTGCTTGTGGTTCATCAACGATGAGCGGCTCCATATCAAAATAATCAAAGATTCGTTCAAACAAGGCCACCGAGCGCTTAATATCTACATACAGATTGGTCATCTGCATGACTGGTCCATACAGTCTGCCGAGCAGTGCGACGAATGTAATGATGGTACCTACGGAAAGCTCTCCCTGGATAAAAAGAAATCCGCCATACAGGTAGATCAGCATCGGACCGATACTCGTAAAGGTGGAGAGAACCATCATGAACCAGCGGCCGGCCATCGATTCCCGGATTTGCAGGGAGGTTGCCTCCGCATTGATGGCAGCGAAGCTTTTATATTCCGCATTCTCCTTGGTGAACAGCTTCATTAGCAGATACCCGCTGATGCTGAGTGTTTCCTGGATAACCTGATTCTGCTCTGACACCTTTTCCTGCGTCTGCTTGGCGAGCTTCCAGCGCACATTGCCCATTTTGCGGGTAGGGATAATGAACAGGGGGACAACCAGAATACCAAGCAGAGCCAGCTTCCAGTTCATGATAAACAGGGCGGCTGACGTCGATACGAGGATAAACAGATTGCTGGCAAAATTGACAATCGTGCTGTTGAATACGCCTTGGACCCCGGAGATGTCACTTGTCATTCTCGTGATGACTTCCCCTTGCTTGACTCCCGAGAAGAACTGCAGTGGCATCCGCTGAAGATGGCGGTACATTTGATTTTTCATATCATGGACGATGTTTTGGGAGATAAAGGAGTTCAGATAATTCTGCAATACGCCGAGCAGTCCGGAAATCACCGTGGTTCCTAGCGAAGCGAGCACCAGGAATACGAGCAGCCGCAGATTTTTGTCCGGCAGCGCCACGTCGATAATCTGCTGAATCAGGATAGGCGGCAGCAGTCCCAGAACCGCTGACACAATCAGCACAAGCATTACAACCAGCGTCTGCTTCCAGTAGGGTGCAAAATATTTAGATATACGGAGCAGCAGCGCCTTGGAAATATTCGGTTTCTGTTCGTCATCGTCAAATTTTAGTTTCCCGTGCCCCGGCCCACCGCCGAAACCACTGCCGGGACCAAATCCCCTAGACATTACTCATCACCAGCTTTGTTTGGATTTAACATTCTTTGTCTTGCACCTGCATTAAACGGGCGAGCAGCTGTTTGTTCATGCGCAGCAGGGACTGAATGTCTTCCTCCGGAAACTGTTCCAGCGAAGAACTCAGCATTTTGTAGGAAAAAGCTTCTTCGTTATACCGCCTGCACAGCGCTTCTCCCTCGGAGGTAATGAACAGCTTCGTTTCTCTGCGATCCTGCTCTGAGGTTATCCGGGATACTAAGCCTTTCTCGGCAAGTGAATCGATATGGAGGCTGACTCTGCTTTTGGCAAAAACAAGCCGTTCCGTGACCTCTTTCTGTGTCTGTCCCGGATTCTCATGAATGGAGTTCAGGACGCCGATCTGATGTACGGTCAACCCGAGACTGGCTGCACTCTGATGGGCAAGCCGTTTGAGCTGGCGGGCCACTTTGAAGTAAGAATGATAGAGCTCAATCGTGTGTTCCGGATCAATCATCGATAACCCTGCCCCTCTGAATATAGTTATGCTTGTAAACCGTTAACAATGTAAACTGATTTTACTCCTGTACGCCGGGAAAGTAAATGCTATAATTTAACAACCGAAACAATGGAGGGTATGAACGATGTACATAGACAGTCTGGATTTTCAAAGGAACGGGTTACGTTATATCATCAGGTCAGCGGCCGAGCAGGATGCTGCGGAGTTATCCGGGTTAAGATGGCAGATTGACGGAGAGACGGAGAATTTAGAGCGGCGGCAGGGTGAGGGAGTCATTGATGCGCAGGGGTTTGCCGGGATGATCCGGGAAGACACGGACGCTAACCGAAATTTGTTTTTGGTTGCCGAGGTGCAAGGGAGGCTGGTCGGATTCGCCAGATGCGAAGGACAAACCTTGTCCAGAAATGCCCACAAAGTTGAATTTGGCATATGCATCCTGCAGGAGTTCTGGGGGTATGGGATCGGATACAGCCTGCTGCAGCAAGCGACTTCCTGGGCGGATGCGAACGGAGTTGTAAAAATGTCTTTAACAGTTCTGGAGACGAACCGGCCGGCGATCTCGCTGTACCGCAAATTTGGTTTCGAAACTGAAGGTATACTTAAAAAAGACAAGCTGTTGGCGGACGGTACATACTACAGTACGCTTATGATGGGCAGATTTAATTAAACAGAACGGGTGCCGTCTCCTGAAGGAGGGGCACCCGTTCTTTGTAATTGAAATATTGCCGGTTATATTAAGGTGGCATCCAGCAATTGCTGTGCTGCTGCGCGGATGTCCCCGGCTGCGGCAATTGCAGAGATCACTGAGACTCCGTCAGCACCAGCCTGGATGACCGGAGGGACATTACCCGCTGTGATGCCGCCAATCCCGACCAGCGGGATGGTAAGACCGTTGCGCCGCAATTGCTCAATCACCTGAGTACCCTGCACAGCCTGTGCATCGTCTTTGGAGGAGGTGGGATAGACCGGACCGATTCCCAGATAGTCCGCTCCGTCCGCAATAGCCTGCTGCGCCTCGGCCAGACTGTGGGCCGATACGCCGACGATTTTATGGGCTCCGAGCCTTTGACGGATCGAGCCAGCCGGTTCATCCTCCTGGCCGACATGAACCCCGTCGGCATCAAGCGCAATAGCCAGCTCTACATCATCGTTCACGATGAAGGGGATTCCGTGTTCACGGCAAATGGCCTGGAGCTGCCTGGCCAGATCGTAAGCCGCGTTACTGCGCAGCGCACCAGGACCCTTTTCACGAAACTGAAATATTGTAATTCCTCCGGCAATTGCCTGGGTCAGTGTCTCTTCAGGGGTCAGGCGGCAGTTAACGCTGCCCATGATAAAATACAGCTTCAGCATCCGCCGCATATCCTCGGCACTGATCTGCTTCATGGCAGCATCCCCCTGTGTCTGTTCCCGTAGGCAAAATGGTTGGTCGGCCCGTGACCGGCTCCGATCCCCAGGCTACCCTCAATCGCAGCCTGGATGAAGGCCTTCGCCGTTGAAATGGCCTCCGTTACCGTATTCCCTTTGGCAAGTCCGGCTGCGATTGCCGCTGAGTAGGTGCAGCCTGTCCCATGGGTATGCCGGGTTGCAATCCGCGGGCTGTCCATGTATATGAACTCCTGCCCGTCATAGAGCAGATCAAGCACTCCGGACGTCCCGTCATCATGGCCGCCTTTTAGGACCACATACTGCGGGCCCATTGCATGAAGGAGCTGTGCAGCTCTTTCACGGTCCGGGAGCCCCGAGATAGTTATCCCCGTTAAGATTTCCGCTTCCGGAATATTGGGGGTGACAACAAGGGCAAGCGGGAGCAGCTCTGTAATCAGCGCTTGTACAGCTTCCTGCTGCAGCAGTGAGGAGCCCCCTTTGGCGACCATCACGGGATCAACGACCAGTGAGTTCCAGCCATATTGCCTGATCTTTCCGGCCACGATCCGGATAATTTCACTGCTGAACAGCATGCCGGTTTTTACAGCATCCGGCTGCAGATCGGCCCCGATCGAATCCAGCTGGGCGGTAACGGCATCAGATTCCAGCGGATAGAGCGCCTGAACGCCGAGCGTATTCTGTGCAGTCACAGCCGTAAGCCGCCGACATCGCCATATACCGCCCAG
>NZ_LN831198.1:2054658-2059153 GCF_001368795.1 Paenibacillus ihuae
AAGCGCCGACATGCCATATACGCCCAGCTCCTGGAATGTTTTGAGATCAGCCTGGATACCCGCTCCGCCGCCGCTGTCCGATCCGGCGATAGTAAGAGCCTTAAATACACTAGTCATTATGGAGTCTCCTTTTATTCCGCTGACGATTATTGGTTAAGCAGCCGAATCTGTGATTTCCCGCTATATATTTGTGGTGTGACCATAGCCAGCTGGTTCAGGAATTCGATCTGGAAGTCTCCCGGACCTTTGTGCGCAGTCAGCTCTGCAGCAATCTCTGCGGCTACACCGTAGAAGGAAATAGCTTCCGCGGCGGCTTCCAGCCCGTTGCCTTCACTGACAGCGAGAAAGGCCCCGACGACAGCGCTCAGCAGGCAGCCGGTACCTGTCACTTTGGTTAAGACCGGGTGGCCGTTGCTGACAATGAAGGTGCGGCTGCCGTCAGTAATGACATCTTCTTTCCCCGTAATGATAACCACAGAGCCGAGCTTGGGCGCTGCCTTGTTGGCAAGAGCAATGACGTCTCCGTCGCCTGCTCCGGCATCTACGCCTTTGCTGGCCCAGCTCTCCCCGGCAACATTGGCTACTTCGGCGACATTTCCGCGCAGTGCGGTAATCTTCATCTCATTCAACAGTCTTTGCGTGACCTCGCTGCGGTAAGCTGTGGCTCCGGCTCCCACCGGATCAAGCACCAGCGGTACATTATGAGTGTTAGCAGACTGTCCGGCCAGCACCATCGAAGCGATTAACTGCTCGTTCAGTGTGCCGATATTCAGCACTACAGCCCCAGACATGGCAGCGACATCTGCTACCTCTTCTTGGGCATCCGCCATAAACGGGGAAGCGCCCAGCGCCAGCAGGCCGTTTGCCGAGAAATTGGCTACTACAATATTCGTAATGTTATGAACGAGCGGATTCAGTTCACGTACTTTGGCTAAATAAGTCATGATTAGTCCTCCTAAAAGTTTTATTAGCGTATGCTTCATAGAATTTTAATTGAATGGCTTCGGCAAAACTATCTTCGTAAGAGTAGGCTTAAGTTTTGTTAGCTTCTGCTCATTTGTTTCAATTAACCTGAACGCCTTTGTAAATAGTTGTATTTTGTACAATTAAAAACCGGCTTCCAGCTGTTTCAGTTCTGTAATTGCACTTTGTACAATTAGAATAAGAGATAGGATGGGAAATGGTGATTTTGCTGGATTTTAAGTGTATGAAGTGCAATTAAAGCTTAAAAAGACGCAATTTTCCCGAAAATAACTGTACGAAATGCAGTTGTCTAAGGAGATACTGTCAAACCGCAAATCCGCAAATCCACAAATCCGCAAATCCGCAAATCCGCAAATCCACAAGTCTACAGCTCTACAAATCTACAAATCTACGAAAGCCCCGCTGCTCCCGCTCTCTCCCGGCAGCAGTTCGTTTTCGGCCAGCCAGTCCGCAACCGTGCTCCAGGATTCCGGGTCCTGATACCCGAAGGGCCGGGTACCTGCATCCATCCGCGGCAGCAGAATCCCGAGACTTTGTCGTTCGATCTCCGGATCGAGCGGAGCCGTGCTGTCCTCATGGGCCAGCAGTATATCCAGCGCCTCTTCGGGCTGATCCTGTACAAACTGCTGCCCTTTGCGGGCTGCCTTCATGAACTTGCTGAGATATTCCTCTGAATCCTTAAGACCCTGCTCACTTGCAACCAGCACAAGCTCATAATAGTCAGGCACGCCATACTTAGTCGGGTCGATGGAGACGACGGGATGCTTCTCTTTGTCTAAAATCAGCTGCTCATGATTAATGAAGCCGCCAATGATCCCGTCAACCCGTCCCGTACTAATAGCGGGAATCAGATCAAAACCCACATCGATCATATTCAGCTTTTGCGGATCGCCGCCGTCATGTTTGACCATCGTCCGGAGCATGGCTTCATAGAGCGGAATGGAGGAGTAACCGGCTGTTTTGCCGGAAAGATCCTTAGGGCTTGCGATACCGCTGTCCGCCGGAACAAGCAGATGATTCAGCGGATGCCTTACGAGTGCAGCGATCGATTTCACAGGAATCTGTTCAGCGCGTGCCATCAGCACCTGGGGCTGATAGCTGAGAGCCAGATCTACTTTGCCTGCAGCAACCAGCTTCAGGGCATCATTGCTGTCTGCCGGCATCTGAATCTCTACATCCAGCCCTTCCTCGGCAAAATATCCGTTCTGCTGCGCAGCGTAGAGAAAGGTATGAACCGCATTCGGATACCAGTCCAGCATAACCGTCAGCTTATGCGGCTGCCCGCCGCCACTTTCGGGAACAGCAGACGGCGCGGGATCAGCAGCGTTAGAACCGCTGCAGCCGCTGACTGCAGTGAGCAGAATGATCAGCAAGAACATAGGAGTATAACGGTGCAGGATACTTTTACGGGAATGATTAGGACTTAAGGAGTTGCTCATCGGTGGACGCCTCTTTTCTTCAACAATATTTTTTCAATGACAATAATACATAGAAACAGCATGATTCCGAGAGCAGAGAGCAGGCAGACTGCGGCGAACATTTCAGCGCTCTGCAGGTTGCCGGCCATACGCCGGCTGTAATAGCCAAGTCCCTTGCTGCCTCCAAGCCATTCGCCGATTGTGGCCCCAATGACACAGTAGACGATGGATAGCTTAAGCCCGGAGAAGAATGCAGGCAGAGCCAGCGGGATTTGTATCTTGATTAGCAGCTGATGGCGGCTCGCTCCGAGTGTAAGCAGGAGCTCCCGGTATTGCTCACCGCTTTTATGCAGGCCATCGTATGTACCGACAACTACCGGAAAGAAAGCTGTTAAAAAGACGACCGCCACCTTGCCCCAGAGTGTGTAGCCGAACCACATAATAAAAATGGGTGAAAGGGCGATCAGCGGAACCGTCTGGCTGACAATAAGCAAGGGATAAACCGCTTTTGCCAGCGGCCGGGACAGGTGCATCGAGACTCCAAGCAGAGTTCCGCAGACCACAGATGCAGCGAATCCAAGCAGCGTTTCCTGGAGTGTTACCGGCAAATGCAGACCGAACAACAGGGACCGCTGTTCCACAAGCGCAGTCCAGACCGAGGACGGGGCAGGAAGGATGAAGGGAGGGAAATGGCCCAAACGAACGGCCGCTTCCCAGACCACGAGCACTAATAGGACAAGCAACGCGGCAGGACCATAATTCCTGAGCAGCCTGTTAATGGTGGACACTCTCATGCAGTCTCCGCTCCAGCTCTTCCCGCAGGGCTATGAACTGCGGTTGATAGTTTAGTTGATAATGTCTGGGTCTCGGCAGATCAACGGTCATTTCCTGTAGTCCTTCGCCGCTGCCGCCAGGCATCAGATAGATCCGGTCGCTAAGCAGCAGCGCCTCTTCCAGATCGTGCGTGATGAACAGCACGGTTTTACCAAGCCCGCCCCACAGCTCCAGCAACCAGCGGTGCAGCTCGCGTTTGGTGATTGCATCCAAAGCCCCAAAAGGTTCATCCAGCAGCAGCAGGTCATTTCCTGCGGCCAGTGTCCGCAGCAGCGCGACCCGCTGCCGCATTCCGCCGGACAGCTCCTGCGGGTAGGCCGCTTCCGTACCGGCGAGGCCGAAGCGGTGCAGCAGACCGCGGATCTGCTGCACCGCATCCTCTTTGCTGCTGTTTCGCTTCAGCTCCCAGGGAAGCAGGCAATTGTCCAGAACGGTTCTCCAGGGCAGCAGCAGATCCTGCTGCGGCATATAGCCGATCTTACCCAGGCGCGAAGCGGCGTTTAAGGGCGGCAGCCCGCTGATCCGGATGTCTCCGGCTGCGGGCTCCAGCAGGCCGGCGATGATTTTGAACAAGGTGCTCTTGCCGCAGCCGCTGGCGCCGATCACCGAGATGAACTCCCCCTGACTTGCTTCTATTGAGAGCTTTGAGAATACCGGCTGGCCATGGGCAGCGGCAAAAGAGAATTGAAGATCAGTAATGGAGAGCAGCACTGCTTATATACCTCCTTAAATTACGAAGTGCTGTAAACGCAAGAAGACCCATTCATTTCCGGAGGAAATGAATGGGTCTGAAAGTTTCAAATCGTTGGCAGGGATAACGCAACGCTGATCATTTCTGCTCCACTTCCCTCCGCTGGTATGATCCAGATCAGGTTCCAAGGGTCCGGAGCATAAACTCCGTCTCAGTCGGCCGACTCCCCTAGTGAAAAAACAGGTCAATATTCAATTCGTAATTGCTAATTAATATACCATAACTTAGCGGATTGTAAAGATAGTCTTCCTTAAAGCGGCTGAAGACCGTCCACGAACAACGCCAGGATCCCCGCTGTAATTTGCTCTTTGGTAGAGCCGTATTGCTTCTGTTGAAAAAGATACAAATCGGGGCTGAGCACGGCAATCAGCGCTGTTGCAGTGAACTGAGGATCAATTGCAGGGATCTCACCGGAAGCAGCAGCACGCCTTAACAGCTCCTTCAGAAAATCGTTAAGCCGCCGGAAGAAAGGATGCTCAAACTGGGTAAGCTGTTTTTTGCCGGTGAA
>NZ_LN831198.1:2059261-2060800 GCF_001368795.1 Paenibacillus ihuae
CCGGTGAACTCTGATTTGATCAGCTGCAGCAGCTCAGCATGCTGCTCAATGAAATCGACAATCCGGCCAATGCTGCTCTTTAAGTGGCCAAGTGCATCAGAACCGGATTCCGGGAACGCCAGCTCCTGCTCCAGGCCGGTCAGAAACCGCTCCGTACTGTCCCGCAGCAGCATGGAACAGATTTCACCTTTGTCTGAAAAACGGCGGTATAGGGAGCCTTGCCCGATGCCAGCCCGCTTGGCGATGGCGTGCATGCTGACGGCTTCCAGACCGCTGGCTATGAACAGCTCCCGTGCCGCCTCCAGGATACGCTGGGCATAAGGATCTTGACTATTTTTTTCTGTGTTTGAAACGGGATTCGGATCTATAGGTTTCATATTCTTTCCTTTCAGGGAACACTCATTTATTTGTAGTGCCGAAAGATTCATTTGACACAGCGGACAATTGTCCGTAGACTGATTGTGGATCAACGGACAATTGTCCGATAAGCAATTATATAGATAAAGCGGTGCCACGGTCAATGATCTCGCCGCAGCACAACATTAGGAGGAGAAGAAGCATGGAAGGAGCACTAAAGCAGGATGCTGAGTTTCGGTTATCCAGTATTCTGGTTCCGCTGCTGGCGATTATAGCCGGTGTTTTTATGGTTGTACTCGACAGTACAGCGATGAATGTGGCGCTGTCCACCCTGGTTAAGGATTTTCATACGAATTTAACGATGCTGCAATGGATCGTGACCGGGTATATGCTGGCACAGGCTTCTGTCATCCCGCTTTCGGGCTGGCTGTCCGACCGTTTCGGGGCCAAAACTGTTTTTTTGACGGCAGTGGTTGTGTTTACGATAGGATCGATTATGTGTGCAACACCCAGCAGTGCCGAATGGCTGATTGCCTTCCGGGTGCTGCAGGGACTCGGCGGGGGCTGTGTTCTCCCGGTAGGGATGGCGTATGTATACAGACTGGCTCCGAAGAGCAAAGTCGGCATTGTAATGGGGATTATGGGGATTCCGGTGCTGTTCGCTCCGGCAATCGGGCCTGTATTGTCCGGCTGGCTGGTGCAGTATCATTCCTGGCGCTGGATCTTTCTGATTAATATTCCGATAGGCATCATCTGCGTGCTGATCGGCCTGCGGAAGCTGCCGAATTCGCAGCGCGGGCAAGTTCCCGGCATGGATAAGCTGGGGATGCTGCTTGGACCGCTGGCGTTTGCTTCGCTGACTTACGGGGTCAGCCAAGGTGCTGAGAGTTGGACTTCAGACAAAACCCTCATTGGCTTGTCGCTGGGTGCGGTGGCTCTGATTGCTTTTGTAATTACGGAGCTGCGCTCGAAGACGCCGCTGCTGGAGCTGCGCATTCTTCGCTCCATCGATTTCAGTACAGGGATTCTCGTCCAGTGGATTGCCCAGTTCGGTCTGTACGGGGCATTGTTCCTGCTTCCGCAATTTCTGCAGCAGGCCCGGGGCTTCGGCGCTTTTGACACAGGACTGACCTTGCTCCCCCAGGCGATTGCTTCAGGTCTAATGATGCCTATTGCCGGGAT
>NZ_LN831198.1:2060869-2069296 GCF_001368795.1 Paenibacillus ihuae
ACTCTAGTGTCAGGTGCGCTGTTCCAATATTCCCATGTAGATCTGACTACACAGCGCCATGATCTGATAATTCCGCTGATCATGTGCGGTGCGGGCATGGGCATGATGATGATGCCGATGAATACCCATCTGCTTAACAAAGCCCCGAGCCAGCTCGTTAACCGGGTGACGTCACTGACCAATTCGATGCAGCAGGTCATCAATTCACTGGCCGTATCCACTCTGGTCACCATTCTTACCTCCAGGGCAGCATCGCGCGGAGCTGACATGAAGGCTGCCGCCGCGGCTTCGGGAGTTGACGTTGCATCCGCCTCCCCGGAAATACTGAAGCAGGCTACACAGAAGGTGCTTGCCCAGGGTTTTGCCGATACGTTCCACATCATGATCTATGTCGCGCTTGGCGGTGCAGTACTTGGTCTGCTGCTGCGCAGAGGGCGTAAAAGCGCAGAAGGTGAAAGTAAGCGGCAACCTGAAATCATGCACGGATAACGGAAAATGGTTGCCGAATGTCCCCGCTGCACCGGTTTGGTGCGGCGGGGTATTTTTTGTCATCTGCTGCGAAATGCGAAGAAAAAATCCCGTTTATTTGGGCATGATAACTTCAGTCTATGTGAAAGTAATTATTAAGATAGAAGGAGGAATAGGCGTTGAAAAAATGGAGCCTAACGACGCTGTTACTGCTTAGCGTGCTTTTGACAGCATGCGGCAACAATAGGAACAATGCAAACGGCGGAGGGACTGCAGGCAATGGAGGCACGGAGGCAACGGCTGCGCCGACCGGGCAGAACAGTCTTGAAGCGGTAAAGGCGGCCGGAAAGCTGCGGATCGGGACAGAGGGGACATACTCCCCCTTTACGTATCATGATGCAAACGGGACACTCACCGGTTTTGACGTAGATATTGCCAAAGAGATAGCCAAACGCCTGGGAGTGGAAGCGGAATTTATTGAAACCCAGTGGGACGGCCTGTTTGCCGGAATGGATGCGAAGCGGTTCGACACCATTTTTAACGAGGTCTCGATCACCGAGGAGCGCAAAGTGAAATACGACTTCTCCGATCCGTATGTAGTCTCCAAAGCAGTGCTGATCGTGGGTCAAAACAATGACGACATTAAGAAATTCTCAGATCTCAAAGGCAAAAAAGCCGGGCAGTCGCTGACCAGTAATCTGTCAGACATTGCGCGCGAGAACGGTGCGGAGATTGTAGCGGTGGAGGGCTTCAATCAGGCGATTGACCTGCTGGTTTCCGGCCGGATTGATGCGACGATTAACGACGGTCTGTCCTTTCTGGATTTGAAGAAGCAGAAGCCGGATGTAAAGATCAAGCAGGTGGATGAAATCGCAGAAGGCTCCCACAGTGCCGCTGTTTTCCTCAAAGGAAATAAGGAGCTGGTGCAGGCAGTGAATGAGGCGCTATCCGCGATGAAGGCAGATGGGACGTACCTGGGCATTTCCGAGAAATACTTCGGGGCAGACGTGTCTAAATAATGAATGAAGGAGTTTCTTAGCGATGGATGACCGCAAGCTGCACATTTTCCTGGATTCGCTGCTGCCCCTGTTCAAAGCAGGGGTGGCTTATACTATCCCGCTGGCGCTGGTTTCATTTGCACTGGGGCTGCTGCTTGCGGTGGTTACAGCGCTCATGCGGCTTTCATCCTGGAGGATTCCACAGCTAATCGCCAGATTCTATGTCTGGGTCATCCGGGGGACTCCGCTTCTGGTGCAGCTTTTTATTATCTTCTATGGCCTGCCGTCGGCTGGCATTGTGCTCGATCCTTTTATCGCTGCAGTGATCGGTTTTACGCTCAGCGTCGGAGCCTATTCCTCCGAGGTTGTCCGCGCTGCCATACTATCGATACATAAAGGCCAATGGGAGGCTGCATTTTCGGTCGGAATGACCCGGGTGCAGGCGCTGCGCAGAATTATTCTGCCTCAGGCAGCGCGCGTGTCCGTTCCGCCTTTATCAAATTCTTTTATCAGTCTCGTAAAAGACACCTCGCTTGCGGCCAGCATTACCTATGTGGAAATGTTCAGAACAGCGCAGCAGATTACGGCAACGACCTACGAACCGCTGCTGCTCTACTGCGAGGCCGCGCTCTTCTACCTGCTGTTCTGCTCAGTGCTGTCCGTACTGCAAAATATGCTGGAGAGACGGTTTGACCGTTACTCGGCAAGATAAGGAGGCGGCTTCGTGATTGAAATTCAAGACTTGCACAAATCCTTCGGACCGCTGCAGGTCCTGAAGGGAATTGATCTCCGTTTGGAGCACGGAAAGGTGCTGGTTATCATTGGCCCCTCGGGCTCCGGCAAAACCACGCTGCTCCGCTGCTTCAATCTGCTGGAGATCCCTGACCGGGGAACCCTGCAATTGGCCGGACTCAGGATCGATTTCACGGATAACCGCCAAATTCCGCGGAAGACGGTACTCAGCCTGCGCCAAAAAACAGGCATGGTTTTTCAGTCGTACAATCTGTTTCCGCATATGACCTCACTGGGCAATGTAATGGAGGGACAAGTTACGGTCCAGAAGTGTTCCAGAGAAGTTGCGAAAAAGCGGAGTTTGGAGCTTCTGGCCAAAGTAGGACTGGCAGATAAGACGGAGTCCTATCCCCATCAGCTGTCCGGCGGCCAGCAGCAGCGGGTGGCTATTGCCCGGGCGATGGCGGTGGAACCGGAGGTGCTGCTGTTCGATGAGCCGACCTCTGCGCTGGATCCCGAGCTGGTGGGTGAGGTGCTGAAGGTCATCCGGCAGCTGGCTGCTGAAGGAATGACCATGGTGATCGTAACGCATGAGATGAAGTTTGCCGCCGATGTTGCGGATACAATCATCCTGATGGATCAGGGAGTCATTGTGGAGCAGGGGACTCCGCAGCAGGTACTCAGGCAGACAAAGAATCCGCGTGCCCTGCAGTTCCTGGACAGGCTCAGCGGGGAGGAGTAAACATAAAGGCAGTCCGGGAGGTCCGGGCTGCCTTTATTTATCTTGTATACAGTATTATAAGCTTCCTGATTAATTACCGGGTGTTCCATTGCTGCGGGAATTCAGATATTCGAGTGCATTGTAGAGCATTACAGCCGCTTCTGCACGGGTAAGCTCGCTTTTCGGATTAAATTTGCCGTTTGCATCCAGGGTATTGATGTTGTACTTCAGGGAGCGCTGCACACTGCCCTGATACGAGGGATCCAGTGCATCGTCGTCAGCGATATCAACCGGGACAATATTAATCATTGGCAGATTGCCCGCTTTTTCTAAGCCCTGAATCAGGAAGTTCGTGAACAGTTCCTTGGTAATCGGCTTGGCCGGGTCGATATCAGCCGGAATTTCAATGCCATTATAGTAGGCGTTAATGAATGCTTCCGTATACCAGACCTTGTCTTTTACTTTGCTGAAAATATCACTTGCTACAGGAGCCTTATTGAAATCAATTGCAGCCAGGCTCAACTGCAGACCCCCGGAGATGAACTGTACCCCCTGGGCTGTCGTCACTTTAGAACCTGGAAGGAATTGCGTATCGGATATCCCTTTGATCAGGCCTTGTGCTTTTAGTGCGTTAATCTTCTCTTTGCCGGTCACATTGCTAATATCTTTGAAGGTACCGCCTGCCGCAAACATAGGACTCCCGAGCGAAAAGGAGAGGAGCGAAACCGTTGTTATTACAGCAAAAGCACTCTTTTTCATGTTCATCACCATTCCACCTCTGGCTTAAGTTGGGCCGCTTGGCCATGTTCAACTCCTTTGACGCAGCAGAATGTGGAAAAGTTGCATGCCAGCTATAATTTTGTCTTTCCTGAATTGCTTACATACTCTCTTGAAACAGCAGGTTGCGGTAGGGGTATTTACTGAACCGGGTTTTGAACAGCAGTGCGAGGCCGTGCTCTTCTATTGTTATAGACTTTAGAGTTTGGGATTTGATGTATCTGCGGACCATGGCATTTACGGTTTTACTCTGATTGCTATTGATTGCCACAGCCAGATCCTCGGCATAGCTTTGGGATACAGCAATCTTCTTGTAAAAAGGCAGAACTGACCGGGCAACGGCGCGGTGTACCATGGTACTAAACGTGAATTGCACCGAGCCTGGCGGGATCGTCGTTCCATTCGTGTAGAAGGCAACAGGCAGCGGGAAAGGGAATGAGATAAAATATCCGATGCCGTTCGTTCCATAATTGTTCACACCGGCAAGAGTGGGTATACCGGATAGCAGCCGGCCCATCAGACTTAGGTCTGCTTTGACTACAGCGGCCGACCATTGCCTGGCAAAGCTGCGGTTTCCGGCAATTTTCCGGTAAAAGGGCAGCATGGCCTTGGCTACCCGGCGCAGAAGACGGGCTGTTACAAGAGGCTGGACTTGCTGTCTTCGGTTTGGTTGTGCCATCCGGACCATCCTCACATGTTGGAATTAACTCTCTATAAGGTATGGATTCTTGCCGCTTCGCGGATGGGCAGATGCTTAGTCTCTGGATATTTTTGATTCATTGTGCGGAATTTGGGGCATTAATGGTATAATAAATGTAGGCACTTTTCATATTACGGTAATTTTGCTATGATTATATCGTAATGATTACTATTAAGTGCGGGCCTTAACTTGTGGACATGAATTTGTCTCAGAGTCAGAGGCTATGAATGATGGAAATGCTTCCGGAAAGGTGGGAGACCTGAGTGAACCCAATTACGAATATCAGCCAGCAGTTTGCCGCGCAAAACTATAAATTAACACCCCAGCGTGAAGCCATCGTGAAGGTGCTGCTCGACAATGAAGAAGAGCATCTAAGCGTAGAAGAAGTTTATATGAGAGTGAAAAGCAGCTATCCGCATCTTGGCCTGGCGACGGTCTACCGGACCTTGGAGTTGTTGTGCGAGCTGCATATTGTGGAGAAAATGAATTTCGGCGACGGCGTGGCCCGTTATGATTTGCGGGACTGCGACCATGCCCATATGCATCATCATTTGATCTGCAATGTCTGCGGCAGACTGGAGGAGATCAAGGATGATTGGCTTCTGGAGCTGGAGCAGCGGCTGGAGGCGGAATACGGATTCAGCGTGACGGACCACCGGCTTGATTTCAAGGGAACCTATAATACCTGTAAGCGGTCCGGCTGTAAGGGTGATAAGGAACGCCAGGCGGTATCCTGACTTAAGCGGTCTGTTCAGATCAACGTCCAGATCAAACACACAAAAAAGCAAGGCTGCTAGAGCAGTCTTGCTTTCTTGTGTGTATTAAGGTCAGGAAGGCACAAACGACTTGATCCAGTTGCCGAAGCTGCCCGGATTACGGGTCTGCACCAGTACAACGCCTTCACCGCGGAAACGGCAGACGAGAGCTTCCCCACTGGTCAAACTGTTCAGCCAGCCGGTGGCTGCTTTTTCAATCTTATAATCCATATAGTCCGGCCAGGCTACCAGGTGTCCGTTGTCGATGATCATCTCTTCGCCAGGCTCCAGGTTGATCGCATGAATCGCCCCGAATGAGGAGAGGAAGACCGTTCCGCTGCCGCTGATTTCGACAATGAAGAAGCCTTCACCGGAGAACAGGCCACGGGTCAGATTCTGCATCTTGGTATTGACCTGAATGCCGTGGGTGCCTGCAAGAAAGCCGTCTTTTTGCACGTACAGCTTGTACGATCCGTCCAGCTCAATGGCTTGAATATCACCGATCGCACCCGGAGACAACAGTACTTCACATTGCCCCCGCGTTGCTGCCAGCTCCTGGAAGAAAAATTTCTCTCCGCTCAGCATCCGGCCCAGCCCGCGCATGAGTCCACCGTCTACTGTGCCTCTTAATTCAACACCGGGAGACATGGCCACCATCGCACCCATCTCCGCCTTTACGCTTTCGCCGGGATTCATCTGCACTTTTAGCATTGCAAAGGCACCATCGTATAATACATCGTATTTCATCCAATTCCTCCGATTCCGCCTTTTTATTGGCTCCGCTGCTAAATTCACTTATATCATACCATTTTCTGATTCTGCAAGCTGCCAGCGAGAAGCCCGGTAACAGTTAATTCATACTCAAGTATTACAGGTAAAGCCGTGAGAATTATGTTAAAATTAAAGTACTGTCAGCCAGCCGGCAGACTGATTTCATAACTGAAGGAGTGTTGCCTGAATGGCACGCACAAAAACGCAAAAAGCCCTGCTTAAAGCAGCACGCAGCGGAACCTGGGTAGCAGAGAAAAATCGGAGAACAGGACTGGATTATAGCGCAATCTCCCAGCACGTAAGAGTCACCCCGAGCAAACAGCAAAAATTGCATAAGGTTAAACACAAGGAGCGGATCATCCAGGATGGCGCTCCTTTTCATTTGCCCTTATACAGGGCAGGCGGTTTCACCCGGCCTACATCTGTTCCCTGCTGTATACGCGGTATTGTCTAGGCGACATTCCGAATCGGCCGCGGAACAGGCGGTGGAAGTAAGTATAGTTGGCAAAACCGCAGGTTTCAGACACATGCTCCAGCGGCATCGGACTAAAGGTGATCCGCTCACGCGCCATCTCCAGCCGTACATCATTTACATACTTAACAATGCTGGTTCCAAAAGCCTCCTTAAACAGATGAACCGCACGCGAGACGGAAATATCCACATAGCCTGCTACATCCTCCAGGCGGAACGGAATGGCGGCATGCTCCTCCACATACTGCTTCATCCGGTAGGCGAGGTAGCCTTTGGGTGAAATTGCCGGCTGCTCTGTCATCAGCCTGTCAATCTCCATACATAAAATCTGCAGATAACAAGCTGTAATCTCCGGTGAAGAATCGGATAACCTGCGCTGTTCCAGGACGAGCTGGCGGAACAGGCCGAGGAAATGATCGCTAAGCGGCAGACGAAGTACAGCAGGGCGGTGCTTACGGTTCCACCACTCCTCAATCCAGGGCCCGCCGCAAAAAATGTGATAATCTCCGCTTTCGACCCGCGGTTTGCCTGCGGAATAGGTCTCTTTGTCAATGCTTAAGTAATAAGGGTCATTCGGTGCAAACAGCATCAAATCTCCAGCTTCCACCGAAGAAAGGACACCGTCGATGCGGGTTCGGCTACGGCCTTCCGTCTGCAGCCGCAGCAGATAATTCTGGACGCCGTCTGCCCGGGACATGTGGAAGGGCTTGCGGTGGAATGAGAATCCGGCGGTATAAACGTGGCATGGTGCGGTGTATGTCATGGGCCCTCCTGAGTGGCAGAAATAATAGCTGAATTGTTCATGTTTGAATCATATTATTCATTTTATTATATACGCTTTCATATTACCATGTAGCTATGCAAAAACATATAAACCATGAAAAGGGGGCTGTGCTGCGGCTCTGAGAGCTACATAGTCAGTTTAGGATAAGTAATTGTACTGATACGGGATATATAGGACAGCTTAGCTTAGCAGCCCTTTTGTTCAGGTGACTAACCAGGTGTGTCTGATATAAGACAACAACAGTGTTTATGTATGTACATTAACTCTATACCGAATAGGAGTGGGAGCAATGTTAAAACTTGGACTTCAGCTGTATACACTTAGAGAAGAATTGGAACAGGATTTCGAAGGAACGCTGCGAAAAGTAGCTGAGCTGGGCTATGCCGGTGTGGAATTTTATCACTTTTTTGGCCGGACAGCAGAGGAAGTAAAGGGGCTGCTTCAGGAAACTGGACTGGTCGCTCTTGGGGCACATCGTCCGTATGATGCCATGCTGAATGATACGGAACAGGAAATCAGCTTCAATCTGGAGATTGGCAACCGCAACCTGATCATTCCTTATCTGACCGAAGAGCAGCGCAACTGGGAAGAGGTCGTTGCAAATTTCCGCATCATCGGAGAAAAGTGCAAGGAACGTGGTACAGTTTTTTCCTATCATAATCATGATTTTGAATTCACACAGGCCTTTGGAGAGCGTACCGCCTTCGACGGAATCTTCGAAGAGGTGCCGGCTGAGCTGCTTCAAGTGGAAATGGACACCTGCTGGGTCTATTACGGAGGCTATGATCCTGTAGCTTACATTCAAAAATATGCCGGGCGCCTGCCGATCATCCATCTGAAGGACATGAAGAAACTCGAAGACGGATCAGCTGAAACCGTAGTACTGGGAGAAGGGGAAGTGAATCTTCCGGCAATCCTGGAAGCTGCGGATCAGGCCGGTGTTGAATGGGCAGTTGTGGAGCAGGATTTCTGCAGCCGCTCGCCGCTTGCAAGTGTAGAAGACAGTATGAAATGGGTTAAAGCCTATGCCAATCAAGGAGGAAAAATTCATGTCTAACAAACTCAAAATTGCTATTATCGGTTGCGGTGGAATCGCAAACGGCAAACATATGCCAAGCTTATCCCGTCAGAGTGATGCTGAAATGGTAGCCTTCTGCGATATTATTGAAGAACGCGCTCAGGAGGCTGCCAGCAAGTATGGCGCCGAAGGTGCTGCAGTATATACTGATTTCCGCGAACTCTTGGCAGC
>NZ_LN831198.1:2069322-2081824 GCF_001368795.1 Paenibacillus ihuae
GCTGCACTTGAAGCGGGTAATCACGTCATGTGCGAGAAGCCGATGGCTAAGACTACTGCCCAGGCTCAGGAGATGCTGGATGCAGCACGCCGCACCGGCAAAAAATTGTCGATCGCATATCAGAACCGCTTCCGGTCAGACAGCGAATATTTGAAGGGAATGTGCGAAAGCGGAGAACTCGGCGACATCTATTATGGTAAGGCGATTGCGCTGCGCCGCCGTGCTGTTCCGACTTGGGGCGTATTCCTGGATGAAGAGAAGCAGGGCGGAGGCCCGCTGATCGATATCGGTACACATGCGCTTGATTTGACCCTGTGGCTGATGGATAATTACAAGCCGCGTATGGTTGTAGGATCGACCTTCCACAAGCTCGGCCAGCGTAAAAATGCCGCCAATGCTTTCGGTCCGTGGGACCCGGAGCAATTCAAGGTGGAAGATTCGGCTTTCGGCTTTATCACCATGGAGAATGGGGCAACTATCTCGCTCGAATCCAGCTGGGCGCTGAATGTCTCCGAGTTTGGTGAAGCCAAAACGCTGCTGGCAGGTACCGAAGGCGGTGCAGATATGAAGGACGGACTGCGGATCAACGGAGAACGTGCCGGACGGTTGTTCGAAACCAAAGTTGATCTCTCCTCTGGCGGTGTTGCCTTCTACAGCGGCTCTGCTGAGACTGAAGCAGACCGTGAAGCCCGCTTATGGCTTGAAGCGGTGAGAGAAGACAAGGATCCGGTTGTGTTACCGGAACAAGCGCTTGTCGTTACCCAGATTCTTGAGGCTGTGTATGAATCTGCCCGCACCGGCCGTGCTGTATATTTTGACGGAAGCTCGGACAACGAATAAAATCAAATTGGAAACATTAGACAAACAGGAGTGGAATTCATGAGTTCAAACAAACATACTATAGTCATCGTTGGATATGGCGGCATGGGCAGCTATCATGCCCAGCTGATCGGAGAAAATGAGCACCTGGAAGTAGCAGGCTCATTTGACCCGCTGCGGGCACGGCAGGAAGCATCGGAGGCAGCAGGCTACAAGGCTTACGCGAGCTATGAGGAAGTGCTTGCAGATCCCGCTGTTGAGGTTGTACTAATTGCTACACCGAACGATGTGCATAAAGAAATTGCCGTCAGGGCGCTGCAAGCCGGCAAACATGTCGTCTGCGAGAAGCCCGTCGCCATGTCTTCGGATGAGTTTAAGGAAATGATTGCGGCAGCAGATGAAGCCGGCCGTGTGCTGATGGTCCATCAGAACAGACGCTGGGATGAAGATTTCCGTGTGATCAAACAAATGTACGAGAAGGAAACGATCGGGGCGTTGTTCCAGATCGAATCCCGCGTCCATGGGGCTAACGGCATTCCGGGCGACTGGAGGCATGTCAAGGAGCAGGGCGGCGGAATGCTGCTGGACTGGGGTGTGCATTTGCTGGATCAGCTGCTGTTCATGATTGACAGCAAGGTAATCAGCGTGTCCAGCACCTTGAGTTATATTCTTGGTAACGATGTGGACGACGGATTTGAGGCGGTTCTGCAATTCGAAAATGGCATCAAAGCCATCGTAGAAGTCGGCACGACCAACTTTATCACTTTACCGAGATGGTATGTTAAGGGGATAGAAGGTTCGGCCGTAATCGAAGACTGGTCTCTGACCGGAAGAATCGTCACCCGCAACAGTGAAAGCGAGCACCGGGAGCCGACTCCGATCCGCGCCGGTGTAGGTCTCACTAAGACAATGGCTCCGCCGTCGGAAGGCTCAACGATTACTGAAGCACTGCCTCCTGCAGCAGAGCTGCCGGACGGATTCTACAATAATTTTGTAGGCGTCATAGAAGGTACTGCTGAACCTATTGTAAAGAATGCGGAAGTGCTGCGTGTGCAGAATCTGATCGAAGCCATTTTTGCAGCCGCCGAGAAGAACGAGGTCATTAAGGATTTTGATACTTACGGAGCATAAGAATGAACAATTATTATGATGAGAGGCGGCAGGTCAATGAAACTTGGAGTATTTATGGTGCTTTTCGGCGGTCGCAAGCTGGAAGACGCGCTGGATTATGTAGTTTCCAAAGGCCTCAAAGCGGTTGAGATTGGTACCGGAGGCTATCCGGGCAACAGTCACTGCGATCCTAAGCAGCTGCTGGAGGATGAAGCGCTACTTGGAGAATTCAAGCAAAGAATCGAATCACGCGGTCTGATCATCAGTGCGCTAAGCTGTCACGGCAATCCGCTGCATCCGCAGAAGGAGCTGGCGCTTAAGGATCATGAAGATTTGGTCAATTCCATTAAGCTCGCCCAGAAGCTGGGAGTACCGGTGGTCAATACCTTCTCCGGCTGCCCGGGTGACCATGAAGGTGCAAAGTACCCGAACTGGCCGGTTGCCCCTTGGCCGAACGATTATCAGGAGATTCTGACTTGGCAGTGGGAGAATAAAGTCATTCCATATTGGAAGGAAATGGGCGAGTTTGCTACGCAGCATGGCGTGAAGATCGGACTTGAGCTGCATGGCGGCTTCTCTGTGCACACACCAGCTACTCTACTGCGCCTCAGAGAAGCAGCAGGGGAGGCTATCGGCGCTAACCTTGACCCGAGCCATATGTGGTGGCAGGGCATTGATCCGGTGCAGGCGATTCATATTCTCGGACGCCGTGGAGCGATTCACCACTTCCATGCCAAGGATACTGTCATTGATCCGGTCAATGTTAACATGTACGGATTGACCGACATGCAGTCCTATGGCAATATGCTGGACCGCGCCTGGCAGTTCCGCTCTGTGGGCTATGGACACGATGTGAAGACATGGGGGGATATTATCAGTGCCCTGCGTCTCGTCGGTTATGATTATGTTGTCAGCATTGAGCATGAGGACGGCCTGATGTCCATTGAAGAGGGCTTCTCCAAAGCCGTCGATAATCTCCGGCAGGTGCTGATTGAGGAACCGCTTGGCGATATGTGGTGGGTGTAGTCATTTATGGAGAGCTTCACCAAGGTCAAACTGGATGAACGGCAGCTGAAGATGCTGGTTCACACCGCCTTTGCTGCGGATATAACCATCGTCTCCTGTACGGAGCTGACGGGCGGATTTTTTAATACTGCTTATGATCTGCTGCTCAGTGACGGAAGGTCTGTCATTCTGAAGGTCGCTCCTTCGGAGGAAACGCAGACGTTGAGTTATGAGAAGGACATTATGCGGGCTGAAGTGGAGGCTATGCGGCTCGTTGCGGCAGGGGGCAAAGTTCCCGTCCCTGCTGTCTACAGCTTTGATGAGAGCCGGAGCTTAATCCCATGCCCTTATTTTTTCATGGAGAAGGTTGAAGGCCAGCCATATAGTAAGGTCAAAGAAAGTTATTCAGCCGGGCAGAGAGCCGCAGTTGAGGCTGAGCTTGGCCGGTATCAGCGGCTGATTAATGAAATTACAGGACCTGGGTTCGGCCTGTTCGGACTGGATACATTGGGTGCCCCGGCTTCATGGCGGGAAACGTTTACTGCTATGATATCCACTCTTCTTACAGATGCTCGGAATCTGGATGCAGTCTTGCCGGCAACGGAAGAGGAAATCAGGCAGGAGCTGGAGCATTATCTGCCTGCGCTGGATGAGGTGACAGAACCGCGCCTGATTCACTGGGATCTGTGGAATGGCAATCTGTTTGTTAAAGACGGTGTAATTGTCTCCATTATTGACTGGGAGAGGGCGCTGTGGGGGGATGTGCTGATGGAGTATTACTTCCGGCACTTCGAGAATTCACAGGCCTTTTTTCAGGGGTATGGGCAGACTTTTGACAGTCCGAACGAACTTCTCCGTAAGAAGCTCTATGATTTCTATCTTGATCTGATCCTGGTGATTGAGTGCTATTCCAGGCAGTATAAAGATGACAATCATGTGCGGTGGGCTGCAGAAAATCTGGCGGAGAGCTGGAAGTCCTTCAAGCATATCAATGCTTCCAAAGTGTGACACAAGAAGGCCGGATCTTGCTCATAGCGGGTTCCGGCCTTCTTGTCGGATATTGCCTGACAGCTTCTGCTCGTGTTGCTGCTCAATCCACCGTTTGTCTGGGGGCGGATCAAGAGTAAAACTGACATGAATTTGAGATGTTTCATTTTCAGAAAGCACTTGACTAAGAGGCATGAAAATAGATAAAATAATACTTATTGCCTATGTATATACTGAGAATCATTATCGTACTTTTGAAAAGAGCAGAGAGGGTGACAGGATGGAGCGCCTTTTAGAGGTAAAAGACTTAGCAATTTCATTCAAAACACGCGGCGGAGAGGTTCAAGCGATCCGTGGTGTTAACTTTCATGTGAATAAAGGTGAAACACTGGCGATTGTAGGCGAATCCGGTTCCGGTAAAAAGCGTAACTTCCCAAGCGGTCATGAAACTTGTTCCGCAGCCGCAGGGTCAATACAAACGCGGTCAAATCTTGTTCGACGGACAAGACCTGATTCCGAAAACCGAAAAGCAGATGCAGAAAATCCGCGGTAAAGAAATCGGCATGATCTTCCAGGATCCAATGACTTCCCTGAATCCAATGATGAAGGTCGGCAAGCAAATTACCGAAGTACTGTTCAAACACGAAAAAATCTCCAAGGATGCTGCTTATAAACGTGGTATCGAACTGTTGGGCCTGGTAGGTATTCCGTCACCGGAACGCCGTTTTCAGCAATATCCGCATGAGTTCAGCGGCGGGATGCGTCAGCGTGTCGTAATCGCTATGGCACTTGCGGCCAACCCTAAGCTGCTGATTGCCGATGAGCCGACAACTGCGCTCGACGTAACTATTCAGGCACAAATTCTTGATCTGATGAAGGATCTGCAGAAGAAAATCGATACAGCGATCATCTTTATCACCCATGACCTTGGTGTAGTTGCCAGAATGGCTGACCGTGTAGCGGTTATGTACGCCGGTCAGATTGTTGAAATGGGTACTGCTGAAGAGATTTTCTATGATCCTAGACATCCTTACACTTGGGGCTTACTTGCTTCCATGCCAAGTCTGGAGAGCAAAGGTTCCCTGCTGACAGCTATTCCGGGAACACCTCCCGATCTGATCAAGCCGCCTAAGGGTGATGCATTTGCTCTGCGCAGCACTTATGCTATGGCGATTGACATGGAGAAGGAACCTCCGATGTATAAAGTATCGGATTCCCACCTGGTGAAATCCTGGCTGATGCATCCGATGGCTCCGGCTGTCGAGCCGCCTGAAGTGGTGAAGAAGAGACAACGTGTAATGCCGAATGCTTATCCTCAGCCAATTTTGGTTGAAGGCAACAGCGTGTATTAATTACCGGTTTAAGTTTATACTTATAAGATTAGCGTCAGTCCGTTATACGGATTGGCGCTTTTTTTGCGCGATAAACGTGTAATGCAAATGGATTTAGGTAGTTTATGTTTTATAAAAGTATGAACTAATATTAATATATATAAATAAAAGTATTGACTATTTTTCTTTTTCACAGCACAATGTAAGGGTATACATAGGAGGTATTCTCATGAAAAAACGCGCTATGACCACATTATTATCCTTAACCCTGTTATCCGGCTGCAGCGGCAGCGGTGCACCTCAGTTCAAGAATGTATCGGTGCATGATCCTTCCGTTATTAAAGTGAACAATACGTATTATGTATTCGGTTCCCATCTGGCTTCGGCCAAATCCAAGGATCTGATCTCGTGGAAACAGATTTCTTCCGTAGTGGAAGACGGCAATAAGCTCATTCCGAATGTTACCGAAGAGCTCAGCGAGACCTTCAATTGGGCTAAGACAGACACGCTGTGGGCGCCGGATGTAATTCAGCTTGGTGACGGTAAATTCTATATGTACTATAACGCCTGCAAAGGGGATTCACCGCTATCTGCGATGGGGATTGCCGTCTCTAACAAGATTGAAGGGCCCTATAAGGATCTGGGGATCATTCTGAAATCCGGAATGGCCGGAGCAGGAAGTGACGGTGAAATTTATGATGCCACCGAGAAGCCGAATGTAGTGGACCCGGATGTGTTCTTCGATAAGGAAGGCAAGCTGTGGATGGTCTACGGTTCGTATTCAGGCGGAATCTTTATTCTGGAGCTTGACCCGGCTACGGGCTTCCCGCTCCCGGATCAGGGCTACGGCAAGAAGCTGCTGGGCGCGAATCATGCCCGGATCGAAGGGCCTTATATGCTGTATAGCCCGGAAACCGATTATTACTATCTGTTCCTATCATACGGTGGGCTGGATACCAAGGGCGGATATAATATCCGTGTAGCCCGCTCCAAGAATCCGGATGGACCTTTTGAGGATTCAGAAGGCAAGGCGATGATAGATGCCAAAGGCAATCCGAAGAAGCTGTTCGATGATCCGTTCTATGCGCCTTACGGAGTGAAGCTGATGGGCAATTTCGAATTCAGAAACGGTGATTCGGAGCCGGCGGCCATTGGCGAAGGATACGTATCACCCGGGCATAATTCAGCTTATTATGATGAGAAGAGCGGCCAGTATTATCTGATTTTCCATACCCGTTTCCATAGCCGGGGAGAAGAGCATGAGGTGCGGGTGCATCAGATGTTCATGAACGAGGAGGGCTGGCCGGTAGTGGCTCCACACCGGTATAGCGGGGAGAAGATCGCTGCATACACTTCCGAAGAGGTTACCGGAGAGTACAAATACGTGAACCACGGGAAGGACATTACAGCCAGGTCTGTAGTATCGCAAATGATTGAGCTGACTGCAGACGGTAAGATCACTGGAGCGGTAACCGGCACGTGGAGCTTAAGCGGGGAACATACTGCCAAGTTAACGGTCGAAGGAAAAGAATACAGCGGCGTCTTCCTCAAGGAATGGAATGAAGCAGTGAACGGCAATGTGATGACATTTACCGCTCTTTCCAAGGAAGGTATTGCTGTCTGGGGAAGTCATGTATTGACAGAACCTAAGGAGTAGTTGAGAAAATACTGTAACAGCAACCTCCGGATAACGTATTGACGTTGTCCGGAGGTTTTATGTGTTACTAATACCTCTTAACCACGATTACTGCATTGTGTCCGCCGAAGCCAAAAGAATTAGATATCCCGATATTCAATTCTGCAGTACGTGAGTGGTTTGGCACATAATCGAGGTCACAGATTTCGTCAGGGGCCTCCTGGTTGATTGTAGGGGGTATCAGACCTTCCTGGATACTCTTGATCATTGCAATAGCTTCCAGGCCGCCAGCCGCACCGAGGGTGTGTCCGGTCATTGATTTATTCGCGGTTACAGGAATACGGTAGGCAGCTTCGCCGAACAGTTTTTTAATAGCGGTTGTCTCTGAACGGTCGCCGATCAAAGTACTGGTCGCATGTGCACTGATCAGGTCAACTTCTTGCGGTTGTACCCCGGCCTCCTGCAGCGCCAGCTTCATCGCCTGGTAGGCGCCAATTCCTTCGGGATGGGTTGCAACCATGTGGTATGCATCTGAGCTGGCCCCGTAGCCTATAACCTCAGCATGGATGACGGCATTTCTGCGCAGGGCGTGCGAGAGCGACTCCAGAATCAGAATAGCGCCGCCTTCGCCGATCACAAATCCGTCCCGGTTGCCGTCGAATGGCCGGCTGGCTTTCTCCGGCTCCTCATTGCGGGTCGACAAGGAAGTCGCATTGCCAAAGCTGGCCAGTGCAATTTCTGAAATCGCCGCCTCAGCGCCCCCGGCAATAACACAATCTGCACCGCCATAGCGTATCAGCCGGAATGCTTCTCCGATCGCGGTATTTCCGATCGAGCAGGCGGTCACCGGAGACAGTGTAGGACCAAGCGCCCCGAACCTGATACTGATCGATGCTGCAGCCATGTTGGAGATCAGCATAGGAATTAGAGTCGGACTGACTCTTTCCGGTCCGCGGGTCTTGAGCAGCTCAGCCTGCTCCATCAGTGTATTTATACCTCCAACACCTGAACCGACATATACGCCGAGCCGCTCCCGGTCAAGCTTCTCCAGCTGCAGGCCGGAATCGGCCCAGGCTTCCTCAGTCGCTGCCAGCGCGAACTGGGTAAACCTGTCCATCCGGCGGGCTTCCTTGCGGCCGAATCTGGCTTCCGGATCAAAGTCCAGAACCTCTCCGGCGATCTTGCTTTTGAAGTGAGATGTATCAAATGAAGTGATCGGGGAAATCCCCGATTCACCGGCGCTTAAGCGTCTCCAGAATGGTTCTACCGAGTTACCGAGCGGTGAAATTAAGCCCATGCCTGTAATGACTACCCGTTCCATATGAATCCTCCTCGATTCTTTTGAATACTTCCCTGTAAGGGGTATAAATGTATTTTTCCACTTTACTTATCCTATTACAAGTTGTGGTTTATACTAGTATAATTACTACTATTGTAGAATCATTAATTGAAGGGAGGCATAGAATATGTCCAATCAGACCAGACTTCAGGCCTTGTCCAATTTCCTGAAATCGCGCCGGGCAGCGATAACGCCAGCTTCATCGGGACTTGCTGAAGGAACCCGCAGAAGGACTCCGGGACTAAGAAGAGAGGAAGTCGCACAGTTAGCCGGAGTAAGTAATACGTGGTACACCTGGCTGGAGCAAGGAAGGGATATTAAAGTCTCTCCTTCTGTGCTGGAATGTATCGCTGGTGCGCTCAGATTGACCAAGGATGAACGGAATTATCTGTTTGCCCTGGCGCTGGAGAATGGCCCGGGCATGGCTGCGTTCCAGCAGGAGGAGGCCTCTGTGATCAGCCCGTCTCTGCAGAAAATTCTGCAGGAGCTCACGACCTGCCCGACGATTATCTCGGACCGCCGCTGCGGGATTGTCGGCTGGAATGAGGCGGCGGCACATGTCTTTCTGGATTTTGCCCAGCTTCTGCCGGAAGAGCGTAATATGATCCGCCTATTGTTCGTGCGTAAGGAATTTCAGCGGCTGGCCGTGAATTGGGAGCAATTTGTCCGGGGGTTTTTGTCTATTTTCCGGGCGTATTACGGGCAGTATGTGGAAGACAGCTGGTATGACGATTTTATCGCGGAAATGAAGGCTCAACACCCTGCTTTTCATGAGCTGTGGGAGGAGAGCCGGGTCAGCAGTGCACCGGATGTGGTGCTGGAATTCCGCCATGCCAAGGCAGGCAAAATGCTGTTTCACCTTACTTCACTTCAGGTGCATGGAAGTACGGATTTACGCTGCAGCATCTATACTCCAGCCAAGGATTCCAATACGGAAGCCAAGCTGAAGCAATTAATGAAATAGCATCGATGTAACAATTGATAAAAATAATTTATGTATTCATAAAAAACAATAAATATGCAATATCGAGTTTCCGGCATATACTTTTAATGTGATGTTAACTTTCAGATGAGCGGAAAAGGAGCTAGTATGATGGCAAAGGTTACCGGATTAGAAGGCGTAGTTGCAGGAGAAACAGATATTGGATTAGTGGATGGCGAGAAGGGGCATTTGGTCTATCGCGGCTACTGGGCGAAAGAGCTTGCAGTCAGCAGAAGCTACGAGGAAGTGGCGTTTTTGCTGTGGAACGGGCATTTGCCTGATCCGGGCGAATTAGAGAAACTTAAGCAGGATATGGCTGGAGCGAGAATAATCCCGGATTATTTGCGCGGAATGATTGATTTGCTTCCTCCATCCGTTCCTATGATGCTGGTACTGCAAAGCGCTGTAGCAGCCTTAGGAGAACCGGTGAATGCGAGCTGGCCGCCGACACTTCCCCAGGCACTCCGGTTAACCTCGGTGCTGCCGACGATTATTGCTTACAGATACCGCAAATTGAATAACCTTCCGGTTATTGAGCCGCTTGCTGAGCTGGGTCATGCCGCCAATTATTTGTATATGCTGAAAGGGCAAATACCTGAAGAAGCCCATGTTCGGGCACTCAGCGCCTATCTGATTCTTTGCATGGAACATGGTATGAATGCTTCTACCTTTGCATCCCGGGTCGTCCTCTCCACAGAGTCAGATATGTGTGCAGCTGTATGCGGGGCTATCGGAGCGATGAAGGGTCCGCTGCATGGCGGAGCACCTTCTGAAGTCATTGCTATGCTGGACGAGATTGGAACAATGGACCGGGCTGAGCCGTGGATTCGTGCTGTACTTGATAACAGAGGCAAGATTATGGGCTTTGGACACCGGATTTATAAGACGAAGGATCCGCGCGCGGAAGCGCTGATGATTGCGACCGTAGAGATGAACGGTAAAGACCCGTCCTTTGATCTGGCCATTCATGTAGAGCACACCGCTATCCGCCTGCTGGAGGAATACAAACCGGGCCGCCGCTTATTCACCAATGTAGAGTTTTACGCTGCGGCAATTCTGCGTGCTTTGCAGCTTGACCCTGAGATCTTCACTCCAACCTTTACGGCGGGAAGAATTGTCGGCTGGACTTCGCATATTCTTGAGCAAGCGGCGAACAACAGAATATTCCGTCCTCAATCCGTATACACCGGGCCGATGCCTGATCTCGAAGCTTAATAGGTTTGAAGAACTCATGTGAAAGAGCCGTATAATATAGTCTGAAAAACACCCCTGACCGCTTAGCGGCCAGGGGTGTTTGATAGAGGGAATGCTCATGAGTGAGTATGGCGGATACTCTGGTATTCCATTAGAAGTCTGATGTTGCGATTTCAATGGTGCCGAAAACTGCGCCGGCAGCTGTGCTTAACAACGCGGCAACCAGCAGCAAGTTTACTGACAGCGTAAGGCTGTTCAGTGCTGGAATAGTGTAAGTGACCACTGGAGCATTTACCCGATAGATAACGAGATCGACGGGAAATGCCGAGCCGTTGTTAACAGTAACAGCAGCGTTAATGCCTCCGGCAAGATTCTCGTAATAGGATTTACCTACCGATGGAGCCAGATTGAAGTATTGAATCGGTAATAAGATAGCCATCTTGATGACCTCCTTTGTGTTTGATAGAATATCATATTCAGTAAATCTATGAGTGTTATAACGGATGTCTTGGGAGATTCGCACATTTTAATAGGTTGCTGCGTCTATCAAAGAACAGCCCCTATCCGTAATGGATAGAGGCTGCTTAGGAAGAGGGACTATTGCGCTATGAAGAGATATTCGCTCCTGTTCCCTTAGAACGATTACCATAAGTCCGGTACAGGGCCAGTCCGAAGACTGTTCCGGCTAACGACATCGCTGACACGTACAGATAAAAGCTTCTTCCTCCGAAGGAACCATACAGCGCCCCTCCCGCATAGGAAGCCAGAATCCCTGATACTCCGAAGAACAGAAGAGCCAGCACCGTTTGACCTGTGGCACGCCATTCTTCCGGCACAATGCGGTACAAATACTGGATGGCCGCCGAGTAGAAGACGGGGAAAGTGAAGAGCTGCATAACCTGAAGGTATGCCAGCAGGTGCGGGTCTGTGATCCAGGCGGAGAGAAAGAAGCGGATGAAATAACATGCACCCGCAAAACTGATAATCAACAGTTCCTTACCCTGGCGCAGCCACCAGAAGCTCAGAGCGAAGACCAGAATTTCGCTGATTGCCGCCAGAAAAAAAGACTGGCCTATGAGTGCCGCACTGCCGCCAAGATCGAGTAGGGTCACCCCTAAAAAGGTATCGTTCATTCTTGCCGGCACAGAGATAATGAACACCAGCAGCAGGAACAGCAGGGTCTCCTTATTGCTGAAAAAATGCCTGAGGCTGTTCAGCGTGACCGGTTTTCCCGATACCGGTGCATCTGGCATCTTCCAGCTGACTAGAAAGGCTAGCAGACAGCTGCCGGCAAACAGCAGGCCTAAACCGCGCGCCCCCAAATAATACATGACATATCCGGTAAGCAGAGCCATGATGCCGTATCCAAGAGCACCATAAGTACGGATAGAGCCATAGCTGATGCCGCTCGCCTCGGCAATCCGGAAATTGAGGCTCTCTGTCAGCGGGTCGATCGGCATTAGAAAGAAATAGAGCAGCATCGCGAGCAGAATAAGCTGTATATAGCTGGTGGAGTCATACAGGAAGTAGCCGGTGATAGCTGAGCACAGCAGTAGCAGCAGAAGTACTTTGCGGATTGTCTTCGTCCGGTCACTGATCATACCCCATAAAGGCTGGGCGATAATAGTGATGAACCCGCCTGTCCCGATTACCAGGCCAATCTGTGCCGGGGTCAGGCCCTGATCATCTAAATAGACCGGCAGAAAGGGGATAAACATGGCCAGTAAGGCAAAATACAGAAAGTTAAAGCTTCGGAGCAGAATGGATGTGTTCATAGATTTAGAAACCCTCGCGTTTTTCATAGATTAATTAGAGGCAAGCCCAGTTATTGTATCATGCCTATGAACTCCAATCAGCTTAGAATATGTTACACTTGGAATAATTCTAGTGAAAATGTAAGGAGAATGACGATGATCAAACTGGTGTCATGGAATGTAAACGGTCTTCGAGCCTGTGTGGGCAAAGGTTTTAACGACTACTTCAAAGAAAGTGCTGCAGATATCTTTAGTGTGCAGGAAACGAAGCTGCAGGAAGGACAAATCGTCCTGGAGCAGGGCGAAGAGTATTACCAGTATTGGAATTATGCCCAGAAGAAAGGC
>NZ_LN831198.1:2081850-2087737 GCF_001368795.1 Paenibacillus ihuae
GGAAGGACAAATCGTCCTGGAGCAGGGCGAAGAGTATTACCAGTATTGGAATTATGCCCAGAAGAAAGGCTACTCGGGAACAGCTGTGTTTACGAGAATCAAGCCCATCTCTGTAAGATACGGTCTGGAAGAGGATTCCGAACCTGAGGGCCGGACGATCACTTTAGAATTTGAAGACTTCTATCTCGTAAATGTCTATACTCCGAATGCCAAACGGGATCTGACACGGCTGGATTACAGAATGGAATGGGAGGACCGTTTCCGTACCTATCTACTGGAGCTGGATAAACGTAAGCCGGTCATTGTTTGCGGCGACCTTAATGTTGCCCACGCCGACATTGATCTGAAGAATGCCAAGTCTAACCGGGGGAACTCCGGGTTCACCGATGAAGAACGCGGACGGATGACTATCCTGCTGGAATCGGGTTTTATCGATACCTTCCGGTTTTTTTATCCGGAGACAGAAGGAGCTTATACCTGGTGGTCCTATATGCCAAAAATAAGAGAGCGGAATGTCGGCTGGCGGATCGACTATTTCCTGGCCTCTTCACGGCTTGCGCCGCAGCTGATCGATGCAGCCATCGACTGCAATGTACTGGGAAGTGACCATTGTCCGGTAGTGCTCACAATGAAGGGTCTGGAAGCTTAATAGATATTCAGATAGATATTAGTACAAGAGGCTATGCATCCCTGATAAGGAATGTCATAGCCTCTTGTTTTGTTAGAAGGTTTAAAAGCTGCAATTTACTCTATGAGATAGCCTGCGACAGTAACCGGTTCGTTTGGCCCCATGGCCACGCCTTAGTAGCACCAGGCTATGCAGCTCGATGTTCAGGTTCTTAATCCGGTCCAGAAATGCAGATACAGCGGTTGAGCGGATACCTTGTTCCTCGGGAAGACTTCTTGGCAATGGAGATAAAGTTCCGGTCATGTTCATGTTCACAGCTCCTCATGGGATGAATGAATAATGGCTTGTTTATTTAGACAGGCGGGGCGGGAAGCGCCGCCTTGACGCCTGTTCAAATCCATATGCGATCGAGATCAGCGTTGGCTCACTAAAAGCCGTGCCGGAGAAGGTGACGCCATGGGGGCCTTTCGTAAGATATCCTCCTGATGTTACGATTCCATTGGCTGCAAAGCCGGCGGGAACTGTAATGAGCGGATAGCCTGCTCTGGCAGCCAAATCGGTTCCGTGAAACCCAGGGAACATCAGGGCATCCAGCCGGTATTCCTTTAAGGCGTAGTCTATTCCATGATCACGTGCCTGCCCGCGGGATAAGCGAAGCTGTTCAAGGTACATTTCTTCTGTTATGCATTCTCCGGACTGTTCCAGCCATTCTAGTGTGCCTTGTCCGTATTTCAGAGCTTTTTCACTATGGAGTTTGTTATAGGCGATAAGCTCGCTTAAGCTATGTACGGGTATGGACTCGGCAAGTCCGGCCAGATATTGATTTAGGCCCCTTTTAAACTCATATTGCAGCATGACCGGACTCCATTCACGGTTAAGACAGGGAAGCTCAATGGGATCTACGATCATAGTACCTTGTTGTTCAAGAAGCTCAATCGCTTCTTCCATAATAGCCATAACCTCTTCATCGAGCTCTTGATAGATTGCCCTAGGGATACCAATCCGCACCCCCTGCAAATACGCTGCATCCAAAAAAACCGTGTAATCAGATATTCTTCTCTCCCGAACAGTTCCGGACCCCTGAGTGTCCAGTTCATCCGGTCCGGTCATTGCTCCCAGCAGGACCGCTGCATCGGAGACTGTCCTGGCCAGCGGGCCTGCGGTATCCTGGCTTCCGATGCCGGGAATGATTCCAGCCATACTGACAAGTCCTGCGGTTGGTTTAATTCCTACTACACAGTTCTGGCTGGCCGGACCTATGATCGAGCCGGAAGTTTCCGTCCCTATGGCCGCGGCAATAAGATTGGCTGCAACGGAAGCTGCACTGCCGGAGCTTGAACCCCCTACAAACAGCTCACCGGGTCCGTAGGGGTTGAGGACGAGCCCGCCGCGTGAACTGTACCCGGCCCACATCCCGGGAGCCATAAAATTAGCCCATTCCGTCATATTAGCCTTCCCGAGAATAATGGCTCCTGCTGCTCGCAGCCGGCTGATGACCGCTGCATCCTGAGCTGCCGTTGACTCTGCCAACGCTATGGACCCTGCACTAGTGTGCAATTTATCTGCGGTGTCTATATTGTCCTTGATTAGAAGCGGGATGCCATGCAGGCTGCTGCGGGCTCCCGTTATTTGCCGCTCTGTATCAAGCTGGCGGGCAATATCCAGTGCATCGGGATTGAGCTCCAGTACGGAGTTAATGACCGAATCATACCTGTTGATCCTATGCAGATAAAGGCTCACCAGTTGTTCAGCAGTTAACGAACCTTTGTTCATTTCAGCCTGCATGGCTGCGATATCTGCTTCAATAATCCATTCTTGCCAGTCCAGGCTGACGTCCTTATTGTTTAGGTTATTCTTAATTTGGTTCACCGGATAGATTCTCCTTTTCCTTTAAGGGATAACGGTAACTCTACTGTATCTGGCTGCTGCTGTTTGTCAGGCCAGGTAATGATATTCCGGGTCCGGCTTAATCGTTCGTAGAACAGCGGCTCCTTCTTAAACATGCTGATGATTAGATGGATGAGGAACAGCAGATCTGCCAGCAGCACTATCCCACGGGCCGGACCGGATATATCCTGTCCAAGGGTGTTTACCCATGCCGAATTAAACTGCAGAACATTCATACCAAACGTTACTCCATAGAGCAGACCGTATCTTAGGACAATCATCCATGGCCGGAGGCTGCTGCTGCAGCCCTCTACCCGGATACGTACAATCCATTTCCCAAAGGTCCGTCCCCGGGTCCAGCAAGGAATCAGCAGAAAGTATATTCCAAGTACGATCCATAAAGGGCAAGGAACCGGGAACAGGCTTAGTATACCGGCAGCGGTCAGCCACACACAGGCGTCCAGCATAAAGGCGATGACCCTGCGGGTATAGGTGACACGTTTTGTACTAAGATTCGCCCTGCTGTCCAGTTGTTCGATCCGGGGCAGCAGCCCCGAAATCCGGAGTGCAATTCTGAATCCGGCAATTCCGCCAAGTGTATTGGTAATCAGATCATCGACATCAAAAATCCGGTACGGATTGTCAAAGAAACCGTATATACCGGTGATTTGTGTTACTTCAAACGATAATGAAAGCACAAAGGAGAGCAGTATGCATACTACCCAGCGGGTGCGGAAATAGTAGCCCAGGAACATGCCGAAAGGAACCGTCAAAAGGACATTGAATAAAGCTTGAAAAAAGGCGGGGTTGCGCAAAACCGTCAAATAGGTGGACGGCTGGTCAACCGATAAACTGCTGGTGCGCAGAATTTCTCCGATAAACTGCAGCGGTACAACTTGAATACTGCTGCCTGATAAAGGCAAATTGTGCCTGGAGGAAGGGAAGGGCAGCATAATCAAATAAAAGGCATTCAGTAAATAGAGCAGCAACAGATAAAGTGCTAACGCCCGAAGCTTGTGGATGTAGCCATGCCGCCGGTATTGGACAATCAGGAAGGGCAATGTAAAGAGCAGCGCCGCGACCGGGAAAGACATAAAGGCATATGAGATTGGAAACAGATAAGAAGTAAACATGGTCCACCTGCTGTTAACTAATTTGGCGGAGTATCCATCATTTTATCGGCAGCTTAGCTTAAGTAGTCCGAATAAATGCTCCGCAGTCAGTTAGACGCCATATCCGTCCGGATTCACTGCAGGTATCCAATATGATTATAGAATTATCTGGAAAACAGCTCTATGTATTTAATCAATATATTTAATCTCTCCGGCATACATATGTCAGGAGAGGAGCGTGAGCAAGAATGGAAAAGAAAGTGCAGCAATACTATAAACTGAAGTCCAAACAGAAGGATATCGAGAAGGAGCTGGCTGAACTCAGGCAGGAGATTCTGGCCTATTGTACGGATCAGGGAGAGACGGAGAAGGTAATCGGCAGCTATAGAGTGAAGCTTGTTACGCAGAACCGCAAAGAATATGACGATGAAAAGCTCTACAACCGGCTTGCTGACCCGCAGGTGTGGCGGCTGCTCTCCAAGGCGGACCCGTCGAAGGTCGCAAATCTGGCGAAGCTTAATGTGATTGCTGAAGAGAAGCTGGCGGGTACGTACACCGTGAAGGAAGTTACTTTATTGCAGGTGGATAAACAGTAGGGCGGAAATAGATTACTAAAGAGGCGGTTCTTCAACGGAACTGCCTATTTCGTTTGTCTAATGAATTTTCAGTCAAAGGACAATTAATCGCCATAGCCCTCATTTTGCGTTAAAATAGCTACTGGAGCTTTTTTTGAGGATAGCAAGATAGCCATAGATGAGTCAGAGATGGAGGATAAGAAATGATCAAGGATTTTGAGTTGATGCTGGAGAAATATGCGGATCTGGTAGTAAAGGTTGGAGTGAATGTGCAGCCAGGGCAAGTGCTGATCATTCATTCGCCTTTGGAAACGGCCGAACTTACGCGCCTGATCGTAGGCAAAGCCTATGAAGCCGGTGCGAAATATGTAATGGTGGACTGGGATGACGAGGCGGTTACGCGTATCCGTTACGAGAAGGCGCCCGAGGATTCTTTCGGTTATTACCCGCAGTGGCATGCCGACATGCTCGAAGGGTTCGCCGAAGAAGGCGGAGCCATTTTACATATTAAAGTACCTGATCCGGAGTTATTCAACGGTATTGATTCCGCCAAGGTCTCCACAGCCGTCAAAGCTGCAGCTATAGCCCGCAAGAAATACCAGAATTACACACGCAGCAATAAAATTAGCTGGTCGCTGATTAAAGCACCGACACGCGCCTGGGCCGACAAGGTGTTCGCGGATCTTCCCCGGGAGGATCGTATTGAAGCGATGTGGGAAGCTGTTTTCCGGATGAACCGTGTGGGGACTGAGGACCCGGTAGCTGCCTGGCGTGAGCATATTGCCCAGCTGAAGCAGAGCCAGGACCGGATGAATGCCAAGCGGTACAAAAGTCTGCATTACCGTGCACCGGGCACGGACCTGCATGTAGAACTGCCGGAGGGCCATCTTTGGCGCGGCGGCGGCGGCGAGAATGGCAGCGGCGTGTATTTTGTGGCGAACATGCCTACAGAGGAAATCTATACTATGCCGCAGCGGACCGGGGTTAACGGCACTGTAACCAGTACACTTCCGCTGAACCTGAATGGCCGCCTTGTGGACGGGATTACGTTTACCTTCACTGATGGCAAGGTTACTGCCTATGATGCACTTTCCGGACGTGAGCATCTGACCTCTCTGCTGGAGACCGATGAAGGAGCGTCTTATCTGGGTGAAGTGGCTTTGGTGCAGCATGATTCACCCATTTCAAGACTGAACAGAGTGTTCTATAACACGGGTATTGATGAGAATGCTTCCTGTCATTTTGCGCTGGGCAGCGCGTATCCGGTAAATATTGAGGGCGGCGTAGGCCTAAGCAGTGAAGAACTGCTTAAACGGGGCGCCAACGTCAGCCTGACCCATGTTGATTTCATGATCGGCTCAGCTGAGCTGGATATCGATGGTGAACTGGCTGATGGAACCACCGAGCCAGTGTTCCGCAAAGGGAACTGGGTGCTGTAAATAATATCCATCATATTCTCAAGCCGTAAACCCGCCAAGTATGGAGTTTGCGGCTGTTTTTTTATTTTACCGGATGAAAAACTGTGAACCAATACATATATACAGGAATCAAGCAGATGAAATATACTGGAAATGAATGTGGAAAATATGGTAGAGGAGACAGTTCATGAACCGTCATTCTAGTAAAATTTTGGCTTTATTTATTATCCTTGTGTTGGGTGTCACAAGTGTACTGCCGTTTGAATT
>NZ_LN831198.1:2087797-2090717 GCF_001368795.1 Paenibacillus ihuae
GGGTGTCACAAGTGTACTGCCGTTTGAATTTGCGAATTCTACTGCCCATGCATTGGGAACGGTTGTTTCGGAGACTTCCATTGACCCTGGTTCGAGGCTGGCAAGCATGAGGCTGGATGAACGCAGAGGTTATTTATACGCTGTTTCGCGTGAAACCAATGAACTGCTTTTTATCAATAAAGATTCAATGCAGATCGATAAAAGACTAATTGTCGGCAAAAGTCCTGAAGGCATGGATATGGTAGATAACAGGCTCTATGTCGCTCTGAGTGGTTCAACTTTTATCGCGGTAGTCAATCTGGATACAGGGGCAGTGAAAGCTAGGATCCCGACAAAAGTGAAGCCCTCCCAGGTCGCAGTGGACGGAAATAGCCTCTACTATTCTAATAATGATCAGGGGAGTAAGATATACCGTAAAAATTTAAAAACGGGTGAAGAGAAGGTAATTGAAAATAGTATTTCCCGGCCTTCACTGGTTGTTAACAGGAAGACTCACAAACTCTACGCTTCAGAAACTGAAATATTCAGTGATCTGCTAACAGTATTTGACTCCGTTTCTGGAGTTAAGCAAGCCCAAGTTGAGCCGGACGGAAATGGTTTTTCTAATTTAGTGGTAAATGGCGGGGAGCTTTATTTTGGATCACTGCGGCTGAATCCTGTTAATTTGTCCACAATCTCCACCACGCCTGGCGAGATCCGGGCTGTGGATGATGCCTACATCTATAGTGATATCGGTATATATACCAAGGATGAAGGCATAAATGTCGTAAAGTTCGCAAATGACTTCATAATGACAACCTTTATGGAAGTAGATCATAACCATACTATTTACAGCTACAATAAATGGACTTCCCTACTGTCTAAGACAAACTATAATCTCCCGATTGCTTCTGCAGGAATTGAATATAGGGGCAGTGCTAACCGGATTACATTCAACCGGAACCTTAATGCCTGGGCTGTAGGGAAAGAGGAGAAGTATCTGTATGCTGTATCCAAAGAGAGTAACCGGCTGCTGCAGATCGACAGTGTATCGTTTAAAGTGATCGCAGACCGCTATATAGGTTCACAGCCATCGGATGTGGATATCGATAACGGAATAATCTATGTTTCTCTAAATGGAAGTACACATCTTGCCAGGATTGATACTTCAGGCGAGAGCAATTTTATGGCTCCGGTCACTGAACTCGAAATTGGCGTAAATACTACGGATATAGCTGCAGGAAATGGAAAGGTTTATACCGCTAATGGGAACTACTGGAACGCTGTTGGTGAATTTGATGACACGTACAGCAATTTTCCGCAGTCTTACAACAATCCTTCACTTTCAATGAATAGGGATAAATCGCTATTATATATCGGTGAGGCCGATTTTTCAGTCAGCAACTTGTATAGTCTGGATATAACAACGAATACCGTCTTGCAGCATACAAATGGCGGGAATGGTTACGGATCAAAAGAAGTGATTCCTGACGGGGAATATGTTTATTACGCTGGACAGCGGTTTGCTGCCGATGATTTGAGCAAGAGATATGGAGTATATAAGGACGGGCCCGATCCGGCCGAGTTGTTGTTTGCCAGGGGTAAACAAGTCTTAGGGTCAACCGCTATTTATGACAGGGATAGCTTTGTACCGGTCAATCATCTACCCTTTACGGCTTCCTATGGATATATTAAACAGGACGGAACCATTTTGCTGTATTCGGGTAACGGTTCCCAGTTTGCTTTATATAAATATGACAGTCTCGAGGATATGCAGAAAGAAGTGCGCATTGCATTGCGTCCTGCAGCGGCCTATTTTCAAGATGATGAGGGAGATTCTCTGTCCATTGATGATTGTAGAATTTCTCGGTTCTGAATTTGTTTATTTACGGGAAAAGCAGTCTGACGGTACATATCCTCTGTGAACTATATGGCCGTTAATCTATTGATAAGAGAAAGTTTCTAGCAGAGGAGCCTTCCCCCTATGGGGAGGGCTCTCTTTTGATGCGGCAGAGGATTAAGACATATCACAAGTTGAAACTGCATAAGGGAAAACTGTTTGCGGACACGCTCCGTCTTATACTATGTAAGGATAGAGAGGAGGGGGAAAGATGACGATGCCGGGCGTGGAGATGAAAAGATTAACAGAGTCTTCATCCAATGCTGAAATGCAGTTGTATGAATCCGTAATGGAGCATAGTGATCAGCTCTATAAGATTGCGTACAGCTACTTGGGCAACCGGGCCGATGCGCTGGAAGCGTTGCAGGAGACAACCTGCCGGGCATGGATCAAGCGGAAGACACTCAAGGATCCCAGGGCCTTTAAAGCCTGGATCATCCGGATTCTGATCTATGTATGTATCGATGAGCAGCGGAGAAGGAAACGAAGTGTGCCTACACCTGACGAGTATATGCATGAATCCATTACTGAGACTGATACCGGCCGGATGGAAATGCTCTGGGCCCTCGAAGAGGTTAAGCCGAAATACCGCCATGTGCTGCTGCTCAAATACTATAATGATATGACGCTGGGGGACATTGCTGAATTGTTGAACAAGCCTGAGGGGACCATCAAAACCTGGCAGCACAAAGGACTGAAGCAATTAAGAGGCATTATGAAGGATCGGGGGGATTGGAATGATTAACAGCAGAGAAGAACAGGCTATGCTGTCGGATGCGGCCCGTCTTCAGCGGCACATTCAATCGGAACGAAGCAGCAGTGACTTAAGGATTGCGGTTCAGAGCGGAATGGAGCGGGGCATCCGGAATAGTAAACGGTCAGCGCTAACGACAGGCTCTTTGTTCGGGTTGGCAGCTGCTGCAGTAATCGCTTTTTTGCTGTTTATAATCCCTATAATACACGAAGAACCCCGGACAGCGGTGGTCCCGCAAACTGTGAATTGGGGAGAGCTGCAGGCCTTTAAGGAATTAAATCCTTATG
>NZ_LN831198.1:2090743-2100603 GCF_001368795.1 Paenibacillus ihuae
GGAAGTATACAACGTCAGTAGCAGCAGGATTTTGAATACCCAGACCCGAAGTTACCTGACGTCAGCCGGGGGGATGGGGGCTCATGATAAAGTGTTAGGCCAGGACAATTATCATAAGTTTTACGGGAAGACCGTGATTGTACTGGACCGGAGCAAACCATTTCCCAAGGAATTACAGGCTGAGTTTCAGATTGCTTCCGTAAACCCCGGCAAGATGGACGATCCCAAGACTGGCACCATCCTTGCGGATATGCATTACTCGTCAAGACTCAAGATCAGCTTCACCCTGGATCCTAAGTTTAAAAAGACTGTGACCCGAATTCTTTATCCGGATAAGACCGTCATCCTTGATGGTCATGAAGTCTTACTTAGTAGACTGGAATTGTCTCCGTTAATGATATCTGCACGGTTTACTCTAAAGAACCCGGATGAGAACAGCTGGGAAGTACGGCTGAAGATTAATGAGGCTTCCCTCAGAACGGTGATAAAGTCCAAGACTGAAGATGGCGCACTGGAGATGCCTATGGTTTCAGGGAACGGAACAGAGGACGGATTTGAGAGAGTGTATGCCAGTAATCTGTTGGATAATCCGGAATCTCTCCTACTGGAGCTTACGACAAAAACAAGTGATGAAGCAGTGAAACTGAGTATTGACCTTTCAAAATAGACGGGAGGCCTTTTGGAGTCAAATTGATGCTCGCATCAGTCTGACTCTAAAAGAGGGTATGTAAGATCTCATGGAATTCAGAAAAAGGTACATGTCCTCCATTTATCGCCATAGCTATATTATTCCTTGTACTGAATAGTCAGCTCCCCGGCAAAGACAGCGGTGCCCGTTATTGCGACCTCTTGACGGTTTGTATTCACGGTTACCCTAACGCTGCCATTGCGTCCAATCTCCTGTCCTTGCTCTATGAGCAGTTCCAGATGTTCCTGATCCGGACGGATGTATTTGCTATAATATGCCCCCATTACACCGGAGGCGGTCCCTGTAACCGGATCTTCAATGGTGCCTGAGTAGGGGGAAGAGAAGTGCCGGCCATGCATGTCCGCTTCAGCAGCATAGGTTTCCAGGCAAAAAGGATGCAGGGAAGCATGCGGCAGCTCCTTTAAAAGTTCAGGGAAGCGGTTATTATCCGGTGACATTCGTTTGAAGGCAGCAAGAGAGCGAATAGGGAGCAGAAGCGTCCATAATCCCGTGCTTCCATACAGGATAGGAAAGCGTGGATCAATATCCTCTGCCCTAAGACCAAGACTGGCGGCCAAGCCGGCAGGTGAGCCGTTGAAGGGCATGAACTCCGGTGCTGCCTGCTGCATGGTAATCAAAATTTGATTGGAGTGCCCCTCTTCGATGCGAATAGGTAAAATGCCGGCTTTTGTTTCAATTGTTATTGCAGATTGTTCACCCAGAAGTCCTTTAGTTTTCATAGCATAGATGGTGGCAATCGTGGCGTGACCGCAGAGGTTGGCTTCATGGCCAGGTGTGAAATAGCGGATTCTCATATCCGCCTGGCCGGAAGGCAGCAGAAAGGCGGTTTCATTAAATCCCACTTGTTCGGCGATGGACTGTATTTGTTTCTCTGTGAGTTCACCTGCGTTCAAAACAACCCCTGCCGGATTCCCCATACCTGCCTCTTTACTAAAAGCATCCACATGATATACTGTTACCCCGCTCATCAGAACCTCCTATTTAATCCCGTTGTTGAATCTGAATACGAGCTTTGTTCCGTCAAAAGTTTCTTCAACGGCTTCGTGGTAATCACCCTTTGTATAACCCGCTACAGTCTTCCGCCAAAATCTCTGTCCGGTTATATTTTTTGCGGCCGGATTGGTGTACAGCTCCCACACACCTGCAAAACGTTCAAATACCCGTAGCGCGGCTTGTGCTGCGAGACCGGTCCCTCTAAACGGCTGAAGTACAAAAAATTCATTTACGAAGAAATCCACACCTTTTGCACAATGAGGCGGGGTGGCTATAAGCGCGAATCCCGCCGGGACAGAGTCAGCTTTGAACAAAAAAGGAAATAGGATTCCCGGTTTCTCCCACCATATGTTTTGCGCATCATATTGCTGTGCCAAAGTACGGATCTCCGGGTCGTCTTCAAAGATCCCATGCTGGTTCATCACGGTTCCTTCAGTAAACCCATAATGGCCGGATAGGTCATGGAGATAGAGCGGATAAAGATTTTTAATGATATGAGCTTCATGCTGTTCAGCCAGTTCAACGGTCAGGTTCATGATTTTCCTGCTTTCTATAGTATTTGTCCATATGTTCCAAGTGTATAAACGCTTAAATACCTGAGCAAGTGATTGTTTATTTTAAAATAAAAAATACTTGGAGAAGCGGGACGGGGGCTGGCATTGATAACGATTATCAATTAGAATGAAACATAGATTGAATTTTACTAAAATTGCCTAGGCGGAGGAAGACTCTTGCAGCTTATTGGCCCATTGGAGGTATAACCGATGTTCATTCAGACCAGATCTATTGTTGTGGAGAAAGGAAACAGTGATAAGGTCATTGAGAAATTCAGTGCACCGGGTGCGCTGGAGGAAATGCCGGGACTCATTGATATCAGCGTAATGCTAAATAAGAAAAGCAAAGACTCTGAGGAGGTGCTCCTGCTGATCCGCTGGGAATCAGAAGACGCGTGGAAGAACTGGGAGAAAAGCGATGCGCATATCCAGGGCCACCGTAACAGCAGAGGGCAGGAGAAACCGGCTTTTGTCCTCAGTACAACCGTAAATATGTATGAAGTGCAGAAGGTGAAAGAGGGTAAAGTTTACGGCAAATAGGTTTGTTTACAAGAGAAGATGCCGCCAGAGGTTGACTCAAATATTTGATATTTCTCGCTACCTCAAGAAAGACTGGGAGAATGGTTTCTTTGTTTCTGCTGAAATATGAGAAGTAGATCATCATTGCTGGAGCGCCGTCAAGCTTGAATACAAAGCCATCCGTCCTTCGCCACTTGTTACCGTCACTCGCACACCCAATGTATTCCTCATATTGCGTCAAGTCCTCGTCCATAAATAGTACATCACCGCCAAAACGGAGTGATTCATGCGGATTCTCCGGATCTGTGAGCCTTTCCACCTCGGTAAGGGAAATAAACTCCGATTTGTTCAATCCCACCTCAGAACCATCCTCATACATGAATTCTTGCATATTGCGGGATAATCATTTCCGGCAATGCTCAATATTATTTCCTCGCCTGAATAGGAGAGATCATGAATTAGTTTGGTTTTGGGGGCTGCAGTTGCTGTAGGAGCAGCGGTCGGCAGGATCACCTCCGCATTGGCATGTATCTGTGCGGGAGAAGCAGATGGAGCAGTAAGCTTGGATTGACCGGAGCTTGAGCAGCTGATCAGGGCGGTAAGAGAACAGATGCTGCAGAATTTTAAGAGCATGCGCATAAAAACGACCTCCGTGTTCAATTTTAATACATAGATAAAAATGTAAAAATATACACAAGGATTATATACCCTACAGTAGAGGGAAGAACAAAGCGGATCAGGATCATTCCTGTGCTGTATAAATTCGATCCTATTATTTACACTTTATCCTCCGGCTGGGATACGGGAAAAGTTTTTAGCTCAGCTACTTGAAATCGCTAACACATAGATTTATAATAAGTTTATCGAAACGATTCGAATTAATTATTCGGTTAATCAGCTTTATGTTCAGTAGCAGCACTTATTCACGATTGAAAACGACTAAAATGTCGATTTGTCACCTGGATAATTGGTTAATAGTATCTGTGATGAAGATGTGAACGCGAAAAACAACGAATAGACTCGAATTTTTTTTCGATAATAAACGAAACGTTTCGATGTAAGGGCTTTAATCATAGTGATCTTACGTTTGGCTCACACTAAAACAGGGGTGAAAAAGAATGAAAAAGAAAACTGGTTTTACGATTGCGTCACTGCTACTCAGCTTCTCCTTGGTTGCAGCAGGATGCGGCAACTCAGACAATTCCGCTTCCGGGGACAGCAAGACTTTGAAAGTATGGTTCATGGGTACATCGGATACCGTAAAGCCGATTGCCGAAATGTATGAAGCTAAGAATCCTGGAATTAAAGTAGATGTTCAAGCGATTCCTTGGGATACTGCCCATGATAAACTGCTGACGGCTGTAGCTTCCAAGAACGGTCCTGACGTTGTCCAGATGGGAACAACCTGGATTCCGGAATTTGCGGCTGCCGGGGCTCTCAAGGATATGTCTCCCTATATCGAGCAGTATCCAAGTATGAAAGCGGACAACTTCTTCGACGGGGCTGTTCAAACTACCCAGTACGAAGGTAAGACGGTCGCTGTTCCGTTTTATGTTGAAACCCGTGCAATGTTCTATCGGACCGATCTGCTCAGCGGTGTAGGCTACCCTGAAGGCCCGAAAACCTGGGATGAGCTGAAGGATGCCAGTAAGAAGCTGGTCGAAAAAGGCGGAGCCGGACATTATGCTCTGCCGATTGAAGGAAAAGATTCCATCTACCCAGTCATTTTTGCCTGGCAGAACGGAAGTGAAATCATCGACGAGAACCGTCAGCCACAGTTCAATCAGCCGGCATATGTTGAAACGGTTAACTTCCTGAAGAGCTTCTAAGATGAAGGGTTGTCCCCAAAAGGTACTGACCTTGATACCGTTGCAGCATTTAAAGACGGCACGATGGCGATGTTCATCAGCGGTCCTTGGATGATCCAGACGGTGAAAGAAAAGGCTCCAGAAATTGACGGCAAGTGGGCAGTAACTACGCTTCCGGCCAAAGTAACCAATACTTCATCCATCGGCGGTGCGGATCTGTCGATCTTCAATTACAGCAAAAACCCGGACGAAGCCGCTAAGTTCATAGCTTTCATGGCTGAACAGGAAGCACAGCTGAAATACTATGAAACTTCCAACTCCATGCCTGCCCTGAAAGCTGCCTGGACGAATGAAGCGCTTAGTGATCCGATGATTGCCGCCTTCGGCAAGCAGCTGGAAAATTCACGTCCTGCTCCAACGGTGAAGGAATACGAGGAAATTGCCCAGGCGGCAATGGCTGCTTTTGAACAGATTACAATTGGCGGTGCCGATACACAAACCGAACTGGATAAATTGAATGATAAGGCCAACGAGCTCCTTGGCAATAAATAATATCTGATTTTCCTTAAGGCGGACTGCCGGGATCTCCATCTGAGGTTCCGGCCGTAGGCTTGTTTCTCTTCCCGGAGGAAGAAAGTGAAAGAACGTGAAAGGGTGTGAGGAAAGTGAGTTCATTTGTGAAGCAATGGAACAAGCATAAATATCCTTATATGTTTATCGCTCCGGCAGTTATTCTGCTGACGCTGTTCTCCATTATTCCGATTATTATTGCACTGGTAATCAGCTTTACGGATATGGATCTGGTGGGGCTTGCGGATTATTCAAACATTCGCGGCGTTGGATTCAGCAACTACATTGATATTTTCAAGGATCCGATATTCCTCAAATCGATGTACAATACGTTAATTTATGTGGTGATTGGAGTTCCGCTTGTTGTAATAGCCTCGATGGGCGTTGCTCTGCTGCTTAATTACGGCTCCGGCTGGCTGTTCAAAAGCTTCCGGGTCATCTATTATATGCCTTCCATCACCAATATTGTGGCGGTAGCAGTGGTGTGGGGGTATTTGTATAACGGATCTTACGGCTTGTTTAACTATGTACTCTCCTGGTTTGGTTTACCGGCACAGCAGTGGCTTCAGGACCCCGTTCTGGCTAAATTATCTCTGATTCTGCTGGCGTTCTGGAAATCTATCGGACTCAATATGATCATTTTCCTGGCTGCGCTGCAGGGGATTCCGCGCTCCTATTATGAAGCGGCTGAAATCGACGGTGCGACCGGCTGGAAAAAGCTGCGCTATATTACCGTTCCTTTGCTTGGATTCGCTACTTTCTTTGTGACCATTACGACTTTGATCGGCTGGATTCAATTCTTCGAAGAACCGCTGGTAATGACCAAAGGTGGCCCGCTGAATGCGACCATGTCTATGGCGCTCTTCATTTACAACAACGGGTTCCAGCTGAGCAAATTCGGCTACGCAGCTTCGGGTTCCTTCGTGCTGTTCATTATCATCATTATCGTGACACTGATTCAATTCGCGGTCAAAAAGAAAGAAGTAGAATATTAAGCTTCTGCTAGTGCTGAAGGCTTAAGAAGGAGGGAACTGGCATGGCACTCAGAATGAAAAGACTAGAAAAAGGAATCATGATCGCGCTGCTTGTTATCGGAGGACTGCTGATGATGGTGCCGTTCATTTGGATGATTGGCTCATCCTTTAAGCCTGAGAATGAATTCACGGTAATTCCACCGTCACTATTTCCGAATCACCCTACGTTTAACAACTACCGCGATTTGTTTGTGAAAATGGACTTTCTGATCTATTTGAAGAACACGCTAATTATCGTACTGTGTTCATTTGTCGGACTGTTTCTGAATGCGATGGCAGGCTATGCCTTTGCCAAATTTGATTTTCCCGGTAAAAACAAATTCTTTTATGTGATCCTGGCGACGATGATGATTCCGGGTCAGGTTACCATGATTCCGACCTACCTGATTATCAATCAGATGCATCTGGTGAATACGATGGCGGGGATTGTACTTCCGGGGCTCGTAGGTGCGTTTGCGATCTTCCTGTTCCGCCAGTTTATGACCACGATCCCGATGGATCTGCTGGAGGCGGCAAGACTGGATGGAGCGGGCGAGCTGCGGATCTTTTTCCAGCTGATGGTGCCGATTGTGAAGCCGGTATTTGCCGTTCAGGGCATATTGACCTTTATCGGGGCATGGAACAGCTTCCTGTGGCCGCTGATTATTGCCAATGACGAGAAACTGTATACCTTATCGGTCGGCTTGTCGCTTTTGAAAGGCCAATATGGTACAGCCTTTGGTCTGCAAATGGCGGGTGCTGCATTTATGGTTGTTCCGATCATAATTATATTTATCTTCTTCCAGAAGCACATCATAGAAGGATATACGATCTCTGGCATAAAATAGTATATAGAAGCATATTGCAGTGCTGAGGAAGGATTGAACAGGATGGCAACGATCAAGGATGTGGCAAAGCTGGCAGGGGTGGCACTGTCGACGGCCTCCTATGCGATGAGCGGGGACAGTAAAGTCAGCGCAAAAACAAGAGAAAAAGTGCTGGAAGCGGCACGGCAGCTCAATTATCAAAAAAATGGTTTTGCCATGGATTTGAAACGTAGCCGCACCAATACAATCGCACTTATTCTAAGGGACCTGTCAGGTCCATATTATTCGGAATTAATCCGCAGCATTCAAGATGTGGCCTTGTCCAACTCTTATGATCTGATTGCCTGCAGTTCAATGGGTGGAAAAGAATCAACCGCAGTCAGATACATGCTGGAAAAACGCGTGGACGGGGCAATCGTGCTGGCCCATAACATTACAGATGAAATTCTGCATGCGGCGGCGGGACCGCGTTTTCCAATCGTGGCGATGGACCGTCTGATTACCGGCGAAGGTCTCATTAATGTTGTGGTAGATGGTGAACAGGGGGGCTATAGTGCAACCCGGCACCTGATCGAAAAAGGGCATAGTTCCATCGCTTACATCAGCGGACCAGTCGATTCCTATGACAATGCACTGCGTTATCAGGGATTCTGCCGGGCGATGCGCGAAGCCGGATTGAGCGAGAAGACAAAATGGAAGCTAAGCGGGAACTTTGTGCGTGAAGGCGGTTATAAAGCGACCAAGATGATGCTGATGCAGGGCGAACTGCCCTCAGCGGTATTTTATGCCAATGATGAAATGGCGGTCGGGGGATTGAAAGCACTGGAGGAAGCTAAAGTTTCGGTGCCGGATGAACTTTCGGTTATCGGATTCGACGATATTCAGCTGGCTGAATACATTCAGCCTTCGCTGACCACCATCCGCCAGCCGATGTACGAGTCCGGTTCTTTGGCGGGACATCTCCTCTTTCAGATGCTTAACGGTGACCTGGTCAATGATTTCTATAAGCTTAAGATTGAGCTGATTGAACGAAATTCGGTTAAAGCTACAATTAATCGGTGATGAAATGGCTTGTATAGTTGTTGTCTTGAGGCTCCAGCTGAATGCTCCGCTCTGGGAGAGCGGGGCAGCGGTACTGGTCTTGTCCCGTATAAGCAGATGTTTATCGAAAATAAGTGAAACGTTTATGAAATAAAAATAATTTATATAAATAATACCTTATAAATAAAGGGATATGGAGAAAGAAACGATTCGATATTATTCGACTCGGTGGAGGAGTTACAACTATGACTGAGCATCTGTATAACAAATATGTAAAGAACATGACCCTGGAAGAGAAAATAGCCCAGCTGCTGCAGCTGGCAGCTCCCTTTTATGACGAGCCGGGTGATCATTCGGAGATTACCGGCCCCATGGAAGAGCTCGGCATTCAAAGCGAAACGGTACGTAATGCGGGTTCTGTACTCGGGGTAGCCGGAGCAGCCAAAATGATGGCTGTACAGAAAGCTCATCTGGCGAATAACCGGCTGGGTATTCCGCTGCTGTTCATGGCAGACATTGTCCACGGTTTCAAGACGATTTTTCCCATCCCGCTGGCCATTGGCAGTTCATGGAATCCGGAACTGGCTAAGCAAAGTGCGGAGATCGCAGCATGTGAAGCGGCTGTATCCGGCCTGCATGTGACGTTTGCACCGATGGTCGATCTGATCCGTGATCCGCGCTGGGGACGGGTGATGGAATCTACCGGCGAAGATCCTTATTTGAATGGCGTCTTTGCCAAGGCGTTCGTGCAAGGCTTTCAGGGTGATGACCTGGCAGGTGACACCAGCCGTGTGGCGGCCTGCGTCAAGCACTTTGCGGCCTATGGTGCTGCAGAAGGCGGGCGGGACTATAATACGGTCGATTTATCTGAGCGCCAGCTGCGTGAGTATTATTTACCCGCCTATAAGAAGGCCCTTGATGCCGGCGCCGAAATGGTTATGACCTCGTTCAATATTGTAGATGGTGTTCCGGCTACAGGAAACCGCAAATTACTCCGTGATTTACTGCGCGGGGAATGGGGCTTTGAAGGGGTTATCATTTCTGATTGGGCCTCCATTAAGGAAATGGTTGCCCATGGTGCAGCTGAAGATGATAAAGAAGCGGCATTCAAGGCGATACGGGCAGGCGTCGACATCGATATGATGACCACCAGCTATCTGCATCATCTTCCTGAGCTGGTTGATGAAGGACTTGTCGATGAAGCTTGGATTGACGAAGCTGTGCTGCGCATTCTGCGGCTTAAAGAGAAGCTTGGACTGTTTGACAATCCGATGCGCGGTGCAGATCCGGTACGGGAGAAGGAAATTGTCTATTCCGCTGAGCACCGTCAGGCTGCGCGGAAGCTTGCCGAGAAATCATGCGTGCTGCTCAAGAACGAAGGTGTACTGCCGCTTCGTGCAGCGCAGCGGGTGGCGCTGATCGGGCCGTTTGCAGACAGCGGAGATATTCTGGGCTGGTGGTCCTGGACCGGCTCCAAAGAAACAGCAGTGAAGTTAAGTGATGCGATGCGGGCTGTAATAGACAATCCAGACCAACTAACGGTTGCCGCAGGCTCAGGAGTTGATTCCATTACGGATACTCAGAAGGAGGAAGCTCTAACAGCCGCAGCAGGAGCAGATGTAATTGTACTGGCCGTCGGCGAATCGTCCCATATGAGTGGGGAAGGCGGGAGCCGCACCAATATCAGGCTTCCGGATGCGCAGCTGGAACTGATCAGGCTTATGAAAAGGCTCGGTAAGCCTGTCGCCATCGTGTTGTTTAACGGACGGCCGCTGGACCTTCATGGGGTGTATGATCAGGCCGGGGCTGTACTGGAAGCCTGGTTC
>NZ_LN831198.1:2100629-2106057 GCF_001368795.1 Paenibacillus ihuae
ACGGACGGCCGCTGGACCTTCATGGGGTGTATGATCAGGCCGGGGCTGTACTGGAAGCCTGGTTCCCCGGCAGTGAAGGCGGAGCCGCTCTGGCGGATCTGTTATACGGCAAGGTCAATCCTTCGGGCCGCCTGACCATGTCTTTCCCTTATTCTGTTGGCCAGGTTCCGGTGTACTATAATTCATTCAGTACCGGACGGCCGAAACCGGCTGTGGAAGATGAGAACCGATATGTCTCCAAGTATATCGACAGCCCGAATGAACCGCTTCTGCCTTTCGGTTATGGACTTAGCTATACGGCCTTTGCATATGAAGGGCTTACGCTCTCGTCAGATACCATAAAAGAGGATCAGCCCATTGAAGTGAAGGTGACAGTCACCAATACGGGCAGTATCACCGGAACAGAAACCGTACAGCTGTATGTGCGTGACATTTCCGGTGAGGTTGTAAGGCCGGTCAAAGAGCTTAAGGACTTCCGGCAGCTTGAATTGGCTCCGGGAGAGAGCAGTGAGGTTATCTTCTGCCTTAAAGAAAAGCAGCTTCGTTATCATCATAGCGACTTGAGCCTATCCAGTGACCGCGGGCAGTTCCATGTCTATGCAGGCGGCAACAGCCGTGATGTGCAGACAGCCGGATTCCGGCTGCTTAAATAACGGAAATGTGACTACTCATAATAGCGGTGCGAAGCCGTAATAGATAAGGAAGTGAATAGAAATGACAATCACAACGAATTCCAAGGTGTCACTTCAAAAAGGCGCGCTGAAATTTACGTTCCTGAACAGCGGCGATCTCTACCAGGCAACCGCCGGCACAACGATGATTAATCAGTTGTTGTCAAACAGTGTGGACGGTGCGCCGGGAAATATTTATGCGCGACTGCATCTGCCAGGCGGCATTCAAGCGTTTCCGCTGCTTGGTGTGAAATCGGGCAGCCGTTTCCGCCAGGATGGTGAGCGGCTCGTATGGCAGGGGGAGATCTCTGTAAGCTCTGAGGTTCAGGGCCTTCAGGAGGCACTCCGTTATCAGGTTGTCTTTACATTAGCTGAAGATGATGTGTGGTTCTGGGATGTGAAGATTGAAGGAAGCGGCGTAGAGCTGGATGTTCTTTATACCCAGGATGTAGGGATTGCCTTACCGGGGGCTGTTACCAGCAATGAAGCTTATTTGTCCCAGTATATTGACCATGCTGTATTCAAGGATTCAACTAACGGCTATGTAGTCTGTTCCCGTCAGAATCAGCCGCAGGGCGGTGAATTTCCTTATCTGCAGCAGGGCCTGCTGGGCGGAGCAGCCGGATACTCCACTGACGGCTTCCAGTTTTTCGGGCTGTCTTACAAAGAAACCGACACACCGGAAGCTTTGTTTCAGGAGAATCTGGCCAATGAAATCTATCAATATGAATTTACCTATACTGCACTGCAATCAGCTAAGCTACCGTTGAATGGTGAAGCTACCTTTACATTCTACGGATTGTTCCGAGCAGACCATCCAGCGGCAATCACTGCGCTGGAGTATGCCGATGCTGTGCAGGCTGCCTGGAGCAAGTCTAAGAATCAAGGGAATGCAACAGTGGAGGGGGGCTGGCTTGAACGCACATTTACTGCCCCGCAGATTGGAGCACCTCTGCAAACGGAGTCGATCTCTGAAGCAGAACTGGATTCATTGTTCCCTGAGCGGTTTCAGGAGGAACGGGCCGACGGGGAATTACTGGCCTTCTTTACCGAAACCTATGAGCATATTGTCCTTAAGCGCAAAGAACTGCTGGTGGAACGTCCGCACGGACATATTCTGATGAGCGGGAACAATGCAAAGTTGAACGTTGAGGTAATGACGACTACCTCGTATATGTACGGAATATTCAATTCCCAGGTTGTTGTAGGCAATACCAACTTTCATAAAATGATGTCGAATGCCCGCAGTGCACTGAACATCTATAAGACATCAGGGCAGCGTATCTATGTGGAGATGGACGGGCAGTATCGTCTGCTGACGATGCCCTCACTGTATGAGATTGGCTTCAATTATGTCCGCTGGTACTACAAGACAACTGAAGATACCTTGGTGATTACCAACTATACAGCAGTCCATTCCCCGGAGATCAGACTGCATGTCCGTTCCGCGGCCGGGAAGGCATATCGTTTCCTTGTCAGCAACCAGATTACAATGAATGTGGCGGAATATGAAATACCTTACCACCTGTCAGAGGATGCGGACGGCGGACTAACCTTCCGTGCAGACAAGGCAGGAATAAGTGCTGCCGTGTATCCGGAGCTGGCTTACAAGCTTATGCTAGAGGGAGCCGGTTATCGGCTGGGCGATGAAACACTGCTGGCAGCCGGGGCTGTTCCAGGCAGTGCTTCGCTGGTTGTTCTTGAACTTAATGCAAGCAGCGAGTGGACATTAACCTTCCAAGGGCTTCTTGATGGACAAACAAGTTCTCACGGTATTGCGTCGTTTGAAACCGAGAAAGCGGAATATCGTGAGTTTTTTGCCGGGATCATGAATGGCTTCAAGCTTACTAAGGAAAGCGGAGCTGATGGTGAGCTGTTCAAGGTAAACGCTCTGGCCTGGTGGTACACCCATAATATGCTTGTTCACTACTCTGTACCACACGGCCTGGAACAGTATGGCGGCGCTGCCTGGGGAACGCGGGATGTCTGCCAGGGTCCGGTGGAATATTTCCTCGCGACCCACAAATATGAGCAGGTCCGGGAGATTCTCCTGACGGTCTTCGCCCACCAATATGAAGATGACGGGAACTGGCCGCAATGGTTCATGTTCGACAAATACACGGCGATCCAGCAGGAAGAAAGCCACGGCGATATTATTGTCTGGCCGCTTAAGGTATTAGGCGATTACCTGCGGGCAACACGTGATTATGCTGTGCTCGATGAGCAGATTCCTTATACGCGCAAACACAGCTTTGACTTCACGGAGCGGACATACTCGCTCAGAGAACATGCAGTGAAGGAACTGGACTACATGAAGTTACACTTCCTGCATGATACGTTCCTCTCCTCCTATGGAGATGGGGACTGGGATGACACCCTGCAGCCGGCGAATGCCCAACTGAAGCAGTATATGGTCAGCAGCTGGACGGTAGCGCTAACCTATCAGACCGTTCTTGGCCTGTCTGCAGTTATGAAGGAAACGGATGCTGGCTGGTCCGATGAGCTGCGCGCAATGGCGGAGGGGATCAAAGGCGACTTCAACCGCTATATGCTCGGGACGAAGGTTATTCCGGGCTTCCTCTACTTCGAGCATCCGGAGCAAGCCAAGCTGTTGCTCCATCCAGAGGATAAAGAGACCGGCATTCAGTACCGCCTGCTGCCGATGACCCGCAGTATGATCGGGGAACTGCTTACCCCTGAACAGATGGAGGAGCATTATAAGCTGATTCAGGAGCAGTTCCTCTGCCCGGATGGCGTCCGTCTGATGAATCATCCGGCCCAGTACGCCGGCGGGGTCAGCACTCACTTTAAGCGAGCAGAGCAGGCAGCCAATTTTGGACGTGAAATCGGGCTGCAATATGTACATGCACACATCCGCTTCGTCGAAGCGATGGCCAAGATCGGTAAACGGGATCAGGTATGGAAGGGGCTGGCTACCATTAATCCGATTGGTATCCAGGATGCCGTTCCAAATGCCGAGCTGCGCCAGAGCAACGCCTATTTCAGCAGTTCAGACGGCAAGTTTGCCAACCGCTATGAAGCACAGGAACGTTTTGGAGAGCTGCGTGACGGAACGGTTCCGGTAAAAGGCGGCTGGAGAATCTATTCCAGCGGTCCGGGAATCTATATGAACCAGCTGATCTCGAATGTCCTGGGCATCCGCGAGGACGGCGGCGATTTGGTCATAGATCCTGTATTACCTCCTGAGCTTGACGGCACACGCTTTGATTTTGAATACGGCGGTGCCCCGGTATCCTTTATTTATCATTTAACGGAGGGGAATCTCCGTTCTATCTCAGTAAATGGACAGGAAATACAGGCTGAGCGGCTGCCCAATCCTTACCGCCTTGGCGGACTGCGGATTAGCCGTGAAGATATTCAGCGCCTAGGCAGCAAAGAAAAAGCGACAATAGATATTTATCTGTAACAACAGCAGCGGCATGGGCGTAGCTTGTATCCGGATTACGGACCAAGCAGCCCATGCCGCTTTTTTAACTCATCTTCATTTTACTTGAATACGGCATCTACTCCAGAAATGAGATCACATTGTTCAGCCGAATGACATCAACTGGCGCAACCTTCAAGGTGTTCAGCTCATCCCCGGAGCCTCCATAAATGTAATCCAGAGCAAGCAGGCTAATGTCAAAGATGCATGGCAACCCGTGTCCGATCAAAGGAATGGCACCGGGAGAATATCTTGTCCTTTCCACAACATCTTTTTTATCCGCCATTTTTATTTTGGTGTAGCCGAAGGCTTCTTTCAAGTAACCAAAATCAAGACGTCCCCGCTGCGTGCTGGCAATAAGTGCGGTTAAACCCAGATTAGTCTGCAAAATGAGCGTCGGCGCAGCTTTCTTAATATCGAAATAGTGTTCAGCATCCCGTGTTGAGCGAATAGGCGTCTGATGGGCAATAATCTCGAAGTTACAGTCATTCTGCAGCAGATAATGTTTCAACTCCTCAAGCGTAAGCATCTAATTCACCCCCTCAAGATACGTCTTCATGGGTAAGTCGAAGTAGTTCAGATTCATTGCTTCCCGTACTTCATTCATGGTCTCCCGGGCTATGCAGCGTGTATACTGTGTTCCGCTGGCCAATATCTCATCTACAAGCTTGGGTCTGGCAGCATAGTAAGCCCTGCGTTCACGCATCGGGATGAAAATCTGTTCCAGTCCGGCAGTGATCCGCTCTTTACAGGCGGCACAGCCTATTTTTCCGTGCATGCAGCTTTCCCGGATATCTGCTGACTCCAGCGGAAGGAAAGCCCGGTGATAAGCAAAAATGGGACAAATCTCCGGATGCCCTGGATCGTGTTTATGCAGACGGGCCGGATCTGTTACGGCTTTTTTTATGATGCGGGTGACTTCTTCTGCAGACGAATCAAGGGTAATGGTGTTGCCGAGACTTTTGCTCATTTTGGCATTGCCGTCTGTGCCGATCAGCCGAGGCGTTTCGCTTAGCAGTGCCATGGGCTCGGTAAAGACAGGCTTATACAGCTCGTTGAATCTCCGTACGATTTTGCGGGTAAGTTCCAGATGCGGAAGCTGATCGTCGCCGACGGGTACAACACTTGCTTTGCAAAAAGTGATATCTGCTGCCTGGCTCACCGGATACCCTAGAAATCCGTAGGACATTTCATCAAAGCTGCTGCTTTTCGATTCCGCTTTCACCGTTGGATTATGCCGCAGAAGATTTACAGTGACAAACATGGAGAAGAACACAGTCAGTTCCGCAATTTCCGGGATCATGGACTGGAT
>NZ_LN831198.1:2106083-2111475 GCF_001368795.1 Paenibacillus ihuae
AATAGTCGAGTGTAATCTCACGGATATGTCTGCGGATTGTTTGCGGCTGATCAAAATGGGTCGTCAGTGCCTGAACATCCGCCAGAAATACAAAGGAATCATATTGGTCCTGTAAATTGACCCGGTTCTTGAGACTGCCTGCGTAATGGCCAAGGTGAAGCTTGCCGGTAACGCGGTCTCCTGTGAGCATTCTTTCTTTTTTCATATAAATTCCTCCTGGTATATTTGATTATCTTCCATCGCCACCACCAGCCGTCATCCACGGCCATCACCTCCTTTATCCATACAAAAAAACTCCGTCCTATAAAAGGACGAAGTTATCGTTATGCCACCTTAAATGACCGTTCCACTGTTGAATGAACAAAGGTTCCGGTCTTCGTAAGTACGGTGCGGAGCCCACTTTGAAGCATGAATCTCGATACCGTTCCCGTGATAACGGCGGGATGCCCGGCATTTCCCTACTGCATCCATTCAGATGGTTCAGAAAAGCAACTCTAAAGTCCATTCGCACATATGCCGGACACCGGTTCACAGCGACCACCGGTTCTCTGAAGTCCTCCTCATATGCCTACTTACCCTTTGTCAGTGTTGTTGTTGATATTATGGATAATATTACCTTATGTAAAATGATCAGTCAACCATCGGCGATGTTCGGGCAATTCATACCCGGGATAGCTCATTAATTAGACAAGCAATATAAAATTACCGCCTGATGCATGTACAGCAAATTCTTTTTGAACTGAAATCCGGCAAAATAGGGGGAGTCTATAACCTCTGAACTGACCTCTTCGTTCCGGTAAAAAGGAGGACAGGGGTTAAGCAAAGCGCCGGGACGGATACGCTTCATCCGGTCCAGAGTGATTTGGTATAGATTCAAGTACTCATCATTATTAAATTCACCTGGCAAAGAGTCGGTCAGAATGATATCACTTTCCGGCAGAACATCCTCCAGATTGGTCAGGTATGTATAGTTATTTGTATCCGGCCCCAGCTCATTTCCAGCCGAACAAACATGATTAAAGCTAAGGTTCATAACCTTGGCCATTTCGTGCCAGGTTCTTGAAATATTACTTGCAGGTCCTACGAAGGTATAAGTCAGTTCCCGGTAATTTTCTCTGATTTGGCTGATCGAATATAAATCACTTAAAATCTCGCAGGGGTGGTTACGCGCAGTCATCGCATTAATGATTGGAATGGAGGATTGAGCAGACAATTCAACCAGTTTGGTGAAGCTGGAATGTCTGGCAACAACACCATCGGCCCAATTTTCAAGATAATGGATAACATCGCTGGATTGTTCCCGCTTGTCCAGTGTTTCCGGAGGGAACAGCATATATTTGCCTCCAAAATCCTGAATACCCTTTTCAAACGTAATACGTGTCCTCAGGCTGGATTCCGGAAAGAACCGGATGAAGGTTTTGTCCTTCAAAAGCTGTGCCGGCTTTTGCGAGCTTAAATGGCGGGCCAATTGAAAAAGCTCAATAATTTGCTGTGAACTCAGGCTTTCAAGATCGAGTAGATGCACTAAGTCGCCTCCTTTAGTTTTCACCGGTACCAGCATATTGCCTATCAATCAGAGCACCGGCGGATAATCCCGCCAGGCCCTGCGATAGGCATGTGGTTAATCACCATTACAGTCCGAGAGTAGACCCTTTCTCCAGGCGCAGAATCTGCTTCTCGCCATTATCGGCTAATTCGCGGAACTGGCTGATGGTTTCTCGCATTTTGGGCAGTGCCTCCTGCTTGTAAGTGCTGATGGAGTCTAGCGCAGACAATACATCGGAGAACGCCTGCTTCAGCGTTTCGGCAGAAATGCTGGTCTCAAGCGACTGCTTATGGATCGCAGCTCCTTGCTCTTTGAGCATTCTCGAAGTGCCACTGATCAAATTGTCTGTGGTTTGATTCAGCAGCTCGATTTTTTTCAGCACAATCTTCTGGTTATACAGTGCACTGGCGACTGTTACCGAAATCTTGAGGGCAGAGACGGTCACATTTCTGGCTCTGTCTACGCCGCGGATCAGCTCTTTGTTATTCCGGATGACCACTTCAATCGCCATAATTCCCTGCTGGTTCACGACCAGCATCTGCTGCAGATCCATCACCCGCTGGCGGAGCGGGAACAGAACCTCCTCTGTAATAAAGCGGATTTTGTCTTCGGACTCACCGCGCACCTTGGCAGCCTCGATCTGCGACTCAATCTCCTGATCCATCAGGAGGCCGAGCTGGATTTCCTTCTGCAACTTTTTGGTCAGTTCACGAAGGGTCTGCTGTTCAATTTCGAGTGTTATATTATCATTTTTAAGAATGGTCTTGCCTTTATCCAAAGATAGAATGATGTCAGAGATAACAGCGTCAGCTTTCTGGTATTTAGCGAAATAAGTGCGCAGCGGGTTAAAGAATTTGCCTAACAGCCCGCTTTTGGCAAAGTCGACGGCACTCGGGTCCAAATCTTTCAGCTGAAGATGCAGCTCCGTTAATCCTTTAGCAACCTGACCGCCTTCATCACCGGTTCTGGAGAGGTTGCCCACGGAAACTTGAAGGAGGGAGTTCTTCTCCGAGGAAGAGCGCATAGTGCCCATTCCGAAGCTGTCAATGGATTGCAGTACCGCTTTGCGTTTCTCCAGAGACTCCAGATCAAGCTCCAGGATACTCGAAACATTGCTTATCGCAAGCTCTTTCAGCTGGGTAACCTCTTCAGGCTCGGGCTGTACCTCTTCGGCAATCGCAGATCTCAGCTTATCCGTACTTGGAATTTCCATCGTAAATGACATGACAGACCTCCTTATTAAGTTAAATTACATTTGCACATTGAGCAGATTGCCGATTTTGTAGACGACGTCATCCGTATCCGCATTGATGTTTGCGGCTTCGTTGATGCTTGAAATGCTCTCCAGCGCTTTGATATTGGCGTTGTAGCCAATGGTGTAGACCGGAATTTTGTAGGTTTCGACGAGGCCTCGAATCTCATTGAGGGAATGGCCCTCGTTGGTCTCTCCGTCACTGAGCAGGAAAATCACAGGCTTTACCCCGGGGGTCAACGCGATCTCATCCTGCAGCATTTTCATTGCTACCACCAAGCCGTCAAAAGTAGCCGTACCCCCAGCAGGCTGCAGGCTGTTAACCGCACCGACAAACATCGATTGCTGGTTGGTATCATATTTGGCGATGGGAAGGTTGATGGTTACGTCACTGGAGTACGACACAAAGCCGATGCTGTTGTCTTTTCCCAGATTCTTCTGGCCTTTAAGCAGCGATTCCTTAAGACGGTTCAGCGGTTCACCGGCCATGCTGCCGGAGACGTCAGCCACGAATACCGCTGCGATCGGAGTACTGCCATTTTTCTTTTCCTTCCAAGTCTTCTGCGCAGAGGAGAGAAGATTACCGTCCACCGGTGCCAGTTCGGAGACGTAGTCATTCAGGCCGTTGAACCCTTTGGCCTCTGCCGACTTCTGATATTTATCCTGCGCAGTAAATTCAGCGAACTTTTGGATAATCTCCATTTTTGACTGCGGCAGATCCCCAAGAGCATAGAGCGGACTGTCATGCCGTACTCCAAACGGAGTGAAGACATAGCCGCTTTTCAGATCGGATGCATTGACAAAGGTCTGATATTCCAGGACAAAAGCATCAAGCATCCCTGTTTTGGCCGCATCCCGCATCTGCAGGGTGGTTGAGGCGATAAACGGTACATTAGCCTGGAATTTCTCGAATCCCTGAATGGCTTGCTCACTAAGCAGATCCGAGCTGTCAAAGGTACTTAGTGCAGTTACCAGAAAATTAAGCCCGGTTGAACTGGCAAAAGGATCGGTGTATCCCATGGCCAGCTCGTTATCAGCAATCGCATCGGTAATCGTTTTGACGTTAATAGCGCCATATTTTTCAACCAGCTCGTCATATTTTTTCTTGCCTGTTACCACACCTGCTACATTGCCGGTAAGCCGTTTGGATACGAGCTCGGCTTTGATGCCGTTTGCTTTTACCATCTCGCCCCACAACTCATTCGAAGGTGTAAAGGCATCAGGAATATACTTGCCGGATCGTATGTAATCAGCGGCCGTGCCGGAAGCAATGTTGCGGATTTTCACGGATACAGGTGTTCCTTCCACCATGATATTGGAAGCATTGAACGCTGATGCCACTTCATTCAGCCATCCGTCATTCCCCGTACCGGATTTCTCGGTGGAAGAGAACACCTCTATATAATTGTCGGTTGAATTCTCTACGGAGACCGGGAATTTGGAGATGTCAGGCAGTGAGTCTCCGACAGCCACAGGGTCAAGATCTATTTGTCCTTTTACCTGCTGCGCCTGGGTTACCTTAATATCTTTATAAATCTTGTTCAGCCTTTTATCAGCATCCTCTGCAGTAATCTCTGTCTTGGATTTGCCCAAATTCGAGGTTAGGTAAATTCCGAAATAGACTAGAGCAAAGACAGCGGCTGCAATCACTGTAAGTATCAATAGAGTTTTGCTTTTCCTGGCCATATACAACCTCCTCCAGTTATTGATAAAGCTTCGTCTGACGGATCAAGGCGCTTAGCTCCTGCATGCAGGGCATTTCTTCTACTTCTTTATAATTTGTGCTGTCCAGCTCCGAAATCTCCAGCAGCAGCTGATCCAGCTTGAGCAGAATTTCTTCATTGGCGCCCAGGTAGCCTTTCAATGAGGTGAAAAAGTCGTTATAGAGTGCCGTCTTCTTTTGGACCAGTTTCTCGGAGAATTGAGGAGGTTTGTTAGTATTGGCCAAAAGGGAGAAATCGGTAGTGTCAAACAAACTCAGCTTGTTAACAATTCCCCTGACATTCAGTAACAGCAGCTTTTCAACTTCGGTAATTACAGAACTGAACTTTTTGTAGCTTAATTCCTGCGGATCAAACCGCGTACTCAGCACCCGGGTTAAGGTTGATTTTTTCTTCTCCATCCGCTCCAGCTGATCCAAAGCGAGAAGGACATCATTTTTCAGCACCTTTACATTTTTGTATTGCTGAAGCTGGCCAGCGTAATCATCAGGTGAAGTTAACGGGCGGGCAGATGTAGGGGCTGAAGCTTTGAAGAGTAAAGTATAACTTCCGTAGAGCACAACAAGCAGACTGATGAATAATAACGTTACGCCTGAAGCTGTTTCCAGTGCGCTTTCTCCACCGATTTCCACGCCCAGCAGACCAGGAGATAAAACAGCAATATTAAGAATGACAACACCGGTAATAACGGCAAGCAGCTTAACGGGTCCAGATCTGTTCAGCGTTTACACCCCCTTTATGAGTATATTTCGCTATAGCTTCTTTTGATTCATTTTATCAGACAATAGCGGAGAACGCTCCAAAATATTACCAAAAGCGCCATTAATCAACGGGTTGAATATGGAAGATATGTTTTTAATTACGTTTGAGAGG
>NZ_LN831198.1:2111501-2153806 GCF_001368795.1 Paenibacillus ihuae
CAATTATTCCTGGAGTGACTGAATTAGGCGCTAAAAAAAGGGTTCATAGCGGATTGCATGCAGCAAGTCTGGCTTGATCTCTATTGAATTACTCATGAAGTGGCCGGAAAAATGTTTACATTTCATGTAATGTATATATACTTGTAATTTAAAGGAATATAAATCATCCGGAAGCTTCCGGCAGGGAGGATCATCATGAACAGACGTATTAGAGTAGGGATTGCAGGCTACGGCAACTTAGGTAAAGGAGTACAGCTGGCAATTAACCAGAACCCCGATATGGAGCTGGTTGCGATCTTTACGCGCAGAGACCCGGAAGGACTGGCGGAGGAAACGGGGGTAACAGTGGAGCGCCTCGATAATGCCGGGCAGTACATAAACCGGATTGATGTGATGATTCTATGCGGAGGATCGGCGACGGATCTGCCGGACCAGACACCTCAGCTGGTGAAATTATTCAATACGGTGGACAGCTTCGACACACATGCCAAAATTCCTGAATTCTATGAAAAGGTGAACGCAGCCGCTGTGGAGGGCGGGAAGGTTGGAATCATCTCTACCGGCTGGGATCCTGGCTTGTTCTCCATGAACCGGCTGCTGATGCAGGCTGTTTTGCCTCAAGGGAAAGAGTATACCTTCTGGGGAACCGGAGTCAGCCAAGGCCACTCTGATGCGATCCGCCGGGTACCCGGTGTTAAGGCTGGCGTTCAATATACAGTGCCGGTGCAGGAAGTGATAGAACGTATCCGCTCCGGTGAAACTCCAGAGCTGCCGACGCGCGAGAAACACCGCCGCAACTGCTTCGTCGTGGCGGAGGAGGGCGCGGACCAGGAAGCCATCCGCAGTACGATCACCCATATGCCGGATTACTTTGCCGATTACGATACGACGGTGACGTTCATTACGGAAGAGGAGCTTGCCAGGGAGCATTCCGGAATGCCGCACGGCGGATTCGTCATCCGCAGCGGAGTTACCGGCAACGGAAGCAAGCAGATCGCAGAGTTCGGGCTGAAGCTGGACAGCAACCCTGAATTCACGGCCAGCGTGCTGATCGCTTATGCCAGAGCAGCCTCGCGCCTCAGCGCAGAAGGGGCGGCAGGAGCCAAGACGGTGTTTGATATTCCGCTCGGCTACCTCTCGCCTAAGTCACCGGAAGAGCTTCGCCGTGAACTCCTGTAGGAATTGACTTCACATAATGTTGTTAAATAAAGAAGACGCGCCGCTGGTTGATCATCGGCGCGTCTTCTTGTGCTTATATTCAACAACGATGACGTTCTCTTCATCGGCGGTCTTAGACCACTCCCTGGGCCAGCATGGCATCAGCGACCTTCAGGAACCCGGCGATGTTCGCACCGGCGACAAGATTGCCGGGCAGGTCATAATCCTCTGCAGCAAGGACAGCACTGCGGTAAATATTCTTCATAATGAGCCGCAGCCGCTCATCTACCTCTTCGAACGACCAGGACAGGCGCATGCCGTTCTGGCTCATTTCCAGTCCTGAGACCGCTACTCCGCCTGCATTGGCTGCCTTTGCCGGAGCAAACAGGATTCCCTGCTGCAAAAAGTAATTGACCGCCGGCAGCGTGGACGGCATGTTTGCTCCTTCTCCGACAGCCAGTACTCCGCCTGACACAAGAGCACGTGCCGCTTCTTCATCAAGCTCGTTCTGTGTGGCGCAAGGCAGGGCGATTTGACAAGGGAGGTTCCAGATCCCGGAGCTTCCCTCTATATATTCCGCATGCGGATGCTCTTTGAGATATTCGCTGATCCGGCTGCGGTTCTGTTCCTTCAACCGTTTCACTGTATCCAGCTTAATGCCCTGCGGATCATGGATGAATCCCCCCCGAGTCGCTGCAGGCAATGACAAGCGCACCAAGCTGCTGTGCTTTTTCCATAGCATAAATAGACACATTGCCTGAGCCGGATACCACCACAGTCTGCCCTTGGAAGCCCTGTCCCTGTGCCGCCAGCATCTCCTGCACGAAATATACGAGGCCGTAACCCGTAGCTTCTTTTCTCGCCAGGCTTCCGCCATACAGCAGACCTTTGCCGGTCAGCACTCCAGCCTCATGTCCGCCGCGGATCCGTTTGTACTGTCCGAACATGTAGCCGATCTCCCGAGCACCAACACCAATATCTCCTGCGGGGATGTCCGTGTCAGGACCAATATGCCGGTACAGCTCTGTCATAAAGCTTTGGGCAAAAGACATGATATCCCGGTCAGACTTGCCTTTGGGATCGAAATCGGCACCGCCCTTACCGCCGCCGATGGGCAGGCCGGTTAAGGCATTTTTGAAAATTTGCTCGAAGCCCAGGAATTTAACAATCCCGGAGTAGACAGAAGGGTGGAAACGGATACCGCCTTTATACGGACCTATAGCGCTGTTGAACTGAATCCGGTAGCCGCGGTTCACACGAATGGTCCCGGAGTCATCCATCCAGGGAACACGGAAGGAGAGACTGCGCTCCGGTTCAACGAGCCGCTCCAGTATTGCATTCTCCATGTAATGAGGATGACGCGCCAGAACAGGAACTAGACATTCCAGAATTTCCTTCACAGCCTGATGGAATTCTTGTTCCAGCGGATCACGGCGTTTGACGGCTTCGAATACCTGCTGGATATAATTTTCGGCGGAAGCCGAAGCTTCTGATGAAATAGTCGACACTTGAATGAACACTCCCTGTCTGCATAATGTGGTTACCCTTAAACGAATTATTAAAATTTTACTTAAACCTGACATCAAATTGCCAATTAATTCTTTTTTGATAGCTAATCAATTAATTCTATAAAACTAACAGATAGTGTTATATTTATGCAAATGGATAACCCGGGCGGCATGATAAAAAGGCAAACGCAGCCCCATTAGGAACTTCGTTTGCCTATATGTTATGCAGAGCACCGTATTTAATCCGTACTGATGACCGAACCGCCGGCAGCCTTAAGCAGCCTGTTCATTATAGCGGAACCTAGACCCGATTCGGGGCAAGCTTCGGCCAGGATATAGGTAGCTCCGGCTTCATCAAAGCGCCGCAATGCGCCATAAAGAGTGCGCGCACCTTCCTCCAGGGCGTTGAGCGAGCCCAGTGAAACCACGCAGCCGGCGGCAGCGGCGGGATACAAGGCCAGGTGCTCCTCGAACAGTAGCAGGCCGGTCTTCTCACCGCGGGCCTGCGCTGCCTGCAGCAAGGCCGCGGCTTGGTCTGCCACACGCTGCTGGGATGACCCGCTCACGATGGTGAGCGAGCCTTGCGGCGCGTAGTGGGTGTACTTCATGCCCGGCGCACGCGGTGCCGGGCTGTTGCCGGCGGCCAGCTCCGGTCCGCCGGCTGCTTCTCCGCCAGCCGGGCTGATGGCCCCGGATGGCGGAGTAACTACAACACCGGGCACAGCCGCCAGCTGCTCGGCTGTGATCCCGCCCGGGCGGAGGATGGCGACCGTCCCGTCAGGCTGCACCTGCACGACGGTCGATTCCAATCCGACGCCGGTTGGCCCGTCATCGAGAACCCCGCCGATATACCCGGCGAGGTCTTCGCGGACATGGGCGGCTGTTGTCGGACTCGGCCGTCCCGAACGGTTGGCGCTGGGTGCCGCTACGGGGCAGGCAGCCGCTCTCAGCAGGGCCAGCGCCGTAGGATGTGCAGGCATCCGCACAGCGACTGTATCAAGCCCCGCTGTTACGCGTTCGGATAGTACGCCGGCGCGTACAGGCAGCACAAGTGACAGCGGACCTGGCCAAAAAGCATCCATCAAGGCTTCTGCTGCTGGACTTACGCCGGCCACAAATTCAACCAACTGCTCGCGGTCCGCAAAATGTACAATCAACGGATTGTCAGCGGGACGTCCTTTTGCAGCGAACACCGCTTCAACAGCTGAGGTATTACGGGCATCGGCCCCCAGGCCATAGACTGTTTCTGTCGGAAACGCTACCGTACCTCCGCCGGCTAATATTGCTGCAGCTTCCGCAATAGACTGTTTATCCTCAGCAGAATACTGCCGCTCCGCACCAGGTTCGCCGGCAGAACTGAGCTGCCAGTATTGAGTATCACTGTATTCTCCTGTCTTCCTCTGCACAGCAAAGGAAAAGTTATCAGGCTTCATCATTACATCACTAACTTTCTTAAAGAGTTTCTGCGCACCAGCGTACTGAATCCCGGATTCAGTTTATCCTGTAAATAGTAACATATCTATTTTTCAAATTGAACCCAAAAGACTAAAGAACGGGAGAGGCTGGCCCTCAGTTCAGTTTAAGCAGATGAAGCTCCATCCATCCGATAAAGGTTTATATTGCTGGAGATAATTGGTAGAATAATTAAGATTCATTTCAAAAAGGAGGCTATTGTTACAGTTTTTTCAATAATCAAGGAGGAGATCTTGTGAATAGTCATAAAGGAATTATACAGCTCTTGATAATGATGCTCTTGGCCGCGGCAATTGTTCCGTCAGGGGGCAGAGAGGTAAGCGCGGCGGCGGCGACTTATCCGGTAAGTGTATCTGGCGGTTATGCGCATGGGCTTGCTGCCTGGAGTGACGGTACGGTAACCGGCTGGGGCTATAACAAATATGGCCAGGCTGGCGATGGAACCAATATTGATCAATACATTCCGAAAAGGATTGCCGGTTTGACGGACATTGTTCAAGTGGCGGCAGGAAACAATGTTTCTTTTGCATTGAATGCTGCCGGAGAAGTGTGGGGCTGGGGTCAAACCTACGGTTCATATATCAGCGATGACCCTGCTTTGCCTCACCAGAAAAGAGGAGGCCCGGCTAAGCTGGAAGGACTCCATAATGTCTCCTTCATCACTACAGACGGTTCAGCGGGGATAGCAGTCAAAAAGGACGGCACGGCGACATTATGGTACCCGTCCTATGATGAGAATGAGAATATGCGTATGAAGGTCCGCTATCTGCCTCTGCCACGGATTACCGGAATCCGCTCTGTTGTGATCGCTGGCAATGACGCGCTGTTCCTTATTGGCGGCGGCAGTGTGAAGCAATTGAGCATTTATAACAGTATTATGGGCAGAATCCGCTGGGCAAGTGATCCGGTTACCGTGAACACGCTTGCCGAATCAGGGATTAAGCAAATGGCCCCCTCCGGGGATAACGCCTTTCTGCTGCGTGCGGATGGACAAGCCCTGCGCTGGAACAAGACGCTGAAAGTGCCGTCCGAAATATCAGGCCTTAGCAGCGTCTATAAACTTCAGACTGGCTACAATAAGCTGTATGTACTGAAGACTAACGGAACACTCTGGCAATGGAATTATAACTCCGGCCCCCTGAACAAACCGTTTCAAGTCAAAGGCGAAGAGAGTATCACCACTTTATGGGGCAGCACGGGCAGCTTCGGATTTGCACAGGATAAGAAAGGCAGGTTATTGGGCTGGGGGGAAGGATTCAATGGCGGATTAGCCACAGGCAGCGGTACGGTTACGAATGACGATACAATTGCTGTTGCTCCGGTTCAGACTCCGCTGACCTTTCTGGTGAACGGAGAGACCATTGATTTTTATGGAACGACAGGCGTTATCAACGGGAAATTGTATGTTCCTTACAGCAGTGTGTTCAAGGCGCTTGGTGTGAAGGTGAATATGACTCAGTCTAATCCCGATCCAAAGTTCAATAATTACCGCTTTAGACTCTGGTCATTCGTATATGGCAGCACGGTTATTCATATCAAAGCCAGTGATCCGGAACAGCTGTTTATTAACGGGAAGAAGACAGAGCGTGTAATTACGCTACAAGCCTTATCCGATACTACCCAGTTTCCGCTCCAGGATCTCTGCGAGCTGCTGGGAATCAGTCTGAAGTGGAACACTGTCTCTGGTGAGGTTTGGCTGGGGGATAGCGGTGAATAGGAGATAAACCACAAATTTTAAACAATTAAAGGTTGACACCATCTCACTTGCCGTGTAACATATGAAAAGTCGTCATGCTGATCATTATAAAAGTTCTCGTATAACCTCGCAGCCGTTCTGGTATTTATAGGGCGAGGGTTTCTACAGGAAGCCTATTCTTCCTAACTACGATGATAAAGACCATGTTTATGGTGTTTATCCCGGAGTTAGGATTTTTTGCGTGTAACGGCCGATACAGAAGTTTCAGGAGGCATAATAGATATGAAGGATATGAAGTACTTAATTTCGGTTCTGGTAGGAGCGATGAGCTATGGCATCTTGTCAACCATAGTTGTACTCGCATACGGACAAGGATACCAGCTGGGAGAAGTGGTCGGCACGCAGCTGATGACCGGCTGTATACTGGCTTGGATGCTGGCTCTATATACCAAAGTAAGAGAGACACGCAAGCAGCGGAAACAAGGAATTACACCGGAAGAAGCCGGACGTGTATCCCCGCGGATGACATGGAAGCACAGACTGCTGCTTATGCTTGCCGGGGCACCGACAGTCGTCACGGGCCTGCTGTATTACCAGTCTCTCCGCTACATCCCGGCATCGCTGGCGATTATCCTGCTGTTCCAGTTCACCTGGATCAGTGTGCTGATCCAGGCTGTCAGCAAACGCCAGCGTCCGGATAAAATAACCGTATTGACGTTGTTGCTGCTGTTCGGCGGAACACTGCTTGCGGCAGGGGTGCTTGGAGAGAGTACAGCTCACTTCAATTTCTTAGGCATTACACTTGGTCTGCTGTCAGCGGTAAGCTATTCGATGTTCATCATCTTTAGCGGGAAAGCCGTTCCCTCTGTACATCCGGCTTACCGGAGTGCCTGGATGGTTACAGGCGGTCTGGTGCTGCTCTGCATCCTGTTCCCGCCGTATTTCCTGTTTAACGGCTTGCTGTGGGGACAGCTGCTGTTGTTCGGATTCCTGCTCGGTTTGTTTGGAGCGTTTATTCCGCCAGTGCTGTTTGCGATTGGCGTGCCCCATATCGGAGGCGGAATGGCCGGAATTCTCGGTGCGGCTGAGCTTCCGGTGGCAGTATTGCTATCCTCGTTCGTGCTGCATGAGCAGGTGAGCGGACTGCAATGGACCGGGGTAGTTCTGGTATTGCTTGGGGTTGTCATGCCTGAGCTGTATAAACTGCGCTGGAGAAGTGCAGAGACGGTAACCTCATGAGGTTGGCCGATAATTACAATAAGTGATAAGCCATAAGCTGAAGAAGCCCGCATCTAATGCGGGCTTCTTGTTTTCTCATCATCTGTCTTGGGGAGGAAGTCTTTTTTCACCGAGCTTTACTTCTTTTTTATCCGGTTTGACGACAATCAGCAGCATTTGGAATGCCTCTGAAGCATACAGCGCGTGAGGGATATTTGCAGGTAATATAATGCTTTCCCCGGCTTGTACGCTATATTCTTTGTCCGCTATGGTGATGTGTGCCAGGCCTGACAAAATATTAACCATAGCATCACCCGGAGAAGAGTGGCCGCCAATGGATGAACCTTTATCCAGGGAGAGTAGTGTCATGGCAAGATTGGGACGCTGCACCAGGGTCAGGCTGGATACCTGCTGTTCTTCAACTGTGATGATGTTCCGTAGATCTATAACTTCCGAATGCGGCAATTTTTTGATAAATCCTGTTTGCACCATATGGAATACCTGCCTTCATTTTAAATTTTGATTTGCAGAAACTTGCAGCTGCTCTGCGCAGCGAATTCATGCCATGTATCACTCTTAACACATACCGACGCTCCTTGCGGCAGATGACACGGCATATCATCCACCAGCATATGAAGCTCACCTTCCAGTACAAAAATCAGCTTGGACTCCGGAGAAGTTTCCGAACTGATCGTTTCCCCCTGATCCATGGCATACAGCACCCATTCCGGTGCCCCAGCACGATCATCCGCTACTTCTGAAAAGTCCAGCGTTCGGCTTGCAATCCGGTTAGGTTTGATGCCGATCATTTGATCTAAATAAAATACGGTCCCTGATGTAATTCCGCTCATACGGTCCTCCTGTATCTATTGATTGATTCTTGTCCTTTGATATAATAAGACTTAACGTGAGAATCGTTCTCATTTATTGAATTGTAGCAGAGTTTCTCCCATGACTCTGTTGCCATGGCAACAGGAGGCGGATTAAATTGCAGGAATATATGGATAAAATACAAAACACGATTTTATTTAAGGGGTTCGAGAGTCAAGAAGTACAGCAGGCCTTGAGCTGCCTGCAGGGAACCATCAGGGATTTTGCGAAGAAGAAGGTTATCTTTGAGCAAGATGAGCTTCTCGATTCAGCAGGTATAATTCTTTACGGAAACGTGCTGCTGTGCAAGGAGAATGTCTCAGGCAACCGGTTTATTTTCTCTGAACTGAAAAGCGGAGAAATTCTCGGAGAAACAGCACTCCGCCTTGAACGGGAGCCCAGCGGTTATGAAGCGGTAGCAGGTTCGGAATGCCGTATTCTGTTTATCCGGATTAATAACATCGTCCGTCCAGGCCAGGTGACCTGTTATTTGAGAGGACGAATCATTGAGAATATGATGGCTTTACTGCTGGAGAACAACCGGGCGGTTTATCAAAAGCTTGATTTGGTCTCCCACAAATCGCTGCGGGAGAGAGTGCTGCATTATTTGCACCTGCAGGCTCACAAAAACAATTCGCCCCGCTTCGAAATCCCGTTCAGCCGGACCGATCTCGCAGATTATCTGACGGTTGACCGGAGCGCCCTCTCCAGAGAACTGCAGCGGATGGTGCAGGATGGCCTGATCCGCTTGTCACGCAATCAATTCGAGCTGCTGGAAATGGATGCTCAAGTGCAGCCGGACTGATGTTGTGGGATCTATTATTTTAGGGGACGGGCGTTGTTAAGACCAATTCTATTTGAGAATACACAAAAAAGGACAAAAAAAGAGAACCTGAGAGTTCTCTTTTTTTGTCCTAAAACCTATGTTTATTCACCACGGAGGATTCATCAATTCTTTCTTGAAAAAAGACTGTTTATTTTACTTTGATTGTTCAGGCATAAAAAAACGCCCTAAATGTGGCGAAAGTGTGAAACTTATAAAATTATTACCTTTATTATACCATAAAATAACAGAAAAATCAAGTATTGTTTCGCAATACGGCTGAATGGTACAACAGATGTGAGGTGATAATTAATGAAAAATAAAAGCATCACAGCGCTTGTTAGTGCATTTGCAAGAGCTTATCACGCAGAGCATAATCAGATCAAAATTTTTGATGACCGGCTCGCAAGAGAACTATTAACCAATGAAGAATACGCGAACATCTCCAGCAATATGTCGCAGGGGATAACATTCTTCCTGCCGGAATTTACCGGCACACAGGAGGAGTGCCTGCGGGCAATCGTTGATTGGCAGCTGTCGCCGTCTCCGCTGGGGAGGGCCGCCTTTGCGGAACAGGCGCTTAAGAATGCGGTCACACTAGGGGCAAGGCAATATCTGATTTTTGCCGCCGGATACGATACCTTCGCTTACCGCCAGCCGGACTTTGCAGATCATCTGCAAATCTTTGAAATCGATCACCCCGCTACGGGTGATGACAAGCAGCGGCGGATCTCTGCGCTACCTTGGCATGTACCATCCAATGTGCATTACATTCCGGCTGATTTTCTTGAACCTGACTGGCAGAAGGGAGTGCTGTCCTGTTCCGCTTATGACCCGGATCAGATCAGCTTCAGCAGCTTACTGGGCATCAGTTATTATCTGCCCAAGGATTCATTTAAACAATTATTGTCCGCCATTGTGATGCTGCTCCCTAGCGGCAGCAGCATCGTTTTTGATTATCCTGATGAGCTTACCTTTACACCACAGGCGGGTGAACGGACGCAGAAGCAGTTAATGATGGCAGCACAGGCAGGCGAGCCGATGCAGGCAAGCTACTCCTACCGGGAGCTGGAGCAGATGCTGGAGGAGCTTAATCTGCTGATCTATCAGCATTTGACGCCAGCTGAAATTACCGGACAGCTGTTCAATGCATATAATGACAGCCAGCCGGCTCATCCCATTGCGGCCTTCGATAATGTGAATTATTGCTTGGCGGTTAAGCGGTAATAATCAGAAGATTAATCCGTGATCAGCCCATATACACTAAGCTTCCGGATCCGGCTGGATACCAGCATGGAAACGATGAGGGCTGCTGAAATAATAGCTAAACTGAGGGTCATAATCTGAGGCAGACTGACAGCAAAATGAATATTGTAAACACCCAGACTGGATAGAAGCAGCACGAAGGCCCAGTTTGAGTAATAATACCCCAAAAGACTTCCGGCCAGCACACCAGTCGCGATAACCGGAAGCATGCTGAAAGTAATCTGAGTCATCAGATTGAAGGTGGTATAGCCCAGACCCCTGAGAATGCCGAATTCTCGCTTTCTTTTCAAGATCAGAGTTTTGATGACCAGATATAGAATAAGACTGACAACTAGGATCGTGACTGCCGTGATGACTGCTGTCATAGAAGATACTGCGGCATTAAAGTTACTTAGTGTACTTTGCATTATTTCTTGAACATTGGTTACAGACCACTGATCAGAATAGCTTTGCTCCAACTGCTGCAGAAAAGCACCGGGAGCACTTCCGTCCTGCAGATATACGTTGAGCGTTCCAAGAGTATAATCCGGCAGAATCCTTTGCAGACCCGCAATTGTAATAGTTGCCACCATCCCAAGCTGATTGATTTGCTGGCTAAGGCCGGTTATCAGGTAGGTACCAGTAGTCCCATTAATGCTAACTTCAATCTGGTCGCCTATAGTTTTGTGTTCCAGCTTGGCTATAATTCCTGAAACGGCAATTTCGTTATCATAGATGGGCTGCCTTCCTTTGTATACAGTCTGCGTCTCCATTTTATCAAAATCATTGGATACCTTTAGCGTAAAACCGGTATCCTGAATCGAAGCGGCGATGGAGTCCATGAAGGTTATCTTCCGTACGCCCTCCAGGTTTTTCACTTTTTCAATCATCTCGGGAGTAAGTTTTCCGCTTTTCGGTATGAGCATAAAGTCGCTCTGTTCGAACCCCACAAGCTGAAGAACGGCGGTGGTATCATCTGTGAAATTGAAATTCAGGATAGAGCAGGCGATGGATGAAAAGGTCAGTCCTGCAACAATCAAAAGAATCATCACATTTTGTTTGGCCTGAAGGACTAAGGTCTTCAAGCCCAAACCAAATTGCAGACCCAGAGGGAAGCGCTCCAGCGGAATGCGGTTTTTTTTGAAATTATGGGTCATTAAGCCGCTCTGCAGTGCAGCAATCGGAGTGATGATTCTGATCCGCTTACTGGATAAAAAGGTTACCAGCATCACCATACCTGTGATAATGGCCACGCTGAGAGCAGAACTAAGCATTCCAGATGCCGGCGGCCACATTAATCCAATGGAAGTGGATATCAAATTTCCGGCGAAAGGCATAACTAATGTTGTGGCAGCTACGCCCGGAACACCCGCTGCTAGCGTGATCCACATAAACTGTAATAACAGGGCAGAGATAATCTGCCAGGAAGTATACCCGTTAGCTTTCAGCACGCCAATATTCTGCATGTTGTCCTCAATATGCTCGAGTATCTGAAAGCGGATGACAATCAGGGAGATCACTACCATAATGAGTGCGAAGACAATCAGAATGGCAGTTAAAAAGTTAACGAATACACTGTTTCCCGCAATGCCTGATTCCGCACTCATAATGGAAAAGTTACCTTTAGTACCCGAAGCGGTAAGCTCCTCTCCCAGCAATTGGATGAGCTTTTCTGTTTTGTCGGCTTCTGTCATCGTCGCGGATAGGAAAGTGACCCGGGACGTTGTTCCGGTACTCTCCTCGAGCTCCCGGTATGAATCACCTGCAAGGAATACTTTCATCGCACCATTAGTAAAAGTTCCTGTTAACGGCTCCTCGATAAAACCGCCGATTTTATAGGTGTACACAGCTTTTTCATAGGTTATGGTAAGGGAGTCTCCGACATTATACCCTCCACCGACATGGAATATATAAGGGAGAAAGATCTGATCACTGCTGAAGGACTTGACCGGAGTGATGGTATTAAAGGGAGCCATGGTCCGCTGCTGCTCAGCATTAAGTACCAATAGCCCGGTTGTGGTCTCGCTTTGCCCGTACTTGATCTTGACCTCGGACAGCAGCAGGGCAGATTCTTTCTCCCATTGGTCGGTATACGGGTAATTGTTCACCAAAGCTTCGTACTCTTTAAGATGCTCATTGTCGGAAAAGTATGAGATCATGTCCGGAGTTTTTAGCTCAACCATTTTTTGTTCCTGAAATGAATTCAGCTTCAGCGTAACCGACAGTCCGATGTTGAGTAAAAGGACGGCTAGCAGGATTAAAAGGAACAGGGTAGCGGTGGAGCTTTTTCGTTTGCGGATATTGGACCAGGCCAGTTTTGTTTGGACGCTGCGCATCTTTACCACCCCAAATCTGCTAAAAAGGTTTGTAATTGCTCCTGCCGTTCTGGTCCGTTAGTCTCTCTGAACGGAGGCAGCTGCAGCTCGCCAACCATAATTCCATCCCGCAGATACAGAATCCGGTTACCCCGGAGTGCGGTTTTGAGATCATGAGTGACCATTATAATACTTTGCCCGCGTTCATTCAGCTCCGTCAGGACATTCAGGACGCTTGTGCCGGCTGCGCTGTTAAGCGCTCCAGTAGGTTCATCAGCGAACACGGCAGTGGGGGCATTAATTAATGCCCGGACTATTCCTGCCCGCTGTGCCTCTCCACCGGAGATCTGCGCCGGGAATTTCGTCCACTTTGAGGCATCTAAACCTACTTCCGCCAGCAGCTGCTTGGCTTTGGAAACTGCCGCCGTTCGGTTTTTTTGTACCAAAAAAGCACTGGATAACACATTGTCGAGCACACTCATGGTATCCAGTAAATGAATCTGCTGAAAGACAAACCCGCAATGCTTCCGGCGGAAGACTGCAAGCTGGTCATTGCTCATACCCGTAATATCCTGGCCGGCAAACAGAATCTCTCCCAGCGTCGGTTTATCCATCCCGGAAATGGCATAGAGCAATGTGGATTTACCTGAACCCGAGCTTCCCATTATGACTGTGAAATCTCCCTGGTACAGCGTCAGGTCCAGATTCTTCAGGACATGCTGCTGGACGCCTCCGTGTGAGAAGGTTTTGCCCAGCTTTTTTGTTTGCATTAATATGGTCTTTGCCGGTTGACTCATTGCAGAACACTCCATTTAAATTCATACTCATTATTTGGCATACCTTCTGCCGATTTAATAATGGCTGCAGTAAGCGGATAGCTTTAACTGCAAATTAATTCTACGATGAATGTTCTTAACGGGTCTTTGCGGAATCCTTAGCGGTTTCTTAATTTTTTCCGGCCAAAGGAATCAGGAGCTTCACCATGAAGCCGTTCCGGCGGTTGCAGCAGACCATATCCCCATGCATCTTCCGCAGCATGTAGCGGGATATAAATAGACCGAGTCCCGAGCCGCTCTGATGGACAGCGCCGCTTCCCCGGTAAAACTTATTGAACAGCAGCGGCAGCTCCTCCTCCGGGACACCAGGACCAAAGTCCAGGAGCTGTACCTCCAGGAAACCTTCAATGATTACACACTCAATCTCGATGGCTGTGCCGGCATATTTGTAGGAATTGTTCACGACATTATCAATAACCTGCTGCAAGCGCAGGAGATCTGCTGCAATAAGGCAATCCGGGATAGGGGCCAACGTAATCTGGCCATAGTAGTTGGCATTGTCGATTAATTCACCCAGCAGGTGGCTGTGCTCTTCCGTTACATTGACCTGGAGTTCATTCAGCTCCTCCATGGTGGCGTGGAACATATCCGTTACCAGATGATCAATCTGGTTGGCTTTGGCGTACAGCGTGTTTAGCTGTCGGCTGGTTTTGTCATCAGAGGCACTAAGGAGCATTAGCTCTGTGACTGCTTTTATCGAGGAAACAGGCGTTTTTATATCGTGGCTGAGGCTGGCAACCAGTTCTTTTTTACTCTTGTTGGCCAGATATTCACTGTGCCGTGCCGCAGCCAGCTCGTCGCGCATCATGTCAAAGCTTTCCGTAAAGGCGCCAAACATATGATTCCGGTCCATTTCCAGAGGGATATCCAGCTCCCCCTTGGCTATGTGCTTTGCGAAACGCTGCATTTTGCTGAAAGGGCGGAAGATCATCCGGTTTAAATACAGGATATAAGCGAGAAAGAGACAAGCCAGCAGCAGCAGGGAAGCCGCAAAGATAACTGAAAATTGCAGCTTCATCCGGGAAAATAAAGTGTCATAATCGTTATAAATAATAACTTTTCCTACACTAATGCCTTGAACTACTACATCGATCAGTGTATCACGATGGTAAATAGCTTCTTTCTCGGTTACTGATATGCCACTCTTTGTCTGATATACAAGTGTCTCTGACCTGTCAATAATTGCAAAATCATAAGGGATATCAACAAAGTGCTCCCCTTGGACGGTGCCCCAATTCTGCTCGGTAAGCTTTACTAGGGTATTAATAGCCACTCTGTCAGTGGATAATCCATTCTTCATATGGAGCATTGAGAGAAAATAAAAGGTACTGGCACTTGCAATGACCAGCAGCAGGGCAAGCAGCAGTTTCTTTGACATGCTATTTGTCCTCAAAGGCATAGCCGATGCCCCAAATTGTTTTTATGTACTCGGGATGGTTGGGATCCTGTTCGATCTTCTCACGCAGATGGCGGATATGTACATTTAAGGTGCCGTCGCCGGCAAAAACATCACCCCATACAGCAGCGAACAGCTCATCTTTGGGAATGACCCGGTTTTTATGAAGAATGAAGTAACTGATCAATTTATATTCCATTGTTTTTAGTTTCAGCGGGACACCATTCAGATTGACCCGTCTCAGTTCAGGATCAATCTGCACAGGACCGGCTTGAAGGATTGTGGACTCTGGCAGGGCTTCATTAGCATAGCGTTTCAATACTGCCTTGGTTTTGGCCAGTAATACCCGCAGCGTATACGGCTTATGTATGTAATCGTCCCCGCCGATATCCAGTGCAATCAGAACGTCATCCTCACTGGTCCGGGCGCTGATGAACAGGATAGGGATATCTGTCATCTGCCGCAGCTCCTTGCACAGCTGAAATCCGGATTCTCCGCCGAGGTTGATATCTAGCAGAATCAGAGATACTGTATGCTCCTTTAAGAAATTCCGGCAGGCATCAGCGCTGGTAACGAAAGCCGTCAGGACATTGAATAAATTAAAATACTCGCTGGTCGTCTCCGCCAGCTCGGTTTCATCATCTACAATTAAACAATCATATTTCATGGACCTGTCTCCACTTCAAAGGATATAGTCTTGCAGTCTATAAAACCATTTTACAACATATCAACTCAATATTAGCAAACAGAGTTACGACAGGCAGTCTGCAAGATTCTATTGGCAGATCGTCCATGTTATTTACGGAAATAATCCATGTTCAAAAGGAGCAGATTTATCTATGATAATTGTGATAATGATTCTCATTATTAATAAGATCTGAGGTGGGGTAGCAGGCATGTTAAAAGGATTAAAAGGTTTGGTATTAGCTGGTGTAATGGTTTTGGGCATCGGAACAGCTGTAGGCGTAAGCGCGGCACCGCTGAATGTTGGCAAAGCCACCACGTCGGCTACGCAGAAGATTACCTATAAAGGCAAGGTATATACGGTTCCTGCAAAGACAGATAATATTGTGATCGCCGGCGCCCTGGAGGCTCTCGAAGACGCCCTGGTGCTGAATTTCAAACCTAAGGGAGCCCTTACTGTCGGCGGTAAGTTTCCAGCGATGTTCTCCAAGATTACTTCCGGCGTAACACCGGTAGGGGAGAAGATTGAGCCTAACTTTGAGACCATCCTCAAACTTAATCCGGCCGTTATTCTTAGCAGTACCAAATTTCCGGCTGAGACCAATGAGAAGCTGGCTAAGATAGCTACAACAATTCCGGTATCTCATCTCGCAACGGATTGGATGGACAACCTTAAGCTGCTGGCAGCACTTACAGGCAAGCAGAAGGAATCGACAGCGGCCATTCTGAAGTATCAGAATGAATTGAAAGTGGCTAAAGTGAAGCTCACTCCTAAGTTCAAGAACAAGACAGTAATGGCTCTACGTATCCGGACAGGCAACCTTTTCCTGTATCCGAAGGATATCTTTTTTAACCGGTCCTTGTATGCAGATCTGGGTGCAGCCGTGCCAATGGAAGTTCAGCAGGCGAAGGCGCAGCAGAACATTTCGCTGGAGGCGTTTGCGGCGATCAACCCGGATTATCTCTTCGTCCAGTTCTCTCCGGATGAGAACAAGGATAATCCAAAAGCCCTGGAGGAACTGCAGAAGAATCCGATCTGGAAGAGTCTGAAAGCAGTCAAGAGCGGCAATGTTTATGTTAATCTGGTTGATCCGCTGGCCCAAGGCGGAACGGCTTACAGTAAATTCACATTCCTAGAAGCATTGATGAAAACTAAGCTTTATACAGGTAAATGAGTCCATATTCATATTAACCATAATAGTTCAAGAGAGCCGCAGGTCGGCTCTCTATTTTTTTGTGCTAACACTTCTTTTTGGAAAAAATGTAGTTTTTAATCATTTGGTGGTATGGTATAATTTGGTTGATATGTCGAAATTGCTCGCTTGATTAGGGAATGGGTCGAAATGAGTAATGATGCCGAACCGAAACTCTACAACAAAGAAAGTGGTGTTTTGATGAATCACAGATTTAGCGGGAAAGTAGCCATTGTAACCGGAGCGGGAAGCGGAATTGGAAGGGCTTCTGCCATCAGACTTGCCTTAGAGGGGGCTTCTGTTGTTTGTGTAACCATTTCAGACTCCGGAAAAGCTACTGCGCGGGAAATTACTGAAATGGGAGGGGAAGCGCTTTTTATTCAAGGGGATGTTTCAAAAGAAGCGGTTGTAAAGAGTATAATCAAGGATACTATTGATCATTACGGTAAAATTGATTGCCTGTACAACAATGCTGCTATTACCGGAGATAATCAACTAGTGGAAGAATATCCGGTAGAGACTTTTGAAAGAGTCATTAACACGAATCTTATCAGCCAGTTTATGATGATGAAGTACGCAATTCCGTTCATGCCGTCCGGTTCGGCCATCCTAAACTGCGCGTCCCTTCACGGTACCATTGGGATGGCCGGTGATGCTGCCTATTCTGCTAGCAAGCACGCGATTATCGGTTTAACCAAGTCTGTTGCGGCTGAAGTGGGTCCGCGCAATATCCGGGCCAATGTACTTGCGCCAGGGCCTGTACCGACAGTTATGATGGGCCGTTATGAACGGCTCCTTTCGGATGACGTAGAAGGCCTACAATCCGCAATTGCCGGCGGGACAGCGCTTAAACGCTACGGAACTCCTGATGAAATCGCGGCTTTTGTATGCTTCCTGCTAAGCGATGAAGCCGGCTTTATTACAGGCACTGTTCATCTTATAGATGGCGGATATTCCGCTACGAAATAAGCTCCCTAATTTAGCAGAAAAATGTAATTCGTAAAATACATTAATGAATTTCCTTTTTCTCTCAACTCACCGTTAAGAACAGCCGATATAAATTTGTAGGTACATATTTAAATTCATATCTGGAGGAATCAGCATGCCTTACACAATGGAAGTAAACGTACAAAAAAATCAAGTGGTTGTAAAAGCACTAGGACTTACTGAAGCGGACGTGCCTTCCTATATATCTGATTTTGAGAAAGCGATGAAGCAGCTTAAACCGGGCTTTACCGGAATAACCGATGTAACAGGTTCAGCGACAATTCTTTCACCTGAGGTTGCCGGCATGCTTGCACCTACTGGCGATATGGCTGTTGCTAAAGGTCTTGGAGGCTGGGCCTATGTTGCGAACTCTCCAATCTGGAAAATGCAGATGAAGAGACTTTTCGGAAGCTTTGCTGTGCATTATCCAACTTATGAAGAAGCGGATGCTTATCTGCAAAGCTTATCTAAATAATCCTGCTATCCTTAGAGAAGGTCCTAAACGGGCCTTCTTTTTTTGTTGACCCTTCAGATGGGTTCCGTAACCTAACCGCTTATTGTCCGTATAAGGATAAAAAGCTTGAACGAAATGCGTTGCATTCCCCCGGGTGAAATGCAGCTATGTATATCAAATAAGACGTTGAGGTTGTGCATCTTATGAATATAAATTCTACGAATCATGGTAATGAGGGCTATCAACTGGCTGAGAAGAGGGCGGCCCAGTATTTTACAACACTCTATAATCAGGTCAAGAACAAGTCTTATGTGGCAGCCCTCAAAGAGGATATTCAAATATGGAAACGGAAGCATTTGCGGGGTTATTCAGGCTTAAGCTTCTTTTCACGGGGAAAGAACAAGCCGGATACCCGGGATTACTACAGGTACATTCAATGGCTGAATTACACAGGGAAATTGGATGATTATTTGGACCGCAGTGTCTCTTACATTTATTTGAGAGATCTGGGGAAAACGCTGGATTCATCGGTCACCCAGAACCGGATTCAGAGAACTGTGACTGATTTGAACAAACACTTACTAAAGTCCGCTAACACAAACAAAAGTGAGCAGCCGGAATTTATGAATTTAGCAGGGGTGTACAGGTGGGCCCAGAAGGAAGGGACGGAAGCTGCAGTAATCTGGTTGTTCAAAAAACTAAGATCGGTAGCTTCACATATACCAGAGGGAATGAGTGCGGAGCATTCGCAGCGTAAATTGATCAAGATTATTCTGGGCGTTGTTCTGCATGTAATGGATGAGCTGGGGGATGCTGCACCGCCCGGGGAGCGTTCCCGCAGGCTTGATGAAGCGATCAGGCTTGGATATTCCTATGGTCTCACCTATCCATTTATCGATGATCTGTTGGATTCTCAGATTTTGACTCTTCAAGAGAAAGCGCAATATTCCGATCTGATTCGTTCTGCACTGCTTACCGGAGCTGTGCCTGAACTGGGGGTATGGACCGGGGAGAATGCGGAGCTGATTCATTATATCCATTCAGAGCTCACAGAGGCTTTTGAGTATATTAAGGAGCATCGGAGCCCTGACACACAGCAGATCTTTTTCGAGCAGTCCTTCGTCTTTTTTCATGCGCAGGATATCGACCGTGTAAAGGTGCTTTCACAGCCCGATTACACGAATGATGAACTGTACATCCCCGTTATCTTGAAGTCTTCATCGTCCCGGCTGATTGCGCGTTCTGTAATCAGTGCGCCTGAGGATGCCGGCTTTGAAGAGCGGACCTTCTTTTTTGGCATCTACAATCAGCTTGCCGACGATTTCGCGGATATGGAGCAGGATCTGAAGGATGGTGCGGTGACACCCTATACTTATTATTTACAATATCATGAGCAAAGACCGGATTTGATTAATCCCTTCGAATTGTATTGGGTAGTCGTTTCCAATCTCATCCGCAGCGTTTATGATTCCAATGCCAAAGTCCGTGAGGTAATACTGGACCGGGCAATTAATGGACTTAAGCGTTTCAAAGAGCGGGCTGGAGCTGAGAAGTACAACGAGACGATGGGGATGTTTGCAGCCGGCCAACCGGAACTCAATCAGCTTATCCAGAAAATGGTGCGGAAAGCGGATGATGTGGATTTTTTCGATAAGCTGCTGCGGGACCGGATGGTTGAGCATTTGAAAAATGATGCAAAGGAACAGGAAGAATTCCTCGCTACATTCAAAAGTGCCCGCAGTCTGATTAACAGCGAGCTGAAATTCACCAAACCCCAGGGGATTACGGCAATGAAGGAACAGCTGATCGATGCGGCCAATTACAGTCTGGAAGGGGACGGGAAGCGGGTTCGTCCTATTCTGACCTGGGTCATGGGCGTGAATGAATACGGATTGGAGTCTGAGGCCCTTGTTCCGCTTCTGAGATCACTCGAATATATGCATACCGCATCCCTGATCTTTGATGATCTGCCCTCACAGGATAATGCGTCTACCCGCAGAGGGCAGGCGACCTTGCATCAGGTACACAATAGTGCTACTGCCGAATTAACCGGGCTGTATTTGATTCAAAGAGCGATTGGGGAACAAGCCTCCCTAAACCGCTTCAAGGCGGAGACCGTTCTTGCCCTGATCCGTTACTCGGCTCAAAAGGCAGAAGACATGTGTATGGGGCAGGCTATGGACTTGGATTCAAAAGGCAAGAGTTTGACCCTGGAACAGCTGAATATGGTTTGCTTTTATAAAACTGGGGTGGCCTTTGAGGCATGTCTGGTTATGCCGGCTATGCTTGCAGAGGCCAGCGAAGCGGAAGTTATTGCCCTCAAAAAATTTGCCTACCATATGGGGATTGCGTTTCAGATCAAAGACGATCTGCTCGATGTGGAGGGAGATACGAATGTACTCGGCAAACCGGTCGGCAAGGATGTGGCTAACAATAATTCGAATTTCGTCTCGATTCTTGGAATCGAAGGTGCCAGTAAGGAAATGTGGGAACACTATTGTCTTGCTACGGAAGCATTACAAGCGATTCCCCGCAATATACCGTTTTTAAAACATCTGATGAATTATGTGGTGAACAGGGAGCGTTAAGCCCGTACACAGGGTGTTATTTTGTAGGAAATTCAAATCGTCATTATTCCCTATAACAAGCCCGCACAGGTTGCGGGTTATTTTTATTTGGTCTGTAATGTAAAGAATACTTGACACAGAGAATGGTTTGATATACATTGTGTATAACAAACTTAACTTATAATTATTCTATAGGAGGGGTACAGCATGACTTATCAGGAAAAAAAGAGCATCGTATCGATCATTAGCGCCATTCTCATTTTCGTATCTTTTAGCGCGTACAAGTATGTGCAGTATCCTGCGGAAGGAATGGAGCCGACAGAAATCTTTCACTATTGGGGCTCTTTTGTCCTCGTTCTGACTTTGGTTTCTATTTTTGCGCATATCGTAATCAGTATTTTTTTCAATATCGTTTTTCGGATCACGACCGGGGAGAAGGAGCCGAATTTCACGGATGAACTGGATAAACAGATCGAATTGAAGTCGCACCGAAACGGCTTCTTCGTCTTTATTCTCGGTTTCCTTCTTGCCATGGGATCACTGGTCATCGAACAGCCTGTACAGGTGATGTTTGTCATCCTGATTGTCTCGGGATTCATTTCCGATGTCACGGGCTCCGTGACGAAACTATATCACTACAGGAGAGGAGTCTAAAATGAGTAAAAATCTTGTTGGCAATCACATCCGCAAATTAAGATTCGAATATAACGAAATGACGCAGCAGCAATTAGCTGACAAGGTAGGTGTAACCCGGCAAACCATCGTGGCTCTGGAAAAGGGCAATTATTCGCCTTCGCTCGAGCTGGCTTTCCGCATCGCTCATGCATTCAGCTTGCATTTGGAAGAGGTATTTTTTTATGGGGAACAAACTCTCAAAGAAGAAGATGGAGGTTAAAACATGAAATTAGCCAATTCAGTAAATTCAGCCAAATCAGCCGGGAAAGTCGTAGGTGTTCTGTTTATCCTTGCAGCGGCATCATCAATCCTTGCGCTTATTCTTTACAGTCCGATTCTCAAAGATACAGGTTACCTGGATAATGGTGCTGCACACGCGAACCAGGTGATCCTGGGAGCGCTGATGGAATTGATCCTTGTCGTAGCGGCGGTTGGGACGTCTATTACCATGTTTCCATTCTTGCGCAGGTACAATGAAAGCATCGCGCTTGGTCATGTTCTCTTTCGGTTCATGGAAGCAGTAGTCATTACAATCGGTATCGTAAGCATCCTATCGCTGCTAACCTTAAGCCGGGATTATGTAGCTGCAGGTGCCCTGGATCCTGCCCCGTACCTGGCATCCGGCACTGTATTACAAGCCGTTCATGATTGGACCTTCATGCTTGGGCCTAACTTCATGCTGGGGATTAATACATTTATGTATAGTTACATCTTCTATCGTACCAAGCTTGTTCCTCGGTTTATTTCCATCTTAGGAATGACAGGCGGGGTCTCCGTTTTCCTTGCTTCATTGTTGGAAATGTTCGGTGTATTTTCTCAGCTTTCAGTTTGGGGCGCCTTATTCTCACTTCCTGTGGCGGCAAATGAGATGATTTTAGCGGTATATCTTATAGTCAAAGGATTTAATGAATCTGCGGTTGCACGTTTATTCAAGTCGCAGGTTGTTTGAAATGTTGAAGAGACGAGTTTGGAAAATAGCACTCTGGATGTTGGCAGCATGTGTTGCTCTGACAGCTGTCGGAGCCTGTTATCAGTGGTATTGTGCGGTTCAGGACAGGAAAACATACCAGCCGGTTGGAAGGCTGTATGAGGTCAAAGGAAATAAGATGCATCTATATTCGGATGGGGAAGGGGAAACAACCGTTGTATTTGCGTCAGGTTGGGGGACAACGAATCCATACGCTGACTTTTCGCCTTTATACGAAGGACTGAAACAGCATGTGAAAATCGCAGTCTACGATCGCTTCGGTTACGGATTTAGTGACGTGACAGGCAAAAAACGGAATATTGATGAGATTACAGGTGAAATTCACGAACTGCTACAAGTCTCAGGTCAGAAACCGCCATATGTTTTTGTTGGGCACTCGATGGGTGCACTGGAGACGATCCGTTATGCCCAGCGGTATCCTGAGGAAGTGAAAGGAATCCTGATGATCGATGGCGGAAGCCCTGAATATTATGCCCATAGCCCTGAACTGATGTTTATTCCAATCCTCTACAAGGGACTCAGGACAACAGGTGTCCTTCGGACTTTATATCATTTGGACGCCTTTAAGAATTGGGCAGCCAGCGAAAGCAACGAAGAAAGATTGCTTCCTGAAGCGCAAAGGACATTAAACCGTAAATCTATGCTTCTGCTGGCCGGTAACCGGGACATGGTTGATGAAATGCGCCAGAGCCAAGAGAATGCACAGATTGTATTAGCCGGTGAGAAGCCGCTGAATCTACCCATTCGCGTTCTGACCGCAGATTATTTCGGCAAGCTTGCAGAGGATCGGGCATGGGCAGACAGTCAAGCCGAGCTGGTTTCATGGTCGGTTGACGGCAAGCAAGTTATTGTAAAGGACAGTTCACATTACATCCACAGTTATCACCCTGATCTTATTATCAAAGAACTGTTGCAATTGATTGAGTAGTTCACCATACCCTGGTGATAGCGTTGAATATAAAGCAAGCAGCGGTTCTCCAGTACTCGGGGCCGCTGTTTAGTATGTGGAGGAAGTGTGGAGAACCGGAATCCGCATATGGTTTATTTTACAAATTTATGCGCTTTTGAGTGAGAATACTTGATAGAATAGGAGAGCTGCAGGAATTTACTCGACTAAAGGAGAGGTTTTATTGTTAAGAAGAGGATTCACACTTGTGTTCTCGATATTATTATTGTTGTCTTTTAGTATCACAGCGTTTGCATCGGAGAAAGTTAGCGGTGGGGCAGGGGGAACAACCCCTTCCGGGATTCCGCTGGCCGGTCTGGAAGCTTTTGTCGACGATTATGTAAAGGAATACATAGGAAAACATACCGTAGGTACGTCTGTTGTTATGGTGAAGGATGGCCGGGTGGTATTGTCCAAGGGGTACGGTTACGCCGATATGGAGCAGCAAATCCCTGTCTCGCCGGATACGGTAATGGAGTGGGGCTCGATCAGCAAGCTTACTGTATGGACGTCCGTGATGCAGCTGGCAGAACAAGGGAAAATTCATCTGAATACAGATATCCGCAGCTATTTGCCGGAGAATTTCCTAACTAAGCTGAAATATGATGATCCTATAACGATGCTCAATCTGATGAACCACAATGCCGGATTCGAGGAGTATATGTTTGATATGGCTTATCAATCTCCTAAGGAAGTGCGGTCGCTGGAAGAGGGGCTGCAGCTTGCCCAGCCGGCACAAATTTACAGACCCGGTGAGGCTGTAGCCTATTCGAACTATGGCAACTCCCTGGCTGCATTTATCGTGGAGAGAATCAGCGGCCAACCTTATCATGAATATGTTCAGCAGCATATCTTTGATCCTCTGGGCATGAAAGATTCCATTGCCTATTCCGTCGTAGAGGACCGCCCGGAGCTGCTGAAGCATAAAGCTAAAGGTTATTTCTTCCAAGAAGAAGGGTCCTTTACGCAGGGTTCATGGAATTATATGTCTATGTACCCTAACGGCGGGAATAACGGCACTGCTGAGGATCTGGCAAAGTTTGCGATGGCATTCCTACCGGCAGCCGGAGAACAGTCCCCCCTGTTCGAGAAACCTGAGACGCTGAACACGATGCTGGCACGGAGTTATACCTCAGCGGAAGGTATGCCGGGCAATGCACATGGGTTCTGGGAATATCCCGGACTGCACCGGACGTTAGGACACGGCGGGAATACAATTGCTTTTGCCACCAATCTGCAGATCGTCCCTGAAGACCGGTTTGCGATCGTAATTATGTCTAATCAGGCCAGTGAATCCAATATTGTTTATGGCCTGACCAAAGCAATCATAGGCATGCGTGAGAAGGCCGCCGCTGTCAATCTGCCCGATGCGTCTGAGGTTCAAGGCAAGTTTATGGCTGCGCGCCGCCCTGGACACGGCTTCATGAATCTATTTCCTTACCTTACGCTGATGAAGCTTGAGCCGCAGGGAGCAGATCAACTCCGGGTATCACTAGCAGGCATGACCGGAAGCTATAAGCAGGTACAGCCTTATCTCTATCAGAAAGTTAGCGGAGACTCGGCGCTCGATGCCTGGCCTATGCTGCATGCAACAGTCAATGATGGTAAGGTAAAGGCGATCTCAGTGTATACCACTGATTATTTGCCGCTGCCTGCCGGCAAATCGATGCCGGTGCTGCTCTTGAGTGCCGCGTTCGCGGTCCTGGTCGTCGGCTATTTCATGTTCGCCCCGTTTGTATTGCTGGTTCAGACGATCTTAAGCAAGCGGAATGCCAGAACACGCCCTGCTTCTCGTGCAGCCAGCCGCAAGCTGGCTGCAGGCCTCACCTTAACGGGCACCGGCATTGTGGTGAACAATCTGGTCCTGGCCCTGAGGATGATAAGCAATAATGAGCGTGCCTATGCAGAAGTGTATCCGCAGATTATGGTTAACTATGGACTGACTGGACTGGCGATAGTGTTCTTGGCGCCACTTCTGGTATTGGAGAAGAAAAAGCGGCCTGCTTCAACTACCCGTGACAAGTGGTCGGCCATTTTTCCTGGGGCGATGATGGTTGTTCTGGTGAGCCTGCTCGTATTCTGGCAATTCTACAGTTAAGCTGGCAGGGTATACTTGGTGTTGTTCCGGGTTGAAGTGATAAGAAGAGGTGTACCGCCAGCTATTCGTATGGCAGTGAACACCTCTTTTGTTTAAATAATAGCCTTGAAATTTGGCTGTTCCGAAATGATGAATAATTCGGAAACGTTTCCGATATATGGTCTTGTCAGGATGATTTTCGTGATATAATGCGAATAGAAATTATTCATTATATTGGGAGGTTATGGATGATGGATCGCTATAAAACACCCCTGGTTATATTGGCCGCATGTTGTACGATAATGGCTATATCAGGTTGTACGGCAGCGCAACCTGGCAATCAAGTAGAACCAAAAGTGACAGCAACTACCCAAGCAGTAAGCCCTGGGAACACAGTGGCGGCAGAACAGACTGATTTGAAATCGTCAACGGATCAGCCGGATTTTACTCAGCTGGTGAATACATACGGGAATCTGGGACTGATCGACGCTCACAATCATGATGCATCTGGTAAGCAGTTTCAAATGATGGAGGACGTATGGACGAAGTATAAAGTGCGAAATGTCATTCTTTTCGGAGACGTTTCCGAACATAGCGCAATTCTGACCGATTCTTACAGCTGGTATGCTTATCAGAGCAATCCCGACTTCTATATACCCTACTTCTCCGGCTTCGATCTCCATGATCCTGGCAGTCTTGATGTAATCAAAGACAATTTAGAAAAGGGCTATTTCGGCCTGGGCGAGATTGCTGCGGCTTCAACTCATTCTCCGGTACTTTCGAATGTTGAATGGAAGGCGAACGATCCCATGGATGGTTATCTTCCACAGATTTATGATCTGATTGCGAAATATAAGGCTCCAATTCTTTTGCATATCGATCCGCCAGGCGGAGAGCCGGTAGCCAAGCTGGAACAAGCCTTGAGCCAGCATCCGGATACAACTTTTATTTTCGCCCATATCAATGCCTACAACACTCCTGAAGAAGTCGGTCGCTTAATGGCGAAATATCCGAACCTTTACGCTGATTTTTTTGCCGGCTTCTCCGTCTACAATCCAGAAGGGGGGCTGCAGCCGGAAATCTTCATTCCTGTGATTCGAAAGTATCCAGATCGTTTTATGATTAGCACCGATTCCGGATATGGACTTGATGGCGGGGAAGAGAAGGCAATTGAGGGCATGTACCGCATGCTGTATCTGTTAGACGATCCCCAGTTAGCACAGATGATCGCCCGGGATAATCTCATGAATCTGATTCAAGTGCAGTCAGCGACAGAGACGCAGTTGAGAGCAATTAGTGAACTGGAGAAAAGCACCGGTAAGTCCTACGGAAAAAATCTAAGCAAGCTGGAGGCCGGGAAAATACTGGCTCAGGCTGATAAAGGTTGATAACATGGCGGCAACCATAAAAGACTTGTCGAAAAAGGTTGGATGCTCCATCAGCACAGTATCCCGTGCGTTAAACGGGAGCTATGGGGTACATCCCAATACCATTGAAAAGGTTAGGCAAGCTGCGAAAGAACTGGGGTATGTTCCGAATTCCGGAGCGAAACAGCTCGTGACACAGAGGAGTAACCTTATCGGAGTGTTTTTTCCTGAGTTTGGTATGGAGTCGATACGGGATTTTGAGGATTTTTTCGCGCCGCTCCGCAAGGCACTACGCATTTATCGGAAGGAAATGCTGATTTTTTCGGTACCGTTCGCAGGTTATCAGGAAGGGAGCTTACGGGAGTGGGTACATTCGCGAAGCCTGGAGGGTTGCGTGTTTCTCCAGCCTTTCTCTAAAGAGCATCCCCTCATGAAGGAAGCGCTGAAACTGCGGATTCCCTGCGTCAATTTGGGTAATAGCCTGGGACCGTGTTGCTCTCTTGTCGCCTCAGATGACTATGAGGGCGGGCGCTTAGCCGGAACGTTCTTGATCCGGCAAGGACATCGATCGATCGGCTACATTAATGGGCCGGAAGAGCTGTCCATCTGCCAGGAGCGGTACGCGGGATTTCGGGATGCTCTCCAGTCCGCAAACGTCACACATAATCCATCTTGGATTGAAGCGGGAGATTTCAGCGGACTTAGCGGGGCGAAAAGTGCTGCTCTACTACTGGAGAAGGCTCCCGATCTGACGGCAATTTGCTGCGCAAACGACTTGATGGCAATGGGAGCTATGCTGGAGTTGTACCGCAGATCCATTTCCGTTCCCGAACATGTCTCGATTATGGGCTATGATGGGGCATTTTTCACTCCTTACACCACTCCCCCGCTGTCCACAGTTCGTCACTGCTTCGAATGGATCGGTATGCATGCCGCGGAGCTTTTAATCGAACTGCTTAACGGAGGAACCGGTCGAGCAGTGCGCTTTCCGCCGGAGCTTCTTGTCCGCGAGTCTGTAAAGGCTGTGGACGAGAGGGGCCTTTGATAAAATAATGAAATTCCTGCCTATACATCTGTACAATCCAAGACAAAAAGCCCGCGCTTGGCGCGGGCTCTTCATGTTGACTATTCATCAGCAGCTAAGTAGCAGATACGATTCTAAAAAAAAGGCTTCGGTGCTAGCCGGAGTTCATATTCTGTTGTCATTTTATATGTAAGTGCAGTATGGCGTAATTCCAAGTAAAGCTCTGCCTTAGTGGCATTGATGTAGGGCTGAACAAATAAGACGCCGATGCCGAGTGCCAGCAGGCCAAGCAGAATCCATCCGATAAAGCTCAGATCAAGCACAAACATGCGGAACTTATGTCCCTTTGTCATTTGGTTGCTTAATTCTACTGCACGGTTATATCCGATATTCGGATTGTCTGCAAGGATGTAAGGTACCTGACTGTACGCGTAGGATTTAACTATTCCCGGAATGATCAGCAACAGGAACCATAAGAAATTTAAAAAACCTCTCCAGAGCATTGTTAGAACTATAGCCCAATACCGTTCCTTATGAAACGCATAGCCGATATTGCCCATACGGACTTCACCCTCGGCAGCCTGCTTGAAGTAACGCATAGAACCTACTGTGAGAGGAGAACCGATCAGGATATAAAATGCAATTCCAAGTACTGCGATTATGCTAACAATGAAAAATGCGATAACAAGAAAGGGGCCTAAAAACCCCCAATCCATGTCATGAACGGAGTTGGACCATTCTGAACGAATTGATGAAGAGCCTATTCTTTCATTCAAGCTTGGGATACCCGAGCCTTCTCCAAGTAAAACCAGTATTAAACTCACCACAAAAGCCTTCCAGTACGAAGTTCGGAGCACATCCTTAGCCCTTCGCTTTATTTCCTTACGATCCCACATTAAAACCTCTCCCTTTGTTTGCATTTTGTTCATTGACTTACAATAGATACCATAGATTATGCCAAAAAGAAACAATTAAGTTCCTTTGCACAAAAAAACCCGCGGGGGCCGCGGGCTTAACCTGATGACTATTTACCAGTTGCTCCGTTTACTCCGGTGGCAGTATAGGACAGCTGCTGCAGTATCCATGATCCGATCTGAGCTGATAGGCCAGGCAGCAGGTGGCCTTAATAGATATAGTGTTGTGTGGAGGGTTGCGGTCCGTTCTGAATCTGGGAATGATGCGGAACGGATTGCGGGGAAGTCCGAATACCTCCGGTTCGAGTTCCCAGGTCATAGCTTTGAATTGCTCAATAATAAGGTTGCGAGTGTTGTCAACAGTTGCGTTCAGGGCTTCCTCTTCCATATAGGTATATAGCTGATTATAAATATGCTTCCATAGCATTACTGCTTTTGTCTGTGTGGCATTGGCAAGAGCAAGAATAATCGGTCTAACATCATTCTTATAGAACAAACCAAGCTCATCTAGTAATACTTTCCCAGGAACATGTTTGAGGCAGAGGCCTTCCCGATTTTCATGGACATAGAAGGAGAATATGGGGAAACCCTCAGTGCGGATAAGCTGTACAGACATGTTGCTCAGGCACAAGGCATGAGCCATCGGGTGTGCAGCCGTAAGCAGTGCATATTTGGCTCCGCAAATTCCGGCGTACCAGCTGCAAAAGATGGCGGCTGCTAAACGTTTGTCCTCTGTTCCGAGCATGGAAGCATAAGTTTCGAGTAAATATTCAGCATTGGCAGGCAGGCTTAATTCGGTAAGTGAAAAAGTAACCACTGCATTCTCCGCAGCCTTCGAATAGATGAAAAATCGTTCCCCCAATTGCATGTCATCGGTTTCACACATCCTTAAATCCCCTTTATTTCGAGTTACCCTCAAAGGCTTGGAGAACCGAATCCATCGCATAGCGGTTCGCCAGCGGAGACATGCCCACGTTAAACCAATCCTTGCCCGCCATCGTATACACCTGGTTCTTCTTGACTGCATTCATGTTCTTCCACAGAGGACTATCCAGCATATCTTTATAGGTTTGCTTAATCTCAGCATTGTCCTCATTATTCAGCTGAATAATAAGGTGGTCAGGATTATACTCGGGCAAATTCTCAAGTGATATGGATAATGACGGATCTTTGGGGAAGTTAGGAATCATCTCTAGCCCAAGCGTCGTATGAATAAACTTACCGCGATCAATCTGATCCCCATAGAGGATGAGACTGTTAGGCATAACCATCATATACAACACGGTTTCGTTGCCAACCAGATCATCAAGCATCCGCTTGGCTTCAGCTTCCTGTGCTGCAAGATCTTGAATGACCTTCTCTGCAATCTCCTTCTTGCCTAGGACTTCGCCAATATCCTTCAGTTCATCACGCCAGTCATCGCGCTGTGGCAGAAGTACCGTCGGTGCGATCCCGGATAACTGATCATAGTCCTTGTCAGACCACCAGACGGGAGCAAGGATAAGATCTGGTTCAGCGGCCAATATCATTTCAAAATTCGGGGTTTCTGCAATGCCCATTTTAAGAGTATCCTTGAGCGGTTCCCGCAGATAGGTTGGCAGATCCGTATGGTAATTCTGTACTGCTATGGGTGTAACACCTAATGCTTGCAGAAACTCCGGATAGACCACGGAGAGTCCGATGACTTTGGTTGGATTGGCAGGGATTTTAATCTCGCCTTTTTCACTTTTCACTACACGAATGTCCGCTGCAGCTGAGGCGGTATTCTCGGCCTGTCCACTGTTATTTGAGCAAGCTGCCATTACCAATACCAGCACAATAGCCATACAGAACGCGATTCCTGTTCTTATCTGTTTCATTTATTATGTAACCTCCTGATTTTTGATACCTTAAATCTCACTTGCGAGTGAGAATCAATATCATTGTTAGGAGTATAAAACAATCTTTCAGATCCGACTATTGACAATCTCGCCAACATTTTATGTTCGATTACGCCAAAGAGACAACGCCAGGTCGAGTATCAGCTCCTGTGTGAACGATGTATACTCTGTCCATGGGAAGGGAGGGAGATGGTCAATACGCGAATATCCGGCGGGATCAGAATGCTTCCACGACTCCCTGTCCCGGAGTTCAGACCAGACGGCCTGCGATTGGACATCCTCATCCACAATCAACAGGAGCCTGTCCGCATCCGCAGAGTCCAGCTCTTCCAGCGTCAATGTCTGATGGTTAAGCTTGCGGTTAACAACGGACGCCGGGAGCAGATGCAGATCATCGTAGAGCACTTCACCCAAGCTTCGATTAGACATTACGGTAATCTTCTGAGCGGTTATTCGGGCAATAAGAAGCTTGTCCTTAGTGAGTTCATGATCTAAGTCTGCCCGGACAGCCTCGGCTTTGCGCTCATATTTGTCTAACCATGCCGCCGTTTCCTTTGACTTGCCCAGGCATTTTCCGATGAATCTTAATTGCGTCCGCCAATCCCTTCGGAGCCAGGACACGAGATATGTGGGTGCAAGCTCTTGAAGCTGCTGATGTATGTCTGCACTTAATGATTGCTCCAGCCCCAAAATATAATCAGGTTGGAGGAAGGTGAGCTGCTGTATTCGGGCATTGTCATCCTGTGCAAGAGGAAGTACCGCACCAGGCTCATATTTACGGCGGTAATACTCAGTCCAAGGATGGTCAGCCGGAGCTGCGCAAGGAATAATATTCAAGGTAAGCAGTGCCCCAATCAGGCTGCCGTGGTAAGCAACAATTTTCAGCTTGGCGTTTCGCATGAATGTTGCCGGAGCTACACCGGTAATTTGCTTGAACTTCCGCCGGAAATAAGGGATGTCCTTATAACCGATGTAAGTTGCGATATCCTTCAAATCATAATTCGTTTGCGGCAGCATAAGGCTCCTTGCTTGTCGGATACGGAATTCGGTCAGGTATTCAATCGCACTGATACCATATTTCTGCTTAAACAGTCTGATGAAATGCCTTTCGCTGGTGCCTGCCTCGCCTGCCAGCAGACGGATGGTGAGCTCTTCGCGGTAGTGTTGCTCTATATATGTCTTTACCCGCTCCATCACAGCGTCTGTATCGCTTGGCTGAAGCTGGCCGGCATCGCTAAGCAGACTATACAGCAGCTCATAGAATCCGCTCTGGGCACGCAGCCGCTGCAAGGGATTTATGCTTTCCATGGAAGCGGCTATGACCTCACAGTATTTGCTGTATGTAATAGTTGATGAAATCGCTGCTTCTCCTTCCAAGGGGAAGGGAATATGTAGCTCCGATGAGCTTGTCTGTTCCTGATGTTCAGGCAGATCACGCCGACCAAATACGTCAAACCGAAGAATGTATAACCTCTGGTCTCCTGAACCCTCTAGACGGGCTTCGATCAACTGCCCCGGCAGGCATACAAACACAAATCCCGCTCTGAGTTCAGCGTATTTTCCATCTACCGTTATCCAACCCCGGCCAAATATTGGAATCAGGAGCACATGCGATTCAAGAAATTGCAGCCGAAGTGACCACTCTCCCTTGGGATTGTTGTTCTGTGTGATGCTTCGAAGCCTGAACCACATTTGATCAATCTGTCCGAATCTTCCCGCTGGCGGTATGCCATCCTTACTGATCATTCATCGCCACCACTTTCCAATATACAGCAACTCGCAAATACTAGCATCTGAGGCCGCGAGCCACTGAGATAAGATATCCTTTTCCCGGTTGAAGCCTACGAATCTCTGAGCAGAATATCTGCTGTAGTGAGAGATTCATGCTGCACACTACTTTCCATTCAAAATGGTAACAAAAACGGGACACTTATAATCTATTCGTATATTATACTATTTTTTAATCCGTAACTAACTACAAGCTCTGGTTAAGCATTGAAAAGAGATTCAACGAAGGGACGAAGCTGAATAGTTCAGGTCTTCAATATTTGGACAGCTTGCATACAGGCTTCATAATCATGCGGATCCAATAAGCAAATACAGTCGTCCCGGTCCATGAGCTGCGCTTATTCTGTAAGTATTGATCGTTGATAATATAAGTCCTGGTGGAGGCAGGGCTCTTCAAACCGAGCTTTTCCCACTCCGCCGGGTCATTCGAACCTCCGAGCCGTTCAAGCATTTTTTCCGACGCACTATTTACTTTAGAAGGAATTTGCTCGTAGGCTTCGGTGATTTGCGCATGAAATTCGTCGATCGGATTACGGCTGGCAAGGCTCTCCAAATGGATGCTCTCGCGAAGGTAAGAAATATACGCAAGATGTTCAGCCCAGAACTCGTCGATATAAAAAAGCCTGACTCGCTGCTCCGAAGGACTCATCGGCTTCTCGCCTTTCAAAATTCGGAGCCGCTCCTCGTAAAGAAGCCGCCTCTGATCTTCCACCATATCTGAATAGCAATTCAGTTCCTTGTGGATATCGAAGTTTTGACCCATAACAATACGCTGAATACTTGTGATCTTGCTGCTGAGTACTGGCTCTTCAAGAGCCTCATCCTGCTTTCGATCGCGAACCGCTTTGTGGATGCCGAAGCGAAGCAGCAACTCGTCCTCCATACTTACATAAAAAACGGATGCTCCCGGGTCGCCTTGGCGGCCGGAACGCCCGCGCAACTGGTCGTCGATCCGCACGCTTTCGTTCACATGGGTGCCAATTACGTATAACCCGCCCAGCTTAGCGACTGCCTCTGCTTGCGCGGGGTCGCCGCCGCCGAGCCGGATGTCGACGCCGCGCCCCGCCATATTTGTAGACACCGTCACTGCGCCGGTTTCTCCCGCTTTGGAGATGATATCGGCTTCTTCCGCGTCGTTTTTCGCATTCAGAACATGGCAAGGTACACCGGCAGCCGCTAACGCCTCAGCCAGCATGGCTGACTCTTCGACGCTTGACGTACCCATGAGAATTGGACGTCCCGTTTGATGAACGGATGAGATTTCTTGTACGAGTGCCTTAAGCTTGGCTTCTTTATGGGTATAGATCCTGTGCGGATGGTCGATACGGATATTTGGCCGGTTCGGCGGGATTTGCACGACCTGCAGCGCATAAATATCTTGGAAGTCCAGTGCGGAAGCATGCGCAGTAGCCGTCATTCCGCAAATCTGCGGATACAGGCTGATAAAGTGTTGAATGGTGATCGTCCCGAGAATTTTTCCGCTGTTCGTGGAGGACAGCCCTTCTTTGGCCGTAAGTGCCGCTTGCAGCCCGTCCGGCAAATACCGGTTCTCCGCCACGCGGCCGGTGTATTCTTCGATCAGCTCGATTTTGCCGTCCCGGACGATATAATCGATGTCTTTTATTAATAACGATTCCGCATGCAATGCGCAATTTAATGACGTCAGCAAGTGACTGTTGTGAATATCGTACAAATTTCCGCATCCCAGCAGCGATTCCGCTTTCTCAGCGCCTGCTTCATTCAAGTAAACGTTCCGCTGGAACTCGTCGAAGTCGTAATGCTCTGCTTGCTTGAGCTGCCGGGCCACTTCTGCGAAGCGAAAGCTGTCGCTCCTGGAAGAGGCTGAATCGCCGCTGATGACTAACGGCACCCGCGCTTCGTCGAGCAGCAGCGAATCCGCTTCGTCGACGATAACGTAGTGGAAAGGACGATGCACGGTAGCGGCTTCACTTAGTGCAATGGTATCGCGCAAGTAATCGAACCCCGCTGTTTTAGCCGTAACATAGGTTATATCCTTGGCGTATGCTTCCCGTTTCTCGTACAGGCTCATGCCTGCTTGAACCGAGTTTACCGTTAACCCGAGAAAACGATAGACCGGGCCCATCCAATCCGCATCCCGCTTAGCCAAATAATCGTTAAAAGTTAGCACATGAACGCCTTTGCCGGTCAGTGCATTTAGATATGCAGGCATAACAGCAGAGAGTGTTTTTCCTTCACCGGTATGCTGCTCGATTAAATTTCTCTCGTGCAGAGCGATGGCAGCCATAATCTGGACATCATAAGGCTGTAGTCCGAGCGTTCTCTTGGCTGCCTCGCAGACTAACGCATAAGCATCGACAAGCAGTTCGTCCAATGGTGTACCCGAACGGGCTTCTTTTTGCAGCCGGAGGGATTCCGCTTGGAGTTGCTCGTCATCCCAGGCTCCCATATTCCGTTTCCTAATGAGCTCCGTTTTGTCCCGGTAGACCTTGAGCTTATTCTGGTTATCAAAGTTTTTGAATTTTTGCATGAACTTGACGGCTATATTCATAATAATTTGATCTCCCCTCGGTAGATATACGCTTAGTTTTGAACAACTTTTGCGCTGATCTGTTGCCTACCCGTTTAATAGAATCAGATGTAGCTAATCCGAAAGTGATTAAAGTATAAGGTAAAACAAAGGCAATGTACTGAGGAACTATGTGGTTGGAAGGAATGGAGAACTTAGAGGTAGTTCCCAGTTATTGGTTGTGAGTGATTGTAACTTATGGATTTCACAATGTAAATACTATATTGCATTCTTGGGAAGCTTCCTAGAATCAAATAGTAGAAAGCCAAGGGATCCCAATCCAGCTCGGAGGCTATTTCTGTTGCGATGCGGATGTTATTGGTTTAAACATGGCCTATAGTTTTATATAGATGGTAAGGATAACATTACAGGTTAAACCATTCTGGTGTACAAAAAAGGAGCATTCCCTTACGGGGAACGCTCCTTTTTTGTATCTCTCAACGAACCAATATTTTACCTTCACCAGCCAGTGTGCGCAGCATTTTTGGAAGGCGATCCTTGTCAGCTTCAGGAATGTCCAATTGAATGCCGTAGTGAAAGGTATCAGATTCCTCCGTATACCATCTCAAAGTTCCTTCTAAGTACATGGATTCTGAGGAGAGGGCCATATCCATGCCTATGCGCACCAGGTTAACATCCGGATTAATGTTCAAAGGAATCGATAATCGGCATCCCGAACGGCTAATGTCATACAGTTGGGCACTTACGGGTTTGGGGGGGACGGGGATTCCGTTAATGGTAAGAATATGTAGATCAAATGTAGCAGGTTCTTTTAGAGTATAACGAAAAGGTTCAGTTCTGCGGTTTCCGTTCATATGCTCCTCCATACTTTTCCATGTGTATTTAAAATTTATCGACACGGAAGCAGGATTAGTGAAGAGCTATAATCCCGGTGGTCCCAAGTTTAAGCCGTCATGCCACAGGCTGGCTGAATAGCACTTGGCATATCGCTTGATAAAAAATGTCGTGTATCTGACAAAAGGAAGAAATATCAAGAATCTATTGACAATAACATAGTTATCCTATAGGATTTAAAAAAGACAACTGACTGACGAATCAATCGGGAGGGGGAGATGGATTGCCCATAGGTGAAAACAACGAAAACATAGATCGCAGAACTCAGCTGATGCAGATCGCTTTGGAGAAGTTTGCCAGGCTGGGATATCATCAGACGAAAATATCAGACATCGTTCAAGAAGCGGGTGTAGCGCAAGGAACCTTTTACTGGCACTTTAAGAGCAAGGAAGCCATTGCGCTGGAGATTATCGAAACGGGCAAGGAACAGCTGCTGCAAGTGATTGCCCAAGGGTATCGTCAAGATCCGGGAGATATAACGGATATGGTAAAAGCTTCAGAAGCACTGTTCCACCGGTTGTTCATTTTCGCCGCAGAGAACCGCCATCTTATGGAGATCCTCCTGATGGGAAATGGAGCCGATCAAACGATAAGGAAGCGTATTTCGGCTACCCGGAATGCGATGGAGCAAGCTTTTCGCCGCAATATAGAAAGAGCGATAGAGCTGCAAATGCTGCCTGAGGGTATAGAGGTTGAGCTTCGCGCTGCTCTGTTGATGAGTATGTGTGACGGCTTGCTCTCACGCTGGTTATTTGGTTCCGAAGATATTCATTCTAAGGTTGCAGAGGCTTCGGCACAGCAATTAGCGAGGGAATTGGCCAGTTTCGAATTTTACGGATTGTTGGGAAAAATATAGATATAGGGAGAGAAACAATAATGATAAAACGTAAATTTGCTATGGTTACAATAACTGCTCTGGCAGTGTTCGGTCTGGTTCTAAGCGCTTGCGGTGGGAATTCAGACTCGGGAACTACGGCTGCGAATGAACTGGAACAAATTAAAAAAGCGGGCGTGATCAAGGTCGGTACCATGGGAACCTATCCGCCGTATACCTTTTTAAATGACAAGAAAGAAGTAGACGGTTTTGACCCTGATATCGCCAAGGAAATTGCCAAACGTCTTGGAGTGACAGCAGAATTCACGACTCAGGATTTCTCCGGGCTGATCCCAAGTCTGCAAGCGGAGAAATTCGACATCGTGATTAGCCAGGTTACAATTACTGATGAACGTAAGAAGCAAATTGATTTCACGGATTCTTACATCACGAACAATGTCAAAATTATCGTCAATACTAAAAATACTGATATCACAAAGCTGGAAGATTTCAAAGGGAAAACGATTGGGGTGGGGCTCGGAACGAACGATGAAACCTACCTGCGTACCGAAGTGCTGCCAAAAGTAGGTGATTTCAAGATCAAGACGTATGATGATGTGATTACCTCACTGAAGGATCTGGATGCAGGACGGATTGATGCGACCATTAATAATCTGTATGCCTTGAAACCGATTGTGGATGAGAATGGCTTCCAGATTAAAGCGGTGGGCGAACCAATCAAATCCGATATGGCGGGTGTTGCTCTTCGCCAGGATAATGCAGAGCTTCGGGATGCCATGAATAAAGCCTTGGCAGATATGAAGGCAGACGGCACATACGACACTCTTTTTCAGAAATGGTTCAATGAAACACCTGCAAAATAAATGTTGGAGCGTGCGCCTTACGGCGGGAAGGGGGTAGGTTTAATGCAACTCGTATTCGACAATCTGCCCTTCTTGCTGAAGGGCGCCGGTTACACTTTACTGTTGACGATTGTCTCTATGTTCTTCGGTCTGATGATCGGACTAGTGGTAGCAATCGCCCGCCTCAAAGGGAATCCGCCGATTCGGTGGATTGCCCGTTTCTATGTATCGGTCATCCGCGGGACACCGCTCCTTGTTCAGATTGTTATCATATATTATGGACTTGTAGATTACGGGATTACGCTTGGTTCCCTGACAGCAGCCTATATTGCGCTCAGTGTAAATGCCGGGGCTTACTTGTCTGAGACGTTCCGTGGAGCCATTCTGTCGGTTCCGAAGGGACAACTGGAGGCTGCTTATTCAACCGGAATGACGCCATGGCAGGCGATGCGCAGAATTGTGCTGCCGCAGGCCATGCGTATTGCTATTCCACCTATGGGAAATACGTTCATTGGTATGCTGAAGGAGACCTCACTCGTTTCAGTAATCACGGTCAGCGAACTCCTGCGTCAAGCACAGCTTCTCATTGCCCAGTATTATCAATATATGCCTTTTTATCTGGGGATCGGTGTGATGTATTGGATTATGAGTACAGGGCTGGCCTTCATCCTGGAGCGGTTCGAACGCAGATTGGCCAAAGCTTATTGAACATGGAGATGACGTTAACATGATAACGACTACAGGCTTATCGAAGCATTTTCAGGATCATGAAGTGCTGAAGGGCATTAATATACAAGTGGCAGCACAGGATATTGTCGTTGTCCTGGGACCGAGCGGTTCCGGCAAAAGCACATTACTTCGCTGCTTAAATGGTTTGGAGGACATCTCAGGCGGCAGCTTTGAAGTAAATGGGATTGTGGTAGATGCCACTGCCTCCAGACGTTTGCGTCAGCAGGCCACCCGGAATATCCGTAAGCAGAGCGGGATGGTGTTCCAGCAATTTAATCTATATCCGCACAAAACAGCGCTCGGCAATGTGATTGAAGGTCTGATCACCGTGAAGAAGCTGCCGAAGGAACAGGCTGTAGCTATAGGCCGGAAGCTTCTGGACCGCGTTGGACTGGCAGATCGTGAAGAATATTATCCTTCCCGGCTCTCCGGCGGGCAGCAACAAAGAGTGGCGATTGCCCGTTCTCTGGCGATGGAACCCGCAGTAATGTTATTCGATGAACCCACTTCTGCGCTTGATCCTGAGCTTGTGGGTGAGGTGCTGAGCGTGATGCGTGAGCTGGCTCAGGAGGGAATGACTATGCTGGTCGTATCACACGAGATGAAGTTTGCCCGTGAAGTGGCGACCAAAATCATTTTAATGGCAGACGGTCATATTATCGAGGAAGCGGCTCCGCAGCGGTTTTTTGAAGATCCCCAGGAGGAACGGACACGCAGATTCTTGCATCAAATCAACGAAATTTAAGGAAGAAGGTAAATATAATGAAAGTATCGACCATTTGGAAAGGCAAACGGATGTTTGATTCAACCGGTCCTTCCGGCTATTCCGTGGGGATGGATGCAACTCCTAAATACGGCGGTAACGGCGAAGGCATGACTCCGATGGAATTGCTGCTAGCAGGGTTAGGAGGCTGCATGGGTATCGATATCACAATGATTTTGGACCGGTTCCTACCGGAAATCACACGACTCGAAATTGAAGCAGATGGAACCCGCAAGGAAGCGAATCCTTCCGGATTTACAGCGATTGATCTGTTTTTTCATATTGATGGGAATGTCCCCGATTACCGGCTCTGGAAAGCCATCCTGATGGCTGAGGAGAAGTACTGTGCCGTCTCGGATTCGCTTAAGGCAGAGATTCACCCCCATCTAATCCTCAATGGAGTGGAAGTAGAGAAACCAGAGAAAACAAGCTAAGGCTTGGATTGGACTGAACCAAGAGCTTTATGTGTACTCAATGTCTCCCATGCCTAAATCCTGCAAAGCGAGAGGATACATCACACGAAGCTGCTCTGTAACTACTATCCGACCCGCTTCGGCTCATTTGTGAGACGACTGTTGACTTGAGATATTTCTTGGCATTCTGTACGAACCCTACATGGATATAACTCCAGCACAAAAGGCCCGCGCATGGCGCGGGCTCTTTGTGTTGACTATTCCCCCGTAGCCACCTGATTCTCCTCATAACTAATCCAGTCACTCCAGCTGGATCACTATCAAAACTTCTTTCAGAGATAACTCTTGAACGCCGCGTCGTTTTTCGCATTCAGAAAATGACAAGGTACGCCGGCAGCCGCTAGCGCCTCTGCCATGCTGGCAGCCGCTAGCGCCTCTGCCATGCTGGCAGCCGCTAGCGCCTCTGCCAGCATGGCAGACTCCTCGACGCTTGAAGTGCCAATGAGAGTTGGACGTCCCGCCCTATGGATGGACGTGATTTCTTGTACAAGCCCCTTGAGTTTGGCTTTTTTTTGGGTGTAAATCCGGTGCGGGTCAAGCTGATTACGCAAAACAGGAAGGAATATGATGATGGCAAGCTGTTTGACACACTGTCTGACCCGGAGGTATGGCGCATGCTCACCAAGCGGACCCGGCAAAGATTGCAAGCTTGATCAAGCTGAACGTAATATCGGATGACAAAATCAGGCATACCTGTTCTTTAAAGACCGTCACATTGTTGCAAGTAGATAAACAATAGGCAGATGGAATCGTTTGCGCTAAAATAAGAGATATGATGCGGAAGCGTTGCGGGAGGTATAGCAATAACCTCTAGAATAAGGGACATGGCGCGGATACTGTGAATTTGATGAAAGCGTTTAACTATTAAGAGGAGGAGACTGGATGATCAAGAATTGGATTTACAAGTGCAGTTGCTGGGGACTTATAGCATTATTAATGTTAGCACTCACAGGTTGTATGAAAGAACAGGAGCCAACCGCTGTTCAGCCTTCGCCAACCCTGGAGGGAAATGCTGCTCCAGATGAAACCAAAGGTACAGTGAGCATAGAGAAACTCGGGGAACGGAGAATCTTTGTTTACCTGCCGCCTGGTTATGAAACCGGCGAAGACCGTTATCCTGTAGTGTATATGAACGACGGGCGGAATGTGTTTAATACCGGCACCAGTTCTTTTAATAAAGAATGGCTGGTTGACAAGAAGGTAGACCAGCTTGTTAAAGACGGCAAGATGGAGAAGGTAATTGTAATTGCAGTCGATGCAGGCGAAGGCTCAGACCGGGGGAATGAGTATGTCCCTTTCCCTAATGATTCTATTCCTACGGATGGAACCGGGGCGGAGGAATTTACCCGCTATTTTATTGAAACCGTCATTCCCTTTGCGGATTCAACATACAGAACGATCCCAGACAGGGACCACCGGATGATCATGGGCTCTTCATTTGGCGGAGTGCAGGCGTTCTGGATGGGCTATCACCATCCTGAGACTTTCTCGATGATCGGTGCGCTGTCCGCCTCCACATGGGTAGCTAACGGACAAGCGTATGAAGATTGGGCGCAAGAAACCGGAAAGCCGGATGTGAAGATTTGGCTGGATATGGGAGCTGAGGAAGAAATGGTAATCGATCCACTGGTAGATTTACTTTTGTCGAAGGGATTTAAATATGGGCAGGATTTATTTTTTCAGATGGATCCTATTGGTGAGCATAACGAGATTTCCTGGTCCAGACGAGTACATAGTCCACTGATCATGTTCGCCGGGAAAGCACCCGGTCAAGCGGTTAAGCTGGAAGTAAGCGACTATTTGTCAATTTCAGGGATGGGGGAATCTTATCTCCGCCTCAATCCGGTAGCAACCATGGACAATGAAATGGATTATTCTGTCTCCTTCGAAGCCTCATACAAGGTGCTGAATTCCGAGGTTGGACAGGTGGATCCATCAGGGAAAGTGACCTTTTTGAAACAGGAAGATTTGCGTGTTGAAGTTACATATCAAGGGATGACTCAGTTGTATGACATAGATAATGATCGTTAGGCAACCCTTGGCATTACACCCAAAGTCAACAGTAGTTGTGTACAAGAAGTTCCGATCTTCTCTGTCATGCAACAAGTCATCCGCGTCATTTTACCGCCCGACGATACCCAAGCATTCAACACCAGCCTATTTCAGTTGCTATCGAGTCGATGTTTCTAGGTATTTTGCAACTATTTTCTTCGACTTCTTATTTGCAGATTGTTTGCAAAAGAACCCAAAAAGGACTGAAGAGGGTGACTAAGTTCGACCCTCTTACAGTCCATAAACCTGTTTCTCAAAGTTCCTCGTGGTTCTTATTCTTCCCAAGTAGCCACTGCATTCTCCTCATACGAAATCCAATCACTCCAGCTTCCCGCATACAGCCGCACATTTGTATACCCGGCCTTTTCGAGCGCCAGCACATTCGGGCAGGCGCTCACGCCGGACGCGCAGTATACCACGATCTCCGCTTCTTCGTCGATTCCTTCGAAGTGCTTCTCCAGTTCCTCCGCGCTTTTCTACGAGCCGTCTTCGTTCAGCAGGTCTTTCCAGAAGAAATTGACCGCTCCCGGAATATGGACGCCGACCGGGTCCAACGTCTCGCTTCGCACCTGATCGAATGAGCCGCTTCGGGCTTCGACAGATCCTCCGGAATCCAGATGCGTTCCACGCTGTCTTGAACGTCCGGACTGACTGGACGACTCCGCGACACCAACCACATACGATCGCCTTGTCGAGGCAGGCTTCTTACGTCCCTATAAATTCGTCTAGAAAAGAATAAAAAAGGTCGGGATCGCTCACATGCACATTATGATCCGAACCCGGCATTTCGCGCGCGGTACAGTCGGCAATCCGGGCCTGCGCCTTTTCCCAGACTTCGTCCGGCATACTTTCGCCGTCACGCGCCCGAACCAGCAGCACGGGACACGTAATCTCGGACAGCCGCCCGTACCAGTCGACGTTGTAGGCAATGTTCGCAGCCATGGCTTGACCGCTGAACATCATTCGGTAGCCGTCGGGCGTTTCGATCAGACTGTTCATGAAATAATCGACTGCAAAAACGCTCTCCAGCTCCTCGCGCATAAATTGACGGGCTTCGGCAAGATCGGAAAACGGAAGCGGCCAACCGCCCGTCAACGGATCTATATGAGAAATCTCTTCCAGCGGC
>NZ_LN831198.1:2153832-2166733 GCF_001368795.1 Paenibacillus ihuae
TGTCACGCCGTACAGGCGGCCCATCGGGCGTCTTATCGCGAATGGCGACTCTGCTGATGGACTGTGGATACAGCGCCGCCGCGTAGGCCGCGATCTGTCCGCCCATCGAATGCCCGATCAGCACGCACGAATTGATTCGCAACGCTTCCAGCAGTCCGATTACATCTTCCGCCATCTCTTCAGGCGTATATCGTGAAATCGGTTTGCCGCTTAATCCGTGCCCGCGCTGATCCGGAGCGATAACGCGATAGCGCCCGCCGTATCGGCGCATCAGATCCGCCCAAGTTTCCCCTCTTCCCCAGCGGCCGTGCAGGCAGACGATTGCCGGGCCTTCCGTTTCGGTATCCAGCACGAACAATTCAATATTTTTTAAAACTACCGTTTTACGAGCAATATGTATGGTCATCTTGTCCTCCGATTTAATAATTTTCTTGCTTCAGTATAACATAATCTCACTCGTTATAAGAACGTATATTCCCAGAATAAAAACATTCCAGAAGCTCCTTGACATGTAAAAAAGGCTGCCGAGAGTTTCTCGAAAGCCTGAGTCCGCATAAGACTGGGATCTTCTTTTCCGACCGAACCCTAAAGCTCTCCTCCGGTTCCTATCGGATTATCGTCGTAGGAAATCCAATCACTCCAGCTTCCCGCATAGAGCTTCACATTTCTGAATCCAGCCATCGTGAGCGACAGCACATTAAGGTGAGCGCTTACGCCAGAGCGTAGCCTAATCCATCTTCAATTTCAGTGAGACGATTATAACTTGCCATTGCAGAGCGAAAGCCTGCTTTTGCCTGCAAGACTTGCGGCTACCGAGACAGCCAGCAGGATCGGCAGCTGGATAAGTGAAGAGCTGATCTGTTCCGGGCAGCCGATAGAACAGTTTAACCTGCTTGCCCATTAATATGAGAGAATAGTTGAATATGTTGTAAAGCATTCTTTTACCGCCTGCCTAAAAAAAGATATAATTTCGTTAATGCTCCATTCCAGATAGAAAAGGTGAATCACGCTATGAATCCATTTATGAGAAAAGTCAATGTTCCTTACGTCAATTTCCGCAAAGCCAACACCCTCCGAAATGACTCGACCCAGCATGATTGGCAGCACTGGGCGGGCTACCGGGATCAGATTCAGCAGGTTCTGGAGCAAACGCTGGAACATAACCGCTGCGGGCGCGGGCATATTTTACTGCTCGGGGCCGGGAACGGAAACGATGTACCCATTTCGTATATCGAGTCTATATTTGAACGGATCACGATCGTCGATATCGATGAAAAAGCGCTGGACCGCTTTCTGGCCAAGTCGGCACACCCGGAAAAATACGAACGGGCAATCATTGATCTGACCGGAGTAGGAACAGAAGTGTCTTCACCGGATGATTTGAAAGCAAAGATTGACGAATTGCTGCCTAACGTGGATTTCTCGCCGTTGCATCCTCCTTTTGACGTGGTCATGAATTTATGTTTCACGACGCAGCTCATCTCCGCCTTTTTTTACCGGAAGAAAAATAAGGTTGCCCATACACCGGAATTCAGCGCTCAGCTGGATCGGCTGCTTGAACGGATTCATATCAACATCTTTCAATCTTTGCAGGGCCTTCTGGCACCGGACGGGGTGATTGTCCATTTAACCGATACTCTGCTGCTGCAGCGCATATCAACAACCGGCTATACCAGCCCGGCTACTGTAAAGACTCTGGAGCTGACGGGAGGAAATCTCCGGGAAAACTTGGACCTGATTTACGGGCATCTGCCGGAGATGGCGCAACAAGGCTTGTGCTTGCCGGGGGCATTTGTCCACGTTCATCCGCAAATTATGCGGTTGTATAAAGTTGAATTAAGGTTTTCGCTGCTGTGGGAGTTCGTCCATGATGAATACGAAGACAGGGATTACTTTGTTAATGCGCATGTGCTGACCAAGCTGTAGCGGAAGGTAACCGGACCGGTCTTTAGCCGGACTGACCAATGGGGGCGGACCCTGGGAGGAGTGGTCTTGGCTCTCAGTAAAAACTCTGCATGAGCTTAACTCCAGCACAAAGAGCCCGCGTTCAGTGCGGGCTCTTTGTATTTACTCTTCCCCCGTAGCCACCAAATTCTCTTCATACGAAATCCAATCGGACCAGCTCCCCGCATACAGCCGCACTTTCTTATAACCAGCCTTCTCCAAGGCCAGCACATTCGGACAGGCGGTTACACCGGAGCCGCAGTAGACGATAATCTCGCGCTCCTTGTCGAGTCCGGCGAAATGCACCGCAAGCTCATCAGCGCTCTTGAAGCGGCCGTCTGCATTCTGCGTATCCTTCCAGAAGAAGTTGACTGCGCCGGGGATATGTCCGGCTTTCTTGTCCAAGGTCTCATTCTGGCCGTGATAGCGGTCATTCGCACGGGAGTCGATCAGAATGGTATTGGCAGCATCAGCCCCCGCATGAACCCTCTTCTCCGACACCCGGCGAACCTCCTCAACATCCGCCAGCATCTGCGGCTTGATATTCGGTGTAAATGTGCTTGGCACCCGTACCGGCTGATGATCTGTGACCGGGAATTTCTCAGCTTTCCATGCGCTGAAGCCACCCTCCAGTATAAACACCTGCTCATGCCCGAGGTAGCGCAGCAGCCACCACAGCCGCGCTGCATTCATGCCGCTCTCATCATCGTAAGCCACGATGCGGGAATCGTTACCGATTCCGAGCTTCGAGAGACGTGCCGCCAGCACCTGCGGATCGGGAAGCGGATGCCGCCCGCCGTGTTCACCCACAGGGCTGGACAGGTCCAGCTCCAAATCGAGATAAACGGCACCTGGAATATGCTCCTGTTCGTAGCTCTCCCGGCCAGCATCTGGTTTACCTAGCGTAAACCGGCAATCCACAATCGTCTGCTCCGGCTCATATAGCCTTGCCAGCAGCCATCTTTTGGAAACAGTAGCTTCCATTTTATCCCCATCCTTTGCGCTGTGATATGTATTACATTATTATAACGGAAAAATACAGAGTCGCACACGTGCCCATAGTCCGTTTGTAGAGATTGTAATTATACATCCAGTAGGGGAATGCAGAGAAATAGATTACCAGACAACAAACAAGCTAACCAGGGAGTAGCCCTTGATCAGCTTGTCTGTTCGGCTGTTCACCGTTTAAGAAATCGATTAGAAGGTCACTCCGTCCGCTTACCATACTTTTTCTGCCAATAGTCAAGCCATTGCGTGTAATCCATTTCCTTTATATCGCCCAATGTTTTTCCTTCTATTGAATACTCTCCGCCCGCCATGACGAGATTTTTAATTTTGCTTTTTGGTCCCGAGGCTCCACCTATGACCTTACTGTCTACAATCATAACTGTTACAGAAATATCGTAATCATCAGGGGGATATAGCTGGTCCAGTGGATGATCCTTCACAATGAATCGATAAGTGACGATTTCTTTCCCAATATAGGCATCAGGTTCTTTCTTCTGAACCGCCCAGAGCTGCATATAATATAGGTTTTCGAGCATCGTCTGTTCCAATGTATATTTTAAGACTTCTCCTTCATGGACAACGATTGTGTAACCGAGGCCTTGAATATAATCGGCGGCAATTTGTTCATCAGTCTTTCCTTCTAGAGAACGGCATCCTATCATTGCCAACAGTACAAGGCTTAGAAGTAGGAATAACAATATTCTTCGTTTCATTAATTTCAGCCCTATCTCATCGAGTGCCGGAGTGAGAAATGTCATGACCACCATCGACCCAAATCGCTCCGTCATCTGATTTCCAATTTTACTTTTTTCACTTATTCTCAAATCGTTCTTAAAGTATTGATCTCTCGGCCGAGAGATCTATATATAAGAATATCATTTGTTACTTTTTATGGAATATATGAAATAAAGATCTTATCGTGAAAATTAAAGATTTCTACCTTTCCGGACAGTCAATAGCCGGGCCCATGCGTGCAGCGAAATCCGCTTTCAGAGATTTGACACAGCCAGACTCTGATTTTACAATTGCCTTTGAGCTGATAGAACAATGAGAGAGAGGCTTAAGCCTGTGGAAATTATAGTAAGTAAGGCCTGGCCGGAATGGGCCGGGACGCTGCGGAGACGGAGCGGGGGCTGGAATAATACCACCTATTTTGTGGAAAATCAGACAAAACGCGCAGTCCTCCGTATATATGACACGCACAAGGATAAAGCCAAGATTGAATTCGAGCACGCCGTGCTCCAGCAGCTGGGGAGCCAAAACCTGCCCTTTAAAGTACCTGTACCCGTATCTGCCGTAACTGGTGAAACTATGTTTCAGATCGATGAAAGCGGCAAATTCGCCTGCTTGTTCCGGTATATCGACGGAGATACGCCTAACGAGGAAGCGTCAGGATATGCCGAATCCTTCGGGGAGTCTGCAGGCATTCTTTCGGCTGTGCTGGCTGATATCAATCCCGGACTGACTCCGGTGTACCGGCCTTATTATGAGCTGCGGACATCCTATCCGCTGTGCAGTAACGAGGTCATCCGCGAGCTGTGTCTGCATCCGCCGGAAACATTTAAGGAACTGGGTATGGAACTGGAAATGCTATACAAGGCTTATGTGAATATTACAGATTCACTACATGAGCTCGCGGGACTGCCGCATCAATTGGTACATGGTGACTTGAATGCTTCTAATCTTCTGGTCCAGTCAACCAATCCTAGTGAGGTAGCTGCTCTGCTTGATTTTGAATTCTGCACCTATGATCTGCGGGTGATGGAGCCTGCTGTTATACTGTCCGGGCTGCTGGGACATGCGGAGGACAAATCGATGATCCGCAGGTTTTGCCGGGGATTCAGCCGCAGTGTCCGGCTCTCACCGGCCGAAATCAGCGCGATTCCTGTACTGATGCTGCTGCGGAAGATTGATGTTTTCCTTCATTTTGTCACCCGTTTCCTTGAAGGTACCGATGAATCCGGTGTGCTTCATGAACAGACCAGGCTTCTGTCTGCAGACTTAATTCAGCTGTCAGACGGAACTGCGGAAATCGTGTCCGTTCTGCGTGAAGAGCAGGAATGAGCCAGGAAGGCTATAACTCATTCCCATTGGCCGGTTTCACCGAAGCTACTTTGCTGTTCAGGATCTCTTTATAGATCTCAATGGCTAGGGCTCTTGAGCTTTTCAGATCAACGATGGCATCCGGTCTGGGCAGATGGATGACTTTATCCAGCAAACCTGCCAGCTCCGGCAGCCATGTCCGGATGTAGCTTCCGCTTGGATCATGAGTTTGGGATTGGGTTACCGGATTCATAATCCTGAAATAAGGCGAGGCATCGAATCCGAGAGAGGAGCTCCAGAGCCAGCCGCCCCGGTTCAGCACATTGTCATAATCACTTAGCTTCAACCTGAAGTAACGCTCCCCGTAAATAAACGGACAGCCAAGATTTTTGGTCAGGAACATTGCGGTAATCATCCGCAGACGGTTAGGCATCCAGCCGGTTTCGTTCAGCTGGGTCATAGCGGCATCGATTACCGGAATACCTGTCCTTGCCATAGACCAAGCCTCAAAGTACTTCGTTCCCAGACGACCCAGATCGTAAACCTTCTCATAGCTGAAAAAATCAGCATCCAGGCGGGCCTGATACAGATAGAAATCCCGCCAGGCCAGCTGTCTAAGCCATTCTTCAATTCCTGCTTCTTCCTGAGTCAACCGGCTGTACACGGTACGTGCTGAAATTGCCCCTGTATTAAGATGGCGGCTGATCCGGCTTGTGTTCTCCAGAGCATAGCGGTCACGGCTTATTTGATAATCCTGCAAATTAAGATTTAGAAAATGCTCAAGCGAACGGCCAGTATCTATCTTCTGTCCGGCAGGGGCTGACTGTTCTAACTGCAGTGCAATTTCATATGGAATCATGAATTCTTCAGTAATTCCCTCGTCCAGAGCTGATGTTTCCAGATCAGCCAAGGCTGAAGAATAAGGCGGCCGAAACCGCTCGGCCAGGTAGCTGCGCCAGCGGCGGTAAAACGGGGTGAATACCCTGAAGGGCTCACGGCGTCCGCACCACACCATGAAATCGTCCAGATCGCACAGCATACTATCATGATAGAGAGTGAGAGGAATGCCCAATTCTTCCAACGTGTTACGCAGGCTTTGGTCTCTATGTATTGCATAGGGGGTGTAATCGGCATGAACCATTAATTCCTGAACGGGATAGGCTTCACTCAGCCTCCTGACAATGGTATCAGGCTCGCCGTATAGAATATGCAGCTGCTTGCCCTGAAGGGCATAGGCCTGCTGCAGGCTGGATACGTGAGCCAGGAAGTTAGTCCCGCTATGCTCCAGATAGCGCTGTTTGCGCAGCAGGAAGGGCTCCAGGATAAGCACATGCAGGCTGCGGGAACCGGCTGCACGGATGGCATCAAAGGCCGGAAGATCGGTAGTCCGCAGGTCCTTGCGGTGAATGAAAAGAATCATTTATCAGGATTTCCTTTCCGTTATCAACTGAAATGTTTATTACCAGCACTAGTCTATAATACGATGGATGGTGAAGTTTTGGCGATATGCAGTTCATGCTTATGTAACTGGAATTCAACAATACATAATAAGAAAAGAGAGTATGCCTGCTGTTGTTGAAGCCTAAGCATACTCTCTTTATTTGCCGATGACCGAACGAATCAGATGATCCGGTAACCGGAAGGCAGGTTTCCAGTACGGCGTATAGTACGGATTCGAGCCAAAGTAAGCCTTTGATTGGTAGAGATAATCGATTCTACATCATTGCCGTTAATATAATCGTCTAGATCACTGATGTTATGGTTTCCGCGAAGGACCCGGAAGCTGCCTCTAAACCGGGTTCTGCTAAACAGTACTAGTGTCGCATTGCTGCTGGTCGAGAAGAAACGCAGGCTTTCAATGCCGTCCACAATATTGTCCGTGTTACGGATGCCGAGATTTCCGGTGTACGTTCTGCGTCTGCCCCGATAATTTTCTTCCTCATACACTCTGAGGCGAAAAATAATAAAATCCATATATTTACAATATAATTATCTTAGTGTACTATGTAACTAACACACCAATACAGAAAGCCAGAACCATAATTTACTCGATACAGGGAGGATACCATGGAGCGGACAACAGTTAGCCAAGAACATGCCGGAGCCCAAAGTGACCCGGTAGTGCTGCAGATGAAAGGCGTCAGCAAAATGATTAAAGGAAAGGCCATCGTGAATCAGCTGTCTTTTGAGATTCGTAAAGGGGAGATTGTGGGGCTGCTTGGTCCAAACGGGGCGGGTAAGACAACTACGATCCGCATGATGACTGGCCTGATCAAGATGACAGAGGGGGATGTGCTTGTCCACGGCCACAGCATCCGCAATGACTTTAATAAGGCGATTGGCCATATCGGTGCGATTATCGAGAATCCGGAATTTTATGGACATTTGACAGGTCTGGATAACTTGAAGCAGTATCTGCGGATGTGTGACGGGGTTGCTGAATCCCGGATCCGAGAGGTAGTAGAGCTGGTGGGGCTGCAAGGAGCGATGGATAAGAAGGTAAAAGCGTATTCGCTTGGCATGCGCCAGCGGCTCGGTATCGCCCAGGCTCTGCTGCATTCCCCGAAGCTGCTCATTCTGGATGAGCCGACCAATGGCCTTGATCCCGCAGGGATCCGGGAAATGCGTGAATATATGCGGAATATCGCAGAGGTGGAGGGGATCTCCATCTTAATCTCCAGCCACATGCTGGCCGAGATCGAGCAGATCTGCAACCGGGCAGTAGTCATCCAGAACGGTTCGCTGATCACGGAAACCCAGCTTGGTGCAGAGGCAAAGACGGAAGGAGAGGTATCCCTCGCCGTCCGAGTTGATAAGGTTGAGGCAGCGCAGGCCGTAATACAGGCAATGGATGGGGTGGAATGGACCCGTACTGACGAAATGCAGAAGGAACTCCATATCCGCCTGATTGACCATAAGGTGCCGGAGCTTGTTGCTGCACTCAGCGCAGCTAAGGTCGGCGTATACCGGATTAGTGAGAATAAACAAAGTCTCGAAGAAGATTTCCTGAAATGGACAGGAGGGAACCGCATTGCGTAAATTTAGTAACCTGATCCTTAACGAGTGGCTGAAGCTGTTCAAGAAGCGCTCATTTTTTGTACCCCATCTGATTCTTGTGTTCTTTCCGTTGGTGCTCGGGTATATTATTCATTCTGTATCACCGGAATCGTTCGCTTCCGCTGCGGAGTTTACGAAGCAAATGCTGCTGCCGACCGGAATGGGCCAGGTTATGGCTATTTTGGCCATCATCGGTACGGCAGGGATTGTAGCCAAGGAGCATAGTCAGGGAACCGTCAAATTTTTGCTCATCCGTGCCCGCAGCCGTACTGCAATACTGGCATCTAAATATGTAACGGTGCTGCTGTATGCATTTAGCTTGACCCTGGTGGCAGCGGCAGCGATATTCATCTCAGGAATGCTGTGGTTTAATACCGGTGGCGGAGACACAGGGGTAGCGGATATCCTGCAGTCTATGCTGTACGGCTCTGTGTATACGTTCGTATATGTAACGCTCGTCTTTATGCTAGGTGTGCTAACCAACTCTACAGGAGTGACCATCGGGATTGCGATGTTTGCCGTAACTATGGATAAAATCGTGATTAACCGGGAGTTTTATAAGTATTTTTTGTTCCCTAACCTGGATTTGTCTGCGTACAGCAGCGGAAATAAACCCCCGTTGTCCGGAATGACCCTTGGATTCTCGATCACTATGCTTGCTGTGTATATCATTGTATTCCTCCTGGCAGGATTTACCGTCTTCAGACGAAGGGACGTTGCTTGATGACGATAGAATTTGACAACAACCAGCCGATTTATTTACAGATCATGAACTACCTCAAGGGCGAGATCATCACAGGCAAGCTGAAGCCCGGTGACAAAATCCCTTCGGTGCGCGAACTGGCGGCAGAATTGCAGATTAATCCAAACACGGTGCAAAGAACCTTTCAGGAACTGGAGCGTGAAGAGATTGTGGAGACACGGCGCGGTATGGGCAGATATGTAACCGGGAAGGAAGACACCATTATGAACATCAAAAAGGAAATGGCCCAGGACATTCTCGACCGGTTCATTCGCGGTATGCAGGAGCTAGGCTTTCAGAGTGAAGAGATTGTAACGGCGGTGGCGGAGAATATTGCTGCGAAAGACAGAAAGTAGGAGGATGTAGGGGTGGACAGGATACTCAAGGTAGAGCAGGTTTCGAAAAAATACGGCTCCAAACAGGCGCTGCATAATGTCACTTTTGAACTCGGCGCCGGTAAAATTATTGGGCTGCTTGGCAGCAACGGCAGCGGAAAAAGCACACTGATGAAGCTGATTGCCGGACTCGCACAGCCGAGCTCCGGCAGCATTTCCGTGCTTGGAACACCAGTAAGCGAGGAGAGCAAAGCACTGGTCTCATTCATGCCGGATCAGCCGCTGACGGAGAAATGGATGAAGGTTGGGGATGCGCTTAGGTTCATGGAGGATTTCTATCCAGATTTTGATCAGGCCAAGGCGCGCCGGATGCTGGAGTTTATGAAGCTGAACGAGAAGGACAAAGTGCAGGCACTATCTAAAGGCATGAATGAACGCCTGCAGCTTACACTGGCGCTCTCCCGTAAGGCCAGACTGTATTTGCTGGATGAGCCGATCGGCGGAGTGGATCCGGTTGCCCGGACGAAAATCCTGAATGCATTGATGGAATTTTATGAAGAGGACAGTACCATTCTGCTCTCTACCCATCTCGTGTCAGATATTGAACGGATCTTTGATGAGGTGATTTTTATAAAGGAAGGTGAACTCGTCTTGCATAGTGATGTGGAGGAGCTGCGGCACCAGCGGGGAAAAAGCATCGATGAGTTGTTCAGAGAGGTGTATGCGGAATGCTGAAGCTGATTCGTTATGATTTTAGACGCAGCCGTGACCGGATCTTAGCAGCTCTTGTAATTATGGTTCTTCTGCATATCGGGATCTGGGTATCCTCAGATACAACGAGCAAGGATATTATATCCATGCATTTGATCACTTATTTTGTAATAGGAATTGTCTTTCTCTTCATTACTGTATTTAACTATAACCGTAATCTGAAATCCTATCAGCGCAGGCTGCTTCCCGTTAACACCCTGTTTACAGTGCTGTCACCACTGCTGCTGTACTGGCTGCTGCTGCTGGTCGTTCTGCTCATCGGGCTGCTCCACCTGGGACTATATGTCCTGCTCTACTCAGCGGATTTCATGCCGGGGAATTTCTGGACGGTGGCATCACGCAGCGCGCTGCAGTGTATCTGGTCTGCCGGATTCGTGCTGCTCATGATTATGTTTGCTTGTACTGTTGCGAGAAGTATAAGGGTAAGAGGGAAGATATGGATTGGAATTGCTGTTCTGGTGGCACTGCAAAATGGAGTAGCCTATCTGGAAGAGCGTATGTTCAAAAGCTATTTTAGAGGCATAGACAATGCGTTCCGGTTCGAGGTTATTAAAGCTTCCGATGTTCCCAGCGGCCTGATGCTCAATTATGTCGGTTATAATCTTTGGCCGCTTGTCTTTGAAGCGGTGATAGCAGCGCTGTTAATCTATGCAATGACAATACTTGTTAGGAAGAGAACGGAACTCTAAGCGGGATTCATGATGACGAAAGCAGAGCTGTTCCGCAGCTTTGCTTTCGTTTTCGCGCAAAAAAAAGATTCCCGGGTAGGGAAATCTCCTATACTTATAATTGCGGATACAACCGCCGCTTATTGAGCCTTGCGTGTATTTGTCCAAAGCTCAAGCTCGCGCAGCAGCAGTTCCTCTTCTTCTTCATTAAGGACAAGTCTAACACCGTATTGGAACTGGCCAATACCGAACATCCAGCCCCAGCGTACACTGCCTTCAAACTGCAGATTCACGTCTGTTAAGCGGAAATGTATAATCAGCTTCGTATCCCCTGAAGTAAAGCGGAGGTTCAGTGAAGTGCGTACTTTACAGCCGGAACGGCTAAGATCAAGCAACACACCTTCTGTTAATTTCCCGGCTCCCGGTCCGGAATTACCCGCTGGAACTTCTAGCCAGCATTCGATCGGCTGGTTCATTACATATCGGAACGGTTCTTTTCTGCTGGAGTCGTCCATCGTTTACCTCCGCTAGTTTTTTTGCTATTATATCGAAATGACAGAATGAGAACAATCTACTAAAGTGCTATTTTAATAGAAAATATTTTATTTATTCAGTCAGGGAACTAAAGGAGCGCGATCATGTATCAATACGACAATGAAACCTTTACAGATCATAATTTTGATTACGCAGCTTTGCAGGACGGCGAACTGAATGGCTGCACCTTTGAACGCTGCTCCTTTAAAGGGGCTTCAATGGAAGAAATGACCTCAACCGGCTGCCGGTTCGCAGATTGTGACTTTAGCGGGGCACAGCTGAATGCATCGTTACATAAAGGAGCAGCATTTACCAACTGCAAGTTTACAGGGGCGAATCTGTTCGTGTCTAAATTCGAGGACTGCAAGATGGTGGGCTCTGATTTCTCGAACGCCGCGATGGACGGAATTACACTGGCTGGGGGAGACTGGTCATATACGAATCTCAGACATGTTAATCTGGCCCGGCAGGATCTGCGGGGCATCCGGTTTCTGGAAGCAGATATGCTGGGCTGCAATTTGCAGAAGTGTAATCTGCGGGGTGCTGATTTAAGCCGTGTACGGCTGACCCAGTGTAAGCTGGAGGGTGCGGATCTGCGCGATGCGAAGCTGGATGGAATCGATCTGAAAAGTCTGGATTTAAAGGGTGTGCGGATCGATGTGGAGCAGGCTGTGCTGCTGGCCCGTTCTTTAGGTGCAAAGGTAGACTAAGCGAAAGTTAAAAGCAGCTCCGCTCTTTTAATGAAGAGAACGGAGCTGCTTTTTTGTTGCCTTACAATTTGTATAGAGAAGCCATGCAGTCAACAAACATTTTGTTATATTCGGAACGGGTAAGGTCATGAGTGGAGGCGATGTCGCGGCCGAGGAATTCAAACCACGTTATTTCTGTGCCGTCTTTTTTGTAGACGAACTTCTCATGCTGGATGGAGAACGTATCATTCTCAAAAGAAGGAACCTGCTCATATTTGAGCTCAGTACCCAGTTTCTCGGATACAAGCGTCGCTAGAAGGATAAGCATTTTAAAGGGGTCATCATACATTTCAAATTGTTCTGTCATCAACGTCCACTCCTTAAATTGGCATGTGCTGCTGAGCAGAGTATACTATATCGTTCTAATGTAAGCACTATCATCTGGAGAAGTCAGTACAATTTTGATACAACATGTGAGCTTAATCAAGAAAGTACATACTGCATGCTTATCATTCGGATATATTTAACCGATATACAAAATATCGACTATTTTCGACAAGGGGAATGAATGTGTATGTCGTTTAATCTGCGGACTCTATTTTCCAGCGCCTTTGCCGTAATTATCATTCTGCTCACTGCACTGCTGATTTTTGTTATCGGCAGCCAGTCTACGAAATCAGTGGAGAAAAGTATTGGAGGTTCACTGGCGGAAGAAGCCTATCAGATGGCTGAGAAGCTGGACCACTTCATGTGGTCCCGTTCCGGGGAAGTGGAAGTGTTGAGTAAGCTGAATGCTTTTCAGGAGCCATATGATAAGGCGGAAATCAACGGTTTGCTGAATCAACTGAAGAGCAGTCTGCCCGTATTCACATGGGTGGGTTATCTCGATCCTGCCGGAAATGTACTTTCGTCAACGGATAATATTCTTTTAGCTCAAAATATAAGTCATAGGCCCGTGTTTCAGGAAGGGATTAAAGATTTGTTTATTGGAGATGTGCATGATGCCGTTCTGTTGTCCAAGCTGTTGCCGAATCCGGGCGGTGAAGATTTGCAGTTCGTAGATGTCAGTGTTCCAATTTACAGTAAGCAGGGACAAGTCACTGGTGTACT
>NZ_LN831198.1:2166759-2170832 GCF_001368795.1 Paenibacillus ihuae
CACTGGTGTACTGGCGGCGCATCTCAGCTGGGAATGGTCACGTGAGGTGGAGAAGTCCATCCTCGCCCCGCTGAAAGATCGTATGAACGGTGTCGAGGTGCTGGTGATCAGCCAAAAAGATGACACAGTCCTGCTGGGACCGGACAGATTAGTCGGTCAAAAAATGACGGATGAAGCAGTCCGGAAAGCGCGGAATGGTGAAAACTCATGGACAGTGGAAAAGGGGAAGGGCGGAGATTCTTATCTGACCGGTTATGCTTATGGAGACGGGTATTTGAATTACCCGGGTTTGGGCTGGTCCGTAATTATCCGTCAGCCGGCAGAGATCGCCTTCGCTTCTGTCCATCAGCTTGAACGGTTCATCATCCTAAGCGGAATGGCGGCTGCTGTGATCTTCGGGATTCTTGGCTGGGTTCTGGCAGGCTGGATCGCACGCCCGTTAAAGGCTATCACATATACAGCTGATTTGCTCAGCTCCGGTACTGATGCAGAGATTCCATCCTCTTCGCTTATCAAAGATGTAGCCGTTCTGTCAGCCTCCCTACGGAATCTCGTAGGCACTCTGACTAAAACGGAAAGCAAGCTCAATTATATGTCTGATATGGCGCTGCATGATTCCCTCACCGGCTTACCGAACCGGGCAGCCCTTGATGAATTTTTGGCTCATGCCGTCAGCAAGGCTCAGCAAAACAGGACAACGCTCAGCTTTCTTTATTTAGATCTGGACGGATTCAAGAAAGTGAATGATACGTACGGGCATGCGGCCGGGGATGCCCTGCTGCAGCAAGTAGCCGTGCGGCTGCTGGACTGCACCCGCGAGCATGAGATTGTCGCCCGCTTAGGGGGAGATGAGTTTGTCATCATCCTTCATACTTCAGCGGCAAGACCAATGTATGAAGCCGAAATCGTTGCAGCGCGGATTATCAGCAAAATCAATCTTCCGGTTATGATCGGAGGCCACAATCTTCATGTCGGCTGCAGTGTCGGTGCAGCGGTGTGGACGCCAGATGGGGCGGATACCAGTGAAACGATGCGGCTTGCCGACGAGGCGTTGTATATTTCTAAACGCAGCGGCAAGAACCGCATTACATTTGAGGCTGCCAGTTAAGCAGCTGGAGGTATAAAAAATAGCTCTTTTGGGAGGGAACGCCTAAAAACGTCCTGCTGACCAAAAGAGCTTTTTTATGATTAAGGTAGGAAATGTTTTCAGCTTATGTAAATCAATTAGTCTACTCTTTTACGTGGATTAGACCACCACTTGATCCAGAGTTTTCCTTCATCATCATGGAAGAACTTTATTCCTATCCACTTTAGAGGTGTCCAAACCTCTTTGAAATAATATGATGGCATAGTCTATTAGACCCTCCCGTATAGTTAATTTATACTATATTTTACGCCAAAATTTACTATTTAACAATACTAGATCCATAAAATTGAAATTATGTTGTAGGAATCAGCACAAGCCATCCAGCGGAATAAGCATTTAATGTAGAGAAAGGATGTGAAAGAATGACAAATGCCGAGTTCATATCCAGAATCGTACCCTTTGCAATAGCGGATATGCAGCGCAGCCACATTGCCGCCTCGCTTACGATCGCACAAGCCGCACTGGAATGCGGATGGGGTAACAGTGGCCTGACGGTGAAAGCCAATAACCTTTTTGGAATAAAAGGAAGCGGTCCGGCAGGAAGCATTGCCATCCGGACAACCGAATATTTAAACGGTAAACCTTTTCTTGTGACTGCAGCATTTCGCGTTTACCATGACTGGGGAGAATCTGTAGCTGACCACTCTGCAGTTCTCATCGGGGGGGTCTCCTGGAACCGCGGCCTCTACAGCAGGGTGATCGGCGTTAACGGGCAAACAGCCGCCCGCGAGATTGCTGCTGCAGGATATGCAACAGATCCGAATTACGCTGCCAAGCTGATCCGAATTATGGATTCCTATAATTTATACCTATTTGATGAAGTGAAGGAGGATGAAGAGATGTCGGCCGAAGATAAACAGAAGCTTGCGAATCTGGAGACGGAAGTAAAGGAACTGCGTGTTCTTCTTGCCGGTCTTACAGTCAGCAGGGATACAATTAAAACCGGTGTGCAGGAGCAAGGGCAGGCGATAAAGAATGTAACAGACCGCCTTACTGCAATTGAGGGCCGTGCAGTGATGAATATACCGCCATGGGCAGAGCCCGCGGTCAACGCGGCTGTGGCTGCCGGGCTGCTGGATACACCTGCCGGCGGAAGCTATGACTTTTACCGTTTGCTCACGGTGCTGAATAGGGCGGGCTTGCTGGTGACAGGGGGGAAATGAGATGGACAATGAGGCGCTTAATAATGTGCTTGCTTTCGCCTCGGTGTTAGCCGTGTTTGTTATGGCGCTTGTGCAGCTGGTAAAGAACAGTGTGAACATTCCCCGCAATTTTGTTCCTGCCGTAGGTCTGGCAATCGGTTTATTTGTCGGCGCGGTCGCCTACCCTTTTACGGATATGACACTTGTTCTCCGCCTGTGGGCAGGCGGACTGGCCGGTTTGTCGGCCACTGGACTGTTTGAACTAGCCTTTAACAAAAGAGACGGATCGACCAAAGACAAATAACATGAATTGCATGCTCATTATATTTATGCTTATGCCTGCTGGCGATCTGAACAAGCAATCTGCAAATGAGACCATACAATAAGGTATGCAGTAAAGGAAGGGGGTTCTTTATATATGGGAACTTATCTGGATGCCAGAACCTCACAGAATGCCAGCACAGCAAACTCCATTGCCATTCCGATTCTGGCGATCAATACCGCCCAGTTATTCGGTCAAATTGGCCTGATTACTTCGGGAATTACTACTAACCCGCGGGTGTTATTGAAGGGAACGATTTCGTTACAGCTTCCGCTGGCATTGGTCGGTATTACGATTACGATTGTCCGGGGTACGCTTCCTACTGATCCGGTTGTGTATTCCGCGACCTCTACTTTCAACCTTAATCTTCTGGCGCCGCAGGTTATTGCATTTTCTGCTGCTGATTTTAACCCGCCGGTTTCACCGCAATTGACTTATACGGCATTCGTTACCTCTAACCTGCTGGGTACGATCCGTGTCGGTCCGGAGAGCTTTGATGGAATTTTGGTTTCAGACTAATTGCAGCCTTACGTCTTGTGATGCCCTTAGCGGGTATGACAAGATGTTTAAGTGAAATTAAACCGCTTCGCCCAATCTGATTGGAACAATCGTACATATTCTATTCTGTAGTCATTAATTTGAAGGAGGTTATCTCATGGGTGCAGATTGCGGATACGGCGGTAATGTAGGCGGTGCTAATGTAGGTCCGGTTGGTCCTTGGACATCTACCGGTGCGATCCTGGTTCTTTATATCTTGCTTGTTATTATCTTGAGTGCCTGCTTTATCTAAGAGCGTAAGCAAAAGGCGCGTTTCCTGAAATTGTCAGGTTCGCGCCTTTTTTTGTGCGGAAAATCAGACCTTGGATAAGTTATACTGGAGGAATATGGATGAAGATTAGGAGGTGCTGTCAAAGTGCGAAAAGGGTTAGTCCTGGTAATCATCTGCAGTCTGCTGTTTCTTGGGGGAATTTGGGATTCAGCGGTGGTGCATGGTGCTGAAGATAAAGTAGGTGTCACCGTCAACTTCGAACCCCTAAAGATTCCGGCTGGAATTACCCCTTTTGTAAACAGCTCGGTGGTTATGGTGCCTGTCCGCCCGTTAGGTGAAGCGCTTGGTTATGAGGTCACTTACATAAAAGAACACAACAGCCTGCAGCTGAAGGGTAATGGACGTGAGGGTGTAATTAGGCTGGGAGAGAGTAAGCTTGTCCTAAACGGCAAGGAGAAGCTTGCCATCGACGGCAAGGCTATGCTTAAGAACAGCCGCATATATGTACCGTTATCTATCTTTGAAGCGCTGGGATTAATCACCTCCTATGACGCCGGTTCGCTCCACGCAGCCGTAAGCACGCCGCAGAAATACGCAGACAACATAGTAGTTTTGTTGAATTCAGGTCAGTTTGAGGAACTGTGGCAGGACTTGTTCAATGCAGAGCTTAAAAAACGGGTTCCAATCTCTGCA
>NZ_LN831198.1:2170858-2182321 GCF_001368795.1 Paenibacillus ihuae
CTCTGCACTTCATTCGGGTTGGGAGAGTTTGGACGGTTCTTATGGTACCTTTGTTCAGTTGGACTCGGTTACTACCACACAAGTTGATGGACAAACCGTTATTCAGGCTAATGTGGAATTCTCCAAAGGCAATTTAAATCTGGTTATCACTGTGGACAATAATGCCCGGTTAACTGGCTTAAGGTTTACACCTGGTGCTGCAACCGCTGTGGAGCGGGAGCTTCCGGTAGGCTTAACCGAAGAGACGGTAGTAGTTGGCGAAGGTACAGCACATCCGTTAAAGGGTATTCTGACACTTCCTAAGCATTCGTCTGGCCGGCTTCCGTCTGTAGTGCTCGTACATGGATCAGGTTCAACCGATCTTGACGAAACAGCATTCGCTTATAAGCCCTTTCGTGACATCGCCTGGGGGTTAGCGCAGCAAGGGATTGCTGTCCTGCGGTATGACAAGCGTTCATACGCTTATCCCAAAGAGTTTATCGGAGATGAGGCAGCAAGCTTTACTGTAAAAGAAGAAACGGTAGATGATGCCATACTCGCGGCCAAACTGCTGAAGTTGGATAAACGGCTGGACCCGGGACATGTATATCTGGCCGGGCATAGCCTTGGAGGGATGCTGGCTCCGCGAATCGATGCAGACGGCGGTGATTTTGCAGGACTAATCCTTCTGGCAGGATCTCCGCGGAAGCTATGGGAGATTGTGTATGATCAGAACATGAATGTTATCCAGACGCTAGAAGACAGTAATCCGCTCAAAGCGCAAACGGTTTCGGCAATTGACGGTGAACTTATGAAAGCCAAGGCATTGTCCTCATTAACCGCTGAACAGGCTAGGCAGGCACCGGCTGTGTTTGGAATCCCGGCTTATTATCTGCAGGAAATGCAGCAGCATGATACGGCGGAGCTGGCCCGAAGACTGACCAAACCCGTACTCGTCATGCAAGGAGCAGATGATTTTCAAATATTTGCCGGTACAGACTTTCCACTGTGGAAAGAAGTCCTCAAGAATAATACTGCGGCTGAGTTTAAGCTCTACCCTGGGTTAAATCACTTTTTTGTCAATTATGACGGAGCGGGAACGGGAACAACTGCTGAGTACAATGTACCGGGCACAGTGGACCCGCAGGTCATTGCGGATATGGCAACATGGATCAATGCACAATACTATTGAGACTCAAAGTTCATATTGATGTAACGACCGTTCCTAAGTGACGGTTGTTTTTGTGTGGATTAGAACACGGAAATGGAGATTCATAGAGTTGAACTAAAGGACGCAATGTGGCACCAGCCGGCTGGAAAGACAGATTATTAGCTATACGCGTATAGGTCTATAGAGATATAATTAATCCAATGAATGAAATTGATGCCGGGCGGTGTTGTTGTTGTCGTGGGATATTGTAGGATTTATGTTTTTCTCAACGATTGAAACTGTATCATTATATTATTTGATCATGACACTCTTTCGGTTTAAATGGAGGGCATTCATCTGGCCAGCGATGTTTATTATTTTAATCAATAATCTGCAAAGCTATTTGCTGAGAAATGAACTCGATATGGCGAATATTTCACCTCTAGTCACAATTATTGTTTTTATATTCTTTTTTGCTGCTGTTGTCAGGATGCCGTTTGTTTTTTCAGTTATTGCAACGATCTCCGGATATGTGGTCTTTGCCGTTATCCAGTCATCATTGGTGTTGCTTATGTTCGGTTCCCTTTCGCAGGTGGAGAATCACACAATCAACGGGTACATGCTGCAAACAGCATCTGCTGCTGTAGTGTTCGTAATCTTCTGGTTTGCTTACCGCAAGGGCAAGGGCTTTACGTTTGATATGGAAAAACTGAGATTCAAGCTCGAAGATATTGTACTGACCGTGTTAATCACTATTTTTCTGATCGGCATATCCGTGCTGCTGGTTTATAAAAACCTTTGGATCGATATTATGTTCTTCATCGTGATGTCCGCATTCCTGTTATATTATGCAACGAAAAAGGAGCGGGAGGATGCTTGAGAACCTGGCAGGGTGGATCGCGGCAAGAATTAAAAATGTCGTCCCTGAACATCCGGCATCCTATGAGGTCCTGAAATTTGCTGTAGCAATAGTGTTCAATGTGGTACTTGTTGTACCGGCTGTGAGTTTAATAATCGTATGGAAAAAGGGGAGCGGAAGTCATCGGAACATATCAGCGGAAAGCCGTTTATAAACTGGCGTCGGTTTTAGCCTTCCTGGCTGATTTTGTAGTAGATGCTATTCCTAGTGATCTTTTTGTACATCAGCCTGAGGTTCCGGAAGAATTATTGAAATAGTATTGGAGTTGGTCATCTTGAGCAGTATGTCTGTGACCCGTGATGTGAAAGGTAGCAGCGGATTGTCCGCACTCGATATTACCGAAATTACATACATGGAATTCGAAAGAAATCTATATAGAATCGTAGTCCACACTAAGGATGAAATATTTTATACAGTCGGCACGCTGAAATATTGGGTAACTACACTTACAAGTTCAGGATACAAATTTGTCCTGGCCGACCGCAATACCCTGATTAATGTCTCCAACATCATTCAGCTCGACAAAACCTTCCATGTCGCTTATTTCGGGGAGAACCTGAAGGGAATTGAGCAGAAGTGTTTTCTTTCAGAAAAAGGCTATAAGGAAGTCGTCAAAGACGTTAAAATCTCGCAGCCGCATATCCGATTTATTGAACTGCCTTTGTGGTAGTTCTTTTTTGTTGAGCAGGAAAATATTGCATACCCGGGAATGATTCTTTATACTCCCAATATAGGAATTTAAAATTTTATATATGCGGAGGGGAATTAACAAAGTGAAAAAGAAAATGACTGCTGCGTTTACCGCTTTTGCTGTGCTGGGGGGAATGGGAGCCGGAGTTGTTGCCGGTGCCAACCTGCAGGAGATTAAAGCGTTCCTAAATCCAAGTATTAAATTTAAACTCAATGGTCAGCCCGTACAGCTTAAGAACAGCAGCGGTGCCGTGGTTGCCCCGATTACTTATAACAATACCACTTACTTACCAGTCAGAGCTGTATCTGACCTGCTGGGGGTTGCCGTTAATTTTAATGCTGCGGCCAATACCATTTCTTTAGGGGAACAACTCGAAGGCGTTTCCATCGCCGCCGGCTTTGACTCTTCGTACCACACCAAAGACCCGGACAAAACAGTCTATCTGGACAAGGATTATAAAGATGTGCATTTCGACAATGGCAGCGGAACACGCGGCAGCTCCTTCATGCTCTACCCCAAAAATAAATACCAGAAGCTATACATCCAGGTTGCGGCAATCGGCGGCGATATAAAAGACTTCACCATTCAGGATAGTGATACCGACACTGTGCTCAAAAAGCAGACCATTACTGCTGAGCAAGGACTAGTAACAATAGAAGCCGATATTGCCGGAGTAAGTACGATCTATGTAACCGGGCAAGTTGAAGACGGCGCGGCCATGTTCATTCCCTTGACTACTTCGTATTATAAATAACAGAAAACTATTATAAAATCACAAGGAATATGTATCGGGTATTATCATAACAAGAGTATTAGAGGGCACCTCTTAGAGTCGTCATTGGGATAAGCTTGGTTTATCCGGTGGAGATTTTAGGGGGTGTTTTGATTATTTAAGCAGGATAACCCAAGGGAGGGATGGAATTTGTTAATTGATAAATTGGTCCGTAGTTCAAACAAGGGATGAAAGAAGGGGACTTTTTTGGGGACAGATATTCATTGCTTTGTAGAACAAAAAATGTATCGTACAGACACTTATGAAACCGATCCTACAGGGAAATGGATTTTGATTCATAAAACGAACCATGCAGGGACGTGGATATCGATAGATAAATGGACTAAAGACAGCATGGCTATTCTTTATCCTGAACGCAATGAAGGGCCTGTCTGGAATGTTGAGCGTGAGGATATGGTTTTCACCGATCGGAACTACGGTCTTTTTGCAATTCTGGCCAATCAAAGAAACTCCGAAAACATGCCTTACATCAGCGCTCCGCGTGGGTTGCCTGAGGACGTCAGTGCGGAGATTCCGCCACAAATCAGAGCTTTGGAAGGCCATGATACGACGTGGTTTACCGCTAAAGAATTGATCGATTATAATTGGGATCAAGTGTTTGAATTCGAAGATGAGAACATGAATGGTGAGAAAATATATGAAACAGTAAACTATAGGGAATGTGGAAGCAGATTGCTGGAAGTCATTAACCTTATAGTTGCAAGAAATAACCCGGCCGATTTTAGACTAATTATTACGTTTGATTGTTGACCGAACGTTGAAAGGAAGTCAAATAAGACAGCGGCAGACTAGGACTTTGTTTTTATGTCCAGCTGCCGTTGTTTCTATTATTAACGATAAACCATATATACCAAGGGGTTCATTACATGAAAAATCGAGGCCCTATTTCTAGGGCCTCTTTCATGGGAGAGGAGAAACCGGACGAAGAGCTTATGGGGAAACGTAAGCCTGCTCCGCGGTTGTCTACGACATTTTGCAATGCCGATAGTTACATGTTGTCCCGGAATGAGCGTTCTTATACATCGAAGCTTAAAAATATCTGCACATCTAAAATGACACATCCAGACAAACTTTTTATTTAACCAGACAATTGTGGTACTATAGGCTTGGACTTATGCCCTAACCGGCGTAATAAACAGAGACATAGAGCAGGTGAATCGGTGAGAGTTGTATCGGGAAGTGCAAAGGGCAGACCCCTGAAGAGTGTTCCGGGCAGCGGGACGCGGCCCACGACCGACAAAGTGAAGGAAGCGGTGTTCAGCATGATCGGCCCTTATTTCGAGGGTGGAACAGCGCTGGATTTGTTCGCCGGCACAGGAGGCCTTGGTATTGAAGCGCTGAGCAGAGGAATGGGCCGTGCGGTTTTTGTGGATATGGAGCAGAAGAGCATTGATACGGTGCGTTCCAATCTGAAAGCGGTCAAAATGGAGGAACAGGCGGAAGTGTACCGCAATGATGCCGGTAGAGCGCTAAGCGCGCTTGAAAAGCGGGGGCGTGCCTTTGACCTTGTTTTCCTGGACCCGCCCTATCGGCTGAAGCATGGGGATGAATTGATGCTGGCGATGGCCCAGAAAGGATTGCTTAAACCTGATGCAGTAATCGTTCTTGAACATGAATCAGGCTACGTCTATCCAGAGGATATCCCTGGGTTCTATAGAACACGGCAGGCTGTATACGGAGAGACGACGATCTCCATTTATCAGTATGAGGCTGCTCCGGGGGAAGCTGCCGGTAGTAGTAAGGAGGGTAAGGATGAGTCTGCAAATTAGAAAAGAACGTGTCGCCATCTATCCGGGTAGCTTTGATCCGGTAACTATGGGACATATGGATATTATCCGGCGCGCAGCGAAACAGTTTGACAGACTGATTGTTACCGTACTTAATAATTTAAGTAAAAACCCGATGTTCACGGTAGAAGAGCGTACGGAGCTGCTGCGGCAGGCTACGGCGGATATTCCGAATGTCGAGGTTGACAGCTTCCGTGATCTGCTGGTTAATTATCTCCGCCAGAAGAACGCCCAGGTGATCGTGCGCGGGATTCGTACGGTCACCGATTTTGAGTATGAACTGCAGACCGCTTCAATTAATCATAGTCTAGATCCCGAAGTAGAGACCATATTCATGATGACGAACCCGAAATATTCTTATCTTAGCTCGAGTGTAGTAAAGGAATTGGCTCACTTTGGCGCGAATGTTTCGGACTTTGTAGCGCCTGAGGTCGAACGTGCTATGAAGCTCAAGTTCAGCCAGCTGGACGCCCGGACGAAGTAACAGCATACACCAGGGCAGACAACACCAATAATAACAGCAGTAATATGGATTGCAGGCTGAGCAGCTGTGGAATTAGGTTCCAGACGGTAAAAGGACTTAAGGTTTCCGAAGTTACTGCTGCCTCGTTACTGCTGATTGCCGGCATAACAACAGTACGGACGTTTAGCAGCGGCTTCCACAGCAGAAAGGTAAAGACGAAAGCGTACAAGCCATGCAGCAGCCGGACTGCGGCGTAGGGTATAAAGCGGGCCTTGGCTTGTTTAAGTGCCGTCAATGATTGGAGCTGTCCACAAATACCGCTCCATCCCAGCGCTGCAGACAGGAGGGCCATGCCGGTTACACCCGTGGAACTAAGGACAAATGGCGCTGCGGCTTGTGAAGTCAGGGCATTTGCGCCCAGGTGGATCTCCAGAACACTGGCGGCCAGAGCCGGCGGCAGCTGTGGAAACAAGGTAGCTGCTATGTTGATGACCACGGAGAACATAATCATATACCCGCCGACGACCATCAGATTCTGGACTGCAGAAGCCACAGCTTCGCCAAGCAGCTTGCCGAAGCTGCGTCCATCCCGTTCACGTGCTTCTAAGACAGCCTGATGAACACGTTTGGGTAGGGGTTTTGTAACGCGTGTAATGTCTTGCGCTACACTGTTCCTTCTGCCTGCGAACAGTGCAGCTGTGAATCCGGCAGCCAGGCCTGACAACCAGTGGATGGCAAGCAGGGTATAACCGGCGGCAGGGCTGTGCAGGAAGGCAACACCAACTACAATAACCAGAGTTACCGGGCTTGCAAAATGGGTAAGCGCGGCCAGACGTCCGGCCTCCTTGTCTGATATACTGCCCTGCTTGTGGAGCTGCTGCACCCCATCCCGCACCTGCGGGGAATCCAGCAGTCATGCCAAGCGCCAGTGTCCACCCTCCGGCTCCGGGCAGGCGGAACACCTTGGTCATTAACGGCTCCAGCAGGACGCCGAAGCCATGAACAAAGCCTGAAGCGGTGAGCATTTCCGATAAGATCAGGAAGGGCAGCAGTGCCGGGAAGATCAGCGTCCACCATAGCTTGAGGCCCTGAAGGGAAGCCGCGAAGGAGGACTCCGGTGCTGAGACAATAGCAACTGCCAGCAGAATGGCTGCAGCACCGGCCACGAAGGGTGCGGAGGCTGAAGTTAAGCGCCGTATTTTAACATTATTCATTATGAGCATCACCTCTTCATAACTTAGGACATGGGCTGAAGACTGTTATCAATTTATGCAGTGCAGACAACCATCATGCCATAGCCGGAGAAGGTGCAGCTTCTGAAGTTCGTTTAAGGAAGCATAGAGCCCCGGGAAAGAAGGGAAAAGCATTGAGGCAACAGAAACGCCGGGTAGGATTCCGCGCCATCGCCTACTTGTTTACTTTAGTGGTTATACTCTATGTTACCGTTTTTATGAATACCCCCTACATCGTTTATCAGCCCGGCAGTGCCTCGGAGGTTGCGCCGATGATCAAGGTGGAGAATGCAGATAAGGATGAGCAAGGCACCTTTATGATGACAACGGTGTCGGCCAGCTATGCCAATGTGGCTCTGCTAATTGCCTCTTTATTTAACTCCTATTCTGAGGTTGTCCTGAAAGAAACCCGGCTTGGAGATAAAACGGAGCAGGAGTATGCGGCTGAACAGGTGTACTATATGAACAGTTCGCAATCCTTTGCCGTACAGGCCGCATATCATGCTGCGAATGTTCCTTATGAAGATGTAGTGGATTATTTGTATGTATTCTCCGTACCGGACACGGACAATCAAAGTCAATTTCAGCCCGGCGATAAGATTATCAGTGTAGAAGGCAAGCATATTGCGGATCCGGAGACTTTATCAGCACTCTTATCCACCAGCAAAATTGGCGATCATGTGGCGGTAGTGCTTCAGCGGAGCGGTAAGGAAGTCAAAGAGCAGGTAACCCTCGTAGAGGTTAAGGATAAAGATACGGATGCTGTAAAACCCGGTCTGGGAGTAGTAATCGGTGTAGTGCAGAAAGTTAAGCCTAAAGTAGCAGGCAAGGATGTCAGCTTTGTAGACACCAATGTTGGAGGACCGTCGGCTGGACTTATGTTTACGATGGAAATTTACAACCAGCTGACACCTGGCGACCTGTCCAAAGGACACCGGATAGCCGGTACCGGCACTATTGATGCTGACGGAAATGTTGGAGCTATTGGCGGGGTCAAGCATAAGATTGTAGCTGCAGACCGCGAGAAGGCAGAGGTGTTCTTTGTCCCTGTCAAAAATTATGAAGAAGCAAAAGCAAGAGCCGATAAAATAGGCACCGACATGTTGCTGGTGCCTGTGTCGACGCTGGACGACGCGCTGGAATACATGGAGAAGCTGCCGGTTACACCATAACCGGCGGCATGAAGTAATCGTTGTAAAGATCATTGCGCAGCGGACTGCCGAAAGCTCCTGCGTAAGCGGCTGCCGCCTGAATATCACGTTCCAGACCGAGATGGGAGAAGCCTGCCGGTGAGGTGATGACGGGCCACGCGGCAGTATGTTTCATGCGTTTGAGCAATTTGCGCCCGTTCTCCCGGAAACCGAGTATCCGGATATAGCCTGGACCCTTCGCTAAAGCGGGAGGGGTCATTTCTTTTTTACTGTGATTCAGCAGTGTATGCAGCAGCAGGCGCTGAAGGCGCGTATGTGTGTAGCGCTTGCTTTTTAAGGCTTCCAGGAGCCCGCTGACAGTGAACTGCTCCAGCTGCGGCATTACCCGCAGGAGACGGTTTTCCAACCCCTCGTTCATATCCTGAAGCAGCTGCAGCTCTGCTGCGGTCCGGGTTACGAGCACATGCCGCAGCTGGTCTCGGAAGTCTTCCAGGCTTACCGGACCTCTGCCGGCCGCATGCTCCCTTTCCAGGATGGACATGCTATATTCCGGCATGTATGCAGCGGGTGATCCGCCTTCCAGGAGCAGGCGGCGGATCGCCGTGGCACTGGCAATAGACGACCCGCCCTGCAGCGGGTCGTGAAACCCTGCGCCGGTGCGCGGCACAGTCAAGGGCTGCATCGCGCTTCCCAGCCGGCGCAGCGCGATGAGGTAGTGCAGGCCGAGGCTGTTGTTCGGCTGCCGCAGCAGCGCCTCGGCATCAAAGGGACTCCCGTGGCCGCCGGGAGTCCATTCCCAGGCCGCTGCAGCTGCTGCGCTGTAGGCGGCAGGGAAGCTCGCTCCGAGCGCCATGCGGCGGCGGATCTCGGCCTGCAGTTCGCTGCTCTCTTCGGCCAGGAATGCGGCCAGCGGGAGCAGCTCACGCAAAGCGCCGGCTTCGGAGCCGAAGCACAGGCTGTCCACGACCCCGGTCGCTTCCAGCAGAGACACTGCTCCGAAGGCAAACCATTCCGCCGGCTGCAGGGCATAGGCAACCGGCAGCTCAATGACGAGGTCAGCGCCCATATGCAGCGCCATTTCGGTACGGGCCCGCTTGCTGACCACGGCCGGCTCACCCCGCTGGGTGAACGGGCCGCTCATCACGACGATGGCGCTGTCCGCGCCCGACAATCGTTTGGCCTCGTTAAATGATGGACATGCCCGTTATGTAAAGGGTTATATTCGGCTATAATACCAACAGTAGTCACGGTCGTGTCACTCCAAATTCCTAATTGATATATTGATTCATTAGTTATATCATAAGTTGTCCAGCTTCCTGAAACAATATAAAGGAAAAATGGTTGACAAAGTTCGGTAATTCTAGGTATAATAATTTTTGTTTGTTTGGAGTGATGATTATGAAGATTCACTTTCGCAAAATGGCAAATGCCGACGAGTCTCTGCTATTCCAGGAAACCCTGGATGTCAGCGAGCTTGTCAGAGGGCGAAAGGATATACTTGCTGTTGCACCGCTCTCAGTGAACCTTAAAGCGCTGCCCGCGGAAACCGATAGTGTGAACGTGGTGGGAACATTGGAAGGAAATGTGGACATGTTATGTGCACGTTGCCTCTGTGAGGTGAACAGCAAATTGAACATTCCTTTTGCTGAGACTTTCAAATGGCTTAAGCAGCCGATTCTTCCCGAAGATGAAGATGAAGAACTCATCTACATCACGGATGAGACTGTGGATCTTGTTCCGTATGTGGAAGAAAACTTCGTACTGCACTTGCCGGATTCGGTATTGTGCAAGGCAGACTGTCTTGGTCTTTGTCAGAAATGCGGACAAAATTTGAACGAAGGCACCTGCAGTTGCGACAACACAGTGATCGATCCTCGACTCGCTGCGTTGAAAGGATTCTTTACCAAGCAAGATGACTAAGAACAAATCCCGGGTTATAACGGGTCAACAACACATTCAGGAGGTCGAAAACAATGGCAGTACCACAACGTAGAACGTCCAAAACACGCCGTGACAAGCGTCGTACACACTTTAAACTGGTAGTACCAGGTATGGTGAAATGTGAACAATGCGGAGAGCTTAAACTGGCTCACCACGTATGCAAAGTTTGCGGAACTTACAAAGCTAGAGAGATCATCAAACAATAGTTTTTAATAAAAGGTAGCACTTCATCTTCTGGTGGGGTGCTATTTTTTATGAGAATAATAGAAAGTACATTAGCGATACTGTAAATTATCAGACAGGGCGGGCATTTGCAGGTTACGCAGGATGTCACTTTTAAGTCAATGCTTTATTTTTACCGTTCCATGCTTTATACTACATATTAGTACCTGGTTCTAAAATAATTTCATGCCTTAATAGCTATGATAATAGCGGCCTTTTCTTTGGCCCGATGCTTTGATCTAATATAACGTTTTCCGCTTGAGCATGTGCCAGGAGGTGAGCCGCCATAGAGCGGATGTCCAAGAAAGAGCGCCAGCAACAGCTGCTGCACATTATAGATGGCAATCCATTTGTGACTGACCGTGAATTGACCCGGCAGCTCAAGGTCAGTATCCAGACCATTCGGCTGGACCGGCTGGAGCTTGGTATTCCGGAACTGCGTGAACGGATGAAGCAAATGGCAGAACACTCCTATGATCAGGTGCGTTCCCTGCCTCCTGATGAAGTGGTTGGTGATATTGTTGATTTGCAGCTGGACCGCAGCGGCATTTCCATATTCGAAATCCGTGAGGAGCATGTCTTCTCCAGAAACGGGATAGCCCGCGGCCACTATGTGTTTGCCCAGGCCAATTCGCTGGCGGTTGCCGTGATCAATGATGAGATTGCCCTGACGGCTTCCGCCGATATCCGTTTTGTACGGATGGTGCGGTTAGGCGAGAAATGTATTGCCAAAGCACAGGTGCGTTCGCTTGCAGGCCGGAACGGCAAGGCTGAAGTGGACGTGTTTACATATGTCGGGGAAGAACTGGTGTTTCAGGGCCATTTTGTAGTCTACCGGTCTGCAGTTGAAGAATACAGCGAAGGGGGAAACCGCAGTGCTGATCGCCATTGATGCCATGGGCGGAGATAATGCACCTGAATGCAACGTTGAAGGTGCGCTGTCCGCGGCCGCGGAATGGAGCGATACACAGCTGGTGCTTGTCGGCGATGAAGCCCGGCTTGAACCGCTGCTTAAGAACAAGCCGTCCAATGTGACGGTGAGACAAGCGGGGGAAGTGATCGGCTCCGACGAAGAGCCGGTGAAGGCGGTCCGCCGCAAGAAGGATTCATCGATGGTAGTAGCCGGCCGGATGTG
>NZ_LN831198.1:2182347-2186799 GCF_001368795.1 Paenibacillus ihuae
ATGGTGCGGGAAGGCGAAGCCGACGCGATGATTTCTTCCGGAAATACAGGTGCGCTCATGACTACCGGTCTGCTCGTTGTGGGAAGAATGGCTGGTATCGAACGTCCGGCGCTTGCACCGATGATTCCGACACTCGATGATGTTGGTGTGCTGGCTCTTGATTTAGGTGCGAACATGGATGCGACACCTCAGCATCTGGTACAGTATGCCCTGATGGGCAGCATTTACCGCAATAAGGTGCATGGAATCGCCAATCCCCGGGTCGGTCTGCTGAATGTCGGTACAGAGCCGGGAAAGGGCAATGAACTGACGAAAGAAGCGTACCCGCTGCTGGAAGCTTTACAGGGCATAAACTTTGTCGGGAATGTAGAAGCGCGTGATGTGCTTACAGGAAATTGCGACGTGCTCGTCTGCGACGGCTTTGCCGGGAATATCCTGCTCAAAACACTGGAAGGCACGGCAGGAGCTATGTTCTCTCTGCTCAAGGAGCAGTTCAGCAAGTCCCTCAAAACTAAGCTGGGCGCAGCGATTCTGATGCCTGAGCTTAGAAGTCTCAAAGGCAAGATGGATTATAAAGAGCATGGAGGAGCGCCTCTGCTTGGCCTTAGCGGGCTTGTGGTGAAGGGGCATGGCTCTTCAGACGGCAACGCGGTGAAGAATGCGGTAAGACAGGCGCGGATCGCGCTGCAGGCTGGCTTAGTGTCCAGCATATCTAAGGAAATTAGCGGGAAGTGAGTGACGATATGAATCAATTACGTTCGGTAGGTATCATCGGTACAGGAAAATACGTGCCTGAGAAAATATTAACCAACAGTGATTTGGAAAAAATGGTTGTAACAAATGATGAGTGGATCGTCAGCCGCACCGGGATTCGTGAACGGCATATTGCCGCTCCGCATGAAGCGACCTCTGATCTTGCCTATGAAGCTGCACTGAAAGCACTGGAGTCAGCAGGAATGAAGGCGGAGGAGCTGGAGCTTATTATTGTAGCTACGGTTACACCGGACAGTTCATTCCCGTCTACAGCCTGTATCCTTCAGGACAAACTGGGAGCTAAGGGCGCTGCTGCTTTTGATTTATCAGCTGCCTGCTCCGGATTTGTATACAGTCTGGCAACAGCAACGGGGTTTATTAAGACCGGTATGTACAATAATGCGCTGATTATCGGTGCGGATACACTATCACGCATTACGGATTATACCGACCGCAATACCTGTGTACTGTTCGGTGATGGAGCCGGCGCGGTCATCATCGGCGAGGTTCCGGAAGGCCGCGGGTTCCAGTCGTTTGATCTGGGTGCCGAAGGCTCCGGCGGCAGCCTGCTGAAGATGGAAGCGGGCGGATCGCGTCTGCCGGCTTCCCAGCAGACCATTGAAGACAAGAAGCACTTCATATACATGAACGGCCGTGAAGTATTCAAGTTCGCCGTACGGGTCATGGGTACAGCTACAGAGCGGGTGCTGACCAAAGCGGGTCTCAGCAAAGAAGATATCGATCTGTTTGTACCGCATCAAGCGAACATCCGGATTATCCAATCGGCTATGCAGCGTTTAGATCTGCCGGAAGAGAAGTGCGTAATTAACGTAGACAGATACGCGAATACTTCCGCAGCTTCGATTCCGCTTGCTCTTGTGGAAGCTGCAGAAGCAGGCCGGATGAAGGAAGGCGACACTGTTCTGATGGTTGGCTTCGGCGGCGGTCTTACATGGGGCGCATCTGTCTTAGTCTGGTAATCTACAGCATGTAATAATTGAACGGACGGTGCATCTGCCGCTTATGCCTAAGCGGTCAGACGCTCCGGTTACGGGAAGGAGTTCATACTCATGGGTAAAATCGCATTTGTCTTTCCCGGTCAGGGTGCGCAGGCAGTCGGGATGGGTAAGGATGTATATGACGCACTGCCGCAAAGCCGTGCTGTATTTGAGAAAGGCGACGAGGTGCTCGGATTTCCGCTGAGCCAGCTTGTATTCGAAGGGCCGGACAGCGAACTTAAGCAGACAGTCAATACACAGCCTGCACTGGTTACCACCAGTGTTGCCTATCTTGAAGCACTAAGCGGAAAAGGTCTGAGCCCGGATTATGTTGCCGGTCACAGTCTTGGTGAATACAGCGCTCTTGTGGCAGCGAACGTGCTGTCATATGAAGATGCTGTGAAGCTGGTACCTTTGCGCGGACGTTTTATGGAAGAAGCGGTTCCCGGCGGACAGGGGGCTATGGCTGCTGTACTCGGTGCAGAACGAGAGGCACTGGCTGAACTATGCCGCAGCATTTCCGCAGAAGGCAGCACGGTGGAGCTGGCTAATGTCAACTGCCCTGGGCAGATTGTTGTTTCCGGCTCACAGGCAGGCGTAGACGCTGTTGTCCAGCGTGTCAAGGAAGCCGGCGGCAAGCGGGCCATTCCGCTTGAAGTAAGCGGTCTGTTCCATTCCTCGATGATGAAGGAAGCTGCTGAACGTCTGGCTGCTGAACTGAAAAGTATAACCTTTAATGCTCCTTCTGTGCCTGTGATTGTCAATGTCACTGCTTCACCGGTCACTGATCCTGAAGAGATTCGTGAACTATTGGTACGCCAGGTGTTTTCACCAGTACTCTGGCAGGATAGTGTAGAGTGGCTGATCGCGGCCGGTGTAGATACTTTTGTAGAGATTGGTTCCGGAAGTGTGCTGGCAGGACTGATCCGCAAAATCGACAAGAACGTTAAGGTAATTAACATCAACAGTCTGGAAAGTCTTGAGACTGCCCTGTAATTACCTGATCCATGTCCGAATCACAGAGCATGATGAATGAAAGGGGAATAAAAGAATGTTCTCAGCACTAAAAGGCCAGACGGCTCTTGTAACCGGCGGCTCACGCGGCATTGGACGCAGTATCGCGCTGGCACTCGCAGAGCACGGTGTGAAAGTGGCCGTGAACTATTCAGGAAGCGAAGCTGCGGCTCAGGAGACGGTATCCAGAATCGTCGAGCTGGGCTCTGAAGGAATTGCTCTTCAGGGTAATGTCGGTAACAGCGAGCAGGCGGAAAACCTGGTTAAAGAGGTTATTAATACATGGGGCAAGATTGATATTCTTGTCAATAATGCCGGTATTACCCGGGATAATCTGATTATGCGCATGAAGGAAGAAGAATTTGATCAAGTCATCGAAACGAATCTCAAAGGCGTATTTAACTGCCTGAAGGCAGCCACACGTCCGATGATGAAGCAGCGTTACGGGCGGATCATTAACATTTCTTCCGTTGTGGGTGTGACCGGTAATCCGGGTCAGGTAAACTATACCGCCGCCAAAGCGGGAGTTATCGGTATGACGAAGTCTGCGGCACGCGAGCTGTCTTCACGGGGAATTACTGTGAACTGCATCGCACCGGGATTCATTGATACAGATATGACCCGGGAACTGTCCGATGAAGTTCGCAGCGAGCTGATCAAAGGGATTCCCCTTGCTAAGCTCGGGCGGGCGGAGGACATTGCTAATGCGGCTGTATTTCTTGCTTCGGAAGGGGCAGCCTACATGACAGGCCAGACACTTCATGTGGATGGCGGAATGTACATGTAAGGTCAAATAAGCTTATAGCATTATGGGGGAAGCGGGAAGAGGCGGCCGGAAAGCGTTTTTTGAGCTCTATGGTATTTTGACTTCATATCTCGTATAATACCAAAAGAGGAGGTGAACCGGATGTCCGATGTATTGGAGCGTGTAAAACGCATTGTCATCGACCGCTTAGGTGCCGATGAAGCTGAGGTAACATTAGAAGCGTCTTTCAAAGATGATTTAGGTGCTGATTCTCTTGATGTAGTAGAATTGGTTATGGAATTGGAAGATGAATTCGATATGGAAATCTCTGATGAAGATGCAGAGAAGATTACGACCGTGGGTGAAGTTGTGAAGTACATACAATCTCATACCTAGAGTCATATGATTGGGGGTCCCGTTCCTGTAAGGGCGGGACTTCTCCTCATTTTACACGTCAAACGGCAAGACAAAAGGCTGCTTAATGCACCTTTACACGGAAAATAACAGAACCGCAGATTATTAATCTTGCGGCGACTGCAGTTTATATAGATTTTTCAGAGAGCACACAGCTTCGGAATAATGAAGCATACAGCCTACAGATGGGGTGATTGCGTTTGAGTCATAGAGTGGTTGTTACCGGTATGGGCGTAATAACGTCGCTGGGCAAGGATTTGGATACGTTTTGGGATAATCTGATGCACGGTAAATCCGGTGTTTCATTGGTTGAAGCTTTTGATGTCAGTGAGTACACCACACGAATTGCAGCGTCAGTAACAGATTTTGACCCGGAGGAGCGTTTTGGCCGTAAGGAAGCCCGCAAGATGGACCGTTTTGTACAGTTTGCGGTAGCTGCCGGTGAAGACGCGCTGAAGGACAGCGGACTTAAGATCGGTGAAGATATCGACCCGGAGCGAATCGGCGTATCGGTCGGTTCCGGTATCG
>NZ_LN831198.1:2186825-2192441 GCF_001368795.1 Paenibacillus ihuae
GATAATCATAATCTTCTGCTGGAGAAGGGACCTAAGCGGGTGAGCCCGTTCTTTATCCCGATGATGATTGCAAATATGGGTTCCGGACAGCTGTCGATTAATCTCGGCGCTAAAGGCCCGAACACCACGACAGTAACGGCCTGCGCAACTGGAAGCCATTCCATTGGGGAGTCCTTCCGGCTGATTCAGCGCGGTGATGCGGATGCAATGATCTGCGGAGGTTCGGAAGCTACGATCCGTCCGACGGGTATGGCTGGATTCTGTGCGATGAGAGCCATGTCGACCCGTAATGAGGAACCGGAGAAGGCAAGCCGTCCGTTTGATGTTGACCGCGATGGTTTTGTTATGGGTGAAGGCGCAGGTATTCTGATTCTGGAATCGCTGGAGCATGCCGAGAAACGCGGTGCAAAGATCTATGCCGAGGTTATCGGCTACGGTCTGAGTGCGGATGCTCATCACATGACTGAGCCTGATCCTGACGGCGCTGCGCGCTGCATGAAGATGGCGATTCGTGATGCCGGCATTGCGCCGGAGGATATTGATTACATCAATGCGCACGGTACTTCTACGCCAGTAGGCGACAAGTAGGAAACGGCTGCCGTCAAAAAGGCGCTGGGATATCATGCTTATAAAGTTGCAATCAGCTCCACGAAATCAATGACCGGGCATTTGCTTGGTGCAGCCGGCGGTGTGGAGGCGATTATTTGCGGACTTTCCCTGCAAAAGAACATGATTGCGCCTACGATCAATTTGGACAATCAAGATCCGGAATGCGATTTGGACTATGTTCCGAATGTGCCGCGTGAGGCCGAGCTTAACATTGTCATGTCCAACTCCTTCGGATTCGGGGGACATAACGCGACCGTTATTCTTAAAAAATATAAACAGTAAGGGGAGAACAGTGCAGTGAAAGGAGACCTGAAGCAGTTACAAAATCAACTTCAAATCCAATTTCACGATCCTGTACTCCTGAAGCAGGCCTTTACCCATGCATCTTATGTGAATGAACACCGTTTCAACCAGCATCAGGACAATGAACGCCTTGAGTTTCTGGGCGATGCCGTGCTCGAGCTTACGGTTTCTGAATATTTGTATAACCTTCTGCCAGACCGGCCTGAAGGTGAACTGACCAAGCTGCGGGCCGCCATTGTGTGTGAGCCCTCACTGGTTAAGTTTGCCGAAAGTCTGGGCTTCGGACGGTTTGTATTGCTGGGTAAAGGGGAAGAACTTACGGGCGGACGAACCCGCCCGGCCTTGCTGGCCGATGTGTTTGAATCCTTCGTGGGAGCGCTTTATCTTGACCAGGGTCTGGAAACGGCCCGCAGGTTCCTTGATAATCACGTATTTCCGCTGGTGGAGACGGACGGCAAGCTGCAAATGCAGATGAGCGATTTCAAGACGGAGCTTCAGGAGCTGATACAGCATCACGGATTGGGTACGCTGGAATATCGGATTATTGAAGAACGGGGACCCGCACATGAGCGTGAATTCGTTTCTGAAGTGTATATGGCTAACCAGTCCCTCGGCAGAGGCAACGGGCGTTCCAAGAAAGAAGCCGAACAGCAGGCTGCCGCAGCGGCGCTATTGCGTTTGAAGGAAGACGGCGCTTGAATCCTGCAGTTGCATTTAAACAAAGATTGGCTTAGCCGAGGCAAGTAAGTTAGCGGAGGAGAGCAGCAATGGTCTGAATGCCGGCGTATAGGCGGAGGTCAGACTTTTGCTGCTCTTTTTCGGATGAATAACCGCGCTATTCTTTCAGATAGGACGGGCTATTTTAGGCTATAAACGCTATGTTATAATAGGTCAGAGGTGATAGGCGAGTCATGTTTTTGAAACGGATTGAATTAGCTGGCTTTAAATCTTTTGCTGACAAAACAGAAATGGAATTTGTACGCGGCATTACGGCAGTAGTCGGGCCAAACGGCAGCGGCAAAAGTAATATTTCCGACGGCATCCGCTGGGTGCTGGGCGAACAGAGTGCCAAGTCGCTGCGCGGCGGCAAGATGGAGGATATCATCTTCGCCGGAAGTGATGCGCGTAAAGCGGTGAACTATGGTGAGGTTTCGCTGACGCTGGATAACGAAGATCATGTGCTGCCGCTGGATTTCAGCGAAGTGACTGTAACCCGCCGAGTACACCGCAGCGGTGAAAGTGAATACTTAATCAACAAGCAGGCCTGCCGGTTAAAGGATATCACGGAGCTGTTTATGGATACAGGTATCGGGCGTGAGGCGTACTCGATCATCGGCCAAGGCCGGATTGAAGAGATTCTCAGCACCCGGTCGGAGGACCGGCGCGGGATTTTTGAAGAAGCATCAGGAATTGTTAAGTATAAATCGCGTAAAAAGGATGCCGGACGCAAGCTGGATGAAACGGAGCAGAATCTCCTGCGGATTCACGATTTGATCAGTGAGCTGGAGGATCAGATTGGTCCGCTTAAGGACCAGTCCGAGAAGGCCATTCGATATAAGGAACTGCGCGAACAGCTGAAACAGCTGGAGATTTCAGTATATGTGCACCAGATCGAAGGGATTCATACCGCCTGGAAGGAAGGCAATGACCGGCTCGAGGTGCTTAAGCATGAACAATTGGCACTGTCTACGGTGGTTTCCGCCCACGATGCCAAGCTGGAAAGCGGACGTGCCGAGCTTCGGGCATTGGAAGAGCAGGTTGAGAAGCTGCAGGAGCAGCTGCTGCGTTACAGTGAAGCCTATGAGAAGAGCGAAGGCTATGGAGAAGTTCTCAAGGAACGCAAACGCAATCTGGAGAGCAACCGTGAACAGCTGATGCTCACTTTAGGTTCTGTAGGCGAACGCTCAGAAGGCCGCCAGCGTGAGCTTGCGGAGCTGGAGCTGAAGCTTGCACAGTCGCGGCAGGCGCTCGAGGATTTGCGCAGCCAGCTAGCGGATGAAGAGACCCGGCTGGAAGGCGTTACCGGGGGCATCAGCCAGAGTAAGGAAGAGAAGCTGAAGAGCGCCTTGCTCGAGCTGATGAATCTGATGGCCCAGGCCCGCAATGAAATCCGCTATGCGGATCAGCAGAAGGAAAGCCTGGAGCGGCGGATGAGCCGAAGTAGTGAAGAAAGCGGCAAATGGGTTGCTAGACTGCAGGAGCTGTCTGCCTCTCAGAAGACGCTGAAGGATAGAATTACCGCACTCGGCAAAGAAATCGGTGCTCTGCGCAATGCTTATATCACAGAAAGCGAGCAGTCGAGCAAACGTCAGAAGCTGCTGGAAGAAACGCAGTCCGGTCTCCGCAAATGGGAGCAGAAGCGTGAAGCGCAGGTATCCAGGCACGAGACGATGAAGGAAATGCAGGATGATTTTGACGGCTTCATGCTTGGTGTCAAGGAAGTGCTCAAGGGTGCGCGTAAGGGTCAGCTAAACGGTGTCCATGGCGCTGTAGCTGAGCTGATCTCTGTACCGGAGAAGCTGGAAATGGCCGTTGAGACGGCATTGGGTGCTTCACTGCAGCATGTCGTCATGGATAATGAAGCGGTATCCCGGCAGGCGATTGCTTTTCTGAAACAACGCCAGCTGGGCAGGGCGACGTTTCTGCCGCTGGATGTTATCCGGCCCCGGCAGATTACTGGCAGCGACCGGGGGATGGTTGAAGGAGCCGAAGGCTTTGTCGGCATCGGATCTGAACTGGTGGGTTATGAAGATAAATATGCCAGTATCATTGGAAGCTTGCTTGGCAACGTAGTTATTGCTGAAAGTCTGGAGCAGGCCAACCGGATTGCCGCCAAATGCCAATACCGCTACCGTGTTGTAACTCTTGAAGGGGATGTCGTGAATGCAGGCGGTTCCATGACCGGGGGCAGCCAGCATAAAAAGAATAACAGCCTGCTAAGCCGCAAACGCCAGCTGGATCAATTGCTCAGCGAGATTGAAGAAAGCGAGCTGCAGATCAGCAAGCTGAAGCAAGGCATCAGCCGCTTGAAGGACGAGCAGGAGAATGCGTCGCAGAAGCTGGAAGAGCTGCGTCATGACGGTGACGAGAAACGTCTGGAGGAGCAGCGGGTTGCCGGTGATCTGAAGCAGCTGGAGCAGGAATTGCGCCATGTCCAGGAGCAGGTGGATGGAGCAGGGGCGGAGCGCAGCGGGTTTGAAAGTGAAGTCAAAGCACTGGAAGAAAGCCGGGTTCACGCTGTCAACGAGCTTGCACGACTGGAGCAGGAAGAGAAGGATGCCCATGAGGCGATCCGCAATGCTGAATCAGAGCGTAAAGCGAGCGAATCCGCCAAGGAAGAGCTTCAGGGTAAGCTGACCGGGATGAAGGTAACAGAGGGCAAGCTGGATCAGGAGATTTTCTCACTGGAAGAACAGCTGCGCCGTATGAGACAGGATGCCGGATCGCAGGAGAAAGAGCTGCGCCAGAGCCGCAGCCTGCTCATGACGATTGAACAGGACCTGGAGGAGAATGCCCGGGAAGCTGTGAAGCAGAAGGAGAACCTCAACACATACCGGCTCAAAAAAGATGAAACAGCGGCAGCACTGGATTTGGCACGGGCTGACCGCACGGCTCTGACACGTAAGCTTGAGCTGGCCGAAGGGGAAACCAAGGACCAGCGCCAGGCCCTTAAGTCTGTAGAGGACAAGCTCCGGACAACTGAAGTGTCTGTTGGACGGCTGGATGTCGAACTGGACAATATCCTGCGCAAGCTAAGCGATGACTATGAGCTGAGCTATGAGCTGGCGAAGCAGCGTTATCCTGTTCCCGAGGATGTGCCGGCAGCCCAGGCTGAGGTGCAGCGGCTTAAACGCAGCATCTCCGCCCTGGGTGAAGTCAGCTTGGGGGCTATAGAGGAATATCAGCGTGTTCATGAGCGTTACACCTTCCTCAGCGGACAGAAGGATGATCTGGTAGAAGCTAAGACAACCCTATACCATGTGATTCATGAGATGGAAGAAGAGATGTCCAAACGCTTCAAACTGACCTTCGATGCGATCCGCCGGGAATTCGGGACAGTATTCTCGAAGCTGTTCGGCGGCGGCCGCGCGGATTTGCAGCTATTGGATCCTGAGCATATGCTTGAGACGGGCATTGATATCGTGGCTCAGCCTCCCGGCAAAAAACTGCAAAATCTGCAGCTGCTGTCCGGCGGCGAGCGCGCTTTGACTGCGATGGCCCTTCTGTTTGCTATTTTACAGGTGAAGCCGGTTCCGTTCTGCGTGCTGGATGAGGTTGAGGCTGCGCTTGATGAAGCAAACGTAGTCCGGTTCGCCCAGTATTTGCGGGAGTTCTCTGAGCAGACGCAATTCATCGTGGTTACCCACCGCAAGGGTACGATGGAGGAAGCGGATGTGCTGTATGGGGTGACGATGGAGGAAGGCGGCGTGTCCAAGCTCGTCTCCGTGAAGCTTGAGGATGAAGAGGCGGAAATAGCATAGGTTTATTAGAAACAATAAGGGAAAAGTGGCGGAAGGGAATTTTGGAACTGGAGGAGCGGTAGCGTCCGCCTTTGTCTGCGGATTTCAACCGCGAACAGCGGGGATAATCAAGAAATCTGCAGACAACAGCGGCCGAAAGTCCAAATATTCTCTGGAGTCACGACTAATCCCATAATTGAGGGGGACCATATGAGCTTTTTTAAAAAATTGAAAGAAAGCATTT
>NZ_LN831198.1:2192817-2201531 GCF_001368795.1 Paenibacillus ihuae
GCAGACCTTTTGATTCCAGCCAATTCGTGCATGCCTTATTCGCAGGGATGATCAGCGAGGAAGAGCAGGCTGAAGAGCAGGCTGAAGATCAGGCTGAAGATCAGGCTGAAGACCAGGAGTAACAACTCTCCTCATAAACCAGTATCGATAAGACAGCAGGATTCAGCATAACCAGACTCAGAACGAACATCCAAAGGCCCGTTTCCAGTTTTATCTGGAGATCGGGCCTTATTTGCGGTTAACGGGACAGCCGCGACCCGCGTTTTTAATAGAAGAAACAGCGATTCAGACAATTTAATAACAAATATATTAAAAATACAACATATGAAAAATTCATAATAGTACTGCTTGTCAACGCTCCTGCATACAATTCTATGTATAATTCACATCTCAGCTCCCTCTAAATAACCATGTGAGAAAGGAAGCGATTCCATTTATGAGGGATGGTTCATAAACTCCATATTGCTGTTATATATATTGACATAAAGATTAGCATTTACGTATTATTAAAGTAGTATTAGATATTTTCGAGGTAAATTCTTAAAATATAAGGATTCTTGTCAACAAACTTCACACATTTTAATGATCCGAAAGGAGTCGGGCTCATGTCCAAATTAGATCCTTTGCCCGGTATTTCCCCGTATCCGCTGCAGCATTTTTTTGATGAAATGTTTGCCGATGAACGGAGTATCCGACCTCATTATAAACATGTGGGCCGCATGTTTTCCGGAATGAGCCCCGAAGAGCTGCTAAGCAAGCAGAGACTGATGCAGCGCCGGATGATGGAAGAGGGAATTACCTTTACCCTGTACAACCCGGCTCAGGATCAACCGATGGAGCGTACGATTCCCTTCGATATGATTCCACGTATCATTCCGAAGGGCGAATGGGAAAGACTTGAGGCTGGAATCATCCAGCGGATTACGGCTCTGAATTTATTCATACATGATATTTACCATGAGCAGTACATTGTAAAGGACGGTATTGTACCGCGGCGAATGATCATCTCTAATGTATACTTCCGTCCGGAAATGGCGGGACTCAGAGTTCCTGGCGGAGCTTATGTCACCACATCCGGTATTGATCTAATCCGCCATCATGACGGGGAATATTACGTGCTAGAAGACAATCTGCGGACTCCTTCAGGCTTTTCCTACTTATTTAAAGGCAGATCGCTTATGAACCAGCTGTTCCCGGAGTTATCTTTTGCCAGTTCAATCAGGGATGTGGATCACAGCTTGAACCGTTTCCTGTCGGTGCTGCGCAGTCTGTCCCCGTCGCGGACAAAAGATCCGGTGATCGCGCTCTTGACGCCCGGGGAATATAACTCAGCTTACTATGAACATGCTTATCTGGCACAGCAAATGGGCATTCATCTGGTGGAAGGACGCGATCTGGTAGCACAGGATCACAAGATTTATTTAAAGGAAATGAACGGCTTGCGCCGGGTGGATGTGCTGTACCGCCGTTTGGATGATGATTACATCGATCCGCTCGCCTTCCAGCCAAGTTCACTTCTGGGTGTCGCCGGTCTGATGAATGCTTACCGGGCAGGCAATATCGCCATCGCTAACGCGCCGGGAACGGGAGTCGCCGATGACAAAGCCATGTATGTTTATGTTCCGGATATGATCCGCTATTACCTTAACGAGGAACCGATTCTGGGCAATGTGCCCACCTATCTGTTGTCCCGGCCTCAGGAACGCCAGTATGTGCTTGATAATCTGTCTGAGATGGTGGTTAAAGAAACGTCACTGTCCGGCGGATATGGCATGCTGATCGGAAGCGAGGCAACTAAGGATGAGCTGGTAGACTTCCGGCTGAAAATCCTGGCTGATCCCGCCCGGTATATAGCGCAGCCGATTATGTCATTATCGAGAGCACCTGTGCTGTCTGGTGCAGCGATGGTACCGCGTCATATCGACTTGAGGGCATTTGTGTTAATGGGAGCGGACCGTAAGCCTCATGTTATACCTGGCGGACTGACCCGGGTAGCCATGAAAGAAGGCTCGCTGGTCGTCAACTCCTCCCAAGGCGGCGGGGTCAAGGACACCTGGGTTATGGCATAGGGCCGGAAAATAAGCTTTTTGAGTGAACAAAGTGCGCCATCAATTTAGGTTAGGTGGAGGAGTGGTGACGATGCTGAATCGCAATGCGGAAGCTTTGTTTTGGATTGGCCGGTATATTGAACGGGCGGAGAATCATGCGCGGCTAATCGATGTTCATTATCACATTCAGCAGGAAGAGGATTTTCAGGCGGAGGGACATAAGTGGTCACGCTTGATTGATGCCCTCGGAGTCAGAAATGAATACCTGCAGCAATTCGAGAGCTTTGCTGAACAAGACGTATTATCCTTTATCACGCTGGACCTCGGCAATGCTAATTCCTTATTTTCTTGCGTGCATCAAGCCCGTAATAATCTGCGGACGTTACGCCAGCATCTTCCCAGCGAGCTCTGGGATATTGCCAATGGCTTCAATCTCTGGCTTGGTGAACAGTCGGTGGCGGATATCATGAGCGGGCCGCATCAGTTCTACCAGCAGGTCAAGGAGCGTGCCGCAATGTTCCTGGGGGCGGAGCAGTCAGTTATGCTGAGAGGGAACGAATGGCATTTTATTGAAAGCGGACGGTTTCTCGAGCGGGCCGAGAATACGACGCGGATTCTGCAGGCCGTAACTGTATCCTGCAAATCCAAGGAGATCAACTCTATATACACCCAGCTGCAGGCAGTGTTGAAATCCGTAAGCGGGTACCAGGCTTTCCGGCGTTATTATGCGGATGATATGTCACCGGAATGCATTTTGGAGTTCCTGATTGTAAATGCCTATTTCCCGCGTTCGATCCGCTTCTCATTCCATAAGCTGGAGGAGCATTTAGCCAAACTTGAGCTGGATAGCTCCGAGAAGGGTTCAGGACATGAGAAGGTAATGCGTCAGGCCGGTAAAATCAAAGCCGATCTCGATTATATGGAAAAAGAAGAAATGTCCGGCGATCTCGTCGATGATGTGCTGAATACACTGAAGACTTCCTGCCAAAGATTAGGGAAAACGATGGAGGGCGCTTTTTTTCGGCGTGAAGGAGTACGTGTATGAAAATACAGATCAACCACACGACAACCTACACGTATCCCGAACCGGTTACGGACAGTGTCAATGAAGTCAGGCTGACCCCGCGAACAAACTACCGGCAGTCCTGTTATCATCACGAGGTAGAGGTAACTCCAGCCGCTAACCTGTTGACCTATGAGGATTTTTTCGGGAACCGGGTGCATGCCTATTCAGTCAATAAGCCGCACACAGAAATGGTTATTCATACCAAGGCGACTGTTGTTACGCTAGATAAAGCACAGGGTACCGATCTGCCGCATCTTCCGCTGGAAGAGCAGGTCAGGCTGCTGAATGACGAGAAGTTCCAGAACCGGTATATTGAGTTCATTTTACCGACACGCTATACGGAAGTAACGCCGGAACTGGTTGAGTTTGCTTCACAGCATCCTTTTGACGAAGCGGACGATATGTATGAATGGACCAAGAAGCTATCCTCTACCATCTATGAACAGTTTACCTATGATCCCGAGGCTACGAGCGTAAATACCACGGTCAAAAAAGCACTCAAGCTTAAACGAGGTGTCTGTCAGGACTATGCCCATTTGATGATTGCGGTCTGCCGCAGTGTCGGCTTGCCTTCCAGATACGTCAGCGGCTACCATTTTGTCGGTGACCTGCAGGGCGGAAATGCAGATTTCGAGCAGGCTTCGCATGCATGGGTGGAGACCCATATTCCCGGAACGGGCTGGCTGGGCTTTGATCCGACGAATAATGTGGAAGTGAACTGGCGGTACATTAAGCTCGGGCATGGCCGGGATTACAAGGATATCGTGCCGGTAAAAGGCGTCTACCGTGGTGTATCCGGTACGCTGACGGTCAAAGTGGATGTTCGCAAGCTGGAGAATTAGAAGGATTTGTACAAATAGAATGAATACAGCGTGTGCCGGAATCTACTGGTGCGCGCTGTTGGTGTTGGATCAGAGATAGCTGCAACTCCAAAGCAGATTATGCGTTATACTTATGGGATATAATGGATTATTTGTTGCGGGAGGAATACAGGTGATCATTAAAGGAAGACGGAGAGCAATAACACTCATCTTCACAGTGACTCTAATAGCAGCTATAGCGCTAATATTAAATAACAACTTCGCTGAGAGTTCTACCACAGGTGAACCTGAAATCATTGCCGTAACCAATCATGCGGATTATGCAATAAGCGGTGATCTGAGCGGTCTTGTGGGTTTTGCAGATTATATTGTAACAGGACACTATGAAGAATTTATTGAAAACTGGGATATGGGTGAAAAATATATAAGTGATGTCTATAAATTTGTTATTGATAAAGTAAACTATGGCGATGTAAGCGGAGAGATAGAGGTTGCGATACCTCATTATCAACAGCTAAGTACGATTGTTGAAGGTCAGCAATATGAGGCTGAGATTGATCTGCCCAATTATACACAACCTGAAAAAGGGCAAAAATATATCTTGTTTCTAAAAAAAGTTGAGCCGAAGAATATTTTCACTCCAGCTTCTGTACCATTTCAAATTGAAATTGATCAAACCAATAAAGGCAAATTGAAATTTAATAACAATAAAAATGCGGAGAAGGAAGTACTGACTAAGAGCAAAAAAGAAAAGATTGTGTTTTCAATCGAAAGCGATAGCGATAATATTGAAGCTCTTGATACGATTACAGGTAAAACATTAGAGGATCTGGAATCACAAATCACTAAGGGTGTTAGTTTAAAAAATAATAAAAACTAATAATCTCATTTTTGTGCAACTTTTGCACAAAGTGATTATAAACAAGGTACATTTGGGTAATCTTGAAACAGAGCCATGAATATGGACGATGTGGAAGGAGAGTGTACATATGAGCCCAAATATAGCTAAAAAACAGCGATTCGTCGGGAAAACAGCCATAATTACAGGTGCGGGCTCGGGGATCGGCCGGGCAACGGCCATCCAGATGGCGCGTGAAGGCGCTAATGTAGCTCTTTTTGACCTGGTGAATGAACGTACTTCCGTACTGGAACAGAAGCTGAATAAGCTGCGCAAGGACTGTGCACTGGCGATTGATGTTGATACTTCAGATGCGGAGCGGATGGAAGAGGCGGTACGGAGAACCATTGAGCATTTCGGGAGTCTGGATATTGTGTTTGCCAATGCAGGCATTAATGGAGCTGTGGGGCCGATCGAGGAGCTGAGCCTAAGCGATTGGGAGCGTACCATGTCGGTCAATCTGACCGGGACATTCCTGACGCTTAAATATACTATTCCCCACCTTAAGGATAAGGGCAAAGGGAGCATCATCATTACGAGCTCGATCAACGGAAACACACGGTTTACCAGCTTCGGCTGGTCGCCCTACAGCACCACCAAAGCGGGACAGGTAGCGTTTGCCAAGATGGCCGCACTGGAGCTGGCGAAGTTCAAAATTCGCGTCAATGTAATCTGTCCGGGTGCGATTTCAACGAACATCGATGAAACAACGGAGTTCAATGAGGATGTGGAGGAAATCGTCATCCCGATTGAGTTCCCGGAAGGTGCCCAGCCGCTCGCGGACGGGCCGGGTAAAGCGGAGAATGTCGCTGATCTTGTCTCCTTCCTTGCTTCCGATGAATCGATTCATATCACTGGAGCGCAAATCGTGATTGACGGTGCAGAGTCGCTGTTAAGTTAATCTGATAAAACGCAGCAAAAGAGAATTTTAGACTACATTTATAGCTTGCAGCCTTACTCTACGGTCATAGATCAGGAGTAAGGCTGTTTCACGTCTCTATAGGGTTGTAAAACATACAAGTTATGGTAAAATCTCTGCATAGCCTGAAGCAGAAAGTAGGAAGGATATCATGTCTACTCGGTCAACATCATCAGCTCAAGCTATTCGCGTGCTAATTACGGGATCAACGGGAATGGTTGGTGAAGGTGTGCTGCATGAATGCCTAACTCATCCTGATGTCGAAGCGGTTCTGGTTATAAACCGGAGAACTTGCGGGATTAATCATCACAAGCTGACTGAAATTCTGCTTACAGATTTTTTTGATCTTTCCGGAATTGAGGAGCAGCTGCGCGGGTATAATGCCTGCTTTTTTTGTCTGGGTTCCACCTCGGCAGGAGTGAGCGAGGCAGCATATACCCGACTGACGCATGATCTCACGCTATATATGGCGAAGGTTTTTGCGGAGCAGAATCCGGGAATGGTCTTCTGCTATGTGACTGCCTCCGGAACGGACCGTACAGAGCAGGGGCGCAGCATGTGGGCCAGAGTCAAGGGAAAGACGGAGAATGATCTGAACAAGCTGTCTTTTGCCAGAACGTATTTTTTCCGTCCGGCATTTATCCGTCCTACACCGGGGCTGACCCGGACCCACAAGTATTACTATGCGATTCAATGGCTGTATCCCCTGCTAAGGCTGCTGTTTCCTAACTATGCGGTTACGCTGCGAGAGATCGGACAAGCTATGATTCATGTAGCCAGCCGGGGGTTTGACCGGGAAATTCTGGAGAGCCGTGATATCGCCGCCGCAGCCAGGCAGTAGGATGTGAATCATCATTTACTATGGAGAAAAGGTGATCCCATGAATGAACAGGTTACAGATTTTATAAACAGTGTAAAGCAGCCCTGGCAAAATGAAATCTGCAATAAACTCCGCCAAATGATTCATGAGTCCATCCCGGAAGTGCAGGAGCGGCTGCAATACGGCAAACCGCATTTTCTCAAGAACGGGAAATATGCGGCAGTGATTACAACAGCCAAGGGGTGGGTCACCTTTACGATTTTTAATGCGTCGGGGCTCGAAGTTCCGGAGGGAGTGTTTGAGCCCGGTAAACCGGAACGGATGACAGCCAAACTGCTGGAAGGCAAACCGGTTAATTATGAGCTCTTTGCAGGTCTGCTCAGTCAAGCTTCGTCTGGACTGTAAACGATGAGGGAGTGGTGAACATGGCAAACCTGTCATGGCTGGCGGAACAGCGGATCCAGGAAGCGATGAGGAACGGTGAATTTGAAAATTTGCCGGGCCATGGGAAGCCGCTGGAGCTGGAGGATCTGTCCGGAGTTCCTGAAGATCTGCGGATGTCGTTCAAAATTATGAAAAACGCCGGTATCCTGCCGGAAGAAATCATCCTGCGAAGGGAATGTGTAACACTGGAGGGATTGCTCTCGGCCTGCCGCAGCAGCGGGGATGCCGGCAGTAGTGAGATGAAGTCGCTTCGTACTAAATTGACTGCAAAACGGATGAGGCTGCAGGATCTGCTCCGTGAACGCGGTTTGGAGAGCAGCAGTGTATTCACAGAATATGGCGAACAAGTCCGCCAGCAGTTATTGAATGATGAGGAATAGAGTCGTATAGAGCATTCGATCCATGCGGATTGAATGCTTTTTTATATGGAATAACAGCATCTTGAAATCCAGCGCAGTTTCGCCCATGATTATGAAGTGAAGAGTTTGGAGAACAGGATGTCCAAATGTTACTGAGACTATAACAGTTATGGAGAGAAATGATGAAGCAGCTTCCAATTATGCAGGTGCTCCCTGGCCTGAAAAAAATACTAGAAAGCAGTAAAGCCGCCGTGCTGATCGCCGAACCCGGAGCAGGGAAAACGACCGGTACGCCTCCGGCTTTTCTGGACGAGCCCTGGATGGACGGCAAAACGATATTGATGCTGGAGCCAAGGCGCCTCGCCGCCCGGTCAGCGGCTGTATACATGGCTGCTTGCCTCGGCGAGCAAGTCGGGCAGACGGTCGGTTACCGGATGAGAATGGACAGTAAGGTAAGCAGGCAGACGCGGATTGTTGTAGTTACTGAAGGCGTGCTGACACGGATGCTGCAGAGCGATCCTTCACTTGGAGATGTCGGGCTTGTTATCTTTGATGAATTTCATGAACGTAGTCTCCATTCCGATTTGGGGCTTGCCCTGACACTTGAGGCGCAATCCGTTCTCCGTGAGGATCTGCGGATTCTAATCATGTCGGCTACGCTGGACGGTGAGCGTGTCTCGGCGCTGCTGGGCGGCGCTGCCGTGGTGGATTGTCCGGGCCGGACCTATCCGGTAGAGACGTTCTATGCTCCCTCGCAGCGCGATATTCCGCTGGAGCAATCCGCTGCAGCGGCTGTCTTGCGCGCACTCGCTGAGCAGCCTGGGGATGTGCTTGTGTTTCTGCCCGGTGAACGGGAGATCCGCCGGACCGAACGCGAGCTTGAAGGGAGCCGGCTTCCGGCGGGAACGGTGGTGCGGCCGCTGTATGGCCAGCTTCCACAGGCGATGCAGGACGCTGCGGTGGCCGCGGCTGTACCCGGCGAGCGCAAGGTCGTGCTGGCGACATCCATCGCCGAAACGAGCTTAACGATCGAAGGGGTACGGACGGTAATTGATACCGGCCTAAGGCGCACCCAGGTATTCTCGCCGCGTACCGGCATGCCGCGGCTGACGACGGTGCCGGTATCGAAGGCATCGGCTGATCAGCGGCGCGGCCGGGCGGGCCGGACAGCACCGGGTGTCTGCTACAGGCAGTGGAGCAGGGAAGAGCATGCCCGTCTTCCGGATGACAATGTGCCGGAAATCATGGAAACTGATCTGGCGCAGCTCGCCCTGGAGCTGGCGCTATGGGGCGTGCGCGATCCTGCCGCGCTGCCCTGGCTGGACGCGCCGCCTGCCGC
>NZ_LN831198.1:2201557-2204627 GCF_001368795.1 Paenibacillus ihuae
TTGGCGCGCACCCGCGTGCCGCGCATATGCTGCTGCGCGCAGCAACGCTTGGCGCAGCGCCGCTCGCCTGCCGGCTGGCGGCGCTACTGCAGGAGCGGGACCTCTTCAGGGGTCCCGCGAATCAGAGCAGCGACCTCACGCTGCGCGTGGAGGCGCTGCTGAGGTACGAGCGCTCCGGCGACACCGGAGGCGCGGACCCGGCAATCTTGCGCGCGGTGCAGCGCGAGAGCCGGAACCTCCTGGCGCAGCTGCAGGCCGCACCGGGGGAAGTGCCCGGCGACCTCAGCCTCATAGGCCTGCTGCTGTCGTTTGCCTATCCCGACCGGGTCGGGCAGAAAGGCGGCGATGGCGCGTTTCTGCTCGTCCGGCGGCCGGGGGGCGAGCGATGCGGGAAGGGCAGCCGCTAGCGCGCTCGCCCCATATTGTTGCCGCCGGCGTGGATGACCGCGCCGGACAGGGCCGGATTATCCTGGCTGCGGAGCTGCCGGAAGCCGAGCTGCTGAAGGAGCATGCAGACAGCCTGACGGAGGAACGGGAGGTCTATTGGGATAAAGAGAGCGGAAGCGTCAAAGCACGCCGGAGGACCCTGTTTGGTGCTCTGGCTCTAAAGGAAACTACACATGAACGCCCCACCGCAGAAGAGACGGAGGAAGTGCTGCTGTCTGTAATCTCAGCGGAAGGCTTAGGAGTGCTGCCGTGGGATAAAGGCACTATCCAGCTCAGGCAGCGGATGGCCTTCATGCATGCCGTACGGACAGATTGGCCGGATGTATCGGATGAAGCGCTACTGCATTCCCTGCAGGAGTGGCTGAGGCCGTATATTCAGGGAATGCGCAATCTCCGGGATCTGCAGCGGCTGCCTGTATCCAAGGCGCTGGAAGGCATGCTCGATTGGAGCGGCCGCCAGACCTTGGATAAAGAAGCACCTACACATATAACAGTGCCCAGCGGATCACGTGTACCGTTAGACTACGGAAATCCGGGGACACCGGTACTGGCGGTAAGGCTGCAGGAGATGTTCGGTCAGGTAGATACACCGCGGATTGGGCTTGGAAAGGTTCCTGTGCTTCTGCACCTGCTCTCTCCGGCACGGCGGCCGATGCAGGTCACTTCTGATCTGGCCAGCTTCTGGCGGAACACTTATTTTGAGGTGAAGAAGGATCTGAAGGGGCGTTATCCCAAACATTATTGGCCGGATGATCCATTACAGGCTGAACCGACAAGCCGGACGCGCCCGGCCAAATAAAAAATTCATCTGAATGCATCCCGTTGTTTGATTCACCCGTTATAGGGTAATAATGTAGCGAACCACAATTACGAAGGAGGGCTTCAAGTGACTAACAAAATCGTAGGCATCTTCGAAACGGAACAAGAAGCGACCAGAGCAATTGAAGGACTGCACAGACAAGGGATTAGTAATGATGAGATCTCGGTGATCACAAGAGACCGTGATGAACTCAAAAACATTTCTGATGATACAGGTACCATGGCTCCAGAAGGAGTAGCAACCGGAGCAGCTACAGGCGGTGTGGTCGGCGGGGTAGCCGGACTGCTGGCTGGTATCGGAGCGTTGGCCATTCCGGGTATCGGGCCGATTCTTGCCGCCGGACCTATCGTAGCGACGCTGACAGGCGCAGCTATCGGCGCTGGTGCCGGGGGACTCGTTGGCGGATTGATCGGGATGGGCATTCCTGAAGATGAAGCACGTGAATATGAGGGTTATGTCGACAACGGTAAAATCCTCGTCCTTGTTGATGACAACGGAAGAGGACATGATATTCATGATGTTTTCCGCGGCAACCGCTCATTAAACACCAGCAGATACGACTCCATGTACGCTGACAACCGTTCAACGAATCCAGACCTAATTCCGGAAGACACTACAGTCGGAAATACATTGGGCAACCGGGGTTCGATGAACGCTGAAAGCGACCCGGATCTCTATAACCGCAACAGAATGTAACGGATCAGTATAGGGATATTCCATACAATTAAATTTCTGAATACAAAGACTGCATTTTCGGGCTGATGCCCGGGATGCAGTCTTTTTTTACGAAAAGTAGTAGTTATCATTAGGCAGCAGGAGCATCACAAAAAGAGGTTAGATTGACTAACTACGGAGAATGTTTAGACTTGCGGCCGCTGCCCTTCCTCAACTTTCCACTAACTCCCTGCCCCGCTAATAACCAAATTACAACATATGAAAAATTCATAACAGAAGTTCATCTAAAATAACCTTATTTACATGCTACTATCAAATTCAATACTAAGTGTTATCTATCTACAAACAACCCTGAAAAAGTGGACTCTGCTCCGCTGAAACAGCTTAGTATATTCAAATTATGAAAGTTGGTAAATAGAGTTTATACTAGAGTTGTGCCGATAGTTTTGGTGTATTTATACAATATGACTGACTATACCAAAGTTCAATCAGGAGGGATTCCATGGCGTTTATGATTGCCCAGCGGGCTTTTATTAAAGTGTATTTGATTACGATGGTTGAGCAGCATAAGGGGTATGGATATCAGATGCTGGAGGACTTACGGAGAGATTTCATGGCCTATGGCTATTCACCTCCCCAAAGTGAGGTTTACCGTGCCCTTCATGAACTTGTGCAGCAGGGAATACTGTACCGCACCAAGCAGCTGAAAGGGAATGATCCCAAGGTCGATTTTCAGGAAATCGTACTTTATCATTTTACGGCTGACGGGGAGGAGAAAGCCAGACTCTACAAAAAACAGGTGAAGACGGACCTGGACCGCTGCCTGGGCATATTAAACAAAGCCGTCACAGACAATTATTAGACTCAGGAATCCCCTTCTCCGTTGTCTTGTCCCGGAGGAGTAACAGGGGAACTCGCACTGCCGTAATCCTCTACAGAGTCCCATGCTCCGGCGTCGTCGAAGCGACCGCTTTGCTCTTGGCGGCCCTGGCCTGCTCCTGCTGGTGGAGGTGTCATAACCTGCTCTTCGACAGGGCGTTCACCGGAGTTCGAACGTTCCGGAGAATACTCTACCGCATAGGCGGTATGTGGAATGGCTTCGAGACGTTCATAAGGGATATTTTGTTT
>NZ_LN831198.1:2204653-2219860 GCF_001368795.1 Paenibacillus ihuae
ATAGGCGGTATGTGGAATGGCTTCGAGACGTTCATAAGGGATATTTTGTTTACTTACAATGCAGACGCCATAGGTACCGTCTTCCATCCGCTGCAGCGCAGCATCGATTTCAGCCAATTCATCGTTTAATGCGATGTTGATCCCGAGATCACGGCTTCTTTCAAAGGTCTCTGTACCTGAATCTGCCGGGTGATTGTCGGCAGAGGAGAGTTCACCGGTAGACATTTTTAGCGAATCGCCTATTAGGCTGGTTTCTTCACCGTTATCTTTAAAGTGCTGCTCGATTTCCTGTTTATGCTGCTCCAAGGCCGCTTTAAGCTTGGCCAGCTGTGAATCTGTTAAGTGACTCATTGTACACTCTTCCTTTCAGTAGTTAGAGTATTTTTGTTAGTGTATTCTTTCCTTACCCTTTTCACCGGACAGACAATCAACAGAGCCCTGTAGCGGAAACTGCAACTTTAGTGATATTTTCAGGCTGCTTTCAGCCTGCTATAATGAGAACGGCCGATAAACACAGATAAAGCTTGGAGGACACAACCATGGACGAACATATGAAACGCCGGCTGGATAAGCAAAGAAAGCTGTTCAGCCAGCTCGGCATCACACTTGATGCACTCACCATTCACGAGAAAGAGTTCAGTATGAAGCTGCGCGGTTACGATGCAGAGGAAGTGGATACCTTTTTGGATAGCGTAATTAAGGATTACGAACGTTTTTATGCAACGATTGCCGATTTGATGGATAAATGGCAGGAGCAGCAGATAGAGATGCGGGAATTGAGAGCAGAATCGAAGGCGGCAGCGGCAGCCCCGGCACCTGTTGTCAGAGGCATTGATCCGCTTGAACTGGAGGATATTATCATTAGGCTGGAGAGTAACCTGCGCCAGTTAAAGGACAAGCTTCCCCGGACTGAAGGGTACTTATAAGCTGCGTGGGGGCACGCTGAGGCTTGTTGACATTATTTCCATCGTTTACAATTAAAGGGGAATCATATATTGGCAAGCCAGATGGAGGTTGAACCTTTGCTTAATAAACAGGCTAGGAGCTTGAATATTCGAGGCAAAATCGCGCTTGGCTATATCGTAATTTTAGTAATGTTAGGCCTGTTTTTAATGATTGTTTCGAATCGGATTTCTGATTTGGAGAGAGAAACAGTATACCTGAGCGATCACGATATTAAGATTCACGAGCTTACATATCAGATAGAAAAAAATGTACTGGATATGGAAACGGGACAAAGAGGGTATGCGCTAACCGGAAACAGCACTTATCTGGAGCCCTATAACGCTGGTCTATCCGAGTGGGATGTGAATTACTCGAAACTGAAGCCCCTGATTGCAGATAATCCGGAGCAATTGCAGAATCTGGACAATATCAAAGCGAGTATCGAAAAGTGGGTTACACTAGCTGGCCAATATGTGGTCAACCTCAAGAAAAACGGCCGGGATGCAGAAGTCGCTGCGTTCTTTCAGGAAGATTCAGGCAAAACCATTATAGATTCAATCCGCACACAATCCGATTATTTTCGGGATAAAGAACGGACGCTTACCAGTAAACGCATTAAGAGTCTAAAGAACGGGAATCATAAGCTGATTAACACGATGTATATTTTGTGGGCGCTAGTTGCTCTGTTGGCCTACCTTATAACACATCTGCTCTCATCAAGCATCGTAAGACCATTACAGCATGTGATTCAGGCCATTAATAGTATTGCCGGCGGCGGCAACATGTCTGAACGGATTAAAGTAAGGACTTTAGATGAAGTTTATGATCTTGGCGAAGCGACTAACGGGCTGCTCAATAAGGTTCAGCAGGATCAATGGAGTGCAGAACAGCTGGCTACGATGTCTCTCCTCCTGCAGGAAACAACCGATCTTTCAGTAATGAGTCAAATATTTATGAATAAGCTGTCGAAAATATTTGAGATCCAATATGGCGCTATATATGTTCTGAATCATGAGGAAGAAGTATATAAGCGGATGTACGCCTATGCCGGCAGCAGCGATAAAGATGCTTCGTTCGGTGCTGACCGGATTCAACCGGGTGAAGGACTTGTCGGACAGAGTGCTCTTGATAAGTCAGTCAAGTTTATTGAGAATTTGCCGGAGGATTATATCAGTATCAATTCAGGACTCGGCAGAACCGCACCACGATTTGCTGTAATTGCACCGGTCATTTTCGAGAATAAGACGTTAGCCGTTCTGGAAATTGCATCACTCACCAAGTGGGCTCCATATCATCAGAAACTTCTTGCAGAGATGCTTAAGACCATGAGCGTCTCCTTGAATTCTGTGATCACCCGCAGCGAGATTCAATCACTCTATCATGATTCTCAGGTAATGAATGAGGAGCTTCAGGTCCAATCCGAGGAATTGCAGGTGCAGTCTGAGGAATTGCAGGTTCAAGCAGAAGAACTGCAGAACCATACGAATGAATTGCTTGTTCTGAACAGAGAGCTTGAAATCCAGAAATCTGTAGCTGAGAATGCAGCCGTTGAACTGGATAAATATAATAGACAGCTGGAACTAAGCTCGCGCTATAAAAGTGAATTTTTGGCTAATATGTCTCATGAACTGCGTACACCGCTTAACAGTATGCTGATTCTGTCCCAGCTGCTTATTGAGAACCGCAGTAACACATTAAACGAAGAAGAACTGGGGTATGTAACGGTGATTCATTCCTCCGGAAGTGATTTGCTGGCCATGATTAATGACATCCTGGATTTTTCTAAAGTTGAAGCCGGCAAAATGCAGGTGGAGATGGACGCGGTTAATCTCACTGAACTCCCGGCGCTGCTCACAGGTTACTTTGGCAAAACTGCAGCTAAACGGAACTTGGAATTTTCGGTCCAGGTTGAAGAGGATGTACCTGACATGTTCTTCACAGACGAGATGCGGATGCATCAGATTTTACGTAATTTGCTGTCCAATGCTTTCAAATTTACAGAACATGGCTTTGTTCAAGTAAAGATAAGCTGTGCGGAGAATCCCTTCGCTGCACAAGACTACCAGCAGGAGGAGATGCTGGCTTTTGCAGTCATAGACAGTGGTATCGGTATTTCAGAAGCAAACCGTGAACTTGTTTTTGAAGCTTTCAGGCAGGCTGACGGGACAACCGCGCGTAAATACGGGGGAACAGGACTTGGGCTGTCCATATCACTTCAGCTGGCCCGGCTGCTCGGCGGACATATCACACTGCAAAGTGAAGAAGGGAAAGGGAGCACCTTTACACTTTACCTTCCTTACCTGCAAGAGGAGACGGATATCCCTTTAATTCCGCTGGGAGCATTGTCCCCCGTTGCAGCAGCGAGTGAGCAGGTTGCCGCACTGAATGACAACATCATGTTCGAGAAGGAGCATCTTAAGCTGCATGGCCGGACGGTGCTGATCGTAGATGATGACTCACGTAATATTTTTGCCCTGCAGAACGGGCTTGCCCGCTATGATATGAACATTCTGACGGCACAGACCGGCTACGAATGCCTGCAAATCGTCAGAGAGCGGGCAGAGGTGGATATTGTCCTGCTGGATATTATGATGCCGAACCTGGATGGTTATGATACACTCTCTATTATCCGTGAAGAGCTGCTGCTGACGGAGCTGCCGATCATTGCGGTGTCCGCCAAGACCATGAAGGAAGACCGGGAGAAATGTCTTGCTGCCGGAGCCACCGATTTCATGAGTAAACCGGTTATCTTGCAGGATGTGGTAACCCGGATGTGCAGATTAATCAGGCCGGCAGAAGGATAAGAGAAGGGCTCGGCTTGACTTTTATAAATTTACCATTGACTCAAATATGGGCTATGATTTATGATGGTCTCATAAATGATCATTTATACAACAAACGAATGGCGTGTTACCGTAAAAGGGCATGAGCCAAGGATTGTCTCCATTAATATGGAACGGTTCTTGGCTCTTTTTAATGCAAAAATCTTTGAATTAAGGAGAGGAGGGAGAACTTGTCGCGGGAAATCGAACAATTTCAAGTATTACGGGTGATCGGGAATAATGTGGTTATGGTCCAGGGGAGCAAGAACGGCAAGGAATATGTCATTATCGGCAAAGGCATCGGTTTTGCGGTGAAAGATGCCGGAGTAATTGATAGCAATGATCACCGGATCGAAAAACTGTTCCGCCTGGAAGACCGGGAGGAATGGAGCCAGTATCAGATTTTGCTGGAGGACATTGATCCAAAAGTAATGAGAATTACGGATGAGATTATCGGGGATATCACCTCTCAGTTTCCCGGCAAGTTAAACGACAAGATCTATTTGGCGCTCCCGAGTCATATCCAATTTACCATCTTCCGGTTGAGAAGCGGAATGGATATCATTAATCCGTTTTTACAGGAAACCAAAATGACGTTTCCCAAAGAATTTGAGATCGCTTCCAATGCGGCAGAGAAAATCAGTGCTGAATTCAAACTGCAGATTCCTGAGGATGAAATAGGTTTTCTCACCTATCATGTCTACTCCGCGGTGAGTAATGTACCCGTGGGCCAGGTGGTGAAGGCTTCGAACATTGTTAACGAACTGCTTGATCTGATCCGTACAGAGCGTAAGATCAATTTTGCGCAAGGCAGTATGAACCATGTGCGGCTGATGATCCACCTGCGGTTTAGCCTGGAACGGATTTTGCAAGGGTCGCTCATTGACAATCCGTTCGTGAAGCATATTAAAAAAGAATTTAAAGCGGAATATAAGCTGGCGCAAAAACTCGGAAAGGTCATGCAGAGCAAACTTGACGTGGAGGTCCCGGAAGAGGAATTATGCTTCCTGGCCATGCACTTGCACCGGCTATTCCAAACCTTAGAAAAGAATAAATAGCAGCCGGGAGGAGTGGTACGGATGTTTTCCAAATGGAGATCCAAAAAAGAAGAGCTGCGTACTGGACATATAATCGAAATTGCAGCGCCTATCAGCGGGCAGGCTGTCCCGTTAATTGAAGTTCCCGATGAGACCTTTGCCGGAGGCCACATGGGTAAAGGACTCGCAATAGAGCCTGCGGAAGGCAAGCTATTGGCACCTTTTGACGGTAAGGTTGCCCATATTGTGAAATCGGGTCATGCACTCATTCTTGAACACGCTTCCGGAATGCAGCTGCTGCTGCATATCGGGATCGATACGGTCAGCCTGAAGGGGAGCGGATTTCAGAGTCATGTGGGTACGGGCGACACTGTGAGAGCCGGTCAGATTTTAATTGAGTTTGATCTTGAGGCTATACGATCTGCGGGGTTATCCGCAATCTCGCCGGTCATTGTAACGAGTATGGAGGAGACTCCGCCTGAGGTTGAATGCCTTTACGGGCAGGTTACCGCAGGAGCGGGTCTCATTTTAATAGTAGCTTCACAATAATCACAACTATCAATTATGAAATCGAGGAGATGATTTTATTATGTTGGCTTTTTTACAAAAGTTAGGCAAATCTCTGATGCTTCCGGTAGCAACCTTGCCTGCGGCAGCTATTTTGCAGGGATTCGGATTAATTGATTACGAAAAGGACTTCCATTTGGGGAGTGCTGTTGGCGGATTTTTGAATCAGTATGTAGCACCTTTCCTGAATGCCGGCGCAGGGGCCATCTTCTCGAACTTGGCCTTAATCTTCGCGATTGGGGTAGCCATCGGATTTGCCGGTGATGCTGTTGCTGCCTTATCAGCGCTGATTGCTTACATGGTGCTCACTAATGTGCTTAAGATAGTTCCCTTGCAATTTTCCTTCATTAACGATGATGTAGTGCTGAACATGGGTGTACTTGGCGGGATCTTTGCCGGTGCGTGGGCAGCATTCCTTTACGAGAAATATCACGGTGTCAAAATGCCTGACTGGCTCGGATTTTTTGCAGGCAAACGTTTCGTTCCCATTATTACCGCGGCTTCAACGATGGTCCTGGCCGTATTTATCGGAATGATCTGGAGTCCGGTTCAGGATGTAATCAGTGATTTCGGAAACTGGGTTGTAAGCCTCGGGGCAATCGGTGCGTTCGTATTCGGTACGGCCAACCGCTTGCTGATTCCAATCGGCCTGCACCATGTCATTAACACAATTGCCTGGTTCCAGATCGGTGAATTTACCAATGCTGCAGGAGAAGTCGTACATGGTGACCTCACCCGCTTCTTCGCCGGAGACAAAAGCGCCGGGATGTTCATGACAGGCTTCTTCCCGATTATGATGTTCGCGCTGCCTGGTGCAGCCCTGGCATTCATCCACACCGCCAAGCCTGATAAACGTAAGCTGGTTGCATCTATCTTCATCGGCTCGGCGATCGCTTCCTTCCTGACAGGGATTACTGAACCGCTGGAATTCTCCTTTATGTTCGTGGCACCGCTGCTCTATCTGGTGCATGCCATTCTTACAGGGTTTGCAGGTCTGCTGATGTACGTGCTTGATGTAAAACTCGGTTTTGGGTTCTCAGCCGGTCTGCTTGATTATCTCCTTCATATAAAGCAGTCTACCAATGCATGGATTCTTATTCCGGTCGGTCTTGCTTTCTTCATTCTCTATTACGTATTGTTCCGCTTCATTATCGTGAAGTTCAACCTGAAGACACCAGGACGCGAAGATGACATGGATGATACCTTTGAAGAAGTTAGCGTTGGCGGAACCAGCGGGACCTCGTCATCAAGAGCTGCAAAGATACTGGAAAATATCGGCGGACCCTCCAACATCCGCACCATTGATGCCTGTATCACACGACTGCGGCTGAACGTGAACGATGAAAAAGCAGTCAAGGATGCCGCGCTGAAGCAGCTTGGCGCCTCCGGCGTGATGAGACTGGGTCAAGGTGCAGTGCAAATTGTATTTGGACCCCAATCCGAACAGATTAAGGATGATATTAAGAAATTAATGTAATTCATCATCAGAAGTTCATAATTAAATGCCAAGCAAGGGCGGATCCATTACATCCGTCCTTGCTTTTTGTTGTCTTTCGGCTTGCAGCTAAATAGGAAGGCGCCTTTAACCGATATAATATTGTATGCATTTTGTATAAAGATGAAGGGATGAGAGAAAATGGATATGGGGATTCCGGGGGAACGTCAGAAACAATCAGTGCAGACATTAAGCACCTCATCCAGTTACAGTATATTTGAGACCAATTTAATTGCCAGGCGGAATCAGATGATGGCCTATCTTATATTACTCCTCACTTTACTGGCCTCAATATTCCTCATGGTATCGGAAGGGATGATAACTGGACTTATCGCTGTCATGGTGAGTATGGTTGTGAATGTACTCCTGTTCGGTGCTGTTAAAAGAAAGATTGCCACCCGGCAGATTCCTTACTTCGTTGCTATCTTTTCATCCTTCCTGGTCCTGTATGCCAACCTAAACCAGCCGGAATTAATTACGATACTCACGTTTGCGCTGCTGCTATTATTATATCCAACATATGGCCCACTGCTGGTCTACAGTATAGGCAGCTTCATCCAATTGAATGTTTTCAGGATACATCCTGCTGTTACCGATTCGCCCCCGTACCAATGGGGAGATAATCTAAAGCTGTTTATTCCGCTGGCTGTAGTATTTGTGTTGTCCCTACTCTTCCGCCAGCTGAACATGAATATATTCAAGCAAACATCGGAATCTGAAGCGGCTAAAGCAAGGATGGAGACATTGTTGGATCAAATGAGAAACTCGATTCAAGAGATGGGAGTCTTTAAACAGAAGCTGCAAAGGAATGTGATAACCACGGGGTACATTACCAGTGAACTGACAATGGGCTTTGCCGAGATGACCAAAGGGATTGAAAGCCAAGCGGCCAGCGTCGGAGATATCTCAGAAGCTATCAGCGCTGCAGGTACGGCGCTTCGAATAGTGGCGGATAATTCCAGCATGATGCGCGAACTGTCAAATGCTTCAGCTCGGACTGTTGAACGCGGCAATGAGCAGGTAACTTTGTTATCACAGAGTATACTGGAAATCAGTACGATGATTGATAATATCACATCTGCGATGGAGGAGCTTAATGAACAGAATAACAGCATTGGCTCTATAGTTGAGACGATTCAATCCATTGCTTCCGAGACAAATCGGCTCGCAAAGAATACTGCGATGGAGGCAGCGGGTGCTGCCGGTCACGGGCAGAGTTTGGATGTAGTTACCGCCCAGGTAAGCAGGCTGGCAGAGCATGCTAATCAATCAGCAGACGAAATATCCGAGCGTTTAGCCAATCTTAGAGAAAAAGTTATGCAAATGATAAACCAGATAGAGCAGGGTAAGCTAATGATTGAGTCCAGTGAATCTACGGTCAAGCAATCGGAGAAGGTCTTCCATGAGCTGTCGAATATTGCTGTGAAGGTGGTTAAGCAGGCAGAGGAAGCAGCAGAGAAATCAATTGATGTGGCTAACTCTTCAAGTGTGATCATCGGCGAAGTCGACTCCATATCCGCCGTGACGAAGGAGTCCAGGGCCGCCTCGCGGGAAATACTTGCCAGTGTTGAAGAACAAAAGACGATTGTGGATCAGGTGGTTGCCGGATTTGAGCGTTTGGATGAACTGATTGGAGCATTACAGGTGCTTTCCGGCATGAAGCAGCCAGCTTAAGGGTAAACATAAGAGAATGTCCGGGAGCTGTGGAACCGGTGCGATGATATTAATATTAATTTGCTGGTATTGTTTGACAGGCTAAGAGAGAATGAAGGTTCAGAGGACCGTTACCGGTGGAAAGAGCAGACCTGGGAGCTGAAGATGGAGCGGATTACAATAGCGAAGCAGATTCAGGAGCGATACATCAAGATTAGATAAACAAGCCGACTAGATATATAAAATGGCATGCAGTTGGTCTGCTCTGCCAAGACTTGCGAATATCCGGTTAATGTGAATTTTACGGATTCAAATTTAAACAAACATGTAACATAACTACGACAACAAACAAGCGCCCATTTGACCCGGAATCCGGTTCAAAAAGGGCGCTTGTTTGCTAGCGGGACGGCCGTCACTGTTTCACACCGAGCTCAATCCAATCCGTAGACCAGTTTCCGATTTCCCCTAGAATAGGAGCAAGAGCTGTTCCTTTCGGGGTAAGCGAATATTCAATGCGCACCGGCATTTCAGGATACACTGTCCGCTGAATGATGCCTTCGTTCTCCATTTCCTTCAGGCGGTCCGAAAGAACCTTGCCGCTGAGATTGGAGAGACAGCTTTCGATTTCACCGAAACGGCGGGGGCCTTGCATCAATACAAATACAATCAATGCGACCCAGCGTTTGCTAAGCACGTCTACCGCTTTCTCAAAGCGTGGACACATCTCAAATTCATTCATTTAGATCACCTCTGCATTCATTATATCACAAACTTACAATAAGTAATTATAATTATTTAAATATATATTATAACTTGACGAAGTTATATTACAATGATAAACTAACTTACAAATAGTTACTAGAAAGAAATTTAATTATTAAAATTTAGGACGGTGCACTCATGATCAAACCGGATATCATTTCTATATTGCAGAATAAAATCAAATGGATCACTAACGATGACAACACTAACATATTAGTTGGACCGATTACTTTGCCGGTTAATCTGGACGGAGAGACCGTCACTTTTAAATGGTACAGCTGGATCAAAGCTACTGATGCTGACCTGCTTCAAGGGGATTCCAAGGAGGCCACTGAACTGCTTATTTCACGGTTGTCGTCCATGAAGCTTGCGGACGGGCAGCAGTCGAGTGTCCTCGTCTATGGTGACTTTGAATATTCCGACGAAGCGCTCATCCGGATGCACAGCATTTGCCATACCGGCGATATTTTTGGCAGCAAACGCTGCGATTGCGGATTCCAGCTCCGCCAGTCCATGAAGATGATTGCCCAGCATGGCTCCGGGGCGCTGTTCTATCTGGCCAACCATGAAGGAAGAGGGATCGGCCTGTTCAGCAAAGCTATGGCCTATATTCTTCAAGAAGAAGGCTATGATACGGTGGAGGCTAATCTGGAGCTCGGTTTTGCCGATGATTCCAGAGACTATACGGATGCGATCAGCGTACTGCAGCATCTGCGCAGCAAACCGGTAACTCTGATTACCAACAATCCTAAGAAGATGGAAGCTCTGAAGGCAGCAGGGATGAACACCGGGAAGAGAATTCCGCTCTGGGGTGATGTCTCCGTCTTCAACGAAAAGTACCTGCGGACTAAAGTTACACGCTCCGGCCATCTGGAGGCAGTGAAGACACCGGAATTCTTTGAAGGCCGGGTCGCGAAATAAAGAGGGTAGTGCTTTTCCATTTTGTACATTATAATGGAGAACTGAACCATACTTTTAGCTTAGCGAGGTACTCTATGAACGCAATTGAAGTGCAGGACTTGCGCAAAACCTTCAAAGTCCAAAAAAACCGCGAGGGCCTCAAAGGGGCCTTCGCTGATTTGTTTAAACGGCAATATTCTGAAGTTACAGCAGTGAAGGATATTTCTTTCACTATTCCCCAAGGGGAAATCTGCGGCTATATCGGCGAGAACGGAGCAGGCAAATCAACGACGATCAAAATGCTCTCCGGGATTCTGGTTCCAACCTCAGGCAGTGTGTCTGTGGGCGGCTTTGTTCCTTATGAGGAACGTGAGAAATTCGTGCAGAATATCGGCGTCGTGTTTGGCCAGCGCAGCCAGCTCTGGTGGGATATCGGTGTTATTGAATCTTTTCAGCTGCTGCGTAAAGTGTACCGGGTATCCGAGCAGGATTTCAAAAAACGGCTGGACGAGCTGGTTGAACGGCTGGAGCTGCAGGAGCTGCTTAACCGTCCGGTCCGCAAGCTGAGTCTTGGCCAGCGGATGCGCTGTGAGCTTGTGGCGGCGCTCCTGCATAATCCGTCGATTATCTTCCTGGACGAACCGACCATTGGACTTGATATCGTCGTGAAGTCAGAGATCCGTGATTTTCTTAAAGACATGAACCGTGAGCATGGCACTACTATTCTGCTGACAACCCATGACCTGCAGGATATCGAAGCCCTGTGTTCACGGGTGATTATGCTGGATGACGGACGAATTATCTATGATGGCGGGCTTGAGGAGCTGAAACAGCGCTGGGGAACCGGACGCGAGGTTCAGTTCCAGTTTGGGACAGCGACTAAGCTTGCGCAGCTGGTGCAGTGGACGGACGGTATGCCCGTGTCCTGGTCGGCTGAGAATGAACTGGGTGCCAAGGTATGGATTCCGCTGGAGCTGAATGTATCCGATGTACTGGCCCGGGTTGTCGGTCAAGCGGACATAACCGACATCAAAATTATCGAAACGAATACGGATGAGATTGTACGCAGCATTTATCAGTCCGGATCTGCCGAGAAACCGGAAGAGATGATCGCAGGCCTGCAGGATGAGAAAGAGGCCACTCATGTCTAAAGCTCTAAAGGCTGCTGTCTCCACCACAGGCGGAGGCTCTTCCTCAGGCCATTCCCCGGAAAACGGGCGACGTCTGCTGCTTGGTGCTTACTTTGATTTTATCCGCATCCGCTTTCTGACTATGCTGGCTTACCGGATCAATTATTATTCCGGAATTCTGATCTATACCCTTAATATCGGGGTGAATTATTTCACCTGGAAGGCCATATACGGCAGTGGTGAATCGTTAGGCGGCTTTACAGGGGCACAAATGACAACTTATGTTGCGGTCTCCTGGATGGCGAGAGCCTTTTATTTCAATAATCTGGACCGTGAGATTTCTACGGATATCCGTGACGGCAGCATCGCGATCCAGTTCATCCGCCCGTATAATTACGTGCTGGTCAAAATGATGCAGGGACTCGGCGAAGGGCTGTTCCGGTTCATGATGCTGATGATTCCCGGGATGATTATTGCCGTATTGCTGTTTCCTGTGCAGCTGCCGACGGAGCTTTCGGCCTGGATCGGATTCCTGGTCATGCTCTTCTTCAGCTTCCTGATTAGCTCACAGATTAATGTGATCACAGGCCTGACAGCCTTTTTTGTCGAAAACAATGAAGGTGTAATGCGGATGAAGCGGGTGATCGTGGATCTGTTCTCCGGTCTGATTGTGCCGATCACCCTGTTTCCGGGCTGGTTGTCTTCCGTGCTTCACGTGTTGCCTTTTCAAGCCATTACTTACCTGCCGGGCTCCGTATTTACGGGCCGGGTACAAGGGGTAGGCATCTGGAATGTGCTCGGTGTCCAGGTCTTCTGGTTCCTGGCGCTGATCATTCCTATTGTCTGGCTATACCACGCGGCGCGTAAGCGGCTGTTCGTGCAGGGAGGTTGATTACATGTATTACTTGGGATTATTATTTGAATATTTGAAAAATTATATGAAAACCCGGTTAACCTACCGCGCCGACTTCTGGGTAGAGGTCATATCGGATCTGCTGTTTCAGGCGACCAACTTTATCTTTATCCTGGTTATCTTCATGCATACAGACAGTCTGGGCGGTTGGAATCAGAATGAAGTAGTGTTTGTCTACGGCTTCTTTATGGTGCCCTTTGGCGTCTTCAGCTGCTTTGTGAATATGTGGGGCTTCAGCGAACGTTACATTGTTAAAGGCGAGATGGACCGTGTCCTGACGCGGCCGGCGCATAATCTGTTTCAGATTTTCCTGGAAAATGTCGATCCGCCGTCTCTGGTCGGTTCGTTCATCGGACTGATTATTATGGCGATCAGCGGCGCAAATCTCGGGCTCCCTTTCGAATGGTGGACTATTCCGGCATTGCTTGTACTGACGTTAAGTGCGGTTGCTATATACACCGGGATCTATACGACCCTTACTTCGTTGTCATTCTATTCCGATGCGCCGACCGGCATTTTACCGCTGATGTACAATATTCAGACGTATGGACGTTATCCGGTGACGATTTACAACCGGGCGATTCAGGTTTTGCTCACCTGGATTGTTCCGTTTGCATTTGTCGGGATCTATCCGGCAGCACTGTTCCTGCACAGGGATGAGATGAGAAGCATGGCATTACTAACACCGGTAGTCGGCGCAGTGTTCCTCTGTATTGGACTTCTAAGCTGGAATTACGGAGTCAAACGGTATAAGGGAGCAGGCTCTTAAGACAGATAAGTTAGTGATTCAAGGCAGGCGGATGAGAAATCTCCGTTTGCTTTTTTTTTACCGTTTGAACTCCCTAAAAAAATACTATAATGATGCGATAAAAATCCTAACCTCTCTTTGCCTGAAATCTCATACTAAGGATAGTAACAGGACGATCAAGCGAAAGAAGGACGGGGTTCGATGAACAGCTACATCATAGGTGTCGATGTAGGCGGAACGAATATCAAAGCCGGGTTGTTCGATGCCGGATTCACCGCCGTAGATGAATTGTCTTTATTAACGGAAGCAGCAAAAGGGCCGGCACATGTACTCGAACTAATCAGACTTGCAGTGAAGCAGCTGACGGATGGGAACGGGATTGATCTGCAGCAGATTGAATGTATGGGGATGGGAATACCTGGCCTTTTGGACCCGGAAGAAGGGCTGTCTATCTTCTCCCCGAACTTTCCGGGGTGGGAACAAATACATCTTGTGAATGAAATGAAGGAGCACTACGATTTCCCTGTCTATATTGATAATGATGTGCGGGTCAACCTATATGGAGAGTGGTTACATGGTGCCGGAAAAAACTGCAGGAATCTGGTCCTGTTAACACTAGGTACAGGTCTGGGATCGGGAATTATTCATGACGGTAAAGTGCTATACGGCACGACCTATAGCGCAGGGGAAATCGGGCATATGAATATGTTCAGAGACGGAAGGCCCTGCCGATGCGGCAGCACCGGCTGTCTCGGACGGTATGTCTCAGCTGTAGGCATGGTTAATACCTTCAAAGAAAAGCTGGCAGCAGGCAAATCCAGTGTTATCCAGACCTGGACGAACGGCGAGAACGGGCAGATTACGGCGCTGATGATCTCAGAGGCTTATGACCACGGAGATGAACTGGCGCTTGAAGTGATGCATGAAACAGGGAGACTGCTTGGTTTCGGGCTGGCGAATGTGATTAATCTGCTGAACCCGGAGAGGATCATTATCGGAGGGGGAATGGCGGCTGCTGGAGACAGGCTGCTGGGCGTTGTGCGCGAAACCGTGAACGGCCATGCCTTGAAGCTGTCCAGCGGCAGATGCAGCATTGTACAGGCCGAGCTGGGCAACCGTGCGGGTACATTAGGTGCTGCGACATATGCCCATCAGAAATGTAAGGGATAAAGCTCTGCAGCTTTTTTTTGAAAGATCAGCGCAGCATGATATGCTATATGTATTGATCAAGCAGGAGGGTAATGATGAGACGAGACATTCAGCATGTGCCTTATGGTTATGAGCCGCCGGCCAAAGAACGTAAAGGGACTTTGATTTTCTATGATTCATTTGAGCGTATCACGGATCAGGAACTTGAAATGGCTGCGAGAACTGCGATAGATCGCAAATTCACTAAGCTGGTGCTGTATCCACTGCATGAGGAAACGGTGCGACGTATGACGAAAGAGCCCGTACAGGCTTACTACAAGCGGGAAGACCGGCTTCATGAGTGGAAAAGAGAACAGGGACTCCCGTCCGTCACCGTGGAGAGCCTGGAAGGAAAGCGGAAGAAATACACGCCGCTGGATTCGGCACTTCGTCATATCAGCGATGTATATCCAGCGCCGTATTTTCTGTATCTGACACCGGAAATGGCCAATATGTTCGCTTCATATTCATCGTTTGAGGAATGGATTGTCAAGCTGCGGCTGCTTCTGTCAGAAGAACCTGCCCAGATTCACCCCCGCCTGGAAAAATTCCGCCACCGCTGGGATATCGCCGGGGCAGACCGGGGGGAATAACGCTTTAGAATAACGCATGCTTTATTTATGGGGGAGGCAGGTTTGGATGAATGAAGTGTTAAGATTTGATATCAGTCTGCAGCCGGATGCAGCCATTACACTGGTGAGGAACGGTCTAACGGAACAATCGGAACTGCTGCATCAGGAGCTGCATGATCTTGGAGACGGACGGATGATTGGAACACTGGTATATGAGCGTTATTTCTTCCGTACTGGCAATCAGGCTGCTCTTGTAGTAATCGTGGATAATTTGTGTGGGGTAAGTAAGGTCCGGCTCATTCCGGCGGGAAGCTCGAACAGCATGATTTTTAAAATAGATAGGGGCGCTGGCAAAAGCTTCGCCGCTTCTGTAGAGAAGATCTTGTCTTCCTATATTTTGAAATGAAAAAATGACTTGCACATGGCAGCACCGGCACGGTATTATTTGCCTGATGCTGCCTGTTTGCGTCTGTAG
>NZ_LN831198.1:2219886-2228709 GCF_001368795.1 Paenibacillus ihuae
GCGTCTGTAGCTGTACATTTTCCATTGATAATGGATAAAGCAGCCGATGCAGAAGCCCAGGATGGCGACAGCAGCAGCAGTGGCAGCCAGAGCGGTGAAAATATACCCGAGTGCCGTCCAGCCGGCCAAAAAGCTGACCAGTCCGGCAGCAAGGCAAAAAACTGCAATGCTCTGGTTAAACTGCTGCTGATCCCAGTCTTCCTGCAGGTAAGAGGATGGCACTTTCCTCAGGAAATTAGCGGCTAGCTTAATCACCGGATTATATCCAAACAGCAGACCGGACAGTCCGGCAGCCAGCGGGAGCGTAAGAATCAAATAGGCGCCTGTGATCCAGGCCAGCAGTACAGAAATGACGATAAAAGCCTGATTGATTTTGACTAGAGGTCGGGGAATCCCTTTGGTTGTGCTGATTTCGCCCACTATAATACACACCTTTCGGATTGGAATAATAATATTATACTTTATTGGACTTAAGATTAACAATTGGAATGTTACTTTCTATTCCTAAGAATAATTAAAACCGGGACGGAAATTAAATTTGAAACAATTAAATGTTGACATATAGTTAAAATCTGTGGTTTTATTATGTAGACCGATTGTTATAAAAGAAAAGGAAGTGTTGAGCTTGTCGAACAAGCACAATGCGCGTGAGGCGATTGTGGACACCGCTTCAAGATTGTTTTTCACACAAGGTTATCACGCGACCGGCCTCAATCAGATTATTAAAGACAGCGAATCGCCGAAGGGATCACTTTATTATTATTTTCCCAGGGGCAAAGAGGAGCTGGCCTTAACCTGCATTAGCCGGACAAGTGAAATTGTTGCCCAGCAGCTCCGGTACTACGCAGAAAAAAAATGGGTACAGCCGCAATGGTACAGGATTTTATTCTGGAGGTAGCCAGGAAGGCTGAGGAGACTTCTTTTGAAGGTTTTTTTCCGTTCAGCTTCTGGGTCGCTGTTGAAACCTCCTGTGTCAGTGACGAGCTGCGCTCGGCCTGCCAATCGGTGTTCAGGGACTGGCAGGATGTTATTATGAAGAGTCTGCTTGAGGAAAGCGTTGATGACACAACTGCTGCCAATAAGGCTTCAGTCGTCGTCTCGTTGTACGAAGGCGCACTGCTCCAGGCGTTGACACACAAGAGCACACAGCCGCTGCTTGCTGCGGCACAAAGCATTCCTGCCATACTGGGTTAACAAACAGAAAGCTAGAGAGAGAAAATTATCGATTATCAGGAGGATACAAGAGTGGAAACAACCATGCAAGGCAAGCAACAACCCCAAGCAAAACAGTTCAAAACGATCCCGATCCTTGTTTCTTTACTGCTCGCCGGATTCATTGGGATGTTTAGTGAAACGGCACTGAATGTGGCACTGACCGATTTGATGACTGTGCTGAACATTACTCCTACGACAGCGCAGTGGCTGACAACCGCTTATCTGCTCACACTGGGCATACTCGTGCCTATTTCCGGACTCTTGCTCCAATGGTTTACGACCAGACAGCTGTTTGTAGCTGCGTTAAGCTTCTCGATTGTAGGAACCTTCATTGCGGCCATGTCGCCGAGCTTCGAGTTTCTGCTGCTGGCCCGTATTGTTCAGGCCATGGGAACAGCACTGCTCCTGCCGCTGATGTTCAACACGATTCTGGTTATTATTCCTCCTGAGAAAAGAGGAGCGGCAATGGGGCTCATCGGTCTGGTCATTATGGTCGCGCCTGCTGTAGGACCGACAATTGCCGGCCTGCTGATCTCAAATTTAAGCTGGCACTGGATTTTCTGGCTGTCGCTGCCTTTCCTGGTTATCGCACTTATCTGCGGAATCCTGTTCATGCAGAATGTATCTGAAGTCACCAAGCCGAAGATTGATGTGCTTTCCATTGTGCTATCATCGTTTGGCTTCGGCGGCATCGTGTACGGATTCAGCAGCGCGGGTGAAGAGAGCGGCTGGAGCAGTCCCAAAGTGATCATTGCGATTGCTATTGGCGTTGTAGCCCTTGTTCTGTTCGCCATCCGCCAGCTGACGATGAAGCAGCCGATGATTAATCTGCGTGCTTTCAAGTTCCCTATGTTTACTGTAGGGGTGCTGATGATCTTCATCTGCATGATGGTTATTCTGTCTTCGATGCTGATTCTTCCGATGTATCTCCAGCAGGGTCAAGGCTATAGTGCATTCAAAGCGGGTCTGCTGCTCTTACCCGGCGGGATTATCAATGGCTTGATGTCACCGCTGATGGGACGTTTGTTTGATAAATACGGTCCGAAATGGCTCGTTATTCCGGGTCTCGTGGTTGTGGCAGTATCACTCTGGTTCTTCTCAAGCATCACTGCTACGTCCACAGTCATTTTTGTTATCGTTCTGCACAGTGCCCTGATGATCGGAATTTCGATGATTATGATGCCTGCCCAGACAAACGGGATCAACCAGTTGCCGCTGGAGTATTATCCTGATGGCACGGCAATCATGAACACGCTGCAGCAGGTTGCGGGTGCTATCGGCACTGCGCTGGCTGTAAGCATCATGACCTCCGGCACGAAGAACTATATGAAGACAGTAACTGATGCCGCCGATCCGTCGAATGCGCTTGCGGCATTTACCCATGGGGTGCAGAACGCATTTATTTTCGGAATGATAATGGCTGTTATCGGTCTGATTGTGGCGTTCTTCCTCAAACGGGTTATTATCCAGCATAAATCACAAGCATCTATGCATTAATTTTTGTATTTAAGCAATCATAGCGATTTACTCTTGGAAAGGCATATCCGCATTGCGGGTATGCCTTTTTGTGCTGGACTTCCTGAGGGGGATAAGGTAACTTATACAGCGTAAATATTTCCGGATTCTAAGGCGAAGGAGGAGAAGGATGCCGCAGCGGGCTGAACAAGAAAATAACGATAATATGAAGAAGAAGAAGCGGTCTAGAGTGGCAAGACTGACTTCAGTAATCATCCTGCTTGCAGGGATAGGTGCATTACATGCAGAGAACTATGGCTCAGCACAGGCAGCTGTAACAGGTCAGGATACAGTGGGGATACCGGCGAAAAACAGCGTGGTGAAGAAAAATAATCTGCCGGACGGATTTGTATATCTTGATGAAGTTATTCCGGAAGCACAGTATCAGATCCGCTACTACGGCAAAAATAATTTTACCGGAGCGCCTGTCAACGGGTATAAGGCGCCACTGGCAATCTTCACCCGTACGGCAGCAGCTGCCTTGAAGAAGGTCAGTACCGATTTGGCCGGCAAGGGTTACATTCTGAGAATCTATGATGCCTACCGTCCGCAGAAAGCGGTAACCCGGTTTGTAGCATGGTCCCAGGATTCTTCGGATACCAAGAACAAACAGCTCTATTACCCGCAGCTCGATAAACGCAATCTGTTTAAGCTGGGCTTTATTGCCAAGAAATCCGGGCATTCCAGAGGAAGCACAATCGACTTAACACTGGCTGACAAAAAAACAGGAGCCCTGGTGGATATGGGCAGCCCGTACGATTTCTTCGGAGAGATCTCTTATTATAATACGGTGCTTGTGAGCAAGATCCAGCATCAGAACCGTAAAATCCTGAAAGATGCAATGGTCAAACAGGGCTTCAAGCCTTATACCAAAGAGTGGTGGCATTTTACGCTGAAGAGTGAGCCATACCCGTCACTTTATTTTAATTTTGATGTAGAATAACAAATGTTCCGGAAGGAGATCATAGGCAGATTTTTTACGAAAAACAGGTTATATTCTTGAGAAAATCGGTTATTGTTTAATGTAAGACTATTCCCTTCAGACTCTGTGTATACTAATTCTAATACAGGAGAGGTGGAATCGATTTGAAGACCAGAATCGCAGCCGTTATCCTTAGTATTCTGTTAGTGGCAGCCGGAACAGGGACTTTTACAGCACAAGAGGTTAAAGCCGCGCCGAACATGAGTGTTATTTTGAACGGACAAGCTCTTTCGCTCGCAGATTCCACGGTATACAAGAGCGGAGCTGCCGTAATGGTGCCTCTTCGTGAGGTTGCCGAGGCTCTAAAGTACAAGATTGCCTATCAAGGGAGTACAGGGAAAGTTCAATTAAGCAGGGTCAACGAAATCATTGAGTTTCAGGTTGGCGGTCATGAGATTGTAATTGGAGAAAAGGACAAGGAGAAGGTTTCTTTCAAAGGTGCAATTGAAACCAGGGAAAAACGGCTTTATGTCCCGCTATCTTTTCTGAACTCGATTGGCTTAATCGCCGGATATAACGCGTCTACGAATCAACTAGAGATATACACGCCTGAGGTGGCTGCTGGAGCGGTATCGACGTTGCTGGCAACAGGCCAATATCAGGAGCTGCAGACCCGGTACTTTAACGATAAATCCGGTCAGGTGCCTGATTTACCGCTCATTCAAAAGAACTGGGAGCAAATCGCAGTTCCGGCGGGGAAATATTTCGGAGTGAAATCTACAGCCAGTGATTGGGGCGAGGAGATGCTCACTATTCAAAGTATTTTGTCTTTTACAGAAACCGAAGCTGTACTAACTCTGTCATTGGACAGTGCCGGTAAAATCACCGGTCTGAAGCTGGAACCCGTGGCTGCTGCTGACGAATCTCATAGCTAACAAGCAAGGAGGCGACCGAACTCACGGGATGGGGCGGATCGTCTTCTTTTTGCGTATCTGTAATCGTATAGGCTATTGACATCACAGGAGAAACGGTATAGATTAATTCTGAATTAAACACTGTTTAAAACGACGTTTAGATTAGCTTTCAAAGGGGTGATATTCATTTTATTATGACCAAAGCTACTAACTACACAGATTCTTCAGAGAAGGATACGAAACAGACGATTCTTGATGCTACTGTAGAACTGATAAGGGAAAATGGATTCGGATGCGCCACACTCCGCAACATTGCCGCTAAGGCGGATATCAACCTTGCACTGGTGAATTATTATTTTGGCTCAAAGGATCATCTGCTGGGGGCTGCGGTAAGAGTGCTCGTGTCCACTTTTAACGATGCCTTTCAAGTGCTGGAGGATGATCTATTGCCGCCGAGACAGAGGCTTAAGGAGTTTTTTATCCGGTATATCACTAACCTTGAACGTTATCCGGGACTGGCGAAACAGATGCTTGATCAGCGGCATGTAATACTCGGCTCCCATGATGAATATGCAAGGTATTGCAAGATGATGAGAATTGAAAAAATTCTTGCCGCTTTGCAGGAAATTACCGGAGAACAAGACAAAGATCAGCTGATGACTATGCTTTTTCAGCTTTACGGTGCGATGGTATTTCCAGTTGTTATGGCATCAAGTTTACCCCAAGATCTGGAGGGTGTGCTCCCGGTCTTTCAGCTTCCTGCGACCAGTGATCAGATTGACGGATTGTTTGACCGTTTTTTTACCAAATCAAATCAATAAATAGAGAAGAGAGTGGAGAAACATGCCAAATATGATGAATGGGAATTCTGCTTCTGCGGAGCAGCCCTTCTCGCTAAAAGCCATAATTCCGCCACTTCTGGCAATTATCGTCGGGATGATTATGGTTATCCTGGACGGTACAGTAGTCAATGTGGCAGTACCTAAGCTTGTTGAGTATTTCAATACAGATCTGAAAACCGTCCAGTGGGCAATTACAGGCTACACCTTAGCCTTGGCAGCCGTGATTCCGCTGGCGGGATACATGACGGACCGGTTCGGGTCCAAACAAGTGTTTGTTGCGACAGTAGCGATGTTCGTAATGGGTTCGATGCTGTGCTCTCTTGCGCAGACCTCTACGCAGCTGGTTATTTTCCGCGTTATTCAAGGTCTTGGCGGGGGAATGGTTGCTCCTATCGGGATGGCAATGGTATTCAGGCTGGCCCCGCCGGAACGCAGAGGCACCATTATGGGGATGCTGGGCATTCCAATGCTGCTGGCTCCTGCACTGGGTCCGGTGCTGTCGGGGTGGCTCGTGGAGTATGTAAGCTGGCATTGGATTTTTCTGATTAATGTACCGATCGGTATTGTAGGCATCATTCTAGGGATCAAATATTTGCCGACCACGGAGAAGAAAGGCAAAGCGCATCTTGATGTGCTCGGTATCATCCTGGCTCCGGTGGCCTTCTCGATGCTGGCTTACGGTGTCAATGAAGGCGGAAGCAACAGCTGGTCAGCTCCAGGAACCATTGTCGGACTGTCTGTAGGCGGTGTGGCCCTAGTACTCTTTGTTATCGTAGAACTGCTCCACAAGCATCCGCTCCTGGAACTGCGTGTATTCCGTTCATCGGACTTCACCCGCGGAATTCTGCTCTCCTGGGTCACCCAGGCTGCATTATTTGGTTCCATGCTGTTCGTTCCTCTCTATCTGCAGCAAATCCGTAATTACACCCCACTGGAAACCGGCCTGATTCTGCTTCCGCAAGCTTTGGCTTCGGGTATCGGAATGCCGATCGGAGGGCGGCTGTTTGACAAAATCGGCGCCCGGCCGCTATTGTTTGTGGGGCTAAGCATCATCTCAACAGCGCTATTCATGTTATCTGGTATTACTACGGATACAAGACTTCCGCTGATTATGTTCTGGCTGTTTATGATGGGCCTGGGAATGGGCTTATCGATGATGCCTGTCAACACACATGTACTGAATTCCGCACCCCGTGAATGGGTTGGCCGGGTTACTCCCCTTACCGCTGCTGCACAGCAGGTGGTAGTCTCCTTTGCCGTTGCGGGCATGACCGGCTATTTAACGAGCCAGATTTCGGTCCACACCAAGGAATTGACCGAAGGCGGCAATCCGCTGGCGGCTGCGGTGCTTGGGTTTAATGATGTATTCTTTCTCTCGGCATGCATCGCAGTAGCGGGAGTCGTAATCAGTCTAATCCTGCGCAAGCCTAAGCAGCTTCAGCAGAAGGCTTCTGCCGATGGGCAGAAGCCTGACCCGGCAATGATGATGGGACATTAACGCTAATTAGCTTGGCAAAAAGCCGCTGCAGGCTGTGGTAGTTACCACAGTGCTGCAGCGGCTTTTTGCGCCTAAACAACTTAGTTTAGATATCTGCTCTGCGTTTCTTGAGATACCCGGGGAAATGGGAAGCCGACATTTTACCCAGCAGCTCGGAAGCGACAATACCCAGCATCACCAGAGCAGCTCCGGCATATCCCTGCATCGACAGCTGCTCTCCGGCGAACCAGTAACCGAAGAATGCAGCGAATACCGGCTCTAGTGAAAAGATCAGCCCGGTACGTGTCGGGGAGGTGAATTTCTGTGCTACCGGCTGCAGGATGAAACCGCAGGCACTGCACAGAATGCCGAGTGCCAGAATCGCAATCCAGCCCGGCATGGTGGACGGGAGACGGGGAGTTTCGAATATGGCAGACAGCACAAGCGCATAGCCGCTCACGAACCCGAGCTGGAGAATCCCGATGTTCAGCGAATCACAGCTTTTTACCGCCTTGCCGGTGACAAGGATTTGAACCGCATAGAACATGGCGGACAGGATGCAGAGAAAATCACCGGGCTGAATGTGTAATGCAGAATTCAGCGTAAGCAGTCCAATGCCGGCTATGGCCAGTATTGCACCGAATACTTGCGCAGCGGCGACTTTCTTACGGAAGACCAGGACATCAAGCATCGGTACAAAAATGACAGTCAGGGCGACCAGAAAACCTGCGTTGGAAGTTGTCGTTGTCTGCAGTCCAAACGTGATGCAGGTGAATACGCCGAGCAATAAAAACCCGAGCAATGCCCCGTACCTCAATGTTCTGAGATTGATGCTGCGCAGCCGTTTGTGGAACAGAATTGCTGCTAAAATAAAAGCAAGTCCGAAGCGGAGGGCAATCAGGTTGAATTCCCCGAGAGTGCCCAGCCCCATCTTCATAAATATATAAGAGGAACCCCAGAACATCGTTACAATCAGGAGCAGTAGCTCGGCCTTGAGCGGCTTCATCGTTGGTATCATCTTCCTTTTTCTTATCTTGTGATTATAGTATAATACGGTCAATAACATAAGTTAACTGAATGTTTATCATAGGATACATGAGAAAAATTCATGTTAGACAAGGAGATAGGAAGTTGAGCCTGAATAAGTATGAAGTCTTTCTGAAAGTAGTGGAGCTGAGCAGTTTAACGAAAGCAGCAGAAGTGCTGGGTTTCACGCAATCAGGAATCAGCCATACCATCAGCAGTCTGGAAATGGAGTTTGGATTCTCCCTGCTTCTGAGGAACCGCTCCGGAGTCAAGCTGACGGTCAACGGAGAACAGGTCGTGCCGGCGATTCGTGAGATTCTCAAGTGGAACGAGCAGCTGAAGCAGCAGGTTGCCGATATTCACGGGCTGGAGACGGGAACGATTACTATCGGAACATTCACGAGTGTATCCGTGCATTGGCTCCCGGGGATGATTAAGGAGTTCCGCCGGGAATATCCTTATATTGAATTCAAACTGATGGAGGGCGGATATCTTGAAATTGAGCAGTGGATTGAATCCGGTGTGATTGACTGCGGCTTCATCTCCCTGCCTACGCGGGAGAAATTTGAAGTGTTCCCCTTGAAAAATGACCGGATGCTTGCGATTCTCTCCAAGGATCATCCGCTCTCTCAGGCTCCTTATATGCCGCTTGCGCAGATTGCGCATGAGGATTTTATTATCCAAAAGGCGGGTTCTGACTATGATGCCCGGCGGGTTCTGGAAAAGGCAGGAATTCATCCGAATATTAAATTTACAGCAGGGGATGACTCAGCGATTATCGCGATGGTTGAGAACGGCCTGGGGATCAGCATTCTTCCGGAAATGGTCATCACCCGTCAGAACCACAACGTAGCCATGCTGGAGCTGGAAGAACGCAGCTTTCGTTCGCTGTGTATCGCTGTGGATTCGACT
>NZ_LN831198.1:2228735-2245984 GCF_001368795.1 Paenibacillus ihuae
GCATTCTTCCGGAAATGGTCATCACCCGCCAGAACCACAACGTAGCCATGCTGGAGCTGGAAGAACGCAGCTTTCGTTCGCTGGGTATCGCTGTGAATTCGCTAAAATATGCTTCACCGGCTGCCCGGCGTTTTCTGGCGCATGTACAGGCCTGGCTGAAGGATTCTTCGGAATAAGACACGGCATTTTGAATGTACGGTTGACGGGTGCCAGTCCCCATGAGAAAATGTACGCGATATATTAAGCGTTTACAAATTAGCTGCAGGCAACTTAACTACAACTGATCTCAAGGAGGAGTAAGATGAAACAGCTTCGTATTGGAATGATCGGCTACAAATTTATGGGCAAGGCCCACAGCAATGCCTACCGCAGTCTGCCTATGTTCTTCCCGCAGGCTTTGAAGCCGGAAATGTCCGTTATCTGCGGCCGTAATGCTGAAGCGGTGGGAGCCGCAGCGGATCAGCTCGGCTGGGCAGAAAGTGTAACCAACTGGCAGAAGCTGGTCGCCCGTGATGATATCGATCTTATCGATATCAACGCTCCGAGCAATGCGCATAAGGAGATTGCCCTGGCGGCGGCCAAGGCCGGCAAGCATATTTTCTGTGAGAAGCCGCTGGCGCTGAATCTTGCAGATTCCCGTGAAATGCTGGATGCTGCCAATGCTGCAGGAATTAAGCATATGATCGGTTTCAATTACCGCTTCTCTCCTGCAGTAAGGCTGGCGAAGCGGCTGGTGGAGAGCGGCCGGCTGGGGAAAATTTATCATTTTCGTGCCTGGTTTCTCCAGGACTGGATTCTGGATCCGGAGTTTCCGCTCGTCTGGAGGCTGCAGAAGGAGGTTGCCGGGTCCGGCTCCCATGGGGACCTGGGAGCGCATTTAATTGATTTGGCCCATTTCCTGGTTGGAGAGGTGCAGGAAGTAATCGGCATGAGTGAGACGTTCATCAAAGAGCGTCCTCTTGCAGCAGAAATGACCGGACTCAGCGCCCGGGCGGGGAAAGACGCGCCAAGGGGCGCCGTTACGGTAGACGATGCTACTGTATTCTTGGCCCGTTTTGCGAACGGTGCACTCGGCAGCTTCGAAGCTACACGGTTCGCCGCCGGTCACCGTTCTACGAATTCCTTTGAAATCAACGGGAGTCTGGGCAGTGTGAAATTCGATTTCGAGCGGATGAATGAGCTGGAAGTGTATCTGACCTCTGACGCTGAGGATGTGCAGGGCTTCCGTCGTGTCCTGGCCACTGATCCTGCTCATGATTATGCTGAAGCCTGGTGGCCTCCGGGGCATACGATCGGCTTCGAGCATACATTTATCCATGAAATGCTGGAGCTGTCCACCGCCATCGCCGAAGGGCGCCAGCCGGAACCGAATTTTGGCGACGGTGTGAAATGCCAAGCGGTGCTGGAAGCGGTAGAACGCTCAATCGCAGAGCGGCGATGGGTCGAAATATCGGAAATGTAACCTTGCTGCAACATTTACCCCGATTTTACCGTTTGAGAGGGTAGAAATTGCAGGGGAGTGGCTGATGATGTTCAGGATCAACGTTGCTTATATTTGGATCGCGGCGGTAATTTTGCTGCTTGGCGGTTGTACGGCAGCACAGGATTCAGGAGATGGGCCCGAAGCAGCCCTGATCTTGGCTAACCCGAATGATGTCCGTCATTTTTTAGCTGATGAAGCTATCGCTAATGGAGATATTTATCTGGAGGATAATAAAGTCCATATCAATGTAGTCGGGCTAGGCAGAGAGGTGACAGAACGTTTTGCCGGAAAGTTCACCCCAACCAGCTATGTTCTTCATAATGTAACCTACACTGCAGGTGAGCTGGACTCGGCATATACTCTGCTGTCCGATCGGGAACTGTTCAACCAGCTAAATTTGTACGGTTCGTGGATTGATGTTAAGCAGAATAAGATTGGGATTTCTGTACCGGATGATTATTTAGCCTCTGCCCGAAAAGTACTGGAACAGCAAATAGATCCCGGTATGCTATCTTATGAGGTTCGTGAGCTCAGGGAGCCGCATGTGACCGGAACCATTGTTCAGCTTGAAGCAGATCCGGTGAAGCGGATTCTGATCCTGGAGCCGGGCAAAGAGGACCCGACATACTGGTTCACTATAAATAAGCGCTCGGAGCTGTATGACCCTCAGGGACAAAAGGCCGGGTGGACGGATCTGAAGCCCGGGCAGCAGGTCCACCTTTGGAGTACCGGTATGGTTGAGGACTCCCTGCCTGCACAGGCGACGCTGCGGCGGCTTGAGCTGATAACGAAATAGTGTCATTTACGCTGAAGAGCACCGTTCACATGCCGTGAAGGGTGCTCTTTTGCTGGAATTTAACGCCTGGCTCCGGATGGAGTAAGCCCTTTATATTGTTTGTAGAGCTTCGTGAAATAATTGGGATTGTCACAGCCCACCTTACCGGCAATTTCGGTCACCGAATAATCCGTCTCCAGCAGCAGCCGCTCAGCTTCATTAACCCGGCACAAGTTCACATAGTCGATAAAAGTGCGGCCGGTCAGTTTTTTGAATGTTTTACAGAAATGGTAGGGATTAAGATTCACAAACTTGGCAGCAAACTCAATGCTGATTTTCTCGTCGATATGGCTTTCCAGATATTCCAGCAGCGGTTTGAAGCGCTCCCTGCTCTGGGAATACCGTTCGTTCTGATGCCTGTCACTCATCTGCTGCGGCGGGAAGGCGCGGGCCAGCAGAGTGAAGAATAAATGCAGCTGATTCTTAACGACAAGCTGAAAAGCCGGGCCCTGCTGTATCACTTCTGAAATAATGGATTCCAGCAGATGGAAATACGCAGAACAAGCGGAGTGGTGATCGGCCGGTTTTACCGGGAACTGATACCGGTTATTTAAATAAGGAGCCACAAACTGCTCATGCTGCGAGTCCTGATTCCGGTCTTTAAACAGGGAGGCATGGAATACGATAGAGACGTAAGCGATATCTCCTTGTGTCAGGCTATATCCGACGTGCAGCCCACCGGAAGGTACGAGTATTACGTCTCCCGGTGCCGCGTAATAGGGCTTGCTGTCCACATGAAAGATAGCGCTTCCCTGTTGCATTACTATAATCTCGAAATGCTCGTGCCAGTGCATGAACAGGATATTCTGTTCTGCTTGGGCATCTTTGCATTCATTGAAAAAAAGCCGGAAGGGGTAAGTTTTCTCTTCAAGCTCGGGGTATTCCATAAGCTCCTTCGGATAGGTCACTGTATCATCCACTCCCACAAGATTCTGCTAAAATTGCACAAGATAAGAAGAGTTTTCAATTAAGATCAGCTTTATACTTGGATTATTAAATTTAATATAAACCAATATTGGAGTGGTATACAAGATGGAAGAATATTTGAGAATCGGTACCCTGGTCGGCGGCGGAGATGCCGTAAGCGTCATTCCGCAAATCGTTAAACACGGCTTCGAATCCTTCAGCCTGACCTTCTGGCAGACTACGGGAGCTACCAATCTGGCGGAAACAGCTGCCCGTTTACGTGAACTGGCCGCTGAACATCATTTTGTGATCTCTGCAATTGGTGTATTCGGCAATCCGTTAACAGGTACCGGTGACAACGCCGACACCTTGGCCAGCTGGGAACGGCTGATTGATCACGCCCATCTGTTCGGGACTGATATCGTAAACGGTTTCACGGGACGTCTGACCGACTGCTCTATTGATGAGTCCATACCTAAGTTCGCGGAAGTATTCGGAGAGCTATCCAGAAGAGCTGGTGATAAAGGGGTCAAAATCGCCTTTGAAAACTGCTCCATGGGCGGGAACTGGCAGACCGGGGATTGGAATATCGCACACAATCCAGCCGCCTGGGAAAAGATGTTCAATGCTGTCCCTGCGGATAATCTGGGGCTGGAGTGGGAACCGTGCCACCAGATGGTTGCGCTCATTGATCCGATTCCGCAGCTGCGGAAATGGACGGACAAAATATTTCATGTTCATGGCAAAGATGCCACGATTGCCTGGGATATCGTCAAGGAGTACGGCATCCATGGTCCAAAAGAGTATGTATGGCATCGTACGCCAGGTTTTGGAGACACCAACTGGACTGATGTTATCAGCATTCTGCGTCAAGCCGGATACAAAGGCACAATCGACATTGAAGGCTGGCACGATCCGGTCTACCGTGATGAGCTTGAAATGACCGGCCAGGTCCATGCACTGAACTATTTAAAAACCTGCCGGGGCGGAAGCTTTGTGCCCAATCCGCGCTAAACCAGATGGGGGAGGACGAATGATGACAGCAGAGTACCGCATAGCCCTAGCCGGCTGCGGAGGAATGGCGAATGAGTGGCTTGGCTATGTCTTGAAGCGGCGGGATGCCGAGATTGTTGCACTGGTTGATATCCGCCTGGAATCGGCTGAAAATATGGCGCTTAAGCACGGGCTTACTGTTCCGGTCTTTACCGATATCAAACAAGCTATAGAACAGACCGGTGCGAATCTGGTATTTGACGTGACAGTTCCATCAAGCCACTTCAACATTGCCCGCACGTCACTTGAGCTGGGCTGCAATGTGTTCAGTGAGAAGCCGCTGGCTGAAACACAGGAGCAGTGTAATGAGATAGTTGCAATCACCGAACGTACCGGCCGCTCCCATGCCGTAATGCAGAACCGCAGGTATGATCCGCGTATCCGCTCCCTTCGGGAACAGATTGAATCCGGGACGATCGGCAGGGTAGGCTATGTCGGAGCGAGCTTTTTCCTGGCACCGCATTTCGGAGGATTCCGCGATGCGATGGACAGTCCGCTGCTCCTGGATATGGCGATTCATACCTTCGACCAGGCCCGGTTCATCAGCGGGGCAGATCCGGTTACTGTGTACTGCCAGGAATTTAATCCACCGGGGTCGTGGTATGCCGGCAATGCAGCAGCTGTGTGCATTTTTGAAATGTCAGACGGTTCGGTATTCAGTTATCAGGGCTCATGGTGTGCAGAAGGTGCGCCTACCTCGTGGGAGGCTTCGTGGCGGGTTCAGGGTGAAAAGGGAGCCATCATCTGGGATGGACTAGGTATGCCATATGCCGAAGTCGTGGACACAAGTGATGCCGCAGGCAAGTTCATCCATGATTATGTACGGGTGGAAGGAGGAGCAGCTGACATGGAGGAGACGTTCCATCATGGCTGCCTCCAGGAAATGTTCCTGTCTCTTAGCGAGCAGCGCTCTGCCGAAACGGATTGCCGGGATAATATTTACAGTATGGCAATGGTGTTCGGAGCTTTGGAAAGTGCCCGGACCGGCCGCAAGCTGGAAATTGCCGAAATGATGAACCGATCCAGACAACCGTTGAAGCAGGAGACTCCGCTTTAAAGCTCCCGAGAGAAAGAGAAGCTCAATGCATTCTTTCGAACCTGAAAAAGCATCCCTAATCCGTCAGAATCTGCGGATCGGGGATGCTTTTTTACCTATACTACATACTAGAAACCTTTATATTGCGGTTCCTCTTGTTCAAGCTGTGTAACGCGGCCTTCGACCTGCTGAACAATCTGCTGTGTCTGCTCAGCAGCGTTAGTAAACAGCGTTTTGGCTTCTTCATTTTGGGTTTCCATGGCGAACTGCTCCAGACTTGCTTGGGCGCTTTTTAAAGAAGACAGGCATGTCTTTACTTGCGAGGCAACAGTCATCTCTTATATCCTCCTAATCGCTTGAGTAAAATAATCATTTTCTATTATCTGACTACTTGCTTGCAGTCATTCAAGTAACAATTACCAGTCAAGTTATAGGTTTCTTAAGCAGCGTGGTGCAAGAAATTATTTCTAGTCTAAGCCCGCCTTTTTTGACAAATAATGTTGGTACGAATGTCGCAATGCATTACAAACCAGATGGAGGGTTCAAAATGACGGAATGGCTTGAGGTGATCATAAGAACATTATTTGCTGTAGTCGTGTTATTCTTTTTGACAAAACTGCTCGGTAAAAGACAGGTTTCGCAGCTATCTTTTTTTGAGTATATAACAGGTATTACTGTGGGGAGTATCGCGGCTTACATATCACTGGATACCGATAAAACTTGGCACTTGGGCCTGATTGCGCTGGCTGTCTGGGTGGCATGTTCATATGGTATCGAGCTTCTTCAGATCAAGAGTAAGAAAGCCCGGGATTTCATTGACTTCAAATCGACGGTGCTGATCAAGGACGGAAAGATTTTTGAAGAGAATATGAAAAAGGAAAAGCTGTCGACGGATGAACTGCTGGAGGAGCTGCGGAAGAAGGACGTCTTCAAAGTAGCAGATGTCGAATTTGCCATTATGGAGTCGGATGGTGCGATTAATGTGCTGCTTACCCGCGAGAATCAGCCGCTGACTCCGAAGCATCTGGGGATCAAGGTAGCACCGGAGCAGGTGACGCAGGCGGTTATCATGGATGGGAAAATCCTGGACGAGCCGCTCGATACCTTGAATCTGTCCCGCAGATGGCTGAATGATGAGCTTGAAAAGCAGGGGCTTACCGTAGAGAATATCTTTCTCGGTCAGGTTGATTCTTACGGGGAGCTGACGGTAGATTTATACGCCGATAGTGTGCAGCTTCAGCCGCCGCAGGATAAACCGCAGCTCTATGCATTATTAAAAAAATGTGAAGCTGATCTTGAATTGTTCAGTCTATCCACCAAAAATCAGGATGCCAAGCAGTTGTACGAGGATTGTTCGGGTAAGCTGCAGAAGCTGCTGCAATCCTTAAAGCCTTTTATCCAGAATTGACGGAAGTACAAGCAGGCCAACAAAAGCCGAATGGTTTTTGTTGGCTTGAGCGGGACTAACATTGGAGCTACGAATCAATAAAACAAAATAGATGAAGGGGACCGGCTGCAGAGTCGGTCCCCTTTGCTGTCAGTAAGCTGCGGTGCGGCGTATATTTCCAGGATGTCTTGGCAAACTAAGTAAGATTCTCCAGTATTCCTGAAGGAGGTAAGACGGATGACTAAGAGCATACTGGACGGTATACAGGAGCAGCTTGCCGGCTGCAGCGATGCGGTATACCAATCTATTAATGTTTATGGTCATTCCTGCATACTGATATATATTCCCTCTATTGTGGATACACTCAGTCTGCAGGAATTTGTCTCTACACCGCTGAAATCGGAGGCGAATTCGGAGCCGGATTGGCCTCGTTTTCTGGAGCGTCTGGATCATGGCTCTGCCTTTGCCATTCCCTATATTAAGGTATATGACTTGGACAGAGCGGTAGAGCTGGCAGTCAGCGGCAATGCGGTGCTCTATATCGAAGGACTACCTTATCTTTATTATTTTGAGATCACCCACTACCAGAAAAGAGCGGTATCAGAATCGCAGAATGAACTGGTTGTTATCGGGCCGCAGGAAGCTTTCATTGAAGATGTTGCCACGAATCTCTCACTATTGCGCCATAAAATCAAACATGCTGATTTGAAGACAAAACACTTCTCCATCGGAAAATATACGAAAACGGATGTATATCTGGTATACATTGAAGGACTGTACAAACCAGAAATTCTGACTGAAATCGAAGGCGTACTGCAAGGCCTCAGTGTAGACGGATCGCTAGGGGTCAGTTATCTGGCAGAACATATGAAGCAGGGTCATTTCTCACCGTTCCCCGTATTTCAATATACGGAGCGTCCCGACTCCGTCGCCGCTTCGCTAATGGAAGGCCGCGTGGGTATACTCCAGGACGGGACTCCGTCCGCATTGCTTACGCCAGTAACCTTTTTCTCGCTGCTGCAGTCTTCGGAGGACTATTATCAGAACTTTTATGCCGGCAGCTGGATCCGGCTGGTCCGGTTCTTTTTTTCACTGATCTCGATGCTGCTTCCGGCATTTTATGTGGCAATAACCACTTTTCATTCGCAGATTATTCCATCCGACCTTCTGCTTACGATCGCCTCTGCTAGGGAGAACATCCCTTTCTCCGCCTTGACAGAGGCACTTATTATGGAGCTTACCTTTGAAGCGCTTAGAGAAGCCGGTACCCGTATTCCCAAACCTGTAGGGCAGACGGTCTCCATCATTGGCGGGATTGTCATTGGACAGGCAGCAGTTCAGGCTGGTATTGTTTCTGCACCTATGGTCATCGTCGTCTCCATAACCGGTATAGCCTCGTATATCATTCCCCATTTGGAGCTGGGTTTGACCTTCCGGCTGCTGCGCTTTGTCCTGCTTGTGCTTGGAGGCACAATGGGTCTGCTTGGAGTTATAGTCGCCGTTTTCGTTATTTATGGGCATTTGGCGCATCTCCGGTCCTTTGGCACCCCTTACCTGCAGCCTGTTGCGCCGCTTATATTTGAGGATTGGAAAGATACTTTACTGCGTGTACCGAACCCGTTCATGACCAAGCGGAGCACCTCGTTTACCGATCAAAAGAATGACAGGAGGCAGAAAAAGCAATGAAACCGCTCAAGCTTGGGGTTGTTCTCCTGCTGCTCCTCAATCTGACCGGCTGCTGGTCCAAGATCGAATTGGATAAATTAACGTTTATTTTCGGCATGTATATTGATGCCGGGAAGGAACCCGGAACTGTGGAGGTTTCCATCGATGCTCCGCTGCCCAATCGTCTGATGTCCAGCACACCAGCGGGAAACCCGCAGGGGAAAAGTTACTCTCTGGTAACAAAAACCGCTTCAACCATTACAGATGCCATCATCCTGATTCAGAAAGACCTATCCAGACGGCTGGAGATTTCACATATTAAAGTGATAGTTATCGGAAAGGAATATGCTGCACGTGGAATTTATGAGTTGTTGGAATGGACTAAACGGCAGCCTGAATTCCCAATAGGAACTTATATCATGGCCGCTCCCGGCAAAGCGAAGGAAATAGCCGGATTATCTGCGATCTTTGAACAATTGCCTGATCAGGTATTGAGGAATTTCTCTGAGCTTAATCTGACCTATGCCACAACCATCAGGAATTGTCTGCAGGCCGAGGCAAACAACATGGGTTATGCGATGAATTATCTGTCCTTTGGAGAGAATCCGGACGAGATGGAGCAGGGGAAACCGGTACAATGGGCAGGAGTACAGGGCGTCATGTTGTTCAATAAAATGAAAATGAAGGAGACACTGATCGGAGCGGACAGCAGGGCGCTAGCGTGGGCAGCCGGTGATTTGTCCGGTCATTTAGCGCTGCCTTTGTATACGGTAAAGTGGGAGGAAGACAGTAAGGGGAAGGCCAGTGCGCTTTTCTATTACAATACGGTGTCAAAGTCTGTAAAGATGACAACTGAAGGTCCTGTGTTTTATATCAAATTGAAGGGTAAAGCGAGCATCACATTATTTAGGGATAATGGCGCCGACAATGCGATTGATCACAGTGGAACTATTGAACGAAACCTGGAGGAAAGGGTCACAGCCGATGTTAGCAGGGCCATTCGTAAAACCCAGGAGGCAGGAGCGGATGTCCTGCAGCTTGGGATGCTGCTCGAATGGAAACATCCCAAAGAATGGCGAAAGCTAAAGGAAAGATGGGACGACTATTATGCCAAGGAAGCAGAGATTAGGGTAACTGCGGATTTTAGTATCGATAATTTTGGGGCAAGTAAATAGCGAAATGATGAAAGGAGACACTATGCGCACAACGAACTGGCAAATTTTCCGCTTCAGCCTGGTTTACTTCAACTCCCAAACATCGATCTTTATTATCCCTGCTATCGTTAGCAGCTCCGGTTATCAAGGCTGGATCTCGATTGTGCTGGGAAGTGTTATGTCCATGATCTTGTTAATCGTTACCATTCAGGTGGGGAAGCTAAGTGTAAACCGGGCCTGGGTTGATTTCGGCAAAGAGGTGATGGGCAAATGGATGCATGGTGCAATTGTATTTTTACTGCTCTGCTGGTGTGTGTACTATGCATCCATGGATATTGAGAATTTTGTTCTGTTCTTCGGGTCCAATTATATGAGGGGAACTCCGCAGCTTTTTATTCAGCTGGTACTGGGCGGGGTCATTATATTTACCGCTTCGAAGGGGCTCTCCACGCTGGTGTATATGTCGGACGGGATTTTTCTGCTGCTTATAGCGACTACTTTTTTTACATTTTATTTGTTTTTGCCAAACGCGGAGTTTGAGATGCTTCCGGCTTTCATCCACTATCATGAACCGGGTCTTATCTTTCACGATATGGTCACAGCGACTTCCTGGTTTGCCGAATGGATTGTGTTTTTGTTTATGGCTCCGGAATTGAAGATTAACAACAAGCTGCTTAAAAATCTTATAATCTCGGAATTAGTGCTTACCTTTTTCGTGCTGGTCGGGTGGGTGATGACGCTGCTTAACTTTGGCCCGCATTTAGGAAAAGCTCTGCAGTACCCCTATCTGGAGATGGTCCGCAGCTCTTCACATGATGATATATTAGGCAATCTGGATCCGCTCCTGATCGGTATCTGGTCTGCTTCGATGTTCATGCACAGCTCATTTTTGATTTATGTCGCGTATAAATGCGCCCTGTACCTCACGAAGCAAAAAGTAAAGAAATATATCATCCCGTTTCTGGTGTTCTGTTCGGTGTTCATTGCCTATCTCTATTCGCGCAGCATAACCCGGTATTACAGAGATTACGAATCCTTTTTGACAGTCATTCTCTGGTTATGTGTGGAGTGTATCCCGGTGTACTATTATATTGCAGCCTTTATCCGTTCCAAAATAACTAGGCCTGCTGGCTGAGGCTGCGACTTATTTATTATAAAATGGATGCGCTTTCTGGTATGATTAAGCTTTGGTACATACCTTATAAGCGATAGGATGGTGGTATTCTTCATGAATCTGCAAGAGGCCAACGGGCTGATAAGCGCGATCCGGATGAATCTCTCAAAAGTTATTGTCGGAAAAGAATCAGGGGTGGACCTGCTGTTGACAGCAATGCTAGCAAACGGCCATGTGCTGCTGGAGGACGTACCCGGTACCGGGAAAACACTGCTGGCTAAAACACTGGCCCGCTCACTTGACTGTGCATTTAAGCGTATACAGTTCACGCCGGACTTACTGCCCTCGGATTTAAGCGGGATCAATTACTATAACCAGAAGAGCGGAGAGTTCGAGTTCCGGCCGGGTCCGGTATTTGCCAGCATTCTGCTGGCGGATGAGATCAACCGGGCGACGCCGCGGACCCAGTCGAGCCTGCTGGAATGTATGGAGGAACGGCAAATTACGATCGACGGTGTGACCCATGAGCTGGAAGCACCGTTTCTAGTTATCGCCACACAGAATCCCGTGGACAGCCAAGGAACGTTCCCGCTGCCGGAAGCGCAGCTGGACCGTTTCTTGATGCGGATAACGACAGGTTATCCTTCCTTTGAAGAAGGAGTGCATATCCTGCAGCGGTTTCGCCAGAGCAACCCGCTGGAAGATACGGCTGCGGTTGCTACCGCCCAGCAGATTCAAGCTGCACAGCGCCTGACTGCGGCCGTGAATGTCAGTGATGACTTGCTGGCCTATATGATCCGGATTGTTGAAGCTACCCGGAAGGCGGCAGCCGTCAAGCTCGGGGCGAGCCCGCGGGCAGGCTTTGCGCTGCTGCGTGCTTCTCAAGGATATGCCTTAATTCAAGGCAGGGATTATGTTATTCCGGATGATATTAAGGCCGTTGCTGTACCGGTGCTTGCCCATCGCCTGCTATTACAGCGCGGTCCGGGCTCCAGAGAAGGCCAGGCTGCAGAGACAGTACTGCAGATTCTGCGCGAAGTGGAGGTTCCGGCCGAGCCGACTGCGGCGGTAAGAGGCGGAAGGGTGGAGTGAGCCATGTCCCTTCCCTGGTTTATTCTCAGTACACTTCTTCTGCTGCTTCTAGTATCCGTGATCTATCAGCGTTATGCACTTAAGAGGGTTAGCTACACCCGGTATTTCTCTGCTGCCGCCGCCTATGAGGGCGAGCAGATTGAGATGATTGAAGAGATTGTCAATCGCAAGTTGCTTCCGCTGCCATGGCTGCGCCTCGAATCCAGCTTTGCCCGGGGTCTGAAATTCGGCAGGCAGGAGAATCTGGGTGTCAGCAGCGGTGAAATTTATCAGAATCATATCAGTATGTTCTATATGCGTCCCTACCGCAAGATCAAACGCCGCCATGTGGTCCGCTGCGAACAGAGGGGCTTATTCCGGCTTGAATCCGTTACAATGACAAGCGGAGATCTCTTTGGAATGAGCCGGCATAGCAAGACATTTCCGCTGCAGCTGGAGCTCTTAGTCTACCCAGGAATAACAAATTTCTATGAGCTTCCGCTGCCGGTTCACAGCTGGCTGGGCGAGTTGCCGGTCAAGCGCTGGATTGTTGAAGATCCCTTCCTGATTGCTGGTACACGTGAGTATAGTCCCGGGGATTCTCTGGGAGCTATGAACTGGAAAGCTACAGCCCGGACCGGCATTATGCAGGTGCACCAAAAGGATCATACCGCCGATTCAAGGCTGATCCTCTGTCTGAATGTGGAGATTAGTGACTCCATGTGGCGGAATATAACAGATGCTGCGCGGATTGAACTGGGCATACGCTATACGGCTATGGTAGCTGATTATGCCATAGGTCATGGTCTTGAGACTGGTCTGCTGTGCAATGGCAGGCTTGAAGGCGGAGGCGAACGTAATCCGGTAACCTCCGGGCCGATGGGAAGCCTGGAAGAGGTGCTCGGCCTGCTGGCCCGACTGCAGCTGGACTGGACAATACCGATGTCCCGGCTGCTGGAGCATGAAGCGGAGAGTTGTCCCGAAGGCAACGATTATTTGATCATTACCTGCCACCGGGGGCAGGAGCTGCAGCAGGTTGCCGAGGAATTAAGGCTGCTTGGCAATGGTGTGGCCTGGCTGGACATTCCGGGAGAGGAGAGGGAGAGCGCATGAGTACTGATTCTGTGAAGCGGCTGCAAGTCTCATTAAAGTTATGGTCAGCCTGTTTTATTGTATGGCTGCTGTTTCTCCCGTTCTGGGTGCTGGCAGAAGTATATCTGACGTCGGAGCAGAAACTATTCCCATGGTTGTATATCCTTCCGTTTCTGTCATTAGCGGGTGTGCTGCTGCGTAATATATGCCGCCGTAGATGGAAGCAGCTACTGGCATCCTTACCGCTAGGTGCAGCCGCAGGATTATTAGGTGCCGGATGGAGTATTAATGCCCTGCCTCTGGTTGCCGTTAGCGTATTATTTGCTTATCTCGGAATGAACGCACCCTCCATGGATCAGCGGATGAGAGCTTATGTCGCCGGGCTTACAGTGTATTTTGCTGCGACAATTATTTTTGCAAGAGTTTCTGATCTTCAGCCGAGCCTGAAGCTGTTGACCTGGAGCGGCAGCCTGTGCCTTGTACTTGCGCTGTTTGATTCCAACATCAGCTTTTTGCGCTACAGCACTTTTTCAGCGGATAGTGAACGTTTGCCGTCAGATATGCGGCGGCATAACCGTGTATTCGTACTGCTATTTGTTGCAGTGGCGGCAGCGCTCGCCGCAGGCGCGGGCAAAGCAATTGGAACGCTGCTATGGAATGCAGTGCGTCAGATCATCGGCGGGCTGATCCGGCTGCTGTTCGGATCAGAGGAAGCGCCACCCCTGGAAACAGTTCCGCAGGCAGCGCTTCCGAAGCTTCCGAAGACTCAGGGACACGAGCCTGGTCTCCTGTCTATGATTATGGAAATCATCTTCTATGGTATTGGTGCAGCGGTAATGCTGCTTCTTCTGTATCTGGGCTTGCGCTGGCTATACAGAAATACGGGAGGCATATTCCGCAGAGCCATCGATGCGCTGCTGACAATGCTGCGTAGAGAGGCCCCGCAGGAGCATGCTGCTTTTCAGGATGAAGAGGAGAATATCTTCGCCTGGGAGAAGACAATCCAGGGCCTTCGGGAATACTGGCTGAACCGGCTAAAGCCGGGGGGCCGCAGGGACCGCTGGGAGACTATGAATAGCAGCCATGAGCGCATACGCTGGCTGTACCGTCATTGGCTAGGCGCTAAGCAAGCTGAGGGATATGAGGTTAAAGGCTTCCTGACACCGTCGGAGACCGGAGAAGACGTAGCGGAGTGGACGGAGAGCAGGAGGCAGCTGCGTAAGAGTTCCGGCGGAAGTGAGGTCTCCCCGGACGAACTGCTTCAATTATATAATCAGGCCAGGTACGGTAAGGATGAAGTTGCCGGCAAAGATTTGAATCAGCTGAAAAAGCAGCTGGAGCTATGAATTGTGCGGGTTGGAGAGAGGAGCAGAACGATGGGGGAATATTTGAGTGGTGAGATGGCCAAGGCGGCAAAGGTGAATATTGAGACACTGAGATATTATGAGAAGCACGGTCTCCTTCCCGCACCGCAGCGTTCAGAATCGGGGTACCGTCTGTATAACGAAGAGACCCTGCAGAGGCTTCTATTTATCCGGAATGCCAAACGATGCGGATTTACACTTAAGGAAATCAAGAAGGCATTGCTTAAATCTGCGGCCGGAAGCATCGGCATTGCTGAATTTGTGGCAGTCATTGAACTGAAAATGATTGCGATAGATGTAGAGATCGTGAAGCGTGAACAGACGAAGGCAATGCTCGGCCAGCTGAAAGGTGAACTTCAGGCGAAAGATAAACATCCGGGTGTCCGGGAGGTTCTGGGAATTCTTCAGATGGATTCGTAATCCTTGAATTTTTAGTTTGGCGGCATGCTTGACTCCGTACTTAACTACAGGGTTTAAGATGCAGGTATCAAACCTTGCAGGAGGAGATACACGTATGCCAACCCCAATCCATCAGCTTGAAGCAATCAAAACTTTTCTGCGTCAGACCTGCAGTCCTTTCGGTAAGTCGGCAGAGCAAATCCGCAGTGAAATGGCGGAAGCGGCAAGACAGCTTCCAAGATGTCCGGATATAAAGGCGGAACCTGTTAATATCGGGGAATTATATGGCGAGTGGGTCAGTATAGAAGGTATAACGGATGTTGCTGCAGAGAGTGCATTCCTCTACTTCCATGGAGGAGGGTTTATTGCAGGCACTTGCGAAATGTACCGCGATCTTGCCGCCCGGCTATCGGCAGCATGCGGTATTAAAGTCTTGACCGTTGAATACCGGCTTGCACCGGAGCACCGGTATCCTGCTGCTAACGAAGATTGCCTGTCCGCCTACTATTGGCTGCTTGCAGAGGGTTTTTCACCAGAGAATATTATTCTTGGCGGGGATTCGGTTGGCGCTACCCTTGCGCTGATGACACTGGTTTCACTTAGAGATGCAGGGGAAGCAATGCCTGCCGCAGCTGTTCTGCTCTCTCCGCACAGCGATCTTATCCATTTAGACGGAGATTCCTATACCAGCAGGGCCATGACGGACCCTACGGGAAGCCTTCAAGGGAATCAGATGATTCTGGAGGATTACTTAGGCGGGTATGATGGAGATTTACCGGCACTGCTCTCCCCGCTGCGTCTTAATCTGGAGGGTCTGCCTCCGTTGCTGATTCAGGCGGGGGATCAGGAGGTCCTGCTGAGCGATGCTGAACGCCTGGCCGTACAAGTCCGGGCTGCAGGGTCTGAAGTGAAGCTGGAAATATGGGAGCAGATGTGGAGTGTCTTTCAATTCATGGCCGGCCTTCTGGTTGAGGGTGAGCAGGCCATTGCCAGTATCGGAGAATTTGTCAGAACAGTAAGCGCAGCAGCATCAAAGACAGCACGCCGGTAATTACCGTGCCCAGCAGGCTGCGAGTTTTAACCGCAACCCAGAAGGTAGGCAGCGCAGCGATCAGCTCCACATTCGTAGACAATGCGGCAAACCGCCCTTCGTCGATGAACAGCTCTTGTGCAACCAGGGCAGACATGACGGCAATGGGCATATAATTTAACCAGCGCATCCCCCATTCGGGAATAGTGATCCGGCTAAGGAGCATGAGCGGGAGCACCCGCGGAATGAAGGTGACCAGCGCGGCACCGAGAATAATCAGGAATATATCCGGTCTTATTTCCATTTCTCTATCACAGCTCCAATCGTCGGGGCTATAACGGCTGCGGCAATGACACCGATGCTGGGTGACCACAATATAGATACACCGACAGCAATGATCATGGCTATAAGGCCTGTAGCAATATCGAGTGCGTATTTGCTTCTACTGATGAGGGTAAGCACCAGCAGGCCGATGAACATGGCCGGCAGGGCGAAATCCAGTCCCCATTCTTCCGGACTTGAGATCCATTGCCCGAGAACTGCGCCTGCGATGTTGGCAAACAACCAATTCAAGTAGGCCGTGATATTAAGGCCGTGCATCCATTTCTCACTGATTGCTTTTTTGGCGGCACTCTTCTGGATGGCGACACCAAATGTCTCATCTGTAAGCAACGTACCAATCAGCAGATTTCTAAGCGGTGTTAGATGACGGAAGTAGGGCGATATGGCTGCACTAAGCAGCAGGTGCCGGAGATTAACGAGCAGGATCGTAATGATGATACTGGTGGCTGTACTTCCTGCGGCGATCATTCCTGCTGCTATAAACTGTGCAGAACCGGCATACAAAATAATCGATATTAATGCTATTTCAGCCAGTGACAGGCCTGCAGTTTTTTCGACAACCCCGGCAGCAAATCCGATACTTAAGTAGCCTAATAGTGTCGGAATGCAATCTTTAACCCCTTGCCAAAAGCTGTCTTCGCTGACCCGGGCTGCAGAGAAATCAGCCTGTACGGATTCTGTCTTCATGAATCGGACTCCTTTCAGTCTGTCTTTGTTCACCGCGCTGCAGTGTATACAGATTATCTTAATATCTAACAAATTAAGGCGGTTGGCAAGGGGAATCTTCATACGAGTGTCAGACAATGATTGGAATAACTCGATACAAAAGATCGATCACGAGGAGGAATGAATTTTTGCAAGTCACAACAGAACGTTTAATCATCACTGCTTTTAGTCAAGAAAATTACAAGAAGGTATCTGAAACGTATTCTATTGGAAAGCATATCGTCAATTATTTAGATAACCTTAAGGAAGATACTGAATTGTTGGGCTGGGGAGTGTGGTTTGTATATTTAAATGAAAATAACCAAGTTATTGGCGACATTGGATTTAAGGGAAAACCGGATAGTCAAGGAACTGTAGAAGTGGGGTTTGGAATTATTCCGGAAATGCATAACAAGGGGATAGCTACAGAGTCAGTTGGAGCAATAATTGAATGGGCATTATCTTCAAGAAAAGTAAAAAAAATTGTGGCAGAATGTCTTATAGATAACCTTCCTTCTATTAAAGTTCTGGAGAAATTAAAGATGACGAGAACTGGAATAAAGAATGGAATGATTAACTGGGAAATATTAAATGATCACCATTGCTAACCGGG
>NZ_LN831198.1:2246548-2254974 GCF_001368795.1 Paenibacillus ihuae
CTGCTAACCTATCGGCAAACATTAGTGTAATAAAACAGCGACAGCCAAGGACTTTGTACTAACATCCTTGATTGTCGCTATTTCAATTTATTCAGAAAAAACACACCGTGAACGGAACAGTGTTCCATTAGCGCTCCTTTCCTGATTTTATTGCAGCACTAAGACACCAAATCCCTCCATAGTGCACTTTCCATGCCATTCTTTACCTGTCAGCAAATCCGTCCGCGGCTCTTTGAGCACAATTTCCGCAGATGCTTCACTATAATTCAAGAGGAACGTCAGGCTGGTGGTGTCGCTCCGGCGGATCTGCAGTTCAACCTCGGCGGGCAGCTCAAGCCACTCCGCAGCCGGAGAGTTAATATTCAAGCTGCCGATGATTCTTAGCGCAGCTTCCTCATTGAAGACCGCCCCGTAATACCAGACCTCGCCCTTGCCGCGTTTGTTCCGGGTAACTGCCGGTTTGCCGGCATAATAATCGGTAGCGTAATGGCCCATAACTTCCACGCTGTCCTGTTCCACCTGCAGGATGTCATTAAAGGAATCTGCTCCGGTAAGCGCTTCGCTGCCTTGCGCCCATTTAATCGTAGTAGGAGCACGATTGCCTTTAACCATCGTAAATTCTTCTACGGTAATCCCGCAGAGCTCCTTAGCGGCTCCGGGAAAAGCCCGCATGTAGCATTGACCGCGTGAATCTTTATATCCTGTGCGGCAGCCGAAGATAAGCGTGCCGCCTTGCTGTACATACTCGTCAAGCACCGCTGCCGTGTCGTCCGTCATAATCGCCGGATGAGGATAGACCAGTACCTGATATCGTGCAAGCTCCTTAGCTGTTGTCTTCCTGCGCATGTAGACAATATCTGTTGGAATATGCTGCCGCTGCAGTGCCTTGAACCATTCCTTGTTGCTGGTCCACATAAACGGCCCGTGCCAAATATCGTATTCGCCATCCCACTCATTATCATAGTCGCGCAGAATGGCTACTGAAGCCTCTGCCCGGGTTCCGGTAATCGCTTTACCTGCTGCCGCCAGCTCCCGGCCGATGTCCGCGGCTTCCCGGACCCTGCGGTTCGGCAGGTTATGGTAATCGTTAAGGCCATGCCAGTAAATTTCGTTGCCCATTGTTGCAGTCCGCCAGCGGAAATATAGCACCATATCCGCACCGTGGGCGATGGACTGGTACGTCCAGAGCCGCATCTGTCCGGGTTTCGGAGAAGGCATATCCATCCGATTGACCCAGCCGCCGGGACCCGATTGCTGCTCCATAATGCAGTAGTTAGAGCTGATCGAACGGACAACAGACAGGGACAGGCTCCAGCTCCGGTCGCCGAGCGGATTCTTTTCGCCCGGGTCATGAGAAATGCTGGAGAATTGGGGATAGGAATCATAGCTGAAGAAATCCAGCAGCTCATCCTGCAGTTCATGGCTGTCGAGATGCCCGAACAGTCCGTTAGTCGTTACCCACTGATCAGGCGCCTTGGCCCTAAGAATATCCGCCTGTAATTTGGCGAAAGAGATGGTGTTGTCAGAGATGAAGCGTTTCTCATCCAGCGCCTGATGCGGATTAGGCTGCTTCGGCACCGGAGTAGGACGCGGCAAATACACCTGAGACCAGCTGGTATAGCTCTGGTTCCAGAAGACGGCACCCCAGGCCTCATTTAATTTCTCCAAGGTTACATATTTGCGCTGAAGCCACTCACGAAAGGCAGTGTGATCGCTTTCAGAGTAGAATTCATTGATCTCACAATTCAGCTCATTATCAATCTGCCAGCCGGCCACACCGGGATGGCTGCCGTAATGTGACGCCATCTGCGATACGATTTCTGCACATAGCTCCCTGTATTTAGGGCTGCTGTAATTATAATGGCGCCGCATGCCATGCTGAAGGGTGACGCCTTCATAGGTCACATTCAGCACTTCAGGGTATTTCTCGGTGAGCCAGGCAGGGGGAGTAGCTGTAGGTGTTCCGAGCACAACTTTGAGCCCGTGGCTATGGGCCAAATCGATGGCGCGGTCGAACAGGCCAAATTGGAAGCGGCCTTCTTCGGGTTCGAAAATGGACCAGGCAAATTCGCCCATCCGGACAATGGTAAAGCCAGTTTCCACCATGCGGCGGTAATCGTCATCCCACATGTCCTCCGGCCAATGCTCCGGGTAATAGCAGACGCCAAGCTCAAATTGTTTATCAGCGACAGGTTTCTTCATCTTAACCTCCAAGTGTAAAAATATGCTTTGTGAACGCTTCTAATCTATTGTAATATCAGCTCATAGGAATCTCATATAACATAATATTGCTTTTATATTATTTTCTTGCGTGCTGGATATGAAAATCAGAGAGGAGCGGATTGTTTGAAACTGCAATGGGTATTACCGGCACCCGCCTATGCCCACTATGTCTGTTATCCGGAATTCCTGGGACATTACAGCGATTTCCCGCAGCATGCGGAGCGAAGAAGTGAAGGGATGCTGAACAGCTATAATCTGCATTTGGTTTTTGGCGGTTCCGGGTATGTATTTCAGGAGGGCGAACGGATTCCGATGAGCAAAGGAAGCGGCTTTCTTTATCCTAGAGGGGCCTATCAGCAGTACGGTTCTGATCCGTCGCAGCCCTGGGAGGTACGATGGGTTCACTTCAATACGGCCATATCCCTGCCACTTTTGGAGGAAGCAGACCAGTCACGCGGTTATTTCTTCACATTTGATCTTAACGCTGGCCTTGCGTCCAGATTCGAGGAGATGTACCGGCTTAGCGCGGCCTACGAGACACGCAGTGAACCGCGGCTCTCCGCAGTACTCTATGAAATTCTGGTTACGCTGCTGCAAAACTCTGAACCGCTGCATGGCTCCGTGCCGCTTGAGATCAGGCATTCGATCCGCCGAACGGCAGACCTCATTCATCAGGAATGTGAGCGTCCCTGGACGCTTGAAAGCATGTCGAGGCTTGCGGGATACAGCAGCTACCACTTTTTACGGCTTTTCCGCTCCATCATGGGGAAGACCCCGAACCGTTATTTAAGCGATTGCCGTCTGGCAAGGGCCAAGCTGCTGCTTGTCTCAACAGAACTGCCTGTCGAGCAGATCGCCCTTTTGACCGGCTTTCATCAATCCAGTTACTTTATCAAAGTGTTCAAACTGGCGGAGGGATTACCTCCAAGCCAGTACAGACGGTCATTCAGTTCATAGATTTATAGTCACTGTGGAACAAATATTAACAAAACGTTTTCTAAAAACAGCACTAATGGTGCTGTTTTTTTGCGTAAATGGGATAAAAAGTTACAAGCAGACTGGAAGAGTTACAAATTGGATACAATTCCCTGTGTGCTAGCAACTATAATAATTCTAGCAAATATTCCTGGGAGGAAATCCATGAGACCGATCAATAAAAAAACTATTGCACTGCTCCTAAGCAGCTTTGCTATAGCCCAGTTGGCAGGAAGTGCGGCAGCTCCAGCCGTCCTTGCCGCAGGGACAACCTTGCCCGCAGCTTCAGTTACTGCAGCAGTCAAGGTGAATCCAATTACACTAGCGGCAGGTGTTACAGCAGCGCTAGAGGACGTTAACATTTGGACGCAGTCCGGCGGTAACATTCTTGCTTACACATTGAAGATTACAAATAACAGCGGTTCTAGTGCAAATCTGCAGCGCTACTTCTCTCGTGTGGTTACACCGGGCGGATCTGTGATTCCCGCTAATCCTGTAACCGCAGACGCAACGAAGAAGAAGGTAGCTGCAAAGGACAGTATGAGTATTACATATTACGTGAATATCGGACAAACCACGTCGCTGAAAGGCGTTAAGATCGCCATGTATGTGTGGGACACGAAGACTAAAGGTTATCTTAAGCACGCAGGTTCTATTGCTGTGCCGGCTAATTATTCCACCGCTGTGGAGCTGGGGAAGAGTCTTAATACGAAGATGAATGATATCCCGGTTACAGCAAGTGCAGACTCACTTCAGCTGTATAAGTATGCCGGTAAGGTCTATGCCAAGGTGGGAATTAATCTTGCCAACAAAGGCAACAAAGTGCTCAGTGATCCGGGTTATTCGGCCTACCTGGTTACGGCGAGCGGGACTTCGTTTGAGCTAGCACTGAGCAGTTCCCAGACAGGCTATAAGATTCAGCCGCAGGAGAAAAAAAGCATTTATTATCTGACGGAAATTCCTGCTTATCTGAAAACAGCCAACATGAAGCTGCAATTCACGCAAAAGGATGAGGCGCTGAAGCTAGAGCTCCCAAAAACCTCCTATAAGCTTCCGGCAGCTACCACTCCGGATCTGGTTGTAGCCAGCGGGGCCGTTAAAAAGCTTGTCTTAAGCAGCAACACCGTTGATACGAAGCTTACCGGCGCCTCGGTGTATGCGGAGGATGCCAAAGCGGTATGGTCGTTCCAGCTGCAATTAAAAAACACCGGGAACAAGGCGGTAACGCTGCCTGTTTATGAGCTGGCGGTCAAATCGGCCAAAGGGACGGCTTTCCCGGTGAATTCCAAGGGGTTAAGCGGTCTTATCCTGAAGCCGCTGGAAACGAAGGTTGTCCCGCTGACGGTTGAAATCCCGCTTGAGGTGGAGCAATCTAACCTGCAGTTACAAATGATCGAAGCTGTCACCGCAGCAGCCGGAACCGGGTCAGGGCCGTCAGAACCGTCAGGAACAGCAGATACGGCCGAGCCTTCTGCAAAGCTGATTTTTCCGGTAGCTTATTTTACAATTCCATACACCTTGCGTGCCGATGTGCACAGCGGCCAAGAATATGGGGCTACTAACCAATATGGCTCTTTCTCTTACAGTCTGCAATCTCTGCAGCGTTATCCCTGGAAGGATGATGATATTGTCATCGCCAAGCTGAGAATTACCAATACCCAGTCTGTAAACCTCACAATTCCTGAATTGAAGGGGGCTCTGAAGCTGGATACCGATAATCTGGCCTCAACTACCGATCTCCTGATGGATAAAGAGTCGTCGGTGCTTGCTCCCGGTAAGTCTGCTGAACTTTCGCTGCTGACCAAAATCCCTTACACGGATGAGTTCGAGAATGTCAGAATTAATTTATCCGTCAAATCGGATACGGAGAATATTCCGTTTCTCGATCTGAGCACGAACAGCTTCATAAGCGCTATAGACAATCTGAAGCGTGGTGATATCTATACAATTACCGGAAAAGGTAAAAACGCCACTGTTCAGGAGAGCAGAACCACAGTCTACCCAGGCAGCAATGCCAACATCGTATATACCGAGCTGCTGATGAGCAGCGGTGAGAAGCGCCAGAGTAAAATGGCCAGGCTGCAAGCCTATTACAAAACAGCGGATGGACAGTTCTATGAAGCCAAAGTAAATCAGACGGACAATGCGGCGACACCTGGAGGCAAACAGCTGATTACGTTCTGGGCCAAGCTGCCCAAAACAGCTGCTACTGCAGATGTCTCCATGTACTTAGGAACAGGGGTGACGGGCAGCAAGCTTAGCGAAAGCGGGGAAGAACCGACAGGCTTTATTCATGTGGCTTCACTTCTCCTTACCCCGCAGGCCGTTACTCCGGCAGCCAATCTGCAAAAAATTGCTCTATATCCATACACCTTAACGGTGCTAGCCTCGGAAGGCAGACATTTGGAGGCCAGTGATACTATTACCCTGAATATGAGCTACAATTTGTCGCGGGACAACAGCCTTGATTCCGGAGATTCCGAACACAAGCTGATCCTTAGAATGACCGATCCTTACGGACAATCCCAGGATAAAGTGGTGACCTTCGGTACAGACCTTACTGAGGGAAATAACAATATGTACTCCATGTCCTTCAGCAAAAGCCTGTATAAGCAAATGACCGGAGGAACCTACAGGTTAACCTTATACGATGAATTCCAAGGCGAGCGGCAGGAGCTGGGAAGCCAGGTATACACCATCCTCTTTGACATGCTGCCGAAACCGAAACCGGAAGAAGTGGAGAAATAAACTGTCTATATCCTAAGTGCACAAAGGAGCAGCTTCCATGTTGCGAGTTGAAAATATTAAACATGCTTTTAAAACCGGCAATGAATGGACCACAGTATTGCACGATATTAGCTTTACGGTGAAAGAAGGAGAGATGGTAGCGCTGCTCGGCAGCTCCGGCTCCGGTAAATCTACGCTGCTGAACCTGATGGCGGGCCTCATGAAGCCGACCGAAGGTCACATCTATATTGCTGACCACGATATTGTACAGATGGGTGAGAACAAGCTGGCTGAATTCCGCCGGAAGCATATCGGCTTTATCTTTCAAGCCTATGAGCTGATTACCAGTCTTACAGTGCGTGAGAATGTCGAGCTTCCGCTTGTATTCCAATCTGTCTCACCGTCTATCCGCAAGGAAAAAGCGCTGGCTCTGCTGGAGCAGGTCGGGATTCCCGATAAGGCGGATTTATTCCCTTCGCAGTTGTCAGGCGGCCAGCAGCAGCGGGTCAGTATCGCCCGTTCGCTGATTACGGAGCCGTCTGTGATATTCGCAGATGAACCGACAGGGAATCTGGATTCCAGGACAGAGGAAGAGATCATCGCAATTCTGCTGAAGCTGAATCAGACGATGAAGACAACCTTCATAGTGGTAACACACGAGCATGAGGTGGCTGAGCAAATGCAGCGCACGTTCTCGCTGCGCGACGGGTACTTAATTCATGATCTGAACTCTGAGCCGGATACAGTGCCCGCGCCGGGAGGTGCAGGATGAAGATTAGAGATATATCCAGAATGGCCTGGGATCAGGTCAAACGGCGTAAAGTGGTTACCGGTCTGTGTATGACAGGAATATCGATTGGCTGTGCGGCGATAATTGTGGCGCTTAGCATAGGCCAATCCGCTCAGGTCTATGTGACCGACGAAGTAAACCGCAATTTCAAAATGGATGAAATCATCGTGTCTCCAGGCGGGGGCATTCCTTCACAGGGCGGGAATACCGGGGCATCAGCGCAGAGTAATGATAACCTGAATCCCGGCAAGCTGACCGCCCAAAAGCTGAAGATTATCCAGGGGCTCAATCATGTTGTTGCCGCTGCGCCATTTGAAGATGCAGGCTATATGCAAATGCTGACTATTGACAATAAACTTGCCGATGTCCAGATCAAAGCCACGGATTTACGGATGCTGACCAAGTTCGGCCATAAGTTCAAACAAGGCGGGGTCACGGATCTGCCGGGAATGGTTGTGCTGAACTATGGGGCGACGCTGGGTCTGATTGATAATGTGACCCGTCAGAAGCTGTACGAGCGGCTTGGCGCAGATCCGTTTAACCAGGAACTAATGGATCAGTATAACAGCATGGCAATCCTGCCCACAGAGATGTACCGGCAGCAGATCCAGATGCAGGCTACCGATTATTCCAATCCGGCGGGTAATATCAAGCTCAGTTCACCGCTCCAGGTAGGCGGCATTCTGGCAAGCCCGGAAGGAACTGACGAGCTGAGGGCTTCCTACGAGAAGATCGTCTATGTCTCCCTTGAAACGGCTGCACAGCTCGCGAAGGAATTGTCTTTTACGGATACCAGTATGACTTCAGAGCCGGAAGAGGACACCTACAAATCAGTAACGGTCAAAGTTGACAGTGTCGACCATATCAAGCAGGTGGAAGAAATGATTCAGAAGCTGAGTCTGTCGGCCAGTGACAATCTGTACCAGCAGGAACAGCTTAAACAAACCTTTGATATGATGAAAATGGCAGCACTGGGCATCGGGGTATTCATTCTGGTTATCGCCTCGATCTCTATTATCGTAGCGATGACGATGTCCACACATCAACGCAGGCGGCAGATCGGGATTATGAAGGTGCTTGGCGCGAACATGGGGCAGATCCGTAACATGTTCATCACAGAAGCTGCTTTGCTGGGGCTGCTCGGCGGAGTTTTAGGAGTTGTCTTCTCTTATCTGATTATTATGGGACTTAACAAACTGGTCGGCACAGCCGGTGACGGGTTAACCTTCTTTATCCCGCTGATGACGATTCCGGTCGGACTGGCGTTTGCCATCATGACCGGTGTACTGTCCGGAATCTATCCGGCGATCAGTGCCTCCAGAACTGATGCGCTTACAGCCATCAAACGGGATTAGCGTGCCGCGCAACGTATATTAGCAATTCAAGCTGAAAGGAAGCCCGACAATGAAAAGGATTATAAAGCGCAGCCTTAAGTGGATTATTATCGCGGTTATTGTGATAGGTGCAGGTTATATGCTGTACGGGAAAGTATTTAAGGGTGGTGAAGCGGAAGTGGTTATGGAGCCTCCGCAGGTGATCAGCTTTCCGGTAACCCAGGAGACGGTTACCAGTTCTGTCCAGGTCAAGGGACGATCGCAATACCAGGAAGAAACACTTGTCTATGCACCGTTCGCCTCCAAAGTAACCGGCTGGAAGGTTGAGAACGGCGGGCAGGTGAAGAAGGGGGATGTGCTGTTCACGCTGGACCAGT
>NZ_LN831198.1:2255000-2275930 GCF_001368795.1 Paenibacillus ihuae
ATGTGCTGTTCACGCTGGACCAGTCATCGCTGAAGAATGAGATCGCGGCGGCAGAAGCAGCCATCCGCAAAGCGGAGCTGGAGTCAGAGCTTAATGCTTTTGTCAGCCAACAGGAGGACGAAAGTGCTGTTCCCATCGGTACCGAGCCCGAACGTCTGAAGGCTCTTGCTGCAGAAGAGGCAGCGCGGCTGAATAATGAGCTGAATCAGGTCAATACACAAATTCAGGAACAGGAGCTGGCTGATAAGAAGGCTAGACTGAGAACAGCTGTATATCATGCCCCGGCTACTGGCATCTTCCTGTATGACAGCAGCAGCGAACGGCCGCAGACCGTTACGGACAATCAGTACATCGGCAAAATCGTTGATCTGAACAAGCTTGAGTTCATTGCCTCTGTCGGGGAGCAGGATATTTTCCGGATTAAGCAGGGGATGAAGGTGAAGGTCAAGATGACTGCGATGAAGGAACTGACGCTGAACGGGGAAGTGACCGAGGTCTCGAAGTTCGCTACCACTACCACCGGGCAAAACACAGCCGGACAGATACCGCAATTTGAGGTCGTCATCTCCCTTCAACCGGACGAGCATCTGATAGGGGGCTTAAGCCTTAGCGGGGATATAGAGACTGTGCGCAAAGAAAATGCGGTCGTAGTCTCCAGCATGGCAGTTATGCATGAAGGGGAACAGACCTTTGTTATGCTGGATAAAGGAAACGGACAATATGAGCGTCAGGAAATAAAAATCGGACTGGAGACAACGGAGAAAACTGAAGTTCTTTCCGGGCTTAAGCCAGGCGATACGGTAGTTCTTCAATAAAAAACAGGAGTTCTGGGAAACTTATCCGGAACTCCTGTTTTTTTACTTCTTTATCGTTTGAAGCCATTCCTTTATGTCGTTGTTGAGTGCCGTCAAATTAGGCACAGACATAGGCTTGTCGCTAAGATGATACTTTTCCTTCAATGCAAGGATCCGGTAGACACTCTCGTCGATCCGAGACTCGGGTATCGTGCCTTTCTTGACACCATTTAGTAGCGCTTTCCGTACCATCTGCTCATTGGCATATTCGTGGGCTACGAGTAATACGTCACTGCCCGCAAGTACCGTGTCAATCGCTGCAGCCGGCAGAGTGTAATGCTCGGTAATGGCTCCCATGGTCAGATCATCGGTAATGACAACTCCGTCAAACCCCATTTGATCGCGGAGCAGACTGCCGATAATCGTTTTAGACAGGGATGCCGGCTTCTCAGGGTCAAGCTTGGGATACAGGATATGGGCGACCATCACCGCATCCGCATTCTCCTGAATGGCTGCCTGGAACGGCAGCCATTCGAGCTTAGCCAGCTGGTCGGCAGTTTTGTTCACTACCGGCAGCTCCAGGTGGGAATCAACGGAGGTATCACCGTGGCCGGGGAAATGCTTGATGACCGGAATGGCACCTTCTTCGGACATCCCCTTCATTTCGGCAATGCCCAGACGGGTAACGATATTAGCATTACTGCCGAAAGAGCGCTCACCGATGACCGGGTTATCGGGATTACTGTTAATATCGAGTACAGGGGCGAAGTCCATGTTGAAGCCCACTGACAGTACTTCTCTGGCCAGCAGCCTGCCCATCATACCGGCGGAATCAGCATTGCCGCTTATTCCGACCTTTGCGTTAGAGGGAATAGCGGTATATTCTGCAGGCATCCGGCTGACCTTGCCGCCTTCCTGGTCGACACTCATGAACAGGGGAACGGCATTTCCGCTGTTGCTCATCTTGAGCTCATTGATGAGAGTAACAATACTCTTCAAGTTTTGAATGTTGTCTTTGTAAAGGATGATCCCGCCAACCTCATCCTCGGAGATCATACTCTTGGCGCTCTCATCCAGCTTCGTGCCGTCAATCCCGACCAGCAGCATCTGGCCGATTTTGGCTTCCAGCGTCATTCCGGCGACCTGCCTAGCGAGCGGATTATCATTAATGCCGGTATCCGGAGATGCTGTGTGATCAGCTGACGGTGAAACCGGGGTGTTTGGCGCTGGCTGTATGCCTGCTGTCTTGTCCGGCGCTGTGCTTGCTCCCGGCATTGCTGTCACCTCAGGAGAAGGCTGAACAACAGCTGTATTATTATCTTCGCTGCAGCCTGCAATCAGGAGTACCGTAACAAGGGCGGTGATAACCATAGATTTTCGATAGAATGAGCTGGGTGTGAAGCAGGGAAAGCAATGTCGGTTCATCAAAATTCGGTCGTCCTTTCGTTTGCGGATTCACTGGCACTGATGATAAGATGATAAGGATCAGAAGGTATTACATATGGTTGAACTTATTTACAAATTATAAGGATGAGGTGACGTGCTAATGAAGGAAGAATTAATGAAAACACTTAATGAACAGATGAATTTTGAGTTTTATTCTGCCCATGTATACCTGGCAATGGCCGCTTATTGTTCCGGTGAAAGCTTAGACGGGTTTGCCAACTTTTTCCTGGTGCAGGCCGAAGAGGAACGTTTTCACGCGATGAAGATTTACAAGTTCCTAAATGACCGCGATTACCGCGTCACGCTTGCTGCATTGCCTGAGCCGAATAATAACTATACTTCCATGCTGGATGCGTTTGAGCATGCTTTTGCCCATGAGCAGCAGAATACCAAGAAGTTCTATCATCTGGCGGATCTGGCACTGGATGAACGCGAGCATGCAACAATCTATTTCCTCAAATGGTTTATTGATGAGCAGGTAGAAGAAGAGGCGCTGTTCAGCAATATTATTGCCAAGCTGAAACGCATTGAGACGGACAGCAACGCTTTCTATATGCTGGATGCGGAGTTTGCCGCCCGTTCATTCACACCTCCTGCTGAATAACCGCCTGCTGGCTAAGCATTGTTCAGTGACTTGGAATAGATAGACACGGAGTTTATCCTGCGAGGATACGCTTCGTGTCTTTTCTTTTGAACAGGAGTGCTGTTATTGAATGGACGCCGGCAGTTTGATCCCCAGCAGTTTACCGCTATTACGAACAATTAGTATATTTCCGGTCTTCAGGGTGGACGCAAAATCACGCGAACCGGCATTTACTGTGAACAAAGGCTTGTAGCTGACCAGGTCATAGGCATGGAGCAGGCCGTCAGACTGCCCAGTGTATATGGTCGAGCTGAAGATATCGAACTGAACCGTGGGATTTTCTCCTGGTGAGAGGCGCATTACCTGTCCATTGGCTAATTTGAGTGCAGCAAACGTCTGATCGCTATAGTTGAAGTATAACATCCGCTGTTGCAGCACTTTTCCCAGCGGGTATTCACTTTCGAGAATAGACTGCTGCCACACCTGCTCAGGTTTCCCGTCCGCCGTATAGTTCCAGAAGTCATAACGAGCGAACGTCTCCCCTCGGAATACATAAAGATTGTTACCATCCAGGAAAGAGGAGCCGTAGGCACCTCCTGACCGGAATCCGATATCCGGATCTGCCTTTACGGTCCAGCGGTACAGCCGCTCACCTTTGATTTGACCGGTTTTTAAGCTGATCACTGAGATATGGATTTTGCGGTTGACCGGATCTTCATCCAGCATCGCCAAATTCTTCTCGGAGTACAGAAGTCCGTCCTTGATAGCCAGAGGCATGTAATGACGGTACTGTTCCCACAGCTTCTTACCGGTTTGGGCATCGTAAGCCACAAGCGAGGAGAGGGAGATGACACTTTCTCCAATATATGTGCGCAATACCACGCCATCTGAGTCAGCAAGCGAATCGGTGCCATAGTAACTGGAATTCTCATTAACCTTCCATTTTAGCTTGCCGCTCGCTGCATCGACTGCTGCAAGATAGATTCCCTGTGTTACGTACACGGTTTCGCCAATCCGCTGAATGCTGGAAGCATTGGGCAGTGCGAGATCCGCTGACCACAGCTTCTTACCGTTCTGATTGACGGCATAGAGTGCGCCTTTTTGCGTGAGTCCATAAATATTCCCGCTGCTGTAAGTGAAAAGAGGGGCCAGCCCATTGCCGTATTCCCATAATTTTTTGCCTGTGGCCGCTTTGAGTGCGGTTAGCCTGTAGTTTTTCTGGAGCGCAAATACGGTTCCATTCTCAGCCAGTGCGGTAACGGCTTGCTTTGCTTGCGGATCCTTTACTGTAGCCGTTGGAAAGCTCCACAGCGGTTTGATGACCGGTGCGGAAACTTTTGTATAGTAGGGATTTCCTGTACTTACCTCAGCCGGTTCAGCAGAAGCATTGGGTACAAGCCAGCTCCCGGCAAGCGGCAGCAAAATAGCGGCTGCGGCAACAGCGGAAACTATTTTGCGGATTCGTAAATGTAACATCGGACATCTCTCCTTGTAGAAAATAAATAGGCGCTACTGTATATCATCACACTTTATAGACTCCTATTATCGAAAAAAGTTACATAATTTTACTGGAATGCGCGAGTCTGCTGGAATCCTTAACATCAAATGTTGTTCAGAGGCAAACAATGTTGCGTCCGGCAAAACACTTCCGGCCCGCCAACTCTATTTGGCAGGGTTAACTATTACGGCATCCGGCAACACTGTTTCTCTAGACCCACCCGTTTGTCAGCGTGTAGTATAGAACAATACTATTCTTTGGAGGTTCTTTTTTTTGGAAAACTACAGCGACATCAAACAAAGTGAAAAAGGGGCCTGGCTCAGTCTGATTGCATATATCCTATTATCAGCAATCAAACTGTTCATCGGGAATGTCTCGGGATCCCAGGCACTGTTAGCCGATGGTCTTAATAATAGTACTGATATTATTGCTTCTATAGCTATTCTAATCGGACTTAAGATATCCAGAAGACCCCCTGATTCCAATCACAGCTACGGGCATTTCAGAGCGGAGACAGTGGCCGCACTGATTGCTTCTTTTATCATGATTGCTGTAGGGATTCAAGTTCTTTACCAGGGTGTGGACAAGTTTATTCAGCCGGCGCTGGAAACGCCAGATCTGATTGCCGCCTGGACTGCCGCGGGCTGTGCAGCGGTGATGATCGCCGTATATCTGTATAACATCAGGCTGGCCCGTGCGCTACACAGTAATGCTATGCAGGCAGTAGCCCAGGATAACCGCTCGGATGCCATGGTTAGCATGGGTGCATTCATAGGAATTATCGGTTCACAGTTCGGCCTGCCTTGGCTGGACCCGGTAACGGCAGTGATTGTCGGGCTGCTGATCTGTAAGACAGCCATTCAAATCTTCAGCAAAGCCACGCATGATCTGACCGACGGCTTCGATGCCGGTGAGCTGGAGCTGATGAAGCAGACGGTAGCTGAAATTGAAGGCGTAGAATCGATCAAAGATATTAAAGCGAGAGTTCATGGCAACAATGTGCTGGTTGATACAACAGTGCTGGTGGATTCCAGACTGAATGTCGTGCAGAGCCATGATATCACGGAAGAAATTGAGGATCAGCTGAAGGGCCGCCATCAGGTAGCCGATGTGCTGGTACATATAGAGCCGGTGTGAAGCCGGTTCTGATACAGAAGCAAGCCTGAGCAATCAGGCTTTTTTTGTGTATGCTTTTGAACAGAAATCCACTATCATCCAATTCTTGCTTGACAGTTATATTAACTTTCAGTATATAATAACAATATGATATTAACAAAAAGATAATAATTAAACATAAACATAAAAATGACCTTGAAAGGAGCAGCAAGATGAATAAACGACCCTTAACCGATGCTCAGGGATTAACCGAAGAGCAGTTTCTCCAGACCTATAATGCCGGTGAGTATGAGCGTCCGTCCGTGACCGTGGACATGCTGATTTTTACTGTAATGGAACGGGAACAGGATAACTACCGCAAGCTGTCTGATAAATCGCTGCAGCTTTTGCTGATTCAGCGGGGACAGCATCCCTACCTGGGGCAATGGGCGCTGCCCGGAGGATTCGTGTCGGTCAATGAGAGCATTGAGGAGGCTGCACGCAGAGAACTGTTCACAGAGACGAATATAGATAACATCTACATGGAGCAGCTGTATACCTGGGGAGAAGTGGAGCGTGATCCGCGGATGCGTGTCATCAGCTGCTCGTATATGGCCTTAGTTGACCGCACTACACTCCATGTTCAGGCTGGGGATGATGCAGCGGATGCAGCCTGGTTCGAGGTATCACATCAGCTCATCGAGAGCAGCCGCAGGGAGCTGGAGCAGGGCTTTGAACTGGTGAAGCTGATCCGTATTACCTTGCAGAACGAGCGAACAACCCTTTCAGGGGTAGTCAAGCATGTGGAGACGGTTCACGGGCATGTCCGTAAAACGCATAGCCAGATTCACGAAAGCGAAGGCTTAGCCTTTGATCACCTGCTGATGGTTCAATACGCAATCGAACGGCTACGGGGAAAAGTGGAGTATACGGACATAATTTTTAACCTGATGCCTCCGCTGTTTACCTTATCTGAGCTCCAGCGGGTCTATGAGATCATTCTCGGCAAAGAGCTGCTGGCAGCGGCGTTCCGCCGGAAGATTGCCGATCGTGTAACGGAGACTGAGGAGTACACGAAGGATGCCGGACACCGGCCATCCAAGCTGTACCGGTACAATATGAACCGGGAATAATCGTTAAGGGAGTAAAAGGGAGTAGAGGGGAGTAGAGTAATGGAGAGATTCACGTATTTTTACCGGAGCCATTCACCGTTTTCACAGTGGTATCCGTGCGGTTTTACGGTCGATGAGATCGGCTTTAACTGTGCTGAGCAGTATATGATGTACGGTAAGGCACTATTGTTCGGGGACGAGGAGATAAGCCGGAAGATACTGCTGGCCCGGACACCGAGAGAGCAGAAGGAGCTCGGCAAGCGTGTACGGGGCTTCGAGCAAACCGAATGGGAACGCCACTGCAAAACCATCGTCTATGAAGGAAATAAAGAAAAGTTTATTCAGTACCAGGAGCTGCTTCAGTTGCTATTAGATACTAGAGGCACAACGCTTGTGGAAGCAAGTCCAACAGACCGGATCTGGGGTGTCGGATTAACCGAGGATGATCCGGCCATCCGCAGCAGAAGCACTTGGCGCGGTACAAACTGGCTTGGTGAGGTTCTGACAAAATTGCGGGATGATCTGATTGACGGATCGTAACCGGCATCATTCCGCCAAGAATCCCGGCGGCGGCTTCCTTGGCGGAAGCCAGGCCCAGGAGGAGAGCTTAGCCAGAGCTTCTGCTCTCTATCCCTGCATCTCACAAATGAAAGAAATGTATGACTATAACCGCGGCCGGAAAACCTGCCTGTATTCGCTTTACATGATTCATTCGCCGGGCGTTCCTGTGTTCAGAGACAGGCAGGACGTCTTGCTCGCCAAACCCTTTGCGGTTTCGATGATTACTGCACCTGCTGTGAATGCGGGAGTGGTTAAGGAGCGGGAACTCCATGAGGTACCGCGGATTGCCGAAGTGATGCTGGAACGGATCCGCTATATCCTGGCAGTTGCTGCAGTGAATGGACATTCTGCCGTTGTGCTGGGAGCTTACGACTGTGGTGTATTCCGCAATGATCCGATGGAGGTAGCCGGTTACTTCCGTCAGGTGTTGCTGGTAGAAGGCTATCAGAAACTTTTTGACACCAATGTGTTTGCTGTGCTGGATCAGTCACCGCACCAGGAGGTAATCAGCGCCTTCCGCCGGAAGCTGCTATAACGCACTAAGCATCTTTGCGCTGAATGATAGATTAATTAATAAATATTTTGTACACCGCCAATATAAATAAAGCTCCCAGGACGATCCAGCCTAGTGGATGCCGGTGGTTCAAGGTCCAGCCAAGGCCTGATGATTTTGGAACAAATACTGAGGTTTTTGAAGGATTTTTACGAAACATATCCTAATGCTCCTATCATAAGAATAATTGGTTGGCAGAATGCCGATATCCTGAGTATTGATCAATTACAGACAAACAGCAAGATGAACTTAATGCGCGCGAGATGATCTCGCGTTTTTTTGCGTTATTACAGATGAAGGTATTGCAGTTATTTGCAGAATATTGTCGTGTGATGTTGTTAACAGAACTTTGATTCAGAAATGTGGAAAATAAAGTATGTGTATTTCTACATAAATTTTTGGAAAAGGGCAAGGTGAGTTATGATCGATTGGAAGGAATCCTATGACATCGGTGTAGAAAAGATCGACTGCCAGCACAGACAGCTGCTTGTGAAGCTGAATGAATTTTTTGATGCATGCACCAACCAGAAGGGCAAAGAGAAGATCGAAGAAACACTGAGGTTCCTTAAGGAATATACGATCGAGCATTTTGGCAGCGAAGAGCAGCTGATGGCAGATATCGACTTTCCTGAACTTGCCGAGCACCAGAAGACTCATGCTGAATTTGTACAGACCGTTCTGGAACTCGAAGAGAGTGTCAAGACCAAGGGTGTATCCGTATTGTCGACGATTAAGCTGAACCGTACGCTGACAGACTGGCTCCTGAGCCACATCAGCAAATGCGATCAACTGATCGGGGATTGCATCGCCAGCAAGAATAAAGCAGTATAACTACACAAAGCGAAACGAAGATGCTGAAGAGTATCTTCTTTTTTTTGCGGTAATTTCCGGTGTGGAAAGAACACTGTTGATTGAAAGCACAGGCAGAATTTATACCTCGCAAATATTTTGTGCTATGATTTGAGGTAGAACGTATAGAAGAGCTTTAGGGTAAAGGAGTGGGATGATGAAAAACCTGCGTATGCTCATTTCAGGGACTGTTATGCTGCTGGTACTGGGACTTGTTAATTTTTACATTGGCTATCATCTCTGGGTTCTGCTGGAGAACCTTCTGCCGGGTATTTCAGCAGGTGTATACTGGACGGTTTTCATGGTCATTGCGTTTGCTTATATGATCGGTATGGTGCCGTGGCCGAAGGCCGTGAAACCGGTCGCCAGAATGTTTAAGGTGGTTGGCTCTTACTATTTGGCGTGTATGGAGTTCGCTGTTATTATGCTGCCGCTGACCGATCTGCTCTATTGGATGCTGGGTCTGACGGGCTTCGAACGATCCGCGTTCACTGCTGAGGCAGGGACCACGCTTCTGCTGCTGCTCGCGGTGTTCCTGCTGTGGGGTTCGCGGAATGCCTGGAGCACGATCGTGCGTACGCATCCTATCCGGATTGATAAATCCATCGGGACCAGCAGCCCGCTAACTGTTGCTGTTGCGTCGGATCTGCATTTGGGCAATATCGTCGGCAACCGTCATCTGCGCAAAATGGTGGCTGAAATCAACCGGATGAAGCCGGATATCATTCTTTTGGCCGGAGATGTGCTGGATGACAGTATAGAGCCGTTTATCCGCAACGGAATGATTGAACATCTGAAGCAGCTCAAGGCCCGTCATGGCGTGTTCGCCGTTCTTGGCAACCATGAGTATTACGGAGGTTCTATTGGCGAATATACGGAACTTATGGCTAGCAATGGCATCCGCGTGCTGCAGGATGAAGTGGTGGAAACCGCGGGTGTATATATTGTAGGCCGTAAAGACAAAACAGCGGAGTCCATGGAAGGCGGCAGATTAAGTGTACCTCTACTTCTGGAAGGTCTTGATCATTCCCGTCCGGTTATTATGATGGACCATCAGCCGACAGGATTCGATATCGCCGCCAAAGCCGGAGTTGATGTTCTGTTGTCAGGTCACACCCACCGCGGGCAGATTGCACCGAATCACTGGATTACAAAACGGCTATTTGAACTGGACTGGGGTTATCTGCTTAAGGATAAATTGCATGTGGTCGTCTCCTCCGGGTACGGAACCTGGGGGCCTCCAATCCGTCTGGCCAGCCGCTCCGAGCTGATCAAGCTGGAGGTGCTGCTGGAAGGCAGCAAAAGCTACAGTGAAGAACCGCTGTCAGCCAAGACGGTATTGATCTGAACGGGAATATAGTCCCTGTGCAACCCCCTGTACTCCATTGTTGAGAGCGGGGGGTTGACCCTGTTTAAGGAGTGGGAATTTCTGAAATATATCGAGAAAAACTGCATTCCATATACATAAGATGTTGGGTAGGCAAAATGGTCTGGGTATTTGACGTCAGATCGGGCTTTAAAAGAATCCGGAAAGGCCGGAGCACATTTAAACTGGTATTCGGCATCAGCAGTTACTTAGATAAATAATCTTTGACAACGGGTGAAGAAGCGGGTCATTGAAATAGTTAAGGTATTAACTAATTGGAGCTGAACCGGAATGATGAAGGATTTACAGAAGCTTGTGCTGGAGCAGCCGCTGCCTACCGAAGCTTTTTTTACCCTGGTGGAGGTTACGGCGAATGCTGTAGCTGTGTCAGAAAGATATTGGCTGATTCATGGACTGAATGGAGCAAGAATCCGGATATTGGTGGAGATCGCCAAACATGGCGGCAGTATGCTGCCCTCGATGCTGGCAGAGAAAATCGGCGTAACCAAAGCTAATATAAGCCTGCTGCTCTCCCCGCTGGAGAAGGAAGGTTATATCGCAAGAGCAGGCCACGCCGAAGACGGCCGCAAGACGGTGATTTCGATTACCGGGCGAGGGCAATCTCTGCTGCTGGAGCATCTGCCGCACAACCGGCAGGCAGTAGCAGAGCGGATGAACAGGCTGGACGAACAGGAGCTTCATCAATTAATGTCTCTGCTGCACAAGCTGAACCGCTCTTGAAAGAAGCAGCTCTATAGGTGATCAGGAGTATTTTCATCCATTTAGTTAATGGCTTAACTAAATCTATATAGGAGGGAATCGCTTATGCAAATGACCCGCAGCCTTTTCTCACCAGTATCTTTACACTCAGTTGTCATCCGGAAGCAATGTTGCTACGATAGAGGACAGCAATATTTGGATTATGGGAGTGATACTGATGAAGAAGATACTGGTCGCCGATGATGATGTCCATATCCGTACGCTGCTCCGGCATGTACTCACGAGAGAGGGCTATCTTACGGTAGAAGCAGGGGACGGGCAGGAAGCCGTTGGACTGATGAAGGAGAGCACGGTGGATCTGGCGGTTGTGGATGTAATGATGCCCCAGATGGACGGTCTGGAGCTGTGCCAATACATCAGGGAAACCTACGACATTCCGGTTATTCTCTTAACTGCGCGTCAGCAGCTCAGTGACAAGGAGCAGGGCTATCTGAGCGGAACGGATGATTATGTAACCAAACCGTTTGAGCCTGAAGAGCTGTTGTTCCGGATCAAAGCGCTGTTCCGCCGATACTCTGTAGCTTCGGATGACAAAATCCGCCTCAACTCACTCGTCATTGACCGTAAAAATTATGAGATCAGCGACGGAAATGATGTATTACTGCTGCCGGTCAAAGAGTTCGAGCTGCTGGCTCAGCTGGCACAGTATCCGGGACGCCTGTTTTCGCGCAGCGAACTGATTGAGCTGGTCTGGGGAGCTGATTATGAAGGGGATGAGCGGACGGTGGATGTGCACATTAAGCGGCTTCGTCAACGGTTCGCCGATTATCAGAATAATTTTATCATCCGGACCGTGCGCGGAATCGGCTATAAAGTGGAAATGGTGAACGCATGAAATCCATGTATGTTAGGATGTGCCTGTTGTTTTGCTCCATGATCGTCATGAGCAGCTTTCTCGGCTTTCTTGTATCCAATCTGTATTATCAGGCCAAAATCAAGCCGCAAAATGATGCCAAGCTGACGAAAATGGCTATCGGCCTCCAGGGGTTCATCCAGGATCATCCCGATGGAGCGGGGGAATATCTGCTGAGCACAGCCTCACTCGGCTATAAGCTGTATCTGTCTGACGGTCAAGGTGATGAACGCTTCTACGGTCTGCCTTTCCGTAAAAATGATCTGCCGGAGGAGAAGCTGCAGCAGGTATTAGCCGGTAGTATTTATCATGGGGTAGCGGAATTTCCGAGCAAGGCGTTTATTACCGGTTTTTTTGATAACCAGCTAAGCAATACGATTGGGGTTCCGGTGCAGATGGGCGGACATACGTACGCCCTGTTTATGCGTCCTGATGCTGAGGTGCAGTTCGGTGAGCTGCGGATCTTTTTTGCTGTGCTGCTTGGTGTCAGTGTCTTGTTCAGCTTATGGTTTGTTGTGGTTGCCGTGTTGCATGTGGTCAAACCGATCACCCGGCTTACTGCGGCTACGCAGCGCATATCGAGCGGCAGATATGATATCCGGCTGAACACGAGGCGCCGGGATGAAATCGGACAGCTGGCCTCTCACTTTATGATTATGAGCCGGGAGCTGGAGCGGATCAACCGGGCACGGCAGGAGTTTGTCGCCAATGTCTCCCATGAGATCGAATCACCGCTGACCTCCATTCAGGGCTTCGCCCACGCCCTTAAGGATCATGAACTGCCGGAGGGCCAGCGGCTGGAATATCTCTCGATTATCGATCAGGAGAGCCGCAGGCTGTCGATGCTCAGCAAGCAGCTGCTGACGTTGTCAACACTGGATTATGATGAGAATGCGCTTAATAAGCAAAAGGTGGACTTGCGGGCACAGCTGCGCCAGGTGGTGCAAATTATGGAATGGCGGCTGACAGAGAAGGAATTGGCTGTACGGCTGCATGTGGAGGATATTTCACTGCATGCCGATTCGAATCTGCTCTATCAGGTGTGGATGAATCTCGTATCCAATGCGGTCAAATATACCCCGCCAGGCGGCACGATTACTCTGTCAGCAGCAGCTGCGAATGGAATCTGCACGGTCAAGGTTGCAGACACCGGAGAAGGCATTTCCGCAGAAGAGCTGCCGATGATTTTTGACCGATTCTATAAAGTCGACCGCGCACGTACCCGTGACAGCAACAGCAGCGGCCTTGGCCTTTCGATTGCCCAAAAGATTGTACAGGCACATAATGGTACGATTGAAGTCTTCAGTACGGCGGGTGAGGGCACGACCTTTACGGTTACGCTGCCGTGTTTGTAATTGTTTATTCATACTCCGTTCATTTTCGCCCTCTACACTGTATCCATACAGAGATGAGGGAGTGGTAATATGTTTTTGGCATTGAGGGAGATGAGGCACTCCAAGGCAAGGTACAGTCTCATAATGGTGATCATGCTACTGGTTTCTTTTCTGGTACTGTTCGTAACCGGATTGGCCCGCGGACTGGCGTATGCCAATATTTCCGCAGTAGAGAATATGCCGGCGAACTATTTCGTTGTTCAAGCCGATGCCGATCATGCATTTAGACGTTCCCAGTTAAGTGATAAAGAGCTTGCAGCAGCACAGTCTGTTGTCGGCGCAGCTAACGCCACCACACTTGCAGTACAGACAACCACGATAACGGCAGATGATGCTGATGTTAAAGCGGATATCACCATCTTTGCAGTGGATATGACAGGGATGCTTGCTCCTATAGTGGTGCAGGGCGATCCCATTGCAAATGATTCACAAGGAAGTGCGATCGTAGATTCTAAGCTGGAGCAGTCCGGTGTGACTATTGGCAGCACGATCCGTGATCAGGCTTCCGGGATGGGCTGGAAAGTGGCCGGTTTTGTGAACGATAGCTCATACAGTCACACGCCTGTCGTCTATATTACACAAGCGGATTGGCAGACTATGAAGGGTGGAGCTGTACAGGATGGTGCCGGGGAGCAGGCTGCTCCTTACAATGTAATCGCACTGAAGGCTTCTTCCGCTCAGGCTGCTGAAATCACCGGTAAATTAGATCATGTCGAAACCATTACGCAAAAGCAGGCGATTGCCAGCATTCCCGGCTATTCCGCGGAGCAGAATTCCCTGCTGATGATGATTGTGTTCCTGTTCGTGATCGCAGCATTTGTGCTGGCTGTTTTCTTTTATGTGATCACGATCCAGAAGACGAGCCAGTTCGGCATCCTGAAAGCCATGGGAACCAAGATGTCTTATCTGGCCTGGAGTGTCGTTGGTCAAGTGATGATTCTGTCCGTGGGGAGTCTGGCGATTAGCCTGCTGCTGACCTTCGGGATGACAATGAGCCTGCCGGATACGATGCCGTTTCAGCTTGAAGGCTCGACGATGATTCTGACCAGCGTGCTGTTTATTGGGATGTCACTGCTTGGATCCCTGATTTCTGTTGCTAGAGTAGCGAAGGTAGATGCCTTAGAGGCGATTGGGAGGGCTGGAGCATGAGTGCTATGTTGATGATGAAGCAGGTGACCAAAACCTATGGGGATGGCGGCCAAACGATGTCTGTTCTTCATAACCTCGATCTTACAGTGAATGAAGGGGAGTTCGTCGCAGTGCTGGGACCTTCCGGATCCGGCAAAAGCACCTTTCTCTCTGCCGCGGGAGCCCTCCTGACCCCTACCAGCGGTGAGATTTACATCGATGGGGAACCGCTCAGCAATAAGGATAAACGTGAGCTGACTGAACTCCGGCTACAAAAGATCGGCTTCATGTTTCAAAGCGCACAGCTGCTTCCCTACTTGAAGGTGGAGGAACAGATGCTGTACGTGGCCAAACTGGCGAAGCTGGGGACTAAGGAGGCCAAAGTGCGTGCCGCCTACTTATTGAAACGGCTCGAAATATGGGAACGCCGGAATCATTATCCTGAGCAGCTGTCCGGGGGAGAGAAGCAGCGTGTGGCGATTGCCAGAGCCTGGATGAACAAGCCGGTAATACTATTCGCGGACGAGCCGACAGCGAGCCTCGATTTCCACCGCGGCAAGGAGGTCGTGCGGATGATAGCAGAAGAGGTCAAAAGCGAAGGCAAAGCCGCAGTCATGGTCACCCACGATGAACGGATGCTGGAATGGTGCGACCGCGTACTACATCTGGATGACGGAATCTTGGTCGAGCATCAATAGTTCCGAAGGTAAGCCTGATCCCATAGCGGGGTCAGGCTTTTTGGACTGTTAGCAGCTTCTCCATCAAGACACGCACAGCCATCGAGGCGGAATGTTCCTTGCGGCGGATGATTAAAAAGTCTCTCTCCGGCAGCTTTTGCCGGATCCGCAGTTCTGTTATTTCTCCCCCGGCCAGCTCCTTGCGCACGATCCAGCGCGACATCAGGGCGATGCCAAGACCTGCGGCAACAGCTTCCTTGACGCTCTGGCTGCTGTTAAACACATAAGCGCGTTTGATTGCGAGGCTGCCTTCCAGAAGAAAATGATCGCTGTAGGCACGGGTACCGGAGCCGGGTTCACGCAGTACCCAAATCTGATTCTGCAGCAGGTCATCATCGGTGGTGAGCGCTCCGGCTAACGGATGACCGGAAGCAGCAACGATGATCATCTCATCTTTCATGTAAGGAATGATATCCAGCTCACGGTCACTGGTTTCGCCTTCAATGAATCCCATATCCAATTGATTTCCTTTTACGGCGGCAATAACCTCCTCTGTGTTACCAATGGTGACCTGAACATTGACCTGCGGATACTGCTTGGCGAATTCAGCCAGCCGGCCCGGCAAAATATACTCCCCGATCGTAAAGCTGGCCCCCAGATGGAGACTGCCGGTAACTTCATCCCGCAGCAGCTGGATCTCACGCCCGGCTTCTTCATAATGAGCCAGGATTTGTTTCGCATGTTTATAGAGTATGGCTCCAGCTTCCGTCAGCCGGACTTCTTTCGGAGAACGGTGCAGCAGCTTGCTGCCCAGCTCATTCTCCAGGTTGCGGATATGCAGACTTACCCCGGGCTGGGACAGATTCAGCAGCTCACCCGCCCGTGAGAAGTGACGCTGTTCCGCCACCGTAACGAACACCCTCATTACATCTGTAATCATAATAATCCCTCATTTAAAATTTAATTTTCATATGAAATCTGCCTATAACCTTCATGACAGCTTAATAATACGATCTTATCATAAGTAATTATAATGATTAACATAGCAAAACGGTATTTCACTTTCCTGATGTACTCTCTTATAGTGAGATCAGAAGAACCGAGAAGAGTACGGCAAACAGGGAGTGGCGGTTATGCAAATTCAATTATTTCAGCAAATAAATAAACTTCAGCACATAAACAAGCTTGACCGGAAGTTTCTCGGATTTCGGGGATTCAGTGAAGGCCTGCTGCTTACCCTGCTGCTGGCTTTTGCGGCCAAGTACATGGCACAGCTGCCCATTCTCAGCATAATGGGCCAGCTTGTGTTAGCTATCCTGCTGGGGATTGTGTTTCGTGCAGCGGTTGGTACCCCGAAGAGGATGACTGCGGGTATCCAATTCTCCAGCAAAAGATTGCTCAGAGCCGGCATTATTCTGCTTGGCTTAAGACTTGATATACATGGCATCTTGCAAGCGGGACCCAAAGTACTGGCTATAGCCGTAATTCATATAGTCTTCACTTTACTTGTTGTTTATGGGCTCAGCAGATGGATGAAAATAGACCGGAGACTGGGCATTCTGACCGCCTGCGGAACTGCAATTTGTGGAGCGGCAGCTGTGGCAGCTATCTCTCCGCAGATTAAAGCAAGTAACAATGAAACTGCAGTGAGTGCCGCGACAGTAGCGATTCTTGGCACGATTTTTACACTAATCTATGTTGCAGCGTATCCGCTGCTTGGACTCAGTGAAGCTGGTTACGGCATATTCGCCGGAGCAACACTTCATGAAGTCGCCCATGTCATTGCTGCTTCCGCACCAGTCGGGCACCAGGCGGCAGATCTGGCGGTCGTGGTTAAGCTGACCCGGGTAGCGCTGCTTGCACCGGTGGCACTGGGGTTTGGGGTTTGGGAGAACCGGAGAGAACGCAAACAAGCCGGTCAGCGTGGCAGGAGAACTGGAAGTGTGGCGGGTGAGAAAGGTGAACACACGAAGCTGCCGGTACCCTGGTTTATCGGCGGTTTTCTGCTGATGAGCGGAGTGAATACCCTTGGCTGGATTCCCGAGAGTGTTACAGCAGATTTGCTCGTACTGGCCTATCTGCTGCTGGCAATGGCGATGGCCGGACTCGGGCTCGGCATTGATCTCAAGACATTCACAAGGATGGGACGGAAGCCGTTTAACGCCGGTCTCACCGGTTCGCTGCTGCTCTCAATGCTGGGGTTTCTGCTCATTCATGCTATGGGGCTTGCCTGATGCTGCCTGATGTTATCTGGTACTGCTGCGGTAAGCGGACGGAGAGACACCCGTGGTTTTCTTGAACACCTTAGAGAAGTGGGCCAATTCCATGCCTACCTGCTCCGCAATGCCACTGATGCTGAAGTTGGAACCCGATAGCAGGCGTTTGGCAAGCTCCATCCGTTTGAGCTGCACATACTGCATCGGGGGCATACCCATGAATTTCTTGAAATAAGGAATGAAATAATTGGGGTGAAGATGAACAAGCTCGGCCAGTTCCTCTACCTCCATAGATACATTTAGGTGTTCATCAATATAACCCAGGACGTTAGCAAGTTTACCCTGGTCGCCGGTATGCGCCAGTTCATCGAGGAAATTGGCATACCCCCCGCCCTCCAGGCAGAGGGCAAGCAATTGAAGCAGACTCGCCTGTCTCCGCAAGGTGGAGAGAAAGCTGTCATCCTCAAATAAGGCGATCAGCTCATTAAAAATAGCCCGCACAGCATCCGGATCAGCAACTTCGCTGATATAAAGCTTGCCTGCACTGTGAAACAAAGGCCATTCCCCGATCTGCGCATCGAAATGACAATAATAGCGGATATAAGGATTACGGGGAGAAGTCATGGTCGTTTGGGTAGTCCCCGCTGGCATAATCATCAAATGCCCGGCATGCGGATAATGGGTATCTCCATTAATGATTACCTTGCCTTCTCCGCTGTCGATGAAATACAGCCGGTTGAAAGAGGGCGTCTCCTTGTTCCGGTCCCAGCCTGGATATTTGCTGCTCAGCTGGGCATGGGTGACTCTGACCGTCAGATTCTGCAGCAGCCGTCCGGTCAGATTACCGGGATGATTCATTTTTTGCTTCCTCCTCCCAAAGGTCAGCTATATAGATTGAACTCAGAATTGTAATAATGGGAAAAGTGGCGGAGGGGAATTTTGGAACTGGAGGAGCGGTAGCGTCCGCCTTTGTCTGCAGATTTCCACCGCAAATAGCGGTATAAAATTAAGAAATCTGCAGACAACAGCGGCCGGAAGTCCAAATATTCTCTGTAGTCACGGCCATCCCCAAATGAAGAACTTTAAGTTGAATTTATATAGCATTACCATTATATCGCTTTCATTTGTTCAATACATCTTAATTATATACAAAAAAACCTTAATTCCGCTCATGTTCATCATCCGGGATTAGGGTTATTCTCATTTCATAAACATTTACAGGAGTGATCCGAATAATGAAGAAGGTCCGTTTTGGAATTATCGGCGTTGGCAATATGGGCCGGGCCCATGCCCATAACCTGCTGAAAGAGGTAAAAGGAGCCGAATTAACAGCCGTCTGTGATATTAGCCCAGATCGTCTGGAGTGGGCTGCTGAGCAGCTGCCTGCGCATGTTCAGCGGTTTAGCAGCAGTGAGGAGCTGTTCGAATCGGGATGTATCGATGCGGTCCTAATCTCAACACCGCATTATGATCATCCGCCGCTGGCGATTCAGGCTTTTAAGCATGGTATACATGTGCTGATCGAAAAGCCGGCGGGTGTATATACGAAGGCCGTGCAGGAAATGAACGATGCTGCCGCACAGAGTGACCGCATATTCGGCATTATGTACAACCAGCGGACGAATCCGCTCTATCAAAAGCTGAGAGAGCTGATCGCTTCCGGTGAGCTTGGCGAGATCCGCCGTACGAACTGGATTATTACCAACTGGTACCGTTCGCAGAGCTATTACAACTCCGGCGGCTGGCGGGCAACCTGGGCCGGTGAAGGCGGCGGTGTGCTGCTGAACCAGGACCCGCATCAGCTGGATCTCTGGCAGTGGACGACCGGGATGATGCCCAAGCGTGTACGGGCTTTTTGCCATTTTGGCAAGTACCGTAACATTGAAGTCGAGGATGATGTAACCGCCTATGTCGAGTACGAGAATGGGGCGACCGGCCTGTTCATCACCACGACTGGGGAAGCACCGGGGACGAACCGTTTTGAGATTACAGGAGACAACGGAAAAATCGTCATTGAAGACGATAAGCTGACCTTCTGGCGCTTGCGGACACCGGAGCCGGAGTTCAATGCCGCCTATACTGGAGGTTTCGGACAACCGGAATGCTGGAAATGTGAAATCCCGGTAGATGCAGGCAGCGGTGAGCAGCATGTGGGCATTTTACGGAACTTTACCAATGCGATTCTCACGGGTGAGTCACTTATAGCACCAGGGGAAGAGGGGATTCACGGTCTGACGCTCTCCAATGCCATGTATCTGTCGGCTTGGACTGACAACTGGGTAGATCTGCCGATCGATGCGGACTTGTTCTATGAGCAGCTAATGGAAAAGGTACAAAACTCTACCTTCCGCAAAGAGTCTTCCGGACCCCGGACGCTGGATGTATCAGGAACTCATTAGCCGTATCGAGCGGATTTCAAAAATCTATGAAGGAGTGACTCCGCTGTATGAAACAGACAACGATTGCCGCACAAATGTACACCCTGCGTGAATTTACCCAAACCCCGGAGGGTTTAAGGGAAGCTTTTCAGAAACTGAAAGTTATCGGCTATCAAGCGGTACAGATCTCAGGCATTGGCAAGATTGATCCGCAGCTGGTTAAGCAGTATGCCGATGAGTCAGAGCTAGTGATCTGTGCGACCCATGTGTCCTGGGACCGGCTGGTGAATGATCTGGAGGCACTTGCTGCTGAACATAAGCTGTGGAATTGCAAATACATTGGCCTCGGCGCACTTCCGGGAGAATATCAGAACAGTAAGGAGGGCTATCGCACTTTCGCGCGGCTGGCTTCGGAAATTGCCCGTACCCTGCAAAAAGAGCATGGCTTGCAATTCATCTATCATAATCATGATTTTGAATTTGAACGCGTAGACGGAGTTACAGGCACCGAGGTGCTGCTGGAGGAAAGTGACGTGAATGCGCTCGGCTTTGAACTGGATTTGTACTGGGTTCAGGCCGGCGGGGGAAGTCCGGTAGATTGGGTTCGCAAGGTGCAGGGCAGGATGCAGGTGGTGCATCTGAAGGATATGGCGATTGTCGGCCGAAAACAGGTGTTTGCCGAGATAGGCGAAGGGAATATGAACTATAAAGATATTATTCAAGCCTGCCGTAAGACCGGTGTGGAGTGGTATGTTGTGGAACAGGATGTTTGCCGCCGTGATCCGTTTGAGAGCCTGGCCATCAGCCTGAACTATTTGCAGAAGCTGTTATAGTCTGAGGAGGATAAGCATGAACCGGAAAAATGGGATGATGTACGCACCTACACATGAAGCGCGCCCGGTGGTGGGGCCGGGAGAATTCACTTTTGCAGCGATTGCGTTGGATCACGGCCACATCTACGGGATGTGCAACGGGCTTGTGGAAGCTGGTGCAGTCCTGAAATGGGTCTACGATCCGGATGAGGCCAAGGTCAAAGCCTTCACCGCCGTCTATCCGGGAGTCAGAGCCGCACGCAGTGCTGAAGAAATTCTTGAGGACCCAGAGGTCCGGCTGGTTGCAGCGGCGGCTGTTCCATCGGAGCGGGCAGGTCTGGGACTTAGAGTCATGGCGCACGGGAAGGATTATTTTACGGACAAAACGCCATTCACCTCGCTAGCCCAGCTGGCGGATGTGCGGATTCAGGCGGCAGTGACCAAGCGTAAATACATGACTTATTTCAGCGAACGGCTGCATGTAGAAAGCGCTGTTTACGCCGGACATATGGTGGAGCAGGGGGCGATCGGCCGTGTCATTCAAGTGATCGGCATGGGCCCGCACCGCTTGAATGCGGCAAGCCGGCCGGATTGGTTCTTCAAGCGTGAGAACTACGGCGGTATTCTGTGCGACATCGGCAGCCACCAGATCGAGCAGTTTCTCTATTACGCCGGGTGCCGGGATGCCAAGGTGCTGCATAGTAAAGTAGCCAATTATAATAATGCCGCTTACCCAGAGCTTGAAGATTTCGGCGATGCGACGCTTGTCGGGGACAATGGGGCTACGCAGTATTTTCGCGTGGACTGGTTTACGCCGGAGGGACTTGGAACCTGG
>NZ_LN831198.1:2275956-2282823 GCF_001368795.1 Paenibacillus ihuae
GGACTGGTTTACGCCGGAGGGACTTGGAACCTGGGGAGACGGCCGGACGATTATTATGGGGACCGAAGGGTATATCGAGCTGCGCAAATACAGTGATATTGCCCGTTCCGATGCCAGAGACCATGTCTACTGGGTAGACGGACAGGGCGAGCATTATGAGCATGTTGCAGGCCAAGTGGGCTATCCCTTCTTCGGAGAATTAATCCTGGATTGTCTGCAGCGCAGCGAGCTGGCAATGACCCAGGAGCATGTCTTCAAAGCAGCGGAGCTGTGTCTGATAGCACAGGCTCAAGCAATTAATCTTACGCCGGGTACACTTAAATAGCATAGCGGAAGCGCATTAAGAACGGATGGTGCTAACATTGACTACACTTGGAGCAGCTATTATCGGCTGCGGAGCCATTGCTCCGCTTCACGCTAAGGCGATTGCCTCTATGGATGGTGCACAGCTGCTGGCTGCGGCCGATAGCGATGCTGATCAAGCAAAAGCTTTCGGAGAGCAGTACGGCTGCGGGGTTGTGCAGGACTACCATGAGATTCTGGGGAGAACAGATATTGACATTGTGCATTTGTGTACGCCCCATTACCTTCATGCACAGATGGCTATTGATTTCCTGAACGCAGGCAAACATGTCTTAACCGAAAAACCGCTGGCCATCGATGTACCTTCTGCACAGCGGATGCTGGAAGCAGCTGATCATAGCAAAGGACAGCTTGGTGTCGTATACCAGAACCGTTATAATGAGCCTTCCATACAGATCAGGCAGACAATAGATCACGGGACGATTGGGCGTCTGCTCTGTATGAAGGGCGTAGTCACTTGGAACCGTAGTGAACAGTACTATGCGGAGAGCGGCTGGAGGGGGAAATGGGCCACAGAAGGCGGCGGCGTCCTGATTAATCAGACGATTCATACGCTGGATCTGCTGCAATGGTTCGGCGGTGAGATTTCCTCAGTCAACGGAAGTGTGAGTACAGATGTGCTGGACGGGATAATCGAGGTAGAAGACAGCGCCCATGCCTGCATCACTTTTAGCAACCAGGTGCGGGGGCTTTTCTACGGCACCAATGCCTATTCGGTCAATTCACCCGTAGAGCTGGAGCTGGTGTTTGAACATGGAACCCTGCTGCAGCGCCGGGACTGCCTTTATTTATGGAAAGACGGCCGTGAACAGCTATTGTGTGAGCCTGGTACTGCAGCTACCGGAGGTAAATCGTATTGGGGAACAGGACATCAGCGGTTAATCCATAATTACTATGACCATATCCGGGAGGGGCGGGAGTTCTGGCTGAACGGCCGGGAAGCGATCAAAGCACTTGAAATCATCGCAGGCATCTACAGTTCATCAGGAAATCAGAGGATTCCAGCATCCGCCAACGGACTTCGCTCAAATTGACTTTATAGACATTTAGCCTTATCTTCATATCATGCGCTTTAATATTAATGATGATAGACAGAGAGAGGGAATTGAGTGATGGAAGAGGCGATGTTTGCTGGGGGCTGCTTCTGGTGCATGGTCACCCCGTTTGAGGAGCTGCCGGGTATACACGGGATTGTGTCCGGCTATGCAGGAGGTACCGTTGAGAATCCGACCTACGAACAGGTCAAGACTGGAACAACCGGACACTACGAAGTTGTACAGATCACATTTGATCCGGAAGTATTTCCGTATGAGAAGCTGCTGGAGCTGTTCTGGCCACAGATTGATCCGACAGATGACGGAGGACAATTTCAGGACCGGGGAAGCCAGTACCGCACAGCGGTGTTTTATTATAACGAAAATCAGCGTTTAGCGGCCTTAGCTTCCAAAGAGCAGGTAGCGGCCAGCGGCAGATACGAAGATCCGGTCGTGACGGAAATTCTCCCTGCGCCGGTCTTCTACCGGGCTGAAGAATATCATCAGGATTATCATAAAAAGAATCCGAAACATTACAAAGAGGACCGTGAACAGTCCGGCCGCGATACGTTTATTTCGAAGCACTGGTGAAAAATAAATTTGTCTTGGAATCTTTTCCACGGACTCAGGATTTGCCCTTTTGAGAGTTTAGAGGGAAAAACGCCTGCTAATTACGAATGAAACAAATTTATTTTGGGATTAGAGGGAAATTATCCCTATAATATTCTCACTACATGCTTCCATAGGGAATATCTCCAAGATTAGCGGGCATAATTCCCACTAATCTCCTAAATGGTGCGTCGGTCATTGAAATAGAGGGAGAGAATCCCTTTATTGAGATGCTAATTACTTTTTTTATTTCTGTTGCTGTCTAGCACTGATGTTAGTGTTGAGCCATCCTTATAGCCTTATATCTCTTGATTTCTGGAGCAATAAGGCCTTTTTCACTATTTGGAGGATTAACTTGATTCGTTCTATCAATTTGCACTAATATGAAGTTCAGATACCATTACAACTATGAGGTGAATCCATGCGGTTTCATGAATTTCATAACGGCCAAGTGTTTAGAACAAAGTCTTTATCCATAACAAAAGAGAACATTACGAGCTTCGCTTCCGAGTTTGACCCGCAATATATGCATTTGGATGAAGAGAAAGCCAAGCAGGGCAGATTTAACGGCATCATCGCCTCCGGCATTCAGACCCTTGCGGTGACATTCAAACTTTGGGTGGAAACGGGCAGCTATGGTGACGATGTTATTGCCGGAACAGCGATGAATAACATTAGATTTATTAAACCGGTGTTCCCGGGAGATGAATTACAAACGATAGTAGAAGTCATAGATGTAATAGAGAAGAAGAATGAGAACGGGATCGTTACGGTGCGGCTCTCGACCTATAATCAATCCGATGAAAAGGTGTTTGAAGGTGAATTATCCGTACTGGTAAGAAAATAAAGCAGACTCTTTAAGCTAAATCAAACAGCGGCAGCTCAGGGCCTATTTACGGTCCGTGACTGCCGCTGATTCATTTAAGGGACTAACTTACTTCTGATGCAGCTCCGCCTGCAGCTGGTTTTCTGGTAATCTTATCCAGTACCTCTACAGAACGTCCGTACTTGCACATGGCATCACAATCACAGCGCAAATCAGAGAATAGAACATAAGAAAGGTTGCGTATCTTGTCCTGCTGAAGAGAAGGGCGCAGCAGTTGAGCCTGGACTTCCCTTTCACGGGTATCAGGACTAATCAGAAAGAGATGGCATTCGGGATGATTTAACGATAAGGCTAGGTCATGCAGCCTGAGAATACCCGAATATATAGAGGTGCTTTTCTCGACTTCAAAGGCGGAAACGATGCCGTCCTCAGCATCCAGCCAGAGAACATCTATGAATGAGATTGTATCGCTGGCAGCTTTAGGCACATTCAGCGGCGGCAGTACAGGAAGTGACCATTCCCCGAGTGCCCTGTTGTTCCATTGTCTTTTGTGGTCGTTTTGCGCTATCCAGACTTTATATCCCAGCGAGCGGCCAAGTCTCGCGAGATGATATTGCATTTCGCTATGCTCTGTTTCCTCCCGGAAATCGCTCAGTACCTCTTGATGACGTTTAATGCTGCTCTTTTCCCGTTTAGCTGCGTCGGTTTCAAGGACTCTATCGGCATACCGCTGACAATCAGACGGCCCGAACCTATTTCGAACATGAAACCGGCTATCGCTCCCAGATCCTTCGACAACAGTGACCGCTGGGATTCGTTCAATTCTATCAATCCTGCCCGCATATCAAGATAAGCGCTCCAAGAGCCGAGTTTGATCTTCTGGCCCAGCAGTTCATTATATCCTCGGACAATCGCAGTATTAAACGGAGGGAAGAGGGTGGGATGCAGGAAATACAGGATATTGGCAACGGCTGGTCCGAGGCCTTTGATTTGCAAGCTGTCCAGCCTGTGAATTTCCGCAAGCAGCAGTTTTTCCTGGCTGGTATGCAGTACGGCCTTTAGAAAACGTCCAAACGCAAGCTGATTCACCTCATTCTCATAAATATCCGGGATGCGGAGTTTAGGTTTCCAATAAAATGCATGGGCGGCTCCGTCAAAGACCTGCTTTTGTTCACAGATCGCTGACATGATAAATTCCAGTGCGGAGCCTTTATAGTCATTGCCGAAGGTCCGCTGCTCAATATGCCCGATTACATCTGTCAGTCCGTTCCTGATTGTGCGGAAAGCCTTCAAGCGATCATTATTATTGAGGAACCAGGTGTTGTACACCGATTCCGGATCTTCTTTAAATTCCTTGATACGCTCTGCAATATACAGCTCATTCATCTTGTTTGTCCTCCATATAACATTCTTAAACCAATTGTACTGGAGGGCTAATATAGCCGCAGTGCGTTTTGTTCCGCACCCTAATCGGATCATAATCCAAGATGATTTTCCCGAAATCAATAAGAGCAGAGTCTTCCGGTTACCGGAGGGGCTCTGCTCTTTTGAAATAAGAATTTATAGAGTGATTAGTGGTTCATGCCTGCCATTCCGTTAATAATCTCCGGGTTGACCATACCGAAAATCATCGCGATATGTGCGACTACCAGGAAACCGCTGATCAGCATAAAATGCAGCTTCAGCTTGCTCTCCTCCGGACGTTTGCGGGCGATCAGGCCAAGATCGAGCAGTGCGAGCGGCAGCAGGAAAATCACCCCGCTCAAGTAAAAACCAACCGCGACAACATCGACCCAGGTATGCCATTCGCCGTTCACTGTGAGCGGTACAAATGCAGTCGGGAACAGGTAGAGAAACACTCCGGTAAAATAAAGACCGGCAAGTATGCTGCATACCCGGTTGAATGCTCTCAGCGGTCCGTTTAGTTTTTTGGTGAACAAAATAATAAACTCGGTTACAGTTATCGTCTCTGCAAAAATAACGGGAATTGCCATAAATAAAATCAGATTCCACGGCTGGTTGTCAGCAAGCAGGGACATATAATGTGTCATGTTCATGTTACATCCTCCAATAGCAAATTAGCTTACTCCCTGATCTTAATGGATATGTATGTGGAAAGTATGTAGAAACGGGGGTATGATTGAACAAGCTGTGAAGTGAAGCAGGATGGAATATAAAGATATGAATTTCTGAGGGGAGCAGGGCGAAATGAACCGAAGGCTGAAGAGTATTTTATTTGATTTGGACGGTACCTTAACCGACCCAAAAGAGGGGATTACCAGATGTGTCGAATATGCACTGAACAAGTTCGGTATTGAGGTAGCTCATCTGGATCTGCTGCTCCCGTATATCGGGCCGCCGCTGTATGATTCTTTTGTACAGATTCAGGGATTACCGGAGGAACAGGCCGCTCAGGCGGTTATTTATTACCGTGAACGCTACAGCACAATTGGGATGTTCGAAAATAGCGTCATTCCCGGTATTCCACAGCTGCTGGAAGCACTGCAGGGAATGGGATACACGTTATATGTCGCTACGTCGAAACCAACCGTATTTGCCGAAGAAATTCTCCGGTATTACGGGCTGGACGGTTATTTTAAGCATGTAGCAGGCAGTAATCTGGATGGAACTCGCTCCAAAAAGCGTGAGGTGATCCAGTATGTGCTGGACCAGAACGCCATTGCTCCGGAAGAGGCTCTGATGATAGGGGACCGTGAGCATGATATCATCGGGGCAAAAGGCTGCGGCGTAGCCTCTGTCGGTGTATTGTTCGGCTATGGTTCGGAGGAGGAATTGTCCAGCAGCGGCGCGGATTACATGGCTTCCACCGTAGAGGAGATTCAGGAGATTATTGCACGCATACCATAGGAATTCCTCTAAGAAGAAAGTGGTGAATCTAAGGGGGCGCGAACATGAAGATGCTTAGAGTCTCTCTAATAATGCAACTACCTTGCTTGGTTAAATAACAAATACTTTTGATAGCTTACGTTTGTCAAAGTTTAGTATTTAGGGTTTATTCAACGGTCAGGAGTTGGTTTTTTTGTCATTGTTAACAAGTCGAGACTTTAAATACTTATGGGTTTATTTATTGTTGTTTAACTTGATATGGTTTCTTTATGAATTGTCATTCGGGCAACTGTTTCGTTCAGAATTTCCAATTCTGTCAGCAGTCACGAAGGTTATTGTATGGATTTGCCCCGTTATGGGATATATAAGATTTGTTAACGGGCTAAACCCATTCGTATACTTAAAAATTAATGGGAACGGGTTGCGTGGCATTCGACTGGTAATCATCGTTTGCATGATTATGGGGGGATGTTTCTGGATTAAAGTTAATTTTTTTGGTACGGGGGCTTTTATTTTTGGTTTAGGGTTACACAAATGGCTAAATGTTGTATTGTTAGCAGGATTGACAGAAGAAATTGTATTTAGAGGTTTCATTCTTCAAAAGATGAAGGAGTACATGAATTTTCATAAAGCGAACGTGTTGACAGCGTTATTATTTGTTTCTATCCATTTCGGAATATGGTATGCAAATGGGTTAACTGCTTCTCACTTCCTATCAAGTGCTATCCAAGTATTCTTCATTGGACTTGTTTTGGGATATTTATTCAAGCGTTCAAACTCCCTCTGGACCGTTATCATCGTTCATTCTGTATATAATATGGGAATCCTGATAAGCGGATAATCGAAAGTCTTGTTTGTATTACCATGATTAGGTGTATGGATTGAAAAGACCCAAAATAATAAAAGAAGTTGACGGAGTTTACTCTTTAGCAGATTGTGACGACGATGAAATTGGCCAGCGGTTTTATGCAACACATAAAACGGAATGAAACCGATTTTTAGATTTGCTCTTGACTTTTCGGAGGACGGTTCAGTATTATGTAACCAGCAACACCATATCCAAGGCATTGACCAAAGACATGATATCCTTCAAGGACTGACCAGAGAGAGAAGTGATTGGTGAGAGCTTCTTACAGAGACCGGCCGGGTGTTACCCCTTTGCAGCCGTGGCACTGAACCCTCCCTGCT
>NZ_LN831198.1:2282849-2289139 GCF_001368795.1 Paenibacillus ihuae
ACCCCATTGCAGCCGTGGCACTGAACGCTCCCTGCTGTTAGGGCGGCTGTAAATGCCACCGTCTTATCCCCGATACCGGATACCATGAGGATTATGCGACTTTACTTCCTTTTAACAGCAGAGGGTTGTAACATTGCAGGTCAAATTAGGGTGGAACCACGAGCTGAACGCACTCGTCCCTTTACGGGAGAGATGCGTTTTTTTGCGTTCAATACCACTTGAAGAGATGGAGGCCACAATCATGGAGATCAATGTAACATTGCCGGATGGAAACGTTAAGAGGTATTCGCATAACACCGAAATTAGTGCAATAGCCCAATCCATAAGCCCTAGTCTAAAGAAAAATGCGGTTGCAGGTAAAATTAACGGTAAGCTCGTGGACCTTCATCATCCGGTTGCTCAGGATAGCCGGGTTGAAATTGTGCTCCTGGATAGCCAAGAGGGCCAGGACATTCACAGACACAGCACAGCCCATCTGATGGCTCAGGCCATTAAACGCATATACGGCGGTAAAAATGTGAAGCTGGGTATCGGTCCGGTCATTGAAGACGGGTTCTACTACGATATAGATATTGAGCAACCGTTGTCGAGCGAGGATCTGGCGGCAATTGAACAGGAAATGCAACGGATTATTAATGAGAATCTGCCGATTGTCCGCCGGGAAGTCAGCCGGGAAGACGCGGAAGCCCTGTTCGAAAACCTTGAAGAGCCGCTTAAGCTGGAACTGATCCGCGATTTGCCTGAAGAATCTGTTATCAGTATTTACGATCAGGGTGAATTCTCGGATCTGTGCCGGGGGCCGCATCTGGCTTCAACTGGTCAAATTAAAGTTTTTAAGCTCATGAGCGTAGCCGGAGCTTACTGGCGCGGAGATTCGAATAACAAGATGCTTCAGCGGATTTATGGCGTTTCGTTCCTGAAAAAAGCGCAGCTCGTAGAGCATTTGCATATGCTCGAAGAAGCGAAGAAGCGTGATCACCGCAAGCTGGGTAAGGAACTGGAGCTGTTCATGTTCTCGGAAGAATCGCCGGGAATGCCGTTCTATTTGCCAAAAGGAATGATCATCCGCACAGAGCTGGAGGATTTCAGCCGCGGAATCCAGCGGGAACGGGCTTACAGTGAAGTCCGCACTCCGCTGATGATGAACAACCGGCTGTGGGAGCAGTCAGGACACTATGATCATTACAAGGACGATATGTATTTCACACATGTGGATGAGGCGAAATTCGCGCTGAAGCCGATGAACTGTCCGGGGCATATGCTGATCTTCAAAAACAGCCGGCACTCCTACCGCGAGCTGCCGATCCGCCTTGCCGAATTCGGGCAGGTGCACCGCAATGAATCTTCCGGGTCATTGAACGGGATGATGCGTGTCCGCACTTTCTGCCAGGATGATGCCCATTTGTTCGTCCTGCCGGAGCAGATTGAAGCGGAAATCGGTCAGGTGCTGGATCTGATCGATCATATCTACAATGTATTTGGCTTCGAATACAAGGTGGAGTTATCCACTCGTCCGGCGGATTATATGGGAGAAGAATCTCTCTGGGATCAGGCGGAGGCAGCACTGGAGCTGGTGCTTCAGAACCGCCGCATCCCTTACCGGATTAATCCGGGAGACGGTGCCTTCTACGGGCCGAAGATCGATTTTCACATTCTGGATGCACTCAAGAGAAGCTGGCAGTGCGGAACTGTACAACTGGATTTCCAGATGCCTGAGAAATTTGACCTGACTTACATTGGCGAAGACGGCCAGAAACACCGGCCAGTTGTCATTCACCGTGCGGTTTACGGTTCGATTGACCGGTTCATCGGAATTCTCACAGAGCATTTCAGCGGGGCTTTTCCGGTATGGCTGTCTCCGGTGCAAGCCAAGCTGCTGCCCGTTTCCGGGAATCATGCAGACTATGCCTTTCAAGTGAAGCAGGCACTGGCGTCCGCAGGAATCAGGGCTGAGGTGGATGACCGCAACGAGAAGCTTGGCCTGAAGATCCGTGAAGCCCAGCTTGAAAAGGTTCCGTATATGCTCGTACTCGGTGATAATGAGCAGAAATCCGATACAGTATCCGTGAGAAAACGTGCTTCGGGCGATACCGGAGCCATGAGTATCGAAGAAATTATACGGCTAATCTCTGCTGAGATTGCGGATAGAAGTTAAACTTTCCTTCATTAAACGTATGCAGCTGAACAGCTCCGTTTTTACATAAACGGGGCTTGTTTTTTTATAGAAATATGGCAGACAGGGAGGGTGAGGTATCTTATAATCTATTAGGAAGTACACTTAAGAGCGTGATTAATCAGAATATAGGAGGCAGCTTCGTGATCTCGGACAACATCAGACAGCTCAACGGCACTTTTATTAAAATGGTTCCTATGGAAGCCGCACATAAGGCAGATTTGACCGCCATGCTGAACAATCCGCAAATTTGGGAGTTTACCTGGAGGAAAATAACGTCCGCCGGAGAAGTAGAGCAGCTGATTGATACGGCACTTACGGGTCAAGAGAAGGGGCATGACCTGCCTTTTGTGATGATTGATCTTGTGACGGGCAGAATCGCCGGTACCTCGCGGATTATGCATATCGACCGGACTCACCGGAATGCAGAAATCGGCTGTACTTGGATCTCTCCGGACTACTGGAGAACGCCGGTTAATACGGAGGCTAAATCATTGCTGCTGCAGTATTGCTTCGAGCACCTGGAGCTGATCCGGGTCAACTTCACGATCGTCGGAGACAACCTGAGATCCCAAAGAGCCATCGAGCGGATTGGTGCGGTAAAAGAAGGCGTACTGCGCAAACACCGGATCACCTCGGGAGGGGCTGTGCTGGATAATGTGCTGTACAGCATCATTGATGAAGAATGGCCGGCGGTTAAGGCGAATTTGCATTATTTGCTGCATGAGAAATACAGCAAGCAGTAATCTATGCTGCATTTTATAATAGAAGCAAGAGCCGTTTATCGGCTCTTTTTTTATGCTTGTTTAATTGATATAATAGAAACATATATTCCCCGGGTAACGGTTGGTTATCCGCGGTTTCTGACCCATGTTACTCCCTGTAAGGGTGGATATGGGTTTATGTTATTTTATGAGGGTGATAGATTGAAAGACAGAATATTGAAAGAGCTAGAGCGTAAATATAAATCAGTCCGCAAAAGCAGACATAAGATCCTGGTCGACCGGCTGGAAAAAGAGATCATAAGCACTTTTGAATATTCCTCCGATTACGTTGATGCTGGCGGGTTGACGAAATTCGCGGCCGGGATTGTGCAATTGGTGGCTGAAGGTTATTTAACGCCATTAGCCACAAGCAAGCAATATAAAACTACCCGGCTGAATTCTGCCTACTGGCTGTGTGAGACGGCTTCATCCTTAACAAGCTGGAGTGAAGCAGATATGCTTCGGGTTCTGGACTCCAGACTGCTTAAGCTGGATTATTACAAAAATCATCCGGAAGAACAATCAGAGCTTATATGGAGTTACATAGAACGTGTGTATAATTTTTTGAGAACTGCCAACGACCGGATGTATGTTACAAGGGAAGAGCGTTCGCTTGAATTGTTTGATCAGGAGAAATGGCTATCTGAAGATGAAGGGTATCAGTTTCTCTCCCGTATCGGAGTTACTTTGGACTCTCTTAAAGCAGTAATAGTCCGGGAGCTTTTTGAATCTTATATCCATACGCAAGGGCCGGTTCGTTGTATCCTGATTTCCGAAAATCATTCTTTTTATGATTCTGCCAAACGATTGGTCCAACAGGGGAAGCCGGTATGCGGCATCACACCTGATATGCTGATCTACGGCGAGGGCTGGAAAATTGTCAGAAGCCTGCTCTATCTTCAAGAGTCGAAAGTTGATACTAGTCAGGCGGAAATTCTATATGTCGGCGATACGGACAAGACCGGCTGGGATATTTACGGGAATTTAAAGCTCAAATATACCGGGTTGAATCTGCATCTGGCTCTGCCTGTTTATATTCAAATGATTGGCCATGCCAAAAATTCTTATACATATCTAAAAGAACAGCAGCCATGTCCGCCTTTTCATTTAGAGATCGTGACACAGGAGTTTGCGGAAGAACCTGATTTGTTGGCCTTCCTAATGCAATTGCTCGCAGAAAACAGACGGATTCCCCAGGAAGTGCTTAATTACGAAGTGATGGCGAGGTTGGAGGAAGCATGAACTGGACGGATTTTGGTGAACGGAATAAACGGCTCAATCCTCTGTGGAGCCTTGGTGCAGGCATGAATCTTGGTGAGCTGCACCCCTATAAGGAAATGATTGCGCTCAGCGTGCTGCTCCAGGTCTACTACCTGGAGCTGGAATCGAATGAGCAGCGCTCTAAAGATGATATTATCGCTCTTGCATGGAGTTCATTGGAACGCTTCAATATTGCCAGGCTAGGTACGACTGAATCCGTGGAACGGCTGGTCGACGGATTGCTGTGGAGCGGCAGCGGCGGTGATTTTGAAGCCGTTTATTATGACGACCACACTAGGCAGATGACGGTGCAAAAGTACAAATACTTCACGGTTGACGAGGATGCAACCCGCAGCAGCTGGGAAGAGAATGGCACTACCATATACAGGCTGTCCGAATACGCACTGGAGCTGATTTTCATGAGCCATGAGATCATCGATGAATTTCAGATCAGCATTAAGCTGCTGGAGATTCAGATGCACATTAAGCATGGCCGCGTAACCCGGGCGATGCAGGATGTGAACGAACTCATTTCGCGTGTACGGAAGATGACGCAGCAGCAGCAGGAATACCGCAGCGCCTTGCGCCGCAATCCGAAGCATATTTCCAGCGAATACGGCGTAATGCGGCATCAGCGGCTGGAGGAGATTCACCAGCAATTTGACGAGGAACGCAAGCACTTCGATAATATTCACCGCTCGCTGGCCCGGCTGGCCAATGACGAGAAGGATGTAATCGACTTTAACGAGCTGCGTCTGCTGTCCGAACGGGTGGAGCTCTCGCGTAAAGTGCATGATGAGCTGGCTGAGGTCGTCCTGAGTATTTTTGAGGCCGAGACGAACTTAAGACTGAATTTCCCGGAGCTGTTCTGGGGAGCCGCCGGCTTTAATTTCCGGACGAATGTGTGGGAGGAATGGGTGAAGAGTGAGGGCCTTCCCGGAGGGGACAGCCTGGAACTCCTGGTCAGCGGGCTGTTTGCGCCGCATCAGGACTTCATCTATCCTCTCGCCTGGGCTTGGGAGGAGCAGGATGTAGGTTTTTTGCCGGAAGATTTGTTTGATGAGCCGGAGGATGAAGGAGAAGAGCAGGAGGCTCCTTATGTTCCGAAGTCGATCCCGTGGGCTGAGGTCGCTGAGCTGTGGCTTCCTGTATTTACGGAGCTGGCTGAGGCAGGACGGTTTACATTCTCAGCAGAGGCTTTCTCGGAGGAGGCAAAGCTGCAATGGGCCCGGACGCCGGATGCCGTCGACCTATGGGTACAGTTTTTTCACACGGAGATTAGGGTTCAGGAGCTTGATGCGGATAGCCCGGGCGGAACGGACGAATGCCAGCGGTTAATCCAGCATCTGCTCGCAGCACATCCTGAGCTGGAGACACTGCGCGGCAAAGTGCTTAGAACCACAATTGCCGGAGAACAGCGGAATGAAGCCGTCAGATGGCCGGGGCTGGAAATGAGTCCTTATACCATGACTATAGTACAGAGATGAGAGGTTAGAGCATGAGCTATTCATTAGAACAATTACAGATGGCCTCCCGGCTGTTTTTTGATTTGCTTCGCCGGAAAGTAATTTCACTAGATGATCCCGCCGCGGCGGAATGCCTGCAGGATACCGGGGCTTATGATGCCCTGCAGTACCTGGCAAAGGAGGGAGGCTGCCGGATTATGAATTCCGGACATCGCCTGCATCTGCTGGTGAATCCGCTCGGTTCGGGATTTGCCACCAACTTCACCCAACTGCGGAACAAATATTCAAGGGTTGAGCGTAAAACCCATTTACATATTATCAACGTCATTATTCTGGTTTTTCTGGCGGAGATGGATCAGGACGAGCAGCATTTCAAGCCCGGGCAGGACAGCATGTCCTATATTCAGATTGCTGACCAGGTATCTTCATTATTTCAGTCATGGAATGACATGGATGAAGACGGGACGTTCAGTAAACAGTGGCGACTGGATATACAGGCGATGTACAAGGTATGGACCAGTCTTTATATGCAGACTAAGAGCCAGGAGGACGGAGATTCTTTATCCAGAGGGTACGGCTCGCGGATCGGTCTGATCCATGAAGGGATGAAGCTGCTTGAGGATGAGC
>NZ_LN831198.1:2289175-2291446 GCF_001368795.1 Paenibacillus ihuae
AGGGTACGGCTCGCGGATCGGTCTGATCCATGAAGGGATGAAGCTGCTTGAGGATGAGCATCTGGTGTTCATTTCCGAGAATGAGAAGCGGATTTTCCCGCGTGAAGAATTATATGAACGAATGCGGTACCTGTATCACGATGTTGACCGTTATAAGGAACTGAAAGCTTTGATCGGCCGGACCTTGACGGAGAAAGAAGGGGAAGCCCATGCCGCGCATTGAGCGTATCCGAATCGCCGGACTGAAGTATGAGAAGATGCTCAAAAAATATGATGATATGGTCCTTGACCTCTGCAATGAGGAAGGACCGGCCAACACCCTGATCACCCTAATGAACGGCGGCGGAAAGGGCGTACTGCTGCAGTCGATTTTTCAATTGCTGATTCCCAAAGCCGCTTGGGGTAAAGATAACGAGAACCAGGTAGAGGCTTTCTTTCATAATCATAAAAAGCAGCTCAAGCCCTATACCTTCCATGTCGCTATCGAATGGAGGCTGGATAACGAAGACCGCAATGAATATATGACAACCGCTATTGCCATGACTGCCCACAGTTCTGTTGATCAGCTGGAGATCAAGGTAGATTATTTGCTATACACCCTAATGGATTATGACGAGCAGGCGGAGCTTACCCTTTCGACCCTGCCGCTCTATAATCAGTCAGAAGACGGACCGGCGAGTTTTGAAGAGATCCAGCAGTTTGTGCGCGAGCACCGCGGGGAGATTGTACCGTTCGGCAGCAGCAATTCGGAGCTCAAGAAATATTACAACTTCCTGCAGGAACGGGATATTCATATCGGTGAGTGGCGTAACATGAAGAAAATTAACGGTGAAGAGGGCGGGATCAAGGGCTATTTTCAAAAAAATGATGCCTTCACAAACCAGAATCTGTTCGAGAAGCTGATCATTCCGGAAATCGGCTCCAGCCTAAATGAAGGGCTTCGTGAGGAAGACGGCTCGCTGCAGCGGATGTTCCTTGATGCGGCGACGGTCGCCCAGCGGCTGCCGATGCTGGAACAGCGGGAGAAGGCTTTTGCCGAATTCACTTCGCTGGCTGCGCCGCTCTATGAACTGGTGAAGCAAGGAACGGAGGCCGAGCGGATTTACCAGGAGTCTGAGCTACAGGGGCGGCAGATTTTTACGGTTATCCATGATGAGCTTAAAATTGCTGAGGACAAGCGGCGTGAGCAAGCAGATGAACTGGTCCGCCTGCATCAGGAAGCCCGCCAGCTGCGGTTTGAGGCAGACAACCTGAACTATCTGCGCAGCAAAGAGGAACATGACCGGAAGCAGGATGAATTCAAGGGCATCAGTGACAATCAGGCAAGAGCACGCGGGCGGCTGGATGAATCGAAGGAGAAGGAAAAGCATCTGGAAGTGGCTTACTACTTAGCCAAACGCAAAGTCCATCTCCGCCAGATCGAGCAGTGGCAGAAGGAAATAGAAGCGATCGAAGGTTCACTTGAAATGAAGGAACGGCAAGAGGTAATTAAGAGCGCCAAGGATGAGCTGCGTATCCAGTGGGATAAGGTATCTCTGCTGTGGCAGAAGCAAATTTCGAGCTTTGCTGCCCGCCAGCATGCCTTAGCGACAGAAGAGGCGGGATTGCAAAAAGAAAGAGAAAGCTTCCTGCTGGAGCTGGGCGGACTGGATAACCGGATTAATGAGCTTACCGGCGCTATCCGGCAATTTACAGAGGAAATGGGCATCTTCAACTCACGTCATGGACAAGAAGCCGCATCCGCTCCAGGCGCAGCGCTCCAGCGGACGTTAATCGCTATAAACGGGATTGAAGGCAGTATCGCCGGACTTCAAGAACAACGCAAGCTTGCCGAGGCGCAGCGGTTCAGCCTGCACAAAGCTCATGCAGAGCTTAGCGTAAAACTGAACGCCCAGAATCAGCAAAGAGATGAGCTGAACAATCAGCTTGAAGTGCAGATGAACAAAGAATCACAGCTATGGTCACAACTGGTCGTGCTGCTTGAGCTATATGAAGAGCATCAGGTAATGGGTGTGGCAGCATTGTTTGAGGCCAAAGCTGTGATCCAGGAGCGGTTTATCCGCAGGCTGGATGATGCCGAGCAGCAGACGAAACGGCTCAGAAGAGCGTATTACCATCAGCAGATGGATGTTGAGCTGCAGCAGGAAGCGTATTGGCTGCCAAATGCAGACGTTCTTACAGTGAAAGATACACTCGATGCGCTGAAGATTACCTCCATGCTCGGCAGTTCTTTTCTAAATGATCTATTCTTATTTGAACCGCGAGGAAGAG
>NZ_LN831198.1:2291472-2298681 GCF_001368795.1 Paenibacillus ihuae
CCCTACTGATGCTCTGAAGGAAATTATCCTCAAATCTGCTGTACCGGTCTTTATCCGCGAAGAAATGGCTGGGACGGCAGTGGAGCCCTTCCGGCTGCTATCCAATCAGGGACCGCAGATGGTTCTGCAGCCTGAGCGGTTCCAGGACTGGAAGCGCGGCATCGCTTCAAGGCTGAAGGAGCAGGAGGAAGAGCTGCAGGACGCAGAAAATTACCTCTCCAAGCTGAGATCTGCCCGCCAGGAGTTCGAGCGGCTGTTCCAAGGCGAGCATACGATGAATCTCAAAGCTAAGCTGAGCACACTAGCACAACTCAGCGATGAGCTTGGCCAAAAGTTAAGCAGCCTGAACCATGAGATCAGCAGCAATGAAGAGGCGCTGGCGAGCATTCAGAAAGAAGTGGTTCAGAATGAGCTGGAGCTGACCGGACTAGAACAAAGGGTGCAGGCGCTGCGCCAGTGGGAAGAACGGACGAAGAAGCAGGAGCAGGATTACAGGGACAAGCAGAGCGCTGTGGAACGCAAACAGGTTCTAATCAAAGAGATTGCCGCCAAAGAGCAAGGGATGGTCCAGCTGAAAGCGGAAATGGACAGCACCGCACAGCAGCGTGTGAACTGGATTGGGGATACACGCTACTCCTTGTTCCCGAGGCTGCAAAGCTGGTTCCCGGAGATTGTTTTTCCTGGTGAACTTCATCCTTCAGAGGGTTCCGGTTTAGAAGAGCAGGAGCTTGATCCTGAGGCTCAAAATATACTCCAGCAGCTGCTCAGTACTGTGGAAAGCCTGCAGCAATCCTTAACGCAGAATGAGCTGGAAATCCGTACCCGGGCGGGTAATATTAAACGAGCCGGTGAACAGCTGGCTGAGCTGGAATCCGCCGTCAATCAGGTAGATAAACAATGGAAGAATGCGGCTGAGCCTTCCGATTCTCCGGAAACCCTTATGACAGCGAGAGCACGCCAGAAGAACGAAACAGCTAATCTGGATGAAGATTACCAGAACGTGCGTGAATCCTACATCCGCTGCCAGACGATCCTGGAGAACCTGCAGAAGGATCTGCGTAAAGCTGAGAAAACGATTAAAGAAAAACACGAACGTCCGGTTGAAATCTGGCAGGAATCCCTCGATGCTAAAGAAGCAGAGGTTAATGCTCGCAACCGCGAAAACGAGCATTTGCTGAACAGCTGCAAGCAGGCCTTATCTTCAATGGATCAGTGGATTCAAACGCTGGGTAATCAGAGCAAGATAATGGACACGCATGTTGAAGGACGCACACAGCTGCGGGAAGTACCGGAAGAAATACAGCTGCGTGTAAGGGAAGATTGTGAACCGCTGGTAGCCGATTGGCTGCTGCGCAGCAAGAAAAGCCGCGGAGAGCGGACCGAAATCTCCCGCAAAGTGAAGGATGAGAAGTCTTCCTTAAGCAGTAAGCTCGCCAAGTGCGGATGGAACAGCGAACTGGAGACCAAGATTCAGGAACGGCTCAATACCGTTCACTGGGATGATTTCTTCATTGCCCGCCAAGTGCTGGACTCCATGCTGCAGAGCTCGCAGGATCAGATTGAGAGCATCCGCAGTGACAAGGAAGGGATGGAGCTGTCCCGGAAGCTATGGGTTGGGCGCGCCGCCAAGCGGGTCGTACAAATTGTGGATATTCTGAAGCGCATGGAACGGCGGATGATCATCCACAATGAGAACGGACATGCCTTTCCGCTGGTGCGGCTGAATTATAAGAATATCACCGTCCCTAAAACTACAGAGGATATCGAGCCGCTGGTCAGCGACTATTTCAACCGCTGTATCAGCAGTTTGCTGGAGAAATATCCGAAGATTGAGCAGGTTCCGGCCGCTGCTGTCAAAGATCTGATAAATGACGGGAAAATCGTATATGCCGCCATGCAGAACCGTTTCCCGGTGCTTCAGGTGTACAAGCCGGTCACCGAGAACTACTTCCTCTATGCGGCCCCGGAAGAATTCCATTACTCCGACTGGGAGGTTATTAACCGCGGAGCACTGGATGAAGCTGTCGGCAGCGGTGGACAGCGCCAATCCGTACAGCTTCTGGTAGCGATGATGATCATGACGCATAAACGGGTTAACCGTGAGAACAAAGGCTGGACGGTCTTCTTATATGACAATCCGTTCGGCGAGATGGTCTCGAATAACGTGCTTGATCCGGTATTTGAGATCTCCAAAGCACTCAGGTTCCAGTGGCTCATCGTCACGCCGCCGGAGCTGGTTAAGAATGATGTCAGCGTCCGTTTCGGCGTATACTGGCAGCTGTATTTTGGCGGCGATAAGGGAGAAATGCTGGAATCCACGCTCGTGAAAGGCGGAAGAAAGCTGATCCCGGCTTCGCTGTTTTAAATATATCCAATAGAACCAGCCTGCCAGGCTCATGTCTGGCAGGCTGGTTCTATTTTTTTATGAATATGATTTTGGATCATTTAGGAGACTATTAACTCATACTAGTGTTCTTCATCGCATAGAATCTATTATCTAGCTAATCAAGTAATAACATCGGGCAGGGGGATTCAGATGAACCAGAAGATTATCAAAATAGCATTGATCGCCATGATGCTGAGTATGATGCTGCCGGTGCTGAGCTGGGCAAAACCGGCTATACCGGAGCCTACGGAATCGTTCTACGTCAATGATTTTGCCAATGTAATTGACGTAAAGGCTGAGAACTATATGGTCAATTACGGAGTAAAGCTACATCAGGAGACTGGAGCACAGGTGGTGCTGGTTACGGTTGATTCCACGGGCGGGGCTTCAATGGAAGAGTATGCGACCTTGCTGTTTAACAGCTGGGGCATGGGTTCGGCGGATAAGAACAATGGAGTCCTCCTGCTGCTCTCGATCAAAGAGAATAAATATTGGGCACTGCAGGGCGACGGCCTCAAGAGTACGTTAACGGATAGCGGCTTGTCACAGATTCTCTCGGAGTCACTAGAGCCGGACTTTGCGGACAAAAATTACGCTGCCGGCGCGCGGAAAACCTACGGAGTAATCATCGAACGCCTCGGCGGGGTTTGGAAAGAGCCGCTCGGGAGCGGGAATTATGTGGCTGACAACGCCAGAGTCCTGCCTCAGGTAACCAGGCTGTATCTCAACCAGTCCAGTAACCTTTATAAAACAACGACCGGAAGCGGTATTTACATCGTAACGGTGAAGAATACCGGGGGCCGCAGCCTGCAGGATTACACGTACGCAAAATTTGCATCCATACGTGCCGGTTCCAAGGATGTGCTGCTGGTACTGGATATCGAAGGCGACAACTACCATGTGCTGCAGGGAAGAAATGTAGACAGGACGCTGACGAATGAGCTTATCAGAGGCATTCTGGATAAGGTGCTCGAACCGCAATTTGCCGGTAAAAATTACGCTGCCGGTGTCACAGCAACGGCAAATGAATTTTACAGCTTTTTTCTGGCCAGAGCAGATCACAGTCCGGAAATAGCTTCAGCAGCTTCCATGACAGCTCTTACAGCGGCAACAGACAATTCCCTAAACACCGGAACTGATAGACCGGCAGTGTCGGCAGCAGCTATATCGGTAACGAAGCCAGCCTCATTGAGCAAAGGACTGACGATTCTCGCGCTTTCCCTTATATTTATCGTATTGATCGCCACGGTGGTGTCACGCCGCAACCAATATAACTAGAGCAGCAGAACCCTCTTTTCTAAGAGGGTTTTCTTTATTTTACAAGTTATGGATCACAGAGTTAAAAAACTGAAACCTTTACTTTCGCGAGATCGTCTATCATGGGAAGATATGATTCTATCATGATTTCCATTATATGCATCTCCAGGGAGGAAGAAAGAAGTGAGTACTTCATCATTACCCCAGCGTTCAAACGTACGAAAGAAGAAAAAGCCTGTCCGTAAACGCAAGAAAAAGAGCTTTCCGCGCAGACTCACCAGAGTCTTCCTGTTCTTTATCCTGCTGCTGGTTGCTGCCGGGGGCTGGCTGTATTTTGCACCTTCTGCCCATAATCTCCGTTATTTGATCGCAGACACATTGATAACGACACAACACCGCTATATGGCGAAATATATTATTGGTGAAGATGAGCTGAAGAATCGGGTGGCCGAGTACAATCAGCGTTTTGTTCATATGGGCGACGAGAAGGATACCCATACGATTGCAACCCCTGCACCTGAAGTTGAAGCAGAGAAGCCGCTGGTCGAGATTGAGAAGGTATCAGGGACTAGTTATACAGGTTATGTAATGACGGTCAACGATCCTACGAAGGTCCGGTTAGGTGTTCCGGGCAAAATCGGCTCCGGCGAGAAAGTATCCAGTATGGTCAAGCGTACCGGTGCCATTGCCGGTGTGAACGGTGGTGGGTTTGCTGACCCGAACTGGAAGGGGAACGGATTTAAACCGATCGGGCTGGTCGTCTCGCAGGGAAAGTTATTTTATAATGGCCTTGGCGGCAAGAAATCGACACAGATAGTAGGCCTGGATAAAGAGGGCAAAATGATCGCTGGTAACTATTCGCTGGAAGAGCTGAGTAAGCTTGGCGTGCAGGAAGCCGTATCTTTTCAGCCGCGGATTATTGTCAATGGCAAAGGCTTGATCAAGAACGCAGCCGAAGGCTGGGGAATCGCGCCAAGAACAGCTATGGGCCAACGTGCGGATGGGGCGCTGCTGTTTGTTGTCATCGACGGCCGACAGCCTGGCTACAGCATCGGTGCGAACCTCTATGATGTTCAGCAGATTATGCTGAAGCATGGAGCGGTAATTGCCGCGAATCTGGACGGCGGATCATCGACGGTACTGGTCAAGGATAATGAAATCGTTAATAAACCTTCTTCGCAATACGGTGAACGTTATCTGCCTACGGCATTTCTCGTCTTTGAGCATCCGGAACAGGCACAGATTGCAAATATTTGGGAAGGGCTTGATCCTTCGCAGATCGATGCTGCCAAGAAGCGGACACAGTAACGATAGATTTCAAGAGAGCAGTAGACGTAGTACATCAAGTAGAGATATGCTAATAAAATAACTAGATACGCACAGGGCCACAGCCTTTGATTAGAGGGGGAACAGGATTGACATTGCAGCAGCTCCGCTACGCCATAGAGATTGCGAACAGCGGCTCTATGAACGAAGCGGCCAAACGGCTTTTTGTGTCACAGCCCAGTCTCTCCAATGCCATCAAGGAACTGGAGAGCGAGCTGGGAATCACGATTTTTGAACGGACCAACCGGGGGATCAGCATCTCAGCGGAAGGCATGGAGTTCCTGGGCTATGCAAGGCAGATTATCGAGCAGACCGAGTTCATGGAGAACAGGTATACCGGCAAGAAACGCAGCCCGGTTTATTTTTCCGTGTCTACCCAGCATTATGCTTTTGTCGTCGATGCTTTTGTGCGTCTGATGAAGGAACGCAATGTGTCGGAATATAATTTCAGCCTGCGTGAGACACAGACCTACGAAGTTATCGAGGATGTGCGGACACTGCGCAGTGATCTCGGGATTCTGTATATCAACGAAAGCAACTATAAGGTAATGAATAAGCTGTTCAGCGACGGGAACCTCAAATTCACCCCGCTGTTCAACACGAATCCGCATGTCTATGTCAGAGCCGGACATCCGCTGTCTGCCAAGGAGAGCCTTATTCTGGACGACATCCTCCCTTTTCCGTATATTACCTTTGAGCAGGGAGACAACAATTCTTTGCACTATTCTGAGGAAATGCTTAGCTTCACCCAGATTGAGAAGAATATAAAGGTAACCGACCGGGCAACACTTACGAACCTGCTGCTAGGCACCGATTCCTATACAATAGGCACTGGTATCATGGCTTCTGAGCTGAACGGCAACGGCCTAGTGACCATACCTTATGACAGCAATGAAGTGTTTACCGTCGGCTGGATTACTCACAAGGACCGCAAACCCAGTGAAATCATGTCGAGTTATATCGAACTATTAAATGATCTGGTCGCAAGCAGTTACTTCGACTTGAATCAATTCTTACTATAACAGCAGGAGGGACGTATGATCAGTCCAATAACCGGTTCCGCCAGAAATGCTCCGCCCTTTCGTTATGACATCGTCGGCAGCTTCCTGCGCAGTGACGAAATTAAGGCAGCCCGTAGCATGTTTGATCAGGGCGAAATTACATCACAACAGCTTCAGGAATTAGAGAATAAGGAAATTGCTGAACTGCTGAAGCATGAAAAGGCGTTGGGCCTCAAGGCAGTTACCGATGGGGAATTCCGCCGTTCGTGGTGGCATCTTGATTTCTTCCTGGGGATTAGAGGGACTCAAAAAATCATCCTCAATCAGGGCACCGGCTCCAAGGAAAGTACTCAGCGGGCTGAGAGCTTTAAGATTACCGGCAAAATCGCATTTGAGGATCATCCGATGATTGCCCATTTTACGCAGCTGCAGCAGATGGCAGGAGAGACACTAGCCAAAATGACGATCCCGGCCCCGTCCTTATTCCACTTCGTGCAGGATTATAACGGTAATGAAATATATCCCGATCAGCAGCTGCTGTATCAGGACATTATTACTGTATATAAGGCTGCAATTCAAGCTTTCTATGATGCAGGGTGCCGTTACCTGCAGCTGGATGATACCACCTGGGGTACACTTTCCAGCGGAAGACACCGGGCTCATCTCCGCAGCAGGGGAGTCGATCCGGAGCAGCTTGCTAAGGATTATGTGCGTCTTATTAACGAGAGTATTGCCGGCAAACCTGAAGATATGACGATCGCGCTGCACGTGTGCCGCGGTAATTTCCGGTCCACCTGGTTTGCTGCGGGCGGTTATGAGCCGGTTGCCGAAGTGCTGTTCGGCGAGACGCAGGTCGATGCCTTTTTCCTTGAATATGACAATGAACGTTCCGGAGACTTCGCTCCGCTCCGGTTTATTCGTGACCAGTTTGTTGTGCTTGGCCTGGTTACCACCAAACATGGGGGGCTGGAGAGCAAGGAGCAGCTAAAGCTGCGGATTGCCGAAGCTGCCCAATATGTGAATATTGAGAAGCTGTGCCTCAGCCCGCAATGCGGCTTTGCTTCGACGGAGGAAGGGAACATTCTGACGGAGGAAGAGCAGTGGGAAAAGATCCGGCTGGTCGTTGAGACGGCGAACGAGGTATGGTTATAAGTTAATGGAAATAGCAAAGGATGTCCGGAGCAACCGGAAACGGCTGCGTGGAACATCCTTTATTTTTGCGATATAAATGATTTCTAG
>NZ_LN831198.1:2300038-2319960 GCF_001368795.1 Paenibacillus ihuae
CTTCAGTGCCTCTCGCATTTACTCTTCGTTCCTCGAAACATATTGCATCTGGCGCAATTACTACAAAACCTGCACAAGCAAGCTTGCTTCCAAAATCTTGTAATGGGTCACCAACCAATCCGCAAACTTCACTTTTACCCCAATTCCGTTGACTATGGTGTTGATGATTAACCAAAACTGCTGGAAACGGAGCTTTACCTTTTGGAATAAGCAGGAAGGCAGGTATGATACGTCCGTTTACTTCATATTCAATTATATTTCTTCTATAAGCATCACAATCAATAACTGAATTGCGAATAAATTTTATTCTATCCGGTATTTGTGCAAGACCGATAATTTCGGACATTCTACCAATTGTACTCATTTTTTCACCTTTTCTGTTGTCTACTCGGCATCGATAGGCAATATACTTCTGTAAATATAAGATCGAGAATATCGCTTTCCATGTAAAAGTCTTGTCGGGCGTAAATTTCATCTAACTCTGAAGTCTCGCGCAATATAATAACAAACAAGGCGAAAGTAACCACCATAGCCAGTATCAAAAAGAATAAGGAGGTATTTTCCCGCGATGCATTAGTTAAATAACACCTTTTATGACTATGTTTAAGTTAGTCTAGCAGAAAGAGGAATTGCTGAATATAAGATATATTCCGGTTAATGTACTTCTGAACTCTTCGCTTTTAAAAACAATCTGCATGGCAATCTTTATTTACATAAACTCCCAAATGAAGTATGGTTCTAGCAGGGGGGATGACATGGAACCGTTTGTTGAAGAGCATGCTGTTCGCAATACTAAGACTAGAAAATTCAGAAATGTTCTTATCGTGGTTGGCTTATTGCTGGTGGCACTTGCTGTATTGAATCCGACTAGAGAGGACTTTTCCGAATTTGCTGCGGACAACTTGCATGACAAGCTGGGGAACTGGTTGCCGGGCGGGGCTACAGATTTGCTGGCCAGACCACTGCTGAACTCGATTGCTGAAAGAGATAATTATATTTTGTTCTCTGTTTACAGTATCCCGGACATCAAAGACGGTAAAACATTTATCACAGATATCCAGGCGGAGAAAAGGTACTTAGGACTATTCAAAAGATTCTTCTTCGAACTTTAACTTGAAAAGCCTGGACATCCATGTTTAAATAATCTTAATTGTATACGAAAAGCGATGACGAGAAGAGTACTTAAGATAACGTTGTTCCCAGAGAGCTCCAGGGTGGTGAGATGGAGCAGCAATGTGCTTAACGAATAAAGTCTCTGAGCTGCATACGGAATTGGGCAAGGAAATATAGCTCAAGGATGGTATGACGGGATCTCCCGTTACAGAGATAGGGTATAAGCGTAATGGCCGTACCTGAAGAGGCGGGCCTGGCAACATGTCCGTGAACAGAGGTGGTACCACGACGCTATTCATAGCTCTCGTCCTCAAGATAACAATCTTGAGGGCGGGAGCTTTTTTGCTTTTCCAATACTAATGACAGAGGAGCGTTAACATGCATTGGGCACAAAAATACGCAAACGATTTAATCCAAAACCATCCTGAGCGCCAGACCTTTGTATGCGCATCAGGGATCAGCCCGTCGGGTTCTGTGCATATCGGGAACTTTCGCGAGATCGTCACCACATACTTGGTCACGCAGGCATTGAAGAAATCCGGTAAAGAAGTACGTTTCATTTTCTCTTGGGATGATTTCGACCGGTTCCGCAAGGTTCCTGCACAGCTTGATCCTTCTTATGAACAATATATCGGCTTGCCTTATACCAAGGTGCCTTGTCCCTGCGGAAGTCATGTCTCCTATGCGGAGCATTATGAGCAGGAATTTGAACAGGCTTTGGCTGCCTTCGGGATTGTTCCCGAGTTCATTTATCAGAGCCGTGAGTATCAATCGCTCCGGTATAATCCGGCTATTCTGCACGCACTGCGCAATAGAGCAGAAATTTACGACATCCTGATGATGTTCAAAACCGGAAAAGCAACGGAGGAGGCCCGGGCGGCCTTTTATCCGGTACAAGTATACTGTGAGCGCTGCGGGAAGGATACAACAAGTGTCCATGCTTTTGATGAAGACTCAGAGAACATAATCTATAGCTGCAAATGCGGCTGTTATAATACGCTGTACGTTCCAGAGGCGGCGAATATCAAACTACACTGGAAAATCGACTGGCCGATGCGCTGGGGAATGGAGCAGGTCGTGTTCGAGCCGGGAGGCCGGGACCACTCCTCTGAAACGGGCAGCTATAATGTCGCCAAGGTGATCTCGGAGAGAATCTTCGGGAATCAGCAGCCGTATTACGTGCCTTATGAATTCATCAGCATCAAAGGCAGCCATGCCAAAATGTCCAGCTCTTCCGGCCATAATTACACGCCTGCCGATCTGCTGGAGGTGTATGGGCCGGAGCCGGTCATGTTCCTGTTTGCCAAATATCATCCGAATACCGCTTTTAGAATTGGGCTTGATGAGGATGTTCTGCGTAATTACACGGAGTTCGAAAGATACCGCAAAGCATATGACGCCGGAACGCTGACTGACCATGATTTACGCACAGCCATGGAGCTGTCACTTAAGCAGGATACCGAACCTCATGCACCAAGCTTTAGTCAGGTATCCAGTCTGCTGCCGCTGATCAATTTTGACAGCAAAGTCCTGCAGGAGCTGCTCCGGCAAGGCGGTGAGGATTACTCCGAGGAGATCATTCAGCAAACGGCAGCACGGGCCGGGCATTGGATCAGACAGTTTGTTCCACAAAGATTAGTCACGGTGAACGAAAGTCAGGATAGGGCTTTGTATAATACACTTGAAGCTGCTGAGCAGGAGTGGATTAACGCTTTTTGCGGCTTGTTGAGAGAAGAAGAATTAGAGGAAGAAGAGTTCATGAGACGAGTTTACGCCATTTGTCACCATGATGACAAAAAGATGATGAGAAGCAATCAGAAACGCCTGTTTGCCTTGATATATCAGCTTGTTCTGCATCAGTCAGAAGGCCCGCGGATTCCCGCACTGATCCAGGCTGTAGGAACGGAACGTCTGCTCAGTCTGCTGGACTTTACGGGATCGTCCCGGGAGAGGTATAATAGAACGGACTGTTTATAATTAATGTTGGAAAGTGAGCGGAACACTATGGGTCGTAAATGGAATAATATTAAAGAAAAGAAAGCATCCAAGGATGCCAATACTAGTAAGATCTATGCCAAGTTTGGTGTTGAGATTTATGTAGCAGCCAAGAAAGGCGAGCCGGATCCGGAGTCGAACCGTGCACTTAAGGTCGTTCTGGAACGTGCCAAAACGTATAATGTACCTAAAGCTATCATCGACCGTGCGCTGGAGAAAGCGAAAGGCAGCGGCGACGAAAACTATGTTGAGCTGCGTTATGAAGGCTTCGGTCCAAGCGGTTCGATGATCATCATCGATGCATTGACCAATAATGTGAACCGTACAGCTCCGCTTGTGCGTTCCGCATTCAGCAAAAACGGCGGAAACATGGGCGTCAGCGGTTCGGTAACGTATATGTTTGACACCACGGCTGTTATCGGACTTGAAGGCAAATCTGCCGAAGAAGTTATGGAGCTGCTGATCGAAGCGGACGTAGATGTGCGCGATGTGCTGGAAGAGGATGAAGCGGTTATCGTGTATGCAGAGCCTGACCAGTTCCATGCGGTTCAGGAAGTTCTGCGCGGAGCCGGTATCACTGACTTCACCGTTGCTGAGCTGACTATGCTGCCTCAGAACTATGTAACCCTTCCGGAAGATGCCGAAGCCCAATTCGAGAAGCTGATCGACGCTCTGGAAGAACTTGATGATGTACAGCAGGTATATCACAATGTCGATTCCGAAGAATAGAGAGAATAATCCGGGCTGCGGATTGCCACAATAAGCTGAACCATTAAGTTTACACTTAAGGAGGCAGCACAGTGACAAATGACTATAAACCGGACAAGAACCTGATCAACACCGTTGAGGAGCTGGACCAAACGCCGGTTACCAGCCAGCAGGCCCAGCAAATGGAGCAGAAGAAGCTCGATGTCCGCAAGGAAGCTCTAATGGATGATAAGACGACTTATAAGAAGAATGAACAGAACACTTATAAGTGACACTTCCGCTATAAAGGGAGTAAGAGAGCGGCAGGAGATGATCCTGCTGCTTTTTTATTGAGGCGGGAAAATACATAGCAGGAGGATTTAAGTAAGCATGGACCATATAAGTACAGGAATGATCATCGTTTTGGTGGTTTGCGGATTTTTGGCCGGATTCATAGATTCTGTTGTAGGGGGCGGAGGGCTGATCTCGATTCCGGCCCTGCTGTCCGCAGGCATTCCCCTTCATCTGCTGCTGGGCAGCAACAAATTGGCCGGTACAATGTGTTCGTTTACAAGCACCGCTTCGTTTGTTCGTTCCGGGAAAATCAACTTTCAGCTGCTGAAGCTGCTCATTCCCTTTTCAATTATTGGGGCAGTGGCAGGCTCATTTACTGTCAGGCAGGTACCCTCGGAGTTTCTGAAGCCGCTTGTCATAGTTATGCTGGTTGTAATTACGATCTATACCTTATTCAAAAAATCATGGGGGGATGTGTCCACCTTCTCCGGCAGCAGCAAAAAAACACGTCTGATTGGCATTATTGTGGCGCTTGTTATCGGGTTTTATGACGGATTTTTTGGTCCGGGCACCGGATCGTTTCTGATCTTTGCTTTTCTGATGCTGGGCTTTGAGTTTGTAACTGCCGCCGGCAATGCCAAGGTTCTGAATTTTGCCAGCAATATCTCCAGTCTGCTCACGTTTATCGCGCTTGGTTCTGTCAGCTTTTATTATGGTCTGCTGCTGGGTGTACCTATGGTGGCTGGTGCGATTATCGGCTCGAAGGTAGCGATCCGTAAGGGAGCCGGATACATCCGGCCGCTCTTTATTACAGTGACTGTGATCTTGATCGGCAAGCAAATTTGGGATACGATTCACTAAAGACACACTCTTGCTGAGGTGATGGATTGAAGATCACGTTAATACATAAGGAAGCGGCCTGGCAGCTAAGACACGAAGTCATGTGGCCGGAGCGTGAGCTGGACTACGTGAAGCTGGAGGATGACGATGCCGGGTTACATTTCGGGCTCTTCGAAGGTGAACAGCTGTTATCAGTAATCTCTCTATTTATTGATGGTAACGAAGCTCAATTCCGCAAATTTGCTACCCTGGAATCACAGCAAGGCAAAGGGTATGGGAGCAGACTGCTGCAGCATGTGCTGAACCAAGCGGAAAGCTCTGGTGTGAAGCGGATTTATTGTAATGCCAGAAGCCATAAAGCAGCCTTTTATCAGAGGTTCGGATTGGCTGTTACAGACCGGACTTTCAATAAAGGCGGGAAAGACTATATTATTATGGAACGTTTCTTCGGTGCATCCGAAGAGGGAGAGAGAAACGGAGTGAAACAGATTAATGACTAATAAGTTATATTACGAATCCGCATATATTAAGGAATGGAAGACTGAAGTCAGCCGTATCGTGGAGAGGGAGGACGGGCTCTACCTGATTTTAAAAGACACAGCATTCTATCCGCACGGCGGCGGACAACCCTGTGATACCGGATTTATTGATGACATTCCTGTGCTGGATGTTATTTTGGAGGAGGAAGAAGTACTCCATAAGGTTGAGAGCCTGCCTGCCGGGCCAGGGGTAAGCTGCCGGATCGATTGGGAGAGAAGATTGGATCACATGCAGCAGCACAGCGGCCAGCATTTGTTGTCCGCGATGTTCCTTGAGCGATGCCAGGCAATGACCTTGAGCTTCCACCTGGGGAGCGATTATGCGACGATCGATATCGAGCTTCCGGAGCTGTCTATGGAACGGATGCATGAGGTTGAGGCAGAGGTTAACCGGCAAATCTATCTGAACCGCAGCATCACCAGTTATATAGTCAGTGAGGAAGAATTGGCCCGCCTGCCGCTGGTGAAGCAGCCCAAAGTAACGGAGAACATCCGGATTGTGGAGATCGAAGGGGTCGAGTATAACGCCTGCGGAGGAACTCATGTCTCCTCTACAGGGGCTATCGGCATGATTAAGCTGCTGAGATCTGAGAAGCAGAAGGGCAATATCCGTGTTACCTTTAAGTGTGGAGGGCGTGCCCTGGAGGAATTCAATACTTATGCCCGTATCCTTAGCGCCTTGTCCGTGAAGTTTAATACCGGCAAGGATGAAATTGTGGACCGGATTGAGAAGTGGGAGCAGGAGCAGAAGCTGCTTCTGGCGGAGCTCACGGCCCTTAAAGAGCAGAATGACTTCTATACTGCGGCCGAACTGTTGGCATCACAGGAGCCTGGCAGCGCAATGGTTGCGCAGATTTTTGAACAGAGATCGCTTAAAGATCTGCAGAGTCTGGCGGTTAAGCTGACAGCGCTCACGGACTTGCCGGTGCTGCTGTTGTCAGCTGCCGAGAATAAAGTGGTGTATGCACATAGCGGAAATGCCGGGCTGTCCTGCGGAGGCTTTTTCAAAGCCAACTTAGGGGAGTTCCAGGGAAAAGGCGGGGGCAGTGACAAGATGGCTCAGGCAGGCTTTCCTACCTGGGAGCAGGCCTTGGCATTCTATGAATTTGCAAAACGTCAATAGCAGCTGATAGTATAGCATCAATCCATGGATATTCTGATTCATAATCCATAGTGCAATTTACTGATCAGTTATGCTGGACTTAACATAAAATAACCTGAACCCTTTTAGACGAAGGTTCAGGTTATTTTTCACCATGCTCTTCTAGTATTATGCCATCAATAATACGGAGGATGCCTTAATGACTGCGGTCACAGTGGAGCCTTCTTTAAGCTCCAAATCGTGCAGAGCCTCTACAGAAATAATAGAGGTAAGCTTTTGTCCGCCGGTGTCCACAAGGACCTTAGCATTTACTTGTCCCTCTTCGATGGAGACGATGGTGCCCTCAAACTGGTTTCTGGCGCTGATCTTCATTATTCATCCTTCCTTTCAACCTGCATAGTGTATAATCTATATTGTATTTCTGGATGTGATGACCTGAAGTGCTGAGTTGGATACTACTAAACAATACTAGATATATCTAAACATCACAATACAAATTTAATGCAAAATGTTGAGGGGAAAAGCTAAGTTAATGGATAAATATAATTTATTAGAATCTGAACCATCAAAAGACAATCTGTTTCAAGGTGACTTCGGTTTCACCATTAACTTTCCGATACTTATTACATCAACTGTTCTTTTGTTATTGGTGACGGGTGCTCTACTGTATTTCTTCTTTAAAAAAAGAAAAGTATGAAGGGTCAAATCTGCATTAATCATTCGACGGGCAGGATAGTAGCTAGCATAAAAAGAAATGTGGTAGTAATTCAAACAAACTTATAACATCAGCTAACAACGTACTTTTCACTTCTCGAGCCTGACTTCTTTGGTCTGCGAGGGGCATTGCAGGGAACGTAATCATCAGAAAACCTTGTGCTGGGTAAGTCTGGTGGACCCAGTGCTAATGCTCTAAATGCTAGTGAGTGTTTGAGAATACAAGAACGAAAGATGAAACAGATAATAAGTGGAGGCAAGAAATCCATGAAGATAAATTCACTATTATTTTTATTAATTATTCTGCTCACAGGATGCTCACAAAGTAATGTACAAAATCAAGATATTAAACCATTAACAGCTGAAGACTTTTATGTTGTTTACAAAGGTATAACAATTAATGACAACTATAATATTGAAAATATATATAATGATCTGAGTTATTCAGAAGATGATATCGAGAATAATTATGGATTAGTAAGTCAAGGTCCTGAAAATGGATACCGGCGTTGGGTGTTAAGTTATCCTAATAAGGAAGAACCTCAAATAAAAATATCAATAATGGGCGGTTCCTTAGAACCAAGTGAAGGGGATTATATTGCTGGAATTGATTTAAACCATGCTGCCACCTCAAGAGGGATCATGGTTGGGTCTAAATATGAGGAGATAATAGAAACCTATGGAATACCAAATTTAGAGAATAAAGAAAGCGTGACCTATACTAAAAATAATAAAAAAATAATTTTTAATATAAACACGAACAAAGAGGTAACTGAAATTATGATTGACTATAATATGGAAAAAGCAAACAAAGACCAAGGATTTTAGTATTTTAGGAAAACATAAACATCACTAACACATTGCACTTAACGCTGCGGACCGAAACTAGCAGGTAAGCAAATTCAACCGTATACACCGCACCACCTAACCGCATCGCGGCCGATCCTTTCGTGATCTTAAGATGGTGGTGCGTCGTGAATACAACAAATGGTTTTAAGAACATCAATGATCATGAAAAGTTTCTAGTCATGATTAAGCCACTGGATACTATAGTTTTCTTGCTTTGACTACAAAAGTAACAGGCAGCATCTTTGCTTTTTTGGCAAAATCACTGTTATCGTCCCGCGATTGCATAAGGTCATCATCTGATTCCTCAATTAATTGCTCAAGGACAAATCCCGCTTTTGCGAGTGCATTCAAATAGGTCGATAGTTTACGGTCCGACAAGGTTAGGGTACCTTCATCAAGCGATACCGTATACCAGGATTCATCGAAATAAGACTTTTTAAAAGTAAGCGTATTATTGTCTGCAACAACACATTTGTGTATAGGATGAGACCAGCTGAATATAAAGACGCCGTCTTTTTTCAGATAAGAAGCGATCCGGTTAAAGGTACCCTCAAGGTTGGTGGTCCAGCCTATGGCATAAACCGAATAAACGAAGTCAAAATAATTCTCCGGAATCCCACATTCATCTTCCATGGGAGAACAGATCAAGTGGGCTGAATGACCGCGGGACGTCAAAAGTTGCGATGTCTTTTCGATTTGTTTTGCTGATATATCGGTACCCCATAGTTCAGATGCTTCGCGTTCCCCCATGTATAGCAGGGACTGCCCGCTTCCACAGCCTATTTCCAGCACCTTTGTTCCTGAAACATCGCCAAAAAGCTGGCACTTCTCTTCGGAAACATAGGCTCCATACAAAGGAAGCGCGGTAGCTCCTAAGATTTCATTTCCTTTTGTATCCCAAAAGATGCTGTTTGTTTTATGTATAGAATGTTTGTCCATCTCGACCGTAATAGCGCTGCCAACTGCGCCAGCACCTATAATATTTGTTCGATAAACCGATTTCTTGTCCATGCCGGTACCATCTCCCATTATTAATTATATGAGGCTGAGCGCATATTCCGATAATACGAACACCCGCTCTGTTGCTGCCTTGATAATGTACCATTTATCCACGAACAAATCTACCTAAAATATTCCATGCTACGTCCATTTGTTCTCGTATGAGATGACCGGCCATCCTGTGGCAATGGTAACTGCTTGCAGTATGATATTCAGTAAAGTAAACCTTTCAGGAGCAATTTGATAAACATGTTAGAACAAGAGACCTTAATAGAAAATGACTTGACATTGGAGTTTACTCCAATGTTATTTTGAATTCATGGAAAAACTTTACTCTATACAAGATGTTTCGCTGATACTTGGAATCCCTAAGGATACCCTAAGGTACTATGACCGTATTGGAATCGTATCGCCATCAAGGGACGACAATCGGTACCGCAGGTATTCGAAGAACGACCTTATCGACTTAATGAATATTCAAATCATGCAGTATGCAGACTTCTCTCTTGAGGAAATTAAGGGGAAATTCGGGTTTCACAGGCTGGAGAATTCAGATCCTATTTATTTACAGGAGGTTGCTGCATTCTTCGATGCCAAGAATGCAGTAATTCGCGAGAAGATTGCCCATTTAGAAAAGGTCTGTCATTTGCTCGATGCAGCAGCCGAAACGCTGAGGGACTTTACTCTTGAAAATGATCAGCACTTGAAAGAGGTCGTTAGGGAGATGTATCAGCCTAGTCGAGAGAAGAAGCCGGGATTATCAGAGGAGGAATGTCATGGACATCAAGATTAGGAATTTTTATTATCTCATTGCTGGCGTTCTTGCGATTCTATTTGCCGCTACGCATGCATGGAACGGGTACTCCGCTGTGTTGCCGTCGCTCAACGTAAATGAGATAGCCATGGATACCCGAATAATATTCATGTATGTCTGGCACATCATCACGGCAGAAAATCTTGTCTTCGGTATCGTTTTTATTTTAATGTCTTTCCAAAGTGAGCAATTGAAAATCCGGTTCTCTGCTTGGACGATCGTGGCGATCCTGATTGTTCGCCTTCTGGTCATTCTGGGGATAACAGCATTTTACGACATTTCGGCACTTACTGATTCGTTTATCGATTCGATTGCCATCGTAATCTACGTCGTTTTCATCATACTAGGCATAAAAACGAAGCGTATCAATTCCAGTGATGGTAAGCGGTCTTTTTATTGACCAAAAATGCATCACAGGAACCGCGCCAAACTATGCATGTTCTTGTCCTAGAAGGATAATGGAATAAACAGGAAGGGATTCTAAGATAAAGAGAGAAAAGTAGAGTAATGAAGTTTACTTCACTTAATGAAACTAATGAAAAACGGGAGAGTGGCGAAAGATGAACAATAGAGAGAGGTTTTCGAACCGGGTCGATTCGTATTTGAAATACCGCCCGAGCTATCCGAAAGAGGCTATTGATTATTTGTACGACTTCGTCGGTTTGCGATCGAACAGTAAAATAGCAGACATCGGTTCAGGTACAGGGATCTTTGCAAAGCTGCTTCTCGAACGCGGAAGCTATGTGACCGCAATCGAGCCGAATCAGGCAATGCGGGTAGCCGCCGAGCACATGCTCGCAGACAAACCGAACTTTCAGACTAGTTCAGGGTCAGCAGAATCCACAGGGTTATCGGATCAGTCCGTTGATTTTATTGTATGCGCACAGGCTTTTCACTGGTTTGATCGCTTAGCAGCACAGACCGAGTTCCGCAAAATTCTAAAACCGGGGGGTAGAGTAATACTACTCTGGAATTCCCGACTTACAAACGGTACCCCATTTCGTGAGGAATACGATCAACTGCTTTATACATACGGAACTGACTACGAGAAGGTTAATCATAAAAATATTTCTCAGACGAAGCTTCTCTCGTTTTTCAAGGAAGGTACGATGCAAGAAGTTCGATTCAGAATGAGTCAGGAGTTCGATTTCGAGGGCTTAAAAGGCCGGCTGCTATCATCTTCCTACAGTCCTGTACCCGGGCATCCGAATTACGATCCAATGATGACGGAGCTGGGAAAACTTTTTGACAGGAATAATCAGGATGGTGTTGTTCCATTCGATTATGAAACTGAGATTTATTGGGGAGAAGTATAGGTGAGCTCCGATAATTGAAAATCATAATTATTTTGTTTCAGACGGAAATATTCGAAAAGACCTTGACTTAGAGTGGACTGTAAGACGTACACTACTATTAAGTCTATTCCGATTCAGAAAGCAATAAGTTGATGAAAGCGATAACAATGCGACAATGTGAATTAACAAATCTAAAACTCCGGGAGGCAATCATATGAATTACCGCAAGCTTGGAAATACCGGATTATCCGTCAGTGAAGTCAGCTTTGGCACTTGGGCCATTGGCGGCGACTGGGGGACAAGCCGTGACGAGGATGGACTGAAAGGGCTCTCACTCGCTATTGAACAAGGCGTGAATTTCTTCGACACTGCAGATGTTTACGGTTCAGGACATGCTGAAGAGCTGCTGGCCAAGGCTACCAAAGGTAAAGAAGAGCAAATACATATTGCCACGAAGTTTTGCCGTGCCGGCGATATTCATGATCCTGAAACTTACTCGAAGCGAACGGTTAGTGAGTATGCTGAACAAAGCCTGCGCCGACTGCAGCGTGAGGCGATTGATCTGTATCAGATCCATTGCCCGCCGATTGAGATTTTGCAGGATGGAAGCGTATTTGCAGTGCTGGATCAACTAAAAGCCGAGGGCAAAATCCGCCATTACGGCGTCAGTGTGGAAACGATTGAAGAGGGGCTGCTATGTCTGGAGTATCCGGGTGTAGAATCACTCCAGGTTATCTTTAACCTGTTCCGCCAGCAGCCTGCGCTTGAACTGCTGCCGCGGGCAGAAGCTCAGGGTACCGGGATTCTGGTTCGTCTGCCCCTTGCCAGCGGGCTGCTTACCGGGAAGTTTGGGATGAACAGCACCTTCCAGCCGAATGATCACCGCAGCTTCAATGCGAACGGTGAGCAGTTCAATGTCGGGGAGACCTTTGCCGGTCTGCCGTTCCTCAAGGGCGTGGAGCTGGCCTCCCAATTGGAGTGGATCAGTGAAGGGCGGGGCAATATGGCAAGAGCGTCGATGCGCTGGATTCTTGATCATTCTGCTGTAAGCTGCATCATACCAGGCTTTAAGAATGAAGCTCAGGTAACTGATAATCTGGCGGCGGGGGAAGTACCATCCTTCACAGCTGAAGAAATGCAGCGTTTGAGCCGGTTTTACAGTAGTGATGTAGCTCCACACATCCGCGGGGGTGTATAAGCGCAAGTTATGCCAAGAAATACAACCATTGGTCTGCTTGCTCATGTCGATGCGGGAAAAACAACCTTTGCAGAGCAATTGCTCTACCATACGGAGGCGATCCGCAGCCGGGGGCGGGTGGACCATAAAGATACTTTTTTAGATACGCATGACATTGAAAAAGCGCGCGGGATCACGGTATTTGCCGATCAGGCTGAATTTAGCATAGGAGATTCACGTTACTTTTTGCTGGACACGCCGGGTCATGTCGATTTCTCGCCGGAGATGGAGCGCGCGCTCCAAATTCTGGACTATGCCGTGGTCATTGTAAGCGCCGTTGAGGGAGTAGAAGGCCACACAGAAACGGTATGGCAGCTGCTTCGGCGGCATGACATACCGACTTTCTTTTTTATCAACAAAACTGACCGTACGGGCGCCGATCCGCAGCGGGTACTAGCCGAAATCCGCCAACAGCTTAGCAGAGATGCCGTTATGCTGCCTGACCTGGAAGCTGCCGGAGCAGGAGAAGAGCTACAGGCATTTATGGCGGAACGAGATGAACAGCTGTTCGAGGCTTATCTCGACGGAAGCCTGAGTGATTCTGCATGGCAGGAAGAACTCCTCACAATGGTCAAACAAAATAAGATCTTCCCGTGTATGGCGGGTTCTGCGCTGCTGGATATAGGTATGGACAGCTTTCTCCGAAATCTCGAAGCATTAACAAGTACCGGATATGATCACCGTCTGCCTTTTGCCGGGAGGGTCTATAAGATCCGTCATGATGAGAGAGGTACACGGATTACCTATATTAAAGCGCTGCAAGGCGTGCTTAAAGCAAGAGAGGAACTTACTAACGGCCGTGCCGGGGAAGTGATCACAGAGCGGATTACCAGGATCCACAAAATTTATGGGGCAAAGACAGCTCCTGCTGATTGGGGGGCTGCCGGTGAGCTGTTTGCAGTTACGGGGCTGACAGCCGCTATGCCGGGCGAAGGTGTCGGGGCGCTGCAGGATCATCTGAGCAGTGAGCTGATGCCTACTTTGAAAGCTAAAGTGAATTTTGCGCCGCCGGTCCATCTTAAAGAAGTGCTTCATGCCTTTCAGCAGCTGGGTGCGGAAGACCCGTCACTCAATGTCAGCTGGGATGAAGCGCTGCAGGAGCTGCATATTCATGTCATGGGACAAATCCAGCTGGAGATTCTGGAGCAGATCCTGCGCGAACGGTTCAATATTCCGGTTTCCTTCGGCGATCCGGAAATTCTGTATCTGGAGACGATCAACAATACGGTCTACGGCTGCGGCCATTTTGAGCCGCTAGGACATTATGCAGAGGTGATTCTTAAGCTTGAACCCGGTGAACGCGGCAGCGGAATCTCTGTTTATAATCAGTGTCATCCGGATGACTTATCTGTCGGCTACCAGCACCAGATTGTGCAGGTTCTCCAGGATAACGGCCATCACGGCCTGCTTACCGGATCACCGCTGACCGATCTTCGCATCACCCTGCTGAACGGAAGAGCCCACAATAAGCATACTTCCGGCGGGGATTTCCGGGAAGCAGCTTTCCGCGCCTTACGCCAAGGGCTGGAGCAGGCGGAGAATATACTGTTGGAGCCGGTCTATGGCCTCAAGATCAGGATAAATACCGATTATGTGGGCAAAGTAATGGCAGATATCCAGCAGGCAAGCGGGAGCTTTACCGCACCTGAAATAACAGAGCAGACTGCTATTATTACCGGTACAGTACCTGTTGCGACATTCATGAACTATTCGGTCAGACTAGCCTCACTGACACAGGGGAAAGGTTCATTGTCCCTAAGGGTGGCCGGGTATCAGAACTGTCACCAGGCGGATAGTGTGATTGCACATAAACAATATGATAAAAATGCCGATCCGGCATATAGCTCAATTTCGATTTTTTGTGCGAAAGGACAAGCCTATTCGGTTCCCTGGGATGAAGCAGAGCGGCATATGCATGTCAAGCTGCAGCGGTAAATTCCGAAGTCCTGAATGAATCAGGACATATGTCCTTTCCTCAGCTCCTGATGTTGCTTTACTCTTACATTAGAGCAAAGCCAAGATTCGGAGGGGGATTTCCATGATTGCAATGATAGACAAGATCGCTTGGATTCACCTTGTGGAGGGTAAAGTATTAACTGCACGTTCCCATGGCAAAGATACCTATTATTTTCCCGGCGGCAAGCGTGAAGCCGGTGAAACCGATAACGAGACCTTAATCCGCGAAATTGAAGAGGAATTAACGGTCCATATTCAGCCGGACACCATTCAGCTGTTCGGCAAATTTGCCGCAGAGGCACACGGTAAAGAGGCAGGGGTACAGGTCCAAATGACCTGTCTGACTGCGGATTATAGCGGGACATTATCTCCGGCAGCGGAAATCGCTGAACTGGCCTGGCTAAGTTATAATGACAGGGACAAAGTTTCCGCTGTCAGCCGGCTTATTTTTGACCAATTGCATGAAATGAAGCTGCTCTAATTTGATGTAACCAGATATGGCCCGTTTCAGCCTGTTAAGGCTTGAGACGGGCTTTCGTTTACTTATGTGGCTGATCTGAAATTGTACTTTAGGACATATGTCCTTCACGGATTACGCAGGATGTCATTTAATTAAAGCAGAGAACACATAGAGGAGAGAGAAGCATATGAAAGGAATTATATTTGCCTTCATTGCAGGAGCTTGTATTACGCTGCAAGGGGTTGCGAACGCGCGAATCAGCCAGGATATCGGTACATGGCAGGCGGCGACTATAACCCAGCTTACCGGTTTCATTATGGCGCTGGCCATTCTGCTATTGGTGCGGGATGGTAAGAAACAGGGCTTAAGAAAAGTGAAACCCTTATATCTGACCGGAGGCGGACTGGCCGCATTCATTATTTTCAGTGAAGTTACAGCCATTCAGAACATTGGAGTTACTTTCAGTATATCAGCGCTGCTGATTGCTCAGCTGTTTCTGACCTTTCTGGTTGACATTAACGGATGGTTCGGGGTGGCTAAGCAAAAAATGCGGCTGCCGCAGTTCCTTGGCATCGGGATGATGATTGCCGGTGTCATTATTCTCAAATTCTGAGACGCAGCCGGAGGTGAAGCTCTGCGATGAAAGAAATTCAAGACCGCCAGCTGTTAGACTCCTATATGAAGGATCACCAGTTGGAAGCGATTTTTACCGGGCCCTTAGTTGAGCATTTATCGCTCTACAATTTTGATCAGGGCGAATGTATCTGTTCTAAAGGAGATCCGGCAGGAACGCTCTATATATTGGTTAAGGGTAAGCTGAAAATTTATACGACAACAGCCGAGGGCAGAACCTTGATTATCTGTTTTAAGATACCGCTTGAAGTGATTGGGGATGTTGAATATATTCAGGGGACTGAGATGCTCAACACCGTTGAGGCTGTATCCCCGGTGCACATGCTCGGCATCCCCTATGCCTGGCTGAAGAAATACGGCAAGGATAACCCCGCGCTGCTGCAGTTTTTGCTGGAGATTATCACGCAGAAGTTCTACCGTAAATCGGATTTTCTGAGCCTCAATCTGATGCATCCGGTGGAGGTGCGGCTGGCCAGTTACTTGCTGTCGATCAGCTTTGATGAATCAGATCCTTCCTTTACCGGTCAGCTTAAGACAATCAATCTGGTGGATACGGCCGATTTCATTGGCACCAGCTATAGACATTTGAACCGTGTATTGCAGAAGTTCTGCCGGGACGGACTTACCGAACGAAGCAAAGGGGTCATTTTAGTGAAAGACCGGAAGGGACTCAGTGCTATGGCCCGCCGCAATATTTATGAATAACATAACCGTTAACTAAGGAGTTTTGCAAAATGATACTTGGACTACTATTGGCTTTATTTGCGGGATCGCTGGTAAGCCTTCAGAATATTTTTAACAGTAAGGTGAATGAACATACGGGATCATGGACCACTACCACACTAGTCCTGGGCATGGGCTTCATCGCTTCCCTAATTATGGGGCTAATTACGCAAGGAGCAGGCATGTTCACACTGCAGCATATGCAGGCCTGGTATTGGTTCAGCGGCGTTATCGGTGTAGGAGTCGTAATCTGTCTCGTGCAGGCTACCAAGCTGCTGGGTGCTACTTATGCGATTTCCATTGTACTGACCTCTCAGCTAGGATTCGCGCTGTTATGGGATTCACTAGGGTGGCTGGGTCTGACCAAGGTTCCGTTCTCCCTTAATCAGCTGCTGGGTGTACTGGTCATCGTTGGCGGCATTCTGCTCTTCAAATTAGGCGGAGGCCATGAGGCTGAGCCTGAGGATAAAGTCAAGTCCGGCCAGCGGCGGCAGGCCCTGCATATGGACTAAAGAATCTTAACCTGAATAAGCCAGAGCCTCCTGAATTCCAGGTAGCTATGGCTTATATTTTTGTGTCATACGGCGCTTCCGGCTACACTTGTCCCAGCGAAGCTGCTTTGCTGCCGTGAAGCAGGCTTTTCCATTTCGCGTATACCGCCCAGGCCTCGCCATTATCGAGCAGATGCTTACAGGTGTACACGCCTTCTTCAATGGAATTCACCTTGCCGGCAAGAAAGAGTCTGGCTCCGCCATTTAGCAGGGTCTGGTTGTAAAAGGCCATGTGCCCGCCGCCTTGGAGAACCTCTTCCGCCGTTTGCAGCTGGCGCAGGGCCGTCCATTCCAGTTCAGGAACTTCCGTTTCAAGTCCAAGGGACTCCGGATCGATGATATCCAGCTGGGCCTGGCCGCCAGTTATGGTGTACACCCGGTTTGGACGGTCAATGTAGAGATCCTCGGAGCCTTCAACCCCCTGGACAATCAGTCCTTTTTGATACCCGAGCTTAATGATCAGTCTGGAGAGGCGGTCAAATACGGTATTATGATAAATCCCGAACACGATATAAGGGGAGCAGGAATAGTCAATCAGCTTCTCTGCGGTATTCAGGATGGTTCTCATTCCGATATCCTCTCTTAGCGGGCGGAGCGCACCGAGCGGGGGACACCAGTCTTCAGCTTTGGCGAAGAGTACACCGCTGCCGGCTGCCGCTTCAATGGCATCCCCCGGTGTCAGCCTGGAAATATCTATGCCGGATTCCTGAATCATATCCTGTAAGGTAACGCCCCATTTTGGCGGAAGTGAAGCTGTACCATGCAGGGTAACCGGCACACCTGCAGCGGATAGCAGAAAAGCTGTTGGAAAAGTTGCGATGAAGGAATGCTTCCGCCCGTCATAAGGTCCTGCGCAATCGAGTCCCTGCAGCACCGGTTCACGGCGGGCAAGCTTACGGCAGACGGCCACAAAAGCTTCCAGCTCTTCAATACTCTCCAGCTTGATCCGTTCAGCGATCAAAAAGGCTCCGATCTGCACAGGAGAGGCCGTCTGCCCCAGGATCGCTTCTGCTGCAACGAGCGCTTCTTCGTAGCTCAAATCCCGCGCGCCGCGTTTGCCTCTGGCGACTTCTTTTAGAATATTAATCATGTCGGATTCTCCTTAAGTTTGATCCTGCAGCAGCTGATAGACTTTGACGATGGAAGTGGCTACATCCACCATACGTTTACGTTCGTTCATCGCCTGCTTACGCAAAAGGTCGTAGGCTTCGGATTCACTGATGTTTTTGGCTTTGGACAGAATGCCCTTGGCCATATCGATCCATTTGCGTTCCTCGATCCGCGCAAGCAGCTGTTCCTTCTCTTTCAGCCACTGATGACGCTCGAAGCACTGTCTGGAGCTGAAATGAAGAATCCAATGGATCTCCTGGGCCAGCATAGAAGGGGAGAGAATACCATCCACCATAATATCATCTCCACAGGCAGATACGGATAAGTTTGCGGTAGATGAGGTGCACCACCAGAGAACCGGGGCGATTTTGTGCCGGATAAGCTTTTCTCTCCAGAGATTAATCTCGGTAATCGGCATATTCAGAATGAAGGCGTCAATATCCCGGATCATTCCTACAGCCTGCTCCTGGTCAGTGGCTACTCCGACCACATACCCGCAGGACTTAAGAATGCCGTCCGGACTCTGTGCTGAGCGCGCCTCTATGTCGTTCTCTGTTTTGCCGTTATGAATCAAGAGCAGGGAATGCATAGCGTGACGCTCCTTTTAGATCGTAATGATCGAGGCATAATAGCTGAAGTATACCGCCAATTGATTGGATGTTATATTATATAACACAAAATACATTGTTTTGTCGATGGATTTAATAATTTAAAATTTATATGTCATAATTATTGACGTTTAGCGAGGTGCTGTAGTATAGTCGATTTAACAAATTCATTATTACGGCGAGTACAACGATGTATTCGGTCGAAGCGGCAATGGCGCCTGCTCTCACAATATCGCAACGGTAAAACTATTTTTCCGGGCGGGGTGAAGCGGGCTATTTCTGTTGTCTACATGGAGAGGGGAGAGAGAGACATATGTCTACTTTACGCAAAAAACTGGTCATGGTCGGCAATGGAATGGCGGGGGTAAGAGCGATCGAGCATTTATTGAAATTAGCCCCGGAAGCTTATGAAATTACAATATTCGGTGCAGAACCGCATCCCAATTATAACCGGATTATGCTGTCCTCTGTCCTTGCAGGCGGAGCTTCTATGAACGATATTATCATCAATGATCTGGAGTGGTACCACAGTAATGGCATCCGGCTTTATACAGGACATACTGTAACTTCCATCGATACCCGCTTAAAAAAAGTGTACACGGATAAAGGCATTGAAGCCAGTTATGATGAGCTGATCCTGGCCACTGGTTCTAATCCGTTCATGCTGCCGCTGCCTGGAGCTGAAAAGGAGGGTGTGATCGCATTCCGTGACATTAAGGACACCCAAATTATGCAGGAGACAGCGAAGACCCACCGGAAAGCACTGGTGATCGGCGGCGGGCTGCTGGGACTGGAGGCGGCCAGAGGGCTTTTGCATCTGGGGATGGAGGTATCTGTTGTCCATATCCATGAATATATTATGGAACGCCAATTGGATGAAGCAGCATCCGTGATGCTCCGCAAAGAGCTGGAAGAGCAGGGGATGAAGTTCCTTCTGAAGAAGCAGTCAGAAGCCATCCTCGGCAAAAAGAGAGTGAAGGGCCTGCTGTTTGCCGACGGAGAAGTTGCAGAAGCGGACCTGATTGTAATGGCCGTGGGCATTAAACCGAATGTAGAACTGGCCCGCAAAAGCGGAATTGAGATCAACCGCGGCATTATCGTGAATGACTATATGGAAACTAACACTCCCGGCGTGTATTCCGTAGGGGAATGTGCAGAGCACCGGGGGATCGCATATGGGCTGGTTGCTCCATTATATGAACAAGGAGCTGTTCTCGCCAAAAGACTGGCGGGGGTACAGACCGAAGGCTACGCGGGTTCCATCACCTCAACCAAGCTGAAGGTTTCCGGGGTGGATGTATTCTCAGCAGGCCAGTTTACCGAACAGCCCGGTTCCAGGGCGCTCCGCTACCAGGATGAGATCGAAGGAGTCTATAAGAAGCTGGTGATTAAGGATGACAAGC
>NZ_LN831198.1:2320078-2328021 GCF_001368795.1 Paenibacillus ihuae
CGCGGTGTTGTTCGGAGACACGGGAGACGGGGCGCAGCTGTTCTCCATGATTAAGAATCATGAGAATATTAAAGGGATGGAAAAAGAGCTTCTGCTCGGCGTATCTTCAGATGCGCTGGCATCACCAAAAGGGAACCGCCTGGAAGCGATGGCTGATGATGAGATTATCTGCGGCTGTAACGGCGTCTCTAAAGGCGCAATAGCTGAAGCGATACAATCCGGCGGATGTACCAGTGTTGGAGCGATCAAAGCCTGCACGAAGGCTTCGGCTTCCTGCGGCGGCTGCAAGCCGCTGGTGGAAGGATTGCTTCAATTATACGCCGGTGATAATGCTGTAACGGTGAAGGAAGGCATTTGCGGCTGCACCACGCTTGGACGTGATGAGATTGTTGCCGAAATCAAACGCATGGAGCTGAAGACGGTCAAGGAAGTAATGAATGTACTGGACTGGAGCAATGATGAAGGCTGTTCGAAATGCCGTCCTTCCCTGAATTACTATCTGGGTATGCTGTGGCCGGAAGAATATATTGATGAAAAGGAATCCAGATTCACGAATGAACGGTATCATGCCAACATTCAAAAAGACGGAACCTATTCCGTAGTGCCGCGGATTTACGGCGGGGTAACCACACCGGCCGATCTGATCAAAATCGCTGAGGTTGCCGCCAAATTCGATGTTCCCATGGTGAAGTTCACCGGCGGACAGAGATTGGATCTGCTCGGCGTCAAGAAAGAGGATCTGCCGAAGATGTGGGAAGAGCTGGATATGCCATCCGGCCATGCCTACGGCAAGACCCTCCGGACTGTCAAGACTTGTGTCGGCTCTACCTTCTGCCGGTTCGGTACCCAGGATGCAATCGGCATGGGAATCCGGCTGGAGAAAGCCTTCGAACGGCTGAACACTCCGGCCAAGGTGAAATTGGCAGTATCCGGCTGTCCGCGTAACTGCGCAGAAGCAACCATCAAGGACTTCGGTGTCGTTGCGATCGATGGAGGCTGGGAGCTGCATATCGGCGGCAACGGCGGTGTGCATGTCCGGGCAACGGATCTGCTCTGCGTAGTGAAAACAGATGATGAGGTGCTGGAATGGGCCAGTGCATTCCTACAATACTACCGCGAGAATGCCGGATGGAATGAGCGGACCGCCCAGTGGGTTGAGCGTGTAGGGCTGGACAGCATCAAGCAGGCGCTTGATGACAGGGAAGAGCGCCTTGCCCTGAAGGAGCGGATTGAAGCCACCCTGCGATTGACAAGCGACCCGTGGAAGCAGATTGTCAATGAGCCGGAGCTGCGTAAAAATTTCGAGCCGATTACACAACCTGAGACGGTATAAGGAGGCCCTACCCATGACAATGACCAAAATGCTCGTAGGCAATGTAAATGAAATTGATATTAAAGGGTCCCGGAAGCTGCTTGTGGGGAATACCGAAATCGCCTTGTTTCGCCTAACAACAGGAGAGGTCCTGGCTGTTGAGAACAAATGCCCCCACAAAGGAGGCGCTTTGTCCGAAGGCATGGTCTGCGGCTCAAAAGTTCATTGTCCGCTCCACGACTGGCGGATTGATCTGCACAGCGGCAATGTTCTTGCCCCGGATACAGGCCATGTGACGACCTATGAGGTAGAAATTGACCCTGAAAGCGGCAGTATCTATCTGACAATATAGTTTTTAAGCACAGTAAAGGCGGGGATAATATGCATGATTATGGAAATATAGAGACCGTCAAGCTGGCCTCGCTGGAGGAAAACTTATGAAACAGGGCAGCATATCTATCGTCGGTGCAGGCCCGGGCGATCCCGAGCTGATCACGGTCAAGGCCATGCGCCGCATTCAGGCGGCAGATGTTATTCTGTATGACCGCCTTGTGAACGAAGAACTGCTGGACTATGCATCAGGTGACGCGATCCGCATCTATTGCGGGAAGGCTCCTGGGCAGCATTCCATGCCTCAGGAATCCACAGAGCGGTTGATGATCAAGCACGCTGCAGCAGGCAGCCATGTGGTCCGTTTAAAGGGAGGGGATCCGTTCGTTTTTGGCAGAGGCGGGGAAGAAGCGCTTGCCGCCGCCGCTGCTGGAATACCGTATGAGATCATTCCCGGAATCACTTCAGCCATCGGCTCAGCCGCTTCCGCCGGTATTCCGCTTACCCACCGCGGACTGGCCGCCTCATTCGCCATCGTGACCGGCAGCCGCTGTCAGGACGCTGCTGCTCCTGTCCGCTGGGATGCATTGGCCCATAGTGTGGATACTTTGGCAATCTATATGGGTGTCAGCCGGTTAAGTGATATCTGCGGACAACTGATGAAGCACGGCAAAGATCCGCAAACTCCGGTTGCTTTAATCGAGAACGGAACAACTTCAGGCGAGCGGACGGTCACCGGAACGCTCGGCAATATTGGTAAGCTGGCGGCAATGATGAAGATCCATAATCCGGCAATGATTATCGTCGGAGAAGTAGTTAATGTAAGAGAGCAGCTGCTAAGTCTGGAGCATGCGGCCCGTTCGCAGATCGGTTGAGCCGGGAATGTCACAAAGGTAGTGAGTGCGGTCACACGGGTGGAAGGTGCAGCCAGGATATATTTACGGTATACTCTATTCACAGACTGCACCGTTCCAAGGAGGTAACTATCTATGCACATTCAACTCGATCCGCTGACTACAGACCGGCTTGCCAAGAGTCTTGCCGGCCAGCCGGGATCCTTCAAGCTGTTCTATGATACGGAAGACTGCGGCTGTAATGGCGTGCTGGTCATTCAGATTATTACTGAGCCAAATGCAACAGATATTGTATTTCAGCAAGAACCGTTCACGTTTCTCTGTGACCGTCAGCAGGAGTCATTGTTTGATGAGGTCATGCGGCTGGAAGCGGAAGAGAATTATCCCGCTTACAAGCTGACCAGTGATTCTACGCTGTTCGGCAGTAATATCAGGGTAAGGGACACACGTCAACAAACGGTTAATTAGAATTGTGAAACGTCATTCAGCAAATCCCGTTTGCCGGAATCATCGGCAGACGGGATTTTTGCATAGTCAGGAGGCGCAATAGGAATTAACCCAGGAGCTTTTGAAACCACTTCATAAAGAGGTCGTACTCATTGACATATATATTAATAATGTGAGGTGTTGTACTTGGGTATTGAGAGGCAAATTGTAAATACTTCAAAAGGAAGGCTGCAATATAACATCATCGGTAACGGAAAACCGGCGATTGTATTGATTAATGGCGGCTCGGGACCTATTGAAGGATGGATGAGAATTCTGCCGCAACTTGCAAATTGGTCATCTGTATTTTGCTATAACCGCTTTGGTGTTGCGGGAAGTGACAAACCTCAAGAACCCCAAGACGGGCGTACCATCATTGAAACCTTACGGGAAGTATTAAAGATAACTGGTCTTGAACCTCCATATTTATTGGTCGGACATTCATTGGGCGGATTATATGCAAATTTGTATGCCCGGCGGTACCCGAATGAAATAGCAGGGGTTGTATTTCTTGAATCAAGTCATCCGAAAGACATGGGGCTGGAGGAATATCAAGGAAAGGTAATCAAGAGGATCAACAAGATGTTGTCGGTATTCGATTCCTTATCTCCATATAAGAAATTCAATGAAGTCAATTTTGTAAAGGAAACAGTACAACAAATTCTTACTTCCAAAGCGTTTCCGGACATCCCGGTATGTGTAATAAGCGGGGAGAAAAATAGTAAAATGATGCCGGAGATCGTCCGCACGAAACGACTGGAGCATCAATTGGAGCTACTCACTTTATCCTCAAACAGCAAACATTTCCCTGCTAAAAATAGCGGACATTTCCCACAGTTCTCAGAACCCCAGATCGTTATTAACGCAATTCGGGAATGCTGGGAGCAAATGAAAGAACCCCTTTAAACAGCAAACAGCAAGCCTCCACAAAAGGGACTTGCTGATTGTTGAAGAAGTATCTGAATTTAAGTTTTAATCCTGTAATAAACCATATGCACAGAGGGGGAACACAGATGAAGTTTATAGGACTGGATATTGGTACCACATCAATCACCGGACTGATCTATGACCTGGAACAGAAGACTGTTGTCTATTCCGTCACCGAGGACAGCGGCACCGGCACACAGGAGCATAGAGAAGAGTGGGAACGGCTTCAGGATCCCGAATCTATCATTAAGAGAACCAGTCAGATTCTTGAACGACTCTATTCCAGGGAGAAGGAAATAAGCGGAATTGGCCTAACCGGACAGATGCACGGAATTGTCTATACGGATAGCAGGGGGCAACATGTCAGTCCCTTATATACATGGCAGGACGGCAGAGCGGGTCTGCCAATTGAAGACGGCTCTTCTTATGCACAGAAGCTGAGTGAGACTACAGGCTATACCGTTGCTCCGGGTTACGGGCTTGCCACTCATTACTATAATATCCAGAACGGGCTGGTTCCAGCTGCAGCGGTCAGCTTCTGTACGATTGCTGACTATGCCGCGCTTCGGCTGACAGGAAGCAGGTTGCCGTTAATCGATCCAACTCAAGCTGCCGGTATCGGGTGCTACAGTTTTGATGCGGGAGGGTTTGATTATGGGGCGATTGAACGGGCTGGAATACATACGGGGCTGTTGCCGCAGGTGGTATCTTCCGGTACGGTGATTGGAACCACGTCAAGCGGGATCCCGGTATACTGCTCGCTGGGGGATAATCAGGCCAGCTTTCTCGGCAGTGTTCCGGTTCCTGATGAATCGGTATTGCTTAATATGGGTACGGGAAGCCAGCTTTCCGTTCTGCTGCCTGATGGTGAGTACCAGTTAGAGGGGATGGAGATACGGCCTTTTCCCGGCGGAGGTAGGCTTGTAGTCGGTGCGGCACTCAGCGGAGGGAAATCCTATGCACTGCTGGAACATTTTTTCCGGGAGCTAATTACCGCCTACACGGGAGAGGCACCGGGAAAACTGTACAGCTTCATGGAGCAGCTTCTAAGCGATGGAGAAACCGCCGGAACAGAACTGACAGTGAATACGCAGTTTCTCGGCACACGTACGAACCCGGAAGTGCGCGGCAGCATCGGGCAGATTTCGCTGGATAATTTCACTCCTGCCCGTCTGGCTCATGGATTCCTGCAGGGAATGATTGATGAGCTGTACGCATTCTATACGACACTGACTTGTTTAACGGGTAGCGCCTTTAAGCATATGATAGGGTCCGGCAATGCACTGCGTGCCAATGCTGTGTTATGCGCAAAAGCGCAGTCCACTTTTAAGCTGCCGCTGGCTCTTAGTTATTCACCGGAAGAAGCTGCGGTGGGAGCGGCACTCTATGCTGCTGTAGGGGCTGGCGGGGTAGAAAGCTTCACCGAAGCCGGTCAATATATCGGCCTGGAGCTGCCGGCAGACCCTAGACCTGTTGTTCCCGAAGCGGACAAACAGCGGCTGATTAAGCTTTACGGATTAACGTCTCATAAGGATAAAATCAAGGTAACTCCAGGAGCTTCGATTGGCCCGCTGCGGCTTGGAATGTCCCGGAGTGAAATTGAAGCAGAAGGTGCTGATTTCCCGGTATTCTATAAAGCTGAATATGATCCTGAAGGACTGGCGAATTTTATTGAAATTGCTAACCCGGAGGAGGAAGCGTTCTGCATGTTTGGTGAGACTGATCTGTTTCGTACCCCGGCATCGGAGCTGATTGAAATTCTGGATCGAATTTCCCCATATGCCCGCGATCATGCCGAGACAGGCTGTACTTATGCTTTTCCTCTTCTGGGATTTACGCTTTGGCGTTCTATCGCGCTTACTGAAGCTGATTTGCTGACAGACGAGTATCTGTCACTTCCCCCGGATATATATGAGGATGAGAAGCGACGACTCTATTTTGAATCCGTATCCGTATATCCGGCCCAGTAGCAGCACTGAAAGCTAGCAGATTATTTCAGCATGGAAAAGTCCAAATGATACGTGATGGATTGTCCTTCACTGGAATAAGAATAAATCAGTTCAGCCGGTTTACTGAAATCAATGGCCAGGATATCAAAATATGGAATCAAGATGTTTACATAAGCCGGATTGTTATTGCCAGTGGTACTAGCATATTCGTTTTTTCCAGTTATACTTGTATGCTGCAACACATTGGATCCTTGCTTTAACACGATATCATATTTTTAGCGAAGTCAGCCTTATCTCCATATGCTTTAACGCTGAATCCCAATGTACCTAAGCCAGACAGATCTTGCTTGATTTTTTTGCATCATTAAATGTGTACTTTTGATCCTTGCTGATAGCAGAATAGGACATCATAGCGATATAGTAATAAGGAGTATTGACACTAATTGCGGGCTGCCATTTACCCATTTTATCGTTCATAATGCGAAGCCGCTGGGACGCCTGAAGTTTGGGAAGCGACTGAAAGCCTCCATATCCTATAGCGATGGCCTCCTTCATCTGATTATCTGACAAATTAAAGATATTATTATAGATTTGCTGATTGGTGAATTTCTGATTTGGGGCACTAGATAAATTGGATTTTGCAAATGTGATCACAGAGCACACAAGAGAAATGACTGTAATAGCCATAATTATTTTCTGTTTCAATTCTAAGCACCTCAGGATAAGTAATGATGATATTTTACATCAATTGAAATAATAGATATATAGAGTTTAACCACCAGCTCCCCGCTGCCTCCAGAGCGGGCTCAACCAGCAGCCGGCGAAGATCAGTAAATTTACAGCAATAGTGATCAGAAATACGGTACGTGGACCGGATTCCTCGGAGATCCAGCCGGACCCCATAATCGCAAACGGCATCCCCAGCTTGAAAATCGAACCGGTAATCCCGCTTACCCGGCCAATGAGAGGATAGGGTGTAGTCTCCTGGCGGAATGTCCAGATGCTGACGGTGCTGACCGTCTCGAAACATCCGTACAGGAATAAGCCGAGGGCGAGAAGGTAAGCAGAGTGGGAGATGAAGAAGATAATACTCGTAAGCCCGGTGAGTAAGCTGGACAAGGTCATTAAACGGCCAACCGGGAAATGACGCCGCAGTCTGCCGATCAGCAGGCTTCCAGCTAGCCCGCCGACTCCAGCTGCCGAGAATACGATCCCAAGCTCCAGATTGCTCAGCTTCAGCTCATCCTTGGCGAAGAAGATAATGGTAGTGTCCACCATACCGGATGAACAGTTGAGAAACACAACGGCGATGCTCATCGCGAGCAGCAAACGGTTCGTGCGCAGCTCCATCCAGCCTGCCTGAAGCTCCTTCCAGAAGCCTTCCCTGCTATGGGCTGCGATTCTTGGAGTTTCATCCGTTCTTACAAAGCTTAAGGTGACGAACGCCAGGCTGAAGGCGACTGCTGTTAGCAGCAATGCTTCATGCAGCTTTGGCAGCATTAGCAGGAGTCCGGTCAGCACGGGTCCTGCGATTCCGACAAAGGTCGTGACGAAGTTATAGGAAGCATTGGCCGATGTGAGCATGGACTTAGGCAGAGAATGCTTCACCATCGCAACCCTGGCATTTGAGTAGGCATATCCAAAGGTCATCAGCAGAAACCCGGCTACATAGAACATGAATAATGAATGGCTGCCCCGCTCAATCGCCAGATAAAGACCGGCAAGAATTACAATCTGCAGCAGAATGGCGGTTAAGGACCATCTCTTCTTATGCGCTCTGTCAACAAGTACACCTATGAACACCGCGAGCAGCAGGTTCGGCAGAAACTCAATGCCCCGCATTGTGGACATCACGACTGAGGATTTCGTGAGATCATATAGAATGAGGGGAAGCGCAAGCTCATAAATTTTATTCCCTAATGCCATGACGGCACCCGCGCCGAGCAGAATCATAAAGGCTGGACTGCGCCAGGTCCGCGGGACTGCTGTATCCATCTGTACATTGTGTTTGGACATATCTGTTTGCACACTCCTCTTTACCTGTTGGTGTCATCAAATTATACTTTTGGAAAAGTGGAAGTAAAA
>NZ_LN831198.1:2328047-2338553 GCF_001368795.1 Paenibacillus ihuae
GAGGGCAAACAGATGGACATGGCAGATTATTATCTAAGGTTAAAAAAGCGTTACGCAGCAGAAGCAGACGGCACCTGGTTTCCCGTTACAATGGATGAGCTGGCGATTGTGTTTGACTGTACTCGGCGGAATACTCAATTCCTGATTCAGAAGCTGAAAGAGCAGCGCTACATCAGCTGGAAACCGGGGCTGGGTAGAGGGAACACCTCACAGCTTATTTTCCTGCGCAATAAGGAAGAGCTGGTTCTGGAGAGGGCACAGGATTTAGCCTCGCATGGGAAGATTAATGAAGCCTTTGAGTTAATCCAGAGTAATGAAGGGGAGGTACTGCATGCCGAGTTCCGCACATGGCTTGTGGAACAGTTTGGTGTGCAGAAGCAGAAGAGTGAGGAGGATGTGCTTCGCTATCCTTTTTACCGTCCTGTCCTGGATCTTGACCCGATGAAGGTTGTGCGGCGCACAGAAGCGCATATCATCCGCCAGGTGTGTGATACCCTGACCCAATATGATGCAGCCAGCGGTCTGTTGAAGCCGGGGCTTGCCCATCTCTGGGAACATGACGGACCCTATAGCCGCTGGACCTTTTACCTTCGTAAAGGCGTGCTGTTTCATCACGGAAAACGTCTGACTGCAGAAGATGTGAAGTATACGTTCGCCCGGATTCAGCAGTGGAACGAGAAGGATTGGCTGGTGAAAAGTGTGCAGACCATAGAAGTATTAGGCAACTACAGTTTGTGCTTTGAGCTGCAGGAGCCAAACACACTGTTTGCGCATTTTATTGCCACGGAACGGTTTGCCATTGTCCCGGATGATCTGGAGCAGCTTGCAGCAAGGCGTGATTATGCCAGGCTGCCGGTAGGGACGGGGCCTTTCAGTATCAGCAGCAATACAGAATCTATGCTGGTACTGGAAGCGAATGAGCATTATTTTGCCGGACGGCCTTTTCTGGACCGGATTGAGATGTGGGTATGGCCCGGGTACGAGGAGGAGCTACGGCAGGAGCAACCGCTTGCTAATGCGCATCTCCTGTATTTCGAGGCACTTAATAAGGTGGAGTCAGTGCAGACGCTGAATCAGCTCGAGCTGGGGAGCACGGTGCTTACATTCAACCTTTCCAAACCTGGAGTATTGCAGGATTTACAGCTGCGTCAGGCCATTCACCTGGCACTCAGCCGCAAACAAATGATAGTGGAGCTGAAAGGCAGGAGAACTCAGCCCGCGTCGGGGTTTGATCCTGCCTTCTATGATGTCGACTACGCCGGTGACTGTTCAGCCGCAGCGGCACTGGAACTGTTGAAGCACTCCGCATATGCAGGAGAAATTCTTCAGCTGTACACCTATGAATATTTCAGCAATGAAGAGGATGTACGCTGGATTCAGACAGCATGCAGGAACATAGGTGTGCATATTGAGCTTAACGTAGTTTCGATCCGGGAGCTGTCACAAGCAGAACTGATCATACAGGCGGATATGATTTATGAGGGTGAAGTACTGGGTGATGAGCCCTCCATCACACTGCTCGAAATGTACAGGTCGAATAACGGATATATTCAGAACCATCTCGACCCTTCCATAAGACAGACGGTGGAATCTATGCTGTCTGATGCGCTAAGTGAACCGGACGAGGAACAGCGGAGGGTAGTATTAAGAGCAGTAGAGCATGAACTGAAACGGCAGGTGAACGTGCTTTTCCTGTATCACAGTCTGCAGGAAGTCGGCCATGATCCGTCACTGCACGGTATCTCGCTGAATGCCTGGGGCAAAATCAACTATAAGGATGTCTGGGTGAAGTGACCAGATGATTGAGGCCATCCTTTGGGGGATGGCCGTTTTTTAGTAAAACTAGGTCAACCTGTACCGTCAGGTTATTCTACTGAACTCGCCTGCCGCTCATTCCACTTTTGCAGGATGTAGCTTTTGATTTGCTCTGCTACTTGGGCCGGTGATGTAGAGGAGGTATCAATTATAGGCATCGGCGGATTATAGTCGGTGTCTGCATGGTCGAGAAGCCATTGGGCAAATTGCTCATGCTGCTTCAGCATATCCTCTGTCCACAGGGCCTTATCCTCCCGGCTCTGAAGCCGTTCACGGCGGGTTTCATCATCACAGTGCAGGTTAATGAAGCAGATTTCACTAAAGTTATCGTAGGTATCACATTTTTCGGCATCCCAGGTCATAAATGTTCCGCAAATGATTGTACCTCTCCCTGACTTCGCCACGGCATTGGCAAAATGCAGCAGCAGGTTATACCTGTCCTGATATTCCAGCTTGTCAGCAGTTGTACCGAAATTATCATGATCTGTGCTGAACACTACAAAATCGGGGAGTATCCTTCTTAGTTCATGCATTACAGTTGTCTTTCCTACGCCACTGGCACCTGTGATAATGAATAACGGTAATTTCCGTGTCATGATTCAGTACTCCTTATAAATTCTGTAATATAGCGGTGGTCTTCTTCAGAGCTTGCCCAAAAGATAACGGGGGCCCACGTAATATTCATTTGATGCAAGGCAATATTACGGTGGCGTCCATCATTGATCTCAAATCTGCCGAAGGCATAATTCACAATCAAAGGAGGGAAATCCCAGTCCGCCCAGATGCTTTTCATCCGCTCAACCACCTCAAAAAACCTGTCAATTTCATCTGCTTCCTTCAAATACGATGGGGCCCCTTCTTCGATCCCGAACACCGTGATATCGGTCAGGATTGGACCTTCATAGTATCTTTTCTCTAATAATAAGCCATCGGCGAATTCAAGATTCTCACCGTCATTTCTCAGAAATAATTGGACCCATTCATCAATAGCACCACGTCCGGCGTATTCAAGGGCACAGGTTGTACTGCCATACTTCATAATGGATCACCCTTCTTACATATTAGCCTTCATTACAATCATAGGGGAGAGGGGCGGAGGATGCTATGTCCTGTTTGAGTTAAGCTGTTCTCGACATGCTCTTACTGATATCCTGCATACTCCTCCTGAAATCTGTCGTGATCGGGTAGGTCGGTAATCCAGATGATGACGGGATGCTCATTCACCCGTGATCGCTTCAACGCCTCCAATAGCGGATTATTACAATTCAGCTCGAGCCTGCCTTTTTCAAAGTTGACGATCAGCGGCGGAGTTTCTGCTTGGCTATCAATCTGATTCATCCAATACTTAACCTTATCTTCAAATACATCTGGATGAATCTTCCACTTCATATGATCTTCCGGTCCGCTGGAGCGCTTAAATAATGACAAGGGCATTATAAGCGGGCCTAGATAATAGCGGTACATTAGCCGCAGGCCGTCCGAGAAAACCTTGTTGCAGCGGTCAAACAGCAGGTAGGTATGAAGCCACTCTTCCAGCATACCTGCTTCCGAATACATCATGGCAGATTTTGAGGTCGGATGATAATCTAGTTTGTTGGTATCTTTCCTGGAATACACAATCCGTTTTATCGTCTCCTCAGACAGATGAAACTCCGTTGCCAGCTCGCGGATGCCAATGCCATGAACAAATTTGTTAAGGATAAACTGATTACGTCTGACCAAAAAATGGCGGTAGCCGGAAACCTCGCCCCAGGCTTTCTTTTCGTTGTCGAGAGGGATATAGAGCAGCTTACCTGCCGCATACTTCTTGATTTCTTTTAATAGCTGCTCCGGTAAAACATCGCCGGCATTTTCATAATTCATCTTCATCACCACGATTGTATAAGTATGCTTAATTATATCGGAAATGGTGTATCCTGGGATATGCAGAATGCCTGTATATGAAAAAAGACGCCCGATCAGGCGTCAAAGTGATTGTTTTATAGCTATGTAGATCTCAATTTCTGTGTTTGCCGAATCGTAGTTTCTGGTGTCGTAAAGCTCGAAATCTCCCGTGTAAGTTCTGACCTCCGTTGATTCCTTGAAATAATCCCATATTTCTTGCCAGGCTTCCACAACGACTTCATACACCGGGCCTTTTCGTGTTTTGAAGACAAGGTACTTGCTCTCAGGTATAACCACGACCTCAAGATTGTTGTCGTCCCGCGCCCGCTCTTCGTTAATTTCATGTCCAATTAAGGTGGTATAAGCCCCGGCTGCATCACTTTCATAATCGGTATACAGCGCATAAATATAATGCGGATTTCTGATCCCTGGCAGGGATGTGAGATTGCTCTGAAAGTAGGTTTCCCAAAGTTTTGGCAATCGTCCATCTGTTCCTGCTTCATCTGCGTTTGTGGTCCGTACCGCTACTCCTGTAAGCAGCATCTTTTGTTTGTTAGTGATATAAGTACTCATAGTCTGCATCCTCTCCTTGAAACAAATTATACAGGGAGTAAGTTGACTACTTACTGTCAGGTTTAGAAGGGACGTCCTGTTCAATTGATTAAATAGCTGGCAAAAAGCTATAATAGCTATTATATCTGTTCATACACGTACCAGAAAGTAGGATTGCTATGAAAGCCGTTATGCTGTTGCTTTGGGGAATTGTACTGTTAATATTCACGTGTGCCGCCAATTCAAGCTTTTGGAGTACAGGTGTGCTGCCATATTTCCACTTTACACCTTCACCGGATTTTCATCACTTGCTTCAGATGGATCTTTATCACACCAAGGCTTATATCATCCGGAAAATCGGGCATTTTTCAGGGTTTTCCATTTTCGGAATTCTGCTCTACCGTATCAATAAAAGCTATGGGAAAAGCATTTTATGGTCCGTGGTATTTGCCGTGACGACTGAAATATTTCAGCTGTATTTTGGGCGCGACGGAAGGCTGTATGATATGGTTATCGACTCCGCTGGTATTCTTACCGGAATGATCCTTTTAGCACTTATGAAGAGCTGGACTAGAACAAGCGGATTAATAAGCAGACGCAGTTAAATCAGTTAATCATGTACTTAGGCTGCTCCAGCTCTGTAAAAGGGTCTGAGCGCGTTTCCCATATCCGGGGTATTCTGCAGAAGCCGGGCTACCACCGCATCGGTATCGGTCAAGCTGAAGACAAGACGGAAGCACGTTAGCTTTGAATATATTCTCTAGGGGATTTGCCGTAAAATTTCTTGAACGAGCGGGTGAAGTTCTTGGCATTATTATAGCCGACTGCATCGCTGATCTCGTAAGTCTTGAACTGATGGCTGGACAGCAGCTCTGCAGCTTTTTGCATCCGTACCGTATTGAGGTAATCGGAGAAATTAGTGTCCGTTTTCTGCTTGAAATACTTGCTGATATAAGTGGGGTTCATATGCACGATCTGAGATGCCCCTTCGAGGGAAGCTTCCTTGAAATGCTCATGAAGGTAAGCGGCGATTTTTCGGATTACGGGATCTTCGTGCCCGGCAATGAGATCCGGCGGGCAATCGCCAGGGGAAGAAGCCTGCAGCAGCGAGGCTTTGGCGCTGTCGAGCGACTCCTTGAGCGCTGTGAACGTATCGAAAATGCTTTTATACTTCGTGGGCTTGAGAATATAGTTGCGGACTCCGAATTGCAGGGCTTGCTGGGCGTATTCGAAATTACGGTGAGCGCTTAAGAAAACAACCTGCACAGGTGATTTCTCCAGATGCAGCCGTTCTGCCAGCTCGATCCCGGTCATGACGGGCATAGTGACATCACATAGCAGTACATCTACCGGATGACCGGTAATATACTCCAGTGCCTTTTGGCCATTCTCCACATGCTGCACCACCTCATAGCCGATCTCATGCCAGGGGAAATAAGAGCTCAGTCCGTGGCGGATCTCCTGTTCATCATCTGCAATCAACAATTTATACATTGCTTAGCCCCCTTTACAATGTCTCTTTTACCGGAATCGTTATTGTGACCATCGTCCCCGAATTCCACCTGCTGTACACTTGCAGACCGCTTAGTTCTCCATAGGCCAGCTGCAGCCTTTTGTGTGTATTCACCACGCCGATATGACTCGATAAATCCCCTGTAGTTTCCCCCAGCCTTGACCGGAGCGCTTGGAGCTGATCCCTGTCCATACCTTGTCCATTGTCTGTAACGCTAATGAGCAGCCGCTCCTGCTGCAGCCTTGCTTTAATCTTGATATAGCGTTTGCCCTCGACTTTGCGGATGCCGTGATACAGGCTGTTTTCGATCAGCGGCTGCAGCAGCAGCTTAAGCACCATGAACTGCTGGGCATTGGCACCGCAATCCCACAGCACCTCGAATTTATCCTGATACCGCATCTTTTGAATCTGAATATAGGTGTGGGTATACTCCAGCTCTTCTTCAAGCGGAATATATTTATGCTCGTAATCCAGGGCTGTTTTTAGAATGTCGCCTAAATGTCCGATCATCTGGTTCAGCTCACTGTTCATATTCCCGGTGACAGAGGCTGCTTTCCAGTTAATGGTGTCGAAGGTGTTCAGCAGGAAATGAGGGTTCAACTGAGCCTGCAGCGCACTTAATTCCAGGATCTCGGCTTTGGCTTTCCGTTCCGCGAGCTGGGCATTCAGATAATTGTTCTCCAAAAAATGCACCAGAATCCGCTGGATGATGTAATTGTAGATGTTATGCTTACGGTTTGGCAGAACGGGCAGCGGCTCACCTTTTTCTGCACTCTGCAGCAGATTGGTAATCTGGCGGATTTCACTCATATGCTGTTTGGCGAAATACTGGCTGATCCAGGCAGCGACGGCAAATGAAAAAAGGATAGCAAGCAATGTATAGAGGCCGAGTCTAAGCGGGAGCGCATAGAGTGACTTTTTCGGAGTAATGGACACAAACCGCCAGCCGTACTTCTCGGAAGAGAGAATGGAGTAGACGAACCGGGAATCCGGTGACTCCGAGGACAATGTCTCATTAGGGGAGTCCTTCAGCAGCAGCTGTAATTCCTCTGTATCGCCTTCCTGAAATGGCCTGTTCTGCAGAATAATCTGATTGGCTGAATCGAGCATCAGCAAATATTGGTTATCCGGTGTGCGCAGCGCAGACAGCTGTTCCTGCAGATGCTCGATTTTGATGTTTAGGACGATGACCCCTTCTCCCGGACTGGAAGTGTACAGCGTCTGATAGAGCGAAATAACCTCAGTATTATAGTTGAACAGATTGTATTTGAGAAAAGAACGCTTCCCCGTCCAGTAATCATCGCCTAGTGCCGATCTGCGGAGATATTCGTCATACCAGGAAACGTCGTAGAAATCACTGAATTCCATCAGCCCGCCGGTAGTAGAAGTAATGAAGCGGTTCTTGTCATTTTCTAAATAGATATAGATGGAATCGATGTACGAGCGGGCGATGGCCGGAGAGTCGATGAAATTTTTGATCGCGGCCAGCCGTTTGTAATCCTCCAGAGAAGGCAGCGGTTTGCTGAGTATGCTCTTCAATTCGCTGAGTTCAATCGCACTGGCAACAAAATGCATGTACAGCGTATCCAGCTGCTCAAATTGCAAATCCACATTCGACTGCATGCCTTTCAGTACGTTCAGGTTGGCGTCTGTAGCTTCTTTGCCAATGTATTGCTGGATAATAATTGCGGAGAAGGTGCCGAGAATGGCGATGGGTATCAGCATGGGAAGAATGAAATGATAGAGATTTTTCAGGAAAAATGTACGGTAGGCTGATTTCATCGGTGATTTCTCCCATCTATAGCATTTCAAATTATGATGTTATGAATTATAACATACATTCACGCGATTCAAAGAGCTTAATGACAAGCAAACGCCCCCTATAGCAAAAAATGATACTTATCTTGATTTGTTTTCATGAAAACAGGCAAGTAACGATACCAAGAAGAACTGTAACGCCTACTGCTTTTACAGCCGCCCCGCTATAATAAGTTCAAAGCTTGTTACCTAACATAACATTCAATCTACAATTCTCATGAACGGAGGGGCGCCATGATGAACTTACTGGAGGTTGACCGGCTGCAGACCGTATTCCGCAGTGACAGGGGTGAAGTAATATCCGTTGACGGTGTAAGCTTTGCACTCAAACCCGGCGAAACGCTAGGCATTGTTGGAGAATCCGGATGCGGTAAAAGTGTCACTTCGCTCTCGATCATGAGATTGCTGGGCAAGACCGGTCTCATCAAACAAGGTGAAGTACGTTTTAACGGCAAAGACCTGAGTAAGCAAAGTGAAAATGAGCTGCGGAAAATTCGCGGCGGTGAGATCTCCATGATTTTTCAGGAACCGATGACCTCGCTGAATCCGGTATTCACGATCGGCAATCAGCTGGTGGAGGCGATCCGGCTTCATTTGAACCTTAAGGGCAAGCCGGCAAAAGATTATGCGGTTCAGATGCTTAAGAAAGTCGGCATTCCGCGGGCAGAGGAACTCATCGACGAGTATCCGCACGCACTCTCCGGCGGGATGAGGCAGCGCGTAATGATTGCCATGGCGCTCTCTTGTAACCCTAAGCTGCTGATCGCTGACGAGCCGACGACTGCACTGGATGTAACGATCCAGGCTCAGATCCTTAATCTCATGAAGGATTTGCGGGAAGAAACCGGCACAGCGATTATCCTGATTACTCACGATCTTGGCGTGATTGCCGAAATGGCAGACAAGGTAGTCGTTATGTATGCAGGGCAAGTAGTTGAAGAAGCCGATGTATTTACTCTATTCGAACAACCGTCCCATCCTTATACCAAAGGGCTGATGAAATCCATTCCCCATCTCGGTGAAGCGGGTGATATGGAGGAGCGGCTTGCTTCCATTCCGGGTACGGTGCCTTCATTGGCGCAAATGCCCAAAGGCTGCCGCTTCCATGACCGCTGTGAATTTGCCGAAGACCGATGCAAGCTTCCGCCTCCGCTTCTGGAAGTCAGCGACGGCCATTACTCGCGCTGCTGGCTGGCGGAAAAGTCCAAGGAAAGTACCAATCGCACGCTAGCGGAGGGGATTATATGAATACAGCTGCTCAACATACCGAAGCTGAGCCTCTGCTAAGACTAGAGGGGCTGAAAACTTATTATCCCATCCGCAAAGGAATTCTCTCCCGCATCGCAGGTCATGTTAAGGCTGTTGATGATGTAAGCTTTCATATTGAGGAAGGAGAGACGCTTGGGCTGGTCGGTGAATCCGGTTGCGGTAAGTCAACGATCGGGCGGACGATTGTCCGCCTGGAAGCTTCAACGGAAGGGAAGATCTGGTACCAGGGTAATGACATCTCAGCCTATCCAAGCGGGAAAATGAAGTCCTTGCGGACCCAAATGCAGATGGTATTTCAGGACCCGTCTTCCTCACTGAATCCGCGCCTGCGAATAAAGGATATTCTTGCTGAACCGATGCTGGTTCACAGGCTGATTGAGAAGGGACAAGCCGAAGCGGAAGTGGAGCGGCTGCTCGACATGGTGGGCATTCCGCGTTCTTACAAAAACCGCTTTCCCCATGAGTTCTCCGGCGGCCAGCGCCAGCGGATTGGCATCGCCAGGGCATTGTCGGTGAAACCTAAGCTGATTGTCTGCGATGAGCCGGTCTCCGCACTGGACGTGTCGATTCAGGCGCAAATTCTTAATCTGCTGAGGGATCTTCAGAAGGAGCTGGGCTTGACGTACTTATTCATTGCCCACGGGTTGGGGGCTGTCAAATACATCAGCAGCCGGATTGCCGTGATGTATCTTGGTAAAATGGTGGAGGTCGGAACCAGGGAGCAGATTTTCAGCAGCCCCAAACATCCCTATACACAGGCGCTGCTGAATGCTTATCCGGTTCCTGATCCGCGGCTGCGGAACGAAGCCCGGACCGTAATGGAAGGGGATGTTCCGAGTCCAGCCAACCCGCCGAGCGGCTGCCGGTTTCATACCCGCTGCCCGCTGGCAACGGCACTGTGCAAGGAACAGGAGCCGGTTCTATCCGGTGACGGCCATATGTCTGCCTGCCATTACCCGCTGGCGTAACTCTTTTGAGTGGAGGAATGCAACATGTTTAACTATATTGTCAGACGAATCCTGATCATTATTCCTGTGCTGCTGGGGATTACGATTATCAATTTTATCATTATGAATATGGCACCCGGTGATCCGGTGGAAATGTTCATGGACGCGAATACGCCGGTTGAATTGATCGAAGCCAAGAAAGAAGCTTTGGGCCTAAATGATCCGCTGTATATGCAGTACGCCAAATGGCTGCTCCAGCTGGTTCAGGGGAATCTAGGCTATTCCATCAGCTCGTCCGAGCCTGTAGGCCAGATGATCCTGCAGCGGCTGGGAGCAACCTGCCTCCTGGCTGCTGTCGCTTTAATTGTAGCACTGCTGATCGCTGTGCCCGTCGGCATTTTCAGCGCCCTGATGCAAAATTCGAAATGGGACTACCTGGTTACCGGCCTGTCCTTCGTCGGCACTTCAATCCCTAATTTCTTCCTGGGTCTTGCGTTAATCTATCTATTCTCGCTGCAGTTGGGCCTTCTCCCAACCGGAGGGATGACAGAGCTTGGCGGTGATGGAGGTCTGTGGGATCGGATCCGGCACATGATTCTTCCGGTAATTGTGCTCAGTACAGGGATTGCCGGACGGAAAGTCCGCTATGTCAGAGCCAGTATGCTGGATGTGCTGAAGCAGGACTACTTGCGCACTGCAAGAGCTAAA
>NZ_LN831198.1:2338579-2340801 GCF_001368795.1 Paenibacillus ihuae
GTGCTGAAGCAGGACTACTTGCGCACTGCAAGAGCTAAAGGGGTGAAGGAATTTTTGGTCACTAATAAGCATGCCCTGCGCAATGCACTTATTCCGATTATCACGATTGTCGGTCTGGAGATTCCGCTGCTGTTGGGCGGAGCGATAATTACAGAGCAGATTTTCCAGTGGCCGGGAATCGGCCAGCTGACTCTTCAATCGATCATGTCGCGGGATTATTCTACTCTGATGGGGCTCAATCTGACCGCTGCGGTTATCGTGCTCTCCTCCAATCTGCTGACGGATATCACGTACTCCATTGCTGATCCGCGGATCAAATACTCATAAAAAGGAGGGGTTACCTTGTCCAATACAGGGCTGCAGTTAGCCGAAGGAAGAATAGGCAGTATTGAAGTGAACGAAGAGTTTTCCGAAAGCAATTTCAAACAGATTGTACGCAGATTCAAGAAGCACAAGCTGGCTGTAGCCGGGCTGATCTTCACACTGCTGCTCTTTGCAGTTGCCTTGTTCGCACCATGGATCGCGCCTCATGATCCATACCTGGTGACGGGTGAGTTCTCAGCGGCTCCGTCTGCCGAGTATCTGCTTGGCACCGACCAGGTTGGCAGGGATGTGCTGAGCCGGCTGATTTATGGAACACAGATTTCAATTCTCGTCGGGTTTGTATCCGTAGCGGTCTATGTAACAGTAGGCACACTGATTGGACTGGCTTCTGCCTATTTCGGCGGATGGCTGGATATGCTGGTGATGCGGGTAACCGATATGTTCATGGCCTTTCCGTTCATGATGGTGATTCTTGTCGTAGTCAGTGTGCTGGGCCCAAGCCTTGCTACCATTATCCTCGTGCTGGCAATGTTCTCCTGGCCGGCGATAGCCCGGCTGGTGCGTGGAAGTGTACTGTCACTGAAAGGGATGGATTATGTGAAAGCCGGCACCGCACTCGGACTTAGCGCGTCAAGAATTATGCTTAAGCACATTCTGCCGAATGCGCTCGGACCGATTATTGTTAATGCGACCTTCGGGGTAGCTGCAGCAATAATGGCCGAATCCGGGCTTAGCTTTCTTGGAATGGGTGTCCAGTCGCCGAAATCCAGCTGGGGCAACATGCTGACGGATGCGCAATCCTTGTCCGTTCTGACCGATCAGCCCTGGCTGTGGCTGCCGCCCGGCATCATGATTCTGCTGACGGTGCTCGCCATCAACTTTGTCGGTGACGGACTACGCGATGCGATTGATCCAAAGGAATAGAAGACAGGCTCACAAAACTAAGCATATGCTTTCGAAGCGAGTTTTGTACGAAGCGGATTCACAGAGGACAGGCTCACAAAACTAAGTGTATGCTTCCGAAGCGAGTTTTGTACGAAGCAGATTCACAGAGGACAGGCTCACAAAACTAAGTGTATGCTTCCGAAGCGAGTTTTGTACGAAGCAGATTCACAGAGGACAGGCTCACAAAACTTTTAGGGGGATTCATTCATGAGAAAAACGTACAGAAGCCTGCTTGCGGCATCCTTTTGCCTGCTGCTATTATTCGTAACTGCCTGCGGTTCTTCAGAAAGCGGGAATACACCGGCTGCGGCTGAGGACAGCACCGGCTCCGCCGGAGCGGAAAAAGCGATTTATATCGGAATGGTCAATCCTCCAGTCACACTGAATCCGATTAATCTGACAGACGCTGCTTCGATCTTCGTCAGCGGATTTATGTTCGATACCCTGCTGGCCCTTACGGAAGACTTTGAATTCCTGCCGAAGCTCGCGGAATCTGTGGAGAGTGCAGACAGCCAGACCTATACTGTGAAGCTTAATCCAAATGCCAAGTGGAGTGATGGAGAGGCTTTTACAACCAAAGACGTTGAATTCACTCTTAATCTTGTGGCAAATCCGCTGGTGGAAAGCATGCTGCGGCTGAAATTTATCGAAGGACTTAATGATGCAGGCAAGCTGGATGAAGGGCAGACAGCCATTTCCGGCTTGAAAATCATCGATGAGCATACTTTCGAGATTAAGACGAAAACACCAGTCGATCCGAATTACTTCAATGATAATTTTTCGACCAGATTAAGATTTCTGCCGGAACATGTTCTAAGTGGGGTGGCACCGGCAGACCTGGCAACAAATGCGTATATGCAGAATCCAAGTGTTACCCTGGGTGCGTTTACTTTCGGCAAATTTGCCAAGGACCAGTATGTAGAGGTTTCAGCAAACCCGGATTATTATCAGGG
>NZ_LN831198.1:2340828-2350434 GCF_001368795.1 Paenibacillus ihuae
AATAAGGTTTACATGAAAATCATGCCGGCCTCCAATCTGGTAGCCCAGCTGCAGACTGGTGAGATTCAGATGAACTCCATGCCGATCGGCCTGATTCCGATTCAGGATTTCGAGAAAGTGAAGAATATGACTAATGTTACGGTCGAGTCAGCCTGCCGACAGAACCAACCCTGCTGGTCTATAACACCAAGGTGTTTAAGGATGCCAAGACCAGACAGGCTATCGCTTATTCGATCAACCGAGATCTGATTGTGAAGCAGCTGCTGAAGGGCGAGGGGGAAATCATCGACGGCCTTCTGACCAGTATCCACCCGTACTACAAGGAAGAGGCAAGCTATGCCTATGATCCGGAAAAAGCCAAGCAGCTGCTGGAAGAAGCAGGCTGGGATTTCAATCAGGTCATTACCTTCAATGTTCCGGTCGGCAATAAAGTCCGTGAGCAGGCTGCAGATATCATGACTGAAAATATGAAGGCTGTCGGGCTTAAGGTCCAGGTTCAGAAGTATGATTTCCCGACTTTGATCCAAAAAGCACTCAGCCATGATTTTGATCTGACCATGTTTACCAACACCTTCAGCCTTGATCCGGGCGTGACGTTCCAGATTCTGGACAGCACCAATGCCTATAATATGGCTCAGTATTCTGACGCTGAAATGGATGCTCTGATTGCCAAGGGGGCTGCGGAAGCTGATCCTGAGAAACGCCGTGTCATTTATGATGAAATTCAAGATCAGTTCCATGAAGAATTACCGATGCTGACGATTTATTCTGAGAAACGCCTTCAAGCTGTATCTAAAAATGTCCTGGTCGGTAAACCGATTGATATTGGACCGCTTCACAACGTTAATGAATGGGATCTGACAGAGTAATACATCCAAACTTTGAAAAGGTGGGATTATCATGGAGATGAAGGACCGGGTTGCGCAATTGGTGGAGAATAAACGGGATTTGTTCATTCAGGCAAGCGATGATATCTGGGGATATGCTGAAACCCGTTTTGAAGAATACAAGTCCGCTCAGCTGCTCTCTGAAATCCTGGAGCACGAAGGCTTCACGGTAGAGCGTGAAGCAGGCGGGCTGGAGACCGGATTCATCGGCAGCTATGGGAGCGGTCATCCGGTGATCGCCATCCTGGGAGAGTTTGATGCCCTGTCCGGTCTCAGTCAGGTGGCGGGGGAAGCGGCTTACCAGCCGCTGATTCCCGAAGGCAACGGGCATGGCTGCGGGCATAATCTGCTTGGCACAGGTGCACTGGCAGCTGCGGTAGCCGTTAAGGATTATATGCAGGAATCCGGGATGTCCGGAACCGTCCGCTATTACGGATGTCCGGCTGAAGAAAGCGGCTCAGGAAAGGCTTTTATGGCGAAAGCAGGATTATTTAATGATGTAGACGCAGCATTCAGCTGGCATCCCGGAACTGCCAACTCCGTATGGCATATGTCCTCCTTGGCGAATATCAATGTCACGTTCCGCTTCAAGGGACAAAGTGCGCATGCCGGGGCAGCACCGCATCTTGGACGCAGTGCGCTGGATGCGGTGGAGCTGATGAACGTGGGGACCAACTACATGCGTGAGCACATGATTGATCTGGCCCGGGTACATTATGCCGTTACGAATACCGGAGGCAAATCACCGAATGTAGTTCAGGCTGAAGCTGAGGTCGTCTATCTGATCCGCGCTCCCAAATCCAAGCAGGTAACAGAGCTGTTCGAACGGATAAAGAATATTGCTCAAGGGGCCGCACTAATGACGGGAACGCAGGTGGAGCATGTTGTGGAAGGTGCGACGTCCAATCTGATCCCAAATGCAACGCTGGAGAAGCGTATGCACCAGAACCTGCTTGACCTAGGGCTTCCGGAATATACTGCGGAGGAGAAGGTACTCGCCAAGGCGATTTATGAAACAATCCCTGAAATCGACAAGGCGGATGCAGCCATGATGGCGGGCAAAGCTCTGGCAGCGCGGCTGGCGGAACAGCCGCTTGCGGAATTTGTGAAGCCTTATCATGAGCAAATGGTGATCATGACGGGTTCCACCGATGTCGGTGATGTCAGCTGGATCGTTCCCACGGCACAATGTTCGACTGCTACCTGGGCCTATGCAACTCCGATCCACGCCTGGCAGGTTGTTGCCCAAGGGAAAAGTACTTATGCGCATAAAGGAATGCTGCTGGCCGGGAAAACAATGGCGCTCTCCGCGCTGCAGGCCTTGCTTAGCCCGGAACTAATAGCGGAGGCCAAGGCAGAGCATGCGGAGAGACTGGATGGAGAAGCTTATATCTGTCCGATACCTGCGGAGATTTATCCGCCGAAGCTCTCTTCCGCCGCTAAATTACCGGTTAGCATCTAAGTATTTTCATCGAAGCCGGAGGGACAAGCATATGCGGTTCAAGGATGTATTCTCCATCATCGGTCCGGCCATGGTCGGACCCTCCAGCTCTCACACAGCTGGAGCAGTAAGAATTGGAAGGAGTGCCCGTCAGCTGCTGGGCGCTGTTCCGTCCCGCGCTGAGATCTTATTTTACGGCTCTTTTGCCGCTACTTATCAGGGACATGGAACCGACACTGCGATTGTCGGAGGGCTGCTCGATTATGCAACAGATGATCCGCGCATTCCAGATTCTCTGCAGTTGGCGGCACAGTCCGGCGTAACTGTTTCTTTCGCTGAAGGAAAAGGTCTATACAGTCATCCGAATACGGCTGAACTTTGGCTGAAATCTGAAGCGACGGGTCAGTCGCTGACGATGACAGGCACCTCAATTGGCGGCGGTAGCATTGAAATTGTGAAGGTCAACGGATTTACGGTCAGATTCAGCGGAGTTTATCCGACCTTGATTATCAGCCATAGCGACGTGCCGGGAATGATTGCCGATATGACACAGCTTTTCAAGTCACACGGAATGAACATCGGATTTATGTCCGTCGACCGGAAAAGCCGGAGTGGAGAAGCCGTTACGGTGCTTGAGCTGGATGCTGCCGTATCACCTGTATTAATCAAGGCGTTGAAGCGGATTTCTGCTGTCCGTGATATCCGTATGGTTGACTTAAACGTTGCCGGGGAGGTCTGAAAGATGCAATTCCGTACACTGGATGAACTGAAAGAGCTCTGTACTGAATCGCAGCAGACAATTGGTGAACTGATGCTGCAGGAGCAGTGCAGGGAATCGGGCCGAAGCCGCGAGAATGAATTCAAGAAGATGCAGGATTATTATGAGATCATGAAAGAAGCGGTAGAGCGCGGGCTTCATGAGGATACCACCTCGCGCAGCGGTCTGACCGGAGGAGACGCCCGGCGGATCTCAGCCTACCGTGGATCTGAAGAAACTTGTCTGGGAGGTCATGCCAGTCAGGCGATGATTTATGCGCTTGCGGTTTCGGAGGTTAATGCTTCAATGGGCAGAATCATAGCTACACCTACAGCCGGCTCCTGCGGCATCCTTCCCGGTGTGCTCATAAGTGCGCAGCAGCGCTTTGGCTGGAGTGATGAGCATATGGTGAGCGGATTGTTTGCGGCCGGAGCGATTGGCTATATCATCGCAAACAATTCTTTCATCTCAGGAGCTGAGGGAGGCTGTCAGGCAGAGGTAGGTTCAGCGATCGGCATGGCCGCCGGAGCAATGGTAGAGATGCGCGGAGGAAGTCCGGCTATGGTTGTCCATGCCGTAGGCCTAGCCCTGAAAAATTCGCTTGGACTCATTTGTGATCCGGTCGCCGGCCTGGTAGAGATCCCTTGTATCGTCCGCAACGGACTTGGTGCCGTAACCGCACTGGCGGCGGCGGATATGGCTCTGGCCGGGGTACGCAGTGTAATTCCTTCGGATGAAGTAGTCCAGGTGATGCTGGAGGTGGGTTCGGCAATGCCGGCTGCACACCGGGAAACAGCATTGGGCGGCTTAGCCCAGACACCTTCCGGGAAAAGAGTGATAGAAGAACTGAAGAAGGGCCGCATTTGATTGACACAACAAAAGGGGGAACTCCTGCAAAGGAATTCCCCCTTTTTGCTGTACCGGCAGAAATTAATTATCTTGGTGAAATTGTAAACCGGAATGAGTAAGTCCGGTTGGCAGGCAAGGTAAATTCGTCATGGGTCGGTGCACCCCAGCTGTCATCGCCGCCGACACCCATCTGCTTATAGTTCACCCGCAGTACAGTTTTGTCTGAAGCAGGCAATTTATACACATGATCACTTGCTTCCAGTTCGTCCGGGGTCCACGGTAATGCGTTAACCTCAATCGGAACCGTACCCTCGATATGGAAGCCGGGTCCGTTCACGCCTTCTGTAAGAGAAGCATATCTGACATCTGTCTTATTGCCGGATTCCTGAGGCCGGAGATAAGGGGTGAACTGGTCAATGACCTTTCCGCTATATCGTCCAATTGCAGCGCCGGTATTTCTGTCCCAATGGTTCTCGTGCGGTCCGCGCCCGTACCAGGAGATGGTATCAAGTCCGCCGTCCAGCACGAACATCATGCCGAATTCAGGGATTTCCGGCAGGTCACTGCCTCCGGGGTTCAAGTCCTGCGTGATCTCTACTGATCCATCTGTCCGGATCTCATATTTCACCCGCAGAATGGAGTCAGGATTCGTGAACAGGAGGTAGGTAGCTGAGACAAAGCAGCGGCTGCCCTCCGTATGACAGTTGAAGTCGATCAAACTCTGGGAGGAGGAGGCTTCTTTCCAGACGGCGCAGCGTTTATCCAGTCCGTTACCCAGGTCATTATCCGTGACGGCCCGCCAGAAATTCGCTCTTACAGGCTGCAGTAAACGTTCTTGATCTGCAGTCTGGTAGGAGTACACTTCTCCGGTCGTTGTATTGAAGGCTAGAGAGAAGCTATCGCCTGAAATGGTGACGGCGTTTTCTTGTTCGGCAATGTGAAGTGCACCGCCTGTGGATACCGCACGGCTGGATGCGAACCATGGCACAAGAACAAACTGTTCCCAGGCCATCTCATGATTGGCTTCTGACCATGAGGTTCCTTCAGGCTGGGTAAAGGAAATAGTCAGCACAGCTTCCTTATCATTCACCAATTCGTTGAGCTCATAAGGAATGATGCATTCAACCGTTTCGCCGGGTGCTGCAGCAATCCGCATAGTACCTTCTTGGGTGGTTTCTCCATCCCGGGCGATTCTCCACTCCAGAGTGTATTCTTCAATATTGGTGAACAAGAAGGTATTGCGGATCTGGAAATGTCCCTTTTGCAGATCCAGGGCCGAGATTTTGATGCTCTGATAGCATTTCTTCACCTCAAGCAGTTTCGGAGTTACTGTACGGTCCGCAAACAATAAGCCATTGCCGCTAAAGTTACCGTCATGCGGGGTTTCGCCAAAGTCTCCGCCATACGCCAGGTACTCTATACCTTCCACTGTGGTAGTGCGGATCGCCTGGTCCACCCAGTCCCAGATAAAGGCGCCTTGAATAATATCATATTTATCAAACAGCTCTGTATAGAGATGCAGTCCGCCGCAGGAATTGCCCATCGCATGGCTGTATTCGCACAGAATATAAGGCTTTTTCGGGTTATTTTTGGCATATTGCTCCACAGCGTCCGGCTTGATGTACATGGTGGATTCGATATCGCTGGCTGCCTCCGATGGTCTGTAGTGGAAAATGCCTTCATAGTGAACAGGCCGGGTCGGATCTGCTTCTCTCAGGTAATCATGCATCGCAAGGAAATTGTCGCCCCCGAAGGATTCATTGCCCAGGGACCAGATGATTACGGACGGATGATTCTTGTCTCTTTGCATCATGGAATTGCAGCGGTCGATGGCATTGGCACGCCACTCCGGTCTGCTTGCGGGAACGTTGTATTCATGCAGCTCCTGCTGGCCATACTGCCAGGAACCATGGGTCTCCAGATTCGTCTCGTCAATCACATAAAGGCCGTATTCATCGCACAGCTCATACCATACAGACTGGTTCGGGTAGTGGGAAGTCCGTACAGCATTGATGTTATGGGATTTCATGAGCTGAATATCGCGGATCATATCTTCTTTGGACAAGGCGCGGCCGGTGTCGCAGGAAAATTCATGGCGGTTGGTGCCTTTTAGCACAATCCGTTTGCCGTTGATTTTCATCAGTCCGTCTTTGATCTCGAACGTGCGGAAACCAACCTTGCAGCTGACCGCTTCCTGCAGCTGATCCTGATTGGCCACAACGGTGATGAGGAGGGTATATAAATAAGGCTTCTCCGCACTCCACTTCTTAGGGCGTTCGATGTGTGCGGACAGCTTAAGCTGCTGAACCTCACCTACAGCAAATGTAATATCCGCCGATAACGGCTGTTCAAAGATTGGCTGTTTCTGGTCATCAAAGAGCTGGACTTGAACGGAATGAGGGGTGAGCTCCCGGTTGAAATAATTCTCCAGCTGCAGGTTCACCTTAAGATCGGCATCCGTATAATCTTTATCCAGCTCCGTCACTACAGAAAAGTCCGTTAGGTGTACTTGAGGAGTCGTGTATAAATAGACCTCGCGGAAAATCCCGCTAAGCCGCCAGAAATCCTGATCCTCCAGCCAGCTGGCATCACACCAGCGGTAGACTTCAACCGCAAGCTTATTCTCGCCTTCGTGCAGGTAAGCGGTGATATCATATTCTGAAGGGGTAAAGGTATCTTCACCATATCCCACGAGTTCACCGTTCACCCATACATAAAATGCAGATTCAACCCCCTGAAAGCTAAGGAATACAGGCTGGCCATCCCAGGCTTCAGGTACAGTAAACGTCCGGGTGTAGGATCCTACGGGATTATACAAGGTTGGAGCAAACGGCGGCTTCAGGTCAGGCTCGGAAACAGCCCAAGGATAACGCACATTGGTATATTGCGGATAATCATATCCATGGAACTGCCAATGGGAGGGCACAGGGATTTCGGCCCAGCTGCTGGTATCGTAATCTGATTTATAGAAATCCTTGATGCGCTGCTCAGGGGTCTCCGCGAAGGCAAACTTCCAGCTGCCGTTAAGGGTTTGATAATTAGGGGATGCTGTTTTGTCTCCATGCAGTGCCTGCTGAGCGGTCGTGTAGGACATCATGGACGAATGAGCCGGCAAGCGGTTCAATTCAAATATTTCTGGATTGTTATTCCATTCAGGATAGCCGTTGGCGGGTGGTTGGTAGTTTAGCTTCTTGCGCACATTAACATCTCCTTGTATTGTTATATTCATATTATAAATTGGCAAATGCCTATAAGATATAAAAGGATATTATAGTGATATAACAATATATGAAACAGGTGAAGAGACTTGGAGAGAATGATGGTTTTTTGCGAAACAGATGATACGGTCCAGTTGCCGCTGTATGCTACAACTATCGGATATTGGGAGCACCAGGAAGAGACTGAGCGTCCATCTGGGTTTCCGGATTATCAGCTGCATCAGATTTTGGACGGCAAGGGCGAGCTGACGATAAAAGATAAACGGCAGATTGTCGGTCCGGGAGATGTATTCATTACCTTTCCGGATATTCCGCATTCCTACATGCCGGTTAGCCGGGAGTGGGAGCTGGCCTGGATATCCTTTCAGGGGAGAGAGGCCAGGGGAATGCTATCCTATGCGGGTATCCGCGAGTCAGGTATCTGGAGACTAAGGGAACTTGAACTTCTTGCTCCGCTTAAGGAAATGCTGCTGCTGCCGGGAGGCAACGATCTCGAGGTGAACCTGGAACGTTCCAAGCTGCTGTACTCCCTGCTGCTGGATTTAAAAAGAAACCTGCCTCCTGCTCTGAATAAGGAAGATGAGCTTGTACGGATCAAACCGGTGCTGGAGCATATTGAGCTTCATCTGCACCGGACACTGACCTTAAAGGAGCTGTCTGAGGTAATCTCTGTTTCTCCGCAATATCTGTGCCGGCTGTTTCAGCGTACGGTTTATGACCGGCCGGTAACCTATATCAATAAGCAGCGTATTAACCGGAGCAAGCAACTGATGTATCAGGAACGTGAAAAAAAGTTGTACGAAATCGCACAGCTGACAGGCTTTGAGAACGCAAGCTACTTCTGCGCGGTATTCAAACGTTTAACCGGAATGAAGCCGGAGCAGTTCAAGCAGCTGCACGGTTTGGATTAAATAAACTGTAAACACCCATGGCGATAAAAAATGCTCCTACTCAGATGGCTACGGCACCGGAGAGTATCCTTGCTTCGATGTAAGCCACGCTTGGCTCAGAATCGCCGTTTATTCCATCCCTCACTCATGCGTCAGCCAAAGGTAGGATTCTTGCGGACATAGATCCCAAAGGCAATCGTACCGATCCCAATAATAAGCAAGAAAATTCCTGAGGCTATCATATGACCAGCTCCTTTAATCGGTTATACGGGAATTATTGAAAAATCTTACTCGAATGAAGGCTGCTGGTTCATAACAGAGTCTAAATTTCTTGTAGAATGATGCATGGCGTGTTTGTTTGCCCATCCGTAAGATTGATCTATGTGCTGTACTTAACAGCGGATCGATTGGAGTGAATTATATTGCATACGGGAACTCAAGTGATTGAAACGGACAGATTAAAGTTAAGGTCCTTTACGCTGCAGGATGCCGGAAGCATGTATATGAATTGGATTAATGATCCGGAAATACAGAGAAATTACGGTGAGCCTGTGTACGAAAGCATTGCATTAGTGGAAGAATTATTGCAGAAGTGGATATTGTTCTACGCTAGAGAAGATTTCTACCGGTGGGCGGTTATTCTTAAGGATATGGAAACATGCATTGGACAAATTGCCTTTTACCATGTAGATAGCGAACATCATCAGGCAGACATTGAATATTGCATCGGACAAGCGTTTCAGAACGAAGGGTATGCCTCAGAAACGTTAAGAGCAGTGATTCAGTATATCTTTGCCCATACCAGGCTGCACCGGCTGCAGGCTTATCATCGTGGACGCAATACTGTCTCCGGCATGGTACTCAAGAAAGCGAACATGAAATACGAGGGAACATTAAAAGAGAGCTTCTATTATAGTGATACTGGGGAATACGACGATAAGCATTACTATGGGATCGTTAAAGGTTCTGTGGAGTAAATTCCTTGCACTTGTCAAAAAGCAACTGGCGGGCTGCTTTTACTCAATCGTAAACAAACTGCTCTACCAGCTTAGCGGTAACCGCTACATCAGGATGCGAATTGTCGATTAACGCCACGTTTGGTTCGGGCAGCGGCCATGTAACCGTACGGCTGCCCAGTGACGAGCGGAAGACCTCCCAATTCCGGAACTTCCAGTCATCAAGAGGGGAATGCCTGCCTAGTATCCGCTCGCGGAACAGCTCCTCGTCAGCTAATGTGACCAGCACGACCTTGACTTCAATGTCTTGCAGTGTAAAGCCAATCCGGCTCAACTCGTTTTCAATCCAGCCGGGATCCGCTGCTTCCTTAGTGAAGGGTCCAACCACAAATACATCGCTGTCGATACCGAGATTATCGAGTGCAGCATCCATGGTGATCCGGTAGCCCAGGTCTCGGCACAGTCTTTTGTATTCGGCGGAATCCCTGTCTGTAGGGTCTAGTCCATGCATAGTCATAATTGCATCTGCCGCAGGCCGTAATAAAATATCCATGTCGAAAAAGGCGGCTTTGCGGCGGGAAGCTACTGCCTTGGCTAATGTAGTTTTA
>NZ_LN831198.1:2350965-2359086 GCF_001368795.1 Paenibacillus ihuae
TTTGACGCTTATGCCGAAATTCATTGTCTGGGCTCCGGGATGCCGCTATCTGCCAAGCCTCATTTCATGAACAATAATATTGGACTACTGAACAGACCGGGCTGGAAGCTGTTTCTGGCTGCGCTTGAAGATGTCCCGGCCAGAGTAGCAGTGATGCATATCGGCGGGAGTATAGCTTCCTGCACGCTGGCTGCGACCGCACCGGAATACCGGAACCGTGGCATACAAACCGCGCTGATACAGCGCAGACTGTACGAAGCTCATCTTGCGGGTTGTCAGCTTGTTGCTGCACAGGCCGGCTTCGGATCCACCAGCCAGAATAATCTGGAGCGTGCAGGCTTCCGGATCGCCTGGACACGGTCAGTATGGGGCTGGACAGAAAAATATAATGTAAAATAGGAGACAATCTATGAGAAAACCAATTATCGCAGTCGATATGGATGATACCATCTGCCATCTCGTTAAGCGGGCGATTTATCATAACAATAATGAATTTCCGACCCATCTGCTACGCTACGAGGATATGTTCGACTGGAACAGCGACCACCTGCGCCATCCGGACAGCACGATGGATATCTTTTTCGGAAGACCGGGGCTGTATGAGGAGCTTGAGCTGTTCGATGAGCATGTAGTAGAAGAGATGGAGAAGCTGCATAATGCTTATGATGTTATTATTGTGACTGCAGCTGTACCGAAAACCGTCGTAGAAAAATGGAATTGGCTGCAAAAGCATATGCCGTTTATCCCGGCCGATAACTTCTTTACCTGCAAGCGGAAGCATCTGATCAACTTCGATCTGCTGATTGACGATGGTCCGCATAATCTACTGCCTGCTGTACAGGAGGGCAAGAAAGTACTGTGCATTCCGCATCCCTGGAATCTGAGAGCACGGGAAGAATATGCATTCCCGCTTATGACCTCCTGGAAAGGTGCGAAGGAGCGGATTGATGAGATTCTGCAATCGTAGCCATACATAGTTGAATGGATGACCCCTATAACCCTGCCGGCCGCGGATTGACAGACCGCCTGCAGGGACTTTATACTTAAATCACTTAAACGTATAAGTTAAGTTAAAATCCTACTGTGAGGAGTGTACTGCTATGGATTTAGCGGCCTTTATTCATGAACCGAAAGGGGCATTGTCATACGCCTATGATTCGGAGACCCTGCATATCCGCATCAAAACGAGAAAAGATGATATCCAGTCGGTCACCTTGCTGGCTATTGATCCGTTCAACTGGAAACCGTTAGCCAAGGATTTACATGTCTATGAGTTTGCTGTAGATACGATGCAGCATGTGAAGATGAAGAAGGAGTATGTTACCCGTTATCATGATTGCTGGTTTGCCGAGCTTACGGGCTTTAATTGGAGAAGAATTAAGTATGGCTTTGTGCTGAATGACGGCCATGAGTTTTGTTTTGCCGGCTGCCAGGAGTTCGTTCCGCTTCCCGAAGAGTGGACACCGCCTAAGGATCATACGAACTATTTCCATTATCCTTATATTCTGGAAGAAGACCTGTATACAGCGCCGGAATGGGTTTCTGATACGGTATGGTACCAGATTTTCCCTGATCGGTTCAACCGCAGCGCTACGGCGGCTCCTTCTGAAGATATTCTGGAATGGGGGAGCGACCAGCTTGACGGTAACGGCAAAAAGTTCGGCGGAAATCTGCAGGGAATCAGCGAAAAACTTGATTATATCCGTGATCTCGGCTGTACGGGCATTTATTTTACCCCGCTTTTTGATTCGCCGAGCTCCCATAAATATGATACAAGGGATTATTTCAAGATTGATCCGCATTTCGGCGACAATGAGACTTTCGGGCAGATGGTAGAAGAGGCGCACAAGCGGGGTATACGGGTTATGCTTGAGGCGGTGTTCAACCATTGCGGCTATGAGCACCCGTTCTGGCAGGATGTATTGAAGCACGGCAGCAGCTCGCCTTATTTTGACTACTTCTATATCCTGGACGCGGACAAACCAGTGGTACCTGACACAGCGCTTGCGGCCAGAGAAGGTTATTATTTCGGAGAGCATCTGAATTACCGGACGTTTGCGTATACGGACCAGATGCCCAAGTGGAATACCGGCAATCCTGCGGCAAGAGAGTATCTGATAAGCGCAGCTGTCTATTGGACGGAACATTATAATATAGACGGCTGGCGGCTCGACGTGGCGAACGAAGTTTCCCATGATTTTTGGCGGGAATTCCGGAAACGGATTAAGGCCATCCGCAAAGATATTTATATACTCGGAGAAAACTGGCTCTATTCTAATCCGTGGTTGCAGGGTGACCAGTTCGATGCAGTGATGAATTATGAGTTCACAGGGCCGGTTACTCGTTACTTCGGGACGAATATTCCGGAACAGGAGCAGTATACTGCTAAGGATTTTGTGTATGCCCTCAATCAGCTGCTGGTCAGCTATCCTAAGCATGTAGCGCGGAATATGTTCAATCTGCTCGACAGCCATGATACCGCGCGGATTCTGCACTTTTGCGGAGGCGACCCGGAGCTGGTGAAGCTTCCTTATGTTTTCCTGCTGACCTATGGCGGTTCTCCGAGCATCTATTATGGAGGTGAGGTCGGCCTGGCCGGAGACGAACATCATAACCGTCAGTGTATGCCATGGAGGCCGGAGCAGCAGAATCTGGCGCTGTATCAAACGATCCGCAGACTGATCGGGCTCCGCAAGGAGAATCCGCTGTTTAAGGCGATTGATATCGAGTGGCTGTCCGCAGGGGGAGCAACCGATACTCTGATTTACAAAAAAGAAAGCAGCAGCGGAAGCCTGTATGTACTCATCCATAATTCCAGCGAGCCAGCCGATATTGAGCTTCCAAGTGAATTGCAAGGACGGAAAATGAGAGATTTGTTCAATGATAATCCGGTTGAAACCGCAGCGGAAATCCGGATGGAATCTTATTCGTTCAGGCTGCTGGCAGCGGAGTAAACAAAATTATGCAGGAGGAACAGTCATGACATCAGGTGCGAAACCGTCTATTCTGGACAATATGACGATGACCGTTGAACGGAAGGATAACCGCGCAGTCTCTTTTACCAATAAAGAAGCTGCCTATTACTTTACCCAATCCCATGTAACGGATCATCCTGAACACGCTTATTTTGAGGGATTGAATGTGGCGAAGAACCGGCTCTTTGGCGGGTACATCTTATATACCGACGATCAGGAGCTGGATAATCAGCAAGCAGCGGTTAAGGTCAGCCCCTATTCCATGATCCGCACCCACGGCAGCCTGACCGAGGAGCTGTGGCTGTTTGATTACCGGAATGTGCTTGAGGTGAGCCTGAGCGGGGCAGGGAAAGACATTGGGATTGCTCTAAAAGGGAAAGAGCTGGAGTATTTGCAGCTCAGCGGGAATACCGCTTATTTCAAGGCAATGGAAGGGGAATGGGTGATTGCCCTGCGTCCCCGAAATGCCCGTCCGTTATCGCTGCAGAGCAAGGTCTTCCATACAGATGCCGAAGCCGGGGGATTCTACATTTCCGCTGCCCGGACAGAAGCTGAAGCCGCTGCCTTAATTCAGGATACTGAGGCGCATGCAAACCGGCTGAAGGCTGAGCGTATGAAGCGTATGGAGGTTTTTTTGCAGCAAAATGTTTATATTAACAGCAGCAATGACATGCTGACGCTCGCACTCCGCTGGCTCAGCCTAACTATGGATCAGCTCGTAACCAGACAACAGGGAGAGGGGATCTATGCCGGACTGCCCTGGTTCAATGAATACTGGGGCCGCGATCAGTTCATCGCTCTTCCGGGTGCGGTACTGGTCAGCGGCCAGTTCGAAACGGCTAAGCATATTCTCATGTCCTTTGCCGAATACCAGAATACGGATGAGACTTCAAAATATTACGGCAGAGTTCCGAATATCCTGGCACCGGAGAATATCGACTATCATACCACCGACGGGACACCGCGGTTTATTATCCAGCTGCAGGACTATGTAAAATATTCCGGGGATACAGAGATCATTGATAAGCTGTACCCGGCGGTGAGGAGCAGTATCGAGGGTTCGCTCAAGCACTGGGTGGATGCCAAAGGCTATCTTACCCATGACGACAATGAGACCTGGATGGATGCGCGGGATGCTGATCTGAACTCCTACTCTCCAAGGGAAACCCGCGCCAATGATATACAGGCCCTGTGGTATCACCAGCTGCGGGCGGGTGTGTATTTTGCCGAATATATGGGCGATCAGAAGAATGCAGAGCAGTGGGGAAGCCTGGCTGACCGGTTAAAAAGCAATTTCGAACAGGATTTCCGCGATCCGTCATATCCTTATCTGGCGGACCGTTTGGATGCTGCTGACGAGCCGGAGTTCTCTTTGCGTCCGAATCAGCTGTTTGCTTTTGACATGTTCGATGATCGTGGCTTTAAAGATGCCGCAGTCCGTACTGCATGGGAGGAGCTGGTATATCCTTGGGGCGTTGCTTCCCTTGACCGGCAGCATCCGTTCTTCCATCCCTTCCATCTGACAGAGAAGTATCATAAAGATGAAGCTTATCATAACGGGACCGTGTGGACCTGGCTGAACGGTATAGCCATGCAGCGCATGATTGAAGCCGGGCAGGAAGAAACCGCGTATAAGCTATTCCATAATATGAACTGGCAGGCGCTGCATCTTGGGGTCGTCGGAGGACTGAGTGAGAATCTGGATGCTTACCCGCACGAGGGGGAGAATTGGGCCAAACTGACCGGGGCTTATCTGCAGGCCTGGTCCAATGCAGAGCAGCTGCGTGTATGGTATCAGTATTTCCTAGGGATCCGGCCTGATATGATCCATCATACAGTTCGGCTTGCTCCGCGAATTCCGCAGGAGCTAACGGATCTCCAATTTCATGTAAAAGTTGGAGAAGGTACACTGGAGGCTGATTATTCTGCAAATCGCGGGGAGCAGCTGTATATCTACCGCTTCAAGGGAATCAAACTCATGGCAGTGATCGATATTGCGCCGTTTGCCGAGCTGAAGCTAGAGGTCGATGCGGGAGCTGAGCTGCGGATAAGCCGGACTGGGCAGGAGCTTGTGATTGAACTGGTGAATAGCAGCGGAGTAATCATCAGGCAGCTAACTGTACAACCTTCTAAGGACAGAATAGAGCAGCAGCTGCACAGCGACCAGCTCTTTGCGGGTGTGCAATTTGCAGAGCCGCTTGCACTGGAGAAGCATCCGGTGATGCAGCGGGAAAGTACTAAGGTTGTAGTAACAGAGGAATAGACGGACGTTCGGAGATTCAAAAAAGACCGGCCTTTAAAAGGCTGGTCTTTTTGAGGTTAACCTTAACTTTGGCTTGGACCGCAATGAAACTGATTCTGCTGCGGGGAGCCCGTCAGCTTATGAGAACAGGCTTACGATTCTATTTACAAAGAAAGCCCCTATTCGGGGCCGTTTGTTAGTATCTGTGTGCGTATTTGCGGAGTTCCTCAGGAATGCTGATTTCCCCTAAAATAGCTTCAACTGCCTGCCAAGCCTCTTGAAAAACACCACCGCTATAACTCGTCCGGTTCCGGGCGGGGCCGGTCATTGACATATCAAATACGATATATTCTCCGACATCTTCAATCACTCTAAAGCTTACTGCACGGTCATTTTTCTGAATCCGTACTTCTTCCATGATGCTTCCTCCTCATTGGATGTACCTGTATAAAGACTTATTCACTAATAGAATTATACTATTATCATGCATGTGCATCAATTCACAAATAACGAGAGGGGCCAATAGATTATAAAGCTGCACAGCTAGATTTATCCCATTAATGAGGCCCAGTTCGGGTGAAAGAGCAGAAACAAAGGGATTTATCCCATTGATATGGCCCAGTTGGGGTGAAAGAGCGGGAACAAAGGGATTTATCCCATTAATATGGCTCAGTTCGGGTGAAAGAGCGGGAACAAAGGGATTTATCCCATTAATGAGGCCCAGTTGGGGTGAAAGAGCGGAAACAACGGGATTTATCCCATTAATATGGCCCAGTTGGGGTGAAAGAGCAGGAACAAAGGGATTTATCCCATTAATGAGGCCCAGTTGGGTGAAAGAGCAGGATTAAAGGGATTTATCCCATTGATCCTAACCCAAGCACTTAGCCCGCAGGTACACCGACAGCCATGACATTTCTTTAATGCAAAAATGGGTCTATGCGCAAGTTATAACACGTGTTATACTTTTGCCGAGGTGCTGATATGAGCAAAAAAAGAGTAACCAGCCATGATGTAGCCAAGCTGGCGGGCGTATCCCGCAGCGTTGTATCCGCTGTGCTGAACGATACACCCGGCATCGGGGTAAGCGCCCAGACCCGGGAGGCGGTGCTGCACGCGATTGCAGAGCTGAACTATCACGTGGATGCCCAGGCGCGCAGCATGAAGACCGGCCGCAGCATGACACTGGCTGCATTCGGTGACACCGGACACCCGCTGTTTATGCGGCTGCTGGAAGGGATGCAGCGGGAATGTGAAGCGGCCGGATACCACATTCTGCTCTGCTCACCGGGAGAGCGGAGGCCGGGGGAAGCCAGGAGCGCGCTGCTGGATCTGTATCACCAGCGCAAGATTGACGGTATTGTAACGCTGGACAATACCAGCTACCGCAGTGCAGACTGGGCTGCTAAAGTGCACGACGCCGGTGTTCCCTACGTATCCGTGGAAGGATACGCAGAGACAGAAGGGGTCCACTCTGTGCTGGCAGATTATAGAGGCAGTGTGCTTACAGCACTGGATTATCTGTGCAGGGATGAAGCAGATCGCAAGACGGGGCCGGTATATGCTGAAGTACATCACGGGACAGACGGCAGACGGATGAACTGGTCTGAGAAAAACCGCCGCAACGCCTATAAGGAATGGTGCAGCCGGCATGGCCATCAGACTCAGATCCGGCGGATGGATGAGCGGGAAGGTGTGGAAGGCTGGATCAGCTGGCTGACTGAGCTTCAGGCGCAGACCGGCAACCAATTGCCGCCGGTGCTGTTGAACTGGTCAAGTACGGTTCCAGACCTCTACCGTGCAGCCCGACAGCTCAGTCTCAGCATAGGCGATACGCTGAAGGTTATGGCCGCGGATAATACCATCCAAGGCGACCGCCTGAGTGTTCCCCGTCTGAGCTGTGTAGAAATTCCTTATGTACGTATGGGCGAGGAAGCCGTTCGCTGCATCCTGAAACAGCTGGAACAGGGGCAAGCTGGCGAACCGGGCAAACAATGGCTGCCGGCGGTCTTGAGACCGGGAGAGAGTGCATAACGTTTGGTTTAAAAGATCAGGAGAAGTACTACTGGATACGCATATTAAGTATATTCAATGGTTTATTCAAAAAGCGGACCCGGTCCTCAGCCGGACCGCACGGGAATTGGCATAACCGCTTACAGGATTGCCTTTTCTTTTTTAGTATATAACACGTGTTATACAAAGGAGGCTGAAAGCGTTGTTTTGGACAGATGAGAAGCTTGGTGCACGAATTGCCGAATTTGAACGCTACCGGTACCGTGAGGCAGTTGTCTTAACGGAATGGCTTGGACTTGAAGACAAGGAGGGGGCTAACGGTGTATACCCGCCGGACATGAAGCAGGGAGATCCCTACCGGGTCGGTGATTACTGGACCGGGCGGGATATGTATCTCTGGCTGCACAAATCGGTAGAGGTACCGGCACATTGGCAGGGCAAACGTATTGTCGGCCTGTTCGATTTCGGACGCACGGGCAGCGGGAATAACAGCGGCTTTGAGTCGCTGCTGTTTCTGAACGGGAAGCCGTATCAGGGGGTGGACTCCAATCACCAGGAGGTATTTCTGGAGCCTGATACCGCCGGTACGGCCGTTAGCTTTACCTTCCGGTTATGGTCGGGCATTGAAGGCGGCGGACTGCCGGTGCCGCAGGAGCACCGGATCAAACGGGCGGAGCTTGCATGGCTTGACGACGCGGCCGACAATCTCTATTACACCGGCCGGGCGATGCTGGCCGTATACAAATCGCTTGGCGGCAGTAATCCGCTGAAGCAGGAGCTGCAGACCGTATTGGACCGGGCCTTCCGCCTGCTGGACTGGTCCAGGCCGGGCAGCGAGGCTTTTTACGCTTCTGTAAGGGAAGCGGATGAGCAGCTGACAGCGCACCATACGGC
>NZ_LN831198.1:2359112-2365136 GCF_001368795.1 Paenibacillus ihuae
GCACCTTACGGCGATGGAACAGAAGCATCCGGTTACGGTAACGGCTGTAGGGCATACCCATATCGACGTTGCCTGGCTGTGGCGGCTGACCCATACCCGGGAGAAGGCGGCTCGCTCTTTCTCCACAGTACTAAGGCTGATGAAGCAGTATCCGGAATATATTTTTCTGCAGACACAGCCTCAGCTGTACGATTACATCAAGCAGGATTACCCTGAGCTGTATGCAGTAATAGCCGGACGGGTCAGTGAAGGCCGCTGGGAAGCCGGAGGTGCGATGTGGCTGGAGGCGGACTGTAATCTGACGAGCGGCGAATCGCTGGTGCGCCAGATTTTGTACGGCACCACCTTTTTCCTGGAAGAATTCGGCGTGGAATGCAAATATTTGTGGCTGCCGGATGTGTTCGGCTACAGCTGGGCGCTGCCGCAGATTCTGCGGGAATCCGGTATAGACACATTTATGACGACCAAAATCAGCTGGAGCCAGTACAACCGCATGCCGCATGATACGTTCCGCTGGCGGGGGATGGACGGGAGCGAGGTGCTTGCCCACTTTATCACGACACCGGAAGGTCCCGAATCCAGCGCCTGGTATTATACCTACAACGGTATAATAGAACCGTTTGCTGTTCAGGGCATCTGGGACTCCTACCGGGACAAGAATTTGAACCGCGAGCTGCTGCTTGCCTATGGATACGGGGACGGCGGCGGCGGAGTTAACCGGGAGCATCTGGAAATGCGGAGGAGGCTCGATGCCATACCGGGGGTGCCGAATGTGAAGCCGGGCCGGGCGGATGATTATTTCGAGCGTCTGAATGAGACGATCCGCAGCACAGATCAGTATGTTCATACCTGGGACGGCGAACTGTATCTTGAGTACCATAGAGGAACGTATACCAGTCAGGCTTACAATAAAAAAATGAACCGCAGGCTGGAACTGCTCTACCGGGAAGCGGAGTGGCTCCAGGTACTGCTGGCTGCCGGGTCGGGGAGCTTCGGGAAGTACCCGGCGGAGGCATTTAATGAGGGCTGGAAAATTATCCTGCGCAACCAGTTCCATGATATTATCCCGGGCTCCTCCATCCGTGAGGTCTACGAGGATTCCCGTGCGGAGTATGCGGAAGCTGAACGGATCGGCACACAGGCAGCCCGTACTGCAGCTGAAGCTTTAACCGTTTCAACCGGACCGGAAACAGGCAAAACGGCGTATACGGTATTTAACGGAGCTTCCTTTAACCAGGCAGCACTGCTTACCGTGACTGCCGAAGATTCAGAGCAGAGACAGTGGCGGGATGAAAACGGATCTGTTCTTCGTGCACAACAGCTGGACAACAGATGGCTGATCGAAACGCCGGAGATTCCGATGCTGGCAGCTGCAGTCATTAGTGCACATTTTACTCAAAAGGTTGAACCGGCAGCTCAAGCGGACCCTTTTGTGTGGGAAAACTCCACCCTGACAACACCTCATTATTTTATGGAATGGAACACCTCGGGCCAGCTATGCCGCCTGTATGACCGTAATGCTGAGCGTGAGGTCCTTGCTCCGGGTGAATGCGGAAATGTGCTGCAAGTGTTCGAGGATAAGCCGAAGCAGTACGATGCCTGGGACATTGATCTGTATTATCAGGAGAAAAAACGGGAAATCACCGGACTTGTCTCCACTCAGCTGGTGGAATCAGGTCCGCTCGCAGCCGTGTTACAGTTCTCCTGGAAGTACATGGACTCCAAGGTCATCCAGAAGGTGAAGGTGTATGCGGGCAGCCGCCGGATCGATTTTGAGACGTTTGTTGACTGGCATGAGCAGCAACAGCTGCTTAAGGTTGCTTTTCCGGTCAGCGTCCGTTCAACAGAGGCTACCTATGATATCCAGTATGGTAATGTAAAGCGTCCGACCCACTGGAATACAAGCTGGGATTATGCCCGTTTTGAGAGTGTAGCGCATCAATGGGCGGATCTGTCGGAGCGGGGCTACGGCGTAAGCCTGCTTAACGACTGCAAGTACGGCTATGACATCAAGGATCATGTGATGCGCCTGTCACTGATTAAATCGGCAACCGCACCGGACTGGCAGGCTGATCAAGGGGAACACCGGTTCACGTACAGCCTGCTGCCGCATGAGGGAGACTGGGCAGAGGGCCGTACAGCTGAGGAAGCGTGGATGCTTAACAATCCGCTGCGGGCGGTCCAGGGAGTCTTTGCCGGGGAAAAGAATAAGTCGCTGATTCATACCAATGCTGCTGGAATTGCAATTGACGCCATTAAACGTTCAGAGCATGGAGACAGCTGTGTAATCCGGCTGCATGAATTCTTCGGCGGCCGCAGGAAAGTCAAGCTTAGCAGCGGGTATCCTGTTCATTCCTGGCAGCTGTGCGATCTCATGGAGCGCCCTCAGGGAGAGGTTACTAGCGGCGGTGAAATCGAGCTTGAATTCAAGCCTTACGAAATTCATACCCTGCTTATAAAATTCTTTGAATAGCACTGCAAACTCATTACCCGGGAGGAATGAACATGCCGCTGATCAGAAGGATTAACCGGCTGCAGAAAGAGCTGCAGCTGCGCTGGATTAAGGAAAGCCGCGACATCGGAGAGTGGTCCCTGCAAAGAGCATTTTATGCGGATGAAGGAGAGTACCGGTATGGTGCTGAACAGGAGACCGCCGCTCCCGGCCGGCTGCAGAGCCAGGTTAGAGAGACGCTGTTTCTGGAAGCGGCAGTCCAAATACCGGAGGATTGGGCGGACGAAAAAGCCGGGATTATATTCAAGGCCGGGGGAGAGGGATTGCTGTCTATTAACGGATCGCCTTATCACGGACTAGACAAGAACAGAAGCTTTGTCCCTCTGACCAAGACGCTTGCGGTAAGCGGTGAGCTGAAGCTGAGCGTAGAGCTGTACCATGTGCCGCTGATTCCCGAGGATCCCTTAAACGGCCAGAAGGATAATGATGCCCCGCCTGTGCATTTTCAGGAAGCCCGGCTGGTGACTGTGAACCCGGCTGCAGAAAGCTTGTATTTCACGGTAACCGTCTGTCTGGACACACTGAACCGGCTGGCCGAGCGGTCGGTGGAACGTCTTCAACTGGAGCACGCGCTTGAGGATACCATTCTGTTTATCGGGAATCCGGCGGAGGCGGACGAGAAACGCTTCCGGCAGGCTATGCTGATAGAATTAAGAGTATTCACCTATTAAAAAGGAGAGATACTATGAAACTGCTCAATTATATGCAGAATGGCAGTTACCTGCTCGGTATACATACGGATGCGGGAGTTGTAGACGTTGCCGGTGCAGCGGCGGCCAGCGGCCAGGTGGAATTAGCGGACCTAAATATCCACCAGGCCATTTCAGGCGGAGATGCTGTTCTTGATAAGCTACTTAACCTTGCGGGCTTCGTTACCGGTAACGGGGTCAACAGCCATTTGCTGCTTGATGAAGCCAGGCTTACCTTTGGGCCGGCAGTGACCCGTCCGGGTAAAATCCTCTGTGTCGGCCTCAATTACCGCAAGCATGCGGAAGAGACCGGTTCGGCGATCCCGCAGACTCCGATTCTGTTCAGCAAATTCAACAATGCGCTGGCCGGACATCAGGAGGAGGTGCCGCTGCCTGCGGTATCACAGCAAGTTGACTATGAGGCGGAGCTGGCAATTGTCATCGGCCGTACAGCAAGCAATGTAAGCAAAGAAGAGGCACTGGATTACGTCTTCGGCTATTGCTGTGCGAATGACCTTTCAGCCCGTGATTTGCAGTTCCGCACCCAGCAGTGGCTGCTCGGCAAAACCTGTGATAAGTTCGCCCCCGTAGGGCCGTATCTGGTCACAGCGGATGAGGTACGGGAGCCGAATGCTCTGAGCATCTCCTGTTACGTTAACGGTGAAGTTCGGCAATCGTCCAATACGTCAGATATGATCTTCCACTGCAATGAAATCATCAGCTATGCTTCACAGCATATGACGCTGGAGCCGGGGGACATAATTCTCACGGGTACACCGGAGGGTGTAGTTCTCGGTTATCTGCCGGAGAAACAGGTATACCTGCAGGCTGGCGATGTTGTAACGGTTGAGATTGAAAAGCTCGGCAGTCTGACTAATACGATGACTTCAGTGTAAGCTGTTCACCGGACCAAACCATAATCTCTGCACTTCAGGCAGAGGTTATGGTTTTTTTGCATTCACCATTATCTATCTTAGTAGAAGCAATCCGCCCCAATTCTCAATTGGACTGAGAATGACACATCTCCGACAAACCCTGTCGGCATACCCGTTATGCATACACTTTTCAACAATTCGTAAAAAGATCAAAAACAGCAGACAAAACCCGGAATTTAAGCATAGAGTGCTGCATAGTCTAGAGTATTCTTAGCGAGTAAATTATTTTAGCAAATCACAAGGCACAGCAATCCGCTATGGCTAAGCCTGCCGTAAGAACGGAGGCCACCGAACAATGGAAGCATTGCTTGACAAATTATCTGAACAGCATGAATTGACAGAGGAAGAGATTGTCTGGTTTCTCGGACATCTGACTCCTGAGCTTAAGAATAAGCTGTATAGCCGGGCTTCAGAGGTCCGCAAGCAGTATTATGGTGTAAGCGTTTACTCCCGCGGACTGATTGAATTTTCCAGCTACTGCAAGCAGGACTGCCTGTACTGCGGACTACGCCGGTCCAATTGGAGCGCAGAGCGTTACCGGCTCACCGAGGAAGAGATTCTCGAATGCGCGGCAGAAGGCTATGAACTGGGCTACCGGTCATTCGTGCTCCAGAGCGGAGAGGATATCCACTATTCGGAGCAAGTAATTACCTCCATTGTGCGGAAGCTGAAGCTGCGTTGTCCGGATACCGCAGTTACCCTGTCTGTCGGCGAACGGAGTGAAGGTTTTTATCGTGCACTGTACAATGCCGGAGTTGACCGTTATCTGCTGCGTCATGAAACGGCATCGCGCGCGCTCTATGAATCTCTGCATCCCGGGATGTCCTACGATAACCGCATGGACTGCCTGCGCATCCTCCGGGGGATCGGCTATCAGGTGGGAGCTGGATTCATGGTCGGGCTCCCCGGCCAGACACACCGCCATCTTGCTGAGGATCTGCTGTTTCTAAAAGCATTCCATCCGGAGATGATCGGCATCGGCCCGTTTATCCCGCACAGCGCTACACCGCTTAAAGAGGCAGCTGGCGGGACGGTGGAAGATACGCTGGTGATGATTGCAATGACCAGACTAATGGTGCCGGATGCACTAATGCCTGCTACCACCGCGATGGGTACGCTGGATCCGGCCGGGCGCGAAAAGGCGATCCAAGCCGGAGCGAATGTCGTCATGCCCATTCTGTCACCGCTGCAAATCCGCCGCAAATATGCACTATATGAGCAGAAAATCTGCATGGGTGATGAACCGGCGCACTGCCGCAGCTGCCTCGAAATGCGGATTGCCATATCCGGTTACCGGATGGATCACGGCCGCGGGGATCACTGCGGGTATAGCCGTTTGACTAAGAAAGAACACCAGGAGTAAGTTTTTCCATGCAAACGTAAGTGAATGTTTTCACTTGTGTAACTGCCGAAATCAGCACCACAACAAAGGAGGAAACTCAGTTGTCTACTTTGACGAAAAAAAATGAACTCGGCTTCTTTGAAATCCGGCTTGAATCCATCGGCGGACTTGGCGCCAATCTGGCAGGAAAAATGCTTGCGGAGACCGGCGCGCTCGAGCTGGGCTTTAACGCCGCTAACTTCTCTTCCTACGGGTCCGAGAAAAAGGGCTCCCCCGTGAAAACCTTTGTCCGCTTCTGTGATCCGGAGATTGAGATCAGAGATCATAGTCCGATTGAAGAGCCACATCTGATCGCGGTTTTCCACGAGGCTCTGTACAAGATTGTGAACGTGGCGAGCGGCCTGCAGCCGGACGGGGTCGTACTGGTTAACACAACCCGCGACTTCGATGAAGTGCGTTCAAGTCTGAAGATTGAATCCGGGACGATTGCCCTGATTGATGCCATGGGGATAGCTGTTGAAGAAAGAACCAAGATCAACACCGCGA
>NZ_LN831198.1:2365162-2370588 GCF_001368795.1 Paenibacillus ihuae
GTATTTGTGATTTCCTCGATCCCGAGGCGATGCGTACCGTTATCCGCAGAACGTTCGAGAAGAAATATCCGCAGCTTGTGGAGCCCAACCTCCGCACTTTCGACCGGGGCTACAATGAGGTGCAATTCAAAACGTATGACGTACCGGAAGGCTCGCTGATTAAACCTTTTAAACGTGTACAATCCTTGCTTGGTTACAAAACGCAATTGCCAGGCGGAGTGATCGCCGCACAAGGCAATAGCATTCTCAAGGATCTGGGCGGTTCCCGCGCCGGGCTGCTGACGGAGTTTCATGCCGGGAAATGCATCAATTGCGCTGCCTGCGATAATGTCTGCCCTGACTATTGCTTCGTATGGGAATCGGCAGAAGACAAGCGCGGCCGCCTGCAGCAGGTTCTGCGGGGCATTGATTATCAATATTGTAAGGGCTGCCTGAAATGCGTCGAAGCCTGCCCTTCTGATGCGCTGACCAGCCTACGCGAAGAACCCGGCTATGCTGAACTGAACCGTGTTGCCCAAGTGTTCTGTTAAATGAAGAAGGAGGAACCTACTAATGGCTGTTAGTGAAAATAAATTAACTGATGCTGTACCTGCCGAGCAGGTCACATGCTTTGAATCCGGCAACGAAATGGCGGCTACAGCAGCCGCACAGATCAACTACCACATGATGGGCTACTTCCCGATCACTCCGTCCACCGAGGTGGCCCAATATCTCGATCAGATGAAGGCCCGCGGGCAGCATGATATTCAGCTGGTCGCAGCGGACGGCGAACACGGCTCCGCCGGCATCTGTTACGGCGCGGCTATGGCTGGAGCACGGGTCATCAACGCCACCAGCTCGCAAGGGTTTCTGTATATGCTTGAGCAGCTGCCTACCCAGTCGGGCACTCGCTTTCCAATGGTCCTAAATCTTGTTACCCGCGCGGTCAGCGGTCCGCTGGATATCCGCGGCGATCATTCCGACCTTTATTACGGCCTGAATACCGGCTGGGTCATCCTGACAGCCAGCACACCTCAAGCTGTATACGATATGAACATTATGGCACTCAAGATTGCCGAACACTCAAAAGTCCGGCTGCCTGTAATTGTGGCCTATGACGGCTTCTTCACCTCCCACCAAAAACGCAAAGTAAAATATTTCGAGGATAACGGAGTAGTTCAGCAGTTTGTCGGACCCAATCCGAATCACGCTTATGCGAATGTGTCTGATCCGGCTCATCCGGTGACCATAGGCGCGCATATGGGCGGCGATGATCTTCTTAACAACCATTATCAGCTGTCCGAGGCGCTGGAAAAGGCAGGAGAAGTATACAGCGAAGTTGCCCGGGAATATGCGCTTTTGTCCGGACGTGAATATAAAGTTCTCGATCTGTACCGAATGGAAGATGCTGAATATGCTGTGTTTCTGCTCAATTCTGCCGGTGAGACAGCTAAAGATACAGTAGACGCCTTACGTGCAAAAGGGATCAAAGCAGGACTGATCCGCCCGAATATCATCCGGCCATTTCCGGCAGAAGAGCTGCGCACTGCACTTAAGAATGTCAAAGCTCTACTTGTCGGTGAACGCGCGGACTCTTACGGTGCCCAAGGCGGCAATCTGACACATGAAATCCGTTCGGCGCTGCAAATTGATCCTGACAACAAAACCATCATTCTCTCGCGGATCTTTGGCCTTGGCGGCAAGGACTTCTATGCAGATGATGCGGCAGCTTTCTTCCAGCTGGCTATAGATGCCGCCGAAAAGGGCAGTGCTGAGCTGCCTTTTGACTATTACGGCTATTATCCCGGTGAAGAGAAGGATGCTATCGCGCCGGTGATCGAACCGCTGCATGGCAATGCATTTAAAACCGGACTGATCCAGGTTACACAAAACGAAGAAACGGGTCTGCTCAAAGTGAAGCTGCCGCCGCTGCGCCAATTGACCGTGAAGCCTCATCGTTTAGCTCCCGGACATGGCGCCTGCCCCGGCTGCGGCGCGCTTTCCGCTCTGGAGCTGTTCTTCAAGGGCATCGAAGGCGATATGGTCGTGCTGTTCCAGACGGGCTGCGCTTATGTGGTCACTGCGAGCTATCCATATTCCTCTCATAAACAGACCTTCGTGCACAACCTTTTCCAGAATGGTGCAGCTACGCTGGCCGGGATGGTGGATGCATTCTATGAGCTTAAACGGCGCGGGGAAATCCAGGTTGCTGACGATGTTACCTTTGTGATGGTCTCCGGTGACGGCGGTATGGATATCGGGATGGGGGCAACCGTAGGTGCAGCCCTGCGCAACCATAAAATGATCATTCTGGAGTATGACAATGAAGGCTATATGAACACCGGTTCCCAGCTGTCCTATAGTACCCCGATGGGACACATGACCAGCACCTCCGGTGTGGGCCAAACGCAAAAGGGAAAAAAAGGCCACCACAAGGACACCGCACAAATACTGGCTGCCTGCAATATTCCTTACGTGTTTACCGGTGTAGAGAGCAATCCGCAGGATCTGCTGCAAAAAGCGGCTAAAGCCCAGTGGTATGCGAATAACGTAGGCACTGCCTATGGCAAAATCCTCTGTGCCTGCCCGCTCAACTGGAAGACACCGGATGACCAAGGCAATGAGCTGGTGAAGGCGGCTGTGGATTCCTGCTTCTTCCCGCTGTATGAGATTGAACAGGGCATTACCCGCATTACCTATAATCCGGAAGAGAAGGGCAAGCGGATCCCGGCGGTTGACTGGCTGAAACGCATGGGTAAAACGAAGCATCTGGTGAAGGATACCGAGCTGCTGCAGGATTTTGAGAATGAAATCGAACGCCGCTGGAGCCGGTTGAAGCTCAGACATGAAAATGCGCTGCTCTAATCTGGATGGAAGGGAGCCTGCCAAATGGAACAACAACAAACCTGCTCAAGCGCCGACATTGCCGAAGCCGATGAGAAGCTGGAGAAAGTGAAACACGCCATCGAGCAGTTCAAACTCATGAAGGGTGCTTTGATCCCTGTACTTCATGAAGTGCAAGATATTTACGGGTTTTTGCCGGAGCCTGTGCTCCAGGTGGTTTCAGAAGAGCTGAACCTGCCCTTAAGTGAAATTTATGGGGTTGCTTCGTTTTATCATTTCTTTTCCCTGACTCCGAAAGGAGAGAATGTGATTCATGTCTGCATGGGAACCGCCTGCTACATCAAAGGGGCTCAAGCGGTGCTGGACCGGCTCAGTACAGAGCTTAAGGTTCCTGTGCAAGGAACGACAGAGGACAACAAATTTACGCTGGAAGCGACACGCTGTCTGGGAGCCTGTGGACTCGCCCCTGTCATGACGATCGGAGAGAAAGTGCATGGACGCCTAGTGCCTAATGCCGTTCCGAAAATTCTAAATGAGTACAAGTAATTCCCGGCAATTCACGCACATTTTTAACGGGAGGTATTGGCATGAAGCTGTTAACGGATCTTGATGCTATCCGCACGCTTACGCAGAGCCGTCTGGATAACCGGAGAATCACCGGGGCCTCCGGCGAGTCCATTACATTCAGATCAGTGATGGTGTGCGGCGGTACAGGATGCACATCCTCGGATTCTAATACCATCATCGCCGCTTTGGAGCAGGAAATATCCAGCCACGGGATTGAGAGCCAGGTGGAGGTCGTACGAACGGGCTGTTTCGGCCTTTGTGAGCTGGGACCAGTCGTAATCGTCTATCCGGAAGGTATTTTTTACAGCCGGGTGGAGGTGAAGGACATTCCTGCTCTGGTGGAGCAGCATTTGATGAACGGCAAGCCTTATGACAAGAAAATATACGAAAAGACCCGGCATGGCGAAGAAATCATGAGCTTTGAGGAAACAGACTTTTATAAAAAACAAGTTCGGATCGCGCTGCGCAACTGCGGCACCATTGATCCCGAACTCATAGATGAGTACATTGCCAGTGACGGTTACAAGGCGCTTGCCCAGGTGCTTACGACGATGAGCCGCGAGCAAGTGATTGACACGGTTAAGCAGTCCGGGCTGCGGGGACGCGGCGGCGGCGGCTTCCTCACCGGTCTGAAGTGGGAGTTCGCGGCCAAACAGAACAAACCGCAGAAATATGTCATCTGCAATGCCGACGAGGGTGATCCGGGAGCATTCATGGACCGTTCGATCCTGGAAGGTAATCCGCACTCGGTCATCGAAGCGATGGCCATTGCCGGGTATGCCATTGGTGCGAACCAGGGGTTCATCTATGTCCGTGCAGAATATCCTATCGCGGTACAGCGGTTTACCAAAGCGCTGGATCAGGCACGCGAGTACGGGCTGCTGGGCGATGATATTTTTGGCACCGGCTTTACCTTTAACATTGATGTGCGCCTTGGCGCGGGAGCGTTTGTCTGCGGTGAGGAAACCGCTTTGATTCACTCCATTGAAGGCCACCGGGGGATGCCGACACCTAAGCCTCCCTTCCCGGCTGTTGAAGGATTGTGGGGGATGCCGACGATCATCAATAATGTGGAAACGCTTGCTAATATTGCTCAGATTATTCTGAACGGCGCAGAGTGGTACGCCAGTATCGGAACCGAGAAATCGAAGGGCACCAAGGTGTTTGCACTCGGAGGCAAGGTTGTGAATACCGGGTTGGTTGAGGTTCCGATGGGCATTACGCTGCGCGAGGTCATCTTTGAAATTGGCGGCGGGATTCCCGGCGGCAAAAAATTCAAGGCCGTGCAAACCGGAGGCCCGTCGGGCGGATGCCTGACCGAAGAGCATTTGGACTGCACCATTGATTTTGATACACTGACCAGTCTGGGTTCCATGATGGGCTCCGGTGGAATGATCATTATGGATGAGGATACCTGCATGGTGGATGTCGCCCGGTTCTATCTGGACTTCACCCGTGACGAATCATGCGGTAAATGCACGCCTTGCCGGATCGGTACCAAACGGCTGCTTGAGATGCTCGATAAGATTACCGAAGGCAAAGGGACGCTGGAGGATCTCGAGAATTTGGAGCAGCTGTCGCTGCAGATTAAGAACGCCTCTCTGTGTGCGTTAGGGCAGACGGCTCCCAACCCGGTATTATCGACCATTAAATATTTCCGCGATGAATATATGGCTCATATTACGGACAGCAAATGTCCGGCCGGTGTCTGCAAATCCCTGATCTCCTATGAAATCGATGCTGAGCTGTGCCGCGGCTGCAGTCTCTGTGCCCGGAAATGCCCAAGCGATGCGATTTCCGGCAAAGTGAAGGAACCGTATGTCATCGATAAGGCAACCTGCATTAAATGCGGCGTCTGCTTCGATGTGTGCAAGTTCAAAGCGGTAGCGATAGTCTGACGATAGGAGTGATCAGGTTGAACACGATTAAAATAATGATCGATGGGGCCGAGAAGGAAATCGTCAAAGGCACCACCGTGCTGGAGGCAGCCCGTGATCAGGGCATTAATATTCCATCCCTCTGTTATTTNAAGGGGT
>NZ_LN831198.1:2370614-2373820 GCF_001368795.1 Paenibacillus ihuae
CATTAATATTCCATCCCTCTGTTATTTGAAGGGGGTTAACCATTCTTCAAGCTGCCGGGTATGCGTAGTTGAAGTCGGCCCGAGGCTAATCGCATCCTGTACCCTGATCGCAGAAGAGGGCATGAATATTCTGACGAACACGAAGAAGGTCCGCGATGCCCGCAGAACATCTGTAGAGCTGCTGCTGTCCGATCATGACCGGGAATGCCTCAGTTGCTCCCGCGGCGGCAGCTGTGAGCTGCAAACCGTATCGAATGATCTGAATATCCGTAAAGTTACTTATACCGGTGAGCAGTCCAGCCGGGAAAAGGATTATTCTTCACCGGCTATTCTGCGTGACGCCTCCAAATGCATCCTCTGCGGACGCTGTGTCGGCGCTTGCGGCACTGTGCAGACAGCGGGTGCCATCGGCTTCGCCAAACGGGGATTTGATACTGTGATTTCCACCGCCTTTGGCCGGTCGCTGGCGGAATCCACCTGCGTCAACTGCGGCCAGTGTATTATGGCTTGTCCGGTAGGCGCACTTACAGAGCATGAGAACATCAGCGATGTATGGAATGCTATCGCTGATCCAGGCAAATATGTTGTCGTGCAGACTGCACCTGCCGTACGTGTTGCGCTTGGAGAAGAGTTCGGCATGCCGGCCGGCACACGCACCACCGGCAAGATGGTGGCTGCGCTGCGCAGACTGGGGTTCGATAAAGTGTTCGATACAAACTTCGGGGCGGATCTGACCATTATGGAGGAAGGTACTGAGCTGCTCTCCCGGCTCAGCAGCGGACAGAATCTGCCGCTGATGACCTCTTGCTGTCCGGGCTGGGTGAAGTTTATGGAACATAACTTCCCGGATATGCTGGATAACCTGTCTACCTGCAAATCTCCGCATGAGATGGAAGGGGCTGTAATTAAATCCTATGTTGCCGGGAAGCTCAGTATCGATCCGGAGAATATTGTCGTCGTCTCGATTATGCCATGTACGGCGAAGAAGTTCGAAGGTGCACGGGATGAGCTGTCTCACGAAAATATGCAGGATGTGGACTGGGTACTGACGACCCGTGAGCTGGCAGCGATGATCAAAGAGGCCGGGATCGACTTTGGGAACCTGAAGGATGAGGCTTTTGACAATCCGCTTGGCATCGGCTCCGGTGCTGGAGCGATCTTCGGCACAACCGGAGGCGTATCAGAGGCCGCCCTCCGTACGGTTTTCGAGCTGACCTCAGGTAAACCGCTCGAAACGATCGAATATACCGTTGTCCGCGGCATGACTGGGATCAAGGAGAATACCATTGAGCTGCCGGATGGCAAGCAGATTCGCACTGCGGTCGTCCACGGCCTCGGCAATGCCCGTAGGTTAATGGAGGCGATGCAGCGGGGGGAGAAAAGCTATGACTTCATGGAAGTGATGGCCTGCGCCGGCGGCTGCATTACCGGAGGCGGCCAGCCGATCGTAGATGCCAAAACCGCCGAGCAGATCGATATCAAAGCCGCACGGGCTAAGGCGATATATTCCGAAGATGAGGCGCAGACCATCCGCAAATCGCATAACAATCCTTTTATTAAAGTGCTGTACGAGGAGTTTCTGGGAGAACCGAATGGTCACCTTGCCCATGAGCTGCTGCATACGCACTATACGGTGCGCTCGAAGTATTGAGGCAGTCGGGTCCGGAGTGGCGAGGTGTGGGTAAGTATTGCGCTGGGCAGATGGGCTTTGATGCTCTGTTCTGAGGAAGGTTCGGGGTTAAAAAAATGCCCAGTTTCGGAACTGAGGTGTTCGTAGCGGTTTTGTTTCAGAAAGAGAAAGATCCAATGTAAAGTGGATTTTCTCCACCTAATATTCTCATTTATAAATATTTATGATAGTTAAATGGAAAATCTCCACCTAATTAGTTCTATACACCCTTCTGAGGGGGATATCGATACATTTAAGTGGAGTTTTTCCCACTAGCACACTTATCCGCGTGTTGGACTGAGAAATAAATGGAGAAATTCCACTTAGCTTGATCCGTATACACCTAGTCATAACGAACTTTTCATTGAACTTTAAAAATTAATATTTAGGGAAAAGTGGTGGAAGGGAATTTGGGAACTGTAGGAGGTAAGGAGGATGTCGAAATTGCGGAAGGATTGGGAGCCGGCGGATTTTATCGATGATGCAGAGATATTATCCAGTCTGGAAGAGGCGAAGAGGCTGGCCGGCGAAGAGGCCGTTGTCCGGTCCATTTTAGAGAAAGCCAGGTCCTGTAAGGGATTGACCCACAGGGAAGCAGCGGTACTTCTGGAGGTTACGGATAAAGAAATTCTAGCAGAGATTTACAGCTCGGCAAGGGTCATTAAGGAGAAAATATACGGCAACAGAATCGTTTTATTTGCTCCTTTGTATATAAGCAATTATTGTGTCAATAACTGCGAATACTGCGGATATAAGCAGTCCAATCAGGATTTTGTAAGGCGGAAGCTGAGTAAGGATGAATTGGCGGATGAAGTCCGTGTGCTGCAGGGTCTGGGCCATAAGCGCCTGGTTATTGAAGCAGGAGAGGACCCGGTGCATTGTGACATTGACTATGTCGTTGATGCGATCAAAACGGTGTATTCCGTAAAGGTCGATAATGGCAGCATCCGCCGCGTGAATATCAATATTGCAGCAACCACGATTGAAGATTACCAGAAGCTGAGGGATGCGGAGATAGGGACATATATTCTATTTCAAGAGACCTATCACAGACCCACCTATGCAGCGCTGCATCACAACGGTCCCAAACGGGATTATGACTGGCATACCACGGCCATGGACCGCGCCCAAATGGGCGGGATCGATGATGTCGGTGTAGGAGTTCTTTACGGTTTATATGACCACAAATATGACACCATTGCGATGCTGATGCATGCAGAACACCTGGAAGAACGGTTCGGGGTCGGCCCGCATACGGTATCCGTTCCCCGATTGCGCGAGGCGGACAATGTAAATTTGAAAACGTATCCATTCCAGGTGAAGGATGATGATTTCAAGCAGCTGGTTGCCGTTCTGCGCTTGTCCGTTCCTTATGCCGGAATGATCCTTTCCACCCGTGAAGAGCCGTCTTTCCGTGATGAGGTCATTCAGCTCGGGATTTCCCAGGTGAGCGCCGGGTCCAGTACAGGTGTAGGCGGTTATATGGAGGCAAAGCAGGGATTAGCAGGGATGTCCAAGGAAAAACCCCAGTTCGAAG
>NZ_LN831198.1:2373846-2383959 GCF_001368795.1 Paenibacillus ihuae
GCCTGAAGAAATTATCCGCGGACTTTGCCGGGATGGCTATGTTCCCAGCTATTGCACCGCCTGTTACCGGGAAGGGCGCACCGGTGACCGGTTCATGCGTCTGGCGAAATCGGGACAGATTCATAACGTGTGCCAGCCGAACTCGCTTTTAACGTTTAAAGAATATTTACTGGATTACGCAGATGAGGAAACCCGCGCACTCGGTGAGGAGATCATCCGCAAAGGGCTCGATGATATACCCAAGGAAGCCGCACGGAAAATAACAAAAGAACGGCTGCAGCGGCTCGAAAACGGCGAGCGGGATTTGCGCTTTTAATAGACCCATAAGGAGAGATTCGCAATGCAAACCACACCGCAATCTAACAAGATGCATATTGCTGTTTTTGGCCGGAGAAATTCCGGGAAATCCAGTCTGATCAACGGGCTTACCGGCATGCCTTTTCTGATTGTTAACGACAAGCCGGGTACAACGACTGAACCGGTCTTTCAGGCTTTTGACCTCCCGATAGTGGGTCCCGTTATCATCGTCGATACCGCCGGGATTGATGATGATTCTGATCTTGGCCGTTTTCGTGTGCAGAAGACCCGGGAGGTCATGGATCTGACGGATCTAAGCCTGCTGATTTTCTCGGGGGAGTCAGATGACTATAAGCTGGAAAAGGAATGGGTTCATGAGCTGGTGAAACGCAACATTCCCGTGATCGGTGTGATTACGAAAGTGGATGATCACTATGTCGATGTGGATCTGTTAAAAACAGAATTGAAGATTCCGTTCGTCAAAATCAGTTCAAAGAAAAATATAAATTTCGGAAGCCTGCGCCATGCGATACGTGATTTCGCCCCTGCCGAATTTGAGCGTGCCAGTATTCTTGGCGATCTGGTGAGCCCGGGCGAAGTCGTAGTAATGGTTATGCCGGAGACGATTCCTGCACCAAAATACCGGTTAGTGTCCTCCCAGCAGCAGATCCTGCGTGATTTACTGGATCATCATGTAATGGCTTTGTCCGTTACTGAGGTTGAACTTCCGACACTGCTGATGAACCTCAAAGGGATGCCGGATCTGGTCATCACGGATTCCCAGGTATATGACAGTGTGAGCGAAATTCTTCCGGCCAACGTGCCGTTGACCACCTTTGCCATTCTGATGGCGCGGTTTAAAGGGGATTTGCCGACTTTTGTAGCAGGGGCTGAGACGATTGCCAGCCTTCAGCCGGGGGATAAGGTGCTTCTGTCAGAAGCCTGTATCCATCATCCGCATAACGGCGAGATTGACCGTGAACTGGTGAAGGCGAAGCTGCAGGAAATAGCCGGAGGCAAACTGGAGATCAGAACCAGTGTAGGGCCTGACTTCCCGGCTGATCTTTCGGGCTATAAGCTGATCGTGCACTGCGGCGGATGTATATTCAACCGCAAGCAGCTGATGATGCGGCTGGCGAGCTCGGGAGACCAGCGGGTGCCGATCACGAACTACGGCATTGCCTTTGCTTATTTCAAAGGCATCCTGCCGCGTGTGCTTGAAATTATGCATGTGAATTCTTAACTTAAGGAGCAGGCAAAACGATGGAACAGGCACGCAGACGATTTCGCCGTGAACAGGATGCATTAGGCAGCAGGGATATCCCGGAGTCAGCATATTATGGAATTCATACGGCCCGGGCCATGGAGAATTTCCCTGTAAGCGGCCGGACGGTTAACCCGAATCTGATCCAGAGCCTGGTCACGGTGAAAAAAGCGGCGGCGCTGGCCCACTTGAAGCTGAATACGTATCCGGCGGAGATTGCTTCGGCCATCGTGAAGGCTTGCGATGACATTCAGGCCGGGAATTACATGGAGCAGTTTACCGTTGATGCATTGCAGGGCGGAGCGGGTACTTCGACCCATATGAATGTTAATGAAGTATTGGCTAACCGGGCGATTGAGCTGCTGGGCGGGGTTCTTGGAGATTACACGTTGGTCCATCCGCTGGATCATGTCAACTGCTGCCAATCCACTAATGATGTCTATCCGACAGCGCTGAGAATTGCTGCAATTGGCCTGGTCCGCAGACTGAGTGAGGCGTTCGCTTCCCTTCAGGAGACTTTGCAGGAGAAAGAGCTTGAATTCGCAGATGTGCTGAAGCTGGGACGCACGGAACTGATGGATGCGCTGCCGATGACAGCTGGCCAGGGCTTCGGTGCCTACGCCAAAGCGGTCGCTAGAGACCGCTGGCGGCTCTATAAAGCTGAGGAGCGGCTGCGGGAAATCAATATAGGCGGTACAGCGATCGGTACCGGAATGAATGCGCCGGCCAAGTATACATTCTATATGACGGATCTGCTGCAGGATCTGACCGGCTATGGTCTGGCGCGCAGTGAATTTCCAATGGACCCGACGCAGAATATGGATGTGTTCGTTGAAGTCTCCGGCCTGCTGAAAGCCGCCTCCGTGAATCTGCTGAAGATCTCAGGTGATCTTCGTCTGCTGGCAAGCGGACCTGCAGGCGGGTTTGGGGAGCTTAAGCTCCCTGCCGTACAGGCAGGATCTTCGATCATGCCCGGTAAAGTCAATCCGGTAATGGCCGAGATGACCGGACTCGCATCGATGCGCGTAATCGCCAATGATGCAGCGGTTACCCTGGCTGCTGCCGGCGGCCAGCTGGAGCTGAATGCTTTTATGCCGCTAATTGCGGAATCACTGCTGGAATCGCTGGAGATTCTGGACCATGCCGTCCGGTTGTTCGAGGAACGCTGTGTACGGGGTATTCTTGTCTGTGCAGAGCGGTGCAGTGTGCTTCTGGAGAACTCTACCGTGCTTGCTGCCGCATTCATAGGCCACATTGGTTATGAGAAGAGTGCAGAGGTTGCTAAAAGAGCCAGCCGGGAAGGTAAACCTGTACGCCAAGTGCTTGTGGAATCCCGGCTGCTTCCGGAGGTGCAAATTGATCAGATATTGAATCTTAATCAGATCACGAAACCCGGTGTACCCGGCAAATAAATAATACTTGCGTTCATTAAGACTTTGGCACAAGGAGAGAATAATGTGAGCCTGAACGAATCCCCCCGTGGAAGCCGCCTGCATATCGCCTTATTCGGCAGGCGCAATGCCGGTAAATCCAGCCTGATCAATGCGCTGGCCAAGCAGGACATTGCTGTCGTGTCTCCTGTGAAAGGGACGACTACGGACCCTGTCTATAAATCCATGGAGCTGCTTCCGCTCGGACCTGTTGTGCTAATAGATACAGCAGGACTGGATGACGAGGGGGAGCTTGGAGGGCAGCGCAAAAAGAAAACGCTGGAAGTGTTGAACAAAACCGATATTGCCCTGCTGGTTATCGACGCAGATAGCGGAGTCACCTCCTTTGATAAGGAGATTGCCGGACTTATACAGAGCAAAAACATCCCTGTCATTGGGGTATTAAATAAAACGGATTTGTTAACCAGGACGGATGAACCGAATGGCAATGACCTTGCGGCACTGGTGAATATATCGCAAGAGAGATTGGGATTCCAAGTCATCCCTGCCTCAGCGGCAGAGCAGCAGGGGGTCAGCAAGCTGAGGAAGGCGCTGACTACTGCAGTTCCGGAGGAGGATGGCCGCTTCCGCATTGTAGGTGACCTTCTGACTCCCGGTGATCTGGTTGTGCTGGTCGTGCCAATTGACAAAGCAGCCCCCAAAGGCAGACTCATTCTGCCCCAGCAGCAGACCATCCGTGATATTCTGGAGAGCGATGCCATAGCAGTCGTTACCAAGGAACATGAACTGAAGCAAACCCTGGAGAGCCTAGGCAGGAAGCCGCGGCTGGTGATTACAGATTCGCAGGTTTTTCTGAAGGTTGCCGCCGATACACCCAAGGACATTCCGATTACCTCATTCTCCATCCTGTTCGCCGGGCATAAGGGGGATTTGGAGGAACTGGTCAGAGGCGCACGGGCGATTGACCGGCTGCAGGATGGAGACAAGGTACTGATCGCCGAACCCTGCACTCACCACACGCAGCCAGACGATATCGGCAGTGTGAAGCTTCCGCGCTGGATCCGGCAGGCGACCGGCAGGAACATCGATTTTCATCATGCGAATGGCATGAGCTTCCCTGATAACGTGAACGAATATGCGCTCATTGTGCATTGCGGCGGCTGTATGATCAACCGCAGGCAGATGCTCTGGCGGATGGAGCAGGCGGCCCTGAACGGCGTGCCCATTGTGAATTACGGCGTGGCCATTGCCCATGTGCAGGGGATCCTGGAGCGCGCGATCTCCCCGTTTCCGCTTGCGCGTCTGGCTTGGGAGGAAGATCAAGCGGGCAAACCGGGTAACATTTAGCCTGCCGTCTCTAACAGCAGCATACTGCCGGAAAGTGTACAATAAGACCAAACCTTTAGCAAAAAGGGCTGGTCTTATTTTTCTGTCTATATAAATTGATTTAGAAATATCAGAAAAATCAATCGTTTTTACGCTGAGCGGCGTCTTACTTATAGATACATATTGAAAGCGGCCTTTTCCGGATATCACATCATGAAAAGAAAGGGGGAGTGGTGCTTGTTAGAGGATACAATGAATGAGGTTCGTACTGTGGATCTAGCACATTTGAATGAAGAAGCTTTTTTCAGACGGCTGTATGTGGAGCACCGCAAAATGTATGCTCTCGCTTACAGTTATATGCGGAACGAAGCAGACGCGCTGGAAGTGGTGCAGGAGGCGTCATGCCGGGCATGGATGAAGCGCAACAAGCTGAAGGATGAGCAAGCCTTTACACCCTGGCTGATCCGGATTACTATTAACTGCTGCATGGACGAACTCCGGCGCAAAAAGCGTGTTTATCCGGCGGAAAAGCTGGCAGAGGAAGCGGCGCAGGAGATGCAAAGCAATGAACGGATAGACTTGGAACGAGCAATGCACCGGATGAAGCCGAAATACCGGCATGCTGTAATTCTCAAATACTATCAGGATATGACAGCAGCGCAAATAGCGGAGGTGCTGGAGAAACCGGAAGGCACGATCAAAACCTGGCTGCGCGAAGGGCTAAAACAACTGCGCAATTATCTGTAGTAATTAGGGAGGCGATAAATTATGACAGATTCAGAAGACCGCATTCTGCGGGACAATGCCGGGGAAGTGAACCAGACTGCCGAAGCTATACAGGAATTGAAAATATATAACGCTATGGTGAGTGGTATACACCGGGGGAAGGAACGGGTGAAGCGGCGGAGCCTTTTTTCCGGTGTAAGTATCACCTTAACCGTAGCAGCCGTAGTCCTGTTAATATTTACATTCCTTCAAGCACCACCGGAAGAAACAGAATATGCAGTCCGAAATGTTGCACCTAACAAAGTTTGGACGGATTCCAAAAAGTTCGACAGTTCGCATTTAAGAAGTAAGTCGCTAGAAAATGCCCTTGAAAAGAACCTGATTCAGCCCGTTTACAAGAGTGTAGAGAAAGCCGGATTTCGCGTCGAAGTTATGGGTACGGTGAGTGACGGGCGGCAGGTGTATATCTTGTACAGTGTGCATAATAATTCCGGTGAGACTGTAATTCATGCCGGCTTTTCGCTGGATTTTGGCAAGTTCGAGGCGGCGGACATAGGTGCTAAACTAGAGATGGCAGGCAGTGACAACGAGATCAGAGCGGGGCAGACTGTTTATTTTGTCTATTCCAACTATCTTTCACTGGAAGCGGACTATCCGAAGGATGTGAAATACAATGTGATCCTGACGCAAATATCGGAACAAGCACTGTCGTCCAGCAGCAATAAATACCGCACCGGTATTCATGTACCCTTCGAGCTTAATACAGGCTTACTCAATGATCAGAACCGAACATGGTTTGCCAAACAGGATATGACCATCGGAGGGCAAAAGCTCAAAGTGAATCAGGTGCTATTTACTCCGTTGAATACTTATGTGGATGTGGAAGTGGATGAGCGTAATAGCAAACAGATTTTTGGGCTGATTAACCCCGTGCTGATCGGTAAAAGCGGAGACAAAATGATAAAATCCTATTATCCCACCGACATCACAACGAATAATTCTGAGATTATTTCGGATGAATCCAACTTTACGCTTGTGTATAAGAGCAGTGAATATGCTGCGCTGGACACCCTTTCACTCAAAACCTTCGGAATTGCTGCGCTCGATAAGAATCAGATGAAGATTGTTGTCGATCTGAACAAGAAGGAAATTATTGATGCTCCTGACGGCCTTACCCTTGACGATTCTGATAAAACGGCTGGTGCAGGAGCACTCGTATTCCGGCATAAAGTAGAAACAGATCAGGCAAAAGACAGCTTCATTATGCTGCTGAAGGATAGCTACACAGATGCCCGGGGGAAAATTCATACTAAAGCTGTCGGGAGCGGGTATTTTAGCCAATCGCTGTCGAGAGGTTCTTCTGCGGTAGAGGAGAAATTCGTTTATTACTTTGGAGAGAAGGCCGACGAGTTACCTCAGCCGCTCACTATTGAGATCGATCGTTACTGGAATCCGGTTATGGATACACAGTCGTTGGAGCTGTTCAGTAAATAAATTACATTGTGAAATCTATAATCTTTGTTGCACGTAAAATAAACAAGCCGGTCTGTTCATTAACAGAATCGGCTTTTTAGATTGCAGGGATTATAGGATTAGATTCATGTGCTTATTCTAAATTGTACAGCCAATCCCAAGCGTCTCCAATGGCCTGATCCTGAGATGAATCATCAGCAGAAGCTGGGCTGGCAGTGTCCGGGGAAGCTACAGCAGATCCGCTATCCGTTGCCGCTTGTCCGTTTGCAGTTAATACGCGGCGTGCGGTTGTATAGTGGGAATCCCACCAGCCTGTATCGAGGGGAGTGATTGTCACTCCATCATCGCCGTACGTGTGAAGTATTTTACCGTCACCCATATATAGAGCTACATGGTGAATCGGGGAATAGAAAAACACAAGGTCACCAGGCTGCAGTTCATCTCTAGGCACAGGGGTACCAACGGTCGACTGTTCTTTGGATGAACGGGGAAGGGAAATGCCATTTTGTTCAAATATAAATTGTGTAAATGAAGAGCAGTCAAAAGAACTGGTATTCCCAGACTCTGCACCGTATTCATAAGGAACGCCCTGATACTTCAAGCCCGTCGCAATAACTTGATCAGCAATACTAGCAGAGACGGTACTCGCAGTAGTTGTACTAGTTGCTGCATAGGCAGTGCTGCTGTTCCCGGTGAATCCGGTTCCGGCAGTTAATAAGGCTGCTCCTAAGCTGACTCCGATCGTAAAGTTGCGGAAACGTCTTTTGTGAGTTGTATTCATGTGTTACCTCCTGTTGTTGCAGTCTGGTTTATCACCTGAATCAACCCTAACATAGATTTTCTTAACATAAATTGCTAATGACCGTGATAGCACGGCGCCCGCAAGGCTTCTAAGCCATTTATTAAAAAAATATTACAATCTTTTCATAAGTTTTTGTTGACATGTGTTAATCCTTATTATAGAGCTCTTTCTGATTGTTCTCGCGGAACCTACGGGGAGATTCTCCAATGACTTTGGTGAAGAGGATGGAAAAATAATTGGGATTGTCGTACCCGACCATTTTAGCAATCTCCCAGACCTTTTTGTTCGTACTAGCGAGCAGTCTCATCGCTTCACCCATACGGCGCTGAATTAAGTAGTTGATCGGTGAAATGCCGAAGTTGTTCTTATAGATGTGCGCCAGATAATACGAGTCAATATGGAAGAGGTGCGCCAGATCCTTAAGCGTCAGCTTGCGTCTGTAGTTCGTATCTAAATATTCTTTGATCTGATTGGCCAGCGGAGCTTTTTCTTCCTTCTCCGTACGATGCTGTGAAAGGATCATTCGCTCAAGCAGCAGTAGGATAGCTTCTAATAAATGCTGTGAGATCCGTTCATAACCGCTATTGCGCAGTGAAAACTCGCCAAATAACGTACGCATCAGCAGCGACAGCTCATTGGAATAATGGTTCGCACGGATGACCGGCACCCTGGCCGGATGAATCACCCAGTCGCGCTGCTCGGCAATCGGGGCGTTGAAGCGGAACCCGCAATAATAGGTAAATAGCGGTTTTTCAGGATCTGACTGCTCCTCATGCAAAATTCCCCGGTTATAGATCAGAACATCACCTTTTCCTGCCGTATAGGCTTTGCCGTCGATCACAAATGAACCGATCCCATCCTCGATAATAATAATTTCATGCAGATCCTCATGCTTATGAAGCGCAAATTTCCACTCCGGATTATCACTCAGCTTGCCTGCATAGATCAGCTGGCCGTTGTATGCCGAGGAATTATGGTTTAACAAGAAGGTACCGCTGTTCGGCATAGGTCTCCCACTCTCAATCCATCTATATTGAATAACTATTCTAATGACAAGATATATCATGTTTTATAGAAAGACAACAATAACCTTTATTGTTCCCTGTCCGGTTCATTTGTAGAATTGATTTGAGCAAAAGGGCAGAGATCAAGCGAAGGGATGTGATGAGGTTTTGGTACCTAACCACGCAGTTCTCCTGCGTACATGGGAAGAAGAGGGATACGTCCGCGTACCCAAAGCAGTTCCGTTTTTCTATGTGCTGCGGTATGCAGCTTGGAGGCAGATGGAGTCCCAGCCGCTGGTCGGCTCACGTTATCATCATCAATCCATCTGGGACATCCGCTCTATGCCGGAGATTTATTCCGCATTCGCCGTAATTCTGAATACTCCGGCACTCTGGGCAGAATTATGTAAGCCGGAATCCGCGGATGCACTGGGGCTCTTATCCGTTAACATAAACGGCAGTAGCGTAACCCTTCAAGAGGAGGAGCAAATTGTTGTTCTTGAAGCCAAACTGTCAGAACTGATCATTCTGGACCAGCGCCGTTTCCGGATAATTGGCCAGCATGAGCCGCACTGGCTGCTGCTCGGATATATTCCTGCTCAGGAGAACAATCCCGGCTTAGTCAAAAAGCGGGAACAGGAGTACCTTGCAGGACAGGCAACACCGGTATTTCTGACGGAGCTTGGACAACAGCTGCTTGGACTGCATCGATGGTGAACAGACAATTTAGTATTGGAGGAATATTAACATGTGGATTTTACTCGGTGTATTGATCTGGTTGTTTTTATGCGGAACGATAATTGTCACTGCGGGCTATGCTGTATCTGTGGATGATAAAGAGCAATATATATAATCATTTATGAAAGAGGGTACTCTGAAGACTGTCAATGAACGCGGCTTAGTTTTTTCTTTTACCTTTTTGGCTTTTTTGCTCGAGACTACTGAGTACATCATTGTGGGCCTGTTATCCGAGATAGCAGCTTCGCCTTATATAACAAGGGAGCTTCCACAGCGGGTAACGGCTGCATGGGAGGTCCCTGATTCTTGCTGCGTGAATCTTAATGAAATCTTAATGTCAGGGTTAAAGTTGTAATACTACGTTGATTTTGTGCATGCTATACTAGCTAACAGCAACTCTATTGTCAGAAAGGGGTTTGACATGGCATCTCACCGGACCGGAGCTGCTGTCCTGCTGGAGCAGACCCCAGGGAACACGGCAGAGAAAAAACGCGGCAAGTTAAAGATTTTTTTTGGATATGCCGAAGGGGTCGGCAAGACCAGCGCCATGCTCTATACTGCCCTTGAGGAGCAGAAGGAAGGCGTGGACGTCGTAGCCGGCTACATTGAGGCCCATCACCGCCAGGAAACAGCGGCTCTTGCGGATGGACTCGAACGGCTTCCATTGTTGGAGCTTCCCTCAAAAACAGCTGTAATCCGTGAATTTGATCTGGATCATGCGATCCGCAGACAGCCGGACCTGATTCTGCTGGATGAACTGGCTCATCATAACGCTTCCGGCTGCCGGCACAAAAAAAGATACCAGGATGTCGAGGAACTGTTGCGTTCGGGAATCAACGTATATACAACAATCAATGTCCAGCATATAGAAAGCCTGCACGATGTAGTTTCGGCAATTACCGGCAACTCCGTAACTGAACGCATACCGGATAGTGTATTTGACAGTGCCGATCAGATTGAACTGGTCGACATTCCACCCGATGATCTGATCGAACGTCTCAACAAAGGAAAGCTCTACCCTGGGGAGCAGGGGAAAGAGACAGCCGGATCTCCTGTATTTGTTAAAAACAAGCTAATCGCCTTGCGGGAAAT
>NZ_LN831198.1:2383985-2388667 GCF_001368795.1 Paenibacillus ihuae
ATTTGTTAAAAACAAGCTAATCGCCTTGCGGGAAATAGCTTTACGTTATACAGCAGATCAGCTGAATCGTATTGCTCAGCGTTACAGTGAAAGGGCGAATAAGAATACCTATAACACAGCAGATCATATTCTAGTCTGTCTGTCTTCAGCTGCCTCAAGCAAAAAGGTGATCCGCACAGCAGCTAGAATGACTGAAGCGTTCCGCGGATCTTTTACGGCACTGTATGTGGAAACGCCGAAAAACAAAGATCTCACGCCCAAAAGCAAGGCGGAGCTCAGAGAAAATCTGCGGCTCGCCGAACAGCTCGGTGCGCAGCTTGCCACGGTATATGGTGAGGATGTCTCCGGACAGATTGCCGAATATGCTAAATCAAGCCGGGTCACGAAGATTGTGATCGGCCGTTCCCAGAGCAGTAAAAAAAGATGGCTCACTAAATCTAGTCTGGTAGATAAGCTGACTGTGCTGGCACCGAATATTGATATACACATTATTCCGGATACCCAACCGGCTCCCTATAACAGATTTCCGGCCTACGTGAAGCCGCACCTCTCACTGGCTGACACCATGAAGACGATCGGGATTCTGACTGTATGCACCTTGATCGGACAATGGTTTCAATTTCTCGGATTCCGGGAAGCGAATATCATCACGGTGTACATTTTGGGAGTTCTGCTGAATGCTATGGTTACCAGTGGCAGGATTTACAGTGCGATAACTTCGATCTTAAGCGTGCTTGTCTTCAACTATTTCTTCACCAAGCCATATTTCTCTTTAGAAGCGCATGATTCCGGTTATCCCGTTACCTTTCTGATCATGCTGCTGGCTTCAATGATAAGCAGTACACTAACCATGAGGATTAAGGAGCAGGCGCGCCAATCTGCGCAAAAAGCGTACCGGACAGAAGTTCTCTTGGAGACAAGCCGTAAGCTGCAACAGGCGGAAGGTGCCCCGGCGATCGTCAATGAAACTGCAATCCAAATGGTGAAGCTGCTGGACCGGACGGTCCTATTCTACCCCGTGGAGCAGGACACCTTAGCCGAGCCGCTGATTTTTCCAAAGTTAGAATCGGCGGTGAATCCCCGGGCATATACCGGTGTAAACGAATGGGCTGTTGCAGATTGGGTGTATAAGAACAATAAACGGGCCGGAGCAACTACGGATACCTTTTCGGCTGCAAGCTGTCTGTACCATGCCGTCCGTGGCGGGGATTCCGTATTTGCTGTAGCTGCCATTGTTATGGACCAGGAAGAGCCATTGGGTATTTTTGAGAAAAGCCTTATGATTGCCATGCTCGGCGAATGTGCGCTCGCGCTGGAGAAAGAGCTGCTAAATGAGCGTCAAAAGGAAATCTCACTGCAAATCCAGCAGGAACAGCTGCGCGCCAATCTGCTGCGGGGGATCTCCCATGATCTGCGAACGCCTCTTACCAGTATTTCCGGCAATGCCGGAATTCTTATGGGAAACTCTATCGTGTTGAGCGAGGAACAGAAAACAGGCTTGTACACGGATATATATGACGACTCCATGTGGCTGATCAACCTGGTGGAGAATTTACTGTCCATTACGCGGATCGACAATGGCAGCTTAAATCTGAATTTTCAAGCGGAGCTGCTGGAAGAGGTAATTGCTGAAGCGCTGATGCATGTCAACCGCAATAGTGTAGAGCACACTATTCAAACGATGCTGGAAGATGAGCTGCTGATGGCCAAAATGGATTCCCGGCTGATTGTTCAGGTTCTCATCAATTTAGTGGACAACGCAATAAAATATACTCAAGCCGGTTCGGAAATCATAGTGTCGGCGAGACGCGAACAACACTGGATACTGGTTGAAATATCCGATAATGGTCCCGGGATATCTGAGGAAGCCAAGAACAAACTGTTTGATATGTTCTATACAGCAGACAATCAACGCGGAGACGGCCGCCGCGGCTTGGGGCTTGGGCTGTCTTTGTGCAAATCGATTGTGCATGCTCATGGAGGTACAATTGAAGTAAAGGATAATGTACCGCAGGGTACGGTGTTCAGTTTCACCCTGCAGGCTGAGGAGGTGAATGTTCATGTATAAACCATTGATTCTTGTTGTAGAGGATGACAAGCCGATCCGTAAGCTGATTACGACCACGCTGGAGACACAAGGCTACAAATATCATACAGCTGAGACCGGCGAAGCAGCAATCCTAGAGGCAGTGTCCCATCAGCCGGATATGATGATTCTGGATTTGGGGCTGCCGGATATGGATGGTGTGGACATTATCAAAAAAGTCCGGTCTTGGTCCAATCTTCCCATAATCGTAGTAAGCGCACGCAGCGAGGACCGTGACAAAATCGATGCACTGGATGCAGGTGCAGATGATTATCTGACCAAGCCGTTCAGTGTGGAGGAGCTGCTGGCCCGGCTGCGGGTCAGTCTGCGGCGTATCCGCTATGACAGCGACAAGCTGCAGAAGGATGCGTCGGTTTTTAAGAGTGGGAATTTAAGAATCGATTATGCGGCAGGCTGCGTATGGATGGAACAGGAAGAAATCCACTTGACCCCGATTGAATATAAGCTGCTGTGTCTGCTGGCCAAGAATGCAGGCAAAGTATTGACGCATAATTATATCCTGAAGGAAATCTGGGGCAGTCACACTTATGATATCCCTGCCCTGCGTGTATTTATGGCAACTCTGCGCAAAAAAATCGAAAAATCACCTTCGCAGTCTAAGATCATCCAGACCCATATCGGTGTCGGCTACAGGATGCTGCAGGCTGGAGAAGACAGCAAAGTGATCTGATTTCTTTTCAAAATTAATATCCGTATTAGATGAGCCATGTTCTTCTGAGAACATGGCTTTTTGTTGCTTTCCTCTTCTCTTAATGCAATCTATATCCCCTCAAAGGAACCCTAATCCAGAACTAACGGCCTAAGTGATACGCTTAATTGGAAGTATATCGCACAGCAGAAGGGGTCTTATTAATGAATGAATGGCTGCAAAATATCGGTCTATTCTCCACGGTACTAGTGTTGCTCTATACCATTAAGAAAGGTATTGATCATTACGACTTAAAAGGGATAGGTGATTATGAGGATATTGAGATCACGAGGCAGGCTGAGGAAGTTGTCCAGAGTCTACACTCTCGCAAATCTTAATGCAATCTTAATTCTGTCAGACTAACCCTAACCCTGAACTAATGGCAGTAGTGTTAAGCTAAACTTGCGGAAAGAGATACTATATAGATTGAACTTGAAAATACACATTTAGGGAAAAATGGCGGAGGAGAATTTTGGAACTGTAGGAGCGTAAGCGACCGCCTTTGTCTTCAGATTTCTACCGCTAGTAGCGGTTTAAATCAAGAAATTTGAAGACAACAGCGGCCGGAAGTCCAAACATTCTCTGCAGTCATGTCCAATCCCAAAAAAGAAAAATTGCAAGTTCAATCTATATATAAAGAGACAGATCATCCCGAAGAGGAGTGGTGAGGACGATGATGGACGTGTATATGCTAGCGGTGCTCGCTGCAATATTCGGAGTTTTCTACGCGTTTGCACAGTGGTGCGGGCATGTGGCTGAGGACAAGGGAGGGACAGAATCGTGACAGTGGTTTTAACAGTAACTCTTCTATTGTTTTTGTATCTGGTTTACGCCTTGATACATCCGGAGAAATTCTAATTAACTAGAGCACTATATTAAGGAGGGTCATCTGTGGGCATTGTGCAAATTATCGTAGTCATTGCCATACTGCTGCTGCTGGTAAGACCGGCAGGTACTTACTTATATCATGTATTCTCAAATGAACCGAACAAGACAGACCGGATCTTCGGCGGAATTGAGCGGGGGATCTTCAAATTAAGCGGTCTTAATAAGCGTGAAGGAATGTCATGGAAGACCTATGCGTTGAGCTTTTTGTCGACCAACATTATACTGGTTGCCTTTGGGTACATCGTTCTCCGCTTACAAGCGGGCCTTCCGCTTAATCCGAACGGGATTCCCGAAATGGAGCAGACGCTTACGTTTAATACGGTGATCAGCTTTGTTACTAATACGAATCTGCAGCATTACAGCGGGGAGACAGGACTTTCTTATTTCTCACAAATGGCTGTGATAACAATGTTTATGTTTACCTCTGCAGCCAGCGGCTTTTCTGTAGCAGTCGCTTTTGTAAGAGGGATTACCGGCAGGGCAACGCTGGGAAACTTTTTCGGAGACTTCGTTAAGTCGATTGTCCGGGTGTTTCTGCCGCTTGCACTGCTTATTACCATGGTGCTGGTTGGACTCCAGGTTCCGCAGACGCTGAAGCCTATGATTCACTTAACAACGTTGAAGGGTCAGGTTCAAGGGATTACAACCGGACCGGTCGCGTCACTGGAATCGATCAAGCATCTGGGAACGAATGGCGGTGGGTTCTTCGGAGTCAATTCATCGCATCCATTCGAGAATCCGTCACCGCTCACCAATGTGATTGAAATCCTGTCTATGTGGACGCTGCCGGCAGCTCTTCCCTATATGTACGGTTTGTTTGCCAAGAATAAACGGCAGGGCTGGGGGATCTTCGCCGCCATGATGACCTTGTTCGTGCTCCTGCTGTCGCTTAACTATTATGCGGAGAGCAGTGGGAATCCTGCAATAAATGCTATGGGAATCGACGCTTCACAGGGCAGTATGGAGGGGAAAGAGGTGCGCTTCGGCATACCGCAATCC
>NZ_LN831198.1:2388693-2393450 GCF_001368795.1 Paenibacillus ihuae
GAGGTGCGCTTCGGCATACCGCAATCCTCCTTGTTCACGACAACAACGACAGCGGCTACGACAGGTAGCGTCAATAATATGCATGATACACAGACTCCGCTCGGCAGTATAACGCCGCTGGCACTCATGATGCTTAATAATGTGTTCGGAGGCAAAGGGGTCGGCTTGGTCAATATGCTGATGTACGCTATCCTCGCCGTTTTCTTCTGCGGACTCATGGTCGGCAGGACACCGGAATTTCTCGGCCGCAAAATTGAAGCCCGGGAGATGAAGCTGATTGCAGTCGCCATTCTGATCCATCCACTGATTATACTGGTTCCTACAGCAGCATCATTCCTGACTGATATGGGTCAAGGTGCTATAAGCAATCCAGGATACCACGGCTTGACACAAGTCCTGTACGAATACGTCTCTGCTGCAGCGAATAACGGTTCTGGCTTTGAGGGGCTTGCGGATAATAACACCTTCTGGAATATGATGACCGGAGTGGTTATGCTGCTCGGACGGTATGTTTCCATCATCGCTCTGCTGGCAGTCGCCGGTTCACTGCTCCGCAAACAGCCCGTACCGGAGACGATCGGCACCTTCCGCACAGACAACGGCTTGTTCACCGGTATTCTTATCGCTACGGTGCTGATTATTGGTGCGCTGACATTCCTGCCGGTTATTGTGCTTGGTCCGATTGCCGAACATTTGACTCTACGCTAGGGGAGAGGAAGAACAGAAATGAGTACTGTACAGAAAAAGAAGCTGCTGAGTGGTCCCATGATCCGAAATGCGGTCAAAGACAGCTTTGTGAAGCTGAATCCGGTGACCCTAATGAAGAATCCGGTCATGTTCGTCGTTGAAATAGGTACGTTTATTGTCTTGATGATGGTGCTGCTTCCCGGTTACTTTCATGCTACGGAAGCTATAGGATTCAACATTACGGTGTTCATCATCCTGCTGATCACTGTATTATTCGCCAACTTTGCAGAAGCACTTGCGGAAGGACGCGGAAAGGCACAGGCGGATTCCCTTAAGAAGACGAAGCAGGATATTTCCGCGAACAAGCTGACTGGAAGTGCGGTTAAGATCGTAGCTTCCTCCGAGCTGCGAAAAGGCGATATTGTCGTTGTCAGCCAAGGGGAGCTGATACCCGGTGACGGTGAAGTCATCGAAGGCTTGGCCTCAGTGGATGAATCCGCGATTACGGGTGAGTCGGCTCCTGTCATAAAGGAAGCGGGCGGAGACTTCAACTCGGTAACTGGCGGCACAAGAGTGGTGAGTGATGAGATTAAGGTACGGATTACCAGTGATCCCGGTGAGTCCTTCCTGGACCGGATGATTTCTTTGGTCGAAGGGGCGAAGCGCCAGAAAACACCGAATGAAATCGCGCTGAATACCCTTTTGATCAGCTTGACGATTATATTTATGATTGTTGTGGTTACACTGCGTCCTATTGCCGCCTACCTTAATGTTGCTCTGGAAATACCGGTATTGATCGCACTGCTGGTCTGTCTGATTCCAACGACAATCGGTGGACTGCTCTCTGCCATAGGGATTGCTGGGATGGACCGTGTTACCCAGTTCAATGTACTGGCAATGTCCGGCAAGGCCGTTGAAGCCGCCGGGGATATCAATACGATGATTCTGGATAAGACCGGGACGATTACCTTCGGGAACCGGATGGCGAGCGAATTTGTTCCTGTTGGCAAGGAGACAGAGGAGGATGTGGCCATATGGTCAGCGCTTAGCTCACTTAAGGATGAGACACCGGAAGGGCGATCTGTCATTGAACTCGTCAAAAAGCTGGGATACAGCTATGATGCCGGACTTGTGTCAGGAGCAGAGTTCATAGAATTCCGGGCTGAAACGCGGATGAGCGGAATGGATCTTCCGGAGGGTCATAAAGTCCGCAAAGGGGCTGTGGATTCGGTCAAACGTTGGGTGGCTTCTCAAGGAGGAGTCATACCGGATAACTTGGATCAGCTCTCGAACATCATTGCCGGCAAAGGCGGCACTCCGCTCGCTGTAGCCGTAAATAACCGCATCTACGGACTTATTTACCTGAAGGATACCGTTAAGCCTGGAATGAAGGAGCGTTTCGAAGAGCTTCGCAAAATGGGGATCAAAACCATTATGTGTACTGGTGACAACCCGCTTACTGCAGCAACTATCGCCGCTGAAGCGGGTGTGGACGGATTTATTGCCGAAAGTACACCGGAGAATAAAATAGAGGTCATCCGCCGTGAACAGAAGGAAGGCAAGCTGGTGGCCATGACGGGTGACGGAACCAACGATGCGCCGGCACTGGCGCAAGCGGATGTGGGGCTGGCAATGAACAGCGGCACATCAGCGGCCAAAGAAGCGGCAAATATGGTTGATCTGGACTCTGACCCGTCCAAGATTATTGAGGTTGTGGCGATCGGCAAACAGCTGCTCATGACACGTGGCGCATTGACCACGTTCAGTATCGCCAATGATATTGCCAAGTATTTTGCCATCATCCCGGCGATGTTCACACTGGCTATTCCAGAGATGGAAGTGCTGAATATTATGGGCCTTGGCTCGCCAAGCTCGGCGATTATTTCCGCGCTGATCTTTAACGCGATCATTATCCCGCTGCTGATCCCGCTTGCCATGAGGGGCGTATCCTATAAGCCGATGAGCTCCACCAGGCTGCTGCGACGCAATATTTTCATCTATGGATTCGGTGGAGTGGTTGTGCCGTTCCTCGGCATTAAGCTGATTGATATGGTTGTCAGCCTTTGGATCTAGAGTAACTAGTTATAGCGGCAGAAAGGATGAACTTTATAATGTTAAACCACGAATCCAACCAGCAATCTTCCGTTTCCAAGACCTCTTATTTCATAAGCATAGTAAGGCTCAGCGCCGTATTTATTATCCTTTGCGGGATTGTTTATCCGCTGGCCTCGACTGCGCTTGCCCAGGTATTCATGCCTTCTCAGGCTAATGGCAGCCTGCTGAAGAACAGCAGCGGCGAGGTTGTCGGCTCCGAGCTGATCGGACAGAGCTTCACAGATCTGTCGTTATTTCAAGGCCGGGTATCGAGCATCGATTACAAGGCTGAAGCTTCGGGCTCGAACAATTATGGCCCTTCCAATCCGGATATGCTGCAGCGTACCCGTGACAGTATAGCACAATGGAAGAAGGATAACCCGGAGGTGCCAATTCGTGATTTGCCGGTTGATCTGATTACGAATTCCGGATCCGGTCTTGATCCTCATATCTCGCCTGCAGCTGCTAGAGTGCAAATTCCCAGAATCAGCAACCTGACCGGCATTCCAGCGGATCAGCTTGAAGAGCTGGTAGTGAAGAACACCGAAGGCCGTGACCTGGGCGTGTTCGGCGAGGAACGTGTAAATGTGCTGAAGCTCAATTTAGCTCTGTCGGAATTATCTAAGTAATAATCCGGCTCCTGCCCTGTCCGCGCGGTTTGCGGGCAGGGTAGGAGCCGGTTATGGATGGAGGATAAGTATGGCACCTTACAAACGTAAAAGCCCGGAAGAAATCCTGTATTCCATCTACAAGCTGCACCGGGGCAGATTGAAGATTATCATTGGTTCAGTTAGCGGATCGGGCAAAACCTATCATATGCTGGAGGAAGGCAAGCTGCTGAAGCAGCAGGGGATTGATGTGGTGATCAGTGCGGTTTCGACTATGGGGCGGTCTGAAACTGTCCAGCAGCTGGCGGATCTTGAACGTATACCCAGCATCCATTGGTGGCAGGGCAGCAAGGAGCAGAAGGATCTTCCGCTGGAGACCCTAATTGAACGCAATCCGGAAGTGGTTCTGGTGGATGGTCTGGCCCACCGTAACCGTGAGGGGGCCCGTTTTCCGACAAGACTGGATGATATCCGCTACTTAATGGACAACGGCATCAGCATTATTACGACGATTAATGTTTATGAGCTGGGTGGAGTAGGCGAAATCATTTATCAAATGACGGGGATCCGTTCAGAAGAGACGGTCCCGCTGAATACCCTGGAGCTTGCGGATGAAGTGCGGCTGATTGATGTTTCGCCAGAGACGATTCTTAAGCGGATTGATGAAGGCATCCTGGGGGACCAGGCGCATCCTGCAATGTCCCGGAGAGGAAATCTCGGCGTGCTCCGTGAACTGTCGCTGCGTTTGGTGGCGGAGGGTGTAAATGAATCGCTGGAGAAACACCGCGAAGCTGAAGGACTCACCGGACCCTCCGGTGCGACGGAGCGGATTCTGGTCTCCAGCCAGTACCACTGGAACGGCTCACTCTACGTAAGGAGAGGCCAGCAGATTGCTAAACGCCTAAACGGTGATCTGCGGGTTGTAACCTTTGTATTGCTGGGCCGCAGATTGACCAAGGATCAACAGACCTTTAAGCGCTCGATCATGAAGCTGGTTGACCGGGTGGAAGGGAAATTTGAAGAGCTTCCGCTGGATCATATCCGCCAGCTGCCTTCTGTCCTTGTACGATATGCCATGCAAAATAACGTGACCAGGATTGTAATGGGGCATTCGAATAAAAGCCGCTGGCAGGAAAAATGGCAGGGCTCCATTGCGAATCAGGTGCTGCGGAAAACGCGGAACATCGACGTGTTTCTGATGGCAGACCGGGTGCAGCAGGACGGGGAACGGATTTTGCCGGTCAAATCGCAATCTAATCGATCAGAAGAGCCTTTTCACCGTCTGACCCTTCAAGAGCTGGAGCGGAAGATTGAAACGATTAGGCGGGGAACCTTCATGGTCTATATCGGTGCGGCTCCCGGAGTGGG
>NZ_LN831198.1:2393476-2423549 GCF_001368795.1 Paenibacillus ihuae
CGGCTCCCGGAGTGGGCAAAACCTATAAAATGCTGCAGGAGGGAAATCTTCTGCTGAACCGGGGGATCGACGTGGTGATCGGTCTGCTTGAAACCCACGGAAGAAAAGAAACCCAGGCACAGATCGGCGGGTTACCAATGATTCCGCGGGCCAGGATTCCCTATCAGTCTACTCAGCTGGAAGAAATGGATACTGAAGCAATTATATCCCGCCACCCGGAGGTTGTACTGGTGGATGAGCTAGCCCATACCAATGTGCCCGGCAGTCAGAGCGGTAAGCGGTATGAGGATGTTATCCGTCTTTTGGAAAACGGAATTTCTGTCATCACTACAGTAAATGTTCAGCATCTCGAAAGCCTGAATGATGCGGTAGCCCAGTTAACGGGTGTGCGGGTTCGCGAGACCGTGCCGGATGCGATTCTCAAAATGGCTGGCGAAGTCGAGCTGATCGATGTCACGCCGCAAATGCTGCAGGAACGGATGCGGGAAGGGAAAATTTACGCCTCCGAGAAGGTGAATCAGGCGCTGGAATCCTTTTTTAAGCTCGGCAATCTAATTGCGCTGCGCGAGCTGGCCCTGCGTGAAATTGCGGATGATGTAGATGAACGGCTGGAAGCATGGGACCGGGATACGTCCCTGCGCGGTCCCTGGGGCAGACGTGAGGTTATCTTTGTGTGTGTGGATCTGGGCCCGCAGGCAGAACGTTTGATCCGCCGCGGCTTCCGTATCGCCCACCGCTTAAAAGCAGAATGGTATGTGAATTATGTGCACTGCGGGGCGCCCCTCATGGTTGATGAGCAGAAGCGTCTTGAGACATTGCGGCATTTGACGGAAAGGTTAGGCGGAAAAATGGAAACTGCCGAGGCGGGCAGCAGCGTTAATTTTCTATGAGCACCTGTTAAGCCGGATGAATGATGTGCATACGACCCAGCTGATTATCGGGCAGCCGCGCAGAGCGGCATGGCGGTCCTTTTTCAAGGACAATCTTGTACATTTCCTGCTCCGGAATGCACGCCATATGGATATGCTGATTGTAGCGGATTTGAGGAAGTGTTGAAATCAAAAAGCGGCAATGTTATGATACCAACCTCTAAATGACAGGAGTTGACAAGGATAATGTAGGATTTCTTGCGCTGCGAGTTCTATTTCGCGTGTTTTATTCTAACAGCTTGCTGAGTTCGACCATGTCTCTATTCATTTCGGGGAGCGTATCGCACTCTCCGGCAAAAACGGCACCGGGAAATCCAGTCTGCTCAAACTGCTTAACGGTGAAGACATAAGCTATTCCGGTATTGTCCGAACGCAGCCAGCTGAAAATCTCCTATGTATCCCAGGATACCTCATTTCTTCAGTGCAGCTTATCGGACTATGCGCGCCAGCATGATATCGATGAAAGCTTGTTTAAGGCAATCCTAAGAAAGCTCGATTTTGCCAGAGTGCAGTTTGAAAAGGATATGTCATCGTACACCGGTGGCCAAAAGAAGAAAGTGCTGATCGCCCGGAGTCTTAGCGAAAAAGTTCATCTGCATATTTGGGATGAGCCGCTAAACGATATTGAAATCATCTCCCGGTGAACATGATGTTTCCGGTCATCCCCTAGAAACAGGCCATTGCCAGAGGGATTACGGTCTGCAATGCAAGCGGCATTCACGGACCGCAGATGAGTGAACATGCACTAGGAGTTATGATTGCATTCAGTCGCAATATCGGTCTCAGCATCCTTAATCAAGGCAAGCGCCTGTGGGGCGGGCACAGTTCACTGGATGAGCTGAAGGGTAAAACGCTGCTGATCGTCGGAGCCGGACGGTTCGGCAAGGAGATTGCCAGTCAGTCCTATGCCTTCGGCATGCGGATTAAGGGAGTGACCCGCCGCGCACAGCCGATTCGAAGCCTTCGATCGGCTGTATCTGTTATCGCGGCTGCCCGAAGCACTTGGCCTGGCTGACTACTGTCCGCATATGATGAGTGCAGCGGGCAGAAGGTGAATGTACAGCTACCGGGGGCTGGAGCTATGTACAAGGCATTGCCGGAGGAGTGAACTTCGGCCCGGCAATGCCGGGAATACCACCCCCTATCCATGGACCAGACGAGTACGCAGCGATCGAGGATTTGCTGACAGCAGCCAAGATCTACACCAAGGTGATCATCGAGCTCTGTGAAGTAAAGAATACTAAAATCATTGGGGACGAATCAAAATTAAACTAAGCAAAAAGGCTGCCAAGAACCAATGGGCCGCCTTTTTGCGTTGTGCTGACTTCAAGAATGGAGCCTTTCACAGGGTTTATAAAAATATAGTAAGTACTCACTCACTTTTTTCTTGCATTTTGAGGAGCTGGAATGTATATTCAGGTAAGTGAGTACTCACTTTTAAATACAGGGTGAAAGGAAGGCTGAGATGGCAAATACCTTGTTTGATATCATCCTCACAAAGGGACAGACCAAAACTAAGACAGTCAAGCAACAGCAAATTATTGATTCTGCCATTACCTTATTTGCCAAGAAGGGATATGCCAACACCTCTACTTCTGAGATTGCTAAGGCTGCAGGTGTATCGGAAGGCGCAATATTTAAACATTACGGGACGAAAGATCATTTATTGCTGTCCGTAATTCTTCCGTTCATCAAAGAATTTTTTCCGGTGTTGGCGCAAGAGGTGTTCACAGATGTGATGGCAGAGGATACTGCTAAGTTTGACGAGCTGCTGCTAAAACTTTTAAAGAACAGGGCAGCATTTATTGATGAGAATAAAGAGATTTTCCGAGTTGTGGTAAAAGAGATCCTGTATAAGGATGAATTAAAAAAAGAGCTGCTGCCCTATTTTATCCAAATACTCACTCCATTCTACAGCACAGTGCTGGAGGAATTTAAAAAGCGCGGGGAGTTAATTGATAAGCCTACAGGTGAACTTATTCAGTATGTTCTCCTTAATATAGGCGGTTTTATAATTTCCAGGGTTGTGTTGTTTGACAATAGCGCTCTGAATGATCAAGAGATTGAAAATGCTGTCCGTCTGATGATGACCGGAATTAGAAATCCGCAAAAAGGGGAATAAGCCAATGAATTTTTCTAAAAACAAACTGTTGTTTCTGGTTCCGTTAATCTCATTAGCAGTCCTCTTTATCTTTCTGCTAACTCAAATCCCTTCGGCCAGATTAGCTCCGAAAAACCTTCCGATCGCTATAGTTAACGAAGATAAGGGCATCGAAACTCCGGATAAAGGCACCGTGAATCTAGGAGATACAATGGTTGCAACCATTACTGAATCAACGTTAGCTGCGGCTGGCAACAAAGATCCGGCGATCAAATGGGTTACTGTTGCCGGCTACATGCAGGCTAAGGAAGGGATGGATAATCAGGAGTATTATGGCGCACTAGTTATTCCGCAAGACTTCAGCCAGAAGCAAGTATCTCTGCAGACACCGTCTCCTGCTTCACCTGAATTTGGAATCTATGTGAATCAAGGAATGAATGCAGCCGCTGCCAATACAGTTACACAGGCGCTGAATGGCATAGTTGACAACATAAATGTCAGTGCAAGCGCACAGTTGCAGGAGGCATTGACTAAACAGGGCGGATCATTGACCTTGCAGCAAGCACAACTTCTGGCTGCTCCAATATCCAAAGCTGTCAGTTACGTAAATCCGACGGGAACCCAGGCAAATGCACCAGTCGCTCTGTTTCAGCCAGTCTGGATGGGTAGTCTGATTGCTGCGGTTCTAACCTGGATGGCTCTCAAAAAAGCCAGAACCTCAAATAATAAGTTAAAGGTGCTCATAATACATGTGCTTGTAGGTGCAGTTACCGCATTGTTTATTGGCTTTGGGGTGACCTGGATGGCACAGGGGATATTGGATTATCAGATCCCGGAATTTACGGATACTGCACTGTTTTTAAGCATTGCCAGCTTTAGCTTTATCTTAATGATTTCTGCAGTGCTTCTATGGGTAGGTATGGCTGGTATGCCTATATTTGTCCTGTTGCTGTTCTTCGGAGCTCCGTTACTTGCCATGGCGCCGGAATTAATGCCCCGCTTCTATCAGAACTGGGTGTACACATGGCTGCCTATGCGGTTTATGGTCGATGGACTACGCGGACTGTTCTTCTTTGGGGAAGGGCTGCATTGGAGCGGAGCTGTCTCAGTACTGGTCTGGATCGGTTTGGGAAGTCTGACTGTTGGATACCTGTCATTATTCAAGCGTGCTGCTCAACCGGTCAAACAAGCAGAGATATCAAGTCTAGGATAACCTTGTCTGCAAAAAAAAGGGTGGATGTACATGTTCGTTACTCAGGACATGTACATCCACCTTTTTGAAATCGAAAAATTTAAGGATTAATGAATTCAGGAAGTATAGTTTCTTCCAAGACCCAGCTCAGTTAACAGCTGTCTGTACGCGATAGAAGTGCGGTCAGCCGGAATATGGGCTTCGGCGGTCAGATCCAGCGGCAGATCCTCCGGTGTCTGGGCTTCGACCATCGCTCTGTCTTCTGAGAACACCTGGAGATTGAAGTTAATCGTATCTTCGGTCGGCACACTCTTATCAAAGTTACGTGAGATCGGGCAGAACAGCCGGGTATATCTTGCAGATACAGGAGAAGCGCAGTTCAGGATCATCAGCTTTCCATCCTCGGGAAAATGTACGGTAAGCGATGCGGCGAACGGGGCGAACACCCGGAATGCCCGCAGCCACATGAAGCCTTCCGGTGCCGGATTCTCCTGGCCTTTACCGTAGTTGCTGACTGTGCTCCAATAATCGGCAAACAGCTCATTCCCTTCACGTCTGACTTTGTACTGCGGAACCTCAGTGTTGTCGGGGTCTGCGAACGAATTTGCATGTACATAAGCGAAGTGTGAGACGTCCAGGAAGCCTTCCATCTGCCGGCCGGACGAACCGGCAATATCAAAGCTTGGCGGCAGAATGTTAATAAAATCCGGATCATCCCAGCCGGAGAATTCCGGAATTTGCTCCACAGTTCCTGCCAGCGAGGTCCAGATCAGACCATATTTCTCCACAGCAGGATACATGATCAGCTTAAGCTTCGGTGAGATCTTGGCGCTCGGATGCGCCGGAACTGAAGTGCAGGCCCCTTCACAATTGTAGCGGAAGCCATGATAAGGGCAGACAATCTCTTCGTTCTCAACCCAGCCCAGACTTAAGGGAGCACCCCGGTGGAAGCAAAGATCACGGGCAATCACAACCTTGCCATGACTGCGGTAACAGACCAGCTTAACATCCAGCAGTTTAACTGAAACCGGCTTATCTTGGATTTCATCAGCAATAGCCACCGGATACCAGTACTGGGATAGAACCTGCCAGTCATTTGGGGTGAAGGTACAGTCACGGGGAAGCTGCATTTGGAATTCGGCAAGCGCGTTGGTCTTAGTCATAGTTGGTTCGCTCCTTTAGAAAATATTGTAATCATGCAATAAACCCCAGGCGGAAGAGGCGCCAAGTGAAGCAGCCCTTGTATTCTCGCAATCTAAATACAAGCCTGATCAGCTCATGCATCCTCTTGTAGCCTGGGGCAATTTACGGTTGCCTGGTCGAGACGCCCACTCCGATTAATGGGCTTATACAAGATTGTATATGTTATTTAATGTGACATTTATCATATAATTTATAATAAAACACACCTCATATTTTTGTCAATGTTATTTTTAGTGACATATCATTCATCTATTTCGGTTAGGGATAGTGAAGTAATTCATTTCTTTGTTAGTTTATATATCGGGATTTCTTAATAAGAGAAGTTTAGCGAAATCAATCTTAGCTTCGCATCTATTGCCTTGCAGTGAAAAGTACTGATGAAATCGTCTGTTATAGTGTGGTATTTGAACGGAAAAATTCGTAAGCAGGAAGTGAATAGATGCCTTGGATGATTGAGATGATTTCACAGTACGGATATTTAGCCATATTTGCTCTTCTGGCGCTCGGTATTATTGGGCTTCCCGTACCGGACGAGCTGCTGACGCTGTTTGTAGGTTACTTGTCCTCTGTAATGGTGCTGAATTTTACGATAACTGTCCTGGTTTGTTTCATAGGTTCAATTACCGGCATGCTTATCAGCTATACCATCGGTTTAAGGCTGGGACAGCCGGTGATCGATAAATTCGGGAAATGGGTAGGGCTTACGCCCAAACGGTTTGCCAGTGTGAAAAAGTGGTTTTCCCGCTTCGGAAACTGGACGATATTCTTCGCCTACTTTATTCCGGGAATTAGACATGTCACAAGCTATATCTCCGGCATCAGTGCGATGTCCTTCAGAAAGTTCCTGCTCGTAACCTTAGCAAGTGCTTTCACTTGGTCGCTTTTGTTTGTTTCTATCGGCTATTTTGCCGGGGCCAGGCTGCCAATCTTGAAATAGCTTTGGATGAAGTTACTAGTATATACTAGAAAAGTAATATACAAGATTATCCATCCCTTACCATGAAAAGTAAGGCGTACACATTAATCAAAGGAGGTATTATATTAATGCTGCAAGCTGGAGAAGCCGTTATCGAAGAATATGAACCCCGCAAACACGCGAAGTCCATTGCGGAGATGTGGAACAGAAGTTTTGAAAGCTGGGGAGGAGATAATGCGTATCTGACGGAACAGAGTGTGATCGATGAGCATCGCAATAGCACGCACCTCAAACTGTTTCTGGCTGTAGTCGCCGAAGAGGTCATCGGATACTGCAGCTTCTCTCATTACAAAGAAGATACGGGAGCATTATATATACCTTTGCTGAATGTCCGGCCTGATTACCACGGCCGCAAAATCGGCAAAATGCTTGTACGGCGTGCCCTTGAGGAAACCATTAAGCTTGGCTGGCCGCGGCTGGACCTGTATACCTGGCCCGGCAACACCAAAGCGGTTCCGACGTATAAGAAAAGCGGGTTTTTCTGGGAAAAACGCGATGACTCCACACACCTCATGAACTTTATTCCTTCTGTCCTGCAAACGGGAGCGGTCAAACACTACTTTGAAACGATAGACTGGTATAAGGACAGCACCCGTGATATCTCCGTTCAGCCGGACGGGCGGAAGGAAAACGGTTTTGACTATTTTACATATACGTGGAGCAAGGATTCGCTTCAGCTGAAGATGGAGTATGAACGGTCGGGGCGCGGCCTGCGGCTGATTGAAACTGAGGATTATCTGATTACGGCGACCATTCCGCGGCAGCATAAGCTTCCTTTCGGAAACAGCTATCCCATTGTTTATGAAGCGGTGAATAAAAGCGGACAACCCTTAACGCTTCAGGTTAAAAGCATCAGCAATCCGCAAATCCGTTTTGAGCTCAACGAATCCAGGGTTATTGCGGCAACAGAGTCTATTGAAGGCAGCTTTTATATCCATCCGGTTGAAGAAGAACAAAATGCTTATCAGACGCATCCGGTAGTGGAAGCTGAACTGCTTATTAACGGCTTACCCGTGGTATTTAAACTTGGCGTGGAGCCGAAGTTTCCGGTTAAGCTCAAGCTGGAGCTGCCGAATCGTGACATTTTTGCCGGAGAAGATATTGAACTTGATTTGACTGTGCTTAATGAATACGACACCGAGATGGTCTTCTCACTTGATTTGCCAAGTGATTCCATTCTAGCCTTCAATAAGCCGGACGTTACGGTCGCGGTTCCGCCTAAAGGCCGAAGAACCGTTCCGCTCGCTGCAAAAGTACTGGCATACGGACTGTGGCATCATTCTCTAAATATTACCGCGAGTGGAGAAAGCCGTGAGTCATCTGTCATCCAACAAGAGCTTAGTCTCGTGTTTCCCGGACTTCATACCGCTTTTGGTGGTCAAACGGATATGGGCTGGATGATCAGCAACGGTTCGTATGCGGCACATCTTAACAAATTCAGCAATGCTCTTACCCTCCATGAGGGCAGACATCGGGCGTTCAAGCTGTTCCATCCCAAATTCGGTCTGCCTTACACCAATGAATTCAATAAAAATCCTGTCTTACAGATGGTTCATTACAGGGAAGAGGAAGCTATGGTGCTGGAAGCCCAATACGCGCTGGACTTCTCAGACGGACTACTGCTTACCTTAGTTGTTAAATTATATAGCAGCGGAATATTTACCCGTCATTTCAGAATTCATAATACATCGTCTGTAGACCGGAACGAAGAAATATATCTGAAGGACAGCTTTAGTTTTGGCCTTGACGGAGGCGTGATGCCTTACCGGGGTGAGTATATTGACTTACATCAAGGCGTTCATGCCTCCAGTCTAGACTATTGGGAAGCAGATGAGCTTACGGAGAACTGGCTGTTTGCGGATGACGGCAAAACCACGCGGGGGATTACCTGGCCATCAGAATTGAAGCTGATCCGTGACCATTGGATGTATGCCGTTGAGCATCAGCTTAAGGAGATACCTGCCGGCAGCATCCTTCAGACCAAGCCGCTCCGTGTTGCTCTGGGAACCTGGAGCAGCTGGCGTGATTTCCGTTCGTTCGCCTTGCTCCAGGGAGATTCACAGGATCTGAACACTTCACCGCAGCTAAAAGTCATCTTTAGTGACGGGAATCCTTTTATAAGCGGATCACCGGTAGTGCGGCTTCAGGAGCACAAGAAAATATTTTTAGACGGCCGGATAGGCGTTTCTTCCCTATTAAACAGCATCGAGGAACACAGCCATGATGTGAATGCGGAGCAAAAGCTCACTGAGGTTAACCTTCCGCTGCTCTCCAAAGAGGGGGCCGAAGCAGATCTTGTCTCTGTGCAGCTTGATTGGGATATTTACGAAATGGATAAGAGTTACCTTATATTCCCGGGCTCCGTCAACGAAATGATCCAAGAGACCAGATATGTAGAACAGGCTGAGGTGCTTATTGCGGATAATGGGGTGCTTAAGATTCAGGCCAGCAGCAGCTTTGCTCCGGCATTGTTTTCGCTACAGTACCACGGCGAGGAGTGGCTTGATTCCTCTTTCCCGCATCCGGCGCCGAAATCCTGGTGGAATCCTTGGATGGGCGGACTTTCAGCCGGCTTCGACGGGATCTCTCCGCTCAGCCTGATCGAAGAGCCGCGGGAAGCTGCTTTTGCTCAAATGAGTGATAATAAAGGGAACCTTTGGTCAGGCATCCGGATGAGTGTAACCATAACGAACAATCCTAAATTCAGGGGGCTTACCCTACATCATTATTTTCTGCTCCTGCCCGGTGCACCTGTTCTTGCTTCTACAGTAAGGATTGAGCAGCATACCGGATCGCCTCTGTATCCGCTTGAGCTTATCTCATCGGGCTACTATAAGACAGGCAGTGAGCTGATGGATAGCAGGGGGCGTGTAAAGAACGCAAGCGGTGAGAACATTATCTATAAAGCGGGCAGAGTACAATGTGAATTGAACAGTCCAAGCGGGATCATTCAATATAGCTCCAGAGAGCGGAAGCAGAAGTTGACCTTAATCGCCAATCCGGAGCTGGATGCTACCGAGCTGTTGGTAAACACCCATGTGATAGCATCCTATACAACAGAGAAGCTATATTTGCGGGACGGGATCGGGCAGTTCAGCAAACCTCAGTTTCATCTCATCTCGGACCTGCAGATTCCGGAGCAAGCCTACGAAGATTTGTTAACGATAAAGTTTATGAAGTAAACTGAAGAGAGGACTTTTCCATGAAAATCATAGATGCACATGTTCATTACTCGAATATCGAGGTCTTTCATGAGACGGCGCAGACATTGGCCAATATCGATTACTCCGAAAAAGGACTGCTTGAAGAGTTCAGGCGTGCCGGTGTGATTGCCGGTGTGGGGATGGGTGTTACTGAGACAGTAGCTGGTGCGTTTCCTGATAGTGCAGCATTGAATCCGATGCTGCTTGATTTGGGCGGACAGCTTCCGGACAATCTGTTTACCTGTGTCGGGATCAATCCGCTGACCCTGCATCTGGAGGGCCAGCTTGAAACACTGGAAGAATCGCTGCGCCAGGAGAAGACCGTGGGGATCAAACTGTACGCAGGGTATTATCATTTCAATGTCGGAGATGAGATTTACGCGCCAGTGTACAAGCTGGCTTCCAAATATCAGCTTCCTATAGTTATACATGGCGGGTTAACCTATTCGGACAGAGGGCTGCTCAAATATTCACATCCGCTGTCTATGGAAGAGACCTTTTTGAAACATCGTGACATTACCTTTATGCTCTGTCATCTGGGTGATCCGTGGGTCATGGAGACTGCGGCGCTGCTGGAGAAGAATCCGAACCTGTACACAGATCTGTCCGGCTGGATCGTTGGTAATCCTGCTAAAGTTGACCGCCTTCTGACAGAGCAGACCTATACGGACCATTTCCGCCGCGCCATCGTATTTGCCGAGAAATATGACCGGCTTGTCTTTGGCACCGACTGGCCGCTGGTTCCGCTGGAGGCGTATATTAAGTTTGTAAAACATCTTATCCCGGAAGCTTACTGGGAGGAAGTCTTTTATAAGAACGCACTCCGTGTGTTCCCTAAGCTGGAACAGCTGATCAGAGAATTATAATTAAACGAATAGTAGAAGGAAGCATGTTTGTCCAGGAGAGGAATGTCATCATGAAGAAAGTCATCGTCATCGGAGCAGGGATTCTCGGCGCCTCAGCGGCATATCAGCTGGCAAAAGCGGGAGCAGAAGTGCTGATTATAGACCGTAAGGATCACGGGCAGGCGACGGATGCCGCAGCCGGTATTATTTGTCCCTGGCTGTCGCAGCGGCGTAATCAGGCATGGTACAGGCTGGCAAAAGCAGGCGCACGGTTTTACCCCGGACTGATTGCGGAACTCCATAGCGAAGGTGAAACCAATACAGGGTATGCGAACGTAGGCGCTTTAAGCATTCATCACGATGTAGAGAAAATCCGCAGGATGCACGAGCGGGCTCAATCGAGGCAAGCAGATGCGCCGGAAATCAGTGAGATTACGGTACTTAATGAAGAAGAAACGCAGGTCCGGTTTCCTCTCTTGGCCGAAGGCTTCCATTCCGTGCAGATCAGCGGCGCCTCACGAATAGACGGGCGTGCCCTGCGTGATGCGCTGCTGCGTTCAGCCCAGAGAAACGGTACCGTCCTGATACACGGGGACGCAGCACTGCAATTTGACAATAATCGGGTCACCGGAGCAGTTGCCGGAGGCAACAACTTCACTGCTGACACCGTTATTGTCTGTGCGGGCGCTTGGGCAAGTCCTTTGCTGCAGCCCTTGGGCATCCGCTTCAAGGTTCATTTCCAAAAAGCACAGATCATGCATGTACAGGTTGCTGACCAACAAGCTACCGGCGCCTGGCCGGTAATCATACCGCCTACGGATCAATATCTGCTCTCTTTTGAGGACCGGAAAATTGTTATAGGGGCGACTCACGAAAATGATACCGAAGGCTATGATACAAGAATCACAGCAGGCGGGATGCAGGAGATTCTGAATAAAGGGCTGGAGCTTGCTCCCGGTTTAGCTGACAGTACTTTTCAGGAGGTCAGAGTAGGATTCCGCCCGTTTACCCCGGGTTTTCTTCCGGTGATCGGCGCTTTTCCCGGCTGGGAGGGACTGATCACGGCTAACGGTCTAGGAGCATCCGGGTTAACGATGGGGCCGTTTATTGGCAGTCAGCTGGCTAAGCTGGCACTTGGATTGGAATTGGACATCGAGCTTCATGATTACGATGTTCAAAAAGCAGTCGAGTAGGTTATACATGAGAGGAAGGTGCCTCAAGCAATGACAATCATTGACCTTATCCAGACACGGAGAACCATTAAACAATTCAGGCCTGATGCCATAAGTGAAGAGGCAGTACTCTCCTGGCTGGAAGCTGCAAGCTACGCCCCGAATCACCGGATGACCGAGCCTTGGGAGATTCTATTCATTGGAGAATGTCATGGCTGCCGCCTGCTTTGCACAGAATTTCTTGTTGGCTGCCCATGATGCTGGGGTTGGTGCGTACTGGGCCTCCTTAGGGGCTCTGCCCCACAATCGTGCCACACTAGGTGTGCCGGAGGATTATGATGTAATCGGTATATTCGGCATCGGCTATCCTGAAGAAGTTCCGGCGCCCAAGGCGAGAGCTCCGCTAGCCTCCAAAATTACTTATTTGACATAGTTGTTATGCATGCATGGGTAGGGGGAAAGGCCATGAACAAAGAAGAACAGCTCACAACCGGTTTCAGGGACTTATATAACAAGATGGTTTCACTTAATAAAGATAAGATGGAAGATGCGCTTAGAGGTTATAAATCTTCTGAAGTACACTGCGTAGAATACATTGGGAAAAATGCAGATTCCAACGTGACCAAACTTGCGGAGTCCTTTTATATGACTAGAGGCGCCATAAGTAAAATAACTAAAAAGCTCATAGAAAAAGGACTAATCGAAAGCTACCAAAAGCCGGAGAATAAGAAAGAAATCTATTTTAGGCTTACTGCGCAAGGGGAAGTAATCTATAACATCCATGAGGGACTGCACCAAGAATTTCAAGAGCGGGATAGGGCCGTGTTTGAACAAGTGACTGAGGAGCAGTTTGACACTATGCTTAGCTTTGTGGAGAAGTATAATACTCATTTGGATGCCGAAATAAAGAAAAAGGCTATGAATATTAAGCCGGAATAATATAGATTCATGAAATCAACCACAGGCAGCCGGGCTCTGATAAGAGCAGGCTGCTTTTTTGCTACTGTTTTTTGTTGACTAGGAAACAATAATGCGATACGATGTTTTTTGTTTCCTAGGAAATAAAAATAGCTTCTTGTGAGGAGAAATTCATGTTCAAATCCAGATCACACCCCATACCAACCCCGGAACAAACTGTAGATAAGCACGCTTTAATCTTCGGCCTGATCTCTGTGTTTCTTTGCGGCATAGGCTTCACTATCATAGCCCCTGTTGTGCCATTGTTAGTACAGCCTTATATAACTAATCCGGGAGATCGAGCGATTGCAGTTACGCTGCTGACCTCTGTTTATGCAGTCTGTGTGTTTTTTGCAGCTCCCGTCCTTGGGGCTTTGAGCGACAGATATGGCCGTCGTCCAGTGCTCCTGGTTTGTCTTTTGGGTTCTGCAGTCGGGTACTTCGTTATTGGCCTGGGAGGAGCGCTATGGGTGCTATTTGCCGGGCGTATTATTGAAGGTATAACAGGCGGGAGCATAAGCACCATTTTTGCGTATTTTGCAGACATTATTCCTCCGCAGCAAAGAACCAAATATTTTGGCTGGGTAAGTGCGGTTGTAGGTGCTGGTACTGTGATTGGCCCGACAATTGGCGGATTCCTTGCCAGGTTTGGTTATTCTGTACCCCTATATTTTGGAGCCGTAATCACTTTATTGAATGTTGTGTACGGATTATTTTTTATGCCCGAGAGCCTTGAAAAGAAGAATAGACTGAAAAAGATTACTTTGATAAGAATGAATCCATTTACACAGCTTGCAAACCTGCTTTCCATGAAAAATTTAAGGAGACTGCTTATCTCAGCCTTCCTGCTTTGGATACCTAACGGATCTTTACAGGCCGTATTTTCACAATTTACAATGGATACCTTCAGCTGGAAGCCTGCACTCATCGGACTTATGTTTTCAATTATGGGTTTCCAGGACATCTTTTCCCAAGTGTTCATAATGCCCAAGCTTTTAAAGAAACTTGGTGATCAGCAGATAGCAATTGTCGGAATGGTATCGGAAATTATAGGCTATAGTCTTATTGCGCTGTCCGCTTTATTGTCCTTCTATCCGCTTATGATCGCCGGGATCTTTATTTTTGGTTTTGGTGATTCGATATTTGGACCTTCATTCAATGGAATGCTCTCTAAGTCTGTTGATTCCAGTGAACAAGGCAGGATTCAAGGAGGCAGCCAATCTATTCAGGCTTTAGCCAGAGTAATTGGCCCCCTGATTGGAGGTCAAATGTATGTATCGCTGGGCCATTCCGCACCCGCTGTTATGGGGATGATCCTAATCGCAGCGGCAATCCCTGTTTTGTACAAAAGGAATATAAACGTGTAGCCATTTCAATGGATGGCACGATGCACTCATGGTTGCGGATTCAATGATACGGTTAATAGAAGGCAAACAGAACTCTGCAGAGGAGGGATTTACCAATGGAAGATCGGCGCAAGCATCAAATTCACACGACCCCAAGTGAGGATGGCGGTTGGGATAATCAGGAGGGCGGCGGCAACAAGCTCAGCCATCACCGTACCAAAGAAGAGGCCGAGAAGGCCGGTAAAAAGGAAGCCCGAAAAGCTCATACGGAGCTAAAAATTCATAACAGGGACGGTAAAATATCCGATTCTATCAGTTACGGAAATGATCCCTACCCGCCTAAAGGGTAGAGTCCCCGGAAATCTCTCAGATACCCGCATTATGGAGGTGAGTTGTCCATGTGCGGGTTTTTGCTGCGGACTGAGAATAAATTTTTTCATGAATTTAGGCTAAAAGGGGATTATAGATCATGAGATAACTCTCAAAATCCTAAATGTGATGAGGACGGAATTCATGAACCAAGCTTCAGATAAGACCCAGGAGGGACAAAAAATTAAAATGGTGGCAGCTAAGTTTATTAGGAGTAGCTGGAACTATAGGTACAGGGTACTTTCTTGGCTCGGGCCTGGCGATCACGATTGGCGGACCCGCAGTACTGCTTGTCTACACTTTAGCGGCAATTGGAACCTATATGGTATTTGATGCATTGGCCCGAATGACGGCACAACACCCCGAGCAGGGTTCCTTCCGCTCCTATGCCAAGAAGGCTTTCGGCAACTGGGCCGGATTCGGGAGCGGCTGGGTATATTGGTTCTCGGAACTATTGATTATGGGGAGTCAGCTCACGGCCTTGTCCATATTCTCCCGCTTCTGGTTCCCGGCTGTGCCGATGTGGATCTTTGCGGCTGGTTTTGCCGTCTTGGGCCTGTGCATTGTATTCTTCGGCAATAAAGGGTTTGACCGGGTTGAAAATGTGCTGGCTGTCATTAAAGTGGCTGCTATTCTGATGTTCCTGGTAATTGCATTGGCACTACTGGCTGGATGGATTGGCGGGGGCAAGTATACACCAAAACTTCCGTTAAGTATGCCTGAACTTTTGCCTTCAGGAACGATTGGATTATGGTCGGCCTTTATTTTTGCTTATTATGCCTACGGCGGCATAGAGGTGCTCGGCATTATGTCCTACAGGCTACAGAAACCGGAGGAGGCTCCCAAAGCAGGCAAGGTCATGCTGCTGGTCCTGGCTGTGTTATATGTCCTGTCCATTGGCCTAGCTGTGACGATGGTGCCGTTAAAGGCCTTCAATCCGAAGGAAAGCCCGTTTGTGCTTGCATTGCGGAGTGACCACTTGGCTTTTGTACCGCATGTATTTAACGGTGTCTTAATTGTTGCCGGATTCTCTACAATGACGGCATCGCTCTATGCGATAACTTCCATGATGCTCACCCTTGCCCAGGAAGGGGATGCCCCCAAGGTTTTCTCGAAGAAACTGAAGGATAAATATCCGCTATACGCCCTATGCCTGATTGCTGTCGGTTTGTTGGGTGCAATCATGATGTCGCTGTGGTTACCGGGTAAGGTATATGAATACATTACTACAGCCGCCGGTCTTATGATTTTGTATAATTGGTCCTTTATTCTGCTCTCGTCTGCAAAACTGCTTAAACCGGATAAATTAAGCGCAATCAAACGCTGGATTGGATTAGTGCTGATTGGCGCAGCGGTTACGGGCACTCTTTTTCATGCGCTCAGCCGGCCGGGCTTCTATATCAGTCTGCTGATTGTCGCTGTAATTGCACTGAGTGACTTCATTGTCCAGCGGGTGCGGAAAAAGAATTCATCCGGTACTGCCAACCAAGAATCGCAGAGTGATGAAATGACGGATGCACACCGCAGCCTGCCCGGCGGGCCTGAATTTCGGATTAAAGGCATCCGGCTGCGTAAGAATAAGGTTTAGCTGAATAAGAGTAGCCGGGCAGCCTGTACGCCAAAATAAAAGCCGAAAACAATTAATGACAGACCGGATAAAACAGAGATCACCCTCAATACCCGAACAGTCAGCAATTTGCGGAAAATACTGGAGGCGGCAGCCATGGTTACATCCCAAAGCAGAATGCCGAGTACAATGGCTCCGCTGTAGAGCAATAACTGTTGCATCGGATACTCACTGGCCGCCTTGGCCAGGATCGAACCGTAAATGCCCAGCCAGAACAGGATCGAGAGGGGATTGAACAGCGACATCAGGAATCCCGACAAATAGGATCTGAAGAGTGAAGCCTCACTTCCCCTCATCTCCATTGCAGTAATCTCTCCTGTGTTTCTGATGCTGTCCACACCTGTATAGACCAGGACAAAGAATCCGAACAACCATAAGAAGGCTTTGACAAACGGCGCATCAAGCAAATGAATCATACCGAAATAAACGAGCAGCATGTAAATGATATCGGCGCTTATCGCCCCCAAGCCGACAGCCCAGGCGTGCCAAAACCCGCCGCGCAGACCCTTGTCCAGCTGCGCTGCATTAATGGGGCCCAGAGGCGCCGAAAGGGATAACCCCAGAAAAATGTACCCGATAAAAATATTAATGGTGTCGTCCTCCTTTTTTAGATAGTCTATTCTGCATAAGGACGATGTAGGACAACCAAAACAAAGGCCCGCTAAAGATCGCGGGCCTTCTTTTCTCTCCAAATTTGGAGATTAAGTTCAATGCTTAAGCGTTAACAGGTTCTGGTCTTTTCACTTGAAGCGGTGGCGGAATGAGCCAGCCCTTTTTCTTGGACAGATGAAGCACCTTGACGCCGATGCCGGCTTTAGTAAGATGATATTTACCAAACAATGCCCCGATATCCTCCCGGATCGATTGGCCCATCATCTGGCTGCAGGCCACAAGTCCGGCTGCATTATCCGCTGCAAGTTTGGCTGCAATTTCGGGATCTGTAAACCGCGCACCAACAGGAATATCCTCCAGCTTAGCCTCTGGCCGGTTCGGATATACCGGAGCTGAAGCCAGCCCTTGCTCTGCCAGCAGCGAATCACATTCCCGGATTTCCAGTTCCGCCTGTTCAATCATCGTATTTAATACTTTCTTGAGATCATTGTCACCCGCGTGATACAAAAAAGCCCGGTAACAAGAAAGTGCGCCCTTAGCTACCATAGAGGCTTGCCATACACCGTAGACTTCACCATAATGCATCGGTTCTTCTTTTGGATTGCCGCCTAAAATTCCTGTCATAATCAAGCTCCTTTGACGTTAATTTTGAACCATAGTTAGCATACCCATTAAGGTGGATCATCTTGCGTAATTTTTCTTCAATGAATAAGGTTTGGATCTACACTTCAATAATGATCGGAAGAATCATTGGCCGCCGTTTCGTCCGCTCATACAGGAATTTGCCTAAGGCTTCTTTGATGGTCTGCTTCATAATGCTCCATTGGCCAAGGTCGGCTTTGCTTAATTTCTCAAGTGTTGCTGCGACCAATTGGTTGATCTCTTCCATCAGCGTGTCTGAATTGCGGACGTAAATGAAGCCGCGGGAAATCGTATCCGGTTCATTCAGCAGCCGTCCATCGGCTTGGCTTAGAGTGATTACTGTGATCAGAACACCGTCTGCAGACAATTGCCGCCGGTCGCGCAGGACCACATTCCCGATGTCTCCAATTCCAAGACCGTCGACAAAAATCTGCCCGGCAGTTACCCTTCCTGATTGACGGACGACGCCGCCCGATGACTCCACAAGCTCCCCGTTCTTAAGCAGGAAGATCTTATCACCATCGACTCCGACAGCCTCTGCCAACAGACGGTGATGGTGCAGCATCCGATATTCCCCGTGAATTGGAATAAAGTATTCCGGCTTCATCAGCGTCAGCATCAGCTTTAACTCCTCCTGGCTGCCATGTCCGGAGACATGAAGCTCACTTCGGGAGCCATAAATAACCTTTGCGCCGAGAATATACAGGTTATCAACAATTCGGGATACATTGCGTTCATTACCTGGAATCGGATTAGCGGCCAGCAGGACGGTATCACCGGCACTGATACTCATCTGCCTGTTGCTCGAAGTGGCCAGACGGGATAAGGCTGCCATCGGTTCCCCTTGACTGCCTGTAACCATAACAGCCACCTCATGCGGCGGCAGCTTGGCTGCTTCGGCAGGTTCAACAAGCATACCTTCCGGAATGTTAAGATAGCCCAGTTCCTGGGACACGGCTACAACGTTGACCATACTCCGGCCAAGCAGGGCAAGCTTGCGTCCGGTTAAAGCTGCGGCATCAACGATTTGCTGCAGCCGGTGGACGTTGGAAGCGAAGGTAGAGACAAAGATTCTGCGGTCTGCTTTTTGGAAGGCTTCTTCCATATGGGCACCTACGAGCTTCTCAGATGGAGTAAATCCTGGACGTTCAGCATTTGTGCTCTCTGAGAGCAGAAACCGGACACCTTTTTTGCCAATGTCGGCCATTTTATGTATATCCGGGTACTGCCGGTTGACAGGGGTCATATCAAATTTGAAATCACCCGTGTGCACAACCGTTCCTTCCGGCGTATCAAAGACGACACCCAGACAATCAGGAATGCTGTGATTGGTGTTAAAGAAGGAAACAGAAATGGAACCAAACGTAAGCACAGAATCCGAATCAATGCGATGCAGGCTGGTCTGGCGAAGCAGTCCATGCTCCTTGAGCTTATTCTCAATCAGTCCAAGCGTCAGACGGGAGGCGTACAGAGGTAGGTTTATTTGCTTGAGAAGATAGGGGATGCCGCCAATATGGTCCTCATGACCATGCGTCACGATCAGTGCTCTTACCTTGTCGAGATTATTCAATAAATAAGCAACATCGGGGATGATCAGATCAATGCCAAGCAGACTCTCATCCGGGAATTTTGAGCCGCAGTCAATCACAATGATGTCATCTCCATATTGCAGGAAATACATATTCTTGCCAATCTCATGTACCCCCCCCAATGCTGCGATCAACAAACGTTCCTCAGCCATATCATTATCCCTCCTTATATAGTTATCCGTAGTATGGGTAGAGCAATGGATAAGTATCCATTTTTCTGTTACAGCTGAATGGATCTTGAGGATATACAAGAAGGATTGACTTTTCGGCCTTTTAAATATATTGTAGACACATTAAGTCTGTGATAGAAGGGGATTCCTCTGCCTCCTGCAGCTCTTTTATACTGTTTGGAGGAAATCAGCGGGATTTCATTGTTTAATTACGGTCTTAATCTATCCGTAATATATTTTATACAGAAAGAGTCAGGTGGATATGGAATGAAAAGCAGACCCGGTTTGATTGTGTCTTCGCTGGTCATCGCAAATTTCCTGGGACAGCTCATGCAAACGATGCTGAATACAGCATTGCCAAGAATGATGGAGGATCTGGGCATTCAAGAGAATCGAGCACAATGGCTGATTACGATTTATTATCTTGTTGCAGGTATAACTGTACCTGTGGCCGGCTTTTTGGTTGGAAGATTTACAACGCGGGCTTTATTCTTCACTTCAGTATGTGCATTTGCAGCTGGTACACTGGTTACAGGTCTTTCCGTTAATTTTGCATTCATTCTTGCAGGACGCATTATTCAAGCAGCCGGTGCTGGGCTGCTGATGCCGCTATTCCAGACTACAATTTTAAGGGTCTTCCCCAAAGAAAAAATAGGTTCAGCAATGGGGCTGGTAGGACTGGTGATGGGGTTAGCACCGGCACTAGGCCCGACACTGTCAGGATTAGTTGTACAGGAGCATTCCTGGCGTATTCTCTTTTATGGAATATTCCCGGTCATTATTGCCAATATGCTGCTGGCTGCCGTCTATACCTTGCTAATGATAGGCGTTGGTTTCATAATGACTCCTATTACGGCCTATGCGATGGGAAGTGTCTCTGTTACGATGATTGTACATGCTTCTCCGATGACGATCACTATCCGTTCATTAGCCAGTTCCATGGGAGGCGTCATGCTGATTGCTGTAATGACGGTGTCACAGGGGATACTTGCTTCATTTTGGATGCTGACGGCAGTAGCCGCAGCCGGCTTATTCTTAGCTCTATATTCCCAGAAGTGAGGTGCTGATATGAAAACAAGTATTATCTCATACGGTCTGAAAAAACAAGGTGCAACGAAGGAGTATCCCTTCGGTCCTGAGATTATTGTACTCAAAGTCGGAGGGAAGATGTTCGCGCTTATTTTTGAGGGAGCAGAAGACGAATTTCGCTTAAACCTGAAATGTGATCCGATAATTGCGGAGAATTTGCGGGAGCAGCATGATGCTGTCCGGCCAGGGTACCACATGAACAAGAAGCATTGGAACACCGTGATGGTCGACGGTTCCCTGCCTCTCTCCGATATCTTTGACATGATTAACCACTCTTACGATATGGTTATAGGCAAACTCCCCAAAAGTGTACGTGAATCCATACTGGAAATGAAGTAACAACAAGCTCAGGCAGCCTGGGAAGGAGAACGGTTTATAGCATTGGCTGCCTGAGCACTCCTATTCCCCAATTATTATGCTTAGTTTATATCAAAATGTAATCTTCCGTCTTTTTCACTAATGTAAGGTTGGCGTTCTTTTACGTGTGCATATTCTGGAAATCTGTTCATTAGGTTACGCAGCATACAGATAATGACCGGATGAATGGTTTTATCGCATTCGCTGTTCATGACAGTACTCTTCGTTGTCAGCCAAGGCATAATTTCACCTTTATATTTGTTTATCTCTGATTCAGCAATTGTTAATGGCAGTTCAGACAGGCAGAGCCAGAAATACCATTTTGCAAACCATGGGCGTTTTCTATCTCCAGCATGGCAATTATAATTATCAATTCTGCCACTTATCCAATCTGTATCATTAGGGAGGACCGTTGCAAGAAAGCGTAATACAACAAGCGATGTATCAAAACATTCTCCTAGTCCGTCATCAGAGTTACCAAAGCAAGTGGTTCTTAGGCGTATAAGAGTTTTATCTACTATTTCATTTACAATAAGGTTATTTGGTGCAAGAAGGTAAAGTAAGCGGATAATTTCAAGTTCATACATATTAGCGGAGAAAATATGAGTTTTCGGTGTTTGATTAAAAATGGTTTTGAGCTTTACTCCATCATTGTATGGTGGAATAAAGAAAATCGGATACATCTGCCGACCATGGCTGTCAATGTTATTAGGAAACTTGACACCCTGATAAAACCTTTTCGCCTGTTCCGGTTTGGTTTGTGCGGATAAGAACTGCCAGACAATATTATCTTTTTGTGAGTCAATTAAGCTCCCGTTTTTAATTATGTAGTGATTAGTTTGGATCATAAGGTTATAAGCATTCATCTGTTCACCCCAAGAAATGATTATAGGCGTGCGAAATGCCTCGGTCTGTTTGTTTGCTTAGATGCTGTGACGGCATAATGGTGCTATACATCCTCCATCATATCAGTGATGTAGGCGTTTTTCTGCGCCTCTGCAGTGAACTCCCTATTTTCATAAGATAGCTTATAGATACAGGAGTAGATCACGTTAAGGGCATATTCAAAAGCAATCTGTGATGAAAAGGTTCCTATTTTGGCATGCTTAACTTCATCATCAGGTACATAGATACATAGCGTACTCAGCTGTGCCAATTCACTTTGACTGGAAGCTGTGATCGTGATGAACGGAATGTTCTCCTGTCTGAAATGACGGGCTGCCCTTAAATAAATCGGTGATTTACCATGATAGGTCAAAAAAATGGCACAGTCGTCTTCCGTCAGATTAACGGTATGATACGCCCATTCATATAACTCCGTGGCAATCACTACATACTTATTGATTTTTATCAGCTTATTCTGGAAGCTTTTGGCCCGGATTTGGGAATCTCCTAAGGCAAAGATAAAGATCCGTTTGGCTTGATCCAGCAACCCGGCTGTATGTGCCAGCAGGTCATTATCCAGGAAGGCATAGGTTTTGGCAATCGTCTCCTTCATTAATTCTGCGATATCCATGGCTACTTCAAGCGGTGTCTCCTCCAGACCAAACGGATAGTTGGGATCAACATTGGAAACATTTTGGGTATTTTGCTGGAATTCGCGGGCAAGCTTGATGATGAACTCCTTAAATCCGGACAGCCCAAGCTTATGGGTTAACCGGTTGATCGCCGAGTGGGAAGTATAGGTTGCTTTTGCAAGCTCCTGAACATTGAAGTGAAGCATCTTTTCCTTGTGCAGCAGGATATAGGCGGCGATACTTTTTTCGTTCGGTGTAAAGTTATGCATGTCCGATAATTGCATCAGTAATTTCAACAGATTCACCTCAGTAAACATTTTGTTCAGTCATGGACGGTCACGCCTGCGGATAATTGGTTGAATGTACCGTTTTGCCTCCGAATCCTTCACGGCCGGCATTGTTCTTCTATAATAGATGAAAAAGACCTGAGGGGGAATTCACATGTTAACTATCGGCTATATTGGGAACGGCAAAAGCACGAACCGTTATCATCTGCCTTTTTCTATGAACCGGGGGCATTTGAAAGTAAAGACGATTTACGCCCGAAATCCGGATAAAGGGGAATGGGAGAAAGTGCCCGGCGTTCTGTATACAGATGATATTGAAGCCTTAATGAACGATAAGGAAATTGGGCTGATCGTTGTCTGCACTCCTATAGAATCCCATTATGCTTATGCAAAAATGGCGCTTGACCATGGCAAAAATGTGCTTGTTGAGAGACCGTTCATGATGACTAAGGATGAGGCTGTATCCATCTTCCAGTACGCCAAAGAGAAGAAACTCGTCATCCAGAGCTACCAGAATAGACGTTACGACTCGGACTTCCTCACGACAAAGAAGGTTATTGACTCAGGCAAGCTTGGGGAACTACTCGAGGTGGAGATGAATTATGATTATTACCGCCCGCAGACGCCAAATAGTGTTACTCATTTTTCCAAATACAATAGTTACTTATACGGACATGGCGTCCATACCATTGATCAGGTCTTCTCCTATTTCGGGGAACCTGATGATGTTCATTACGATGTACGGCAATTGCTGGGCTCCGGCAGAATGAATGATTACTTCGATCTGGATTTCTACTATGGAACGCACGGAGGACCGCCAGGAAGAGCATCTAAAGCTATTTTATCTGCCTAAAGGACATCCCGATTTCGGTGTTGACGCCCTGGAGCATTATGGCACATTAACCTATTTGGATGACGAGGGCAACTATCACGAAGAAAAAGTCATTTCTGAGCAGGGGGACTATGCCCGGGTATACGATGACATTTATCAAGTGATCGTACACGGCAAGGAGAAGACAGTTAACGACGAAGAAACGATCACTGTTATGGAAATCCTGGAGCGGGGAATAGAGGGGTGCAGCTAAAATGAAATTGGGAATTGCAGGCGCCGGTAACATAGTAATCGATTTGTTAAGCTTTGTTCATGAGATTCCCGGCATTAGCTTACAAGCCATTAGTTCTAAGCCGGATCATCGGGATAAATTACTGTCTCTGCAAAAGCAGCACCGGATCTCGAAGATCTATGATAATTACACCGAGATGCTGCTTGATGATGAAGTCGATACCGTCTACATCGGGCTGCCGAATTATCTTCATTATTCTTACACGAAGGAAGCTTTATTACGCGGCAAGCATGTCATTTGCGAAAAACCGTTCACCTCCAATGTGCGTGAATTTCTGGAGCTTAAACAGCTAGCGCTTCAGAGCGGACTCGTCCTGATCGAGGCGATTACGAATCAATATCTGAACAATTACTTATTAATGAAGGAATATCTCCCTAAGCTCGGGCCTCTCAAAATCGTCGAATGCAACTATTCCCAGTATTCGTCCAGATACGATGCCTTCCAGGCGGGGCAGGTACTGCCTGCCTTTAATCCGGAAATGTCCGGAGGTGCGCTGATGGATATCAACATTTATAACATCCATATGGTTGTCGGGTTGTTTGGCAGCCCCGGGAAGGTGGAGTATCTGGCAAATATGGAGCGCGGAATCGATACCTCGGGGATTCTGTTACTTGATTACGGGAATTTCAAATGTGTTTGTATTGGTGCAAAAGATAGTACGGCTCCGAATGCGATGAACATTCAGGGGGTTCAAGGATATTTGCGCATGCACGGCTCAGCGAATATCATCGATAGCTTTGATTATGTTGCCAATAAAGAGAAGCCCGTCCAAGTGGACCATAAACATCATCCCCACCGGATGTATGATGAATTTATTGCTTTTGAACAGATAATCCGTGAGAAGGACATGGATAGGGTATCGGGGATGCTTAAACACAGTGAGCGGGTTATGCATGTAATAGAGCAGGCCAAACAATCAGCAGGCCTTGTATTTGGTCCGGATAAGCCAGAATATTGAGATTAATCTATTGTTAATGAACTATTGCGACAAGCCGTGCGGGTATCCGCATGGCTTGTATTGTTATTTATGTTATCGTTGTTATTATATTAATTGATAACGGATACATGAGAGGCTATAATGATAAACGAGGCTATGATGGGTTTAGAGAGATTACTAATTGGGAGTTGATATATTTGCAGACAATGATCAATCTTGAAGGCGAGTGGAAGTTACAGCTGGATGAAGGGAAACAGGGGCTGGTTCTGCCTTTTTCGGATAATATCATTTTGCCGGGTACTACATCGCATGCCCGCAAGGGGCCCAAGAATGAAGAGGTTGTAATCAGCGCATTAACAGATGAATATCTGTTCGAAGGATCGGCATGGTATTCGAAGGAGATCGTGATTCCCGAAGAGCTTGCCGGGAAGAAATGTATGCTGTATCTGGAACGGACGCGCCTAACGACGCTGTGGCTGAATGGCCGGGAAATTGGAAGCGCCAACAGCCTGAATACCGCCCATATATACGATTTGACCGGCCTGCTTGGTACAGGCACTCAGACAATAACGATCCGGGTTGATAATACCGGTTATCCGACTAAGGGCGGACATTTAACCTCACCGGACACCCAGACCAACTGGAACGGGATTACCGGCCGTATGGAGCTCCAGTTTTACGGCAAATCCTATCTAAGTGGAATCCGCCTCAACCCGGATGTATCTTCCCGCTCTGTCAAGATTACAGCCACACTGGAAGGTGAAGCTGACAGCGTATTGGCAGTGTCGGCTTTAAGCTTCAACAGCGAGCTGGAACATTCGGCTGCAGTTCAGGAATATGTTCTCACACCGGGAGAATTCAGCATCGAATACAACTTGGGTCCGGATGCGCTGCTATGGAGTGAAACCGCACCCAATTTATATAACCTAACACTTTCCCTGTCACAAGGGGAAGGAGAGCCATCCGACCAAACCGTACTGGTCCTGGGATTACGTGAATTCAAGGCAGACGGCGATAAGTTTACGATTAATGGACAGAAGACCTTTCTGCGCGGCAAGCATGACGGGCTGATCTTTCCGTTGACCGGTTATGCACCGACTGACGTCGAGGAATGGGTGAGAATTCTTGGGATTTCCAAATCCTACGGCATCAACCATTACCGTTTCCACACCTGCTGTCCGCCGGAAGCAGCCTTCACTGCTGCGGACCTGCTCGGAATCTACATGGAGCCGGAGCTTCCTTTCTGGGGAACGATCACAGAGCCGACTGATGAAGGACATAATCAGGCTGAGCAGGATTATCTGGTTAGCGAAGGATACGAGATTCTGAAGGCATTCGGCAACCATCCATCCTTCGTAATGATGTCGCTCGGCAACGAGTTGTGGGGGAGCAGAACCAAGATTGATTCCATCCTGAAGGCATATAAGGCATTTGACAGCCGCCCCTTGTACACACAGGGCTCCAACAACCACCAATGGATACCGGAATTTCTGGAGCATGAGGATTTCTTCTGCGGCGTGCGCTTCTCCAAAGAGCGGTTATTCCGTGGCTCATATGCCATGTGCGATGCACCACTGGGTCATGTGCAAACCGGCTTGCCGGGTACGATGAAGGATTACGACGACCAGTTCGTCCCTGCGGCCGGGGCAGCTGCGGAAGCGGAAGGTGGAGGAACTATCCAGATTCAATACGGCACGGAAGCAAAAACCGTCCAGGCGGACGATGCATCCGGAGAATGGATTCCGCATATTCCGGTAATCTCGCATGAGATCGGACAGTACGCAACCTATCCCAATTATGATGAGATTGCTAAATACAGCGGGTCTCTTAAGGCGAAGAATTTCGAAGTCTTCCGTGAACGTCTGGAAGAGAAGGGACTGGGCCATCTCGCGGCTAAATATTTCGCGGCGTCGGGGCAGCTTGCAGCAGCCTGCTACAAAGAGGAGCTCGAAGCAGCCTTCCGCACCAAGAAGCTTGCCGGCTTCCAGCTGCTGGATCTGCAGGATTTCAGCGGACAGGGCACAGCCTTAGTCGGCATCCTCGATGCCTTCATGGATTCCAAGGGGATGATTACTCCTGAAGAGTGGCGTACCTTCTGCAGCGACGCCGTTCTGCTGGCAAGATTCCCGAAATATAACTATATCTGCGGCGAACGCTTTAGCGCGGGTATCGAGCTGAGCTGGTTCCGGAGCGGATCACCAGGCACCCTTAAGCTAGACTGGGAGCTGACGGCAGGCGATGAAATACTGGCGGAAGGTACGCACGAAACAGAAGTTCCGGCAGGGGCGAATTATATCGATATCTGCCAGCTGGACATTGATCTGCCTGCAGTAACGGCCATGACCTCAGCCGTACTTAACCTCCGGATCGCGGGAACCGATATCCGCAAGAGCTACGATCTGTGGATCTATCCGGAACAGGGAAACACCGGGCTTGACGGTATCCGTATCTTCCAGGAACTTAACGGGGAAGCGCTGGCTTTGCTGGAGCAAGGTGAAAATGTACTGCTGATGCCGAAGCCGGAGTCGCTGAACAATGCTATCGAAGGCTACTACTGTACGGATTTCTGGTGCTACCCGATGTTCCGCTCGATTTCTGAGAGTATGAACCGGCCTGTACCTGTCGGTACTATGGGTCTGCTGATCGACAACAGCCATCCTGTGTTCCGTGACTTCCCGTGCGAAGAGCATTCCACTTATCCTTGGTGGAATATTATAGAGAACTCAAAGTCGCTTATCATGGACGGAACAGATTCAGCATGGAGTCCTATGGTGCAGACAATTGACAATTTTGAACGCAATCATAAGCTGGGCTTCCTGTTTGAGTGCCGGGTCAGGGCCGGTAATCTGCTGGTTTGCGCCTTGGACGCTGACAAGGCAAGCGTAACGCCGGAAGGCAGACAGTTCCTGTCCAGTCTGGCCGGTTACATGACTTCCAAGGAATTTAAGCCGCAATACACAGCAACCAAGGAAGAGCTTCAGCGGATTATTCAATAAACCAGATTAATCTATAAGTTCAACAAGCCAAGCGGCCATTATAACAATGGCCAGCTTGGCCTGTTTGTTGTTCGTATATTTAGCCTATGTGTTTGACTTAGAGTTAACTCTAGGTGTAATAATAACAATAATTGTCTGTAACTTATTCGAAAGTGGGGAACTGTCAAATGGATTATGTGAAATTGGAAATACCGGTCTGGATGTATCCCGGCTGTGTCTGGGATGTATGGGCTTCGGCGATTCAGAGCGCTGGGTTCATCAATGGGTACTAGGCGAAGAGGATAGCCGTCCGGTTATTAAAAGGGCACTAGAGCTTGGCATCAATTTTTTCGATACGGCAAACGTCTATTCGGGCGGGACCAGCGAAGAAATTATCGGGCGTGCACTCAAGGATTACGCCAACCGGGATGAAATCGTACTCGCGACTAAGATTCACGGGCGGATGCATGAAGGCCCTAACGGTGCCGGACTTTCCCGGAAGGCGATTATGAGTGAAATCGATAAAAGCTTAAAACGCCTGCAAACCGATTATGTCGATCTTTACCAGATTCACCGCTGGGATCCTGCTACACCAATCGAAGAAACGATGGAAGCCTTGCATGATGTGGTGAAAGCAGGAAAGGCAAGATACATAGGAGCTTCTGCTATGTACGCCTGGCAGTTCCAGAAGGCTCTGCATACAGCAGAGAAGCATAACTGGACACGTTTTGTAAGCATGCAGGATCATTACAATCTAATCTACCGGGAAGAGGAGAGGGAGATGCTGCCGCTCTGTAAGGAAGAGAAAATCGGTGTCATACCTTATAGCCCGCTTGCGGGCGGAAGGTTAACGCGCTCTGAGCAGGAGACGACTTATCGTTCCGAGACGGATCAGGTTGCCAAAATGAAATATGATTCAACTGCAGCTACCGACCGTCTGATTATTGAGCAGGTAGCAGCCATTGCTGAACAACGCGGCGTTCCCCGGGTACAAATCGCCCTTGCCTGGCTGCTGCACAAAGAACCGGTAACTGCGCCAATTATCGGAGCTACAAAAATATCACATCTGGAAGATGCGGTTTCTGCTCTCTCCGTCAAATTAACCCTTGAAGAAATGGCTTCACTGGAAGAACCATATGTGCCTCACCGGATTGTAGGGCATTAGTAATCAGGATAAATGAAGTAATAAACAGACGCAATAACCTCCAATTGCTATCCCTAAGGCAACATATTCCAGTCTACTTTACACAAAATTATTGGTAAGGTAGAGGGTAGCTATTGATACGAGGTGATAGATGAATATGTTGAAGAAACACTGTTTGTTCTGTGACGAGATTGTACCCATTGAACAGGAAGGCAATTACGATAGTTATTTCGGCTGTTCCTGTTCACCAGGCGGGCTATATCATTTGCGGCGGGACAGCTACGAGTCCATTAATGCACTCCCGCATCCGAAGAAACGGGACCTTCTGCATATCATATCTGCTTATATCCGGGAGAAGACAGACTGTGATGACAAAGTTTATCTTAAGGCAGATGATCTGGAATCCATCGCAAATTCTCCGAATATACCTGTAACCATTGAAGATAAAGGTAACCGTCTGCTGCAATATTTGTACAGGCATTCCGAAAGCCCTGAGGAATCGGTTGCCATTCATCCGCTCTCCAATAATTATAACCTGACCTATTCTCCCAACCTGCAAGAACTGGTATATATCATAGACAAGCTTGGGAATGAGCAATTCCTCATTCGGGAAGGCATGAACTTTAAGCTGACGGAAACAGGGTGGAATGAAGCAGCAGCCAGCACCGGAGGGAAGAAGCTAAAAGCCTGTTCTATTCTCATCCAAGGCGGGAAGGAATTACACGCAGAATGGCAGGAGAAGCTGCTGCCCAAAATCGGGCAGTTCGGTTATCGGCCAACTTTGCTGACGCATACCCAGTCACCAGAGAATGAACAATATGATCTGGGCCTAATCGCTGACAGTAAACTGATTATTGCCGATGTAACCGGTCAGGCACCCGGATTATATTTTGCGGCAGGCTATGCGCTGGGCAAGGGTATCCCTGTAATTTGGACCGTGAATAGCAGTGATGCCGATGAGCTTACTGTACAGTTACAAGAAATCCGCCCGATAGTATGGGATACCGCTGAAGAACTGGCTGTGCTGATTCAGCAAAAGCTAAGTTAAACAAAAAGAGCAGAGATCTTCCCCGTAAAGGGATCATCTCTGCTCTTTTATCATGTGCTTTTTCCCGGAATGGCTATTCATTTCCTTCCCATTCATGCAGCACCATGATGGCTGCGCCAGTAGCCACGGCCTCATCCGTTAGCATTCCATGCGAGAAGACCGGGCTGTATTCCGGATAATGGTAAATGTTTGATTTCGCAGTCTCCAGTGCAATATTGAAGACCAGCGGATCAGCGCTCACGAGTGGGCCGCCCAGAATTACGTATTCAGGATGAAATGTGTTGATCAAATTGGCTAGCCCAATCCCCAGATAGCGGGCCGTTTCAGCAAATTGCTCTTTAACGAGAAGATCTCCCTGTGAAAGGGCGTCAAGCAGAGTTGCAAAATTGACACAGTCAGGCGAAATGGGAGACAGCATGCTGCTGCGCCCGGTCTTAAGCTGGGCACGAACACGCTCCACCAGGGATGGCACGGACACAAAAGCTTCCAGCGCTCCATAATTCCCTTTACCCCGGAGTCTTGGTCCGCCGGTCTGTACGATCATCTGGCCGACCGCCCCTTCCGTATCCACCGCACCCCGGATAAGCTTACCGCCGGACATCATAGCTGAGCGGATATTGATCCCTGCATGCACATAAAGGGCATGCTCAATATTATCATTG
>NZ_LN831198.1:2423575-2430444 GCF_001368795.1 Paenibacillus ihuae
CGGAGCGCCCAATGTTCACCGATTAATGCAGTATTTGCGCCATTATCCAGTTTCGCCGGAATGCCCAGCCTTGCCGTAAGCATGTCGCAGATCGGAACGTTCTTCCAGTGAGGAGAGGGGAAAAGCTCCGGTTCAAGAATGACCCCTTTTCTGCGGTCCAGAGGACCGACCGCACCAATCCCTATGCCGAGGACTTGATCCGCAGAGATCCCTTCCTTCGCTAGAAAGTCAGCGGCAGAAGTTTCAACATAATCAGTCAAACGCTCAGGTGTCATCTGCGCATCCATTTCCCAGCGGATCACAGATAGTGTATTAAGATGCAGATCATAGAGGCCGAGTTTAGAATAAATGCGTGATATTTCTAGTCCCAGCAGGTAGCGGTATTTCGGGCGCGTCTGGAACAACACCGGCTTTCTTCCCCCGGTAGAGCTGCCGAGTCCGGATGCGATAATCAGGCCTTGAGAAGTCATCTCTTCAAGTAAACGTGTCATGCTGCTGCTGGCCAATGCAAAATGTTGCAGCAGATCGGCTTTGGAAACCGTCCCGAGATAGGAAATCCGGTTGTATACCTGTTTTTTTATCGAAGGAGTGGAATGAGTAATCATATGTATTTTCTCCATTTCCAAGTGAAAGAGTCGGGTTATTTCAAGTATACCGGGACACTCTGGTTATTTCCAGTTTTATATCTTGGGGATCTTCAGGACGCCGTATTAGCAGGAAAAGGCTGCAGACCCTTTAATAGGATGTGCAGCCGTTTTTGCATATAGCGTTCAAGTGGACATTTATCAGATTATGTGATAAAAATGCAGTACAATTGAACCGGTGTAAGCTGCAGCATTTGCATACATACAATTATGATGAAAAAAGAAGGGTGCTCCTGGATGACAAAAGGTCTCAAGAATCCTAAAGTTGAGTTTTTTTTCAGTAAAGCCGAGAAGTGGAGTGAAGAATTTGCGAAGCTGAGATTGATTATGCTGGACTGTCAGCTGACCGAAGAATTGAAGTGGGGTGTACCTTGCTACACCTTTCAGAATGGAAACATTCTATTAATTCATGGATTTAAGGAATATTGCGCGGTTCTATTTGTAAAAGGGGCTTTACTGCGCGATGTCCACGGGATTCTAACTCAGCAAACGAAGAATGTACAGGCATCTCGTCAGATCCGGTTCAAGAGTGTTACAGAAATAACCGAGCTGGAGCCCCTGTTGAAAGAATATATTTACGAAGCGATAGAAGTAGAAACCGCCGGGCTGAAAGTGGAGTTTAAGGCTACAGAATCCGACATCCCTGAAGAACTTCAGTCTAGGTTTGCTGAACTCCCTGGCCTTCAGGCTGCTTTTGAAGCATTAACACCCGGCCGGCAACGGGCATATATTCTTTATTTCACAGTTCCTAAGCAATCCAAAACGCGTACAGCACGAGTCGAAAAATATACACCGCATATTCTGGACGGCAAAGGTCTAAACGATTAATTCGTCTTGGGGGGATTCAGTTGGTTTCTCGCATGATTTACCGGGGAATTTGGAACGAAGGGCAGCAAGCCGAAGGTGTTAACGCTTTAATAGAAGATATCGGAGTTAGACGGCTAGTACAGGAAGGTGTCCTAATGACAGCTGCAGCATTTTCTTGGAAGGATAATGTCTTTCTTTATTATGAATGCATAGGAGAACAGATCGTACCTGAGGCGTTAACCGGACCTGCAATAGAGTTCCTCTGTGACTGGAAAGGCGAGGCCGCCCCCCGCAAATGGATTCCAATGGTGGATGTTTTCCACTTCAATGAACCGGCTGGCTATGAGCATTGGCTGCGCAAGTCACCGGTGGAGCGGCGAGTCGGCAGGGTCGCCCATTTAAAGCGGGAGATGATGGCAAGCTACATCTATTATCATTTCCAGCTGCAGGAGGAACGGGCTTTCTCCGGTAATAAGTATGAAATGATTGCTATGCACGAGAATTTGCTGTTCGGCTATCAGGAGTTTCCTCTCGTCATTGAAGACCCTGTAATTCCTGGTCGGCTCAGTACAAAAGGAACCCCTGTACCCTGGGAGGATTCACGCATGGATCTCCATTTTCAGCCATGGGAGGATGACGGGTATTTGTATTTCAAGCCGGTCGAGATCATTTACGCCTATTCCATAGGCAGCATTAATGAAACCTGACAGCGCTATTCATGGACTATAGAAACTGTACATAATTGTAAACGCTTCAATTACAGCTGCGAAAGGGAGTCTGCACAGGTGAAGGACAAATTGAGCCAGTCGAGAGTCAACGGTTTTTTGCGGGCAAAGGATAGATCAATTGTGAACGGAGAGGGCGAAGATATTATTTTGTCCGGCTGGGGGCTCGGCAACTGGCTGCTTCCGGAAGGGTACATGTGGACGACAGACGGGAACAGCAGATTTGACAGACCCCAGAGAATCGAGGCTGTTATCCGCGAATTAACCGGTACGAAATATTCCGAGCAATTTTGGACCGCATTCAGAAATAACTATATCACCAGAGAAGATATCAGGATAATGGCTGAGCAGGGATATAACTCGATCCGGATTCCGTTCAACTGGCGTATTTTAATGGAGAATGAGCCAGGAATCACGTGGAAGGAAGAAGGCTTTCAGCTCATTGACCGCTGCTTGGACTGGTGCGAGGAATTTAAGCTCTATGCCTTTTTGGATTTGCATGGTGCGCCGGGCGGGCAGACAGGTCAGAACATCGACGACTCTATCGATGATGTGCCGAGGTTGTTTATAGATGAAGACAGCTGGAATAAGGGGATCGCCCTTTGGAAGCAGCTTGCAGACCGGTACAAGGACCGCTGGATTGTCGGCGGATACGACCTGCTTAACGAACCGATCAAAACACCCACACCAGGGAAAGACTTTGAATATTTAGTTCCTAAGCTAGTGCAGTTTTATGAAGAAGCCATAGCAGCGATCCGGACGGTGGATACGAAGCATATGCTGTCGATTGAAGGGCATCACTGGGCAACGGACACCAGCATTTTCTTCAAAAAATATGACGACAACATGGTTGTGCATTTTCACAGATATGCCTGCTACCCGGAGATCAGCTCCTTTTATGAATTTCTGGAAGTATCCGAAAGACTGAATGCCCCACTGTGGTTAGGGGAAACAGGTGAGAATCTCAATGAATGGTACACAGCGCTCTATCCGCTCGCCGCGGAATTGAATATCGGTTATAATCTTTGGCCGTGGAAAAAAATGGACACTAGCAATTCGCCTTATTCGGTTAACCTGCCTGATGGCTGGGATCGAATCATGGAGTATACCAGAGGGGGAGTCCACCCGGGTTACGAACAGGCCAGCCGCATCTTCGATCAATATCTGGAGAACATGAAGATCGGAAACTGCAGGTATAATGCTGAAGTTACAAGTGCTGTGTTTCGAATTCCGGGATGTACCGTCCGGGCGACAGACTTCGATGAGCTTCCAGGGAAAGGAGTGGCCTATAGCGGACTGCGTACGGAAGGAAATCATTATAATTACCGGTCCCGGACAGAGATGCGTATTGTTGAGGACAGCAAATTAGAAGATCTACAGAAACGTTTCGTCTTCGACATTTTGTGGGACCGGTTTGTCCTTGAGCTGCAAGGCGGGGAATTCGCTGTATATACGATAAATGATACGACAGAGGACAGCAGTCTGTCATTTGTATATAGCGCTGATCAACCCGTCTCTGTAACGGTTCTCCAGGATGAGCGGGCGTTAGTCACACTGAACCTGCAGGCCAGTTTAGACAAACAAACTATAGCTCCGGTTTCCTTATCTGGCACCAGTACATCAAAGATCAAAATTAAGGTCAATGCTGGCCGTATGCTTTTAGAAAAAATTATTTTCCGGTAAGGTTCCGGTTAGAATTGCAGCTATATATTTCCATAAAATATTTAAAGTAAGACTACAAATGTGAAAATAGTAGATAAGCTGCTACAATAATTAATGAGCTCCCCATTACAATATTAAAAGCCTTCATGCCGTTTTTCACCTTCGTGAGAAATTGCAACTTGGATCCCAGCAGAGCCCAGGCAGCAAGTGACAGATAACATATGAAGAAATAAATACTTACAAAAATAACAAGCAATCCAAGCGATGAATTTAAACCAAACGAAGTTACACCGGAAAGACAAGCAATCCAAGCCTTGGGATTAAGCCATTGCATAAAAAAACCGTGACGATAACGCGGCAGCTGTTCCTCTTTGAGTTCGATCTCCGGACGGGAAACCATAATTTTATAGCCTATATAACTCATATATCCTGTCCCGGTATACCTTAGAACTTCGTAAAAGAAAGGGGCTTGTTCCACTAAATTGGATATTCCTAATCCCACTGCAGACAGTAAAAACGTAAATCCGAAGGTTGCTCCAGATACTAAAGGAAAAGAGCGCTTGAAGCCATAATTAACTCCGGCTGCAAGAATCGTCATGTTCACCGGGCCTGGAGAAATGGACATGGATAATGAGAATAAGCACATTGCAAGCAAAATTGTCATAAATACACACTCCTCTTACAGTGTTTCTGGAGTTACTATAGTCCATTAAACAACAAACCGTCCAATTTCAAGTTCTGATGTGTTCAATCAGAAAAACGGATGGTTCAGACAAATAGATCTAAGGGGGGATGGTACGTTGGAGCTATATCAATTGAAAACTTTTATAAAAATAGCCCAAACAGGCAACTTAACCGAGGCTGCAGCACAGCTAAATACTAGTCAGCCGGCAGTGAGTGCCCACCTCAAATCCTTAGAGAAGGACGTAGGGTTCTCTCTCTTTCATAGATCGTCCAAGGGGATGACAATCACTGAAAAAGGCTCACAGCTGATTGTAGAAGCGCAAAATATACTCTCTTCCATCGATAAATTTCATTATAAGGTGAATGAGCTAAATGAAAATTCAGTCGAACACATACGAATCGGTTTGAATACAGAGGGGCATATCCTTCGTATAGCGAAATTGATCAAGTACATTTCAGAATGCCTACCGAAGGTGGAACTGCATTTTATGGATCTTAAAAGTGAAGATTTCATCCGGGATCTGACCAGTTCCAAGATAAACGCAGGTTTTTACTATGGAAATATCGCACATCCCTCCGTTAACTCTATCAAACTCCACTCCTTCAGGATGTTTGTAGTGTATCCCAACAGCTGGGATGTGCCGGAAAATGGGTTGTCCCTTGAATATTTTAAGGATAAGCATTGGATCTGGACAACACAAAACTGCCCCTTTTATAAACAGTCCATCGACTATTTCCTGAAGCAAGATATCGTCCCACAGAGAATTATGTATGTAGATGATGAATCGTTGATTGGGAATTTGGTTCTACAGGAAATCGGTTGTTCATTACTGGCGGAGCCAATAGCCATGCGGTTTGCAGAAGACAATAGGCTGAAGGTATGGAAGGGCATTGATCTCCATATTGATCTGCATTTTGGTTATCCAGAAGATAAAAGAAGTGATCCGGTCCTGCTTGAAATAAGCTCAATAGTGGATAGAATCTGGAAGGAGTCCTAAAGAGCTTAGATACTTTCACGAGTAGTTATAGCTTCCGGTTAAATCTATAGATATTAAGTGAGGGCTAGGCGGCGTCTTACAGCTGCTTAGCTTTCTTTGTTAATCTACTTTCTATTGACACAAAAGTGTCTTTCTTCTCTATCGACGTAACTAACACGATATGTTATTATGATAAACTGATAACGTGTTACCGAACTAAAGCGTGAGACATCATTTGTAATTTTACTAGGGGGATTAGAAAGATGAAGAGACGGGGATTATGGGTACTATTGGCAGCGGCGGCAATTTCAGTGGTCGCAGGCTGCTCCAATTCAGGGGGTAATAACGGCAAGCTGGTGATCGGTATAGATGATAAGTTTGCTCCAATGGGCTTCCGGGATGACAACAATGAAATAGTCGGTTTCGATATCGATTATGCGAAAGCAGCTGCGGAGAAGATGGGTAAAGAGGTAACCTTCCAGCCGATTGACTGGTCAGCCAAGGAATCCGAACTGAACAGCGGACGAATTGATATGATTTGGAACGGTTATACAATCACTGATGAGCGCAAGGAGAAGGTATTATTCACCAAGCCCTATCTGGAGAACAGCCAGGTTGTAGTCGTGCTTGCGGATTCAGAGCTTGCGAAGCTGGATGATCTGGCCGGAAAAGAAATCGGACTCCAAAGTCTTTCGTCTGCTGCAGATGCGCTGGATGCCAGCCCGCTTAAGGCCAAGATTGCTGGTGTATCCGAATTCCCGGACAATGTACTTGCACTGACGGACCTGAAATCCAAACGCCTGGATGGTGTGGTGATTGATGAAGTGGTGGCCAAATATTATATGTCAAAAGAAACGGATACTTACAAACTGCTGGATGAATCCCTTGCCCCTGAGCAATACGGCATCGGAATTAAGAAAGGTAATGAGGCATTGCTGACTGAGCTGCAAAAAGCACTAGATGAACTAAGCAGTGACGGAACGGCGGCTGAAATTTCCACAAAGTGGTTTGGCGAGAATAAAGTACTGAACTAGATTGTTACCCTTAGGAGTCGGTTGAAGAAATGAATATCGATTATATTATCAAGATCGCCGGGCCGATGCTGGAGGGTGCGCGGACAACGGCCCTGCTGTTCTTGATTGTCATTGTATTATCCATCCCGCTCGGAATGCTGGTCACACTATTGGCCAAAAGCCGGGTTAAACCGCTGGCCTGGATTGCGCATACCTATGTTTACGTCATGCGCGGAACGCCGCTTTTGCTGCAGCTGCTGTTCTTCTGCTTCGGCTTGCCGCAGATTCCCGTAATCGGACAGTATCTGGTTATGGACCGCTTCGCTGCAGCCTGTCTCGGCTTTATACTTAATTATG
>NZ_LN831198.1:2430470-2457083 GCF_001368795.1 Paenibacillus ihuae
TGAAATTTTCCGCGGCGGGCTGCTTTCAATTGATAAAGGGCAGCATGAAGCGGCTAAGGTGCTTGGACTCAGCAAATGGCAGACTCTCCGTAAGGTCATTCTGGCCCAGATGTTCCGGGTCGCGTTGCCTGCCGTAGCCAATGAATCCATTACACTGGTCAAAGACACTGCATTACTCTATGCTGTAGCCGTACCGGAGCTGCTTAATTATGCAAAGACTGCGGTGAACCGTGACTTTACGGTAACCCCGTTTGTCGTTGCCGGCGTGATATATTTACTTATGACCCTGGTGCTGACCTTGTTCTTCAAAGCACTGGAAAAACGTTTCAAATTTGAGTAGAAGGACTGTCCAACTATGAGTAGTATGATAGATGTCAAACAATTACAGAAATCGTTCGGCAGCCTTGATGTGCTGAAGCAGATTACCTTTGAGGTGAACCCGGGTGAAGTCGTGGCGGTGATCGGGCCTTCCGGCTCCGGTAAGAGCACAATGCTGCGCAGTCTGGTGCATCTCGAAGAAGTAACCGGGGGCAGCATCTTCATTCACGGCAAGCCGCTGGTAGAGAACGGTAAATATGCCGGGCATGCGGCGATCAGAGATATTACCGCAAGCATGGGGATGGTGTTTCAGCATTTCAATCTGTTCCCTCACCTTACTGTGCGTGGCAATCTCGAGCTTGCTCCAAGAACGCTCAAACGGGAGAACCCGCAGGTTATTACAGCCAGAAGCAGCGAGCTGCTCTCCAAGGTAGGCCTTGCCGATAAGGCGGATGTATATCCGTCCATGCTGTCCGGCGGACAGAAGCAGAGGGTAGCGATCGCCAGAGCGCTCATGCTGAATCCGGACATTCTGCTCTTTGACGAGCCGACCTCGGCACTGGATCCCGAGCTGACCGGCGAGGTACTCCGGGTAATCCGCCAGCTGGCAGAGGAGAACATGACGATGATCATTGTTACCCATGAGATGAACTTTGCCCGCGATGTGGCGGACCGTATATTCTTTATGGATAACGGGGAGATTGCCGAATCGGGCACGCCGGAGCAGATCTTTGGCAGTCCAAAGCTGGAGCGTACCCGGTTGTTTTTGAATCAGGATTAATGAAATAGGGCTTGTCGTAAGGTGCATAGCGGCTGCTATGCGCCTTTTTAACATTAATAAACATGAATGGGCATGCATGGTTTTGACAGTGGACACAAGGAATGAGAAAATAAAATTTCGAAGCAGTAAGCACATTGAACGAACAATGGTGATGTTTCAGAGCAGATTTGATACATTTGGAGGTATACAATGAATCAGCGTTTTCGGATCACACGATCGATGCAGGACAACCTTCCGGAGCAAGCGATCACTTTGGAAGAATGCAAGCAGTACTTTGCTTCCCAGCCAGACTTTACGTATTCACAGGTTTTTACCGTAAAAGGACCGGAGAGCATCATGACCATCGAGGGAGATTTTTTCATGTGGAGACTTGGGGACAGTGAAATCCCTTTCCGGCTATATGGGGGAGATCTCTATGTAGCTCTTTCAGCCGAAGCCATCGTTCCCAAAATGCTTGAAATTGCAACTGATTTGCGTGCAGATGTAATTGAAGGATAGACTACCAGACAACAAGGAGGCTACTATGCAGCTGATAAACCCGCAAGACATCCAGATCCGGATCGACCAGCTTACCGGTCAGGACCTGTTCATTCATCTTGAACTCACGACTGGAGCCTATGCCAATCACTTGGACAGTACAAGACATCCGGCGTCAGCATTCATCAGTAATGCAGGCATCCGCTATACCCATGGTTCGATCTCTGGGACAGGTCCATACCGGGTCGGCTTAAAGACGGAGCAGGGCTGGGTATATGCTGAAGGCCTTACCCATGTAGATGAGACTGAAACAGAACGGCTTATTATGGCTGGTCATGACAGTCAGGGTAAGCTGGTCGTCGCCCTGCAGCTGAGCCGGGACAAGTTCGAATGAAAAACGGGGGTGTTTGCAGCTATGAAACCTAAACAAGCGGGACATCAGCGCATCTTAGTGGTGTTGCCCCATCCCGATGATGAATCATTCGTTGCCTCAGGAACGCTGGCCAAGTACATAGAAGGTGGAGCGATAGTCACTTTTGCCTGTCTGACACTTGGAGAGATGGGCCGTAACATGGGCATTCCTCCCTTCGCGAACCGGGTCACCCTGCCCGCAATCCGTAAACTGGAGCTGGAAGCATCCTGCAGAGCAATTGGGATTCAGGATTTAAGAATGCTTGGCTTCCATGACAAAATGATAGAGTTTGAAGACAAGGACCTGCTGGATTCACAGATTTTGAAGCTGTTAAAGGAGCTGAACCCTTCGCTGGTCATCACTTTCTACCCGGGGTACAGTGTGCATCCGGATCATGATGCGACTGGTGCTGCCGTTATACGCACAATTAGCAAGCTTCCTTCAGCAGAGCGGCCGCTAGTGTATTGCAGCGCATTCGCGAGCAATCACGAGCAGATGATAGGGAAAGCGGATGTAACCGTAGACGTGACCGCATTTCTTGACCGAAAGATGGCGTCGATACAGGCGCACCGTTCGCAATTCCAGGCAGCGGAGCTTGTTGGCAACCGGGAGCTGTCTGATGAAGAAATCCGTATGCGGTTCGGCACGGAGCAGTTCTGGACATACCGGTTCGATGAATCTCACGAATAGGGAACCTAATTAAACAAGGGAGTGGTAGACCTCTCCCTTGTTTTTGTTTTATTTTTAGCGAAGCTGCGAATTCTGTAATTTCTCTGACTCCCGGCGGCGCCAGCTCATGAACACCAAAGACAATGCGATTACCGTGAGGATTATCCCAAGCACCTGTAAGCCTCCGCTGCTGAACCTATCCCCCATAACGACGCTTATCAACAACGAGGAGAGTATCGTTCCCAGGTACCTGGATGTATTAAAGACTCCGGAGGCTACACCAATAATCTCTTTAGGAGAGCTTTTGAATAAGGCAGCCTGTAAGCCAACACCATTCAGACCGTTGCTGATGCCGAATGCAGCCAGTGCAATACATACGCTGCTAACCGGTGAATTTCCGTCCAATGTCACGAGCCACACTGAGCCGAAGGTCATAAGTATTGCGGATACCAGTAAGGCTGGCACTGGACCAGATTTATCAATCCATCGTCCAGCAAATGGAGCAGTAACAAGGGAGCATAAGCCTAAGCTCAACATGAGAATTCCCGTATCGAACTCACTGACCCCCCGCACCATTTGCAAATAGGATGGCAGACCGAAAAAGAGGGAATAAAACAACACATTAACAAGCAGGTACTCCACGTTAACCCGCATCATCTCAGGATATTTGGCGAAGGTGCGCAACGGAATGAAGGGTGACTCCGCTTTTAGCTCATGTCTGACAAAAGCCGTTAGAAATGCTAGCCCGATTCCCCCTAAAATAACATGTAAGAATGTAATTTCTCCAGATGATTTAGCTGATAATAGACCAATGAGCAAGGATACAAGGCCTACAGTAAAAAGCAGAATCCCCGGCAGATCAATCCATACAAACCACTTATGAACGGACAAATTCTTAGCGGTGGTTACTGGCGCATTGTCCTTTGGTATTGTTCTCCAGGCAAGCACGAAGCTAGCCGCCACAAACGGAATATTTACGAAAAAGATAGCCTTCCAATCCCACCAATGAATTAATGTCCCGCCAATAAAGGGGCCGATTGCGGCTGCTCCTGACAGAAATATCGACATCACGGACAGCGCGGTTGCCTGTTTCTCCGTGATATGAATCCTGATGATAGCCATTCCAACAGCAACCATCATACTTGTTCCGACGGATTGTACAATACGGAATACAATGAGCCAGCCGAAGCTTGGTGATAGCGGAGCCAGTAATGAGGCAGCGAATGCTACAACAAGACCGGCAAGAAAGATTGTTCTGCGTCCGAATATATCACTGGCCTTTCCCATCACCGGCTGTGCAACAGCACTAGCAATGTAAAATGAAAAAATAACCCAGGACACATCAGTATAGTTAAGCTCGTATACAACCTGAAGTCTGGTAATTGCAACGGAAATCATAGAAGAATTTAACGGATTTAATAGTACCCCTAATCCCACGGAAATCAATAACCACCTGCTGCGGGCATTCATCTTTGTTGCCCTCCCTCTATATTGTGTTAAGGTTAGCGTACTTGAATTCCTTTATTTATTCCAACGCATTTCATGGTATGATTTCATAGACTCAAAGGAATGAATGGGGGATAAGTAATGGAACTTCTTCAGCTGCAATATTTCCTTACGGTTGCCCGGTTGGAGCATATGACCGAAGCTGCACACAGTCTGCATGTTACCCAATCCTCGCTCAGCAAAACAATCGGGCGACTGGAAGCAGATCTGGGAGTTCCTTTATTTGACCGCAGCGGCAGGAGTCTGCGGTTAAATGAATTCGGCATTAGTTTTCTCCGCCGCGCAGAAAGAGCTTTGTTTGAACTCGAGCAGGGAAAGCAGGAGCTCAGAGATCTGTCCAGCAAGGAACAGAGCACATTAGAATTAGCAGTGACTGCGGCAAGTACATTGCCAAATATCCTGAGGGCTTTCCGTAATAAGCAGCCTAATATCCATTTTCATGTTCAGATGCTGACTACGCAGGAAATGGTTGACCGGTTACTTAGAGGAGAAGTGGACTTCTGTTTGTCCTCACCGTCTATAGAAGACGAAGACATTGAGAGCATCATTGTGTTCAACGATCCGATCCTTGTTGCTGTGCCTAAAGGGCATCGACTGGCAGACCGGACTAGCGTGACCTTGGCAGAATTAAGGAATGAATGGTTTGTTGGTGTAAAGAGAGGGTATGGTACCCGTGATCTGACGGACGCAGTATGCAAATCATCAGGTTTTATTCTAAACTATGTGTATGAAGGGGATGAACCTTCGAGATTAGTCTCACTGGTGGAAGCCGAAGTGGGTATTGCCTTCATTCCCGGTACAGCAAGGGATTCACGGGCTTCTCTCAGATATCTGGAAATAGAGGATCCAGGGATGGTGCGGGAGATCGCATTATTGTGGCATAAAAGCCGGTATATCTCCCGGGCTGCCCACGATTTCCGCGAGGTTGTTTTGGACTATTTTGCGGGGTTATCCGAATCTATAAAATGAAAAAGAGGCGGAGATGATGAAATTGCTAGAGCAGCGAGTATATGTCCGGTTCCCGGAGGAAAAGGATGCCGGAGAATTGACAGCTCTGTACAAGCGTAACCGGGAGTTTATCGAGCAATTCTCGCCAAGCGTCCAAGAGGAGTTTTATACGGAGGAGCACCAGCTGCAGGCGATAATAAAGGGCAGGGCGGATCGAGAAGAAGACCGGAGATATGACTTTGTGATTTGCCTTAAAGAGGATGACCGGATTATCGGTAATGTCGGGCTGTCCTTTGTATTGCGGAGTGCGCTCCAGTGCTGCATGATCGGATACAGCCTGGATCAGGCATATAACGGGAAGGGCTATATGACCGAAGCCGTGAAACAGGTCGTGCGTTATGCCTTCGAGGAGCTGAAATTCCACCGGATTAGCGGAGAAGCATCGCCCCAGAATCCCGGTTCTATCCGTGTGCTTGAGAACGCGGGGTTCCACAAAGAAGGCATTGCCCGAAGCAATGTGAAGATTAACGGAGTCTGGAAGGATCATCAGGTTCTCGCTATTATTAATCCCTCGGATATAGAATAATAATTTTCAGTGGGCAATTTTAAAAGCGCGTATCGCGTATAATCAAGCTTCCAATCGTAACAATAGACACTTTTACCGCTGCCATTCTACACGGCATTAGATTAAGAGAGGACGATCAAGATGGCATTCCATCATCCTTCTGAACGTATAAAGATCCCGCCAGGGTTCTGGGCAGGATTAAGCCACATGGGGCTATCGCTGCACGAAGTCGCTTCGCAAGCAGGATTGCCGCTCACCGTGATTAAGGATTCAAACGGGGTTACCACCGCCCAATATTTTGCAATCTGGCTGGCATATTCCGATCTCGTCGGAGACATCTCAGATAGCATTATCAGGTTATCCAGCGCATTTGAAACAGCACAGTACCCGCCTTCAGTCTTGGCGACATACCACGCCCGCAACTATCGCGATGCGTTATACAGGATGGCCCGGTATAAACAAATGTGTCCGCCTGAGAACTTACACATCTATGAAGATGGAGATAGCTGTACGATCGATCTGAACTGGCAGTCCGGTGTGCAGACCGGTCCGCCAGTGCTGGCCGGGATTACCCTGGCTACTCTGCTGGAGCTCGGCCGGCGGGGCACCGGACAACATGTGAATGCCAAACTCGTTGAGTTCGCGTATCCTATGGGAGACGTACGGGCGCTGGAGACGTATTTTGGCGCGCGGATTCAAACCGGGGCGAAACATAACCGGTTGACACTTCCCCGGATAAATCTTGACCTCCCGTTTATCTCCTATAACGAAGAGCTGCTGCAGATATTGACACCCGCGCTGGATCATACCTTGGATGAACGGTTAAGCAGCCACTCTTTGACCGGGACTGTCAAATGGATCATGAAACGCAGCTTCACAGCAGGGCGTCAGGATATTCAGGCTGTCGCCAGTGAACTCGGGATGAGCGACCGGACCCTGCAGCGCAGGCTTACTGAAGAAGGGACCAGCTTCAAGCAGCTGTTGACTGAGGCCCGGCATGAGCAGGCGCTGGAATATCTGGCCGACCCTTCGCTTGATATTAAAGAAGTGGCCTTCCTTATCGGATATGAGGATCAGAACTCCTTCTACCGCGCCTTCCGTTTGTGGGAAGGAGATACTCCAGCCCATTGGCGTTCCGAACATTTAAGTCCTGCTGTGACGACGGTTTAGTAAATTGGCGTGTCCAACAAGTAAGATGGCGGGACAGGCTAGTTACCAGAAGTGCCGGACAAGGTATCATAATCTCTATCCAGTGCAGTAAGAACACAAGGAGAGATGAACGATGGATATGGGATTAACGAATACAACGGCTCTAGTAACGGGATCGACAAAAGGGATTGGGAAAGCCATCGCTATCGAGCTCGCACGGGAAGGTGTACATGTACTGATCAATGGCCGAAGTGAGGAAGAAGCCGAACGTGTTGTAGAGGAGATCCGGCAGCAATTTCCGTCCACCACTCCCCGGAGTGCAGCCGCTGATATTACAGATGCTCAGCAGAGGGAAGCCTTATTTGCGAAGTTCCCCGACATTGATATTCTAGTCAACAATACAGGCATCTACGAAATGATGCGGTATGAGGACGTTGATGATGAAGTGTGGGAGCTATACTTCCGGACGAATGTACTGGCAGCGAACAGTTTAGCCAGATTCTATCTCCCCAGGATGCTTAAGAACGGTTACGGACGCATTATCTTCATCGCAAGTGAAGAAGCAGTGATGCCATCCGGGCAAATGCCGCAGTACTGTATGACCAAATCAATGCTGCTATCCTTGTCCAAAAGCTTATCTAAACTGACTATCGGGACCGAAGTTACCATAAACACGATCTTGCCTGGGCCAACGCTGTCTGAAAATGTGCAGCAGATCATCGAAGGCATCTACATCAATGATGAGAGGTCTTTTGCTGAGAAAGAGCGAATCTTCATGAGTACCAATCTTCCCCAGTCCGAAATCCAGCGCTTCATCAGGCCTTACGAGATTGGCAGATTGGCTGCGTTTGTATGCAGTCCATTTGCTTCAGCCTTCAAAGGTTCTCCGATCCGCATGGACGGGGGAATGGTGCCAACGATTTTCTAAGACAACACTACGATTAAAAGACGCAATAACTTACCCCTATGTAAGCTGAACTTAAGAAATGATGGCCAGCAGATAGGCGAAGCCCTTGAGGAGCAAGGATCTCGTCAATGAAGCAAGTTGTATTCTTATGTTCACTATATATAGAGTAGTTTTTGCGTCTTTTACTATGATCTGAATTTTGTGCTTGCTTTAAAGTGTACTTTAAGGCTTAGGCTGATATTGGACCTGCCGGAAATGCCTGAAACTAAAATTTTACGAGGGAGACACCTAACATGACATACTCTATAAAAGAAGCTTCAGAGCGGGTTGGTTGTCCGGCACATACCATTCGTTTTTACGAAAAGGAGGGACTACTCCCGTACATTAAGCGGGATAAGCATGGAAATCGACTGTTCGAACAAGAACATCTAGACTGGATTAGACTGATGACCTGCTTTCGTGCAACTGGAATGAAGCTGTCTCTATTGAAGCAGATGGTAGAGCTTGCATTAGATGGTGATACAACCATTCCGCAGAGAAAAGCTATTCTAAACCACTACAAAGAGGACCTGCTCAGGCGGCAGAGCGAGCTTGCAGAAGCCGTTGATGCGGTGAATAACAAACTGGCCATCTATGAGGATATTGAGTCGGGAAGAATCCCATCGGAAAGTTCAATGCTGGAACAAATGGAAAATCAGCAGCATATACCAACGGATAAAGAGAGGTAACTTTTTATGAAAACTAGAAAACTCGGAAACAGTGACTTGGACGTATCCTCAATCGGACTTGGAATTATGGGGATGTCACCTGGCATGTATGGTGAAACTAATGATGAACAGTCCATTCAGACTATTCATCATGCCCTGGATATAGGTGTTACGCTATTCGATACTGCAGACGTCTATGGAAACGGGCATAATGAGGTGCTCCTCGGGAGAGCACTCAAAGGACGCAGGGAACAGGCTATTCTTGCGACAAAATTTTCGTATACTCCCAATTATGAGCGTATTAGCGGTCATCCGGATTATGTGAAAAAAGCCATCGAGGATAGCCTGCGCCGTTTAAATACCGATTATATTGATCTATATTACCAGCATCGCGTCGATCCGGATATCCCCATTGAGGAAACCGTCGGGGCAATGGCTGATTTGGTCAAAGCGGGCAAGGTCCGTTATCTTGGCCTCTCAGAAGCTTCTGCCTCTACCATCCGCCGTGCGCATGCCGTTCATCCGATCTCCGCTCTCGAAAGTGAGTATTCGCTCTGGAGCCGGGACATCGAAGACGAGATTCTGCCTGCCGTCAGAGAATTAGGGATAACTCACGTAGCGTATAGTCCGCTGAGCAGAGGATTTATTTCCGGTGAACTGCGTACCTTTGAGGACCTGGACGCTAATGATCTGCGCAGATGGATGCCGAGATTCCAAGGGGATAACTTCAGCAAGAATGTTGAAATTGTAGACAAGCTAAAAGAAATCGCACTTGAAAAAAATTGCACTCCTTCGCAACTGGCCATAGCATGGACCATAGCCAATGAGGCACTGCCGATTCCCGGAACCAAGCGCATTAAATATCTGGAGGAGAACACCGCTGCCGCGGAAGTTGTTCTGACTCCTGAGGATTTGAAGCGTATTGAGAATATAAGCCCTAAAAATGCAGTCCGCGGTACTAGATACATGGCAGAACAGATGACTCTGCTGGACGGGTAAACATCGCTACTGGATAAAAAATTATATTAACACAAACAGTGACTCTCTGTATTGAGAGTCACTGTTTGCGTTAATGCAGGTTGTTAAGTATTGACACGATCCTAAGAGATTGCCTATGATTGAATACTAACATCAATATGAACCGAAAGGATGTCAGGCATGAGCGAAATGAATCAGGAGTATATCTTAATCTCAGGAGCAAGAGAAAATAATCTCAAAAATGTGTCCCTGCGTATTCCGAAACGGAAGATCTCGATCTTCACCGGTGTATCCGGCTCCGGCAAGTCATCGATTGTCTTCGATACGATTGCCGCAGAATCCACGCGATTGTTGAATGAGAACTTCAGCATGTTTGTGCGCACCTTCCTGCCGAAATATCCGCAGCCCGATACAGACTCTATCGAGAACCTGAGCATGGCAGTAATTGTAGACCAGAAGCGGCTGGGCGGCGGCTCCCATTCCACGATGGGTACGATTACGGATATATCTCCTATTCTGCGACTGCTTTTCTCCAGGGCGGGTCAGCCCTATGTCGGACAAGCGAATAGGTTCTCGTTCAATGATCCTGCCGGAATGTGTCCCGAGTGTGGCGGCATCGGCCGCAGGCTGGCTGTGGATATGAGCAAAGCGCTGGATATGTCGAAGTCTTTGAATGAAGGAGCCATCCATCTTCCCGACTATTCGGTGAACGGCTGGGATTGGAACATGATCGTGCAGTCCGGTGACTTCGATCTAGATAAGAAGCTGAGCGATTACTCGGAAGAGGAACTGGAGCAATTGCTGTACGCCAAGGCAAGGAAAGTACAGATGGATTTCGCCGGTAAAGCAACGAATATTACAGTAGAAGGTGTAATTGAGAAATTCACTAACAAATACATCAAGCAGGATGTGAAGCTGAAGTCCGAGCGTACCCAAAAAGCTGTTGCACCGTACATCACCGAGGGACCCTGTTCCAGCTGCCATGGGGCTAGACTCAGTCAGGCTGCGCTCAGCTGCAGGATCAACGGCCTCAACATTGCGGAGCTGTCCTCCATGGAAGTAGGACAGCTCATCCGTGTCATCCGTGAAATTGATGATCCTGCCGCTGCGCCGGTCCTCAGATCACTGGCGGAGCGGCTACAGCATCTGGTCGATATCGGTCTTGACTATCTGACGCTGGACCGTGAGACGGATACATTGTCCGGCGGCGAGTCTCAGCGCGTCAAAATGGTGAAGCACCTGAGCGGCAGTCTGGTGGATGTCACTTACATCTTCGATGAGCCAAGTGTTGGCCTGCACCCGCGTGATGTACACAGGTTAAATGAACTGCTGCTGAAGCTGCGCGACAAGGGGAATACAGTGATCGTCGTTGAGCATGATCCCGATGTAATCAAGCTGGCAGATCATATCGTCGATGTCGGTCCTCACGCCGGCAGCCGCGGAGGGAATATCGTATATGAGGGAAGCTTTCAGGGACTGCTGGAGGCAGGTACACTTACAGGCAGTTATATGAACCGACCGCTTCTTTTGAAGTATGACTGCAGGCAGCCGTCCGGATATCTGCCCATCAAAGAGGCCTCACTACACAACCTGCAGAACGTTAGTGTTGATATCCCAGCCGGGGTGCTGACAGTAGTTACGGGCGTTGCCGGTTCAGGCAAAAGCACACTGATTAACGATGTCTTCCTCAGCCAGCATCCGGATGCGATCGTTATCGACCAATCTGCTGTAGGCGTGTCAACACGCTCGAATCCTGCAACTTACACAGGCATTATGGATGATGTGCGCAAGGCGTTTGCATCCGCGAATAAGGTGAGCCCTGGTTTGTTCAGCTTCAATTCCAAGGGGGCCTGCGAGAACTGCCAAGGGCTCGGAGTTGTCTATACAGATCTTGGTTTCCTTGATAGTATAAAGCTGCCATGCGAGGTATGCGGAGGTAAACGGTTTAAAGAGGAAGTGCTGGCTTATCATCTGAATGGCAAGTCAATTGCTGATGTGCTGGAGATGAATGTGGAGCAGGCTCTGGATTTTTTCCAGTTAAAAGAGGTTGTCCGCAAACTTCAGGCAATGAGTGATGTGGGTCTGAATTATATTACACTCGGCCAGCCGCTCAGTACACTCTCGGGCGGGGAATGCCAGCGCATTAAACTGGCGAGTGAGCTTTATAAGAAGGGCAGCATCTACGTGATGGATGAGCCGACAACCGGCCTGCACATGTCAGATATTGGCCATCTTCTGGAGATCATGAACCGCCTCGTGGATGCCGGCAATACGGTGATTGTCATTGAACACAACCTCGATGTAATCAGCCAGGCAGATTGGATTATCGATATGGGACCGGACGGAGGGAGCAGGGGTGGACGGGTGGTGTTCGAAGGCCCGCCTCAGCAGATCGTTCAAGCCGAGCTATCCATCACGGGAAAATACTTGAAGTAGAGCGATCCGCTTGTATCTTCCATTACTCCCCATGAAGCTGCTGCTTCGAGTGTGGAGATGTTTGGTTATTAAATAGTTACTGTACAAATTACATGCAGCAAATACATCTGAAAGGGGCTGACACGAATTTGGAATGGGGTAGCCTCTTCACACTTAGTCTATCACTTGTAACCATACTCAATATTATTTTGGCTGCCATTGTTGTCTTCATTGAGCGCAGAGATATCGGGTCCACATGGGCCTGGCTGATGGTCTTGTTTTTTATCCCCGTGGTCGGATTTCTGTTTTACATTTTCTTCGGCAGACAGCTTAAGCAGAGAAATTTCTACAACTTAACCTTTGAAGAACGGATGTACCTTCAATCGGCTATCGATGAACAGCTGATGAATGTAGATTATCAAGGGGGACTTACAGCCAAGTATGCCGATCTGCTGAAGATGAACCTGCTATCATCCAACGCAATTATCTCATCCGACAACGAAATTGAGATATTCAATGACGGGCGGGAGAAATTTAATTCGTTGTTCGAGGATATCCGCAATGCAACCCATGAAATCAACGTGCAGTATTATATCATTCAGCCCGATGAATTAGGGACCAGGCTACGGGATGAGCTGACACGGAAGGCGAAGGAAGGCATCCAGGTACGCGTTCTGTATGATGAGATCGGCTCCAAGCGGATATCACGATCCTTCTTCAAGGAGTTAATCGAATATGGAGGAACGGTGGAAGTATTCTTCCCGTCGCTGTTCCGGCTGATTAATTTCCGGATTAATAACCGCAACCACAGAAAGCTGTGCATTATTGACGGAGAGATTGCCTATATCGGCGGATTTAATGTCGGGGATGAGTACCTCGGTCTCGACAAAAAAATGGGCTATTGGCGGGACACACATTTCCGGATCAAGGGAGGAGCTGTCGATCAGATTCAAGGCCGGTTTTTCCTGGACTGGAACAAGGCTGCGAATCGCAGTGAAAAGCACCCGGAGCAGTTACCCTACCGTACGGAAAGGCATACCGGTGAAAGTGTGGTCCAGATCATCTCCAGCGGCCCGAATTCCCAGACAGAGCATCTGAAGAATATGTATCTGAAATTAATCGGCTCCGCCAAGAAGAGCATCTACATTCAAACGCCTTATTTCGTCCCGGATGCCAGCTTTATGGATGCCTGCAAAATCGCGCTGATGTCCGGAGTGGACGTAAGAATCATGATCCCCAATAAGCCGGACCATATGTTTGTCTATTCGGCAACTCTGGCGCATGCCGGTGAACTGCTGCCCTATGGCGTCAAAATCCTGCAATACGAGAAAGGATTCATGCATGCGAAGACGATTGTAGTGGATCAGGAGATCGCATCTGTCGGTACAGCGAATATTGATACCCGCAGCTTCCGGCTGAACTTTGAGGTGAATGCGCTGGTCTGTGACCAGGTCATTGCCAGTCAGCTGCATGATTTATTCTTAGAAGATAGTACTGAGTGCTCAGAGTTAACACTCGAGAGATACGAGGTACGGCCGAAGCTGGCCAAATTCAAAGAAGCTGTCGCAAGATTGTTATCCCCTATTCTGTAAAAATCTACGATCACAACTCCGAAATGCATAAAACCTCTTGGACATCGGTATCCTATAGAGGCAAATTATGCCTTGAAGGAGTGATTCTTACCTATGGATAAACAGTCAAAACAAACAACGGATCCCAAAGCTATGCCGGTTAAGAAAGTGACTCCAACGGACTCCTCCGGTAAAAATGAGCCCGAGTTTGCGGATGAGCTAACCCGCAGCGATATCGAGTCAGCGTTCAAAAATCCGATCACCGGTGAGGAACGAATGTATTAAAATTCTAAAACAGCTGCAGCTCAGGACTGATAAACAAGTCCTGAGCTGCAGCTGTTTTATTTACCGGGATCACCTATCAGAAGAAGCAGCAGAAATAGCGTTCACTCCGAATATTTAAGTCAAATTTAAAATATCGTTGACATTTTGCCTATAGTTAAATATATTGTACGTAAGAATGAATGTTTCCTCATGTAAACATTGTTTTAAATTAAATCATTGTTTCACATGAGAAACAATGACTTTCTCAAATGAACCGGAGCTGATAAACGTACCACTACATATGACTCTAATAGGAGACGAGGAGTTTTTATTATGATCGAGATTAAAGGGCTAAACGTTGATTATTTCGGCAATTCAGCACTGGAAAATGTAACTCTGAATATCCCCTTCGGGCATGCCGTAGGGATTATTGGACCCAATGGTGCTGGCAAATCAACTTTTATCAAGGCATTATTAGAGGTCATTAAGAAGAGAAGCGGGACGGTTCAATTCGGGGGTGAAGAGATCTCAGAGTATAAACGAAAAATTGCCTATGTACCGCAAAAAAATGACATTGACCTTACGTTTCCGATAATCGTGAAAGATACGGTGCTGACAGGAACTTATCCAAACTTAAAAATATTCCGGCGTCCAGGCAAGAAGGAGCGGGAACAGGCCGAACAGTGCATGGCTATGGTAGAAATAAGTGACCTTGCTAATAAACAAATCAGTAATTTATCCGGGGGACAGCTGCAGAGGGTTATTATTGCCAGGGCACTTGCCCAACAGGCCGATGTTTTTTTCCTTGATGAACCTTTTGTCGGCATCGATCTGGTCAGTGAGAAGATCATTGTCAACCTGCTTAGGGATCTTCGCGAAGCAGGAAAAACAATACTCGTCGTTCACCACGACCTGCATGAAGTCGAAGAATATTTTGATAAGATCATCATTCTTAATAAAAAATTGATTGCTTTCGGCGATGTGAGCGACACCTTTACAACAGAGAATATCCGCAGTGCATATGGTTCCTCCTTAGGCAATGTGATTATCAGAGGGGCGGGAGGTGAACAGCATGATTGATTATGTGTCAGACTTGCTAGACATTCCGGTATACGCGCTTAACGCCGGGCTATCAGCTATTATCCTCGGTATTGTATCAGGAGCTCTGGGAAGCTTTATAGTGCTTAGAAAAATGTCGCTGATGGGCGATGCCTTATCGCATGCAGTACTTCCGGGTGTTGCACTATCTTATATCCTGGGGATCAACATCCTGCTAGGCGCTTCATTGTTTGGCCTATTAGCCGCAATTCTCATTCAATTCATTACCAGCCGCAGCAATATCAAAAGCGATACCTCGATCGGTATTATTCTCAGCTCATTTTTCGCCCTCGGGATTGTCTTGATTACCTTCGCCAAAAGCGGGCTGGATCTCACTCATATTCTGTTTGGTAATATCCTGGCTGTTCCGCATTCTGAGCTAACTCAATCCTTTGTGATTATGCTTGTAGTGATTGCTATCATTGTTTTGCTATATAAAGAGCTTTTGATCAGTTCGTTCGATCCGGTGGTTGCCAAGGCATATGGATTAAAAACAGGATTTTACCATTATCTCTTGATGATGCTTCTGTCTGTTGTCACAGTATCCTCATTGTCGCAAGTCGGTATTGTACTGGTGATCGCCATGCTGGTTATTCCGGCTGCCACTTCCTATCTGTGGACCAATAAGTTACTGCACATGATCGTGCTGGCCTCTGCAGTAGGTGCTGTATCGGGCATCGCGGGAGTGTTCCTTAGCTTTAGCTATAATCTGCCGACAAGTGCCACAATCGTGCTGGTGGGAGTAAGCATGTTTGGAATCTCATTCATCTTATCCCCTAAAAATAATTTTCTGAGGAAAGGGCTGAAGCAAGGATGAAATTATTCAAAAGCCTGTCTTTGACCGTACTGATCCTGCTGCTTGGCGCATGCTCTAACGTTAGTGAAGGGGAGTCAGGCACAGATAAGCTGCAGATTGTTGCCACGTACTCCATTATCGCCGATATGACTGAAAATATTGTCGGAGATAAAGCGGAGGTATATAGTATGGTTCCCATCGGAACGGACCCGCATATGTACGATCCGCTGCCTGCAGATACGGGTAAAGTCTCAAGTGCGGATCTGATTTTCTACAACGGCTTAAACCTTGAAACAGGTAAGGGATGGTTCCAGGATCTGCTTGATGTAACTAAAAAGAATGATGTTGCCTTTGCCGTCTCCGAAGAGGTAAACCCCATGCACCTGACCGAGAAGGGCAAGGAAACCCAGGTCGATCCCCATGCCTGGCTGGATATTCAGAATGCCGTAAAATATATAGATACCATCACCAAACGTGTAATTGAACAGGATCCGGACAACAAAGAGTATTATCTTACTAACCAGTCAGCCTATCTGAAGGAACTGAATGAGTTGGATCAGTACGCAAAGGATGCTGTGCTTGAAATCCCGCAAGAGAAAAGAATCCTTGTGACCAGCGAGGGGGCATTCAAATACTTCTCCAAGGCTTATGGATTTGAGTCGGCTTTTATCTGGGAGATTAATACGGACAGCCAAGGAACGCCAGAACAAATGAAACGAATTATTAACATTATCGATGAAAATAAAGTCCCTGCCTTATTTCTGGAAACTAGTGTGAATCCTAAAACGATGGAAACCATCTCGAATGAAACGGGAGTCCCCATACATTCCAAGATCTTTACTGATTCTCTGGCTAAAAAGGGGGAAGAAGGGGACACCTACATTAAGATGATTAAATGGAATATCGATAAAGTAGTGGAAGGGCTGTCTCAGCAGCAATAATAAAAACGACTTAAGGATGAGCCTGGAAGCCCGTTCTTAAGTCGTTTTTTTATTGATCATGTTACTTCATTAAAACTGGAAATCTTCATCCTTCAGTGGTTCCACGTTAAGCGCCCGGATATATCCGTTGCCTTTTTTCGAGAAAAAGTCATGCTGCTTCGTGTGGGTGCTGATGCCGTTCTGGACAATCGGATTGATCTCTTCGTCGTCGAACAGCGGATCATGACCCAGATTCATCATCGCTTTGTTGGCGTTATAGCGGAGGAAGGTCTTAACCTCTTCCACCAGTCCGATAGGAGCATACACCTGTTCCGTATAACGTTCTTCATTCTCATGCAGCAGACGGAGCAGGCCTACAAGTGTCTGATGCAGGTCGCGCTGCTCGTCTTCCTCAAGTCCGTCAAAAATCTCCTGCGCCAGAACACCGACGTACACCCCGTGAATGCTCTCATCGCGTAAAATCAGATCGATAATCTCACCGCTGCAGGTCATTTTTCCCTGGCCGGCCAGATACAGCGGGTAGAAGAAGCCGCTGTAGAACAAGTAGCTCTCCAGCAGCACGGAAGCTGCCATAGCGAGGTACAAGTCTTTAGGGGAGTCAATGTTTTTATAATACTGAGAGATAGTTTCCGCCTTGAACTGCAGATGCGGATTCTCTTCCACCCAGCGGAATACCCCGTCAATTTCTTCCGTAGAAGCGAGGGTGGTAAAAATACTGCTGTACGACTTGGCATGAATCTGTTCCATCATCCCCATGAAGCCCAGAACAGCCTTGCGCTGCAGGCCTTCGACATGCTCCATGATCTGCGGCATGCCGACTCCGCCCTGAATCGTATCGAGCAGCGTCAGGCCGCCCAGCACTTTCATATAAGAGTCCTTTTCCTGCTCACTGAGCGTAAGCCAGGACATTTTATCATCGGATAGCGGGATTTCATCATCTGTCCAGAATTGCATAATGTTCTGGTTCCAGAACATTAATGAGAAATCGTCGTCCGGACGGTTCCAGTTAACGGCTTGGATAGCGCTCATAATTTTGCAATCTCCTTTTCTGCGGCCAAAGCCTTCCTATTAGATCGAGCAGGTGAGGCATTCCTCGACGGACAGCTTTTTGGTCCGGGTGTAATACAGCGACTTCAGGCCTTTATGCGCAGCATACAGGTAGGAACGGGCAAGTTCCCGTGTAGATACATCGCTGTTAACATGCAGAACCGTCGAGATGCCCTGATCGATATGAGGCTGAATCTCTGCGATCAGGTCAATCACCTTAAACTGGTCCATCTGGTAAGCCGATTTATAGAAGAACACATTATCCGGCCGCAGGTAGGGCATCGGATAGTACGTAGTAGAATTGGCATATGTCCGTGTCTCGATCTGCTCCACAATCGGCATCACGCTGGAAGTGGCATTCTGAATGTAGGAAATACTCGCTGTCGGTGCAATCGCTAACCGGTAAGCATGGTAGAGGCCGTTTGCCTGTACTTTATCCCGCAATTGTTCCCAGTCTGCAGGCGAAGGGATATACATATCCCCGAACAGCTCCTGCACTCTTGGGGTAACCGGACGGTAATCCGTAGTCAGATAACGTTCGAAATAAGCTCCTGAAGCATAATCAGATGCCTCAAACCCCTGGAAAGAGCGGCCGGTTGCCGCAGCAATTTCCATGCTCCTTTCCAGTGAATGATAGTTCATGGTCATGAAGAAGGTCCGGGCAAAATCACGGGCCTGTTCACTTTCAAAGGCAATATTGTTCTTGGCCAGATAACCGTGGAGATTCATGACGCCAAGGCCGACAGAGTGCATTTCCTTGTTCGCTTTGGCTACGCCCGGGGCGTTAGAGACGCTGGTCATGTCGCTGACAGCAGTCAGGGCGATCATGCCCTCATGCACGGATTCACGGATTTTGCCATGCTCCATAACGTTAACAATATTAAGGGAAGCCAGATTGCAGCTTACATCACGGCGGATGGTATCCTCTTGCCCGTAATCGTTAATCTCCGAAGTTTCCTGCAGCTGGAAAATTTCCGTACAGAGGTTGGACATTTTGATCTGGCCGACGTTCTTCAGGGCATGCGCCGCATTGGCATTGCTCTTGTTCATAATATACGGATAGCCGGATTCCAGCTGGATCATGGCGATTTTGGTCAGCATATCCCGTGCATTCATTGCTTTCTTCTTCTTCACACGCGGATCGGCCAGCAGCTTATCGTACATGTCATCCAGATCCATATCATCCAGGTGTGTTCCATAAGCCTTGTACACAGTATAAGGGGCAAAAACATGCAGCGGTTCATTATCCTTAGCCAGCTGGTAGAAGCGGTTCGGTATGATTAATCCTATGGACAGGGTTTTAAGTCTTGTTTTCTCGTCGGCGTTAATTTTCTTGCTGTCGAGGAATTCCAGAACATCCCATCCAAAAATATTATAGTAGGCTGCTCCGGAGCCTTTACGCTGACCCATCTGATCCGCATAGGAGAAGCCGTCTTCCATCAGTTTAAGCACCGGCATAATGCCCTTCGCCGCATCCTCGACACCCTTGATCGTCTCCCCGCGTGAGCGGAGCTTGGACAGGTTGACTGCCACGCCGCCGCCGATTTTCGACAGCTGCATGCAGGTATTGAGTACATAGTTAATAGAATTGAGCGAGTCGTCCATCTCGATCAGGAAGCAGGAGACTAGCTCACCGCGCCGGCTTTTACCGGCATTCAGGAAGGTAGGCGTTGCCGGCTGCAGGCGCTGTTCCATCATCGAACGGGCGAGTACCCCGGCGGTCTCAGCGTTGCCGCGTCCCAAATGAAGAGCGACTGCCGCCACACGGTCCGGATAATGCTCCAGATATTGCTTGCGGTCATTGCTTTTCACGGCATAGTCCGTATAGAACTTCGAAGCTGCCATATAAGAGGGGAACGTAAAGTTGTAGCTGTGGGTAACCCGGTAGACTTCCTCAATCTCAGCCACACTGTACTGTAAGTAAAAGTTCTCATAGAAATCCTGTTCGATCATGTAATCAACCTTGGCTTTGGTATCCTTAAACACCAGACTCCGCCGCTCCACGTCCCGCATGAATTCGGCTACCGCCTCAAGGTCTTTATTCAATTGAAAGAAGCCGCTCTCGTCCCGCTTCATCAACATGTTGTTCAGTTCAATATGCCGCAACCCGGCTCACCTCCTGTTTAATCCGCTCCACATCGCCAAATGTGCCGGATAATTCAAATTTCCCAATGACTGGCACATTGTACCGGTCTGCAATCAAATCCGCGCTATGGGCGAACAGCTCGCCCCAATTCCTATTGCCGCTGGCAGCGATGCCTTTCAGATTGCTGTAATTGTTTCTCAAAAAAGCAGACACCTTCTCTGGAATCTGTCCAAAGCCGGTGGTGTATGTAATTAGTACATAAGGCTCGTCTATAGTCATATGCTCCTCGATCTGCACAGCCGGCAGCTTAAGCTTGCTGATGAAGCGTTTGACGTTTCCCGTTTTTGAATCGTATGCGACCAGCATCGTGTCAGTCCTCCTGTAAATATGGCTGCAAATTTTATAGGATAGAAATCTGGAACCATTGCTAGATGTGCTGAAAATGATTATCACACTATATTTAGTGTGCGTTTCTTATTTTAATCACTATATGTTGGAAAGTCAATATAAGTGCTGCAGACATATTACTTAAAAATCTCTCTAGTAAGCACTTTGTCAGAGTCTCGGAATCCGAAAAACACAGGCGGTAAAAGAACTTTTTGCTTCTGAGAAAACTAGAGGATTTGTATAGATTATTTAACCAATTGAGCCAACCGGCTGGGTTTATAAAAGAATTAAAGAAGTCGGAAAGAAAGCACTTAATGATAGACAAACGCGGAGAATAGTACTTGAGCTGAAATACAAAAGATATAACCATATCATGGTTTGAAAGACCATAATATGGTTATTCATAACATATAAAACCTTTTTATTCCATGAATAAACAATACGTTCCAATAAGGTTTTTTGTTGGTTTTGATTGGGCATTTGAAAAAGCAACATTTAATCCTTCAACAATAAAACAAGATATCGAGACTACCTTAGAAGATCTAAAAATAAATCCTATCCGGGAAATGACAAAAGAACAAATTCGTATCAATAACGAAATGATTTTTGGTGAATATTCTAAACAATAAGTAGGTGAGGACTATAAAAAGAACTTTATTGATTATCGTTCTAATTGCGATTTCATTAATCGGTTGTTCGAACAATAAAGAAAGTGAACATCCTCTACTTCCCTATCCGCCAGTTGTAGTATGGGATAATAAGGCATTCGTGGTTACAGAGAATACTATTCAAGAGGATCAAGTTGGTGAAATAGTTGGAACCGTTAAAAGATATATTGATCCAAATAAAGCGGTACCTGAACGGGATGGCGACTCCACCATTGCACCGGTAGGAAGTGAATTTTATCAAATAAAGGGGCAAGAAGTGACATCCATTATTGCTGTCCTTATAAATGGAGAGTACCGGAAAGCATTTAGGTAAAAAGCTATAGCCAAAAAAAACTCCAGATCATTGATCGGGAGTTTCTTTGGTGTTCCTAATAATAGTCGATATGGTGTTTGATTCCAACCGAATACCTTTGAGCACATCAGAAGAGCCCGCCAATTCTGGTCTTCTGCATTTTGTATGTCAAATAAGTCGCTAACTGATTCTCACACTCTACGGGTAAGCTCGATGAACTTGCTGGCTGCAGTCGTCAGCGGCATATACCGCATCGTCATCATTCCCACCTGGGCAGGAGGAAGCTGTACATCCAGCTTGATCTCAAAGAGTGAGCCCTCTTCCAGCTCCTTGGATACGAATTCCCGGGTCACGAAGGAAATGCCTAGGCCTTTGCGGGCAAATTCGATCAGCAGGCCCACACTGCCGACCTCGAATTCGGGCTTCAGCTCATATCCGTAGCCCTGGAACAAATCCGTAATGGCCATACGTGCCCGGCTGCTCCGCGAGAACAGGATAATAGGATACTGGAGCAGCTCTTCGATAGAGAGCACCTTCTGGTTCAGCTCGGCATAACGGCTGCCTGCGATGAAGCAGTCCTGCAGCTGGAGCCCTTGACGGACTTCCAGCTGCGGATCGGTGATCGGCATGCGTACTACGCCCAGATCGACGAGACCTTCTTTTAAATAGGAGATCACTTCCGGTGTCGTACCATGGATCAGATGAAGACGGATGCCCGGGTACTGCTGGTGAAAGATTTCAATGAACGGCAGCAGATAGTGCTTGAACAGGGAATCACTGCCGCCAATCCGCAGCTCTCCGTTGTCGAGGTTTTTCAGCTCGGCCATTTTCTTCTCGGCCTGTGTGATGAGGATATGCGATTGTTCGATATAGGAGTAGAGAATAGCCCCCTCCGGTGTAAGTGCAACTCCCTTGGAGTTCCGGATAAAGAGGGACAGGCCTAAGCTGTCCTCCAGCTGCTTGATCGCATGACTGACACTCGGCTGGGTGATATACAGCGACTTAGCGGCTTGAGTCAGGCTTCCGGTCTTGGCAGCCCAGTAAAAAACCTTATATAACTCGAAATTTATCATAGACATGGTCTATAGCTCCTGTGAAATATATTAATTACTTGTATAGGTTGTATTTGTATTATAGTGTAACCAGGAAAGATAAACCAGAGCAGAAGGAGAATGGAGATGGAGGCAACCACGTTTGTTTTGTTTGGAGCGACAGGAGATTTGGCCCGGAGAAAAATCTACCCTGCGCTGTATAATCTTTTTCTTGATCACAAGCTTAACCATTCATTCTCTGTAATTGGTCTCGGCCGGAGAGAATTAGCTGACGAAGCCTTTCAGGCGATGGTGGAGCGGTCGATCCGGGACTTTTCCCGGCGGGAAGTGAAAGATTCTGCGTCCGTGCGCAGCTTCCTGAAGTCCTTCCGATATAATGTGCTGGATGTAGGGCATACAGAGGATTATACTAAGCTCCTTCAGCGGGTTGAGCAGCAGGAGAAACGGGCAGGAGGTTCCCCGAACCGCATGTTCTATTTATCCGTTGGCCCGGAGTTTTTTGAGACCATAGCCTTCAATATTAAACAAAGCGGGCTGGGTAACGCCAAGGGCTGGAAGCGCCTGGTAATTGAAAAGCCCTTCGGACATGATCTGCAGTCTGCACAGGAACTGAATCTGAAGCTGAGCGAGGCTTTTACTGAGGATGAAATTTACCGGATCGACCATTACCTCGGCAAACCGATGGTGCAGGAGCTCGATGTGTTCCAGCAGAGTAATCCGGTGCTTCACGCGCTTTGGAATAACCGTTACATCTCAAACGTGCAGATTACTGCAGGAGAAACCGTAGGTGTGGAAGAAAGAGCGGGCTATTACGATCATGTAGGTGCGCTCAGGGATATGTTCCAGAATCATATGCTGCAGCTGCTGATGATGCTCGCGATCCGCTTGCCGAAGGATAGTTCCCCGGAAGAGGTGCGGTTTAAAAAGAAAGAGGTTATGGAAGCACTGGAGCCGCTGGATGAAGGTGATGTCCAGTTTAACGTGATCCGCGGGCAGTATACTGCTGGCACGATCCAGGGTAAGCCGGTACAGGGCTATCTCTCCGAGCCGGGAATTCCGGCAGGATCAACGAACGATACCTTTATTGCAGCCAGACTACAGATCGATGATCCGTTCTGGAAGGATGTGCCGTTCTATATCCGGACCGGCAAGCGCATGAAGGAGAAATCGACGCGGATTGTGATCGAGTTCAAAGAGCCGCTCAAGCAGAGCTCATCAGCCGGAGAGAATGACATCCCCAATCTGCTGGTGTTCGAGATTAGCCCGAACGAGGGGGTAACCCTGCAGCTTAAGGCAAGAGATCCACAGCATAAAGGAAAGTTCAAGGCCATGCATATTGATTTCCACACCAGCTCAATTGAGGTTCCTGAGGCTTATGAGAACCTGATACATGACGCTTTACATGGCGATCCGTCATTTTTTGCCCATTGGAATGAGGTTGAGCTATCCTGGAAATGGGTGCAGCCGATCCTGAATGCTTTTGAGAAGAATAGCGTTCCGCTTCACACCTATGCTGCGGGTTCATTCGGACCTGCCGAATCGGATCAGCTGCTGGCTAAGAAGGGACATCACTGGTGGCTCGATACTGCCGAAGCTGCAAACGGTATTCAAGAAGAAGAAAACGATGTTTCTTTGCCCGATGCTTCAAATTTTTAATACTAAGTTTAGTTCAACTAAAAAATGGAGGTTATCACAATGAAATTTTTCATCGACACAGCGAATGTAGAAGACATCAAAAAAGCATACCAGATCGGCGTCCTGTCCGGCGTCACAACGAATCCCTCTCTTGTAGCCAAAGAAGGCGTGAAGTTTGAAGACCGCATTGCGGAAATTCTTCAGACCGTACCTGAAGTAGAGTCCGTTTCCGCTGAGGTTACTCCGGATGCCGTTACCGCAGAAGAAATGATCGCCCAGGCGAACGAACTGATCAAGATCAATAACTATGACAAAAACATTACCATCAAGCTCCCGATGACGCTCGCAGGTCTGGAAGCCTGCCGGTATCTGACTCAAAAAGGCGTAAAAACGAACGTCACTCTGATCTTCACCGTGAACCAGGCGCTGCTCGCTGCCCGTGCCGGAGCCACTTATGTATCACCGTTCCTGGGCCGTCTGGATGATATTTCAGAGGATGGGGTTCAGCTTATTGTAAAAGTCGCTGAATTGTTCCGCATTCATAACCTGGATGCGCAGATTATTGCAGCTTCGGTCCGCCATCCGGATCATGTTACCCGCGTTGCGATGGCCGGTGCGCATATCGCCACCATTCCGTTCAGCGTCATCGAGCAAATCTCCAAGCACCCGCTGACCGATCAGGGGCTGGAGAAATTCGCTGCCGACTGGAAGAAAGCTCCACAGGTATAATTGTCCTGCACAAATCATAGGGAGGTCTATTGACGATGGGTAAACAACAAATTGGTGTGGTCGGCTTAGCCGTCATGGGTAAGAATCTGGCCTTGAATATGGAGAGCAAGGGGTTCTCGGTAGCCCTGTACAACCGTTCCCGCGAGAAAACTGATGAGCTGCTTGCAGAAGCAGCTGGCAAAAACTTCGTCGGCGCTTACAGCATTGAGGAGTTTGTCCAATCGCTAGAGCTGCCGCGCAAAATCATGATTATGGTCAAGGCCGGCAAACCGACCGATGATACAATTAAGCAGCTGGTGCCGCATTTAGCTCCAGGGGATATCCTGATTGACGGCGGGAACGCCTTTTTCCCGGATACCCAGAGACGGAACAAAGAGCTTCAGGCGCAAGGCTTCCGTTTTATCGGGGCAGGCGTATCGGGCGGTGAAGAAGGTGCACTCAAGGGGCCGGCGATTATGCCGGGCGGACAGAAGGATGCCTACGAGCTGGTTGAACCAATCCTGACTGCCATTTCTGCCAAAGTGGACGGCGATCCTTGCTCGACTTATATCGGTGAAGACGGTGCCGGGCACTATGTCAAAATGGTCCACAACGGCATCGAATACGGCGACATGCAGCTCATTGGAGAAGCGTATCAGCTGCTGAAGGATGTACTGAGCCTGGACACCCAAGAATTGCATGAGATTTTCTCAGAATGGAACCGTGGAGAGTTAAGCAGCTACCTCATCGAGATTACTGCCGACATCTTCTCCAAAGCTGATCCCGAAACCGGCAAACCAATGGTCGATGTGATCCTGGATTCCGCAGGTCAAAAGGGAACCGGCAAGTGGACGAGTCAGAATGCGCTCGATCTCGGTGTTCCGTTATCGATCATTACTGAATCCGTGTTTGCACGTTTTATTTCGGCGATGAAGGAAGAGCGTGTGGCTGCAAGCAAACGCCTGAAGGGGCCTGAGGTCAAGAGCTTCGACGGTGACGCCAAGGAATTCATTGAGGCAGTCCGCAAAGCACTGTATGCCAGCAAAATTGCCTCTTACGCCCAGGGCTTTGCCCAGATGAGAGTGGCATCGGACGAGTATAACTGGAACCTGAACTATGGCAGCATCGCAATGATTTTCCGCGGAGGTTGCATTATCCGTGCCGGCTTCCTTCAGAACATCAAGGACGCTTATGACCGTGACCCTGAGCTCAAAAACCTTTTCCTGGACGAGTATTTCAGCAGCGTCGTTCATAACTACCAGGAAGCGTGGAGAGATGTGGTGGCGATCGCGGTTAAACGAGGCATTCCGGTTCCAGCCTTTGCTTCCGGATTGGCCTACTATGACAGCTACCGCTCCGAACGTCTTCCGGCCAACCTGCTGCAGGCGCAAAGAGACTACTTTGGAGCGCATACCTTTGAACGGGTGGACCAGCCGGGAAGTTTCCATTTTGGTTGGATGAGCAACAACGACTAACGAGTAGAATTCATTCCGTCTAAAAGCAGCATATTTAATTATAAAAGCCAAACCGCACAGGAATGTGGTTTGGCTTTTTGTATTCATAAGTATTTTGTTACGCTTTTGATGTTCTGTGCAATTTGTAAATTAACACAAGAACAGAGGGCAAAGGATATTTAAATTTACAAAAAAGAAATTTTGAAAGATAATGAGTAAACTGACCGGAACGTATCGTTTACTTTAGCAGATGGGATTACATCAACGATTTATTTATCCTAGTAAAGGGAACGTGCTGCATTTGTACAGGCGGAGTAATTCCTGCCAAGGAACTTCACTTTAAGCATCAATTATCTAATGAATCCGGAATGCTACAATATTTACTGGCAGAGAGGAGTAGATACGATGATACAAGGTTTTGGAGGCATATTTTGGAGAACGAAGGATCTGGAAGCTATAAAAAAATGGTACAGTGAAGTGCTGCAACTTGAGATAGGAGATTGGAATGGGACTGTGATCCAACCCCAATCGGGTAATGAGACGATCTTGTCTTTCTTCACCGAGAATGACAATTACTTTCCAACAGAACAACAGGTGATGCTAAACTTCCAGGTAGACGATCTGAACGAGACCCTTAAGCATCTTGAACAGATTGGTGTACCTCTTACCAAGCAACAAGAGGAAAGTGAATATGGAAAGTTTATTTGGATTGAAGATCCCGACGGCCGGCTGATTGAGCTTTGGGAGAAGTAACTAACATAAAAAAGAAGACCGGATTGTCC
>NZ_LN831198.1:2457674-2467529 GCF_001368795.1 Paenibacillus ihuae
GTATACCGGACATACATTCAGGCAAGCCCCGCAGCGTATACATTGTAAAGCTTCATTGAATTCGCTGCCGAGAATGTCTGAGCGGCCGTTGTCCACGACAACCAGATGAAATTCTTCAGGACCGTCTGTCTCACCGGCTGCTGAGGGTCCCATTACGGTAATGTAGCTGGTTAACTTTTGCCCAACAGCACTGCGGCAGAGGAGATTATCCAGTACTTCCATTTCCGCAAGCGTAGGTACAATCCGCTCCATGCCCATCACAGCGATATGCGTTTTGGGGATAGCCGCAGTCAGATCGCCGTTTCCTTCATTGGTCACCAGGTTGATAGCCCCAAGGTTGGCGACAGCAAAGTTGCAGCCTGTGATTCCGACCTCAGCCTCCAGAAATTTCTGCCGCAGGACCTTCCGGGCAAAACGGGCAAGCTTCTCAGGACTTTCGTCATCTGTATATCCAAGCTTCTCCGTAAACACCCGCTGAATTTGCCGCCGGTCCTTATGCAGTGCCGGAGCCACAATATGTGATGGCGGATCCCAATCATCCATTTGCAGGATATATTCACCCAGATCGGTCTCAATCAGCTCACAGCCGGCTTCAATCAGAACATGGTTCAGCTCAATTTCCTCTGTAACCATGGATTTGGATTTAACGATTTTTTTAGCCTTTTTCTGCACGATAACATCCCGTATATAGCTGCTGGCTTCTTCTTTGGTTGCTGCAAAATAAATATGGCCGCCTTTTCGCTCAATGTTTCCCGCGAGCTGCTCCAGATAATAATCCAGGTTCTGCAGGGTATGCTGGCGGATTTGCTGGCCTGCGGTCCGCCACTGTTCCCAATCTCCGAGCGCGGTAGCCGCGGACAGACGCCGGGTCTTGAGACTGTCCTGCGCTGAACCTACGGCATTTCGCATAAATGGATCCCCGAGTCCGTCTGTAGTCCGTTCGCTGAAATCACGTTTATCCGTTTGCAGGCTCAATTCTGGCTTCCTCCTTTGGCAATCACAGGATTCAGGTGATTCAGCACTTCCGCAATATGCATAATTTTCACAGGTTCTCCCTTGCGGGACAGGCGGCCGCCAATATTCAGCAGACAGCCCATATCTGCGCTGATCAGAATATCTGCTCCAGTGTCTATGACACAGCTGCTTTTTTCATCAACCATCTGCTCGGAAATATCCGGCATCTTCACCGAAAAGGTCCCGCCAAAGCCGCAGCAGTTATCGCTGTTTTTGAGCGGCTCCATGTGCAGTCCTTTTACATGCTCCAGCAGTTGAAAAGGGGTTTCCTTCTCACCCAGCAGTCTGGTCATATGACAGGAACGGTGATAGGTGGCGGTCCCGTCAAGGCTTGCCCCCACATCCGTAATGCCGAGTACTTTTACAATGAACTGAGTGAATTCATAAGACTTTTCTTTTAAAGTAATCGCTTTCAATTCCCAGTCCGGATCCCCCTTGAAGATCTTCGGATATTCATGAAACATAGCGATGCAGGAGCCGGAGGGACCTACGACATAATCGGAGCTCTCAAAGGCAAGCATCATATTCTTCATCGCAAGCTTGGAATCTTTCAGATAGCCGCTGTTGTAGGCCGGTTGACCGCAGCAGACCTGCGAAGCCGGATAATCGATTTCACAGCCCAGCCGCTCGAGAACCTCAACCATTGCGATTCCGACCTTCGGGGTCATGAGGTCTACTAAACAAGTGGAAAAAATACTGACTTTCACTCCTTATCCCTCCAATCGAAATAACCCTAACCATAGCTTAACTCAAGAAGTCAATATAAAACAACACAAAAACAAATAAAAAATGTGAATCTTATTGACAATAAATATTGATAGCGTTTACACTATTGGTGGGAAATGGAACAATCACCTTGAGGGGGAGAGACAGTGACCAAACATTTGATGTACATCGATGGCCAATTTACCGAAGCAGAAGGCAAAGAGTGGATGGAAGTAACGAATCCTGCAACAGATGAAGTGATCTCACAGGTTCCCAAGGCTACTAGGAATGATGTCATTCGAGCCATCAATGCTGCGGAAGAAGCCCAATCTGCCTGGGAGGAGACACCTGCGGTTGAACGCGGGAAGTATCTGCATGCTATAGCAGACGGGATTCGTGCGGAGGCGGACAGCATCGCCAGGCTGATCTCCGAGGAAGTGGGCAAAACACTGGAATTATCTACCGTAGAGGTTAATTTTACCACCGATTATATGGATTATATGGCTGAATGGGCACGTCGCTATGAAGGGGAAATTGTTCAGAGTGACCGCGATAACGAGAACATCTTTGTATTTAAACGCGCTATTGGGGTAACTACAGGTATCCTGCCCTGGAATTTCCCGTTCTTTCTGATTGCCCGGAAGATGGCTCCGGCCCTGATCACCGGAAATACGATTGTCGTCAAGCCAAGTGCAGAATCGCCGAACAATGCCGTGGCTTTTAGCAAAATTGTTGACGCAGCAGGGCTGCCCAAAGGGGTATTCAATCTTGTTACTGGCAAGGGGGCTGAAGTGGGCAATGAGCTGGCCAGCAATCCAAAGGTTGGGATGGTCAGCCTTACAGGCAGCGTGCCGGCCGGACAAAAGGTGATGGAAGCTGCTGCTGAGAACATCATCAAGGTTAGTCTTGAGCTTGGCGGTAAGGCTCCAGCCATTGTTATGGACGATGCCGATCTGGATCTGGCTATCAAAGCCATCGTAGATTCACGGGTAATCAATACGGGCCAGGTCTGCAACTGTGCGGAGCGCGTCTATGTGCATGAGAGGATCAAGGACGAATTCACGGCCCGTCTGGTTGAGGCCATGAAGGCAGTGAAATACGGTGATCCGTTAAAAGATAAAGATATTCAGATGGGGCCGCTGATCAACAAGGCCGCACAGGATTCCGTCCAGCGAAAGGTGGACCGGGCGGTTGAAGAAGGTGCAAAAATTCTCCTCGGCGGTAAAAAGGTGGAGGGAGCAGGCAGCTTTTTTGAACCGACGGTTATCTCAGAAGCTACGAATGACATGGAGATTGTACAAGAGGAAATCTTCGGACCCGTGATCCCGGTGATTACTTTTTCCACCTTGGACGAAGCCATTGCGCTCGCCAATGACAGCGAATTCGGCTTGACCTCTTCTTTATATACGCAAAATCTTAATGTAGCCATGAAGGTTATCAAACGCCTGAAATATGGTGAAACCTATATTAACCGCGAGAACTTTGAAGCGATGCAGGGCTTCCATGCAGGCTGGCGGAAATCCGGCATCGGCGGAGCGGATGGTAAACATGGATTGAATGAATACCTGCAGACGCATGTAGTCTATCTGCAGTATGATAAATCAGTTAACTAAAGAAACAGGAACGCAATTTTTGGATGATCATACTAATAAGTAAGAAGCTCCCGGGCTGCCCGGGAGCTTTTATGATTGTTGGCGATCATCAGGATTACACCTTACTGCAAAGCCTTATAGGTTTTTCTTCAGGTAATACTTAGTTTGGCCCGGGAGCGGGCAATCCTTGATCTCCCCGTAGATTTCGTAGCCCTGCTTCTGATAAAAATGCGGGGCCTGCCAGCTCATTGTTGTTAATTCACTCACTTTACAGCCGCGCAGCCGGGCTCTGGCTTCCAGCTCCTGCAGAAGTTCACCGCCCAGACCCTTGCCTCTGTACGCCGGGTCGACGGCCAGAAGGTGCACAGTTAATATATTCCAGACTATATCCCCGGTGATGCCGCCAATGAAGATTCCTTTCTCGTAAGCTGCCAGAGAGAGCTCTTCGCGTTCATACGGCGGAATGCTGTTATTCGCCCGCTGGCTGTGCTCTTCCAGTAATCTCGATATTTCCCTCTGATTGTGCTGATGGTCCAGTTCTACTATTTCCAACGTGCGTCCTCCTTATGGCCAAACTATGATACAAGTATAATAGCAGTGATGAATTGTTCCAAGTTAATGAACATGTGGATTTTAATTAGGCCAACTGTTAGTATAATATTCATGTCATTAAGGATAGAGAAGAATGAGGGTAACGGAATGATGAAGGTGTTCAGGCACAAAGCGTATTTTACCGGAATACATGTATTGCTGTTTGTTTCTTTATTAACAATACTATACGCCTATTCCCCGACGATCCGGGTGAAGGTGAAAGAGATTATTGATCCAGCAGATAAAGTCTACACGATAGCCCACCGCGGCGCGTCCGGATATGCTCCGGAGAACACCATCCCTGCTTTTGAACTGGCGGTGGAGATGAAGGCGGATATTATTGAGATCGATATCCACTTAACCAAGGATGGGATTCCGGTCGTGATTCATGATGATACCGTTAACCGCACGACTAATGGCAAGGGCTATGTAAAAAACATGACCCTAGAGCAGCTGGAGCGGCTAGATGCAGGAACCTGGTTCAACGAATCCTACCCGATGTTTGCCCGGGACAAATATGCTGGCACTACAATTCCCACGCTTGATCAGGTATTTGAAACGTTCGGCAAAGAGATCAAATACATTCTGGAGATCAAGGATTCTGCACCAAGCCCGGGTATTGAAACCCTAATCAATGAATCCATTCAGAAATATGATCTGGAGGATGTGGTAGCCATTCATTCCTTCAGCGCAGGCAGTTTACGCAAATTCCACAAAATAAATCCGGACATTCCGTTATATCAGCTGGTCTGGTATGATTACAACGCGGTGAGAGTCTCAGAAACTTATCTGAAGGACATAAAATCATACGCAGTGGGAATTAGTCCGAATTTTCAGGGGATCAGTAAGGCCTATGTGTCGCAGGTGAAGAATTTCGGACTCAAGGTAATGCCCTATACGGTGAATTACCAGGTCAACATGGATAAAGCCTATTCCTGGGGCGTGGATGGAGTATATACCAATTTTCCTGACCGTCTGCTTGAAGTCATTAAGACCAACAGAGATAATGCCCAGTGGTAAAGCGATTGAGCCCGAAGAAGGCTGCGGCTTATAAATAAAAGGTCCATTTCTTATTCTTTACCCGGAACAAGAAATGGACCCTTTTTGTCTTACAGCGTGCTGAACACGATGTTGCGGAGCTTGCGGGTAACGGCCATCGTGCCGGCATCCTTTTTCTGGACCATGAACAATACGGTCAGCGCATCCGCCGGACTGTTGGTGAAATAAGCCCCAAGCCAGCCGTCCCAGCCGTATTCACCCCGGCTGCCAAGGCAACCGGCTTTCCCTGGATCAGTCATGATGCGCATCTGGTTACCATAACTATGTCCGCACAGAGAATGCCATGTATCGAAGCCTTTTTGCTGCCAGCTGCTTAAGGAAGCCGATGTCATATATTGAACCGTTTTAGGCTTCAATAAAGTCACTCCGTTTAGAGATCCTTGATTCATCAGCATCGTCGTAAATTTGGCCGCATCGTCAATCGTAGACGCAAGGCCTGCACCGCCGGACTCAAACAACGGTTCCCGGTCCATCTGATGACCAATGCCAAGATGACTATCCGCGTACAGCTTCAAGCCGCCTTCGCCGTCATCCTGATAGGTGTTCACAAGACGAGCTCTTTTATCTTCAGACAGCCAGAAGCCGGTATCCTGCATTCCCAGCGGGTCGAAAATTTCTTTTTGCAAAAATTGGCCGTAGCGCATGCTGCTAACCGCTTCCACAATTGCGCCAAGAACGTCCGCCGACGTTCCGTATTGCCAGTACGATCCCGGGTCGAACGAAAGGGGCCCTTGGCCCAGGCGGTTAGCGAATTCCATGGTGCTCATCGCGTTATCCGTGTTCAAACGGCTGCCCAATTCCTGGAACAAAGCCTCTGTATGCTGCCCGGCTTTGTCCGTACCGCCGTAGACCAAGCCAGAGGTCATGTGCAGCAAATCGTGTATGCAGACCTCCCGGCTGGCAGGCGCCAGTTCACCGTTTTTCTCAACCAACTGGTTCTTGAACCCAGGTATATAGCGGCTTACAGGATCGAACAAATCGATCTCCCCACGCTCGAGCAGCATCATGACTGAAGCGGCGGTGACCGGTTTCGTCATCGAATATAAACGATAAATCGAATCCCTTGCGATAGGGCGTCCTGACTCTATGTCAGCCATGCCGTCCTCATGGTAAAAAACTTCACTCCCGTCCTTGATCACCAAAAAGTTCGCACCGGCGATTTCGTTCTTGTCGATGCTTGCTTTCAGCGTTGTTTTCAATTGGTTGGTTATGTTTGGCTTCAGCATATGGCCTATGTCTCCTTCTCAATTCACAATTTACTATAGAAAATAGTAAACGCTTTTTTGGCGGTTGTATAGTGCTGCATCATTTTATGAATGAACGCAGCCCGGGAATGACATCCTAAGGAAGTAGTATACATCTCAGTTTCCCGAGGAGGATTCTTGTATGACTCACCAGTTAAAAAGAAGAGAAGCTGCCTGGAAGTCACGAAAGCAAGATCAGCATCCCCATGGTAAAATCAAATCGCTCAAGACCTTGTCCAGCGAATATGACGAGAAGCATACTACGACTTTGTAAGGAAGTGAAGGGCTGCCTGAGCATTTGCCGGCGGTCCTTCTTTTCCTGCAAAAAAACACTTTGACGAATTCAATTTTATGGCGTACGATAAACGCATCAAATAAATTTGATTTGATGAGGTTAATCTATGGATACAGAACAACAATCACGGCTTTTTACAACTTATGAACAAAAGTTCAAGGCGCTGGCCGATCAGAAACGTTTAGCGATTTTACTCGAAATTAATAAACATTCTGAAGTCTGTGTGTGTGAACTGGAAGGTATGGTAGATCTTCCGCAATCTAAGCTTTCCTATCACCTTAAGCTGTTGTTTGATGCAGATTTAATTAAATGCCGACGAGAAGGCCGCTGGAATTACTACAGTATCAATGAGAAGGTTATGAAGTATCTTTTGCCGGACGACGTATGTTGTGTTTTTTACCCGCCGACTACATAAAGCGCGGGTAAAAATTTACTCCATCCATCAAAATAATTTGATGAATAAAGGCGGATAAGAACACCCTATATAGATTGAACTTAAAAACTTGAGATAAGGAAAGGAGTGCCGGAGGGGAATTTTGGAACTGGAGGAGCGAATGCGTCCGCCTAAAAGCTTTCCGTAGGAAAGCTCGCTTCGAAAGCATATGCAGTCTGCGGATTTCTACCGCTAGTAGCGGTATTAATCAAGAAATTCTTACGACAACAGCGGCCGGAAGTCCAAATATCCACCGTAGGTGCGACTGATCCTGTACTCTAAAAACTTTAAGTTCATTCAATATAGACGATAATGAAAGAAGGTATATACATGGTGAAGCTTAACCCGGATTATTTAAATTACATAATCGACAATAATTTAAGTCAAGACATTCTAAAGGGACAATTTGGCCTTGAAAAAGAGAACACCCGGGTCGATAAGCGGGGGAATCTTGCATTAACACCTCACCCGAAAGCCTTTGGATCGAAAATGGATAATCCTTATATCAAAACGGATTTCTCGGAAAGCCAAGTGGAGATGATAACCCCTGTCTTCCATACCATTGAGGAGACCTATCATTTCCTGGATGCACTGCAGGATATCGTGACGTTAGAATTGGCAGATGAGTATTTGTGGACCAGCAGCAATCCGCCAGCGCTGCCGCATGAAGAGGATATTCCCGTTGCCCGGATGAATGACCCCTTAGAAGACGCTTATAGGGAGAAGCTGGCCAGAAAGTATGGAAAAAAGAAGCAGCTGCTCAGCGGAATCCACTTTAATTTTTCGTTCGATGAGGGTTTTCTGCAAAGGTTATATCAAGCTTCACAAAATCAAAGTGGCTTTAAGCCATTCAAAGACGGAGTTTATTTAAAAGTCGCACGGAATATTCTGAAATACCGCTGGTTATTGATTTATTTGACAGGCGCCAGTCCTGTATTTAATAAATCGTATGTAGAACAATGTGTTTCCTTAAGCGATCAGTTAGATGACGAGAGTCACTTCTTCCCCAATATGAGTTCACTTCGCAATAGTGTGTGCGGCTACCGGAATGAAAAGCCTTTGTATGTTTCGTTTCATTCTATAGATGAATATGTGCGCGATTTGAGGGATTTGGTTCTTTCTAAGGAATTGCTGAGTGCAAAAGAGTTTTATAGCCCTATCCGATTGAAACCGGCAAAAGGGGATTACCCGCTTCCGGAGCTTCAGGATCACGGGGTAGCTTACATAGAACTTCGTATGTTTGATTTAAACCCGCTCTATAAGAATGGAATCGGCCTACAGACCTTGAAGTTTGTGCATTTATTTCTTGTCTATGTGCTGCTGAAGCAGGATGAACCCTTTAACCAACAAGAACAGCAGCAAGCGGATTTAAATGTGGACTTACTTCTGATGACAGGGCTCCAAGGGGAATTGCGGGACAAGGGCTTATCCATCATTGATGAAATGCAAAAAATGATCAAATTACTGCGGCCTGACGACCAGTCGATGGTCCAATATCTGAATGAGCAAAGAAACATTCTAATGAACCCGGAGCTTAGTTATGCCTCTGTCATTAAAGCAGAGATTCAGTCCTCATCATATTTGGATTATCACCTGGACAGGGCGAAGCAATATGCAGAGGAAAGCTCCGAATCCGGATACAAGTTCACAGGCTACGAAGATTTAGAATTATCGACCCAGCTTTTATTAAAAGCTGCTGTTAAGCGCGGAATCCGTTTTGAGCTCATTGATCGTGATGATAACTTTGTCGTCCTTACAAAAGGAGATCATCAGGAATACGTAAAACAAGCAACAAAAACTGCCTTGGATTCCTATAGCACAGTTCTCATCATGAAAAATAAGATTGTTACGAAGGAAGTTCTGAAGAAACACGGAATTCGGGTTCCGGCCGGAAAAGCTTATCGAAGCCCACAGGAAGCTATACTGGATTATGAACTTCATCGGGAAAGAAAAATTGTGATTAAACCGAAATCAACCAATTTTGGACTGGGCATCACCATATTCACCCATAGCTTTACAGAAGAAGATTATCAGCAAGCGGTTGAAATGGCCTTTGCTCATGACCGGACGATCTTGCTTGAAGAATTTATATCCGGAAAGGAATACCGGTTTCTGGTGATGGGGGATGAGGTTGTCGGAATCCTGCATCGAGTACCCGCCAATATTGTCGGGGATGGAATTCAGACGATCGAACAGCTTGTCAGCCAAAAGAACAAAGATCCTTTAAGGGGCAAAGGGTACAGAACCCCGCTTGAACGGATTCAAATAGGTGAAGCTGAAAAGCTGTTTTTGAGAAATCAATCCCTGAATACCTTCGATATCCCGCGACCCGGTGAAATCATTTATTTGAGAGAAAACTCAAACATCAGCACGGGTGGGGACAGTATCGATTATACAGACGATATTCCAGAAAGCTATAAACAACTTGCGATCCGGGCAGCCAAAGCTGCAGGAGCCACCTTTTGCGGAGTCGATATGATGATCGGGGACATTAACATAGAAGCAAATGAGGATAATTACAGTATTATCGAAATCAATTTTAATCCTGCGATTCATATTCATTGTTATCCTTACCAGGGGAAGAATCGCAGAGCAGACGATAAAATACTCGATTTGTTATTCGGATCCGTATAAATGTAATCTCTTTTGTAAAGCTGCTAAGAGTTCTTCCGGCATTTCCCTTACCTTGATATCCTCCCCCAGGAAAAGCAGCCAGTTAGCGATTTCAGACCATTCTTCAGGGTTATTCATATGGATATAAGTCTTTAGAATCGCTGTAGTCTGGTATGGATTCGTATAGGAAAGAGAAACTTTGAAGGGATGGTATTTTTTGAACTGGGCAATTGCTTTTGGACCGAGCTCCAGAACAAGATTGATTGTTTCTTCCTGCTTACTAAGTTTATCAAGAATCCTTTTTCTGCT
>NZ_LN831198.1:2467555-2477176 GCF_001368795.1 Paenibacillus ihuae
AGAATCCTTTTTCTGCTTATTCTTTTTTTCTCAGGGTAGGGTATGACATCAGTGAGATGATCGACAGGATAAATCTGCTTCTTATCTTCCTTTAGGTTAAAGGCTTCAATCAGCCAGAGGCTTTTTTCACGATATAGGTGCAATACATAGATTGGATACGTCTCTTCCTTGAGGCTAATTAACAGATAATTGTCCAATAAAAGGATTTGGATCAGTTTTTCAAGCATGGGATGCGGCAGATCCGAAAGATCCAGCAGGTCCGGATTACTCGGATTGGTCCCTTCAAATAGCAGGATCTGATTTAAAAGAAACAGGTCTTCCTGCTGATTTTCTGAAATGAGGCCCAGTAATTTTTCAGTTAAAGACTGGCGGCTCTGAAGATAGGGGAGTTGCAGATTTCTTGTAGCCATAAAGGCAATAAATAGAGCTTTGACCTCATTACCGGTAAAACGGACCACGGGAAGGACCGAGTTGCGCATGACAGAGTATCCTCCGTCTCTTCCGACTTCTGCGACAAGCGGCATGCCCAAGGCCTCAATTTCCCTAATATCTCTAATGGCGGTCGAACGGGAGATGTTAAATTCACGCATGATTTCAGAAATAGTAAAGTGGGCACGGTTATTGATATATCGCATGATGATATTAATCCGCTCAACTTTTTTCATGGGAGCTCCTAAACAGTATCATTATTTGACATGATTTAAGGCTATCATATAACTATCAAGTGATGAAGACAAATCCAAAAGAAAAGGAAGGTTTTGATCATGACTCCATACACTCTGGAAGAAAAAGATGGCTTTACTGTCGTAGGTTTAGGAACTGAGCTTAAGAGCGATTACACAGACTATGCGGGTATTAACAAGGAAAAGACCGATTTTTGGGAGGCGGTCAGCCAAGATGGAAGGCTTGATTATTTAAAAGGCATAGCCTTGAATGACTATATTTTTGCCGTAAATGAAGCAGTGAATAACAAGATGATGCATTATGCAGGCGTTATGACGGAAGCTGCGGCACCTGAAGAAGCCAGAGTGATCGAATTCCCCAAGGGACCTTATCTGGTAGTTAAAGGGGAAGCGGAGACGGCTGATGAATTAAATAATAAGCTGGCCGGGGTTGCCTTTGGTCAAGCCTTGCCTGAAGCTAAGGATTTCGCCTATGTAGGGGGGCCAAACACAACAGCCCTGATGGGGGAGCGAGACGGCTTAGTCTATGGTGAAATGTGGATTCCTGTTGTAAAGAAATAAGGAACTGAAAGGAGGCAGGGTATGTCCTACATTGTTGATTTTAAAAATGTATCGACGGCCGGGTTAGAGTCTTCATCCGTAGCAGAAGCGCTTGCGGGTTTACGTGCGAATGAAGCCCGGTATTTTATGAACAAATACAAGCATGAATTTACGGTTGTACCCGCCAGCGAAAGCCAGGAAACCCTTGAATATGTGAACCGGATTCTGAAAATAGAACGTGATCTTGAATTTGCGGCCAAGCCTTTAGAAACGTCGCGCTTTCAAGTGGAGAACATCCGGTTTGCCTATGTTTTTTACGAGGATGGTCTTGCGCTTAATGTGATGTATACGGTTGATGACCCCAAGAAGCGGGCGGTTGGTTTTAAGCTTTCCGAGGGGATGGAGGTTCCTAAGGAGCTAGAAGCAAAGTTTAAGTTCGCCCGGCAAAAGTCTAAACTGGCAGGAACGATCCGGGGTTCGTTTTTTGTAATAAAAGGGGAGTATTAAACTAAGCATAAATGCATTTCGAAAAGTCCGGATTCCGGGCTTTTCTTTATTTGTATACAAAAGCCCGTGCTTGTACAGCATTCTTGCAATAGTACAGTAACATTTCTAACAGCCGGGTGCTATTCTTAGACCTGCGATACCGGAAAAGCTAACACACAAGGATGTGGTGCCGAGCATTTTTAAAAGGATGTTTATGAATGCGTTTACATGGCGTGATTTTGTTCTGGATCAGTAAGGTGTGCTTACTAGAGGCAAATATATGAGGGAGGCGAAACAATGAACAAAATAAGAACATGGAAGCTCAGTCTCGTCATAATGGCACTGTTGACTCTGCTGCCGGCGGTTACGGGAAATGCGGCTGCGGTGCTTGAAGAGGTTCCTTTCCCGATGGATTCCAGCAATCAGGCCGGTTGGTGGTCTCCGATTGATACGTATGGACTAGGTTTTGAATATGCATATATGGCATATAATGCGCCGGGGTCAATCGCAAGCAAGCATTCGGTAGCCATTGCGAGACGGGATAATGACGGCATCTGGAGCAAGCTCCCGCTAATGAACGGCACCACCCCTGCGGAGTTTAATGATGATCTTGGCCATAATCAGCCTTCTATAGCCAGAGACGGCAGCGGACGGTTTCACGTCTTCGCCTCCATGCACAGCAATCCATGGAATTACTACCGCTCAGATACGGTAGGCGGCATTCCTCAGAATCATTCGAATGAGCTCCCCCAAGGAATGAATGTAACTTATCCGATAGTTACAACCGCCCCGAACGGGGATTTGTACTTACTGGTCCGCGCCGACAAAGATACTGCAGGCAAAAGAGAGGCCGTCCTGTTCCGCTGGAATAACGCGGAGTCGGTGTGGAGCCAGATCAAGGTGATAGCGTCTCACCTTAACCGGTCTGTCTACCCTGATGATCTGGTTTTCGATTCTAACGGAGATCTTCATATCTTGTTCGAGTGGGCGTATTTTGCCGCAAGTCCTCTGCGCCATCAATTATCTTATCTGAAATACAGCCCATCTACGAACATCTTTACTAAGGCGGATGGTACATCTGTGGTGCCGCCAGTCTCACTGACAACGGCGGATATTGTACAGCCCTTGGCTCCTAGCGAAACCTATGTTCAGAGTGGCAGCGATCCCGGCGGACCGGGTGTTCAGAGTGCAAAGATTACCGTAGATTCTGATGGCCATCCTTATATCGCATACCGCTATCGTGAAGAGGGAAGTACAAGCTTTTCGGTAAAGCAGGCCACTTATGGCACAGGGGGCTGGGCTCTGCAAACGGTCTATAATGCTGCTCCGACGAATGCAGCCATTGATGTGACCTGGACAGGAAATGCGGCAAGAATCTATTACGTAAAAAGCAGCGGCAGTGACCGGGCATTTATGGCAGTAAATACAGGCGGAGCCTGGACCGAAACCTCACTGGCTCCCGGCATCCCGGTAGAACGGCTGGCAGTGGACCGCAGTCCCAAGGGTGTTGATATTCTGTATCTGGTGGATGTAGCGAATCTTAAGCTCTATTACGGCCGAAACGAATAAGCTGAAGCTCTGGCTTTTGGGGCGGCCATTGGGAGGCGGATAGTATTGCTGCCAGGATGACAGGTAGCGGGAAAGGTCAGAACACACCGCCAAAGCATCTGACGGTGTGTTCTGAAAGGTTTGTTCATGTTTAAATTTTGAGTAATATTTTAAAGCTGAAAGGCTCCAGTTGAAGCTTAGTGCCATCCTCAGCAGATACGACAGGTTCGTTGTTTAAGCTATCCTGCCAGCTGCCGTCCAAAGGAAGAGACAGGGTAACAGGCTGTTCAGAAGCATTCATCCAGATGGTCAAATGCGTACTGCTATCCTTACGCTCATAGACAAAGGAACGTTCCTGCGGCTCCGCTTGCAGAAATCTGAATTCACCGGTGCGCAGAGCCGGATGCTGCTTACGAAGCCGGATTAGCGCCTTGTAGCAGTTGAACAAGTCCCGGTCCTGTCCGTCTTGGTTCCAGATCATGCATTTCCGGCAATCCGGATCGCCTTCGCCCTCTAGTCCAATCTCGTCGCCATAATAAATGCAAGGTGTCCCGGTGAAGGTTAGAAGAAAGGCAATCGCCAGCTTCAGCTTTCTTTTATCGCCTCCAAGCTGTGTGAGGATACGCGGCGTGTCGTGGCTGGCCATCAGATTGAAGAGAACTTCATTAGCCTGTTGCGGATAACGTATCAGCAGTCCGCTAATGTGGGAAGCAAAGGTTTCAGCATCCATTTCATCCGATCGCAGATATTCGATCAAGCGGTCGGACAGAGGATAGTTCATTACGGAATCAAACTGGTCGCCCTGCAGCCAGCGCAGGGAATCGTTCCAGACTTCTCCGATAATAAAGGCTTCCGGATTAACGGCTTTAACCCGTCTGCGGAACTCCCTCCAGAAGGCATGATCAATCTCGCTGGCCACATCCAGACGCCATCCGTCTATGCCGACCTCCTTGAGCCAGTACTCAGCAATATTAAGTAAATATTCACGAGTATCCGGATTGGTAGTGTTCAGCTTCGGCATTTGTTCAAAAAATCCGAAGGTATCATAATTCGGATTTCCTTCCCTGACCTTAACCGGAAACTCATTAATATGGAACCAGTTCACATATTCCGATTGCTCCCCGTGCTCAATTACATCCTTGAATTGCGGGGAATTAGCGCTGATATGATTGAATACCGCATCAAGTACGATCCGTATCCCCTTGGAGTGTGCGTTCAGCACCAGCTCCTTTAGCAGCTCCAGATCACCGAAATGAGGGTCGACTTGTTTATAATCTGTCGTATCGTATTTATGATTGGTGGGGGCTTCAAAGATAGGAGTAAGATAAATGGCCGTAATCCCCAAGTCCTCCAAATAATCCAGACGGTCGATTATCCCTTGAAGATCACCGCCAAAGAAACTCTCTTCCGTGGGCTTATCCCCCCATGGTGAGATATTTTCCGGATCCGTTCCTGGATCGCCGTTCGCAAAACGGTCCGGCATGATCTGATAGAATACAGCTGACTTTGCCCATTCAGGAGCCTGAAACAAATCAATCTGATGAATATACGGTCGGTCATAGAACCCTGTCGGAGCCTCCGGCTCTTCAGCAAAAATGCCGTTTTCGGTCATCCATATGGTCTCTTCCCCGGAGTGAAAGCGGAACCCGTAGGAGAAGCGCCGATGTTCAGGCTGAACCGTCGTCTGCCAGTAATCAAAGAAACGGTCGGACGAGACCTTGTTCATCTCGTGCTCGCTGTGATAGGCTTCCCAGTCATACTTATCTCCTGTTAGTACAAAGACCTTATCCACGTTCTGTTTTTTGGTTCTGACTCGTAAATGGAAGGAATCCTTATTATACTGATAGGCCCAATTGCTGTGAGGCGCATGATGCAGGCATTCCAGGCTGATGTTGGTTTGGAGCCCTGCAGCGTTCATCGCTTGTTCGTTTGAAATCATATGGTGTCCCTCCAGAACGGCAAGTTTAAGTAGTATTATTTTAAAAGTCCCATGGCAGTTTCTGCCTTTTTCAAATCATGCTCGACCTGTTCAGATATATCGTAAGGGTGGTACATTTCATTCTCAATCATATAAGCGGCGATTTTCTGATGGGTGTCAATTGCGATATCCAGCTGTGCTCTGAGCACTTTATATACTTTAGGCGTTGCTGTTTCGGTGAGCGCTATTGCGTAGTTCCGTACAGCGGATTTTGCGGACAGGAGCATATCTGTGGCGATAGCCAAGTCATCCATAGGGGCAATGGCTTTGACCAGCATTTCTTTTGTTTTCGTTGTCATCTTTGAGTCCTCCTTATGATAAAAGTGATGTTAATTCTTTGATGGCTTTTGACGAGTTTTTCAGATCTTCGTTAATCAGTGCTTTGAGTTTCTCATCCTTAACGAGCTCCAGCATAGTTACAGCTTTGGTAGCACATGAGGTTTTTAAGGTCAGAAGCTCATGTATTTCTAGTTTTTCATGCAAGGCCAATTCTTTAGCCATAGTAACATCCCTCCAATTAATTAAATTAATTAACAATTATTTGTACACCAGCTTTATAAAAAATAAACATCCTAAAAATCCTGTTCTGCCCCTCATCGCATCATAAGGCCAAACAAGGTTTCCGTATTGAACGATAATTTCATTGCCTGTACTCCTTTCTTTCGATGTTATCACGCCGCCTTACAACTTTACCCTGTGGAGTAAAATTTAAACTTTTAAAGATACCAGGCTTCATTGGCGCGGCAACGTTAAAATCAAATGCAGTGTATCTATATTCTTGTTACCGGCCAGAACAAAACCTCCAGACGTTTAGTAAGGGTAAGGATTGAAGGATCAGGGGCATGTGCAAGCCCTAATGCCTGAGTTGAAGTATTGACCTCGATCTCCAGCTCAGCCTCCTGCAAGGGCCAGGGAAGATGATGGATGTCACCGGTATAAAGGCGCCCCTCCGAATCGGACGCATATTGGCAGTACCGTTCGGTCAGCCAGTGGATCAGGCTTCCGGGTTGAGCACGGAAGCAATCTGAACTTTTTGCGTGATATTTTCCGGTGAATTCCGCCTGCCCTTGACCGGGAATAGGCCTTTGGCTGCTGAACGTGATGTGATCTCCATCGGTTTGGAGGCTCATTTTCGCATACCGGTAAGGCAAATGGGCCAGCGAACGGGCTGTCCAGACAGGTAAAGAGCTGGATGCATCCAAATTCAGAAAGAATATGCCTGCTTTGCCTTTGTATATTACATATGTGCGAATGTTGAGTTCCAGAAAACGGTGTACAAAGGGAAGACGGGGCAGACCCCTTAATCTCAGAGGGTCCAGAAAGAAGGCAGAGACACTGATCCAGGCCGATGATCGATATGCGCAAGAATTTCATGATTCCTCAAAAGTGATCCCCCCAGAACGGTTAACAGGTAATTTTGAACCCGAGAAATATAGAGATGAATATCAAGCGCGCTTGCGGAGAGCCATTGAGGATAAGATGGAAGGAAGAAAGGAAGGGCGGTTAACGATGAGAAGACTGCCAATGTGCTCGATCTTATGGATGCTTTGCAGGCCAGCTTGAAGCAGCTGAAGCCGTTTGATGAGACGGATAAAGACAGCAAACCCTCCAAGTGACGCGCAGCAAGCCGCACTAAACGCACTGGAGCTTAAAGCTTATAGAAAATTGTATACTCCAAATCTTTCCTAAACATTAGGTTAGGAGAGATTTGGAGTTCTTGCATACATCATATTTTCAAAAGCTCAGAAATTCATATCACTAAGACCCGGACTATGCTCATTAGGCATCTCCGGCATAACAGGGACCGGGAAACCAGGCGGAGGCGGGACGACCTCCAAAGTGCCTTTATTCCGGCTAGGAGAAGTACCCTGGAAGATTTCGGCCATCCTGGATGGATCCAGGCTAAAGTTGAACTGGGCATTATGGTAGCCCATATCTACAAATTTGCGGCATTCCGGATATTTGTTAATGTCATAGTTTGGGATTGGGAATATATTTCCCCAATTCACGCCCAGAGTTTCAAGTGCCTTTGCAAATGCGTTCTGGTGGGCATTATCGCGTACGATCAGGAAAGCCAGGGTTTCACGGAATGTTTTATTGGAGCTCATTTCATAAATCCGGGTTTTCTGAAGCACACCAGTCGATTCCAGGACAACATTGTTCAAGAGGTCGCTGATCAGATTGCCATGGCTATATACATAATTCCCCATCCACGGATTACCCGCCGCATCTACAGGCAGTGAGCTTTGAGCACCCACAATGAAATGATGCGGATTCGCATGCCTCACTGCTTCATTAAGAGGTGCGCCATCTGTGCCTGCATTTCCGGCCTGTGCTTCACCGGATCCGTTCAGCAGCTGGTTAATGGTATGCTGTACCAGATCCACATGGGCAATCTCCTCTAAGAATACGCCGCGAAGCAAATCGCGAAACTGGGTTTCTTTCCCCCGGAAATTACTGCTTTGGAAGAAATACTGCATCATCGTCCGCATTTCCCCATAGTGGCCGCCCAGAATCTCCTGCAACACTTTGGCTGCTGCCGGATCCGGCTTATCGACTACGATGTCGTTAATCAAACCTTCTTTATAGAAATACAAAAGAACATCCTCCTTGTGTATCTGATGTGAGTTTTTCCAAGTTAGCATCCTCTGCAGCAGGAACGTTTATACACTTATTTAGGGCATCGTTTTTTTAAAAACTGAATTGAATAAATAGAGCTTTAAGAACCACACTAAACAACGATAGCAAAAAATAAGAAGGTGGTTCTTCGATGAAAGGTAATAAAGGGGCATTAATCGCACTTGCTTCAATTCCGTTAATTATGACCCTTGGCAATTCCATGTTATTACCTATACTGCCTCAAATATCAAAAGAGTTGGGTATTAATGCTTTTCAAGTCAGTATGATTATCACGGTTTATGGCCTTATCGCCATCCTGATGATTCCAATTGCCGGATATTTATCGGACCGCTTTGGGCGGAAAATCGTCATATTACCCAGTCTCATCTTAGCAGCCTTAGGGGGTGCAGTCTGTGTTGCGGCTGCATGGTTTTTTTCTGGGGTAACGGCTTACTGGGTAATCCTTGGGGGACGTTTTCTCCAGGGCATTGGGGCAGCAGGCGCTTTTCCGATCGTTCTTCCTTTCGTAGGGGATTTGTTCAAGGATGAGAAGGAGGTCAGTAAAGGACTAGGAATCATTGAGACCTCTAATACCTTCGGTAAAGTGCTAAGTCCGATTCTTGGCGCTTATTTAGGTATCGTGCTGTGGTATGCACCGTTTATTGCCATTCCGGTCTTGTGCCTCATTTCATTTACGCTGGTTGTGTTTCTGGTAAAGAAACCAAAGTCAGAGGAGAAGGCTGAAGTTAAAAGCATCAGGCAATTTTTAACCGGCATTAAACAAATCCTGCATGAAAAGGGCCGGTGGCTGTATGCGATTTTTGCGATTGGCGGAATATGTATGTTTGCAACCTTCGGAGTGTTGTTCTATTTATCCGAGACCTTGGAATCGGAGTATAACCTGCATGGAGCCTCTAAAGGATATGTGCTGGCAATTCCCCTTGCACTGTTGTGTCTGGCTTCCTACGGAAGCGGAAAGATCATCGGAAAAAATAAGCTGTTAATGAAATGGCTTGGCTTCGGGGGGATGGTTCTGCTGACGGCGGCAATGCTCATTACAGTCTTTAGTCAGAATATATTTTTCATGGTAGGATTCTTAAGTGTAGTCGGTATAGGGATTGGTGTGGTACTGCCTTGCATGGATGCGCTGATTACGGAGGGGATTGAGAAAGAGAACCGGGGTACGATCACCTCATTATACAGCAGTATGAGGTTTATCGGGGTTGCGCTGGGACCTCCAGTCGTGTCGCTCCTAATGAACCGGGGGCATTGGGTCTTGTTCGGCACTTTGGCAGCTGTGGGGGCGGTTGGAGGACTGCTGTCCTTATTCGCCGTAACTCCAAGCAAGGAGGAGAATGAAGGAGGAGACCATCCCAAAGAAAACAGCTTTGGAGAAAAGAAAGGTACTCTGTTCCGTCAGCGGGCGCGTTAGACAGCTTCATGTACAACAACCTAATATCCGGAGTGAAAAAAACGGGGATGTCCTATTGGCCTTAAAATGGCTGTTGGACATCCCTTTTAATTGTGCTGCCAAGTTACAGCGATAAAGCCTTATTCGCAGTTGTAACGTCATTGGAAAGCAGCTTTGGAAGGTCATAAGACGGGTACAGGCCACGCTCCAGCATGAAATAATAAATTTTACCGTGCAGCATAATGGCGGCATTCAATTGCTTTTGCAAGGTTTCCCGAAGCTTTGGTGTAGCTGTTTCAGTAATTCCGATGGCATAGCTGCGCACGGCAGTCTTGGCGAAGCCCAACAGCAGCCCG
>NZ_LN831198.1:2477263-2487356 GCF_001368795.1 Paenibacillus ihuae
CATATCCGATTCTTTGGAACTGTTTCGTGTACCCTGGGGAGCGAGCGGATAATACTGCAGCAGCTCCTGCAAATTCGACTCTACAGCCTTGATGGTTTCTAAATACAGGGCGTGCAGCTGCGGGTCCTTCACATCATGGTGCACCATCTTAAACAGCATGAGCTGATTGCTCTGGAAAGCTGTCAATTCGTGCAATTCTAGTGTCTCATGCCAGGCTAAATGAGGAGACTGCTGTCGCGATTCATAAGTATACAATCATAATCCCTCCTAAACGGTATGCGTTAGCCTAATCATGCAGGTGTGGCAACGTGCTTGAAAGTGCTTCGCAAAAAAGTCGATTCTAGGTCTAAAATGCGTTTTTTTGCGAAGAATTGACTACCATTATTTGATACACTTGTGCATATTTGGTGCCGGGACATAACCGAATGATTCTCTAAGCTTCGTATAGGAGAAGCCCGCACAATATGAAGGATTTTATGAGAGGGGTGAACATCTCTAGAGGAAGCTAAGAATTTTTAAATAACATAAGGATTCGAGTTGCGTTGTTCTGCTGGTTTCGTGATCAGAGTTTCCCCTGATTTCTAAATTGAATTTAGATACGTAGGAGGAGTGAAGTACATGGGTAAAAAAGCTATTTCCATCAAGAAACCGGTTCTTGCATTCATGATGTCATTTCTAATGGTACTTTTGCTTGTGGTTCCCCAAACTCCGGGATATGCAGAGACAGCGGACAGTCAGCCCGGCCGTCAGGCTGAGTATCTTAACCGCGGATTGGTTGCAGTCCTGCAAGGCAACGGCGTATTCCTCAGCTGGCGGTACTTGAATACGGACTCAGATGAAATCGCTTTCAATGTATATAAAAACGGATATAAAGTCAATGCGGCGCCTATCAGCGAAGCTACGAATTATGTGGACACGACAGGCGCAGACAGCTCTCAGTACCAAATTTCTACCGTTGTTGCTGGTAAGGAAGAAATGCAGCCGGAGATCGTATCGGTACTGCATAACGATTATTTACCTATTCCGCTGGATAAACCGGCAGATGGCCGTACAAAAGACGGCGGCACGTATTCCTATTATGCCGGCGATGCCTCCGCCGGAGATCTGGATGGCGACGGTGATTATGAAATCGTTTTCTTGTGGAGTCCGAGCAACTCGAAAGACAATTCTCAGGCCGGCTATACCGGTAATGTCTATATCGACGCCGTTGAACTTGACGGCACGAGGCTCTGGAGAATCGACCTGGGTATCAACATCCGCGCCGGAGCTCATTATACCCAGCTTATGGTTTATGATCTGGACGGAAACGGCAAAGCCGAAGTTGTCGTCAAGACGGCTGACGGTACGAAGGACGGCGTAGGCACAGTAATTGGTGACGGAACCAAAGATTACCGCAACGAAGGCGGGTACATCCTGACAGGTCCGGAATATCTCACCCTGTTCGACGGACAAGCGGGAGCGGCCGTTTCGAGTGTTGAATACGTACCGCCAAGAGGTGACGTAAACGCATGGGGCGACGGATACGGCAACCGCGTAGACCGGTTCCTGGGCGGCATTGCCTACCTGGATGGCGTAAAGCCTAGTGTAATTATGGCCCGCGGCTACTATACACGCACCGTGTTGGCGGCGTTTGATTATATTGGCGGACAACTTGTACAGCGTTGGACCTTTGATACCAATGAAGCCGGAGCTCAGTATCAGGCACAAGGGAATCATAATTTAAGCGTGCTCGATGTCGATTCCGACGGCAAAGATGAAATCATGTACGGCGCACTTGCGATTGATGACGACGGAAGCCTGATGTACAGTACCGGACTCGGCCACGGCGACGCAATGCACGCCGGCAAGCTCGACCCGAACCGGGAGGGCTATCAGATCGTTAGCGTGCATGAGCATACGAATGCCGAATACGGGCTGGAGATGCGCGATGCCGCTACAGGAGAAATTATCTGGGGACAGTATACGGGCAAAGATACCGGACGCGGGATGTCAGCAGATATCGATCCGAATTATCCCGGATACGAATCCTGGGCAGCCACGATTGTGGATGGTCAGATGGACCCCTTATCCCCCGGATATGCTGCGGATGGGGAAGTCATTTATGAACAGAACGAAGTGCCGAAGACCGCCAACTTTGCAATCTGGTGGGATGGGGATCTCCAGCGGGAGCTGTTCGACCACGAATGGAACAGCACCACAGCTAAAGGCATTCCGCTAATATACAAGTGGGATTATGAGAATAAACAGCTGAAGGAAGTTTTCCGGACAACAGGAGCCTTGACCAATAACCACACCAAAGGTAATCCGGCCCTTCAGGCCGATATTTTGGGTGATTGGCGTGAGGAGCTTCTGCTCCGCAGTGAAGACAGCACCGAATACAGACTCTATACGACAACAATACCGACAAGCTACCGTATTCCTGCGCTGATGCAGGATCCGGTATACCGTCTGGGCATAGCCTGGCAAAATGTCGGGTACAACCAGCCGCCGCACAGTGGATTTTATCTCGGGACAGAAGCAACAGCATTCCCTAAAGCGAATCTGGCTCTTACCGGCGTACCGGAATTACCGGAGCAGGTTTATCACTTTGACTTCGGTACTGATACGGCCGCTGGTACAACCGCTATACAGGATAATGTCTATACACAAGAGACGGGTTACGGTTTCGAGAATATAAGCGGAATTAAGGTGGGCACCTCTAATGTTACCCTGCCGGAAAACGCCAAATTCGCTGTTAACCTGCCCAATGCTAATTATAAGGTAACGCTCAAACTGGGAGATGATTCCCGGGGCTCGAGTGTAGGTGTCAAATCCGAGTTTGTCCAGAAACTGGCTGTGACCAGCGTGAACGCGGGAGAATCGCGTGAATATTCCTATGACGTTGCGCTGGTAGACGGCCAGTTGGAATTCATCTTCTCCGGCACGGCTATTAACGTCCAGGAGCTTATCATTACGAAGTACCCGGAGAAAACGCCGGGAACCGGAACAACGATTTATATGGCCGGAGATTCAACCATGCAGTCATACAGCAGTATGCAGGCTCCCCAGGAAGGCTGGGGCCAGCAGTTCGGCCGGTATTTTGATAGCGGTGTAGTGATACAGAATGATGCAATCGGCGGCAGAAGCAGCAAATCATTTATGGTTGACGGCCGTCTGGACACGATACTGCAGCAGATTAAGCCGGGCGATTATTTCTTTATTTCCTTCGGTCATAATGATGCCAGCGCCGGCATTCCAGACCGGTATGCGTCACCGGCGGATTATAAACTATACTTGACCCGTTATGTGAACGGAGCCAAACAGCGCGGAGCGACACCTGTATTGCTTACTCCGGTAGGGCGCAGAGATTTCAACACGGTTACCCAGGAGTTTAACGTTAGCTTTCCGGAATACGTGAAGGCCGCCAAAGAGGTGGCTGAAGAGCAGGGCATAGCACTGGTGGATTTGAGCCAGTTAAGCATCGCGTATTACGATAAGATCGGACTAAGTGCTACGGAGAAAATCTTCCTGTACGCTAATCCCGGTGAGTATCCGAAGTACCCGAACGGCATCAGTGACAATACGCATTTCAGCAGCTACGGTGCAAAGGTTATTGCAGCATTGGTTGCGGGAGCGGTAAAAGACTTGAATTTAGGCATTTCTCCGTCAGTCATCGATCCCGACATCTCGGAACCGGAGCCAGAGCCGGAGATCCAGATGTATGAGGAAAACTTTGAGGGGGATCCTGCTTCCGCACAATATTCGATGGTGAATGCCACGGGTATCGCCGGTCAGATGACGGGAACGGTCGTAGATCAGAGCGGAAACAAGGTATTGTCCGTTGCCGGATCCGGCTCCGGTAATCGTGCGAAGGTATTCCGGTTGTTTGATGCGGTCAACGGCGACATCGTCAATGTCAATTTTGACTGGCATTCTGGAAATGTAAGCGCATCCCCATCGGAAGGACATCTGACGCTCCAAGATGCGAACGAGAATATTATTCTCACTCTCTTAACAAAGACCGGCACTACCGATCCATACACGAAAATCCATTATTTTGTAGGTCCTTATACCCCGGATTACGGAACCGGCACTACAGCTGTTCCGAATGGCGGAATCGCCACGAACATCCTCAAAAATCAGTGGGTGAATGTAGATGCGAATCTCAACTTTGCCAAGAAAACAATCGATTTGACACTCACTAGTCTTGCGGATTCCAGTATCAAACAGACGATTCAGGATATACCGATGAGTCCCGGCGTCTACGCCAATAACGTAAGGGGAATCCGGTTCCTGGGGACCAGAAAGGGCGGCGGCGGCACATTGAGCTGGACCACCCAGATCGACAATGTGAAGATTGAAGGCAAGAAGCTGCCGCCGGTTGCAGGTGATCAGACGGCCTTGATTGCTCTTCGTGACGAGGTGAAAGCCTTGGATCTGTCGGCTTATACCGAAGCCTCCGTAACCGTGCTGAACAGAGCTTTGGCCGCTGCCGAAGCGGTGATCGGTACAGAAGCGACGCAGGCACAGGTTGACCATGCTATGAACATGCTGACGGTCGCAAGGGATTCGCTGACTAGTGAACCCGTTGGCGAAATCAGTGAGTACAAGTTTGATTTTGGCTCCGGCAGCGCTGCCGAAGGGTACCTGAAAGTAGATGCCAAGCGGGCATACGTGGAAGGTAACGGATATGGTTTTGCCGATACCGCTCTGCTCGAGGATGAGAACCGGGAAACCGGGGATAACCTTAAGGAGGATTTCACCCGCGTGTACGGCACCTCCTTCCGGGTGGAAATGGAGCCAGCCAATTACCGGGTAACGTTAACCATCGGAGATTCACAAGAATCGACCAACACAGGCGTCGTTGTAGAACAAATGCCTAAATTGTCGGTTACAACTCTACCCGCAGGCCAGTTTACTGAAGTAACGTACGACATTGCCCTAATTGACGGCGTGTTTGACTTTACGTTTCCGGGCAGCACACCTAAAATCAACGCGATGAAAATCGAACGTCTTCCGGGTAGCGGTGCAGGCGGTAAGCCAGTCCTTTATCTGGCGAGCGATTCTACGGTGGCCAATTATGCCGAAAGCTATCGTCCGCAGACAGGATGGGGTGAAACGCTGGGTGGTTATTTCGATCTGGATAAGATCAGCATCGATAACCGGGCAGTCAGTGGATTAAGCAGCAAAACCTTCCTTGTAGGCGGATATCTCAACGACATTCTGCTAGACATACACGAAGGGGACTATCTCTTTATGCAGTGGTCGCACAATGATTCCACGCCTTCCCGTCCGGAGCGGTACCTTACACCGGAGCAATTTAAGGTCTATCTGAAAGATTACATTAACGGGACCGTACAAAGGGGCGCAACTCCGGTACTGGTTACACCAGTGAACAGACGCGATTTTACAGGAGAAATACTCAATAAGAGCTTCCCGGAATATGTGCAGGCAATGAAGGAAACGGCGCAAGAAACCGGAACCCTGCTGATTGATCTGAATCAGGCCAGCTGGGAAGTTTTCCAGGAGCTCGGTCCTGAAGGCACGAAATCCATTTTCATGTGGGTAGGTACAACAGAAGACAATACCCATCTTCAGAAGAACGGTGCGGTCAAGGTATCCGAATTAGTGGCACGGCTTGTGCAGGAGCTGGATATCCCGCTCTCAGATCTGGTCACCCTGGAAGGGGAACCCTCCGATCAGAAAGCACCGCATACGACAGCAGCAGTAAAAGGAGAGTTGCGGAATGGCTGGTATACTTCAGCAGCAGAAGTGACGTTCACCGCGACCGATGAAGACTCCGGAGTGGAATCGACTTTCTTCCAGATCGACGGCGGCGAGGTCGTGAGCGGAACGCATCTGACCCTAAGCGATGAGGGCAAGCACACCGTGACCTATTGGAGTGTCGATACGGATGGCAACAAAGAGGCTGTACAGATACTTTCGGTTCCGGTTGATCTCGCGCCTCCGGCCATCGACATTCAAGGACAGACGGAATACACGGTCGATCAACACGTAGACATTACTTACACTGCTTCCGATACGGTCTCGGGTGTGGCTGAACCTAGCGGCGTACTGGTGAATGCACCTGCGTACACGCTGGATCCCGGTTTGAATGTAGTAACCGCTGCTGTCTATGACCTTGCTGGCCGGGAACAGACGGTAGACTATAGCTTCGGAGTCAGCGCTACCTTCGCAAGCCTGGCCGAACTTACGCGCACCTTTGCAGGCGGCTCGCAAGACCCGGACGCAGGTGCGGCCGCCGAGACGCTTGCCGGTATTCTGCAGCAGGCTGAACAAGCAGCGAATGCACATGAAGGAGCTAAGGCCCGTCAGCTACTGACAACCTACAGCAACGAGGTTGCTGCCGGCAGAAGTACGGTATTTACGGATGAACAGGCAGATGCGCTGCTTAAGTGGGCTGCATGGCTCAGCCAGGCAACGCCGCTGGCAAGCAGCGCTCCCGGTACTCCGGTCTTGTCTGATAATAACGGCTACGACACGGGTCTGAAAGACGGAGATTATACCATTACCATGAATCTGTGGTGGGGCAATAACGGTAACCGGTTCAAGCTGTATGAGAACGGTGAACTGATCAAAGAAGTAACCCTGGTTGACCAGTCTCCGTCCGCCCAATCTGTCCAAATCGACGTTGCCGGCAAGAAGAACGGCACCTATGTGTATACCGGCGAATTAATCAATTCACTGGGTACGACCAAGAGCGCTCCGCTCACTGTGACTGTTACAAATGCCTCTCCGGGAAAAGCGGTGTTATCGAATGACAACTGGGACCGGGATGGAAGCTTTAACGTCAGTATGAATCTGTGGTGGGGAACGAACGCTACCGGATACAAGCTGTACGAGAATGGAATTCTGGTAGACACACAAACGCTGCAGGCTCACACTCCTGATGCCCAATCGGCAGTAACGGCCATATCCGGCAAAGCTCCCGGAACGTATGAATACGAAGCTGTATTAAGCAATTCTGCGGGTGAAACCAGAACGGCTAAGATGGTCATAACGGTACGAAAGTAGCCACAGCAGTAGAGCCTTTCCAGAAATGAACGGAAGAACCTAACACAGCAAAAAAGCCCAATGGAACGGCGCAGCCGGTACTTGGGCTTTTTTAGGNGTCTTGGGGTGGGAACATTTTCCTGGATGGTTCGTATGAATCCCTAGAAAGATTAACTTAATTATGAATATTAACGGAATTAATTTAATATGAAACTATAGATTAATTCCCCAAATCCGATCGAATGGAGAATGAACATGAGAGAACATGGCTCAATGAAAGCAATGGTCTATGATTCCTATGGAACATCAGAAGTCCTGCGGATAGAACCGGTAGATATCCCCGATCCCAAGGATCATGAAGTGTTAATCGAAGTCCATGCCGCTTCAGTGAACTCCTGGGACTGGGACCTCCTGCGCGGGAAACCGTTCATTAACCGGCTTGGAGCGTTCCGCACCCCACGTTACCGGATCCTTGGGGCAGATATTGCAGGGAAGGTCATTGCAGTTGGAGCGGCTGCTACACGATTTAAACCAGGGGATGAGGTTTTTGGGGATCTTTCCGGCTGCGGCTGGGGCGGATTTGCCGAGTATGTATGTGCTGCAGAAGGAGCATTGACAACAAAGCCTGCTGGAGTAAGCTTTATAGAGGCGGCAGCAATTCCTCAAGCAGCCGTGCTTGCCTTGCAGGGCCTGCGTGATGCAGGGAATTTACAAAGCGGGCAGCATGTTCTTATTAATGGAGCCGGCGGCGGAGTCGGTTCGTTTGCAATCCAGTACGCCAAATTGCATGGGGCAGAAGTGACCGGAGTTGATAACACCGTGAAACTGGATATACTACGTGCTATAGGTGCTGATCATGTGCTCGATTATACCCAAGAAGACTTCACGGTAAAAGGTATTACATATGATTTGATACTTGATGTAGTCGGAAATAAATCCATTTTCAGATTGAAGCGCGCACTAAGAAATGGTGGTGTCTATGTCATGATCGGAGGTCCCATGCCACGGATTATCACGAATCTGCTGTGGGCTCCGTTTGTTTCTCTGCTCGAAAGGAAGAAGATCAAAGTGCTCGTGCATAAACCAAATCACGGAGATCAGCTGGTTTGGAAAGAGCTTGTCGAATCAGGCCAAGTCACACCCGTTATTGACCGGCAGTACCCGTTACATCAGGCAGCCCAGGCGCTTCAGGATCTCGGAAACGGTTCTGTAAAAGGAAAAGCTGTCGTCTGCATGAAGCTTTAGTCCATATGACAGTCTCTTGTCAAACGTTTTTGGGCAACCTAATTGCCGCCTGATATATAATTGCGGTTTCACTCTGGATTTCAATCGGGTATATGTTGGTATTCTATTATAGCTCAGCTGATCGTTCTGGCCGGAATAAATCCAATTCTCACTCCTTTACGATAACTATGTACAAATTTTACACTGAACTTATAGAATAATTAAAATTTTGAGGTTCTTGGCGGTAGAGTCAACTGCTCAGAGAGCTTCATCACATAGATATTTTCAACCTGGGAGTGAGACCGAATAATGAAAAAATACAATACGAGGGCTATCATGGCGTCGCTGCTGATCTGCGGGTTCGTCGGCATGTTCAGCGAAACTGCCCTTAATATTGCGATAAGTAATTTAATGGATGTGTTTCAAATATCCGCGGCGACTGCTCAGTGGCTGACGACAGGATTCTTGCTGACGCTCGGTATACTGATGCCAATGACAGGGTGGTTGCTGCAGAGGTTCACGACCAGACAGCTGTTTATCGCCTCGCTTACTAGCTCAATCATAGGTACTGTAATTGCTGCGCTCGCTTTTAATTTCGAAATGTTGATGCTAGCTCGTGTCTTACAGGCGGTGGGTATGGGTCTGTTAATTCCACTCATGTTCAATACAATTCTTATTGTATATCCGCCGGAGCAGCGCGGAGCGGCAATGGGTTTCGTCGGACTCGTTATCATGTTCGCACCGGCAACCGGTCCTTCAGTAGCAGGTCTGTTAATCGAATATTTCACATGGCATTATATTTTTTGGCTGTCGCTTCCGTTTTTGATCGTGGGGTTATTGGTGGGACTGAAGTATTTGGATAATGTAACCGAGGTCACGAAGTCCCGCATCGATCTATTGTCTGTCATACTGTCTACAATCGGTTTCGGCGGGGTAGTGTTCGGCTTCAGTAAAGCCGGGGAAGGAGAAGGGGGCTGGACCAGCGCAGTTGTCATGTCTTCCATTATCATTGGGCTTATTGCGCTCGTATTATTTGCCTTACGTCAGAATGCGATGCGTGAACCGATGATGAACCTGCGCGTATTCAAGTATCCTATGTACATCGTTGGATTGGTTCTGGTGCTGGCATGTATGATGATCATCTTGTCGAGTATGATTATTCTGCCGCTGTTCCTGCAGAACGGTATGGGGCTAACTGCATTCGCCGCCGGCCTCATGCTGCTGCCGGGCAGTGCGCTGAACGGTATTCTATCGCCGCGAATGGGCCGTTTGTTCGACAAATATGGTCCGAGAGGACTTGTCATTACGGGTCTCATTATTGTTGTGGCTGCGTTATGGTTTTTCTCGAGTATTTCCGTTGTATCTTCGGTGGCTTTCCTAGTGACGCTACATGTCGGACTTATGGTAGGGATCTCTATGGTCTGGATGCCGGCGCAAACGAATGGCCTAAACCAGCTGCCCCCTGAGCTATACCCACACGGTACGGCAATTATGAATACCTTGCAGCAAGTCGCAGGGGCGATCGGCACAGCCGTCGCGATCAGTATTCTTACTGGCGGCATGCAGACTTACTTGCATAGTTCCTCCGCACCGACGGAACAGGCCGAATTAGCAAAAGCACTGACTTTCGGCTCCCAGAATGTGTTCACATTCGCGATGATCGTCACATTAATCGGCCTCTGTACCGGATTCTTCATTCGCCGCGTAATCGTGAAGCACGCGATGATGAACTCACCACATTAACGGAGCCGGGGTGATCCCCCATAGATCAACTCAAACAGCAGCGGCAGATCATGACTTTATGTCTTGGTCTGCCGCTGTTTTATATATAAACGAAAAATATTTCTTCATTCCCTTTTTACAGCAGTTTAGTTAT
>NZ_LN831198.1:2487867-2494269 GCF_001368795.1 Paenibacillus ihuae
AAAAATATTTCTTCATTCCCTTTTTACAGCAGTTTAGTTATCGGATTTATCGCAATGGCCATTGGGCTTTGTATGCTTCTAAGCGTTGTCGTGAATATTATTCTTGATGCATTGGTCATCTTCGTCTTCCATTGGGATGTAATTGGCGTTGCGTCTAGCCCAATAGGATAGGGTAGCTGCATAATTACAGCGGTAATGACCACAATAAACAAAGCAGCATGAGGCAAAAGAAAGGGAATCAAATGCTACGTAATTTAATCTTCCGGAGAACGGCTATACTACTGATGGTATTTCTCTTCAGTATGGCTGATTTTAAATTCAAAGCTTTGGGCGGCCCGCTTCCATTAAAAATATTTGAATATAAGAAGGTCAATCAAAAGGCGTACTTCGGTGCAGGTAACGGATATAACCTGATCGTAGTGCAGCTTGAATCATTTCAGAATTTTCTTGTGAATCTATCGGTCCAAGGGCAGGAAGTCACTCCAAATTTAAATAAGCTGTCGGCTAAAAGTATCTACTTCCCTAACGTTTTTTCACAAATAGGGCGGGGGAATACCTCGGATGCCGAATTTACGAGCAACACTTCTATTTACCCTGTAGGTGATCCAGCGATGTCATCCGGATACGCAGACCGGGATTTTCCCAGCATAGCAAAGCTACTGCACGCCAAGGGATATATTTCCAACACTTTCCATGTTAATGAGGTAAGCTTTTGGGACCGGGACCGGTTGTATCCGGCATTAGGTTTCGATAAGTATTATGATAAACCCTATTTTAAGCAAGAAATCTTTAACCGTTATGGAGCCTCCGATGAAGAATTGTATACGGTGGCTATCGAAAAGCTGCAGCCGCTACATCGAAACAACAAGCTGTTTTATGCACAACTTGTTACTGTATCGAGTCACTCACCCTTTAAAATACCTAAGGCCAGCAGGAGATTGAAGTTAAACAAGGACCTGGACGGAAAACTGCTGGGGAATTATCTTACAGCTGTTAACTATGCTGACTATGCACTTGGTACCTTTATTGAGAAGCTTAAACATGCCGGACTTTGGAACCAGAGTGTTCTGGTCGTATATGGGGATCATTTCGGATTAAGCAAAAAGAAATATAATCCCGAGAAGATCAGCCAGACCTTTGGCATCCGTTATCACAAGCAGATCAGCACCCTAAACATTCCACTCCTTATTCATCTGCCGGGGAAACACCCCGGACAAAGAGTGGAGCTTACGGGGGGGCAAACGGATATCCTCCCTACCGTTGCGAATATCATGGGAATTGATTTGAAAAGCTTAGGATTCACAGCATTCGGTCAAGATTTGCTGAATGTTAAGCACAATACAATTGGAGTCCGGTATTATTTGCCGTCCGGATCATTCTTTAATGATGATATCCTCTTTATACCCGGTAAAAAAGGGTTTGAGGACGGGACCGCGACCTCCATAAAAAGCTTCAAAAAAATAAAAACATTGCGCCTTACAGATCTGAATATGAGGAAATTATTAAACGCATGAAGCAATCTGACAAGTATGTTAAACAACTTCCTGTTCGGGAGGGGGCAGGATTGCCGCGTTTGTGAATTTCTTGCATAAGCTCCGCGTTGTAATGGAAAACTTCTGTAGTGCGAATCAACAAATTGATTACTTAGGAGGTTAAACCTTATGACAACTCAGGATCCGCAGGAGCTTCTTAAGCTGAAGCACGCGCAGGATGAAGAAAAAAGGCAGTTCACAAACTTTGCCCGGGCTGTCTCCGGCCACGGTGAAGTCGAAGCAGGTCAGGACAACAGTAATGACCGGCTGCCTGACGATCAAAACCGTATGAAATCTGTGGAGAACAGACAAAATTAAGGAATTCAATGAAGCCGATCCCACAAAGGATCGGCTTTAAAATTTGATATAGGCAAATTACATAATAAGGAGTTCAAAGGATCAAATTAACATTAACTCAAGTGAACGGGGGGCGATGCATTGATTTTTCTTGGCATTTTTATTCTAGCGATTATGGGGACAGTGCTGCTGGTGTTCCTTGACGTATTAGTATATCGTTTTTCATTCCAATCTGCATTGCTACACTTATACTTCATTCCTACTAATTCTTCATTTCTTTGGTTTCTTGGGGCTGCTCTCTTAACGGCAGGGGGAACCGACTTGAAAAACTCAGCATTAATCAGGCGTTTAGTCTTAATGCTGACGAGAAAAAGGGGATGAGACTTCAATGAAGACAACCCGCCTTCAACCCTTTCACACCTTTACAATCATGACTGTCTTTCTGCTGGGTACCTCAATTATTTTTGGGACTCCCCGATTGGTTGAGGACACATGGATTGTAGATCTAATCACCCTTGTTCCTTCCTGCGCTTTATTCATCTTATATACCTATTTGCTAATGGCTGGTAAGAGTAACGACCTATATTCGCTCTTATATAAAATATGGGGACGATTACTGGGCAAGGTTCTTGTATTAGGATATACCGTGTATTTTTTATATATTGCCTCCCGGAACGTACGCGACATGATTGAGTTAGTCAAGACAACACTTCTTGGGAGTACCCCTGAGGAATTGCTCATTCTTTTGTTCACTTTAGTCATTGCTTATGCTTCAGCCGGAGGACTATCTACGATTGGCCGTGTAGCCATCCCGATTTTGGGTATGGTTCTCTTTTTCTTTCTCCTGCTGGCGGTATTTCTCGGTTTCAGCGGATCATTGGATACGGAACGAATCCTTCCGCTTCTCTCCAAGGGAGTCTCACCTGTAATCACTGCTACATGGAAAAGCACGATATGGTTTCCTTACGGAGAAATAATCGTGTTCCTCGTATTTGTGAATGGACTCGGTAACCCAAGACGATTTCGGGTACTGGGATTGGCCGCGATGATTTGCAGTTGCTGCGTGCTAACCTTCTCTAGCCTCCTGCAGATCTGTACACTCGGGAAGGAGAACATGAAATTCTCGGTCTTTGCATTATTGGACGCAGCAAGACAAATCAATATAGGCGACTTTATTACCCGTATGGATGCGCTAGTGGCGTTTATCATCTTTTTTAGTGTTCTTATAAAGTGCTCGATCTTTTTATACGCTGGCACAAAGGGTGCCGCGTTCGTATTTAAGAAAGACTTTAGAAAGTTCACGTTACCATGTGCGTTCCTTATTGGCGGCTATTCCATTTTGGTTACGAACAATTATGGCGAACATATCGAGGAAGGTCTGGAACATGTCATCTTCTGGCTGCATATACCGATGCAGCTGGCGATTCCGGCTGCCACTCTGCTTCTTGTCTGGATTCGTAATCTGAAGGGAGAAGAATTATGACTACAGATGAAATAAAACCAAGTACCGGCATTAATATAGAGTCTGTAAAAGAGGAAATCGAACAGCGTTTGGGAGGAACCTCTGATTTGGCATCCGTAACGATTAGGATTTTTGGGGAAACAGGGGTGTTTAGCTATTTGACCTCAATGACTAACACTGCTTTTCTAATGGAAAATGTCATAAAACCACTCACACACACTGTGGACCCTGTTGACAAATTGCAAAAAAACCAGTGGCTTGATCGGATCCGAGAACAGTATTTGGCGGGATTAACCATGGAGACATCAAATGACGTTGAGCATTTCACAGACCTAATATTGAAAGGTTATGCCGCTTTATATCTCTCCGGTATGACAGAAGTTTTATTGATTGATATCAAGGAACTTGAAACGCGTGCCGTAACTGAGCCGACTACGCAGAGTGTAGCCATTGGACCTAAGGATGGATTCACGGAATCAGCAGAGACGAATATCAGCTTAATCCGGAGGAAGATTCAGAACCCAAACCTGCGCTTTGAGAAATATGAACTTGGCGAGATAACAATGACGTCCATTTACCTCTCCTACGTAGACGACTTAGTTGAGAAAGACGTCTTGAATCGAATTCGCGATAAAATTAAGCAGCACAAAATGGATAGTCTGTTCGCTTCCAGCAACCTAGACACCCTGTTCCAGACCAAGGAACTTTCTTTGTTTCCGACTGTCTATGCAAGTGAACGGCCAGATAATATTTGTAATGGTTTGATGGATAAGCGTGTCGCCATTATCGTAAACGGTAGTCCGTTCGTACTCATGGTTCCCTCACTATTTAATGATTACTTCAGATCACCTGAGGACGTCTACCAATGGTTCTCCTTCGGTGTTTTTATCAGGTACCTGCGATATTTGTCCTTTCTAATCTCACTTTGTATGCCGGCACTCTATATCTCAATCACTTGTTATCATCAGGAGCTGATTCCGACCATGCTGCTCACGAGCATAGCCGCCCAGCGGCAAGGCATTCCATTCCCGGTGGTTTTTGAGGTTTTGGTGCTGGAGATCACATTTGAGATCCTTAGAGAAGCAGGAACCCGCATGCCGCGCATTATCGGACAATCCATCTCAATTGCAGGCGCGCTGGTACTTGGACAAGCTGCTGTTTTGGCGGGATTTGTGTCAAATGTGAGCTTAATCGTTGTTTCTTTAACGGTTATTTCAGGTTTTGTATCCCCAATCTACAGCTTTGGTGCAAGAATACGTTTATTCCGATACGGGCTTATCATACTCGGTTCCATTCTAGGTTTGTTTGGCGTCTTCCTTGCGGTTTCGTTTTTGTTGATTCACTTGTCGCGTATCGAACCTTTCGGGATACCTTATCTAACATCCAGTCTTACGAAGCGCGCAAAAAAGGGGGAGCGAAATGCTGCGTAAAAGTTTAATTCTGATTATGGCGGCCATCTTATGTCTGCTCCAAAGCGGCTGTTGGGATTGGGTGGAGGTGAACCAGTCTTCCATGTTGACCGGAATGGCGATTGAGCCAGGGAAGAATGGAATGTTAAAGCTCACCATGGAAGTGTTAAATCCCGCCGAGGCGCAAAGAGTACAAAACGGCAGCGGAGGGCCTCCTACACTTCTATATACCATGGAGGGAAAATCAATCAGTGAGGCTTCTTCCCGGATGAATGAGATGGTTGAGCGGAAAATCATCTTCTCTCATATTCATATGGTTGTCATCGATGAAAGTATTGCGCGAAAGGGATTAGATCAGATTATTGATGTTCTTCAGCGATCCCGCTTTGTGCGCGAGGACGTTCTGTTACTGATTGCCAAAGATACACCGGCATCAGATGTACTGAAGATCATGTACCCAAGCGGACAATATGCAAGCTGGAAGCTCAGAATGCAGATCATTCATTTTTTCCGTTCTTGGGGAGGCACTCCGAAAAGTACATTGTACAACTATACAGATGCAATGTTGGATGAAGGAAGGGAGCCTGTTCTCGCTGCAATTTCTGTAGAAGGAGATGTCAACAATAGCGACAACAGCAAAGCCACAACATCATCTATTCCTAAAGCAATCGTCAAATGTGCTGGCTCTGCAGTGTTCAGAGAGGACAAGCTCCTGGGTTTCATTTCGGTGTCAGATACAAGATTGTTAAACCTGATTAGAGACAAGATTACAGGAACGAGCTTTGCGGTTCCGGTTGATAACAAGCAAGGTATCGCAACGATTCGGATGAACCCGATACACACAACCATGGATGTAACATTGAATAACGGACGCCCGCATGTAAAATTATCAATTGCAGGAGAAGGCCATGTGAGCAGCATTGATACGGATTTTCCTCTTGATACTGCGGCAGGGTATCGGCAACTGGAACAGCTGGAGTCTAATTACTTGAACGAACAGGTTAAATCCACGATTGTCCGTATACAAAAGGAGTTTGGTGTGGATATTTATGGATTCGGTGAGTATATGAACCGGCATCACCATTCCCAGTATAAGCTTGCGAAGAAAGATTGGAACGGTCATTTTAAAGAAGCTGAAATCGAGGTTTCCAGCAGAATTTCCATTTCCCGGTCAGACTTGAAAACTAGGAGGTTAAACAAACCGGATGCCGGGCAGTAAACATGAACCAATTTGTAAGGATAACCATCCGAAAATAAAAGCGATAAGAAAGCCCTTAACGGGCATACCTATCGCTTTTATTCTTAGAAAGTGGATCGTTATCCAGATCGCGGGCTAGTTTCCGATACAACATAAATACATCTTACCGGGTTACAAGAGGTCTGCTTTGCAGGTAGATTTCCAAATCAGGGCTGGATCCGGTTAGAATCTTATCCGAAACAACTTTGGCTAAGACTCCGTTATATACGGTTCCGTTATCTCCATAAGCCATAAGGATATAACAATGTGGATAGGTCTCGTATTGGCCGATTACAGGCAATCCGTCATGCGTTCCACCGTAAAAGGCTCCTAAAAAGTATTCCGGTATGGCCTGAATGTCCGGGAATAGATTGTTAAACGCCCCAAGGAGTTTGTCCTTGCTTGCAAGGATTTTAGAATCCCTTGTTTCAGCGTAAGTTGTATCCTTATCCATTCCTCCAATAA
>NZ_LN831198.1:2494295-2514526 GCF_001368795.1 Paenibacillus ihuae
TGTACGCATATATACATAAGGGCGTGCCGTTTCCCATATCAAGGTTCTTTTATGCCAGCTTGAAAAATCGGCGACCGGCTTCGTAATGACGGCATAGGAGCTTGACAGCGTAGCATTTTTTTCAGTTTTGAAGTCGCTGTCTTCATATCCGGCCGCGATGATGACATGTCTGGCCCGAATTTCACGCTTTTCTTTGGTGTAAAACAGGGCATAATCCTGTTCGAAACGCCTGCCTGTTATTTCCGTATTTTCATAAATCAAGCCGCCCTGTGACTTTACTTTCTCAAGAAGCCCGTAAACAAATTTAAGCGGGTTCATCTCGGCATCATCGTGATAGTACAGTGCTGCCTCTTTTTGAAAAGGATAATGGCCCGATATCCTCTGGGCATCCCAGAGATCTACTTTAAACCCGTATTTCCTAAGGAGAGCATGTTCTTCGGTTAATTCAAAAATATCCTCCTTGGAGCTTGCGTAATACAGGCTGTCCCGTCTTATAAAATCCGGATCAATGGGTAATTGACGGCTTACCCGCTCAATGTCGTTAATAGACTGCTCACATAGTTTTAGATGACGGGCAGCCACCTCTTCACCAAAAGAATGGCTAAGCGATACAAAACTTTTTTCTCCGGCATATTGAATCAAAGCGGTATTGCTGCTGGTACTGCCTTCTCCGGCTCTTCTTTTGTCGACTACTACGACGGTCATCCCTTGTTCACAAAGGATATTTGCACACTGGGCACCTGAACTACCCGCACCAATGATTAGTACATCACAGGATATATCCTCTTCGAGCTTCGGATACGAAGGGGGGGTAACAACCGTTGTCGGCCAGTACAATTTTCCACTTTGCAGGTCCATATCAAGCCTCTCCCTTATTCATATTTCGAGTCTTAGTATGGACACTTTCCTGCAACTCGATACAAAACATTCGTGAAGCATTTATAACAGCAATGGTTCAAAATCGAAGGAGATTTAAAACGAGTTGTTACGATGGAAAACATATATAATGATGGGTGAGGCTACGGCTAAATGATCGCTAAAGGAGAATATAGATGACGACTTTAAAAGAAGTGTGTGAACATATCTGCTTACCGGATCCAATGAAAAGAAAAGTGCTTGAATTTGCAGACGAATTCGATCAGAGAAGAGCAGAGTCACTTTCTCCTGCCCTCTATGATCCATCATCCTGGGAAAAGGGAATTAAAGATATAGCCGGGGTTCTTGGAGAGGATCCGGATGGGAGCAAAATGCTCACCTTTATGCTCCAGAGGGCAGTAGATTCTCATAAGGAGTACGAAAAAAGAGGAATCATTGAGATCATTTTTACTGATACGATGAAGTTTTGTACCCGTTTCATAGACGAACATTACAAGCTGTACGGGACTTATGCATTTACCTGGGCTTGGTGGTTTCCAAGACAGATTTCACTTCGCGAATTCCGAATTGGTGCACTAGAATATGAAATGATCGAGCAGGAAGAAGAGAAATTAATTAATCTACATATCCCCGCAGATGCGGATTTGGGGAGGGAGAGCTTGCGGAAGTCATATGAGGAAGCCAGAGAATTTTTCGCCGAATACTATCCGGAGTATAGACAGTCGGATATGGTATGTGATTCCTGGCTGCTTTCTCCTGTCCTGACTAAATTGTTACCTGAGAATTCCAACATAGTGGGCTTTCAAAAGGCATTCGAATTGACACATATAGATCATTCTAGCGACAGCTCTATTAGATGGGTTTATGGAAGAACTGATATTCCAATACAAGAACTACCGGAACATACATCCTTACAGAAAAACATCAAAACCTATCTGCTAAAAGGCGGTAGCATTGGCGCAGCCAAAGGAAGACTGCAGGAAGAACCCTGGAAGGTCTAATCCGTAAGATTAAGTTTTCTTGAAGCTTATTATAGTCTCCCATAGCCGCCTGTAAAGGGCGGCTATTCATATATGCTGAGGCAATAGTTGTTTCAGTTAGAAGCCTTTTATAGGTTCCTATCTAACAAAATCCCCAGTTCTTCTGCCACGAGTTTAGAGGGTTCGATTAATCCATTAGAAATCCAGGCGATTATCGTCTCCACAATGGCAGCTCCAAAAAATTTAAGGATTAAATCTTTACTCAGCCCTTTATTTATTCCTTCGTCTACCTTTACGTCCTCCGCTAACTCTTCAATTACGAATTCCAGGAATTTATTGCGGAAAACAGGGGCACCTTTACTGATTAATAAGGTCGAAAAGAACGGAAAATGGTTTTCAAAATATTGGCACCATAACAAGTTTCCCTCTGTAAAACTCAGATCGGCTGCCGATCTGCATAGTTTCCTCAATTCGTTAATATGCTCTTCGATCAGCTTATCCAGTAAATCGAATTTATCCAGGTAATGATCATAAATAGTCCTGCGCCCGACATTTGCTCTGTCAGAGATATCCTGTATAGTAATTTGATCGAGATTTTTTTCGGACATTAATTCAATAAAAGCTTTTTTTATCGCTTCTTGCGACTTTATAATTCTTCTATCCATTCTAGACATTTATATTCACCCAGGCTCTCTCTAAATATCGTACATTATCTAGATATTTGTGCGGTAACATACAAAACAGGGCATTCTGAATATTGAAAATCTGTTCTTATCATCTTATATTATACACAGATGTGCGGTAACGCAGTAATGTGCGGTACATTTATCACTATAAGCCAAACAATTATTTTATTCCCCAATAAAAATAATGTAGAGGAGGCAATAACCATGTTTAACGAAACTAACACATTAACAAACGGCATAGAAATCCCCAAATTAGGTCTCGGTACCTGGCTGCTTGACGATGAACAGGCACACCAGGCAGTGCGGGATGTAGTATCTATCGGATATCGCCATATTGATACTGCTCAGGCTTATATGAATGAAACTGGTGTAGGCAAAGGAATCCGTTCCTGTGGGATCGCACGTGAAGAGCTATTCATTACGACTAAGGTTGCCGCAGAACTAAAGAACTATGATGCAGTGACAAAGTCCATTGATGGGTCTTTAGCTAAATTGGGACTTGATTACATCGACCTTATGATCATTCACAGCCCGCAGCCCTGGAAGGAGTTCCGCGAGGACAACCGTTACTTTGAGGAAAATAAAGTAGTCTGGAAAGCACTAGAGGATGCTTATAAAGCCGGCAAAGTAAAAGCAATCGGTCTTTCTAACTTCCTTCAGGATGACATAGAGAACATACTTACCAGCTGCGAGATCAAGCCTATGGTCAATCAGATCTTGGCACATGTGAGAAATACGCCTTTATCGCTAATTGAATTCTGCCAAGAGAATGACATCCTGGTAGAGGCCTATTCACCCATTGCCCACGGAGCCGTTCTTGATCATGCAGACGTTAAGGTAATAGCGGATAAGTATGGAGTAACTGTCGCCCAGCTTTGTCTTCGTTATAATATCCAGCTTGGTCTTGTAGTCATTCCTAAGACAGCAAATCCTGATCATATGAGAAATAATGCAGAACTCGATTTTATAATCAGCGATGCAGATATGGAGTCTCTGAAGCATGTAGAGCCCATTCAGGATTACGGTGAGCATAGCTTCTTCCCGGTATTTGGCGGGAAATTAAAGTAAATAAGTACAAATATAAATGATATATATAGGAGGTAATAAAATGGCTAAACATGAAGAAGTCAAGAGGGGTGTAATTTTTCCGGTTGGAGAGAAGAATGAAGCATATTCACAATTTTTTGTGGGACAAAGTTATCTAAAAACTTTAATGGCTGATCCCGCTGTGAATGTGGGTGTTAGCAATGTCACCTTCGAACCAAGCTGCAGAAACAACTGGCATATCCACCAGGGCGGATTTCAAATATTGTTGGTAACTGGAGGCGAGGGCTGGTATCAGGAGGAAGGTAAGCCAGCACAATCCTTGAAAGCGGGGGATGTTATCTTAACCCATGATGGTGTTAAACATTGGCATGGTGCGGCAAAAGATAGTTGGTTCGAACATATTGCCATCACTGCGGGCAGACCGGAATGGTTGGAACCTGTGTCGGATGAGGCATATAATAAACTCGGTTAAATCTCTGTATAACAGGACTCAGGCTGTCGAGACGTTCTCGACAACCTGAAGCTGCCTTAATTAGCAGCGATTTGTTTCATTTGAGTTGTCTTTTATACAACCCTCTCAAGCAATACCCCAACTTGTTTCGCCATGATATGAGGTGGATACGGCATCCCATTGGAAATCCACCATTCGACTATTCCTACAAAAGCTGTTCCCATAAAAGACCCCACAATCACTTCATCCAATCCCTGATTTCGTTCTTCGTTGGTATTGAATTCACCCTTATATTCTTCAATAAGAAACTCAAGGAACCGGGCACGAAACGAAGGAGCTCCTTTACTCGCCAACATCGTTAGAAAAAAATAAATAATGACGCTCAAAGTATTCGAAATAGACCAGATTTGCATCATTCCAGTCCATTTCACATGCATATTTGTTAATGTCCTTCATGTTATCAATATGTTCTTCGATCAGTTTATCCAGCAGATCAAATTTATCATTGTAATGCAAGTAGATAGTTGCCCGGTGGACGTTTGCCCTGTCGGAAATATCCTGGATCGTAATGGAATCAAAATTCTTTTCAGACATCAATTCAATGATGGCTTTTTTTATCGCTTCCTGAGACTTCATTATTCTTCTATCTATTTTAGTCATCTTGGATATCACCAAACTCCCGTAGTTAATAGTCAATTCAGAGGAATCTGTACATTAATCGACAGATACAGATTATTTAACGATTGTAAGATGCTCGATTCTATATAATATTATACACATGTCGTTTAATCGATCAATATCGTTTAGCATCACGCGCACGTACGTTGCTTGAACCGGATCACATTGGCGAGCAATTGCTTATTTCAGGAGGTACATATGCGTACAATCTTATACTTGCTCTTTGGCCTTACTATTATATTTGCACAGGCTGCCTGCAGCCCGACAAATCATGGGCCAAGTTCCGGTACTACTGTAGAAAGCGATGAAGCGCCAAAAGGAAATACCGTCAAGGAAAACAAAGTAATTCCCATCCGAATTATTGTTGGAGGCAGCACATTTACAGCAACATTAAATAACAATGAGACGACGCAAGCCCTGGTGGCGCAGTTTCCGATGACCCTCCAAATGAATGAGCTGAATGGGCTAGAGAAGTATAATGATTTGTCCGAAGCGCTTCCGTCTGCCTCTCCTGAACGTCCTGCAACCATTCATGCCGGTGACATAATGTGCTGGTCCGGAAATACGCTTGTACTTTTTTATCACACCTTCTCTAATTCTTACGACGGTTATGTTCCGCTCGGTAGTGTCGACGATCCTGCAAATCTGGCAGCAGCGCTTGGTTCAGGGAGTGTACAAGTTACCTGGTCGCTTGCAGAATAATCCTGATAAAAGAGCAACCTGAAGAGAATTATATGATTAACATGACTATCATTGTCGGGAAAGCGGCTTTCAAAGCCAAAATGTATGACAATGAAACAACACGGGCTTTGATTACACAGCTGCCAATGACAGTTAACATGTCCGAATTGAACGGACAAGAGAAATACTATCCAGAGGACATCTCAGGATTCGCAGCAGCACTTGGACCAGAAGCTGTTCAAATCACTTTTTCCATAGATAACTGATATAACTTCAATTAAAGACAACAAAAAACTCAAAAATGAAAAAGGAGTTATGTAAAATGAATCCAAAAGACATTCTTGAACGAGATAAAAATGGCGAGTTAATTTCATTGAATGATCCCGGGTATGATATAATCCTTGACCTTATTGTTGAAGCACAAAAAATCACAATGGAATTAAACAACTCCTATCATGAAGCGGATGAAGTCAGAGAATTATTTTCGAAGTTAACGGGAGTAGAGGTAGATGCTTCGTTAGGACTTCTTCCACCTTTTTATACTGATTTCGGCAAAAATATCAGAGTAGGGAGAAATGTGTTTATCAATCACGCTTGTACATTTATGGACAGGGGTGGCATTACCATCGAAGATAACGTATTAATAGGGCCTAAAGTGAACCTGATTACAATTAACCACCCTCTGGATCCTGCTAAAAGACAATCTACTATCTCTACTCCTATTGTTATCAAGAAAAACGCTTGGCTGGGGGCAGGCGCGATGATCTTACCAGGTGTTACGGTCGGAGAAAATTCTATTGTATCCGCCGGTGCTATTGTCACCAAGGATGTACCAGCCAATACGATTGTAGCAGGTGTTCCTGCGAAAATTATTAAGAAGATTGAATAAACGGGAGACTCTGAATGAATAAAGTACTTAGGCAGTCCAAGGAAATTATTACTGATTTCCAGCCAAGTTCTGTAGCAACAGATTATTATACTTTGCCGCATGCTTTTGCTCATCGAGAATAATACCATACAAAGTATCCTTATAAACGCCATAAGGAAGGCCGAACCAGATCTTTCGATACTTTTCTACTGCAGACAATTCCCCTTGGAAAGCTTTTTGCAGCCCCGCAACATACGAATGTACATGTTCAGGAACTTCGTTGCTGACTCCTGTCACTTCATGGCCAGTTATTTCTCTGTACATTTGCCGGAACATTTGATTATGATCTCGTTCATCATTCCGAATAGAGGTAATCACTTCAGCTTGGTTCTGGCTAGGAGTAAGACGAATGAGTTGGTCATAAAAAAGTTCATCATTTCGTTCCCCTTGGACTGAAGTCCTCATTAATTCAAGCGCGTCCTGCGTTGAAGTTGCCCAAACAGGAACGAATGGCGATCTGAACCAATACGGATAAACCATATTCATGAGCGTTGCCCTCCGATGTGTATATAATTTCACTCTCAATTATATGCACATGAGCCTAGGGTGTGATTAATAATGAGGTTCAGTTGATTTATCATATTTGAGGCTGTCTGCTTCATTGCATATAATGAAGGTACCCCCTTTGGGGAGATCGTTAAGGGAGGCCGCGATGAATGAGACCGCATTTGACGAACCATTATTTGCAAGCTTGAAGCCGGGCTTAACCTCGTTCTGTTACCGAATGCTAGGCTCCATGGACGATGCGGACGATGCCGTTCAGGAGACGAGTATTCGGGTCTGGCAGAGCTGGAGCACGTTCAGACAGGATTCCTCGTTCAAAACTTGGGTCTATCGGATTGCTTCCAACCTATGCTTGGACAAGCTGAGACAATCCAAACGCCGCGCGCATCCCGTTGACCTGTTCGACCCGGCCGTCACCATCGTCGAGCCGCGCGACACGTTGCCTAACTCTGCCTGGATCTGGCCGTCTCCCGACTTTGGGGGCAATCCGGAGGATCGGCTCGTCCGCAAAGATACCCTTAAACTGTGCTTCATCGCTCTCCTGCAGACCTTGCCTCCGCGGCAACGCGCGGTGCTCATTTTGAAGGATGTATTTGAATGGTCCTCCAAGCAGATCGCGGAGACGTTGGCGATGTCGCCGGCAGCGGTGAACAGCGCCTTGCAAAGAGCCCGAGAGACGATGGACCGGGCGCAGCTTCGCTCGGATGAGCTCAGCAGCGTGGACGTTCAACCGGAGCAGCAACTGCTGTCCCGGTATGTGGAGGCCTTCGAGCAATTCGATATTGCTGCGCTCGTCGCGTTGTTCCACGAGGAAGGCTGCATGTCAATGCCGCCCTTCAAGATGTGGATCCGCGGCAAGGAAGATTTGTCCGCCTTCTTTTCGCTTACTCGCAGACATTGCGAAGGTTCGCGATTGGTGCCCATTACGGTGAATGGCGGTTATCCGGCGTTGGCCCAGTATATGCCGGGCAAAGAGGGCACTAGCCTGGTACCCTGGGGCATCCATGTCATCGAAACCAAAGAAAATCAAATCCTGCACGTTCAAAACTTCATTCACACGCCATTATTTAAGCGATTTGGGCTGCCTGAGCGAATTGACCAATGAATTTCGTCATTGGCTTACGTCTATATCATTGAGAATAACCAAACGACGAATATCAGAGAGAGGTGTCGATTTAAAATGGAAAAGAGTCAACCGACGAAAGTAACCGTGCAAGCTGTGATTCAAGCCCCTTTCGAGAAAGTATGGCGCTATTGGACCGAACCGGATCATATCACCAAATGGAATCAAGCATCCGAGGACTGGCATGCGCCGAGAGCCGAGAACGATCTGCGGGTCGGCGGTAAGTTTCTGACAAGGATGGAAGCGAAGGATGGCAGCATGGGCTTTGATTTTGGTGGCGTCTACGATGTCGTGAATCAGCATGAGGCAATCGGCTACGCCATGGAAGACGGAAGAAGAGTGGATATTGCTTTCATCGATCAAGGGAATGAGACGAAGGTCGTTGAAACGTTTGATGCGGAGAGCTCCAATCCCGTCGAGCTCCAGCAAGCGGGCTGGCAAGCGATCATGGACAATTTCAAAGCCTATACTGAAAAAAACTAATCATCGCGAAGAAGACGCCGGGGAAGATGCCCGGCGTCTTTCTATTTGAACACTAGTACGCTCCATTAATCTTAACTTTGTGCCGCATTCTTGTTCATGTAGTTAATAGCCCACAGATGTCCGTCCAAGTCCACGAAGCCCCAATGATACATGAACCCATGATCTTCAGGTTCAGCGTGTAACTTCCCGCCCAACGAGACCGCGGTATTCACGATTTCATCGACCTTTTGCCGGCTCTCGAAGGCCAATGCGATCGTCATCTGCGCATACTTGCTCGTATCGACGGATTCTTTCTCCGTGAGCGTATTAAAGAATGCTTGATTGATCAGCATGACCTGCAGATTGTCGCCGATCACGATGGCTACCGAATTCTCGTTATCGGGGAATTGCGGGTTGAGCTCGAATCCAAGTCCGGTGAAGAACGCTTTCGATTGTTCTACGTTTTTTACAGGCAGGTTGAAGCTCGTGAATGCGGATGTTAATGCCATTTTCAAAACACCTCTTCGTCAAATTAGTTTGTGTTCAGTATTTCCTTCGCTTATATAGACGACAGCCGATCCAGGAAATCATCGGTCTCATGGATTCGGAAGCCTGAATATTGACAAATAGCTTGGTATTGAGTTCCGATACCCGCCACCGTATGGTTGCTTATTCCTATATTAAGAAATCTGGATAAACTCAACCATTAATATGCCACAATATTGCTCTTATTGGAAGTAACAGGTTAGAGATTAACCGATATATTAAATCTGAAGAAAGATTCATTATTCATATAACTGGTGGCGACTGGATAAGAATTTACCTGGCAGTTTCAAAAAGCGTTGTATATCGCCAAGAGACATGGCTGACCCGATTCGTGAGCAATGCAAAACCACCCACTATATTATTTCTCGAAGGCATACGGAACATCTTGATAAGAATAACTGGTTTATGTTCAGTGAAAATAAAGTATTAGACTGTGGGCCAGAGACAGGCGAGTATTCGAATAGTACATATTTTTAATTACCGGTTTTCATCCGCGATCTCGGAGCTCTAAGTGTCCGAAGTTCACTGATTTGTGTGCGCACTCGTTTCCATGGTTTCCACAGGTATATACGGAGTCTTCTCCGAATCAACCTTTTGTTACTTTTACTATAAATTTAATAAGCACTATAAATTTTCTTTGTAACAATTTGATAGCTTATTCTGCTAATCAATCATTTTTATACATTAAATCCATATATAAAAATACGTAAAAGTGTATACAGTTAATTATGGTAAATAGATAATATCAATAATTTACTAAAATATGGTAAGGTATATACAAATATATCACTATTTATACTTTTAGGAGGTAATAAAATTGATCAAGTTTTTAGGATTGGGTTTGGCAGCGTCTTTGCTTTTTACTCCGACTACAAGCTTAATAGTAGCGAATTCAACATCGACACAAAATTCTTCAGTCTCCGATGTTTCTTCTGAAGTTTATTCTTCAAGTAGATATACTTATAACAATAACATCTTCGAAGGTCCAGAAACGAAGGTTTTGATAAGAGATGGGGTTGAAGCGCAAAAAAATTCACTATTTTCAGAGACCTATAAAATAGTTCCTGTGCATCATGATGGTGGAGCTTTTAATGATGCATTCACCTCTACACCTTCTGATGGAGTTAACTTGAATATTTGGATGAGGAATAATAGCAGTTATGCAGTCCAATTTCAAGTTAAAATCAATGGATTGTTGATTACTGATCAAACGATTGCTGCTGGCGCACAGAAGACAATCTCATATACGGATATGTTTGGGGTTGGATTAAACGGATCTTACTCTATATACATATATAGTAGATTAGGATACTCTCTTGATGTTGACGTAAGTGCTAGACAGTTCTAACTTTTTAAATGTATTAACAAACCCGTATGCTTGCAAAATCACGGGATTAGAATACCTACTTATATGTGGAATAAAATGGTTGATTTTACCTTATCATGCACTGTACAATTTGTAATGAGAGTGACGATCATTATGGCAATCTTTAATCTAACTAATAAAAACTGGCCCTACCTATGCCTACAACATTGAGCTTTACTGGGAAGTAGGGAAATAGCAATTCAGTGCCAAGCGAACACTCATCGGGAAAGGTAAGCCAAAGAAAAGAGAGATCGTAACTCGTCGTGTGTATTGCAGGGTGTAGGAGGCGGAGTCTGGAGACCTGCTAAAATGCGAGGCCTATGCCGATTTTCAACTTTCAGCGCAGTTTCTACGGCATCATCATACCTTGTTGACTTAAATCGGACTGGCCACCAAGGAACACTGGATATTTGTTATTTTTGCTAATGGTCATTTTTGCTTTCGTAGCTGCTTTCTTGCTCTGATGTTAAGTCTATATGCCTAGACATAAAAGCGCAGTTGATCGTCTAGGGCATTGCTGAGATTAAATAAACAGATTGCTAACCACAAAAATTTAATGAGTTCTTAATTACATAAATCTAAATATATACTTGTGAGGTTTTCTTATGGTAAAGAGAATAAAACTTCGCACGCTGTTTATAGGAGGGTGTATTACGCTCTTTTTTCTTGTTTTGCTCGGCAGGGTGTTTTGGATTCAGGTGCTGGAAAGGGATTTCTGGCAATCCATGGCCTTAGAGCAAAGGGCCCATACTTCGGTGATTAAAGCGGTGCGTGGCACGATCGAGGACCGCAACGGCAAGGTGCTCGCAAGTGATATACCAGCCTATACAGTAGTGGTTAATCCAAAAGCGATTGCCGCGCTCGGCATAGGGGAAGAAGTTATCAGCGGCCTGCATGAGCTGCTCGGCAAACCTGAAGATGAGCTTAAGGTAATCGTGGAAGCCAAAGATAAAAACGGAAAGTACCTGAAGAACCGGGAGATCCGTAATGAAGGCTGGAAGATAGACCAGGAGATGCGCGACAAAGTCAATGAGTTCATAAAGAAACTGAAGGATGAACATGACACTCTGGAGACGGGCATGGGCCTGATTAGGGAGCAGAAGCGCTATTATCCTCAACAAACTCTGGCTGCACATATTTTGGGTTATACGGACCGCGACGGAAATGCGGTAATGGGGCTCGAAAAGTATTTTGACAATCAGCTTAAGGGTGAAAATGGTGAGCTACTCTACCAGAGTGACGGTAAAGGCATCAAGCTACCTGACTCAAAGGATACATATCAGCCGGTTGTTAATGGAAGTGATTTCAAGCTTACAATCGATAGCACAATCCAGTATTATATCGAACAGGCAATGCAGAAGGCATATGAAGAATACAAGCCCAAGAATATTACGGTAATTGCTGCGGACCCAAGCACCATGGAAATATTGGGGCTGGCGAATATGCCGACCTTTAACCCGAATGAGTTCTGGAATTATGCCTCCGATCCTGGAGTATTCTTCAACCATGCGATCAAAACGAGATTTGAGCCTGGCTCCACATTCAAGATAGTAACGCTTGCCGGTGCGGTACAGGAGAAACTATTCCATCCAGACGCAACCTTTATGTCTGGTTCTATCCGCATTAAGGGGTACGGCAAGCTGTTGTATGATCAAAAGAGAAGCGGGTATGGCGAAATTTCCTATCTTGAAGGCGTGAAGCGTTCAAGTAACGTGGCCTTCATCAAACTCGGTTATGAGATGCTCGGTTCGGAAAGGCTATTGCAATACGTAAATGCCTTCGGATTTAACGATCCTACCGGTATTGACCTGCCGGGCGAAATCAGCGGACTCGTTAATCCAACACCGAACAATGCTTCAGAGAACGCGACAATCGCATTCGGACACGGTAAAGTACAGGTGACTCCTATTCAGCAGCTAACCGCTATGGCGGCCATCGCTAATGGCGGTAAGTTGATGGTACCACATGTCGTCAAGGAAATTACCGACCCGAATACTGGAAAGATAACCATGACCCAGCCAGAAGTGGTACGTCAGGTCATTTCTGAAAAGAGCGCTCGGGAAACTGGAAGTTATCTGGAGCAGGTAGTTGCGGATCAGGTCGTTGGTACTGGACGCCATGCTTATATTGAAGGCTACAGGGTTGCGGGCAAGACCGGTACGGCGATTAAACCTGATGGTAAGGGTGGATATGATCGCGACAAGGTACACGCGTCCTTTCTAGGATACGCACCCGCTAATAATCCGAAGATTGTGGTCTATGTCGGCATTGACGAGCCTGCTGATGCTGCTGGCGGTGGTGCTGCGGCGGGACCGGTGTTTAAAGATATCGTATCCAAGGTATTGCCATATATGGGTGTATCAAAAGTTACAACGGCCGATGGAGGCAGTACTACCGTATCCGTCAAGTACGCACCCTCCACACAGCACTCCGCACCCGATCTAACCGAAAAATCGGTACAGGCGGCCAAGAACTTGCTCATTGATCAGGGCATTGACTTTAAAACGGTCGGAGGCGGAAACAACGTGATCAGCCAATATCCAGAGGCGGGCACCCGGCTTGCTTCGGGACAACGGATCTATTTGTTAAGTCAGCAGATTGACCAGGCATCTATTCCTGACCTACGAGGACAGTCACTACGTGATGCTCTGGAGGTGCTCAATCTGCTGAAGGTCATGATTTCCGTCGAAGGCGAAGGGTATATCATCGAGCAAACGGAATCAACCCAGAATGGAAAAAGACTAGTACATCTGAAGCTTAAACCGCTCTATGCATACGGCGAAGATATAACAAAGCACTTCAAATGAATAGACATCAAAGGTAGGTGTGTTGCGTATAGAGCAGTAGGTAGCATGCTTGAATGGTTTTGCTGACATGGCTGCATATATAATTTCCTGAACATTGAGAGCGGGAATTTGTAATGGCTGCGCGTTCCAAAAGTGTATTCTTGAAAACCGCGCTAGAGCGGTTTTTTTGATTGCACGTTTTTCAAAAATCCTTACAGCAAATTACTATTGCCGATTTGAATGGAGTTTAGAATTCAACGTGCTGCTGGTTTTTAGATTGTGTTAATTTGTCTAATAGTGAACTCGATTCAGAGAGAAGGATGTAATTTGAAAAGAAACATATTATATATTGAAGATAATGAAAAATAGGAGGTTGGGTAAAAGAAGAATTGGAACAGCGAGGATTTTCAGTTCAGTGGCTGCTATCTGGTGAAGGAGCCGAAAAAGTAGTAAATCAGCATGCAATCGTTATTTTGGATATTATGTTACCTGGTTTAGACGGTTTTACTGTTGGTAAACGATTAAAAAAGGCAGCCCCTGCTATTCCGATTTTGCTGTTATCTGCCCGGACATCGATAGAGGATAAGGTAGATGGTTTACAGTTTGCTGATGACTATTTAACGAAACCATTCCATACGGATGAATTAGTTGCAAGATTAGAAGTATTAATCCGTCGAAGTGGTGTAACACATTCCGGACGCATTTCATTAGGAAATCATATTGAAGTTGATTCAGAAGTCCAAATGGTAATTGATAAACGCACAGGAGAAGAAATTATTTTGACTGGGAAGCAACATCAAATCTTAATGTACTTCTTACGCCACCCTAATCAGGTTTTAGCCAAAGAGCAAATTTATGAAGCCATTTGGGAAGAAGCTTATATCACTGGTGATAAAACACTAATGGTGCATATCCGTAGACTGCGTCAAAAGCTGGAACGTAACCCGGATTCCCCGGAGATTATTGAAACGTTGAAGGGAATAGGCTATCGGGTGAAGCTATGAAACAGACCAGATCATTATTCCGCCGTTTTCTAAAAGTGCATTTTCTATTTATCTTTTTGCCTCCGATTGTGCTTATTTTCTTCTCTACGTTTTTTGGGTTTGAGGGTACCCATGAAGAAGGTCTGAATACGTTAAATCTATTTTACATTACACTGCTTTTGTTTAGTTTTATTTTGGTTGCATTTGTTGTAATATCTTGGCTGTTCTTTTTGAGGCTTCGCAAACGTCTTACCAGCTTACAGGAAGTCATGTCATTTTCAGCTAAACAACATTCCTTTCCTAAACCCATATCTGTTCAAAGTGATCGCATGGATGAAATAGACCAGTTAGGAAGTTCTTTTAATTGGATGATTCAGCAGCTTGAAGACAGCCGCAAGCGGGAATACGAAGAAGAATTATTACGGCATCGGCTCATTGCGAATTTATCTCACGACTTACGAACGCCGCTTACCATTTTGAGAGGACATGCCACCAGATTAAATAAAGAATCTATGAGTTTAGAAGGACAACATTCATTAACAGAGATGGACCATACGATTACAAGAGTCGGAGAGCTTATGGATGATTTACTTTCCTATACATTGCTTACATCAGGGAAATTTCCTTTTGAGCCTGCTTCAACAGATATTGGACGTTTAGTAAGAGCATCTGTTGCAGCATGGTATCCTGTATTTGAAGAACAAGAGTTTCAGATCGATGTTGATTTACCGGCAGAGAAAACTTTTTATTGGGAAGCAGATCCTAAATGGTTGACACGGGTTCTGGATAATATATTTCAGAATATTCTCCGCCATGCGGCAGAGGGGAAATATGCAAACATTGTGGTTGATCTAGAAAAAGAACTGATCATTGTTGCAGACAGGGGTCCCGGTATGGATAACTCTTTCTATGATCGCGGGGCGGGGATTGGTTTATCGGCTTCCAATTATATGCTAAAAAAAATGAAGCTTAAAGCTGACTTTACATCCAATGAAAATGGCACAAGAGTAGCTATTGGTAGAGCTTTACCTAAAAGTAACCCAGAATTAAACAGGCTGATACCCGAGATGTAACTCTGCCTCTTTATAATTAGAGCCATAACAGAAAGGAAGTGTTATGGTTGCTCACAATTAATAACTTAGTCAAACATCGCGGAAATCAAGAAATCTTGTCAGGGATCAGTTTTACAGCCAGACCCGGTAGAGTAACCGGTTTTTTAGGTCCGAATGGGGCAGGGAAAAGCTCTACACTCCGCATCCTGCTTGGATTAGATCGTGCCACCTCAGGTAGTGCGCTAATTAATGGAAAGCCTTTCGCAGAATTACATAATGCTCTAACAACCGTAGGAGCCGCACTTGATGGATCTGGAGCACATCGGATGCGGACAGGACGGGCGCATTTGCGCTGGATGGCCCGTGCCGCAGGATTGTCCCGCTCACGTGTCGAGGAAGTACTGGGAATCGTAGGTCTTACTAATGCGGCTGGCAAAAGAGTTGGGAGTTATTCCCTCGGCATGGGCAGAAGACTTGGGATGGCTGCTGCTCTGCTTGGCGATCCCGAAATATTAGTTTTAGATGAACCCGTAAACGGGCTCGACCCGGAAGGAATTCGCTGGATTCGGACATTTTTACGTGAACGTGCTGCGACTGGTAACACGGTGTTGATATCCAGTCATCTAATGGGAGAGCTTGCAGAGACTGTGGATGATGTGGTGATTATTAATCACGGAAAAGTCGTGGCGGTTGGAACATTGGCAGAAGTAATAGGTAACCATTCCACACTGGAGAAGGCCTTTTTTGCCCTGACATCTGAACATGCAGTTGGTAATGTATGAAGGCATTTAACGCCGAACTATCTAAAATGTTCTCCCTGCCGGGCATTTGGCTTGCCTTTCTTATTGGAGCTGTTGCCCCAGCGGTCATAGCTGCCTTGGACAGTATAGCACAAAAAGCAGAAATTATAGCTGGAGTTAGCACACGGCTTTCGGAAGTTGGCTATATTGGATTAGCTCTTGGTGTACAAGGTGTCATTATTCTTGGTGTGCTTGCTGTCAGCAGTGAGTATTTGACAGAGAGCAGTGAATCCGGTGGAGGACAACAGATAACAACAAGTTTAACTGCTGTTTCATCCCGGCTTCATTTTTTGCTGGCAAAAGCAGGCGCTGTGATAGGGCTCAGCATACTGCTTTGTATTGTTGCTATTATAACAACCGTCTCAGCATCGCATCTTATTCTTGGTGAATATACCCCTGCATTTGAATGGTCTAGACTTATCGGTGCAGTTTGTTACTGGATATTCACTGCTCTTTTAGCATTTGGGTTTACTGTTCTAACCAAGAATTCCACGATCCCGCTTGCTGTGCTCATGATAAATTCATCCGTTGTATCATTTAGTGTCCTGCTTTCTAAGGTTACAAAGTTGGCGTTTTACTTACCTGATCGAGCTGGCATTGATATGTTTATGTCTATGAGCGACAGAATTCACACCCCGTTCACAGGCGGTTTAGTCATGTTTACTTGGGTAGTCGTTCTTTTCATTGTTGCAATTGTTGTATTCCACAGGAGGGACGTCGCATGAGTGTCTCATCTAGTAGAAAGATAACACAAATCCTTGGTGCTGAACTGGATAAATTAGCTACATTACCATTGATATGGCTCACTCTTATGTGGACGTTCATTCTTAATTTGGTTTTAGCCGCAGCATTTACTTCTAATGGTCTACAAGGGGCAGCAGGAACGCAAAGTGTACTGAACATTGGACTTGCTTCTATGGGATATCTTCAAGCGGGGTTCATTATACTTGGTATCTTAGCTACTTGTTCGGAGTATACTGGAGGACAGATTCGAGCTACTTTAACTACGGTACCTTGGCGAGGGTTTCAATTATCCACGAAGCATTTGGCGTTGGCCATTATAACCATTCCTGTGGCGTTTATTATTGCTGCATCAGGTGTGCTATATACTTTTATTAGGATGAGAGACACAGCAGTAGGGATTGAAATAGACACAATGATAAAAACATTAGCAGGTGCAACAGGCTATCTGACATTAACCACACTTTTCAGTGCAGCTATTGGTGCTTTATTAAGACGATCCATGCCTGCTTTAGTGGTACTACTTGGTTATTATTTCATTGTCAGTCCATTGTCGAAAGATTTTCTGCCTAGTATTAGAAATTATTTTCCGGATACTGCAGGATATTATATGTATATGCCACCTTCCTCTGATGAAATAAATGTCCTTACACCAATGCAAGGGACAGGTATTTCAATCATATGGACACTGAGCTTTATAGCAGCAGCTATTGTATTTTACTGTAAACGAGATGCCTAAGTTTTGGTTTCATTATCTTTCTGCAGCAGCCGCAACAACACGTAATTTCCCTTGATGCCGGAAAAGTCCCAAACTGGCTCAAGTTTTGCAGAGATTCGATTAGCATCAACAGTTGTTGAACGCCTTTTATAGGTTCCTGTCTAACAAAATCCCCAGTTCTTCTGCCACGAGCTTAGATGGTTCGATTAATCCATTAGTAATCCACGCGATTATTGTGGTGTTAAACATTGGCATGGTGCGACAAAAGATAGTTGATTCGAACATATTGCCATCCTTCCTTGCCGCCGTTTAAGATGTGGATCCGCGGCAAGGAAAATTTGTCCGCCTTCTATTCGCTTACTCGCGGGCATTGCGAAGGTTCGCGATTGGTGCCTATTACGGTGAATGGCGGTTATCCGGCGTTGGCCAGTATATTCCGGGCAAAGAAGGCGCTAGCCTGGTACCCTGGGGCATCCACGTTATCGAAACAACCAAAGACAATCAAATCCTGCACGTTCAAAACTTCATTCACACGCCATTATTTACGCGATTTGGGCTGCCTGAGCGAATTGACCAATGAATCCTCTACTAATCATCACGAAGAAGACGCCGGGGGACATACCCGGCGTCTTTCTTTTAGAACACTAGCACGCTCCGATAACCTTAACTTTGTGCCGCATCCATGTTCATGTAGTTAATAGCCCACAGATGGCCGTCCAAGTCCACGAAGCCCCAATAATACATGAACTCATGATCTTCAGGTTCAGCGTGCAATTTCCCACCCAACGAGACCGCGGTATTTACGATTTCATCGACCTTTTGCCGGCTCTCGAAGGTCAATGCGATCGTCATCTGCGCATACTTGCTCGTATCGACGGATTCTTTCTCCGTGAGCGTATTAAAGAATGCTTGATTGATCAGCATGACCTGCAGGTTGTCGCCGATTACGATGGCTACCGAATTCTCGTATTAGGTTGTGTTCATTCATGCCTTCATTTATATAGACGACAGCCGAACCGGGAATTCATCGGTCTCATGGATATTGAAGCCTGAATTTTGAAAAATTGTGCTAGGATAAAGATTGAACCTCATGCAATTTTTCGTGCGATTTTAAAATAAATCGTGCATCACCCTCATATGAACTCTCGTATATAATTGTTACTATTACGGTGTAGCGGGATACTAAAGAATATATTAGGAGGGTTAAAGATGTTGAAATGGAAGCGTTCTCTCACAGTGCTGGCCATGACGGCCTTGCTGGGAACGATGGCGGCCTGCGGCGGCAACGGAAACGGAAATGGGGCTACAAACAAGGCAGAGTCTACTACCGAGCCTACCAGCACTACTGCAGCGGCGACGGCAGCACCCAGCAATGAGCCTGTTAAACTGCGTATTATGTGGTGGGGATCCCAGCCACGGCATGAGGCTACCTTGGCTGCGCTGGACTTATACACAAAGAACAATCCTAATGTTACCTTCGAACCGGAATATTCAGGTATGGATGGATACCTGGATAAATTATCAACACAGGCTGCAGCGAAAAATGCACCGGATATCGTTCAGCTTGATCCGGGCTGGATGCCGGACTGGATGTCCCGGGGCCAGTTAGCCGACCTCGCGCCTGAAGTGGATGTCAGTAAATTCGATGCCAAGCTGCTGTCCGGCGGACAGCTTGACGGCAAGCAGTTCGCGGTTCCGCTTGGCTCGGTAGCCTTCGGAATGGTATACGACAAGGCAGCCATGGATAAGCTCGGTATTGCAAATCCGGCTAACGGCTGGACTTGGGATGATTTCTTCGCGCTAGCCAAGGAGTCCAAATCCAAACTGCCTGAGGGGCAATATTTCACCCTGGACTATGGCGGCAACTACTTTATGTACTCGGCCTACCAGTACGCCAAAGGCAAGGGGCAGGTCATTACAGATGACGGCCACTTTAATGTCGATCAGGCAGCCTATCTGGAATGGACTAAGAAATTTGAAGAGCTGCGCAAGGAAGGCCTGGTTCCTCCGGCGGACGTAAATGCTTCCGATAAGGAAAATGATCCGCAAATGGACCTGCTGGCAGCAGGTAAGGTTCTGTTCCGGTACAGCTTCTCCAATAACCTTGGTACCTGGGACAGCATCAAGCCGGGTGCTTATGCCCTGGTAACGATGCCGCGTGCAGAAGAAGCGGGCGGCTGGCTGAAGCCATCCATGTACCTGGCCGTTTCCGAAAACTCCAAGCATGCTGAAGAAGCCAAGAAATTCATTAACTGGTTTGTAAATGACCAGGAAGCAGGAAATATTCTCAAGACTTTCCGCGGCCTTCCGGCCAACAAGGAAATTGCAACGGCGCTGGAAGCAAGCATGAGTGATCTGGATAAGGTTGGTTTGGGCTTGCTCCGCGCTACAGAGCCGGACGGCCAGACCTGGTCGGCTGGAGCCGGCGGCTGGACCAACTTCGTCGACAAAGACTGGGTACTGGTACGTGACCAGCTCAGCTTTGGCAAAGTGACACCGGAGAAAGCCTTTGAGCAGCTGAAGGAAGCGGCGCAGGCTTACGAAAAATAGTTCCAGAACGAAAGGCCCGGAGCATTTTGTTCCGGGCCTTGCCGTTACATGGGCGTCTAATGTGAATTGAGCGTAGAGGGAGGATTTATGAATATGGATCATACAGTACGTTATCAGCCCAGAGACGGATACCTGGCCTGGCTGCAATACCGCCGTCCTGCGGAGGGAGAGACGGAGCGGTATAAGGATTACAACTGGATTGTTGCCGCTGGCCTGGACCATGCTGTGCTTCGTACGGCTGCGGACGAGCTGGCTCAAGGCCTTAAGGGAATT
>NZ_LN831198.1:2514552-2539589 GCF_001368795.1 Paenibacillus ihuae
GAATTACAGGAAGAGAGATTTTGGTCTCGGAGACAATGGCGGCGTCCCCAAGCATCATTATTGGAACCTTCGGTGCAGGCTCTATGGTTGACGGATTCTTCAGCACGAAGGTAAGCTCTGCTGTTAAAGCGGAGGGTTATGCCATTCAAACCGACAGCCAGACCGGCAGTATTGTTATCGGGGCACTTACCCCTGCAGGTGTATTATATGGCGTGTTCCATTTGCTACGGGTTATGGGGACTGGGGGTTCTGTCCGGCAGTTGAATATTCTGGAGAATCCGGCCAATCAGCTGCGCATGATCAACCAGTGGGATAATATGGACGGGAGTGTGGAGCGGGGGTATGCCGGGCAATCCGTCTTTTATGAGAATAACCAGGTCACAGGCAGTATTGAACGGATTCAGGATTACGCCCGTCTGCTGGCTTCCACCGGCATCAATGCCATAACGATCAATAATGTGAACGTCCACCAGATCGAAAGCCGGCTCCTCACAGACTTTCTGCCGGATGTGACGAGGTTGGCAGGCATTTTCCGCAGCTATGCCATCAAGCTGTTTCTGAGTATTAATTACGCCAGCACAATGGAAATCGGAGGTCTTGAGACGGCAGATCCCCTGGATTCGGATGTCCGGGAGTGGTGGCGAAGGGCAGCATCTGCTGTATATGAAGCTATCCCTGATTTCGGGGGATTCCTAGTCAAAGCCGATTCGGAGAACAGGCCAGGGCCGTTCACCTACGGCAGAGATCATGCAGACGGGGCCAATATGCTGGCTGAAGCGCTACAGCCGTATGGCGGCATTGTTATCTGGCGCTGCTTCGTTTACAACTGCAAGCAGGACTGGCGTGACCGTGCAACCGACCGTGCAAGGGCAGCCTATGATCATTTTCAGCCCTTGGACGGGCGCTTTATGGACAATGTCATTCTGCAAATAAAGAATGGGCCGATTGACTTTCAGGTAAGAGAGCCTGTCTCGCCGCTGCTGGGGGCTATGCCGCAGACGAATCAGGTCATTGAATTCCAGATTGCCCAGGAGTATACCGGACAGCAGCGCCATGTGTGCTATCTGGTGCCTCAGTGGAAGGAAATCCTTAACTTTGATACACAGCTTCATGGAGAGGGAACGACTGTCCGGCGCATTGTGGATGGTTCCGTTCACGGCAATCCTTACAGCGGCTGTGCAGCCGTCTCAAACATAGGTAATAACAGCAACTGGACGGGCCACCTGCTTGCACAGGCTAATTTTTACGGTTACGGACGTTTATCCTGGAACCCTGGGTTGTCTGCCGATGAAATTGCCGGGGAATGGATTAACCTGACTTTTGGCTTTGCTACAGACCAAGAGCCGTTTCAGATTCTGTTAAGAATCCTCATGGAATCCTGGGAGATCTATGAATCGTACACAGCCCCGCTGGGCGTCGGGTATATGGTGAATCCAGACCATCATTACGGGCCTAATGTGGACGGATATGAGTACTCCATGTGGGGCACTTATCATTTTGCAGACTGCCACGGGATTGGTGTTGACCGGACAACAGCTACAGGTACGGGGTATACATCCCAATATGCGCAGGCCAATATGGAAAGGTATGAATCCCTTGACAGCTGTCCGGATGACCTGCTGCTGTTCTTTCATCATGTTCCATATACGCATGTGCTGCATTCGGGTAAGACCGTGATCCAGCATATTTATGACACGCATTTTGAAGGCACAGAGCGGGCAAACGGGCTGCTGTCTGACTGGAAGCTTTTGAAGGGACAAGTGGATGAACAGGCGTACAGTCATGTAGAAGCGCGTCTTAGGGAACAGGCGGCCCACAGTAATGAGTGGCGGGACCGGATTAACACGTACTTCCTCCGGAAAAGCGGTATACCCGACCAGCACGGGAGAACAATCTATTAATGTATTGCGGGAAAGAGGCGGAGCAATCCGCTTCTTTTTTATAGAGGGGAGAGAGGGAGATGGTTCGTTTATCGTTATATTTTGAAAGAATTCGAGCATTCCCCTCCTTTAGCAGGATATAGGCGGCCTATATACTTAAGGTATAAATTAACCACAAGAGGTGACCACAGATGAACCGTTCCACAGCCGTCATAGCCAATACTGCTGCGAAGCCGAAAAAGAGATCCTATTTCAAAAGCAGATGGAACGCTCCGTTAGCAGGCTATTTGTTTATTTCTCCCTGGCTGATCGGGTTTCTAGCGCTTACGGCGTACCCGTTATTTCTATCCCTGTACTATTCCTTTACCGACTACACCTTGATGCAGCCGATGAAGTGGATCGGAACCCGCAACTATGAGCGGATCTTTACAGCAGACCCCAGATTCGTTCAATCTGCCAAAGTAACCTTCACTTATGTGCTCGCTTCCGTGCCATTAAAGCTGATCGCTGCGCTTTTTGTAGCAATGATCCTGAGCAAGGCGGTTAAAGGGATCAGCATCTACCGCACTGCCATTTATTTCCCTTCACTGATCGGGGGCAGTATCGGGGTTTCGCTGCTCTGGCGCAACATCTTTGGGGTTGACGGGGTTTTCAACAAACTGATCGCAGTCTTCGGCTTTGAAGGAAAGGGCTGGATCACAAGCCCCGATACGGCACTTGGCACGCTGATTCTGCTGACGGTCTGGCAATTCGGCTCAACGATGGTTATTTTTCTGGCAGGCCTGAAGCAAATTCCGAATGATCTGTATGAAGCCTCTTCCGTAGACGGAGCCAATAAAGTGACCCAATTCTTCAGAATTACGCTGCCGATGCTCTCACCGATCCTCTACTTCAACCTGATTATGGCTGTTATCGGCGCCTTCCAGATGTTCACTTCCGCATTTGTTATTACGAACGGCGGCCCGATGAATTCTACGTATGTGTATGCAATGTATTTGTATGAAAGAGCGTTCAGCCGTTACGAGCTGGGGTATGCTTCGGCGCTAGCCTGGATTATGCTCTTGGCCATTATCGCCGCTACGCTGCTGATCTCTTATACTTCGAAGTATTGGGTATTCTATGAAACAGACACTGGAGGGAGAAAACGTAAATGACCACATTAAAGGTAAAGCCGGCGCTTCGTCATCTGTTCATGATTCTCTTCAGCTTTGTGATGGTCTATCCGGTGCTCTGGTGGATCGGCGCATCGCTGAAGCATACTACAGAGTTAAACTCGCCGTCCATTTTTCCGTCTGTTCCGCAGTGGAGCAACTTCAGTGATGGCTGGAATTCGGTTCCCGGACATACGTTCACCGATTTCTATCTGAATACCTTCGGCCTTGAGCTGGCTGTCATTGTCGTAACACTGTTATCCACTACACTGGTTGCCTTCGGGTTTGCAAGACTGGATTTTCCGCTCAAAAACTTCTGGTTCTCCATCCTGATGCTAACCTTGATGATGCCCGGACAGGTGCTGATCATTCCCCAGTATGCGCTGTTTTATCAGCTTGGCTGGGTCAATACGTATCTCCCATTCATTATCCCCCCATCTGCTCGCAGGCGGGGCAGGCGGCAGCTTCCTCGTCTTCCTGCTGATCCAGTTTATACGCGGTGTGCCCAGAGAGCTTGACGAATCTGCCAAAATTGACGGCTGCTCCTGGTTCGGCATCTTCTGGAGAGTGGTGATGCCGCTTGCTTTTCCGGCAATCGTAACCGTGACGATCTTCTGCTTCCTGTGGAACTGGGATGACTTCCTGGGTCATCTCCTGTATATCAACACGGTAGACAAGTATACGGTCGGTCTGGCGCTCCGGATGATTAATGATTCCCAGTCCGCCGAGGAATGGGGACAGCTGCTTGCCATGTCTCTTGTATCGATCCTTCCGGCAACCATCGTGTTCATGTTCCTTCAGAAGTATTTCGTGGAAGGGATTGCAACTACGGGAATTAAAGGATAAGATGTAAAAAACATTGGTCTGTTAACGGTAAAGCCTCGAATCTCTTTCGCTGCTTTACCGTTTATTTTGTGTGAACCGGAGCCGGAGGGAAGTGGAGCAACTGACTAATCCTTTTAAAAAATACAGAATTGACCGGCTGTTTTTTCATAGCTTTGCCATCGTGCTGATTGCTGTAATCGGTGTGACCGCATGGACTAGCTACAGTAATTCTTCCAAGGCGCTTGTAAAGACGACATCCCATTACCAGCAGCAGCTGCTGGATGAGTTGAATAATGAAATTACAACCAAGCTGGTGATGATTGAGCAGATTTCCCTGTCCAGCACCCGTGACAGTGAATTGACCAATTTTCTTCTGAACAGGCAGGATGAATTTGAGAGGTACCGGAGGCGAGCAGGTGTTGAAGGCGCACTCGCGAATTTGACCTATGCGATTCCGCTAATCCAGGGCATAGACCTCTATATGGATAACCCCATCTTCAGCGAACGGCAAAATTATATTCAATTCCGCAGTCTGAAAGATCTGAACAAGCAGGAGGGAATCAGGTGCCTGGAGAAAAGCGACTTCTGCTGGTCCAAAGAATATAATCTATCTACTTCGCAGGGGGATGTTCCTGTACTCAGCTTTTTCAGAAAAATAGTGTATGAGAATGACTATCTTGGCGTCTTGATGATCCACATCAAAGCGGGCGAAATACGGAAGATCTTAACAGGGAATTCCGATGGAACCAACCGGATCATGGCAGACAGCGAAGGCCGGCAGATTATGAAGATCGGCGATACGATGGTCCAGGACGACTGGCCGCAGTGGATCGATCTGAGGAGTAATAGCTCAGGGTATGTGCATATTCCAGCAAAAGACGGATCACGTGATACGCTGCTTGTCTATTCCAGAATGGACAATTCGATCTGGACGCTTATCGAATTCACTTCCTGGAAGCAGATTACGGCAAGCAGTCTGAAGCTGGCGGAATGGATTGGTCTGATCGGAATCGGTGCAGTGCTTCTGGTCGTGCTGCTGACCCATTTTTTGAGCAGGCAGTTTACTAAACCGATCAAAAAGCTTGTAAATGCGATGCGTGTATATTCCGTAGGCGGCGATAATGTGGAACTCCCCACGGACTATGAGAATGAGTTCGGGTATTTATTCTCCGGCTACCGTAAGCAGAATGAGCGGATTGAAGAGCTGTATCTCTCGCTGGAGCGCCGTTACGAGCAGCAGCGCAAAGCTGAAATTGAAGCGCTTCAGGCCAATATCAACCCGCATTTCCTGTATAACATGCTGGATCAGCTTAACTGGATGGCGATTGAGGCCGGCCAGGATGAGTTAAGCCGGATTCTGGAGCTGATGGGACGGATGTTCCGGATCGGATTGTCCAACGGGAACAGCTTCATCACCATTGCTGATGAACTTCTGCATATTAATTGTTATCTCGAAATCCAGCAGCTGCGCTGGGGGGAAGGCCTTGACTACAGCATCAAGGCTTCCTCAGACCTTCAGTCCTTATATATTCCCAAGCTTACGCTGCAGCCGTTCGTTGAGAATTCGATCGTCCATGGATTTAATAAACAGCGGAGCGGCTATGTCTCTATCGTGATGGAGATGAGCGGTGATAAGCTGCAAATTATAATTGAGGATAACGGGTCTGGACTGAAGCAGCCTGAAGACAGGCCGCATAACCGGCATACAGGAGGCTATGGCATCCGCAATGTGCGAGAGCGGATTGACGGATATTTCGGAGCAGGCTATGGCATTGTCCTGGAGGACCGTGAAGAAGGCGGAACAAGAGTGCTGATTACGCTGCCGCTGCTGACAGAGCCTCCAGCCGTTAAGGATTGATTCACTGGCAAACTGGTATAGGGCCAGAGGCTGTGCTGATTTGTCGTAAGCGCTTCCTTTGGAGGCGTGCTTTCGCTAAAGGAGTTAAGGAGGAACGGCAATGTGGAAAATCGCAATCATTGATGATGAGCGGCAGGTTCTGAAGGGAATGAAAAGTGCCATACCGTGGGATGAGCTTGGAGCCGAATGGGCTGGAGAGGCTATGAACGGAGAGGACGGGCTGGAGGTTATCCGCCGAACCCTGCCCGACATAGTAATCACTGATTTGTATATGCCGGTCATGAGCGGTCTGGATATGATGGAGCAGCTTCGTAAGGAAGGCTTCCAGGGCAAAATCATTATCCTGAGCGGCTATTCCGATTTCGAACATGCCAGGCAGGCCCTGCGCTTTCAGGTGACCGACTATGTATCCAAGCCCATCAGCCTGCCGACCTTGAAATCCATTCTGGGCAAGGTCATACAGGAGCTTGAGGCTGAGGAGGAGAAGCGCATCCGCCAGTGGGAGCTTGAATCCAAAATGACGCTGTATGAGCCTTTTGTAGAAAAGGAGTGGGTCCGCTCAGCTGCTGTGGGTACGCTCGACTCTGCTTACAGGGACAGTATGCCTCTTCCGCCGACCTACCAGTACTGGCGGGAACGCAGGCATGTCACCATCGGAATCGACCTGATCCGGGATGAACGGGCCAAGTGTCTATCCGTCTCGGACTGGAATCTGTTCCGCTTTGCAGTCAGCAATATCGTATGTGAAGTGGCCCGCAGGCTGTTTCCGGATCTGGAATACACGGAGCTGCACAGTACCAGGGCATTACTGATTATCCATCCGGAAGCAGAGCTGCAGGAAAAGCTGGAATACAGGCTTGATGAGCTTGGCATCCGGCTGACCGACAGTATAGGCAGCTATCTCAAGCTTGTTACCCGCATAGGAATCGGTGGAGTAAAGGATTGCTGGACAAGGCTCTCCGACTCGACGGAGGAGGCGTTCCGGGCTATGGACCAGACTGCGCTGCGGTCTGCTTCGGGTCATGAGGTGTACAGATACAGGGAGAGCAGCAGCAGCGGGCCGGTAAAGGTTGCCCTCTTTCCTGTGAAGTTTTCTTATAAGCTGGCAGCAGCAATGAAGGCTTCACAGGAAACAGAAGCCCATGACCTTGTGCTGGACTATATAACAGAAATGAAGAAACAAGAGGGGATTTCCCAGGGATATGTACAAATGCTGGGGAGCGAGCTGTGGGGGATTATAGCCTACTCGCTTTATGAATCCGGATTCGTTCTGGACGATCTGTTCACCAATGACCAGATCGCCAACGAGATCAGCGGACTTATTGTTCCGGATCAGCTGGCCAGCTGGCTCATGGACAAAATCAGCAAAATCTGCAGCAGCAGACAATGGAAGGGAAGCAGCAAGCACCGGCAGGTTGTCGATTTCATGACCAGCTACATTCACGAGCATTATGCGGATGAGCTCACCCTCGCCGAGCTCTCGGATAAAGTATTCATTTCGCGGAATCATCTCTCTATCATTTTCAAGAATATTACCGGAGAGACGTTCAACAACTATCTGACCCGGGTACGCATCGAGAAAGCGCGGGAGCTCTTAATGGAGCGGAACATGCTGGTGTACGAAGTGGCTGAACGGGTCGGTTACAGAAACATTCCCTATTTCAGCACACTGTTCAAAAAGATTACCGGCATGAACCCGACTGAACTGATTAAAAATTAACTCTGCATAATTGCCTGACCGAATAAATACGTAAAATCCAAGCCTATAACGCAAGTCTTCTACTCTGGAGGACTTGCGTTTTTTTTGGTGTATCTGCCGGGTGATATTCCAGTGGTCTTGGTAAAGCTGCGGATGAAGTTCGCATAATCACTGAAACCGGATTGATAGCAGGCTTCAGTAATGCTTAGCCCTTCCCCCAGTAAGGATTTTGCAAGTGCGATGCGGCGGTCCAGGATATAGGAACGGAGGGTTAGTCCGGTATGCTTTTTGAACTGGCGGCTGATATACGTGCTGTTTAAATGAAACAGGCTAGCAAGCTGTTCCAGGGTGATGTCCTCCGCGAGATGTCCTTCAATAAAATCCATTGTTTGGCGTACCAGAGCAGGCATAATATCTGCCGGGATAAAGCTGGCCTGCTGAAAAACAGTATTGGTCAGCACCAGGAGCTCAGCGATGCAGCAATTGGCCTGAATATCTGTTCCATACGCATCAGAGGAAAGGGCCTGTTCCAGAAAGCGGGTAAGCTGCAGAAATTGCTCCAGCTGATCTTCCGTTAAATGAACGATGTTTCCTTTTCCGACCGGCCGGTAGTGGAAGCATGCGGATAAATGTGTGGCCGGAGTAGAGAGGCGATGCAGATAGGATTTCTGAAGGTTGATCGTAATGCGCTCATATTCAGTTTCATCCAGGCTGAAGGAACGGTGCATTTCTTCCGGGCTGATGACAATCAAATCACCAGGCTGCAGGCGGTAACAGCTGTTTTCAATATAGAAATTGACATTGCCGCGAAGAAACTGGGGGTATATTTTAAAACAAAGGAAAAATGCTTTAAGTCTTCATTGTAATAGAGATTTAATTAGATCCTTAGGTTAAATCTCAGTTATAACATGGGATGAGTTCTTGCCTGGGGCGTACAAGAACCTTCGAATCCCATAAAAAACAAGCCCTGCAGCTAACCAGCCAACTCCGAGAATCAACGAAGCGGAATCCAGCAAAGCAATTAGATACAATACAAATCCTGCTCCGAATAATGGGCAGATGAGTCGGAAAATGATATCTCGGAGCGAGCGCTGTTTCTGGCGTAAGATGTAATGAGCAATAACTGACAGATTGACAAACATGAACGCGGTCAGAGCCCCGAAGCTGACAAACTTAATAGCGGTCTCCAAACTAATTAAGATCGCGATAATGAAACGATGCTCATAAGTACAATATTAAAGACCGGAGTGCGGTACTTGGGATGGAGAGATGCGAATTTCTTAGGCAGTAGCGAGGTTCGCCCCATAACGAACAAGAGTCGAGTGACGGTGGTCATGGAGGAGAGTCCTTGAGATAGGATGGAGAAAATAATGACAAAGGTGAATATCCCAGCCAGTACATTTCCCCCGATACTTTGCATCAGTTCATATCCAGCAGAATCCACATTGTTGTAAGAGAAGCCGGGGACGATCAGTTGAATCAAGTAAGCCGTTAGGAAATACATGACCCCCGCGGAGAGGACGATTAAAAGAATCGCACGGGGAATCGTCTTCTTCGGCTCCTTTGTCTCCTCGGCCATCGTCGTAATCGAATCAAATCCGAGGAACGAAAAGCATACGAGGGAAGCTCCGGCCAAAATGGCCGAGAACGATACTCCCTCATGTGCAGCCAAGGGATTAAGGTCTGTCGTGACGCCGCCCTCTAGTGCTTTGTAGACAAGCAAAGCACAAAAGCCGGCTATAAAAATGATTTGCATTAAAACGAAGAGCTTACTGATATTTGCGAGCGGTTTAATCCCTATCACATTAATAACCATGACAATTAATGTGATGAATAAGATCCAAACAGAAGAGGGAATTGTGGGGAATTGCGCGTTTAAATTGACGCCAAACATGAGGACGGACACAATGCATGAGAACAAGTAATCGAGTAAAATCGCCCAGCCGACCAAAAAACCGAGGAAGGGATTCATCGCTTTGGACACATACGTGTAGGCTGATCCTGATACCGGAAACGCACGGGCCATCTGGCCGTAGCTCGCTGCCGTGAACAAGATGGCGATAAATGCAAGTGCGTAAGCCGCAAGGAGCATGCCTCCCGAGCTCTCATGCAAAACGCCGAAGCTGGTAAAAAAAATCATAGGTGACATCCAAGCAAGTCCCATTGTAACGACGTGCGAAAGCGATAAATCTCTTTTAAGCGTAGTTGTATTTTCCATATGTTCTCCAACTCCCTCTATTTCTCGATTATGAATCAGATGTCATTACAACTGACACAAATTAGAATGAAATGACTATAACAAGTTTTTTTTATGTTGTAAATAGGAACCTACGTTCTAATTACCACAAAAACCTTACACGCACCTTAGATAAAGCGCTGAATAAACAGAATACTTCATTTTTTTGTTGCTTATCGCTCTGTTCTATGTTAGTGTTTATAACATCAAATCGAATACAAAATGTCTTCTAGGGTTCCGGGATGTTTCCACGTCCGGCTGGTCCGAGAGAAGACGCACCGGAACCTGTTAGCCCGGTGTCCACGGCGGGATAAAAGCCCGGGAGAAACTTTCAAAGCGATTGCTTTGATAGATTCTCCCGGGCTTTTTTTTTATTTTTCATTCTCAAGGAGGTATCGTCATGCTCTCATTCTCGATTAAAGCAGGGGGTAAGTGGTCCGGCCACATTGCCAAGGGAAAGTCTATTCGATTGACGGCGGAAAGTGACCGTGCAAATTTGTCAATGCTATTGTTTAACACTTGGCATCCTACGGAACGGTATAACATGCCCGATACACTCAAGGCTCAGCATACCGCATTTTTGACTGCAGGAAATGTCCTGATGAGTGATCAAGGGAAGGTGCTCGCCTCCATAATTCAGGATTCGGTGGGATGGCATGACCCTTTGGGTGGTTACTCGACAAGGCAATCCACAGATGAAAAATACGGACTTACAAGCTATCAGAATCAACGAAATGACTGGCATCGTAGTGGTGCTGAAAATTTGATTGTAGAGCTGTACCGGAACCACTTGATGCCACGCGATTTAATGCCCCCGGTTAACTTTTTCTCTAAAGTAGTTTGCGAGCTTGACGGCTCCATGCATTATGTTCAGCAACAAACCGCAAATCGGTCAGTAACACTTCGAACGGAAATGGATGTCCTGATCGTGTGTTCCAATACACCAAATCCGCTAGACCCCGGTTCAGTATATCCGGCATCGGCAATTCTCGTAGAGGTAACGGATGCGGATGTCGTCAAGGATGATGATGTATGTATAACACACTGTGCCGAGAACCGGAGAGCCTTCGAGAATACAAGGAACGCACATGCACTGATGAGAGGAGCAAATTCGCAATGACAACCTACTCGTTTGAACCTACGTTAAGCAAACTTAATCCGGACGATGCTGTTGTTGACTGTATCATTCCTGCGGGAGAAGGCTGGCTGCATGATCTGTTGCCGGGCCAAATCTTCCGGATCGTGGACCTGGAAGGTAACCAGGCAGTCGACACATTGTTCTACTCGGCGGAGGATCCCGGCGACCATTACAGCGCCGTTCGGACAATTGTGAACCAGCAGAATCCGTACCTGACGACGGGTTCCGTCTTGTTGGCGGAGTCGGGACGTGAGCTCCTAAAAATCACGTCAGATACCTGCGGCCGACACGACACTATTGGAGGGGCCTGCTCCGCTCAAAGTAATACAGTGCGGTATTCACATGATACGCTACAGATGCACAACTGCCGGGATACATTCATGCTCATGCTGTCAGGCCGTAGCGAATACACGAAGCGGGACCTCGCCCCTAACGTAAACTTTTTCATGAACGTACCAGTAACTCCAGAGGGAGAATTGAATTTCGCGGACGGCATTTCAGGTCCGGGACGCTATGTGGAGCTGACAGCTCTTGCTCCGGTCACGGTGTTGATCAGTAATTGTCCGCAGCTCAATAATCCATGCAACGCCTATAATCCGACCCCGGCGCGGGTTCTAATCTGGAATGGAAAAGGAGGAGGGGAGAATGTTTAAGAAGGTACTGATCGCTAATCGCGGAGTGATCGCAGTACGGATCATCCGTACCCTCAAGAAGATGGGGATTCCATCCGTTTCCGTCTATACAGAGGCGGATCGCGATAGCCTGCATGTGGAGCAGGCGGATGAAGCGCTGCTCATCGGGGAAGGCCCGGCGAAAACTAGTTATCTCAATGCAGAGCTTATCTTGAGCAAGGCACTTGAAGTTGGCGCCGATGCGATTCATCCGGGTTACGGTTTCCTTAGTGAGAATGTTTCTTTTGCAAAAGCCTGCAGAGACAACGGCATCACATTTATCGGTCCGGACCCGGAGAATATCGAGTTGTTCGGCTTGAAGCATACAGCCCGGGCAATTGCGGAGAAAGCGGGCGTCCCGCTGCTTCCCGGAACCGGGTTGATTAACAACTTGGAGGAAGCAGTGAATAAGGCCGGGGAGATCGGTTATCCAGTTATGCTAAAGAGCACTGTCGGCGGGGGTGGAATTGGCATGCGGATCTGTTCAAGTGAACTTGCTTTGATTGAAGCATATGATTCCGTGACCAGACTGGCAGTGGCTAACTTCAACGACGGCGGTGTTTTCCTGGAGAAGTATATTGCCCGTGCCCGGCATATCGAAGTACAAATTTTCGGAGATGGTACCGGTGATGCGGTGGCACTCGGTGAAAGGGATTGCTCAGTGCAGCGCCGAAACCAGAAAATTATTGAAGAGACACCTGCCCCGCTGCTGCCTGAGGAGACCCGACGGTCGATGCATGAAAGTGCAAGGAAGCTGGCTTTAGAAGTAAATTACCGCAGCGCAGGAACCGTAGAGTACCTCTATGATACCATCGCGGATCGTTATTATTTCCTTGAGGTAAATACCCGGTTGCAGGTGGAACACGGGGTTACCGAGGAAGTATTCGGTATTGATCTTGTGGAGTGGATGGTCCTTGAGGCAGCAGGCCAACTTGACCAGCTGCAAGGAAGGCTGCGGAAGCCGAAGGGGCACAGCCTGCAGGTACGGCTGTATGCGGAGGATTGCTACCATGCCTTCCGGCCGAGTGACGGCCGGATAGACGGTGTCCTATGGCCGAAAGGCACGCGAGTAGAGACATGGATTCAACCGGGGCTACAGGTCACAACATTGTACGATCCAATGCTGGCGAAGCTTATCGTGCACGCGGATACCCGCGATGAAGCTATCAAATTAATGATTGTCAGTCTGGATCGGCTGCGTGTTTATGGGATAACAACAAACCGGTCGTATATCGCAGCATTCCTCGGAACGGAAGATTTCTGCGAAGGACAGGTATTTACAAATATCCTTAACGGATACACACCTTCTGAACGAGCAATAGAGGTTATGGATAGCGGCGTTCAAACGACGATACAGGATTTCCCCGGTCGAACCGCCTATTGGGATGTCGGTGTTCCGCCCTCCGGCCCTATGGATACACTGGCGTTCCGGATTGGCAACCGGCTTCTCGGGAACAGTGATCAGGCTCCCGGACTTGAGATGACGCTCCGCGGTGGAAGCTATCGTTTCCGTGATGAGATCCACTTCGTCTTGGCTGGAGCGGATATGAAGGCACAGTTGGATGGCAACCCGATTCCGCCATACATGCCTGTGACGGCTTCTGTCGGATCTGTACTTACGTTAGGTGAATCTGCACTCGGCATGCGTAGCTATCTGCTCGTAGCAGGCGGCTTCGATATACCACTGACTCTCGGCAGCGCTTCAACCTTTACGCTCGGCGGCTTTGGCGGTTACGGCGGAAGTGCACTGCGCCCGGGAAACGTGCTTCATGTTAATCCCTGTGCACCAGCCCCACTCATCAGCGAAGCGCTCCCGCTCCTTGAGGTCTCACAACCGGTTATTTTCCAGGAATGGATCATCGGTGTCATTCCCGGACCACATTGCACAGAGGAATATTTGCTGCCCGCCTACATGGAGCAGCTGACTGAAACAATCTGGGAGGTCCACTTCAATAGTTCCCGCACGGGCGTAAGGCTCATCGGACCGGCTCCACTCTGGGCCCGGGAAGACGGAGGAGATGCAGGACTCCATCCATCCAACATTCACGATAATGCTTATGCGATCGGGGCACTAGATTTAACCGGCGATATGCCGATTTTGCTCGGACCCGACGGCCCAAGCCTAGGAGGATTTGTGTGCCCGGTGACAACGGCTTCAGCGGAACTGTGGAAAATTGGCCAGCTACGTCCAGGAGATAAGGTTCGGTTTAAGCTGATAACCGTAGAGGAAGCCGAGCAATTAAGGCTGGCTCAAGAATGCTTCCTGAATAAGATTGTAGAAGGGCGAAGCAGGAGAGAGGGAATTAAGGTTCCAACACTGCCTGAACAATCGAGTGGGAAATACATGCCGCTGCTTGCATACGAGGAACAGGGACGCCGCTTCAAAATTGCAATTCGCTGCTCCGGGGACGAGAATATTCTCGTGGAATATGGTGATCGCGAGCTGGATTTGTTATACAGGTTCCAGGTCTACGTCCTAATGCAAGCCGTCAAGGACAATGGCAAAATTCCTTATATTGAGATGACGCCGGGCATTCGTTCTCTGCAGATTCATCTGGATCGAACTCAGATCACGGTGAAGGAGGCAGCGGCAATTGTCCTTGATATCGACCTGGATTTGCCGTCGCTGGATACCATTGAAGTTCCGTCACGCATCGTGAAACTCCCCTTGTCTTGGGACGATCCCGCGACAAGGCTTGCCATTGAGCGTTACCAGCAGAACGTCCGGCCGGACGCTCCCTGGTGCCCGAGCAACCTGGAATTCATTCGCCGTATGAACGGACTCGAATCCATCGACGCTGTCGCCGATGTTGTGTTTAACGCTTCTTATCTCGTTATGGGATTGGGAGACGTTTATCTGGGGGCGCCTGTAGCGGTGCCGCTTGATCCGCGTCATCGTCTCGTGACGACCAAATACAACCCTGCACGTACCTGGACTCCCGAGAACGCTGTCGGGATTGGCGGTGCTTATCTCTGCGTATATGGCATGGAAGGTCCAGGCGGTTATCAATTCGTTGGCCGGACGGTCCAAATGTGGAATAAGTTCCGGGAGACGACTAATTTTGAACCTGGCAAGCCATGGCTGCTTCGCTTCTTCGATCAAATTCAATTCTACCCGGTGTCGGAGGATGAACTACTGCAAATGAGAGAGGATTTCCCGCGAGGAGCATTTACTGTTGAAGTGGAAGAGACTACTTTTAATCTAGGCGAGTATCTCACTTGGCTGGATTCATTCCAGCATGAAGCAGCGGATTTCCGTAGTTCACAGCAGTCTGCTTTCGAGCAGGAGAGAGAACTGTGGAAGATGTTAGGTATCTCAGAACACGTGGCTGAATCAGAAGTGGTGGCCGCCCTAGATGCGAATGCGCTTCCTGAAGGTAGTGCTGGTATAAACAGCCTGATGCCGGGAAGTGTATGGAAGGTGGTCGCCAAACCCGGCCAATGGGTACAGAAGGGCGATACTATTATAATAGAAGAAAGTATGAAAATGGAGTTCCCTCAGCAGGCACCGTTTGCTGGTATAATCGCGAATGTTTTCGTCTCACCGGGCGACCAGGTTCGCGCCGGCGATCTCATTGCGGCGATTTATCCGGAACAAGGAGAGGTGGTATCATGAGTATGAATTTAGTGCCATCACAACTGACAATCCGGGCACTGCATAATGGTTATCGGACCGGCAAGTTCACGGCGGTGGAGGTCATTTCTGCCATAATTGAACGCTCAAAAAGTGATGAGGACAAAGCGATCTGGATTTTGCCGCCATCACAGGAACGGATTCAGCCTTATCTGGAACGTCTACAGGAGTTGAATCCGAAGGAATTCCCATTATGGGGAATCCCCTTTGCAATAAAGGACAATATTGAGGTGGCGAACTGGCCGGTGACAGCTGCCTGTCCGGATTTCGGCTATGAGTCAAGCAGGCACGCAGCTGTGGTCGAGCGCCTCATTGCGGCGGGGGCCATCCCGATAGGGAAGACCAATATGGACCAATTTGCCACAGGGCTCGTCGGTACGAGAAGCCCTTACGGAGCGACGCACAACGCGCTCAGGCCCGATCTCATCAGCGGTGGTTCCAGTTCAGGATCAGCCGTGGCTGTTGCCCGCGGCCATGCGGCGTTCGCGCTCGGCACAGATACTGCGGGATCTGGAAGAGTGCCGGCCGCTTTGAACGGGCTTATCGGCTACAAACCTGCTGTCGGTGCCTGGCCCACTGCAGGAATTATCCCAGCCTGTCGGAGTCTTGATTGCGTTACGGTATTCGCACACACGATTGAAGATGCAGAAGCGGTCGACCGGCAAGTGCGTGGATACCTGTCGTCTGACCCTTATTCCGCCGATCGTCCACTTGGGCGTGCGGCAACCCCTGATATGTTCTTAATTCCGTCAGGTCCCCTGGAGTTCTTTGGCCCGTACGCCGCTTCTTATCAGGAAGCTTGGGAGCTTGCGAAGAAGAAGTTGCTACTCACAAACCTGAAAGTACAAGAGGCTGATATAGGTTTGCTCCATGAAGCGGCAGCGCAGCTCTATGAAGGACCGTGGGTCGCCGAGAGGTGGTCCGATTTAGAGACATTTATTGAAAAACATCCAGGCTCCACCCTTCCCGTCACTGAGAGCATCCTTCGGTCCGGCGCGAAAGCGGATTTTACGGCGGCTTCGCTGTTCCGATCACAGCACCGGATCGCCGAGATTCGAAGCTTGGTCCATGAGATGCTTAAAGGTGCTGTGCTGGTGCTACCAACGGCAGGCGGAACTTGGACTCGCGAGCAGGTTATAGCCGATCCGGTTGCAACCAACGGCAAGATGGGGCTCTATACAAATCATTGCAACCTTCTTGACCTGAGCGCTGTCTCGATTCCCGCAGGTGAAGCGGAAGATAGGCTACCATTCGGCATTACATTATTTGCGCTGCCGGAGGAGGAAATGAATCTTCGAGCGGCAGCTCGATTAATTATTAGCCAATCAGAGGACATCACGATCGCGGTTTGTGGCCTTCATATGCGTGGCATGCCGCTGGAACGACAGATGCTTGACTTCGGAGCCGAGTTTCTGGAGGAAGCAGAAACAGCTCCATTATATGAATTGTACATGCTACCGAACGTTCCATCTAAGCCTGGACTCATACGGGTGCCCCGAAATGGTGCCTCAATTGAATTAGAACTATGGAGAATGCCCGCAGCTTCCTTTGGACAATTCGTGGCGCAGATACCGGCCCCCCTTGGAATCGGCAAGATCGAGCTGACGGATGGACGGCTCATATCCGGATTTTTGTGCGAAGCGTATGCTATAGAGAAATCGTTGGATATTACAGCACACGGAGGTTGGAGAGCGGCGTTATCATCTCGTGAATCGAGACGATAACAGCAGACCTTAATTCTAGGAATTTGTACAACGTACCACGAAGGGAAAAAGCCCGTGAGACAAGCTGTTAATAACAGTTTGCCTCCCGAGCTTTTTTATCCTAACCATGTACTACGTAGATCATTGTCGAGGGTCGAAAACACTGTTCCGGCTATTTATTTAAAGGAACCAAGTTTTCACCTGGAGTAAAGGATATCCGCCGCCAAGTGATTCATATGATTTAGGACCGGTTAATTCGCTGTTGCAACTCAACATGCAACACTTTAATCTGATCAGCTAACTCAGGTACTGGACCGTCAACTGTAGCGTTGCGAATGATTTCCTGAATGGACAAATTGTAGACCGGAGTCGGGGGAACGTTCAGTTCTTCCATCCATTGAGCCAGTTGGGCAGAAGAACTCGCATATACAATGCGGCCTAAACCTACCCATGCATGAGCAGCTGCGCACATAGGACAATGTTCACCGGAAGTATACACGGTTGCCTTCGCTCGCTCCTCCGGTGTTAAATGGTTAGCCGCCCATCGAGCCAATGCGAATTCGGGATGTTGGGTATGATCACCTCCAGATACATGATTGTAATCCTCTGCCAATACGTTACCCTGTTGATCAACAAGAAGGGAACCAAAGGGCTCATCTCCATGTTCTAGAGCAGTACGTGCAAGGTCAATACAACGTTTTAGATGCTCCAAGTCCAGTTCCGAAATCATCATCCATTAACCTCCTGAATAGTTAATATCATCGTACATAAACATCTTTCATCTTCGACTTTTGTCAAACGCTCCTAAAGCGTGGCGCTATGAAAGTAACTGGTACATGCATTAAAAAAATATTAACACGCACCATTAAGCTATTCCAGCTGAAAACTCGTCAATATTTAATTATTAATGGCCTGAAAAAATCCTCCTTAACTTTTTTCATTTTACAAAACAAACCTATCATTTTGTAATGTGTTACAAAACATAACATTTTGGTTTGACCAAAGTGGAAAACAACCTCATAATTACAACCAATACATCACTTAATGTGATAAATTATAACACAAGGGGTGGAGCTTATGCTGGATTTGCTGTTGACGAGATGTTCTGTCCCCGGAAGCACTCAGATGATGGATTTGGGCGTACAATGCGGTCAAATCGCTTTTTGGAGGGAACATACCGGAACCCATCAACCGAACTCAAAGGAAATACTAGATGTTAACGGCAAACTGGTGCTTCCTGGGCTAGTGGAGCCACATATCCATCTTGATAAGGCCCTATTGCTGGATCGTTTAGCTGAAGATGCCTTTACACTGCAGGACGCGATTGCTTACACAGCTGATCTGAAGAGAACATTTACAGCGGATGATATAGGAAGACGTGCGGCCCGTGTCATACGTAAAGCGGTCGCGAACGGAGTGTCCGTGATGCGGTGCCACGTGGAGATTGATCCGGTCATTGGCCTCGTTAGTATGGAGGTGATGGCTGCAATCAAAGAACAAGTCAAGGAGGTAATTGACTTGCAAATTGTCGCTTTTCCGCAAGACGGGTTGTTTCTCGACGTTCGGACTCCAGGGTTAATGCGGAAGGCCATCGAACTTGGTGCTGACGTTGTGGGTGGAATTACTTATGCGGATCGAAATGTGAGCGGTCATCTCGACTTTGTATTCCGATTGGCCGAGGAGTATGGGCTTCCTGTCGATCTGCACGTGGATTTCTCGGACCTGGCTGATGAACGCGCTATTTTGGAAGTTGTAAAGTATACTAAAAAATTCAGTCTGTACGGGAGGGTTTCCGTAGGACATTTAACTTCATTAGGGTCTATGAATCCGGGTGATGCCGAACCGATCGCGGAAGCGATTGCGGATACGGGCATTCATGTTATGGCGCTTCCTGCAACAGATTTATACTTGAACGGAAGAGGTGACGATCACAAGGTCAGAAGAGGGCTTGCACCTGTTAAACTTCTTCTTGATAAAGGGGTAAACGTTATTTACGGAAGCAATAACATCCAAAATGCTTTTACCCCTACTGGAACAGCAGATCCTCTGGACATTGGCCTCCTGTTATTCCAAACCTGCCATATGAGCAGCAGCAGGGATTCGGAATTGATCATAGAAATGGCAACGTTTCGTGCCGCGAAGGCGTTGGGACTCACAAATTATGGTTTCCGGCCGGGATCGAGTGCAGACTTCGTCATTTGTGATGCCAGGGATTCGAGAACATTGCTTTTTGAACGGTCTGCAAGGGAACGGGTCTACAAAAAAGGCCGGCTTGTTGCTCGAACGGATGTACAACAGACGGTCTGGCTAGGTGAGGGGAGTGGGACATTATTCGCAGGTGGCTAAGTCGGGTCCAAGTTAACGGAGGCATATATTCGATTGCGTTGGAAAGCGGGAAAATATCTGTAATCCGCCCGTTCTATGAGCAGATTCCCGAAGGCGAACCTGTTTGGGATGCGGATGGTTTACTTCTCCTTCCTTCTTTCCGAGATGCTCATGTTCATCTGGATAAAGCGTTTCCTGATAATCAATGGATTTCCCGTAGTCGCACAGCTTCAATATTTGACCAGTTTCGCATGGAGAAAGAATTACTTTCTTCTATCAAGAGCAGGCAGTTGGAGCTTTCGAAACGGACTCTTGACTCGATGCTGGCCTGTGGAACTACAGAAGCACGCATTCACGTCGATATTGATCCGGAAATCGGACTCTCGCATTTCGAAAATATGCTGCTATTGCGCGAGGAGTACTCGTCCCACATGAGCATTGAACTGGTTGCATTCCCTCAACAAGGACTGCTGCGGTCTAATTCAGTTCCTTACCTCAGAGAAGCATTAATCATGGGGGCGGATGCGGTTGGTGGAGTTGACCCAGCAGGTGTAGACCGAAACGTTGAACGTTGTTTGGATAATGTGTTCCAGCTTGCAGTCGAATTCGATGCGGAAATAGATCTTCACCTTCATGACCCCGGACATTTGGGCGTTTATACGATTGAGAAAATGCTTGATTTTACAGAGATGGCCGGATGGCGGGGGAAAGTTGCCGTCAGCCATGCCTACTGCCTGGGGGAAGTTGATGCTGGCGTTGTTCATGAACTGGCCGAAAGAATGGCAGAAGAGCAAATGACTGTTATCACAAGTGTTCCCATCGATTCCGCTATGCCTCCTATCGAAATTCTCATTTCTCACGGTGTTAGTGTAGACATAGGTACCGATCATACCGGACTTGATGCTTGGACTCCATATGGCGATCCCGACTTGCTGCGGCGGGGGAGACGGCTTGCGGAAAAACTCACATGGAACGACGATAGTAGAATGGCCTTTGCGTTTGGCTTAATCTCACCAAAACGGCTTGAACTTCAGGTAGGCGCACCAGCTGATTTTGTGCTTGTTAAAGCTTTAAACCCCCAACATGCGCTTGCAATATCTCCACCTAGGGATCTCGTTTGCAAAAGAGGAGTGCCGGTATCCGGCAGTCAACTGAAGAATTCTTGGGTCTGTGAGAAGGAGGAACAATAATGATTTTGATGAAGAAATTCGAAGCTTCAGGTAACGAGGTCATTCGTGTAAATGATGTTACAAAGCAATATGACAATGGAACACTTGCTCTCCGGAATGTAAGATTGACGATTGACAAAAGAGAGTTCGTCTCGCTTGTAGGACCGTCAGGCTGCGGAAAATCAACCCTTCTACGCATTATGGCAGGACTAGATCGTCCAACTACGGGGACAGTGGAGGCCATGGGCAGCGAGACAAAAGGCATTGATAATGCGAGTTTCGTATTCCAAGATGCGAACCTGATGCCATGGCGCACCATTCTCGCAAACGTAGAGCTTCCACTCGAAATGCAGGGCACCTCAAAGCGGGAATGCCGCGAAAAAGCACAAAATGCTCTGTCAAAGGTAGGCTTGTCCGCATACTTTGGTCACTATCCCCGCCAGCTTTCTGGCGGAATGAAGATGCGCGTGTCCATCGCCCGTGCTCTCGTCTCCGAACCAAAGGTGTTGTACATGGATGAACCGTTCGGTGCACTTGACGAAATGACCCGGCAAAGGCTGCATCAGGAGTTGCTCGATATTTGGATGAATTCAGATTTAACCATCGTTTTCGTCACGCATAATGTTTTTGAGGCCGTTTATTTATCAGATCGGGTCGTAGTTATGGAAGCCCATCCTGGCCGTATTAAACAAATCATCCCCATCGATGAGCCTTTTCCCCGCAACAAAGATTTTCTATCGTCTAACTCGTTCGGGGAACGGGTTAGAAGCATAACAGACGCTTTATGAACGATAATAGGTCAGAAAGAGGTGAGGTAAATGTATGTAAAAACAGATCAAGCAGAATCGATAACAGCTGAGCATTCGAGTTCAATCCAGGAGATTACCGAAAAAATGTTAGGTAAATATAAAGCAACGTTCTACAAAACGGCTACCCCGATCGCTTTTCTGTTCATTATAATGATATTATGGCAAGCTGGCGTCAAAATATTTGACATTCCGAAATACTTGCTGCCGTCCCCGACTGATATAATCACTGCTTCCATAGATAGAAGGTCTGATTTGCTAAGCGCATTTAAGAACACATTCGTGGCAGCCTTTTTCGGATTTATCCTAAGCTTAATTATTGGGAATGCGGTGGCGATGCTTATGATGGCTTCCCGATGGATTCGCTGGAGTATTCAGCCGTATGCTGTCGTCCTACAGACAATTCCGGTCGTCGCTATTGCGCCACTAATTATCATATGGCTTGGACCAGGGTTGAATTCAATCATTTTCATTTCACTCATTGTGGCTGTCTTCCCAATCATTTCGAACACCAATCTGGGATTATCGTCAACCGATCGGAATCTTGTTCATTTGATGCAAATGTATAAGGCTTCTCCCTGGAACCGGATATGGAAGCTTCGAATTCCCAATGCAATGCCGTATATATTGGGTGGGATGAAGATTTCAAGTGGCATGGCAGTTATCGGAGCCGTAATCGGAGAATTTGTGGCCGGCATTGGTGGCGCCAAAGGCGGTCTAGGTATTGCGATCACTTCAGCTGCTGTCCAAATGCAGACCTCCTACCTGTTCTCCTGTGCCATCGCAGCCTCACTTCTCGGAGTCGCCTTCTATCTTGTGGTATCAATGGTATCCTACATCGTCCTGCGAAACTGGCATGAATCTGCGATTCAGTCAGACTCTTGATGTAAGGGATCGACGCACAACATAGAGAAAAAATTAGGACAAGATGGAGGAGAAAAGCATGAGAAGGAAAGGAAACTCGTTTATCAAGGTTGGAATCGTTGCGGTATTAGCGGGAGTGCTGGCTGGTTGTTCCGGAAATTCGTCCAGTACGTTTTCGCAATCGAACCCAATTAAAGTGACCCAGCAGATGAGTTGGTTTGCGCAACCGGAGATGGGAGGACACTTTGCCGCCGAGGCTGGTGAAATTTACAAAAAGGCTGGCTTGGAAGTTACAATTCAGCAGGGGGGTCCACAAGTATCGAATGTGCAGCTCGTCGCTTCCGGAAAAGTGGACTTCGCGATGTCACAGGCCGACGAGGTAATTTTGGCCCGGCAGGAAGGTATCCCTATAGTTGCCATTTATGCCAACCTGCAGACTAATCCGCAAACCCTAATTTACCATAAGAGTTCCGGAATCCAAAAAATCACCGATCTGAACGGCAAGAATGTTTATGTGGCGACTGGATTCCCATACTGGAAATACCTTGCATACAAATACAAATTAGATAAGGTGCAAATACAAACCTATAATGGTTCCCTTACAGGCTTCATTGCTGATAAGAATGCGGTACAACAGGGCTATGCAACCAACGAACCGTTCGTTCTGAAAGCACAGGGTATTGATGTTGATTGGTTCCTGAATGCCGACCTCGGCTATAACCCGTATGGAAATGTAGTCATTACGACGGAGAAGATGATAAAGGAACAACCGGAGGTAATCAAGGCATATCTAAAGGCGACAACCGAAGGGTGGGATTATTATTACAACCATTCTGACGAAGTGAACCAATTGATCAACACCTATAACAAGGATTATATGCTAGACCATTTAGCCTTTGCCCAGGACGTCGCCAAGGAATTCGTTTTTGGCGGGGATGCTGTAAAAAATGGGGTAGGCTATATGTCGGAGGAACGGTGGAAGACACTTGTTGACCAAATGAAAGAAGCTGGCATGGTGACCAAGGACATCCCATTGAATGAATTATATACAAACGATTATTTGCCTGCTAAGCAATAAGCTCGGAATTAGGGTCTCCTTTGGTGAGGCCCATTTCCTATTCTTGATCTGGAAAAGGGGGGGTGCTTGTGTTCTTGACTGTTGAAAATGCTATGTCTGTCTATCCTTTCTCGGAAGCTAAGCTGGTGGCGGGGCACTCAGGCATCAATCGTATGCTGAAATCCGTTAATATCATCGATGCTCCTGATTTCGACAGTTGGGCTAAGGAAGGTGACATGTTTTTTACTACGGCTTATGTTTTTAAAGACCGTATCGAAGATGCAATCCAGACGATCCGCACACTTAAGAAGCGAGGTTCAGCAGGACTTGGTATCAAGCTTGGGCGATTTTGGTCCGAGATGCCGCCTGAGCTGATTGATGAAGCGAACCGTCTAGGTTTCCCGCTTATAGAACTGCCTTATCCGTTTGCTTTTTCGGATCAGATCGACGGACTGCTCAAAGCGGAAATAACCCGAAGTACGAGCATACTTCAAACCGTTGTCGAGAAACAAAAGCGGTTGATGCAGCTTGCACTTCAGCAGAACAATAGGGGGAATCCTTTCGAGCAAATTTCCTTGGTAATTGGGTGCCCCATGGTTGTGGTTGGCGGTAGAGGGCACATTCTATACAATGATACTTCCTTATCAACGGTAGATCTGATGAAAGATTGGCCATGGGAGCCCCAAGTCTTTCGCATGTACAAAGAAGATGCCGTGCTTCTACGCATTCCACTGTCCTATCAAAACGGAATAATCGGTTTCGGACTATTCGTATTGTCACCAATGCAATTGGATAAAACGGAAGAAAATTTATTCCACCAAGCTTCTGAGATGCTTGCCTATTATTTGGGGAATATGTACCAAAACGGTGCTGACTCTTTCTTGCATCAAGAACTCGGTTTGATGATCAACCGCTATTTGCGAGCCGGAACGCCGATCGAGACTGTTGTCCAATATGCGGATAAAGCCGGAGTTTATGTATTTGACGACTTATTTGTATGTATATTATGTGCTCTCCCCAATGGTAGCGAAATGCGTGAAGAGCGAATAGATGCCATTCGCCAAGAGATGGAATTCAATCCCGCTATCAAATTAAAGAAAGGATACCACCTGTCGGTGGATGAGGGGATTTTTTCGATATTCCCGATCTTTGGAACTGGTGACGTCACGGAGATTGTATCGATGCTCCAGAATTGCTTTTTATTTCGGGATTTTGGTCAGCCTAGTTTCGCAATCAGTTCGGGAAAAGACCGTCCTGAACGTCTATTAGAAGCATATAATGAATGTAGAGAAACATTAAAATTAGGCGCTCGGCTGCAGTTGAAAGAAAAGATTTTACAGTTTGAAACGATACAACTGGCCCATTTATTTCAATTCGTACCAGACGATTCTATGCTGCAGTATTGCTTGCGTGTTCTGGGGCCGATTCTTGAATCACCGACATCTTATTCGTATGAAATGCTTTTAACTTTGGAAGCATACGTCACTAACGATGCGAATCTGGTAGAAACGGCGAAGCAGCTATTCGTCCATCGCAATACGGTAACATACCGGTTAGAGAAAATGAACGAGATTCTTGGCGTCGATTTCAAAAAAACAAACGACATGTTGAAGCTGCGGCTCGCTTTTCTGTTTTTGCAGTTGTTGAGAAAAGAAGATACTTCTGAAGGATTTTCAGGTCTTGGTTTCTTCAAATGATGTGATGAAGTCAACAAGGGTGTGAACCCAAGGCCAGTGACTGAAAGTGGATACTTTAGGGCCCGAACTTTCTTCTTTGGCAATATCCAGGCCGATTACTGGATTCATTTGATCGTATCACATCGCTTGAATGTATTAAGGCATAAGAGGTCAACCAAAGAACGAAAATGAAGAATTCCCGACAATATGCCCATATGCGTACGCCTATGTTAACTGGAGAAAGACATTTTCAAAAAATCAGAGAGAATACTCACATTAGATCAAGGATAGTGATCTAAAAAACTATGTTGATTCATACGTGAAAAAATGCAATTTCTAAAAAAG
>NZ_LN831198.1:2539615-2562485 GCF_001368795.1 Paenibacillus ihuae
CGAAATCAGTGCTTTTTTGTATGAATAGGGGCGTGCGGACTAAGTGTACAGTGACACAAAGATTGCCCGGTTTAAAACCTTATTAAATAAGGTTTTTTTAATTTCAAGGGAAACTTAGTGTCATAAAATTGCGACACAAAGATTAACCCTTTAAGGGAGATTGACACCAAACTTCCCCCTTTTAAGGAATTTGTAATATATGAAGGAGAGTCAAATTAACTTAACTAGAATTTTTACAACAATAAGTTTACATTCGACAATTATAGACCATACTTCCAGCGAACAAGCAGGGGCTAAACCTAAGATATGCAGAGATTCGGAAATTATTTTTGAAGATGGACCTATTTCGCTATACGGCAAATTTATAACAAGGGAAGAAATTCCTTCACTGGACTTTCAGTTTCTGGTCATGAAGCCTAATACAGAGGATGCCCATGTCCACGATAAGGAGACTGAAATCATGCTGCTCTGGGGTGGCGCTTTTGAAGTATGGACCAAAGCAGACATCGGTGTCCAAAGCATGCGGTTCCGGGGGGGGGGAGCCCTTATGCATAATGATGCCTCCCGGATATGCTCACGGCGTAAAAACGTCTGATGCTCCGGTAAATATCGCAATCACATACATTCCTGCCATTGATAGTTGGCCTTGATTATAACCAAGCTGCTCAGGAGATTCCGGGGCAGCTTATATAATTTTAACAATTACTGTTATTCAGTGAGTTGCCGATAAGCGCTATCTGTAAGATAGCTTTTCAAGAAATGCAGATCCAAATTATTTCGGCGTATAACCTTCTTGATCGCTTGTATTCGCTCCGGTTTGTCTTGTACGTAACTGGAGTGCAGCTGTAGTTCTAAGGGGACCACCGGAAAGAGCGTATCCAAATAATTCTGAAATCTTTTTATTTTCCAAATCACATCGCTTAATTCGAGATATTCATGCGTCGCAGTGTTTGAAATTTCAATGTTGACTCCATCAATATGCAGTCTAGCAAAAGACCATACCTCTTTGTCTAGAACCATCGTATATGTTGGAGAACATTTAGAGGAAAACCAGTGTTTGTTGAATAATTGGGAGGGAGAGATTTCAGATAAGTAATCCATAAACAGACTTGTAATCTGATTCACATCACTGCTGTATTTTACCATTATATCTATATCATTGGGTTGTATTTGTTGGCACCCCTGAATCAAGGAAGCCGCCGAGCCAACAATTATCCAATCCATTTCCGGATGGGCAGAGAGGCGATTGGTAACAAACATGAGAACCTCTGCGATAGATGGCATTTTTTTCGCTCCTTTAATTGGTAACACAAATTTAAAATAATATCACAGATCGAGGTGAATTAAAGACACCTTAATTGGATGTAGAAATTAAAAGGTGGCATTTATTGATGCAAGTCGCACAAAATGAAATCGGTTAACATCCTGGTTTCCTTACATGGACTGCTTAAAGCGAGAGGGCATCATGTATAAGAACAAAAAATCGATGAAGGGATTTTATTCGAAAGACAACTTAAAATAATAATATGACGAATAAATAGTAATGAGATATATTGGATTTACGGAGTTTCGTACATATGGATAAACAAATGAAAATGCACTACATGCAACGAATTGATGAAAAACTGTCTGATTTACCTTGTTTACACTGCCGACACCAAAACCGTGTTGTTATAAATTGATCGAGTGCCCGCCTGGTTTGACGAAGGGCTGGCTACTATGGTTGATGGAAGGTACTCGGATAATCAGTCTGTATGGGCCCGTGAAACGGATAACGGGATACAAAATATAAATCTCGATAAAATGAACTCGCATGCCGCATTCGCATACGGTACAGCAGAGGCTGAAACTAATTACAATCTGGCTTGTTATGAAGTAACCCGGTGGTATTCAATCGTTGGACAGGATGGGTAAATGAAATTCATCTCTGTGTTGAATTCCGCCAAGGATTTTAACTCCGTATATTCAAGTATTGAAGCAGATTCCTAAGAACATTCAGGCATAACTTTAAATGAACACGATGTGCATATGCTCATTGTGTTCATTTAGTTTGGTGTGCCCGGCATAAACCAAGCCAATAAGAACAACAAGACATGTAAGAAGACAAGAACATATATTTATTGAACCCCGCGCTTGGCGCGGTATTTTTGATTTAAGGATACATGTTCTTGTCCCGAGCAAAGGACAAGAACATGTATCCATTGCCGAAAATGGACAAGAACATGGTACTATTGCTGATTTGATAATTGTCTTATTAAAAAGGGAATTATAGGGGTACAACACAATAGATCGCGGGGCAATTATAGTACACTTATCCCTCTCGATTTTTATACATTTTTGAGGTTTTGTCGTATTTACGATGATTTTGATAACTTATTGGTTGTAGCTCACATTACCAGAATTAATATTGAATTCCTATCGTGTGGAAGAGTTAAACATACCGAGACGGTGAAAAATAGTGGCGGTTGAAGAGCTGCTAAAGCAAAAATGAAATTATCTATCATTTGAAAATTCTTCACGGTGATCCGGAACTGACCATCATTGATTATACCGAACAAGAACATATTGAATTTGCTATCATTGGAAGTCGGGGGCTGAATACACTTCAGGAAATGGTGATCATCTTCCAATTTAAACATTAGTGATTGTTTCTTTTCTGAAATAGCTTATTTAATGCTGCCGATGAACAGCAGAGAAAAGATGAAAAGAAATATGTTGACCAAATCTGGCTACATGGGTATAATTTACAGTGATAATCGTAATCATTACAATTAAGTCATCATCTCGTATCTGTTATTTAATCAATGAATCTGAGGTTTTAAGGATGTGAGAAATGCGCAGGGAAATCTCTTTTGTTAAAGTAAGCCCTACACAGAACATGACCATCTTAGTCAGAAGCAGCCACGAGGAAGACGAATACGCGCCGATTGCCCTGAAGATGATGTCTTATGACAACGTATATGCCGAACAGGTCGGGTTCATTAGGAAGACTATGCATCCTAATGCAGATGCAGCTCTTTGCATGGCCGGTGGTGAGTTTTGCGGAAATGCTTGCATGGCCTTGGCCGTACTAATGGTCAATCAGCAGACAAGCGCCAGTGAGTGCCGGTCGGTTAAATTGGAAGCTTCAGGAACAGATCAATTGATACAATGTATGGTGACGAATACAGATGAGGGTTATTTCTGCAAGGTCATGATGCCCGCCCCCCGGAATATTGAAACCAAAATATTCAAGTATGACGGCAATCAATTTTCAGTCGGTCTAATTCAGTATTCCGATTTCCTTCATGTGGTATTAGAAGTAGAGCGGTTTACTAAGCCGATCAAGAGAATGGCTCAAAGCTTAGCGAAGTTGCTTGAAATCACGTCGACCAATCAACTGATCGGCATTCTGTTGTACAAGCCAAGCTCCGGTGAGCTCTCACCGCTTATTTACATTCCTAAGCTGGACAGTATGATCTGGGAAAGGGGCTGCGGATCAGGAACAGCTTCCATTGGTGCATATATGGCCTGGAAGAACAAGACTCCCTTTGAAGGTGCTATACTGCAGCCCGGTGGCCTTATCAAGGTATCTGCACATCTGGACAAAAGTGAACTAACCGGCTTAAGTATTTCAGGCAATGTCAACATCGTAGCAGAAGGTACCGCATATATTGATCTTTAATCACTGCAGGGGAGAGGAGACGTTTGGAAATGCTGTTATCTAGACTCTATGAATTTGCAGCCAAGTTCCGGGAGATGGCAGATGAGTTTGATGGTACAACCGGGCGAAGTTTGGAACTCACGGATATTATAGATGAATACACCGGGTTCATTATGAATCCTCTCAATCAGGTAATTTGGGAAGAGATTGAACAACAAAGCTCCAAGGAGGTGATCCCGCTTACAGCAGAATTAAGACAGGTTACGGCAAGGTGCGTGTCTATCATGGAGAAACACAGGGCTCTAAACGTCTTGAACGAGAGTGAACAACAAGCCGGCTATTTTGTTAATATTGAATCCAGTATTGAGCGTGAATTCGGAAGCTTTCAGATCGATTCAGAGTCAAGAGTAGTCATGGTTGGCTCGGGAGCTTTTCCGATGACACCAATGCTGATAGGCAGGCGTACGAATGCGGAAGTTCTGGGAATCGATATTGACGAAGAAGCCATAATCCTGAGCAATAAAGTGCTGAGAAAGTTGGGGAATACTACATCCATACGTCTTGTAACAGGTGATATTATGCAGTTTGAGACGGAATTGAAACAGGCTACACATATCATATTCAGTTCAACTGTGGCGGAAAAGTATAATCTGCTGGACCGGATGTATGCGTTAACTGGCGAACAGGTCGTTGTGGTGATGAGATACGGGGACCGTTTAAAATCCCTATTCAATTATCCTATGAAAGCTGTTGATGAGACGAAATGGAAGCTTGCCGAACAAATTCTGTGTCCTGATCAAGTCTTTGATGTAGCGCTGTATTCCAAAGCCCACCCGGTATCTTAACAAAGGAGGCTGCATATGGACGACTTCAAACGTGTATTATTATTGGGAACCGGGCCAGTCACAATTCAGTTGGCTGTTCTGTTCAAGAATCATTTCCAGTCTCAGCTTGGAATTTCTGGGAGAATCTCACACAGGTCAGAACAAGTTATAGCCGCAATTCGTGAAAGCGGGAACCGTTTATTCACTGAAGTACAAAACGAATCACACAACCTGATGAAAGGGGAATGCTGTGCGGACCAGGTATTTCAACGCTATGAGACGATAACGGGGGCATGGGATACTTTAATTTTATCCATAACTGCAGATGCATATCTGCATGTATTGCGCAGTCTAAACAGAAATCTGTTAATACATGTGAAATGCCTCATTCTGATTTCTCCCACTTTGGGATCTAACAGCTTGGTCCACAACTTCATAAAAGAGATGGGGTCAGACGCTGAAGTTATCAGTTGCTCCACTTATTTAGGCGATACACGTTGGATTCATGGTGTGCCGTCGAACGGCGCAATTACTTCCGGAGTAAAAACAAAGGTCTTCATCGCCTCTACACGGGGCACTTCACACAATCTTGATTCGCTAATCCAGCTATACAATGTCATGGGGATTACGCTTAGTGTCATGAGATTTCCCCTGGAGGCAGAAAGCAGAAATATCTCCTTATTCGTTCATCCAGCGCTTTTCATGAATGATTTCTCGCTTAGTGTAGTATTCGGTCAGAGTACTAGCAGGAAATATGTATACAAATTATTTCCAGAGGGTCCAATTACGCCCAGGTTAATTCATGAAATGCTAGTGTGCTGGAAGGAATTATCGGAGCTGTTCGAAGCGCTTAACCTGCAAAGCTTAAATCTACTGAAGTTCATGACAGACGATAATTACCCGGTCCGGACAGAAAGCTTATCTCAGCATAGTATTGATAGCTTCTTGTCACTGGAACCTATCCATCAGGAATACCTCTTGTATATCCGTTACGCTTCCTTGCTGATCGATCCGTTCTCTGAGCCGGACCAGGAGGGGAAATACTATGATTTTTCCGCAGTTCCAATCCATTCTGTATTTATAAACAGGGAAGGATCATGGGACATTCCACGGATGCCCAAGGAAGATTATTACCGCATCAAAATCATTCAGGGGATCGCAAATCAGTTGAAGCTTGATTGTCCAATGATTGACAAATTCATTGAGCGTTACGAGCAGCAATTAATGAATTCTGCTCAAGCGCTTCAAGGACAGGCCGTATCCGAGGCCTTTCGTGTACAGTCATTTTCTGAAGATATTCAAATGATCTGCAGCCATATGGCTGCGGGAAAAAAATATAATTATACAGAATAGTAAACATGGGGGAGTTCAAGATGAAAAAAAGATATATCATATTCATTGCAGCAGTTACATCAATGGCTTTGCTCGCCGGATGCGGTAAAGCAGAGAACGGACAGGCTGATACGCCCAAGATCAATCAGGAGCTGGTTTACGCCACTGTAAAGGATATCAACGATATGAATCCGCATTTTTATCCCGGTTCTATGCCTGCGCAAGGAATGGTGTACGAATCACTGGTTGAGAATACTCCCGAAGGAATCCGGCCCTTGCTTGCAAAATCATGGGATATCTCAGCAGACGGGACTATCTATACGTTCCATCTGAGAGAGGGGGTTACTTTCCATGACGGAGAGCCGTTTAACGCAGAAGCTGTTAAGCAGAATATTGACACCGTCCAGCATAATGCCGTCAAGCATACCTGGATCAAGCTGTCGACCAAAATCACGGATACCAAAGTAATTGACGAAAATACCTTTGAACTGACCTTATCAGAGCCTTATTACCCGACACTGCTTGAACTTTCCATGACAAGACCTTATGTCTTCCTATCCCCGAAAGATTTTATAAACGGTGAAACAAAGGAAGGGGTTAACGGTTATAACGGCACCGGCCCATTCCGGCTTACAGAGCATCAAACGGACCAGTATGCGGTGTTTGAGGCGAATGAAAATTATTGGAACGGTGCACCGGATATTAAAAAAGTCACTGCAAAGGTTCTTCCGACAGGGGAAACGACATTCCTGGCTCTGCAAAAAGGAGAAGTCAACTTTGTCTTTACCGATGATCGAGGGACTGACAGTATTGATGCGGAGGCTATGGATCGGCTGGCTGAATCTGGAGACTATCAGGTAGTGAGAAGTGAGCCGATGAACACGAAAATGATTGTGGCCAACAGCGGCAAGACAGACAGTCCAGCGCATGACAAAGCCGTCCGCGAAGCCATCTGGCATGCCATTGACCGGGAAACCATCGCCCGGGAAATCTTCAGCGGCAAGGAAACTCCCGCCGACACCTTATTCTCTTCTAATGTGAACTATGCTGATATCAGTCTAAAACCGCGCGCCTATGATTTGCAGGAAGCAGAGCGTCTGCTTGAAGAAGCCGGTTGGACGCACTCAAGCGGAGAGATCCGCACAAAAGATGGCAGACCTTTAACCATGAAACTATATTATGATGCTGCTTCCTTATCCCAGAAGACGCAAGCCGAGCTGATTCAGAATACTGTTAAGGGCATAGGAATGCAGCTGGAGCTGATTGGAGAGGACTCTTCCTCTATTGCGAACCGTAGATCAACGGGGGATTACGATCTCTTGTTTAACCAGACATGGGGGCTTGCCTATGACCCGCAAAGTACAGTCTCTGCATTCACTTCGGAAACGGCATATTATCATGCAACAAAAGGTATAGCCCAGGCGGAGCAGCTCATTAGCCAAATAGAAAAGGTCATGGTAACCACAGATGAGGAGAAACGAACATCGCTGTATTCGGATATTTTAACAAAGGTCCATGAAGAGGCAGTCTTCATTCCGCTAACGAACGGCAATCTTACAGTAGTTGCTCCGAGAAGTCTGCAGGGCATAGGCTTCAAGCAGACTCAATTCGAGCTGCCCTTCGAGAGCATGCATTTCAAATAAACCGTAAATGTAAAGGGGGGCTTTATGAGCGGATTTATCCTCAAAAGGACACTGCTGACAGTTCCGCTGCTTATCATCATTTCGTTTCTGACCTTTGCTCTAAATCATCTTTCGCCACTGGATCCGGCTGAGGTTGTTCTGCGGTCACAGGGAGTACCTCAAATTACTGAAGCGTTAATCACTGAGACTAAAACAGCATTGGGAATGGACCGGCCGTTTCTGATCCGTTATTTCGATTGGCTGGTCTCCTGCTTCCGGCTGGATTTCGGCGTATCTTACATAACAGGTACTCCGGTGTGGTCCCTGCTTGGGCCAGCTTTTCTTAATACTCTGAAATTGACAATGGTATCAGTCGTTGCCATTCTGGCGCTGTCCATCGGACTCGGAATCCTCTGTGCGCTGAACGAAGGCCGAATGCTGGATCGTTCAGTCCGCGGAGTTTCGTTCTTCCTGACCTCCATGCCGTCAGCATGGCTTGCAGCGATGATGATCTGGTATTTCTCTGTCAAGCTTGACTGGCTGCCGACCAGCGGCATGGATTCATTGGCCGGGTACATCCTGCCGGTGATCATTCTGACCGTCAGTTATGCCGGAATCTATTTTCGTATAGTCCGAAGCTCCATGTTGAGCCAGTTACATGAGGATTACACGTTATATGCCAGGGCTTGCGGGCTGTCTGAGCGGAGAATTACGATGCGTATGCTCAAGAACTCCATACAGGTCGCCATATCGGTGTTCTGCATGGCTGTTCCGATTATTCTGGGAAGCACAGTTGTTGTGGAAAACATCTTTGCCTGGCCGGGACTGGGGACATTGACCGTGAATTCAATCCTGGGCCGGGATTTCCCGGTCATCCAGGCTTATGTTCTGGTTTTGGCTGCTTCCTTCGTGCTTTTTAACACCTTGTCAGATCTCATCAATACAGCATTGAATCCCAGGTTGAGGAAGGAGTTCTAGATGACTGTATTTCATAAAATGTGGAGCGACAAGCTGGCCGCCTTATCACTGTCTGTCACCGTGCTGGTCGCAATCATTGGAATTTGTGCGCCCTGGTTTGCACCCCATAGCCCGGAACAAGTCCATATGGAGCTGCGTTATGCTTCACCATCATGGCAGTACCTGCTGGGCAACGATCATCTGGGACGCTGTGTATTGTCCAGATTAATCTACGGTATCCGTCCCAGTGTGCTCTGGGTGTTTGTGGCGCTGGCGGTATCTGCGACCTTTGGAGGCATACTCGGATTCCTCGCTGGCTATTTCAGGGGCAAGGTGGATAACGTCATTATGAGAGTCTGCGACATCATGCTCTCCTTTCCCGGTTATGTGATGTCGCTGGCTGTAGTCGGTATATTGGGACCGGGAATCCAGAACATTCTGATTGCCTTTGTCATTATGAAATGGGCCTGGTTCGCACGAGTCATCCGCACCTCGGTCATGCAGTATGCCGATACTGATTATGTAAGATTCGCTAAGGCTCTTGGGATGGGCAACTTTGCCATCATAATGAAGCAAGTTCTGCCGGTAGCGCTTCCGGATATTGCGGTGATTTCCAGCAGCGCATTTGGCGCCATGATCCTGCAAATCTCCGGCTTGTCCTTTCTCGGTTTAGGCATCCAGGCCCCTCACGCTGAGTGGGGAATGATGCTGAATGAGGCCAGAGGGGTCATGTTTTCCCGGCCGGAGCTTATGCTGGCCCCTGGACTGGCTATCGTTATCATAGTTTCGGCGGTTAATTTCTGCTCCGATGCGCTGCAAGCCGCATTGGATCCTAAATTACAAAGGAAAACCCGCAAGTCGCCGCGGAGTTCTGTTCTATTCTCCGCCAAAAGAAAAGGAGAAGAGGTGGCATAAATTCGTTGAACACGCTGGATGTTTCGAATTTACGAATATGGGACAACTTGACCGGCAAGGTAATCGTTTTGAACAGCTCATTCCAGGTTAAACAAGAGAGCTGCCTGGCTATTGTAGGGGAGAGCGGCAGCGGCAAGTCTGTAACATGCCGGGCAATCATGAGGTTGAACAAATCCAACATCAAACAAACGGGGAGCATACAGCTGAACGGGGTTAATCTGGCAAAGCTTTCCGAAGCGGAAATGCGGAAGCAAAGAGGCAGGCAGCTGTGTCTGATTATGCAGAACGGCATGCGAGCCTTCGACCCTTCAAGCGTAGTCGGCAGCCATTTCAAAGCGACGCTGCAACAGCATTATGCCTGGAATGCGAGTGAAATTACGTCCAGAATGGCCAGAGCAATGGAGAGCGTCATGCTCAAAGACCCGGTTGCCCTTATGAATAAATACCCGCATCAGCTTTCTGGAGGGATGTTGCAACGGATGATGATTGCGCTTGCTATTGTTCTTGAGCCTACGTTGATTATCGCCGATGAGCCTACGTCCGCACTGGACACCCTTTCACAATTTGAAGTGATGGAACAACTGATTTCTTTGCGGGAAGACACAGGCTGCTCTATGATCTTTGTTTCACATGACTTAGGCCTAGTGAAACGGATCGCTGACAAAATTGTGGTAATGAAAGACGGCGAAGTGCTAGAGAGCGGAACTACCGCTGATATATTTTCGAATACCAGTCATGAATACACCAGACATCTCATAGAAGCGAAGCAGGTGCTAAACCGGCATTTTAGCAGCAGGATGGGGGGCTTTAACCTTGTTGACCGTTGATCAGGTGGAGAAATCCTATGCAGGCGGGGGTTTATTCTCGCGCAAAAGTAAGAAGATATTACAAAATATCAGCTTTGCATTAGAAGCAGGCGAGGTATTAGGGATTATTGGCGAAAGCGGAAGTGGTAAGTCTACCTTGGGGCGTTTGCTACTTGGAATCGAGAAGGCTGACCGCGGGACCATTCAATTCGAAGGAATAAGCATAGGTGAGCGGGCAGGCAGAAGGGGAATGATCAGCGCGGTATTCCAGGATTATACTTCTTCGATTCATCCCTTTTATACTGTAGAGAAAGCCTTGGCTGAACCACTTAAACTGTTGGGGCGGAAGGACAGGGAAGTCGGAGAGCGAATTGACTTCCTGCTGCGCCAGGTCGGACTGGACTCTTCTTACCGCAAGAAATATCCTCATGAACTGTCTGGAGGTGAAGCACAGCGGGTGTGTATTGCCAGAGCCGTTTCGACAGAGCCAAAATGTATTCTGCTGGATGAAGCAGTCAGTTCACTTGATGCTTCCGTTCAATTTCAAGTGCTGGAGCTGTTAAAAAAGCTGAAGGAATCGTACGGTATGAGCTATATCTTCATCACACACGATATTCAGGCAGCAGTCTATCTGTGTGACCGCCTGATGTTTGTGCGTTACGGACAAATCGAAGAGATCGTGTCTGCCCATCAATTAAACGATGTCCGGTCTGAATACTCTAAAGACATGCTTCGGATGGCTTTACGCTTAGCCGGTCCCGGTGAAGACCTCATCGTTGACAACGAGAACTGGAAGGAGAGAATACTGTGAAGGGAGCCCTGGCTTGGCCCTTTCTGCGCTTGTATGTATTGACACTCTTATATTTCAGTGCAAACTCTATTCTTAATGTAATCATTCCTTTAAAGGGAGAGTCCCTAGGCGCCAGTAACTCAACCATTGGCATAGTTATGGGGGCCTATTTGTTTACGACAATGTTTCTGCGGCCTTGGGCCGGCCAGGTGATTTATCAGCTGGGCCCGGTTAAAGTACTGCGTGTAATTTTAGTGATAAACGCAATAGCCCTGTCTCTTTATACATTTACCGGATTAGGCGGATATTTTCTCGCCCGGATGCTGCAAGGCGCATGTACCGCGTTCTTCTCCATGTCGCTGCAGCTGGGCATAATCGATGCCTTACCGGAGAAAGACCGCTCGCAAGGCATTTCCATGTATTCGCTTTGTGCATCAATGCCCGGCGTAATAGGTCCTTTAATGGCGATTAATATCTGGGAAACCGGAAAAATGAGTGTTTTTGCAATAACACTTGTCGGAATGGCTGTCCTTACAGGAGCTGTAGGCTTCTTTGCCACGATGAAGACAGAGGCGGATAACCGGCCGGCTGTTCAGAGAACCGGCATGCGGGGTTCGTTTGGCCAACTGTTCACGAATCCACATTTATTCCGCTGCAGTATACTAATGCTGGTAGCATCTATTGTTTTTGGCGCAGTCACAACCTTTATACCTTTGTACGCAACTCAGATTGATCATGGCAATGCTGCCGTATATTTAATGCTGCAGGCGGCAATGATTGTCGCTGCACGGTTTTTTTTGCGTAAAAAGATTCCTTCGGACGGACGATGGCATCCTATGTTCGTAAGTTGGATTATTCTCGCACTCATGGCTGCATCCTTATGCACGGGGTTTTCTATTATCGGCGGATTTACAGTATTCTATTGCGGCGCCTTATTAATGGGGTTAGCCCAGGCCATGCTCTATCCGACTTTAACTACATACTTGTCTTTCGTGCTTCCGGAGAATAAGCGAAATGTGTTGATCGGGTTGTTTATTGCTATGGCTGATCTCGGCATATCGCTGGGCGGAGTGATTATGGGGCCGGTTGCAGATTTGTTATCTTATGCTTGGGTGTACTTTATTTGTGCATTCTTGGGAGGAAGCTTGTTTCTCTTTGTCTATGGACAGCAAAGTGATAAATTCAGAATCAGTGAGTGAACTTCCGAAAAAGCGGACAGGATCGTTCATAGATCATAGGCGAGGAGATTTCGGTATCTACAGGGGATAGTGTAGGGTAGGAAGCTGGTCGAATTGGCCGTATTGTCAAACCCGCAATGAGTAAGAGCAACCGGACCTCCGGCTGCTCTTATTTGCGATGTATGGATGAATTTTCCTTATCGCCGGCGTGGTAGACAACCAAATACTGGCTTATCCCATACCAGCTGATTCTCCAATCGCATGGATCAGCATGGAAGATGCAGCTACTAACAGTGTATATGCACTTAAACATCCCGAACTGGCAGTGGCTTACATTACGAATCGTAGCCGTATTGGATCAAAAGATAAGGAATAGAGCATTAGCACTAGGGTAGTCGTCTTAGTAATTTTATTCCATTGACATTGCAAAGAACGCTAAACTATAATCTAGTTCGTAACAATTACGAAAAAGCGTTATGTGTTCATAGTTGTACGGTTTGCGCAAACCCTATAAATATTTTTAATGCTTAATTCGTAATACTTACATATAAAGAAGATAAAACGACACACTTGTACATTTACTACAATTTATTCAGGAGGGTTTATGAAAAAGAAACTTTTACTTGCCATGTTTACATTACTACTTGTATTAACAGGCTGCAATCAGGCTAACAAGAGTAACCCGTCAGTAGTGGACAAAAAGAACGAGTTGGTTTTTGCTAGTACCAAAGATATTCGGGATATTAATCCACACCTGACTGGAGGAGAACTAGCTGCGCAAAATATGGTGTTTGAATCACTGGTAATAAATACAACGGAGGGTGTTAAGCCCAAGCTTGCAGAGAAATGGGAGATTTCGGAGGATGGTTTGACCTATACGTTTCATTTGAGAAAAGACGTCGCATTCAGCGATGGCGAACCGTTCAATGCGGAGGCCGTCAAAAAAAATATCGATGTCGTCGTAGCCAACTATGAGAAGAATGCCTGGCTCAATCTGGTGCAGGTTATTGATTCAACTAACGTTGTCGATGAATATACGTTTTCTTTAACGCTAAAAACACCATATTATCCAACGCTGGAGGAGCTAGGGCTTACGCGTCCTTTCCGAATGATTTCCCCCAAATGTTTCATTGATGGAACAACAGCGCATGGCGTCAGTGATTATGCAGGAACGGGACCTTATATGTTGACCGAGCATAAAGACAATCAATTTGCGTTGTTTAGTGTCAATGAGAACTATTGGGGGGATAAACCGAAAATTCAGCAAGTTCGTTGGAAGGTAATGCCGGATCACCAGACCATTCTACTTGCTCTGCAGAAAGGCGAGATTGATCTCATATTCGGTGCGGACGGCGACATGCTAGATGCCAATGCCTTCACCTCACTACAGAAGGAGGGCAAGTATGTAACGAAAATCAGTCCGCCATCCGGCTCACGCTCGATATTGTTGAACAGCAAGCGAGAGGCGACTTCCGACAAATTAGTTCGTGAGGCATTGCAGTATGCCGTTAACAAACAGACGATTTCGTCAGGTATTCTCAACGACACGGAGCAAATTGCGGATACCCTGATGTCTAAGTCCACACCGTACGCCAATATAGAGCTTAAGACTCGTTCTTATGACACCCAAAAAGCCGATGTTCTGCTAGATCAAGCAGGGTGGGCAAAATCGGGCGACGGCTACCGTTATAAGGATGGAAACAAACTAAGCCTGATGCTCTCCTACAATTCTGATAATGCGCAGGAGAAATCGATTGGGGAATCCATGCAAAATGATCTCAAAGCAATCGGCGCCGATCTTGAACTGCTAGGTGAAGAAAAGCAAGCCTATTATGACCGTCAAAAATCCGGAGAATTCGATTTGCAGTATTCTTTATCCTGGGGCTTGCCTTATGATCCACAAACCTACGTGTCAACCTGGCGTGTGCCATCGCATGGCGATTATCAAGCTCAGGCCGGTCTGGAAAAGAAAAAATGGTTGGACCAGGAGATCAGAGATGTTCTAGTCGAACAGGACGAAACGGCGAGAGCGGAGAAATACAAGGAAATATTCAACTATGTGAATGAAGAAGCTGTGTATCTTCCGTTGACTTATTCAGTTGTAAAAGCGATTCATTCCGAACACCTTATGGGTGTTACCTTCAATGTATCGCAATATGAGATCCCGTTTGAGCTCATGTATTTTGAGTAAGCAGAGAGTGAGTCCTTTATGAAACAATATGTAATAAAACGCATAGTAGGTACCGTTCCACTCCTGCTGCTGGTTACCTTCCTGGCGTTCATTCTAATAAATTTAAGAACCAGTGATCCGGCAGAGGTAGCACTGCGCGTAAATCAGATCACCCCTACCGAAGAAGTGGTCCAGAGCATGCGCGAAGAACTCGGACTTGACGATCCTTTTCTTATCCGATATAAAAACTGGATTATGGATAGCTTTCAAGGGAATTTGGGTACAAGCTATGTCAATAAAAAACCTGTGTTGGAAGAATTGCGTCAAGCAATTCCTCCAACACTTGAATTAGCGGGTGCTACACTCATAATTATTGTCTTTTTCAGCGTTTCCGTCGGGATAGTCTGCAGTATCTTTGAGAATAGATGGCAGGATCGTTCTTTGCGAGGCTTCATTTTTTTGCTGGCAGCGATGCCTAGCTTCTGGATCGGCTTACTGCTCATGTGGTATTTTTCAGTTTATCTGGGATGGCTTCCGACGAGCGGGAAGAATGGGCCTTCATCCATTATCTTACCCGCCATGACTTTGTCACTAAGCTTTTTATCCACTTATGTCAGACTGATACGCAATAATATGATCCAAAATTCCCAAGAAAATTTCATACTTTATGCCAAGCTGCGTGGGCTTAAACAAAGTACTGTGATATGGAAAATATTTACTAATTCGATCCAATCTGCCCTTACTGCGTTCGGTATGTCTATTCCCCGTCTGATTGCTGGTACTGTTGTTGTTGAGAATATATTTGCTTGGCCAGGCATTGGGCGTTTATGCGTAAAGGCTATTTTTAACTCGGATTATCCCGTTATCCAGGCTTATATTCTGATGATGGCCGTTTTATTTATCGTTTGCAATTTAGTGGTAGATATTGTGGTCGTGATGATAGATCCACGTTTGCGGAGGGTAACGAAATGAGTTTTTTCAAACGTCTACAACAGGATAAAATGGGTATTATTTGCCTGTTATTTTTGGTCGTGGTCTCTCTTGCAGGGATCTTTGCACCTCTAATTGCTCCGCATGATCCGACTTTAATTCAAGTGGATATGAAACTAGCCATGCCTAGTGCAGAATACCCGCTCGGAACGGATCATCTGGGAAGATGCTTACTTTCGAGGGTTTTATTCGGCATCCGCACCACATTCTTCTACGCCCTACTCGCTATGGGAGTGACGATCCTTTGCGGGGTCGTATTTGGAATTCTGGCCGGGTATTCGAACGGAAGAGTCCGGGAAGTCATTTTACGTTTCTGCGACGCTATGCTATCTTTCCCGTCAGAGGTGATGATTCTGGCTATTATAGGCATATTGGGACCAGGGATTATGAATATTGTGATTGCGAATATTTTGTCCAAGTGGGCGTGGTATACACGGATGATATATAGCAGCGTTCAGCAATATCGATCAAAAAACTATGTGAAGTTTACTCAAGTCCATCAGGCTTCTCCTATTTATATTATGAGAAAGCATATTGTTCCCGGGATCGCAGGTGAAGTAACCACCCATTCCACCCTGGAGATGGGCTGGGTGATTTTAAGCATTTCGTCCCTTTCCTTCCTTGGATTGGGTGTACAACCTCCTGCTCCTGAATGGGGAATGATGCTGAATGAAGCGAAGAATGTGTTGTTCACCCATCCCTGGCAGATGATCCCTGCCGGTATTACGATTCTACTTGTCGTCGTTGCGCTTAATTTTCTCGGTGACAGTCTGCAGCAGGCTATGAACACGCAATCCTACATGTTAAACCCCAGACAGCAGCGTAGGCTACTCCGCTTGGAAGGAAGATGGTGAGTGACCATACTAACCGTAAATCATCTTAATATTGTTGATTTAAAGACCCAAAGACATATTGTAAAAGATGCTTCTTTCACGGTACAAAAAAACACTTGCCTTGGTATTGTAGGGGAGAGCGGCAGCGGGAAGACAATGACCGTCCGTGAAATTTTAGGTGTGAACCCACGCTGGATTCAATCTTAAGGAGAGATTATTTTTGAGGGCCGCAATATTCTGAACGACACCGAGAAACAGCGCAGATCCATTCGAGGTCAAAAAATCAGCATGATTCTTCAGGATGCAATGACGGCCTTTAATCCTATTGAACAAATGGGTTCCCAGATGAAACAAACTTTTATGCAAGTTATGGGGGTGTCCAAAAGAGAAGCTGAACGCTTGAGCCTGGATAGTCTGAATAAAATGAATTTTACGGATTCGCTTGCCGTCTATAAAAGTTATCCTCATGAGCTATCCGGGGGGATGCTTCAGCGCTGTATGATTGCAATTGCTCTTGTACTGAAGCCGGACATTATTATTGCGGATGAGCCTACAACAGCCTTAGACTCCATTAATCAATTGGAAGTCGTCTATCAATTTCAGGCCTTAAAGGAAATGAAGGGTACCACACTGATCCTTATTTCTCACGACCTGGGTGTTGTGCAGCGGTTGGCCGACAGTGTTATCGTCATGAAGGATGGAGAGATAGTGGAACAAGGAACGGTCACTGATGTTTTTAATGAGCCTAAACATTCCTACACCCAATACTTGGTAGGGACACGTCTGCAGCTTTCAGATAGCTTTACGAACACACTGCATAGCGGAAGGAACGAAGAGAATGATTACGGTAGACAATCTCCAGAAAAGCTATAGGGCTGGTAGTGGGCTGCGGGATCACACACAAAAGCATGTACTGACAGATGTCAGCTTCCATCTGAATGATGGAGAGTGTCTCGGTATTATAGGCGAGAGCGGGAGCGGTAAAAGCACGTTATCGAGGATCCTGCTTGGTTTAGAAACATTTGACGGCGGTAACATTTGGATAGATGGTATGCCTCATAAAAAATGGATTAAGCAAAACAAAGGAAAGTTCAGTGTCGTGTTCCAGGATTATCGCACCTCTGTCAACCCGAAGTGGACCGTGCAACAAATTATCGAGGAACCGCTCAATATCCTACGAAGCGAAAAAAAAATCATGCCGTCCATGAAGTGATCATTGCAGAGCTGATGGAACGGGTGGAACTGACCCTTGACTATCTGAATAAGTATCCGCATGAGTTAAGCGGTGGACAGTTACAACGCGTATGCATTGCGCGTGCCTTGACTACGCGACCACGCTATCTTGTATTCGATGAAGCAATTAGCTCACTTGACGTCTCTGTGCAGTTTCAAATCTTATCCCTTTTAAAGGAACTTCAGAGGGAGTTTCAATTAACATACTTATTTATAGCACACGATCTGCAAGCCGTAGCCTATTTATGTAATCGCCTAGCCTTTCTGAAAGACGGGATCATTATTGAGGAACTTGATTGCAACCATTTCATGTGTGCGCAAAGCGAATATGTTAAGTTACTGGTGAGCTCGATCCTTCCCTTTCAATCCAGGTTCAACCGGACGAGTAGCCACAAGGTTAAGGCTTCCTTGTCTAACTAACAATGTAGCGACGCCTCGACTTTATTTCAATTGAAATAATGATGAAATGGTTTTAAAGAGTTAACTAAACTATAGACTGATAAAAAACTATTAAATGAAGAACTAAATGACCCATATCAAATAAGTCCAGTTTCAACGGGGGAAGAGAGAGCTGCGGATTTAAGTGATAGTGGAGGATAACTGGCAGCTAAGCCATTCGTGTATTTAAATTCGGCTTATTGATATTGTCTTTGCCGATACGCGGGGCTTGGTAGCTCTGTTTATCCCGAATAGTCGTGAAGGAAGAGATATTGTCTATAATAGGGAAAGCAGGAAGACGTTGGACTATGGTCGGACTGACCCTATTGTCAGGCCCGCAACGAATAGAATCGAAACTGGTCCGTATTTAGTTGCAGTATTGTATTTTCTGACTAAATCCGTACTAAGCCAATGGATAGATCCAGATACAGGAGCTGAGCTGATCATAGTTTCTGGGTACACATCTAGGTCCGTATGGCGTAGAAGAAATTGGAAAAGGGAGATGGGGCGGATAAATGGGTAGAAGCTGCGGCGGGGAACCGGCAAGAGATTAGACTGTCCATTATGTTAGCGAAAGGTGGCGCTTAAATGAGAAATCAGCATCCCATTATAAAGGATGAGTCCTTGGGGCAAAGGAAAGATTCTATGGAAAGCAGCTGGAGGAAGCATAATAAAAGCTTTGGACGGTGTGGGCGTCAATGACGGTTATCTGAGTACCCGCTTAAGAAAATTAGCTTCTCTCGGGATTCAACACATGATAATTGGCGGCTACAACATCAAGTGATTTTGCAATGAATAATGATATACGACAACGTAGGATTCATCTGAGATACTTCTCATATCAATAATCTGCTCATGTAGTTTTCCATAGTCGGTGTTGCTTGGACTAAGAGACTTTTTATTAACATGTCTTGTAAGCCTTAATGGAACAGGAGATTATTCTGTTCCATTAAGGCTGTTGCCTGTAGTTGTCCATCGGCGAACGGAGCTTTTATGAAAAAGAAAACACTCATTTCTATTTTTTTATTAATGTGGATCGACAGTAAAGGCCAAGATTGTCGGTGGACATGAACATAGTCCGATTGCCGAAAATGGATAAGATCTTGGTACTATTGCTGATTTGATAACCATCAAAATACTTAATCATGTTCTGACCTAATTATCATCCCCCAACTAGCAACTTCACTGATTGAATAGGTCATGTACAATGAATTCCTTTCTACTAGGAGTTTACTTCAGGTTAACTCTTGGGTTGATACGAGTGAATTCTACCATGCCATAAATGCATGTCAAAGTGCATCGAAGATAAAAAAAAGATAAACACTTGACCTGGAGTTAACTAGAGGGTTTAGGTTGAATTATCCATTCGTTCCTGGACACAAGATTGCCGGGATTGTAACGGATGTATGAACCCTTCTGGGGTGGAAGATGATAACTGGTTAATCAAAAACGAAGAAGCCCATAAAGTGAATGATTGCAGATACATTCCAAGGGGATTCCCGCATAGAAACTTTTTGTCCTTTAAGCGTGATCTTAGCAGCAGTGCTTTCCCGCGTAGATTACTGAAAAGCATCGAAGACATACACTAGAGATTATAGATTTATTCAACAGATCTATATAGAGTTTTAAGTGGTTTAATAAAAAAGCAGTTGACTATGAATAAATTCTAGTCAACTGTTTTTATATTTTATATTTAGTATTCTATAAACAAAATTATCAATCTCTTGTGAAACTCTCCATCATTGCGGCAGGATACCGACTACCGGCTGATCCGTGTGGGAGGATTTCTTTAATTCGTTGAAGATCAGCCTCTGTAAGATTAACGTTAGCAGCAGCAACGTTTTGCTCAACCCGCTTAGCACTTCGTGTACCTGGAATCGGGACGATATCCTCTCCCTGGGCGAGAAGCCAAGCTAGTGCCAATTCGGCTACAGAAATACCTTTGTTAGAAGCAAGTTCTTTAAGGTGTTCAGTTGCTTGTAGGTTGTAGATATAGTTTTCCCCTTGCCAACGCTCATCGAATCGACGCATATCGTCTTCGGCGTACTCGTGAGATGGTTTAACAGCACCTGTTAGGAACCCTCTGCCTAAAGGAGAGTAAGGCACTAAACCTATACCCAGTTCATTCAAAGTCGTGCGTATATCGTTGTCCTCAATCTCACGCTCAAATATGGAGTATTCAGTCTGAAGCATAGAAACCGGGGTAACCGCATGAGCTTTACGAATAGTTTTTGAACCCGTGTTACTCAAACCGAAATATTTAACTTTGCCTTCTTGAATAAGCTCTCCAACGACTCCAGCTACTTCCTCGATAGGAACATCGGGATCTGGAATATGCTGATAGAAAACATCAATGTAATCCGTTTGCAGATATCGAAGGCTGTTTTCTGCTACCTTACGAATATTTTCTGGACGGCTATTAAAACGTGATCCGAGTGGTTCGGCTGTCATGTCAAATCCAAATTTGGTAGCTAGTACTACCTTGTCTCGAAAATCCTTTACAGCTTTACCCAGCAACTGTTCATTGTGACCAGTTCCATATCCGTATAATTCTGCTGTATCAAAGAAATTAACTCCAAGCTCATAAGCTCGACGAATAGTTGCTATTGCTTCATCTTCATTTGAAGGACCGTATGCCATTGACATCCCCATAGTACCCAAACCAATAGAAGAGACTTTTAAACCTTGTTGACCAAGACTTCGAGTTTGCATTTTGCTCCTCCTTAAATAGTGATATTAGATTGTTATCACCTAAGTGTTTAAAGCCTAGTTAAAAAGGTATCCAATCTTAGTTCGTTCAATATGAATTTTCATCTTTGTTATTCATAGGAACAAAAACATATTATCACGAGAGGTGGATAATGTAAACAAAAAGAATATAAAGTGTCTATTTAGTACAGTTTGTTTAAAATGATGATTATGAGATATAATATAAGGTAATAGGGGGCGCTTAAATGGAAAGGCAGAATGAAAAACAACATAATATGAGGATAACTCTTACTAGCAAATTGTTAACATACGTTAAAAAAATGGATTTCAAAGTCTAAAAATGGATGAAATCGCAAAAATCATGGATATAAGTAGGGCCACTTTATATAAATATTTCTCTACCAAAGAAGATATCATAACCTTTATTGTGAGTCTTTCTGTAGAATATATCCACGAAATTATTGAAGATTCTGACTCTGACCAAGTAATTGTTCAGCGATTTCAGCAAACATTTGAACAAACAATCTTATTAAAAGAGTTCTTCACAGACATTTTCCTAAGGGATCTTGAAAGTAGTTATCCTGAGAATTATGAGCGACTAGAAGTAGCTATGAAGCAACGAGAATATCAGGAATTGGCTTTTTATGATGAAGGAATAAAAGAGGGTTTTTTCAATAAGATTGATGGCAGGCTTATCGTTATGCAAGATGAGATTCTAAGTAATGTTTTAGATGTAAAGTACTTGATGGAGAACCATTTGACCGTGTATCAAGTGCTATTCGACTATTACAATCTAAAGAAATTCCAGTTGTTTAAACCTGATAAAATTATAATGATAGATGATAACTTGATGATTCCTAGAATTGAGTATATGGCGCAAAAAATCTCAAAAAACTTATATTAAACTTAGCAATTTAGAATAATTTGGGCATCATATGACGGATTTTCAATGATACATTAGAAGCTTTAAATCAATAATCAGTTTCATTTCTTTTAAACAAAGTGCGTTTAAGACTAGAACGTAAAACAGACGAATACGAGGGACTCTCATTATAGGAGATCACTCGTATTCGTCTGTTTTAGCGAGCATACTTATTTATTATCATATGTACAGCCTCGTCCGCCGCTATTTGAAAAGCCTGTTCTCGGAAGATACTGAAATCAAGCAGTAACATTTTGGGCTCACGGACCGCTCGCCGTTCCGCAGCGCGAGGATCAGGCGCACGCGGGTCGCGTCGGCGAGCATCGAGAACACCTCGACCGCGAGTTCCACGTACTGGCTGACGGGCTCCCGCCCGCTCTCCTTCTTATCTGCATCCATAAGCAGATTGTTGCACACCTGATGTCAGAGTTGCTAGATCGAGGAGGAAGAGCGATTCGGCGCGCGATCGCGCCCCCCTCAGAAGGGCTCACCCGATTAGACTAGAAGGCCTGGGGTGACCGCCAGAGTAGGGTCCCAGAGCTGGAAGGCTGTCCTATCCAGGCGGCCCTACGTCTTTGCGGTAGGTTACTGCCGCTCAGGCTCTCTCGATGGTCAGTTTGAACGAGTCGCCTGCTGAGGCGATGTGTTCCAGTCCGCTGGTGATAGTGCCGAGGTGGACGATTCCGGGCTCTGGGATCTCGTTGTTGTTCTCGTCATCAGCGAAGCAGAAGACGATGTCGTGGCTGGGTTGCCAGTAGGGGATCTGACCGACCGTATAGGTCAGCATGGTTTCTGTGACGCCGTCGAGTTCGCGCGGTAATAGGCCTGGCTTTTCCCGTGCGAAGAGGTCGTACATGTCGAGGGTGAGCGGTAACAGACTGATGAGGTCACGGCCAGGGGCGGTGTCCTCGATCTCGCCGGTCGCTTCGCCGGCGGGCAGGGTAATACGGACCTTCATGTGCATTCTCCTTCGTGTCGAGCAGCATATGCCGTTTCATATTAGAAGTAAATATTTGCATAAGTATATTAAGTTTCCGGTTCTTTGTCGGGGTTAGACACAGTCGACTAAGCATTAAGAAATCAAGAATTGCTACTAATCTAGAGGGTTTCCGAACTCAACTCCTTCACATATTGGTCCAGACCATCTTGTTTACGGGATACGAGATGAACACTGAAATTTTTGACACCAAATTTTTTAGCGACAAAACAAAATGCGAGACGTTATTTTATTTCTCACTCTTTTCAAAATCAAGTATCATAGCGTAGAAGGATCGTTGGCATAATTCACTCCCAAGTAATGCGCCTGGTTCAGCAGGGCCTCGTAATGCTCAGGCTTGGCCTCCAACGTTTCGTATAAAAACTCAACCCGTGATTGGGACACGCCGCAGTAACCGGCAATACCCACATTGAGCAGATTGGTGATCGATTGCCCATAGTTACGCTTATGCATCTGCCCTTCTGTCACACCAGCAAGAGCGATCCACAATATCTGCTGATGAGGAAGTTTG
>NZ_LN831198.1:2562511-2568980 GCF_001368795.1 Paenibacillus ihuae
GAGGAAGTTTGTTCGCACCGTAGGCAATCTCGTTGTTCATGACACGATCTACATACCCTTTCAACATGGCTGGCATATGCCACCACCAGAGAGGAAACACAAAAGCTATAGCATCGTGCTTCTTCAATCGCTCCATCTCCGTTTCAATCTCAGGGGAGAACACCTGTTTCTCTTGGGTAAAGTCCGGTTCATCCATTTCACGAAGAACCGGGTCGAACCCAATCCCATACAAATCCAATATTTCATAACTGTGACCTGCCTTGGCAAGACCTTGTACAAAACGATCAACTGCCTGGAAGGTCAGGGATTTTTTTCTAGGGTGGGACACTACAACAAGTACATTCATCTTATCTTTCACTACCTTTCTGGATAACGGTTTTGTAGCCATAAATTAATGACTGATGCTATTATAAACAGGTATCAAAACATCTGGAAGTACGCACTTTGAGGTTCTATAGGAAGAATAAAGTACCATAGGAACATTAAAGTACCCTAAATAGATGCCTTTAAATGGGCTTAAATAATGGAAATTGAGCAGCAAGAAGATTATGTTTTCACCTTGGATACAGCCTGATAATTATGGAGGGGTTCAAAAATGATGGAACATGGAAAAACGATCGCTCCAAAGAAATATAAAGTAGGCGTGGAAGCTGCCTTGGAAGTGATGGGCGGAAAATGGAAGCCTTTAATTATTTATCACTTGATGACCGGACGGAAACGCACGTCAGAGCTTCGAAGATTGATACCGGACATTACGCAGAAGATGCTGACTGCACAGCTCAGAGGTCTGGAAAAGGACGAAATTGTACAGCGCAAGGTATATTCGGAGGTACCTCCCAAAGTGGAATACGAGTTAACGGACTACGGTTGGGGACTCAAGCCTGCTCTGGACCATTTGTGTTATTGGGGGGAGGATCATCTGGAGAAGGTGCACGGGGATAAGTTTAAGGTTTTGGAAGACTTCGATTATGAAGAGAAGGGGACAGGAAGGTGAATGGTGCAAAGCATGTGAAAGAGGCAGCCTCTATTCGTGTTGAAGGAGTCGCTGTAGTTCTGTTGAAGAGGAACCTTGATCAATACCGTGTACTGATGCTGAAGGGAGCAGGTCATACTTTGGGTTCAAATATATAATCGCTGTGTGAGAAAGGCCCAGGGGCCGTTTGCAGCAGCATTGGGGATATAAACATAGTTTCACCTCTCTGTCATTATAATCCCTAGGGAGATGAGGCTCTGCAGGTAAGTGTTGGGCGAACTGTTCTGATTTTCCATTGCATAAAAATCTTTGACGCGGTCATAATACAAACTAATGTTCTTATTTTTATGAGGCAATCAGATATGAGGATGCGCATCGGCCAAACCTTTGAAATTATCTAACCGGACAAAGCGGGGAAGATCACACAGCGGAAAATTGAAGTGAGGGGTATCCGTGACAGCCGCATACTTCTTTTCTTTTAAGAATTTAACATAAATGTTAATTGACGGAGCAAGTTGAGTGTGATAGCATAGGTTTAACTTAAAACGAAAAGGCTATGATGAGAAATAGTAGGTATTAGGGATCTCACAGCGAGAAGATGGTTGGTGCGAATCTTCATTGATCTAATACTGAAGCAGTCTCGGAGCTGTGAACCGAACAGAGGAATCTTAGTAGGCCTCAACGGAGTTCCACCGTTATTCAGGAAACAATATCGGAGATATCCCGTATTGATAGAGTGCAGAGAAATCTGAAATTAGGTGGTAACACGGACATAATAGTTCGCCCTAAGTTGACAAGAAAATATGTCAGCTTAGGGCTTTTTTGTTTTATTTCTTTTCGTATGAATATTTGTAATTTTCCAGAATAATTAATAATTGATGGGGGAGTTCTTTTGAAAATTGAATTTCTGTGAGGGCGTGTGGGGTAGGAGATCAACTTATGCGAGAAGCTAAGTTAGTAGCGACGTCGATAGGGCATATGAAAAGAGAGGTTGGGAGATTGTCGGCACTGTTGAGCCACCAAATGTGCGCTATTCATCGGTAGTGATGACTAAACAAATAAAATGATTCTTGAAGTCTGACGACCCTTTCCCTACGGTCACATAGCCTATCTATCGGTCTCGTGAATACCAGAACGTTAGCCGAATGAAGTTCTTAATTTAGGAGGAGACTATATGATTTTAGAAAAAGTTATAACTAGAATTGAAATACAAAAAGAATATAAGGATCTTGTTGATAAGTATACAGATAATTTACTTACCGAATTTAAAGGTAAGATTCATAGCATCTATATGTGTGGCTCGATTCCAAAAGGAACTGCTAAACCTTTTAAGTCAGATGCAGACTTTACAATTGTATGTGCAAATCCCCAAGATATTGATTACGAAAGATTGTCAAATATTAAAGACAGGATGTTGGAAGAATATCCACTAGTAACTAAGATTGATACGATAATTTGCTCGATGGACGATGTATTAAGTAATCCAAATGATTGGGGTTTTTGGATTAAAATAATATGTGTTTGCATATATGGTGATGACGTTGGTGAAAAAGTACCACCGATAGTGATTTCTCCAGAGTTCATTATAGACTTAAATAGAGAGACCAAGAAGGAAGTAGATCGTGTACATAGTTCACTTTCTAATGTTAGTGATAGCACACTGAAAACTAGATATATTAAAGGTTACTCTAAGAGATTAATTCGTGCATTATACTCTTTGGTTTTAGAAGATACAGGTGTATGGCAAGATGACATTATTATGATGAAGAATGCCATATTAAATTATTGTGAGATTGACTCCACTTTAGTTGATTATCTGTATGCTTGTTACTTGGATAGTAATGTACTTGTTGAAGAGTTTCTGGGAATTGCAGATGAAGTGTATTGTTATTTTGAGAACGCCTTAAATGCAATGGCTGCTTCCAGAACTTCCTTCGGCTAACATCAAATTGACGCTCCGGGTCACACTGAGAAGCGAGTGATCACATCCAAGCCCCTAAGTCCGTCGGGACATCAAAAAAATAATTGTAAGAAGACAGGCAGCTGGTCACAGAAAATGATCAGCTGCCTTTGTCAGCTAACCGCATCAAGTTAAGGTTAGTGGGATATAGGAACTTATAAAAAAACAAAGTGAAAATAGAGCTATATAATGTATGACACTAAACGACTGTAAGAGGACAAGAACATATATTCATTGAACCCCGCGCTGGTCGCGGTTTTTTTGATTTAAGGATACATGTTCTTGTCCCAAGCAAAGGACAAGAACATGTATCTATTGCCGAATATGGACAAGAACATGGTACTATTGCCGATTCACAATTATCGAATAGAGCAACTTATTTGAAGAAACCAAATTGTCAAACATGTACGCAATGTGCCAACATTAGTCTCATCTTACTTAAATGAGCCTTTCACCGGACAAAGTTGAGTGAAAGGCTTCTTTCTCGTGTTCATATCCTTTTGCTATCTTCATAACTTCTTCACAAGCTGCAAATTGGTTCTTCATAACTCTCTTATATAGTGTAACTATAAGGAGGAGATACAAATGAAGAAACTTTGGATTGGATTATCGGCATTGGTACTGGTTATGGGGATTGGCACCTCTGGGGCTTACGCTACGACAGCTAACAATGATAATAATGGCAGCAGTTTTTTCGAAAAAATGCTACCCTTTGCCAAACAAATACACCCCAACCTGTCAGAGGAACAAATCAAGCAAATGTATGACAATTGCAACACTTCAAACGGTAAGGGAATGTCAGGAATGATGCAAAATTCTCAATATAGCAGGGGTATGATGAACTTCTAATCCGATCATGATAAGATAGGACCTCATTGATATGAGGTCTGTCTCATTTTAACAACAAAGTAGGTGATGAAGTTCGTGAAAATTTTAGTGGTGGATGATGAAGAAAATATCTTGCAGGTTATTAAGGCTTATTTGGAAAAGAATAAATATATTGTGTACGAAGCCGATACAGGACGAGGCGCGATTCATCTTTTTGAAACCTTAAAGCCCGATCTGATCGTGCTGGATTTGATGCTTCCAGACATGACTGGAGAGGAAGTATGCAGAATGGTACGCAAATCATCGAACGTTCCGATCCTCATGCTGACTGCAAAAAGCAGTGAAGACGATATGGTGAATGGGCTCATGATTGGAGCCGATGATTATATTACTAAACCATTCAGCCCAAGAGAGCTGCTCGCTCGGGTGATTAGCCTATTAAGAAGAACCATTCAGCCGCAATTGGGGAATATGTCACTGCTGTCTTATGCCCAAGGCGATTTAACTATGGATTTGGAACGTTATGAGGTAAGAATTCACGAGGAGCCAGTATCTTTTACCCTTATGGAGTTCAAGCTACTTGAAATTTTAGCGAAGCATCCGAAGAGAGTGTTCTCACGACTTGAACTTGTTAACCTTACTCAGGGTGATACCTATGAAGGATTCGAGCGGACCATCGATGTTCATATTAAGAATATTAGACAAAAAATTGGCGATGATCCTAAACACCCTGTTTTTATTGGCACTGTATTTGGAGTGGGGTATAAATTCTTGGTGAGTCATGATGTCTATTAGAGGCGGATTGAGCAGAAAGCTTCTTATTTCCCATGTCGGTGTGGCCCTTGCTGCGCTTCTATCTATTGTCTTGCTTGTGAACTTGGTAATGAACATCTCGTTTAACCAATATCAGAAGAACCAGCAGCAGACAGAAATACAAAGTTTACTGGACGATTTAGAAGACGCTTATAATGTGTCTACCGGCCACTGGAATACAAACGTTTGGATGACCATTTCGCACCAAGCGATGATTAGTGATTATATGGTTCGTGTTTATGATCAAGACCGTCGCTTGATTTGGGATACTAGTCAAATGGGCAGGCAGATACAAGTGAATTCCCAGTCTGCGCAAGACACCATTAAAAAAACAATCGTAAAAGGAAATCAGCAGGTAGGAACATTGGAATTTCTACCAGTGAAAGAAACGACGCAAAGTCTGAATCAGAAATTTCTGAGAATGTTTAATACCTTATTATGGGCCGCAATGATACTCGTAATTGTCGGGACGTATCTGTTCAGCCGGTACATGGCCAAAAGCATTAGCCAACCTCTCCTAGAGATTAAAGATATCGCTTCGAAAATGAGGGAGGGGGATCTCAGCTCCCGGGTTGAAATGTTAAATCAGAATACAGAAATTGATGACGTGGGGCGTACACTCAATCATTTGGCTGATGGATTGGAGAAGCAAGATCAATTAAGGAAATCACTGACCACTGATGTGGCACATGAGTTGCGAACACCCTTAACAACAATTCAAAGCCATTTGGAAGCCTTTCAGGATGGCATTTGGGAACCGACGCCGGATAAACTACAAGTGTGCCATGATCAAGTCCTGCGACTTGTCAGGCTCTTCAGTGATTTGGAAAATCTGGCTGCTGTAGAGAATCCAATGGTTCAGCTTATGACGGAGATCGTCTCACTTAACGAAATCGTTGGTGAGTCTTTAAATATGGTATCCAGCCAGTTTGGGCAGGAAAGACTTTCAGCTGACCTGATAAGTAAAAGTGACGTTTGGATCACAGGGGACCGTTCGCGGCTCCTTCAGGTTTTTGTAAATCTGATAAGCAATGCTTTCAAATACACGAGTTCTGGAAGTGTTCATATTGAAGTGTTAAAAGAGAAAGCAGAAGGCGTCGTTATCGTTTCCGATACCGGAATGGGAATATCTAAAGATGAACTCCCCTATATCTTTGAACGTTTTTACCGCGGAGAGAAATCAAGGAACCGGAAAACTGGCGGAGCCGGAATAGGACTTGCGGTTGTTAAAGTCATAGTGGATGCTCATGCCGGATCTATTCATGTTGAAAGTGAGATAGAGAAAGGAACTACCGTTCTTGTTCGTCTTCCATTAATTCGATGAAAGGATGAGAGAAAATGATGATGGGTTATGGCTCTGGATTTGGAATATTTGGATTAGTCATCAATTTTTTACTGATCGTAGGTGTAATCTATTTGGTGATAAAATGGGTTAGGGGAGATGGGAATTCACGATTTATTGACAATACTCCAGAGAGAATCTTGGATGAACGCTTTGCAAGAGGTGAAATCACGGAAGAAGAATATTACCGGATGAAGAGCATTTTGCGGGATTAAAAATCTTAATGGAGATACGGAAACAAGGAGCCCTTCACTCTGTGAACGGCTCTTTTGTTATTTATGATTCTAGCTTGCCTTATTTAATACCTCATTTGATTCATCCCCTTCCTGGTTTGTTTATAATTCTAAAAAGATCATCTTTTGAGGAGACGAGAAATATTTGCTCAGAAAGAAACTTATCCATCAAGCAATTCTAAACCGGATACCTGTAAATGTTCATTTGATCAGTGGTGAAACTTATTGTGGTGTATGTAAGGAGCATGAGAAGCCTGAGATGTTTATCATCATTATGGGGACAGCATCCGTAGCTGTTTTTTATTGGGCCATTAAGCGTG
>NZ_LN831198.1:2569006-2580605 GCF_001368795.1 Paenibacillus ihuae
ATGGGGATGGGTGTTACACTAAGTGGGATGTTATACCAAATGTCGCTTAGGTTACTACCAGCTACAAGCAAACCATCCAATATTACGGCGTATAGAATTTCTTTTGTGCTTATTGGATTATTAAGCGCTGCTGCACTATTTATAGCGCTTTTCCAGAAGAAATCATGGCATAAGTACAGCGAGGAGTTCATTGAGTACTATATTTAGTAAAGCTGATTATTCAGTCTGATTTTTGGAGTTAATCCCTACATTCAAGGAATAATTTACCAATATATTAAATCGATAAAGTTCGCTTTAACTGCCGAAAGGCTGATGACTCCTACCAGAGAGGTTACATTTCCCTGGTAGGAGTCTCTTTTTTTGCTCAATTGTAGAGCGGAGAGAAGTTAATAATGAAACACTTAAAACAACCTTGGAACTATAGGGTCCAAAAATGGGTCATGCTGACTACATAGGAACATTGCCTTTAACATGTCCAGAAGCGGTTACTACGCCTATCTGAAGCGAAAGGGGAGGGGAAACGGCGTGACGCCAAAGCCAAACAACAAATTCGTAAAGAACTATAAACGTTACGAAGGAAAGTACGGGCACCGGTAGTTCAATTGTTCTTGTGGCAGAATGACGGCAATTGGATGAACTATAAGAAGGTACTAAGCCTCATGCAAAAGCTCGGACTAGATTCGTGTGTATTTATGAATGGCAGATGGCAGTCCAAGTAATTACTACTAATTTCCAGGTAAGTTCTGTATCAATAAATTATTATACTTTGCCGCATGTTTTTGCTCATCGAGAATAATGCCATACAAAGTATCCTTATAAACGCCATAAGGAAGGCCGAACCATATCTTTCGATACTTTTCAACTGCTGACAATTCACCTTGGAAGGCTTTTTGCAACCCGGCAATATACGAATTAACATGTTCAGGAACTTCGTTACTAACTCCTGTCACTTCATGTCCAGTTAATTCTCTGTACATTTGTCGGAACATTTGATTATGCCCTCGTTCATCATTCCGAATAGAGGTAATAACTTCAGCTTGTTTCTGGCTAGGAGTAAGATGAATGAGTTGGTCATAAAAAAGTTCATCATTCCGTTCCCCTTGGACTGAAGTCCTCATTAATTCAAGCGCGTCTTGAGTTGAAGTTGCCCAAATGGGAACGAATTGTGATCTGATCCAATAGGGATAAACCATATTCATGAGCGTAGCCCTCCGTTAATGTAAGTAATTTCACTCTCAATTATATGCACATGAGCCTAGTGTGTGATTAATTCTGAGTTTCGGTTAAATTATACAAAGGTTGCTTATAGGGGGGCTACAGGGTGCCAAGTAAATGAGCAGTGGATACAAGTGAGAGGTTGTTGGAGGAAGTATGGATGAGATTAAAATTGAATCCGAGTGGGATTCCAATATTGATCTGAACCACAAATATGTTTCCACTTTAGTTAGTATGCTCCGATTGAATGGAGTGGATTTCATATTAACTACTGCTTAGTACCAGTCGGTAAAGCGAGCTTTTACCATTTAGTTGAAGACTGTTCGATCTAGAGTGAGGATCAGTTTTATTGTTGAAATTGATCCTTTTCGCCAAAGATCTTTAATGATAATAACAATGTAGGTAAGTTTGTGTCCTTTATGTAGGCAACTTTGTGTCACTTGTCGGATGACAAGAATGTGTTCCGCATGGAACCCGCATAAATTGCGGGTTTTTCTTTTTTCACGGTACAGATTCTTGTCAAAAGCTAATGACAAGAATCTGTACCGACTTCCGAATTAGGCCAAGAATGTGTTCCGTTAACCGAGAATTATTATAGTCATGTCCTAATCAAGATAATTCAAAGAGATCCCCCCCTTCCCAGAAAGAAGTCAGGAAAACAAATTTTTTCAGCACAGGAGTAAGTATTTCAAGGGTTAGGGCTCCCAGGTGCTGGCTACGTGGGAACGTTGCTGAAGTGGATATTACTTGGAAGTTAAGCTGATTGAAACGATCATCACACATTCATTCGGGGTGGTGTGCAGGCAGAGAAGGCACGTACGGCTAGTTATATTGGAAACACCTATACAGTATGTACTCGTGGTTACTTAGGACTAGGTATCTACCAGTGATATTTTCCTGGTATGAGTCTGTTTATGATGGTGAAATACTTTGTTTGGGATAAAATAAGTTCACATTATCGTCAGGCAACATGGATATCACGTATTTCAAAACTATAAAATTAGTTATATAATAATTATAAGTAAACAAACTCAAATGGAGGTACTCTTAATGAATCACGTAAAAACCGATTGGCTACCCAAAAACGACAATGAAATGAATGATGTTATCAAACAATCGCTTACTGTTCTCCCGGTATTAAACAATGAAGAGGGACTGCGAAAAAAAGCTCTTTTATTAAAAGCATTGGGTGATGAAACCAGATTGAGAATTATCGGCATATTGAAAGTTCAGGACTCATGTCTTTGTGAATTAGTATCTGGATTAGTCATTCCAGCTTCTACATTGACGCATCACTTGCAGATCCTGGAGCGTGGAGGCGTTATCCAATCGAGAAAGGAAAAAAAATTCACCATTTTTTCCCTTGTTCATGATAAGAATTTAGACCTTTATATTTCACAAAATTCATAATAGGAAGTGTCATCAGGAGTAATTGATTACGAGGCAATAAATTGTCAAAATTGACAGGGTGAAAAAAATCCATCATGTCGTAGTAATGACCATTTTGTATTTGTTGAACCTAAATGCCGGTACGAATGCTATGCAAATATCAGCATTCAGCCTGAAAGAGATGCTTCTTGTCATTCCCCCCATCTTTATTCTGTTGGGAATTCTGGATACTTGGGTACCCAAGGAGGTCATGATGAAATACATGGGGGAAAAATCGGGATGGAAGGGAATCGTGCTCGCCTTTCTGATTGGTTCAGCGGCTGCAGGTCCCCTGTATGGAGCTTTTCCGGTTGCCGCAGTTTTGATGAAAAAGGGCGTCAAATTCAGCAATATTCTAATCTTCATCGGGGCATGGTCCACTACGAAGATTCCAATGCTCCTGTTCGAAATGTCCGCTTTGGGAACGACTTTTGCCATTACCCGGCTTCTGATTGATATTCCGGGCATCCTGATCATCGCCTACCTGCTAGAAGCGATGATCTCGAACGAGTATAGAACAGAACTATACAAAAAAGCTGAATATCTTTAAGTCTGATTCAAACTCCTAGAACCAAACTTTTACCTCGTTGGAATGAAGAGTTATGGTCGGGCACCAACATTTCTTATGGCTACTGGATACGAACAGGGCAGATCAATTGTAGCCTACCTGGATGGCGATCTAGAAGCCGCGCTGAAGGTTGAATTAGAGTTGCCAGAGACGGGTGTATGTAGCATTAGCAGTGCACCCAATATAAACGATTGCTGCATGCCGATCTCATCAGTGTAATTAATGATTTGAGAAGGTAGAATCCAGTTTCCGCCTTTAAATCAAACGAAGGAGTGAGAAGTCATGTACAAGTCAATAATTATAGGAACAGGTCCCGCAGGGTTGACTGCAGCTATTTATTTAGCTAGAGCTAACCTGAATCCGCTTGTTACTGAAGGACCACAACCGGGGGGGCCAATTAACATTAACTACAGAAGTAGATAATTTCCCAGGATTTGTTGATGGAATAATGGGTCCCGAACTCATGGATAACATGAGAAAACAAGCGGTTCGGTGCCGAGTTTATGAATGGCTGGGTCAATGATGTTGATTTTTCGTCTCGTCCATTTGTAGTGAAGGTAGAAGGACTTGGTCAATTGCAAGCTGAATCCAGTATTCTCTCTACAGGTGCGTCGGCGAATTTGCTCGGTGGCATACCTGGCGAAAAAGAGAATATTGGCCGTGGTGTAAGTACGTGTGCAACGTGCGATGGGTTCTTTTTCCGTAACAAAGAAGTAGTTGTTGTGGGTGGGGGAGATTCCGCAATGGAAGAAGCAAATTTTCTTACCAAGTTCGCTTCCAAAGTGACGATTGTTCACCGGCGGATGAACTGCGAGCTTCGAAGTTCATGACAGATCGATCTCGATCCTGTTGGATATATTCGTGTGAAACCCGGAACAACCGAAACGAACATCCCTGGCGTATTTGCTTGCGGAGACGTACAAGATCCGAAGTACCGTCAGGCGATTACTGCAGCAGGTACAGGGTGTATGGCTGCTCTAGACAGCGGAAAGTTTTAGAAGAAGATGCCGCTTATACAAAATCAGTCACATATTCTGGATAATATATAAGTTTATGCTTATGAATGTATTGATTTTGACTAAAAAAGACATCACTTTTTATTCGAACGACACTTGTGGTCGGTTTTCATATTACATTAGGAGCAAGAAGGAGTAGCAGATGAAGGGCACAAATGATTTAACCCAAGGTCCAATAATGTCTACTTTAATGAAATTGACACTCCCCATCATTGCTACCAATTTCATATCTACAACCTATGGTCTTGTCGATATGATCTGGGTTGGAGGGCTAGGAAGTGGTCCGGTTGCTGCAATTGGTACAGCAAGCTTCTTTATTAATTTAGCGATTGCTTTATCGACCATGATAACAATTGGTACAGGAATCAAGGTTTCACATTGTATGGGATCCGGTAAGATAGAACAAGCTTATTCATATGTAAAGAACGGATTTGTAATGTCTGTTGTATTAGGACTGCTCTATATGGTTTTTATTATTTCGACCCAGGACCAGCTTATAGGCTTCTTCGATCTTGGAAATGAAGTTGAGTTAATGGCGAAGCAATTTCTAATGATTTCGATCGTGGGGGCCGTCTTTTCAATACTTAATACCTTATATGCAACCGTTATGAATGCGATGGGGAACAGTAAGCAACCATTTTATATTTTTTCAATGGGTCTCATTTTAAATATCATTCTTGATCCATTGTTAATATATGGAGTAGGCAGTTTAGAAGGTTGGGGAGTTGCAGGTGCAGCTATTGCTACACTAACGGCCAATTTATTAGTGACCTTGCTGTTTATCATAAAAACAAAAAAATTAGACCTTATCTCTAAACAGTCGGTAAGGAATAGCCGTCTCATGATAGAAGTCATTCGATTGGGAATTCCGATTTCGATTCAACGGATCACCTTTACGATCATATCGATCATTATGGCCAAGATCATAGTCGGTTGGGGGGCTGAGGCCATTGCTGTTCAAAAGGTAGGTATTCAAATAGAATCAATCTCCTATATGACGATCGGTGGTCTGCAAGGGGCTATTGCAGCTTTTTTTGGACAAAATTATGGAGCACGTCGATTGGATCGAATACAGCAGGGCTATCGAAAGGCGTTGCTGATGACCACAATATTCGGTGCTTTCATTTCGTTCATATTTATCTTATTTCCTCAGCAGCTCTTCTCGGTATTTCTAACTGATGAAACGAGCATGAAGCTCGGAACAGATTACATGCGAATTATCGGTTTTTCTCAGTTGTTTATGTGCATGGAACTGATGACAGTTGGAGCATTTAACGGTATTGGTAAAACATATATTCCGCCAATATTCAGCATTTTATTTACTGTATTAAGAATACCCGTGGCTTTGCTCTTATCGGAACCGTTTGGATTAAATGGGGTGTGGATGTCGATTGCGCTAAGTAGTGTTTTTAAGGGTATTATTTTGGTCATCTGGTTTAGAAAGTCTTTGCGTAGCATTCATAAATCGCTTGCAGTTTCTGAATAAACATAGAAAAAGGACGGTCATAAATATGAACTGGTTGAATCGTGAACTTGTACAGATTGTTATAGACAATGCACTTCAAGATGATCTAATTCGAGGTCGATTTGGTTTAGAAAAAGAAAATGTACGGGTCGACCAAGAGGGGAAACTTGCCCTTACGCCCCACCCTAAAGCTTTTGGGAGTAAAACAGAAAATCCTTATATTCAAACGGATTTCTCAGAGAGTCAAATTGAAATGATCACTCCTGCCTTAGACTCGATTGAGGAGACGTATCATTTCATGGAAGCCTTGCAAGACATTGTTTCTTTAGAATTGGAAGGGGAGTTTTTGTGGCCAAGCAGTAACCCTCCTATGCTACCCGAAGAAGAAGAAATTCCTATTGCCAAAATGAGCGATCCTGTTGCGGACGATTATCGAAAGGAATTGGCGGATAAATATGGTCGTAAAAGACAATTGTTAAGCGGAATACATTATAATTTCTCATTTGATGAGAAACTCCTTGTGAGGTTATACGAAACTCAGGGACACTACAAAGACTTCAAGGAGTTCAAAGATACGGTTTATTTTAAAGTAGCCCGTAATTTGTTAAGATACCGGTGGTTGCTCATTTACCTAACAGGGGCAAGCCCTGTTTTTGATAATACGTATATTGAGAAATGTGTTAACTTAGCGGACTCACTTGATAAAAAAAGTTATTATTTCCCAATGATGAATTCACTTCGGAACAGTATGTGTGGCTATCGAAATGAAAAATTGTATTATGTCTCTTTTAATTCAGCCACAGAGTATGTTCATGATTTAAACAGATTGATTCAACAAAATGAACTATTAAGTGTAAAAGAATATTACAGCCCTGTCCGTATTAAAACCTCAAAGGGAACTAATCCAGTTCAAGACCTTGTAGAAGAGGGAGTGGCATATTTAGAACTTCGATTTATCGATATCAATCCACTTCACAAGATAGGAATAAGCATGGAAATGATGTCCTTTATCCATTTGTTTATTCTCTTTATGCTGCTTAAAGTAGATGAATCCTATAACAAGGAAGATCAAAGGATTGCTGCTGTTAACCAAGATCAAGTGATAATGGAAGGAATAAAGGGGTTTTTAAACGAGTCCGAATATTGTCAGCTCACCATGGAGGAAATGGCGCTTTCTTTTATCAATGAGATGAAAGAAATGGTGGAGCTTTTGTTTCCTGGAAACGAGGATTATCGTAAAATAATAGATGGTGAAAAGCAAAAGATTCTCCATTCCGAGCTAAATGCGGCATCTATAGTGAAGAAGGAAATACAAGAATCGTCCTTTTTGACGTACCATCTGGATAAAGCAAAAAAATACGCTGAAGAAAGTATTCATAATGGTTACCGATTTACAGGATATGAGGATCTCGAATTATCAACTCAACTACTCTTAAAGGCAGCAGTGAAGCGAGGAATACGATTTGAACTGATGGATCGGGAGGAGAATTTCGTACTGCTTTCACAAGGAGATCATAAAGAGTATGTGAAGCAGGCTACGAAAACTGCCTTGGACTCCTATAGTACTGTGCTAATTATGGAAAATAAGGTTGTTACAAAAGACATTCTTAATCAGCATGGAATCCGTGTACCCTCTGGAGAAACCTTTCAGAATTTAGATGAAGCAATGTCCAGTTACGATACGTATCGTAGCACTCCAATTGTAATTAAGCCTAAATCAACTAATTTTGGGTTAGGCATTACGATCTTCAATCGAGATTACTCAAGAGAAGATATGGAAAAAGCGTTTAAAATAGCTTTCACACACGATAAGACGGTCCTTCTTGAGGAATTCATAACAGGTAAGGAATATCGCTTTCTGATCATGGGAGACCAGGTCGTAGGAGTTCTACATCGTGTCCCTGCAAATGTCATTGGAGACGGAATCCACACGATCGAACAGCTTGTTCACGAGAAGAATAAAAACCCGCTTAGAGGTAAAGGATATAAGACTCCTTTGGAAAAAATTCAGTTAGGCGAAGCAGAAGAGATGTTTTTAAAGAACCATGCTATGAGTTGGAACGATATACCCCAATTAGGAGAAATCATCTATCTGAGAGAGAACTCGAATATTAGTACGGGAGGAGACAGTATCGATTTTACTGATGAAATACCGAACAGCTATAAAGATCTTGCCATTCAATCAGCTAAAGCTGCAGGAGCGACCATATGTGGTGTAGATATGATGATTGATTCTATAGAAGAAGCAGCGAACGATACCAATTACAGCATAATTGAACTAAACTTCAATCCAGCAATTCACATTCACTGTTACCCATATATCGGGAAGAATAGAAAGGCAGATGAAAAAATTCTGGATCTATTGTTCTGTTAGTTAAATACTTTCGAAGAGATATATCTTGCTCTAACCTTCCTGATGTTTATAGGGACTGTATTATCGGTAACGTACATGATCCTTAAACGGATCCAGTGTCCGATTACCTAAAATATCCAGTACTTGTAATATAAAAAAACGTGGAAAGAATCGGTTTCCTCCACGTTTTTTTTTCAATTTAAAGCAGTTTCTCCATAATCATCACATCAATGAATTCCCCATCCATAATACCTTCCTTCTCAAAAACACCAACCTGCCGGTATCCCATTTTCTGATATAATCCTATACCTTGCTGCGAACCATTAATCGAATGAATGACCAAATTCAGGATATGAGAGTGGAAGGGGATATTCAGATTTCAGGGTACTCCATATATGAAAAAGGGATACGAACAGAAATGCTGCGTAAGCGTGTGGGCATGGTGTTCCAATTGCCGAACCCGTTCCCCATGTCGATTTATGATAATATTGCCTATGGCCCCCGGTTTCCTTTTGCTATCTTCATAACTTCTTCACAAGCTGCAAATTGGTTCTTCATAACTCTCTTATATAGTGTAACTATAAGGAGGAGATACAAATGAAGAAACTTTGGATTGGATTATCGGCATTGGTACTGGTTATGGGGATTGGCACCGCTGGCGCTTACGCTGCAACAGCAAACAATGATAAGAACAACAGCGGCTTTTTCGAAAAAATGCTGCCCTTTGCCAAACAAATGCACCCCAACCTGTCAGAGGAACAAATCAAGCAAATGCATGAAAATTGCAGTACATCAAGCGGGAATGGAATGTCAGGAATGATGCAAAATTCCCAATATCGCAGGGGTATGATGAACTTCTAATCCGATCATGATAAGATAAGACCTCATAGAAATGAGGTCTGTCTCATTTTTAACTACAAAGTAGGTGATGAAGTTCGTGAAAATTTTAGTGGTGGATGATGAAGAGAATATCCTGCAGGTCATTAAGGCTTATTTGGAAAAGAATAATTATATTGTGTACGAAGCCGATACAGGAATAGGCGCGATTCATCTATTTGAAACCTTACAGCCCGATCTGATCGTACTGGATTTGATGCTTCCGGATATGACCGGAGAGGAAGTATGCAGAATGGTACGTAAATCATCGAACGTTCCGATTCTCATGCTGACTGCAAAAAGCAGTGAGGACGATATGGTAAATGGTCTCATGATTGGGGCCGATGATTATATAACCAAACCATTCAGCCCAAGAGAGCTGCTCGCTCGGGTGATTAGTCTTTTAAGAAGAACCAATCAGCGGGAACAAGGGAATATATCACTGCTGTCATATGCCCAAGGCTGTTTAACAATAGATTCGGAACGTTATGAGGTGAGAATTCACGAGGAACCCGTATCCCTCACCCCTATGGAGTTTAAGCTGCTGGAAATTTTAGCGAAGCATCCGAAGAGAGTGTTCTCACGACTAGAGCTGGTTAACCTTACCCAAGGTGACACCTATGAAGGATTCGAGCGAACCATCGATGTTCATATCAAGAATATTAGACAAAAAATTGGCGATGACCCTAAACACCCTGTTTTTATTGGTACAGTGTTTGGAGTGGGGTATAAATTCTTGGTGAGTTCGGATGAGAAATAGAGGCGGATTGAGCAGAAAGCTTCTTATATCCCATGCCGGTGTAGCTCTTGCTGCGCTTCTGTCTATTGTTCTGCTTGTCAACTTAGTAATGAACGTTTCGTTCAACCAATATCAGAAAAACCAGGAGCAGGCGGAAATACAAAGTCTACTGGACGATCTAAAAGACGCTTATCATGAGTCTACCGGCCAATGGAATACAAATGTATGGATGATCATTTCGCATCAGGCGATGGTAAGTGACTATATCGTTCGTGTATACGACAAAGACCACCAATTGATTTGGGACACTAGCCAAATGGGGATGCAAAGACAAGTTGATTCCCAGCCTATGCAAGACACCATTACAAAAACAATCGTAAAAGGCAATCAGCAGATCGGGACAATGGAATTTCAACCAGTGAACGAAACATCGCAAAGCCTAAATCAGCAGTTTCTACGAATGTTTAATACATTGTTATGGGCAGCAATGCTTCTTGTCATTGCCGGGACGTATCTGTTTAGCCGGTATTTGGCCAAAAGCATTAGCCAGCCTCTTTTAGAGATCAAAGATATCGCTTCGCGAATGAGGGAGGGAGATCTCACTTCCCGGGTTGTAGTTATCAATCAAAATACAGAGATCGATGACGTGGGGCGTGCGCTCAATCATTTGGCTGACGGGTTGGAGAAGCAAGATCAGTTAAGGAAATTACTGACTGCTGATGTGGCGCATGAGCTGCGAACACCCTTAACAACAATACAAAGCCATTTGGAAGCTTTTCAGGACGGCATTTGGGAACCGACGCCGGATAAACTACAAGTGTGCCATGATCAAGTCCTGCGGCTGGTCCGGCTCATCAGTGATTTGGAAAATCTGGCTGCCGTAGAGAATCCAATGGTTCAGCTGAAGACGGAAATCGTATCTCTTAACGATATTGTAGAGAAGTCGTTAAATACAGTATCCAGCCAGTTTAGGGATAAAGGACTTTCAGGTGACCTGATAAGTACAAATGACGTTTGGATCACAGGGGACCGTTCGCGGCTCGTTCAGGTATTCGTAAATCTGATAAGCAATGCATTCAAATATACGAGTTCTGGAAGTATTCATATTGAAGTGTTAAAAGAGAAAGCAGAGGGCGTAGTCATCGTATCCGATACCGGAATGGGAATACCTGAAGATGAACTTTCCTATATCTTTGAACGTTTTTACCGCGGAGAGAAATCAAGGAACCGGAAGACTGGCGGAGCCGGAATCGGACTTGCCGTTGTACAAGCGATTGTGAAGGCTCATGCCGGATCTATACATGTTGAAAGTGAGATCAATAAGGGGACAACTGTCCGAGTCCGTCTTCCATTAATTCGATGAAAGGAAGATACACAATGATGATGGGGTATGGTTTTGGGTTCGGTATGTTTGGATTGGTCATCAATTTTCTGTTGATCTTAGGTGTAATCTATTTGGTGATAAAATGGGTTAGGGGGGAAGGGAATTCACGTTTTAATGACAATACTCCAGAGAGAATCTTGGATGTACGATTTGCAAAAGGTGAAATCACGGAGGAAGAATATTTTCGGATGAAGAGCATTTTGCGGGATTGAAAACGTTAATGGAGATAAGGCAAAAGAACAAGGAGCCCTGCACTCTGTGAACGGCTCTTTTGTTATTTATGATTCTAGCTTGCCTTATTTAATACCTCATTTGATTCATCCCCCTCCTGGTTGTTTATAATTCTAAAAAGATCATCTTTTGAGGAGACGAGAAATATTTGCTCAGAAAGAATCTTATCCATCAAGCAATTCTAAACCGGATGCCTGTAAATATTCATTTGATCAGCGGTGAAACGTATTGTGTTGTATGTATGGATTATGAGAAGCCTGAAATGTTTATCATCATTACGGGGACAGCATCCGTAGCTGTTTTTTATTGGGCCATTAAGCGTGG
>NZ_LN831198.1:2580631-2586505 GCF_001368795.1 Paenibacillus ihuae
AGATTCTTTCTTTGTAAATGATTCTTTTTAAGTCGTCTGCTAGGACTTACTTATGCTCGCATCATTGATGTTTCCTTTGCGGAGGTAAGCTTCGATGGTACCGTCGGCAAGCTTCGTCAACTGAACAAGACTGTTGCGGGACAGCTTTGCCCATGACTTGATATCTTCGAAAAATCCTTGGTCAGAAGCTGTTACCTTTAAGAGTTGCCCGTCTTGCAGTCGGTCGATACTCTTTTTTACTTGAACGATCGGACCTGGACAGCAAAGGCCACAGGCGTCAATGACTGCATCAGCATTCAAATTGTCAGCTACAGATAATTTTTCATTTGAAGCCGTATTTTTATTTTGCGGAACATATTTGCTGATCTGATATGTTTTGTAACCACCTGTCAGATTCTTCACATTGAAACCCTTTTGTAATAAGATCCGGGAAGCAGTGTAGCCTCTCAAGCCAACCTGGCAATAGACCCATATTTCCTTGCTGGGATCAAGTTCATCCAGACGATTACGCAGCTCGTCGACAGGAAGGTTTATAGAACCCTCAATATGTCCGTTCGCATGCTCAAGTTCGCTTCGAACATCCACCAACATGGTACTGTCCAAATTCCGGCCGGCCAAATCCCCTGGTACAAATACTTCAGTCATTCCATTAATTACATTCTCAGCCGTGTAACCGGCCATGTTAACCGGATCTTTGGCTGAGGAATATGGGGGAGCATAAGAGAGCTCCAGTTCAGTTAAATCCGTAACCGTACCCTTAAAGCGGATCACAGTGGCAATATCGTCGATTCGTTTATCCACCCCGTCATAACCAACAGCTTGTGCACCCAAAACTTTGCCATCCTCGTTAAAAAGAAGTTTTAAGGATAGCGGAGTGGCTCCTGGATAATAGGAAGCATGGGAGTTTGGATGTACATAGACAACACGATACGGGATGCCGAGCCGCTGCAAAGTTTTCTCGTTATTCCCGGTGGATGCACCAGTCAGACCGAAGACCTTAATAATGGATGTGCCTTGGGTCCCTTTATAAGTGGTACCTAATCCGCTGACATTGTCCGCAGCAATGCGTCCTTGTTTATTGGCAGGTCCTGCCAATGGAACGGCTGCCTTATGTCCGTTAACAAAATCCACGATCTCAACAGCATCTCCTACTGCGTAAACATCATTTAGATTCGTTTCCATTCTTTCGTTAACCAAAATATGCCCTCTAGGTCCGAATTCAAGGCCGCTATCTTTCAGGAAAGACGTATCCGGCGCAACACCGATGGCCAGCAGGACTATCTCGCTTCGTAGAACCGTACCGCTTGCAAGATGGACCTGTATTTGCTCTCCAGACTCCTCGAAGCTCTGCACCATGTCGGAGAAAATTAGATTTACTCCATGATCTTCCAGCTCTTTGGACAATATGGCTGACATTTCGGAATCGAAGGGAGCCAACAGTTGAGGGCCAGCCTCGATTAGTGTTACTTCTAACCCGGCTTCCTTCAGATTTTCCGCCATTTCTACTCCGATAAATCCGCCGCCGATTACCACTGCTGAACGTGTTCCTTCTTCACTAACCTTAGTTTTGATTTTGTCTGTATCGGGAATGTTCCGTAATGTGTGAATTTTGGAACTCTCTATCCCGGGCAGAGAAGGTCGGATTGGTTTTGCACCTGGTGACAGAATCAGAGCATCATAGTTCTCCTCGTAAGAGCCTCGTTCTTTACTTTGTACAATAACTTTCTTACCAACAGGGTCAATAGAGATCACTTCACTCTGGATGCGAACATCAATATTGAAGCGCTTATGCATGGCTTCAGGCGTTTGTACTAGCAATTTGGAACGATCCTGTATAGAACCTCCAATATAGTAGGGAAGACCGCAGTTGGCAAAAGAAATATACGGGTCCCGTTCAAACATTACAATATGTGCTTCTTCATCCAATCTGCGCAAACGAGCTGCCGCTGAAGCGCCTCCTGCTACTCCGCCTACGATCAATACTTTTTTATTCATGTTTATTCTCCTCCTAATATTTGTATCAGATGTTTTATTCTTTCGTCTTTAACGGAATAAATGATCTTCAGTCCATTTTTCTCTGTCTCCACAATACCTAAAGATCTAAGCTTCTGGAGATGTTGGGAAACTGTTGATTGTGGAAGTTCCAAACATTCCTGCATGTAGGTCACATTGCAACTTCCATTATCGATGATTCCTTTTACAATACATAATCTAACCGGATGGGCTAGGGCCTTTAATAATTCAGCCGCCTGAGCATAGGCTTCAAATTGTTTTTCCATTGACTGAGAGATCACCTCGATTCATTAAAACGTTATATCGTAATATTATGATATAGAGATATAAAATACAATCCATCCATTGTGTCGAATATATGGCAGGTTGTGTGCATGGGTCAAAGTAGTTAATTTTCTAATCCATTGCTTCATCTATGAGCAAGATTATTCGTGTTTCTATTCTGCATTATCCAAATTAATAAAAAATCAGTTGCTTACAAACACTATTGACAAACGAGTTTATCACATTTATGATAAGTCCACACCAATACCCATACGGGTATATTTAATAGTTGAATTACTTCAAGGAAGTACTAAAATTGCCAATGATTAAAGCAGATCAATCACTGGATTGCAAAGGACTGGCATGTCCAATGCCAATCATGAAAACAAAAAAAGCGATGGACCAACTTGAAGCGGGTCAGGTCCAAAGTTTAAATATTTCATCTTTGAAAAAGTTCTTCTTACGAAACGGACATTATACATATATAAATGCTCCGCCTATTATGCTAGGTGGTAGGACGAAGTACCATTCCTGGTTCAATTCATGTCCTTACTCATAGCATGATGCTGACAGTTCATAAATTGCTAAGCATCAACTGAAACATTGAAGCGTGAGGCTGCTCGTCATGCATGGCATGCATAAAATGCATTTGAATCGGGCGATCGGTAGCTCTGTAGGCAATGTCTTGGTAGAACGCGGCCGCTTCTAATTCATCCTGAATTGCAGTTCTGACACCTTCTTGGAACGTCCTTGGCATTTTACCGGCGGGGATTTGCGGCGGTTGTCCTCCCAGTCAGCTCAGTATCATGGTGAACCAACGATAATGCTTAGCTTCGTCCCTTTGAATATGCAGAATGGTCTGTTTGGTCTGTTCATTCGGTGCTAATTCGGCCAGCTTTTCATAAAACCAATAGGCATGTGCCTCCCCGATAATGGCTTTGGAGATATCAGGAATAAGAATTGTATTTCTAAAAGCCATTCCTCCATGCATGCCCATTTCTCCGCCCATACCTCCTTGCCCCATTTGTCCCCCCATAGCTCTAAATCCATCTTGATAACCCATCTGATACATCAGCATTTCCTCCAGATCGTTAGTATAATGTAACGTATGCCGTGCCCATTTTATTTGAGTCTATTTACGTTGAAATTTACTAAAACCATGGAGGAATTGTAAGTAGATCGAGAATGTCGTCGCTTAATAAGATGCGCATTCTCTTTTTTATTTAGAAAATCTATAAAGAAAGTGAATGAGCTATATAAACAGAATGTCCACATAGAGTTTTAGTTTCTGGAGACCAAAGGAAAATTTTATTATCCGTATAAGCTCGAACAGATGTTGACAATAAACACTCAAGATCGTAGTATACTAATACGGGTATCGGTATTGTGATAAAAATCATATCATTACCGCGCATTCGTTGTTTTAAAAGTCGAAAGTTATCATCCGGTTTAGGACAGACTAACCGTGACTGCACTTAAATGTGTATCTATAACCCAATACAAGGAGGATCCTACATTGCCGGAAATTAAAACAAACATGACCCTTGATTGCAAAGGGCTCGCATGTCCAATGCCTATTGTAAAGACCAAAAAAGCGATTGATCAACTGGAGGCTGGTCAAGTCATTGAAGTCCAGGCCACAGATAAAGGATCTCTTGCTGACATTCAAGGTTGGGCTAAGAATACAGGCCATCATTATCTCGGTACTGTAGAAGAAGGGGATGTGTTTAGACACTTCATCCGTAAATCCAGACCAACTGAAGTAAAAGAAGAAAAAAAGCATCCTCATATCGTTTCCAATGAAGATTTATCCAAAAAACTGGCAGCGAACGATAAAATTACCGTTATTGATGTCCGGGAGCCTGCTGAATATTCGTTCAACCGAATCCCCGGAGCCATTTCAATTCCGCTCGGTGAGCTTGAGAATCGTATCCAGGAGTTGAACCTGGAAGATAATATCTATGTTGTCTGCCGGACGGGAAGCCGCAGCGATATGGCTTGCCGTATGCTCAGCGAAAAAGGATTCAAACAAGTGAAGAACGTCGAGCCAGGGATGTCGGGTTGGACGGGGCCTATGGAAAATGCAGAGAAGTAAATCATCTAATAAAGATCTACAAACTAAACTATACGGAGGTTATTAACATGAGTACAAAAGTAGCGATTATTGCAAGCAATGGTGGTTTGTTTGATGCCTATAAAGTCTTTAACATCGCAACGGCTTCTGCGGCAACCGATGCGGAAGTAGCGATCTTCTTCACTTTTGAAGGGCTGAACCTTATTCACAAGCAGGCGCATCATCAACTGCCGCTCCCGGCGGGAGCCGAACACTTCGCCGAGGGGTTCAAGAATGCCAATATTCCATCGATTCCCCAGCTTGTAGAGATGGCACAGGAGTTGGGTGTCAAGATCATTGCCTGTCAGATGACGATGGATGTTATGAACTTGAAGAAAGAGGACTTTATCGAAGGCATTGAAGTAGGCGGGGCCGTAACTTTCCTGGATTTTGCCAAAGATGCCAACGTAAGTCTGACATTCTAATCCAAAGGAGGATTCAAACATGAATGCAGCACCAAATATAAAAATCATGAATGCCAAAGAATTGACTCGAATCGTTCTGGCTAAAGAAGAATTGTTTATTTTGGATGTGCGTAACGAAAGTGATTTTAATGATTGGAAAATTGAAGGCGAGAGCGTGGATATCATCAATATCCCCTACTTTGATCTTCTGGATGGTGTAGACGAAGCTCTGGATCAAATTCCGGATGGCAAAAAACTGCTCGTTGTATGTGCAAAAGAGGGTTCTTCCAAGTTTGTTGCCGAGCAGATTGTAGAGGCCGGCCGGACGAATGTGCACTATCTGGAAGGCGGTATGAAAGCTTGGAGCGAACATTTGGAACCAGTGGAAATTGGTGAATTGAAAAATGGCGGCTCTTTGTATCAGTTTGTCCGGATTGGTAAAGGCTGCCTGTCTTACATGGTCGTATCCCAAGGGGAAGCTGCCATGATCGATACCCTTCGGATGACGGATGTATTTGAACAGTTTGCGAAAGAAAAGGGAGCGGTGATCAAACATACGCTTGATACGCATCTGCATGCTGACCACATTTCCGGCGGACGCAAACTCGCGGAACAAACTGGCGCCACGTATTGGCTGCCTCCTAAAGATGCAACAGAAGTCACCTTCGCTTATGAGAAACTTGAGGAAGGCCGTGATATTTCCGTAGGATCTACGACCATCCGGATTCAACCGGTATATTCGCCCGGTCATACGATCGGGAGCACCTCTTTTATTGTAGACGATCAATATTTGCTGACAGGCGATATCCTGTTCATCGAGTCGATCGGACGCCCCGATCTGGCCGGTAAAGCGGAAGACTGGGTCGGCGATCTGCACAATACGCTCTATAGCCGTTATAAAGAACTTTCGCAAGATCTTATAGTTCTGCCTGCACACTTTGGCAAGGTTACCGAACTGGGGGCAGGCGGCCGGGTGATGGCGAAACTGTCGGAGCTGTATCAGAATAACCCCGGCTTGAACATTCAGCACGAGGAAGAATTCCGCCGCACAGTCACCGAAAATCTGCCTCCGCAGCCAAA
>NZ_LN831198.1:2586634-2589289 GCF_001368795.1 Paenibacillus ihuae
CATTCAGCACGAGGAAGAATTCCGCCGCACAGTCACCGAAAATCTGCCTCCGCAGCCAAATGCCTATCAGGAAATTCGTCAGACCAATATGGGGAAAATAACACCTAGCGAAGACGAGCAGCGGGAGATGGAAGTCGGTCCCAATCGCTGCGCGGTTCATGACAAATAAGAGGAGGAATATATAAATGAAAACAGACATTGTAGTTGATACTAAAGGAATGGCATGCCCGTTGCCTATTGTAAAGGCAAAGAAGGCTTTGGACGGATTGGAATCCGGGCAAGTTATGGAAGTTCAGTCGACAGATAAAGGCTCCATTAACGATTTCCAAGCATGGGTCAAGCAGACGAAACACGAACTTCTGAAGCATGAAGAAGACAACGGCATCTATAAATTTTTTGTAAAAAAGGTGTAGAGCAGGATAAGCGAACACGCCTGATGTGTTCGCTTATTTCAAGCCTTTATAGGTAACCCTCACTCCAAGTGTACAGTAGGCTTCTTCTCTATAATGACCTTGGGGACAGGATTTGGTAGCGCACGCGAAATTGCTTTCTGCCTGAAGTCTTTCCTGGCACACAGGGCATGTATCGGTGAACCATTTTTTTAATACCATCAGCATACTTTTATACCTCATTTCCTATGTGGTAACTATGTTTTAATTATAACCTGACTTTTGCGGATCGTATACAACAAATTCACACGATAAGGAGGCAGATTATGGATCCCTTGCTAATGATCATCATGGTTGCGCTTGGATTGATCGGCTCTTTCTTTTCAGGTTTACTTGGGATCGGAGGAGCAATTATTAACTATCCACTGCTGCTTTATGTGCCCTCTCTTCTCGGAGCGGCCCAATTTAATGCGCATGAAGTGTCATCGATCAGTATGTTCCAGGTCTTTTTTGCTTCATTAGCAGGAGTGTTGGCTTTCCGGAAAAAGAGTAAAACGGGGCCTTCTCTCGTGAACAAACGGCTCGTTTTATATATGGGCACCAGCATATTGGCTGGCAGTTTGATCGGAGGTTTTGTCTCAGGAATGCTTGAAGGGGACATCATTAACCTGATTTATGGCATCCTGGCTGTTCTAGCCGTGATCTTGATGCTGATACCGGGCAAAGGAACGGAAGAGAAGGGGAAGGATCTACAATTTAATACCTTCATTGCAATTGTATCTGCGTTTATAGTCGGAATTGTTTCAGGCATTGTCGGAGCTGGAGGAGCTTTTATTCTGATTCCGGTCATGCTCACTCTGCTCCACATTCCAGCCCGTACGACCATTGCGTCCTCACTGGCAATTGTCTTTATTTCAGCCATTGGCGGAGTGGTTGGTAAAATTACCGGAGGCGCTATTCCATTATGGCCGACACTATTTACTGTCATTGGCAGCTTGATCGGTGCACCGCTGGGTTCAAAAATAAGCGCCAAAATGAACGTAAAGCTGCTGAGATATGCTTTAATCATCCTTATCTCTTTAACCTCTGTTAAGATTTGGTCCTCTATCCTTTAGGAGGAACATGTATGAAAGATTATAAAATGTTCTTTATTCGTCATTATATACCCATAGGGGTAACTGTATATAAAAGGTGGGTCTAAATAAAAATGTCTGAACAATCTACAATTGTGCTCTTTAGCGGTGAACTCGATAAGGCGATTGCCGCTTTTATAATAGCTAACGGGGCTGCAGCTTATGATCATGAAGTGACGATTTTCTTTACCTTCTGGGGATTGAATGCCCTTCGCAAAGATGAGGTGATCCAAACCAATAAGAGCTTTCTTGAAAAAGCATTCGGCTGGATGATGCCGCGCGGCGCTAACAAGCTGGGTCTTTCTAAAATGAATTTCGGCGGGCTTGGACCCCAGATGATCAAGCATGTCATGAAGAAGCATAATGCATTGTCATTGCCACAATTGATTGAGCTTGCAAAGGAGCAAGGAGTCAAGCTTGTTGCCTGTACGATGACTATGGATCTTCTAGGTCTAAAACAGGAAGAACTGATGGACGGTATCGAATATGCAGGTGTTGCCGCTTATCTCGGCGATGCATCAAACGGAAAAGTCAACTTGTTTATATAGCGTGTATATTGAATGGTTTTGCTCTATACTATACCTATACAGGTATTGCTTATAAGAGGAGATGAACAGATATGGAATACAATTATCCCAATGAAATTAAAACCCGTTTGCGCAGAATCGAAGGACAGATTCGCGGCGTGCTGCGGTTAATGGATGAAGGTAAGTCCTGCAAAGAGGTCGTTTCACAGTTGTCTGCCATTCGCAACGCCTCCGATAGAGCGCTTGCTCAAATTGTGGCGGAGAATCTGCAGCAATGTATTTTGGAAGAACAAGCCAACGGTAATCCAGATCCGGGAAAAATGGTCAAAGAAGCTGTGGAATTGCTTGTTAAAAGCAGATGAGTGAGGAAAGACTACAGATAAACAAACACCAGGAGGATGAATACAGCATGGCTTATAAAGAAATGGCCCCTAGTGAACTAGCGAGCCGTCTTAACCAAGGTGAGTCGTTATCGGTACTCGATGTTCGTGAAGTCGAAGAATGGGAGGAAGGCCACGTTGCAGGCGCTAAGCATATTCCGCTCGGTGAACTGAATTTGAGACTGAACGAGCTTGACCCTGCACGTGAAACCATCGTGATCTGCCG
>NZ_LN831198.1:2589315-2595649 GCF_001368795.1 Paenibacillus ihuae
ATATATTGATATTCAGCAGCAACTGAGGTTTCCAGCAGTTGCTGCGTTTCATTCATGGATGTGCAGAGTTCTGCATAACGAAAAAAATTGTTTACCAATAAGAAGCATTGAAAAAGTATCAATGGCAGGCTATAATACCCATAGGGGTATTAGTATTAAATTCAAATGCATTATCGATAATAAAAAGGAGAGAAAACCACATGGCATTTCAAATACCTAAAGCCGTCACACCACAAGAAGTAGCTGAACAAATACAAAAAGGAAAGTCGCTGAATGTATTGGATGTTCGCGAATTGGCGGAGTGGGTAGAGGGGCATGTTGAAGGTGCCAAACATATTCCGCTGGGCCAATTAATTGAACGGCACAAGGAATTAGATCGTGGCCAGGAGTTCATTATCATGTGCCGAAGCGGAAATCGCAGCGGTTTGGCTTGCGAGCTGCTGTATGAAAAGGGATATAAAGTAGTTAACATGACGGGTGGGTTAACCGTATGGAACAGCGTACTTGTCCGGGATTGATAAAAGAGTTTCATTAGAAGGGATATCCATATGATTATTTTCTATATAGCCAGTCTATTGGTGTTGTGGTGGATATTGATTCAGCTTTTGCCAGTTCCGTTCCTTACCTGTGTGAATCGCAAGGAATGGTCTCTATTGGAAGATCGGTGGTCCAAAGCGAAATTACTCGACGTTAGGGATACGAACGAGTACAGAGAGGGGCATATTCCCGGATCCATCAATATTTCTGTTGGCCGGCTGCCCGTTGTATGGAAAAAAGACCTTTCGGCAGAGGATGAAGTGATTATATTCTCGCACAACTGGCTGCAAAGAAAAAAAGCGGCGAGGATTCTGGCGAGAAGGGGATTTACCAGACTATACGCCGTTAAGGATTGTTTTCTTCCTCTGAATCGAGAGAGAGAATGTTATGAATATGATTGCAGGTAGGTGAAGGAAAATGAATAACTTTTTCTATATTATACTAGCGTTAGTTGTACTCTGGATTTTATACAAACAGTACGCGCCAGTGAAAGGTCTGCGTGCTCTTACACCGGAACAGTTTCAAAGCGAAGCCAAGGGAAACAAGGTGATCGACGTTCGGGAAATACATGAATATAAGCGGGGCCACATCAAAGGAGCCGTAAATATTCCCCTCAGCCAGCTTCAGCAGCATATAGACGAAATCCCAAAAGATTGTAAGGTTTTAGTGTATTGTCAGAGTGGGATTCGAAGCAAACAAGCCGCAAAGATACTTGTACGAAAAGGATTTTCCAGTGTAGCGGAACTACGTGGCGGGATGATGTCTTGGAAGGGTCCGACTCAAAAATAGACCTCAGTATACTTAACAAAACCAATGAGTTCGAACTCATTGGTTTTTCTTTATAGAAACTTAATAATGTTTCAATAATATATACTGTTAAGTCAAGTTCATATTAGGGAGGTTCTTGTGAAAGGTAAAACTGTGCTGGTTATAGAGGATGATGCTAAGATTCGAAAGTTGATCAGGCTTTATCTAGAAAATGAGGGTTACGAGGTATTTGAAGCAAAAGATGGAAGGGAGGGCAAGGAGGTATTTGAGAAACTGGATCCTTGCTTTGTAATTACTGATTTGATACTTCCTCACGTGAGTGGCGAGGAGATTTGTCAATGGATCCGATCCGATCAAAACAGTGATGTGCCGTTAATGATCCTAACTGCGAAGGTAGAAGAATCAGAACGGATTTGGGGATTACAAATGGGCGCGGACGATTATGTTACAAAACCCTTTAGCCCCAAAGAGGTCGTTGTCCGGGTTGAGACCATATTGAGAAGAACCGCAAACCGATGCAGCAAAATCAGTTATAGGGGGCTTACCTTGAAGCCGCTTCGGGGAGAAGCCAAATATGACGGAAAGATTGTTCCACTTACGAATCACGAGTTTCAATTATTGTATTTTTTCTTGCGCCATCCCAATCAAGTCTTGAACCGAAATCAAATTCTGCAAGAATTATATCCCTATGAGGAAAAACAGGTTATTGACCGGACAATAGACGTTCATGTCAGCAAGTTGCGCGAGAAACTTAATGGCGCAGGGGCATCGTCAGATATGATTGATACCATTCGTGGAATGGGGTATCGGTTCAATGGATATGAATAAATTATTCTTCTGGAAACGTCATCTGTCATGGAAACTAATGTTTGTGAACGGAATTGTCGTACTAATCGTGATCTGGCTTGCTGGTTTCTCCCTCAAAGACTTCGCGTGTGTCACTGTAGGACAATTCGAGACCGTTGGTTTAGAAACAACTCGAAGCTTTAATCAGGTCATGCAATTTTACTTATGGAGAGCGAGCTTCTTAGCCATCGTAGTTGGAGGCCTTGTTCACTTTTTCTTCGTGCGAAAACTGTTAACTCCTCTGAATATACTAACCCATTCGATACAGTCAGTAATGAAGGGAGAGCAGACTGAACCGATTACCCAGCAGGGCGAAGACGAATTAGGAAGGCTTATTCATCATTTTAATCATATGTCAGCGGTGCTGCATCGCGAAGAGCAGCATCGCAAACGGTGGATGAGTAACATTTCGCATGAGCTTCGGACACCTATAAGCAATTTAAATGGATATTTGGAAGCTCTTACAGAGGGGGTGATTGTGGGTGATCCGGTATTATACCGTTCACTATATGAAGAATCGCAGCATTTGTCTCGACTAGTGGATCAACTCCATTCCCTTTCTGTTTGGGAAGCGAAACAATTGACGGAACAGGAGAAGATGAATATCCAAATTGAAAAACTATGTAACCAGGTAGTCCAAAGTTTTTGTTTGGACGCTTCTAAGAAAGGTATTCACTTTCACAACGATATTGAACCCTACGAAATAAGAATAAACCCGCAAGGGATCAAACAAGTTATCACTAATTTGGTAGCTAACGCAGTCCTTTATGACATAGGGAAGGAAATATGGATACAAGGATCGGTTGCAAACGGAATTTACAAATTTTCAATTGCAAATTATGGGAGACCTATTTCGGAAGAGGCACAACCATTCCTTTTTGAACGTTTTGTGAAAGGCGATCCTTTTAGACCGCGTAAGGGTGATATCACAGGAACCGGGCTCGGTCTCGCAATTGTTAAGGAAATTGTTGAGCAGCACAATGGGGAAGTTGGCCTACAAAGTGACAATAGCAAATATACCTTCTGGTTTACTTTGCCGATATCCTAATAACTTTTATCATCACTGAGAGCGAATTTTCTTGTTTATTAGTTCAAAAGGGCATTTGCAAGGCAGGATGATTACTTCCTGCCTTTGTAATGCTTTCAATTATATAGAGATAATAAAGGGGCTATCATTAATTGTAATCTCTCCTTTGCGGGCAAAGTATTCTTTCAGGACATCATGAGCATGAACATTTTGCATTTTACGACTGACAGAATGTTTCATAAATAATTGTTCACCTGCACCGGCAATGCGGTATATTCGATCTCCTTGAACTAATTTTCCTTTTATCTCCATATGTTGTATCCGATGTCCCTGTGGATTGTATGGTTTATAGGCCATCATGAGGTTCGAGGAGCGTAAAATATAACCACCTTTCTGTTGGTAGGGATCGGCAGCGAATACTTGCTCCAAATTTCGTTCCAATGCTGAAAAAAGGGATGCACCATCCATCTCCAGAATAAAGAGTTCAGGATTCGTGGGAATCATATTGTATAAATCATTCATTGTTACGATCCCTGGTAATACAGGCGCCCCATATCTCCATCCGTGGGAGAAGGATACGTCGGCGTCCATGTGGGCTAAATACGCGTCGGTGATAAGGCGGTCCATAGGTGCTTCCTGAAGCGTCATTCTATGCAGCGGAGTACGGATTGTTCCAACCGCTTCTGATAACTGGTCTCGAAATGGAAATAATGATTCATCGATCATGAACTTCATTTCAGCGTCTTCTTCGTAACGATCCGCATAAATAGGAATAAGTTCATGCTTATAGTCCGTTAGTTTTCCTTGTTCAATGCTTACTACAAGCTTTCCAAGAAATGAACCGCTTGCCCCCGACTGAATAATGATGCAGCCTTTATGGATGATAGGCTGGCTAAGCCGATCATGACTATGACCGCTTAATATAATATCTATGCCAGGAACCTGAGAGGCTAACTTCACATCCAAGGGCAAGCCCAAATGGCTAACGACAATAATCAGATCCACTCGTTCTTCTTTTTTTAGTTTCTGAATCACTGCAGGCAAGTCCTCTGTTCCTAAAGAAAATGATAAATGACCAGAAAAGGAGGGGGGCATTGTTTCATGCACGTATGGGTATGTTAGCCCGATAATACCAAGTCGCAAGGAATCCGTTTCCTTTATGATATAAGGCTTAAACACATAACTATTATTATCTTTGTGTTTCAGATTGAAAGCAATCATTGGAAAGGCCAATCGTTGCTGAAGTTGCAGGAGCCGTTCGGAACCATATGCAAAATCCCAATTTCCAGGTACTGCTGCATCAATCTCCAATGCGTTGAGTAGAGGCACAATGGTGCTGCCTCGCGTAAGTACAGAAGGGCCCGTTCCATGAAGAAAATCTCCACTATCAACGAATAATACATTTGAATTGTTTTTTCTGATTTCTTTTACAATTCGGGCAATCCGAGCAAAACCCCCGGCTTGACGATATTCAGGAGCATCTCCTTTCCAAAAAAACTCCTCATGGGATTCTATATACCCATGCGTATCGTTTTGCTGAATAATGGTTAGTTGAGTCATTTTTTGAACCTCCCTTTTCTGAACAGTTATACATAAGATGTTCAAATCGCGGCACTTTATGTATAGTGTCTGGAGTGTAACTCATATCTCAAACAGCTATACAAATTTAACATTATACTTCATATACCCTGCGGGGTATGAAATGACTCAATAAGAAGGGTGACTATAATGAAAGAGAAAGTGCTGATTGTTGGCGGTGTTGCAGACGGAGCTTCGGCAGCTGCCCGGCTTAGACGCTTGGATGAAGAGGCGGAAATTTAATCTCGATGTTCGTATTCATAGTGAGGTATCGGGAATTAATGTGAACGAGAAAACCGTTACCGTAAATAGCAAAGAAAATGGTGTATACACAGAGGGTGGCTATCGAAGCTATTCAATTTCAAAATTCACTACGGCAGATAATAAGTGTTTTTAGAATTAGAACCAAACAGTTTTACGAAGACTTCCAGAAAGATACGGTCATTTTAGGGGTTAATTTGACATCAACCGAAGAGAAGATCGAAGATATTAGGCCATTTATCGAAGAGTTCGGATTAACCTTCACTATTGTATTGGACGAAGAAGGAGACACAATGATGGACTATGGTGTTATAGCCTATCCCACTACCTATTTCATCAATGAACAAGGGGTTATTCGTGAGATATTCCGTGGAGCAATTAACTACGAGATCATGCAAAATACCATTGGGGCTCTTTAGAGAGAAGGCAAGGTTTTGTCCTGAAGGATATCCTCTTTCCTTCCGAACAGTATTACATGATCATTGCTCGTCAGTCGAAGTAACTTCAAAAAGACAGGGGGGGACTGTCTTTTTTGATGTTCGAATTATATAGAAATGATGGATGAGGTTGATTCATGACCATAACTTCACCTTTTCGGTCAAAATAGGATTTAAGAACCTCGTGTTCGTCAACGCTTAGCATCTTTCGACCGCTTATATGTTTCATAAACAACTGTTAGCCATCCCCGGCAATGCGGTAAATTTGATCTTCTTGAATGGATTTTCCTCTGATTTCCGCATGCTGAATACGGTGACCTGATGGATTGTAAGGTTTATAAGCCATCATAAGGTTCGAGGAGCGTAAAATATAACCTCCTTTTTGTTTATAGGGATCGGCAGCGAATACTTGCTCTAAGTTGCGTTCCAAGGCCGATAGAAGGGAATCCCCTCCATTTCTAGGATAAATAGTTCAGGATTCGTTGGAATGGTATTGTATAAACGTTCATAGTTACTACTCCGGGTAATACAGGAGCTCCGTACCTCCATCATGGGAGAAGGAAAAATCGGCGTCCGTATAGGCTAAATAGGCGTCGGTGATAAGGCGGTCGATCCGTGCTTCCTGAAGTGTCATACTGTGAAGTAGAGTCCGGATCGTTCCATTCGGTACCGTTAACTGGTCTCGATAGGGAAGTAATAATTCATCAATCATGCTTTTAATTTCAGCATCTTCTTCGTAAATTTCCGAATAAAGAGGGATAAGCTCGTGTGAGAAATTTGTAACTTCCCCTTGTTTAACGGTTAAGTCAAGCTTTCCAAGGAATGAAGAGCTCGCCCCGGATTGCATAGTGATACAGGCGTTCTGGATGATCAGACGGCT
>NZ_LN831198.1:2595675-2620819 GCF_001368795.1 Paenibacillus ihuae
GGATGATCAGACGGCTAATTCGATCATGACTATGACCGCTAAGTAGAATATCGATACCGTGAATTTGAGATGCCAGCTTCACATCCAGAGGTAAACCCATATGACTGACGACGACAATAAGATCTGCTCGCTCTTCATCTTTCAGTTTCTGAATCACTGTCGACAATTCCTCTGTTCCTAAAGAGAACGAACGGTTTTGGGAGAAGGAAGACGGCATGGTTTCCTGTACGTAGGGATAGATTGAGCCGATAATACCAAGGCGCAAGGAATCAATCTCTTTGATGATGTAAGGATTGAATACATACTGATGATTTCTTGTATCTTTCAGATTAAGAGAAGTAATCGGAAATGTGAACCGTTCTTGGAGTTTCGTGATTAATTCATACCTATAAGCAAATTCCCAGTTTCCAGGTACGGCCATGCATTTAGAAGGGGAATGATAACGCTGCCTTGTGAAAGTACAGCGAGACCCGTTCCATGCATAAAATCACCTCCGTCCACGAACAATACATTCGGGTTGTTCTTTCTTATTTTCTTTACAGCATGGGCAATACGAGCGAACCCGACAGTTTGACGATATTCAGGCATTCCAGCTTTCCAGAAATACTCTGCATGAGACTAAGTGTCGTTTTGCTGAATAATGGTGAGTTGGGTCATGTTCAATTTCCTTTCTAGAACGTTTTTATTTAAGATGCTCTAGAACATGGAAAATTATGTATAATTGTTTGACATGTGATTGACATCACGTATACCATACTGGGTATGGCTTATGATTAATTAGAAAGGTGGACCCTAATGAAAAAGAAAGTGCTCATTGTTGGCGGAGTAGCAGGCGGAGCGTCGGCCGCTGCTCGACTTAGACGATTGGACGAAAATGCGGAAATCATCATGTTTGAGCGGGATGCACACATTTCTTTCGCCAATTGCGGCCTTCCGTATTATGTGGGTGAAACGATACAAGATCGCTCGAAGCTGATGGTACAAACTCCCGAGAGCATGAAAGCCCGGTTTAATCTCGATGTTCGCATTCATAGTGAGGTCACCGGAATCGATACGAATGAAAAGACGGTTACTGTTTACAGCAAAGAAAAGGGCATTTACAAAGAGAGCTATGATTATTTAATCCTGTCTCCCGGTGCAAAACCGCTCAAGCCGCCGATTCCAGGGATTGAAAGCAACTTGATATATACGCTTAGAACTATTCCGGATACGGATCGAATTAAAGCTCATGTCGATCGGGAAGGGATCCAAAGTGCGATTGTCATCGGTGGTGGTTATATCGGTGTCGAAATGGCCGAAAATCTTAGACACCGGGGTCTGGAAGTGACTTTAGTTGAAGCAGCACCGCATATCTTGGCGCCATTCGATTCTGACATGGTGACGTTCGCTGAGAAGGAGCTTGAGGACAACGGAGTGCGATTGCTGCTTGGAGACGGGGTTCAATCTTTCGAAGAGAAGGACGGGAAAATTTCCGTTACCTTGCAGAGTGGAAGAAAAGTCTGTGCAAACTTGGTGATTCTAGCCATTGGTGTTGCTCCAGATACCGGTTTCTTGAAGGATTCAGGCATTAAATTTGGAGCTAGAGGCCATATCCTGGTAAACGAATCGATGCAAACCAACTGCGACGGCGTATACGCTGTAGGGGATGCGGTTGAAATCTCGGACTTTGTATCCGGACAACAAGCGGCAGTCCCTTTAGCAGGACCGGCAAACAAACAGGGACGAATAGCAGCCGATCACATTTGCGGACTGCCATCAGTTTACAAGGGGTCTCAAGGCACCGCTATTATCAAGATCTTCGGTTTGACCGGTGCAAGTACGGGAAGTAACGAGCGGATGCTCACAAAATTGAATACACCTTATCGAACGGTCTATGTTCATCCAAGTTCCCATGCCACGTATTATCCTGGAGCGAAGCCAATTGCCCTGAAACTGCTATTTAATGATAAAGGCACTATCCTTGGCGCGCAAGCATTCGGGGAGGAAGGTGTAGATAAACGGATTGATGTGATCGCTACCGTCCTTCGATTGAAGGGAACTGTGAACGATCTTGCCGAGTTAGAACTGACGTATGCGCCTCCGTTCTCTTCTGCGAAGGATCCGGTTAATATGGCAGGATACCTGGCACAAAATGTATTAGCTGGACGGACTGAGGTGGCGACGTTAAATGAGGTAGAGAACATCAATCCGGAAGACCAAATCCTGCTGGATGTAAGAACAAAGGCAGAATATGATCAAGGACATATTGAAGGAGCACTGCATATCCCGGTCGATGAATTGCGGGCAAGAAGCAACGAACTTGATCCAAATAAAGAGATCTTTGCTTACTGCGCCGTTGGGATGAGAGGATACATCGCTTCACGAATCCTGAACCAAAAGGGCTTCCAAGTGAAGAACGTGACAGGCGGTTATCGCAGCTATTCCATGTCGAAATTCACACCAGCTGATCATCAAGAAATTTTATAGGGTGTATAAGAGAGAACGAAAGGGACCTTAAGTCCTTTCGTTCTATTTTTTTCTTTATCATTTCTTAACATAGGATCGATAATATGACCGTTAAAGCGAGGAGGGGACACTTTGTATACGATTCAGGTTGGATCATTCGTATTGAATGGGCAAATATTGCTGTTTTTCGCTTTTGGTATGGCAGGATGGGCTGCTCTGCGGAGTTATGAGCGAAAAATGAAATGGAAATATGAACTGGGGGCCATTTCTTTTCAAGCGTTCCTGATCTGGTTGTTGGTTTGGAAAGGAAGTCTCCTATTATGGGAGCCAGCGTCGGTGATCCAGCAACCTTTATCGTTAGTTTATTTTGACGGTGGAGTCAAGGGACGGTGGGCTGCGTCTTTATCCGTTATAGGATATCTTTTTTATCACCTGATCAAGAGGAAAATGTCTTTTCTTATGGTTGCAGAAGCAGCTACGATTTATCTGTTGGGCGGGTTAACGGTTTACGATCTTGGATTGTCATGGTTTGTACCGGAGCAAAAACTGACACTCCTGGCCACTTCTGCCTTGTCCATCTTGATCGTGCTCTCCTTCCTATTAGCTGAAGGACAGATTCTTTGGACGGGATTAGTAGAGAGAGGGTTATGGCTGTGTATCGGTTTAGTAGCGATTGGATTCCTGAATTCCAACAGAGTATCCGTATTCCTGTCCTTCGACTTCCTCCAAATCGCAGGGATTGCCGCTGCAGGAGGGCTATATCTTATTTTATCGTTATTGAAAAGGAGGGACCTCTAAGTGGATCTGTTGACGATGTTTATCGCTCTCGCAGCAGGAGCCTTATCCTTTCTCTCGCCCTGCGTGTTTCCACTCATTCCAGCTTATATCTCCCATATCACCGGGTCATCTATTCAGAATAACAAAATGGAGGTTAACCGAAAGCTTTTGTTGGTTCGCTCCATCAGTTTCATCATCGGTTTCAGTGTTGTCTTTATCGCGATGGGAGCGTCGGCGAGTATGGTTGGTCGGATTTTTGCGGAACAGAGGGAACTGATACAAAAGGTGAGCGGGCTTCTAATCATCTTGTTCGGGATGCAGATGATCGGATGGCTGCAGCTTCGTTGGTTTATGTCGAATAAGTCCTGGGATACAGGAAAGATTCGATCGAATGGCGGCATGGTGCGATCCTTCCTAACGGGACTAGCCTTTGGTTCCGGCTGGACCCCCTGCGTTGGACTCGCTTTGTCTTCCATACTTCTGATGGCCGGTTCGTCGGAAACGCTCGGAATAGGGATATGGATGCTGGCTATTTATTCTTTAGGACTTGGCATCCCGTTCCTTATTATCTCATGGGTGCTGACTTATTCAACCGGCATTATGAAGAAAATGAATAAGTATGTTCCTGTGCTTTCCAAAATCAACGGCTTAATATTCCTGGGGCTTGGCTTGCTGCTATTTACGGGTCAACTTCAGAAGATCAGCGCATGGCTCGCCAAATACACACTATTCGATATTACACTATAAAGAGGGGATAAGTGGATGAAGAAAAACTGGTTGGCACTCCTTGTTCTAATTGGACTTGTTGGTTATGGGGTTTATGACTACGTAACCGGGACTACGAAAGAATCAAAAAAGGAGCAAACGTCGGCTTCGAACGAAAATCAACCTATTGGAATTGAAAAAGGACAACGGGCACCGAATTTTACATTAAACGACTTAAACGGGAATCCGATTCAATTGGCAGATTACCGCGGGAAAAAGGTCCTGATTAACTTCTGGGCTACATGGTGTCCGCCGTGCCGTGCAGAGATGCCGCATATGCAACAGTTTTATGAAGACTACCAGAAAGACACCGTCATTTTAGGAGTTAATTTGACAGCCACCGAAGATAGCCCCAAAGACGTTAAACCGTTTATCGAAGAGTTTGGATTAACCTTCCCCATCGTTATGGATGAAGAAGGGACTCTTATGACAGACTATATGGTGATAGCCTATCCCACCACCTATGTCCTCGATGAACAAGGCGTTATTCGTGAAGTATTCCGTGGAGCTATCAATTACGAGATCATGCAAAAGACGGTTGATGCTTTTTAGAAGGAAGTGAAATCAGGATGAGACAGTCTGATCGTAATTTACTCCTGTACACTGTGACGGCTTGCCCAATGGGGAGATCTATGAAGACGGTGGTTCAAGAGGTCGTAAACCAGATGGAGAGGATGGAATATAAGCTGGTGTATGCTGATGTCCAGGAAGAAATCACGAATCAATATGGTGTCACTCATAATCCGACTCTTGTTTTCTTGGATGAACAGGAGAGGGAGTGTTATCGGGTGGAAGGCTTTAAAGAGACGCAAAAAATCATCGATTTCATTCAACGTATTGATTAGGGAGAGTTAACTGCAACACATAATATACCGAACGCGCTAGTAAGGCAGGAAAGATATACGGTTTATCTGTTTAAAGGAAACAAACCTGTTCCGGTCGAAATGACATATACCAATAAGACGGCAGTGGTTGCACCAAGAATTACAGCGATACGTCAATTGCTGGCCGCAAAGAAGGAGGGACTAGAGAATCCTTTTCCTCCAAAATCAGAGTTACTGGAAATTGACTTCGCAGATCACAAGGCAACTATAAAAATTCAAGTGCACAGCTCTGGTTCATCGATGGCAGTCGAGAAAATGCAACTAGCGGTGTTATACACTTTAGTACACTTCGGAATCCAGAAAGTAAATCTTCAGTTTATCCGCACACTATGAAGTTAAAATTGGCAATTGACAAAGAGCTCCGGTGATCATAATATATACCTATAGGGGTATATGTTTAAAATAAAGGAGGAGAACCGCATGGCAACAATGAAAGTGACTGACGGTACAATGGAACAGGTTATTCAGAATAACAATCTGGTTCTAGTTGATTTTTGGGCACCTTGGTGTGGACCGTGCCGAATGATTGCACCCATATTGGAGAATTTAGCCGAAAAGGTTGGAGATCAAGCCATTATTGCGAAGCTGAACGTGGATGAGAATCCGGTTGGAGCAACGAAGTATAGAATCCAGGGGATCCCGACCTTAAAGCTGTTTCATAACGGAACCGAAGTTGAAACCTTCGTCGGGGTACAACCGCTAGAACGGTTTACGGCAGCTATTACGAAATATGCAGGGCACTAAACAATATCAACGAGAGGCTAATCAGTTTAAGACTGATTGGCCTTTTCTTATGCAGTCCATTGCATTTTCCGTCATAACCGATCTTTTTTTCCATAAATTAAAAGCAAATCCTAATGAAAAGACGGTGGGTTATATGAAGTCAGTCTCGAAGAACAGTCGGATCATCTAACATTCAATAAAGTCATTGCAATAGGCGCGGCTATATTAGTAGGGATCGTTTCAGGAATCGTAGGAGCAGGCGGCGCATTTATTCTTATTCCTATTATGCTTACTGTTCTCAAAATACTCACTCGTACAACCATAGCCTCCTCGCTTGCTATCGTCTTTATATCAGCAATCGGTGGGTTAATCGGTAAAATCTCGGCTGGGGGTATTCCTCTGGAACCTACAATCTATACAGTAATCGGGAGTCTGCTGGGTGCACCACTTGGATCCAGGATAAGCTCCAATATTAACGTTAATGTGCTGCGGTACGGATTAGTTGTCTTAATTGCCCTCACGGCAGTAAAGGTATGGTCTTCCATTTTATAGTATTCAGTGAATTTCCTTAAAGAGTGTTGTTTTAATGATTTTTCGCGTTATAATACCTATAGGGGTATAAGTATCAAATTAGAAGGGTGATCTTAATAATGGATTACAATTATCTGAATGAAATGAAATCACGTTTACGCAGAATCGAGGGCCAGGTTCGGGGTGTGCTGCGAATGATGGAAGAAGGAAAGTCGTGCAAAGAAGTTGTCGCTCAATTGTCTGCCGTACGCAATGCATCCGATAAAGCTATTGCCCAAATCGTCGCGGAGAATCTGCATCAATGTATTTTAGCTAAACAAGCTGAGGGTAACCAAAATACCGAGAAAATGGTCAAGGAAGCCATCGCGCTTTTAGTCAAAAGTCATTAACGGATAGCTTTAACATTAATAATAAAAAGAATAAAGGAGAGATTAACATGGCATTCAAAATTTCAAAAGAAATCACACCCCAGAAGGTAGCAGCGCAGCTCAAGAAAGGGGAGTCCCTTATTATGCTGGATGTTCGCGAACTAGGAGAATGGGCAGAGGGACACATCGCCGCTGCCAAGCATATTCCGCTTGGACAGCTTTTGGAACGGCAACAGGAGCTGGATCCTGCACAAGAAACCATTGTCATCTGTCGAAGCGGAAGCCGGAGCGGTCTGGCTTGCGAACTGCTAAATGAAAAAGGATATAATGTCGTGAATATGACCGGTGGGCTTAATGCCTGGACGGATGTATTGGTTTGTGAATAAAGCCTTACAGGACAGTACTGCAGTAACTGGAGGCATAATCAGCAGCTGCAGCGCTATTGAAAGGACAGGACAACATGATAACACTTTTGTACTTTTTGACTGGAGCAGTGATCTTATGGTTATTGCGCCAGTTGTGGCCCGTTCGTTCACTTTCCTATATAAATGTTCACCACTGGGTCCAAGCTAAGGAAAGTTTAAATTTGAAAATGCTCGATGTCAGGGATGCTTCGGATTATTTGGAAGGACATATTTCCGGGTCGATAAATATATCTTTAGGGCGTCTTCTTTATGTATGGCAACAAGATCTATTTCCTGATGATAATGTACTAATTCTGTCCAACAATTGGTACCAAAACAACAAAGCAGCAAGAATCCTCCGTAAGCATGGATTCCGTAGTCTATATGCAATACAAGGTGATGTTTTGTCTACACAAGCATGCTTTCAAAAAACACCCTCAAAAGGAGGAAGGCATTGTGAACACAGGTTCAATCATTAATATAGCAGTGATTATATTGTTGCTCTGGTTTGTCTATTCCCGTGTAAGACCGGCCAAAGGATTAAAGGCACTGGGCACTAACGATTTCCAAAATGTGCTGGAGAGCACTGAGAAACGGATGCTCATAGATGTACGGGAGCCGGGAGAGTATAAGACTGGATATATCAGCGGGGCGAAGAACATCCCATTATCCCAACTGTCGGGTCGCTTAGGGGAAATCCCTAAGGAAAAAGATGTTTTTCTATACTGCCGTAGTGGGATAAGAAGCAAGAATGCGGCAAGAATTCTACTGAAAAACGGCTATACAGGCCTTGTTCATCTGCAAGGTGGCTTGAGCGCCTGGAGCGGTAAACTGAAACGCTGATAAGGGATTCATCCGTTTAGGACCTCACTATGTTCTGATCGTATAAAAATGACAACAGGAGGATGAAGTATCATGTTCCATTATACTGTTGAAACCACCAAAACACCTGAACAAGCAATCTTAGCGCTTACAGAAAACCTGAAAGCAGAGAAGTTCGGCGTTCTTTGGCAAATGGATATGAAGGAGAAACTTCAGGAAAAAGGGGTCGAACTTGAGATGACCTATCATATCCTGGAGGTTTGTAATCCGGTTGAAGCGAAGCGCGTGTTGTCCGAAAATGCTCTAGTTGGTTATTTTCTTCCATGCAAGCTTGTGGTGTATGAAGAAAACGGTACTACCAAGATCGGGTTGCCGAAACCAACAAGTCTTATCGGGCTAATAGAAAATGACAAGTTAATGTCTATCGCGTCCGATATCGAGAAGCGCCTTATCTCATGTGTAGATAAAAGTCAGTAATATAATTTCTATTTTGTTATAAAGCTCTGATTGAATGGAGTGGATTTCATATTAACTACTGTCCAGTACCAGTCGGTACTAGGATTGTTTTATTTGGATGTGCTGAACGGCTGCTTGCCCACATGTAAGCTGCTCGAAAATTGGCGGTAATTGTATGCAGTGCACATACTGCTTGGATGGATGACCCTAATAGTTATTGTAGCTCACGGCATCTTTTTTCGATTACCAAACAGGAGGATAACAGTATTTACACCGGTCTCGCGGGTTTCGTCATTTTGCTAATGATCGTCGGGTACGGTTTCTTTATCATTTCGTAACAAGTGGAGTTCAGTCCATCGTTCGCTTGTATTGCTCTGGGTTCTCGTACTGCTACTGCATGCTGGCGGCTCGGGCAGTCTCCAACATAAATTAACTTAAAGGAAATAAGAGGTTAGTGGTGATGAGTAATTTTTATTCAACCACTCCCATGAACTGTATTTGCGGAAATAAAACTTTAATCAGCTCCGCAGCCTGCGGATCCTTGATTTGGTAGATAACTTCTAGTCCTTTTCTGGACCCTTCAATGATACCGGCACCACGCAGCTTCTGTAAGTGCATGGACAGGGTGGATTGAGGAAGCTCCAAGCAGTTTTGTATTTCGGTCACATTACAGCTATTTTTCTCGATCAACCCTTGAATAATACAAAGGCGAACAGGATGCGCGATAATTTTAAGCCATTCCGCTTTTCTAATATAGTGTTCTTCCACAGAGTTCACTTCCTTATTGGTTTAATCTTACATTAAAACATCATGATATTGAGATATAAATACTATACAATATTACAATGATTATCCTCGGAAGCCTGGGGGTTGAATGCTCTACAGGAAACTAATAAATCCAACCCTAAATTATACTGGAGTTGGATTTTTTTATGCGTACATTACAAAAAGCAATCTCAATTACGGGAAGGTTATCGAATAATGTGATAGTTTATGCTTTTATAGCCAAAAGCTTTTTCAGTTCTTCCACAGACGGTAATCTACCCATGACCTTCACTTGATTATCAATCACTAAAGCGGGGGTTTTCATAACACCATAGGATACAATTTCTTTGTAATCCTGTACTTTCACAAATGTGGCTTCCTTTTTCAGTTGCTTAACAGCGTCACGGGCACGTTCCTCTAACTTCTTACAATTTGAACATCCGCTTCCTAAGATCTTGATTTCCATTCTAATTCCTCCCTGGGTTTATATGATAAAATTGAAGACATAACAAGAACAAATGCTCCAATTAATTTGGGTTTAATGACTTTACGCAGCAATATCATTTCAGGCAAAGATAAAGCCGTGACAGCCATCATAAATGCCAGTGCAGTTCCCATACCAACGCCTTTGTTAATTAATGCTTCTGCAATCGGGATAGTACCCAGAGCATTTGAATATAAAGGAATTCCAAGTATAACGGCGATGACGACCGCAAACGGATTGCCCGGTCCAGCATATTTAGCAAGCATTTCCGAGGGAGCCCAACCATGAATAAATGCGCCCACTCCAATCCCGACAAGCAAGTAGATCCATACCCGTCTGATAATATCCGTAACACCCTCCTAAGAGTAGATCAGACGTTCTTTCAGCGTTGGCTGATATATTTCAATTTCATTCGTTGCTGCTGATTGGTATACGTATTCTTCCACCTGTTTCTCCATATGAAGTGCTCCAACCACAATACCGCCCACAACCCCGACCAATATACCAAGTAATACATAAAGTAATCCAATCTTCCAGCCGAAAGAAGCGATCAGAACAGCAAAAGCAGCTTCGTTAACGATTGGTGAGGTAATCAAAAATGAGAAGGTAACGCCGAGTGGAATACCTGCTTCAACGAAACCAATAAAAATGGGAACAGAAGAGCAGGAACAAAAGGGAGTCTAGCAGTATTTACGGCAGATCAAAGTGGGAGTAGCAATCTCATCGCTTAACTCAAGAGTAGGTGATTTTTTAAAAAACAACAAACACAAAAAACAAGCGATAAAATAGTAAGCTTGCCAACCAGTTTTAAAACATTATAATTGAGGGGTGGGGAACCGTTTTATTGGGTTACTTAGAGCATAATCATAGTTATTGTAAGGAGCTGGCCTTGGTGTCAAAACATCCATCAGAGAAATTAGCAGTTATTTTTTACCGGGTGAATCGAAATTATCAATATCTTATGGCGCTTTGTTTAAAACCGTACAATATCACACCTGAGCAATGGAATGTACTGAAACATCTTCAGGAACATGATGGTCTAGCCCAAAAAGATCTATCCTACATGGCAGACAAAGATAAAACGACCATTACCCGAATCATCGAAAGTCTGGTTGAGCGCGGAGTCGTAACCAAAGAGGTGAATCCGGTGGACCGTCGTTCATATCGGATTTTTCTTACTGAAATAGGAAAAGAGCTTATCCGTCAAGTTCAGCCAATCCCTGACCATGTGAACAGGAAGGTAAGCAGAGGATTGTCCGATGAACAGATTATTGAATTAAAGGAGACACTGCACTATTTGCAGGAACAGATTGCATTTGAAATCGATCACATCAGTGAATAGGGAGGAAATTTATGTACATCATCATTAGCCCCATCGCATTTTCGCTTGGAGCCTTGACCGTTCGGTGGTATGGAATCATTATCGGGATAGGAGCTTTACTCGGACTTCTAATTGCCATCCGTGAAGGCAAACGTTTTAGAGTACATTCTGATTTTTTCATGGATTTGGTATTGATAGGACTTCCCTCTGCATTGGTGGGTGCCCGTATCTATTTCGTGGCTTTTCAATGGGACGATTACAAAAACAATCCACTTGAGATCATCAAGATATGGCATGGAGGAATTGCAATCTATGGGGCATTGATTGGCGCCTTACTTGCAGGCTGGTTCTACTCCCGTCGGAAAGGATATGGATTTTTGCGCGTTGTTGATATTTGTGCTCCAGGTTTGATTGTTGGTCAAATGATTGGACGATGGGGGAACTTTATCAATCAGGAGGCTCATGGGGGGACTGTATCCAAGGAATTTCTGCAGGGTAAGCTACATCTTCCCGAATGGATTGTAAACCAAATGCATATTGGGAATGCTTATTTCCATCCCACTTTTTTATATGAATCGGTTTGGAGTTTCGCAGGATTGATTTTATTATTGATACTTCGAAGAATTCCTTATGTGCGTGCCGGAGAAGTATTCATGGGTTATTTAATCTGGTATTCAATCGGCCGCTTCTTTATAGAAGGAGTTCGTACAGATAGTTTAGTCTTCCATGGGCCAAACTGGCTAGCCATTGCATTGAAAACAATATGGAGCCCTATGTCCTCGTTCGGGTGGGGAGCAATGGAGGGTGGGAATATTCGAATTTCTCAGCTTTTAGCCATAATCATAATTTTGGCTTCCGTCTCTTTTATAACAATCCGGAGAATGTCGAAATCTGTTGTTATTAAATATACAGATCCCATACTACAAAAAAACCTCACAATAAAGTATTGAAAGCTGATAATGAACATGTGTAGCATCGTATGATTAATCTTAGATCTATTCTCATATTTGATTAACACTCAAAGGGGAAATAATAACAAATGCATTCAATGAAATTATTTACATATAGTCCTTCTGAAAGTCTTACCAACCGGAAGGGCTACCATTGGCTGGTTGTCTTTACGGTATGTATAGGTGCCTTTATGGCCGCTCTTGATGCAAGTATCATCAATCTTGCGCTACCCACTCTGGTTAGGCAATTTGGTATAAGCATGTCTGATGCGGAATGGATTAGTCTGGTTTATTTGCTAACTCTAGCGTCGCTTGTTATTCCATTTGGGAGACTAGCGGATATGTTTGGCCGCCGCTGGATGTATGCAGCTGGCTTTAGTGTTTTTTTGTTCAGTTCCTTATTATGTGGAATATCGACTAGTTTAACTATGCTGTTACTTTCAAGGGTGTTGCAAGCAATTGGAGCAGCTATGTTACAAGCCAATAGTGTCTCCATTATTACCGCTTCTACCCCACTTAAGCATCGTGGAAAGGCTATTGGCATTCAGGCAAGTGCACAAGGGATTGGACTTAGCCTGGGTCCAGTAATTGGTGGAGCTTTACTTTCGATAGGCGATTGGCGCTTGCTGTTCTTTGTCAATATTCCAATAGGTATCCTAGGAACAATCCTTGCTGTACTTTTACTTCCGAAAGACACACAAGCCAGGAATCGAGAACCATTCGATTATTGGGGAGTCTTATTTCTTGTCTCTGCTCTAGTCATGATCGTATATGTGTTGAACAAGGGAGAGAGCGCAGGATGGACATCACCAATTATTACATTATGTTTGTTCGCAGGTTTACTTGCACTAACTTCGTTTATCAGAGAAGAGCGCCGTTCTAATTCTCCATTACTTGATTTGAATTTGTTTAAGAATAGTATCTTTTTAACTGGTAATGTTGCAAGCTTTCTTTCTTTTACGGCGATGTATGGTGTGTTGCTGCTTAGTCCGTTTTTAATCGAAAGCGAATTTCACACGACCATTACGATGACCGGATTCTACTTGTCATTTGTTCCGATCGGCATGACTGTTTTCACACCTATTTCCGGTTACATATCTGATCGATTTGGGATTCGCTTCCCAGCAATTATGGGAATGAGTGCAGTTTTTGCAGGATGCATTTTACTGGCTTTCATCCAGAAAGAGAGTGATATTCCGCTTCTTCTTTCAGGTCTTTTGTTAGTTGGAGTTGGGATGGGGATCTTTACACCACCCAATAACAGTCATATCATGGGAAGTGTTCCTAAAGAGCGACTAGGGGTCGCAGGTGCAACATTAAATATGAGTCGGACGATTGGCATGGGGATGGGTGTTACACTAAGTGGGATGTTATACCAAATCTCACTCAGGTTACTGCCAGCTACTAATAAATCATCAAATATTACGGCTTTCAGAATCTCTTTTGTGCTTATAGGGTTATTGAGCGCTGCTGCACTCTTTATAGCACTATTTCAGAAAAAAACAGGGCATAAGTACAGCGAGGAGTTCATCGAGTATTATATTTAGTAAAGCTTCTTGTTCAGTATAATTTGTGGAGGTAAGCTTTGATTTTGTCTTGACTGACTTTGCATAAGGTAACATAATTCACCTATGCATTAGGCGAGAAGTTCGCAATAAATGCCGAAAGGCTAATGACTCCTACCAGAGAAGTTACATTTCCCTGGTAGGAGTCTATTTTTTACTCATTTATGGAGCAGAGAGCCGGAGTAAACATTTGATTGTAATATAACAATGTAGGTAACTTTGTGTTATTTATGTAGGTAACTTTGTGTCATCATTGTTGGACGGGTGTAAGAGGACAAGAACATATATCCATTGCCGAAAATGGACAAGAACATGTATCTATTGCCGAATTGATATATGTCTAATCTTAATAAACGCGCGATTGCATTAATTATAGGAATTATTTTAGGGCCTGCCAACTTAGGCTGGATAGATGAAGGGGAGTTTATCCATTTCTTTGCCGAGATTGGCGTTTTGCTACTTATGTTTATGGCCGGACTTGAAAACGATCTGGAGCAGATAAAGAAGAATTGGAAGCCGGCATTTGCGGTTGCGGTAGGGTGTATTATGTTACCTTTAGCTGGCGGATTTGGAGCAGGGGAGGTGTTCGGATTATCCTCAGCTCATTCGTTGTTCCTGGAGTGTTGTTAAGTGTAACTTCAGTAAGTATTACGGTGCAGGTATAAATAAACCGGCTGGATTCAAGGGAAGCTACAACCATATTGGGAGCAGCCGTAGTAGATGATGTGCTTGTTGTTGTTCTGCTTGCCGTTCTTACCAGCTTTTTCGGGACAGGTGCAGGAGGGGCAAGGTCAACCAGATTCAATGCTCGTTCTTCAATTGCCAAAGGTTCTGGTATGGTATCCAAAGGTGAAGTCGCGTTAATCATTGCTGCCACAGGAATGCATTCTGAATTGCTTCTCCCTGAATACTTCACAACCTTTATTATAACGATAATCCTTGCAACCCTGATAGCTCCACCTATAAAAATTGTATTCAGTAATACGGTCGACTCTGAAATAAATTCATCAAAAGATAGCCAAACGTCAAAGATAGAGTTGAAGATGTCGTAAAAGACTCCTGCCATCTGGCAGGAGTTTATCTGTGTTCATCACGAATACAATTAATTTTCTAAATATCGGTACAAGGTCGATTTGCTGATTCCAGTTTGTTCTTTAATCTCAGCTAGCGTATAGTTTTTGGACTGATACATAAGGATCGCTTTCTCCACGTTTTCATCAGCTTTCCGGGGCCGGCCGGGAACATTCCCTTTCTGCTTCGCTTCGAAGAGTCCTCTTTTGGTTTTTTCACTAATTACATCGCTTTGAAACTCAACCAAGTGCTTTACAATATCGCTAAATGAATATCCTTCGGGTTTACCCGTGTCTATATTTTCTGTAATAGAGAATATATAAGCTTCCTGTCTGTCCAGGAGTTCGAGCAGCTCCACGAGGTGACGGGTAGAATCTGCAAGGGCGAACAATTTAGCAACTACGATAGTATCTCCAGGATTTAAATTGTTCATCATATGGTTAAGATGGGTTCTTCGCTTCGCTGATGCGTGTTCTTCAATAACAAAGGTATCACATGCGAAAGAGGTTAACATTTGAGTTTGTGCTTCAACATTCAGATCGTCCTGATAAGGTCTCATATATCCAATACGCATTCTGTACTCTCCTTACTTTTTAAACCTGCCGTTATCATACCATATTTTTTTGTATCGAAAAGGTTCCATTTAGGGAAGAGTGATGTTAAACTGTTTGTAGAAAATCGGTCTGACATCCTTAGATGGCATTGCCGAAAAAACAAGAGGTGGAAAACAGAGTGATTGAGAAACTAAAACAAAACTGGTTTTTTAATGTGAAGGGAGATGTTCTGGCAGGGATAGTCGTGGCATTGGCACTGATTCCGGAAGCCATCGCATTTTCGATTATTGCCGGTGTTGATCCTATGGTGGGCCTTTATGCGTCCTTTTGTATTGCGGTCATCATTGCTTTTGTAGGCGGTCGGCCAGGTATGATATCGGCAGCTACAGGAGCCATGGCATTGCTTATGGTTCCTCTAGTCAAGGAGCATGGGCTTCAGTACCTGCTTGCGGCAACGATACTGACAGGCGTGATCCAGCTTGTATTCGGAGTTCTCAAGATTGCCAGGCTGATGAAGTTTATTCCGAGACCGGTCATGATTGGCTTTGTCAACGCTTTGGCAATCCTAATTTTCATGGCCCAGGTACCGCATTTCTGGGGAATTAACGGGATGACGTATGTTTTTGTCGGGATCACGTTAGCCATTGTATATGTTGTTCCCTTATTCTTCAAGGCGATTCCTGCTCCGCTGATTGCCATTTTTGTATTGACGGTAATAGCCATTTTCACGGGGGTTAACCTGAACACAGTGGGGGATCTCGGTATTATTAAGCAAGAGCTGCCATCCTTTTTTATTCCTGATGTTCCGTTTAATTTGGAGACACTGAAAATCATCTTCCCGTATTCCATTGCACTAGCTATTGTCGGCCTGCTGGAATCTCTGTTGACCGCCTCCATTGTGGATGATATGACAGGAACGGACAGCAATAAGAACCGGGAGGCCAGAGGTCAGGGAATCGCGAATGTAATCAACGGTTTCTTCGGCGGTATGGCTGGATGCGCTATGATCGGGCAATCGGTGATTAACGTCAAATCAGGCGGAAGAGGAAGACTATCAACTTTGGTGGCGGGCACGTTCCTGATGTTCTTGATTCTTGTACTGGGCGATTGGGTGGTGCAAATTCCTATGCCTGTCCTGGTAGGCATTATGATTATGGTATCCATTGGTACTTTTGACTGGTCCTCGTTTACTTATCTGTTAAAAGCCCCAAGAACCGACGCAGCGGTGATGCTCGTAACGGTTATTATCGTGGTGGCTACCCATGACTTGTCCAAAGGTGTCATCGCCGGGGTGATTTTGAGTGCGGTCTTCTTTGTCTCCAAAATCTCCAATATTGAAGTCCGGAAACGCGTGGAAAAAGCGAAAACCATATTCGAAGTCGAAGGTCAGCTGTTTTTTGCCTCTGTAGACGGTTTTGTGGACACCTTTGATTTTACAGCAGCGGATACCGATATTATAGTGGACTTCTCGAACGCTCATATTTGGGACGACTCCGCCGTTGGCGCGATCGATAAGGTAGTCATTAAATATCGAGAGAACAATAACCGTGTTGAAATTAAAGGATTGAATTCCTCAAGCCAAAAGATCGTTGATAAACTGGCTATTTATAATGATGCCAATGCAAAGTTAAGTGCCCACTAATTTGACTTCAGGAGTGAATGAAGGATGTATAACCGGATCGTATTAGCTGTAGATGGGTCGGAGAATTCGCTGAGAGCAACCAAAGAAGCGGTGAAGCTGGTGTCTTTAACACCAGGCTGCCAGATTGATGTGATTAGCGTTGCAGACTTCTCTAAATCGAAGAGTGAAATTCTGCACACCCAGGGCAGAGAGGAGCTGGAGCTGAAAAGACGGCAAAAGCTGGCGCCTGTCGAAGAAATACTGAAGCAAGGAAATATCGCGTATAAATTAAAGATCCTGCATGGAGAACCAGGTCCGACGATCATTGACTACGCCAACAAGGAAAAAGTGGAGATGGTTATTATCGGAAGCCGGGGATTAAATGCGCTCCAGGAGATGGTACTGGGAAGTGTCAGCCATAAGGTTGTAAAAAGAGTGCATTGTCCTGTAATGATTGTAAAATAGCGAGAAACTTGAGAATGCTTAATTCAAAAAACCAACCTTAAATTGTGTTGAGGTTGGTTTTTTGATTCTGCGCGTCAAGCTGATTGACGGAGAAGGTCTTCAAGGATCAGTTCAAGCACCAACGTTTCCCGTTCTATAGAGAAACCCATGGATGCTTCTTGGTTGGCAATGACCTGCCGATTATGATGAATAGCTTCCTGGATATCGATCCATACGGCAGACATCCCGTTTGTGATCTCATAATCCTCAAGCTTAGATTCCCCAAGCTGTTCTCCAATGGAACAGACATAATAATAAGACAGCATATGGATGAGATCAAATTCCGGTTTGTAGTGGGGTCTGTATTCATCAATATAACCGATCTCACGAATGACTTCTACTTTAGCGGCTCCCGTCTCCTCAGCGAGCTCCCTGCGAAGTCCAGTCAGCAGATCCTCGTCTAACTCTACGCCGCCTCCGGGGAAGCTGTAGTCATTATACCGCTTGGTATACAGAAGGAGGATATCTGTACCCCGTAAGATAATCCCTCGTGCAGCTCTCCGCTCGTAAATGTTTCCTTCAATGCTTTGTACATCTTGGTGAATCATTTTTTTGATCAGCTTCATTGCACACTTTCCTTTTCAGATAAATTAAAGTTCCTGGATAGAGGGTAGGATGACGGGAGCACGGCCTAATTCTTGATCAAACAATAGATTCAAAACCTCAACCGTGTGATCGTACCAGACCGCATGAGTGTATCTATGCTGCTGCCCCAATGTGTTTAAGGATGATTTCAGCTGGGTTTCTGCCTTCTTTAAAAGGGCCTTTGCATCCTTCATGTAGACGAATCCCCGGCTGATTAAATCAGGACCAAATACGATTTGTTTAGTGTTCTTCTTGATGGTGAATGCGGCGATGACCACCCCGTTAGTTCCGAGTTGGTTCCGCTCTTGTATCAGTTCATTTTCGTGGTAGCGTAGTTCGTTTTGACTCACGAATACAGAACCGGCAGGAACCTTCCGGCCTTTTCTTGCCTTGTTTCTGGTTATTTCCAAGGTTTCTCCGATATCCAGCAGATAAATTTGATCTTCCGGAACACCAACTTGTTTTGCCAGCCGTTTATGATTGACGAGCATCCGGTATTCCCCGTGAATGGGTACAAAATATTTTGGCCTGACGGCGTTCAGCATCAGCTTCAAATCTTCTCGTGAACCGTGGCCTGAGGTATGAATATCAAAAATCGTTCCATAAATAACGTTGGCTCCGGAACGCATCAGCATATTAATACTGCGGTTTACGTTTTGTACGTTGCCAGGAATAGGGGACGAAGAAAAAATGACGGTATCGTCCGGCTGAATTTGAATCGAACGGTGAGAACCGGTCGCTATTCGGGTGAGTGCAGCATTAACTTCACCCTGGCTGCCTGTACAGATGATAAGGACCTGATGATCCTTCAGCGTGTTAATCCGTCTGCTGTCCACCAAGGTTCCTTCGGGCACATGAATATACCCCAGCTCTTGTCCTATGGCGAATACTTTCTCCATACTGCGTCCAATTACAATAATCTTCCGCTGGCATTCCACAGCTGCTCGTACTACCTGCTGTAGCCGGTGAACATTGGAGGCAAAAGTGGCAAATAGAACCCGTCCGCTGCATTGTCTGAACGACTCCAATATGGACTCACCTACCGCCAGCTCTGAAGGGGTTTGACCCTCGCGTTCACTGTTTGTGCTGTCAGCAAGTAAGGCTAGAGCTCCTTTCCTGCCAATCATCATCAGTTTGTGAATATCAGCAGGTATTCCCTCAGGGGTGGAATCAAATTTGAAATCCCCGGTATGCACAACAGGGCCGTAGGGCGTTTCTATGATAATGCCAAAGGCGTCAGGGATACTGTGTATCGTCCGGTAAAAATGGACCTTCAGGTGGCGAAAGGATATGATCTCATGACCCTGTATGGTGTGAAGCTGAGCCTGATGAAGGATCTGGTGCTCCTCAAGCTTCGCCTTTACTAGACCAAGGGTCAAAGGACCTCCGTAAATGGGTACGGACAGCTGTTTAAGGAGATAAGGAATACCTCCAATATGATCCTCGTGTCCATGCGTCAAGAATAGCGCCTTAATATTCTTTGCTTTTTGAAGCAGGTAGCGGATATCAGGGATGATGTAGTCAACCCCATTCATATCGGCATCCGGAAATTTTAAGCCGGCATCAATAAGGACAATTTCATCTTTATATTCAATGCCATACATGTTTTTACCGATTTCACCGAGGCCTCCAAGCGCAAAAATGCGTACAGGCTGAGGACGTGGACGGCTCTTTTTCTGAGTTGTGGAAGCATCTACAAGCAAAGGTTTATTCACGTGTATTGTCCTTTCTGATCTCTCTGGAGTGGATGTTCATAGAATGAGTCAACAGAGAATACAGAATAGTGAAATACAATCTGAATAGCAGTTAGATTCGTTCCCCCTTTTTCAGTCGTTCAATCAATTCAGAAAGGTCACTTTTCTGTACTCTCCAGTGCCGTCCAATTTTAAAAGCGGGAATAACACCCTCATTCACAAGCTTATATGTGGTTATTTCGCTTAACTGCAGATATTTGGCGACCTGAGCGATCGTCATTATTTCATGTTGCTCGTCCAAGTGGGATTCGCTCCTTATTGTTGCATCTAATTTATACTCAATTATAATAGATAGGACTTATTTATATCAAATTATTTTAATTATAACTGTACTTAAGCATCGGAGAGAATAGGTTAGTAAAATAGAGAGAAGGTTGAATTAATACGCTTACTTCAATGAATTACTCTTTGTTCATACAGAACCTGAATTATTATTATTTATCTTATTGGATAAAAAACGGACTCGGCTTTTCTGAGAGTGAAGAGCCATAAAAGGCAATGGAATGGTTGCGGGTCATCTACGGGTGCTTAACGAAAAAAAGCACCCCTCATTAGGTGTGCTTGATATTTAGAAACAAACGGTAATTCTCCAGAGGTGAAGATTTAGAATGCCCTACCCTATAAACGGGGATTACTTCACAATTAGCACAGGTCCCCATACGGAATGAGCGACTTCGCGGCTAACGCTGCCCATAATCAGTTCTTTCATTTTATTCAAACCGCGGCTACCGATGATGACAAGATCATAGCTCTCTATATTTGCCTTACGTGTGATTTCCTGGGCAGGGTCACCCATGACGACTTGAAGATCAAATGGGATGTTTTCTTTCTTAAACAGCAGCTCTGTTCGCATGAGGGCTTGGTGGGCATCCCCTTCAAGCATCGCTCTGATATTAAGATTGTGATGAATTAGTTCGCCTCTGGAAATGGTTTTAGAAACAACATGAAATAAAGTGATGGACACATCGCTACCCAACTGTTTAGCCAGTTCAAGCGCCTTTTCTGCTGCATGGTGGGCATGCTTAGAACCGTCGGAAGCGACGAGTATCGTTTTAATCATATCATTCACTCCTTAAAGAACTTATGAATACCTGTGCAGAAGCAGAAATACATCAGATGGAGGTACTATAAGTATGAATACAATATCTAAAAACAAAATTCCGTTTCAACCGCCATTTTTCTACGGATGGATCATAGTATTGATTGCCGGGCTTGGTCTATTTTTCTCTGGACCCGGCCAGACTTACTCCATTTCCACTTTTATTAATGCATACATCGAACAAAATCATTGGAGCAGGTCGCTCATATCCAGCTTATATTCCGCAGCTACCTTTATGGCCGGGATGCTTTTATTTGTTGTAGGCAGGGCAGTGAATCGCTGGGGGCAGCGCAACGTTACATTCGTTGTAGCCATTATACTTGCTTTGGCTTGTTTTTGGAACAGCATGGCTTTTACTCCGATCATGCTCTTTTTTGGATTTTTTATGACCCGGCTTTTTGGCCAAGGATCAATGACACTTATTCCTGTTACTTTAGTCTCGCAATGGTTCATCTCACACAGAGGTAGAGCTTTTAGCTTAATGACGATTGGTACTTTCGCCGGATCTTCATTTGTTCCGTTGATTAATACCTGGATAATTCAAGAGTGGGGAATCCGGGAGGCGTGGTTATTTTGGGGCGGGTTATTGAGTTTTATCTTTGCCCCGCTAGCCTTTTACTTCATTCGCAATACACCTGAATCTGTTGGTTTGTTGCCAGACAACCGGGTCCAATTGACCGGTACTACCGGACCTCAAGTGTTGGAGGAAAGCTGGACTTTAAATGAGGCTCTGCGGACAAGAATGTTCTGGCTTTTACTCGTTTGTGTAGGCATACCTGCAATGGTGAATACAGGGTTAACGTTTCATTTGATTTCAATCTTTGGCTCTAAAGGGATTGATGCTACTTTATCGGCATTTGTGCTTAGCCTCATGGCTTTAACTTCTTTTCCGGTATCTTTCATTTCCGGATTTGTGAATGAAAGATTTAAAACGAATTATATTCTTGCTGCTGTTTTTGTGGGTCAAGTGTTGACTATGCTCATATTAATTTACAGTCAAGATGCGGCAAGTGCGCTTGTTTTCGGTGTGGTACGGGGGATTGTCGCGGGCTTTGAGTCGATCACTTTAAACACCATTTGGCCCAATTATTATGGTAGATCCAGCATTGCTAATATTCAGGGAATTACCATGACTTCAACGGTTGTTTGCTCAGCTTTCGGACCTTTACCCTTTGGATTTGCATTTGATTATTTTGGAGGTTATGCAGAGATTCTCTGGATCATGATCTTATTCCCGATACTGGGCTGTGTTTTCGCCATAATTAGCCCTAAACCCAAGAAAAGGAACGAGAAGGAAATACAAGAGAGTTAATTGTTCAGAAAGTAAAACTGCTTTTATTCACCTCGCTTCTTAGACCGCAAATTAATAAAATTTAAAATTGAAGAACCATTTTGGTTCCTTTTTGGGAATAAAGATGGTAAACTGATTTTATGGATTGAGTGCGGACTGACCTTTATGAGAGTTAAAGGTCATAAAAATATACCAATGAGGTGAGTGCTGAAGTGTTAGGCAAGTTAAGAAAAGATTGGTTTTCAAATGTCCGGGGAGATTTGCTCGCAGGCTTAGTGGTCGCCTTGGCCTTGATTCCCGAGGCGATTGCTTTTTCCATTATTGCAGGTGTAGATCCTATGGTCGGTTTGTATGCTTCCTTTTGTATTGCCGTTGTCACTGCTATTGTTGGTGGCCGTCCGGGTATGATTTCTGCTGCAACAGGAGCAATGGCTTTGCTAATCGTACCACTCGTCAAAGAGCATGGCGTAAACTACTTATTAGCTGCAACGGTATTGACTGGTGTCATTCAGTGTATATTCGGACTGTTGAAAGTAGCTAAATTGATGAAATTTATTCCGCGTGCAGTGATGATCGGCTTTGTTAATGCTCTGGCTATTTTGATCTTTATGGCTCAAATTCCACATTTCGTTGGGATTTCTACCATGACTTATGTTTTTGTAGGCATTACCTTGCTCATAGTTTACGTATTGCCCAAGTTCTTTAAAGCTATTCCGGCTCCATTGATTGCAATTGTTCTATTAACCGCAGCTGCTATCGTATCTGGAATTAATTTAGGAACTGTCGGGGATCTTGGCAACATCACACAGTCCTTACCAATGTTCTTCATTCCAAATGTACCCTTCAATTTAGAGACGTTACAAATTATTTTTCCGTATTCTGTAGCTTTAGCTATAGTAGGACTATTGGAGTCTTTGCTAACGGCTTCCATTTTGGATGATATGACATCGAGTGACAGTAACAAAAATAAAGAAGCCAGAGGACAGGGCATCGCGAATATCATTACTGGATTTTTTGGCGGGATGGCCGGCTGTGCGATGATTGGCCAGACCGTAATCAACGTGAAGTCTGGTGGGAGAGGCCGATTGTCAACTTTAATTTCAGGATTGTTTCTAATGCTTCTGATTCTCCTACTGGGAGATTTGGTTGTGAAAATCCCGATGGCTGTTCTGGTAGGCATTATGATTATGGTGTCCATTGGAACATTTGATTGGTCGTCATTCTCCTATTTACGTAAAGCCCCTAAAAGTGATGCTGCTGTTATGCTGGTAACCGTAATCCTTGTTGTTGCTACACATGACTTATCAATTGGAGTTATTGCCGGGGTTATACTGAGCGCTATTTTGTTTGTAGCTAAGATCTCGACAATTAGAATTTATAGACGTGAGCTTGATCATAAAACGTTGTTTGATGTAGAAGGTCAGTTGTTTTTTGCTTCTGTTGAAAGGTTCGTTGAATCGTTTGATTTTTCCATCGAAAATACAAACCTCATTATCAATTTTGAAAACTCACACATATGGGATGATTCTGCGGTTGGCGCTATTGATAAAGTAGTAATTAAATATCGTGAGAACAATAATGTAGTCACTATTACGGGGTTGAACTCGGCAAGTAAAAAGACGGTGGACAAGTTGGCTGTTTATAACGATGTGAATGCAAAGTTAAGTACACATTAATTCTATATTGGGGTGGATTTCATGTACAAGCGGGTTGCCTTAGCTGTGGACGGATCAGAAAACTCTCTACGAGCTACCCAAGAAGCAATAAAGTTGGCGAGTTTGTCACCAGGCTGCCAAGTGGATGTTCTCAATGTCGCGGATTATTCTAAATCTAAAGATGAAGTACTGCATTCCTATCGTGTGGAAGAGTTAGACATACAGAGACGGAGAAAATTAGTGGCGGTTGAAGAGCTGCTAAAGCAAAATGGAATAATCTATCATTTGAAAATTCTTCACGGTGATCCGGCATTGACTATCGTTGATTACACTGAACAAGAAAACATTGAATTTGCTATCATGGGAAGTCGGGGGCTGAATACGCTTCAGGAAATGATAATGGGTAGCGTCAGTCATAAGGTTATGAAGTTGGTTCAATGTCCGGTGATTATTGTGAAATAGCAAGGGTGTAATTTAACAAACGTGGGGAGCTTAGAGCTCCCACGTTTGTTATATATTTATTCAATTTAAAGCAGTTTCTCCATAATCATTACATCAATAAATTCTCCGCCATTACCATCTTGCTTCTCAAATACACCAACCTGCCGGTAACTGCGTTATTGAATTTGAAGTTCACCTATTGATTGCGCGTTAACCTGAAGGACCATGTCAAGACTATAGCGGAGTTATTCTCGAACGCCGGTAATGAAGGGATTGTTTCCTAAGAGGGAAATAGTCCTTTTTGCATGTCGCCATTCGTAGCTGAAATGAGCATTGAAGGGTATGGAAGACCGATCTAAAAAAGATTGAAATCCAAAATTAGGTAGTTTACTGTTGAGAGGTGAAGAACGAATGTATGGGAGGAATAGAAATGAACGAGCAGCAGCGTACGATAGAACCATTGAATCAAGAGCGTCCTCGATTGAAGCAATTGATCATCCAGAATTTTCGCGGAATAGGCAATCATCCAGTCACAATTGAACTGGATAAGATTGTCGTATTAGTAGGTCCAAACAATGTCGGAAAGAGCTCCATTCTAAGGGCCTATGAAGTAGCAATGTCCGAGGGCTCGAACGAAGCTAATCTGCAGGAAGATGACTTTCCAGGTGGTGTGGTACATCAAGATTCTCTTCCCATGATCGAGCTTCACACAGTTGTTCAGAATCATGCTCCTGGAGCGAGATGGATACATACGGATTCAATTACCCAAGAAAAGTTGGTCAAGGAGAGATGGACATGGGCTACTCCAGGTGCACCCAAGCGTCAGGGCTTCGATGTTGAAAAAAAAGTATGGGCAGAAGATGCGGTTCCATGGGGTGCACCTAATGTCGCAAATTATAATCGACCAAAGCCGCATCGAATCGATGCATTTTCAGATCCTAAAGTACAAGCGGATGTCATCGTCAAACTGCTGAGCAATGTCATTAAAGAGAGAGTAAAGGATGTTCAAGAAGAGGCTGGGGAATCTCAATACAAACATTTGCTCCGTACGATCGCAACATTAAGACAGCAAGTAATCAGTGAATCCATTGCGCATATCGAAAAAATTGAGCTGCAGGTCTCAGAGCTACTTAGTGAAGTATTCCCCGGATACGTTGTTAAATTTGATCCTCGGGCAGAAGAGGAAGCGGAGAGTGACCTTAATCTATTTCAAAAGGTAAATAACGCGCAGCTAAAGATGGGATATGGTGAAAATGGACATTTAACCACACTGGATCGTCAAGGGAGCGGTGCAAGACGTACCTTATTA
>NZ_LN831198.1:2621621-2623342 GCF_001368795.1 Paenibacillus ihuae
CATACTTCAAATGTTCGACTACTAGCCTCACTGGGGAATTTTGAGAAAGCGTATTTTGGGGAGGAAGTAAGTAGTGAGAAACCCTACAATGCAATTGTTCATTTGCAACACGATGAGAAACGATTCGAAAAGGTGGAACAACTGCTGGATGCTCTTCTGGATCATAGCAAAGTTCCGCCTGAAGGCGCGCTTGAATGGACAAGCATTGCTCAGTTAGAGGAGATGGTTGCTGTGCAAGCCAGTAAGGAATTAGTGGCTGCAGGTACTGAAGATGAAATAGACGAGGGACTTTGAGCACGTAGAAGTTATACAATAACTCCCGATTTATAGGACTGTGCGACAAAAGTACAGTCCTATAAATTTGGAATTGGAGCTAGATAAACCGTTCTTTACGAATTGAATGATTTCAGGTAACGACGATATACTTGATAATTCTTGTTGCCTCCCGACAGGTTAAAGACCTTCTCAAAGCCCGAATATTCTGGGCTGCATTTCCGGTTGTTCCTTTGTTGCAATAGGTGTCTGTAGGTTTCTGAAAATCTAAGGTAGAAGCCTTCTCACGCAGGTCGCTAAGTGAAATATCTGTGCTCCTTGGACATGACTGGCTTCATATTGCTTTCTCGAACGCGTGTCAACAATTTGATACTCGTCTTCTTTGCCCACCAGCTCTGCCGGAGAAAGTAGAGGACGATTGCGGCTGATCGCGTTATGAAGGGTCATCGCTGTGTACATAACAGGGTCTTTCGTGCTAGAGAAAGAAGGCGCATAGGTCATATCCAGATGAAAGAGGTCCTCAACTTTTGCTTTAAATCGTAACATTGGCCCCTGTAGCCAGCCCATGCTTATCGAAAGTCTCTTCCACCTCGGCACCATTGCTTAAATCAATCACACGGATGGCCTGGTTCACCGGATCGTTTACAATGTCCTCATGGTTGATGTCCATCTTGACGTGGTAGCGAGCCTCAAACCACTTTTTATCTCGAGGAATCAACTCTGACAGGTCATCGACTTCATTCCCTAAATAATAAGGTATCCCGCAGATGGAGTAAGAAATATCTGGACCCTTTCATATACAATAATTTCGTCCGATTCATCATTCCACCGGGCTTTAGCAGCCACATAGGTTCCTGCAGCTACAGAGCCTACAATAATAATCTTCAAATTAAGTACGTCCATATAGTTATATTAGCATTAGCTTATAAAAACAAACTAGAGTTTTGCTCGTATATTCAGGGAGGGATATATAGAAAATTCGGCAGAGGGTAATCTTTTGGAGAAGTCCAGGAAGGACATGAAAATAGCTAAGAACCACCTTACTTGGATCCTTAGCTACTTCATCCATTTGCTTGCAAAAGACTATCCCAGTTTTTCATTAGGGGTCCCACGTTTACTTTCCTTCGGGGCTGCCACCTTGTTTTTCCCTTTATTCATTCTGACACTCTCCCGAAGCGCCTCTAAAAGATCAACAACAACCTCTGATTCTTGCGTGGGCTTTAAAACAATGTTCTGTCCGGCAATTTTAGATTGAATAGCTGCTAACAATCGTTCTTGCTCTGGATTGGAATATGATTTTAAATCGGAGGTACCTGTCATTCCTTTGACGATTTGTAAGGCTAACTTCAGCTGATTGGAATCTACAGAAATGGTACTAGAGAGGTTGGGGACGTTCTCTACGGGCCGCATTTCATTCGCGTAGTGCATGGTGGCCAACTGAATGCAAT
>NZ_LN831198.1:2623985-2627250 GCF_001368795.1 Paenibacillus ihuae
CCCCCAAGCAAAGGGTGCGGTTTATTTATGCCATGTGATCGGTCTATTTTTCGAAAAACTCATCTAGCATGACTTGAACCTTTCGAAGATCTCTTTTTTTTAAGGAAACTAAGGTATGGATGATTTGATTCAATAATTCGTCCTTTTCATTCAATGCGGACTCTTGATATTTCGTATACATAAACAAATCCATAATCTGAACATCAAGAGCATCGGCGATCTTCAGTAGGTTCACTAAAGTAATATTTTTTTCAGCTCGTTCAACGCCACCAATATAGGAGAAATGAAAGCCGGCCTTTTCACCGAGCTCCTCTTGAGACCATCCACGTTGCTTCCGAATATCACGGATGCGTTGTCCTATTTTTTGAATTACTGAAGTTTCCATGATTACACCTCTAAAACTAAGTGTAAACAATGGGGCAACAGCGATACATACTCACATAAATATCAATACATATTTTTGATATGTATACGTATTATTTAGTAGTAAATGGCAACACTATATAGTGAGGTGATAGGATTGGAAAATACAGAGAACTCATTGACCTTAGGATTTGCTTTAGTTACACCATCTGGCTTAAAATTCGAAAACGTGTTTTACACAAACGGAATGATGATAAAGCATGGATGGTTTGAGTTAGCACAGCGAGAAGAGGGATGGCAGATACCAATTCTCTACGATAGTAAGGATTTAACAAGAATTATGTTACTTGATATCGACTCTACAAAAGGTGCATTCCAAATTGAAGATGCAAGCCAAAAAATCGACTCTGAGATGAGAGAACTCTATTTTTCAGCCATAGCGTCATTGAAAGTACAATTAAGACATAACAAAAACAAATGATAGACATTCTAAGGTAGAAGATCATGGACAGAAACCTCAAGAGAAGTGGCAATCTGATAAAGATAATGGATTCGAATAAGGTGACGACCGGCTTCAATATTGGTTATTGAAGGTCTTGAAATATGGACTCGTATTGCTAGTTCTTCTTGAGTCATGCCTCGTTCTTCTCTTTTACTCTTAATAAGTTGACCAATGATTTTATAATACATGAATTCGCTCATCATAATACTCCTCTCTTAATCTATTAAGATTAGTATTACCAATAAGAGAGAGCTTTAGTATTTTTGAAGTCAATAACAAAAATGCTGTTTAAAATCTGAACATTCGGAAATAAAGAATCCCAAGAAGTAATGAAAGAATCTTCAGAAATTCGAATTGTTTATTATTCGAAAAAAGAGAGCGGATGTGATTCTATGGAGCACACCTTGATTCCATATACTCCAATCGTCATGCCAAGAAGTAAAAGATACGGTAACAATTACTGGGGTATGATGGGGCCAAAAGTTAGCTACCGGGATGTTATCTTATATAGCGACTTAGAATATGATCATTGGGTGACCGTTGAAACAGATGCTAAGGTAAAAACATATTGTGAACAACCACTGGAGATTACTTATACTTTGAATGGAAAACGGAATCGAACTATTTTTGATATGTGCCTTTATGAAAATGGGTCTGAGCTTTTTGTGGAAGTTAAATATGAGAAAGAACTTCATCCGAGTAATCGGAATTACGACCGTGTCATGAGGCAACTTGAAGCTCAAAAAGAATGGTGTAGGCTTAATGGAAAACTTCATGAAGTGAGGACAGAGAAATCCATTCGCTCAGGTAGGTATTCCATTGAAAACAGAATCAAAATATTAGCTAGTGTAATTAATCATAGACATCCGATGTTTATCGAAGAAGTATCCAAATCTCTTGACTGCACAAAAAGAACGATGAAAGAGATTTGCTATGAATTATCTGATACATGTAGTTCTTATGAGGTTTTTCTTTCTTGTCATTGGTTGTACTACAAAGGAATAATTACTGCCGATATTGATTCGATGATTTGGAACTATGAGATGGAGGTCTGGAAACTTGAGCAGATGTCGATTATTTGAGAAAGACGGTTATTTGCAGGAACAAGTCAATCCAGATCTTTGGCCAACTGTAGATGATTCCAGATTATCTGAAATAGAAAAGAACAGGTACGTGAATCGAAGAGATGCTATCGTTATGTATTTTAAGCGAGTGGATATGAAAGAGATTCAACGATCCACCCAGATAAGTCCTCAGAATCTAAGAAGATTAGTAAAAAGATGTATAGACCTAGACGAAAATGGAGTCGTATGGGGATTTCGTGCATTGATTCCGTACAAAAAGGTGAAATCATACCGACTTGACGTACTAAAGGAAGACCGAAATGAATCGAGAAAAACAGGGGAGTTTAATCTGCTGTTAGAGACACACCCTGACATAAAAGACTTAATAACAGACTTATATCTGGGAACTCATCGTCGAACGCTTGAACCAGCCATGAAACCTCTGAATATTCATAAAAAATTTATTGAGCAATGCCGAAATAAGGAAATTCCTTTATCACAATATCCTTTTAATACTAAGAACATGGGCAGAAAAGCTTTACAACGTTTCTTAAATCGCATTGCGTATCTACACTTTGGTGAAGGAAATCGACGCTATGGGCAAGATGCCAAGACTCGAGCTAAACATACCGGTGAAGGTGAACAGAACCATCCTTCAACTTTACACCCCTACCAGAAAGTACAATTTGATGCTCATCGCATAGACGGTTTCTTCATTGTTGATTTAGTAACCCCAGAAGGTGATTTAGTATCAGTCACACTGGATCGATTTTGGATCCTTACATTAATTGATGTAGCCACTCGTATAGTTTTTGGTTATTCGATAAGTTTAAGCAAAGAGTACAGTGCGAGTGATGTTATGATATGTTTTCGTAATTCAGTAATCCCTCATGAAAAAATACAAATCACAATAGATGGAATGAAGTACTCAGAATTGGGAGGATTCCCTTCCGAAGTATACCCACAAAATACTTCCTGGGCTGTGTGGGATGTGATTTGTTTTGATAACGCTAAGTCTCATCTTGCAAATTTGGTGAAGGATCGATTAAAGAATCTGATTGGGTGCGCTACTAATCTTGGACCGGTTGCACTCCCGATGAGAAGAGGAATTATTGAGCGTTTTTTCAAAACACTTGAGGAGACAGGCTTTCACCGGCTGCCAAACACAACTGGAAGCAATCCTGATGATCCAAGAAGAAAGAACCCTGAGAAGAACGCAATTAGATACCATATGACATTTGAACATTTGAAACAGCTGATTGATGTTATGATTTCTGATTATAATGGGACGCCACATGGAGGGATTTATCACCAATCCCCACTAGAATTACTTGGT
>NZ_LN831198.1:2627276-2638158 GCF_001368795.1 Paenibacillus ihuae
TTAATAAGGAGCTTCATCTCCATGTTAATGTAGATGACCTACGTACAGTTAAAGCTTATCTGGAAGATGGTAGTGAGTTTGACTATCTTACTGCTGCCGGGAAGTGGTCATTAACACCCCATTCCTTACAGACTAGAAAGGCTATAAACTCTTTGGTTCAGCGGAAAATCATTTATTATACAACATGGGACGATCCAGTATTTATTTACACGGATTATTTGATGAAAAATGCAACATTAGGAAAAAGAGGAGCAGCCAATAAAGTGACACAGGTAAGAGAGGCTTCTAATAAAAATAGGAAACGCGTAAATGAGCCTGCAGAACAAACCAAAGCACTTCAGGAAGCAGAAGAACGCAATGATGCACTAGAAAGGGCTAGACAAATCTCAAAGCAGCAGCAAGAGAATGTAGAATATGAGATCTATGAAGAATTATTAAAAGTATATAAAACAAAATTACCAGGTATGATTGTGTACGGAAGACCTCGTATTGGAAAGACATCAGCATTAAAATTTGCTATAGAACATCTACCAACGGATCTTGGAGCCCCTTTACCCATTTTGATTGCAAATAGTAATTCTTATCGAGTTCCCAGTGAAGAAAAATTTTTCCTGGATCTTCTTAATGATTTTAATTTCCCGTTTCCTGCAAAGAGAAAACCTGCGGAGATGCGCCGTCAAATTGTTAACTTAATGCTTGAAAAAGCTGAAAAATCAAGATTGCGTCGAATCATTCTAATTATGGATGAGGCTCATCGATTAACCGAATATCACTATAACTGGCTTATGGATATTTATAATGAATTGGACAGGAAGAAAATAAGTATGTCTGTTATTTCTGTCGGGCAAGAGGAGCTGTTATCTCGTCGTACTTTTTTCCTGGAACAAAAGAAATCTCAGATTATCGGACGTTTCATGACACATGAACATCATTTTTATGGAATTCGCACGATCGAAGAAATGAAGTTAATTTTAAAATGCTATGATGATGAGGAAATTTCATCCTATCCAGTTGAAAGTGGATGGAGCTTTAGCCGATTTTTCTTTCCTGAAGGATATAGTAGAGGGGAAAGATTAGAAAAAGATGCAAAGACCATTTTCAGTCTATTTAGTGAGTTACGTAAAGAGCATGGAGTTTCGGCTGATTTTGAAATACCCATGGAGTATTTCGCCTTCAGCATAGAGAACGCCTTGAAGAAAAATGGGTCTCATGGAAATCAACACTTTTGGTTAACAAGCGCATTGTGGAAAGAAGCAATAGAAATGTCGGGGTATGTTGAGTCGGAAATTTATATGGCTTTAGTATAAGTGTGTAAAGGAGCCATTCCTGTAATGAATTAAATTGAGGTTTGAACAAAAAAAGCGCCTCCTGTATGCTGGGTCTCGAATGCAGTCACATTCATGCCCGAATTAAAAGGAGTACGCTCACTATGAAGTATAAACAATCGAAGAAACAGAATCAACGAATCATTCGAATTTCCGAAAATACCCTTGTGGTCGGCGCAGATATCGCCAAAGAAACCCATGTGGCCCGCGCTATCGATTTTCGCGGGATTGAACTGGGGAAGGATTGTGTGTTCTCCAATACCCGTACCGGGCTAGAGCAACTGGTTCAGTGGATGAAGGAGCTTCAGCGGGAGCATGCCAAGAGCGACGTCCTCTTCGGCATTGAGCCCACCGGACACTACTGGTTTACACTGGCGGAATATTTAGGGCGGCAGGGCATTCCTTTGGTCATTGTGAATCCCCATCACGTACACAAAAGTAAAGAACTTGAAGACAATTCACCCACCAAAAACGACTATAAAGATGCCAAAGTCATTGCTGATTTGGTGCGAAACGGGAAGTACAGCGAACCTAAACTGCCGACGAGCGTTTACGCCGACCTGCGGATTCTCATGAATCTTCGGGAGAAAATCATGGTGAACTTCGGACAGGTGCAAAGGCGGGTGCAGAACTGGCTGGATCGCTTTTTTCCGGAGTACACGCAGGTATTTAAAGACTGGGAAGGCAAGGCTTCACGCATTACGCTTGGCGAGTTTCCAACGCCAGGTGAAGTCGTAGAGATGGGCACAGAGGCCATTGTACAGCGGTGGAAGAAAGACGTGAAACGAGCCGTAGGAGCCAAACGAGCTCAGTACCTCATGGAAACGGCGAGAAGTTCCATCGGTCTAACCGAAGGACTTCCTGCAGCAAAAATAGAGATTAAAATGCTTCTGGAACAGTACGAAATGTTCGCAAGACAACTCGAAGAGATTCTGGCCGAGGTGGAGCGTCTACTTTCTCAAATCCCAGGAACGGAGGAGATGCTCACCGTGCCGGGCGTGGCCGTGGTCACCTTGGCGGGGTTCCTGGCGGAAGTCGGGGATCTGAGCGGTTACGAGCATGGACAGCAGATTATTCGGCTCGCCGGACTGAATCTCAAAGAGAACAGTTCAGGAAAGAAAAAAGGCAAATCCAGCATTACCAAACGTGGACGCGCAAGGCTAAGGGCCCTGCTGTTCCGGGCAGTGATGCCCATGGTAGCAAAGAACGCCGAGTTTAAGGCGCTGCACCAGTACTTCACCAAACGAAGTCAGAATCCACTGAAGAAAAAGCAATCCATTGTGGCGTTGTGTGGGAAACTCATACGTGTCCTGCATACGCTGGGCACCAAGCAAATTCCGTACGATGCAAACGACGTTTTAGGGCCGGTACGTCAGGCCCAGTTACAGATGGCAGCTTAAGAAAAACCGAAATCACGTTTCTCACCGGACTGAAATGACCAAAGACAATGGAAGCACGGAGCAGCCGTAGGTTTTTCACCATAAGGGCAAAGACCCTGTAAAGGAGCAAGAAACGGCGTCCACCTTTTGAGAGGCAGAACGAAGGAATGTAAGGGCAACGACCCCGCGTGACATGGGAGGGTAAGCCGTCAAAAGAAGGTGTGGATATCCAAAGTGCGATCAGTGGAAGTATCCATGGGCTGGGGACAAGGTTCCCCAATCTCTATTCCCGCCACCGGCTCCACCAGAAAATATTGTCATCCTTACATGACTTCTCCAGCCCTCATCAAGTCAATGGCTGAAAATCTAAGAACGAGTGAGTAAACGAGAGAAAATATTAATTTATAGTGGGAGTGATAACGAATGGCTGGCTGTTGTCAGACACCTCTCAAAAAGCCAACAACGCCTACTCAATGTCCTGTTTGCAAACAAAAGGGGAAAGGTGTTCAATTGATTACCCTCAAAGCATTGCTTAAACCAAGAGCTTTAGAAACTATTCACACTGAATCGACTTACACTTTTTGTACTAATTCAGTCTGTGAAGTTGTCTATTTTAGCGATGTGCAGACCTTTGGCAAAGATATGCTCAAAGTCTCGGTGTTCCAAAAAGACGATGCGTTGGATGTACCTGTTTGTTATTGCTTTGGATGGACAAGAGAACGTTTATTAGGTAGCGTCAAGAAGTTTGTGTAAAAGAGTAGAAGTAACTCCTCGGAATGTGCAGTAGTGCGAGAATTCCACCTGCAAATGACAGTAACGTATAGCTGGAATGGCCACAACCATACCGGACATTATTCCCCCAAATGCTCCTCCCAAAGCAATCAAGACATCTACAGAACCTTGTGTTTTTGCGCGATTGGATGGAGTCGTTGAATCCACAATGAGTGCTGTACCGCTAATTAGACCGAAGTTCCATCCTAATCCAAGCAAAGCAAGAGCAATGATCAGAACCGACAAAGAATCAGCAGGGGCAACAGCAGCAAGAATACCCGCGCCAAAAAGTGTTACGCCAGCTGCAAATGCCATTGCAGTTCGTCCAATCTTATCTACGAGAATCCCTGTGATTAAAGAAGGAAGATATATAGAACCAATGTGGATGACAATCACCAGCCCGACCTCACTTAACCCATGCCCATAATGTCTCATATGTACAGGTGTCATTGTCATCAACCATGACGATCTGCGTTAAAATCATTACGGTTGCCCCAACGATTACTCCGCGCTTATTCTTGGCTAGGCTTCCCGAGTGCTCTTCTGAGAGATCGCCCCATCTACTTTTTTCTGGCTGCTACTGCATTTGCAACGAGAAGAGGGTCAGGACGAAGAAAAGCTAAAAGCACTAAACCGGCAAGAATGTAGGCTGCAGCTCCAAGAATAAAAGGGCAAGCCAGAGCAGGGACTCCAAGTGCCACAGCAAAGCGGCCCATAGGTTCAACCAGATTTGGACCTGCGACAGCACCAAGGGTGGTTGATACCATTGCGATACTAACCGCTGTCGCACGCTTGGTGGAACTCGCTAGGTCTGTACCTGCATAACGTGCCTGTAAATTTGTTGCAGTTCCTGCACCATAAATGAGCTGTGAAAGGAAGAAAAATACAATATTATTCGTATATACTGCAAGCACAACTCCAACGGCACCTATGCCACCGGTCAAGAACCCACTAGCAAGACCCAGACGTCGTCCATAACGTTGGGAAAGTTGTCCGACCAGTAATCGAGATGTCAAGTGTATTGAATCGTGAAGTGACGGGACACCTAATTATTCAATCTGATTACTTACTAACTCACCAGTGGTCTTAACAAAGCTCAAGTGAGGCAATCTATTCACAAATTATTTAGTGGTTCAAATGATGTAGCACTACTGTATTTTTATGGATATGGAGTTGTAAATTTATCAGGTGGTAATATTGCACAACTAGGAGAAGGGAAGAGGGCACTGTACTGACGGCCAGTAGATCATATGAGCGGCAGTAGAACTAAAGGGTGCTGGAGTTTTAAGGTAAATTGGAGTTTGGTTTAATTCTCCTGAAGAAGAACATAAACCTGATCCTTCGTATGAATTTATAAGTGGAAGTCCTATGCTGCCAATGTTCAGATATATAAGGAACTTCAAAAGTTAGTATCGGTCGGACTCGTAAAGCCTTTTTTGCAGCAAGGAATTCGAAGTCATGTAGATTAACAGCTATGGGATATCAGTAATGGCGATTGGTTAATGATGGTAAGGTTTAAAGTGACAAAACTTATTGCTAGCTCACTAGGCTTGAGTTTATTAATGTACGAAAAGAGTCGATCAATTCAATTGGTCGACTCTTTTCTGTTAGTCAAGCAACCTATATAAGATAAGGACAATCCAACAAAAATAATTCTTTACAAAGTGCCCACTGTATCATATATTCTAACCAAGATAAATGTTTCCTCAAGGAAACATTTTTAGATTAGGGGTAAAATGATTTTAATTTAAACCATTTTGCCCTAAGGAAAGGTTTTAACTTAAATTAACTCGGAGGTGAATAGGAATGTCTTCTAATAATAAGCAGAACTTATCAAGAAGAAGTATTTTGAAAATGGGCGCAGCAGGAGTAGTGGGGGTGTTAGGAACTAGTTTTTTTAACACTAGTTCATTATTCACCAAGACAGCTAATGCCATGGATAAGAAGGAAATGCATCACACTTTGAAAAGTCAAATGAATCAGGGGATGGTTCACGGTTATGATCCAGGAACGGATTCAACTCCAGGGCTGGAAGCAGCGGTTAAAGCGCTAACCGCATTCGATTATGGGGTAGTAAGTAAAGCGCCTGATGGCAGAACCATTAGGGAATATAATATTCTTGCCTGGGATGCAGAGGTGGAAATTGCAAAAGGTATTAATTTTCCGGGATGGACATTCAACGGTACGATTCCTGGCCCAACCTTACGATGTACAGAAGGGGACATTATTCGAATAAAGTTCGGGAACGGATCAGCGCATCCGCATTCCATACATCTGCATGGCATACATCCAACTAATATGGACGGTTTGGAGCCTGTCCCTACCGGGAAAGAATTCGTCTATGAGTTTGAAGCCAAACCCGCTGGATTGCAGCCTTATCATTGTCACGTACCGCCTCTTGCGAGGCATATTCATAAGGGATTATATGGTCATTTTATTATTGATCCAAAGAAACCACGAAAACAGGCAAAAGAGTTAAGCATGGTCATGAATGGATTCGATTTGGATTTAGATGGGGAAAATGAAGTATACACGGTGAACGGATACGCATTCGCTTATCAATCCAGACCGATTAAAGTAAAGGTTGGAGAATTAGTTCGGATTTATTTGAGCAACTTGACGGAATTCGATCCTATCAATTCATTTCATCTGCATTCCAATTATTTTCACTATTACCCCACTGGTGCTGATCCTGACGCGCGTCCGTTGTTTACGGATACGATCATGCAATGCCAAGGCGAAAGGGGCATTATTGAGATTACCTTTCCAACTCCAGGTAGATACATGTTTCATGCCCATCAGAGTGAGTTTACTGAGCTCGGATGGATGGGTTTTTTCGAAGTTGAGTGACATTAGGAGGGGTATATTGTGCAGACCGAACCATTAAATAAAAAACGAAATTACGGAACGGTGTGGTTATTGGGGATATTACCGCTGTTGCTCTTGGCAGGGATGATCTACGTTTTTGGCAATTGGGGAACAGGTGTTGATGAACAGCAAGCTGCTCCAATTGAAGTATTGAATATCGAACGTATAATACTGACAGATGAGGGATTTGAGGTGAGGGTTTTGAATTCAGGACCTGAACCACTAACTATTGCACAGGTTGTAGTGGACGGCTCGTTTTGGAATGCCTCTTATACACCAAGCTCAACTATTGAACGGTTGGGAAATGCAACAGTCTATGTCCCTTATCCATGGGTTGAAGGCGATCCGCATGAAATAAAGCTCATTACAGAAAACGGTCTAATCTTTGTAGGTGATGTAGCGGCAGCCATGAAAACGCCTGAGGCAGATAGCAACCGGTTTATGCAATACTCGTTAATCGGAATTTACGTAGGAGTAATTCCAGTTGGTCTCGGTTTGATGTGGTATCCATTTATGCGTCGTTTTTCCTCTAAGGGGATTCAGGGCGTTTTGGCATTTACTGTAGGTTTGTTGTTCTTTCTTGCCATTGACACGATTCAAGAGGGATTAGAATTGGGAGTGGAGGCTCCAGGCGTGTTTCAAGGAACGGGACTCGTATGGTTTGGAGCTCTACTCAGCTTTTTATTTTTACTTGCAGTTGATCAGACCAATATTAAGAAGAATACAGTTGAGCGTAATTATGGCAAGCAAGTTTCCTACAAAATAGCAGGCGGGATCGGTCTCCATAATCTCGGTGAGGGTCTTGCGATTGGTGCAGCCTTTGCCGCGGGTGAGGCAGCACTGGGTACATTCCTCATTATCGGATTCACACTTCATAATATAACAGAAGGCATCGGAATAGCAGCTCCACTCTTGAAGGCAAGACCGACTATTAAAACTTTTCTTGCATTGGCCATTTTAGGAGGGGCTCCAGCAATCGTAGGTACCTGGATAGGAGGATTTGTCTTTAATCAAACATTGGCGGCTCTGTTCTTCGGTATTGGTGCCGGTGCAATTGTTCAAGTTATATATGTTATTACTAAAATGATTGTAAGGGATGCCAAAGCGGAAGGTGCTCCCAGCGTATCGTGGCTCAATTTTGGCGGACTCACACTGGGAATCCTGTTGATGTATGTAACCGCACTGTTAGTGAATTTCTAATGGATAGAATGGGGAGATGGATGTGCCAATGAATATAGGGGTTGCGGGAATGATATTGCTTGTCATTTTGGGACTGCTTCTTTTCGGACCCTCTAAATTGCCGCAGCTGGGAAGAGCGATCGGCACAACCTTATCTGAGTTCAAAAGAGGAGCAAAGGGACTAGTTGAATCTGAAGAGAAAACAGAAAATAATAAGGATGTACTATAGAAGTATCGGACTATCGGAACGATCTAAAAAAGATGGGGCATTCGCTGCGATTGCCCCATCTTCATTGGACCTAAATTAAGCTTTCTTGCTCCGTTCAATCAAGATCGTCAGACTAACCAAAGCAACAAAAGTTGAACTTGATTATTAGTTTTACTCGCTTAGCTACGGAAATGGCTTCTTTCGGAGTAACCTGCAGTAATGCTTCCATATTCTGTGGGCTTTTTCCATGCCATATCCTTCAAGCAGCTCATTAAGGCCAAAAAGAATGGCATCGAGCGTCGCTTCTTTCCACTCCCCAATGGATACGGCACCCACTAAAAAGTATCAATATTATATTTTCGTTTTACTACATTTTTCAAACAGCGAATGAAGGTTGTGTATCCGCTGATAATCGTTGCCGTTAGATATAAAAGAATAGAGGCTTGTTTATCAAACACACCTTTTAGCAATAAAGCTGGTGCTCGGCGTTCATATTGTCGCTGAAAATGCAGGAGATGTGATTTACGCCTCGACACTTGTAGTCAAATTTGGGTTAACAGTGCAGGACCTACGAGAGAGCCTTGTCTAAAAATGGGTGACTTCGGTCGCCCATATTAATTATTAGTTGTGACTGGGTTTTCTGCTGAGATATATGTCCCCCAAAAGCATGCTTTTTGACACGGGAAAAACAGCATCTAATCTAATGCTGCTGTTTTCGGGTATTTTTGTGCTGTACATCCCGTAATACGAATGAAGGCACGATTCGTATATAAATGAGTTCTCCTACCAATTCCACAATGGTTTGAGTAACAATTACCGCAGAGGCTATTGTAGCCCATTCATCCGGTAATGAGAGTGCCAAAGGAAGGACGACAAGCGAATTTCTAGTTCCTGAACTAAAAATGAGCGCTCTCCCTGCTCCAACATCTAAACGGAACAACGCTGCAACCATTCGCGATAAAAACGGCATCAGAATAAGAAATAAAATATAAACCGGAATTACATATACAATAACATCAAAGTCGTTGTAAACCTTCCCAATTTGAGATGCCACCACAATAATAAGAGCTAATGCCATAAACGGAACCGGTAACCAAGCAGTTGCATTTAATATGGTTTTTCCTCTTGCTTTACCTTTTGCCCATAACTGTGTAATGATCGCAAGCAATAGAGGAATTACAATCAGGAAAAAGAATGCTTCTACAAATGGCCCAACCTTTACAATTCGGGCAGTTTCCTCCCCCATAAATAACCACAAATAAACAGGGAGCAAGATCATTTGAACGACAAATAATATAGGTGTCGCTGCGAGTATAAGCCTTTCATTTCCGCGTCCAAGTTGTGTAAAAACGATTACATAGTCAATACATGGAGTTAAAAGCACCAAATACACACCCACTAAAATAGGCGAAGACTGCGGGAAAATCTGTGTTAATAGCCATACAACAATAGGTGCGATTACAAAATTAGAAGCCAATAAAGCTCCGATGAATCTTCTATTTGAAAATGATTCTCGTAATTGCAGAAAAGGGATTTGCGCAAACATTCCATAGAGAAGAATCGCAAGTATTGGAGAAATAGTTATATGAAGCGAAGATCCTACCTTTGGACTAACCAATCCTAAAACCCCACCAATAATTAGAGCAATTACATATAACCAAATTTGTTGATGTTCAAGTTTCTCTCTCGTTATCATCGTCTATCCCCCTTCATCCTTTAAGGGAATTGTATCATGTTACTGCTATAATCATGTTCCACAAATCATGTTTATTAAACGCATTAAATTTCACAACTAGGGCGGGATACTGATAGAAGCCTCAGCCGTAGTCACGATATCCGAGATTACCAGACGCCCATCTGGCTGAAGTACCCGGAATGCTTCGCGAAATTCCTGTTGTTTATCGGGGGAAAGATTAATCACGCAGTTGGAGATAATGACATGGACCGTAATATCGGCGAGGGGAAGATGCTCAATTTCACCCAAACGGAACTCCTTATTATCAAACCGTCCTTTGACGGCATTATCTCGTACAAGACTAATCATCTCAGGTGTCATATCGACACCGATGAGGCCCTGCTCGCCTACCTGACGAGAGCCTAGTACGCAATCAAACCCCTCACCGCTTCCAAGGTCCAGAACGTATTTACTAGCCTGTAATTCTGCAATCGTCAGCGGATTGCTGCAGCATTAATGGTCTCTAATTTTATTATCGTTCCTATTGTTGTTGGGTTATTAACACAGTGTTTCCGCAGTCATCGCTTATTTTGGTAGGAGTATATTTGGTATTGCTAACGCCGTACATTTATTATGTAATCGTTTTTACACATCTTGGCCGTGAATTTCATCGTTAGGTGTTGCTTGAAAACCCAATTTAACAACTATTTATATAATATAGCATAAAATACAATCAAACGACAGTTTGATTATTGGGTTAAGGTGGTGTGAGAAATGACTATTAATGAACAAAAGCTAGATATGTGTGACATTTATTGTTATGACGAAAAAAAGGAAAACCGTGTAAAACAGCGTGTTGAGCAGTTTGAGACGCAAACCATTTCTCAAATATTTAAAGCGCTAGCTGATGATGCAAGGCTTAAGATCGTATTCTGTTTATGCGAAGAAGGAGAGCTTTGTGTATGTGATGTGGCGAATATTATCGGTTGCTCGATGGCTACTGCTTCGCATCACTTACGTTTGCTAAGAAATATGAAACTTGCCAATTATCGAAAAGAGGGGAAGTTAGTTTTTTATTCATTACAGGATGAACACCTTAAACAGTTGATCAAGCTTGCTTTTCAGCAGAAGGAAGAGGTTGAGGTCTAATGGAGTACAAAAAGGAAACAACGATAGGCACTGCGAATGATGATTGCTGCTCAAAGGTTGAATCTGCAGGAGATTCCTGCTGCCAGTCTTCGGCAATGTCTGTGGAGAAGGAAGAATGCAGCTTAGATAAAACATACTCTTCTTCACAAAAACCAAAGTTTAAGAAGGAATTAGCTGTGTCAATCAAGCAAGTTCCTAAAGTAGTTGTAAAGGATAGCTGTTGCTCTGCGGATAACTCCTCAGTAGATGACTGTTGCCAAACGTCTGCTGCGAAAATAAAAAAGGATGACTGCTGCACAGATGATTCATGCGCTACTTCACAAAAGCC
>NZ_LN831198.1:2638184-2644746 GCF_001368795.1 Paenibacillus ihuae
CGCTACTTCACAAAAGCCAAAGTTCAAAAAAGAATTAACTCTTTCAGTAAAGCAAGCTCCTAAAACCATTGTTAAGGATAACTGCTGTTCTACGGTTGACCCTGTTGTTGCCGATTCCTGTTGCCAATCATCGGCGGTGCCAGTAGATAAGGATTGCTGTACAGACGATTCGTGTTCATCACATCAAGAATCCATTGATCATGTCTCAGATTCAAAAAAACACAAGATCTCGAATTTCGTATTGAAGGTATGGATTGCCCAGCCTGTGCAGCTACGATTGAAAAAAGCATTGAAAAAATGAGCGGCGTACAATCGGTTCGGGTTAACTACAGTACGGCGAAAATGCAGACTAAAGTAGAGGACACCGAAATATCAGAGCAGATTGAGAAACAAGTTCAAAAGCTTGGATATTCAATCGAACCTTTGATTTCTTTAGATATGCAGGTCTTTAATGTAGAGGGAATGGACTGCGCAGCATGTGCCGTCAGTATTGAGAAGCACTTGATGAAACGGCCGGATGTAGAGCAGGTTAGCGTTAATTTTTCGACGGGGAAAATGAAGATTGCGCATCAAACGAATGTGGATACGATCATTCGTGAAGTTGAAAAAGCCGGTTATAGGGCTGTTCCCATTTCAAAAGCGCAACCATCCCTACAACCGAAGTCGTTTTTTGATGGTATGTTATTGACCACTCTTTCCGGAATAACACTCCTCTTGGGATTTGTTCTCTCTTTAGTTGATGTTCCTTCAATACTTCCTACAATCCTGTATGCGGCATCCATTATTTTAGGGGTGTATAAACCAGCAAAAAGTGCTTTTTATGCTGTGAAAAGCGGATGAATAAGCAATCTGAAAGTGGTAACTGAATTAGCGAAAAGGACAAACCTGTTGTAATCATAAACAGGTTGTCTTTTTTATTAAAAACATAATTAATTAATCTCAAAATTTAAAATAAATAGAAGTAGAGTTGTGCGCAAAAGGTCGAAAGTTCAAGTTAAATGTTTGTAACCAGGAATCTCAAAGAAAAAGTGCATACACCCCTCCAAATATTATGCCAGCAAATATACCAAATAAGTTTCTTATTTGTCCGCCTTCCTTTAAAGCAGGTTTTAAAATTTCAAACCAAGTGATGTAGAGCATGGTTCCAACTGCAATACCAAGCATAACGGAGAGCGTGCCTGGGATAATCATTCCGAATTTATACCCTAGCATGGTACCTATTGCGGTTGGGAAACCAACTACAACTGACGTGAGCAGCATCGTCCAGGGGGGCAAGCTTGCCAATACAAAAGGGAGCCCTAAAACCATGCCCTCAGGAATTGCATGAAGTATCATGGTAACAACCAAACTTTTGGCCAATTCAGGTGTACTCAGCAAGCTGGTACCAAAAGAAATACCGGAAGGGAAATTATGAAGTGCAACTGCAAAAGCTAATAAAATGCCGGATTGTATAAAAATATCTCTTTGTGCACTGTTAGTGATGATAACAATTCGTTGGAAAAATTTTTCGATTTGTCGTGCCAGTAGGTAACCAATTGTGAAGCCAGCTCCGGTCAAAAATAGTCCGCCTTCCTGAATACTTCCCGGAATTATTTCGAAAAAGATTAAAGAGATAATGAGGCCTGCCATTGCCATAATCAGGAGTGAAATGAGTTGATGTCTTGCATACCTGATCAAATATGCTGAGGCGCCCCCAATGCCAATTCCAAATCCGCCGATTCCAAATCCTATCAATCCCCAGGACAGCGTATTTATGTAACTGTTTACCAATCAAATCACCCCTCTGCAATCCAATTTAATCAAACTATTTTATGAATGTTTATTGGCATGTATGAATTTACTGTTAATGATCTGCAAGCTGCTGTTGGACAAATTGCCTTTAGCTGTTGGCTTTGAAGATCGATACAATGTGTGGACATTTAACCATATTGCTTCGTGGAGTAGGTAAGATCCTAGGGGATCTATATAGATTGAACTTAAGATATACTCTTTTGGGAGTGTCGCCGTAACTACGGTAAATGTTTGGACTTCCAGCAGCTGTTGTCTCCGGATTTCCTGATTCATACCGCATCTAGCGGATGAAATCCGGAGGGAGGCGGACGCTTTCGCTCTTCCAGTTCCAAAAATTCCCCTCCGTTACTTTGACCTTGAATTAATTCATTAGTTCAATCTATATAGATTCAGCTTCACTAAAGTTAATAAAAATATCGTAACTGAGGTGAGTTATACCAACGGAGCAACAAACATAAATATATTCTGAACATCAAAATATCTCTTGGATCAACTAACTAAACGTTTGTTTAGTGAAATGTATATAATATTTTGAATTTGGATTTTAACTGCCTCAAATGTCCGCATTAAGTTTCCTTCTTGGTGCAACCAACAGCTGTTCTGATACCCTACCGTTTCTACTACGGATCTAGCTGAAATGAAATATCCTTCAGCCAAAGGTCAAGGGGAATCCTGAACATACTGAAGTAGTTACACACGATGATTCTCTAAGCAAAGGTTTTAATTGGTAGTATGTTTCATGTTCTCTAATCCAAGCATCTTCAATCCTATCTGGATAAATTCTGCTTCCTACAAATCAACGGAATTTTGTAGCCCGAATGTTAAAGTGGTAATTTTTTAAATAAATATATTTGTAGATGGTATAGATGGGGGATTGTGTCGTGAGAAGATTGCTTTTCGGGAAACTTGTAATGTCCATGATCATCGTTTTTGTTGTGTTTTTTTGGTTCCTTTAGTAGTTAGTATTTCTTATGGCAATATCCCATTTCATAAAGATTTTCTCGGTTACCGAATTCAAGGAGCCCCAACATCTGGAATTCCTTTGTTGGGAATCCCAGCAGGCAACACAACAACATCGAACGTTCTATTACCGTCAAACTCTTCGAGTGTAGATCCTTCAGATTATTATCGAAAAAAAGAGATGTCTTTTTGGCATGTGCAAAGGGATTTAGGAGTACTTATCCTGGTAGCGATTCTGGCAATTCTGTTGGACCGTAAATTTGGCAATTGGTTTTTGCGCTGGGTACGAAGAAGATGATTTCCCTTTCTCATTTGCTCTAGAAGGTAATTCGGCATTAACCATTACTTATATTTGTCCTTTTATTTTCGTAAGCACTTGCCGTACTTATGTCCTTCAATAATTGACATTCATGTATCAAAACGAATATAGTGGGGATAATATATGAATAGATGATCACTTGTGATTTTGATGCAGTTTGGAGAAACGGGGAAACGTTGTAGGTAGTAAATGCACAAGTAAACCGAGACGAGAGGTAAAAGGAAATGAGTATATGCTAGCAGGTGCTCTACACTAATCATGGGGGGAGGAAAGGAGGTTTCACATGATGCTGACTCAGAAGATGGAGAGTTATATATTTAAACTTGCAAAGAAAGGAAATCGAAAAGCCTTTGGCGACTTGATTGATATGTATAAGGATTCCGCCTTTACGTTGGTTCATCAGCTAATGAACGATCCCATTGAAGCAGAAAAAATCGTGATCCGCACCTTTCTCTTGTTACACAGCCAATTAAATAATCTTCCTGTTGAGGCAAAGCCTTCTACTGTCATCTATCAATTTTGCATTAAGTTATGTATGGAAAAAATAAAATCCGAAGGAAAACTGGAAAAGGTGCAAGAAAATCAACTTCCATTGCCAGAAATAACCTTGAATATAGATATGCCGGATTTAAAATCAAAGCTGGCCCATTCCATACATGGAATGCCAATAATCCATAAGACTGTTGTGATTTTGAAGTATGTCATGAATTTATCATTGGCGGAAATCAGTGATATTCTGCAGGTGAATACTCAGAATGCTAAAACCTATCTGAGAGATGGCCGTGAGTACCTAAGCCTTCAGTTGAGTTACCAATTGATCCAAAATGAACGAATCAACAAATTTGATGAATGTTTACAATTAGGTTTTTGATCAGTCCAATTCCGTCTGGAACCTGACTCTTGGATCTAAATAAGAATAGTGGTGTTTCAAATGAGTTTCAAACAAAAGTATTTCTTTTTTTATTATACCTTCATTATTCATCCTTTAAAAGGAGATATGGAAAAAGCCAGCAATGGTATATTGAGCTTTATCTTACGGAAGCACGAGAACATTTTTTCGCTGAGACTCGAAAAAATCTATAAAAGTATAAACGAAGTTGAATATGATTTTAACAGGATTGGGAAATGAATTTATCTGACCATTCCACTTTTTTGCCATATCGCTGAATTTAATCAGCTTGTTGGGTACGCGTATTGTCTAGCTCAATAACATATTATCCTTCTATAATAGATGGTTTTGCAGAATGTAATTCAGAAAACACTTAAATGCAGTTTTGTGAATTTATATTCCTCCACTGGCTCAATTTTCTCTGTGCTATAGCTTTGTTTCCTCCTTCCGTACGCGTTCCAAAAAATTCTTCTTAAGTGTTACTTCCAATTTTTTGTGTTATTCCGCATTGCATTTTGGACTTAGTAGATATTTGCGAAGCTTCAGAATCACTTTTTTAGCTATGCCTTTGCGCTTCTCCAGTAATTGCGTTTTGAGTTCTCGGCGTCTTCGAAAGGAGCGCGTCTACGTGATCCCGTCTGACTCTTATCCAACGAATATGAGGAAGTCGAGAGAATTATCTTCTCGGCTAGAAATTGGATGAAGCCGAAACAATTGTAGTCACTTTTGCTGTATGCTCGGAATGCTTAAACTTTAGAAAAATATACTCAACGAGAAGGCGATATTCACTTTCAGTGAATATCGCCTTCTTGTTGCTTATTATAAGGATCACTCGGCATTAATCCGGAAAATATTGTTTTCGTATAGAAATTTGTACAAATCTTAACAGTTAGAAAAATCATTGATAATGAGAGCTTTGGGAGAATGTTTTTTTACGAGGGCAGTGTCTCACCGAGTGTTTGGTAAATGAGAATGAGGTTAAGAAATAATATAATTGCCGCACAAAGGAATGCTGTTACATTAACAATAGGTTTATTAACTTAGATGCCAATGAGATCTTTGCGTCTCGTGAAGTAAATCAAAGTAATAACGGGTGTTGTCAGGATAAGACTTAAGGCGACTTGGCTAATGACTAAAGTTCGTGTTGGATCAAGTCCCAGCGAAACAATAATAACTGCAGGTAACATGGAAATAACACGACGTAGCCAACCGGGGATGGTAAATCGCACAAAACCGTGCATGATGACTTTACCGGACATTGTCCACTTGTGGAGCTTGAAATGCCAGAGGCGAGTAATTTAAAATCAAAAACGCGCTAGCGGCTGCAGATCCGAGTAATGGAGTTAAGATCTAAAAGGCAGATTCTATATTCGCTACTTGAGAGTTCCCTGTTTGATAAAAGATAGCGGCAGCCATTGTCATCATGGAGAGATTTATTAAGCCTGCCAGGACAGAGCAATGACTACTTCCTTTTCTGAACCCAACAAGAAAGCTCTGTTCACTCATTTGCTGGGTGTTTCAATATTCCAATTTTCTTTGCTAAATAACATAATTTCTAGTATAACATGCTTGTTTAATTAATCAGAATGCTATTTTTACCCGAGTTGATGCATGAGCATGTAATCATGAATTTTTCTTGCGAAAAGGGTTAATTTAATTGTATCAATCTAAAGGGGCGTGACGGGTGTGTTGTTATTTGTGGAACCAGATTGCGTCAATTGTGCCATGAAAATCGAAAATGGTGTAAAAAGACCTAAGGTTCAGACTTCGGAAGCAATCACATGACTCAAAAAGTTCGAAGTTTAAAGTGTAACATTGATATTAATGAGAAGGGGGAATGAACGAGTGGATCAAAAAAAAGAGGAACATAAAAAAAAGCACGATGGCGATGGACATGAAGGTCATTCGCATATGAGTGGTAAAGGAAAAATAAGATTATGATAATTCGTTTGACCGTCGGTGCAGTACTCGCCGCAATTGGAATAATATTCCCATTATCTGGTTGGTGGGAAGTAGTATTATTTTCAATAGCATATCTCGTCATCGGTGGTAATATTGTCCTGCAGGCGATTAAAAATATCCTTCGTGGTCAAGTGTTTGATGAATACTTTTTAATGTCAGTGGCTACAATTGGCGCGTTTGCTATCCAGCAATATCCTGAAGGTGTAGCTGTAATGCTCTTTTACCAAGTAGGGGAGTTATTTCAGAGTATTGCCATTAATCGATCCCGTAAATCCATTAGTGCATTGTTGGATATCAGGCCCGATTATGCAAACTTAAAAATAGGAAACGAAACGAAACGGGTGACGCCAGAAGAGGTTAACATAGGAGATCACATTGTTGTCAAGCCCGGTGAAAAGGTACCATTGGATGGAGTAGTTATTGATGGGAGCTCAGCGGTAGATACATCCGCACTAACCGGTGAATCTATGCCTCGGGAAGTTGAAGTGAAGAGTGAAGTCCTGGGCGGTTTCATTAACAAAAACGGAGTTTTAACTGTGGAAGTGACCAAGCTGTTTGGTGAATCGACAGTATCCAAAATACTGGAACTAGTCGAAAATGCAAGCAGTAAGAAAGCGCCGACTGAGAAATTCATTTCTAAG
>NZ_LN831198.1:2644885-2659622 GCF_001368795.1 Paenibacillus ihuae
TTTGCACGTTACTATACACCGGTTGTTGTCATCGTCGCTTTACTTCTGGCGGTTGTACCTCCCCTGGTTTTAAGTGGGGCTACCTTTTCAGATTGGATCTACCGGGCGCTTGTCTTTTTGGTCATATCTTGTCCTTGTGCGCTTGTTGTTTCTATACCGCTGGGTTTTTTTGGAGGGATTGGAGCAGCATCCAAGACAGGTATTCTTGTCAAGGGCAGCAACTACTTGGAAGCCTTAAACAATGTTAAGTATGTTGTATTTGACAAGACAGGAACACTCACTAAGGGAGCCTTTAAAGTTACTGGTATTAATCCTGCCGGAGAATTATCAAAAGACGAACTTCTTGAATACGCGGCATTTGCGGAGCTGCATTCAACTCACCCTATCGCTGAGTCCATACGGGTCGCCTACGGGAAGGAGATCAGGGAAGATCAACTGGAGGGTTATAATGAAATCTCGGGACATGGCATACAAGTAAAGGTTCAGGGGAAAGAGGTCTTAGCCGGTAACATCAAGCTAATGAACAAGTACAGTATATCTTTTGAAACGCCCAATGAGGCAGGAACGGTTATTCATGTTGCAATTGAAAAAAAGTATGCGGGGTATATTGTCATCTCGGATGAAATAAAAGACGATTCCGCAAAGGCCATTCGTTCGTTAAAAGAACTAGGCATAAAGAAAATCGTGATGTTGACAGGGGACGCCAAAGCCGTTGGCGATTCGGTTGGACAGCAGCTAGGTATAGATGAAGTGCATGCAGAGTTACTGCCACAGCATAAAGTGGAAGAGATTGAGAAGTTGATGCAGAGTAAATCGCCTAAAGAAAGAATAATTTTTGTTGGTGACGGTATTAATGATACTCCAGTGTTAGCTCGGGCAGATGTGGGTATAGCCATGGGTGGATTAGGGTCGGATGCCGCTATAGAAGCAGCTGACATTGTCATTATGACAGATGAACCCTCGAAAATCTCGACAGCTATACGAATTGCTAAGAGAACCAGACGGATTGTTTGGCAGAATATCATCTTTGCATTAAGCGTAAAAGCGATATTTTTACTCTTAGGCGCTTTTGGTTTTGCTACTATGTGGGAAGCAGTATTTTCAGATGTAGGCGTGACCGTGATTGCGGTCTTGAATGCCATGCGAATCTTAAGAATGAGCACATCCCGGTGATGTCTCCAATGAAATATATTAACGAGGTAACAACGAGCCGAAGTTTGTTTACAGCTTGGCAGTCCTTGTTCGAGGTTCCCTTTCGCGACATGGATTTGCTGGACCCGACAAGAGGATTTTTTCCAGGCTCCCGCTTTAATTTGGCGCATCCACAGAATGGACAAGTCCCATGAGCTGCGTAGTGCTTTTTAATGAGTAAATAGCGATTTTCGTCTGAAGCCTTCCGGCGTTGCGGCTTTCTTCGGTTCATCTTCATCTGAACCTATGTACGTCGGAGTTTTTCCTCGGTGGAGAGTTCATTTTTTTTGCCTAAATTATCCGGTAAATGCAGCCTGCTAGAAGATTACCATGGGTAGTATAAAGCTTGGTAAGCCTTAAGGCTGCGTGCTTAAAGGTGGGAGAGTAAATATGGTTCTTTTCCGATACATGAAGGATGTTTGGAAGGGCTTCCAACCGGCATATTCATTGTTAAGTTTACATATTTCTATTTTTCTCCATTTCTCTTTCCCCGCTCATTGATTAATCTAGTTAAAACACAAGTAACCCGTAAGTTGGACACTTTTTTAAAGTGTACATCTTATGGGTTACAGTTCAAATATCCCCTCTTACTTTTTTAATGTTTTCCGTGTAGTCCCCAATGGGGTGCTTGAAAGTGTCCGTGATCTTCATGTTTGTCGTAATGGCCAGGGATGCCTACCCAATGGAGTCCATGAGGAACTTCCAGTGTGGGTGGAAATCCTGGTGGATAAACTTCGCCTTCCCCTGCCTTGATAAAACCAATGTGAGCTTGTTCATGTTCGCCAAGGTCAACATGGGCTCCGTGGGCTACAAATTCATAATGCTCTGGGATATGAATATGTTGCCATTCGTGATCTGACATTACTTTTCATTCCTTTCGGTGAATTTAAATACAAAGATATTGTGGGTATAATTGATTGTTTTTATTCACGGGACAATGCTAATACATTTAACCTACTGGTGGAATTCAGATAATCATGTGGTTGAATAGACGTTGACAAAACAAAAAGGAATATACTACAATGTGTAAGGTGACAAAATATTAACAACTTAATGTCATAAACGTAAGATGTCACACCATCGAGAATGTTGTTAGAAGGTGTTTCAGAATATTGGATACGAACTTAGGGAGGGATATTTTTTGAAAAGAATGTTACTATCCTTTTTAGGCGCAACGGTATTGTTTGGTGCCATTGCTACTAGCACATATGCTAATCAAACTATGATTGAGAGTCAGGTAAGCGAGGTAATTGGAACCCCATATAAGTATGGTGGATCTACTACTACGGGTTTTGATTGCTCAGGCTTCATATTACATATTATGGATAATTATAAGCTGGATTTACCGCGGACTTCACAAACACAAGCTAAATCTGGTAGCTACGTGGCAAAAGAAAATCTGCGCATTGGGGATCTGGTTTTCTTTAATACAAATGGTAGAGGAATTTCACATGCGGGTATTTATATGGGGGAAAATAAATTTGCTCACTCTTCAAGTAGTAAGGGAGTAACTATAAGCAGTTTATCTGAAGGATATTACAAGAATAGATATGTGACAGCACGAAGAGTGCTGGGCAAATCCATATTTGATAAGGTCACTAGCGAGATACATTAATTTATTCAGGGGATAGTAAGTTTATATGTAAAATGGAATTGTGTTCTTTATCTTAATTTCAGCTGAGAGCTGCCTCGATCTTTTACAGAGGTAGCTTTTTTAGATATTATCGTAACAGGATATTTCTTAACTGATTACTGAAAATGATTTGAAAAACAGAAGGAGGATGCAATTGGAGATTAAGCATAATATGATGGCCAAGGATTATCATCTAACCTCGATGACAGTCCTTTTTTGTGTTTCGCTAACAGAAAACTTAATAAGAACGATTTATTTATCTTTTCACGTTAAAGGATATGAGATAAATCACTAATTTAATTTGGATAATTCGCATTAAATGTCTAATTTGTGTCTTTTGAATAGTGTTTATGTGTAAAACGTGTGACGAATGAATTTTAATACTACAAATCGTAGTTTTAATTATGTACAATTATTGAGTCACGAAAGTTTTGTATAAAGGCAATGACAAGAGAGTTAATCAACTGAAGTAACTAAGCGACTTTTGTGTAACGTATTTAAAAAATCAAGAGAAAGGTGTGCTCAAATGAAGCTTCGCTGGACAATTATGGCTATTCTACTCGTCTTTTCAGCTTTGTTAACGGGTTGTCAACCACTAAAAGTACTAGATCCTAAAGGGCCCCAAGCTCGAACTACAGCGAATGTAATATGGGTTTCAATTGGAACAATGGCTTTGGTTGTTATTGTTGTAATCATATTGTATGCGTTCATTATAAGGAAGTATCGTGCCTCAAATCAGAATGAGGACTACGAACCACCCTATATTGAAGGTAGTCTAAAACTTGAAATTCTTTGGACAGCGATCCCTGTTTTAATCGTAGCTTTTTTGTCAGTTGTTACTATTGTCTCTACTTTTAAGGTTGAAGCAGTACCCAAGGGGTATTCCAAAGAACCATTAGTGATCTATGCATCATCTTCTAATTGGAAGTGGCATTTCAGTTACCCGGAAGAGGATATTGAAACCGTCAATTATTTGTATATTCCAACAAACAGACCTATTCAATTCAAGTTATATTCTTATGGGCCAATATCAAGCTTCTGGATTCCTCAACTTGGTGGGCAAAAGTATGCGATGGCAGATATGGTCAATACATTAAATTTAGCCGCTGACATTCCCGGAGAGTACACTGGCCGTAATGCAAACTTTACCGGTGAAGGGTTCGCGGAGCAGACGTTTAGTGTTAATGCAGTTCCACCGGAAGAATATGACGAGTGGGTAGATGAAGTGAAAGAGACAGCAAAACCAATCACTGAAGCAAAATTTGATGAGTTATTAGAACCTGGCCATCTAGGACAATCAACATTCACCGGAACCCATTTAGGTTTTTCGCCGCCTCCGGGAAGCCACCATAGTGAGGAGTCTAACACTGCTAATGAAAGCTCAAATGAGTCAACTCAGGGCACAAATGATAGTAATCCAATCAATACGAACATGGAGGGAATGAATCATGGGGATTCAATAATGGGGCAGTAAGAATCCTGGTGTAAATGTTTAATCTTGAGAGGAGCCGAAGAGTATGGATTTTTTCAATCGATTTGCTGTACCCAATCCAAGCCCTACAATTTATGCCTCAATGGTAGCTATCGCTCTTGCTATAATCGCAATCATTGTAAGCTTAACCTATTTTAAAAAATGGGGATACTTATGGAGAGAATGGATAACTACAGTGGACCATAAGCGGATAGGGATTATGTATCTTATATCTGCATTAATCATGTTATTTCGTGGTGGAGCTGATGCCATTATGATGCGTGCCCAGACGGCTGTGCCTGATAATACGCTACTTGGTGCAAAAGAATATAACGAAATCTTTACAACACACGGCGTTGTGATGATTATATTTATGGCTATGGCGTTTATTATGGCTTTAATGAACTTTGCTGTGCCATTGCAGATCGGAGCTCGAGACGTTGCCTTTCCACGACTCAATGCACTGAGTTATTGGTTATATTTCTTTGGGGCTATGTTATTTAACATCTCTTTTGTCATTGGAGGTTCTCCGGATTCGGGATGGTCTTCTTATTTTCCGCTTGCGGGCACTGAATTTAGTGCATCTGTAGGAACAAATTATTATATGCTCGCGCTTCAAATCTCTGGGATAGGGACGTTAATCACAGGGATAAATTTTATCACAACTATTCTAAAAATGAGAGCACCCGGCATGACCTTAATGAAAATGCCAATGTTTACTTGGTCAGCCTTGATTACAAATTTAATCATTGTTTTTGCTTTTCCTGTATTAACCGTGGCACTTGCCATGGGAACGATGGACCGACTTTTTGGAACAAACTTTTTCACAACGACCAATGGCGGTATGGATATGCTTTGGGCTAACTTGTTCTGGGTTTGGGGACATCCTGAAGTATACATTTTAATTTTACCGGCATTTGGTATTTACAGTGAGATTATTTCAACATTTGCACGACGAAACTTATACGGCTACAAATCAATGGTCATCTCTATGGTTGCTATTTCGATCCTTTCCTTTTTAGTCTGGGTTCATCATTTCTTCACAATGGGTCAAGGAGCATTAGTCAACAGTATTTTCTCCGTAACGACAATGGCAATCGCTGTTCCTACCGGAATTAAAATATTCAACTGGTTGTTCACATTGCGAAAAGGAAAAATTGTATTTACTGTGCCTATGCTATATTCCTTGGGGTTTATCCCTATATTCACAATTGGTGGTGTGACAGGGGTTATGTTGGCAATGGCAAGTGCTGACTATCAGTATCACAATACCATGTTCTTGGTGGCTCACTTCCATCTCGTTATTATTCCAGGCGTAGTATTTGCAATGATTGCTGGGCTCACTTATTGGTGGCCTAAAATGTTCGGATTCATGTTGAATGAAAGAATTGGAAAATGGGCGTTTTGGTTTATCTCAATCGGTGTTTGTGTGACATTCTTTCCAATGTTCATCTCTGGATTAAATGGCCAAGCGCGCCGGATGTATACCTATTCGGAATCTACAGGATTTGGTATATGGAACATGATCTCATTTATCGGAGCAATTGGGCTGTTAATAGGGTTCGTTTTAATCGTATATAACATCTATTACAGCACTCGTTACGCATCCAGAGATATACCTGGAGATCCGTGGGATGCTCGTTCTCTCGAATGGGCCTCTTCCACTCCAGTGCCGGAATATAATTTTGCCATCATTCCAACAGTTAATTCTGGTGAAGCATTTTGGGATTACAAGAAAAAGGGCCATAATCTTTTCAATGGTACATTAGAAAAAATTCACATGCCTAATAATAGTGGGCTGCCATTTATTATTGGAGGTATATTTTTTATCTGGGGCTTTGCATTTGTATTTGGGTTGTGGATTTTTGCAACTATTGCCACCGTCGGAATCTTCATTTGTTTAGCCTACCGATCATTTGAACAAGACCATGGTCGATATATCACAGTTGAAGAAATTGAAAAAACTGAACGCAATCGGGGAGGAGTCGGAATATGAAAATTGATCAGTCGCTCCCGCTGGAATATAGTACAGAACAAAATCGTTTGAATATTATGGGTTTTTGGATTTTTCTGGGAGCTGAAATTGCACTTTTTGGGACATTATTCGCCTCTTACTTTACATTAGTTAATCGAACGGGTAATGGACCTACTGGAGCGGATATCTTTGAAATCATTCCTGTAATGACTGAAACCGTTTTGCTTTTAGTAAGTAGTTTTACAATCGGTTTGGGAATTCACGCCATGCGTTTAGGAAGGCAAAAGGCAAGTGTTGTTTTTATAATCATCACTCTATTACTTGGCTTAGGATTTATCGGCGTTGAGATTTATGACTTTATTGTATATATGCATGAAGGTGCGAAGCTTCAAACAAGTGGATTTACAGCTATTTTATTTACGCTATTAGGGACCCATGGCGCGCATGTTGCTTTTGGTTTGGTTTGGGGACTGTTGATAATTATTCAAATTATGAAGCGCGGGTTAACACCTGAAACAACGAATAAAACCTTTATTTTCTCTCTTTATTGGCATTTTCTTGATGTTGTCTGGATTTTCATTTTCAGCTTCGTCTTTTTAAAGGGGATGATGTAATGATGAGGGAACTCTTTCCTCGGAAGCAAATAATGGGTTTAGTATTTTCACTGACTCTTACAGCAGCGGCTTTAACCGTTTATTTCTTTGATCTCTCATTCGCAGTGGGTTCAACGATCCTTCTAATCACAGCATTTTTACAAGCTATTATTCAATTGAGCGTTTTTATGCATGTTGGAGAAGGTGAAGATAAGAAAGCAGTTTATACGGGGTTATACTATGGGGCCTTTGTCGCCCTAGTAACAGTCTTTGGTACGCTTCTAACCCTTATTTGGGGATATTATTAGAAGAATCTATTTATCAGAATGATCTATCTGTCGATATTACTTTCGGGTTATGTCCTCCTCATAATCATGGTAAAATGTAATCAAGAATGGAGGTTGAATTTGTGCAAGTGAAAAAAATTAACTTAAATGAAGAGGGCCTGCACCGGTTCTTTGGCACTCTGGAAACAAAGATTATGGAGATTCTTTGGGTGAAAGGAAAGCTTACCATTAAACAGGTCCATGAGATCATTAATAATGAAAGTCCTATATCACTAAATGCAGTCATGACGGTGATGGTACGGCTATCGGACAAAGGTCACCTGCATAAAGATTCGAGTGGAAAGGGGAGGAATAAAGTCACCTATTTCTCCCCGACGCAAAATAGAGAGCAATTTATTATTGAACAGACCAAAGTGGTCACGGACGGCTTGATAGAAGACTTCGGTTCCTTAATGGTAAGCCATCTTGTCGATAATTTGGATAAAGCTGATCCAGAGTTAATTGATAAATTGGTTCAGAAGCTGGATGAGATGAAAAACCAACCATGAAATATTTAACTCTGAGATTACCTCGCCAAACAAAGCTTGCATTAATCACCTTGGGAATCACCGGTGTATTAGTTATCGTTTTGCTTGGATATAATGTTTTACATCAAATACAGGACGTGCCGATAAAGTCTAATCTCTTGAAAATGATAAGTGCACTAGTTGCAGATACGTTTACTAATCATATTGTTTGGGAACTTGTATTAAATGCCTTAGTCATATTCTCATTGACGGCATTCGGGAAGAATATTATACAGCAAATGAGGTTATATAGGAGCTGGAATCGATACGTAAATGCTTACAGAGACTTGGAAATGTTTAATTCTGTAGTTGCAAAATTTAAGCTGGAGAAGATTCGCTTTGTCATTTTAAATGAAACCAAAATGATAGCCATGACGATTGGGTTCCTAAAGCCGAAAATTGTTCTTTCTTCCTATGTTTTAGAACGATTTGATGAAAATGAACTTGAAGCAATCATTTATCACGAATTATATCATTATAAGTCACGCCATCCCTTACAGTTGTTTATATTAAACGTTGTGGCTGATTGTCTTGCTTTTCTGCCTGTAGTAAAAGAATTGGTCCAACATTATAAGGTCTGGATGGAACTTCTTGCTGATCGCTATTCAATCAAACGGATGGGAAGCGAGGTTCCCATCTCTCATGTATTACTTGCGGTGTTGAAAAATGAACAATTAAAAAATCAGGCTCTTGGAGTTCATTTTGCCAATGAAGCAATAAACTATCGACTTATGCAGCTAATTGAACCAAATAAAAAAATCAACATACCGTTATTCAATTGGAAAAAGTTGACTGCATCTTTATTTATGCTACAGGTAATGCTATCAATCTTTATTTACAGCTGCGTATAAATATTTGTTTTTGTTTGAAAAAGACACTTCTCGCATGTTTTAGTGATCGTCTACACGTTCACTTCATCATACGCAAAAGTGTCTTTTTAAAAACTTTATTGTCCTAATTCATGACAATAATTCTATCTTTTTATATTCCCCCTGCGAAAGTTGAGTTACTTTAATGAATATTGTTTAATGGACTCGATATTTGACAGTTGTACTTCATATTCATTAAACTACTATATGTAGTATAATATTCAACAGGATATAAAGGTGAATACATTGCACAGACTACAATCTGCGCCGAGAAAGTATGGAGGAGTGGCAAATCGATTTGATTAAAAAATGGAATGGCTACATTAAACGGTTATTGTGGATTGCAGTATTTTTGGGTGTAATTGCGGCAATGCCTTTGGGATACTCTAGATGGATGATGGAGAAGACCTCCAAACAAATTGAATTTATTTTTGATTTCCGTGATTTGTTGCAAATAGCTTCATACCAGCCTAACCCAGAAACGTTTGTACAGATGCAACTGGTATCGATGCAAGAAGCAGGCATCACCACAATGTCTGTATACGAGTCAACTTTAAATGATCTGTTACTGGCGGGAAGGCTTAATATTTATAATGAATCACAAGTTGCTTTACTGCAGCAGAACATCCCTATTTCAAATAGGAACTTTACATATGTACTGTTTGCTGGTGAAAAAGAAGAAAACACACTGAGGCCAATTATTAAGAAAAGATTTAATAAAGATAATATTAATGTAAGCAACTGGACCTTCGGTGGACGTTCTGGGTTAATATTAGAAACGTCTATTGAAAATGCTTTGATTAAAACCATGGAACCAGATCCATTGTCATTACAACTGATTCATGATGAAGGATTTAGGATCATACCTCGAATATCCGATCAGGACCGTCCTTTTGATCAAGAGGCTACGGAGAGAATGTTGGCTAATTTTCAAAAGCTTGGGGTAAAGCGAATTCTGTTCGATGGAAATGCTGTAAAAGGGTTTGGCGATCAGATAGAAAAGAGAACGTTATACTCATTTGGGGATTTATTGAATAAATACAACATTGGATTGGCTGCTATTGAAAATCTGAAAAATCCGCAATCAGGATTTGAAACGCTTGCTAATTTAGTAGAATATAACGTAGTGCGATTATATTCGCTGTCGGAAAATGATGCCGCAGCCTTAAAACCGGATGTGATCGCGGACAGGTTTCTACTTGCTGCAAAAGACCGGAATGTTAGAATGTTTTATCTAAACGGTTCGGTAGTTCGTAACCAGGATAAATCTGAAATTACAAATTCGCTGGATAATGTATATAAAGCGATTGCGTCTCCGAATGGTGCCAAGGATAAAATATCATCTGTGGGTTTTTCAACAGGTGAAGCAAAGGAGTTTGAAAGATCCAGTCCTCCTGGGAATAAACTACTGAGAGCAGTTATAGCTTTGGGGGCAGTGGCAATCATTGCATTACTTATAGGTACCTTTTTTCCTGTTTTGCTTTTGCCAGCTTTTTTTCTCGTGCTTTTTGGAAGTGTTGCGCTTTATTTGTATTCTTCTGCACTCGTTGAGCAAGGACTGGCACTTGGCGTAGGAATTAGCACTTCAACATTGGCAATGATTTGGTCGATGAAGCGTGTTGATATATACTCAAGGAAATATGGGAAGCTTCCGCAAGGTTTTAGCATAAAAAGACGTCTTGAAATATCTGTTTTTTTGTTTTTGTGACAACTTTGATTACTTTACTTTCGACTCCCTTTGTATTCGGATTGCTGAGTGATATTACGTATAATCTGCGTCTCCAGCAGTTTAGAGGAGTAAGTGTGCTCCATACTGCTCCAATTGCACTCGTTTCGCTTTATACAGTTTTTTTTATGAGTCGGTCATCGATAATGAATTTTCAAAAGATACTGCGATCACCAATTACGGTTGTATGGGTTCTGGCGGCATTAGCAATTGGAGCAGTTGGCTATTATTATTTATCCCGCACTGGAAATGGTGGAACAGCCTCTTCGCTCGAAATGCTGCTGCGCGGAACGATGGAACAGTTTTTCGGCGTTCGCCCAAGAACCAAAGAGTTTTTAATTGCGCATCCATTATTACTGCTTGGATTCTTTTTGAGTATAAGGTATCGGGCTGCGAGAGTATTGATCATTATAGGTACGATAGGACAGCTTTCAATTATTGATACGTTTGCCCACTTACATACGCCTCTCTATATTTCCGGCGTTCGTGTTTTACTAGGGCTTGGTTTAGGACTAATTATCGGGTTAATTCTCATAGGGGTCTGGAAATTGATAGAAAAGCGAATTGTCGAGGGCTACAATATATGGATTGGAACGGAGAAATGGAAATGAAGAAATGGATATCTACAATTACAGTTGTCGCTTTAATGGCTCTCATTATTCAACCTGCTCATAGCTATGCTAAGTCGATAAACCAAATCGACAAAGAGTTGGCTCAGCTTCAACAGCAAGCCGAAAATGCTGAAGAAAGGCAAGAAGAATCGGAGAAACAGAAACAGGAAGCTCAGCATTATGTAAATAAAAATCAAGAATATTTGCGGCAGGTGTTGGCCGACATGGAGACTGTGGGATTGGAACTGACTCGCATATCTGCGGATATCGATAAAACGGAAGAGGATTTACGTGACAGTTCGAAAGAATTAGATGAAACCAAGGCGCGAATTGAGGAGCGACAAGATTGGCTGGAATCGCGGATTCGTCTCATGTACATACAGGGGGGAGTTTCTTATTTGGATGTACTGTTATCGTCAACTAGCCTAAGGAATTTTCTGGAGCGAGTCGATGCGTTACAGGCGATTGCAAATCAAGATCGCATGATGTTGGCTGAAGAGAAGAAGGACAAAGAGTTGATTGAGCAGCAACAGCAACAACTGGAAGCAGACTATGCTAAAGTAAAGGGACTGTATGCCAATGCTGAATCACGTAAGAATATTTTGGAACAGAAAGAAGAAGAAAAGCAGCAGCTGATTGTAAAATATAATGCTAATCTAGAGGAGTCAGAGGTTATCTCCGAAGAGCAGGAAGCAGTGGTAGTAGGAATTGCAACGAAACGAGCGGCATTAGAGAAAGAAAAAAATAAGCTGAAAGCAAATATGGTTTATACGTTTTCTGTTGATTCTAAAGGGAATAGTGGATCCATGGCGCTCCCGGTTTCCGGTGCTCGTATATCTTCAAACTTTGGCACCAGGGTACATCCGATTACAGGTGTATTGAAGAAGCACAATGGTGTTGACATGGCAGCTCCCGAAGGAACAGATATTAAAGCGGCGGAAGACGGTGTAGTTATCGTTGCGGAATGGTGGGGAGGATATGGAAACACAGTCATTATTGACCATGGGAATAACCTCTGGACCCTTTACCCTCATATCCGTAACAACGGAATAAAAGTAAAAAAAGGACAAATGGTTAAGCGTGGAGAGAAAATCGCTGAGGTCGGCAGCACAGGTAACTCAACAGGACCACACTTGCATTTTGAAGTTCGTATTGACGGTAAGCCGGTAAACCCGATGCCTTATTTGTAATTTTGAATTTTAAGTGTGGTTAAGATTATGTCGAGGTGAATAGAAAATGAAATTTTTGATATATGGAGCAGGGGTAATTGGCAGTATTTTTGCTGGTAAACTGGCAAGCGTGGGGTATAATGTCACTGTTCTTGCTCGAAATCAAAGATATGAAGATATGACTGCAAATGGTATTATCCTGCAGAATGCTTACTCTGATCGTAAAGAAGTATCGAAGGTCAGGGTTATTGATCATCTTGAACCGAGTGATGTCTACGATTATATCCTAGTCATTATGCAAAAGACGCAGGTCAATTCTGTTTTACCTTATCTAGCAAAAAACCAAAGTGAAAATATTGTTTTTGTCGTCAATAACCCACTTGGATATGATGAATGGTTAAAATGCATTGGGCAGAAAAGATTGATGATCGGATTTCCAGCAGCTGGAGGAGAACTCAAAAATGGGGTTGTGAATTATTTTATTGGAAGAGGCATTGCCCGTGCTTTTCAAACTACAACCTTTGGAGAGTTAGACGGCAAAACAACATCTAGATTAACTGCTCTTGTCAAAGCCTTTAATAGAAGTCATATCCCCACTGTAACAAGTTCTAATATGGATGCTTGGCAAAAAACTCATGTTGCATTAGTTACCAGTATTGCAAATGCCCTATATATACATAAATCAAACAATTATGCGCTATCCAAATCCACTAAGGATATTCAGCTTATGATTCAAGGAATTAAAGAAGGTTTTCAAGTCATTGAGGCTTTAGGGTATAAAGTAACCCCTCGTAAGCTACACTATTTTAAATTAGGCTAAGCAAACATTATTCACCGTTTGAATTAAGCTTCTTGTTCCCTCAAACCTAGGTGGAGTAGGAAACAAGAAACGTTTCATTAAAAAGATTGCTAGAGCTATCGTGTTTGCCGGCCTTATTTGTGTAATTATTCATGTCTTAAATGTTGCAGAGTCTGTTGGAAAATCTGTTCAACATGTGTGTCATGCAGCGAATAAAAGACGGTCTTACCTTCTTTTCGACGTTTTACAATTCGCATGTTTCTTAAAAGTCTTAGCTGATGGGAGACAGCAGATTGTCCCATATCTATTATTACGCTCAAATCATTCACACATAACTCCCTTTGAAGTAAAGCATCTACAATTTTAATTCTTGTGGGGTCACTGAAAGCTTTAAACCAATCAGCCATCTGAGATACTGTAGTTGTATTCATCATTTCTGATTTTACAGAATTAAGATCTTTCTCAAAAGCCAAAGTAGTAACTTTGTCTACCTCATTTGCTGGTCTTTCCATGGTTCACCTTCCTATACCAAAAAAACATAGTTTTTAAAATTATAACATGCTTGTTAAATGAACCTAATATTTATAAAAAAACAAGCCGATCCGTTGAGAGCCCTCCAATCATTTAGTGTTCTGTATTTTAAACTTTAGTATTAGCAACATGCTGAATGATCGTTGACTTGAATAAATAAATAAGCATATAATAAGAATATCACATGAACATATGCTCATACATTACTTTTGTGAAAGGGGATAATTTATTTGGGACAATTAGGTCAATCCAAAGATACGGTAAAACGTGAGTTATTATTAGAAGGATTAGATTGTGCAAACTGTGCATTGAAAATCGAAAATGGCGTAAAAAAAATCCAAGGAGTCTCAGATTGTTCTGTCAATTTCGTAAATAAGACGTTGAGTTTTGAGGCAGATAAAGATCAGAATGAGGAAATTGTATCTGCGGCAACTAAATTAGTTAATAAACTCGAGCCGCATATTGAAGTGAGTATTAAGATGAAAGGCGGCTCTGGGCAAATGCGTGCCAAAGAACAAGCAGGACATAAGCATGCTAGCGATGGGCATGCAGGTCATTCGCATGGCAGTGGCGGACATGAAGGTCATTCGCATGATAGTGACGGGCATGAAGGCCATTCGCATGATGTTGGTAAGGAAAAAATCAGAATAATGTTAATTCGTTTGGCAGTGGGCGCAGTAGTTGCTGGAGTCGGAATGTTAGGTTCATTTTCAGGTTGGTTAGAACTAACTATATTTTTGGTAGCCTATCTCCTCATCGGCGGCGATATTGTGCTTCAAGCTGTTAAGAACATTCTTCGTGGCCAAGTATTTGATGAATACTTCTTAATGTCCGTAGCTACCATTGGCGCATTTGCTATTCAACAATACCCTGAAGGTGTAGCCGTAATGCTCTTTTATCAAGTAGGAGAGCTATTTCAGAGTATTGCCATTAATCGATCCCGTAAATCAATCAGTGCGCTATTGGATATCAGACCCGATTATGCGAACCTAAAAACAGGAAATGATACCAAACGGGTTTCGCCGGAAGAGGTTAACATAGGAGATCATATTGTTGTTAAACCCGGTGAAAAGATACCATTGGATGGAGTAGTCATTGAAGGAAGCTCAGCGGTAGATACATCAGCACTAACCGGTGAGTCTATGCCTCGGGAAGTGGAAGTAAAGAGTGAGGTTCTGGGCGGTTTCATTAACAAAAACGGAGTTATAACAGTGGAAGTGACTAAGCTGTTTGGGGAATCGACGGTATCCAAAATATTGGAACTTGTCGAAAATGCAAGCAGTAAGAAAGCGCCGACTGAAAAATTTATCTCTAAA
>NZ_LN831198.1:2659648-2665234 GCF_001368795.1 Paenibacillus ihuae
ACAGGAATACTGGTCAAGGGCAGCAATTACTTGGAAGCCTTAAACAATGTTAAATATGTTGTATTTGACAAGACAGGAACACTCACTAAGGGAGCATTTAAAGTTACTAGTATTAACCCTGCCGCAGAATTATCCGAAGATGAACTTCTTGAATATGCTGCTTTCGCAGAACTGCATTCTACTCATCCTATCGCTGAATCCATAAAGGTGGCCTATGGTAAGGAGATCAAGGAAGATCAACTGGACGGATATAATGAAATCTCCGGACATGGGATACAAGTAAATGTTCAAGGTAAAGAGGTCTTAGCAGGTAACATCAAGCTGATGAACAAGTACGGCATTGAAGCGCCCAATGAGTCAGGAACGGTTATTCATGTTGCAATTGAAAAAAAATATGCTGGCTTTATTATCATTTCAGATGAAATAAAGGATGATTCCGCAAAGGCCGTACGTTCGTTGAAAGAATTGGGCATTAAGAAAATCGTTATGCTGACAGGGGACGCAAAGGCGGTTGGCGATTCAGTTGGTAAGCAGCTAGGTATAGATGAAGTGCATGCAGAGCTACTTCCACAGCATAAAGTAGAAGAAATTGAGAAGTTAATGCAGAGTAAATCGCCTAAAGAAAAATAATTTTTGTTGGTGACGGTATTAATGATACTCCAGTGTTGGCCCGGGCAGATGTGGGTATAGCGATGGGGGGATTAGGGTCGGATGCAGCTATTGAAGCAGCTGACATCGTCATTATGACAGATGAACCTTCGAAAATCTCGACAGCTATTCGAATTGCTAAGAGAACGCGTCGGATTGTTTGGCAGAATATCATCTTTGCTCTGAGTGTAAAGGCTGTATTCTTAATTTTAGGCGCGTTTGGTATCGCCACTATGTGGGAAGCAGTATTTTCAGATGTCGGCGTGACCATGATTGCGGTCCTGAATGCCATGCGAGTATTAAACGTGAGTAAGTCTTAGTCAATTTGCAAGGTCAAAGTAAAGGACATAGGTAAACAAGGGCAACCTAGAGAGTGTGGATATTGTTCGCAGGGGTAGCAAATGTAGAAGTACACGAGTTAAATAGCTGGATAGAAACATGGAGTGTTCTAAACGCCGACAACGGTTCTTGGAACACTCTTTTCTTTATGCTCAAACTAACTACAAACAGACTGAAAAAGCAACCAAGGATGACAAATATCACATATTTATGACGCATTATTCAGTACATTAAAGCAAAAGGTTGATTATGAGAATCATTATCATTTCGTATGATGAAAGTATTGCTTGTACAGTTCAACAGTAGGGGAGGCTTCGGTTGCAAGGTGGATTTTGGCGAACTGGTTTGGCAGTCATTATGCTAATGATGTGATCATTCCAGGTCAAGTTCATGCAGCGGATGACAATTGCCGCAAACTAGTAGATCAAATATAAGACGCTTTTCAGGAAGCACCGGAGACATACGATAAGGTGACGTCACAGAGACTAAGAATCAGGTCAATAATGTGTATTAATGTCGTTTATTATAACGAAAGGCAAAAAGCGGATCAAGGATTTTGAATAAATTTTGTTCGAATGCTGCAGATTGAATAAGTACAGCCGACTGTCGGATCATAGACAATCGGCTGTTTTCTCATAATATCCATCTGGAAGCAAAATGACCATCACAGTTGATGGTCGTTGTCCATATCATTCCACTATTCTTGTTTTGCCGCTAGTAATGCTCTTTGGTAGGTAAATCGAATCACGTGTTCCGATTCATCGGTAGAACCCCTTAACATAATATCCCTTGCAATGGGGGCGTAAGTGGATAAATACACTTTTTCCACTTGGGCTTGCCCCACAGCCAAGGCGGCCTGGAATTACTGGAGAAGTATAGGTTGGCTGAGCTAGGAACTCAAAGTACCCCTCAGCACTGAAAAACCTAAAACGGCTACTCTGTCCAGTTTAGGACGGTGCAGCCGTTTTGTTCTTGTAGAAAAGGTGTACATCGTCCGAAGGGCGAATTTATTCAGAAACACTGGCAGAAATACCGTTGTGGGAGCGCTGATGGTCTGTTTGTTCTTTATGACCAAAGGGTAGTTCTTCGCAAACCTGCTTCTCTGATGCCTGAGATTTGCCCAGGATGCACACTTGGATACATAACCGCTATTCATCCGTACTCTCCATGGCTTTTGGTACGCACCCTCCCCCTCAGTTATCACCTGTTAGGCATCAAATGATTAGTGTTTGGCGTTAGTGGGATAGGACAAGCCAGAGAAAATTCACAGTTTGTCTTAAGCTTGTAACCGTGAAATCAGCCGTGTCGTTAGCTTTACTTTCCCGGAGAACATGTTATATTAATAGTATAAGTTGCACTAAGGAAATAATTTTGTGCAATGGCAACAACGATTATCATTCTCATTTACCATGCTATCCCGGCTGAGACGGGATAGCATGTGTCATTTTAAGGGCCTTAATAATGGCTCTCATTCTCAGCAGCACATATAACCTCACTGGGGAGGGTGCCAAATATCCCCCACAAACTAATCAGGAGAGTGATTTACAATGCAAGCAAAATTAGAACAAATGCCTAAACAAATGCCTAAACAAATGCCTAAACAAATGCCTAAACAAATGGCGCACCAGGGCAGCGCGCAGCAGCCGCGGGCTCCGAAGCCACGCCGTTTCGATCCGATGGCCATGCTTGGCAATCCTGAAATGCAGGCCGTTCTCGGCAGCGGATTACTTATGCTTATTGCCTGGGTTGTCAGCGGCTGGTCGGAAGTGTTCTCCATCATCCTATATGTCATTTCCTACGCGCTAGGCGGCTGGATCACGGCGAAAGAGGGCGTGGAGACGCTGGTCAAAGAGCATGACCTTGACGTGAACCTACTGATGATTGCCGCCGCACTGGGTGCAGCATCGATCGGCTATTGGAATGAAGGAGCAATGTTGATCTTTATTTTTGCACTGAGTGGAGCGCTGGAAAGCTATACAATGGAACGCAGCAAAAAGGATATTTCATCGCTGATGGCCCTTAAGCCGGCCACCGCTGTCCGCATTGAAAAGGGCATTATGAGCGAGGTTGCGATTGACCTTTTGGCAGTGGGAGACCTGCTGCTTGTGCGTCCCGGCGAGCTGATCCCTGCAGATGGCACAATCTACCAGGGGGAATCAGCTGTCAATCAAGCATCCATCACGGGTGAATCTTTGCCTGTCGAGAAAACGGTCGGCAGTGAAGTGTTTGCCGGAACAATTAATGGTGAAGGCCCGCTTTATATAGAAGTAACCAAGTCTGCGGGGAACACGCTTTTTGCCAAGATCATCAAAATGGTCGAAGAGGCGGAAACTGAAGTGCCGGAGTCGCAGCGGTTCATTAAGCGGCTGGAGTCGATTTATGCCCGGGTAGTGGTAGCCGCTACGGTAGCACTGATTGCTCTGCCTCCGTTCTTGCTGGACTGGAGCTGGAGTGCCACATTCTATAAAGCCATGGTATTTCTTGTCGTGGCATCCCCGTGCGCACTGGTCTCTTCCATTATGCCGGCGATGCTGTCGGCAATATCCAAAAGCGCGCGCAAAGGCATCCTGTTCAAGGGCGGCGTCCATTTGGAGAATATGGCGAAGACCTCAGTGGTTGCTTTTGACAAGACAGGAACGTTGACTGAGGGTATTCCGCAAGTGACTGATTTCATCGCCGGAGAAGGGTATGACCGGAATGAGCTGCTGGCGGTTAGTGCTTCGATTGAGAAATTGTCCCGCCATCCGCTGGCGGAAGCAATTGTCCGCCTGGCTGAGGATGAACACCTTGAGCTGCCAGTTATTCAGGAGAGCAAGTCCGTGACCGGCTGGGGGATTGAAGGGCTGATTGACGGACAGCTATGGAGAATTGGCAAATCCAATCTGCTGGATGAACAGAATAACACCGTAGCTGAGGACGGGGATGAGCAGTGGATTTCGCTGCGTCAACAATTTGAGGGAGAGGGGAAAACTGTATCGCTTATTCTTGCTGGTGAACGTATTGCCGGAATGATTGCACTGCAGGATACGGTGCGTCCGCAGGCGGAAGCAGCGGTGCGTAAGCTGCAGGAGCTGGGCATCAAGGTGGCGATGCTGACCGGCGACCGCGCGGCAACGGCGGAAGTGATTGCCGGGAGAACCGGCGTTGACCTTGTATTTGCAGGTCTTTTGCCCGAGGATAAAGTGACGCATATCAAAGCGCTGCGCGAGCAGTACGGGAATGTGATTATGGTGGGGGATGGCGTGAATGATGCGCCGGCGCTGGCCACGGCAACAGTCGGTATGGGCATGGGTATGAAGGGCAGCGGTGCAGCACTGGAGATTGCCGACGTTGTGCTGATGAATGACAATATTGAAGAGATCGCTTCAACTATTGCATTGGCCCGGCGTTCGCAGCGTATCGTGAAGCAGAATATGGTTTTTGCCGTAACGGTAATAGCGACTATGATTCTCAGCAACTTTATGCAAGGGATTGCTCTTCCTTTTGGTGTCATTAGCCATGAGGGCAGTACGATACTCGTTATCCTCAATGGACTGAGACTTTTACGCTAAAAAAAGCTAAAGCAGCTCATTTCTCAGTCCTTTCGAAAATTTGATTTCTTGAAATTGAATTGTTCACAAAATGAGTGCGATTACAACGTGTCTGGCATATTGACATATTCCCTTGAGATGAGCATAATTAATACTAGATTATAATTATTTTAATTAAGATCCGTAAGAGCTGACGTCTTAACCGTCCATCTCAAGGAGGATATAGTCATGTATAAATCAATTATTATTGGTACCGGACCTGCCGGATTGACTGCAGCCATCTACTTGGCCCGCGCCAATCTGAATCCGCTCGTCATCGAAGGCCACAGCCGGGTGGGCAGCTTACCACTACAACGGAAGTCGAGAATTTCCCTGGCTTTCCCGAAGGTATTATGGGTCCTGACCTGATGGACAATATGCGCAAGCAGGGGAACGTTTTGGCGCCAAGTTTGTTACAGGCTGGGTGAACAGTGTGGAGCTGGGACAACGCCCGTTTAAGGCATGGGCGAGCTGACTACAGATACCCTGATTCTGTCTACAGGCGCAACAGCGAAATACCTACGAGGCTTCCTATCCACCCTAAAAAACATTCCCTTCCAGTGTCCGAAAGTATTCAGTCCGTGTTTAAAGGGAATGTTGCACTTCCCATTTAATTTTTTTCCCTAAGGGGTGCGCTGCACCCCTTATTTTCGTTGACTTTAAGATGGGCACCTGAATAGTTACGTGAAAACAATAAAACAGGTAGACGAATTAATAGAAATAGCACGTGATCGGTTCAATTTACACTGACGACCTCCCTGAGAGCATACGAACCCAGATCCTGAAGCTTGATCGTAGAATGTCTTTTCGAAGGATGATATACTTACACACGCGACGATCTTCTGGGTCAATAACGCTATCGAAACCTCGATGCGCGTCTATGCGAACGCTGACCGTTACCCGTGGACGTCTGATTATGATCGCTGGCCGGTCGTAGAAGCGCCCACCGGGAACTTTTTTTGAGTAGGTTAATTATCGTAATAATCTCATACTTCATACTGTGACCTCTCGGTAAATTACTGAAAGCCAG
>NZ_LN831198.1:2665260-2677347 GCF_001368795.1 Paenibacillus ihuae
ACTGTGACCTCTCGGTAAATTACTGAAAGCCAGTTTTCATGTCCCCTTACACAATAGGAGAATCATCTTTTGAAAGATTTTTTCGTAACTTATCAATAGAAGGGGTAGCCACATTACTCTTTTTGATTAGCATATCAAATTCTTCCTGAAGGCAGATCATCTCGGGTTTTGCTGCGGCTGTATGCTTTGCCATGGCTGTTTCAGCAAACTTTGTGCCCATGATAATTTTAAAAATAGGGGCAATCATAAAAACGGGAAGTTTTAAATAGTGAAGTTTTGAAGGTGTGATTTTAATGCCTAATTTAGTCAACACAGCAAAGCCTTCTTTTATCCCCAGAACCATCAATTTAATATCTGCATATGATTTTGCCAAAGCAAAATTATTACTATTATGTTTATAAAGGGCGTTACCGATACTTGTAACCATTGCCACATGCGTTTTCTGCCACATATCCATGTTACTAGTTACAACTGATGAAATACCGGCACTGTTAAAAATATCTACTATTTTTTGTAGCCTTTCGGTTTTTTGGCCACTGTATTCTGAAAAAGTAGTGGACTGAAAAGCCCGCATGAATCCCTTGCCGATAAAGTAATGTACCCGGCCGTCTACACGTTCTCCTCCTGCGGACGGAAATCCTAGCATCAGGCGGTCACTACCCACTGCATGAACCCATTCGTCATAACCAGATGCCGTATTGACTACAAAGACAATATTTTTTGATATATTTTGAGAAAGTATCGGCAATACACTGCCTATCTGTGTTTTTTGCATTACTACGATTATGTAATCGAAAATATTGTCTGGCAACAGATGTTCAATCAAATTTACCTTTGCAATTTCTTCTCGGTTGTTGCCTGGATTCACGAGAATCACGCCGTTTTGTTTCAGTTCAACAAGTCTTGTCCCCCTTGCAAGGACAGTGATATCATATCCTGACAACGCAAGTCTCCCAGCAAAAATACTCCCGATTGTGCCTGCACCATAAATAAGAATTTTCAAGTGATCTCTCCTCATCGAATAAATAGAAATAGTATGTAGTCCGTTCACGTCTATTCTAATCTTTTTTAAGGTAAAAATAAATTCACGGAAAGGAGATATTTCCCAAATGAGCAGCATGGCTTACCGATTTCTTTTTTCAGATTTATATTTTTTTATGGATTGAGCTGAAATCCGTTGGTAAGTTTTTCTTGGTTTTTTCCAACACATAATGTACTATATAATATATGAATGGTTGCTCATGTGTTCACTTTATAGGAGGGATCAATATGCAGATAACTGATATTATTTCTATGGTATTACTAATTATTTTTGGCACAGGATACATTCTCAAACTGGTATTGTTGAAGCAAAGAGAGAAAATTAATGCTAATGTATTGGCAAAAGGAACTAAGGATTTTTCAATTTATAGTGCTGAAATGTTTGTTAGAGTATCCAGTTCATTGTGGCTGCTGGCCTGGGTATCAGAGATTATATTTCATCATCAAATATCCTCTGTTATTGGTTTCTTGTTTAATAATATCTATACAGCATATATAGGCATAATGATAACAGCTGTAGGAGTAGGGATATTTATTTTGGCAACCATTGTTATGAAAAGCTCTTGGAGAGTAGGTATAGATAAAACCACAAAGACAACGCTTGTAACTGATGGTATCTACAATTTCAGCAGAAATCCTGCTTTTGTAGGTTTTAACTTGATGTTTATTGGTCTATTCGCTACCTATGCTAACCTCTTTACCTTAATTGTATTGGTTATCAATCTACTTGCCTTTCACTTATTAATATTGCAAGAGGAAAAGCATCTGTTTTCTATGTTTGGTGATGAGTATGAGAGATATACAAGAAAGGTTCCAAGATACTTTTTGATATTTTACTGGACAGTGAAAAGTTCTAATCACTAAGAAGCCAGGGAATCAGCATGGTAATCAGCGAATTCCTACTTGGCTTGAATTATTTTGGTTATGGATAAATGCGGGTTACGAGCAAACAAGCGAAAAATAGATTTGCGTAAATAAGCCATAGCCGTCGCTTCGGAAACAATGGCCTTGGAAGGGGTTCTCAGGTATCGGAAAAACAGGCCGGGAACAAGGGACGAATAACGCACGGCGACCAGTTGCAACAGGCCCATGGCGATGCAACTGCACATGACGTAGCCTTCAATGGCCTTGACCGTCAACCGGATGTTTTCCTTGTCCTTCTCATCGGTTACGTGCTCCAGTGGATGGGGTTCTCCCTTCTTCAAATAACGCTTCAGCTTCGGCATGGATTGCTCCAGAATTGGTAGCTGAATCCACCGATCACCTGTTTCATTTCGCGGAAGGTGCATTCGATCTTGAAGCGGTACCCATACAAGCGGATGATGTCCGTTGCTTCTAGCGTCGGGTCGGTGCTCACCAGAATGGACAGCTGGCCACCAAACCGAACTAGGACAAAACGCAGCTCCTGGTACAACCCTTGTCCCCACAGCAAGTCCAGGCGCAGATACTGGACGGTTTCTTCCTTACCGTAAAGCGCCACCTGCGCCGTTTGAAACGCTGCCGCGCGGCTTTGAAACAGGGATTTCAGTTTGACAGCCATCCCCTTTTTTCGTGGACGGCCGCGTCCCTTCTTTGTCTGGGAAGGAGGCTCATATGCCACTACGTTAGACTTGGCCTTCGAAACGATGTGCAACCTCGTTGTCCATGACGCGTTTAACTCGTTCAAGCGTTGCAGTGCAGGAACGGACAGAAAGTAACGATCCAGCAGGATTAAGGCTTTCCCGAATGTCTTGGCAGCCGTGAAGCCCTGATCCACCCTCTGAACCACATGGGAATCCTGCCCTTCAGTACTGGCGCTCCAGCCCAAAATGGTTTTCACGCCATCCTTCAGATTCATGAACAAGGGCAGGTAAAACCATTTCTGCGGCGTTCCCATGAGAATGCCAATGGCGCCAAACAGATGCCCGAAGATGTACTCCGCCTTGGAGGGATTTTCGGACTCCTGATGAAGTTTCTTGACACCGGGCATCCGGCGGGCTTCCTTGGTCTGCTTCATCCCATCGCCGATAAGCACGACCATCCCGTTGACGTAAGAAAGTGGGGCTGTTTGTTTCACGATCTGAATCCACGTCAACCGAAGGGATTCCAGCGACCATGCGGAAGAGCGAAAGAAATGAATCAGGCTCTCGTAGCAACGGGCAGGTAAAGACAAATCCCGGATGATGGAAGTCACGCCTAGATGATCCGAACGCAACATGAAGCCCATGATGATCACAACAAACCAGTGGTAAGCGGCTCCTCTGGTGAAACAAGGACGAAAAGAATGCAAAAGAGAATCGATAGTTTTTGGCATGGTATGGCGAATCGCAAAGGAATCGGGTTAACTACAGGATGTAACCCTTTCAGCGATTGATCTCCTTTTTGGTGTAGGAACCCTAGGATATCATGCCTTCGCTTGATTGGGTTATTTTTCTTTTCTAAACCGGTTTTAGCGCATCTGGAAACCTATTTGAAGGTAGCAACCGACAAAGGATTTCGCGGAAAAGTAACGGATCTCGCGGAATACAGCGATTGTCATCGAACCACGCTCGGTCCTACTTGGCGGGAGGCGAGGAAGCAATCGAATCTGCTAAAGGTAGTAATATCGGTCCCAAGTGCGTCAGCGACCTGTTGCATGGAGGGATTGTGGCTTCGATCAATTTCATACAGGAGATGGCTTTGGGTCGCAGAGAGATCACATCCACCTATGCTGCAGCAATCCTTATTGAGCAAACCTAAACGCCGGGTCATGATTTGGAATAATTCTCGTGGAGTTTCCATTATTTTCACCTAAAAATACATTCATTCCAAGCGATTATTTAGCGATCTATTAAGCTTTGGACTAATAACCACGGCTATATCGTTAACACCGGAGCTTATCCTACTTCTGGTCTAACATTGCCGATTTGTGATTTACTTTTAGTAGATTCGATACTAGAAGCGTAGGCAGTCCTCCAATCATAGTGATCATTAAGGTTAATCTTAAGTAGAAATGCAGGCAGTACGTCTAAACTGCATGTATCTTTACAGACAAAACCTTTTAAAATTATGGATGTGGAAGTCTACATCGATCAGTTCGATATTGAAAGAAAAATACGGTGTTATCCCTAGAAAAAACTGAACTCAATATATTCACCAAACTTCTGCAGCATAAATCCAGATACGTTTCTCTAGATTATCTGGAGAATATTTGTATTTTGATTTGCAGATTTCAAGTCTCACCATTTGGGAGCATCTTTTTAAACTGCACAAGAAGCTAAGAGTTTTCACGGAGTAATGGAGATCAAACACTTAAGAAAATGAGGTTATCGCAATTTTACAAAGCGATAACATAAAGTGTGATTTGTATATAATGATCTAATTATAAGATGATATATAAATAGAAAGGGGCCTGAGAAGATGGAAAAACCTATTCGTCTGTATTTCCTCTGTATCCAGAATCGTTGCCGCAGTCAGATTGCCGAGGCTTTTGCCAGACATTACGGTGGTGACCATGTGATCGCTGAAAGTGCTGGACTTGAATCCGGAGAGATTCATCCTTATACCATTGAAGTTATGAAAGAAGTAGGGATTGATATTTCAGGCAAAAGCTCAAAAACGATTGATATGAAAAAATTTATGCAATCGAAAGTCATTATTAAATTATGTGAACAAGTCAATGAAAAGTGCCCGATTGTACCCTTTGCCATCAAGAATGTACAGTGGGATGTTACGGACCCATTGACCCATGAGGGCCGTCTGGAAGACGTGAGGGCTGCTCGTGACGAAATTCAGCTGCGCGTGATTGAGTTATTGAAGGAATTAGACGTACCCGTTATCGAATAAAGACTCCTTGCATGGATACCAGGTTTGGACTCAGAGTATGCTCAATTACTATAAATGTAACTACATATTTATTGGCATTGCTTATTGGTCATATACATTGTTTACAGGAGGAATAATGATGGAAGTGCCCTTCGTAATATTATTTCTTTGTACAGGTAATTCTTGCAGAAGCCAGATGGCTGAAGGATTCGCTCAATATTACAGTACGCTTTATCATGGGAATTTCGAGATTTACAGTGCAGGCCTTGAAGCACATGGACTAAATCCGCGAGCCGTAAAAGTAATGGAGGAAGCTGGTGTAAGTATTTTACATCAAACCTCCGATATTGTTTCTCTTTCTCTCATCGCTCGATCCGACATCATCGTAACCTTATGCGGGCATGCAGATGAGCATTGTCCGACTTTGCCTCCAAGAGTGAAAAAGGTTCATTGGGGATTTGATGATCCAGCAAAAGCCACCGGGACTGAAGAAGAAATAATGAATCAATTTCGTGAGGTTCGAGATTTAATTAATATCAAGATGAAATGGTTCATCGAAGGATTGTCAAAGAATGATCATCTTGAATTTAAAGACATCCTTTTATAAAATCACAACACTATAGAAATAGCCTTTCTTGATTTTAAACGAAATGAACTTTAATATATGATTATATATTTATGTATCATTTGGTTTGTACTCTTGAGAGGACAGTGCATATGTTCAACAGTGAAATGGCTGAAAAGCTGAAATTATTAGGTGACAAAACCAGACTTACGATAATGGGACTTTTAAAAGATAAAGAATGGTGCGTCTGCGATTTAGTGGAAATCCTGGATATGTCACAACCTAATGTGAGCCAACATTTAAGAAAATTAAAGGCACAAGGACTGGTCAAGGAAACACGACGTGCGCAGTGGGTTTATTACTCCTTGGATATTGAGGGTAAACCCTATATTCAAACTATTCTGAATGCATTACCGGATACCCAAACGCTATTATCCCTGATAAAGGGAGATTATACAGAATGTGCTTGTGCTTGTGATTGAGGATCGAACAGCAGAGAGCAAAGGCGTATTCTCACTTGAATATATAAGTGTATAGTTATATAATAATAAAGTGAAAGGGGGAGTGAAGATGAGCTTTGCTTTGGATGAGTTGGATGAAGTGTCGCAGACATTAAAGCTTTTGGGAGATAAAACCAGGCTGACGATGATGAAGCTTCTGGAAAAGCAAGAATGCTGTGTGTGCGAGCTTGTTGAAATTTTCAAGACGAGTCAGCCATCAGTGAGCCAGCATCTGCGGAAATTGAAAGATGCAGGCCTAGTCAAAGAGAACCGGAAAGGGCAGTGGATTTTTTACTCGGTCAATCCAAACAGCATTCAGCATGAATTGATTCAGAATCTGATTGCCTTCGTTCCTTCACAAGATCATGAACTGGAAGAGCTCGATAAGAAAGGCTTAAGAATCTCATGTGATTAAATGGAGGTTAGCGGATTGGTTTCGGTACTTTTAGCAAGTTTTATTTTTCTCGTAACCTTAATATTTGTGATTTGGCAGCCCAAAAATCTGTCTATTGGATGGTCGGCCTGCGGCGGAGCGATTCTTGCTTTGCTTGTAGGCGTAGTCAGTTTTAACGATGTTCTTGATGTTACCTTGATTGTATGGAATGCCACACTGGCATTTGTTGCGATCATTCTGATTTCCTTAATCCTCGATAAAATTGGTTTCTTCGAATGGGCTGCCTTACATATGGCCAGAGCTGCCCGCGGGAATGGAATCCGGATGTTTATCTATGTCACTATTCTTGGAGCAGTGGTGGCAGCGTTTTTTGCAAACGATGGTGCTGCGCTCATTCTGACTCCAATTGTGCTAGCTATGGTCCGGGCACTCAATTTTGATGAAAAAAAGGTTTTCCCATTCATCATTGCCAGCGGATTCATTGCAGATACCACTTCATTGCCGCTAGTTGTCAGTAATCTCGTCAACATTGTATCAGCGGATTTTTTTGGGGTTACGTTCATGGATTACGCAGGGCATATGATTATGCCTACCTTATTTTCATTGGGAGCAAGTATCCTGGTTCTGTACCTATTTTTCCGAAAGAGCATCCCGAGAACGTTTGACAGCTCCCAGCTAAAAAATCCGCAAGAAGCGATCAAAGATATGAAAATGTTCAAACTATCCTGGTGGGTACTAGCGGTTCTGCTGGTCGGATACTTCGTTAGTGAGTTCCTTAACATTCCGGTGTCAGTGGTTGCCGGTGTTATCGCAATCTATTTCCTTCTCATGGCAAGAAGAAGCCCTAACGTTCCCACGATGGAAGTCGTGAAGGGTGCGCCTTGGGCGATTGTATTCTTTTCCATTGGAATGTATGTGGTCGTGTATGGTCTGCGCAATGCAGGTCTGACGGATGTCCTTGCCGATGCCATACAGGCTGTGGCCGATCAGGGGCTGTTCGCCGCTACAATGGGGATGGGCTTTATAGCCGCAGTGATCTCTTCGATCATGAATAACATGCCTACCGTCATGATTGATGCGCTGGCCATTGATGCTACGCATACCTCAGGACTGATTAAGGAAGCCTTAATTTATGCGAATGTCATCGGTTCTGATTTGGGACCAAAGATCACACCAATCGGTTCACTGGCTACGCTGTTGTGGCTGCATGTACTTTCAACCAAAGGTGTTAAGATATCATGGGGAACGTATTTTAAAACAGGCATTATTTTGACGATCCCTACGCTGTTTATTACATTATTGGGCCTATATATACGGTTGTCTCTATTTTAAACTCAAAGGAGATTAAGACACATGGATAAGAAAATCATTTACTTTTTGTGTACAGGAAACTCCTGCCGGAGCCAGATGGCTGAGGGCTGGGCGAAGAAATATCTAAGTGACGAGTGGAATGTTTACAGCGCTGGTATTGAGGCTCACGGTTTAAATCCAAAGGCCGTTCAAGCGATGAATGAAGTAGGCATTGATATTTCGGGACAAACCTCGGATATTATCGATCCGCAGCTGTTGAATAATGCAGACCTCGTCATTACATTATGTGGAGATGCTGCAGATAAATGTCCCATTACTCCACCACAAGTAAAACGTGAACATTGGGGATTTGATGATCCAGCCAAAGCGCAAGGAACCGATGAAGAAAAATGGGCTGTATTCCAGCGGGTTCGTGATCAAGTAGGCGAACGTATCCAACAATTTGCTGAAACTGGCGAATAATGAAGCTTAACAGCCGGGATCTCTTCCCGGCTGTATTTCTCAGTAAAGGAGACCCCAGTTCATGAAAACCATTGAAATTTACGATCCGGCGATGTGCTGCTCCACAGGAGTTTGCGGACCTGTCGTTGATCCTGAATTAATCCGTATGTCCGCTGTGGTTCATAATCTGAAGAAACAAGAAGTGAATGTCTCCAGATATAACCTGACCAGTGAGCCGGATGCTTTTGTATCGAATGCTGCAGTCAGACAATTGCTGACTGATGAAGGACCGGAAGTGTTGCCCATTATTTTTGTGGATGGGAAAGTGGCTAAGAAACAGGGCTACCCCACCAATGAAGAGTTAGAGCAGTGGACAGGAATAGCTGCATCTGAACTGATTGCCAAGCCTCGAATTCGCCTTGAAATTAAGACGAAGTCACAATAAAGGAAAGAAGGCGTAACATGTCCACTCTGTTTGATCCACTTACAATGTTGCGTACACCCTACCTGTTCTTTACAGGCAAAGGCGGAGTAGGTAAAACCTCAACGGCCTGTGCAGCGGCAGTAGTACTGGCCGACTCAGGAAAACGAGTTCTGCTTGTAAGCACCGATCCAGCCTCCAATTTGCAGGATGTTTTTAGTACCCAGCTTTCCAATCATCCAACGCCGATTGAAGGTGTTCCTAATCTATTTGCAGCCAACTTGGATCCGGAGACCGCCGCCGAAGAGTATAAGGTGAAAGTGGTAGCACCTTACCGGGGAGTCTTGCCGGATTCAGTGCTCGCTTCCATGGAAGAACAGTTATCTGGGGCGTGTACGGTAGAGATTGCAGCATTTGATGAATTTACGACTCTTCTGACCAATGACCAATTGAAGTCTCAATTTGATCATATTCTGTTTGACACCGCGCCAACAGGACACACCCTACGCCTCTTACAGCTCCCTTCGGCTTGGAGTGGTTTCCTGGACGATAGTACGCATGGAGCTTCGTGTCTGGGCCCCTTGGCGGGGCTAGAAGCCAAAAAATCACTATACCATGAGGCGGTTCAATCCTTATCAGATGGTACTCAAACGACGCTGATTCTGGTCTCTCGTCCGGAGCAATCGCCCTTATTAGAAGCCGCGCGCGCATCTTCTGAACTGAAAGGTACTGGGGTTGAAAATCAACTACTCGTGATTAATGGGATTCTTAGTTCCTATTTTATCGAGGATGCAGTTGCCAAGGGTTTTGTTGATCGCCAGCAGAAGGCGTTAACGCAAATGCCAGCCGAACTTCAGTCTTTGGAAAGCTACCATATCCCCTTAGCTCCCTTTAATGTGACGGGATTAGAAAACTTGCGTGCATTTTTCGTTCCCGTTCGAGCGAATGCTGATCATTTACACCCAGTAGAAGTGGACGCTGCTATTCCATCACTTGAATCTTTAATTTCGGATGTAGAGACCGATGGGATTCGAGTGATTTTCACCATGGGTAAAGGTGGCGTGGGCAAAACTACCGTAGCCTCCGCTATTGCTGTTGGGCTGGCCGAACGAGGACACCGGGTCCATCTCAGTACAACAGATCCTGCAGCTCATCTGGAGTATGTTATTGGTGACAATTGTGATCAGATTACCGTTAGCCGAGTTGACCCGAAGGTGGAGCTTGAAAAATATCAGCAAGAAGTGATCAGCCAAAATGCGGATTCCCTCGATGATGAAGGCCTTGCCTTTTTGGAAGAGGATTTAAGATCACCATGTACCGAGGAAATTGCCGTTTTTCGTGCTTTTGCTGATTTGGTAGAACGATCTGAAGAAGAGATTGTCGTTATTGATACGGCGCCGACTGGACATACCTTGCTATTGCTGGATGCAACTCAGGAATATCATAAAGAAATCGCCCGTTCCTCCGGCACCGTTCCAGATTCTGTACAGCATTTATTGCCTAGACTACGTGATCCGAAAGAGACGAGCGTCGTCATTGTCACGTTAGCGGAGGCTACTCCAGTTTATGAAGCATCTCGCCTGGAAAAGGATCTGAAGCGTGCAGGGATTCCTACGAAATGGTGGGCAATCAATCAGAGCTTTGCTGCGGCAGGAACAACTGATCCAGTGCTTAGCGGGCGAGCTCATGCCGAACTAGAATGGATTCAAAAGGTACTTCATAAGGCTGAAGGGCATGCCATAATTATTCCTTGGGAGCCGGTTGAAGTGACGGGATATGAGCAACTCAAACGGCTTTCAGCAAGTATTTTGAAATAGAAAGAGTGAGATCAATGATCATTACAGATGAAGCAAAAACATTTATTGAGAACATGATGAAGGAAGCCGGAGTCTCCACCTTGCGATTTGGTTATAGTGATGCAGGCTGCTGCGGACCCGGTTACGAATTGTCGCTCGAGAAACCGCAACCAGACGATACCGTGACTATGGTTAATGAAGTTGAGGTCGCTGTTGATTCCCGGGTGACTGACCAGATAGGCGGACTTACACTGGATTTTGTACAAGACGAACATGGTGCTGGACTAACTATAAGTGGCGGAAGCAACTGCTGCTAGAGAGATAGGGGAGAACTATAATGGCAAATTATCATGAACTGATTCCAGGCAAAGTATATATCGGTGGGGAAAATGCACTACTGGAAGCCCTTAAGGAGCAAGAGATATCCGATGTGTTTGACTTGAGAGATACCGGTACTAAAGCTGAAGGTTTTCCTGCGGAAGTAACCCGCCATCATTTCCCGATTGTGGAAGATGAGAGCGGCCAGGAAGGTTCAGTTCAAGCAGCCATTCAGGCGGTCACAGCAGCAGTAAATAGCGGGAAGACAGTGTATTTCCATTGCGCTGGCGGCCGTAACCGTACAGGCACCGTAGCCACAGGGCTTTTGATGGAACTGGGCTTGGCTTCTACGGTGGATGAGGCTGAAGCATTGGCCAAAGAGAAGCGTCCAGATATCAATATCAAGCAGGAAATGCGCGATATGCTGAAGGAGTTTTATCCTTTAACTAGGATTTAATATGCATCACGTTAATGAAGGGATTGTTTCCTAAGAGGGAAATAATCCCTTTTTTGCATGTCGCTATTCGTAGTTGAAATGATCATTGAAGGAAGTTGAAGACCGATCTAAAAAAAGATTGAAATCCAAAATTAGGTAGTTTACTGTTGAGGTGGAGAACGAATGTATGGGAGGAATAGAAATGAGCGAGCAGCAGCGTACGATAGAACCGTTGAATCAAGGGCGTCCTCGACTGAAGCAATTGATCATTCAGAATTTTCGCGGAATAGGCAATCATCCAGTCACAATTGAACTGGATAAGATTGTCGTTTTAGTAGGGCCAAACAATGTTGGTAAAAGCTCCATTCTTCGGGCCTATGAGGTAGCAATGTCCGAGGGCTCCAATGAAGCAATTCTGCTGCAGGATGACTTTCCAGGTGGTGTGGTACATCACGAGTCTCTCCCCATGATCGAGCTTCATACGGTTATTCAGGATCATGCTCCTGGAGCGAGATGGATACATACGGATTCACTTACCCAAGAGAAGGTGGTCAAGGAGAGATGGACGTGGGCTGCTCCAGGTGCACCCAAGCGTCAAGGCTTCGATGTAGAAAAAAACATTTGGGCAGAAGATGCGGTTCCATGGGGTGCACCCAATGTCGCCAACTATAATCGACCAAAGCCACATCGAGTCGATGCTTTTTCAGATCCTAAAGTGCAAGCGGATGTCATCGTCAAACTGCTGAGCAATGTCATTAAAGAGAGAGTAAAAGATGTTCAAGAAGAGGCGGGGGAATCTCAATACAAACATTTGCTTCGTACGATCGCAACATTAAGACAGCAAGTAATCAGTGAATCCATCGGGCATATCGAAAAAATTGAACTACAGGTTTCGGAGCTACTCAGTGAAGTATTCCCCGGATACGTTGTTAAATTTGATCCTCGGGCAGAAGAGGAAGCGGAGAGTGACCTTAATCTATTTCAAAAAGTAAATAACGCACAGCTAAAGATGGGACATGGTGAAAATGGTCATTTAACCACACTGGATCGTCAAGGAAGCGGTGCAAGACGTACCTTATTG
>NZ_LN831198.1:2677679-2680310 GCF_001368795.1 Paenibacillus ihuae
CATACTTCAAATGTTCGACTACTAGCCTCACTGGGGAATTTTGAGAAAGCGTATTTTGGGGAGGAAGTAAGTAGTGAGAAACCCTACAACGCAATTATTCATTTGCAACACGATGAGCAACGATTCGAAAAGGTGGAACAACTGCTGGATGCTCTTCTGGATCATAGTAAAGTTCCGCCTGAAGGTGCGCTTGAATGGACAAGCATTGCTCAGTTAGAGGAGATGGTTGCTGTGCAGGCCAGTAAGGAATTAGTAGCTGCAGGTACTGAAGATACGATAGACGAGGTGCTTTGAGCGCGTAGAAGGTATAAAATAACTCCCGATTTATAGGACTGTGCGACAAAAGTACAGTCCTATAAACTTGGAATTGGAGCTTGATAATCCGTTCTTTACGTATTAGATGAATTCAGGTAACGACGATATACTTGATAATTCTTGTTGCCTCCAGACAGGTTATAAACCTTCTCAAAGCCCAAGTTAATCAGAATATTCTGGGCTGCATTCCCGGTTGTTCCTTTGTTGCAGTAGGTGACAGTACGTTTCTTAGGATCCAAGGTAGAAGCCTTCTCACGCAGGTCTTTAAGCGAAATATGCTGTGCTCCTTGGACATGACTGGCTTCATATTGCTTTCTCGAACGCGTGTCGATAATTTGATAATCATCTTCTTTACCCACCAGCTCTGCCGGGGAAAGGAGAGGAAGATTGCGGCTGATCGCGTTATGAAGGGCCATCCCTGTGTACATAACAGGGTCTTTCGTGGTAGAGAAAGGAGGCGCATAGGCCAGATCCAGATGAAAGAGGTCCTCGACGTTCGCTTTGAAATGCAGAGCCGTAGCCAGGACATCCAGTCGTTTATCCACGCCTTCTGTACCGATAGCCTGAGCGCCTAATAGACGACCACTCTTACGGTCCGCTATGGCCTTTATGAGTAGTTCCTTTCCGTTTAAATATTCAGCTCTGGCCGGCTTCAAGTTGTAGAGGACCTCAACGTCAAAGCCTTCATTCCGTGCTGCTTGTTCGGTTAGCCCCGTAGTGCCAACAGCCAATTCGAACACACGGAAAATGCCGGTACCCAGAACACCGTGGAATTCCAGTTCTCCCCCTGTGATCACGTCTCCGGCGATCCGGCCCATTTTATTGGCCGTAGAGCCTAACGGATGGTAGAAAGGCTTTCTGGTAATGGACGAGTAACTTTCTGCAACATCACCAACAGCATAAATGTTCTCATGGCTGGTGCGCATATGTTTATCTACCTGAATAGCACCGGTTGGCCCTAGCTGTAAGCCGGCTTGTTGAGCGAGTGTAACGTTCGGACGAACCCCCGTTGCCAGGATGACAATATCCGCATTAAAGCGATGTCCACTTTTCGTTTCAACGGCATGGACAAGATGGCTGTCATCTTGGTGAATAGCTGTGACTTCTTCGTTCGTATAGACCTCGACCCCGTTTAACTGTAAATGTTCCTGGACACGGAATGAAATCTCCGGATCGAAGGACGACATGATATGACTTCCACGCTGTATAATGATCGATTTAATACCCCTATGGGTGAATTGCTCCGCAATCTCCATCCCGATATAGCCTCCACCGATAATAACCGCTTGCTTCGGATCGGCTTCTTGAATGAACGCATCGATATGCCGGGTATCTTCCATGGTCCGCACCGGGAAGATATTCTTCATTTGCGAATCGACATAGCCGGGGATCGTAACATTGGCCCCTGTAGCCAGTACAAGCTTATCGAAGGTTTCTTCAACCTCGGCACCATTGCTTAAATCGGTCACACGGATGGTCTGGTTCACCGGATCGATTGCAGTGACCTCGTGGTTGATGTTCATCTTGACGTTGTAGCGAGCTTCAAACCACTTTTTATCTCGAGGAATCAACTCTGACAGGTCTTCGACTTCATTCCCTAAATAATAAGGTATCCCGCAGATGGAGTAAGAAATATCCGGACCTTTTTCATATACAATAATTTCGGCTGATTCATCATTCCGCCGGGCTTTGGCAGCCACAGAGGTTCCTGCAGCTACAGAGCCTACAATAATAATCTTCAATTTAAGTCCTCCTTATATTCTATCATATAGATATATTAGCATTAGCTTATATAAAAATAAACTAGAGTTTTGCTCGTACATTCAGTGGGGGACTATAAAGAAAAACTGGCAGAGGGTAATCGTTTGGAGAAGTCCAGGAAGGACATGAAAATAGCTAAGAACCACCTTACTTGGATCCTTAGCTACTTCATCCATTTGCTTGCAAGAGACTATCCCAGTTTTTCATTAGGGGTCCCGCGTTTACTTTCCTTCGGGGCTGCCACCTTATTTTTTCCTTTATTCATTCTGACACTCTCCTGAAGCGCCTCTAAAAGATCAACAACAACATCTGATTCTTGCGTGGGCTTTAATACAATGTTCTGGCCAGCAATTTTAGATTGAATAGCCGCCAGCAATCGTTCTTGCTCTGGATTGGTATATGAAGTTAAATCCGAGGTTCCTGTCAGCCCTTTGACGATTTGTAAGGCTAACTTCAGCTGATTGGGATCTACAGAAATGGTGCTAGAGAGGTTGGGGACGTTCTCTGCGGGCCGAATTTCATTCGCGTAGTGCATGGTGGCCAGTTGAATGCAAG
>NZ_LN831198.1:2681065-2684322 GCF_001368795.1 Paenibacillus ihuae
CCTCCAAGCAAATGGAGTGCGGTTTATTTATGACATGCGATCGGTTTATTTTTCGAAAAACTCATCTAGCATGATTTGGACCTTTCGAAGATCTCTTTTTTTTAAGGAAACTAAGGTTTGGAAGATTTGATTCAACAATTCGTCCTTTTCATTCAAAGCGGACTGTTGATATTTCGTATACATAAACAAATCCATAATCTGAACATCAAGAGCATCGGCGATCTTCAGTAGATTCACTAACGTAATGTTTTTCTCTGCTCGCTCAACGCCACCAATATAAGAAAAATGAAAGCCAGCTTTCTCAGCGAGTTGCTCTTGAGACAATCCTTTTTGCTTTCTAAGATCGCGGATTCTTTGACCTATTTTTTTAGTGCTGAAATTTCCATTATCACACCTCTAATTGTAAGTGTAAACAATGGAGCAAAGGCGATACATGTATGTATAAATATCATTTTAGTTATTTGATATGTATACGTATCATTTTTAAATAAATGGTAATAGTGATTATTGAGGTGATTGAATTGGCAAATACTGAGTATCCATACTCTTTAGGACTTGCTACTGTTACGCCATTTGGTTTGAAATTTAAGGAACAATTTTACTCGAACACAAACATGATAAAACATGGATGGTTTGAGCTGGCAGAGCAAGATGAGGGATGGCAAATTCCAATATTTTACGATCCTAAGGATGTATCTAGAATCATGTTAATTGATATTGATTCTATAAGGAGTGCTTTCCCAATAGAAGTTGTGAGCCGAAAGATAGACCCAGAGATGAAGGAACTCTATTTTTCAGCTATTGAGTCTTTGAAGAAACGAATACGACAAAACAAAAACAAATTATAAAAAACCTATGGTATTAGATCATGAACAGAAACATCTAGTGATTCTGCGATCTGATATAGATAATGGATTCGAATAAGATGGCGCCCGGCTTCTATATTGGTTATAGAAGGCCTTGAGATATGAACAAGTACAGCTAGATCTTCTTGAGTCATGCATCGTTCTTCTCTTTTCTTTTTAATACGTTCACCTATGATTTTATAATATATAAACTCGTTCATGAAATTACTCCTCTCTTAATCTATTAAGAATAGTATTACCAATAAGAGAGTAAATTAGTATTTTTGAAGCGAAGAATAAAATGTTGTTTATAATCTGAACATTCGGAAATAAAGAATGCCAAGAAGCAAAGGGACTCTAATAGTTGATTATTTTCAAAAAGAATTGAGTGGATGTGATTCTGTATGGATAATATCTTGATTCCATATTCTCCAATCGTCATGCCAAGAAGCAAGAGATACGGTAACAATTACTGGGGTATGATAGGCCCCAAAGTTGGCGACCGGGATGTTACCTTATATAGCGACTTAGAATTTGATCACTGGGTGACCGTTGAAACAGATCCTAAGGTAAAAACATATTGTGAACAACCACTGGAGATTACTTATGTTTTGAATGGCAAACGTCATCGAACTATTTTTGATATGAACCTTCATAAAGATGGATCTGAGCTTTTTGTGGAAGTTAAATATGAGAAAGAACTTCATCCGAGTAATCGGAACTACGACCGTGTTATGAGGCAAATTGAAGCTCAAAAAGAATGGTGTAGGCTTAATGGAAAACTCCATGAAGTGAGGACAGAGAAAGCCATTCGTTCTGGTAGATATTCCATTGAAAATAGAATCAAAATCTTAGCTAGTGTAATTAATCACAAATCTCCAAAATTTATTGAACAAGTATCCAAATCTCTCGACTACACGAAAAGAACGATGAAAGACATTTGCTATGAATTATCTGAAACATGTAGTTCATATGAGGTTTTTCTTTCTTGTCATTGGTTGTACTACAAAGGGATAATCACTGCCGATATTGATTCTAAAATTTGGAACTATGAAATGGAGGTCTGGAAGCTTGAGCAGATGTCGATTGTTTGAGAAAGACGGTTACTTGCAGGAACAAATCAATCCTGATCTTTGGCCAAGTGTAGATCATTCCAAATTATCTGAAATAGAGAAGCAAAGGTACATAAATCGAAGAAATGCAATCGTTATGTATTTTAAACGAATCGATATGGAAGAAATCCGACTATCTACTAATATAAGCCCTCAGAATCTAAGAAGGTTAGTAAAACGATGCATAGACCTAGATGAAAATGGGGTCGTATGGGGATTTCGTGCATTGATTCCGTACAAAAAAGTTAAGGTATACCGGCTTGATGTTCTGAAGGAAGATAGAAATGAATCGAGAAAAACAGGGGAATTCAATCTGCTGTTAGAGACTCATCCTGATCTCGAAGATTTAATAACAGACTTATATTTGGGAACCCATCGTCGAACGCTTGAACCTGCCATGAAACCTTTGAATATTCACAAAAAATTTATTGATCAATGCCGGAATAAGGGAATTCCTTTAACGCAATATCCTTTTAATACTAAAAACATGGGTAGAAAAGCTTTACAACGTTTCCTAAATCGCCTTGGATATCTTCACTTTGGCAAGGAAAATAGACGCTATGGACAAGAGGCTCAGACTCGAGCCAAACATACCGGTGAAGGTGAACAGAATCATCCTTCAACTTTACACCCCTACCAGAAAGTACAATTTGATGCTCATCGCATAGATGGTTTTTTCATTGTTGAATTAATAACCCCAGAAGGTGATTTAGTATCAGTAACTCTGGATCGATTTTGGATACTTACATTAATTGATGTTGCCACTCGTAATGTTTTGGGGTATTCGATAAGTTTAAGCAAGGAGTACAGTGCGAGTGATGTTATGGTATGTTTTCGCAATTCGGTCATACCTCATGAAAAAATAAAAATCACAATCGATGGAATGAAATACTCAGAGGTTGGTGGATTCCCATCCGAAGTTTACCCACACTATACTTCCTGGGCTGTGTGGGATGTGATTTGTTTTGATAACGCTAAGTCTCATCTTGCAAATTTGGTAAAGGACCGTTTAAAGAATCTGATTGGGTGCGCTACTAATCTTGGACCAGTTGCACTCCCAATGAGAAGAGGAATTATTGAGCGTTTTTTCAAAACACTTGAGGAGACAGGCTTTCACCGGCTGCCGAACACAACTGGAAGCAATCCTGATGATCCAAGAAGAAAGAACCCTGAGAAGAACGCAATTAGATATCATATGACCTTCGAACATTTGAAGCAACTCATTGATGTTATGATTTCTGATTACAATGGAACACCACATGGAGGGATTTATCACCAATCCCCATTAGAACTACTTGGT
>NZ_LN831198.1:2684348-2688636 GCF_001368795.1 Paenibacillus ihuae
TAAACAAGGAGCTTCATCTCCATGTTAATGTCGATGACCTACGTACTGTTAAAGCTTATCTGGAAGATGGTAGTGAGTTTGACTATCTTACTGCTGCAGGAAAGTGGTCATTAACACCACATTCTTTACAGACGCGAAAGGCTATAAACTCATTGGTTCAGCGAAAACTCATTCATTATACAACATGGGACGATCCAGTATTTATTTACACGGATTATTTGATGAAAAATGCAACTGAAGGAAAAAGAGGAGCAGCCAATAAAGTGACACAGGTAAGAGAGGCTTCTAATAAAAAGGGGAAACGAGTAAATGAACCTGCTGAACAAACCAAAGCACTGGAACAAGCAGAAAAATACAACCAAGCCCTCGAGGATGCAAGAGATTTTTCTAAAAAGAAACAATTATCTGATGAGATAGAAGTGTACGAACAGTTGCAAAAAATGTACAAAACGAGTCTTTAGGATAGAAAGGAGCAAAATTTATGGATAGACCAAATGTCCCAATAGGAACTCACCCAATAGAGCAGGGGCATTATCTGATGCCAACAAAAGAAGTCCTAAGACTAATGGTGAAAATAACCAATATTGTTGATAGCAGATTGCCAGGGATGATTGTTTATGGAAGACCAAGATTAGGAAAGACGTATGCTTTACGATTTGCTATTGAGAATTTACCTACAAGTATAGGGGTACCTTTGCCCATTTTAATGGCTAACAGCAACTCTTATAAGGTTCCGAATGAGGAAAAATTTTATTATGACCTCTTGTCGGATTTTAAATTTCCATTTCCAGCGGTAAGAAAGCCTGCTGAAATGAGACGCCAAATTGTAAATCTCATGCTTGAAAAAGCGGAGAAGTCCAAAATGCGAAGAATAATTCTCATTATGGATGAGGCACATCGCTTAACTGAGTTTCATTATAATTGGTTAATGGATATTTATAACCAACTAGACAGAGAGAATGTGAGTATGTCCGTTATTTCTGTAGGACAAGAAGAACTACTTTCTCGGCGCACGTTTTTTTTAGAACAAAAAAAATCCCAAATCATCGGTCGGTTTATGACACATGAACATCATTTTTACGGCATTCGCTCTGTAGAAGAAATGATGTTAGTTTTAAAGTGCTACGATTCAGCAGAAATTTCATGTTACCCTCAGAATAGTGATTGGAGTTTTACAAAATACTTTTTTTCCGATGCTTATAATAATGGGGAGCGTTTAGAAAAGGAAGGCAAGAATTTGTTTAATCTCTTTGAGAAAATACGTAAAGAGCATGGAGTTCGTTCTGTATTTGAGATCCCTATGGAATATTTTGCTTTTACGGTTGAAAATGCATTAAAGAAAAACGGTTCTCATGGTGATAGTCAATATTGGCTAACCGAGCCATTGTGGAGAGAGGCAATTGAATCTTCAGGGTATATTGAATCTGAAATATATATGGCCCTTGCCCAAGGATAAGGTGAGAGGGGGGAATACAATGGGTGCAATATGGAGAAAAGAATGGATCAGGCCATATGAATCGGCATGGTCCGTTTTTGAAAAGTTTAGTTATGCAAATATAATCAATAAATCCCTTATTCTAAGAACCTTTGGGACTGAGGATGTACTCTCTATTAAGAATAATCATCTAGGTAATCATGTAAGAGATCTACTTACTTTAAATGGCTTGGATGAACTAAAGGTTACTAAGCAATTTCAAGTGAATGTACACTCCCTAACAAGAGGAGTGATCCAAAACCTGTTGCATCCTTTGGGAAATACAGCGCGTAAAGAAGAATGGTTTTCATTACATATACGCTGGTGTCCTAAATGTATATTAAATGGATATCACAGTCTAATGCATCAATTCACTCTGTTTGAGATTTGTCCATTTCATAATGAACCCTTAAAAGATGAGTGTCCTGCCTGTAGACAAAAAACTCCATATATCCTTAGTGATACATATATGAGCTCCGCATTTACGTGTAAATGTGGATATCAGTATGCGGATCTATCAACTCGATGGCTTAAATGGGAAGTTGATACTTCAAAATTTATTAATACAGATATAGCGAAATGGATTGCTCCCGAACATCTAAAGACTTCGAACGAGCGTTTTATATATGTTCCAGAAAATTTAAACTTCAACATGCTTAATCAAGTCACAGAAAAAGGAAAAGGCAATCCGTTTATCGAATCGTCATTTTTTACATATAAGATCGATCCATCCGGAGATGCCCTTAAAGATAAAGTCTTGGAAAGCCTATATGAAGAAATATTTATGGATAATCGACAAATATTTAAAACGATAGACAAGCACATAAAAAAAACATATCGTCTCCATTTAGATTGTATCAAACGACTTCAATTGCTTTTAAAGGAAGAACAGGATGACTTTCCACCAATATGCCCAATTGCCTATGCTTATGTTTTTTGGAAACAGAGTTCACTAAGTTTGCCGAATTTCTACGGTCCTTTGCAAGGAGTGCCAAATAGAGGGAAGGAAAAGAGACAATTTAATGTCGTTTGCTTGCTTTATAAAGAAAGATTAAGCCATCTTTTTAGAGCAGCCAATAAAACGTTAAGTTATTTCGGAAGCGTGGATGGAGATGCACTGAGATGGATTATTAACAAAACTACAGCTTATCAACTTTATCAAATGTTTATAAATTGGTTAGATTTTGCTTTGTTAAATTCCAAAGAACTGTCTAAACCAAAGGGGAATGAGTACGAAAAGATCATACATTCAAATATGTTTTTTTTATTCGTTCTCAAGAGAGAAAATGAACGAATCCTATTACGATTTATTTGTACTCGTATTAACAAGAATAGGAAAATAAATATAAGTACTATCGATTGCAGAAGATGGAAAAATAAAGGGAAGTCGATGCGGTCTTTTTCACCTCTGGCTGTTTCAATGATGATTGACCAAAAACACAAAGAGCTGCAGGTATATGTGGATCAATATGTGACGAAACTAAATTTATAAGGAAGCAACAAGATGAGGTGAGTTAAATGAAGAGAAACAAAATATTAGCGTCTATTAACAGGTACGGCCACAACAAAGAGAACACAAATTTGGAAATGTATCAGTCTGAAATATTAAAAGATAGATGGGATGTCAGGAGGTTAGGGATTCCTTATAATACGACTAGGGCAGATTATTATCTTAGTTTTGAAAAAATCCCTGACATATACAAACCACTCATCAAAAAATATATACAGCATCGGTTGTTTGTACAGGATTCAATAAAATTTTCAACAGCAAGAAGTGAAGTTAATACACTTGTACCTTTTCTGAAATTCATTGTGCTTAAATGGCCAGATTGGACGGAGTTAACGAAACTCAACCGCTACGATATGGATGAGTACCTGAAAAGTTTAAAAAACACACCGATACGGGGAAATAAATCAACTAATTATAGGGGAAAGGAAGCGACTGATTATTATATCTGGCGAATGATAGGTGGTCTAGAAAATTTCTTGTATTTTATACAACGATATGAGTGGACTGAAGCACCTGAATTACCAATTAGGAAACTTATATATCAAGAAGATAGACCTAAGTTAAACCCAAAAAAAGACGAAGATTACAAACCGGTCTCTGATACTGTGTGGGAACAAATATTAAGTAATCTGGATAAACTCAACCATCAATATGCCACAATATTGCTCTTGTTGGAAGCAACAGGTAAGAGATTAATCGATATATTAAATCTGAAGAAAGATTCAATTATTCATATAACTGGTGACTATTGGATTAGATTTGAGAAAACTAACTCCAGATATGAATTTCCAATGGTGCCCATATCAAAAGAACTATCTGATTTGATAAATACTTATATAAGTAAAGTCGAAGAGTATTTTCCTGGAGAAAAAAATCCTGACAACTTAATTTTTATAAGATATGAAGGAAAGAAAGGTGTCGGTCGGCAAATTTTACAATTGTCTTTTTTAAGGAATCTAGATAGATTTGCCGAAAAAGCAAATATAAAAGACGAACCTGGGGAAATTTTTCATTTCACAGCCAATGGGTTTAAACATCGATATGGTATGAAGTTGATGAAAGCTGGCTTGAATATGGGTCAAATCCATCAATTGATTGCTAATGTCACATCTGAGATGCCAATGGTTTATGCACGAATGATTCAGAAAAATGGATAAGTAAGAAACCTAGGGTTGATCTTGTTGAAGATCAGCTTTTTTTGTTATCCTAAGAGGGAATAGATACATGTTCTTGTCCTTTAACGATATATGTTCTTGTCCTGTAGGAGGACAAGAACATAGTCCCATAACAGCCCGCGCCAAGCG
>NZ_LN831198.1:2688662-2706616 GCF_001368795.1 Paenibacillus ihuae
CGATATATGTTCTTGTCCTGTAGGAGGACAAGAACATAGTCCCATAACAGCCCGCGCCAAGCGCGGTTTTTTTTATTTAAGGGACCAAGTTCTTGTCCTTTTCGCAGGACAAGAACTTGGTCCCTTTGCCGAAAATGGACAAGAACTTGATACTATTGCCGATTTGATAAATATCAAATAACACATGTGTCAAAAGAAAATAAAGTTCTAGACTGAAGATACTTCATTAATCTCCAACGGGAAACGTTAGTTGAACAGAAACACACTAATCTAAGATCTTATTTGTCAAGTCTTGTTCTGACGCTGCTTTAAAATTCCGTAAATCACAAAAACTCTAATCGGCAACCTTTAGTTAAGTGTAGCCTTACTTTCTTAAAACACTTCCTCCGAAAAGAAAGCGTTTTTCCCATTGAGTGCCCTCTATCGTATCGATTCGAACTCCACCCGATTTTTTTGAGTAGGTTTGTAGGATTTTTCCGTTTCCCAGATAGATTCCATTATGAGTAATTCGTGCTGTATTTCTATTAATTCCTTGATAATCTGAAGCTTTATTTCCACGGTGAGACATAAAGAACATAATATCTCCAGGCTTTAGGCTTTTCCAATTTGTTGTATAAGACCCTTTGCTCTTGATGAAGGCACCTTGAGTTCTCGAATTAGAGGGTAAAGTGATTCCTGCCCCTTCAAGATAGGCTTGTCTAACGAAATCAGAGCAATCAAAGGTTCTAGTATTACTTCTACTGGACCCAAATTCATACGGGGTACCTAAGTATGTCATTCCTTTGGAGATGATACTATTCCTTACAGTACTTATAGACTCTTGCGAAGTATAACTAGCTGCGGATGACGTTGTCGATTGCACACCGAACATACTGATTGCCAGAGAGGTAGAAAGCAATAAAATGGCAAAATTCTTTTTCATGATAGACTTCCCTTCGTTTGTTTTTTGTGAAACTGACGTCATCCTATCACAGGATTCAAAGACTTGTTTAGGCGTAATATTTGGAATGTTAATTAAGATGTTTTCCCACAAAAAGCACATACTTAACACATAAATGATAGTTAAAATTAAAAACACTTAGAGAAATAGCATGTACATTTAGCTATATTTTTAGGGAAGTCTTAACAAGTAAACTTCATGGAGATGAACAATATGAGAAAAAAGTGGATGAATGTCCTCACCGTAGCCTTTTTAAGTGTTAGCATTACTGCCTGTGGATCGGCGCAAAAGAATAGTTCAGATCCGACTCCATCTGCAACTACTGCAACAAATGCTAAACCTACTACCGGTACCTCGAATTCCCAAAATAGCTCACCAGTGATTTTATATACTGCTGATGAAGGTGGTAGTATTACTAAAATTGATGCAACCACATACAAAGTCATTAAGTCGATCGATATTGACGGTTCGGTTCATAACGTACAAATTTCACCCGATGGGAAAACGGTAGGAGTTACAGTGGTTCCTACTATGGGGGAGATGGAAGAGGGAGCAGAGAACGAGCAAAGTGAACATGAAATGAATGGGTATGCTTATTTTTTTAGCACATCATCAGACGAACTAATTCAAAAAGTTGAGGTCGGGGCTCATCCGGCTCATATTGTGTTCACAAATGATGGGAAGTATGTATTGGTTACGAATAATGAAGGAAACGATGCATCTGTAATTGATGCCAAGTCCTTAAAAATAGTAAATTCCATTCCAACCGGAACGGGACCGCATGGATTTAGAATATCCACAGACAGCAAATATGCCTATATAGCAAATATGGCCGAAGACACGGTAAGTGTGTTGGACTTGGATGCTATGAATGAAAAACAAAAAATCAGTGTAGGTAATACACCTGTAACGACGGGAATCACGAGTGATGGAAAAATCCTTGTCGTTCCATTAAACGCAGAAAATGCAGCCGCTGTAGTAGATTTGGATTCTTCTAACATTACAAAAGTGCCTGTCGGTAATGGCCCTGCTCAGGTATACATTTCTGCTGATAATAAATATGCCGTAATAGCGAACCAAGGTACAGAAGAAAATCCGTCACATAGCATTTCAAAAATTGATCTCGTGACAAAACAAGTAACAGCAACGACAGAGACAGGCACAGGGGCGCATGGTGTAGTCATCAACCCGGATGGCAGCAAGATCTTTGTGACGAATATGTTCGATAACACCGTAACAGTGATCGATAATGAAACAAATCAAGTAATTACAACAATCAACGTAGGTGCGACTCCGAATGGTATCAGTATTACTCCATAACGAGGCTAAGGAGGAAATGATTTGAGAGTAATCTTATTCGAAGTTGCAGGACTTTCGATTAGATCCTATGGCGTGATAGTAGGGTTGGCAGTGCTACTTGCGATAGGTGTTGCATATTATTTAGCTCGAGGGACCAACTATCAAAAACATATATTGAATCTAGTCTTCTACGTAATATTTAGTGCAATAATTGGCGCAAGAATATGGCATGTATTCTTTTTTCAGTGGGGTTATTATTCAAAACATTTGGGGGAAATATTCGCGATTTGGAATGGTGGCATTTCAATCCAGGGAGCGTTAATAGGTGGTTTTATTGCGGTAGCTTATTATGCGCGGAAAGAGAAGATTTCTTTTTGGGGACTTGCGGATATTCTAGCGCCGGCAATCATATTTGGACAAGCTGTCGGCCGAATTGCCTGCTTTTTAAATGGAGATGCATTTGGGGCCCCGACCGGGACTGGCTTCGGAATTGTTTATCCAGAAGGGACTATAGCTTTCGAGCGCTATGGTTCAGTTCCGTTATGGCCTGCTGAAATATGGGAAGGTCAGCTTGACTTAATCGTCTTTGGTATTCTTCTAGTCTTGAAGAATATAAAGTTGCCTAAAGGTGGACAATTTTTAAGTTATAATATTATGTATGCCCTGGTCCGGTTTTCTATGGAATTTCTGCGTGGAGATTCACCGCGTTATGCGTTAGGCTGGACAGCAGGTCAGTGGACGAGTATGAGTATTCTTGTTATTTCTCTGTCTGTGTTCCTTTATTTCTTCACAAGGAACCAGGTGAAAGAGACAGTACATAGGGTGTAAGGTGCATGAGTGGAAGAGAACATCCTTTGTGCTTATCGCATAGCTATTTTGGATCTACCATATAGGTAGTGTTGATATCATTGATATAGCTCCGCAAGTAACTAGTAGTCATTTGCCTGGGGTGAATGGATTAAAACCGGCTCTGCCGTGTTCTTCAGTTATGGCGGAGTACAGTTGTATCTGCCACCATGGGAACGCCATGGTGGCTTTTTTTTATATAAGGCCAACTCTTCATATTACCACTTTAAAACTGTCTGGTAGCTATCTTATGTGAACATTGAACCCGATCCTCAAAGATTAATGATTTGTATGGTTCGTATTCTGAATCGTTTTTTGTAAACTTAGCGGCTTCGCTTGTTCAGGATCGTTATGATTTGCAACGGTGACATATACCATAAGGACTGTTGAAATGAAGAGGAACATGAATAGCGGTGAACTCAAGACCTTAAAAGTACCTTCGATTACGTTCTCGCTAGATAAGCGCTGCAACAATAAAGTGTGGGCAAATTGCAAGAATCCGGATACGACCATAAAAAAGAATAGAACATCTTTCCATTCTGATTGAGGAAACATTTGTATCAGCATAACCCCCATTAATCCGGCCATCATCCCAGACGATGCTCCGTTTAAGAACGCCCCCAAACCCATCAGTCCTCCTATTATGCTTCCAGAAAAGATCCCTAGAAGGACACCTAACACCAAAGATTGAACAGGGCCGGCAATATAGAGGCCGCTCAAAGTACCGCCTCCAAAACCAACAATCATCCCGACTACCATAGGCGAAACCATTCGAATCGATTCTGTAACTGTCGCCTTAAATCGCAGGATAATGACAAAAGACCAGACCAAAATGAAGATATAAAAAACAACTGCAAGTCCTAAGGATGACACTTTAATCCCTCCTTTTAATGTGAGTTTGGTTGAATAAGCTACTTGTAAAGCGTGTCCTCTACCTACAAACAGTGATATGAGAAAGGATTAAAATGTATTCTCCATTAAAAGCCCATAAATGCTACATAAATTCCACAAGGATCTCTTGTACCATGGAGTTACAGGAGGCGAAAAGAAAAATGAATGCGAAATTATTAACTGGCTTGGGTGCTTTTATATTGACGTTGGGAATCGGTTCCGCAGTATACGCTACAGGAGTTGATTCCGACATCTCCAAAGGGGATGTTTCTTCCAAGCAAGAGGTAGCTCAGCAGGAGACGTATTTTCACCATATGGCGAACATGAACGATACAATGAACGATGAAGTTATGACGGATATGATGAGCAATACCGATATGTCTGAAATGATGAAGCAGCCAGGCATGGACGAAATGATGAATGGACTTGATATGGAAAAAATGATGGAAGATAAAGACATGAGTGAAATGATGAAAAAACCGGATATGGTGGACATGATGGAAGGTACCACAATGGATGAGATGATGCGGGATTCCAATATGGATGAAATGATGCAAAGAAACCATAGGACAGATATCCCTGGGCAGAGCGTAAGTATTTAATAGACTATATGATTAAAGTTTAAGGAGGTTATTTCATGAGCTGTTGCGGAAACCATAACCAGCATGACAGTCATAACAATCATCATAAAAAAGGCCCAGCCCATCGTCTGATGATGATGATGTGTTGTATACTTCCGATCGTGCTGTTCGTTATTTTAATCATTGCTAATAATGTAAGTGGTTCAACAAGTAATATGCTTGCCTATAGTGTATTGTTGTTATGCCCGCTTTCACATCTCGTACTTATGCCTTTAATGATGCGAAACAAAAAACACTAATTGTACTGCATCAAGTGAGATTTTACCGATTTATTCTGATCAATAACTGTCAGTCTGAGAGATCGCGCACTCCTAAGTTGGGGTGGCGGTCTCCTTTTTTAACTAGCCTTATTAGAGCTATCTTCATGTGAATAACAAAGGTGGAGGAACGAAATGAAGTTATCCAGCAAACTGATTCTATATATAAGCCTTTTCATTTTAATACTCATCGTTTCCTTCAGTACTTATGCCATCGCGAATATGAATGCCCAGGTTACCCACCTCGCAGAACAAAAGATGGTGTCTAACACAAAGTTAGCGACTGCACTGCTAGATGTTAAATTTCCCGGAGAATGGACGCTGAAGGATGGGAAGTTGTTTAAAGGCGAGGTCTCTATAGAGGGAAATCATGACGTTGCTTTGTTCGTTGGCGCATTAACTGGTGATGATATTGTAATTTTTAAAGGCGAGAAGGGTGTAGCTGCATCGTCTAAGGGTAGCCATAATATGAACATCACAGAAATAATACTTGAGTCGAACGTAAAATCCATCGTCTTAGGTGGAAAGTCGTATGTAGGTGAAGCGCATGATGGAACTGAAATGGCGATCTATGAACCCATTAGATCCTCAGACGGAACTGTAATTGGGGCGTTCCATATTAGTATGGGCAAGGAAATGTATAATCAGGCAATTAGTCGTTTTAAAGTAAAAATGATTGTATTTACGATGATCGGACTCCTTATCGCTTTATTCCTCACCGCTCTTTTCACAAGAAAATTAACCGCACCCTTAAGACAAGTCACTATCATGGCGGAACGAGTTGCAAATGGCGATCTTAGTATCACAGATATCCCCGTCACTTCTAAGGATGAGTTGGGTATCCTTTCGAGAGCATTTAATCTAATGACTCATAACTTACATACACTAGTGTCTAAGGCTCAGCAGGCCGCGGATGAGGTACATAAAGTTTCTGGTGTTGTTCAAATGCATATCAATGGCGTAGGAGATTCATCACTTGAGATCGATCGTACCTTGCAATCCATACTCCAAGGTGCATCCAAACAGGTTGAGGGCATGAATCAAAGTATGGAGGCCGTTGAACATATCCAAATTAGCATACAAGAAATCGTTCAAAGGTCATCACAAGTCGCCAGTGCATCGGAAAATATGGTTGTGCATGCGGATCAAGGCAACGATTGGCTTCTAAGCATCATTTCTGTAATCAACCATTTGAACGCATCCATCACACATGTAGCTAGTAAAATACAACAATTATCGGATAGCTCAGGCAGTATCGGGAACATTGCGACCGTTATTACCGATTTATCCTCACAGACCCATTTGCTGTCGTTGAATGCTTCCATTGAGGCTGCGCGTGCAGGAGAAGCTGGGAGAGGATTTTCTGTGGTTGCAGATGAAGTGAAAAAACTAGCTGAGCAGTCTGAAAACTCAGCCCAAGAAATAAGAATACTCATTGAAAAGGTTCAACATATCACCAGTGAAGCAGCCGAAGGGATGAACACAAGTTTAGCTCAATTAACAGCGGGGAACCAGCACCTAATCTCTGCAGGGAAATCCTTCGAACAGATCATTATCTCCTCTCAACATGTAGCTTCTCAGAATCAAAATGTATATCAAGCAACAAGACAAATGTCAACAGATTCTCACTACATTTCTGATTCTGTTGCGGATGTGACTACGATTGCCGAACACACTTCTTCTCGTATTCAAGGTGTGGTCCAAACTTCGGATATGCAAAGTCAAATGGTTAACCAGATATCAGGGGCTCTTGAAAACATGTCCCAATCGGTTGACCAATTGCTAAAGTCTATCCGTATCTTCAAACTGTAGCATCATGTACGGCCAATCACTAGACTTACCTTAATGATATATAGAACAAGCCCGTTGATATATACCACGGGCTTGACAGTCTTTATTTGATGGTGCCGTTCAGGAAGTCAAATTCCTATCCCATTAGAAAGACGATCAAGCGAAGCTTATCAATATGAGGCACACTATAATTATCTCAGCTAAAAGCCAATTATCATTTACATGATTTCAAGGGTTTCCGAAGACCGTGACTTCGTCTATCGTGATCAAACTGAGGATCATTGTGGGCTGTAATTAACCACAGTTTCTGCAAAAATTACAAAAGGCAGAGGTTATATACAGGTGCATAAACAAAGAGGTTAAATGAACAGACTAAAAAAGGAGATGAAGTACTTCCTAATCCCCTGTTTACATACGGTAGGGGGGTATGGTATATTGATGGTGAGAGGTGAGGCACATGGAACAATCAGTGGAACAGACTGCATCTCATGGACATCATCGAAAAAGTCATCATTCTGATCAAACGAAGGCCAATCTAATGACCCGGTTAAACCGGATTGAGGGTCAAATTCGTGGGGTTAAAGGGATGATAGAAAAAGATACCTATTGCGATGACGTTCTAAATCAAATTGCGGCGATTCAGTCGGCTCTCAATAGCGTAGGGAAAATGGTTCTGGAAGGTCATATGAAAAGCTGCGTGATTGAACGAATCCAATCCGGCGAACATGAAGTGATTGATGAGATTCTGGTTACCATGAATAAATTAATGAAATAAACAAACGATATGGAGGAATGAAAGATGAAGAACGAAACATTACATGTAGAAGGAATGTCTTGCGGACATTGTGTAAAAAGTGTTGAAGGAGCCGTTAAAAACATTGGGGCTGATGCAAAAGTGAACCTGGAGAAAAAGACAGTTGAGGTCGTTTTTGATGAATCTAGTGTATCCTTGGAAGCCATAAAGAATGCCATCGAAGAGCAAGGTTACGATGTCGTCTAAGTCCGTAAGCAGCCATCGTCAAGATGGCTCCTTTTTTTCAACACAATGTACCCCCTGGGGGTATGAGGGAGGGATAGATAATGAGTTCAACGATATCTAAAAGTGAGGAGCAAACAACCTTACAGATCACAGGAATGACTTGTGCTGCTTGTGCCAACCGGATCGAGAAAGGATTAAGAAAAATGGATGGGGTGACGGAAGCAAATGTGAATTTCGCCTTGGAACGGGCGACTTTGACGTTTGATCCCAAACGTGCAACCATTCCGCAAATGCAAGAACAGATTGAACATTTAGGCTACGGCACTGTAAAGCAAACCACGGATTTCCAAATCACTGGGATGACATGCGCCGCTTGCGCCAATCGGATTGAAAAGGGATTAAACAAAATGCCCGGTGTTGTAACGGCAAATGTTAATCTTGCCCTTGAAACAGCCCGGGTCGAGTACGACCCAGCGACTGTTACTTTGGAAGACATGCAAAAAAAGGTGGAGCAACTCGGGTATAAGGCCATGCCGAAGGAAGGGCAGCAGGACGCCTCCGCACATAAACAAAAAGAAATCTCTAAACAAAAAAGACGGTTTATCATTTCAGCCCTTCTCTCTTTACCATTACTATGGTCCATGATCAGCCACTTCTCGTTCCTATCTTGGATTTGGATGCCTATGATTTTCATGGACCCTTGGTTCCAACTGATTTTGGCTACACCAGTTCAATTTTATATCGGTGGCCATTTCTATGTTGGTGCGTATAAAGCGCTGCGTAATAAAAGTGCCAATATGGACGTTCTGGTAGCCCTCGGGACTTCGGCAGCATACTTCTATAGCCTCTATTTGACGCTCGAATGGGTTCAAGCCGGTGCGGGGGCTCATGGACCGGAAATGTACTATGAGACCAGCTCTATCTTGATTACACTGGTCATCCTCGGGAAATTGTTCGAGGCTCTTGCCAAAGGAAGAACGTCTGAAGCGATTAAAACACTGATGGGTCTTCAAGCCAAGACGGCATTGGTTGTTCGCGATGGACAGGAAATGACTATCCCTGTCGAAGAAGTCGTGGCCGGTGACATCGTAATCGTAAAACCAGGGGAGAAAATCCCGGTTGACGGCGAGGTGGTGGAGGGGGCTTCTTCCGTAGATGAGGCTATGTTAACTGGAGAAAGCCTGCCGGTTGAGAAAAGAACGGGAGATCCTGTCATTGGTGCAACGATTAACAAGAACGGAGTACTTCGAATTCAAGCGACCAAAGTCGGAAAAGAAACGGCCCTGGCTCAGATTATTAAAGTGGTTGAAGAGGCCCAAGGTTCCAAAGCTCCTATTCAACGTGTAGCAGATGCCATTTCAGGTATATTTGTTCCGATCGTCGTAGCGATCTCGGTTCTTGCGTTTATCGCTTGGTTTGTTTGGATTACGCCAGGAGAGTTTGCAAACGCACTGGAGATTGCGATTGCGATACTCGTCATTGCTTGTCCTTGTGCCCTGGGACTTGCGACACCGACTTCCATTATGGCAGGTTCAGGAAGAGCCGCAGAGTCGGGAATCCTGTTTAAAGGCGGTGAACACCTAGAAGCTACCCACCGCATTAATACCATCATCTTAGATAAAACCGGAACGGTGACAAAAGGCAAACCGGAACTGACTGACGTCGTGGTTTCCGGCTGGATGGAAACAGATCTGCTGGCCCTTGTCGGCGCGGCAGAGAAGAACTCCGAGCATCCTCTGGCTGAAGCTATAGTTGCTGGGATTATCGCTAAGGGTATCCAATTGCCGAGAACGGACACGTTTGAAGCGATACCTGGGCATGGTATTAAGGCAAATGTGATGGGCAAGGAAATTCTCGTGGGTACGAGAAAACTCATGGCTCAGTTTCAAGTGTCCATCAATCATGCGCAAGATCAGATGGACCAACTGGAGCAGGCAGGCAAAACAGCCATGCTGATTGCTGTAGATCGGCAGTATGCCGGTATAGTAGCGGTTGCAGATACCATTAAGGAAACCTCGGCACAGGCTGTTAAACGGCTTAATGACATGGGGATCGAAGTCATTATGATTACGGGTGATAACCATCGAACAGCTGAAGCAATTGCCAAGCAGGTTGGAATTACGCGTGTATTGGCTGAAGTTCTCCCCGAAGGTAAAGCAGATGAAGTAAAGAAATTACAGGCTCAAGGGAAAAAAGTCGCAATGGTCGGAGACGGCATCAATGATGCTCCCGCCCTTGCCATGGCGGATATTGGAATGGCGATGGGTACAGGAACAGATGTAGCGATGGAAGCTGCTGACGTAACTCTCATGCGAGGAGATCTCAATAGTATTCCGGATGCGATCTATATGAGTCGAAAAACGATGGGGAATATTCGGCAAAACCTGTTACTGGGCGCTTGCGTATAATTCTATCGGTATCCCGATAGCGGCGATTGGTTTGCTTGCACCTTGGGTTGCTGGAGCAGCTATGGCATTAAGTTCAGTTTCTGTGGTTCTGAATGCGCTTCGGTTGCAGCGTGTTAAATTGTAAACTTATTGTATTATATTGGGGAGAAGAGAAGAAGGGTATAATCCAATAATGGATCATGCCCTTTCAATCGTCTCCCCTTATCATTTTTTAACAACTACACTTTGAGGTTGTAATGTGGTGTGATCTACCTAACGTATTGCTTTTTTCGAATCTAACGAAGGGTAAATCTATTCTATAACCATCCTCACTACATTGGTCACCGTACATTGTACGTTCAAACAACACGATCAGGAGTAAGTACGTATAAATCTTCAAACTGTTCTCAAAAATATTCTCATACAAGCAGCATGAGTATTTGTATTATCACCGTAATTTGGAGCACTATTTCAAAACGAAAGTCCGGTTGTTTACGCAAACATACCCTATGGAGACCCGTTATATTTAGCGAGAGTCCTTTGAAAAAAATAAATCGAACGGTTTTTCTATGGGTTCAACACCTTACGAGGAATATGGCAGTGCCCCTTCGGATTACGTTAGGATTACCCCTCTGGGATCGAAATCAAATCACTTTTGATTTTAAAGAGAGGCCAATCCCAGTTTCCCTCTTTCTGAGATATTTCCCGTTGAGGTGGCCCATGGTTAACTGTTCGGCATAAGCGAAAAAATGCTAGTTGTCAATGAGCACATTCTCATATGTTGCTGGCCGATACTGAGGTCTGCGGTCAGAAACCACTATACATAAAATAGAATGACGAGGCATGGCGCTGTTTGTCGTGCATGGCATTCATAAAGTGTATTTCAATCAGGGAATCATTTGCCCTGTAAGCTAATAAGCTGTTTTTACTAATTCATCGTTATCTGCGATTCTAACACCTTTTAGGAATGTCTTTAGCATCTTACCGATGAGATTTTAAGCTATTATCCCCTAGATAGCTCAAGTTCGTAGTAAATCAAAGGTAATGCTTGGATTCGTTAATCTGAGTACGTATAACTCTGGATCATAGAGCAATTCAATCGCATTATTAGAAAGCGGAGTCTCCGGACGTGTATATATTTGGTCTTTATTTAGATAATAACTAACGATCAAACAACATTCAAATAATGAAAAGAGAGGGAATGAAAATGTTACTTGCCAACTCCGCTACTCCAAAGCACTATACGCATTGTATTGAAGCCTGCCTAAAATGTGCACAGGCTTGCGAAGAATGTTTTTCAGCATGCCTAAAAGAGACTGATGTTCAAGCAAGAACCTCAATGATCAAGATGCTGAACGATTGCGCAGAAATCTGCCTTCAGGCAGCTCAATTAATGAGCAGAGACAGTATGTTTGCGAAGGCAAGTTGCGAGCTGTGTGCCATGGTTTGCGAAGCATGCGCCAAAGATTGTGAAGCGTTTAAAGATGCCCATTGTCAAGAATGCGCAAAATTCTGCCGCGAATGTGCAGAAGCTTGCCGGCAGATGGCAAGAGCGTAACGAGTGCAATGAAACATCGAGCAGGAGTATCTCGAATTCAAGAGATACCCTGCTTTTTTAGGTTAGGTGTATTGGTGTGCATCGGATTTTATTTAAGCAGTTGGAGGGTGTTTTCTCCCTTATGAGCAAAATCACACACAAAACTCAAATAAAGAACACGAATCTTACATATTAATCTCTTAAAATAAAGTCAATCAAAGATTACACATTTAAGAATTCAGAGGAGGAATAAGGCAATGGCATGGTCATGGAATCGGGTATATATAGTGCCGTTAAGTATAGGATCGGTTTTGTTTGGGGAAAAGACAGTGAATAAAGTAATCTCTAAACAAATAGAAACGGATTGGACCATTCACGCAGACTATTTCGAGGCAGCGGTACAGAATGAACAATTAAAACGAGAACTTTCCAGCTTACGCTAAGTTTTATAAAATGATCATTATGAAAAAAGGAACTGATCCCATCAGTTCCTCAGAGTGTCGAGAAACCCAGGTCATAAAAGACCTTGGGTTTCTTTTGTATTTCAATGACTGCCCACGAACGGGAAAGCGAGGGGGTTATCCCCGTTTTTCCCGGCGATCCAGGTGGATCGCCATCTTCTTCATGTTCTGCACGGTTGCCGTCATCAGTGCTTGTTCCCTGACATTCGGCAGTCCGCGCAACCGGCAATAGCGAAACCCATGGAGCTCTTTAGCATCCGCGAAGCTTCGCTCAATCGTTTCTTTTCGTTTGCGGTACAACTGCTTACCTGACTTGCTAAGCCGGTTGTTCCGGACCCAATCCTTGCTGTCCTCCCAGACATGCCGGGTCACCATTTTTCGGTGGTTTTTGGACTGCGTACACTGGTTTAAAAACGGACAACTTTTACATTGCTCCGGATCTGACGCATATTGCTGGTACCCTTTGCGGTCTGTTGTCCGGTACTTCAGTTCTTGACCCGCCGGACAGACGTACAATTCTCGCTCAGCGTCAAATGTGAACTTCCATTTGGGAAACAGTCCTTGCTTGGGATGGAATCTCCGGTGAGCAATAACAGCAAAAATCTTTCGGTTTTGCAGACCACGGCAAATCGGCGTTGTTAGATACCCTGAATCTAGCGCAATGGCTTTCACTTGAAATCCAAAACGTTCCTTCTGGCGGTCCAGACGCGACAAATACGGCACAGAATCATGGACATTTCCGGGCGTGACATGGACATCTGTAATGAGATTATATTTCATATCTACCGTCCGGTGGTCTAGGTAAAAGAAGCCTTCCGGTTTACCGTCGCGGATCATGTACCCGCTGTCGGGATCAGTTTTGCTCACCTTAATTTCTTTTTCTTCGTTCACTTCCTCTCTAGGTTTCAGGGCTTTTTTCCATGGTTTTTCCGGTCTGCTTCTACGGCAGTGTTAAGCTCGTCCACATAATCCTTGGTATTTTGCAGTACCATTTGTTTCGTGTATTGGTGTTTATTCGCATTCGCCTTGACGTGAGTAGAATCCGAGACTAGAACCCGTCCGCCCACCATCCGGTGCGAAATCGCCTGGATCACAATCTCGTCGAAAATATCCTGAAAAATGTTCGTATCTTTAAATCGAATTCGCCGGTTCCAGCTAATCGTGGAGTGGTCTGGAACCTTGTCTGTTAGCCCCAGCCCAAGAAACCAACGATAAGCTAAATTGGTCTGGACCTCACGTTCTAACTGACGTTCAGAACGAATGCCATAGAAGTAACCCAGGAAAATCATCTTAAACAGCATGACTGGATCAATCGCAGGGCGTCCGTTATCCGAGCAATACAGTGGTCTAACCTTCTCATCGATAAACGAAAAATCAATATATTTATCTACTTTGCGAAGCAAGTGGTCTTGAGGAACCAAATCTTCAATAGAAACAAATTCGTAAGCTTGTTGTTTTTCTCGATTGGGACGCAGCATGTCGACACACCATCCGTTCTATAAACAGTTACCTATATTATACAACATTAACGCGGTGTCGTAAGAAACCAAAATCACATAAAGAAGGCTGTCGAGACTTTCTCGACAGCCTGAGCAGCCCCTGGAGGCTGCTTTTTTTTAATAAATAGAGGAATATCTTTGCAAAAATTGACGGAAATTACCGATGGAATCAGTGGATGAATGATATAATAATATTGGATTTTCGAAAAAATACATGAGGAATACAGGGGAATAGCATTACAAGGGGGATCAAAGTATGATTAGGGAGATTGCCGTTAAAAATGTGGCTACCTATAGTAGTGAGGGTGTACTTTACAGTGACCTGAAAAAAATTAACTATTTTTACGGCTCGAATGGCAGTGGGAAAACAACCTTATCTAATGTTCTTAAACAAATTGAACTTTATGCTGATAGTAGGATATCCTGGGTTTCCCAGCCATTAAAAACAGTGGTGTATAACCAAAAGTTTGTCGAGGAAAATTTCCACCAAGATTCAGATATCAAAGGTATCTTTACTTTGGGAATAGAATCAACAGAAATTAAAAAAACCATCCGGGACAAAAAAGACTTAGTTGATAAAGTAGTTGAGGAAATTCGTCGGTTAAGTTCTAATCTAGAGGTCAAACAAAAAGAGTCTAAACAAAACGAGGATGAGTTTACCGACGATTGTTGGAAATTAAAGCGGAAATATGACGATATCTTTTCAGTGGCCTTTTCGGGTTTAAGAAACAATAGAATAAACTTTATGAAAAGATGTAAGCAAGCACCGACAGGCGGACTAATATGTGCTCTAGCAGACCTCCAAGCGCGAGTACAGAAATTGTTTAATGGTTCAAATGAGAAGCTACCCTTTCTTGAAAAGATTAAAATAGAGCATCTGTCTGCGGTATGCAATCACCGGATTTTTCAGACCCCTATCATTGGTAAACAGGAAGTCGATATTGCTGTGCTTATATCCAAGCTAGCGATTAGTGACTGGGTTAAACAAGGACATACACATGTTTCTGAAGCGGAAGGAGTATGCCCCTTTTGCCAACAACAACTCCCTGAGGGATTTACCGAAAAACTCAATGATTACTTTAATGAACATTACGAAAAAGAGATGATTGAACTCCAAGATCAAGTTGAACAGTATAAACGGTATTATCATTATCTTGAAAATCAAGTGCAAGAGTTATTATTGACCGACAAGAAAAATACATATTTGAATCTCGATCTCATTTCGCAACAATATGAACTGATCCTTTCGAAAAATGCACATAATTTGGACTTGTTCCAGCAAAAGCAAACTCATCCCAGTCATCCAATCGAACTGTTAACTATTGCGGCTTTCGTCGATGTGATCAATGAAGAAATCGTCCGAGCGAATGAACAAATTCAGCAGCATAATACTTTTATAGAGAACCGAGTGGATGAAGGGAATAAATTGATAACCCAGATTTGGGATTTTATCTGGAGTGAGAATCAGCAAAATCATGAGAAATATGTTCGTATAGATTATAGAACAGGACGAGCAATCGACAACCTTTCTGTAACATTAGCCCAAAAGAAGAATGAAAGAGTCGCATTGGAATCCGAAATTCACAGGCTGGAGGCTCAGATTACGAGTGTAATCCCCTCTGTAAACGAAATGAATCGGTTACTGAGGGCCTATCATTTTACTAATTTCAAATTCGCTCATACACAAAATCAAGGGAATTATCGGTTAATCCGCTCAAATGGTGAGGACGTTAATCAAACATTAAGTGAAGGCGAGAAAACGTTTGTTACCTTTCTTTATTTTATGCACTTATTAAACGGTAGCAATAACAGTGATTTAATTACTGAGAATAAAGTTGTTGTGATTGATGACCCAATTTCAAGCTTGGACAGTAACGTATTGTTTATCGTAAGCAATCTGATTTCCAAACTTATAGAAGATGTACGCAACGAAGAAAGTAATATCATTCAATTGTTTCTTCTAACGCATAATGTCTATTTTCACAAGGAAATTACGTTTTCAAAAAACCGGCCCAAAAATGGCGCTAGGATGGCGGATGAGACATTTTGGATTATCCGAAAATGGAATGATGTAACCGAATCAACCCCGTATAACAGCAACCCGATTAAAAGCTCGTATGAGTTAATGTGGCAGGAATTAAAGTCAGCCAATCACAGCTCTTCCATCACCGTTCAGAATTTGATTCGTAGAATCATTGAAAATTATTTTAAAATCTATGGTAATTACAGCGATCAGGACATTATTGATAAATTCGACGAGGATGAGAAGGTCATATGTAAATCCTTAATCTCCTGGGCCAATGATGGTTCTCACTTTGCAGGAGATGATTTGTATATCGAGCACCCGATGGATACAGTCAGTAAGTACTTACGGGTATTTGAAAAGATATTCGTGGTTACACATCATCATGCCCATTATAAAATGATGATGGGAATTGAAGAATCTCTGGGATCGGCTTTGGAACAAACACAGGTATCGTAATCGAAAACGTAATATCAATTAAACGACATATACGGGATTAGAAGACGAGGAGGAAGTAACTACTCGTCTTTTTATATACACCAAAGATATTGGAATATATTACAAAAACGTTACTATTGTTTCAGACAAAGAATGATATTGAGTGGTTATTATAAAGCAAAAATATGGAGAAACAATGAAGAAAGTATGTAGAAAATACGTTAATAGTTAAATTTTTAGAAGGATTGACAGGGGGGCCTACTATCTATTAAAGTGTTAATAGTTACAAAATATTAATAAGTTGCCGAATTTCAGCGTTGAAAACGGGGGAACCATTTTTTGGGTGAATTATTCTTGCATAAAAGGGAATATAGGGAACCTTTAACCGAATCCTCAGCTAACTCCGTAGGCATTGAAGGGAGAACAAGTTTCTGAAGAAAGTCATCGTATCCATGTTGGCAGCCTCATTTATATTTGCTTCTGCAGCACCAGGTACATATGCTAGCGAGGTAACCTTGGACAGTGTTGTGAATCGGGTCGTAGGAACCCCTTATCTTTATGGAGGAACCACAACTTCAGGCTTTGATTGTTCCGGATTTATTCTATATGTACTTAAGAAGTTCAATGTAGATGACCTTCCGCGCACTTCTCAATCGCAGGCTAAAACTGGCATTCCTGTAGCCAAAGATGATTTACGTGAGGGTGACCTCGTCTTTTTTAACACATTTGGTTCTGGAATTTCGCATGCGGGCATTTACGTAGGTGATAACAAGTTCGCTCACTCTTCCAGCAGTAAGGGCGTAAGAATCAGCAGCTTGTCAGAGGCGTATTATAAGGAGCGATATGTAACAGCTCGCCGTGTAGTCAGTGAAAACAGCTATTCTGAAATGGTGAGCCGTTAATTGAAAGTTTTCTGCATGTGGAGTAATGAAGATCGCCTCTAACTAGAGAGGCGATCTTTTTATTATGGCTTTAGCCAGTTGAGTGCGTGAAACGCGCGAAACAAAAAACCACCCGCTATGCGGGTGGAGGGACTGAGGGTTTGACCACTAAGACCATTCCGATAGAATTGAGATGTTCAGGCTCAAAGGAAAGGAATGGTCAAAGATGGCAAACAAGAGCTATAGTCTAGCTCACACGAAGTGGATGTGCAAATATCATATCGTGTTCACCCCGAAGTATAGACGGAAAGAAATATATAATCAAGTGAGGAAAGATCTGATCGAAATCTTCAAGCGTTTATGTAAATACAAAGGAGTAGAAATCATAGAGGGACATATGATGCCGGATCATGTGCACATGCTGGTAGCGATACCGCCGAAGATCGCTGTGTCCACGTTCATGGGATATCTGAAGGGAAAAAGTTCGCTCATGATCTTTGAGAAGCATGCGGGGTTAAAGTACAAGTATGGGAATCGGAAGTTTTGGGCGGAAGGATACTACGTGAGCACAGTGGGACTAAATGAAGCCACGGTAGCCAAATATATCCGTGAACAAGAAGCACATGACCAAGCGATAGATAAACTGAGTGTAAAAGAATACGAAGATCCATTCAGTGACAAAAGGAACAAAAAGAAGTAAGCCCGTTTAACGGGTGAGTGAAGATGACAAATAACACTGAGCCTGAACAATGTGTGGTCAGGCTAGCGTCTTTAGGCGCAGTTTGGCAACAAGGGGTTATACCCCTAGAGCAAACCACCCGTTGGACGGGTGGTCCTGATTTGAATAGGCTATTCTTATTCCGTAAGCTTGTTTGAGGATTGTTCTTATTGAGAAGTAGGGTAAGGTACATGCGATGGATTCTCATGATAAGTATAGAAAGGGCTGTCTCAGCGTTGTTAACTAATAAATTTTTATTCCCTGTACTTAGTAGTGTCTTCTTTTACTAACCGTGAAAATGATTAGAATGAGTACGATACTTATTAAAATCAAAGCCACACTGAGATATTCCTTGCTGAGAATCAG
>NZ_LN831198.1:2706642-2717515 GCF_001368795.1 Paenibacillus ihuae
AGATATTCCTTGCTGAGAATCAGCAATTGCTGAATAGAATAAGCCTCTATAATCAGAGCTGGCAGCTTTCCAAGCATAGTTGCTAATCCAAAAGTGACCCAGCTAACACGACTAACGGAACTCGATATATTAACCAATCCTGAAGGGATAAACGGGAGTATTCTTAAAGCAAGAATAAGAAAGAATGCTTCATAACCAGAAGTTTGTTGAAGTCTCTTCAAATATTTATTCTCATTTTTTATACCTCGTATTAAGGACAAGAACCCCCTGCGATAGAGAACAAAGCTAACAATTGCCCCAAGCACTTCTCCGAAAAAGGAAATCATCATTCCGTTGAGAAAACCGAAAAAGGTGATGTTAGCTCCTGTGAGAAATACACTAGGGATGAATGCAAAAATGCTTATTAATATATTTAAAACCAGACTTAAGATAATGGCGAAATAACCACTTTCACCTAACAATTCAACGATGTGCGTAGTCATACAAAATCCATTCCTTTTTTATTTGAGATAACCTGAGCTCATTATAACAGGTAAATAAAAAGCTAAACATAGATCTCTGATTCTACGTTTAGCCCAATATATGTGCTTATGGAATAGTTCGTTTTTTATTTAAGAAAGTTATAGGATCGCATCTATATCATCAGTTGAATTAGGCTTTACTTCAACAATCATTCGCAGAGGTAGGCAAATGATAGATTGTCTTGGTCTTGATATTAAACCAAAGCTAAAACAGATTTTTTGCGGGCAGTCCGATTCAATTACTTCGATCCCTCTATCATGAACTTTGAGTATATCGTATCCTCTTTTTGTTTGAATCTTGATAATTTGGGGCTCATCCGTGAGTTCTACCTCTTTATATAGTTTATTATCTATACGTATACTTGCATAAGTACCGGTACTGGGCTGGTCCTTTCTAAGCAACTCTACTCCTAAAAGAGTCAGGGATATTAGCAAAATACATGTGATAAGAATTAAATCCGCTTTCTTAATGCCAATTTTCTTCATCATCTTGTTCATCTCCAGCTTAACAGATAGTCTCATAGTATCTGAAAATAGTGTGTAAACTATGTGGAGGTATTTAAAAAATCAGAAAACCGTGTTTTTCTTATTGTGCGAAGAAAATAAAGTATAAGACCGGAGTTGTTGATTCTATGAGGCCTTCTTAATGAAAATTGTCAGGCACAAAAAATAAAAAGTAGACTGAGACATCAAGAGGGTGTCCAAAAAGAATCAGACCAGAAAGTATTAGACTGAAGAATGCACTGCTACTGGCCGATGTAGCCGGTTGCCAATTGCTGAGCCCGGGCGCTTCCGAAAAAACTAGGAGTACGAGCTGAAGCATGTGAAGCAGCTGGCCGGTGTAACTGGAGCTGACGATCCCCCGGCGCCCGGCGCTTCCGAAGAAGCAGGAGCACAAGCTGAAGCATGCGCTGCCGCTGGCCGGCGAACCAAAGCTGGTGATCACGGCGCGAGGAACTTCCGGAGAACCAGGAGCGCGAGCTGAAGCATGCGCTGCCGCTGGCCGGTGTAACCGGAGCTGCTGATCGCGGCGTCGAGTCTAATACTTTATTTCCTTTCAACACATATTACTGGTAAAGCAATCAAAAAAGAGCGCCTTCAGCTAAGGAGCTCTTTTCGTTTTATCCCAACTTTTCTTCACTATTCTGAGCAACTTGTCTTGGCTTTGATTTGCTCTTACTCATCTTAACACTTTTCTGAAGCGCCTCCAGTAAATCAATAACTACTTCAGCTTCTTGTGTTGGTTTAGAGATGATCTGTTGACCAGCAATCTTAGACTGTATGGCTGCTTGAAGTCTTTCTTGTTCAGGATTGGAGAGAGAGGCTATATCCGATTTACCTGACATCCCCTTAACTATCTGTAAGGCCAGCTTCAGTTGGTTTTCATCAATAGAAGTACTGTTTGATAAGTTTGGGACATTAGTGATCGGTCTAATCTCATTAGCGTAGTGCATGGTGGCCAGTTGAATGCAATTCCCATTAAGAGGTTTCATTACACATAGTTTCGTATTTGAGCGAAGAGTAAGTTTGCCTATTGCCAATCGTTTAGAAGTCTCAAGAGCCTTTAGAAATAAGAAGTAAGCATTACTTCCATGGGTATCCGGACCAAGGAAATAAGCTTTCTGAGTAAACATCAGGTCAATCTGATCCTCTTTGATAAAATCAATGATGTTAATTCTTTTGCTGGATTCATCTTGAATTTTATCCAATTCTTCTTTTTCAAAAGTTACATACTGATTTGTATCAATTGGATAGCCCTTGATTATTGCCTCCTGTTCTACGGATGTACCACAAGAGGGACAAAACCTCTGATTTTTAATTGATCCATGGCAATTACGATGAAGCAACTGAAGAGCAATCTCTTTCTCTTCGGTTGCCGCATAAAGTTTGACGGGTACATGTACGAGCCCAAAGCTGATGGCACCCTTCCATATGGTATGCATGAAAATCCCTCCTAATATTTATTAGGAATTCATTCCCATATTAATAAACAAATAAACCGCAACCCATGGCGAGGCGGCGGCATACTTCTATTTTTCGAAAAACTCATCTAAGAATAGTTGGACTTTGCGAAGATCGCTTTTCTTTAAACTCATCAGGATATCAACCAATTGGTTTAACATGATGTCTTTTTCATTTAGCACAGATTTTTGATGTCTTGTATAGGAGAACAGATCGATAATAGGTACCTCTAATGCGTCAGCAATTTTAATTAAATTGATTAGGGTAATATTTTTTTCTGCTCTCTCGACGCCGCCTATGTAGGAAAAATGAAAGCCGGACTTTTCACCCAGCTGTTCTTGTGACAACCCTTTTGATTTACGGATATCACGGACACGCTGTCCTATCTTCTTCATTACGGAAGTTTCCATTGTTACACCTCTTGATGTAAGTGTAAACAATGGGGAAGAAGCAATACATGTATGTATATAAATCATTTGATACAATTGATATGTATACGTATTATTTATTTCGGATTTGGCGATAGTATTAATGAGGTGATGGAGGTGCAAATAACAGAGCGTTTGGAAGTTAGTGTAGCTTATATAACTGCTAAAGGAATTAAATTTAATGATTTATACTATACAAACGGTAAGATGATTCAGCTTGGTTGGTTTGAAAGAGCACTAAAAAAGGGGGAGTGGAAGGTCCCCATTATTTATGACCCTATAGATGTTTCAGAAATATATATATTACATCTATATCAAGTAATAAATGCTTCCGCAATAAGTTTGAGCGATCATAAGATTAATTCAGATATCCAAAAGTTATATTTTGAAGCGGTTCAATTATTGAAAACCAGGCTGAAGGGAGAAAGCAAAGAGTAGAGATAACCTACTTAGGGCATTAAGTCATGTATAGAAATTTTGAGGGCATCAGCAATTCGATATAAGTAATGAATTCTTACTGGTTGGCGACCAGCCTCGATGTTTGTAATGGTTGGTCTGGAGAGTTGAATCATTAGTGATAGAGCTTCTTGAGTTAATCCAAGCTTTTCTCTGTTAATGCGTATTAAATCACCAATCTCTCTATAACACGAACTACTATTCATACATAAAAGCTCCTCTCGTAATCTATTAACCCTAGTATTGCCGGATTACAAGAGAAATAGAACATTATTTTCAACTTTCAAGCCTATGATTAAAAGTTATACAAATAGGAAATACAGATGTATAAAATCAAAAGGTTTAGGAATGAAACGTTAAATGAAAAATCGACAGTTACCCTATATACCTATTGTTATGCCCAGAAGTAAGAAGTATGGAAGCAACTACTGGAACAGTAGGGGACTTAAAGTAGACAGAGATGTAATTCTCTATAGTGATCTTGAATATGACCATTGGGTGAGAATGGAGACTACTCCCGATGTGATCGAATATTGTGAACAACCATTAGAAATCAATTATGTTCTAAATGAAAAACGACATAAAACAATATTTGATATGTGTGCGCTTCATAAGAATGGTATTCGGATTTTTATTGAAGTGAAATATGAGAAAGACCTGAAACCAACTAGCCGGAAGTACGATGTTACCATGCGGCAGATTGAAGCACAGAGGGAATGGTGCCGCCTTAATGACGTACTACACGAAGTAAGAACAGAGAAATACATCAGGACAGGCCCATATGCAATAGAAAACCGGTTGAAAATTTTAAAGAGTATAACAAATCAAAAAGTACCGCATTTTCTTCAGGATGTCTCCGATAGTATTGGTAACCACAAGATAAGTATCAGAAATCTCGGTAAAAATTTGATGAACTTAGGTTCATACGATGTGTTTTTGGCTTGTTATTGGCTTTATTATATAGGGACAATCAACGCTGACTTAGACTCAGCAATTTGGAATTTGGATATGGAGGTGTGGAAGGTTGAGCCGAACAAGAATCATTGAAAACCCACATCTACTTCCAGAGCAAACGAATCCTGATTTATGGCCAATAGTGGATGAATTGCTCTTGTCTAAAGAGGAGAGAGATATTTATACAATGCGCAAAAATGCTGTTGTACTTTATTTCAAGGGGCATGAGCTTAAAAATATTCAAGTACAGACAGGAGTTCACCCCAAGAATCTTCGAAGACTCGTACAGCGGTGCATTTCTATTTCAGAAGATGGTCTCGTTTGGGGTTTCAGAGCACTAATTCCTCAAAAGAAGGTCAAATCCTATCAGCTCAGTTTAACAAGTAAGAAGAAAAATCCAAGCAGAAAAACAGGTGAATTTAAGCTTCTACTGGAAACTTTCCCAACTCTCCAAGAATTAATTAAAGATTTGTTTCTCGGGAACCACCGCCGCACCTTAGAACCAGCTATGAAACCCCATCATATTCATAAAAAATTTATAGAAGAATGCAGAAGTTTAGGTATTCCCTTAAACCAATATCCTTTTAATACTGATCATTTGGGATTTAAGGCACTGCAAAGGTACTTAAGCAAGTTAAGCTGCCTTTATTTCGGGAAGGGCAAGACACGATATGGACAAGATGCCATTACAAAGGCTAAACATACTGGCGAAGGGGAACAGAACCACCCTTTTACATTGCACCCATATCAAAAAGTACAATTTGATGCTCATCGTATTGACGGCTTTTTTATAATTGAAGTTATGACCCCAGAAGGTGACCTGGTTCCAGTCGTGCTTGAACGCTTTTGGATATTAACATTGATTGATGTGGCTACAAGAGCTGTTCTAGGATATGCCATTAGCTTAAACAAAGAATATAGCGCAATTGACGTAATGCATTGCTTTAGAAATGCTGTGATTCCACATGAAAAAGTTACGATCGCTATAGATGGCCTCAAATATAATGAAACCGGTGGATTCCCTTCTGAGGTTTATCCATCTTCTACAGCCTGGGCTGTTTGGGATGTAATTTGCTTTGATAATGCAAAATCTCACTTAGCCAATTTAGTACAAGATCGGCTTAAACATCTGATTGGATGTGATATTAATTTAGGACCTGTAGCATTACCAATGAGAAGAGGGATTATTGAACGATTTTTTAAAATCTTGGAGGAAACAGGTTTCCACCGGCTTCCCAATACAGCGGGTAGTAATCCCCATGATCCGCGGAGAACTGATCCCGAAGAGAAAGCTCTTAGATACAAAATGACCTTTGATCATCTGAAACAACTCATTGACATCCTTATATCTGATTACAACGGTAAGCCCCATGGAGGAATATATCACCAAACGCCTCTTGAACTTCTTGGAAAGCGTTTGAACGCCGGATTACTACCGAGACAATTAGAAGAAGAATTACGCAAGGAGGTGTTATTTATGCAAGTAACAAAATCAGCAACGATCAGAGGTTCATTAAAATCCGGTAAGAAACCATACATCCAGTATCAGGGAGTGGAGTACAGAAGCGATAAGCTTAGCCAATCAGCGCATCTGCTTAACACAGAGCTCATCATACATATGAATGTGGATGATTTACGAACGATTAGGACATTTCTTCCAGATGGAAGTGAATTTGATTATCTTACTGCAGTCGGAAAGTGGTCTATTACTCCTCATTCGTTACAGACACGAAAAGCAATAAACTCTTTAGTGCGACAGCGTTTGATTTATCTTACTACTTGGGATGACCCGATATTTATTTATACTGAGTACCTAAGAACGAATGCGACCAATGGAAAGAAGGGAGCTGCAAACAAGTTTACGCAGGTAAAAGAATCAGCCCAAAAAAGAAAAACGGTAAATGAACCTGAAGGCCAGACAGACGCATTAGAGAAAGCTGAAGAGCGAAATGCTGCTCTTGAAAGAGCAAGAGAGCATACAAAGAAAGAACAAGCTACTAAGGAATATGCTGAATATAAAGATTTAATGAAGTTGTATAAAACGAAACTATAAGTAAGGGGATTGTTATGGAAATACCTCATGTACAGATAGGAACACATCCAATTGAAACAGGTGACTACATCATTCCGACAAAAGAAGTTTTACGTCTAATGGGAAGTATGATGAGAATAGTGAACAATCGTCTCCCAGGAATGATTGTATATGGTAGGCCCAGAATAGGGAAGACATGGGCTTTACGTTTTGCTATTGAACATTTACCTACAAATTTTGGCGCACCATTGCCTATTCTGTTAGCCAATTGTAATTCTTACCGTGTACCAAGTGAGGAGAAGTTCTATTCAGATCTCCTTAGCGACTTTAAGTTTCCTTTTACATCAAAACGAAATCCACCGGAATTACGAAGACAGATCGTTAACTTTATGCTTGAAAAAGCAGAAAAATCAAAACTACGGCGTTTAGTACTCATCATTGACGAAGCACACCGGCTCACAGAGGCTCATTACAATTGGCTGATGGATATCTACAATGCGCTTGTTCAGAAAAAAATCTCAATGACTGTTATTTCTGTTGGACAAGAAGAACTCCTTGCAAGACGAACTTTTTTTCTAGAGCAAAAAAGATCTCAAATTATTGGTCGATTTATGACACATGAACATGACTTTCATGGAATTAGAACCTGGGAAGATATGCAGCTGATTCTAGGTGGTTATGATTCTCCAGAAGTCTCATGTTATCCAGAAGGGAGCGGGTGGAGTTTCAGTCAATATTTCTTTCCAGAAGGTTATAAAAAGAAGGAACGATTAGAGAATGAAGCAAAAATGTTATTTGAGCTATTCGCAGATTTACGAAAGGAACATGGGGTTTCAGCAACGTTGGAAATACCCATGGAATATTTCTCATTCACAATTGAGAATGCACTAAAAAAGTATGGGGTACATGGAGATCAACACTACTGGATTAACAAAGCACAGTGGAGGGAAGCAATTGAAATGTCGGGATATGTAGAGTCAGAAATCTACATGGCCCTTGTTTAATTTGAATGGGGGAGTTGTGAATGCAAGCAATCTGGAGAAATGAATGGGTTCATGAATACGAGACTCCATGGTCTATATTCGAGAAATTGTCATTCGCAAATCGCGTAAGTAGAGACGATATCTTTAAACTTTCCGGTAATAGTATTGAGAGGAATAAAATCAACCCTAAAAAAGGGGATCGAAAAATTGATCTGTTTTCTCTTAGAAGTTTTGACGAGTCGATCTTAGAAATGATTTTCGGACTGAATTTAGTTAAGTTTACACAACAATCAATACAATCACTAACAAAACCTCTACACAGTAATAGATTTCCAAATACATCCTGGTTTTCGAAACACTTACGCTGGTGTAACCAATGCATATCTTACGGACATCATAGTTGGTTACATCAATTTAAACTCTTGGAACATTGTCCTTTTCACAAAGTAAAATTAGAAGATAACTGTGCACGGTGTAAAAAAAATATACCGTTTGTATTTTCCAACAGATTTTTCGGAAACGCTTTTTCCTGTAAATGCGGCTTTGAATTCGCTGATTTTTCTAGTACACTCTGGGAAAATTGGGACACAAAATTTAAGATAGTGGATTCTGCAACATTACATTGGTTATCGTTATCAAACACCAATCAGGAGGACGGAAGAATTTTAATTCTACCTGAATTCGGGAATCTAAATATACTATCTGTTTTTCATCCTTATATAGCTAAAAAATCTTTCACAAAAGACAATAATAAAATATCTATTGATGATTTTTATTATTCAACTCAATTTAATAAAGAGCTTTACTATAATAATGTTGATACCTTCCAGACAGTTGATCGACACATAAGAAAGAACGTATTATGGAAACACTCTAATTGCATAAAACAATTTTGGCAGTTACTAAAAAATGATGGGGAAGACTTCCCCGATATTTGTCCATACGCTTATGCCTATGTCAACTGGCGTAAAACCCTTTTAAAAGCTGAACGTTTTTATCGTTCAGATATTCGAATAAATGATGTAGCCCGAAGTGGAGGACGATTTGGTTATGAGCTGCTTACAAGAGCAATAACTGATGACATAAAATTATTATTGGAAGAATATGTACTAAAGAATAATGGGGAAAAGATAAATAAGGATACATTGGAGTGGATCCAAGAACATTGGACATATCGATTTAGTCTAATGTTTTTTTACGAGTGTCTAAAATATTCAGGAGATATTTTAGTTAATGATAAGAAAAATACCAACTGGGATAAGATACTCATGGACACAAAAGCTAACTTCAAAATTGCATTTAAATATCAAGAGGTTAATGTTATGAGTGCTAAAAGAATAAACCTTATGATGTATTATGAGAATACAATCGACACAAAAATCGTTGAACATCATTGCCCGAATCATAGCTTAAGAAAAAAGAGAGCTATTTCAAAAATGAAATCCTACGTACCGGCACGGATATCCATCGAATATCCCAAAAATTATGAACTGATTAATTACGTTAGTTCATATATAAAGAAGCATGATTATTAAAACAACTCGAGTGAGTTGTTTTTTTGTGGCCGAAATAGGGGATTAATCGGCAATGGGACCAAGTTCTTGTCCTACAAGGGACTATGTTCTTGTCCTCCGACAACGACAGAACTGAACGAGACAAGGGTGGATTCAGATCTATATACATATGTACAAAATACGGGTTTTGTGAAGAAGTTGTCAGGAATAATGTTGTACAGCCTGATTCAGACTGATCTTCATCAGAATTTATTGATTTTAAGTTTATTAATAAGTGCTACTATCCGGTTGTTCTTTGTTTCTTCCTTTTTAGCAATTTCAATATAATTGATCTGCTCTCGTTTAATGTAATCAGGCTGACTTAGAAATGTATCCAGCATCTGATGATCTTCAAGTTTTTTGTAAGGTAATCTGGCAAAACAATATTACGGCTATTCTCAGATTGTTTAAGAATTACATGGAGTTTGTCTCCGAGCTCTTTATGTACAGCTCTCCGGATAAATTCATTATATACAAAATAATGCCCGTTTTTTGACGGTAATAATGTATGGTCAAACTCGTGCCCGTCAACGATGATTTGAATAGTTACTCTACCGTTAGTATTGAATAGTTCCTTTACTGAATAAGGAAAATAAACTACTTTCCATTTCATTTTACCTTCCAGCATCTTGATCTCACTATCAAATTCATAGACCATTACTTAATATCACTCCTTAGAATGAGAAAGCTAATTTTCATATTACGCTAGAACTATTAAGCTTCTTCACTCCTTTAACAAAATATGGAATATAGTGACTGTATTCTAGCTCTTTATGAAAAAAACCTTCTCAATCCGGATAGTGCCTTTGGCAAATTTGTGAATCCCATCTTTTTTAACAGTAACCCCCAAATCTCATCATGCAAAACAACTCGTGTCTCTAAGAGTGATCGATCAACGGCTGCCCCGTTCGACTCCACCTGAAAGTTCTAATGTTAGGGGACTCAATGCCTTGGTGTGATTCAGGTAGATGAAAGCGTCATAACGCTTTGAGATCACTGTCGGCACATAGTTACCTCTTTCCCGTTCAGGATGATACACCACACCGATGGCACGATGCCCTACCATCATCTCATCAAGTGCCGGATTCTCCGCGTCCATTAATAGCAGCTGATCCCTAGCTCCGTTTCTGTGCAGAAGTTCTTTCCAGCTGTTCTTGATTGCGGGCGGCACCTTCATTTCCTCCATTGGAGCACCCCATCTTTTGCCGGCAATGGCAGTCCCTTCATAAGTTCCAAAACCGATAGCGTACACTTGGCTGCCATGCTTTTCCCGCAGTAGCTGCCCGACATTAACCATCCCTTCACCCGCCATATCCGTTGCCCGGGCATCTCCGGTATGCGTATTATGCTCCCAGACCAGCCCCCGTGCCTGCTCCCCGTGAAAATCCATCAGCTTCTCCAGTGCCGACACCATGTGCCGGTCACGGATATTCCAGGAATCCGAGTCGTGGCGGATCATTGTTCGATAATACGATTCTGCGCCTTTTACAGCCATTGCATTTAATTCGGCATTGAGCGCATTCTAGAAATCCCGTAAGATTGCTCATCTCTGCTAAAAGGTTCGAAGCACTCAAAGGCCTTCCGGGCTGCTTCAAGATCTGCTTTGTCCTGCGTACTAAGATATTTCATAATTTCATCCATGGACTCCCACAGGCTGTATATATCTATTCCATAGAAACCAACCTTCTCCCGATCAGGCTAATTCTTATTAAAGTCACGAAGCCACTCGGCAAGCTCCTGAATCTCCTTATTAGCCCACATCCAGGTTGGCCAGCGGTTAAAGTCGTTCATTGCTGCTCTCGCGTCGGCTGCGGCATCGGGATAACCCTTGATATAACGGTTTAAGGTGTAACAGGATGGCCAATCCCCTTCTACTGCAATGAACCGGAATCCATGCTCTGCAATCAGGCGTTTTGACAGCTCTGCGCGGACTGAATAGAACTCCGAGGTTCCATGCGAAGCTTCACCTAATAGCACATACTGC
>NZ_LN831198.1:2718433-2742543 GCF_001368795.1 Paenibacillus ihuae
TAATTTTGCGATATGTTACCTATGGTTGAGCTCCTTTTGTGGAGAGATGTGGGTAACCTGCCTACACTCTCTACATTAGGGCTTTTTTCATTTTCCACCAGAGCAATCTTATCTTTTTTATCCATAAATAGTAAATTGTTTCAAATGAATTTTCATGTTAGCTTTTATGCATGTCTAGTGCACATACTGGGCTTTTTCCGCATGCTTTATCAGCTTGTCTATCGATTCTTTAGTTCCAAAGGGTATAGCTAACTGGCATATGGTTTCCATAATTAACGATTCGCTCATCCTTTATTTCTCCTCACATGTTTTCATATTTGTTCAAAGTTTGCGCGTTTTGGTGTGAAAACATGCGGATAAGGGATTGGACTTGGTTTATTTAAACTGCAAACCAAAAAACGGATACATTGTCCATTTAAAGGACTGTATCCGTTTTTTGTTAGTCGCCAGCAGCCTGTTTTAAGTAGACAATCCATCCAGCATCCCCAGCAGCCTCTGATATTGGACTAAGGTGTAATCATCTTCTACTCTAAAACCGGATTTATAAAATATAATATCTCCCGTGCCATGATCCAGCTGATGGTTAGCTTCAAGGATCCGTTGCAGGTTCTTTGCGGTTCCAACGCTGCCTGAAATAAAATCTGTGTCATCAGGAAACAGCTTTCTCAGTTCCTTAGTGAAATACGGAAAATGCGTACAGCCCAACACAACTGTCCCGTACTGGCATAAATCAAACCTGGTTAATTCATTCTTCAGATAGCAGATAACCTGCTCTTCGTTAAACTCGTATTTCTCAGCAAACTCTACCAGCGCCGGTAGCGCCAGACTGTCGACGATATCCTGATGATCCAGACGCTTCACCAGAATATTGAATTTCTCCTCTTTCAGGGTAAGGTTCGTTGCCAGAACCAGTACTTTTTTTCGGTTAACCTCCCACTTTTGCACAGCGGGTTTGACGGCAGGCTCTATACCCAGAATCGGAAAATCATACCGCTCACGGAGCTCCTCTATCGCAATACTGGTCGCAGTATTACAAGCAATCACCATTGCTTTTACACCCTGGGCAGCAATAAAATCAACGGCATTAAATATATAGTTTTTTACTTCTTCCTTGGGTTTCTCCCCGTAGGGTACGTGCACGGTATCTGCATAAAAAATGTAATCCTCATGAGGCAGAAGCCGTAACGCTTGATGAAGTACAGTCATACCACCGATCCCGGAATCAAAAAATCCTATCCGCATCATTTCACTCTTCTCTGTATGTTGTCGAATCTATTTTACCATGCACCAGTTCTCTGTACCATTTCAACGCCTAAATAAGTCAAAGCAGCAAATACCCTGATAGGCAGAGTGATTGCTGCTTTGCGGTCTCTCCTATTGTATTAGCTTACTTCAAATACGTTCCTGTTTCACCGATTCCGCCGCTGCCATTTAATACATACACCCGTGCATTCCCTTTACCGGAGCAGGTCAATGTAAGAGTACCGTTGGTAACCGTCTTACTGTCACCTGTCACTGCGTCCACATAGGTTCCGTTTGGAATACCGCTAAATGTAGCATTGCCCGAGATCGTTACGAGCGCAAAGCTGTCTATGCCTTTGGAGGCATCTGTGTATCTTCTTTTAAAAGCCAATTCACCGCTCACGTTCTCCGTGGAATATTGGCCTTTTTGCAGCGCGGGAACGGCTCTCCGGATCAAATTAAGCTGCCGGATGTGCTTGGCCAGCGGATAATTGAGCGATTCAGCAAGCGTACCGGTTGCATTGGTGTATTTACCGAAGTCCTGTACCGTCACGCTGCCTTCAATGTGGTCGCCATAGTATGCGCGACCGGTTGTGCTTAGCTGCGCATTCGGGCCAATATCAATTACTTTCCCTTTTTGAAATTCGATTTCGGATCCATAGAATATGGCCGGGATGCCCCTGAAGGTGAACATCAGCGCCAGATTCTCGGCCCATGTATCCTGTGTTCCTGCGAATCTTTGATTCTCCGGCGCCTGGTCAGGTGCATAGTCATGGGAGTCCACATAGGTCACATTCCAGGTAGCATCGTTATAGTACTGATCACCGCTGCGCATACTGAAGGCTTCCTGTGCAGACTTAAACGCCCAGTGCATCGGGAAATCGATGACATCCATGCCTGATTTCATTGAATAATCCGGAGCGTGATACGTATTGCCGTTCAGAAAAGCATTGTTCGAGGTCGGCTGCCCCGCGGTTGTTGAATTGTCCGCCCATTCCTGTTCGACAGACAGCTTGTTGGAAGCGTAATCATTTTGACCGTCGCCAGGGTACGATTTCGCAGATTTCCAGGTATAGAACGGGGTTGAAATCGCCGGAATTCCACTGTTCCAGACATCTCTATACCGGGTAGCCACTTCACCGAAGATGAAGAAGTTGGAACCGCCTCTGGCTTTCCAGGCAGGAACGAAATATTTATTGAAAATATAACGGCTTACATGCTTCACGGTATCCACGCGGAAGGCGTCTACGCCCATATCGATATACTGGTTATAGCTGTCGATCAGATATTGATTCACAACAGGGTTCTCGGTGTTGAGATCCACACAGTCACCGGCAATCTGCCCGGTCTGTACCGTATAGGATTCCCAGGAGAGGCTTTTCTCTGTATGGTAGATGTTATTATTGGTCTCTGCTGTTTTCATAAGTGCTAGTCTCGCCTGATACTGCTGGTCGGGTGTCATGGTATCGTAATTGGCCGGCAGCTTATCCGTAATTTTGAGCAGATTAGCGATCGTATCTGCCTTAGTGGCATCCTTTTTGAACATCGGGAACAGATTCTCTTCCCCGAAATTACCGGTATGATTGACGACAATGTCCTGGATGACCTTAATTCCTCGGGCATGGGCGGCAGTGATCAGATCCTGGTAGGACGCTCCGGCCGACTCATACCTTGGATCGACTTTGGCAAAATTGATCGCATGGTAGCCATGATAATCATAACCGCTGGCATTCTGTACTACCGGAGTAATCCAGATGGCGCTGAAGCCTAGCGCTTTGATGTAATCGAGCTTTTGAATCAGCCCTTTGAAATCCCCTCTCCAGGCCGGATCCGAATCCGGATTCCCTGCTTTGGCGTCATCCCAGGCATGTACGTTATTGCTGGTATCACCATCGTAGAAACGGGAAGTAATCACAAAGTAAATGGAATCCTCCCGGAAGTCCCCTTTATTGCCGATACTGTACACAAAGTTTTGGGTGGTACGATTACCGGCTGCGTCGATTACAAGGAACTTTAAGGTGGTGGTCTTGGAGATCAGAATCGATGGTCCGGCCAGACCAGCCAGCGCATTCCCGGAAATATATGCTTTAGAGCCCGAAGTCGGTTCTGTACCATCATCTGTATAATACGCCGAAGTAGTTGCAGCTTTGTTGTCTTTGATATTGAAAGAGACGGTAACTGCGGTGGTGGATTGCCCTACCGGCAAATTCGCTGTAATGGTTGGAGCCTGCAGGTCGGCATTCAGATCAATTACATAGGCAAAAGATGCCACGCTGCCTCCCTGGCCGCTGGTATTGACTCCAAAAGCCTTGATCGTCAAGGAGGAGGACACCTGTATAGGCGAGGTGTACAAAGGCGACGCTGTTGTCGGTGTAGAACCGTTGGTTGTGTAATATATTTTATCGCTGCTGTTACTGCTGGATAGTGCAATCGTTTGTGCAGAATCGTATGTTTTTGGAGCAGGTGAGACTGTGATTACCGGGATTTTAGGCGCTTCCGGATTCGTCTCATACCAGACGTTATCTGTGTAATACCAGCTCTCCTTAACAGTTCGCGCCAAGTCGGCTGTCTGTTTGCCATTGCTATCGTTGAAGATTAGGCTTGTGCCAGCTGCACCGGCAATCGTATAACTGTACCAGTCATTTCCGTCTGAATTCATTAGAATTCCCGGCCATGCCCCACTAATCGGGACCGTCGACGGATTCATATTCCAATAATGAATACGGACCGCTGAATTCCATGTTGAAGGCTTTTTAATATGAACCGTAATGCCGGTTGCCGTGGATGTTGGCGTCGGTGAGACGGTAGCTGTCGAAGTAGGTGTTGGAGTGACAGTTGGTGTGGCTGTTGGAGTTACGGTAGGCGTTACGGTTGGAGTGACTGTGGGTGTAGGTGTTGGAGATGGTGTAGGTGTAGGTGTTGGAGATGGTGTAGGTGTTGGAGAAATCCCTGGCTGAATCATCACATAATCAATATTAATATTTCCGCTGTCGTCCCCGTCGTAATTATAGGCAATCGTATTATTGCCTGCCATCAAGGTAAGCGGTTCCGTCTGATCAGACCAGGTATCCCAGTTGGCCAGATTAGCTAAGGTGGTTTGTTTTACCTTTGTGCCGTTAACATAAACAGATAAAGTCTTGGCACTGCCGGAAGCATTAGCGTAGTGCAGAGTTGCATTATACGCTCCTGCAGCTGAGGCCTGCACAGTGAAGGTTGAAGAAGCTCCGCTTGCTGTGTATCCGTCCACAAATCCGGTTCCGGAATAACCGGTATGATTAGTATTTACTTTGGCGCCGCCTGACAGGACTACACTTTCCGCTTCGTACTTCCCGGCGGCTGGAATAACGACAGACCAATTCTTCCCGCTGTTATTGTCCCAGCTGTCAGTCGGAGCAGTAATATGATAGCAATACGTTAATGTTGCACCTTCGGCAACAGTGATGTTGGCCGTGAATGTTGTCCCGCTCTTGGTCATGACTGTATCCGTAAGCGTCGTCCAGTTGTTGGTAGTCCAGTGCAAAGTTACAGCGGTTGCTGTAGTGTTGGTGTACGTGACAGTATAATTGGTATTACTGGCAGAAGCTCCGCCGGCTGCCCCGAACAAGCTGAAGCACAGTGCAAAAATAATGAACCAGGAAAGAAAACGCCTCGTTTTATTTCTCACCAAATAAACTACCTCCTCATCGGATGTGAATCGATTTTAAATTGCGCAAACGTTTGCAAAAATGCGAATAAGAGAACAACTTACGCATTGTCGTTGTAGTATAACCACCCCCAGAGTCCGACGGGAAAGATCCATTGTATGCGTTTGCAAAATAAGTTTTGCATAAGGTGAAAACACCCTTCCCCTTATCCAATGAATTTTTCTTGATTTTGATTATAGTCTCCCGCCTATTCCCGGTCAATGGATCTTTGGATCTATTGTCGTTGGAATTTACTCGTTTATTCTGATTTTTAGACATGAAGAAACCGGTTTTCTCTCGTTTTCGGAAAAGCACCCCTTGTTGCGGGATACACTAGGATAAGTATGGAAGACATGTATTCCCACGCTCTTTTGCAATAAAAACAAGGACCCGTCTTTGTGCAATGCTAGTCCCAAAATAAAGGCAGGGTTGACGGTGATATTCGCCCAGCCCTGCCTTTATTGTATAACTCCCGCTATACTGCCAGATGCACTGATCCGTCCTCGTAGATGTCCACCCTTTGCGCGCAGAGCAGCATTCCAAGCCCGTTCGCCGTCCCTTTTTCACGGATATCTCTTTGCCGGCGTTCCCAGATCTCCCGGTCATGAATGATATCATATTGGTAATAGGATTCAGTGCCCGCTGCTTCCATAACCTCCACAAAGATAAAGTTATCCTGGAACAATGTGCGGAACCAGTCCGCAGCCTCCGGATGGGAACTAAACGTAGGGAGATCCTGTTCAAACCGCTCCGGCAAATAACGCTGCTTCAACCTGCCGATTCTTATAAAATACTCTTCCAGATTGTCTGAAGTAATCATAGGTTATCCCCCTTGTAATGAAATTTGCATAAAAATATCATATTTCGGGCAAAGCGCCTATGACATTGTGCATTCCACCGGATGGAACATAGCAAAATAAAAAGCCGGGAGAGTCAGCTCTCCCAGCCTTGTCTGTTACCGGATATAGTTATCGAGGGCCTTGTTGAGATCCTCCAGCACCTTGTCCTGATTGCCGTGATGGACGGCCTTGACCACACAGTTCTCCAGGTGATCCTTCAGCAGCAGCTTAGCCGCTTTGTCCAGCGCCTTCTGGATGGCAGCAATCTGCAGCAATACCTCTGAGCAGTCACGGTCTTCGGCGGTCATTACTTTCACAGCACGGACATGCCCTTCAATCCGGGCCAGCCGGTTAACAATCTGCTTACGGTATTTATGCTCGAAATCCTCTTCATGAAAATCCTCATTTGCGTCCTGAACCATAATTACCCCCAGCTTTATTCTGTCTTTTCTTACAAATACCAGCTAGAGGTATTATAACAAGAATAGGTTTAGTATGTTACCTGTTATGAATATTTGTATTCTGCATTACGTTTTTATCTAATGTTGGTTATACTTGTAAGTTTGACATAAGGAATTATTATTGTAGTAGATAGATGATGTAGTTCGAAATTCAATTAATCTTAAGGCGGGGGATTCATGGAGAAGCAAAAGTTAATCCGTATCTTTGATAAGCAAGCAAACCAATATGAGAAAAACAGAGAAAATGCCAATCAGAAGCGTTGGCGCCAGCATCTTTTAAGTCATGCGAAAGGCAAGGTGCTTGAGCTTGCTGTAGGAGCGGGTGCAAATTTCCCGTACTATCCCCGGGGGATTAAGGTTACCGCAACTGATTTCAGTGAGGCGATGCTGGAGAAAGCAAAACAGGCGGCAAAACATTATCATATGGATAGTGATTTCATCTGTTCGGATATTGAAGAAATGAGCTTTCCAGATCAATCATTCGATACTATTGTTTCTACCCTATCCTTTTGCAGTTACAATAATCCATTAATGGTGTTGGAAAAAATCAGCCGGTGGTGCAAACCGGATGGGCAAATTCTTTTCCTGGAGCATGGGGTCAGCTCTAATCCTGCATTATCCACTGTTCAAAAAGTAGTTAATCCGCTTTTATACCGTGTTTATGGATGTCACCATACAAGAAATATTGTCGGACTGATTCAAGAGTCAGGTCTCATCATTCATAAGGTGGAAAGCTACTGGATGGGCATGGTCCATCTTATTTGGGCAAAGCCGAAGCCGCAGCTTCTTGATTAAAGTAACGGAGACCATTAGTTATTAGACCAATAACCCCCGCAGGGTAACTGGCAGGGGTTATCGGTTGTTATATCATCTCAGCAGACGCAGCCCGCTCAGAATTACCGCCAGCGTACTTCCCTCATGGCTGACCACACCGGAGGGCAGATTCAATCCGCCCCAGAAGTTCGATACAACAAGGATCAGAATTACTGCAAGCGCGAATGAAATATTTTGTTTAATTACCCTGCTGGTGCGGCTTCCCAGGGTTATAGCATAAGGAATCTTAGTAATATCATCGTTCATCAGCACCACATTTGCCGTCTCCAGCGCTACATCACTCCCGGCTGCTCCCATCGCAATGCCAATGGAGGCTGCAGCCAGCGCAGGAGCATCATTCACACCGTCACCGACCATCGCCACTTTGCCATGTTTCCGGGACAATTCCTTAATGATGTTCAGTTTGCCATCAGGCAGCATTTCAGCATGGATCTCTTCAATCCCCACCTGGCGGGCAATGGCTTCCGCAGTATGCCGTGCATCTCCGGTAAGCATAACAACATGCTTGTTCATGGCCCTGAGCTGTGCAACAGCTTCTGCCGCTTGAGTCCGAACGATATCATGAACCGCAAGCAATCCGGCAAAACGTCCGCCGGCTTCCACGTAAACAACGGTTTTCCCGTCCGCTTCCAGCTGTTCTGCCTTTGTCTGCTGCTCCTCATCGAGGACAAGGTCACTCAGCAGACTTCTTTTGCCGATGAGACAAGTTGTATTATTTACGATGCCGCTAACCCCAAGTCCGGTCACAGCCTGCATCGCAGCAGCCGGTTCAAGCATGATCTGCTTGTCTTCAGCGTGATCCACAATAGCCTTGGCAATCGGGTGCTGGGACAGCTTCTCCAGAGAAGCCGCGAGGCAGAGCAGCTCCGTTTCTGTGACTCCCTCTGCCGGGTACACATCGGTAACCTTCGGTTTGCCTTCAGTAAGGGTTCCGGTTTTGTCGAACACAACAGTCTGTATATTGCCGATTCCCTCCAGGTGAATTCCGCCTTTGAACAGAACTCCCTTACGGGCTGCATTGGAGATCCCGGAGAGGACCGCGGGCATAATCGATGAGACGAGCGCACACGGTGAAGCGACAACAAGGAATATCATCGCCCGGTAGATGGTTTCCTCCCAGGTCCAGCCGAACAGATACGGTGGCAGAATCATCAGCAGCAGTGCCAGTAGGACAACACCTTTTGCATAAATACCTTCAAACCGCTCCACAAAAAGCTGGCTTGGCGGAAGCTCATTTTTAGCCTCCTGCACCATATGTATAATCCTTGAGAGCAAAGTGTCTTCCGCCGCCTTTGTAACGAGAATCCTTAGTGCACCTTGCCCGTTAATGGTTCCGGCGAATACAGCATCATTCAGGGTTTTGTCTACAGGAATGGATTCACCGGTAATCGTCGACTGATCCACCGCTGAGCTTCCTTCAAGAATAGTACCGTCGCAAGGTATGCGTTCACCTGGCCGGACCCGTACGATGTCATCCTTCTGAAGCTGAGAGGCTTTGATCTTCTCTTCAGACTCACCCTTTAGCCGCACGGCTTCTTCCGGACGGTACTTTAGAATGGCCGCGATATCCTGGTTTGTCTTCTCCATCGAATATTCTTCCAGCGCCCCGCTTAAGCAAAAAATAAAGATCAGCACCGCCCCGTCCAGCCAGTAGCCGATACTTGCTGCACCGACCGCCGCTACAACCATTAAGAGGTCCACGTCAAGGTCCTTCTCTTTAATCAAGGTTTCCAGCCCTTCCCAGGCTTGGCGGTAGCCGCCGACAACATAAGCCAGCACGAACAAAATAACCGCTCCGGCTTGCATCTCCTGCTTCTCCAGTACCCACGCCAATACAATCAGGACCAGACAAGCTGCGGCAATCAAAATCCCGCCATTCTTCTCCCATATTGCTCTTATCCCAGACTTCCTCGGTTCACTGGCAAACGTCACTTCTCCCATTGTATTCGCTCCTGTTCCGTTCGAATTAGTGAGAACTATTCTCATAGAATATATCCCCCCCGGGGGCTTATTGTATGTGATTTTTGTCCCACATATCTCCCGATACCGGGAAAGAGGTTAATATGATCTCTATCTTGCTTTTCCTTGCGGACTATTGTAGCGTGATAGTAGTTTATTTTTGGGCAAAGCATGTTTTCACAGGAGGCGCTCATGAATTTTGAGCATTATTATTTCGCCGCAGGATTCAATTCAGTACCGGATGAGCTTGATCTCGCGGTACTGTTCAGCGGGGAAGGTAAACCTTACCCGGGGCATAAAATGGGACCGGCGGTGCATGATTACTATCTGATCCATACGGTATTGGCAGGAGAGGGCTTCTTTCAGTGCGGTAATATTTCGCAAAAATGCCGCAGTGGCGACACCTTTGTCATTTTCCCAGGTGCACTGTTCAGCTACCAGGCGGATGACACTTTACCCTGGCACTATGTCTGGATAGCCCTCCAGGGCAACTCCGTAGCCGCTCTGCTCTCCGATGCCGGAATTACCAAGGAACGGCCGCTGCTGCATGCTGAGAATGTAGATGAACTGACCAGTCTATACGAACGGACCCGGCAGTCCTTCCAGCAATCCCCCTATCCGCGTCTGGAGAGCCTGGAGGCTTCGGGCTGGGCACGCCTGCTGCTCCATAAATTCGGACTTAGCAATCTGGAGGTGCTGCCGGCCCGTCCTCAAGAAATGCCTGAGATGATTGACCGGCAGATTGACCAGGCCATCCGCTGGATCTCGCTGCAATTCCACCAGCAGATCAGCATCGACCAGATCGCCGCAACACTCGGCTACCACCGGGCACATCTGTCCAAGGCTTTTAAGCAAAGGACTGGCCTGTCTCCTAAGCAGTATTTGCTCAAAATGCGGATGGACAAAGCGAAAGGGCTGCTGGAAGGAACGCTTAGCATCGATCAGGTCGCTTCCTCTGTCGGCTTTAACGACGCCCTATATTTCTCCAAGCAGTTTCGTAAATATTTCGGCATACCGCCAAGTGAATACCGGGCAGCCCTGCGGAGCAACAATTAAGCAGCGGCTTCCCTAAACACAGCAAAACCCCTGCCGGAGTTCGCAGGGGTTTTGTATTGACAGAACAAACGGACTATCCGGGGACTAAATCCCAAGCTCTTTAATGCATGGCTTTGTCTAAAATAGAACGGACAAATTCCGTCTTACCTTCTGTGTAGGCCTCTCTGTCATAGCGATATTGCCGTGCCAGGGAGAGCTTTACCCGTTCATATTCTTTCACTACAGATGGATGGCCCCGCAGATAGTCGCGAAAGGCGATATGTTCCAGGTAGCCTTTGCCATCCTTCGGGCATACATAGAGATGGTAGTTCATAAATCCGTCATCCGCCGTGCGCTCGAAAACCTCCCTGCCTTCGATTCCCTGATTCCCACAATGCACATAACCATACTGCTGAAACCGTTCAATAATCTCCGGCAATACGGTATAACTCTCCATCACGAGATCCAGATCGATGATCGGTTTGGCGGACAAGCCATCAACAGAAGTACTTCCAATATGTTCCACAGAGAGGATCAGGTCGCCGACCATCTCCAGCATCCGCTCTTTAATCTTGTCAAACTCTGTTTTCCATCCGGGGTTATAGGGAACCACCTCAACAGGGATAACGGAATTTGCGATGATATCTACCTTCTTCACTGAAAAGTTTCTTTCCGATTGTCAGCTATATTATAGCAGACCCCGTCTGTTGGGATAAAATGCTGCCGGCCGTCTCATACTATCCCTAAGCAAACGGAGGTGAAATCTATGCCTAAAAACAGTGCCGATCCCAAATATGACCGAGACAATAATCGTGCCGATAAGAAGAACAATCAGCAGAATCGCGCTTCCATTACTGAAGAACCGCAAATGCTGACCATAGAAAAAGCTGCCGATTATGCCCCGAGCCTGAACGGGGTTACCAAAAACGAAACTTAATATCATTGCAGCCCGGCTGCTCTTTGTCGATTCAGGACAGGAGCAGCCTTTTTAAATATTGAATCTGCAGTGGATTGACTTGTCCGGGCTACGGGTGATAGTCTTTTCTTCTAGGGTCAAGTAAAGGAGAATTCAGGATGAAAAAAGCAACGATGAAGGATATCGCCCGCCTGGCGAATGTTTCTGTAGCTACGGTCAGCTATGTACTGAATAATGTAAAAAACCAGACGATTCCCGATCCCACGCGCCAGAGCATTTTGCAGATTGCCAAGGAGCTGAATTATGTCCCGAATCTCGCTGCGCGTTCTCTGGTTGTTCAGCGGACAGGAATGGTCGGTATATTAATCAACAAATCTCCCCAGCTTCCTTACTGGAAGCGCCAGAGCTATTTGACGCTGGTGGACAGCCTCGAATCAAAGCTAACAGCCTCCGGGTACCATACACTGCTGATCAGTCTGGATCCCCACAATCCGGCGATGGATGTAATCCGTGAACGCAAGCTAGATGCCGTCTTCGTTGTAGATGTCATGGAGAAGATGTTTTACCGGATTTCTGCTAATTTCGTAGATGGCGTGCCGCTGATTCTGATCGACAGCCTGATCAATGACCGGATGTTTAATCAGGTGAACTATAATTATCCGCTTGCCCTAAAATCCGCTGTATCCGCCGCTGCCGTGCCTTCCTGTCTGGTTATGGAGAGCTTTCACAACCAGGCGCTTACAACCTGGATTACGGACAGCTCCGGATTTAGTAAAGAGAATATCTACATTGCAGCTGATCCCGCAGGAGCACCGGGCACGCTGGAGGACTTCTTGCAGCAGAACCGCGGAAAGCATGTAATTGTGATGAATGAATTTCTGGCAAAAGCGGTTGAGCATACCGGAATCGCCTCCTCCATTACAGCACTGTGTACTTGCGGCATACCAGAAATTGTCGATAACGGCACGCGAGTGATCCAATTTCAGAACAACCGGGCAGAGACAGCCTTTGAGCTGATGATGTCGCTGAAGCATATTCAGGAGGATCCAAGAATTTTGGCCGGCAATCAATTTTTGGTTGAAGTTCTCCCGTAAATTTTCTATAATAACTTAAACGTTTAAGTTTAGTTATATTAGGAGGTTATCGCCATGATTCCATCTGTTGCCGATATTGATAAGCCGTTGTCTGCGGCTCCTTTGAAGTATCCAAGTCTGCATAAGAACCGGATATTCCTGCTGTTGTTCTCAGCAAGTACCTTGTCCATTCTGGGAAATGCTTTTCACAGTCTGGCGCTAAGCCTCTGGGTGCTGCAGTCCACCGGCAGCGCAAAAATGATGAGTATCATGACGATCAGTAATCTGATCCTGTGTTCCCTGCTGGGCAGCGTTACCGGCACCCTTGCTGATCGTGTTGACCGCAGAACATTGATTCTGTGCTCCTATTTCGTTCAGAGTCTTACGGTGCTGGGCATTGCTTTCACGCTGACACAATCCTCTCCCTCTTTTCTCCTCATCGTTTGCCTTACCGGAGTTGTTACTGCTGCCGGTCAATTTCAGGCTCCGGCATTTCAGGCTTCGCTGCTCACGATTGTCGGCAAGGAACATATTCAGCAGGCTGCGGGCTGGATGACATTGTCCGAGAATATCTCACGTACATTGGGCTATGCCCTCGGCGGCATATTTGTCGCTGCTGTAGGCGGAGCCTGGGCGATATTTGTGGACGGAATGACCTTTTTAATGGCATTCCTGCTGATTCTGGTTGCCGGTTCCTGGTCAAGCAAATCCGCGGCTGGGAAACCGGCCAAATCATTCAAACAAGACGTTGCCGGCGGCTTCCGCTACATCTGGGGCCACTCTTTTGCCAGAGCGATTACGATCCTGCTACCCGTGCTCGCCTTATTTTTCCTTTCCTCCCTGATGCTTACCCAAGTGATGGCTGTACAAGTATGGAAGGCGGCTCCCTTTCAGTTTGGACTGCTCGAAGGGAGTATTCCGCTAGGGTATATGCTGGGCTCAGGGATGATCCTCCTCGCCGGAAGCCGGATCAAACACCGCGGCCGTGTGGTCTCTGCAAGCCTGCTGCTGTTAGGCCCGTTATACATGCTCCTCTCCGTCACCGAATCAATGAATGCTGCACTCCCTATCATTCTGCTGATCGGGTTCACCTTCTCTTTCAGTACCCTTCTAATTAACATTATCCTAAGGCTGGAGGTGCCTGAGGAGCTGCAGGGTCGGATGTTCGGGGTGCTCGGTTCACTGATGAGTGTGGCCCCGCCTATGGGGCTGGCGCTATTTTCGGCTGGTGCAGATGAGTTTGGTGTAGCTTCGGTCATGTTCTCCGCGGGTCTGCTGCTAAGTCTATTCGGAATAGTTTCAGTAGTTAAGCTTGAACATATCCGTAAATATAAATGAAGTCAGCCGCTGGTTTTGTAGTAAACTAATTTGCATTGATGAATTACATCGATCAGCCGAAATAAGTTAAAGCGCTTCTCCTATATGTGGAACTTCTATAATATAATGTTCGTATGAGCTTGTAAGATGTTCAGCGACAACAATACACTTAAAGGAGTTTACTCATGAGCTATCAACCCTTTGGACAACAAGATTATTACCCGCCTCCTCCTTCCCCGCCGGCGCACACCAATGGTAAATCCATTGCTGCCCTGGTACTGGGGATACTATCCATCATAACCCCTTATATTGGCCTCTTATTCGGGATCATTGCCATTATTATGTCAGCTATCTCCCTGAAAGAGATCCGCAACCGTTATGAAGGAGGCAGAGGGCTGGCCATCGCCGGGCTGGTCTGTGGCATTATCGGAACGATTATCTATGCGCTGCTAATTGTGCTGTTTATTATTATTATTTTATTTGCTGCCGGAGCGGGCAACGATGCAATCAACACCTTCAACTTCAGCACAAACAACATCTAAGCGTCCGGCTAATAAGGATAAGACAGATTTTTTCTCTTAACAAAAGGAAGCTGACACCGGTTTCGATAACCGGTATCAGCTTCCTTTTGTTTACTGCGGCGGGATCCCCTTGGATAATAGAATGTTGATGTTCTCCTGCTGGCGGTATTCCGTCGGAGTGAGCTGGAACTTCTTGCGGAACATCTGCGTGAAATGCTTCATATCCTGATACCCCACACGCTCAGCAATCTCTGCCAGCTTCAGCTTCGGATTCAGCAGCAGCAGCTTCGCCTGCTCCAGCCGCAGGGAGGTGACATACTCCTTATATCCCTGGCCGGTTTTGTGCTTGAACAGCTGGCTGAAATACGCCGGATTGAGGAATACCACCGAGGCCATTTTCTCAAGCGACAGATCCTCGGCGTAGTGCTGCTTGATATAATGCAGGGCGACATCGATCGCCTTTTCGCCGCTTCCCTTAAGCGGCTCCAGCTCAAAAGCCTGAGAGGCCGAAGCCTCCCTCATTCGTTTAACCACCTGGGGAACCGTGCTGAAATCGTAGCTTAGGCCGGAATGCAGGATCTGAAAAGGGACTTTTAAATAATGGGTAAGATGCTCACGGACCTCCTGCTGAAACTCCTCGATCACCGAGTTCTCCCGTAAAGTAACCAAACCCAGCAGACTCTGCCGGTCATAGCTGACGACAAATCCCCGTCCATGCCGCTCGACCAGCTCGGACAGCACATTTTCCACGATAAAGTGCTCCAGCCTGACACTTCTTTCCCCGGGATCCATCTGTACCATCACCAGATAATAATTACTGAAGTCTTCGATAAATGGTCCAATATCGAGATTGCCGATATCAAGCCCTGATGCCAGCCGCTGGAACACACCCTCACGCAAAAACCGCAGGCTTGCCCTCAGCCGCTCCCCCTGCCTGGAAATGTCACTGTCCTTCTGGATCTCCTCAGTAAGATTGTTGATAATCTCCTGCAGCTTGTTCTTGCCGATAGGCTTAAGCAGATAATCCTTCGCCCCGAGGCGAACCGCCTCCTGCGCATAAGAAAACTCGCTGTGTGCCGAGATCACAACCCATTTCACATACGGATATCTGCGCTTTGAAATCTTCATAAATTCTAGGCCGTTCATCCCCGGCATCAGGATATCCGTCAGAACAATGTGGATATGCTGCTCTTCCATCACCTTAACCGCATCCTCGGCTCTGGCTGCAACATAAACCTGATATTCAGGGTATATATTCTCGATTGTGCGCTTGATGCCTTCACGGATTACCCGTTCATCATCGGCGATGAGAATGTTCACGTAAGCGTGTCTCCTTCCACATTAATCGGCAGCAGGATCGCAACCTGCGTTCCTACTCCGGGAAAGCTCTGGATCTGCAGGCCATACGTCTCACCGAACATATGCTGCAGGCGGCGGTGCAGATTCTGCAGTCCGATGCCGCTTTTGCCGGCTTCCTTCGGACTACTGCCCTCGAGAGAATGAAGCAGCCGCTGAAGCTGTACTTCATCCATTCCGTTCCCGTTGTCTTCCACGATTAGTTTCAGAATATTCCCTTCCTCGCGGGTATACACCTTAAGGATCCCCTGGCGGCCAAGGGATTCCAAACCATGTTTGACCGCATTTTCTATGACTGGCTGCACTGTCATCTTAGGAACCCGGATAGGCAGCCACTGTTCATCGATGTCTGTAACAATCTGCAGCCTGCCTTCCAGCCGGATCGAAATAATCTTCAGGTAGTGGCCGATCTGCTCCAGCTCTTCCTCAAGCGTGACCTCCGCCCCGTCCTCCCATTGACTGCTGTAGCGGAACATGGAAGACAGTGACAACACCAGCTCACCAAGCTGCTCATTCCCTTCCTCATCGAGCATCCAGTAGATCATGTCGAGGGTATTGTACAGGAAATGCGGATTGACCTGAGACAGGAGCGCATGCAGCTCCGCGTTCTTCTCGCTGACCGACGACAGCTTCACCCGTTCAATCAGCTCTTCGATCCGCCGCACCATCCGGTTAAACGAAGCGACGAGGATGTTGATCTCCTGATAAGAGGAGACATTCACCATGCCCCGGAAATTACCGACTTCTACCTGCCGCATTTCGCGTATCATCTTCTTCAGCGGGGAGGAGATGCTCCGCGATACAATGAAAGCGATCAGCGTGGATACAATAATCAGAATCGATATAACGATCAGCAGATAACGCTTCATCTCAATCAGTTCCACATTCAAATCTTTGTCCGGTGTAATACTCATAACCCACCAGCCCGAGAAGGAGAGCTTGGAGGCGACGATTAGCCGGTCCGCTTCCTGCTGAACCATTACGTCCTCTGAGGTCTGCAGGGAAGGCAGATTCTCAACCACCGGCGACGGATCCGTAGCGGATGAGACAAAACGGCCATCCTGTGACATCAGATAGACCTGGCTGTGCGCACCAAGCTTCAGGTTGTCTAGAGCGTCCAAAACGGGCTGGGGATTAGTCTCATAGAGGACAATACCAATCGGCTTATGCTCATTGAGGTCAAAAATTTGCCGCCCGAAAGCGAATACAGGACTGTCCTCGACCTGGTCGATCAGCGAATGCTCGTATACCCCCAGCCAGACCATTTTTCCTGAAGAAGCTCGCAGCTGTTTGTACCAGTCCTCAGTCTTGTAATCCGGGTCCACCACATTCATATAGTTGCCGTAATTATAGATTTTCCCCTTATCGGTAATGACATGAATCCCAACCAGATCATCGCGTGAATAAAAGATAGAGCCAATGATATTGGTGATCGTCTGTTCGTTGATAAATGCCACTGCCGGTTCATCCGTTGTTTCATTGAGCAGGCGAATCATCTCAAAGTTATTGCTTAATGATTTCGATAAGGCGTCATACCCTTTATAGAGCAAAGTGAACAGCCCCGCCGTTTGAGCCACATTCTTCTGCGACAAATCGCTGATCTTTTCATGCAATTGAACCGTAGTCCGGTTATAGTACAGCAGGCTGACTATGAGCAGAATACTGGACATGCAAAAAAGAAACAGCAGAAACAACCGATGATGGATGGAATGAAAGCCGTTTCGCATAGGACTCTCCTCCTTCTTAGCACCCTGTCCTGCCGTTCTCTATTATAAATCCAATGCTTTTTTAAAAGCAACGCATATTAGCCCTTAACAGCCCCTGCTACCATACCCTTCGTAATCCGGTTAGACAGGAAGAAGTAGATCAGGATTACCGGCAATGCGCCCATGACGAGAAATGCGCCGATATTCCCATAGTTGACCGAATACTGGCTAACGAAGGTATAGACCCCGAACGGCAATGTTTTAAGCTTCTCGGACGAAATAAAGGTTGCAGCGAGAATATATTCGTTCCAGATATTGATGAAGGTCAGGATGCATACCGTCATTACCGGAGGTATCGATACCGGCAAAATGATGCTGCGGAAGATCCGGTAGACACTGGCCCCGTCGATAAAGGCGGATTCCTCAATCTCGTGCGGAATGTCCCGCATGAAGCCTGAGAGAATAAAGACGGCGATCGGAGTGGAGAACGCAATGTACGGCAGAATCAGCGACCAATGCGTGTTCAGCACATGAATATGTTTGAAAATAATCATCAGCGGCAGAAGCGTAGCCTGCATCGGGATCATCATCCCCATCAGGAAAATCGTCATCACGAGGTTTCCATACTTCCAGCGGAACCGTGAGATTGCATAAGCTACCATTGAGGCCAGCACAATGACGCAAACCATCGTTGTTGCGGTAACAAATACACTGTTACTCAAATATTTCAGATAACTGCCTGACGTGTAAGCCTCACTGTAGTTATGCCATTGGAACGATTTCGGCAAGGAAAAGAAGCTGCCATCCATAATTTCTTCGTTGGTCTTCAGGGAGTACAGAACTAACCATAAGAGAGGGTATAACTGCGTGACTACAGGAATGGCGAAAAGAAGATACACGATTCCTTTTTTAATTTTTCGCATGACCGCGCACTCCTTTTCTAATTAAACTTTCGTTCAATCCGGTTAAAGATCGTATTGATGAATCCGGTAAAGACCAGGCAGACCACAACCAGGAAGGTCGCAATCGCACTGCCATAACCGTACTTGAAGGAGCCGAATGAGCTGGTGTACATGTGTGTGGAGATTACATCGGTTGCATGTGCCGGACCTCCGCCGGTCATAACCATAACCAGATCAAATGCCTGCAGGGAACCGATAAATGCAAGTACAATTGATATTTAAAGATCGGGACAATCAGCGGAAGGGTAATATAACGGTCCGCTTTGAAGCCGTCTGCCCCGTCTATTTTTGCCGCCTCATAAAGCTCATCCGGAATATTCTGCACCCCGGTATACTGAATCAGTAAATGATAGCCGAAGTACTGCCACAAGGATACAAAATAGAGCGCGAACATCGCAATTTTGGGCTCAGTCAGCCAGTTATGTGTCCAGCTGTCCAGTCCCAGGGAGACCAGTACGCCGTTAAGCATACCGCCCATGGATGTTGGGTTGTACACGGTTTTCCACAATTGTCCAATGATAACGACGGACAGAATGACCGGTGTAAAGTAAATGGACACCAGTGTGTTGCCTCTTCTCAAATAACGGTTAAGCAATATTGCCATGAACAGGCACAGCGGAATTTCTATCATAGAAGCAACGGCATATAGAAGGGTTCTTCTCACAGACGGCCAGAACACCGGATCATTAAAGAACATATCCTTGAAATTGCCGAGGCCGATAAAGGTCGAAGCCGTTAAACCATCCCATTTGAGCAGGCCTGTGTATACAGACACTATGATGGGAACAAACACAAGGCACACATACAAGAGCAGACATGGCAATACGAAGACGGCTATTGTACGCGCTGACACCTTAAGTACTTTCATCTTTCCCGCCTCCTAAACAAGCAGATTCTTTGTCTATATCCATTAGAACCCGGTGCGAAGCAGCCTTTTTGAGCTCACTTCGCACCGGTAATGGTGGCTGTATTTATTAGAAACTATTCTTTATTTGCTTCAAAAGCGGTTTGGTGTTCTTTGGCAACTGCAGCGGAATCCACTTTTTGCACGAACAGGTTTTGGATGCTGCTTAGGTGCACTTGGGCTGTGGCCGGGTTCATGGTGTTATCAAATGCCAGGTCGCCGCCCTTCACTTGGTTGAACAGGCCAGCAATGTTAACAGCCAGATCAGAGTAACCGGCAGCTTTCAAATCGCCGTCTACCTTTTGACCGATACCTACAGCATTTTTCAATTCAAATTGTTTCTTAGGATATTCGGAAGCGAAGAAGTTGAGGAAATCTTTGGTTTCCTGCAGGTGTTCGCTGTTAGCCGATACGGCAAATACACTGCCTGGTGCCAGCATGAATTCGTTAGGGTCACCCTTGCCGTTAACTGTAGGGAATTGGAAGGCTCCAACTTTACCGGCTACAGAAGAAGCGTCGATGGCGCCTGTTTCCCAAGATCCGATGGACCACATTGCGGCTTTACCGGTTTTGAAAATGTTACCGCCGGCATTAGCATCAATAGAAGTTGCCCCGTCAGGGAATGCACCTGCCTGAACCAGCTGCTGGAACGCGTCTACAGCTTCAATGAAGGCCGGATCTTCGAAGGTTTTCTTGCCGTCAAGCACATCTTGCAGGAAGCCGGGGCCGCCGTTGGTGCGGAGCAGGATGTTCATGAAGAGGAACGAACCTGTCCATGAATCCTTTTCACCGATGGCCATTGGGGTAATGCCTTTATCCTTCAGGATTTTGACATCCTGCAGCAGTTCTTCGAAGGTAGTTGGTGTGTTCTTAATTCCGGCTTGCTCGAACAGTTCCTTGTTGTAGTACACCACTTCGATATTGTTGCCGTCAGGGAGCGCGTACACATTGTTGTCAAAGCTGTAGTAGTCCAGCAGGCCTTCCTGGTAGGTATCCTTCAGGCCGTTCTGGTCCAGCATATCGTTCAGCGGTGCGAATAATCCGGCGTCTACAAAAGGCTTCATTTGTGCGGCCGGGTTAACAATCGTTATGTCAGGTACTTCTTTGGAAGCTGCCTGTGTTTTCAGTTTCACTTTTTGCTGGTCTGTATTTAGGGTATCCAGCTCGATTTTGACATTTGGATGTTCTTTCATGTACTGGTCAGTCAGCTCATGGATCATTTTGTAAGCTGGTGTGGCCGGGTCAGGATAGATGTTCTGGAAGGTGAGGGTAACTTTTTTACCGCTGTCCGTAGTTGCAGTAGCCGTGTTGCCGCTGTCGGTGCTCTTCGGTGCGTTAGTGGCTGCGCCTTCATTGCTTTTGTTGTCCGAGTTGCCGCAAGCTGCCAGGCTGAGTGCCATCACTGCGGTTAATCCGATGGCAAATGACTTTTGCATTTTTGTTTTGACCATTTGTTTAATGCCCCCTAACTCGTGATAGGCTTATTATCATCTGATTAAGCGCTTCCAACAAGGTGCGAACTACAGAATAAAGGTTTGTCTTTTCTATATTTCCGTTTGACCTTTGGTAGCCTGCTGGGCAGCCGGTTTATCCTTATTTACCAAGATGAGAAAAGCAAAAAGCGGCAGCCCAAAGGGAGCACTCCCTTTATAGCTACCGCTGTTTCCATGTAATTTCCATGTGTGAAATTGTTAAGTTTGAACTAGATACATTGAACTTGTTATGGGATTGGTCGTGACTTAAGAGAATGTTTGGACTTCCAGCCGCTGTTGTTCACAGATTACTTGATTTGAACCGCTATTAACGGTTGGAATGTGTAAACATAGGCGGACGCTAAATTAAGGTAAGGCGTTCTATTGCACTCTCTGCAGCAGATTGCCGATTTGTCAGCCAGATTACTTATTTTATTGTAATTTGTACATCAGAAACTTGTTATTCAGGTGCTTTTATCCCATACGTACGAAATCTAATGCACGAAATACAGTAGAATGGGATTTGTCTCCGATTATTGAGAAATCTATTGCACGATATGCAATCATCAAATAAATCCACCTCTAACAATCGGAACCAAATCCTACAGTTCATAAGTTTAACTGCGCTAGAGAATTAGTTAATGATATTGTTATTGTCCGCGCTGCCACTCCTTCAAGACACTCAGCAGTCCGGGAACATCCAGCCCGTCCAGTGAAAAGGCTTTGCGCAGCAGATCATGGGGAATGAATTCATCATACTTCCCGAGATAAGGCGCCTCATCCGGCCCGAGCAGAGACAGCGGATCGGTTGCCGCAGTACTCTCGGCAATGATCTCCTCCTCCAGCGTTTCGGCATCCGTACGTCCGGCCACAACCATATAATACGGCTCCATCGGCACGATGGAACGCAGTCCGAGCCGGCCCTTGAGGTTGTTCTTCAGCAGGCGCTCCAGCGTGCGGAACTGCCGGCTTCCGGCCCAGGGCAGAATGAACATGGAATCGCCGCCTGCGGGCAGCACTTCGCGCGTCAGCAGGCCGCTCTCCTTGGCCAGTCGGCGCGCCCGTTCAAGCCTTGCTGCAGCGCTTGGCGCAAGATATGGATAGAGTGCCGTTGACCCTAGCACCTCACGGATCTTGGCCATGATGCGGGTATGCACATCGCCGCCTGCGCCCAGCCATAAGGTGTCGACCTTGCCCCGCGAGCTTTTGACATAGACGGCTTTGTGGCGGGTGTCAACCTCCTCAATCTTCCACAGCTTGCCGGCGAGGGTGAAGCAATAGCCGGGCGGCGGCACCGTCGTAATTGAGCCGATTTCCTCGGTACCGTTGTATACTACATGCTCTTCATCGTCCTTGAACACCGCATAGAAACGGAAGTTGTTCACGATCTTCTCCCCGGCCAGCCCAATCAGCACCGTGCCTTCTTCCATCATTTCGATATGACCCATGCCGATCATATATTCCATAAAGGCATCGTAGTCAGCAGGGTCAATTCCCCGGAAGGAGGGCAGGCTCAGTACTGCCTCCTTCAGATCCTCCGGTTCGGCTTCGCCCATGCTCTTCAGAATGCTCATCGTCTGATGATACAGCAGGCCTACCGGAAGCTGCCGCACGTTCAGCGGCTCGACCCATTTCTCGCGCACGTAGAGCTCGATGACCGCGATCGCCCGCAGGAGCGTCCACGGCATCCGCGCCGGAAGCTGTGCTTCCTCGTCCTCTTCCTCCGGCGTGACGAAGATCATCTCCGAGGCGGCATCGCCGCGCCGCCCGGAGCGTCCCAGACGCTGGACGAAGCTTGCGCAGCTATAGGGCGCCCCGAGCTGGAGCACGCGCTCCAGCTCGCCAAGGTCAATACCCAGCTCCAGCGTAAGCGTCGCTGCGGCCACTGCCGGGCCCGGACCCTGCCGGAGCGCGGCTTCCGTCTCTTCGCGCAACATCGCGGAGATGCTCCCGTGATGCACATGGAACACATCCCGCTCGCCGCGCTTCGCGGCCATCCGCCGCATCTCCAGGATGGTCTCCTCCGCATCCGTGCGGCTGTTGGTGAAGACCAGCGCCTTCTTCAGATGCGTATGGTCATAGATGAACCCATAGTAAGCCTGGCGCGCCCGTTCCAGATGCTCGGCCTGCACCTCGTCCCGCGCATCCGGGAACGAGAAATGCTCGACGCTGAGGCGGAGCTTGCGTCCCCCTTGCGGCGCCGACACCTCCACGCTCTCCCGCGTTCCGGCGGCCAGCCATTCCGTCACGGAGGCGTATTCGCTGAGCGTGGCGGAGAGCCCGATCCGGCGCGGATGGCAGCCGGCCATCCGCGAAATCCGCGCCAGCTGGCTGAGCACCTGGATGCCGCGGTCCGCGCCCATAAACGCATGCACTTCATCGACAATGATGAAGCGCAGATCATGGAACAAGGCCGGAATGGCATTCGGCCTGTTCATCAGCAGACCTTCCAGCGACTCCGGGGTAATCTGGAGTACGCCGGAAGGCTTCTGCATCAGCTTCGTCTTATCCGCCTGCGGCACGTCGCCATGCCAGTGCCAGACCGGGATGTTGCCTTCGCGCAGCAAATCATTTAACCGTGTGAACTGATCATTAATCAGCGCTTTGAGCGGCGCAATATAGAGGATTCCCACGGAGCCGGACGGGCGCTCGTACAGCTCGGTCAGCGCCGGAAAAAAAGCCGCCTCCGTCTTGCCGGAAGCCGTGCCGGAGGCAATCAGGAGATGATGCGGCGTATCGAACAGCACGCGGCAGGCATCCACCTGTGCCTCCCGCAGCGTCTCCCATCGGTTCTTATAGATGAATTCTTTAATGAAAGGTGCCAGCCTATAGAACGGATTGTCACTCATAGGTCAAACTCCGCGAGCAGCCCGTCCAGCTCATTCTCTTCTGCAGCGGCAGGTTTAGATGTGCGTTCGCCTACCAGCTTCTCGAAGGAAATCTCCGGGTGCTGGCTGAGCGTATGTAGCAGGTCCATGAAGTCACGTACGACTTCACGCGGGGTCAGCAGCTCGTCAGCGCCGAGTCTGCTGACAGCCTCCTCCATGAAATGGACCAGCTGTTCCTGTGTCAGCCTGGCCTCATAACCGTAATGCAGGGCATGAATATCCCGCAGCTTCTGCAGCAGCACCAGTATCTCTTCATGCGAGAGCATCTCCAGCGCAATGATCGGGCCGGTGAAGTTGTTCAGTCCGGCTGCGCCGTACCGCCCGGCAACTAGCCGGGAACGAAGCGCTTCGTAGCTGAACAGGCCGCGGCGACCGTCCTCAACGAATTGCGGGGTGCCCCCGATGAAGATCCCTAGCCGCTCGGCCTTGCCCTGCATGGTGTCATTGAACATGGTCAGCAGCTTCTCATAGTTGCTCTGGCGGGAGATGCTGTTCGTAATCTTATAGAGGTTCACACCTTCATCAATAAACAACAGCAGCCCTTTATAACCGATCGCACCGGTGAATTCTGCCCATAGCTTCATATAATCGTACCAGTTGTCATCGTCGATAATAACACCCACACCCAGCGCCTTCCGCGCCTCCGTGCGGGTGGCGAACTCGCCGCGCAGCCAGCGCAGCGCATCCTGCTTCAGCTCATCCTCTCCATGCTTATGCCCGTTCCAATACGCGGCCAGCACCTTTGCAAAATCAAATCCGTGCACCAGCCCGCGCATCTCGGAAGCCACGGTATAGATCCGCTGTTCTACCTCTTCCCCAAGCTGCGGGGAGTCCGGCATATAACCGTTCTCCTTCATCACCGCCTGCTGGAGGGTAACAATCCATTTCTGCAGCATAATCTCCAGAGCACCGCCATCGGGACGTGTGCGTGTCGATAAATGG
>NZ_LN831198.1:2742569-2749268 GCF_001368795.1 Paenibacillus ihuae
ACCAGCCGGCGTTCCGGCGAAAGATCGGCATCAGCGACCACGAAGTCCCGGTCCATCGCATAGTTGCGGATAATCTGCAGCAGAAAGCTTTTGCCGCTGCCGAATTTACCGGTGATCAGCTTAAAGGCGGCGCCTCCTTCGGCAATATTATCCATATCTCGGAGTATGGCTTCCACTTCCGGCCGGCGGCCGACGGCAATATGCTCCAGCCCGATTCGCGGCACCACCCCTGCGGTCAGCGAGTTTACCAGCGCCGTTGTCATGCGTTTTGGTATTTTCAATTCATTCATTCCGGAATTCACCTCATTAAATAGTGCAGCATAGGTATCCATTCGTCTGCCACTTGCTCTCCGTCGATCAGTAAATCGCCAAGGAGATTCATTGCACGCTCATTAATCTCATCAAACAGCAGCTCCGGCATCGTTCCTGCGGCAGCTGCTAATTTGTTCACCGTGAGGAGCCCATCCTCCTCAGCCAGCGCTAGCACCGCTTCACGCTGCAGTGGAGTCAGCTCTGCATTAAACTGCTCCCATTCCGGATGGTCCCCGGTTTCTGTGTTTGCGATCACGGTATCCATGTCATCCGCCACTGCCTCCGGTTCATCCGGCTCTACGACAGTAGCTTGTTCCGCGGGTATGATCGCGTGCTGTTCAGTAATTTCCGGCTCAGCATTATCCTCCACCGTAAGCAGCGTTCGGACCACCTCGGAATCGTTCTGCAGTTGCTCCAGCTTCCGCTGATCAATGACAACTGCCGGCCCCTTCGCTTCCTGCTCGGCTTTGCGGAACTCCCGCTGCAGATACTTGCCGATCAGCTCGTCCATGTCCGCATCGACCTTGATATCCTTCAGCCGTCCGCGATAGCCCATCAGCTCGCGCAGCTTATTCTCGGTCAGACGGAACAGGCGGGTGATCAGGCTGCGCAGCGGCGGTGATTTGCTGATCCGTACAACAGGTACAAGCACTGAATAGCCATAGAGTGAGATGTCATATACTGCACTGCGGAACAAATACCGCTCTCTCATCACCACAGGCCCCGGCGGAAACATCTCTACCAGATTCGATCCGTGCTTGCGGGCGACATAGCTATCGATTAATGCCACAACCAGAGGGATGTATCGTTCTGCGGCTTCTTTACCCTCACCTAAATAGAACTTGGATTTGCTGATATCATAGTCAGACATCACCGTTAACACTTCGAAGGTCAGCTGCTCCGGGGCAGCTGTCAGGCAGCGCATTAATTCAATCTCTGCCAGATCACCGGCAAGTCCGCGTGAACGGGCGACGATGCCCGACAGCGGTACCTCCAGCTTACGGACGAATGCAAAGTCGGCCATCCAGCCGCCGAGATATTGATCCAGCCGTTTGTACTGATCCCTGTACGCTTCCCATATCAAACCCAGCTGACAGTAACCGTCCTGCGGATCTGTCCAGCCCACCCCGTTGATCAGCTCATACACATGCAGGAAGATATAGGAAAGATCCGTCTTCGGATACCTGCCCTGCCTCACCTCATCCCGCCAGAAGAAATACCACCTGCTCTGCGCTCCGGTCATATGCCCGTAGGTCGGCCAATAGCTCTTAAAGGGGACAAAGAGCGCCGCCGGCCCCTTTTCTCCGGCCAATTCTCTGGCACGCGCAACAAATTGGCTTTCTGTTGTCGTCACCGGCTCAGGCTTCTCTTCCATATCCCAAAGCTGAATCTGCACCGCATCCTCTAAACTTTTTTTGGGTTTAGCGGCGGGAGCGACGGGTATCCCGGATTTCCCTTCACTACGCGGAGGGATCGGAACGTTCTGCTCCGTGCTTTCCCAGACCAGTTCCGTGAAATGCGGCTGGTTCCTTTCACTTGTCATCTTCATCACTCCAATTCACTAACAGCAGACGCGATTTCTTCCAGTTCTTATGAAAAAACGGTCCTGTTCACATGTGTGAAGGAACCGTTCTGTTCGCGAATTATCCGAGCTTCTTGTACAATTCACTATTCATATTAGCACTGTTGCCGGAATGACATCAAGTAGCAGATAGACAAGATTGTGAGCTTATTCGAGCTCGATCCCTTTGGTCTCTTTCCCTAGCAGCAGCACCGCAAGCGCACCAATGACAATCGTTACGAAAAATAGCATAAATATCGAGCTGATGCCGACTGATTTCCCTACGAGCACACCGACCAGCAGCGGAGCCAGAATCCCGCCGATCCGGCCAAAGGAGGTAGCCAGCCCAGCACCTGTGGAGCGGATTGCTGTCGGATACAGCTCAGGAGTGTAGGCATACATACCGCCCCATGCGCCGAGATTGAAAAAGGATAGGCAGATCCCGGCAGCCATGAGCATGCCTTCGGTCGTCGCATTACCGAACCAGGCAGCACTTCCAGCAGTCAGCAGTAAATAAATAACAAGCACAAACTTACGCCCGAACTTCTCTATGAAATACGCGGCTGTGAAATAACCGGGCAGCTGAGCGAGCGTCATGATGAGCACATATTCGAAGCTCTTGACGAGGCTGAATCCTTTCAGCACCATCACCGTAGGCAGCCACAGGAACATTCCATAGTAAGAGAAGACCACGGTGAACCAAAGAATCCACAGCATAATCGTCGAACGGCGGTACTCTGGAGACCAGACGGCCGCAATCCGCTTACCCAGCGGTACCGGTGCTTTTTTCTTCATTTCCGCAAACCGCGGTGAATCCTCGATGGCACGGCGTAAATATAGAGCATATAGCGCCGGAACGGCCCCTATGGCAAAAGCTACACGCCAGCCGTAATCCGGAATGACGAAATAGGCGATTAAGGCCGAAGCAATCCAGCCCAGCGCCCAAAAGCTCTCCAGCAGGACGACAGCCCGTCCTCTTTCCGCGGCGGGCATGCTCTCGGATACGAGCGTTGAGGCAACAGGTAATTCTCCGCCCAGGCCGAACCCGGCAATAAACCGCAGTACACACAGTATGGCAAAGCCTGCCGCAAATGCCGATAATCCGCTCGCCAGGGAGAAGATCAGCAGCGTCCATAGCAGCACTGATTTTCGGCCGAAACGGTCGGCCAGAATGCCTGCAGCCGCAGCACCGGCTGCCATCCCTAGAGAATTTATACTGGTTAATAGTCCAATCTTCTCCGGACCCAGCCCCCATTCTTTGGCCAGCGCCGCAACGACAAACGAGATCATCCCGACATCCATGGCGTCGAACATCCAGCTTATACCAGCGCTCAGCAGCAGCTTGCGCCTCTTCGGATCACGCAGCAGCGTCATTTGATTCATCCTCAAGCACCTCTTTCTAACTCCGACTATTCAACCTGGAACGATTTGTTACTCCTACACATTTTAATTTTGCAATGATCAAAAATCAAGGAATAACGCAGCATTAAAGTATTGCCTAGCCAGTGACTGATAATAACAGGTCTGTACGGAAATCGCCGCAATCATCAGCATGTTCTGTACAGCATCCCTTTGCGACCGTGTGAGATGTGTAAGCCTGTCCAGTCTTTTCTCCAAAAATCCACTGATGGTTCTGTCCGTTTTCCATGAATATTCCTTATAGGCACTCCGCTCAGCGATCCCCTGCGCCTGCAGAGCCGGACTTGTCTTGAGGTCCTCGAACAGCTCGGCATAGCCGTAGTACAGCTCCGCTGGTTCAACCAGATCATCATCATCACGTTCGGGCTTCAGGAACAGGATGCGGAATAGCTGGCGGATGCTCTCGAAATCAAGCACTGCTTTGAGATCGTCTATTATAAAGAGAAGCGCGGCCTGATTCACAGAATATTTCTTCCCTTCCCGCGGTGATCCTAAATATTCTTTGAAATCGCGTTTCACCCAGTTCTGCATAGTGGTAACAGATAATGTGGAATACTCTATCAGATGTCCCAGAGCGGCGATATCTGCAAGTGAAAGGCCTCTGACTCTGGTGCCTTTTATTATTTTCTGCAGAATTGGCGGGATATCCGTAGATAAAAAGGCAGACAGAGATAATCCCTTTTGCACCTCTTCCTGATGGAATTTCGTCCATGCTTCCTGCAAGATACGCAGCGGCTTCCGTTCACCATTTCCGGTAAGGGACAGCAGCAAAACCGACATTTCTTTGCGGCTCAAAGTAAAAGCTTCCATAAATGGCTCCCCTCCACCATTTGATTTTTCACTTAAAAGTTCGTACAATAAGTTCATATGAACTCATAATTTGAGTATAACCTATTTTAAAGACGAGAGGGATGGTAAAGATTTTATGGGTATAGGACTTAGTTTGACGTTGGTGGCTATTTTGATTATCTTAACCGCTTTTTTTGTAGCTACGGAATTTGCAGTGGTACGGCTTAGAGGCAGCCAGGTGAGCCAGATGGTCCTTGACGGCAAGAAGAATGCACTTGCTGTGCAGCGGGTGGCCGCTAACCTGGATGGTTACCTGTCCGCCTGTCAGCTGGGGATTACAATCACTGCACTCGGAATCGGGGCGCTTGCTGAACCTGCCTTTGAGCAGCTGCTGCTGCCACTGTTCGATATGGCGAATATCAGCCACAGCGTCAGTGAGCCTATTGCGTTCGCACTAGCCTTCATCATTGCCACCTTCCTGCATGTTGTTGTGGGTGAGCTTGCTCCGAAGACTGCAGCTATAAACATTCCGGAAAAAATTGGTCAATTTACCTCACCGCTGATTATTTGGTTCTACAAAATTCTTTACCCTTTGATTTGGATAATGAACGGCTCCGCCAATATGCTTGTCCGTCTGTTCGGGATGAAACCGGCAAGTGAGCATGGTGATGCGCATTCCGAGGAAGAAATTCGTCTGATCCTCTCCGAGAGCTATGAGAACGGAAAGATTAACAAAGCAGAATACGGTTACGTGAACCGGATCTTTAATTTTGACGAAATGCTGGCGAAGGAAATTATGGTGCCACGGACCGATATGATCTGCCTGTTCTCCAACCACTCGTTGAAGGAGAATTTTGACATCATCCGCAAGGAACAATACACCCGTTTCCCGGTTGCGGATGGCAGTAAAGACAATATTATCGGCATGATCAACACCAAGCAGCTGTATTTACAATATGACAATGATCCTGATTTCGATTTCAAAAAACTAATATTACCGCTGCTGACCGTATCCGAGGTTACACCGGTCAAGACCCTGCTGACCCGCATGCAGCTGGAGCGTGTGCACATTGCCCTGCTGCTGGATGAATACGGCGGCACGTCAGGTCTGATTACCATTGAAGATATTCTGGAAGAGATTGTCGGCGAGATCCGTGACGAGTTCGACGGAGACGAGAGAAAAAATGTGGAGAAGCTGAGCGAATCACATTACCTGTTCGACGGCAATGTTTCACTGCTGGAGATTAAGCAGAAGACCGGCATTGATTTACATGATGACGAGGTAACGACTATCGGGGGCTGGCTGTACAGCCACCTGGACGAGCCTGCGATCGGCAAAAGCATTGAACATGAGCATGTTACCCTTACGGTGCGTGAAATGAATAAGAACCGTATCCGCAAGGTTGAGGTGCATATCGGTCAAAAAAATACGGCAGATTTGTCACAGCATCAAGAATAATCAGGCTCATTGTAAATTAGAAGGATAATTAATAGAGTGAATCATATAAACTCTTATATAAACCAAAGGCGCTCCTGTAAAGGAGCGCCTTTGGTTTTACCCATATTCTAACGAATCCGATTAACGGTTAAATGGAATTTCTCCCGTCAATTCTAACAGAAATACCGGCAGAAATTCCAGTTAAGCAATAATCTTGCTCATATAATACTCGTCCACCCATTCTCCGCCGATGAACAATGATTTCTTTTTGATGCCTTCAATCTCAAATCCGTATTTCTTATACAGCGCGATGCCCCGCTCATTATGGGTCATGACAGTAAGCTCAAGGCGTACAATAGCCGCAGTGCGGGCCCAAGCTTCCATCTCCAGAAATAATCCGCTGCCGATCCCCATGCCTTGATACTCCTTCAGGATACCAATAACAATATAGGCACTGTGTTTATTCCGCCTTACGCTGCCGCCCCTGACCGATAAGTATCCGGCCAGCCCCCCATTCACCTCTGCTCCGATCAATATCGAAGTTTCCGATGCAGTAAAGTTCTCAATCATTTCTTTGACCTGCTGCAGTCCGGTCTGACGTTCATCCGGCTCCAGCAGCATAAATGAAGACTCCTCATCCAGAGCATGCTGCAGACTTAACAGTCCGGCAGCATCCTCTGGAACGAGCTTCCGCAGTGTTACGATCATCGCCAGTCCCCCAATCCTCTTAAACTACTCATTCATGTATTTCTTAAACAGCCGGCTCCCATTTCCGTCATAACCGAGCTGGGTGTAGAACCGGTGAGCCTCCACCCTTTTGGCGTTGCTCGAGAGCATGATCTTGAGCGCACCTCTGGATGCAGCTGTTTCTTCCGCATACCGCATCAGTTCGGTCCCATAGCCCTTTCCCCGCAGCAGCGGGGCTGTAACTACGCGTTCAATTACGGCTATGGGAGAATCACCACTTAACGCATCCATGCATAGATGAAGGTGCAATGTACCAGCAATCTCAACCGCCATATCATACACGTACAGAAAACTGTCCGGATTGCCCGCAATCTGACTGATTCTTAAGGGAGATACATGGACATCCTGTTGATCTGGAAGCAGAATACGGTACAAAGCTTCAATCGCGGCGGCATCCTGTGGCAATGCTTCTCTAATCAAGGCTGCATTCTCC
>NZ_LN831198.1:2749294-2772284 GCF_001368795.1 Paenibacillus ihuae
TTGTAAAGGTCACCTTCAACAACGGCAAATCATCAGAACATTCCCATCCGGGTCTTTGAAATTGAACCAGTGATCATGCTCGATATCTGTGAGTATCTCTGCCCCGCTCGCTTTGACATGATCATAAGCAGCATCAATATCCTCTGTGTTCAAATGAAAGGAAGGTACTTTAAGCACGGATTCAGAAGTGAAAATTTTACTGTCCAGAACAATTCCCGGGCCCTGCATCGGCACCACATATAAATGCCCGAACAATACCTCGCCATCCAGCGGAAGTCCCAATAAGCTGCAATACCAGTTCTTTGACCTTTCAATGTCGCTGACCGGGATGAAGACGGCGCCAATCTGATTCAGAATCGGACTTGTCACAGCGAGTATAGCCTCCTCTAAGAATTGAAGAATGGGTTTACCACCTAATTAATTCGATAAAATCTGCCAATTTCCTGCGCTCTTTAGTGAAGAGGTAACTCTTATGATATAATCTTGGCAAATTATATTATGACGTCAGGAGAATTATTTTGGCTAATTTATCACTCGCGCATTTGAGACTGACACCACCCAAAATATTATCGCTTGGATTTATTATGCTGATCGCGGCTGGAACACTGCTATTATATTTACCTGCTGCTTCGACGGGTGGCCGTATTTCATTCATCGATGCATTATTCATGGCAACTTCAGCCACCTGTGTTACCGGACTTGCCGTTATTGATACCGGTACCGAATTAACCGTATTCGGCCAGGTTGTGTTACTGGTACTGTTCCAGTTCGGGGGTCTGGGTTTCGTAACAATGGCGACTTTGATTACGCTGGTGCTCAGCAAACGGATTTCATTGAAAGAACGGCTGCTGCTCCAGGAATCGATGAACCAGAATTCGATACAGGGAATCGTGAAGCTGATCCGCCGGGTGTTAATCTACTCGCTCGTCATTCAGCTCAGCGGAACCCTATTGCTTGCTGCAAGATTTTTGATAGATATGCCGGTTGGCAAAGCCTTGTACTACGGATTGTTCCATAGCGTTTCTATCTTCAACAACGCCGGATTCGATCTCTTCGGAGACGTCCACGGGCCATTCAGCGGGCTTACCCGTTATGTGGAGGATCCGATTGTGAATATTACGTCCATGCTGCTGATCTTCCTCGGTGGCATTGGCTTTATCGTATTGTCAGACGTTGTAGACTTTCCGAAGCGCAAACGGCTGACCCTGCATTCCAAAGTGGTCTTGACCTTCTCAGCAGCTCTGATCGTGATCGGTGCGGCGGTCTTTTTCTGGCTGGAGCTGAATTCTACATTAAAGCCGCTGCATGCCGGAGGCAAAATTATGGCCTCCTTCCTGCAGGCGATTACCCCGCGTTCCGGTGGCGTCACTACGATTGAGATCCCGCTGCTGCGCGAATCTACCCAGTTTCTGATGATTCTGCTGATGTTCATCGGGGCTGCGCCGGGATCTACCGGCGGCGGAATCAAAATTACCACCTTTGCCCTGCTGGTCGTTACTGTATATGCCAGAATCCGGGGTAAGGAGGATATCGTCATGTTCCGCCACCGGATATCCAAAGACAATGTCTATCGAGCGATTACAATGACTCTGTTATCACTGATTCTCGTCGTAACTGCTACCATGCTGCTGTCGGTTACAGAGAGTGCGAACTTCCTTACCGTACTGTTTGAGGCTGTGTCCGCATTCGGCACCTCAGGCATTACGATGGGACTGACTCCGGAGCTGACGACGGCCGGCAAAATACTGGTCATCATTCTGATGTTCGTCGGACGGACAGGCCCGCTTACTCTAGCCTATGCGATTAAACCCCAAAAAAATAAAGAGCTGTACCGGTATCCCGAAGGCAACATCACAATCGGATAAATGAATAAAAATGCGACCCTTAGCAGGCAGGCACTATTGTCCTCCACTAAGCGGTCGCATTTTTTGCTAATTATTCTTCTACGTCCTCCTGGGTGTCCAAAGCGGCATCCAGCAGCTGATTAAAGAAATCATCGTCGTTCTCCAGCAGAGTATCCACTTCCAGGAACTGCTCTTCACTTCCCGGCTCGCCGGCGAAGCTTAGGCTGTAATCCCATTCACTGCCGCGTTTGCTGAAAAAAGTGATCTCATACGGGAACTTATGCTGCTCAACGGTGAATACGGTTCTCCCGACAAAGCTTTTGTCTTCCTCGCGTTTCAGCTCTGCTTTGACAATTTCTACGTTCATGCAATTTCCTACCTTTCATCAGTTCAATCCCACATCCCCAGTATAGCATTGATATATGGGCAATTTCCTCTCTTTACTGCGTAATTGACTTTTTTCATCCGGCGGTTAATAATTTAATACAATGCATATATAGAACTAAAAATATACCAAATGGAGGAAAACCAATGATCGATTTTGCAGCAAAGCTTAGTAAGTATGCGGATTTGGCTGTTGAGATTGGAGTGAATGTCCAGCCGGGACAGACTCTGGTGGTGAATGCACCGATTTCCGGAGCCGAGTTTGTCCGTCTGATTACTGCCAAGGCCTATGCCAAGGGAGCAAGTCTGGTCAAAGTAAACTGGAGTGATGAATTCGTCACCCGCCAGCAATTCGAGCATGCCGCTCCGGAAGTATTCACGAAAGCACCTACCTGGTATGCCGGGGAAATGACCGAATTTGCCGAGAATGGCGCTGCCATCCTGAATGTTATCGCAGAAAATCCCGATGCGCTTACAGGTATTGATCCTGAGCGTATCGCCAATTTCCAAAAGACACGCGGTGCAGCACTTCAGAGATACCGTGAGCTGCAGATGTCCGACAAAGTCAGCTGGAGCATTGTGGCTATCCCGTCACAGGCCTGGGCTGACAAAGTGTTCCCGGATGTGCCGGCTGAAGAACGCGTAGATAAGCTGTGGGAAGCCATTTTCCATACCGTGCGCTTAGACCGTGAAGACCCGGTAGCCGCCTGGCAGGAGCATTTGGACACCCTGGAGCAGAAAGCCAATGTCCTTAACGCCAAGAAATATAAAAGCTTGCATTACATAGCACCCGGAACCGACCTCACTATTGAGCTCCCGGAAGGCCATCTGTGGGCACAGGGTGACAGCATCAACGCCAAGGGCCACTCCTTCGTCGCCAATATGCCGACCGAAGAAGTATTCACTGCACCGCTGAAGACTGGTGTTAACGGAACTGTTAGAGCTACCAAACCGCTCAGCTATGGCGGGAATATTATTGACGGCTTCTCTATTACCTTTGAGAACGGCCGCATCATCAGTGTAAGCGCCGAACAAGGCCAGGATTCACTGGAATATCTGATCGGCCTGGATGAAGGTGCGAAATACCTGGGTGAAGTTGCGCTCGTACCGCATAAATCCCCGATCTCCGAATCAAACATCCTGTATTTCAATACCTTGTTTGATGAGAATGCCTCCAACCATCTGGCCATCGGCACAGCTTACGCTTTCTGTCTAGAAGGCGGCAAAGAAATGACACAGGACGAGCTGACTGCACACGGTCTTAATACTAGTGTTACCCACGTTGACTTTATGATCGGATCGCCTGAGATGGATATCTACGGCATTTCCGCAGAAGGCTCGCAAGAACCCGTCTTCCTCAAAGGAAACTGGGCGTTTTAATAAATACAGATAAAGATGGAAGGAGCTGAACCAATGCTGGATTTCAAGCAAAAGCTGGAGAATTATGCCCTGCTTGCGGTTAAGATCGGGATTAATATTCAACCTGGACAGACCCTGGTGATCAATGCAGATATCGTTGCTGCAGAATTAGTGCGCCTTATCGTGCGTCAAGCTTATGAAGCCGGGGCAAAGCTGGTCAAGGTAAATTATAGCGATGAAATCGTCACGCGTACCCGTTACGAACTCGCGCCATCCGAAAGCTTCCTTGAACCGCCAAAATGGCAGGCGGATGAACTCGAGGACCTGGCCCGGAACGGCGCAGCCTTCTTGAGCGTAGTTTCCGCGAATCCGGATCTCCTCAATGGCATCGAGGCAAGCCGGATCGCCGACAATCAGCGTACAGCCGGTACAGCTATGGCCCCGTATCGTGAAATGATGATGGCCAATCATGTCAGCTGGAGTATTGTGGCCTACCCTTCCACTAACTGGGCGGCCAAAGTATTCCCCGATGCAGCACCTGAAACACAGGTTGATTTGCTCTGGGATGCAATCTTTAAGGCTGTCCGCGCCGATCAGGAGAACCCCGTGGAAGCCTGGAGCAACCATTTGGCCGGCTTGAAGCAACGCTGCGATATCCTGAATGAGCGGAAATACCGCAAGCTTCATTTCATTGCAGCAGGCACAGATCTGACCATTGAGCTGCCTGAAGGGCATATCTGGTGTCAGGCCGGTGCTGTAAACGGACGTGGAGTTCCCTTCCTCGCCAACATTCCGACTGAGGAAGTGTTCACCGCACCGCTTAAGACCGGTGCCAGCGGCAAGGTGAGCAGCACGAAACCGCTTAGCTACGGCGGGAATATCATCGACAAATTCACCTTAACATTAGAGAATGGCAAGGTAACAGATTTCTCAGCAGAAACAGGTCAAGAAGCCTTGGCTTCGCTGCTTGCGATGGATGAAGGCTCTGCTTACTTTGGAGAAGTGGCACTGGTGCCCTTCCATTCTCCCATTTCGGAAAGCGGCATCCTCTATTACACCACCCTGTATGACGAGAATGCCTCCTGTCACCTGGCTCTTGGTGCAGCTTATGCCTTTACCCTGCAGGACGGCATAGCTATGACCAAGGAACAGCTGGCCAGTCATGGAATGAACCAAAGTCTTACCCATGTCGATTTCATGATGGGATCGCCGGAGATGAACATCGACGGCATTACGGATGACGGTAACTCAGAACCGATCTTCCGGGCAGGAAACTGGGCTTCAAACATTTAATCTCCTGCCATATTAATGTAGAAAATTAAAGCCCCCCGCTTCTCTTAGGAGACCGCGGAGGGCTTTTTGCTCAAATTTTAAGTTTTGTTCAAATAATATTCACATAATTGTTGAAATTAATTCACAAATATGTCACAATACAATTAAGGTTTGTATTTCCAGTTCATAGCCTTATCAAATTTAGGAGGGAATCCTATGAAAGAATCAATGTCCCAGAACCTGGAGCCGAGAGAAACAGAGCGGACCAAGATTCAGCCTCCCACGGACGCAAGCATCGTAGCCTCCAATGCCATCAAATACACAGCTTACATCATGCTGCTCTTCGGTTTCCTATACTTCCTGATTGCCTACCTGGCACCAATGCTGTAAGGATGTTAAATTATATAATCACTCTAGAAAGCGCTTACGGCCCATAACTTCCCTTAGGAAGCTATAGGCCGTTTTATTATTTACCAAGACATAACTTTTACGGATCCAGGCTATTGCTGCAGGTGTCCATACACCCTCCATTGCTGAATGAAGCCAAGCTGCCGCTTCTTCGCGGGAGCCTTCAAACGAAGAAAGGTTATTCTCCTTCATCCAATGCCCGGCTGTCTCAAAGGACGTGCTGTTCCAGCCGTTAACCTCGCCTTCGGCATTAAGCCTGGCTTTCACGCCGGAGATCACAATATCCGCTGTTCCTTGCAGCTCATTGAGGGCATTGTCAAACGCTGTTTTCTTTTCTTTCGCTTTCATATCTGCAAGAGCACGCAATTCACGTGTTTCAATACCTTGGTTGTCCCCGATGATTCCCAGAAGTATTACTGCTTCTCTACTGGCCAGGCCGTTATTATAGCGCTCCTCAATCTCCTGTACGCTGCCGACAGCTGCAACAAATGCAGGAAACCATTCCCGCGACACCAGTATTGCTTTTTTCCGGATGAACTTTCCGTATCCGGCTAATCCTTCTCCCGGGAATCTGGCACGCCAAGCCCAAGGGTCAAGCTCCGAACCGGTATGCCAATTCTCTGCCTTGGTGAGTCCGTTTACCGAGGGATGCTCTGGTATCAGCTGGGCAAGCGGCAGAATCCCCAGTCGGGCAATAACCTCCGCCATTTCTTCATATGTAGTCACAATACTTTGCTCTTCCACACTCTTCATCACGTTTCCTCCCTGCGTTTAATAATCATATTAATTACTCTTTACTACTGCTCTTCACCGGACCGCATGCACCGGATTCCGGCAATATACGTATTGATCAGCCGGGTTAAGCTATCCTGAAGATCTAACGGCATGCCGAAGCCTCCCTGATTCTTAAGGGAAGCAAATCCGTGCAGAATACTCCTCAGCCCGCGGACTGCATGCAGCCCGCCTTCTTTACCAAGCTCATAACCTGCAAGCACATGGATGATTAATGACAAAATCTGTCCGCCCGCCTCCTCAAGAGAAGTGTTTCCCTCATCTGGAGCCCGCAGCGTAGTTTCGTATAGACCCGGATGCTGTTCTGCAAACTCAACATAAGCCCTACTCATGGCATGAACTGCTGCATCACCGCTTATTCCATCGATGGAGGCTTCCATAGCTGTTTGGAGCTGTTCCAGTCCGTGGATAGCCAGCAGTATGCGCAGCTCCTTAAGCCCATTAACGTGATTATACAATGATGGTGAGCGTACGCCCAGCTTAGCCGCAAGTCCTGCCAGTGTCACTTCTGCAATGCCTTGATCATCTGCCATTTCCGCCGCTGCAAGTACCAGTGTATGCGTATCTAGCCCTGCTCTGGGTGACATTTATTTTCCTGCCTTTCTCAGCGACTTCTGCGCTTTTTCGATGGCCTGCTGCATCGCTGCATGAGGTGTTTTTAAGAGGTTGCCATGGCCGGGTGCAAGAATCGAGGGTGATGCTGCCAGCAGCTTCTGAGCGCTCGCAAGAGCTAGTTCCTTGCTCCAGGTAGCCATAGCCGGAAAAGGAAATAATGGCACTACTGTACCCGCTACAGCCGTCCTCCGGAAGGTCTGAAATGCATCTCCGGCAATCAGAGCGCCGCTGCGCTGATCCAGGAAGGACATTGAACCCGGGGTATGCCCCGGAGTACTGATGGCCTGCAGTGACCCAACCTGATCTCCCTCATGCAAAAGTATATCCGCCATGGTTTTCAGTTTTTTAGGTACCGATCCTTTAATCGGTGTCTGCGGTTCACCTGGCCGTAAAGAAAGGTCACCTCTTAACAAGGCAGCATCCCGCTCAGAGATGTAGACCTTGGCCTCAGGAAGTTGTCTCTTAAGCTCGTCTAAGGCTCCCACATGATCGCCATGGGCATGAGTCAGGACAATTCGTGTAATCGGCTTCTGCAGCTTGGCAGCGGCCGCTATAATCCCTTTAGTACTAAACGGCAACGCCGCATCGATTACAGTAAGTTCTTGTTCTTCTATTACAAGATAACAATTTACGGGAAAGAAATCCGGCATCCACGTTAACTGCAATAAAGCTCCCGCTTGAGTGACTCTCATGATTACCCCTCCCAAAACTAATGTCATTAGTTACAATATAAACTAACGCAATTAGTTTTACAAGAAGATTTATTCTTGACTTTTATCCGCATGCTTATTGGAGCGTTTAATCATCAGCCACTGCAGCCCAGTGAAACCGACGAAAAAGATTACCGCTCCGGCCATCGTACTTATTACACTTTGGGTAACATCCATCTTGCTGTCTTCCTTCAGGTCATCGCCGAACATCCACACAGCCCAGACTACAGCTGCTGCTGCCCCGCTGATCAGATTCGTTTTCTTCAAACGCTTTACATCTCCAGGTTTGTCCGGCAGTAAGAACAGACCTGCTTTAATACTTCTGAAGGTGAAATATAACCCACCGGCCATAACGATCAGAAAGCTGTCCAGCCAATACTTCATGTCCCATTGCAGCACAAATGCTTTTACAATAATACTGATCATAAAACCAACAAATAGAATACCATAACTGTGGGACAGCAGCTTGTGAACCTCACCTGTGATCCGCTCATCCTTAATTGCTTTTCTTCTCATCTCTCTTCCTCCCAAAAAAGTTCATCCAGCGTAGTTTCCAACTCTCTGCATATAGCAATGCACAGACGGATCGTAGGGTTGTATTTCCCCGATTCTATCAGTCCAATCGTTTGTCTGGTAACCCCCACTGCTTCTGCGAGCTGTTCCTGGGAGAGATCCTTTTGAACCCGCGCCAGCTTTAACTTCATATTTTTATGTTCACTCACCGGATCCCCTCCTATATTGATCGGCTTTTTAGCTGATTGTAATCTATAACGGACACAATGTACATTATATATTGCATTCAAACCTATAAAAAAAGCATCCCGAAGGATGCTTCTTAAAAATCTATGAGAATGATTCAGTAAAGTGAATCAGCCAAAACGGCCCATAATGTATTCCTGCGTCATTTGATTCTCCGGATTACTGAATACCTTTTCTGTCTTGTCATATTCGACAAGTGAACCCAGATAAAAGTATGCAGTGTAATCTGAGATGCGCGCTGCCTGCTGCATGTTGTGCGTGACGATGACGATTCGAAGCTCTTCCTTCAGCTCCTTGATCAGCTCTTCGACTTTGCCTGTAGACACAGGATCAAGTGCTGAGGCCGGCTCATCCAGCAGCAGGATCTGCGGATTTACCGATAATGCACGGGCGATGCACAGACGTTGCTGCTGTCCGCCCGACAAGGCGAGTGCCGAGTCTTTCAGACGGTCCTTAACCTCGTCCCACAGGGCTGCGCGGCGCAGGCTGCTCTCCACAATTTCATCCAGTGCGGCCTTACCTTTGATGCCATGGTATTTAGGGCCGAATGCGATGTTGTCATAAATGGATTTATAGAAAGGATTCGGCTTCTGCCAGACCATTCCGATCTTTTGGCGCAGCTTGATAACATCCGTACCGGGTGCATTGATGTCAACACCGTCAATCCAGATATTCCCTTTCGTTGTCGAACCGGAGATATCATCATTCATCCGGTTTAAGGAACGAAGGAAAGTCGACTTACCGCAGCCCGAAGGCCCGATCAGCGCTGTAACGGTATTCTGGGCAAAAGGAAGGCTAATCCCCTTTACCGCCTCATATGTTCCGTAAAATATGCTCAGGTTTTCTGTTTGAAATGATTCCCGCACCGCTGCCGCTGTTCCCATCTCTTACTCCTCCTATTGATCTCTAATAATTACTGATTAGTTCATTCTTTTGGATGCTGTAAGCTTACGGTAAATAAATCTGCCGAAGTAACGGGCAAGCAGGTTAAACAGCAGAACCATAATTACGAGCACCGCCGAGGCTCCGGCAGCGATTTGCATTGCATCCGGGGCCAGACCTTCACTGTTAACTTTCCAGATATGCACAGCCAGTGTTTCGGCCGGACGGAACGGATTAAGCGGTGAGTTCGAATGCAGCGGATTCCAGTCTGAGAAATTCAGACGCGGGCTGCTCATCCCTGCTGTGAACATAAGTGCCGCCGCTTCCCCGAAGACGCGTCCTGCGGACAAAATCGTTCCGGTGATGATCGTAGGCAGGGCAACCGGAAGCAATACCGAAGTTACAATCTTCCATTTGGATAGCCCGAGTGCAAACCCTGCTTCCTTCTGCTGCTTCGGTACGGTGCGGAAAGCCTGCTCTGTAATCCGCACCATCAGAGGCAGGTTGAAGAATGTCAGGGCTATCGCACCGGAGATCAGCGAGAAGCCAAGATCAAAGTAATTGACGATCAGGAGGAGGCCGAACAGACCCACAACAATGGACGGGAATGACGAGAGCACCTCTACGATCAGACGAATGAAACCGGTAATCTTACCGGGACGTGCATATTCCGCCATATAGATCCCGGCGCCTAGGCCGAGCGGAACGGTGATGATCAAGGTGAGCACCAGCAGATACAACGAGTTGAACAGCTGCGGCCCTACTCCTCCGCCTGCGCGGATTTTTTGCGGTGCTGAGGTTAAGAAATCCCAGCTGATATGATTAAGCCCGCGAACCAGGATGTAACCCAGCAGCCCAACCAGAATGGCTACAATCAGCAATGCGAAAAAGACGATAAGCGTAGTGGCGATTTTGTCTGCAGTTCTCGGCTTCAAATCTTATTTCTCCTTTCGAGCATTCTTACGAGGAGGACGAAGATAAACGTCATCAGCATAAGAACCAGCGCCATACTCCATAGCGCGTTATTTTGCGGCGAGCCCATCGTTGTGTTCCCCATGCTGAGCGTAATTACACTGGTCAACGTGGAAGCCGATTCAAAAAGCGAGCGCGGCACGAAAGGCGCATTACCGATAACCATCTGCACAGCCAGAGCTTCACCAAACGCGCGGGCCATCCCCAGTACTACCCCGGTCATAATGGCCGGCAGTGTAGTCGGAAGAATTACCCGGGAGATTGTCTGCCACCGTGTGGCACCGAGCGCAAATGAGGATTCTTTCAAATTTTTGCGGCAAAGAAGCAAGCGCGTCTGCAGCCACGCTTGTAATGGTCGGAAGAATCATGACCGACAGCACAAGCGCGCCTGCAGCAACCCCGATGCCCTGGCCGGGAAAGGTGTTCCGCAAGAAGGGAACAATAACACTGAGTCCTACAAATCCGTACACTACGGAAGGGATCCCCGACAACAGCTCGATTACCGGCTGCAGCAGCTTCTTCCCCCAGCCCGGAACAATCTCGGTCATGAACAGGGCAGCACATATACTTAGAGGACTGGCAATAAGTGCAGCGAGCAGCGTGACGAGGAATGAACCGGTAATGAAGGGCAGTGCCCCGTAAGAAGGTGTATCTGCTTCAGGTGCCCACTTACTGCCGAATAAGAATTCTGACACCTTCATTTCACCGCTGATAAAGTTAGCTATCCCTTTAGACGCTACAAAATAGACCATTGATACAATGATCACGATTAGTAACAGCACACAAAAGGACATATAAATACGCCCTAAAAAGTCTTCGATATGATGTTTTTCAATCCGTGTTTTCTTTGGTTTTACCCGCAAGGTGCTCCCTCTTTCTAAAGTGAAAAGAGAGGCAGAAGATTTCCGCCTCTAATCACATGAAGTTCTAATGGATGATATCCAGTGATAAGTGTGTTTTTGATTATTTTGTAGTTACGTTGCCTTCTACATCACGGGAAACCTGCATTTGATTTGCCGGAATGTAGCCAAGGTCAACAACGTCGCCGTTTTGCACTTCATCGGTAAGCATGTAATCAAGGAATGCTTTTACGATTTCGTTCGGCTCGCCGTTAGTATACATGTGCTCGTAAGCCCAAACCGGATATTTACCGCTAATTACATTATCTACTGAAGGTTCAACACCATCATAGTTCAGGGTCTTCACAGTATCGTCAAGGTAGGACAGTGCCAGGTAACCGATAGCTCCCGGAGTTTCACCAATCATTTTCTTAACCGTACCGGAGGAATCCTCTTGTACAGAGCCTTGAAGATCTTCTGTTTTGGTTCCAAGTGCAAAGGCTTCAAATGTTGCACGGGTACCGGAACTGCTTGGACGGTTAATGATTTGAATCGCCTGATCTGCACCGCCTACATCTTTCCAATTCGTGATTTTACCGGTGAAAATGTCAACCAGCTGCTGCTTGGTCAAGCTGTCTACGCCTGCATCCGGATTAGATACAGCTGCGATAGCTACAACCGCTACCTGATGGTCAACCAGTGCTTTTGCTTTTTCTGCATCAGCATCTTTCAGCTTCTCTTCTGCAAATACATCGGAGTTACCGATATCCACTTGTTTCTCAGCAACCTGTGTAAGTCCGGTGCCGCTTCCTCCGCCTTGAACCTGAATATCAACGCCGTTATTAGCGTCCATGAAGCTTTCTGCTACTTGCTCAACGAGCGGCTGTAGAGCTGTAGAGCCCGAAGCCAGAATCGATCCGCTTAATACACTGCCGCTGCTGCTTTCTGTAGGTGTATTTGTCGCAGCTGCGTTATTGCCCCCATTATTAGTTGCCGCATTATTTCCGTTGTTTCCGCATGCCGAAAGTGCCACTACGCTTGTTAATGCCAAAGCCATGATCCACGATTTTCTGAATTGCATTGATTTTGTTCCTCCTAAAGTTTTGTTAGCATATGCTTTTTTAATCACTCCGCATAATTCGCTTCGTAAGCATACACTTAGGTTTTGTGTGATTGTGCCCCATCGAATCTGCTTCTGACAAAACTCACTTTGGAAGCTTCCTCTATGTTGTCCCTCTGGTTTACTCTTCTTATTCTAGGGCTCGTTCGTTAGAGAAAAGTCTTGGTTTTGTAAAACGAAAGATAAAAATACTAATAGAAAATGTATATCGTTATAGATATAATCTATATTAAAGATATAAATAGTAAATTTTTCAGTACTCATCTGGAGGAAAGTCATGAATATAACTAAACTGCAAATCGTTGTTTTAATTGAAAAATATAAAAAGGTAACAGACGTCGCTTCTGAAATGGGCTTAAAGCAGCCAACTGTAACCTTTCATATGAAAAGCCTGGAAAGTGAACTGGGAACCTCCCTCTTTGAGTACCGCAGCGGACGTGTGCTGTTGACCGATGCGGGACGTGCCCTGTATCAATATGCCGTAAGAATCGTCTCCCTCGCCGTTGAAGCGGAGCGCAGCGTCAAGCAGTTCTCTTCTCTTACATCAGGCAATCTGGAGCTTGAAGCATCTTATATTCCTGGTACATATGTTTTGCCAAAGCTGCTCTCACAATTCATTAATCTGCATCCAGGCATCGATATCTCATTAAAGGTACAAAGCGACCTTCAATTGCGGGAGCGGCTGCGGAGCCGGGAAATCCAGCTGGCAGTGCTGCATCTGGCGGATAGTGGCGATGACTCTTTTCATACGAAGATTATTGCTGCCGATGAGGCGGTACTTATATTTCCACCGGGTCATCCATTTGCACAAACTGCGGAATTAACAGCCGAGCTGCTGGCGCTTGAGCCGTGGATTCAGCATGAACCGGCTTCTTATTTGGGTGATGCGGCTGACAAATGGGCACAGGCTAACGGTGTCCGGTTATGGAACCATGCCATAGTGAATTCTCCGGAAGCACAAAAAAGGATGGTTAGTGAAGGAGGTTCAGTAGGTTTATTCTCCAAAGCGGGGATCGAAGCTGAATTGGCGCTGGGAAGTCTGCGTTGTGCCCCCCTTCCGGGATACCAGGCTAAACAGAGCGGGTTTGTGCTGGCTTGGCGGAAAGACCATACACTGACACCCTTGCAGCAGGCATTTGTTGAGATCGCCGGGGAAAGCGAGTCCGCAGATTAAGCAATAACATATGTTTTATTATCTATAGAAAAATTGAAGAGGATCTCACCGGAAACAGCGTCAACTGCCACATTCTGCTCGGTCAGGCGCCTTTTACATTGATAAGAAAAATGATTCATGGCGCCTTCGCATGAAAATCATTCTTAAAAATGTAAATTAATAACATCCAACGACATCATTCACCTTACTTCGACTTTAGCAGTGTGTTATATTCTGGACGCACACTAACATGTTTAGTGAACTTATAAAAAGAAAGGAAGAACACGAATGGAGGCACTAATATGGGCATCCAGCCACAAGCTGGAGCTGTGCGAATGGGAAGAGCCGCAAATAGCAGCTTCGGATCAAGTCAAAATCCGGATTGAGATGACAGGTATTTGCGGAACGGATCTGGCGGTCGTAACCGGTAAAGAAGATGGAGTTACAGGTGTCATTCGTGGTCATGAGGCGGTTGGGACCGTAATAGAAATCGGCAGCGACGTTGACCGCGTTAAGGTGGGGGACCGCGTAGTTATCGATCCGAATCAAAGCTGTGGGGAATGTTATTTTTGTCTAAAAAAACAGCCACACCTTTGTATAGGCACTGACGGAAAGGGAATGCCCATTGCAGGTTTAAACCGAAATGGGACATTTACTTTTTTTTACTTAACTGCACAAACGTTTGCACACCCGCTTCCAGAGCATATGAGCTGGGAAGCGACGGTTATGGTTGAACCGCTGGCATGTGTGCTGCACAATTTTAAGGAGGCTCACGTTTCTGCAAACGATAAGGTACTCGTTCTCGGGTCGGGTCCGATGGGAATTTTATCCCAAATGGTCAGCAAATCCAAAGCCGCGCTCACCGTTGCGACGGAAATTAATCCATATCGGCTTGCTTTTGCAAAAGAGATTTCAGATTTCGCTCTGACCCCTTCTCAATTAACTGAAGCTGCTGTAGACAAAATCTGCTTAGGCCGGAGGTTTGATCTGATTATCGATACGGTGGGCAATCAGCTCGAAGTGGCTGAAAAATGGATTGAGCGTGGAGGCCGTATCGTGCCTTTTGGTATTAATGCGAAGTACCGGTACACGTTTTCTCCTACCAAATTCGTGCAGCATGCGATCAAAATTATCGCATCCGGAGAATACCGCTACATGTTCGAAGAAGCTGTGCGATTTGCCGCCGAAACACCGGAATTAAAAAATCTGGTGACCAGAAAAGTCAAGTTGAATCAGTATGAAGCAGCAATGATTAACGAGCTTATCGGCTATGAATTGAACTCTTTAAAGGGAGTTAGGAGCGAAACCGTAAAGACCGTTTTTGTTCCGTAAACGCAGAATCACAATAAGTGAGAGGGACACTGCTGATGAGCAAAGCAAACAAACTAAGACTTGTTCAGGACTACATGTGCGCATTCAAAGATAAATCCGCAGAACCAATTTGGATACCTGCTGTTTGGAATGAGTGCCAGTATGACCGCTTTCTGCAAGAGAAAGAAGGTGAGATTTGCGTACATCCGTATGATTTTTTGACGGCGCATTTACAGTATATGAACCATCTTTCGTGGAAGTATCCGTTCAAGGAACACACGAATTTGGATGACAGTGCGATCTATGCTGCTAAAACCGGTACAGAAATCTTGGCTTTGGTGGAGCAAGAGATGGGTATCACCACCTCTCCTGCGCATTCGGATTGGATTAATGATGTGCAGCCGATTTGGACAGACATCACGTTCTTGCGGCTCTACAAGGAATTCTCTCCACAAGTGAGACATCTTATAGGGCCGGATCAAGCACCATATGTTCTTTTCGATACGATCAAATGTAATGATTACCCGGGAGAAGAGCCGAATCTTGAGTTGTGGGACGTTCTGGAGCAGGCAGTGCAGTTTAATCTCGAAACGTACGGTATTGATGGCTTCCGCATCGATATCGGGCATGTGCTTCCGACTCCGCTGCTGACTCGCATTTTTGACAAGATCAAAGAGATCAACCCGAATGCAATTCTGATCAGTGAGGACTTGTTCAACTGCAACCATAAGAAGGCGGCCAACACCGGCTATAATATTATGCTTGGCAGCGGATGGAATGTAATGACGGAAATTACAAAGGACAATCTCGTCGCCTACATAGAGGAACTGCCTGAGCTGAATATTCATGTGTTTGTCTTTGCAGAAACGGCGGATACTCCCCGGATCACGAGCCGTGGCGGCGTCGAGGTTGCCCGGATGATCGCGGTATTTAATCAATTTCTTCCGAACGCCATTCCATATGTGACGACCGGCTATGAAATGAATGAGGAGCAGCCATTAAACTGTGGTCTGGGAGACAATACCGGCGGAGCCAGCCTCTCCCGCGCATTTTTTAACGTCATGCAGATTAATTGGACGAATCCTGCCCCCATGCTGCCGCTGCTGGCTGAGCTAAGCGAATTCAAGAAAGAGTGGCTCGGGCTGGTCAAGCCGGATAATTTCTTCGTGGCTCAATCACCGAATAATACCGTGCTTTATGGATATATGCATAAAGATCAAACGCTGTTGTGCTGCTGTAACTTGAGCGCTGATGCTTCCTCCCAAGTCGACTTGAAGGCTGCTGTACCCGGCCGCGGCCCAATGACCGTGACACTGGATAGTTCCTTAACGGCCACTAGCATAGGTCAGACGCTTGACAGCTTGCTGCTTGCACCTAATCAAGCTGTGGTGCTCGTTAATAAAAATAGACAAATCATAAGGGAGAGAGTCTACGATGAAAGAGAACAAGAAAGAAATCGTGTTGTGGCATGAGTTCGATGGTCCGGGAGATACCTCAATTGAAGTGCTGGAGGAAATTTGCAGGCTGTATACGAAACGCTCTGGCATTCAAATTACTCCACAAGTGATGAACATTACCGAGCTGATTGCTGGTCTGAGTCAAATTAAGGACACCCATCAAGGTCCGCATCTGGCGATGGTTCCTGCTGACATGTCCTCCTACGTCGAGAATGGCCTTTATTCCGAAGTGCCGGACGGGCTGTTAGCCGATATTCTGACCGAAGAAGCCCTTTCAACGATGCAAATGAATGGTGTTCAGTATGGTATACCGGTGTTGCAGGGCAATCATCTGGTTGTGTATTACAATAAAGAGATTTACTCCAGTGCGCCGGCCACTTGGGAGGTGTTCGAAGAGGCCGCCGAGAAGCTGGCCGCTCAAGACATCGTGCCGATCGGAGCAGATTTGGAGCAGGGATATTGGTTTATTCCCTTCCTCTCGGCTTTTGGCGGTTGGCCTGTAGCTGACGGAAAGTTGAATATAGACACACCTGAAATGAAGCAGGCGCTTCAATTCATCCGCGACAAGATGGATCAAGGGGTACTTGCCAGTCTCGACGGCTCAACAGGACTGCTGGAGCAGTTCATTGACGGCAAGATAGGTGCTATTATTTGCGGGGAGTGGATTTATAACCATTTGGACAAGCATATGAAAAATAAGCTTGCGGTTTGCCAGCTTCCGGTCATAGAAGGCCGGCAATCGTTGTCCATGTCTTCTTCCATCGGCCTGATTTATCCGAATCATTCGTTAATGTCGGAGGAGCGGGAGAACATCTTATCGTTTACGCGCTTTATGCTGAGTGAAGAATGCCAATCGATGTGGACGAACAAAGTACAACGGATTCCTGTTCATGAAGGGGTGCTGAGCCGCCTGGCAGCCACAACTACGACTAACAAAAAAATGATTTTGTCGCTTTTGGATCACACACGTCCGATGCCCACCGATCCATACATGATCCATATATGGGAAGCGATGCATGCGGGTCTGATCGAGCTGCGCCTCAGCAATCCGGACCAGGCATTGAAACAAATAAATCTGACCATTAAGGAGGAGCTGCAATGAAAACAACTATTTTCAGTCAAATTTCGATTGATGGGAAGCTAACTATGGGGGCAGGAAACTCGAGCAAGGAGCTTTTCTCGTTGTTTTCCAGTCAAGATATCGAATTCATCCATCTTTTCCGGGGGAATGTGCAGGGCATTATGGTTGGTAAAAAATACGATCCTGACAGACAATCCGTTTCTCACGAACCGGTATGAGGACAACTAAGATCCCATCCGCATCATTCCGACGACCACGTTGGACATTCCGCTGGACAGCAATGTGCTCTCAGATCAGGGGAAAACGATTATCGTCACGACTGAGCACGGTAGAGATGAGGACAAAATCAGCCAGATCCGGGAAAGAGGAAAGAATTGCCTGATCTGCGGCGAAGATACGGTTGACTTCGTGGAGCTTGAGCATCAGTTGGAAGAACACTACGGTATTTCCGACCTGATGGTAGAAGGCGGCGGCTTTTTGAACTGGCATATTTTTAATCAAGACATTGTTGATGAAATTATTCTGATGCAGCTTCCGATCATCATAGGAGGTTCCTCGAACATTACTTTAGTGGATGGAGACGGGTATCAGGAATTGGGCCTGACGAAAAGGTTCAAGGTTGTAGAGATTCAACCTAAAGATAATTACACACTCATGCGCTATAAAAAAGTGATATAACCTCACATTTAAGTCTTAGCCTGCCAGTTCAAGCAGTAAAATCAGATTCTAGGGGTTGTGAAAAATCTATGTCAGACAGGGATCATTTCTACCAAAGCGTGTATAAAATCGCCGTGCCGGTGACGCTTCAAAGCTTGCTGATGGCATTGCTCAATTTGACGGATCAATTGATGGTCGGCCAGCTTGGAGATGTGGCAATCGCCTCGGTCGGGATGTCAACAAAAATATACGGGATTATCTCGGTTGTATTAGCCGGTTTATCGACGGGTGTATCCATTTATGCTGCCCAGTTCTGGGGGAACAAAGATGCCAAAAGCGTATCCCAGGTGCTGGGGCTTGGGCTGATCGCCGGCTTCGTATTCTCGTTCCTGTTCTCCTTGGCCGTCTTCCTCAACTCGCCGCTGTTTCTGAGCATGTTCACCACAGACGTGAATGTAATAGACAATGGGTACGTGTTCCTGCAAATTATGTCGATCGGATTTGTGCCCGTTATGCTCTCTATGATGTATTCAGCGATTTTGCGAAGTACCGGGCATGCCAAATGGCCGATGTATGTGAGCTTCTTTACAGTAGGTTTGAACATTCTACTGAACTATCTGCTTATTTTCGGCCGCTTCGGTGCCCCTGAGCTCGGACTGAAGGGTGCGGCCGTTGCAACCCTTATTTCCAGGGTTTGCGAATGCCTGCTGATTATTGGTGCCGTATACTTGTATCGCTTACCAGGTGCTGTTGGGTTAAAAAACCTCTTTATCATTCCTAAACCGCTTATCCGCAAGTTTTTCAAGACGGCCTATCCGCTTCTGTTGACTGAATTGATCTGGGTATTGGGCGAAACGGCATATGCGGTTATCTATAGCCGCATGGGAACACTGGAGATGACAGCGATGACGATTACCTTCCCATTGCAAGGACTGTGCATCGGGTTGTTGTCCGGACTTGCTAGTGCTGCCGGGGTAATGGTCGGCAACCGTCTGGGCGCAAACGAAACTGACATTGCACTCAATCACGCCAAACTGTTCATTCGCCTTGGCATTGTAATCTCTCTGATCGTCGGGGCTATCATTGCGGCAGGCTCAAAGCTGTATGTCTCCGCGTTCAACATCTCCGGGGATGCCAAACAAATGGCGGGGTATATCGTTATTGTGTTCGCTGGATTTCTTTGGGTAAAGGTCTCCAATATGATTATGGCCGGCGGCATCTTGAACAGCGGTGGAGACAGCAGATTCGTGTTCGGCATGGAATCGACGGCAACGTGGCTTATAGGTGTTCCCTCCGGGCTGCTGCTGTCTTATATCTGGAAGCAGCCGGTCTTCCTTGTGTACCTGGTTATTTCTCTGGAAGAAGTTGTCCGCTTTGGCATCGGCTACGCACGTATATACTCCCGTAAGTGGATGAGAAACTTAGTTAACGATTTAGGTGAAAAACGGCAGGCATTTAAAAGCCTTAAAGGGCTTTGGATAAAAATATTCACTCTAAGATCATATCAACACAAGGTTGCCAAGAAAACTGGCAGCCTTGTTGTTATATAACCGCCCTATATAAATTGAACATGAAATCCGTAGTCTTCATTTTAAATAAAAAAAGTGGATTTTTTTGCGCTAGCCCAACTGCATCTCCAAGAACGCCTCAGCCGCAAGTGACGGGGACGAATGCTTTCGAACAGCGACGCCAATATGGCGATCAGGTATGGGAACTACGGTGCCAAGCTCTACTAATGTAATGCCATCCGGGCTAAACTTTTGGAATCCTGTCCACTTACAAACGCAAATGAACTTGGTTCTTGCTTAATCATTGCTGATCGCCTCCAACTAGATAATCCCATTGCATTCAGGTTTGTTAATGGCATTAATCATTATGATTAATGCCATTAAATAATTAATAAACCTGCATGTCTGCGCTGCTTTTTTTCAAAGCTCTGCTTAAACATACCGGTTTATTATTGCTTTATTTCTTCTCTGCAACTAAGGTAAAGGTCTTGGGAATGCCCTTGTCATACACGTCTGACGACAGGTTCGGCTCTTCTGCCAGCTCGTGGATAATTAGTCTGCTGCGTGCTGCCGCTGTCACAAGCTCCCCAAGTGTCCAGCGCCGCCAATAAACCACACTGTGCTTCAGTTCACTTCCAGGTTCCTGCCCTGTAGCAGGCAGATATTTGGAATAGGACACCTTCTTCTCCTCCAGAGTCGTGTCGAAATAATCACCGTCTACCTTATGCTTGCGCACTTTGGCTGTCGATCCCTTTGAAGTGATCAGCTTGGTCGTAACCGGATGGAAATCCCGCAGCACGAAACGTCCCCCGGGGGCCAGCAACTGATATACAGTGTCCATAAATGGCGTAAGATCAGTAAAATAATGGACAATCCCCATCTCGGCAAAAACAAGGTCATATGAGCTATCCAATATTCCTACTGGCAGCTTCAGAACATCAGATACGATATACGTTAGCTTCACGCCTGCTTCCTCCGCCAGTTCAGCTGCATAACGGGCGTTGGCTTCAGAGAAATCCGCCACACTCACCTCTGCTCCGAGCAGGCTTAGCGCCACAGCTTTCATGCCGTTCGAACCCATCAGGTTCATGATCTTTTTCCCGCTAACCTCTCCAAAATAAGCATTCAGCGGAAATAATCTGCCCTGAGGATCTTTAGCCAGCTTTGCCGCAGCTTCCGCAGGTGTGCCGAAACGGCTGGTCCAGGCCGCATACGTATCTTCGTTCCATGTCTCCTCACTGGAAGAAGCCGCTGCCGTCTGGTTCAAATCATGATCATTCATTATGTTAAATACCCCTTTTGTGTGAAGTTAGCTGCTCAACTGCTTACGATGCACTGGGAAGTGAATCTTCTATCCCCAGTGTTTTTTTGCGTCCTGCATATAAATAGACAGCCAATCCGGCCATTACAAGCAAGCCACCGGTCCATTGAAGTCCGTTCAGCTTCTCTCCGAGCAGCAGGAAAGCCAGAATACTCGCCCCAACCGGTTCCCCTAGTATATTCATCGAGACTGTTGTAGCCGATACATACTGCATCAGCCAGTTAAATAAAATGTGGCCAAAGACAGTCGGTACCACAGCCAGCAGAACGAAAATCCCCCACTCTTTTGGCGGATAATCAAAGAACGGAATACCGGCCAGCACATTATAAACCGCGAATACTATAGATGCGGAGATAAATACAATTAGGCTGTACAAATAAGACGGCATTCGGGAAACAAGGCGCTGGCCAACCATCATATGTACCGCAACAGCGGCTGTTCCGCCAATGGACAACAGATCACCTTTTACATTATCCGGAGACAGTCCAATATCACCCCAGCCGATAAATACGGTTCCGAAGATCGCAATCCCAAGACCGGCAATCGTAGAGAGCGTGCTTTTTTCTTTATACAGTACATAGCACCCAATCATAATAAAAACGGGTTCCAGCGCCATTATCATCGTTGAGCTGGCAACGGAAGTTAATTTGAGCGAGCCCATCCACAGTAAAAAATGCAAGGCAAGCATCATTCCGGAGAATCCGAGCAGCAGCCAGTCTTTACGCCGCAAGGAAAAAGCTGCTCCACTGTAAGGCCGGGCAAACGGCAGCATCAGCAGCGAAGTGAACAACAACCGGTACATGCCTTGAACAGAGGCCGGAGCCGAGGACCATTTAATAAAAATGGACGAAAAAGAGATGGCCACAATTCCAATCAGCATTAATAGCGGAACCGGAACGGGCGGTTTATTAGCATTCACAGCAAAGCGTCCTTTCAGGTCAGTTAGATGATACCTATGTAAATTTACCTCAATTTTCGAAAAAAAGCAGCTTTTTCAGGAAAAATCATTAGATAGAGGCACAAGTTCCTGCTGCCCGCTAGAACTCATGCCTCTGCTGTTTACAGCTATTCAGCTACGTTAAGGCTTAAGAATCACCTTGATACAATCCTCTTCTTTCTCTTGAAACACCTGGTAACCATGCTCCGCTCTGCTGATCGGCAGCCTATGGGTGATGATGTCAGTGGGATCAAACTTATTCTCCTTAATCATCTTGTAGAGGGTCGGCATGTAGTGAATCACCGGCGCCTGCCCCATTTTCAGTGAGATATTACGTTCAAAAAGCTGGCCCAGAGGGAACAGATTATAGTTGAGGCCATACACACCGACTAACTGGATCGTCCCAAATTTACGGACTACCTGAGTCGCAATCCGGAAAGCCCCAAGCGACCCGCCCTGCAACATCAAAGCTGTCTCCACCTTTTCCGCTACTGTCTTTTTAGCATCCAACCCTACACAGTCAATGACTACATCCGCTCCGCCGCGGGTAATCTCCTTGAGATGCGCCTCGATGTCCTTGACTTTTTCAAAATTAAAAATCTCCACATTATTTGTCTGTTTGGCGTGCTGCAGACGGTACGGGACATAGTCGACGGCGATCACACGGGAAGCTCCCTTCATCCAGGCGAACTTCTGGGTCAGCAGGCCGACCGGACCGCAGCCCAGGACAATTACTGTATCTCCAGGCTTCACACCGGCACTTTCAACACCCCACCAGGCGGTAGGTACTATGTCAGAGAGGAAGAGCAGCTTCTCATCCTCCATCTCCGCATCCTCCGGCACCACGAACGGTCCGAAGTTGCCGTAAGGCACTCTAAGCAATTCTGCTTGGCCTCCGGCATAACCTCCGTACGTATCCGAATAACCCAGGAATCCTCCGGTGTCCTTGGCCTCATTCGAATGATCGCACTGGCTTTCCATCTCATGCTGGCAGAAATAACATTGTCCGCAGGCTACGTTAAAAGGAACGATTACACGGTCGCCTTTTTTTACCTTAGTGACCTCCGGTCCCACATCTTCGACGATCCCCATAGGCTCATGCCCGATAACATAATCATCATGCATGCCCGGAATTTCACCGTTATAAATATGCAGGTCGGAGCCGCAAATTGCGGTAGAGGTGATGCGTACAATAATATCGTCCTTTTTCTCCAGCTTAGCGTCGGCTACTTCCTTGACTTCGACTTTCCTTTTCCCTTGATAAGTTACTGCCTTCATGACGAGGTCCACTCCTTTGGAAATAGAGTATTGAACTTAGCGGGCTACATTGGTTAGCAGCATACTATGTTATAACCCTAAACTCCTCTAGCTTATCCCCGAATCTGAAAGTCTTAACCCTCAATATGCCTGAAAAAGTCAAATACGCCCTCTATCAGAAGCCAAGCCCCCAGAACTGCAGCGGTCAAAAGCACAATGAACAATACCAGCCAGACCTTGATATGCCGTTTACGTCTGCTGGCTCTGCCCAGCCCCACTTCCTCATCCGGCCTCCAATACCAGTCTTTACCGGGTTTCATGGTGTATTCGACGCTCCTTCCGTACCGGCAGG
>NZ_LN831198.1:2772310-2777725 GCF_001368795.1 Paenibacillus ihuae
ATACAGAAGCGGAGAATACATCATCAGCGCATGATTCTCTGCTACCGCCTCATCCCCTGCTAGCGCTCCGCTGCGTGTCAATACCTTGCGCCGGATGATGTTGCTGCGGATATAACCGCCCCACGGCTCCAGGCTGATCACATGATCAGCCTCGTATACTTCATAATGGTACATTTGCTCTGCTTCGCATCTCCACTCGCCGTGCAGATGCGTGTCATCCAGATGTAGCTTCAGCTGATACGTATGCTCTGTATTGTTTTTGATCTGCAGATCAAGGTAATTATAGGCGCATGTAGCTCCACTGCCAAAAGGCTGAGTCCGGCGCTCATCCGGAAAAACATCATAGCTGTGCCGGTGCCGCTCGGTTACGGTCAATGGTGTATGCAATGTCATCCAGTATATCAGGTTGGACAGCTGGCATAGCCCGCCTCCCGTTCCTGAACGGAAACCTCCAGAAAAGAGAACCATTCCGTCAAGATAGCCTTTTCGGCGCGTCGGCTTACCGATGCTTCGCCAATAGGAGAAGGTCTCCCCGGGGCGGATCAGCAGTCCATCCAGTTTCCCCGCGGCCAGCCTCAGGTTCGTGATTTTATTATACTGCAGCTGCATATCTACATTCCGTAAACTGCGCAGCAGCGGTGTTGCATGACTGGCTGCTGTATAGTCCAACAGGCCAGACACGCGGATCTTTGCCCTCTTAACGGGCCGGGTCAGCCATTGCCAGTATCTTTTCCAGGTAAAATACCGCTTGCCGGCAAACAGCCGCAACCGGGAACGGCGTATAGGCTTCATCGCGGTTTTCACTTGATTCATTGGAACGTAATTTCATCGGCAGGACGCAGTTTAACAAATCTTCCGCCGAGCACTCCATTGTGATGCCTCACAATCTCTTCACCGCTTAGGTTTCCATTGTCGAAGGTACTATGGGCATCCTGGACTAGTATATTATTGTATCCCATACTGTAAGCACGCCGGCACGTAGTATCCAGACAGAACTCCGTCTGCATCCCGCAGATCACAAGATCTGTAATTCCTTGACGCTGGAGCTCTTCATGCAGCCGGGTCCGGTGAAACGCATCCCAGGTCGGTTTCTCCACGATTGTCTCCCCTTCCTTCGGCTTTACAAGACAGCTGATCTCCCAGGTTGGCAATCCTCTGGTATACTCCTCGTCTTCCGTATGCTGAATATATACAACCGGAATATCTGCGGATCGCGCTTTGTCGAGCAGAGATACAATCCGCTTCATTACATTGTCCACGTCATACAGCTTCATATCCGGATAAGAAAACATCGCCTCCTGAACATCAATAATAAGCAGTGCTGTCGTCATTGATAACTCCTCCTTGGTTCATTGATCCTCTTTCTACGCTTTATACTGACAAAGATTATATCAGACCTGGAGCTCCAATAACTCCCCCTCAGGTGAAATTTTTGGATACGTCTTGAATAGAACCTTGAAGCGGAAAAAGGGGCATCTCAAACACCATCAAATGGTGCTAAGATACCCCTAGGTTCTCTATAGTTATTTACCCCGCTTGTTATGCCAGATCAGCGCATGCAGCTGCGGCAGCACTCTTGCCCGGTTCATCTCCGGATCAGCGATCACAAGGTTGAACAGCCATTCCAGCCGTCCTAAGAGGCGTGCCGAGATGTCCCCCGGTTCCGTCACATCCTCATTCCCGGGCTGCAGGTACAGCGGAACTCCGGGATAACGCTGATGCACGCTTTTGGCATAAGCATAGTCCTGCTCGTCAAACACAACGATCTTCAGGCTATGCGCAGCCTTGCCTTGCTCCTTCAGCTTGCCCATGATGCTGTCCAGCATTGCCCAGTCCGTCTTCATTCCCGAGCTTGGCGGTTTGGGACTGATCGTCAGTGTATCGATCTCATAAAACCAGTCCTGCCAGCGGCTGCCCTGTGTTTCGATAGCGGCCTGAATGCCGTGCTCATGCAGCAGAGCAACAAATTCCGCCATACTGCTGCCGAGCAGGGCCGGATTCCCGCCGGAAATGGTCACAGAGTCAAAGTTCTGGCCTGCCAGCGCAAGAAGCTCATTCATAATTTCCTCCGGCTCCAGCATTCGCACAATATCCTTGGCAGAACCATCCCAGGTAAAGGCGGAATCGCACCAGCTGCAGCGGTAATCACAGCCGTAGGTGCGGACGAACATTGTTTTGACACCGATTACGGCGCCTTCCCCTTGAATCGTCGGTCCGAAGATTTCAATTACCGGTATTTTACTCACAGTCACAGCCCCCGTGCATGCGGTAGGCTGGTCCATCCTCCGGAATATCTGCAGCTAATACCTCCGCCCAGGAGGTAGGTGTCTCCCACAGCTTGACTGAATACAGCGGCAATGATGCCTGTTTCAGTTGATAGGCCACATAAGCAGACATATTCTCTGCAGTTGTACGAAATCCGAGCAGCGCCACTTTAGAGCCGGAACTCTGCAGGGTTTCAAGCACAGGCTCATTGCCCATCGCCAGAAAAGCATGATCCAGCCGGTCTACCAGACTTTGCTGCACAATAGCCTTAATGTCGCTAAAATCAACAACAAAGCCTTCATCAGAGTGTCCTGCTTCTGTTGAAGGTTTGCCTTTTAAAACGACTTCAAGCTTATAGGTATGGCCATGCAGATTGCTGCATTTGCCTTTGTGTCCGACCAGCTGATGTGCAGAATCAAAGGTGAAAATCTTACAGACCGATACTTCGCCCAGCATTATAGACCGCCTTTCGTTTGTTCCGCCATGTATTGCTCAAGGCCGCGCTGTCGCAGCAGACACGCCGGACAGGTGCCGCAGCCGCTGCCGACGATGCCGTTATAGCAAGTCAGCGTGTGCTCACGGATATAGTCAAAGTGACCCAGCCTATCTGCCAGCTTCCAGGTCTCTTTTTTGTCCAGCCACATCAGCGGAGTATGAATAACGAATTCATAGTCCATCGACAGATTGAGTGTCACATTCAGGGACTTCACGAACACATCCCGGCAGTCGGGATACCCGCTGAAGTCCGTCTGGCATACACCGGTGATAATGTTGGCATAGCCAAGCTGTTTGGCCAGAATCGCGGCAAAGGACAGGAACAACAGATTACGCCCATCCACGAATGTACTTGGCAGTTCCCCATCTTCTCCGGCTTCAATCTCGATGTCATCCCGAGTTAAGGCGTTAGGTGCCAGCTGATTGAGCAGTCCCAGATCCAGTATATGCTGCTTCACACCATACTTTGCAGCAATCTCTTTGGCGACTTCAATCTCGGCGGCGTGCCGCTGATTATAGTTGAACGTAACTACCTGAACCTCTTCGAAGTGCTTCAGCGCCCATACGAGGCAGGTGGTGCTGTCTTGTCCGCCGCTGAATACGACGAGTGCTTTTTTATCATTTTCAGTTCTCCTCTCCATTACTGCTCTGGGCTTATCGATTATCGACCTTTTCAGGATACATGTCATGATTCATCAGCCGGTGCTCGGCCATAGCTTCATACTTGGTTCCCGGACGTCCCCAGTTGCAGTAAGGATCAATGGAAATGCCGCCGCGCGGTGTGAACTTGCCCCACACTTCGATATAACGCGGATTCATCAAGGAGATCAGATCATTCATAATAATGTTGACACAATCTTCATGAAAATCACCATGATTGCGGAAGCTGAACAAATAGAGCTTCAGTGATTTGGATTCGACCATCTTGATATCCGGAATGTACGATATGTACATCACGCCGAAATCCGGCTGTCCGGTGACGGGACACAGACTGGTGAACTCCGGACAATTGAATTTCACAAAATAATCACGGCCGGGATGCTTGTTATCGAAGCTTTCCAGGATCTCGGGAGCATACCCGAATTTATATTGTGTTCCCTGATTGCCCAGCAGGGTAACTTCCTGCATTTCCTCTTTCAATCTTCCTTCTGACATGACAAAAAACCCCTCTCTTTTCCTGCGGCTGCTGCCGGATTCGGAAAGAAGAACGAGATTTCGAAAACTTGGCTCTACTAAGAAGACAAGCCTCAATGACACCAGGATACGGCATTCTTTAGCCGTCTGGCGGTCAGGCGTTGTCTTATTGACGCATGGCATAACATGATAAATATTCACTGTAGATATGCTCAAAGCGGCCTTAGTTTTTTATAGAGGGAGTTTGCGAACCTCTCCTGCGATAAATACGCAGAATTCTTCTTATACTTGTACTAGCGTCTTGAACTATATCATGTTTCGCGGATCGCTGGCAACCCTTAAAGATGATCCAAAATTAGTGAACACAGCATACCCAGGGCGGCCATAAATCCGGTCAGCGGACCTCCCTCCTTATAGGCCTCCGGCATCATGCTGGAGGATACCATGGAAATGATTCCGCCCCCGGCAAAAGAAGCAATAATCGCCGTAGTATATCCGCTGGCATGATCCATAAAGCTATAGCCTGCACCCGAGGCGAGCGTTGAAATGACAAGTACACAGAGCCAGAGCAGCAGCACCTTACTTTTGCTGTACCCATCCTGTTTAAGTCCGGCCGTGCTGGAGAGCCCCTCGGGAATATTACTTATAAAAATAGCAATCACTAGCAGCAGGCTAACCCCCTGGCCGGAGATCAGGCTGGCTCCGATCATGATGGACTCAGGAATTGCATCCAGCACTGTACCGGCAAAAATCGCCAGCCCGCTGCCATTTCCCTGCGAGCCGCCAGCACCTCTAACCGACCGTTTGCGTCCGGAGCCGCCTTTTCGCGAGATGTACCAGTCGAACAAAGTGAATACCAGCGCACCGGCTGTAAATCCGATAATGGTCGGGAGAAGACCGCCTTCATTGGCGGAATCGTCCAGCAGCTCATAGGCGGCGGCTCCGATTAACACTCCTGTTCCGAACGCCATAATAAAGCCAATAAGCTTCGTCCGGATAGGCAGAAACAGCGCCATCAGCGCACCAATTAGTACAGCAGATCCGGAAACCGCTCCCCATAGGACAGCATTCAACATCAGCTTCACCTTCTACAGTCAGTTTGAAATTGCTTGAATGCACATAGTAGTATTGTACACTTCAAAATGAGCAGGCAAACATCGCAGCCGTGCTCCCCCTCATCTTTTGTAACTGTTCTGTGAGCTTTCGGTGTAGTTCATATCATTATTTATTAATGTAATTAAACAAATTTTCGTCGTTTATAGCCAAGCTGCCCGGACAATAGTCAGACTATAGTCGTGACTTCCAAGCTAATTTTACAATATGGATTCAATTTCAATGAAAGGGGTAACTTAAAAATTATAATCTCCAATAACAAGGATGGGATCAGCCAATGGAACAAAACGTGCAGAAGCTTAAGGAATGGCTTACCTCTGAAGTAAATGAAACGATGTAATCACTAAAGAGGAGCTTAATGATTTGGATACGGTCCATTTCAGTTTAGAGAGCGTTGATTACCGGGAT
>NZ_LN831198.1:2777751-2785263 GCF_001368795.1 Paenibacillus ihuae
ATTACCGGGATTCAGAGGATACCATTGATGATTATCTGGGTGACGCGCTGATCTTGAGAGGTTCGGGAAGCACCTTGAACGCTGATGGTGATCTTGTGCCGCTTCCGCAGCAAAGCTATGAAATCGCCGTAAGCGGTCTTAAGCTGTATAACATCGAAGCTGACAAAGTCGAGCTGCAGACGGACCGTGCCAAATACACCCTTGCTCTGAGTTAAGCGTAATAAATGGCCGCGGGAATTCCCCGCGGCCTGATTTATTCTTCTCCGATAATCTTCACTTCGGTCTCCAGCTCAACCCCGAATTTGTCTTTAACTGCAGCACGTACGTGCTGAATCAGCCCAATATAATCACTTGCGGTTGCATTATCCGCGTTCACAATAAATCCGGCATGCTTACGGGAAACCTCTGCACCGCCGATCCGGGTTCCCTGCAGACCGCTTTCCTGTATCAGCTGGCCGGCATAACGCCCGGGCGGCCGTTTGAAGACACTGCCGCATGAAGGATATTCGAGAGGCTGCTTTGACTCCCGCAAATGGGTAAGCTCATCCATTGATGCTTTGATCAGAGCCGGGTCCCCCTGCTTCAGGGCAAACCGCGCCTCCAGCACAATATATTCTCCACTGGCGAAGATGCTGTGCCGGTACCCCCATTCCAGATCATCTCCAGTCAAAGTGACCATATCACCTGATTGGTTAAGGGCAAGGGCACTCTCCAGTACATCCTTTACTTCTCCGCCATATGCTCCGGCGTTCATATACAGAGCTCCGCCTACTGTTCCGGGAATACCACATGCAAATTCCAGACCTGACAGCTGATGCTCGAGGGCATAATAAGAGACATCAATAATCTTAGCACCGCACTGGGCAACAAGAAGCTCTCCTTGAATTTCTATTTGGCTAAGCTCCGAGGTTTGAAGGACAATCCCCCTTATACCGCCATCACGGATAATGACATTCGAGCCGTTACCCAGAATGGTGAGCGGAATGTGATTCTCGCGTGCATATGTAACTATGGTTCGGATTTCCTCATACGAAACAGGCGCAGCCAGGATGTCCGCTTTGCCTCCTATTTGGGTAAACACATAAGATTTCAGCACTTCACCGCTTCTAACTACTCCACTCGGAAGCAGCTGCTGCAAATCTTCCTGAATTTTATTGATATTCATCGTTCATGCTCCTTTAACTACCTGAAAATGATGATCTACATATATCCGAAGGAAAAAGAATGGCATAATCTATCCAGAAGATAACGAGAACTCAGTGCCTAACTACGGCAACCACAACTGTAACAACGAACAGGCTCCCTTGTCAATGACCGGGAGCCTCGCTTGAAATTGTCCTATATAAATTATGCGGCAATTTCACAAAATATAATCTAAGCCTGCGCCGAAGCAGTGCTGTTACGGTATTCGGCTCTGCGTTTGGCCCGTTCTTCCTCTGTCAGCCGGGGGCAAGTATAGCAGTAGCTTCCCCCTTCAGTGCGGTAGTAAAGGCAGCAACGGTTGCGGATTTGGACCGTCGAAGCCGGATCGGCAAGTGCTTCCACCTTCCGTACTTTCACGTGAAACGGATTTCTCGCAAGCTGAAATACTGCAGCAGGCATTTCGTCCGTCAGATACCTGTAGTCAGCTTGTACGGTCTGTATGAGGCCGCTATTGCTGCCGGCTGCCAGCCTTTCAATATAGTAATTGAATTTGGTTGGCAGCTGTCCCCAAATCTCACCAAGACCAAGACCAGTGACATTAGATAATACACTCAGCAGAGGTGCTGCAGTTTCCTGATAGAATTGCGTTAACCTGCCGTTTCGCCAGGAAATCCGCTGTTCAGAATCCTCAGGGGCAGGACTGAAGGTCCATGTGTCCAAGGAAAAGGCTACCCGCCAATACCCTTCAGCAGGAATGAGGTGCACCGACAGGCTGGACAAGCTGACCTCTGGCATCGCGGAGTAAACAGAAATTGCGTACTGCACGGCAAGCGCCACGTTCCCGAATGATCCGGCGAAGTAAGACGCCGCTACTTTGTTATCCAGCCCCTTAATGATTGGCCGGTAGCACTCTATAAAAGCCCTCATGCCGTCTTCTCGGGTCAGCTCTTTGGCGGCAAAAGAATACATCACACCCTCTGGAACTTCGGGATGAAGATCAAATTTGCTGCCAAAATCTTTTATGAGTTCCTGCGTCTGTGCCTCGTCCATTGTAATTCCTCCTTTGTTCCCTGACCTTCAGCCGAATCTACAAACCAGCTGCCTTTGAGGCCGCAAGCTCATAAGGCAGGCACAAGGGCACGCCGGTACGCGGATCTGGAACAATGTCACATTCAATACCAAACACTTTGCGGAGAACATCGGGTGTCATAACCTCTGCCGGAGCCCCTTCACTGATTACCGTACCCGATTTAATCGCCACCATATGCTGTGCATAACGGGAGGCATGATTCAAATCATGCACCACCATGATGATCGTTCGGCCTTCTTCCTCGTTCAATTTCTGCAATAGCTGCAGGACTTCCAGCTGGTGAGCCATATCAAGGAAGGTAGTCGGTTCATCCAGGAACAGAATATCTGTCTGCTGGGCTAGGGCCATAGCTATCCAGGCCCGCTGGCGCTGGCCGCCGGAGAGACGGTCTATCGGGCGATCGTGGAACTCCTCCATCCCGGTCACTGTAATCGCGTTTGCGATAATACTGCGGTCCTCAGGCGTCATCGTTCCGAATCCTTTTTGGTGCGGATAGCGTCCATACCCAACCAGTTCGGATACGGTCAGTCCGTCAGGAGCTGTCGGATTCTGCGGCAGAATCGCCAACTGGCGGGCCACTTCTTTGGTGGACAGCGTGTGAATCGACTTTCCGTCCAGCATGACACTACCGCTCTTTGGCTTCATAATCCGTGCCATAGTTTTGAGGATGGTGGATTTTCCCGAGCCGTTAGCCCCTACCAGCGCCGTAATTTTTCCAGTCGGAAGCGACAGATTAAGGCCATTAACAATCGTAGCCTCTGCATACCCAATGCTTAGCTGTTCTGTGTTCAACCGTTCTGACATGATTTCCACTCCTTACGAATTTTTATTATTTCAGGCCTTCGATCTGGCTAATAAATATAAGAAATACGGTGCGCCGATGATCGCCACAACGATACCGGTTGGTATCTCCGCGGGCTGCAGAATCCACCGGGCGATGGTGTCAGCGGTAATTAACAGCAGAGCGCCCACTAACGCGCATGCCGGAAGCAGTACCTGATGCTTCGGACCAACCAGCCTGCGGGCCAGATGAGGTGCGATGAGACCCACGAATCCAATGCCGCCGCTAACGGCAACACAGGTACCTGACAGAATCACTGCGGAAGCCAGCAGCAGGATACGTTCCTTCTCCACCGGCAGCCCCAGCCCAGCCGAGGTCTGATCGCCGAGACTCAACAGATTAAGCACCCGGGACTTGTAGAAGGCAAATGGAACCAGAATAACAATCCATGGCAGAAGCGCAAGGACAAACCGCCAATCTCCGCCCCAGATTTTACCGGCCAGCCAGATCGACACGAATTGAAAATTCTGCGGGTCCAGCCTTAAGGATAGAATCAGCTGGAAAGCGTAGATACCAGCTCCTACTGCAATCCCAATCAGAATCATTCTGGTGGGTGATAAGCCGTCTTCGCGGCGGTAAGTCAAAACATAAATCAGTGCTGCAGTAAGCACAGCTCCCACCAGTGCCATCAACGGAAGTACGTAAATATGAGCAGCAGTTGTAGCCGGTACAAACGAGATAAAAATGATGACAGCAAATCCCGCACCAGCATTAATGCCCAGTGTGGAAGGCTCGGCCAGGGCATTGCGCGACAGACCTTGCAGAATGCAGCCTGATACAGCAAAGCCTGCGCCGACGAGTATTGAAATCACGATGCGCGGCAGTCGGAAATCAAACAGAATGAGCTTCTGCTGCTCAGTTCCGCCGCCAAGCAATGTATGTAAGACATCAAGCGGCGATAAGCGCATGAGTCCGGTATTCATGCTGATCACAAACATGACAATTATGAGTATAGCCAGCAGTGATATTATGGTGATATCTCGGCTGCGTCGCGGCTTCACTGCGGGAGAGGTCAGGAATCGGCTCATTACAGCTCCCCCTTCCGCTTGCTTGCCAAATATACAAAGAACGGTACGCCGATAACAGCAATTAATGCGCCAATCGGAGTTTCATAAGGAGCATTGATAAGTCTGGCCGCAATGTCGGCAAAAATTATCAGAAGGCTTCCCAGCACCGCCGAACAAGGCAGAATCCACCGGTAATCCACACCAATCAGATATCGTGTTATATGCGGTATGATCAGCCCGACAAAAGCGATAGGTCCTACTGTCGAAACAGCCGCCCCTGCCAGAATTACGACGACAATCATCCCGGTAAATTGTACTAGCCTTGTGCGCTGCCCCAGCCCAGCTGCTACATCCCGGCCCAGACTTAGCAGGGTGATTGACCTCGAGAGCATCATTGCAAGAGTAAGTGCCCCTGCAATCCATGGCGTTATGATTCTAAGCTGGGTCCAATTAGCCCCTCCAATGCCGCCAGCCATCCAGAAGGCAATGTCTTGGGAGAGATGAAACAGAATTGCAACCCCTTGGCTTATGGCAAGTAACAGCGCACTTACGGCTGCGCCGGCCAGGGTCAGCCGCAAAGGCGTCAGACCGCTGTGGGAAAGTGAGCCTATCCCGAATACCAGGATAGAAGCAGCTGCAGCACCGATGAAGCAATGCAACATGATGTAAAGAAAAGACGACGCAGGCGCAAAGGCAAAGGTTAATGCCAAAGCTGCGCTGGCACCGGCATTCAGACCAAGCAGACCGGAGTCTGCCAGCGGATTGCGGGTCATCCCTTGCATAATTGCTCCCGCCACGGCAAGACAGGCTCCTACTAAGGCGCCTGCCAGTGCGCGGGGAATCCGCAGCTCCCTGATAATCTGATGCTGCTGCAGATCCGGGTTAAACCTGAATACAGCTTCCAAGACCGTCGCCAGCTTAATATCTGCCGCACCTACCGAAACGGAAAGCGCCAGTCCGAAGAGCATTGCTGCAAGTCCGAAAAGTACAATAAAAGCTGCCGCAGCCGGTCTGGATTTCAGCGGCATCGCTCCATCCATCTTTGAAGATTTAGCTGTAGAATGTGTAGATGCGGCCATAAGTCTTCCCCTTAATGGATTAAATTCAAGTTATTGATGATAACGAATCTCATTTGATTGATACTGTATATCATTCTCATTATCGCAAATAAAAGAAACATGTACAAGACTCCACGGATCTCATGAAAAATTTGTTCTGTTTTTCACAATTTTGCTAAAAAAGATGCAGGCCTTATACCCGAAAGTATAAGAACCTGCACATTTCTCCGGCGGCTAAAGAAATATTCAGCTCACTTATTTTACAAGTGCGCTAAGTACATCATCAATCGTTTTGGAGTTAGCATAAGCACCGCTGTAGAGCCAGCTGCCGGATGAACTAAGCTCGGTAACATTTCCTGCCTTAACAGCAGGAATCCCCTTCCAGATGGGACCGTTCAAAATTTCTGATGCATCCGTTTTATCGCTGTTAACAAGGAAGATATGATCCGCAGTCAGTTCAGCCAATTTCTCAAGTGAGATAGGATTCCAGGTGGCTCTGGAGTCAGCGGGAATCTCTGTTACAAGGTTAGGAAGCTTCAAGCCAAGGTCGCCGTACAATACAGCGCCACTGCTGCGTGTTTCATCCACAATAAAGAAGCTCTTTTGCACCAGCCATAGAATGGCAACAGATTTATCACCAAATGATGCTGTAATTTTTTCCTTTGCGTCCGCAGCCTTCTGGTCGTATTCAGCAATCGCTTGTTCAGCCTCAGGAGTCTTATTCAGCAGCTCACCGATTGTCAGCAGCGTTTTGCGCCAGTCCTTGCTGATCTCATCGCCCAGTACATAGGTAGGTGCGATTTTGTTCAGCTGATCATATAAACCGTTCTGTACGCTGCCCTCAGACTGGACTATGTGGAAGTCCGGTGTGAAGCTGGTTACAGCCTCCAGCGGAAGATCGTAGCTGATCGTAGGCACATCTTTAAGCGCGTCGGACAAGTAATCCTGAATCCCGTTCGACACGGACCATTGTGCTACTGGTGTTACATCAAGTGTTACCAGATAGTCTTCCAGATAAGAACCAAGTACACGCTGTGGATTTGCCGGCACAGTTACTTTATGCCCCATAGCGTCGGTCACAGTCTTCTCTACAGCCGGAGCGGCGGTTTCTGTCGGTGCAGCGGTAGCCTCAGCCGTTGCAGCAGGTGCAGCACTTGAATTTGCCGCATTGCTGTTGTTGTTATTGCCGCAAGCGGACAAGAATACTGTCATTGTTAGGAGACCGGCCAAGGCCAGCTTCATACTCCCGGATTTCTTTTTATCAAACAAATACATTTAATACCCCTCCTGTATATATATCCATTTCGGTCAAAGGTTATTGGACTTCCTTCACCTTAACTCTTTAAATGATATTGATTCTCATTATCCATGTCAACATAATAATAATTTCCCTACCTGTATACTGAGAATCAGAACCGGATTAAATCAAAAAAAATGGCTGCATCCGTGAAATACGGAAACAGCCGTGTGCTTACAAGTACCTGTCTATTTGTGCAAATGATAAGGTACTGTCGCTACAACAATATCTTTTTGATTCATTAAATACGAGCGGATGAACAAACTGGTCTGGTTATGCAGAACCGCCTGCCACCAATGCTTAGTGATAAACTGTGGAATCAGTACTGTAATATGGTCCGTCGAGGCTGTCTTCCACTCCACCGTATCGATAAACTTCACTAACGGACGGATGATGCTGCGGTATCGGGAACGAAGGACAATCAGGCGCACGCCCGGATTCCATTCCTCCCACTTCAGCTCCATCTTATGAATCTCTTCTTCATCAAAACCTACATATACAGCGACCACATTATCGGTCAAAGACTTCGCATAGCTGATTGAATGCAGCACGGCTCGTGTAACACCCGCGACTGGGACCACTACCGTACTGCCCTTGATACACGGTTTATCTGTAGATAGACAAATGCGCAGCTGATCTGCCGTATTCAGATAATGGCCGTGAATGCGGTGGAATACGATCATAACAACCGGCAGGAAGATGAAAGCCATCCAGACACTTGAGAATTTCGTAATAATGAAAATCAGTGTAATCGTAAGGGTAGTAAGCATCCCCACCGTATTGACCGCGAATTTACCCTGCCAGCCCTTAGGCTTATCCTTGAACCAATGCACCATCATTCCCAGCTGGGATAAGGTGAACGGGATAAATACCCCTACCGCATAGAGCGGAATCAGGCTTTCTGTATTTCCGTGGAACGCAGCAACGAGCAATGCTGATAGCACACCGAGAAAAATAATACCATTAGAGAAGCCCAGTCGGTCTCCGCGGACCATAAAGGCATGGGGCAGATATTTGTCTTTGGCGAACATGAAGGCAAGCAGCGGGAATGCCGAGTATGCCGTATTTGCAGCCAG
>NZ_LN831198.1:2785289-2816289 GCF_001368795.1 Paenibacillus ihuae
AACAAAATTACTGCCGTGATCCCTTGAATGAAGAAGTACAAACCACCGCGGCCGAAAGTAGATTCAGCAATTTGTGAAACAACGGTTGCTTTTTCATCAGGCATTACTCCGTACCAGTAGGCCAGCAAGGTGATTCCTGTAAACATAATACCAAGGATAAGCCCCATCATCATCAAGGTTTTGGCTGCATTTTTTTCCGCCGGCGCCTTGAAGTTCGGGATAGCATTCGATACCGCTTCTACCCCGGTCAGGGCCGAACAGCCGGAGCTGAACGCCTTAAGCAGGAGGAACAGACTGACGTTTGATACAGCGGACCCGATTTCAGGCACATTGGCATGAGCGCCGCCGGTCATGTATTTGAATACTCCGGCAACAATCAGGACAAAGATAGATACTACGAACAAATATACCGGGATTGCAATGAAAGAAGCCGATTCCGTAACGCCGCGCAGATTGATAATTGTTAACAGTAAAATAACGGATACCGCAATCAGTACAGAATGATCATGCAAACCTGGAAAAGCGGATGTAATCGCGTCTGTACCGGCTGAGGCACTAACCGCAACAGTAAGAATATAATCTACCAACAAAGAGCCTCCGGCTAATAGACCGGTAGGAACACCCAGATTGCTCTTGGCCACGATGTAAGCCCCGCCCCCTTGCGGATAAGCGAAGATCGTCTGGCGATAGGACAAAATAAGTATGGCCAGCAAGCCCAGAACGGCTAATGCAATTGGCAGTGAGTACCAGATGGCAGTGAAACCTGCGGCCACCAGTACAATCAGGATTTGTTCCGTTCCGTAGGCTACAGACGAGAGCGCATCAGAAGACAGGACAGCCAGTGCTTTCACCTTGGATAACTTTTCATGATCGAGTTCGTTCGACTTCATCGGACGCCCGATCAATAGTCGTTTTACCTTGCTTACCATTGTAGTAACAGTTCCTCTCTTTGTGAGTTGAAACGGTAGTACCGTGCGCTGTTTTCATAGGCGGATTTCATAAATGCAGGCACAAAAATAAGCATACGGAAATGATCCGCATGCCTAGGCATGGTCATTATCCCACCCTTGCTTACGAGGTTAGCTGGCGGATTCGGGCTGTGGTAGCCCTACAGTTGCGGTCATTCTGGCCGCTTCCGATTCACCCCAATGGCCCTGCGGCCAAGTTTGGTTCCCCCGTTTTCCCTTCGGAAAATTCAGCGCATATTCAACTTCTCACAAGGTCTAATGATAGTCTACAATGCATTTACAGTAAAGCTTTGAATCAAATGAAAAAATAATGAAAAAACATCCAAAACACGCAAATCCAAGATCGGGGATAAGTTGATCTTTCATTCTCTTGCATTATCCCTCATTACCTTGGTTTTTGAGTGTTTTGGATGTTAAATGTGACAGAAAAAACAGGAATTATTTAGGTGCAAAAATCAGTCTACCCTTTGCCTATTCCGGCTGATCAGTCTTGCGTCCAGTCCACAGCAATATTGTGATCAGCACAAACGCTGTCAGTGCCATTAAAGGAATTGTAATGAACCCCAATAAGTTAATATAATCCTGATTACAAGGAACGCCGACGGTGCAGGGAAGCACTTTGCTCAGCGCAGGAATCTTCTGCTCGGCATAGTGATACAATGAGATGCTCCCGCCAATAATACTTAAAGGCAATACGTAGGGAATGATGCGCTTATCCCCCCGGTAGGTGGCAATTCCAAGCAGAAACAGCTGCGGATACATAAAGATACGCTGGAACCAGCACAGCTTACAGGGTTCATATTTGAGGACTTCACTTAAGTACAAGCTGCCGGCAACGGCAATGATGGACACAAACCAGGCCAAATAAAGACAGTGGCGACGGCAAAAGGTAGAGAATTCCATCACTCGGCAACCAACGCTTCAGAGGCCACTTTGATCTGGGCGTCGATGGCTTCAATATTAAACGGTTCTTCCACCATTACTCCATTAACAAATACGGTTGGTGTTGAACTAACTCCTGCGTTTTTAGCAAGATCAATATCGTTCTGCAATTCATCCATATAGGTCTTGTCTTCAATATCTTTGCGCAGCAGATCAAAATCAACCGGCAGGCTTTCCTTACGGGCCAGATCCACTAAATAGTCTGTGGTCGCCCATTCCTTGTTCTCGTCGCCCTGATTGGCATAGAGAGCGTCATAATAGGTCCAGAATGCATCACTGTTCTGATGATAGACAGACAATGCGGCGAGCGAGGCTGTAGTCGAATCCGGGCCGAGAAAGGCCATGTTTACAAAATAAAAGGCTGCCTTATCCTGATTCACATACTCCTGGACAATCTGCGGCTTAATAACCCCCGTGAATTGAGCGCAGGCCGGACATTTAAAATCACCGAATTCGACGATTTTGACCGGTGCATCCTCTTTTCCGAGTCTAGGAAGTTCACTGTAGTTGAAACTTACCGGCTCGGCGGAAGTACCCTCATTGGAATTGTCTTTTGCTGCCAGCAAATATAAACCTACAAAGATAATGACCACTACAGCTATTGTGCTGACAATTAGGATTCTCGTTTTCTGCTTCTGCTGCTCCAGCTCTGCCTTACGTTTCTCCTGTTTGCTCATTTGGGGAATCGCGGCGGTTTTCCGTTTGTTTTGGCTCAACTGAGAGTTCCTTTCTGTCCATGAGGACCCATAAGATATGAATCATATAATTTAAAATTATATAATTAAACTTCTCAATTTGGCAAACAAGAGCTTACACGGCCTCCGGTTTCATTTGCCTCCCATTCTGTTCTTTCTTATCCTGCACTTGCCGGGGCTCTGTCTCCGCGGACGGCAGCCTAATATTTAAAATAAACTCTGTACCTTTATCAACCTCCGATTCAACCCATATCCGGCCATTCATGAGCTCTATCAGCTTCTTACTTATTGCGAGGCCTAGCCCTGTACCTTGATATTGTCTGCTATGCGAGGCATCCAGCTGGGTGAACGGCTGAAACAGCAGCTCCATTTTTTCCGGAGGGATTCCGATGCCTGTATCTTTTATTCTGAATGTTAATCCCTGGCCGTTCTCTTGCACATCAGAGGATTCTACAGTTACATGTATCTCACCAAACGGAGTGAATTTCACGGCATTACCGATTAGATTCACCATAATTTGGCGGATCCTCAAGCTGTCTCCGATCAAATATTCTGGAATATCCCCCGCTACCTGCAAATGGAGCTGCAGATTCTTTTCTCTGGCGGTTGCTTCAAACAAATATATACACTCCTGCAGCAATACAGAAAGTTGAAAGGTTTCTCTGCGCAGCTGCATTCCATCTGACTCCAGACGGGAAATATCCAGAACATCACTTATTACATTAAGCAGCGCTTGACTGCTTCTATATTGCAGCCGGAGCATTTCCTGCTGGTCCGGATTCTCAATATCCTCTGCCAAAAGCTGATTAATTCCAATAATCCCGTTCAGCGGTGTTCTGATTTCATGGCTCATTATGGCCAAAAATTCGCTTTTCATCCGGTCTGCGCTTTCCGCCGCTTCCTTGGCAATAATCAGCTCCTGTTGAAACTTAACAATTGCGGTTACATCCTCAGCAACGATATATACGAACCGCTGCTTGTCATTGATGAGCGGAAAGACAGTAGTACTGCAGATCAGCCTTCCGCCGCTTTTTATTTTCACTGCAAGTTCCAGCTTAGCAGAGTGCCCTTCCACGGCCTGCTTAACCGCTGCCTTAAGTAAGGCCTCATCTTCTGGAGTGCACAGGATCTTTTTGTAATCATCCAGCTCTTCCTTTCCATAGCCGGTCGTATGCCGCAATGAAGGATTGGCGCTGATGACTTTTTTACGGAACGGATCGATACAGAGCACCATATCCGGGCTGGATTCAAATAATGCCGTATACCGCTGCTCATTGAATTTTGCAGAGAAGAGGACCCGTTTACGGTCTTTATAAAGAAGCATCAGAACGATTAATACAATTAATATAAAGGAACAGGCAAGGATCATACCCAGGAACGAATCCGCCAGTAAGGTGGCTGTACTTGAATAAATAAGTGCCTTGTCGGTTGGAAATGACGCACCTGACATCGCTGTATAATGTGTTCCCGTTAAGGAAGCGGTCAGTACGGATACAAGCAATATTTTTTTCGCCGTGAACATGTTATAGTCATTTTCTATCCACTTGGGGTTGTACGAAGCAGTAATTACCGGAACAGCTAGAGAGAATACAATGGACAGCAGGACAGAAATCTGGCTCTGCTCATAGTCACCGGCAAACTTCATAGACATAATTCCGCTAAGATGCATGATGAGAATACCGCTGCTGAACAATATACCGCCGAACGCCAAATAACCCTTGCTGCGTGTGTAAGGACTACTTAGGAGCAGAAGAAGCGCGTAGGACGCGGCTATGGACACAACCAGGGACAGCAGCAGCAACGGAAGATCATACGATACGGTAACCTCCAGTTTCATAGCCCGCATGCCGATATAATGCATACTCCACATCCCAGTGCCCAGGATGCAGGATATCACAAGGATAAAGCGATACCCTCGTTTTCCGCGAACCAGCCGTTCTGCCAGATCAAGGGTTGCAAAACAGGTAAGTAATGCTATTACAACGGAAAAGAGGACCAGCAGCTCACTGTAATGATCCTGATGATGCAGCATTCGCCCCTCCCCCTTTCTTCATCAGTAATATATAAATATACTATTTACACTACCTTTACCCGACAAGAAACGGCACCAATCGGCCAAATATGATCATTATATGGTCAATTTTATCAAAAAAAAGAAACGGAATACTCTCCTAAGGAGACAGTATCCGTTCCATAAGTTCGTTATTTACTGCAAAAAGCACAGGCCAATTGCTCAGCGCCATGCCTCCTGTAGATTTAAAATTACGCTCCGGCTTCCTCCGTCAATAACTGCATCTTCAGCAGTTTTATCCGGGAAATCCGTTTGTTGTCTGTTTCGTCCACCACAAACAGGTGGCCGTCAAATTCGAAGGTCTGGCCTTTTTGCGGCGGATTAATCTCCAGCTTGGAATACAACCAGCCGCCGATTGTATCATAGTCGTCCGTCTCCATATGAAGTCCCAGCAAGTCATTTATTTCTTCAATTAGCATAAGACCATCAATAGAATATTCATTCTCCCCCAGCTTCTCAACGCCGGGACGTTCCTCATCGAACTCATCCTGAATCTCTCCGACAATCTCTTCCATAATGTCTTCCAGGGTAACCATGCCCGAAGTACCGCCATACTCATCAATCAGAATAGCAATTTGGGTCTTGGCACGCTGCATTACCTTAAGAAGCGCACTAATCTGGATCGACTCCGGAACCGTAAGAATAGGACGAATCAATTCATTGTACTTCGGAGCCTGCTCACGGATCATATCCTTAATATGAATAAATCCGAGAATATGATCTTTATCACCGTCGCAGACCGGATAACGGGTTCTCATTCCATCAAAGGCGATTTCCAGGTTCTCCTCTGTAGAGAGATGGCTGTTCAAACAGATCATTTCAGTCCGGGGGATCATGATCTCGCGCGCCATGGTATCAGCAAATTCAAAAATATTGTCTACCAGTGTCATTTCGGTATTGTCGATCAGCCCGCTCTTATTGCTCTCCTGCATGATAATACGGATCTCTTCCTCAGTGTGCGCTGTCGCCAGCTCCGAAGCCGGTGACAAACGGAAAATGCGTAGCAGCCCCCTGGCCAAACCATTCACGATCCAGATAAACGGATACATGATCCGGTAGAACACATTCATGGCTCCCGAGGTTAGCAGAAGTACCGCTTCCGCTTTGTTCACCGCAATGGTCTTGGGAGCAAGCTCTCCAAGGACAATATGCAGAACCGTGATAAACATAAAGGCAATAATCAGTGAAATCACATAAACGGCTGCATCGCCAAAGCCTAAGCTTGTTACAAGCGGCCCCACAATCGTGGCTACAGCAGGTTCTCCAAGCCACCCCAGAGCAAGCGAGGCAAGCGTGATGCCCAGCTGGCAGGCGGACAGATAAGCATCCAGATTGTGTACAATATTTCTTGCTGCGAGCGCTCTTTTGCTGCCTTCCTCAATCAGCGATTCAATGCGGCCACTGCGTACCTTGACCATTGCATACTCTACCGAAACAAAAAAGCCGTTAAACAGCACAAGCAAAATAATAAGACCTACATGTAATATACCGGGTAAAGGGTCGCTCAATTTATACTCCTATCCACCGTCTCCTCATTCGGGCGGATAGGCCCACCTCCTTCGTTTGTTAAAAATGTCAGCCTGCATAACGTCAGCTGTTCCTTTCAGAATCAATTTCCCAATGCCTTCATCTCCTGACTGAAATCACGGATTTATAAATATATACAATATTATATTATTACTCGCAGTACAAAAACAGGTCTAAACCATTGTAAAATATGATCTAGTTGTCTTTCTCTGGGACATCCCTTCCCCAAAACGTATTAATTGAAGAAATCTGCATAAAACTTTTAATATATATGTTAAATCCTCAGAGCCCGCTCCGTCAACTTTTGTACTCCAGCCCGGCTTATCAGCGGATAAGGAACTTTCTTGTACTACCAAAGAAACAGCAGACCGCCATAAAGGGGTCTGCTGTTTCTTTGGACTGTTTTCTATGGATAGGAAGCAGAAGCGCATTAACGCCAGTTGCGGGTTGGCGGATTGCCTATGACACCTGGATATTGGTAAACGAGCGGTTCATCGAAGGTTGCATAATCGAAATTAACCATCAGCAGGACGGTCCGCTGTCCGGTAGCCGGATCGCTGATTATGATGTGATCACGGCCGGCTGCTTCAAGAACGCCTTTGTATATCTTCGCATTCCACTCTTTGTTGTTCTCATATGTGTAGTAGAACGTACCGATCTTACCCAAGTTAAGACGGAAAATATTCTCGATATAGGATTGTTCGAAGACCGGCGCGGTTGTTGGTACCACCGTTCCAGTCGGAGTCATCGGACTTCCGCTTGTAACTTGAGGCGGCACAGTTCCCATTGTACCCATTGTACCCATAGTACCCGGAGTTCCCATGGATCCCATTGAACCCATAGTTCCCATTGACCCGGCTGGCATCATGCCACCGGAAGCGTTGCTGCCCATCATATAAGTAACGGGACGGTAAGGTTGACCTATCATTTGTATAAAACCTCCTAATAGTTGTTAGCCAGGGAGACAGACTTTGGAATTTCATCCTGTCAGTCAGTCTGTCTCCAGCGGGCTGCGTTGTCTAGTATACAGCCGGGCAATCTCCAGCAGTCGGTGTAAAGAAGCAGTGGGCTTTGTAGCGTCCGGTATTCCGCTGGTTATACCACTCGGCAGGACAAGCTCCCACAGGACGGAAGAACCATAAGGCATTGGAAGCCGGCCAGGTTCTTTCACCTCCTATAGCTCTTTGGGCCAAGCGGATGTCCCTATCCCGCGCGCGCTGATAGAAATATCCCTTCTGCGGGGCCTCGAAGCCGCCTGGACTCTGGTACACCATATCATTCACATTGCGAATGTTTTTGAAGTCCAGACAATTGCCTAGAATCCGGTTCACACCTACATTGCCAACCATCAGCATGCCCGATTCCCCATCCTCTTCGGCCTCAGCCCTCATAAGCCGTGCGAGCACCTTTACATCTTCTGAGTTCGCTTTGATGACGGCCACGCTTTCTCCTCCTTGTACTTGCCACTTTTCTTAACTGCTCGCTGTATTGTATGTGCATTCGCCTAAGAGGTGACAGTCCGTGCCCAATTTCTCCCGGTACTTTTTATTTGAGTGATTTAGGGTTCATAAATCATTTTACGGGTCATCCCTCCATCAATCACTAGCTGTGCGCCGGTAATAAAGTTATTCTCCGGTGCCATTAAATAAAGACAGGCCCGGGCAGTGTCCTCCGGCTTACCTACCCGTCCGGAAGGATGCTGTTATGTTCAATCTCACGCAGCTGCGCATAATCACCGGTCTCAATCCAGCCGGGGCTGATACAATTCACCGTGATACCATCCTCCCCTAATGTGACCGCCATGGCATGCGTTAAGGCTGAAATTGCTCCCTTGGAGGCCGCATAAGCTTCCGTATTAGGTTCAGACATTAACGAACGGGTGGAAGACAGATTCACAACAGCGCCTCCTGCTGCATTCTTCCGCATGATTTTAGCTGCCTCACGAGTGGCCAGAAAAACACTCCGGGCATTGGTGTTAAGCACCTTGTCCCATTCGTCCGCAGAGAGCTCGTACAACGTCTTGGTGTGCGCATTGGCAATCCCTGCATTATTAATCAGGATATCGATGGTACCGTATTCGCGGGCTGTATGGGCGACTAAGGCAACTATCTGTTCCTCTATACTCACATCACAAGCCACGAATTCAGCAGCTCCGCCTCTTTGCATGATCTCCTCCGCCGCTTCCTGACCAAGAGCTGCATTCAGCTCTGCAATAATAACGTTTGCACCTTCAGCAGCATACGCTCCGGCAATTGCTCTACCAATACCATGACCGGCGCCGGTTACAATAACTGTTTTATCTGCATAGTTCACGAGTATGATTCTCCCTTCAAAAAGTTAGCTTAGCATAATATAAATATCCCCTTGTTCCAAAACCGGAAACAAGGGGATTGTACAGCAAAACGTATTATATAGTAAACAAGACGCTTGAGGCTCAGCAGCTCTAATTGAAGACAAGCTCTATTCCGCAGTAGAGTAATGAGGATGCCGCTGAAAACCATGGTATCTTGTCCCCTGGTATGTCAGTAATCCTCTATCCCCTTCTGCACTCATTCCGAATTCATTCCCGTCCACCTTGAATTCCATCCGCGCACCATCCTGGGCTTCATAGGTTAAATAATAGGTCGTGCTGGTGCGGCTGCTCTGGCTTTCATCCTGAAGCTGCTGCTGGCGGACTTCACTGCGTTTACTGACAATGCGGGCGGGGATGGTCAGTAAGGGTGAGCTGTTGTTGCGGCTCCATTGAAACAATCCCCTGCCCACAGATACAGCGACTATGCCAATCATCACGACGAGGAAAATCGGTATCACCGTCCCGGTAAGATCAAACATCCAAGAAGGATCCGAGCCCATTCCCATGACTTATTCCCCCTTAATCCCCAAATACTTGCGGCTGCTCCCTGAATCTCTCTCCAGGGTGCTACTGTACATGTATATGCCCTTAGCCGCAAATACAGCATCATAAATAAGAAAATCAGGGATACGGCAGCTGAAATTCTATACAACATAAACAAAAAGACCACGCTGTCCTCAATTTCGAGAACATATGTGGTCTTTACTATCTTCTATTTGTTCTAACATATTAAGCATGTACAAGATCAAGGAGTTGTTTGGTTTCGTTCTCTTCTACTGGAAGCATACCATTCTCAGCCCAGCACGCTCTGCATTGTTCTTCGGTCTCACACAGGTGGGCATCATCGCAGTTATAGCACAATTGCAGCAGGTTTCTAGTCGTATAATCCGTTTCAAAAGTTGTCATTGTAATCGCTCCTCTTCGGGATTAAAGTTTGTGAAAAAATGAACTTGCTTTCTATGTGTTAAATATATCACAGGATTCGCCGTTTGTCATGTGATTTTTTTCACATTTTTAAAGAAAATTTTAAATACGTTTTTTTTGCTTAATCAGCTTTAGGTAAGCTAGGTTTATAATACGAATCTTTGTGCCATTATATCACATTGAACGTGAACATTAGGAAATTCAAAAAAGAAGGCTGCCTGGGCAGCCCTCTTTTCTATCCATACTCTTACATAACCCGCCAACTGACTCCACCATTGGTTGTCTGCAGAAGAATCGATCTGCGGTCCACTTCTTTTTGGATTAGAAGCCAGCCTACATCGTCTGAGATGAACTGGAGCTTCACAATCTCCGGGTATTCCAGCAGCTTGGATTGCAGTACACTGCTAGCAGGCAGTGCAGTCCAAGTTTGGCCCTGGTTCACCGTTTTGTACATCAGATTTCCATTCAGGATCCAGCCGACCTTAGTATTTAAAAAAACAGGGGGCAGATGGCGATTGATTCCAGTCTGGCTGCTGAGTGCAAAATTTACGAACTTCCAGTTGTCTCCACCATTCGCTGTAAAATAACCATTATAGGAAACGCTGTTTTTTTTATCAATTTGACAGGCTACCGGCAGCCAGCCGGAGGTGTTATTATCCCCGAAAAACTCGGGTTCTCCGGTAATGACCTTATCACAGCCTTCCCATTCTTCATTCACCAGGAATTCCGGTCCCGGACTCCAGGTTGACCCGTTATCACTGGTCATATAAATTTTGGGCAGCGCACCTGTCTGGAGTGTCACAAATCCACGGTTCATATCCTTAAAAATCATTCCAGTAATAACCCCGGCCATAGGAATTGTATTGTTTGGCAATTTCGGATTATACTGCTCGTTCTGCATAATCATATTCCAGGTTGCCCCGCCGTCCGCAGTAACATACAAAGCCTTGCTCTCCTTGGTGGCATTTGCATCCCAGGAAGTCATCAGCCAGCCCGACTGAGGTGAATTAAAATAGATGGACGATATGGTATTCGAATCGGGAAAGGAAGTCACTTTCCAGCTCCGGCCGCCATCTGTCGTACGCAGCACCACTGTCTCTGTCATGCCAAATGCGCTGCGGATAATCCAGCCATTACTCGGATCCGTGAAAAAAATCTCTTCGCCGTAAACCGGATTGGATAGAAACTGCACATTGGCAGACGGTGATATATTAGCCCATGTCCCGCCGTTATCCCTGGTCATATAGATCCGCAGCTCATTTTTGGTGACGCCCCAGGCCAGACCCACCGATGGATTCAACAGCCGGAAATCAGTCAGCCGGGTCTGAATTTGATATTTAGGTGCACTATCATTCGTCACGTTCTTGGCATCACCAGGTGTAATCAGGGTAATCGTCTGCCCCTCTTCCGGCGCTTCCGTCGGCTGTGGGGGCTGAGTTGGCTCAGGCACCGGGGATGAAGAGCAGGCCGAAAGAATCAGCAGGATCATGAGAAAAGCAATCGCTGTTCTCAGAAGCTTGTAGCCTGTTGTTTCGGATAACAAGACTCTCTCCCCTTTTCGTATCTCGATTATTTACGATTCATCTTACTATGCTTGTATCCGTACAGCCAATAAACCAGCAGGCCGAGAATCAGCCAAAGGATAAAGCCGATCCAAGTCTCTCTGCCCAAATTATACATCAAATACCCGCAGGCTGCTGCACTTAGCAGCGGGATGAACGGTACCCATGGTACTCTAAAGCCTCTTTTTAAGTCGGGGTGAGTCCGGCGCAGCACAATAACACCGAGTGATACGACCAGAAACGCGAATAGTGTACCTATACTGGTCAGATTAGCCAGCCGGTCGAGTGGGACAAAACCGGTCAATACCGCGATAATCCCTCCGACCACCCAGGTGCTGCGTACAGGTGTATGTGTCTTCGCACTGACCTTGGATAATATCTCAGGCAGCAGCCCGTCCCGTGAGATGGCAAACAAAAGCCGGGTCTGGCCAAACAGCAATACGAGCAGAACCGTAGTCATACCGGCAATAGCGCCAATTGAGATTAATCCGGCAATCGTATTCTGATTGACGAATCGCAAGGCGAAGGAAACCGGATCACTTACATTCAGACTCTGGTAGGGAACAATACCGGTCAGTACCAGGGAGACGGTTATATAGAGAACCGTACAGATCGCAAGCGAAGAAATAATACCAATCGGCAAATCCCGCTGCGGACGTTTGACCTCCTCAGCTGCAGTTGATAGGGCATCAAAACCGATATAGGCAAAAAATACGGTAGCTGCCCCATTTACAACCCCATGGAAGCCGAACGGGAGAAATGGTGTCCAGTTTTCCGGTTTCACGTAAAATATACCGGTAAAGATGAACAGAAGCACCACCGATAACTTGATGACAACCATAATGGCATTGAACCGGGCTGTTTCTTTGACCCCCCGGGTTAATAGATAAGAAATCAGCAAAATAATAATCACTGCGGGTAAATTAATAAAAGTTCCTTTGTCCGCATTATAAGCCCCGGAGAGCGCCGTGGGCAAATGTACTCCGAATCCATCCAGGAGTCCCTGGAAATAACCGGACCAACCGCTGCTAACCGCCGCAGCTGCAACTCCATATTCAAGTACCAGATCCCAGCCCAGGATCCAGGCTAGCAGCTCGCCAAAAGCAACATAGCTGTAAGCATAAGCGCTCCCGGATACCGGAAGTGTAGAGGCGAACTCTGAATAACAGAGTGCTGAAAGCACACAGGCGAATCCGGCCAGTACAAAGGACAGTACCAGTCCGGGTCCGGCATGCTGTGCAGCTGCAACTCCTGTCATAACAAAAATGCCGGTGCCTATAATCGCTCCTACACCGAGTGTAGTGAGATCAAGTGCCCCCAAGGTTTTGCTGAGGTTGCCGGCATTGTCACTTTGAGGTGCAACCAGCGGTTTTTTGCGGAATAAATCCATACTTCTTTTCTCTCCTGTCGATAATAGATGTGTGTGTGGTGCTAAGGCGAGGTAGTCAACAATTTGATGCCCAGCCCTACAAAAATAACTCCGGCAGCAAGATTGGCGCCCTCCTGCATCCGGGGCTTCTCCAAAAACTTACTGCTGAAACTACCTGCAAAATATGCAAGCAGTCCAAAAATCAAAAAAGTCAGAAAAATGAAGACCAGTCCCAGTACTACCATTTGCAGCGGTACAAAGCCATGATCATAATTCACAAATTGCGGCAGAAAGGTGAGAAAGAAAATCGCTACCTTCGGATTGAGGATATTCATCAAGAGTCCTTTCCGCAGCAGTACACGCTTGTCTTTCTTCTCTCCTGTCTGCAGCACCCTTGCCGTTTTGCGGTATTTCAGGGATTTAACAGCCAAATTGAACAGATAAACTGCCCCGGCAATCTTGAAAACCGTAAAAAGCACCGGTGACGTAGTCACAATAATCGAGAGCCCAAGTGCAGCGGCCAGCGTATGTACCGTGTTTCCCAGTGCCAGTCCGGCAGCTGTATAAACTCCCGCCCTGCGGCCATTCGCAATCCCCTGAGTCACAGCAAAAATGAGATCCGGTCCAGGAATCAAAATCAGCAGCACTGCGGCTCCAATAAACAAAAATAAGGTGGATACCGTAAACATAATTCTCTCCATTCTGCCAAATATTATAGTTAGCATGCCCGTTTTCGGGTAATGGATTAAAAACAGGATGCTTGAAAACACTATCCTTAGCGATTATGATGTTTAAGATTGGACACAAAAAATTCAAACTCGGAGGAGATGTAACAATGGCCCCCCCATTCAAGCCCAATCGTGTCGTGGTAATCGGCACAGGTGCAGTAGGAACGACAACTGCATATACCCTGCTTCTACGCAGACGCATGCAAGAATTGGTACTTATAGATGTTAATCATCAGAAGGCACTTGGTGAAGCATTGGACATGAACCACGGCATGCCGTTTGTCGGCGGTGTGAAGCTATGGGCAGGTACCTACGAAGATTGCCGGGAAGCGGATATTATCATCGTAACCGCCGGTGCATCCCAGAAGCCTGGTGAGACCCGAATCGACCTTCTGCGCAAAAACATCTCGATCTTTAAAGACATCATCCAAAAAATTACGAAATACAACCAGCACGCCATTCTGCTGATTGCAACGAATCCGGTCGATATCCTGGCTTACGCCACCCTGAAAATCAGCGGCTTCGACCGCAGACGTGTCATCGGTTCCGGTACAGTGCTCGATAGTGCACGTTTCCGTTATCTGATCGGGAAGCATAAAGAAATCGATCCGCGCAGCATTCATGGTCAAATTATCGGTGAACATGGAGATTCCGAGCTTCCGGTATGGAGCTTGTCCAATGTCGCCGGGATTGATCTCGGCTTCGACGAAGCCGAACGCCAGGAGATCTTCGAAGACACCAAAAATGCCGCTTACGAAATTATCGATGCCAAAGGCTCTACTTCTTACGCGATTGCACTGGCACTTGACCGTATTGTCGTCTCCATCCTGGACAATGAAGGCGCGGTGCTTAACGTCTCCACCCTGCTCAACAACTATAACGGGGTTTCGGATGTATTCCTGGGTGCGCCATGTGTGGTTGACCGCTCCGGTGTACGGGAAGTCCTTGATTTGCCGCTCAGTGATGAAGAACAGGCATTGTTCCGGAAATCGGGAGATAAACTCAAGGCGGAAATCTCCAAGCTTGAACTGTAATCCAATCCCTGCACACAAAAGAAACCGTCCTTTGAGTGTATGGCATACCACCACTGCTAAAGGACGGAGTTTACTCACCATGTCATCTTGATAATATAACATGAAACATTTTTGCCTGACAATGATAATAGTATCTTGGTTACAATTAACATCCCGCTTGAATGAGTGTAAGAAAAATGATCCGCAGACTGGCGCATTTGCTCCAGCTTGCGGATCATTTCTGCATTATCTGATGACAGGGCGTTTGTAATATTCCCGCAATACTTGCTCTGCTTCTTTACCATAAATGTCAAAACCGACATTGGTAGAGGCTTCCTCAGCCTTATACAAGCGAGTGCTCCAATCCCACCAGAAGAATCCCGCAAACCAGGGTTCGTCCCAGAACGTTTCAAGCGCTGAACGGTAAAAATTCGCCTGCTCTTGTTCCGAAGCGGGAAGCTCCTTATGTGTAAAGTCCCATGGCATAGTGGCACAGCCAAGCGCGCTGCGGCAGCCGATTTCGATAAAGACCAGCGGCTTGCCGAACCGCTCAGCCAACGCCTTCAGCCGCGGCTTCTGTTCCTCCCATGCCAGGCGCATGTTCTCGTAGGAATCACCCGGAACGGAGGCTACCGGATAATAGGCGCTTGTTCCAATATAATCTACAGCATCAAGCCAGTCGATGCCCTCCTCTTTGCCATGGTTCGCATTGTATACGATAGGGCCGGTGTATAAACTTTTAACCTCACCTATTAAATGGCGCCACTCTGTTTCCCTTGACTCTGTTGCCACCATTTCACAGCCGATACAGAACATCTCACATTCAAGCTCCTCTGCCAGCTCTGCGTAATGCTTGATGAAATTCGTATAGGAATTGAACCAGGCTTCCCAGTAACTGTCCCCTTCCTCAGGAAAACCGATCCGCGCTCTCCAGATGCCGTCCCTTGAATTTACTACCGGCTTCAGGCACACCTTCAGCCCCAGTTCCTTCGCCAGACGCACGGCATGCTCAATATCCCTGTCAGTCATCGTATATCCGTAATCAAAATAAATATTAGTTGAGTGCACAGTATCTTGCCATGTCCAGAAGGATAAAGCTATCCATTCACTTCCGGTCTCTGCCAGTTTGCGCAGTGAATCCTCCGCATACGGCTGTCTGAACGCCCCTCGCGTTGATTCCCAGCCATAGGTCATTCCTTTAAAAAACAGTTCTTTCACAGTCCAGTCCTCCTATTAAATGATCGTAACTTGTTTCTCTCAACGCTGTTTATAACAAAAAAATTTTATACCTATCTGTTGTTAGGATAATTCAAAAACAATACAATAACAAGTTATTTATTTATGTATCATGCTTAAGGCTGTTCCAGCAATAATTTGAGAACAAAAACAGCCGGCGAACTGTTTAGTCCGTCGGCTGTTTTGAAGTAGATTGACATAATGTAGGTTATGTTACTTTATTGCTGATACTTCCATCATTGGCATGCTGATTTGCAGTCTGGCCATCGCTTCTTCCTTCTCGCGGCTCGTGATATGTGTATACACTGTTGTCGTTTGAATAGATGAGTGACCCAGCAGTTCCTGAACTGTACGCAGATCCGCACCCTTGCGCAGCAGCATAGTAGCGAAGGAATGCCGCAGCTTATGACTTGAATAGGACCGGCGGTGCGCCTCAGGTACACCTTTCTGAAACCGTCCGAATGTATGGGCTGCGATTCCCTGAATACCACGGATGGAGAGTCTTCGGCCTTTTTGAGAAATGAACATCGCTTCCTCTTTGCTGCGCCACGGGGTTAGCCGTTCTTTCATTGCCTGCTCCAGATAAGGGGCTACATCCTCCGGAACCGGAACATTGCGCCATTTCCGCCCTTTCCCGAATACACGGAGTAAGCGGCGTTCCGCGTTGTAATCACTCAGATTAAGCGTGTGAACCTCCCCTACCCGCAGGCCCATATAGGACATGAGTAAAAAGACAGCCAGATTGCGGCTGCGGTATTTGCCGTCTATAGCAGATAAGAACCGCTGCAGGTCGCCTTCATCCAGATAGACAGGTTCACGGTTCTTTTCTGTTTTGGACTTCTTGATGCCTGCCGCCGGATTGACACTAAGCAGTTCAAGCTCAATCAGTGCTTTGAACAGGCAGTTAATCGAGGCATGTTTGCGGTTACGTGTCGCGTCGCTGACCCCTCGTTCACGGACAGAAGTCAGATAAGAGACGACATGGAGCTTTTTGACGGATCCAAGCGGCTTGGAGTTTAGGCCCTCCAGAAACTCGCGTACATCAGCCAGATAGGATTTCTGTGTATATGCTGTATAACCGGCATCCTTCATCCAGATCAGAAAAGCTTCCAGCTCTTCCACATAGTCTGATTCTGAATCATTCATCACTATCCCCCCATTTCCGAAATCCTATTGTACCATAGACAATCCATGTAAAATCAATACTCCATCCGAATCCACTATGCGTAAATCTCAGCTGTTGGCCGCCTCTTCACGCCACTTGACAGCATGTGTCTGGACTATGTTTAAGAATTCATGAAGTGCAGGTGAAATCCATTTTTTGTGATGATAGACAATCTGCGTAGCTACACGCTGTGCCTCATCATTCCAATTCAGCCGGGCCAGCTTACCCTCTGCCAGCTCACTTCTCACCGTTATCAGCGGCAGGAAGGAGATACCCAATCCCGACATCACACACTGCTTAATCGCTTCAATACTCCAAAATTCCAGATTCGGATCGGGAAATACGCCGTGACTGTTCAAATGACGTTCAAAAAGTGTCCGGTAGGTGCAGCCCGTCTCGGTATGGAGAATGGTTTCATTTTTAAGATCAATCGGTTCAACCTCCGCCGCATTCATTAGCGGGTGATTCAGCGGCGCTATCATTGTCATGGCCTCATGAATCAGCGTTTCACATTGTAAATCCTTATACTCCGTCTCAGGCTGAAGCAGAAAAGCAAGGTCAAGCTCACCTGTTCGGACAAAATCAGTCAGCTCCCAGCAAGCGCCGGGCTTCAGCGTAATCTGAACCTGCGGATGACAGCCGCGGAATTCCTTAATAATTCCCGGCAGCCGGAAAGCCGCCAGCGATTCAGGCGCACCAATGCGCAGTACACCCGACAGCTCCGTCTCTGAGCGCAGCGCATCGCGCGCCAGCGAATGCATCCGCGAGATTTCCTGCGCATAGGGAAGTAAACGGCGTCCGGCATCGGTGAGCATGATTTTTTTGCCGATCCGGTCAAATAAAGGCTGGCCGAGCTCAGCCTCCAGGGACTGAATCTGTGCTGTAATACTGGACTGGGCATAGTCCAGCTTTTGGGCAGCCCGCGTGAAACTGCCAGCTTCCACTACAACCAGGAACGTGAATAAATGCCGTGATTCCATAGAACGTTCATAACCCTCCCCTGTTTCATGCTATTATCGGTTTTTTGAATGGATAGTATTTAATAATTCCGTTTTTCCAATGGATTCATTATCTGATACTCTGTACTTAAATACAAGGAAAGCGGGACTATTATATGAAGGAAAAACATTCACTGGAACGTAATATCGGGATGCCGCAGGCGATTGCACTCTACATCGGCGCCGTCCTTGGATCGGGCGTGCTGATTGTTCCCGGTCTGGCGGCGGAAATGTCCGGCCCGGCTTCCCTGCTGGCCTGGGGGTTCATGACTCTGCTCATTCTGCCCCTGGCGCTATCCATGGGACTGCTCTCCGCCAAATTCCCGAACGCAGGCGGGGTGTCCTATTTCGTCACTCTGGCCTTCGGCCCGAAAGCCGGGAGCCTGGTCGGCTGGTTCTTTCTGATGTCCGTTCCGATCGGCGGGCCGGTAGCTGCTCTGACTGGAGCCGGTTATATGACAGCAGCCCTTGGCTGGGGTGACGGCGCAAGAATTGCGATAGCTGCAGCCATGCTGGCCATCGGACTGATCACGAACTGGATCGGCATGCAGGTAGCGGGCAAAGTACAGATCGCTGTCGTAATCGCCATTATTGCCGTATTGGTCTTCTCCTTCGCCGCAGCACTCCCGCGGATGGAAAGTGTACATTTCACGCCATTTATGCCTCACGGCTGGACCAGTATCGGGCAGTCGGCGGCCATTCTTTTCTGGTGCTTCATCGGCTGGGAAGCCGTATCCCATCTGTCTGAAGAATTTAAGGACCCGCAGCGGGCCGCGGTTAAAGGCGTCACAATTGCCGCCATTATCGTCGGAGTCCTCTACTTCCTGTCGGCACTGGCCACTGTCGGCACCCAAAGCTACCTCCGGGGCGGAGCAGACTCCTCGCTGGTCTGGATCATCAGCCAGCCGCTCGGTTCATGGGGCGGATTTATTGCCGGGTTAACGGGGCTGTTCATCTGTACCGCTACGATTATTGCTTATACCGGTGCAGCTTCCCGGGTGGCGTTCGCGTTGTCCCGCCAAGGATATGCCCCGAAATGGATGGGCCGTTTATCAGAGCGGTATCATACGCCTACCGGGGCTATCGGGTTTTTGCTGGCCTGTTTTGCAGCTGTATTATTCCTGTATGGCAGTGGTCTATTGTCCATTACCACCTTGATCCAGTTTCCGAATGCCACTTTCATTTTGACCTATATCGGCGGCTGTGCTGCAGGCATCCGGCTGCTCAAAGGCCACCGCCCCGGCGTCATAATCAGCTGGATTTCATTTGCGGCTACGGTGTCTGTGTTCCCTTTTACCGGCTGGGCGATTGGCTATCCGCTAGTCATCACTGCGGTTTTTACAATAATTATTTTACTAAGAAATAAACATGCTTCTATTACTGACCTGTCTGAGGTCAATACCCCACAGGAGAAGTCCAAAGTAATCTAAAAATACGCAAAACCGGTTATCCCATACAAACAGGCCTCGTTGTCCTTATCATTCAAGGATAACGCGGCCTGTTCTCTTTTCCATTCTCGTGCTATTGTATTTCCACGGCAAATACTGCTGAGGTCTGATTAAGTGTGTACTTCCCGTCTGCAGTCGTCCATGTCGCAAAATAAGTGTAGTAATATACTCCACTCTCTTTAGGAGCTGCAAATCCGCCTTCTGATAAGGGAACGGCTTCATACGAGTTGTCGTCCTTTATCTCTGCTACATTAACCTTGGACGGCTGGGGCTGATAATCAAGTAGAATCTGAATATCTTCACCCGGCGCAACGGAGGTTAAAGCCTGCCCGTTATACATCGTTTTACCCCCAACGTAATCACGGCAGCCCAGATAATCCCAGCAATAACTGTCTTGGACCACAGGAATTTCCGTAGTCCCGGCGGTTACTTTGGGGAGCGGAGGCTGTGCCCTGTATGTCCTTTCCGCCATTGGCATATCTTTTAGTTCAGGTATTTCCGCCTTCTCTGCGATAGTTTCGGTGTTGGGTTGCCCGCTGCAGCCAGCCAACAATAAGACGAATATGGCCACAGCTGCTAATTTCCGGCCGATTCTCATAGTGATCACCTCACCTCAATACAAACGCAAAATTTGGATAAATGTTGCTGACACTCTTAATTCTCAGCGAAGCCGTTATGCGTAAACCAATGATTCCGTTGTTTCAGAATGTGCAAATAGGTTTATGGACTGGAGAGAGTCTACCTATATTCAGATAAAAGGAGAGATACATTTACTATGTCAGATAAAAAGATCATTCTAGAGCCTGCAGCCCTTAAATTTGCCAATGATAATGCGGAACCCCCTTTTCTGCCTGACCTGGGTCCGGAAAAAGGCCGCGAGACTGTTAACAGCGTACAATCCGGCGAAGTTTATAAGCCTGAGGCTGACATTCAAGATCTTACTGTCTCCGGCGGTCCCGGCGGTGAGGTGCGTGTGCGGATTCTCCGTCCGCAGAATACAACTGGCAAAGCTCTCCCTGTAATTCTCTATATCCATGGCGCAGGCTGGGTATTCGGCAACAGTCATACCCACGACCGGCTCATCCGTGAACTGGCTGTCGGTGCTGAAGCGGCGGTAATATTCCCGGAATATAGCCTCTCTCCGGAAGCCAAATATCCAACTGCCATCGAAGAAATCTATGCCGTACTGGAATGGATTGCCCGGGACGGCGCTGAGTACGGACTGGACAGCGGAAAATTGACGGTAGCCGGTGACAGTGTCGGCGGTAACATGACAGCGGCCATTACACTGATGGCAAAAGAACGCAGCGGGCCGAAAATCGCCAAGCAGCTGCTGTTCTATCCGGTTACGGATGCCTCATTTGATACCGAATCCTATCATTTGTTCGCCGAGGGGTATTTCCTCCAGCGGACAGGCATGCAGTGGTTCTGGGATCAGTATACTACTAGTCCCGAGGACCGTGCACAAATCACTGCCTCCCCGCTCCGTGCCAGTCTCGAGCAGCTTAGCGGTCTGCCGGAAGCCCTGATTATTACCGGAGAAGCAGATGTACTCCGCGATGAGGGCGAAGCCTATGCCAATAAATTGCGTGAAGCGGGTGTGGCCGTAACGGCTGTGCGTTTCCAGGGTATCATCCATGATTTTGTTATGCTGAATGCACTGGCGGATACAGAGGCCAAAAAAGGCGCGTTGCTGCTGGCAACCGCTTGGCTGAAGCAATAAATCCTGTCACTACAGATTTCGATAACAGCCTGGCCAGCCCAAAACTATCCGGAACTGGCCAGGTTTTTTGGTATACATATGAACTAAAATGATTTTTAGGTTACATAATATTTAATATGTAAACTAAATATTATTATTTTCCATAATCAAGAAACTTTATTGTAATCAGGAAGTCTACTTCATATGAGAAGAAATAAGGAGTTGAGCTGCTTGTCAAAATTATTCAAACTTGGTTTTACTGCATTTCTGGCCTCCGGCCTGCTTGTTTACAGTATGGCTTCTATAACAGATGCCAGATCATCAATTATCAATCCTCTGAATACCCGCTCTGCCCTTTTCGCAGCTGCAAAGGCCTCCCTATCCCCAAAACCTGCAGCCATCCAAGTGCGCTGGCAGGCAAAAGCAGACGGAGGCGGATTCAGTGCCGGGAAACAGCCCGTCTCGAACGGCGTCATCTATTATTCCGCAAACAACATCCTGTACGCCAAAAATATCAGCACTGGCAAACTGCTCTGGTCTTATAGAAATGCTGCCAATCCGCAAATTGTAACGAACAATTCTGTCTTTGTCTTCGCTAACAGTGATCATCTGCTGAAAATCTCAGCGACTACCGGCAAGCTGATCTGGAAGGTTAAGGTAGCCCGGCTCCCGATGGAAGTCGGCGGGCAAGCCCGTCTGATTAATGGAAAAGTTATTTTTGCCAATGAGCGCGGAGGCATTATCGCCTACAATCCCGTCTCAGGCAAGAAGCTATGGGAAAATCCAAAGATCCCCATGTACGCAGGAAGCCTCTACGGTGAGTATAATGGGGTTTTAGTTGTATACAGCACTGTCAACAATATCCGCTCACAATTTTATGGTCTGGACCCGGCAACAGGTAAGCAGTTATGGAGAACCGAAGGAATCTATGATGTCATCTCTGTAGATGGAGGGAATTTCGTGCTGCAGAAGCGGGCCAACGAGCAAAACAAGACAATAGCAGCCCCTGTGCCAGGCCATTTGCTGACTCTGGTTCAAATGGACCCCGCAACCGGTATAATAACAGGTGAGGAAAACTATCAGCCGCTGGGTGATGTCAGACGGACAGGCAGCTTCTTCACGTTTATTCAAAAGCCTTATATCTATGCGGCAAGTGGAGATCCTGATCAGTCTGAAATTTCGCTTACCCGTTTCACACGCGGCCAAGGGGAATCCGCTGCCTCCAAAAGCTATAACGGATACGGAAGCTGGGTTGCCGGCCCTGTGGAGGGAATGGCATTTTTCCAGCAAGGCACCAAATTAACTGGAGTCAATCTCGCAAATGACCGTATACAAACGTTCAATACCCCCTCCAGCAAAATTGTCAAAGTGGAGAAGAAAGATCATTACGTATTTGCAAGCTATGAGGACGGAAGCTTCTCGGTCATGGATGCAGAATCCGGAGCATCGCTCGGCCAGTTTAACACCGGACTATCCTATACTTATTTCGGCAATATAGCAATTGATAACGGAACAGCGCTGATTCGGTTTGAAAGTAAACTGTTCGCAGTCTCTTTGCCGAAATAAAAGAATAGGACTTCCCCCGGAAGTCCTTTTTACTGTCTATCGGATCGTCCGCAAATACTCGCCAATTCTTCGGGCAGCCTCCAGAAGCCGTACTTCATCCTCCACCAGGGCAATCCTTACAAAGCCTTCCCCTTCTGCCCCAAAAGCATCGCCAGGAATGACCACCACGCCGGTCTTCAGCACCAGCTCATGGGCAAACTGCCGTGACCTTCCCTCCTGTTCTGTAAAAGTGTATCCTTCAGGCAGCGGTGCCCAGATGAACATCGTTGCTGCGGGACTGGGAACGGCCCACCCCTCCTTGGCTAGCGCGTCAACAAACAGGTCCCGCCGGCGCTCATACAGCGGGGCCACCTCAAGCCGGCCGTTCCCCTGCATCGCCAGCTCCAGCGCCAGCACCGCTGCTTCCTGCACCGGATTGAACACACCATAATCTACATTGCTTTTAAGCTCCCTAAGTGCCCCTACGGCTTCACGGTTGCCGGTCATAAAACCGATACGGCTGCCGGCCATATTAAAGCTTTTGGAAAAGGAATGGAACTCCACTGCCGTATGTATTGCTCCAGGCACCTGCAGAATGCTTATCGGCCGGTAACCACCAAAACCCATCTCGGAATAGGCGAGATCATGAATGATCAGTACATCCCATTTGTTCGCTAAGGCAACCAGCTTCTCCATATAAGCCAGGTCTACGGTTACAGAAATCGGATTTCCGGGGAAGCTGAGCAGAATAAAGACCGCTTCCTGCCATACTGCCTCCGGTATGCTGTCCAAATCCGGCAGGAACGCATTTTCCTCAAGCAGCGGAAGCGGCCAGGCTCTAACTCCGGCTAATGCCAGCGCTCCTGTATAAATCGGATAACCCGGGTCAGGTACAATCGCGAGGTCACCCGGATTGCATAACGCTAAGGCGAGATGGGCCAAGCCATCCTGCGAACCCATTAACGATACCAGCTCCTCCTCCGGGTCAACCTCTACCCCAAACCGCCAGTTCATCCACTTCGCCGCTTGTTCACGGAATTCAGCACTTCCTTTGGAAGCCGGATAAGAATAACTATCCTCTCTAAGCACGGCCGCACTTAAAGCTTGGCGTATCTCAGGAGCGGGCGCCTGATCGGGACTGCCGATTCCGAGATCAATGACATCCAGACCTGAACTCCGGGCTTCCTCCTTCCAGCTGGCCACCTCCGAAAAAATCGATGAGCCCAAGCGGGAAAGCTTGTCCGATCTCCATTTTTGCCCGGAGGCTGCTTTGTCAGTTTTCAAAACTATCCACCTGCCTGTTTTTGAATCATTATAGCACGGGTCGGGAATAGATGGGGTAAGCGAGTTAGCAAATGGTATAAAATAGTAATTTCCACTCTTTTTTAACCAGGCCTTGTGCGTGAACAGTTATTAAAATTGATTCAAGCTGAAACAGCGTATAATTTAAGTTATACGCTGTTTTTTTGGGCCCAAATGAGCTGCTTTTTGACTAAAATGACGAACGATTTAAACAGGCGATACTCTCAATAACTTTCTCAACAAAATGGAAAGCAGGCTTTACATTTGTTGGTTTTAATGATATTTTAGATATGGAAAGCATGCTTTCCATCTTGCGATGTGAGGTGATCCTTTGAAAAACAGGCTTGAGGAAATACGCAAACAGCACGGTATTAAGCAGGAGGAGCTTGCAGCAGCGCTTGAGGTATCCAGACAGACGATCGGCTCGCTCGAAAATGGAAGATACAACCCTTCCATCATTTTAGCTTTGAAAATCGCCCGTTATTTCAACCTGTCCGTTGAGGAGATTTTTATCTACGAGGAGGAACAGAAATGAGAAGATCATCGGCTTTCTACGCAGTACTGCTGTTCATCGGAATCTGCGCAATTGCAGCAAGCTTCTTTTTTAACAATGAGGAATTCAAGGCTCTCTCGGGTACGATGATCGGCATTGGGGCGGGCAGTGCGGGGGTTAGTATATCCAACTTATTAATGAACCGTGCAGCACGCAAAAATCCTGAGCTTGAAAAGCAGGCCACCATCGACTATAACGATGAACGGAATACGGTTATCCGTAACCGGGCCAAAGCTAAGGCTGCAGACATCACGCAATGGCTGATCATGGCGATCGCCTATATTACAATTCTTATTTCAGCCCCTTTATGGGTGACACTTGCTGTAGTTGTAGTATTTTTGATTTACCATTTCATGAGTCATTATCTGATGGTCCAATACCAGAAAAGTATGTAAAACACAGCAGCGCCAGCCCGCAAATCAACGATACCTTACGGCTGGCGCTTCCCGTGTTTCAGTTAACCGTTATTCCCACAATCTGATGACATCAACCAACTCATTCCCGTTAAAATCCAGCCTGTATACATCCGGTTTGGACATGTTTAGCAGGAAATCCAAGTCGTACTTGTTGTCATAATGTTTCATAATCAAAGTCATTACGGCTCCATGTGTGCCTAAAGCTATCTTCTGTCCGTCATAATTCTTTAACAACTCTTCTAAAACGGTTACAGCCCGGCTCTGACATCCGGCATTCGATTCTCCCCCCGGCAAAGAAAAATCAGGATCAATAAATGACCTCTCCAATAGTGGAATTAACTCCTCATCAGGCAAGCGTTTATCTTCATTTAAGAAGATTCTTTCTTTAAGATCTTCGTATAACAGAACCTCCCGGCCGCTGGCCTCAGCCAAATCCCCGATGGTTAGAATCGCCCTTAGATAAGGGCTTGAGACAAAAACCTCTATATCTTCTTGTTTCAATAACTCAGTTACTTGATGTGCATCCCTCTTCCCTTTTTCCGTCAAACCTCTGGTTCTTTCGTTTTTGCTGTTCTCATTCATTGGTGATTCACCATGTCTTACCATATAAACCGAAGTGTGCATAGCTTCCTCCTGAAATATATTTTTCCGGATGATTAATGAAATACAACTTTCACACTATATTAGTAATAACTGGTATGTCAATGAGAAAGTACTAGTCTTGCCAGGACAGGCATAGGATAGGGTATTACGAGTGAAGGTGGGAAACCTTATGTCCAAGAATAAACGCGGCAAAGCACTCTGGCGGATGCCGTCCCGCAGCAGAGGAACCTGTCCAATCTGTGGAAGCACACGGATTAAACTGCTCTATATCGGCAAAAGTGCCGACGGCGGCAAGCTGGATGTCTGCAAAAAGTGTGACGGTAAGCAGGCGGTTTAACCGCTTAGCCCCGCTTAACGCAGGCTGTGTATAGCACTCATACTTAAGGGGAGCACCGTTCTGTACGGTACTCCCCTCTATGATTACATTTAAATAGAATCCTTCTATTCATGCTGCGGCACCCAGTTACGGACACCGTTATCCTCCAGAATCCCTAAAGTCACATCCGAAATATGCGGGTCAGCCAGCAGCTTGTCCCTCACCTTGAACTTGATATCGTCGGCATCCGCCAGCGATAAGCCCCGCCGCAGCTCGATCAGGCCTTCTATATGATAATAACGCCCTTCCTGGAGAATCCGCATCTGAAAAATATCAGTAACCTGCGGCTCGTCGAAGATGATCTTCGCTACCTTATCCTCGATTTCCGGTGGTGCGGCGACACCGATCAGTCCAACCATATTGTCATAACCTACACGGAAGGCTACCCCAATCATCATAAAGGCAATCAAAATACTGGTGATGCCGTCAAGCAGATGAAAATTGGTTAGCGCGGTGACCAGCACGGCAATCATTGCCAGCAGCCCCCCTGTTGTAGCCACCAGATCTTCATAGTAGACAAGCCGGGTCGGCGGAGCCGCCCGTTTCACATTTTTGAGTGAGACTGTAAGCTTGCCCAAGCCTTTGGCATCAACCCGTGCTTCATGGAGCACTTCATTCATCGCCCTCACCCATACAAATCCGTCCACGGCAATTGACATCACCAGTACCAGCACATTGATCCAATAACCGCTGCTCTCCTCTGCCGGATGCTTCAGCAGATGGAACCCTTCCAGCATCGTTTCATATGCCATGACCGTAACGACAATTACCGCGACCATGCAGAACAGGTTGATCACCCGTCCGAAGCCGTCGGGGAAGCGACGCGTAGGCCTTTTCTCAGCCAGCACACTGCCCGTAAAAACAAACATCTGATTGACGGCATCGGCAATTGAATGCATCATGGTTGCGAACATCGAACCGCTTCCGGTCAGAGCAAAAGCAGCCCCTTTCACTATTGCAATACAAGTATTGCCTATAGCTGCCGATCCTGAGGATCTGTTGCCTTTTTTGATCAAATTTCCAATCGTTTCGCGTTTCTCGTCCATAATTCTGGCAGCCTCCTTACGCATCCGTCCATTTACCGGCACAGCCGTACCGCAAATGATATCCGATTTGTTGTCCACTCAACTTATGTACTTATTAACCTTATGAGGACAAATCCTATCACTTGCTATATGAGGAGACTACCATCATCAAAAACTAATCGATAAGCTGCATTTCACCGGTGCATGCATCGCAAATCCATTCACTCTTCAGCACATAGGTCAGAATCGCCTTCTTGCCCGCTGTATCTGTTACATCCGGTTCAAACAGGTATTGCAGCTGCAGGTTGATCTTTTCTTTCATATGTTCCCATGCCGTTGATCTTGAAACTAGCGCTTTTTGCAGTCCATCTAATTCCAGCTCGTTGACTGCCATTGTGAATTTCAGCGCATCCATAACGTTTTTGACCTTCCAGGTATGATGATCGATAACTAGCCGGATACCCGCTCCTATTACAGAAATATCGTTCACAACACGGTGGATCTCCACAACAATCTGATTCCCATGCATACTTTTAACCACATTTTGCCCATAATTTTGTATAAATGCAAACTGGCATGACTCTGTATTGTGATGTGTTTTTAGGTAGGAAACAGCTATATCTTTAGATTTAAGGATATCCTCCTCAGTAACCATTGTGAAAAAAGGATGCGGCGCATAGGGATCTGCCTCGCTTACCCCATTTTCAAGCTTCAAGCTGTCATAATCGGCATCAAAAATCGGCTGATGCAAAACAGAAATCTGCTCATTACGCTGCGGCATAGTAGTCGAAAGATCTATAATCTCCAGCAATTCGGGTTGATCTGAATACACAAGTTGCCCCGTATGTGCGTTATAAGTATCCTCGCGGAACATATAAAAGGGATGAGCGGATGCAAGGTAGCTGATATAGGCAAGGATTAGCTGCTCATTTCCAAAGGATTGCCGGAGCTCACTCTCCGGGATCAAACCTGTACGTTCTTCAAAAGCGCACTCATCCCAAGTACAATTCAGGTGAATCAGCTCGTAATTGGTATTTAGCTTAATCTCCAGTGCCTGGTAGTCTCTAATAGGTATTCCTTGATACTGCCGTTGAAAGCTCATTCGGAACAAAGTTTCGCCGATAACGGTTTTCCGGACCAGCTTCAGCTCCTGTGGTTTGATTCCAAGCTCTAATCTCCCAATCCACTCGAGAACACGCGGATATAGCACCTCATACCTGCTCTCTTCCATCTCATTTTCCACCCGGATGTGCTCCGGACGATAGTCATGTCTGTAAAAAGCAAGCATTCTGCCGGTCTGGGCGTCCAGCTCTGCGCGAATCGTATGCCGGTTAGCTAATCCGTCTTTATCCAGATCGGCTTCACCTCTTTTATTCCATTCCAGTTCTATTTTATAAAAAGGCTGCTGATTATACTCCGGATTCCGGTAAATTCCGCTACGTATCAACTCATGAGAATCGGGAAGGTTGGCCCATTGTCCCACTTGAGTGATTGCTTGCTGAATAGAAATCAGTTTCAACTGCTGTCACTCCTTTTAATTGAATCCCGTTTTGATCCACAGTCTGGAAATATCGAGGAACCCGAAGGATCCGGTATGCAGGCCGAACAAACTCTGATTGAGCTGCGCTCTTTTGTTCATATGGCATCCATAGAGTAGCCATGCATTGTCGCGGAGAACGTCTTCCATTTGCTCGAGCAGGCGGCATCTGCCATCTTCAGGCAGCTCTGCAAAGTGATCAAGCTCTTGCTCTATTCTGTCGCGCTGGCTGTCTTCCAGCAACACATGAAGATGATTAGACTTGTTCACAAAATAATTGATCATTCCCCACTGCCAGTCATCCTCCAGCACTTCTTCCGCAAACACAAAATCAGCCTGGCACATGATTTCTTTCAGGTTATAATCCTTGTAATCCAGCAGTCTGAATTGCAGGCCAATTCCGGCTCCGCGCCGCTGAAGCCATTCCGCTTCCTCCCGCTCATCTTTCTTGGGAAGATATCCAAGGATAATGACTTCACCGCTATAACCGCTTAAATCAAGCAGCTGTTTCGCTTGTTCAAGTGAAGGTTCAACCCATGTGCTCTTCCGGCTTCTCCAGGGAAGGAAACTGTCAGCAGGGGTAATCCGGTTACCTCCGAGTTCTCTGATCAACGCAAGCGGGTGATATAGAAGTCTCATTGCCTGACGAAAATGAAGATTGTGCTGAAATCCATTTTTGCGGAAATTGGAGAGGATATATCTGCATCCCAGAGCCGGATAATCAATGCTGTTATTAGTACATGGCTCTGAGGACGGGCGGAATTCCTCTACCTCCGGAAGCTGGTAATGGCGTTCACTGGCCCTCTGATCCGGCAAATACCAGATCTCAACCCGGTCCAGTAGCGGCCGGATGCCGTAATAATCATCAAATGCAGCAAGCACCAGAACATCATCACTTAAATTCATCACCCGGTAAGGCCCCGTTCCAAGTGGTTTTTCCGCAGAAAAATCCACATCGCAGGGAAGAACCGACATATAGATTGAACTCAGCAGGTGCAGGAAAAAGCGGTTTGGCCTGGACAGATCAAAGCGGATACGGTGATCCCCTAGCAGCTCCACATCAGTAATGTGACGGAAGTGCCACAAGGCCGGACTATTCTGATCCTTCAGGTGCTGCAGCGTTTCCTTGACATCCCTGGCTGTCATGACCCGCCCATGATGGAACCGCACACCTTTGCGCAGATAAAAAATATAACTGGTATAGGTCTCATTCACTTCCCACATGTGGGCCAGAGCCGGTAAAAACCGGCCTCCGGATGGTTCATAAGTCACCAGTGTGCTGTACATTTGACTGATCAAAAAGGCTTCAAAAGCGGTGTATACACAGGAAGGATCCAGCTTCTGCATATGCCGGTTGCGTGTGATCCGCAGGACATCAAGACCCTCTGTCGATTCAGTCTCACTGTGATAGCCCATCTGTTTATTGAGCATGGTCAACAGTCGTTCCTTCAAAGGACCGTTTACCTCGGGTATACCGATCAGGTCTATGCCCTGCTTAATCTTCCCCCTGCCGATAAGCTCCTGCAGAGCATCTTCCAGCACCTCATCCACGCTGCGTACAAAGGTCAGTTCGGAAATATGGCCTCTGCCTCTTCCCGGCTGCCAGTGAATAAACGACTTTTCTTCAAGCTTGCGCAGGATAAACTTCACATTCCGCGGGGTGCAGCAAAGAACCTCAGCAAGCTGTTCAATACTTACCATTAGGGGTTCATGTATTCTAAAAGGGGTATTAATCTCGGCGGCCAGCCGGAGAAAATGAGAGATATTGTTATCCAAGATTATCACTCCTTTAAAGGTGAAAGGGATTGTGGAAAACTTACACTTTTACTTCCCCCTTTTATCATTACAATTATACATAACAAAGCGTTGATTAACAGTCCCAAAAATCCGAAAGCAGACTAGGAGATCTACAAGCTTATGAAACAACATTTACAGCATATTCATCCATTGGCGTGGACAATTATTATCGGGACCATGTTCGGCCGGCTGGTAACATCGATGAGCATTCCTTTTTTATCGATTTATTTAACCCAGGTGCTCGGCGCTTCCCCGACACAGACAGGCTTTACAGTAGCGGTTAGCTCGCTTGCAGGCGTGATGATAAGCTTCTACGGCGGGTATATCTCCGATGTGATCGGGCGCAAAATCGTCATGCTGGTCTCTGTATTCGGCTGGGCCTGTGTCTTCTTCGGCTTCTCTGCCGCTCAGCATTTGTGGGTGTTTTTCCTCGTGAATACATTGAACGGTATTTGCCGCGCTGTATTTGAACCTACCTCACGCGCGCTGCTCTCGGATATTACGCCGCCTGAGCACAAGCTGCTCGTATTCAATCTAAGATACGCCGCCGTTAATCTTGGTGTAGTCTTCGGTCCGATCATTGGCCTTCAGCTGGGTTCAGCTAAGTCGACGTTCCCCTTCCTGATTGCCGGAATCGTCTATATCGCTTATGGACTGGTATTGTTCGCGCAGTTCCGTGTACACCATTCTACGCTGCCGCAGCGTTCGGAAGCTCAGGCGCCTAAACTGCGCGTGGCACTGGCAACCGCCGGCCGGGACCGCGTATTCCTACCCGTACTTCTCGGTACCATCTTCTGTGTACTGGGTTATGGACATTTCAGCTCCACGCTGGCACAGTATCTGGCGATGAATACGCATTTTACAGATGGCGGAAAGGTGTTCTCGTATATGCTGTCGCTAAATGCAGTGACCGTGCTGGTCGTACAGTACCCGATTGTCCGCACGGCCAGCAAGTTTTCACCCATTGTTCCCCTAATTCTCGGGAATATCTGTGTAGCCCTTAGCATGCTGCTGTTCGGAATCGCTGGCGGAGTCGCTCTCCTCATGGCGGGTGTCATCTTGTTCACGATCGGAGAGGTACTGCTCTTCACCATGATGGATATGCTGATCGACCGGATCGCGAAGCCGGAGTGGAAAGGCACTTA
>NZ_LN831198.1:2816431-2818121 GCF_001368795.1 Paenibacillus ihuae
ACTTCGGGACGATCGGCTTCAACGGTCTGGGCAGCGTTATGGCTCCTATCCTCGGTGGTATGCTGCTGGATCAGTTCGGTGCTGCTAACGGTCCTGCAGTGTTTGTACCGCTGGCACTGACTACCGCCCTCGGGCTTCCGTTTCTGGTCACTGCCCATAGAAGATTTAAGACCAGGGAGCTGGCCGAATCCGTAATCGTCAAGCCATCCAGTGTTAAAACGGGCTAATGTTAAAAGAAAATACAGGATCAGACTGACCTCGGAAATTGAAACAGCGACAGCAAAGGACGAGAAATAAAGTCCTGGACTGTCGCTGTTTTATTGAATTAAGATTCTCCGAGGGAGCTCAACACGATTATGATGGGTTTCTCCACTTTGATTGAAGCTGCAAGTCTTAGAGACTCCTTTACATCAACCGAGCCCATATTTCTAGCACATTAATTTTCCTATATATAGCTTTCATTAACGCCCGATGCATGAGCCCGCGTGCAGTATTTAAGATAATTACCCTCAGATTACTGTTGATCAATCTGCTGTGAATTGTTGTGTTGAGTTCACGCCCTCCAAAAGTTGGCCGTTAGACAGATAGTAATCTCTATTCACTGAACCGTCCGTTTTGGTGCTGTTGATTACAAAAACCTGACCTGTTTTTATCAGCATAGGGTAGTTATCGTAAGGTAGATAATTATCCACCAGCGGCAGCCTTTTGACATCATCGTAAGCGTCTTCCAACCGCCAAAATTCTCTATAGGCGTAATCCTTGAATCCGGTCAAATCCTGCTTTCCAAAATACGATGCCTTATACTCCTTGCCATGTAAGGTTATGTAATCTACTCTGGATGGCTCAATATCCTTAGACATCCAGCTTAGATTCTCAGAATAAATATTGTCGCCATAATTTTCCTGTAATTGATTGGCCATGCATGGGATGGATTGGGTACCAAGATCCAATTCATCAAGCCCGGTATGGGCTGAGCCGTAAATACCCATAACACTCTCATTGCCCAACTTTTCAAATTCGCGGATAAAATTTTCCGTCATCTTGTTTTCCCGATAAACACCGTTATCATTTCTATAATAAACCTGGCCTTGCTGGATTGCTTCCATTGTTAAAGTATACTTCTCAGATCCTCCCAGATCATTTGCCGTAAGATAAGATAAAAAGCGTCTCCCGGTAGTATCATATTGGTGCCCAACGTCAGTGCCGTGAAAAATCGTCTCAGGACAATTGTCTTTTATTTTTTTGTAGAACTCTTTGGTATGAGGGTTGTGAATAAGTGTCCCTTCCCAATCATCATAAATCTCCTCCAAGATATCGTCATTGTCCGACTGCATCCATATATTCAAGTATTCGGCGGTAAAATAGGATAACTCGACGAATAAGTGCCTCATGCCCTCGTTATGGTAGTATTGAGACCACAATTTATATTCCTTGTCCAATATCTTGGCTACACCGTGTGCTTCACCGTACAGATAAATGCTGCCTGATGCTTGCGCTACCGCAGGGGGCACTCTAGTCGGATGCTCAGACTTGCTTGCTGACTTACCTGCGGAGGAATTGCTACAGGCAGTAAGGCTACTAGCCACAAATACTACGATCAAAGCAAGCCTTAAAGTTTGAACTATCAGCATTTTTGCTCTGGCTAAACAGGTAAACTTGTTGCTATTCATAAGCAGGAATCAACCTTTCA
>NZ_LN831198.1:2818147-2832184 GCF_001368795.1 Paenibacillus ihuae
AGGAATCAACCTTTCATGTTCATAAGTCATATACAAGGACTGTTACGGATAAGCCTAATATTTTGTATTGTGATTTTTTTCACTAAAAGCAATAGCTTCGTACCTTGATTTCAAAATATCCATTACAATAATCCCACACATTGTCTCATCAAGTTGCTTAAAGTAATTCTATTTAGCAATATTGTAAGTCCTAAACCAAATCGTCACTAATGAGAAGCAGCTGATGCCTCATCGGCCTTCACACAATCAATTGCGACAACGAACGCAATCAAAATTGCCTCCATCTCCTCATTCAATATCTGAACCTTATAACTATCGCCCCAAGTAAACCACTCCTTGTTCACTATACCTATAACTGTACCATGATGTAAAACCTGAAAATCCATGTCCCACAAGTCACCATGTACCTCAATATCAGCCGAATCGATCGTATAGCGTGCTTTAAAGAAAGAAAACTCCTTTCTAATCGTTAATACCTCCCGACCAAATACCTCAACAAAAAACTTTGGTAAAAAACTGAATACCTTTTTCGTTATAAGTGCGACTTCCTCGTGTGATGTATTCATAATGGAGAAAGTCTTTGGAATTTGCATAAAACTACCCTCTACATAATAGACATCCTTCTCCTGCTGATTTTTTACTGTGAATTTTTCCCTTAGACTAAATACCTTCTGCTTTATATAAAGTTCCTTCATACCAAGCCTCCTTTAATGCAATATATACCAATTATATCAAAGATAGTTTTTTCAGGCGAAAAATTCTCATTCTATTTAGTTAACATAATATATATTATGTTATTTTATTGTTTATGCGAAATAATGCTATACCTGTTGTTTTGAGTATCGAGTTAATTTCTCTATATATTACAGATAAATTCGCTGTAGCTCGCCTATCCGCTCCTTCATATAAACTCTCACAGCCTGAGGTTCCAGGACTTCAGCATCAGCAGGCAGTGTAAATACTTTCTCACAGGCTTGTTCAAAACTGTACATGTTTACTGTTACAATCTGCGAGTTCCCCTCTTCCACAGTCTGGATGACATCGAATTTTGCTCCAGGTATCTGCTTTCCTTTGTGCACTCTGACAGTAACCGGATAATATTCCGCTGCTCTTCTGGATTGTTTAAAAGCTTCCTCCCCGCTTCTCCAATACATTTCCAGAGAGAAACCCGCAGGCAGCTCATAATCCTCTTCAAGCAGATGTACAGCGCTGATCCGCTCACATTTAAATGTCCGCAGCGCCTCCGCTCTCTCGCAAAAGGCCACCAGATACCACTCCCCCTGCTTCACAACCAAGCCGTAGGGCTGTAAGATACGCGTAGAGAGTTCCCCGCTCACCTTACGATATTCTACTCTGACTTTGTACCCTTTCCATAGCGCAGTGCGCAGCGTCTCCAGACCAGGCAGTGAAGTGGGTTCGCTCCACCACGGGGCATCATCGAAATAAAAGACATTTTTGGCCTTGCGAATATCCGCCTGATAAGGAGCAGGCAGCGTCTTTTCCAGCTTCAGCAGGGCATTGTTCAGCTGGAGGCGGGACTCACTCTGTCTGCCTGAATGGAATCCCATTCCTGTTAAATATAGATGAATTACTTCGTCACCATTCAATTGCCGCAGATTTGCTGTATAGCCTTCCATTAAGGAAACCCCACCGTTCGGCCCCGTCGAAGTAACTATAGGAATCCCCGCTTCCCCCAGTACATCAATATCTCTGTAAATAGAGCGGACGGAGGTTTCGAGTGCCGCCGCCAGCTCACTGGCCTTCATCCTCCCCCTGGACTCGATCAGTAATATAATCGCTATCAAACGGTGCACACGCACAGCTCTTCCTCCCCCGCATACTTTTCTGTCAGTAGATTTCTCAATTCTTGCCGCTCTGTTGTCAACAATAGAAGTATATTATGGAATGTATCAGAGCGAAGGAGTTGTTGTAAATGAATATTGGCATATTAGGTACGGGATTTGGAGCATACCACGCCTCCATCCTTAAGAAATTTCCGGAAATCGGGCGGGTGGTCGTCTTCGGACGGAATGAATCCAAGCTGCACAAGTTACAGCAAGAATTGGGCGTTGAGATCACTACCTCCATAGATGAGGTTATTTGTGATCCAGGGCTTGATATTATTGATATATGTCTGCCCTCCGCCCTACATAGACAGTACACTTTGGACGCACTTCAGGCGGGTAAACATGTGTTTTGTGAAACTCCTGTCTGCTTGTCTGCTGAAGATGCCGCTGCAATGAAACATGCTGAAGAACAATCTGGTAAAATCGTCCTCGTCAACCAGTTCATCAAATTTGAACCGGCCTATCAGTATTTGTATGAATCGGCAGCGCAGAAGAGATACGGCATGCTTCTTAAAGTACGTTTACTCCGCGAAACCGCTCCCTTATGGGGAGATTTGGGACTGGGCACTATTACTACAAATTTGATGATTCATGATCTAGATTTCGTAAGCTGGCTATTAGGAGCTACCGCTCCATCCGGGGTATGGGGCAGTCAAGGCGGACAAGATGGACAAGCAGTGGTAGAGGCTATTTTCAACAAAACCAATGTTTCAGCACAAGTCATAGCTTCGTCGTTAATGCCGGCAGCCTATCCTTTTACGGTGGGCTATGAAGCTTATTTTGAACGGGCTAAACTGGAGTTTCATGAAAAAGATGATATGCAGGGCAGCGTGGATCTTGTACTTTACGAATACAGTGAAACAGGCAGACAAGAAATTGTCTTGGTAATAGTTAATCCCTACGAGAAAAGTCTGCAGCATGCGCTGCAGTGCTTTCAAGACGGTTCGGAGTCCATTTTGTCGCTGGAACAGGCGCTGCTCTCTCTGAACACTGCACTGGAGCTGAAAAGTCTCTTGGCTGTTCCTGCAAGTTAACCGGTTCGCGGCTGCGGATTGGCAAAGCATTACGGATTTTCTGTAAACGTCTGTGCAAAGTATTGTAAGTTTAATTTAGGGGGGGATCTGGCCCTCCCTTTTTCAGTGTTTTAGGGGAATTAGGTCAGTTAAAGGGTGAGAGTAAATGTGGAGTATGGGAGGTGAGTTGATTTTTTGGGTTTGTTATTGTGAATTTTTCATATGTTGCAATTGTATAAATAAAGCGTGAAATTTGACAGGTATTCTAAAGGGTTTTGACGGAATTGCAGATTATCGTAATATATCAGAAATTATGTTTACATATTATTTATTATGTTAACTATTGATGTTTACGAGAGCCTAACCTAGCCGTCCCTTATCCTGGTATTCCATTTTTTGCTATAATCAGGTAAATAAGCTTAGGAGGGGATTATCAATGAAGGATGACCCAGGACTGCTCTATAAAGTATGGGTTACTCCGCTTGCTGAGCCTGATGCTGAAGAGAAAGCTTGAGTAATTTATGTTTGGAGCCAGCTATTCGCCAGCACTATGCTCGATAACCGCTTGAATGTCGCTCATAATCTTTGGCGGTATTTATATACAAGTTTACATAATATATAATATGTTAACTTATTGCTTATGGCTTGCTATTTTATCTTTAAAGATACGTTTGAACAGCGTAACTGCAGTATAAATAAAACGTCCTGGGCAACGGGTAACGAGCCACCATAGGCAGGGCATACAGGGAGTAATACATCTGCGCTAAAGGTATAATTAATGGCCATTTAGCCAATGTATAGTTCCCCAATCTGCCCTGACGTACCCTATAACCCCAGCATCGGTAACCCTTAATATAATTTTGCGCAGTGCTGTAAGTTCATAGCAGATATGCTCAGCAATTCCAACCTTTGAGTACCGGGTGGAGGCCGACACCATCACTATCCATACGATATATTAACGGCTAAACGATTAGACGGCGTACCCGCTATCTTTTGAGTTTAGTGGCGCTTTCCGTGTTGAAATATTGGCTTGGATTCCCTTGTTTCGGATTAAAGCGCTCCTTAAATTCCCCATTCGTATAGGCTCCAATAACCCGATGCCAGAAATTGCGGGCTGGTGTATTGGCGCGGATCTGCGACACCTTCCAGTCACCGGGAAACATATCGAATAATCTGTGTGCGGCCCAGGTGCCCACACCGCTGCGGCGGTATTTTTGCAGCACGAAAAATTCTGTCATATAAAACTGCCCTTCCGGATTACGCAGCAGACGGTCCACCAGCGCGAATCCGGCGATATTACCGTCCGCGGTAAACAGATAAGCGAATTTATTATTGCCGCTGTTCCAGTAAGCTTCCAGGCCCGGGTAAGACGGGAAATTGCCGTCACGGTCGACCTCAAGCTCCAGATACCGGGTGAAATCATATAGATAAAACTGCATCAGTTTGCTTATGATCTGTCTCTGCTCCTTGGGAACCAATTCGATTCCGAGTTCCATTAGGTTCACCTCTACGATTCACTTTTTACTTCACATCATATAACTTTGTCCCCTCGGGGGCAAGGTCAGCGCGTACACCACCATTCCCGGCCAGCTGCGAAACATGATAAGATAGACAGACACCCGTATCCACGCATCCTTACAGCAAACTAAGAAAAAGGTGATTGTCATCAGCATTCAAAAGAACAGCGACCGTAAAAATCTTGATCAAAGGCTGCATCTCATGCCCTGGTTTGTTCAGCAATTCATAGACTATAAACGACCTGATCTGTCACCCTCTACCCTTCTGGAATACATCCGTGATTATGAATCATTTTTCGGCTGGTTAAGGGCTGAGGGTCTGTCTGCTGCGGACAGCCTTGCTAATATCACCTTGCTCGATCTGGAAACGCTGCATATGGATAGTATCACAGGCTACCGCCTGCATTTGACAACACGAGCCGAAGGGACTAACACCCGGGTGACCGTCTCCCGTAAGCTCTCTGCCCTGCGCTCCCTGTTCCATTATCTCAGCCAGATTGCCGAAGATGAGAATTTCTACCCGCTGCTGAAGCGTAATATTATGGCCAAGGTAGAGATCAAGCGGATTCATAAGCCCAAGGATACCGCCGCCAAGCTGAAAGGAAAAATCCTCGAGGATGAGGAGCTGCTGGAGTTCGTCGGCTATATCTATGAAGGCTATGGACGGGATGTAGAAGCCAATAAACAGGCTTATTATTCCTTCCAGCTGAACCGTGAACGGGATGCCTGTATCGCCAGTCTGATTCTGAACTCCGGGCTTCGAGTATCCGAGGTAGTCAATCTGAACGTCGATGACCTGGATATTAATAATAAGCTGCTCTATGTATACCGCAAAGGGAATAACGATGAAACCTTCAAAACACCGGTTTATTTCCGTGAGCAGGCCAAGGACGATCTTGCGCTCTATTTAAGTCTGCGCCAGACACGCTACAAAACGCCAAAACGGGAAAAGGCCCTGTTCATCGCTCTGCCAAACGGCAGCCAGGAAGGCAAACGTATGACCAAGCGGGCCTTCCAGGAAATGATCATCAAATATGCCAAACGGTTCGGCAAACCTTATTTAACGGTTCATAAGCTGCGCCACTCATTCGCTACAGACTATTATCTGCAAAATGATATCTACAAAACCAAAGAGCAGCTTGGACATGCCTCAACAGAAACGACTGAGGTCTATGCCCATCTTACAGACAAAACGATGTCTGAAGCGATTGAGCGGCGTATGGAAAGCTGATTATCTTATATGCTAATCTAAATAACTAGCTATGGAGGGAATTTCTCTTGTCTGAGACTCAAGACTATTCAACTTATTCAGCGGCTAAACCGCCGCTAAATCTGCGTGCTGACTGCGAGCAATGCTTCGGGTTATGCTGTGCCGCCCTGCCCTTTGCCGTTTCGGCTGACTTTGCCATGGACAAAGCAGCCGGGCAGCCCTGCCACAATCTGCAGGCCGATTTTCGATGCGGAATTCATACCCGGCTCCGGGAGACTGGTTTTCGAGGATGTACGGTGTATGACTGTTTCGGTGCAGGACAACAGGTATCCGGCGTCACCTATGGTGGTGTAGACTGGCATCAGGCTCCGGGCACTGCAGCCGAGATGTTCGAAGTTTTCCCGGTTATGCGGCAGCTTCATGAATTGCTATGGTATTTAACTGAAGCACTGGGCTGGCCTGAGGCGGGTCCCATTCAGCATGGACTGGCTGATATGCTGAAAAAGACAGAACAGCTCACCATGCTCCAGCCTGAGGCGCTGCTAGAGCAGAATGTTGCGGCCCACCGCGGTGAAGTTAATGAACTGCTGCTGCGGGCAAGCGAGCTTACCCGGGAGGCAGTTCGCCGCAACCTGAAGCAACAACCAAAACGCCAGAAAAACTACGGCCGCGGTGCCGATCTGATTGGAGCCAAGCTTAAAGGTGCCGATCTGCGCTGCGTCAGCCTGCGGGGTGCCTATCTCATTGCTGCCGATCTGAGCGGTGCAGATTTGCGGGCAGCCGACCTGATTGGTGCGGATTTCCGGGATACGAATATCTGCGGTGCCGACCTTTCTTCCAGCCTGTTCCTCACCCAGTTCCAGATTAATGCGGCCAAAGGAGATGCCTCCACGAAGCTTCCTGCAAGACTCAGCGCTCCTACCCACTGGCTTGATTAGAGAGCCTGGCTGAACCGAATGTCTCCATGGAGATCGAACTTATTCAACCACGATCCGGTCACCTTTGCTTGAAGGCGTAGAAATGACCAGAAATTCAACTTCAGCGCCCGATGTATTGAACATCTGATGCGGCACCAACGGATGAACTTCGATTCCCTCTTGCGAGTTAAGCACAATTTCTGTACCCGCAATTTCGAGAGTAGCAGTACCTGAGAGTACAAAGAAAAATTGCCGGGCCTGCTGATGATAATGCTTCACTTCCGCCGTGTTTGCGGGCATTCTTTCATGAATTACACTCAGATTATTATTTTTAACTAGATGCCAGCCGTCGCATAGGTCTCCCCATGTATAGTGTTCCGCATTCTGCTTGCTTATTTTCATCTCGTTCGATCTCTCCCGCTGTTCTGCTTCGTTTATCGGCGCCGCTGCTCTTGTACCCGAGTAACGGCACCGCCCCTCCTTAAGACCAGTCTTATAAAAAGTATCGTTTTAGCAGCATGTTGATTTTTCAACTATTCTATTGTGAATTTTTCATATGTTGAAATTTTGAAAATTAGATCGTTGTTCCCACAAAAGGTTGGCAATTCCTTCACCATCGTTGATGCTAAAGAGCTTGTCATGCCAATTTTCCGCAATGGCAGCCTGCTCCATCGTCTCCCAGACCGCGATTGCTGCGATATTGCTCGCCTGGTTGAGCAGGATTCGATCCTCATCGCTATGCAGAAGCACAATTTTGGGATATGCTTCCTGCTTAAATCCTTCTACGATTACATAATCATAGCCGGAGAAATCAGCAATCAGCTTGGCTAAGCTGGAGCTCCGCTCTTCAATCACAGAAGTCCGGTTATTATTCGTTATAGCAACTGCTGCCGCACCTGCCTGACGCTGCTTCCAGGTATCTGTTCCGTGATGATCCATATCATAATTATGGGCATCATGCTTGATGACAGCGACACTGCAGCCCCTTTGCTTCAGCAACGGAATCACAGCACAAATCAGCGTCGTTTTACCGCTGTTCTTGTAGCCGACAACCTGGCAAACTGCCGGCAGTTGAACATTTCCCTGCTGTCCGCAGTTCCGCTGCTCTGTCTTACCTGTATTTCCCCTGAGTCTTGTCCTTCTCCCAAGTCGCTTCATTCTGCTTCGCCGGCCCTCCATCCTTGCTCTACCCAACAATCTCACCAGGCATTTTCAATATCTTCACCCGATCTCCTGCCGCCAGTCCGCGTGCTTCCGGCGGGACGATGATCAGACAGTCACTGTCTTTAATCGTTACCATGACTGACGATTCATCGATTCCCGCGGGATAGGCGTAAATGCCGCCGTCACGGATTTCCAGCCGGGCACGGACAAACCGGGTATAGTTGTTCACTTTGGTATAATCCGCACCCATAAACGCGGTCCATTCCGGCAAAAGCGGCTGCGCAGCTCCTAGCATAAGTGAAATGACCGGCCGGGCAAAAAGCTGAAATCCGACAAAACAAGCCCCCGGATTACCGGATAGTGCCAGCAGCAGCTTCCCGCCCCGCACTGCAGCTGTCGTGACGCTTCCCGGTCGCATGGTTACTTTGTTAAAGAGCATTTCTCCAGTTTTTTCCCGGACCAGATCGCCCATAATGTCATAATCACCAACCGACACGCCACCTGTTGTAATGACGAGATCATGCGTTTCCAGCGCCATCTGCACCTTACTGCGGGCCAGCTCCAGGTCGTCGGCGATCGCTCCAAGCATCACCGCCTCGCCTCCGGCCTCCCGTACGAGCGCTTCCAGCATTGGTGAATTGCTGTTGCGGACTTTACCGGGCTGAAGCGGTTCATCTACCGCCAAAAGCTCAGACCCGGTTGCAAAAATCGCTATTTTCGGCCGGCGATGCACTTTCACCATATGAATCCCAAAAGCAGCCAGCACTGCGATATCACCCGCAGCGATTAAACGGCCGGCCGGCAGCACCAGCTGGCCTTCCTTCAATTCAAAACCGCGCGGTGTAATGTTACTTCCAGCCAGCTGCGGTTTACGGAGTAAGACGAAGGTCTTCCCGTCCCTATCTCTGCCTTCAGTGATTTCAATCATTACCACTGCATCAGCACCTTCCGGCACCTGAGCTCCGGTCATAATACGTGCAGCGGTTCCGGAAGTAAGATCTGCTGCAGGTACAGCTCCGCAGGGGATGTTATCTATGACTTCCAGCCATACCGGATTCTCTGCATTACACTCCTGAGTATCTGCGGCTATAATTGCGTATCCATCCATACCAGAACGGTTAAATGCCGGAAACGGATGCGGGGCGTTGACCGGTTCAGCCAAATAACGCCCGCAGCTCTGGCTAAGCGGAACCTCTTCTATCCCAAGCACTTTTGCATATTGCATTACCCGGGCTTGCGCTTCCTTCACCTGTATCGCTTTGCGCTGAAATTTATGATCCTGCATATTATCCTTATTACTCATTAGTGCCTCCATTCTCCGTTAGATCGCGGGTTAAGTGATGTTCCAGCACTTGTTAGTGTTCTGATTATTTTAACATGCTTATCTATAAAGTGAAATTTCACTTTGCTGCCGCAACCCAAAAAGGATACCTCCGCTAATGGGCGTAGGCATCCTTGATTGTATTGGCACATTATAGCTACTGTGTATTTCAAGCTTATTCCTGCTGCTGTAATCTGGTATGACAGGTTACGACGCGCGGATGACCCGCACATCAGCCGGTATGACCTTTTCCCCTTCATAGAGCATGAACCGCCCGTTCTGCCACTCTACCCTCAGCAGCCGGTACTCGTCTGACTGATACTGCCACACATGCTGTGTTCCGCCATTCATATAAGGCGTCTGGCCTGTGACAGTCGCATACCCTTCGTACTCTTCCTCAAGAAAATAGGTATAGTCATCCAACTCCAGCGTAGCCGGCACTTCTGCAGGATTATCCAACCGTCCGTCAATTGGCTGATAGAGACTGTACTGCAGCTGTTCCCGCTCTTCAATATATAGATAAGCAATCCGGCTGCCGTCACGCAATGTTAATACGACTGCGTTGCGGCCGCTTGTCTGTGTCCGTCCGGTTACCTCATAGGTTACCAGCGAAACCTCACAGATATCACCAGGAGCGAGATTCAGCATGCTTTTCCGTGCAGCCGGTGCCTGGGGTTTGGAGAAGATATTTCCGATTCGTTTCCAGATGCTCAAGTTCCATCATTCCTTTTGAAGAATTTGTAGGTTATTGGATTGGCTCCTGCAGTTCCGATCTTCGCCTCCGCGGCTTTACCTCCAGATCGTTCCTAAGTCTAGCTTTATATAGCCTGGTTACCCTATCCGCGGATGAACGCCGCGATAATTAGAGCACCTGTTACATGCAGCGAGCCTGCCAGCAGCCCGTAGCCTATTTTGCCCAGCCGGGTTCCATGGTCAAGGTCAATGGTGGCCCATTTGCCAAGCAGCAGCTCTACAGACTTTTCGAGGATAAACAGCATCCAGAAGGAGATTATGGAGACCACAAGTGCATCCCCCAAACGGCTCGATGCGGCAATAGAGGACGATAAGATATAGCCTTGCGCCACGAGCTTCAGCACAAACCGGGTGGTAACCGCCATATTGCCTGCTTTCAATTCCTCCAGATCGTTATAACGGGTAAACAGCGAATCCACGAACATCAGCACAAAAAGCAGCACTGCTCCGCTCACCGTCCACACAACCATGGACACCAGAGTATGGAAATCCATTGCTTTAGCCCCCGTTTGTTCAGTTTGCCAGCCCGGTATAGAAAGCATAGATAAGGCGAAGGAGGAACGACTCTTCTGTCTCCCCTTCGCCTGTAACTACCGGCTCAGGACCGGCTAATACCCTATGTTATTGTTTCTCGTACTGCTTCATCAGGGCGGCCAGCTCGTCTTCTACAGCCTTATCCTTGTTAAGGTTCTCGAATTCATCGTCCAGCGATTTGTTGCCTGAGCTCATTTCGTTGCTGGCTTCGGCTTGCGCTTCGGCTTGAAGCATTTTGTCTTCCATCCGTTTCAATCCAGCGGAAGCTGAATCGGAGCTGAATCCGCTCATCGCTTTGTTAATCTCGGTCTGCGCCTTAGCTGCATTGTAACGGGCTACCAAAGTTTCACGCTTGTTCTTCATCTGCGTGAGCTGTTTGCGCATTTCCTCCAGCTTGGCGCGCAGGTTGTCAGCGGATGCTTTGTTCTGATCGAAGCTCGTCTTATATTCAACAAGCTTGACCTCTGCGGATTTCTTCTCTTCCAGGGCGCGGCGGGCCAGATCGGCATTACCTGCCTGAGCAGCGGTATGGGCCTGCTGGTTACGCTTGGCTACCAGTGCTTCCTGTTCTTCGTACAGCTGCTTGAATTTCTTCTCGATGGCGATTTGGGCGGCAACCGCTTTTTCGGCATCTTCCAGATCTTCGGTCATATCCCGGATGTACTGGTCGGTCATCTTCACTGGATCTTCTGCTTTGTCAATAATCGCATTGACGTTAGACATGGTCAGATCACGCAATCGTTTAAATATAGACATGGTTCATTCCTCCAAAATAAAAGTTATTTACTCATTTGTTATCTTTTACGCAGGGAGTTCCATTATCGTTTCAAAATTGTTGCGCTAAATATTGATCCACCTTGCTGTTTACCGTTTCGACGACTTTCAGAATGCCTTCTTTACTCAGATCGTCGTAATGAATGCCCATGACAACCGTAACCGTCCGGTTCAGCGCAGAAGCGGCTCTCAGAGCGATAGCCTCGCTGATCGTATGCTCTTTGTGATGAGGAACGGCAGAGGTCGTTGCTACCACTGTATCACCATCCGGGTATGCCGTGCTGGCTGCTCCAATATGGCGGACACCGCCGGTAATCAGCAGCAGCAGGTCACGTCCAACGGGTACCGCAGACAGTTCAATATCGTCAAGCTCATATTCAAGTGAAGACAACAGTATCCCCCCTACCCATTATATTAACCTCGGCACACGAAGATATCTCAGGGGGACGGAAAAGAAATACCTCCCGGGCAATCAAACGCCGGATTCATTAGACAATTCCGCGAATTTCGTCCAGTGACGAGATATTCTCCTCATGCATGAACTGCTGCAGTTCTTCCACTAACGAGCTTCCTGCCCGCAGATTCATGAAGTTATAGGTTCCCACTTGGATCACCGTAGCTCCGGCCATAATAAATTCAATGATATCCGTAGCGGAAGTAATACCGCCCATGCCAATCACGGGGATTGATACACGATGTGCCACTTGATGTACCATCCGCAGAGCCACCGGTTTAATCGCCGGTCCGGACAAGCCTGCGTACAAATTATTGAACACGCTGCTGCGGCGGCGCACATCGATCTTCATCCCGGAGATGGTGTTGATCAGCGATACGGCATCCGCACCTTCTGCTTCACACATTTCCGCCATCTCCGCGATGTCTTCCGCATTCGGTGACAGCTTCACTGCCAGGGGCAGCTTCGTAGCGGCTCTTACGGCGCGTACAACCTCCTGTGCGGCTGGAGTCTTCACACCAAAGGCAATACCGCCCTCCTTGACGTTAGGACAGGAAATATTAAGTTCAATCATATCAACCGCAGGCTTACCCGCAAGGGCGCGCTGGTCGGCATCACGCTGAATCAGCTCAGCACCCAGTACATAATCCGGCAGCGTATTCCCGCCAAGATTCACGATACGGGCCGTATCCAGCGTCTCCCAATAAGGAAGCTCTTTAGCCAAAAACGCTTCAACACCCGGATTCTCCAGACCGACACTGTTCAGCATGCCTGACGCTGTCTCATATACGCGGACACCAGGGTTTCCGGCTTTGGCATGGAGAGTCAGCCCTTTGCCGGAGATTCCTCCCAGCAGCGAAACATCATAGAGCTTGCCATATTCTTTGCCGAAGCCGAATGTACCCGAAGCCATAACGATCGGATTCTTAAAATGAACACCGGCAATAGTTGCCGTAGTATTAGGCATTGTATTAATCATGGAAAAGCACCTCCTCTGCAAGGAACACAGGTCCATCTGCGCAGGCTTTGCGCTGTCCGTCACGGCAGGATACGCTGCATACAAGACAAGCACCGATTCCGCAGGCCATCCGGTTCTCCAGGGAGAGATACACATCAGGACGTTTGCCGGAAGTCTCGGCTGCAATACCCTTCAATTGCGCAGCTTTCAGCATAGGATGCGGACCACAGACGAAGATGTGATCATAACTGGTGAAATCCACACGATCCAGAATCAGCCCGCCGACGTCCACCGTTAGCTCAGCGGCCAATGGACGGAAGGCCTCCGTACGGAAGGCTTCCCGGCTAAACCCAAGATAGATGTCACTGCCTGGAAGCTCTTTGGCGCAATAATAGAGCGGGGCGATACCGATTCCGCCGCCAATTAAGGCGACTTTACCCTCTACAGCCGGAAAGCCATTGCCAAACGGCCCTTCCAGCTGAATCTTGTCCCCCGGAGTTAATTCCGCAAAAATTTCAGTACCTTCTCCTACCACATGATATAGAAATTCGACCCCATCTTCGTTCACTTGATGTATGCTAAGCGGTCTGGACAGCAGCGGATAGGCCCCCCATGCCCGCAACATGTAGAATTGACCCATTGTTCCGCCGTAATCCCCTTCAACCCGAAGGTGGTACACTCCGTTAACCAGCCGCTCGTTACTTATTACCGTCGCCACGTTATCAAGCTCCTTCAAATTTTATCTTATTAACCATGCCTTAGAAAGAGTTTAAAATCTGTGACAAACATCACAATAATAAGTGTCTATTTTCGTTTCCAGATTCCGCGTTCATAAGGCCCCGGCACGTTTCCTTTGTCTATTCCGCCGAGGGCTTCCTGAGCATGAAGTGTCCAGTAAGGATCGCTAAGCATCCCTCTGCCAATAGCCACCAGCTCTGCCTTTTTCTCGGATATCACAACCTGTGCTTCTGCGAAGTCATCAAGCCGCCCTACAGCAATAACCGGAACCTGGAGACCGCTGCGGATATACTCTGCCAGATCCACCTGGTAGGCCGGCCCTGCATTCGGACCCCCATTCGAGCCAATCGGACCTTCGCCGCCTGAGGACACATGGAACATATCTACACCAGCAGCCTTATACCGCCGGCAGAACTCCAGCGCATAAGCTTCATTATATCCGCCTTCCACGTACTCCTTGGCGGAGACTCTCATAAGCAAAGGCATTTCGGGCGGCAGCACTTCTTTGACGGCCCGGACGACCTGTTCTCCGAACAGTATAGGATCGGCTCCATATTCATCTTCTCTTACATTCGATAGCGGGGAATGAAACTGATGGATCAGATAGCCGTGCGCACCATGAATCTCGACCGTATCAAATCCGGCCTCTACCGCTCTCCGTGCCCCTTCCCGGTATGCGTTGACCATCTCGGCAATCCCTTCACCGGTGAGGGCCAGCGGAGTTTTGGAGCGCTCATCGAATGGAATGGCCGACGGTGCTACAGGCGGATCGGCATCGAGCGCTTTGCGCCCGGCATGGCCTAGCTGGATTGCTATTTTGGCACCGTAGGAATGTAC
>NZ_LN831198.1:2832210-2854222 GCF_001368795.1 Paenibacillus ihuae
GATTGCTACTTTGGCACCGTAGGAATGTACGGCATCTGTAATTTTACGGTAGGCCCCGATCTGCTCATCGCTCCAAATCCCGGTATCCTTATTAGTGATCCGGCCATCCGAATGCACGCCGCTCATCTCCACAATAATAAAGCCTGCGCCGCCTACCGCCCGGCTGACATAATGCACGAAATGCCAGTCATTCGGCGTGCCGTCCTGGCTTTCCACCGCATACTGGCACATCGGCGGCATTACTACCCGGTTTTTCAGGACCAACGCCTTTAATTCATATGGACTAAATAAATCTGACATTTTCCGTTCCCTTCCTTCACTTTTCTCGATGGGGCTGCCGGGCTATCTCCCGATTAATCAAGTATACACAACTTTTCTGCAGCGTTAAATCTTTACCTGTCAGAGAGGAAATCCGGCATAAATCCCCCGTGCCTTGGAGATAACAAGAAAAGCAAAGTAAAAAGTGGCCTGAAGCTGCAATAAGGAGGCGAACCTGCAATGGAGCATCTCTTAAAAAACCGGAAACTCTATATTCTTGCCGGACTGTTCTTTATTCTGTTCAGCCCTGCGGCTTACCCGGGACCTGCTTCAGCCAGCATACCTCAAATTCAGGAGACATCAGAATATGAACAGCAGCAGGCAGTGGAAGAAGACAACCCGCAGACTATGCCGGCAAACGCCTCCTCTCAAGCTGCAGCACGGCGGAATAAACGGAATAAAAGCCTGACACTTACCCAGCTGCTGAAGAAATACCCGGAAACGATCCTGACCCAAGGACCGCGGAACAGAATGATCGCGCTGACCTTTGACGATGTGCCGGATCCGCGGTTTACCCCTCAATTACTGGATGTCCTCCGGAAATATCATGTAAAAGCCACCTTTTTCGTTGTCGGTAGCCGGGCGGAGAAACATCCTGTGCTCGTAGCCCGGATCGTCCGGGAGGGGCATGTAATCGGCAATCATTCCTATAACCATCCCGAGTTCGGAAAAATAGGCATGAATGAATTCCGTACCCAGATTATCCGCACGGAAAATATCATTTCAGCCCTGGCTGGGTATAAGCCAAGACTGATACGGCCGCCTTACGGGGATATCAGTGAATCCCAGCTGAAATGGGCCAAAGCCCACGGGTATAAGCTGGTGAACTGGAATGTAGATTCACTGGACTGGAGGAGCCTGCCCAAAGCGCAGGTCAGGAATAATATTGTAGCGCATGCTGGCAAAGGGGCAATTATCCTGCAGCACGGCGGAGGCGGCCGGGGAAGCAATCTGCAGGGCACGATCCAAGCGCTTCCGGAAGTGATCACCATTATGCGTAAAAGAGGGTATACCTTCGTTACCGTTCCTCAAATGCTGCAGCTTTCTAAGAATAAATAGCGGATACCAAAAAAACGGATACCCTCCCATCAGGAAGGTATCCGTTTCTGAGTCCGCAGGCAGTTCAGCGGCTTATTCAATAATATACAGATTCACGTATTGGAATCCAAACTCCGCCACCGAGCTCTGGCTGCCGGGGATAAAGATATCAATCCGGTTTCCTTTAATTGCGCTTCCCATATCTGTAGCAGTGGCAAGAAACGCCTGCTTTGGCAGACCCGGATGTGAATGTCCGGTTACCAGTACTTTGGTGCCGAGCGGGATCACGCTGGGATCAACGGCAATGGTGCCGAGCTTCAGCGGTTTGCCGAAATAATCGACGGCACCCCATCCTCCGTTTTCGCTGGCTGCAGAAGAATAAGCGGAGGCTTTGACCTGCAGCACTTTATCATAGCTGAATTCCTTACCCCAAGCCTGGACTGTATTTGTTGCCGCTTCCACGGTCAACCCTGCTGCTGTGATAATGGAAGGTTTAGAGACTGTGCTTGCTTGGGCAACCAATTTCGGTGAAGTGATGCCGGGGATGGTCAGGTTTAGACCCGGATAAATATTTGTGGCGGAAACCCCCGGGTTAGCGTTCATAATTTTGTCCATGCTTATGCCATAATAATTGGATAGAGTATAATAGGTTGTACCTGCTCCTGCGGTATGTACGCTATCAGCCTGGGCGGGTGCTGCCTGCAGCAACGCACTGATCCCGATGGCCGCAGCAAATGCGGTTATGGCGCTGAATCTGATTTTCATATGTTCCTCCTTCATAGCCTTCTTTATGCTGGCATCTAAAGTGCAGAGTTTTGTTAACACAGGTATGAATATATCACAATTTTGTAACCTATGCCTAAGAAAATGTTACCAATCTGTTATTAATACGCTGATTCCCGCTTTTTTAGAGGATACAAAGATTACATAACGTTCATAAAAACCGTACATTTCATAAAATATTAAGATTATGCGGCTCAATTAAGCGAAAATTTTACACAGATTTAACATTTCTCGCTTTGGCAAATAGTAGAATGATAGAATATGACAAGAAGAAACGGTTTTGCCGTCCTTCTGGGATGTTATCCGCTAAATTAGACATTGAGGCACACTTGGAGGGTCTACGAACGTGAATACAGATGAGAAAAAAAACAACTACACCAGCCCTGCTATCGCTTATCTTAACCGGGATCTGAGCTGGATCGAATTCAACCGCCGCGTACTGGCAGAAGCTCAGGACCCGGATAATCCGCTCATGGAACGGGCTAAGTTTCTTGCGATCGTGTCCAGCAATCTTGATGAGTTCATCAGTGTCCGCGTCGCCGGAATCCAGGATCAGATCAGAGCGGGCTATACCAAAAAGGATTTTACCGGCTTTACTCCTTCCGGACTGTACAAACGTCTGGTTAAACGGGTCACCAGAATTATTGCCGATCAATACCGAACCTTCCGCGACCTCTCCCGGCATTTGCATAAAGAAGGTATCGTTTTCGTCAATTATGAAGACCTGACCCATGCCCAGGAGCAGTCCATTGAAGAGTATTACCGCGACATTATTTTCCCGGTACTGACACCGATGGCCGTTGACCAGAGCCGTCCTTTTCCGCTGGTGCACAGCCAGTTCATCTATCTGGCAGTGGTGCTTACCCGCAAGAACAGCCAGGAGGAGGAGCCTTATTTTGCGATCCTGCAAATCCCTTCTAATCTGCCAAGATGCATTCCGCTGCCCCACCGCTCCAACAGTAAAAAGCGGCAGTTCGTCTTTATTGAGGATGTAATCCGCCATCATATCCAGACCCTGTTCAGCGGTTACGAGCCGGTTGCTGTCAGTGAATTCCGCTTAACGCGGAATTCCGACCTGACAATTGATGAGGAAGGCGCAGAAGACCTGCTGGAGGAGATTGAAAAAGAGCTGCGTAAACGCCGCCGCGGCGTCCCTGCCCGGCTTGAAGTGCAAAAGGGAATTCATCCCTATGCACTGGAGCAGCTGCAGGCCGAATTCGAGCTGGAGGATTTCGTCTTTGAAATTGAGGGGCCGCTTGATCTCGGCTTCCTGCGCGGATTTGCAAACAGTCTAAAAGGGTTCAATTATTTGTTCGATGCTCCGATTGAACCGCAGTATCCGGCCGAATTCGATGAGAATGAGGACTTCTTCGAGGTACTCAGCGACCGCGATGTGCTTGTCTACCATCCGTATGAATCCTTTGATGCGATGACTGACTTCATCACCCAAGCCTCCGAGGATGAGCATGTCATGGCCATCAAAATGACGCTCTACCGGGTAAGCGGCAACTCGCCGCTGATCGCTGCCCTGGCCCATGCTGCTGAATCCGGCAAGCAGGTCACTGTAGTTGTCGAGCTGAAAGCCCGGTTTGATGAAGAACGGAACATCGCCTGGGCACGCAAGCTCGAGCAATCCGGCTGCCACGTTGTTTATGGTCTGGTCGGCCTCAAAACCCATGCCAAAGTAACCCTGATCGTCCGCCAGGAAGGCAACGAGCTGCGCCGTTACGTGCATGTCGGAACCGGCAACTACAACGACAGTACAGCCAAGGCTTATACCGATCTCAGTCTGTTCACCGCGAACAATGAGATTGGTTTGGATGCTTCCGAGCTGTTCAACCAGATGACCGGCTATTCTGCCAACTTCGACTGGAATGCCTTCATCGTAGCGCCGACCAATATGAGCCTGTCGCTGCAAAAGCTGATTCTGCGCGAAGCGGAGCATGCTGCAGCCGGCAGACCGGCGCGGATTATCGCCAAGATGAACTCCCTGTCCAATCAGGAGGTCATTGACAGCCTGTACAGTGCTGCCCAGGCTGGTGTGTCCATCGACCTGATCGTACGCGGCGTCTGCTGCCTGCGGCCGGGGATTGAGGGCCTCAGTGAGCGGATTAGAGTGCGGAGCATCGTTGACCGCTTCCTGGAGCATTCCCGGATCTATTACTTTGAGAACGGCGGCAAGCCGGAGGTTTACCTGTCCAGCGCAGACTGGATGACCCGCAATCTGACCCGGCGGATTGAACTGATGTGCCCTGTGAAGGATACCGGCATCCGGGGACAGATTGTGAAGATTCTCGAACTGACGCTTAAAGACAATGTAAAAGCCAGCTTCCTCCAGCCAAACGGATATTATGAACGTCCAGACGACAAAAAGGCCCCTTTCCGGAGCCAGTTCGCCGCTATGGATGTTAGCCGTTGGAAAGGTAACCGAGTTTTACCTTCACCGCCCAAGCATTCCTGAACGCCTTCAGGGCATTCTCAATGTCCTCGAGCCCTATCAGGACTGTCGAGGTGCCATGCAGCTCTAAATCAAGTGTGTTGCCGTGCAGCTGGACTGTGAGGTCGCGGATGATGCCGATTTCGGTACTGTCCAGCGCGATGCTCAGCTGCACAAGTGTACCAAGCTTATGAATCAGCTCTTCGTCGGAAGCCAGCAAAATGTCCTTATGTGTCTGGGACAATTTCTGCTTCCGGCTTTTTGTGCTGTAGGATGCGATCAATGCGCTCAGAATCAGCTGGCGGTGGGTCAGTCCGCGGATCGGCGAGTTCATCAGCCAGTAGCGGGTATGCCGCTTGGACTGATAGTAGTTGATGTTGGAGCCTGTACGGTGCAGCATCACAGAGACATAAATCAGCATTTCCTGCTCGCTCCTGTCCCCTCCCCCTTCAAAAGCATGAAACAAGCGGAGTGCAAGCTTATAGATATGGTCTAAATGCTGCTTAGAGGTATGGATGTCAAAGCGGATAATCGTGTCCAGACTGAATTCCAGCGCACTGTCACGCACAGGCTGTTCAGGTCTCAGGAGATCATGCAGCATGCCCTCGCGCAGGCCCTCCCCGCTGATCAGCGCTTCTTTCGCTCCGATATATTGATACACGGTATGGAAAATAATCAGCCCGGAGATGATAATATCCGCACGGCTTTTGGATAGACCGTCCAGCTCTTTGCGCTTCTCATAAGGTATAGCTGGGAGCGTCTCCATAAACCGGGCGATGGTCTCACCGGATAAAATATAGCCGTGCGAATTCGGCAGTGAATAATCCCGGTTCTTCTGATCGAGCTTGCCGAGTGAACGAAGCGTCCCGCCAAGGCCATACAAGGGGAGACCTGCCCCGGTACCCAGCCAGTCATGCTCAACCAGCCTGCCGGTTACATAGGCCTGAAGCTTCTTCACCTGCTCCGCGTTCCAGTTCCCGCTGTGGCTGAACATCAGATTCGTATTGACCGCACCGAACGGAAAGGAAATGCTGTGCTGATAACGGCGTCCGCGGAACAAGGTAACCTCTGTACTTCCCCCGCCAATGTCGATGACGAACCCGTCCTGAACGTCTGAAGAATTGATTACGCCGAGGAATCCGAAATAAGCCTCCTGATAACCGCTGATGACTTCGATGGTAATCGAGGATTCGGCCGATAAATAGTCTATAATCTCGGAGGAGTTGGCTGCGTTGCGGATCGCGGCTGTGGCTCCGGCACGGATCTTCTCCACTCCAAAAGCGCTGCAGATTTCCTTGAACTGGCACAGGACCGGAATGATCGTATTCATGTCCTTCCGCTCCAGCCTGCCCTCTTTTGTAATCTTCTCACTCAGACGAGCAGAGTATTTGCACTCCTTGATAATTTTGTAGCCGCCTTCTGGTGTCGTATCATAGATTACAAGCCGTATAGAGTTGGAGCCAATATCAATTATGCCAATCCGGCAAAGATCATCTCTCATCTGGTATGTACTCCTTTTCAAGTTGATTGGCCATTTTATATACTATATCACCCATTATTGCCCCAGCCAAAAGAAAAAAACGGCTTCCGGAGTGTATTCCGGGGCCGTTTTCGCATTTTTATAGCACTTTGCTCAAGAAATCCTGGGTGCGGGCATGCTTCGGATTGCCGAATACTTCTGCCGGTGTACCCTGCTCGACAATGTATCCGCCGTCCATAAACAGGATGCGGTCGCCGACCTCACGGGCAAAGCCCATTTCATGAGTTACAATGACCATCGTCATGCCTTGCTCAGCCAGCTTCTTCATTACCTCGAGCACCTCGCCGACCATTTCCGGGTCGAGTGCAGAGGTAGGCTCATCGAACAGCATCACATGCGGCTGCATCGCCAGCGCCCGGGCAATCGCGATCCGCTGCTTCTGTCCGCCGGACAGCTGTGCAGGGTAAGCATCGCGTTTATCCTCAAGACCAACGGTACGTAGGAGTTCAACGGCGATTTTCTCCGCTTCGGACGTTTGCTGCTTTTTCACTTTCAGCGGGGCGAGCATAATATTCTGCAGGACGGACATATGCGGGAACAGGTTGAACTGCTGGAAGACCATACCCATTTTTTCACGGGTCTGATTGATATCATGCTTCTTATCCGTAATAGATTGGCCTTCAAAGGTAATTTCGCCGCCCGTAGGCTGCTCCAGCAGGTTCAGACAGCGCAAGAAGGTGCTTTTACCCGAACCGCTGGGTCCTATGACGACTACAACCTCGCCTTTTTTGATCTCCAGATCGATTCCTTTGAGGATCTCCAGCTTGCCAAAATGCTTTTGCAGGTTGTTAACGGCGATCATCCGTATTCAGCCTCCTTTCTAATATGCCGAGTAGCTTGGATAGTGTAAAGGTCAGTATAAAATACATTAGAGCAATGATGACATACGGGGTCAGACCCTCATACGTAATCGTTGTAATGGTCTTTGCCTGGAAGAACAGATCCGCTACCCCGATCATGGAAACGATGGAAGATTCTTTGATTATCGTAATAAATTCATTCCCGATCGCCGGGAGCACATTCTTCAGCGCCTGCGGAAGCACGATATAGCGCATCGTCATCCACTGCTTCATACCGAGTGAGCGAGCCGCCTCTACCTGGCCGCGGTCAACTCCCTGGATACCGGCACGGAAGATTTCCGCCAGATAAGCCGAGCTGTTAATCGTCAGGGTAATCGCCCCCGACTGGATCGGCGTAAACTCCAGCCCCAATTCTGTCAAGCCGTAGTGAATCAAGAACAACTGCACCAGCATCGGCGTTCCGCGCAAAAATTCAACCCAGGCGGTAGCGATAAACCGCAGGACTCTCCATTTGGACATGCGCAGCAGTGAGACAATAATCCCCAGCACAAAGCCGAAGAACACGCCTAGCACCGCCAGCAGCAATGTATACTTAAGTCCGGCAACGAAAAAATTGCGGTATTCATAAGCCATATCAAAAATATTCATCTCTTGGCAAAACCTCCTGTTCTTCAATTTTCAAAAAAATAGAAAACAGCGAATTATCGCTATTTTCTACTTAAAGAGCATTACTCTGCAGCAAGTGAGGCCGCAGAAAAACTCTGCATCACAGGTTGTGTCAGACTAAAAAGCTTATTCGCTCTCGGCAAGCTCGCTTGCCGCCGCTACATATTCTTCGATCTTGCCTTCAGAATTGAGGCGGGTCAAGGTAGTATTTACTTGGTTAAGCAGCTCCGTGTTGCCTTTCTTCACGCCGATCACATAACCATCATCTTCCACTTCAGGCTTAGCATCCGTAATGACAAGGCCCTTTACATTCTTCACGAAGGATTTGGCAACCGGCCCTTCCATAATGGAAGCATCCACACGGTTGGAATTCAGCTGCAGCACGATTTCGGAAATTTTGCCGAGCGAAGTCAGCTGTGCGCCTTCAATGCCTTTGGCAATATCTTCCTGGATCGAACCGGTCTGAACACCGATCTTGGCACCCTTCAGGGAATCCATTGTAGCAAATTTATCTTTGTCGGCTTCACGCACAACTACTGCTTGCTCCGCTTTATAGTAGATGTCGGACAGATCGACTGCCTTTTTGCGTTCTTCAGTCGGGCTCAGGCCGGAGATCACCATATCTACTCTACCGCTGGACAGCTCATTTAAAAGGGAATCGAAAGCCAGATCCTTGATTACCAGCTCAGCGCCCATATCCGCAGCGATATCCTTGGCAATGTCGATGTCGAAGCCTACAATGGTGTCTTTGCCGTCAATCACTTTATGGAATTCATAAGGCGGGAAATCTGCACTTGTACCCAGTGTCAGCGTTTTGGCGGTTGTACCGGTATTACCGGCATTAGTGTCCGTTGATGCAGCATTATCATTGTTGTTGCCACAGCCGGTCATCAGTCCTACCGCAAGCAGCATTCCTAAAGAAAGTTTACCCCATTTGTTCATCTGTATATCTCCCCTATTCTCTCTTAAATTCTCTAAGTTGTCCCATTGACCGATTTATTATAAATCACTGCGCATGAATATGCAAAGACATTTTTGTGACAAGACTAGTTCATTTGAAGGTAAGGCATGGTGATTTCAGCAGCTAATGCCTGCCCTGTTTTGCACATGTTAAGGCAAGAGGTATATACTAGGTATCATCTCCAGTTGCTTCCGAAATAACCCGGACTGGTTCATGGGCTCCATTCCTGTGGTATTAATTACCTAATGCTTACGAAACAGTTTATTACGGTGTGGCTCAGGTGAATTCACTCACAAAGCATAGATATATGCTCACAAAGCCATTTTATACGACTTCTCAGGAGGATTAGCTCACAAAACTTAAGGTCTATGCTTACGAAGCAGTTTTGTACGATGTGTCTCAGGAGGATTAGCTCACAAAACTTAAGTTTATGCTTTCGAAGCAAGTTTTGTACGATGTGTCTCAGGAGGATTAGCTCACAAAACTTTTAGGAGGTGCTCTCATGCTTTTGGAAGCTATGTACCATGTACCCCGTGACAAGTGGGCTTACGCCTACGATACAAAAACTATACATCTGCGTGTACGCACCAAAAGGGACGATGTGGACTGTGTTACAGCCCTCACCGGAGACAAGTATGACTGGAAACATACCTTTTATGAAATTATGATGGAAAAGGCCGCATCCGACGATAAGTTTGACTACTGGGAATGCGCGGTCCGGCCTAAATATAAACGTCTCAGCTACACTTTCCGTGTCAGCAAAGGCCCGGAGGATGTATATCTCCTTGACAATGGCATCCGCTCGGAGTGTCCGCAGCCGCCCAATCACTTCTACGAGTTTCCCTACATACACCAAATCGACCTGTTTCAGGTGCCCAAATGGGCCAAGGATGCGGTGTTTTATCAGATTATGACCGAGCGCTTCGCCAACGGCGATCCCGGCAATGATCCGGAAGGAACCGAGGCTTGGGGCGGAACGCCGAAGCTGGATAATTTTTTTGGCGGAGATCTGCAGGGTGTGCTGGATCATCTGGATGATCTGCAGGAGCTTGGCATCAACGCTGTTTATTTCACTCCGCTGTTCGTCTCCCCTTCCAACCATAAATATGACATTGTGGACTATAAAAAAGTGGACCCCCACTTCGGCGATAATGAGCTCCTGAAGCGCGTTGTTGAGGAATGCCACAGACGGGGTATCCGGGTGATGCTTGACGCCGTGTTTAATCACTGCAGTGACAAGTTCCCGCCTTTTCAGGACGTGCTGGAGAAGGGTGAATATTCTGTGTACAAAGACTGGTTCCATATGAACTCCTTCCCCGCTGAGGTTGTCGACGGTATTCCTACCTATGACACTTTCGGCTTTTTTGGCAATATGCCGAAGTTCAACACCGCCAACCATGAGGTCAAAACCTATCTGCTTGAGGTGGCCGAATATTGGATCAAGGAGATCAAGGTCGACGGCTGGCGGCTGGATGTTGCCAATGAGGTCGATCACCATTTCTGGCGAGACTTCCGCAAGGTTGTTAAGGCTGCGAACCCGGATGCTTATATCGTCGGCGAGGTGTGGAGTGATTCCCTGACCTGGCTGCTCGGTGACCAGTTTGATTCGGTCATGAACTACCCGTTCTCCGGCACGGTGCTGGAATTCTTCAACGGGGGCATGGACGGCATTACCTTCGGACACCGGATCGGAAGCTTACTGATGCGCTATCCGCAGCAGACGAACGAGGTTGTCTTTAATCTGCTGGGCAGCCATGACACCCCGCGTCTTCTGACGGTTGTCGGGGAGGATAAACGCAGGCTGAAGCTCGCCGTCGTCTTCCTGTTCACCTTTATGGGGACACCTTGCATTTACTATGGCGATGAGATCGGGCTCACGGGCAATGAGGACCCCGACTGCCGCAAATGCATGGAATGGGATGAAGAGAAGCAGGACCGGGAGCTGTATGATTTCTACCGCATGATGATCGCACTGCGCAAGGAAAACAAGGCGCTGCGCGAAGGCCGCTTCCGCATCCTCCAGGCCTGCGAGCATGATCCGTGCATCGTCTATGAGCGGGCGGATGAAATCATCCATTTCACGGTCTGGATGAACAATTCCCCCGTTCCCCGCATCCTCAGCCACCCGATGGAGACCGACGACTGGCAGGATGCGCTGACCGGTGACCCGGTAGCTCCCGAAGATGGAATAATGAATATCTCGCTTGATCCGTATGGTTACCGGATTCTGTGCCGTATTCTGGAGCAGCCTTCGATTTAAAGCATGTAACTTTAATACAAAAAACCAAAGGCAGGCTTGAACTGGAATACAGTTCTAGACTGCCTTTGGTTTTGTCTGGCTCACGTTGCCCGTCAGTATATTAACTCATATGGAATAATACCGCCCGTTAGTCTAAGTTTTTGGTGAGAAGTATTTCCAATGGTTGTGTATCAAGTATTAAGCATCCTGCATCTTTGTAGCCTAGTTTTCTATAAAAATGCTGGGCTCCTTCATCAGCCTGAGTGGATGTCATAATCAGATTGAAGCCCTTTTGTTTCATTTGTTCTTCCCAGAAGAGAACAGCTTGCTTTCCTGCCCCCTTGTCTCGATAGTGTTCATCGACCCAAATCATGTTCATAAACGGGGTGTTGTCCCAGAAGTATCCATACCTCATCCATCCGATATTACTTTCATCCTGATTTCGCAGAATGTATATCTCATTTCCCTTTATTTTTGACAATATTAAGCTCTCCGAAATATGATGGTCACGGTTTCGTATGTATTCATAGTCTGAGTCCGTTGCAAAGACGATCTTCAACTTTATTCCTCCTTTATGCCACATTAAAAAATCTAATGCCATTCTAACAGAACTTTATTAAGCATCGGCAATAAATAACATCTTTAATTAAACTCTACTGCATCTTAGTCAAACGGGAGCATGCAGTCTGCAGCTTTGTTTTCAAGGTCTATGTTGTAAGATCGTCAATCGCCTGGACAGCCAGTTTCAAGGCTTTCATTCTTCGCTCTAAAAGGGTTCTTTGGGGACTGCCCGCCTTGGACTTGGCATAACTGGTTTGAATGGATGGAAATAAACCGGTAATCACCTTGCTGGCTGCTGCTAAATCTTCCGGTGTGTAGTCATAGGGGCTTTGGTTCCAAACGTTTTCAAGCACGGCTAAACCGATAGAAACAGCTTTAAGGCGCTTCTTTACGAGGGTAGTATTGGCTCCATTTTGAGTCATCTGGGACAAAGCATTTTCCAGTTTACGGATTGTCGATTGTAAGGATTCAATGGATTCCAATTGATTAGCTTGTGATACATTTTCCATGCGGGTACTATCCTTTCTTAGATTCTGCTGATTTGCAAAAAAAGAACACACTGCTAAGATTTGAACCTGGCGGTGTGTTCTTCTGCTTTTCGAGGTGTGCTCGTTATTTATTATAAGCTATTCCATAATGTTATCGTAGATGTCGATGTACTGCTGTGCGGAAACGCTCCAGCTGTAGTCACCGGCGAAGGCGTTTTTCGTAACCTTTTTCCAGTGCTCAGGTTTGTGGTAGTAGGATACGGCCCGGCGCAGGGTGAACATCATATCGTGGGCATTGTAATCCTTAAAGGTGAAGCCGTTGCCCTCGCCCGTCTCCTCCTCATAGGCATGTACCGTGTCGTTAAGCCCGCCGGTTTCGCGCACGACCGGAATACTTCCATACCGCAAGGCCAGCAGCTGACTAATGCCGCAAGGCTCAAACTTGGATGGCATCAGGAAAATATCGCTTGCCGCATAGATTTTACGGGATAACGCGTCATTGAACAAAATCTGGGAGGACAGCTTGGTCGGATAACGCCATGCCGCCTCGCGGAACCAGCGCTCATAGGATTCGTCACCCGTGCCAAGCAGCACAAACTGGATATCGTCATAATACAGCAGCTCATCGAGTACCCGTGTCAGCAGATCCAGCCCTTTCGAATCGACCAGACGTGTAACCATCGCCACCATCGGGATGTAGGGCGCCACCGGCAGACCCAGTTCCTGCTGCAGCCCCAGCTTGTTCTCGGCTTTCTTAGTCAGATTCGAGCGGTAGCGTGTAAAGATTTTGCTGTCCGTATTCGGATTATAGCTTTTGGTATCAATGCCGTTTACGATTCCGCTCAGGCTGTCTGCACGGGAATTCAGGAGCCCATCCAACCCATACCCGTAATAAGCTGTGCGGATCTCATCCGCATACGTCGGGCTGACCGTCGTGACATGATCGCTGTGGACGATGCCGCCCTTCATGTAATTCACGTTGCCGTAATACTCTACGCTGGTAAAATAACTGCTGTCCAGACCGAGCAGCTCGCCCAGCACCGAATACGGGAAAACGCCCTGATACAGCAGGTTGTGAATAGTGAAAACCGTGCGCATGTTGCTGTAGAAAGGAATATGGCGGTAGTGCGCCTTCAGCAGCAGCGGAACAACGGCAGCATGCCAGTCATGGCAGTGCAGCACATCGGGCTGGAAATTAATACTCGGCAGGCACTCCAGCACCGCGCGGTTAAAGAAGGCAAACCGTTCACCGTCATCCATATATCCGTAGATGCCATCCCGGCCAAAGTAATATTCATTATCGACGAAATAAACAGGAATGCCTTCATAGACGATCTGTTCAATGCCGCAATATTGATTGCGCCAGCCGACAGGCACATCGAGTACAGCCACAGGCTCCATCTGCGAGCGGAATTGCTCCGGAATCCCTTTATATTTAGGCAAAATCACCCGTACATCCACTCCTGCACCCTTCAGCGCCTTGGGTAAAGCTCCAATGACATCGGCCAGACCTCCCGTTTTGATAAACGGATGGGCTTCGGCGGCGGCAAATAAAACTTTCATTCCAATTTCCCCCTTCGTTGTACGAATTCTCTATTCCAAACCTGCTCTGGACTTGCGTCCCGCCTTCTTCAGGACCAGAAAACTAAGCGGCGGAAGCGTCAGCTCCAGGCTGTTCAGCTGGTTATGCCATTCTTTCTTGGTGCTCTTCATCGGCTCATTGTGAATCCCGGAACCCCCAAATCCGATGTTCTCCGAGCTGAATATTTCTTCATACGTACCCGGCCGCGGAACGCCGATCCGGTAATCACGCCTTTCCACCGGCTGAAAATTAATAATGATAAGCAACGTGTCCACAGGCTTCTTGCCTCTGCGGATAAAGGAAACCACACTTTGGCCATTGTCGTCTGCATCAATCCACTGGTAGCCCTCCATATCATGATCCAGCTCCCACAGCGCCTTCTCCGTCACGTAGAGTTTGTTAAGTGCAGCTGTAAAAGCAAGCATCCGGCGGTGGCTTTCGTAATCCAGCAGCAGCCAATCGAGCTGCTCCTGATCCTTCCACTCGATAAACTGTCCAAACTCACCACCCATAAACAGCAGCCTCTTGCCGGGATGGGAGATGTGATAACCCAGCAGCACCCTGAGTCCGGCAAACTTTTGCTCGTAGGATCCGGGCATTTTGTCTAACAGTGATTTCTTGCCGTGTACGACTTCATCATGAGACAGCGGCAGCGCATAGTTCTCGGAATAGGCGTAGCAGATGGGAAAGGTCAACAAATTATGATGATAGGGCCGGGCCCCGAAATCATGTTCTATGTAACCCAGTGTGTCATTCATCCAGCCCATATTCCATTTGTAATTGAATCCCAGGCCGCCTTCATGTGCAGGCGCAGTAACGCCCGGCCAGGCGCTGGATTCCTCAGCCATCATCAGCGCTTTTGGATAATAATGAAAAATCGTCTTGTTCAGCTGCTGAATGAAACTGATCGCCTCCAGATTCTCGAGCCCCCCGTTCCGGTTGCGCCGGTATTGGTGGTCCTGCTTCTCAAAATCGAGACGGAGCATGCTTGTCACCGCATCTACGCGCATTCCGTCAATGTGATAAACATCGAACCAGAACAGTGCATTTGAGATCAGGAAAGAGGCAATCTCCGGCTTGCTGAAATCAAAGGACAAGGTCCCCCAGCCCGGCTTCTCGGCCAGCATAGGATCAGCATATTCATACAGCGGAGTTCCGTCAAACATTCTGAGGCCATGTGCATCTTTGGCAAAATGCGCCGGAACCCAGTCCAGAATAACCCCGATACCGGCCTGGTGAAGATGATCAATGAGATACATCAGGTCCTGCGGCTCTCCATAACGGCTGGTTGCAGCGAAATATCCCGTTCCCTGATATCCCCATGATAAATCATAAGGATGTTCAGCGAGCGGCATAAATTCCACATGGGTATAATTCATCTCCATCAGATATGGGATCAGCAGATCGCTCATCTCACGGTAGGTATAGAATTCCCCGTCCTCCTTCTGCTTCCAGGTGCCGAAATGCATCTCATAAATGTTCATCGGCCCGTTGTATGGAGCTTTGTTCTTCCGCTTCCATTGATTATCGCCCCAGCTATAGCCGCTGATATCCGCAACAACGGAAGCCGTGGCCGGCCGCACCTCTGCCTTAAACGCGTAAGGATCTGCCTTCAAAAAGCTTGCACCTTCAGCGGGTACAATCCTGTATTTGTAAAAAGTTCCCGGCTCTATTCCCGGAAAAAAACGACTCCAAAATCCTGAATCGGGTATCTTATATAACGAGTCCACGTCCTGCGTTCCATCCCAGCCGTTATGATTACCAGCCAGTCCTACATATGTCGCATGAGGAGCCCACACGGTAAAGCGTACGCCCGTCATTCCTTCTTCAGCGGCAATGTGCGCGCCCAGCATCGTATAGCTGCGATAATTCGTGCCCTCATGGAACAGGTAAATATCATCAGATGACGGGAGGTTTACTGTCTTAAGTATGTCAGGCAAATCATCACCACCTTATTGTATAGGATGCACCTATAACATTACCCGAATGTCGGGCGTTTGAAAATGATTTATAAGGCAAAAACAGGGTTTCTCTGAATAAAGAAAATTATTCTGTAATTTTTCCTGCTGCACAGCAATATATTTCACCTATGTCGTTTCAAGCGCTTGTAGTGAGTTTATATTACAAGCATTGACAAAAAAATGGGAGGGATAACAAATGAGTAAAAAAGAATGTGTCGCCATGCTGCTGGCAGGCGGGGAAGGCCGGAGATTGGCCCCCTTAACTTCCACTATGGCAAAACCCGCAGTCCCTTTCGGAGGACAGTATAGAATCATTGACTTTCCCCTCAGCAATTGCGTGAATTCCAAGATAGATACCGTTGGCGTACTGACACAGTACGAAGCGAACTCCTTGCATCAGCATATCGGATCAGGTGAGCCATGGGGGCTCCACTCAAAACCGGATCAGGGAGTAAAGCTGCTGCCTTCCGGAGTAGAAGGCCGTGACACTTATACGGGGACAGCAGATGCCATCTATAAGAACATTGAATTTATTGACAGCCATAATCCGGAACATGTGCTGATTCTTTCAGCTGATCATATTTATCATATGGATTATCGCAAAATGCTCGATTATCACATCGGCAAATCCGCTAAGGCAACCATTTCAGTCATGGAGGTCCCTTGGGATGAAGCCAGCCGCTTCGGTGTGATGAATGTTAACGAAGAGCTCCAAATTTCCGAGTTTGCGGAAAAACCGAAAGTGCCGCAAAGCAATCTTGCTTCGATGGGAATTTACTTGTTCGAGTGGGCTTACCTGAAGGAGCATTTGCTGCGCGATGCCGCTAATCCGGCCTCCAGCCATGATTTCGGTAAAGACGTTATTCCGACGATGCTTGGCGGCAATGATCAATTGTTTGCTTACCGCTTCAAAGGCTACTGGAGAGATGTCGGCACCGTTGACAGCCTCTGGGAAGCTCATATGGACCTTCTGCAGGAGAATGACAACAGCTTTAAGCTGGATAATGCCCAGTGGCCGATGTACAGCCGGGCCCGCCGTAACAAACCTGCGGCTGTTAAACCGCGCGTACAGATTAAAGCAGAGGATTGCTTAGTGAACGAATCTTGCCTGCTCGAAGGCAGCCTGCAGCGCTCAGTGATCTTCGGGGGTGTAGAAATCGGCAAGCTTAGCCGGATTCATCACAGCATTGTAATGCCGAATGTCCGCATCGGGCGCGGCGTCCTCATTGAGAATGCGATCATCGGCGAAGGTGCGGTCATTAAGGACGGAGCAGTCATCAAAGGAAGCAGCGACAATATCGTCGTTGTCGGCCCTAATGAGATTGTAGCCGCCAAACCCGTCATCCGTACACAGCCTTCCCGTCTGCTGCAAGAGGTCTATGAGAAGACCGGCAGACTCCGGGCTGAAGGGCTTCCTTCTTAAGCCTCTTCTTCCTCAGCATAATCAATTAATAAAAGGGCTGAATTACCGGTCTTGCCGACCGGTAATTCAGCCCTTTTAGCTATATCTTAGATTCAGGAGCAGACGCTCTAGTTATTCGTAGACATCCTCCGGAAGAGCCGGTGCTGCCGGACGCTCCTCGGTGAGCGGCAGAATGACTGTCACCTGCGTACCTTTGCCAAGCTCACTGTCCATTTCCAGCTTACCGTTATGAAGCTCCACAATCTGCTGGGATATCGCAAGCCCGAGGCCGGTCCCTCCATTCAGCGCATCGACCTGGAAAAACCGGTCACGCACCCTGGAGAGATGCGCTTCGCTGATGCCGATTCCGCTGTCCCGCACGATTACTGCCATTTCACTGGCTGACAGGCGCTGGGCGGACAGGACGATACTGGAATCCTCCGGAGAAAATTTCACGGCATTATCGACAAGATTGAGGAATACCTGCTTCAACCGGTTAGGATCCCCTTTGATGTAGATCGTGTCCTCACACTCCAGCACCAGGTGAATCCGCTTCTTCTCCGCTTTGGCCCATATGTTCAGGATCGTTTCCTGCAGCACTACCTTAATGTCCATCAGAACGATGGAGAGCTTCATTTCATTCTGCTGCAGCTTCGAGAAGTCCAGAATCTCTTCAACGAGTCCGATAAGACGGTCACTTTCCTTGGAGATAATCCCCATACCCAGCTTAGTCTCTTCAGGATCGTAGCCGCCCGAAATCAGCGTCTCACTCCAGCCCTTGATGCTGGTGAGCGGTGTCCGCAGCTCATGCGAAATCGAGGAGATAAAATCGTCCTTGATCTGATTGCTGCGGATAATCTCATCCGCCATATAGTTCAAGGTAGAAGCTAAATCGCCGATTTCATATCTATAGTTACCTTTGATGCGGGCGGTGAACCTCCCCTTCGCCATTTGGGCCGAAACCGCGGTAATATTATTCAGCGGTTTAACGATCGAATTGGCCAGGCCGAAGCTGAACAGGACTACAATCACCATTACCGCCGCACCGATGCCGATGGATGCCAGTGTAAGGTTCAGCAAATCTTTATCGATCCGCTCCATCGAGGTGAGATATCTGATGACATACTTGTCGCGGCTGCTGACCTGAATCAACTTGGAGACCGCCATTACACTTTCATTCGTTCCCGCTTGTCTGCCTACCCACCGGCCGATACTGCCGCCTACTGCTTCAGGTACGTCACTGGTAGTAATGGTACGGTCAGGCTGAAAGCCTGTTGAACTGGTAAGGATATCCCCGCTGGTTGACAGGACTTCCAGCTCTGTATAGTCCATGCTGAAGAAATCGAGCACTTTTTGCAGCTGATTGGGCGACCGCTCACCCGAAATTTCATATTTCAGGAATTCTTCCGCCGTGCTGATGTGGGTCGTAATCTTACTGTACACGCTGTCGTAATAATACGTCCGGATTGCCAGCAGGAAGATAACCTCAACGAGGAGAAGCGCCACAAAGACTACCAGAATATAGTGCAGTACAATCTGTCTGCGCATCCCCTTCTTGATCATTGTCCTTGACCCTTCCATTTATAGCCGTGCCCCCATACAGTCTGCAGGTATTCGGGTTCCGACGGATTATTTTCGATTTTTTGGCGCAGCCGGCGGATGTTCACATCCACAATTTTGGGATCCCCCATGTATTCCTTACCCCAGACATGATCCAGCAAGGAATCGCGGCTGAGCGGCGTGTTTTCTTTCTCCAGGAAAAATTGTACCAGTGAAAATTCAGTCGGTGTCAATTCGATGGCTTCCCCGCCGCGTTTAAACTGCTTAGAAATCAGATCAAGTGTAAACGGACCGGAATGGAAGGACACCTTCGCCGACTGCTCACGATGCACATTAACCCGGCGCAGCAGCGATTGAATACGGGCAATCAGCTCTGTCGGACTGAACGGTTTGCTGACATGGTCATCTGCTCCTACGGAGAGCGCGTAGACCTTATCCTGTTCCTGCACCTTTGCCGTCAAAAAGATAATTCCAAGCCGCTCGTTGGTTTCCCGGATACGCCTGCATACCTCAAAGCCGTCGATACCCGGAACCATAACATCCAGCAGCGCGATATCGATATCGGGTACCGTAGTCAGCTTATGCAGCGCTTCGTTGCCGTCAGCCGCCTCCAGCACTTCAAACCCGTTGCGTTTAAGATTAATAACAATAAAACTGCGGATAGATTCTTCATCCTCCAGAATAAGTACTTTACTCATCGATTCCCTTCCTTTCGATTGGAGCGGTTATTTTATCGCTGTCGCTCCCGCCCGTGCTCTGCACCAGTTCTCCCCGGTAGCCGATTACCTTATCCATATCGCGCCCCAGAACTTTCCATCCGCTATTCTTGACGCGGTCCCATTCCATCTGTGTGAAGAAAGATACCTCTACAACCGTCTCCCCCGTATCCGACAGAATAAACTTCAGGGACTTATCCTGGACAGACTTCGTATCGACCGTAATCCTCTCGTGCCACTCCGGCAAGAAATCAATTACGAAACGGTCCGACGGATCACGGTATTTCTGCGCCGTAAAGGTCAGCCCGTCCTTGCCGTCCCATTTGTAATAGGAAGTGAAATAAGGGATTGTCTCCGGGTCAAAATATTCCCAGCCTTTCGGCGGCTCCAGCAATCCGATCTCAATAATGCCGTCCCCGTCCATGTCTTCACTGATAATTTTTCTGTCTTTAAAGGTACGGGCATCCCCCGGTATCACCACGCGCAGCTTGTTATTCTCCATAACAACCATGGTAGTATAAGCCGAGCGGGAATCCACCGCTGCATCCAGTACTATACCTTCTTTATTCTCTGCTACTTTTCCTGAGACAATATTGTAATAATTATTAAAATAAGGGTCCAGGTTATCGAGCTGATCAAGCACCTTGAAGCCGTCATTAAACTGATAGGTGGTGATTTTGTCCACTTCATTGCGTTTGAAGTACACGACCGTAATATCGGAAATCCCGTCCTCATTCAGGTCATCAATCATGTATTTGGTATAGGGCTGTGCAAGCCGTTCCTCCAGCTCACCGCCGGAATAGGTATACACCACTACCCCCTTCTCATCGCCGCGTGAATAGCCGGTGATAATGTCCAGCTTCCCGTCACCGGTTACATCCTTCAGATCCACCGATTCCAGCTGCGTGCCGTCACCGTCAAAGACGAGCTTCTTCACCCAGCCATCCTCTACTTTCTCCAGAATCATGCCATGGATCAGGACAGACTCGTTCTCGGTTAAGTAAAAAACCAGGGTCTCCATCATTCCATCCTTATCGAGATCCTCCGTAAAAATGGAGCTGTCCTCATCTCCCGCCGGACGGATCAGCGATGCGCTGGCCGGCATCTGTGATTTAATGGCCATCATCAGCGAAGCTTTGTCGGCAGAGAGCTCCGGCGACTTCATCTTCGAAACAGGATCGCTGATGAAGGTACAGCCCGACAGTAAGGACATGGAAAGAGCTACCGCCGCCAGACGCCTAAGAACACGTATATTCAACTTCATCACTCTTTCCTTGTTTCGTGGCTCAAATAAGCTACAGATGGATACGTTCCTGCGAAGTCAGACGGCGTCCTTTGACATCATGTTTAATTTTGCCGTCTTCCAGCACCCATAAACGTGTGGCATACCGTTCCGCCAGCTCCAGCGGCAGCACGGTCACTACCGTAAGCCCCGTTTCTTTGCACAGCTTGCGCAAGGTCTCCAGAACACTTTCCGCTGTCTTCGGGTCAAGACCGGTTACCGGTTCATCAGCCAGAATCACCTTCGCTCCATGTACAAGCGCACGGGCAATTGCCACCCGCTGGCGCTCACCGCCGCTGAGCTGGCTGGTCTTCATTTTAGCTTTATCAAGCAGCCCGAGCAAATCGAGCTCGTCCATCGCGCCCATATAATCATCCGAGCGGACCATCCCCGTGACCATCCGCCATAGCGGAGTCTGCGAGGACTGGCCGATCAAAACATTCTTCAGTGCAGTGCGGTTCGGATTCAGCTCCGCATTCTGCTCCAGATACGCCCACTCGCGGCGGATCTTCCGTCTGCCGGTGAACATATTTCCCCGAACGTTAACCCCGTCTACTTTAAAGTTCCCCTTGTCCCATTTCTCGCGCAGCGCCAGGCAGCGCAGCAGCGTCGACTTGCCGCTTCCGCTGGCCCCCAGCAGCACAACCAGTTCACCCGGTTCTAATTGAAAGCTAATATCCCGCAGAACAGGAAGTTTATCCTCCCCGACTGCTTTGGCTAAATGTTCAACTGTGATCATAGTTCAGCCTCTCCCTGTCTTCATCTCTAATCTATAGTGTACTCTGAAAGCGGGATCAATTTCCATGCGGACATCCGTTCTTATCTTACCTCAATTCAGCTGCCGTGGCGAGAATAATAACCCCGCTAAGCCGAACAATATATAGAAACCGCCAAGCAGCGCGAACACACCGCCGCCCCAGCCGAACTCAAGCAGCAGGCCGCCCAGACCCGGACCGATAATACTGCCTACACTATAATGAAACGAAGAGACCACATTGGCAGCGGGCAGCAGATTACGCGGCAGAATATCTGCTGCATAGCTAAGTCCCAGCGAGAAAAAGGAACCGACAAGCCCCCCGGCCACCATTAGCAGCAGCAAGGTCAGCAGAAAATGATCTCCTGCAAGCGGCAGCAGCGTAAAGGCCAGCCCGCCGGCCACACCGGCAAAAATCAGTATTTTCTTCCGCCCGTACCGGTCACTCCACAGTCCAAGCGGCAGCTGAAGTACCAGGCCGCCAATGCCTGCGAACGGCAGCAGCGCAGCGATCTGATCCGTGCTGAAGCCTGTACGCAGCCCATACACCGGGAAATTACTGTTCAGGCTCGCCTCCATATAGCCGTATAGCAGTGCCGGAATCAGTGCATACCAGGCTAACCGGTAGCTCCGTCCAAACCGTCTGGCCTGGCCTTCGCCATGCTCCACTTTATCCGGAAGGGAGTCAGGCAGCTTGAGCAGAACCAGCAGCAGTACGAGCACAAACAAACCGGCAAGGATCAGAAAAGGCGCTGCCTGGCCAAACCGCAGCAGGCTTATGCCAAGCGGCCCGAGGCTGAAGCCCAGGCCGTAGGACATCCCGTAAAGCGAGAGATTACGGCCCCTGTGCTCTGCGGGTGTCATAAGCAATACCCAGAGCTGAGCGGCATAATTGATGGCGGAGTCGCCGATGCCGACGAGCAG
>NZ_LN831198.1:2854248-2863628 GCF_001368795.1 Paenibacillus ihuae
GCCGACGAGCAGACGCAATATAAACCAGGCCTTGATGCCGGGCAGCAGCGGGAACAGGAGCAATGTCACCAGCACAAGGCTGATCCCGGAAGCAATCAGTTTCTTAAAGCCGATTGCGCCTAGTACCCGTTCAGCCACAAGGGTCATAGCGAACGACCCGACATAAAGGGCCGCGGCGTTAAGCCCGTTAAGAGAGGAAGAAACTCCTGTTTGCTCCAGCAGAATAGAGAGCACCGGCAGCAGCAGCCCTTGGCTGAGCCCGGCGGCGATAATAACCGTAATAAGGATGATGTAATTCAGCCTGCTGTTCAAATGAAATGAAGCCTCCTAAAAGTTTTGTGAGCATATGCTTCCTTGATTAGTTCTTCAAACACAATTGACTCGGAAGGCAAACACCGAACATTATAGTGGACAATCTTCTTCAAAACAAGAGATAATATATAGAAGTGACCGATTTCCTGGGGGTGCATGCCGCATGAGTTATGAACTGAAAATTGATGTTTCACCTGTATACGAACTGCTCGACAGTTTCATGCTATATGTAACTAGAAAATGGATATCCAATCTGGATATGGGTCCCGACTGGATTCGTGATATTGACGGCCGCATTCCTCCGCAGCAGGTAACTGCGCTCAGGCAGGCAGCCGAATGGCCTTTTACCGACTATGATGTGCTCTATGTCTGGGCTTACCACCGCCAGCCGGCATCGAAGGTGACGCAGTTCCTGGAGGAGCTGGAAGCTTCTTCGCTACAGGAATGCTTTGAACGCACAGCGCCGCTTTTTCCGAACTTTACTATGGAAGAATGCGCGCGGATCAAAAAGGACTATCCCCCGCTCCTGCAGCTATGGTATGAGCAATACTTCCGTCATGTGGAGCCAAAGCTCCTGCCCATACTCATCGAAGACGCTTCAGAGAAAAAAATGCTCGAGAGCAAAATGGGCGCTGCTGCGCTGATTGAATATGCATCCGGCGGCGTGGTGATCGAGGATATCCCTGATCTGCGGACAGTCGTGCTCCTGCCTACCATACATAACCGGCCGATCAACATGTATTGCTTCTACAATACCCTGATGATTATACAGTATCCTGTAGATGTTCCCTCGGACAATGAGGACGAACCGCCTACCGTGCTGCTGCGCCTGACCAAAGCGCTGTCTGATCCGACCAGGCTTCGGCTCCTCCGTTATGCGGCCCACGAGCCCAAAACACTGTGGGAGCTGCAGTCGGACCTGAACCAGACCAGTGATATGCTGATGCATCATTTACTTATGCTGCGTGTCGCGGGCCTTCTGCGGGTCCATCTGGGCAGTGAAGGCGAAGGCAACGAGCGCTATAGTGTCCGTCCGGACGGCGCCTCAGATCTGCAAATGTTCTTAGAATCGTATATTCGTTTATAATAGTTATAAACAGACAGAGACAGCTGACAAAACTTATAGGAGTGAGCGTTATGAAATATTTGACACAACAAGTTATCTTCGATCTGGACGACACCCTGGTCCACTGCAATAAATATTTTGACCTCATTCTGGGGCAGTATTTCGAACTGATGTCCGATTGGTTCAGCGAGTTCGGACCGGCAACCAGCGAATTCCGCAGCAAGCAGGTGGAAATCGACGTGGAGACCGTAAGTACCAGCGGTCTTGCCAGCGACAATTTCCCGAAATCCCTGATTGCCACCTACCGCTTTTTCTGCGCCAAATATAACCGTCCGGCCGATTCCTATCAGGAAAAGCAGCTGATGAAGCTCGGTCTCAGCGTCTACGACCAGGAAGTCGAAGCTTATCCGGGCATGGTGGAAACACTTGATGCGCTGAAGCATGACGGTCATGACCTGTATCTCTATACCGGCGGGGACGATACGATCCAGCAGCGTAAAATTGAGCAAATGAAGCTCGACGTTTATTTTGGTGACCGGATTTTTATCCGCCAGCATAAAAATATCGAATCGCTTGAGAATATTCTGACTTCTTATCCTTTTGAACGGAAACGCACCTGGATGATCGGCAATTCACTGCGCACGGATGTGCTCCCGGCCCTGACTGCGGGCATCAACAGCATCTATCTGAAGCAGCAAAATGAATGGCTCTACAACCTGATCGAGCTCCAGCGGGAAATGCAGCAGTCGGTCCTGACCATTTCCTCTATTCATGAGGTCCCTCCGGTCATCCGCTCGGCATCGCAGCGCAAAAACCACGGCTGATAACAGACCAGGCCTTCTGTTAGAAATGCCATAGGCAGCCTGCACCCGGTGTGTTTATACTGTTTGAGTAGATTTTTCATCTCATGCAGGAGGTACAAATGAACAAGAACGCGAATCCTAAACACACACTGAATAAGATGACCTCCCGTACCCCCGCAACGGGCAACAAACGTCTTCTGCCGATGCTGCTGGGCGTCGTGGTGGTCATCCTGATCATTGCGCTGATCTATGTCACTACAGGCGGCAAAGCCGGCGATAGCGATGTTTTTGAGGGGCTGCCCAACTACACGGATGTCAAAGGCACTATTGTGGTTGACGGGCTGAAGGTTGAGAAGCAGCCGCATCTCGGCAGCGGGGACGCCAAGGTCAAGGTCATTGAATTCGCCGATTTCAAATGCCCGGCCTGCAAGAAGTGGACGGAAGCTTACCTGGATACCTTCATTAAGGATTATGTAGACACCGGGAAAGCGGATTTCTACTTCATGAATTTCGCCTTTATTGACCGGGACTCCTATCTGGCAGCAAGTGCAGGGGAAGCTATTTATAAACAAAGCAACGACAAGTTCTGGGAATACGTTCATAAGCTATATGCTAATCAAGGCGACGAAAGCAAAATCTGGGCGACGCAAAAATTCATTCTTAATTTCGTTAAAGAGAACATTGAGGGCATTGATTACGTCCGGTTTGAGCAGGACGTGAAGAACCACACCTATATGTACGATGTTAAGGAAGACTTCAAAATTGCTGGAGCCTACGGCGTAAACGGCACACCTAAATTCATGGTGAACGGTGTTCTGCTGAAGGATTCCTCTTACGAGGGGCTTACCGCAGCGGTTGAGAGCGGACTGGCAGAAACCGCCAAGTAACCCCGCATCATTTAAGCACTCCAGCAAAAAGATAAGGATGCGGCACGGCAGGGAATCCCTGGCCCGGGCCGCATTCCTTTTTTTGTATTCTTCAAGGGAAATTTATTAGATCATTCATTCGATGCTAAGCTGCCCCGTATCCATATTGGCCAGTACCAGCTTGCCTTCGAGCAGAGCGCCGTCCTCAGCTGTCAGCTTCAGCTTACCGGTTCTGCCTTTTTCAATCAGCGCCTTCACCTGGGCGTCGGTAAGAGTCCGGCCATGATTTTCTTTCCAGATTACAAATTTACAGCCTTCTTTATAGTGCGAGCAGCCATATCCTTTACGCCCCATAAAGATCGTTCCCCCGCAGCCGGGACGCGGGCAGGCTCCGATGATCTTCGGTCCGGTATCTGCTGCAGTCTCAGCACCAGCTTTAGGCCGCCCCGCACCTGCGGTTGTACCGGCAGAAGCACTGCCTCCTGCTCCACTGCGTTTGCGGGAGGCGCCGGCTGGCTTGTCCGGGCTTGCCTTCGCGGCTGAGCCGCTGCTCCGCCCTTTGGCCCCCGCCTTAATTGAAGGCGTTTCGCCCTCAAAGGAGGTTTTGGACGCGCGCGACTGTACCCGAACCTTCTCTACGATCATCGAGGCGAAACGTTTGACATTCTCCATAAACTGGCCGTCTGCTGCAGTCCCTCTGGCTATTTCATTCAGACGCCGTTCCCATTGTCCGGTCATTTCCGGCGAGGTCAGCAGCTCAATCCCCGCTCCGCGGATCAGCTCGATCGCCGTCCGTCCCTTTTGGGTAATCGCGATCTTTTTGCCCTGCATTTCAACATAGCCGACGTTCTTCAGCCGCTCAATCGTTGCCGCCCGGGTAGCCGGAGTGCCGAGACCTGAATCCTTCATGGCGTCGCGCAGCTCCTCGTCCTCTATCTGCTTGCCTGCGCTTTCCATCGCTTTGAGCAGGGTCCCCTCCGTGTAATGCTTCGGCGGCTGCGTGTCTTTTTCCTTAACTACCGCATCGCTGCAGAGCACCCCGTCCGTCGGAGAGATGGAGAACGGCTCGTTCACCTCAATCTCCTCTTCCTCCTCGTCTTCCTTGCCTTTCCCCTTAGCCGGCTTCGCTTTATCCTTCTTCTGGTCGCCGTAAATGACCTTCCAGCCGAGACTCAGCAGTTCTTTGACCGTCGTTTTGAAGCTCTCTTCTTCAACTTCAGTAAAGACTGTGTGCACTTTATACTCCGCAGCCGGATAAAACTGTGACAGGAAGCGTCGCACAATGAGGTCATACAATTTAGCCTCATCTGCGCTTAGCCCCGATGCTTTGCGGTTCGTCGGCAAAATGGCATGGTGGTCTTCCACCTTTGACGGATTGCAGATAAATTTATTGCCTTTGTGGACCAGATTGCGGTTCGCACCTTTTACCCATTCGTCATAGGAGGTCCCTTGCAGCGCAGACAGCGTCTTATGCATCTCAGGGATATTCTGCTCCGTTACATAGTTGGAGTTGGTCCGCGGATAGGAGATCACCTTATGCTTCTCGTAGAGCGCCTGCGCGATATCGAGTGTTTTTTTGGCGGAAAAAGCGTACTTCCCGTTCGCCTCACGCTGCAGCAGCGTCAAATCGTACAGTTTGTTCGGATACTCTTTGGTGTCCTTGACCTCATACGAAGCAACACGCCCCGGTTTCCCCTTGACCTTGGCAGCCAGCGCCTCCGCCTTCGCACCGTCGGTCAGACGGTCCCCCTGCCACATGCCTTTATAGGCTACCTCGTTCTGCGTGAAATGCCCCTCGACTTCAAAAAACTTAAGTGATGAAAAAGCTTCAATCGTCTTCTGGCGGTCATATATCAGCGCGAGCACTGGTGTCTGCACCCGGCCTACGGACAGGAGTACATTATGCTTCGTGGTGAATGCGCGGGAACCGTTCATCCCGATCAGCCAGTCGGCCTCACTGCGCGCCCTGGCGGCTTTGGTCAGATTCTCATACTCCGAGCCATCCTTCAGCTCCTGGAAGCCTTTGCGGATCGTCTCCGGCGTCAGATCGGAAATCCACAGCCGCTTCACCGGCTGGCCCAGCTGCAAATGCCGCTGAATCAGCGAAAAAATATGCTGCCCCTCCCGCCCGGCATCACAGGAGTTGACCAGCAGATCACTACGTTTGGCCAGCTCGCCGATCACCTTCAGCTGATCAATCGTGCGGGCGTTCGGCACCAGCTTGAACTGGTCGGGAATGATGGGTAAGTCGTTAATATTCCATTTTTTGTATTTGTCGTCATAAGCTTCCGGTTCGGCGAGTCCGATGAGATGACCGATCGCCCAAGTAATGATGTACTGCTCCCCTTCTAAATAGGAACGGTAATTTTTGGCCTTCGGTTCTATTGCGGCGGCGATATTCCGCCCCATATCCGGTTTTTCCGCAATAATGAGTGTTTTCAAAAAAAATCGCTCCTTAACCTTCAATCTTCCAAAATGCGTCCAGTTTTCTATTATACCATTATGTTAAACGAAATTCCTGCTAATAATCAGTATAATCATCAGAAGAGAGACGCTGAATACGCTTGGTAAGCACTTGAAAGTGAGCACGGAGCAATTACTTTATTACGCAAAATAACGAAGAGAACACTCCGGACGGGGATTACTTATTTCAGCTGCTCTCTTAATACCGCTCCGAGTTCGGAGGTATAGCGGGTTAATCTCAGGCTTATTTCTGTCCGCATGACATCACGGGTCAGTCCAAACCGCTCCTGATAGCCGCGAAACAGAATTTTATAGTACAACAAGAAATCCTCCTGCTCATCCTCCAGCACTTTTATATTCCGCTGCTTGAGTTCCCGCTGCAGCCGGTAGGTATCCTGCATCACCCGATTCTGGATATACCGTCCGGCCATTAAATACGTCCGGGTAAGCATGTTGCCCGACCGGTCAACCTCCTGCATACTCTTGCTGACCATGGTGTCTATGTAAGGAAGCAAAATGAGATCCCGGACCATCGTTCGTTCCAGGGTAGTGAGCATTTTACCGCTGTCGCCCTCTTCCTTATCCTTTTGCTCATACTGTTCTACATGCTCAGTCATTAACATTTTGGTTTTCCACCTCTCGTTTCCGTTTAGTTTGCTCATTTATAATGCCCCCCAATCTGTTCGGCGCGTTCCAGAGCAACCCCGGATTCAAGCAAGGAGGACGCCCGGATCAGCGCTTTGCTGCCATACCGTGTTTTGATCTGATCGATGGTACGCTCTCTTCTATAGGTCCGTTCCCGGTCGTCAAACAGCGTAAGCTGCAGGACACTGTCATCGGTCAAATGGGAAATAGATATAGATAAACGGCTTAAAGGCATCCCGGTCCAATGGTCGATAAACAGGTGATAAGCCGCTGCTGCAATCTCATGAGTCAGGGACGACGGCTCCGGCAGGGTCATCTGACGGCTATACGAATTGGACCTGTTACCGTCTGTTTCCGAGACTGCAATAGATACCACTGATCCCATATACCGGTACCGCCGTGCCCGCTGGCAAACTTCAATGACCAGCTCCAGCAGTACGACCTCAATATCCTCCAGCCGGGTGTACAGGTTCCAGCGCAGCGCCTTACCATGACCCACCGATTTGATCTGATGGCGGATTCCTGTTACTACCGGGCTAGGATCGATACCGCGGGCAGTCTGCCAATAATACTCCGCCTGGATATCGCTCTGTTTGCCCATTGTCATACGCATTCTCCGCTTAAACTCACCCAGCTCCATCCGCGCAATGTCACCAATGGTGGTTATCCCCATACGATAGAAGTTTTTGCTCATCCGGCCGGCCACCATAAACATTTCATGTACCGGCAAAGGCCAGAGCTCTTCAGACAAATTGTCATACCCGAGCCGGAAAATCCCGCCTTCCCGCTTCTTCGAAAGGTTGTTTGCCATCTTGGCCAGTATTTTTGTCGGTCCGATCCCTACCCTGGTCCAGACACCGGTGGATAACAGAACATGCTGCTGGATGCTGCGAATGATCTCCTGGGTTCCTCCTCCAAAAAAGGTCAATGAGCCCGTCACATCCAAGAACTGCTCATCGATGCTGAAAGGCTCCACAAGGTCCGTATATCCATGGTAAATTTGCGAAATAAGCAGCGATACCTTTATATAAGTACTCATTCGCGGCCGTATAACCACAAGTCCCGGGCACTTGGCCATGGCTTCGCCCACACGTGAGGCGGTGGTTACACCCTGGGCCTTGGCGATTGGGCAGGCTGCGAGCACAATTCCGTTCATCCGCGTCGGATCCCCCACTGCGACAGGCTTATCTTTATATTCCGGGTGAGCAGCTTTTTCGACGCTGGCGTAAAAGGATTGGCAGTCCGACAGTAAAATAATTCGCTCTTTAGACATAGCGTTTCTCCTGTAACGGTTGCCCTGGCTGCATGCGGTCGTCACAGCTGCCGCAAACCTTGATCTTCCGCTGAGTAATCTTGCCGGCATTGTCCAGGTATATGAGTTGAAGTGTTTGGCCGATACTCATTCTCACGATTGATCGCCTCCGCAAATATAAGAACATTTGTTTGTATTATAACCACGATAGGGATTTTTAAGCAATGGTTTGATTTTCCACGCCAAAAAAATCCCCGCCGGCCACTTAAGGTTGACGGGGAAGGAGTACGAACGGTTGAATTTGAAAAATATGGTTGTGAAATTAACATGAAAAATTTACTATTGTAAATTGTTAACTTTCTTACTTCTTCTGATCATTCGCAAACCGCCGCTCTTCGGCTTCATCGAACTCTTCACGCAGCAGCCCAAGTAATAAATCATCGTAATATTGTCCGTTCATATAAATGCTTCTCCGGCGGAGGCCTTCCTCCCGGAATCCCAGCTTGCGGTGAAGCGCTCTGGAAGCCTCATTAATAGAGACACAGCCGCTGTTGCATTTCTGCAGCCTCAGCTCATGAAAGGCGTACCGCAGAGCAATTCTTGCGGCATCCAGGCCGTATCCGTTTTTTCTGAACTGCTTATTGATGCAGAAGGAAATGCCGAATGTACCGTTCTTCTGATCCATACCGCTCAAATTGATTAGCCCTACCAGAACATTATCATGGGTCTCAATCGCAAACATCCGGCGGTAATTGCTTCTGAAATCATCGTATTCATCTGACATTGCCCGCTCACTCGCTTCACTCTTGGGCAGTTCAATGCCCCATTCCATCAGCCGGACGGCGTCACTATCCTGTTGTTCCCTTCTCCAATCTTCCCAGTCACTCTTCTGTGTAGCCCTGAGTCTAACGACTGTACCCTTCCAGAAATAATCCAGTTGTTCTGTCATCATTTAAGCCCCCTTTAGCCTGCAAGCAGATTCTAAAAGATTCAATGATTACGCCTGAACCTTTGACTTGAATTCTAACATTGCCGGCTAAAGTTTTAAATGTAGAGAACAGTTCATAACTATCCTCTACCTTCGGGTTAGCTGTTTCTTACTTCCGGTGTGCTGCACTTATCCGGGAGAGCGCCTCTGCGCTGCTAATCACTTCCTTCGCATTGCTTCTGCGGTCCCAATACTCTATCTTGCGCTCACCGGCAGACTTGCCGACCACCAGCACAACCGGAATGCCAATCAGACCGGCATCCTTGAATTTAACCCCTGCCCGTTCATCCCGGTCATCCAGCAGCGTCTCAATCCCTTGCTGGGTCAGTTCACTGTATAATTCTTCAGCCAGTGCAGTCTGTTCTGTATCTTTGGCAGACACCTGGAGGATATGAACCCGGTATGGCGCAAGGCTATCAGGCCAGATAAGCCCCTCGTTATCATGGCTCTGTTCAGCGACTGCCGCCAGCAGGCGTGAGACGCCTATACCGTAACAGCCCATGATCATTGGCTTACTCCGGCCGGAGGCATCCAGATAGGTGGCACCAAGCTTTTCACTGTATTTGGTCCCCAGTTTGAAAACATGGCCGATTTCGATGCCCTGATGGAAATGCAGTACGCCATGCCCGCATTTCGGACAAGCTTCCCCTTCCACGGCATTGCGCAAGTCAGCCACATGCTCCAGCGGAAAGTCACGTCCAGGCACAACGGACCGCAGATGATAATCCTTTTCTCCCGCTCCCGCTATCCCCGCCGCCATTGCGGCAACAGCTGTGTCAATGACTAGCGGCAGCGGCAGTCCGACCGGCCCGACAAATCCGCTCTCCACTCCGGCAGCAGCCAGTACATCACTATAATCAGCAAGGGATACCTCGTTAACGCCGATAGCTTTGGCTACCTTAATCTCATTAACCTCATGATCGCCCCGGACAAGCACGGCGAATGCTTTGCCGTCCCCTTCATAAATCAATGTCTTGATGATACC
>NZ_LN831198.1:2863654-2867006 GCF_001368795.1 Paenibacillus ihuae
TATGGAATTTCTCCATAGCCGCCTGCTCCGCCAAGTCCGCATGGATCGCAGCCGCTGGCCTGTTTACCTCAGCCTGCTCAAGATTAGCCGCATAATCACAAGAAGAGCAAACGGCGATCGTATCCTCACCGATATCGGACAGCGCCATAAACTCGTGATTCTCCCCTTCACCGCCGATCGCTCCGGCATTCGCCTGGACGGCCTTGAAATGCAGCCCGCAGCGGGCAAATATCCGCTGGTACGCCTCATACATCAGCACATAGGCAGCATCCAGCCCTTCCCAATCCGTATCAAAGGAATACGCATCCTTCATCAAAAATTCCCTGGCCCGCAGCAGACCGGACCGCGGCCGGCGTTCATCACGGAACTTGGTCTGAATCTGGTACAGAGTAACGGGCAGCCTGCGGTAAGAACTGATTTCACCACGGACGAGTGCAGTGATCACTTCCTCGTGGGTCGGTCCAAGCACAAATTCCCGTTCATGGCGGTCCTGAAGCTTGATCAAGTCTTTGCCGTATACCTCATAGCGTTCCGATTCCTTCCACAACTCAGCGGGCAGCATGGAGGGGAGCAGCACCTCCTGGGCTCCGGTAAGCTCCATTTCCTCCCGCACAATATTCTCGATCTTGCGCAGCACCCGGCGTCCCAGCGGCAGATAGGTATAAATCCCGGCCGCGAGCATGCGGATGTATCCGGCCCGCAGCAGCAGCTGATGGCTTGCTGTTTCGGCTTCAGCCGGCGCTTCGCGGAGAGTAGTCACTAATAGTTTGCTTTGGCGCATCATAATCAACCTCTCTGATTGGATCAGACCTGTCTAGGTCTGCCTTATGGTCTGGAACGCAAAAAAGACACATCCGTCAGGGACGAATATGTCGTGTTACCACCCTAGTTCAACCGTCAGGCTAAGCCTGGCAGTCCTCAATCCGGATAACGGCCGGGGCCGGCAGCACTTCAAAACTCAATACTGCAGCTTCCAAGGCAGGGTGCGCTTCCATCGCTAATTGAAGGACCTTTCAGCCGGTGAGTCCTCTCTCTGTTCTAACGAATTCAGAAAACGCAGATCCTTGATCAACGCTGTTACGTGATTAATATGGTATTTAATGTATATGATATTGCGGAACGCGTCAAGTCTGTCATGAAAATGCCATGAACGGAGCAGCCAGCTCATACCGAAGGTTTTGATGGCTCGCACAATGAAAGCAAAAAATTGTAAATAAAATTTTTATTATTCATGCTCTTACATATGAAATTATTGTGACTTAATACCGAATATATGATTAGAGCATATCCACGGCTACTTCAGCCTTTATGCATCCAAGGGGGAGTCATTGCTATGTATACAAAGATAAAACGCCTTATCCGCCAATTCACGTCGCATTCGCTGCAAAGGAAAATGATGCTGATCTTTGCAATTATGCTGATTATACCAGTCGTCACGGTAAGCTATTTTTCCTACACCACCTCCAGCAAGCAATTGGAGTTCAGAATGCAGGAATCCACGCACGCAAGCGTTGACATGCTGGCACATAATATCAGTGAAACGGTAACTGCTGCCAAGCAGAATGTACAGCAGCTTAGCCAGCAGCTGACCTCCGCTAATCTTGACAACAAGACAGCCGAGACCCGTACGCTGATTGATTTATTCGTGAAGGAACATCCGGAGCTTGAAATTCTTACTTCGGGGAATGAGAACGGAGCCTGGATGAAATCACCTGACCCCGGCAAGCAGGATTATGATCCGCGCACCCGCGACTGGTACATCGAATCGATGAAAAATCCCGGTAAAGTCATACTCACCGGTCCAAGCATATCTGTAACTACCGGCAACTACACCCTGTTCATCTCAGAATCACTAAAAGACGGCAAGGGGGCCGTTGCTACCACACTCAATCTGAAAGTGATAGGTGAACGGATCAGCAATATTAAGCTTGGCAAAGACGGGTATTACTTTGTGGTTGACCGGAATAACAAGTTCGTCTCCCACCCGGTCAAAAAAGCCGGCGATGATATTGTGGATGATGTCGCTAAGCTTTTGGTTAATGACAGTGGCAGCTTATCCTATACCTCTCCCGATACCGGGATGGAGATGCGTGGTTATTATACTACCGACCCTACGTCAGGCTTCATCGTCGTTGGGATGCTTCCCGCCCAAGAGTTCTCGGACGCTGCGATGCCGATTGTCTACACAAGCTCGATTGTCCTGGGAATCGCGCTGGTTATCTCCCTGATCCTGATGTTCTTTGTCGTAAGGGCAATCTCCCGGCCGATCAGCAGGCTGAACCACTCCGCCCGCCGTGTCAGCGAGGGTTACCTGAATGAACAGATTAAGATAGACCGTGCGGATGAAATCGGCGAGTTAGCCAAGAACTACAATCTCATGGTCGAATCGCTGCGAAATATCGTGACAGATATCTCGGATACTTCCGGCCTATTGGCCGCATCCAGCCAGCAGCTGACGGCCACCACCGAAGAGAATGCCAAGGCTACCGCCTATGTGGCTGAGCTGGTGCAGGATTCATCCGCCGGAGCCGACACACAGACTTCAGCTATGGTTGAAACTTCCCGGGCCATGGAGGAAATGTCCTCCGGAATCCAAAAAATTGCCGAAGCCGCCGCTTCCATCGTCGATTCTTCGGCAGACACCGAAGCCGATGTCCACAGCGGCAGCCAGAAGATCGAACAGGTCAGCCAGCAAATGGATGCTATCCGCGAGTCCACCCACCTCTCTTCGGAGCTTATCGGACAATTGAACGGCCTGAACACACAGGTGTCTGCGATGAGCAGTGCAATTTCTGACATTGCCGTACAGACTAATTTGTTGTCACTGAATGCCGGGATTGAAGCTGCCCGCGCCGGAGAACACGGCCGCGGATTCGCCGTAGTGGCGTCTGAGGTGCGCAAGCTGGCAGACCAGTCCAAGTCGACCGCCGGAAATATTCAGGAAACGATTGGACAGATGACAGTGCTGATTGACCAAACCTATGAAGCGGTTCATAACCGGGTTGCGGCAGATGTGGATCTGGGCATCCAAGTGATGAACGAAGCTAAGGCCGCTTTCGCAAATATTGAACAGTCCACTGCCAGAATCAACGGCCAGATCCATGACATCTCCGCAATTACCGAAGAAATGTCTGCCGGTGCTGAGGAGGTTGCTGCTGCTGTCGAAGAGATCTCGACCATCTCACGTACAACCTCCGACTCTCTCCAGAATGTTACGGCAGCAACACAGCAGCAGCTCGCGTCGATGGATGAGATCACCGCTTCTTCCGGGGAGCTGTCCAAAATGGCCGGAGACCTGCAGCAAAAAGTCGAACGCTTCAAGCTGGAGGAGTAGGCAAATCGCCTGTCCCTC
>NZ_LN831198.1:2867032-2872342 GCF_001368795.1 Paenibacillus ihuae
CCGGCTGATCCGCCATACTGCAAAAAGCCGTCCCTCCAATTGCATTGGGGGGACGGCTTTTTTAGATCCGGCAGATATATAATTTAGACGAGAACGGTCGATCCCATCAAATATTTGTCAACCTCACGAGCGGCTTCGCGGCCTTCATTAATGGCCCAGACCACGAGACTTTGCCCGCGGCGCATGTCGCCGGCGGCAAAGACCTTATCCACATTCGTGTTGAACTTGCCGTAACGGGCTTTCACATTGCTGCGGCGGTCCGTGTCCAGGTTCAGCTCCTGAATGATATCCTGTTCCGGTCCGTCGAAGCCGATCGCGATCAGCGCGAGCTGAGCCGGATATACCGCTTCTGTTCCCGGAATAGGCTGATAGATCTTGCGGCCCGTTTCATCCACCATACGGCGGATTTGCACGGTGTGCAGCTCTTTCAGGTTGCCTTCCTCATCACCCACGAATTTAGTAGTCATGATAGAGAATTCACGCGGATCATCGCCAAAGATTGCTTTGGCTTCCTGCTGTGCATAGTCAAGTGTATACACATTCGGGAACTGCGGCCACGGGTTCGCGATCGGGTCGCGCTCCAGCGGTGCTTTTTCATGCGTACCGAACTGGGTGATGCTGTTGCAGCCATGCCGCAGAGATGTAGCCACACAGTCGGAACCGGTATCCCCGCCGCCCAGTACAATCACATCTTTACCTGCCGCAGATACGTAATTGCCATCCTCCAGATTGGAGTTCAAATAGCTCTTAATCGTGCTGTTCAGGTAATCCATCGCGTACATTACACCGTTCAGCTCGCTGCCTTCTACATTGAACCGGCGCGCTTTGGTCGCTCCGCCGCACAGGACAACAGCATCGTATTCGTCAACCAGCTGCTGGGCAGGGATATCCTTGCCAATCTCTGTATTCACTACGAAGTTAATGCCTTCAGCAGCCAGCAGATCAACCCGGCGCTGTACCACGCGCTTATCAAGCTTCATTGTAGGAATACCATATGTCAACAAACCGCCGACGCGGTCGCTGCGTTCAAATACAGTCACTGTATGTCCGGCTTTGTTAAGCTGAGCGGCTGCCGCAAGGCCTGCCGGGCCGGAGCCGACGATGGCTACTCTTTTACCGGTGCGTTTCTCAGGAGGATTAGGGACGACCCAGCCTTCCTCAAAGCCTTTATCAATGATTGCAAGCTCAATCGTCTTAATTGTCACCGGCTGGCCGATCAGGCCGACGGTACAGGAACCCTCACAAGGTGCAGGACAGATGCTGCCCGTAAATTCAGGGAAATTATTCGTCTTGTGCAGACGCTCCAGCGCTTCCTTCCACAGTCCCCGGTAGACCAGATTGTTCCACTCGGGAATCAGGTTGTGAACCGGGCAGCCCGATGTGCCGCCGGACATGTCAATGCCGGTATGGCAATAGGGGGTTCCGCAGTCCATGCAGCGGGCGCCCTGCGTCCGAAGCTCGTCCTCGGTAAGATGATGATGGAATTCTTCCCAGTCTTTGACGCGCTGTTCAGGATCCCGGTCACCTGGGAGCTGGCGCTTATACTCCATAAATCCAGTAGGTGTAGACATATTTACGTTTCCCCCATCCGTTCTCTTCGTGTTGATTATAGTACATTGTAGCATACTGCGGCAGATTCATGTCGATCCAGCGCAATGAAGTACCTGCACATTCTATACTATACTATTTTTAAGTTTAGCAATTCTAATTTTAACTATATTAGCATTCAATACTTTCGCACTGTAATGGATTAATCTGCTGATTATTTGTACTATTTCACATGTTGTGTCAGAGAAAACGCTTTTTCGTTAAACCGTACGATGATAAACGTAGAATCGGTAATCATACGGGTTCTGCTCATCGCGGATCCCCTGTACATTGGAGACCTCTTCCCATTCATCCCACTCTACTTCAGGAAACTTCGTCTCTCCCTCAAATTCCTCATCAATTCGGGTCACGATCAGCTTATCGGCATACGGGAGCATCATCCGGTAAATCTCGGCTCCGCCGATGACCATCAGTTCATCTTCTTTGCGACCTTCGGCCAGCGCTTCCTCCAGCGAATGAATCACTTCCGCCCCTTCCGGCTGAAAGTCGGTATCCCGTGTAATCACGATACTCTTTCTGCCTTTTAGCGGCTTCCCGCCGAGCGATTCCCATGTTTTACGGCCCATAAGCATCCGTTTACCGAGCGTCTGCTCTTTGAAGTAGGCGAAATCCCGCGGCAGATGCCATGGCATATCATTATCCTTGCCGATAACGTCATTAGCGCCCATCGCCCAAATCATGCTGATACTCATATTTATGCCCTCCTTTTCAAAGAAACATCATGTCCCCAAAAAGATTAAATTGCGACCGGAGCTTTAATTCCCGGATGGTATACATAATTCTCAAACTCAAAATCTTCAAAAGAATAGTCAAAAATACTCTCCGGCTTTCTGAGAATATTCAGCTTCGGCAACGGATGCGGTTCCCTGGACAATTGGGTAGCGACCTGTTCCAGATGATTTGTATAAATGTGCACATCGCCGCCGGACCAGATAAAGTCCCCTACCTCTAGTTCCGTCTGCTGCGCTACCATATGTGTAAGCAGTGCGTAGCTGGCAATATTAAAAGGCAGTCCAAGGAAGGTATCTACCGACCGCATGGTCAGCATGCAGGAGAGCTTGCCGTCCGCTACATAGAACTGAAAAACAAAGTGGCAAGGCGGCAGCTTCATCTCCTCAATCTCGCCCACATTCCAGGCACTGACGATATGGCGGCGGGAGTCGGGGTTGTGCTTGATCGATTCGATCACTGCGGAAATCTGGTCTATCGTCCGGCCATCCTTACTCTCCCAGGCCCGCCACTGTGAACCGTACACCGGCCCCAGCTCACCGTTCTCGTCGGCCCATTCATCCCAGATGGAGACACCGTTCTCTTTCAGGTACGAAGTATTTGTATCTCCCTTTAAGAACCACAGGAGCTCGTATACTACAGATTTCAGATGAATGCGCTTGGTTGTAACCAGCGGGAACCCTTCGGACAGATCAAAGCGAAGCTGACGCCCAAATACGGATATTGTGCCGGTACCTGTGCGGTCGCTTTTTGTCGTGCCATGATCAAGCACATCCTGAAGTAAATCCAAATATTTACGCAACAGTCTAACACCCCTCTCTTTTTCTTTAATCATTTTACCATGAGCTAACGGTCCTTGTAACTTGTTAAGGCGCAGAAAATACAATCTTCCTTGTACGTTAGGGGTTTTCCTGGGATTGGACAAACATTATTTCCATGAATGAGGAGATCTTATCATCCACAATATAAGCATCATATCTAAAACAATTAGGCAGAAAGGGTGAAATGGGATGAAATGGATGAGTACGCTGCTGGGCCAGGTAAATAATCGGAGAACGATTATGTCTTTAGTGGCATTAGCGGTCGGAGTTATTGGTTTTGGGGCGGTAAGACGGCGCAGATTACGGGGAAATGCCTGGCGTCAGATGATTCAGCCAGTTCGAAGAGTGTTCTAAATACCATTCATTTAGGTAAAGAAGGTGATACCCAATGCCCCACACTTGTATCAAAGGATACAGCATGTATTACGAAGATTGCGGTCAAGGAACACCGATTGTATTCATCCATCCTCCAGTATTGACAAGCTTGAATTTTCAATATCAGATGAAGAAATTGTCAGCGGATTTCCGAACAGTTTCTTTTGATATCCGGGGTCACGGCAGCAGCGAGCCTTCAAGGGAAGAGATTACTTATCCGTTAATTGTCAAGGATATCCGTCAGTTGATGGATCAGCTGAAGATCGAAAAAGCATTTTTATGCGGTTACTCCACCGGCGGCTCGGTTGTCCTCGATTTTCTAATAAGCTGTCCCGAGCGTGCATTGGGCGGAATTGTGATTAGCGGGATGTCAGAAGTGAACGACAGTAAGTTAAGAAACAAAATTGCACGAGGACTCTTCCTGTCCCGTATCGGCGCGATCAGTGCCATTGCCCTTTCAATTTCGTGGAATCAAGCAAAAACAAAGCTGTCACTGATGCGGTCATTGTTTACCGACGCGAAAAAAACAAACGCTAAAAACGCGGAACAGTATTATCATTACAGTCTGAATTATAACTGTACAGCTCAATTGGAAAAGATCCATCATCCCGTCTTGTTGGTTTACGGAGAAAAGGACACACCATTCCATCCATACGCCAAGCTGCTGCAAGAACGGCTGCCCAAGAGTGAGCTTGTTTTTATCCAAAAAACCAAACACCAGATTCCAACAAAAGCAGCAGGTAAAGTGAACGATTTAATCAGGCAGTTTATTTATCGTTGTGAGTCTTCTTTGTCAAAAGGTTAAGCAAATATCCCTTTAAGTCAACAATTCGTAAATAATCGGGCTTCTGATCCGTTCCGCCGATGATCAAAGGAACAAGCGATTCCATTTTACGAATGGATCCATGCCCGCCACCGCCTTTATGTGTCGGCGAACTTCTGTCCGCTAATTCATATCCGGGTTTGGCCGTAACAACCAAAAATTCGCCCGGATGCGAATCAAGCGCAGCCGATAACCGCTTCAGGACATCGGGATACTGATCGTAATCCAAGGAATGAGCAGAATCGTTCACCTTTAAATCCAGCACTTCCCTGTCCTGTTCAACCGTCCATGTTTGTTTGTAAGAATCAATGAGATTACCTTTAGCTTTGAACTTGATTTGCTTGGCCGTTGATCCTTGGATTGCGTAAACCCATTCCTTTTCTTTCCATGCTATTAAATCGATACGCGGGTCCTTTTTTAGTTCATTTGCATAATCTCTAAGGGAACGGTCCGCTTTTAAGGAATACACATAGGCCATAGTTTCATTAACAGCGAGAATGATTTCTGTCTCCTTAGATACCGGTTCACCCGGACGTAAAACTTGCTCACCTCCAAACAAAGAAGGCAGATCGATTACCGGCTTTTGTTCAGCAGGCAGAATTGGAGTCATACCGCTGTCCCCCACAATGATAATAATCGCTTCCTGCAAAGCTTTTTCCGGAGAACCAAACGATTTCAGTAAAGAATCAAGCTGCTGATCCAGCTTTTTGACCCCATCTGAATCCGCGGGGCCTTTCTTGTGCAGCTTCTGATCCAAATCAGGCAAATAGACGAATAAAAAATCAGGCAGTTTCTGGGTTTGAATCAAATGCTTCACGGCTTCTATAGCAAAATCATTGTTCATTCCCAACCGGTTCGTCAGCCCATCGGGCAAACTTTTTATACCTTCAAACGGATTGGATAACGAACCCAGGGATAACAAATCCGGTCCTTCACCTGAATTTCGTTCGGCAA
>NZ_LN831198.1:2872498-2874515 GCF_001368795.1 Paenibacillus ihuae
CAGGGCCTTGAATCCTGGCCGGAACCGATAACTTATGGTCGGTCATTCCCCGGTAAACCAGGCCGTTTATCGAACCCGACTTCAATCCATGCCGTGCTAATTCTTCATAGATCGTTGGCAAATTCCTGTTCAAGTGACTTCCGTTCAAATGTATCAGCGCATCGGTCAAAACCGGATGAATTCCGTGTCCGAGTACTTCCATCGGTCCGGTCCCGTAATTGATTATTTTCTTGCTGTCCGCGGAATACCAAGTCAGGCCCGGCACATGGTGAACATCCGGATATTTTCCGGTAAGCAGCGAGCTGTCAATGGTGACGGACATCGTGGGGAAAGAACTGACCAGATCTTTATAATATTGACCGTGATCGGTCAGGAATTTAAGCGCAGGAAGCTCATGTTCTCTTATGCCTTTGTCAATTGACTGAGACATTAAAGAGTCTACCACCAGTAATATGACTTTCTTCGTTTTAAGTTCACCAGCCGATTTAATCCGCATTAAATCCTGTTCTTCGGGTTTCGGGTTTTGGCATCCGATAATCAGGCTGACTATAAGCAACGCCGGCAAAATCCGATTCCACTTTTTTCGCACAACAGCTCACCTACTTTATATACATTTAGATGCGGATATCGCCATGTTATTCAAGTTATTTTAATAGCTTATACATAAATTTGATTTCTAATCATACTTGGATTTTTAGTAGGTCAGAGGAGGGGAGCAGACTATCGGAGATGAATAATAGGTAAAAAAAATCCCGCCATAAGTTACTGACGGGACAATCATTTCAGCTAGAACGGCAAAGAGGACAGTCATGGTCCGGTATGGTTGCGCTGTATTTCACCGCAATTCCCTCAACCTTTATTCACTGATCCTCAGTTCTGCTGTTTCCTTCGCTGCAGCAAGCGTAGCCCTTCCACCTATCGGTAAAGTGATCAGCGGCGAGGTGTGTCCAAAATTCACATCGGCGATGACCGGCAGCTGCTGCAGCTCCTTTATACTCCTAATGATCGTGCACAGTAATTCCGGCGTTATCCGCGATGCCCTTTGAAATCTGCCGATTACCAGTCCTTTAACCTGCTCAAAACCCGGCTGATGAATCAGGGATTGCAGATCCCGGTCAAAGGTCTCCGGACCCGATTCAAAGTCATCCTCCAGAAACAGAATCGCATCCTTAAGGCTCGGCATAAACTCCGTACCCTGCAGCAAATTCAGTGTACACAGATTCCCCCCGATAATAACGCCTTCCGCTGCTCCTGAGTGGATCGTATATGGGCCGGCGTTAGGCTCAAAGATACGATTATCCTGATTTCGAAACCATTCATCGTCACTCCATTGGTCAGAAGGCCGCACAAGGATCTCCTCATCCTTCATCATCAATTGGGTAAAGTGCTGGATCGTATACTCATTCCCGTACCGCATGGCTAATGTCGAAAAATGAGGACCCGAATACGTAATCAGCCCGGTACGGGTGTATATCGCACTTCCCAGCGCTGTAATGTCGGAGTATCCGCAGAGACGTTTGGGATTAGCGGCGATCAGCTCATAATCAAGCTCCCGCAGCAGCTGGTTGCAGTTGTGGCCCCCCAGGGTCGTCAGTATCCCCTTAACCTTAGGGTCGCGGAAAGCCTCATGAATATCCTCTACTCTGGAGCTAACAGAAGATGATGAGAACACGTCCAATTCATAAGCATGCTTGGCAAAAGAAACGGTGAACCCGAGTCCCTCCAGCAGCCCTTTGGATGCCTCAATTTGTTCAGGGGCTATGATCCCCAGACTATTGGATGGGGAGATGATGCGGATTTCGTCTCCGGCCTTCAGTTTAGCTGCTTTCATAACTTTTACTCCTCTCGCTTCTCAACGTACGTACTCGCTCCAATATTTGCTCAGTTATTTCATTAACGCTCCATGTGCCGTCGATGGAACAATCGGAGGATGGCAGAACCACTCTAAGCATTTCGAGATAAGCCCTGCGTCCTCCTTTCAGATACCCGATCATTTCACTTGCCAGATTTAGTCTCA
>NZ_LN831198.1:2874588-2885565 GCF_001368795.1 Paenibacillus ihuae
TACCCGATCATTTCACTTGCCAGATTTAGTCTCAAAAAAAAGGACTCCCTCCGCCATTATTATGACATAGGAAGTCCCTTCTATGATGTGTCGCGTAAGCAGACGGTAATTTATTATTTCACAACGTGGATTGGGTGGCCTTCTACCAGCTCAGCCGCTTCCATGACAATTTCGCCAAGGGTAGGATGCGCGTGGATTGTCAAAGCGATGTCTTCGAGCGTAGCCCCCATTTCAATCGCCAGACCCAGCTCAGCAATCAGGTTGGATGCTTCAATACCCACGATTTGTGCACCCAGTACGAGGTTGTTCTCGCTGTTAGCCACAATCTTGATGAAGCCTTCCGGAGCGTTCAAGGAAACCGCACGGCCATTGCCCGCGAACGGGAATTTGCCGGCTTTTACTTTGTAGCCCTTGTCTTTAGCTTCTTTTTCAGTGAGACCTACGCTGGAGCACTCAGGATCGGTAAATACAACCGCCGGAATGACTTTATAGTCGACAACTGATTTGTGGCCGGAAATCGCTTCTGCAGCGATCTTGCCTTCATAGGAAGCTTTGTGTGCCAGGGCCAGCCCTGGAACGATGTCGCCGATAGCATAGATGTTAGGAATATTAGTGCGGCCTTGGTGGTCAACTTTGATCAGACCGCGTTCGTCAAGCTCGACACCGATCAGATCAAGACCCAGTTCGCCATCTGTGTTTGGACGGCGTCCTACAGTAACGAGCAGGTAATCCGCTGTAATCTCTTTGGACTCGCCGCCCACGGAGTACTTCACGGTTACTTCCTTATCGTTCTGAACAGCGCTTTCCGCTTTGGCATTCGTTACGATCTCAATGCCTGTCTTCGCCATGTTCTTGGCAACCAGACGAGTCATATCTTTATCGAAGCCTGGCAGTACAGTATCCAGGCCTTCAATAATCGTTACTTTAGTACCGAATTTGGAGTACATCTGGCCAAGCTCGGCACCGATGTAGCCGCCGCCGATAACGATCATGCTCTTAGGGATCTCAGGCAGATCCAAAGCTTCTGTCGAGGACAGGATACGTCCGCCGAACGGGAAAGGCTTCAGTTCAATCGGACGGGAACCTGTCGCGATGATGCAGTTATTGAATTTGTAGCGCGGGGATTCATGCTCATTGAACAAACGGGCTTCGTTTGTGCTGATGAACATGGCTTCTCCGCTGAATACTTCGATTTTGTTACCCTTCATCAGGCTGGTAACACCGGTAGTCATTCTTTTCACGACACCGTTTTTGAATTCCATAGTTTTGGACCAGTCTACCTTTACGTTCTCAGCAGTTACACCGAAAACTTCGCCGTGCTGTGCAGCTTCATATTGATGGGCTGCAGAGATCAGGGCTTTGGACGGAATACATCCGCGGTTCAGGCAGACACCGCCGAGCTCCGATTTATCCACGATCAGTACCTTCTGGCCGAGCTGGGCGGCACGAATTGCCGCCACATACCCGCCGGGACCTGCACCAATTACCAATGTGTCGATTTCGATTGAAGCGTCTCCGACTACCATTTATTACACCTCCATAACTAACATATCAGGATTTGCAAGCAGGGTCTTAATGTAATTCATGAAGTTCTGTGCTGTCGCACCATCGATAATCCGGTGGTCAAAGCTCAAGGACAGGGCCATTACAGGAGCTGCTACGATTTCACCGTTCTTAACAACCGGCTTCTCAGTGATACGTCCGGTACCCAGAATGGCAACTTCAGGGAAGTTGATGATCGGAGTGAAGAACATACCGCCTGCGGAGCCGATGTTGCTGATGGAGATCGTGCTGCCTTTCATTTCATTAGGAGCCAGTTTGCCGTCGCGTCCGCGAACAGCCAGATCAGTGATGGCACTTGCAATCATCCAGATGCTCTTACGGTCAGCATCCTTGATTACCGGAACAATCAGGCCGTTGTCTGTATCTGTCGCGATTCCGATGTTGTAGTATTTCTTGTAGACAATTTCGTTAGTGGATTCGTCAATCATTGCATTAAGCGCAGGGAATTGACGGGAAGCTGCAACCAGTGCTTTGACGATGAACGGAAGGTAAGTAACCTTCACGCCTTTCTTCTCTGCAACAGGCTTCATGCGGGCACGGAAGGCTACCAGCTCGGTAACATCCACTTCGTCCATGATCGTAACATGCGGTGCAGTGTAAGCCGATTTAACCATAGCGTTAGCGATAGCTTTACGGATACCCTTGAATGGTACGCGTTCTTCTTCCAGGCTTACATTACCGGATGCTGCAGCTGGAGCTGCTGCTTTTGCTGCAGGCGCTGCTGCTGCCGCTGGAGCAGTAGCTGCTGCCGCAGATGCTGCAGGTGCTGCCGCTGCTGGTGCCGCCGCAGGTGCTGCGGAGCCGCCCTTCAGGAAGGCTTCAACATCTTCGTGAGTGATCTTGCCGTTCTTGCCGGAGCCGTTCACTTTGGAGATGTCAACGCTTTGGTCACGGGCGAATTTGCGTACACTCGGTGTAGCCAGAATGTCACGGTTAGGCGCTGGAGCAGCAGCCTGTGCAGCAGCTGGTGCCGGTGCAGCTTCCTGGGCTGCAGGAGCTTCAGCGTGGCCGCCTTCCTGCTGTGGAACTTCGCCTTCAGCAGCAATAATTGCAACAACTTCGCCTACGCGGCATACCTGTCCGTCTTTCACACGCACTTCAAGCACAGTACCGTTGACCGGGCAAGGAACCTCTACTACTGCCTTGTCATTCTGCACTTCCATTACGATATCGTCGTCAGTTACTTTATCGCCGACTTTGATATGCATTTTAATAATTTCGCCTTCGTGCAGACCTTCACCCAATTCAGGGAAACGGTATTCAAAGTTCACAGCGCCACCGGTTGCCGGACTGCTTGTTGCAGGAGAAGAAGTAGTATCCGCTCCGCCTTTAGCGGCATCTGCCTCTTGAGTGGCCTGGGGTTCTGCATGGCTTGCTTCCTGCTCAGGAACATCGCCTTCTGCATCGATAATGGCCACAACATCGCCTACGCGGCAGACTTGACCGTCTTTAGTGAAGACTTCAAGCACTGTGCCGTTGACCGGGCAAGGAACCTCTACTACTGCCTTGTCATTCTGCACTTCCATTACGATATCGTCATCGGTTACTTTATCGCCGGCTTTGATATGCATTTTGATAATTTCGCCCTCATGCAAACCTTCGCCCAGCTCAGGGAACCGGTACTCAAATTTTGCCACCTTGATAACCTCCTAAAAGTTTTGTTAGCATAAGCTTCTTGTACTCACTCCGCAAAACTTGCTTCGAAAGCATATGCTTAAGTTTTGTTAGCGTCTACTTCTTCGAATCACTTCGCAAACTAGCTTCGAAAGCATCCGCCTAGTAAATATCTTAAATGTATTGCAGAAACGGGTGCCGCCCTTAAATAAGGACGGCAGCTTGAAACTTATTTAGAATTCCATTACTTTCTTCACAGCTGCAATAACGCGTGCCGGTGTAGGAATCCAGGTATCCTCGATTTGCGCGAATGGATAGATGGTATCCGGACCTGCTACACGAAGAACAGGCGCTTCAAGATGCAGAATTGCTTTTTCATTGATTTGTGCGATGACTTCGGCAGCAACGCCGGAGCTCTTTTGTGCTTCTTGAACTACAATGGCACGATTGGTCTTCTTCACAGAAGCAACAATGGTATCAATATCAATCGGGCTAACTGTGCGCAGATCGATGATTTCAGCCTTGATGCCTTCCTTCTCAAGCTGATCAGCGGCTTTGGTGGCAGTATGTACCATCAGACCGTAAGAGATAATAGTTACATCCGAACCTTCGCGGACAACATTTGCTTTGCCCAGCTCGACGGTATATTCACCTTCCGGTACTTCTGCGCGGAACGCATGGTACAGGTTCAAGTGCTCCATGAAGAATACAGGGTCATTGTCGCGGATCGAAGCGATCATCAGTCCCTTGGCATCATACGGGTTAGAAGGAATAACGACTTTGATCCCCGGGCTTTGGGCAATCAGGCCTTCAAGAGAATCAGTGTGAAGCTCAGCAGCCTTAACACCGCCGCCAAAAGGAGTACGGAACACGACTGGAGCATTATATTTGCCGCCGGAACGGTAGCGCAGGCGTGCAGCCTGAATAACGATCTGATCGAGAGCTTCAAAAATGAAGCCGACAAACTGGATTTCAGCGATTGGACGGAAGCCCTGTACCCCAAGACCAAATGCCAGACCGCCGATTGCGGACTCGGCAAGCGGTGTATCGAACACACGGTCTTCGCCAAATTCTTTTTGCAGCCCTTCTGTTACACGGAAAACGCCGCCTACATTACCAACGTCTTCTCCAAAGATCATAACATTAGGGTCACGATTCAGTTCAACGCGCATTGCGTCACGGATTGCTTCTTTCATATTCATTTGTGCCATTGCCTGATATCCCCCTTATTCAAAATCGGCTTTTTGCTCTTCCAGATGTTTCGGAGTTACCTCGAACATGCTGTCGATCAAGCCTGAAACGGTCATTTTTTCGGTTTGCTCTGCTTTTTTGATCTGCTCGTTTACAGTCGCTTTCGCTTCTTCTCTTACGCGCAGCGTGTCTTCTTCGGTCCATAGGCCTTTCTTCTCCAAATACTTGGCAAGACGGGCGATAGGATCCTTCTCGTTCCACTGGCCTTCTTCATCCTTGGAACGGTATTTGCTGGCGTCATCAGACAGGGAATGCGGACGGAAACGGTAAGTTACAGCTTCAATCAGCGTAGCTCCTTCGCCTTTGCGTGCACGCTCTGCAGCTTCCTGCACTGCTGCAATAACTGCGAAGACATCCATGCCGTCAACTTTGATACCTGGGATACCGGCTGCTACTGCTTTGTGGGCAATGGATTTGGAAGCCGTCTGCTTAGCGAACGGAGTCGTAATCGCATAGCCGTTGTTCTGTACAAAGAAGATAACCGGCAATTTGAAGCGTCCGGCAAAGTTCAGGCCTTCATAGAAGTCGCCTTCGGAAGAACCGCCGTCACCTGTATAAGTAATTGCAACATTCTGTTGCTTCTTCAGTTTGAAGCCCATTGCGATCCCGGTAGCATGCAGAATTTGCGCACCGATGATGATTTGTGGCATTAATACATTAACACCATCCGGAATCTGACCGCCGTGCTGGTGCCCGCGGGAATAAAGGAAAGCCTGATATAATGGAAGTCCGTGCCATACCAGCTGTGGAATATCACGGTAGCCCGGGCACACGAAGTCTTCTTTCTGAAGCGCGAACTCACTGCCGATCATGGTTGCTTCCTGGCCGGATACCGGCGCATAGAAACCAAGGCGGCCTTGACGGCCAAGATTGACAGCACGGTCATCCCATGTACGGGTAAATACCATACGGTACATAATTTCTTTCAGTTGATCATCGGTAAGTGCAGGCATCATGTCCTTGTTGATAACTTCTCCATCCGGAGAAAGCACCGTAAGGGCCTCCACGTCCTCTGTATACACTTCATAAGGAACTCTAGTCATCATCTTCACCTCAATAAAAAAATTTGAATATCAGTGGTCTCTGTTATAGAATTATTATACACCTGTTTTATCTGTTTCGTCAAAGAAATACGCATAAAATTTATGTTTCCATAAATTATGTATGTATAACAGGTAATCATTTTTCCTATAACAGATTTGCTTTTTTTAAGCAGGTAAATGATTTTTGGCACACTTACCGCTTGGGTAATTTTAACGCAAGCACACGGTTAATGCAAAATTCGACAAGAAAGGTGACGATTTAGTGATGAGCGAACCTGTTTTTCTGAAACGTACAATCGTTAAACAAACCCTTTGGAGCGAGCATCTGCAGGAAGAACGCAAGCTCCGTATTTATCTTCCCCCCAGGCTATAATGAAGTACTCAGCTATCCTGTTATCTATTGCCAGGATGGAGAGGAATTCTTCAATTTCGGCCGGATCGCCACCCTCGCCGGGCAGCTCATTATAGAGGAAGACATTGAGCCGTTCATCATCGTAGGCGTTGAAGTGAATGTCGCCGTCCGGACACAAGAGTACGCTCCCTTTGGCAGCCGGTTCAGACAATACCTTGCCTGCTTTGCCGAAGAGATTATTCCCTTCGTTGAACATAATTATCCGGTCCGCCGTACCCCGGATGAACGGATTATTGCCGGCGACTCCCTGGGAGGGAGCGTTTCGCTGCACCTGGCCCTTGCCTACCCCCGCCTGTTCAACCGCGTCCTGAGCCTTTCAGGCGCCTATTATCCGGAGTCCCGCGACCTCATCGCCCTGGAAGAGAATCTCTCCTGGCTGGACATTAATATGGTAGTAGGACTGCAGGAGACAGATTATCAGACGGATACCGGAGTATACGATTTCGTCCAGATGAACCGGGACACAAAGCCCTGCTTGAATCCCGCGGTGCAACGGTCTCCTACCGTGAAAAAGACGGCAAGCATCTTTGGGGATTTTGGCAAAAAGAACTCCCAGAATCATTACTCTATTTCTTTACCCCATGAAACAGCATAAAAAGGCGAAAACGTGAACATTATGCCAGAGTATGTACGTCCATAGCTTGTTTGCGCTTCCATTTTGCGGCGGGCACACGGTGCCCGTCCTCTTTTTTAGGATGGCAGCCGGTTAAGCCCGGATTTCTGTGAACTAGAGCTTTTCTGCAATAATCCGCTCCAGCAAAACATCGCAGCCCGCATTGATAAGGTCATAGACCTGCTCAAAATTACCTGTAAAATAAGGATCCGGTACCTCACGCACTTCTTCGTCCGGCAGCAAATCCATGAAAAACAGCAGCTCTGCCTTATCTCCGCCGGGAAGCTTGCGGACATTAACGCCGTTAGAGTTGTCCATGCAGACGATATATTGAAACTTCTCAAAATCACCGCTGCTCACCAGACGTGCTGTCATATTCTCATAGCTAATCCCCTTCTGGTCGAGAATACGCCGGGTCCCTTCATGCGGCACTTTACCAATATGCCAATCCCCTGTTCCTGCTGAATCTACACCGATAAGCTCTGACAGATGGCGTTCTGCGATTTTGCTGCGGAGAACTGCCTCAGCCATAGGTGAACGGCAGATATTGCCCAGACATACGAATAACACATTTACGATTTCTCTCACCTCCCGGAGATCTTTTTGGCCATCTAAACTGTGCGGCTTCTATATAGAAGAAACCCGCTCTATACATTTTACCGCTGCCTGGTCCAATTGTACAACTTTTCGATCTGCATTATACTTGTTCAGGATGACAAACTATACATAAGAAGAAGGAGGGGGATTGTTTTGCCATCCAAACGAGTCGTTATATTCGCCGGCGGTGCGCTATCCGAGGACTTGCTGCACCAAATAGACGAAGATGATTTTATAATCGGAGCTGACCGCGGAGCTTTGTTCCTTGTCTCCCATGGCTTTACACCGGATATTGCTGTCGGTGACTTTGATTCCGTCAGCCCGGAAGCACTGGAACAGATTCAAGCAGGAAGTAAACAAACAATTACCTGCGACCCGGTCGACAAGGATTTGACCGACAGTGAAATGGCGCTTGACCTGGCACTGGGCACCCAGCCTGAATCCATCCTGCTGATGGGTGTAACAGGCACACGAATGGACCACACTCTGGCCGGCATCCAGATGATGACGAGAGCAATGCAGCGGCAGGTGAGCTGTTCTGTGATGGATTCACATAATTATATCACCCTTACCGGGTCGCAGGCTCTTGTTCAGGAACGCGGATTCACCTATGTCTCCCTGCTCCCCCTGACACCGGAAGTCACAGGAATCACCCTGCAGGGCTTTCAATATCCTTTGGAGAATGCCACGCTGAAAATGGGCCAATCCCTGGCGGTCAGCAACCGGCTGATCGGGGAATCAGGCACGGTTACTATCCAAAGCGGACTGCTGCTGATCATCCAAAGCAGGGATTAATACATAAAAATCCGGAGACATCGTTGTAACCTTTGTTTCAAAATCTAAAAACCGGGAATCCCTTGCCAGTAAAGGAGTTCCCGGTTTTTTTGCGTCCATCAGAAAGCTAAATATTAATTTTTTGTAACTTTTAATGATTTTTTAATAAAACGCTTCCAACCCGCGCCCAGCATGAATTCAAGACAGTTATGGGAAAATATAGGCGGTGATTAAACTGATATACTACGAAACAGAGAAAGAAGAATACAAGATAGATACAAACCTGGGAGGTACTACAACATGAATAAGCACCAATGGTTCAAAAAAGCGATTATCGTGGGGATAAGCACTACAATTGGCCTGAGTACTCTGATGGCTACAGGAGCCGGTACAGCACCCGTTGCTGCCGCATCTGTATCGTCCTCTACTGGACAAAGCATTGTAAACTTAGGCAAAAAATACTTGGGTGTGCGTTATCAGTTCGGCGCATCTACTTCTACTACAAGATATTTTGACTGCTCCTCTTTTACTAAATATATCTTTGCCAAATATGGCGTAAACCTGCCGCGCACTTCTGTCGCTCAGTCAAAAGTCGGAAAGGCCGTATCCAAAGCGAATCTCCGTGTTGGCGATCTGGTCTTCTTCTCCAGCGGCAGCAGAGCTAACGGTAAAAACGTGACCCATGTCGCGGTGTACGCCGGCAACGGCAAAATTCTCCACACATACGGTTCACCAGGCGTTACAGTATCCAGCCTGAATTCCGGCAACTGGAAAAGAACCTATCTGAAAGCACGCCGCGTACTGTAGAACTTCGCAGATATATGGCAATCAGCCAGTAGGGCCGCCTTCGGGCGCCCTCATTATATATCCGGTTCCGCGCACCGTATGAATCAGCTTATTGCGATGGCCTTTGTCAACCTTCATGCGGATATGTCTGATATAGACATCTACCACATTGGTGTCCGCAGGAAAGTGATACCCCCACACCTGCCTTAAGATTTCGTCCCGGGGACAAATTTCCCCTTGATGCAGAGCGAGATAATAGAGCAGATCAAATTCTTTGGGGGTCAGCATGAGCTCGATTCCATCCCGGCTGACCAGCCGGCGGCTGGAGTCGAGCAGTAGGCCATCGACCTTAAGCAGGGATTCAAGGCCGCGCCGTCGTCCCGTAAGCCAGAGCAGGTTCATTACTCTGCATCTGAACTCACCTGTGTGCAGCGGCTGCTTTATATATTCGTTTCCACCCGCTTCAAATACCGCAACGGCATCTTCGCCAGCACCTTCACTTGCAATAACCATCACCGGCAAAAAGGTCCCCTGTGCCCGGAACTCCGAAACGATGCTCCAACCGGCCCATTCCCCGGCATTTTTCAGCTCCGCCAGAAGCAGAGCGGGATGAACTCTGGCTAATAATAAGCGAAGATCCTCGAGATCTTCGCTTATTGCCGTCTGCAGCCCCAGCCTGCCGAGAGCTTCTTCAATCCGCAAATGTACCTTTTCCCTGTTGCGGATGCATTCCTGCGTTTCACCGGCTTCACGGGCAGTCCCAGATATGTACCAGGCGATAATTTCGTTCATGGATCTCCCCTCCCCGCATCATTTTCAGCCTTGCAGCAGAATACCTGCCGCAGATCAAGCTTAGAATTCCCCCAAAGCAAAGAGACCATTCCCTATGGGAATGGTCTTCACATTAAGTTCTACTACATTAGCCAAAATATCGGTGATATACGCTGCGGGCGGCTGCTATATCATTGGTTCCATGAATCAGAGCCCGCCCGTCGGCAAAAATAACCAGACGGTAAGGTTCCTCCGTAAAGGAAACGAGATAAGGATTACTCTCCACCCTTCCGCTCCCCAGCCTGGAGAGCCGGGCAGCCGTCTCCTGCAAATCCAGCTTTTGGCGGTGGGCCGGCCGGATTTGTACAGTATCCCTGCCGCACAGCACATCACTGCGTTCCGTATTGGCCGCGGTCAGGTAAGGATAAATCGCATGGCTGCCACAGGACGGGCAATCCGCCTTCTTCGCCGCCTTCACCCCAATCTCCTGGTGCTCATTGCGCCACACATCAAAGCTCAGCAGCTTGTCCCGCAGCTGGCTCTGCCGCCCCCCAAGCAATTTGAGCGCTTCAGCAGTTCCGTTAGCCGTAACTAGCTGCACCGCCTGCGGCAGAATGCCTGCAGTGTCACAGGTATCTCCGCCCAGCGGAACCGTTCCCAGCAGACAGTTCAGGCAAGGCGTCTCTCCCGGCAGAATCGTGTAGGTTATCCCGTAGCTGCCTACACATGCTCCATAAATCCAGGGAATCCCGTGTTTCTGAGCCATGTCATTAATTATCAGCCGTGTATCAAAGTTATCTGTACCGTCCATGATGAGGTCCACTCCGGGCAGCAGACCTTCCAGCTCTTCCGCTCGAACATCCAGCACATGGGCCTCAATCACAATCCCGGAATTAATCTGCTCCAGCCTAGCTTTTGCAGCCGCAGCCTTAGGCATCCTGCTGCTGGCATCTGCTTCAGTATACAGCTGCTGCCGCTGTAGATTACTCCACTCCACATAGTCCCGGTCGGCAAGAATCAGTCTTCCGACACCACAGCGGGCGAGCGTCTCAGCAATGCCGGTACCGAGCGCACCTGCACCGATAATTAACACACTTGAACGGGCGAGGCCCGCCTGCCCCTCTGCCCCAAACGGTGCAAAGCGTACCTGGAGCGAGTAGCGGCCATCTCTACCTGAACTATTAATATCTTCACTATGGCTCATTCCTGACAGTCCCCCCATATTGAAAAGCCGGGAAACAGCAGCTGGTCCACTGCCCATCCCCGGATTTTAACTTAAACTATACCGTCTGTACCTGTGCTGACCACTGCTCAACATCCCAAATCTTCGTGACCCAATCCTCGTAGAAATCAGGTTCATGAGAGACAAGCAGAATCGTGCCTTTATACTCCTGCAATGCCCGCTTCAGCTCTGCCTTGGCAACGATGTCCAGGTGGTTCGTAGGTTCATCAAACAGAACCCAGTTGCTCTCCCGCATCATCAGCTTGCAAAGACGCACCTTAGCCTGCTCTCCCCCGCTCAGCATGCTCAGCGGACGGGTAATATGCTCGTT
>NZ_LN831198.1:2885595-2918101 GCF_001368795.1 Paenibacillus ihuae
CAGCATGCTCAGCGGACGGGTAATATGCTCGTTTTTCAGACCGCAGCGGGCCAGATGGCCGCGCACTTCATTCTGAGTCAGACTGGAAAATTCATTCCACACGTCATCTATCGGTGTAATATTGGCTGCCTTAACCTCCTGCTGGAAGTAGGCTGCATTCAGATAATCACCCAGGTAGGTTTTACCGCTGTATACCGGAATTACGCCCAGAATCGACTTCAGCAGCGTGGATTTACCTACACCATTGCAGCCAACAATCGCAATCTTGTCCCCGCGTTCAATTGTCATGTTCAGCTTAGGAAGCAGCGGACGGTCGTAGCCGATTTCGAAGTCAATGCCCTCGAATACGGTTTTGCCGCTGGAGCGGCTCTCTTTGAACGAGAAACTAGGCTTCGCTGCCTCCTCGGGCCGGTCAATCCGCTCAATGCGGTCGAGCTGCTTTTCACGGCTTTTCGCCCGGCCAGAAGTGGAAGCACGCGCTTTGTTCCGCTGAATGAAATCCTCTTGCTTCTTGATGTAATCCCGCTGCTTCTCATATGCCTCGATATGCTGTGCCTTGTTCATTTCCGCCATATCCAGAAATTTCTCATAGTTCGCCGTATAACGGGTCAGCTTAGCGAACTCCAGATGGTACACCACATTAACGACTTTATTCATAAACTCTGTATCATGGGAAATAAGCAAAAAAGCATAAGGATACTGCTTCAGGTAGTTCGTCAGCCAATCGATGTGCTCGACATCCAGGTAGTTGGTAGGCTCATCCAGCAGTAATACATTCGGCTTCTCCAGCAGCAGCTTGGCCAGCAGAACCTTGGTCCGTTGTCCCCCGCTTAAGGAAGCTACATCGCGATCGAGTCCGATTGCCGACAACCCCAGACCGTTGCCCATTTCCTCGACTTTAACATCAATCAGATAGAAATCCCCCATATCCAGCTGTTCCTGAATTTCACCCATTTGCTCCAGCAGCAACTCAAGCTCTTCCGGCGAGGCATCACCCATTTTCCCGGTAATCTCCATCATTTCACTCTCCAGCTCAAGCAGCGGCAGGAAAGCGTCCTTCAGCACGTCACGCACCGTTTTACCAGGTGTAAGGTTCGTGTGCTGATCCAGATAACCGTAGCGCACTCTCGGTGTCCATTCTACTTTTCCGCTATCCTTCAGCAAGGTTCCGGTCAAAATATTCATCAGCGTCGACTTGCCTACGCCATTCGCTCCCACCAGTCCAACATGCTCGCCGGCCAGCAGGCGAAACGACACATTCGTGAATAACTGCCGGTCTCCAAAGTTGTGGGAAACGTCTTCTACTGTAAGTAAACTCATAAATTCTCAGTAAGCTCCTATCTATTTTTAACATGAGGCCAATATTCTGTCAGTACGTATAACGACCATTTTAACACAAGTCAGGGCCCCACTGAAATAGGGATTTACCTGTTCCGCGCTCCATAAGAAAATTAATTTGATATTTTTACATTTTTTTCTGAAATAATCTGCTGCGTTTTGCAGATATATGGAGGCTGCCAGTCTTCCTCAGCAGCTGCTCCAGGGCCAGAACTAACTTTCCGTTACGCTCAAAAGGATCCTGTTGCAGCGGCAGGCTGCTCACCTCCACTTGTCCGCCCAATGCTGCGGCCAGCAGCTCCGCGGCAGAGCGGCTCGCCAGCGGCAGGCAAATCTGCCAGTTCGCATGAAGCGGAAGTCTGCTCCGGCGCAGCCAGTGCAGCGTATCCTCCAGCCGCCAGGCTGATCCGGAAGCCAGCAGCAGGGGTACGTCACTGCCTGTAAATGCTTCAAGCGCACCTTCATAACCGCCGGTTCCAAGATCCAGCACGAGGTATGTATAGTTTTTATTTAGCATGCCTGTTAAATCACCCTGCACCGGACGCCGCCAGTATTCAATCCCTTTCCAGCTAAGCGGAGCCTCAGGCAGTCCCGGTTGCCCTGGATGTACCGGATAATCAAGCAGGCTGCAGATCCGATCATACACGGAAGACTCCGGACTGAAGTCAACCCATGCGGTGGTCCCCTTTCGGGCCAGCCCATTGCTTACCGCCAGCGAGGTATGCGTCGTCCCAAGACCTGCGGATACGCCGAGCAGTGCAACAACTGCAGTGTGGCGCTTTACGGGTAATGCCGGCCGCATCCCGCTTTTTGACGGTTCGTCTATAGAATCTGTAAGAGGCTCAAGCGCCTGTAATACTTCTTCCGCGCTTTGATATCGTTCCTCCGGATGATAGCGCAGGAGCCGCCGGATTACAGGAATCAAGGCCCCGGGAATTCTGGCGTTTAACATAGATTCCATCCCCGGCACCCAGCGGCTGTACATCCCGCCGGAAACCATATACAGCATAATCGCCCCCAGGCCGTACAGATCCGATGCTGGTCCGCTCTGCCCGCTGCCGTATTGCTCGGGAGCAGCGAAACCGGCGGTACCCAGCTTCTCTGTATCCTCCCCGCCTCCCTGTCTATAGCTGCGGGCGATTCCGAAGTCTATCAGCATCAGCCCGCCTGCCCCGGTCAGCATGATATTAGCCGGCTTCAGATCGCGGTATATAATCGGCGGATGCTGCCCGTGCAAGAATGCAAGCACTTCCAGCAGCTGGCGGGTATAGGAAATAATACGTCCCGCATCCATCGGCTCTGTATCTGCCTTAATAGATTCCGCCAGCGTCACCCCTTCAATATAATCCATAATCATATACCAGTAGCCTTCTTCATCCGGCGGAAAAAAATCGGCGACTCTCGGAAGCAGACGGTGATTCAAAGAGATCAGCAGCTCCGCCTCCGCCTCCACGGCTCCCGCTGTCTTATGATGGCTGATGCTTTCCTTCACCGCCCACCGCTGCCCTGGCAGACGCATATCCTCGGCCAGATAGACATGGCTCATTCCGCCGGAGCCGATCAGTCTCTTAATCCTGTACCGCTCTCCCATCAACTGACCGGGTGCCAGTTTTGTTTGAAAAATCATCGTTAACATCCTCCTAAAAAAACTTATACAAAATCCTGTATATATAACAAAAAAGAGAAAGCACGCCGCTGTTGATACCATCCGGCACGAGACCGGTGGTACAGACAACGGGATACTTTCCCTTATGTTGATACAATTGAGCGAGCGGTACTATTTCATTTGATTAATATTTAATCATATAAAGTGTTATCTCGTCACGGTTATGGAACAGCTGCTTCGCCCGCTGAACCTGCATCCGCTCGCCTTCAAACATGGCGATAATCTCCTTGATCACAGCCAGCGGCTTCTTGTGCATCAGCTTCACTGTAACCACTGCTGTTCCGCCCGGTGAAAGGCTGTGGAGCAGGCCGGTGACCAGCTTCGCCATCAGCTTGGGACTCCAGCTCATATCACAGACCAGCAGATCAAATTCATTATCCCGGAATTTGACTTCCCCGGCATTTTTGCGCAGGATCTTCAGTCCGGGCAGATTGCGGAGCGAATCATGCATCAGCGCAGGATCAACCGCTGTTACTTTGAGACCGCGTTCGAGCAGGAACGAGGTCCATCCGCCGGGTGAAGCCCCAATATCAACAGCATTACGGAAGCTTGAGAACGGAATGGCAAATTCCTTCTCCGCCTCCATCAGCTTGAATTTGGCCCGCGAGATCTGCCCGTCTTCCTTGCGGAAGCGGATCATGCCGCCGTTCCAGCTGGACAGATTGTCCTCAGGCCGGGATACCCCGGCATACAGCGCTTCTCCGTCCGCATAGACGGAAATCACCCAGGCAGGATCCTGCACGGTGAAATCAGCCTCCAGGCTCTGCAGCCGTTCCTGCAGCCACTCACGCAGCTCACCAGGGCTGTCCTGCCAGAACGAGGCTGCTCCCTTACGGACATGCAGCGACACCTTCTCACCTTCCAGCTCACTGCGGCGGCTTAAATAAACGGCCAGTCTGTCCAGCGCGGAGAGATCTCCCTGATCCTGGAACTGTACCGGCTGAATATGCCGCAGGAAGATCGGCAGATTCGCGCTAAGCACCCGCGATACCTCTTCCGGTTCCCCCTCCAGCGTGGCCAGGAAAATCTCCCCCGGCAGCAGCAGCGTGCTTTTCACCGCCCCGAACAGGCGGCGAAGCTCTTCCTGAGCGTATGGGGCAAAGCCGTGATTGGCTGTGCAGATGTAACGTGATAGAATCTTTTCTTCCGAAGCAGCAGCCTGCTCTCCGGTTGTTTGTGTTAAATCGTTCAAATCATCTGCCTCCAGGTCTAATTTTAATCCAGGGACGACCGTTATCCCATTCAACATCGACGGGAATATCAAAAGTAGCCAAGATCATATCTTTCGTCAACACTTCTTCTTTGGGCCCGGAGCCGGCCAGCTTACCGTCACGGATCAGCGCCACATGGGAGAATAGCGGGACGATTTCCTCCACATGATGAGTGACATAGACGACCGAAACATTGCGCTGCTTCAGCTTGTCAATCTCTGCGAGCATTTTCTCACGTTCGTACAAATCCAGTCCGGCACAAGGCTCGTCCATGATGAGCAGCTTGGGGTCGGCCATCAGGCATCTGGCCAGCATAGCCTTTTTGCGCTCTCCCTGAGACAGGGTACCGAACGGATGATAGGCCAGCTCGCCCAGATTCATATCTTCAAGCAGCTTAACCGCCTGCTCCTGTACCTGCTGCGGAATCGCCTGATAGAAGCGAAGATAGGCGTAGGCGCCGGTGGCAACCACTTCCCATACAGGATCGCTGAGCGACAGCTTTTCCATCAGCGAGGGGCCAATATAACCAATCTCCTTGCGTACCTCACGCAGATCGCATTGGCCGTATTTATAACCGAGCACCTCAACGGACCCGCTGCTCGGGAACAAATATCCGGTCATCATCTCCAGAATTGTTGTCTTGCCGGAACCGTTGCGCCCAAGAATGACCCAGTTCTCGCCCTGCTTCATTTCCAGTGATACATCGTCAAGAATCAGGCTTTGTTCTCTCCGCAGCGTAAGATGTTGTAATGATATCATTTATGAGGTCACTCTCCTTATGTATTCCAGCATCCGTTCTACAGAGCCCATTGAATAAAAGATTTCCGGGTCAGCAATCCGGTCAGCAGAGGCCACCAGAAGTGCAGGCACGCTGGATATACGGAACCGGCTGACCAGCCCCGGCAGCATATTTATATTAGCTTCGGCTATAACCAGCTCAGCCGGCAGGAGATGGGAGGCAACCTCCAGCATACGCCGGGCGGCCTTACAGGTACCGCACAGCGGTGTATGCAGGAATACAACCAAGGGCTCACCGGACTGAATCAGGGCATTCATAAGCTCCTGCTCGCTCAAGCTTTTGAATTCCTTCATTTGCCGGCCGCTCCCGCAGCGATCTCTGCAAGCACTTCATTACTAACCGGGCCATTATACAATTCGGTTCCCTCTGGTCTTACGGCATAGAGCAGCTCATACATTTCTTTGCGGCCCCGGCTGCTGGAGGTGTGCAGATAAATTTGGCGCGGAAACAGCCCCTCAAGCACCATACGTCTGCATACCTCATCCCCGCTGTAATCATCAGGCCCCATGTCATAATCGAGCGACAATATATTAACCTCGCACTCACGCAAGAGCAGCAGGCATTCTTCAGTTGTTCTTGCCAGCGTAAAACCCTGCGGCAGTTTGCGGCAATCGTCCATAAATATATTAATCAACGGCTACGCCTCCGCTTCATACCATTTCAGTACGGCTGCAATTTCCTGGCGGTGGCTGCCGTCAGGCCCTTTCGCGGTCTCCATAGCAACAACCGCATGACGGATGGGCTCTGAGAGCAGCAGCTCCCGCAAGTTGCGCTCACCGATATAGCCTTTGCCTATCCCTGCATGCCTGTCCCTGCGCAAACCGAGGGGAAATAATGAATCATTCAGATGAACTGCAGTGAGATTAGGCCAAAAATCCAGTTCAGCTCCCCGTCGCAGCAGCTTCGCCGTCTGGTCCGGATTCCAGATCCCGGCGGCAAAAGCATGGCATGTGTCGAAACAGAACCCGATCTTCTCCGGAAAGCGGCTAAGCTCACGGACTTTGACCAGCTCTTCCAGTGTCATGCCTTCACTTCCGTGATTGCCGGCCTGATTCTCAATCAGCAGCTTTGCCCGGCCATCCCAGGAGCTAAGGGTATCATTCATACATTGTATAATATTTTGGTAGCCTTGTAACGGCTCCATTCCGGCAAAATGTCCAAAATGCACTACAATACCTAGCGAGCCGCAAGCCTCGGCGATCTCCAGATCATTGCGCAGTGACGCCACCATTACCGATCTGGATGCAGCACCGTTCGTATCGGCCGCCATATTAGTCGGGTAAGGGGTGTGGGCAATGGAGACTATATTATACTTGCGGCAAAAGGCGGCGCAGTCCTCCGCATCCCGCGTATCGAGCGGTTTCGGCTTCAGACTGCGCGGATTTTTCGGAAAATATTGAAAGCATGCCGCACCGCTCTCCCAGGCAAAACGGGCCGCTCGGCCGTATCCGCCGCGGATGCTGACATGAGCCCCGATTTTGGGGCTACCCTTCATGCTGGCAGTCCGGGCAATAGAATACCTTGCGTCCGGTCAGCTCTGTTTTGACAATGGTTCCCCCGCCGCGCAGGCAAGGTTCGCCTTCACGGTCATATACTTTACACTGATCATTGTACGAACCGGTAACAGTATCGCCGGCCATAAACGGCATCTCCATGTATCCGCCGATTTCAGTTGCTTCCGTCAGTACTTTACGCATACTCTCATATAAGCGGGTGACGGCCTCCGGCGACAGATTCTGCACCAGCGTGGAAGGCAGCAGCCTCGCTTCAAAAGCAATCTCATCCGCGTAGCAGTTGCCGATTCCGGCCATAACCTGCTGATTCACTAGCAGACTTTTCAGCGCCCCTCTCCGGCCCTTCAGCAGCGCAGCGAACCGCTCCGCGGTCATCCGGCGGTCCAGCAGCTCAGGTCCCAGCTTGCCCATGGCCGCTTCGCTTTCCTTCACCGACAACAGATGCAGGTAACCCAGTCGCAGCCCCATGAAGTACAGAATGTGGTCACCAAATACCAATTCCACCTGTGTACTCCGTTCAGGACGCTCCTCTTCCGTGCCGTAATACAATAAGCCGCCCAGCATCAGATGAAGCAGCAATCTGCGCCCGTCATGCAGATGGAACAAAATATGCCTCGCCCGGCGTTCCACAAAAACGATGCGGGCACCCAGTATTGCGCTCTTAAAGTCCCCGGCCTCCATGTTGATGGTTTTCTCTCTGTTCACGGTCACACCTGTAATCGGAACATTTATAAGATGCTGACTGAGCAGCTTTCTGTAATTCTCCATTTCCGGCAATTCCGGCATTGTTCATCGTCCCTTCTAGGTTGGTAAATAACTCACACCTTTGCCATTATACACCGAGCATCGATATAAGTTCAGCTAAATCGCTGCAAATTACATCCGGTGTCACGCCGGTGACCGTCTTATAGTGTTCAAGATTGTCCTGTGTAGTTAAGCCTGTCAGCACAAGGATCGTCCGGCAGCCCGCATTGGCCCCGGCCGTTATATCCGTTCGCATGTTATCGCCGACCACAACAGCCCCTTGCTGCTTAATACCCAGCATCGACACGGCGTAATTGATCAGGTGTGATTCCGGTTTGCCGATAACTACCGGCGACATACCGCTTGCGGCTTCGATTGCAGCACCAAGCGTTCCCGCACCCGGCATGACTCCATCATCCGATGGCAGCATCAGATCCGGATTGGTCAGCACAAATTTCGCTCCGCCCATGATCCAGCGGGAAGCCTGTGCGAGTGTATCATATGTAAAAGATCTGTAAATACCCTGTACAACATATTGCGGGTCATCTGTGACAATCGTCAAGCCAGCTTCGGCGCAGGCTTCGATAAGGCCTTCTTCTCCAAGTATCGCCACCCTTGCTTCTGGTGATTCCTCAGCGATATAGCGTGCAGCTGCCATCGAGGAAGTGCAGACTTCCTCCGCCTTGGCTTCGATGCCCATTCCGCTCAGATGTGCGGCTACATTAGCGGGGGTCCGCGAAGAATTGTTCGTTACGAACAAAAAAGGTATACCTGCCGCACGCAGCCCTGCTATCAATTCATCTGCGCCGGGGATCATCCGGCCACCGTGAAATAAAGTTCCGTCCAAATCAATGAGTAAGCCTCCGATATCCTTCATAATCCCCCTCCAGTTCCTTCGGATTTTAATTAATACTATTAATCAAAAATCTGGTTAATTTTAAAAAACAGCTTTTCATTACCGCTCTATTTTCAGCTGTACCGTTCAGAATACAGGTTTATATGTTGGTATGAGGCAGGATAATCCCGTCCTCATTTCGCCATATTCCCCTCTGCTTCGTATGTTTACCAAGGTTCTTTTAATTAAATTTTAACATCCTTAGTCGAACATTAGCGAACCGCTGCAGCGTCAGGCTATTTTTGACACTACCCTGTCATTTCCTGCGCTTTCCCGGAAAATAATTTGATTTCTTCAGCCATTTCGCCGGGGATTTTCCAGCTTCTCCGCTTACTTTCTCCGGTATACGGGAAAGGTGCAGAACTCCTCAGCAAGCAGGGTTTGCGGGAAGACCGCCTGTGCTTCCTCCAGTAATGGAGTCAGCTCCTCCTGGGATACGTAACGCGAACTGAAGTGAGTCAGCAGCAATTCCCGGCCTTCAGCTTCTCGGGCCAGTTCTGCCGCCTGGACAGCAGTGCTGTGGTGATATTGATAAGCCATCTCCGCCAGATCATGGGCAAAGGTTGCTTCATGGATAATCAGATCAGCACCCTGCGCCAGAGGCAGACTCCCCGGGCAAGGTCTGGTATCCCCCAGAATGGTTACGATGCGCCCTTTTTTGGGCTCGCGGACCACTTCAGAAGCCCGGATTACTACTCCGCTCTCCGTAGTCACATCTTCGCCTTTCTTCAGCTTGCCGTAGATCGGACCAGGCTTCAGTCCATAGCTCTGGAGCAGCTCCGTGTTCAGACTGCCCGGGCTGTCTTTCTCTGTTACCCGGTATCCGTAGCTGTCAATCCGGTGCTCCAGCAGACCCGCCTCAACCTTAAAGGTTTCATCCTCAAATACCAGCCCGCCGGTATGCTCCACAATTTCAAGCTTATAGGGCATGCGTGATTGGCTTACTGACAAGGAAACGTCCAGAAAAGCCTTCAGTCCCGGAGGACCATACACTGTTAGCGGAGCCGTGCCGCCCTGATAACCCCGGCTGGACAGCAGCCCCGGCAAGCCGAACAGATGATCACCATGCAGATGGGTAATAAACAGCTTCTCAAGCTTCCCCAGCCGCAGCGGCGAACGCAGCACCTGATGCTGTGTCCCTTCTCCGCAATCGAACATCCAGAAGCTGCGGCGTTCCTCCAGCAGTCTGAGGACAATCGAGGTTACATTGCGCTGCAGTGTGGGAACACCGGCATTAGTGCCAAGAAAATAAATTTCCATCTTATTAAATCCTCCTTTCCTTTTTCTTCGAATGAACAAGCGGCCTTTGCCGCGGCATCTCTGAAATGAATTTTACCCTTTTTGGGAGAGGAAATCATCTTTACCTTCATCCTTCCCCAAATGACTTCATGCTCCAGCAAAAAACCTCCCGGTACGGGAGGTCCGTTGTGAAGGGGGCCTCTCCCCTTCCGATCAGTTGTGTATCATCAAGAGAGTCTATAGCTTCTCAACATTAAAATATTGTGCTTCCGGATGGGCGAAGACCATTGCCGATACTGAAGCCTCCGGCTCCATCATGAAGCCTTCAGTCAGATGAACGCCGATATCCTCCGGGGAGAGGAGCTTAAACAGCGGCCCCTGATCCTCAAGATCCGGGCAAGCGGGATAACCGAAGGATACGCGGATACCCTGATAACGCGCACCATGTCTCTGCTTCATGGTCATATCGGCAGGATCAGGGAAGCCCCAGGTATCCCGCATCATATGATGGACCCGCTCCGCCAGGCCTTCGGCAACCTCCAGCGCCACGGCCTGCAGCGCATGGGAGCGGAGATAGTCCCCTTTATCTTTCAGCTCGGTCGACATTTCACGGACACCATGGCCAGCTGTCACGACCAGGAACCCGACGTAGTCCATGATGCCGCTGTCCACGGACTTCAGGAAATCGGCGAGGCAAAGATACGGCTCAACATTCTGCCGCGGAAACGTAAAGGTATGCAGGATGTTGGCAGTGTTCTGCGGATCGTAGATCAGAATATCATTCCCCCGGGATTGTGCCGGGAAGAATTGGTACATCGCATGCGGCGTAATCGTACCTTCAAGGATTGCCTGATGCAGAATATCGTCCACCGTTTCCTTAAGCTCTACCGTACGCGGATCTCCGGCGGCAAGCTGGGCTTCCACTGAACCGCGCAGACCCAGGTGATGGCCTAGCAGCATCTGCATGTTCACGTAGGGGACAATATGGCCCAGCGGATAGCTGCGCAGGACATGTCGTTCCAGATCCGGTGGGGTGAACACAGGCGCGTCGGCTGAGATCTTCGAGCGGACAGCCCGGGTCAGCACCGGAAGCTCCTGCTGCGGAGCCACAGCGACAGCCGCCTCTGCTTCCTGGCGAACTTCTTCCTCAATCTTGACCCGTTCCTCCGGATTCATCAGCCGGTTGGCGATATCCAATCCATCCATGGCATCCTTGGCGTACAGAACAAGGCCATCATACTCCGGACGAATACGTGTCTTGGTGAATTTACGTGTCAGCGCCGCACCGCCTACCATAATCGGCACATCAATCCCTGCAGATCTCAGATCCTGAGCGGTTGTAACCATCTGCTGCGCCGATTTGACTAAGAGGCCCGAGAGCCCGATCGCATCCGCCTTTTCCCGCCGGAATGCTTCAATGATATTCTCCGGTGGTACCTTTATACCCAGATTGATGATCTCATAACCGTTGTTGGACAGGATAATCTCCACCAGATTTTTGCCGATATCATGCACATCCCCTTTGACGGTGGCCAGCATGATTTTCCCCTTCACAGAGGTCTCATCCTTCTGCATAAACTGCTCCAGATGGCCGACAGAAGCCTTCATCACTTCAGCGCTTTGCAGCACCTCGGCAACGATCAATTCATTGTTATTAAACAGTCTTCCAACCTCGGACATTCCGGCCATCAGCGGACCATTGATGATCTCCAGCGGACCGCTTTTCGTCAAGGCTTCATTCAGGTCAGGAATCAAACCTTCCTTGGTGCCTTCAACAACGTAAGAGGCGAGCCGTTCCTCCAGCGAAAGATTGGATATCTTCTCTTTCTTCTCAACTTTCTTCTCACGAAAAGCAGCAACGAACGCCGCCAGCGTCTCGTCATTGGTGTTGTAGATCAATTCCTCAGCCAGATGGCGCTCTTCTTCCGGAATGGAGGCATACCGTTCAACCTTCTCCGTATTTACAATCGCATAATCCAGTCCGGCCTTGGTGCATTCATACAGAAAGACCGAGTTCAGGACCTCGCGTCCCGCTTCCGGAAGCCCGAACGAAACGTTACTGATCCCCAGAATCGTATGCACCGCAGGTAAAGCTTCCTTGATCAGGCGGATGCCATCAATCGTTTCTTTGGCGGAGCCGATATACTGTTCACCTCCGGTACCCACAGGAAACACCAGCGTGTCAAAGATCAGATCCTCTGCAGCCAGTCCATACTTGTTCACCAGCAGATCGTAGGAGCGTTTGGCAACCTCCAGCTTGTCTGACGCTTTGATCGCCTGTCCGGTTTCGTCAATCGTCCCTACGACAATTGCCGCCCCGTATTTATGAATCAGCGGAGTTACCAGCTCGAACTTTTCTTCACCATCTTCAAGGTTAATGGAGTTAATAATCGCCTTGCCCTGGCAATATTGCAGCGCCAGATCAATGACCTTAGGATCGGTGGTATCGATCATCAGCGGTACCTTTACCTTTTTGACCACCAGTTCCAGGAACTGCTTAATGTCTTCGCTCTCATCCCGGTCCGGGTCCTGCACACAGACATCAATCACCTGCGCACCGCTCTTAACCTGAGCGCGGGCTATTTCCGAAGCTTCCTCATATTTGCCTTCCACGATCAGACGTTTGAACTTCCGCGAGCCCAGCACGTTCGTACGTTCACCGACCATATAAGGTCGATTGTCACTCTCTACATAAACAGGCTCAATCCCTGACAATGCCGGCGGGTGAGATCCATCCAGCTTGCGGGGTTCGAAGGTGGTAAGCAGCTCGGCCATTGCCCGGATATGATCCGGAGTTGTTCCGCAGCAGCCTCCGGCAATGTTCAGCCAGCCCTTTTCAGCAAAGCCTGCCAGCTTACGGGCCAGTGAATCCGGAGATTCGTGATAGTTCCCGTTCTCATCCGGCAATCCGGCATTCGGATAACAGCTCACAGCCGCGGAAGAAATCGCTGACAGTGAACGGATATGATCGCGCATGAACTCCGGTCCGGTCGCACAGTTAAGTCCGATGGAGATCGGCTTCAGGTGCTCAAGCGAGATGTAAAAGGCTTCGATATTCTGACCCGCCAGGGTTGTTCCCATCGGTTCAATCGTTCCCGAAATCATGACAGGCAGTGTAATTCCCGTCTGCTCAAAAGCATTTTTGATCCCGATACTGCCCGCCTTCACATTTAATGTATCCTGGGAAGTCTCCAGCAGGAGAGCATCCACTTTCCCGTCAATAAGTGCAACAGCCTGCTCCTGATAGCTGCTAACCAGCTCCTGAAAGGTCACACCTCCGGTCACGGAGAGTGTCTTCGTAGTCGGTCCCATTGCGCCGATCACATACCGCGGATGTTCAGGCGTATCGTATTTGTCTACGGCGTTCCGGGCAAGCCTTGCTGCCTCCAGATTAATCTCCCGTGCCCGCTGAGGGATATCATATTCCGCAAGCACCACAGAAGTCGCCCCAAAAGTGTTTGTCTCGATTAGATCCGCGCCGGCTTCAAGATATTTCTCATGAATGTCCTGAATCACCTCAGGACGGGTAAGCACCAGCATTTCATTACACCCATCCAAATCTTCTCCGCCAAAATCCTCACCGGTAAGGGGCACTTGTTGAATCATTGTACCCATTGCTCCATCCAGAATCAGTATGCGCTGCTGCAAGCTTTCAGCAAGTGTATATTTAGCCACTTCATATCCCCCCAGAAAAACGTTAGAGTAAGTTTAGCAGAATAAAGCAAAATCGGAAAGCCTTCCTTTCCACTCTGCATAATTGTTATTATTTGTAGGCTGTCCTCAGGAAGCTTTATTAAGGTAATACTGTAAGTTCTTTACTCGGCATGGAATGCTGTGTGCGGGCCGTTACATGGGATGTAACGCTATACTTGCCCTCTTGAGCAAAGCTGCCTTCAGCCTCATATGTACCGCTCCCGGAGGATGTTCCTTTCAGCTCCAGCTTTATCGATTCATCGTTTGTGTTCACGATTTCGAAGAGCACTTCTTTGGCATCATCTACTGCTTCTCCCGCTTGTGTCACCACCGCTTTGAAGCTTACCGGCTCATTTACCTTGCCTTGCTCCGGACTCCAGCTCAGCTCGACCTTAATGGGCTCCATAGAGACATTGCCTGCAGAGTGCATAGGGTTATGCTCTGCACTTTTTTCGGAACATCCTCCTAGTGCTGAAATCGTAACAATAAATAATAGTGCAATAAACTGCTTAGGTTTGATCATCGGGCATCCTCCAGTCGGATAGTCAAGTTCCTTATGAAGCTTACAGCGCGAGTAATCCATTCTTTCTCTATTATACACATAATATTCACTTTTTCAGAGAATGACTACCTCTTCACACATATTCATAGCATACAAAAAAAACCGGCTCCCTATTAGGAGACCGGTTTTGAAATGACTTGTTATAGCGATTGTACCAGCGGAAGGAGCTCGGAGAGATGCCCGATCTGGTAGTCCGGCCGAATCTCCGGATTAGCCATTTTACCCGTCCGGTTAATCCAGACCGTGGTAAGACCTGCAGTCAGACCGCCTAGAATATCCGTCGTTAGCTTATCACCGACCATAACCCCTTGTTCCGGAGCAATGTCGAGCAGATCAAGCGCATGTACGAAAATATCCTTGTCCGGCTTACCTTTACCAAAGCTCCCTGAAATGACCACATGATCAAAATAAGGGATTAGCTCCGGAACACCGTCCAGTTTCTCCTGCTGAAGAGCCGGACACCCGTTAGTGAGCAGCAGCAGCTTCACTTTACCCCGGAGCTCATCCAGCACTTGCAGCGTTTCTTCATACATATAAGGCCGCTTCCGGCGTTCCTCGGCAAATTTGGCAGCTAGTTGTTCAGCCAGTGCTTCATCATCGACTCCTAAGGAAGCCAGGCCGCGGCGCCAGGATTCTTTGCGGTATCCCGGAGCAAGCTGCTCCAGTTGCCGGAATTCCGGCTGCTCCCCGGCTGTGAAATTTGCCCATAGTGCTTCGAAGGGATTGATTCCGATCATTTTCGTAAATGGAAACGTCTCATAAGTCTCGTAAAGGCTTCTGGATTCCCTACGGACAGCTGCTTCCAGCTCTAAAGGGTCAATATCGTTCCCCGCTGCTTCGCAGGCCGCGCGGAAAGCTTCTTCAACGCTCCGTTCATCCCAGAGCAGTGTATCGTCAAGGTCAAATAGTACGGCGGTAATCGGCATAATAACGCTCCCTCTCCCTATGCTGGTCTATCTTTCTACTCGTACACTACTTCAATATTATTAGCTTTTGCGAACTCTGTGAGGCGTTCACCCATTGCCGCGGTGTCATAACGGTTCAGGAACCTGGAGAACACCCATTGCTTGCGCTTGCCTTTATATTTAAGGGAAACCATACTGCGGGACACAATAATCTTCTCAATCTCTGATGCCTGCAGCCAGCGTTCACGATTGTATTTAATAGTAGAAACTCTGGCACGTTCAACCTTCAGGTATGGACGGCGGAAGAACAGAAGTGCAGCCAGTAAGAAGTAAAGAACAACACCCAGCCAGTTGGCGAGAACACCGCTGCCTCTAGCTTCATCAACAGAACCGACTACCCAGAACATGATGCCGAGCAGCAGCAGAACTATTGGAAATACGATGTTGCGGCCTTTGAAAATATCGCTGTCTTTGGCAGCTGACACTGATTTTGAAGCATAGATGGTTTCTTTACCTTGCTTCTTCCGTTGCTTATTGACTTGCTGTGTGTTGCGTTGAACCATTCTTTCCCAAGAACGGGCCATGTTAGTTCCCCCTAGTCATCCTAAAATATCTATGACAAAGACACCGGACTAATGCTTAAGCCCCTTGGTGCCTTGATCATCGTTATCCACGATTTCAATCGTATCAAGCTGTGCCCGGAAGTTGCTGCGGATGTTACCCAGATAGATCTCGCGGAGCTTAGCGCGTTCTGCCAATTCCTCTTCATTCAGGCCGCTGCTTTTTTGCTTGCGAGCCAATTCATTGATGCGTGCGACCAATTCGTCTATATTCAATGCTTTCCCCTCCCCTATAAATTCATTCTAACTTTGCCATGAGAAAAAGAGCTTGTCAAGGTCTCCTCCCTGAAAGCTCTTCATGTTATTCTATCGTGTTGAAATTATAGTCAATATACAGGCAAAGTAAGCACATCTCCGGCCTGGATGTCACTGCTGTTCAGTCCGCTTGTCTTTTTAATTCCTTCTATATATACGACGGTCCTCATATTATCCGGTTTATGTTCACGTGCTATGCTCCAGAGCGTGTCTCCGCGTACAACAACTACCCGCTTACCTTGTGTCATAGAGGACACCGATCCGGCAAAAACATTACCTACAACTGTGAAACCCGAAACTACGAGCATAAACACCAAGGCAAGTTTTATAAAGTTATCTTTCACAAATACCTTCATCAGCATACTGAATAAGGACGCTGCAGAATCTTTCAGACTTGAAACATAAGTTGAAGCAGAATCATCTCCGGCAGACTGAAGCTCACGGGCCTCATCGTAGATGCTGCGGTATGTACTGTATTTTAACATTATCATCGACCTCCAAACACTTGTTCTTAATTTCAAAAATAATATAACACGAACAAGTGTTTTGATCAATAGTTTTTTCGAACAATTGTTCCCCTTATTTTTTTGTTCATCTGTTGTGTTAATTTCACCTGTTTACTATGTCTTTTAGAAATTTTTAGAACTTATGTTTGTACGAACGGAAGTTCTATGTTATAATTTTCCCAAACATACTATATGGGGTTGATTCCAATGTCAAAGATTTCGAGTCGTCAGCTGGCGATCCTGGAATTTATACGTAACGAAGTCCGCAGCAAGGGTTATCCTCCGTCTGTCCGGGAAATTGGGGAAGCTGTCGGTCTTGCGTCCAGCTCCACAGTACATGGTCATTTGGATCGTCTTGAGAAGAAGGGCCTTATCCGTCGTGACCCTACGAAGCCGCGTGCGATAGAACTGCTTGGACAGGAAGATTCTGAGAATGTACATCAATTTGTACAAACAGTAACCCGTATTCCTGTTGTAGGTAAAGTCACCGCCGGGGTGCCTATTACAGCTACAGAGAATATTGAAGACTATTTCCCGCTACCTAGCCATTATGTAGGCGACAACAAAGTTTTCATGCTCTCTGTACTAGGAGACAGCATGGTTGATGCGGGAATTATGAACGGCGATTATGTTATTGTCCGCCAGCAGCAGACAGCAGACAATGGAGATATCGTCGTTGCGATGACTGAAGAAGATGAAGCTACTGTTAAGACATTCTACAAGGAACGAGACCATATCCGCCTGCAGCCGGAGAATCCGGCTTATGAACCGCTCCGCTTGAACCGTGTTACCATTTTAGGCAGAGTCATTGGACTTTTCCGTGATATCCACTAGAATCTCCCCCTCACAAAAGCTGTTTCGCCCTCAAGCGAACAGCTTTTTTCATTTTTTTATGCCACTCAATCAATTAGAACATTTGTTCCCGTCAGCGAAATTCATCACCACTAATCTCGTATAATGGGAACCCCCGCAGCATTCCACACATATCCTGGTAGCAAAAGGAGTGCTGATGACTTTGCCCAATTACCGGATAATTGTTGATCTGTCGCAGCGCATGCTGTATTTACTGGATAATGACATTGTGACCCGTGGTTTTCCCGTTGGAATCGGCACCATGCTGACGGCCTCCCCTACTGGCGAGTATACAATCATTAACAAGCAGCCTAATCCCGGCGGGCCTTTTGGTGCCTTTTGGATGGGGCTGTCTAAACCGCATTACGACATTCACGGAACGAATAACCCTGCTTCGATCGGCCATATGGTCTCCCACGGTTGCATACGGATGTATAACAATGATGTTCTCGCTTTATCCCGCATAGTCCCTATTGGCACGCGTGTAACGATTAGGGAGTAAAGTTATGGATAACTCGTACGTAGCTCCATGTCAAAGAACACCTCTACCACGTTTGTACGGGCAGAGGTGTTCTTCATTTATTCATAGGATGTTCAAACGGCTTATTAGGGCTATCCCCATCAACAGATTCGGCTACAACACACTGCGCAAGAGTCTGATCGCGATTCGGTTTAGGCGCAACGCTTCCCGGATCGACACCCTGGCCGCCAGTAATTCACGTCTGGACCGGCTGGGATTGGGCACCCGGCGCAAATTCTCATTAATTTCCTCAAGCCGCTCCCGTAAAATCGATCTTTGTGCCAACAATACACGGATCGCTCTGCGAATTCTTAACCGTTCTGTTTCTGTCATTAATTCCACCTCTTTTACGTTTGATAGTATAAGAGATGCAATTAAGGCTTCATCGGTTTGTGTGAATTGGCAGTTGTTATTTTTTGGGCAGACGCACGCGGAATTCATACTCCGTACGTTTGTAGGCCATTCCCGCCAGCATGATATATTCAGGTGTCCATTTTTGCAGAGGTCCTGCGTAATCAGCGATAACATGCGGCTTTCCCTCTAGCATCTGTACTACATATATATTCGCCTCAGCGAGCGCAGCAGTGAACAGGTCAGCATCGCTTACCAGCACCTTATAAGTCGCATTCAATACGGTCCCTCCTTATTAACTGATTCATATTTGGCGCGAATTTCAAGATTTTTGGAATAATTGTACAGGTCTAGGGCCGTTATTCCTCTGCGTGCAAGCTTAACAAACAATACAAAAGCGTAGATACACGCCACAGCAGATACCAGCCAGATCAACACGGCAAACACTCCGAATCCACTCAGAAAATAGGCTCCTGGCGTTACACTCATCGTTCTTCTACTCCTTCGGCAAGCCATACAATGGCCTGAAAATGATTTTTATATGAGCCATAGCCCAGGTTCGTCTAACGGCCGTGATAGAAAGGAATTAATAATAGCCCAAAGCCAATGACTGCAAAAAACCCTGTGCCGATAGCAGTAAAGATAACTGCAGGCATACCTATTGAAACTTATTACTAGGCCATTCCAATATAATCCAAATGTGAACGGCTGTAAATGAGAAATCACCTATCCCATGTATACAAAAAGGCATTACCATGAGCTTCTCCCGCTAAGGGAACCGCGCTGATAATGCCTCCTTTTATCCGTTTCAGAAGTACCTCCGCATACTATAAACCGCATTCAACCTATAGCATAGAAAAGAATCAAAACCACGATGGTCAAGGATGAGGCGAACGACAACCACGTGAAAAAATGTTTCCAGTAGTTATTTTTCATCTGATTTGTATACCACCAATATGGTGCTCCGCTGGTGCTCTGCACCGTCACGCGAAGATTTGACTACTGAGCCATAACAAATGTTAACTACCTGTTCTTCCCGTAACCCTTTGAGGAATTCATTCGCCTTGTTCTCCGCATAAAAATTATCGCCGTCCACAAATTCTTTTACCTGTATCATAATATCCTCCTTTAGTTTCATTTATTTAACCGTATCAAGCTCATATGGGAATCCCTATATTTAAAAGCGACGAAATGCACATGGCCCATCACCCCTTGGCTAACATTTAATGTAAAATCCGTCTAAACGAACAGCAAGGCACTCCGCAGCTCTCTGCGGAATGCCTTACTATCAGCCTAGCTTACCATTCCACATAACAATAATCAAACTGTATTGGCTCAATTTTTCCAAATTAAGTGACAGAACAAAGTAGAATCATGCTGCTAAAGTATATATCCATTATTAGGCATCTTTATAAACCGCAACAATTCTATCTTAAGCTGGAAATTATGCATAATAGCTTATAATATAATAAAAATTATCAGGAGGATTTCTCTATGCCCAGTTATTATTTTAAAGAAATATGGACTCCTCTAAAGCTGATAGGGATCAAGTTTTTCCGGGACGATGAGCTAAGGCTTTGGGTTAAATTATGGTCAAAAAAGCGTACACTGCTTCGTTAAGTTAATAATTTGTCTCATCACTAATGAGCCGCGAGAATACATCTAAATCCACAACGCCATGTCCTTTCCAGACCTGACCTTGCCGGATCGTTCCTTCTTTTCTAAAATAGTTCCTCAGCAGGACCTTCTGGGATTTGATATTCTCCGGCATTACAAAGGCTTGAATACGATGGATCTCTAACTCCTTAAACAAATATTCCGTCATCGCCTGAACTGCTTCTGTAGCAATCCCCTGACCCCAAAATCTATCGTCAAGCCTGTAGCCAATGGTGATCATATTTACATCCTGCACATAATCAAATAGTTCTGCTACGCCAACAATACGTTCAGGCTCTTTGTTCAGGCAGATTCCCAGAAAAATCGTCTTTTTCTTGAGAAAGTCTCTTTCAAAATGTCCTATCATATTGGCCACTGTCTCTTTGTTTTTCTTCAGCATTAATGGTGAGTGCACAAACAGCTTTTCATTGCTATAGATTTCAAACAGCTCGTCGAGATCAGAATCCGTTATTTTCCTTAATGTAATTGCTGCAGATTCAATTTGTGGAAATTGTTCAAATGGGCTTTTGCTCATATATTCCGCGCCTCTCCGTTTAAAGTCTAATCAAAGTCTAAGCGCTATTAATTTACCATAATTCCCTATATTTTTCTATGTATTGTAACTTTACGCCAAAGATAAAAAAGAAGCGGTATCACGTCCCCCTTAGACAGCACAAAAAACCCCCGGCGCCAGAGGCGTCAGGGGTTGCTTGCATCCTAGTAAAGAGTCATGTACTGAGCTCTTTCCCACTCGTGAACCTGGGTACGATAGATGTCCCATTCGATTTCCTTCAGTTCATAGAAGTGAGCCAAAGCATGTTCACCAAGGGCTTCAGTGATGACATGGCTGCGGATCATCTCGTTCAGTGCTTCTTTCAGGTCGGACGGCAAGCTTGGAATGCCTTCTTCAATCCGTTCTTCCTCAGACATCACGTAGATGTTCCGGTCGATTGGAGCTGGAAGATCAAGCTGGCGCTTAATTCCGTCAAGACCTGCCTTCAACATTACAGCAAGTGCAAGATACGGGTTAGCTGCAGGGTCCGGATTGCGGACTTCAATACGGGTACTGAGTCCTCTGGAAGCCGGAATACGAATCATCGGGCTACGGTTACTCGCAGACCAGGCAACGTAACAAGGAGCTTCATAACCGGGAACCAGACGTTTGTAAGAGTTCACTGTTGGATTCGTGATGGCGGCAAAAGCACGTGCGTGCTTCAGGATACCAGCCATGTAATACCGTGCAGTTTTACTCAGGCCGAGCGTGTCACTCTCATCATAGAATACATTCTCATTGCCTTTGAACAAGGATTGGTGGGCGTGCATCCCGGATCCGTTCATACCAAAAAGAGGCTTAGGCATAAAAGTAGCATGCAGGCCGTGCTGACGGGCAACCGTCTTCACAACGAGCTTAAAGGTTTGAATTTGGTCAGCGGCTTTAATCGCATCCGCATATTTGAAGTCAATTTCATGCTGGCCGGAAGCCACTTCATGGTGAGAAGCTTCAATTTCAAAGCCCATTTCTTCAAGAGTCAATACGATTTCGCGGCGGCAGTTCTCCCCAAGATCCATCGGCGCCAAATCGAAATATCCACCCTGGTCATTCAATTCTGTAGTGGGATTACCCTTCTCATCGGTTCTGAACAGGAAAAATTCCGGCTCGGGTCCAACGTTCATGGCAGTGTAGCCCATTTCTTCTGCTTCCACAAGACAGCGTTTGAGAATGCCGCGCGGATCGCCGGCAAACGGTGTTCCGTCAGGCATGTACACATCACAAATCAGACGTGCTACCCGGCTGTCCGTCACCCAAGGGAAAATCACCCATGTGCTGAGGTCTGGATAGAGATACATGTCAGATTCCTCAATACGCACATAACCTTCAATGGACGATCCATCGAACATCATTTTATTGTCGAGCGCTTTTTCAAGCTGGCTTACAGGAATCTCAACGTTTTTGATCGTTCCGAGCAGGTCGGTGAATTGCAGGCGAATAAAACGGACGTTTTCTTCCTTGGCGATGCGGATAATATCCTCTTTAGAAAAGCTCACTTTACCCTCTCCCTTTCAACTCTCTTTAGTTGTTGTTTATTTATTAAAAAACCGGGATAGCTCGCCTTGAATAAGAGATACTTGTCCCGGTCTTTTACCCGAAACCAGTTCCTGCTTAAGCAAACGGTGAAGCTGTGAATCAGACAACTCTCTACGGCGAACCTCTGTGTCAGGGGTAATTACCGTAGCTTCTTCAGATTCCTTCGAGACAGGGTTCATTACCTGCTTAATGCCGGCAATATTAACGCCTTTCTCAATTAATGCTTTGATTTCCAATAGGCGCTCTACATCATTAAATGAGAACAAACGCTGGTTGCCGGAAGTGCGCGCGGGCACGATCAGGCTGTGCTGCTCATAATAACGAATTTGTCTAGCAGATAAATCGGTTAGCTTCATTACGATTCCTATAGGAAATAATGCCATATTTCTGCGGATTTCATCACCCATGACTCATCCAACCTTCCAATGATCTTTTTCTCATCTCATTGTACATTTCTTAATTTGGCGTGTCAATGGTATGTGAGTTTTCTTTACAACATTAGTAGATTACTGCGAAACAGCAGGTGAACTGGGTGTTAGCTACAACGAATGAAGACTACCGCAGTATATCACATCGAACAATCCAGAAGCAAAAAACGGTGGCCTAAGGAAATTTGCGATATAACCCTCGATTCACCGTTATTCATCAGCATCGTCCACGGCTGCATCTCAAGCAAATTACTGCATAAGGCTTAAGCTATCGATTAAGCGCTTCAAAGCAGCCACAGAGCCTTTCCGGTGCCTCCAGCGGTATTTACTCCCTGTTTCCCCGCTTATATCCCTCCGGCCTGTATAATTTAAAGGGTAACCCGGCGTCAGCGTAGAAGTCTTAACGCTAAGATTAAGCATGAGGTGATGGACATGGATAATAATCTTACTTTCGGAGTTAACGACAGCCGGCTGAAATATCAGTGCAGGGAAAGCAGTTATGCCATAATCATTGATGACAATGGGTATGTCGCGACAATCCTTACTGCCAAAGGCAGCTTTTTACCAGGGGGCGGGATTGAATACGGAGAGACACCTGAAGAATGCCTACTGCGAGAGTTATTAGAAGAAACGGGATTTGCAGCGGAAATTAGTCATAATCTGGGGAAAGCGCAAAGGTATTTCGTCAGTCCTTCAAACATTCCTCTCTTGAACATCGGTAATTTTTTCACAGCAAACTTAACTAAAAAAGTGTGCGCCCCTATTGAGGATGACCACGAGTTAAAATGGGTGCATTTGAGCGAGGCTGACCATTTATTTTTTCATGAGCATCAGTTATGGGCAGTTAAGAAAGCCCTCAGCCTGAATCTGCGGGTAAAAAAATAACCCCGCTTCATTAAGCAGGGTTATTAAGTATTATCTTCCGCCTGTAAAAGGATTAATCTCATTCGTAAGGTCTCTTCCGGCTTTTTTCTCCTCAGCGGAAATCCGCTTGCCCAGAGCAGCATAATACCAAGCCATAGGGAGAACAGTTAACAGTAAAATGCCAATGCTTATAAGTGCTGTCATCATTATCAGCTCCATTCGTACTGATAATATAACATATATTCCCATAAAACCAAAATGTCCTGCTATAGGAGTTTGCGCTCCCGCATACATTGCAGCGCCATCAACACGCCGAATTTCACATGGGAATAGGTTAATCCGCCCTGCATATACCCGATATACGGCGCCCGGATAGGTGCATCCGCAGATAACTCCAAACTTCCGCCCTGGATGAACGTTCCTGCCGCCATAATGACAGGATGCTTATAGCCCGGCATATCCCACGCTTCAGGAACGACATGACTGTCGACAGCCGCGGCACGCTGAATCCCTTGTACGAAGGCTATAAGATGCTCCGGACCGTCAAAAGCGACTGCCTGGATCAGATCCGTACGCGGCTCGTTCCAGGCCGGCTTAGTTGTGAACCCGCAGCGCTGGAACACTGCAGCAGCAAAGATACTGCCCTTCACAGCCTGTCCAACTGTATGCGGCGCCATGAACAGCCCCTGGAAAAGACCGCGGGTCGTGCCGAGCATCGCGCCAACTTCCCCGCCGATGCCCGGTGCGGTCAGCCGGTAGGCTGCCAGTTCTACAAGGTCGCAGCGCCCGCAAATATAGCCGCCGGTCTCTGCAATCCCGCCGCCGGGGTTTTTGATCAGCGAGCCGGCAACAAGATCCGCTCCAACCTGCGGCGGCTCCAGCATTTCGGTGAATTCACCATAGCAATTGTCTACAAAAACAATAAGCTCAGGCTTCAAAGCTTTTACTTTGGACACCATTTCTCCGATTTCAGCAACCGTAAAGGATGAACGCCAGTCATAACCCCGGGATCTTTGAATCCCGATAACTTTGGTTTGGTCGTTAATGGACAGCGCTACTTCATCCCAGTCAATTTTTCCGTCCGAGGTAAGTGCAGTCTCTTTGTAGCCGATCCCAAAATCGGCTAATGAGCCTGTTCCGTCACCCGGCTTGCCCACTACCTTATGCAGCGTATCATAGGGACGTCCTGTGATATACAACAGCTCATCTCCTGGACGCAGCACTCCAAAGAGTGCCGTGGAGATGGTATGTGTCCCGGAAGCGAAATGCGGGCGTACCAGTGCGCTTTCTGCGCCGAAGATATCGGCATACACCAGATCCAGGACCTCCCGGCCCCGGTCATTATAGGCATAGCCGGTAGACCCGGCAAAATGGAAGTCGCTGACCTGCTGGCGCTGGAACGCCTCAATCACCTTCCATTGGTTGTGGTCCACAATCTTATCCAGCGCTTTAACGGCACTTTCAATTTCTAGCTCTGCGGCCTCCGCCGCCTGTAAAAGATCCTCTGCAAAAACAGCCATTTCCCCGTATTCTCTCCTAACATTACATTTACTTAACACTTGCTGTTACTGCACCACAAACTCAGCAAGTTTGTATCCCCACTTTTCATAATCCTCTTTATTCAAGCGGACGTTGTACAGTACATCATTCTCCTCATAATTCAGTTCCAGCACTTCACCTACACGATACAGCAGTGAAGAAAGGTCACCACGGTCTCCGGGAATCCGGAAGACAAGGGTATCTCCAGCCAATTCATCGGCGATCAGTCCGGTAACACGGGTCAGATCCTCGGGGCTGAAAGCGCTGATCTTCAGATAGCCTTGGCCGGTTGGCAGCATCTCCAGCTGTTCCGGCTGGCAGAGATCGCTTTTATTAAACAGAACGACCCTCGGTTTGCCGGCAGCACCGAGATCCTGGAGAATTGAATCTACAACCTCCATCTGCTCCTCACGCATTGGAGAAGAGGCATCTACCACATGGAGCACCAGATTGGCTTCATTTACTTCTTCCAGCGTTGCCCGGAAGGAGGCCACCAAATCATGCGGCAGGTTCTGAATGAACCCTACCGTGTCCGTGAGTACGACTTCCTTGCCCGCAGGCAGCTGCAGGACACGTGAAGTCGGATCCAGTGTAGCGAACAGCTGGTTCTCAATATAAACATCGGCATCCGTCAGCTGCTTCAGCAGCGTGGATTTGCCGGCATTGGTATAGCCGACCAGCGCTACCTGAACAGCACCGCTCTTGCGGCGGCGTTCACGGTGCAGCTCACGCGTCTTGACGACATCATCCAGCTGGCGCTTCAGTTCAGTAATCCGGTCCCGGATATGACGCCGGTCTGTCTCCAGCTTGCTCTCCCCTGGACCTCTGGTGCCTATTCCGCCGCCGAGCCTGGACAAATTCTTGCCGTGACCCGACAGACGGGGCAGCAGATAAGAGAGCTGTGCCAGCTCCACCTGGATAATGCCTTCCCGCGTCTTAGCTCTCCCTGCAAAAATATCCAAAATCAGCTGCGTACGGTCAATGATTTTTAGATCCAGTGCTTCTTCAAGGTTGCGGACCTGGGCTCCGGAGAGCTCCTGGTCAAAAATCGCCGTATTGGCTCCTAGGCCGTCTGCCGCCATCCGCAGCTCTTCTACCTTACCTTTGCCGATAAACCATTTCGAATCGGGTGTTTCCTTGTTCTGGCGGAGTACATCCAGCACCTCCACCCCGGCCGTCTCAGCCAGTTGAACCAATTCTTGCAGTGAAAGCTCAGGATCGATGCCCGTGCGTTTGATTTTGTCTGTGACCAGACTGACCAGAATGGCCCGGTCCTGAACATCCGTTTGTGTATCATGTGTTATTGCCATGAATGTAGTACTCCTTATCCTTTTACCTCTTGGGATTTAGCTTTCTTTCCTGCGCTTTACTCAACCAGCTACGGCCTACAGCTTGAAATCCTCCGTCCGCAGCGTCATTAACTCCTGCTTGCCGGGGCTGTTGCTCTCATATTGATTCAGCAGCCGCACCGCCTGCGACCGTACAGCCTTCTCAATGGAATTACGTACATAGCGGGCGTTGCTGAAGGCATGAAGACTTTCCGTCTTCTCAATCAGCAAATGCTGCTTTAGTTTGAGTATAGCCTGCGGCATTAAAATATAGTCCCGCTCTTTGGCCATCAGCTCAGCAATCTGCAGCAGCTGATCAATTGTATAGTCAGGAAACTCGACCTGAATCGGAAAACGCGATGGCAAGCCTGGATTACTCATAAGGAAATAATCGATCTCACCGGAATACCCGGCCAGGATAAGCACAAATTGGCTGCGGTGATCTTCCATAGATTTAACAAGTGTATCTATCGCTTCCTTGCCAAAATCCTTATCTCCACCCCGGGCGAGGCTGTAGGCTTCATCGATAAACAGGATACCGCCAAGTGCCTTTTTTACCAGATCCCGTGTTTTTTGTGCAGTATGTCCAATGTATTCGCCTACCAGATCCGCACGTTCTACTTCGATCAGATGCCCTTTGCTCAATACACCCATCCGTTGAAACAGCTTAGCCACGATCCTTGCCACGGTTGTTTTACCGGTTCCGGGGTTCCCCTTAAAAACCATATGATACGCCTGACCGCCACTGGCCAGCCCCGCCTCGCTGCGCATCTGTGCGACTTGCAGGAGCGCGTAGATTTCAAATACAAGTTCCTTGATATTATCCAGGCCGACAAGGGCATCAAGTTCCCGGCTTAATTCCTGGAATAATCCGCTATGGCCGTGATTTTTGGTGGGCACAGCCCCGCTGCTGTGTTCACCTGCCGCAATGTGTACAGCAGGTGGCTCTTGATTCCGCAGCACAATATTAATCTGGCGTGACGGTCTGCCTTCTTCCCGTCCGCTTGCCGCTGCTACGCGTCCGTTCACCTTGTTCACCTCATTATCCAGGGCTGACTTGCTCTAACTCAAGTCTATTCCGCCTACTGAGGTCTTATTAGCAGTTTCGGGATATTTATGCTTGCCGCGTTCATTACATGGACAACTGCTGTATTTTCCATTCGGTATAAGCCAGAATTTCCCGGGTCTTATATTTCAGCATGGACATGGTTTGAGACTCCGTCAGACCCAGCTGCGGTGAGACATAGCCGAATTCCCTCGCGATCTCCAGTGCCCGGCGCCCATGAAAGGTATGGGTAATGATCACAGCTGACGTCATTTCCTCCTGCTGCATAATCTTTTGACTGAATTTCAGATTCTCGTAGGTGCTGGTAGATTCATTCTCCATCAGAATCGCCTCATCAGGTACACCATGCGCCACCAGGTAATTCCTCATTCCTTGACCCTCGGTATATTTATAATCTGCCTTATCCAAACCTCCGGAAACGATAATGCGGCTGAACATCCCTTCATTGTAAAGCTTCAGTCCATAATCCAGGCGCTCCTTGAGACCCGGACTGGGTTCATCTCCCCACATGGACATCCCCAGGATAATGCCGGCATCCGACTTCGTCATCGGCGCACTTGTCTCCGCATTATTAATAAGATTAAATACAGCCGCGCACCAAAGTAAACCTGCAACCACCAAGATAAAACAGGCGATCATCAGGTTGCGCTTCGGTCTGAAACGCCCTCTCCGGGATACCTTGCGGATTGGAGATGAGCCTTTTTGGTATACGTACCATTCCATTTCTATTTCCTCCTGAATTCTCCGTGGTGAAACAATTCGGCACGGTGCTTCAGAGAAAGAGCAAAATAAGGAAAGGCGTGTGCGTCTATGCTGCGCAGAATACTCTTGGCTGTTGCCCAGGCCAGATTATAGTCACTGTCCGTAATATCTTTCCGTTCCAGTGCTTCCTCAAGCTCATCCTCATCAAGCAAAAATACCTCACCGTTCCACAGTACTACAACATCCAGATATAAATCATCAAACCAGGGGACCCCCTGATCTGTAACCCCCTGAACCTTGCAGGTGTCTATGTACCATTGTACGATATTCTGCCGTTCATCAAACATAGCCGTGACAATATAATGGCTATCCTTGGGGAAATACTGCAGCCATGAATAGCCTTTGTCCGCGATACGGTATGTATGTCTGCCGTAGCTCTTCCACAGAGGTTCCTTCAGCCCGTAAATAGTATACAGTGTGATATAACCGCTGAATTCTCGGGTTTCCACATAGCGGCAGGCAAAATGGCGGCGCGTAATCCGGCGCCAGTTGGCCCGGTCTCCGAATTTACGTTTCATATGAATAACCCTCTCGAATAATGGTGTATCCAGCTTAACACATTTGGCAGATACACTCAAAACAAGACTTACAAAATACAACTGCCGTCTGTACCACCAGTTCTCCGCAAACAAAAAAAAGGCAGCCCTACCTCCACAGATTCAGAGGTACGGCCGCCGGATTTATGCCTGACTGGCAGAAGCTATACTGTTCCTTGTTCCTACTTAAATCTACAAAGGAGCTGCCGGATCCGTTCCCGCTTCGGTACCGTCACCCGGCCCGGCGTTGCCGCTGCCCGGTGTAACTACCGGAGTAGCAGTCGGTGCCAATGTGGCCGGAGGCGGGGTGGTAGTACTCTCAGGGGGATTTGTAGGTGCTCCGCCGTTGCCGGCTCCATTCCCTGCACCATTACCGTTCCCATTCCCGTTCCCATTCCCTCCACCATTGCCATTGCCATTCCCGTTGCCACCGCCGTTATTGCCGCCAGGAACACCGTTTCCGGCACCATTCCCGTTCCCGTTACCTTCACCGTTACCAGGGTTATCCGTCGGCTGATTGGGATCAAGCGTCGGTTCCGGCTCCGTTGTAGGGGCTTCATCCTGTACTGCAACAGTAACAGCTCCGGATGGTTCGCTTTCCGTATCCAGTTCAGGATAGTAAGCAGTCACATAATACTCATACGTCAATCCAGGCATAGCGCTTATGTCACCTACACTGGAAGACATCGTGTTAAGTAACGGACTATAATCAGCTTCTGAAGTTTCGCGGCGGTAGATGCGGTATTCCACACCTTCCGTCTGCGCAGGCTCCCAGCTGAGGTTAACAGTCATTGTGGATGGATCATAAGCTGCGGTTAAACCGTTCACAGGCTGCACCGTTTCCGGTGTTGCCGTTGGTTCAGTCTTCACTGCACCCTCAGGTGTAGGGAAGGACTTGCTTGGAACTCCCTCCAGCGCCTCTTCCATTACCTTCCCCCAGAAGGCGGCAGCAAGCGGGCTGCTGTTCTTAAGCAGGTGGGTCTTGTTGGGCTTGTCATATCCCATCCAAACCGCTGCGGTCCATTCCGGTGTATATCCAACGAACCAAACGTCACGGTTAGAGCTGATTCCTTCGTAACCGCTTTGGGTGGTACCGGTCTTACCCGCAACCGGACGGTTAATTTTTGCTTTTTTACCTGTTCCGTCTGTTACGACTTCTTGCATCATTTGGGTCATCTGGTAGGCCGTATTCTCACTCATTACCCGTTCCGGTGTTGTGTTCGCTTTATAGACCGTTTCTCCGTCGCTGTTGGCAATCGACTTAATCGAATAGGCTTCCCTAAGTTCCCCGCCGTTGGCAAAGGAACTGTAGGCCTGGGCCATTTCCAGTGTATTCGTCCCTTTACTCATTCCGCCGAGCGCGAGCGACAGATTCTTATCATCATCACTCAGATTAATACCAAGCTTTTTCGCAAACTGGAAGCCGGTATTCACACCGATTTCATTCAGCAGCCAGACCGCCGGAATATTCTCTGACTTCGTAATCGCCGCGCTCATGCTAATCGTTGACGAGTACCCGTGCAGGTTGTTCGGACAGTAGGTGCCAAAGCACTGTTTCTCGTTGCTGAGCATGGATTCACTTGTAAACTTTCCTGATTCTAAAGCCGGCGCATAAGCAACCAGCGGCTTAAAGGAGGAACCCGGAGAACGACGGCTGTCGTTAACACGGCTAAAGCCTTTTTTCTCATAATTGCGTCCGCCCATCAGGGCGACAATGCTGCCGTTTTCCTGATTGATGATAGTCATGGACCCCTGAACAAGCTCATCGTCCACACTTTCCTCAAAGTTATCGCTGTCGGCAAAAGCATCCTCCACCGTTTCCTGGGCATGCTTATCCATTGTGGTATAGATTTTGTAGCCGCCGATGTTCAAATCGTCCTCTGTCAGTCCGAATTTCTCTTCTGCTTCATCAATGGCAAAATCTATAAATGCCTGATAGCGCTGCTTGCTTTCCGGCGGTTTATAGTTGTAATCCACCACTTTAGCTTCATCCATCTGCTCCTTGGTGATATAACCCTGATCATACATGAGCTGCAGGACTACTCCCCGGCGCTCTTTGGAGAGCTCAGGATTACGTAGCGGATTGTAGCGGGAAGGCCCCTTCGGCATCGCTGCCAGGGTTGCAATTTGCCACAGGTCCAAATCCTCCAGATTGCTCTTGCCAAAATAACGGATCGATGCTGCCTTGATACCATACACCGTTCCGCCAAAAGGAATACGATTAAGATACATCGTAATAATTTCAGGTTTAGTCCTTGTATTCTCCAAAGCTACAGCAATTGATACCTCTGTCGCTTTACGGAAAAAGGTCTTATCACGTGTAAGGAAGATATTCTTGGCCAGCTGCTGGGTAATGGTACTTCCGCCCTCCACCATACTGCGGGCTGCAACATCTTTTACGGCTGCGCGGCCGATTGACCAGAAATCCACACCCTTGTGTTCTAAGAACCGTTTATCCTCGGTTGCGATAAAGGCGTTAATGACCAGCTCCGGAATGTCCTCGTATTCTACCGGATCACTTTTCTCGAGTGACAGCTCCCCGATCAGATTCGCATTCCGGTCAAAAATTTGCGTTGGCGGATTCACCGTTAGTTTATCCTGATTCTCATTCAGCAATTTCTGGCCGTTTAGCATAATGTACAAGTAGCCCCCGAGCGCACAGAAAATCGCCAGCGCCATTGCAAAAAACAAACTCCACAGCACACGTTTCTTGGTTAGAAACTTTTTCTTTTTCTTAGACTTCCCTTTGGAATTCGACTGGTTCGGTTGTCTGTTTCTATTGTTCGTCCTGGATATTTCGTCTCTGGACATGCTGCCTCCTGACTCCCTCTCGGAAATATCTTCAAATTTGTCGGCACGAATGAAAAGAACAACCTTCGCAGGTTGCTCTCGCGCACTCTATTCAAACGGTTTATAAACAAAAAAGTTTCGCTTTAAAACAGTAAATGTTATTCTTCGTTCCCGCTATCCTGCATCAAAGAGACGCTACGCTGCGGTGTGAAGGTCGAGATCGCATGCTTGTACACCATTTGCTGGCGTCCGTCGCTGTCGATGACAATTGTGAAATTGTCAAACGCTTTAATGATTCCCCGGATTTGAAAGCCGTTGGTTAAATATACTGTAGCAGGGATATTCTCTTTACGCAGCTGGTTCAAGAACGTATCTTGGATGTTAATGGACTTGTTCATATGACGTACCCCCAATGGTTCAATTAGATTGTTCAGAAGTATATTCAACACCTGAGAGAAACTTTCCTGCTATTATACCACGTAACATACAGTTACATCAATTAAGTAAATAGTGCGGAGTGGTTTGATCGATGTGTACAACGTATAATCATAGCCTCTTCTCTCATGTATATGTTAAATCTTCGGCCCCCTTCCCGTCAATCTCATCGCTTTTGATCATGCTGAAACGGCGTGCCAGGCAAGCTTCAGAGAAATAAAGTTATTATTAAACCAGTTTTGATAAAAACAATAAAAGATGCCGTAGAGTGCACATTCACACACTTTACAGGCATCTTGAAGCTGCAAATATATCTGCAATAACTATTGTATCAAAGTATGCCCTCAAAACGGCGGGAGATAATCTCACGTATTTTCACAAGATTCTCCGAATAATTCTGTTCATTAAAATCTTCAATCCACTGGATTTCCTTCATATGACGGAACCAGGACAGCTGTCTTTTGGCGAACCGGCGGGTATCGCGTTTGAGAAGTGTAACTGCCTCTTCCTGCGTCAGCTCTCCAGCCAGATAAGCCGCTATTTCCTTATAACCCAGGCCCTGCATCGATACCAGGCTTCTATTGTAGCCCTTATTCAGCAGCCCTTGCACTTCTTGGATTAACCCCTGTTCCAGCATCTGGTCAATACGGTCCTCAATACGCTTATACAGGATCTTCCGGTCCATAGTCAGACCTATAAGACACAGCTCGTAGGGGGATTCCTTCTTCTGATCTGCCTGGGCAGCGGAAAGAGTGACCTTGGTCTGGTGATGTATTTCCAGCGCGCGGATAATCCGGCGGCGGTCATTAGGATGCAGCCGGGCAGCACTAGCAGGGTCCACTGCAGCAAGCCGGGCATGCAATGCCTCTGCCCCGTGCTCTTCTGCAAACGCATCCTGCTCACTCCGGAACGCCTCATCCGCAACCGCCTCAGAAAAGCGGAACCCGTAGCACAGAGACTCAATATACAGCCCCGTTCCGCCAACAATAAAGGGCAGCTTACCTCTGGCGCTGATCTCTTCTATCAGCCTTTTGCCCTGCTCCTGAAATTCTGCAGCCGAATAGGCATCCTCAGGATCATGAATATCGATCAGATGATGGGGAATGCCTTTCATTTCAGCGGTGGTGATCTTAGCTGTGCCGATGTCCATACCGCGATACACCTGCATAGAATCTCCAGATATGATTTCGGCATTATAAGCCGCCGCCAGCTCCAGGCTCAGCCTGGTTTTACCGACTGCAGTCGGCCCCAGCAGCACCAGTACTTTATGTTTAGCCTCAGTTGTCAATCTGTATCACCCCGTACGATATTTTAGCGCTCCCCCGGAGCAGCTCCTCAAAACCAAG
>NZ_LN831198.1:2918700-2924254 GCF_001368795.1 Paenibacillus ihuae
CTGCCGCTATAGGCAGACGCACTTTCCCTGGTCTGCGGCTGGAAGGCCTGTACCTGTCCGGACCGCTGCTCGCGGGCGCTGCCAAACAACGGCGCACTGCTCTCTCCGCCGCCACGGGTCACAGCCGGAGAGCCGTAGCCGCTGCCGGATTCACGTGGATATGACTCTCCTCCAGGGCCAGGCACGTCCTGTGATACTGGAGTTGCAGCAGACTCCGGAGGCTGCGGTATCGTTCCCTTGGTGAAGGCGAACTGTTCCTGAATAAAGGAGCTGCTGCCTTTCCCGCCAAGCACTTCCTTACCAGGGCGGGGAATCAGGCTTTGGCCGAGCAGAACCTTACGTAGCTCTTGTTCAACAAAAGTATACAGCTCATTTTCTTTACTAAAGCGGACTTCCAGCTTCGCCGGATGTACGTTGACATCAACAAGCGACGGATGCATGTCAAGCTGGAGCACGAGCAGCGGATAACGGTTGATCGGCAGCAGCGTATGATATGCCCGCAGGATCGCCGCGTTCAGGCCGTTGCTGCGGATATAACGACCGCCGACAATCGTAGTGACCGCATTCCGGTTGGACCGGGTCCATTCCGGCCGGCTGATGTAGCCTGAGATCCGGTAATCCGGATCCTCTGCACTTACCGGCAGCATTGCCTTAGCAGCCGATGTGCCGTAGACGGCAGCGATGACCTGAAGCAGATCACCGTTGCCGAGGGTATGCAACAGCTGGTTGCCGTTGTGATGCAGCGTAAAGGAGATATTCGGATGTGCCAAGGCCATCCGGTACATCGCATCTGAAATATGCCCGAGCTCTGTCTGGATGCTCTTCATATATTTCAGCCTTGCCGGGGTATTATAAAATAATTCCCGTACAGCCAGATCACTGCCCTTCCCGGACGGATTATCTTCATTACGGATCAGTTTACCGCCTTCGATATCGATCACTCTGCCTTTACCGTCATCACCGCTTGCGGTCAGCAGTGATACCTTAGACACGGCCGCAATACTGGGCAATGCTTCGCCCCGGAACCCGAGGCTGGTGATCTGGAACAAATCACGGCCATTGGCAATTTTACTCGTTGCATGGCGGTAGAAGGCGGTCTCGCAATCCTCAGGCTCGATGCCTGAGCCGTTGTCTTTCACCCGGATGCTTTGCAGGCCGCCCTCTTCTACCGTAACCTCAATGCGGGTACTGCCAGCATCAATCGCATTTTCTACCAGCTCCTTCACAACAGAAGCAGGACGCTCCACCACTTCTCCGGCAGCAATCTGATTGGCAATATGCTCGTCCAGCACATGAATTTTGGCCATGAATCGTTCACCTCGCGGTTATATAGATTGAAGTTATGACTTTCTATTTTAGGATTAGCCGTGACTACAGAGAATGTTTGGACTTCCGGCCGCTGCCCGCCTGCAGATTTCTTGATTTTACCGTAATTAACGGTAGAAATCCGCAGACAAAGGCGGACGCTACCGCTCCTACAGTTCCAAAATTCCCCTCCGCCACTTTTCCCGAATGCTTATTTTCATGTTCAATCTATAAAGAAATTTTAATCAGGTAATCTGCCGCACTATTATAGTCCTTTAGCTTTCAATTTCAGCTCATTCAGCAGGCTCATAGCCTGCAGCGGAGTCATATTCATCAGGTCAGCGTCCTGCACGGCAGCGACCAGCTCCTTCACTACAGGGTTCTCCTTCACTGCAGGCGCTGCTGCGGTTTCTGCGCTGCCCTTCCGGCTCTTGCGCGGCTCTTCTTCCCCGAAAATCGACAGCTGGACCACTTCCTGTCCCGGTGCAGCTTCAAAGGAAGCCAATGAAACAGCTGACTCGGCATAAGCCGTACCACCGGAAAGAGCTGCATTGGCAGAAGGTGAACTCTCTGTTCGCAGAGAATCCATGGCTGGCACAGCAGAGCTTGCCTGCGGGTATTCTGAAGACTGCTGGACTTCTCTAACTTCACCAGGCAAGCCCCGTCCTTCGTAACCGGCACCGTAATTTAGAACTGCGCTGCCCGGAGGTGCCGCTTGCTCAATGCTTTGGAGTAATCCGTATGCCCGGTCAATAATGCCTTCAGGCAGTCCTGCCAGCCGTGCGCAATAGATGCCATAGCTGCTGTCAGCCGCTCCAGGTACGAGCTTGCGCAGGAAGTTCACTTTGTCCCCGCTTTCCTGAACAGCCATTGAATAGTTGCTCAGCCCCTGGAGACTCTCCTCCAGATGAGCCAGCTCATGAAAATGCGTTGAGACAAGTGCTTTGCAGGCAATCGTATCATGCACGTATTCAATAACCGCTTGGGCAATCGCCATGCCCTCACTGGTCGAAGTTCCCCGGCCAAGCTCGTCGATGATAATCAGACTGCGCGAGGTTGCTTTCTCGGTCATGACCTGTATATCGGCCATCTCCACCATGAAGGTGCTCTGCCCGCCGATCAGGTCATCCGCTGCTCCGATCCGGGTAAAGATCCGGTCGATCAGCGGCACCTCAGCGCTCGTAGCCGGCACAAAGCAGCCGATTTGTGCCAGTATACAGATGAGAGCTACTTGGCGCATATAGGTGCTCTTACCGGCCATATTGGGTCCGGTAATCAGCAGAATATTGCCTTCGTCCTTGCTGAGTGTACTGCCGTTGGCAATAAAGGCTGAATCCTTCAGCACCGCTTCCACCACAGGGTGACGTCCGCCCTCCAGCCGCAGGTCATATCCGTCCGACAGCTTAGGCTTTACAAAACGATGCTCGGCGCTGACAGCTGCGAGGCATTGATAGACATCGATTTCCGCGACTTTTTCGGCCAATGCCTGCAGGCGCGGAATTTGTGCGGCAATGCGGTCACGCAGTTCGGTAAAGAGACTGTATTCAAGATCTGTCATCTTATCCTGCGCTTCCAGAATTAAGGCTTCTTTCTCTTTGAGCTCCGGTGTAACATAGCGCTCGGCATTAGCCAGCGTCTGCTTACGCTCATATCTGCCTTCAGGCAGCGAAGAGAGGTTGGAACGGGTGATTTCAATATAATAGCCGAAGATTTTGTTATAGCCGATCTTCAGAGACTTAATGCCTGTTGCGACCCGCTCCTTCGCCTCCAGCTCGGCAATCCAGCGTTTGCCGCTCGTACTGGCTTCACGCAGCTCATCCAGACGCTCATGGTAGCCTGTCCGAATAATCCCGCCGTCCCGTACCGACACCGGCGCATCTTCAACAATGGCCATGTCAATGTCATCACGCAGTTCGGCGCACTCATCCATAGAAGCTCCGATTTCCCGCAGCGTCGCGGACCCGGAAGTCAGACACATGTCCTTGAGAGCCGGAATCTGCGCCAATGACAGCTTCAGTGCATTCATATCGCGGCCGTTGGCACTGCCGAAGGCAATGCGTCCGACCAGCCTTTCCAGGTCATATATCTCTTTGAGGGCACCGCGGAGATCTTCACGGACGATAAACTGGTTATATAAATAATCGACAGCTTCAAGCCTCCGCTCAATCGGAGCGCGCTGCAGCAGCGGCTTATCAATTCTCCGGCGCAGCAGGCGGCCGCCCATCGAGGTTTCAGTGCGGTCCAGGAGCCAGAGCAGCGAGCCTTTTTTGGAGCGTTCACGTACGGTCTCGGTCAATTCCAGATTGCGGCGGGTGAACGGATCAAGAATCATATAATTCCCGGGTTCATAAGGTGAAATCTGGCTCAGTTGGCCGAGCGAACGGCGCTGGGTTTCGCTTAAATAGGAGATCAGGAGCGCCAGACATTGGCCACGCTCCTTCTCCAGGCGCACCCATGCTGCTTCACCGAACTGGCGGCGGGCTAATTCCTCCTCCCGTTTATCCCAAGGGGTGTACACTACAGGCTTGGCCAGCAATGAAGCTTCACTGCGGAGCTGATCCAGCAGCGCGGCATCGCCGATAATCTCCGCTGGTTCATAAATACCGATCTCGTCACGCAGCCACTCTGCTCCCGACAGGACAGACGTCACATACAGCTCGCCCGTCGTCAGATCGCATGCGGCCAGTGCCATCATACCGTCATCTTCAGTGACACAGACGAGATAATTATTGCTTTTATCCGTAATAATCTTGCCGTCCATAACGGTCCCCGGTGTCACCACACGGACGATATCGCGCCGCACCATACCTTTGGTTACGGCCGGATCATCCAGCTGCTCACAGATCGCGACTTTGTAGCCTTTTTCAATCAAACGCTGTATGTAACCTTCGGCTGCATGATAAGGTACCCCGCACATCGGAATCTTCTCATCACCGCCGCCCTCCCGGCCGGTTAACGTTATCTCAAGCTCCTTCGAGGCAAGAAGCGCATCATCAAAGAACATTTCATAGAAATCGCCCAACCGGAAAAAAAGGAATGCGTCCTGCGCCCCTTCCTTTACCTTTAAATATTGCTCGATCATCGGCGTATATTTTGCCATTGTTAACCTCCATGCAAATTCTTCTGTATTCTCTATTATACCAGAAACTCGCATAGCAAAGTTACTCTGCCAAATCATTAACCATTATTACCAGTAGTCCAGTGAGCAAAAGACGCCAGACAAATGACCAGTCCATGCATTATAATGTAAGATTGTGGGCAGACAACATTTTCTAACGCAGACAAGGAGCGGATTTTGGATGATACGAAAATTGCATGAAGCTGACCGGACACGGCTGATGGAGCTCGTTGGCCGCAATCCGGCAATCAACCTGTATATTATCGGGGACGTGGAGAATTTCGGCTTTGATCAGGAGTTTATGGAGCTGTGGGGTGAATGTGATTCTCCGGATGGTCCGCTAAAAGCAATACTGCTGCGTTACTATAACAGTTATCTGCCTTATGCCGAAGGCCCGTTTGACGTGGACGGTTTTGCCGGGCTGGTGCGCATGAATATAGAGGCTGAAATGATTTCCGGCGCTACTGATGTTGTACAGGCTTTTAGAGAACGGATAAATATCAGGGATGAAAAGCAAATGTACTTCGCGGAGCTGAAGGAATTGGGAGAAGTAACCCGCCCTGCAGCAGCCGCTTCACTTGCCATCCAAAAGGCGACGGTACAACATGTCGATGCCATCTGTACGCTGACCGATCAGATTGAGGAATTTCTCAGCAGACCTGAAGATTCGCGGAAAAGTCTGCACAAAACGCTGGAAAGCGGCACGGGCCGAACTTATTTCGTGGAGCAGGATGGGAAGATTATTGCCACAGCATCCACCTCAGCAGAGAATTCACTGTCGGCGATGATCGTTGCTGTGGCTACTCATCCACAATACAGGAATCAAGGGCTTGCGTCTCACTTAATGGCTAAGCTGTGCGCGGATATGCTGGCAGAAGGCAAATCCCTGTGCCTTTTCTACAATAATCCTCAAGCCGGCCTGATCTACAAAAAGTTGGGCTTCCGCGACATCGGCTCATGGACAATGATGTATTTAAATCCGCCATTATAATTTGTTTATTACAGAAGCGCTGAGGACCTTTGAATCGATTCCGGCGGCTAAGTGTTGAAATCAGAGGGATAAATACCTTTGATTTCGGCGACGGCGCGGTTTGTGAGCAAATCAGAGGGATAAATACCTTTGAATTTGGC
>NZ_LN831198.1:2924905-2928075 GCF_001368795.1 Paenibacillus ihuae
ACCGCGACGCGGGCACGACGCGGCCGGAGCTTCCCCGGAGCAGGAGGAACTCCGGGTCCATGCCCATCAGTAGACCGGGGCGGCCGTGTTGCTCCCGGGCCAATGCCAAGGCCAGCGCCTGGGAAGCCACCTGATATGGAGCCGGTAATGGCTGACCGGGTGTGTTAAGCAGCGGAATGACATCCTCCACTGCATAATGCCGGTCGCCCATAGCGGTCAACCACACCTCACCACTATCCAGCCCCAAGCTATAAAGCGCATGGATCGCAGTTCCCCGGAGCAATCCGGCTGTTCCACGCTGCATGACCGGAAGACTGCTCTCCTCCTGCTCGCCTTCCCAAGTGCCAAAGCCGCTTGCTACATTCCCAAGCCCGTCTCCGTCTGCGAATTCCGCATTGACTGTCTCCCGCTCAACAGCGGTTCGACGACCGCTGATATGCCGGTCCTTCCTCATAGCCTGTCCTGTACCTAGTGCCTGGAGCTGGATAACCTCAAGATTGAATACACTAATCCGGTAACGCTGTTTATAAGTAATGCTCTCTGGTTCACAACCATATGTATTTACTGCCTTTTTATTAGAATTACCAGACTCCGCTTGCCGCGGCTTTGCTCTTACAGCAGGATTTATTACCGCATAGAGCCCGCAGCGCAGCAGTCTGGCTTCCCGCTGGCCCGGTGTTAACCCGACAAACACGTTAAGCCCTTCATTCATCGCCTGACTCCTTCCTGTGCTCTCTCTTAACTATTCATCCGCTGAATCCTTCTCACAATCGCTTCATTTACTCAACCTCTGATTCCTTCCCAAACTTGCCCCATTCACTCATCACATAACTCCTTCCCGACATTACTCCCTCCGTTCCTCCTCTGATTCCTCCCCCCTTGCCCCATTCACTCATCGCCTGACTCCTTCCCTTGATCCGTCACCGCTCTATTTACTTATCCTCTACTCCTTCCCGCCATCGCTCCATTCCCTCATCCTTTCCCCCTTCCCGCCGTCGCTCCATTCATTCCTCCTCCAACACATCCTCGCCATTGCCCCATTCGTTCCCCCTCTGACTCCTTCCCTCCGCAACACCCTTCATTCACTAACTCTTACCCCACCGCTTCCTCATGCTTTCCCAGTCCTTTTGCCGTAGCCCAGTGTCTTTGCCATAGCCCAGTGTCCACCGCCCCTTGCCAGCCTCAAGGCATTCATCAGGACGCATCCACCTGCCCTCTTACCTCCCGATATTTCCTGCACAGAAATAAAATTAAAAAAGGAGGGCATTCGCCCTCTTCGCCGCCGCCCTCTTTACATATAATGGACCATAACCCATCAGTATTCAGCCGGCGGCGGCGCCTTCCTTCCTTACAGCTCATCATCCAGGGCGTCAGGGTCCAGATCATCATAATCGAAGCTTTCACCATCGAAATCATAATCTTTGTCTTCCAGATCGTCGGCCTGATCACTGACATACACGCGGACCTTGGTCTCAGCCACCAGTTCCGCCTCAAATTCCCGTTCCACACGGAGCGTAACACTGCCGCCGCCTGGCGATACTCCCGCTTCCACACAGTTTGGTTCCTGCGTTGCCTCCGCAGAGACCTCAACAGTGGAAGCGCGGTGTCTCGGATCCAGGTATGACAGCGGAATAAGCTCCACGTAGGAAACCGTTTCTTTGGCTACCTCGGTTTGCTTGTTTTTGTCATACGAGTACCAGATGTTTACATCGTAAGTACCAATTACTTCGATTCCGTTCCCGGCGGCAACCGCTTCGTACTGGTGGTTAATGATCCAAGCCCCCAGAATACTAGTCGGATGATGTGGCGGAGTCACGGTATGGGTTGCGGTAGAGAACTTACGACCTTTGCCGCAAATTGCCTTCGTAATGATCTCCCTTGTTTGACGTTTATGGCTTAATGACATCTTTGAACCTCCTCCATACAATCATTCACTATCAAGTGTATGCACGTTCTGGGCATTTGTTGATTGTTAGAGTAGAAATAAATTTGGGTAAGCCCTCCATCCGCCCCGTTATAAGATTCATAGTTCATTTTATTGCTGAAATCACGCAGTTATGATACATAGCTTAAATGGTTTTACCTAGAGGAAACCGCTTTGCAGGCCTTTTTGAGATGGAGCCCGTTTGTGCCAGAACTATATAAGTTGAACTTCAGATTTATCTAACCGGCAGTGTGCATAGTCTGCGGGGAATGTTTGGACAAGCGGACGCTGATAGGGTGGCTGTATGAGAATCTCCCCTCTGCTGCTTTTGCCTATAAATAGTTCTTTAAGTCCAACTTAGGTAGAGGGTAAATGTATCACTTATAAATCCTTATACTTATATAAAAAAACATCAGCACCCCCATTCCGCGGGAGCGCTGATACCTACTGAACCTTTAATTATTTTTACTGCCTCAAAGTATTACTGCGGGATGACCCGCACAATCCCCAGATCCCGGTGCCTGCTCAGATCAATGAAATCCTCCTCAATGTTAACGAGCGGACGCAGCGGGTCATGGGCGAGAATCAGGATGATTTTACCGATCCGGCCGTCTGTCAGCTCTACATCATTCCCTAACATGGACTGCATCAGCTTATTAATAAAGACGCTGCAAATATACGGGTCAAGCTTACCGAATGCATTATCCTCCATCTGCCTCAAAACCTCATATAACGGCGCTGCAGGACGGTAGAACCGTTCGGAGGTCATAGCATGGAAAATATCAGTTACCGCAACAATTTTGCTAAAATCGGTGATCCGGTGTCCAAGTACGCCGAAGGGATAGCCGCTGCCATCCATCCGTTCATGATGCTGCAGGGCCACAAGTGCCTGCTGGTGGTTCGTACCTACGGTATCTCTGATCAGTTCATATCCGTACGTAGTGTGCTTCCGCATCAGCGCCATTTCTTCCTCATCGAGCGGTCCGGCTTTGGTCAGTATTTCCGATGGAATCATAATCTTCCCGATGTCATGCAAGGTTGCCGCGATAGTCAGCATCCCCAGCTCTTCCGGCTTAAGCTTAAGCCATTTGCCGAGGAGTGTAGACAGAATCCCGACAGCAACGTTATGTCTGTATGTATAATCGTCCTTCGGCTGCAATGCAGCCAGTATTCCAAAGAAATCGTTCTTCTCACTGACCTGCTGGATAAAAGGAATAACTTCATTTCTTAGCTCAATCATCGGTAG
>NZ_LN831198.1:2928306-2930833 GCF_001368795.1 Paenibacillus ihuae
GGAATAACTTCATTTCTTAGCTCAATCATCGGTAGACGTTTGCTTTTGTTATAGCGCAGCTGTTCAAAAATACTCTCCATTGCAGCAGTACAATCATCTACAGCAATCTGGTAAAAGGTCGCACTATCAATCTGAACGACATCCTGAGGCTGAAGCATAATTCTATGCTGGCTGATCAGACGGATATGGTCACCGGTTAATAGGGTCTTCGCGGGCAGAACAAATACACCCTTATGATTGAAAAGATTGTCTACAAGCTGCTTGCCGAGATATTGTTCATTATTGATGTTGTTTATTGTTCTCACCTGCCAGAGCAGAAATTCACGTGAGCGAACGATCTGCAGAATTGAACTTCTTCAGCCCTATTGCTTCTAAATAACAATAAAAGTAATGGATTAAACGGAACAAAAACTGAACGGGGAACGATTCAAGCTCACTTTTTGTTGCTATATATCTTATCGTAATTTTACACAGTAATGTGAATACCTGTCTCTGAATTCCTACTATGTATGTATTACCAATTGCCCTTGAAGGAGGACAGCCGTTTCACCGGCTTCACTTCAACCGGAACTTTATGGCGTTTGGCAATTTTTAAGTACAGCGCCAGCTCACGGCATACCTGCAAAATCGCAGAACGGACCTCGAACTCCTCCCGTGTATCCGGAAGCTCCATCTGCTGAAACTCCTGCTCGACTCCCTCCAGCAGCCGTTCTGTCCGGCCTGTGTATTCCTCAGCCAGCACATCACCGCTCAATTGGTCGAACAGCTCTGCCACCATGTCCCCATGCGGAAGCTGCCGGTAGACCTGGGAGAGCAGCTGCATCATATTCTGGATCGATTCCAGCTGTTCCTTGCGCATATAGAAGTAGACATTCCATGCTTCGTCCGGATGAATCACATGATTCTCCATTTCTCGTGAGGCCGCTGTCAGTCCCCGCTGCACTGCCTCGTTCGCACCGATCAGCTCCTTGCCGTCCCACAAATAGGAAGGATCACGCAGCGTTGTAGCCATCTGTTTGAAAATCACTGAAAAATACCCGTCTACCTCTTTACGGATACCGGATATCACACCCCCAGTCTCCGGCATATAAATCAGATTCACAAGACCGGCTGATCCGAGTCCGATTGCCAGCAGTTCGATCTGCTGGAGCAGGACATGCACGGAAAGCTCAGCTTGTCCAAACACGCGGAACACAATAACAGAGCTTGTTACAATCCCTTCCTTGAAACCCGACTTGACGATCATCGGAAAGCCGAAGAGAACGTAAAGCCCCAGCACCCAGTAATGAAAACCCAGCACATAAAAAAGAATACAACCTATTAAGAGTCCCACAAGCGAGGCGGAAAAACGCGCCGTGATCGTTCGAAGACTCCTTTTACGCGTTGTTTCTACCCCGAGAATCGCGAGCAGGCCGGCACTTTGCGCATTAGGTATACCCGCGGCGGCTGCCAGCAGAATGGACAGCAGCGTGGCAGCCGCTGTTTTGATAATCCGAAATCCCATGAACATACCTCTCCTTGAATGTTTTGCCTCATTTTGCAGGGTAAGATATAGACATGGTACAAGATTTTGCAAGGAGACACAATATGACATAAGTTTCAAATCCTCGACAATAGCAGCTTCTCCACGTATACGACCAGTTGATACATTGCAGTAGCAACTGCTGCGATTATCAGCAGGCTCGACATCACGAGCGTAAAATTGAACACCTGAAAGCCGTAAATGATCAGATAGCCGAGTCCCGATTTGGCCACCAGAAATTCGCCGACGATCACTCCCACCCAGGACATGCCCACATTTACTTTCAATGTAGAGACAACTGTAGGAAAAGATGCCGGAAGGATCACTTTGAAAAATTCCTGCACACGTGATGCCCCGAACGAACGCACGACTTTGACCAGATTGGGATCAACACTGCAAAAGCTGTTATAAACCACAAGCGTAGTAATGATTACCGTAATGGATAAAGTGGTGACTACTATCGCAGTAAAGCCGGCTCCGAACATCACGATAAAGATCGGCCCGAGGGCCACTTTCGGCATACTGTTGAATACAACCATATACGGGTCTAGCACTGCCGATAAAAACGGGGACCACCAGATGACAACGGCCAGCAAGGTGCCGAGCAGGGTTCCCAGCACGAAGCCGACTACCGTTTCTTCTACGGTCATCCCTAAATGCGGCCATAGGCTTCCGCTGGCCATATCCTCCCAGATTTGCCGGAAGACCTTAGTCGGATAGCTGAACAGCAGCTCATCGATCCAGCCCAGTCTGGCTCCTGCTTCCCACACAAGGAAGAAAAGGATAAGCAGACTGCCCCGCACGGCCATAACCCTGCTGCGCCAATGCCGTTTTTTCTTCTTATAATCCAGATGCTTCTGCTGCAGCCACAGCTCCCGGGGAGCCGGATTCTCATACATTTCGTCTGATTTCACGGGCTTTCCCTCCCAGCCAGCTCCATTTCCTTCCACACTTCATGAAAAAGCTCCGCAAAACCGGGCAAATCCCTAGCATATAGCGGAGGTG
>NZ_LN831198.1:2930859-2944710 GCF_001368795.1 Paenibacillus ihuae
CCGGGCAAATCCCTAGCATATAGCGGAGGTGTGCTGCGGATGTCTTCAGGCACCTCAAAAATCCTGCGGATCCGCCCCGGATTGCGCTGCAGCAGGATAACTCTGCTGCTGACGGCGATCGCTTCGGACAGATCATGGGTCACTAGAACTGCTGTCGTGCCGCGCCGGCGCAGGGTTTCCGATACCAGATCCTCTAATTGCAGCTTGATCTGGTAATCAAGTGCCGAGAAAGGCTCATCCAGCAGCAGCAGACCCGGATCCGTGGCCAGTGTGCGCACCAGTGCTACCCGCTGGCGCATACCTCCGGACAGCTGGGCCGGGTAAGCCTGCTCCTTGCCTGCAAGGCCCATGTCCGCCAGAAGCTCCAAGGTTTTGGAGCGGGTAGCAGCATTCAGGTTGCCGGTCAGCTCCAGTCCAAGCAGTGCGTTATCAAGGATGGTCCGCCACGGAAACAGATAATCCTGCTGGAGCATATACCCTACCTCGGGAGAGGGTCCCTGGATCAACCGCCCGCAGACCGAGACTTCACCGCGTGAAGGCAGCAGCAGCCCCGCGATGATGGACAGCAGCGTCGTCTTCCCACAACCGCTCGGTCCAACGAGGCTAACAAATTCACCCTTTTCCACGTTCAGATTTAAGTCCTCGATGGCAAGAGAAGCCTCGCGGTCACCCAGGTAAGCGTGCGTTACTCCCTTTAATTGCACAACTGGAAGCATATCAGCCCCTCCTAAAAGTTTTGTAAGCAATACTCCCTTGACTGATCTTCGTGCAAAACTTGCTTCGCAAGCATACGCTTAGTTTTGTGAGCATCTGCTTCCTTCCGGATTACTTGGCTGAGCCTGATTTAATGCTGGCTTCAGCCTTCTCAGCAAAGCTGTTATCGACGATTTTGCCAGCGGGAACCCGTTCTTGCAATTCTCCGGCATTCTCGATCACATCGAGCAGATTGTTCCATTCCGTATCATCTATAACTGGATTTACTGCATAAGTGTCCTGTTCCTTGTAACGCTTAATCGCAGAGATGACGATATTACGGTCCGTCTTATCAAAATACGGCAGCACCGCATCAGCGATCTCTTCAGGGCTATGCTCCTTCACCCACAGCTGAGCCCGCTGGATCGCGTTGGTGAATTTTTGTACGGTATCGCTATTTTTATTAATGAAGCTTTTCTTCGACATAAAGACTGTGTACGGGAGATAGCCGCTTTCCACACCAAACGAGGCAACTACCGAACCGCGCCCTTCACTTTCAAAAATGGATGCCTGCGGCTCGAACAGCTGCACGTAATCACCTGTACCTGAGGCAAACGCACCGGCGATATTGGCAAAATCAATATTCTGGATCAGTGTGAGATCCTTCCCGGCATCAATACCTTTGTTCAGCAGGGTAAACGCACCGGCCATCTGTGGCATTCCGCCCTTTCTTTGTCCAAGGAAGGTTGCTCCCTTCAGCTGGTTCCAGCTGAATTCACCTTCTGCCTTGCGGGCGAACAGGAATGTGCCATCCCGCTGGGTCAGCTGTGCGAAATTGATTACCGGATCATCAGCTCCCTGCTGGTACACATAGATTGATGTTTCCGATCCGACCAGCGCCACATCAATGGCTCCGGAGAGCAGGGCAGTCATCGTCTTGTCGCCGCCTGGAATGGTCTGCAGCTCGACATCCAGCCCCTCATCCTTGAAGAAGTTCTGTGATAAAGCCACGTACTCAGGCGCATAAAAGACAGAACGGGTAACTTCGCCGACCTTCACCTTTACCGCAGCTGACTCTCCGCCACAGCCCGCAAGCACTGAGAAACACAAGATGATGATCATGAGCGCCAGTATCTTGTTTTTCATCCTTCATTCTCCTTTCTTCCCGGGTTTTTTGCCCTTACCTAAAGCATATGCACATGCCTATGGAATGGTTAAAGCTGTTAAATAATATCGTTTGCGCATAAATTACAGCTATATTCTGGGCTCGGTTAGCCATTTTCCATAGAGCAACAGGCTTGAACAAAGAATTTTACAGTCATATCCGGATTATATGGAAGTAAAACAATGTATATCGACGAATTGCTCTGATTATTATATGAATATGGACTTATTTATCTGTTTTTCATACTTTTAAGGATGTGCAAACGTTTTACCAAAAGCAATTATTCCACTACTATAGTTATTAAAACGCTTACCAAGATACATATTAGTGAAGAAATTTATTAAAAGGGGTTATTGCAAATGAATCTTGAACTTACCCGGCTCCCGGGACGCCGTATTTGGTATTCTTTGGCTGTGACGGGGCTTGCTGCCGCTGTCTTAGCCGGCTGCTCAAATGACGGGCAGGACAATCTTAATAACAGCAGCCAAACCGCTGTATCCAGCCCGCAGGTTTCACCATCCCCTAGCTCCGCTGCAGCCGAGCAATCACAGCAGACAGCTGCAGCATCCGGCAATGCTGTAGATGAACAGCCCTCCACCGTTTTTTATGAGGTTTTCGTCCGTTCCTTCAGTGATTCTGACGGAGACGGTATCGGCGATCTGCGCGGGCTTACCGAAAAGCTCGATTATTTAAATGACGGAAATCCTGAGACTACAGACGATCTGGGTATCGGCGGGATCTGGCTGATGCCAGTTAACCCGTCCCCCAGTTATCATGGTTATGACGTCACCGATTACCGGAGCATTAACCCGGACTATGGGACACTGCAGGATATGCAGCAGCTTGTGAAGGAGGCTCATAAACGGGGAATTAAAATCATCATGGATCTGGTTGTCAATCATACTTCCAAGGAACATCCATGGTTTGTGGAATCCGTTACGAAAAAAGACAGCAAATTCCGCGACTTCTATGTCTGGGCAGAAGATCAGAACCGCCCGGTTAACGGAACCAGTGCTGCCGGCAGCGGAAATCCATGGCACTCCCAGCTGGGCAGCCATTACATGGGCACTTTCTGGGATGGAATGCCGGATCTCAATTTCGACAATCCGGAGGTTCGTAGCGAAATGGAGGATATCGGGAAGTTCTGGCTGACACAAGGCGTCGACGGCTTCCGTCTGGATGCGGCCAAGCATATTTATGAAGACCTTTTATCTGACAAAAGCGCTGCTACAACAGCAAAGAACGTTGCCTGGTGGCAGGAATTCCGCAAAGCGATGAACGAGGTCAACCCGAAAGCCTATATCGTAGGAGAAGTATGGGAGAACTCCGCTGTTTCTGTTGGTGCGTATTTGGATCACGCCTTTGATTCAGGGTTCAATTTTGGCCTGGCCGAGACGCTGGTCAATTCCGCCAAGACGGAAAAAGACAGCGGGGCTGTTTTTACCCTGGAGCGTACCTATAAGCTGTATTCACAGATTTCCGGGGGCAGCTTCTCAGATGCTATCTTTCTGACCAATCATGATCAGGACAGGGTGATGAGCCAGCTCGGGAACAATCCGGACCATGCCAAAATGGCTGCAGCAATGCTGCTGACACTGCCTGGTAATCCATTTATTTATTACGGGGAAGAGATAGGCATGTTAGGCCAGAAACCGGATGAGGGGATTCGTGAGCCGATGCAGTGGTCTGCGGACGGGAAAAGTAAGGGTCAGACAACGTGGGAGCAGAGCAGCAATAATACCGGCAATCCGGGCGGTGATGTGGAAAGCCAGCTGCACGGCAGTAACTCACTGCTGGACTGGTACCGCCAGCTTATTGCACTCCGGAGCAGTGTACCTGCGCTCCAGAATGGAGGAATACGTGATTTCGTCTCCGGAAATGAAGGAATTATGGCCTTTGAACGTATTACAGCCGGGCAGCAGGTACTGGTTGCCCTCAATCTGACGGGCAAGCCCCAAACACTCACCCTTCAGAACGGAGAAAAGGGCTATGCCTATTCCAAGATCTTAAAAGCCCTTCCGGGGGAAGCGAAACTAACAGGAGAAACCCTCACACTTCCACCGTATACAACAGTCATTCTGGAGTAACTGCATGCGAAGAGCATAACATCCACTGGCATAACGCGGAGCACACTTCTGCTTTGGTGGCAGGTATCGCAATCATCCAGTCTTCAGTACACACGCTGCTCATCCGGAGCAGCCAGCCGCCGGCGGCGTCTTCAATATAACAGGCATGCTGTAATGTCCAGCCGCCCTTGCTGCGGGAACAAAGCTTTAATTCTCCGTCCGCAGTCCGGCTTTTCAATACTCTGGCCAGCTGTGCGGAATGTGCCGGATCGCCTGTCTCTGCAATCAGGCATTCTGCTAAAAAATACAAGGTGTAAGAATCGGCCTTCGCCTTCAGCTCCTCGAATCTGCGTCTGGACATTTGCAGAGCAGGCACATTCGTGGGCACTGATTCCGTATAATCAAAACAATTAAATAAGTAATAGCATGCCCGCTTCACCTTTCCGGACTCACTAAGCTCATAGCCGAAGGAGTCCGGATCGTGAATGCTGTAAATATACGTCCGTTCTTTATGTACTTGCAGGCAAAGGTCATGGATATACTCTCCCTCGCAGTATTTCAACCGGCATATTCGTTCTGCAGATACTGCCTTTTGCAGTAAATCCGATACTTCCTTCCCCTCTAAAGCTTCAGGGAACAGAAAACGTCCCAAATATGCCCTCTCATTATTATCCACAGCCCTATTTCCTTCCCGGATTCCCAGGAGCACAGGAATCGCCAGCAATAAAAAGCTTCAACTACTAAACTTGCAATCTTTATGTTATCATAAGCTAATTTTAAGGTAAAATTAAGAAATGAAGGGTATGATCATAGCATGAAATACTTGTAGCGAGGTGATTTCAAAATGAGAATGCTCATCACATTTCAGAACAAGCTGGTACCGGTTTACTTCACTACAGAAAACAAACAACCTACACAAAAGGTGCTCCGGCTCCTGAACAGTACACTTGAACTCAAGATTCAGAAGGGTAAAAGCGCTCTGCAGAAATGTTTGAATTCACTAATCAGCATCGAAATTAAAGGCTCTGAAGCTATATTGCACAGTTACAGTGAAAATGATTCACTCGCGTTATCCCTCTATTAATAGAGGGGTTTTTTTTTGCGTAGAAAAAAAGCACGATCTCTCCTTACTCAGAAAGAAGGTGCTCCGCTCTATATGTTGGCCGAGTTGCTGTACGTCAGCGGCAGGCATCAGCTTATCCGGTGGTTTTTGTTTTCCTCTTTTTCAGCCTTCTGAATCCGCAGCTTGAACAACTTCACCAAATTCAGCCGTGTCTGCTCTTCGTGACAGTTGTCCAATTTCTTAATGATAAAACGGTCGATGGACATGTCATTCGCTCCTTTTCCAGATTCTTGTACCTGCAAAAGCGGTTAGGAAATTATTCCCTTCCCCCTTGTAACACCTATATAACCGGGACCCGGGAACCTTAAACTTAGCCCGAAAAGGCAAAAAAAGCCGTTGTCGGCTCATGTTCACTACATATTGATGTTCTGTTTCATATTGTTTCCATGCAGATGAAGATATGGTAGCCCTGCAGAGAAAAGTGGTTTGCTGTCGCTAAAAAAAATTTTTGTTTCGACGGATATTTACAAACTAAATATTAAATGCTATATTATCTATAGTTAATAATAAATATATATTTAAGGAGAAATCATAATGTCGAATGTACTTTTTATCAAAGCAAATAACCGTCCTGCTGAACAAGCTGTGAGTGTTCAACTTTACAACGCTTTCCTCGCCAGCTACAAAGAGTCCCACCCGGAGGATCAAATCACTGAGCTTGATTTGTTCGCTGAACAACTTCCTTACTACGATAATACACTGATCACTGGTATCTACAAAGCAGCTCAAGGATACGAAGCAACCCCTGAAGAAGCTGCCGGTGCTGCACTTGTTAAGAAATATCTGGACCAGTTCGTTGCAGCTGATAAAGTTGTATTCGGATTCCCGCTCTGGAACATGACTGTTCCCGCTGTACTGCACACATACATTGACTACTTGAGCCAGGCAGGTACAACATTCAAATATACTGCTGAAGGTCCTGTGGGTCTCCTCACCGACAAAAAAGCAGCTGTTCTGAACGCCAGAGGCGGTATCTACTCCGAAGGTCCTGCTGCAAGTGCAGAAATGGCTGTCAACTTCGTCAGCGGCCTTCTGAACTTCTGGGGCGTTCAGGATATCACCAAGGTGATCATCGAAGGACACAACCAGAACCCGCAGCAATCCGCTGAGATCATTGCCAAAGGTCTGGAAGCTGCCAAATCCGCTGCTGTATCGTTCTAATACAGCGCCAGCGTTAAAGGTCCGGTTCGCAATTTAGAAACCAGCTACTTCATCAGGCATCTGTTTTATCAGAAACCGGACTTTTATTCATATATAGCAAAGGCACAACTCTCCAAGAGCTGTGCCTTTGCAGCATAAGAAGGCCATCAGAAACCTGAGCAGTCAGCTGCAGGGTTTCTGATGACCTTCTTCTTTTTCATGTGCTAATGATCATTGATCATTGGAATCCCGTCTGTCTGTGATTCCTTTTCTCGGCCGTCTGCTAAAGAGCCTGATCAATACTCATCTAGCACCCGCTGCCATCCGGAATTACGTGTCCGTGGAGCTGCTTTTACTGCTGCGGCAGTCGTCTTCCGTTTTTGCTTTACCTCTTTGCTGTTTTGGTAACGCAGCTCCTTTTGGGTTTTGCGGTAGTTAAGCAGCCGCTTCTCCTCCAAGACACCGGTTGCTACAGCTTCAAGCACCGCACAGCCTTCCTCCCGCTCATGCTTGCAGTCACTGAACCGGCATTCTGCCGCCAGGCTGCTGATATCTCCGAAGGCAAGGTCAAGTCCGCCATCATCCTCCCACAGCTGCAGTTCACGCATTCCGGGGGTATCGATAATTATCGCTCCGTCCGGCAGGACGAACAGTTCACGGTGGGTTGTTGTGTGCCTCCCCCGGCTGTCCCCTTCTCTGACATCCTGGGTCAGCTGCAGGTTCTGACCGCTTAGCCAGTTGACCATCGTCGACTTGCCGCAGCCGGAGGAGCCCGTCAGCGCTACGGTCTGCCCGCTGCGGATATACGGCAGCAGCTCATTACGTCCGTCACCGAGCAACGCGCTGACCGCATGAACAGGGACACCGGGCGCCGCCCGCTCCATCTCCGCAATTTTCTGATCAGCATCCAGGCACAGATCGGCTTTGGTCAGCAGGATTACCGGATTTGCTCCGCTGTTCCAGGCCATAATCAGATACCGCTCCATCCGCCGCACATTAAAGTCATCGTTTAATGCACTAACGAGAAATAAAGTATCCACATTGGCAGCTACAATCTGCTCCACCTGCGTATTTCCTGCCACTTTACGCGAGATAACGCTGTGTCTGGGAAGTACACCATGAATGACGGCATGTTCTCCGCCATCCTGCATTGCCAGGGTGACCCAGTCACCGATTGCCGGGAATTCTCCTGAGTCTGTGAGGGTATGCCGGAGCCGTCCGGCCAGTTCCCCCCAGGTTTCCCCCGTCTCCGTCATGACCCGGTATTTGCTTCCGAAATCTCCGGTAATTCTGCCGGGAATACGTCTATTGCCTTCCTGTTCCTGTTCGTGGTGCTTCTCGCTCCACTTGTTTTGCCAGTTTTCATTCCATCCGTATTGTTCAATAGTCATTGTAGGTTGGTTCCTCCTGAATAGTTGTGAGTGATTTGATGCTGTTTTACTTCATTCATTTCTTCTTCTATCTGTTATCCGGGAACACAAAAAGCCGCCGGAACAATTTGTTCCGGCGGCGGATTTCAGATCCAAAGAAATGAAATCAGGTGATATAGGCATAACGAATACAGGAATTGTATCAGTCATCCCAAACCACGCAAAAAAGCCGCCGGAACTAAATACGGTTCCAAGACGGCTCTAAAAGGCATCATAAGAGCTTACCCGCTAAGCTGCGTCAACATTACACTGCAGCCGCTGTTCCCGGAAGACACGTATCCACAACAGTTATTACCGATAGCGAACGTACTGTATAAACTGTCATATAACATCGTCTCCTTCCGAACTAATATGCTGTAACTATAAACGTTCCTTCCGTAAATTGTCAACTGTAAGCAGTAAAAATTTTCTATAACCAGGATTTATCCTAGATCAAATTTTTCAGCTCATCCAGTTCATCAATGGTTTTCCATGGATGCACATCCAGGTTATTGTCCCAAGGATGATTACGTTTGAGCCAGACCGTCTCCATTCCCGCCTTGCCTGCCCCCCAGATGTCATTAACCGGATGATCTCCGATAAACAGCGTATGTTCCGCAGTAGTCCCGAGACGTTCCAGCGCCAGCCGGTAAATATCTGGATCAGGTTTGCTGATTCCGGCTTCACCTGAGATCACGATGGCCTTGAAATAACCTCGTAATCCGAGCAAGTCGATTTTACCGTTCTGCAGATGCTTCTTTCCGTTCGTAACCAGGCCCAGGATATAGCCGCGGTCACGGCAATAATCCAAGGTCTCCACCGCATATTTCATAAGTGCCCCGTGGCTAGTGTAAGTCTGGTCGTAATATGCGCGAATGTCCGCAGCAGCAACTGGCGTTTTCCAGGGAAGCACTTCACTAAGCTCTGCAAAAAATCCGTCTTTATCCCGGTAGCCGTCTGCATCCCGTACAATCATATCTTCCACAACACGCTGAGCTTCTTCCGAAGACAAATGCCCCAGCAGATCCTTTACAAACTGCGTACTGAAGCTGCGGAAGGTATGATCACGGTCCATAAGTGTGTTGTCCAAATCAAACAGTAAGGCCTGCTTTTCCTTCATCCTATAAATCTCCTTCTCTACTGTATTTCTAGAGATTCATTGTACTATGTCTCCCCAAGCAAAGAAAAGACTGCCCTGCAGATCAGAAGTCCGGGACTTCATGCTGCGAAGCAGTCTTTCATTAAGCTATATCTATTCAAAATGCTCCGGCCGGTGGGTCAGCATCATTTCTTCCTCAGTGATGTAAAGCGGAAACGGTGGTGTTTCCTTCAGATATCGTTCAGTGTGCAATAGACGGTAGTGCACTTCAGGCAGCCAGGCGTCCTCAATAAGCGGCAGTTTACCGGTATCGCTAATGTAATTATCTACTGCAGATTGAACCAGGTCCAGGTAATAAGGTACCAGCTTGTCAGCTTCCTCGAAAATTTCAAAGGTCTCACGAGACATATAGAACTTCTGCTGCGGCACTCCGCCTAAATAACGTTTCAGCCGCGAAAGATCAATGCTCTTATCCTCCAGAATCAGTGCGGTACGGTTTATCGGCGCAGGCATGTCTTCTTCAAATTGCCTGACAGCCTGCTTAATCTGCGGCAAGGTCACTGTGATCGAATCAGGGATTGTATTTTTTTTAGCGCGTTTGAATATCATACTGAAAGTCTCCTCTCGTAGTATATGTCAGATAACGCTTACAATTCCAGTTTATTCGTTTTTCGGACATTTAATCAGCAGACCAATCAACTGTCACAAATTCTCCCCATCTATAAGATCATTAAGTGACATTTTTAAACAAGCAGCCGCGTTACTTCACATTTTCCCAATGCGTCCACATCTCGGGCGGGTTAAGTTCGTATTTGTCGTTCTCCCGGTACATGAATTGATGCATAATAAACTCGCGGCGGATCGTAGCGAAGTCCTCATGGAACTGCTGGATGAACTCGTTGATCGACTTCTCGGTATACACGGTTCCCGGTTCCAGCTTCTCGACAATATACTGCAGGGCAATCAGCTTTTTTTTGTATTGTGCGGGAATCTGGCGTAGCCGTCCGTCTTTGGCAAAAAAGTTGCGCAGCACCGATTCCTTCAGGCTGTTTTCCGGTGACTGCTGTTCCATCTCTTCTGTTCCTTTGGAAAATATAAAGTTTAGTGAAGCATTCGAACCGGCCTTAATAAACTCGGGATTCATCTTAAAATATACGGTATTCTTGTCTCTGCGCTCCATGATCATCGAGGCTTCCCGCAGTTTCGCAGCATGATGGGTCACGGTCGGCTGTGACAGATTCAAGCGCTCTGCCAGCGCCTGTCCGTGGATCTCATCCCCTTTGGATAACAGCAGCAGAATGCGGAGTCTGGTCGGATCGGATAACGCTTTATGGTAGTTCACAATTTTATCAAGCTGCACTGGGGTCACGCTCCTGTAGGGTTCATAAGCTTACAAATATAGATTAAATTCATTTAGATATATATCTAATTATATCCTAAGTATGATTGTCCGGCAACTGCGATTCGTGATCTTTCCGCTTAGATGGCGTAAAATTTAAATTTGAGGTACCATTTAGGATAGAAATTATCTTCCAGGAGGTCGCAGTTTATTATGATAGACGTCATTATTATCGGAGCAGGTCCTTGCGGGCTCTCAGCAGCTATAGAGTGTCAACGCCAAGGGCTATCCAGCCTAATTATCGAGAAAAATTTCATCGTTCATTCCATTTTTCTGTATCCGACCAGCATGCAATTTTTCAGCACAACGGCTTTACTCGAAATCGGGGATGTGCCGTTCACCTCGCCTAATGACAAGCCCTTCCGCCATGAAGCGCTGGTCTATTACCGCCGAGCCGCTGAGCAGCACGGTCTGGAAATCGCGGCTTATGAAGAAGCGCTGAGTGTTGAACGGAACGAGGACGGCAGCTTTACGGTACATACAGTTAACAAACGGGGCGTTCACCAGAGCCGTCAAGCTGCCAATGTGGTTATCTCTACCGGATATTTCGACCAGCCCAATCTGATAGGCATCCCCGGGGAGGAGCTCCCAAAAGTTACACATTATTTTGGTGAAGCCCATCCTTACACCGGAATGAAAGTGACCGTCATCGGCGGCAGCAATTCTGCTGTAGATGCGGCGCTCGAGCTTATCCGTGTCGGTGCTTCCGTGGATATGGTTTACCGCGGAGCCAGCATTTCGGAGAACATTAAACCTTGGGTCCGGCCGATTTTTGAAAGCATGGTTACCAAAGAGAAAATTACACTGCATCTGGAGTCACGGGTCACAGAAATCACGCCGGCTTCAGTTACCGTTACTAAATACAGCGGTGAAAGTACCGAGCTTGAAAATGATTTTGTGCTGGCCATGACCGGTTTCCGCCCCAGCAGGACGCTATTATCTTCCGCAGGGGTACATATGAACGATGATTTGGATAAACCGGCATTTAATCCTGCCACCATGGAGAGCAATATTCCCGGACTCTATGTTGCAGGCGTTATCGCTTCCGGCCGCAACGCCAATGAAGTGTTTATTGAAACCGGGCGGGGGCACGGCAAGCTGATCGCGGATCATATCGTTTCAAAACAGCTTACTTAAGATAAGGAGTCCTCATGCAGATGGATATCACCTCTCTGCTGCTGCTCGGCCTGGCGGCGCTCGGCGTTATCAGCAGTAATTCACCTATCACAATTGCCATGGTCGTACTGCTATTGCTGAGAGTGCTTGGGCTGCAGCAGACCTTTCCCTGGCTGGAAAAGTACGGCCTAACGCTTGGAATTATCATCCTCACGATCGGTGTGATGACCCCTCTGGCCAGCGGAAAAATCTCGCTGCAGAGTATCTGGCACTCCTTTTTCCACTGGAAATCACTGGCGGCTATCGCTATCGGGATGCTTGTTGCTTACCTCGGCGGGCGCGGCGCTGTGCTGATGGGCAGCCAGCCGACAGTTGTCGCCGGCCTGCTGATCGGAACCGTACTCGGCGTAGCATTATTCAAGGGAGTTCCCGTCGGTCCGCTGATTGCGGCCGGCATCCTCTCGCTGATTATCGGCCGGGGATAAGACTCCTCTGCTTCATATCACAGCCTTGGCTGCCTCATTCGCTCTAGACGAGCAGGGGCAGCCTTTTTGGGTTCGCAGTTCACTTTTATTCACTCTGTATCAATAATTCCCGCCTTCTACCCGGTACTGCTTCTCCAGCTCTGAACGGTAATTCGGGTCATAAGTAATCTGCTTCGCCGGAGTACAGTCGAGAAATCCGGGATTACCAGATGGAGGGACACCCTCCCCGGGGGGCCACACGGCTTCTTTAACTTTACGGACGACTTCTTCGTCAATATGGATCTCCTCCGCCTCTGCGCTCTCTGCTTCAACGATGCTTAGAGAGACCGTAAGCACCTCGCTCAGCTCACACCTATGCTGATTTGTATAAGTGACAGTGACCCCGAGACTTTCCCATCCGCAGTCTATCGGCTGCCGCGTATATATCTCCACGAGCAGTTCATTTACCCGAGCTGGCTCAAGTAGAGTAAATCCCTCGGAGTTTTTGTTCAGAGAGCCACCGCAGGCTCGCCCAAAGTAGACTCCGGCCGGAAGCTGCAGCCCGACCTCAGCATGCTCCACTGCCTCCAGCGGACCGATTTGAATCCACAAGTGATTCAGACCCTCTTCATTCTCGATAGCTGATTTGGCAAAACGCGCTTTAATCATCCTATTGGCCCTCCTTTAGCATTCTGGCGATCGTTTCCTTAAGCTCTAACCTAAGCTCAGGTGTGATACGCGGACTTACTGTCAGCATTACATCTTCACTGACCACCAGTGTCTCACCCGACAGAATCTGCTCAGGCTGAAAAAACCTCAGACGTCCGCCAATCTTCGCTACCTCTTCCTCTGACAACTCCGACAGCTTGGCCTGAATTTCAGCCAGACTCTCCCCGCTCTTGGACAAGGTTAGAATAGCCCGCAGATGCATCAGATGACGGTCTGTATATACACGCTTATTTCCGGCTAGCTCCAGTGCAGGCAACAGTCCGATCTGTGTGTAGTACCGCACGGTTCTCAGGTTCATAGCCGATTCTTCCTGCTGCAGCAGTTCCGCCAGCTGTTTGCCGGTATAGGTATTCATCGCTCCCAGCTCCTTTCAGCTTGTGTTACAGTCAAATGTTATAGTTACACTTTACTGTAACCTAAATATAAATGCAACCAAAAACGGCTCCCCAAGGACTCTTGAGGAACCGCTTATTATTGCCATATGCTCTAATTTTCAAGGCCGTCTAATGCTGTCAACAATGCTGTTAACCGTCCAGCCGCTGGACATTGAATAGCCGGGCATAGCTGCCCTCCAGAGCCATCAGCCCTTCATGCGTTCCGCGTTCAGTGATTTCCCCGTTCTCCAGAACCACGATCTGATCCGCGTGAGTGATGGTCGACAGCCGGTGAGCAACGATCAGCGTTGTCCGTTCCGAGGATAGCGACTGCAGCGACTGCTGAATCAGATGCTCTGATTCCAGATCCAGCGCCGAGGTTGCTTCGTCCAGGATCAGCACCTTCGGGTCTTTGAGGAAGACTCTGGCAATCGCCACACGCTGCTTTTGCCCTCCTGAGAGCTTCACTCCCCGCTCCCCGACCTCTGTGTCATAACCTTCAGGCAACTGCATGATGAAGTCATGGGCATTTGCCGCCTGTGCTGCAAAGATGATCTCTGCTTCGCTTGCGTCAGGGTTCCCGAACAGAATATTATCGCGTACCGAGCCGCTGAACAGGAAGTTGTCCTGCAGCACCATCCCGACCGTGCGCCGCAGGCTCTCCTGGGTCAACCATCTGATATCCTGCCCGTCCATCAGCAGGCGTCCCTCAGTGATGTCATAAAAACGCGGAATCAGGCTGATCAGCGAAGACTTGCCTCCACCACTCATACCGACAAAAGCAACCGTCTGTCCGGGACGGATACTTAGGTTGATCCCCTTCAGCACCCAATCGTGCTCATCGTTGTATTTGAACCATACCTGGTCAAAATCAATTGCTCCTGCCGCATTCTTAAGCGGCTTCGCCCCCGGCTGATCAACAATATCGTAGGGCTCCTCCAGCAGCTCCATGACCCGCTCCAGCGAAGCCGAGGCCTGGGTCAGGACCGTTGACGAGTTGATCAGCCGCCGCAGCGGCGCATACATCCTGTCGAGGTAGCCAAAGAAGCGACAAAGGTTCCCAGAGTCAGATTT
>NZ_LN831198.1:2944736-2956995 GCF_001368795.1 Paenibacillus ihuae
TGGGCCATTGCTTTTTCCAGGAAATTACCGTTGATGCCCTCGAACTGCTTCTGATCCACACGTTCCATGGTAAAGCTGCGGATAATGGCAATGCCCTGAATCCGTTCATGCAGATATCCCTGAATGGCTGCCAGTGCCTGTGACCGGTCCTTGGTCAGCACTTTCAAGCGTTTGTATAAGGTGTTTACAGCAATGCCGTAAAGCGGCAGAACCGCTATGGATACGAGCGCCAACACCGGATTGAGGTAGAACATGAATGCAAGTGCGATGACTAGCGTAAACATATCCAGCCACACATTCATCATTCCGACTTCGACAAGGTTTTTGGACTGCTCCACGTCGTTAATGAACCGGGAGATCGCTTCGCCGACTTTCGTATTCTGATAATACCGCAATGACAGGCGCTGCAAATGACTGTACAGCTTATTACGCATGTCGAATAACACTTTGCTGGTGATCAGCTGGGCAAAATATTGACGGTAATATTCTACCGGCCCTCTGACAAGGACAAACAGCACAAATGCGCCGCTGAGTACTATCATCAGCTTCGACACCCGCTCCGGGACAGTCAATGCTGAATTTGTCAATAAATCATCAACCACATATTTCAGAATCATCGGCAAGGTCAGCGGAATACTGAATTTGATCATGCCGATAATCAGCGTCAGCACTAACCATTTCATATAAGGCCGGACAAAAGTATAATAAGATTTCCATTGCTTCACAAAAGGTTACGCCCTTTCTTTTCCCAAGCACGCTTGGGTACTGTTGACATTTCCGCTCTACAGTGTTTTTATATTTTTAAGTCCATAAGTACGATTGCAGTACCCGAACTTCAGGAGGATAATGATGTCTAGACAATTTGTGACGGAAGCCGTCATGATGGCGATCTACGGCCAGCTTCTCGTACCGCAAAGCCCTGTGGAATATATTGTGCCCTATACGACCGTAATGGAATTATACGAACTGCGGGACAGCGAAGAACCGCTTATGAACCGGGCAGACGATGATTTGCACGTCAAACTCAAGATCCGTGAATTGATCGCTTATTTTGAGGAGCCGCTCAATTCCAAGAAGATTAACCGTTGCCTATCCGTTCCCTGGGCGAAGAGCTCGGGCATTCTGCTAGGCGGGCAAGCACAGATTACCATCATCAACAGCATCGACAATGCGGCTTACGGAGAACTGTTCGACCCGATTGAGACCGAACTGCTGCTAACTTCACAGCGGGAGAAGGTACCGATTCTGACGGACCAATTCGAGCTGATCCAGCGCATCATCGAAGGGGGAATCCCGGTACAGGTGTATGACATTGACGATTTTGATTTTGCAATGGAGGAAGAAACCTTTCACCGTTCACAATGATGCTGCCCCCGAATGGGCAAGGCAATCTTACCGGCCCTTATTCCTGCACAAAAAGCCCCTGCCTCTTGGCAAGGGCTTTTTGTGTCAAACTAGGAATCCGGCCTCATAATTGTGAAACATTACCGGCCACGGGCAAAGGAATATACTTATACTCAATATCATCTTCAGCCTCTACATAGATGATCGATAAGCTATAACCTTCCATGTACCAGAGATCCTGCTCTTCCATATAGAAAACAATGCCTTCCTGCTCGGCCTGTGTGGCAGGACGTGCAGGCGCTTCAGTAGCGATTCCCAGCGAAAAACCGGGATGCAGCCCTCCGCCTGAGCTGTAACGCGGAAATAAACGGATATAATCGCCTGTCTGCAGCGTAAGCTCCTTCTTGAACCAGGCAGCGGCTTCCGGACTAATTACCATATCCATTCCTCTTGATGCACCTCCGTTTCTTCTTATCATACTTAAAAGATGACCATATTCCAAATCATCGCTCTATTTTATCATACTGCTTATTCAGAATTTGTTCAAAATTATGTTTGACATCCGTTAGATACTGGTGATAAACTCGGAACATAACGAAGCGTCTTCAAGTTATTACCAAAAAACAATGAAAGGGTGAGCGCGGTGTTGACCATTGTACCAGTTGATTTTAATAACTTTGTCGGCAACTACACACAACAGCATACCGAAGCAGCCCAAGTAGTGGAAACCCACTGAATCATGCGCACGGCCGTACTTGATTTCAGTCAGGCTAATCTCTTCCATGTCTTATGTGCTGCATTATAGCACCGTGGACATGATAATCGCTGTATCTTACAGGCATATCATCCGTTTAGCGGAGGATATGCCTTTTTGTATGCTGTTAAAGAGCTGTCCACTATTGACCAGATTATGAAAGCACGCAACGAAACCGACAAAACACCTTAACACGAAAGGAAGGGATTCCCCTTGTTCTCCGTACTCCGCGATCTCGGCTGGTTTTTCCGCCGGGAAAAAAGGCGCTATTCTGTTGGCCTTATTTTATTAATTGTAGTTGGTGTATTGGAACTGCTGCCCCCTCGTCTGCTTGGCAATGCCATCGATGAAATCGTACGCGGTTCGATCACCTCAGGTTCCTTGATGAAATACATCGGACTTATCGTTCTAATGATGCTCATTATTTACTGGATCACTTACATCTGGATGCACAAGCTGTTCGGGGGCTCCAACCTGGTAGAACGCCTGCTGCGCTCCCGGTTCATGAACCATCTGATGACGATGACTCCTTCCTTCTTCGAAAAAAATCGCACCGGTGACCTCATGGCCCGGGCAACCAATGACATCCGCGCCGTAGCAACAACCGTCGGCTTCGGGATGCTGACGCTGGTGGACTCAACGGTCTATCTGTCCGTAGTGCTGCTGGCGATGGGATTTCTGGTCAGCTGGAAGCTGACGCTTGCTGCGGTTCTGCCGCTTCCGCTGATCGCGGTCGCGATGATTTTCTACGGCAAGGCTATCCACGACCGCTACAGCCTGGCACAGGATGCCTTCGGTGACATGAACGACCAGGTGCTGGAATCGGTATCCGGGGTGCGCGTAATCCGTGCTTATGTGCAGGAAAGACTTGATGAGAAACGTTTTGCCGACATTACAGATGATGTATACCGCAAAAATATGGCGGTGGCACGGGTCGATGCCTTCTTTGAGCCGACGATCCGCTTCTGCGTAGGACTGAGCTACATAATTGCCCTCACATATGGAATCTATCTTGTCTTCCGTAATCAAATTACACTTGGTGATCTTGTTTCCTTCAATATGTACCTCGGGATGATCGTCTGGCCGATGTTCGCCATCGGTGAGCTGATCAATATTATGCAGCGCGGCGGCGCTTCACTTGAGCGGATCGATGAAACTACGAATACCCGTCCGGATGTGGAAGATGTCGCCCAGCCGGTTCCGGTGGCCCAGCCTACCAGTATTGAACTAAAAGATGTAACCTTCCGCTATCCGACTTCAACCGTCGATAATCTCAGCGGCGTGAGCTTCTCCCTGTCCCAGGGGCAGACGCTGGGTGTAGTCGGCCGTACCGGCAGCGGTAAATCTACGCTGCTGAAGCAGCTGCTGCATGAATATCCGGCCGGCAAAGGTGAAATTAAGATCTCTGATGTTCCCATTCAGAACATCGCACTGGACCGCCTGCACAGCTGGATGGGCTATGTCCCGCAGGAGCAGATCCTGTTCTCCAAGTCGGTGCGTGAGAACATCCAGTTCGGCCACCATAACGCCAGTGATGAGCTGATCATGCAAGCGATCACGGCAGCCGCCTTCCAGAATGACCTGGGCACTTTGTCTGACGGTCTGGATACACTGGTCGGCGAACGCGGCGTCTCCCTCTCCGGAGGACAGAAGCAGCGCGTCTCCATCTCCAGAGCGTTCATCGCGAATCCGGATATTCTGATTCTGGACGATGCGCTGTCCGCCGTTGATGCGCGTACCGAAGCCCGGATTATCGGCAATATCCGCGAGGAACGCGCCGGCAAAACTACACTGATCTCCACCCACCGCCTCTCAGCTGTTGAGCATGCCGATCTGATCGTCGTGCTGGATAACGGGCATATTATTGAACGCGGAACACATCAGGAGCTGCTGGCCATGAACGGTTGGTACCGTGAGCAGTTTGACCGCCAGCAGGTGGAGAACAATCTAGACTAATTCATGAATAACATATAGGGAGGTGTCACCGTTGACACAGAGTACAGGCAAACGTCTGCTGCAGTACGCACTGACTGCCAAAAAAACCTTCATCGCAGCACTTCTGCTGCTGACCATCGGCGTAGCTGCTGAGCTGGCGGGTCCTTTTATCGCCAAGAACATGATCGACAACCATCTGCTCGGGATTGAGAAGCCATACTTTCAGACCTCCTCTTCCGAAGATGCGGCTGAATATAAGAATAACTTCTATAAACGCGGCGACCGATTTACCGGGGATGAAGCCAAAGGCCAGGAGATCCGCCTGCTGCAGGTAGGCAAGAGCTTCTATTTCATCAACGAGGCAGTCAGCCAGCCCGAAGGGGACCGTTCCTTCAAGGATGGGGAGCTGCAGATCAAGTATGGGGATCACATCTCCGTCTATCCGGCCGTAAAGCTGTCCGCAGACGAATTATTTGCTTTTTATAAACCTGAATTTCCGGGGATTTATGAGCTGGTTGGGCTGTATGCCATCTTCCTGGTCATTTCGATTCTGGCCGAATTCGGCAAAACCTACTGGCTGCAATCGTCAGCCAATCAGGTCATCCGCAAGCTGCGGACCGACGTTTACGCTCATATCCAGCGGCTTCCGGTATACTTTTTTGACAATCTGCCTGCGGGCAAGGTCGTCTCCCGGGTCACCAATGACACGGAAGCAGTGAAAGACCTGTTTATTGCGGTGTTATCCAATTTCAGCACAGGCATTATAAATATCATTGGTGTGTATGTTGCCCTGTTCCTGCTCAATGTGCGGCTTGGCCTGATCAGCTTGTTCATTGTGCCGATTATTGTACTGTGGATCGTGCTGTACCGTAAGGTAGCGACTAAATACAATACGATCATCCGTTCAAGGCTGAGTGAAATCAATGCCATTATTAACGAGTCGATCCAAGGGATGTCGATCATCCGGATTTTCCGCCGCCAGAAGCAGAGCCGGGAAGAATTCGAGCATCTCAACGATGATTATATGAAATATCAGAACAAAATGCTTAATCTGAATGCTCTCACCTCCCACAATCTCGTGAATTCACTGCGCAATCTCTCCTTTGTGCTGGTGCTGTGGTATTTCGGATTCGGTAGTCTGAACGGCTCTACCTTCGTGTCACTTGGCGTCCTCTATGCCTTCGTCGATGTACTCGGCCGGATGTTCCAGCCGATTACCGGTATGGTTAACCAGCTCGCGAACCTGGATAGCTCCATGGTCTCCGCAGGCCGCGTATTTACACTGATGGATGAGCCGGGTGAGCCGGTTACAGACGGTTCGATGCCGCGTTACAAGGGCAATGTGGTCTTCAATAACGTCTCCTTTGCTTACAAAAAAGATTTCGTCCTGCGTGATATATCCTTTGAAGCACGTCCGGGTGAAACAGTAGCTTTGGTCGGCCACACCGGTTCAGGAAAAAGCTCGATCATCAATTTGCTGTTCCGCTTCTATGATCCGCAGCGCGGAACAATCACGATTGACGGCCAGGAGGTTACTTCCATTCCCAAGCAGTGGCTGCGCAGCCACATGGGGATCGTGCTTCAGGACCCGTATCTTTTCACCGGCACCATCGCTTCCAACGTCAGTCTCGGGGATGAACGCATCAGCCGGGAGCGGGTAGAACGGGCGCTGCGTGAAGTCGGTGCGGATAAACTGCTGTCCCATCTGCCGCTCGGCTTCGATGAACCTGTAGTAGAGAAAGGCAGTACACTATCCGCCGGCCAGCGCCAGCTTATCTCCTTTGCCCGGGCACTTTCATTCGATCCGGCAATTCTTATTCTGGATGAGGCTACTTCCAATATCGATACCGAGACGGAGAGCATTATTCAGGAAGCGCTGGAGGTGCTTAAGAAAGGCCGCACCACTTTCATCATCGCCCACCGGCTGTCGACCATCCGCAGCGCAGACCAGATTCTGGTGCTGCACCACGGAGAGATCGTCGAGCGCGGCAGCCATGATGAACTGATGGCACTGGGAGGCCGTTACTTCCGGATGTATCAGCTCCAGCTCGGAGCAGGCGCTGCGGGCACAGCGGAGACTCCAGTTGCGTTTGCAGAGCCTACCGCAGCTGCAGTCCTGCAGGCTTCGCTTAAGCAAGGGTAAGCTACACTGCCCATAGTATGGAATCCAAATGAGACAGTCCTCAGTGATTGAGGACTGTCTTTTTTACTGTCTTTTTTGAGAGAAGCGAACCTAATCTCACGCCCCGCCGGTTGTTGCAGAAGAATACATTGAAGATGGAACATTTGTTCTATATAATGGTAAACAATACATAAATGAACGGAGGAATCTAATGTGATTACCTATAGACTGAGCAAGCAGCAGGCCCGGATGTTTTTGCTGCATCACCAGCGTCTGGTACCTGGAGGTCTTCGCGGCGGTAAGCGGAGTATTGTGGAGTATGTCCGTCATGTCGGCTGTATTCAATATGATCCGCTCAGCATTGCCGGACATAACCATGAGCTTGTGCTACAGGCACGTGTCCCGGGTTTTGTCCCCGGGCTGGCGAATGAACTGCTGTATACAGACAGAGTACTGTACGACGGCTGGGATAAGAATATGTCGATCTACTGCACAGAGGACTGGCCCTATTTTCGCCGGTTAAGAGATCAGGCTTTAGCGCGGCAACATGGAAATGAAGTTCTGCTGAAGACGATAATGCAAGTACGGGAAGCGCTGATGGAGCGCGGGCCGCTGTCTTCTCTGGATCTGGAAGGGAAAGAGAAAATGAACTGGGCCTGGGCTCCGGCCAGAATTACGCGCGCTGCACTGGAAACGATGTATTTCCGGGGCGAAGTTTCCGTACACCACCGTGTACATACCCGCCGTTATTACGACTTCACAGCTAATCTGCTGCCGGAACGAATTCTAAACGCCGATGAGCCTAATCCCACACAAGAGCAATATAATGACTGGTATGTGCTGAGGCGTATAGGCAGTATCGGGCTTCTGTGGAACAAATCCGGTGACGGCTGGCTCGGCATTTCCGGGCTGAAGAGCAAAGAGCGGACTGCGGCTGTACAGCGCCTGCTGCTGAATGACAGTATACGTGAGGTACATGTAGACGGTCTTAAGCTTCCGCTGTATATGCGGAGTCTAGATGCACCGGAGCTTGAAGCCGTGCTGCAGCGGGAAGCAGCAGGAGCCGATAACCCGGCCGGAGCCAAGAGCGGAGACGGATTCGCGGCTGCGCTTGCTCCGCTCGACAATCTGCTGTGGGACAGAGAGCTGATCCGGCAGCTGTTCGGGTTCCATTACCGCTGGGAGGTATACAAGCCTGCAGCAGAACGGGAATTCGGCTATTATGTGCTGCCCCTGCTCTGCGGCGACCGTTTTGCAGCCAGATTTGAGCCGGTAATGAACCGGAAAAACGGTGTTCTGTCGATCAACAGCTGGTGGTGGGAGCCGGGCGAAACCCTCACCGCCGACATGGTCCCGGTGATCGCTGATGCTATCTCATCGTTGGCCCGCTGTAACCGGGCGGTCAGCGTAGCCTTTAGACCTGAGGTCATCCAGGGGTGCGGTCTTCAGGAATTGTCGGACGCGGTAAATGACCTGTGCAATGCACAAGCATAGATTATTGTACCTCATCTATAAACAAACAGACTCTCTATACACAGATAATCTGTGTATAGAGAGTCTCTAATGGACGTTATGTATATCCATATTCCTAGATGGCTATTCTAGTTATACTTCCGCTGCCTGTACAGTAGAATCCGCCTAATGTTTCCTTCATTCAATAAACCGCTCCTCTTCCAGCCCCAGCTTCGTATACATCTCCGTGCAATACCCCTGCAATTTAATTTCCAGTCTGCTGGCCTTGTTCTTAAATCTTTTCAGCTCGCGGATCATATGCGCCCTTCCCCCCGGCGTAAAGGTCTCCTGGATACGCTCCTTGAAATAGTCATGAACGATGTGGTTGCGCTGCTTCCATACGGCCTGCAGCTGGTTCGTCTCTTCTTCCGAGAATGGAAAATGATGCTGGATTTCTTTGATGAGCTGGCCGAGTGAATTGCTGAGTTTGCGCTGATACAAATCAGAGAGATCCGCTTCTGTAGGCGTTTTCCCCTGAGACAGCTTCGTGAGCAGCAGCAGGTTGGTCAGCTGCTGTTCCAGAGCCTGACAATAATAGACTGCCAGTCCGAAATAAGCAAATAGCTCTTTGGATTGTTCACTCTCCGGTAGTTGTGTATCCTTCATCTTTCCTCCCCTTCTTTATCTGTATATTTTATTTTCTCATAAATTCTTGCCGTAATCCATGCGGCCTGAGCGGTACAAATAAAACCCGCACAACAGCATGATGTACACCAGAACATGGGCAAAGGAGCCCAGCAGACTCATAAAAGACAGCTCCTCCGCATTCATCAGCGCATTCATCATCGGTGCTGCCGGAGGTAAGAGCACAGGCACCACAGGACCCGGAATGAGCTCTTCGAGCTTCTTGCCGCCCACTGACACAATCAGAATAATCAGAAGGATTCCGATAGCATAGCTGCTCTTCGGCACCCAGGAAGTCTGTAAATAGAGGGCAATGGATATACCGAGCATGCCAAGCAGCATATGCCCGGCAAAAGCCAGCGTCATGCGGTAAAGCCCGGCAGGTTCAACGAAGCTCCCGGTCACAACCGGATAAATAACCGTCAGCAGTGCCAGCACAAGTGTAAGCAAAGCAAGCGTCAGTATCCCTCCCAGACTATATTTCACGGTACTCCGTAAATGAACAATGGTTACCTGCCGCTGCACCGCCTGTTCATGGTTAAGAAAGCTGAGTCCCATCCAGGCACATCCTATAAACAGAATGACGGCGGTAGCCGCGTAGCTGCTCATTACCGGATTAGGCTTATAGGTATAGAGGAAGAGCACAGAGATTACAATGGAAGCTACTGGTGCAAAATACCGCTGCGATGACGTATAACTCTTCAGCATATAGGTGATAAGCGGTCTCATCATGCGGTGGCCTCCCCGCTCTGTTTTGGATCCATCCACTGTTCGAGTCCGCTCTTGCCGCTGCGTTGTTCCAGCGATAGAACCGATCCGCCCAAATCCAGGATATGGCGCAAAAATTCATCCGTCCACGCAATTTCTACTTCCCATTCCATACACTCTTCTCCAGTGTAGCGATGATGTACATATTGGGAGGAAATATAACCGGTTAGTTCCGTCATTACTGTATGTGCCTGTTGCGAAAGCGCCGTGCTTAATATGTATGATGAAGGCTTGTCCCGAAGCTTCCCAGCATCTGTTATCATCAGTGTCCTGCCCGCCTGAAGCACATGTACTCCGGCATCCAGAGCTTCTACACATAATGGTTCATGGACGGAGAAGACAAGGGCGGTACCGCTGTGCTTCAATTCCTTCAGGAGTTCAATAAGCGTATGCTGTGCCGGGAGATCAAGTCCGGATAATGGCTCGTCCAGCAGCAGCAGCTCCGGTTCACCAAGCAGGCTCTGAATAAGATTCACCTTTTGCAGCATACCCTTGGAGTATCCTGTCATAGTCTGTTTACGAAACGGCGTAAGCTGAAAAGCCTCAAGCAGCTGAACAATCTTATTCCGAAGCAGCTCCGCTGACATCCCGCTAATCCGGCCCATGCTATATAAATACTCTTCCGCTGACATCTTGAGCCCGGGAAACGCCTCAGGCGCATAACTGATTCTTAGCTTTGGTTTCGCCGGGAGAAGACTCCCGGAAGAAAGTTTGAGGAGCCCGGCTAGGATCGCAAGCAGCGTGCTTTTGCCTGAGCCGTTGCGCCCGATTAGAGCTGTGGCTGTTCCGGTAACTATGGTCATGGATATATCATTTAGAACCGGGTGACCATTATACAGCTTGGTTGCCCCGGATAAGTGTAACAAGTGCTGCTGTTGAAGTGTCATTCCACTGACTCCCCCTCAGAGATAAGCTTACCCTGCAAATTTCATTACGATAGAAGCCGCATCACTTACTTCTTAAATTATTCGCCGGATTACCCCTGCTTTCCTCTTGGAGCTGAGAGTTTGACTGACGAATCCATACAAAAAAGCCAGAATCCCTTCAGTCACTTTACCGAAGGCGGCTCTGGCTTTGTGTGGCCTTTGTCAGTTCACTGTATTAAGCGTATACCTCTACGGCACCGCTAATCAAACGGCAAGCCATTGCAGCACTGCGGCAGGCATCAATGCACTCCTGACAGTGTGTTTGCTTATGTCTGCTGCTCTCATCGGCACAGCGTTCGCAGATTTCCGCGCACAGGCGCAGGATTTCAACCACGAAGGGACTTTGACGGGTCATTGCCTGGATGGCAAAAGAACAAATATCCGCACATTCCCGGTCAAGACGGATGCTTTCGCGTAGAGTTGCAAGATCATATTCTTTCAGGCTTGAGACATAGCTATAGTTACAGGCATTCATAGATTTGATACATGCGTCAATGCATTCCTGATATTGAATTCGGGTCATAGCCTTATACCTCCTGCAATCATTATAGGTTATGCCTATGTATTAACCTGCAAGGTAAAGAACGAACCAAGCGACTCAGGAAAGACCGGATGTGCTGACCGTAATAAGAATTGTTGCCGGGTCTGCATGAGTCTTACGGATGTAGTCCTTATCCGGGACACAGAAAGCCTGTATTACAGGCTTCTCCGGACGGTGCCCGGACGGATCAGTGTGCGCTTCTCCAGCTGCAGTAGCTGAGTGCGCAGTTCACCGGACGAGAAGTGCTCCCCGATAAATACCGCGACATCAGGCACCTCACCCTGAGGGGTGATTTTCATAAAATCGGCTTCTCTATAAGCATATTGGAACAAAAAACGGACTCGAGGTGTCGCTAAACGTAACAATTCCTTTGGCTCTATATACATCACGCGGCAGCTCTTTAACGAACTGCTCGAATTCCTCACTGTTTACGGCACGCTTAAAATAATGGGTATAGGCCATAACATGATCATGGGTAGGGTGGGCATGAACCGTGTGATCCGCAGTCCCTTGGACAGACTCTCCGCCCGCCATAATCCCTTCTTCCGCTTCCTCACCGTCCCGGCCTTCCAGATGTACCCCGCCAAGGCTTCCCAGCAGGATTTCCGGTTCCAGACCGCAGCGCACTGCCGGCAGGATCTCTGCATAAGCATTCCATTTACGCAGTACATCCGATATCTCTACAGCCTCCTCAGCTGTGACCCGGTCCGTCTTGTTCAAAATAAGCACGGATGCACAGCGGATCTGCTCCTGCATCAACCGGTAGGTTGAACCCTGCTGTGAGCGGTACAGCTCAAGCAGATGCGCAGCATCGACGACAGTAATCAGACCTTTCAGCTCCACCAGCTGATAGAGCGAGGTTTCGGTAACCGCATCGACGATTTCCAGCGGATTCGCGGCACCGGTGGCTTCAATGACCACAACATCCGGTGATTCTTTCTTCACCAGGGTTGTCAGCTCTGTACTGAGGTCGCCACGGCTGGTGCAGCAGATGCAGCCGCCGAGCATCTCTGCCATCGGAACCGATTGCTCTACCAGAAGCCCGTCCAGATTAACTTCCCCTAATTCATTCATTACCACTGCCGGGCGGAGACCCTGGGCTTTCCAGTGGTCCAGCAGCCGCTGCAGTAAGGTTGTTTTGCCGCTGCCCAGAAATCCTGACAATATATAAACCGGCAATGCCTGTTCCATGTTTCATCGCTCCCCAAAAATACCGTTATGGTAGCGAGTTTACTACAAATATGTATACACAAGCAAGGAGCAGCTGCAGAGGACCCGCCCCCGGCTTGTCTTTGCTCTCTTCTTCACCTATTATGAGGGTAAAATGACTTATAAGGAGTGGTCCCATGTCATCCGTTGATGAACACCGCCGCGAAGCACCACAAACGGTATCCTGTTATATTATTACGGTCTCGGACACAAGAACGATGGAAACAGATATCGGAGGAGCGTTAATCGCCTCCATGCTGGAAGAAGCTGGATATCAGGTTGTGGGCCGCAAGATCGTTAAAGATGACTATGAAGAGATCCGCGAGCTGGTCTACAAAAGCTCCGTCCATTCCGGAATCGAAGCGGTGCTGCTGACCGGCGGTACGGGAAAATCTCCCCGCGACACCACCTATGAGGCCGTTGCCTCCCTGCTGGACAAATCGCTTCCGGGCTTCGGGGAAATATTCCGCCTGCTCAGCTTTACAGAAGACATCGGCTCTGCCGCCATTCTAAGCCGGGCCATT
>NZ_LN831198.1:2957021-2986557 GCF_001368795.1 Paenibacillus ihuae
ATCGGCTCTGCCGCCATTCTAAGCCGGGCCATTGCCGGCACTGTCGGCAGCACAGCTATTTTCTCGATGCCCGGCTCCACCGGAGCGGTCAAGCTGGCCATGAGCCGGCTGATCCTTCCTGAGCTGCGCCATGTCATGCGCGAGATTAATAAACAGGGTTAATGGCTCCCCAGGTGTTCCAGCAGTCCGCCAAACAGCTCTTTCGCTTGCCTGGTGTATTTGCCCTTCTCCTTTTTCATGGAGGTATGGAGCAGAGCGGCGTGGCTGCTGGAAGAGAGCCTATGCACTTCTATGATCTGATCATGCTGGCCGCTGCCTATAAATAAGATTCCAGCAGTTAATGCAATAATGAGCAATAGTAGCCGTTGATTTCTCATGAATATCCACCTCTCAGCCAGGAAAGTTTTATTCCTCTTATACTAGGATGGCTGAGTAATAGCTATCATATGCAGCCGCTGGCTTTGCTTAACTTCCGGCAGACAGCCTCACTTGTTAAGAGAGCTAATCTCTTGGCGGTTCTTCATGAACATCCATATCTGGCAGGGTAGTCGCCCAGCGTGTGAATTCAACTGTGAACCCAGCCCTTGTCGGAGCACAGAGAAGCGGCCCGGCCTGTACACCCGCCTTGTAAGGAAAACGGGCAACACGGATCGTACGCCAAGGATGTATATCCGTTCTGGCTCTAAGGATAACAGCATCTTCTAAGCGTGAAGCACGGATGGTGATGTTCTCTCCTGTCCATTCAGGAACAGGGGACAAGGACCAGTCCGAGTATTCATCAGTCACAACGGCTCCGACATGCGGGACCCCGTCATTCAGCTCAATTCCAGCCTTAATCCATTCCGTCGGGCTGTGCCACAGCATAATCCCCGCCTGATCATACAACGCTGTAAGACTTCCGCTTGCAAAACTGACTTCAACCGCACTCTGATCGTCCCAGGCAGCAAGCAGCGCGTGACCGTTGTCGTGCTGGAATTGATACATTGTTTTTTGCCAATAATCACTGCCTTCTACTGCTTCAACAACCAAGCTCCCGCCCTGCTCCACTATGGATTTCGGCTGATTGCTCCATACTCCATCCTGCCAATTCACCGGCTTCTTCATCTTACAGCACCCCTTCGCATCAGACTCATCAGAAATCGATTCCAGTTTAACCCTTTTTTATCTAAAATGCTGCAATTTCTTTTTCATCAGCGTATTGATCTGCTCCGAGCTCATAAGCATCACTACAATAAAGCCGATCATGGCACCCGGCAGAATCATGAAGGTGCTCCGGGCAGCAATCCACCCCAGCAGTGGCGGCAGGAAGGCCCCGCCGGTATAAGCCAGCGCCATCTGATAACCCATGATTTTCTGGGAATTCTCTTTGCCGAACCGGGTTGGAGTCTCATGCAGCATACAAGGGAAAATCGGTGCCGACCCCAGACCAACCAGAATAAAGCCAAATAGCGAAAATACCGCTGGAAGCGGCAACGCCAGCACCACTGCACCTAACAGTGAAATCACCAGGCCTGCGCGGATCAAAACATGGTTACTGTACTTAAAAGTTATGAATCCGGTAATCAGCCGCCCGGCAGTGATGCCCCCGTAATAAAGTGAGACCCAGCCGGCAGCAGTTGCAGGAGACAGCTCCTTGACGTTGACCAGAAAGCTGCTGCCCCATAGTCCAAGTGTAGCCTCCACACCGCAGTAAAACAGGAAGGTGATCATCGCCAGTTTTACACCTTTGATCTTCAAAACATTACGGTCCGTACTAGCAGATTCGGCAGCCTCTCCAGACTGTGCCGCTTCCTGGCCGATATTCTCTGTTCTTTTCCATAGAGGCAGGGTCACAAACAGCAGGATCACTAATACAAACTGAATCAGGCTGACGGTTAAAAAGCCTTTTCTCCAGGAGTCTCCGTTCGAGATATAGCCCGACATAAGGATTGGACCGAGCATGGCACCGATTCCCCAGAAGCAGTGCAGCCAGCTCATATGATGCGCTTTATAATGAGTCGCCACATAGTTGTTCAGACCGGTATCAATGGAACCAGCGCCAAGTCCCAGCGGCAAGGCCAGCACAGCCAGCCAGATCACTGAAGAGGAATACGAGAATCCCAATAATGCAAGGGCTGTTACAGCGACACTGATAAAAGTAACCTTGCCCGTGCCCAGTCGCTGCAGCACAGCGCTGCTGGCCAAACTGGAAATAATCGTTCCCCCAACCACCACCATCGACAGCAGCCCCGCAGTTTCTACAGGTGCGCCGTAATCCAGCCGCATAATCGGCCAGGCTGCGCCAAGCATCGAATCCGGCAGTCCTAAGCTGATAAAAGCCAAATAAATGATGATTAGAAAGAATGTTGCCATTTTGTTTTCCCACCTACGTTTCAGATTTGGTTAATTGCAGGCCCGGTTCCAATGTCCGCAGTGTCTGCACGATCATGCCCTGTAAATAGTCTGCTGTAAAATCTTCGGTTAGCCGGATGTCCGGAACGGTACTGCCCGGTAAAAATAAGCTGCACTGATCAACTACCGAGCGCAGATGATGATCCGTTAAAAAGCTTCCGTATAGCACCACAAGATCAGGATTCAGCACACTGTTGACCGCAGCTGTCAGTTTGGCAATTGCTTCGGTAATCCGCTCGAACGAGGTAATCAGCGAGGGATCCCCCCACGGAATACCCAGCGGAATATTAGCTACCTCACCGGCGAAGCCCCGCTTTCCTTTATGCAGTCTGCCATTGATGTATATTCCTGCCCCGGGTCCAAAACGGTCCGGAAAATACATATACACTACCGAAGATTCCCTGGTTTCCTGCAATCTGTTGCAGTACCCGATGACTGCCGCATTAACATCGTTCTCCAGAACAACCGGCTTACCGTAACGGTTCCTGAAATGCTCTGTTACAGAAATGTTGCGCAGATCGATATAGTCTGAGACCAGCATTTTCCCGTCGATCTCCGCTCCCGGCAGACCGAAGCCAATCGCCTGTATGGCGGGGTACTGCAGCATAGCCTCATCAATCAGCGTTTCAAAGCTGCTGAGATCAATCCGGGTTACCGGTATAGTTACATCATGCAGGCGCCGGCCCGACAGGGTCACGACGGTTCTGCGGATATGAATCCCGCTATCCTCTTCATAAGGAAATAGAATCAGGGACAGTGAATGTTCGTCGTTATATATGTATTGCTGAGCCGGCCTGCCTCCGCTGGAGGAAATCAAGTCCCCCTCCCTTACTTCCTGCTGCTCCAGCAAATATTGCAGGACTGTGCCCACAGTAACAATACTAAGGCCAGTATTCTCAGCAATTTGCCGCTTTGTCGCCTGCCCCTGTTCTTTTAATGCTTTGCGTACAAGATTAATATTCACTTCTCTAATGACCAGCGCATTGCCGCCAATATTTTTCATCCTGTTCACCCCGCTTTATATAATACTTTATAAAAGTTTTTTAATAAATAGGCAGTTTTCAATGCTTCCGAGTATTTTTCGTGTATTTGAGCAAAATCATAAATTTAAAAGCCCGGCAGATATCTGCCGGGCTGAGTTCTGCATATAGAATTGCGATCTCCAAATGGCTTGCAGCTTACAAATCCGGATGCTCGTGTTTCGCTTTGAGGCGGCTCCAGCGGCGCTGAACTTCACTCTCGAAGCTACGCAGTGCCGGTTCGTTCTCCGGCTTCAGCAGATGGCGTGTTTTGCCCATTGTCTTCAGCCAGGCGGAGACTTCAACACGTTTGTCCTTGTCTTCCGGATTATACGTAATGTTCGTTGTGCCGTGCTCCACCTCATACAGCGGGAAGAAACAGGATTCAACAGCCAAGGATACAATATCCGTGCCATCCTTGTCCTCGGACATCCAGTTCAGCGGGCAGGCGATCAGAATTTTGCCGTAGACCAGGCCTTCATTCTGCGCATACCACTGGGCTTTTGCAGCCTTCTTCAGCAGATCCTGCGGATAAGCTTCGCAGCCGGTGAACACATAAGGAATATTGGTAGCCGCCATGATCTGCGCAGTATCCTTATGCTGGGTCAACTTACCCTGTTGGGTCTTGCCGATGCTTGAAGTAGAAGTACGATGACCTAGTGGTGTCGAATACGACTGCTGTGCACCTGTGTTCATATAACCTTCATTATCGTACTCTACGATAATCATTTTGTGGCCGCGCAGTGCTGCGCCGATAGCCGGCCCCATCCCGATGTCCATACCGCCGTCACCAGTTACCATAACGAAGGTAAAGTCATCTTTCAGGCCCAGTCCATCCAGCTCACCCCGGCGTTTGCGTTCCCAGAACATTTCGACCACACCGGACAGCGTAGCTGCACCATTCTGGAAGAGGTTATGGATAAACGTCGATTTATGCGATGAATAAGGATAACCGGTAGTGGTTACCATTGCGCAGCCTGTATGGTAGAGCGCAACGATATCTCCTTCAATTCCCTTGAAGAATAATTCAAGACCAGAGAAAATCCCGCAGCCCGGACAAGCGCCGTGGCCCGGAGACAGCCGTCTCGGTTTCTTCATCAAGCTGCGGACCGGAGGAACCTTCACGGCCAGCTTGCCAGTTTCTTCATTCTTAGTGACCGTAATCAGCCCTGTCTTCAGCAAGTCGAAATTCATCGGCTTCAGCAGGCGCTGCGGTGCTTTGTCAGGTTCGCCAGGATTGTGTCCGTAATAATCAAACGGCACTTCAACACGGTCAGCTACGGCAGCATCCATAGCCAGCTGGAAGAAGTGATGACCGTCCTCAGCGTAGAAATCCTTGCCGCCCAGCCCGTAAATCCGGCTGATCACCTTAGTGGTTGTATTGCCGTAAGTGAACAGTGCAGCCTTAATCTCATTCACCATGTTGCCGCCGTGTCCGCCGACAGAATCCGCGCGGTCACCTACAGTGATGGCTTTAACATTCTTCAATGCTTCAGCAATCTGCTTCTGCGGGAACGGGCGGATCATATTCGGTGAGATAGCCCCGGCTTTGATCCCCTGCAGACGAAGCTGATCCACAACATCCTTAATGATCTCGGACGCAGAGTTCATCAGGAAGACGGCCACATCGGCATCCTCCATCCGGTACTGCTCAATCATAGGATAATGGCGTCCGGTCAGCTCAGCGAATTCCTGGGCGATTTCTTCGAATACTTCTCCGGCATTGTACATTGCCACCGACTGCTGATAACGGTTGTTGATATAATCCGGTTCATTCATATAAGGACCGACGGTAACCGGGTTATTACGGTCAAGCGTATCTGTGAAGCCTACCGGCGGCTGTTCGCCTACGAACTTGTGAACATCCTCGCGGTGGGCAAAAGCCTGCACACGGCGCTTCTGGTGGGATGTAAAGTAGCCGTCGGAAGCTACCATAACCGGAAGACGGACTTTCGCATGTTCTGCCAGCTTCAGTGCCATCAGATTCATGTCGTAGACCGACTGAGGATCACGACACATCAGAATCGGCCAGCCGGTATTGAGTGCAAAATACAAGTCGGAGTGGTCACCGTGAATGTTCAGCGGTCCCGAAATCGAGCGGCAGATCAGGTTCATGACCATAGGCATACGTGTACCGGCTTGTACAGGCAGCTGTTCAAGCATGAACATGTATCCTTGCGCGCTCGTTGCGTTAAATACGCGTCCGCCTGCAGTAGAGGCGCCATAACAAATCCCTGCTGAGCTGTGCTCACCGTCGGATGGCACGAGCATAATATCATGCTGTCCGCTGGCTTTCATCGTATCGAGGAACTGGGCAACCTCCGTCGATGGCGAGATCGGGAAATACCCCATGACATGATAGTTAATCTGATGCGCAGCGTAGGCTGCCATCTCATTACCTGATTCATATAGGAATTTCTGCTCTACTTTGGCAGAGCCTACTTCTTTTTCATAATCAATAGCCATTGTTCATTCCGCCTTTCTTACCAGATTATAATTGCGTGACCAGATCAAATGTGTGATGCACAGTGTGGCTGTCAGCATAGCCTTCCTTCTCACGGATACTGGACAGTGCCGAGGTCGGGCAGGCGCCAACGCATTTCAGGCAGCCTTTGCAATATTGATAATCGATACCCAGCAGGAACATTTGTGAACGTCCCTTACGGTCAATCCGTTCTTCCCAGACAAAACACTGGTCCGGACAGACGGTATCACACTGTGCACAGTTGATGCAGGACTCGTTCTCATAAGCCGGAATCATGCCGGAACGGGAAATGCTCAGGTTCTTCAGGAAGCTGCTGCCCGGATTGATAATCGTACCGCCCATCGGCTGGGTTTCATAACCAAGCGCCGAAATGTCGGAACGTACATATTCAGGCATGCTGTCTCCTGGCACAAGCTCGAAGTGCATAAACTTCACTTCATTATAGCCGCGGTCGAAGGTCGTAATCGCTGATTGCACGGCCTGCGGATATTTTTTGCCGAGCGACTTCTCGATAACACCTTTCATTGTTTCGGTATCGAGGAACGGGCAGAGCCGGAACAGCGCGCCCAGCATCGCCATGTTTACACGGTTCTTCTCTTTCAGTGCAATGCTTGTCGCGTCGATCACGGCAATTGTACCAGCCTTCATTTTCAGCAGCTCTTTGAGTTCTTCCGGCGTCTTGGCCGAGTTCACAAGAACAGTACTGTCTTCATTGATTCCGCTGGTCACATTGACGGTCTTAGCAAGCGCTTCGTGGAATACACCGATCACATGGGGACGTTCTACCGGCGAAGTATCACGGATATGCGTATTCAAATCACAGAACCGGATGTGGGCCTTTACAGGAGAGCCTTTTTTCTCCGATCCGTAAGATGAGAAGCTGACGCCGTTCAATCCGGCTCCGACGACTCCCGCTTCCGCGAGCATCTTGCCTGCCAGGTTAGCGCCGAGTCCTCCAATGGACTCCAGCCGGATCTCAAAAAATCCGAGATCATTAACTTTTGGTAATTGTACCACCGACATAACCCCTTTCTGAGTGTCAAGAATAATAACATCCTTTTGACTTTTTTATTGATTGTAACGTGATAATAACTGTTGCGAATGTGATAAATCTTGCATTTTCCACGCCTGGGGAATCACAATTATTTATGGATTTCGATTGGTTTCTTTATACGCGACAGTGTGACGTTACTTAGAGAGTAAGTAATCTGCCATAGAAATAGCAAAATGTGAAAATTGTGTGTAATACGTCAATTCCCAAGGGTTTCTTGAATACAAGACCAACCTTAATTTAGCAATAAAATTAAAAATTAAGATGTTAAATTTATCACATTAATCATGATGAATATCACAGTAACGGTCCACTGCTCCGGCTGATTCTTACGTGAAAAATAAAAAGCCCATCCGGAGATGGGCTGATGAAGTGAGTCTTTCTGCTTCTAATATGTCCACCAGTTGCCGGACATCACGATCATTGAAAACAGCTTAATGCTGTTCTCGTCTTATCGGCTACACTGGTCCAGCGCACATCACCGGTTGCCGTCTTGAATGCCTTCAGGTATTCCAGCATGAAGTCCGAGGGCCGTGTTGCCGTGTTGTAGGAGCCGCTGTTGGCCTAGTCGCCCTGACGGATCGTCCACTGCGTCTGATTGATCTCATTGTCCATGATAGCTCCAATGATATTGTTCTCAGCCTGCAGATAATTGACCGCGCCTGCACTGCCCCATTGCCGGTGCGCAAGCAGAAGCGCAAAAGCAATATCCATGTCCCCGTCTGTGGCGGAATCCTCCCCCTCGATATTCTGAAAGCTGCTGTTCTGCTTCCAGGACATCAGATAGGGATTGATGGAGCTGGGATGGGCAGTGTAATAATTATATAGACCGTTAAAATACGTCTGTGCATTGGTGTCATACCCGGCCATCAGTACTGTAAAAAGCAGGCCATAACCATGGGCTTCGGACACGGTTTCCCCATCTGAGTTATATTTAACATAGTATTTCCCGTTACCTGCTGGTTTCAGGTAAGCAGCTTTCCATTCATTCCACTTGGTCTGCTAAATATAGTCTTGCATTTTATTCCTGTCAATATATAAAACATCCAAAGTATTGCATAAAGAAGCTGCCCTTCACCGCATGTCTTAATTGCTGAAGGACAGCCTCTTACTTGGCCTCTGAACACCAAATCTTCTACTCTATATCCTGCTGCATATGCTCTGTGATCAGTTCCTGCTTGCGCGTCCATACCTTTTCACTGAGATTCACACGATACACCTCAGGATTCAGCTTGCGCAGGTACTCCGGCCAGAACAAATCGAGCTGTTCCTGATGATAGCTGCGGATTTCATCCAGTGCAGGCAGTTTGTACACCTGGAACCCGTTCACAAATATCGGCTCCAGCATCGGCAGTGCCTGATACTTGTCGACATTCTTACGCAGATACGGATGCAGCGGATTGAACAGCTTAATCCGGGCACCGTTGCGCGGAGCCGCCTCTTCCGGGAAGCTGATATAATCCGCCATCGCCTTTCCGTTGGTTCCAACAATGCGGAACACTTCTTTTTTGCCGGGGGTCGAGACCTTCTCAGGGTTGGAGGAGATTTTGATCGTCGGGATCATTTCACCTGTAGGGGACTCAATCTCAACCAGCTTGTGCACGCCGCCAAGCGAAGGCTGGTCGGAAGCGGTGATAAGCTGTGTTCCCACCCCCCATGTATCGATGGCTGCACCCTGCAGCTTGAGGTCCATAATTGTATTCTCATCCAGATCATTGGAGGCGACAATCTTAACATAGTCCAGGCCGGCCTCATCCAGCATCTTGCGAGCCTGGATAGACAGATAGGCCAAGTCTCCGCTGTCGAGGCGGATACCGTTCATCCGCTTACCCTGTGCTTCCAGCTTCTTGGCAGTGTTGATGGCATGCGGCACACCGCTGCGCAGTGTATCGAAGGTGTCCACCAGCAGGGTAACGCCGTCCGGCATTACCTTAGCATAGGCATCGAAGGCTTCCTGTTCACTTGCGAAGCTCTGTACCCAGGAGTGTGCATGTGTACCTTTAGTCGGGATGCCGAACATTCTTCCGGCCAGCATATTAGAAGTGGCATGGAAGCCGCCGATATAAGCCGCACGTGCGCCCCATACCGCCGCATCCGCCTCCTGCGCTCTGCGGGTTCCGAATTCCAGCAGGATATCCCCGGGGGCCACCTGCTTGATCCGTGAAGCCTTGGTAGCAATCAGCGTCTGATAGTTCATGAAGTTCAGAATCGCCGTTTCGACAAGCTGGGCCTCCATAATTGTGCCTTCAACCCGTACTAGCGGCTCATCCGGAAAGACGAGTGCTCCTTCCTTCATGGAATGGATCGTCCCCTGAAAATGAAACTGCAGCAGCTCCTCCAGAAAGGCAGGTGCATAATTCTCTTCCTGCTCGGACAAATAGCGGACATCATCTTCGGTAAAGCGCAGGTCACTGATGTACTGGGCAATGCGCTCCAGACCCGCAAATACGGCAAACCCGTTCCCGAAAGGCAGCTTGCGGAAGTAGGCTTCAAACACCGCTTTGCGTTTATGGGTTCCGTTCACCCAGTGGGCATACATCATATTGATCTGATATTTATCGGTATGTAGAGCAAGCTCTCTCCTCAAATCCTCATCTCCTAAATTCTCTCTAGTATGCGGTAACGACCTTCGCTCCAAGACTCCCCTGGAAATGCCCTATTGCCCAAAGATGTCCGTCCGGGTTAAAACTGGCCACAGCGTCTTCGTGTATGATGAGATCAAACCCTTTGTTGTATGCATCAACTGCAGTATGCAGCACACAGATATCGGTGCAGACGCCGATCAGATGCAGCTCCGTAATTCCGCGTTCGCGCAGCTTCAGCTCCAGATCCGTCCCGCTAAAGGCGCTGTAGCGCGTTTTGTCCATCCAATAGATCGAAGACCGGCTGGCCTCATATACATCCTTCAAAGTGCCGTACAATTCCCTGCCGCGGCTGTCCCGCAGATTATGCGGCGGAAACAGCTTGCTCTCCGGATGATACGGATCATCCGCTTCATGCAAATCTACAGCCATTACCACGTAATCGCCGTTCTCGGCAAACTTCCTGGTCAGTTCGCTTACTCTTGGCGCAATATCAATCCCCGGCTGCCCGACAGGCAGACTGCCGTCAATAAAATCATTGGTGAAATCTATCACGATCAATGCCTTCATTATACTGGCCTCCTTAAGGCTGGGTTAAAGGGTTATCCGGTTACCAGACATCTTCCTACGTATAGATAGACAATAACGGCTCATGGTCTGTGAACATATAGAGCTGTGCAGGTCGCTGGGAGTACTGGTTGGAGCTGACCGGATTGCCGGCTTCGTCCCGTACTTCCTTTAATATACCCTGACGGCTGCGTGTTGAAGTAATTTTGCGGATGAAGTTCGGCTCTTTGAATTCCGGCACTACCGTTTGAATTACCTGGTACAGCTCGCTTAATGTGAAGTGCCGGGGCAGAAACTGCCGGGCAATCGTGGTCTGCAGCATCTGCTGCTGAATCCGCAGGTAGGCATCAGTGATGATGTCATGATGGTCAAAAGCCAGCTCCAGCTCCTCCAGGGCTTCCTGAAGCGTAAACAGTCCGACCTCGCCCGCGTCATCAGAGGCTTGTCTCTGCTCCAGCATCCATTCCTCCACCAGCGCAAAAAAAGCATGGCTGATAATCCACCCGCGCGGATCACGGCCAGGCGTACTATACACGCCAAGGTATTCCAAGTGCCCGCCGTCGACACCAGTTTCTTCTTTCAGTTCACGTGTTGCCGCATCATATATAGATTCATCCTCCTGGCAGAAACCGCCCGGTAAGGCCCACATCCCGGCACATGGCCATTTCTTCCGCCGGATCAGCATTACCTTTAGTTCGCGCAGGGGAAGTGTTTTGGTGACTGTCTTCCGTTCCCGCTTGGTCAAAGTGAACATCACAATGTCGGCCGGAACTCCGTCCGGGGTGCGGTACTTTTTGGCGTTATAGGTTTGTTCCACGTTCTCGCTCACTTTAGATCATCCTTTGCCGCAGCTTTTGTTTGCTGTTCGTATCTTTTAATGTACCAAACCTGAACTTCTAAAATCAACAAATCTGCCGCATTTATATTTGAATAAAGGGACGGATCTGCATCCGCCCCTCCGAAAATGGTTTAATCTCCGCATGTGGACGGCGGCGCTTCTGTTCCGGCTTCCACATTGATTTTCTCTGACACGGTGTCCCGGATTACGGAAATAACCAGCTGCAGCAGGTAATTAATATCGCTCTGGCTCTGCTGGAACTCATTCACGACCGGAATCCCGTCGATTTCATCCTGCAGGACTTCGATTTCCTGCTCAATCTTCGCTACCATATCCTTATTGCCGAAGCTCTCAAAGGCGACAATCTCCTTCTGCTTCTTCTTGATTGTGGCAATCAGCCCCTGGACCCGTTCGTGATTCTGGATTTTGAGCTCGGCCTGCTGGAAATGCCGCACTTCTTCACTTGTCGAAATCAGTGAAGCGAGTTCCTTCGCTTTGCCCATAATATCCTCACGCACAATCAGATCACGGGTGTTGAAGCTTTGCATGCCATATTTATTGACACTCGGGTTTTCCTGGCTCATTAACATCGCCTCATTTCACTATAATTTAGAGAACCGCTGCGGCTTCCGCCACATAGTCCCCTTTAATGTACCAAGTTTTGGTATCTGTAATTCTAACCTGTACAAAGCTGCCGATCAGCTCCCGCGGACCTTCAAAATGAACCAGCTTGTTAGCTCTGGAGCGCCCGGAGAGCACGCTTGAGTTATTCTTGCTCTCACCTTCTACCAGCACCTCTACCAGCTCACCCAGCATCCGGTCGTTACTGACACGGCTCAGTTCTTTAATCAGGTCATTCAGGCGCTTCAGGCGCCCGTTCTTAACCTCCTGCGGAACATTATCCTCCATCGCGGCTGCCGGTGTTCCCTCACGGGGAGAATAAATGAAGGTATACGCCATATCATAACCTACTTCGCGGACTAGCGACAGGGTCTCTTCAAATTGTTCCTCGGTTTCACCCGGGAAGCCTACGATAATATCGGTCGTCAGCACCGCACTCGGCACACTTGCTTTGATCTTGCGGACCAGCTCCAGATAAGCTTCCCTGGTATATTTACGGCTCATCTTCTTAAGTACCGCCGTACTTCCCGACTGCACCGGCAGATGAATATGCTCTGTCAGATTGCCACCTTTGCCTAGCACTTCAATCAATCTATCGTCAAAATCACGGGGATGGGAGGTCATGAAGCGGATACGCGGAATATTAATCAGCCGCATGTCATCCATCAGATCCCCGAATGTATAGTCTATGTCTATAAAATCCTTGCCGTATGCGTTCACATTTTGCCCTAGCAGGGTTACTTCCTTGAAGCCCAGACGGGCCAGCTCCCGCACTTCGGCAATTACATCCTCCGGCCGGCGGCTGCGCTCCTTGCCTCGGGTAAACGGCACGATGCAATACGTACAGAACTTATCGCAGCCGTACATAATATTAACCCAGGCGCGCATGCCCTCCCGCTTTTTCGGAAGATTCTCAATGATGTCGCCTTCCTTGGACCAGACCTCTACCACAAGCTCCTTGCTGAACAGGGATTCCTTGATAATCTGCGGCAGCCGGTGAATATTATGCGTACCGAAGATCATATCCACGAAGCCGTGTTTGGCCATGATCCGGTTAACCACACCTTCCTCCTGCGACATACATCCGCAGACACCCAGCAGCAGGCCCGGCTTCTCCAGCTTCAGCGTTTTGAGATGGCCCAGCTCACCGAATACTTTGTCTTCTGCATTCTCGCGGATGGCACAGGTATTCAGCAGAATAATATCCGCATCATTCCGGTCTTCCACCGGCAGATAGCCCATTTGCTCCAGCATACCCTTCATCGTCTCGGTGTCATGCTCATTCATCTGGCAGCCGTAAGTGGCAATAGAGTAATAATGCTGTTTATGGCTGTTCAGTTCACGGAACTGCTCCATAATCTGTGTCGTTTCCGCATCATCAAAATGGATGACTTCAATCTCCTGCTTCCCTCTGCGCTTGCCTTCTTTATAGTCGGGATTGGAATTGATCTGCACCGTCCGGCCTTTGATTCTATAAGTGGTCTTGCCTTCTTCTTCACTGATGACTTTGGCATCAGAAAAATCAAAATATTTTGAGTAATCCTTCGAACCGCTCTTGCCGGATTTTAAGGCAGGTAGGTTATTCCCCATTGTCATATGTTCACGTCCTTTATGAATGAAGCATGATCAATAAAATCACAACAAAATAATCTTGCTAATTAAAAATTATAGCATAAATAATGGAGCCTAATCCATCTGCCGTCTAGATGAGCCCCCACTTCCCGCCGGGAATGAACCCGCATACAAATAAACCTCCCTACCGGAATCCGTAAGGAGGCTATCATTAGAATTAATCAGGTTTATCTATCAGCGGCGGAAGTACATACGCATATAGACTAGATCCAGTTTGGAATTTTTGACACAGATAAAATACATCCTCATTTCCTGAAATCAACCCCCCATAAAGTACCTTAGCCCAAGTTTAACAGTACAGCGTTACATTTACGTTACACTTTTCTACAATATTCAGCATATTATGATAAAATAACAACTTTTTTTCGCTATAATAACCATAGATAGACTATGCAGCCGTGCAGAGGAGTACAAAGATGGAGTATATTTTGGAAAATGGTTTAACACTTAATTACGAATATGCTCAAGCCATGCAGCCAAGCCCCGAAACCGAGACACTTGTGCTTATTCACGGGATGGGGTTTGACCTCAGATGCTGGGACCGGATAATCCCTTATTTGAAGGAAGATTATCATATTCTCAGATATGACTTCAGAGGACACGGGTTAAGCGGGACGGGAGAAATTGATCCAGCTAAGCTGGCCTCACTCTATACCGAACATCTTCATGCGCTTGTGCAGCATCAGGAGATTGACCAGTTCCATATTCTCTCCCATGGAGCGGGGTGCATTATCGGGCTTTATTTCAGTAAAGCTTATCCCGGGAAGGTACGCAGCAATGTGTTGTTATCCCTGCCGCTCTTTAATTCAACCAATACTGCCTATAAATATGCGGATTACCGAAAAGATCTAATGAAGCATCAGTCCATGCGTACCTTAGCCGACCACGTTATTCCGAACGTAACCCTTTTCCGGCAGGGCAGCCCGGAGATTGACAAGCTGTATGAAGCCTTCTCCAGAGTAACCTTTGATGTCTATGTTGAACTGCTGGATTTCTTTGCCGGAGCGCACAGTGAAATTATGGAAATGTTCAAACAGCACACAGGCCCTACCCTGCTGTTGACCGGAGAGCGTGACCCCATGTATCCGCCATACCTGTCCAGCCTGATTGCTTCAGCCAATCCCAATTGCCGTTTTATGACGATCTATAATTCGTCTAATATGGTGTTTTATGACCAGCCTGAGGAAACCTACAAGCAGATCAAAATGTTCTTCGCCAGTGAATGGAGCCACCGGGCACCCCTGGACCCTTTATTAATGGATTTGCATGCGGATTTCTTGGGAATGGTAGACACTGACCAGGAACAGCAGGTCATTGCCTCCCGCTTAAAGGTGGTCCTGCTGAAGCCATTTCAAGTGTTTGTGGATGATTCAGAGATCCTCAGCGGCTGGGGAAGAAGAAGCGCCAAGGAGCTGCTCATCTATCTGCTGCTGAATCCTACCGTAACGAGGGACCAGCTGTGTGAGGACCTGTGGAAGGATATGGAGACGGTCAAAGCCCGGAATCAGCTGCGGGTCTGCCTGAATCATCTGAAGCAGCTGCTGAATAATGACGAGACAAAGCTCATCTACAGCAGCAACCAGCAAATCTCGCTGCAGGCTCCGGTAAATGTATATTGTGATTTGCTGACTCTGCTGGACCGGACTAAACAAGCGCTTGAGGAAACAAACCCGGAACAGAAGGACAAGTGGATTCAGGAAATTTTCCAGCATATCCATGAAGATATGTTCCGCAACCTGAACCAGGAATGGAACTTGAATTTTAGAATGCGCCTGGAAATCCAGCTGACTACACTGGTGTATTATCAAGCAGACAGGTTGGCGGGCCAGGGCAATTACACCGGCGCCATCGCCTGCCTAAAATATGTATTATTATTCAATCCGGAAGAATATGATGCCTACGAGCGGATCGCCCATCTCTGTGAGCAGAACAATCAGAAGCATGAAGCCAGAAAATGGCGCTCGAAAGTGGAGAAGCTGCAGCCTGAAAAAGGGCAGACCCCGATGTAAAGCGTTGCTAACGCCCTTAACTCTTGGTCAAATACACAGCGGCATTATTACCCCCGTAACCATGAGAAGTGATCAGCACTTCTGCGGAGGGCTTCAGCAGAGTCTCCGTAATCAGCGGCAGATGCTCAAACCCCCATTGATCGGTCCGGATGGTACGGGGAACAAACTGATGCTGAAATCCGAGCAGCGAAGCAATGATCTGCGCCAGTCCGCTTGCGCTGAATGGATGGCCGATCAGTCCTTTGACTGAGGTTAAGGGAACACCGTGTCCAAAGAGATCCCGGGAGACAACGTCTTCGATGCTGTCGTTGGCGTCATACCCCATCGCCTGGCTGTTATAATAGTCCGGGCTTCTTTGCCCCAGCACACTGCTCACAGCTTGCTTCATGCTGCTGCCTGTCCTGTCATGCCCATTGATGGATTCAGCGTCATTGTTGGTTACTACTGCATCTATATATCCGTAAATAGCTGCCTTACGGGCCAAGGCATGTTCTTCCGTCTCCAAAATCAGGCTTGCCGCTCCTTCCGATAATAAGAAGCCTTTGCTTCTTTTGCTGAAGGGGGAGCCTGCATATTCTGCCTGCTGGTTAAACGGCAGTGCTCTGATCTTGCCGAATCCGAATACGGTTACTTTGTTATTGCTGCTGTCCGCCGCACCGACTATGGCGCTATTGATCTTGCCGTTCTGCAAGTACATCATTGCATCCTCCACAGCCTCCACACCGGCGGTGCAGCCCGTGGTCACCGTTTTGGTTATCCCCTTCAAATGAAAAAAGCTGGAGACTGAAGCCGCGAGACTATGATAATGCACCAGTCCGCAGCAATAGACCGGCATTTCTCTGAATTTATCTGCCGATGAAATCCGAACCATTTCTTCCAGTGGAGTGGTTCCTCCCATTGTTGTTCCCATAAATATACCAGTTGAAGTCCCGCTATCCCCCAAGTCCAGATGTGCCATCTCAAGGGCTTCCGAGATTGTACAGATGGCCAATTTGGCGATCCTGGGTAATGCCCTGTAGTGCTTGTCCTCCAGTTCTCCTAGTCCCTGTACAACCTCACCGATCAGTAAATCCTCCCGATTTGGGGTAATCTCGTTCCTAATAGAAAACTTATACTCGCCGCTGATCAGATGCTGAAGCAATTCTTTGTTATTCTCGCCATTCGGAACCTTCACTCCGAAACCGGTAATCACTATACGCTTGCTCATCCCTTATCATCCTTTTCATCAAAATTATTAAGATGACACAAAGAGGCTTCCCCCGCATGTGTGTTTTGGATTCTGCTTGCCAAAACTCACCACCTGGTGGAAGCCCACTAAGTAGATAGTATAGTTATAATCTTTAGCTGAAATTGAACTTAGCTCAACGTCCGGGTCGCCTCTGAAGTAAACGGAATAATCTCATCCGTCCGTCCGCTCTGTACTTTGGCCGGCCATGCAGGATCGCTGATCAGCGCCCGGCCTACAGCAACCAGATCAAATTCAGCCTTTTCCAGTCTTTCCAGCAGACGGTCAATGTTGTCTTCCTCATTCTGTTCTGTCACGCCGCCCGTAAATTCACTGTTCAATCCTACAGACCCTACGGTAATCGTAGGCTTGCCGGTAATTTTCTTGGTCCAGCCGGCCAGATTCAGCTCTGAGCCTTCAAATTCCGGCAGCCAGAAACGGCGGGTGGAGCAGTGGAAAATATCAACACCGGCGTTGCTAAGCGGTGTAAGGAACCGGGCCAGCTCTTCCGGTGTCCGGGCCAGCTTGGCAGAATAATCTCCGCTCTTCCACTGCGAGAAGCGCAGCACGATTGGGAAATCGGGGCCGACCGCACGGCGGCAGGCGTCAATGACCTCGACGGCAAAGGTCGTCCGGGCTTCCAGATCACCGCCGTATTCATCGGTGCGCTTATTGGTTTTCTCCCAGAAGAACTGGTCGATTAGATAACCATGGGCACCATGCAGCTCAATTCCGTCGAAGCCAATCCTTTTGGCATCCGCAGCAGCCTGGGCAAATGCAGCAACAATCCCGTCGATTTCCTGCTGTGTCATCGGCTCGCTCACCTGCTCACCGGCCAGGTTCAGTCCGGATGGGCCAATTGGCAACGCCTCAGCGTTCGGGAGCTCCCCAATGGTGCGTGCCATGCCGACATGCCAGAGCTGCGGAATGATTTTGCCGCCGGCTGCATGAACTTCGGCCACCACATTCGCCCAGCCTGCAAGAGCAGCTTCTCCATGAAAATTCGGGATGTTCTGATGACTGACTGCCGAGGGATGGTTGATAGCCGTGCCTTCGGTAATGATCAGCCCTACCCCGCCCTCCGCACGTCTGCGGTAATAAGCGGCTACATCACTGCCCGGTACACCATCCGGCGAAAAGACGCGGGTCATCGGGGCCATTACAATTCTATTGTTGAGCGATAGCGAGCCTGCCTGAAAGGGAGTAAACAATAAATCTGTATTCATATCCTACCTCCATTAAATAATATAATTACTTTAAGTAAGCATATTATGACGCTTATCAGGAACAAAAGCAAATTGGAGATAGCTCTAGTTACCACGCACTTTCATAACTAAAAAAACCGGACAACGCAGTTGACCTGCCGATGTCCGGTTCTTATTCTTAAGCTATATATTGAAGAAAAATTCTACAATTCCAGGATGCCCGCTTTTGGAGTTACACGGAACGCAGCAGCCAGATCAGCCAGCTGACGGTCGGTAATTTTCTGTTTGTTCTCTCTGCCGCCAATTAAATTGTAGACGATCGCCGCTTTTTCAATCGTCTCTACAAGGCCAAAGGTAGCATCCATAGTTGCACCGGTAACGAAGATTCCGTGCTGCGGCCAGACAACAACGCGGTAGTCCTTCATCTTGTCGGCAGTGGCACGGCCGATTTCACTGCTTCCCGGAACAATCCAAGGAATGACGCCAATCCCGTCAGGGAATACAACCAGGCATTCCGTACACATTTCCCAGAGGGTTTTGGTAAATTTCAATTCATTCAGATCATGGGTAAACGTCATGGCGATTACATTGGTTGCATGGGTATGCAGCACAATGCGGTGCGTCGGATCAACCTTCAAACGTTCGATGTGGCTCATGAAATGGGAAGCCAGCTCACTTGTCGGTACAGCACCGTTGCGCAGACCCCATAGAACCTCAACACTCTCACCGCTCTCCGATACACGCAGCACCCCGAGGTTCGCTTCCGGGTCTTTGATAACATTGCGGAAATATTTACCGGAGCCAGTAACGATAAAATATTTACCGGCCAGCTCAGTAACCGGGAAGGTAAGCTGAATCGTACGCAATGACTCGCGGATATTGATATACTTGGCAACTTCCTCTTCGTCCAGCAGATAGCTGATATTGCCCCCGTTCAGCTCATCCCAGCCCAGGGACCACATGTGATGGGTGATTTCGGACATTTCCTGGATAAACGGAGCTTCGGTGCCGGCGATGTAACCTTTAGTTTCAATTACAGATGTGCTCATATGTTTTCTCTCCTTTGGATGCCAATCTAATGGGAACTACCTCTCAAAAAACTTACCGTGCCGAAAGTACTTCCTGCTCATAAGCTTTCACATCAGCCAGCCAGCCTTCGCGTACCGGCGTGTTCTGCGAAGCACAGTAGTAATCCCAGACCGCTCCAAACGGATACGATTTGAATTCCTCCACAAGTGCAAGGCGTGAAGTATAGTCTCCAGCCAGTTCAACCGCTTTGAGTTCAGCAATGGGCTCCAGCATGGCACGCAGCAGCGCCTTGATGGTGTTACGTGTGCCGATTACCCAGGCTGCAATATGGTTGATGCTGCCGTCGAAGAAGTCAAGTCCGATATTTGTGCGCGGCAGCAGGTCTCCACGGACCAGCTCACGGGCGATTTCCAGCAGCTCATCATCCATCGTAACGACGTGGTCGCTGTCCCAGCGGACCGGTCTGCTAACATGCAGGAGCAATTGTTCACTGAACATCAGGATTGAGGAGAGCTTGTTAGAGATCACTTCGGTCGGATGGAAATGCCCGGCATCGAGACAGATCGCTTTTCCGCGGGTCAGCCCGTAGCCCATATAAAATTCATGCGATCCGACAACATAGCTCTCAGAGCCGATGCCGAACAGCTTACTTTCCACTGCATCGATATTGTACTGCGGGTCAATGTCTTCACTGAACACTTCATCCAGCGAATCCTTAAGACGTGCTCGCGGAGCCAGGCGATCAACAGGAGTATCCTTATAACCGTCCGGTACCCAGAAGTTCGTCACACAAGGCTGCCCAAGCTCACGGCCGAAGTGCTCAGCGATTTTGCGGGAAGCTTTGCAGTGCTTGATCCAGAAGCTGCGGATTTCTTCGTCCGCATGGCTTAAGGTAAAACCGTCAGCAGCTTTGGGATGGGAGAAGCAGGTCGGGTTAAAGTCTAGCCCCAGTCCCTGTTCCTTGGCCCAGTCCACCCATGGTGCAAAGTGACGCGGCTCCAGTTCATCCAGATCCACCTTCTCATCTGTATCCGCATAGATTGCATGCAGGTTCACTTTGTGTTTGCCCGGGATCAGCGACAAGGCCTTTTCTAAATCCTGGCGCAGCTCATCCGGCGTGCCGGCGCGTCCGGGGTAACTGCCGGTTACGGCGATACCGCCGCTCAGTTCCTTGTCTTTGAACAGAAACCCGCGGACATCATCGCCCTGCCAGCAGTGAAGGGAAATTTTGATCCCGGCAAGTTTCTCCAGTACCTCATCCACATTGATTCCGTGGGCGGCGTACAGCTTCTTCGCTTCGTTATAGCTGTTAATGATGCTCTGATCCATGATGAGTCCTCCTAAAAGTTTTGTGAGCATCCGCTCCATAGTGATAATTATTTGCTGTCTCCTGCAGCGGCCGCTGCATGCAGCTCTTCCCAACGGACTAGCAGCTCCTTAAGCTGCGGCAGCGGGCGCGGCCGGTAAGACTTAATCTTAAAGGACTTGCCAATAATCGTTCTGGCCTCCTGGATATCTGCAACTGTACCTGTTTGAATCATCTGCACCGCAAGATTGCCGAGTGCTGTCGATTCAACCGGACCGGCCAGCACCTCCCTGCCGATAATGTCAGCAGTCAGCTGGCACAACAAGGCGTTGTTCGCGCCGCCCCCGACGATTTGCAGTACCTCGACCGGTCTGCCGGTCAGATGCTCCAGCTCCGCCAGATAACTACGGTAAGACAGCGCCAGACTGTCAAAGATACAGCGGGCAAGCTCGCCCGGCGATTCCGGAACAGGCTGGCCGCTCCCGGCACATGCCTGGCGGATTTCTTCAATCATGTTATCCGGATTCAGGAACCGCGGATCATTGCACGGAATCAGGCTGCAGAATCCTTCGGCTGCTCCGGCAAGCTCAGCCAGTTCACCGAAGCTGTACCGCTCCCCGTCCAGTCTGCGGACTTCCTGGATTAGCCACAGTCCCATAATGTTCTTCAGGAAACGGTATGTTCCGAAAGCACCCCACTCATTGGTGTAATTGGCTTCCTTCGCCTCCGGAGTATTGACCGGCTGTTCCAGCTCTACACCAAGCAGTGACCAGGTGCCGCTGCTGATGTAGGCGGAGGAACGTCCATTTTGCACAGGTACACCCAGTACCGCAGAGGCTGTATCATGTGTTGCTGCACAGATCAGTTCACATTCCGGCAGATCATACTGTTCCATAAGTGTATCGCTAATTGTGCCTAGAACCTCACCCGGTTCTGTAAGCGCTGCGAACTGTTCTCTTTGCAGATGGAGCAGAGCCAGCAGGTCCGCATCAAATTCACGGTCAGCCAGATTGAGCAGCTGTGTCGTAGAAGCATTGGTAACCTCGTTAATCTTACGCCCGCATAATCTATAGTAGAGATAATCCGGCACAAGCAGAATCTGGTCGGCTGCAGCCAGCTCCTCACGGCTATGGGCATACAGCTGGTATAACGTATTAAAGGTTAATTGCTGGATTCCGGTTTTGGCATATACCGTTTCAGGAGAAATCAGCTTGGCCACTTCCTCCATTACACCGTCTGTACGGCGGTCACGGTACGCATACACCTCCTGCATCCGGTTTCCCTCAGCATCCAGCAGCACATAATCTACGGCCCAGGTATCGATACCGAGTGTACATTTGGTGATGCCTGATGATTTTGCCTTTTGCAGGCCGAGCAGGATTTCCTCGAACAAATAATCGATATCCCAGAAGCAGGAGCCGTCACGTTCGGTAAAGCCGTTGCTGAAACGGTGGATTTCCTCCAGCGAGAGACTTCCGTCCGCTAGTGTTCCGAGCACAAGCCGCCCGCTGGAGGCGCCGATATCGACGGCGATATGATAGTTCATAGGGAATCTCCTTCGTTCATAGTCATGAAGCTGTTTAGAGAATTTTACGGAACAGGGCGATGACTTCTTCCTTCGTAGGAATGAACGGATTACCCGGTGCGCAGGCATCCTTCATTGCGTTCTCGGAGAGAAGATCGAGATCCACCTCGTCAACACCCAGCTCGGATAATTTAGCCGGAATGCCGACTTCCTTCGACAAGGCCTTGATCGATTCAATAACGAAATCAGCACATTCCTTATCGGTTTTGCCGTCCACCTGAAGGCCGATGGCCTTAGCGATGGCCCGGAATTTCTCAGGTACATATTTGGCATTCTCTTCTTCAACAAATGGCAGCAGCATCGCATTGCATACGCCATGCGGCAGATCGTACACCCCGCCAAGCTGGTGGGCCATCGCATGCACATAGCCGAGTCCGGCATTGTTGAACGCCAGCCCGCCAAGGAAGATCGCGTACACCATCTGTTCCCGCGCTTCGATGTCATGGCCGTTCTTCACCGTACGGGCCAGATTAGCAAAAATCAGCTCAACAGCCGCAAGTGCAGTAGCATCTGTAACCGGATAAGCGCCTGGTGTAACAAGGGCTTCAATGGCATGGGTCAGTGCATCCATACCTGTTGCCGCTGTCAGTGCAGCCGGCTTATCCACCATCAGCTCGGGGTCGTTCACGGAAATGGTCGCGATGCTGTTCTTATCGACCATAACCATCTTAACCTTGCGTTCTTCATCAGTAATTACATAGTTAATCGTAACTTCGCTTGAGGTTCCGGCAGTGGTATTGACGGCAACGATCGGCAGCGATTTATTCTTGGACTTGTGTACTCCCTCATATTCGGCAATATGTCCGCCGTTAGTAGCAACGATACCGATAGCTTTGGCTGTATCCTGCGGCGAACCGCCGCCGATGGAGATCAGATAATCACAATGATGCGATTTCAGAAAATCCACGCCGTCGTGAACATTTTTACAAGTCGGATTTGGCTTTACTTCATCATATACCACATACTCAATCCCCGCTTCATCCAGCACGGCCAGCAGCTTGCCGGCGATCCCGCTCTGCATCAGGAACTTGTCGGTAACTACCAGTGCTTTCTGCAGGTTCAGTTCTTGAATGTATGGGGCGATTTCCTTAAGACAGCCTTTTCCCATAATGTTGATCGAAGGAACATAATAGACATGAGTACTCATTGAATGACCAGCCTCCCAGCAATTTTGTGTAACAGGAATCTCTTAAGTTATCTTCATCTCTGCAAGGTTTATCCCGGCTGCGGCACCTCAGGCTGGTCTCTGGAGTCATCGCAGCGGACCGTGCTCAGGCGCTAGTCTTATGAAGCGTGCGCTTTCAAAGAGAAAATGAACATCTTTATCGTACCGTCATAAATCTGTGTTGTCAACAAATAATATATTTTTTATGTTGTTTTTATTTGTTTATTGTTTGTTATGTAGGGACTACAATAGAATAAATGTTGTTTTCGGTTATTTTATTGCAAAATACAGATAATTAAGTCTATATTTATATAACAGAATTTATAGAACAGAATTTATATAGCTCCGGAAAGGTGATTACGATGCTGGCTGCCGAAAGACGCAATAAAATAATAGATCTTGTCCATCAGGACAAGCGGGTGCTGGTCTCCGACCTGAGCCGCATGTTCGAGGTGACGGAAGAAACGATCCGCAGGGATCTGGAAAAGCTGGAGAAGGACGGTATTGTCAGCCGGACTTATGGCGGGGCGATGCTGAACAGGCATACCAATGAGGATCTTCCGTTCGTAACCCGCAACGCAATTAATACGGATATTAAACGCAACATTGCGCTGAAAGCGCTTGATCTGATCAATGACGGGGATACGCTGATGGTAGATCCCAGTTCAACCTCCTTTGAGTTCCTTAAGCTGCTGGGTAACAAAAATAATCTGACGGTCATCACCAATTCAATCAATATTTTGCAAGAGTTCGCGAATTCCGGCATGAACATCATCTCCACCGGCGGTTCCCTGCGCCACCGCTCACTGTCACTGGTCGGTCCGGTCGCTCATGATACGATTCAGCGCTATAATGTCGATACCGCTGTGATTAGCTGCAAGGGAGTGGATATGGAACGGGGAATTACGGATTCCAACGAGCCGGAATGCGAGCTTAAGAAATATATGCTGCGCCAGGCCGAGAAGGTCGTGCTGCTCGCTGACCATACCAAGTTTAATAAGACTGCTTTTACGCAGCTGGTAGAGCTGGGCAGAATTGATGTACTAATCACTGACCGTAAACCCCCGGAGCCTTGGCTCAAGCGGCTGGCTGAGGAGAATATTGAAGTTCTCTACTAATAGGTTTGATGCGATATACAAAAAAGGACATCTCCCCTCTACCTGGCTGGGGAAATGCCCTTTTTTTGTGCTGCAACGGTGTAGTTAACCTTTGGACAGCATAATATTCAAAATCGTCTCATCTGTTGCGGCAAGCCCTTCCTGGACCAGCCGTTCCATGTTACGGATCGTATCCTCGACCTTTTCAAAAATCACGCCGTCATTGTCGGACGGTGAAATATTATTCATCGCCAGCGTTGCCGCCTGGATTGCGGCATTGGTGGAGGTGGAAATTTTGAGCGCACAGGTGGATTTCGCACCATCGCAGATCATGCCGGACAAGGAAGCTATCGTATTCTGGATGCCATGCTTGATTTGCTCCAGACTGCCGCCCATGAGGTAGATAATGCCGCTGTTTGCTCCCACCCCGCCGGCAATGCCCGACCCGCATAGCGGTGAGAGGCGTCCGATATAATGTTTGACATGCACGGTAACCAGATTGCTGAGGGCGATGGCCCGGGCCAGCATTTCATCGTCTTTGCCCAGTAGCTCTGCCAGTTTAATGACGGGCAGTGTACAGGCTATGCCCTGATTGCCGCTTCCGGCAGTGGTCATCACAGGCATTGCACTGCCGTCCATCCGCGCATCAGAGGCCGCAGCCGTAGCCGCAATGACCGAATTCGCCACATCATTGCCGAACAGATTGACAGCGGAGCGCTGACTCATCTTTTTGCCGACCTGAAGGCCATAGTCTCCCCGCAATCCCTCGTCCGAAATCGCCTTATTCATTCTGGCACCTTCCAATAGAAACTTCAGCTCTGAATAATCCGTGTTGCAGACAAATTCAAAGATTCCTTCCAAAGAAACCGCGTAGGCTTCCGGGCTCCGCAGTTCGTCCTCCCCGCAGTCCCCCTTGTCCTTTTGGATCCCGACCGGCATCCCATCCTTCTCCAGTAAGACAATATTGGTATGCTCTCCAGAAATAATTGCCGTTGCCTGGTGGTTAGCGCTGCTGACCCGGGCTTCAATATACAGTTTCTCCGGGGTATCTTTCAGTTCCACATCCAGCAGCTTGCGCCCGATGATTCCGTTAGCCTGCTCTAATTCTTCTGCAGTCAGTCCGGAGAGAATCTCCAGCTTCCTGTGTGACCGCTGGATTACTGCGCCAAGTGCGGCCGCAATCGGCAGCCCGGTCTGACCAGTGCCGGGAATCCCGACTCCCATGGCATTCTTGATTATATTTCCGCTAAGATGCAGCTGAATGGACGTAATCTCCTCCTGCAGCAGCTCCGCCGCCAAAGAGACGGCATAGGCCACAGCGATCGGCTCTGTGCAGCCTTCTGCGGGAACGATTTCTTTTTTGAGTATTTCCAATAGATTAACCATAGATTAGATCACCATTCCTCTAGTTGCCGGAGTTTATCCATTTATAGTACAACAGAGTGCAGGTTCAGGGGAACTGTATATTGACTTTGGGAAGATTTACTTTGATTCTGCTTCATTCATAAATGCCCTGAAGTTCTCGGCAATTGCCTTGGATTGGGTGTGGTGTAAATAATGCTCGCCTTCAAGTGTTACCACTCTGCCGTGATCCAAAGGCCGGACCTGCGCTTCATGCAGCGGCAGCCAGTCCTCAACCTCTGTATCATCCGCCTGTACAAATAAGATAACAGGGAAAGCTTTCGGGAAGCTTAGCTGCTGAGCGTCTTTAAAATTCGCAGAGATATGCTTCATTTCGTTCAATGTCGTATCGTTGTTCGAGTTTTTATACGAAAGCATCCGCATCTGCTGTTTCGTCTGAGCATCGAAGGATGATGATGCATACGGGTCACCGCTTATTGTCATAACGAATCTTAGCAGACCTGATTTCTTGAGGAATTTGAACAATTTCATCGGAAATTCAGCGTCCATCCCGCCTTGTTCAGGAACACTGCTGTCGATCCCGGCAAAGGCGGTCACTTCCTCCGGATACTTGTTCACGTAGTCCAGGGCATATATGCCTGCAATGGAGTGCCCCATCAGGATATACCGGTCAATATTCAGCTGCTGCAGAGCCTCATGAATTTCTCTTACAATATTCGCAGTTGTCCGTTCGGAATCGGTTCCATCACTTAATCCATAGCCGAAGGGCTCAATCGCCACCACCCTGTAATAGGGGGACAGTTCATCCATCAGCAGCTTAAAATCAAGGGCCGGTGCCGCTGTACCGAATCCGGGCAGGAGCACGACCGTTTCATCCCCTTGCCCCTCTATGGTCACATTCATCTGTTTGCCGTCCACTGGCACCAGCTTCCCATAGGGGATTATTTTTCCTTGTTCAGATTTGCTGCTGACCACATTCACTATAAACACTATCGCCAGAAACAACGCTGCTGCAATAGCTAAGATACCGATTATTTTAAGTAAAAGCCTTAGTATCCTCTTCATTCTATTGCCTGTCCGCGTGTTCACTCCCTGAGTTTGTTCCACTGACATCTTCCCCTGTCCGTACTGTTTTTTTCGGCTGGCTTGAACGAGCCGTTAAGATCAGCTTAACGGATGAAGATGTACTCCGAGTGACGGCAATATGAACGCAGTATGAACAGGTAAAAAATGCTGTAGCATAGAAAACGCGAATCCGAGCCTCGGTGGCCCTCTATAATTCTAACTATCCTGCTGTCCGGTGAACGGTAGGGTCACAACTATAACCGTACCCCGGCCAGGTTCGCTCTCCACCCGGATGCTGCCTTGATGCAGCAATACAATCTGTTTCACGATGGCAAGCCCCATACCGCTGCCACCATGGCGGCTGTGCGAACGGTCTGCCTTAAAGAAGCGTTCAAAGATCCGCTGCTGATCCTCCTGCGGAATTCCGATTCCTGTATCAGAGATCCGTACGGTCACATCGTCAATCTCCTGTAGGATGCTGACGGCGATCACGCCGCCATCCGGGGTGAATTTGATGCTGTTGCCAATAATATTCGTCCACACCTGATTTAACTGATCATAATCGGCTATCAGCAAGGCGGGTATAAGATCAAGCTCGAATGTAATATTGCGTGCTGACCATTGTGGCTGGAGCGCAACAATCACCCGCCTGAGCTGTTCATCCAGACTGAACTTGACCCGCTGCTGCAGCTGCGGCTGTGATTCAAGTACACTCAGTTTAAGCAGACTATCGCTCATCTTGGACATCCGGTCTGCTTCAGCCATGATAATCTGGAGATAACGGCTTCGTTCGTCGTCTGTGATATCCGCCTGCTGAAGTGCAAGCGCATACCCCGAGATCGAAGTGAGCGGTGACTGAACCTCATGAGATACGTTCGATACGAATTCTCTGCGCATCTGCTCCAGCTGCTGCAGCTCACGCATCATTTGTTCAAAGCTGCGTGCCAGCGTCCCAAGTTCCCCCGATTGCTTAATGTTCAGCTTGACGCTGAAATCACCAGCGGCGATCTGCCGGGTCGCCTGTGTCAATTTTTTGATCGGTCGGATGAGATACATGGCGGCCACCATAATCAGCAGGCTTCCGGCAATCAACGAATACGTCAGAAAGTTAAGCACCCATTTGATTATAAAAGTAGACGATGAAGGCGCACGCTGCTCCACGAACATTGCTTTCGTCCCTATCTCTGTCTTAAGCGGCAGCCCTATGAGTATTGGATCAATCCCGTCTGTCCGGGTTTGAACAACCTTTCCCTTCAGGACGTCCGCGATTTGTCCGGCAGTTACATGGAGAGGGTCATGTCCGTCAATTGCACTGAAGATCTGCAGCTGTCCTTTCCCGTCATAAATACGGACATAAAAAGAATTAAGCTGCTTCATCCCGCTGACGTACGAGTCTGCTTCCCGCACCGGTAACAGCTCGTAAATGCGGGAAATATCCTGGCCAAAATCCATCAGGGTAACCCGCAGATTGTCATTCAATTGATCTTCATAAATCCAGGTAGCCACAAAAAAGGCAATGACCGCGCCCCCGACCACAGAGAACAGGAAGGTCAGAACGACACGTATATATAAGGATTTAATCATTCGGTAACCTCAAGGCGGTAGCCAAGTCCGCGCACGGTCCCGATCTGGAAATCAGTGATATGCGCGAACCGTTCCCGCAGGCGTTTAATATGTACGTCTATCGTCCGGTCATCCCCCGGGTAATCAAGCCCCCAGATCTGTTCGATCAACTGCCCCCGTGTGTAGACCTGTCCGGGAGTTCCGGCAAGCTTATACAGAAGTTCGAATTCCTTCAGCGGAAGCGTGAGCGCCTCAGAACCTAACATAACCTTATAGGTCTGGCGGTCAAGAGTGACACTGCCGAGCCGGATCGTCTGTGTGGTGCCGATTTTATAACGTTTCAATAAGGCTCTGACCCGGACCGTTAACTCCAGCGGATCGAAAGGCTTCGTCAAATAATCATCCGTGCCGAGTTCAAACCCCTTCACCTTCTCCCAGGTTTCACCCCTCGCAGTCAGCATCAGCAGCGGCAGATCAGGACTGGCTCTCCGGAGCTCCCTGCATAAAGTCCAGCCGTCCATCACCGGCATCATAATATCAAGTACGACCAGATCAACAGGCTGCGAAAAATAGATACTCAGTGCCTCCTTGCCGTCCACAGCCTCGACTGTGTTAAATCCGTCATTCCGCAGAAATAAACAGACGAGTTCACGAATGTTCGCATCGTCGTCCGCAACCAGTATAGTAGGCATCTGTTCCCTCTTTTCCTTGATTCAGCTTATCGTAAAGTAATCATTATACTATACAGACCTGCGATTCATATAATCATGCGCGAACCTGATATTACAAAGCACAAAAAAGCGGCAAACCCCAGTGCCCAGTAAGGACATTGAAATTGCCGCTCTTAATATTAACCCTGCTATAGAGATAAGGCTTGTGCCAAGTTTCAAGCTATATAGCTGTGCCGCTTATTTGGTCTCCACGGCATGGCCGCCGAACTCGTTGCGCAGCGCGGCAACCACTTTTCCGGTGAAGGTGTCGGTCTCCAGCGAACGGTAGCGCATCAGCAGCGCCATTGCGATAACCGGTGTAGCCGCCTGCAGATCAAACGCTGTTTCCAGTGTCCATCTGCCTTCTCCGGAGGAATGCATAATCCCTTTGATCTCGTCCAGCTTGGCATCCTTCGAGAAGGCGCGTTCCATTAGCTCCATCAGCCACGAGCGGATAACGGAGCCGTTGTTCCACACACGGGCTACCTCCTCGAAATTAAAGTCAAAGCCGCTTTTCTCCAGCACTTCAAAGCCTTCCCCGATCGCGGCCATCATGCCGTATTCAATCCCGTTATGCACCATCTTCAGAAAATGGCCGCTGCCGGACTTGCCGGCATACAGGTAGCCGTTGTCCACAGAGGTATCACGGAACAGCGGCTCGGCAATCGTCCAGGCTTCCTCGTCTCCGCCGATCATGTAGCAGGCGCCATTGCGTGCCCCTTCCATCCCGCCAGAGGTTCCGGCATCCAGGAAGTATATTCCTGATTGTCCGAGTTCATCATGGCGGCGGATGGATTCCTTATAGTGCGAGTTCCCGGCCTCGATGATTATGTCGCCTTTGGACAACAGCGGGGTCAGCTCAGTAATTACAGAATCGACAAACTGATGCGGCACCATAATCCAGGCAATCCGAGGTGTATCCAGCTTGCTCACGAGTTCGGCCAGATTTGCCGCCCCTGCAGCCCCCTTCGCTCCAATCTCTTCAACGGCAGCAGCATTCACATCATACGCCACAACCTCATGTCCATG
>NZ_LN831198.1:2986583-2989133 GCF_001368795.1 Paenibacillus ihuae
CCATGCTCCAGCAGGTTCTGGCCCAGATTGAAGCCCATTTTTCCTAATCCGATCAATCCAACTTTCATTACATATCCCTCCGAATTGTATTTGTATAGGCAAGTGTTAAGAGTACAAAGGGTACAAGTTACGCTCCGGGCCGGATAACATCCGCTTCAAATCCGCGTAAGCTATTCGGCTTGGGCAGCTCCGCAGGCATTACCTCATCGAGCCACCAGTGGTCCTCTCCAAGCAGCTCATCTGCCGCATCCGGTCCATAAGAACCCGAAGCATACGTATGAAGCGGCAGCGTTCCTTCTTCCGTTGCCTCGATAATCGGCTGAACCCATTGCCAGGACAGCTCCACTTCATCCCAATGGGCGAAGAAAGTCGCATCCCCGAGCAGCGCATCATAGATCAGATTCTCATAGGCTTCCGGCAGATCCGGATTGGCCGAATCATGTTTGATGCTGACCGGCTCAAGCTGGCCGTGCTGGCGCGGGTTTTTGGTATTGAGCTGCAGTGAAATGCCTTCGCCCGGCCCGATTTCGATTACCAGCAGGTTCGGGTCCAGCGGGACCTCCCCTCTGTTTTTGTTATGGAAATCATTAAACGGTTCCTTGAATTCTATAACGATCCGGGTCGATTTCTCTTTCATGCGTTTGCCGGTGCGGATATAAAAAGGTACTTCATTCCACATCGGATCATCAATCCACAGGCGGGCGGCGATGTAAGTCTCATTCTGCGAGGAAGCTTCAATACCCGGTTCGGCTGTATAGGCAGGGACCTTGTTACCTTTAATCTCTCCAGCGCCATATTGTCCGCGCACCACATGCTGAGTGACCTCTTCCTTCAGCAGCGGACGTAAGGACTGGATCACATACCGCTTCTTGCTGCGGACATCCTCAGGTGTGCTGCCTTTAGGAAGCTGCATGGCCATCATCATCAGGAGCTGCAGCATATGGTTCTGGAACATGTCGCGCAGCGCACCCGCCTTGTCATAATAGCCTGCCCGCTCTTCCACACCGACAGTCTCAGCAGCCGTAATCTGAACATTCGCGATATAACGGTTTTGCCATAATGCCCGGAGCACAGGGTTTGAATACTTCAAGACTTCCAGGTTCTGCACCATCGGCTTGCCGAGGAAGTGATCAATCCGGAAAATTTCTTCTTCCTTAAAGGCCGCATTCAGGCTGTTGTTCAGCTCCCGCGCCGACTGCAAATCTCTGCCGAAAGGCTTCTCGATGATCAGGCGTTTCCAGCCGGTTGTGTCACCAAGACCGCTAGCTTGGATATTGCCGGCAATCGGACCGAAGAATTCAGGGCCGACCGACAGATAAAACATCCGGTTACCGGAGATATTCAGCTCTTCTTCACGGCGGCGTACATGACCCAGCAGCTTGGTATAATCCTCCGGACGTCCCACATCCAGCACGCTATATTCAAAGGCCCGCAGAAAATTCTGCAGCCCGGCTGTCTCTTTTACCGGACGGCGGGAAAAGGTGCGCAGCGAATCCAGCACTTGGGCCTGGAACGTTTCATTACTGAGCTCTCTTCTGCCAAGTCCAATCACGGAGAGAGGGCCGGAAAGCTTGCCATCTGCGAACAAATTATATAAAGCCGGGTAGATTTTGCGTTTTGCCAAATCTCCGGTAGCGCCAAAAAGCACAAAAGTTGATGATTCCACTTTCATTCCTCCCGTTATTATCTAATGTTTATTAGGTTACTTATAATTACTCGCAAACTTTAATATAACACATCATACGACTGTAAAAACCATTCGTCAACCTCATTTCGACATTTACGAAAAGTACTTATTTTCACGAACTTACCACTATGTTATAGTTAGTGGGATATTATTAATAACTACTAAGGGTGGATGCAAAGTGACCCAGGAGATTAGACCTTTACTTGCCAAAGTAGAGCACGCTTATCATATCGTCGGGAAGAAATGGGTGAATCTGATCATTCATGTGCTTATGGAAGGGCCTAAGCGGTTCAGTGAGCTGCATACCATCATCCCGGATTTAAGCAAACGTATGCTGAATGAACGCTTGAAGGAGCTTGAAGGCTGCGGCCTGCTAAGCCGTACAGTCATCCCTGACCGGCCGGTCCGGACGGAATATTCACTCACGCAAAAAGGGCAGGAGCTTGGAGCTGCGCTCTGCCATGTTGAGGATTGGGCGGTAAAGTGGCTGTGATGACGTTAACCATAAAAAAAGCGGAGCCTGCGGCTCCGCTTTAGGTCATTCATTTTGCTACATCGTTCTATCCGTTAATCTTATTTACCATACTGCTGATATTCCGCCTGCACTTTTTCCGGCGTTAGTACATTGTTGTAGATCTTCAGCTCGTCGATTAAGCCTTTGTAAGGCGCATCCTCCCAGTAATTCACACCCAACGTAAAGATCGCATTATTATTCGTAAAGGTATTAGGGAAGTCGGCGCCCGTGAACTTCAGTTCACCGTTGATGTACAGCTTGACCGTTCCATTTTGGACTGTAAAAACAACATGTGTCCACTGATTTACAGCGATTTTGAATCCGGCATTTGCCTGATAGGCCGCATTCG
>NZ_LN831198.1:2989159-2993229 GCF_001368795.1 Paenibacillus ihuae
CGATTTTGAATCCGGCATTTGCCTGGATAGGCCGCATTCGCCCATAGCACAGTTTCTTTGTCTGCGAGCTGCGGTACAAGGCTGATCCAGCTGCTGTTCGAGCTTGCTCCAAAGGAAGGCTGTCGTATAGTTGGTCAGCTGCTCGGGATTCAGCCACATGGAAACGGAGTAGCTATTGCTGTTGATCAAGCCGTCAGGAAGGCGGATACCGGACTTTCCGTCAAATAGTGCAGCTTGACCCGAAACTCCAGTCCCATAGGTAATACTTCCAACAGTGGTGCTGCCGATTGGCGCACCTGTTGCTCTGCCTTCACCGGCGAGCTGGAGCGAATCCCTCAAGTCCCCGTCAAAAGAGTACACGGCGACAAGCCCGTCCGTTACTTTTACAGTATAGCTGCCTGTGACACTGCTGCCATCGGTGGAAGCTGCGGTAATGACCGTTTCACCGACTGTCTTCGCGGTTACCACACCTGTTACGGAATCAACCTCAGCAATTTCAGGTGCACTAGAGGTCCATGTCAGAACCCGGTTTCCGGCATTACCCGGAAGGATCACAGGCTGCGGAGTAAAGGTATTGCCTGTGGCTACACTTTTCTCTGCATCCGCAAAAGAAATGGAAGTCACCTTGACATTTGCATCTGGTTCACCGTTAACAAGCCAGCCGACGGCTTCCGGAGTCAGTGCCTTCTCATAGACCCGGAACTGGTCGATGAGTCCCTTATAAGGGATATCCCAATAGTTGACACCAAGGGCAAACACACCGTCCGTTCCTTTGAAAACATCTGTAAAGGAGGTGCCTGAATATTTCAGCACTCCGTTCACATACAGCTTAACTGCTCCGGCATCATACGTGAATGTGATATGCGACCACTTGCCTGCCGGAATCTGCAGACCGGCATCCGCGTCCAGCCAGGTATCACTGCCGAACCACATGCGTGTGGTTGCTGCACCATTGCCGTATGGCAGAAGGCTTATCCAGTTGGTTGAAGATTGGGCCCCGAAAAATGCAGTTGTATAGGCGGTCAGCTGCTCTGGATTCAGCCATAGGCTGATTGTATAAGCATTGCTGCTGATCAGTCCGTCCGGCAGGCGGACACCGGAGCTGCCGTCCAGCTTAACGGCCTTGCCGGCTTCCCCATCCACATAGCTTACTATTCCATCTGTGGTGTTAATCAGCTTGCCTGTGACTGTGCCTGCCGCCAGGCGGTCACCGCTCTCTGCCAGATTGCCTTCAAAATCGTATGCTGCAACCAGACCGTCTTCGAGCTGAGTGCCGCTGAGCTGTACTACAACCACTGTAAAGGTTTTGGTTCGGGTCGCTTCACCAAGCTTGATAGTGGCTGTAAGCTCCACAGTAGCATTTCCGCTGCCCGCTTCCGGGCGGCTTACTTTGCCGTCTGCTGCAACTACAGCTTCGTTGGAAGAAGCCCAGGTAATAACTGCACCGTGTACGCCGGAAACCGGCAGTTTCAGATCACGGTAGACCTTGCTTGTATCGCCCAGCGTGAGGCTATTCGCCACATTTACAACCAGTTCATCATCGCTAAGAAGTTCAATGGCACTGCCCCAGACCGCTACGCCCTGGTCAGACATTGCCGTAAAGACCATAACATTGTCTTTCCGGGTAGAATCCCATTGCTTTACAAAAACGCCTTTGTAAAGTCTTTGCACAGGACTGCCATTGTCTGTTTCGTTGATCAGCAGATGGGCGTAATAATCGCCTGCAAGCTCCCAAGTCCCGCTAACCGCTCCGCCAAGGGTACCATCTTCCAGCAGTTCAACATCAACCGTTGATTTGATCTTGGCCGAGGTATCCTCGCCGTGATTCACGAACTGATAAGCACCGATTACATCGGCCCGCTCTACCTTGGACAGGGTCTCACCGGAATAACGGTGCGGTGCGACAACCGGCCAGGCATCTTCATTCATGAACATCTGATGAACCCGCACCTCATGGGTTTCGCCGCGAAGCGGGAATCTCGTATGGAAGAAGTTGAAGATCTTGCCCTCTTCCTCGTCATAATAGACTGAATTATGCCCTGAGGATACATAACCGTACGTAGGGAAATCAGCCACTCCGTTCAGATTGCTGAACAGGAAATTCCCCAGCAGTTTATTGCCGATTGCCGAATGATCTGCATCGGTAGCCAATACGGCATCCTGTCCTGAAGCATCCTTGTAAGGACCGTCAGGATTCGCGGAACGGAACAGCCGCATATTGTAGCCGCCGTCAGATGCCAGTCCGCCGTAGGTGACATACAGATAGTAATAATCCGTATTCTTGTCATAAACCACATAAGGGCCTTCGCCCGATTTATAATTACCGCCGGAAATTTTCGTTCCAAAATAACGGTCAATGATTCTGCCGTCTGCAGTCGTTCCGTCTTCTCCCGGATACTTCGGCTCGCCGGTCGCCGGATCTACTTCAAGCACGAAAATCCCGCCTGACCATGATCCGTAGGTCATCCACAACTTTCCGTCTTCATCATAGAACAGGGTCGGATCAATCGCGTTGGTATACATTTTGTTATTGTACGTACCATTCGTATTGAACCAGGCCGGATTCATGCCATCCAGCGTCCCGTTGTCAATCAGCGCCTGAATGTTGGTATTGGTCCACTTTTTGTTGACCGTACTATTGGCATCATATGCTTCGTCTGCAGTGAAGCCGGAATACAGCACTGTTCCGCCGTAAACGTAAGGTCCTTCAATATTCTGCGAAACTGCGTAGCCAATAGCAGAACGGATATAGGTGGAAGAGGTGCAATAATACATCATATAAGCGCCCTTACTTCCATCCTTGTTCACATAATCCGCATTCCAGAACACATCAGGTGCCCAGACGGAGAAGCCGCCTTTGCTGTCCGAGTCATTCTCCCCGGCCCAGGCGAAGGATTCCGCCAGATTGGTGGACAGATCGCCGAAGATCGCGTTATCCGGCGTAGTGTAGCCGTTAGTGAAGGTGCTCCAGTTCATCAGATCCTTAGTTTTGGCTGCTGCAATATGCGAACCAAAGACATAATAGGTATCCCCGTCCTTAACCACCGATGGGTCATGCACGGATACGTTGCTGAACGCCGGCGCAGTCGCCTCCGGTGAAGGAGCAGGCGAAACCGTAGGCGATGGTGCCGGCGTAGCTGTAGCTGTCGGTGCCGGAGTAGCCGTAGCTGTCGGTGATGGTGTAGTTCCGCCGCCGCTGCTTACTGCCGCTGTCGCTGTGGCTGTAGCTGTCGGTGCCGGTGTCTCCAGCTTGATCAGGGAGCTGTACTTCTGATCAAATGACACCTTTCCGCCGCCTTGAATATTGATAGCTTCGCTCACATTTGGAATCAGATTGATGATTTCCGTTCCGGCTTCCAAACGGATCCCAGCCTTGCGGTTCAGCGTCATTTCAGAGATTTTGCCTTTGCTTAAGTACAAAGTCGGCTCGCCGAGTGCGTTCATGATTACCGTGTCGAAGCTGCCGCTCAGTTGAATAAGTGCAGATTTAGGCAGTGCCTGTTCCACAGTAACTTTACTGAACCCTGTTCCGGTTGCCGCAGCATCTTCTTCGAGTTTGACACCCGACTGAACCTTTACCTCCGCAACAGCACTGCTGCCTTTAGACGCAATGCGCAGCTTCCCGTTCTTTTTGTCAGCGACTAAGACAGCAGCCGTTGAATTGTTCAGGACAACGCTATTTTCCCCGCCCCCGTTCACCACGATTTTCCCTGCAACCTTTACATTATCGAGTGTAATATCCCCTTCAGCAATGCCTTCGGTGAGATACAGGTTACCCGCGATGCTGGTGTTCTTGAGCTCTACTCCGGCAGCACCAATAACTACGTTCCGGGCATTTAGGCCGTTATAGCTGCCGCTCTTAAGAATGATTTGTCCTGACAGCTTACTGATCATGCGCAGTGCTTCTGCTCTGGTTACCGAACGCAAGCCTTTGAAGCTGCCATCCCCGTAACCGCTGAGGAAGCCGTCGCCCAGCAAGGAAAGCACGGCCTCCCTGCTCCACTCCGGAAGATCCGCAGCATCTTTAGGTGCGGCAGCAGCCGAAGAAGCATCTAACTGAAACAGCCGGT
>NZ_LN831198.1:2993255-2997624 GCF_001368795.1 Paenibacillus ihuae
CATCTAACTGAAACAGCCGGTACAGCATTACAGCTGCTTCCTGGCGGGTTACGGTCTGGTCTGGACGAAATGTTCCGTCGCTGTAACCCGACACATATCCGGCAGAGACCGCTTTCATAATCTCAGTATAATAAGAGCTGCCTTCAGCAACATCACTAAAACTGCTCCCGCTCAGGGTTTGCAGATTGAACACTCTGTTGACCAGTGTAACCCATTCTGCGCGGGTGATATTCTGATCCGGTTTATACACGCCGTTCCCGTAGCCCGTGATTAGCCCGTTCTCTACCCATGACTGAAAATCAGCCTCTGCCCAATGTCCCTTATAGTCAGACACCGTGGTTTGGGTAAGCTGTCCTGTTTTGCCGGATTCGTTCACCGTCCCGGAAGCTGCCATCATCGGCGAGGGTACGAGCAGCAGCAGCGCAAGGAGCGAAGCTGTTAGCTTGCCAGTTGTTTTGTTCAAAATGTAAGATCCTCCAATTCTAAAGAGTAGTTTAAGAAGAAACTAAACGGTAGTTCTGGTTCGCAGCAGCCTCCTTTGCTATTTAGATATTAAAACGCTTTCATTGAATGATTGAAAAAATGTTCTCCAGCGAGTTTTGGTTTATTTCATATAAATACGAACCAATTATCGTGAGAACAGCTTGAACGGTTTTATTTTAAAGGCAGAATCAGCAATTAGTCAATTAGAATTTTTTATTTAACTAAATCTTTTCATGTTTTTGTTGATAATAATCGACAGCAAACAAAAAAGCATGAACTGAATCCTCAAGATTCGTTCCATGCTTTTGGTTAACTTTTGCTATTCAAACCTCAGATACCAGTAAATTGCGGCTTCATTCGTGTGGGGATGTAACCCCTTGTAGAGAAGATAATCAAATCCGCCGATCGCAAAACCGCAGCTTTCGTAGAATTTGCATGCCCTGATATTGTTTTTTTGCGTTTCTAACATGAGGACCGGCATGCCGCAGGTTCAGTATGGAATCAATGGTAAAACTGCTGTCCATTTCTATGCTCCGGGCTTGTTCGAAGTGTTCCAGTTCCCTGATCTGAATGTCCATAGCTCACTCCATCAACAATTTTCTATATTACACTTGCAGCAGCCATGCTTCCGCATCAGCTTCATTAGTGAACATCCTAAAAGCATTGCCTTGGTTAGACTCTGCAAGCAGCTCCTTGAATCTCCCTTTGTCCGCCTGATCCCTGTTTATAATAGCAGCTGCAGTGATCCGGTAGTTGATAAATTTTTGCAGTGCCGATCCGGCCAGACCCGTCCGCAGATTATAAAAGTCCTCTGACAGCACCTCTTCATGAAGCAGCACTTTATATATATTATGCTCCATGCAGACGCCGACCAGATCCAGAATATCCTGTTCTGTGCTGAGCTTGCCGTCCGTTAACCTGTAGTTAATGTACTGCTGGTCATCTTTGGTAATCACTTGAATATTCACAGTATCCACTTCCTTTTCATTTTCATGAATAATAGCCTCACGGATCTCACCGATCCATTGCAGCTCACTAGTGTAGGTAGAGAGGATATTCGCATCGATCATCCTCCAGATCAGTGCTTCCCGCGGGCTTCTGTCCGGTGCAAAAACACCCTTTGCCGCCTTCCCCTGTTCCAGATGAATCAGTGAGCGGATTTCCTGCTCGTAGCCGGCAAGCATCCGCAGGACTTCGTCCGTCTCCAGCCCGTTACACCAGGCTAGCTGGATAAGAAAAGTCTTCCGGACTTCCGGCTGCTCCGGGGACGACAGCACCCAGCGCCTTAGCTCCTGCTGCCCTGCAGCGGTAATTGTATAGATCTTCTTAGAAGGCGAGCTCTCCTGGTGCTGGACTTCATTCGTTACATACCCCTCGTTCAACAGTTCTACCAACGCTTTGTAAATCTGGTTATTGTTGCCCGACCAATACATGAACGTGGATTCCTGGATAAGCTTCTTCAAGTCATAGCCGCTTAACGGCCTGCTGCTCAGGAGGCCTAATATGGCATTATTGATCGACATCTGCACTCACTCCGTTTGTTTTATCATATGTTAATAGTAACATATGATATACAGATACTACAAATCTTATTTTCGTACGCAAAAAGAGCTGTCCGGAATCTGTTGCGATTCACTGGAACAGCTCTAGCTCAGGTGTACTGCGTCTGCGTTTATAGTACTCTGACTTTGCTCAACCCACTACGTCAGTTCAGCAGATTGTACTTGAACTGGTAACTGCCTGAACCCAGCTTACATTCTACTCCGCCGCTTACCGCCTTCATCTCCCGGATCCCTGCCGCCTGTCCGGCGGACAGCGCCTGCTCCTGCAGTCCCTCCAGCTGTGCTCCCGGTAGTACTGCCACTCCGCTGGCATTGGCCGGAATTGAAATCCCAATCTCCATCATGCCGTCTGCAGACCGTCTCCAGGAGGACGAAGTTGGACCATACATCGTCTCAACCGCAGCCTTTGCAAAGTCCATGCCTGCGCCAGGCTGCGGCTTGATGTGGATCACCTTGAACCCGGGCTCTGCTTCATCCGGTCCGATTCCGGCAACATAGCGGTACAGCCATTCTCCGATTGCGCCGTAGGCATAATGGTTGAATGAATTCATGTCCGGGCTCCAAAAGCTGCCGTCCTCTTTGATCCCGTCCCAGTGCTCCCAGACCGTCGTTGCGCCCTTCGTCACCTGATACAGCCAGGACGGGTAATCCTGCTTAAAGAGCAGCTCATACGCAAGCTCCCCCTTCCCGCATTCACTGAGCACGGGATTCAGATACGGGGTACCGACAAAGCCGGTCGTCAGGTGATTCCCCGCCTCCGCCAGCAGCCCGGTAAGCTTGTGGATCGTCCGCTCCTTTGCCTCTCCTTCAACCAGCCCGAAACGCAGCGCCAATACCTGTGCAGTTTGCGTCGGAACCGCAAGACGCCCCGAGGGCGTGAGGAATTCGCTGCGGAAAGCCTCGGTTATTTTGCCATGCAGCTCCTGATAATAAGCAGCCTCCTCAACCAAACCCAGTACAGCTGCCGCTTTGGAGGTAAGCTCGACGGAATAGGCATAGAAAGCGGTAGCCACGTAATCCCGGTCTGTAGCCCCTACATAGCTGTCCGGTTTGGAGTCAAGACCCAGCCAGTCACCGAAATGAAATCCGGTATTCCACAAATACGGATTGTCTCCTTCTCCATGGATATATGAGACCCATTGCTTCATGCTGGCGTACTGCTCCGTAAGCAGCCTGCGGTCACCATACATTTCGTAAATCGTCCACGGGACAATCGTTGCGGCATCACCCCAGGCGGCAGAGGAGTGTTCAGTATCGCCCCAGCCTTCAGAGAACGTATCCGTAAGATTCGGAATATAGAACGGGATGCCTCCGCCCGGCAGCTGATCCGCTTTCAAATCCCGCAGCCATTTCGTGAAGAACGGCCCGGTATTCATCAGATAGGAAGCGGTACGGACAAACATCTGGGCATCGCCGGTCCAGCCCAGCCGTTCATCCCGCTGCGGACAATCGGTAGGCACATCGAGAAAATTACCCTTTTGACCCCACAGGATATTATGATGCAGCTGGTTCACGAGGGGATCAGAACATTCGAAATGGCCGGTGCGCTCCATGTCCGAATGAAGTACGACACCTGTGAAATCACCCAGGCCAATGGATTCCGGAAACCCAGTAAGCTTCACATAACGGAACCCCTGGAATGTGAAATGCGGTTCATACGTTTCTGCCGCTTCCCCTTTCAGTGTATAAGAAATCAGCTGCTCGGCAGCCCGGATATTATCACGGTAGAAGTTGCCCTCACGGTCCAGAATTTCCGCATGCTGAAGCTGAACCGTCCGGCCCCGTTCTCCCTGAACCGTAAACTTCAGCCAGCCGACCATGTTCTGGCCCATGTCGAGGACGGTGTCACCCTGCGGTGTTGTCAGTATGGCAATAGGCTGCAGCTCCTCGATCTTGGTAACCGGAACATTTTCCTGGGCGGTGATAATCTCCTTAGAATGTTGATGAAGCTCTACCGGATACCAGCCATTTGGCGACGGGTCCGTGATATCCCGCTCCAGGCGGGCATCATACCGTTCCCCCATATAAATCTCCGACATCCGCACCGCACTTTCCGCAGCCTGCCACTGCGGGCCTGTAAGAAAACGTTCCTCCCTGCCGTCTTCATACCACAGGTGCATTTCCAGCAGCAGGGCAGCCACAGAACCGTAGATCTCTTTATCCTGCTTATATCCCAGATAGCCTTTATACCATCCGTTTCCAAGCAGTGCACCCAGTGTATTCACACCTTCATGCAGTAGACTGGTGACATCATAGGTCTGGTATTGCAGCCGCTTGCCATAACTCGTCCAGCCCGGTGTAAAATAATGATCTCCCACCCGGCT
>NZ_LN831198.1:2997650-3013956 GCF_001368795.1 Paenibacillus ihuae
CTCCCACCCGGCTGCCGTTCAGCTGCAATTCATATAAACCGAGTGCGGTAACATATATTCTGGCCCTGGCCACAGTCCCATCGATTTGTACGAACGTACGGAGCAGCGGGCATGCCTCAGCATCCTGGGCAAAACAAGCTGCAGGGGCGCTGATCCAATCCCCCTGCCACGCCCCTTCAGCCAGCAGGCCCGTTTCAAAATAAGCCGTTTCTGCCGACCATGCTGACCCGCTCCCCTCCTGATCCCATACCTGAACACGATAATAATACCGCGTACAGGCCTCCGGCTTCAGCGTCGTCAATTCAACATGCACGGACTGTGCGGACTGTACTTTTGCAGAATCCCATAGGATCATCTGGAAGGCAGCATCCCGGGCAAGCTGAATCCGGTAAGCCGATTGTGAACAGTTCCAGCCGCCGGAGCGGAGCTGCCAACTGATTCTTGGTGCCGGCACATCAAGGCCAAGCGGGTTTTCCTTATACTCGCAGCGGAGTTTTGTGACCCACAACATAGGTATGATTCCTCCCTTATTAGCTATAAAACATTCTTTGTCTTATAATTATAGCTGCGTTACCGCTTACATTAACGGGCATTCAGGCCATAACCTCCCGGTAATCAGGCCATTTTGCAGGAGGAGGATTTCCATGCAGCGAAAAGCCGAACTGTTCACAAGCGATACTTTCTTGCAGAATCAATTGCATCTGCTGGTCAACCGCGCGACGGAGGATTTCGCTGTTCCTTTTCATGCGCATGATTTTATTGAATATTGTTATGTAGCAGAAGGCCGGGGGTTTCATCATATCGAACAGGATACTTTTCCTGTGCAAAAGGGCATGCTCTTCGTCATACCGGTGGGCGTGTCGCATGTGTTCCGTCCTGCTACGACCGAGGCCCACGGCAACCGCCTAATTGTCTATAATTGTCTGTTTGATGGTCATATGGTCGATCGTCTTTCCGTTATTGTGCAGGAGCCCCGCATCCGCGAGCATCTGGGGAGACTCGGGAGGAGCGACTCACCATACTTTTCCGTTTTCGATGATAAGGGGACTATCGAGCGCCTGATGCTGAGTTTATACCGCGAAGGCTCCGGATACAGAGAGGGTTCCGCAACCATGCTAATTGCCCTGCTGAGCGAATTGATTGTTACAGTATACAGAACGATAATAGCTCCTGTAGACAAATCTGCGGCAGAGAGTTCTGACTTTACTGCGGTTATCCACTATCTGGATAACAACCTCTCCGGGACGCTTACGCTGGCGGGTCTGGCGGAAATGTCGAAATGGAGCGTAAGACATCTACAGCGCATGTTTCGCACCCATACCGGACAGCCATTTGGCTCCTACCTGCAGAACCTGCGGATTCAGAAGAGCTGTGAGCTGCTGCGGACTTCCAAGCAGAAGGTCCAGCTGATTGCCGAGTCTGTCGGCTACCGCGACATGGATTCTTTCAACACGGTCTTTAAAAAAATCACAGGAGTCACTCCCCGGCAATACCGCAAAACCGTTCAATCGGCCGGCAGAGACCCGCTCAATCTGTTGTAAATGTACAGCCGTACCGGATTCCCGCCTCCCCAGATCCAGAAGCACCTGCTAATTACTTCATGGTACAATACGGCTAGAGATTATATCCTAGGAAAGGGCGGTTGATCCTGCTGATTTATCTTATTAAATTTGCCTACAGCTTCATTCTGCCGCCAGGCCTGTTTATTGTCCTGCTGGCAGCATTGGTCATTTGGCTGTGGCGTAGCAGTCGCCGTCAGGCCATCGTGTTGTCAGCCGTAACGCTGCTGCTCTATCTCTCGATGACTCCTTGGGTAGGCGACGCGCTGATCCGCAGCCTGGAGAATAATTACGAGCAGCCTGCCAATATTACCGGCGATGTGATTGTGGTGCTGGGCGGAGGCGCAACCTCCGGCACTCCCGATATCGACGGTGAAGGCAATCTGCTGGGTTCAGCCGCCAACCGTCTGCTCACCGGAGTTCGGCTGTACCGTCTAAACGGACTGCCGGTCTTATTCTCAGGCGGACAGGTGTTCAGCGACAGCGGCAACGAGGCCGATACCGCGAAACGGCAATTGCTTGGCCTCGGGATTCCGGAAGCAGACATTCTAACGGAGAACCAGTCGCTTAATACGGAGCAGAATGCCGTAAATACCGCTGCACTCCTGAAGGAGCTGGGGCTCCGCCAGCCTATTCTGGTCACATCTGCCTTTCATATGTCCCGGGCGATGGCACAGTTCCATGAGGCTGGACTGGATCCGCTCGCCTATCCAACAGACTATACTGCCAGCCGGGGTACGGCACTGTATCCCGGAAAGTTCGCTCCCTCGGGGAGTGCACTGCAAAGTACCGGACTGGCACTGAAAGAATACGTGGGGCTTTTGGCGGCCCGGTTTTGAGTCGTTCTAACAAAAAGCAGCAAAAAAAGCAGTGGCTCCGGAGAATCTTCGGGCCACTGCTTTTTCTATACCGGTATTATTTGATTAGCTCGCAGAATACGGCTCCGGTCATGTCAGCAAGCTCCTGGGGGCCCAGCTCCATCTGCATGCCGATTTTACCTGCGCTGACGGCCATCGTGTCGAGAATTTCCGCGGTGTGCTCAATAAAGGTCGGATACAGCTTTTTCATCCCGACAGGAGAACAGCCGCCCCGGACATAACCTGTCCATTTCAGCAGATCCTTCATCGGCAGCATCTCGATTTTTTTCTCCCCGGCGGCCTTGGCGGCCTTCTTCAGATCAAGCTCTTCAGCTACGGGAATGACAAATACATAAAGGTTCTGCCCGCTGTGCGAGACCAGCGTCTTGAAGACCGTTTCCGGTGCCTTACCGATTTTCTCGGCAACCGCTGTGCCGTGGACGGCTCCATCCTCATTGTCATATAAATGGACCTCGTAGCTGATGCCCTTGGCGTCCAGCATCCGCAGGGCATTCGTTTTGCTTATCTGCATCTTTCCTCAACCTTTCCGGCCGTACGATCCGTTCTGGAAAGTGCGCTGCCATATGTGTATATTGGAAGTATTATAACATAAGCATGAATAAAATCAGGTCACAACTTCCTGAATTGAGATCACACCGGCCGCCGGAACCTCCAGTACATGAATCCCTTTGCCCATCTCCGCCAAAACCTGTGAAACGGTATTCCCTTGGCAATCGCGGATCATGACCCGCCGCTGCCCGGCGTCCCTGTCCAGCTCCAGCACCAGCCGGGTAAGCAGCGTTCCGTTCACCACCAGCACTTCTTCGGGAAGCTCACCGGATAAGGAAATTACCATATCCAGGTAGGCGGCGGCGATCAGCTTCCGGGAATTCCGGGCCATGACCAGCGGGTAGAGCAGCTCGGGATGCCAGGGCTCAAGACTGCCTTCCAGCAGCACATCCCGGTGCCCGCGCCAGAACCCAAGCCAAAAGATCAGCATCTCCATGTGTGGCTGCGGCAGCTCTGCCAGCCGGACGGAAATCTGCGGCACAGCGAACAGGATGTTGATAAACTGAAGCGCAGCACCCGCGGCAGACTCCTCCAAATTCCACATCAGCATGTCGGAATGAGCCGCAGTATTGCCGCAGATCAGCCGGATGTCTATCGTCTTGATCCGGTTCTGGACCGCATCATTCGGGCAGTCTCCCGCCCGAAACATATTGCCGTATTTGCGCATCAAGGGGCCCGTATAGCTCTGGCGGAATTCGATCAGAATGTCCGGCTTCAAGCGGCGCAGCCGGGTGATAATTCCGCCCAGCAGTAAGTCAACAGCCACAGGAACAGAGGCCGTGTCACGTCCGCCGTCCGTCCTCGCAGCATCCTCCGGAAGTGCGTAGAAGCTGTCAACGAAATCCAGCTTAAACCCGTCCAGATTCCACTCCAGCAGCGCCTGCTCATAGATACCGGTCAAATATTCCCGCACCTCGGGATAACGCGGATCGGCTACCCCTGCACCGAAGCCTTCGTGGTAATATAGCAGTTTGTCCTTGAATCTCTCCCATACTCCGCTGTGCCTGCCAATGAACGGAACCGCATACCACAGCATATATTTCAGCCCCGACTCGTGCACTGCTGCGACATGAGCCTTCATATCGGGTATTTTGCTGGCGCTGGCCTTCCAGTCTCCGCAATAGGCATAGCCGCGGGCGGCATCCGATGTCTGCCAGCCGTCGTCCACAATGACCGCCTTGCAGCCCAGCTCCGCTGCCCGTTTGCATTCTGCTTCCACCGCTTCCGGTGTCAGCTGCTGGTGAAAGCTATACCAGGTGGAATACATCGGCTCCCGGGCCGTGTCCGGCACAGGGGCAGGCTCATGGCCGGGGAAGCCGGCCCACCAGTCCGCTACACCTGCCAGCGCCTGAAAGTACGGAATTCTGCGGGAATCCAGCCGCAGCCGGGCTTCATAGAAGGCCAGCGGCGGACCCGGTTCAGAGAACAGTGTGACAGCGCAGTGAAAACTGGCCGTCTCTTCATTCAGACCCGCATGCAGCTTCAGCAGGTTCATGACATCCGAGCAGGCAAAACTCAGCACATTGTGGCCACGGTTGCCGTAAAGACAGACGACAGGCGCGGAGGATGCCGATCTGGAGGCAAAACCTTCCCACCAGTCCGGTATCAGCCCCCGGCTGCGCTCTGCAGCCGGATGCCATAGACCTTGGACATCTATTGCCTTACAGCTCCAAGTAAAGGACAGCTTAGGAGGCAACGCCGGAACAGCCGCCGTAAGCCTAAGCGTCACGACTTGTACTCCGCTCTCTAGCTGTTCCAGTGAAAGTGCGGTTTCAAAGTCTGTAGAACCGCCTTCCAGAGTAATTTCATACTTTTCCGTGACTATCGATTTTTTCAAATGGACCGAAACTCCTTTAGCGCGGATAAGGCAGCCGAGCCGCTACATCCGGCGGGGAATAGTGATCTGGATACAGGTGCCAATCCCGGTACGGCTGCCAATGACGACGCCGTAGCGGCTGCCGCCATGCAGCTTAATCCGTGAATCGACGTTGCGGATGCCATAGCCGATCCGGGGACCGTCAGGGTCCAGAATCTGCTGGATCGTCTCAGCTTTCATACCGACACCGGTATCGATGACTTTGAATACGATATCCGAATCGCACTTCTCCACCACCAGCCGGATGCCGATGGTGCTTCCGAACCAGGCATGCTCCAGCGCATTTTCCAGCATCGGCTGCAGGATCAGTTTGACGGTCGTGTACTCCAGCACTTCAGGATCAATGTCGTAATAGACATTCATCCGGTCACCGTATTTAATACACTGAATGGCAATATAAGCTTTCGCATGTTCAATTTCCTTGCCTACTGTCGTGAGTATTTCACCCCGGTTCAAGGAAAGCCTGTAGAATTTGGCCAGCTCCTGGACCAGCAATTGCAGCGTCTGAACATCGCCGAACTGGGCCAGCCTGCTGATGGATGAGAGGGTATTGTAGAGGAAATGGGGGTTGATCTGTGCCTGCAGTGATTCCAGCTCTGCTTCTTTTTTCTGGAGGCTTACAGCATAATTACGGTGAATCAGTTCTTCGATGTTGCTGCCCATCCGGTTGAAGGCTGCAGCGATCTGTCCCAGCTCGTCGTTGCCCGTATAACTGATCCGCTTCTGAAAATCCCCGTCCCGGAAGTCATTCAGCGAGCCTACAATCTTCTGAATCCGCCTCGAAAAATAACTCGACACCCCGATTCCGAGTCCAGCCAGTACAATCGCGCTGACCAGACAGACGAGCAGGGTCATTCTTCGCACCTTATCCGCACTTTCATCGAACAGACTGTTCGGAACATAGGCCTGCAGCTCCCAGCCCAGTCCATCCAGCGGCTCGCTCAGCAGCAGCCGGTTTCGCTCCATACTGCCGCTCTCTCCAGCCGCAGTTTCCGGTGAGGATTCTATGACCACCCTGCCGGTTCCATCAACCACACGCAGTGTGCTGTAGCCGCCAATTTTACGGTAATCCACGGCGTCCAGCAGATCGCTGATCTGCACCGAATCCGGATCATGCCAATACTCTTGCCGCGCTGTACATCATCCATCCGCTCCAGCAGCGAGATATTGCCATTCGCCTCATCGCGCAGAATCTGCCGCCAGAACCTTTGGCCCGCCATGGTTTCAGAGAGCCTCAGTTCCCGGTACCAGGCTTCCGCTTCAATCCGCTTCAGATGAAAAATTTCGTACCGCTTAGTCGAGAGCAGCGGATTCTGGCCATTGTCATAATAGAAGACCTCAGACAGGCTGTCGTTCTGAAGATAGACGGATAAGCCTATATTACTCCCCGTATAGTTTAGAAGATTCTCAAGCGCCGGCATCAGTGTCTTGGTCATCGTCTCATAGCTGTACCAGCCTTGATCGTAGCGGCGCAGTGCGTTTTGCAGACTGTAATTGTAATACAGCATATTGGATATCCGTTCGATATTGTCCGTGTGATAACGGATGTTATCACGCATCTGCTGGAGTGTGCCTTGAATATTCTCCCGCGTTTTCTCTTTTAGCGAGTTCACGGAATTCGTATAGGCGAACCCCCCTACCGTACCTACAGCGAGCAGCAGGCACAGCACATAAGGCAAGATCAATTTATAACCAAAGGGCATATTCAGTATGCGCCGCATGTTACAGATGTCTCCGGTAATCGCCCGGACTGACACCATAATGTTCCTTGAATTGCTTGCTGAAATGCGACAGGTTTTTGTAGCCGGCCTTGTTTGCGGCTTCATAGACTTTCAGTTTAGGATCGCCGAGCAGCTGCTTCGCCCGCTCCAGACGTCTCAAGGAGACATAATCCGAGAAATAAATACCCGTCTCCTCGAAGAAAATCTGCCCCAGATGGTTGGGTGAGAAGGAAAAATGGTTTGCGGCATCCCGCAGCATCACATTATGCTCCAGACGCTCTTCAATATAGGCTTCGATTTCTTCAACAAGCTTGCGTTTCTTGCCCTGGCGTTTGCGCTGCAGCCGTTCGGACAGCTCGAACATCCGGCGGCGGAGCCAGGACTTCATATCCTGAGTCGTCTCCAGGTGATACAGAATACCCAGCTGCTTCCGGTCCAGCCCCAGCAGCAGGTAGAAATCCTCGTTAATCGTATGCAGATAAGCGTCCAGCTGCGAAACAATATGCAGGATCAGCTGATAGATCTCCAGCTTTGTCTCCATCTTGCCCACCCAGATGAACAGTTCTTCATTACAATCGTCAATATCAACCAGCCGGTAAGAGGACACCGCCTGAAACAGGGACTGCAGAATGCCATCCAGATCCCGTGCATTAGCTGAAATCGGCTCCTTGGCATCGGTGTGGTGGATCAGCCTGCCTTTGCCCAGGAACAGCTTCAGGCCCAGCGCTTCCTTTGCCCGTTGAAACGACTGATGCAGCTCGCTCAGCCGGTTTACAACCGGACCGATTCCGATTGTGACCGTAAGCAGAGTGCCGCTGACCGCCTGATGAATTAGCCCCTGCAGCCTTCCGCTGTCGTAACTCTTATCCAGAATGAATGCAAAATGGAACCGATCCAGCCTGCAGGCCTGAATCCGTTCCCCGGCGCAAAACTGCGCAACTGCCGTATCAAGCTTTTGCTCGATACCCGTCTTCACGGCATCCCCGTAGCCGTTCAGCTTCCAGTTCAAATCATCCGGTTCCAGCACCGCTGTATATAGGCTGGCAGCATGCCAGGATATTCCGATCCGCTGCAGCATCTGCAGCACCTTCTCTTCATCCGGCCTTCCGTCCAGGAGCTGCTTGAAAAGTTCCCGCTTGAGCAGCGGCTCTGAATCGGAAATGTACTGCCGGAGATGGGTATTCACCTGCTCCCGGTCCAGGGACAGCTTGACTTCTTCCAGTGTCCTGCGCATATCTTCATCGTCCACCGGCTTTAGCACATAACCGGAGGCACTCATGGAGATCGCCTGTTTGGCATACTGGAAATCCTCATAGCCGCTAACAAACACGATTTTCAGCTTCGGGTTCAGCTCCAGCGCTCTGCGGGCAAGCTCCATTCCTGACATAATCGGCATTTTGATGTCGGTGACAACAATATCAACAGTGTTATTCTCCAGCATTTCCATTGCTTCAAATCCGCTGCTTGCCGTAGCGCATACGGACATTCCGAGCGCTTCCCAGTTCATGAAACGCCTCAGTCCCTCCAGGTCAAGCAGTTCATCGTCCACCAGCAGCACCTTGTACATTTCATCCCATCCTTGTAATCCGTTTAGATGAAACCAAAGATTCTGCCCCATTGATGCTAATGCTGTTCAGACTTCAACTAAATTTACATTTATTAGTTAAAAGGGGTACACTTGGCTTCAGTATACCCCACGTCTCCATCAGACTCTAGCGTTATTTCATCTTGCTCAGATTGTTCTGCCATCTTTCGGTCTGGAACTGCAGCAGCTTCGCATAACCGGCTTTATCGGCATCTTCGCCCGCTTTTTTCAACAGGGAGAGCACTTCCTCATCACTTTTTGCATAAAGTGCTTTGGCATACGCCTCAAGGAAAATATCGTTTACGGCGGAGGCAATCGTACCCTCCTCGGAATCAGGCAGCGGATCAAGATTCACAAACTCTGTGAAATTTCTGGAAGTTTTCCAGGTCACCTTCTGCTGGGCAAGTGTAGTCCAGTTCTGCTTCTCTGCCGGCAGCTGGGCATCCATCTTGGCTTTGGTCTGATCAATAAAGGTCGTGTTGCCAACCCAGTTGAACCGGCCGATTCTTTCTTTGTCCTTATCAGCTTGCGGGGTGTTCAGCCCCTTCTCATTCAGAATAGGTACACCGTCGGCATCTGTCTCATCCCAATACAGACCTTGCCGTCCGAAGTTAATAATCCGCTGCCCTTCTTCGCCGGTTAACCAGTCCAGATACGAGAAAATCGCTTCAGGGTCTTTAGCCTTCTTGGTAATGACGAGTACATTCCAGCCAAGGGAATTGTAATTGTTCGGTGTAATCTTCGCAGGATCGAGTCCCGCCTTATGAATCGGCCAGATAATGTCGTATCCGCTCTCCGGATCCACCGTACGCAAGGCATTGTTGGCATCCCGGCCCGGATTAACCACATCGCCGTCCGCATAAACGGCCACCCGGCCTGTCACCAGCTTCTCAGTTACCTGATTGCCCGTCTGCGTGAAGGCATCCTGGGTGATCAGCTTCTCACGGAACAGCTTGCTGGCATACTGCATACTCTCAATGAACACAGGATCCTCAAAAATCGATTTCAGCTCATTGCCTACCGGATTGATTTTGGCCAGGTAAGGTTTGTTCTCGGCAAAGCCGCCATACATCGTTTCGAGCCCGCGTCCCTTGGCTCCAATCTCAAGCGGGATAACATCGCTGTATTTTTCTTTTACCAGCTTCAGGTAAGCATAGAGATCATCATAGGTTTCCAGCTTCGGCGAGCCGAGCTCTTTATAGATTTTCCGGTTGACGATCCAGCCGCCATTCCCGTTCGGGCTTGACGTATACCAGTTCGGGAACTGGTACAGCTTGCCGTCATCCGAGCGGAGCATACCGAGCGTCGCTTCACCGGCGTTATTTTTCAGATTAGGGTATTTATCAAGATATTCATCCAGCGCCACCAGCAGACCTGCCTGCCGCAGCCTTTCTACATTCGCACCCCGGTCCATCATGATGACATCCGGCAGGCTGCCTGAGGCGATCATCGTACTGAACTTGGTTTCTGCCGCCCCGCTTGATTGCACGGCTGTCATATTAACCTTAAGATTATCCCGGATCCAGGCCGTGGTGGAATCCTTCCCCCACGGCTCCGTCGTATCCCAGTCATAATTGCTGTAATAACTGAAGGTGACCGGTTTCACTGTACTTCCTGTTGCAGCAGCTGTGGCTTCTGCCGTCTCTGCGGGAGCAGCCGTCTCTGTAGCAGCCGCCGGTGCTTTGGTTGGTTCCATTGTACTTTGCACACCGGCATTACTATTGCCTCCTCCGCACCCGGACAGAAGCAGCACGAAACCCAATACAGCCGATATCAGCGGCAAGCTCTTTTTACGCTCCAAATGAATAACCCCTCTCTTATACTTACTATACACAGTAATGCGGCTATTCCTTGAGTGAGCCTATCAGCACACCTTTGACAAAATATTTTTGCAGAAACGGATAAACCATAATGATCGGCAGCGTTGCCACCATTGTCGTGGCCATAATCAGCGATTTGGTTGTCACTGACTTCATCATCGCCTGCCGGTCCTGCGCCGCCGCATTGGTCCCGATAGACTGCAGCTGATCCGTGACAATATTGGAATTGAGGATCTGCTTCAGCAGGGTCTGAATGGGAATCAGCTTCGGATCATTGATATAAATGCTGGCCGAGAACCAGTCATTCCAGTGCCAGACTGCCGTGAACAGTGCTAAGGTTGCCACAACGGGCCCTGAAATCGGCAGTACGATGCGGAGCAGCACACCGATATGATTACAGCCGTCAATCCGCGCCGACTCGGCCAGCCCTGCGGGCAGCCCCAGAAAAAAAGTCCGGAAAATAATCATGTTATAGACACTGATCAATCCCGGAATCACCAGCACCCAGAAGGTGTCCATCATGCCAAATTCGCGCAGCAGCAGGAAGGTTGGAATAAGCCCGCCGCTGAAGTACATCGTAATGACGCAAAACACCATATAATATCTCCGGCCCAGCAGCTCCTGCCTCGACAGCCCGTAAGCGAGAATGGCCGTGAACAGCACTGACAGCACCGTTCCCACCACCGTCCGCAGCACAGAGACCAGAAAAGCCTGGCCGATCCGGCTGTCATGAAAGACCACTTCATAATTGTCGAGGGTCGGACTGCGCGGCCAGAACGTAATGCCGCCGAAGGCCGTGTCCGCCCCCGTATTGAAGGATATGACCAGCGAATTCCAAAAAGGGTACAGGGTGACGAAGCCGAGCAGCAGCAGCAGGATATAAATCATTACTTGCAGCACCTTATCGCCCCGCGTCAGCTTCATCATAACCTGTTCCCCGCTTCCCCATAGACTGTAACAAAAGAATAGCCTTTTGTGTGAATGTGAATTGTGCCTGCTTCTCTGCTGCTTACCATAAGCTTGAACCCATTTTTCTTGCAGCCTTGTTCGCAATTGCCAGCAGGCTGACGCTAATGACCGCCTTGAACAATCCTGCCGCCGCCGCATAGGAGAACCTGCTGTTCAAAATCCCCATCCGGTAGACATACGTGTCGATCACATCGGACACATCCCGCAGAATCGGGTTCGTCGCCAGAATCAGGATATCCTCGAATCCGGCGTTCAGAATATTGCCCACAGCCAGAATCATGAAGATGATGATCACCGGCCGGATGCAGGGCAGCGTAATCAGCTGAATCTGCTTAAAACGGCTCGCCCCGTCAATGGAAGCGGCTTCATACAAATGCGGATCTATACCGGCGATCGCTGCCAGATAGACAATTGCCGCAAATCCAATTTCTTTCCATACTCCCGTAGCGACCAAAATACCCCAGAAATATTCCGGCACGGACAGAAACTGATCGGCTCCTTCGTCAGATTAAGGCTCATCATCAACATGTTAACGCTTCCATTATCAGTCGAAAGCATCGAACCGACGAACCCGCCAACGATTACCCAGGAGAGAAAATGCGGCAGATAGCTGACCGTCTGAATGATCCGCTTGAACATCATCTGCCGCACCTCATTCAGCATAAGCGCCAGCAATATCGGGGCCGGAAAACCAAACAGCAGCTTGAGCAGGCTGATGACAATCGTGTTGCGCATAACCGTCCAGAAGTCAGGCGAATCAAAAAACGCTTCGAAGTGTTTAAGCCCGACCCATGGACTGTTAAAAAAACCGCCGAACAGCTGATAATCCTGAAAAGCCATCAGTACCCCGTACATAGGCAGATAACTGAAGATAAGGATGAAGATCAGCGCCGGCACCACCATCAGCTGTAAATCCCACTGCCTGATCCACCTGGACCACCAGGAATCAGAACTCCCTTTCTGCGTTTGAAGCACCCTTCGTTCGATCTGCACGGTTGTCATCCTTCCTGTGTCTTTGCTTTACACTTTCATCTTATGCCCAGCAGGAAGGACGTACCAGTACCGCCGCCAACGAAAAATGTGGTTCAGCAACGATCCCTTGTTTCCCGGAAAATCGCTGCTTATTCCGGTTCGTCAGGGAGTTTGACAGCGTTGATGTCATCGATATAAAGCGTTCCGCTGCCCGGTGTGCCGCTGCCCTGCGCAATGTAGAAGGCAAACTCCTTAATGGATCCGAGATCAATCACCCCGTTGCCTCCGGTAGACCAGCCCGGCCGGGCAAACACTGTAAATGGCAGAGTCACCAGCACCGGCTCAGTACCCTGCAGCTTCAGGCTGGCCTCCCAAACTTCCCCGTTCGTCTCATGGAACTGCACAGCCAGCTGCCGGTTCGATCCGTCCGGCTGCAGCCAGAAGGATATGGCTTCCATTCCCGGCCACTCCTTGCCCATGCTGCGGTAAACGCCCGCGTAGCCGGGATTACCCACGGTGTAATCCAGCTTCAGCCCGTAGCTGCCTCCGCTCAGGTGGTACGTGTCCAGCGTAACCGTCGCCGCATTGCCGGAGACATTGCGCTGCCATTTGTTTCGCAGATCCCCGTTGGATCCGCCGTAGCCCTCAAAATCATCGATCAGGTAGCTGTCTGCAGGCGGTGGAACGTACGGCCCGTTACCCGTTTCCCCATTGTTCAAGGCACGGGGATGGCTGTAAAGGGACTGGATGCTGCTAAGCGAATTTTTATCGGTCAAATACTGCGACCACGTCATGAAATACACATACCGCGATTGTTTGCTCTGCAGCATTTCCATGTCCGGCAGCTCACCGTTCTCGCCAATGGCAATCGGTCTGCCGCCGCTGAGCTGAACCAGTTTGCTGTAATACGTATCGCGGTAGTCATTGTTGTAAATATCCATAGCCAGAACGTCAACCCTGTCATGGCCGGGATAATATGGAGCCGAATCATAAGCCCAGGAGCTTTCCGCATTCGGGCTCCAGACCCAGATTAAATTATTCAGCCCATGCATATTGGTGAGCCGGTCGTACATATTGTTCCACAGCTGCTTGAACAGCTCCGGCCGCGCCCCCCACCAGAAAAACTCGGCATTCATCTCATGATACGGCCGCCACAGGACCGGAATATTCTCGTCCCTTAGCTGCTCCAGGTATCCGGCCACCTCGTCTATCTGTGCCGCCCACTGGTTATACAGTTCCGTGCCGGGGGTGACGATATCCGTCATCTCAGCCAGCGTTACATCTCCCGTAACACTTTCCCAGCCGGCAGTTGCCGGGTCCATCGGCCGCGGCTCGTGGTAAGTCAGTGTGACCATCGTTCCGTTCTGACCTTTAAGGATCGCCTCGTCAATCATGGCCTGGCGTAATTCGCCGAGGTCTCCGCCGGTATAGTAAGCAAAATCCGAACCCCACAGAGCGGGATAGTAGCCGGTCAGCTCTGCAGCGGTGTCATACCACTTCGACGGCTCTTCGTAATAGTTATGCTGTCCCGTATAAACAGCATTTCCTACCGACGCATATAAGCGGTCCAGCAGTGCTTTCGTGGCCTCGGTAGCCCCCGGATTGACCGGATGCATCTTCAGCGTAGTCAGCTGAAGCGTGCTTGCCGCGGAAACAGCAGTCCCTTCACTCACCGCTTTTACGGAAATATCGTACAAGGTTTCAGGCGATAAGCCTTCCAGTTTGTACGTGTATAGCGGATTCCCGTTAATAGCGGGAATAGAGAGGCTGGACCATGTGCCGGCAGCGGCTTTTTTGTAAGAAATTTCGTAAGACTTCACGCCAAAGGGGCCATTAGAAGCTGCCCATTCCAGTTCCGCAGATACGCCGTCGATGTTACCGGCTGCCAAGCCTGCCGGAGCACCGGGGGATAGATCTGACGGAAGCTGCGGCATTGCGCCAACAAATACCTGATCCAGCAGGATATTCGCGCTTGTAACATTCGCAGTCATCAGACGCAGGAATTCGGTATTGCTTCCGGTGTTCAGCTGCTGCACAGTACGCGTCCAGCCCGAAGCGGCACTGGTTGTGACCGGAAGCAGAGTCTTTCCGCTATCTTGATAGACAATAAGGTTTACTGTAAGGCTGCCAGGCTGCGCGGCCGCAGACTTGCTCCAGTAAGACAACAGATAACTGCTGGTGTCAGCGGATAGTTTCCCCGACTGAAGCAAGGATTCCGGATTGAGCCGGGCTGCATATTGACCTGAATAGGTGTCATAGGTTACGGTCGAAACCGTCCCTTTTTGTTTCCATGGGGAAATCAGACCACTCTCAAAATCTCCATTTGCCACAAGATTGGCACCCGGGGTTGCTTCAAGCCCCATGCGTGAATCGGAGAAGTTACCCGCGGCATCCCTGGCTCGCAGCATAATGGCGTAGACTGAAAAGGGTTCAAGACTGCCCAGTGTATAGGTGTACTCCGTAACAGTAGCCTGATGAGGTACGGACACTACAGTCCAGGCAGGGTCATCTGTTTTTTTGTAAGACAGCTGGTAGGAATCTACCGCCATATCATCAGTCGACCCGGACCAGGTCAGCTTCAGTGAATCCGGCTCCCGCTCGGTCTGCCAGGCGCCGGGTATGGTCGGCCGTTCAATATCCACATTCTCCCGGATGACCGCGTCATCAATGTAATAGTCTTTACTTGTACTGTTCCAGAAGGACAGGCGGATATACTGCACTCCCGGAGCCGGTGTATAGAGCAGCTGCCGGTATTCCCAGCTGGTGGAACCCGAGAATTGCAGGACCTGCTTACCTTGCTGCGTGCCGAAGATATCCATATCGACCGATGCGCTCGTTACCCCTGTCCCGGCGAATTTCACCCATAGCCCGACTCGATAGGTTTTGCCTTGCTGTACCGCCACTGACGCTGATGCTCCGCCCGTATTACGTTTCACCTGCAGACTTTTTTCTCCCCCATGCTGCTCACTTGTCACCACAACCGGACTGCCCCACTTCTCCCATCCAGCGTCCCCTGATTCAAACCCCGGATTGCTCAGCAGATTCTCCCCTGCAGCCCGCGAAGGCGCAGCAGGCACAATGATCGATGCAACAAACAGAGCGGCGGCCAGCCAGCCATACAACCATTTTTTGCCCGTTCGTGCAAACACTTGGATCAAACCTCCATTTGAATTTCAGCCGGTTGGATTACGACCTTTCAATCGTCCGGCTCATCAAATGTAAGCGTTTTCTATTGTGGTCAACAAGGATCTCCAGCAACGAAAACTGTGCTGGAGCAACGACTAATTCATGCTCGATAAGGAATGGTGATAGAAGGTTTCAGATCGAAGGATAGCGGGAGAACACTGCATATGTCGGGACAGGATACAATAGACGATTACTCTATATATATTCCGTTAGGCTGGACGAAAAGTGCCTATATATAGAGCGAACTTATGAATTTTTCTATTTAGGGGATTAGCCATGCAATCTTTATTAGACAGATTTCCTCCAGCTAATTGCTCATGTACAGCCCTCAATCAGCGGTACTTTATAAATCAGCTGGAGGTATTCAACTTCTATTCTGATTCCAGGTTCATCGGGATTCATTAAATAGAGTTTATCCAATTCGCAAATTTATTCTTGGCTTATTTCTGTACGGAACGCCCCGTTGCCGCAGGTTACGGCGAGTACCTGCCTGCTGTCACAATCCAGAGCAATGCCTTTCCAGCGCACTGCACCAAGTGAGTCATCTGCCCACGTCTCCCAAGTGATTCCGCCATCCCGGCTGCACACCACCTTGGATTCAGTCAGGGTGCGAACCATCGGCTCGCTGGCCAGAATCAGCAGATCCCTTCCCCCGTCAACCTTGCCCACAGCCAGTGCGGAAACATTGAACGGCTCGGCTGTGCCCGCCGGGAACAGCTTGCTCCAGCTCTTGCCATCATCGGGGCTGCTCCACAATCCTTCCGAAATAAACCCGGCGTACAGTGTCCCGCTGCGAGTGGCAGAATAGGCTAACGCATTCAGCACTGAGGCTGGACCCCTTAGTTGAAAAGGGAGCCCCGCTCCAATGGATTCCCAGGTGTCACCGCCATCGGCGGAACGCCAAATTCCCTCGCTCCACTCCCCCGTAAGTACATGCCCCGCCCGGAAGGGGTCTGCAGCCAGCAGCTGATTAGCGCCGCACGCGTTCTTAACCTGATGGACGACCACGGACAGGAGCTCTGCTTCAATCCAGTTTTTGAGGTGCGGAAGTGTTAACACATGATCCGGCGGGCGAAATGTGGTCTGCTTCCACGTCAGCCCTCCGTCTGTCGAACGGTATACGCCGGCCCCTGAGGAAATACCGCCATCGATGTAGGCGTAGAACATGCCGGAATGAACACCATCCTCCCG
>NZ_LN831198.1:3014217-3023867 GCF_001368795.1 Paenibacillus ihuae
AATGAACACCATCCTCCCGCAAAGCCTGGACGAACAAGCCCTTTTCCAAGGTAAGTACCGCCTCAGCAGTCTGCCCCCCGTCTCTGCTTAAAGCGACACAGGCGGTACGGCCGTGGCCTACAAGCCCGTATACATAATGTTCAGAATTGGTCCTGGAGACGGCCACGGCGGTACTCCCCGAGTAACCTTCCATTCCGGGCAGATTGCGGAAGGTCACCCCGCCATCCTCTGTCACCTTGGGCGAATGGTCTGCCATGGTGACACAGAACTTGCCGGGCTGGCCGGGAGCTGCGGCTACTGCTTCCATACAGGTGGTTTCCAGCCCGCGGAAATGACCTGCCCGCCAGGTATTTCCGCCATCTTCGCTAACCGCGACTCCATACCAGTTGCACAAATAAAGCCGGTCTTTGTTCAAACGGTCTACGGTAAGCTTCGAAATCGCCCAGCCCGCTGCTGCTGCACGCGATCCCCCGTTGAAGCTGTCCATATATTCCGGAAACCCGCTCAAATCTTCATCCCGGTGCTGCCGGAGAAGCTGCCATTCTTCCCCGCCGTCCCCGGAATGATATATAGGAATGGGCGGAATATCCTTCATATGCGGCCGCACATCAGGGGCAGTATACCACCGCTGCGGGTTGTGGGGATCCTGAACCACCGTGCCGTAGCGTTGTTCACCGGGCAGCAGTCCTGCCCCGGCAGATACCCAGGTCCGCCCGCCGTCCCTGCTGCTGCGGATGCCGCCCCAGATGCAGGCGGCCATCAGATGCTGCGGGTCACGGCTGTCAAAGCCCAGCTCGGCAAAGCTCGCGCCTTCATACAGCAGCTGCCAGGATTCTCCCAGATCCGGGCTGGTATAGAGCCGCCCTTGCCTGCCTCTGGGCTGATCCTGGAGCAGACCCAGCACCCCGCCTTCGCCCGTCTCCACATAGTCCATGTTCAGGTCATCATCGCTAATGGTGCCTGCGAACAATACACCAGGAATAGCCGGGTGAAAAGCGACGCAGCCGAATCTTTCCTCCGGCAGCAGCGTTTGCTGCCAGGTCTCGCCTTCATCGCGGCTAATCCACAAACCGCCGGTATAACCCCCGGCAGCCACGATATTCGGATGATGCGGATCGACCCCAATGACCTCACCGTACATCCGGGTCGGCCCGTTTCCGTAGAATCCCATACCGGTGCAGACTTCCTTCCAGCTTCCGCCGCCATCGGATGATTTGTGTACCGCACCGTAAAATGTCCGGCTTCTCACTTCACCTGAGCAACGGAACATCACCTGCGGGTGATGACTGCTGATGGCAAAGCTCTGTACCTGATGATGATAGCTTTGGGTTAAGCCGCTGTTCAGCGTCTCCCAGCTCAGTCCGCCGTCCAGGCTGCGAAAGACGCCAGCCACATCGCAGCGGGCATAGAGAACTCCGCTATCCGCCGGATGCTGCAGCAGACCGGTGATATATCCGCCTCCGCCGAGCGCAGCAGGCGACCATACTTGTGCTGTCCTAAGTGAATGATTCAGCAAGTTCGTCCCTCCTCTGTTCCATCACCATAAGTCTACCTTCATGCTTAGGATAGAGGCATCCCCTCCGGCAACGGATTATGCCGTTCAGCAATGAATTTGTAACACCTGAACCAAAAGACCCTTGGTTTCCCAAGGGTCTCATTGCTGCTATCTGCCAAAGTCTGCTGCTTCAGCCTCTGACAGCGTCCGGAGGTCTGAAAGCCCAGTGCCTTCTATCTTCACTTACCTAATCTCTGGGATAATTGATAGCCATAATATCCATAAAAGGAACCTTGGTGATCTCTTCATTCAAACTGAGATGCACCTTTCCGGTCCGCGAGTCCATGCCGACGATCTGCCCCCGGAGCTCTTCTTCCTTCCCCCACACGGTCAGCAAAATGACCGACTCCTCTTGCATCGCTTCCGTCAGCTGGTTGCCAATTTCCTCCAGCACAAATTCATCTCTTGTCGGCCGTTTGGCCACTTTCGCTTTTGCCACGATATTCCTCCAATAAGCCATTACTCGGATTACGATTATGCCGTCATATGAATGCTCCTATGTATTATAACATGGACTTCCCCCGCATCAACCCGCATAACCTAGTTGTTTTCATCCACTGCTGTTTTATTTAGAGAGAATTCTCACTCATTTTAATGTAAAATATAGTTAATTCTTTTATCTATGTTAATCGAGGTGTGGAGGATGAGAAGGTGGGACTTATTGAAAAAATCTTTATTTCTGTTGATCGTGATCTGTCTTGCAGGCACTTTTATTGTAATACGATCTGTTCACGCGGATTGGGCGTATGAATTTGTTGTAAATGAAGGAAAGTCTTATATCATTTCAGACAACCGGGTAGAACCCGAACAAGTTGATTCAATCATTGGCAAGGTTACAAAATATTCGGATTTTGAAGACACCTACTCAGGTAATTTTTCGAACCACTTTCCGAAGGGAACTAAGTATTACAATATCAAAGGTATTAGTACCAATGAGGCAATTGCGATTAAGTTGAGTAATGGATCGTTTATTCAAGCGAACTATAACGGTGAGTATCCTGGCGGAGACTCATTTAAATGGACAACTATTCTATGGTCAATTGCAGGTCTGTTCTTGCTCTTCGTGGTGACTTTTAATTGGATAAAAAATAGGAAATAAAATATTATACTGGGTTGTTAAGCTACATTTCTAATAGGACGGAGGTTTGCATTGAGGAAACTAATAAAACTGCTGGGGATCTTATTCAGTATAGCAACAGTTGTTATTGCAATATCTTTTTTTATAGATGAAGGCTATAAAGATCAATCCAGACTTTCATGGATGATGGTTACAATGTGTGGCTCAATGATATTTAATGGTAGTGCTTCTTACTTAAAAAATAGATAAACCGGACTGCTCTCCGTAGGAATCGGAATATTAATTTTGATCGACTTAGCAAACCTGACGGTTGGGCAGTCCATGAGGCACCCCCATTATTCATTAAATTTCACTTACTATGCAGATATTATAAGTATGAGGGAGCTAGCCGCGTTTGGCTGCTTGGATCAGGCCGGTAAGGTATTGCTTCTTGTCCCCCACAGCTTTGTCAGCAAGCTTCTTCAGCTTGTCCGTCCCGCCCCAGATCAGGTAAACAAGATGTTCCACCTGGTAGTATTTGAGGCCGCGGACTTGATCAAGCAGGAGTCTAAGCAGCTCTCCATCCTGCAATTCATCCCTAATCTTCAGCTTCAAGGTTTCCGTGCTGTACAGCATACACGTCACCAGCAAGGGAAGAGTCTCTCCGTTAAGCCCGTAATGTTCGGATAAAGCTGCTGTGAAGCCGTCCTGGACCGACTGATGTTCAACGTCTACCTTCTCCATATATTGTCCGGCCAGCGGGAAATATACCGGATCTGTGAGACCAAGGCCGAAGACCGCATAGCTACCCGGCATGCAGCTTTTCTCCCCTTCCGTATCCGTATACCATTCGAAGGTTTCCATTGCCGCCTTGGCGTATTCTTCCAGCAGCGGGTGCACCTCCGGATATTCAAGCGCATTCGCAAAAAAGCGGTGCGTGCCCGACTTGGCCAGTCCTTTAATCGGCAGCCAGCACTTCACTGCAGATTTCAGCTTAATCTGATAGCTTTTGGGAAAGCCGAGCTTAAGCAGATTAATCAGGAACCGGAGCGCCTGGGCATAGCTCTCCCCTGACTCCTGTTTAATATGGACGCTTACCTCGGCAAACACATCATTAGCGCTGCATTCTACCCGTTCACCGCGTAATCTCACATCCTCTTCAGCAAAGGCTCCGCTGCCCTGCTTCATCAGTTGTTCAGCCCGGCTGCTGCCGAGCTCGATCGCACAATTCAAGAAGGTAAGCCCCACACTTCTGCTGAAGGAAGGCTCATATTTGAGGATACAAATGGCGGCATAAATTACAAGCTCGACGGAGCTTTGCCCGGTCATGTCCAGCATTGCACCGCTTTTCTTCTTATATTCCCTCTGCCACTGTGTACCTGTGTTCTCAAAATAACGGGGCAGCCACTGATCTTCTACCCAATTCCTTAGGGCCACTGTCAGAGTACGGCGGTGCTCCGCAAGATGCTTGTTCCCTCTATTCAGGTCCTGTATTCTCTCAAACACAGCGATGATTCTGCCGGAATCCAATTCCCCATACAGACCTTCATCCAGCAGATGCCGGGAAAGAAAAAACGTTTCTAACGGCTTGGTCGGATATTTCCCGGCTTCGAGCTTGCCCGAGATATAAAGGCTGATCCGTTCCAGTAGCTGCTCTTTCTTCTCCTCATCTACATAATCGAGAATACGTACATTGACCTCTCCGCCGCGGACCCGGAACTTCCCGTCAAACGTAAACCGGTAGTCAATCACCGCCCGCGGTAATGTACTTATATGGTGCTGCATATACGCAGCCAGCTCAGGAATCAGCTCCCGCACTTGCTCCTCTATCAGCTGTCCACTGGTATTCTGTTTACTGTTACCCGGCAGTGAAAGATCGAGCACATTATCTGTCACGTTCACTCTGCCATCCACATATTCAAGGAGCGCATAGCCATGAATGCCCGCCTGGAGCGTAGTGCGTTTCACAGTTTTTTCTGCGTCCTTATCGTTGATATAGGCCATCCATTGGTCTATTTCCTTCTTCATTTCTTCAAGAATTGCTTCCGCCATATGATTCATGTCCATTACATACTCCTTTACACAGCAGTATCGGCACTGAATTTGTTCCTGCTAACTCTAGCATAGCCTGTCCATGCAGTCGGAACAATTAGACGTTAGTAGTATTGTGCTTATTCCCCTGGCTGCCTTCGTTCCGCCGTCAGTGCGGTTCTAACCTTTTATTTAAAAAAAGCTGCCTCAAGGGCAGCTCTTTACACTCAGCATTCAGCTCTGGCGAAATCCCTCAACCAGTGCAATATACGTTTTGTATTGTTGTTCCCATACCCTTTTGCGTTCTTGAAACACAACACCGTCCAGCAGCTCCTCAATCACATCCAGACAGACATGCCAGCCGGCGAGGTCTTTTGGAGTATGATCCGTGAGTGTACCTATCGTTTCAATCAGCAGCAGGCGGCAGCCCTCGGGCTCAGCAGCCAGCTCGAAACGGACCTTATCTTCGCCCCAGCTATATTCCAGCACCGAAGCCGGCTTACACTCGGAAATTCTCATCTCGATAAGGTTGCCGTCCTGCATATCAAACACCATACTGCCGCCGGTCCGCAGCTCTTTCACGCGCAGCTCGGAGAACCACTCCGGCAGCAGATCATTGTCGGTCAGATAAGACCAGACCTTTTCCACAGAATGCTTGTAATGACGTTCAAAGGTGGCTGTAGTGCCTTCCGGCACTCTTTTCAACTTAGCGGTCATCTTGATCCCTCCTGTTTAACGTAATCTGCAGCAACGTGCAGCAGAACCTGTTAACCAGACTGTAAAGGATTCACAGCTGAATCGCAAATAGGTTTAGACAGCATAATCCTCTAAGCTTATCCTCTTACCATTATGCAGAGCTGCTGATCCTTCACCCTCGGAAACTTCCAGTCTCAGCTGATCTCCGCCTGAAGTATTATATTGCGCCGCCAGTACAGTCACTGTGTCAAAAACAGGCGCTTTAGCCGACATCTCTGCTGCAAATTCTGTTAGGCTGACAATGCCGCGCTGTACGGCTTGTTTGACTTCCATCGCCTCGACCACTACACCGCCCGGCATTCCTGACGCTTGTACCTCCAAGTAATCCTGCCGTTCAATCAGCTCATATGTGTTGGATAAATAGACGGCAAAATAAACGTTATCAACAAGCCCGAACAGCGCCTGCGGCTGCTCCAGCCACTTGCCCTTCGGCAGAACACCGATGACCGTGTTATCTTTGCCTTCAGGTACAGGAAACAAAGATATAACCGTACCTTTGTGATAAAGAACCTCCATATAAGCACTCTGGTGACGCGGATCACCTTCCTGATACCCTTTACCCGGATGGAAAAAATACAGCTGATTGGCCCCGGCCTCTCCGCTAACCGGCAGAGAGTAGGCCCAGCGGAGCTGTTCATTGTCGAACTCCTCCACCCGCTCCCACAGTCCCCCGGCAGCATATTCTCCGGTGATATAAGCGTAGGAATGCAGCAGCGGCTGTGGAGCGGGATCACCGGACACCACCTTCTGCGTCAGCTTCTTCACCTCCGCCGGTGTCCGGCGGTCAAGCGCAAGCTCACGGATCTGAGCCGGAGCTTCATAGAACAGAAAACCGGCATATTCCGTACGCGGCATCCTGCCGGGAAGCCTGAAATCCCCGAACTGCACATAGTCGTGCAGCACATTGCGGTCGCCCGGCACATCATGCGGCCAGCTGCGGGAATGAGCACCGGCCCACGCTCCGCGGAAGTAGAACGTCGCCCGTTCGCTCCACAGGTGATCGAGCATTTCACCAAGAACTGCCTTCACTCCGCTGTCCTCCTCCAGCTCCCAGGCGCAGGTGAACGCCTGCACCCAGTGCCAGAACCACGGCAGGCTGCCATATTCCGGCATCCCCTTAGTCCGGATATAGGCCAGCGTTTGCTCCAGGCTTGCCCGCCCGTCTTCGCGCAGCTCCTCATCCCCGAACAGCCGGCCGAAGATCAGCTTCGCCGCCGTGTATTTAGCCTCGTGGTGGCCATAGTTCACTACGGCTTTGCGAAAGAAGCCGCTCCGGTAAATATGCCCGATCGCCGTATGGAAGGCAATCCGCAGACCGGCACTGAACAAGCTGCTGTACTGCCTGCAGAACCAGGCCATCAGACTGCCCATAATCTCTACCGGGAGTTCATGCGGGGCGGCTTCCCGCGGAACCGGGTGCAAGCTAAGTGGCCAGTGTCCATAAAGGGGCGTCCCAGGCTCCCTGTTCTGCAGCAGCACCGTTTCCAGCAGCACTGCCTCTGCCTTCTTCCTCGCAGCCTCCCTGTCTGAATCCAAATGGAGACTGCCATCCACAGCGGCTGCAAACAGATAGGATGCATAATAGAAGTTGTTGCGCACATCATCATGGAACCACAAGCCGCTATCCAGCAGCGGAAGCCGTTCGGCTTCCCGTGCTACTTTATTGATGATTTCCTTCTGACGGTCTTTATAGGAATGACTCCGGTTACTGCTTGGTTCCGCCGACATCATTTTCCCCTCCCAGGGTTACATTTTAACTATATTGTGCACGCTTTCAGTTCATATGGCAATCGGAAAACCGAACAAATAAACTAAAATAAACGTACTAAAAAAGATTATGTCTTGCCAAATGAACGTATATGGATTAAATTGTACCCATACGAACGAAAATACGTTTGCGAAGGGGATTGAATCCGCAATGGAAAGACGTTTTGCATCACACCCGAATGAAGTTAAGCAGTTTGACACCGAGCGCCTGCGCAAGGAGTTCCACATTCCTGTCATTTTTGCTCCGGATGAACTGAAGCTTGTCCTGACCCATGAAGACCGCATGATCGTTGGCGGTGCTAATCCGGTGAATGAGGATGTCGTACTGACCACTGACCTGAAAGAGCTTGGAGTAACTTACTTCCTGGAACGCCGCGAGCTTGGAATCATCAATGTCGGCGGCAAAGGTTCGGTAGTTGTCGACGGAACCGAATATGAAATAGATTTCAAAGAATGTCTGTATGTCGGACAAGGATCCAAGGATGTCGTTTTCAAAAGCGCCGACAGCGCAAAGCCGGCAAAGTTCTACCTGAACTCGGCTCCTGCACACCAGTCCTACCCTACTACCAAAACAACGCTGGCTGAATCCGAATCCGGCGCACTTGGCGGCCTGGAGAACTCCAACGAACGCACCATTCACCGCTTCATCCATACGAACGGCGTACAAAGCGCGCAGCTCGTTATGGGAATGACCCAGCTGAAACCGGGCAGCATGTGGAATACAATGCCTTCCCATACTCACCCGCGCCGGATGGAAGCTTACTTCTATTTCGATCTTCCGGACGATTCCATTGTGTTCCACCTGATGGGCGAGCCTACGGAAACCCGCCACATCGTGATGCACAACGAACAGGCGGTTATTTCTCCAAGCTGGTCGATTCACAGCGGTGTAGGTACACACAACTATACCTTCATCTGGAGCATGGCCGGAGACAACAAACGTTATGATGATATGGACCCCGTAGGTATGAAAGAATTAAAATAGAATAAAAACAACTACGGAAAGACGAGGCAGGCGGATGAACCCGATACGGCGACACGAGATGATTATGGAAGTAATGCTGAACCAGAAGGATGTAACGGTGAACGAGCTGAGCGAGAAGCTCCAGGTAAGCGGTAAAACAATCCGCGAGGACTTGAGCAAGCTGGAGGAGCAGGGACTTATTATGCGTGTGCATGGCGGTGCTGTGCTGGCACAAAGCGATCAGTTCGGCATTCTGCCTGTAAGGACCCCGCTGGATAAATACTCCGACGAGAAAACCGAGATTGCTCTGCGCGCTATCACCCATATCGAAGAGGATGACATCATTGCCCTGGACGGCGGAAGCACTACGCTGGAAATTGCCCGGCGGCTGGATAATATGCCTCTAACGGTTGTTACCAATGATGTATATATCATCAGCGAGCTGGTTCCTAAAGATAACATCCGTCTGGTCGTTCCGGGGGGTTACCGTGTCCGCAATATGCTGGCCGGTCCCGAAGCTGTCGCCTACGTGCAAAAGCTAAATATACAAAAAGCATTTTTGTCGGCTACAGCCGTGCATATCGAGCATGGACTGTCAATTTACACCGGGGATTTAATTGATTTCAAGCAGGCACTCGTGACTACTGCGCGCAAGGTATTCGCCGCTTGCGACCACCACAAATTCGGGCATACCGCGCTGCGCACCTTTGCTTCATTACAGGAAGTCGATGTGCTGCTTACAGACAGCGGTCTTTTGCCCGAAACGGCAGAACAGTTCCGCAGTGCAGGCATCAATATTGAAGTCGGTTAAATCTCATTACAAAGACGGGAGCTGCTTCTCAGAGTAAGACTCCCCTATCCAACTACCATTACGTAAATTAAAAGGAGCGAATTATTTTATGTCATCATTATTCAGTTTGGCAGGCAAAACAGCAATCGTAACCGGAGCAGCCCAAGGTCTTGGTCAAGGCATTCTGCTGGCTTTCGCCGAAGCAGGCGCAGACGTCGTATCCATTTCCCTGAACAGCAGTGAAGAATCCGTAAAGGCGGCTGAAGCTTACGGCGTTAAAGCCCACAGCATCGAAGCTGACCTGAGCGATCACAGCAAACTGCAAGGAGCATTTGACCAAGCGCTGGAATTGACCGGCCATGTGGATATTCTCGTGAACTGCGCAGGCATGATCCGCCGTACTCCAGCCAAAGACCACAGTGAAAAAGACTGGTTCGACGTAATCAACCTCAACCAGAACACTGTATTCCTGCTGTCGCAAATCGCCGGCCGCCACTTCCTGGAAAGAGGAACCGGCAAAATCATCAACATCTGCTCCATGCTCTCCTATCAGGGCGGTATCAACGTTCCTGGCTACACAGCAAGTAAACATGCCGTTGCCGGTCTGACCAAGGCCTTCGCTAATGAATGGGCACAATACGGCCTGAACGTTAACGCTATTGCTCCAGGCTACATGGCAACAGAAAATACAGCACCGATCCGTGCTGACCAGAGCCGCTCCGACTCCATC
>NZ_LN831198.1:3023893-3027029 GCF_001368795.1 Paenibacillus ihuae
CGATCCGTGCTGACCAGAGCCGCTCCGACTCCATCCTCGACCGTATTCCTGCAGGCCGCTGGGGAACTGCCGAAGACGTTAAAGGCCCTGCTGTATTCCTGGCTTCCGCTGCTTCCGATTACCTGAACGGCCACGTACTGGCTGTAGACGGCGGATGGCTGGCTAGATAATAACCGTTTTTCCTCCGAATGAATTAGGTTGATCACATACAGCTTCACCCGGATGCCTCAGGCATCCGGGTGTTTTTTTGCTGATATTTAAGATATTTTCGCGAAGATCATATCTCCCATCCGCTAGAGAATATCCGTGTGGTATAGGTTCATTTAACTCAGTTCCACGAATTCCTCCGGGTGTGTACGAATATAAGCAGCGATGTTGGCCAGACTCTGCCCGGACAGCTGCCCGAAGCGTTCGTATAACCCTCTGATCTGTCGGGCCAGCTCTAGATCCTGCTCCATATCTTTGAATGCAGCCTCACTCCACTGCAGTCCCAGCCTGTTGTTCCGCAGTTCAAGCATCCTTCTGGTCTCCTCCAGCAGCAGGATCATTGCAGTATCCTCAAAGAACAATAACCCTTCCTGAACCCCGTTCCAATATCCGGGTGTATCCAGCATATAGGAAATCCAGGCATAATACTCCGCTGCGGACTTGTGAGCGTGATCGAAGAATACCCGGAACATGCAAAGCGCCTTCTGCCCCCTGCTGAGCTGAGCTATTACCTCTGCTTTGACTTCAGGAGATTTGCCGCGGATAAGCGCAAACGCAGGTTCCATACAGTGCCGCCCCAGCCGCTCATCACTTAAAGTCTGAAATGTTACAGCATCCATCTTGGCCAAATACATAACACCGCTCCTCTGTTCATTTACCTAAATAATCTGATCTGATACGGGCTCATCATTCCATATATAGCAGCACATTTCGAATCTGCTCTGCTGCCAGTTTATTTTGTTTATCCAATGGGTCCAGTGAAATATTGCCCGTAATAATGATCAGGCCTTGATCATAGTAAATTTGTTTCTTGATACTATTCATCACGGCTCTGAGCGGTACAAAGGTCCGCCCATTTCGGATCTCAACCTTTGTTATGGAGGTCTTCTGATTATGATATTGCACGGTGGCTTCCAGCTTCTTGGCATTAACGCTAATTGAAGCACCGAACTTTGCGGCAATAAATTTCAGAGGAACCATCGTTATACCTTCCCGGAGGTAGGGCACTACACTGGAATTAGCAGCATCAATTACAGACTTATTGCCTTTGACCAGTACAACAGAGTGTCCGATCGACATTACAACAGCATCCTGCAAAATATCATCCACTAAGTCATTCACGGCCGGCTGCCCGACACTCTGGCACGAACTGCCCTTATACAGCACCATATAATCGGTAATGATATCTATCGCTTCTTGTCTCATATCCTTGGTCAGCTTCGTATCGTTAAGCACCTGCTCCGTTATGACCCAGCTGCAGTCCATATTCTGCTGTGAATCCGCCAAGGCTTTGATCAAAGCCACCGTCAGGCTGTCCGGTAATGCCTTCTGTGCTGCGGTAATCCAGGTGATATCCGGGTCCAGATAATGGTCCAGCACCTTAAGGTAGCCGATTACAAATATCTCCTGCGCACTAAGCGTAGACTTGTCTAGTGACGCGGTTGATTTGCCGTATACCAGCTGCGCATATTCCTCCGCATGCTCTTTATCCGACCAGCTTATATCAGCATACAGAGCATTCATTACAGCTGCCTTCTCATCCAGCGGATGGTTAGGAGATACCAGAAAATCTGCAACTGTGCGGGTTAACCCGTTTTTCTCGGCATCGGCTACGATATCCACATCCAGATAGGCCTTATAAATGGCGGTTGATGTAACGGGAGAATCCGCGTGCACAAGCGAAGTCCCGTTTCCCAGAAACAGGCCTGACAAGATCAATGATACAGTGATGACCAGTTTGCTCAGACGGGAGTGCAATAGGGTGTTCATATACATTCCTCCTTATGCTATATTTAGCTGATGTGGTACATAGATGTGCTCTTAAAAAACCTTAACTAGAGATGATTTCCGGCAATCTCCACCCGGGTTAAGAGCCTAATCTTACTTGTAAAAGGGGGTTTAAAGCATGAATGAAGAAATACTGACTACCTTTGATGATCATGGCAATGTTACCGGTGCTGCCCCCCGCGATGAGGTGCACCGTCTGGGGCTGTGGCATGAGACCTTTCACTGCTGGTTTGTCGGCCAGGAGCCTGAAGGCTTATCCATTTACCTTCAGTTGCGGAGTGAGGAGAAGCGGGACTATGCGGGACTGCTGGATATTACCGCAGCCGGACATTTGCTGGCCCATGAGGTTCCGGAAGACGGTATACGTGAAGTACAGGAAGAGCTGGGTATCCTGGTAACTTATCATGAGCTGTTTCCGCTTGGGATCATCCCGTATACGATGGATAAGGAAGGTTTCCTCGACCGTGAACGGGCCCATGTGTTCCTGCACAAGAACACCCTGCCTATGGAAGCCTTCAGCCTGCAGCAAGAGGAAGTAGCCGGAATCGTAACTGCCAGCTTTGCTGACTTCTGTAAGCTCTGGGAAGGCCAAGTAACTTCGATCCGGATCCGCGGCTTCCGGATGGACGGGGATTCACGGAAGCCTATCGACGAGCTGGCCGATATCAGCCGCTTTGTCCCCCATGAGGCAAGTTATTACTCGCAGATCATCGAAGGTATTTCCGCCACTTTTGCTTAATTATACCAAATTTTGTACTGGATGATGGAGATTTCAATGACGAAAACGCGTCTTAGCCCTTCCTTTTATTATTTATGGGGGACCCAATCCGCAGCAAATTCTGCAGATGTCCTCTACATTATGGCCTTAACCGTACTGGTGCTGGACCATACGGGCAGTCTAATCTCAGCCACACTAGTCCCGCTCTTCCGTTCACTCTCGCAAATGCTCAGCGGCCTGATCGCGCCTCTCCTGATTGCACGCTTTAGACTTTCCCGGCTGCTCCTGCTCTCCCAGACCGGACAATTTCTGGTTTTTGCGGCAATGGCAGTCTACTTGGGAGTCCAAGGCAGCAGCGCTTCACTCTTTATCTTGTTTACGCTGATCTTTGCCATGTCTTTTCTGGACGGCTGGACAGTTCCG
>NZ_LN831198.1:3027055-3029971 GCF_001368795.1 Paenibacillus ihuae
TTCCGGCGCGTAATGCACTGGTTCCGCGGCTTACCAGCTCGCGTGAGGGACTGCTGCGGGCCAACGGCCTGTTATCCGTCAGCGACCAGATCGTGCAATTTGCCGGGTGGGGACTTAGCGGGATCATCATTGTTTGGATCGGAACAACTTCTACCCTTCTGCTTACCGCAGTTATCTACGCCCTGGCAGCCCTGCTCACTCTGCGGATTAAAGAACCGCAAACCGGCAGGGAGACAAACAATCTTTCCGATAATGCTGCCGGGAACCAGATTGTTCCTTCCAGAGGGTCAGTCCTCACTGAAGGCTGGAAAATCATCTGGCGAACACCAAGTCTGCGGGCATTAACTGCGATTGATGCCATCGATATGCTCGGAGGTTCCGTCTGGGTCGGAGCGTTCACCCTGATTTTTGTGCAGGAGGCGCTGGGACAGGGCGAAGAATGGTGGGGATTTATCAATTCCATCTATTTTGCCGGTACGATTGGCGGGGGATTACTGGTAATCTCGGCGGTCCGGCGGATCGGCAGCAGGCTGCTGCGCTATATGCTGATTGGCATGGCCGGTTACGGCCTGCTTACTTTTCTGTATGCTATCAATACCCATCTGGTTGCCGCGTTGATACTCGTGCTGGCGATGGGACCATTTGCCGAGCTTAGCGCCGTGACCCGCAGAACACTTGTCCAGCACAGCGTGAACAGCGAGCAGCTCCCAAAGGTTTTGTCCGCACAGGCGGCAGTTCTTCATCTGTTCTTCTGCATCTCGCTGCTTGGCATGGCCTGGGCAGCCGAAACCTTCGGCATTGTGAAACTGTACGTCTTTGCCTCCTGCCTGACCTGCTCAGCCGTTGCCGTCGGGATTATATATGCTAAATCTCTGCGGAACGTCGAAGAGAGTTCCTCCAGAAATGAACAGACTCATTAAACGGGCACTAGAACCAAGGGACTGATCAGCTCTCTGCCTTCAAGAGAATCATCAGCTCCAAATGACAAAAAGGGCTATTGCTAACTGCAGCAATGGCCCTTTTTACGGATAAAGTTAAATCAGCACGTTGAAATGACCCTCCGAGTCCACTGTAGCCGTCCGGGGATCGGCCAGACCGATGCCCTTAAAGCCCCCTTTACCTAAAGTTTTCCAGATTGGGGGCTGATCCTGCAGGGAAGCAGATACCACATCGACTGATGTGCTGCTCCCGATTTTTCGAGTGAGCTGGGCCTCTAACAGCCGGATTTGCCGCTGCAGCTGCTCCCGGCGGTTAATTGTCTGCACTGCGTCGCTCTGCGCCGCATTCACCTTGTCCAGCTCCATCATCAGCCGGTCGCGTTGCTTTTCCAGGGAACTGACATCACTCTGAGTACCACCGTAGGCGGCAATGGCCTGCACCGGGCTGATTCCGGATAATGCTTGTGATATCATAGTCTCCCCTCCATTTCCATGACTTCTATTAATCTCTATTACCCGGTTGTGCCCGTCATGACAACATCCCAGCCGTTCCCCGGCGATAATTATCGCATAAAATATCGTTTTCCCCGTTCCATAAGATGCACGCACCGCACCAAGGATGAGCACCCAAAGCTTTTATGACTATACCTTTGACGCAGCTTATATGTGGAAAGATGTCTATACGAATATGCCAATCATCGATCATCTGTGGGGGGAAGCCTTCGGAGAAATGGATCTGATCCAATCTCTCGCTACTCTCAACAAGCCGGTATTTATCGGTTTAGGAAGGTATGATTATTTGGTAGCCCCTGTTTCACTTTGGAATTCTGTTGATGAAACCTATGCGCACGTGAAAAAAGTAATTTTTGAGCATAGTGGTCATAATCCGATGTTTGAGGAACCCCGAACCTTTGACAAAGAACTACGCCAGTGGATTCTTGAGGACAATTGAGGCTTTCCTTTGTATAACAAAAACACTAAGTATAACAAAACCACTAAGTTAATGCTTAGTGGTTTTCGTTATGCTAGTCGAACCTTTGCAGCGATTCTGATAAACGTCTTAAATGATTTAATAAGCCGTCCTTTTCTGCCAGAGTCCAATCCGCCAAAGCTTCACGCATATGGCGCTCACGGGTGAGGCTAATCATGGCATTGATTTCCTCACCGTATTTCGTCAGTTCAGATACCCGAATCCGGGAATCTGAACTTGATGGATACGTATGAACTAACCCGTTAGTCTCTAATTTATCGATTTGCCGACTGACACTAGAATAGTTTTTTCCCATCATCGCAGCCAAATCACCAACACTGGTCGGCTGGAGATGCGCGATGCCAACGAAGACACGAAAGGCGGCCTCCTCCAAATTCACGCCAGCATATGCAATCATTTTTTTATCACGGTCTGGCCGGTTGATAATGGCAACTATATCAATCAGCGCTTTAAAAATATCATTTTCCATTTTCATTCCACCTTTACAACGGGACGGGGAATCAGCGGGGCATTCCAAGCCTCTTCGATATCTTCTATCGCAAACTCCCTTGTGGCTATTTTCAGCTTCCCCTCAGCAGCCATTTCAAAAACACCTTTAACAGCGGTTAGCATATCAGCTTTAGAAACACTCTTTTCCCCGCTGCCTACCAGTTCAATCGTAGAAGAGCGCAAGATAGAGGAAGGTAAATTAATGTTTTCCTGGCCAGATGAAGTTCCAATGCTTACAAAGCGGGTTACATGATCCGTTTGGGTCTTGGCCAGAGCTGACATGATAGCGGATGCGCTATCGCCCCATAGGTAATCCAAGATTACATCAACACCACCGGCAAAAACTTGCATTAGGTCCTTTTCAAACGTTATTTGTCCGTTGCCGGCTGTCCTATCAAATAGTATGATTTCATCGGCTTCAAGGGCTTGCAGCTTAGATTCGTTGCGTCCCGTGGCAATGATCTTCTTGGCCCCAAGGCCTCTGGCAATTTGAACCGC
>NZ_LN831198.1:3029997-3035065 GCF_001368795.1 Paenibacillus ihuae
CTTCTTGGCCCCAAGGCCTCTGGCAATTTGAACCGCTAAACTGCCGGATACACCCGTAGCGCCATTAATCAACACCGTTTGACCGGATTTGAAGCCTGCCCGAAATACCAATGCAGCCCATGATGACATTGCCGGGTTGGCAATAGCGGCAGCAGTGAGATCATCAATATTATTTGGTAAAGGGACAATCAGCTTTTCGTTGACAATGGTTTGCTCAGCCAAACTTCCATAAGGTGCAGCAGGCAGCGCAAAGAAAACACGGGTCCCGTCTTCCAATGTTCCAACCCCGTCAATACCGGCTACAATTGGAAAATTCACTTCAGATGAATAGTGCATACCCATTGAACGGAACTTGCTAACACGGCTCAACGCTGTAGCTGAAATGTTAATTATTACTTGTCCATCTGCCCTAACGGGGGAATCAAAATAACCCAATACAGGAACTGTCCCCTTCTCCTTCACAATAGCCGCCTTCATAGTCATACACCCTTCTTCCACTTCAATTTATGTGCATTTTGCACATAAATAAGCATACCATAAATTACGTGCAAAATGCACACTTCTACCGAGCTTCAATTTCGCATTGACTTACCTCTAAATTGGAAAATCTCGTTTACGGCCTGATGAGACCCGCCTGCTTTTCGAAAGGACTCCCTAATATTTGCGACAGATTGCTTGAAGGATGAGTGACTTAACACATGGTCTGCGGCTTCCCGTAGTTGATTTGCGGTCAAGCTTTGCATTTGTAATTGCATGCCTGCTCCAATATTGGCGACTTGCCTGGCAAGGATCGGCTGGTCCGCGCTTTGCGGGATTACAATTAGCGGAACCCCGTAATAGAGACCTTCATGGGTACTGTTCATTCCGCCATGGGTAATGAATAATTTCGCGTGTTGCAAGACATCCGTTTGAGGAACGTAATTTTTAACGGTGAAGTTTTTAGGAATTTCCCCTAAATCTGATATTTGAACTTTATTCCCAATTGCCATGACAATCGGATGATCCGTGTTCTTAAATGCTTCCAAACATAGCTTATAGAAATCAATGGCTTGGTTAAATACGGTACCGAGTGAAATGTAAATAAGGTCTTTTCCCCCGATTGCAGGAGACAAAGGTTTCTTGAGTGAATCCTGAAGTGATGCATGGGCCTACAAATTTATACGTTTGGTCGAACGCTTCTTCATCCGGCTGAAACTCTCTTGTTGTAAAAACAATTGTAAGCGGTGCAGGATTACAAAACACTTCGTAAGGAGAATGGATCTCCACATCGTATTTTTCCTTCATCATTGCCGTCAGGCTATTAAATTTATGCTTTATAGGTTCAGCTATTTCGGGAGAGACTTCTGTGAACAATGGTTCCAGCATTTTATCGAATGAATCTTTGGTCTGCACAAACGAAGTGGAAGAGTTGACTGCAGGAAGCTTAAGAATATGAGCAAGCAAATGTCCGCAGCCAAACATGGAATCGTGGATGATGTAATCGAAATGCTCTCCTTCGATCTGTTCAAGTACGCTTGGTATAATGATATCTGCTGTGAGTAAAAGACCGTTAACTCTCTCAAGTACATAGTTTCTTCCGCCTGAGATAAAGGCTTTGATCAATCTTTGACCATCAAAGGTTCTTACCGAAGCCCCCGTCTTCTCCATTCGTTCCCGGAAAGCCTCTATACAAAAGTACACCACCTCTTCTCCACGCGAAATCAGCTCCTGCACCACTCCGATCGTTGGATTGATATGTCCCTCTGATCCGCCATTAATAAACAAAACACGTGCCATATACTCCACTCCTTAAGTATACTGTTCGTTCCCACCCGTTCCATGCTCATTTTAGCAGCAAAGAGGCGATGCCTGCCACGGATACTAGCAGAAAAGCCGGATATTATCGCGGTCACTCTTTAGTATGTATACGACTGGCCTTTTTCATAACGGGAACGTTTTCGTTACGACTGCATATGCCTGATCATTAGGGACGGCTTCACAAACTAACCCTTTGAATTATAATTGACGGTTAGTTTGTTCGGTGTTAAATTTAATATCACATCACGCAAAATAAAAAACTAAACTCATGGAGGAGATGAAGTGAACGCAATCGGATCATTGCCACGCGTCAGGTTAGGGGTTTGGCCCACTCCCTTACAGCCTGCAGAACAGTTGTCCTTGCAATTAGGCTGTCCTCTCTATATCAAAAGAGAAGATATGAGCGGGCTTGGAGGTGGCGGGAATAAAGCGAGAAAACTCGAATTTCAGCTCGGTAAGGCAATAACAGACGGTATAACCCATGTGATTACAACAGGAGCCGTACAGTCCAATCACGCCCATCTTACAGCCGCTGCTTCCCGCAAGCTCGGATTAAAGCCCCATCTGGTGTTGAGCGGTATCCCGGGTAAGGAAAAACACGGAAATTTATTCTTGGATCACTTGTTGGAATCTGAGTTTACTTTTGTCACTCCCCCTGCCGGGCGTCCACCGCTGGAGGTGGTCAATGAAGTCATGGCTGAAGTGGCCAGCCAAATTACGAACAAAGGCGGTAAGCCCTGCATCATTCCTGAAGGCGGCACAGACCCTCTAGGGACAGTAGGCTATATTCTTGCCGTGGAAGAGCTGGTTCAGCAGCTCGATTCGCTCGGGTTGTATATGAAAAGGATCCTTGTTGTCGTTGCGACAGGCACATGTGGAACACATGCCGGGTTAGTGGCCGGAGCCAGCGTTGTATCCCATTCGCTCGATATTTTGGGTGTCAGCGTAAGCGGCAAAACGCCTGTCAAAATGGAGAAAACGGCAAAAGTGGCTACCGAAACATTGCGTCTTGCCGGGTATGGGCATGAGGTGTTGCCTGACGAGATTTGGATAGAGGATCGTTTTATCGGAGCTGGATATGGAGAGGTCACGGAGGAGTGCTGTCATGCGATTTATACCACTGCCGCAACCGAGGGGATCTTCCTTGATCCTGTGTATACCGGAAAAGCGATGGCGGCGCTGCTGCATATGGGACAGACTGGACAGTTAACCCAGTATGACGCGGCTGTATTCGTTCATACTGGAGGTTTCCCGCTGTTATTCCAATATGATTCAGCTATTACTTCCTATAATAAAATGAAAGTGAGATGAAGAAAGATGTCAATAAATGGACAGCAAACGACTATCGCTGCTGAGGTCGGCAAAGATTTGAAAGTGATTGCTGAAGGTCTGCTGGAGGATGTCTTCAAAATTATTCGAAACCTTCCTCCCGAAGCATTGAACTGGAAGCCAGAGCATATGAACAACAGCCCTTTTGTCCTTGCCTATCATTTGCTTGGCTCTGCAGGCTATTGGATCGGCGAAGTCGTGGGCGGCATTCCGGCGGACCGCAACCGGGCTAATGAATTTGGCGTATCCGGCGATCATGAACAATTGGAGGATTTGTTGACCGAGACCCAAAAAAGACTCGCCATGACGTTCGATAATATTCAGGACAGCCAGTTGCTGCCTGCTCCCATCGATTTAAGCCGCGGCGTTCTGTGCTGGGGAGAAGTTCCTGAGGAGGGCCGCACAGCTGCATGGGTGCTCGTCCACGATCTTTGCCATATTGCTTACACACTGGGGCAACTGGACCGCATTAACTGCCTTTGGGAAACCCGCAGTAAAGCGTAATGTTTATCCACGAATTAAAGGGCAGAACTCCTACTGATAGGAGTTCTGCCCTTTATTTGATTGGTCTTCTCATTTACGAATCAACTCCCTGGCTGCTCTTCAGATTTCAGCTTAAATCTCGAAGCTTTCATTCGATTTCCGCATAATTTCATGGAGCACCATTTCCGTTTGCCGGTAGAATCCAAGTAGAGCCAGATACATTGAGGATTCTCACAGCGGTGCAGCTCAGGAAGCTTGCCGCTTGTGCAAATATCCAAGGCGTCTAGAGCGATCAGGGAGAGAAGCGATGATTGAAAAGATCCAGCAGGTACGGGAATCAGGCGGTCTTCCTTATATTTATAGGCAAATGGTGCGTTCTTGGTGAATTGTTCCAACTTCTCGATCAATTCAAGGGGGGGAATTCCGTTGTTCGCGGCTTTTTCAAACAGTTCACGAATAATTGCCCGTAATGGCTTAAGCACATTAAGCACTCTTTCATCCGGCTGTCCGGCAAGGTCGGCGAACTGTTCCTGTGAAAAAGCCCCCATGTGTACCAGCGTTTGAAACCAGTGTATGAGGTCATCTATATTGGAGAGCAAATCAACTCGCTTCCCTCTCCTCATTTCTTCTGTATTAATCAAATCCAGTGACGGATTACCGGAAAAAAATTAAATTTAGCCTTCATGATAACTCCTTAAGCAGCTTAGTTATTGTCATCCTATTATCTTATCACAATCACAATCAAAAGTTCTGACAAAGCATCCCGAAAAATCGCACAACAAAAAAGAACAGCCGCAGGCTGTTCTTTTTCAATTCCCGCCTTAGAAGCAGGTGAACGAGCTAATCCGGTTCAAATCGATGCCGAAATACCCCCAGAAGAACCCAAACCATCTGAACCCTGCAACAGAATTACGTCCGACGAATACCGGGTAGAACCAGAATTGCTCGCCGTTATTCAGCCAAATATAGGTGTTGCGGAACAGGCAGCGTCTGATCCCGCCAGGGTCGACGGCATATGGGGTGGCTGACATTTGCGGTACGAATTGCGGCGGCGGAGCCGTCGGCGCTTGAACGCCCCCCGGTGCACCTCCTGGAGTTCCTGGAAATCCGCCTGGTCCCCCCGGTCCTCCTGGTCCTCCTGGGAACCCCGGAAATCCCGGGCCGGGTCCCGGCGTTGGAAAAAATCCCATATGTGATCGCTCCTTTCATTGAGTAGGCATAATCATCATATGTATTAGCGGAGAAGGCGCCTGGGCGAATTCATAAAAAAATAAATTTTCTTGGCCTGCTAAATCCTCTTTAAGAAATAACTTATGCAGCTTCAACCGAGTGTGCATCCGCCTGCTTGCGCCGAAAGAAGGGCTTGCCCTTGGACCAATTGATGAATGGCTGCTCTATGACATAATAAGAGATCGTCGCCGCCGCATACGAGATTGCAACAACCGATATACTGATGCCC
>NZ_LN831198.1:3035091-3040735 GCF_001368795.1 Paenibacillus ihuae
GATAATCCTTAATGCCGTACTTTTCGATTAACGTAATGAACAAATAATGCCAAATATACAGGCCAAACGAAACCTTCGCAGTATACCGGAAAAAGCGGTTATCCAGGCATCTCCCTAGGATCAAACTGAACGGTGCCGACAACAGCACGACCCCGAACAAAATGGCATACGCGGGAAAGTAATACGGTTGATGCTGGAGGCTGAAGTCAAATTCGCCCTGATGGCGCATACGCCAGATTAGCAAGCCTGCAATTACTAAGGCGGCTGCGCCGACTGCGTCAAACAGCCCTAGCTTGCGCAGTCGCTCAATTGCGGTCCCGCGCTGCAGAATTGCGACTGTTACACCCGCCGCCAGGATGCCAATGGTAAAGTGCTCGAAGAATCCGATAGGATTGTAATTCGGCATCCAGTATTTCGCACCGCCGAGCTGGCCATAATCCCAGCCCCGGCCATTCTCGCCAGGCGTAAACCAACGGTGTACAAGCGAGTTGGCGACCAGCATCACTCCAAACGCGGCGACCCAGAACACAATCGCCTTTCCGAAGGAACGCCGCTTGCTGAGCATAAACAATAAAGCCATAAATAAAGGCATAAGTATGTAGGAGAACACCTCAAAGCTGATCGACCAGAATGGCCCATTCAAGTCAGACGGGAAAAACGTGGTATAGTGAAAGCCCGAAGTAAATGTAAAACCCGTTAAGATTCGCCGCCACAAGAACTCCGTAGGAATATCCAGCCTCCATACAAGCAATAGGCAAACCAAAAACGAAACATAGAAGCCGGGCATAATTCTTGCAGCGCGGCGGACTGCATATTTCCGGATACTAGGATACCCCTCATTATCCATATACGCGCTCCAAAAGGGGAACGATAACAAAAATCCGCTTAACACGAAAAACAGGCTGACCCCGCTGTTCCCAAGCAGGACAACCGACTGCACTTCTTGAAGCCAATGTTTTTGCGCGGGCATCGCCAGACGTTGTGATGCATGATGCAGGATGACTGACAAGCAAGCGATCGCACGAACGCCATCCGCTCCTGTTAATTGGGTACTGCCTATCCTATACCTTGACATCAGCTATTCCTCTTTTCCGAATTGACTTCCCGACAAATGATCGCCCGCGTAGACAACGAAATGGCCGTGGAACCGGACAGGATAACCGAAGCTAGAACACCATATCCGCATGCCCGCTACTCCCCCGCTTACAATGGCTATGTATATCAATTTCAGGTACTCCTATCTTTCCATAAATCATTGGAAAATCCTTCAAGGAATTTGCTATTCCGTAAAAAATATCCCATGGAGGCAAAAGTCCCTTGATGCATGAGTGTCATATGAAAGACTTTGGATATTCCTGATCCTACGAGAGTAAAATAACATCAGCATGTTCCATAATCAGAGGTGACTTGCTCATCGGAACAGTTATTTTCCAGCCCGTCCTTTCGACTGCTCCCGGACCAATGAGAGGAATGCTGACGCTGCCGGCGACAACGTCTCCTGCTTCCGGGTACAGACAGCAATCGGATTCAGCAGCGAAGCGCCATTGACCATCACACGGTCCACTTCTCCCCGCTCGACATTGTCCTTTACGGCCAGGGAGGAGATAAAGATGGCACCGTAGCCCGCCATGACGGCCCTAACCATCTCGTTCACCCCGTTAAATTGCAGACCGACCTTGGGAGGATTCACGTTCAAAGCCCGGCACAAGGAGAATAGACGTTCCCGGGTAGAGCTTCCCTCTTCACGCAGAATGAAGGGAACCTTCATCATTTCCGCTAATGTAATTTCCTTCCCGGCGTATGGATGGTTCTTGGGTACGATGAACCAGAGTTCATCCTCCAGAAGCTCCTCCCATTCGATGCCCGGCTGCTCCTCCCAGCCGCCGCCGTAGACGGCTACCTCCGCATCGTACTGCAGTAGCCCCTCCACCGCTTCCCGGGAATTGGCTGTAGTCAGGACCACCTCCACGGAAGGATGCTTCTGCTTATACAGAGCCAGCCATTCCGGCAGCAGCAGATTGGCTGGCAGATAGGTGGCGACGATCCGCAGGATACCGCTGAACCCGGCCTTGTATTCCCGGACCACTTCATCCAGCTCACGCTCCAGCGCAAACAGCCGTTTGGCGTGGCTGGCCAGCATCTGGCCCGCATCGGTCAATAGAATGCCGCGCCCCTTGGAGGCCAACAATTGAATGCCCAGCTCCTTTTCCAGGTTGCGAACCTGGGCTGTAACTGCAGGCTGGCTGATCCGTAGTTCCTCCGCGGCGCGGGTGACACCGCCTTTTTCGGCGATGGTGTGGAATATTTTAAGGGCGTGAAGATTCATAAGATAACCTGCCTTCTACATTAAAATTGATGATTAACGAAAATATATATATTTTTCTGATGAATCGTTATGCTTTATTGTATGAGGTAGAGAAAACATTCACAAGAGTTCAATATTAAATATGAGGAGAGGTAAAACCATGCGCAAAACTAAAATCATCTGCACTATCGGTCCCTCCAGCGAAAGCCCCGAAATGCTACGGAAGCTGGTTCAAGCCGGTATGAACGTCGCCCGCCTGAACTTCGCCCACGGAGAGCTGGACGAGCATGCGGAGCGCATCCGCCGCATCCGGGAGGCAGCCAAGGAGCTGAACCAATATGTTGCCGTCCTGCTCGACATCAAAGGTCCGGAAATCCGCATCGGAAAGTTGGCCTCGGACTACGCGGAGCTGATACCGGGTGAAGTCGTGGTTCTGACCACAGAGGAAGTACTCGGCACCAAGGACCGCATTCAAATCACCTACAAGCAGCTGCCCCAAGATGTGAAGCCCGGCAGCATCATCCTGATCGATGACGGTCTGATTCGTCTGGAGGTCGTAAAGGCAGAAGGTACCGAGATCACCTGCCTCATCACGAACGGCGGCAAGCTGAAGCAGCGTAAGGGCGTCAATGTTCCCGGCATCAAAACCAGCCTTCCCGGAGTAACCGAGAAGGACATCCGGCACATCAAGTTCGGTATTGAGCAGAACATCGATATCATCGCTCAATCCTTCGTCCGCAAAGCCGAAGACATCCTCGAGATTAAACATATCCTGAATGAGCACAAGGCCGGCCATATCCAAGTCATTGCCAAGATCGAAAATGACGAGGGCGTGGAGAACCTGGACGCGATCCTGAGTGTAGCCGACGGCCTGATGGTAGCCCGCGGTGACCTGGGCGTAGACCTGCCGGTGGAGGACGTGCCGCTGGTTCAGAAAGATATGATCAAGAAGTGCAACCTGGCCGGTAAACCGGTCATCACCGCAACCCACATGCTGGAGTCCATGCAGATGAACCCGCGACCGACCCGCGCGGAAGCGGGCGACGTCGCCAACGCTATCTTCGACGGCACTGATTCCGTCATGCTGTCCGGCGAATCCGCCGCAGGCAAGTACCCGCTGGAGTCCGTCGAGACCATGGCCCGCATCGCCGCCCGCGCCGAGTCCGTCCTGGGTCACTACGGCCGCTGCAGCTGCAATGGTGGCGAGTCTGCCACAGACGTAACCGGCGCCATCGGCGAGGCCGTTGCCCGCACCGCCCTCGTGCTCTCCGCCAAGGCCATTCTCGCCCTCACCGAAAGCGGCTTTACCGCCCGGACAATCGCCAAGCACAAGCCGGTTGCACCGGTTATCGCCGTATCCACCAAGGAGAGCGTACTGTGTGCCCTGTCCATGACTTGGGGTGTAACCCCGCTGCTCCGCAGCGAGTCCGCTTCCAGCACTGATACAGCCGTAGCAGCCGCCGTTGAACTGGCCAAGTCGGCCGGTTACGTACAAGATGGCGACCTGGTGGTCATCACCGCAGGCGTCCCTGCAGGCCGCACCGGAACCACCAACCTGCTGCGCGTTCACAAAGTAGGCGAAGCGCTCTAAAAAGTAAAACATCCGTAGCAGGAGCCACCGCACCTGCTACGGATGTTTTGCTGTTCAAATATTTCGTTTCTCATACTCAAAGGGTTCTTCACATGAATAAATCTCATGGAAAAATCCGAAATAAGGGATATCGTCTTCCAGACATTTTATATAATACGACAGCTCCTCATCACACTCCGGCTCTTCACCGTTGTTTCGCATTACCTCGAATGCATCTATAATACCCTCCATGAGATTTGCTTGAATAAGCAAGGGCAATTTATTCAACATCGAAGGATCCATCCTGGTTTCGGATCTGTATCCTTCGAGGACTGTTTCAAAATAATCCTCCATAAACTTTTCACGCTTACCGGCGTCTGGTTCAGATTGTATCCATCCCATGCCGTTTCCCCAGATACTGGCCAAGTCAAACATATACCAGCCGAAGCATGAATTATCGAAATCGTATACGGTTATTTGCCCGGTATCAAAATCTATCGAATAATTCCCATCATTATAATCAAAATGGATCATTCCGAAAGACTCATGGTCCGTGTCTAATCCTTCCAGGGATTTAAGGAGCCCCAGCAACTTCTCCTTAAGCAGAGGTAACGAGCCGGGGATCAGTTTACCGATATATTCAGCATTATATTTATCAAAAAAACTGTACCGGGAATGGACTGGAGCATACCCTTTTGATAATTGGTGCAGCGTCCCCAGAACTTTACCGCAGTTATAATTGTATTCAGAAATAGGTACGCCTTCCCGATACCGGTAGTGATTATCCACAAGCATTTTTCCTTTAGCCTTTTCAAACAGGCAGACAAAAAAGGTGTGATGATTATGAGTTATCTCTTCCAGCAGATTCCCCTTCCGCGAACTGACTACATTCGAGACACTTCCGCCATGTTCGAATAAATACCTGACATACTCAAGCTCACCCAGAAAGTCTTCCCGGCTTCTGTCATTTAAGAAGGCGATTCGGAGTATTTTTGCACCGGTGCCCTCCTTCTCACAGGTATAAACAACATTACGCCCTCTCTTATGAGACTTAACCGGCTTAATGTTATAGCCTGCTAATCCGTACAACTCTGTTACATATGGCAGTAAATAGGCATCACTGATTTTAACAACCTCGTTATAATTTATAATATCTCATCCAGTAAAAAATTTACAAATCTTACAACGTCCTTTTGAGGACTTAAATGATACTCACCTTGTTTAACATTTATACGTCACTCCTTCGGGCATATTTTACCTAAAATACCATGCAAATCCCAGGTATACTTTGAGTATAATGAAATTCAACTTTTTAAGCGCTTTTGCCTCATTACCGGTAATCTTGAAAAAAGTTACCGCAATCATTGAAAATATGATTAGTATGAAATATCATACTATTGTGCAGATTGATTATTAAAGGAGCGATTTATGATGCATCAAAAAAAAGAAAATAGTCACGGATTCGGGCATGGCAAAGTGCTGGGAACAACATCTATGGGTGAGAGAGGACAAATTGTTATTCCTAGAGAAGCAAGAGAAGAACTTGAACTCAAGCCCGGTGAGAAATTCATCGTATTCGGGAACAAGCGCAAGGGAGCCGTCATTCTGGTCAAAGCAGAAATGTTCAACAAATTTGCGGATTTCTTCATGAGTGCTTCGAAAAAGTTTGAAAGTATGGCCCAAGCGATCTTTGATAAAAGTACTACTGTTTCTGAAGATGAGGATCATGAACCTGAGGTCGATGAAAAAGGACCTGAGGCCGACGAAAA
>NZ_LN831198.1:3040761-3046636 GCF_001368795.1 Paenibacillus ihuae
AATTGATGAAGGATCTCCGGTTCAGAAGAACCATGCGGATGATTTTTAAGTTCGCCTGGGATTTCTGGTGGCTGGGCAGGCAAAAACATTTTATTTCCGGACGGCGCTTAGAAGCGAAAACAAAAGCCTTATATCGAAAACAGGCCGCCTTTTTTACGAAGACCGCAATGGATATGGGTGGATTAATTATCAAGCTTGGGCAGCATGTTAGTGCGCAAGTGGATATTTTGCCGAAGGAAATTATTGATGAATTGTCACAGCTCCAGGATTCCGTAGATTCCGTAGATTTTTCCGAGATACAGCAAAAGGTAGAGCGTGAACTCGGAGTATCCATAAGCGAGATTTTTGCTGAGTTTAATACAACTCCTATCGCAGCGGCTTCCTTAGGACAAGTACATCGGGCGACATTACGGACAGGTGAAGACGTTGCAGTAAAAGTTATGCGTCCCGGGGTTGAGGATATTATTGCAATTGATTGGAAATCCATACAAGTTGCTATTCGGTTAATAAAACGCTGGACCAAGATTAGAGACTTCATGGACCTCGATGCTGTATATGACGAGTTTCACGAGACCGTTATGGATGAGCTCGATTATCAAAAAGAGGGGCGAAATGCAGAAGAATTTCAGCTGCAGTTTATCCATCGGGATGATGTTGTTGTTCCAGCCATTCATTGGTCCTATACAACTTCAAAGGTTATAACTATGGAGTTTTTGGAAGGTGTAAAAATCAACAATTTTGCCCAGCTTGATGCTTGGGGTGTAGACCGGACTAAATTAGCGAAGTCATTGATTGAAATCTTCGTAGAACAGATTCTGTTAGAAGGCTTCTTCCACGCAGACCCGCACCCGGGAAATGTTCTCGTACAGCCTGACGGCACCATAGCATTAATCGATTTTGGAATGGTCGGACGAATTCCCGAGGATATGAAGGCACAAATGGTAGCCCTTTTAATGGCCGTGTATTTAAAAGATGCTCACGGCGCCATCGATGCCCTTACCCGATTGAGATTTTTAAGACGGAATGTAGACTTAGAGGTGTTTTCAAGAAATCTTACATCCTTATTTGAACAAATCAACGGGGATACGTTTGACCTCAGTTTTGTGACATCAGGTGACAATGCTGAAGAGTTACGGGATTTCCTCTATTCTCAGCCCTTTCAGTTACCTGCAAATACAACATTTTTGGGAAAAGCCATAGGCACGGTGTATGGGCTTTGTACGGGACTGGACCCTGAGCTTGATTTGATTGGGACCGTTAAGCCTTATGTTGAAGAGGTTGTACGTAGCGATTTACGGGGAAGTGTCTTCTCCAACGTTGTAGATGAAGGCAAGAATCTTCTCAAAGGAATCCTTCCTACGACAAAGAAGTTCATTTCGGCAGTAGATAAAATGGATAGCGGAAATTTACGGGTAAAGCTATCGAGTTCCTTTGAGAAAAAATTGATAGAGACGCAAAATAAGAATACACAGCGAATAATTGCAACCATCATTGGAGCGGTATCCCTTCTGACTGCTGCAAACATGTGGAATGAAGTGAATCATATGGTTTCTTATGTGCTCGGCACTTTGGGGCTGCTCATTATGCTTAGCCAACTCAAAGTGAGAGAACGCCGCCGTGATGTAAGACATGCTAGGCAGATGAGGGCTATGCGGGAAAATAATAGGTTTGAAAAGTCGAAATTTACTTCCCGTGAATAACGGCCAAATAACAGCGGGCAAGCGTCCAATCCAGATCCGAGCCACAAATGAATGCGGCCATTCTCCTTACGGTCTGATTATTTTCTGGAGAATGAGGAAGGATCGGGCGCGCAAGCTGTTACGGCGAGAAATATAAAAGCAACGTTTTGCGCAAAGTCTGCTTGTCATTTCGCAACAACCGGCACGGCTGGAAACGCAGCTGAACTACTCTCCATTTGAGCTCGATTTAAATTAACATTTAATCGCATAAATCACAGATTCCATCATTCCACTATCTTTTTCCGTTAGTGTAAAAGTCCTTATCGAATGACCCGATGGGTAATTGACTATAGTCTAATTAGACTGTATAATTCGATTTAGTCTAATTAGACTATAATGGTGGTATACAGGAGTGAGGACTAAATGATAAAGTCATTCTTAATGTTGGGGCAGTCTAATATGGCAGGCCGTGGATTCTTGCATGATGTCGATCCTATTATTAATGAGAAAATAAAAATGCTGCGTAATGGACAGTGGCAGATGATGACAGAGCCGATTAATTATGACCGTCCGGTTTCCGGCGTAAGCCTGGCGGCTTCTTTTGCCGATGCCTGGTCGAAGGCCAATCCCGACGAAGAAATTGGTTTGATTCCTTGTGCGGAAGGCGGCAGTTCCTTGAATGATTGGCATCCGGAAGGCAACCTTTTTCAGCATGCTTTATCCGAAGCCCGCTTCGCTCTGCGGTCCAGTCAGATCTGCGGAATCCTGTGGCATCAAGGTGAGAGCGACAGTTATCGTTCGCTGCATGAATCTTATTACGAGAAATTAACCTTTATCATAGAGAGCCTGAGAAACGAATTGGATCTTGATGAGGTTCCGTTGATCATCGGCGGACTTGGTGATTTCCTTGGAAAGACTGGCTTCGGACAGCATGCGACAGAGTATCGGCAAGTCAATGAACATTTGCAGCACTTCGCTAAGGAACAGCAAAATTGTTTTTTTGTAACAGCGGCAGATTTGACTGCGAATCCTGATGGCATTCATTTAGACGCGGTTTCACAACGCAAATTCGGCTACCGCTATTTCGAGGCTTTTTCGAAAAAGTGTCATGTCATGGAGCCTATTCCTGGGGAGGATCAGTCGCTGCAAGTGGATCGGGAGTATTCGAAAACAGAACAAACCTTCCTTCATAGCCTGGATTTGGCTTCGGGTAAAATCACTTACGCGGAATTCGAGGCACAGATGGTAAAGGTGATGAAACCATGATCCCCTTACTCATCCTTGGCTTGCTCATCCAAATCCCTGGTGCTCACGGATATGAACTACTGGCTTTAATGGAAAAGCGCCATTACCAATACATTGTAAACTTCACGAAGGGCTCGTTTTATTACAATCTCCAGCAACTTGAAGAAAAAGGTTGGATTGAACAAATTCAGAAGAAACCTTCAACCATCGGACGCGAGATTCGGAACTATAAAATCACCGGATCGGGAATGGCTGAATTCGAAAAATTAATGGTCAAATACGGCACTAAATCGGAATATGTGAACCTGCAATTTTATGGGGCGCTGCTCTTTGCCGATCAATACGACAAAAACAAATTGCTGGAACTGATCCAATCGCAAATCGACCAGACTAAAACCCGAATTGCACTCCTTGATCAATACCTGTCCAACACACAAGAACTTCCCGGCAGAATCGATTACTACCGCCGCATGAACGAAAATTCCCGTTCCCATCACTTGATAAACTTAGAGTGGTTTGAACAATTGAAAACAGAAATAGCGGGACCTGGTAATGGCCAAACGGAAAATATCAAGTTTTAGAGCCGCCCAGTACTGGGCGGCTCTTTCTTGTTCTTTTATGTTAAGCTGAACGATTGCATGATCGATTTGTCCAACACCAGAAAACTACTACTCTTTGTGTTCAATGACCAAATCTTTAAAATCCTGAAAATAACCACCAAAGTTAACCGGGGCATTATCAAAGAAATACTCTTCGCCAGAACCATCCCTTTGACTACCTACACAATCTCTTTATTAAAATGTCCTCTTGTGTCTGTTTCCTGATTAAAGACAGCATTATTCATTGAGCCATTTAATTTACCTGACGCCATATTAATGACTTTCACAACCTGCTCTTTGGATTCAACTGTGAAGTTTAATCTGAGCGCCTCGATTCCTTTGATGTTTTGTAGCTCATCTAAAAGATTAAGCGTCTTCCCATTAAGGAGAGTCGTTGTACAATCACTATGGGAAATGATAGGGAACGTCCCGTGCTCATCTTTTAATTCATAGCTCTTCGTTTTGCAAATTCTGCATTGATTCATTTTTTTCATCGGACAATATTTTGTAAACATCAAAGGAGCTCTGCCATATACAATCATTTCCAGTGCAGGATAGCCGTCATTTTCTTCATAATAGGCATTCATTAAATCTTCTATTTGGCTCTTATTCAACTCATAAGATAAAGTGACTCGTTTAGCACCTAATTTATATAATTCATAGCAACTAGTAGCATTAACAACATTTAGAGAATAGTCTGTAACAAACGGATTCGTTGCTCTGTAGTGATAAATCCCACCATATCCTCCGATGAGCAGCTGCCCTTCTTTGTTCTTATACTTATTCTGATTTCTTCTAACCACGTTTTCAAAATAGATTTCCTTAATTCCGCAGCTCACGCAAGCATCATACTGTTCCTTAGTCGTTACAGAGGCAGTAAGGTATGGTTTTACAGGGGTAAAGCTTATTTTTTCTTTTGCTTCCAAAGCCTTGCTTCTTTTCTCTTGGCTGTTAAGCTTTAAATCATATAAGCCAAGGACAATCTCTCTTCTTGCTGCATTTAACAGTTTAGCTGGAATAAATGCATTGCATTCCTCAAACTCAACATGATTAAGCTCGAGTACCGTATCATTTAATCTGGAAAATTGCTTGATTACCTGGTCTTTCGTTGTTGGATTATTAATGGCTTCGCCTAGTATTTCCTCGCTTTCATATGAATAATGATGGCCCAAGCCCTCCGCATCTATGTGAAGCTTTGAATCTGGACATGCATATACTCTAATATCTAGGCTAAACCGCTTAAATTCTTTTTCCAGTGATGCTTCTAATTCTTTGTTATAGAAATAATCCTTCGTTTTATATACTAGATCTCCCACAGACAACTTTTCTTTGACTTTGATATAGCAGACATGATCTGCTTTGTTGATTAATTCGCCATCTTTATCGTACAGTTTTGCAACCGTTAAATTAACATCCTCTTGGTCATGACTTATTCTGATGGTATCGTTTTGACTTAAAGTACGTGTAAGTGTTATTTCATACCTATCTTTAAAAATCTTGCTGATTGTTCCAATTTCATAACCAAAGTTATTAGGTCTTAAGATGTTTGTAATATCTCTCTTATCTTCACGAAATAAATATCCTTTAGTAAATGTTCTATTGAATGTTTTTTTCAAATTTTCTTTATCTTCTTCGGTTATTTTATGATCTAAGGCCATGCGATATTTTGATACAACATTAGCAACATATGTAGGCACTTTCATTCGACCTTCTATTTTCAAAGAATCGATTTCTTTTAAATCCTTGATATAGTCGATTGTGTTTAAGTCCTTAGTAGATAAAATATGGTTTTTCCCTAAAGATGTATCTGATGTCTTATCCCTTAGTTCATACTCCTTACGGCATGAACCAACACATCTTCCGCGATTTGCGCTTCGATTGCCCATTAATCCTGACATTAGACAGTTTCCCGAGTAAGATACACATAAAGCACCGTGAACGAAAATTTCTAAAGGTATTTCAGCTATTCTTTTGATCTCTTTTACTTTTTCCATCTCAACCTCACGGGACAGAACAACTCTCTTAGCACCAAGTTCTTTTAATAATAAAGTTCCGTCTACATCGTCTATTCCCATTTGAGTTGAACAATGTGCTTCCATATCAAGAAAGTTTTTAACGATATAATCGAAAGCAGCCAGGTCCTGGACGATAATGCCATCGACACCAATTTCATTTAATTCGCGTATTTGCTCTTTCATCTCTTCAACTTCGTTTTCGAAAACGATGGTATTCATTGCAACATAGATTTTAACGTTCCTCAGGTGCGCATACGTAACAGCCTCTTTTAACGATTCTAAATCAAAATTAGATGAGTATGCACGTGCACCAAATTTTTGCATTCCTAAGTATACT
>NZ_LN831198.1:3046829-3056817 GCF_001368795.1 Paenibacillus ihuae
TGCTGGAGCTAATAATTCAGTCATTGTCTCCTCCTGATGACCCATAAATTAAAAAAATTTGTAGTTACTTGTGATCGTTCTCCGTAACATGGAGCTGTATCACCATAGCTATCTTTGAGTTTATCCCGATGGAGCAGCATGATGCTGTGACCCAGCGCATGGAGGATGTGACGCGGGCTTACTATGATTCAGTATGTAAGTCAGACTGTAAAGCGAATACAGAAGCGGTAGAGCCAAAGTGATAACGGAGCAGTTTTCAAAGAACCGATTAAGGAAGCCGTCACCGTCGGCGTTGGACAGCATGATGTAGTGATATGAAAAAGAGAACATCTACGATGGACATTCTCCTTTGTGTGGCTTGTTAAAGTGTGGGGTAAGGTGGTGGTGTAATGATTTGATATCCCTCACCGCTTAGCGTCGATATACTGGCATGCCCATCTCTATCATGCGCTCTTAAGCGGATCGGACCGATTTACTTGTTTTGAAACACATCAACCGCTCCATTAATCAAAGGATGTACTTTGATGTCGTAGTCAACATCAATTTTCATATTTCCCCAATATTTCAACCATTGCTCTTCAGTTATTTGTTTAGAAAACGGCTTAAGCGAATGGGTTCCGATCTCTAAGGGATCCACTTTATACCGTTGCATTCTTTTTAATAAATCTGACGTTTGTTCCTCAAGATAAACCTCAATTTCATGAATTAAATGTTCCATTTGTTCCTCACTTTGAATATTCATTTCTCCCTGGTATTCCTCCATTCTTCCGTTCAATTCCACATGTAAAGACAAGGATGAATAGTCCCTCGATAGTTTCATGCGAACATTGGATCGAATACGTCCTAAACTGATAGATAACTTTGGAATGGCCAAGACTTTCAGGAAATGATCGTTATCCAGAAGTTGAAAAATATTATCGTCCAAGTCTTGAATGACCATTGCTTCTTTATCCCTTTGGAAGAAGGCTGTCCCTACGTAATTGAAATTGTTCTTATCCGAATGAAAAACCGGCAGAATCGGATCCTTAAGAGGGGAATATAACATCTTCATAAATTGATGAATATTGACGATGCTCATTTCACCTTGGTTATGCTCCTCGTAATGCTTTAACATCCGATAAAGAAAATAATCTTGGTTTTCTTGCTTCGTCAATTGATTTTCTATGTATTCATCAAAATCGCCTCTGACAATCACCAAATAGACACGCATTGAAATATCGGGATCAACCAATATCGTATTGATCAGCCTTTCAATTCCTCTTTTTTTCGCCAGCTCCTCATTGATTAATAACATTCGCAGCTGCCCCTGCTTTAATTCCCGATAATAAATTAAATTAAACTCCCTATCTCCCTGTTTTAACAGATCGACTTCCTTAGAGAGAAGACGTTTTTTCTCTTGGATGAGCGGTGGTACTAAAGTGCTGATTTTCAACTTTCCTTCCGTCCCCTCGTCAATCGACCAGAAAACTACCGGAGCGATCTCTTCGATCAAATTGTTCTCGACATATGGAGAAGAACAGCCGGCAATCCATATAAGGCATACACTCGCCAATAAACCATAATGCTTGTATGGTACCATGCCTACATACTCTCCTTTCGTTTAACTGCAGTGAAAAGGATCGCAGGAACAAGTAAATAAATGAATGCACCGAGCCAGATTTGAATGTTCAGTAACATCTTTTGCCCCGGAACCGTTTGCCATAACCATTGATCCATTAAGATGATGCTTATCAAAATGATAAACCAACTCAACAATAATCTGATCCGAGTCGTGCGTTCGTTCATTTTTCTCATAAAGATTCTTCCGGCTCCATAAAAACACAACAGAAGAATTGAAATGTCAAACACATAATTAAACATATGGAAAGAGATAAGGATGTAATCGATTCGTTCTAAACCGCTCGTTTGAATGTAGCTTCCCATATATGCTATCGGAAAATTGATCTTGCTTAAGAAGTTCGAACCGTAAAATAATACCGAAGCAATGAACAATAATGAATATTCCATGATGGTCATCATGTTTCCAATGATCAGATATTTCGATATTTTTTTATTGGAGCTTAACCATGGAACCAAAAAGACCAAATATACCGGACCGGAAAATGCCGACCAAATAAACAACAAACCCTGCCAGGATTGTCCTGACCATTCGGTGGGTATGAGAGGATACAAATCGCGGTAATCAGCCATCGGCGGAAAGAAAAAAGGAATAAACATGATTGCGATCCAAGCCCCGCAAAGAAAGGCGATGACGACAAAACGCAATGTTTTCTCCATTCCATGTGAAGCCACAAATAAGCTGATCAAAAGAATCATTAGGATCAGCCACTTTTTATTCATGGATGGATAAATAAAATTATGGAGCATTTCAACGTATCCCAGTGTGATAATTGAAATTTTGAACAATATTATCAAAAAACCAAGTATTGCGAAAACTTGAACTGCCCGATTACCGAAAAGCTGTAAAAATCCTTGATAGCCTTTCGCTGCATAACTGGAAGTCAACCATTTGGACATCATCATCAAATTAAGTTGGGACAGCAGCCCGATCACGACAATTCCCCAAACCATATACGAATGAACCAAATACACCGGCATGATTAAAATAAAATAATGCATTTGCATGCGGTTCACTAAGAGAAGGAAATAGATACCACCGAGAGTGGAAGTTCGATTATATAAGGATAAACTCTTCACTTCTTCATCTCCTGTCGCCATTTCCGTAGTGTTTTTAGATATTTCGGACGAGTTTTCATCCAAATTAAAGGGCCGCGGATAAAGAGATCGTTCCAATCTTTTCCATAAAAAGGAGCAATCGGTGCTAAATAAGGTTGACCTAATGACGTTAATGCATGGAGATGTGCAAGAATCCCGATTAGCCCGATCACGATTCCAGGCAACCCAAGAAACGATGCAAGGATAAGAAGAAGAATTTGCAACAGCACCATGGATTTTGTCACTTGATAATTGGGAACTAAAAAGAAAGCAATAGCGGATATACCCATCAGCACTATCAAAACTTTACTTGCAAAGCCTGCTTCTACTGCAGCTTGTCCAATGACGATACCACCGATAACCCCTAAAGTTTGACTGGTTTTGGTCGGCATTCGCAAACTTGCTTCTTTGATGATTTCCAGCGTTACGATCATGAAAAATCCTTCCGCAAACGGAGTAAAAGGCAATTTGCTTCTCGATTCCAATAATACGTAAAGAAGCGGCAGCGGAACCATTTGGTAATGAAATGTCGTTAACGCAACATAAAAAGGAATCATCGTCAAAGAAACAACAAAACTTCCGTATCGGATTAAACGTAAAAAACTGGCTACCGGCCAACGAAGGAAGTAGTCTTCCGGAGATTGGAGTAAATGGAAAAAAGTAATGGGAGCAATTAAGGCAAACGGTGAATTGGAAACCAATAGCGTCAGCTTTCCCTCACCTAAGGCGTAGGCGCAGGCATCCGGCCGATCCGTTTGCAGAAACTGCGGAAAGACTGTATGGTTATGATCTTCAATAAAAGCGGCAAGCTGAGAGGAGTCTAAAAATTGATCGAAATCCACACTTTCAATTTTCTTTCTTGCAAGGGAAACAAATTCTGGATTAATTAATCCGTCTATGTACAGTAACACAACTTTCGTTTTACTCAGTGAACCGATAGTAAAGCTTTCCGTTTTTAATGTCGTTATAGGCAAACGTCTGCGCAACATAGTAATGTTTTTATCGATTTGTTCGCTGAAGCTGTCTTTCGCTCCATATATAACCGTTTCTGTTTGGGAAGGTTCAACTGCCCGACCAAGAGGGTTTTCCAGTTGGACGCCTAACCACTGATCGTTGACTGGATCGTTTAGAAGAATAAATCCTTGCATTATTTTTTGCTCAGCATCTTCGATCGATAGAACTTCCGAAACTTTGGCATTGGTTATGCATGAAGAAAGTGAATTGCAAGCAGAACGATGAAGTGGCTGAATAACCGTCTCGTTTAAACGCTCTGGATCGATTAACGTTTTTATGTATAATAGATGGACTGAGGCACTGGTACCCATTCTGAGCTCGACAATATCGGCATCATCCATATGGTTTAATTTCTGTTTTAATTCATCAAGCCATGTGGACATTTGATGATTTTTCATTTGAGGGTCGTATTTTTCAACCATAGTCTTCTCCTTCATTAAAGAAATCAAAATCCTGCGGTTTTATCTTGCCCTGTAATGGAAGAATTATACGACCGGCCATTTGTATTTCTTCGGAAGTTGCGGCTACAAGACATGAATCTGCTCGATTTGCTCATTGGCAAAACCGTGGAGATTGCGATCCAAAAAGGTCTCATTCGTAGCCGATGAGAGAATGATGCTATACAGAAGGAGCAAAAAGCCGTGTTTCAGGAAAGCGAAACCATTTGCAAGCCTTTCTCCATTTCTTTGGTATCGATGCGAGGATATGGCAAACTTCTTTACGGTGCTTCAAAAAATTAAGCCGCCCAAAGTCCAATAAGGATTTTGAACGGTTTATTGTTCTGCCTATTTCGCTTGAACTGCCTGACTGTTTACGGTCTGCCTGTCTACATGATGTTCTAAAATACTTTGTAATTGTTCTCGACAATGCTTTCAGAATATCTCTTTCAAATGCTTATTGGCTTTACTTATTGAGATGCTTGGTTAAGAGCATTTATAAATACCTCAGTTGGTTGTGCGCCTGATATCGCATATTTTCTATCAATGACAAAGAAAGGTGCTCCTGTTATCCCTAATTGCTTTGCTGTGGCTTCATCTGAACGTACATCGTTAGCATATTTGGATGAATTACGGAGAACTGCCATTGATTCGTCCCTATTCATCCCAACTGATTCTGCAATATCTGCTAATGTACCATGATCGCTTATTAGCTTGGCGTCCGTGTAATAAGAATAGAACAGCTTCTCTGCTAATTCCTTATCTTTACCAACAGATTTGGCATCACTTGGGACTTATTTGTTATAAATAATAGGCATTTTTCTAATCAATTGGTTATTACGAGCGGCAGAGTACATGAATTTAGCAACATTTTCTCTTGAAACACCTAATTTAGCGGTTTATCACCGAATGAATAATCATAAGATTGTCCCTTGTGCTTAACATTTGGATTAATAATTCGAACAACTGTCCAATCAATGCTCGATTGTTTAATAATCCCCTCCATTTTTTTCATTTCCGCATGACCATTAGGAAGGAAAATTTTAGCTAATACTCCCGGAAGTATCGTTGAAATGTTTTTCTTATCGTCATCCGATTGCAACGCTGGCGTCGCAAGTGTAATTAACCTTTTTTTGTCAAGCCTTTTCATCGCTCTAACAATCAGTTCGTGTCCATCGGCAATCGGCGTGCCTTTAAGCTTTCGTGACATGTCAGATGCTGGTCCCAGTGTACTGATTACGACATCCGCTTCAGCGACTGCCCTCTCGATGATTGAAGTATTGGAAAGTTCCCCTTGTACAACGGTCAAATTGGGATGTTTGAGGCTAACTTTTTTGGGGTTTCTAATGTATGCTGTTACGAAATCTCCGTTTTCTAAAGCTAATTGTGTTACAAGCTGTCCAATTGCACCACTTGCACCGAAAATAGTGATATTCACATTTTTACCTCGATTGATTATATTTTGTCTTCAGTTATAAACTCTTCTACTCTGTCTCTCTTGGTGTACATGTCGTACCAAATATCAGCGATTTTATCCTGAACTCCTGAATTAGGTTGCATCCAAATTCCAATCGATAGATGACCTGCATAAATCCCTTTGTCCGCTAATTCGCTGTTCAAATTAAAGATATAATTACGAAGTCCTGAAATTGCAATTCCGACATTACCCATCATCGGTACTGGGTGGATTGCAGCGCCTCCAGTCGTAAATAATAGAGCACCGCTTTGCTTATCCAACATTTCCGGCAGCACTTGCCGAACACTGGATAATGCACCTAAAACATTAAATTGAAATTGGTATAAGGCATTTTCTTCGGTTACATCTAATGCTGGTGCTACTGTATTGATGCTCGGCGTTGGACTGTATTCAAGAACATCAATAAATCCGTATTTCTCTTTAATAGCGGTAAATGCCATCTCAATTTGTTCTTTATTTAATATGTCTGCTTGAAATGGAGCAGCTTCGATTCCCAATTGTTCTAATTCAATAACCAGCTGGTTCAATTTTTCTTCATTTCGGGCAATAAGAGCTACGCGAAAGCCATTTTGTCCGAATTTCTTTGCAATGGACATTCCTAATCCTTCTCCTGCTCCAACGATCGCTATAGTTTTCATTTAAAATCTCTCCTTTAGTATGAGTTAATTATCAATAAGATAAATAATGGTCAATGTGTTGTATATTTATCTTGTGTTTATTATGATTAATAAAAGATCAGCATTCAATATTTAATATTTCTGATTTTGAGAGATAAAATGCAGTTTCAGCTCAAATGTCGTATATCTATCAAAAAAATAAGGGAATGAGCCATAATGAGCAAAAAAACCGATTTGCGTATCATTCGCTCCAAACATTCGATAAAAAAAGCGTTTATAGAGCTTCTTACTGAAAAGGGATACGAAGGAATTACGATTCAAGATATTGCCGATAAGGCGATGATTAACCGGAATACATTTTACCTTCATTATCAGAACAAACCCGATTTGTTAAATGCATCTATGGACGAATTAATAGAAGAACTAAAGAGTACACTCAAGCAATGCTCAAGCAGCAAAACTCCGGTAAGCGGCCCTATGCTTGAACAACTAATGCAAACCATCCTGGAGAAAATTCAGGACAATATCCCTTTTTACAAAGCATTGTTACTGGATGAGAATAGAATTTATGGTTTTCAATCAAAAATGGAGGGAATTATAAAAAATACAGTGGAGGATGGCTTGGATAATACTCCATTGAAGATTTCAAAGGAATTATTACTCCAATATATCGCATCTACTTTTATAGGCATTGTAGTGTGGTGGGTTAAAAATGATTTTTCCTATACCCCAAAGGAACTCGCTTCTCAATTCGGAAAAATTCTAACTCACGGACACTTAAAAGCCGCAGGTATTTCAATCGATGATTAAAGTGATAAATGCTTACGAACAGTAGCTGGGGAGATAGAAAAGAAAAGGAGCCCTCGAATGACTCGAATGATGGCTCCTTTTCTGTTACTACACTTTCAAAAAATAATATTGCACTCTTGAAGACTAACCAAAATCTCCGCTTTTCGCTTTACCACTATTTGTGATACGGTTCACCCCGATAGCAGAAGGGGCAAGTTATTGATCTTGATCGGACTAATGTATACTCTCCCGGACACCCTAGATAGGGACCCTGATTTGAAAAGCTTTCACCTGGATGGACCATTGTCCTCGGTGATTACCTCCAGGTACACCCGGACCGGAAGGAAGATGTGATTCGTTTTGTGCGAGGGGGATGGTTCTCTGAAAGCACAAAAATTCCGGGCTTTAAGTAGTCCTGTTTGATTTACTCACTACTCACCGCCATCTCCTCCCCCTGCCTCCTTCCGCCACTCCCGCGGGGTCATGCCTGTTAGCTTGCTGAAGATTTTACTGAAATAGCGGCTGTCCGGGTATCCAACCTTCTCAGAGATAGAAGCGATCTTGTACTGTTTGTTCATAAGCAGGATTTTGGCGTTCTCAATGCGGACCCGTTCCAGATATTCGGACTGATTCTCGTGAAACACCTGTTTGAAGCGCCGGGAGACATATTCACGGCTAAGGAAGAACTGGCTTGCAATTTCCTGAAGCGATAGATCGTGCATATAGTTAAGGTCAATGTACTGCTTGATCGAATGGATGACGTCATATTCCTGTATCCGGGAAACTTTCAGAACCTCGGCGATTTCCAGAAAAGCATTCGTCCATTCCCTCTGCCATTCCTCCAACGATAGCCGGCCGTCGGGCCCGATCGGAAACAGCCACTGGGAGGAGGTCCGGGCGGATTCGCCTGCGGTCCGGTCCGTGTCCTGCAGCAAATGGCTGCGGAGCATTTCAAATTCATACCGCCAATACTTCAACTGTTCCCAGGTCACGGCACGCAGTTGTCCGATCGCCTGTATCCAATTGGCGACGGCGCCCTTGATCTGGCGCTGCTCCCCTTTGTGAATAGCGGCCGAAATCGAGCTGCTGTAATCGGCCAAGATGATTCTTTTGTCGGAGGTGGCGGCAGGAATGTCGTCATAACTGTGAATCCAGGTGCCCGGTCCCACAAAGGAAACGGAAAGAGCTGTCTGCAGCATCTGCTGAAATCCGGTGTGAATGTCCTGCGGGAAGGAGACCCTGCCGCTGCAGGCAAAATGAAAGCGTGCTCCAAGCACACGGTACAGCGCTTCATTGATGGCTGTCAGCTTCCTGCTGTTGCCCCCAAACTCACCAGTCAGCAGCAGAACGATGCCATAATTGGGATCGGCATGCTTGAAGGCATATCCATTCCTGGAAGGACCGATAACTTCATTGCAGATGTTAAGCATTAAGAAATACAGAAGGTCGATATTCCTTCCGAATTTCTCCAGTACAGTGCCCGGCAGCGGATCAGAGATCAGCATCACGAGCTGGCATTCCCGGACGGCGGACCACTCGAAGGATGCCTGAAGCTCCTCAGCGGCGATAGAGTAGCCATCCGGCTGTGAGACAACGCCCGACAGCATTTTGTCCCAATACATAGGCAGGGTTTTGTTGATCTCGACATCCCTGCGGATATTCAGCCGCCGCGCTTCATCATCTTTCAGCCACGTATCCACCGCATTGCGGAGTGCTTCGAGCAATTCATTGCGGTTAATCGGCTTAAGCAGGTAGTCAAGTCCGCCGTGCCTCATCGTCTTGCGGATATAGGTGTAGTCGTCATAGCCGCTGATCACAATCCTCTTCGATTCAGGCGCATGCTCCCCGATCCATTGCAGAAGCGTCAGGCCGTCCACATTGGGCATTTTCATATCCGTAAAAATAATCTCCGGCTGCTCACTCCGAATCAGCTCCATAGCCGCTGCCCCGTCGCAAGCTTCCATCACATCGGTGATCTGAAAATCCTCCCACTGGACCAGAAGCCGGATTGAATCTCTTACATCGGTCTCATCATCCACGATCAGTACTTTCATAGAGCCTGCCGTCCTTTCGTTGCGGGATTCTGATAACTACATAAAAGCCCGAAGGCTGGACCTGTCCTATAGATACCTTGGCCTCATCGTTAAAGAATAAAGAGAGTCTTGAGATCACATTGATCAGACCGATACTGCCCCCTACCGTTCCTCCCGAGGCTTCTTGCTTCATGCGCTGCTTCAACCGCTCCAGGTTCTCCGGCGTAATGCCATGCCCGTTATCCCGGATTGAAAGGATCAGCCCATCTTCGCCGCTTTCCAGCTTAATGTCTATTTCAGCATTTTGCATCGATTCAAATCCATGCTTGAAGCAGTTTTCTACAAGAGGCTGCAGGATCATTTTGGGTACAAGTAGTTCCAGAGCGGAAGGTTCGGCAATGTCAATGGTGTAGTGCAGATGTTCCTTGAACCGCTGTTTCTGCAGTTCCAGATAGGCCTCCACATGAGCAATCTCTTTGGCGAGAGGGACAACGGACTCCTCGGTATTCATAGTGTAGTGCATCATTAGCCCGAGCGAGGAGGTTAGCTCGTAAATCTTGGGCACCTTATTGTGCAAGGCCACGGACCCGATGGACTGCAAGGTATTAAAGATAAAATGCGGATTGATCTGAGCCTGAAGCGCCTTCAGCTGGTTATCCTTGTTGGCAAGCTCCAGCCGGAGTTCCCGCATGATCAGATTGTCAATCGTATCGACCATATTCTTGATCGCGCTGCCAAGAACCCCGACCTCATCGCTGCGTTCCGAATCCACATCAAACTGCAGTTTTCCCAATTTGATCCGCCGGATCGACTCGGTCAACTTCTTGATCGGGGTGGTTAGCTTAAGCGACACGTACAGCGTTGCCGCAATCGAAATGACCAGAAAGCTTATCAGGACAAAGCACA
>NZ_LN831198.1:3056870-3065522 GCF_001368795.1 Paenibacillus ihuae
GGATCATTTTTGTCCACCGGTTGAATGAAGTGGCCGTCAAGACCGGCGTTGCCCGCCGTCCGCTTCAGATAGCCGTTGATCAGCAGCCAGGATTGATGGGTCAGGTCGGAGTAGAGATATACCTGCTGAACATCCTTGGCCGACTGTTCAATGGCATGAAGACCGGAGTAAATATTAATCTCGACCAAAAAATCGCTGTAGCCCCGAATCAGGATGTTATAGAGGCTATTTGGCATTTGAATATTGTTATAAACGTACAGGGAAATGCTGTTCATCCCACTGAGCAGATTGCTCAAGCTCGTAGTCCCTTGTCGTACCGTGCTTGAATTTTCACGGATAGCGTCTTCTCTTAACGAGTGCTTGGTATAGAAGTAGGAAATCAGGATAGATGCGGTGATCGGCAGGAGGATGGCGACCATCAGGAACATGCTCAACTTATAGCGGATGCTGCGGCGGAATTTCATGGCGGTCCCCCTCGCTCTACGAATTGGTTAACAGTCTAGCACCGCCTTGCAGTAAGGTCAATAGGATGCCTCCGTGCTGAAATGGATATATGATCCATATCACGATTTTACACATTTTTGATCAATTACGGCTGTTTTTCGCTGGTGTGGCAGCAGCTATACTGAGATTGTAAAGCGCTTTCAATAAAAACAAAACAGGGAGGTTATGGTATGAAACGATTTTGGTCCCTATTCTTGACCGGCTCCTTAACCATCGCAGTTGCACTGTCCGGTTGCTCCGGTAATAGCTCCAAGGCAAACGAGACGACGTCCGGAACAGAGGATGCCGGCAACGCAGGAAAGGATGAGATTACCCTCTACACTATTCAATCCACAAATCCTAAATTTCAGGATTGGCTCAAAGAAGCCGAGGAAAAGAGTGGCGTGAAGATCAACTGGGTCGCCGCGCCGACCGATTCGGACACCCGCCAGCAGAAGGTATCGACGATCCTTTCCTCAGGCGACAATACCGTTGACATTCTTGAGATCAATGATGAAATGGCAACCTCTTTCAAAAATGCCGGTTGGCTGGAGCCGTTGCAGGATACAGTCCTGAACGGGGATGTCCTGAAACAGCTGCCGCAGGGCTATATGAAGGATATGCTGACCTCAAGCAAAGGTGATCTGGTCGGCGTCCCCAGCTATACCGGTTATCTTGGCCTATGGGTTGACCAGAAGAAGCTTGATGCCGCAGGCATGACTTCCATTAACAACGAAGAAGACTTTGTGAAATTTCTGAAAGCGACGACCAAAGACGGTCAGTACGGATACGGCGGCTCCTGGGAAAAGACGTATGTCTTCAACGAAATCGCGACCTTCGTCAATCTGTTCGGGGGCGATTACTTTGACTGGAGCAATGAAGGCAGCCGCAAGGCGGTCAAATTCATGTACGACATGGCCAATACCTGGAAGGTTACGCCGGTGGATCAAATTGCGGATAAATATGAACAGATGAACCAGAAGTTCATCGACGGCAAATATGCTTCGGTCTTCATGTGGGGAACCGGTACGGATTACAAGCAGGCGAACCGCTACGGTGAAGATCAGATCCATATGATCAATATGCCGGAATTTGCGAAACGGAGCATCTTCACGGATTCCTGGAGTTATGTCCTGAACTCGGCTTCCAAGAACAAGGACGCTGCCATCAAGTTCCTGAAATATGCTGCCAGCGAAGACGGGGAATTGAACAGCTGGAAGAACTTTGACCGCTATCCGGCCAGAGCGGATGTCGCGGCCAAAGAAGAGGTTACCGGAGACATCAAAACGATTTACAACGAGATCCAATCGACCAACGAAGTGCATGGGCGTCCGATGCTGCCGCAGACGATGGAGTTCATCTCCGAGATGGGGACGCTGTTTCAGAACTACATCCAAGACAAAATTACGCTGGATGATTTCTGCAAAAAGGCACAGGAAGCCGTTGAACGTTACAAATAATCAGGGCCATTTCCCGGCAGCATAAGCAGGCGGATTTGTAGATGCCTGCTTATGCTGCCCGTATTCTACGGATAAGGCTATCCTGCGAGGAAGGTGCATTTTATGTATGCCAGCAAAAAATATTGGATGATTGCCTGGATTCTTGTACTGCCGGCGCTGCTGATCCGGATCTTCACGACCATATATCCCATTATCGAAACCTTCCACATCAGCTTGTTTGAGGTCAAACTGCTGCAGGGCATCCACAAGTTTGTCGGCTTGGATAACTATATTCAGCTTTTTCACGATTCAAAAATGATTACCTCTATCCGGTTTACAGCCATTTTCGTCGTGGGATCGATGATTGGCCATATTGTGCTCGGAATCATCCTGGCGCTAATTCTCAATATGAAATTCAGAGGACAAAAGGTGCTCCGAACCATCGTACTGCTTCCCTGGGCCATGCCGATGGTCGTGATCGCCATGGCGTCCAAATGGGCATTCAACAACGAGTATGGTCTGATCAATGACTTTATCCGCCGGTTCGCCCCTTCCTTCAATCTGGACTGGTTGATCTATACCAATACAGCCCGCAGCGCCGTAATCGCCGTGGACCTATGGAAGGACCTGCCTTTCTTCGCCATTCTGGTGCTGGCCGGTCTGCAATTCATCTCCTCGGACATGTATGAGGCCGCCAAAATTGACGGGGCCGGAAGCATCCGCTCCTTTTTCAGCATTACGCTTCCGCTTATTTCCAGGAACATTCTGATGCTCAGCATATTCTTCACTATGTGGCGCATTACTTCCTTTGATGTGGTATATGCGATGACAAGCGGCGGGCCGGGTGAGAGCACCGCACTTATTGCCTACCGGGTAACCACCGAAGCGTTTACGAATCTGAATACCGGCTACGCCGCTTCGATCGCCGTCGTGCTGTTCCTGGTGATGGCTGTACTCAGCGGGCTCAGTATGTCGGCAGCCAAACGCGTAGACTATTAAGGAGCGATATCCTATGATCCCCAAAAACACCAGATCTGTGCCGCTGACCCTGACCATATGGGGATTGGCTGCCATTGTCGCCTTTCTTATTCTTTTTCCGCTGTGGTGGATCTTTATTTCTTCCATTACGCCGGCTGGAGAGCTATTCTCCAAACCGGTCAAGTACTGGCCGGTCCATCCGACCTTGGACAGCTACCGTTATCTGATCAAGAATGTGGGCCTCTTACCCAAGATAGGAAATACCGCAATTATTGTGGGGCTCTCCATCCTGATTGGTATGATCATCTCGGTCATGGCTGCCTTCAGTTTTGCCCGTTTCCGCACAAGAGGATTATCCATTGCAGTCGGCTTCCTGCTGGCCTCCATGCTGATTCCCGATGTGGTGACCGCGCGGCCGCTGTATGACTTTCTGCGCAGCGTTCATTTATACGATACGTATACTGGCCTGATTATCCTGTATATCAGCGGTATTCTTCCGTTCAGCGTCCTGATTCTGCAGAACTATCTGAATGATATTCCGGTCTCCATAGAGGAATCCGCCTCTATTGACGGCTGCGGCTTTTTTCAGTCGATGTTCTATGTCACGATTCCGCTCCTGAGACCGGCGCTGGCAACAGTATGTATCGTCAACTTTATTACCTGCCTGAACAACTTTTTCACACCGCTGTTCTATTCCAATGGCATCTCTGTGCTCTCAACAGCAATTACACAGCTGCCTCTTAGAGACAATATGTACGCAGTGCCCTGGGATCTGGTTAGTGCTATGGGCTGGATCATCATTCTGCCCATCATTATATTCGTCGCCATCTTCCAGAGACAAATCATGGAAGGCATTATGGCCGGCGGCGTTAAAGGCTGATTACCGAGAGGAGAAGAACAAATGAATATGAACCCGTTTCTGGGAGGACTCGCGTCGCTCCCTCTGATCAAGACCGGCAGAAGCCGGGCCATCAACGCTGAGAATCCGCACGGTGAAAAAGGAAAAGGGGGGATGGCCGTAAGCCCACTTGGCCCTTCCCGCAAAGGCTCGCCCTGTATCCGAGACGTGGCGCCCGGAGCGACGGTAACGCTGGCCGAGATCAGCGGCCCTGGCATTATCGAACACATCTGGATTACGGTGACCGATCATACCGAGGCGGATACTTTTGTTCTGCGCGATCTGGTGCTACGCATGTATTGGGACGATGAAACGGAGCCCTCCGTTGAGAGCCCCCTGGGCGATTTCTTCTGCAATGGCTTCGGGAGAGGCTGCACCGTCAATTCCCAGCCGATGGTGGTAAACCCGACAAGAGGATTCAACTGTTATTTTCCGATGCCTTTCCGGAGCAAAGCAAGAATAGAAATCGAGAACCAGCATGAAGCGTCAATTCCTGCCTTCTTCTATCAAATCGATTATTGCCTGCATGACGAGCTGCCTGAAGATACGGCTTACTTTCACGCGCAATGGAAGCGGCAGCGGATCACCGATAAAACGGAGGATTATATCCTTCTCGACAACGTCAAAGGCCGCGGCCAATACGTCGGAACCTACATGGCACTTACCACGCTGGAACGCTATTGGTGGGGAGAGGGCGAGATCAAGATGTATATCGACGGCGACCGGGATTATCCGACCATTTGTGGCACCGGTACTGAGGATTATTTTGGCGGTGCCTGGAGCTTTGCGACTCAAAAGGACGGGAAGACGATCGAGAACACGTACTGCACGCCATACATGGGCTATCCCTACTATTCCCGCCATGACGAGGCCGTCCATAATCTGTACCACAATGACGATGCGCCGCCCATGCGTGGATTTTACCGCTGGCACATTCTGGATCCCATCCGGTTCCAGGAGGATTTGAAAGTTACAATTCAGCAGATCGGCGTGTACAAGAAGGGGCTTTTCGAACGCCAGGATGATGTGGCATCGGTCGCCTATTGGTATCAAACTGAGCCTCATCAGCCTTTCACACCGCTGATGGGCAAGGAGGAGCGCTGGCCGCGCTAATAAGCGTGACGGCAGGAACAACGGCTTATTTCCTCTTTTGGAGGATGGCGTTTATACTGGATGTGCAGCCATCTTGATTGACGAAGGGATATGCCATGAAGCTTAAATCCATGACCTTGACTGCCCTTTTGCTGGTCCTGGCCGTTATTGGCACGGCGTGCAGGGGGAACAGTAATTCAATCGTGAATGACTCCAGCCCGGCAGGTGCCACCGCTGAGCCGGCCCCTACACTAAAGATTTTCAATTTCAAGGTCGAAATGGCCGAACAGCTGGACACCCTGGTTAAACGGTATCAGGAGGAGACCGACGTGAACATTGAAGTTGATACATGCGGCGGCGGCTGTGATTATAGTGCGGGACTCAAGACAAAGTTCAACTCCGGTGACAAGCCCGACATTTTTTTTGTGGCAGGCTATACCGATCTCGAGTTGTGGCAGGAGTATTTGGAAGATCTATCCGACCAGCCATGGGTGGGCGATATGCTTGATTTGGCCAAGCCGGCTATTACAAAGGACGGAAAGATTTACGGGATGCCGCTCGCCCTGGAGGGCTGGGGCTTCATTTATAACAAGGACCTGTTCCGCCAAGCGGGCATCAATTCCACACCAGCCACGCTGACGCAGCTGCGGGAAGCGGCCGACAAGCTTAGGGCGGCCGGCATCCGTCCTTTTGAGAATGGCTATGCGGAGTGGTGGATTCTGGGGAATCATCTGCTCAACACCGCATTCGCCCAGCAGCCAGATCCGCTCGCATTTATTGAACGGTTGAAGAATGGCAGCGCCGCTCTGACGGACAATACGATATTTAAGGAATGGACGAACCTGATAGATTTGACCGTCGAGTACGGCCAGCCCAATCCGCTGCAGACGGATTATTACACACAGGTTGCCAACTTTGCGAACGGACGCGCCGCCATGATGCAGCAGGGAACCTGGACGCAGCTGCAGCTCGACAAGCTCCACCCGAACCTCAATATCGGATTCCTGCCGATGCCGATCAACGATGATACCAAGGCTATGAACAAGCTTCCTGTTGGCGTTGCGAATTATTGGGTGGTGCTGAAGAACTCAAGAACAGAGGAAGAAGCCAAAGCCTTTCTACGGTGGCTCGTTTCTTCCCGCACCGGCCAGGCGTTCATCGTGGATGATGCCAAGCTCATTCCGGCGTTCCGAAGCATTCCGGCAACCGAAGCTCAGCTTGGTCCCTTGTCTGGGGAGATTCTGTCCTATATTAAGGAAGGCAAGACACTCCCCTGGTTGTGGCAGCTGTACCCCGGCTACGAAGCGAACACCTGGCAAATGGCCACGCAGATCCAGTCTTATATCGGCAAGAAGATCGGGAAAGAAAAAATGCTTCAGGAATTTCAGAACATCTGGGACGACATGTCGGTAAAAGAAGCAAACGAATAGCAGAGCTACAGAAGGGAGATTAACAGTTGTTCATAGCTGCTAATTTCCCTTTTTGTAACTTTTTAATACTTTTCCGAGCAAGAACTTGGGGTCATCGAACAAAAGAAGCGGCTAACGTGTCCACGGATTTATAAAAACTTGCCCCTACTTATGGTACGGTTCTCCGTAACAGGGTAAACGGCGAATTTTCGATCTTTTGAGAGCAAACCAAACAATTCATCGAAGAACGCCCGTGATGGACGTTCTTCTTGTCGTTTGATTGGTGAAGCGTGTGCTGAGTTACGGCTCTTTAGTTCCTCAGCTATCTGCGAATATGAACTATAAGCTCTGGCTAATTTTGAAAAACTGCCGTTCCAAAGGCGACAACTCGTAATTTGTTCGAGTAACTATAAATTTATCAATGTACCGATATTCCTGCGGAAGCTCCATAAATTCGGTAACTCCAAACTCTCTGGCATTGGTCTTGGAAATAAGAGCGATGCCCATGCCTAGGCTTGCAAGACGGAGCAGCGTTTCAAATACACCGACCTCTGTTTTAGAAGCCGGATGAATGCCGTGAGCCGAGTAAATGCGCTGCAGAATCGAGGCGTACAAGCAATTTTTAGACAGGATAAGCATGGTTTCGCTTTGCAAAAATTGGGCCAGACTTGCTGTAGTCTTGGCTCTTTTGCCGACCAGAACCAGTTCTTCACTGCCGATTGGCCAGTAATGGAGCTGCTGCAAGTCAGATTTGCCAAAGGTATAGGCCAGGTCAATATTGCCTTCGATCAACTCACCCTCCATTTTTTCGGTGGACCCGGTTATGAGCGTAACCGACATGTCAGGGTGCGTCGGTGACAACCTTTGGTCTTATAGTCACATTAAAAGGGCATCCCAACTGGATGCCCTTTTGCTATGTCCTTCCTTATTCAAGTCTCTTGCCGATCTCCCTATGATAGCCGAACTTGCACCACCCCGCGCAATTCCGCCGGGTCGATATCCTCCATCATGACGATGAACTCGTCGCCGCCGAACCGGGTGCACGTGTATTCTTCCCGCATGCAACGCCTGAGAGGCGTCGGTTGCCGAGCGCTTGCTTTTTCGAATCCTGATTAATGGAAAATGGCGATTCGGTCGATAGGATGGCGATGGGTGGCGTATCCTTCGGCGGCTTTGCGCCCGATCGGCACCATGGCTGCGAACTTGACGTGTTCAGGAAGATTCAAGATTTCTCTGACTTTATTCTGGTCGAACCCAAGCATCGGGACAGTGGCATATCCCATCCCCTCAGCTGCAAGCAGTAGAAATCCGAGCGCGATATAAGTTTGCCCGAGTCCCCATTGCCCTCTTTCTTCTACGCTCATCGACCCGAAGAAAGCGGACAAATTGGCCGTTTCCTCTTCTTTTCTCTCCGCAGACAGCCCCGGATGTACGGTATCCGCAAGCTTTTCCATCACATCCTCCATATCGCTGGCGACTATGGCGACCGCCTGGGCGGAAGTCACTTGCTGCTGGCCATATGCGGCTTCTTGCAGCTTCTCCTTCATCGCGGGATCCGTGGCGATGTGAAACCGCCAAGGCTGAAGGTTCCATGCACTCGGCGCCAGCCCGGCCAATCTTATTATTTCCAGCAAATCTTGTTTCGGGATCGCTTCCTGAACGAATTTACGTATGCTGTGGCGAGATTCGATCGCTTCCTTGACGGTCAATGGTTGAGCTGTAACTTGCGGCATGCAGGTTTCCCTCTTTTCGAATTGGATTAGGCGGCTCGTTCCGCTATTATGATCCCCTCCGTGAATAGGTTTCAACAGTTGTACCCATCCTAAAATGAAACCAATAATGGAGGAATTTGCATGAGCAAAAAGCCTGAATGAAAGGGGCCGCGTTAGGCAGGGCATCCCTTCCACCATGAAACGGATCGTACTGAAAGACGGCATAGCATCGTCATTCCGAATGAAATCGCTCCCTACCGGAGTTCCATGATTTTCATTTTCAAATCGACTACAAACCGGTATTCTGGAAGAGTCTGGTGCGCATCGGCGCGGACTACATCGTCCTCTCCGCCGCCGCTCCACGCTGTACTATTGCCAGGTCACCGTACGCCATCTGCTCTGCCCGACTTAAACATTGATGATAAAGAAATTGAGCTGATGGCAGAACGCGCCATGGTGGCTCCGGGGATTGGCAGCTACGTGCCATTGAAGAAAGAGGATGTAAGAGAATTTTTGACTAAATCCCTGTAAGGAGGAGATTTTTTGTGGCTACTATTACGATTGTTGCCTTTCTGAAGGCCCGTGAAGGAAATGAGCAGTTGCTTCGGAACGAACTGCTGAAAGTCGTGGCGCCTTCACGC
>NZ_LN831198.1:3065548-3076556 GCF_001368795.1 Paenibacillus ihuae
CTTCGGAACGAACTGCTGAAAGTCGTGGCGCCTTCACGCGCTGAAGAAGGCTGTTTGGAGTATGTTCTGCATGAGAGCCCTGAACATCCCGAACAATTCGTGTTTTATGAATCCTGGAAGGATGAGATCGCGCTTCAGGAGCATCTCGCCTCCCCCCACTATCAAGAGTATCGACAGGCAGTTGAAGCGCTGCTGGATACTCGGGAAGTCCATCGTTTGAAAAAACTTACAGTGTAGCTGGATCGGGGAAGCCATAATGATCGATTTTAAATGGTACCGCAGCTTCATCAGCATTGATAAGCACCGTTCGGTGTCTGCGGCCACACAGGCAAGAATCTTGACTCAGTGAGACTGTTCCACTTATCCAAAACCTCTCCTCTACTTATTCCCGACCCAGCAAATCCGACGATCCGCTGCTTTCCGGCCAGGAATCGGACGTTATCGTCCACCAGATAGGCCTCTACTCCGATGCAGTAATACTAAGACGCATCATTAACTCGAATTTTTATGTCGTGCCTCACAATGGGTATACTGACTAGTAGGGAAAGGATGTGTTTTATGATGGGAACCATGAAGGCGGTAGGGCTAACCCGATACCTTCCAATTGAAGATCCGGAAAGCCTGGTTGATTTAGTTGTGGAGAAACCACGAGCGACGGGGCGTTACATTTTGGTCAAAGTTATGGCCATATCGGTCAACCCTGTTGACACCAAGGTGCGGGCGCCGAAAGACAGAGTTGAAGACGTCCCTAAAATTTTGGGTTGGGATGTAGCAGGAATTGTAGAAGAGACGGGACCAGACTGCTCACTGTTCCGTCCCGGGGATGAAGTTTTCTATGCGGGCAGCATTGCAAGACAAGGCGGAAACAGTGAATACCATCTGGTCGATGAACGAATCGTCGGGCGCAAGCCTGCTTCCCTCAACTTCACCGAAGCGGCAGCCCTTCCTTTAACCTCTATTACAGCTTGGGAAGCATTATTTAGCCGCATGTTGATTTCCCAAGAACCGGGCGCCAACGTAGGCAAGTCCATTCTTATCATTGGGGCAGCGGGGGGTGTAGGGTCCATTGCCATCCAGCTAGCCAAACAAGTGGGGCTCACTGTAATCGGGACGGCATCCCGGCCGAAAACGGTCGAGTGGGTTCAATCCATGGGCGCCGACTATACGATCAATCACCATGACCCGCTCGTTCCGCAGCTTGAGGCCATTGGGTTTCCAAGCGTTCCGTACATTTTCTGCCTGAATGCATTGGAAAAACACTGGGCTGGCATCAGCGAAGCCGTTTCTCCCCAAGGGGTTGTATGCGCAATCGATGATCCGACATCTCCGCTTAACCTCAATCTGCTCAAGCAAAAAAGCGTCACCTTCGTGTGGGAGTTTATGTTTACGCGCTCACTATTTGAAACGGATGATATGATCGAGCAGCACTTGCTGCTCAATCGGATCGCGGATGCGGTGGATCAACAAAAGCTGAGAACAACACTCGCCGAAGTTCTTGAACCGATCTCAGCAGAGAATCTTCGCCAAGCCCACAAGCTGTTGGAGAGCAATAGGGCGGTAGGCAAGATTGTTCTAGAGGGTTTTGTATAAAACCTGATCTAGAAAAAAAGAAATACTAGATTTCCGTTGTCCGATTGCAAATAATCTTCACCACGAAAAAATCCGTTTCACCAGTAACTCCATCATCTGACATCCTACTATTATCTCTCCCGCAAAAAAAAGACCCGATCAGCCCCCATCGGCTTCTCGGGTCCCTCATATTTTACTTCGCCTTACGCTTCAGCATCGCCAGGCCATTCACCGGCAATTCCAGCTCTGCCGGCACCTCGGCTCCGGATTCCAGATCGGTATAACCGCGTCCGTCCAGCTTGACCGTCTGTACATCACCGCTGAAATTCTGCACGAAAATATACTCATGCTCGCCGTCTGTGCGCAGCTGTGCGGTTACTCCCACAGGCAGATCAGACTCCAGGGTACGGGTGATACCTGCCTTTGCAGTGATCGCCGCATACAGCTCCACGTAGAACGCCAGGTCTTTGACACGTGTAGCCAGATGGTACGCCTCACCTGCACCAAGCTTGTTCCGTGTCAGCGCCGGGCGGCCGGCATAGAAGTCGCTGCGGTAATGGCCAAGCGCCTCTGCGCCTTCCAGATGAATCAGCTCAGCAATTTCATGCGCATCGTAGTCCCCGGACAGATTCAGAACATTCCCGCTTTCCAGCACCAATCCGTTGAGATCACGGCTATGCAGCCCTTCGGTCTCTTCAGCCCAGATGCCCAGCGTCTTGCGAAGCGGGCCAGGGAAGCCTCCAAGATGGCAAAGATCTGTCTCACCGACAACTCCTGACCAGTAGGTAGCCAGGAATGTACCGCCCTGCTCTACATATTGTTCAATCCGCTTCCCGTTCTCCTCACTGATCAGATACAGCATCGGTGCGATCACCAGCTTATAGCGGGACAGATCATCCCCGGAGCCGACCATATCGACCGCAATTCCCTGCTCCCACAGCGCACGATAGTGCTGCAGTACAGTCTCTTCATATTTCAGGCCGGAATTACGGATACCCTGGGCATCCTTGACCGCCCAACGGTTATCCCAGTCATACAGAATGGCCGTCTCGGCAGGTGTCGAAGTGCCTACAACCTCGGTTAAGCCGGCCAGAATCTGGCCCACTTCGGCCACATCCTTGAATACCCGGGTCTCCCCATGACCGCTGTGATCCAGTACGGCACCGTGGAACTTCTCACTGGAACCGCGGCTTTTACGCCACTGGAAATACTGCACAGAATCCGAGCCATGCGCAACGGCCTGCAGAGACGACAGCTTGTGCATCCCCGGGCGCTTCAGCTTGCTGACCGACTGCCAGTTCGTCAGTGATGGCGTGCTCTCCATGAGCAGGAACGGCTTATGCTTGAAGCTGCGGAACAGATCATGGTGCATCGCTGTCCAGGCGGCCAGCCGGGCATCGTCGCCGTCCTCGGTGTAGCCCCAGTCCGGATAAGCATCCCAGGAGACCACATCCAGAATTTTGGCCAGCTCACGGTAATCAATACCATCGATCATGTGCATATTGGTAGTAACCGGCAGATCCAGGTTGTAATCCCGTACAGAGACAATTTCATGACGGCAGAAATCAATCGTCCGCTCGCTGACAAACCGACGCCAGTCGAGGTTCAGGCCGTGTACCTGATTCTCACCATGCGGAGCCGGGGAATCAATCTGCTCCCATGAAGTGTACGTATGACTCCAGAAGGTTGCCCACCAGGCATGGTTAAGCTCATCAAGGCTGCCTTTATATTTGACCTTCAGCCATTCCCTGAACGCATTCTGGCAGAGATCACAGTGGCATTCGCCGCCGAACTCATTGGAAATATGCCAGCCGATGATTGCCGGATGATTCGCATAACGCTCCGCCAGCTTGGCGTTGATCAGCGCTGTCTTTTCCCGGTAGACCGGTGAAGTGTAGCAGTGGTTATGGCGGACGCCGTGCAGATTGCGGACACGGTTCCGTTCAACACGCAGTACCTCAGGATATTTCTCTGACATCCAGGCCGGACGCGCACCGCTTGGAGTCGCCAGGAAGGCGTAGATGCCGTTCTCTGCAAAGGAATCCAGTAAATTATCCAGCCATTCAAACGTAAACACGCCTTCTTCAGGCTCCAGTGACACCCAGGAGAAAATACCAACGGACATCACATTGCAGTCTGCCAGCTTCATCAGCCGGATGTCCTCGCGGAGAACTTCCGGGTATCTTAGCCATTGCTCAGGATTATAGTCGGCTCCGTGCAGCATCACAGGAACCTTGCTGCTGAATGCAGGGGATTTGAGACTCATAATTATATATTCATCCTCTCATTATCTTCCATGTTAGGATGGGACTTTTCTCTGATTGATATCATTCAGAGGTCCTGTCCATTTCACGGATATTCATTTATACTATTTATAATAAAGGATAAATGCTTCCTAACTGTAGGAATAATCTCGCGATTACATAGTACAAAATGAATATGAGGTGAATATTATGCTGCCTTTCTCCCTGGTGGAGCTGCCCCGCGATTCTGATGAATTCCCGCTCTACCCCTACTCGGTCGGCCGCCACATCCAGTACCATCACGTCCGTCCTTCCGGGTTCCCTGTGCATCAGATTTTCCTGATCCGCAGCGGCAGTGGGCTGTTCCGCGACCTAACGGACGGCACCGAGACACTGCTGACTCCCGGCATGGTCTTTGCCTATCCGCCAGACCGGGGGCATGAATATTATCCGCTGTCCCACGAGCCTTGGATTGTCGGGTTTATCGGTTTACTGGGCAGCCAGTCCGAACCTGTGCTGGAGGGGCTTCGCCTACTCCCCTCTGAGCCTTGTCTAACCGGGCGGTTCGAAGAATGCTGGGAGGCCATCGCGGAAATCTGGCACACCGTGGACAAGCATAATGCTGCGCGTCTGGATGAGCAAACCATGCAGGAGCTGTCTGTCACGCTGTACAGGCTGCTCTTAATGCTGCGGCGCAGTGAACCCGGCGCCAGTGATGCTAACCGTCCGGAGGCCGAAACGGTCCGTAATGAGGCACTTCAAAAGGCGGTCCGCCTGATCAACGAGCATTTTACCGAACCGCTGCTGATTGCCAATCTTGCTGCCGCCGTAGGTTACTCCGTGCAGCATTTCCAGCGTCTGTTCCTGCAGGAATACGGTGTCACTCCGCATAAATATCTGCAGAACCTGCGGCTGCAGCGTGCACTGCAAATGATTACCGAAAGCCCGGAACGGCCGGTGCAGGATCTCGCGCTGAACGTAGGTATGGAGACCAATTATTTCATCCGCGTCTTCCGTAAGACTTACGGCTGTACGCCGGGGGTGATGCGCAGCCGTCTTGCCGGTGAACGGGACATCCCGCTGGGATAGGCTCATACAGCCCGCCTCAACAATGAACAGGAAGAACAGGGTGCTGTTTCTATTTCGCAATGATGCGATTGAAGCGACATTTGTAGTTACCTTTTATCAGATTTCGCAGCAGACAGATGCCTGCGTTTCCAGCACCGTACCAATCCGCTTAGCGACATCCTGATGGGCCGGGTGTATAAGGTATTCATCCATGTCTGCTAAGGAAGCAAACTTAGTGATCAGGATCAAATCATATGCTGAAGGGCCAGGGCGAACGTTAGCTTTAACCTGAACATCGAGAAGAACATCTATTTTCCCTCTCATGCCCAGTAGAACGGTTTGAATTTGCTCGATATGTTCCGGTCTCCCGTCCTTCAGCTTCAACAGCAAATGATTTACTATCATTTTTAAGTTCACCTCGTTCCGCATTTGTTCACTTGTTACAATCTTATAGATAGCCTTATTGTAAGCTGCTTAATCTTATAGTTCTCAATCTGAAAATGGAAATCCAGATATAGAGGGTCCGGGAGGCCGGTTTTGTCGAAGTCGCCGTCAACCTTAAAAACCACTATGCTTTCTTCCTCATGCTGTTTAATCTGCTTGGGTTCAAGCGCAATGTTAGCACCAAAGTGATGTTCAGCACCCCATTTTTTTATAGCAGCCTTACCTGCCCACTCTTTGCCTTCATCGAAAACAATTGCATCCTCCGAAAAGCAGTTCACATAAGCATCCGGATCAGGCTTATTGGCAGCAGCTAAAAAATCTTGTATTACTTTCGGAAGCAAACCAGTCTCCATTAGATCAACTCCTTTATACACCCGTTACACAGTGCGGATGGTTCCGCCGTCTATGACATACTCACAGCCGGTAATATAAGAGGCTCTGTCTGAGGCAAGGAAGACCGCAAGCTCGGCAACCTCTTCAGGCTTGGCCGGCCGGCCGAGAGGAATACCGCCAAGCTCGTCCATTAGCTGCTGACGGGCAGTTGTATAGTCCGTTCCGGCTTGTTCAGCCATTCTCCCGATTAAGCGCTCCGCCGCTTCAGTTTCAGTAAATCCCGGTGCGAGTGCGTTGATTCTTATTCCCTTCGGGCCGAACTGGGTCGCCAGGTTTTTACTGTAGTTAACCAGCGCAGCTTTGGCAGCCGAATAAGGCATAGTCATGATGCCGGGAAGCCTACTTTGAATAGAGGAGACATGGACAATTACACCACTTTGCTGTTCGGCCATATATGGCAAAACCCCGCGATCGAGCCCGACGGAAGAGAACAGGTTCGCATTGAACGTTGTTTGCCAATCTTCATCTGTTTGTGTCAAAGCTCCTGCTGTACTGGTGGAGGAACCGCCTACATTGTTAATTAAAATATCCAGACCGCCAAATTTCCGGATTGTTTCCTGAACAATATGATCCACGCCTTCCGGAAGGCTCACATCGGCCTGAATGAACCCTACTCCCTCCGGTAATGACTCAGGTATAGATCTTGCCGTAGCTACAACCTCAGCTCCCGCTGCATGCAGACGCTTTACGATCGCGAGGCCGATTCCCCGGGTTCCGCCGGTCACCAGTGCTCTTTTACCTGCAAATTCTTTGCTCATATTGATTATATCCGGACTGTTATTCATCGTTCTGCTGAAACCTCCTTGGTATGTTTTGAATACAAGGCTAGTGTAATCAACAGAACCTGACAGCTGCGTGTCCAGTTATGATAAATATTTTTCGGCCATTTTGGCCGTGCGGGTTTTGATCTCCAGCCTGACAGACGCCGGCTCCATAACTTCCAGTAAATCTCCATAGGAAAGAAGATATTGAATAAGCCATTCTCCGGAGGGCATTTCTGTAGTAACCCGGAATGATCCGTCTTCCTGCTTCAAAATGTCCTCTTGCTTAAACTCATCCACGATGCGATAGGCTCCCGCTGGTTCTATTTTTAATACCAGGGGGATTCTCGGCATTTCATTAACATTAATAATTTCTTCACGGGAAGTCCCTGCAGACTCCATCCTTTCCTGCTCCTGCAAAAGCTCTAAGAGTTCAACCCCGTTTCCGTCTGAAAGCCTTACATCCGACATTCTGGTAATCTTAAAGGTTCTTAGCGCAACTTTATCAAAACAATAGGCTTCGACATACCAGGCTCTATCCTTAAATAGCAGTTTTACTGGTGCGGCTCTCCGGCTTTTTTGTTCCCCGGCCGCGCTCAAGTAGGTAAACAAAATCACTTTATGCTCCAAAATGGCCTGTTTTAGTAATGTATACAGCTCTTTTTGGTTCAGCCCGCTTCCCCATGGGGAGAAATCGACTTCAATCCAGTTTGTACTATTTTTCCTGAACAAGCTGCTTAACTTTGAGAAGACCTCGTCGGAATCAGGCAATCGGGCTACCGCCAAGCTTTGCAGAGCAAAAAGGATCTCATCCTGCTCCTTGTCAGTAAGCAAGGATTTATTCAGGACAAACCTGTCGGAAAGGGAAATGCCGCCGCCTTTACCTTGGCTGGTATAGACCGGAATTCCAGCCTGGCTCAAGGCTTCAACGTCCCTATAGACCGTTCGGACAGACACCTCGAACCGTTCAGCCAGCTCTGGTGCCGTAACAGTCCCCTTTTCCAATAAAATGTAAGTCATTTGAAGTAATCTGCTGATTTGCATCCGTTCACCTCTTGGTTAGTATAAACAAAAAAACTTGACAAGTTTATGTCAAGTTAAGATTAAACGTTATGATTTACTTTTCTCTGCTTATGATACGGTTCAGCTTAACGGGTCTATCGGAAATATCCCTGTCGATTTCGACATTTTTCCTCACTCGTTGCAGAAAGTGAAGCAGTATTTCCTTTTCTTCTACCAAGTGTTCCAGCATCGTGTAAAAGATCTATTCCGACAACTGGGTATTCGCCAGCAGATAAGCCGCCAGCACCTCATTATGAGGCGCCTGCTCAGTTGCACTGCAAATAATAAAGTCAAAGACGGCACTCTTCTGGAATGCTGTCAGCACCGCCTGTTGCTCTAATCGTCAGGCACTGATTTTTAGGTTGAGTCGCTTTTAGAGTCTTGTTTTTACGCAATAGAAGTACCATTAGGTATTTCAGTATCCGGCTGTAATAGAATAACGTCTCCTTTTTCCGGGACTCCTCCCAAAACTAATACTTCTGATTTGAATCCCGCAATGCGCCGAGGAGGAAAATTGACGATTCCTATAATTTGCTTTCCTACAATTTCCTCAACCTTGTAACGCTTAGTTATTCGTGCACTTGAGGATTTCATCCCGATCTCTGGACCAAAATCAATCTTAAGCTTTATCGCAGGGATCTTTGCTTCATCAAAAAACTCCGCTTCCTTAATCGTTCCGACACGAATATCTAATGCTGCAAAATCATCAATCGTTGCCAACGTTTTATCTCCTTTACTTAAGTATTTACCCGCTTATGAAAATATCCCTGACGCTTTCCGGACAGAAATTAATGAGTTCCGCTCGGTGTTGCATTTCACTGCGCTGGGCGGAATGGCTGCAGGAGTCGAATCCCTTCCTCAATGGATCCCTCCATCAGTTCTAAGAGCTGGGGCACCAATTCCTGCATCCGGGGAGCGCTCAGGTGCCGATCGAGGGCATCCCGGTTCTCCCAGCGCTCGTAGATGATGAATGTGCCAGGCTGGCCTTCTACCTCGTGAGCCTCGTAGTCAATGTTGCCCAAGTCGTTGCGCGACGGAGTGACAGCAGCAGTCATGAATGCCTTCATCTCGGCTTCTCTCCCTGCCTTAGCTCTCGCCTCCCAGAGTACGGTAACGTAACGGTTCTTTGTATCATTCATGCTAATTCCTCCTAATTTATTATGCTTGAAATTCCAATGTATTAATAGCTTAAGTTTAATGCTGTTATAATCGTCCAAAAGAACGATTAAAGCCTTGGCCCCTAAGAACATCTTGACGAACCACGTCTAAACGACGTGTTTGGTATTCACCCAAAGCTTTTATTATCGAATTCGGATACTGTTTTATGGAGTCCATAATGGCAACCGTATCATCAAGTGAGTCATTAAAGCCTGCGCCAGTCATTGGTGACATGGTATGAGCTGCATCGCCGATCATGGCTATTCTTCCTTTTGACAATATATTAGGGATGTATTCATTAACAGGTGCCCCGATTAAACTGCGGTCCTTAATTGCAATTTGCAAAATTGCATCATCTTCTTCATTCCAATTTGCTTGGCTGGTATGTGATAGTTCTTCTAGTAGCGAATCGGGAATAGCCTCACCGTATAAGGAATGCTGGGCAATTCCGCCCTTTAATACACCTAATTCAGACAGCAAATGATTATGCGAATGATCAAACCAGCAAAAACCAATCCATCGCTGGCCAGGATTGGTTCCCCCTTCTATACCCGGCATCACCGCAGTAGTCAATGTACCGGCAGCGCTATTGTTGAAATAAGCACTCGAAAGTTGCCGTTTTTTCCAGTCTTTCTTTGGCAGCAGTTCTTCGTCCACCTTCCCTACCCAAACCAGATAGCCAGCATAATCTGCAAATGGTCTGTCAGGGTTTAAATAGCGGCGGACAATACTGCGATATCCATCTGCGCCAATCAAAAAGTCACCTTTAAACGTCTGCTCCTCTTCACTGGTAGCCCAAGCAGATGATTCATTTTGCCCAACACTAACAATTCGTGTATTGTGCTGAAGGGTAATACCAGGTTCTTTTGCAACCGCATTGCGCAAACGTCCTTGAATGGCTGACCAGGCTTCAACATTGTTGTTACCGTTGGAAGCCAAGTGTCTTAATTCTCGTTCAATTTCACTATTACTATAAGGCTTTGTTTGCAAACGAATAAAAGCACCATTTCTTAATGATGAATCTGCACGTTCAAGAATGGTAACTGTATAACCGGAACGAGATAACGCAAGCCCCATCATTAGACCACTTAATGATCCACCTACAATAATGGCATGTTCAAACTTGTTTTGTGGCATATTTCATTCCTCCATTTTAGCCTTATGTCCATGAGGATTCGTAAAACTGCCCGTTACTGCAGTTTCATCTGGCTGCGGAGCATCCGGTCGAGGAGTTTGTCTGGGAGAATACGGACCAGTCGGGTCAGCAGTGCCGAATCGCGACCGACCGTATAGCGGGTGCGTGGCTTTCTTTCGTGGATTGCGCGTGAAACCACTGCTGCCACTTTCTCAGGGCGGATACCGTCCTTAGCCCACGTTTCAGCCTGAGCCTTCACGGCGTCAAAAAGACGATCATGGCGTCGGTGCTGGTCCGGCGTCATCAACTTGGCCAGCCGCTCCGCTGTCGTAATCCCTTGCTCTGACAGGCCAGTGCTGACACCACCCGGAGTGATCATGATCACCTTGAGGCCAAAAGAGGACATCTCCCTCCGGAGACTGTCATTGATTGCTTCCATGGCAAACTTTGCTGCCGAATATATCCCGAAACCAGGCATGGACACCTTGCCGCCAAGCGAACCAATATTAACTACGCGTCCGCCGCTGGTCAGCAAGGCCGGTGTTAGCGCCTGAATAACAGCGACCTGTCCGATCACGCTGACCTCGATCTGGCGGCGAAATTCATCGAGCGGAACCATCTCAAGAGGTGCATTAACAGCGATGCCGGCATTGTTGACCACTGCCCGCAAAGGGCGGCCAAGCGGATCTTGCTCCACCCGTTTGGCCAGCGCCTTTAGTGTTTCGATATTGGTAACATCGACGATCACCGGCTCGATATTTTTGCGTTTGATTGTATCGGCGTCTTCCTGACGACGAACCCCCGCCAAAACATGAAATCCTTCAGCGGCCAGTTGCTCCGCGGTTGCCCTACCGATGCCGCTGGACGTACCTGTGACCATGACCAGTTCTTGAGTTTTAAATGACATAGTAACCCTCCTAGGTTTGACAAGATATGGATCACGGTATAGCACTGCTATACGAACATTATAGCAGCGCTATACCGTGTTGTCTATAGCGGTGCTATACTTTTTCGAATACACCCTCCAAACATAAAAAAGATCGCCCTCCTCCTGGAGGTCCAGGTTGGATAGGCGATCTTTCTTATCCTCATTTTGAATCGGCGTCCGGCCTTTGGATCAAAATGATCTGCATTACACTTTCCCGAATGAGATCAACGACGTCAGGTTGGGGTGG
>NZ_LN831198.1:3076582-3078839 GCF_001368795.1 Paenibacillus ihuae
CCGCAACCTGGGCTGACACGGCCAGGTTGCCTTCGTCGGCGACTTTCTGAATATTTTGCACTAGTGCTTGGTACGAATGATCTGCCGCCTCGATATGGGCGCCCTCGAGCAGCCGCCCCATCATCGCCGCATAAATCCGGGGACGGGTTGCCGCGAAGCGGACATAGTCATCCCATCCTTGACGAAGAGCCATCTCTGGAATGGTGGACTCCACTGCGGCAATCTTGCTTTCAAATAACTGTTTGAACGCTTCCACTATAGCTGCACTCAGGAGTCCATCGGCATTGCCGAAATGGTGGTAGAGCGTAGGGGCCGTAACCTGCGCGATCGCAGTTACGGCTCGCGTCGAAAATTGGGCTCCGCCATCCTCTTCGAGTACCTTAAGAGCTGCTGCCAATATTTTGTCGTATGTGTTCATATGTCCATTATAGCAGTGCTATATGTGTATGTCCATGACGAAGGTTGTACGCCTGTGGCCATTCTCCCTTTAGCCAAAAAAAGGACTGAGCATTTTTCTTTCAGATTAACTTCCTCATTGTACAGAAGAGATGAAGTTACTGTCGTGGATATTTTAGGTTGGGCAGAGCCAAACCTATTAGTGAAATCCCAATAAAATTGTTTGCCCTACTTGTGGTACTGTTCTCCGCACTGGCTGTATCGGCAAGTTTAGGGGCATTCCTCTACGGTGATATGCCCCCATACGTTTGAAAGGTGAAAGAAAGGGGTTGTCCCTCGGATCACTTTCGTGACCTTGGGACAGCCCATTCTAATTCTGCTAATCAGCTTTGTTTATTGATGCTCCGATCCCCGTCCCTCCAGCATATCGAGCAGCAGACTGGCGAGCGGAGCAGGGAATTGCAAGTTTTGCGCCGCCGACAAGAAGAGGCCGACATCCTTCTGCGGAATTTTGCTTTCGGAAACGGATGCTGACTTTTCGGCAATCATTTTGCCGTAGCTTTGATAGATTGGGGCGGTAAACAGTGTGCTCGTAAGCATATTAACCGCCGCAGTAGGATCAACACCGCTGCGCTCAGCTATTCCTAGTGCTTCTTCCAGCGAGCGTGCGGCTGAGACAATAAGGAAGTTACCGATCAGTTTGATGATTACAGCCGAACCGGCTTCCTCGCCAAAGTCAAAGATCCCCTTAGCTCCCATCGCATCCAGCATCGGCCGGACTCGCTCCTTTGCTTCCTTGGGGCCCGCTATTGGAATCCACAATTGCCTGGCAGCGGCTGCCTCCGGCCGTCCAAAGATAGGCGCCTCAACATAGACGGAGCCATGCCGCGCGTGCAGATCCGCCAGCTTCCTGCCCGTATCCGGCGACACCGTACTCATTGATACATGAATACCGCCTAGGCCCAGGCGTTCAAGGAAATCTTCGCTTTTGACGACGTCTTCCAATGCTTCATCGTCCCAAACCAAGGTGACGACGATACCACCGGTTGTCACGGTGTCTGCTGGACGGACCGCCTGCAGCGCACCTTGTGCCACGAGCGGCTCAGCTTTTTCTGGGGTGCGGTTGTATACGGTCAACGCATATCCTGCTTGAAGCAGATTGGAAGCGACTGGAACACCGAGTAGTCCGAGTCCGATAAATCCAATGTTTTCTCTCATAAGTTTAACCTCCTTAGGATGATAAACATGACGTTAACGTCATGTTTATAGCAAAAAAAATTAATCACTATCATTGGCCTCGAGCCATCGCTCGAAACGTTCTATATGTGACTGCAAATCGCTGCGGAACTGCCCGAGTGCTTCAAGCCTTTGATCGGTGTTGTCCAGATGTTGGCGCAGTATGCCGAGAATTTTCCGCTTCGGCAGCACCCCGCTCGTATCCGTAAAATAAAGCTCGATTACGTCCCGAATTTCCTCCAAACTTAGACCAAGCTTCTTCAACTGATCAATCTTACGCAGACGAGCAACCGTTTCTTCCGTATAGTAATGATGACCATTGCCTTCGCGCTCGCCAGAAGGAAGCAATCCGATGCTCTCGTAATAGCGAACCGTGCGCTGGGTTACCCCTGCTCGTTCTGTCAAATCTCCAATGCGCATGCGGTTCATGATGAAAATGTATCACTCCTTTTCAAGATTTAACATGACGTTAACGTCATGTTTTTATAATAGCATTTGAAACGAAAAATGTAAATACACCTGAACTTCGCCCTACGTATGGTAAGGTTCCCGCGGTTAATCTTCAACGAATCTATCCATCTTTTTGAATTTAAAGGACAAAACTTAATTTGTTTATTATCCATAA
>NZ_LN831198.1:3079118-3099214 GCF_001368795.1 Paenibacillus ihuae
CCCTACGTATGGTAAGGTTCCCGCGGTTAATCTTCAACGAATCTATCCATCTTTTTGAATTTAAAGGACAAAACTTAATTTGTTTATTATCCATAATAGGAAATTTTATAGAAAGCTTCGCAGCCTGAACGGTGGGAGCAATTTGTCACCCAGCAGCATGAGCACAAATATGTCAAGAATAAATCAAAGCAAACGGCTTAAAAAGGATAGCCTCTCGGCGAAAAATTGCCATACTGTGTCGTGCTGAAAATCCAGAAAAAATGGGAACGTTACGGTGATCCGGGTTCATGGCGCCGGGAATATGATCTCTATGCATCTGATTTGGGGGCGACGTTCTCGGATAGCTTCCGCTGGCCGATATGCTATCATCCCGAAATGAATGCCGAGCAAAACGAGTTCCAGCTGTGGCTGGAATTCATCGATGGCGTAACCGGTTTAGACTTGACTGGTGACATGTATGAACAAGCCGCATTGAAGTTAGGGCGCTATCAAGGCAACTGTATGCGGAGCAGCCTGCTGTGCTGGAAAGTCTGACTAACCTGAGCCGTGCGGATTTCATGAAGAACACGTACCTGCATTACCGATCTTGGCCGGTCGTCTACGACTATATCCGTTCGGTGGATTGCGAATTTCCGCAGCACGTGCAGCAAATGCTGATCGATATCTATGAGCACTCAGAAGAGATATTAGCTCGCATCGAACAATTGCCGCTCGTTTTGTGCCACCGGGATTTCTGGGTGACTAACCTGATTTATGCCGACGGAACAATCGCACTCATCGACTGGGATACCTCCGGTTGGGGCTACCTGGGCGAGGACCTCGCCAGCCTGATTGCGGATGAAGCGGGTATCGTATACTATCAGCGATGTGTTATCGCGTATTACAAAGGGCTTTTCGGAGTTTACGGATGCTCCCCCTGTTGCAGATCATTGCGTCTACGAGCTGATCCTGTTTATGTTCGGGTACAGACTTGTGGAGTGGTATCTCCATGCAGAGGATAATGACGGAAAGACGAATAGTATCCAGACGCTCCAAAAAATCTATGAAGTGAAGACCTGCCCTCTAAGAGGTTAGCTAACAAAACTCCGAAAGCTGTATATTAACTTATGAAATAAATTTCACAGCTGCCCCTGCGGAGCTTTTTCCGGATGTTTAGATGAGTTAAGCAGCACTACACCGCCGATAATTGCCGCAATGCCGATGAAGGACACGAAAGTAAACGGATCGCCCCACACCATCACACCGAGCAAGGCTGTCACTGCCGTCCCGACACCCGACCATACCGCATAAGCAAAGCTTAACGGAATGACCCGCAAACTCATGGACAAGCTGAAAAAGGATAGCCCCATCCCCATGACTACCCCCAGGCCGGGCAGCAGATTCGTGAAGCCGTCGGATAATTTAAGCATCGTTGTTCCGAATATTTCAAAACAGATGGCCATAGCCAGGTATATGTAACTTTTCAATGGAATCCCCCCTTCTTTGCCCGTAAAATCAATGAGATCCGCCAGTAGCAAGCTTTAGTGTAATCACACCCCCGATAATCAGCAGCAGCCCCAGCACCTTTTTGACATTAAGCCGTTCTTTATAAAAGAAAACCCCCACCATGGCTGTTAACGCCGTACCCGCTCCGGACCAAATCGCATAAGCCGTACCGAGGGAAATTGACTGCAGTGCCAGAGACAGCAAATAAAAAGCCGATCCCAGACCCAATATTACACCAATCGAGGGATAGAGCCGTTTGAAACCGTCGGATAATTTGAGCAGCGAGCTGCCGCAGACCTCAGACACAATGGCAAACGCTAGTAACACAAAAGGGTTCACAAGCCTCTTCCTCCTAATTCGTCATTTCCAGCAGTTCCTGAATGACTTTTTCGCGCAGCTCTGCGTCCAGATTCCCCAAGGAGAACATTTCGGAGAACCAGAGGCCGTCAGCAGCCAATCTTATAATGGTGGACCGCACAGGGTTTATCCCGTCGTTCTCGATGTCTTTTTGCCACAGCGCATACTGTTCCTGCAGTTTTCCGAGCAGCTCCGGCTTGCTGAAAAGTGCCGCGGTCAGCGCTGTGCTGATTCCATTCCCATCCTTAATATCATAGGCCACCGATTCTGTGTACGCTCTGCTCCACTTGCCTTGTTCAGTTACTGAAACTGCAGCCCGATCCTGGACATCGGTGACAAAGCCGCATGTCAGGTCTTCGACCAGACCCTGAATTAGGGCATTTTTATTTGGAAAATGGTGCAGCAGTCCGCCCTTGCTGACGCCTGCCTCCCTGGCCACTGCTTCGAGCGTAAGCTTCTCTACCCCCTGATTCCTGATCACGAAGGAGGCGGCAGTTAAAATAACCGTGCGCTTCGAATTAATGTTCATATGGTTCACCTCCGGATTTACTATACCGTCCGGACGGTTTTTGTGTCAAATAAAATTGCGTAATTACTAAAGAAGCCCTAGGTTAGGGTGGGGGCAATCTTCATTTTGAGAGCTTGAGGTGCGCTACATTTGCTTGAAATTCTATTTGTGGCAGTTTCCCGGAACATCAAAAAGACTGCACGCAGTAATTTTTTACTGTGTACAGTCTTTTGGCATAAGTAACTTAACGATACTATCGTTACACCGCCGCAAACTGGCTGTTGTACAGCTTGGCGTAGTGTCCGCCGCTGGCGAGCAGCTCTTCATGCGTTCCGCTCTCGACAATATCCCCGTCCTTCATATACAGGATAATATCCGACTCGCGGATCGTGGACAGCCGGTGGGCAATGACGAAGCTGGTCCGGCCGGAGATCATCTTAAGAAAAGCCTTCTGGATGCGGATTTCAGTCAGCGTATCAATGCTGCTGGTTGCTTCATCCAGAATCAGCATCGGCGGGTCAACCAGCATGACGCGGGCGATGGTGAGCAGCTGTTTCTGCCCCTGCGACAGATTGTCGCCGGAGCCGCTGATCTTCGTAGCATAGCCTTCAGGCAGCCGCTTAATGAAGCTGTGCGCATTCGCCGCTTTAGCGGCAGCAATCACTTCGTCCTCTGTCGCCTCCGGCTTGCCGTAAGCGATATTATCACGGATCGAACCGCCGAACAGCCATGTATCCTGCAGCACCATCCCGAAATTTTGCCGGAGACTGTCACGGGTAATCGTTCGGATATCTACGCCGTCAATCCGGATGCTTCCGCTATCCACATCATAGAAGCGCATTAGCAGGTTGACGAGCGTTGTCTTCCCTGCCCCCGTCTGCCCGACAATCGCCACCCGCGTTCCCGGCTTCACTTCCAGGCTGAAGCCGCGGATCAGCGGCCGCTCCGGTGTATACGCAAAGCTGACCTTATCGAAGGTGATCGTCCCTTGGCTGATACCAAGGACATGAGCGTTTGCTGCATCCGGAGTTTCCGGTGTCAGGTCCAGAATCCGGAAGATCCGCTGTGCTGAAGCCGTAGCCGACTGGAGCTGGGTAATAACACCGGTAATTTCATTGAACGGCTTCGCGAACAGGTTCGAGTAAATCAGAAAGCTAGACAGATCCCCCACCGTAAAATGCCCGCCGATAACCAGTGCACTGCCAATCATGGCGATGACTGAAAAAGTAATATTGTTGACCAGCCGGGTTGTCGGGTTGGCCAGCGAACCATAGAACTGCGATTTGACGCCGGTCAGGTATAGTTCGTTGTTGCGTTCCGAGAACCGCGCGAACGAGCGGTCCTCATAATGGTAAGCCTGCACCACTTTTTGCCCGCCAACGATTTCCTCAACATAGCCGTTCAGCCCGCCGAGGATTTTGGCCTGCTCACGGAACAGACGCTGAGAACGCGTGGTAATGAAGCGGGCGACAAAATAAGTCGCGGGTGCAGACAACAGCACCACCACCGTCATGACCGGACTGATATAGAGCATCAGCCCAATCGCTCCGGCGATGGTGACAATTCCAGTCAGCAGTGTGGAGAAGCCCTGCAGCAGGCCATCAGAAACGGCATCCATATCATTGACAAAACGGCTGATGCTGTCTCCCTGCGGATGATTGTCATGGAATTTCAGCGGAAGTGTATCCAGCTTATCGAATAATTCGCGGCGCAGATCATAAACCGTTTTATACGCTATTTTGTTAGTGTAATAGGTGAGCAGCCAGCCAAAGAAGCTGCCGACAATATAAACCGCGGCCAATAGCAGCAGCAATCGGAGGATGGCCGGAAAATCCACATTGTCCGGACCGATCATCTGATCGACTGCCTGGCCGATCAGGAGCGGACCGATCAGGCTGGCAATGACACTCAATATGGCACAGATTACCGCTGAGGTGGCGATCCCCCGGTAATGTCGCGTATAATTCAACAGTCTTTTCCATGTATCCGTGGTGTTCATTGCGCCACCTCCCTGCTGGACAGCTGCGACTCACAAATTTCCCGGTAGACGCCGCAGTCCGCCAGCAGCTCCCGGTGAGTGCCGGTTCCGGCAATCCGGCCTTCATCGAAGACGATGATCTGATCAGCCTGCTGCACGGTGCTGACCCGCTGGGATACCAGCAGCACCGTCATTTCCCGGCTGTGAAGCTTCAGCGCCTTACGTAAGGCGGCGTCAGTAGCAAAGTCTAGCGCACTGGAAGAGTCATCTAGAATAAGGATCGGCGGCCGGCCGACAACCGCACGGGCGATCGTCAGACGCTGCTTCTGCCCTCCCGATAAATTCAAACCTCCGCGGGCCACCGGCGTATCCAGCCCTTCCGGCAGCTTGCGGATAAATTCATCCGCCTGCGCTACGGCAGCAGCCTGCATAAGCTCCTCCCGGGAAGCCTCCTGCTTGCCCCAGCGGATATTCTCTGCGATCGTGCCTGTGAACAGCAGCGCCTTCTGCGGTACGATGCCAATCCGGCTCCGCAGCTGCTCCAGCGGATAGTCTTTGACATTCACGCCCCCGACTTTGATCTCGCCCTCTACCGCATCATAAAACCGCGGAATCAGATTTACAAAGGTCGATTTGCCCGAGCCGGTGCTGCCGATCAGCCCGACCGTCTGACCACGCTTGATGGTGATCGAGACATCCTGGAGTGCAAGCTCTCCGGTGCTGTTATAGCCGAAGGAGACATGCTCGAAGGAGATTGCAGGGGCATCATATTCAGCTGCAACAGCAGCGGTATTCCCTTCATCGGAAACCGAGGTGGCTGCCGCCAGTACTTCACTTACCCGGTTCGCAGAGGAGGAAGCCTTGGTGAACAGGATAACCAGATTCGAGACAACAATCAGCGCCAGCAGAATCTGGGTCACATAGTTGATAAAAGCGATAATCTCACCCTGCGAAAGCCGTCCGGCATCGATGTGTCTGCCGCCTGCCCAGAGGATGGCGATAATAGCCGTGTTCACGACCAGAGTCGTCATCGGACCCAGCCAGGCGGAGATACGTCCGACCCGGATCGCAGTCGCGGTCAGGTCATCCGATGCATTATCAAAACGCCGCTTCTCCCGGCGCGACTCAGCAAAGGCGCGGATGACACGGATACCGGACAGGTTCTCGCTGAGCACCAGCGCCAGATGATCCAGCTTCTGCTGATATTTGCGGTAGAGCGGGGAGCTGCGGGTGATGATGAAATACAGAATCACCCCGAACACTGGTGTAGCAGCAAGCAGAATCAGCGACAGCCGGAAATCCAGAATCATCGACATGATGATCGCCCCGATGCAGATAAACGGCGCCCGGACAACCAGCCGGATCAGCATGGCCACTGCCAGCTGCAGCTGGTTCACGTCATTAGTGATCCGGTTGATCAGCGAAGGTGTACCGAAGAGGTCCAGCTCCGCATAAGACAAGGAGGAGATATGCTTGAACATCTTGTTACGAAGTGATGTGCCGAAGCCCTGGGATGCGCGGGCCGCATAATATTGGCAAACCATGGAACAGCCGAAGCCAAGCAGCGTCATGAACAGCATCAGCCCGCCCATCTTGTACACATAGGCACTGTCATTCTTACCGATCCCGTTATTAACGATCAGCGCGACAATCGTCGGCAGCAGCAGCTCCAGGATCGCCTCAAGCAGCTTGAAGATCGGCCCGAGAATAACCTCTTTTTTGTACGGTTTTAGAAAAACAGCCATTTTGAACATCATTACCTCACCAGCCTATACAATATGTAACCCCTATGAAATCATGAAAAGACCCGTTATGATTATGTCATATCCGTTTACATATTAATAATATTGGTTTCGTATCAATGCGATACGAATTGCATATATCAAATCGGGAGGTTTTCATATGGATATCAGACAGCTCAAATACTTTTTGGCTATTGCCGAAGAAGGACAAATCACTTCAGCGGCAAGGAAGCTGCAAATGGCCCAGCCGCCGCTCAGCCAGCAGCTGAGGCTGCTGGAGGAAGAGCTCGGCGTGAAGCTTGTGGAGCGCGGCCCGCGCAGCGTTCAGCTCACCGATGCCGGGGTGATCCTGCGCGGCCGGGCACAGCAGATTCTGGAGCTGGCAGACTCGACCACCCGGGAAATCAATGATTTCGTGAATGGCCTGCAGGGAACGCTCTCGATCGGAACCGTCTCCTCTTCTGCCGCCACCCTGCTCCAGGACCGGCTCCGCGAATTCCACAAAATGTATGCCGGAGTCAAATTTGAAATCCATGAGGGCAATACTTATACGATTATTGATCTGCTGAATAAAGGAATCATCGAAGTCGGTATTGTCCGCACCCCGTTCAACAGCACCAGCCTCGAATGCGTGTACGCAGCGGCTGAACCTATGATTGCCGTGATGACTGCTGAATATGACTGGAGCAGTGCGGGAACCTCCATTGATATTGGCGAACTAAAGAGCAGGCCGCTAATCATCTACCGCCGCTTTGAGCAGCTGATCCGTGAAACCTGCCTGGAGCATGGCTTCAATCCTGATGTGTTCTGCATGAACGATGATGCCCGCACAACCCTGCTCTGGGCCAATGCCGGGCTTGGCATCGGCATTATTCCAAGGTCGGCGCTCAGCCTGGCCGACAACAGCAATCTGCTGTTCAAGGAAATCCGCAGCGAGTCCCTGCATACCCGCATCGCGGCTGTATGGGTCAAGGATAAATTCCTCTCCTCGCTGGCCGCTAATTTTATTGATAGCTTCAGAAGCAATTAGTCAATATAAGCCTACAGGTGACTGCTTCCATTCGATTCCGGGGTCTTTGCATAACCTAACAAAACAACCCGCCCCGGCCAGCGCCGGAAGCGGGTTGTTTCAGCTGCACTCCCTGGCAGGAATGCCGCGTAGTTTAAACCATGATTTTGCAAATATCGTTCGTGAACTGCACCGGATCATTCACCTGCAGACCTTCGATCAGCAGCGCCTGATTGTACAACAGATTCGTGTACAGGCCCAGCTTCTCCTTGTCCCCTTCGGCAGCAGCCTTCAAGGATTTGAAGACATCGTGGTTCACGTTAATTTCCAGCACCTTGTCCGCTTGAACCTCTTGGCCATTAGGCATCGCTTTGAGGATTTTCTCCATCTCAATCGTCAGTTCGCCTTCGGTGGACAGGCAGACCGGATGGGATTTCAGCCGCTTGGAGGCTTTGACTGCCTCCACTTTGCCGGACAGGATGCCCTGCATGGCTTCGAACAAGCCCTTGTTCTCATTTTCTTCCTCTTCCGACGGTTTGTCTGCTGCATCTTCGATGCCGAGGTCCCCGCTGGACACGTTTTTGAATTCTTTTTCCTTGTAGGACATAATCATCTTGATTGCAAATTCATCGATATCGTCAGTGAAATAGAGAATTTCATAGCCCTTATCCGAAACCATCTCCGTCTGCGGCAGCTTCTCGATCCGTTCCACCGATTCCCCGGACGCATAGTAGATATACTTCTGGTCTTCCGGCATTCTCTCTACGTATTCAGCCAGCGTAACCTGTTTCTTCTCCTTGGAAGAGTAGAACATCAGCAGGTCCTGAAGGGTTTCTTTTTCCATGCCATAATCATTGTATACCCCGAACTTCAGCTGTCTGCCAAAAGATTTATAGAACGTCTCATATTTCTCACGCTCGTCCTTAAGCAGACTCAGGAGCTGGCTCTTGATCTTACTCTTGATGTTCTTCGCGATCAGCGTCAGCTGGCGGTCATGCTGCAGCAGCTCGCGGGAGATGTTGAGTGACAGATCCTCGGAATCGACCATCCCTTTGACGAAGCTGAAATAGTCCGGCAGCAGGTCGCCGCATTTGTTCATAATCAGCACGCCGTTGGAGTAGAGCTCCAAGCCTTTTTCATACTCTTTGGTGTAATAGTCAAACGGAGTATTCTCCGGAATGAACAGAATCGCGTTATACACCACAGCACCGTCGGCACTGATATGGATATGCTTAAGCGGCTTGTCGAAGCCATAGCGTTTCTCCGAGTAGAAGTTGTTGTAATCCTCTTCGGTCAGCTCGTTCTTATTCTTGCGCCAGATCGGCACCATGCTGTTGACGGTCTGCTCTTCCTGAACCTGTTCGAACTCGCCTTCGCTGCCTTCCTTCGGCTTGCTGGAGGTGATGTCCATCTTGATCGGGAAGCGGATGAAATCAGAATATTTCTTAATGATTGATTTCAGGCGGTATTCTTCCAGGAACTCGTCATAATTGTCTTCTTCGGTATTCGCTTTAATCTTCAAAATGATTTCGGTACCTACTGCATCCTTCTCAGCAGGCTCAATCGTATACCCGTCAGCACCCTGGGATTCCCATTTGTACGCCTGGTCACTGCCCAGCGCCTTACTGATCACAGTAACATCCTCAGCAACCATAAAGGCGGAATAGAAACCAACCCCGAACTGCCCGATAATGTTATGGCCGTCCTTGGCTTCATTATCCTTCTTGAACGCAAAAGAGCCGCTGTTCGCAATAATACCCAGGTTGTTCTCCAGCTCTTCCTGCGTCATCCCGATCCCGGTATCAGAAATTGTCAATGTCCGGCTAGCTTTATCAGCAGTTACTTTAATGTAATAATCCTCTTTATTAAACACCAGACCCTCATCGGCCAGTGCTTTGTAATAGATTTTGTCGATGGCATCGCTTGCATTCGAGATCAGCTCCCGCAGGAAAATCTCCCGCTGCGTATAGATGGAGTTAATCATCATTTCAAGCAGTCTTTTGGATTCGGCTTTGAACTCTTTTTTGGACATGAATATAGTAATCTCCTTTCAAAAATATCCTTCGGATTACTTCCGGATGATTAGCACTCCACAATGATGAGTGCTAACACTTCCTTTTATATACCATATCCACGTTTTTGATGTCAATATCTTGCTGCATTGAGAATCATTTTTGGCCCATGATTAGTAACGTACATGGAATCCTTCCAGGAGAGTTTTCCATAAATAGTCATTATCGTGAAACTCATCCGGCACCAAGGGGATTTGCAGGGCACAGACATTAGGAAAAGGCCACGGGGTTTCCACAATTCCGCTTACCGGAGCATGATTAATCACGAGCAAATTGAATTCACCGGCCACCAGCGTGTTTAGCACATCCAGCAGCTCCGCCGTTTCATGAATTGTCCCTTCAGTGCGGATAAACAGAATCCGGTTAGAGTTTCTGAGCGTTTCCAAAAACCGCGGGACACGCCGGGTGATTTTCCCCCTAAGCTTCGGGTAGCTCATTAGCTGGGTTGGAGTATTCTCATGAAGCGGAAAGTCGTGGTGGGAGAAGATATGGTACGCTGCATCCCTCACAATATAGCAGCCTGCATGTTCATTAATGCCGGTAATCGCCAGATTAGGGAATTCCATAAAATTCATAAACTGATTCCGCAAAAGCTGGCTGACCCCCGGCAAAGCAGGTGACTCCACCCAGTCAAGGACGCCTCCAATTTTTCTGAGCATATGACGCGACAATTGGTCCGCAACCAGACAATTTTGTCCCAAACTGTAAATGACATCGTAAGTTCCTTTGATCCCATTGAAATCCATGACCCATTCCCCCTCATCCCTTTATCTTTATTTAATTAATTCCATAGATAAAGGGTTTGGACTATCCGGACGATATCCGGACATCTGGTCTAGTATGCAGATCAGCCTCCCTGATTCTCGCATACTATAAATTCAGAATAGTAAGGATGGTGAAAACATTGGTTAAAATATCAGTGCTCATGCCGGTTTATAATATGGCTCCGTATATTGAGGAAACGATCTGCAGCATTTTAACGCAAACCTATTCCGATTTCGAGCTGCTTATTCTAGATGACGGATCTACCGACGGAACCTTAGATATAATTAAGAAATTCGATGATAAGAGGATTAGAGTACTAACGCATACAGTGAACCAGGGATTAATTGCGACCTTGAACCAAGGCATTGATTTATGCACGGGGGAGTATATCGCGCGGATGGATGGTGATGATATTGCTCTGCCCCACCGGTTTGAACGTCAAGTGAATTTCATGGATGTCCATCAGGACTGTGGCGTTTGCGGTTCTCAGGTTTATTTGTTAGGCATAGATTCCATTACCACTAAACCGTTAAATCATGAGGCGATCCGGTGCTGGCAGTTATTCCATTGTACAATGGTGCATCCAGCTGTTATGATCCGCAAATCCGTACTGGAGCAGTATGGTATCAGATATCTCCCTTACATTCATGCGGAGGACTATGAAATATGGAACCGGTTAAGCGCAGTCACCCAGATGGTTAATTTGCCTGAGATACTGCTTATGTACAGACAACATCCAAATCAGATCTCCAGTATCCACCAAGGAATACAACAGGTCCAATCTGAATGTATCCGCAGAGATCAGCTGCGCCTGATCGGTATTGACCCCTCTGCTGAGGAGTATCAGACTCACTTGGATTTTTGCCATTTTAGAATACGGACAGGTGAACCCGATCATTATTATCGATGTTTAGCATGGGCCCACAAAATCCTGGAGGGTAATTTACGGCAGCAAGTCTATGATCAACAGACCTTAAATTTGGTATTATCGCAATGCTTCAGTTTATCCAGATATTAGCATCAAAGTGCCACAGACTTTGCCTCAGCATCCGCCTGCAGCATCTGAATCAGGGATTGCAGCGGCAGAGACTTCCACTTCTTCGGATGAATGAGCAGCTGCAGGTCAAAATGAATCTCCGGATGGGTAAATGGCAGCTCGGCCAGATTCCCGCGTTCAATCTCTTCCTCCGCCACAATTCTCGGCAGCAGGGCAATCCCCAGACCGTTCCGCACACATCGTTTGATGGCTTCCAGGTTGGATAGCTCAAAGCCGATCCGGAACACGATTCCGTGCTCACGAAGCAAATTCTCAAACAGGCTGCGGTAGATACAGCTCTCTTCCGAGACAATCAGCTCACAGTTGTTCAGATCCTGCAGGGTAATATTCGTAAGCTTCGCCAGCGGATGATTAGCGGGTGCCACCAGTACCAGCGGCTCATCCCTTATTATCGTCCGCTCCAGCAGTGAATCGGTCGTACTCCGGTCCAGCATGAGGCCGATATCCACCTCTCCATCCCTGATTTTGGACACCAGATTCGCTTCCTGCTCCGTTTGCAGATGGATGTTGAGTCCGGGAAAAGTTGTCCGCAGCTGCTGCAAAAAAGGCGGAAGGTAAAAGGCCGCCAGTGAATCAATCGTCCCGATGGTCAGCGTCCCTCCGATTTGCTGGGCAATCGTTTCTTTAGAGCGGTCATATAAATCAAGAATCTCCACGAACAGCTTCAATAGCTCTTCTCCAGGCGGGGTCAGGCGCAGGATACGTCCATGACGTTCCATTAGCGTGACCCCGTATTCTTTTTCAATCTTCTGTATCTGCATGGTTACACTGGACTGGGCATACCCCAGTTCCTCAGCTGCACGCGTGAAGCTCTGACGCTTCGCTACCTCGCGGAAGGTCCGCATATAGGTTAAATCCATTTCACTCACCCTTTAGACCGTGATATAACATCAATATTATTGATGACCCATATCATTTATTATAGCTAACGCCGATGGAATGTTCCATGCTAAAGTAGAATAAAAGCATTTAAAAATTTGGAGGACGATATTCATGTTAACAGAAGAACAGATTTATGGAATCTATGTTCCCGTGGTAACACCGTTCAATGCCGCCGGCGAGATTGATCTACCTTCGTATCAGCGTTATGTGAACAACATCATCAAGAACAAAATTCATGGTCTGGTCGTAAATGGAACCACTGGAGAATCGCCGACAGTCAACATACAAGAATTACAGACACTGATTACTGCCTCACAGCAGCTGCTGCAAGGCAGTGATATTCCGCTGGTCATCGGAACAGGTACCAATGATACAATGTCTACCGTTGCCCGCACAGAGCTTGCTGCAGGCCTGGGAGCCGATGCTGCACTCGTTGTCGTGCCTTACTACAGCCGTCCTTCTCAAGCGGGCATCATTGCCCATTTCCGCAAGGCAGCCGAAGTCGGCATTCCGATCATCGCCTATGACATTCCCGGCCGTGCCGGAGTCGGCATGACCGTCGATACCGCCCGCACCATCCTGGAGATGGACAACGTTGTTGGCCTGAAAGACTGCTCCGGTTCGCCGCTGCTCGTCTCTGAGCTGTCCCGCCTCGGCTCCAAGCCGGTGCTCTGCGGTGATGACCTTAGTTTCTTCGACATGCTGGGCTGCGGAGCCGCCGGAGGCATGCTGGCTTCCGCCAACGTGCATACCGCGAAGTTCCTGAGCATCTTCGATCAATACAAAGCCGGCCAGGTAGATGCTGCCAGAGCCGAATACGACCGGCTGTTGCCGCTCATGAAGCTGCTCTTCAAGGAATCAAACCCAGCCCCGATCAAATGGCTGCTCAGCGTGCAGGGTGAGATTGCTTCAGATACCCTCCGCCTGCCGATGACCTCGATCAGCGAATCCCTGCGTGAAGAACTGGGTGCTTATTTAGCCGGCTAAGTCCTTCGCCATTAAATGATGACCTTAGAAGCAAACCCGTATTGTATACTCTATGCAGAGCTTACAATACGGGTTTTTTGTGTAAATTGGGTCTGCTAATTTAGATTAATTGTACAAAAAAACAGCATCCTCCCCTATAAGGAAGGACGCTGCATCATTGATCGAGTAGCTGATTATTGCGGTCTGCCGGCATTAACCGGGGCTTTATTGGCGTTCCGGTTCGGACTTGAGTGGCCGCCCGGTCTGCCTTGGCTGCCGTTTGATCTTGCTCCAGGTCTGCTTGCGCCAGAACCAGTAGCTGATCCTCCGGCTCCGCCTGGCCGGTTACCCTGCGCACCTTTGGCATATCCGCCAGTTCTATTCCCTTGAGAACCGTTAGTACTCGCGCCGGGTTTGCCTGCTCCCGCGTTCCGTGCTCCTGCAGGTCTGTCGTTTGCGCTTCCGCTAACCCGGCCGCCATTTCTGCTGCCGGAGTCCGGACTGGCTTGACCGTTTGTTCCACTCTTCGGCTTGTTCCCTTGCGTGAACCATTCCGTTTTCGGCTTGCGCGGCGGATTCGCTTTGGATTTTGCTGCCGGTTTGGCCGGTGCTTTTGCCGGACGGTCATTCAGCAGCGCCAGTGTGCTTTTGGACATCGGATAGTCATGTTCCTTGATTTCCGGAATCGTCTTGCCGATCAGCTTCTGGATATCCTTCAGGTAAGGTATCTCTTCCTCTTCACATAAGGAAATGGCAACTCCGCTCATCCCTGCACGGCCGGTACGGCCAATACGGTGGACATAGGTTTCCGGAATGTTCGGCAGGTTAAAGTTGATGACATGGGACAGCTCATCAATATCGATCCCCCGGGCAGCGATGTCAGTTGCCACGAGCACACGGGTCGCCCCGCTCTTGAAGTTGCGCAGCGCATTCTGGCGGTCATTCTGCGACTTGTTGCCGTGAATCGCTTGGGCGGTAATATTAATTTTGGCCAAATCACGGGTCACCCGGTCAGCGCCGCGTTTGGTGCGGGTGAAGACCAGTGCCGACACAATCGATTGGTCCTGCAGCAGGCGGTTCAGCTGATTCTGCTTATTGCCGTTCTGCAGCAAATACACAGACTGTTCGATACGGTCTACCGTAGAAGATACCGGGGTAATCTCGATTTTCACCGGATTCACGAGCAGCGTCTTGATCAGCTGTGAAATCTCCGACGGCATCGTCGCGGAGAAGAACAAGGTTTGCTTTTTGCTCGGCATTTTGGCAATAATCCGTTTAACGTCATGAATGAAGCCCATATCCAGCATCCGGTCGGCTTCATCCAGCACCAGAATCTGCACATATTGCAGGTCTACATGCTTCTGGGCGATCAGGTCGATCAGACGGCCCGGTGTGGCGATCAGAATGTCCGCTCCCTGGCTTAACGCCCGCTCCTGTGCCTTTTGCGACACACCGCCGACAATGGCAGTAGAACGGATACCGGTGAATTTACTGTAGGCCTGAATATTTTCATAGATTTGCAGGGCCAGCTCCCGGGTAGGAGTGAGAATCAGCGAACGAATGCGGCGTTTTCCGCCGGTAACGGCCGGCTGCTGGCTTAACAGCTGGATGATCGGCAAAGAAAAAGCAGCCGTTTTGCCTGTTCCGGTCTGTGCGCAGCCCAGTACGTCTCTGCCAGCCAGAGCTGCAGGTATAGCTTCTTCCTGAATCGGTGTTGGGGATGTATAGTTTTCCAGGCTTAACGCCTTGAGAATCGCTGGGGTTAAATTAAGCTCATTAAAAGTCATGTATGTCTCCTTAGTTTGTAATACATATATTTTCAGATCACCCGGCTTTGCGGGATTACGTTTATTCCTGCGTTTCCACATAGCGCAGAGCTAAGTCATAACAAATAATGATACCACAGATTCGGATATAAAATAACCCTGCAAAATATATCCCGGAACCGGCTCAGAAAACGTCCCATAAAAAAGGAGCGGAGGACTGTTCCCCCGCTCCCTACTGTATAAAATGTAAGACTAATCTACAATTTCAGCTGTGTCGCCGTTGTTGGCACCTGCAGCATTGGCTTCGTCGGTGTCGATATGCATATCGAGTTTAAAGCTGTCGGATACACGTGCAAGCACGTTTTCGAGCACCAGACCGCGTTCTCCGCCAAGGCGGACTTTCAGCATTTGCTTGTCGGAAATGCCCCAAGCTTCTGCTTCGGAAGTATGGAAGTGAATGTGACGGGCTGCAATAATAACGCCTGTTTCCAGTTCAACTTCACCGGCTGGTCCTTTAAGAGTAATGCCTGGTGTGCCTTCGATATGTCCGGATTCACGGACAGGGGCTTTCACGCCAAGGCTGAAAGAGTCGGTGCGGGAAATTTCCAATTGCGATGCCGGGCGGACAGGTCCGAGAATTCTTACTTTGTCGAACTTGCCTTTGCTGCCGATTACCGCCACTTGCTCGTTTGCTGCGAATTGTCCTGTTTGGGAGAGCGGTTTGAACTCAGTCAATTGATAACCTGGGCCAAACAACGCTTCCACATGCTCCTGCGTAAGGTGAATATGTCGGGCCGACACACCTACGGGTACAGTCTTGCTCATCGTAAAGTCACTCCTTGTATTTTCTCTAGTATCTGTACAAGCCACTGAACATTATACCTCTTCTTACCCAAAAATAAAAAGACCCTCTTCACAAAGAGCGTCTTTTTTTCAATATTCCCCTGCTTTTGAACCCTAATGTGTCACGGTTTCGCCATTTAATCTACCCTGTTCCGAAATGACATGACTTTATGGCCTGGGTGGTAGATGCTCGCTTAAAAACCGCATTGCATTGTCATACAACCAGCCCCGTACCTCATCCTCCGGATAATATTTTAGCAGCAGCTCGGCGAACTCCGCATATTTCCCAGGATGCTCTAACCCCTCTACCCACGCATCAATGCCGTCAAAATCAGAGCCGAACATCAGTTGTTTGGTCCCCCCTAAGCCGCAGATATGCTCAATATGCCTCCGCACATCATCACGTTTCGCTCCGCCTCCATCACGGACAAACCAGGGAACGAAGGTAAGACCCATCCGCCCGTCCATTGCGATCAGCGCCTTGATCTGCTCATCACTCAGGTTGCGGGGATGGCCGCAAATAGCTGCTGCATTGGAATGCGAAGCTATAAACGGACGTTTACTGCGCTCGGTCAGCTCCCAAAATCCTGCTGGCGCCAAATGTGACACATCCAGCAGCATTCCGCTTTTGTTACACCATTCGATCAGCTGCCGACCTTTTTCCGTAAACCCGCCGTTTCTTGCTTCCAGCACGCCGTCAGCGGCCCAATTGGCATAATTCCAAGTTATTCCGAACAATCGCACTCCCAGCTCAAAACACAGCTGCGCATAAAACAGATTGCCCTCCAGACCGTCTACACCCTCCAGAGAGAGCACCCCCCCGGCCGTTGCCGCCGCAGTAGCTTCTACTGCCTCCTCCTTCCAGCGCAGCCACTGCAATTGCTCTGAGCCAATGATCTTCTCGCGGAACAGATCAAGCTGGCCGAGCACACTTTCAAAGCTTGGTCTTCCCCTAGCCTCAGACAAATAAATCGCAAAAACCTGCAGTCCTACATTTCCCGCAGCAAGCCGCTCCATAGTAACATCCAGCCGGCCGTCATTTTTAAAGCTGATCTGCGGACTTGCCTGCAGCTTACTCAGTACGTCACAATGAAAATCCGCAACTTTAAACCCACCTGCTGCCTTCATCTGTCCACCCGCTTTCAACATCGTTTGCTGAAGTTCTGCCTTTGGCTACATGATCATCATAGTCTATGCCTATTATGATCAGCTTTTTCCTGCACAGCAAAAAACCTGTTTACTCGAAGTAAACAGGCCCATCAGAATAAGTCCATTAATTATCTGGGTTCAACAATCAGTTTAATCGCCGTCCGATCCTCTCCATCAATCACGATGTCAGTGAAGGCTGGAATGCAGATCAAGTCGACACCGCTTGGTGCGACAAATCCCCGGGCGATGGCAACAGCTTTGACGGCTTGGTTTAGCGCTCCTGCTCCAATAGCTTGTAGCTCGGCCGATCCACGTTCACGAAGAACACCCGCTAATGCGCCGGCAACGGAATTTGGATTGGATTTAGCTGATACTTTTAATACATCCATAGTAAGTACCTCCCCTGGGAAAATGATGGTGTTCTTCCACTACTGTAGATGTTATTCGCGGGAGAAGAAATAATTCCTTCTTTTTGCGGACTACTCTGGAGAAAATAGTACAAAAGATACTCTTTTTCGATATAAAAAATATCACACTTTACCCAAAATCGGCGATTTTTCCCGAATTACCTACTTCATGTTGTCCAGTTTTAGCTCATGATCCATTCATCTTCACGCAAGCGGATTTTCTCCAGACGTGTGGCTTTTCCAGTAGCCTCGTCAATCTCCGCGAATAACCCGTGTAACTGCCATTTGCCTTCATCAACCACAAACCGGGCCGGAAGCTGGGTAGTGAATTTATAAAGGACCGCATCCTTTTCCATACCCAGAATTCCTTCTCTTGAACCAACCATTCCGGCATCAGTTAAGTAGGCGGTTCCGCCAGGGAGGATCACATCATCATTGCTCTGCACATGCGTATGGGTGCCGACTACTATCGAAGCCAGTCCATCCATAAAATAACCCATTGCGATCTTTTCGGAAGTTGCTTCCGCATGGAAATCAACGAGGATGCATTTGTGATTCCGGCGCAGCTCCTCCACAATCTCTTCACCTATGCGGAATGGATCATCAATCGCCGGCAAAAAGGTACGGCCCTGCAAATTTACAATCGCCAGCTGTTTACCGTTGCCCTTAACGACCGTGTACCCTCTGCCTGGCGTTCCCGGCGGAAAATTGGCCGGACGGATCATCCGCGGCTCGTCGTCGATAAATTCAAAAATATCCTTGTTGTCCCACGTATGGTTGCCCAGCGTAATGCCGTGAACCCCCCAGTTAAAAAACTCATTAGCAATCGCAGATGTAATCCCTCTGCCGGCTGCAGCATTCTCGCCGTTGACGATAATGATATGCGGCTGATATTTACTTTTCAGTGAAGGCAGCATTTCACGCAGTGCTTTTCTGCCGGTATTGCCTACTATGTCACCTATAAATAAGACTTTAATGTCGTTCTCCTCCTAAAAGCATACTGTAAAGCTATCCTTCGCTTCCATTTACTGAATCTGTATGAAAGAAAAAAGGCCCCGCACGGGGGCCGATTTCCTTGCTTATTTAGCGTATTCAACAGCCCGTGTCTCGCGGATAACGGTAACCTTGATGTGACCCGGATAATCCAGCTCACTCTCGATCATCTTCGTTATGTCACGTGCCAGACGGAAGCTTTCTGCATCATCGATCTTCTCAGGCTGTACCATTACACGAACCTCGCGGCCCGCTTGGATAGCATAAGACTTCTCGACGCCTTCGAAGCTTTCGGAAATCTCCTCGAGCTTCTCCAGACGTTTGATGTAGGTTTCCAGTGTCTCACGGCGTGCGCCAGGGCGTGCTGCCGACAATGCGTCAGCCGCTCCAACCAGCATCGCAATAACCGAAGTAGCTTCGCAGTCTCCGTGGTGGGACGCGATACTGTTGATAACAACAGGATGTTCTTTGTATTTCTTCGCCAGTTCAACGCCAATCTCAACGTGTGAACCTTCCACTTCATGATCCAGTGCTTTACCGATATCATGGAGCAGCCCGGCACGTTTAGCAAGCACGATGTCTTCCCCAAGCTCACCGGCCATAAGTCCAGTCAAATAAGCAACCTCCATGGAGTGCTTGAGTACATTTTGACCGTAGCTCGTACGGAACTTCAGACGGCCGAGAATTTTGATCAGATCCGGGTGCAGACCGTGAACGCCAACCTCGAAGGTTGCTTGTTCACCGTATTCACGAATCCGTTCATCCACTTCTTTGCGGGATTTCTCCACCATTTCTTCAATCCGCGCCGGATGGATACGTCCATCAGCAACCAGCTTCTCAAGTGCCGTGCGGGCCACTTCGCGGCGAATCGGATCAAATCCCGACAGAATAACAGCTTCCGGCGTATCATCGATAATGAGATCAATACCAGTAAGAGTTTCCAGTGCACGAATATTACGGCCTTCACGGCCGATAATCCGGCCTTTCATCTCTTCATTCGGAAGTGTTACCACAGACACGGTTGTTTCAGCAACATGATCAGCTGCACAGCGCTGGATAGCCAGGGTAATGATTTCACGGGCCTTCTTGTCCGCTTCCTCCTTGGCCTGCTGTTCAATTTCTTTGATCATCTGCGCAGTCTCGTGGCGAACTTCCTGCTCTACATTGCTTAGAATGATACTTCTGGCATCATCGATGCTCAAATTGGAGATGCGCTCCAACTCGGTAACCTGATTCTTGTAAATAACATCAATTTGCTGTTGCGTTTCGTCAATTCGTTTCTCTTTGTTAGCTACTTGTTCTTCTTTTCGTTCAAGCGATTCCATTTTTTTATCCAGAGATTCTTCCTTTTGCAGCAAACGTCTCTCTTGCCGTTGGATTTCATTCCGACGTTCACGAGTTTCTTTCTCAGCCTCAGTACGGATTCTGTGGACTTCGTCCTTAGCTTCGAGTACCGTTTCCTTCTTCAGCGCCTCAGCCTCTTTCTTCGCGTTCTCCACGATGACAACGGCTTCTTTCTCGGCACTTGAAATTTTAGCTTCTGCAAGGGATTTACGAATAAAATAACCGAATCCAAAGAATATTGCAGCTACAACGAGAACGATTATGACCCAGATTGCAGGATGCATCTGTTCACCTCCTCGTTGGTTCCTCCAAGGAACAAGCCTTGGGAATTGTGCAGTTGTTAAACTATCCGTTCATCACCATACAAAAAACCGGTAATACACCGATTGCCATACTGCACATGCTGCACATGCACACTGCCCGCCTTATCCGGCGATTACATTTCATATGAGTTGTACGCGAACCGGTTCCTAAGATTCAGCTTTTTGGGAAGGAAAAAGGATTCTTAGTTTATGCCGATTCATGTTATATTTTATTATTTATAAAAAGACATTGTCAAGAGAGTCGATAACGCCATTAAAGTCAAGAGAATCAGTCAGGATCGTAAAACTCTTCATCTTCACCTGCAAAATCCTCTTCCTCACGTAAAATATTCATAACCTGACGGACCAAATCACCGGAAAAGCCGCGCCGCATCAGGAAAGCTCCTGTCTTTCTGCGTTTGTCGTTAACATCCCCGCGGATCATATTCCATTTCTCCCTTCCCGTCTGCA
>NZ_LN831198.1:3099768-3105750 GCF_001368795.1 Paenibacillus ihuae
CTTCTCCATTGCTTCACGCTCAGAAGGCGCTTTTGTTGATATCCGTACCGTCACTTCGCCTTCCTTGGCATAAGGGGCTATCGTCGGATCGCTCTGACCCCGAATCAGATCAATCAGTTTGTCCTCGAGCAGTGATTCACCGATACCGGCGAATTTAAGCATTTTGGAGTAAATCGGCATTTCATTCGTGAGCGCATGCTGCAGCAGCCATGGCTTGGCTTTGTCAATGAACATCGGCTTCATCTCCCGCGGCGGGCCGGGAAGCACAATGTAGTATTTATCCTCATGAGCAAAAGCAAGACCCACTGCCAGACCGATTTCATTCGGCAGCGGTGTTGTTCCTTCGATAATGAGTGCCTGCTTGCGGTTGTTCTCAGTCATTACAATTTTGCGGTCATCGAAAAATCTCTGCACATGATCCATCGCAAGCTGGTCGATATGAACCGTACGGCCCAATGCTGCAGCCAGCGCTTCCTTGGTAAGGTCATCTTCGGTCGGGCCGATTCCGCCGGTGAACAGAATAATATCCGCACGGCTTTTGGCAATTTCTATGGCTTGCTGAATACGGCTGCTGTTGTCTCCAACTACTGTTTGAAAGTAGACGTCTATTCCCATCGCGGCCAGCTCTACCGATAGAAACTGCCCGTTGCTGTTTACGATTTGTCCTAGCAAAAGCTCTGTGCCTACGGCAATAATTTCTGCTTTCATAGCTGGTTTCTCCTCCTGGCTATAGGTTGGATGAGTAATTTAATCTAAGCGTTATGCAGCTCCAGCAATTCCTTGTTTTTCACAAAGTAATCAACCCCGGAGTAGATCGTGATGATAGCTGCGGCCCAAATGGCGATATCATCCACCGGGATGCTGACGAACTGAAACGGGAAATTGTTGAGCAGCAAAAGCGAAATGGCGACAATCTGTGTAACCGTCTTAATCTTGCCCCATTTGCTGGCAGCTACTACCTTGCCTTCAAGCAGTGCCACCTGGCGCAGTCCGGTTACCGCAAACTCGCGGCTGATGATTACGATAGCAATCCAGGAATCGCATCTTCCCAGCTCAACGAGCGAAATCAGTACTGCAGAAACCAGCAGCTTGTCCGCGAGCGGATCGAGCAGCTTGCCAAGATTGGTGACCATGTTATATTTCCGGGCAATGTAGCCGTCTATACCGTCCGTACTGGCGGCTAGAAGGAAAATTACAGCTGCGATCAGATGATTAACCGAAAGCTGAAATGATCCCCAATGGATAGGCTCCGGATAAAACTTAAAATTCACCAGCAAAAAAACATCATAATCGGGATAAGACAAATACGTGCAAGCGTAATGCGGTTGGGCAAATTCACTGAAGTTCCTCCCCTGATCCTTACAAATTACGAGATTCCACAATTTTCATCAAAACTGCTTAGGCTAGTATATTATAGCCATATGTAGGTGTCAAAAAAACTGAAAGCACCCCGCAAAGATGGGTGCGTAAGCACTGCGGGGTACCTCATCAGCTTACTTTAAATTGTTAAACTGCAAATCAAGCGGTAAATCGGCTTTTCGTAAAATTTGGATAATTTGCTGCAGATCATCCCGGCTTTTGCCGGTAACGCGGATTTGATCGCCTTGAATCTGGCTTTTTACCTTCAGCTTGGAATCCCGGATGAGAATATTGATCTTTTTGGCATTTTCCTGATCAATACCCTGTTTGAGACCCAGACGCTGACGGACAGTTCCCAGCGAAGCCGGCTCCACTTTGCCAAAATCCAAATTTTTGAGTGTAATTCCGCGTTTAACCATCTTCGACTGTAAAATATCAATGACAGCATTTAGCTTATATTCATCCTCAGAAGCAATAATAAGCGCGTCTTTCTCCAACTTAAGACTACTCTTGCTGTTCTTGAAGTCAAACCGGTTATCGATCTCCTTCTCAGTCTGGTGAACAGCATTTGTTAATTCCTGCATGTCCATCTTGGATACAATGTCAAATGAACTTTCCGAACTCATTATTTCACGTCCTTTGCTACAATTATTCTTTTCCTATTATATGAGAAAGGGCAGATGAAGTCTATTTATGGAAAGAAACTGCCCGGCATGCAAGAAGAAACGGCTGTGCTTCTCTTATAAAGAGAGCACCCGTTTCTGTGAAAAACAATTGTTTGTTCAAGGCCCCTCAGGCACAAACACGTCCCCCGGCAAACGCTCTTCCGGGAGACGCTGAGCAGGCACTTTTATCTGCTGCGTGCGGGAGCCCGGAACATATCCAGAATCCCCAGCACAATATGCGCCAGTCCAAAGCCCAGAATTCCATAGCCCCAGGCACTCGGTGTCAGATAATACCCGAGGAGACTGACGATAATGCCCAGCCCTGTTACGATCCAGCTAACGGTCATGAGTGAATACACCTCACTTTGGCGTAAGAACTGTAAGTCACTCTTAGGTTCTCCAGATTACCAAAATCTATACTCTGCTGCCTTATTCACCTGTATTGCTGCTGTCACCGTCAGTAGCGCCATCCGTTCCTGCGTTTGTAGCCTCTGGATTATCAGTGCCGGCGGAGGTGCCGTCATCCAGTTCTAGCAGCAGCCGGGATGAGGTCTTACCGTCTGTAATTTCCTGGCCATTTACCGTAATACTTGTCGCAGGAGAATATCCTGATTTGATATACATTCCTTCAGCACCAAGTGTGAAGCTCATTGTGTCGCCTGCAGCGGTATTCCCGAAGCTGAGTTTCTCGCCTTTGGAATTCTCGCCTTTGTATACTTCAAGCCAGCTTACACCGGTAGCAGCAATCTCTACCTGTACAGCACTGCCTGAAGGAGCAGTCACTTTAAAAACAGTCGTTTTGCCCGATTTGCGGTCTTCAGTAACCGTAACCGGCAAATTAGACGGCGAAGGAATTGGTGTAGCTGTCGGAGCTACAGTAGCTGTGGCTGTCGCTTCACCCGCTGCGGCACCATCCGAAGCTGTAGGTTCGCCCCCGACAATTCCGCCGCCCACCGCCGTTGGTGACGGCTGAATCTTGGAGGGATCCTGCTGCTCTTTCGTCAAATTAGCTGAATCCACCTTCTCAGGATCAGCCTTGTCCATGTTCGAAGAAGCATACAAATAAATCACTACGATAATCAACACGGGGAAAGTCCACATCAGGACTGTCGGCAGCCACTTCGCGTTCCGTTCGGTTTCAGGTCTGCGGCTGCGTTTCTGAATAACTGTCTCCATCGTTGTATCCACTGGAGCCGCCGGTACATTGCCGTGCTCCTCCATCAGCTCGTCCGGATTGACTCCGACCGCTTCCGCGTAGGTTTTGATAAATGCCCGGACATAAAAACTTCCCGGGAGAACCTTATAATCCCCCGCTTCGATGGCTTCTAAATATTTCTTACGGATTTTCGTTACTTCCTGGACATCGTCAAGACTCATCCCTTTTTGCAGACGTGCCTCCTTCAAATGCCGGCCCAGTTCCGACATACCATCACCTCCAAAAAATTAATTGTTATAAATCATCACTGTAGCTCGTCGTAAACGAGTCGTACAAAATCTCTTCTGCAGGGTTGTTGCGCAGTTCGATAATGATATCGAAGTCGTCAAAGGTATACTCGGATTCCCGTACAAAAATATCCGGATGCTCAATCACTTTCGTACTCGGCATACCCATAACTTGCTGCAGCAGATTATAATGCTTCTCGTTAGAGCGGATTGTGCTTACAATGCCGTCAATAATGAAGACATTATGCGGATTCATTTCATCCTCAGCCAGCTGGCTGCGCACGGTTTGCCGCAAAAGTGTTGATGATACAAACGTCCAGCGCTTCTGAGCGCAGACACTGCCGGCGATAATAGATTCCGTTTTGCCTACACGCGGCATGCCCCTTAGTCCTATAACCTGATTGCCTTCCCTTTTAAACAATTCACCGAGGAAGTCCACGAGCAGCCCCAGCTCGTCCCGGGTAAAGCGGAATGTCTTGCGGTCATCCGAATCCCGGTCAATATATCGTCCATGACGGACGGCCAGCTTATCCACAAGACGTGGAGAACGCAGTGCCGTAACCGTAATATTATCCACTTTTTTGAGCATTTCACCCATCAGCATAATCTTTTCATCATCGCTTGTTTCAAGCAGCATTCCGCGGGTTTTGCCTTCCACACCGTTAATGGTCAGAATATTGACTTCCAGCATTCCGAGCATTGAAGCGATATCTCCAAGCAGACCGGGTCTGTTCTTATGTATCTTGTACTCCATATACCACTGTTTATATTCCACTGATTTGCACCTCATAGATTCCTTTTCCCTATAGACTTTGCCACATCACAAATGAAAACGGCTATGCCGTCCTTAAATGTCCGGTTTCGTCACGGGTCATGTTAATGATATATAAAATGAAAATGAAAGGCAAGGTCACTGCTGTAATAATTGCAGAAAAGCTCCCGCGAGGGGAGCTTATTCCGCATGCCTATGCGTTTTTCTTCGCCAGCTTGACCATGAGTCCAGCAATGGTATGCTTCTCATCGTCCGTACCGACATCCCACAGCTCTTTGATCGCACGGTTAGAGTAGTTGCCCGGATCGACTTTTTTGTCGAGGAATTCCCCGATTTCAAAAGCCAGCTTGGTGATGGTTTCATCGCTCATCCCCATTTTTTCAGCCTGAATGACCCGTTCACCCAAAAAGCTCTTCCATGTATCAAAGTTCTTCACTACGGTTTCTGTTGACATCTTAAATCCTCCTTCATGTTTACGGTCCGCCCGCCTGATTCAGGTGACAGCCGCCTTACGTGATGATTTAAAAGCAACAGTATTAATATGTCTCGTACGTATTCTTCTTATGCTGGAGCATTTCTCCAAGCTGGCCGGATATTATGTAATCCAACCGCCGTTCGGACTGATTACCTGACCCGTGATATAGCCGGATTCCGGAAGGGCAAGAAAATAAACAAGCGAAGCCACTTCCTCCGGTGACGCCAGACGGCCCGCAGGGATTTCGTCCTCCAGCATCCGCAGCTCGTCTTCCTGCAGATTGTTCAGCATGGCTGTGTTGACTGCTCCGGGAGCCACAGCATTCACCGTTACCCCTGAAGGAGCCAGCTCCTTAGCCAGCGCCTTCGTGAAAGCATTCACACCGCCCTTGCTGGCGGAATAAGCCACCTCACAGGAAGCGCCGGAAATCCCCCATACGGAGGATACATTGATAATCCGGCCGTACCGCTGGGAAATCATGTAGGGCATAAAGATCTGGCTGCACAAAAAAGTACCCTTTAAGTTGACCGCCATAACCTCATCCCATTCTTCCTCGGTCACATCAGCAAGCATGCCATAATGCGCCTTTCCAGCATTGTTGACCAGAATATCAGGAAGCATGCCGCTGCTATCCAGCCTTTCAGCCATACGCAAAAGCTGGCTGCGGTCTTTCATATCCGCAGCCACAGTCATTACCTTAGCTCCCAGCGCCAGACAGCGCCGGGCTACATCATTTGCCGCTTCATGCGAATGCATATAATGAATGACAATGTTCATCCCTACAGAAGCAAAGCGTTCAGCGATGGCTCCGCCGATCCCCCCGCTGCCCCCTGTAATGAGCACGGTCATTTCCCCTATAGGTTTGCTGCTCTCTCCCGGTAAGGCCATTAAGGACTCACCACAAGCGACACGGCTAGCTGTTCCCAGTCCACATGGTCATGCAGGCGGGTATTAACCTCATCCAGCGTAATGGATTCATAGATTGGAAGCACTTCGAACAGGTCACCCCCGCGGAACTGGTAACGTGTGAATTCGTGGGCAATACTCTCCGGTGAATTCAGCATCCGCAGATAACCACCGATTTTCTTTTTGCGTGCCCGTTCAAAATCCTTCTCTGCAAATCCGGATTCAAGAACCGCATTGATTTCTTCTTTGATCCGCTCCAGGAGCAGACCCGGGTCTTTGGTATCTCCGCCAATCGCTGAGAAAGCATATTGCGGGGAACTGTTAAATTCATGTCCGAAGCTGTCGGAGATTAATTCTTCGTC
>NZ_LN831198.1:3105776-3110630 GCF_001368795.1 Paenibacillus ihuae
AGCTGTCGGAGATTAATTCTTCGTCATACAGCTTCTGATATAGTGCTGTGCTGCTTCCAAGCAGCAGATCGAGCATCAACTTGGTTATCAGGTCACGCCGTACCGCCGCTTCCCCGGTTAAGCCTTCCACCTTTTCTTTAAATCCGAACAGGCATTTCGGCATGGACACGGCAAGCCGGCTTTCTTGATGCTTCTCCGCAACCTGGACGGGTTCTTCTTCGAAAATACGGATGATTTCGCCCTGCTTTTCGTAAGACTTGGCCGCCTGGTTGTTGCGGATTAGCTCAAACACCTGTTCAGGATCTACACCGCCAACAACAAAGAGCAGCATATTGCTGGGATGATAGAAGGAGTTGTAGCATGTATACAGCGTTTCTTTGGTGATAGTGGCTATAGATTCAATTGTACCCGCAATATCAATATGCACCGGATGTTTCGCATACATCGCTTCAATCAGACCGAAGTATACGCGCCAGTCTGGATTATCCGCGTACATATTGATTTCCTGGCCAATAATCCCCTTTTCCTTCTCCACATTTTCATCCGTGAAATAAGGGCGCTGCACGAAATCAACCAGTGTAGTGAGATTGGTTTCAATATTTTCGGTAGCCGAGAATAGATATACGGTCTGATCAAAGCTGGTAAAAGCATTTGCCGAAGCGCCGTTAGAAGCAAATGTGGCAAAAATGTCGCCTTCCGGCTCCTCAAACATCTTATGCTCCAGGAAGTGGGCAATACCGTCAGGAACGGTTGTCTCTTCCCCGCCTGCCACTTTGAAATGGTTGTCTACCGAGCCATATTTAGTTGCAAAGGTGGCATAGGTTTTTTTGAAGGCTGGCTTCGGAAGCACATAGACCTGCAGACCGTTATCCATAACCTCGTGATAAAGTGTTTCTTGCAGTTTGTCGTAATGGATCTGTTCCACTGCTATTCCCCCTTCCCTGTCAGGAAATAAATCGTATCAAGCTGGAAGGTGTCGGCAGCCGCCTTCACTTCTTCCGCGCCGATGCCGTCCACCTCTGCAAGCAGCTCCTGGGCAGAACGGTCTTTTCCGGACAATTGGCGGTTGAAATCGAACGAAATCAATTCAAATGCGGAGTCTTGAATTTCAGACAGCAGATTACGGATCATCGCCTTGGTCTGGCTCAGCTCGAGGTCACTGATATTTCCGGCTTTCAACTCATCGAGCTGTTTGCGGATAATATCAACGGCCTTGCCGTAGTTTTGGGTTTCAATCCCCGACTGGATGGTACCGATGCCCTTATGTCCGTCATACCGGGACGAAGCGTAATAGGCCAGACTCTCTTTCTCACGTACATTGACGAAGAGTTTGGAGTGCGGATAACCGCCCAGGATCCCGTTGTACATCAGTGCAGAAGCATATCTGTCGTCTTTGTAGGTAATTGAGGTACGAAGCCCCATGTTCAGCTTGCCTTGATTCACGTCCAGCTTCTCTTCCACCGTACGGACTTCCTGTACAGTTACCGGCTTGAAGTTGGAGGTATAGGATTCACTCTGCTTGTGAGCACGGCCGAAATGGCGGATGACGAGCTTCTCGACTTCTTCCGGCGTCGTATCCCCGACTACATATAAATCAAGAATCGCACCGTTTAACCACGCAGTATATGACTCATACAGGTTCTCAGGGGTGATTCCGTCAAGGTCCGCTCTCTGTCCAAGCGGATGCAGACGATAAGGCTCCTGGCGGCACATTTCCTCAATGCAGCGTTCAGCGGCATAACGTATTTTATCGTTTACGATCGCTTCCAGTTTCTTGCGCACTGTTTCCCGCTCTGTTGCAACATAGGAGGCACGGAAGCTTCCATTCTCCAGCAGCGGGCGGGTCAGCACCTCGCCGAGAAAAGCAAACGACTCGCCAAGCAGACTCTCCTTGCTCTGTACAAACGAATCATTGATCGTATCCATCCGGAACTGGACAATTTGATAGTCCCCCCGTTTGTAGATGTCGAAACCGAATCCGGCCCCGTACAGCTCCTCCAGCCGTTCACGGAATTGTGTCGTTTCCGGATATGTAGCCGTACCTCTGCGAAGGACAAAGGGTGCGAGTGCTGTTGGTGTCACTGTGCTTTCATCAAGCGGCACACCGGCATAGAGAGAAATGGCGAATGTTTTGAACGCCTTTGTCGGCAATACGTGGATACGCATACCGGCAGCGTTGCCATGTTGAAATCCATTATTTGTCAAGTCCAAAACTCCTTTACGGCGTGGATAGATGCTTTACAACAAGTTTATGAAGTATTATCCATTCTAAACCATTCCAAAGTAAGGAAGCAACCGGAAGAAAGCGTACCGGTTGCTCTTGGTCGGTTTATGCAATGCGAGCAGCTAAGGGTGTGCCTATATTTGCTCCAGTTCTTACATGCAGAAAATATGCTCACCGATTGTTTTGACCTGCGGACGGGACCAAATCCATTTTGAGGTAGCCGTTTTAGGATTAAAATAATACAGGCATCCGCCGGAAGGGTCCCAGCCGTTAAGCGCCTGCTGAACTGCTTTACGGGCCTGCTCATTTGGCTCCAGATAAATTTGACCGTCAGCTACGGCTGTAAAGGCTCCAGGCTGGAAGATTACGCCGGAAGGTGTATTCGGAAAGCTGGGAGATTTCACCCGGTTCAGAATAACCGCAGCAACCGCCACCTGGCCTTCAAACGGTTCACCCCGTGATTCACCATATACTGCATTGGCCATAATCTTCAGGTCATTTTCAGATAAGCCCATCGTATTGCCTGAAGACAGCTCTGCCGTTGTATTCGTTTTACCGGAATCGGCTGCCGCTGTGTTGCCGCTGGCTGTATTCTTTTTAGCAGTAGTGGTTGAAGGCTCTGTCGGCTTCCAGGCTTTGGTCGCATTGTACAGCTTCAGCTTTGTTTTTGCCCCGACTATACCATCCGCTTTCATTCCAAATTTCCACTGGAACCAAGTAACCGCATTTTTCGTGTTTGTACCAAACTGGCTGTCTATCTTGCCTGCGTAATATCCCAGGTGCTTCAGTCTTCCTTGCAGTTCATAAACATCTTGGCCTGATGAACCTACCTTCAGCGGGGTAGTTCCAAAAGCCGGAAGCACCTCTTCCTCAGAAACAGTCATAACAGATGCGTCTTGCTGGGGATTGGCATAAACGTCTTGATCCTTAAAGAATAACCCCGCAAACGGTGCGGCTGCCAGTGCCAGGGTCAGTAAGGCAAAAATCCATTGATTATGTTTTTTCATTGGGGTCGCTCTACCTTTCTCTTGTAAGTTCAACATGGATGGCTAAAGTTATTATGAGGACTGGAAGGCCATCCTATGCATGAACTGGCCGGCACGATAAATTCTGCAGATGAACAAGCCTTCTCCACGCAGCAAAAAAGCACCCTTTCCGCAAAGGAAGGATGCTTTATCTATAAACTGTTATGAGCTGATCCGGTTATGCTGATACTGTTCCAGCGACATCAGCACTTCACGCGGCTTGCTTCCCTCGTAAGGACCGATAACCGACCGGGCTTCCATGGCATCAATAAGGCGGGCAGCACGGGTGTAGCCTACACGCATACGGCGCTGGAGCAATGATACAGAAGCTTGCTTCGCCTCCAGTACGATCTGAACCGCCTGTTCATACAATTCATCCTGTGGCTCCTGATCTTCTGAGATCATTTCATCCACCTCTGGAACAAGGGATTCGTCATATTCGGCTTCTCCCTGGCTGCTGACGAACTGCACAATTGCTTCAACTTCCTGATCGCTCATAAATGCACCCTGTACCCGGACCGGCTTGGAGGCGCCCATCGGCAGGAAGAGCATATCGCCGCGCCCCAGCAGCTTCTCAGCACCCGGCATATCCAGAATCGTCCGGGAATCGACGTTCGAAGATACCCCGAAGGCAATCCGGGATGGGATGTTGGCTTTGATCAGACCTGTGATAACATCAACTGATGGGCGCTGAGTGGCAATGATCAGATGAATCCCTGCGGCACGTGCCATTTGCGCAAGCCGGCAGATGGCATCCTCTACATCGTTCGCCGCAACCATCATTAAATCGGCAAGCTCGTCCACAATTACGACGATATAAGGCAGAATGGCAGCCGGATTGTCCTTCATCAGATTGTTATACCCTTCGACATTACGCGTTCCCGATTTGGAAAAGAGCTCATAACGTTTCTCCATCTCCACTACAATCTTCTTCAGGGCCAGACTTGCCCGCTTGGGATCCGTGACAACCGGAGCCAGCAGATGCGGAATACCGTTATAGACATTAAGCTCAACCATCTTCGGGTCAACCATCAGGAACTTAACCTCGTCCGGTTTGGCTTTATACAAAATACTGGTGATAATTCCGTTAATACAGACGGATTTACCGGATCCTGTCGCACCCGCAACCAGAAGATGGGGCATCTTCGCGAGATTGCCGACGATCGTCTGACCGGAAATATCACGTCCGAAGGCAATCGACAAGCGCGATTCGGCATCCTGGAAAATTTGGGTCTCCATTACCTCACGCATCGTTACGATGGAGACTTCAGGATTAGGCACCTCGATGCCGATCGCCGATTTGCCGGGGATCGGCGCCTCCATGCGGATATCCTTGGCAGCAAGCGCTAGAGCGATGTCATCGGTCAGGTTGACGATCCTGCTGACCTTCACACCGATGTCAGGCTGAATCTCGTACCGCGTAACAGCCGGTCCGCGCACCACTTCAAGCACCTTGGCCCGGACACCGAAGCTTTCCAGTGTGGCCTCCAGTTTGCGGGCAGTCTGCATATAATCGTTCTGGTCACCCGCTTTACCGCCGCTGTTCGGTTTGGCAAGCAGCCGGAAAGGCGGAAGCTTATAGGGCTTGGGAGGCGGTGGAAGCGG
>NZ_LN831198.1:3110656-3113892 GCF_001368795.1 Paenibacillus ihuae
AACCGGTCCGCCACTCTCAGCCGTTGCAAGCAGCCCGTCAAGCTCAACCGTCACATCCTCCTCCGGAACCTCACCGGAAGCAGGCTGAACTGTTGCCGGACTTCCCTGCATCCCAGGACTACGGCTGCCGCTGCGGGCGGCTGGAGAGAATTCGCCCCACTCATCCCGTTCCTCTTCGCTTAAGCCTTCTGAACGGATATGTTCGAAGAAGTCACGGATAATAGGGGTAACCGGCTCCAGATCATCCTCCGGAAATTCGGGCCCGAGATCATCGGAATGAGCTTGTCTTCTGTCCGATTCCAGTCCCGTAATAATCGGAAGACCAGGCGAACCTGAACCGGACAAAAGAATATCGGATGACTCGTCCTCCTGATCATCTTCACCGTGATTCTCAGTCCGGGAAGTCCCGCTAAGCCAGCCTCCGATTCTCTGGAAGAACAGCGGCTGGCTCCTTCTAGGCAGTGACGGCTCTTCTTCTTCGTCCTCCTCCTCATCAGCCGCAGGCGGCGGTACCGATGCTCTGCCGGTTCTGGAAGAACGGGGCGTAACCGGAACCGCAGCCGGACGGTTAGCGGCCTTCAGCCTTATGCCTTCCACCAGCTTCACCGAACGGATCCGCAGTAGCGCAAACAGCTCGACATAGGAAAGATTCGTGACAAGCATGAAGCTGATTGCCAGCATCACGATCATGATCAGCTTGGCACCCAATGTCCCGAAGAGCCACAGCAGCGCCGCGAACTCCAGTGCCCCGATGTAGCCCCCGCTGATGTCCTTGCCCAGCATATAAACGCCGCTGTCGCTGGATCCAGGCTTCAGTGCCCCGGAAAGATCATTATGTATTTGCGACAGTACATTGCCGGGATGCAGCATCGATATGGGTCCCAGCTTCTGCTGCATGGCTGAAATCGAGCTCATAAGGCATAATGACAGCACAAGCAGCACTGCCCCAGTATAGCGGCTGTTCCAGCCGGACGGCCATTTTCGGTGGATCATAACCATCAGACCATAAATAATGCCGAACAGCGGCAGCACAAAATAAAATCTGCCCAGCAGATATCCTGCCATACTGGACAGAGAACGCCCAACAGCCGCTTCGCCCGATAAGGCTATTACGGAAATCGTAATAAGCATAATACCGTAAATCTCATATTTTAAAACGCTGCCGAGCAGCGCTTTTTTCTTTTTCTTTTTCCGTTTAGCCACGCCAGCCACCCCCGGCAACATTATACCATATAATGGCGTGGCGTACCTATGTTCTCTTTTGTCAAAAAATACATCTTTTTGGTTATCCGTTATTTACTAAAATCTATGACTGTTCCAGGAGCAAAAGCCGGATCAAGATACTTGTCTAAGGGACACCCAAGCAGTCTTACAATCCGTGCCTGGCCGCTCTCAAGCTGCTCAACTTGCATTAACATTCCCTGAATGGTCACTTCCATCGTCGGCTGAGCAGTGCTGATAGCCCCCTCGAAAATCTGCTCCAGCGGCAGCACTGTGTAGAAGGTCATTGAGTCAGCCCTCCCTGCATCAGCTCACCGGATACATTTGAAGCAGACATGCCGGCAATCATAGTATTAAGATGTGATAGCGCAGCCCCTATCCCTCCGACCTCATCCATTAAGCCGTACTTAACGGCATCAGAACCTCCAACTGCGGTACCGATATCGCGGTTAAGCTCACCGGTTTTGAACATCAGATCCTTAAATTGCTGTTCACTGATCCGGGAATGAGAGGTGACAAACCGGACCATCCGTTCCTGCATCCGCTCCATATATTCAAACGTCTGCGGTACACCGATCACCAGCCCGTTCATGCGGATCGGATGAATCGTCATCGTCGCGCTTTCAGCAATGATCGAATAGCTTGAGGCTACAGCGATTGGCACACCGATGCTATGACCGCCGCCGATAACCACAGTAACTGTTGGCTTGGATAAAGAAGCTATCATCTCAGCAATTGCCAGCCCTGCCTCTACATCGCCCCCGACTGTATTGAGAATGATCAGAAGGCCTTTGATATTCTTGTTCTGCTCCGCCGCAACGAGCTGAGGAATGATGTGCTCATATTTGGTGGTCTTATTATGTGGCGGCAGCACGAAATGCCCTTCGATCTGGCCGATAATTGTCATGCAGAAAATATCCGGTTCCCCGCTTGGGACCACCGTCTGCCCCAATTCTTTCAGTACTCCGACTGTTCCGGGAAGAATTGGTTCTTGAGAGGCAGGTTTTACCTCCTCCGGCTGAATTCCCTCGTTATTGCTCATATTTGATCCATACGTATATTCCAATGCAGCTCACCCTTTCCGCTTGCAGCTTCTAGCCGCTGCAGCCAGCCATACTAACTTTTCTTAGTATGACATTCTGAGGGACCCCCTTATGCAGACACCCCCAATAAAATGTCCGCCTGAACGCCGTCTTGAATTACCTGATTTCAATAATGTACCAAAAAGCCCCTCCGCCCCAGGAAACCGTCCAATATTTCCGGGGTGAAGGGGCTTTTAAGCCCTGCTATTTATGTTTTGAGAAGCAAGCTTCTTACACTTCCATGATAATTGGCAAAATCATCGGTCTGCGGCGTGTCTGTTCATACAGGAAACGGCCGAGCGAATCTTTTACGCTTGTTTTGAGCGAAGCCCATTCATTGACCTTCTCGCTCATCAGGCGCTGAAGCGTGCCGGAAACAATCCGGTTAGCTTCATCCAGGAGCCCTTCGGACTCACGGACATATACAAAGCCGCGGGAGATGATATCCGGTCCGGATACAATGGCTCCGTTCTGCTTGCTTAGCGTTACAACAACCACGAGGATACCGTCCTGAGACAGCAGCTTACGGTCACGCAATACGATATTACCTACATCGCCTACACCCAGACCGTCGATCAGCACGTTGCCTGCTGTAACCTTACCGGCTCTGCGCGCTGCTCCGCCCTGAATTTCAACAATTTCACCAATTTCTGTGATGAAAATATTGCTGGATTCTACCCCTACGGATTCTGCCAGCAGTGCATGTCTGCGCTGCATCCGGTATTCACCGTGGATCGGAATGAAGTATTTCGGCTTCATCAGGTTGAGCATCAGCTTGAGCTCTTCCTGGCTGCCGTGACCGGATACGTGAACACCGGAATTGGATCCGCTATAAATGACGTTAGCGCCTAGCCGGAACAGTTCATCAATTGTACGGCCGACATATTTCTCATTGCCCGGAACCGGAGTTGCCGCAATGATAACAGTGTCGCC
>NZ_LN831198.1:3114198-3117075 GCF_001368795.1 Paenibacillus ihuae
TGCCGCAATGATAACAGTGTCGCCAGGCAGAATGTCCACCTTGCGGTGACTGGAGCGTGCCATGCGGGTAAGTGCCGACATCGGTTCGCCCTGGCTGCCTGTGCAAAGCACAACCACGCGGTTGCCAGCCATTCTGTTCATTTCTTCCGGTTCAATCAGCATGCCATCCGGCACATGCAAATATCCCAGCTCGGAAGCAATTGCGACAACATTTACCATACTGCGACCGATAACTGTAATCTTGCGTCCAGTGGATTCAGCGGCGTTCACCACCTGCTGAATACGGTGTACGTTCGATGCAAAAGTAGCAACTACAACGCGCTGATCGGCTTTGCGGAAGATATCCTCCAGTACGATGCCGACATTTTTCTCTGATGGTGTGAAGCCCGGTTTCTCGGCATTGGTACTATCGGACATGAGTGCAAGCACACCTTTTTGCCCGATTTCCGCCATCCGGTGCAGGTTAGCAAATTGACCGTTGACTGGTGTATGGTCAAATTTGAAGTCACCTGTATGAACGACATTGCCTTCCGGTGTCTCGATGCATACGCCGACTGAGTCTGGAATACTGTGATTGGTTCTGAAGAACGTCACCCGCAGGGAAGTCCCCAGTTCAATCTCAGAATCTTCATTGATCAGAATCCGCTTGGTTTCGCCAAGCAGGTTGGCTTCCTTGAGCTTGTTATCAACTAGGCCCAATGTAAGTCTTGTCCCGTACACCGGAACATTCAAATTCTTCAGCACATACGACAGACCGCCAATGTGATCTTCGTGTCCATGAGTGAGTACAATACCTCTTACTTTGTCACGGTTCTCTGTCAAGTACGAGATATCAGGGATAACAATATCAATACCGAGCATGTCCTCTTCCGGGAACTTCAGTCCCGCATCCACGACCACTATGTCGTTTCCGTATTGAACTACATACATGTTTTTCCCGATTTCTCCGACTCCGCCTAAAGCGAAAATCATCAATTTATCGTTGTTATTTTTTTTGGACAAATGAATCTAACCCTCCTATGATGTTGGACGTCATACTTTTATTTACAAATAATTAAGCTCCATATTTCAGCGGCGCTGAACACATAGTTCAAATTGCCGATAGCTTCCGAATCCACAGGGATATTCCGCCTAAGTCTGAAAAATTGCGCAATGCGAAAAATCCAAGAAACCCGAGCGTGAGTAGCTTCTTGAAACGGATTTCACCCGTCAACCTTCACTGCCGCGCCCCTCGCGCGAAAAATCAGCAGCAATAGCACAGACTTATACAAGGACCTATCCTGTCTCACAATGTAAAAGAACATTGACGGAAGATTACCGCATATTTAATTAACCGCACCCAGTCACTTAAGAACATTATACATGATTTTTTTGGCAAAAGACAAGTCATCGGCTTCGTAACGTTATTCTTTCCTTAAAATACAGGCATTATTTGAGGAAAAGTTTGATCGGGGAACGAAGAAAAAGAGGCTATGAAGGCATTTCGGGACTGCCCTCCAGGAGCACAGATTTATCAGAAATGTAATATGTGAAGGGTAATAACCTTCATTATTCATACAAAAAACCGGCTATCCCTACTGGATGCCGGTTTAATGCAGAAGTTCTTGCTATACGCATGAAGCCTATTTCAGCAGGGATTCAATAAATGCGGCCTCTGCTTCATTCGGCCCCACCAGGGGGAGCCGCACAGAGCCCACATCGATTCCGCGCAGTCCGAGGGCGTATTTCACAGCAGCAGGGTTAGGCAGCGGCTGAGGACATTCAAAAAGCCCTTTGAACACCGGAAACAGCTGACGGTGCTTCGCGCCTGCGCGCTGCACATCGCCAGAGAGAAAAGCATTAATCATCTCTGACATTTGCGCACCGATCACATGGCTTGCCACGCTGATAATACCATGCCCGCCGACGGCAAGTGTAGCCAGACCTGCAGAATCATCACCGGAATACACATGAAAATCATCAGGACAGGACGTTGCGATCATAGTAATCTGATCCACGGATACACATTCCTTCGTGGCAACGATATTCGGAATCTCTGCCAGACGCAGCGTTGTTGCAGCGCTCATGCTAACTGTTGTACGGCTGGGAACATTATAAAGAATACAGGGCAGCGAAGTATCCGCAGCAATTGCCGAGAAATGCTGATACAGCCCCTCCTGATTCGGTTTGTTGTAGTAAGGAACGACAAGAAGCACTCCGTCTACGCCGAGTTTCTCCGCTTCCTTCGTAAGATGTATGGAATGTCTGGTGCTATTGCTGCCCGTTCCGGCGATAATCTTACAGCGTCCGTCCGCTTTTTTCAGAACATAAGAGAATAGCTGCAGCTTCTCCTCGTCGGTTAAGGTAGGTGATTCCCCCGTCGTTCCGCAAACCACCAGTGCTTCGGATTTCTGCTCTTCAATCAAATAATCCACTAACCGGGAAGTTGCTTCCCAGTTGATTTCTCCATCCCCGTGAAAGGGCGTTACCATCGCAGTGATTAATCTACCGAAATCCACTTTGAATTCCTCCTGTCAGCGGTGCAATTCAAATTTGGCATGCAGTGCACGCAGCGACTGCACCATATCTTCCTTCTTCACAAGAACCCAAATAGTGGTATTCGAATCTGCCGACTGCAGAATCTGAATATTTTGCGAGCTCAGTGCTTCAACGATCCGGGCCATGATGCCGGGCACACCGTTAATACCGCCGCCGATGACCGATACTTTGGCGCAGCCGGACAGGCTTTTTGGCCGGAGACCCAGCTCCTGGAGCGCAGCGATCGCCTGCTCTGATTTGTCGTCATTCACAGTATAAAGTGCTTCCGACGGTGTTACATTGATAAAATCCACACTGATGCCGCTGTCGGCCATACTCTTGAATATCTGCAGCTGCACT
>NZ_LN831198.1:3117101-3126501 GCF_001368795.1 Paenibacillus ihuae
TGTCGGCCATACTCTTGAATATCTGCAGCTGCACTCCCGTGCCGTTCCCATCAGGACATTCCACGGAAATTTGCGTAATATTGCTTACATATGCGATCCCCGTCACAAAGCGGTCTACAATGCCGTGGGAAACGTCACTGAACCCTTCAGGATGGGTGACCAGTGTTCCCTCCGCTTCGGAGAACGTAGAACGCACACGGACCGGGATCTGTGCCTGCATGGCAATCTCCACTGCACGCGGATGAATGACCTTAGCCCCCTGGTAAGCCATATTACAGATTTCAGTATAACTGACATAGGTCAGCGGCTTCGCATCTTCCACAATCCGCGGATCAGCAGTGAGAATTCCATCCACATCGGTATAGATATCAACCATATCCGCACGAAGTGCAGCTCCCAGGGCCGTCGCTGAGGTATCGCTGCCGCCTCTTCCAAGAGTTGTGAAATCCCCGGCTTCGGTCTGACCCTGAAACCCGGTTACTATTACTACTTTATGCTCACGCAGTTCCCGTAGAATCCGTTCCGTGCGTACATCCAGAATTCTTGCATTGCCGTAGCTGCTGTCAGTCAAAAAGCCCGCCTGAGCCCCTGTCAGCACGGTAGAACGGATGCCTTCCTGCTCCAGCAATCCGCATAGTGTAGTTGCAGAGATAATCTCTCCGCAGCACATCAAAAGATCCTTCTCGCGGTCCGGCAGTGAATTGCCGTTCTGCACAGCCCAGTCCAGCAAGGTGTCAGTAGCATAGGGCTCGCCTTTGCGGCCCATGGCTGACACTACAACAACAAGGCTGAATCCGCTGGCAAGTTCCCGTTTGACATGGCGGATAACATGCTCTCTGGCCATCGGAGTGGAAAGTGAGGTCCCGCCGAATTTTTGCACTAAAATACCCATTATATAATTCCTCCATTACTTCTCTAAGCAAGCACACTGATGATGCGCAGAAGAACTGTCTAAAATCCAAAGAAACGGCTCTTGTTACGCCAGGTCTATACTTTGAAACTCAGAATAAACTGCTATCCTTACAATTTACAGCCGGTTGTGCAAAGCCTCGTCCGATATTGACTGTACCAGTGCACTCCCCATAATCATTCCCGCTGTTCTTGGAGCCACAATCCCCGGAAGTCCCAGTGCAGGGATCGCTTTGATCCCATGCTGCTCTGCATACCGGAAATCACATCCCCCGGGGGCGGAGGCCAAATCAATAATGACACAATGCTTGGGAATTCTCGATAGCACCTCGGCTGTAAGGATCATGCTTGGTATAGTATTAAAGATAAGGTCGGATTCTGTCACATGCTCCGGCAGTGTATCAGTCCTAAAGGGCTTCCAGCCCATCTCCTCTGCACGCGCGTAATGCTCCGGCTTCCTCACTCCCACCTTGACACGGGCTCCCAGGCCTTGCAGCGTTCTGGCCATCGTAAACCCGATTCTTCCCATGCCAAGCACCACCGAGCATGAACCATGAATGGTAAAATCGGTATGCTGTATGGCCACAACCAGTGCACCTTCTGCGGTCGGAATAGAATTGTAGATAGCCACATCATCCCGGCTCAGCAATTCAACCAATCTCAGCGAATAGCTGGCGCACAGGCTGCGCAAATAGTTTTTGGCTATACCAGTATACACCGTACAGCCTGTTGGCAGCGCTGTAAAGTGTTCGTCCAGCAGCCGCATGGGGCCGGAAGAAAACGCCGCGGTCAGATTCCCCTCTTCATCACAGCCTGATGCGGGCAGCACGAGTACATCCGCGCAGCCCAGCAATTCCGATGAGAGCGGCTCCAGCCTCACACCTGGGATAGGGAATTCCCATTCTTCAAACCCGGCGGCATAGACTACAGCATCCATTTCTACACATTTTCGGATCATTTCAAGCTGTCTTGCGTCCCCGCCCAGGAACACGGTCCTGATGCCAGTCAGCATAGGGATGACGCTCCTCTCAAGTTACAATTCCGGTTCCGGGATTGCTGAAAAAAGTGTTGAACCGCCCTCAGAATGAGGACGGCAGATTTGAAGCCTATGATCAGGTCTGCCCAGGCAGACTTTCATGCTATGCTGAATGAAACCGTTCGATAATCATCGGCTGCAGCTGTTTGCCCTGCAGGGCCGCGTAGCAGGCCTCGGGAATGAGTTCCATGCGCGCTACAAGCGAATTAGGCTTGCCTTCGGGGTTATCCTGGCCGAACGGTACAAAATAAATATGTTTGGCTACCAGAAGCTTCGCAATATTCGCTGCGTTCAGGCCCAGACCGTCATTGGTGGAGATCGCCAGCACGAGCGGACGGCCATTGCGCATCTGCGATTTGGCTGCCATCAGTACAGGGCTGTCAGTCATCGCGTTAGCCAGTTTGCTCGTTGTATTCCCAGTGCAAGGAGCTATGGTGAGCACATCGAGCAGCTTGGATGGACCCAGCGGTTCCGCTTCAACAATTGTAGAAATGATATCATTCCCCGTTATATCTTTCAACTGTTTTAGCCAATTTTCCGATGTACCGAAGCGTGTGTCCGTGTTCAGCACAGATGCCGAAACAATAGGCACCACATTTGCTCCTCCGTCCATAAACCGCTGAATTTGCGGCATCACCTCAGCAAACGTGCAGTGTGAGCCGGTGATGGCATAACCTACTGTTTTTCCATGCCAATCCATTTATTGGTCCCCCTTGTTTAAAGTCTCCTCCGAGATCGACTGTACCAGCGCACTTCCCATAATCATCCCGGCACTTTTCGGGGCTACGATCCCTGGCAATCCAGGTGCAAGCATAGCCTTGATTCCCCGCTTCTCCGCATACCGGAAATCACAGCCGCCTGGAGCTGAGGCCAAATCGATAATGACGCAATGCTTAGGTATCCTGGAGAGCACCTGCGCCGTTATAATCATGCTCGGTATGGTATTAAAGATCAGGTCGGTATCCGTCACCTGCTGCAGCAGCTCACTGGTCATAAAGGGCTTCCAGCCCATCTCTTCTGCACGGGCATAGTGATCCTGCTTCCGGACTCCCACTTTTACAGTAGAGCCTAATCCCTGCAATGCCCTAGCCATCGTAAATCCGGTCCGGCCCATGCCCAGAACCATCGAGACGGAACCGTGGATCGTAAAATCGGTATTCTGAATCGCCATGACTAGTGCGCCTTCCGCTGTCGGAATGGAGTTATAGATCGCTACATCGTCCCTGTTCAGCAGCTCTACTAGCTTCAAGGAATGCTTAGCGCACAGGCTGCGCAAATAACTTTTAGCCATACCGGTATATACGGTTGAGCCCTTCGGGAGTGCTGCAGCATGCTCATCCAGCAGCTGCAGGCGTCCGGTGGAGAACAGCGCGTTGATATTCCCTTCCTCGTCACATCCTACTGTAGGCAGCACCAGTACATCCGCACTGCCGAGCAGCTCCGGCGACAGCTGTGCCAGGTTCACCCCCGGGCTAGGGGCTTCCCATTTTTCGAACCCGGCGGCGCTTACCGTCGCATCCATTTCCACGCATTTTCGAATCACTTCAAGCTGTCTCGCGTCCCCGCCCAGGAACACGATCCTGATGCCAGTAAGCATAGGGATGACGCTCCTTTCCACATACACTATCGACTATAGAGCATATTATGCGGGGTCCGGCGGATGGGTGATGAGCGGAGAATAATTCCTGGACGATCGAAACAAATCACAGAAATTAATCCAGAATCATTCTATAGTTAACTAAAAATGGAAAGGATGCGGTATATTGTGAAAGCGAAATGGACACAGCCAGCGCTGCTGCTGTCAATGATTATTGTATTGGCCGCTGCCGCGCTCTATCTTAAATCTGTCGGCTTCTATGGCGGTGAAGAAGGAAAGAGTCTGCAGACTCAATCAACTCAATCTCCTCTGCCCGCTCAGCCTTCGGTTTCTCCGGGAGCTGTCCTTAGTACAGATCAGATGCAAAAGGACCTGGATTTTTTGGTGAACACGATCTCCTCCATTCATCCCGCACTCATGAACGGCTGGAGCAGCGGGCAGAAGCAGGTGATTACAGAGGCGTACAGCCAAATCCAAACCCCGCAAAGGGAGGCGGATTTCTATTTCATTGTTGATGCAATAGTCTCACTGGTACATGACGAACATACGAACATTTACTGGGACAAGCAGGAGCAAGAAATGCTAGACCTTCCACTGCATTGGATCCGAGACGGGCTTGTAGTTACAGAGGACCGGGGTGATCTGCACATTGGAGATATCGTAACTGCGGTTGGCGGAGTTAGTATCGAAGAGCTGGAACAGGAGCTGGCGAAAGTAGTTCCGGCTGAAAATGACCAATGGGTCCGGGTGCAGGGTACGTCGCTGCTGCGGGCAGCGTTTATTCTGCGTCATCTGGGGCTGATTGTGGAGGATCAGGTTGAGGTTACTGTACAAAGAGGTACCGAAAGCATCTCTGCAACAATGCCTGTTACGGGAAAGCAACTCTCTAATGAATACTCTCCCTACCCTAAGGCGGATCCTCCTTTCTCATACCTATTCGAGGATGACCTTTCGCTTGGCATCTTTCAGCTGAACACCTGCGAGAATAACAGACAATATCAAATTACCGTCAAACAATTTTTTGAAGACGTCAAGGCACGGGACATCAAGCATATCGCAGTGGATTTGAGAAATAATGGTGGCGGTGCATCTTCCGTAATTGATGAGTTCCTGTCCTATCTAGATATTAAATCCTATTACAATTATGGCGCTTTGCTTCGTTATTCTCCTCAGGTTAAGGAAGTTTACGGTGCTGAACAAAGCAGCGGCTATGTCGAAAGCGGCAGGCAGTTAACTCAGAATATCCTGAAGACCCTGCGACCTTACAAAGGCAAGTTATATCTGTTGACTTCCCCGCGAACCTTTAGTTCGGCCAATATGTTTGCAGTTATTGTTCAAGATAACGGGCTTGGCAAAATCATCGGCGAAGCAACGGGTAACCAGCCCTCCTCATATGGTGACGTCCTTGGCTTTCAGCTTCCTGCCTCGGGTATCCGGTTTCAGGTATCATTTAAGAAATTCACCCGCTCTGCCCCGGACCGTGATCCAGAGGATTCCTTGCATCCAGATATTGAGGCTTATACGACTGTCGATGATATTATAGAGCGGCGGGACGCCCAGCTGGCGAAGCTCCGCGAGGTCGTACAAGCTGCCAACCATACAGATTAGAAGATTAATAAAAAAAGCTTGCGGATTGCGCCCGGCAAGGGGCGGATTATCCGCAAGCTTTTAGTATAAAAATTTAGAACTGCATCACTTTACTTCCCTGTATGACCAAAGCCGCCCGCACCGCGTTCGGTTTCAGACAGCTCTTCAACTTCGACCAGTGTCACAGCCGGAACAGCCTGGAAGACCATCTGGGCAATCCGCTCATTGCGGGCAATCGCAAAAGGCTCCTGACCCAGGTTAATCAGCAGCACCTTGATTTCACCCCGGTAATCAGCATCAATGGTGCCCGGTGTGTTCAGGCAGGTGATGCCATGCTTAAAGGCCAGGCCGCTGCGCGGGCGGATTTGTGCCTCCAGCCCGTCCGGCATCGCCAGCGCGATTCCCGTAGGGATCAGTGCACGCTCACCCGGAGCAAGCACCACCTGCTCGGTTACAGAGGCATACAGATCATACCCGGATGCCTGTTCCGACATTTTGCGCGGCAGCAGCACATCCTCATTTCCCGGAAGCTTGTTAATTTGAACGTAATAAGACAAGATCATCTCTCCTAACATTGGCAATCGCTTTATCTGTGGAGCCGACCATCGCCAGTGCGAGAGGTTCAGCAAACATTTGATCCAGCAGCTGGTTCACATCATCCATTGTTACATGTCCGATTTTGTTGATCATGTCATCCAGTGTATCATGTCTTCCCAGCATTAGCTCGTTTTTGCCGATCCGGTTCATCCGGCTGCTGGTGCTCTCCAGGCTTAGGATCAGACTGCCTTTGAGCTGCTCCTTGCCTTTTCTCAACTCATCTTCGCTGATGCCCTTCACAGCAAGCTCATGCAGCATTTCCTTGATCAGCTCCGTAACCTCTTTGGTCTGCTTCGGCGCTGTCCCCGCATACACGGTGAACAGGCCGCTGTCCGCCTGGGAGCTATGATAAGAATACACGGAGTAGGCCAGTCCGCGCTTCTCCCGGATCTCCTGGAACAGGCGTGAGCTCATGCCACCGCCAATAGCGTTGTTTAAGAGCACCATCGGATATTGCAGCGGTCCGCCGCTCTGAACACCCGGCAGGGAAATGCAGATGTGGTTCTGCTCCGTTTTTTTGCGGTGGAACAGCAGCTCGCCATGGAATTCAGGTGCTGTCAGCGCAGCAGCTTCGCCGTGATTGTCAAAGGAACCAAAATGGCGCTCCAATAGTCCCGTAAGGTTATCATCGATGTTGCCCGCTACGCTGATCACTGTATTTTCAATTGTATACTGAGCCTTCATATAGGCGCGCAGATCATCCGGCGTCATTGCCAGCAGGCGTTCCTTAAGGCCAAGAATCGAATATGCCAGCGGGTGTTCCCCGTAAGCGGCTGCGCACATCAGGTCATGGACCAGATCATCCGGAGTATCCTCGCACATGGAGATCTCCTCGAGGATAACATTCTTCTCCTTCGCCAATTCTTCGGCGTCCATGCGTGAACGGAAGAACATATCGGAGAGCACATCCACTGCAATCGGGAGATGCTCATCGAGCACTTTTGCGTAATAGCATGTATATTCCTTCGAGGTGAATGCATTGACGTTGCCGCCAATCGCATCAAACTGCTCGGCAATATCCTTGGCGCTGAAGCGGTCAGTGCCCTTAAACAGCATATGTTCAATAAAATGAGAAATCCCGTTATTCAAGGGGTTCTCATTGCGGGAGCCCGTTTTGACCCAGATTCCAAAGGAAACGGATCGGCCGGTGGGGATTTTCTCTGTCACCACTCGCAGGCCGTTTGATAATACGATTTTTTCCAATTCTAAGTCCTCCTGGCACAGCCTTGTTTCTGTCCTGTAGATTTATTAAGCGCGACTCTAATCCTACCAGAAATTAACGACTCACTCAACTTCGGAGGGCATCAGCCGCTCTGCTGACAACGTCTGGCTGACTGTTCCAAGCTGCAGGCCCTTTGCTCTGATCGCCCGTATCATGCCCTTCAGTGCCTTGGAGGAAGATGCCGTCGGATGCATCAGTATCAGCGTTCCCGGCTCTGTCTTGTCACTTATCTTAGCAATTACAGATTCCGGGGAAGGATTCCGCCAATCGACTGTATCCAGCGTCCACAGCACTGTTTTCAGCCCCAAGGATGCAGCTATGTCCACCGTTTCCTGATCAAAATCGCCTGAAGGGGGAGCGAACCACTGATTCGTCACTCCCAGGCTCTCCTTGAGGAGGATTTGAGTCTTCTGGATTTCCGCAGTCGCCCGAGCCCGGCTTAATGTACTCATATTCGGATGAGTGTAAGCATGATTCTCCATCTCATGACCACGCTTCTGCATCTCTGAAGCCAGTTCTTTATTTTTACTGAGCCAGCTGCCATCGAGAAAAAAGGTCACCTTCACCTTTTCCTCATCCAGAATGTCCAGCATCGGTTCAATATACTGATTGCCCCAGGCCACGTTGATCATCAGCGAGACCATGGGTTTGGCTGGATTGCCCCGGTAGATCGGGTGCGCCCCGAGATCATTTAAGGAGACCTTAGGCCGGATTTGGCGGTAAACCAGCTTAAGGCCGTCACCAGGACCTTTCAGCAGTGCATTTCGATACGTTGCTTCTACATCTACCTCGAGCCCGTTATAGCCCGGAATGGCCTTCCAAATACGGTCTACAGTAGCATCTACAGGGGCTGCATTCAGCTTGGCTGCCTCGCTCTGAACCAGTAAACGCAGCTCCTCCTTTTGTTCCTTGGGATGATTAGCCAATACGGCCAGTCCATCCTCTGGCTTAAGCTGGGCCAGCATTTCCTTCACGGGTCTGTATGTGCTGCCAATACCGATTACAACAGCAATACAGGCCAGCACAAGCGCTGCCTTGTCCGTCTTCATGACGTTTTTCCTCCCCGCGCACAGATCGTACAGGACTCTTTGTCCCAGACTATGAGTGACAGGAGCAAAATATGCTTCGTACCCGGTTCAAGCACGTCAAAAAGAAACGGAATTACCGCCCTGACCGGGAAGAAATCCGTTTCTGCAAATAATCTGAGAAGATAACCTATTTAAAAAAAAGAGCCAGACGCAATTGCTTCTGTCTCTTCTTAAAAATATCCGTAAAGCCTGCTGCAAAGAGAAAAGCGTAACTTACGCTTTCGCTCCGGCTTCTGAAGTCAATACCGCTTTGCGCGACAAGTTGACGCGGCCCTGCTGGTCAATTTCGGTTACTTTTACAGTAATCGTATCGCCGATAGCCACAACATCTTCTACTTTCGCTACGCGCTCTGTGGACAGCTGGGAGATGTGCACCAGCCCGTCTTTGCCGGGAATCAGTTCAACAAAAGCACCGAACTTCTCGATGCGGCGAACCGTACCTACATAGATTTCACCAACTTGGACTTCCTTCACGATGCCTTCGATGATGCCGCGGGCTTTTTGGATCATAGCTTCGTCAGAAGAGCCGATAAATACGCGTCCATCCTGCTCGATGTCGATCTTTACGCCGGTTTCTTCGATGATCTTGTTGATGATCTTACCGCCGGCACCAATAACATCACGGATTTTGTCCGGATTGATGTTGATGATAATGATCTTAGGCGCGTATTGGGACAGGCTAGGTCTTGGCTCAGAGATAGCATCCATCATTTTGCCGAGGATGAACAAACGTCCTTCTCTGGCTTGCTCCAACGCTTCCTTCAGAATCTTGCGGTCAATCCCGGCAATCTTGATATCCATCTGAATTGCGGTTACACCTTCTGCAGTACCTGCTACCTTAAAGTCCATATCACCCAGATGATCTTCCATACCCTGGATGTCTGTCAGAATGGAGACATGTTCTCCGTCTTTGATCAGACCCATAGCTACGCCGGCTACAGGAGCCTTGATAGGTACCCCTGCATCCATCATGGCCAGAATACTGGCGCAGATACTTGCCTGGGAAGTCGAACCATTGGATTCAATCGCTTCCGATACCAGACGGATCGTGTACGGGAATTCAGTTTCACTAGGAATAACTTTGGAAAGGGCGCGTTCACCCAGTGCCCCGTGGCCGATTTCGCGGCGTCCCGGTGCTCTCAGCGGGCGGGCTTCCCCTACGCTGAACGGCGGAAAGTTGTAATGATGCATGAAGCGTTTGGTTTCAGTGGATCGATACCGTCCAGAATCTGCACATCACCAAGCGCACCAAGCGTACATACGCTGAGAATTTGTGTTTGTCCGCGGGTAAAGAGTCCGGAACCGTGTGTACGCGGCAACAGTGCCGTATCACATTCGATCGGACGGATTTCATCCAGCTTACG
>NZ_LN831198.1:3126527-3128558 GCF_001368795.1 Paenibacillus ihuae
TCCGGACGCACTTTGTCATGCGTAATCAGGCGGCGCACTTCATCCTTGACGATGTCATGCAGTACTTCCTTAACGTCTTTCAGAAGCTCTGGTGTCTCTATGTATTTCTCAACGAAATACTCCACCGTTTCGCTGTTGATCAGATCGATAGCATCCTGGCGTGCATGCTTCTCGGCAATCTTGACAGCTTCTACCAGACGGCTCTGCGCAAAAGCACGAACCTCTGTGTTCACGTCAGCATTTACCGCGTGCAGCTTTACAGCCATTTTTTCTTTACCGGCAACTGCTACCAGTTCTTCAATTACTGCTACGATCTTGCGGATTTCTTCGTGCCCGAACATGATTGCTTCCAGCATCACGTCTTCCGGCACTTCGTTTGCTTCCGCTTCAACCATCATGATGGCATCTTTCGTTCCGGCAACCACGACATAAATGTCGCTGGCTTCCTGCTGGGCAACGTCCGGATTAATGACGAATTCACCGTTGACCCGTCCAACCGCTACTCCGCCGATCGGTCCGTCAAACGGCACATCGGAGATGCTCAGGGCAGCGGAAGTACCAATCATTGCTGCGATGTCCGGGGCACAATCCTGATCCACACTCATGACCATGTTCAGTACTTGAACGTCATTACGGAATCCTTCCGGAAACAACGGACGAATCGGACGGTCTGTCAGGCGGCTGGACAGAATGGCTTTCTCACTCGGTCTGCCTTCCCGTTTGATGAATCCGCCCGGGATTTTACCTACTGCATATAATCTTTCTTCATAGTTAACCGTAAGCGGGAAAAAATCAAGATCTTTAGGCTCACTGGAAGCTGTAACCGTACACAATACTGCAGTATCTCCGTAGCGTACCATAACGGCGGCATTTGCCTGTTTGGCAAGGCGGCCGGTCTCCAGCACCAGGCGTCTTCCGCCAAGCTGCATTTCTACACGTTGTTCCATAAAACCCCTCCTTGAATAGTAGTAAGCCCGCTATCGAACCGCAGGCTGTAGCGTAGCTCTTCATGAACCGTAAGCCTCTCCGAGGTTATCAGATCACGCACCGGTTCTGTATGTTCTACAAGCAAAAACGGCTTGTCCTCTAAAGAGAGGTGAAATAGCCGTTTGTGCGAATCATATCCACTTGCCACTGTAAAAGTTTTCCCTAAATTTTCAAAAAGCAACCCGGCTGTCCCGCTGTCGATCGTAAGAAGGACATACGGTATACAACCAGGCTGCTTTAAGGTTACTCTTATGGGAAATTAACGACGCAATCCCAGTTTCTCGATCAGGGCGCTGTAACGTCTGATGTCTTTGTTCTTCAAATACGCCAGCAGTTTACGACGTTGTCCAACCATCTTCAACAGTCCGCGACGGGAATGATGATCCTTCTTGTGCGTACGCAAGTGGTCAGTCAAATTAACGATGTTCTCCGTAAGGATAGCAACTTGCACCTCAGGGGATCCGGTATCGGATTCATGAGTTTTGTGCTCGTCGATCAATTGGTGTTTACGTTCTTGAGTCAATGCCATCCTGTTCACCTCCTTCATTATAATCGCCAGTAGCCTCGTCGCCGTCGGTGAGAACGTGCAACCAAGCTAAGGTTATGATGCTGTCATTCCAGCAACGTTAATCAGTATAGCATCTTCGAAGACAAAAGTAAACGCATGTCCAAAGAAGATTATGAAGGATATCCCAGCAGCGCTTTGGCTGTCTCGGCATCCTTAGAAATTTGCGAGATCAGGGCATCAATGGACTCGAATTTCCGTTCAGGACGGATAAAACCCACAAGCTCTACTTTGAGCTCCTGTCCATAGATATCTGTGGCAAAATCGAACAGGTGCACTTCAAAACTCGGTGCCACCATCCCGTCATGGAATGTGGGCTTGACCCCAACGTTCATTACCCCGTACAACACTTCTTCCTTAAAGAAGACCTTAACCGCATAGACTCCCTTGGCCGGAATGACATACCGGTCCTCCAGCTGAAGATTGGCGGTGGGGAACCCGATGGTGCGCCCGCGCTTCTCACCATGTCCGACGATTCC
>NZ_LN831198.1:3128770-3133693 GCF_001368795.1 Paenibacillus ihuae
ATTCGCAAGGGCCAGATCACCGCTTTGTAAGCTCTTACGGATTCCGGAGCTGCTTACCTTCTCCTCATCAAGCAGGAACGGAGGAACCGTCTCCACACTCATTGCCCCAAGCCCCAGCTCATGGAGCATGTCCGCATCGCCTTCACCCAGGTAACCGAAGCGGAAATCAAACCCGACTACTGCAGTTATAATCTGCAGCGGCAGCAGCATAATGGAGACAAAATCCTGCGGGCTGACCCGGGAAAGCTGCTCATTAAAATCAATTATATACAAAATATCGACACCCATACCGGACAGAAGCTCCTGCTTATCCTTCGGCGGGGTCAAATATCCATCATAGTCGCCTTTACCCATAACATCCTTGGGATGAGGATGAAAGGTCATCACTGCAGCCGGTACACCTTGTCTCCGGGCCAGAGCTACAGCGGATGTAATGACGCTGGCATGTCCGCGGTGCAGTCCGTCAAACTGGCCCAGTGCAGCTACTTGCGGCTGTGCCCATTCGGCTGCTGTCTCCGGCGGCATTGGATAGCTTAAGGTTACGGTTCTCACGCTGTTTCTCACCTACAATTCACAAATGAAATAAATAAATTAACCTTGCGCGAAGACTTTAACAGGTGCAATCGCACCCGTATCTTCCAGCTTGTAAATACCCAGGAATTCTCCCTGAAGATCATAGAGCCGGAAGTCCCCGCTCTGCTTCACTTCGGGTGCCACATACCGGATCGAAAGACGTTGTCCCTGCATGGCAGCCTTCTTCTTCTCGTCGATCACGGAGTGCCGCGGCAAATGGGAAATGGCCTCGTCTGCCGCAATCATATGCTGCTCAAGTGTGCCAGCTTCCTTATGTTCGGCTATCTGCTCGAGTGTCAGACAATGGCTGGCAGAAATCCCGGCAGACATCGTACGCGTAAGCTCGACCATTACACCGGGAAGTCCAAGCGCACGGCCAATATCCACACATAGTGTACGGATATAGGTGCCCTTCGAACACAATACACGGAAAGTAATATCAGGATAATTGCCGTTCCAGACCATATCCGTCATTTCAATTTCATAGATCTCCACTTCGCGGCTTTTTCGTTCGACAGTTTTGCCTTCTCTGGCCAGCTCATAAAGACGCTTACCGTCAACCTTGACCGCCGAATACATCGGAGGAACCTGGGAGATCACTCCTTTGAACGAGTTAAGCACCTCAAGTACTTCAGCTTCGGTAACATGAACTTCATCCACCGTCTCCGTAATCGTACCGGTCATATCTTCTGTATCACTGGATAAGCCAAGTCTGAGGGTCGCAACATATTCCTTGGGCAGCTCCTGGATATATTCCACCACCCGGGTAGCCCGTCCGAGGCAAAGAGGAAGCACTCCGGTCACTTGAGGATCAAGTGTACCTGTATGACCAATCCGTTTCATTCCGAGAATCCTCCGGGCCTTGGCTACAACGTCATGTGAAGTGTATCCTGCAGGCTTATAGACCGCCAAAACACCTGTGAGTTCACTCATAAATGACGTCTGACCTCCTCAAGCACCAGCGGAATAGCCTGTTCCAGTGTTGCGTCAAGACGGGCACCAGCAGCACGGGTATGACCCCCGCCACCGAATACTTGCGCAAGCGCCGCAACATCAACTTTGCCGGCTGAGCGTAAGCTTACTTTCACAGCATGCTCATTGATCACTTTGAACAGAATACCAACCTCAACCCCGCGGATATTACGGGGATAATTCACGATGCCTTCCAAATCCTCATTGGCTGCACCACAGTCAAGCATATCCTGCGGCGTTACATGCACCCAGGCAATATCACCTTCGGGCGACAGCTGTAATGTATTCAATGCACGGTTCAGCACTTTCACCTGAGGCAGCGTCATTTCCTCCAGCAGGTTCTCCGCCAGTTCCGGACCGTTTACGCCCATAGCCAGCAGTTCAGAAACCGCCGCCATCACTTTAGGTGAGGTATTGGTATATCGGAATCCGCCGGTATCTGTCAGCAGTCCCGTATATAGCGCCGTGGCAATATCGAGGTTCCATTCCACCTGAAACGTCTTCAGCAGGTCGAACAAAATTTCCGCAGTCGCAGCAGCATCCGGCTTAATGAGCGTCACGAAACCAAAACCGTTATTGGTAGGATGATGGTCAATATTCACGATGAGCGCATCACTGGCAAAATAGCGCTGGGTCAGCCCCACACGCTGAAAATCAGCACAATCGACGCAAATCACATTGCTGTATTGGCGCTGAAGCTCACCTTCTGCCAAATTGACAATTTCACCGGCATGCCATAAGTATTCCATCCGCTGCGGAATCGGACCTTCATTCAGCATAGTATATTTTTTGCCCAGACATGAGAGAAGCCAGCCCACCGCGAGGGTGGAGCTGACTGCATCTCCGTCCGGCTGAACATGCGACACTACAAGATAATCGTCGTGTTCCAGCAGAAACTTACGGGTCTGCTGGAGACTTTGTTCATAGCTCTGCATTCGCCGTCTCCTTTATGTTTCCTAGCTTTCTTCGTGCTTGATCTCGCCGAGCAGCTTCTCAATATGACTTCCGTATGCAACGGATTCATCAATTTTGAAGATCAGCTCAGGCGTATGACGCAGGCGGATTGCCTTGCCAAGCTCAGAGCGGAGAAAGCCGTTAGCTTTCTCAATCGCTTTGAGTGAGCCTGACTGCTGCTCCGCATCCCCGAACACGCTCAGGTATACTTTGGCCTGAGATAGATCGTTCGTCACGTCTACCCCGGTTACGGTAACGAAACCAATGCGCGGGTCTTTCAGTCCGCTTTGGATAAGCTGGCTCAGCTCTTTCTTAATCTGCTCGCCAACCCGTCCGGCTCTGATTTTAGACATCTGTATTCACCTCTTTGCTTAGCGCTCAACCTTTTCCATGATGAACGCTTCGATGATGTCGCCCTCTAGGACGTCATTATAGCGTTCCAAAGTTATGCCGCATTCATAACCCTGCGCCACTTCTTTGGCATCGTCCTTAAAGCGCTTCAAGGTGTCGATCTTACCTTCGAACACTACGATTCCGCCGCGGATCAGGCGCATTTCGGCATTGCGGGTGATTTTGCCGTCTGTAACCATACAGCCTGCAACGCTACCCACTTTGCTGATTTTGAAGACGTTACGCACTTCGGCATGCCCAATAACGTTTTCTTTGAAGATTGGATCTAGCATGCCCTTCATGGCACTTTCAATCTCTTCAATGACGTTATAAATGATGTTGTGCAGACGCACATCTACTTTTTCTTGTTCTGCAGCGGCTTTAGTCTGGGCGTCCGGACGAACGTTAAAGCCGATTACGATCGCATTTGATGCTGCCGCGAGTGTAATATCGGATTCCGTAATCGCACCGGCACCGCTGTGAATAATCTTCACGCGTACGCCTTCGACTTCGATCTTGGCCAAAGAGCCTTTAAGCGCTTCGACCGAACCCTGCACGTCACCTTTGATGATAACGTTCAGATCTTTGATCTCGCCGTCTTTGATGTGCTTGAACAAGTCGTCCAATGTTACACGGGTATTTGTATTCAGCTCGGATTGACGCTGCGACGTCGAACGTCTGTCAGCAATTGCACGGGCTTTACGCTCATCTTCGAACGCCATGAACGGATCGCCCGCCTGCGGCACTTCGGTCAAACCGGTAATTTCCACTGGTGTGGAAGGTCCGGCTTCCTTGATTTTGCGTCCCTTGTCATTGACCATGGCGCGTACGCGTCCGAAGCAGTTACCTGCAACAAAAGCATCTCCGACTTTCAGGGTACCGTTCTGCACCAGAATACGGGCAACCGGTCCACGGTTCTTATCAAGCTCGGCTTCGATTACGGTACCGCGTGCCCGCTTGTCAGGGTTCGCTTTGTACTCATTAACTTCTGCAACAAGCAGGATCATTTCCAGCAGTTCTTCAAGGTTGATGCGCTGTTTGGCGGACAGGTTAACGAAGATGGTATCTCCGCCCCACTCTTCCGGAACCAGCTCATAGCTTGTAAGTTCTTGCTTAACCTTGTCAGGGTCTGCACCCGGCTTATCGATTTTGTTAACTGCAACAATGATCGGAAGTCCAGCAGCCTTCGCATGGTTGATCGCTTCCACCGTCTGCGGCATAACACCGTCATCGGCAGCTACGACGATAATCGTCATATCTGTAACTTGGGCACCACGGGCACGCATTGCGGTAAACGCTTCGTGACCTGGTGTATCCAGGAACGTAATTTTCTTATGGTTGATTTCGACTTGATAAGCACCAATATGCTGAGTGATCCCGCCGGCTTCGCCGCCGGTTACATTCGTCGAACGAATCGCATCGAGCAATGTTGTTTTACCATGGTCAACGTGACCCATGATGGTTACAACCGGTGGACGAGTCATCAGTTCCTCATCCGAGTCATTCTCTTCCACAGTTTCGAAGCTGTCTTCATCCACAGGAATCTTCACTTCTACTTCTACGCCGAATTCACCGGATAGCAGCAGGATAGTATCAATGTCCAGCTCCTGGTTAATGGTCGCCATAACGCCCATCAGGATCAGTTTCTTAATAACTTCAGAAGCATCCTTATGGAGCAGTTTGGCTGTTTCGCCAACAGTCATACTGCCGCGGACAATGATCTTCTTCGGTGTGTTGTCGATCTTCTCACGGTGCACCATTGGCTGGTTTCTGCCGCCGCGGTTGTTCTTGCCGCCACGGCCGCGGAAATTGCCGCCCTTGCCGTCATCAAAGCGTTTTTGACCGCTATTGTTGTTCGGTCTGCCGCCTGTAGTGTTCTTCTTCGGACCTCTGTCGCCGCCACGGGAGAAGTCTCCGCCGCCGCCTTGACCTTGCGGACGGCTGTCTGTACGCGGAGCGCTTGAGCCTTGCGGACGGTCACCAGTACGTGGTGCACTGCCTTGACCTTGCGGACGGTTGCCGCCGGTGGAGCTG
>NZ_LN831198.1:3134073-3135870 GCF_001368795.1 Paenibacillus ihuae
GTGGAACTGCCTTGCGGACGGTTGCCGCCGGTGGAGCTGCCCTGAGGGCGGGAGTTCTGGGTGGAGCCTGATGTAGTTCTGCGGGAATCTTGTCCGCTTTGGGGCCTTGGGGACGTCGTCGATTGGTTGTTGTTTTGGTTACTGTTCATACCTACCTGCTTTTCCGGTTGATTTTTGTTGGCATTCTGAGCACTCTGCGGTTCGGCTGTTACCGTTCCGGTAGTTACCGGACGGCTGCTGGTGCCGGTGTCACGCTTGGCTGCAGCGTTTGATTTGATATCCTTAAAGAATTGCTCCACTTTTGTTACCGAGCTATTCTCCATCACACTCATATGATTATTCACAGGAACATTCAAACGCTTCAGAATTGTAATGATTTCTTTACTGCTCATGTTCAGAGATTTCGCGTATTCATACACGCGCAGTTTATCCTTATTGTCTTCTTTAGTCAATAACTCCACCTCCGACAGTATCTCCAAGCGTTCTGGAGATCATTTCCGCGAATCCTTTATCCGTAACGGCCAGCACTACGCGCTGGTCTTTACCAATACTTGCACCGAGTTCATCCCGGTGAAATGCGATTACTAGTGGAATATCGTAGGTCCCGCATTTATCACGGAACTTTTTTTGGGTATTATCTGAAGCGTCACCTGCAAGGACGACCAGCTTCGCCTCCGATGACCGCACTGCCTTGAGTACAGCCTCGTCGCCGGTGACAATCTTGCCTGCTCTCATGGCAAGCCCTAAATAAGAAAGTGTCTTACTCATTGTCCTCACTATCCTTTGCTGCTAAAAACTCTTCTTCCACGGATGCAAAATCCCTGGCTAGCTGAGCATAGATTTCAGGACTCACTTGACATTTTAACGCACGGTCAAGCGCTTTGTTCTTTTGTGCCAGTTTAAAGCATTCCAGTTTACCGCAGATGTAAGCACCCCGGCCTGACTTCTTGCCTGTCAGATCGATCAGCACTTCGCCCTCAGGTGTGCGAACCACGCGAATCAGCTCTTTTTTGGGCATCATCTCCTGGCTGGCCACACATTTGCGCAGCGGTACCTTTTTTTGCTTCATCCTAATCGCCTCCCGTCAGTCAGCAGCTTAATTAATCAATGGAGACGGAATCCTGATGCATTTCATCGCTAATTGTCTTTGGTCTGCCGTATTCCTGCTCCGCTTGAGTTTCGCTCTTGATATCAATTTTCAGCCGGTCAGTTTGGCCGCAAGGCGGGCATTTTGCCCCTTGATGCCGATTGCCAGCGATAATTGATAGTCAGGAACGATGACACGGGCCATTTTCTCAGCTTCAAAGACTTGAACCTCAAGCACTTTGGACGGGCTGAGTGCATTAGCCACATATTCCTGCACCGCATCAGAATAACGCACAATATCAATCTTCTCGCCGCGAAGCTCTGTAACGATGGTCTGCACGCGTGTCCCTCTTGGGCCAACGCAGGAGCCGACCGGATCCACCTCTTCATTACGCGAGAATACAGCAATCTTCGAACGGAAGCCTGCTTCACGGGCCACAGAACGAATCTCAACAACGCCGTCAAAAATCTCAGGAACCTCCAGCTCGAACAGACGCTTCAGCAGACCCGGATGACTGCGGGACAGCATAATTTGCGGCCCTTTGGTCGTATTCTCCACTTTGGTGATATATGCCTTGATCCGCTCGCTCTGCTTGAACTTCTCACCCGGCATCAGCTCGCTCAGCGGCAGAACCGCTTCGATTTTGCCAAGATCGACATAAATGTTCCGCATATCCTGACGCTGTACAAGGCCGGTAACATATCATCTTC
>NZ_LN831198.1:3136085-3138895 GCF_001368795.1 Paenibacillus ihuae
CTGACGCTGTACAAGGCCGGTAACAATATCATCTTCCTTGTCAATAAAAGCGTTATAGATAAGGCCCCGCTCTGCTTCACGAATACGCTGGGTTACGACCTGCTTGGCGGTTTGCGCCGCAATCCGGCCGAAATCGCGCGGTGTTACTTCAAGCTCGGCAACATCTTCCAGCTGGAAATGAGGGTTGATCTCTCTGGCTGCCGGCAGGGAAATTTCGGTCCGGGTATCCAGAACCTCCTCGACAACCAGCTTACGGGCGAATACTTTGATTACGCCTGTGTTGCGGTTCATGTCCACACGCACGTTCTGCGCCGCATTGAAGTTGCGTTTATAGCTGGAGATCAGCGCAGCTTCGATGGCTTCAAACAGCACATCCTTACTGATGCCTTTCTCCCTTTCCAGTTCATTCATAGCTTCGATAAAATCCATACTCATGAAATTCCGGTCCCCCTTTCAAGACATTAAAAAATAATGGCCAATCTCGCGCTGGCGACTTTGGCATACGGCACTACATGTTGCTTTTTGCCCGCGGAGATGAGCAGTTCCTCGTTCTCGAACGAGAGCAAACGACCTTCGAATTCTTTGAGGCCTTGAATCGGCTCATAAACCGTTACATATACGTCCTTGCCTACCGCTTTGGCGACATCTGCCGCTTTCTTGAGCGGGCGTTCTGCACCAGGAGAAGAAACCTCCAGGAAATAGGCTTCAGGGATAGGATCATTCTCATCCAGCTTTGAACTGAAATATTCGCTAATGGCACCGCAGTCATCAATATCAATGCCGCCTTCTTTGTCTACGAATATGCGCAAAAACCAGTTGGACCCTTCCTTCACGTATTCAACGTCCACCAGTTCGAAACCATTGTCCTCGAGATAGGACCCGAGCATCTGCTCTACCGTTTGTTTAATTTTGGATTTGGGTGTGCTCAAAAGAAAATTACCTCCACGAACTTGTCTTTTGCTATATACCAAAGATAAAGAGTGGGTTTCCCCACTCTTTACACAACGGACTTATCTCATTATTACCAAAAAAATTATACCATAGTGCATCTGCACTGACAAGTGCTAGCCCTTGACTCCCTATTTGGAGACACTCTTCAGGCTGTTCAACTCCACTGTGTGGGGCTGTTAAAACAGGGATAGCTGGTTGCTCTCCGGCAGTCCCCGGAAGCAGCCCATGCCGGTCAGCAGCTCAATGACAGTCTTGCTCGCCTTGGATTTCTGCTGGAAATCCTCAATCGACAGGAACTCACCCGCATCCTTAGCGGCAGCAATATTAATGGCGGCATTGTCACCGATTCCCGCAAGAGAGGAGAACGGCGGAATCAGGCTGGTGCCGTCAACGGTAAACTTCGTGGCATCGGAACGGTACAGATCGATATTCTTAAAGGTGAAGCCGCGTGCGGTCATCTCAAGCGCCATTTCTAGGACAGGAAGCATCGCTTTTTCCTTAGGCAGTGCCTGAAAGCCCTTGCCTTCAATCTCCACGATCTGACGGCTGATCGCTTCATAGCCCTTACAGCAGAGTTCAATATCAAAATCAGCTGCACGGACCGTGAAGTAGGTCGCATAATATTCAATCGGATGATACAGCTTGAAGTAGGCGGTCCGTACCGCAGAGATAACATACGCTGCGGCGTGCGCCTTCGGGAACATGTACTGGATCTTCAGGCAGGAGTCAATGTACCACTGCGGTACCTTGCACTTCTTCATCTCTTCAATCCATTCGGCGGACAAACCTTTACCCTTACGCACACTCTCGGTAATTTTGAAGGCAAGCCCCGCATCCATACCCGCTTTGTAGATCAGGAACAGCATGATATCATCACGGCAGCCAATTACGGTCTTGATGTTACAGGTGTTATTCTTGATTAGCTCCTGGGCATTGCCGAGCCATACTCCGGTTCCGTGAGACAGTCCCGAGATTTGAAGCAAGTCGGCAAAGCTGGACGGCTTTGATTCGACAAGCATCTGGCGGACAAACTTGGTCCCCATTTCCGGAACCCCGTAGGTCGCTACAGGAGTCCGGATCTGATCCGGCCGGACCCCCAGCGCCTCGGTGGAATTAAACATGCTCATTACCTTAGGATCGTTCATCGGAATGGTTGTCGGATCCACACCGGTCAGATCCTGCAGCATCCGCATCATGGTCGGATCATCATGGCCCAGAATATCGAGCTTGAGCAGGTTGGCATCAAAGGCGTGATAGTCAAAGTGGGTTGTCTTCCATTCGGCCGTGACATCATCCGCAGGGTACTGCACCGGGGTAATATCCTCAATCTCCATATAATCCGGTAAAACAACGATACCGCCGGGATGCTGGCCGGTGCTGCGCTTAACGCCCGTACATCCGGCAGCCAGACGTCCTACCTCTGCTCCGCGCCAGCGTTTCTGATGATGCTCTTCATATTTCTTGGTGAACCCGAAAGCCGTCTTCTCTGCCACAGTACCGATAGTTCCTGCACGGAATACATTATCCGGCCCAAACATGGTTTTGGTAAAGTTATGGGCATTCGGCTGATATTCCCCGGAGAAGTTAAGATCGATATCGGGAACCTTATCCCCTTTAAAGCCCAGGAAGGTCTCGAACGGAATATCCTGCCCTTCCCCTTTCAGATTACCGCCGCAGTTCGGACAGGCCTTATCCGGCAGGTCAAATCCGCTCGGCACACTGCCGTCGAGGAACCACTCACTGTGCCGGCATTCCGGATTGGTACAAATATAATGGGCCGGCAGCGGATTAACCTCAGAAATCCCGAGGAAGGTCGCAACGACCGAGGAACCTACTGAACCACGTGAGCCTACCAGATA
>NZ_LN831198.1:3138921-3144479 GCF_001368795.1 Paenibacillus ihuae
GAGGAACCTACTGAACCACGTGAGCCTACCAGATATCCGTCCTGGTTCGACTTCTTAACAAGCCGTTCAGAGATCAGATAGTTGGCGGAGAACCCGTATTTAATGATCGGTGCGAGTTCCTTCTCCAGACGGGCCACCACTACCTCAGGCAATTCCTCGCCGTAGATCGATTTGGCGGTATTATAGCAGGTGTTGCGGATTTCATCGTCTGCGCCTTCAATAATTGGTGTAAACAGCTCGCTTGGGAACAAATCATATTCCTCAAACCGGTCAGCCAGATCTACGGTATTGGTAACGACGACTTCCATCGCTTTTTCCGCGCCAAGGAAATCGAATTCAGCGAGCATTTCATCCGTAGTCCGGAAATGGGCATCCGGCTTGCGCTGGTCCTTGAGCGGACTGAAGCCGGTGATCCCGTGAATTGTAATGTCACGGAACAGCTTATCCCGCGGCTCCAGATAATGCACATTGCCTGTCGCAATAACCGGCTTGTTCATCTGCTCGCCGATTTCACAAATCTTGCGTACAACATTGCGCAAATCCTCGGCGCTGGCTACAAATCCTTTATCAACCAGATGCATATACATCGTCAGCGGCTGAATCTCCAGGATATCATAGAACTCTGCAACCTCTTTTGCTTCTTCAACCGTCTTGTTGAGCACTGCTTCAAAAAATTCGCCTCGTTCACAGCCGGAAATCACAATCAGCCCGTCGCGGTGCTCTTCAAGCTTGGATTTAGGAATACATGGAACCCGTTTGTAATACTCTGTATGCGACATCGAGATGAGCTTGTACAGATTCTTTTTGCCGACAGGATTCAGCGCATAGATTCCACAGTGAAACGGCCGGACGTTCGACAGATCATTGCCGACATAGTCATTCAGCCGTTCCAGCCGGGTCAGCCCCTTCAGCTTCTCAGCATCGGCCAGCAGACCATTCAGAATGCCCCCCAGAGCCACTGTATCATCTACCGCACGGTGATGACTCTCCAGCAGGACTTTGTATTTGTCGGCTAGCGTGTTCAACCGGTGATTCTTCATGCTCGGGTAGAGCAAGCGCGCCAGCTCCAGCGTATCAAGTGAAGGATTCGGCAGCTCAGGATGCCCCAGCTTCCGCAGGGAAGCCTGTATAAAGCCCATATCGAACCGGGCATTATGGGCAACCAGAATGCTGTCACCGACAAAATCAACGAATTCACCCAGCACCGGTTCCAGATCAGGAGCATCCTTGACCATCTCATCCGTGATATTGGTCAGCTGCTGAATATGGTACGGAATTTTTTCATGCGGATTGACAAAGGTTGTATAACGGTCAAGCTCCTTGCCCTCGCACATTTTGATCGCGGCCAGCTCCGTAATATTGTTGCGGGTGATCGACAAACCGGTGGTCTCGATATCAAATACGACATAGGTAGCGGTCTTAAGATCCATCGGCTGGGCATTCTCAACTATATTCACCGCATCATTTACGACATTGGCTTCCACACCGTAAATCAATTTAATCTTATTTTTGTGTGCGGCATGATTTGCATCCGGGAAGCTCTGTACATTGCCGTGATCGGACACGGCAATCGCCGGATGGCCCCATTTTGCAGCAGTTTTGACATAGGTCGTTATTGGCGTCACAGCATCCATCGTACTCATTGTCGTGTGCAGATGAAATTCAACCCGTTTTTGCTTCGCAGTATCTTTGCGGGCCGGAGGTGCGTTTACTTCTGATAAATCCGAAGGAATCATCACCAGCTCAGGAATCTGCATAAATCGGTCATATTCCACCTTACCCCGGGCTCTCACCCATTTACCGTTGGCAAGCTGCCCCATGATCTTCAAATCTTCTTTCGTTTTCGCGAACATCTTTATCTGCAGGGAGTCCGTGAAGTCTGTGATGCAGAAAGTGAACAAAGTATTGCCGTTGCGCAATTCCTTGCTCTCGAGTCCAAAGATTGTGCCCTGTATCGTAATCTTTTTCTCTTCGTCCTGAATTTCCAGAATCGGCACAGCCTGCTCCTTGATCTCATATCCGATTTGAAGCTTGATCACTTCATTCGGATCGCTCTCCTCCTCTGGTTCATCCGGTTCGCTGGCCATCATCATCATCTCAACCAGCTCACGCTGCTCCTGCTGCAGTTTTTGCTGGAACTCTTCAAAGGCATCTGCTTTGGTGCTCTCGTCCTGGGCAATCTGCAGTTTGACCTTCAATGAAAGTCCAAAATATTTATCATAAAATTTGATAATGGCGCCTTCGATACCTTTTTTGCGGGCCAGCTCCAGTGACATCGTGTCACTCAGGCTAAGCACAAGTGTGTTGTCCTGAAGCTCTTGGGTAGAGCGTGTGAGCCAGCCGTTTACGGAAGGAATCTCCCGCTGTGCCCACTCCAGAAACAATCCCCAATATTCCTGTACAAGCTCCTGCCTGCCGACGGTTTGTTCATCATATAGGAACAGGAAGCTGACCTTGGCAATATGCTGCAGCTTCTCACGCATTCTCACACAAAATGCCCGGTACGTCTGTGCCGGAACAAGACTTCCTTTGGCAATGACAATATGCCAGTCTTTATTGCCGCGGCTAATCTCTACACGTTCGATCTGTCCGTCCAAAAAATAGGGGTCAATCAACGCTGGCGGAATCTCCCCCTGCTTCATCAGGAGCTCGAACCTTCTTCTTCTCTCCGCATTCTGTTCCATGCTTTCCCCACCTAACTTACGTAAGAGTTAATCTCCGAGGCTTGCCTGTTTGAATTGTAAAAAGCTTCCGGGTCGAAAAAGCATTGGGTTCTTTCGGCCCGCCGACTCCTCTCGCCAGAAGCTACATTCACATACTCACTATTATAATAGGTCCCGGCTTAGTACGCCTTGGCAAAAACAACCGTATGCTGGGCAGGCTTGCCGCAGCAGATACAGGTCGTCTTCTGCTCAGCCGGATTAAACGGAATATTGCGGCTGCCCGCTCCCGTCTCTTCTTTTACTTTATCTTCGCACTCCTCGGTTCCGCACCAGCCTGCCAGGGCAAAGCCGCGTTTCTCCTCCATCGATGCTTTCATTTCATCCAGGGAATCTACCGAATAGAAATGGTCTTCACGGAACTTCAGCGCCCGCTCAAACATTTCGTTATGAACCTGCTCGAGCATTGCCTGGATCTCTTCCACAAGATTGTCCTGCTGGACGATCTTCTTCTCCCCGGTAATACGGGATACCAGTACACATACACCGTTCTCCATGTCACGCGGGCCGAGCTCCAGACGGACAGGCACACCGCGCATTTCATATTCGTTAAATTTCCAGCCTGGTGTAACATCCGCACGATCATCCACACGCACACGGACACCGGCGTCTTTAAGTTGTTTGAACAGCTCGTCCGTCCGTCCGATAACCGCTTCGCGGGTTTTTGGAGGTCCGATCGGAATCATAATGACTTGAGTCGGGGCAACCTTAGGCGGCAGCGCCAACCCGCGGTCATCCCCGTGCACCATAATCAGCGAACCGATCAGGCGTGTCGTAGAGCCCCAGGAAGTCGTATGAACATATTCCAGGGAATTCTCACGGCTTAAATATTGAATGTCAAAAGCGGTCGCAAACTTCGCTCCCAAATAATGAGAGGTCGCTGCTTGTACAGCCCGTCCATCCTTCATCATTGCTTCAATAGAATAAGTATCGACAGCTCCGGCAAAACGCTCAGAAGGTGTCTTCTGGCCGGTAACAACCGGAATCGCCAAATAGCTCTCAACAAAATCACGATAGTTCTCCAGCATCCGCATGGTCTCTTCACGGGCCTCAGTTTCGGTCTCATGCGCCGTGTGGCCTTCTTGCCAGAGGAATTCCGTCGTCCGGATAAACGGCAATGTGCGTTTTTCCCAGCGGACTACATTAGCCCATTGGTTGATCAGCACCGGAAGGTCACGGTAGGATTGAATCCATTTGGAGTACATGTGTCCGAACATGGTCTCGGAAGTCGGGCGGATCGCCAAACGTTCTTCCAGCACATCGCCGCCTGCCTCGGTTACCCAAGGAAGCTCAGGATTAAAGCCCTCGATATGATCCTTTTCTTTCTGGAAAAAGCTCTCTGGAATGAACACCGGGAAATAGGCATTGCGGTGGCCGGTAGCCTTAAGGCGGCGGTTCATTTCCTCCTGGATGTGCTCCCAGATTTCGTAGCCTTCCGGTTTGAAGACGATACAGCCGCGGACCGGTGAATAATCCATCAGATCCGCCTTCTTGATTACATCGATATACCAGCGCGAGAAATCTTCGCTCTGTGGCGTAATTTCCGTTACGAACTGCTTATCTTTAGCCATGTAATGAAATCCTCCTAAATTGCCCTGCAAAATATAGCCTGGCTACGCGCCATTTGGTCTGTCTTTTGCGGGGTCCGCCATAAATCTGATTGCATCAATTAAAAATCAGCCTGTGATCAGGCGCAGTATATCATTATAGGTTACAGCGATCATGACCAGGAACAGCAAGGCAAACCCTACAAAATGCACCATGCCTTCGCGGCCCGGATCTACAGGTTTGCCGCGCAGCGCTTCCACACCGAGGAATACCAGTCGGCTTCCGTCTAGCGCCGGAACCGGCAGCAGATTGAAAATCCCCAGGTATAAGCTTAGAATGGCCGCCCAATAGGTCAGATACTGAATCCCCTGCTGGGCAATCTGGCCGGTCATCTTCGCCGTTCCAACCGGTCCTGAGATGTCATCCATATTGAAGTTATTGATCAATTGTTTGAATCCGGTAAAGATCAGTTTAGTCGTATCTACCATGGCCGTACTCGACTTGGTAATCGTCTCCCCAAAACCGGCTCGGCGTGTCTGCAGGTCAGGAGTAATCCCTACCTTGCCGCCTTCTTCACCTTCCATACTGCGGGGAATCATGGTCACTTCATAGGTTTCATCGCCACGCTGAAGGACCCAGTTCATCTCTTTGCCTTTGGATTCGGAGGTTAGCTCAATCATCTTCAGATAATCTCCGCCAATCTTCTCTCCATTAACAGAGACTACTATATCACCCTTCTGGAGCCCCGCCTCTTGTGCAGGCATACCCTCGCTGATATCCCCAACCTTCACAATGGTAGGATTCTCCACCGGGATTCCCGCCATCTGCAAATGAATCGCAAACAGGACAAAAGCAAGAATAAAGTTCATTACCGGTCCGGCAACAATCGCTAAAGCACGCTGTCCGACGGTTTTGCTGCCAAATTGACGGTCTTTCGGTGCAATCTGCGTCTGCTGGCCGCCTTTGATCATCATCGCCTGCGGATGCACATCATAGGCAGTGACTTCACCATCGACATCAAGCCGGATTGTCAATTCATTCTCCAGATCGGTATACTGCGCCTCGCCACGGATTACATTTCTGCGGGTGTCGAGCGAATCGAGATAGATATTTTTGACTTTATTGTCTTGTCCCAGCCTGACGGCGATCATCTGCCCCTGGCCGATTTCAATGATTTCAGGATCTTCCCCGGCCATCCGCGCATATCCGCCGAAAGGCAGCAGACGGAGTGTGAACTGCGTTTCACCGCGTTTATAGGAAAACAGTTTCGGGCCGAAACCGATAGCGAAT
>NZ_LN831198.1:3144505-3185647 GCF_001368795.1 Paenibacillus ihuae
AACCGATAGCGAATTCACGTACAAGAATACCGGCGCGTTTGGCGAAATAATAATGTCCCCATTCATGGACGGTCACCAGAACAAAAAACATAAGCACCGTTAAAAAGACGACTCTTACCATTTCCATCCGTAACATTCCCCCTTTAGGTGTAAGACCGAAGTATGTCCTCTTAATTTATCATTATTCCAAGGCCCGGCACAAGAGAATCAACAGTCTCAGCCTATTTTTCAGGGTAACGCAAATTTCCCAGCTTAAGCAGCATAAATATCATATATTTACAGCTTGGATGCAAGCTCCCGGGCAGCCGCATCACAGTGTTCTATCTGCTCTAAATCGGGATTGCCAACATTTTCATGCTGCTGTAGTACTTCTTCAATAATTTCCTCAATACGCAGGAATGAAATCTCATGACGCAGGAAGCGGGCCACGGCGATTTCATTGGCTGCATTAAAAGCTGTGGTTGCCGTTCCTCCCGCTTTCCCACATTCGATCGCAAGCCGCAGGGCCGGATAACGGATATAATCCATTTCGCGGAAGGTCAGGCGTCCAATCTCAGCCAGCGATAAACGGGCTGCCGGTGAAGACCAGCGGTCCGGATAGGTCAGCGCATACTGGATCGGCACGCGCATATCAGGAGTACCGAGCTGTGCAATGATACTGCTGTCGCGGAATTCTACATAGGAGTGGATAATGCTCTCCGGGTGCAGCAGCACATTCACCTGCTCATAGGGGAGGCCAAACAAATGGTGGGCTTCAATTACCTCAAGTCCCTTATTAACCATGGTTGCCGAGTCTATGGTGATTTTGGCACCCATACTCCAGTTCGGATGACGCAGCGCGTCCTCCACGGTAACATTCTTGAGCTGATCGCGGGTATAGTCGCGGAAAGAGCCGCCTGAGGCGGTAACTGTAATGCTCGCAACATCGGCGCGGTTTTCACCGTTCAGACATTGAAAAATTGCCGAGTGCTCGCTGTCAACCGGAAGAAGCTTTACCCCTTTTCGGTCAGCCAGTTCTGTTACCAGATGACCTGCTGTTACAAGTGTTTCTTTATTAGCCAGTCCGATATGCCGGCCGGCTTCGATAGCAGCCAGCGTTGACTTCAGCCCCACACTGCCTACCACAGCGGTCACAACCGTATCAGCAGCTCCTCCGGCAGCGATTTCAACCAATCCCTCACTCCCGTAGAAGAGCTCCACACCGGATGGCAGGCTCGATCTGATGTCATCCGCAAGCTGCTTGGTGGATACGGACACACGCCGAGGCTGGAACCGGCGCACCTGCTCTAATAATAGGGCGGTATTGCTGCCAGCAGCCAGCCCATCTACTTCAAAGGCTTCCGGATGCATCGCAACGACATCCAGCGTCTGCGTGCCAATGGACCCGGTTGAGCCGAGAATACTTATTTTTTTCACCGTTGTACCTTCTCCCCGTCGTTTAATAGAAAGGCATCAGCATTACGATATGTACGAAAGGAAATACGATAATCCAGCTGTCGCAGCGGTCAAGTATGCCACCATGACCAGGCAGCAGAGAGCCTGAATCCTTAATACCGTACACCCGTTTATAGGCAGACTGTACAAGATCTCCAAGCTGACCGAGAACAGCACAAGAAATACCGATTAGCAGTGCTCGTCCGATAGTCAGCAGATCAGGAACAAATAGTGCAAAAATAACCGAAATCACAACGGAAATGAGAACCCCGCCAAGGGCGCCTTCTACCGTCTTATTGGGACTGATCGCCGGCCAGAGCTTATTCTTTCCGAAGCTTCTGCCAACGAAATAAGCGCCTGCATCACTACCCCAAATGCAGCAAAGCAGCAGCAGTGTCCAGAAGAGGCCATGTTCATCACCCGCAGCACGGGCCGTACCCATATAGGAGAAACCCATTCCTATGTAAACAATCCCGGTAAACAGCAGGGCAGTAATCTTAATATCCTGTTTATTTTTAGTGAATACTGTCACGAGCAAGAACAATAACAGCATCAGCCATATGCCCTGTTCCCAGGACAGCCATGGGGAGACATCAAGCAATCCCCAAGGAATCATGAAACAAACGATCGAGGCATACCCCAGCAGGGAAGTGCTACTGAATGGAGAGAGACCCGTCATTTTCACAAATTCAAACATTCCGATGAGCGCCATGGCAGTCAGTAGGAGCTGATAGGACCAACCCCCAAAAGCACACAGGCCCAAAAAAACTGCTCCGGCAACAATTCCGGTAATCAATCGTTGCTTCAAAGGTTTCCATCTCCCATCAGGCTACTTCAATCCGCCATAGCGGCGTGTACGGCGCTGATACTCGGCAACAGCCTGCAATAAATGCGATTTGTCAAACTCCGGCCAGTATACATCCGTAAACCACAGCTCGCTGTATGCGATCTGCCAGAGCATGAAATTGCTCAGCCGCATTTCTCCGCTGGTGCGGATCAGTAAATCAGGGTCAGGCAGCCCCCCGGACAATAATCTGCTGTCAATCAGTTCAGATGTAATCTCATCTGGAGAGAGCCGTCCTGCTTTTATGTCATTACCCAGTTCGCGCATACAGTCTTCTATCTCTTTACGGCTCCCGTAGTTCAGCGCAAAATTTAAGATTAGTCCAGTATTGTGCTTCGTCCGTTCAACTGCCTCTTCCATAGCCTTACGGGTATGATTAGGCAACGCATTACTATCACCCATTACGCGTACCTGTACATTTTTCTCTATCAGTTCATCCAGTTCAAGCGCAAGAAATTCCACTGGCAGACGCATCAGGAAATCCACTTCATCTTTAGGCCGCTTCCAATTTTCCGTAGAAAAAGCATACATCGTGAGGAATTCTACTCCAAGATCATTTGCGGCTATGGTTGCGCGTTTTACTGCTTTCATCCCGTTTTGATGACCGACAATGCGCGGAAGGCCGCGGCGCTTAGCCCAGCGACCATTACCATCCATGATTACCGCCACGTGCCGGGGAATGTTGTCCGGTGAAATCTCGACTGGCTGTTCTTCCTGCCTGTCTTTACGGCTAAGCCATGCTTGAACCCGTTTGATCATTTCCGTTTCCTCCAAGCTCATATCAGAAAGAGACAAACCCCACCATATAAGGAGGGGCCTTGAGGTCTCTTGATTATCATTATACTTCCATAATCTCTTTTTCTTTGGACAAGAGCACCTTATCGACTTCAGCTATGAACTTATCCGTTGATTTCTGAATATCTTCCTGGTGTCCGCGCGACTCATCTTCCGAAATGCCGTTCTTTTCCATCTTCTTGATGTCATCGTTAGCATCGCGGCGGATGTTGCGGATGGCTACCTTCGCCTCTTCACCGAACTTCTTGGTGAACTTCACAAGTTCAGTACGGCGTTCCTCAGTCAGCGGAGGAATGGATAGGCGGATGATCGTACCGTCATTGGCAGGTGTTAGTCCAAGATCAGACTTCATAATCGCCCGTTCAATGTCGGCTACCGACGATCGGTCCCAAGGCTGGATAAGCAGCGTCCGGGAATCCGGTGTACTGATATTGGCCAGCTGGTTAACCGGCGTAGGTGCACCGTAATAATCAACTTGAATGCGGTCCAGCAACGCTGTCGATGCGCGTCCTGCCCGCAAAGTAGCCAAATCGCGTTTTAGGGAAGAAATCGCTTTTTCCATACGCTCCTCGGCATTTTTCTTAACTGCCTGTGGCATTAATCTACACTCCCTTTAACAATCGTCCCGATTTTCTCACCAAGAACGACACGTTTAATATTGCCTTGCTCTGTAATAGCAAACACAATGAGCGGTATATTATTATCCATGCACAGCGAGGAAGCGGTAGAATCCATAACTCCAAGGTTTTTGTTCAGGACTTCCATGTAGGTCAGTTGCTCAAATTTCTCGGCTGTAGGGTCCTTAAAAGGATCCGCAGAGTAGACACCGTCTACTTTGTTCTTCGCCATTAGAATGACTTCTGCTTCAATCTCAGCTGCTCTAAGCGCTGCGGTTGTATCCGTTGAGAAGAACGGGTTTCCTGTTCCTGCGGCAAAAATAACCACGCGTCCCTTCTCCAAGTGACGGATCGCCCGGCGGCGGATGTACGGTTCGGCAATCTGCTGCATGGAAATGGAGGTCTGCACCCGCGTTGGAACATCAATTTGCTCCAATGCATCCTGCAGAGCAAGCGAGTTCATAACTGTGGCGAGCATCCCCATGTAATCGGCTGTTGCACGGTCAATGCCGCTTGCACTGCCGGCGATCCCGCGCCAGATATTTCCGCCACCGCATACAATGGCAACCTGAACGCCAAGCTCGACCACTTCTTTCACTTGCTCCGCGATGGAAATAATCGTCTCAGCATCAATACCATATCCGTTTTGTCCTGACAGTGATTCCCCACTTACCTTAAGGACGACTCTCTTAAATACCGGCTGTTCCAAATGTATACCCTCTCTTTCTTACAAAAGACGGAACACTACGTGTATGTGTTCCGCTCTTTTGATGCTTGCCATTATTCAGTTCAATGAAGCTGTAATTAAGTTTATCTATTATTGATTAACTTGTGCCATTACTTCTTCGACAAAATTGTCAACTTTCTTTTCCAGACCTTCGCCCAGCTCGTAACGAACAAAACGACGGATAGAGATGTTTTCACCGATCGTGCTGATTTTTTCGTTCAGCAATTGGGAGATCGTTTTGTCAGGGTCTTTAACGAAAGGCTGTTCAAGCAAGCAGTATTCTTCGTAGAACTTGCTGATGCGGCCTTCAACCATTTTCTCAACGATTTTCTCAGGCTTGCCTTCGTTCAGAGCTTGAGCTTTCAGAATTTCTTTTTCTTTCTCTACAGCTTCAGCAGGAACTTCTTCACGACGAACATACTGCGGGCTAGCTGCAGCGATCTGCATTGCGATATCGCGTGCGAATTCTCTGAAGGAATCCGTTTTACCTACGAAGTCAGTTTCGCAGTTGATTTCCACCAGTACGCCGATACGTCCGCCAGCGTGGATGTAGGATTCAACAGTACCTTCAGTAGCGATACGTCCTGCTTTGTTTGCTGCTGCGGAAAGACCTTTTTCGCGGAGCAGTTCAGCGGCTTTAGTGATATCGCCGTTTGCTTCTTCAAGTGCTTTCTTACAATCAAGCATACCTGCGCCTGTTCTTTCACGAAGTTCTTTTACGGATTTTGCGTCTACTGCCATTGTTATTCCCTCCAGATAATTGTCGTTTTATTCCATTTAAGGCCATTATCCTAAAAAAAGGGCAGTGAGAGGTTATCCACCTGCCAACCACCCTTTTCATTTAAGTTCTAGTTTAATTCCGGCTACTACTTAAGCAGTAGTTGTGTCTTCGCCCTGGTGAGCTTCAACAACAGCGTCTGCCATTTTACCAGTCAACAATTTAACGGCGCGGATAGCGTCATCGTTACCTGGGATTACGTAGTCGATTTCGTCCGGATCACAGTTAGTATCAACAATAGCTACGATAGGAATACCCAATTTGCGAGCTTCCGCAACAGCGATACGCTCTTTACGCGGGTCAATGATGAACAGCGCGCTTGGCAGACCTTTCATGTTCTTGATACCGCCCAGAAATTTTTCAAGACGATCTTTCTCTTTGCGGAGAAGGATAACTTCTTTCTTAGGCAGAACTGCGAAGGTACCGTCTTCTTCCCAAGCTTCCAATTTCTTCAGACGATCAATACGTTTCTGAATAGTCTGGAAGTTAGTCAGGGTACCGCCCAGCCAACGTTGGTTGATGAAGAACATCCCCGAACGTTCAGCTTCTTCTTTTACGGAATCTTGAGCTTGTTTCTTTGTTCCTACGAACAGGATTGTGCCGTTGTCGCCAGCGACGCTTTTTACAAAGTTGTAAGCTTCCTCTACCTTTTTAACCGTTTTTTGCAGGTCAATAATGTAAATTCCGTTTCTTTCAGTGAAGATATAACGATCCATCTTTGGGTTCCAACGACGAGTCTGGTGACCGAAGTGTACCCCAGCTTCGAGAAGCTGTTTCATGGAGATTACTGCCATCTTCACACACCTCCTAATTTTGGTTTATTGTGTGTCTCCTCCGCCGCGCGTCATTTTTCTACAAGACTTTCTTCTGAAGAAAGCACCCCTTGTCGAAATCAACCGGCGTGTGTTTTAACACCGTCAATTACTATACCATAATAAAATAATGTATGCAACGATTCATGAAATATTTTGTGATTTTCTGCCTTTGTGTAAGTTCATTTCACTGTAATCAGCTTCTCAATTATAGAGTTTACGCTTTCCCCTTTGGTGAAATTGTAGCTGCCATATTGAATCTTTGCATTAATTTTGCGGCTCATGGCAGTTTTAAGAAACTCGGTCTGCTCCTTAATGACCCCGGCCTTTGCCAAAAGCTGTGCAGTTTCTGTAAGTGTGCTGCCAGCCGGAATGCGAACAGCAACAACTCCGTTTAATGCGGCCTGTGGAGTAGCCGGTGCCTCAGGGGCTGTTCCTGCGCTTTGTACCGGCTTGGAGGGGACGGCCGGCTCTGTGGGCGCAGCAGCAGCACTAGGCTGCACAGCAGCTTCCGGTGACGCTGCAGCGGATGGGACTGGAGATGGAGTGCTGGCGGCATCGCTTGCCTCCGGTTTGTTCTTATTATCAGTCTGACCGGCAGGTTCAGTAACTTGCGCCGATGGCTCGAGACTCGCTTGGGGATCGGCCGCAGGATCTGTTACTGTCAGATTCAGTTTAGCTGCTTGCTGGACAAGCTCCTCTTTTGTTAACGAAGGAGCTGCTCCACCGGAGATCATCACCTGAAGGAGAAGAGCGCCTGATATCAGTCCGGTTCCCAGACCGAACATAAATGAGCGGTTCTTGATCATACCGACTCCTCCTGCTTCGCCAGCTGCAGAATGAGCTGGACTTCACCGCGCTGAAGTCCAGCAGTTTTGGCAATGAAGTCTATAGACTTGCCCTGTTCATGCAATTCAAACAGCCGCGGATAACGCAGCTTGATCGAACTAATAGGCTTTGCCTTTGGCTCAGGAGACACAGTCTCAGCACTTCCCGGAGGAGCCGCTGCAGTAATCTTACCTGCATTGTCTTTAACAAGAGCCGTCAGTTGAAGTAGACCCTTTTCTTCTACCATTAGCCTGGAATCAAACAGCAGCATATTTTTTTGCAATTCGGCGACCTGCTCCCGGAGTCCGCCAATCTCTTCCTGAAGAGCCGCTTTGGTGCTCTGTGACTGCTGCTTAATGCTGCCGACAAGCTGTATCATTTCATTATTCTCACGCTCGATATCGGCCATATAGAGTTCAAGTGCTGCTTCGGTGTCTTTCAGGCTTTGCTTCTCGGCTGGGTCTGATTGTCCGCGTGCCGGCAGCCTAAGAGCATAGACAATAGCAACAGCACCTACCAGCACGATGTATACCCATGGTTGCAAATGCTTTATCTCCTTTTTATATCATTTGAGCATCTCAGAGACTGAGATCAATGCGGCGGCCTTTATATGGATGTTCTGCATCATGGACGGCATCCTGTTTGCGTTCCTCTTGGGCAGATGACTGATTTCCCCGGCCATCCCCTCTGCTGCTGTCATTACGAAGCTTCGCCTCCGCAGATTCATCAACCTCTGTTGTCCGCTGGGCCAGCTCAGCGCTGTGCTTCACATTCTGTGCAGCCAGCTGCTGCTGATCAAGCACAGGACGATGCAGGTGTTCATTCTGAACCTTCCCTGCATCCGTTGTCCGAGGCAAGGCAATTTGTAATTCAACCGGTTTCAGGCTCATGGTAATCCCCTTCCTGAAAGACAACTTGTTCATTCATTACATAAAGCAATGGCCGGCTGCCTTACGCTGCCCGCCTTGTTAAATATACGGGGTCAACGAAATATCGCCTTCCGTATAGCGAAATACAACCCGTTCCGTCGGATCTTTGACGAATCTGGTATATCTACCGATTACAATTTTAGAACCGCCATAGATCGTTTTGATCACTTCCACTTTAGCTCTAGTCGTATCTTCAAGCATTTTCTCAATTTCCAGCACACGTTCTTTAATCCGCTTTTCCTCACGCATGTGAGACTGTTTCGTTGCGTTCAGCTTCACACGAAGCGCCACCTTGTCAGGTGACAGCTGGCCGTTGTTCGCGAGTTGATTCAGCAAATATAGCGCCTTATTGGTTTTGTCCTCATTTTCCAGCAGGTGTTTGAGTTCCTGACGAAGCTCATTTATCTCATTACGCAGCTCAGGAACTACTCCCACTTCAATTGCCGTGGCGGTTGACATCGTATTCCCGATAGTCCGGGCTACAACTTTTTCCCCCGCCTGTACAATTCCGCCTACGATGAGGCCTTTGGTCCCATTGCACAAAACATCATGCCCTGCGCGTATATTCGAATGCATTATACTCTGGGACACAATCACATCTTCACCAGCAACTACATTCCCATCCTGGATAAAGGATACCTTAACATTTTTGCCGGCACTGACCAGGCCTTTATTGTATCCAATAATCCCCCCGGTAATTTCTATCGAACCGCCAGAAATCAACTCCGCGCCTTCCACGCCTCCGACAACACGAATGTCCCCTGCAGATTTCACCGTAAACCCGGTTAACACGTTACCGCGGATAACTACTGTCCCTACAAAATCAATATTGCCTGTGCTGTAATCCACATCACCATTGACTTCGTATACAGGAAACACATTGATTTTCCCTTTGTCTGTAAGCGTAACTAAGCCGTCAATGGCCGCGTACATCGCAGTTTCGCTCTGGTCGACCAGTACGTTCTTACCAACTTTGAAGCGAGCTTCTTTCCCTGCTCTGAAAGGAATCTCCTCTCCGGTGACTGTTTTCCCCTTCTGTCCGGGTACCGGCGGAATCGTTTTCCCGATGATTTGTCCCTTCAAAACATTATGCAGACGTACCAGATCTTTGTAGTCGACCTTACCGTCTTCCTTTTCCAGCGGTTTGCGGTCTTCTTCAAGATCTACGGTCAGAACAACCTTTCCGTCAACACCATGCACCGGCTCATCACCAATTGCAATGGGTACTCTGCTGAAAAAATACTCTTCAGGGTTGCTGCTGATCCGCTTCACAATATCCCGCTGTATGCCGTAACGAACCTCATGACTGTGCAGGAAGCTCTCCAAATCTTCGAAGGAACAGGTGAAATTCTCATCCTTCTTGGAGAACTGTAGGTAGGCAATCCCTTTATCCTCAGAAAACGTAATACTTACGTATTGATCCAAAGCATAATGACCGATCAATATTGCTCCCCCTTGTCACCGTCTCCGGTTAATCATTCTGCATGAGAAGGTCGCGATTTTTCTCAAGCGTTCCCCTCAGGCGCAAAATCGCCTTTGAATGAAGCTGCGAAATACGAGAAGGGGATAATGACATCACCTCTGCGATCTCGCTTAAAGATAAATCCTCATAATATAAAAGGGACACTACGGTCCGTTCTTTCACCGTTAATTTTTCGATGCCTTTGGTGAGTGTATCGCGCAAGTAAAATTCATTCACTTTACGGTCTGGATTCTTAGCTTTATCGTCCACCAGGATGGACATCCGTGTCTCCGACTCTTCTTCACGAATAGGGTCTTCCAATGAGCAGAGTGACATGACCGCAACATCCTGCAGCATGTTCTGAAACTCCGGCTCAGAAATATTTAAATATTGGCTCATTTCCTCGTCACTGACTGATCTTAAATATTTCTGCTCCAGCTGCTGGTAGGCATCCTCGATTTTTTTGGCTTTTTCACGGACAGATCTGGGAACCCAATCGCTTTGGCGTAACGAGTCCAGAATAGCACCGCGTACACGCCAAGAGGCATAGGTTTGAAATTGCAATCCGCGTTTGTAGTCGAATTTCTCAATCGCATCAATAAGCCCCATTACACCATTACTGGCCAAATCGTCTTTTGATACATTTTTGGGCAGTCCGACAGCCAATCGGCTGGACACGTAATCTACAATATGGAGGTAATTCTCAATCAGCTTTTTTTTGGCTTCAGGATCACCGTGTTCTTTCCACCGTTCCCAAAGCACGTCTGTTACCGATAGAGAAGCTTTATGCTCGTTCAATGGCTTTCACCCTTCCCAAAGTTTAGTCAGCGGGCATTATGCGGGAATGATAGTCGTTTGGCCGCAAGCACTCGCTTATTCTTCTTTCAGGTGACGAACGGCCTTGGCCAATTCTTCAGGATCTTTCATGGAGACCAGCTTGGGCGGCTGCAGCGGTGTAAAGGCTTCACTGCCTCCGCTTCCTTCTGCCGGCTTTGGTTTCAGAAGGTTGATCAATTCCTCATCCTCGTCCGGAGTACTGAGATCAAGCTTAGTACCAAGCATATCATCTTCCGCGGCATTTTCTCCGGTCATCTCTGGTGCCGGGGACTGTTTAACAATAAAACCCAATACCCATCCCAGGAGGAATGCAAGCACAAACCAGATAATAAATCCATAAATCCCCCGAATTAGACTCGTCCCAAGTAAATTATGCCCGTAATTCGTAAGAAAGGTAAATAAAAAACCAATCACTCCGGATAAAATGCTTAGTAATATTTTTCCCATCACTATATTTCCTTAGCGCCTTTTTGCACACTGCGGATGTAAAGCACTCCTGTGCTGCAGGCAATTTCTATCGTACGCCCAAAATTTCCGCCTGTGTCTTCGGCAATTAAAGGGATGTTCAAAGCCTCTAAAGCTAGCTTACAGGATTCCACGTTACGAGGCCCGATCCTCATGGTGTCATTCCCCCCGGCAAAGGCAAACATTTGAGAGCCACCGGCCATCTTGGCTACGATCCGGCTGCGAACCGCTCCAAGCGCCAGCAAGCGGGACAACAGCTCCGGCACTGCAGTATCCGCAAACTTGGCGATATTCATTTGACCCTCACGGGCGATCTCCGACGAAGGCAGCATCACATGCGCCATCCCCGCCAGCTTCTTCCCGGGATCAAACATTGTAAGACCAACGCAGGAGCCAAGTCCAGTGGTGCGGATAAGACTCTCTTGGCTGCCTACATTAAGATCTGCCATTCCAACCTTAATAATGCTTTGTTCTTCAATCATTATCAAACGGTACTCCTAATGATTTGAAAATTTTCGGGAATGATTCGGGATCAGGAATAAGGAAAAATTGTCCTTCTATTTCATTCTGGCCTTCCAGGAACGTCGTATCAATGAGCAGTGCGTCATCCCCCATTTGGCCGAACTGCAAGAGTCCATAGCCCAGGATCGCCCCGGCCATATCCATCGCGAGAGCAGGCACAGTCGGATACATGGACAATGACGTAAAGTCTGCAAGGGAAGAAAGGTAAGAGCCGGCCAGAATATTGCCGATTTCACTCAAAGCTGAGAGCTCCATTTCACCCAGTTCCTGATCAGGAGAAATTTCAATACCTGCGACGCGGTTAAGAAGGTTCATAGCCGCTTCCGGTGTTAGAATGAAAAAGAGATTGCCGGGGGCCTCACCTTCAACCCGCAGAAACACTGCGTAAACCAGTTCTTCTGCTCCGCCGACCTTATCCGTAATTTCTTCAAAGCTCAGGAGCTGCACTTTGGGTACAGCCATATCAATCGGCTTGTTCAGGAGCTGGGATAATGCGGTGGCGGCGTTACCTGCTCCAATATTACCGACTTCCTTTAAAACATCCATTTTGAAGTCCTTGAAGTTTTTGAACAGCTCCATAACCTAGCCCTCTAGGCTTTCCAGTTGCACAATTTCACTCTTATTCAGCACTTCAGTCAGGTTTAGCATAATCAGCAGTCGATCTTCCCCGATTTTGGCCACCCCATCCAGATATTTCGCCTTGATACCGCCCACTACATCCGGTGGTGTATCGATGGAATCACGGTTCAAATCAATGACATCATTAGCGGAATCAACAATAAATCCTACTTCCATCTCATTCACATTAACGATAATAATTCGGGTCTGATCCGTATGTTCTGCTTCTTGAATTCCGAAACGGCCGCGCAGATCAATTACCGGAATGACCACACCTCGTAAATTAATGACTCCTTTGATAAAGGAGTAAGTCTTCGGCACACGGGTAATCGGCATCATACGTTCAATGGTTTGGACTTTTTCCACTTCAATCCCGTATTCTTCAGAGCCAAGCTTGAATACTATTACTTTGATATCATCAGCCATGGAATGAACCTCCCTGTTCTATCCTAATTATTTTATAAACGCATTCGGATCAATAATAAGTGCAACCTGCCCGTCGCCAAGAATAGTCGCACCGGAAATGCCTTGAACCTCAGGCAAATATTTACCCAGATTCTTAATTACAATTTCGTTTTGTCCGATGAAGTCCTGCACAGCCAGTGCAACCAGACGTTCGCCCTTGCGGACAACGACGATTTCTGTTTCTTCTTCCGTGCTTTCATCAAAATCAGGTACTGCATAGAATTTGCTTAGCGAAAGCAGCGGAATATGGCTGTTGCGGAACTCAATCATTCTGTTACCATGGATTGTGCGGATCTGGGTATTTTTCACAATTCCGGTCTCTACAATCGATGAAAGCGGAATTGCATATTTTTCAGAGCCAATCTTTACTAACATGGCAGCAATGATAGACAGGGTCAATGGAAGCTGTACCGAGAAGTTTGTACCTTTACCCGGAGTCGAATAGACAACCACATTTCCGCCAAGCGAAGTGATCTTGGATTTTACAACGTCCAAGCCTACGCCGCGTCCAGAGACATCGGAAATGACTTCTGCTGTGCTGAAGCCTGGTGCAAAGAGAAGTTGAATCGCCTCGTCATCTGAATAGGAAGCAGCTTGTTCTTGAGTAATAATTCCTTTTTTGATTGCAGATTGCAAGATCTTCTGCGGCTTGATTCCGGCCCCATCGTCCTCAATCTCAATAAATACGTGATTACCGCTATGGAAAGCCCGCAGATTAACTGTACCGGTATCCGACTTTCCTGAGGCAAGCCGGTCTTGAATCGACTCTACACCATGGTCAACAGCGTTGCGCAGCAAATGCACCAGCGGATCTCCAATTTCATCAATGACCGTGCGGTCCAGTTCCGTTTCCGCACCTGTAACCACAAGATCAATTTTTTTTGTCAAGGGATTTGGCGAGGTCACGAACCATGCGCGGGAACCTGTTGAATACGGTATCTACTGGCACCATCCGCAGTTTCATAACAATGTTCTGCAAATCGCCGCTGACACGTCCCATATGCTCAACAGTTTCAGTAAGATCACCGTTCTGCACTTCAGAAGCAAGCTGTTCCAGACGGACACGGTCGATCAGCAGCTCGCTGAACAGGTTCATCAGCACATCCAATCGTTCGATATCTACGCGGATCGTTCTCGAAGGTGCTCCGCCAGTCCGTACGGGCGCTGATTTGCCGTTCTCCTCTTTCGCTGCAGTAGCTGCTGGAGCTGTTGCAGGGGCAGATGCCGCAGACTCTTGCACAGGGGTAGCAGGAGAAGCTTCAGCTGTAGCAGCAGACATCTCCTGAGCCATCTGTGATAAGGACTCTTGGTCAAGCGCTACTGCAGTTACCTTGTCGATCTCAGACAAGTTCAAAATCATTCTTTGAATCTCATTAGCATCCTTTTGGGTTATGTAATAGAGAGAGAATCCATAGTCGAATTTCTCCTGCTCTATGTCCTGAACCGAAGGGAAGGATTTGACCACTTCTCCTGAACGCTCCAGGAGATCAAAAACCATATAAGCCCGTACCGCCTTCAACTGACAATCCTTACGGATTGCTACGTCGACATACAGCACCTGATGTCCTTCCTGCAGCGATTGCTCCAGAACGGAATACTGGAACTCATCCAGAGATATTTGGGCATCGCCAGTGGTTGCAGCCGCAGCAGTTACTTCAGCTGCAGCACCGGCCGCAGCAGGAACTTCCCCCCGAACGATAGCCTGAAGCGAAGATACGATAGCAGTAACATCCGCTTTACCTTCTCCCCCGCCCGTAATATCCTCTACCATGGATTCCAGGGCATCCAAGCTTTTGAACAATGTGTCAAATATGAAATCCTGCATCCGCAGTTTATTATTGCGAACCAGATCAAGTACATTTTCCATCTGGTGGGTTAGGGAAGCTAAATCCTCAAACCCCATTGTAGCCGCCATACCCTTTAGGGTGTGCGCAGAACGGAAAATCACCTGCACAATACTAATATCTTCAGGATTTGCTTCCAGCCCCATCATGCTCTCATTCAATGACTGCAGATGATCATTTGACTCATCAATAAACATGGATAAATATTGGTTCATGTCCACTAACGAGCACCTCCCCTTCGAGTTCGCTTTTCCTTTATTTTACATTTTGTACCAGCCGTGGTGCGATTTCTTGCAACGGCAGGACATATTTAACACACTTTAATTCCACTGCGGAACGCGGCATTCCGTATACAACGCAGGTTTCTTCACTCTCCGCAAACGTTGAGCTGACCCCTGTATCGTAAAGTGCCTTCATCATTTTTGCTCCGTCACTGCCCATCCCTGTCATGATTACCGCATGGCGCTCCAGCGCTGTCAGCGGCAGCAGTGATTCGAACATGGTATCTACGGAAGGCCGATGGCCGTTGCGTGCTTCTTCATTCGTAAGCTCAATTGCATATTGTCCTCCGGATGCCGGAACAACCTTAAGGTGAAATCCGCCAGGGGCGATATATGCCGCTCCCGGACGCAGAATCATGCCATGTTCAGCTTCTGATACCTCAAGCGGACTAAAGGTGTTCAGCCGCTGAGCAAGCGATTTAGTGAAATTGGGCGGCATATGCTGCACAATAACAATCGGCGCCGGAAAATCAGCCGGAATATTCTCCAAAAATGTTTTGAGTGCCCTTGGACCGCCCGTAGAGCAGCCTACAGCAACCAGTTTACGAAGACCTTTGGTTCCCAGTTTGCGGTCAGTGCCAGTAACTGGCGGCTCATTAAGCGAAACGGAAGGCGATTCAGGTATCGAACGGCTTTCCGGTATAGCTGGAGCTGACTCTTTCTTACCCCGGGTTTGCAGTTTCTCGGGAGCAGCAGGCTTAGGAGGGGCAGCAGAAGGCTGGGACAAATTCCGGGTTGTCCCGTTGCCGGCAGAAGTCTTGTCAGGTAATTTGTTACTCTGCCTACCAGCCGGTTTCGCTTGATTTCCAGCAGGCTTAACAGGAGCTTCTGTAGCTTTCTTTGGCTGAACAGGCTTACGTACAGTAGGCTCTGGAACAACTGTTGGGCTTGCGGCCGGCGGTGAGGCAGTGTCTGATACCTTAACATCAGCGTTGTTGGAAGAAATCCTCGCTTCACGCTGCTCACGGGCCAGCATAGCTCCCTTCATCTGCTCCCTTAGTGCTATCCCTACTGCTGTAATATCCTGTGAATTTGAAATCGACGGCTTACGGATAAAATCGAAAGCACCCGATTCAAGTGCAATGATGGTTTCCCTCATGCCTTCTTCATTGATACCTGACAGCATAATTACCGGCAAAGGATGCTCGGCCATGATTACTTTAAGTGCCTCCAGGCCGTTCATCTCCGGCATTTCCACATCCATAGTCACCAGATCCGGATGAAACTCATTCACTTTCTCAATCGCTTCCCGCCCGTTGGCAGCAGTTGCGGTTACTTTAAAGTTAGGTTCGTTTTCAATTAAATCGGAAATGATCTTACGCATAAATGCAGAATCATCCACAACTAATACTTTATATGGCCTCATAGCATTTCCACCTCTGTCCATCTAATTCTGAACAATTACTATTTTCGCTTCAACCACTTGTTGATAAATCCCTTGATGCCCTGCACCTTGGTTGTATCCGCCGAATCGGCGGCCAGGTAATTGAGGGCAAGCCGTTGCACGTCTTTGGCTGCTGCACTGTTCGGAAAAGCCACTGAGAATGGAACTTGTTTTTTGACTGCCTGAACCACATGCGCATCACTGCTGATAAATCCCAAGAAAGAAATGTCCAATTGCAAAAAGCGGCTGGCCGCCATGCGGATTTTATCGCTGGTGCCTCTTGCTTCCCTTTCATCCCCCGCCTGATTAACAATCAGCTTGAAGGAGACATTAGGATAAGAATTGTGCACAACCTTCATCAGTGCGTATGCATCCGTTATTGCGGTTGGCTCCGGTGTAGTCACCACCAGACAATCATCTGCTGAGGTTATAAATTTTAGCGTCTCCTTGGAAAGCCCCGCCCCCGTATCGAACAAGATGAAATCCATCGTGTCGGCGATTTGTGCAATTTGGGTTGTAAAGTAATTCAAATCGGTTTCCGAGAGGGAAAAAAGTTCATCCATACCCGAACCGCCTGCAATAAACGGCAGACCACCAGGTCCAATCTGGATAATCTGCCCGATATCCGCTTCTCTTTTTAACAGATGGTACAGATTGTATTTAGCCGATACTCCCATAAGCACGTCGATGTTGGCCATTCCGATATCGGCATCGAACAAAAGTACCCGCCTACCCATCGCTTTTAGAGCTAAAGCAAAGTTAAGCGTGAAATTCGATTTTCCGACACCGCCTTTTCCGCTGCAGACGGTAATAATCCGGGCGGAGGCTCCGCCACCGGACACGCGTTTGGAGTCCTGGCTTGATACCAGCTGTCTCAAAGATTGCGCCTGATCCATTAAGACCCTCCTGTTCCCAGCAGCACTCCACTGAGCTGTTCTTTGGTAGCCATTAGCAGATCATCGGGAACATTTTGTCCGTTAGTCATATATGACAGTTTAAGCGGAAAGTCATTCAAGACATTGAACAATGGCCCATAGCTTCCAGTCTCATCCAGCTTGGTGAAAATGACTTTGTCGAGCTGATAACGGCCAAAATGCTCTACAATCATTTTCATATCACGGCTTTTTGAAGTCATGCTTAGTACCAGGAAGGTCTCACTTTTCAGCTCTTTAGCCAGCAGACTTTGCAGCTCGGCGACAAGCATTTCATTGCGGTAATTTCGGCCAGCCGTATCCATTAACACCAGATCGCAGCTTTCTAAGCGGAACAGTGCTCTCTGTAAATCCCCGGGTGACTGTACAACCTCCAGAGGAATATTCAAAATAGCGGCATATGTCCGAAGCTGCTCTACCGCCGAGATCCGATAGGTGTCAGAGGTGATTAACCCCACCTTCCTGCCTTGCTTGAACAATTGCTCAGCGGCCAGTTTGGCGATTGTTGTCGTCTTACCAACGCCGGTAGGACCAGCGATATAAACAATTCGCGTATCCGGTGCGATTCCGGTAGAAATCCTGCCGGCAAGGAATCCGTTCACCTGTTCTTTTAACATTTCATCAAAGTGTTCCGATGTCCAAGTCCGGCCTTCGTCATTCCAGCGGTCAAAAACATTGCCGATCCATTCATCTACGAGCACAGCATCCGTGTCCTGTTCGATTAACCGGCGCTTGAACTCATCGAGAATCTCAGGCAGTTCAACTCCGCTTGAGGAGAAGCGGGCAATCCGCTCCATCCAATGCTTCATATCCCTGATCTCCCGGAGAACATCGCTTTCCAGCATTGCGGGAACCGGCTGCTCCAGATCCGTATTAAGTTTATCGTAGAGGGCCGATAAGGAGGTGCTTTCTTCCTTTAGAGGTGCAGCCGGTTGTGTATCAGCCGGTTTGTTCTCCGCTGGTTGGATTCGCTCCTCTTCCTGATCAAGAGGCGGAAGAACAGCTACAGCCCCTCTTGCCTCCTGCGCTTCAGTTAATGCAGCAGCAATCTCTGCAAAGGACTCGGCAGCCCTTTCTTTAAGCGGCATCTGTGACGAAGAAGCAGCTTTTTGATAAGCCTGCGGTACAGCGCTGCGCGGAATATTTACCGGAGGTGCTGTCGTTGCATTACTCGGTACAGCTGGCTTCCGCGTTTCCTCAACTGCAGCTACCACCTCAATCTTCTTTTTTTGGAACATTCCCATAAATCCGCCGATTTTAATCTCTTTGGTGCTTAGGATGACGGCATCGCTTCCCAGCTCGCTGCGGATGGAATGCATCGCGTCAGGCATCGTATCGACCACATAACGCTTCACTCTCATAAGTTCACCACCCCAACGCTTTGAATTTCAATATTAGGCTCCAGCTCGCTATAAGATAACACTGGAATATCCTGCATCGTCCGTTCAATAACCTGTCGCAAATACATCCGGATGGTCGGGGATGTCAGCACAATCGGCTGTTGTCCGGACTGAAGAAGACGGTTAATCTGCTCCGTAAGACGTTGATATACCGTTTGCGTCGAAACCGGATCGAGTGCCAGATAACTTCCTTGCTCCGTTTGCTGAACACTTTCGGAAATCTTTTTCTCCAAATTAGGCCCGACTGTAATGACCCGCAAAGTCTCTCCCGCCTGGGAAAATTGCTGGGTAATCTGCCTGGACAATGACTGGCGTACATACTCGGTCAGAATATCCGGATCTTTCGTATATGTGCCATAGTCTGCCAGTGTCTCGAAGATCGTAACCAGGTCGCGAATCGAGATCTTCTCACGCAGCAGCTTGCCAAGAACCTTTTGAATATCGCCGATAGCAAGTACTGAGGGAATAAGTTCATCAACCAGCACAGGATAATTCTCCCTGAGGTTGTCGACCAGCTGCTTCGTCTCCTGGCGTCCAAGCAGCTCATGGCCATGACGTTTGATCAGCTCTGTTAAGTGAGTAGCCACAACGGAAGGCGGATCTACTACGGTATAACCGGATAACTCCGCACGTTCTTTAACTGAATCATCAATCCACAGTGCAGGCAGTCCAAACGATGGTTCCACCGTTTCTATGCCATTAATCGACTCATCATCATACCCAGGACTCATGGCAAGATAGTGATTAAGTAATAATTCACCGCCGCCGACGTTATTTCCTTTAATTTTGATGACATATTCATTCGGTTTTAGTTGAATATTGTCGCGAATACGTATAACAGGAACAACAAGACCCATTTCCAGTGCACATTGACGTCTAATCATGATAATCCGGTCAAGTAAATCCCCGCCCTGACCTGTATCGGCCAGCGGAATCAGTCCATATCCAAACTCGAACTCTATCGGATCAACTGTCAGTAGGTTAATAACACTTTCTGGACTGCGTACTTCTTCTATCTGCTTCTCTTCCACCAGCTGCTCCTTGGCAAGCTGCTGTTTGTTAGCCTTTTGGCCCATACTGTAAGCTGCATATGCCATTAGTCCTGCCAGCGGCAAAGTGGATATTACCGTAATAGGTGTGAAGAACCCCAGAAAAGTGATCGTAACAGCCACAATGTATAGCAAATTGGGATATGATATCAACTGGCTTGTTAGGTCTTCCGCTAGATTTCCATCCGATGCTGCCCGCGTAACGATTAGACCCGAAGCTGTCGAAATGAGCAACGCCGGGATCTGGCTGACTAGACCGTCACCAATAGTTAATACAGAATACGTAGACAACGATTCGGCAAAATCCATACCATGAACAACCATACCGATAATAAAACCGCCAATCAGGTTAATCAGCAGGATGATTATACTGGCAATAGCATCACCTTTTACGAATTTACTCGCACCGTCCATGGATCCAAAGAAATCAGCTTCACGTTCAATTTTGAGGCGGCGTTCTCGGGCCTGCTGTTCGTTGATCATACCAGCGTTCAAATCGGCATCAATACTCATCTGCTTCCCTGGCATTGCATCCAGTGTAAATCTGGCGCCTACCTCAGCAACGCGTTCTGAACCTTTGGTAATCACAATAAACTGCACAACGACCAAAATAAGGAAAACAATGAACCCTATGGCAATTTGTCCCCCGGCAATCCAGCTTCCGAAAGTTGCGACAACTTCACCCGCATGTCCGTCTTTCAAAATAAGTTTGGTTGTAGATATATTAAGAGCCAGACGAAATAATGTTGTTATCAATAACAAAGAAGGGAAGATCGAAAACTGCAGCGCTTCTTTGTTATTCATAGCAACCAAAATGATTGTAAGGGCTAATGAAATATTGATAATTAGCAGTACATCCAGAAGCCACGCCGGGATGGGCAGAATCATCATTAGCACAATTCCGATAATACCCATTAGAACTGATATATCTTTAGCCTTCAATGTCCTTAACCTCCCCCGGCTTATCTTCTCTTGCCTTTAAGCTTGTATACATAGGCCAGCACTTCTGCAACCGCCTGGAATAGATCCGCAGGAACCACATCCCCGATCTCTGTCCTTTGGAATAATGCCCGTGCCAGCGGCTTATTCTCCATAGTCATAACTCCATGCTCCTTAGCCAGCTCTCTGATACGAAGCGCCACATAATCCTGGCCTTTGGCAATAACTTGCGGAGCCTCCATTGTTGAACCATCGTATTTCAACGCTACTGCAAAGTGTGTTGGATTCGTAATGATAACATCTGCGTTCGGAATTTCCTGCATCATCCGCTGCATAGCCATTTTACGCTGGGCTGCCTTGATTTTACCTTTAATCTGCGGGTCGCCCTCCATATTCTTGTACTCATCTTTGATCTCTTGCTTAGACATTTTGAGACTTTTCTCATGTTCATATTTCTGATAGATATAGTCAAAAATAGCCATAATAAAAAGGACGACTCCGATTTTCACACCCAAATTCATAGTCATCTTTGCGGCGAAACGGTAAGCCCCCTCTGCATCTACATGTGTAAGTGATGCAAAGCTGTCTTTCTGTCCCCATAGCGCGCTGTAAACTAAATAGCCTACAAGTAACAGTTTGAAGACTGATTTGAGAAATTCCACAAACGATCGAATGGAGAAAATATTTTTAAACCCTTTGATTGGATTGAGCTTGCTGAACTTCGGAGTGATTCCTGATTTCGTGAAAAGAAAACCAACTTCTGCATAGTTAACAACTACAGCAGCTACAAATGTAATAATAAGTAACGGAGCAAGCAGCATCAAAATCTGCAGACCGTACTCATTAAACATATTGATTACATTGTCAGTGGTCACTTCCATCAGCATGCGGTTCTGAAATATGTCTGTGTATAGCGTTATAAAACGCTCCTTCATGTAATCTCCAAACATTGTCAAACTAAGTAATGCCGACAAAAGAACTACAGAACCAGACAACTCTGCACTTTTGGCCACCTGACCTTGTTTGCGGGCGTCTCCCCTCTTCTTGGAGGTCGGTTTCTCGGTCTTATCGCCACCGAAATGTTGAAGGTCCAGTTTATAACGCTTCAACCTAGGCATAATTCACTCTCCTTACTCCCACCTAAGGACTCTTTCCCACAAGGCCGAGTAAATTCTGCATGGACTCAAACATAATGTCGAAGAGGTTCTGAAACAACAAAGCCATACTTGGCATTAGCAAAAGAAACAATGATAGGCCAACAATAATTTTGAGTGGAATTCCAATAACGAACACATTATACTGCGGTGCGGTTCTCGCCAAAAAGGCAAGACCCACATCCGTCAGAAACAGTGCGGTAACTAAGGGTGCAGACATCTGTAAGGCCAGCATAAAAGATTGCGCGAAGCTGTGAACCAGAAACTCCGATAAACTTCCATCGATCATTTTGATAAACAGATTATTATTAAGCGGTACCCATTCATAGCTGTTCACAATCGCATTTAGCAGGTAATGATGTCCATTCATGATGATAAACATAGTAAGTGCAATCATGTATTTAAAATTACCGAAAATCGGGGCAGAGGATCCGGTCACCGGATCAATTACGTTAGCGATTGCAAAACCGATTTGAATATCAATCAAAGAACCAGCAGTTTGTATAGTAATAAACATGAGAAAGCCCACAAAACCAAGCAGCAATCCTATCAATACTTCTCTCAGTATCAGAAGAATGTAAGTGAAATCCTGGGGAACAGCAATTTCCGTCCCTCCTGAGCTAAAAACAATTAACGCTACAAAGAGGGACAGGCCAATCTTAAATTGAACTGGCACAGTCCGGGATGAAAACACAGGAATCACAACAAAAAAGGAGGTAATTCGACAAAAAATTAGCAGAAAGACGGGAAAACTTTGCAACATATTCTCTATAGTCATAATCTTAACCGATGTACATGTATAGACTGCCTAATATTTGGCCAGTGAAGTCCACCAGTTTGGTGATTATCCAAGGTCCGAACACTAACAATGCAAGCAATACAGCGACAATTTTCGGAACAAACGCTAAGGTCTGCTCCTGAATCTGAGTTGTAGCCTGGAATATGCTGACTATAAGTCCTACCACCAGACCAAGAATCAGCATAGGAGCACTTGTTTCAAGTATCAAATATACAGCCTGGCCGGCGAGACCGATAATAAACTCCGTATTCATCCCTTATGCCTCCTCTTAGTGTCAGGTGTTAAAACTTAGCAGCAGTGATTTAACAACTAGGTACCAGCCGTCTACCAGTACGAAGAGCATTATTTTAAAAGGCAATGAGATCATGACCGGAGGCAGCATCATCATCCCCATAGCCATCAGTGTACTTGATACAACTACATCAATAATCAGAAAGGGAATAAAAATCATAAAGCCCATCATAAATGCCTTTTTCATTTCACCGATAGCAAAGGCCGGCACCATCACTGTTAGCGGTATGTCGCTGTAAGTAGCAGGTTTGACTGATGCATTATTACCGGTGTAATTCATAAACAGCAGCAGATCCTTGGTGTTTGTCTGCTTGAACATGAATTCCTTCATTGGATCGGCTGCTTTGGCAAGCGCCTCGGTCTGGGTGAGTGTCCCCTTCATGTACGGCTGCAGCGCCTGTTCATTCACCTGTGAAAGCGTAGGTGACATGATGAACAAGGTGAGGAACAATGCGAGTCCCACCAGCACCTGGTTTGGAGGCATTTGTTGCGTTCCTAGCGAAGTTCTGACAAAACCCAGCACGATGACGATCCGTGTAAAACTGGTCATAAGTACTAAAAAAGACGGAGCCACACTCAGTACTGTCACAAGGAGCAGTATCGAGATGGAACTGGTCCCTCCGCCGGCGGAACCGTCATTATCGCCGACCTGAATATTAATATTCGGAATTGGATCAGCGTGAATCGGATGTATGAGCATAACACTGAACATACCGAGCAACAGAAAAGAAAGAATCAGCTTTTTTTTCATAATTCCCTCGACTCATCCTTAAGACCCTCATCCCGGAGAAGCTCTTCCATTTTCTCTTTACGCTCAGGTGCCAGCGCAAGCTTGGATTGCAAAGTCTCATAAAAAGAGGATGTTTCGTTAAGTTCGATTTCCTGAGAAGGCACATCTCCGCGCACCTTGGCTTTGATCTTAGCTATAAGCGGCAATAGAAAATTATTCTGTCCTGAAGCTTGATCCTCAAACCGAGAAATAATAAGTGCTACTTCACCAGGGTCAGTGATTTTATCCAGTATCGAAATATTCTCACCAACCCCGATCAAGTAGAGGCTATCGCCGATTTCAACAATCTGCACAGACTTATTGGGACCCAATCCGAGCGCACCAAGCGTACGGATGGACTGCCCACTCATTAATGTCTGATTGCGGCGCCCTAGGAACCGGATCAGCAGCACTATGAGGATGATAATAATAGCAAGGACAAAAATAACTTTCAGTAAACTCAGCAGGGGACTACTATCTCCGAGCGTTCCGGAAGCGGATAACATGCCTCGTGCCTAGACGCCCAGCGTTTTGTTAATAGCTTCGATAACACGGTCTGCCTGGAATGGCTTCACAATGAAATCTTTGGCACCTGCTTGAATAGCGTCAATTACCATAGCCTGCTGACCCATGGCTGAACACATGATGACTTTGGCGTTGGCATCCACTTTTTTAATTTCTTTAAGGGCGGCGATTCCGTCCATTTCAGGCATGGTAATATCCATCGTGATCAAGTCCGGACGCAACTCCTTAAACTTCTCAATAGCCTGCGAACCGTCCTGGGCTTCACCCACTACCTCGAATCCGTTTTTCGACAAAATGTCACGGATCATCATTCTCATAAATGCTGCATCGTCCACGATTAGAATTCGGTTAGCCATTTTTAAAAAATCCTCCCTAAGTATGCTTATTGTAATTTTTGAATTCGGTCCCACTGGCTGACGATATCCGTAACGCGAACTCCGAAGTTTTCGTCGATAACCACGACTTCCCCTTTGGCGATCAGCTTGTTGTTAACCAGAATGTCAACTGGCTCACCTGCCAGCTTGTCCAGTTCGATAATCGAACCTTGTGACATCTCTAAAATATCTTTTATCTGCTTCTGGGTCCTTCCTAATTCTACGGTTACTCTCAGTGGTATGTCCATCAATAAATTTAAATTGTTTTCATCAATGTTGCCAAAAGCTCCAGCGCTCAGGTTAGCAAACTGTACAGGCTGTACATTCACATTGCGATTTGGAGGCGGAGTCTGCGGCGGAGTCTGCGCATACGGCATACCTTGCGGCGGCATTCCATAAGGCGGCATTCCCGGCATTCCATAGGCAGGCATGCCTGCTGGAGGATAATAATAGCCTCCTTCCATCCCCGGGTAAGGGGGCATTCCCTGCGGCGGATATTGCGGCGGATAACCGCCGGGCTGAGGCGGTGTCTGCTGTGCAGGAGGAGCTGTAGGGGCTGTCTCTGGAGCAGAGGGTGCTGCTGCAGGCGCTTCAGTCTGCGTAGCAGCCGTCTCCGTGTCTGCCTGGCTGACATCTCCGATGAGCATTGCAACCATATCTTTGGCGAACTGGACTGGCAAGAGCTGCATGATCGTAGAATCTATCAGCTCTCCAATTTTCAGGCGGAATGAGATTTGTATCAGGGTTTCATCATTCGGAAGGCTGCCTACACCTTCACCACTGGACATATTTAGAATATCGATACCAGGGGGCGAGATGTTGACAAACCGGTTAAAGATCGTAGACATGGAGGTAGCGGATGAGCCCATCATTTGATTCATCGCTTCCTGCACGGCGCTGATATGAATTTCATTCAGCTCTTCATCCTTAGGATCACCTTCACCGCCCAGCATTAAATCGGCGATTACCTGTGCATCCCTGATCTTGATCACGAGGGAATTAATCCCCTGAAAACCGTCTACGTACTGTACATGTACTGCCACGTGCGGTTTAGGAAAAGCTTCCTCAAATTCGCTGCGGGTAATAATCGACACCTTAGGGGTAGTTATATCTACCTTCTTGCCAAGCAACGTGGAAAGTGCAGTTGCTGCACTGCCAAATGTAATATTACCGATTTCTCCTAAGGCATCCTGCTCAAACGGGGTTAAGAAGTCCTCTACCGTCTTCTCCTGTGGGGCCAAGGATCCTTCCGCAGATTGTCTGAGAAGAGCATCGATTTCTTCCTGGGATAAATAATCTTTACTCGTCAAACTCTTCAACTCCTTCACTGACAATCTCGTCTATTTGCACAGCCACACGATCTTTTATCATCCCTGGACTTCCGACAAATTTCAGCTTGTCCCCTACTTTGATTGACAATCCTGTATCGACAGTCTTGTTGAGAGATATTACGTCGCCGACACTAAGCCCGAGAAATTCAGCAATGGATAACCTCGATTCGCCTAGTTCCGCCACAATTGGCAACTGTGCCCTATTAACTCTAGATCTAATAGCTTCTAACTCAACCTCATCGCGGACCTTTTTCTCAGAAACAAACCATTGATGAACGGATAGCCTTGTCATGATCGGCTCCAGAACAACGTGAGGTATACAAAGATTGATCATCCCGGTGGTATCACCAATTTTGGTGCTTAATGAAATCAAGGCAATAGTCTCATTTGGTGACACAATCTGCATAAACTGCGGATTCGTCTCCAAGGCTTCCATCCGGGGATTAATGTCCAGCACGGTCTTCCAGGCTTCCTGCAGACTTTCAAAACATCTGCTGAAGATCCTTTCCATAATGGTTGTTTCAATTTCGGTCAGTGCACTGATTTTGCTTGGGGCAGTTCCAAACCCGCCAAGCATTCTGTCCAGCATTGCAAAGGCAATGTTCGGATGCACTTCCATAACCATCCGGCCTTCAAGCGGTTCGGCTTCAAAAATATTCAATATCGTCATCTTCGGAATGGAGCGGATAAACTCATCGTAAGGGAGCTGCTCTACTTGAACGACATTTATCTGCACGAAGGTGCGCAATTGGGCCGAAAAGTACGTCGTAAGATAGCGGGCAAAGTTATCATGAATCCGCGTAAGGCTGCGGATATGATCCTTGGAGAAACGTACAGCCCGTTTGAAATCATAAGAGCGGATTTTTTTCTTGGGTTTCTTCTTTTTTAAGATCGTCGGCATCCATTTCACCGGAAGAAAGTGCAGCAAGCAGAGCATCAATTTCGTTTTGTGATAGTACATCAACCAATTTTATCACCCCCCCAACAAGGAATTATCCTTACAGCAGCTAAATAGAAGTCATGATGAAGTTAGTTACTTCAATCTGGGTCAGCTTGCCTTCAGTCAAGGTCTTGTTAATCAGATTTACCAGTTTGCTGCTCAGCTGATCCTTGCCGTTCGCCCCGTTAAGTTCCTCTGGCTTGGTATCGGCAAGCGTCTTAATAATCAGCGGCTTAATCTTGATGTCCTTGATCTTTTCGAATTCCTCCTTGGACTTAACAGCATCCAGCTGGAACGCGAAATTTATTAAAACGATATAATCGGGGTCGGCAAGATTAGTTTTGATGTCGGTGATTTCCGTCGTCAGCTCAACGATTTCATCAGCGCTAAGACTCTTGGCTTCCACATTCTGGACAGCCGCATTCACATCATTAGTATCGCTAGGAAAAATCTTATCCATTAGTAAAAATGCGGCAACTACAATAAGTGTAATCGCCAGTAAAATCGTAATGAGCCACGGCAGCATCTTTTTCATGAAAGCTCCTCCATTGATTGGACTTTAATGGTGGCAGCATATGTGCCTATGTCCCTGTTATAATCCCGAATCTTACTGATTACCACATCGGCCTTTTCAAGCACGATCAATCTTTTGCCTGTTACAAGTGTTATATAAGTATCTGGACTTTCTTCCACCATTTCTACGAGCAGGGCATTAAGCCACATGGGCGCCCCGTTCAATCTTGTTACCGAGATCATAACAGGCCTCCTTACAATAAATAGGGGGAGGAGTTCCCCCCCCATGACTTGACAATAACGATTCCGTCAAAAGGCGAAACGTTATTTTTTAACAGCTTGTTTGTAATAATGGTCAGAAAATTAACGCTTCAGATTAACAACTTCCTGCAGCACTTCATCGGAAGTTGTAATAATCCGTGAATTCGCCTGGAAGCCACGCTGGGAAACGATCATTTCTGTGAACTCGCCGGTCAGATCAACATTTGACATTTCCAGCTGGCCTGCCACAATAGCCCCTGTACCTACTTCTGTATTGTTGGCTGTTGTAGGTGTAAGTTCGCCATCAGCATTGGCATTGAGTGTCATGCGGAACAGGTTGCCGCCTATTTTCTCAAGGCCCTGCGGGTTGCTCACTTTAGCTACAGCGATTTGTGCTCCTGCCTCAGTCGTACCATCTGCCATAGTCTGTACAATGGTGCCATTGCTGGAAATAGAGAATGCTGTTACATCTTCACCCAACTGAATGGATTCACCATCGGCATTCAGAACATGCAGTCCGTCAGAGGTGATAAGGTTGCGGCTTGCATCCATGTGAAAGTCCCCGGCACGGGTCAGGAAAGGAGTTTCCTGATCATCTGAAAGCTTAACCAAAAAGAACCCGTCACCATCAATCCGCAGGTCGGTTGGATTGTTAGTGGTCATGGCACTTCCCGCCATATGCAGAGTATCAACAGAACCGATACTTACACCAAGGCCGATTTGTTTAGCATTCACCCCGCCTTGTCCGCCATCCACCGGTGCAGAAACACCGGATACCGTCTGGCTCATTATGTCTTTGAACATTACACGGCTTGATTTGAAGCCAATGGTATTCACGTTAGCAATGTTGTTACCGATAACATCCAGCTTCGTTTGGAAACCGCGCATACCTGAAACTCCTGAATACATTGATCTTAACATTGTTAAAAGCCCTCCCAGATTGTAGAGTCCAAGACTCTTCATTTAGTATTAAGAATTGTTCATTGAGCTATGGCCGCGTCAGTCGGTCGGCGGTCATTCCGGCTCTCCGGTTAGGACCGGCCGGTCAAGAAATAATAACTGCACTATCAATTTGCGTAAATACATTGTCCTTCATCGAACTTCCATCCATTGCTGTCACTACAGTGCGGTTGGGCACACTTACAATAAGGGCCATGTCCTTCAATAAAATCAAAGATTCCTTACTGCCTTTGGCGGCTGCCTTGTCCACTGCGGAAGAAATCTGATCCAACTGGCTGCTTCCAAGTTCTATTCCCCGTTGCTCCAGGCGTTTAGCTGCGTGATTGCTGAACTTAAGCATATTCTTTTGCAGCACGCTCTCGAATGACGCTTCTGCAGCAGCAGAATTTTTAACTGCCTGTGTTCTCTGCAGCACTTGTGGGTGAACACTTGCGGGATATAACTGGCCTATAGTCAGCCGGTCGCTCATGTCGTCACCCCGCTCTCCCCACCATCTGAAGAAGTCTTACTGTCACTGACGGTATCAGCTTTAGGAGCAGCATTTTGAATCTGTGTAATATCAGTCAATGCTATACGTTCACTGCCTACTACAGCATATTGCACACCACTACTAACCACGATTGACTCGACATTGCCAGTCTTCGGCTGCTCTGTTGATGCATCTGTCCAAGTGATATCCTTACCGATCAAACCTGATACAGAACCAAGGGACTGATTCAATGCTGTCATTTGGGTCGAAATATTCATAAGCTGTTCTACAGATGAAAATTGAGCCATCTGAGCAATGAATTCCTTATCCTCCATCGGCTGCATGGGATCCTGATTCTGCAGCTGGGTGATCAGAATTTTCAGAAACTGGTCTTTGCCTAACGTGGAGTTGCCGGTTGTTTTGGATGTCGCCGAACTATTAGACACGTAATTCCATTGTTCACTGTTTGATACTGGATTTGTCGTTGCCATTACATTTCACCTCACTTTTCATAAAGCTAAGCCTTAGCCGAGAAACTTCCGCCTTGATTAGGGCTTTCTTCGTTCGTCGCTGCAACCCAGTCCTTCCATTCACCATTCAGTTCTGCGGCAATTACAGCATCTGCAATTTCTTCACGGCGTTCTTTGGAACGACCGCCCTGCTGGCCGCTCGAACCCGGCTGCCTTCCTTGCTCTCCATTAAACTGTGAGAAAAGCGGTGTATTATTCTGTGTAACCTCCAGCTTCTCTACTTGGATTCCCTGGGACTGAAGCGCTGCCCGCAATTGGCTCATCTGCTGCTCCAGCATATCCTTGGCGCCGGAATGTGCAGTATTGAATTGAGCAATCAGATTACCGTTTTGCATCGTAATTTTAACATCGACTTGTCCCAGATTTTCCGGAAACAAAGTAATGGTTGCTTCTGCTACTCCGCCTTTTTTGACGATTTCCAGCTTACCGGTAATAAAAGTATCCATCTGCTGTGCAAATTGGCTAACCGGTACCGGAGCTGATTCTGCCTTCAATGGTGCTGTAAGACCGTCTCTAATCGACAATTGACCGGCTGTCACAATATCATGACTTTCTTCAGCTGCTTTCACTTCGGGAAGCGGCTCTTCTGTGGAAGCAGATTTCAGTGCTTCTGCAGCGCCTGCTGTTTTGGTCACCTGTGTGCCGATTACAACTGTACTCACCTCTTCAACTGCAGATGCAACAGTAGAAGCTGCTTCTGCTTGGTTTTTTGTAGTTACAGTTGAGGGTTTAACAAGCACCGGGACTGTGGTATCAGTGGCTTTCTGCTTAATACTGCCTTCTGTTCCGGCCTGTTTAGCTGAAGCTGCTGGTATATCCGTAGTGTTTGTTCCTTTTGCCTTCACTTTGTTGTTCTCAGGAGTTACTACCTCAGCCATTATGGCCGAGAACTGGTTGAGAAGTTCAGCCCCTTTAACGGCTGAGGCTTCATTTCCCTTTGCTGCCGCATCCTTAATCAGGCTGACGAGACTGTTAAGCTCATCCTGAACGGCAAAACGTATCGTCTCAGGGTTCTGGGCAAGCGGCGACAACACTACACCTGCATCCGTATTGCCTTCACTCACACCGGATTCTGCTGCGGCATTACTGCCAGACAACAGAGCTGAAACTTGAAGCAGCCATCCTTGTAAAGCTGCCAGCAAAGCAGGATCAGCACTAATGTTTTCATCCAGCTTTTCAACATCTTCTGTAAGACCTTTTAATAGATCTGCACTTTGGACGTTTGCAGCCTTGCCTGTTTCTTCACCTGTAGTCTGCACAGTGTTCATCAACCCCTGAAGCAGCGAAGCCAGATTGCCAAACAGTGGTGTCTCAGTACCCTTTGGTATGCTTGCTCCCATGGTTTGAACAAGCGTCTGGGCAAAAGGCATTGCTGTTGCCCCTCCACCTGCAGCCGCCGCAGTTCCAGCCGCAGCTGTTGTTCCGCCAGCCGTTCCAGATACGCCATTTGTCGGTACCATATTTCCGCCGGATAATGATGATAAAACTAAACTCATCTATTTTCACCTCCTCTCAAGTCTTATTTACCGCCCATTAGACGATTTACAATTTTGGCACTCAGCGTACTATCGTTTTTGGTGATTTCACCCAATATCGAAGATCTCACACTATCACTAACCGTATTCAGGATCGTGATTACCTTATCCGGGCTGATCGTGTACATCGAACCTAACAAAGTAGCAGCATCGGCAGCAGGCATCGTGGTAAAGGTCTGGCTGAGTTCATCTTGATTTAGGTTGCCGGCAGTTGATGTTGCAGGTGTATCTGACTGCGTCTGCTTGAGTCTCGATTGAAGGGCTGCAATAGCCATATCGGTAGAATTCGTCGTTTCTTTTAGCTTTACCGACACTTCAGCAGCCTTCTTAGGATCCATTTTTTCGAGGATTGCCGTTTTGCTGGTGTTATTCATTGCACTAAAAATCTGCACCATTTCATCGGCAGTTAAATTTTCCATAATCGGTGCCGCTTTGGAAGCCTTCATTCCCGCATAAAGCTTGGCTAACTCGGTCACTTTCTCCTGATAAGGATCCACTGTTTCCTCAGTGCTCGCAGCCGCTGCCGCTGCCTCTGTTGTCATGGTGTCAATCTGCTTCTGTAGCGCTTCTAGCTGTGTTTTCTGTGCGGTTTTGTCTTCATTAGCCTGCTTCAGCTGGGCTTCCTGTGCAGCAAGCTGGGACTTTAGCTCTTTAATCGTTGATTCTGAGCTTGCAGCCTGTTCTTCGCTCTGCGCGGCTTCATTATCTGAGGATTCACTGGCCGGATCAGCAACCGGATCAGGAACCCACTTATCCACGACTGGGATCTTATTTGCGATTTCCAGGACGTTGTTACGGATGTCCATATTAAAAAGAGTCAGTAATACACCAAGCAGTACGAGTGTAAATATGATAGGTATCATCAGAAATAAAAAACGCTCGAATTTGCCTGCTGACTCTTCATTTTCAAGTTCCATATCATTTTTAGCCACTAGCGGAAACCTCCCGGGTTAGAGGGATTTCATCGCGAAGCGGACGGTAGCCATCTCATCCAGTTCGTTTTGTTCCCGTAAAATCATATTCTGCTGAAAGATCGTCTGTGCTTTGTCTTTGGCCTTCAGCCAAACCTTCTCATCCAATACTTTGGTGCTGAGATGGTCCTGCTTATGCTGGACTTCCTGATGCGCGCGTTTGATGTCCGAGTGTTTGCGGGCGATACAGTGGTCCAAATGCTCCAAATAATTCTGCATCTCAATGATTTTAGCCATTGGCGTTTTCTGCTCCGCCGCACTTTGCAGCGACAGCATCAGCGAATTCCGCTGATCCAGCAATTCATCAAGGCTTTTCTCCTGGGCTTGCAGTTCTCCGAGCGCGCTTGAGAGCATCCACTCTGCCTGTGTTTTCTCGTTGCCTTTCAAGTCCACAACTTTTTGAAAAGTATAATGGAACCTCATTGCCAATCAACTCCTCGAGAACTGTGAAATTAAAGCTTGCTGAACTTCTGCCAGGGTTACTTTCTCGTTTACTTTTTGCTTCGTGAAATCCCATATGCTGTCAATGTAGTGCATGGACTCATCGATCTGGGCATTGGAACCGCGCTGATAGGCTCCGATATTTATCAAGTCTTCCGAATCCTTGTATACCGCCATAAGCCTCTTTACATTCTCAGCAGCCGCAATCTGCTCCTCGGGAGCAATATCCTTCATTACACGGCTGATGCTGGCAAGCACATCAATCGCCGGGAAATGGCCTTTATTGGCAATATTACGGTTTAGCACAATATGCCCGTCCAAAATTCCCCGCACAGCATCGGCAATCGGCTCATTCATATCATCACCGTCAACCAGTACTGTATAAAATGCGGTAATGGAACCCGTTGGTCCGGTTCCTGCCCTTTCAAGCAGCTTAGGCAAACTAGCAAACACGGATGGTGTGTAGCCTCTCATGGCTGGCGGTTCTCCAACCGCAAGTCCAACCTCACGCTGCGCCATTGCATAACGTGTGACAGAATCCATCATCAGCATGACGTTCAGGCCCCGGTCACGGAAATACTCTGCTATCGTTGTAGCTATCAGCGCACCCTTGATCCGGATTAATGCCGGCTGGTCTGACGTTGCGACAACGACTACGGAACGCTGCAGGCCTTCTGGCCCTAAATCACGTTCGATAAAATCCAAAACCTCTCTGCCACGTTCACCAATCAGCGCAATGACATTGACATCTGCCGAAGTATTTCGGGCAATCATTCCCATCAGGGTACTTTTGCCGACCCCGGATCCGGCAAAGATCCCAACCCGTTGCCCCTTGCCGATTGTCAGGAGTCCGTCTATAGCTCTGACTCCAATACTGATAGGCTCGTGTACACGAGGGCGGTTTAAAGGATTAGAAGGGATATTAAAGGTTGAACTGTGCGGCATTCGCGCCGGAATAAGTGATCCGTCCAGCGGCTGGCCCAATCCGTCCAGCACTTTGCCCAGCAATTCCGAACCCACCTGAACACTCAACGGTTTACCCGTGCCAACCACATCGCAGCCCGGCCCTATCGCCTGCAGTTCACCCAGCGGCATCAGCAGTACCTTATTGTCCCGAAATCCTACTACTTCAGCCTGGAGCGGCTTATTGCCTTTTGCCGGATAGATATAACACACATCTCCAATGCTGGCATCTGGCCCTTCTGACTCGACCATCAGTCCGATAACCTGAGTAACCTTCCCGTTGATTCTAACCGGGTCGAAATTACGCAGTTGTTCTTTATATCGTCTACTGTCAAGCATCGCCTTCCCCATTTCTGTGCTCCTCGGTGTCCAATGCGATTCTTACCAACTCTTTTTTGATTTCAGCAAGCTGGGTATCGATCCGGGCATCAATGCTGCCAAAGGAAGAACGGATCACGCAACCCAGATCTTTGACTGTCGAATCGGGCAGGATTTGCAGCTCTGCCTGGGAGTCCACCGCCAGTGACAGTTCCTCTCTCGCCGAGTTAACAAAGGCGAACTGAGCTGGTGAAACGCACAAGGAGATTAATCCCTGCTCCCTTTTACGTGCCAGATTCTTACGAATCAGATCCATAGCAAACTGCGGTTCTACAGTCAGCTGCTTGTCCACAATTTTCTCTGCGATTCCACAGCTTAACTCCACCAGAAAAGGTTCAGCTTCCTGAATTATTACATCTCTTGCCCGGTACGCTTCCTGAAGCACATTCCGTGCCTCTTCCATCATCTCGGCCATTTTTTGAGCCATATCATGTTCTGCCTGTGTCAGGCCTTCCTGGTATCCTTGCTGGAACGCCTCGGATTTGACGGCCTCGACCAGATGTTCATCCTGCTCTCTGCGCTGCCGCCACCATTCCTCTGCTTCCGTCCGTGCCGATTCCACAATATTCTCAGCTTCCTGCGATGCGTTCCGGACCTGACCTTCAGCGAATTCCTGGGCATCCTTCAGCATTTGCCTGCGGGTTTGCTCTGCCTCTTCACGGGCGGGATCATGATAATGAACCTCACCTGCCGCATCTTCTGCAGCAGGCTCTTCAGCAAGGCCGGCATGCTGCCTGGCCTGCTCCAACCGTTTAAGCACATCTACCGGAACATATTGGGAGTGTTTAATCAGCCTAGACAATTATGTCATCTCCTCCACCACGGGCGATGATAATTTCACCTGATCCTTCAAGTCTGCGGATCGTGCCTACAATGCGTGTCTGAGCCTCTTCAACATCACGCAGCCGGACAGGACCCATATATTCCATTTCTTCGCGGAAGGTTTCGGCCATCCGTTTGGACATGTTGCGGAAAATAACATCCCGCACTTCCTCGCTTGCAACCTTGAGTGCCAGCTGCAGATCCGCATTTTCGATATCCTTGATAATGCGCTGAATCGAACGGTTGTCCACATTGACAATATCCTCGAACACGAACATCCGTTTTTTGATTTCTTCGGCCAGTTCCGGATCCTGAATTTCCAGGGAATCCAAAATCGTACGTTCTGTTCCGCGGTCTACCCCGTTCAAGATCTGAACAATAGACTCGATACCGCCGGCATTGGTGTAATCCTGCGTAACCGTTGCGGAAAGCTTTTGCTCCAGTACACGCTCAATTTGCGTAACAACCTCTGGTGAGGTGCTATCCATAATCGCGATTCTTCTGGCAACCTCAGCCTGCTTTTCCTGTGGCAAAGAAGACAGGATCGTGGCCGCTTGTTCAAATTGCAAATAAGATAAAACAAGTGCGATTGTCTGTACATTTTCATTTTGAATGAAGTTTAAGATCTGATTAGGATCAGCCTTACGGGCAAAGTCAAAGGGTCTAACCTGCAGCGTTGCCGTCAGCCGGTTGATAACTTCAAGCGCCTTGGCTGAGCCCAGCGCTTTCTCCAGAATCTCCTTGGCGTAGTTGATACCGCCTTGGGAGATATACTCCTGAGCGAGACATATCTGGTGAAATTCGGACATAATCGACTCTTTTTCTACACTGTCCACCTTGCGGACATTGGCAATTTCCAGAGTGAGCTGTTCAATTTCCTCGTCTCTTAGATGTTTGAATATTTGCGCCGATACCTCGGGCCCTAGTGTGATAAGCAGGATCGCCGCCTTTTGGCGGCCGCTGAGACCCTGCTGGCTAGCTTTTGCCATTAGTTCACCTCTGTTCGTCTGCAAGCCATGTGCGCAGCAGATTTACGAATTCATCCGGTTTCTTCTTCGCCAGACTTTCCAGTTGCTTGCGAACCTGACTTTCGTTCGTTACGCTCTCCAAGTTAATGGATGGGAACTCGGTAGGAACCTGCAGCGGAATATCTTCTTCCACTTCTTCTTCTTCCTTCTTCTTGCGGCTCCGGTAAATAACGAATCCGCCACCCGCACCGATCAGCAGCGCCCCTGCTGCAATCGCCCAAATCATCCATGTCGCAAGTCCGCCAGAACCGGCAGCCGCTTCATTGCTTCCGAATTGTTGCGAGTATACCGAAACTTTTTTGGATAAATCTGCGTCTGTATAAGTGACTCCTGAATCTGCCAATGAAGCTCGTACGATATTAACCAGAATGTTCTGAATTGCAGCCGAAGTTGCAGCATCTAAAGATGTTTGTCCGGTAGGTGGTTCAACAGCAACATTTATGGTTAAATCTTTAACAGTATATGGGCTCGCGATAATATCCTTGGTGATCCGGTTCACTTCGTAGTTCCTGGTTTCCGAAGATTCCTCAGAAGTAGAGGTGCCTGTATCTGTTCCAGAAGGATAACCCGAAACATCTTGCGATCCCGTACCCGCAACTCCCCCGGTTGTGTTTCCCTGACCCGAATAGGTGTTGCTGATAATTTGTGAACTAATTTCAATTCCTTTCATATTCTCCGTATCCACCGGTGTGACTAGATCTTCCTTCCGATTTTCCTTATCAAAATTCAGCTTAGAGAAGACCAGAACATCCACCTTATCGGGACCAGTGAGTGTACTAAGAAATTGTTTTACATCCTTTTTGACTTCTTCTTCAAATTTTTTCTGAAGAGTAAAATTTTCTTCTACCTGGCTGGAAACCCCGGTTTGTCCGCCTCTGGCGCTCGGCATCAATTCGACCTCGTTATTGGCGATCGTAATGTTATCAATCGGCAAATTCGGCACAGCGGTCTTTACAAGATTGAAGTATCCGTCAATATTATCTTGAGAAGGTCTAAATCCCGGATTAAAAGTAAGCACCACGGAAGCGGAAGCCTGTTCTTGATCCTCCTGGGAAGCGAAAACCGTCTCTTTTGGAAGATTGATCAGCACCTTGGCATCCTTGATGCCTTGCATCCGTCTCATCAATTGTTCTACTTCACCATTCAAGGCATTGTTATATTTGACATTGAACTCACTATCTGTCGTACCGATCATGGACGAGGATTCATCAAAGATTTTGTATCCGATAGAACCTCCCTGCACGATCCCCTGTGAACCGATATCTACCTTAATACGAGCTGCCTCTGTGCTTGGTACTGAGATGCTTTTGCCATCCGGGCTCAATCGATAAGAAATCCCGGCGGAATCCAGGTAAGTCATGACACCTGCTGAATCTGTACTATCCAGATCTTGAAAGGCTACCTCGTATTCCGTCTTCGAAAGCTGCATGGTCAAAACTACGATTATTATGATGATGATAAACAGGGTAGAGAAAAATAATATTTTCTGTTTACCGCTGAATCTGTTCCAATACTGGGTTAACTTCTCCCTGTACTGGGCAAATCTTTCATTCACAGTGTCACCCCATCCGAAACTAAGCTAGGATTATTTAGATCTGAGTTCTCATAATTTCCTGATAGGCTTCAATCACTTTGTTCCGGACTTGTGTAGTCAGCTGCAAACTCAGCAATGCCTGTTGCGAAGAAATCATCGCCTCATCGATATTGACTTCTCCTAATACAAATTTATTACTCATATCCTTGGCTTGTTGTTCCTGCCCAGCCACCTGGTTCAAAGCATCTTCCAGATAAGATCCGAAGCTTTGTTTGGAACCGGTTACTTCCCCAGACTCGACGGCTGCAGATTTCATAGCAAGCGGTTGGATAGCCTGTGTCCCGATAGTTAAATTTTGTATCAACGATTACCCTCCTAAAATGTCAGTTCATCTTACTGTCCGATTTCGAGCGCTTTGCTGACCATTGCTTTTGATGCGTTTAGCATCGTAACATTCGCTTCATAAGAACGGGAGGCGGACAGCATATCCACCATTTCTTTAGTCAGATCCACATTGGGCATATATACATATCCGTTGACATCCGCATCCGGGTGACTTGGATTGTAGACTGGCTTCAGTGGTGAAGAATCCTCAATGATTGACTGCACTTTAACGCCTTCACTACCGTTCTCACTACCCATTTTCGAATTCAAAATATTCGAGAAACTGTTATTTTTCTCTGTCTCCAGCACTACAAGCTTGCGCCGGTACGGAACGGCCTTACCATCCACTACAGAGGCTCTTGTTGTCTCAGCGTTGGCAATGTTAGAGGAAATCACGTCCATTCTGAGCCGCTGGGCAGTTAAGGCTGAAGCGCTTATTCCAAAGCTGCTACCAAAATTCACTATTGCTTACCCCCCTTGAACAACTGTGCGCATCATCGTGATTTGACTGTTCAACTGCTGGACATAAGAGTTATACCTGAGCTGGTTCTCAGCACTGAGCGCCATCTCCCGGTCCATATCCACATTATTGTCGTTGTTATTCATCGAAGTTGTTTCATCTGTGCTAACGACCGCAGACGGCACAGCAGACACATTACCGAATTGGAAGTGGCGAGAATCCGTTACCTTCGCACCGAGCGTCGGCTTCAGTCCACTTTCCTGTGCGGCAAGCACACTCTCAAAAGAAACGTCTGAACGTTTAAATCCGGGTGTGTCGGCATTTGCTACGTTATTGGCTAAAACACTTTGTCGCTTGTTGGCGGCATCAAGGCCTCCCTGTAATCGTTGAAAACTGAAACTATTCAGCAAACCCATGGAAATCCCCCTTCCAAAGCTATCATAATGAAAAGAATTCCACAACTTCCTTACGAACTCCTGCTTGATTCGACAAAAAAGGCTAATTTATTTGCTATTTTTTTCAAACTAGGGTCGAAAGGTGTCGACGGATGATTCTATTGGCAATCTCATATACTTTGATTCTCGTAGAATTTGTATATTATTACAATAAGAAATAAGCCCTATCTTTTCTGAAAAGAGAGGGCTTAAAGCATGGTTTTTCAATTTTTTGACATTCCGATGCCATAATATGCATTTATTTAACAATTTATTACATGATTTATTCTATTTCAGGGATTTTTATGCACATCACTAATTCTAAATACCTAAATTTAATGGAATTTCCGAAGAGCACCGTTTTACAGAATATATTGACTTAAATCCCGATCCTGCGCGATTCCTGACAGTTTTTCGCGAACATATTCGGGTGTTATCACCATAGTCTCCAGAGTCAATTCTGGCGCTTCAAAGGAAAGGTCTTCCAACAGCTTCTCCAGAATGGTATGAAGACGCCGGGCACCGATGTTCTCCATATTCTGATTCACTGATGCAGCAATTTTGGCAATTTCCTGAATTGCTTCCTTCTGAAATTGAATTTCAATATTCTCTGTCTTCAGTAAGTTGACATATTGCTTCGTCAGCGCATTCTCCGGTTCCGTCAGAATAGACACAAAGTCCTCCAGTGTCAGGCTACTCAGCTCCACACGGATCGGAAAGCGCCCCTGAAGCTCAGGGATAAGGTCAGAAGGCTTAGCAATATGGAAAGCTCCGGCTGCCATGAAAAGCACGTAGTCGGTCTTCACAGGGCCGTATTTGGTCATCACAGTAGAACCTTCTACGATTGGCAGAATATCACGCTGTACCCCTTCACGGGAGACATCCGGTCCGGAACCTTTACCTTGACTGGCTACTTTATCGATCTCATCAATAAAAATGATACCGGACTGTTCTGCACGGGTTATTGATTCCTGAATAACATCATCCATATCAATCAGTTTGGCAGCCTCATCCTGAATAAGCACCTTACGGGCTTCCTTAATAGGAAGCTTACGCTTCTTGGTGCGCTTAGGCAGCAGATTTCCGAACATTTCCTGCATGTTCATCCCCATCTGATCATTACCCTGGCCGGCAAACATATCGAGCATGGTTGGAGCCGTATCTTCAACATCGATTTCAATAATGTCTTCTTCCAGCTGACCTGCCAGCAGCTTGAATTTGATATTGCGGCGGCGTTCACTCAAGCTTCCGTCTTCTGCTTCATCCTTGCTGTCCTCGGAACTTGCATTGTTCCCTCCGAAAATCATCTCAAAAGGATTGCGCTGCGATTTGTTCTTCGAAGACGACGGGGCCAAAATCGAGACGATACGTTCATTAGCAAGCTCTTCAGCCCGATCTTTCACTTTCTCGGTCCGTTCCAGCTTGACCATACGGATTGAAGTTTCCACCAGATCGCGAACCATGGACTCCACGTCCCGTCCCACATATCCAACCTCGGTAAACTTGGTAGCCTCAACTTTGATGAACGGTGCATTAACCAGTTTGGCCAGGCGCCGGGCAATCTCCGTCTTTCCTACACCGGTTGGACCAATCATCAGAATGTTTTTGGGAACAACTTCATCACGCAGCTCCTCCGGGAGCAGACTGCGCCGGTAACGGTTACGCAGAGCAACTGCTACCGATTTTTTGGCCTGCTTCTGGCCTACGATATATTTATCAAGTTCAGCAACGATTTGACGGGGTGTGAGCGATTGATTCACCATTGCGACTTCCTCCCTCTTTCTGTGGCACCGTGCCTACAATTGTTCAACAATAATATTGGAATTGGTATATACACAAATCTCCGAAGCAATCTGCAGCGCTTCTTTGGCAATTTCTGCGGCACTAAGGTCAGGAGCATGGCGCTTGAGTGCGCGTCCCGAGGCCAGGGCAAAGTTGCCTCCGGAGCCGATGGCCAGCACATCATCATCCGGCTCAATGATTTCGCCGTTGCCCGAGATCAGCAGCATACCTTCCCTGTCCATCACGATCATCAGCGCCTCCAGCTTGCGCAGGATGCGGTCCTGGCGCCAGTCCTTTGCCAGTTCTACTGCGGCCCGCTGCAGATTGCCGTGATGCTCCTCAAGCTTACCTTCAAACTTCTCAAACAAAGTAATCGCATCGGCTACGGAACCTGCAAAACCGGCGATTACTTGTCCTCTGTACAGGCGGCGGACTTTTTTGGCTGTGGTCTTCATGATAACGCTCTCGCCAAAAGTAACCTGTCCATCGCCCGCTATCGCTGCATGGCCATTATGTCTAACCGCACAAATTGTAGTTGCATGAAAGCTGGGTAACATAAATTTAGCAACCTCCTAGAATAAACTTACTTCTTATTAATATGAATTTTAAGAATGTGGCGTGGTAAGCAGCACCCTTAAATTCATGCTGTATAAATCATAAGCTTATGCTGTGTAAACTTCAAATTATGACGGGTTGGGTTCCGCTGGCTCCGGTTCTTTGTAAGCAAGCCCTGTTCGGGCCGCGAATTCCGTGATACTGTCGAGCGCCCGGTAGGCGAGCAGTTCATTCTTTTCTTTTTTGCTGCGGATCTTCTTCTCAAGCTTCGGAAGCAGTCCAAAGTTAGCGTTCATCGGCTGGAAATGCTCCGGATCGGCGGAAGTAATATATGCCGGCATACTGCCCAGTACACTATCTTGCGGGAATATGATGCCTTCTTCACCAAGCGCAGCTCTGGCTGCATTGATTCCCGCAATCAGTCCGGATGCCGCAGACTCCACATAGCCTTCAACGCCGGTCATCTGTCCGGCGAAGAATAATCTTTCCCGGCCCTTCATCTGATAAGTAGGGTGCAGCAGCTTGGGAGAATTAATAAATGTATTACGGTGCATTACGCCATAACGGACGTACTCCGCATTCTCCAGACCCGGAATCAGTGAGAATACCCGCTTCTGTTCACCCCATTTAAGGTGAGTCTGAAAGCCAACCAGGTTATAAAGCGTACCAGCAGCATTGTCCTGGCGCAGCTGAACGACAGCGTAAGGCAGTTTCCCCGTATGTGGATTCATAAGTCCCACCGGTTTCATTGGCCCGAATAACGCTGTCTGCTTGCCGCGCTTCATCATAATTTCAATCGGCATGCAGCCTTCGAAGTAAATCTCTTTCTCAAAATCTTTGAGCGCAGCAGTTTCAGCCGAAATCAGCGCATCATAAAAACGGTCAAATTCCTCTTCGGTCATCGGGCAGTTCAGGTAAGCCGCTTCTCCCTTGTCGTACCGGGAAGCCAAATATACCTTACTCATGTCGATAGTATC
>NZ_LN831198.1:3185673-3189600 GCF_001368795.1 Paenibacillus ihuae
TCATGTCGATAGTATCCTTCTCCACAATCGGTGCTGCAGCATCATAGAAGTAGAAGTATTCTTCACCCAATAAAGCCTTTATCTCAGCAGATAATGCCGGAGAAGTCAGAGGTCCTGTCGCGATGACAACAATCCCATCCTCCGGTATATGCGTCAGTTCTTCATTTATGACTTCCACAAGCGGATGTTCGTGCAAGGTCCGGGTGATCTCACCAGAGAAACCGTCCCGGTCAACTGCAAGTGCTCCGCCCGCAGGAACTGCATGACGGTCAGCAGCGCCAAGGACAAGCGAGTTCAGCCGCCGCATCTCTTCCTTTAACACGCCCACTGCATTTCCCAGCCCATTTGCCCGGAGCGAGTTGCTGCATACCAGTTCGGCAAATTGATTAGTGTGATGAGCAGGTGTTTTTACTACGGGTCTCATTTCATATAATCTGACCGGTACCCCGCTTGAGGCAATTTGCCAGGCAGCCTCGCTGCCGGCGAGGCCCGCTCCTATTACTGTTACTTTAGCTGTTTCTGTCAATTTCCTTTCCTCCTGAAAACTATTTATTCTGCTAATTCTTCGCCCTCAAGTACAGCCTCAGTGTGATCGCAAGAGGTACATTGCAGCTTCGTGCCTTGCTTGTTGCGCTTCTCCACCATCCAAGAGCCGCAAACTGGACATGGTTTAAGGGAAGGACGATCCCAGGAGACGAAGTCGCAGCCAGGGTACTGATCACAACCATAGAATACGCGTCCTTTCTTGCTGCGACGCTCGACGACCTTACCTTCATGACACTTCGGACAGCTGACTCCGATGTCCTTCACAATCGGCTTCGTATTGCGGCAGTCAGGGAATCCTGAGCAGGCCAGGAACTTCCCGAACCGTCCCAGCTTATAAACCATCGGCTTCCCACATTTCTCGCAAAGCTCATCGGACACTTCATCTTCAATCTCAATCTCTTTCATTTCTTCTTCAGCAAACAGCAGGCGCTTCTCAAAAGATTCATAAAATCCGGCCAATACTTTTACCCAATCCTCCGCGCCCTCTTCCACATGGTCAAGATCCCCTTCCATGTGCGCTGTAAATTCCACATCGAGAATTTCCGGGAAGAATTGTTCCATTTGCTCTATAATCAGCTCGCCCAGCTCAGTAGGCATAAATTTCTTCTCTTCAATCGCTACGTATCCACGTTTCTGGATCGTCTCCAGTGTAGGTGCATACGTACTCGGGCGGCCAATACCCAACTCTTCCAGTGTTTTGACCAGACGTGCTTCGGTATATCGCGGCGGCGGCTGGGTGAAATGCTGCTTAGGCTCAATGTCCTGCTTCACCAGTTCATCCCCGGCTTTCAGCGGCGGCAAGAACTTCTCTTCGTCAGTCGTCCCGTCATCATTTCCTTCCACATACACCTTCATAAATCCAGGGAAAGAAACTTTGGAGCCGACAGCTCTGAAGATCGCCGTTCCTGCTGTGATATCCACGGAGAGTGTATCAAGAAGTGCAGAGGACATTTGACTGGAGACGAACCGCTCCCAGATCAGTTTATATAAGCGGAATTGATCACGGCTCATGAACTCTTTGACCATCTCAGGTTCGCGCAGTGCCGAGGTTGGACGAATCGCTTCATGCGCATCCTGGGCACCTGCAGCTTTCTTGGAATACTGGCGGGGGGATTCCGGAATAAACTTTTCTCCGTACTTGGCCAAAATCAGTTCCTTGGCTTCTTCCTGAGCGGTAGCGGAAAGACGAGTGGAGTCGGTACGCATGTAGGTGATCAAACCGACCGTGCCTTCCTTGCCAAGCTCTACGCCTTCATACAGCTGCTGAGCCACAGACATGGTTTTGGCAGCACGAAAGCCCAGCTTGCGGGCCGCTTCCTGCTGAAGTGAGCTTGTGGTAAACGGTGCCGAAGGATGTCGCTGTCTTTCCTTCTCCTTCACTTCGCGCACCTTGAAATCAGCATTTTTAATGGCTTCCAGTACTTCCTGAACATCGCTTTCCCGGCCCAGCTCTTTCTTTTCACCATTCAGCTTGTGAAACTTGGCTTCAAAGACGGAATCCCGGATGCCTAGCTTTGCGGTAATACTCCAATATTCAGTCGGTTCAAACGCGGAGATTTCATTCTCGCGGTCCATGATAATCTTAACAGCAACCGATTGGACCCGGCCGGCCGACAAGCCCTTTTTGACTTTCTTCCATAATAGTGGACTGATTTTATAACCGACAAGCCGGTCCAGAATCCGCCGGGCCTGCTGCGCGTTAACCAAATCCATATTAATTTTGCGGGGGGTCTTAAAAGCATCCTTTACAGCCTGCTTCGTGATCTCATTGAAAACAACCCGGCATTCCTCTGTGTTATCCAAATCCAGCGCATGCGCCAGATGCCAGGCAATGGCTTCACCTTCGCGGTCCGGGTCAGCTGCCAGATAGACTTTTTTCACTTTTTTTCTGGCATCTTTAAGTTCCTTGAGAATCGATCCCTTACCGCGAATCGTGATATATTTGGGACTGAAGTCATTCTCTACCTCGACGCCAATCTGGCTCTTCGGCAGATCTCTGATATGTCCCATAGAAGCCTTTACAATATATTTACTGCCTAGATATTTGCCGATTGTCTTCGCTTTTGCCGGCGATTCGACAATGACTAGTGTATCTGCCATAGGTTGTTCCTCCTAAAAGTATTGTGAGCATTTGCTTCCTTGAAATAGACATCCTTCAAATCTTGCTCCGAAGCATACACTCTTCTTGAAAATACGCTTAAATCTGTTCCTTCTATATTAAATTACCTTATAAATTGCACCCGGCAATTGTGTTACCGCTTTTTTTATGATTAAAGATAACAGAACTGAATGCAAATGTCCAAAATCCCACCTTGTTCTAAACAGCAGCTCATCCAGACTAAACGGGCCTTGATGCAGTATATGGTATAGGTGAGACTCCTCACTTGTCAATTTCTTTTCGGTCAGCCCATCCCTATTCCCCTGCTCAAAAAGGATGTTTCCGCTCTCTCTGTCAGCCTTTACAGGTATAAAAGAAATATATTCTTCTACAATATCTTCTGCAGAGGTTACAAGTTTTGCCCCTTGTTTGATCAGGTCAAGCGCTCCGCGGCTTTTGGGAGAAGTAACCGGTCCGGGAACCGCAAACACATCCCTTCCTGCTTCCAGGGCAGCATCAGCTGTGATTAAGGAACCGCTGCGGGAGTCAGCTTCGACAACCAGCGTCCCTAAGGTCAGTCCGGCGATAATCCGGTTGCGCTGCGGGAACAGGCCCGGATGACTCGGAGTGCCTAACGGATACTCACTGAGCACCAGCCCTTTTTGTGAAATCTCCCGCTCCAGCTCCCTGTTCTCGGGCGGATAGACTTTATCGAGTCCAGTAGCAACTACAGCGACTGTAATGCCGCCGCAGGCTAATGCCGCTTCATGACACACGCTGTCGATTCCCCGGGCCAGTCCGCTAACTACCGTAATCCCGGCTGCACTCAGCTGCTCAGATAGCATCTCTCCTACTTTGCGTCCATAGGCAGTCGGCACACGTGTACCCACCATCGCTATTGCAGGACGGGAAGCATATTCCAGAGACCCCCGGTAATAAAGCACCCAGGGCGGCTGTGCTGTTTCCTTCAGCATAGCAGGGTATTGCTCATCCAGAACAGTTACCATGGCTACTCCGCTTTCTTCCATTAAAAGACGGCGTTTATGAATCCATTCCGCATCAAACGATTCAGCCAGCCGCTGTGCAATTTTTGCCGGTAATCCGGCCTTTTGCCAATCTTCCGGACTACAGACAAACGCTTGCTCCGTCAAAAACCCTGCCTGGCGAATTCTGTCGATGCTTTTCCAGCCGATCCCCTCCACTTCATTCAGTCCAAATAATAAGTCACGTGTTTTCATATGTATTCTCTCCCTTAGGATGGAAGGGTCAGCCTTCCCTATTTT
>NZ_LN831198.1:3189626-3197306 GCF_001368795.1 Paenibacillus ihuae
TGGAAGGGTCAGCCTTCCCTATTTTGTGGTACTTGCGTTAAAAATGCAAGTTGCTGCTGCGAAGCTGGTTCCCAGGCACCAGAACTATACGCAAAAAAGCAACCTTTCCCCTGTTACACAGGAATAAAAGGTTGCTTACCTATAACAAATCATACACTATAGTTGATCCAAGCACAGTGATTTTTAATAGAAGAATTATTTCAAGCTTAATGTGTTGTAAAAGCACCCAGAATGCCGCGTTCCTCAAGTACACTCACAAGGGTTGAGCCCATTTCAGCCGGTGTCGGTGCGACTTTAATTCCGCAGGATTCCAGAACGGCAATTTTTTCGCTGGCAGTCCCTTTCCCTCCGGAGATAATAGCCCCGGCATGACCCATACGTTTGCCTGGAGGTGCGGTAACGCCGCCGATGAATCCGACCACAGGCTTTGTCATGTTCTCTTTAATCCAGAGTGCAGCCTCTTCTTCAGCCGTACCTCCGATTTCACCAATCATGATGACAGCCTTCGTACCCGGATCATCATTAAAAAGCTTAAGAATATCGATGAACTCCGAGCCTTTGACCGGATCACCGCCTATTCCGACTGCCGAGGACTGCCCGATTCCGCGTTCTGTCAGCTGATGCACCGCTTCGTAAGTAAGAGTTCCGCTGCGGGAAACCACGCCTACATATCCGGGGGTATGAATGTAGCCCGGCATAATGCCGATCTTACACTCTCCCGGTGTGATCACTCCCGGGCAGTTAGGCCCGATCAGGACCGTAGACTTGCCCTCCATATAACGTGATACTTTGACCATATCCAGTACCGGTATACCTTCAGTAATACAGATGACGAGCTCCAGCTCCGCATCCACAGCCTCCATGATAGAGTCAGCGGCAAAAGCCGGGGGTACATAAATCACGCTGGCGGTTGCCCCGGTTGCGGCTTTGGCGGCGACTACCGTATCAAATACAGGCAGGCTGACCTCCTTGCCGTTCTCCAGCGTTATTGTTACAGAGGTCCCCCCTTTGCCCGGCGTCACTCCGCCAACCATCTGTGTGCCATAATCCAGCGCACCTTTGGTATGGAACAGGCCCGTCGAGCCTGTAATCCCCTGTGTGATGACTTTCGTATTTTTATCTACAAGAATGCTCATCGTTTTGGTCACATCCCTACTTAGTTTGTCGAATACGAGATACTTGCGTTACACAAGAGATACAATCTTACGGGCACCGTCTGCCATGGAATCTGCAGCGACGATGTTCAGTCCTGAACCGGCGAGGATCTGTTTTCCTAACGCCACATTGGTTCCTTCAAGACGCACAACGAGCGGCTTAGTCAGGCCAAGCTGCCGGGCTGCCTCTACCACACCTGTAGCAATCACGTCACAGCGCATAATTCCGCCAAAAATATTAACAAAAATACCGTTCACTTTATCGTCAGACAAAATTATTTTAAAGGCCTCAGTAACCTTCTCGGTCGTCGCACCGCCCCCTACATCCAGGAAGTTGGCCGGTTCGCCGCCATAATATTTGATAATATCCATGGTTGCCATCGCGAGTCCCGCACCATTAACCATACAGCCGATATTGCCGTCCAGGGCGATATAGCTGAGATCATATTTGGACGCTTCAATTTCCTTCTCGTCCTCTTCATCCAGGTCGCGGAGTTCTTGAATATCCTTATGGCGGAACAAGGCATTGGAGTCAAAGTTGAGCTTGGCGTCGAGCGCCATCACATTGCCGTCAGCTGTAACTACCAGCGGGTTAATCTCAGCGATAGAGCAATCTTTATCCACAAAAGCCAAATAGAGCGCTTGCATGAACTTGACCGCTTTATTCACTAATTCTGTCGGAATAGCGATGCTGTACGCCAATTTACGTGCTTGGAATGTCTGCAGTCCTACTGCCGGATCGATAATTTCCTTGAAAATCTTCTCCGGATGACTTGCAGCCACCTCTTCAATTTCAGTGCCGCCCTCTTCAGAGGCCATCATGACTACTCTGCCAGAGCTGCGGTCTACCACGATTCCAATATAATATTCCTTAACAATCTGACAGCCCTCTTCAATGAGCAGCCGTTTCACCACTTTGCCCTCAGGTCCGGTCTGATGGGTAACCAATGTCTTGCCAAGAATCTCTCCGGCATAGGAGCGAACCTCGTCAAGCGATTTGGCAACCTTAACCCCTCCTGCTTTACCGCGTCCGCCTGCATGAATCTGCGCTTTGACTACCACCACCGGTGTGCCGAGTGATGATGCAGCTTCTACCGCTTCCTCCACTGTATAAGCTACTTTTCCGTTCGGTACGGCAACGCCGTACTTCTTAAGTACTTCTTTTCCCTGATACTCGTGGATATTCATACCGGAAGCCTCCTAAAGTGTTGCGGTGGCCTGTGCAGGCAGCCTGCAGCCAAACCGCATTCCGTTTTGATACTCCAAAGCCGGGTCCAGACCGGTAATCAATTATACATATTCCGGTACAAGCAAGAATCCAGCCGAATTCCAAAGAAAACGGCGGGCCCTCTGCCTGAGACATACGGCGTAATACAGATTTTCATCTCTATCTACCTATATGCCATAAAAGGAAACCCAGAATATTGTAACATGATTCAAAAGGGCTTACCTTAAAATCTTTCACTATTTATACATATATTTTCGCTTGATTTCATGCCGGAATGCGAACGATTACATTGACATAATGTTTCTAAAGCTATTTTGTCGCAGCGGCATTCGCTTCATGAACACGGGCAAGCAGGCTTTTGAACTGGCCCAGCAGATTTACAAACTCCTCAGCTGAGAGCATCGTCCCTTCCGCCATCTTTCCAGGAATGCAGACTGCTTCACTCTGCAGCGCCCAGCCCTTGTCTGTAAGCGAGATGAGTACCTTCCGTTCATCCTGCAAGGAGCGTTCACGGAGGATAAGGCCCGCAGCCTGCAGCCGTTTCAACAGCGGAGTCAGCGTCCCTGAATCCAAAAAGAGGGCTTCGCCAAGCTCTTTTACTGTACACTGCTGTTTCTCCCACAGCACAATCATCACCAGATACTGTGAATAGGTAAGGCCAATCTTATCCAGGTGAGGCTGATACAGCTTCGTAAATTCACGCGAACAGGCATAAATAGTAAAACAAAGTTGATTCTCAAGCATCAGCTCAGGGGATGTGGTTGTTTTTTGCATATCTTCTTCACCTGCCTTTGTGACATTATTTTATCACAATTCATCCGAAATATCATGTTAATAGCAAAAAATATATTGACTATTATTAATATTGTGTTAAATTAAATTGTGTACAATATATTTCAATGAACGGGAGCGATTTATAATGATGACAATTCAACAAAAAATGTATGAAACTACAGTTAAAGCGGTTGGCGGAAGAAACGGATACATCGAATCAGAAAGCCCTAAACTCAACCTGACAATCAGCACTCCACGCGAAATGGGCGGAGCCGGCGGAGAAGGCACCAACCCTGAGCAGCTCTTTGCAGCCGGATACTCCGCTTGCTTTGACAGCGCCCTGAATATGGTTGCCCGGATGGGTAAAGTGAAAATTGAAGGCAGTGAAGTAACTGCTACTGTGAGCTTCGGCAAAGTTGAAGACGGCGGCTTTGGCATCGCAGTTAAGCTTGATATTCTAGTCAAAGGTGTGGACCGTGAAACAGCCGCTAAGCTTGTTGAAGCTGCACATGGAGCTTGCCCTTACTCCCGCGCTACCCGCGGAAATATTGAAGTAGAACTGAACGTACTGTAACTCATTAAAATAGAACGGCAACTCAGAATAATCTCAGTATGAGAACGAACAAGCCGTCCGGAGCTGCTCCGGACGGCTTGTTTCATATACACGTTTATGCAGCAAATAATGGGAGATATATATAATGAAGAAAAAGATTCACCCTTCATTCACTCCTCCGTGAATACCTGCCGGTCCAGATTCCGGTACTGCACGGCTTCTGCCAGATGAGCAGAACTTATAGCAGAAACTCCACCCAGATCAGCGATGGTACGGGCCAGCTTAATAATCCGGTCATGAGCGCGCATGCTTAGACCGAGACTTTCCAGTATCCCGTGCAGCAGCTGGCTGCTTTCTTTATTCAAATAAGCATAGCGGCGAAGCGCTGCTCCTGAAAGCTCGCTGTTCCACGAGATCGGCAGGTCTTTGTAACGTTCAGCTTGAATCAGCTGGGCCCGGTTCACCTCAGCACGCATCTCAGCAGATGAAACGGAAGGCCCCTGCTCATTCCATTCCTTAGGGCGGGGCACGTCCACTTGCATATCAATTCGATCCAGCAGCGGGCCAGAGATTTTGGCCCGGTACTGGGCAATCCTGGCCGGGCTGCATGTGCATCTCTGGTGGGTTCCCGCGTTTCCTAAATAACCGCAGCTGCACGGATTCATGGAACACGCCAGCAGAAAACGCGCAGGGAATGTAAATGCTGCACGGGCACGGCTGATTGTAACGAGGCCGTCTTCCAACGGCTGCCGCAGTACTTCCAGCACATTGCGGGAGAATTCCGGCAGTTCATCAAGAAACAGAATGCCGCGGTGTGCTAAGCTAACTTCCCCGGGTTTCGGAATGCCTCCCCCTCCGATGAGACCGGCACCCGAAATCGTGTGATGCGGGGAACGGAACGGCCTGCTGCGCAAAAGACCGCTATGGGTATCCTTTAGCTTACCGGCTGCACTGAATATTTTGGTGACCTCCAGTGATTCACTGTCACTTAAGCTTGGAAGAATTCCCGGCAGACGCTTGATCAGCATCGTCTTGCCTGTCCCGGGAGGGCCCATCAGAACGATGTTGTGCATGCCTGCTGCCGCAATCGTCAGCGCCCGCTTCACATGATTCTGACCCAGTACATCGCTGTAATCTTCTTTCATCAGCCCGTCCGCAGCCGGGATAGCAGCATCCGAATATCTCGGTATATATTTCAAATGTTCCAGATCCACCGCTAATACCGGAGGCTTATCCTGTGCTGCAGTGCCGGTACCAACAATCACCGGAAACGGAAGTATATGCTGCTGGGAAGCAGTATCTGACAGTGATGCAAAGTGTTGCCCATCCTCAGAAGCATCACCTCCCCCCGTTCGCCTCCCCCTTCTGCTTCAGCTCCTGCAGATGATCCGCAGCATACACGTTCATTCCACTTATCAGCGCAGCCTCGGCTGCATTGCCGCGGGGCACCAGCACCGCCTGAAAACCCGAGCGGCGGGCAGCCTCAACCATCGGCAGTACACCAGTGACGGGTCTAAGACTGCCGTCCAATGCCAATTCACCGATCAGCAGCATTTTTTCAGCTGCAGGCATTACCAGTTGGGCACTGGTCGTCAGAATACCAAGTGCAATAGCCAGATCGAATGCCGATCCCTCCTTACGCAGATCCGCCGGAGCCAGATTGATTGTGACCCGCTGCTGGGGATAGCGGTAGCCGCAATTTTTGACAGCAGCCCGCACCCTTTCCACAGCTTCGCGAATCGCCGAGTCAGGTAATCCAATGATGTTCGTCTGTGGTAACCCGTTGGCCAGATCAATTTCGACCCCAATCATAACACCTTCAATTCCATACAGGCAGGCACTGTGCATTTTTCCGTACATAACAAAAAACACCTCTTTTCCTGAAATACGCTCACGTTCAAGCGCTATAACATCAAGAAAAAGGGTGCTTCCTCAATTTCCGAAATATTAATAACAGTATACAAATGATCCTGTATTATATTCAAGTATTGTTAATGGAAAAGTCAGCCGGAGAAAATTGCACATTCATGCAAATGTTGATTTTTTGCAGCTATCCTTCTTCACTACCCGTAACTGTATCCCGGATTTGCGCAAACGACAGCGGTTTATAGCCCCAATGCTCCACACAAATGTTGAAATGGTTTTTGCCTTCGTATTTCTGGCTATGGATATGACCGTGCACATTTACGTAAGGCATATGCTTGTTCATATACATAGGTTCATGGGAGAGCATGAAAAATTCCTTATAGATCAGCGGATATTCACTGACCTCATCAAAACCAGCCTCCAGCCACCAGCTCCGCCTCCGTCCACGGTCGTGATTGCCGAGGATAAGGATTTTACGGCCGTTCAAGCTGCTGACAATCCTCCGCGTCGCTTCAAGTCCCAAAAAGGAAAAGTCTCCCAGATGAAATACGGTATCCCCGTCTTCCACCACGGAATTCCAGGCCTCAATCATTGCTTTATCCATCTCTTGCACATTAGTGAAGGGGCGCGACTCAAAATCAATAATCAATTCATGCCCGAAATGGTGGTCCGAAGTAAAATAGACATTAGACATCTCCTGCACACCTTTCTATACAGAAAGCTATATTCTGCCGCAATTTTCACAATTACGAAATCCCTCAAATCATTCCCCCAACATAAAAAAAGGAGGGCCCCTGATTATTTTTGCCAGTCGCGTTTGCTGGACCGCTGATGAACATCCAGATGAATCAATTCGGCCAAAGGCGGTATTTCCTCATGCTCAACCAGCCATTTGCGCATTTCTTTAATTGCTTCGACTTGACCATTCCCTTTATCCCGCCAGGTCAGCAGTTCGATTACTCTGATAACCAGCGACATCAGGCTGCTATGGCTACTTTGGCTTTTTTCCGCCCTGATTTTTTGGATCAGCGCCTCGTTTTCCCAGTCAATCAATATCTCTTCAGCTATAGCCGGCCTCATGACCGTAAAGCTCTTATTGCAATTGCTGCAGCAAATGACCGCCAAGGGCTCCGCACCCAAATCCACATCGATCTTCTGTTCACAATGTTGGCAAGCAAAGCTTACCTGTATATTAACCGGTTGATTACTCACGGGGACAGCCTCCTCTGGTAGCATTAAAATGACACAATAATGTTTACCCATTTCCTTGGAGAAATGACCCATGCATGCAGTCTGTGTAAGGCCAGGCATTCGTTGCCCATCCGGAAACGGCTTATCACTATATTTCTTAAAAGGCCTCACGAATGTGCCTGAGTCCGGCAACGCTCAGATCCTCATTCAGCCGGACAGTGATCACATCGAAGGATATTCTCCGGTCCACCTGACCCTTCATATGCAAATAGACCTCTGCCGTACTGCGTACCTGGCGGATTTTGCGGATATCCACCGATTCCTCCGGTGTTCCCTGCAGCGGACTTCCGCTGCGGCTCCGCACCTCAATAAATACGAGATCTCCCCCGTGCTCGGCAATCAGATCCAGTTCACCGCTGCGGCAGCGCCAGTTAGCCTCCAGAATAACATAACCCTGAGAAGACAAATACAAGGCTGCCGCTTGTTCCGCAGCCGCCCCTTTAAGCTTGCGGCTGAAACGCTGACTATTGTAGGATTCCCTCACTCCGGTCTCCGTTCCCCGGCAGAACGGTCGCTTTGATAGACAAAGCTGAGTATTTCGGCCACGAGATTATAGAGCTCCGGCGGAATTTGCTGATTCAGATCCAGCTGGGACAGCACCTCTACGAGTGCAGCATCCTCCTGTACAGCTACTCCATTCTCTTTGGCTTTCTGCAGAATCAGATCTGCGACCACACCCTGTCCTTTAGCAACAACTACCGGAGCTTCGGTTTTCCCTGGGGTATATTTCAAGGCAACAGCCTTTTTCATATTGTAGGAAAGCTCTTGATTACTCTCTTCACTCATATGCGATAATCGACTCCTTTATAGGAATCCGGAACATAATCGGCCAGCTTCGCCGCAGTTTGTGCGGA
>NZ_LN831198.1:3197332-3204905 GCF_001368795.1 Paenibacillus ihuae
AGCAAGCTCTGTGAGCTGCGGCAGCGTGCCGCGCAGCTCTGTGAGCACGCCCTGCAGCTTCGCAAGCAGGGCACCCCCGGTGGGCTCCGCAGCCACCGGCCTTGCAGCACTTCCCATCGGTTCGGAAGCTGCCCCCTTGACTGCATTCCCATCAGCATCCGCAGGCACCGGATTGCCGGCAACCCCTGCAGCATCTGCAGCCCCCGGCTTGCCAGCAGTTCCTGCTGCCTCTGATCCTGTGCTCCCCGCCGCATTCCCTTGGAGCCCTGCAGCGGAGGCCGTTCTTACCGGGTCTGCAGTTCCTGGCTTAACGGCAGTTCCCGCTCCCTCGGCTTCAGCGACTTCCCGCGATATTCCCTTGAGCACCTGCAGCGACTGTTCCGGCTACCGGATGTTCTTTACCAGTGCCCGTTTTGGAAAGTACACCGCCACCTGCGGATTCTCCTTCAGCCGGCACTCCGCTTGTCACAGCACCTTCCGGCTCCTGATCGCCTGTTCTTATCCCTGCTGCTCCGGCAGCCTGCTCAGATTTCCCTGCGGAAGCCCGCTGCAACTCTGCGTGCTGTGCAGCTGACTTCGTGTCAAGCGCAGCCTCATCTGTCACGGAAGCATTACCACTACCTTTGCCCGCTGCCAAGCGGACATCTTCAGCTTCATTCACGGAAGCAGAATCGACTGCCGCTCCGGCACCTGCAGCAGCTCCAGCACCACTAGTAGCAGCCTGTTTATCCGGACGAGTGATAGCATTGCCGCCGCTGCTGTTGTCTTCCTCCTGCTGAACCCATGCTCCAAGTTCGGTTTCAAGTTTGGCCAGCAGCTCATGCAGCTTCGGTCCAAAAACGGCCTGCTGAATCCCCTTCACACTTTCTGCCGTAACCGGAAGGCCGCGTTTAACCGAGATGACGGCAGACTCCAGCCATTCTGAAGTTGGAACCCCCTGCGGCTTAGCATTCATTACAGCATCCAGCTTTGCAGCTGTCTCTTTGGTCAGCGGCATTCCCCCTGACAGTATCGCCCGAATGATTTCCTTCCCTGCCTTAGAGTCCGAGAGACCGAGCGACTCCAGGGCTTCACCCATCATTTGCGGGGATGACAGTGTAGCATCACTAAGGGAGACTGGCTTTAGGACCGGCAGCCCTCCTTCGCCGGGTGGTGCAACCTGCAGTGTCACCGTCTGTCCGGGCTGCAGCGGAGTTTCCAGCTCAGCGCGGACAGATGTGCCCTGAATTTGTACTATCGCCTCTTTACCGGTATCTGATACGCTGAGGACGAGACCACGGACAACCTGGCCTTCTTTCAGTTCCAGCGCTTTAGCTTCACCCGGCTTACTGTCTCCAAGCAGGCCACGAATTAAAGATCCGATATTCATGCCATTATCCCTCCCTTCCTATTTATATAGATTGACTTATGATTTTCTATTTGGGATTGGCCGTGACTACAGAGAATGTTTGGGCTTTAAGCCGCTGTTGTCTTCAGATTTCTTGATTTTACCCGCTATCAGCGGTAGAAATCCGAAGACTGCTTATGCTTTCGATGCTAGCTTTCCTTCGGAAAGCTTTCAGGCGGACGCTAACGCTCCTACAGTTCCAAAATTCCCTTCCGCCACTTTTCCCCAATTGTATATTTTCAAGTCATACTATATAACTGTTTTTCTTAATCATTATATCGACATTCTTGCACTTTTTATGAAAGAGGAACTGTTCTAAAATAAAGTCTGCTGTTCAGCCAGGATTCTTCCGATGAAGCTGCGCCGGTGCAAGGGCGTAGGCCCGAGTGAGATTATCTGCTCCCGGTGCAGCTTAGTCGCATAGCCTTTATGTATTTTAATCCCGTAGCCAGGATATAATTCCTCCCACAAGCCTTCACACAACCGGTCACGGGTCACTTTGGCTACAATGGAAGCCGCTGCAATAGACTGGCTGTTGGCATCCCCTTTGATAATCGCCTGCTGCGGCTGCGGCAGATCAATTTTCTCGGCATCAATCAGCAAATAATCCGGGGTATGGGCAAGTCCCTCGACCGCTTTTTTCATCGCCAGGCGTGAAGCTTGCTTAATATTTATCTCATCTATAACTGTAGACTCCACATGGCCGACGCAGACTGCCAGCGCCTGCTCCATAATGATCTCATACAAGGCATCCCGCTTCTTGGCGGTCAGCTTCTTGGAATCGTCCACACCGTCAATAATCAGCCCCTCCGGCAATATCACCGCCGCAGCAACCACATCACCAAACAGACAGCCTCTGCCCACCTCATCTACACCGGCAATCCGGCGGTAGGATTGTTCCCAGCCCGCTTTTTCAAACTTCAGCATATCAATCGTACTCAATATTTCTCCACCGCCATATCAATTTTTCAGGTCATCTACTAGCCAGCTTATCACAAGAAGACTTCCGGAGGCATCCCTCTTTTTAATTATAAACCCAGTATTCTACCGGTCAGATCCTTTATGGAAACACAAAAAAAAGCCACCCAAACTCTTGGATGGCTCAATCCGAATAATCTCCGTACTTAAGGCGTTTCCAACGTAAACGCCCCTAGTTTGCCTGCACGCAGCTCATGCAGCAGGGTCCGGGAAGCCTTCTCCAGGTCCACACGCCCGCCGCTGATCAGACAACCTCGCTTGCGCCCTACCGCTTCCATGACCGCCACAATTTCATCCGGATTCTCCAGATCTTCGGGCAGCTTCTCAATTCCAAAACGCTCCTGGAACCGTGAGCCGTAATCCTTGACCAGATATTTCACCGCGTAAAAGGCGATATCCTCAATATTAAGAACTTCTTCCTTAATCGCACCCGTTATCGCCAGACGATAACCCACTTCCTGGTCCTCAAATTTCGGCCACAAAATACCGGGAGTATCCAGAAGCTCCAGATTTCCGCCCGTCTTAATCCATTGCTGCCCTTTGGTGACACCAGGACGATCCCCGGTGATAGCAATGTTCCGGCCCGCCATCCGGTTGATCAGTGTTGACTTACCCACGTTCGGAATACCCACGATCAAAGCCCGGCTCGCCCGCGGATTCATTCCCTTGGCGATTTGCCGGTCAATTTTCTCCTTGAGCAGCAGCTTGACCTGCTCAGGAATCTCCTTGATGCCGGTCCCGGTTGAAGCATCTACAGGATGGGCAACATGGCCTTCCGCTCTAAAGTATGCCAGCCATTTGCGTGTCGCCTCAGGATCAGCCAGATCGCTTTTATTGAGAATAATCAGTCGTGGCTTATCCCGCAAAATATCGTCAATCATCGGATTGCGGCTGGAAAGCGGCAGACGGGAATCGAGCAGTTCTATTGCAACATCAATCAGCTTCAGCTTGTCCTCGATTTGCCGTCTTGCCTTCGTCATATGACCGGGAAACCATTGAATGGCCATTGCCGTCACCTCCTTTGACTTTCTGTCAGCTTATTTTAATGATTAATTACAGTAATATCCTTGACCGGCCAGAAGATCAGATCGGCACGGCCGACAATATCCCCCAGCGGCACATAGCCGATCATCCGGCTGTCCGTACTGTCTGAGCGGTTATCTCCCATTACAAATACATGTCCTTCCGGTACAGTACCGTCCGGCAATTCTTCATTCGGGAAATCCTTGTTATTATAGAGGGCATTGTTATTATGCGCTGCATCAATCGCACCCTGTATATACGTTTCGTCTACAGGTTCGCCGTTAACAGTTACGACATCCCCTTCCACCTTCACCGTATCTCCAGCTACCGCAATGACCCGCTTAATAAAATCTCTGCCTTCCGATGGCACATGGAATACAATAACCTCACCCCGCTGCGGAGAGCGGATGTCATACAAAATCTCATTCACAATTACCCGTTCACCGGTGTGGAAATTCGGCTGCATGGATGGTCCATCGACAATAAACGGCTTAAACAAAAGCCAGCGTATCAAGATTACCAGAACCAATGCAATGGCTATCGCTTTTATCCATTCAAGTACTTCATTTTTCTGCTTTCGAGGGTTCTGGCCGCCTGGTTCCACAGTCTCGCCTTGTCCCTGCTGTAAATCCTGCTGCATAGTTCACCGTCCTCTCTTTATGTTACTCTCACTATACAACCACTATACAACAAAAAAACTCCTGCCAAAAACTCCTCCACGAATTACTCCTTCAGGAGGCCTTTTCGGAGAAGCTGATCCTAAGGCATATATGTTTAAGTTCAATGTTAGCATCACAAAAAGAAACGGTTCTTCCTGCAAGAAAAAAGAAAAGGGCTTGAATTCAAGCCCCTTCTTTGTCACTATTTTAGCGACGGATTTCTTTAATTCTTGCAGCTTTACCGCGAAGTTCACGAAGATAGTACAGCTTCGCACGACGAACTTTACCACGACGAGCCACTTCGATTTTCTCGAGCTTAGGCGAGTTGATTGGGAAAGTTCTTTCCACACCAACACCGTAAGAAATTTTACGAACTGTAAAAGTCTCACTGATTCCACCGCCGCGACGTTTGATTACAACGCCTTCGAACAACTGGATCCGTTCACGAGTTCCTTCGATAACTTTTACATGCACCTTCAAAGTATCACCTGGACGAAAACTAGGGATATCTTTACGAAGTTGCTCTTGCGTAATTGCTTGTAGGATATTCATTTAGGACTTCCTCCTTCCGTACAGGTGTTCTTGCCTCTTCCGGAGAGACCTTGCTCTCCCTCATTATCCGCAGCGGACCACCGTATTCCACACAACAGAAATAATAGTATCATAAAAGATAGGCTATTACAACATAATTTTTGATTATAACGGCATCATATCCCGTTTTTTCGCCTTTACCTTACAGTCCTTGCATAGTCCGACAACGCTTCCATCGTCTTGGGCATAAAATATCAGCTTGCCGTTCTTCTTCTTGCAGGAGGAGCAAGGCTGCTCAACAGTGCTTTGCTTGGCTTTACGATGTCTGTCCATTGATATTACGTTGCTGGCAGTACCCGTTCCCGGACTTTTGGGCTTGCTGCTACGGCTCCGGGATACAAAAGAAACAGCAATAATAACTAACACTACCATCAGAACTGCTGCATATACCATTTGGCTCATCCGCTCCCTTGACCTTTAACAGTCAAAAATAGTAAATAGACCGCCCTTAAATGATGTCTGAGTGACGGTCCGTTCCCGCTGCCAAGCTCCGCTGCATAAGACAGCTAATCTTTAGCCCATTTTACCATACATACGGATCAAATTACAGTGACACCGGCATCCTGGACTATAGTCCAGCAGAAGAACCCGACTGCAGCCTGTTCTTCAATTATTTACCATAATATATACTATTGATACTACATAGGCAGACAAGAATTTTTGTGGGAGGTAATATTGTTGAGAAAAAAACATAGCACAGCAATAATCGCGGCAGTCACCCTCTTCTCGGTGGTGCTGCTGGCCGGCTGCAGGGAGCTTCCCGGCAAGGAGGCTGCTGATAATCAGCTTGAGGAGAGCTTCTCCGGTAATAACGGTACTCCCTTTCTGGAATCACTGAATCTCGGACTTAGAGAGGCCGCAGACGATGTAAGCCAGGACATCGAGGAAGCTGCCGGTAATGTACAGGAAGCTGCTGGGAGTGTACAGGAAGCCGTCCAGGAAGCTACTGCGGAAGTAGCAGACCAGATTAAGGAGAGCGGACTAAGACAAGATCTTACAGTGTCATTGAAGAGCGGGGATTCAACAGAGCTTATTCTAGACAATGCCGTCGGCAAGATCGAAATCGTCCCGGTTGAAGGAGATACCGTACATGTATCAGCATCTGTTATCGCACATAACCCGCTTACCAAAGCAGATGACCAGAAGATCCTGGATAATGCCGAAGTTTCCATCGAGAGCAGCAGCGGCAAGCTTTTGGTATCCGCTCATCCCAAAGGCAGTCCCAAGAAAGATCTGTGGACCTGGGCGCAAAAGAAATATAAGCATTCCGATTTCAGCATCAACTATGTAATTGAAGTTCCGCCGGGCCTCACCGGATATGAGATAAATAATAATGTCGGTTCGGTTCAACTGAGCGGCCTCCAGGGCAGCTTCAAGATTATCAGCGATGTCGGAACCATTTCTCTCCAGGATATACAAATTACCGGCAAGTCCATTGTTCAAACGGATACCGGTAGCATCTCCATTGGACTAGAAAGTATGACCAGCAGCAGCAGCCTTACAGCCAGCAGTGACGTAGGCGCTATAAAAACAACACTCGCCAGCGGTCTTAAATGCACCGTGAAGGCTTCCAGTGAGCTTGGCGCGATTAGCGGTGTATCCAAAGGCAAACAGGACTATAATGGAGGCGGACCGCTGCTCGCCCTCTCTACTGAGATCGGCGCCATTACCGTCCGGTAATAGAAAAACATTTTAATAAAGCGGGCTGTCCCAAATCAACTAGGGACAGCCCGTTTTTTTCATTTAGATTAGTGCGATTGCCAGCAGTGTAAACAGACTCAAGGTTAGAATTTCACTGCCATATCCGTAGTACCCGCCATAATAGCTTCCAGGATAAAAAGCAGATGTCTTCATTCGGCCGTTTCCTTTGGTTTTCAGATACACGTTATTTCTGTCAACGTCGACAACAATTCCCTCATACTGCTTTCCGTCAGTAGTCATTATCCGCACCCTTTTGTTTTTACAGTGCAGACAGTTGTAATAAGCTTCCACCAGACTATCCCTCCTCCTTCGTTTGTGTATTTTATGTGGTCCGTGACAAAGCGGCAACGGCAAGGGTACAGGGATGCGCAAGCTGGGCTTATTAATTTTCGGCATACCTTATGGTGAATTCTTTGTGAATTTACTACGCTATGTGAAATTATTGTGAAATAAAGTACTTGTGAACAAAGTGTGTCTTTTTCTGAAGAAAAGGTTTATAATGAACACAAAGAATAAAAACGTTTTCGGGCTTGTTTATCAACCAATATAACTAATATGAGGAGGCAGCAATCATGAGCACAGCAAGCAGACGATTTATGAATGAAGGGGTCCTTCGCATCGCCATATTCATCATGTTCGCGTCCCTCACCTACTCGGTACGTCACTATACCTGGGCAATTGTAGCGCTGTTGGCCGTAGGAACGTATTCGCTGGTTACCGGCCTCTTCCAGCTCAAACGCAGCAGGGATAAGGTAGAATAACCAACCATTTCAAACGTCAAAAACCGCTTTCCGCAAGGATTCCAGAATCCTGCAGAAAGCGGTTTTTTTGGTTATCGGAGTAACAGGATTTGAACCTGCGACCTCACCCACCCCAAGGGTGCGCGCTACCAGGCTGCGCTATACCCCGACGGATATGTATTACCTATCTATATTTATATATACTCCAGAAAATGCTTACATTCAAGCGGAAATTCATTTAAAACTATGTAAGATGAACTTAAGAATGGTGACGTAGCATTCTTAAGTTCTACGTTCTATTTTATTTAATTTTTATAGATTTTCTAGATAGGCTGTGCTATACTCTTGGCACAAGGAAAGGAGGTGCGTTCACATCAAGCATGACATGCTGAACGTATCCCTTACCCGGACCAACGGCTGAACCTAAGCCTTGGTGGCGCGGGATACGGATCAAAGTAATAAAAAGCGCCTCGGGTAGAGAGACCGTCTTCGGA
>NZ_LN831198.1:3204931-3207545 GCF_001368795.1 Paenibacillus ihuae
GCTGCACCCGGCCGGGTACCTCTTTAAAGTTTCTTTGTGCCATCCTATAGTAAGTTACGATTTACGATTAGTATAAAACTCGATGATATCGTTAACGGTGCGGAGCGGCTCCGCTTCCTTGTGGACAGTGTCCACGTCTGGCTTGAGTTGTTCATGCGTATTCGTAGTCACTTGTGTTCATTCCTTTCGATTGTTGAGCTCGCTGCGTCTAGGTTGAGAGTGTTTTTGCGGCACCTCTATTCATTACCCTAAAATAAGGATACCAACGCACATTTGCTCGTATTTTTTTGTGATGTTTCTGTGTCTAGCTTTTTCTCTACTGAGATTTATATAACCATTTGGACATAACAAAAAACGCCTCCTCAACGTAATATACGTTAAAGAGACGTCAGATATGACAACTTCGAATAAAATTAGGCTCAAGGCTGTCCCAGCTGCTCTCTGAGTATCTCGAGCGTCTTCCGGTCCTTCGCCGTAAGTCCGGCCGTATCCAGCAGATCCGGCCTGCGCTCAAGCGTACGCTTAAGCGCCTGCTCGCGCCGCCAAAGCTCGATATTGGCATGATGCCCGCTCAGCAGTATATCCGGCACCTTCCAGCCGCGGAATTCCGCAGGACGCGTATAATGCGGATACTCCAGGAGACCGGTACTGAAGGAATCCGTGATGGCCGAGGTCTCATTTCCGAGCGCTCCCGGCTGCAGCCGAACCACCGAATCAATAACGGTCAGCGCAGGGAGCTCTCCACCGGTCAGTACATAATCCCCGATGGACAGTTCGTCTGTCACCAGATGCTCTCTGATGCGCTCATCATAGCCTTCATAATGACCGCAGATAAAGATCAGGTGCTCTTCCCGGGCCAATTCCTCGGCGATCTGCTGATTATAGGTCTGCCCTTGCGGGCACATCAGGATAATCCGCGGCTTCACTGGAGCAGCTGTAGAAGGCTCTTCTGCTATCTCTGAATCCTGGCCCTTCGGACTGTTCTCTTCCTGCACACTCTCCAGAACATGCTCCACCGCTGCAAATATCGGATCCGGCTTCAGCACCATCCCCCCGCCTCCGCCATACGGCGTATCGTCGACAGTATTAAGCTTGTTGCCTGAGAAATCGCGGAAGTTGACCGCGTTTAGTGAGACAATTCCTTTTTCACGCGCTTTGCCAAGAATGCTTGTGCTAAATACACCCTCACACATCTCCGGGAAGAGCGTCAGCACATCAATTCTCATCATGGCAGCAGCCCTTCCATCAGGTGAACCGTGATCTTTTTGGCGGCGATATCCACATCCAGCACGACATCATTGATCACCGGAATCAGAATGTCCTGGCCCTTAGCAGGCTTTACTACCCAGACATCATTCGCCCCCGGCTGCAGGATATCTGTAATTGTACCTAGCGGCTTACTACCGTCTTCATCTGTGTAGACTTCACAGCCGACAATGTGATGGAAGTAATATTCGTTCTCCGGAAGCTCCACCAGATCGTCGCCGGGAACCTTAAGCAGGCTGCCTTTGTACTTCTCAATCTGATTAATATTGGTGTATCCCTTCAGCTTGGCAATAAACATCCCCTTATGTTCTCTCGCTGATTCTACGATCACTTCGAATTTCGGGCTGCCGTCTGCCGGGATAACCAGCAGCTTTTTACCGGGTGCGAACCTCACGTCCGGAAAATCGGTATGCGACAAGATTTTGATCTCCCCGCGAATGCCATGCGTATTGACCAGCCTGCCTACCGTAAGTTCTTCCGCCATTTTACCCACTCCTTTATCAATTCACTTCTCTATATTTGAACCAAAAAGGAGCCGGGATATACTATCCCTAGCCCCTCATTGTGCGCATCGATTAAGATAAAATATCTACGGTCACGCGTTTATCGCTCTTGACTGCTGCGGATGTAACTACTGTGCGAAGTGCTTTGGCGATCCGCCCCTGCTTGCCGATGACCTTACCGACATCATCAGGATGTACAGAGAGCTCATAAACAATCAGGTGATCCTTCTCCACAGTCCGCACCGTTACATCTTCTGGATGATCCACTAAAGCCTTAGCAATAACTCCAACTAATTCTTCCATAGAGGACCCTCGCAATCAGTCATTATTTCTGTTGCTTCGACTCATGGAACTTCTTCATCACGCCTGCTTTGGAAAGCAAGTTGCGGACGGTATCAGATGCTTGTGCACCTGTTTGAAGCCATTTAAGAGCTTTTTCCTCATCGATCTTAACTACTGCCGGTTGTTCAATCGGATTATAGTAACCGATTTCCTCGATAAAACGACCGTCACGAGGGGACCGGGAATCGGAAACCACTACACGGTAGAAAGGCGCTTTATGTGCACCCATTCTTTTCAAACGAATACGTACTGCCACGAAATTCACCTCCTTAAAAAAGTATCGAAATATTGGGAAGAAGTTTGATCTAAACCTTTTTTCGATCCCTCCCAAACCCTCCCTTCCAAGGGAGAGCCCCAAGGGCCTTGCCCTCTGGACACCCGCTTAAGTGCAACTGGCGTGGGTGTTCAGACTGGCGGAATCTTGGAATGATGGAGCAGGATCGCTTTTCGTCCCTGACGGGACCCGCTTAACAACGGCGGTACCTTGAGACAGGTTTAACACA
>NZ_LN831198.1:3207746-3225653 GCF_001368795.1 Paenibacillus ihuae
CAAGACTCTTAAGCTGCTTCATGGCGTTTTTCTTGCCGCCCTTGCCTCCGCCGCCCATCATGCCGGAGAACTGCTTCATCATCTTACGCATCTCATCGAATTGCTTGATGAGGCGGTTGACCTCGGCGACGTTCGTCCCGCTGCCGGCAGCAATACGCTTGCGGCGGTTGTGGTTAATGATCTCGGGCTGGGCTTTCTCGGCTTTGGTCATGGAATGAACAATCGCCTCGACGCGGCCCATCTGCTTGTCATCAACCTTGAGGTCCTTCACGCCCTTGGCTTTGTTCATGCCAGGCAGCATATCGAGAATCTGGTCGATCGGTCCAAGCTTCTTAACCTGATCCATCTGCTCCAGGAAATCGTCGAACGTAAATTCCGCATTACGCATCTTACGTTCCATTTCCTTCGCTTTTTCGGTGTCAATGTTGGCTTGAGCCTTCTCGATCAGAGAGAGCATGTCGCCCATACCGAGAATCCGCGAAGCCATCCGCTCCGGATGGAACGGCTCCAGCGCGTCGATCTTCTCGCCCAGTGCAGCGAATTTGATCGGGCAGCCGGTTACGGCCTTGACGGACAACGCCGCACCACCGCGGGTGTCGCCATCGAGCTTCGTCAGCACGACACCGGTAAGCTCAAGCTGCTTGTTGAAGCTGTCAGCTACGTTGACGGCATCCTGACCGGTCATAGCATCGACTACAAGCAGTACTTCATCCGGATTAACAACCGTATGGATCTGCTTCAGCTCATCCATCAGTGCTTCATCAATATGCAGGCGGCCTGCGGTATCGATGATGACATAATCGAGGTTATTGTCCTTCGCATGCTGGACAGCTTGTCTGGCAATCTCTACCGGACTAACCTGATCCCCCAATGCGAATACAGGAACCTTAATCTGTTCGCCCAGCACCTGCAGCTGCTTGATCGCAGCCGGACGGTATATATCGCCGGCTACGAGCAGCGGGCGGTGATTGCCCTTCTGCAGCAGCTTGGCCAGCTTGCCTGAAGTAGTCGTCTTACCGGCCCCTTGCAGACCCGCCATCATAATCACGGTCGGCGGCTTGTTCGACTTGGCCAGCTTCGCCTGGCTTCCGCCCATTAGCTCGGTCAATTCCTTATTAACGATGTCGATGATAACCATGCCGGGAGTAAAGCTGTCCATTACTTCCTTGCCAATGGACTTCTCCTTCACCTTGGACACGAAGTCCTTGACTACTTTGAAGTTAACATCGGCTTCCAGAAGCGCCAGCCGCACTTCGCGCATGGCTTCGTTTACGTCATCTTCGGATACTTTACCTTTGCCGCGCAGCTTGCTGAACACATTCTGCAATCTTCCGCTTAAACCTTCAAATGCCATATGCGGCTGTCTCCCTTCATGCTACTCTAACCTCTGCAGACGATCCACGAGCTCCGTGAACCGCTGATTATATTGCTCAGGCAGCATTTCCTTATCCGGCAGTCTGCGCAGTTCTTCTAAATATCGGTTACGGTCTTCATGTTTGGCTAATAGGCCAAGTTTCTCTTCATAATTCTCCAGCACCTGCTCGGCACGTTTGATATGCTCATACACGGCCTGCCGGCTGATTGCAAATTCCGCAGCGATCTCTCCCAGGGAGAAGTCATCGTGGAAATAATATTTCAGAAACGTTTGCTGTTTATCAGTAAGCAGCCGTTCATAGAATGCGAATAACAGGTTGATCCGGTTCGTTTTCTCGAGCCTATTCTCCTGACTCATTAAGGGCACTCCCTTCGTCAAGGAAAAACACTTTACAGCTTCACAACGTCCCTTATGATACCGAAAACAAAGAAAGATGTCAAGCCTTTTTGCTTGTCATCTTTTTTTGTGTGCAAAATGCATCATTTAGTGGCTATTTCACTGCAGTTAGCGGATCGGCAGCAGGTAAATCAGGACTGCGAAGAAGTGAGTCACACTGCCGGCAAGCACGAACATATGCCAGACTGCATGATGGAACGGAAAGCCTCTCCATACATAAAAGACTGTCCCGAGCGTATACAAGATCCCCCCGGCCATAAGCAGCGTCATGCCGCCTCCGGCTACAGATGCCGAGAGCGGATTCCAGGCGATGACGATCAGCCAGCCCATGGCGATGTAAAAGATGGTAGACATGAACAGAAATTTTTTGACGAAGAAAGCCTTGAACAGCACTCCGAACATTGCTACTCCCCAGACGATGCCGAATAGGCTCCAGCCCAGTGTTCCACGGATCGCCACCAGCAGGAATGGCGTATAGGTGCCGGCAATAAACAGATAAATCGAGGAATGGTCAAAGAATTCGAATAAATCCTTAGCTTTGCCCTCCCGCAGACTATGCACCAGTGTGGAATTGAGATACAGAAGCAGCATCGTCGTCCCGTAAATGGAGAAGCTGACCACATGCCAGGCCGTTCCCTTCAGACTGGCAAAAACAACAAGCAGGACCAGCGCAGCTACACTCAGTACCGTACCGATACCGTGCGTAATTGCATTCGCCACCTCTTCCCTGCGGCTGTAAGTATAAGTATTTGCCATCACAAAAATCCTTCCGTTTGCGTTTCCTTCTATTATAACGTGTTTGGCAGCCGGATTACAGTTTGTAGAGCTCCGTATATTTCGCTTCCAGATAATCGGCCAGATAATCCGGGTTCAGCGGCTCGCCGGTTACCTGCTCAATAATTTGTGAAGGGGTCAGGCTTTTGCCGAAGCGGTAGATTTTATCCGTCAGCCATTCCTTAACCGGCAGCAGATTGCCTTCAGCAATCAGGCTGTCGAACTCCGGAAGCTCTTTGCGGAGCGTATTCAGAATCTGTGCCGCATACATATTCCCCAGGGAGTAGGAAGCAAAATAACCGAAGTCGCCGCCGGACCAGTGAACATCCTGCAGTACGCCCAGCGCATTGGAAGGCGGGGTGATGCCCAAGTATTCCTGATATTTGGCATTCCAAACCTTAGGCAGATCCTTAACCTCAAGGCCTTCATTGAAAATAAGCTTTTCGATTTCATAACGGACAATGATGTGCAGGTTATACGTCAGCTCGTCGGCTTCAATCCGGATAAACGAATTGGCTACACTGTTGATCGCGCGGTAAAACTGCTCTACTTCAACATTCGCCAGCTGTTCAGGGAAATGCTGCTGCAGATCACCATAGTAACGCTGCCAGAAAGCACGGCTGCGGCCGATCATATTCTCCCACAGTCTCGACTGGGATTCATGGATTCCCATGGAGGTGCCGGTAGCAAGCGGTGTACCAACCAGATCCTTGCTGATATTTTGCTCATACAGGGCGTGCCCGCCTTCATGGAGCGAGCTGAAAATCGCGCTTGTTACATTATCGAGCAAATAATTGGTCGTGATGCGCACATCGCCCGGATTTAGTCCGGTAGCGAACGGATGCACGCTTTCATCAAGGCGTCCTGCTTCGAAGTCATAGCCCATCTGCTCCAGCACGAACAGGCCGAATTTCTCCTGCTGCTCTTTGGCGTAGATTTGGCTCAAAAATTCGGTATCAGGCTTGTTAGGCGAAGCACTAATCGCCTCTACTAGCGGCACAAGACGGGCGCGCAGGCGGCCGAAGATTTCATCCACTTTGGCGACAGTCAAATCAGGCTCGTACATATCAAGCAGCGTATCATAGCGGGTATCCTTGACACCCCAGTAATCAATAAATTCCTGTTTGAAGGCGACAATCTTGCTTAAGTAAGGCTCAAAGGAAGCAAAATCATCATTTTCCTTGGCTTCTTCCCACATGCTCTCGGAATGGGCTGCCAGAACGGAGTACTCCTCGAATCTTTTGGATGGAATGCTCTTGCTGCGTTCATATTCCTTGAGGCAGTCTTTAACGATTTTGTTCTGGGCATCACTTAACTGGTTCGCAACGTCAGGACGGCTGAAAAATTTAGTAAATTCGCCCATCTCCGGCGAGGTCTCCAGTCTGAACAGTTCTCCGGAGAGCATACCGATCGTTCCCGAGCGGACCTCTACTCCCTTTCGCGGGGCACCTGTGCGCAAATCCCAATGAAGAAGTCCGATAGCTTCGTTATAGCCGCTGATTTTGGATAAGAGCTCCTGAAATTTCTCCCATTCTTCTTTTACTGCTTGTTCCATTCCTACGCACCTGCTTTCTCTGTTTTGCTAACTCCTCTTGATGATACTTTTTTAGATCAGTATAATCAACCGCGCCAGCATCATGATAAATCTAGAAATATTCGGGGATATTGACGTGTGTTAATTAGAATCCGTATAATCATTTCAAAGCGTTCAGCTTCAAATTTGAAATATTTCATTTAATCACACATACTCAAGGAGCGTGAACAGAACATGAACATTCAAGTTACGCCGCTGGCAGAGAGGAAGCTGCCGGAGAGACTTGGCGGGAAGCCTGGTTTTTTTAAACTATTGTTGATGTGGAGGGCTCCGGCTGCGATGGAATGAATGTTCCTGATCGCCAGTTCATTTACGCCCGGCAGCAATTCACAAAATTACGGTATCCTCAAATCCTGCAGGAAATTTTTGCGGAACAACAGCGCGTTAGACCTTACGTACATACGTAAAGGCTCAATAAATTATTTTTGCTAAAGAAGATACACAAAAAAACTTTTAGGAGGAATAATGATCATGACTCAAATATCGGATATTTTGAATTTTAATAAGGACTTTGTAGAGAAGAAAGAATATGAAGCCTATCTGACCAGCCGCTTTCCGGATAAAAAAATGATTATCATCACGTGTATGGATACACGGCTGGTAGAGCTTTTGCCGAAAGCGATGAATTTCAAAAATGGTGATGTCAAAATCATCAAAAACGCCGGTGCCATCATCTCCCAGCCTTTCGGATCGGTTATGCGCAGCGTAATGGTTGCACTGTACGAACTGGACGCGGATGAAGTGATTGTGGTCGGACACTATGAATGCGGCATGGCTTCACTGAACGCGGATAAAATGATCAATTCGATCAAAGAACGCGGTGTTTCCGAAGAAGTGCTGTCCACGCTGGAGAACTCAGGAATCAAACTAACCAAATGGCTGCGCGGGTTTGACAATGTGGAAGAAGGGGTAATTCAGACTGTGGAGCTGATTAAGCGCCATCCCTTACTCCCCCCAAACATTCCTGTGCATGGCATGATCATTGATCCGGCTACCGGAGCGCTTGAACTTGTCTCGGACGGGTATGTGGAGAACAAGGCAACTCTCTGAAACTGCTGTTTGCGTGGACCTGAGTCCACGCACTTTTTTTTGTCTAAACTGACTTCAGGTACGTATTCACTTGTAATAATTTTTAATTAAAATTGAAACCTCCTAGGGCATACTACGTATTACTGGACAGAACCACAAAATTTCAAGACAACCTTTAGGAGGGTACTTGTACTAAATGAAATCCATGAAACGTGTAATGATGATCGTAATGGCTTTTACCCTGTTCTTTGCTGTTACCGTTCCCGATTTCGCAGATGCGAGACGCGGAGGGTTCAAATCCGGAAGCCGCGGCTTTACCACGACTCCCAAAAAATCAACTACGGACAACGTGAAAAAAAGTGATAGCACCAAAGGCACTCCGGCAGGAACTGCCGGTTCGACTGCAAAACGGGGATTCTTCAGCGGCGGGAGCTTAATGAAGGGGTTAATGATCGGCGGACTCGCCGGCTTCCTCTTCGGCAGCATGTTCGCCGGGATGGGTGCCTTCGGTAATATTCTCGGATTCTTGATTAATATGCTCGCCATCTACCTTGTAGTGATGCTGATCATGTCCTTCTTCCGACGCAGAAGAGAAAGACGCAGATTTGAAGAAAGGAACAGCCGCTACTAATGCCAACTACCGTTCTTAGTATGGATGAAATCATCAATGCCATCTGCCTGCATATGGCTGAGCGCAAAGCGGTACGTGTCCAGGACGTGCAGGTGGAGCTTAGCTGGGAGGAAGATACCGGCTATACCGCCGAAGTCTGGATCCAGGGGCGAAGCCAGTATCTTGTAGAGTCCAATATGATTGAAGCCATTCTCCGCTACATGCATAGTGAATACGGCATCCGCGCCTACCGTGAAGATGTGCGGCTGGACCTGGATGAGGAAATCACCGCTATTGTGAATACGTAAACCTACAGCAAGCACACCAAAGAGACAGCCCGCCGGGCTGTCTCTTTGGTCTATGTACACTATTCGCGGAAATATTGCTTAAGAGTACCTCGGCCGCTCACAACTTCTACCTCGGCATAGGCACCATTAATCAGCGTCATCTGCGGAGGGACATGTCCGAAATCCATCTCATAAATGACCGGCAGCTGCAGTTCCTCTGAAAGATCACGGTAGAGATCTTCTGCTGTATAATCATCAACCGGCTGATTACCTCCGCTGCGCCCGAACAGAATTCCGGAACAGTTATCGAACCAGCCTGCATATCTCATTTGAACAAGGGATCTGCGGACATCCGCGGTATTCAGCTCACAGTTTTCCAGATACCAGATTATAGATAACATCTATGCACCCGCCGAGCAAGCGCCCTTGATCTACTCCATAAGACGATGCAGTCACCCCGATTGCCGCTCCTGTATGAACACCGGGTATGTAATCATTCCGATCCCACCTTCTGTATATTTCAGCTTTTCTTCCCAGTTTATCATCTTGCGGGCCTTACCAGAAGCGGAGAGTTTAAGACAGGCAGATCTACCCTTTATAAACACAAACAGACATGACCGGTCATGCGGCACACAGCCGCTGAACTGGTTCATGTCTGTTGTCTGATTGACCTGTGCCGTCAATTCATTAGATTAAAGAAATCGCGAGCAGTTCGAACAGCACCAGCGGCAGAATGACGTTGTTGTTTATAGGTCCAGGGTAAGGATATCCCAGTCCCGGATACGGTTTGTAGTACGGGTTATAGAACCCGCGTGCCTGATCGGTAGTGACTGTAACCATCAGGTACATATGTTTGCTGTCCATCCCGGCAATGATGCCCTCATGCATCATTCCGTCAATAGTCTGCACCTTCACTTTGTGGTTTAAGTATGGCTTGCAGGAATGGTGCAGGGATTCGCGTACACCGTGCAAATGCTGGACAACCGCTGGATCAGCTTGATAAATAACCGTTGATGGCTGACCCGTATTATATGTCGACATAAGGTTTGACCTCCGTAAATGGATTTGCTCCATTCTATGCAGATGCCTATACGATAGTGCCTAATCGCCAAAAAAACCGTACAACGGCAGGTGGCCAGGTACGGTTTGGAATGGATTATAAAAGGGTGGCAGCAGCCTAAAAAGCTACTCCGATCCCGCCTTCACCGGCATAAGTCCCCATCACCGAGCCCATGCTGGAGAAAACAATCTCTTTGAAGGGGTGCTTTTCAAGAATCCGGCCTTTGATTTCAAGCGCCAGCTTCTCGCAATTACTGTGGACGATGGCAATGGCCGCTTTCTCATAATCGAATGACTTCTCATCCAGCTTTGCCAGCAGATGATTCAGCGCCTTTGGCAGCCCGCGAGTTTTTTCCACTACCTCTACGATACCCTCGTCGCTGATTTTGAGCAGCAGCTTAATGTTCAGCACGGATGCTACGGCACCCGACAAACGGTTCAGCCTTCCGCCTTTAATGACATTTTCCAGTGTATCCAGCGTGAAGTATGCCGTTGTTTCCCGGATTTGGGTAAGCACCATTTCCTTTAGTTCTGCCATACTGCTGCAAGTAAGCGATAATCTCGCCGCCGTTGCCACAATAAGCGACAGGCCTCCGGAGAATCTCTTCGAATCTATAATTTCAATTGCGTTCGGAAATCCTTCTTCTTCGTACATTTCCTTGGCAATCATTGCGGTCTGATAAGTACTGCTGATATTGGAGGACATGCAGATAACCATGATATCTGTGCCTGCTTCCACTTCTTTGAACTTTTCGAGGAAACTCTGCGGACTTGGACTAGCTGTAGTCGGCAGCTCCTTGGAGTTAACCATCTTAGTATAAAAATCTTTGGTGGACGTGTTCTCAGGCATTAGTTCATCCCCGAAATGAACGGGCAGATGTACGATCGTAACACCATACTTCTCAACATACTCAAGGGGTAAATCGGAACCGCTATCCGTAATAATCTTGATGGGCATCAGGGTACACTCCTTTCAATTCTATACCATTATAGGCACGGGTACAGGATATCAATAGTACATTTTATAACTTGTCAAAAAAACGTTTTTATGCTTCCACAACTAAAAAAGGTATATTCCCCTTTTTCTCCCTATTTCATTCGTGTTATACACTTAATTACCCGGTTTAACTGGTTCTTTCATCACTTTCCTTATTGTGATATGGTTGATAAATCAGCATATAGAAATGGAGTGTAACGTGTGGGCAAGAACAGAGTATGGAACAAAGGCAAGCATAACGGCGGGGGTCTGGCGAAGCGGAGCAATCCGGAAAAGGGCTCCGCAGAGGCGGAAGCCTCTACTGCAGACATCCAGAAGGAGTCTAATCCGCGGATCGATACTGTAAAGCCGATGAACCGCAGCAACTGGGTCGTCCGTCCGGCCAGAGTGTCACCGAAAGATAAAGACCCTAAAAAGCAATAATGCATAGCGACAAGGTTGTCTCTGGCAAGCTATTAACGGCTGATTGAGGTATCCTGGCCGCTATTTTGTCAAATATGCAAAGCAGCGCTCCTCCCTAACAGGGGGAGCGCTGCTTTGCATGTTATCTTGAACATCCAACGTCTGCCTGCGGAATTACAGGCTTACACTTTTCATCCCCTGCTCCGGATAGCGGGTTCCGGCAGCAGCCCCTTCGGGGCAACTTCGTTAATCCGCTGCAAATCCGCTTCACTCAGTACGATAGCCAGTGCTCCAACATTCTCTTCCAGATACTTCGTCCGCTTGGTGCCGGGTATCGGCACAATATCTTCACCCTGGGCCAGCAGCCAGGCTAATGCCAGCTGTGACGGCTGAACCTCTTGCTCCGCAGCAATCTGTTTGATCCGCTCTACAAGCTCCAGGTTCTTGTTGAAATTGTCGCCCTGGAAACGCGGGGAATTCCGGCGGTAATCATCTTCTGCCAGGTCTTCGAACGAACGGATCTGTCCGGTGAGGAAGCCTCTTCCGAGCGGGCTGTAAGGCACGAAGCCGATGCCGAGCTCGCGGCATACCGGCAGGATTTCATCCTCCACATCCCGGCTCCAGAGCGAGTATTCAGTCTGCAATGCAGAAACCGGATGTACACTGTGCGCCCGGCGGATCGTTCCCGCTCCGGCTTCAGATAAGCCAATGTAGCGGATTTTGCCTGCTTGTACCAAATCCGCCATTGCGCCGACAGTTTCTTCAATGGGTGTGTTCGGATCTACCCTGTGCTGGTAATAGAGGTCAATATGATCGACACCCAGGCGGCGGAGACTGGCATCACAGGCAGACTTCACATACTCCGGGCGGCCGTTGATTCCGAGCATTCTTCCGTCCGCGCTGCGCACATTGCCAAATTTGGTTGCAATAATCACATCGTTACGGCGGCCTTTAACCGCTTTGCCGACCAGCTCTTCATTTTTGCCCACACCGTACATGTCTGCAGTATCCAGGAAGGTAACGCCCAAATCAAAGGCGCGGTAGATCGTGCGGATCGACTCCTGATCATCCCGCCCGCTGTAGAAATCGGACATGCCCATACAGCCAAGTCCAAGCGCCGATACCTGCAGCCCTTCACGGCCTAGTATTCTCATGTTCATCTTCATTTCCGCCTCTCCTAAAAGAATAATCTTATAATTAACTTCTCAATTATTCACATTACTCCGCCAATCAGCAAAAAGCAAAAAGGATGACCGGCGCTTCCACCGTTCATCCCGCTGTTATTCTTATGTTCTATTGATCTTTGCCTTCATACCGGAAACTGGAGAAATCGGCGTAGCTTCCGGCGAATTGCCCCATGTCATGCGCAGCAATGCCGATGAAATTACCGGTAAACCCGCCGGAGAGGAAGCCAAGCTCCTGCTTCGAGTACAGAACGGCCCACTCCGCTTCATCACCGGTGCGATAATAGAATTGCCCGGTGGCGCCTTCAGCCGATACAGCCAGATGAACCGGCTTATCTCCGGTAAACGGGATAGCTTCGGGTTCATAGCTGAAGCTGTCCGAAGCGCATTTCATCAGCCGCAGCACCCGGCCCTGCTCCTGCTCGTAGGTTACATAAGCATAGAGATAATTCTCGTCATTTAAGTACAGCATCAGCCCGGCCATCTGCAGATAATTGCGCGGCTGATAGTCAAGCGTGGTCTCCACGCGGAAATGAATATCACGCTGGCGGATGGCCAGGATATGATGCCTGAACAGGCTTTGCACAGACTCTCCTGCCGTGATCCGGAGATAACCGGGCCGCTCCTTCAGCGAGCACCAGCTGTCGTCCGCGAGAATCCGCAGTGTATTCCACTCTTTCTTCAGCTGCAGACCGTCAAAGCTGTCTTCAAATAACATGCTGCGGACCGGTCCATTCAGGGAGAGTACTCCCTCCGGTGCCGGAAGCTCCATCTGCGGCTCATTACCGCCGGCACTGAGACGCAGCCAGCCCTCTTCGTCCCAATACACCTGCTGCAGCGCAGTTTCACGCCCCAGAATGGCATACTTCCCGTCCACCGGACGGGTACATAGATGAGCCATATACCACTGCCCGCCCGGTGTCTGCACCAGGCTGCCGTGTCCGGCACACTGCAGCGGCAGTTCAGGGTTATTCCGTGAGGTGAGCATCGGATTACGCGGATCCACTTCATAAGGGCCGGCAAGCTCCGGGGAACGGGCCACGGTTACCGCATGACCTGAACCCGTTCCGCCTTCGGCGGTGATCAGGTAGTAGTAGCCGTTTTGCTTGTAGATATGCGGCGCCTCGGTCTTCTTCAGCGGCGTACAGTCGAACAGCTTGACCGGCTGGCCGATCAGCTTCTGCTCCGCAGGGTCATACTCCTGCATCACAATACCGCTGGATTTATTGCCTTCCAGAATGCGGTAGTCCCACAGGGCATTCAGCAGCCATTTACGCCCGTCTCGATCATGGAACAGGGAAGGGTCAAAGCCGCTGCTGTTCAGATAGACCGGCTGCGACCACGGGCCCTCCACAGAAGGTGCCGTCATGAGATAATTGTGGCAGTCCTTGAACGGGCGTTTGCTACTCTTAACATCCGTATACAGCAGGTAGAACAGATTATCATGATAGCTGAGCTGCGGCGCCCAGATGCTGCCGTTCCTCGGATTCCCCCTCAGGTCAACCTGTGAGGTCAGAATATCAGTACAATACTCCCACTCTGCCAGATTGCCGGACTGATATACCCGGATTCCGGGCAGCCACTCAAACGATGAGACAGCAATATAATAAGTCTCCCCGACACGCAGGATACACGGGTCCGGATTAAAGCCGGGCAAGACCGGATTTCTGATCATAGCAGTCATTTCACTGGCCGCCTTTCCAAATTTGTTGTACTTACAGTGAATGATCTAAATAAGCTGAACTAAAAATACTTAATAATCATGGCAAGCTGACTGGGGAAGTCTCTGCAGGTCAAGGATATCTCCTTGACAAAAAGTTAGATTCTTAAGTTCACTCCGTCAAAGTGGAATTTCTCCACTTCATTCCCTTTCAATCAAAATCAAACTATTGGATCAGGACCTCACTTCGTCTCCGCCTAACTCGAAGCTTCACCGGCTTCCCTACAAATGAGCCGCCAAAAAGGACTGCCAGGCCACACGCATTTCCAGTGTCTCCATATGGCCTCCTGTTGCCGTGACATTCTGCCAATGCTCCGGATGACCAGCCTTCCGGTAAGCTTCGGCAAGGCCATCCGCGAGCAGGCTGACCCCTTCGGCCGGACACATCCGGTCACTCCTGCCGTTCAAGCTCATCCGCGCCCGCGGAACAATCCGCTGCTGAATGTCCAGGGTCGTATAATACTTAAGCAATCCGGGGACGTAGGAATAGAAACCGTGATGATCCAGTCCACGTTTGGCGATTAAAGTCTGGGCATCTACCTGCCCGCAGATATCCACGGTTACCTTGATCCGTTCATCCAGTGCAGCCAGCCACCAGGCCATAAGGCCACCCATGGACATGCCAACCGTTCCGATTCTGGAAGCATCGATATCTGAGCGGAAGCACATATAGTCCAGCATCCGGCGGCTATCATACAGCATCATGCCCCACAGGACCTTTCCCTGCCAGAGCATTTCTTTCACCAGCTCGCTTTCACTCTTGCCGCCGCGCTCATTGAAGCCCCACATGTCAATGCAGCAGACCGCGTATCCCATATCCGTAAGCGTCTTGGCGAACGAAGGCTGCTGCAGGTAAGGGCTGCTGCGGATTAATTCCTTGCGGCCATTACTGTAATCCCCGCCATGCGAGTGATTGAACAGCACAATCGGAAAGGGGCCGTCCCCTTCAAGCGGCTTCGCAACAGAAGCCGGCACCCGCTCTATGCCATTCAAATCGAGCAGCAGGGATTCCAGGCGGTAGCCTTCATGAACCTCCTGTTTCAACAGCACCGCCTCAATGGGTCCAGGCTGGGGCAGATCACCCAGCAAAGCTTCTAACTGATCTTTTTGGCCATCCATACGGGCACCTTCCTATCCCTGTAGATTCAAGTCAGGCTGGGAAAGGGTTACCCGTTCCACCAGCTGCTCCGGCTTGTGTGTATTCCGGGATTGGCAGTGAATAAGGTCCACCTCGTCTCCGTTCTCAATATAGAAAGCAGGTCCTACATGATTCTCTACTGTAACCTGCTGAAACTTCACATCCCGTACATTGCCAAGGTAGAAGCCGCGGTTTTTCATACTCTCCATGCCGGTCATCATATCCGGGTGGCCCGGGACCGCGTTCTCCGCCATAGAAATATCCACGTTGCTGAAAGTAACCTCGGAGACGTACTGCTCTGCCAGACCGTACAGAAAGCCGGCGGAGGCGTGTACATTCCGTGCGGTAATATTGGCAAAATGTATCCGCCGGAAGCAAGGTGTCTCTGCGGTTACCGGGTAAGGATTCTTATCCCAGACGTACTTCTCCTTGCCGCGCGGCCCGCAGAAATAATACAGATTCATCGTAAACGGACACAATACATGGTCCATCACAATATTGGAAATGCGGATGTCTTCGATGATCCCGCCCCGGCCGCGCCGAGACTTCATACGGATGCCGCGGTCGGTCTCTTTGAAGATGCAGTTACTGATCACAACATTGCGGATATCTCCGCTCATCTCGCTGCCAAGCACCACACCGCCATGTCCGTGGGCCATGGTGCAGCCCGTAATCGTAATATTCTCACAAGGAATCCGGTCCTTGGTATCCTCGGTTCCGGCCTTAATGGCAATGCAGTCATCCCCAACGTCAATGCTGCAGTTACTGATGCGCACACCCGAGCAGGACTCCGGATTGATCCCATCCGTATTCGGAGAATCCGCCGGATTCAGAATTGAAACATTGTCCACCGTAATATTGCTGCACTCTATGGGATTAATCGTCCAGCTGGGCGAGTTCTGCAGTGTGACGTCCTTAATCGTTACACGTGCACAGCGGTCGAAGCTGATCAGCTTAGGGCGGGGATACTCCAGCTCCTGGCGGCGGTTCCGGAAGACATCCCACCATGGCGCTCCGTTGCCTTCAAGGGTTCCGCTACCGGTTATCGAGATATTAACAAGGTCGCTGCCGTAAATACATGAAGCATAGACCTGCTGCCGCACACCTTCCCATCTGGACTCTACAACCGGATAATCGGCCGGATCGGTACTGAAGGAGAGGATTGCGCCGGGACTTAAGTTCAGCTCAATGTTGCTCTCCAGCAGAATCGCGCCGCTCAGATACCGCCCTGCCGGAATATACACGGTCCCGCCTCCGGCCAGACTTGCCGCTGTAATTGCCTCTCTAATGGCTGACGTCGCCGGTATCCCGCTATCCCGCTGCGCTCCAAAGTCAACAATATTATATACCTGCTGCATGTGATCCTCCCTTTTCCGCAGCCAGCTGCCCTGCTCTTAAATGTTCATATTCAGCACAAGCCTGCAGAAAAGCGCCGACGCCCTTCTGGTCATTGGTAATAATCGGCTCACTGATATAGTAGGCGTACGTTCCATCGCGTTTATCGGCACCGCCCAGCCCGGCAACCCGACAGTTTTTGTTCAGATTGACCCAGCCTTCCTTGGTCTCCAGCACAAATTCCGTGATTAATCCGGCATAGGCACGGTCCAGCACAGCGTTCCAGCCTGCACCCAGTATACCTAAACGGATACCTTTGCCGATTGCATACACGATCATGCTGGAAGCGGATGCTTCCAGATAGTTGCCTTTACGCTCTCCGAGATCAACCACCTGATACCACACACCGGCTTCAGCATCCTGGAATTTCTCCAGGGCGGTTAAAGTATTCCGCAGAATGCGTACCAGTTCAGCATAATCTGCATGGTCCTCCGGCAGCAGCTCCAGCACATCCACCAGTGCCATCAGATACCAGCCCATCGAGCGGCCCCAGAAATTCGCTGACAGGCCCGTTTCCGGATCGCACCACGGCTGCACCATCTGTTCATCCCAGGCATGAAACAGCAGCCCGGTAGCCGGATCTTTGGTATGCTTTTCGCACAAAATAAACTGCTTCGTCACGTCCTCCATACCCTGCCCCGCTTCAAAAGCCAGCAGGTACTGCAAATAGAACGGAGAGCCCATGTATAAGCCGTCAAGCCAAATCTGATACGGATAGATGCTCTTATGCCAGAACGCCCCCTCGCTTGTCCGGGGATGAGTCCGCAGCTGCTCCCGCAGGGAATCTGCCGCAAGCCTGTATTTCTCAAGGCCCGTCTCCGCATACAGCGTGAACAGTAATTTGCCGTTATTGATATGGTCGATATTGTATTCGTCCTGGCGGTATCCGCAGATGTCGCCGTCCTCCTGAATGAAGTAATTCATATTGTCAGCGATGTAATCGAAGTATTTACGGTCGCCTGTCTGCTTCCACAGAAGCTCAAAGCCCTTCAAGACCACTCCGTAATCGTAAGACCATTTCCCGTTGTAGCCTTTATCCTGATACAGCCTCGGCAGACGTTCCATGATCGACTCCGCCGTTCTGACAGCCCACTGCTTCCCCATCTGCTAACCTCCTCAATATAGTGAAAATAGTAAAATCCTCAGCGCGTCCAGTCCGTATCTCCGCCGAAGACATCCTCCAGCGTGAAACGCCCGGCCTCCTGCTCCTGCAGCTGCTTAGACCAGGAGACACGTGCATCCGTGTCCGCGCCGGGTCCGTTATTGCCATACTCAGCATAATAAACCGTATGATTCACACTGGGCTTGCCCCAGTCGTCCCAGCCCTCACGGCGGATATGCCCGCCCATCCAGCAATCAATGAATACCGTCTGCGCATAGTCACGCCATGGTCTTCCCAGATACACACTATTTGCAGCCGCATCGCTGACCAGCCGGCACCGGTGAAACACAAAACCTGCCTCTTTATCCTCCGGCGTAGCGGCTGCGGTAATATAGCCGTTGATTTCCTTTTGCACATTCAGACTGATGATTTCACATTCCTCAAAATACGCCGTTGCCGAGCCAAAAATAAAATCAATATCACCGGCAATCCGGCAATGCTCAAAATAATTACGTCCGCTTCTGTTCTGCTTCTCTTCCTTCGGTTTCGCCAGATACAGCGTATCCTGTGCCGCCAGGAACGAGCAATTCTTAAACACAGCTTTGTCGGCATCCACATACAGCGCCACCGCCTGCCCAACCTTGCCGCTCTCCCCAGCTGTATTCTCGAAAATAATATTTTCCACCCGGATGTTATCACCGGTAATGTAAGTGCTGCACGAGGCAAATGTGCCCATCGGCGCACCGTCACTGTTCGGCTTTGGCGCATAGTCGTCATACACCAGTCTAACCTCACCTACACCATACAGCCGCAAGTCCGGTTTATGAATCCGGAGCTTCTCCTGATACACTCCCGGTTCAATGAACAGAACCGTCTCATCCGCCGTCTCAGGGATGCTGTTTATTGCAGCTTGAACTGAGGTGAAGTCTCCGCCTCCGCTCTTGCTAACCCAAATCGTTCTCATCTCTTCACCTCCGGGAACACCTGCCGCTTTTCCGTCAAAACGAACCCACCTGTGAAGGGTGGGCCCGCCTGTACAAGCGTAATGCTTACTTCTGGGTCAGCTTATAGGCCGCTTCGTACTCTTCAGTAATCTTGGTACCGCCCGAATCCTTCCAGGTCTGTACCGCTTTCTTGAAGTCCGCTTCGGTCGCTTGTCCCATAATGTATTTGAACGTAGCGTCGGTGATGATCTTCGCCAGCTCTGTTCCTTGTTCATTGTTCGTGGCTGAGTCCAGCGGAACGGTAGGATCAAGAACAGCAAACTTGTCATTTTCACGGATCAGCTCATTCGCGAGCTGCTTCTCAGGGTTGGCATCCTTGAGCGTATAGGCAATTTCACTTGGTCTGCTGGAGGAGAAAGGCTGAACATCGGCCTGCCATAGCTCGGTATTCAGAACTTTATAAGCGCCGTTCTCATCATATTCATAGTGTGTGCCTTCAATACCGCCGGTCATCAGCATAAATGCTTCCTCATCGATCAGGTCATTGACGAACTGCAGCAGCCGTTTCAGCTCCGCTTCGGTTTTGACTTCGGATTTCGGGAATGCCATCAGACCTCCGACCCCGCTGCCTTCTGACCAGATGTGATACTGTCCGTCACCGTTTGATATTTTGTTAACCGGTACGAGTTCAAGACCCTCCTGCAGATCCTGCGCCAGTGTTCTTAGGCTGGAGATATCGACCATACCGGTGTAAATTCCGGTTTTGCCTTGGGCGAACTGCTGCTGCTGGTCGGTTTTGGCCGTAACAGCAAAGTCCTGGGCCAAGTATCCGTTTTCATACAGCTTTTTGGAAAAATTCATCGTATTTATATATTCCTGAGTATCAAATTCCGGTGTGAACTTGCCGCTGTCATCCACCTTCCAGCCATTTGGTGTGCCGAAGTAGGAACTGAGCGTTTTGAAGCTGCTGTATCTCAGGTCAGATCTGTCGCCGAAGCCGGTCGTGTCGTCAATGCCGTTGCCGTCCGGGTCATCCTCTGTGAAGGCGCGGGCAATTTCATATACCTCGTCCAGCGTGGTCGGGACCGGCAGTCCAAGCTTATCCAGCCAGTCTTTGCGGAAAATCAAGCCGGAGCGCGCCAGATTCTTCTGGAATGGAACCCCGTACAGCACCCCTTCGATGGAAGCCGCAGCGCGGATTTCCGGAGCGATTTTGGCCAAGTTGTCATAGTCACCGATGTAAGGACCTACATCCCAGAACAAGCCCGATTTCAAGGAGCTTCTTACCGAAGAGTTACTCATCATCGTTAAGGTTACGATATCGGCAAGCTCGCCGGAAGCCAGCGCCGTAGTGATCCGTTCCTCCTTGGACGCATCAGGCACCCAGTTGAAGGTGAGCTTCGTATTGGTATAATCCTCAAGCAGCTTCTTAATGGTATCTGTTGGCGGTGACGCCGTGTGCAGAATATTCAGCCAGGTTAGCTCCAGCGGTGTATCTTCATCCGCTACGGCTGCGTTCTTAGCCGCTTCTTTATCCCCGCCGCACCCCGATAGCACTGTGGTAAGTACGGTAACACTTGCAAGTAGACTGACCCATCTTTTTGTCATAACACTTCTCCTTTAAATAAGTTAATAGATTCATAGACACTGCCTTAATATACGCCGTCTTCGCCCATTCTTTTAGCCAGCCTGTTGGAGGCCATGACCAGGATTAGACCGACCACACCTTTGAACAACCCCACAGTGGTACTGAAGCTTAATTGTCCGTTCTTCAAGCCCGCAGTATAAATATAGGTGTCAAAAATTTCGGCCACTTCGCGGTTGAGCGAGTTGAGCAGCAGATACATATGTTCAAAGCCAAGATCCAGCGTGCTGCCGATTTTGAGAATCAGCAGGGTAAT
>NZ_LN831198.1:3225679-3256727 GCF_001368795.1 Paenibacillus ihuae
ATTTCCGCAGCTTCATACAGCTGAGGGTCTACTACAGTAATGGCGGCCAGATAAATGATAGTGGACCAGCCGAGCTCTTTCCAGATGATCTGCCCGATATAGATCGTGCGAAGCCATTCCGGCGAGGTCAGGAAGCTGATTTTTTTGCCGCCTAGACTGGCGATGATTTCGTTGATGACGCCACCGTCCACAGTCATGAATACATAGGTAATCGAAACAATAATAACCCATGACATGAAGTGGGGAATGTAGATTATCGTCTGAATCCAGTTTTTCAGATGACGGTTCCTAAGTTCATTTAACATTAAAGCTACGATAATCGGCAACGGGAAGAAAATCACAATGTTCATAGCGAACAGTATCAGTGTGTTGCGCAGAAGCATCATAAAGGTAGGTTCGGTGAACAGGCGGATGAAATGCTTGAACCCGACCCATTCGCTGCCCGCGATTCCAAGAAACGGCTGATAATCCTGAAACGCAATCACCAGGCCGCCCATCGGCATGTACTTAAAGACGACGAAATACATCAGCCCGGGCAATATCATCAGATATAAAAGCTTGTATTTCTTTACTGCAGACAGGAATGCTGTGCTTTTCCTCTTTTCCAGATGCAAATTTGTTGGTGCGGTGATACTTGAAACTTTCACTTGTCAGCCTCCTTTGGTCATTCGGGGATTACGCTCTCTAGACTACGGAACTCCAGAGATTACGTATATAATCATTATGTGACTAACGTGCCCCGGACCCCTTTGGCTACAGTGTTTGCGCTTTCTTGACCTCCTGTGATGATTACAGCCGAAGATAATGATTATGTGCGGATTCATGCATCCTGCGAGGCTGTGAGGCGAACACCTCATGCCCGGATTATATACGTAATCTGGCCCTCTTGTTACGATTGAGAGGTAACCGATTACGAGGAGGATATGAAATGAACCACAGCTCACGAAGAAAAGAATCACTCGGCGGCCGTATATTTATGATTGTAAATACGAGCATACTGATTCTGATCGCCCTTGCCTGTCTCTTGCCTTTTGTAAATATTATCGCCAGCTCCTTCGCGACCACCCAGGAAGTGATTGCGAAAAAATTCATTCTGTTCCCGACTACCTTTTCACTGGATGCCTACCGCTATATCCTTTCAACTCCGACAATTTTTAAAGGTTTGGGCGTGTCCGTAGGTGTTACCATTGTGGGTACCATCGTAAGTATGATCCTGACCGCACTGATGGCCTACGGCCTGTCCAGAAGGTATCTGCCGCTGCGCAACACCATTAACTTCATTGTTGTGTTCTCCATGCTGTTCAGCGGCGGGATGATCCCTACCTTTCTCGTTGTCAAATCCGTCGGGCTTATCAATTCCTACTGGTCCCTGGTTTTTCCGGTAGCGATCAATGCCTTCAATATGATTATCATGCGCAACTTCTTCCAGGCCCTGCCGGACAGTCTTGAGGAATCGGCCAGGATTGACGGAAGCAATGACTTTGGGATTTTCCTGAAAATCATGCTGCCGCTGGCCCTGCCGTCCATCGCGACCATCTCCCTGTTCTATGCCGTAGCTTACTGGAACACGTACATGAACGCCATTCTCTATATTAATGATTCGGTAAAATGGCCGATTCAGGTACTGCTCCGCCAGATCGTTATCGTCTCCAGCGGGATGCAGGCCGAGGGAACATCGGTTGATATTGTGCCGCCGGCCCAGACGATCAAAATGGCAGTCATTGTCGTTGCCACCGTTCCCATGCTGATCGCTTATCCTTTCGTTCAGAAGCACTTCACCAAAGGCGCCCTGATGGGAGCTGTTAAGGGGTAGGAGCTCAACGCATATAAATTCAATCTATTTAATTATAAAGAAACGGTATCGCCTTAACCTAAGGACGGTACCGTTTCTGTGTAACCGGGAATTTCTAAATTCGTTACTGCTTGTGCTCTGGACTGCCTGCCTTACGCCCCCTGCTGCAGCTTGCGGTAAGTGCCCGGTGTCACCTGTTCTTTCTTGCGGAAGGAGCGGATGAAATTCTGCGGGTTATGATACTGCAGACGCTCGGCAATCTCTTTAATCGTCATATCTGTCTCCGAGAGCCACTTCTTCGCCATCTCCAGCCGGTAGTTCATCAGGTACTCACTGAACGCTGTACCGTATTCCTTTTTGAAGATGCTGCTCAGATAATTCGGATTATAATGCAGCCGCTCGCCGATGCTCTCCAGCGTAAGCTCACAGTCATATTCGGCAGCAACGATGGCGGTGATTTTATCAGACAGGCAGCGGAATTGCTTGCTCATCTTCTCTTTCATGGTATAGGTCATCGGATAGATAACCTCCTGTACCAGCAGGCGTTCAATCTCTTCCGGATTGCGGATATCCAGTACCCGGTGGTACAGCTTATTGTTGTCCTGGGTCAGCAGAACCTGGATGCCCAGATGCTGCTCCAGCTGAATCAGGTTGTTCACCAGACGCACCAGCATGACCTCAAAGTTCAGCGTGCTTTTGTTCTTGCCGATCAGCTGGGCCAGGAAAGGATAGAGCGCCTCGTCTACCTGCTCCTTATCCCCCAGGCGGATGGCGTTGAACAGCTGCGATTCCAGCTCAGCCGGATAGTGGAGCAAGACCGGACCGGAAACGACCATCGAGATATCCTCATAAAAGATGATCGATTCCTTGCCGAGATTCAGCCGCTGATGCAGCGCCTGCTTGCCCATCTCACAGGCCTCTTTGCTCTCCAGCAGATCTGTATATGAGTTGCTGATGCCGATGCTGATCGGGACTTTCAGATAATTCCGCGCCGCCTTCAGCAGTGCAGTCGCATAGTCCAGCAGCTCTTTGTTCAGCTCCTGCTCACTCTCCTTCGGGAAGGTCAGGATCGTAACCTGGGTATCATCGTTCAGAATGATGGGCAGCATCCGCTGCTGCTTCGGAATGACTTCTTCAACCATCTTGTTAATGGCCAGCAGCAGTACGTCCTTATTAGTGGTCCCTTGCTCACCAAGGCTGTCCAACTGTATCAGCATCGCAGCATATCTCCCGTTCCCGTTCGGTGCATACCCGAAGCGCTGCAGGTTCTTCTCCAGCTCCTCCGGGGTGACGCGGGCCCTGAACAGGTTAAGAATCAGCTGTGTCTCCAGCTGTGGCATTTCCGCTTCAATCAGGCTCTCAAGTGATTCCTTCTCCGAAAGAATTGTATCGATAGAATGCATAATATACTCGATCTCATTCTTAGCGGAATCCGCTTGCGGAACGATGGACAGGCTCCGCTTAATCTGCTGGATGGGCTTCGTAAAATATAGCGCGATTAAATAAGCTACAATCCATATCAGCAGAATGGACAGCAGCCCCAGGGCATACAGTCCGTACTTAGTCATTTTGAGTGTGCCGGCAATCTCGTCCTGATCCAGCATCGTGAGATAAATCCAGTTATTATAGGAGGACTTGGCATAGAGCAGCTGAAGGGGTTGACGGCCCCCTGCGTCCAGCTTGACCATACTATTCTCTTCACCGGAGGCGATAGTTCTGCTCAGCTCCTGAAACTGCCCGGAGGTCAGGCCTTCGGTGCCCGGCGCGGATTCGTACAGCAGCTCTCCTGATTTATTGAGAATATAGACCAGCGAAGTCTTCTCGGTCTTGATGATGTTATCCAGCGTATATTTCGAAATATCGGATAACGCGATCGCCTGCTTTTTACTGGAGAACACCGGGAGCGTGTTGACGAAGCGGATACCCTTATCAGTCTTGATCCAGAACAGGCTCTGATCCTGATTGTCGATGTACTTCTCACGCAGCTGCTCCACATCCGCCTCCGTCAGGCTGGTGAGCCGCTCATTCATGATCTGCCAGTTCTGTTCCAGACTGATCAAGGAATATTCCGTGCCCTCCGCAGTCATAGAAGCGATATAATTCAGCTGGGAATTGACGTTACGGTAAGCCACGAAGTCTTGAATGGTAATCGGATTCGTAACCACGTCTTGAAAGGAGCTGGTTGTACTATAAGTGTTGAAGGCATACTCAATACTCTGAATCTTATGCTCCAGGTTGTTCTTAATCTGCTCAATATAGCTTTGTTTGCTGTTCGAGAACTGACCGACCACGGATTGAATCGTACTAATATAAATATAACTGCCGAAGCTGGCTACCAGCCCCACACCGAGGATGAGTATCGGAATAAAAATCCCGTAAAACATTCTGCCTTTTCTCATTGCGCTACCCCTTTAATTTATACTCAATACTAATAATTATAGCGCTTTCAAAGTGTGGCTGCCATGATTTTTTTAACGTGTGCACCAAAATACACCTTGCATATCCTGTTTGCATCCTCTTATTGATAACGTTAACAATCGGGGCCTATGCTTCTCTTAACCGGGAATAACACCTTACCAATATTGGCTTAATCCGACAAAAAAATTGCAGTTCTTCACTTGAAAACTGAGGAGTCCTCTTTAAATTGAACGATCTCCTGCTCATTACAAAGAAAGATGAACAGAAATAAGACTGAATTGTTGTTAACGTGTTCTATACTCGTAATCATGTCATAAAAATGATGTTTAACATCCAATTGATCCATTATATTACTATAGATACGTTATATAACAATCGGCTCCTAAGTGTTCGGTGAAAATAAAGTATTAGACTGGAGACATTAACAATAACAGCGGCGAACCAAGACTTGATAAATAAAGTCTTAGACTGCCGCTGTTATTCAACTAACGTTTCCAGTTAGTTCAAAGAACAGTTCATCAACAAATTATCACTTCACTCTTTCGGAAATGTTTTTACTTATTTCTTCAGGATTTTCAACACCAATGATCAACTTTGATATTTTGAACTTACCAACTTTAAAGCTATTCAAATCTAAATGAAGAGTTTCAAGCTCATTCTCAAAAAAGTGCAGTTGATAACCACCATTTGATCTAAATAACCCATTTCTCATTCCTCCTAATAAAGCACCATATAGTTTAAAAGCATTTGGTATCGGTCTACCTGTTGTTATTCCTGTGATTGAAGAGTATGGAATTTGCAACCCTTTATCTAATTTTAAAAAGGGTGAGTTTCCAAAGTCGATATTTACGTAGGTTTCCATTAGTTGAATTTTACGCTCCATATTCTGATCCCCCCATTTTCAAATAATCCATTTATTTCATAACCAATAATTACAAATAATACCACAAACACCTCTTTTCTTCATAAAAATTTAAACTGCCCGTTACTTCAATTCAAGCAGCAGGCTCCCATAGCGCCTGCTCATTAATGTGTATCATTTAATTAAAGTTCTGGTTACTTTAATTGGTTTTTTAACATTTATATACCATCTTTAGAAACTCAAATGTACTTCCATTTGTATCTTGGATAAAAGTCTCTAAATCTTTAAATCCGATTTTGCTATATAACTTTATCGCTCTTAAATTAAAAGTTGCAACTGATAATGTGATTTTATCAGGTTTAAATTCTGATTGAATAAAGTTGATACCTGCCCTTAGAAATTCAATCCCATTGCCTTTTCCAGTTAAATCTGGTCTCATTCCTAAACCAATATCGAAGGTTCTGTCGGCAAGTTGACTAAAACTAAAAAACGCAACCAATTCATTTTCTTTTGTTACAGCAAACGTTGAGTTCCCTCGTTCTTCTGGGTTTAAAAATTCAGCTAAATCTTCTTCATCAGCTTCCATATCATAAAATGAATATTCGCCATCATAATGCCAGTTAAGCGCAATATTTTCTGCTTGTTCTTGTGTTATGACACTAAATTCATAAGCCATTTTAATTCTCCTTTCATTTCTTAAATCTTTTAAATCACAGCGATGCTTTATCGATATTTTTTTCCGTTAGCAATCATTTTACCTTCTCTACCCCTTTAGCCTAATAACTCTAACTCTTGAAGAACTTCCTTTGAATCACAGTTGGGATTTAAGATATTGATCATCTCTTCCGTAATGGGGTGATCATCGTAAATTTTTGCAACAACATCTAGTGATGGTGAACATTCAAAATAACCTATTGCAAATTCTACAAAATCCTCTGGTGTAAGGAATATACAGCCCACTAAAAAATCAGAACCATCGCTTTCCCCTTTTGGAATATCAACTTTTCCCTTGTGCCAGTTAATATCACTGTTTTTACGCCAAATACAAAAAGTCACATCGTCTTTTGCAATTGCATCATCAAGTAAAGATAATAATCCCTTTGGAACGTCATCATAAATCCCTTGCCATACTTTATGTTCATCTTGCGCATATGGGCTTAATTCAGATTCATGATCGAAGCCCTTTATTATGGAGCCTTCAGGGGAAAACAAAATAATCAGATGGTCACCTGCTCCATTATCTATTTTCGCCATACAAACTGCCTCATCCCAATCTCGAACAAAGCTATGGTAACGAAGCCATTCATCTTGACAAAGAATAATATTTAGTGATGCTTGGAATTTCATTAGCTTTTTTAAGATTATTGGATTTGGTAAACGTTCTAACACCTCTACTTCCATGAATCCTCACCCTTTCATCTTTCCATGCATAGCAATTTTCATGGTAAATAAAATGTCTTTTTCAGTCTAGAACTTTATTTGATTTGGGCACTAAGTCTATAAATGCAGTAAGCCGCGGCTTCTCCTGATAAAAGAGAATCGCGGCTTTTTCTAACAGTTCAAGCTCTGAAACACCCGAGCCAAGTACACTCTTCTAGGCGCTATACTCGGCTTCCTCGTCTCTTGATGGAGCCTCGCCCTGCATTTGCTTGAGCAGCTTCTTCATCATGATCGAGCCCTTCACCTTCGTGTGCAGGCAGGGTGAGACTTCGATCGAATATTGTCTCCGGTTTACCGCTGCTCTCAATTCCTCTACAGTGGAGCAGTCCAGCTCCAGCCGGTTCACGACACTGCCATATTGCAGGCATTGGTGGCTGTCACTGCCGGCAATGACAGGAACTCCAAGTCTATGGGCAAACGGCTCAATCAGTGCCCGGTAAGTGTCCGCCCCTTGCATATAAATATCCTTGGCATTCATATCAAAAGCGTCCAGCCGGGCCAGCAGCTGCGGATCCAAATGGTGCAGGGGCGTAGAGGTACGGAACGGATGGGCACCGATTTTCCATAATCCGTGGCGGTCCGCAAGATCCAGCAGCTCCTCAAAAGAGATGAATTCCCCTTCCCGGGTATGTCCCTCCAGCGCGGAACGGACAGACAGGATATCCTCCTTCAGCCCGATCAGCAGAATATGGCCGGTCTCGGCGATATCCACTTCCATCCCGGGAAAAATGCGGAGGCCATCCGCCTCATAATAGTGGCCGTTGTAGGGATATAGCCTATCCAGTGTCTCATACATTCCGAAGAAATTCGATGTATTGAAATGCTCGGTCAGCGCCAGTGCCTGCAGCCCGTTCGCCACAGCCTCGCTGACCATTTCGCGGAAATAGTCTACGGAGAAATCGGATTTTTTCGACAGCTTACCATGGGTGTGCAGATCTATATTCATAAGTGGATGACACTCCTTAGTTCCTGGGATTAGTAGATCAGATTGGGAAACACGGTTCCCAAAAGAAACAGCAGGCCGACATATACAGCGGAGAATGCGGCGAACAGCCAGTCTCTGCGCTGCATCGCCAGGTAGGACAGGCGCAGCTTTTTGACCTGCGGATTATTGACCGCATAGGTGTAGCCTCTGGTCTCAAGCGCTTCTACGGTGGTCCGCGAGCGTTTGGCCGTATTCAGCATCAGCGGATAAAAGACCAGCACGAGAATCCGCAAATAATAGGCGGCGGTGCGCATGTAGAGGAATCCGTGCTTGAGCGGCCTTTGGCCTCTAAGCCTGAACGATAGCAGGATCTGATGGAATTCCTCCAGCAGTGTAGGCAGAATGCGGTATCCGTAAGACAGGCTGAAGGCAAAGGCATCCGGGACACCGAGTGCGGACAGACCGTCACTTAGCCGTTCCGGGTCGAGACTGGAGAAGACGGTAATGCTCGCCAGGGAAATGACGGAGAGCTTCAGCGTAAGGGTCAGCATCGGCAGCAGTGACTCCACCCCGCCGCCAAAGAAGAGCGACAGCAGAAACATCCAGCCGATCTGGCTGACCAGACCCAGACAGAGGATAAACACAATGTAGGGGCTGACCCGCGAGAGCACCGTAGTTACTACCATAAATACAAACATGCCAAGCAGAATGGTCCGGTTGTACACAAACCACGGCGTAATGGCGAAGAACAAATACCAGATCAGCAGCATACGCGGATCAAGCCTGCCCAGAAATGTACTGCTGCTGTTATAGGCTGTACCCAGCAGCTCCAGCTTGATCTGCTCCACCGATATGCGGTTAAGCGCCCGTTTAACGGCTTCCACCATGAACAAGCTCCTCCTTCCTCCATTCGGACCGGGCCACGAACTCCTCCAGGCTGCAGCAAATCCGCGGCAGCTCCAGCAGCCGGCTCATTTCCATCAGCTGCGTTTCAGCCAGCCCGGCACGCCGCAGCAGCTGGCCGTCGGAGAAGATTTCATCCTTGCCGCCGTCGGCAAGGATTATCCCTTCGCTCATCACGATAATCCGGCTGGCCCATTCGGCCACCAGCGCCATATCGTGTGTCGCAATGACAACCGTCTCCACATGGCCGCGCAGGGTTTGGAGTACCCGGGTCATCTCCTGCTTCGTTGAAATGTCCAGATTGGCTGTCGGCTCATCCAGCAGCATGACTGCCGGGCGGACGGCAGCGCCAATCGCCAGCGACACCCTGCGCTGCTGCCCTCCGCTGAGCAGCCGGGCGTCCCGCCCGGCCAGCTCCTGGAGACGGAAGGCCTCCAGCATGGCATCGACTCTTTCGTCCCTATCCTTTAGCCCTCTGGCCTTCAAGTAATAAGCGATCTCACCGCGCACCGAATCATCTATGAACATATCTTCAGGGTTCTGGAACACGTAAGAAGCGATGCCCGCCAGCCGTTCCGGTGGCATACCGTTGACGGTGATGCCCTTAACTTTCACCGTGCCGCCGGTCGGAGCGGTAATGCCGGCAATCAGCTTCATGAGCGAGGATTTGCCCGCCCCATTATTGCCGATCAGTGCCACACGCTCCCCGGAGTACAGCTCCAGGCTGATGCCGTTCAGCACCGGATGGAGCGTTTTGTGGATTGTACGGTAAGACAGCCGGATATGCTCCATTTCTACAACCGGCTTCACCTCAGGGGGAGCAGAGTGTAAGTCACTTATCTGTGGCTGCGCCGACGTTGCCTGGATATCCACCGGAGACAAGCGGCGCATGAAGCAGCTCCGTCCTTCCTCGCTGCTCAGCGGATAACCTGCTGCAGCCTGCCGGTCCGTCTGCAGCAGCCAGGCCGCCCGGGTGACATCGGGCGGATAGATGCCTAGGCTCAGCAGCTCCTCAACTGAGCTTAATGCTTCGCGCACCGGCTTCTGCCAGCGCAGCCTCCCCGCATCCATCAGCACCACCGTGCGGCAGTATTCCGCAATGAACTCGGCATGATGCTCGATGACGACAATCGTCTTGCCGTGCTGCTCGTTCAGCCTGCGCAGAATGTCATAGATCTGCCGGGCATGCTGCGGATCAAGCTGGGCCACCGGTTCGTCGATCACGAGAATATCCGGGTCCATGGCCAGCGCTCCGGCCAGCGCCAGCAGATGCTTCTGCCCTCCGCTGAGCTGCCAGATAAATTCACGGCCCATGCCGTGAAGCCCCGTCAGCTCCAGCGCCCGCATTCCCCGTTCCCGGTAATCAGGCAGCCCGTAGTTCAGCGGTGTAAAGCACACATCATCCATCACCGTCGGACGGACCAGCTGATTCTCAAAATCCTGATAGACATAGCCGATATGCCTGGACAACTCGCTTACGCTTTTGCCCTCCGCAGACTCTCCGAGCAGCATAACCTCCCCTTCGAAATCACCGGTGTAGTAATGCGGGATCAGACCGTTGAAGCATTTGCACAGCGTCGATTTGCCAGAGCCGTTGCTTCCGATGACCGCAACAAAATCCCCTTTCCGCAGGCTGAAGGAAACCTCCTGCAAGACTGGCTGCTCCGCGCCGGGATACGTAAAGGAGACATTCCTCAGTTCCAGTACCGGCTTATCCATCCAGCTGCCCCGCTTCCTGCCGCCTGCGCGAAGCACGGCGCAGGGTGAAGATAATTGCCAGCGCCGCGATCAGTGCGGCAGCCAGCATGCTGATCCAGATCAGCATGGCTTCATTGGATTCTGCTCCCGGCAGCTCAAACTCGCCAATGCTCCAGCCCGATTCCGATAGCAGCTCTGCGCCAAGGGCCACCAGGGCTAGCAGGATTCCGCCGACCGCCAGCTTCGGAGACAGCCGGTTCCCGCCGCCTGATGCATACTGCATATTCCGTTCACGCGGCTTCATGCCAAGCAAAGGCTCGATTTTGCCGTAGAGACGCGGCACCAGATACATGGTCGGCAGCAGCGCGAACAGAATCCCAGAGAACAGTACATCGTTCAGGAAGCCGACACCTTCGATAATTACTATACTTTCCGCCAGGCCTTTAACCGCTTCAAGCTCCTCCACACCGACCCACACCTTAACAATGTCGATCACGGAGCTGCAGAACTGGTGAATCGCCACCCCGCTAATCGCCGCGATCCCGACCTGCCTGCGGTTCTTCGGATCGGATACCATCCGGCCAGCGATATACATTGCCAGTGAGAAAGTAATAAATTTCTCCAGCTCCCCCAGCCCGCCGAACTGGCCCAGCATCAGCTCGCCGAAGATGACTTCTCCGACCGCCGCTCCCACGGCAGCATACAGCGGATGAAACAGCATGCACAGCGTCAGCGGAATGAAGGCAAAATACTCAACCGACAGCTCAACCGGCCCCAGCTGCACACTCGGGATCAGCTCCGTGAACATGTTGGATAATCCGTAGAGTGACATGGACAGCACAAAAATCATCATTTTCTGCGACTGGGTAAGGGTATAGCGCGTTTTCAAGGTACTCATTACTTCTTAGCCCCCTTCAGGAATTTAACTTAAGTATAGGGAGAGCATGTCAGGGCAGCTTTTTCCGTTTGTTAACAGGGTGTAATCTTTTTTCCATGATTTTTAACGCTGTAAAAATATTTACATCATACTGGCAGGCTATAGTGGAGAAGCATCTTTATGTTCAGGAGGTCAACAGCCTATGTACAAAGATTGGAACCGCCGGCCGTTCTCGCCGAACCAGCGGGTCATTGCCGATTTCATTCAAAAAAACGAGCTGCGGGTCCTCTATATGACCGAGCAGGAAATGGCTGACGAGCTGCATATAAGCATCGCTTCAGTGTCCCGGTTCTGGAAGGCGGCCGGCTACCGGCATGCCAAGGATTTCAAGAACAGCCTGCGCTTCCGCTTCGAATCCACCCCTTCAGAGAAAATGCGCGATGCCATGCAGCGGACCGGCGGCAGCTCCCTGCCGCAAATGCTGCTGGAGGTTGCTTCCCACCACCTGCAGGAAACCAGCCGCTATCTGAATGAAGCGCTGCTGCAGCGCGCAGTGGAAGCTTTATCCAACGCGAAGCATATTTACATCTATAGCCCCGGCCCCTGCGTGGGTCTTGCTGAGCTGATGGCCTACCGGATGGCCAGATATGGCCTCAACCTGAAACGGATGGCGCCAAGCGGCCATGAGCTGATGGAAGCCCTGATGCATGCCGGCAAAAAAAGATGTCGTGCTGGTGTTCGGTTTTGTCCAGCTTTTGCCGGAAACGGAGGTCATTCTCGACTATGCGCGCGATGCGGGCTATCTCGTCATCCTGATTACCGACAGACTGGTCTATCCCCGCTCGCAGGACGCCGATATTGTGCTCTACGCGGGGCGCGGCGAGGTGTGGGAATTTCATTCGATGGTCGGACCGACTTATATCATCGAGAACCTGATTCTCGGCGTTGGTCTGCTCAATAAAGACAGCAGTCTGCGCAAGCTTGAGAAGCTTCAGAAACTGCGGGCGCAGTATGGTAGTAAGCTCCCCCGGAGCTGATCACAATTACAGCAAAAAGACGCCTAACGCAGGATTTCCCGTCCCGTCATAGGCGTCTTTTTATACAATCAGCTATATCTTACCATCCAACTTATAGTCGTTTACAGTTCCAATGACTCTCCATATTCCAGCGCAATTCCTTTAATCCCTTCCTTGCCCAGGGCGTCAACAAAGCTGGCCACATCTTGGCAGATTGGCGGGAAAGTGTTGTAATGAACAGGTAGCACCTGCTTGGCATTCAGCCATTTGGCAGCAATCAGCGCATGCTCCGGCCCCATCGTGAAATGTCCGCCCATCGGGAGAATGGCCAGGTCGATGTTATACAGCTCGCCGAACATTTTCATATCACTGAACAGCCCGGTGTCGCCCGCATGCAGAACGGTCTTGCCATCCGCTTCAATAATAAATCCGGCAGGCATGCCGCCGTAAAGGATCTGCTGCTGATCATCCAAGGTAATACCGCTGGTGTGGAACGCATGAATCATCGTCGCCTTAGCAAAACCGAGATCCACCGTCCCCCCGATGTTCATCCCGATCGTCTGCGCACCCTTCCACCCGATATAGGCAGCCAATTCGACAGTAGCAACCACCGGAACGTTATTGCTGATCGCAATCGGCGCCGCATCCAGAATATGATCCATATGCGAGTGTGTCAGAAGAACCGCATCCGTCTTGATGTCCTCAGGCTTCGTTACCGCAGCCGGGTTGCCGCTAATAAAGGGGTCGATAATCAGCGACTTGCCGTCAACCTCAATCTGTACACAGGAATGGCCGTGAAAAATGATCTTCATTCGTTATCTCTCCCTTTCTTCTGTATAGATTGAACTAGTGATTCTTCTATTTTGAATTAGCCGTGACTCCAGAGAATATTTGGACTTCCGGCCGCTGTTGTCTTCAAATTTCTTATTTTATCCGCTATTAGCAGTAGAAATTTGAAGACCGCCTATGCTTCCGATGCTAGCTTTCCTATGGAAAGCTTTCAGGCGGACGCTACCGCTCCTACAGTTCCAAAATCCCCTTCCGCCACTTCTCCAAAACGAGTATTTTCCTGTTCAATCAATATGGACTTACCGTGCAAAGGCATAAAGTTTACGTTACAATGACAGGGTGAGTATTGTGATATCCGCTGCAGTATCGAAGACATCAATAATGGACTTCACAAATATATTTATTTTTATCACGAACGTATATATTTATAATATATTTTACATCACCACCTGTCAAGAGAGGCGTGAGGACTGTTGCTGTCCGTTGAAAAAACTATGCTCTTCCTGCTGTCCCGTGTGGACCAGATGGGCGCCCAGCAATTCGTGGAAATCTACGAACAAAGAGGGTACACCTCTACCTATATCCGAAACAGCTTGTCCCGCCTAAAAAAAGAGGGCTACATCGCCTCACCTGCCCGTTCCTTATACCAGATCACGGATAACGGACGCTCCTACATCAAATCCATTAACAGCAAGCCTGCCCGTTATCATCAAAAGTGGGATCACACCTGGGATGTCGTCATGCTGGAAGTGCCTGAGCACGAACGCAAAAAGCGCGATGCCTTTCGTGCGGCGATTCTGCAGCTTGGCTTCGGACTGCTATATAACAGCGTCTACATCTCTCCCTGGAATTATCGCCAGGAAGTAGCCGAGTATATTCAGAGTCTGGAGCTTACGGGCAATGTCTCGATTATGCGCGGAGAGTTCGCAGAGGGCTCGATTACCCCGGCCAAAGCCTGGACCATCTGGCAGCTCGACAAAGTGGAAGCCGTGTATCAGGACAAATGGAGCTGGTCACAGACCGAGTTCGCTCCTCTCGTAGACGAGGCTGTCCGTGAAGGTCAGGCTTTACGCCTGTTTCTGCTGTATCTGCAAATCGGCGAAGTGCTGAGCGGCTTGTTTATGGTTGACCCTTCGCTGCCGGATGAACTACTGCCTGCGGACTGGTCCGGCAAAACCGTTCTCGCAGAGCTACAGGCGCAATCGCGCAGACTCGCCGAGGCGATCCCCCGTGATTCCTTCTATGCGCTGTTCACATAGCAATTTCTATTCTCTCCATACACATGGAAAAAAGGGGCAGCCTCTCTCAGGCTGTCCCTTCTATATTTATTTTAGTCTTGCCGCATGCCCGTAGCCAGCAGCTCCTTGACTGCTTCGAGACTGCTTAGCGGCGCACGGCAGGCAAAATTCCGGCATTCATACGCCGTCGCCCGGCCATCCACCGCCGGCTTATCAGCCAGATGCGGCAGCAGAAGATGCAAAGCTTCACCCTCACTGCCGGACCAGTTGACAATCAGCGAGGCATCCGGCAGGTAGGCTTGCTGGACCTGAGCCAGCATTCCATGCAGCGCCGGATCCTCCGGCTTCCCGGACAAGACCCATTCACGGCCGCCGGAGATCAGTGCCAGATGGGCCTGCAGATACATCGCATATCCCGGCGGATATTCTGCAGCCGCAGAGGCCATTACCTGTGCGGTTCGCTCGGCAACCGCCTTCAGCTCCACATCCTGCGAGATCACCGACAGCTTCAGCAGCTGCTTCGCCGCCACCGAATTCCCGGACGGAAGCGCTCCGTCATACAATTCCTTGGTGCGGATCGGCAGCTCTTCGCCGTCACGTCCGGTGAAGAAGAAGCCGCCGCCCTCCTCGTCGCTTAACAGCGCAAGCAGCCCATCCTTAAGCTGCAAAGCCCGCTCCAGGTGCACAGCCTGACCTGTAGCTTCATAGAGCTCGGTCAATCCCCAGATCAGGAAGGCATAATCATCGACATACGCAGGAATCGCCGATTCCCCGTCACGGTACCGGGCCAGCAGCCGGCCGTCCTCACGGCGGCGGAGGTTGTTCCAGATGAAGTCCGCTGCCGCTGCTGCAGCTTTGGCATACTCTGGTTTCTGTAGCGCTTTTGCCCCTTTGGCCAGGGCCGCGATCATCAGGCCGTTCCAGGAGGTCAGCACTTTATCATCCTTGGACGGATGAATTCGCTGCTCCCGGTAAGCGAACAGCGTCTCGCGCCATTCCTCCATCCGCGTTTTCAGGCCAAGCGGGTTCATGCCCGTACGTTCGGCCATATCCTCCGGCAGCTCTTGCAGCAGATTCGGAATATTGGCTCCCTCAAAGTTGCCTTCCGGCGTAATTCCGTACACATGGCAGTAGGAATGCATGTCCTCCAGACCCAGCGCTTCCTCAATCTGTTCACGGGTAAAGACATAGAACTTCCCTTCCACCCCTTCGGAATCCGCATCCTCTGCACAATAAAATGCACCCTCCGGTGAAGTCATATCCCGCCGTACATACATAAAGATCTGCTCGGCAATCTCCGCATACAGCGGCTTCCCGGTAATCTGGAAAGCTTCCAGATAGGCGATTGCCAGCAGCGCGTTATCATAGAGCATTTTCTCAAAATGCGGCACCAGCCACTCCCGGTCCGTGGAGTATCGGGAGAACCCGAACCCTACGTGGTCATACATCCCGCCGCGGTACATCGCATCCAGCGTTTTCTCCACCATCCGCAGCGCTTCCGGCTGCTGGTAGGCTTGGCTGTATGCCAGCAGGAACGACAGGTTATGCGGCGAGGGAAACTTCGGCGCGTTACCGAACCCGCCGTATTCCTCGTCGAACTGGCGTCTGTACAGCTCATAGGCTTCATGCAGCAGCTCTTCGCCCGGCACAGCACCGCCGCTTACTCCGGCAAGCTGCGCATTCTTGCGGTCGAGCGACTGGAGATCCGCGAGCAGCTCGTCGCCGAGCTTACTCAGCGCATCGCCATCCTGCTCCCACTTCGTATGGATTTGCTCCAGCACATCCATCAGCCCGATCCGCCCGAACATCTGCCGTTTCGGGAAATACGTCCCCGCATAGAACGGCTTCTTGTCCGGCGTCAGCAGCACCGTCAGCGGCCACCCGCCGCTCCCGGTCAGCGCCTGACACACCGACATATACAGCGCATCAATATCCGGCCGCTCCTCGCGGTCGACCTTGATGGCAATGTAATTATCATTAAGCAGCTGCGCGACCTCAGCATCCTCGAAGGATTCGCGCTCCATTACGTGACACCAATGGCAAGTCGCCATATTATACCTAACTACGAATAGCCTACAGACAAAAAAACTGGCTTACCTTCTCGTTTAGCTTTAGAGAACGCAGCTTCACCCCATGCCATCCAGTTAACCGGATTATGCGCATGTTGTAGGAGGTAGGGACTTTTCTCATTTATCAATAGGTTTGTATGTGTATGCTTAACAGTATGATCCTTCATTTTACAACACTCCTTTTGGGTATGAATAAAGAGAGTCGAAATTGACTCTCTTATAGTTTACCCATTTTCATAAAATTGTTATATGTATTATTTAAATTATTTCTTGCTTCATCAGAAACTGAATTCAGTGATCTAACATAAGCTTGATCACCGTTTGAGAAGGTTATTAGTTCAAAATTTGGCGCAGCAACTCGCAATTGCTGTATTTCTTCATCAGTCCTAGTTATCTATGTATTTCATTTTTTTAATATAACAACTTATATATCCCAAAGCATTAAGTTACTCTATGTTGATTTTTCTTTCATTGTCACTTTATCAAGGACCTTTTCCCTCAACTCCTTCTTCTAATCAGACCTCCAATTCACACTTCAATATTCGACAAGAAAGGATACAATTACCTTCTTTTATTATATCCTGTTTCTTATTTTATTTCTTGCAGGCAATATGTATGAAGAGTAAAGCTAAATACCCAACCATGTCCATATTATTGGCTACAAATGTCATGATAAAAGACGGATTTTCATCAGAAAATTTAGCGTACGCTAATTTCCCCATCTTGTTTATTGTCGTTTTTTTATAATAGTATTTTTATTTAGCATGTATTATCTTGTATTTTAAGTAATATTAAGTATTTCATTGAAAGGAGGATCAGATATAAATATCACATTTTGAAAATTGCCTGACTTTAAATACATAATTATATGGGAGGATTCATTTTTGATACGTAAAATACTTTTAATTATTCTAGTTTGTAGCATGGCCTTCTTATCTATTCCACCTTTGGGTGCACGTGCAGCAGCGACAAATGTTGTGCCGATGAGTAAGGCTGCTGTGGCTGTATTGGCCGCAGTAGCTGAAAAGGGAGGTATGAAGTTTCCTGATGCCGCAACGGCTTCAAAGTTTGCTAAAGGATTTGAGTACACTACTAGAGGAAATGTCATATATCTTAATGGTATCAACGGCCTTAAAGCTACAGGCAAAAGAGCCACACGTGTAGTGGGTAAAACTGGTTTTGTAAAATACACCATATCTGCCACAGCGGCTGCATTAGTGATGGATGGGATGGCTAGTCTTTATTACGGAATAAAGAATTCAGCTTTGGAGAAATATGTACTGACTTATCCAGTTAATGTTTCTGATTCGGGAGGTCGCTGGGCGGCGACAGAAAATTTTTATGCTGAACCTCTCAATGTGTATACTGGATCACCTCCAACGGTCAGTGATCAGACAAAAAAGGCAAATAAACATCTTATTCACTTTTATAATGCTACCACTAATGAGTGGAGAAGCACCGAGATATATACTGATTTTTCTTGGGTAGGAACATTTCGCTTTACTGGTTACGGTAATTATTATCCTAAAAGTCTTTATGTTAATTATGGTCAAGATGTTAAATATGAGTGGAATAGTTTTGGGTATGATCAAACTCCCTATAAAGGTACAATGCGTCTGAAAGTTGAAACTCCTTTTGGCGAGACTGCGAATGTATTAGCTTACGATACGATTCCTAAAAACAACGGAATCACATATGAACCTTCAGTCATGCCACAAGAAGATTTTGAATTATGGATTCCTGACCCCGATCCTAATTCTGGGCAAAATCCATTAGAAATTATTATTTCTAATCCTGACCTTATCACAAATCCAGTTCCTTCTAAGGTAAGTACACCAAATACAGCACCTGCTGAAGATTTTACAGGTGCACCTATAGAGGATGGTTACCCTGAGGTTGATCCAGAACCAACTGTCGCACCATCACCATCAACAGAACCTACAGAACAGCCCAATCCATCTCTTCAGCCCACGCCATCCCCAACAATTGAACCTACATCGTCTGTAATGCCTAGCACCCAACCAACCAATCCGCCTGTTATTGGTGGCGAAGGAGAACCCACAACACCTCCTGACAGCGAAGACGATGAAGATGATAATTATAACGGTCCAGCTATTGATTCACCTCTAACTCCTGAAGAAGCATTAGCATTAGGCTGGGAAGATGTTACTCCACCGCTTATAAAGGAGTATAAGGATCCAAAAACGAATACAATTGTTAAGTTTAATACTAAGACTTGGGAAATAACTTATACTAATTATTATGAGGTTGATATTATTGATGAAGGTAAAAAGAAACTAGGCGAAATAGATGAAATTGATATGGAGAATAAAATATTCTATGAGGACAAAGCCGCTGAAGGTTTAGACATACTTAATCCAACTACTGGACTACCCTCTCAAACTCCAGAGGAATGGGCTATAAAGCAAATACTTATAAAAACCAGAAAACGAATTGACGTAGCACTTAAAACTGGTGCTTCTACATCGCCAACAATTAAGGGATCTAAGATAGTGCCAGACATAGAACTGATAAGGGATTTTAAAGAGTTTGTATTTCGACTGGAGGGTGACTCTCCAGAACTAAGAGAAGCTACTGAAAAAGTTGTAAATCAACTCAGAGTAGAATATCCTGATTACAAATTCAGTGCGCTCTACGGATACAAAGGAGGAAATAACAATGGCAATTAGTGCGCAGATTCTTGAAGCTCAAAATGAATTTGAGAATCGCTTATACATTTCAGTCGCCTCCCTTTCTTTTTTTAGAGAGTGCTGGCTCCCAGGTATTAAAGCACTGGGTTTAACTTGGACTAGGCTTTTTATACCCGGTGTTGATATAACCGTAAATGAATTACCAGTAATTCTCAATGAATTGAAACAATTAAAAGAATGGGCCAGTCTTAACTTACATGATGTAAATCATGACCATTTTATCGAAAGGGTTAATTCGCTTATCGAAGAGCTACCTTCTGCATTCCAACGAGATGATGCTGTTGTCTTTATTGGGTAGAGAATAAATTAAATCAGAACAGCCCAACAGACATAATTCTGTTGGGCTGTTTTATGATATAAACGATAATTCGAACTTCGTTTGTCACTCCTTTGGAATAACAAACTGTATTAATCCCTTTCAACAGAAAGTGTGAAACTGTGTAACCGATAAGAAAAAGAACTATTATTTTGATACTTACCTGAACTCTTGTTTTTAATTGCAACCGTCTTCACTCCCATTTCATATCTACAATAACGTATCCGATCTAAAGGCACCAGTGGCAAGTTGAATAGCTATATGGGGACTTTTCATTTATTAGTCGATTAGGCTTTTGGCCTTCTCTTATCTCCATTTATGTAGCCTCCTTCTGCGGAATGTGCCTTTGTTAGTATTACCCATTGAATGGCAAAAAGACACCACCAAGGGTTAGTGCCTCGGTTCGCCTTTTCTCTCTTTAAACCTTGTTATCACAACTAACAGTACAATAATTCCGAGCAAAATCAGCCAGTTTACTGGGTGACCGAAATTTAATACGCAGCCGACTCCGAACCTTTTCTCGACGATCAGGTTTGGATCCTTAGGATTGAAATAAATCATACCTAACAGCCATTTATCATCATCATGGACAGGTCTGACATTGGAGTAATCGGCAGATCGCTCCAAGCGGCTTCCGCCCTGACCAGCCCAGAACGATAAGGCGAAGTAGTATAGCATGATAAAGGCTATTATGATTAGGATAATGGGGATAGCGAGATTGAATCTGATCGTAGTTGAGTAGCACAGTTACAATACTAACAATAATAATTAAAACATGAATGAGGAACCAATTATTAGACAAGCCAATGTTTCTTTCCAGAAAACCAGTGTCCACTATATGACTCCCGCATCTGGCGCAGAGGCTCACTGTGGAATTGTACAACGCTGACGGTAACCCCAAAACTAATCGTCTCTCTTGATAAATAAGGCATGCTCACCATGAGTATAATGGTAGGTACAAATATAAAGATCATTATTATAACAGGCATTATCCTATGCCTTTTTGCGTATTCGTTATCCTAATTTTTTCGATGCTTAGCCACGATACGATAGACAGAATTTTGGATGAAGGGTTGGATAACCAGTAGTAGTAGCAAACTTGGGCGAAATCTAAATAAAGATGATTGCTACTCCTAAAGCAAAAACCAAATGTAGAGGTTTGATTTTGCATAGTTTTTATAAACCCTCTATGCATCCGCACAAAGTTATTCGCTCAATGTCCCCATCACACTTATCAAATATTGATCCAAAATCACCATTGATTATCTGGATTTCAACTTAATGATGAGTTCCGAATTCAAGTACGTAACGATACTATTAATCCTCTTAAATTAGCACATTCTTAGCTGTTCTTTGCTGGGGATCTGATAAGTCTGGGAATTCGAGTAGCCTTGTTAGGATTACCCGAAGAGGGGAAAAAGACACTAACTTAAGTCAGTGCCTCATGGTTTCGCACATGCACCAGCCATGATTAAGGGGGGGGTACCAATAAGCTGTCTTCATTGTATGATATAACCTAGGATGATTGCTCCTTTGAAATGGATAGAATTCGTAGATTCCCATTACCTGGACTTAGTCTAAACGCCAAATTGCTTTAAATGATGGTCCAAATGCTTGTAAATCCCTTTACCCCATTCCTCTGAAGTGAGTACACCGAAAAAAGGATGTGGATGATTGGTACAATGCTTAGGACCCTCTCTTTGTAATGTTAGTATATTTTGTTTTAGCTTTTCTTTTTCTACTTCAAACTCTCTCTTATCCACAATCATGATGTTTTGAATAGTAGACATATTACGAGGAAGGGGCTTGTCGTTAAAGAATATGGGTTTTGCAAACTTTCCTATAATTATTCCTAACCAACTTCTTGAGGAATGGGTAATTCCCATTGCAATATCTTGAAAAGAAGAACAATGCGCTAGCATTTGAGCCACATCCATACTCCCCCATTGCGGTTGAGCGCCTTGCTTTAATTGATCGATGCGTACTAAAATTTCTTTTGTATGTGAAAGATCAAATATATTATGCACTAGGACAACGACCTCCTGACATTATAAAATATTTGATTAATCATTAAATATTACCATATTATTCAAAATAAATGAATCTTTATAACCAAACGTTGGATTTGGGTAAAGTATTGCTTAGGGTTAGTTTACCCAAAAAGGTGGGGGAAAGCGCAGTGCTAGCGGAAAATAAATTTGGCTAGTGAAGACGGTATAACCCTACACTTAACTCCCGATGGCAACGAACAATATTACAATACCCCAAAAGCTTAACCTCTCAAATCGATTCCCAATTCGATGAAAAATACGGATCTACATGGTTAGCAACTCCTCGAATTATATGTTTTTATTCCTGTACACGTACAGAGAGAAACACCATGACAGGAAAATCAAAATCAAGCTGGCACCAAGCACCCAAAACAAACCCGATATACTGTCCGAAGTCAGGATATTTCGGAGGAAAGTGCCGATAGGAATATCCATCCATTCCATAATGCGTATCGCAATCAGAACGACACCGCCGACCGAGAAGATCACGATTAAGTCGAGCACTTGAACAAGACGCGACCCCGTTGCAAAAAATAGTGGGAAATAGATAGCGTAAAATACAAGCAGAAGCACCAGGGTCAGGATCGTTGATTGCAAACTGAACCAGGGCAGCTCCTGAACAGGAAGGACAATCCCGGCTAAGCCGCGCCACAATAACGTAAGAAGAAACGAGATGGATATAAACATCACAATACCCACATATTTGGCAGTTACGATATCGATTCTTCGCAATGGGAAAGAAGCAAGCATACGGCCGTTGTTGTTTTTCTCATCCGACTTGCTCGCCACCACAATTAAGAAATGGCTGAATATCGCGGCTGGAACGGCCAGCGGCAATCCTTCAAATGCGCCGAGAATAAAAAAGAAAAATCCGACAAATGCAAACCCTAGCACAATGAACTTTTTTTGAATTCGAATATCCTTGGCAAGCAACTGAAGCATCTAATTCTCCCTCCTCGTATAGACAAGAATATCGTCCAGCGACGGTTTCTCCACCTTCACCTGATGGCCGAATACTTCTTCAGAATAGCTTTCTCTTGCAACCAACCCCTCAAATCCCAGATCATTTAGCTGTATATCCAGAAATGTATGCTTGAGGCCCGTTGCTCGAAGCCATTCGGCTGGTCCTTTTATGAGCAGATAAGAATCGACCAGTTCCTCCTTACTTCCGCAGAATCTTACTTGTCCGTGGCGGATATATACAATGTAATCGGCAATACGTTCCAAATCGGTGCTGATGTGCGTAGAGAAGAGTACAGACCGGGTTCCATCCTGAATATATTCGCTTAATATAGTCAATACCTCTTTACGAAACACCGGGTCCAGGCCCGACGTTGGCTCATCCATGATCAGCAGATCAGGTTCATGCGCCAAAGCTGCCGCTAAGGCGAATTTTGTTTTCATCCCCTTGGATAAATCGCGGATTTTCCGGCGGGAAGGCAGTTGAAAATCATCCATATATTTTCTGAATGCCAAGTCATTCCATGTGGGATAGAACGATGATACAATCTTTTTCATCTCAGTTACGGTCAGATGATTATAGAAAGAATCCTCATCATATACGAAGCCAATTCGACGCTTAATCTCCCGTTCCTTGTTCAGATAAGATTGGCCGAATAAGAGCACTTCTCCCCGATCGGGCCGAATCAGGTTCATAATGGAACGAATTAATGTTGTTTTACCCGAACCGTTCGGGCCAATCAACCCGGTGATATAACCGCTTTGAATAGAAAAGTTCAAATTTCCAAGTGTAAATTCGCCGTTTTGTTTAGTAAATCCGCGAAATTCAACGATACTCATGACTCCATCTCCTCTCCGTACAAAATCGTAACTAAATGCAAAAAATCCTTGCGCGTTAAGCCCATATTTTTCCCTTCCCTAATTGTCAAACGGATTTGATCTTCCAAAGCACGGTTTTTAATCTCCCGTATCGATTCTATGTTGTTCCCTGAAACAAACGTTCCCTTTCCGGATACGGATGTGACCAGTCCTTCCTGTTCCAGTTCGTCATATGCCCGCTTCGTCGTAATCACGCTGATCTTTAAGTTTTGGGCAAGATTGCGAATGGAAGGCAACAATTCTCCCTCCTTAAGCAGCCCTGTTAAGATTTGATTTTTGATCTGTTCCTTGACTTGCGAATAAATCGGTTCTCCTGAAGTAAGGGATACGGAGAGATGCATGCGGTTCCTCCTTCTTCGCTGTATATATCGTATATAAACAGTATATATGTGGTGCGAATTATTTTCAAGCTTTGTTTGTTGGTGCATAATCATGCTTTGCCACTTCTTTATTTAAAAAGAACGTCCCGTAAAGGACGCTCGCGTAAATAACTATTTGGGCTTAGGCTAAAATACACTTTTTCAATTCCCACGGCATGCCTACAGCTAATACTGTTTGAAAAAGAATTACAACAGAAAAAACTTCTACCAAAATTCATGGCAGAAGCAATAAACAATTGATTTACGCGAACATCCCATCAATGAATAAATAGATAACCCCCTTGTTTGTTAACATATATATGAACTACAAAATTTCATGAACAGGCAGGTCATCCTTAATGGGACAAAGGTTCACTAATTGAACTCATTCGGTTTATGGACCAGCCAATTTAACAGCGAGTCTTAAGTTTTACCTTCTCTATATGTGAGCAGGGGCGCTTCGGAAAAAGCGATTTTTGCTATAAACAGTTAGAGGCAACTCTAACTAAATATCGATTAGATCTCCCGAAGCAAATCGATATTATTGGTGTCGTATAATGCAACCTTCAAATCAATAATGTTCAGATTTTTCTTCAATTCATCAATCTGCCGCAGCACTTCCTTACGATGCTCGATCATTATGCTGCGTCGCGTTTCCTTGGTAGTATCGCCTTCCATAATCAATTCGATGTATTTTTTGATATCTTTAATGGGCATTCCGGTGTTTTTCAGGCAGCAAATCACTTTGATAAGAACTAAATCCCCGTCAGAAAATATCCGGTTTCCCGCCCCGTTGCGACCCACAAAGGGCAATAAACCTTCCTTGTCGTAAAAGCGGAGCGTATGCGCCGTCACATCACAAATAGTAGCTACTTCATTGATGCTGTACATCCTCTCTTTCACCTCGAAAAATCGGTATTTTAAAGACTTGACTTCGATAAGTCTCTAAGTATTAGCATTAAGTATAGCGAACGGCTGGTCAACTTACAATTCAGGCGCCGGACGTTAAGCATACAAGCATTCGTGGAAGATACCGCAAGCAAACAAAGGAGCGAAAGAAAAGATGGAACAATTCCCTAAATGGACAGCTTCAAATATTCCCTCTCAGCAGGGACGTTCGGCCATCGTTACCGGTACAGGGGGCCTCGGCTACGAAACGGCGTTGGAACTGGCGAAAAATGGAGCAGAGGTTATATTGGCCGGCCGCAACGTCGCAAAGGGAACAGAGTCGGTTCAAAAGATCCGCAGCAGCGTTTCCTTAGCCAACATACGCTTTGAGGAATTGGATCTTGCCAGCCTGGCCTCGGTACAAGCGTTTGGCGAAAGGATGAATAAGGAACGGCAAAGTCTTAATCTTTTGATCAATAATGCAGGCGTAATGACACCGCCTACCCGTAAAGTCACGAAAGATGGTTTTGAGCTTCAATTCGGAACGAATTACCTTGGACATTTCGCGTTGACAGCGCATCTGATGCCTTTGCTGCGCAAAGGGAAAAAAGCGCGTGTAGTAAGTCTGGGCAGTGTTGCCCACCGCAATGGCTCCATCCATTTTGACGACCTGCAATTTGAACACCGTTATAATGCAATGGAATCTTATGCGCAATCCAAAATTGCCATGATCATGTTCGCACTGGAACTCCAGCGGCGCAGTGACGCGTCGGGCTGGGGACTCTTGAGCCTTCCGGTTCATCCGGGTGTTTCGCGCACAGACCTGCTTCTCAATGGGGCAGGACCGAACAGCCCCGCGGAATTATCCGCAGGCTGATGGGACCGATCTTGTTCCAGCCGGCCGCGCAAGGTGCTCTTCCAACTCTGCTTGCTGCTACATCGCCGGACGCGAAGGCTGGAATTTATTACGGTCCCGGCAGACTCTCAGAAACAAGAGGCTTGCCAAAGCCGGGCAAGATCGCTCCGCAGGCGCTAAATACCGCTGCCGCATCCAGACTGTGGGAAGTATCCAAACAACTGACACATGTAGATTTCGACGCAATCGCGAATTCATAACGGTTTCTTACCGGAAGGTGGAATAGATGAGAGTGACACTGTGGCTTGTAGCCTACGGCTGGATTATCGTTACAGGTGCACTGCATTTCATGGTTGATGTGGTTTCACAGTATGTGCGAGGCGTACGCGCTACCAGTAGAGAGACAACCTATTACTATGATATGAATACCGCCTTTGCACTAGGGAAGTTCTATTTAGATTAGTCGGTCTGTTGCTTGTCCTGAAGGCGCCGCTGCTGGCAGGTCTATGGCCGGTCGTTACGCTCGCGATTGCGGCCGCAGTGGCATGGCTTCCCGGCCCTTCACTTCTGGCGATCCAAGGACCGATCGGTCCGCAGAGGTCTGTCAATAATTTTGTGTAAACTCTTTTCAGCATGGATTCCCCCGAGGGGGACGAGGGGGAAGTCGCGATTCTAACTTAAGTGTTGCCCGACCCGATCAGGGAAAAAGGCCGAAAGCTGGTTTAGCATTTGTCCCCAATTTTGGACACGTCCTGTCCATTTTCGAGTAACGTCGGAATGTTTCTGGCTGTCCCTCTAATCCCACATAATACGGCCAAATATAAAGCTCTTCATAAAGTTATGGATCCACGCTTCGTAGCTTTGATTTTCTTGCCCGCCGGGCTATTAAAGAGCTTAATATAATGACTTCATCCCTTTGCTTTTTGAAGTGAGCTACCAGTCCTAAATAATAATGTCCAGTTGATTCTAATACGATAACTGGCTTATTCTCTGTTAAAGATTCTGCTTCCTGAAGCCTTAAAATAAGGGTCTGGATGCCATCATAGGTATGATGGAAACGAAATGATTTTCCCATGGCCTTATTGCGTTCTAGAAAAATAATGCCACCCCACTACCCATTGCACTGCCATAGCTTCGCGTGTTATTCGAGCTCGATGTCTCAACCATCCTAATCATGGTTTGTGCAATAGCAAGTGAACAGTTTGTGTAACGGGCTGTTAGCCCACATATTTTATCGTTCTCCCCGGCTAATGCTCATTTTAACGCAAAAATGAGGTTAACCAAACTTGGCTGGTTAACCTCATAATACGAATATAATTTACAGACTCGGAGGCGTGTCTAATCCGGTTAATCACGCGTTGTGCCATATTTTGTCTCGCCTTGTGGTTCGCTTATTAGACATGATCCAGCTTACAGCTTCAACCACAAAGCGGGACGGACACCGCCTTTACATTTGCCGTCACTGATGTTGCCTTTCAATATATTGTTGCCTTGGATACCTATACTACCGTCACCGTGGATGTACACGGCTTTTATATTAACGCGGCCGGGCGACCGAAGCCACCACCACCAAATCCCCCCTTTATTGGCCTCAAGTCTTGCTATTCGCTTACTGTTATTTTCGTCTTTTCTTTCAAACCAATATCTTTTGCGTATCTGCTCCGCCTTTTGAACAATACCACTGATTGTCAGAATTTTTATTAATTACCGGAATTATTCTTGATTTATCCGTTACGTTGAATTTGTCATAAAATTCACCATTAAGATATTTTCTTAACGCGCAGTCCGCCCAAGTTATATCTTTATAAGCAACATGGTAAGCGCGTTGTTCTATAATATCTTCGGTTAATATCAAAGCCGTATTGTTTTGTATGTCAAGCACACGCCAATTATAACCGCCGAATGATAAGGATGAGCCGATTTTAATATCTTCCATTTAAGCACTCTTTCTATGTAATAAGTAATCTGCCTTACCCTTCGAACTTATTCTTAATCCTTCTCCTTAATCGGAAACAATAAATCAAGCTGTAAATCCTCCATTTTACCGCCTTTTTGTACATAATTATAAAAATTCAATGTTTCTTCAAATCCTTGCCCTGCAACCGTCTCCGGCGATGTCCAGCGAGGGGAATCCCAGTCATTATCATATTTATTGCTTTCGTTAACCCATTCCCTTAAAAAACGCCAGTCCTCGAAGTCCCACGTTCTCAACACATGTGCGGCATATAACCCGCCGTCAAACGTTCGTTTAACTAATGGCGCGGGGATCTCTATGCCGTCCGGAATGGATACCCACACCTCATATACATGCGAAGGTTCTCCGAGTGTCGCTGCCCCCTTAGAGCAGTCAAAACCAAAACTCCGGGCATCGGGTTTGATTGTTAGCAATCCGCTTTCCATTACAAATCGCGTTATCATTTCACCCGCTTTTCCTTCGCAGCCTTCTCCCGTTGCGTAAGCAGCTGCCACAGTCATGGGCGGCAGATATACAATACGCACATCTTTGTCCGCCAGTTTGTTTAAATTTTCATTTGCCTTGTTTAAATCGTCCATTGACTTTTCCTCCTTGAAGTTAATTTTAGAGACCGTCAAGGAATCCACAACCTCCAGTAAACTTGCGTCGTCAGGTAGCGCGAAATTAGTACCTCCTTGATTAAGATATTCGACAAAGGCTTTGATAACACTGCGAATGGTGGAGAGCGCAGTGATTTCGTCCTCAATCTCCGCAAGGTTACGCTCAAAAGCTTCGATTGCAACGCGCGCCTCCGCGCTTTGCAGAACCTCCGCAATCTGTTTGAGCGGTATCCGCAGTTTACGCAGAACGATAATCTGACGCAGCCGTGTGATGGCTTCTGCATCGTAAGCGCGGTATGCGGAATCTTCCCTTTTCGCAGGAGTAATCAACCCGATTTGCTCGTAATACCTAAGTGTACGGGTTGAGATTGAAAAGTGCTTTGACACTTGACTGATGGTTTGCAGTTCGATGACTATCCCTCCTTCTGAGAGTAAATATACAGGTTTACGCGACGTTAAGGTCAAGAGAGTTTTTAACTCATCCGGCTACCCTTTTCACAAATATTACATCTTGCCTCCAAATCAAAAAAACTCCTGCTAAAACTCAGCAAAAGTAAAATCAGCCCATGCGGTGCAAAGTTTATTTCCTTACATATTATAAGATAAAACCTGCAGTGAAAGGAAAATTAATACATGGAATATTTCGACATGCTGGCCAAATTAGGTATTGGTAATGCTCATCCTGGAGGATTCTCTGCAACGTTAAAGCAATTCGAACAATACCCCCTACCCGCTAAATCCAGAATTCTAGAAGTGGGTTGCGGCACAGGTAGAACATCTTGTTATTTGGCAGCTCAGGGACATGATGTGGTGGGGATAGATATCCGCCCAGATATGATTGCAAAAGCCAAAATGCGGGCTGAAACAGAGAATCTAACTTTGAAATTCTTGGAAGGAGATGCCACTTCACTGCCTTTCCCTGACGAATCATTTGATGTCATTCTGGTCGAGTCTGTATCCATATTCACGGACACAGGGAAGGCATTATCTGAATACTACAGAGTTCTGCGGTCTGGAGGCCAACTTTTCGACAGAGAAATGATCCAAAGAAAACCCATGCCCCCTGAAATCAGTCAAGAAATTACAGAGTTTTATCACGTTGATAAGTTATGGGACATTAAGGATTGGTCAGCCTTAGTACAAACAATAGGATTCATTCGTTCACAGATAGAGGGTCCCTTCATGTTTCCTAAATCAAGTGTGGATCTGATTGAGCAACCGGATGATCATCAACAAATCGATGCAGGTTCCTTTCTCGACCACTCCATGTGGGAAGTAATCAGTAAGTACAACAGTATAATGGACAGTTATGCAGAATATATCGGATATATTCTTGTGATTGGAACCAAATAATTAGCTCACCATCCTACAAAAAAAGAACAAGAGCCTAGCAGTATAGGCTCATGTTCTTGCTTAATACGCTTTACTGGGTCTTGATACTAAACAAAGAAACCAGCAGACAAAATGATTACGAGCAAAATATAAAGAACCAAAATCGCAGCCGTAGAAGTAAATCCGTGACAAACTTCAGGACATCCCATTGATTTCCCCTCCTCTTTGCTTTCCTAACACATGATATGCGCCTGCCTTTCTGAGTGTATGGATTATAACCCAATTACATGGAGGAATATAAATGTATAATTGCAACCGGCAAATGATTAACCTTGGGACTCCGTTCCAATATTCAAACCAATTATACCGAGACCGAGGGTATAGTAGCCCGACTCTTTCCAGAAACATTACTTTGCTGGATATCAAGCAGGCCGATGTAAATGGGGACAAAACAATAGACAACATTTATTTATACGGTAATAAACCAGATGGAACTGGAGACTTTGCTGACCAAATCACACTTGTGATCCAAGATGGGCATTCTAACCAAACTACAACGGTATATCTTCAATACAATGCTGGATATAATGCCAGACTTTTTCTGGGGGATTTTTCTAAGGACAGCGTAGCGGATATTTTAATAAGTATTAATTCCGGAGGAAGCGGCGGATATGGCATATTCTATATGTACTCCTTTAAGAATAACAATCTGCAGGAGATGTTTAACGTTGAAAAATACAACACAATATATAAATTCAATGTAAACTATGAGGATTTTTACAAGGTAAGCGTTGGGAGCCCCCAATTTAACGTGCTATTCACTATCGACATTAGCTACAAGGGCAATGAATATTTATCACAATATTACAACGAAGATGGCAAACTAAAACAACCCGTAAAAGGTGAGGTGCTTGCTTTAGGTGCGTTATACCCCATTGTTACAAACGTAAAAAGTAATAGTTATGATTTACTTGCTATGCAACGTATTATCGGCACAACTAATTCGGATACATTAGGGTACGTTGAAAACCTTTTGACATGGAATGGTACTGGATTTATTTCATCAAGATTGTCAGTAGCCATACTCGGCTCTAATTTAATTTCTCATTACTGAGCAATATTTGTTTAATGGGAGAATTTAGATTGTTTCGGCAAGCGATAAGTGGGTAAATAAAACTGAAGTTACATTTTAATATTCAAATTTATCATTATTGATATGACCTTCAAACAGGAGGTCTATTTTTTCGTGAAAACATTACTTACCCAATGGAGGCCGCCATGCATCGTGTTAATCTAAACCAGGATCAATTCTACCAACAAGTGTTTGATCATGCTTCATTCGGGATCGCACTTATTACACCAGACGGTATGATTTTGTCCGTAAACTCCGCCATGGAACGAATTTTCGGCTATTCTAAAGCAGAGTTTGACGGTATGAGGTTAGAAGACCTCTCCCACGATAAGGATAATATCAGAAATATTAATGATCTAAAGGCACTCATGGGTGATAAAACGGAAGTACAGCTCGACAAGCAGTTTCTCACAAGAATGGGCGACGAAATGTGGGGATTGCTCTCCCTCAAGCTTTTCACCGATGAAGCGAACCAACCGACGTATTACATCTGCCAAATCATTGAAATCACTAAGCAAAAGGAATCCGAGCAACGCCTTCAGGAATCTGTTGAGCGCTACACGTCACTTAAAAAATACAACCATGACAGCGTCATTTCCTTTGGCCTAAACGGCCGGATTATTAACGCTAACAGTATGTCGGAAAAGATAACAGGCTACTCCATCGAGTCCGAATTGATCGGTATGGAGCTTGCAGAGCTAATCGGACAGGAGAATGTCCAGAACATTCTGGATAGGGCGCTGTACGATAATTCGGTTGAGCAGCACATAAACACACTTATCGCCAAGGACGGCGAAGTCATTGAAGTGCTTACCAGTATTGCACCAATTTTTGTGAACAACCAAAATATCGGATTCTATCTCATATGTAAGGACATCTCCGAGCAGAAACAGTTATTGCTTGCGAAGGAGACCGCCGAATCCACGAACAAAGCAAAAAGTGAGTTTCTAGCCATGATGAGCC
>NZ_LN831198.1:3256753-3296128 GCF_001368795.1 Paenibacillus ihuae
AGACCGCCGAATCCACGAACAAAGCAAAAGTGAGTTTCTAGCCATGATGAGCCATGAAATTCGCACCCCCATGAACGGGGTCGTCGGTATGACGGATATTCTGCTTGACCATACGGAGCTTAATGAAGAACAACGGGGGTATGTGGAGATCATCCGCAAAAGCGGGGACACGCTGCTCAATATTATCAACGACATTCTTGATCTCTCTAAGATTGAGGCAGGCCGAACAGAACTGCAAGAAGATACATTCGAACTGTGTAAATGTATTAATGAGAGCTTCGCTGTCATTTCCCTGAGAGCCGAGCAAAATCACTTGGAACTCTCCAGCACGATAAATCACGGTGTTCCTGACTACATTTACGGTGACGCCGAACGTTTAAAACAAGTACTGATAAACCTGCTCGGCAATGCCGTAAAATTCACGTCCAAGGGAAGCATATCGGTAAAGGTAAAGCTTGGAGAGCAGGATCCATCCCTGCTGGTATTTACGGTAACCGATACGGGTATTGGGATTGAACCCGCGCAGCTCAACGAAATATTCGAACCGTTTGCACAGATTGACAGTTTTATGGCGCGCAGGCATGAAGGCACTGGCCTTGGGCTTGCCATCAGCCGCAGAATTATCGGGTTGATGGGCGGTGAGATTTACGCGGAGAGTGACGGGAAGAGTGGCTCGTCATTTACTTTCACAATCAGGCTCAAGAAAACAGTCGCACCACAGACACAAGAGAATCACCTGCATAAGCGTCAACCGGTACGAGAAGCGAGCATTTTGATTGCTGAAGACAACCATATCAACCAGCTAGTGTTGACCAAAACACTTGAGAAAATGGGGCACACAATTACTACCGTCACAAACGGCATAGACGCAGTTCAAGCAGCGCAGAGCAAGCGGTTTGATCTCATTTTAATGGATTTGCACATGCCGATTATGAACGGCTTCGATGCAATGAAGTTGATTAAAGAGGAACACAAGGAGAACAGCCCGCCCATTATTGCAGTCACAGCCAATGCTTTGAAGGGTGACCGGGAAAAGTGCCTTACAGAAGGAATGGATGAATATATCAGTAAGCCCATAAAGCGTGACGTAGTCCAAAGGCTATTAAACCAGTTTGTAAAGTAAACGACCTTTTTGAAAGATCGCACTCTGTAACGCCACATCCATCGTCCAAAAATTGTTTTCCCAAATTGTCCTGTTATATACTGGATATGGTTCTGTGTGAGGTATGTCACAACAATAGATCAAAACAGAAACGGAGTGAACTCATGATTCATAATCACTGGAAAATCGGTAAACTGATTCTTATGACGACTGCGCTGGTCTGGGTCCTGGGGGCGTGTTCTGCCAAAGATTCCGCCGCATCTGAAGAACCGGAGAATCAAGCAGCGGCCGTTCAGGTTGAGGAAACACAGAGACCGGAATACTTGCCAAAGGATTTTCCAATCCCGGATGATGCTGAAGTAACCACTTCCCACTCGGAGCAAAATGACGGCAAAAAATCGGTCCTTTTAATTTTTAAATCCCAAGAAAAGCTCGACAAGCTGGCAGAAACTTATAAACAATACTTTCAGGATCAAGGGGTCAAAGACTCAGCAGAGACCATTGACGAGAAAAACCTCATCCTTCAAGGAGATACAGATGCGGAAAGCTGGTCACTGATCGGCGGTCTGTTATCCACGCAGGAAGACACTGTGGAGCTGACCTTAACCTGGTCTGAGTTGTAATTTGTTAGAGAGTACTATGAAGCGATCTTGACAAAGGGCTGTTAAACAGCTCTTGTCAAGATCGCTTTTCTTAAGGAATGGCAGAACAGTGGATTCAACTGCAACCTCTAAAGGAATGCCAGCCGTCCGCCAATTTGCCGGATATGGTTCTCGTCGGCCCACAGAATAAAATAGTTGTAGAACGTTTCTCCGATTTGGACTGGCCGCGGGTATCTCACGATCAGGGCGGCCTGTTGGTTCATCTCTGGTGGTTGGTCGGCCGACGGAAATATGAAGCAAGCTTCTTGGTTTTGTATCGTCATCATGACAATCTTGGGAGAGGAGCCATATGGCATCAATGGATGAAAAGCTTCGGAGTTGCATACATCGGCAATCCGGTCGCCTGCTGAAATCGCGGATACCTGAAAAAAACCGTCTGACCCCTCGTACCTCTCTTCGCTGACCCGGTGCCAGTATGCGGGATACGGAAAGGATACCCGGTACACGTAGTTTGTGTATATGGCTTCCAGAATCCTTCTGACGCGGGGAGACCACTGCAGGGCTGTAATCCGGCCGCCGCTGAGGACATTTACCGGTATCTGTTCCTTGAGATCGGTAATCCAGAGCTGACTTGCGCTTTCTACATCTGAGCATCCTGATAAATACGCGATCTTGTCACCGCCCGGCGACCAGCTGACGGGAGTGGCGAAACAGCTGGAGGCCGAGAGTGTCCTTTGATTCTTACCGGTTCGGCTGTCGATTTGAATGAGAGAATAATAATTCGGCTCCTGATAGGCGGTTGCACTGTAGGCGATGCTCCGGGAGTCAGGGGACCAAACCAGAAAATAATTTTTGGCGAGCGGTCCGCCTTCCAGCGTATAGATGGTGCCGGTGGCCAGATCCACCGTCGAAATAATAGAGATGCTTTCACCGGGGAATGTATAAAGTGCAAACGTTCCGTCCGGGGAAATACGAACGTTATGGAGCGGTCCGTCCGTATTTTGCGTGATTTGTCTCCGGTTTGTGCCGTCGGTCCCGATGCGGAAGAGCTGGGTATTGCCGCTGGAATCCGGAGCCGAGAACAGAAGCTCTCTACCCGAAGGGAACCACTGGACATCGCCTGCGCCTGGCTCCGTGATGGTATAGCTGTTATGAGAGAACGTATTATAGATGATGATTCTCCCGTTTTTGACATATACGAGAAACCGGCTGTCCGGGGACCAGTCCAGCAGGGTATATTGCTCTACTTGGTCAATCCGGGCAACAGTGAGCGTAAGGGTATCCAGCAGGTGAACCACGTTGCCAATGCCGATGAAAGCAATTCTCCTGCTGTCCGGAGACCAATAGGGAATGGAAAATTCCGCACCAAGCCCATGTGTAAGTTGAAAATTCAAACCGTCCTGCGGCCGGTACACCCAAATGTCGAACGTTCCGCCACGGTCCGACGTGTAGGCGATCCATCCTTGAACGGGATTATGAGAAACAGCTTGCACAGCCAACATCCTCTCCTGAATCATTTATACTTCAAATGTATTCAGCGAGGGGCGGTTAGGCGACAGCCCGGGACTACAGGTTTATTGCAACCTCAGGCATCAGCGAAATTTATGGATAGCGTTAACATCTTCGCAGTTCCAGCCATGTTTTGCGATAAGTCTTATGTCATCAACAACAAAAAAACTCCCACCACATTAAGGCAGAAGCTTCTAAGGTTTAGATTTACGCGAACATCCCGTCAATAACAAGTGGAATAGCCGAAGGATAGATCGATCGGCTTGTTTTCTGATTGAGCTTTGGCAAAAGCTAGGGCGTGTTGGAGTAAGTATGGTATTGAGTACATCACACCGCGTTAAGCCCTGATGTTACTATAGTAGGCAGTGTTTCTATGGTGACATTACCCGCTACAGCTCTCGAAATCATACAGGACTTTTCCGCCATTTGTGCCAGCCGTTCGGCCTTCATAAGTTCTGCTTCGGTTGCATCCGCTTTGAGTACAATCCGTGGTTTGTGCATGATCCGTTCGTACGTAAACACGTTATTTGTAACATCCACAATCGCTTCAGACTCCATAGTCAAATCCAGAGGTGTAATATCGGAACGCTCAAGCATTGCTGCCAGCGTAATCAGATAACAGGTCGATGCGGCCCCCAGAAGCATTTCGTCAGGATTGGTACCTGTTCCCGGCCCCCCCATCTCCTGCGGAATTGAAATTGTCGTTTTTAGCCCGCCTACATCAATACGCCCTTCACTGTTACGCCCGCCATTCCAAACTGCTTTTAGATGAAAAGGATGTTTCAACTCACTCATTCCTCCCGTTTCTCTCCGGTACATACCCGGATACAATATTAAGATTGTTCATTTTATCTTATCATAGTGCTTCTCCCACTGTTCCCAACGTACCCTTTATTACACTTTTATAGGTTCCAGCTTGAAATCCTTCCATGTAACCACATCTGCTTCCCTGTCAATTTTAACTGAGATAAAACCGCATTCTTCATCCCCGCACCAAGGACAGACTAATATTGGATATCTGTAGTACATATGCTCATGACATTGTTCCAATAAGAAATAGTCAATCATAAGTCGTTGATGATTTGCACTCCCCCATCCCAGGGAAGGAACCATATCATATTTCTTGAGCTTTTGGTAAAGTAGTGAATTCCCATCCATAATCAGATCTGCAAACTCAGTGTTTTTATTCCCGTCTTGCCCAGGATCGAATTCTTCATAACGCTTCGCTGGCTTAGTTTGTAACTGATTTATGGTAGCCATTGTTTCTCCTTATTAGATGAAATAAAGATGTTAAGTCCAACCCGTATTATACCATGTAATGGAAAAATACAGCCTTTACAACTTACTCAATGCATATCCCGTGGATTTCATGACTACCGGCTCCTAAGCGCCGCCATTCTTTTCAGATTCAATACCATCGACAACACGCAGCTAATCGCCGCAAGTCCTATCCACACAAAAACAGAATACGACATCCACACGCTGATCATATAGTAATTGTAGTGAATCAGATAAGGCCAGATCAGTATCAACACCAGCAGCAGCAGTCTAACGATCAGATGGATGCCCGCTCCAACTCTTTTCCTGCGTCCTGACCGTTCATTGAGTAAGCCTGATCTGCTCCCTCTCATTAGTTTCAATGCCTTATGAATTACGCTGATGACTGCCAGTAGGACTAAGAACGAAAATACCCAATCCATTACAATATTGCTATCATCATAGTTGAACGGTTTCATCGGATTTCCGTTCATGCTGCCGTATATGTTGTGTGCAATCAGCGACGGGGCGGTTGAATTCAGATTAGCCAGTACAAATACGGCTTCCTGCTGCTCCAGATCGATAATAACCTGTGAGGAAAAATTCGGATTCATCTCGATGTGGCTGATCACCCGCTTCTCCAGATCGTTACTCCACCCGTAGGCATAATACAAATCCTCCGCTTCATATCTGGCAGTCTGCAAGTCGGCCTCATGAGATTTCTCTATCGCTTGTTTCAGATTATCCGGTACATCTCCATTCGCCTTCTTATCTAATAAGACGTTCCATTCGTTCACTTCCCTGCGGATATGTACCGGAACCGTTGGCACCGGGTGATATATTGTTATTCACAACAAAAAAGCCCCCGGAGTTTCCCCCAGAGGCTTAGCCCAATCTTTCACTTTACTTGTTATGAATTTTCGGCACTAATTTTAATCGCATTAAGCAAAGACATATTCCCCTTCACCCACGCGAATCGTCTTTCCTTTTAGGGCTGGTGAATCTGTTGTAAAAAGGACCTGTTTGAACTGGTTTTCATCCCCTTGCACGAAATCAAAGGACTGATCTCCAATCGCAAGGCTGAAGAGGTTAACCCCAGACTCTGTAACAGGCAGTCCGAACAGCTCTCCCCAATGCTTAGCCGCAGCAGCAGGATCGAGGACGCGGAATACCGCGCTTACGATCTCAGCATTGCCGGCAGGATGGGCTTGAATGATACCGGATGCCGTGAGACGTTCCAGCCGTTCTTCATCGGTCCCGTTCCACTGAATGATGAACGGATAGACCAGTCCCTGGAAGTCACCGTCAATGGTCATCATCCGCCACTCGATTAACCTGCCCTTATTATCCAGACGCCGGCCGTCAATGATGGGAGATAGAGATAGCCCTGCTGCCTTCAGGGAGGTTTCGACGCCTTCGATATCATCCGTCCGGAGCACCACTCTGCTTAAGACTTCATGCTCTGGAAGGACTGTTACGGCATCCCTCACGACAACATTGTGCTCAGTTGCTTGTGCTAATTCCAGGTTCTCGATACCGAGGAACTCAAGATAGGTTAGCCCAAAGTAACTTAAGGCATTATAAGTTCCCCAATCCTTATGAGATCCGCCCCGGAAAGCAACCAAGCCCTGTTCGCCGAAGCTTTGCACCGGTTGATCCAGATCGTTGACATAGTGCACCAGATGATCCCATTTCAGCACTGCCATTATCTCTTCACTCCCAGCTCCGTGGTCCGCTTTACGGCCGCCAGCACACTTCTCTGCAGCCCGGCTGCGAAGTCGCTGTTGTTCAGCTCGTATAACCCATGCATGCCGACACCGCCGGGCGAATTGTTGATATCCAGCAGCTGTCTTGGATGCAGTCCGGTCTGCTGCAGCATCGCCACCGCTCCCAGCATATTCTCCAGCGCTACCTTCCATGCCTGTTCCCGCGGCAGTCCGGCGAGTACACCGGCATCCGTAAAGGATTCAATGAAATAATAGATATAGTTAGGTCCGGCCACACCGAAGCCGGTGAAGATATCGATATAAGATTCCTCCAGATATTGTACTTTGCCGAAGCCGAGCAGAATATCCTCCACTTGTTCACGGGCAGCATGTGCATTCAAAGCCACACCGCTGTAGCCATATCCCGTGTCGGTCAATGTATTGGGAATGACCCGGACAATCGGTCGTTCTGCTCCAAAATAATCCCCCAGCTGTTCAATCGTTACCCCTGCCACAATCGATACGATTGCGGCAGCAGGTGAAGCGAATTGCCGGACCGTTTGTCCGAGTGCTACCAGATCATCCTGCGGCCGAACAGCAATGACGATCAGCTCTGCTGCAGAGAGGCCTTGCTCCTGCGAACTCTCTGTGTCTACATTATATTTTGCCTTTAACAGCTGAAGACGCGCTTCGTTAACATCTGACACGCTGATTTGACCGGCAGTCAGAGTCTCACCCGCAATACATGCACGGATGATCGCTTCGGCCATCTGTCCTCCGCCAATGAAATGTATCCTGCTCATCACCACTTAATCTCACTTCCTTAACTTAGTTGTTATCCCATGCTTCCGGCAGAATAAATCCGTCATACTTGTCTTGTCCAAGAATGTATTCTTCGAATTCTTTGGATTCATAGGCAGCCTTGAGGTCTTTGGCCCACTGGGTATTTTCATCCTTTTTATTAACAGATACGATGATTCTGTGCTGTATCGGCGTATTTTCTATTTTGAGTGCATCGGTAATCTTTCTGTCTGGTGAATTTGCAATATAATTCCCGTTTACAACACCATAATCAACATCCTGAAGGGAGACCAGAATTTGTGCGGGATCCAGTACTTTAATATCAATATTGAACTTATCCGGCTCCATACTGTTAATGTTGAAATCCGCTACACCGGCTCCTTCTTTAATTTTGATCCAGCCTAATTCCTCCAGAATACGAAGTGCACGTTCCTGGTTAACCGGATCATTGGGAACAGCCACCGTCGTACCGTCTTTCACATCGTCAAGCGTCGTATGATTTACGGAATAAAGACCTTGCGGTGCACCTGGCACATAAGCAATTCCGGTCATGTCTGCATCAATTTCCTTGTTAATAGCCTCCATATAGGCTGTGCTTTGGAAAACACTCGCGTCAATGGAGCCTTCCTTCATCGCAGGATTGACCTGCATGTTTTGCGAGAAGGTTTTGATATCTACGGTATAGCCTTTTTGCTCCAGGATCGGTAGAATCGATTGACGGAATTGCTCTTCATACGTTCCGACACCAAAGCCCACCGTAATTTCTTTCTTGTCTCCCGAGCTTGCTGCTTCATTATTATTGCCACAAGCCGCCAGCACCGTCATAACACTGATCAACATCACTACCATTAACTTTTTCATTACCCTCATCCCCTATTCTAATACTTGGTTTTTAAATTGCTCTAACGCCTCATCTGATACATTTAACGGGATTGCACAGTTTGGCGACAGAATAAAAGGTTTGTTTTTCATGAATGCCAAAGCCTCTTGAGCCTGCTGCTTAATTTGCTCGATGTTGTTTACGGCAAACAACCCATGATCCACTCCGCCTACCTTAGTAGCTTTGAGATTGGCTGCAAGGCCCGGATTTCCTTCGGCTATCGTATCCCAGCTGATCCCGTCAATACGGTAATCATTAAATTTCTCAGGCTGGGCGTAGGCACCGCAGGTATGTAAAATGTTTTTGCCATAGCTTGCGGCCTCTAGAACAATAGAATCATAAGGCCTGGACAGCTCATCGAACATTGATTCATCAAATAATCCAGGGTGGGCTGTACCTGTCACTGCATAGAACAATCCGTCTGAGCCTGCCTGCTGCAGCTCCTGCACATAATCCGCTAAGGTCAATGCAATCACATGCAGTGCATGGTGCGCTGCCGCTCTGTGTTCCTTGAACAAAGATTCCAAAGTAACAGGCTGCTCAATGCCAAACACCGTTTTGGTTACATAAGCAGAACGCCCTACGATAAACAGCAACACCGTTAATGGCGAAAAAACCGTTTGGATGAGCGGTGTGTCAGGTAACCCTTGACGGATTTTTCTAACTGCCTCTAAATGCTCCAGCAGAGATGCAGTCTGGGTTGCCTTTTTCACTTCGAGATCCCATAAATTCTCGGCTGCAGGTATAACCGTCGTTGTCTGTCTGGGGAATACGGTCTGATAATCCGTAAAATCATACTCATTGCCCCAAGCTTCAGCTAAGTAGGTTGCTCTTGGATTAATTTTGACCCAATCCCAATCATATTTTCTGGTAAAAGAAATCGTTGTTGCGGCTAAATCCTCTGCATTTTGTTCCTTGTCAATAAAATGACGCCATCCGCTGACAATCGGACGATCCGCCAGTTCTCCGGATAATATCGCTCTAAACCGGTCTTGCTTACTCCATTCACCCATCTGCCTGTCCCCCTTGATTGTATAATAACTAGTAGCGGCGAATTTTTCTGGCCAGTGTGTTGCCTAAAGATTGAATGCCTTGCACGAAAATGATGAGAATAATGACGGTAGCTACCACTACTACGGTGTCAAACCGCTGGTATCCATAGACTATGGCCAAATCTCCAACGCCTCCGCCGCCTACCGTACCGGCCATGGCCGTTGCACCGATCAAACCGATCGTAGCCGTAGTCAGTGACAGGATTAATGATCCGACCGCTTCCGGCAACAAAAAGTACCAGATCACTTGAAATGGAGTAGCCCCCATTGCTTCTGCAGCTTCAAGAATTCCCGGATTCACTTCAAGCAGGGAGTTCTCTACCAACCGTCCGATGTAGGGAGCGATATAGATAATTAGCGGTACGATCGCTGCGCTTGTCCCAATCGAAGTATGAACAATAAACCGTGTAAACGGAATAATCGCTACCAGCAAAATAATAAAAGGCAGAGAACGAACGATGTTGATCACCGGGTTTAGTAAAGTGTAAAGGGCTCTGTTCTCCAAAACACCTCCCGGACGAGTGATTACGAGCAATATCCCGATAGGAATCCCGATTAGGGAACCAAGCAATAGGGAAAATCCAACCATCTGAATCGTCTCTATGATCGCCCGGAAAAATTGTTCACCTGTTACTGTGGTCGAAAACATAAGATTCTACCTCCTCCACGCCTACTCCATTATTTTTTAAGAAAGCTAAAGCCTTATTAATCTCCGCCTGGTCCCCATTTAATTGAAGGATCACCGTCCCCAGTGTCATTTCTTGAATCTCCGTCGTATTCGCAAAGAGGATATTGACTTTGATATTGCTTGAACGGATCATCTCATACAGAATGGGCTCAGATGCACTTTTCCCGATAAAATTAAGCTTATAGAGCAGCTTTCCATGTTCTGCTTTAATTGATTTCTGGACGCTCGGGGTCAGGCTATTCTGAATCACCGTCTTCACAAAATTTTGCGTGGTCTCATGCTGAGGGTGACCGAATACCTCCAGAACGCTTCCTTGTTCGATGATCCGTCCCTCTTCCATCACCGCCACCTTGTTACAAATCTCTTGAATGACCGACATCTCATGCGTAATGATCATCACCGTGATGTTGTATTCCGCATTGATTCTTTTCAGCAGCTGTAAAATAGATTGTGTTGTCTGTGGATCTAAGGCAGAAGTCGCTTCGTCACACAAAAGGATGGAGGGATTCGAGGCAAGCGCTCTGGCAATTCCGACCCGCTGTTTCTGTCCGCCTGATAATTCACTAGGGTAACTTCCAGCCTTATCACTTAATCCGACGAATTCCAGCAGCTCCTGTACCCGCTTGCGGATTTCAGCTTTATTCTTTTTCAGCAAGACGAGAGGGATCGCAACATTATCAAATACTTTTTTAGATTCCAAGAGGTTAAAATGCTGAAAAATCATGCCTATGTTCTTCTTCGCTGCCCGCAGCTCTCTGTCGTTATATTCGCCTAAGTCATGTCCAGCTACGAAAACCTGTCCTTTTGTCGGTCTTTCCAAATAATTGACTAAACGGATTAAGGTACTTTTCCCGGCACCGCTGTAGCCGATTACCCCGAATATGTCGCCTTTTTCAACCTTCAAGTTAATCCCTTTCAGCGCATCAATCTGTATCTCTTTGCGAGTGAAAGTCTTGTACACATTCCTTAGTTCAATCATGTCATTCCCCTCAATCATATGTAGATTTAAGATTTAAGATTTAAGATTTCGGATTAAGCCTTCGCTTGCAGCTTCACAAGGGCCTGCTCTGCCAATGAAGCAAAATATTTTGCAGCAGGCAGTATTGCTGCCTCATCCACATCGAAACGAGGGTGATGCAGGGCATACGCCGGACCTGTTCCTATATTGACAAACGCACCCGGTATCTGCTGCAGATAATAGGCGAAATCTTCTCCTCCCATTTGCGGCGGAATATCATGCACATCGTATCCTGCTTCTACGGCGACCTCTTTGGTAAAGTCAGCCCATTCTCCGTGATTGATCGTTGCCGGCGGGCCCGGAAAATAGTGCAATTGCGCCTCTGCCCCGGCTCCTGCGGCAATCCCTTCAATGATCCGGGTCATTTGAACGGGAATCTGGCGGCGAATCTCTTCATTATAAGTTCGAACCGTACCTTCCAATTCAACTTGCTCCGGCAGCACATTCCATGTGAAGCCCCCATTAATTCTGGTAACACTTAACACTACCTGCTCTAATGCACTAGTGTTACGGCTAACGATGGTTTGCAGCATCGTTATCATTTGCGCCGCGGTCATAATGGTATCTACACCTTTTTCCGGAGTAGCCGCATGAGCGCCTATACCTTTTACAGTAATTTCAAACCGGTCAACACCGGCTGTTAAAGCTCCCGTTCTAGTTCCAAAAGCTCCCGTAGGTAAATCCGGAGAATTATGCAGTCCAAAAATAGCCGCTACATCCTTGAGGCCTCCTGAGGCCAAGACACTTTCCGCCCCGTGACCTGTTTCTTCTGCCGGCTGGAACAATACTCTGACCCTTCCCGGCAGTTCACTTTCGCGGTTCTTCAGCAGGTGTGCAGCACCCAACATGACAGCGGTATGAAAGTCATGACCACAGGCATGCATTTTACCCGGGAACTCAGAGGCAAACGGTAATTCCGTCTGTTCTTCTATCGGAAGAGCATCGATATCACAGCGAATAGCCACAATGGGCCCGGTACCTAGTCCGATCTCTGCGATAAGCCCCGTTTCTAAAGGGAGGTCTAAGATATGTATATTGGCATTGGTCAGCCATTCCCGCAGTTTTGATGTTGTTCTAAACTCTTCATAGGCCAGCTCCGGTTCCCGATGCAGGTTTCTTCGAACCTCTATCAATTGGCTGGCTATAGCCTGTTCAAGCTCATGTAGTGGATTCATAGACGAAGTAATCTCCTTTCGTTAAGACGCTTCAAACCCTTTGATGCGTTCAAGTGCCGTAGATAGACTGCTTAAAATATGGTCACGCATGGCTTTTTCAGCACCGTCTTCATTTTTGTCAGCTATCATTTGCAGGATATAATTATGTTCTTCATCCGCCTGTGTGTTCCAATCTCCATGCATGGATACATATCGACAATAGCGAAGCGAATGATCTCTTAACTGATTCAGAACTTTCTCAAATGTTTTCAATTGACTGATCTCAGATAAGTAATCATGGAACTCAAAGCCATAGGATACAAAATTCTGCTTATCTCCATGCTGGAAGGATTGTTTAATTTGTTCCATCAGCATCGTTAACTTCTGAATATCCTTGTCTGTAGCATTCTTGGCTGCACTTCTGGCAATATAGCCTTCAAGCATGCTGCGGATTTGAAATATCTCTTCAACCTCTTTGACAGTCAATGAGGCTACCCGCAACCTTCCGTTCGGCTGACGGATAAGAAAGTCTTCATTCTCCAATCTCTGAATGGCTTCTCTTAGCGGAGTCCGGCTGACCCCGAGCAATGCCGCCAGATTTTCTTCATTAACCGCTTGATTTGGCTCTAGCTCACTATCTATTATTTTTTGCTTTAATGCATCGTAGGTATTATCTTTTGACAACCTTCGTGATCGTATCTCCATACCTATATCGCACCTCATTTATCGTTTTCGGAATGCCTTTAATACAATTGTATAATTGTATACAATTATTAGTTATGTAATTGAACAGAAAAGTTTCGGAAACATTTCTCAGCTGTCTAAGCTTTTTTCATACTATAATCCTATTATCCCCACTAGTCAAGTGTGTTTTGTAAGTGAATGAACTTAGACGGACAATACACCTCAACTTCAACTTCAATGTTATCGATCGAAGAATTGTCATAGACTTGGTTCACTCAACAAAACATAATAGTTGTATAAATGTAGTGATCTAAAAGAAAGGGGATTGCTCTCCCGTATGCGCTTATCAGAACCTTTTCAAACTAAACGACTGCAATTCCGCTTGCTGAATGTAGATGATATCGATGTAGTATGCAGACAATTCTCCGACCCGGATATGTGCAGATATTTCAGTGAACCTCCCTGTGATCTGGAAGACGCAAAAGAAATTATTGCCCAGTACAAAAATCCAGAGGGAACAGATCATCTGCGCTACGGAATGTTTGATATAGAAACGGGGGCATTTATTGGCACATGCGGCTATCACTATTGGGATCATAACCTTAAACAAGTTGAGGTCGGTTATGATATCTGGAAAGATTATTGGAGACAGGGCTATATGTCGGAAGCATTACCCGTACTCCTGAATATCTGCTTTGAGCATCTTGACGTTGATTGTATTTATATTCTCACCCATCCACAGAACCAGGCATCTATAGCAAGTGCCGCCAAGTTTGGCTTTGAAGTCTGTGAACCATGCAGGCAAGTTGATGAGCAACCACAGATTTGTATGAAATTGATTAGAACTACATAGCGAATCCAGGATGAGCTGGAATACTTCGTAATCGTAAACAATGAATGAAACAGCAATAAAGACGCCATGTAAGCAGCGTCTTCAGAATCCAAATATATCTTTATAAATTCTTAATGAATCATTTCACTTCCTGACGAGTTCCTGAGGCTGCCGCACAACGAATGGCGTCCAGCAGGCGGTGTGCCCTGAGCGCGTGGATGAAATCGGGCAATTCCACCTCTTCTCCGTTGAGCCGCTGCTCAAATAGCGCATAGAGATGAGCGACATTATGTGCCGGACCTGGAGGTATATTCTGTACCTTAGTGGTATATTCCCCTGGCGTTTCTAGTATCTCTGCCTCTCCAGAAGCCCGTACGATCTGAAGCTTCAGCCGGTCCATCTGGAACATCAAATGATCCCGCGGACTAATCACCATTTCCCCTTCGCTTCCGATAATCCGCAGCGTAAATCCGGGTGCACCGGCATTGACGAACTGGGCGGACACAAGTGCGTTCTGAGCCAGCTTACCGGAAATAAGCACGTGATCCGGCGCATTCGAGGTCACAGTCTTACCGGTCTCAAGGACGCTCACTTCCGGGAATTGAGTGTCTAGTGTTCCGGAGACTTCCACAAAGGGCGCAACCATATATTCAATCGCATCAAGTACATGCGCTGCGCCGATAGTCAATTGATCCGCCCCGTTAGCTTCATCCAGCAGATAGACATGTGCCAGATCCACGGTCCCGTTCAGCGTTGGAAATACAGGCAGTGTAACAATAGCATTCACAGCCAGTACACGGCCAATATCGCCTTGCACAATCAAGTCCCTGATGTAGCGGACGGTCGGGTTACCCCTTGCCTGAAGCCCGGCCACATGCTGGACTCCCTGTTCTTTCGCAAGTTCAAGCAGCGCCTCTGCTTCTGAAGTAGTCCGGGCGAGCGGCCATTCACTGAATACGTGCTTGCCGGCACCTAAAGCTTCACGAAGCAGATGATCATGTTCCGGCACTTTTACGGCTACCACCACAACATCTATTCCTGGCTGCACAGCCATCTCTGAGGTATTCGTATAATAAGATCCGATGCCATGGCGCTCAGCTGCCGTCCGTGCGCTATTGATTTGCGTACCTGTTACTGCCTTTAACTCATATGCCTCAAGCGCCGAGAGTGCAGGAATGTGAGCCAGTCCACCCCATCCGCCTGCTCCTACGATTCCTGTTCCCCATGTTTTTTCCCTTCCCATATTATTCCTCCTTGGTTAGTAATGTACTGACACGATTGACTATAGAGGATATAATCAAATTAAAAAAGTACGCACTTTTTCGTAATATAGTTACCAAATGGGTACGTTGAAGGAGGAAAAGATCATGACGCTTGAGGCCGACAAAGCAAATACTGACGCTATATCTCATGATAAAAAGTATCACAATCCGACCGAAGCCACACTGGAGCGGATCGGCGGCAAGTGGAAAACTGCGATCCTCTGTCTGCTGGCCGAGCAAGGTGCGGTCCGCAATGGTGAGCTGTTACGTACTCTTTCACCAATCACACAAAAAAATGCTCACCCAGCAGTTAAAAGAGCTTGAAGCAGATGGGCTCATTCTTCGCACAGTATTCCTGGAAGTTCCGCCTAAAGTTGTTTATGAGTTGACAGAAAGCGGAAGATCTTTGCGGATGGTCCTCGATCCGCTCTGTGAATGGGGCAAAAGGTTTGTTAAAACAACAACCCGGGAGACAATCACAGCAAATGATCCTGAATTGGATTAGACTGCTGTTCCTCTTTAGATTTCACCGTTATTTCAAGCATCACTACCATACAGATAACCCTGTTCTGTAATCATTTTCGTCAGTAGTATACTCTACATCATTGAATCCTTGTAAAATTGCATTGTGATACAAGTCTTCCAACTTATCTTTATCCTTGCAATAAATCGTGATATAGGTACAGTCGACCACCAACAGTACGAATTGACAGTCACTCGTTAAATACTCTTCGTACGTACGAACATCTATTACCTTTTTATTCTTTGGATAAGCCTTGAGATCTGCAAAGATGACGTAATAATCATGATTTTCTATACTCTCCTTAAGCAGAATACCGTCCATCCCGAAGGTCTGTTCAGGGAAAAGCGGCTCTGACATGCCCGAGAAATATGCCTCTTCTCCCCCGTTATACCAATGAAATGCGGCCACATCAAAGGGCTTCAGGATCTCCCCAAGAATACGTCCGTGCCCATTCGGAATCTTGAAAGTAATACCCCTTTTCATTCTTCACCTTCCTTTTTAGTGCTCATAGGCTTCGCCTTGTATTATCCAATTGCCACTATTAGACTGGTTATAAGCATTAACACTGCTACCGGAGCCCATATTCTTCTCTCCCACACACTTCTGGTAATGAGATTCAGGATTGTAGCCAGCACTGAAAAGGCAACAACAAACCAAATCGCCACATTTGCAAACCCGCTCCAGCCAGGAAGGATACTTCCCGATTGACTGAGCACGATGATTGCCAGAAAAGCTAATATGACGATCTGAATCAGACAGGCTACACGCATTGGAGCCGGGAGCTTACCGGGATATTTCCCGCCCATCGCATACTCGCCCCACGGCATGCCAACAGCTAATGCGGCCTGAAAAAGAATAACAATAGCAATCAGGATTGAAAACATTAATGATGAAATGAATAAGATCATGATTTCGTTCCTCACTTCCATGAAGCAGATTTTGTATAAGCTTATTCACCTTATTTCAAGAAATGCAGTGCAGGATTAGCGCCTCTACCACACATTAACAATAGGAACGTTATTCTCTAATCTCTCTCTGCTTTCTCTGATCCAATCTTTGAACCATTGATTTTCTGATGTACGGAATGTCTCATCACCCTCAAAATTCCGGAATGCCCCGATGTAAACAATCAACTCCCGCAGCTTCAAGAACACAGGGATTTGCTTCAGCCAGTAATTATCTAATGTGTTTTCCTTACGGTATCCTTCCATGAAATAATGCATAAACCGGAGAGCTTGTTCTTCCCGGCTTGCTCCACCTCCTTCCCCTCCGTATACGTAGACCAGATAATAGATCTGAACGGCAATATCCTCTACAAACCAGCTGTACTGCGCCTCATCGAAATCGAATAACGTAATCCCGGCTTGCTCACTCACATGAAAATTCCCAAAACCCATATCACCATGAATAAGTCCGTAGGCGTCATTATCCATAGGCAGCTTTTTGAGGGTATCTATTATGCTGTAATAAGTTTCTTTTACACGATGATGTGAGGAAGGGAGGATGTCTATATTCTGCAAATAATAATTCAAATTCCAATCATGTCTCCGCAATTCGGCGTCCTGCTTCTTATATAGCTTGGAGAGCGCATGCATCTTACCTGTGATCTGGCCCAGTTGTTTGTATACTTCGTTATTGTTCAGGCATTCAGGATAGGGAATCTTATTCCCTGGAGCTTTTTCAAAACAGACGGCAGTAAAATACATCTCCGGTGCTTCAATAACTTCAGCCCAAGCATGATTGGCCGAAAGAATAGGTAGCGACGCAGAAATTCCGTTATTAGCCAGATACATAATCCAGTTAAGCTCTGCTTTTACCTGATTAGCCGAACGATGTTTATCCGGAGTAACTCTTAATATGTATGATCTATCATTGTGCTGGTATTCGTATACAAAATTCTGAAACCCGCCAAGGTAAGATAACTCTTCCGTGTTGATTCCATAGCGGTTCGCTGCAATGTTCATAATTGAGTGTGTATTAAATACGTTCTTAATGGCATGCTCCACTTGATACCCCTCCGTTCAACTCACTCTAACGATAATAGCGCCCCAATTGCACCGCTGTACTCTCCATTCTTCAATAGTAATGGATGTGCCCCGCGTAATATCGTATAATCGGCAACAACCTTCGCAAGCGCTTCATTGCCTATAAAAGATGAACCAATATACACAATCGTCGATAGCCCATACTGCATAGCAGCGTGTACACTTACTGTGGTGACCGTCTCTCCAACCAATCCGATTACTGATGCCAGGTAGTCAGGTGTTTCGATAGCGGATGGTTTCCCGTTGATGTTGCCGAAATTACTGGCCGTCAAATCACCGGGAATCGGCGGCTCAGAGCCTTCATATATATGACTGACCTTCAAGTCCACCCTATCCCGGACGCCTTGCGGTGCCAGCTGAACAATATCGTCATAGTCACTGACTTCTGTAAGCAGTCTGGATAAACCGAGCAGGGTCCCGCCTCCGACGCCAGTACCGCCGATCCGGAAATGGCTGTCTGGCTTTACAATATGAACGGAAGTTCCAGTCCCTACATTGGTCAATACAAATTCCTGAGGTATGTCTTCTGTTTCCCGCAGTAAATATAGAACCCCCTTACAGGTGGCTTCGAACTCGGCCATTTTCAAGACGTTCTGCTGTAATAGTCTCTGAAGTACGTCACTTTTACCCCCGGTCACACAAAAACTGGCAGCTGGGAACTTTTTTTGCAGCCAAGAGACAGTAAAAAACATTTGACTGGACGGGAACTTGACCAGCTCAACCTTCCCGTGATTCAGATAAGCAATTTTTATAAGTGTACCGCCGGCATCTATTCCTACATTAACCGTCAGAGCTACCCCTCCTAGATGAATTCGCTATCATTTTCACTGGCTATCTTAACTTCTTGTACTGCCTCAATGTCATTCATTGATCGTTCAACGTACCCGACCCCGCCTCTTGCATCCCCTTCAGCACCTGTTCCACCTCTGCCAGATTCTCCAGAACCCCATCCCGCTGCCTGCTAAGCTCCGCCATTCTCTGTCTATTGTCCGTACCCGCTCCTGCAGCATATTCTGTGCAAAAACAAGCACCCCTGCCGTCCCGCAGCCCGATCTCAGCTTATAATTGAACAGCTTTTGAATATCCTTCACGGCAAAACCCCACTGCTTCAGCTGTACGATCGCCTGAAAATCCCGGACTTCCTTCTCGCCAAAGTAGTAGCGGCCCCGCTCAAGCTCGGGCTTGAGTAAAGCCAGCTCCATATAGTAACGCACCGTATCCGCTGTCGTTTCCATCTCTCTGACAAAGACTCCGATCTGCACCCGCATCTGCACCCTTGCCATGGGGTTAACCCCATATGATTAACTCGTATTATATCCCACCACAAGGAGGAACAAGATGATCTATTTCCTAATTGTCCTGTATGCACTGCTCATGGGAGCCGGCGCAATCGTCAACCGCCGTAACCTGGGTCTTACGCTTACAGCTGCCAACCTGCTTGGTTCATTTTCGCTGCTGTGCACACCGTTTCATCCGCTTTTTCTGTTACTTGGACTCATCGGGTTACTAGGCAGCGCCCTTGGTAACGGCTATGTGCTGCAGGGCCGTATCCGCCCTTTACACGTTGCCGTCCGGTGCGGAATTTCACTGGTTTTATTTATCGGTTACCTGCTCTTATAAATGAAATGTGACTACGTAAGGCTGGCATGATGGAGGAAGGTTCTGATTAAAGGATGAACGAGTTGTTTAAGTGCTGAACGCTCCGGCTGGAATAAGGTTCCTACAAAAAACGGATGCTTGTCCAGCTCCATAATTCGGACTTCACCAGCAAAGTCTACTCCTGCCATGCGCAATCCTGCCTGCTCCAGTAAAGGGGCATACTTAGGATTCAGACCATAATTGCAAATGCCGTATTGCTCAACAATTTCATCCGTTCCATAAATATTCCTTACTTTTGAACCGGGAGTCAGTTTGAAGGTATGTATTTGTTCACTAACCGAGCAAGTGAGAGGGGCCACTAACACCAGTGATGCCGCAGGGTTTTCCTCTGCATGATCCGCCTCTGACAGTCCCAGGACATTCCTGGCGAATTCAATAATCATATGCTGAAAACCGCCGCATGTACCAATAAAAGGAACCTGATGCTCACGGGCAAAACGAATACCGTTCAGTGCACCTTGCATGCTGTGGTAAGGGCTGGCCGGAACCGTCCATAACCCCTGATAGTTGGATAACGTCACCTCGACATCCTGCTCAAGTGATGGTGTAGGAATCCAGTCGAAGCTGACAGGTGAACCGAGATCCTCTGCTGCTAACCGGATTGCCTGCGGTATGGCCACATGTGCGGTTACCTGTGCATCATAATCACCAATTAATCCAATACGGAACACATGAACACTTCCTCTCGGCTATATTAAATTCTGAAAAGCTCTCTACCTATCAAGTTTGCAGTAACCGGCTCTTTTCCAATTTCCCGTGACCAGATAGACAATTGCCCGATGTGGTGGATCTCATGGGCGATGACATGCCTCAGGACTTCACCGTATGGATGGGCTTCCTGTGTTCCATCATCCAAGATATCCATCATGATGCGGTCCTCAAGGCTGTCGTCCCATGCATAGACAAATGGAGCTACTTCCGTGTGGCAGCGGGCAGAGAACTCCTTGATTTGCTGGAGACTGGCGACCTCTTCGAACGAAGGAATATCAATTTGTCGCTCTTGAATTCCACCGCAGATCCAGCCATATTCGACAGCTACAATATGATAGAGAGTGGGGAGAATGTACCCTATACCACCTATGCGCTGTTTCATCAGCTCTTCCTGGCTCACCATTTCACACCAGTCGAACCAGTCATTACGGACTTGCCAGTTGTATTCGAATAGTTTGATCATATTCTCTCGACCTCCTGAATTGTAAAATGCACTGCAGTGATTTCACTTCACTGAATTAACCGTCCAGTGTTTATCCTTATATACAAGCCGATATTCCGCTTCGGCTTTTGCTTTTAACTTTTCCAAGTTATTATACAGATCGTCTAAGTTCAAAATCTCCCCAATGATATTCAGCGGAATTTCCAGGCTGTTTCTTGTCTTGATGGTTCTGTTCCACTCAACCAACACTCCCTTGCTGGCAAGTGAAGTGAGCTGCTCTGCGGCATCCAGTCCAAGCGTCTTCACTTTCCTTTTGCGTGCATGCCATTTTGCAGGGAAAATATGCTGCAGCATAATGGTATAATCTTGGATGTCTCTATAGTAAATTTTGTTGTACCATCCGTCATCATGAGCTAAATAAACAAACCTGTTGCTCAGTTTATCAAAGAACGGGGTATTTAACGGTTGATGATAATGGCCTAAATACAGCAGTTCTGCCTTCTCCTGCGGTTCCAGCTGATCAAGTGCAGGCATACTACCGAAATCAATCCAGCAAAAATCCCCGTATTTATACACATCTTCTCGGTAAAACTCCTCCAGACGTTCTTTTCTTACAAAATCCATCCGTAATCCAGAATGGAAATCCTGTCCTGTGTATCCCGAAGCCAGAAGTAAAATGTTAGATAGTCCTGCTGGGAACGAACTGACAAACTCGTTGAAATTCACCCCCGTAGAGATTACGGACTGATCTGCTTCGTTAAAGATCATATACATAATGTCTCTGCTCTTGATAGGTACACCTCCAGTTCTAAAGACAGGTCACTATACGCTCTAGATACTAACCGGAATCCTCGCTAATCCCCTAATTCATAGCTGCGTTTGTAATCGTTAATGATTTCGGCGAAGGTCTCTAATTCAACTTTCAGTGAATCTATTATGCTATCTAGCTCATAATGCAGCCTGCTTTGTTGCTTCCAAAAATCATTATTGATTCTAACAATGGCATATAACAAATCACCTGCAAATAATTCTCCTGAACTGAAATGATTTTTAGCTAATCTATATAATGCGATGGGTACTAAATAATCTAATGAAATCTTCTGGAGAATCATTAGTCTAAAATCTTCATTTGTCCAATATTGCAGGGGTAACTTTCTTAGCTCATGTACTTTGAAGACTAGCCCGGTTGAATGAACAGGAGCATCTCCCCAATCCTTCAACTCAAGTTCGTTTAGAGACTTGTTGAAATCTATATCTTTTAAGTCCATATAGAACCTCCCTTAAGCATCATTTTATCGTTCATTACCTAGCTATAGTCCTATCCGTCAACTTCCCGGATCTCCCTATCATCCGCACACCAACAAATACAAACCACACCGCGGAAGCCGCCTGACACACAAACCCCGCTGCACTTCCGATCAGCCACGGAAAAGCGCCGATAAGATCCAGCACCGCAACCACAAATCCAAAGTAGGCCGCAGACTTGCCGAGCGCACTTTTTCTAATAACAAGACACAAGATAATGGTTGCTATGCTTAGTATGATCGCTACAGCGTGTATGCCTCCATGGTAGATGCTGAGAACCAGCTTATAGATATCCGGTGAAAGCTCAATATCATAGACAGGATAGACGAGCCTCCCCAGGATGATGTCGAGGATGATGTATACCGGGACAGTGACAACCAGCAGACCGCAGCCCAGCAGCGCTTTGATCGTATCCGTCTTCTCCAATACCTTGTACAGTCCGGCGGTGGAAGGGATAAGCAATAATGAGGCAAACATCAGCAGCTCGTCTGCCATCGAAATATTGAACCTCCACTCCTCCAGCCAGTTCATCAGCTCCGTATCCGACAGTGGGGGGCTAGGCACCGGGAGAAGAAACAGAGACACACCCAGGAAAAGAAGTCCCGAAAGAATAAAGGAAATTCCGCCAAATTTAACAATTCCGATTTTTGGTTTCATGGATTTCAGCTCGATTCCGGGTTAGTTAAACAACTCTACAAGATCTTTTAAACGATTAATCGTATAATCCGGTCGGCTGACCGTCCCGAATCCATAGCTTGCAAAGACGAAAGGAATTCCGGCAAACGCAGCCGCCTTCTGGTCCCCTTCCGTATCCCCCACATAAACCGGGTTCGCTAAGTTGTTTCTTTGCATGATCAGCTTAATATTCTCCCCCTTGGAAAGCCCGGTTCTACCCGGATTCTCAAAATCGGTGAAATACTTATCCAACTTATGATACTTATAAAAAGCTTCAATATATCCTGCCTGGCAATTGCTTACGATGAATAGCTTGTATTTTGAGGATAACACCTGGAGCACGGCCTCCAGCTCCTCATATAACATTCCGCCTTGCTCGGCAAGATACTGGCACTCCATTGCACAACATTCACTTAAAATCTTTTCTTGAATGTGCTCCTCTAAGCTAGGGAACAGTTTTCTGCCAACCTCTGCAACTTGGAGGCCCATTATTCCTTTCAAATTATCCTTAGTGATTTCATTGCCGATCTCTGTGTAGCTGCTTAATACAGAATTCCAGCCCACCACTACTACTTCCGTAGAATCCCAGAGGGTTCCATCTAAATCAAAAATAATGCTATCCATGCAAGCCCCGCCTTTGGTTGGTAAAATATTTATCGCTTTGAATCCTGTTTCACAATTATGATATCATTTCCAGCCTTCCTTTTGCAGTCCTGGTATAATTGGGGGGATATGCAAATTACACAGAAAGGGTTGAGTCCAATCCGAACTACAATACAGGCAGCGGGCGCGATTCTTTCGCTTAGCTTGCTCCTGGGCTGCAGCAGTCAAAAGTCATCCATCTCCGTTGCTGCTACTTTTGAAGCAGCTCCGTCAACTTCACCAGCTTCAACTCCTTCTGGTTCATCTGCCGCGACGGACCCGGCACAGCTTCCAGAAAATACAGAAGGTATCACCAGCCAATTCCCACTGGAGGGTCTGGCCAGTTCAGTGATAATAGATTCTGTTAATGATGCTCAGACGATTCGGGCGAGAACAGCAGCGGGGCAAGGCGAACTGCTGATGATTTCCAGCGGTCCTGAAGAGCGGGGACATCTGAATGTATCCAGCAATTACGGTCTGGAAGGGGAGCAGACTTATCAGGCGGACTACTCCATCGTGTACCGGAAAGGAAACCAAGATCTGGAATTGTCTAAGCTACCTGCTTTTTTATTCGTCCAGCCGACAGACTGTATCTTGGATTTTGCAAGGGTAAGCTTTAAAGAGGCAGATATGTACCTGCCAACTCCCCAGTATAAGTCCGGACATGGACTGGTCGGGTATGCCTTTGCTATCGACAAACGGAGCGGGGAGGCCTTTCCGCTATCCTTCGTACAGGACGGTATCGTACAAGATACGCTTGTCTATGCCGAACTGCAGCCGGCACCAGTCAACGATCATGAACAGTTGGTCGTATTCTCTCCGGTTGGCGCTGGGGGCGAACCGGAACTGGAGCCAAGGGTATACATATTGGATCTGGTAAACCATCAATTTGTCGCCCGCAAAAACTAAACCGGAAGGCCGTTAAATGGGTCCAACGCATCCCTCAAATCCGCCAAACATACAAAAAAGCTGCCTCATAGAGGCAGCCCGGCGATAACCGTTTAGAATACTTTCGTGGTCCACGATTCGCAGTTCCACGTATCGGTTACGATATCACGGTAAAATTCAGGTTCATGGGAGATCAGCAGAATGCTGCCCTTGTATGCTTTGAGGGCACGCTGCAGCTCTTCTTTGGCGTCTACATCAAGGTGGTTCGTCGGCTCATCCAGTACGAGCAGATTCGTCTCGCGGTTGATCAGCTTGCAGAGGCGGACTTTGGCTTTTTCGCCACCGCTTAACACTGCGATCTTGCTCTCGATATGCTTGGTCGTCAGACCGCATTTGGCAAGCGCAGCGCGGATCTCGAATTGCGTGAAGGACGGGAACTCACTCCAGATCTCTTCGATACAGGTATTGTAATTGGCATCCTTAATTTCCTGCTCGAAATAGCCGATTTCCAGCAGATCCCCGAGTCTGGCTGAACCGGAAATTGCCGGAATCTGTCCGAGAATGCTGCGCAGCAGTGTGGTTTTACCGATACCGTTCGCACCGACCAGAGCAATTTTTTGGCCGCGTTCCATGCTCAGATCCAGAGGTCTGGACAATGGAGAGTCATAGCCGATGACGAGGTCTTTGGTCTCGAATACCACCTTACCGGAGGTACGTGCAGGCTTGAAGTTAAACTGCGGCTTCGGTTTTTCCTTAGCCAGCTCGATAACCTCCATCTTGTCCAGCTTCTTCTGCCGGGACATGGCCATATTGCGCGTTGCCACGCTGGCTTTGTTACGGGCCACGAAATCCTTAAGATCCGAAATTTCCTGCTGCTGGCGTTTAAATGCAGATTCTAGCTGCGACTTCTTCGCCTCATACACCTGCTGGAAATATTCGTAATCGCCCACATAACGTGACAGTGACTGATTCTCCATGTGATAGATCAGGTTGATCACACTGTTAAGGAACGGAATATCGTGCGAGATCAGGATAAAAGCATTCTCATATTCCTGCAGATAGCGCTTCAGCCAGACGATGTGCTGTTCGTCAAGATAGTTCGTAGGCTCATCCAGCAACAGAATGTCCGGTTTCTCCAGCAGCAGTTTAGCCAAGAGTACCTTGGTCCGCTGTCCGCCGCTGAGATCATGAACATCCTTATCAAGACCAATGTCCGTAAGTCCCAGACCGCGGGCGGTTTCATCGATTTTGGCGTCGATCATGTAGAAATCCTGGTTCGTCAGCGTATCCTGAATCGTACCGACATCCTCAAGCAGCTGTTCCAGCTCCTCCGGAGTGACATCGCCCATTCTGCCGTACATGTCATTCATCTCTTGTTCCATATCGAACAGATATTGGAATGCCCCGCGGAGCACATCCCGGATCGACTGTCCCTTAGTCAGCACAGCATGTTGGTCCAGATAACCTACCCGCATGCGTTTGGCCCATTCAATTTTACCTTCATCAGGCTGAAGCTTGGACGTGATGATATTCATGAAGGTAGACTTCCCTTCACCGTTAGCACCGATCAGACCAATATGTTCACCCTTCAGCAGGCGGAAAGATACATCAGTGAAAATAGCACGGTCACCAAAGCCGTGACTCAGCTTCTCTACATTTAATATGCTCATGAATTTAACACCTTTTCCTTTACAAAGTATACTCGTCATATTATAAAGGTTTTGGCTCCGCAACTCCATACAGATTACAAAAGAAATGATGTTTTTTCTTTGATTTGCAGACCAGGCTATTGCCTTACAAAAAAAGCAAACAAAAACTGCCGGAAATATCCCGGCAGTTCTCTAATTATTCGAAGCGTTCGAGCACCACTTTGCCAACGGTACGGCCCGATTCCAGCATGGCATGTGCCTTACGCAGGTTCGCGGCATTGATCGGTTCCAGCTTGTCGGTCGTAGTCGTGCGAATTACGCCTTTGTCAACGAGACGGCCCACCTCATTCAGCAGCTTATGCTGCTCAATCATATCCGGAGTCCCAAACATGGAACGGGTGAACATGAGCTCCCAGACAAACGTGACGCTCTTGTCCTTGAGCAGGGTCAGATTGAGCAGTTCATCCGTCTCGACAATCGAGCAGATTTTCCCTTGCGGTGCGATAACCGCGGCCATGCTCTTCCAGTGCTTCTCCGTACTGTTCAGGCAAAAGATATAATCCACCTGGGCTAATCCGGCAGCCTGCAGCTGTGGCAGAACTCTTCAAAATGATTGATCACATGATCCGCTCCCAGTCCCTTCGCCCATTGGGCTGATTCCGGACGGGATGCCGTACCGATAACGGTCAGTCCTGCATGTTTGGCAAGCTGAATGGCGATTGAACCGACACCGCCTGCTGCTCCGATGATCAGAAGCGTTTTGCCGGCATTATCAGCCTTGCCTGTGGAAATCCCCAGCCGGTCAAACAAACCTTCCCATGCCGTGATGGACGTTAATGGAAGTGCAGCAGCCTCAGCATAAGACAGTGCCGCCGGTTTCGAACCGACGATCCGCTCATCCACCAGATGATACTCACTGTTTCCACCCGCACGCTTAATGCTGCCAGCATAGTAGACCTCGTCACCAGGACGAAATAATGTACAATCCTCTCCGACCTGTTCTACCACACCTGCAACGTCCCAACCGAGCACTCTTGGAGCTTCCTCTACCCGCCTTTTGGGGGAGCGTACTTTGACATCTACCGGATTTACAGAAATTGCTTTAACCTTTACCAGAATGTCTTTGCCTGCAGGGACCGGCTTCTCCAGCTCCACATCCATCAGGCTCTCCGCATCATCGATTGGCAAGTATTTGATTAAGCCTACTGCTTTCATTGTTTCTTTGGTCATGGAATCGCATCTCCTTATCGTAACTGTGATGTCCTTATAAATAGTTAGTACAGTAAGTATAAGTTATACATACACTTCCGTTAAGAACGCACATTAATGTGAGATAGTATCATTTTGTATACTGAACTCCATATCAACAAATCCTTCGTCTCACATCAGACTCACTATCTCGGTTCTACATTCGCATGAATCAATAACTTTATGATAATTAAAATATTTTTTTTAGTAATACATATTGAATTGTTTCATTAATTTAGCTGATATTTATCTTTCCCACACACAAAAAAAAGATAATAAGTCCTTTTTTAGGTAAAATGCATAAAATAATTATACGTAATACAAATAACAAAATGCTAATATACTACCAACTATTAGAACTGATTAACCGTTTTGAAAGCGCAAACAGGTATGTTACCCTCATTCAATAAAACTTCTGGAGGTGAACAGCTAGGCATTATCAACAATCCATGAGGGTCTACATAAATACAATTCCGGGGTGGTTTTTTGGTGATTTTACGTAAGTGGTCGAGAGCAATAGTGCTATTCCTTCTGGTATTCTCCTTAATTGGACAGGCTCCTAAAAATGTACATGCTGCCAGCGGATTTTATGTAAGCGGAACCAAACTAATGGATTCTACCGGACAACCTTTTGTTATGCGTGGAGTCAATCATGCGCATACATGGTACAAGGATCAGCTCTCCACCGCGATTCCTGCAATTGCTAAAACGGGTGCTAACACGGTCCGAATCGTATTATCAAATGGTTCCAAATGGTCCCTTGATGATATGAATGCCGTTAATAGTATTCTCAGCCTCTGTAAGCAAAACAAGCTGATCGCCGTTCTAGAGGTGCATGACGCCACAGGAAGCGACAGTCTCACTGATTTGAACACTGCCGTAAATTACTGGATTGGCATCAAAAATGCACTTATCGGCAAGGAAGACAGCGTGATCATCAATATCGCAAACGAGTGGTATGGCACATGGGATGGGGCAAATTGGGCTAATGGCTATAAGCAGGCAATCCCGAAGCTTCGCAGCGCCGGTCTGAATCATACGCTGATAGTAGATTCCGCAGGCTGGGGGCAATATCCGGCTTCCATTGTCAATTACGGAACAGAGGTACTAAATGCAGATCCGCTAAAAAACACAATGTTCTCCATTCACATGTATGAATACGCCGGCGGGAATGCAAGCACAGTCAAGTCGAATATCGATAATGTGCTGAGCAAGAATCTGGCTTTGATTATAGGCGAATTTGGCGGTCAGCACACCAATGGCGATGTAGACGAAGCCACCATCATGAGCTATTCCAAGGAAAAAGGTGTCGGTTGGCTGGCCTGGTCCTGGAAGGGAAACAGCAGTGACCTCGCTTACCTTGATATGACAAATGATTGGTCAGGCAGCTCACTTACCTCATTCGGCAACACCGTTGTAAACGGAAGCAACGGTATTAAAGCTACATCCGTCTTATCCGGGATTTTTGGAGGCGGAAACACAGACCCTGGTTCCGGAAACACCTCTACCATTTATGATTTCGAATCAGGAACTGTGAGCTGGGCCGGAAGCAATATTACAGGCGGCCCATGGACGACCAGCGAATGGAAGTCTGCCGGAGCGTATTCTCTCAAAGCAGATGTGAACTTATCCTCCAACTCCAAACACAGCCTGCATATTGCCGCCAGTCAAAATCTCACGGGAAAATCCAGTCTCAAAGCGACCGTAAAACATGCAGCCTGGGGCAGCTTCGGCAATGGCATCACTGCCGTTCTTTACGTGAAAACCGGTTCGGGTTGGACTTGGTACGACAGCGGATCTAAGCTGATTAATTCGGGCAGCGGCACCACATTGACTCTGTCACTCAGCAGCATTCCGAACCTGAATGATGTCAAAGAGATCGGAGTCGAGTTCCGGGCTTCTTCGGGTAGCAGCGGCCAATCTGCTATTTATGTGGATAGCATAACTGTTCAATAACCGTTTTAGTACGTTAAATATCATTAAGGAATAGATTAGGCTCATGTCACTGACATGGGCCTTTCAAGCGCCTGCCTTCGGGAACTTCTAGTCTTCGGCTTTAAATCCTCAGTTTTCCTCCGGCAATCAATTCATCAACTTCCACTACTGGCACCTTTTGTCCATTAATTGTTCATCTTTACTTCATATGAATTTTCATTATTTTCAGGTAATCTAATGTAGTTGATTTTGAAAGCCCCGGTGTAATAGAATGAATTAATTAAATAGAAAAGGATGCGCATAACCCATGCGATTGAAGGAACCGCGTACACTCAGTAAAAGATCCATACTCTTTTTCTCCATTATCATGCTTGCAAAAAGCTACTTTGCCTGGTATTACTTGTTCGAAGACGGGCCTACCTGGAGCACATTGTTCAAAGAAATCCCCTTTGTCCTTATCATATTCTGTCTGATCGAATGGTTCGCCACGAAACGGAAGATTGCTATCTACATGCTCGTAAATCTGCTAATTACCGTTCTATTCTTTTCTCTGATAGTCTACCATAATCACTTCGGGATTATCGCCACTTCACAGGTGATCGGTCAGGCGAAACAGGTGGGAGCAGTCAAAAAGAGTATATTTGCGGTCATTCATCCGCAGTATATGCTGATTTTCCTGGATATCATTATTATCAGCCTCATTATGCTAAGCCGGAAGAAAGCGCTGGCCTGGAAAAAAGCCATGTCACGCCAGAGCAACCGCAAGGTAGTCGCAGTCCTGTTCTGTATCTCCCTGGTAATCTGCATGATGAATATCTTCCCCAACAAAGCCAGTATGAATGAGACTGTCCAAGCTGAGCAGATGGGGATTCTGAATTATGAAGCCTATGCCCTGCTTGCGGATCAGGAGGAAGAGGTCATTGACAGCGCCCAGATTACTCAATCGGTGATCGATCAGACCAAGGGTATTCAGGCCCAGACTAATCCTATTCTCAACAGAGCCGCCAAAGGCAAGAATCTCATTATCATTCAGATGGAATCCTTTCAGAACTTCTTAATCCATTTGTCGATAGACGGACACGAAATCACACCGAACATGAATAAGCTTGCGGACAGCAGTATCTATTTCCCGCGTTTCTTCCAGCAGGTTGGTCAAGGTAACACCTCTGATGCGGAATTTATCGTAAATACTTCCTTTTATGTTCCGCCGGATGGTCCGGCAACCGAAATTTACGCTCCCAAAGAGCTGCCAAGCTTACCAAAACTGCTGCAGGCTCAAGGTTATGATACCGCTACCTTCCATACGAACGAAGTTGATTTCTGGAACCGCGGTGAGCTCTATCGTGCACTTGGTTTTAACCGTTATTATGACAAAGCCTTTTTCGGTGAAGACGACACCATTTTTTATGGTTCTTCCGATGAAGTCCTCTACTCGAAGACCTCATCTGAGCTGGCCCGGATGAATGAACGCAGTGAACCTTTTTATTCCCATGTCATCTCAATGTCTTCCCATAACCCCTTCTCTATTCCGGAGAACAAATATCAAATGACGTTGCCGGAACGATATGAAGGTACCTTTGTTGGTGATTATATTCGCGCCCAGAACTACGCGGATTACGCGCTGGGACAGTTTATTGCCGAGCTCAAGGAGAATGGGGTCTGGGACGATAGCCTGATCGTGCTGTACGGAGATCATCGCGGACTGCCTATTTTCTCGCTGAAGGAAGAGGATAACGTTTTGCTCGAGGAAATTCTTGGTCATGAATACAATGAGCGTGATCTGATTAATATTCCGTTAATTATTTCCTCTGCTGGAGTGCCGGTTCCAAGCATACAGAATCAATTAGGCGGACAGGTGGATATTTTACCGACAGTAGCGAATTTGCTGGGTGTGCCTGTGGAGAATCATATTCATTTTGGACAGGATTTATTAAATCAGACGGCCTACAATCTGCTGCCTCAGCGTTATTATCTGCCAACCGGATCGTTTGTAAATAACGAAGAGCTGTTCTTATCCGGCAGCGGGTACGAGGACGGCCAGCATTACACGCTGTCAGGTGACGGCAATAAGCCGCTTCTTCACTCCACTGAGGATGAGTTCGATCGTGCGCTGAAGCTCCTTCAGCTCTCCGACAGCTATGTTTCACAATTACCGGATAGAGAAGTCTTGGAATAAGACGGATACAAGTACGCTCATGTAAACAGCCACTCCAGCTTCGCCATTGTCGAAGTAGGGGTGGCTGTTTGTAATTAACCTTACGCGGAATCACAATTCTAAAGACGTAAACCCATATATCAGGCTGTTGTGTACCATGTGAAAAGATAGTAATCATTTTCATTTTCCCCAAATAGCTCATAAAGGTTCCAGTCATCATAGATAACTACCCCATTCTCTATTCTGTAATGCAGAATTTGATTTAGTATCCCAATTCTATTTTGAATCACTGACTTCTCTTCCCATAACAACATATCTTCGCAATACTTCAGTCGCTATTGCAGTAATATATATCCTTCCATTTCAGATTTAACTTCTGATTTTCCAATAGAGAGCAGATAACAGTAAACTTCGTCACGTAGAACTATGTATTCTTGTACTTGAAAATTAGTCACAAACGGGAGATGTGAATAGATATTGGGGCTTCTATTATCCATAAAATCTTGTTTGTTTAAAATAATTATCCGCTCCTTACAAAAAAACTTTACCTGCGTTTGCGCAAGATTCCCAAACGCAAGGAAACAGCCGGGAAAAACCCGGCTGCTCTCAAGGTTACAGGAAGCACTACTCGACCGGTACGTTCGCAATCGTCACTGCCTCTGTATATTTTGCCGTACTGTTCAACCGCAGACGCATACTGGCCGCGCCGGTGATGTTCGGATTGATGGACACGGTTAACGTTTTAGAGGCAACACCACCAGAATCAGCCGTAAGCGAGAAAGTCGAACTGTAGCCATAGGAAGAAGGCCAGGAACCGTCGCTGTTCTTGATTTTAGCAACCTGCGTTCCTGAGCTGTTGTAAATGCCAAGGCTGTAGCCGGAGGTCGTTGAGTTGGCTGTCAGACCTGAAAGGATAACTTTCACCTGGAATTCATATTGATTGGGAAGTATCGCCTGATGTTCAAATACGTAAGCCGGGTTGGTGGTTGATGTTCCAGCTACACCATAAGAACCGCTTTTAAACGTAGAAGGATCATACCATTTGTATCCGGAAGCCGGAGTCGCCCAAGGCTCTGCCACCGGCTGGGTGGAGTTAGCGGGTAATTCCCAGCTGGACAGCGTAGTGGCTGTATCCAAGGAAAGCCCGGGAACCGCAGAAAGTGAGGTGTAGCTTTCCTTCGTTGCTAGCCAGTTAACCATGTTGAGCAAGAGCGTTGCATCGTCCGCTTCTTCATAGCCGTCATAGGTGGTTTTGGTGCCGCCTGTCTCTTCCTTCTTGTATTTAGGTGATGCGTCTTCTACCGGCGAGGAATCCCCGATAAATGCGGCTTTGCCTGCACTTACCTTGGCCACCGCGACAAACGGCCCTTCCGCAACCCCGCCGCCGTTATATACCCCGGCATCTACTGCGCTCGACCAGGCCGTAGCTGTCGTCGGCACGTAGACGATTCCTTTCGCCTTGGCCGGATTGGTAATAGCAAGCGTTGAACCGGCGTGAACGGCAACCGAGGATACTCCGCTTGTAATGTTGAAGGCTTGGGCCGGGGCCACAATGTTATTGGCTACGACATCACCGAGTGCATTGTAGCGGAATCTCACCCCAAAGTTAGTAGACAGCCAATCTGAACTGGAAACACCAGACATGGCGGACGAAGCCGCCTCCTCTGTACTCATACCAAGTGCAGGATTACTCCAGGCGCCCCGACGGTAACCGTTAAAGACCTCTGAAGCGTCCCAACGGTTTTTGTTCCGGTCGGCATTGTAATGATCACTGATAAAGAAAATACTCCCGCCGGCGTTTACATAGCTGAGCAGCGCCTCCTGCTCGGAGGTCTTATAGGGAATGTTAGCTTCCGGAATCACAAACACGTCGTAGCCGGACAGATCCGCCAATGTAATCGCTGTGCTCTTACGTAATTCCTTCACATAATAGCCAGCACCCGCTAAACCGCCTGCAAAATCCGAAAAGGCGCCATCGATCACCCAATCCGCTGCACCCGCGGTCTGGGCATGCGTATTATCGAATAGAACCTTCTTGCCGTTCGCTGTAGTAGGGGTGATACTGGGAGCCGGATCGGACGGACCTTCGGCATTGACCTTCAGGGACGGGATTCCTACAGCCGCAGCCAGAACAGCGGCAATGACCAGACTCGTCCAGGTTTTGCGCAGACGCGGGAAGCTATGAAGCATTAACATTCCTCCACTCTATTCTTAGGATATGACCAATGGCGGTCGCAACTAGAATAGCATAGAAGAATATGGCAAAGAATATAATTTTACTATTTTTACAATTTTAATCTATCTTTGTGAAAGACGCACAATATATTAACATACTGTTGATCTAAATCGGTCCACATCTTGGAACTCACGGAAAGAGATTATCGGTTTGCCAATACATTTAGGATAGCAGCCCCGCTTTAAGGGTATTAAACCATTTCAGTCTTATCCGTAATCCCGCCAAGGCCTTTCTATCCAAACATCTTTGCGTGCCAGGTATAATTCATCTTCAAAATATGTTGAATAGAACACATGATCATTAGGTTTGATATACAAGTCCACCCAACTTTTAGGTATAATGGCTGCATCAAAAGACCATAATTCCTCATATTTTTGCGAAACAATTGCACTCCATGGTATCCCGTCGGAAAACTCGCTTGTGAAATAGATTCCAGCTTGCTGATAATTGTCCTTAAACTGCTCCATCAAACTCCATATATACGGTTTATACTGCATTTTCAGTTCTCGGGTTATGTAGTCCGATGTAATTTCTTCAGTCCAAAATAATATATTTAATTCAAGCCATGACTCCAAAAGTTCGGGAATGACGTCTGGAGTTAAGCCTACAACATAAGGCCTTACATGTAGAAGACTTCCGTTCAAATTCACCTTTTCTGCAGAAGCACCTCCCCCAGTATACATAAATCCATTATCAGCTAATTCCCATTGAAGCTCACTTCTAAAATAATCGTTATTAATTCCTATTACCGATAGAAAAGTAGCGAACTTATGAATTACCTCTTTATAATTGCTTTCGTCGCACTTTACGTAGGTTTGTATGTGCGAATATTCTGGCATCTTTTTCCCCCTTTAATATTAATTTGTGCTTCTATATTTCACTTACTTTCACTAGGAATTCCGCCAAAACGTTGAACAATCTGCTTTATCCTCAATATTAAATTCGATCATTTCCTGCAGTAAGGAATAATCCACCGGTTTTTCCCAGCGGATGCGCACCAGCTGCTTCGTGTGATCATAGCCGGCCTGCACAATTTTATCAGAGAAATGATTAATCCCTGCGAGTTCAGGGGCAACCGCCATATGCTGTTTGGCTACGCTAAAGCCAATAATATACGTGCCGTGATCGGTAAACATGGGCTGATTCCAGGCAATTTTGGGCATCAATCCGGGAAATGTATCAGTGACCCAAGCCAACACTTCTTCCATGCGTGCCAGATGTTCCGGATGATCAATCTTCGCTAAATATTCTGCAAAAACTTCCATGTCGTTCCTCCTTAAGGAATACGGTTTTTAATCCTTTTTCTGATTCCAATCCACAACACCTATTCATGTCAGCCCTTATCCTCCTGTTCAAGAATCGAATACAGATAGGAGTCATGCCATCCGCCCTTATGCCACATATGTTCACGCAAATGACCCTCGTAAGTCATACCGATCTTTTGCATCACTTTCGCAGAACCGATATTGTCCGGGCGGCAGGTCGCGTAAATCCGGTGCAGTCCAAACTCCCGGAAACCGAGCTGCAGCAGAGCTTCCGCCGCTTCACTCGTATAGCCCTGCTTCCAGAACAGCGGATTAAAACAATATCCGATTTCCCCCTGCTTCGGGTCACTGAGATGAAGTCCGCATCCGCCCAGCAGCTGATCCGTAGCTCTCAGTACGACCGCGAATTCAAACCCCCGGCGGGGAGATTGCTTTTGCATATCAATAGTCAAGTTAAGATATTCTCTTGTCTCCGCTTCTGAGTTCGGGCCCCAGATCATATATTTGGCCACTAACGGATCTGACGCATAGGCATGTACTTCATCCAGATCTTCTGGCGTGAATTCCCTAATGATTAACCGGTTCGTTTCGAGCTTAAAAGTGTTCATTTATAGCCCCCTTTTCTTGTAAGAAACCCAATCTTCCATTATTCTAGTAGTCAATAGATCCCGTATGGCACAGGAGGACTGCTGATGGACACAAAAACGCTGGCTGCATTAAAGAAGCTGTACCGTTATGACAATTCCGGGTATGATGCAGAGCGCGGCGTCAGTCTGTACCGGTTGGAGAGCTTAAGCCTTGATGAGCGCAGGCTACTTACGCAATATGGATGGGAAGCAAACGAACTGGAATGGATCACCCATGATGAAGGGAACCGGAAGCTGATGGCCCTTCAATCGGATGAGCGGTTGTCATGGTCAGGGATAGCGGGAGCGTTCATAGCAGGTGTTGGCGGAAGCTTTCCCAGAGGCATTTCTCCCTTAATGAGCTATCACAGGATGCTCCATATGCGGGAACATGAATATGTCCAAACAGAGCACTTCATTTGCTGCAAAACCTGCGGATTTCATAAAGACCAGTGGGAGAATATCTCTTACATCCGTTATACCCTCCACTTAGGTAATGTTTATGGCAGCAGTACTACAGGAGCATACGCCGATTTAACGGAAATAGCCGATCTCCTTGAGCACAGTCCTATTGTACCGGCAGCAGCAGACATTGAGCTTTTCAGACAGTTTATTAAAAGCCTTGATTCAGCACTGCCTGACGAAACTCCCGGTCAATTCGAGAAACGGCTGACTTCCTCCCGACTGATAAAAGGTACTGCGGGTACGCGCCGGGGTATTCTGCAATCGCTTGCTGTACTTGGTGTGCTGCCGAATCAGATCTTGACGCTTACTCCCGGTCAGTGGACGAATACAGAAGAAATTTTGAATGGGGAGCTTCATTTGAACAATACCCGGGGACGCTCCGATATGGAGATGCCATGGGCCGGATGGCAGGGTAAGCTTGGTGTCAATACGGCAGTTCTGGACCGGTTGTTCGGAGAGTTCCTCTGATATTCCTCAGGTTAATTCAGTTCCTTGCTCTTAATCGTAAAGCCGCGGACCTTCATCCACTTCCCGGCAACTGATTCATCGACGGTTCCTGTTTTGGTTCTGACGCAAAATTTATGCGACGTCCCTCTGTCAAAGCCGGATGCCTCATAAAGCAGATCATCGCCCGCCTGCCCCTTAAAATATACCTGCTTCAGGCCAAGCCGGCTTAGCAGCTCCTGCTTTACACTTTCAATATACATGCGTGAATATTCTTTAGACATTGTTGTTCTTTCCTCCTGCAGTGTTCATTCTCTTGTCCATTATACCACTCCTCCAGTTCCAAAATCCCCTTCCGTCACTCCTCCTTCCCTTATCTCAATGTTCTAGGTTCAATTCATCAAGTAGGCAGCAGCAAAAAGCAGCAAACCTCCACGATCTGGAGGATTGCTGCTATACAGAAGCTGTATTTACCTATTCAACCAGTTGCCCATTGCAAAATGGCCTTCGGCTACGCGCCGCTGTTGTGGCTTTACCACCTTGCAGGTATCCAAAGCATAAGGACAGCGGGGATGAAAGGCGCAACCGTCAGGAGGGTTAAGCGGTGAAGGGATCTCCCCTTGAATCGATAACATCTCTTGTTTATTTTCCGGCTTATCCGGGATTTTCAGAATTGAATTAAGGCTTCCGGGGTGAAGGATACATTCTCAATAGCATGCAGCTTCTTGCCTTGTACGCGAAAGGTTTTGGAGACATTCTCTACCTGCAAGAGTGGACTAGACGGCATAGGAAGCGACCTCCACGGCATGATGACAGGCAATTTGATGAACTATGCCAAATGTGCGAAGCTCAGGCACCTCATGGCGGCACCGCTCCGTTTTGAAGGTGCAGCGTTCGGCAAACGGCAGCCGGCAGGAGTCTCGGTAAGCGTCTTTGCCGACTTCGGAATGGAAATAATCACTTTCCCCTTATGCCCAACCTCAATAATTGAGCGTTTTAGCCCGATGGAATACAGATGTGTCGCCTCACGGATGAACTGATCCGTGGTCGCCATTTCCATGATTTTTCCGCCGTACATCACCATAATTTTGTCGCAAAAATTGGTGGCGAGGCCAAAGTCATGCGTTACCATAACTACGGAAATTCCTTCGTATTTATAATATTTATTATTATAAAATTTGGAAAATTCCGATAATCCATTTGCCCAAATCCCCTACGGGAGCAGATCCCGGCTAAGTTCCGGGCGATTTCCGCATACAAAAGCCGCGCTATGCGCGGCTTCTGCTTACAGTAAAATCACCATATAACCCATCTATTATTGATATGAGATCAGGCTCCTAATAACGAACCTATTCATCACTGAACAGCTCCCGCAAAACCGCCTTCCGGTTTTCGAGAAAACGTCTGGTTAGGATGTAGTGCAGTGTGTCTTCATACTGAATCTCCGAGGCAGGCTGACTGTCAAAGTTCAGGATTTGGGCATCCGGATAGCCAAGGAGAATCGGAGAGTGCGTTGCGATGATAAACTGGGCTTCTTTCTCCAGATCCTTAATGATTCGAAGCAATGACAATTGCCGGGCTGGTGAAAGCGCTGCTTCGGGTTCATCCAGCAGATAGATCGCCTTTTTACCGAACCGGTTCTTAAAAAGTGACAAAAATGCCTCGCCATGGGACTGTTCATGTAATGACTGCCCCCCATAATATCTCAAGCTGGAAGGCATCGTATCAATATGTGAAGCAAAGTGGTAGAAGGTCTCCGCCCTGAGAAAAAAACCGTCGGTTACCTTGGGCAGCCAGGATAAACGCAGGTGATCCCCCAGCGCCGAATGCGAAGCATCTACCTCGTAGGTATTGTTCCTGCCTCCGCCTGCTGTATTAAATCCGCACTGATAAGCAACTGCTTCCAGCAGAGTGGACTTTCCTGAACCATTTTCACCAACCAGAAAGGTAACATTCGTCTTGAATTCAAGTCGGTGCAGACTTTTCAGGGCTGATATGGTAAATGGATAGCGGGAAAGATCCGTATCCTTTTTCGGTAGAATCTCCACACTTCGCAGGAACATGTTATCCTCTCCTAACCTATGTTAATAAAAGCATTATCCCGCTTACTCCGCGTCTACAGCTTCATAGAACAGCTGATTATTCTCCAGGAAGAGAACGCCGTCCTGGTTCAGCTTCATCGATTGAATATCCTTTTTCGAGGGGTATTTCAGCAGAGCTTCGTGCACGTCCTCTTTATTCGCCTTGTTATCAATCTGATAAGTAATTATTTTGTCGCCTTCCCGCTTCAAAATCAAATCTTCAGTGCGGAAGCCTGTATGTTCGGCTTTACTCCGGATGCCGCGCTCGCTCATCGTGCTTAAGTCCATACAGGAAACCAGTGAACGGTGAATTCCGGACCCGAAGGAATAAGCATACACGAGATCCATGGTCCCGTCATTATTGATATCGTAAGGCACAACACTGGTTACACCATAGGCACCGAACCCATTTCCCAGCACTGCAGCCTTCCCTTCAGCAACAACAAAGGTTTCTAAGCTGCTGCTGTCTTTAAAAATCTGATGTTTGGTCTCCGACCAGACTTCAGGAGGTGTAATCTCATTCAGCTCACTAACCAGACTGGCTTCCTGCGGACCCAGCAACTCTTGAACAATTGTTTCGGCTTCCTTAACGGACAGCTTTCCGGACTTGGAATCACATGCGGTGAACAGGAGGCCAACCGACAGTAAGCACACACTGATTCCGGTAAATTGCTGCTTGCTGTTCATGTCCGCACCTTCTTAATGTCTTTATTGAACCAATGAACATACCCGCAGCGGTCGCAGGTCAATATATTCGCTGAACGGTTGGCGAAATCAAGATTCAAGAAACTCAGTAAAGCGGTATTCAACTGCGCATAGCCATGATCGAATTTATCATATTGACAGTGCACGCAGATCACACGCAGGCCATTGACCTGATAGGGGGCTGCAGCTGTTAACTCTTTTATATTTTTGGAAAAAATCTTAAAGAACCTCTTTGCTCCGTTTGCCATTTCTGGAGCCTCCTTTTGACACGTTTCCTTTTTATACGAATCCTAAATTTGGAAGTTTCAGTATAGGCTGATCTGATTATACCGCTCACCAAAATCCCCGCCTGCATTTAGAGCATCAATTAATTTAAGAAGTCCCTCTTGACCGGCATTCTTGAACCACCTGCTTACTTCATAACACGCTAAATTATAGTTCCTTTGGGCATCTGCTGTTCCATACTCGAATGCCGAATGAGATTCCAGCAGGCTGAGATTCACTGCATTCTTGCCTTGAGCGGTCACCTCATTCCAGACACCCTAATTATTTATAAATCTCCCGTCCACCATCGCTGCTAAACCTTCATCGAACCAAGCCGGTACCTTGTGTTTATTATGTAGTCTTTCTCGCAGTTCAGCATGCGTCAATTCATGTGAGATTACACTTTCATTCAGCCCCTTAGGTCCGATTACAATATAGTTTTTCCAGGGATAATAATAGGTTTGTCCTGTAGAGTTTTCCGCATATTTTTGAAGTGCCTTTTGTGATTGTACAGCAATAATTTTGGGACTTGAGCTTCTCCCGCCAAAAACTTCGGCTATTTTGCTCTCTGCAGACTCCACAGTCCTTAGTAATTCTTCTTGCTCGGAACTTTGTAAACCAGGTTCAACGTAAAGGTCAGGTGCCACTTCCTTCATATTTGAATATTCAATCAGAACGGCATGAATGGGTTTGGAGTACTTAGTAAAAACAAGAAATATTACCAGAATAACGATTGAGCTGATGAGGAATAGCTTTATTTTTTTACTAATCAAAATTCATCCCCTCCACAACTTGTCATACTATGCACCCTGCTACCTTATTTTCATAACATTATTCCGGACGATGTGGGTGCATCTTATTTAAG
>NZ_LN831198.1:3297002-3299026 GCF_001368795.1 Paenibacillus ihuae
TCTCCGTCCTATTTAGGGACGGTATCCGTTTCTGCGAAAAATAGAAGGATAATTTATAGCGTAAAACATATAAATTCTTATATTTCAAAAAAAGCTTCCGCAGCAGATGCTGCAGAAACTTATTGTCATGCTACTAAGCTTTTTGCAAAACCGTTGGTTCCAAATATCTTCTCCGGACGGCCGTGAAGAAATTATGTGCGGCGCATGTAGGCGCGGACAGTGATGGGTGCAAAGATAGCTACAATAACCGCAGCACCGACCAGGGAGTAGACGAGATCCGATCCTGCTGTTCCGTTATTAGTTAATTCACGTACAGCCGTAACCAGATGGGAAATAGGGTTAATATTAACGAACCACTGGAGCCAGTCTGGCATAGTATCTACAGGCACAAAGGCATTGGAGAGGAACGTGAGCGGGAACAGCACAATCATGGATATCCCCTGCACACTTGAAGCCGTACGGGCAATTACACCAAAGAATGCGAAGATCCAGCTGATAGCCCAGGAACAGGCGATCACCAGCAGCGCAGCAACCGCAACATAACCGATACCGCCCTCAGGACGATAGCCCATGAGATACCCCATAACGAAGGTCAGCACCGTTGCGATGGTATAACGGACCGTATCAGCGAGCAGTGCTCCCGCAAGTGGCGCAATCCGTGAGATCGGAAGTGATTTGAAACGGTCAAACACTCCTTTTTCCATGTCCTCACGCAGCTGCACGCCAGTGACGATGGAGGTGGTGATAACCGTCTGCACCAGGATTCCCGGGATAATTACCGGCAAGTAGCTAATCACGTCACCAGAGATCGCTCCGCCGAAAATATAGGTAAACATCAGGGTGAAAATAATCGGCTGAAACGTAACGTCAAACAGCTGCTCAGGGGTACGCTTGATTTTCAGCAGCCCCCGGTAAGCCATGGTCAGGGAATTGCGGACCGCCTGGCCGAAGCTGGAGTGATTCTTTAGCTTGCGCTCAGCCCCCGGCTTAATTAATGTGCTCATATTGTTGTTGTCCCCCCGCTTTAGTATCTTTTCCTGATACCTGTGCTGCGTCATCCTCTACACCATGGCCGGTCAGGGACAGAAATACTTCGTCCAGGGTCGGCTTCTGTACACTCATTTCGGATAAGGGAATTCCGGCTGCACGAAGGGCGATCAGCAGATCGGTTACCTCATCCGCATTGCCCATCGGCGCAGTAATCTTGGCAGCTTCTGCGGATACGGCGGCCTGAACCCGCAGCACCCGTTCGACAGTCTGCCGGGCAACCATAATTTGCTGCGGATTCTCCACTCTCAAGTGCAGAGATGAGCTGCCGATAGAGGATTTCAGCTCATCGACGGTACCTTCGGCAACCACCCTTCCGTGGTCAATAACCGCTACCCGGTCTGCTAGCTGATCCGCTTCCTCCAGATACTGTGTGGTCAAAAGGACCGTTGAACCTGAGCCCACCAGCCGGCGGATCGTATCCCACATCTGGTTACGGGTGCGCGGGTCAAGCCCCGTAGTCGGCTCATCCAGGAAAATCAGCGGCGGCTGCGCGATCAGGCTTGCGGCCAGATCCAGCCGCCGGCGCATCCCGCCGGAGAAATGCTTGAGCGGACGTTTGGCGGCTTCGGTCAGTCCGAATTCGTCCAGCAGATCCGCTGCTTTACGCCGGGACTCCGCACGGCCCAGTCCAAGCAGCCGGGAGAAAATCACCAGATTCTCGGTTGCGCTGAGCGACTCATCGACGGATGCGTACTGTCCGGTCACCCCGATCAATTGTCTTACGATCTGCGGCTCCTTCACCACATCATGACCGAAGATTCTGGCGGATCCGGCATCCGGGCGCAGTAAGGTAGCCAGCATGCGGATCGCTGTCGTTTTTCCGGCGCCGTTAGGGCCGAGCACCCCGTAGATGGAACCGGTGGCTACCTGAAGATCCACCCCGTCTACCGCACGGTTGTCTCCGAACACCTTGACCAGCCCCTGCGCATCGATGGCTAATTCTGCTTGCTGCGGCGCTTTTTTGGTTTGTTGAC
>NZ_LN831198.1:3299411-3334147 GCF_001368795.1 Paenibacillus ihuae
TTCTGCTTGCTGCGGCGCTTTTTTGGTTTGTTGACTCAATTGCCACTCCTCCTACACAACTAATATATAAGGATCATAAATCCCTTATTTAAACTGAATATAAACGTGTATGATATTCTTCTGCCGTTCAGTCCTGTTCATTATAAGCCTGATCACGGAGCTGCTTAACGGTCTGCAAGACCATTCTGCCCTCCGCCCCCGGATGTAGAAGCCGGAATAAATCATCGTAGACAAAAAAGTAACCTATTACATATAATAAATGTGCAACAGGTTACCTTATATGAAAGGAGAAGAATCTAATGGACGAAAAAGAACAGCAGGCTTACATCCTCGGCGCCTTCCTTATGCTTGCCAACCGTCTTCAGGTACTGGGTGATAAGCTGGATGAGAAGATCACAATGAAACAGTGGCTGCTGATTGCTGTTATTTTAAAGAGCGGCTCACCTGCACCCGCCTTAAGCGCTCTGGCTGCGATGATCGGCAGCTCCAGGCAAAATGTCAAAAAAATGGCCCTTCTGCTCGAGAAGCAGGGATTTGTGGCACTCTCTAAGGATGAAAAGGATGCACGGATTCTGCGTGTACGGCTGACCGAAGAATGTAGGGTTTATTTTGCGGGTAGACACCGGGAGGAAGAACAGTTCATGGAGGATTTATTCCAGGATTTCAATGCGGAGCTGACCACCGGACTGTTCACGGGTCTGACCAAGCTCACTGATAACATTGCCCGGATGGAAGCCGGCTCCCCAGATGAAGAAAAGGAGTAGAACCATTATGATTCTGCTGATCATTATTTTTGTATGTCTGGTTACCGCTATAATGGTCTTTTGGCACATTCCTTACTCCAAAACCAAGGCTGAATTTCAAAGGTTAGCCTCCGGTTTGCACAAGAGTGCATCAGCCGCGCCGGATAAAGTATTCACCAAGGAGGATTGGGCTCCGCTGCCGCTGCCTGTCCGGAAGTATTTTGAAACCGCCGGATTTACCGGAATGCCCCAGATGTCCTCGATGAAAGCCGTCTTCCGTAAGGTTGATTTCATCCTGAGCCCCAGCAAACCGGCTATCACCATAGACTATACCCAGTACAACTTCATAGAGCAGCCCGCCAGAATTGCCTTTATTAACACTTCGATGTATGGCGTCCCTTTTCAGGGACTCGATTCCTATGGAGGGGGTGAAGGCGGCATGAAGGCCGTTCTCGGCAAGACGTTTACTCTGTTTAACCAGCGTGGCGGGGAATTGGATCAGGCGAGTCTGGTCACCTTTCTGTCAGAGGTTATGCTGTTGCCAAGCGCTGCACTGCAAAGCTACATTACCTGGAAGAAGATAGACGATCTGCATGCGGAAGCTATTATCTCCCGTTATGGCATTACAGCCAGCGGAATATTCAGTTTTCGTGAGAACGGGGAATGCAGCTCTTTCTCGACGGAAGACCGCACGGCCATCGGGATGGACGGTTCAAAACAAAAAGTGAAATGGACCGCCTACATGGATACCTACAGAATGATCCGCGGCGTCCGGCAGCCCACTCACCTAAAGGCGGTATGGCATTATGAACAAGGAGATCTTGTGTACTTTGACAGTGACAATCTTCAGTTAGAATACCGTTGAATGCTATTCGGCAGTTCCAGTAAAATCCTTCACCTTGCATAACCATATCATATGATCATTACCAAGGCCCCAGTAGTCCTGAACCGTCTTATACGGCACCCCGAACTTTCTGAGCCATCGCTGCTGCGCGCGCTTGTAGCCGCTGTCCAGGCAGAACTGTTGAATCCCCTGCCCTTCAAGCCACGCAGCAATGCTCTTAATGAGCGCTGAGCCTACACCCTGGCCCTGAAACTGCGGCAATACGTATAAACTGCCCAGCTCACCTGTTTCATTCAGCTCACCGCCTGTACATACCCGGATATCCTCTCCGCAGGGACCGAAGGAAATAGTTCCGGCTGCTGTGCCGTCCAGCTTGGCAAGCATAAAAAAGGTATCCGGGTTGTCCCCCGAGAGCGAGCTTAGCACAAGCTTGCTTTTCCCCTCAATTTCAAGTTGAATATCCTCGCGCAAACCGCCAAGTCCCTCTTGTTCAAAGGCATCTGTAATTGAAATTTCAAATATCCGGGCTGCCGCCTCTTTATCCTCAGGCGTTAGCCTGCTTATAGTAAGCTTTGTATGCATGTTCTCCGACACCTCAAAACCAGATTAAGCTTCTGCTTAGGGTTAGTGTACACAAAATGATCGAGAAAATCGCGGGGTTTTGCGTTCTGCCGGCCTATTCTGCGTCTTTATGGATAACAAGCCTATCCCAATTAGGCGCGGACACCTGTGCCTGCTGCTTCCATCTGTTAAATACATCATTCAGCGCAACAACCTCGTGAACCGATCCATCGATCATTTTGGCAACCGGCAAACGGTGATACAGCTTCAGGAACAGATGGACCAGCCGGGGGTATTTCCGGATCCATTTTACCAGACTTGCCGGGGTTACCGTGTAGCCCAAAGTCTCGAGTACTCTAAACCCTTCATCCATCGCAACCACGATCTGCATCAGGGTCTGCTTGTTCTTCGCAAGCTTTTTGAAATCGTCCCCGGCGCCAACTGTAGCGAAGTTCAGCGGTACAATAGGGATGATATGGCTTTTCAGCCAGGCATCGATATCTTCAAGAATCGTCAGCTTATATTTCGCATGCTCAAATGTCTTCTGCAGAATGTCCTGATAAGGAATCTGTCCGTCAAGCGCCCCGAGCACCATCTGCCCTCCCCCGCGGATGCAGATCATCCGGTCTTTCTCTCTCCGCCCTCCGCTGAGCTGGAAACCGAAAGCAATGTTCTTCTTCCTCCGGCTATGCTCATCCAAGTACTTCTGCATGGAATGAGCCTCCGGATTATTGCCCACCAGTACAATATTGCTGCTGGCATTCTCGGCAAGCACCGGCAGAACCGCCGGAAAATCATTAAATTTCATCACTACAAATATAAGATCGTAGCTTTCCTCCGGCAAAAGTGTGCTGATCACCTTCACTTTATCGGTTGTCGTCTTCCGCTGAAAGTAATGGCGTATAACTAATCCGTCCCGCTCCAGTTCTTCAGCCCGTACACCTCTGGCAAGGACAGTGACATCATTTCCACCTTGAACCAGTACATGCGCCAAATAGCTTCCCAGCACTCCCGCACCGTATACTAAAGTTTTCATCGTTTCCCCTCTTTTTCGAACAAATGTTGTTTTTCAATCATTTGTCCAATATAATTCAGGTTATCAATGTGTACAATCGTTAATATCAGCGCTTATGTCGGTTACCCGACAGAATCCGGCAAATTGTTGGATAAGCTTGAATGAATATGCAAAGGGGAGCCTTACGCATGGACAGACGAATCAAAAAAAGTCAGGAAGCGATCATGGAGGCCTTGATCAGCCTGATGACGGAGAAGGAATTCGAGAAAATTACGATCAACGAAATCGCGGATCGTGCAGATGTCAACCGGGGAACAGTCTACGCCCATTACACTGATAAATACAACCTGCTGGAGGTATGTATTGAGACTCATCTGGATCAATTGATTGAGAGCTGCATGCCGCTGGAAGAGTCCGATGAACCATCTTATCCTTCAAAATCCTCCCTTCTGCGTGTATTTGCCATGCTGGAGAAGCACACCGTCTTCTATACCACCTTGCTATCAAGTAAAGGCGTCCCGGCGCTGCGAAACCGGCTGTGCGAAATGATCTGTCTGGGCATTAAGCAGCACTTAGTTGAGAATCATTGCCCTACCCGTGTAGATCAGGAAGTCCAGATTCAATTTCTGGCTTCCGCGACAGTCGGAGTCATAGAATGGTGGTTCACGCACTCGATGCCTTATTCAGCTGAAGATATTACCGAGCAGCTATGGAAGCTGCTTGAGCTGAATCAAATGGTGCCTAGTCCACTCTTGATCTGAAGACTAGAAATTCTGCAATAATATACTATAAGCCTTCAGGCGGTAAGGTGTACGATTCTTGTTGACTATATAACAGGAGGTCAGTATGAATCTAACCGCTTTTCTTGTCTACTGTGTTATTGTTACTTTTACCCCCGGGCCCACTAATATCGTCATTCTTTCATCCGTCCAGCATTACAGCATGAGGCAGGCGATGAACTATGTGCTCGGTGCAACGATGGCCTTCGGCCTGCTGCTTGGCGTATCCGCCATGCTGAACCGGATGCTTGCTGGCATTCTGCCTAATATACTCAGCATCATGCAGATCGTCGGTTGTCTGTACATGCTCTATCTTGCGTATCAAATCTACCGGATGGGTTCGGCGGATACCCGGGAGCAGCATCCGTCCAGCTTTGCTTCCGGAATACTGATGCAGTTTATCAATCCCAAGGTCATCCTGTTTACCTTAACCGTGATCCCGAGTTATGTACTGCCTTATTACAGTTCGGCGTTCACTTTGACGCTGTTCGTTATTATCATTACGGTTATCGGTTTTTTTGCTTTTATGGCCTGGCTTGTATTCGGATCTGTGTTTAGAACGTTTCTGCTGAATCATCAGCGGGCGGCGAATACGATTATGGCGCTGTTTCTGGTCTATTCGGCCGTAATGGTGTCGGGACTGCTATAGAGAATGGAGGTTCAACAGTGGAGCAGTTTATTTATAAAAAATCAGAGGATATCCTGGCGCTGTCCGCTAGCATGAGCGACTTTACCTACAAAAAGCACTGCCACGAAGAATATGCTGTAGGTGTGACTCTGCGCGGCATCCAGCAGTACAATCTGAACGGCAGCTTTCAGTCCTCGTACCGGAATGGCGTTATGCTTTTCAACCGTGAGCAGTATCATGACGGCAGCTCTTATGACCGGGACGGTATTGATTATGTCATGCTCTATCTTAGACCCGAATTAGTGTCAGAGATACTCGGAAGTAAGGAGCTCCGGTTCAATACCCCTATTGTATATGACCGGTGGTTAGCGCGCTGCATCTGCTCCCTCGCGGAAGCCGTCCAAACCGGCCAAGAGGAGTCCTTATGCAATGAACTGCTGCTCTCTCTTGTTGAGCGTCTAGCCCATACGTCAGCCGACACAGCTCATAGAACGGACAACCGGTTTGTCGAACGGGCTAAAGAGATGATGATGGGCAACCTTAACCAGGTGCTGAAGCTGGAGGATCTCAGCAACGAATTCGGCATATCCAAGTTCCAGTTTATCCGCGGGTTCAAGCAGCATGCCGGCATTTCGCCTTATCAATTTTTTCTGAATTGCAAAGTGGAATACGCTAAGCGCTCCATCGAACACACCAAAGATATATATGCGGCTGTAGCGGAATGCGGGTTTTTCGATCTAACCCATCTCAACAGGCATTTTAAAAGCATGTTCGGCGTCACCGCGTACGAATATATGTTACAGCTCAACTAAACGATATTCTTAACGTTAACCAGCAGAAGCTCCCGGGATCAACGGATCATCCGGGAGCTTCTATTTGTGCTGCTCAGTTTTTTTTCACTACAGGGATCCAAATCTCGCTTCTGTATGCGGGTGAAGATGTATCTTTACTTTCATTCCACAAAATCTCCGGCCCTTCCACCAGCTCATAAGGGGACGAAGGGAACCATTCAGAGTAGATTCTTCCCCAAACATTTTGCAGTGTATCTGGAAAAGGACCCACGGCTTCAAATACAGCCCAAGTTGCGGCAAGCACCTCAAGCTGCGAGAAGGGCTCCGGACAATCCAGTGTCGTAGCCACGCCGATATAATGATCCAATTCCCCCTTTTCCTCCATCCGGCCCTCCGCGAAATTCACAGAAGCACTGATCATTCCTTGGGGTTCTATGTTGGAGAGAGCTTTAAGCTGGCTGATCATCTCCATATTCAAACTTCCCCACATCGCCGCGATTTCCGGATTCACTCCCTCGAAAATAATCGGCACTCTTTTATGAAGACCTACAATGCGGAATGCTTCCTTCTCTTCCATACGGTAATTCATTTCATTTCCTCCCTGGACTGTTAATTGAAATGTCATCCGAGGAAAGGCCTTGAGCTGCTGACCGTTCACTCTCGCTTCAGAAGGTGTTACTCCATGAAACAGCTGAAAAGCCTTTGTAAAAGCATCGGGTGAACTGTAACCGTAATTGACAGCGATATCGACAATCCGAAAGGAACTATGCTGCAGTTCAAAGGCTGCCAGCGTCAAACGTCTGCGGCGCACATATTCAGACAGCGGGATTCCGGCCAGAAAAGAAAACATCCGCTTAAAATGATACTCCGAGCACATCGCCCGCCTTGCTGCTTCCTTATATTCAATTTCACCCGATAGCTGCTCCTCAATATAGGCGAGCGCCTTATTCATATCCTCCAGCGGATTCATGCACCTTCCTCCTTTCCTCAAGTCCAGATTAACAAAATCACGCCGCCAGGCTCCGACATTTGGTGCACCGTATTGACGGAATTGTCATTGCCGGCTGACCGGTTCCTTCAACGAAATCTTGTTCAGGAGATCAATGAACTGCTGTTTGCTCTGCGGATCTTTATCCAGATTCGTAAACTCCAGAATATATATCACTTTATCCTTGATGGTTACAATCCCGTAGTATGTATTATGGGTTCCGGTCGCGCCGGATGCTGCTGGCCCGTTATCCGCATCCAGGGTAATTAATCTGCAAACTCCCGCAGGCAGGGTTATCGTTTCATCGTTTATGACCGAGCTGTGATTCGGCAGTGCATGCTTAAATTCAAAATCGGCCACATATGGACTTGAAGAGATTCGCCCTACGCTTTCACCCCGGTCATTTTTCAGCAAATAATTCATTTGATCCCCTGTATCCAGCTCCCAGTCAGCAGGCAGCTCCAATACCAGTGAAGATAAGTCATACTCCTGAACGGCAGCAACCATTGAGCTAGCTTCCTGATGATCCGCCTGAACGTCTCCCTTTACTCCGAAATTAGAGCACCCGGTCAGGCTTAACAGTAAAGTAACGGTTACAACCATTGTTTTATTGGCTATCCGCATTCCCTTCATCCTCCATTGCTTGTTCTACTTAGGATAATTATCCCATATGAACGTGTATAGTGCAGCTAAACATTCATGGAGCCTATAAATATTTTAATTTTAAACTACGCCAAGAAAAATACATTTGTTTTCTAATTAGATATATGTATAATTAGATCATAATAAAATTAATAGTCGGTAAAATGGAGGATCACAAAAATGAAGAGTAAATTGGATAATTTTTTGGACCGTGACCGCAAGCTGCGCAGCTGGCCCGCCAAACGTGCCAATCAAAGAATCGTCGTAGAGTATTTGAGTACAAATTTTGCAGAAGGTGTGGAGTATACCGAGGCAAAGATCAATGAGATTATCAGAGACAATCACACCTTTAATGATCACTGCTTTTTACGAAGAGAACTGGTTGACAACCGCCTTCTGGGCAGAACCTCAGACGGCAGCAAGTATTGGAAAATCCCCCTGCCGAAAGAATCGTGATCAGAGTTGAAGCATAGCCGAAAAAGCCTGCCGCTGGCCATTGCAGGCTGCTTGCAGGCTTATATATAATTTAATACTTCGGAGAGGGAAAGAATTGTGATCCGCTGACCCCAGTCTACAGCTTGTTGTTCGCGATTGATTAACACGGATACAGCACCAGACTGATTGGCTCCGGTAATATCTTTCTGTTCATTGCCGACATAGATCATTTGATCAACCGCCGTCCCCAGTTCTCTTGCTAATTGTGCGAATCCTTCAGTCCGTGGCTTTCTATAACCGACATCCACAGAGCTCAGGAGTACATCGATATATTCCCGGATAGGTCCGATATCCCGCTGCACATAAGGTTTACTCATGCCATAAGGTACATCCGTTAAGATTCCTATGCGAATATTTTTACGTTTTAATTCCTTTAGCATACTCACCGTATCCTCGTAAACCTTGGACCGCTGTTGAAAAAAGCTAAAAAATACATGGATGGCCTGACCCGCATACCGGCTGTCTGCTCCCCAATTGGCAAGCACCGCATTAAAAATCTCAGTGTCTTTTATTTCATAATCCCTGGGATTTATTCTTGTGTTGTACAAGGACAGCACATGCTCAGCCTTATGAATGCGTTCCTCAGTGCATGGGATATGTATAGCTTCCATAATCTCAATCAGCGCTTTCCGGTACAGATTCTTCCAGCTGAGCGGCACGTCCTCATAATAAATCAGCGTATCACCAAGATCGAAGGCTACTGATTTCACTGACAGACCTCCTTTTAATTTCCGGTTAAACTGGGAGTACACGCACCTATCCGCCTATTCCTTCATACATAGTTGGAAGATAGAAGGGCGGGATGCAGGTGGGCAACAACAAACTTTTTGAGCAATGGGCGACTTTTCTGGCAGCTGTATGCAGTCAGACCTATGTGCAATTCAATAATCCCGACGGTTCATTCGTGGTGCCGTTTAATTATTCGCTGAAATATACAATTATGGCCAAGTCCGTAGGAAACATCTGGGAAAGGTTCGGCTTCATCCTGGAATCACCAGAGGAAATTATTATTGCCTTTCGGGGAACCAGCTCGACCACCAACTGGATTTCAGATATTATCGCTTCACAAAAGAGGTTCAAATATATCAAGGAAGACTGCCTGACCCACCGCGGGTTCACCGATATCTATTCTTCAGCCAGGAGTGAGATCATCTCAGTGCTCGCCGGCTTGCCACCCGGCAAATCCTTAATCATCACCGGCCACAGTCTTGGCGCAGCACTTGCTACCCTTTGTGCAGTCGATGTCGCAGCCAATACTGGCTTCACTTCACCGATGCTGTACACCTATGGTTCACCCCGTGTCGGTGATCCGGCCTTCAAAAAAGCATTCGCAACGCATGTACGCAGCAGCTACCGTATCGCCAATACCTTTGACGCCGTAACCTATGCTCCCCCGACGATCTATAAGCTGCCCAAACGGGAAAAAAGATTCTACTACAGTCATGTTCCGGCGCTCAACACGCTTGACTTCCAGAATGGCGCAATCGGCCTTAATCACATCATCAGCAGCTATTTTACAGAGCTCGCCAAGCTTGACCCGGAATTCACCCAGCAATTATGTCAGTCCAGCCCCGGATTCTGTCCGGTTGCTGTTCCGCCCCCGGTAACAGTCCCTTTATCCTGAAGAGCAAACCTGCCAAGCTGCCTGGCCGAATAAAAACTGATCAGACCAAGGCTTGCCAAATAACCGTTGAAGGGGAGCTGTGTATTACCTGTTATATTTGCTGATAAATTCCAAGGCCGCTTGACCCGCTTCATCCGGCTGCAGCAGCCAAACATAGGCATGCACAGAGTTTGGTATAGGTTCAATCTCATACCGCTCAAGCAGACCGGCAAAATAATAGAGACTGTTTCGTATTTGCTCATTCGCCCACTCTTCTTTACTGGGAAGAAACAGCACAGGGCATTTTACTTTCAGGTAATAGTCTTCGAACTTCACGTCCCAGTACTTTTGAACATATTCGGTTCGCACACGGTTCAAATAGCAGCAGGTATAACTCCCGTCTTCCAGCTGCTGCAGATTATTTTCGAAGAAAACCTGGAAATGTTCATTCCAATACCCTTGCTCTGTCAGTTCTGCACGCTCTCCGCCGACGTACTCCTCTATGCTTGTAAATACGCGTTCCTGCCTATTCGACAACCCGGCCAGCATCACCGTTTTTTTCTGGTCAACCTCTTCTGCAGTTCCTTTAAATAACCCGTGTTCACCAAATTCATTATAGATAGCACCCTCGCAGATCAGCGACTGCACAAGTTCCGGATGTGCCGCAGCCAGACTGAGACCAATCTCAGCACCCATCGAGCTTCCTACGATATGACAATGCTCAACCTGCAGCTGCTTCAGTAATAACCATAAATCATGAGCCATATCCCCAATATGATAACCGGTCTCCGGCTTATCCGATTTGCCGTGTCCGCGAAAATCAGGTGCAATGATGCTGTACTTGTCTGCAAATTGCGGGATAATCCCATTCCACATATGCAAATTACCGCCGCTAAAATGAAGAAATACTACGACTTCCTTATTCTCATCTAACGAATATCTTACGTTTATCCCAATAGAGCCGATCTGGATCATTTCCTCAATCATGCCTGTGTTCCTCCTATGTATTGCTTTCTTGATACGCTAATTGGATCCCCCATTTACTACTGCTGTGCTCAATTTTATATACGCTGGTGTACGATGACGGGAACGCTTTGGACAGATTAGTCCACTCCAGGCCCCGCACCAAATGATAAATCAGATTGATTACACCGCCATGGGTTACAACTAATACATTTTCACTATGAAGCTGCTCTTCCTGCTCCCGGCATAATTTTTCGAAAACATCCTTAATCCGAGTAAAAAATTCATTCGGACTCTCCCCGCCCGCAAAATAGTTCCCAAGCCGTTCCGACTGCCTGTACCCTTCCGCATTCAATCCCCGCTGACTCCAGCCTCCCCGGTAATCTTCATCATCCCTGCCGTGTCTAACCAAATAGATCGACATCTCTTATCCTCCAAATTCTGTATGTTTGTCTTCGTAAAGATATGTAATTACTGGAAATATGTCTATGATATTTGCCTCCCCTGTTATATAGAAAAGACAGTCCAAAAGCGCCGTAAGCGTTCTGAACTGCCCTCAATTTACTTGAATTATTTACAATGACTCCCGGATTACCCGCTTGTAATAGAGTACGGATAAGAATCCGAAAATCGAATACAGCACCGTATACAGCAGCATTACCAGAATCATTGGTGTGAGCATCTCGGTTCCGAAGAAGAACCACCCCGATTTGACCGCGAAATAACTGTGGCACAGCCCGATGACCAGCGGAATACCAAAGTTGAACAGCTGCTTATACTGGATTCCATGCAGTAGATCACTCTGGGTGAAGCCCAGCTTGCGCAGAATGGTATACCCTCCTTTTTCCTCTTCGCCTTCGTCCATCTGCTTGAAGTACAGAATACAGCCGGAGGTGATCAGGAAGGTCAGACCGAGAAATCCGACAATGAACATCATCATTCCCATGTTGGACCGCTGGTTCAGCTCGTATTCATACTGGGAGAAGCTTGGTGACTGCGGTTTCTGGTCCATATAGATTTCATTCGCTGTATCGATCTGTGAGCGGTCGGTCAGCTCAATGCCGTAATAATCCGCCACCTCCTGCTTTTTCTGCAGTTTAGGGTCCAGCGCTTGAACCAGTTCCTTAAATACGGATTCATCCACTACAAAAATCCCGCCGCCTCCGCCATAATAGTAGGGCAGAACCGGTGTCGGATAAACTCCGTTAAGCTGCTGCTTGACCGGGCCGTCGACCGTCTGAAACTCCACCTCTCCAGTTTCACTGAGTGACATGAATTTTTCCAGCGCACCGCCGTAGCCCACGATCTGCGTTTCACCCGGCTTCACATCTACATCCTCGACATCACTGTCACTGACAACAGAAGTCGTAAGAATACTGTCCCCCGGAGCTGTAAACGCCGAATTTTCCATAATCTTCGAAGCATCGACATTCATCTGGACCGGCTGCATGTCTATCTCTTTGTATTCTATATGCTGCGCATCCAGGGCCTGTACAAACTTCTCCTTCACTGCTGCCCGGGCAAAACCGAAGTCATGCGGTGAACTCTCTTTAGCCGATGCTTCCGCCGAATAATACGAGATATAGCTCAGGGACAGCAGACCGATGGCCAGCGCCGATACTGTAGTTATAATAGTCAGCAGCAGCGCATTCGATTTCATCCGGAACATGATCGAGGAGAGCGACAGCACCTCATTGATTGAGAGATAACCTTTTTTGCTCTTGCGGATGGCATTGAACAGAAAACTGACCGAACCCTTGTAGAACAGATAAGTTCCGATAATAACCAGGGCAAGGATCAGTATCATCGCAGTCATGAGTTCGGTCATTTCCTTAAATTTACCGCTGAAGAGCTGAGTCGAAATATAATACCCCGCTGCAATAAAGGTAATGCCCAGGAGCCCGAGGACGATTTCCCATAGCGGCATTTTGCGGATGCGCGTCTGTGTCGTTGCACTTACTTTGAACAAGGATAGAATGCTCTGCCCTTTGATGAACAGATAATTCATTAGCATAATCAGCATGTAGATCGCAGCAAAGACAACAATCGTCCGCATCAGTGCATCAGGTGAGAACCGCAGCTTAGCCATTGCGTCGATCTCCAGGATTTTAAACAGAATCATCAGAATTAAGCGCGACACCGCAAATCCGGCCACAATACCGAGAATCATCGACCCGAAATACAGCATCAGGTTCTCGGCGCTCAGTAATCTGAAGATCTTCCCTTTAGTCAGTCCAATCAGCTGGAACAGTCCGATCTCCCGGCTGCGCCGCTTGATAAAAATTGTATTCGCATACAGCAGGAAGATAGCGACAATCGCCACCAGCAACACTGAAGAGGTGCCGATGGCCGCTCCCCCTTTGACTGATCCGGCAACTTCATCCATCGCAGGGTCGAATTGCAGCGTAACAAAGGAGAAGTAGAGCGCCACACTAAATATCAGGGCAAAGACATACAGGTAATAGTTCTTAATGTTCTTTTTCAGATTGCGGAAAATGATATAGTTCAGGCTCATTGCTGGACACCGCCCAATACGCCTTGGGTTTTGATGATATCGTTGAAGAAGGACTGGCGGGACTCGTCACCTTTGTTAAGCTGTGTGTAAATCTGTCCATCGCGGATAAAGACCACCCGGCTGCAATAGCTGGCGGCTACAGGATCATGGGTGACCATGACGATCGTCGCCTGTCGTTTATTGTTCATGTCGGCAAGTTTATTCAGCAGGTCCGAAGCGGATTTGGAATCCAGCGCTCCCGTAGGCTCATCTGCAAAAATAATGCTCGGTTCATGTACGAACGCCCGCGCTGCCGAGGTCCGCTGCTTCTGCCCCCCGGATATTTCCGCCGGATATTTGTTCTGAAGCTCGGAAATCCCCAGCTCCCCGGCCACCTGCTCAAACTTCCCATGGGCTTCCTTCTTGGAGATGCCGGTAATCGAGAGCGGCAGCAGCACATTTTCTTTGACCGTCAGGGTATCCAGCAGATTATATTCCTGAAAAATAAATCCGAGATGATGCTTGCGGAACTCCGCCAGCTGCTTTTCCTTCATCCCCGTAAATTCCTTGCCTTCGATCTCAATCGTCCCCTGGCTGACCCGGTCGATAGAGGATAGAACATTCAGCAGGGTTGTCTTGCCTGACCCGGAAGCTCCCATAATGCCGACGAACTCGCCTTTATTCACCTGCAGATCAATTCCCTTAAGCACTTCCTGCTTGTTAAATTTATTCCCGTAGGTTTTGTAGATTTTATTGGCTTGTAAAATGACCATGTTTTACCCACTCCTTTTCTGTAATTTCATCTTAAGCGGGATCAGCTTTCTTTTCCTGCGATTCGCCGAACAATATGAACAGGCATGTGACATTATTGTCACATGCCCGTTATCAGGGGAGGGGCAGAGATGGGCTTAAGCCGTAACTACGTCGAATGTTTGGACTTCCGGCCGCTGTTGTTCACAGATTCCTTGATCTGAACCACCATACGGTTGAAATCTGTGACCTGCTTATGCTTCCGTAGCGAGCTTTTCTGCGAAAAGCTTTCAGGCGATCGCTAACGCTCCTACAGTTCCAAACCTCCCCTCCGTCACTTCTGCCCATTCAGGTAAGGTCAAGTTCCACTAATATAGCTGGTGTGCTATATTCAAGTTACTAAATCCATATTTTACCTGTTAGTCATTCTAACTATTAGGAGGTTATAATGATACATCAATTCACGGATGCTCTAAATAATCAATCACTCGATGAGCTGCGCAGAATCCCCAAAAGCGACTTACATAACCATGCCGGGCGCGGAGGTAATATCAAGTATATCGGAGAGTGGGCGAATACCACCATTCTGCCGCCTTCCTCCAAATTCGGATCCTTGGGTGAGATGCAGCAGTGGTTCGTCATTCATGTAAAAAGCCTTTGCCCCGGTATCCAAGGCTATCTGAAACGGATCGAAGCTTCCTTCGTCCAGGCCGCTGATGACGGGGTTGAACGCTTGGCCCTGAGCTACGGGATCGATGAAATTAATGCCCTCGGAGGTATGGAGGCATTCATACATACAATGGACGGCTTGAGTCATCATTACGCGCCGCACACACAATTCCTGCCGGAGCTGGCATTTGACAGCAGCGGCAATGTTGACGAAGCATTAGACAGGCTGGATGAAATCCTGTCTTATCACTGGTTCAAGTCCGTTGATATCTGCGGTCTTGAGCTGGCCCAGCCGATTAGAAACTTCCGCTCTCTCTATCGTCGGGCCAAGGAAGCCGGGCTCATTTTAAAAGCTCATTCCGGTGAATTCGGTACAGCCGATGATGTAATGGAAGCAGCCGAAGAGCTGGAGCTCCAGGAGGTTCATCATGGGATCGCCGCAGCGCAGTCTCCCCAAGTAATGAACTGGCTTGCCGGGCATAACATTACCTTAAATGTGTGCCCGACCAGCAATGTGATGCTCGGCCGGACAGAAAATTACTCCACCCATCCCATCCGGGTCCTGTATGATGCCGGAGTCCCCGTAACCATCAATACTGACGATATGCTGATCTTTAATCAGAGTGTTTCCGAAGAGTACCTGAATCTGTACAGCTCCGGGTTAATGTCGGCTAATGAGCTGAATGATATCCGTGAAACCGGACTTCGAAGATAATGCCCGCAGTCACTGGCCGGCAAGCCTCACAAAATCATTCTCCCTTGGAAAGGTCAATGTAAATGTAGTGCCTTTCCCGGGTGCCGACTCCGCCCGGATGTCAATCAACAGCGGCTCCGCGACCTGCTTCGTCAAATACAGGCCCATGCCGGTAGCCGCCCCTTCCTGCCTGCCCAGTGTGGAGGTGAAGCCCTTGTCAAAAATCCGCGGCAGATCCTTGGGATCGATCCCTCTCCCCTGATCTTCAATGACCAGTACAACATGTCCCTCCGTTTCCCAGCTCCTGACAGCAATATCCGAAGCTTCACTGTATTTCACGGCGTTCGTCAGCAATTGCCGGAGCATGAACCCGAGCCACTTTCCGTCAGTCAGCACCGTTTCCGCCTCTAGCGACACATCGAACCCGATTCCTTTGGGGATGCACCAGGACTTCAGCGCCCGGATCTCTTGATTAAGGATCGGTTCAAGTCCGGTGTCCTCGATAAAAAGATCATTGCGCATAAACGGGATACGCTTCTGATGAAGCTGCTGGTCAAGCAGATGATGAATCCGCAGCCATTCGTACATGATCTGGCTCCGCAGCGTTTCATCCGGAAGGCGTTCAATCATCAGTTGCATCGCAGTGAGCGGTGTCTTCACCTCATGGATCCATGACAGGAGGTCATCCTTCTCCTGCTCCAGCAGCCGGAAGCTCACAGCGGATTCCCGGCGGTAGCGTTCAGTCTGGGAGGTTACTGCCTCCTGCACAATCTGTTCAAACGGACTGTCCGCTTCGTCAAACGCCTCAAGATCATACACCTGGTCCCAGGCTTTAACGGCCCTGTAGAACCGGGTCTCCTTTTGAAACCGGATGAACACAAACGCCGTACAAACCAGCACATTCAGCAGAACAATATAGAGAAGCGGCAGAAAGGGTATGGAAGCATCCACAAAAGCAACAAACAGGATCATCACTTGAATCCCGGCAAGCAGACAGAGCCAGCTCCGCTTCTCTTTTATGTATTTGGTGATCATAACGCCGCCTCTTCGGTCGCCATATAGCCCTGTCCGACCTTGGTTTCAATAAAGGTGTCCAGCTCCAGCGGCTCCAGCTTTTTGCGCAGCCGGTTCACATTCACAGTCAGCGTATTATCACTCACGAAATGCTCATTATCCCAGAGGTTTTTAATCAGCTCCTCACGGTCGACAATCTGATCCTTGCGCTCCACCAGTATTTTTAGAATAAACATTTCATTTTTGGTGAGCAGAGCGGCACCTAGGCTGTTTGTAACTGTGTTCTTTACATATTCAATCGTCGCCCCCCGCCATGTCTTCAGCTCCGTCCGTTCACTGCTGTAGTTATACACCCGGCGCAGGGTAGCCTGAATTTTGGCGATCAGTACCTCGAAATGGAACGGCTTCTGCATGAAATCGTCCGCGCCAAGCTGCATGGACATAACCATATCGCTCGGGTGATCGCGGGAGGAGAGAAAGATAATCGGCACATTGGAGTGCGCCCGGATCATCCGGCACCAATGGAACCCGTCATAAAGCGGCAGCTGGATGTCAATGATGACAAGCTCCGGCTTAACCGCCGTGAACTCCTGCAGCACTTTGGAGAAATCCGAAATGCCGTATACCTCATAGGACCATTGGGACAAGCGTTCCCTAATCTCGTTAAATAGGGTAACATCGTCTTCGACTAACATGATTTTGAACAAAAGAGGGCACCCCGTTTCGAATCTCAATGCATGAATAATAATACTGATTATGAATCTATTTTTAAAGCCAGCGCATAAACCGCTTATGGGATACTTTGATTTTCCTCTGCTCCGCCCATTCCGTCAGGTCTTTTATGTAATTATCATTTTCAAAACGGAAACAGTTCTTATAAGGCACAAGTACATTTCCCTTAGGTCTTATACCGATGACAGGAACAAAATAACCTTTCACAAATACAGTCTTGATGTCACTGGCTTCAATGATCCGGTCCTTAACTGTAATACTCTCTGGCATCATGACAATTTCGAAAGGCGTTCTGGCTGTAATTGTCCGGTAAATCAAAATCCCTTCAATAACCAGAAATACTGCAATGACTGCAACAACTAAGTATAAAACCCAGCCGAAATTAATCATAAAATAGCACCATAACCCCATATTCAAACTAAATGCCAGCAACAGCGAGATTTCCCAGGGTCTTCTGGCTTTGTATACTGTTCTATTATCCATAATACCTCCTGTCAAAAAATACGCTCCTGATAACTCCAATCATTATACTATAAACTGGTAAAAAACGGACGATACCCACTCTCCTTCAGCGCAATATCATTCAAGATCATCCATAATTTTCGTATTATAATAGCTGTACATTATCAGAAAAGAAGGTGAACATAGTTGGCTCGTGAAGTCCGGACAGTCGTTTTTGATACAGAGCTTACGCTGGAGGCATACCGTTTCGAAGGAATTATGCAGAAATTCCCCAATCATTTTCACGACTATTATGTTATCGGGTATATTGAACAAGGTAAAAGATATCTGCTATGCGGCAATGAGGAATATATCCTGAACAGCGGAGATGTTATCATCTTCAACCCGGAGGACCCCCACTCCTGTGAACAGGTGGATGGAAGAACCCTGGACTACCGCTGCATTAATATCCAGCCGGAGGTCATGGGCCATTATGTACAGGAAATTACGGGCAAGCACTATCTGCCGCGGTTCACACAGGCCGTATTATTCCAGAGTGAGCTTGCTTCGCCGCTGCATGATCTGCACCAGATGCTTCTGGACGAACAGACGGATTTCCAAAAAGAAGAATTGTTCCTGTTCCTGCTCGAGCAGCTGCTGCTGGAATATTCGGACGCCGGTGCATCTGTTCCCGCCCAGGAGCTTACGACGGAAATTAAAATGATCTGCCACTACATAGAGGGTCATTATACTGAAAATATTACGCTGAATCAGCTGACGGAATTGACAGGTCTGAGCAAATATCATCTGCTGCGATTGTTTACTAAGCAAAAGGGCATTTCCCCATACCGTTATCTGGAGACGATTCGTATTAACCAGGCTAAACGGCTGCTGGAGCTCGGGGTTTTGCCGATGGAAGTCGCCCTGCAGACCGGATTCAGTGACCAGAGCCATTTTACTAATTTCTTCAAAAAGCTGATCGGCTTAACTCCCAAGCAGTATCTGCGGATCTTTACACAGCAGGCGGAAGAGAAAACTTCGGAGGTCGCCTCATCATGAATCACGAACGCACTACGGCCACCGGACATGTGCTTGCCTTCCTTACAATCCTGATCTGGGGAACCACCTTTATTTCGACCAAAATATTGCTGTCGGACTTTACTCCGCTTGAAATCCTGTTCTTCCGGTTTATTCTGGGATATTTGGTCTTGTCCCTGCTCCATCCGCACCGGATCCGGACGAATTCCTTCAAAGAGGAAGCTCTGTTTATTGCCGCCGGGCTATGCGGAGTTACTTTGTATTTTCTGATTGAGAATATTGCCCTTGTCTACACGCTGGCCTCTAACGTCGGTGTAATTGTGTCGATTGCTCCGTTTCTAACCGCGGTGATCGTCCACTTCTGCTTACAGGAAGAACGTTTAACCCCCTCATTCATCACAGGCTTTCTGATTGCGCTGAGCGGGATTGTCTGCATCTTCCTGAACGGAAGTTTCCGTGTAGAGCTGAATCCGCTCGGCGATCTGCTGGCCTTACTGGCCCCTGTCGTCTGGGCAATATATTCAGTATTGATGCGCAAAATCAGTGCACTGCAGTATAACACTATCGGCGTAACCCGCAGAGTGTTTTTCTATGGTCTGCTCGGAATGCTGCCTGCTTTACCGCTGATGGATTTCCAGTTCAGCCTGAGCAGATTATACGATGCTGCCAATCTTATGAATCTTGTGTACTTGGGGTTGGGAGCTTCAGCGTTATGCTTCGTGACTTGGAACCGTGCTGTCGGCATTTTGGGGGCGGTCAGAACAAGCGTGTATATCTATCTTGTTCCGGTCATTACTGTAGCGGCCGCTGCGCTATTTCTGCATGAAAAGCTCACTTGGGCCATCCTGATCGGCACCCTGCTCACCTTAAGCGGATCCTATATCTCTGAGCGCAAACCAAAAACGACCCCTGGCAAGGAGATCGCTGTACAAGAATGATATTAATTCAGCCGGTGCCGCATAATATGTCAGGCCGTACTATGTAAGGTCCGGGCAAACCCAAGCTCCGGCAAGAGCTTTACATAGAACGGCAAGGCTTGTCCCAAATTGGTCATACATCCTCTCCCCATCCCAAAGATCCGGTTCCCTCCTCCTATAGTAAGGATTTCACAACTCCATCAACAGTTCTAATCTTCCCGATTCTCGAAAAAAGATTAACACATCTATTCATGCTCTTTCTGCCGCGCAAGTGCTCGCCTTAGCAGCTGCAGTATTAAACACGCAGAAAAATCACTTTACAAATTTTAGGATATGGGTTATTTTAACATTAAGTATTGATTAAATGTTCCGAGTAATCAATGAATATTCAATATTCACATAATAGGGAATACGGAGGTCGTGATGAAAGAGAACTTACATGAACTGCTGCTAAAAAATATCCGCTTCGCTTATAACGAAGCTCTGGAATTTATTGTTGCAATGGGCATGCTGGCCTGTGAAGAACAGCTTCAGGCCATGGCTGAAGACTACAAGCTTGAAATGGACCCGCTAGCCGTGCAATTTCATGAAGATGCAGGCACACGCGTGTCGCCTCACACCTACCGGGAATTGCAGTTTTTTTTCAACTATAACTTTTTCCATAAGGCACTGGATTTTGGTTTCTATGAATCTATCTGTACCCATCCTGAGCCGCAATCGGCTGAAGCCTGGATAACACAGCTGGAGTTAATCCCAGCCGGAAAGATTATCGCAGAAATGGTGTATGGGGTGTACCAAGACAAATTGGATGAATTCCTGAATGGAGAGGATTGGGAAATTGTCAAACAGGATCTCTCCCAACTGACCAGGCTAGTCCGCAATACGGTTCCGCACAAAGAGGTCATTCACGCCCAGGCGCCGCTGCTGGAATGTCTGGACTATCCGGAAGAATGCAAGCTGCGGTATATGCAGCTTCTACGCCAATTCTACAACGATGTATTTATCCACTGGAAAGATAAACTGAAAGAGAGGTCTGAGGAGGGGTCAGCGCATTATGAGGCTATGTTTCTTGCTGAACCCGAGCGGTTCATCCGGGATATCCACAAAAACGACCCGATGCTATTTACATATATCCCTACAACCTTTCACGTCAGTCTGATATCGCAGGTAGGTAACCATTATCTCAACTTCGTGAAGGAAACGGGATACGTGGGTTGGGTAATTTTCGGGATTCATAACGAGCGTGTATTCGGGCCTGCCGCTGACCGGGAGCGGACCGAACTATTCCTCAAAGCATTCTCGGATAAGCGCCGGCTGGACATCCTGCTGCTGCTGAAGAAACGTCCCCACTACGGGCAGGAGATCGCTTCTGCCCTTGGCATTACTCCCGCTGCCGTTAATTATCATACCAACTTTCTGTTCTTCCTGGACCTCGTTTCCATTAAGCGTGAGGATCACCGTTTATATTACCATCTTAATCGTGACCGGTTACAGGAGTTAGTGGCCTTGATGACAAAAGTGATGCTGGATGAGAACTAAGTTCAGCATATTATTGAGGATTGTATATTGGATCAGGGAGGGTCTCAATTGAAGAGATCAGCAGCTTCCGGCACTTTTATCCGCTTACTGAAGCTTGGCAAACCGTATATTGGCTGGTACATTGTCTTATGCTTGATTGCTGCAGTCATTTCGCTGACAACAGTCGGCGTCGCTGAAGCTTTACGGCGGATTATCAATGCGGCTTCAGATCAGAATATGTCGGGCCTTACATCAGCGGCAATATTCGCCCTATCGATCGTATTTGTTGATGTCGTATGTAATTTTCTGAAGAGCTATCTGTCTGCAGTACTTGAATATAAATCCACTTCCAGACTTCAGCTAACCTTGCTGGATAAGCTGTTGAACGTACAGATGAAGGAAATGGACCGCTATCATTCCGCTGATCTCATCAGCCGGATTAATGATTCTGCACCTGCTGCCCAGCAGGGCATCAACCTGAAGACTATAGAGCTGTTCAGCAATCTGCTGCAGATTGTTTTCATGCTTACCTATCTGCTGTCGCTTCAATTGTCCCTTACACTGGGTCTGCTGCTCATTTGTGCGCTGCTGCCGCTTGTGATGCTGCCCTTTACTCCGCGGATACGTTCTCTGCATCAGAAAAGACAGGAGATTGAAACCGCCCAGCAGAGCTTTATTCAAGATTCCGTGCAGGGGGCTGAGGTTGTCCGCGTTTTCTCTCTCGCCCCATCACTGCAGCAGCAATTTATGGCGCGGGTCAAGCAATATATCAATCTGCATATCCCTGTCACCCGTCTGGAAGCCGTGGGCTACAATATGAACTTTACCGTTATCCTGGGCGGACTTCTGTTCGTGCTCTCCTATGGAGGTTATCTGGTTATCGGGGGACGGCTGGATGTGGGGGCAGTTGCAGCATTTCTGATTAGCTTCGAACAAATCACGAATCCTGTATCTAAGCTGTCGAATCTCTGGACGGAACTACAATCTTCGCTTGCTCAAGGTAAACGGATGTTTGAAGTGCTTGAGCTGCAGAACGAAAGTACAGAACTGGCTGGCAAAGCGGAGAATCATTTCAATGATAAGCAGGAAAACTTCTATCCAGCGGATAGCGAAACACAGATCATTTCTTTTAACAACGTAAGTTTCAGCTATGGCAGCACTCCTGCGCTACAGAATGTGCATCTGGCCATTGAACCCGGAAAAGTAACTGCACTGGCTGGACCAAGCGGAAGCGGCAAAAGCACCCTGCTCCACCTGCTGTTAGCCGAATACGAACCTGATCATGGCAGCATTCACTGCGGTTCAGTGCCGCTCGGAAGTATACCTCCACAGGTCTGGCGCAGAAAGTTGGCTTACGTCTCCCAGGAGCCTTATCTCTTCTCAGGTACGCTGTACGATAACATTGCCTGGGGCAAATCCGGGGCCACATTTGAAGAAGTCATTCAAGCTGCGCAGGATGCAGGAATCCATGAGTTTATTATGAGTACCCCGCGGCAATATGAGACTTCCATCGGCGAACGGGGAATCACCTTGTCCGGCGGCGAACGACAGCGGTTATCCATTGCCAGAGCTTTTATCCGTGAACCGAAGCTGCTCCTGCTGGATGAACCTACGGCAGCGCTTGACAGCCACAGTGAGATGATAATACAGCAGGCGCTGCAGAAGTTAATGGCTGGCCGGACAACGGTGGTAATAGCCCATAGACTGTCTACAATCCGCGATGCAGACCGTATTTATTTCATGGAGGCAGGTTCTGTTATGGAGGAAGGAACACATTTCGAGCTAATGGCGCTGGAAGCAAAATATTATACCATGGTGCAGGCTGTCTATAGAACAGACAACATCGCCGTGTTAACCGGAGGGATTTAGAATGAAAGCCACAGAACATACAGGTTTACCGCTGAGAGTAGCCTTCCGCCGGTTAATGACATATGCTAAGCCCTACCGGATTGGCCTGATTGCCGCCACCCTCCTGCTTGCTGCCAAACTGGTCATGGACATCGGTCTCGCTGCCATTCAGCAATTATTCATTGATACTATCAACAGCTCAGATATGGATTCACTCACACGGCTGACAGTCATCTGTGCCATCGTCTGTGCCTTCATCATTGTTTGTCTGATGCTGCAGCATTATTACCGATTTGTGGTGCAGAGCCGGATGTCCTGGGATCTCCGTGCCAGCCTGTTCGATAAAACCCACCGGCTGCCGTTCCGGTTGCTGCAATCCATGCATTCAGGAGATTTAACCTCACGCAACACCAAGGACGCGGAAGCCGCCATGAGTATGGTCAGCAGCATCCTTTACGATTCGAATTACAATCTGCTTTTATGTTTCGTTTCCTTCTTTTATCTGGCGGCGATGGACGTCTGGCTCGCACTTCTCGCCCTTGGCTCAGGACCTGTAGTCTTTCTCTCCAGCCGCTTTTTTGACCGTAATCTGCGCAGATTATCAACTCAAATCTATACCGCTGAGTCGGAGCTGCGCGGGATTCTTCAGGAAATATTCCAGGGCATGAAGATTGTCCGGGCATTTTCCCTGGAGCAGATGCTGTCAGACAAATATGCCGCTGAGCGGGTGAAGCTGAACCGGCTGCTGCTGCAGAGAGCACTGCTAACCAGCCTGTTATGGAACAGCGCGGCTTTTATTAACAATTTCGTAATGGTGGTTTGCGCCGGTTTAATTGCCTATTCCGCGCTAAAAGGCGGAACTACGGCCGGTGAAGTGCTTGCCTTCATCATTCTCATGGGACGTGTCCAGTGGCCGTTTGTATACATGTCCCAGACCTGGGGCGGTGTACAGCAGGCCTTAGGCGCGGCAGACCGTGTTTTCGCAGTCCTTGATGCACCGGCTGAAGACAGTTGGCAGTGCATGCCGAACCCTTTGCCTGAAGCCATTGATCCGGAGGACTTTGCCGCACTATCCATTCAAAATTTGAAATACGGCTATTCAGCAATTCAAGAGAACAAAGCTGCTCTCTTCACAGAAATAAATATCCGGGTTATGCATGGCGAAACGGTTGCTTTAGTCGGCCCAAGCGGCTCGGGAAAAACCACCCTGGTCCGGTTATGCTGCGGCCTATATGAGCCGGATGCAGGCTCCATTTCAGTCTATGGCAAATCCGTGCATAAACAGCTGAGCGAAATGCGCAGCATGATTACTTATGTGCCGCAATCCCCTTACTTGTTCTCCGGGACAATCAGGGACAATATCGCATTCAGCAATGCTGCTGCCAGTGAAGAAGAAATACGGGAAGCGGCACGTCTTGCAGGCGCAGAGGAATTCATTGCCAAATTGCCAGATGGATATAACACGTTCATCGGTGAACATGGTTCATCCTTATCCGGAGAGCAGCGGCAGCGGCTAGCCATTGCCAGAGCTTTTTTGCGGGATGCGCCATTGCTCTTATTGGATGAAGCTACCTCGGCGTTAGACAATGAGTCCGAACAATTAATTCAGCAGTCGCTGGATTTACTAATGAAGAACCGGACCACCCTGGTAATCGCGCACAGATTATCCACCGTACAAAGCGCCTCCAGAATAATCGTACTGGACAAGGGGGTCATCGTAGAAGAAGGGACTCATGACAGTCTGCTCCTTAACAAAGGGCTGTATGCTGAATTATACCATCTTCAATTTAGAGCATCTGAAGTAGAAACGCCTCATTAATATATTCTCACTTTTTTCTGTAACATGACTTCAGCACTTGTAATATAGCCACTTGCTTGGTATGTATTCAGCGCCGGATTGTTAGTATTGCCGGTTAGAATCTTAACACTGGTGACACCTTGACAGCATAGCTCCTGTTCTAAAAAAGCTATCAGCGCTGTCGCAGCCCCTTTCCTTCGGGCAGCTTCTGATACATACATTTCAGTAATCTCCCCATATGGATCGGGATAACAGAAAGACCTGTAGCTCTGTGCGCACCCAAATGCTACAACTTCATCCAGCATTAGAGCTACAGCGACCAATTCCTGATTGCTCCTTAAGCTTGCTTTTATATCCTGACCTTGCCGCGGCTCCCCGCCGTTAAACTCAAAGTTTAGCCTGGCCAGGTCTTCGGCATCGTCAACTGTGGCCCGTCTCACTACAATTGTCACATCTGTCAACCTTTCTCAGCATTATTTCCGGTATATCAGCTCTCTTAGCTCCTCATGAATCGATGCCGGGATCTCATAGCCCTGCCCGCTATCTTCAGTATCGACTAACAGGCCTCTAATCCCCTTTTGACCGGAATCAGAAATATTCAAGACATAAGTCTTCTGACTGTCATCTTTATAGGACACATGCATCAGAAAATAAGTCCCGTAATCCAATTCCCCGCTCATTTTGACCGACTTATCGATGGCATTAACGAAGGTTCTGATTTCATCTGCACCGGTAAACGTTGTCTCTGTGAAGGGTACAGTTGACTGCTGATCGACGGTGCATAAATCTACACACTCCAGCCGCACCTTATCCACCTCTGTCACTTTAGGTTCACTACAGCCCACAATTCCAAATAACAGCATACACGAGAGCAGAAACATCCATATTCGCAACATAGTTCCTCCTTATCTTGAGGTCTGGCAGTTACCTTCCCTATATTTCAACAATAACAAGAAAAAGCCTGCGAACTCAACCTCCTAGTACAGGGATTAAGTCTGCAGGCTCTATTTATTCTACCATACGGAACGTGAAGTTATTATTTAACTTCAGTTGCTCCAGTCACTTTACCTTCCATAACAGCGGATGCTTGTACATCTGCATTTGCAAAGTACAGGTTTCCGTCAATTGTAGCGTCTTTATACAGGTTGAAGCCGTTAGCTTCTACGTAAACGTCACCTTTGATCGTTCCGCCTTGCACTCTGAAGTTTTCACTTTGTACAGTCACTTTAGGTGCAGTAAGGGTGTAGCTTGCTGTAACATTGTGGTCAGCATCCTGGGCATACAGGGCAAGCTTACGGTAAATTGCATTTTCGGCAGCGCCTTTATCATGGAATTCACCGGCTACAACAACATCTTGATCTATTGTCAGGTCATTAAGAATTGCTACGATCCAGGTACCTTCTGCGCTTACTGCTTTAAGGAATGGATCTTGTTCTTTAACAATGGATGCTGTAGATACTGCATCTGTCTGTGCAGCAGCTGTAGGAGCAGTTGTAGCTGTAGCAGCCGCTTCATTACCTTCATTGTTATTATTCGAACCGCAACCCGACAACAATGCAGCAGAAATACCGGCAACCAGCAAAACTTTAACAAATTTCATTTTTAAATCCCCCTATTTCTTTTTAATAACTATATTATATATTAAAATTTGAAAAATATCACGTGATATTTTTCACAAAATTGTGTCGCTACATGAAAGTGCAAAAAACGGCTTCTAACAATTTATCAGAAAAAATAAAGACACTGCAGAATGCCAGCGTCTTTATGGTTCCGCTATTTCTTTGCTGTTACCAGAATAGCAACAATTTTATGGTCATTACCGTGCATATCGGTGAACTCATATACTTTGTCCGCTAATTCAACTTCGCTGAACTCAGCAAACAGGGTCTCCAGTTCTTCACGCGTAGTGTAATAATGCGGAATATCTTCCTCGCCGGGTCTTCCCCCAACAAATGTATTGCTGTCGATCTCCTCACCAATCCCGTAAGTGGGATCTTCAGTCGTCACAAAATCAGTTACTACCGTTCCGCCTTTCTTGAGTACACGATGTATCTCATGGATTCCTTGCCGGATGTCTTCCCTGACTCCGTGCCCTTGAACCCATATACATAACACACCGTCAAACCTCTGATCCTCCAAAGTCATCGCGTACATATTCTGCACACTGTATTCCACATCATAGGTTCCATATTGTTCCACAAGCTGTCTGGTTAGCTCCACACCTGTAGGTGAGAGATCGCTTGCATGTATATGAAAGCCCTGATCAGCCAAAAAAAGCGTATGCCGGCCTGTGCCGCAGCCCAAATCCAGAATAGAGGTACAGCCGTTGTCTGTAAATCGCTTCGCAGCCTCCACTACGGTATCTAATACTTCAATTTGCGTTTTTCCCTGCTCCACATAAATTGCTTCCCAGCTGCCATTTTTCATAAGCTATGATCTCCTTTCCTCAGTGTAAAATATCCATCCAGAGCTAAATATACCATTTATCCGTTCGGACTGACGCCTAGTTAAGTCACACATGAGACATTTTAGCCATCTGAACATTGTTCGTCTTCTCCCTTCAAAAGACTTTGAATTTATGGCGCATTTTCGCTTTTTCACATGCGGGCTGGTACACTATTTATCAGATATGTACAATGAAACGAAAGATACAGCAATACAACGGCATAGGAAAGGAATTCCGCAATGAATACATCTCAACTGTACGCAGCACTTGCGCCGCAGAATTTACGCAGCTGTCTGATCAGCCGGGAAGGCCGGCTTATTTATCAACATTATAGAGAGTCTCACACTGTAACCCAGATTGCCAAAATCAACTCCTGCACCAAAAGCATTCTGTCCGCGCTGATCTGCATCGCTATCGGACAAGACTTGCTTCCGCAGCCTTCTGCTCCGCTGTCGCAATTTTATCCCCAGCTTCAGCTGGATGCGGATAAGCGCAAGGCAGCCATCACCCTGGAGCAATTATTAACGATGTCCGCAGGGTTCAACTGGACGGAATTTGGCGGGCAGAACTCTTTTCCCCGGATGACCCGGTCGGAGAACTGGACGGATTACGTGCTGCAGCAGAAGCTGTCGCATAATCCCGGTGAGCATATGGAATACAATTCCGGTGTCTCCCAGCTGCTGTCGGCTATTCTGGTACAAGGAACAGGGATGCCCACTGCCCGGTTTGCCGAGTTATACCTGTTCGGTCCGCTTGGGATTGAACAATATGAGTGGGAGCAGGATCCGCAAGGGATTCATACCGGAGGATTCGGGCTTCGCCTGCGGCCGTCCGATCTGCTGACGTTTGGCCAGCTCTACTTGCAGCAAGGGAATTGGGCGGACCAGCAGCTAATCCCTTCCGATCTGATTACCCGCTCCACGCAAACCGCCATGCAGGGGGAAGCGCCCCGGCGCGGCGGCTACGGCTGGCATTGGTGGACAGACAGCTATGCTATGGCAGCAAACGTTACCCATGGATCTGTATTACACTATTATTACGCCAGAGGGTATGGTGGGCAATTTGTTTATGTACTTCCTGCCCTTGAGACCGTTGTTGTTCTAACACAAGATCACCAGGGCAAGCAGAAGAAACCTCCTGTAGATGTGTTCCGCGAATGGATCGCTCCGCTGCTCGTTGAATAAGCCCTCTGAGAAAGACCTTGCCCCCTAATATTCAGCTAGAAAATGCATAAGTCCCCGTCTACCTTATAAACCTAGGTAACGGGGACTTATGTGTCCAATCCAATATTCAATTCAATCATTTCCTCCAGCAACAATCCATATCCCTGACATGGTAATTGTTAATTCATATTCGGCATTTCCCGTTCGCTCCGTAATCGGAGTATTGCTCCATGTCCTGCATATGGGATGAGTTCCCCGCGTACACGATTACACGAAAAACGTTTTCACGGACGTTTTTCCTACTGTGTCAACCGTAGTTGTACGCTTCGCTAACCTGCTTCAACGGAATCACGCTCCTTCGACTGCAAGATGTGTCTTGCCTGAAAAGCTTGTTCCTTGTTCATGGTTTCTTTGGGAATCTCTCCTTCCTTCAATTAATCACCGATAAGTAAGCTTCTAAAAACATGTGTTGCAGCTACTTGTTGGTGATGACACTATCTTAGCGCATAATCGCTGAATTTTAAACTTTCATAATTTTTCATATTTTGTCGTATTTCCTGGAAAAGCCTATTCCCAGAGATCTGGCCGCCATAACCTAAGAATTGCTCCTTTTTTTGTGGTTTTACGTGCAGTTTACAATGTAAAAAAAATATTAAGCCGCAAATGGTGCCGCTATTATTCTAGCCATAACATGGTTATGTCAGCTTGAATTTTTCTCTCTGCCCTTTAAAATCCCTTCTGGTTTAACCATGCCGACACGCTCTCTTCCCTGGCTCTGCGGTCCTGGTTAGCCTGTCTGGGTCCGAACCGGTATTCGGCTGCAATCCTGCCATCCTGCATGTACAGCACCCGTTCAGCAAAGGCAGCAACCCTTGCATCATGCGTAGCGAGCAGGATTGTGGTTCCTGCCTGGTTAATCTCCGCCAGTATATCCATGATTTCTGCAGCGGATTTTGAGTTGAGCGCGCCGGTGGGTTCATCCCCGAACAGAATATCCGGCTGGTTGATCAGCGCTCTGCAGATCGCAGCCCGCTGCAATTGCCCGCCCGAAACCTCCGTAATTCCGCGCTCTGCAAGAGTGGCGATTCCGGTTTTTCTCATCAGCTCTGCGGCCCGCACATTAATGGCGCTGCGACTGCTGGCTTTGGCACGGTAGGCCGGCAGAATGATATTATCGCGGAGGTTCAGGTTTTTCAACAGATGCATCTGTTGAAAAACAAACCCCATTCTGCGCAGCCGCAGCCCGGCTAATTGCTCTTCGGATAAGCGCCCTAGTTCCTGCCCGTTAAAAATAACCGTTCCCTCAGTCGCGCGGTCCATCCCGCTGACCGTATGCAGTAAGGTTGATTTACCGGAGCCTGAGGGTCCCATCAGCGCAATAAATTCGCCTTGTCCAATCTGCAGGTCGATCCCCTGCAAAACCTGCTGCCGGAGCTGCCGGCCGTTTTCATAGGCTTTGCTAAGCTTTTTTGTCTCCAGAATATGCATTCTGCCACTCCCCCTAATCGGTGATTCCTTTAACTATGCTGGATCTCTTGATTAATCTGGTCACTCCTAGGGTCGTAATCCCAGCGATCAGGAAAAAGACAAAGGGCAGAAACAGATATGCTGCTGCCGGATGGATCACAAGCTGAATCCGCGGGGCTCCCATTAGTGCAGCAGGAACCCGGACCAGGCTTTGCCCGAGGGTGCCAGCGGCAGCAGCGCCGGTTATAATACCTAATCCGGTGACAGGCAGCATCCTCATCATATATTGGAATGTAATATCCTTTAAGGTAAAGCCGATACTGCGCATCAGCGCAATCTGCGCCACATCCTTGGCCAGCAGCATGTTCATAAATAACGAAGTGATCAGCACCAGAATAGAAACAGACACAGCTAGGGCGAGCAGTATAACTATTTTCAGCTGCTTAACTGTATTGCCTAAAGTCTGTTCCAGATACCCTTCAAGCCGGGTAATCTTAGCGGGATGAAACCGCTCTGCATATTGCTCTATCTTTTCCTCAAGCGGAACACCAGGCTTCACATCTGCTGCTACAACGAACCACATTACAGACATAGGATCATAGGCAATCTGCGCTTTGGCCGTCCGGCCTCCATTTGTAATATCCTGATAAATTCCACTGACCTTCAGCTCCTCTTCCGTGCCGTTAACCTTCAGAAGCAAGGTGTCACCAACCTTCCGGCCCAGTTCCCTGGCATTCAGAGCCGAAAGGGCTATTTCACTCCGGCCCGCCGGGGCAGCTCCGCTTGTATAGGACAACGGAAAAGTGGTGAAGTCGCCCGTTTCCACATTCATATTCTCCCACACCCCGTCGCTGTCCAGCACCTTAAACCGGCTGGTGACGAGCGGCGAGAATGAGGCAATATCGGGGTCATTGCCGATGTCGGCTACCATCTGCTCGAACCGCTGCAGTGTATCCCCATTTTGCTGGAGATCTATCCGGATATCGCTTTGTCCGACACCGAGATAAGAGATAAAGCGCGGCGACTCCAGGGTACTCAGTATATTTACCGGGACAGCAATAATGAACAGACAGACGGCAACAACAATAATCAGCAGTAAGAACATTCTAAAGCGGACGTACACATCTTTCAGGCCCAGAAAAACATTGGTATGTATCCACTTCCGGTTACTTAGCAGGAACAGTTTGGGTAGTGACTTTGAGCCTTGTGCCGTTCCTGAGCGTAAAGCCTCCACAGCGGAGATCACCTTAAATCTGCGCAGGACGAGCCGGCAAAAGCTTACAATAATTCCGCAGTTCACAGCAGCCGCCAGAACGGGAACGATCTGCTGCAGCAGACTGGCTGGAGCAGCGCCCAGATACAGCGAAATGTTTGCGGTAAACAACCTTACCAATCCCAAAGACAATGCATACCCGGCAGCTGAAGCGGTTACGGCCAGCACGACATATTTGGCCAGGTACAGCCTGCGGATTTCCTTCTGTGCAATCCCGATCGCTTTCATTACACCGATCTCCCGGTAATCCTCCTCGATCGCTGCTAGCATCGTAAATCTCAGGCACAGCATAGCGATTACCATCAGCAGCAAGCTTACCAGAATGATTACAGCTGCAATCACACCGTCCGTTAAGGCGTTTAGTGTCTTAATTAAAGAGTAATCGATAGATGGACCTTTCTGTGGCAGCCCGGAGTTCTGATAAGCATTGCGGAACTCGCTGAGACGGCTGAGGTCCTTCAGTTGAAATTCGATCAGCGTCTCGGTTTCGCCGAGATTCTGTCTCAGTGCTGTATAATCCGCACCGCTGACCACAAAACGTTTAGAGCTGACGATATTTGGGTTCATCTGCGGATCACGGACAAAATCGGTAATCCTGAACTTTCGCATGAATTTCCCGTCTGACACCGTGACGGTATCTCCGAGGTTCAGATTGTTCTGGAGCTTGTAATAGATCGGAACGGCGACCTCTCCCCGTGATACGGTGATAATCTGATTATGTAAATTCAACAGCAGATCAAACTCACGGTTCTGAATAACAAATCCTATATCCATAACACTTACAGCTTCTGACGTTGTACTGTCCCCCAGAGTAACATCCGAGCCGTCGATATTAAGCATTTCCACCGTCTGCTGAGCCTTTACAAGCCGGTTCTCCGCTGCAAAGTTCCTGATTTCACGGTCATCTACAGTACCTGAATGCATCTGGACAAAATGTGGAGCCCTGGACACCACCAGCAGATGATTAAGGGACCCGGTCAATTCTCCAATAATATGAGCAGCACTGGAAGCAAGCAAAGCCGACAGCATGATAAAAATAAACAAACCGGCTGTTATACTTTTCTTTCGCAGTACATCCTTTTTTAACATCCGCAGCAGCATCTGGCGCTCTACTCCCTTCACTTTCTATAGTGATGATCTTCAAGTCTCCGGATTGATTGCAGCCCTGGTATCAGCAGTGCTGTGAGCATTAGCAGCATGCCGGAGATCAGAATCAGGAGGCCGGTTCCCCGCCCTTCACCCGTCCCGATCACCTGTCCTACCGAAGAAGCAAGTCTGCCTCCTTCGATCAGCAGCGGGTTAAAAACATCATCCGCCAGTACACCAGCCAAAACATATGCAGCCACGTATCCAAGCTGTGAGAGGAGGCCGATCAGCCCCCAGGCTCTTCCCTGCGCCTCATTAGCAATGTTCGTACGGATCAGTACGTCGGCACTGGCATTCACAAACGGAAGCGCCGCGAAAAATAGAAATCCGGCACCCGTAATCCAGTACACATTCGTTGTCACCCCCACCATCGCGAAGAAGAATCCGGCACCGCCTAAGCTTGCGGTCAGTATTGTAAAATACTTCCCCTTAATCCGGAAGATGCCGATAATGAAACTGCCGGCCAGCATGCCTACCGCACTGATGGATTCAATCGTACCGAGCGTCTGTGCATCCGTGAACGGGAGCAGCAGCGGCGTAAACAGCGTCTGCAGAAAGCCGATAAAAAAAGTTACAAGGGACAGCAAAGCCGTAAGCTGCATAACCCCCCTGGACGATCCAACAATTTGCCAGCCTATTTTGAGATCCTCCGCGAAGGACTGACGGGCTGGAGCAGAAGGTTCCGCCTTTAGATTTTTTTTCACAGCAAGTAAAGCCAGCACCGTGATCAGAAACGTCAAAATATCGATCAGCAGAATAGCCTTGATGTCCATGATACGCAGTAAAAAGCCAGCAATAAGCGGGGACAGCAAATATTTCGAGGAGGCGGCAAGCTGCATCAGACCGCTGGCTTTGGCAAATTGATCTTCGGTCAGAAGATCCGAGATTGACGCTTTGTAGGCCGGCTCCAGCAGGGACGCGAACACAGAGCTGAAGGTAATTCCAACATATATTTGCCAAAGAGAAGGCTCACCGAGCACCATAACCGCCAGAATGAACACGAGTCCAAAAGCGGAGCAGACGTCCCCGATCAACATCATCAGCCTGCGGTCAAACCGGTCAGCCAGCACACCGCCGGCAGGACCGAGCAGAATTGCCGGGAGGAAAGCACACAGGGAGAGAAGGGCAACACTTTCCGCCGTCTGCGTAAGCTGATATACATACACCCCCAGAGCAAATGCCGTCAGACCGCTTCCGATGCTGGACACCCACTCGCCGATCCATATCACTATAAAGCTGCCAAACGACTTCCGGCTTCTGTTCCCCATTCCCGTCCCCCTGCTGACTGCTCAGTCTTCTGCCGGCTGCTCAAACATCTGCATTACATAACCTAAGCTGCCTTGCTGTGCACCCAGCATAAGCTCCATCGTATGGATAAAAGCTTGTATTTTACGCATAAGCTCCTCAGGCTGCCATTTGAAAATCCCTTCGTCAAACAGGAACTGTGAAGCTGTCAGCAGAAATTCCACCGACTCCTGCGGATACGGGGTATGAAACACTTTCTCCTCTATGCCTTGCTCAATCACGCCGGTCAATACAGGCGTCAGCCGTAAAATGGTTTCAGCTAAGCTTCTTTGGTGAAGCAGCGCATTCTCGGACTGGTGAAACTGCTCAATCAGCTGCTCCTTAGAGGCTGAATCCGGCTTCTGGGCCATGATGATCTGCAAAAGCTTCTCGTGGACAGTCAGGTCTGGGCGCGCGGCTATCCTTCCGGCTGCAGTAACTGCGGTATCGATATAGCGCATTACAACTGCATCCATGACCTCCTCCTTCGATTTAAAGTAATAATAGAAAGTTCCTTTCGCTATACCAACAGCCTGAAGAAGATCATTTACGGTCGTTTTGGCGTACCCTTTACTGAAAAACAGCATTTCTGCCGTATCTAAAATTTCATTTTTGCGTTCTTCCGGTTCTTTGGATATTCTCATGGTTCTTTCCTCCAATTCATAGACCGACCGTCGGTCTATTCCAATTATAGGGATTTATAGCTCCTTGTCAACGCCTCTTTTAAGCAAAATGCAAAAAACACCGTCTGCTTAAGCTGCGCTGGACGATGTTTTCACTATCAACTATAGATTTGCTTACTTAAACCACGCTTGCCTGACAGCTCCCGAAGGGTTCTAGTCCACCATCGCTATCCCCGGAGCAGCATTCAGCTTCTTACGTCGCCGCAAATTGTAAACCAGGTAAATACCATACACCAGATATAAAAGGTTTAAGATAACAACGGCCAGGAGTTCTTTGTCCGGATTCTCCTTTGTCATAAACGCTAAGGCATCATACACAAAATGAAAAGCAATCAGCGGAATAATATTTCCCGTTGTTTCAATCAGCAGGGCGAGAATACAGCCGAGCAGCAGCGCATTGATAACCTGCATCAGAACATGTGAAAGATCGTTTCCGTTTAAAGCATTCGACATATGTAAGATTCCAAAGAAGATCGACGAAAACACGATGTAGAATACAGGGCCTTTGAACTTTAGCTTGTCTCTGATAATGCCTCTGAATACCGATTCCTCCGTAAAACCAACCAGCAGAGTGAACACCAGGTAGAACAATACCTCGGCTGTGGTCAGCTTCACGTTTAAACCTCCTATAAACGGCTGAACCAGGGCAATGATAAGTAGGGGCAGGTAGTAGAGTGCATCTTTGGAGGAGGCTCTCTCGAGCGGCTTGAACCCGAACTGGGCTAAGCTCCTGCTGCCTCGGGTCATGTACACGGTAACGATCACAGCCATGACGAGAAAGGCTCCGGCCTGGGCAACTAATATCCCGTCGTCACTTAATTCCATAATGCTTGCGGCTGCCGAAGCTATGGAAATCAATAACGTCAGCAGGATACCGAGCATAAGCGAGAATATAACGGGATGACTCTTTTTACGGATGTTTGTCATTACTACTCTCCTTTAATTCTACTTATTTGCAGAGGTTCATCGTCCCAGACCTGCACTTCAATATACCTTTCCGGACCCTTAGTACCCTCTTTGTTCCAGACCTGAGGCAGACCATATTTATGTATAAGCTGTACCATTTCTTTATATGTATAAATATTTCCGCGATACTCCTTGCCGTCGTCTACCTTCGGACTGAAGGTCGGAAATAAATCACCATACGAAAAGGAAAGAGTATCCGTGTTAAAAGCTGAGATGTGGATTTTCACAGCTGCGCCTTCCTCATACCAGCTGTTCAGCCATTCACATTCGCCAACTACCATGTAATGCGGAACTTTTCTGACCGGCAGCCCGCCTTTGGAGATGAACATCGTTCTGGCCATCT
>NZ_LN831198.1:3334236-3347051 GCF_001368795.1 Paenibacillus ihuae
AGATGAACATCGTTCTGGCCATCTGCTCCAGCTCGTATCTCCGTTCCATATATCCTGCAGCTCTGCGTCCCGCCATAACATTCTTATTGCATTTAATCGAGTCAAGAATCTCTGCTGCCTCATCCGCCGGTAGATCTGACAGATTTCGAAAAGGGCCGATTGCTTTCTCATAGTAATGATATAAATAATCCACTTGGAATACCCCTTTCTATAAAGGTTCTATCTCTACCATGCCTGTAAAAAACTCAGCCTAAGGCTGAGTTTTGGAAAGATCATATTCATAGATCCGGCCGTCGCGGACTGCCTGATTCTTGAATAGCAGCAGATTGCCTTTACGTTCAACAAATTCAAGCTGATCCCCATAGAAAGGAATATCATTCGTTTCAGCGTAAAGTTGCTGGTCTGCATCCAGTAATGCTTTATAGAGCAATGTTTTGGAGCCTGTCTTACGGTCGATCAGGGTTAGCAGACCCTTTTGATTTGGACGGATCAGCAGGAAGTCCTCATCTATCCCTTCAATCAGATACTTATCGTCTGCACCGCCAAGCTTGGTTAAATCCATCGTCTCTGCTACTTTCCCTGTCCCGTCTTCGATTACCCGCAGAGTCTTGCCATCTGTCAGAATAAGTTTGTTGCCATACATGTTCACATTATCTCCGAACCGGATCCAGTAACCCACGCTTGCCTGCCGGATCACCATGCCATCTTTAATAATCAGCGTATACCATTTATTGTTAATATGCGGCTCTCCGTAAATATCTGATATGGTCAGATATATTAAGCCTCCGGCTGTCTTTTGAAAATCGAAAGTGACCATGTCATATAGCTCTGAACCCAGATTGGCAATCAGCCGGGGCTGTCCGGCGGGAGTAGAAGCATATAGCTTCCCTGTTTGTTTATCAACCGTATAGTTCACACCCGCATAGGAAGCATTGGTACTGGCGAAGGTCTGAATCCCTTTAGCGGTATAAACTGCACTTTTGGCATTCCAGCTTACCGATTCGCCTCCCAAAGCCTGGACCATAAACCGGACAGGAAGATATAATTCATCCTTGTATACAAAAGGCGTTCCACCCAGATATACAGTTTTCCCATCCAGCTTCCCCGTCTTGCTGCCTACTGTGATCACTACCGACTTCTCCCATCCGGTATAAGTAGCCTGACGATGGGACTTATTCCAGGTAACCTGCAAACCAGCCGATTCCAAAAAAGTAGCCCGGGCATAAACAGTACCATCCTTTAGCAGTGCTGGTCCGGTAGCATCCCCCCCATTTTCCATTGTATAACTGAAATAAGCGTTCGAAGCAGCCGACGAGACCGAAGCAAAAATCAGTGAAAAGGCCAGTAGAGGCAAAACAAGCCATATTTTTCGCATGAACGATCAACCCCTTCCTATTATTTCCTGTTTCCATACATTTATTGGACTCAAAAAATAGAAAAAAGTTGCAGTCCCATTATTTAACACAAGAGGTATTAAGACTTAGTCCGATTGAACTATTTTACCATAACTTCCAGTGGGAATAGCTCGACTGGCATGATATAATCGCTAATGGCTTTACCACGAAATTAAAACCCATTAATATGATGGGTTTGTAGGAGGATCTATCACCATGGACAGTCACATCAGAATTGTGAAAGTATCCGCGGCTATTGAAAAAGATGAATTTGACGTTAAGGTGAGTCATTGGAGACTGCTGCTGGAGACGAACCGCTATTATGAGATTAAAGGCGAGGATGGCCCGGTAAAGCGAATTTATAAAGAGAAGCTCAATACCGTGGTGGATGAATCCAAGTCATATACGGCTGGCCAGCTCTCCTGTTCAGCCTTTTGTATTGAAGACCGGATCAACGAGATGCAGATCGAGATTCTCCGCAAGCTGCAGCTAAAAATCAACGATTATATGAACCAGCTTCATTTAAATCAGAAAGCGATCGAACGCCAAACGATTGTCCGAAAATCGTGACTGTCCGGAATACCTGTTCATGAATTTGATTGATGCACAAAGAGCCGCGGATTGCAGACCCTAAATTCTGCAGGTTCCCGGCTCTTTGTATTTGTGCTGCTTACAGCTGTCCCGCGTTCTTCACCGCATGTTCCCAGCTTGGAAAATAATACAGTGCGCTCCGCATTAGTTCCGGATCCTGCTGCTTGACCTGCTTCTTATTAACCGTTCCCCCACCCCGATTGGAGCTGCTTGATCCGGCTAATGACCTCATCTGATCCCATTGTAATATCCAGCTTTGCCACTCCCTTCTTTTTATTTCTTCCATATTTTTCACCAAGCATTCAATTTGTATACCTACTCAGATTGTATAAAATTGAGATAAGTTTAACATTAAAGCACAGCAGGATTATGTCGTTTCTTGGAGAATATTAACAGGGATTAATAAAGCAACAATACATCCACATCAATATGTGGAACTCAGGAGGGAATAAAATGGCTAACTTGTTTGGCGGTTTACTTGGCAATTATTCGGAGGTAACCATTCCGGAGCTGAAAAACCAGTACGGGGCATATCTGATGCCTGAAGAACAAATCCGTACAGGCTTCAAACTGATCCGCGATGCTTTTATTATTACGGATGAACGTTTAATCCTGATCGATCATCAAGGTGTCACCGGAAAGAAAACGCGTGTCGCGTCAATCCATCTCAGCTCTATATTTGAAGTCACTATGGAGACCGGAGGTACTGGTTTTGATGATTGTGAAATCAATCTGCATTATATTACCTCCCCGTATCATAAAACGAATAATCTGCAGACGGCCGTCTATAAATTTGAATTTTCCAAAAAGTTCAATGTGCAGCCTCTGTATACCGCCCTCGTCAGCGTCGCGCATGAGAACCACAAGCGCCTGAACGGTTGAAATAGCATGGTTTCATAATAAGTCCCCTGTTTTTCCGGCAGGGGACTTTGTAAGGGTGCGAGAGCAAAATCCGGTACTCCAGCTTACGCTCACCGGCAGTTATTACATATTCTTCACTGCCCTGATGCGGAATCGGTTCTCCACTACGGGTATCGCTAATATCCAGCGGTTCTATCCGCTCCATTGAAGTCTCCTCCCTTTCCGCAAACTATTCTCAAGATATTGATAACTGTACATCTATAAGCTCTGCCTGACTGACTCAGCGTCCGTTCTGAGCACAAAATAATATTCCCGCTTCTCACCGCCGTCCCCCTGCTCCGTCAGCTTGAATCCGCGGATGATGGCACCGGGCTCATAGTCTTTGGTATTTGAGCTTAAAAAAGCTGCTATATTCTCTTTAAGTACAAATGACCCTGATCCGCTGCTGAATTCAATGACTAACGGCTTGTCATCCGGCATTTTGTATTTATAGCCGCCGTCTTCCCTCAGCAGCACATCCGTCAATTCATATACGGCAGAAGCCCCCTTCTCCAGCTGAATCTGAACTGACTCACCTAATTTCACATAGGGGATACTGACTTCTGAATCCTCAAGAATAGCTTTGAACGGGGCGCCCTCGGATATATTTCCAGTTTGCCTTTCGTTTATGATGTGGATGATTGCCGGGATATTACTGCCATCTGCAGTTACTGTGATCGAAGAAGATGCCGGCTCATCCGTACGGTTCGAAAAGCTGCAGGCAGTTAATGCAATTAGTATCAGCACACTCAACAGCCGCAGCACTGAAGTCCTGAGCAAAATGCTTCCCCACCTCCCTGCATTTTTAATAGGCTAACCGGTAATACGGAAGATTCAGTACCGGTACAAAACCCAGCTTCTGCGCGAGATTATACGATCCTTCATTCTCCAGACGGCAGGCCCAGACCGGTTTCAGCCCGCGTTCCAGGCAGTAATCAATCAAGGCCGAGCTGACTGAGAATGCGTAACCTTTTCCCCGATATTTGTGCGCCGTCTCAATGCCTATCTCCAGCTGATTCTGTGCGCAGCAGGCTGAGAACGCGGTTGCGGCTATTTCGCCATCCCGCAGTAAAGTGAACCCTATACCTTCCGCTTCAAAATGTGCCGCATTCCGCCAGAAAAAACGGGGCACGACACCTTCTGCCAGCGCACCAAACTGCTCCTTCGTTGTCTGTACGATCATTTCATCCTGCTTAAAAAAATGCTCCTTGGCAGTAAGGTATACCTGCCGGTCGAAGCGGAAGTTAACCCTTGTATGTAGCTGAATGGCCCGGGGGGTATCGCCCTCTGGTAAGTCATCTCCGGTAACAAGCGCACCATTATGTGAAGTACGGAAAGAATCGATCAGGCCGGTCCAGTCTCCTGCCGGATCTGCCTGCAGCCACTCTGCCGACTGTCTGGTTTCGGCTTTATTGGTCAGGTAATCAAAGAGCGAGTCTTCAAAGGCTTCATCGCCTCTTTCTCCGAATAAGAGAGACATTCCATAAGAATGAACCACATAAAAAGCACGGGGACTGTCAGCACAATCCGTAAACACCTTCCCGTCAATGTTCTGCTCCAGGACGCTTCTGGCGAATAACGTATTTATTTTCACTTGATCCAGCAACGGTAAGGCCAGGTAATAGTCCTTAATCTCCAGTTCAATCATTGCCTTCTCCTCGCTTTTCGTTAACAAATTGTTTAAACAGCCAGCGGAAATTCCATTCAAAGACATGAGACATCTGCCACTCAGCAAAAGGTTCAGGTATACCCCGAGCCATCCAGAGATCAGCTGATTCCCCGCTTGCTGCGGCTTGTGCTGCATAGATTTGAATTTCACTAAGATAACTTATCATCTCGCCAACGCTGCTGCGGTCTGTAACTTCCCCGTGACCGGGAATCACAAGGCTGAAATTAAGCTCTTGCCCGATCCGCTGCAGGATCTCTATCCATGCGGCCGGGAAACCGCTCAGCATAGCCGGATGTGAGTTACTCAGCACCAGATCTCCGGCGATCAGCACCTTCGCATCTTCAATGTACACGAAGGCATCACTATCCGTATGCCCGCCGCCAAAGGTAAGGAGAGTCAGTGAACGCGCACTCCCATGAATTATCAGCTTGTCTAAAAAGGTTATTGCCGCCGTCTTCCTGAGGATGCCGGGAACAGCCGCCAGCAGCGCAGCTTTATCCGCAATTTCATTGGCATATGCAGTTTGCAGCCGGATATCTTGCGCCGCCTGCATGCCTTTTGTTAATGCCGCGATTTGCTTCTGCAATCCTTCCTGCCACACTTCCACTTCCGGAGCGCCCAGTTTAGTCAGAATCTCACGGGTAAGGTCTGTAGTGATTATCTGACTGTCCGTAAAAACCTGATTTCCGTAATGATGATCACCATGAAAATGTGTATTAACTATGTACTTCACCGGATTTCCGGTCAGCTGCTCAGCTGTTTCCCTCAGAATCTGCGCCGCTTGTGGAAGACTGAACGTATCCACTACAACGGTAATATCGCCTAAATCAACGATCGCTGCATTCCCAAGTGCTCCGCTGCCCGGAATAACAATTGCCGCCCACACGCCTGAAGCCACTGAATGCAAGGTGAAGAATTTGTTCAACCTCAGTCCCCCTATTTTAACTTTAAAAGTTTATCTGCCATTATACTATAATATGGAAAATATTACGCAGTAACTTTTTCAGCACTTAACAGAGAGCTAGAAGACGGCTAATTCTGAGACACAAGTATCGTTATAGGTTCCGCTGTAATATTTCCCTTTTAGAGAATTCTATTGACTTCTCACTTGATTTACGTTAGCTTTCTCACATATATAGTTTAATTGAAAGGAAACTGCACATGATTATTCCAACACCGGAAGTGAATTTCGAAGCTTCTCACTTTTATAATCCCAGCCTGAAAAATGTGGTTATTCTCGCCACCGGCGGAACGATTGCCGGCAGCGGAGAAGCACATAAAACCTTAAATTACGAACCCGGCGCTCTGCCGATACAAGATCTGCTGGACAGTGTCCCCCACCTGGAGCGGTTAGCTAATTGTGCAGGAATACAGGTAAGCAATCTGTGCAGTGCCGACATTACCAGTGATCACTGGCTGACACTTGCTTCAATCATTAATACCTTGGCCCTGCGGGAGGATATCCACGGGTTTGTGATTACGCACGGAACAGATACTCTGGACGAAACCTCTTATTTCCTGAATCTGGTCATCAAGACGGATAAGCCGGTTATTATCACAGGCTCCATGCGCCCGGCCACGGCAATCAGTGCAGACGGACCTCTGAACCTCTTCCAGTCTGTTGCGCTCGCTGCCAATCCGGATGCTTCCGGACAGGGCGTAATGGTCGTCTTTGCAGAGGGGATCTACAGCGGCAGAGATGTTCAGAAGGTTAACACGTTTAAGGCGAATGCTTTTGATGAACGGGATTTCGGCTGTCTCGGATATATGCGGGATGCCCAGGCCTTCTTTTACACCCGCTCTTTGAAAAAGCACACCATAGATGCCCAGTTTGATGTCTCGTCCCTGACCGGACTGCCTGAAGTATCCGTCGCCTATTTCCATGTAGATGCCAACCCTGGTATTCTGGATTACCTGTCCACGGTTTCCAAAGGAATTGTTATCGCCGGGGCAGGCGGAGGGATATACAGCAAACCGTGGATAGATAAGGTCGGCGAGCTGAAAAACAACAATATCCCGGTGGTCCGCTGCTCGCGGATTTCCAGCGGGATAACACTTAAAGATTCGTACATTGACCTTTCTGCTAATTCCATTCCCTGCAACAGTCTGGTGCCGCAAAAAGCGCGGATTCTGCTCTCACTGGCGCTGACGCAAACAACGCATTATGATGAAATCGCCGCTATGTTTAATGTGTACTAAGCTATAAAGCTGTGCAATCAGCTAACAGCCCCGTGAATGCTCACGGGGCTGTTTCTTATCTATAGCTTTTCGTACCTACATCCTTATCATTTTGTTAACGTCGCCGCTTCTTAATCATGATCCGCAGCAGCCGGCCGTTTCCTTTGTCTCCATTTACCTGCAACAAGCAGGAGTAAGGGCAGGCCGAGCATATTCACTGGCATCGCAAACGGCACCCAGTAACGATGTAGATAATTCGTTGAAGCCTCCGTTACATCTTGGGGAACTAACGCAAATACAAACATCACCGGGGCAATGAACCAAATCAGGTTCCTCCAGTTTCGGACCTGCAAAAATTGGGCGGTACCATAACTCATCATGAAGAGCATCACAGCAAATTTGACGAATACACTGGCAAGCCATATCACGACCGGTATCGCATCGAAGTTATCGATAAAGCCAAACAGTGATATTTTCTTGGTCATTTCGAAAAAAGGGTACCATGTGTTAGAAGAGAGATTGACTCCTAAAGTGAATATCACCATCAGCGTTGTTATCAGAACAAAGAATACCGAACTCAAGACCGCCCCGTACGCATAAATTGCCCCTTTACGCGGCTGGTTCAAAAATGCGGCAAACATAAGGTATTCAACAGAATGACCGAGGTAGGAGGCTGGTGCCAGCGCTCCACCCAGTATTCCCGTCACTCCGCTATCCGCATAGATCGGGAGAATGTTCCTCCAGTGAATATTGTTGGCGCTAGCGATCAGGACAAGGCTGATCATGAGCAAGATGATGGGCCCCAGAATCTCGCCGCAGCGGGCAATGCCTTCGATTCCTCCAGCATAGGTTGCATAGACTATCACGAAAATCATTAGGAGCATGACCGCTTCCTTCGGTGTCCCGTGAAGCAGCATGATTTGGACCACATCGGAGAATTGGCGGAGAATGATCGGGGTAATCGTATACCATTGAACCAAATAAATTACGAGTACGGCTTTGCCGATCCATTTCCCAAGAATCTTATGACTATATTCAAAAAAAGTCTGCCCAGGGTATAACTTCGCGGCTTGCGTCGCCAAGAGTGCGATCAACAATGCGATACCTCCGGCAACGACAACGGAAATCCAGGCATCCTGTTTTGCCTGCAGACTTGGGGTGACCGTCATGACCAATGTCATCCCTAGATCCATGATAAGGATGATCCAGAAAACCTGTATACCTGTCAATTTCATCTTCATTGCATAGAGCCCTCTTCCGGTTGATAGTCAGCCCGTCTTTTCTTTATGTGCCGGTAAGTGCGTTTTGCCTGTTCGTTCGATCTTGATGTGGGCATCGACAGTCACGGGAACCTCAGGAAAAATATCAAGCCATTTTCCTTTCATTTTTTTCCAGGCATACGGATGCTCGATGTGGATATTCTCTCCGATGCCGAGGATATCCGACTGGAGTTCTTTCTGCACATGCGTTAACATGCTCTCGGTCTCACTACGAATTTGCTTAGACAGCAAGGTTTCGACATGTTTCATATGATTCACATTGCTCAGGTCCAGCTTCGAATCGTTATCGATCGCCCGGACGGAAGCATGCAGAGAGACCCCTGCTTCAGGAAGCTCATTCTTAATCACGGTGTGCATTTTCATACTGCTATTCAGCAGTTCAACGCCTACTGTCCCTCCGTATTGTTTGTTTTCCGGTTCCACTTGCACAGTAATCCTCAAATGATGTGACTCCCCTGTCCACCAGCGTAAAAGTTTTAATTCATCTGACGACAGATATCCGGATAATTGATTTCTATGGTAAACTGCAGCCCGGTCTATCGTGAACGTTTCCTTATCAGTGCCTTTATGAATGACCCTTATGGCAGCGGTAACCGGTGATCTGTCTTCTGAGGACAGTGCATTCAAGAATTCGTCGATTTTGACAGGAAAGCTTAATTTGCTGGACTGAATTTTGTTGATACCTATACCCGGAATGAGCTCAAGCTGATAAGAAGTGTTCAAAATTTCTTTGGCTGTCCCTCCATAAGTTGTTAGCACATAGCTATTAGCGCGGGTCTCAGGGAATCTGGTAAATGTATCCACTACCCGATTAATACCCTGCCGGGCGAATTGTTCTCCGAAAATGATGACGCCTCTATGCCCGAAATAAATGGCACGGGATAATTGTTGCTGCAGTTTCCCTGTCACTTCCGATGAGTTCTTCCCGCTGGCCGAGATGACGATAACTGATTTCTTGCCGCTCCCACCAGACTGTACCGCACTGGGGATTCCCGTGGGAAGGGCGATCTGCAGTGTTATTTCGAGCTGTCCGTCATCTGTAAGATCAATTCCGCTTGCCATAACCAAAGCGAGATCGTCCATTTCATTGCGGTCCCAGCAGCCGGTTGTCAATCCGAGAGTAACGAAAATAACCAAGAACCTGAATGTCCGGAGTATTCTGGTCATTTGCTCCTTTCACTCCATTCTTCGCTGTGTTTGCTGTTTACGCCTCCGCATTACCCGCCATGGGGCACGGATCAAAGTATCCGATAGCCCTGTGGGGTTAAACGGTGCAATTGGTGTCATATAGGGAACACCGAAGGATTTCAGGGTTACCAGATGGATCAAGACGCAAATCAAGCCAATCCCTACGCCATACAGGCCGAAGCTTGCAGCGAGAAGCATAAGCGGAAACCGTATAATACTAATCGCCTGGCTCATGCCCGGGTTCGGGATGAGAAAGGAAGCAATACCTGTAACGGATACGACGATGATCTGGGGAGCGGAAATAATACCTGCCTGAACGGCAGCCTGTCCAATCACAAGTGCACCCACAATGCTGATCGTCTGGCCTACTGGACGGGGAAGGCGGATTCCTGCTTCGCGCAGCGCCTCAAAGGTAATTTCCATGATCAATCCCTCCGCTATTGCCGGAAAGGGGACAACCTCCCGGGCCGCTGCAAGACTAAGGGCCAAGCTGGTAGGGATCATTTCCTGATGAAAGGTCGTAACCGCAATAAATAGGGCAGGGAGCGACATCGCTAAAAAAGCGAATAGATACCTGAGCCATCGCAGCATCGTAACGTAGATGAAATTGGTATAATAGTCTTCGGCAGTCTGAAACCCGAACCAGAATGTGATCGGGAGAACGAGCACCATCGGTGAACCGTTAATCAGGACCGCAATTTTACCCTCGATCAGGGAACCTGAAACCAAATCGGGCCGTTGAGTCGCCTGCATCAGGGGAAAAGGTGAATAAGGATGGTCGCTAATCAATTCCTCAATATAACCGGACTCAGCACACTGTCCATATCGATGCCGGATATCCGTTTTTTCACCTCTTTAACTACGCTTTGTTCTGCTAGATTTTCAATATATACAATCATCACGTCAGTTTGAGAAAGTCTTCCTACACAGAGCTTCTCAGCCTTTAGCCGGGGCGTCCGGAGCCGATGGCGAATGAGAGCCAGGTTGATGTCAAGCTTCTCGATAAAACCGTACCGCGGACCGCGAATGACTGCCTCCGTTGCCGGCTCCTCCAACTGGCGGTGCAGCTTGTCTTTGAGCCCAAAGGTGAACGCCTCTGAGGAGGATTGGGCGAATAAAACGACTTCTCCCCTAACGATGCTTTGAACGATTTCATTCATGTTCGTGACGATACGGGGTTGTACGATGGAAGCCAATTTGAAATTCAGTATTTCATAGAGCTGGGAGGAAATGCTGCTGGACGCGGCTTCGGGCTGCATCAAAGGCTCCAGGAAACCGTCATCCCAAAGTTGATCGTCAACTAAGACATCCAGATAAACCACCATACCCGGAATGGAGCCAAACATATGAAGTTTGCGCACGACTAGATCGGAGCAATTGGCAAACAATTGAGTGAGGAGCGTTTCATTGTCATCCAGCTCGCTGGAAATCTTCAGCTCCATTGTTTTATCTAATTCTTTCAGTTTTTTTCCGAAAGGATCAGCTACTCTTTTTTTCGTTTTCATATGCCCCTCCTATCAAAACTTAACTTTCCCCATCCTTTATTGGATTATTCGGAACAAAATACCATAAGTTAAAGTCAAAAAAAGGACTATTTCTGAAAGCTTTTTTCCAAAGCTTTCAGAAATAGTCCCTTGCCGGGAGCTCCATCAAGGTATATTTTCCCTGCCGCTGTAGATACTTCATACATAAAAAAATACGTAAGGAAAGGAGGTGCAAAAGAATGAAGGTGCTCGGAAAAGCAGCTGCCTTTTTGCTGATTATCGCTTTATCAGGAGCTGTACTCTATTATGCCACTGCCATGGGTGGTTAGCTGAAATACTTTGTGACGATCTTCTCAGCTGTCCGGGTAGCAAGCGCCTGTGTCGTGAGTGTCGGATTCGGACCACCAATTCCGTTAAAGTGCACACTGTTGTCGGCAATGAACAACCGCCCTACCTGATAAGCTTCACAGTTCGTATCGGTGACGTATCCCATCCGCATCGTGCTTTCAAGATGGAGCATGAAGCCAAAAGGGGTATCTGAACGGATAATCTTTCTGGCACCGGCTTGCTTCAACGTTTCTGAAGCGTATCTCGCCAGCTGATCACGCTTTTTGAGCGTTTTGACACTAGGTGTATAATGAATGACCGGTATGGGTCCGTTTTCGTCTTTGAGCAGCGGGTCGACCTCAACTCTGTTGCGGTAGAGCGTTTCATCATCCGTCAGGAGCAGCATGCTCATAGTCCGGCTATAGTTCATCATCAGTTCTTTGAACTGAGGACTGACGACACGGCCATGAATATCCCACGGCGCTCCCGGCTCCGGCGGATTAAGAGCGTCATATCCCGCTTCACTGAACCCATAGGTCAAGAAGGACATTAGACCTGGGCTTAGGCAAGAAACTTGAAATATTCCGGTTCCCGGAATATCGACCCGGGCTCCCGAAGTATGACCGACGTACGGATAGACAGCTGGCAGGCCCATAATGCTCATTAGATCCTTTTCTTCAAAAACACCTGCAACCCAGTCAAAGCAGTGATTGGTTAGCCCTCTTCCCACCCATTCGTTATAGGGCAGCTCCGAATTCAGCCAGAGCCGCGGAGTTTCGATGCAGCCGGCAGCCATGATCACCGTTCGGGCCGTTAACTCACCGGTTTCTCCCGTCCACGTATCCCGAAACTGTACGCCGACCGCACGCAGTCCCTCTTTAGGGTCATGACCCGTTAAGATTTTGGTCACGAAGGAGTTAGGCCGGACCGCGACATTTCCGGTTTTCAGGGCGAGTGGGATGTAGCTGACAAGGGTACTTCGTTTGGCGATTTTGTCTACCGAGGGACCGGCTGTGCATCCGTTGACACAGTTTCCCTTCAGAGTGCAGCCTTCCATATCGGATAATTGCTCGAGCGGGTATTTCAGATCCATCAGATGTTCGTTGGTCGGCAGAATGGCGTTCGGATTCGGGCGGTATCCCGGAGTCGTAACATTCAGCGTCGGAATCAGCGGCCAGCCTGCTTTTTTGGCACCATAGTAAAAAAGCTCTTCTTTCGGCGTGGTTGGTGCAAACTGAACGGGCAGTGTGGCTTCAGCTTTCTCATAATAGGGCATCAGCTCCCGGTAGCTGATCGGCCAAACATTATCCACTGCAGCTGGAAAAGCGCGAGGCGATTGACTCCAATAATGCTGGGTCGTCCCCCCTACTCCGGACAGCTGCCAGATATCCCCTTTTTGGCGCATGACCCGGTGCCAGGGCGTACGGCGGCGGTCGGCAGGCCCAAAACGGAATATGCCCGACACCACATCGTTCATATTGTTTTCATATGCATTGAACATTTTCTTGTATATCGCTACATCCAAATCCCTATAATCGGAGCTCCACTCTCCGCCCCGCTCGTTGTTCGGATTCGCCCATTGTTTATTTCCGTACCAGGGGCCGGCTTCCAGTACTAAAACTTTCAACCCTGCTTCTCCAAGCTCCTTCGCTGCAACGGCACCTCCGCCGCCGGACCCAATAACAATTACGTCGGCATCGAACATTGCATCAGTATCATACAATTGTGGATTCTCCTCCCTTACGTTCGATGGTCAACAAATTGCCACGGAGAGCACGATAGCCTGGAACAACCCCTGGATAAC
>NZ_LN831198.1:3347077-3368900 GCF_001368795.1 Paenibacillus ihuae
CCCTGGATAACCTACCTGCCTCCAGCTGATCGGGAAAGATTCCAGCCTTCGTTCAGTCGGCGTCCGAAGCCGGGTCGTCCCGTAGGCTGACCATTCCGAGTAATTTCCAAACATCGTTTGCCTGTTGAGAAAATCAATCATAAAGCGCAAAAAACCTCCATCGTCCCGGTAGGGAGGCGGCAAGGTCCCAAGATCGACATTCAATTGTTCCAGCATCGTGAGCACTCGAATCCGGTCATCTGGACAAAGCGAAGCAAATGGGCTGCTTCCCCATAGCAGGTGATTTGGCGCGCAACGCATCTGTCCCGAGGCAGCGAACTGAACCGCTCCGGCGTCGAGCAATCCGGCGGTAGAACAGGATAGTGGAACGTTTGTCAAATAAAATCCCAGCACAAGCGACAGACTATGATCCAGCTCCCAGATCATATACTCATGAATACACAAATCAACGGCTCCTGCCGCTTGCACTGCCTCGCCAACGCAAGACACCGGTGAACTAGGGATAATCGCTTCAACAAGCGCCCTAATGGTCATGAAGGTATGGGGATCGGCAGTTGCAGCATAAATTGTAGCGGGATGCATATTAGCTCCCCCTTTAACTGGATTCTCTGTAGAACACCACATTACCTATACCTATTCGGCAGGCAGTTCTTTCAGACTATTGAGGAAGTGAACGCAAAAAAAGGGGAATTCCTGTAAGCAGAAAAATCTGCTAACCGAATGCCCCCTCCCTTATCGTTCACCCTTCTTCTTCCCTTCCAGCTCTTCCGAGGCTTCCATCTGCGCTCTCCTTGCAGGCATGCGTAGCGGCGGCTTTCGAAGTCTTCCCGGTTCCCTTGCCTTCCTCAGCGAACCTACCGCATATATTCCCGAAAAAAGTAGAACAAACATTACTCCGGCAGCCAGTCCTCCGCCCTGTCCCGGAATCAGCGGCATGCTTGCCAGAATAGCGAGCAGGCTGACCATGGCAATCCATGAAGTATAAGGATAACCGCGCAAGCCTTGCCGCCGGGTATACGAGCTGCCTTGCCGTTTCCGCAGCCGGTAATGGCTCGCCATAATAATGAGATAGGAGAACAGCAGCGAGAAGCCGCCGGAGCTGACCAGAAACAGGTATACCCCTTGCGGTAGCAGCATGCCAAGACCAAGACCGGCTAACATGGCTCCGCCGGAAATGAGAATTCCCCGGTAAGGGATGTCGTTTCGGTCCCGCATCCAGGCCGTAGCGGCTCAGCGCGGTCACAAACGGGCTGATTTGTTCAGATACGGCTGCTGTAGGTAGCAGGAGGAACAATGCCGTCATGGCCGCGATATATAGCCCTACCAGCAGCAAGAGGGTATAACGGATCGCTTTCGGGATGGTCACACCCGGGTTGCCTGCTTCTGTAGCAGCGAGTCCGAGCACTTCGAAGCCGGCATAGGTGAACATGACCATCAGCATGCTTCCGGCAATGCCGGCCATCCCTCCCGGCATCCAGCTTTGGCTGTGCAGAACCTGTGTGCCGACTGCTCCCGCTCCCCTTGTCCCTATCCCGATTGCGATACAGACTGCAATGAGGATAAAGGCGGCGATGGCCAGCAGCTTAAAGGCAGCCAGACCGCTCTCCAGCTTGCTGAGCCGCTCTGCCCCCAATAGATTCAATTCAATAAGGTTACGCCGATAATGCCGACAGAATAAAATAGACTAAAATACCTCCGATCACATAGGACAGCAGGACAGAGGGTCCGGCTGCACGAATGGCTACCGAAGATCCGAGAAAAAATGAGCCACCCACTACCGTTCCAAGCGCCAGCATTGTAAGCTGCCATACCGATAAAACCTTTTCCCCCTGCTTCATTAACACAGCCTCCCGGTCTTTTTAGCAAAGTATCTGCAATACCCCGGGATTTTACCCATGAAGGCACAGCAAAACCCTCCGGCTAAAGGAGCGCCGGAGGGTTACATTAAATATAGTTATTCAAACAGCGTTACACGGTTTCTGCCTTCCGTCTTAGATTGATAAAGCGCATTATCGCCGAGCTTGTAAATATCTTCTTCCCGGACATGCTCGACCCGGACTGCTGCAACACCAACCGATACTGTAATGATGCCAAACTGCGGGCTCATGGCATGCGGTATCTGCAAATCCTCAATGCTTCTGCGGATGCCCTCTGCATAATCACGCGACTGCTTGGGAGTGAAGCCGGAGACTATAATGCCGAATTCCTCCCCACCCAGCCGGATGGCGAAGCCATCGGCACGTTCAGCCAGCTCATGCAGCAGTTTCCCTACTCTCCGCAGCACCGAATCACCTTCATAATGACCATACGTGTCATTGTATTTTTTGAAATAGTCGATGTCGAGCATCAGATAGGTCAGATACTTCTGGCCTGCAGCGGCTTTTTCAACTTCCTCCACGAATACTTTATTGAAATATCTCCGGTTGTAGAGTCCTGTCAATTCGTCGGTAATGGATATCTGTTCGATTAAGCCAATATATTTGTTTAGCTCCTCGTTATTCAGCTCCAGCTCCTTCGTACGCTCCGCGACCAGCTCTTCCAGATGTTCTTTATGCCGTAAAAGCTCTTCTTCCGCCTGCTTACGCAGCGTGATGTCCTTTACGGTTCCTTGTATCGCCGGCTTATTCATATAGTTGATCAGCGTCACTTTGTGAATCACAATAATCTCGTGCACCTGGTCTTTGTGCAGTAAGCGGGTCTCGTACTCAAAAGGTGCAGGTTTACTTTCCATTCTGCGGTCATAATAATGCATGACCTTCTCGCACTCCGCCGGACTGAGGAAATTCTCAAACGGCTGCTCCAGCATCTCTTTTGCCTCATAACCCAGCATCTTGGCCAATGCTTCGTTGGCATATTTACAGATATAATCCTGGGTAATAAAGATACCGTCCTGCAAATTGTTGACCAGCTCACGGTACTTTTCTTCCGAACGTTCAAGCTCCGAATACAGGCTGGCATTTTCCAGCGAGAACACCATTTCCCGCGACAGCAGATTTATGATCTTCATCCGTTCCTTGGTGAATACGCCTGTTACCAGATTATTCTCCAGATAAATGACGGCAACTGTCTTATTCTGATTAATTAGCGGCATGCAGACCACGGACTTAGGGCGGTGCCTCACAATATAGGGATCATTCACAAACTGCGTTTCAGAGAAAGCGTCATTGTAGATCAGTGTTTCTCCGCTCTCCTCTACCTGTCTCAAAATAGCATCCGGCAGATTGTCGTAACGCCCCTGACTATACACGGCGATGGATATTTTACTTTCCCCGGGCTGATATTCACCTTCCACCAGCAATCCCGAGCCTACTGACATCCGGATGCAGCCTCTCTGCGCCCCGGCATTCTTGATAACAATCTCCATGAGTGCCTCAAGCAGGTTATCCAGCTCAATTTCCTTGGAAATCGCCTGGGATGCCATAATCATCGAGTCCAGATCAATACTCTCGGAGTATTCCGATACGCTCCGCCCGTACAGGAACTCTTTCGAATTAATCTTGCGGACGAGGTCAGGATACCGTTCATTAATGAACTCGATTTTCGCCTTTGCGCCCCAGACGGAATAATAATAAACGGATTGTCTGAGCAGATAAGCGGCAAATTCGGTGAACTGCTTACCGTTATAAAATTTAGAAGCCAGTTCGTTGGTAAGTGCCTTATATCTGACGAATTTTCCGTGCTCGCTGGCCTGAATCGCCAGGTCATAATAGTATCCCGCCTGATCCTCCGGCCCGAAAATCCGTGCCCACTCCGCCTTCATCAGCATTTCATGCTGCCTGAAGGTATCCGGAGCGTTCTTGGCCCATTTGCGGACCCGTCCGAGTTCCTTACGCATTCTGGCCTTTGCCTTTCTCCGTTCACTGGCATTCAGCTGCGGATAACTGTAGACCAGATTAAGGAAGGTATACAGGGCGAATTCCTCCATAAAAGCTGAACCGGAAAGTGCGCCAATGATCGGATAAGCTTTGTCAATATACACTAAAGCTTCTTTGTAGCTTTCATAGGTAAACAGCAGCTTCATTTTGTAAATATAATAAATCGCTATTCCGGAATTATATTTCGCGAGCTCCAAATCATGCAGCATGTTCTCTTCATTAAATGACTCGTCGCTGAGAGAGCTGCGGTCTTCGATTTCACCCAGAAGATTGCGGTAATATTGCCGGACAAGCTGAGCCGTCGCCAGCGACTCCTTGTATTTGGTATTCTCAATCATAGCGATCATCCGGCTGCTCTCTTGTAGATTCGTGACCAGATCCATCTCCGGATTCCATATATTAACATAGAAGCAGGAATGGGCAAGATAAAGTAAATTGCCGGTCCGAAGACTGGCTTCAATCGAGGTCGTAAACCAGTCATGCAAAGTGTCCCACGGCTCTGTCCAGACATGACTGAACAGGGTATATAAGACATGCACCGCACCTCTCCACTGTAGATCGTTGAACTTGTCATTAATCCGGATGCCCAGCCTGCCGAATTCAAAAGCTCCCTTAACATCGCCAAACCCGGACAACAGCATGGAATACCCAATAAAGGCAAGGGCCGATTCAGGAGAATTGCCGTATTTCAGGGTCAAACCAACTTGTTTAAGTACGATTAAGCCGAACAGCGAAGTCTCCCCGGAGATAAAGGCGGGCGGGATAAAGTTGATCAGCAGTCGCATGATCAGCAGGATATCCGGGTCTTCCATTTGCCGGGCCGTATAAATATCCTCAGGCGTCTTTCCCCGGAGTGCGGCCTTAATCTTCACTAGCTCACTCAGCACGGACACCATCCCGACTTGACGCGGAATTTGCATACCCATCACCTGCAGACCCTGTCTGCCGGAAGCAATCGATTCCTTCATCATTCCAAGATACATATAGTGATTGGCCTGCATCTCATATATCTGCGCCCGGGCCCGTTTATCGGTTGTATACTGGAGCAGTACCGCACATGCGGCATCTGCCTCCGCGATATGATGGGTTAAGTAGCCGCATTGTGCCAGCAGCCCGTAAAGCTCCGCCGCCGGAACGTCATTATTTTGCCAGACGTTGTCCGGCAGCTGCGGCAGCACCGTTTCCAGCAGCATATAAGCTGAATCATAACCGAAGGCCGCCTTTGCTTTGTGGGCTGCCTTCAGGTTAAGTCTTATCATCTCGTTCATCTCTGCCCGGTCACTGATTAATTCCAAGCCTTTATTCATATGAGCGGCAATGTCGACGATAATCTCATCCGCTTCAGAAGGTGCCAGATTCTTCAGCATCAGCCGGCCGATGCTAAGGTGCAGTTCTTTCATTGTATCTGCGTCAATCATCTGATAGAACGATTGCTGGATCCGGTCATGGGCAAACCGGAATGAGACCGCCGCCTGCAGCATAGGCTCATTATCCTTCTCGTCCAAATAACCGGAGAACAGGGCATAGCCCGAATCTTCCGGAACAATGAGCTCCTCCTCAACCGCAGCAGCAATAACCCGTGTGACAAAGCTCTGCGGCTCTTCGCTGATCAGTTTCAGCATTCCGATATTAAACACATTCCCGATGGCAGCGCTCAGCATCAGAATCGTACGGACCTCTTCAGGCAAACTGTTCAGTTTCATTATCAGGAACTCGACCACATTGTCATTGACCGGCAATTTTTGAATCTGCTCCAGCTGCCAGCTCCAGATCCCCCGTCTCTCGTCAAAAAGTAAAAGCCCGTTACGATACAGCTCTTTGAGCAGCTCGCTTACAAAAAACGAATTACCCTTTGTCCTTTTGTAGATGACTTCCGCAAGCATGTTCACCCGCTCCGGCGGACTGTAAAGAGTATCGGCAATCAGGCTCTGCACATCATGGGCGGCCAGCGGCTCCAGAGCGATGACGCCTACATCCCGGCTTGTCTCAATTTTGGCAATGGAAGCAAACAGCGGGTGCCCCTCATGAATCTCATTGGCCCGGTAAGAACAGACAATGAAGAGTCTGCGCAGGTGAGGATCAAGCATTAAGCGTTCAACAAGCTTCACACTCGAGAAATCAGCCCACTGTAAATCATCCAGAAACAGGACCAGCGGCCGTTCATTCAAGGTTATCCCTTCAATAAATTTGGCAAAGGTTATAAAGAACCGGTTGGTTTCCTCTGCAGGATTAAGCGGCTCCATCTCAAGCTGTTTACCAATCCATCCGTCCAGCTCTGGAATCAGTCCGGCTATCAGCCTTCCGTTCCCGTCCAGGGATTGCGCTAAAGATTGCCTAATCTGCTGCTTGTATTCCTTATCAGGGGTTTCCAGCAATTGGCTGATCAACCGGCGGAAAGCTTGTATAATCGCACTATACGGAGTATTACGGTTATACTGGTCAAATTTCCCTTCTGCAAATAAGCCTTTTTCCTCACTGATTGACTTATGGAGTTCATGCACCAGAGCCGTTTTGCCCATCCCGGCCTCACCGGTAACCAGCATGAGCTGCGACTGTCCCCGGACACTATGCCGGAAAGCATGCACGAGCCTTGTCAGCTCCTGATCACGGCCGTAGATTTTTTGCGGAATCCGGAATATATTGAGCCGGTCTTCCGCCCCGGTCACAAAATCCGTATTTCCTTCCAGCACCTTTTTCAAATCAGCCTTAATCCCATAAGCGCTGCGGTATCTTTCTTCGGACGATTTTGCCATCAGCTTCATGATGATACCTGACAGCCCGTAGGAAACCTTGCCGCCGGTTAACTGATGGGGCGGAATAGCTTCCTTGGCAATAATGGAATAAATCTGCTCCAGCATTTCTTGCTGTACAAAGGGTCTGCTACCGGTCATAAGCTCGTAGAGAACGACGCCCAGCGAGTAATAATCGCTCCGGTAATCAATATTGCGGTTCATCCGGCCGGTCTGCTCTGGCGATATGTACTGAATGCTTCCCTCCAGCACCCCGCTATTCTGGAATTCCCGCTTCTCTTTTGGCAGCTTCACAGCCAGATCGAAATCGATCATCCGCACTATGTCCTGCTCCCTGTTCCAGATGATATTGGAAGGCTTAATGTCCTTGTGAATGACATTCTGTTCATGCACCGCACCGAGTATATCCACTATCCGGATTGCTAGCTTCACAAGAGCAGCCTGATCCGGCGGATCCTTTTCTTCCATAATCTGCTTGAGTGACCGCCCGTGGATATCCTCCATCACCATAATATAATAGCCGTTTTTCTCTTCAAGCTTACGGGGTTTGATTACGCCTTCGATATGATCACTGAGCTCCTTCAGCAGCCTGTATTCCTGCTTAAACTTCATAACCGCCTCAGGCCCGGTAAATTCAGATTTCAGTACTTTTAAAATAACCGTTTCCTCTGATATCGTATCTCCGCATCTGTATACCGATTTCGTATAATTGTCGGAAATGGTCTCCAGAATTAGATAGTTGTCTAACGTAATCATAACCATTCCACCTTTAGCGAGTGTCTCCCGTTAATTCAAAATCAGCATCAAATTTAAACACATAAGCGGCAATGAGCCAGACAATCCAGCAGTTCACGCCAAAAAAGAGATATCCGTAGTAGCCTAGAATCGGCATCTCCGAGAAAATATGAATTTTATCCAGATAGGGAACAGAATACTTCCAGTAATTCGGGTTGGTGGGTAAGGAGTCATGGAACCACTCGCTGCCAAAGTTCCAAAACTCCCAGAAAAATCCGTTACACAAGGTGGCCAGTGCGACCAGGATAATCCTGGACCAGTCACCGTTCCTGATCGGCGTAAAGGGAGTCCAGTACCCGCAAAGCGCCATCACAGCCGAGAGCATAGGCACAAGTGCCACCCATAGCACCCAGAACAGCAGATAAGGATAATAGCCCATACCGAAAGCCAGAAACATGCCAATGATAAAGTAAATCATCAGCAGCGTTCTGCTGACGTTTATTTTAGGTCCGTTCCTGTACCGCTCTCTAACTGATTTGAAAGTCCTCAGCAGCAGATACCACTCAACGATCGCCGGAAGAACAGTAGTATAAGATAAGGAAAACCAGAACACATTGCCAAAGTTAGAGAAGACATTTTCATTAGGATAATACCAGTTCTCCATCACAAAAAAATTAAGGCATTCAAAAGCAAACCAGCTGAAGCAGGACACAACGGCGAGCAGCTGCATTACATGTGGTTTACGGGAAATAATGGAGTTCCCGCCTGTCCGCTTGTAGACCAGTCCGTCCAATATCAGTATAAAGGACCACCATAGCGGGACAAAGGTATAATTCTCCAGCGGCACAAATAATCTGATCCGTGCCCACATCAAAAACCAGCTGGCCGCAAAAACAGGCAGGCTCCACCAGAACCACACAGGAAAAGCTGCTCTGGCCGGCTGGGGCTGCGTCTCCTGCGGAAGGTTCTTAAAACCGAATATACGCGGAATAACGAGCACCAGCGTGATGAACACGGCGACTATACAAGCGAGTGTAAAATAAAGCAGGCTGAATCCGGGATCCGCTTCAACCTTTTGCGCAGGGAAAACACCATAACCGGGTGGAAGGCCTCCCCATTTAGTCACACTGCCAAATAAAGGCAGCAGGAAAATCAAAATAAACGTTACAATTAAGAATACTGGCTTATGTCCTTTTTTCATGAAATCCCCTTTGATAAGTAAATTAAAAGTCGAATTTTGTTGATTCCGCTATCTATTCGATACGGCTCCAGATTATTCCTGCTTATAATTCCCGGTGTTTCTGCAAAAAAGTCTCCGCTTAGGCAAATGAAATAAGCAAAATGTCCCGGAAGCCAAAATGACGGCTACCGGGACACATTAAAACTTCGAGCAGGGCGATCCTGAAGAGGACATTATTCAGATTTCAAAAACTGGTCCAGCACAGCCACGATCATCTCATGGTCCTCTTCACCGGATAATCCGGAGACGGAGATCGTTCCGACCGGCCCGACATTCCGGATCAGCACCGGAAAGCATCCGCCCTCTGCCGCATATTCCATCGGATCAACGAACGCGTTTTCCTGAATGGTGGTGTTCCATGATGTATACAACACATTCATATAATAAGAGCAGTGTCCGAAATGATTGACGACGTTGATCTTGCGGGCGATCCAGCGGTCATTGTTCAGTCCCGTTTCATCCATTTTGGCATGGAACAGCACTTGCCCGTTTTTACGGATATCCACTACAATCAGTTTCCCCAGCTTGTGTGCTCTTTCCAGAATGGCATTGCCCAGCTCTATGGCCGTCTGGTTTGTAAATCTTGTGAACTGGTAATCCTGCTCCTGCCGGAGAATCCGTTCCAATAACGAGCTGTAATCTTCCAAATTGCAGCACTCCCTTTGGTTATTTTAAGAATCATAACAAATGAATCTCCTGATACTCAAGCTTGATTAACGTCAGCCCCAGAAAAGCGGCGTATGCTTCAGCAGCGGAGACGAGCTGTGCCCGGCTGTAGTCTTGCAAGGGTTCAAAAGGAATAAGCAGCAGCTCGGCTCCCTTCTTCTTAATAGTCCGTTTCCAGGTGCCGACAACTTGTCCTTCTGACACAATGACCGGCAAAAACATTCCGTTGTTGCCCGGAACGATCCGCGGTGCGAGCTCCGGCTCAAGCACGGCGCTGCGGTCCTTATAGCCAAGGATATATTCATCGAAGCCGGGAAGCAGATGAACCCCGGCTGGATGTCTCCCGGCAGCGGATGGTATGTCCGGCATCCAGTATTCGCTGCCTCCGATCACCTCGGAAGCCAGCCCAGCCCTTACCGCCTCCAGCCCGGCTCTGGCCTCCGTAACCGTGAGTCCGGCCCACCAGGCAAAATCATGCACAGTAGCAGGTCCCCGGGTGGTGAAGTAGCGCAGCGCCAGCTCCGCCAGTGATTCCTCATAGGACAATTCCCGGGACAGCGGCACCCATTCGTCCAGCAGTACAAAGGTCTGCTGCTTGCCCGCTATTGGGCCAAAACAGATCAGTCCGTTATACGCGCTATGCCACAGGATATGATAACCCCGCTGGCCTGCAGTGCTGATTCCCTGATCCTCAAGCAGGTTTAGCAGTTCAAGCCTGGTGAGGCATTTACCGCCCTTTAATGCTTGATAGATTATTTTCCTGCAGCGGCCTAGTATTTTGTCATCCAGTTCCAGCTGCGCCAGCCGGCGTCCGGCCTGTCTGAGCAGCCGCGGTGCGCTCAGCTGAATCATCCATTTCACGTCTTCCGGCGGTGCAAAATGCAGGGTTCCCCGGAGGCTCCAGGTCAGCAGAAGATGCCTGCCGGCAATCGCCTGCTCCACACCGGCCAGCCCTGCGGCAGGCGTACGAAGACCGATGGCCCAAGCGGCCTGCATATAATCCTGCGCCTGCAACGCGCCCAGCGCACGGACAACCTGCCCAGGCTCCAGATTTGCAGAGCTGATAATATACTGGTTCAACAGCCGGAGTCCGGCAATCTCCCTGTTCATTTCGGCTCACTCCTCTGCTGATCCCTTTACGCTGCAATAGTTACGTCAGCTATAATCTATGGTACTTTCCTCCAGTATATTGAACAAGTCTGCTGATTGTCTATCAGGAATCCCCATAGTATGATTTACAATATCTTACTTTAAGCGAGGTGCTTCTCCTGCAGCAGTTTATGATCGGACAATATGGAGGTTTTGATGAGAAGAAATATCTTAAAGATTTCCGAAACGGATTTTATGGTATCGAAGCATGTTTATTTGCCTCCCGGGAGGATGCCGAGCTGTTAATCGAAGCAGCCCGGAGCAGAGGTTTTCAGATTGGCGTTCATTTCCCGTTTCGGGCCAATGCTGCAAAACTGCGCGATCCGCTGGTTCTCGCCGGTGATGACACGGTGCGCAATGACGCTTTTCAGCATATCCTGGAGGAGCTTGAATATCTTACCGCAGTTCAGCCGGAGTACGTGCTGTTCCATTACCCGAAGCCTGTAATTCTGGATGAGCGGGTGAACTGGGCGGGGTGGCGGTTCGGAGACCGCCGGGAATTCATTCATGAACATGAAATTACAGTTGATGAGTTGAGCATTCGCACGGCCCAGCTGTTCGAATGGCTTGACAGGCAGAGCCGCAAGTATCAATTCATGCCTGTCCTGGAATTCGACGCGATTAGCAGATTGATCTACGAGCATGATTTTTTGGAGCAGCTGTTGAATCAATACCCGCGGATCAGACTTTGCCTGGATACTGCCAGACTGTTTCTGCAGGACAAGCTGGACCCCTTTTTTGACGCCAAAAAAACACTCTGCACCTACACGAAATATGCAGCATTGATTCACTTATCCAACGTACAGATTACGGACACCGTACAGAACAGCCATTATCCGGTGCTGCCTGAATTAAGTGTGGACCATGGCTGGGCGCCAATCGAAGAGTACTTGCGGATCATCCGTGCAGAGAATCCTAATGTCAAAATCATGTTTGAGCACCGCTCTGATCTGATTGCCCCGGAGCAGCTGCAGCGCTGTTATCTATGGGTTAACGAAATTCTGAATGGCCCCTGATCAGCCTGGCTCAATTCCCTGTTTACACATCCGCACAACCAGTCCTTCAAGCGAACGCAGCCTCCATTCCTGTGCTGTGGCAAATTCCGGCTGAGTATGCTCACTGCTCTCCAGCTTGTATTTACGGATGCAGTATGCCATCTCGATGCAGGCCATCACAGCATCCCTGGCATGAAGATTGGCTTTTCCCTGGTGATCCAGCGTGGCTTTTGCTGCTTCTGCGGTAATACAAACTTCAAACCCGCTGTCTATGAGCGTCTTGAAGCTGGTATCGAGCTTGTCAAAGGCCTCCGGATCGCTGCTCTTCAATTTCAGCGTCTTCCAGCCGTAACCAGGATATACCTCGTACAGGCGCGAGGAATTCTCTTTATAGGGCTCGAAGGGATAGACCGATGCAGCCCCCCGCAAATTGTACAGCAGCTTACGCCCGCCGTAGAGCATCGCATGCATGGCTATGGGAGTCGAAGCTAACGGGCTTTTGGCATCTACCGCGACGTCTGTCTCCCGGAGATCCCGGCTGTTTTTACCGCTATGTATTTGACCAAACCGCTGTTTAAATTGTTCTCTTGTATCCTCATATGCCCCTTGAATGAACCTGTCACAGGAAGAAGCATATTGGCGCTCTAAATAATACTTTGGTATAGAAAAGGGGAAGTCCATCCCCCACGGGGCTCTGCTCATATGGATATAATGGTATAAATCGAGCCTATCCTCACAGCTGTATACCTGATTAACCGTGAAGCTGCCGCCGGCCAGACTGCCGCAGGCAATGAATATCTTCCCCTCCGGGTTCTTCGCTCCGCTGAAATCGCAGCCGTAAACCGTCAGGGACTGCCCCGGCTCATTCATCCTAATCCCTCCTGTTTAAGAACTTCCATAATTGAATATTCTATCAGATTCTCAGCACTTACTAACCCAAGCTTAAACCTATTGGAACAAGGAGAGAATATTTATCTTTGGACAAGGCCATGATACAATATGGAAATCAAGTGCCTTCCTTAATTTAGCATATGAGGAGTGAAGCGTGTGTCAGTTGATGTTTATATGAATTTCAATGGGAACTGCCGCGAAGCTGTTGAGTTTTATGCAAAGGTATTTGAAACTGGAGCCCCCGAAATCATGACCTTTGGCGAGGCGCCGCCGAATCCTGATTATACGCTGCCGGAGGAAGCCAAATCTTTGGTAATGCATTCCAGATTGAATATTGACGGCAGCAATGTGATGTTCTCTGATGTTTTTCCAGGAATGCCTTTTACCGTAGGTAACAATATCAGTCTTACTCTAGTCACCCGTGATGAAGCGAAGGTTAAAACCTGGTTCGATCAGCTGAAAGAAGGCGGTTCGGTTACCATGGAGCTGCAGGAGACCTTCTGGAGCAAAAGCTACGGCAGCCTGAAAGACAAATTCGGTATTGATTGGCAGATCAGCCTGGATAACGGAGAAGCCGGAATGTAAGCACCTTAGCTTGAAATCATATTTTCAAATACAGAGGATATAGCAATCTTGGCAGGGATATGATTACTGTCCAATGAATCTATATCCTTTTTTGTGCATGGTAGTATAGATTAAGTAATGCGCTTTCAGTGCGAATTGTGGTTTAATAAGTGTACACTGCTAACCAATTCCACTGTAAAGGAGACTAGTCATGGAAATATCAGCTTTCCTGCTGCCTAAAGACCAGGTCGCGTTCATCACTTCCTCGATCTCTATGCTTGAGGCGATGCAGCAATTGGAACAGCATTATTATTCAGCCATTCCAATTATTGATGATAACAATAAATACGTTGGAACCTTGGCTGAGGGAGACCTGCTATGGAAACTCAAGAATACAGAGGGGCTCAGCTTTGAGAATATGGGTGAGGTTAAAGTAAGTGACATTCAGCGCCATGTGCATAATGAGAGCGTAGAAATCAACGCGCAGATGGAGGATATGCTGACGCTCGCCGCAGACCAGAATTTCGTACCGGTCGTCGATAGCACGGGTGTCTTTCTAGGAATTATCCGCCGCAAAGATATTATTGAATATTACACACGGAATATAACGGACTAACCGCCATGATAGGAATAAGGCCCTCCCTGCAGCCAGCAGAAGGAGGGCCTTATTTGTAACTCAGAAAGCCGGATTAACATTTACAGCTCCGTCAGGATAATCGTTCCCTGAGGTGTAATTGCCAGAGTGTGCTCATATTGAGCGGAGAGACCGCCGTCAATGGTCCGGGCTGTCCACCCGTCTGCATCCACCTTTGTCCGGTAGCTTCCGGTATTCAGCATTGGCTCGATGGTGAACACCATGCCTTCTTTCAGCCGCGGGCCTTTGCCTGCAGGTCCATAATGCGGCACCTCAGGTCCTTCATGCATCTCTGAACCGATGCCATGGCCGATAAAATCGCGGACCACGGAGAAACCGTTCGATTCGGCATACACCTGAATTGCATGAGCAACATCACCGATCCGGTTACCGGCAACTGCCTGCTCAATGCCCTTGAATAAGGACTCCTTGGTCGTATCGAGCAATTTACTGGCCTGCTCGCTGATCGTCCCGACCGCATAGGACCAGGCGGAATCCGCCAGCCAGCCGTTCAGGTTGACGACCATATCGATCGTTACAATATCTCCGTCTTTCAGCGGCTCTTTTTTGGGGAAGCCATGGCAAATGACATCATTCACAGAAGCGCAGGTGGCATAGGGATACCCGTGGTATCCTTTTTGCTCCGGCGTCGCCCCATGAGACAGGATGAACTTTTCAGCGAACTCGTCAATCTCCCACGTTGTGATTCCGGGCTGTATGATTCCGGCAATCTGCCGGTGGCATTCGGCAAGAATTTTACCGGCCGCGCGCATCTTTTCAATCTCTTCCATCGTTTTCATGATGATCATTTCATTCGCCTCTTCTGTACAGAACACATTACTCACAATAATGGCTCTTGAATATGTTTTTTTGGTGCTCCTCTATATTATGTAAGAAAACTGCCGGAAATCCAAATTCATTCTGTGTTTATGATCAATTTTCCCGGTTATGCATAAAAATAGGACACCATAAAACAAAGAACCCGTCCTCCTCGTCAGAGAACAGGTTCTTTGTGATTATATGATTAATTGTGGAAATTCAGGCCTGAGGTAACGGCTTCTACGTAGCCGCTGCGGATCACAAAATCCCCAAAATGCTCCCCGGTTCTGCGTTCCTTGGCATATCGTTGAATGATCGGCTCCAGCGTCTCGAGTATTTCCTGTTCTCCGATATTCTCCTTATACAGCTTATTCAGCCGGTCGCCGGCAAAGCCGGCACCCAGATACATACTGTATTTGCCCGGGGCTTTACCGATGAAGGAGATTTCACCGAGGGCCGGTCGCGCACAGCCATTCGGGCAGCCGGTCATCCGGATGACAATCTCCTCATCCCGCAGGCCTGCCTTGTCGATGACCAGCTCCAGCTTATCCAGCAGGACTGGAAGATACCGCTCTGCCTCTGCCATCGCGAGTCCGCAGGTCGGCAGGGCCACACAGGACATGGCACTGCGCCGCAGAGCAGAATGATGTGCCCCGTCCGTCAGGCCATATTGCTGCGCGAGCTCGGCAATCCTGCGTTTCTTGGCACTGCTCACGCCTCCGATGATCAGGTTCTGGTTCGGCGTAAGCCGGAAATCTCCGGTGTGAATCTTCGCAATCTCACGGAGCCCGGTCATCAGCGGATAGCCTTCCTGATCCTGAATGCGGCCGCTCTGGATATAGAGTGTCAGATTCCATTTGCCGTCGTATCCTTTGACCCAGCCGTAACGGTCACCATTATGGTCGAAATGATACTCACGTGCTGCTTCAAGCTCCCAGCCCAGCCGGTGATGCAGCTCACCTCTGAACCAGTCCAGCCCGTGACGGTCAATTGTATATTTGAAACGGGCATTCTTGCGGACCGAGCGGTTGCCGTAGTCTCTCTGGATGGTCACGGTTTTCTCGGCCACATCAATCATCTGTTCCGGCCGGACAAAGCCGATTACCCGTCCAAGCTGCGGGTAAGTGTTCGTATCACCATGTGTCATGCCCATGCCTCCGCCTACGGAGACGTTGAAGCCGGCCAGCTTGCCGTCTTCCAGAATGGCGATGAAGCCCAGGTCCTGGGAGAATACATCAACATCGTTAGAAGGCGGCACCGCCAGGCCAATCTTGAACTTGCGGGGCAGGTAGACCGGTCCATAGATCGGCTCGACCTCGACGTCCGCCTTGCTGTCCACAACCTTCTCTCCATCCAGCCAGATTTCGTGGTAAGCCGGTGTCCGCGGGGCCAGGTGATCACTAATTTTGCGGGCCCACTCATAAACCTCCGCATGAACCTCCGACTGATACGGATTAGGGGAGCTCATTACGTTACGGTTGACATCCCCGCAAGCTGCGAGTGTAGTCATGAGTGTATCGTTAATGGTCTTGATCGTTTTTTTCAGGTTCCATTTCAGTACACCGTGCATCTGAAACGCCTGTCTTGTCGTCAGACGAAGCGTGCCGTTTCCGTATTTATGAGCCAGCTCATCCATCACCAGCCATTGTGCAGCCGTTGCCACTCCGCCAGGAGCTACAACCCGCAGCATAAACTGATAGGCCGGCTCCAGCTTGGAACGTTCGCGTTCGCTGCGCAGGTCCCGGTCATCCTGCATGTAGCTGCCGTGGAATTTCAGCAGACGGTTGTCGTCCTCCGGCAGTCCGCCTGTGATCGGATTGCGCAGAGTCGCTTCCAGCGCACCGCGCAGGTAGTTGCTCTCCAGCTTGATATGTTCAACATCGCTTGGCGGCCCGCCGATCGGCTTCACCGCTGATTCATTATTTGCCACGATTGATCGTCTCCTTCCGCTTCCATCCGCTGCCCTTAATATACATCGCGCTGATAGCGCTGTTCTTGTTGCATGTTATCCAGATATGCTGCAGCGTCACTAGGGCTCAATCCGCCTTCTTCTTGAATAACGGTAACCAGTGCCGCGTGGACATCATGGGCCATATGCTTCTCATCGCCGCACACATATACATGTGCGCCTTCCTTCAGCCAGGCATACAGCTCCTTGCTGTGCTCAAGGATACGGTGCTGCACATATACCTTCTCTTCCATATCGCGGGAGAACGCCACATCCAGTTTGCTCAGCACGCCGTCCTTCAGCATCCGCTGCCAATCCGTCTGGTAGAGGAAGTCGGTCACGAAATGGCGGTCGCCATAGAACAGCCAAGTTTTGCCGCCTGCGCCCAGCTCTTCCCGTTCCTCCAGGAAGGAGCGGAAAGGTGCAACCCCTGTTCCCGGCCCGATCATAATCACCGGAACATCGGGATTTGCCGGAAGCTTGAAATTCGGATTACTCTGAATGTACACCGGCAGTGTATCGCCAGGCTGTACCCGTTCTGCGCAGTGCACCGAGCAGACGCCGTAACGTTCACGGCCATGGGATTCATAACGTACGGCCCGGACCGCAAAATGAACTTCATCCGGATTGGCGTTAAAGCTGCTGGCAATTGAATACAGTCTTGCAGGCAGCTTGCGCAAAATGGTTACAAAGCTGCGGGCGGGAACTTCCCAAGGTGCAAAATCAACAATCAGATCAAGCAGGTCACGGCCATGGATGTAGGCCTTCAGTTCTGCCGCTGCCTCCGGAAGGAGTAAAGCATGTAATCCTGCAGCAGCGGTCAGCTTCGCCGCCTGTTCCAGCAGCGGTTTCGTCAGTACGGTGATTTCGTAGTGGCGCAGCAGCGCTTCACGCAGCGTCCCCTCTTCACCTTTCTTATTTAACGGAACGGATTCGTCGGGATTCCACCCCATGGCAGCTATAATATCTGCCACCAGCTGCGGGTGGTTCTCAGGATAGACCCCAAGAGAATCGCCTGGTTCAAAGCTCAGATTGGAGCCGGTAAGTGACAGCTCGAGATGCCTTGTCTCGCGGTCGGAGCCGCGTCCGTTCAGATTCAGATTCTCCAGCACTTCTGCGTGGAAGGGATGCTTGCGGGAGTATGGTGAAGCTGGAGCATCTGCTGTCTCAGCTGCCTCTACGGCTGCATCTGCGATCGCAGCCACATTCTGCGGGCCGTTCAGCGCGCTGATGACCTGCTCGAACCACTCTGCAACCGGCTCATCATAATCCAGATCGCAATCGACGCGCGGACTAAGCCGCTGGCCGCCCAGCTCTTCCAGCCGCTGATCGAAGTCTTTACCGGTCTGGCAGAAGAATTCATAGGAGGTGTCGCCCAGAGCAAGTACCGAGTAACGCAGCGAGTCCAGCTGAGGCGCTCTTTTGCTGTATAGGAATTCATGGAAGGCCCGTGCATTGTCCGGCGGTTCGCCTTCCCCATGGGTGCTGGCCAGGATTAGCAGATTCTCGATCTTTTTGAGTGTATTTGTTTTGAAGGCGTTCATCGCCGCCACGGTCACCTGGAAGCCTTGCTCCTCGAGCTTCCGGGACAGGCTGGACGCCAGCCGCTGGCAGTTTCCGGTCTGGGAGCCGAACAGAATGGTCACCTCACGGGATAATTTCGGTGCTGCCGCTGCAGAAGCAGCTGCATTCGAGGCTGCCGCAAGCACCGGCTGCTCACCGGCTGCCGGGACCAGGTACGTAGATCCCCGCAGGGACATTGCGGATAAATATCCGCCAAGCCAAATCTGCTGCGATTCCGTAAGTGTAGGCAGCAGCCGGTTCAGAAGTTCAACCTGGCTCTCGCTAAACGGGCTATTCGTAACTTGTAGTTGCACCAATATCGACCTCTCCTTAGCAAAAAAATCTTCTACTCTATTAACATCATGAACTCAGGCTAACATAATTATAAGAAACCTTCAACGAGTCGCGAGTTCACTAAATTATGGAACTAGAGTTACTTAATTCAATAAAACGTGAAAAAGCAGCTTAAATCATAGTAAATAACTCCGATTTAAGCTGCTTCATTACATTTAATGATAACTTGCATTAGATAAAATGATATAAAAATATTGTCGCTGACTCCTTTTTCTGAGACATTTGCCTTGAAGGGGTTCAGTTTTGCTTGATTTGTTTTCTTTTGATCCGGCTGTTCTTCACTTGTCCGAGAATCAGATGAATGACAATCAGGATCCCGCCGGCATTAATCGCCAGATCGGCCAAATTAAGAATGCCCCCGCCCTTCCCGAATACGAGAAAGTCCGTAACCTGATGAAACAATACACGGTCAATCCCGTTGCCGACAGCCCCGCCTACCAGAAAACCGCTGGCCGCTTCCAGGAGTGGCCCCCGCAGCTCTCCTTTATGCCGGTAGTAGAAGACTGCTGCGACAAATGCTGCTGCGACAATGGCAAAATATTGCCCGTACCCCTGAAAGGAGCTGAAGGCTGCCCCGCTGTTCTCATAATACGAAAATACAAGATGCCCTTCCCAGAAAGGAATAATCTCCCCAAGCTGCATATTCGACCGCACAATCCACTTGGCAGCCTGGTCCGCAGCAATGACCAATATGGATATCAGATAAAATAGCAAAACCAGCGCCTCCCTGTATTCAGTGAATTAATCCTGCTCCAATCCCCTGCTTCCTCCAGCTTATCACAGACCGGTGCCCGTTAGCATCATAGTCCTATTTCAGTGCTTCTGTCCTTCCGCAGAACAGGCAATATGTTACATCCAAAAGCTTACGGGTTAAACATTCTTAGATTACAAAGACCGACTGGAGGGGCTGCCGCATGGAATACGGACAAATAACTATCAAATTGATTGCAGGTTTTATCGGGCTGTGGGCAATGACACGTCTGCTCGGCAAAAAGGAAATTTCCGCCCTGACGCCCTTTGACTTCATTTCGGCGGTAATTCTGGGTGATCTTGTTGGGGATACTATATATGAAAAAGAGCACTCCGTGCTGATGCTGATTTTTACGCTGGCTGTCTGGACGTTATTGTCCGTTATTTTTGAGAAAATCACCCTTCATCTTCCCAAGCTCCGCAAACCGCTGGAAGGCGAGCCTGAAGTCTTAATCCGTGACGGGAAGATCGATCTGGGTAAGCTGCGCAAAAACAATCTGGATTTCGAACAGCTGCGGATGATGCTGCGTGCTAAGGATACGTTCTCTGTCAGCGAGGTCGCTTACGCGATTTATGAGACGAACGGCTCACTCAGCATTCTCAAAAAAGCGCAGCATGAACCGGCGACCCGTGAGGATCTCCTGGTGCCGGTTCCCGAGTCTACCCTGCCATTAAGCATTATCGAAGACGGCATTGTACAGCGCCAGACCCTCAGCAACCTGGGTCAGGATGATGCCTGGCTGGCCGGTGAGCTGCGCAAGCAGGGCTATAACGGACCGCAGTCTGTAGCCTACGCTGAATTCACTGAAGAAGGTGAACTGGCCGTAATCTCTTCCGTCTCGCACTAAATCAGCTATGAATGGCGAAAAGCAGAGCAGCGCCTCCCGTGAAAGGAGAGCTCCGCTCTGCTGTTTAACATGCTTTATTCCGCCATACCTTGCCGGCAGATTACCAGGCGTAGGCTTCAGGAGCCGGACGGCCCGGTCCCGGGAAAATCTCGCCGAGCTTCTTCAGCGTCTCTTCGTCCAGAACAATCTCCGTCACCCGCAGCGAATCCTCGAACTGCTGCATCGTTCTCGGCCCGATAATCGGGGCCGTAACCGCCGGATTGGCCAGTACCCAGGCCAAAGCCACCTGATCCTCATGCTCGCCAAGCTCCTTACAGAGGGCAGAGAACTGCTCCAGCTGGCTGCGGTGCTGCTCCAGCTTAGCCGAGCGGGCGCTGCGCACACCGGTCTTGGCCAGCGCGTTGCGGCCCAGCAGCCCCCCGGCCAGCGGACTCCAAGGAATTACGCCGAGGCCCAGCTCCTGCGAAGCAGGCAGTACCTCAAGCTCCGGCGTCCGTTCAAGCAGGTTGTACAAATGCTGTTCGGAGACCAGGCCCAGGAAATGGCGGGCTTTCGCCTGTGCCTGGGCGGCAGCAATATGCCAGCCCGCAAAGTTACTGGAGCCGATATACCCCGCTTTGCCCTGGGCCACAGCAATCTCGAAGGCGCCCCACAGCTCATCCCACGATACATTACGGTCTACATGGTGCATTTGATAAAGTTCAACATGATCGGTCTGCAGGCGCTTCAGCGAGCCCTCAAGATGCCGTCTGATTTTGTAAGCGGATAAGCCGGAACCGGAATTAGGCCCGTCGTGCTCATCGAACATATCGCCGTATACTTTGGTCGCAAGCACCACCTTCTCGCGCCGTCCGCCGCCCTGCTTAAACCAGCGGCCGATTATTTCTTCCGTCCAGCCGCGGCGCTCCTGGCCTCCGTAGACATTGGCTGTATCAAAAAAGTTAATTCCCGCATCCAGCGCGGCATCCATAATCCGGAAAGCTTCCTTCTCTTCGGTTTCCGGGCCAAAATTCATCGTGCCGAGACTGAGCTGGCTGACCTTGAGGCCTGATTTACCCAAATAACTGTACTTCACACTTGTTTCCTCCCTTTAATCCCTGAATGGTTGTCCGCAATTCATTTTCACTATACCCCTTAGAGTCCACTATAAGGCAAGATTTTTTTCAGGCTCACAATTGCCTGTATACGATAATCCCAAAAGAAAAGCCGCCCCAATCGGTTATCAAGCTCACCTGAGGAACGGCTGTTTGTTCGTTTAGTTTCATCTGTTATCCTAATCAGGTACCGCAAAATGTCCGGTAAGGACTGGAGCAGCTCTCAGGCAGTATCGAGTATTCCTCCTGTTCTGGAGTGTAGGCATAAGGGTTCGAAAGAACACTAAGAAGCTTCTCCATTACACTGTAGTCTTCCCTTTCTACCGCAGCCTCCAGTGCCTCTTCAACCCGGTGGTTGCGCGGGATCAGCGCAGGATTGCTGCTGCGCATCAGCTGGCGGGAAGAAGCCTGTGATTCTTCCTGTCTGCTCAGTCTCGCCTCCCATAGCTCATTCCACTTCGCAAAATCCTCAGTGCCGAACAGTACCGTATCTTCCGGCTTGCCCAGAGTTAAGGCACGGAAGGTATTGGTGTAGTCCGCCCGGTTCTTCTGCATCATCCCGAGAAGTCCGTCAATAAGTGATTCGTCCTGCTGTTCTTCGTTAAAGATGCCCAGCTTCACCCTCATTCCCGTGAGCCAATTCAGGTGAACCCTCTCAGAGAAATCTGAAATGGCATCCTCCGCCAGTTTGACAGCCTCCGGCTCATTGTCATGAAGCAGCGGCAGTAGAGCCTCAGCAAATCTCGCGAGATTCCAAGCGGCAATACGTGGCTGATTGCCATAGGCATAGCGGCCCTGAAGGTCAATGGAACTAAATACCGTCTCCGGATCATAGGTATCCAAAAAGGCGCATGGGCCATAATCAATGGTTTCTCCGCTGAGGGCCATGTTGTCGGTGTTCATTACCCCGTGAACAAAACCGACGAGCTGCCATCTGGCAATCAGCTC
>NZ_LN831198.1:3368926-3378293 GCF_001368795.1 Paenibacillus ihuae
GCTGCCATCTGGCAATCAGCTCAGCCTGACGTTTAATCACTTCCTGGAGCAGGGAGAGATAACGGTTCGCTCCACCCTCTGCTTCCGGAAAATGCCGTTGTAATGTGTAATCCGCCAGGGCTTGGAGATCTTGAGTAACACCTCTTGCCGCGGCATATTGAAAAGTGCCGACACGCAGATGACTGGCAGCCACACGGGTAAGAACAGCACCTGGCTGCTCCGTTTCCCGGATGACAGATTCACCGGTTGTGACTACCGCCAAACTGCGGGTCGTTGGAATACCAAGCCCATGCATGGCTTCGCTGATGATGTATTCGCGGAGCATTGGGCCCAGTGCTGCCCGGCCATCCCCCCTCCGGCTGTATGGGGTTCTGCCTGAGCCTTTGAGCTGAATGTCAACACGTGCGCCCGGCGGAGTGATCTGTTCCCCGATCAATACTGCCCGTCCGTCTCCTAGCATGGTAAAATGCCCGAATTGATGCCCTGCATAAGCTTGAGCAAGAGGCACCGCACCTTCCGGAACCTCATTGCCTGCTAGAACCGCAAGGCCGTCATTGCTTCGCAGTGCTGGATAGTTCAATCCCAGTGCTGCTGCTAATTGCTCGTTAAGAATGATCAGCTTCGGCAAGCGTACAGGTGTGGGCTTGAGCTTTGAAAAGAATGATTCCGGCAGGCTGGCATAACTAATGTCTAAATTCCACCCTGCATCCCTTATTTCTATTTTCTCCGTCATAAGGTCTCCTTTTTTTCGCAACAAGTTTTCCTTTTAGTGTATACTTCTGCTCATTTATTATCCTCATCCCAACTTACGGTTCAACTGGTTTTAACGCAAGGGAACCGGCTTCAGGTCTTATTCCGGATGCCGCAGCCTTTCTGATTACACAGGTTGGGCTTAACGTCCCTTCGAGCACACCGGGGACTATTCGTGTTCAGTTCGATGGGATTTTTGGTCTTCAGTTGCCTGTCGAACCAGAGACCAGCACTAATGTAACGTTGTTTATTGTAGATGGTACTCTCTCAACCGACCCCATTGTCTACAGCTCCATACGTACCTTTAATACATCATTAACCAATTATCAATTGGTTCCGCTCTCGGCTTCCGCCTACGATGTTCCGGCTCCGGTGAGTAATCAGCTTGTGTATACGCTGTTTGGCATTGTTGACACAGCGGGAGTGCTTCGATCGGGTCCTGAAAATTTCAACGCAGCGGCTTACTCGGTATAACCTTCTGCCTTTTACAACAAAGCGCGCTCCCTGCCAAGGCATAGGAGCGCGCTTCTTTATATTCCCTCTGTTCAAACTTTTCCTTCACTTCGCAATTATTTTCCATGCGGAGATTGGAATACATACTCCCCTTCGCCGATCCGCAGGGTTTGACCCGCCAGTTGTTCGGAGTCTATATCCAGGATCACCTGCATGAACCGGTTCTCCTCCCCTTTGACGAAATCGTAGAACTTGTCCCCGATCTGCAAGATGGCGGATAAATCCGTTGATTCCACAACAGTCAGGCCAAACATATTCGCCCAGTGCCCGGCGGCGGCGGCGGGGTCCGTCACGTGAAAGACCGCACGCCTGATCTCGGCGTGGCCCGCGGGATGGGGCCGGACGATGCCAGAAGCAGTCAGCCTGGCCAACCGCTCTTCATCCGTCCCCTTCCACTGAATAATAAACGGATAGACCAGCCCGCCGAAATCTCCGGCAATAGTCATCATGCGCCATTCGATCAAGGTGCCGGACGTATCCAGGCGCTTGCCATCCAGAATGGGTGACAAGCTCAAGCCCGCAGCGGTTAAGGAAGCCGCCATCGCTTCAATATCGTCGGTACGGATCACAACCCTGCTCAGCACTTCATGCTCAGGCAAGGCGGCAACTGCATCCTTGACGACCAGATTGTATTCCGTAGACCGGGCCAATTCGATAGATTCAATGCCCAGAAACTCGATATAGCTCAGACCGAAGTAGCTTAACGTATTGAAGGTACCCCAGTCCTTATGAGAACCTCCTTTAAAGGCAATCAGACCGTTCTCCGCAAAGATCTCAACCACATTGTCCAAGTCGTTGATGTAATGAACCAAGTGATCCCATTTTTTGCTCGCCATAGTCTATTTCGCTCCCAGTTCAGTCGTCCGCTTGACCGCTGCCATTACGCTGCGTTGCAGTCCGGCTGCGAAATCGCTGTTGTTCAGTTCATACAGACCATGCATCCCCACCCCGCCTGGCGAGTTGTTGATGTCCAGCAGCTGTCTGGGATGCAGCCCTGTCTGCCGCAGCATAAGCACGGCTCCAGCCATATTCTCCAGTGCGACATTCCAGGCCTGCTCACGCGGCAATCCGGCCAGCACTCCGGCATCTACAAGAGATTCAATGAAATAATAGATGTAGTTCGGCCCGGCTACACCGTATCCGGTGAAGACATCCAGGAGCGCTTCCTCCATATACTGGACTTTGCCGAATCCAAGCAGGAACTCGTCCACCTGCTCACGCGCAGCATCGGCGTTCAGGACGACCCCGCTGTAGCCGTATCCCGTATCGGTCAGTGTATTCGGAATGACCCTGACGATTGGCCGTTGGGCTCCGAAAACTCCCGCCAGCTTCTCCAGCGTCAAACCGGCCACAATCGAAACAATCACGGTATTCGGCGCAGCATGCAGGGATACAGCTTGTCCCAGCTCGTTCAGTGCATCCTGAGGCCGGACGGCGAGCACAATCAGTCCAGCTTCAGCAAGATACGCTTCCTGGCTCCGGCCCGTATCTATGCCATAAGTGCTGGTCAACACCTGAAGACGTGCCTCATTGATATCCGTAACACTGATCCGGTCGGCGGCAATGGTGCGATTGGCTATGATTGCCCGGATGATAGCCTCGGCCATTTGTCCGCCTCCGATAAAATGAATCCGTTGCTCGATCAACCCCTTCACCCCTCTGTTTAGTTGTTCTTCCACGCTTCAGGCAGAATGAATCCGTCGTATTTCTCCAACCCGGTAATATATTCTTCAAACTCTTTGGACTCGTAGGCAGCCTTCAGATCCTTGGCCCACTGCGTATTCTCATCCTTCCGGTTCACGGATACGATGATGCGGTGCTGCATGGGCGTATTTTCAATTTTGAGTGCATCGGTAATCTTCTTGCCTGCGCTTGCGATGTAATTTCCGTTAATTACGCCATAATCCACATCCTGCAGGGATACCATAATTTGCGCCGGATCGAGAATTTTGATATCAATGTTATATTTGTCCGGCTCCATGTTGTTGATGTTGAAATCAGCCAGGTTCGAACCTTCTTTAATCTTGACCCAGCCCAGCTCTTCCAGTATGCGGAGCGCCCGCTCCTGGTTAACCGGGTCATTGGGAACAGCCACCGTTGTGCCATCCTTCACATCGTCAAGCGTAGTGTGCTTGACAGAGTAAATCCCTTGCGGAGCACCTGGCACATAGGCGATACCAACCATATCCGCGCCAATTTCGCCATTGATGGCTTCCATATACGCAGTACTCTGGAAGATGCTCGCATCGATTGCGCCTTCCTTCATAGCCGGGTTGACCTGCATATTTTGCGAGAAGGTCTTAATGTCAACCTTGTAGCCCTGCTTCTCCAGAAGCGGCAGAATCGCTTGGCGGAACTGCTCCTCATAGGTGCCGACGCCAAATCCCACAACAATCTCCTTCTTCTCACTTTCTGCGGCACCGGTTTTCGAGTTGTCTGCCGCATTGTTGGAGCCACAAGCCGTTAGTACCAGAACGAAGCCAATCAGGAATAGGGACATTGCTTTTTTCATACAGGGATCTCTCCTTCAAATACAGATTTTTGTAACTTCACCAGCGCCTCATCGGTAACATTGAGTGGAATGGCGCAGTTGGGAGCGAGTATAAACGGCTGATCCTTCATCAGATTCAGCGCTTCTGAAGCTTGCTGTTGAATTTGCGCGACGTCGTTGGTGGCAAAAAGGGCGTGATCGACTCCGCCAACTTTCGTTGCTGTCACAGCGGCTTCCAGTCCCGGATTTCCTTCAGCCTTCGTATCCCAGCTGATTCCGTCCACCGGATAATCGTTGAACCGCTCGGGATGCGCGTGAGTTCCACAGGTGTGGAGCACATTTTTCCCATAGCTCGCAGCGTCCAATACAATACTGTCATACGGTCTGGAAAATTCGTTAAACAGCGACTCATCGAACATTCCAGGGTGTGCAGTACCCGTCACCGCATAGAACAGGCCGTCTGATCCCGCCCGCTGCAGTTCCTGCACATAATCAGCTAGCGTCAGAGAGATCGCATGCAGTGCATGATGGGCCGCCGCCCGGTGCTCTTTAAATAAAGAATCCAGGGAGACCGGCTGCTCGATACCGAATACGGTCGGGTACACATAAGCGGAGCGTCCGACTATAAACAGCAGCACCGTCAACGGGGAGAAGACAGTCTGGATTAGAGGTGTGTCAGGCAGCCCCCGGCGGATTTTGGCTACAGCTTCAAGCTGCTCCAGCAAAGGTGCTGACTGTGTGGCCTTCTTCACTTCAAGCTGCCACAGGTTGGATGCTGCCGGAACCACCGTTGTAAGCTGCTGGGGAAATACCGTCCTATAATGGCCGAAATCATATTCATTCCCCCAGGCTTCGGCCAAATAGGTGGCTCTGGGGTTGATCTTGACCCAGTCCCAATCATATTGCTTGGTAAAAGCGATGGTCGTCTCGGCCAGATCGTCCGCGTTCTGCTCCCTGTCAATGAAATGGCGCCAGCCGCTCACAATGGGCCGGTCCGCCCGCTCCCCTGATAAAATAGCCTGAAACCGTTCCTGTCTGCTCCATTCACTCACTTCGTTTGCCTCCTGTTGTTAGGACAATCCCTAATACCGGCGGATTTTTCTCGCCAACGAGTTGCCCAAAGATTGAATTCCCTGTACGAAAATTACAAGTATAACCACCGTCGCTACTACAACCACGGTATCAAACCGTTGGTACCCATACACAATAGCTAAGTCTCCTACACCACCACCGCCAACCGTTCCGGCCATTGCCGTTGCGCCGATCAACCCGATGGTTGCAGTCGTCAAGGACAGAATCAGCGAACCGACAGCCTCCGGCAGCAGGAAGTAGCGTATAACCTGAAACGGTGTGGCGCCCATCGATTCCGCCGCTTCCATTATCCCTGGGTTCACCTCAAGCAGGGAATTTTCGACCAGCCGTCCGATATACGGCGCGATGTACAGAATGAGCGGCACGATTGCGGCGTTCGTCCCGATGGAGGTGTGGACAATCATCCGGGTGAATGGAATAATTGCGACGAGCAAAATGATAAAGGGCAGAGAACGAATGATGTTGATTACCGGATTGAGCAAGGTATACAGCAGCTTGTTCTCCAGAACGCCTCCGGGACGGGTAACGACGAGTAATATACCGATCGGTATCCCGATCAACGAACCTACGAATAAGGACATCCCGACCATATAGACCGTATCGATGATCGCCTGCATAAATTGTTCACTGGTCACTGTTGTTGAAAACATGCTTTTCCACCTCCTCTACAACGATTTCTTTACTATTCAGGAAGGCTAGTGCCTTGTCCATCTCCTCTGAATTCCCCTTAAGTTGAATGATCATAGTCCCCAGCGTGGTGTCCTGAATCTCTGTCATATTGGCAAACAGAATATTGAACTTCACCTCACTGGAACGAATCAGTTCGTACAATACCGGCTCCGAGGCGCGCTCACCGAAGAATTCAAGCTTGTACATGCGGCTTCCCTCATCTGTAGTCAATGTTTTCCGCACACTGCTTGTCATGCTGTTCTGAATCACGGTACTGACAAAATTTTGGGTTGTCGGATGCTGCGGATGCCCGAATACCTCCAGCACGCTGCCCTGCTCGATGATCCGGCCTCCTTCCATAACCGCAACCTTATTGCAAATCTCCTGTATAACAGACATTTCATGGGTGATAATCATGATCGTAATATGGTATTCCGCATTAATCTTCTTGAGCAGCTGTAAAATAGAGCGGGTCGTCTGCGGGTCCAGCGCCGAGGTCGCTTCATCGCATAGCAGCACTGAAGGGTTCGAAGCCAGCGCCCGGGCAATCCCCACCCGCTGCTTCTGACCACCCGACAATTCACTCGGATAGCTGCCTGCTTTGTCGCTCAAGCCTACGAACTCGAGCAGTTCCATGACGCGCTGGTGAATCTCGTTCTTATTCTTTTTCAGCAGCACGAGGGGAATCGCCACATTGTCAAAGACCTTTTTGGATTCCAGCAGGTTGAAATGCTGAAAAATCATGCCGATGTTTTTTTTGGCGGCACGCAGCTCTTTATCGCTGTAGGCGCCCAAATCATGACCGTCAACAAACACCTGCCCCTTCGTCGGTCTCTCCAAATAATTGACCAACCGAATCAGCGTACTCTTGCCTGCGCCGCTATAGCCGATCACCCCGAATATATCGCCTTTTTCAACCTTCAGCTGAACTCCCTTAATGGCTTCGTTGGAAATTCCCTTGCGGATATACGTTTTGTAAACGTCTCTTAATTCGATCATCACCATTCCGCTCCTTTCATTCATATTCTGTAGCTAAGCCTGCTCCTTCAGTTGTACCAGCGCTTGCTCGGCCAGCAGCGCAAAATAGCGGGCGGCAGGAAGCAGAGCTGCCTCGTCCACGTCGAAACGCGGATGATGCAGTGAATAAGCGGGACCCGTGCCGATATTTACAAAAGCGCCGGGAATTCGCTGCAGATACAGTGCAAAATCCTCTCCCCCCATTGCGGCGGGATATCCAGCACCTCATACCCGGCCTGCCCGGCAATCTCTTTGCTGAAATCAGCCCAGACACCGTCGTTGACCGTTGCCGGCGGACCCGGAGCCCAATGCAGCCGTGCCCTCGCTCCGGCCGCTCCGGCAATGCCTTCAATGATTCGGGTTATCTTCTCCGGCATGCCGCGGCGAATTTCTTCATTATATGTGCGGACGGTTCCCTCCAGTTCCACCCGTTCCGGCAATACGTTCCATGTATGGCCTCCGTTGATCCGGGTGACACTCAGCACCACCGTCTCCCTTGCACCGCACTGACGGCTTACGATGGTTTGGAGCGCGGTAATAATCTGTGCTGCGTTCACGATCGCATCCACCCCATTCTCCGGAGTGGCGGCATGTGCACCTATCCCTTCCACTGAAATTTCGAAACGGTCAACACCTGCCGTTAAGGGGCCAGACCTCGTTCCGAAGGTTCCCGCAGGCAGTTCCGGCGAGTTATGCAGCCCGAATATAGCGTCCACATCGTCCAGCCCTCCGGAAGCGAGGACGCTCTCGGCGCCATGACCGGTTTCCTCCGCCGGTTGGAACAAGACCTTTACTCTGCCGGGCAGCTCGGCTTCACGGGCTTTCAGTATATACGCGGCACCCAGAATGACCGCGGTATGAAAGTCGTGGCCGCAGGCGTGCATTATCCCCGGAATTTCGGACGCAAACGGCAAACCGGTCTGTTCTTCAATCGGAAGAGCATCGATATCACAGCGGATAGCCACTACCGGCCCTTCCACCTGCCCGATTTGGGCGATAAGCCCCGTTGGCAAAGGAAGATCCAAGACGGAAATATGAGCATCGGCCAGCCATGTCCGCAACTTGTCAGTCGTCTTAAATTCTTCATAAGATAATTCCGGCTCGCGATGCAGGCTTCTGCGAACTTCAATCAATTGTTTGTCCAAGGTTTGCATCATTTCATCCCACCGTTTCACCGACATCACTCTACCTCCTCAAGCCAGTTGTTATTTAGAAATGGAATTCTGCTCAGAATAAGGGAACAGAGCAGCCAGCGCTTGATCGAAATCTGCGATAATATCATTCACATCCTCCAGCCCGACCGAAACGCGAATCAAACCATCTGTAATTCCGAATTGAATCCGCTCCTCCTGCGGAATGGAAGCATGGGTCATAGAGGCCGGATGCTGTACCAGCGTCTCCGGATCTCCCAGGCTGAAGGATATCATCGCCAGCTTGAGTGAGTTGATCAGCTTCTTCCCCTCTTTCAAGCCTCCCTTGACTTCGAACGATACGATGCCACCCATGCCTTTCATCTGCGCAAGAGCCAGCTTGTGCTGGGGATGGGACTCAAGACCCGGATAAAATACTCTTTCAATAGAAGGATGACCCTCGAGAAATTCAGCGACTGTCTGTGCATTGCGGCAATGTCTTTCAACCCGCAGGGCCATCGTCTTCATCCCTCTGAGAATCAGGAATGAATCCCAGGCGTTCAGATTCTGTCCCAAATCACCCATAAGCCTTTTTCTCATAAAGCGGATCACATCTTTGCTGCCCACAACGAATCCGGCAAGCACATCTCCATGGCCGTTGATGTATTTAGTAGCGCTGTGCACCACAACATCGGCTCCAAGCTCCAAAGGCTTTTGCAGACAAGGACTCATAAAGGTGTTGTCAACAATGACGGGGAGCTTATGAAGCTTGCAGGCTTGGGTAATTTGCTTAATATCAAGGACGGTCAGCCTCGGGTTAGAGGGCGTTTCTATATAGACAGCTTTCGTATTGGGCTTAATTGCCTGAAGCATTGCCGCAGTATCCGTACAATCGACAAAGTCGCATTGAATACCGAACCGAGGTGCGAGGGAAGTCAAGAAGTTATATGTGCCACCGTACACATCCTTTGTTACCAGGACATGATCTCCATTCTTCAGGAAGCCAAGCAGGGCAATGGAGATGGCGGCCATTCCGCTAGAAACACCCAAGGCATCTTCGCCGCCTTCCAGTGCTGCGATCTTCTTCTCCAATGTGCGGGAGGTCGGATTTCCGTATCTGCCGTAATATACGCCTTCTGCTTCACCTGCCACCACGGATGCTGCTGTTTCAGCATCAGGAAACGCATAGGCAACCGCAGGGATAACGCTTTGGGAAATGGCGCCCGTCCGGGGATCAGGAAACTGGCTCTCATGAATAATCTTTGTGTCCATCTTCCATTCTGATTGCATGCTGGCTCAGTCCTTTCTGGTTTCGTCAACCGCTTTTAGACGTTTCAGCGCCGTGGACAAGCTGTTGGATATGTGATCCTGCATAACTTTTTCCGCGCCTTCTTCATTTCTGTCAACGATCATCTGTAAAATCAGGCTATGTTCTTCATAGGCCTGCGTGTTCCACTCTCCGTGAAGGGATACATAGCGGCAATAACGGAGCGTGTGATCCCTGAGCTGGGTCAAGATTCTTTCAAAAGTATGCAGTCCGCTTATTTCTGATAAATAATCATGAAATTCAAAGCCAAACGGGAGTGCATCCTGATCAGAGCCTAAGTGCAAGGATTGATTCGTTTTTTCAACCATTGCCGTCATATATTGAATATCTCGCGGTGTGGCGTTTTTGGCGGCATTTTTGGCAATATGCCCTTCCAGC
>NZ_LN831198.1:3378319-3389402 GCF_001368795.1 Paenibacillus ihuae
TTTGGCAATATGCCCTTCCAGCATGCCGCGAACGAGAAAGATCTCTTCCAGCTCTTCCAAAGTAACAGGAGCTACCTTCAGCCTTCCGTTCGACTGGCGAACAAGAAAATCTTCATTCTCCAATCGCTGGATGGCCTCTCTCAATGGAGTACGGCTGACGCCCAGCAGTGCGGCAAGGCTCTCTTCATGCACGTTTTGACCCGGTTTCAGTTCGTTATCAATGATCTTCTGCTTCAGTTCAAAATACGTATTATCCTTGGACAATCTGCGTGTCCGTAACATTGAGCTGCTCATTGGCCTATCTCCTCTATATTGCGAATTCTATTTCCAAGTCACTTAAATGTATATTTGTGTAATTGTATAATTGTATACAATTAATACTTGAGACTCACCTCTCTCTCTTTCCTTTTCTCTCGGTTTGTAGATTTAGGCTTATAATACCGATTGAAAATCATTTTGTCTATACTTTCACGTCACTTTTAATGACATTTTGTCATAAAATACTTAGCAAACGCTATCAAAAACGATAAAACCTAAAAATAATGTCATATTAATTAACACTAAATGTCCATTACAACTCCGCTAATTCTTGAGGCAACGAAAATCACTTATTCTACTAAAACCTATTTTCAACCAATGGTACTGTATAATTTCCTATATGATAAAAAAACAAGCCCTGAAAACAGGACTTGTTGGTATAAGGCCATTGCTATTCTCCGTTATCCCATGGACTGCTATCCGGGAAAAGCACTTCTCCGCTTCGCTGTCTAATTTCCACTATTTCCTGCAGGGTTGCCGTCAGCTCTCCGGGAGGGTAAGGCTTGGTTAAATATTTCTGGACATTGTCGAGCATGTTCTTGTCCGCTCTGTCGAGAGCAGAGGAAATAATAATCGGGACATGCTCTGTACGGGCGTCATCCTTCAGCATACGGATCAGATCCCAGCCGTCCAGCTCTTCCCCCAGCATCAGGTCTACAACGATTGCCTCAAAAGGCGTCTTCAACGCCTGCTCATAGGCTTCCTGCGGATGGTAATGATGAGTTACGCGAAAGCCCTTGCCCTTCAGCTCCTCAGACAGCAACAGTGACAGGCTGTAATCATCTTCCACAATCATTACGTTCGGTTTCTGCTCCTTGTCGGCACTCAATTTAATGGGCTCATCTTCATGCCGGCTGCCTGAAGCATTGCGTAGAGGAAGACTGAACCAGACCGTTGAGCCTTCGCCTTCTTCTGACTCAATGCCGATTGAGCCTTTCTGCTTCTCAATAATCTCTTTACAGATCGCAAGTCCGAGTCCCGTTCCGCCGATCCGTTTGGAGGCGCTGTTGTCGACTCTTCTGAATTTCTGGAACAGCTGGCCGATCTGATTTTTGGGAATGCCCAGCCCGTGATCCTGAATCTCCACAACAACCCGCTCCGGTTCATTATGCAGCATTACCTTGATCTCGCTGGCACCCGGCGAGAATTTGATCGCATTACTGAGCAGATTCGTCAGTACCTGGACGATCTTGTCTCTGTCCACGTCAACCTCGGCATTCTGCGCTTCATCTTCCAGCAGAATATGATGTGTCCCGCTAAGCTTGTATTGGTCTATCACTCCGAGGACAAGCTCACTAAGGTTAAGCAGCTCCGGATTATACTGCTGGGTTCCTGATTCCATACGCTGCAGATCAAGGAAATCATTGATCAGTTCGGTCAGACGCTGAGCTTCCCTGTGGATGGTCTCCAGGTATTTCAGCTGCTTCTCCGGCTTCATCGTCTTGGACAGCAGCAGCTCTGTGAAGCCGAGGACGCTCGACAACGGGGTCCGCAGCTCATGACTGACCGTGCTGACCAGCTCCGACTTCATCAGATCCAGCTCATATTCGCGGGTGATGTCGCGGTGGACGAACAGCGTCCCGAAGCGGGTCTCCCGCCGGTATACCGGTATAGCGTACATGTCGATATGCTTCAGCGATTCCTTGCCTAGCGAATACTTCATGGAACTGGATTCAATGAAATGCTCGGACATTGCCTTCTGGTAGAACAGCTCCAGTTCATCCGATTCATTGGCTGTATGGATGAAATGCCCGCTCCAGCGTTCTTTTGAAATAAGATCACCTTCGGACCACTCATTATAGCCGAACATCTGGGCTAGAACCTCATTCATATGCAGCATGCTGCCGTCCATTTGCACAAATTGGATGCCTTCATTGACGTTGTTGACAATATCCTGGTTCAGTCTGCGGCCGTATTCAATCTCCTCGTACATGAACAGTCTTTCTATGGCCAGCGCCACACGGTTCATCATACCTTGGATTTCATTGATCTCGTCTTCACTGAAGGAATGCCCGATCCGGGTGCCGCAGAATACAGCGAGGACATCATCTTGCGCATTCACAACTGTCGAGTAAAAGTCATACGAATCGGTACCTTCAGGTGCAATTCCCTGCTCTCTTAACGTAGACGGCCGCTTGGTGATATAGGATTTCTCCGTCCGCATGCGGTGCAGCATATTGCCGCTTTCAATGCCCAGATAACGCTCAACATTCTCCTTTGGTACACCTTTAACCGCGCTGATGTTGTCTTTGACAAGCAGGAAGAGGCTGGAATCAAAGGCATACTGTTTATTCATGAATTCGATAAATTTCTCGGCAAAATCCTGTTTGTCCAGCGTATATGTGATGTCATGATTCAGCTGGTTGCTGCGTTCCAGCATGATTTTGGTCTGCTCTGTATGCTTGAGTGTCTCTGCCAGCTCCTGCTGTACATTCTTCATAGAGGTAATATTATTCGCAATCAGGATATACTGGTAAATCTGCCCGTCATCATTCAGATAAGGCATAATGGTCATGTGCAGCCAGACCGGATTACCGTTCTTCATGTTCATCCGGATTTCATCGCTCCACACCCCTCCGGTACTCAGCTTGCGGATGATCTGCTGTGTCTGGGAATCTGTGAAATTCTGCAGGTCAAACAAACGGAAGGTCGAACCGATCAGCTCTGCATTCTTATAGCCTGTATAGTCACTCAGGTTCTCGTTGGCATAGGTGAAGATCCCCTTCTGCGTCAGAATGGCAACTGCTGAGGACTGGTCCAGCGCCTTCATCATGTTCTCTATCTCGCTTAGTGAACGTTCCAGCTTGAACTGCTGATCCTGAAGCTCGTCCTGCTGGGCAAGCAGCTCTTCATTCTGCATCATCAGCTCTTCTTCTTTATCCTGTATACTATGGGCCATGTTGAGGAATGCCTCGTAGAGACGGCCGATCTCATCCTGCTTATGCAGCTTGCCCAGCAGCACAGCCTCCCCTGCGGCCAGCGAATTTGTTGCTTGTTCCAGCTGAACGATCGGATCAATAACAATTTTGAGAATCCGCCAGATCATCAGCGTGAATAACAGCAGCAGCGCTGTGCTGAGGATAAAAGCGAGTATCGTAAAATCATTCGCCTGTTTCAGGGATTGGTCGACCATATCACTCAATTGCTGATCTGACCGCGTCTCATAATTCTTCGTATACGCCAGGAAATTATTAACTGACTGCGTGACTCCGTCTTTGGCCAGTACGCGCAGCCCGGCGTAGTCATCCTGCTCAACATAGGCGATGAATTTGGGCAGCGTCACATTCTCATACTGATCTACAAAAGCTTTCAGATCTTCTCTGAAATGCGCTTCCTCCGGTGAAAGATTCAACTGGGAGTAAACCCCGAGAATATTCCCCAGCTTATCCAGCGCTTCATAGGCCAGCTTCAGTTCATTGTCGCTTTTGAGCAGAGAATATCCTCTGACACGGAAGAATACCTCATTCAGCGTCGCAGCCATTTCATTGATCGTTCCGGCCTTATGCTGCAGCACTTCCTGGTTATGGTTCAGCCGCTCCTGCTCTGCATTGATGTAGAGATACAAGCCTGCCCCCGTCAAGATTACCAGTATGATTAAGCCTGCAATAATACGGAAATATTTCTTTTTGATACTCATGTTACTAAGTCTTCTTCTTATCACTGAGAATGCCCTCCACGATCTGCAGAAGCTCCATAGGGCTAAACGGCTTCGGCATAAAATAACGGGCTCCGGCTTCTCTTGCTCTGTTCCGGTCGGCCTCCTGCGCTTTGGCAGTCAGCATTAAAATGGGTGTTGCAGCCTTCATCTCTTCATTCATCAAGCCAAGTACTTCAATTCCTGTCAATTCCGGCATCATGTAATCCAGAATCACCAGATCGAATCTGGTGCCGGACAGTTTCGTCATCGCCTCACGCCCGTTCTCGGCGGTATGCAGCTCGACATCCTCCAGATCCTCCAGCGTATCTTCAATCAGCATACGTAAAACATCTTCATCATCTACAATCAATACTTTTTGCATCTTTCTCACCTTTCAAAATGCACCGCGGATGCTGTACCTTTTTAGAATAAAAATCTGTGTGCCAGCCGTTCAACCCTTGTCAGCATCTCCGGCAAATGAAACGGCTTTACTATATAATCATCGGCACCTAGTTGCAGTGCGTGAATAATATCCTGCTGATTATTTCGGCCGGTAAGCATAATAACGAGTATATTCACTTCCGGATACCTGCTGCGGAGCTGCTTCAGCACTTCCAGTCCATCCAGCTCAGGCATGATTCCGTCCAGGAGAATGATAAATTTATCTTCGGGTGAATACCATTCCGATTGCAGGAACTGTGCTCCGTTTTCGAAGCTGCTTACCTCCATCTTGAGATTATTTGCCGGCTCCCATTCCCTGAACTGCTGGACAACAATCCGGCGGATCAGCGCATCGTCATCGACAACGATCACCTTAAGCACCTGCTCCACTTTACTTGCCGGAAGATACTCGTTATACAGGGTTGTCTGGTTTCTTCCGGCATGTTTGCTGGCATACAGCGCCTGGTCCGCATCCTCAATCAGCTCCTCCGGATCATCCCGCCGGGCCCTGATCTCTGTGATTCCGCCTGAAAAGGTCACACGGAACTGCTGCTGCTTAGCCCAGAAATCCATGGCTGCGAACTGATTCTGGATTCGTTCGATGACAAGCAGCGCGGAAGCCGCATCCGTATTAGGCATGAACAGGGCAAACTCTTCCCCGCCATAGCGGCAGAAGGTATCTTCGACACGGATGGAGCTGCGCACCAGCTCTGAAAAAGCCTGCAGCACCTCATCCCCGACCAGATGGCCGTAAGTATCATTTATATGTTTGAAATAATCCAGGTCGAGCAGCGCCAGTGAGAAAATCCGTTCAGTCCTTCTAAAATCGGATACCAGCTGCTTCATCGTCTGATTAAAATATTTGCGGTTATAGGCGCCGGTCAGCTCATCGATAATAATCGATTTCTGCCACTCCTTCTTCAGCTCAAAGCGGTTCTTGATCAGAACCAGAAACAGGTCGATGTCCACCGGCTTCGGTATGTAATCCATCACACCCAGTGAATACGCGTACAATTGGAGATCCTTGGAATGCTCGCCGCTTATGATAATAATCGGGATACGCTCTTTTTTGGCTTTTCCGATAATCTGGTGAAGGACATCTATTCCGCTCTGATCCGGCAGCAGAATGTCCAGTACAATCATATCCGGCCTGCTCTCATAAAACAGCTTCAGCCCGCGCTCCGCTGACATCGCGATATTTACATAATAAGATTGCTGCTCCAGGGATTCCCGCAAAAAAGCCACTAGCTCCACATCGTCATCCACAAGCAGAATTTCATACTTCTGCTGCTTGGAACCGGTAGAGAGGCTGATTTCCAGCACAGGATCGGGCACGCTTCCGGAGGGTTCCTCTCCGCTAAACAGGTCCAGTACAGGGTGTAAAACCTCGCGCCATTCCGCTTCCATCCAGACTTTATCACTATGATCCGAGAAATAGAGCAGCGTACTGCTGGCAAACCTCTCTACCCGGTCCAGGCCGACGGTTCCCGCGGTTCCTTTTAAATTATGCAGAAAACGGTAGATCTCCCTTTCCCCGACATACTGCTGTCCCGACCATTTATCCAGAGTCTCCTTGGTCCGCTGCTCGACTAGCGCTTTATATTTTCTTGTTGTCATATTAACTCCTTAAACAAATATATCAATCTATAGGACCATGATATTTTTCACAATCAGTCAACTTATTCTAATGAATATAGGCTTCAAGATCAAATATATAATCAGACTGACAAAAAACCTTTGGTTGCCGCCTGTGCCATCATTTGCAATAATGATTGAAACGGTTCATTCCGTTAATGCGGCGGATGAACAAAGAATAGACAAATGGGAGGCTTTTTCATTGAAGGGGATTATTACTGTACTGGGAAAAGACAAAGTAGGGATTATTGCCAAAGTCTGTACATACCTTGCCGAACACAATCTGAACATTCTTGATATCTCTCAGACGATTGTGCAGGACTATTTCAACATGATGATGATTGTAGATATTTCAGCGCCAAGCAAGTCCTTTGAGGAGATTGTCCTGGATCTGCAGCATGTGGGCGAAGATATCGGCGTAGAAATCAAACTTCAGCATGAGGATATCTTCAATATTATGCACCGCATTTAGCAGCGAAAGGATGAGCGAACAATGATTTCACGTGGCGAAGTACAGGAAACCAATCAAATGATCTCTGAAATGAATCTGGATGTCCGCACGATAACGATGGGTATCAGTCTGATGGATTGCGCCCATACCGATCTGCGGGTGTTTAACCAGAATGTATATGATAAGATTACCCGCTCCGCCGAGAAGCTGGTGAAGACCGGTGAGGATCTGGAGCGTCAATTTGGTGTACCGATTGTCAACAAACGGATTTCCGTCACCCCGATCTCCATTGCAGCCGGTGCCGTTCATACGGATTCCTATGTGCCGGTTGCGCAAATTCTGGACAAGGCGGCGAAAGAGGTCGGTGTTAACTTTATCGGCGGATTCTCCGCACTTGTGCAGAAAGGCTGCACTAAGGGCGACCGGATTCTCATAGACAGTATCCCTGAAGCCCTGGCTGTGACCGAGCGTGTGTGCTCCTCTGTGAATGTCGGCTCCTCGCGGAGCGGAATTAACATGGATGCCGTGAAACTGATGGGCGATATCATTATTCAAACTGCGGAGCGTACCAAAGACCGCGATTCCATCGGCTGCGCCAAGCTGGTTGTCTTCTGTAATGCGGTGGAGGACAACCCCTTCATGGCCGGAGCTTTCCACGGTGTAGGCGAGCGTGAACTCGTCATTAACGTCGGTGTCAGCGGTCCCGGTGTCATCAAGCGTGCACTGGAGGAAGTGAAGGGCCAGGACTTCGAGACGCTCTGCGAGACGATCAAACGCACCGCCTTCAAAGTCACCCGGGTCGGCCAGCTGGTCGCCCAGGAAGCCTCCAAGCGTCTGGGTGTGCCATTTGGCATCATTGATCTGTCCCTCGCCCCGACTCCGCTGATCGGAGACTCGATTGCCGAGATTTTCCAGGTCATGGGCCTGGAGGAAGCCGGTGCTCCCGGCACTACGGCAGCACTGGCTATTCTCAACGACAATGTTAAAAAAGGCGGCGTCATGGCCTCCTCTTATGTCGGCGGACTCAGCGGCGCCTTCATACCGGTCAGCGAAGACCACGGGATGATTCAGGCGGTACAGCGCGGCGCGCTGACCCTGGAGAAGCTGGAAGCAATGACCTGTGTCTGCTCGGTCGGACTCGACATGATCGCCATTCCGGGCAGCACCAGCAAAGAGACCATCTCCGGCATTATCGCAGATGAAGCGGCGATTGGTATGGTCAACAACAAAACGACTGCTGTCCGCGTCATTCCGGTAATCGGCAAGGAAGTCGGCGAGATGGTCGAATTCGGCGGCCTGCTCGGCTATGCGCCTGTAATGGCCGTGAATCCGTTCAACTGTGCCGGGTTCGTGAACCGCGGCGGACGGATTCCCGCACCGATCCACAGCTTCAAGAATTAAGTTTACGCAAAAGCGCCGCCCCCTGATTACAGGTGGGCGGCGCTTTTGCGTACGTCTTCATCGGCTACCGGGCGGCAAAAGGCCAGACATGGCCGAGCTTCTCCGGTCCCATGATCAGGTAAACACTCTGAATCTGCTCCCCGCTGCGGTTCAAGGCCAGGCAAAGTACGGCCTTAACTTCGCCTTGATTTCTGTAGACCAGATTAGCTTCACCGTTAATAAGTTCTATAGAGGAAGTCCAGCTGCGCATCCGGACCAGCACCCTGCGCGAGGTGAGCAGTGCCAGTACGCCCTTGCGGCCCACCATCGGCCGGAGGATCGTATGAACTTCCCGCCCTCCTCCATCAGCAACGAGTACGGCTTGCTCGGTGAGGAGAGCGAGCATCCCGCTCACATCATGCGCGGCAAACGCGGCGGTAAACCGCTGAAGCATTCCCGTACGAACCTGCTCCGGTGCAGGAGACATCGCATCACCGGCCGGATCAGCCTGAAGATTCCGCTTCACACGGCTGAAAATTTGCCGGCAGTTGCTCTCCGTTTTGCCTACCATCCCGGCAATCGCTTCATATTCGTATTGGTAAACTTCCCGGAGCACAAACACTGCCCGTTCGACAGGTGACAGCTTCTCCATCAGTACGAGGAATGCTAAGGAAAGGGTGTCCTTGCGCTCAGCCACCGCTTCGGGTCCGTCATACAGCTCGCTCACCGGCTCGGGCAGCCATTCACCGATATAGGTCTCCCTGCGGCTGTATGCGGAATTCAGCAGATTCAGGCAGCGGTTGGTCATGCTTTTGGCCACATAAGCCTTAATGTTATCGATACTAGTGAGGTCACGCCGCTGCAGGTCGGCAAAGCAGTCCTGAACCACATCCTCCGCGTCCGCTACTGTACCTAGCATCCGGTAAGCAATGGAAAAGGCGTACCTTCTGTAGTTAAGGTATAATTCCGCAAGCTCCGCCGGCTCCGCAGACTGCGCGGTTTCCGCTTGACGGTTCCGAGCATTCAACACCATGCTGCCCCCTCCCCTGTACTGTATTTTACATCGATACCCCCGGATACATGCCTGTGGAGATTGCGATCCGGTTCCAGTTGTTAATCGTATTGATGCTCATGATCCAGTCGACGAATTCCTCTTCGCTAACATATTCGCGCACATTATCATAGCCAGCCTGCGGCACACCACCCTGGCTGATAAGGGTTACAGACTCCGCAAGCTCAAGAAGCGCTCTTTCCTTGCCGCTGAACACCGTTGCTTCCCGCCATACGCTGACCAGCACCAGCTTATCCTGGTAATCCCCCAGCTTCAGCAGATCTTTGGCATGCATATCCAGACAAAACGCGCAGCCGTTGATCTGAGATACCCGGATTTTGACCAGCTCGACAAGCACCTTGTCCAGTCCCCTGCCTGCATTATGCTGCTCTGCTGCCATCATTGCCCGGAACGCGGGTGCGTTTACCTGTCTGTAATTAAATCTCAAACTCATTGTTGATCGCCTCCATGAATTAGGTTCAATAGTGGAGACAATGCAGGGATTGCTTTTGTGACAAGTACCTTTAACAAACGCCGCAGCCAGTCCTAAGCCTCTGCTCTCTTGCTCTTTCTGATCGTAATCAGACGCCAGCCCGTCAGCAGTGCTGAAACCAGACAAATGACCGAAGAAGTCATAAAGACCACATGCATGCCCGACAGGAAAATATCCGGACGGCCCGGAACGAGGCCGGTTACCCGGTGCCCGGCCTTGCTGCTCATCACATTGAACAGGATGGATGTGGCAATCGTGATCCCGACGACCATCCCCACATTACGGACCAGTGAATTGACACTGCCCGCGGAACCAAGCTGAGTGCGGGGGACCTTACTCATAATCAGTGAATTGTTCGGAGACTGGAACAGCCCGCTGCCGACCCCGAGCATCGCGATCCACAGTCCGACGAGAATAACGGAGCTTCCGTCATGCAGCCGGGCCAGCCCGAACTGGGCAATCACCATCAGGAGGAGTCCGGCGAAGGTTAAAAATTCGGAGCCGATCTTATCAGACAAAGCCCCGCTGAGCGGTGCGATGACAACCATCGAAATCGGAAAGAGCATCAGCAGAAATCCGGCATAGAACGGCGACAGGCCCAGCATATTCTGCGCATAGAAGGGCGAGATAATATTGAAGCAGAAGTTGGCCACAAATACGAGAAAGGCACACAGAATGCTGAGTGAGAATAAAGAGTTCTTAAACAGGGACAGCTGCAGCAGCGGTGTCTGACTGCGGAGCTCCACGACAATAAAAGCGATGAACGAGGCGGCGGCAGCGATAAGCGCAGTAACGATCATGCTGTCACCATACCCAAGTTGCTGTCCCAGCAGCAGTCCGGCAAACAGTGTAATGATAAAGAACGCAAACAGCAGACTGCCCGGCAGATCAATCCGTGATTTCACCCGGACCAGATCCTTCGGCAGAACCTTCATTCCGAGCGCGAAGGCAATCAGGCCAATCGGCACATTCACCCAGAAAATATATTCCCAGCCCAGGGTGGATACAATAATTCCGCCAAGGCTAGGTCCGGCAATACTGCCCAGAGACACAAAGGTCCCGATCAGGCCAAGCGCCTTGCCGCGTTCGGTAGCCGGAAAAATATCCGTTACTATTCCCTGGCTGTTCGCCATGGTCATCGAAGCACCTATAGCCTGAATGACACGGGAGGCAATAAGGAACGGCAGACTTGTACTCCAGCCGCAGAGCAGCGAGCCGAGGATGAAAATCAATGTTCCGATTCTAAATATTCGGATCTTACCGACCATATCCCCCAGCTTGCCAAAAAACAGAATAACCGAACAAATCGCCATCAGATACCCTGTAGTGACCCATTCGACCTGGGCAACCGGCAGATTCAGCTGCTTCACCAGCACCGGCAGGGCAATATTGACAATGCTTCCGTCCAGGGTTGACATAAAGGTAAACAAATTCAGAACAATCAGAATAATCCAGCGCTTCTTCTGAACCGCGGCATCCTCCTGATAGGTTGCACTTATCGCACTCATGAAAGAACACCCTCTTGAATCAATTTTCAGAATTAGTTGCATGCGCAACAATCTGCATTCCCCAGTTTACAGCAAATTAGTTGCGCACGCAACAACTTTACGGTAAGCTTTTGAAAGAGTGTACTAACAGCAGCGCATGAATCTAAAGAGGTGTCCGTATTGAGAAAAG
>NZ_LN831198.1:3389428-3392515 GCF_001368795.1 Paenibacillus ihuae
CATGAATCTAAAGAGGTGTCCGTATTGAGAAAAGAACCGATCGGCAAGCTGGTTGCCTATCTTCACCGCCAGAATACAAAAATATTGAGCAAAGAACTTGCACCCTACGGGCTTGGCAGCGGCGGACAGCACAGTTTTCTGAAGCTGATTCTCGGCCATCCGGGCATTACCCAGGACCAGATGACGAATGAAATGAAATTCGATAAGGCGACAACCGCCCGTTCCGTGAAGCATCTGGAGCAACTGGGATATATTGAACGGCGGACCGATCCAAAAGACCGGCGTTCTTCTCTTTTGTATCCTACAGCCAAAGCCGTGGATTTTGCTCCCGTATTTCAATCCATTCTAGATGAGCATAACCGCAAGCTGACTGCCAATCTGACGGAGGAGGAAGCCGATACACTTGTGGCTTTGCTTCATAAGGTTACCCGTACTTCCGAAAGCTTATGATAGGAACTGTCTAAGAGCCGCCAAACTGTCTCCACATAAAAAAAGGCCCTTACCTGTAAAGGGGCCTTTGGGGGCTGCAGATATAATAGGTCTGTACGGAGAGAGAGCGGATCAAGCCAGACTGATACCGTCCAGAATATAATCCCAGGTCTCAGAATCCCCCGCGCGGTTCGGGATACTCAGCGAACTGATTCCCGGCAGGCCCCATGCATTGTCGATGACGGATTCCAGCCCGTCAACCCCGTTGACGATCAGAATCAGATATTCCCCGCCGGTTAATGGTCTCAGCACCTGCTGTAGAGCAACCGCTTCATCGTAAGTACTGCCCCAGCGGATAAACAACGCCCTGCGGCTGGCAATCAGCTGGTCCAGTAGGCGCTGGCTGCGCATCTCGATTTTGTTCTTAAAGCCGGGATAGACAGAGCTCCACTCCTGCCCATCCAGAACCGGGAAATCATGGACTGAGATCACGTTATAATAATAGTCCTTCACAAAATAAGATTTGACCGGCATTACAACCTCATTCTCGACAAACACATCATTTCCTTCGATCAGCGACATATTCTGGAGATCCATATACCCGGAAAAGCGGCTGCTGAGCAGCCGGTTCACATCGGTAAGCGATAATGAAACGACCCAATCCAGCGGAGAAGAAAAGGTTCTGAGACCCTTTCTGCGCAAATGGGCAGCCGGTTCACAAGAGCTTCCCAGACTGACGATACAGTCAAACGCCCCTTTTAGTTCTCCCAATTCCATTCGACTCACCCCACAGCTGATATTTCAATATTAAATGCGCCTGACAGGCAAAATGCTTGGATTATAGTAAAGGTTTACTTTGCCCCAAGCACAAAAAGAGGTTAAAATATGATCCAATATGAAAACTGATTGAAACAGGCTGTAAAAAAATGAATGTGCAGAAAGGAGCACCGGTCATGTCTATTAGCAGAGTAAAGGAACATTTCCGCGCCTTCGGCAAAGAGCAAGACATTCTGGAGTTTGCGGAATCTAGCGCAACAGTGGATCTGGCTGCAGCCGCGATCGGTGTCATTCCGGCCCGGATCGCCAAAACGTTGTCCTTCCGAGGTTCCGGGGAGAATGCTATCCTGATCGTTGCCGCCGGAGACGCCAGAATCGACAATAAGAAATTCAGGGAAGCCCTCGGGCTCAAGGCCCGGATGCTTAGTCCGGATGAAGTGCTGGAGCAGACCGGCCATGAAATCGGCGGGGTCTGTCCGTTTGGACTGGCCCGTGAGCTGGATGTATACCTGGATGTATCCATGAAGCGGTTCAGTACCTTGTTCCCTGCCTGCGGCAGTACTAATTCCGCTATCGAGCTAACCTGTGAGGAGCTTGCTCTGTATTCAGGCAGCAGAGACTGGGTAGACGTATGTAAAGACTGGGCAGAAGTTATAGGAAACGGGGATGATCAAGCCTCATGAGGATCAAACCGGCCAAGGGTAGCTCCGTGCCGCCGCAGGCCAAGGAACGTTTCCCGCTGTCCCTTCTATGCCTTACCCTTGGCGCCTTTGCAATCGGCATGACCGAGTTTATCATCATGGGCCTACTTCCCAATGTGGCCCATGATCTTGGCGTAAGCATTCCTCAGGCCGGCCAGCTGATTACCAGCTATGCTCTTGGTGTGTTGGCATCGGTGCACCCGTATTGACCGTAATTACCCATAAGCTACCGCAGAAAAAGCTGCTGATTATTCTCATGTGCATCTTTATTTTCGGCAACGCCGTATCTGTCATTGCCCCGACCTATGTACTTCTGATTATCGCCCGTGTGCATACTGCCTTCGTACACGGTACCTATCTTGGGGTGGGAACAATCATCGCTGCGAGATTCGTTAAGCCGGAGAAGCGCGCCGGAGCGGTCTCCGTTGTACTTGCCGGTCTGACCGTGGCCAATATTATCGGCGTACCGTTCGGAACTTTATCGGCCAGCAGCCCGGCTGGCGGGCCTCCTTCGGGGCGATTACAATGCTCGGAATTGTGTCCCTATTCGGCATCATCCGGTTTATCCCTGTCATCGTCCAGCAAGAGACGGCCAATCTCCGTGAACAGGTACGGGGGCTGGTGAATCCGCAGGTGCTGCTGATTCTTCTTACCGGTGCACTTGGCTGCGGAAGCCTGTTCTCTTTGTTCACTTATATCACACCGATGCTGGAGAATATCAGTGGTTTTGCTGAACATCAGGTCACCTGGATTCTCGTATTATTCGGAGTGGGGGTTACGCTCGGCAACATCGTCGGCTGCAGGCTGGCGGACTGGAAGCTGATGCCATCGCTCATGGTCAATTTCGCGGTTCTTGCATTGATTATTGCTATGCTTACCTTGACTCTGCACCATCCTGCGCTGACGATCATCAATATCTTCCTCTGGGGAAGAATCGCAGCGTTCGGTATTATGCCGGGTATCCAGCTGCGGATTATGAACCTGGCGCATAAAGCACCGCTGCTTGCCACGACATCAAGCCATTCGGCGCTCAATCTGGGCAATGCGGCAGGAGCTTATCTTGGCGGACTTGCCATCATTTCCTTTGGCTTATCCTCTATTCCCTGGCTATCCGCTGTCCTTTCGGTTCTGGCTCTGGCCGGTGCCTGGCTCAGCTACGCCTCGACCAGCCGCAGCGTTT
>NZ_LN831198.1:3392585-3417802 GCF_001368795.1 Paenibacillus ihuae
CGGCCGCTGCGGCCGATGTTACTGAAGCTCCGTAATGATGGTTGTCTGGAGGGACTAGCCGGAACATAAGAAACAGGCCGGAGTTTCCTGTTGGAGACTCCGGCCTGTTTTTGTGTTAACAACTAAAAAATGTAGTGGGGTATTTCTTAAGGACTCAGTAGCCGTTATTAAGTGTAAAAAGAGTGAATCGGCAGAGTTACAGACTCAGATGCAGTTATTACGGTAAAAACACGTGTTATCGCCACCATATTCAACTAATAAGACTTCCTGTGTCCGTTACAGTTCACAGCATCGAATTTATCAACAAATAAGTGCAATGGTGTCCGCACTCAGCAGTTTCAAAGAATTGCTGATACGATTGATCGCAAGTGTGCTTCATAAAGTGAGATTAACCGTGAGTGCCCAAAATTTCTTGTAAGTACTGCCTTCATTCACCGCCTTTGCTGTTGACGATCTCCGTTACCTCTTGCGTAATAAGATCTCCACCCATACGCTTCCAGTCCTTCACGAAATCATCAAATTCGCTCACCGGAGTTTCTCCGACGATAATATTCAGAAAGGTCTCGCTCTCCAGTGTCTGCAGCTTCGGCCACACGCCTGCCATACCCGGTGTACTGCCGTAAAACACGCTGCGCACCTGCTCGATTGCCGTCGTGGTTAAGACAGCGACACCGTATTTGTAAGCATTGGTTGCCTTCCAGCCCTCCAGATTCTTCTTGGGCTGCTCTTCCTCAGCGAGCCAGCGGTCATAGAGCAGCCGGGTGTCCGGATCCAGCAGCTCCGGATCGATTTTGCCGTGCAGCGCCTGCTGCACATCGGCATAATGCTGCTCAATGGCACCGCTGTAATCAATCAGCAGGTCGAACGGGTAGTAGGCCCGCAGCTGGATGCCGGTCTCGGCCGAGAAATCGTCCAGCTTATTGACCTCTGCCGTATTGGGGTCCCGTCTTCGCTCCAGCCGGGTGAACATATTCAGCAGCTTCACAACAGCTTCTGGATGCTCATAGCCCTTGCGGACCACCAGGTAGCGGTCTGTCACCGGGGCCATGTGGGCAATGAATTTGCCGCTGCTGTCCAGCGGAGCGGCATACGCCCGCCACTCTGCCTTGGTATCGGCGGCCACCGCCTCCGATAAGGGGTAATACGGCATCCACCAAGGACCGAAGAACATGCCGGAATGGCCGGAAATAATCGGCTCCTGGGTCTCTTTATAGAGAGCAAAGCCGGGATCGATCAGCCCGCGCTTGTACCAGTCGGCCAGCTTAGCCAATGCCGCTTTGGTCTCGGGAGTGATCGAACCGTATACAGTAGCACCGCTGCTGTCCTTTATCCAGTTGGTCGGAAAAGCATGGAAGGCGCTGAAGACCGCATCAAGGCCGTTAATATGCGGCTTCGTTCCATATACAATATTTTTGTAGGCGCTGAGGCCGGAGGTGTCGCGTTTGCCGTTCCCGTCAGGGTCTTGTTCGATGAATGCCTTGGCGATTCTTTCAATATCCTCGAAAGTGCGGGGAGCCGGCAGCTCCAGCCGGTCCAGCCAATCCTGGCGGACCCACAGCAGCATCGGAGAATCCGCATTGATCGCTACATTCGGCAGGCCGTACAGCCGGCCGCTGCGGGAGGCATCCTCCAGCGCCTCGCCTCCGGTTGAGCTGTACATGTCCTTGATCAGCGTAGAGCCGTACTGCTGGAAAGTGCCGGTCAGATCAGCTATCATATCGTTGTCGATCAGCTTCTTTAATTGATCCCGGTCGACAACCATCGCATCCGGCAGATCGTTGCTGTCAATCGCCAGCTGGGCTTTTTGCGTATATAGCTCTTCACCTTTGGCTTCCCAGGAATGTATGACTTTGATATTCGACAGGCTCTCCAAGTAACGGGAAACCGGATTATTGTCATTACTGTCTCCGTTGTTCAGCCGGGAATCGGGGACCTTGAAGCCAATCCGCATCGTAACCGGCTGCTCATATTTACTGTAGGCGGCAGTCTCGGCAGAATTGCCTTGCTGTGCCCCGTTTGATTCCCCAGAAGAATCTTTGCCGCCGCAGGCCGGCAGACTGAGCAGCGCCAGCACTGAGAGGATAACACCCCGGGTCTTCATTATAGCTTCATCCTCTCTGCACGGTAATCGCTTGGCAGCCGGCCGACCCGTTCCCGGAACAGCCTGCTGAAATACCGGTCATCCTCAAAGCCGGATCTGCAGGCGATCTCATGCACCGGATAGTTTGTCTCCAGCAGCAGCGATTTGGCCAGCTCAAGCCGCATTCCCCGCAGGACTTCGCCGAAGCTCTCGCCGGCAAAGCGGGCGAAGCACTGGCTGAAATAGCCCCGGCTCATATTGATATACGCGGCGACATCCCCCTGATTGATTTTGTCCCCGGCATGCTGCTTCATATACCGGACGGCGCGGATGAGGCAGAACATCAGCTCCTTGCTCAGTCCCAGCTCAACCATCCGCCGCTGAATATGAGCGGCGAACTGCCGCAGCCACTGCTTCCAGCGGCACCAGTTCACGTTACCGCCAGCCGCAGCCGCCAGTTCAGCAGCTTCGTCCGGAGTAAGCAGCAGCGGACTCCAGCTCTGAAGCATCGCGTGGCCGAAGGCGGCTATCGCCTCAGGGGAAGGCTGCTGGCACAGTACACCGGCGGTGAACTCCTCCCAGTCGGCCCGTTCAATCGTCCACCTGAGATTCTGCGCAGCTTGGAGCACCGGTTCCTTCCCGCTTGCATTCCTGTCACTGGCCCAGGCCAGCTTAAGCTCCGGATAACTCAGTCTGGCCGGTTCTTCCTCACCGCTGTAATAGAACAGCGCCATCCGTGCCGCCTTAGCCAAGACCTCCTCCAGCTCTTGGAGGCTCTGGCCGCGCAGCCCGCTCACCAGCGCCGTCTGCCAGCGTCCGTCCAGAACAGGGCTGAGCTCCCGCTGCAGCTCCTGTTCACTAAACCGCTGAGGGAGTGGCGACATCCACTGCTCCCTCAGGGCAATCAGCGGCTGGTTCTTCACCAGCGAGAGCTGAAACAGCTCCTCTTCATTGATTGGAGCCTTTAAGGGCAGATAGAGCACCGCCCTGTCCGCGGTCATCACCATGCCTGCCCCGCGGCTAAGCGACTCCCTTGTGCTGTCCTCCCATTTGATCCGTTCCACCAGCCGCGAGATCGTTTCATCGGCATTTTCTACCTCAAGCAGCGTTTTGACAATATAATCAACTGCCCCCAGGCGAAGGGCTTCCTGCACATAGTCAAATTCATGATGACAGGTCAGCACCACGCAGCGGATGGCGGGAAACCGCTGCCGCACCTGCCGGATCAGATCAAAGCCGGACATGCCCGGCATGGTGATATCGACAAACAGCAGATCAGCCTCCTGCTCCCGCAGCAGGGCCAGTGCAGCATTACCGTCTCCGGCTTCGCCGACGATGACGACACCGAAGGACGGCCAGTCAATCAGTGAGATGAAGCCTTTACGCACCAGGCGCTCATCATCGACAACAACAGCTTTAATCATCGAAGTCCTCCTTGCTCTTACGGGGGATAATGATGGATATCGTTGTTCCTTCGCCCTCTCCGCTTTTGATCTGCAGTTCCATTTGCCCGTCGTAGTAGGTCCTCAGCATCCGCATCACGTATGCGAACCCGATGCCGAGCCCCCGCTTTTTGGCGCTGTCATCCGAGAGAAGCTCTTCAATCTGCGCGTCGTTCATACCAGCACCGTTATCCTTTACACACAGCTGTACTTCATTGCCGCCGTGCGCCTTAATAATGACATCCACTCTGCCGTTGTCACTGAGTCCGTGATAAATCGAATTTTCCACCAGCGGCTGGAGCAGGAACCGCGGCACAGCCGCTGCAAGCACATTATCTTCCGCCTGCACATTGAACTCGAATTCATAATCATAACGGATACGCTGCAGCTCCATATAATTGCGGATCGCTTCAATTTCTTCGCCAATCGTCACAATGATGCTCTGTTTGCCAAGATTGTAATGCAGCACCTTCACCAGCAGGGTTACCAGCTTATCAATTTCCTTCTGCCCGTTCAACCGGGCAAGCCACTGTACCGTGTTGAGTGTATTATGCAGAAAATGCGGGTTAATCTGGCTGAGCAGCTTCTCGATTTCAAACTGGCTTTTCTGCTTCTCATTACGGGCAACGGCCTGAATCAGCTCATTCACCTGATCTTTCATCTGCTGGAAATTGCTCAGCACGAAATCGAACTCCTCCACATTCGTAAACGCAACCGGTGCGGTGACATTTTCGGCCATCCGGATAATCTCCACATTGACCTTGCGCAGCGGACCATAGATCTTCTTCCAGATCAGCCAGGCCAGAACTCCTGCGAACAGCAGCGTCAAAAGAGCCAGCAGAATCATTTTGTAAAACCAGGTGTAAATCTCGCTGTTGAACACTGATTTCTTAACGACGGCCACCAGCTTCCAGCCCTGCGGGCTTTCATAACGGAACAGATGATAGCCATCCAGAACTTCATGGCCCTCACCTCCTCTTGTTCCGGCGGCTTTGACAATTTTGCCGGGCACCTCGCCGTCTATCTTATGGGTCAGCGTCCCGCTCTGGTTCACCAGCAGATGGTTCACTTTCATGCCATAAGCTTCCTGATTGAAAATTTTCCGCAGCAGGCTGTAATTCGTCTCCAGGTAAATATATAATTCGTCCCGGCCGTTTACCCGGACAATCCGCTGCTCGGAGAAGACGACATTGTCACCGACAGCATACATCGTGCTATGCGGCCCGAAATAGTCGGCTCCGTTATAGCGCATGAAAGAGGGGAGCGTGCTAACATCGAAGCTCTGCCGGGTGCTCATGTTCGTAAACAGCACAGGGTCCTTGCTGCCGGGCATGATATAAGCTGTCAATCCGATATAGGGATTGGTGAAATTGACGAGATTAATCTTCTGGTTAATCGAATTCATAATCTGCGATTTGCGGTAAATCTGTTTCTCCTGCAGAAAAGAATTCATTTCTTCCACAATCTGCCCGTCGAGCGCGAACTGCTTAGAGGCAAAATCCAGATTGTCGATCGCATTTTCCAGGCTGAGCGCTTCCTGGCGCAGACTCGCGCTGATGCCGCTGCCGATTTTGCCGGACAGAATCGAATAAATTGAAGTATAGGATACAATTCCGACAATCAGAAGCGGCAGCAGCGTGCCGATCAGCAAATAAATGACCAGCGTAGTCCGCAAAGATTTCACTGCCGGAGCATGGCTCTTCCCTATCTTCTTTCTGCGCATTCCGCTTGCTCTCCTCTTTTAATGAAAGCGTTTTATCACCTGGTATCAGAATACCAGATTCTTCCCGGACTGAACATAATAAGGCAGCGCAGCCTTTTTTGCCGCCCTGCCTTATGGCTATGATTTGAGCTGCTTTACTTTACACTTTTGCGGGCTTCAAACAACTCTTCAGCCTTTTTAACCGAGAAATCCATCACGTCGGCATAGCCGAGGCCGTTCACCTTATCGTGCATTTCTTTATTCAGCTTATCAAATTCCGCCTGATTCTTCGCAAACACCATCTTCCAGGAAATCTGCTGGATCACGGTGCCGATCTGTTTGTTTTTCTGTTCCAGCGTTTTGTCCATGGTTAGCGGTTCTTTGCCGGTGAAGCCCTGAGGAGCAACGGCGAGCAGATTATTTTTCTCAAAATATTCCTTGGCCGTCAGCACGCCCATCTTCGCTCTCCAGTCACTGTCCAGCTTCGACGGATTACGTTCCAGCGTTGTCTTCCACAGGTTGTGGTCATACGGCTCGTTAGTTTCCGGATTCACCATCGCCGGAACCACAAATGAGAAGTTCATCTGGTTAGAGCCGTAGTAATAATCGCCGCCGCCGTATTCTTCCGGCACTTGTGTATTCTGCTGGTCAGTATAGGCCTTCCATCCAAAGTCAGTAACGACCGGCTGGCCGCTTGCGTCAATATCCCAGGTCAGACCCTTCGGACCATTCGGTACAGCCGTACCGCTCCCTGCGGAGAGCATCGCGCCTTCCGGTGTATACATCCAGTTAATGAACTCCATAATCCGCGCCGGGTCCTTTGCCTTAGCACCGATCGAAATAATGCCATTGCCTCCGTAAACATTGAATCCGGTGGAATACATCAGCTCATCTTTAAACGGCACCAGGGCGAAGCCCTTTCCTTCGGCTGTTCTTTCCGCGGTATTGTAGTTAGCTGCGCCAAGCCACGGGAACCAGGAGAACAGCAGACGGCCGTCCTTGTATTTCGCTACAACATCATCGAACTTCTGGGTCAGGGAATCCGGATCAAGCAATCCCATCTGATTGGCCTCGTAATACAGCTTCAGTGATTTCATGTACCAGCTGTCATCGGAGAGGAAATCATAATATTTCTCTTCATCGGCTTTGACATAAAGCGCTGTATCCGGAATCTCATCATAACCCAGCATGTTGGCGAATTGCTTCGCCAGCGTCATTTTGTAGTTGCCGTCCCAGTCCGACCAGAGCGAGAAAGCATAGGTTTTCTTACCCTGCTCATTCTTCGGTTCAAGCTCCTGCATCTTTTTCAGCACAGGCAGATAGTCTTCGATCGAGTTAATCTCCGGGGCTCCGATTTGCTGGTACAGATCCCAGCGCAGGTCCGGCCCCCAGGTCATATCCTTGCCTTCGGACGGGCCGGAAGGGTTGGTTGCCACGCTGTTGCCGATGCCGTAGACCGCGCTGCCGCCGCCAAAAGCAACTTTGGCCTTCTCTACAGCTTTCGGGAACTGCTTCGTGATATCTGTACCGTATTTGTCGAGCAGGCCGTCCTGGGTCCAGTCCAGCAGCAGCTTGCCTTTGATCGCATTCGGATAGTGGTTCTTGTCATCCCCGAAGATGATGATGTCGCCCAGATCTCCGGAAGCCATCATTGCAGAGATTTTGGTATCCCCGCCGGTCAGGTTGGAGGCAACGATATCCAGCTCAATATTGAATTTGTCCTTGATCACTTTCGCGAACCAGCCGGTTTGCGGCCCGGCATAGTTGGCAGTCGTTGAGAAGACAGTGAGCTTAAGCGGCTTGGAATGATCCAGAGTGCCGTCATCCGGCGCCGATGTTGCTTCTGTAGTGTTTGTCGCTTCAGCCGCAGGCTTATCCGTGCTCTCCGCCTGGTTAGCATTCCCGCCGTTATTGTTCCCCCCGCCGCAGGCTGCCAGCGCGAATACCATTACCGCGCACAGCAGCATCAGCGATAATCTTTTAAATCTCATCTTCATTCCCCCTAAAAGTTTTGTGGGCATCAAGTTTGTGAACATGTACAGCATTGAATCAGATGATGAACTATATAAGTACAAGCTCTGCCTGCCGGCGGAGCAGCACTCCAAATCCTCAGGATCAGGCGGCCTATACTAGATCAGCCTTTGACCGCACCGATCATAATGCCCTTGACAAAAAACCGCTGGAAAAACGGATACACAATCAGAATCGGCAGCACCACAATCATCGTCACCGTCATCCGCACGGAGGTTGGCGTCTGCATGTTCTGGACACTCGCCGCCATATCCGGGGAATTGCGGATCAGTGCCGCCAGCGAGCTCGACTCGTTCAAATACCGCCAGAGTAGGAACTGCAGCGTAAAGTATTTGGTATCTGTCATCAGGAATGCGGTGTCTATGAAGGAGTTCCACTGATTGACTGCCGAGAAAATAGTGATCGTCGCCAGAATCGGCGTGGTCAGCGGCACAATAATACTCCAGAACACCCGCAGATACCCTGCCCCGTCGATGCTTGCGGATTCCTCCAGGGAAGGCGGAATCGCCTCCACAAAGGTTTTGACCAGAATGATGTTAAACGGGGTAATGATCGTCGGCAGAATATAAGCCAGATAATTGTTAGTCAGATGCAGATTGTGCATCGTGATGTACCAGGGAATCAGTCCGGCGCTGAAATACATGGTGACCACAACGCTGCGGTACCAGATCTGGCGGCCCCACATTTCTTTTTTGGTGAACAGGTAGCCGAGGAAGGCTGACGCGCCCACAGTCAGAAGGGTTCCGATAACCGTCCGGTAGACCGATACAAGCGCCGCATGGCTCAGCCCGCTGATCCGCAGTACCTTGGAGTAGTTGTCAAAATGAATTTCCCGCGGATAAAACTTGATGTACCCCGCCGCGCTGAGATCATTGGAGCTGATCGTGTTGATGAACAGATAATAAAACGGATAAATGCAGCTCAGTGTGAACAAGCCGAAGAGCACGTAGATGATTCCCTGGAACAGGGTATCGCCTGGCTTCAGTTTCTTGCGCAATGGAATCACCCCTTTAAATAATGGATTCATCCCGTACAGCCTTCGACAGCGTGTTGGCTGCGAACAGCAGCGCTACACTGACGATCGACTTCAGCATACTGACGGCTGTAGCGAACGGGAAATTGTTGGCAAAGGCGATATTGTACACATATAAATCCAGCACCTCTATCGCATCCTTGTTCATCGCATTCTGGAAGGCAAAATACTGCTCCATCCCGTTGTTGACGAAATTGCCGATGGAGAGCAGCAGCAGCACGAAGAAGGTTGGAATGATGCCGGGAACGGTAATATGCCAGATTTTGCGGAACCGGCTGGCGCCGTCCACTTCTGCCGCCTCATACAGTTCCTGGTCAATGCCGGCTATCGCGGCCAGATACAGGATAGCGCCCCAGCCGAGCGACTTCCACCAGTACCAGGCAATCATGGTCAGCCAGATATGCGAGCTGGAAGCGAGAAAATTAAAACCTTCGTCCACTACACCGAGCTGTACCAGAATATTGTTCACGACTCCGTTATCCACAGAGAATAGCGAGAATGCCAGCGCGTACACGAGAATCCAGCTGATGAAATTCGGAATCGTCGTCAGCGTCTGTACGAACTTGCGGTACCAGCCTGCCTTAACCTCCGTGAGCAGAATCGCGAAGATTACCGGAAATACCGAGGTGACCAGTCCAAGCGAGCTCATCGCTACCGTATTCTTCAGCACACGGAGCACTTCCCCAGTCTGCGTAGGGTTCTCCACCATCGTGCGGAACCATTTTAGCCCGACATATGGCGTGTCCGACAGCGGTATGCCCGGGATGAAGTCATAAAAGGCATAAATCCAGCCGCTGATCGGCAAATAATAGAAAATAAAAGTAATCAGAAGAAACGGTAACGCCATCAGGAACAGTTTGTGTTTGTTCTGTATCCTCCTGCGGGTCGGGTGGACAGGCTTCACACTGCGCAGCAGCTTGCCAGAAGGGACTCCCATGCCTTTATCTCCTATATCCAGATTTTGTTTACGCTTTCATCCTAACAGAATGGAAATCAGAACCGGGAGAGAGGACAGCAACCCGTTAGCGGAGAACGGTCACAGGGTTTCGGACCATTTTCACGGTGCATTGAACCGTTTTCCCGGCGTATTGCAGAAAAAAAGCCCCCCGTCTGGACGGGAGGCCTGCTGCTGATTTTATTGAGATACACCTTTGAAAATATTAGCTTCCACACCCTGCACTCCGGCTTTGAACTTGAACAGCCCGCCCGTAAGCGGCCAGCGCTGCAGCTCTTCTTCGCTCATCCCGTCCCGTGCCGTTGTAATATACAGCTCATCTAATGCATCGCCGCCGAAGGTGCAGGAGGTGACATTTTTGGCCGGAACTTCAACCTTGGTGAGCTGTTCCCCGGTGTGGGGATTCCAGCGCGACACACAGCCGCCGCCTCAGTGCGCAACCCAGAGCATGCCTTCACGGTCAATCGTCATCCCGTCCGGGTCACCGGCGCCCTCCGGAACAAGAAAGACCCTCCGGCGGTTATCAACGGTGCCGGAATGTACATCATAATCCATGACGTCTACACCCCGGGTTGCCGTATCAATATAATACATCCGGCCGCGCTGGTCATCCCAGGCCAGACCATTGGAGATGCTTATGCCGGTTAAGACCCGGCGCACCCGGCCATCAAGCTCCATGACATACAGACTGCCCGCCGCCTTTGTGAAATCCATACTCATCGTGCCGAACCACAGCCTGCCGCTGCTGTCACATTTGGCATCATTCAGCCGGTTGCGCGGATGCTCAGGTTCTACCGCAGCAATCCGCTGCTCCGGCTCATTTTCGCTGAAACGGTATAACCCGTCCTGCAGTGCAAGTATCCAGCCGCGGCAGCTGCCGGGACTACGGCACTGATCTTTTTATCGAAGGTATAGATCTTCTCGTTCTTTGTCTTCGGGTCATAGCTCCGCAGCTGCTTACCCTCGATATTCACCCAATACAGCCTGGCGGCCGTATGATCCCAATGGGGGCCTTCCCCCAGCAAAGCCTGTGCGTCTACAACCAATTCTGCTTGACCTGCCACTTTGAAATCCTCCTAACCCACTCGGTCAAATTTCACTCCCGTCTATTCTACCTGCGATTTCAAGGATATTCCACTTCTAGCCAGCTGTTTACCGGCTAATGCCCCGTGGCAGCCGGCTCCTCCGCGGAAGCATCCATCTTCTGACGGCCCATGAAGCTGGCGGCAAGCAGGGCAAGAACAGCCGGAATGACGGCCCAGGCGAAGGTTCTCACAATCGAGGAAGACAGCCCGGATGTGATAACTGACAGAATGTCAGGCGGAATTAATGCTCGTGTATCCTGGGATAACAAAGCATGCGGATCCTTAATATCAAGAGCCGGTGCAGAGGCCGATCCTCCGCCGCCTGAGATCATGCCGGCCAGCTTCGACGAAAAATAATGACTCTGGATGATGCCAAAAGTAGTGATTCCGATCGTCATGCCCAGGGAACGCAGGAAGTTGAGCGTCGCACTGGCAGATCCGCGCTGCTGCGCGGCCAGCCCATGAATAGCCGCCGTGCTTAGCACCGAGAACGAAGCCCCCACACCCAGGCCGATCATGATCATATACAGGGTTACCAGCAGCCTCGATGCATCCGGGGTCAGTGTAGTGACAAGTGCAATGCCCAGCACCAGCAATGCGAGTGTGGGAAGCATCAGACTGCGGTAGCTGAATTTAACCATCAGGAACCCGCCCATTGAAGCTGTTATAACGGAGCCTACCATCATCGGCAGCAGGACCAGGCCTGAATTTGTAGCCGAACCGCCAAGCACGCCCTGGATAAAGATCGGTATGTACACGGAGGCGACGATAAATGCGGCTCCGCTGAATAAGGCGCAGAGGATGCTGAAGGCATACAGCCTTTTCCGGAACAGGGCAAAAGGAATAATCGGCTCCTTCGCTGTTCTCTCCGCAAGCAGGAACAGCACGGTAAGAACCACAAAGGCAGCGAACAAGCCCAGGATGACCGGAGAACTCCAGGCATACTCTTTCCCGCCCAGCTCCATTGCAAACATCAGGCTGATTACCGCCCCCAGAAGGGTTCCGGCACCCAGCCAGTCGATCGGCTGCTTCGAATGCTCCACCGACTCGCGATAAAAGCTCACAACCATCACCAAGGCGAGCAGCCCTAAAGGCAGATTAATATAAAACACCCACTGCCAGGCGATATGATCGGTAATATAAGCACCCAGCAAGGGTCCAAAGATGCTGGATAAGCCAAAGACCGCGCCGAAGGCCCCGCCCAGCTTGCCGCGCATTTCCAGCGGCACGGCATCGTACATAATCGCAAAAGCAATCGGCACGAGCGCACCGCCCCCGATTCCCTGAACAGCCCGGTAAGCGGCTAACTGGGTAATCGTATCTGCCGTACCACAAAGCGCCGAACCGGCCATAAATACGATGGCGCCAAAAATGAAAAACCTCTTCCGGCCGTACATATCCGAAAGCTTACCGAAGATCGGCATCCCCGCCATTTCCGCAACGAGATAAGCCGAGGTTACCCAAACAAATTTATCCATTCCGCCAAGTTCACCGACAATGTTGCCCATCGCTGTGGACACAATCGTACTGTCCATAGAGGCCATTAGAATCCCCAGCAGCAGACCTGCGATAACAATGCCCAGATTAGGCGTTTTTGCTTTGGCTGAGTTCATATGACCCGCTCCTTTTTTTCGAGTTTAGTTCATTTCAGATTTAATCCACCGGCTTAGTCGCAGCTCCGGGGAATGTCCAGACTTCCGGTCATAAAGGAAGAAGGCTTCATACCTTCACTTTCTATTACAATTCCTGTTAATCCGTTTGTCGTTTTGGTTTCGTGCCATTCGTCCTTCTGCCAGAACACTGCATCTCCAGCCTTGACCTTAAAATATTCATTATCTCCACCTCTAACCTCTCCCTCCCCGGCTATAATTAAGAGGATTTGAGGTGAAACAGCCTGATGATAGCCAATAATACCATCCGCTTCTAAATACATACACCCAATATGAGCACCCTGTGTAGTTTGAATAATTCGGGACATCAAAAAATCGGAATCATATGTAGAAATCCTTCTGCCCGTCTCTTTATCAAATCTGTAAAACTCCATTGCTTACCTCCTTAATAGATATGCAGCATTTTTATTTCAGCTTACCACTCAGCTGTTCCACCGGATCTGTAAGGCTCAGCCGTCTGACTAGCCGTGCCCTTCGTCAAATATCAATTCCGCCGGTATGGCAGCTTTCTTTCCGCCAGCTTTTCGACTAATTCATGAAGGGAGATATAGCCATATAAGATTGTACAGCATACCAAAAAAGCAGACCTCCGCCCCGGGGTGGATTTCCGCTTTTCCGCTAAAAACTACTTCATTTATCGTTATTGCTCCCTGTGCCTGAAATGCAAAAAGGAGCAGGCCGCTCCCGGTTAGGAATGGTCTGCTCCTGTCTAAACTATTTCAACAAAATGATACTGCTTACTCTTCTGTCTTGCCTTCATCCGCATCTGCTGCGGCTGACGGTTCGGCAGTTTCAGCAGTTTCGGAATCAGCAGGTTCTTCCAGAGCTGCCGGTGGCGCAATGCGCAGAATCAGCGTATCCTCAGGTGTCAGTACTTCCCAGCCTTCATGCTTAGGCAGATCCGAAACCAGCAATTGATCACCGATATTAAGGCTGCTGATATCCACATCGAAGGTGGCTGTCAGCTTGTCCGGCAACGTGCGGATATCCAATTCATACAGCTCTACCTGCTGGATGCCGCCGTCCTTCACACCGACAGGGTCGCCAGTAAAGTGGAATGCAACCTTTGTAACCAGCTCCGCCTTCATGTCAATCTGATGCAGATCCACATGCAGCAGCTTGCGTGACAGTGGCTGGCGCTGTACTTCAGCAATTACCGCGTTTTTGATACCAGAACCGGGAAGTTCTACTTTGAGAATCGCCCGGGGGTTCTTGCCGATAATTTCAGTAAGGGCCTTTGCATCTGCAGTAAAGGATTGCGTATCTGAACCTGCACCGTAGACGACAACCGGTACAAAGCCTTTTCTCCGCTGTGAAGAAGTCGAGCCGGATCTTTCAGTCAAACGAACTGTAGTATTCATGATATTCCTCCTAAAGGTTGTGAGTATTAAAAAAACAAGACCAATTAGATGTAAAGGTCTAATCAGTCTCTTATTAACCATATTTGCCTGCTGTGGAATCAGTATAGCACTGCCGCAACATCAAGTCAAAATAGGGAAAAATTCAATTATAATACATATTTATAATAAATTATGCTAATTCACAGGCTGCAAAGTGGCCGACATAATCATCATGGCAGCCTATGTACGGCCGTCTTGCGCGTTTTCTCGCTTTTTCCAATTCAGGATAGTAAAATAAAGGAACTACAAGAAGGCAGGAGTGAAGAATATGGATCAAATTGAACATGGAGAAAGCCGTTTGTATATTGCTGGTGACGGAAAAGACCTTGCTGAAATTACATACAGGCTGGAAGAGGCGACAGGAAATTGGATCGTTGACCATACCTATGTCTCTGAAGACCTGCGCGGACAAGGTACAGGCGAGAAGCTGGTTCGGGCAGTCGTGGACAAGGCCCGTGAAGCTGGCGTCAAAATCATCCCGGAATGCCCTTATGCTGCCAAGCAGTTCCAGCGGCACAAAGAGTATGCGGATGTGCTCAGCGGAGACGGAAGCTCGTCTTAGGACCGCGACCGTTTCCTTGAGGAATATGAAATTATGAGAGTTCGCTCTAACTCGAGGAGGAAACGGATTGACTACTGCTGATACTTTAAAGGATATAGAAGAATTGCAGCAACGCTGCGAACAATACGAAGGCATATCGCTGAAGCTGAATTGGGATATGCTGCGGCACTCCCCGGAAGCCGGTGGAGCAGAGTGGCTGGTGACTTACGAAGAAGATGTGCTGGTCGGCTTCATCGGATTATACGGCTTCAGCGGCGAGATGGAAGTATGCGGGATGGTCCGCCCGGGCTACCGCCGCAGAGGAATCTTTACCTCGCTCTGGGAGCGGGCACAGACGATTATCAAGCGGAACAATATCACGACGCTGCTCTTGAATGCTCCAGCCGCCTCGCTGTCTGCTTCCGGCTTTCTGAAGACCTTGCCGCTCGTATTCAATCATGCCGAATACCAGATGAAATGGGATGCGGCAGCTGTGCCACAGGGTTCAGCTGAAGCAAGCTCTGCAGCCGGAACTGTAATCCTGCGTCCTGCCCGTGAAGATGAGGCTCATATTCTCCTCGAACTGGACCGCGAAGGGTTCGGTATAACACAGGAAGATGCGGCTGAAATGTTTGAGCAGCAGAAGCATGAAGCTCTGCAGGAGCACATCATGATCGAAATGAACGGTCAGCCCGCCGGCAAGATGCGGCTATGGACAGAGAACAACGAGACCTGGATTTACGGCTTCACCGTGGATAAGAAGCTGCGCGGGCTCGGCATCGGACGCAGCGCACTGCAGCAGACCATTGAACGGGAGCGCCGCAATTACAATGGCGTGAACCTGGAGGTGGCGCTTGATAACCCCAACGCGCTGAAGCTGTATGAAAGCTGCGGTTTCGTGGTTTTGAACAAGCAGGATTACTACCTGTATACCGGCTGAGCAAGGCCATTTTTATTAACTTGGATTGCCACTAATGTGATGTATTGAGCCCCTTTTCTTGGCAGTTTCCTGCTGAGCTAAGGGGCTTATTAACTGTCTAATCCACGCAGCAGCCGTTACCTATGTTACTTCAAAGTTCCTATATGACCTCAAAGTGCGTACTGTTCATCCTGTCTACAGAGACTCATAATGCAGAGGAAGCCAGCACACAAAGGGAGGAACAATAGTATGAATCAGCAGGAAACGGCAATGCGCAAAACAGCCCTCGTGATCGGGGCCGGCGGGGTCATTGGCAGTAATCTGATCGGGCATCTGGTTACTCTGCCGGAATGGGACATTATCGGTGTGTCACGCCGGGGCGGTGATAATACGGACCGTATCCGTTATATCTCTGCCGATCTGCTGGATGCATCGGATACCCGGCAGAAGCTTGGGAGCCTTAGAGAGGTGACGCATATCTTCTATGCAGCCTATCAGGACCGTCCAACATGGGCAGAGCTAGTACCCCCGAACCTTGCGATGCTGGTTAATGTAGTTGAAGCCGTTGAGCCGGCTGCGCGCGGACTTCAGCACATCAGTCTGATGCAAGGCTATAAAGTGTATGGCGCGCATCTGGGACCATTCAAAACCCCGGCCCGGGAAACAGACGCCAATCATATGCCGCCTGAATTCAATATAGATCAGCAGAACTTCCTGGAACAGCGGCAGGCAGGGAAACAATGGACTTGGTCTGCGCTGCGCCCTTCCGTCGTATGTGGAGTTGCATTGGGTAATCCCATGAACTTAGCCATGGTCATTGCTGTCTATGCTTCTATTTCAAAAGAACTTGGCATCCCTTTGCGCTTTCCCGGCAAACCGGGAGCTTATCACAGCCTGCTGGAGATGACCGACGCCGGGCTGCTGGCCAAAGCAACCGTGTGGGCCGCCACCCATGAGCGCTGTGCCAATCAGGCTTTCAACATTACGAATGGCGACCTGTTCCGCTGGGACGAGCTGTGGCCAAAAATAGCCGCCTACTTTGAGCTGGAAACAGCACCGCCGCTTCAGATGTCATTGTCTGTTGTCATGGAGGATAAAGAACCGTTGTGGGACGCAATGCTCAAAAAATACGATTTGGTTCCTAATAGCTACCAGAGTGTTTCTTCCTGGGCATTCGGGGATTTTGTCTTCTCCTGGGATTACGATTTTTTTGCGGACAGCAGCAAGGCGCGCCGTGCCGGCTTCCATGAGTTCGTAGACACGGAGCTCATGTTCCAGGAAATCTTCGATCTCCTGCGCGAACGCAAAATCATCCCATAATCCCCTTCCAGACATCTTTAGATTGCAGAAAGACAGCCGGTCTCTAAATTCAGAGACCGGCTGTCTTGTTAATCCATTCGCGTTCAGACAACACAACAGCCTTGTCGCCATAAGTCCGTTCAATATGGGAATCTCCCCATCTGCACAGCAGGTGAAGAATGTCCCGCAGACTCCATCCGTATTCGGTCAACTCGTACTCTACTCTCGGGGGAACTACATTGTAAGAGATCCGGTGAATAACACCATCGGCCTCCAATTCGCGCAGCTGTTGTGTCAGCACTTTCTGTGTAACGGCTGGCATCAGGGCCATAAGCTCCCCGTTGCGTTTCTTGCCAAAGGTAAGGAAGAAAAGAATAACCGGCTTCCACTTGCCGCCGATGACTTCAAGCGTTGCTTCCACCGCGGTATTATAGGTTTTGATCGGTTCTGGCATTGGTTCTGGCACCTCCTGCCACTACCTTATCTCTCCTCCGCCCTATTTGGCAAGCAGAGCACCCGAATTACATCAGTCCGAATCCGCCAAAGGAAGCCTCACTCTTCTCGTTCCTGCGGTCACCGACACTTACCTTATGGTCCGCCGAATCCTCCTGGCTCAGGAATACGGACAGCAGCCGCACGTAATCCAGGGATTCTTCAAGCGCCACACCGGCTCCGTCAAATATATGCCTCCGTCCATCCATCAGCGAATAGATTTCAATCGTTTCTGCCGGTTCCCCATAAGCCTTGTGGCAAAATACGTTGGCCATATGCAGAAATCCGGTGATCACTTCCTCGTTGCCGGACACCATGAATTTCTGTATGTTCAGGCAGCGTCCGCTAACCTCTGAATTCCAGACCAGCTGAAAGATCATCGCCAGCTCAATTGCCAGCTCCGGGACCGGAATATGCCACTGCTCATAAAGCATTACCGGTATTTCCCGGATGTGATTGCATGGTGCGATCCGCATCAGCTCATCGCCCACCGCGGTCTTCACATCCCAATAATGCATCAGCGACGGAAAAGCATTCCCCTTAGGCGGCCAGCGCCGTTCAAGCAGAAATTGAATAGGCGTCTCCCGGCGCACCTCAGGCTGCAGACTGTAGAAATCGTTAAGCGTGTGGCCGATAGCATACTGCACCTGCTGCCTCCAGCGCGGGAGTCCCGTGGCTGCAGCTCCGCTGTCCGGTACTGCTGCCCCGCCCAGCATGATGTGCTCCATCCGAAAATCATTCAGCCGGGTATATTGTATAGCAGGTAGAGATGTTCTTCCCTCCGCCAAGTTTCCTGCCGCTCCGCCCATCTTTAGGAAACCGCCGCGCAGGTCTCGGTAAACTGGCGCCCGAAATTCCGGCAGGCCTCTTTTTCCGCAGCATTAGGCCCGTATTCAATCTTCAGGCTGGCCTGAACTATCTCAGCTCCGCGCTCCTTCAGCTTCGCTTCAATCTGGTCCACCGCCCCGCAATAGATCGAATATCCGGTGTCCCCGCTTCCGAAGGCAGCTGCTTTGTAGGCAGACAGATCCAACTCATCCAGCTCTTCGTAGAAGTCGAGGAATTCATCCGGCAGCTCACCGTCACCCCAAGTATATGCGCCCAGCAATACAGCCTCATAATTCTTTATCTCAACCGCGTTGCAGTCGGTCACCGATTTCAAGACAGCTTCTCCGCCCGCCTCGCGTATCCCTTCAGCAATCAGTTCAGCGATCTCTTCCGTATTACCGGTCAAGCTGGCGTATGCCACAAGCACCTTAGCCATTTATTCCGTCCTCCCCAAGATAAACATGAAGTATAGTCATGGTCCCATCTCGTAAACGAAACCATGATTTGTTATCCTTATTCTATTTGATAATGATTCTCATTGTCAACATTGAAAAAGCGGATAGTAGCCATCCTTCTGGCTAATGTCCGCTTTTCTCCCCTGAACCATTTATCAGGCAGCTTAACAACAAGTTTAATAGGCGCCTTCCAGCAAGGTTATCCCGTTGCCGTCCGGATCACGGAAATTCATTTCCTTGCCTCCATATTCCATCGTAACCGGCGGCTGACAATCCAGTCCTCTGGCTTTAAGTTCTTCATAAGTTTCATCAAGGCTGCTGCAGGAGAACACCAGATTAACGACGCCAGTCGTATGCTTGCCCCACTTATTCTCGTCCCAGATGATCAAGCCCGGCAAACCGCGTTCAAAGCCGATCTTGGCCCCGTCACTATTACCGAATCCTTCAAACGGAACCGGAATCCCCAGAATCTCTGCATAAAATGCCGCAAGTGCCGCCGTATCCTTAGTGTACAGATTGATGCCTTCAAAAGCAGAAATCATAAAGGTCCCCTCTTTCTTATACTGTGATGTAAGCCGGACACCGGCTATTGTAGATAGTTTACCTCCTGCCGGATTCTTTGTATTGCAAAAAAACGACATTCACTGCCGTGAATACGCCAATGCCTCCAGCGGAGTCCGGCCTGCATATCTCTTGAAGCTGTTGTTTAAATGTGACTGGTGGCTGTAACCATATGCATAAACCAGATCCTGAACATTGCGGAGATGCGGTGATGGACGGCATAAATTCAGCCATACATTCTGAAACCGTACGAGATCAGCTGTTTTTTTGGGCGAGATCCCGGTATACTCCCGGAACAGCCGTTCAAGCTGGCGGCTGCTCAGGCCTGTACTGTTCTCCAGTCCGCTTGCCGACACGACTCCTTTATGATGTAAAATGGTATGTATTGCATTCATCAGCCCGTTATTGCTCATTCGCGCCTGGTCCAGCCGGCGCAGCAGATAATGCTCAGCAGCAGCAATGCGTTCCCCAAGCGTCCGGGTTTCGGGCAGCCTGTCGCCTAATTCCCTGCGGAACGACCGGAAGTATTGATCCACTTCACCGCTAAAGTTCAGCACATCCTTCAGATGATCATCCGCAAACAGATGCACCGCCCAAAAATGAAAACGGATGGCAAAGCGTACCTTGGGTTCCGGCATCCCCGATGCTTCCACTTCAAACGGTGTATCATTAATCCCGCAAAAGAAACCTCCGGCAACGCCTGTTGCCGCATCCCACTCCCAGATGATATCCATGCAGGTGTCGGGTATAATCATCTCCCGGGTTGTCAGCGGGCCAGGCAGCGTGTCCGGCTGAGCTGTAAGCTCCCTAGTCTGACCGTCCGGCCCTCCCGTAGTGCCCCAGAAACAGCGGATATACGGCTGCAGTGCCTTGCATGGAGTGAACTCTCCGGCTCCATCCGGTCTTGCCGTTATCGGGTAATATAGCTTTGCAAGGTTATACATTACGATTCCGCCTCCGCTTTCTCCCGTTATCTAACTACTCCAGATCATACACAATCCATGACGGCAGCGCCAGATGACGGGCGTTCTAAGAAATCCCCCTGTATATTTGGAAATATTATGTATCAGACCTAGTATGGACAGACTGAGAATAGTCGCAGCTTTGCAACCTTTTTGTTTGTAGCCTCCGGGTTAAATGTTGTACAATAAAGGCTAAATGAATTTTTTGAAGGATGGATAAAAGATGTATATAGCAGGCGATTGGAAAGACTACGAAGTTATCGATACCGGAGGCGGAGAAAAGCTGGAACGCTGGGGCGATATTATCCTGCGCCGCCCGGACCCGCAAATTATCTGGCCCCTGGCAAGTGAGACAGCCAAGTGGCGCGATGTGCACGGACATTATCACCGCAGCTCCGCCGGCGGCGGACAATGGGAAATGAAAAAAACGATTCCGGACGACTGGAAGATCAGCTACGGTAAGCTGAAGTTCCACCTGCGTCCGACCAACTTCAAGCATACGGGCCTATTCCCCGAACAAGCGGCTAACTGGAGCTGGATGATGGACAAGATCGCCGGAGCGAACCGTCCGATCTCTGTACTCAACCTGTTCGCTTATACCGGCGGAGCAACTGTGGCGGCAGCCAGTGCGGGAGCTTCGGTCGTACATGTGGATGCAGCCAAAGGCATGGTTCAATGGGCGAAGGAAAATATCCAGCTGTCCGGTCTTAGCGAACGTCCGGTCCGCTTCATTACGGACGATGTATTCAAATTTGTGCAGCGCGAGCAGCGCCGGGGCAGCAAATATGATGCAATCATTATGGACCCGCCTTCTTACGGCCGCGGCCCGGGTGGCGAAATGTGGAAGCTGGAATCCAGCCTCTATCCGTTCCTCGAAAGCTGTATGGAAATCATGAGTGACAGACCGCTCTTCATGCTGATCAATTCCTATACAACAGGCATCTCGCCGACCGTTCTGCGGAATATGCTCTCCATGACCATGGGCAAACGCTACGGCGGTAAGCTGACTTCCGGTGAAATCGGCCTGCCGATCACTTCCTCCGGCATGAACCTGCCTTGCGGAATTTTGGGCCGCTGGGAGGCGTAAGCCATGAATATGCAGCATGGCGGCGCTGGTGAAGAGCCGTACAGCGGACAATCCCGCTTTGAGGTATTGTTCGAAGACAATCACCTGTTAGGCATTGTAAAGCCCGTTAATATTCCCGTCCAGGAAGATGCAACCGGTGATCCCGATCTACTGACCCTGCTCAAAGAAGATGTGAAGGAACGTTATAAAAAGCCCGGCAATGTATACATGGGCCTCGTTCACCGGCTGGATCGTCCTGTAGGCGGTGCGATGATCTTCGCCAAAACCTCCAAGGCGGCTTCCCGGCTCTCCGAAAGCGTCCGAACCCACGCCTTCCGTAAGGTCTATCTGACCGTTGTCCACGGCAAGCCTTCCGCTTCCCAAGGACGCCTGGTCAATACACTGCTGAAGGATGCCAAGAGCAACACCGTCACCATTGTCCGCAAAGGTACACCCGGCGGCAAGGAAGCCATTCTTGACTATACGGTTCTTGGAGTAGCTGAGGGCTTCAGCCTGCTGAAGATTGATCTGCTGACCGGACGCTCACATCAGATCCGGGTGCAGCTGAGCGGCATCGGCTGCCCGCTGTTCGGCGACCAGAAATACGGCTCCGCCGTGAACAGACCGGGACAGCAAATCGCCCTCTGGTCATCACTCGTAGGCTTTCCGCATCCGGTAACCAAAGACGATATCGAACTGATTTCATTGCCGCCCCAGACCCATCCCTGGAGTCTGTGGCCCCAGCAATTGCAAAAGCAGGCCATCCGCTGACGGATGACCTGCTTTTTTATAGGAATTAATTCTGTTCAAGAGTTCAGATCATGGTATTTACGGCGTAGAACCTTCGGGTGCCGGAGCAACCGCCATCTTGCCCATTAGATAAAGCAGCAGCTGCTGGTTATGAGACGAAATCGGGTCAAGCGCTTCGGCAAAAAAATCGCTGCGGATCTTTAGGCCACGCTCCGTCTCCCTCTTTCCAACCTCCGTAATACTCACCCAAACGATCCGCCGGTCTGCGGCATCACGTTCACGGACAATCAGTCCGTTCTTCTCCATCCGGTCCAGGAGCATAGTGACCGCTGCCGGGCTAGTCGCCAGATGCGGAGCCAGATCAGAAGGCTTCATTGCGTCACGCTCCTGAAGCAGTTCCAGTACGGTGAGCTGGGCATCCGTCAGTGTAGGGGCAAGCTTGCTGTCCATATGTAGTTTATAGTCTTTCAATATTTTATGCCAGATTTTACTGAATTCAGAGGAGTGCACACTTATTCCTTCCTTTCCCTGCGGATCTCTATCCGGTATACCTACATTTTCGAGAAAAAAATTCCATTTCCTGCAAAAGAAAAAAATAAAAATGTGTTACAGCCCCCGTTACCAAGGAGTAGTTAGTTCAGAGTTATTTAAAACGGCGCGGCAGCCAGCTCTTAGAGAGCGGCCGCACACGCCGTTGGGGTTTTATCTCTATGTGTGTTGATCCGGATTATTTAATGGCCGGGTAAAGCGTAAGGATCTCATCCTTTTTCTCCACAGGAACCAGCTGTTTGCCTGTAGAACGCCGCTCACTCAGCGGTGCAGCTTCTGAAGTGAGGGTGTGAACAAGTCCATCGCGGGTAATTGCGATAAGTTCCAGCGGCTCCTTGCAGTGGAATGCACCTGCGATCCGGCTGCCGTTCGGCCGGACACGCTTGCCTTCCTTGAACTCGAAGGTTGGCATGCCCTTGCCTCCGCGGCTCTGTGAAGGATAATCCACCATCAGGGTACGCTTGGCGTAACCGATGTCCGTGACGGCGAGAATCTCTCCCTCATCTTCACTGACCCAGAAGCAGGATACCACTTCATCGCCCTCGCGCAGCTGGATGCCTCTTACCCCGCTGGCCACTCGGCCCATCGGGTTCACTTCATTTTCTTTGAACCGGATGCTCATCCCTTCGCGGGTCACAAGCACAATGTCCTTGTCTCCGCTGCTCAGTGCCACTGTAATGACCTCGTCACCTTCAGCGACCTTGCAGGCCGCAACAGCTCCGGAACGGCTGGTAGAGTACTCCTTGAGCTCCGTACGCTTCACCTGGCCCTTCCGGGTGATGAATACAAGACTGGCATTCGTATCTTCCAGATTCGGGGCCGGCAGTACACTGACGATGCTGTCGCCTTTTGCCAGACCGATGACGTTAACGACCGCAGTCCCCGGCTCTTTCCACTTGAATTCCGGTATCTGGTGAACCGGCAGCAGGAAGTACTGGCCCTTGCGGGTAAAGATAAGCAGGCTGTCCCGGGTATTCAGATCGAGCAGCTTGACGATATGATCGCCTTCCTTAACACCCGAAGCATGTCGTTCGCCGCCTGATCGTGTAAAGGACAGCATGCCGGTGCGCTTGATATAACCGTCGGCTGACAGCGCCACCAGCACATCCTCAGCGTTAACCAGCACTTCGAGGCTGACTTTCAGCTCTTCGACCTCTCCCTGAATCAACGAACGGCGGTCGATGCCGTATTTGTCGCGGATCTCCAGTAATTCCTTGCGGATAACGGCCACCAGCTTCTTGTCACTGTCGAGAATACCGCGCAGCGTGGCAATCCGGGCCATCATTTCGTCCAATTCCTTCTGCAGCGAGTGAATCTCCAGATTCGTCAGACGATACAGCTGCAAGGTAAGGATGGAATCGGCCTGGCGTTCACTGAAGCCAAACATCCAGACCAGGTTATTCTGGGCATCCTGGCGGTTCTTGGAGGCCTTAATCGCTGCAATAACTTCATCCAGAATGTTGAGCGCCTTGACCAGCCCTTCGAGAACATGAGCACGGTCTTCAGCACGCTCCAGGTCAAACTGGGTGCGGCGGGTAACGACTTCGCGCTGGTGGGCGATATAAGCCTCCAGGATCGCTTTTAGCCCGAGCTGCTGCGGCGCCTTGTTGACGATCGCCACCATGTTGAAGTTATAAGTAACTTGCAGATCGGTTTTCTTGAGCAGGTAAGCCAGAACCCCTTGAGCATCCGCTTCCTTCTTCAGTTCCACCACAATACGCAGGCCATCCCGGCCGCTCTCGTCCCGCACTTCTGCGATACCGTCGATCTTCTTCTCCAGACGGATATTCTCCATCGAGGTAACAAGACGTGATTTCACGATTTGGAACGGCACCTCGGTAATGACAATCTGCTGCTTGCCGCCGCGCAGATTCTCAATCTCGGTCTTGGAGCGCAGGTAGATCCGCCCTTTGCCGGTGCGGTAGGCATCAATGATTCCGTCACCGCCCATAATTGTCCCGCCAGTCGGGAAATCAGGGCCTTTGATAAAGGTCATGATATCTTCCAGTTCGATGTCCGGCTTCTGCATCACGGCGATGCAGGCGTCGATAACCTCACGCAGATTATGCGGAGGAATCTCCGTAGCGAAGCCGGCAGAAATTCCGCTCGTGCCGTTAACCAGAAGATTCGGATACCGTGAAGGTACAACTACCGGCTCCTTCGCGGTGTTGTCAAAGTTGTCTTTGAACAGCACGGTCCGCTTCTCAATGTCACGCATCATCTCCAGGGCGATCGGTGACAGGCGGGCTTCCGTATAGCGCATCGCTGCCGCCGGGTCATCATCCATGGATCCCCAGTTGCCATGCCCGTCTACAAGCACATGCCCCATCTTCCAGGGCTGCGCCATACGGACCATACCGTCATAGATGGATGAGTCTCCATGGGGATGATAATTCCCCATTACGTCCCCTACGGTTTTGGCCGATTTGCGGTACGGCTTGTCCGGGGTATTGCCGGAGTCGTACATGGCGTACAGGATCCGGCGCTGCACGGGCTTCAGCCCGTCCCGCACATCGGGGATTGCCCGGTCTTGAATGATATATTTAGAATACCGGCCAAAGCGGTCACCGACGACCTCTTCCAGAAAAGCCGGCGAAAATTGTTCTGATAAACTGCTCACTTGGCTCACCTTCTGTTCCTCAATCTATCTGATTCAAAAGCGTGTAGTGATCTGACCGTCACTCCGGAGAATGTTTGGACTTCCGGCCGCTGTTGTCTGCAGATTTCTTGATTGTATACCGCTGTTCGCGGTGGAAATCCGCAGACAAAGGCGGTCGCTAACGCTCCTACAGTTCCAAAATTCCCCTCTGTTCCTCTAATCACCAAGCTCTGTAGAAACGGAAGTATTCGTCACTTCCGCTAAAACGGCATGCCGCATAGAATCAGCGGCATGCATTTGGCCCGCTGGGCTGTAAGCCGCCATAAGCTCAGCCAAGAGATCTAAATCCCTGCCCTACTCCACAATTTCCGTAAAATCGACGTTCTCGACAATCCAGCGCTTGCGCGGATCGACTTTGTCACCCATCAGGGTGGAGACACGGCGCTCCGCTTTGGCGGCATCCTCAATCTGCACCTGGAGCAGTGTGCGGGTATCGGTATTCATCGTCGTTTCCCACAGCTGATCCGGGTTCATTTCCCCGAGTCCTTTATAACGCTGCAGCTCAAAGTTTTTGCCGAATTCCTTCAGGTAATTCTGCAGCTCCTCGTCGCTCCAGGCGTAACGCACCGTTTCAAGCTTGCCTGATTTGCGCGTCAGCTTATACAGCGGCGGCTGGGCGATAAAGACCTTCCCGGCATCAATCAGCGGCTTCATGTAGCGGTAGAAGAAGGTCAGCAGCAGCACTTGAATATGCGCTCCGTCCGTATCGGCATCGGTCATAATAATAATCTTGGAATA
>NZ_LN831198.1:3417828-3428998 GCF_001368795.1 Paenibacillus ihuae
CGGTCATAATAATAATCTTGGAATAATTGCTGTCTTCCACGGCAAAAATCCGGGCCGATCCCTGCACCAATTGCTGAAATGATTGCTTTATATTCATCGTTCTTTAAGATATCAAGCAGCTTGGCTTTTTCCGGATTCATCGGCTTGCCCTTTAGCGGCAGAATAGCCTGAATCTTGGAGTCGCGGCCCTGCTTGGCCGATCCTCCGGCGGAATCCCCTTCGACAATGAACAGTTCGGTACGCGTAACGTCCTTAGACTGTGCGGGTGACAGCTTGCCGCCGAGATTAGAGCTTTCACTGCGCTTCTTGCCGCTGCGGATTTCATCGCGGGCCTTACGGGCCGCTTCCCGCGCCTTGGAAGCCTGAATGGACTTCTTCAGCAGACTCTGCGCCACCTGGGGATTCTCCTCCAGGAACCGGGCCATATTCTCGGACACGATATAATCGACGGCGCTGCGGGCAGAGGCGCTGCCAAGCTGATCCTTTGTCTGGCCGACAAATTCCACCTCAGACATCTTCACGCTGATTACGGCCATCATGCCTTCGCGCAGGTCATTGCCTTCCAGGTTCTTGTCCTTTTCCTTCAGCAGCTGCGTCCGGCGTGCGTAGTCATTCAGCACACGTGTATACGCCGTCTTGAAGCCTGTTTCATGTGTCCCTCCGCTGCGGGTAGGAATAGAGTTCACGAAGGAGGCCAGCGTTTCTGTGTATCCGGCGTTGTACTGCAAGGCCACTTCAACCTCGATGTCATCCTTCTCCGAACTGAAATGAATCACATCATGCAGGGTATCCTTGCCTTCATTCAGGAACTGCACGAATTGGCTGGCTCCGCCTTCATAGAAATATTCATCCTGACGGCCGCTGCGCTCATCGCTAATGTTAATGCGCAGGCCCGAGTTCAGGAAGGCAATTTCCTGTACCCGCTCTGCCAGGGTGTCATAGTTCAGGGCGATGCCATTTGCAAAGACGCGAATATCCGGCTTGAAGGTAATCTTCGAACCGGTCTTATTCGTATTCCCGAGAATCTCAAGGCCGGTTACCGGCTCGCCGACATGCTCCTTGCCGGTTTTATCCACCCAGTATTCGAAGCGCTGGCGGTGGATTTTGCCGTCACGGTAAATTTCAACTTCCAGCCACTCGGACAATGCGTTGGTCACGGAAGCACCAACGCCATGCAGACCGCCTGATTTTTTGTAGCCGGAACCGCCGAATTTGCCGCCCGCATGCAGGATTGTAAAGACAACCTGAGGGGTTGGCACTCCTGTCTTATGCATTCCGGTCGGGATGCCCCGCCCGTTATCAATTACTGTAACTGAACCATCCTTACGCAAGGTAATATCAATTTTGGAACAAAATTTGGCTAAATGCTCATCAACGGCGTTATCCACGATTTCCCATACTAGATGGTGCAGTCCCGAGGAACTCGTACTTCCGATATACATGCCGGGCCGTTTGCGGACCGCAACCAGACCTTCGAGCACCTGAATGTCGTCAGCATCGTATCCAGTCCGGCCTGCTTCGCCGTTCTTAGAGACTTTTGCAAACATATCGATCTGTTCGAGCATTCATGCTCCTCCTTCTTCGTCTCACTTACTCTGAAATGCAAACAAACGTTTTCGTTCACTTTGTACATTCTAATTCAAAATATCCCGTTTCGTAAAGACGGCGAATGAAATGATTATCGCTGCAATCCCCCAAACGCCTAAAACAGCCATGGAAAAAGACAGCGTCATTCCCTCAATTGGCGCCGGTGTGCCGGCCAAATATCCCGTCAGCCCCAGATTAACCATAAACAAATACTTCGCTGTCGTCCAAGCCGCGGCCATATTAGTGAGTATGGTTCCGGCAATCAGCGCTGCCATCATTACGACAATACTCGCCGCCGTGCTGCGCACCAGAACCGATACCATAAAAGCCAAGACAGCAACAACTACACTGACGAACCAGATCAGTCCGCCCTGCATCAATAGATATTTCCACTGCGGCACCGAGTGAACGGTCGTCATGTCAACCGTATCTCCGCTGAGCTGAAAGCCGGTGAAGACAGGGATACTAAAGCCCTTGTATCCGAAGGCGAGACCTGAAATCAGGTAGCTGATCACAAACACCGAAAGCACAATCAGGGAAACAAACATGAGCAGCGCCACCAGCTTGCTGAACAGGACCTTCCAGCGCTTGACCGGCCGGGTAAGCAGCATTTTGATTGTGCCTGTGGTCCGTTCCCCGGACACAAGATCTGAGGCGACGGCCATAATCAGCAGCGGAATGAATAAAGAGACGGAATTATCCAGAAATTCACGGGTAAACGTCACTCCGCTCGGCTCATTCGGATTCACATCATGATCCAGATAAAACTGCAGCTGCTGGACAAAAATCCGCCGGTACGACTTCCACTCCTCCGGAATACGATCACTGCCGAGCGAGTTCTGATTATCGGTGATCTGCTGCTGAACCTCCAGCCTCCAGTCCGAATTAAACTTGTCCCGGCTGCGTTCAGCTATCCGCATTTGCGCATATGTAAACATTGGCACGAGTACAAGCAGAATCAGCAGTATAACATAGAATCGTTTCTTTTTTATAATTTTCGTACACTCATTACGGATGAGCGGAAGCAGATTAGTCAATAGATTCACCTTCCGTTAGCTTCAAGAATAGCTGTTCCAGTGTGGGGTTAATTTTATGCACGGCTCTGACTTCCACCTGAGCTGTAACCATGACAGCCACAATCTCCGGTATCAAGTCATCCTCCATGGCAGTGATCAGAGAGCCCTCGCCCATTCCGGCAATAATGGAGTCGTCCAGCGTAACCTCGTCCAGCCGGAGCAGCCGGATATCCGGGCGTGTTTCCAGAATGCCTCTCGCAGCCTCAAGCGGCTCCAAATCCCAGAGCACATAAGGGGAGTTACGGGCAACAAGTTCATTTACCCCGCCGACGGCCAGGACCCGCCCTTTGCTGATGATTGCGACACGGTCGCACAACAGCTGAATCTCACTGAGCAAATGGCTGGACACGAATACGGCAAGCCCGCCTTCAGCCAGCTCGCGGATAAATTCGCGCAGCTCCTTGATACCTTTGGGATCCAGCCCGTTCGTCGGTTCATCCAGAATGAGCAGCCGCGGGCGTCCCAGCAGCGCCTGGGCAATGCCGAGCCGCTGCCGCATGCCCAGCGAATAGGTGCTTACCTTATCATGGATGCGCTGATCCAGCCGGACAATCGCCACCACCTCGGCAATCCGGTCCGTACCCACTCCAGGCTGCATCCGGGCAAAGTGCTGCAAATTTTCCCAGCCGGTTAAGTAGGTGTACACTTCCGGGTTCTCTACGATACAGCCGACGTACTGGAGTGCTTTTTCGGGATCACGGTTGACATTGTAGCCGCAGACGGTGATGGTTCCTTCAGTCGGGCGGATCAGATCCACGAGCATCCGGATGGTGGTCGTTTTTCCGGCGCCGTTCGGACCCAGGAAACCAAAGATTTCCCCCTGCTTCACGTCAAAGGTAACATCGTCGATGATCCATTTGCGGCCTATTTTTTTGCGGACCCCATCTACGGACAATACAACGTTTCCGGTGCCTCCGCCTGTCTCTTTTGTCATATCCAACAACTCCTTGCCTACATTCAATTCTGCAATAAAAACCTCTAATCCTCTTATCGAACCGCTTGTATAATCCGTTCACTGATCCGCTGATAGCCATCCCCGTTCGGGTGAAAATGATCGCCTGAGAGATACTTGTCCAAATGGCGGTTGAATAAATCAAAGGTTGGAACAAGGGTCATATTGCTATGTGTATTGATAATATCCATCGCGGCATTATTCCAGGCGGTTACCGCCTGATTCCCGGGTACGAGCAGATCCTTAATATCTCCGAAGGGATTGTATAGGCCCACATAAAAAACTTGCGCCTGCGGATTAATCTCGGATATCGTCTGCAGGATCTCACCCAGCCGCTTCGCGGCATCCGGCAAGGCAGCCAGCAGTGATTCCGGCGTTAACTTATCTTCACCCGGCTTAGGCGTGGAAGTAACCAAGGCTCTGTTCTTCCCGTCAATGGTTCCTGTTGCTTGAACCGGGCTTGCCGCATCCTGCGTCTCAGCGGCTGCCGATGGTGACGGGCCTGGTGTTGCCGCTCCCTGGCCTTCAGTCGCATTTCCCACAATATCCGAGCCCCGGAACAGATCATTGCCGCCAATGGATATTAGAATAATATTAGCCTGCCGCAGGGCGTAACGGACCCCCTCTTCCTTGAGCTTGGTTTGCAGTCCGGCCGTTGTCAGTCCGTTAATCCCCATATTGCCAAGCAGCTCTGCAGATCCTCCGTCAGCCGACAATCCATCCAGCGTGCGCTTAACAAAACCGCTCCCGGCGTTATCACCCGTCCCCTTGGCAAGTGAATCACCCAGCGCGAGAATCTTCAACGGATCTCCGGCTGCCGCAGTAGGAACGGCTGTCTCTTGAGGTAATGCGGTTGACAGCGCTTCTCCCTGCGGATTAAGAATATCGCCTACTGCAGATACAAATCCCACAATCAATAGTATTGTTGCTGCTATGGAAATCAGGCTCACACTTCGCCAGGTCCATTTGGAATCTTTCAAAGTTATCCCTCCGTACGTTCTATTCTCCATTGTTCCACATTTTACAAACTTCTTAACTATGTAACTAAACATAATTCTTCTATACACATTTTGCAAATAAACGGGACACCTCCTGCATGCGCGGATTCCTCCTGAAGGAGAGCTTGCGGCCTTACGAATAAATGCTAATATGCAAAAAATAGGAGCAGCCTATACACTCAGGAAAAAGTAGCCCTCTCTAATGCAGAATGATTGATAAAGATTAGTGTGAGGAGTACCCTGAAGAAGAAGGTGAACCGGAAAAAGTTGCTCTGCATATACCAGGAATTACAATCCGCTATAGCGCGTTTCACTTTCTTTTAATATATAGCCTGTATGCTGGAGGAAACTACGATCAGGAGGGGTGAAGGAGATGCCCAATATTTGGATGCATCTGGAGTACGGTAAGCAGCTTGCGGAGGAATTCAAGCGTGAGTTTCCTTTTCTGGAAGATGTGGAGACGTGTCCTGAGCTGTACCAGCTAGGCTGCCAAGGACCGGATTTCCTGCTGTATCACAGCTTTCTGCCCTGGAAAAAAGAGACCCTGGCACTTCGGCTCGGCGATCTTATGCATACGGAAAACTGCGGCCCTGTGCTGATCGAATTCTGGAAACGGGCCATGTCCCTGCCCTCTGCCGACCTGAAGAATGTACAGCAATATTTCCTGGGCTTCCTCACCCACCATCTGCTGGACCGCAATCTTCATCCTTATATCAATTGGAAAGCAGGCTACAAGCACCGTGATCATCAGCGTTTCGAGATCGTTCTTGATACGGTGTTCATGAAGCGGCTGAAAGGGATGGATACCTGGCGGTATGCAGTCTGGAAAAAAATCAATGTCGGCTCCCATCTGCCTTTCCCTATTCACACCATACTTCACGAAACTGCAGCTGCATGGTATCCTGACACGAAAAAACTGCCTGCTGAAATATGGCATGAGGCCTATCTCGATATGCTCCTGGCGCATAAATGCCTGTACGATCCGAGGGGCTGGAAGAAATCGCTCCTGCGGGGCAAAGCCCGCCGTCTTTTCTCACAGCAGCTGTCTCCTGCCGAGGAGAAGCTCGATTACTTGAATGAAAAACATGGTGAATGGCGGCATTCAGCGCTCTACTCGGAGGTGCGGACCGAAAGCGTCTGGGAGCTGTGGGAGGAAGCGCTGGCAGAAGGACGGACGGTACTGCGGGCTCTCGGCTCATGGCTGAGCAGTTCAGCACCGGCCGAGGCCTCCCGGGCACTGGAGAAATTCAAAGAGGTGCTGGGCGACCGCTCGTATGACACTGGTAAGGATTGCAGCAGCAAGCTTAAAAATATGTACGCCGAACCGATCTGGGAGGCAGGAATCATCTCCTGAGCCACTCTTCTGAATTCATTAGACGCCGCCGTATGAACAACCCGCCCAACCAAAAAGGGACTGTTCCAGCCAGCCATCTCATGGCCAACTGAACAGTCCCTTTGGTATCTCAACTTAGTTAGTATTGCTTATTTGCCGATGAATTCCTGTACCCAGTAGTTATTGTCATAACCCACACCAATGTAATTGAAATTTGCGCTTAAAATGTTGGCACGGTGACCTTCGCTGTTCATCCAGGCAGTCATTACCTCCTGAGCTGATTTCTGGCCCATGGCGATGTTCTCGCCTGCTGCCCGGTACGTAATACCGAAAGTGGCCATCATATCAAAAGGTGAACCGTACGTAGGTGAAGTATGGGAGAAATAATTATTAGTACGCATATCTGTTGCCTTAGCAGCTGCCACCTTATTCAGGCTGTCCAGCGCACTTACCGGAGACAATCCGGCCGCGGCACGTTCTTTGTTTACAAGGTCCACAATCTGCTTCACATACGTAGCTTGAGTGCTTGCTGCTGCAGCCGGAGCTGCTGTTGCCGCTGGTTTCGCTGCCGGTGCCGGTGTTGCCACTGGCTTTGCTGTTGCTGTTGGAGCCGGTGTTGCCGCTGGTTTCGCCGTTGCTGTCGGTACTGGTGTAGCTACGGGTGCTGGTGTTGCCACTGGTGTTGCTGTTGCTGCAGGAGCCGTTGTCTTCTGAGGTACAACTACCGGTTTGAATTTAAATACCGTTACTGTCGTACCGTTAAAAGAAAATGCCTTATTGTTATATTGAGTGAAATTTTGCATGAATTGGGCAAAGCTCGTAGTTGTTCCTTCAACTGCGTTGCTAGTTGCAGCGTCTGCTTGTAATGGTAGAGAAATGCTCAGCGCCATAACAGCTGCTACGCTACCACCTATCATTGCTCTTACAGTCTTGCTCTTCATTCTGCCATCTCCTTGTTCTGGTTGTTGGATTTGCTGTGATGCCAAGAGTGTTGGCGGCAAATATTACAAAGTTGTAATTTGTTCCTAAGTCATTGTAGCATAAATCCTTTTCATTGTGCGCCTCTAAGTTTTTCCATCACTAGACTCCAGGAAGTCTTGTCCAGCTGAGAGAGCGCCTATGCATCTGTACATGGTTAAGAAGACTGTCCGCCCTATTCAGGAACGGCAGTCTTCTCGTCATTGCAAGCTTCTTATTTTATTTATCGGCTCAGCAGCCTATTTCTCTTAATGATATGACTGCCAGAAGTCTCCTTCGGTGGAGATCAGCCCCATAATCTCAGCATATGGAATTCGGAAGGTTGGGAATCCTGCGGCGTAGGGTGCGATCTCATAAGGTGCAAAATACAGATACAGTGCAGCTTCATCCACATAAAAAGGCTGATCTGCCGTAATGCCTTTGTACGTATCCGGGAAAACGTAGGAATACTGCGGGTCGGTAGCGATCTGCTTGCCGACAATCTCGCTGAGCTTCTCCACATATTTGCTGCCCGGCTTGAATAAGTCGCTGAGCATATAGAACCTGCCGCTGCGCAGATTGATATGCACATAATTCCGTGTAGGCATGCCATGTGCAGCGCCAAACGGGAAGTTATAGCCGCTGAGCTCAAGCACGAGCAGATTTTTGCGGAAAAATTCTACGGCAAAATCACCCGTGTAGCTGAAATCCTGCGCCGCCCCTCCGCTTCCCACCCCCTCGGCAAGGGAAAGGCTGCGCAGCTTGTCATTAACAGCTCTGGAAACCTCTGTGCTGGCAATCCCCTCTATTACCGGATAATAAACCAGATAGTCCCGGTTTGGTTTATATTTCTTCTCCAGCACGGAGTAAGGCGGTCTGAGCGGGATAACCCCATTTTGACGCCACACCTGCTTGCCCTTGCGGTCGTAATAGGCTGTCCGCTGATCAACATCTGCACGGATCAGGCTGCCGCTGAAGGAGAGTGTGCCTGCTCCGGCAATAACGGGTGGCTGCGACGCTTTTTTGCCGCTTTTGTCAATAAAATAGGTGTCTTTAGCATCATAGACGGACGCCAGCCCGTGCTGATAATTGTTCACCCCTAGCAGCGGATGATTGCTGAGAATTCTGCCAGTTCCGGCATCGGCAATGACATAGCGGGACCCGCGGTACGGCTGGTCTGCATAGACCGGAGTTCCCAGAGCGACCCGGTTTTCACCGAGCTGTTGCACTTCATAATAGGTGGCCGGAACTACCTGCTTGCCCTGCTTATCGATTAAACCGTAGGCGTTGCCGTAATCCTCCGCTGTATTGATGACCGCTCTTCCTTCAGAAAAGGGCAAAGCAGCAGTAAATTGCGGTTTGATCGCGACACTGCCGTCCAGATTGAGATACCCGTATTTACCATTCTCCGTCTCCTGATAAGCCAGCAGTCCATCCCCTGGATAGCCGACAAAAGGATGTTTATACGTATGCAGAACAGTACCCTCAGGGTCTACCAGTGCATATTCCCCCTCGTTGACTTTGACGAGTGCTGTACCGTTCATGAAATCGCCCGCATCCAGATACACCGGGGGCAGTACTTCTTTGCCCTGCGCATTCAGGTATCCGTACCTTGAATTCCCTGTTGTGCTCTGTTTAGAGAAAAGCGCCCGGCCTTCATGCAGCGAATTCAAATAGTCATACCGCGCAGAAGTTACCTCTTTACCTTTTTCATCAATGAAGGTGTAGCCCTTTGCGTCCGAAACGACCGCCAGGCCTTCTGCAAACGGAGCGATAAACGAATAGACTGGTTTTACCTTCTCGCGTCCGCTGCTGTCAATCAGACCGCTGCTGTTCCTGCGCTGAACAATGGCCAGACCGTTATCCTGAAAATCCTCGGCATAATCATACCTCGGTTCAATCACTGTCCGCCCTTCGTTGTTGATATATCCCCACAGCGTCCCTTCTTTTAGCTTAAAAGGCGCCGGATGGAGCACTTCTGCCCGCAGTCCGCTTCCTTCCCACTCAGTCAGGTTGTAGATTGGTTCCAGCGGTTTTATGGAGTAGTCTATACGGTACAATCCCTCCTCTGCGGGGATCGTGACGAACAGATCATCATCTGCACGTATGAACTCCTCTTCCTGCTGGGCAACAGCTTCATTCCAACCGATCCCGTCCCACTTCCACACTTCTGCCTGCAGCGGGCCGCTATCCATTCCTTTTGCCAGCTCATTCAGCTTAATCCTCAGCATCCCAGTCGCTCCCTTACAAAGGCTTTTGCCTATAGAATATGAGAAGGTGAGGGAAAGGGTGTTTATGTGCCTAAGGGGGTGCAAAACGAGATCGGGGGAAAAGATGAGAATATAGCCGTGACTGCGCGGATGTTTGGACTTCCGGCCGCTGTTGTCTTCGGAAAGTCTTCCAAACAGACGCTACCACTCCGTCAAATTCCCCACCAAGAAAAGCGACGGGATTCAATAGTTCCAGCAGGGTGAGATAATCACTGACTGTATCTGTCAATTATCAAGATGTACACTACGAGTAGGAGGCGAATCAATTGATCAATAAAGTTAATGAAAAACCGCTTATGTTCTTTGGCGATCAACAATCTTTCGAGAATTGGCTTGAGAACAATCATGACACTTCACCGGGAATCCGGTTGCAAATTGCGAAAAAAAATTCCGGCTTGGTTTCTGTATCCTATGATGAAGCACTTGAAAGTGCATTGTGTTACGGATGGATTGACAGCCAGAAGGAAAAGTTAGATGAAAAAACGTGGGTTCAACGATTTACTCCGCGTGGGGATAAGAGCATCTGGTCGAAAGTGAATAAAGAAAAAGCAGAGCTTCTTATCAAAAATGGAAAAATGCAGCCCTCTGGATTCAAAGCGATTGAAGCTGCCAAAAAGAATGGACTATGGGACAAGGCCTATGAATTGCAAAGTATCGCCTCTTTGCCTGAGGATTTCGCAATTGAACTGGAGCGTAACGTCAAGGCGAAGGCATTTTATGATACGTTGGATAGAAAAAATCAATATGCATTCCTATTCAGAATCCATAATGCCAAGAAGCAAGAAACCCGTGCGAAACGAATTCAACAGTTCATAATGATGCTTGAGAAAGGCGTGAAAATTTATCCCTAGTTAATCATTATCGATTCTGAACTAACGATTAACGACAGTTTAATACTGCCGAGGGCAATCCCAAAAAAATACTCGATGAATATCTAATTGGGGCTGGAAAAATGAATAATAATAGAAACTGGACCGTTTTATTTATTGGCGGAGCATCAGGAATAGGTAAATCAAGTATTGCTTATGAAATGGCTCGATTTTATGGTGTGAATGTCTTGGAAGTAGATGATGTCCATCTATCAGTAAAAACAGTTACTTCTAAGGAGTATTTTCCGGCAATTCATTATTGGGATTCTGGAGTAGACTGGAAGGACATTGGAGTTGACGGCAATGTAAATTGGTTGATTGATGTAAGCAAAGAAATATCCCCTGTCTTAAAAGAACTCACAAACAGGCATATTGAAGATAAATTGCCAATTATCATTGAAGGCGATTTTATCCATCCCGAATTTACTTTATCTTTCGATAACCCAGAGGTAAAATCAATATTTGTACATGAATCGGACAAAAGCCAAATATTGCAGAATTATTTATCAAGAGAAGGTGGCGAATTACAACATTTCAGAGCAGAAGTAAGTATTTCATATGGGGACTGGATAGCTGATACCTGTAAACAAAAGGGGATAGGTTTAATTGAATCCAGGCCTTGGAATACTGCCTTACGCAGGGCTATAAAGTGTTTATTGTAATGTAAACCCCAAGGACACCTGCTTCAGCGAAAAAGGGAACAGCTATCGTGATAGTCTGATCCCTGGTTATATTTATTTCCATTACTTTGAGATAAAAGGAGTAACAGATGCCCACAACCTTAAGCTGCACTCCGTTTGTACGCGCGTACTGCAAATAGATAAGCGACAATCATTATCCCTAAGCACCAGGCCAAAGCGACCCATATATCATTGCCCACCGGCTGTCCGGAGAGCAGAGCGCGGATGGCTTCTACGATTGAAGTCACCGGCTGGTTATCGGCAAAGGCGCGAACGGCCTTCGGCATCGAGTCGGTCGGCACGAACGCCGAGCTGATGAATGGCAGGAAGATTAGCGGATAGGAAAAGGCGCTTGCTCCCTCCACCGTTTTTGCAGACAGCCCGGCAATGGCCGCGATCCAAGTCAAAGCCAGTGTAAACAGCACTAATATACCTGCTACGGCTAACC
>NZ_LN831198.1:3429029-3431538 GCF_001368795.1 Paenibacillus ihuae
CTACGGCTAACCAGGACAGTACCCCGGCCGACGAGCGAAAGCCCATAATGAGCGCTACGAGAATAATGACGGCAACAGAAATGACGTTGGACACCACTGAGGTCAGCACATGTCCCCACAACACCGTAGAACGTGCGATCGGCATGGAGTGGAACCGCTCCATAATGCCCCGTTGCTTATCCAAAAACAGGCGGTATGCCACGTAGGCCACCCCGCTTGCAATAGCCATAAGCAGTATGCCAGGCAGCAGATAGTTCACATAATTATCTGTGCCGGACTGGATGGCGCCGCCAAACACATAGACGAACAGCAGCATCATTGCAATTGGAGTGACGCAAACCGTGAAGATGGTGTCCATACTGCGGAAAATATGGCGCATGGAACGTCCGAGCATCACTCTCAAGTCGCTGATAAAATATTTTTTTGCGTTTTCCATTAAATGGCCTCCTTTTTATTGATGATCGCAAGGAATATTTCCTCAAGTGTCGGCTGTTTTTCAACATACTCTACCTTTGCGGCTGGAAACAGCTTTTTCAGCTCCGCGAGCGTGCCGCCGGCGATAATCCTGCCCTCGTGCAGAATGGCAATCCGGTCGGCAAGCTGCTCAGCTTCCTCTAAATACTGCGTGGTCAGGAATACCGTCGTGCCGCTGCCTGACAGCTCCTTAACAATTTTCCAAACCTCGATACGAGCCTGGGGGTCAAGCCCGGTGGTTGGTTCATCAAGGAAAATGACCTGCGGTTTTCCCACAAGGCTCAATGCGATATCGAGCCTGCGGCGCATACCACCCGAGTAAGTAGATGGCTTACGGTCGGCGGCCTCGGTTAAGCCGAAGCGGTTCAGCAAATCGTCAGCAACTTGATGCGGATGATCCAGATGCCGCAGCTTGGCAATCATGATCAGATTTTCCCGTCCGGTCAGAATCTCATCCACTGCCGCAAATTGCCCGGTCAGACTAATCGATTGCCGTACGAGATCTGGCTTTGAGGAAATATCGAATCCATTCACGGTGAGAGTACCGCTGTCCGCCTTGAGCAACGTGCTGAGGATACGGACAATCGTCGTCTTGCCCGCGCCGTTGGAGCCCAGCAGGGCGAAAATCTCACCCCGCTTCACATCAAAATCTACGCCCTTTAAGACTTCTGTGTTTTTGAAGGATTTTCGCAGACCTTTTACTTGAATTGCTTTTTCCATCCGATATTCCCCCTTTACTTTGTTTTATCCGTAGTCTTTTTGATAGCCTTGTTCACTTCTTGGTTAGCGGATTCTTGATAAATATCAGCGTAAGTCTTGGAGTCTTTGATCAGATCATCACAGAAAGTGGCCACGTCACTTCCGGTTACTTCAAGCACCCCTCTGCCCAAGGCCGCGCCCTCTTCAAACAGATCAATAATTCCCGATAGCAAACCCGTTCCCTCGGTTAGTTCAACAGGACCGACTTTAAACAGATATTTTTGAATCTCTTTATAGACAATCTGATAATCCTGCGGGAGCGCTTTGACTCGTGCAACGTGTGCCCGCCACTCTTTTTTACCTTCAATGATATCTCGTATTCTCATTATATCCTCTCCTATTTACCTAATTTTTTTAGCGACATTATGGTTGAGCTGCTCGCGCCACTTGTCACGATAGGACTTTGCCCCTTCTTCGCCGGCGAGCGCGGAGCAAAAGCCTTTGATGTCGTCACCCAAAACCTCCTCTACACCCTGACCGTCCGCCGCCGTTTCTTCCAGCAGGCCAAGCACACCGTCAAGGATGGGCATGAGGTTGCGGCCGGTGAAATCCGAGTGCGTCCAAAGATTGGATTTGATTTTTTCCCATGCGGCTTGATAATCTGCCGGCAGCTTTTTGGCTCGCGTTTCAAAAGCTTTAAATTCTTTAGTCATGTCGCTGCCGGTGACTTTTTCCCAAAAATTCATAATCTTTTCTCCTTTAACTCGCTGATTTTTGATGATACGAACTCCCACTTTTCCCAGAATCTTTGCAGCTCAGCGCGCCCCGCGTCGTTGATCGCGAAAAACTTTCGCGGCGGTCCAATGTCGGACGGCTTTTTGGTGATCTCCACCAGTTTGTTTTTTTCAAGCCGGATCAGAATGGTATACACTGTTCCTTCTACAACATCTGTGAAGCCGAGGGCGTTCGGCTGCCGTGTAATTTCGTAGCCGTAGGTTTCTTTGCGGCTTATTATTTCAAGAACACTTCCCTCAAGCACGCCTTTGAGCATTTCCGTTATGTTTTCCAAAACAATCACCCTTCGCTATTCTGTATGACTGGTATGCCGTATCACTTACTACCACTACAAAGTAACACGCAGTAGCTGGTTAGTCAATAGCATTTGCCGGATACGGATGGAATTTTTTTCTTTTTGTTTACCCGTTAGCTTTTACGAAAACAAGGAGCAACGCTGCCATGGCAACCTGCTCCTTGTTTGATTCGAATATCGTTCTAGATAGGATTAACCCAGTATTCGGCTTCAGTTCAACTGCTGCGCAAGCTCCCAGACATGACC
>NZ_LN831198.1:3431861-3451197 GCF_001368795.1 Paenibacillus ihuae
CAATGGCCATTCAGGAGCTCCACTCCGTTTTTTCACAAGCTCGTTAATTTCAGCGTCTACATCCTCTACCCGGATTGTAAACTGAAACCGTGATCCGGCCTCCGGGCTGGCGACCATGCCTGGCTGGATCAGGCCATCCGCCTCTGAAATAGCAAGGAGATTAATGCTCATATTTCCGAAGCTGAATACCGCTGATACCTCATCCTCGTACACGGCAGACAATTTAAATACATCCTGGTAAAAAGTTTTCGTCTTAAGCAAATCCTCTGCAAATAACGTAATTACATCCACATTCATCGTTCCTAAATGCTTCATACGCAGCCACCTTTCTGCTTATGGAATAATTATAGCCGTTATCTATTCTTATATAACCGGGAGCTAATATAGCATATATGACTAGCTATACAGTTCTACCCATGATCTATGGCAGGTTATAATTATTCACTATAGCTGGAGATCAGCCTAATGTTTCAAAAAAAATCTGTATTCCGCTTCAGGTAGGAATCGTAATGCGGAAGGTTGTACCCTTGCCTTTCTCGCTCTCCACCTCTATATTCCCTTTTACCTTATTGATAGCGCTGTAAGCCATAAGCATACCCAGACCTGTTCCTTCTTCTTTGGTCGAATAATACGGCTTGCCGAGGCGCGAGATTTCTTCCTTCGTCATACCAATTCCCGTGTCGCGGATCGTGATCACGATGTCCTGCTTTTTTTCCGAGAAATGAATCGCGAGGATCCCTCCGCCCTTATCTTTCATGGCCTCAATCCCGTTTTTGTAAAGATTAATCAGGCCTTGCTGAATTTGATTCTTGTCGTAGCTTTTATTCAGCGTATTGCTGAAACTGAAATGGACCTCTACTTTGTGGGTAGTTGCGAAGGGCCTTATGATGTTCATGGTATACTCCGCCTCTGCTTTCATATTGGAGAAGACCATGTTGTCGGACTGCGGCTTGGCAAAAGAAAGATAATCACTGATGATCTTCTCCGCACGGTTCAGTTCCAGCAATGAAAACTCCACATACCTTTTTTCCTCGGGCGTGATGGTCTTGGATTTGTTTAACAGCTGCAGAAAGCCGCTGGTCACCGTAAGCGGATTCCTCATTTCATGTGACACACTCGCCGCCAGCTCACTAACGACGTTCAGACGCTCTGATTGCAGTACCCGGTCACGGTTCTTAATATTGGTAATTATCTGCTCTATTAGAATCATAATAATACTCATCACAACCGCATGTGTCGTTAAGGCATACACGGTTAGGGTCCAGAATTGATCATCCAGCGTACCTTTCATCAGCCCGAGGACGACCAGATATACCCCCATCGTTAACATCGCCAGGACGGTTGCCCACGAGATCCGGCGCCTCGCGCTTAGCTTGATGAACCATTTGCTCAAGAACGGCACCAGCAGCAGCACAGCCGTTGAGAACAGGAAGGAGGGAAGAGTCCCGGGCCCTCCAACATAGAAGCGGGTTATATTTAATATTACATACAACAGAAGGACGTTCTTATATCCGCCAAAAAGAGCCACAAGAATGAACGGAATATACCGGAGATCGTAAATGTAACCCATTTCCAGCTTGATCGGCTTGACCATGCACAGAACCATCGTAACAGCTGACATGAGTACAAGGAGTTTTTGATTATAGCGGTTTGCTCTATTTTCGAAGAAAATCACAACAATTAAGACCGGAAATAATAAAAACAAAAAATTCAAAAGTAATGTTTCAAACAAAAGTTAACTTCCTCTCAGCTTGTACTACTATGGATGTTCCTAATTCTAAGGAAGCATAAACAATTCCATACTACAACCAAACGTTATACTAACCTGCTATGTTATATGATTATAATAAATTTCCTGCAATTACACATCACTTTTTACAAGTTCGACACGCATTGGAGTATAAAAAAAGCTCCATTTCCACTGGATCGTGAAAACGGAGATCATTTTGTACAGCCCTAATTAGTTATCCAATACTTAACTCTGCAAGCAAATCATTCAGCCGGTCAAAGTTTTGTTCATTAGCCTCAAGCAAAAACGTCCTGGCTTGCTCCACTACATCCGGCTTCTTAAACACCTGACGGAAAGTCAGGGTTGTCTTGCCGTCAGATTGTTCAAAAGTGGCTGTAACCTCAAACTCGGGGGCGTTCAGATGACGGATGACGATGCGCTCATGCGGTACGATCTCCACAAACTCACTGTGATTGGGGTATTCCTTGCCATCCGGTCCGTGCATGACAAACCGCCACTGGCCTCCCGGCCTTAAGTCGAATTCGTGAAACGTATTGGTGAAACCCTTTGGTCCCCACCAGCGCGCGAGCTGCTCCGGGGTTGTCCAAGCTGCAAAGACCCGCTCAAGCGGATAATCGAACTGCCGTGAGTTGATAATTTCATTGTTTCCTGCGTTTTCTGTCATAGTGGTGCCTCCTCAGAGTATTTTTCCTAAGGTACAAGCATTGGATTAGAAGCTATTCCGGCTGAGAATCGCCGTTATTTTCCCATTCTACTGTGACACCATTGTCCTCTAAATGCTGGATAACCTGCTCCGCCTGTTCACCCAGCGGGTTATTCGACAACGAGACTTCCTGCAGATTTGGTATCGTTTCGAGCACTTCAATATCGCGGATAAGGTTATCTTCCAGAAAGAGATGCTCCAAGGTCGGATGATTTTTTAACGGCGTCAGATCTTGAATTTTATTGCCGCCCAGAAAAAGCCACTCTAACTTCAAATTCTGAACGGGATTTAGATCATCCACCTGATTCTTGCTGGCCAGAAGAGAAGTCAGCTTGCTCAGATTTTTTAGCGGAACCAGACTTTTAATCTGGTTACCGTCCAATGTCAGAGTCGTCAGCGAGTTTAACCCTGCAACGGGCGAAATGTCCGTGAGCTGATTTCCGTCTAACGCCAGAAACGTTAACTCTTTCAGCTTGCTCAACGGTCTAATCGACCTTATATTTTGATTTGGCAGGAACAGGCTCTGCATGTTCACTGCGTCTTCGAGACCTTGTACACTTCTAACTTTAGGCCTGGAACCGTTGATATATAATGATTCTAGCTTCTGCAGATCAGCTGCCTTCAGCTCCTTTTTCGCCGGCAGCTTCAATTCCGTCCGGATGGCTTTCGCCAATACCGGGTCCGTAATCACGGAAGCGGCCCAAACCTCCGTGGCCGGAAGTAATAAAACAACTAACGAGAACGAGATAAAACGTTTGAATAGCCTGGTAGACATAAGATTCTCCTTTTAGATGAATAGGTTCATAGGTAAGATATAGTCCGGTTCATGTCCGTGATCAAATAGGGATTGTCCTGCTTCATATTCGCCACTAAACGTTCAGCCTGACTGCTGTCGTCCTTCAACACTTCCAATTCGCGCTGAGTGATCCCGACAAGCTGGATGAAATCCACCCTTCCATGGATTGTATCTATCCCGCCAGCTTCTGTATCCTTTACTGCCAGTAGCGCAGTTATCGCGGATTGGACGCCGATATGAATGGATTGTCCATTCCCGGCAACAAATTGCACGCTTGTGAATCTCAGTCCCGTAATGCGATGGGGTTTGACCCGGATATAGCTTGTCAAATACCTCATCAATCGCATCCCAGCCAGGTGCCCAATCGTCCTCTTCCGCCGCCCGCGGCCTTTCTCCTCCTTGGTACATCCCATAATTAAAAAAGGCCATCCAGTGATGACCTCTTCATTATCAAATGATGTAGCAGGCCAGAACATTCACCTTATGTCCGTCCTCTTAGCCCTGGAAATCTCTTTTGGATTCCAGTTCGGCAAGAATATCTTTGTCTTCTGCGTTATCCCTAGTCACTTTCTGAACGCCAATTGCGCTATACGAAATTAACAGAATAACAGCTATGTAATATCCCTTTACATTTAATTCAAATGGAGCGTTATAAAGACCAATGAAGAACATCGCATACCCGATTACTAAACCTGCAATAGCCATACCTGTAAAGGCTGATGTATTCCTCATCCGGTGTTTAGGGTTTTCCAGGCGGATTTCTCTATCTTCCGTATTGTCCCGGACAACCTTCTGCATCACGATGCAGCTAATCGTAATTAAGACCATGCACAGCAGATAATACCCCTTCACATTCAGTTCCCAAGTGTCGTTGTATACCCCCAGACAGAATAAGAACAGACCTGCAGCCAGAGCAAAATATGATGCCAATGTGAAAGCAGTGGTATTACGCTTGCGATAATGTTGATTCAAAAATGATCCTCCCCCAGTGCAAAGTTGAATGGCATTCTTCCTTCTCCACTATACCGTGAAATCCCGGTAAAATTCTACCTTAAAATACTTTTTCATGACAAATAATGGCGCGTTTGCAGCATTTGTGGATTTTGGATTAACTGCCTCCCTGGGAATCTATCGCCTGCCCTTTATCAGGCCGAAGCCAGGAAACGTCATAACCCAGCTCACCTAAAATATCTAACCCGTCTTGGAACACGATAACGTTGTCACCTGTCCAGCCATTTTCCAGACCATACACTATGAAATCTCTAACGGCTCTTGCGCCTACGCCAATTCCTCTTGTTTCTCGCTTCATTCTCTCAACACCTATTGATATTATTTTATTGAATCATGTTCATATATCTTGGTGGGCCGTCCCCATTCGAAGATGTCCAGCCCTATTTCCCGGAATCCGTACTTCTCATAAAAAAGGATGTGGTCGGTTGGTCAAATAAACCTTTTCATATCCCAATTGTCCAGCGACTTTTCTGGCATGCTCCAGCATTAACGAACCGAGTGCATTCCCTCGCTCATTCCGGTCAATAAACAAGGGCGAAATCCAAGGCGACAGATCCTTCCGGGTTACATACTCCTGCTCAATCAGCTGATAAAACCCGATTAACACACCGTGTTTCAACAGTAAAAACGTCAGTGGGAAGTTATCCTTTGAGTCGATACTCTCATGAATAACGGGAAGTACTACATTTTGTACTTTTGGCCATTGTTCTTTGACATATTCAGCTAACTCAGCTTGGCGATGAGGGCAATCTTTTAGGGAACTAATATATAGCATTGGACCACCCTTTCCTACAATCACTCAATATACCGCATCGTACACTCTGCATGATATTTCGCCAAATTCCCGGCAAATTGCTGGTCGGGATATCCCCGGTGCAGCAGCTTCAAACCGCCCGAGGTTAATGATATATGATGGTGAAACCAGTAGAACCGCATTCTGTCAGGATCAAGAGAATCGTTCTTCAGATAACGGTAGAACTTGCCGAATCTTAATTCCAGAAAGCTATGTTCATGCTCAATATCAAAGAACTGCACTCCCTCAATATCGATCAAAAAGGGGTCCAGCCTGTCATTAACCAGCACATGGTCCGGACCCAATTCCCCGTGAATGAGACCATACTGCCTCCGGGGTTTTATTCGGGCCTCAAGCTCATACAGCTTATCAAGTATCTTCTCTTGATTTGCGCCAATGAACTCAATATGCTTCGCGGCATAAGATAACTGCAATTTCGCATTGTCCAGTTGTAAAAGATGACATTGCCCCTGGTTACTCCCGTTGTGAAGCTGCTGGGGTGTTCCATAGATATTCCGTTCGTTGGAGTGCATTGCAGTAACGAGAGCTCCCACCTGCTGTAGAACATGCTCTTGAACCCGGGGATCAGGATGCCCGAAATAGGCTTCCGCCTTTTGTCCTGATATATACTCGACCAGAGCGTAATCATAAGAATACTGGGTTCTTTCATTATTCAAATTGTAAAGAGCCGGCGTCCGAATGGAGTTTTCTGTTAAAAACCTGTTATTGAATGCAAATAAGTCACTGCTGTAGGATTGAATATTAATGTTATTTTCTTCGATTTCCTGCTGAAAAAAATTCATGCTCAGATCCCATATATAGAGCACACAGCTGAATCCATTCGTGCAGTTCACCTTGTAGACAACCTTTTGTGCACCGCCTTGCATTTTGGATACACTCGAAACTAAATAAGCATTCCCAAAGACCTTCCCTATATATTCCTGTAAAGCAGCCTGATCGAAGTGGCAAATATCGTCCATTGAACAACACTCCAATAATTTAGTTTTGCCGGCTACCTCACTGTATAATAATTCCAAGAAAAAATATAGACTGTTTCTTCAGTTTCTGTTATGATGTTGAATAAGGTCTCGATAAAAATAGTCATACACAGCAGTCCTTCGATTATTCGAACGGCTGCTTTTTTGTTGCCCTTAAACTCTGAATCACTCTGCACCTAGAATCATGGTCCAGTGCTAACGGACACAGATGACCTTATTTACAGCAAATTCTCCATTATTACAATTTAACGGACACCAGTGCAGTTATTTACCCGATTCATCCCTGAAAATGCTGCTCCGGGAGGAAATAAGCGCGCTCCGGTCCGTTAGCTTCCGAAAAACGCTATTTAGCGAAAATAACGGCTGTACGGTCCGTAAGTCTGTCAGAGTGGCGGTTGCATTCGTCCTTGGGCCTGTACTTGGGTTGGGGTTCTGCACCAGCTCTGGAGTTTTGCACTGGCGTTGGGTTTCGGGGTCGGGTTTGGGGGGGGAGGTTTGGAGGTTACGTTTCGGAGCGCAGCAATCGAAATAACAAAAAAGCGTTTGCTGTATTAGCAAACGCTTCTTGCTGCCTTACACCACCTTGGCGAGGTGACGGGAGTAACGAAGGGAAAGTTTGGAGCTGGAGGAGCGGTAGCGTCCGCCTTTAGGTTTGGATTTCTACCGCGATCAGCGGTTTTAATCAGGAAATCCAAACATAACAGCGGCCGGAAGCCCAAACCTTTCCCGTAGTTACGCCCGGTCACCGAGCCCTATTTTTTCGAAGAATATTTCCGCATATCAAACGATACAGCCGCGATGATGATGAGGCCTTTGATGATCAATTGATAGTAAGGGCTGATACCGATAAAGGTCAAACCGTAGTTAATGAGGGTGAAGATGATTACACCGACGAGAACGCCCGGAACCGTACCGATACCGCCTGTAGTGGATACGCCGCCGACTACGCAAGCCGCGATGGCGTCAAGCTCGTACATGTTACCATAGTTGTTGGTAGCGCCGCCTGTTCTTGCTGCTTCAAGCACACCAGCCAGACCGTACAGGGCACCAGCGATAGCGTAGATGTAGATCAGGTTCTTGGAAACGTTGATACCGGAAACCTTGGCAGCCTGCATGTTACCGCCGATGGCGTACATGTTTTTGCCGAGCTTGGTTTTATTGAACAGTACCCAGACAATAGCCGCGACGACTATCGCTATAATGACAATGTACGGTATGGAATATTGGCCGCTGCCGATAAAGCCGGAGCCGATCTTGGTGAAGTCTTCACGAAGTCCGCCGATTGGCTGCGATTGGTTCGGGTCCATATCGAAGTACAGGGAGTTCACGCCGTATACGATGAGCATTGTGCCCAGAGTGGCAATGAACGGAGGTACATTAAGCTTGGAGACAATGATACCGTTGACTAATCCGCAGAGGAGACCGGCTATGATTGCGATAGCAATGGGAAGCAGGACATGCACTTGCGGAAGATCCGGGAAGAAACGGCGGGAATAATCCGGAATTTGCAGCATTGATGCCGAGATAACTGCGGTGAAGCCGACCACGCGGCCTGCCGACAAGTCGGTACCTGCTGTAATGAGGATGAAGGCAACCCCCAGGGCAATAATGACACGTGTTGAAGATTGAATCAGAACGTCACGCAAAGTGTTAATTGACATAAAGCTTGGTTCGTATACGATAATCCCCATGATGAGAATTACAAGTACAATGTAGATAGCGTTTTGGGTTATAAAAGATTGAGCTTTTTTAACGTTCATGAGTAGTGTTCCTCCTTAAGTGTTACGCGAAGTTTATCGTCTCTTTCGTGAGTTGAACCAGCTTTGCGGGATGCAAAACTGTCTTCGCCGGTCTTTGTATAACTCCTATCCTAATGCTGTGCGGCGAGACGCATAACTTCGGTTTCCGTAGCCTGGTCGCCTTCTAATATTCCTGTAAGCCGTCCTTCCGACATCACCATAACCCGGTCAGACATGCCCAGCAGCTCCGGCATTTCGGAAGAGATCATGATGATACTCTTGCCCTGTTTCGCCAAGTCGGCAATGATTGAATAAATCTCAAACTTCGCGCCGACATCAATCCCGCGGGTAGGTTCATCTAGCAGGAGAACTTCAGGTTCTGTTAGCAGCCATCTGGCGAGCAGCACCTTCTGCTGGTTACCGCCGGAGAGATTCATGATCTGCACCTTGGTCGTTGGTGTCTTTGTACGGAGCTTTTCGATCATTTTATCGACTTCTGTTTTTTTCTTCTTGCCGTCAAGCAGGAAATAAGGCTTCTGATAACGGTCCAGATTGGCAATCGCACCATTCTCATGAACAGATAATACCGGGAAGATACCGGTTACACGGCGTTCTTCGGTCAGAAGAGCCAGCCCGTGCTTTTTGGCGTCCTGCGGTGAATTAATATTTACTTTCTTGCCGTCTATGGAGATACTGCCGGACTTGATGGCCCGCAGACCGAATAATGCTTCGATAACTTCAGTACGCTGTGCGCCTACGAGACCGCCGATTCCGAGAATTTCACCCCGCCGGAGATTAAAGGACACATCCTTAAAGGATCTTGGCTCAGGAGAAGTCAGTCCTTCTACCTTCAGATACACCTCGCCAGGAACATTGGTGCGCTCCGGGAAACGGTTCGTCAGATCGCGTCCAACCATTCTGGAGATAATCAGGTCTGTCGTCAGTTCAGCGGACGGCCAAGTACCGATCTTTTTACCGTCACGCATGATCGTTACTTCATCAGAGATTTCGAGAATTTCTTCCATCTTGTGGGATATATAGATAATAGCTACGCCTCTTTTTTGCAGATCCCGGATAATCCGGAATAAATGCTCTACTTCCACGCTTGTCAGGGAAGAGGTCGGCTCATCCATTACAATTACGCGGGAATGAAAAGAAACTGCCTTCGCGATTTCAATGGATTGGATTTTCGACACGGACAGCTTGCCTACCAAGGTTTCAGGATTCAGATCGATATCCAGATCCTTGAACAGACTTTCCGTATCTGCATACATTTTTTTGTGGTCAATAAATTGAATCGGCCCGATTCCCCTGGTCGGAAAACGTCCTAGCCAGATATTCTCCATCACGCTCCGGAAAGGTACCGGATGCAGCTCCTGATGGATCATCGATATTCCATGCCCGAGGGCATCGTTGGAATTGGTAATAGTGGCCTTCTCGCCATCCAGAAAGATCTCACCGGCATCCGGTGAATAAATTCCAAAGAGACATTTCATTAAAGTCGATTTTCCTGCCCCGTTTTCGCCCATCAGTGCATGAACCGAACCCGGTCTAACCTTGAGGCTTACTCCGTCCAGCGCCTTAACGCCGGGGAATTCTTTAGTAATATTGTTCATTTCCAGCAAAAACTCAGCATTTGCCATGTTGTTACGCCCCCTACGCTTTTTTCTTTTTCCATGAGAGGCACAGCGGTTCCATCCTGTTCCCTACCCGAAAGGAATTCCGGGGAGCGATTTCACCCGCTCCCCGGCATTATATTTATTTACAAGCCTTGTGAATGTGCGGAAAGATTATTGAGCGTCAGCTACGTTGTCTTTAGTGATCATTTTGTAGGAAATCCATACATATTGGTTGTCAGTAACGTCAAAGCCAACATTTTCTTTGGTTGGAGTTTCACCTTTAGCCAGCAGGGAAGCCAGTACGATTGCCGCTTTACCTTGGTTGTTGGCATCGTTCAGTACAGTTCCGAGCATGGTTCCGTCTTGCAGTGCTTGAACAGCTGGTGCAGTAGCGTCAACACCTACAACCGGCATGTATTTGTCACCAGTGAAGTAGCCTTGTGCCTTCAGTGCTTCAATTGCACCCAGTGCCATGTCATCGTTGTTAGCCAGAACAGCTTCGATCTTGTCGCCATGGGATCCAAGGAATGCAGCCATTTTTTCCTGTCCTTTTACGCGGTCCCACATTGCAGTATCTTCAGCCAATTTCTCAACCTTGATGCCGGCATCTTCAATGGCCTGGATGGAGTAAGTGGTGCGAAGCTCAGCATCCTGGTGTCCTGGCTCGCCTTTAAGCATTACATATTGGAGCACGCCGTCACCGTTTTTGTCAGCTTCAGGGTGAGCTTTCCAGTAGTCAACGATCAGCTGGCCGGACATAGTACCGGACTCTTCGGCTTTAGCGCCTACATAGTAGACTTTATCCCATTTCTTCATATCTTCAGGAAGCGGTTCACGGTTCAGGAATACAACCGGAATGTTCGCAGCTTTTGCTTTGTCGATGATCACGCCTGCAGCTGTACGGTCAACCGGGTTGATCAGCATGCCGTCGTATTTTTTAGTAACAAACAGGTCAACCTTGTCATTCTGTGTCGGCTGTGAGTTTTGGCTGTCTACGATATCTACTGTTGCAATTCCCTTAGCTGCAGTATCGATAGCGTTACGAACGCCTGTCATGAAGGTATCATCAAATTTGTAAATGGCTACACCGACTTTTGGAGTTTTGGTACTGCCGGAGTTTGCTGTGTTGCCGGCTGGAGCGTTTGTTGCTGTATTTGCAGAGTTGTTGTTATTGCCACCGCAGCCTGCCAAAGCAGCACCGAGTAATGCACTAGCAAGTAAAACGGAAGTGAGTTTTTTCATAATTTAATGACCTCCTGGTGATATTTCTTTTTTTATTGTGTACCGTGTCTCAGGTACATCCTTATTATGCCCCAGATGAAAACGGTTGCGAATACAAAATCCTACTCTCTTTTATAAAAATTCTAATGTTATAAAAATACTATCTTACGAAGGGAAACAGCAGCTTCTGGTTCTCCGGGTACAGCATATTGTCGAGATCAATCAGCTTGGTGCCCGTATCCACACGTTCCGGCACTTCGATTCCCTCTAAGGCTTCCACCGCATATTTTACCGCCAGATAGCCGTTGCTGAAGGGATTCTGAATGACTGTGGCCTGAACAGTGCCATCCTGCAGCAGCTCCAGCATCGAGGGAGAGCTGTCGAAAGCGACCATCTTGATTAGATTGTTAAGTCCAAGGCTTTGTATCACTTTTCCCGCTCCCTGTGACGCTGTCTCATTCAATGTAGCGATACCCCTCAGGGCAGGATGTTTCTGCAGCATTTGCCGGGTCAGCTCCTCCGCCTCAGCAGTGCTGGAAGAGGTATAGGAGATCTGCACGACATGAATATTCGGATAACGGGCCGCATAATTCAGAAATCCTTTCTCCCGTTCGTCCGCATCCCGTGCCCCGTAATCAATAGAAGCGCTGGTAGACCTCTGATCCTGTAAAGAGGCGCTGGTAAAATTCAGAATACCGATTTCACCCGATCCGTTCAGCAGTTTAATCAGCCGTTCAGCGGATTTCTGCCCGGCCTCATAGCTGTTCGATCCGACATAGGTCCGCACCCGCGCAGAACCGACTTCTGCGTCCACGGAAATCACAGGAATTTTATAATAGGCGGCCTGATCTACAACCTGGGCCAGTCCCATATAGCTGCTGGCAGCGAGGATGATGGCATCCGCACGCAGGTTAATCGAATCCTCCACCATAGCGATCTGCTCATCAATGTCGCTTTCCGAATCCGGTGCTTTAAAGGTCAGCTTCACATTGAATTCCTTCGCGGCTGCTTCAGCACCCAGCTTCACCGTGTTCCAGTAATCGCCCTTGTTCATCTTCACAATCATGTGGATATTGCGTGTTTTGTTCGTACTGATATATACAGGTGCTCTGTTGAAGCAGGAGGTGACCGTCAGCCAGACCAGAGCGCACATCAATACTGTCAGCACTAACCGTTTTGTCTTCATGACGTTTCCCCTCCCGCGGTATCCTCTTGACCTTCATTCTGTCCAATGGCCGGGAAGATGATCGTAACCGTTGTTCCTTCCTCCAGTTCACTTTCAAAAGCAAGGCCGAATTCCCGCCCGTAATACAAGCCGATCCGTTCATTCACATTGCGTACTCCGACGCCGGAGCCGCCGGTACTTTTACTGCCGCCGCTTAGGATATTATGAAGTGTTTCTTTGGACATCCCGATGCCATTGTCACTGACCCGGATCACGATCAGGTTGTCCTGCAGCTCCGCGCTGATCAGGATGAGTCCTTCATCCGGCGACATTTCGATACCATGATAAAGGGCATTTTCCACAATAGGCTGCAAAATTAGCTTAATCGTCTGGAACGGAAGGACTTCATCCTGCGCTTTAATCTCAAAGCGGAATTTGTTTTTGAAACGGAAGCTCTGGATCACAAGGTAGTGGCGGATATGATCCAATTCTTCCTGTACTGTAATGATATTATTCCCCTTGCTCAGACTAATCCGGAAAAACTTGGAGAGGGACTGGATCATCGTGATGACCTCTTCATTTTTTCCCCGCTCGGCAAGCCGGACGACAGAATTCAGCGTATTATACAAAAAGTGGGGGTTGATTTGTGACTGCAGCACTTCCAGCTCCCCTTTACGCTTCGTCTCCTGCTCATAGATAATCTGATCCATCAGCTGACGGATCCGCTGGAGCATCAGATTAAAGCGCCTCGACAGCTGCTCGACCTCATAAGCGCCGCTGACATTGATCGGGGTATTAAGATCCCCTTCACCCACCTGCTTGACGGTCCGCTCCAGCTTGCGGATAGGGCTTGCAATCAGCCAGGACAGGAATATTGAAACGGCAATGGCGCAGAGAATGACAGCCGCCAGAAACCAGAACAGAAACTGGTTCAGATCGCGCTTGGTCGTTACAATCTCATCATAATAGGCAACGCCAACGATTTTCCAGCCTGTTTCTTCCAGGGTTCGCACAGTAATAAAGCGCTTCTCACCCGTTGATTCATCCAGATAGCTTCGGAAGGAATAGGCAAGCACCGGCTCGACATTCTCATATTTCAGGCCGGCGTAAATCAGCTGCTGCTGCGGATGATATACGATATTCCCCAGTGAATCGAGGATATAAGCGTAACCTCTTTTCCCGAGTTTAACCTGGCGGCTGAGCTGGTCGATGGTGCGGAAGTTAAAATCGATCAGCAGAATCCCGCGCTTCAGCTCTTCGTTCTCCTTGTACTCTATCATCTTACTGATCGAAACCACCCAGTTGTACTGGCCTTTGAACAAATTCTGGATATGCGGTGCAGAATAGGAAATGTCCGGGGTTTTTTGGGCATTCGTAAACCAGCTTTGACTCTGCAGCTGTGTATTGACCCGCATGTTCTGGCCCGGTGTGCCGGCCACATATCTCCCTTGCGGGGTAAATACAGCTATGGATACCAGGTCTTCCCGGCTGCTCATCAGCGTATCCATCCGTTCATAGAGCAGCGGTGAGTCAATGGAAGGGCTTGTCGTAACCTGCTCCTCTGCCGTTTCAAAGATATTGCTCATGCCCTTCACATACAGCTCCAGATTATAATTGACCTGCTCGATAATCTGCTGCATATTCAGGTTGGCGTTCTCCTCCGCGGTATTAGCAAATTTGTTATACAGCATGGAGCTGACAATTACTGCAACAAGTACGGCTACTGCCGTAAAAGAGAGGGTAATAATCAGCTGAATACTGCGCAGCTTAGCGGACAGGCGGATTCTGCCGCGTGAACCGGGCTGCGGCCGCAGCGGAAAGAAATAAGCCTTGGATTTGGTCATGGCTAACCTCCCCGGGCGCTGTTCTTATATTCTTTAGGCGATTGGCCATATTTCTTGCGGAAACAGAAGCTGAAGTAATTCGGATCGGCAAAACCGATTTTTTCGGCGATTTCGAAAGCTTTGAGCTCCGTAGAGCGCAGCAGCTCCTTAGCCGCCTCTAGACGGATCTGCAGCAGATAGCTGACAAAGGTCATTTTCATCTCTTTCTTGAAAATACTGCTGAAATATCCTGTTCTGATATGCAGATGCTGGCAGACCCTGCCGATGGATATATCTGATTCCTCGTAATGGCTGCGGATATATTCCTTAGCCTGATCAATAAGCTGCTTATAGCTGGACTGCCGCCCAGAGGCAATAGAGTCCATCAGTCCGGTACATACATTAATAATCCACTGTTTGGCTTCGCCCATATTATTGAATTTATTCATATCCGTAAGTGTAGCCATACTAGGGACCATAAAATCAGCAGTCTCGCTGCCTGACTCCTTGGCTACACGCAGAATCGAGGTAATGATCTCCAGGAGAAAAATCTGATAATCCTGTGTAGAGACATGGGCCGTATCAAGTCCTCCGAACAGCTCGTCCATGACCTCCTTCAGCTCTTGTACCGTCCCCAGCTTAATCGTACGGATCAGCGATTGCTGTGTCAGCTCATCAAAGACCAGCATCTGATTGGATCTGGATTCGACATCTTCAATCCAGATCACTCTATTGTTGCCGAGAATAAGCCGATAATCCAGTGCCTGCATCGCATCAGAGAAGGAGTTAAACAGCATGGATGCAGATTGGCATACCGTCCCGGCCCCCGCTGTTACCGTCAGCTTCAGAAAATGCTGCACATTCTGGCGGATCTCTTCAAGGATGGCGAAGGTATGGCCGGTAATTTCCGTTTCGTCCGGCTCTTTGCTCACCGAGAGAAGTACAACCTCATCCCGGTGGATGAAGACTCTGCCGGTGCCATGCTTCTGGCATATCTCCTCGGCAATATTGAGGATAGCGAACAGCTGCAAATTATGGTCGCCGGTATCACGCAGTGATACGGGCCGCCCCGCAGCAGCCTCCCGGCTCTGTCCAGCACGGATATAGTCAATGCTGATCACGGAAGCCTGAAATTGCTTCCCGTCTAGGTTAATGCCGTATTCCGCGCTCTTGTCAGTGATCTCCTGGAGCGGCAGCCTGCGGGACACCAATGAGGAGAGGAACTGTTCCCGCAGCACAGGCAGGCTTTTGCGGTAATGCTCGCTGAGTACATACACATTTTCCTTCTCAGCGATTTCCGCCTCAATGGTTGCCTTTACCTTAAGCAGAACATCGATCAGCTCCTGTGATGAGAACGGTTTCAGGATATACTCATCGATCTGCAGCTTTATCGCCTTCTGGGCATATTCGAATTCATCATAACCGGTCAGGATAATGATCTTCGTGTTAGGATGACGGCTGCGGATCCATTCCGCCAGCTGAAGCCCGTTCATAAACGGCATCTGAATGTCAGTAACCACTACATCAGGCAGCAGGCGGTCAATGGCTTCTGTCGCCTCACGCCCGTTTTCGGCCGAGTCCACCACTTCAAAGCCATACTCCGCCCAATCAATCTGGGCAATAACCCCTTCCCTTACATCTTCTTCATCTTCGGCCAGAATTAATTTATACATGCTTCATCCCTCTTCGGATAATGTTATGATTCACAGCCCTCTATGGCTGTTTAAAATAAGTATGTCTGCTAAAACAGCGGGCATTTCACTATAATATTAGTCTGCCCGTTTGGCAAGGGTCAACTTTAAGAATGCACATAAAGGCTCTATCCCTTACATAGTTGAACATAAAAAAAACCATCCCGTAAGAGCGGGATGGGGATGATTGCACGTATAAGATTTACAGCAGGGCTTTGCTGAAGCGGTAGCCTGCGCTTTTCTCGAATCCGATATGACGGTAAAAAGCATGTGCCGGCGCGCGTTCGACGCGGTTGCCGCTTCTTAGGAACAGCTGGCAGCAGCCATTCTGGCGGGCCCAATCCTCTGCTGCGGAGACCAGTCTTTTGCCAAGGCCGTTCCCTCTAAGTTCCTCTGATACGATCAGCGCGGTAATTTCCGTAATACAGTCTGCGTGCTTGTAATAGGATTTCACCTGCCGAAGATCAATCATTCCCACAACTTCGTTGTCCAGTTCTGCAACCAGTGTGCAATGGAACGGATCATGCTCCATGCCTTCCATTCTCTCTTTCATCACGCTAAGCGTTGTCGGATAGCCGAATTCCCGCAACAGGGCTGTAACTCTCTCCAGATCACTTGTGCCCCATTTGCGAATTTGCAGTACTTGCTCCTGAGTACTACTGTTCATCCTCATATACCTCCACTTTTAGCATAGACGCTGCCTGTTTGGCTGCCGTCCGCGCGATTTGTACATCTTCCGCGGCACTTAGAGTCACTGCCATCCGCCGTCCCGGGCGAATTTCAGGTTTACCGAATACCCTTACCTGCGTACGTGGAAACGCCAGCGCTTCACTGATGCCGGTTATGGCAAAAGCTTGTCCGGCCTTTTCCGCTTTCAGGGTAGCCGATGCTCCCGGTGTCAAAAGCTGCACCGAATCCAGCGGAAATCCAAGAATGGCTCTAACATGCAGAGCAAATTCCGATAAATCCTGTGTGATCATGGTTACCATACCGGTATCATGGGGTCTCGGCGATACCTCGCTGAACAATACACCCTGATCCGTAAGAAACAGTTCGACTCCGAAAATACCGAGTCCCCCAAGCTGATCCGTCACGGCTCTGGCGATGGACTGGGCTTCGGCCAGCTGCGCTTCACTCATGTGATGCGGCTGCCAGGACTCCACATAATCGCCGTCCTTCTGGATATGGCCAATGGGAGGACAGAATACCGTACCGCTTACCGAACGGACCGTAAGCAGTGTAATCTCACTCTCAAAGGTTACGAATCCTTCAACAATAACACGGGTTCCTTTGGCGCGGGCGCCTTCAAGCGCCGTATTCCAGCAGTCTTCCGCATCCTCAGGCTTCCGGCAAATGCTCTGGCCTTTGCCGGAGGAACTCATAATCGGCTTAATCACACAAGGTGTGCCGAGTTCTTCCACGGCAAGGCGCAGCTCTTCCAGACTGTCAGCGAACCGGTAAGCCGCCGTTGGTAATCCAAGCTCTTCGGCAGCAAGCCGCCGGATGCCTTCGCGGTCCATGGTCAGCCGGGCTGCACGGGCAGTAGGAACGACAACGAATCCTTCCGCCTCCAGTTCCAGGAGTGCATGTGTGGCAATCGCCTCAATCTCCGGCACAATGAGGTCCGGCTTCTCGGCGCGGATAAGCGTCTTAAGTGCCTCCGCGTCAAGCATATCGATAACATAGGAACGATGAGCCACGCCCATCGCAGGTGCATCTTGATAACGATCCACAGCTACGGTCTCTACGCCAAGGCGCTGAGCTTCGATAATGACTTCCTTACCCAATTCACCGCTGCCCAGGAGCAGCAGCTTACGGCTTTGGGCTGAAAAAGGAGCTCCCCACATTGTCGATTCCAACCTCTTTCGCAAATTTGACTGCTGTATTTTCTTTGTTTCTGTAAACGCAGCAGTTTCATTGTAAATTTCCAGGCTTCTTTATTTTCTTCCATTAACGGCTAATTTGCAAGTGTTCTTCGACATTTTCCTACAAACTTCACAGATGATTGTCCACGATATCGTCGAATGAATGTTCAAGACGGTGCAATTGCAAAGCAACTTCGCTCCAATGCTCCGCAGAATCACCTCCTCTCAGCAGTTCTGACATGACCTCTTCCTGCTCGTTTAACTCTTCGCGCAGTCTGTCTGCTGCCCGTCCTAATGCCTTCTCCAGAGCATTCGCATAGAAATCCAGCAGCAGCTTCTCCTGCATTTCTGCCGCCCCGGCGACAGCCTCTTTCAGCAGCGGCTCTGCTTGAGCGCGCAGATCAGACCGGCCCGGCCCCTCGAAGAAATAGCGGGGGGATTTGAAACAGCTCCAGAGTGACAGCCAGTCAAGCGGATGCCAAGAAGCTTCCAGTTTATCCGGTGACGGCCACTCCTCCTTCTCATTCTCCAGAAACTGCAGTTCCTGCGGAGAAATAGACAGCTCCTCTCCTGCTGACTGAGCAGCCGATTGGACTAACCGGTGTCCAGCTGCTTCGAGCCGCAGCGTGGTTGCCCACAATTCCTGCTCCAGTTCCCGCTGGAGGGTACGCTCCAGCTCTCTGCCGCAGGCCGTGAAGATGTCTTTCAAGTTGCGGGCATCTTCACGCAGCAGCGCGGGATGGAAGGATTCCTGGAAGAACCGCCCCAATGCAAAGCCGATCCGCTGCCGGACATGATACACCAGCTCCTCCCCTTCACGCCGCAGATCACGGACGGGTCTTGCTTCTGCTGCGAGCAGCATGAGCCGCTTCCCGGCTGCAGTTTTGCGCTCCTGCAGCTCCTGCATACCTGCTTCCCGCCGCCCTGCCTCCATGGCAGCGAGCTCCTGCCATTCCGTTGCCCGCAGACGGACAGCGGTTATGCTCTCCCTCGCTGCGGCCAGCGACAGCTGCGGCAGTTCCCCACCGGCGAATTGTGCCAGCGCGTCCTCGAAACTCCGGAAACGGGAGGCATCATATCTGTCCCGATCCTTCCCTGTCTTGCCCTCCAGCGCCAGCAGACTCGACAGCGCATAAATGCGCGGCGAGGTCAGCCCGCCGGCACGCAGGTTCTGCGCGACATGCCCCTTGACCTCGTCCAGCTCTTCTTCATCACTTGCCAGATCAGAGGCATTGATGATGAAGAACATTTTATCCAGCGCAAAGCTGTCCTTGATTCTGCCCAGCTGGGCCAGCAGACCGCGGTCCGCCTTGGAGAAGGCATGGTTGTAATAGGTCACGAAACAAATGGCATCGGCATTCTTCATGTAGCCAAACGTTACGCCGGTATGCCGCGCATGCAGGGAATCTGCTCCTGGCGTATCGACGAGTACAATGCCGCTAGCGGTAAGCGGACAGTCATAATACAGGTCCGTCCCTTGGATAAAGCAAGCCTGTGTCTCATCTGCGACCAGACTGCGGTACTCCTGCAGATCGACCGTGCGCACAGTGCCAAGCAGGCCCTCCGCCCTCTTCCACCCTGCCGCTGCGGCCCGCAGGAATCCGACATGCGGCAGTGCCGATGGATGCAGTCCGCTGACCTGCAGGCCTGCGGCAGCCGCAGTCCAGGAATGCCGCTGCGGCGGCGCCAGCTGCAGCACACCAAAGGAATGGAGAATATCTTCCCAGAATTCATCAGCCGATTTCATAGTCACCACGGCCGTAGCATGGCGGAACCCGCCTTCCGGCGCAAGAATCCGCCCCACTGCAGCCGTGGCGGGATGCGGAGACACGGGCAGCACCTCTTCGCCAAGCAGCGCATTGGCGAACGAGGATTTGCCGGCGCTGAACGCTCCGAACAGCGCCATCGTAAAGCGGCCGCCGGCGAGATCTGCCGCCCGCGCCGCCAGGCTGCGCGCCGCCGAAGCCATCGCCGGCTCGCCGCGCAGCAGCTCTGCCGCAGCGTTCAGCACCGCTGCGGCCTCCCCCAGCCTGCGGCGTCCGCCCGCAGGCGTTGCCCCCGCCGCCCAGCCTTCGGCGGCGGGGCCTTGGGTGCCAGCCGCGTCGCGCTGCAGCGGCTGGGCTTCGCGCGGCGCTGCGTTAGGCGCGGCCGCGGTTGCCCTC
>NZ_LN831198.1:3451318-3455615 GCF_001368795.1 Paenibacillus ihuae
CCGCCGCTGCTCGAGGAGCGGCGCGGCGGTACTGTGCTTTGATTTCAGCCGCCAGGGTGCGGCAGAAATTAAGCAGCGCCTCGCCGCCAGTCCCCGTTCCCGGCTTCACTGCAGCCGCCAGCCACTCCCGGCTCACCGCCGGGAAGCTGTCCTTCAGCCGGGCTTCCGCTCCCTCTTCCCACAGGCCGAGGGCTTCTGCCCATTCCCTGACCAGCTGCAGAATATGCCAGTCCAGCTGGCCCGAAATCTCCCGGCTCTGCAGCGCGTGCCAGGAGGCAAGCCGACTCGCCTGCTCCTTCTCCCGCTTGGCGGCGGTGAACAGGAGACCGCGCCGGAAGCCGGGCGCACAGCTTTCAATATAAGCCCCGGCAGCCTCTCTAACATCTGCAGGCATCAGATTGCTGTTGCCCAGCAGGGAGTCAAGTCCGCTGCGCAGGCTTCCCCTGGCCTGGCCGGGCAGCTCGGCCAGTTCTTCCTTTTCTGTGGCGCAGGCAGCGATTTCCCGCTGCACCGAAGCTTCATTTGCCCCCTCTGCTTCTTCAAGCAGCGGCTCCCGTTCTTCCCGCTGTTCATCGTGATAAGCAGCCATCAGCGTATCTGCGATATGATATGCAGATCTGGACAAGCTGTATTGCAGCAGTTCCTCCCGCTGCTCCAGCAGCCGGGTAATCAGGCTTAATAATTCATCCCACTGGTTGAGCGGATGCGCCTGCACCTTAAGCGAAGTGAACAGCAGTCCCGCTGCCTCAATCCCCCACGAATCGAAAGCGCTTTCCAATTGCTGCCGGTAGGCTTCGATTGTAATTTCCTGCTCGCGGTGCTTGTCGATCTGATTGACAATAAGATACAGCGGTTTTCCCCAATCACTGAGATTTTTGGCGAAAGCCAAATTGTTCTCCGATTGTACATGATTGTAGTCCATCACATAGAACACCACATCGGCCAGATGCAGCGCCGAACGTGTCACCGCCTGATGCCCGTCATCCGTGGAATCGACACCCGGAGTATCCATCAGCACGCCGTGAGCTCCAAGTAATGGAACCGTTTCCCATACCTCAATCGCTGAATACTCATTACCGCTGCGGCAATATTCCTGCAGCCGGTCAGGAGTCGTCTCCCAAGGAGCCTGCTTATCTGTGACAGGATACAGCAATACACGCGGCGCTCCGCTGCGGATGGATACCACATTGGCGCTTGTAGGTATAGGTCCGGAAGGCAGCACTTCACTGCCGCACAGCCTGTTGATCATACTTGATTTCCCTGCAGAGAAATGCCCGCAAAAGGCAAGCGTCAGCTCCTGCTTTTGTTCCTTAACCTGCAAATCAGCAATCACCCGGGCCGTTTCCCGTTCGCCCCACTGATCCATCAGTGTTTTAAGCGATGACAGCGCTGATTCCTTTACCTGCTCCAGCTTCACTGGTTCTGCCCGCACAAACGTCCACCTCCGCCGTCTCCCATAATGTCTTTACACCTAATGTCTATGTACTTATCCGCTGATATGAGCGCTAAATCCGGGACCTTATTTTACATTTTCTTCCTCGTTAATATTTAAAAACCGTTATCTTAAAATTTAAAGTGTACAAGAATATCTTCATTCTATCACCAGTTTGTCATAAATCAAATAATCACAGATTACAAAAACAGCTATAATCCCTTACAAAATTCACTTGATGTAAAAATTTCCGGGGATACTCTTGACAATGTAATTTAATGGAATTATTATATCCATATTAGATATATCTATAATGGATATATCCAAACAAGATACATTCCAATGGGAATAAGAAAGGGGGGGGTACCGGTGTCACGAAATAATTCACTGCAGATTGAACAGCTGACTGATTCGGCGTACTACATCCTGCTGGCCTTATATTCTCCTAAACACGGTTACGCGATAATGAAGTATATCGAAGAGCTTACAGACGGAGAGGTCAAGATCGGACCGGCCACGCTTTATACCTTAATCAAGAAGATGCAGAAAACCAATTATATATTACTGAATGAGGATGAGGATGAGCGGAGAAAAACCTACCAGCTGACAGCTAAGGGAGAGCAGATCATTGCCGCTGAGATTGAGCGGAGATTAAGAATGGCACGGCACGGGCAAGCCGCAATCCAAACTGTGAAGGAGGAAGGATTATATGAAGAGTACTGATAAGCAGACGAGATATGTCATTTCGAAGGGATTGGCATTTGCCGAGGAATCCGAGATGAAGAGGTTAAGTGTATTGTCTGAAGAAGGCTGGTTTCTGGATCATTTTTCACTATTCGGCTTTATAGTCCGCAAGGGACTGCCGCACAAGCTGATTTATTGTCTCGATATCCGGCAACTGCAGAAAGAGGAAGAACAGGAATACAAGGATATTTTTGCTGACAGCGGCTGGAATCATGTGTGTTCTTCCGGAGATCTGCATATCTTCTCAGCGGAACCAGGAACAGTTCCTCTGCATACCGACCGTGAAACCTCATACGTGAAATACTCCAGAGTTGTCCGAATCAGCAGGACTATGGCTCTCATTACACTGATGCTGACCGTTGCAAGCTTCCTACTAAGGTATGCTTCAACTACGATCTGGAATCAGCTGCTGCTGCAGAATTTTTCCTTTGTAGCCATCATGCTGTGCGTCATGGTACTGGTACCTTCTCTAATGGTCTATATTGCTTATTCTTTAAGGCTGAGATCATTCTCGTCATAGAACTCAAGTTATAGAGAATATTCATCCTCTCTACTAGCGGCTTGCTCCGCAAAAAAGAGCCGGCCCCTAAGGGACGGCTCTTTGAGTAGAATAATATTAAGCTGTTTCCAATACTGGGAGCAGAATTTCAAATACTTTGCCATGCTGGAGAATCGTCAAGCCGCGGGACTTGTCCTTCATTACGACAACCTCAGGCTTTTGGGACATACGCTCCAGGTAATGCTCAGGCACATCGCCGGAGTGGCTGATTGTGATGCCTTCTACTTCCTGCTCTTCGTTTTCTTCAAGCGGACTTTCAACTACACGGTCAAAAATATCGGAAAACGCCTCAAAATTATCAGTATACACAGAAATGCACTTCATCTCTATCCCATCCTCTTCTTCATCTCTAACTTTTTGCTTGCTCCCGCTGTAATCTTATCTTTCCTGATTACGGCGGTTTTCATACGTTTCTTGCCTTCACGGCACACATCGAGCAACGGACAAATCTGGCATGCGGGATTCTGCGCCTTGCAGTGATATCGTCCAAAAAAGATCAGCCGGTGATGCGTGAGCGTCCATTCCTCACGGGGTACCACCTTCATCAGTTTCTTCTCCACTTCCAGCACAGAATCCTTCCAGCCTGCTAATGCCAGCCGTTTAGCTACACGTTCCACATGAGTGTCGACGGCGATGGCCGGAACACCAAATGCGTTGGAAACTACAACATTAGCCGTTTTGCGACCGACACCCGGTAAGGTTACCAGTAAGTCATGCGCCTGCGGCACTTCACCGCCGTATTGTTCAATCAGAATCAAACAGAGGTTGTGAATATGCTTAGCTTTGTTGCGAAACAACCCGATGCGCCGGATGTCATTCTCCAGCTCCTCCAAGGGTACAGAAACATAATCCAATGGAGTTTTGTACTTTTGAAACAGGTCCTCGGTCACTTTGTTTACTGTTGCGTCCGTACATTGGGCCGACAGCAATACCGCAATCGTTAACTCGAAGGCGTTCTTGTGGTTCAGTTCACAATGCGCATCAGGAAACAAGTCTCCAATACTATCCAGAATGTGGCGGACCTCTGCAGCTTTCATAGCGTCCCCTCCACGGAGTATTTACACTCGAACGAAGCAGAAACGGCTGGCCTGTTCATAAAAGAAGGGATCCGTTTCAATACGAGCGTATCTTCTCATTGTTTACCGAAATATAAGGATACATAATGGTAAGCAGTCTATCTATTCTTATATTTCAAAAAAAACGTCTTGACGCAGTATTTCCTCTGCGTCAAGACGGTGTTTCACCCGGAAATCCACCATAACATTATTGTTTCACAATTTCAACGATAACATCATTATTGAAATACATTATAATATTATCATTTTCTTTGAGAGATTGCACGGATAAAGTCGTGTCACCTTGATGAATATATACATTGGAGGCAAATGTGTAGCGGTAAGGATCGTTCAGATTAGAGCGTTTGACCTGCAGCTCATTACTACTGCTATCTGCACGTGAGAATGCCCGGCTCAGCTGGGTCAATACGCGGATAATGATTGCTCCATCAGCATCCTTGCGCACTTCCACACGGTCTGCAGTTGTAATATTTCCAAGCGCTGTTG
>NZ_LN831198.1:3455641-3461465 GCF_001368795.1 Paenibacillus ihuae
TATTTCCAAGCGCTGTTGTCGTTACTCCGTCCCGGATGATCTTTACCCCGCCGGCGGCTGAATACGTCTGGGTGGCTCCAGTGTAATCCTTCACCGTGAGAGTGCTTGCTGTAGTATCCAGTGCAGCCACCTGTCCAAGACTAACCTTCACTGCCTGGATGGATAGCGCTGTACTTCCTTCAAACTTCACATTCACAAAATCTCCGGCTTTCAAATCACTTACAGTAATTTTCTGTCCGGCTTCATTTGTCATTGGAATAGTTAATGTGTACAGCTCACTCGTACCGCCTGGCCATTTCACACCCAGCTTATTCGTAGTACTGTTTACTGAGGTTACTTCAAGCTGTGACGATGATTGAACCCGGAGAACAGAGATGACATCCTGGCTTCCGGAGAGCACTGCTGTGACTTGACTGTTAAGAGAGACATCCGTAATGGCAGCTGAAGTCTTGCCAAAGTAATCCACAGACAAAGGATACGGCAGTGTAAGCAGCTGGCCATTACTTAGCTTAAGCACTATCGTTTTGGTTGAGGTACTCACTGAAGCCAGCGTTCCGCTGTATTTGGTTGTACTTTCTACAGACAGGGCACGCTCATTTATCGAAACTACATCAACTTTACGGTTTTCAGTCAATCTTGTCGCCATGTTGATCAGCGAAGTGGTCGGCGCACCATCATAGGCAAGCTTTGTATTGGCATCAATATGAACCACATGTGCCTTGTTATTACTGTCCATAAAGGTCAGCAGCTGAGATTTCGTATTATAGGCAATAACCGTTGATCCGCTATATTGCTCAATCTGCCGGCTGGTCACTTCAATTTTGGTAACCTGATCGCTGCTGTTCAGTGTAAGCTGAACATTGTCCCCTCCGGTAGCATCGGCGATAAGATCCCCGGCAACCGGAGTTGCCACATTAGGAATAATAATGGTTGGGGAGGTTGCGAGCAGCCTAACTTCACGTGTACCATCTGCTTTTTTATACACTATAGTTGAGCCTGTCATTTCAACAATCGAGCCCTGCACCGTTCGTTCCGTTCCTGATGTCACTTCAACAGCTGCAATAACATTATTCTTAATCGTATATTTCACGGCTGCATTGACCTTCAGGTCGGCTGGCTGCAGTACAGCATTTTGCGAGCTGAATAGTGTGGCACCCTCTTCCCAGTTGAAGGTTTCCACCGTTCCTGCTGCATTTTTGAAGGTGATGCTTTTGGTAGCCAGGTTAATGCTTTGAAGTGTTCCCGTGGTTGTCTTATTTACAATCCCCGAGGTTACCTGGAGCTTTACCACTTTGTGTGAACCGCTGTATGTTTCTCGCAGGAGCTTAATCTTACTACCCGCTGTAATAGACGAAGCCGTGATGGCAGCGTCGTTTACATCCACAAAGACTGTATTGGCATCATAGCTGTACTGGTCATACCCGGTTGCCGAATCCACCCAGATAATTCCCTGCGTAATTTTGGCGAAGGTTCCTTCAATAGCCTCTATCTGCGGAGTTGCATCCGTCAACTCTACATAGGCCGCATTATAAGTAGCTCCGATGACTGTAACCTTCGTATAGGGCTGAATATCACTCAGACTGATTCTTGTGTCGGAAGTGCTGCTGAAGTAAGCTGTGTTCGGACTCAGGTTATAGACAGAGGAAGCGCCGTTGCTGTAAACAGTCATTTTCCCGTCTTTTAACGCGCTGATGCTGCCCGATACCGTATTATCGTACTGCAGGGTATTATGCGCTTCTGCCCGGCTGAAAAAAGTCGCCAGCTGAGCACGCGTTACTGCACCTTGCGGATCAAACCGGTTGCCGTCCAAGCCGTTAGCCAATCCCAGATCTACCGCAGTATTGATATAGCCGCGTTTATTCGCCGAAACCTTAGCATCATCGGCAAAACCGGTTGGCTCTACTGCCACTGATGCTGCCTGCGAGCTTTTGCCCAAGGCTCTAATCAGCAATTCAGCAATCCACTCACGGGAAGCTTTGCGCTCACCCCAGGAGGTTTTGAGATTATCCGTTGCCATCTCTACCGTCTTATCCAGCAGTCCAGACTGGAAAGCGAGCACAACATACGGCTTATAATAATTCGAAACCTGGAAATTGGTTGGAAGCACTACATCCGTAGTACTGCTTACATTGCCTTGCAGCTTCATGAAGCGGAGTGCCATCAGTACAGCTTCCTGCTGAGTGACCGAATCTCCGGGACGGAACAAGCCGTTATTGCCGACTACGATTCCCTGCGAAGCCAGCTTGTAGATATGTTTCTCCGCCCAGAAGCCTGTTTTCACATCGCTGAAAATACCCGAAGATACCACAGCAGCTTGAGTCGTTGCAGCTGCAGAAGTTGTAGCCGGGGTAACTGCAGTATCCGCAAAAGCAGCCCCGGCTCCGCCGAATGCCATAGCACCGGCCAGAACAGCTGATGTCGCTTTGGTTGAATAGGCCTTAATCGAATGTTTTGATCTTTTTTGACCGGACAATAGGTTATTCCCCTCTCAATGATCCATGTAAATGTTCAATTCATTATTCGCGGATACATGCTCCGAATCCTGCACAAAATTTAGAGGCCGCTGTTCTCTCTGGTCAACGGATGCTCCAGATCCACATGCCCCATCAGACTTTCCACCTGCTCAGCATCGACCAGAAGCTCGACCGATTTCACTTCTTCAAACTGGAAGAGGGTCTTGGCCAGCGCACTTATCGCCAGAGACTCGCCGCCTGCGCCAAGCTGGGCTTCACCCGGTTTGTGAATGTCCATCACAATCTGCCCGTCTTTGAAGTCCAGCGATTTAAGCTCAATGCCGCTCCAGAGCGGCACTTGCTCCGTATTGCTGCTGCTCTGAAGCGTTTTGAACGCCTCGCTGTATTTCTCGGTTTCACTCGCAAAGCTGATCGTTCCTGCAGCTGCAATCAAATCCATCTGCTGCGGATCCGTATAATAAACTTCAATATCCTGTGACTGCTTGGCCGGTTCAGTTGGTTTAGCGGTCGCTGTAGGAGCAGGGGTTACCTCTGTCGGCGGAGCAATAGAAGGTGTAACCACCTCGCCTCCGTTGTTCTCCGAATTCCCTCCAGCCGCGCTTACAACCGAATTATTGCCCTGATCTGCACTTGCAGCCGGAGAGGCTGCCGGCTTCTCTCCGCATCCGGCAATTACCATCAGAAGAACTGCTGAGACCGCTGTATACGTTAATTTCTTGTTCATCAACATTACCCCCTCTAGATGAATACGGGCAGACAGAACTGCAAAGCCTGTTCAGCCTGCTATGCTGGCCTTACCAAACTTTGCGGCCCTATCTGCCGCTTGGCTGTTATTTTAACCCGAGATATTCTTTGATCCCGCTCACGATCCCAGCTGCGACTCTATTCTGCAGCGCTTCTGAGAACAGCGCTGATTCATCGCCTTTATTACTTAAATAACCCACTTCAAGAAGTACGGCAGGCATAGTCGTTTCACGGATAACATGGAAATTCCCGTACCGTACGCCGCGGTCGCTGAGTCCGGTTGCCTGCACAAGATACTTATGCATCACACTTGCGAGAGCCTTGCTGGTAGCACGCTGGTAGTAGGTTTCTGACCCTGTTGCAGCCGATGAAGCACTGCTGTTCGCATGAACGGAAATAAAGAGATCTGCATGCAGATTGTTAGCCATTGCGGCACGGTCTTTCAGTTCAAGGAAGGTATCATCACTACGGGTCAGTACCACGTCAATGTTACTTTCTTTTTTCAGCAGCTCAGCCGCTTTAAGAACAATGGCTAAATTAAAGTTTTTTTCATATTTCCCTGTGACACCTACTGCTCCTGAGTCCTTGGCTCCATGACCCGCATCCAGCACAATCAGCTTCCGCCCGCTGTTGCCGGGCTGGGTTGCTGTATCACCTGTACTAACGGCATTCAGATCAATGACAACCAGCTTGGAGGTATCTCCAGAAATATCAACGCTATAGTTCTTCGGAGTTTTTAAATCAATGACAAAACGGACGGTATACGGATTAGTGCTATACAGGGAGTAGCGCACTCCGGATACATCGGGATAATCCGTTACACTAAGACTGCCGTTAAGGTTAGGATCCAGCACCTGCCCGGTTCCGAACAAATCGGAGAAAGTAGCATTTGGCAGATCGACCACAATCCGGTCCGGACCGCTCACCTTCGATACCTTCGGAACGGCATTGCCTTCCATCGCGATGGTCAGCCGGTTCTCATTAAAGCTGATGCCATTCACCATGGTCAGGTTATTCGTCGTTTCAGCCGGAGGCACGACAACGCTTGTTCCGCCGTCACTAGCTCCACTGTCTGAACCAGTGTTATTACCGCCGGTTTCGGGGGTAATAAGGTTTACAATCTTTTGTGTGTTGTCCCAGCTGACAGTCAGCCCGAACTGCTCGCTGATGAAGCGGATCGGTACCAGGGTAGTCCCGCTTCTGTTAATGGGAGCAATGGTAAGTATGACCGTTTTGTCATCTACAGAAGCTGTCGTCTGATCTACGATCAGCTTAACGGTCTTGCCCTGCTGTTCAATCGTAACTGTCTTGCTTGTCTGATTCCAGCCGACCTTGTAGCCAAGGTTCTCAGCAATCATTCTTAGCGGTACCATAATGGAGCTGTTCACATTCTCAACAGGAACTTCTTGACCTGCTGTCAGTTCCTTTCCATCGAGAAAAATCTGGTTGTTTCCGGCAGCAGCCTGTCCATGCTCCGGGAAAATCAATACAAAGAGCATTAGCAACAGCATAAAAGCAAATTTCTTCATTCTTCACCTCTAAGAATCTAGTATTCCGCCAGAAAACCGGCGTTCATGATGACCTGGCTATAGACAACCTTCGACATTGTTTAGACGCCGCTACAGTTTAAAAGTTGCGAATTAATTCCAAGCGGCGTCTAAGAATCCTCATAATCTATCAGCATTCTGCTGCATTTACAGCCCAAGATATTCATATATTCCGGCAACAATTTCCCTCGCCACATTATTTTGCAGCTGTTCGCTGAGCATGGCGGATTCGTTCGCTGCAGAGCTCATATACCCTACTTCCAGCAGTACAGCAGGCATGCTGGTCTCCCTTGTGACATGCAGGCTTTTTGTTCTGATTCCGTTATCCTTAAAGCTGGTGCCCGCTACCAGATGCTTATGCATAATTTGGGCCAGCGGAAGACTCTCAGTCCGTGAATAATAGGTTTCACTGCCGTTAACCTTCTCCCGGTTAGGATAAGCTTCCGGAAGAGAATTGCCATGTACTGAAATGAACAGATTCGCATTGGCTGCCTCGGCGATATTTACACGGTCCTGCAAGCCTAACGTTATATCATTGGTTCGGGTGAACACAACGTCAACCCGGCCATCCTGTATAAGCAGTGCTCCCACTTTATTGACGATTGCTAAATTAATGTCCTTCTCCAGCTTGCCTGTGATACTGACAGCCCCGGATTGCTTGCCGCCGTGACCGGCATCAAGTACTACAACTGGTTTCCCTGAAGCAGCTGTATCTCCACCAGCACCTCCGCTGTTGCTTAAGGCATTTAAATCAATGGTGACAAGTCCTGTACTGTTATCGGTACTCAGCTGATAAGGCTGGCCCCCGACCGTTTGAATGACAAATCTGACGGTTGAGGGGCTTGTACTAAACAGTGCATACCGCACTTCAGATACAAGCGGGTATCCGGCAACGTCCAGCTTGCCTTGCGGAGTACCGTTCGCGGCAACACTTGGGAGACTGCCAACGAAATCCGGTGCAAAGGCAGCTCCGGGAAAATCGATCACAATCCGCTCCGGATTGCTCATCTTCGTTACCGTTGGCTTAGCGCCTCCCGCTACCGCAACGATGAGACGATT
>NZ_LN831198.1:3461491-3470145 GCF_001368795.1 Paenibacillus ihuae
TTAGCGCCTCCCGCTACCGCAACGATGAGACGATTCTCACTGAATACAGCACCCATGACCTGCGGTGTAGTCACCACTGTCCCGGCACTGCCCGGAATCGGTGTGGTGGTTGGCCCCAGAGTTCCTGTTCCCAGATCATCGTCAGCCCCTGGCGTTGTTACTGGAGCTGATGTCGCAGTAGGACTAGGGCTTGGATTTGCCGCCGTAGGCTGCGGAGTCGGACTGAGAGACGGCAGCGGATCCACGGAGGTCTCAGAACCGCTGGTCTGGCCGCCGCTGAGATAAACCGTTTTGTCATCGTTGTCCCAGCCGACCTTCAGGCCAAATTGCTCACTGACAAAGCGGATCGGCACCAGCACTGTTCCACCATTCTGCTTAGGAGCCGCATTTAAGGAGAGCGTAACTCCATCGGCTTCAGCAGTTTTGCTGCCAACCGCAAGCTGAACCGTTTTGCCATCCTGCTGAACGGTTACCTTTTTCGATTTCTGCTCCCATTGCACCTGAAATCCCAAGTTCTCCACGACTACGCGGATAGGAATCATAACGCTTCCATTTACGTTTTCAAGCTTGATTCCCTGTGGTAATGCCAGCTCCTGATTGTCCATAATAATTCTGCCTGCGCCGTTTCCGGCAGCGGCGGCTTCACGGCCGGCGAATGATAGCAATAACAGTGGCAGCAGCAATAGAAATAACACCCGTTGTCCGGCTCTTCTCATTCCTTACTCTCCTTTGGGCAAATAATAGATACAAATACATACACAGATAAGGTTTAGACGACAGAACTCTCCAAAAGTTGCCTCTATAGGCAATGAATATATCGATTATAGCAAAAAAACTTCTATTTCCGACACCCGGAAATAGAAGTTTTGTGTAAAATTTGTAAAGTTTGCGGATATCTGTGACTCAATTAAGAGAACAGCTTCGCAGCATGACGCTCTTCATAAGCAGCGATTTCATCCGCATGCTGTAGTGTCAGGCCGATATCATCAAGACCCTGCAGCAGGAATTGGCGGCGGTGCTCATCCAGCTCAAAGCTGATGGTGAGTCCATACTCATCACTGAGCTTATTGTTCTCCAGATCCACTGTCAGGCTGTACCCTTCATGCTCAGCGGTGCGGTTGAACAGGTCATCCACCTGCGATTCCGACAGTTTGATCGGCAGGATGCCATTCTTAAAGCAGTTGTTATAAAAGATATCGGCATAGGATGGTGCAATCACCACTCTGAAGCCATAGTCCATAATTGCCCATGGCGCATGCTCCCGGGAGGACCCGCAGCCAAAGTTAGCCCGCGAGATCAACACGGATGCCCCCTGATAACGCGGTTTGTTCATTTCAAAAGCGGCATTGTCATTGCCGGCTTCGTCAAAACGCCATTCATAGAACAGAAATTGTCCGAATCCGGTCCGTTCAATCCGTTTTAAAAACTGTTTTGGAATAATAGCGTCTGTATCCACATTTACCCGGTCGACCGGGGCAACGATTCCCGTTAATTTTTTGAAAGCTTCCATTTGTTATTTCCTCCCGCTCTCTCTCAAAGTTTCTATGCGTTGACGGCTTCCGTCTTGTAATTCCAGTCACGTACGTCAGTGAACCGTCCTTTGATAGCCGCCGCAGCCGCCATCGCCGGAGAAACAAGGTGCGTACGTCCGCCGCGTCCCTGGCGTCCTTCAAAGTTGCGGTTCGAAGTCGAAGCACAGCGCTGTCCAGGCTGCAGAACATCAGGGTTCATTGCCAGGCACATACTGCAGCCTGCTTCGCGCCATTCGAAGCCCGCTTCGGTAAATACTTTGTCGAGGCCTTCTTTCTCCGCCTGCATCTTTACACGTCCGGAGCCGGGAACTACAATCGCCGTTACTTTATCAGACACCTTGTGGCCTCTTGCTACCTGAGCGGCAGCCCGCAGGTCTTCGATCCGTCCGTTGGTGCAGGAGCCGATAAAGACATAATCGATACCGATTTCAGAGATCGGAGTTCCTGGTGCCAAATCCATATATTCAAGCGCTTTTTCAGCAGCTTTACGTTCATTTTCGGTAGTGAAATCTGCAGGGTTAGGCACACTCGAAGTGATGTCCGTTCCCATGCCCGGACTAGTCCCCCAGGTTACCTGCGGAATCAGTGTTTCCACGTCGAATTCTACAACCGTATCGTACTGGGCACCTTCATCGCTAACCAGGCTTCTCCAGGAAGCAACAGCAGCATCGTATGCATCGCCTTGCGGCACATACTCACGTCCGCGCAGATATTCAAAAGTTGTCTCATCCGGTGCAATCAGGCCAGCTCTTGCTCCGCCTTCAATCGACATGTTGCAGACGGTCATCCGCTCTTCCATCGACAGCTCACGAATCGCTTCACCCGTATATTCAATGACATAACCGGTAGCAAAATCAGTGCCGTATTTAGCAATGACGCCGAGAATCATATCCTTGGCAGTTACTCCCTTATTGCGTTTGCCGGTAAAGCGGACTTCCATTGTTTTGGCTTTGGACTGCTGCAGACACTGGGTAGCCAGTACATGCTCAACTTCACTTGTTCCAATGCCGAAGGCCAGTGCGCCGAATGCCCCGTGTGTGGAGGTGTGGCTGTCACCGCAGACAATCGTTTTGCCGGGATGGGTCAAGCCGATTTCCGGTCCCATAACGTGTACGACACCCTGGTCGATATCGTTCAGGTCAAACAGTCTGACTCCGAAATCGCGGCAGTTCTGCGACAATGTGTCAATCTGCTGCTTGGAGATCGGGTCCGTAATATTGAAACGGTCCTTAGTTGGAACATTGTGGTCCATCGTTGCAAAGGTCAGCTCCGGGCGGCGGACCTTGCGGCCGCTTAAGCGCAGTCCTTCAAAAGCCTGCGGAGAAGTAACCTCATGCACCAAATGCAGGTCAATATAGATGATGCTAGGTTTGCCTTCCTCTTGATGAATTACGTGATTATCCCAAATTTTCTCAAACATTGTCTTGTTGCCCATGGTTTCACCTCATATAGTAGAATCGTTCATTTGGAAGAGAGCGTGGAGTCTCTCTTGAATGATCTAAATATAACATCGTGTTGTTTATAATTCCAAGATATGATTTCTATAAAAGCAATAGGTTTAACCTATAAGCCAACTCTTAATATGGAAGAGCAGATGTAACATAGTAGACTATATTAAAACAGATTCCTATAGGATATACTTATAAGTAATCTATATCAATCGAGGTATTAACCATGGAACTTAGACAATTGCAGTATGCGCTGCAAATAGCTGCAGAGCGGAATTTCTCCCGTGCTGCAGACAAGCTGCATGTAGCACAGCCTTCACTCAGTCAGCAGCTGTCCAAGCTGGAGAAGGAGCTCGGCGTAATGCTGTTTCAGCGCAATACCAGCTCTGTGGAGCTGACCTATGCCGGAGAGAAGTTCGTTGAGCAGGCTGAAGCAATAATCGGCGCTGTAGAGCTGCTGCGCCAGGAAATGTCCGATATATCACAGCTGCGTACCGGCCGTGTAGTGGTCGGAAGCATGCCGATTACCGGAGCACATCTGCTGCCCCATGTACTGCCTGTGTTCAAACGGAAATATGCGGAGCTTGAGATTTCACTGCTTGAGGACTCTTCTATGAATCTTGAAAAGCTCACCGCCAGCGGCCAGACGGATTTAAGCCTGCTCTCCCTCCCCCTGGAGATTCCCACGCTGGCCTATGAAGTGCTTGGCGAGGAACGGATCGACCTGGCGGTGCCTCCAGAACACCCGCTGGCCTCACGCAGTGCTCAAGGGATCCGGACAGCGCTGGAGGAATTGAAGGACGAGCCGTTTATCGTGCTGAAAGAAGGGCAGGGCTTCCGCAAAATGACGGTAGAGCTATGCCGTGAAGCCGGGTTCGAACCGCGGATCGTCTTCGAGAGCAATAATATGGAGACAGTGCAGTCGCTCGTCGCCACAGGGATGGGAGTTACACTCGTGCCCCATTTCATCGCCCGTGCACCGCGCAGTGAATTCGTGCCAGTCTACTTGCCGCTGGCCGATCCTGTACCCAGCCGTACACTGGTTATCGCCTACCGCCGTGGCCGCTATTTGTCCAAGGCCGCTGAGGTTTTTATTGAAACCTTCAAAACAACCGTAGCCGGCCTGACGGACGTGTAACGAGCCCAAAAATATTCCGGCATACACCCTTTGCAAACGACACACTGCCATGGTATTCTAAATGTCAAATAGTGAAACGTGCAGACGGGACCAGTAAGAAATGTCTCTATCCGTGAGCAGAGAGTAAATTCCGGAAGGCTGAGAGAATTTACCACGGTTGTTATTTCTGAATCCTACCCCCGAGCGGCCTGCCTTCTGCAGGACGGAAACTCCCGTTACGAGAATGAAGTCGGATGATCCCTCATCAATGAAGGTGGTACCGCGGAAGTTAATCATGCTTTCGTCCTTTGCTAAGTCTTAGGATGGGGGCTTTTTGTCGTTTTCAGGTTTATGGTTTTTTATTCTGAAAGGGAAGTGAAAACAAGTGACGACACGTATTGTAGTCAAAATAGGCAGCAGTTCGCTCACCGGCCCTGAAGGCGGATTAAACCGCGAGGCAGTGGCCTTCTTCGCCGCCGAGATTGCTGCACTAAGGAAGGACGGCTGTGAGGTGCTGCTTGTAACCTCCGGAGCGGTAGCCGCCGGCTTCCGCGGCATCGGCTATCCGTCCCGTCCGAAGCTGCTGCACGAGAAGCAGGCCGCAGCCGCAGTCGGACAGGTTATGCTAATGCAGGCCTATCAGGAGGCTTTTGGACAGCATGGCCTGCCGACCGCCCAGATTCTGCTGACCCGCACCGACTTCTGCAGCCGGCGGGCGATGAACAACGCCATGATGACGGTGGAGGAGCTGCTCCGGCAAGGCGCTGTTCCCGTTTTCAATGAGAACGACACCGTATCAGTCGATGAGCTGAAGTTCGGGGACAATGATACGTTGTCTGCGCTGGTCGCGAACCTACTGAAAGCCTCCCGCCTCCTGGTGCTGACAGACATGGACGGATTATACAGCGGCGACCCCCGCAAGAATCCCGATGCCGTCCGCTACAGTCACGTGAAGGAGATCACTCCTGAAATCTATGCCTTCGCAGGCGGAGCAGGCTCCAGTGTAGGGACAGGCGGGATGCGCTCCAAGATTGACGCTGCCAAAATTGCCACCAGAGGCGGAGTACCTGTGTTTATCGGCAGAGCCACCGAACCTGGAGATCTGCGGCTGGCTGCGGCTGGAACGGGTAAGGGTACGTATTTTGATACCACGCTCTCTTCATTGCCGGTCAAAAAGCAGTGGCTCGGTTTCATGTCGACTCCGCTCGGCTCATTATATGTAGATGAAGGAGCCGTCGAAGCGCTGCTTCACGGCGGACATAGTCTTCTTCCGGTCGGTGTTAAACGGATTGAAGGCAGTTTTCACTCCGGAGATGTGGTTGAAGTACTCGGCCCCGATGCTACCTTGCTGGGCCGGGGCATCGTAAACTACGACGACACCCAGCTGCGCAGCATTCAGGGTCTGCCCAGCCGCGAGATCGTCCCAAAGCTCGGTGAAGTCCACCGGCTCGAGGTTATTCACCGTGATGAATGGATTACGCTACGATAAACAACTTACAGGAGGGAAAGATATGAGTGAAGTCGTTACTAAAGCCTCATTGGCGAAAGAGACCACAGGGGTACTTGCAAGCCTAACCACTGGCCAGAAAAATGAAGCACTGCTTGTCATGGCTGCAGTATTGCGGCGCGAAGCCTCCGCTATTATTGCCGCCAATCTGGAAGACCTGGAGCGAGGGCGTCTCGCTGGCACTCCCGAATCGATGCTGGACCGTCTGGCACTGGATGTCAGCCGGATAGACGCTATTTCGGAGGGATTGCAACAAATCGCTGTCCTGCCTGACCCTATCGGCGACACACTCGAAACGATTGAGCGTCCGAACGGTCTATCGATCGAGAAAATCCGCGTCCCGCTTGGTGTTATCGGCATCATCTATGAAGCTCGTCCGAATGTAACAGTCGATGCCGCCGGGCTGTGCCTCAAGACCGGGAATGCCGTGGTCCTGCGCGGCGGCTCTTCCGCACTCTCGTCCAACCGTAAAATTGTCGAAGTACTGCATAACGCTTTGGCTGAGACGGCAATCCCTGCCGCAGCCCTGCAGCTGATTGAAGATCCGAACCGTTCCTCTGTGGATGAGATGCTGAAGCTGAATGGCCTTATCGATGTCATCATCCCGCGCGGGGGCAGCTCTCTGATCCAGAATGTTGTCCTCAATGCTACCGTACCGGTGATTGAAACAGGAGCAGGCATATGCCATACTTATCTGGATGCAGGCAGTGACCCGGAAATGGCTGAAAGGATCAGCCTTAACGCCAAAGCCCAGCGACCTTCTGTCTGTAATTCAATGGAGACGCTGCTTGTCCACCGCGACTATGCCGCTGAACATATGCTTTCGCTTGCCGAAGCCTTTCGCAGGGTAAATGTTGAATTACGCGGCTGTCCGGAGACTATAGCCCTAATTCCCTGGGCAGTACCTGTAACCGATGAAGATTATGCAACTGAGTATAATGACTATATTCTAAATATCCGGATTGTCGGCGGACTGGATGAAGCCTTACGCCATATTGCCGAATTCAGCACCAAACATTCCGAATGCATCGTAACTGAAAATGATGAGCATGCTGCACGTTTCCTGCAGGAAGTAGACGCTGCTGCCGTTTATCATAATGCCTCTACACGTTTCACGGACGGCTTTGAATTCGGCTTCGGCGCCGAAATCGGAATCAGCACCCAGAAGCTGCATGCCCGCGGCCCGATGGGTCTGCCCGCACTCACCTCCTGCAAATATATAATCCGCGGCAACGGTCAAATTCGGGGATAACAGGCATACTTCCGCAGTAAATTTACCGATGTCAATCCGCGGCAGTATGCTGAACAATACATTTAGGGGGAGCATATTCCATGTGTCAGCAACCGACTATTCCACTTATTAATGATAAAATCGTCTTCTATGGCGCCGGGTCGATGGCCGAAGCGATTGTGCGGGGGATGATTGCCCGCAGCGTAATTTCTTCTGAGAATATCACCCTGCTTAACCGCAGCAGCAGCGAAAGGCTGGCTGAGCTGCGCAGCCGTTACGGCGTAAGGGGCAGCAATGATCCCGGACAGAAAGCGGAAATCCTGGCAAACGCTAATGTGATTGTCCTGGCAATGAAACCAAAGGATGCCGCTGAGGCGCTTCGCGGACTCGCTCCGCTGCTCTCACCCGGACAGCTCATTGTCTCTGTTATTGCAGGCCTGACGATCCGAACGATTCAAGCCCTGCTCGGCACAACACAGCCTGTGGTGCGTACGATGCCCAACACCTCCAGTACAATCGGACTTGGAGCGACCGGCATTGCCTTCTCCAAGGAAGTGGACGACTCCGGCCGCCGTCTGGCGCTCAATATTTTTGAATCCGTCGGCATCACTTCGGTGATTGAAGAGGAACGGATGGAAATCCTGACCGGGATCTCCGGTAGCGGACCAGCCTACATCTACTACATGATGGAAGCGATGACTGCCGCAGGTATCCGGGGCGGTCTGTCACCGGAGCAAAGCGCAGAACTAACTGTGCAGAGCGTTCTCGGGGCAGCCCGTATGGTACAACAGACAGGTGAACAACCGGCTGCCCTGCGGAAAAAAGTTACGTCTCCAAATGGTGCAACGCAAGCCGCGATTGAAACCCTTGAAAAAGGTGATTTCTTCGAGACGGTCATTGCAGCGGTGAACAGCTGCGCCGAGCGCTCCCGTGAAATGGGCGCAGCTGTTGAGAAAGAACTGCTCTAATATCAGCCTTTCATTCTTTTTGCATTACCCCATCGCTGGCCTTTATTGACTAGAGGCAGAGGGTTCTGCTGTAACAGTTTATAATAAACTAAGCCCGCATGTGACTTCCTATAAGGACATCTGCGGGCTTTCTTGTATATGTTGCTGAACCCATTTTGGACTTATACAAGAGGGCCAGTAAGAGGTTCATCGAGTATTAAACGGAAGTGCGCCTCTAGAGCAGAATGATTCTTGATGTAAACACGATAGTCGCCGTCTTCCGGTACCGTTATCGTAACAGTACCCGTCCCGCTAGGGATGGACTCGCTGTAAATTTTATCGCTTGAAACAGATATAATTCCGATTTCAAGCTTGATCTCCTGCTCAGATTCCACACTCATTGTTAGAGTCTCGTCCTGTTTTCTACTCATGACCGCAAAATTATTGTCTCTGCCTGCCGCCAGCCAGATTGACAAATCTTTGCCGTCCTTAGTTTCAATCCCACCGGATACGATACCACTGTCTCCTGGAGTCTGCGTTACCGAGGCCGGATCATTAGCTGTGGCTGGGGCCAAGGCATCCAATGCGACCGGATTTTCTTTGGGTCCTGGATATAAATATGCCGTTAATATTGCTCCGATACCAACAATGACTACAGCAGCTATGGTAATTGTAATACCAGCCCTCTTCTTTTTGAATTTATGATGAGTGGGAATTAACTTTATCCGCATGAAATCCTCCCTAATTATTCTTATTCTTTTCAGTAAAATTTTACCTCACAAGGTTTTTTGATGCAAATGTTGCACATGCAAAAAAAACCTGTTGAACTTGGTTTCCCAAGCCAACAGGTTTTTAAGTGAGCATTTTGCATA
>NZ_LN831198.1:3470767-3477261 GCF_001368795.1 Paenibacillus ihuae
ATACGTAATCCGCGGGAACGGCGCTTTGATGTTCTCCAGTTTGGAGATATCGCGGCCCACCGCTTCAAGCTCAGCGCGGCAGTTGGTTAATACGGATTGCACGATAAAGCTGATGAAGTCTTCCTGAACCTTGAGACTTTCTTCGTGATCAGTGAAGGCCATTTCCGGCTCGATCATCCAGAACTCAATTAAGTGACGGCGGGTCTTCGATTTTTCCGCACGGAAAGTCGGCCCGAAAGAATACACCTTGCCCAGAGCCATCGCAGCAGCTTCCATGTACAGCTGGCCGCTCTGCGTCAGGTAGGCATCCTCATCAAAATACTTAGTGTGGAACAGATTCGTGGTTCCTTCAGCCGAGGTTGGAGTCAAGATCGGCGGATCCACCTTCGTAAAGTCATTCTGATTGAAGAACTGCTGAATCGCCCGGATGATCTCCGCACGGATAACGAGTACCGCACGCTGCTTCGCGGAACGCAGCCAGAGATGACGGTGATCCATCAGGAAGTCCACGCCATGCTCCTTCGGGGTAATCGGATAATTCTCTGTGAGATGCAAAACTTCTATTCCGGTAACCGTCATTTCATACCCGGATTGGCTGCGCGGTTCTTCACGGATAATGCCGGTCACATACAATGAGCTTTCTTGGGTGAGGCTTTTCGCATCGTCCCAGACCTGCTCAGGCACTTCCGATTTCACCACAACACCCTGGATATAGCCAGTACCATCCCGAAGCTGCAGGAATTGAATTTTACCGCTGGAGCGTTTGTTGTTAACCCAACAGCCGATAACAACACTCTCTCCGACATGCTCATTCACATTCTTGATTACACTCTTGTTAGCCATGCCTAAGATCTCTCCTCTAATTTAGCCGTTAATTCCTCGCACAAGGCGATAGGTATCGCGTGCAATGACAAGCTCTTCGTTTGTCGGAACCACCAGCACCTGTACCTTGGAATCAGCTGTAGAGATGCGGCGCGGATCGCCGGAACGAACCTTGTTGGCCTCAGCATCAAGCTCAATGCCAAGGAAAGTAAGATTATTCAGTACTTTTTCGCGCAGCAGCGATGCGTTCTCGCCGACACCTGCTGTAAAGACGATGATGTCTACACCGTTCATAGCGGCTGCATAGGAACCGATATATTTGCGCAGACGGTATTCATACATTTCAAAAGCAAGCGTGGAGTTAGGTTCGCCTTTCTCCGCACCATCAATAATATCACGCATGTCGCTGCTCACACCGGAAATAGCCAAGAGACCGCTGTGCTTATTAAGCATGGAGTTCACTTCACCAACGGACAGCTCTTCCTTGTTCATCACATAAGGAACGATAGCGGGATCAAGGTCTCCACTGCGTGTACCCATCATCAGACCTTCAAGCGGGGTCATCCCCATAGAGGTATCAATAGATACTCCGCCTTGAACCGCAGTTACGCTGGCGCCGTTACCGATATGACAGGTAATGATCTTCAAGCCCTCGAGCGGACGGTCCAGATATTCGGCTGCAGCTTTGCTGACAAAATCATGGGATGTGCCGTGTGCGCCGTAGCGGCGGACTTTGTATTTGTTGTACAGCACTCTAGGAATTGCGTACATATATGCTTTTTCAGGCATAGTCTGGTGGAACGCAGTATCAAAAATGACAGCCTGCGGAACACCTGGCATATTGTTTTCAGTTGCTGTAATCCCCATTACTGCAGCAGGATTGTGCAGCGGCGCAAGGTCAAACAGCTGGCGGATCTTCGATTTGGCATCGCCGTCCACCAAAGAGGATTCCTTGAAAAATTCTCCCCCGTGTACAACACGATGGCCTACAGCATTGATTTCATCAATAGAGCTGATTACACCATGCTCACTGTCGGTCAGACACGCAAGTACTTTGCGGATCGCAGTGTTATGCTCCAGGATTTCACTAACTTCTGTCACGTCCGGTTTGCCGGTCGGTTTGTGGGTCAGAATGGAGGAATCCATCCCGATACGTTCTACCAGACCTTTTGCCAGTACGGACTCATCCGTCATGTTGTACAGCTGATATTTTAAAGAAGAACTACCCGAGTTGATTACTAAAACGTTCATATCCGGTCACCATCCTTGTCATACTTGAAGAAGCCTTCGCCCGATTTTGCACCCAATTGTCCTGCACGCACCATCTTCTTCAGAATAGTCGATGGACGGTACTTCAGTTCACCGTATTCACGGAACATATTTTCAAGTGCGGCAAGCACGGAATCCAATCCGAAACGGTCAGCCATTTCAAGCGGTCCATGCTGGAATTGGTAACCAATGCGCATTGCATCATCGATATCCTCAGGAGAAGCAACACCTTCTTGAAGCACATGCATAGCTTCGTTAATGAACAAGCAAATGAGGCGTGAAGATACAAACCCCGGGGATTCATAAATCATTACGCCCTTCTTATCAACGATTTCATCAACAAAGGCTTTGGTATCTTCAAAAGTGCTGTCGGAAGTTTTCAGACCGCGTACGATTTCAACAAGGTCCACCTTACCTACAGGATGTATAAAGTGCATGCCGATTACGCGTTCCGGATACATTGTAGAGCTGGCAAGCTCCGTCAAGCTAAGTGTTGACGTGTTGCTGGCCAGAATAATGTTGCTCGGACACACTGCATCCAGCTGATTAAATACTTTTTGCTTCGCATCCAGGTCTTCGGTAATGGTCTCAATCACCATATCACACGAGCTGAGCTCCGCGAAATGTGTCACTTTTTGAATACGGCTCAGAATCAGTTTCTTCTCAGCCTGGGTAATTGCCCATTTCTCCAACTGTTTATCGAGACTTGTCTCGATCATTCCGTAAGAGTAATCCAGTCTTTCTGTGGTTTTCTCCACCAGCATAACGTCCAGGCCCTTGGCTGCCAGCATTTCAGCAATTCCTTGACCCATGGTTCCGCCGCCGATGACGCCGATTTTTTTAAAATTCATGTAAAAGTCTCCATCCTTTCAGGTATCTATACTTTTGTATTGTACCTTGTCTGTCGTAAAAAATATGTAGCCCGACATATAATGATATCTTAGCATGTCTGAAAAGTAAAAAAAATAACCGGCATAAATAATTATGCCGGTAATCTCACACTGTCACGAAATTGACAACGAAATTGCTCCCCGGAGAGGACCTCCTCCTTCATTAATATATCCAAAGAGAAGTCAAACACATTTCGCTGTTTCTCCAGCAGCTCTCGGGTGCGAATCATGAGTTCATCTAATATTTTACTATTTTCCTTCATTAATTCTTCTGTGGTAACCATATCCAGATTAGCAATACCAAGCGAGGTAAGTCCGGATTTCATCATCGTTTCCACAATATTCAGCGCCTGGTCAAAATCACCGCGTGAGCCGGTGCTGCGTCCGCCGTAATACATCTCCTCCGAAGCCGCCCCTCCAAGGGCTATCATAATCTGATGCTCCAGATAATCCTTGGTGTAAAGGTATTGCTCGGTCTGCGGATTATGCCGTACATAACCCAAAGCCTGTCCGCGCGGAGTCAGGGTAACCTGGCTGACACTTCCCGGACGCAGCAGCTCTGCCATAATCGCATGGCCAAGCTCGTGGATGGCCACCCGCTGCTTTTCTTCCTGGTTCGTCTCGCGGTCTGTCTTTTCGCCCATCATCACCTTGTCAATGGCCAGTGAGAGATGCCGCTGTTCCACTTCGGTCAGGTTCTCACGCATCATGTAAATCGCGGCCTCGTTCATCACGCTTTCCAGTTGGGCACCGGAGAACCCGTAGGCTTCCTCTGCTACCTTGTCCAGACTAACATCCGCATGGAGCGGCTTATTCTTGGCATGCAGATCGAGAATCGATCTGCGCCCCTTCTTGTCAGGCATATCGACTTGGATATGACGGTCAAACCGGCCCGGACGCAGCAGCGCGGAGTCTAGCATCTCCTTACGGTTCGTCGCGGCAACCAGCAGGATGCGCGGTGTGTCGTTGTTGTAAATCCCGTCCATTTCAGTCAGCAGCTGATTCAGCGTCTGATCATACTCGCGCTGCTGCCCGCCTTCACGTTTACCGCCGATTACATCAATTTCATCGATAAAAATAATTGCGCTTTGCTTGTTTTCTTTTAATGCGCGGTTACGGGCATCCTTAAACAAATCACGGATACGTCCGGCTCCGACACCCACGTACATTTCGACGAACTCACTGCCTGATGCCGCTACAAATACAGAATTGGTGTAATGCGCCGCCGCTTTGGCCATCAGCGTCTTCCCTGTTCCCGGAGGGCCGGTAAGCAGGATACCCTTCAACGGGCGAATCCCGAATTTGCTGATTTCCTCATGCCGGATCAGAAAGTCCAGTGCTTCGCGCAGCTCCTGCTTCGCATTGTCCTGTCCGCCGATTTCTTCAAAGGTAAGCTTGGAAGGGCCGCTCTTCTTACGCTTCTTATCCCCGCCCGCATTTACGGTCAATCCGCCGCGCAGGTGGGCAATGAGCAGCAGTGCGCCGATCATGCCGGCCGCAATAATCACCGGAAAAATATTAATTCCGACAAACGCCATAAAAATCAGCAGCACCGGAACAAATCCGGTCAGAACCTCTTTCCAATACTTAGGCATTGTTCCACACTCCTATCGCTCCAGGAACCCGGGGTAAGATAATAAATTTACTCTCTTTACCGTTAGAAAGGCTTACGTATACGTTACTGTCATCAATTTCTGTCGTTGCAGTCACATCTTTATATTGCGAATATTCTGCGATAAGTCCATCCAGTTTGGCAGGGATAAGTGTATATTTACGGCTCTCCATCGCCTCAGCGACAGAAAACATCGCCTTGTCCCAATATTCGTCGAGCAGGGCGCTGGAGTGCTGATTCACATCAATCTTCAGGGTGCGTCCGTCAATGGCGGATCTGCCCTCCGTGTTTACATACTGCACCAGCTCACGCAATTTCGTGCCGGGTGCAAGATCCAGTTTCAAAGTGACCTCGTTACGGTTAATAGTAATATGTGAATCATTGACTCCTTCGTAGGATGATACAATCTTTTGGAGCGGCTCCTGCACAGCGAACTGGCGATAGGAATACCAGCCGCCAAAGAGCAGTGCTGCCGACAACAAAGACGTTAAAAGCACAGGCACAAGACGCAGTTTCAAGGAACGTCCTCCTCTCAGATGTGGGGCTATAACTATATAAATGCAATAGATAGCGTGTCAAACAGGTTTCCGATTCTGACATGCTCTTTAGCATGTCTTAATACAAATAGTAGTATATCATATGTGTATATACGATTCCGAATAAAATTGTGAATATATTTAAAATTTTCGATACTAATTTCTGGGTGTTTTATTGCTCTTTGCCCCTTTATCGACAAAAAAGACCTGAATGATTAGTTCATTCAGGTCTTTTTGCCAATCGTTTGCAGATTCGCTAAAATATCATTCCAGAAGTGTATTACTTTCACTAGTCATATAAACGGCGAAGTCCCGGCAGTGTTTACTGTAACCTCATCATAGCCGGATACTCCGCTATATTCTGCAAAACCAAGATATGTATCACTGCAGCTTATATATCAATCATATACATCATCATCTATATCAAGCATCATCATTTCAAACTTATCGAAAAGAAAACAGCAGGTTAACAGTTGCCTGTCCACCTGCCGCTTGGCCCTCTTATGCTATCATTTGTTTGGGAGACTGTAGCCCTCACCGATGGGCGTCCCATCCGCGAACCGGTAGAACTGGTAATAATACCTGTTGTCCAGCTTGTAAAAGACCTGCCAGGCGTATTCACCGTTAAACACACCCGGAAGCAGCCTCTTTATTGCTGCAACCCGGAAGCTGAGCGGCTACAATTGTGCGGATTTGCTGCTCCGAGATCCCTTTAGAAAGCTCTTCCGCGTAGATATCGTTGGCGCCTCCAGCCGGCTTACCGTCAAGCGTAAAACGGACCCAGACCATAAGTTTTGTCCCGGCACCGTTTTTTCCCGTAAGCACCCAGTAGATCGAGTTTTCATCCCACACCGATTTCTGCGCTTTTGTGATCTCCGTCAGTCCGGCTTGGGACTTAGCAACTTCCTTGGCTGCATTCCGCTCATTCCACTGGTCTTTCATGATAAAGGCATAGAACTGCCCGAGTCCAAACAAAAGGAGCAGCACCACGCCAATCCCCAGCGGAAGCCATTTTTTCCTTTTCCTCAAAGTGCAGCTCCCTTTCCTTAAAATAACAACCTGAAATTACCGTTTAAGCAGGCTTTCGAAGGTTTCCTGCGCCTTACGGCGGATTTCTTCCTCATCCAGCGTCAGGCATTTACCGTGCTTTACAACCTGCTGGCCGTTAATCCAGACATGCTCAACATCCTTGGCACTTGCCGAATATACGGCGTGGGAGAGCAGATCAGAATGCGGCAGCAAATGAGGCTGGTCAATATCAATAGCGATAAAATCAGCCTTCATGCCTGCGGCAAGACGCCCGACATTATTCAGATAGATCGAGGCAGCGCCATATTCTGTTGCCATCAGCAGTGCTTCCGGTGC
>NZ_LN831198.1:3477287-3480868 GCF_001368795.1 Paenibacillus ihuae
ATCAGCAGTGCTTCCGGTGCCGGTACCGCAGTAGGATCTCCGCTTACACCTTTATGGATCAGCGCTGCAAGCCGCATTTCCTCGAACATATCCAGGTTGTTGTTGCTAGCAGCCCCGTCAGTTCCGAGCGAGACCTTCACTCCGGCTCTCAGCAAATCAGGCACACGGGCAACTCCGCTCGCGAGCTTCAGGTTACTGCCCGGGTTATGGGATACCCCAACCTTATAACGGGCCAGAATCTCAATCTCTTCATCATTTAAATGTACACCATGGGCAATCAGGGACGGTCTGGTGAACATACCGAGCTTCTCCAGATGGGCCACAGGGCGCAGGCCGTAATCGGCCACGTTCTGCTCCACCTCATGGCGCGTTTCGGACATATGCGTATGCATCGGCAAATCCAGATCATGGGCTGCCTGCACAAATTTCATGAAAAATTCCGGTGGACAGGTGTACGGAGCGTGAGGCGAGAGCATTGCTGTAATCCGGCCGTCTGCCTTGCCGTGCCAGTTCCGGGCGAACTCTACGGCTTCGGCAAGCTTCTGGTTCTGCACATCCTCCGGACATAGACCGATCGCGCCGCGCATCAGCACCGCACGGATGCCGGACTGCTCTGTTACCTCCGCAACGCGGTCCATATGATCGTACATATCCAGGAAGGTCGTTGTACCGCCCTTCAGCATCTCGAGAACAGACAAAGCAGTCCCCCAGTATACATCATCTCCGGTAAATTTCGCTTCCATCGGCCACATTTTTTCCTGCAGCCAGCTCTGAAGCACCATATCATCACCATAGCCGCGCAGAAGCGACATCGCCGCATGGCCATGAGTATTGATCAGACCCGGCATAAACAGCAGGCGGCTGCCGTCAACCGTCCGGACATCCTCTTCAAAGGCAGGTTTGTCTTCCCCTATGTATGTGATCAGGTCATTTTCTATAGTCATATAACCGTACAGGACGGGTTGCACCGAACCGGGTACGAGGAAGCGTCCATTTTCGATTACTGTCTTATTGCTGCTCATCCGTATGTTCTTCCTTTCCATCATGCAAATAATAGGCCAGACTCTGGAGGTCGGTCGTAAAATCCGCTGCATGAATGCGAACCGTTGGCGGGGTCTTTAAAATTACCGGTGCAAAATTCAGGATAGCTTCGATCCCCGATTCCACCAGAATATCTGCAACATTCTGCGCTTCGCTGTCCGGAACGGTGATAATGCCAATCCGTATCCCCTGATCACGGATCGTCTGGCCCAGCTCTTCCATCGGCTGAACAGTCAGGGAGTTGATCTTCTGTCCCACTTTAGGCGCATAGGAATCAAAAACAGCCGTAATTTTCATCGTATCCTTCAAATAGGCGTTATAGTTGGACAAGGCGTGACCGAGGTTACCGGCACCGACCAGAGCCACGTTGATTTGCTGGTCAAGCTTGAGGATATGGCGGATTTTCTCGATCAGGTAGGATACATCATATCCAATACCCTTTCTGCCAAAATCACCGAAATAGGCCAGATCCTTACGGATCTGAGCCGGGTTGAGATCCAGCTTCTGCCCGAGCTCCTGAGAGGAAACTGTGGCGATTTCACGTTTCTGGAGATCGTTCAGAAAACGCAGGTACACAGGGAGCCTGCGAACAACAGCCTCCGATATTTTATCCGATTTCATGTTTTCTCCTCCTAAAATAAAATAGCTCTGATGCGTAAATTATGAAATCCGCAAGGCGCGTTCCAGCAGCATATCCGGGAACGCGCAGGCGGAGATTAGAACATTTATGATCAAACGATCAGAACAAAACAGTACAAGATAATTGCAATTTCCAGTTCCTGAACGAGGTCATTGAATGTTGGACTCATTGCCGCCTTCAAGCCACTCTTCAATTCTCGGAACCATCTGATCAGTCAGCATATGCTCCATTTTGGGACCCGGAAGTGAATACAGGAAATACTTCCCGTAATAAGCTTCAATGACCCTGGTATCATATACAATGACAATTCCCCGATCCTGAGCCGTCCGAACCAGCCGGCCAAAACCCTGCTTGAAGCGGATAACCGCCTGCGGAACAGACAGCTTCATGAAAGGATTCTTCTTCTGGGCCTGTAACAGCTCGGACTTCGCCTCCGCGAGCGGATGGTTCGGCGGCTGAAACGGAAGTCTGACGATCGCCAGGCAAGTCAGCGCCTCTCCGGGAATATCCACACCTTCCCAGAAGCTGCTGGTCCCGAGCAGCACCGAAGCCGAGCTGTCCTGGAACCGCCGGATCAGCTTGCTGCGGCTGCCTCCCTCCACGCCTTGGCCCAGGACCGTAATATTCTCTGTTGCCAGTGCTTCCTTAAGCGGGTCATATACCTGACGCAGCATCTTGTAGGAGGTAAACAGCACAAGCATGCGGCCTTTGGTTGCGACCGCCGTTTCCGCCAGTGAATGCACCAGCTTATCGACAAAGCGGGCATCGCCCACACTGCCTTTGACGCTGGGGAAATCACGCGGAATAACAAGCAGCGCCTGTTCGCGGTATTTGAACGGCGAAGGCAGCAGTGCTGTCATCAGACGGTCCTGTTCGGCAGCCTCGCTAAGACCAAGATTGTCAATCATGAACTGGAAGGATTTATCCACAGAAAGTGTCGCTGATGTCAGCACAATACTCTTCTTCTTGTCGAAGAACAGCTCCTTGAGCTGTGTACTGACATCTACCGGAACGGCATACAGCTGCAGCGATTTGCCGCGGTAGTTGCCGCTGCCTTCCATCCAATAAACGATATTCTCGTCATTTAAACCCATGAAGAAACGGATCTGTTCACGGATTGAGGCTAAATCCTTAAACAAGCCGCCAATATCAGTCACTAGGCTGTCCGAGGAAGACTGGCTTTCTGTATCGCGCATCTCGCTGAGCATTTTGTCGCCTCTGCGGATAATATCGCTAAGGCTTAAATTCAGCGTATTTTCTAATGCTGCCAGCTCTTCCCAGTCCTTCGGCTTCTTACTGGGATGAAGGCGTGTCACCAGCTGCCCGGCCTCACCAGCCGCTGCGTCACTTCGTTCAGGCAGGAGGCCAAACAGCTTGTCGCTGAGCGCATCCCAGGTTTCCTTAACCGTCAGCAGGTCCGGATAGATCCTGTCGATTACACCGCTCCACTCGGAAGCCTCTTCGCTGCCGGAGGATTGCAGGGTCTGGCGCAGCGCCGGCAGCTGTCCGTTACGGCTGCCTTTATACAGCCGTGTCAGGGTGTGGGCTACCGTGAAATACTTCATCTGCATGCCAAGATGCTTGCCGGCCACATCCTCCAGATGATGAGCTTCATCAATCACAAGATGTTCGTAAGCCGGAAGCAGCTGATGCCCGGCCTTCACATCGGCGAACAGCTTGGAATGATTGGTAATGACTACATCGGCAATGCCGGCTTCATGCTTGGCCCGGTGGTAATAGCATTTGCGGAACCATGGACAGGCGCGGCCCAGACAGGAGTCAGTATCACTCGCCACAGTCTCCCAAAAAGTCTCCGCCACGGCCGTTCAGATTCAGCTCCTCGTCATCACCCGATTGGGTCTGGGTCAGCCACACAATCATTTGTGCCGCGGTGAGGGCT
>NZ_LN831198.1:3480968-3483408 GCF_001368795.1 Paenibacillus ihuae
ACAAAATCTCTTTTATTAATTTTGTGTTCAAACTTGCGCAGGCACAAATAATGCCCTCTCCCCTTAAAGATCGCAGCTTTGAACGGAAACGGCACCATGCTCGTAAGCAGGGGGATGTCGCGCTCCCGCAGCTGATCCTGAAGATTAATGGTATGTGTGCTGACCATCACCTTCTGGTCGGTGCGCACGCTCTGATAGATTGCCGGCAGAAGGTAACCCAGCGATTTACCGGTACCGGTGCCCGCCTCAATCAGCAGATGCTTCTCCTCCTGAAGAGCCGTCTTCACCTCACCGATCATAATCTCCTGGGCTTCCCGGCTTTCATATTGCGGCAAGGTATCTTTAAGGCGTCTGGTTACTTCAGCCATATAGTCTTCAAAGGATATATTCTCCAAAGGATTGCTGGAACCTTCTTCCCGCGGCGGGACAAGCTCAGTCCAGTCTCCTACAGCCAGTGCCAGCTGACGGTGAAAGGTCAGCTCGCCTTCCGGCTGAAAGGTCTCCATTTCCCGTTCCCGCAGGAGGCCGTCAAAATACCAGGCCAGATCACTGTCTTCTTCAGCAAACAGCTCGGTCAGCCGCTGGATAGTCAGCAGAGGCAGGCTGTATAGCTCTTCCAGACATTGAAGCAGCACCAGGGCTGTTGCCAGCGCATCACTGTCCGCCTGATGCGGACGTTCATGAGTAAGCCCGAAATGCGAGCTAACTGCTCCAAGCTGGTAGGTCGTCAGTGACGGAAAGCAAATTTTGAGAAAATCAATCGTATCAAGAATTCTTCCCTGAAACGGCAAATAGCCGCAGCGGTCCAAAGCACTCTGTAAAAAATGAAAATCAAAAGCGACATTATGTCCAACAAGCACAACATCATCCAAAAGCGGGACAAGCTCCATCATCATTTCGTCCAGCTCCGGGGCATTCGCTACATCCTCATCGGTTATGCCGGTCAAGCCCGTAATAAAAGGTGGAATCGGCGTTCCGGGCTTGACATAGGAACCATACACCCGGGAGATGGACCGGTCTTCTTCTATAATGGCAAGGCCAACCTGGATGATCTCACCCACGGATTGGGTTCCCGTAGTTTCAAAATCAAGCACGGCAAATTTCATTTTAAGTTCTATTCCCTTTCACTTGAGACTCCTTATCAGCATAACAGAAGTTACGTAAAAAGGCGATGCAAGCCGCTTGTTCAAGTGGGTGCATCGCCTAAATGAATGGCTATAATTACAACAGCGAAACAAGCTGATTCCCAAAATGAAGCTTTCCGCCCCGTTTGCGGCAGACCTCCAGATTGACATTCGGCTCCGGTAAAGCGGGATCATGCAGCAAAGAAAGACTGAACAACTCACTTGCTTCCTTGAAACGCTCCTGTGAGGCTCTGATGCAGCCCAGGGCATTGTAGATCATTGCCTTCAGCTTGCTCTCGCGGATCAGCGCCAGCATATGGTTCAGATGGCCCCAGGCCGTCTCTCCATCACCTTCCTGCAAGTAGGCCATTGCAAGATACAGGCGGGCGGCCAGACTGTCCGGATGCTGCTGAATCACTTCCTTGAACTGCTCAATGCATTTGCCGTACATCAGCAGCTTATAATACCCCTGTCCCCTTACAAAAGAGTCCATGGCAAGCTCAGGAGCTTCCTGCGGCACCTCTTCCTCCGGCTGAAGCGGAAAATCGCAATGCTCCCGGAATTGGCTCAATTTCTCGGCAAAGGCCAGCCATTCATCCATCACTTCATCGCTGAGCCTGTGAAGCATATTGTACTTGCATAACAGATCATTCCGGCGCGCCCCTTCCGCAGAAGGATAGTCCGTGACGATCTCCTGGAGCATCTTGTTCATCTCAGCAAATAAATGTTGAAACATCGGGACATCCCCCTTTACTGAAAATGAAATCAGCCTAAGCTTGCCTGCCTTCATTTTTCGCAAAGTACGGGGACTTCATCCCTGCCATTGATTACATGGCTCAAAAACAGCTGGTTAAGCGATGGTTGCGTGCACTTCATGATCTACCAGCTTCACCGGCTTATTGCCGGCATCCACAAACACAACAGTCGGCTTATGTCCGGCCAGCTCCTCGGATGACAGCATGGCGTAGGAAATAATAATAACCGTATCTCCGGGCTGCACAAGACGGGCGGCCGCCCCGTTGAGACAAATCACTCCGCTGCCCCGCGGTCCCGGAATGACGTAGGTTTCCAGACGCGAACCGTTGTTGTTGTCCACAATTTGCACCTTTTCGTTCTCAAGCAGATCGGCGGCCTCCATCAGGTCCTCATCAATGGTAATGCTGCCCACATAATTCAGATTAGCTTCGGTTACCGTGGCACGGTGAATTTTGGATTTCATCATATGTCTAAACAAGAGCGTGAGCCTCCTTAGGGATAAATACATTGTTATCAATCAGGCGGGTTCTGCCGAACTTCACGGCCAGTGCCATGATGAT
>NZ_LN831198.1:3483434-3486756 GCF_001368795.1 Paenibacillus ihuae
GGCCAGTGCCATGATGATCTCGCCGTCCGCATCCGTTAAGAATGAGCTTCCGTCCAGTGGCTCCAGATCCGGGAGGGTCAGAATTTCCGCATAATCGATCACTGCAAGCGGAGAAGAGGAAATCACCGAGACAAGCAGGTTCCGCGCTTCGTCTACGGTATGGACTTCGCCTTCCTCCATGGCCTGGCGGACGCTCTGGAGTGAGCGGGACAGCACTAGTGCCTGACTGCGCTCTTGCGCCGACAGGTAGACGTTGCGCGAGCTGAGCGCGAGACCGTCATTCTCCCGGACAATCGGACAGGCGATAATTTCCACATTCATGTTCAGGTCAGAAACCATCCGGCGCAATACAGCCACCTGCTGGGCATCCTTAAGACCGAAGAAAGCATAGTCCGGCTGCACAATGTTAAACAGCTTGCTGACCACAGTGGTCACACCGTCGAAATGCCCGGGACGGGAAGCACCGCAAAGCCGGGTAGTCAGCGAGGATACCGATACTTTCGTGCGGATCGGCTGCGGATACATTTCTTCCACACTTGGAATAAATACAATATCCGCCCCTTCGCGTTCCGCAAGCTCCAAATCCCGGGCTTCATCGCGGGGGTAAGACGCAAAATCCTCATTGGGCCCGAACTGCAGCGGATTGACAAAAATGCTCATTACGACCGTGCTGCTCATTTCCCCTGCCCGCCGCAGCAGACTGGCATGTCCTTCATGAAGATATCCCATAGTTGGCACAAAACCGATGGGAGCATGCCCTCCTTGACGCATATATTCAAGCGCTTCGCGCAATTGTGCTACTGTTCTGACTACTCTCATCTTATTTCGCTCCTTTTTCTGCAGCGCCGTATAAAGATTCCAATACATGCTCATCCGCTTTGAAAATATGATCCTCAGAAGGGAAGGAGCGCTCCTTCACTTCCTTAACGTAGGTGCTGATCCCTTCACGGATTACGCTGCCCACATCCGCATAGGTTTTGACGAAGCGTTTGTCCCGGTAGGGTGAGGCATAACGGAGTATATCATGGAATACCAGCACCTGACCGTCGCAATACCGGCCTGCACCGATGCCAATCGTCGGAATGCTGAGCGCCTTCGTAATGGCTTCCGCCACTTCTTCGGTTACCAGCTCCAGCACAATCCCGAAGGCCCCGGCTGCTTCAAGCGCTTTGGCCTCTTTTATCAGCCTCTGGGCATCCTCAGGATCTTTGCCTTGAATCCGGTAGCCGCCGATCATGTTGACAGACTGCGGAGTAAGTCCGATATGTCCAAGCACAGGCACACCGGCCTTCACCACAGCAGAGACCGTATCACAAATTTCCAGCCCGCCTTCCATCTTGACGGCTTGAGCTCTCCCCTCCTGCATCAGCCGGCGCACACCGCGCAGGGTCTCATCAACGCTGCCGTGGTAAGTCATAAAAGGCATATCCGTCACAATAAAGGTATCCGGTGCCCCCCGGACGACTGATCGTGTATGGTACACCATATCGTCAATCGTTACCGGCAGGGTAGTATCGTAGCCGAGGACCACATTCCCCAAAGAATCTCCAACCAGGATCAGATCAATCCCTGCCTCTTCAGCTAAACGTGCCGACGGATAGTCATATGCGGTCAGCATGCTCAGGGGCACACCGTCCGTTTTCATTTTTTTCATTTTCACAATATTTGTAGCGTGTTTTTCAGCCATTCGCTCCCGTTCCCCTTTTCGCAGTTAAATTACGCGTAAACGCGCAAACAAAAAAACCCTTTAGCATTGTCCGCTAAAAAGGTCCGATGGGCAAAAAAGAGTCACTCGCGATCGTCCCTTCTGTCTCGGTCCTTACGGCTCAGAGCAGAATCCAACGTAACCGTGTAGTACAGTTATGAAGGTGTATCCCATAGCAATTTCTTGTGTAACAAAAATTTTTCGGAGTACAGTTCGTCATAACGATACCGTCTCTGTCCATAGTATAGCAAATTCAGCCGTCAATTACACCACAAAAATGTGACAAGGGATGGGACCCTTGTCACTTCAGATCATTTCTATTTCACCGGACAATATGCTGATGATCTTCCCGGAAGCATCCTGCAGCAGTAAGCCCCCGTTCTCATCCAGACCGATCGCACTTCCTTCGCAACGCCCCTGAGGCGTGCTGAACGAGATTTGGCGGCCCAGCGTCACCGACATGGCTTCCCAGAGTTCCTTAACCGGCTTAAAGCCCTGCTCAATGTAAAGCGTATATAAATATTCCAGCTCAGTCAGCACAGCTTCTGTAAGCCGGGTACGGTCAACAGGAATCCCCCCGCCTTCGATCAGCAGCGAGGTACCGACTCCCTGCAGGTAGTCCGGATAATCTTCCTCGGTCAGGTTAGCAGAAATACCGATGCCCGCGATAGCATAATGCAAGCCGCCTTCCCTTAGAGAGGATTCCAGTAAAATCCCGCAGATTTTGCGCCCGCCGGCCAGCAAATCATTCGGCCATTTGATCCCGGCCGGCACACCGGTAACCTCACGAATAGCCCTGCACACTGCCACTCCGGCAAGCAGCGTAAGCTGCGGAGTGAGGGACAGCGGGAGGTCAGGGCGGAGCACGACGCTCATCCAGATGCCTTTTCCGGCTGGCGAGTGCCATTTCCTGCCCATCCGCCCGCGGCCGCCTGTCTGTTCTTCCGCCCGGATCGCTGTTCCTTCGGGCGCCCCCTTCTCAGCCAGCTTCTTCGCTTCCTCCTGGGTAGACACCACCGTCTCCAGCAGCTGAATGTTGTCTTTCCATCCGGAAACGAAATGCTCACGGTTCAGCCGTGTCAAGTGCCGGGTGTCATCGCTTTTCATTAGGATCCATCCTTTTTTGCTTCCTGCAGCAATAATTGTTTGTCGTTAGGAATATCTCCAGCCGCTACAGCATGCAGCAGCCGCTGCAGCAGCTCCCCCAGCCACGGCCCTGGTCGTTTGTCCAGCCCCTCTGACAGCTCTTTACCCGTCAATGCCAGCTCCGCCAGCGAGCTGAGCTGCATGTTTGCCATCCAGGAGCGCAGGCGGCTTGGCGGGATGTATAGCGGCGCAGCCGGAGCGGGTGCGTCCTGGGACAGGCGCTTATGTCCATTCGCGGCAGACGCGATTGAATCCGTGGCTGGCTGCCGGGATGGCTCATCTAGCTGCCCGGCTGTGCCCGCGCCGGACTGGCTGCCCGGCGGCTGCGCGCCGCCCAGCGTAACGCAGGCGGCCTGCGGCACCGCCTCCAGCACCGTCAGCCACCCTTCGGCGGCTTCCGTGCCAAGGGCCAGCACAGCGGCGATCCAGCGCCGCCGCAGTGCCTCTTCCGCGCCGTCCCCCTCCGGCGCA
>NZ_LN831198.1:3486782-3526550 GCF_001368795.1 Paenibacillus ihuae
CGCCGCAGTGCCTCTTCCGCGCCGTCCCCCTCCGGCGCAGAAGCCAGTGCCGCGTCCCATGCTTCGCGGACGCGCAGTACCCGGGCGACGGCGCTTCGCGTCGCCCCCGGGAACGTCCATGCCCGCAGCAGCTCATCGGCCGAAGCGGCCGACTGCCCCAGGGCATGGAGCAGCAGCGCCCACCGCAGGCGGGCGCTCTGCAGTTCCCCGATCCCGGGCAGGATGGCGGCGGCTGCCGCCAAGATGCTGCCGGTCCAGGGGAACGGGGCTTTGCCGCGCGACAGCAGGCCGCTGCGCGCGAGCAAGCCGAGGCCGCGCCAGGGATGCGGCCCCTCGATGATGCGCTCCGTCTCACTGCGGACGCGCTCTACGGCAATATGCGCCAGCTTGTCCCGCTGGCGCAGCAGCCCCCGCCAGGTGTTCTTGGCGACGGCAAAGTCCAGCACCGACGCGAAGCGGATGCAGCGCAGCATGCGCAGCGCGTCCTCGTCGAAGCGCTCCTCCGCTGACCCTACGCAGCGGATCAACCGGGCGCTTAAATCACGCGCCCCCCCAAAAGGGTCCACCAGCACACCGTCAAGCCCGCAGCAGATGGCATTGATCGTGAAATCACGCCTCCGCAGATCCTCTTTAACATCGCTTACAAAAAAGACGTGCTCCGGACGGCGGTGATCGGCATAGCCGCTTTCCGTCCGGTACGTCGTCACTTCAAAGCTGTATCCATCCTGCAATACCGTAACGGTTCCGTGCTCAAGCCCCGTGGGAATACAGCGAGTGAACAAGCCCATAACCTCCTCCGGCAGCGCGGAGGTCGTCAGATCCATATCATGCACCGGCCGGCCCAGGAGCTCATCACGGATGCAGCCCCCGACATAATAGGCTTCACGGCCGATCTCAAGCAGGCCTGCGATCACCTTGCCGGCTGCTTCCGCCATACCGGATGGTGCCATTGTCCATTCCATGAAGCTCTCCTTACCCCCGGATGGTATCCATTCCGAGCACCTTGCGCCCTAGCACACGGTAGTAAATATCCTCATACTGATTCGTGATGCTGTCTCGGCTGAAATCATTGCATGACCTCTCCAGACACGCCTTTCTGAACTGTTCTGTCATCCCCTCATCCGACAGCAGCTTCACCGCATATTTCGCCATAGCCGTCGTGTCGCCGATCGGCGCCAGGAAGCCGGTTTTGCCGTGCTGAATCAGCTCCGGTATACCTCCGGTTTGCGAACCGATTGTCGGGACTCCGCAGGCCATCGCTTCGAGCGCAACCAGGCCGAAGCTCTCCTTCTCCGAAGGAAGCAGCAGCAGATCCGCCAGGGAGATTACCTGGGCAATCTCATCCTGCTTACCCAGGAAACGGACTTTATGCTCCAGGCCCATTTCATTAATTTTCGCCTGAATCTTCGGCAGTTCAGGACCCTCGCCTACAAGCAGCAGCTTCGCAGGGATCTCCTTGCTCACCTTGGCAAAAACATCAACGACATCACTCACCCGTTTGACCGGGCGGAAATTGCTGATATGCATCAGTATCTTCTCATCCGGATTGGCAAAATCGCCGCGGAGATCGGTTACGTCACGCGGGTAATACACACGCTTGTCGACAAAGTTATAGGTCAGATCAATATCACGGGTAATATCCAGCACGCGCCGGGTTTCCTTGATCAGATCCTGAGAGACAGCCGTAACCGCATCACTTTCATTGATGCCGAGGCGGATCAGGTCCTTAAGCGATTCATCCTGGCCGAGTACTGTAATATCTGTCCCGTGCAGGGTTGTGACTACCTTGATGTCATTGCCGAGCATCTGCTTGGCCAGGAACGCGCACACGGCATGAGGCACCGCATAATGAACATGGAACAAGTCGAGCCCCTGCATCTTGGCTACCTGCGCCATCTTGGTTGCAAGCGCCAGATCGTAAGGAGGGTAACGGAAGACATAGTAATCGTTAACCTCAACCTCATGGTAAAATATATTTTTCTGAAACGTTCCAAGCCGGAACGGGATACTGTGTGTAATAAAATGGACCTCATGGCCCTTTTCAGCCAGAAGCTTCCCCAGTTCAGTTGCCACTACCCCCGAGCCGCCCAGAGACGGATAACAGGTGATGCCTATTTTTAGCCGGTCCATAGCTCCGTCCCCTTCGTTAACTTATCTCTTACTTCAAGTAATGATATGAGTTTATTATAGTTGCATCTCAGGAGGAAATAAAGTTTCTAATGGCCCCCGCTTATAAAAATAGATCAACGGCATGGGGAACCTTCGCTGCGAACCCTTCAGCAAAGGGAATCAGCCTCCGTTGTCCGAGCAGCATATCCCTTGAGCGGACACGTTCAATATAGCCCTCGTTGAGCGGTGTCGATACCACATCCTCACCCGGGGTCTTCTCGAATTGGGAACGGTAGCAGGACAACGCCTGCTCCTTTAAACCATATTGCTGAGTCACATCTACTATAAGGTCGGTACGGCCCAGGTCATTAATAAAGTAAAAATAGAGCAGCGGTGCAGGTATGGCCGGCTTGTCCGGCATGTATTTGCGCAGCTTCGAATTGAATACCGCTTCCTCCACCAGCTTACTGCAGGCGATATGATCAGGATGACGGTCTTCCCAATACGGGGCAAACACGATGGCCGGGGCAAATTTCCGAATTTCTGCAGTCACTGCAGCCAGATGCTCCTCTGACATGTACAGGCCGCGGTCAGGTAATCCAAGATTGGTACGTACGGATGCCCCCAGCACTTCAGCGGCCTGATGAGCCTCCTGCTTGCGGCGTTCCACGGTTCCGTTCGAGGACATTTCCGCTGCAGTCAAATCGCACAGGCCTACCTTCAGACCGGCAGCAGTATGCTTGGCAATGGTTCCCGCCATCCCGATCTCAGCATCATCTGCATGAGCCCCGAATACAAGAATGTCCAGTTTCATTATTCGTCCACACCCGGCTTGTATTTATGTACCAGCTCCCGCCATCCGAAATCGCCGCGGTCGATCGCCTTTACCAGAATTTCAGCTGTAGCGATGTTGGTCGCTACAGGAATACCGTATACATCGCACAAACGGAGCAGTGCTGTGATATCCGGCTCATGTGGCTGTGCCATTAGCGGATCACGCAGGAAAATAATCAGATCCAGCTCATCCTGTGCCACCAGCGAACCGATCTGCTGGTCTCCGCCGAGCGGTCCAGACATGAAACGGTGAATTTTAAGCTGGGTGACATCCATAATCCGCTGGCCCGTAGTTCCCGTTGAATACAATTCCAGCCCGGTAAAAACATTCTCATAAGCGGTAACGAAATTGACCATCTCTTCTTTTTTCCGGTCATGTGCAATAAAGGCAATCTTCAACATGATGAGTTCTCCCCTGTCTATTCAATAAAATGCTCAAAGCCATAGATCAAGCCTGTGTATTCCATCACTTTCTGGATACCCATTTTGACCCCTGGCATGTAACCTGCCCGCTCGTATGAATCATGGCGGATTTTTAGCGATTGTCCAAAACCGCCGAATACTACTTCCTCTTGGGCAAATACGCCGGGAAGACGGACACTGTGAATCCGGAAGCCGTTGTATAAACCGCCGCGCGCTCCCTCGATAATCTCTTCTTCCTGCGGATTACCCTGGCGGAGCTCCTGCCGGGCTTCAGAGATCATCTCAGCCGTTTTGATCGCCGTACCTGACGGGGCATCCAGCTTCTGATCACCATGATACTCGATAATTTCCAGATGCGGGAAATACTTAGCCGCCTGGGCGGCAAATTTCATCAGCAGAATCGCACCAATCGAGAAGTTCGGGGCAATGAGCCCACCGATTCCCTGCTCCTGACATTGCTTGTCCAGCTCGGCAATCTGCTCCGGGGTGAAACCGGTAGTCCCTATGACCGGACGCACCCCGTATTTAATTGCAAGCGAAGTGTTGGCATAAGCGGATTGCGGAATCGTAAAATCAACAAGCACATCTCCGCGGCTTCCTGCCAAGGCAGCTTCCAGATCCGATGTAACTGTTATTCCGCACTCTTCTAGTCCTACCATGCGCCCTGCATCTGTGTCGCCTGCGGAACGGTCTACCGCCGCTGCAAGTTCCAGTTCTTCATCCTGCAGTACCAGCTTAACAACCTCTTTACCCATTCTGCCTCCTGCTCCGGAGACAATCACTCTGATCTTGTCGCTCACCTTTATTTCCTCCTCGCTTTCACTGGTTCCATCATTAGTGGATATATTTTTGCAATGATCTTTGCAGGTCTTTCATAAGCTGCCGAAGGCCGGAGTCATCCGGGTGGAGGGCAATAACCTCTTTCATCGCGGCAATCGCCTGTACGTGCTCATTCATGCGGCTATGCGCAATCGCGAGCCAGACATAGGCATCGCCATATAGAGGATCAAGTGAAATCGCTTCTTTCAGGAGTGTGACCGGACGATAAGGATTAAGCGTCCCTCCTGCTTCATCCTCCAGCAGACGTTTAGCCTCCTGAACAAGCTTAAGGGCCTGCAGATGCTGGAGGTGCAAATGGTATTCCGGCTTGCCGCTATCCAGCTTCACCGCTGCGAGCGCATGCTCCAGCGCCTTATCCATCATACCGCTGCGCGCATAGGTAATCGAACACCGGTATCTGACCTCTGCGTCGTCGGGGCTGGCCGATATCGCAGCTTCAAAAAATTGAATTGCCTCTTCAAAATCGCTGCGCAAAATAGACCGGTATGCCGCATTGACATAATCGTTATGATTCATATACTCACCATCCTGACGGCTAAATCCCGTTCGTTTGGTACAGCATATGTTATAGAGGCCTAATCGGTGTTTTTAAGTGTCCACCGTCCGGCATCACGGGTATTGAACTTGTGCATCACTTTATTATGGGCTTCCGTCAGGTCAATGCCCAGAGAATTGGCGAAGCATACGGTTATGAACAGAATATCACCCAGTTCAAGCTCAATAGAATTGTCCGCCTCATCTGCCTTTTTAGGCTTTTCGCCGAATTGATGGTTCACTTCGCGGGCCAGCTCACCCACTTCTTCCGACATTCGGGCCAGCATAGACAACGGGCTGAAGTAACCTTCCTTAAACTGTGAGATATAAGCATCGACTTCGCGCTGTATCTCACCAAGACTTTTATCCATAATTTGTTGCTTCGCCCCCCTATAAATTCTTGCCTTCTGTTTGCCCCTATGTTATCGTAAAGACGTTTTGAAGACAAATCTTTTTTACATTTGCAGCTGTACACCATAAGAAAAATGCTTGTATAAAACGCCCGTAAGAGGGCTTAGGCGAGGGATTATATGAAATCATTAAATGCAATGAATATCGGCAAAACAGTAGCGCCTATCATGCTGGGTGCGGCAATATATGCGTTCGGGCTCCTGTACTTTATCGTCCCCAATCAGCTGATGGAGGGAGGAGTAACCGGGATTACCATCCTGCTGAATTATGCCTTTGATATTCCGATCTTCCTGACTACGCTGCTGCTGAACCTCCCGCTGTTCCTGCTGGGCTGGAAGGTACTTGGTTCTAATCAGATTGTCTATACCGGTGTCGGTATTGGGGCATTGTCTTTTTTCCTGTGGGTTTTTGAACGGATGATTGCCGCAGGCTGGCTGGTGCCCTTCAGCACCGAGCACGATTTTATTCTTGCTTCATTATATGCCGGGGTGACGCTAGGCCTTGGACTTGGTATCGTCTTCCGGTACGGCGGGACCACTGGCGGTGTTGACATCGTTGCCCGGATTCTCGGGCGCAAGTTCGGCTGGAGCATGGGCCAGATTATATTAGCTGTCGATGTTATCATTATCGGCGCATCACTGCTCTACATACCCCGTGAAAAAATCTTGTATACCCTTGTGGCTGTATTTATCGCTTCACGTGTGATTGATTTCATCCAAGAAGGCGCTTATGCCGCCAAGGCCTTCACGATCATCAGCGACGATGCTCCACAAATCGCGGACCTGATCACTGCCGAAATGGAGCGCGGCGTGACGCTGATCCCGGCCATCGGCGCGTATTCGAAGCAGGCCAAGCATATGGTGTATTGCGTTGTCTCCCGCCAGGAAATCCGCCGGCTCAGCCAATTAGTGAAGTCAATAGATCCAACAGCATTTGTAATTATCAGCGATGTTCACGATGTCATGGGCGAAGGCTTCCGGGAATCCTGATTACATAATGGTATATTACTGGCTGAATCTCCAGTGAACTATTAGGGGTTCGAATCCTATTGCACAAGAAGAAGGCTCTCCTTTCCGTGTCACTAGACACGAAAAAGGAGAGCCTTTTTGTTATACATATAATAGAGAGTTCATAATGTCCATCTTCACCGCTAGACCGGCTTCAAATCCTCCTGCTCTCCACGGTACTTGCGGTATCCGGCATAAGCCAGTGCGGATAGGATAAAAGCTCCGGCAAGCATGCCCCAGGCTCCATATTTCTGAGGCGACAGCGGGAGCGACAACACGGGCTCATCCCGTTCCTTACCGAACATCACCCTTACTGCATCCTGACCGTAAGAGATAATCTCAAGCAGCCGCGAACGCTCAGGGGGCTGGGCGGATGATGTCACTCCCGCTGCATAGGACAGCCAGGAATCAAAAGCATTTACGACCTCCGGGCGGCTGGAAATGACAACCGCCGGCCGGATAGTGTCATATCTGCTCTGCAGCCGGGTAACGGCTGTCTTCCAGCCCTCCAGATCACCAGCCGCAGCGCTTTTCTCCAGATCGTTCAGATCCTCACGGAACAGCTTGTAATACTGCTGCCACATCGGCTGACGGGGATGATTCAGGCTGTTGGCAGCAAGCCGGACTCTGGCAGCCGCAGATTCTATTTTCTCCGGAACAATCTGCGCAGCTGCAAAGGCAGCCTTAAGGTCCACAATGACCCCTGACAGTGCATTAACCCCTTCAACCGAAGTCTGACCCTCAAATGAGGAGGATACAAAGATCTTCGAGATCTCTTCACTCTCCTGCCTTGCCTTGGCGATATCGCCTTTGAGAACATAATTATATAAAGCTTCAGCCGCTTGTTCCAGGCGCTGTGCACCGCTTCCGCCGGTCTGCACCGGTGAACCGCTTCCGGCTACTGACGCATGCCCGGTCTTATTGCCGGCTTCTCCGGGGCCATACACCCCGTAGGCCGATACTTTCCCGCCGTTCAACCCGGCAAGCAGCCAGCACAACATTAATCCTGTCAGCACAATATATCTCCTGCGCCGCATGAGACATCCCCCCTACTCTAAATGTATGGGAGAAGGACAAGAGATAGAACAGCCTGTCAGCGTCTCATCCCAGCCCGCTGCAGGGGATGTGCCGCCCTGGCTTTTGACTCGAAAACCCAGGCCGCCGCCGTGCTCAATAAAGTCAGAAGGATTGTGAAGTTCTGTACTTTGAGGATATCATCATCAAGTTCCGAAGGCAGCCAAGGATAAATGCCAACTGAATAATCCACCATATCGTTCGCCAGTGTCCAGAGCACTGCCAGCGGAAGCATCCGCCGGAATGAGAAGAACCGTGCATAGATCAGTGCCTCAACCGCCATTCCAGTATGCGACACTACCAGCATCCAGTCCTGCCAGCTCACGGAATCCCCCTGATAGCCGCCGGCGAAAATCATACTGACCGCCCAAATTCCGTACTTCACAGAAGTGACAACGGCGAGCGCTTCGATGAGCTCCCGTACCAGTGTCCCTTTTAGCCCTTTCGGGGGATATAGCATTAGGAGCAGTGAAACCGTAAAGAACAGGCTTGCCGTCGGACTGTCCGGAACGAACGGGAGCAGCCATACCTGATAGTTCTCTGCTGTAAACGCTAATTGATTGCCATACCATATGTATCCGTAAATCGTCCCAAGGAAATTCACAATAATTAGCAGCCATATGACTCCCCGGTGCTTGAACAGCTTGTCTATAGCCGGCATAAACGATTTCACCCTCCACATCATGACAGACTCTTCTCCATACAGACAAAAACCTGACCGCATATACGATCAGGCTGCGCTAATATTATTTTACTGTTCGCTTTTTTGTTTGGCAAGCCAGCCGGCAAGCGAGTCAATATCCTGTTCGGTGAGCCCTGCCCCCATAGCTGTTTCAACCATCGGCGGCATCTGACCCTGGCCTTCTTTGATGATGGCAAGAATCGCTTCCTTGTCGTGGGTATCCCCGACACCGCGCAACGACGGTCCGCCTCCGCCCTTCAAATCTACAGCATGACAGGTGACGCAGGTAGCCTGCTTGAAGAGCGCCATTGCCGGATCATCCTTGTCCACGATCGCGATATCCTTGGCCTGCACGGCACTAGTCGTGGGCAGGCCCTTAGCCCTGTTCTCAGCCGCTTTCTCCTCACGCTGCACATCTTCGGGGATCTGGCCCGTTTCAGCCATCTCATGCTGATATTCGGTCCAGGCGGTATTGGTTAGATAGATGATTGCTACAAGCGACAGGAACATCAGCGAGGAAGCGATCGGCCGCCGGTAGAACCGCCGTTCACGGCCCGTATCCAGGAACGGGGCAAGCAGCAGGGCGCCAAATGCCACCCCGGTTACCCCCAAGGTGCCAAGAACGATATAATCGCCCGAGGCATATGGCAGCTTCAGATATTGATACAGAAACAAAAAGTACCAGTCAGGGATCGGGATAACTGTAGCTCCGGCATCAGCAGGGAACCCCAGCGGTGCGGGCTCTGAAATTGTAAGTACAAGAATGCCAACCAGGACCACTACCCCAACCATCCACTCCTTCAAAAGGAAATTCGGAATGAAGGCCTCCGATTTACCGGGATACGCCGTATAGTCAGGCGGTGTAATAAACCCGTTGCCCTTCTTGACACGGGAATCGCCGACAAATACGACCTTTTCTTCAGAGCCGTCCTTGCCCTTATGTGCCATTCAAGAGTCCCTCCTTTTCGTCAATTGATTTACAACGGACCGGATATACCCTGTCTGCGGATCATAATAAAGTGTCCGACGAGCAGTATAAGCAGGACCGCCGGGAGGAAGAATACGTGAAGAGCGAAGAACCGGGTCAGCGTCTCGGCTCCGACAATCGTACCGCCCTGCATCAGTTCCTTAAGCACTGGTCCCATGACCGGAACGGAATTGGCGATCTCAAGCGTAACCTTTGTGGCGAAATAGGCTTTGTTGTCCCATGGCAGCAGATATCCGGTAAGTCCCAGACCCAGCATGACAAAAAAGATCAGCATGCCCACAACCCAGTTCATCTCGCGCGGGGCCTTATAGGAACCTGTAAAAAACACCCGCATCGTATGCAGGAACATCATCACTATAACCAGACTTGCACCCCAATGGTGCATGCCGCGTACAATTTGCCCAAAAGCTACCTTAGTTTGTAAATATTCCACACTGGCATAAGCATTTATAATGTCCGGTACATAATACATGGTCAAGAACATGCCCGATAAAATCTGAATCACCGTAATAAAAAAGGTAAGTCCGCCAAAGCAATACACGAACGCCGAGAAGTGATGCGCCGGATTGACGTGCTCGGGAACCTCGTGATCGGCAACATCTCTCCAGATCGGCGTGATATCCAGACGCTCATCAATCCAGTTGTAGACATTTTTAAACATCAGGATCACGCCTCCTTCTTAGCTTCGGTATTGGGGATGATATCGCCGAGATATACCCAGCCGCTGTCGATCTTGGTCTTGTACTGGTCCAGCGGCTTCGGAGCGACCGCAAGATTTTTCCCAAGCTTCGTATATCTGGCTCCATGGCAGGGGCAATGATATTCGTCAGGAAAAGCTTTGTCATTGTTCCAGCCGACCGTACAGCCCAGATGCTTGCAGATAGGTGAAAGCGCATAAATTTCTCCGCTCTCATCTTTCCGGATCCATGCTGTCAGCGTAGCTGTACTGGCATACCACCCGTCCTGCTGTTTGAGCTCAAAGTTAAACTCCTGCGGCTCATTGGTTATTTTGGAGGCTTCCGCAACCTTGATGAAGTCTCCTTCACCCTTCTTATGTAATATCGGGTCTACAGCGAACCGCACCATAGGCAGGATGGCGCCGGCTCCCATAAATGCGGTTGCACCGCCAAGCGTGTAGGTCAGAAACTGTCTGCGTGACATCTCTTTTCGGCTGGGCGGTTCTTGCGGATTCAATTCATGCTCTTCATTGTAGCTGCTCATACGGTGTGTAACCCCCTTTTCAAAATTGAGAAGGCACCTGCAGTGTTCCAAAGGAATTATCTGTTAATAATACGTTTACAATGACATAAGTCACACGTCACATCAGTTCACCCTTATCATAGCTTAGGGCCTATTACCCGTCAAGAATATTGTCTAAATTGTGACAGGCTGAGCAAAGGGTTTTCACTGAAATTGTTGAATTTCTGTCACATTTAACTCATTTCCCGCTTTGCCACATCGCTTGAATTTTATCGCTTATTTCAGACTTAACCAATCCTCTCTGCGTGGACTCAAATCCGGACAGGGAAAGGACTAAATCGCTTTCATAAAGCTCGCCGGAAGATAGCTCCGCGGCTGCAGTTGCCACAATCACGAACTGGAATTGATTGGATTTGACTTTCCTGCAGACATCATTCAGAGTGGCTACACTATGCTCCGTAGCATACTGTACAGCCGGGTAGGTAACTATACGTCCCTGAAACGGCTGCTCCACAAGATCCAGCAGATCACGGAGCTGCTCCAGTATCGCCGCCGCTTCGGACGGACTCTCTCCCCCATGCAGTCCGGTAAACGGAAGCAGGCAGGTATCATAGTACTTGTTGTTCTCTTCCCAGCTCTCTGCGGTAAAACTGCTGAACTTCATTTTGAATCATCCCCTCACATGAATTCCCTATTATTAATAAGCACCTTCGCCCCCCGTGAAACGAAAAAAAGAAATGCGCTAAGCGCATTTCGTTATGCCAAACTCTTCAGTTCTTCAGTCAGATACCGGAAAGCCGCTTTATCTCCGGCCGCCAGCGCTGTGTCGATCTCCCGGTACAAGATGTCGGTACGTCGCTTTCTAAGCGCTTCATCCCACACCATTTCTGCCGCAAGCCCTAGCATCACTTCATAGGTAGCCTTCATTTTGTCCATTCGATACACCTCCGCTGTTTAGAAGATTCCATATTCCTTTGCTTTGTTAACATAACTTTCGCTGGTGCGCTTCATTCTTTGCAGGTCTTGTTCGGTCAATTCCCGGACCACTTTAGCAGGAGAACCCAGGGAAAGAGTGTAGGGCGGGATAATTTTGTTTTCGGTTACAATAGAACCGGCTCCTATTAAAGCATATTCACCAATCTCTGCTCCGTTCAAAACAATTGCTCCCATTCCGATTAATGTGCCATTGCCTATCCTGCAGCCATGGATTATCGCGGAATGTCCGACCGATATATCATCACCCAGCATAAGCGGCAATCCCTCGGCTACATGTCCTACAGTACCGTCCTGAATATTGCAGCGCTGCCCGATAATTACCGGAGCAAGATCTCCCCTCAGCACGGCATTAAACCAGATACTTGAATGCTGCCCCACCGTTACGTCACCTACCAGCTTTGCACCTTCTGCCACGTAAACAGATTCGTCAATACGCGGTATGTACTTCCCATAAGCAATCCGCATTGTCCTCCCCCTTACTTAGGCAGCCGCCTCGGAGTAGCCGCTTCCATTCCCCATGGGGTCATCATGACTACCGGTCCCACCGGTGTCTCACCCAGCCGGATCATCCCCAAATGCAGCATCATCCGTAATATACGCTGTTCCAGGATTGAAGCGGCATCATCATAGTAGAACGGTTTAATGAGCCAGCCTATTCCTTCTACCAGAGAAGAAACGGTCACCCACTCACCGGCACTCTTACTAATCCAGTATACGATTGACGGAAGATTGGGAACAGCACCTTTATAAAGTTTTAACCAAAAGAGGAATATCTGCATCAGTCTTTCCGATTTTCCTTCGGCCAGTAATGCCTCTCCTGCTAAAGTTACCTGTAAACGGTGGCCTTCTTCAGCGATAAAGCGGCGGTGCCTGGAATAATCACACAGTAGGGCTAATCTGGGCGGGTAATGCTCGCAGGCTCTGCCGTAACCAAATCTCCAGCCCCCTTTACCGAGCAACGGTTCCGGTATTTGAAGTGCATTCATCAGCCCCTGCTGATACCGTTTATAGAGAGCCCCCTCCTGATTCAGCTCAGGGTTATTCTCCTTCACATAACGCAGGAACAGCAGCAGATCTTCTGCCAGTAAATCCCCTTCTCCGCGGTACATTGCCGGCTCAAAGCCGCCGGATACCTTTTCTTTGATGTATTCGCCCATCCGCTCACGGAAACGGTTCTTTAAATCCTCCGGAACCTGGAACAGATACTTGCTTTGCTGTGAGGCTCCGCTGAACAGCCAGCCGCCGCTTTTGAACCGGCTGACCATCTCACGGTATCCCCCTGTTATGCCGGCAGGAGCATCGAAGGATGCCTGTCTCGCCGCAGCCAGCAAATCTTCAAGACTGAAATGGCTGCGTTCGTCAAACAGCAGTGTGTTCAGGAACCGTAATTCCTCCGGTGTGCAGCTCCGGATATGGGATTCCATGAAATCCCGGCTTCCAAGTGTGATGAGAATGCTCTGGATCAAATCATGTTTCGAATTCCGTTTGCAATCGCACTGATAGCGTCCCGCTATGGCGGTAAGCTGACCAATGTCTGCGTAAGTGAGCATATCCGCCAGATTCATCATTCATCGCCTCACTGTTTTACTACCATTATGGGAAATACAGCCCTTTTTATTCCTTATTTCTCAAAAAAAATAACCCGAAGATTCGGGTCACCGCTGATTTTGCAAAATATGACGGGTGCAATTATACAGAAGCGGCTTCCACTCCTGCTCGTTCTTTTCGATAATGGTCAAGGACAAATTGCCGAGCCGCTCCGTATACTTGTCTTTATAGAGCGCAGTGTACAGCTGGGCCAGGAAACCTCCGTGAGAAATGACCAGCACATTGCTGCCTTGGTACCGGGTGGAGAGATCCTCCATAAAGGCAAGTCCGCGCAGCTGCAGCTGCTCGTCTTTTTCCTGCCCAAGCTCCAGCAGATTCCATTCCTTGCCCCATTTCGCTTCGCGCTCCAGGGCGGTCATTCCCTCAACCTGTCCATAAGCGCGTTCCCGTATACGCTGATCAGGCTCGAGTAACGGAATAGCCAGCTTGGCAGCAATGATCTTCCCTGTTTCTTCTGCACGGGACAAACCGCTTGTAATACAGTAGTCCCAATGGTAGGGTTCATGCAACAGCCGCTCACCCAGCATATCAGCCTGCTTGCGTCCCTCGTCGTTAAGCGGAATGTCACTTTGTCCCTGTATTTTCCCTTCCGCGTTCCAATCCGTCAGTCCATGGCGTATTAAGCCGATCAGCATCGCATATCACCCTTTCCATCCAATATGTTTGCTTAATAATGTATCATGAATGAAAACAAATGTCTTCTTTTTGAACTATAATGCTGTGTTTCGGATAAATTACAGGCTTAACGGCAACAAAAAAGTCCGCTTTACCTGAGTAAAGGGACTCCATCATTGTCTGCGGTAACGGTTGAGCCGGGTCAGCAAAAAGATAGACAACGCCACGCCCAGCATGGACAGTACCATCCAATACTGCGGATGTGTCGGCCCCATGCTCACAACAAGCGGCTCAATAATACCGCCCTGGGATTCTGACACAGGATAGGAAGATGACCACTCCAGCGTAAGACCGGCTACCCCTGTATCAATAATGCCGCTCTGTGCCGAACTCGTGTTATCCGGCGTTTTGAACATCGTAAAGTACAGGAAACTTGATAAAAACACTGCCAGAAAGCAGGCAATCCAAAGGCTCAGGCGTTTGCGGAAAACGGCAGTACTGCCTGCAGATTTCCCGTCCCCTGGCATCAGCCAAGGGCTTTCCAGATAAATACGCTCCATAACCTTGAGATTAATGGCTTCAGCCCGTTCGGCGCTGATCTCCACCCTTGTATCTTGCATAAGCTCGCTGCTCTCCTGCCATAAAGCCCATTCAGCAGTACAGTAAGAACAACCCGCGATATGCCTCTCCAGCTCAATCCGCTTAGGGTCAGTGGGGGGAGCGTCCCACAAAAGCGGAATGGAATCTTGCGCTTCCCTACAGTTCATTGGCCTTACACCCTCTCAGCCTGCTCTTCTGCTTCAGGCTCATAAAAATAGGATTCGAGTTGGAGCTTCACACTGCTCCTTGCACGGAACAACAATGATTTCACGGAGCTGACACTCTGATCCAAAATGATGGCAATTTCCTGATAATCCATTTGATCGTATTCACGCAGAATCAGCGCCGAGCGCTGTTTCTCCGGAAGATTATTGATAGCTTCGCGGACCAGATTCATCCGTTCCTTACGCAGTGCAGCCTGTTCAGGAGCTACTTCAGCCGGTGCAACCGGCGTGTACCCGCTCTCTTCGAGAGAGACATTGCCTGCACGGTTCTTGCGGAGCTCGCTGAGCACTGTGTTGCGGGCGATCGTGTACAGCCATGTCGAGAATGAAGCATCTACCTCGCGAAAGGAATGCAGGCTCCGGAATGCTTTGTAAAATGTCTCCGAGCAAAGATCTTCGGCAATCAGCTCCATATGGGAGTTCTTGAGCATATGATAGACAAAAGCCAGTATTTTACGTTGGTATCTTCGCATCAGTTCCGAATATAGTTCTGTGTTTCCTTGCTTGATTAGCTGGATCAACTGGGAATCCGTCATGGTGAGTTCGGCCCTCCTCGCCCTAGCACGATTAATCCCGTCCGGTCCGTACCTAATTATACCGGGCAGGTTTGAAAAAGTTGCGTTGAATCCTCAACAATTGCAATAAATTAGACAGTACTTCCTATGTATATTCCGGGTCCTTTGAAAAAAGATATGCTGCACTTAAATACAGGCAGAAAATGCATCTTTACAGATTTCAGAGCCTCCGGCAATCTCGCGATGGAAATACCAGGAAGAAATCTATAAACATACTTAACCTAGTATAGCATACATTCTAACAGGATGACATTAATAGACTTATACCTGGACATGCCAAGTCGAAAAATGAAAGATCACATCATCAAGCGCCTGTGCACAAAAAAACAGCAGAAACGCAGTTGATTCAGCGTTTCTGCCGGCTTTTTTGAATGAGTCTAGCTTTGCACGGGCCTAATTATTGAAGTTGAATTCGACTGCCGGAGAGGCAGAGGAAACTGTATAGAAACGGTTACTCCCGCTTTCCCAGGCTACATTGTTGTTCGCATCCTTTTTGATCGCCTTGAACTGAATAGCCGTGCCTGCAGGCAGGTTGACTACAAGGTTCCAATCCGGATACTTCGGGTTCGTGGCCGGTCCGACCGCTTTTGCCGTGTCCCAGCTGCCAGGTTCACTCGTATTGCCGACGAGATGAAAAATTTTGACCTTGAACCGTCGTTGCATTCTTGATTGTGAAGGTTACGGCAACAATAGCGCTGACAGTCTCTTGAGCTGTGATCACGCCGTCTTTAATCCAGGAGTTCTGGGTGACCAGATAGCCTGGCTGCTGCGCTGCAGGAATCTGCTGGCCATTGCTGTTGAAGATCACATAGGCCTTGTCCCACCCGCTAATCGTGTAGGAATACCATCCGTTGCCTTCATTTGTCATCACTGTGCCCGGCCATGCTCCTCCCGTCTTGGTTGGTGTAACCGTCTCATCGTAGTAATAGATATTCGGTGTGCCCCAGGCTGTTGGCTTGTAGTAATGAACCGTGATGCTTTTGGTCAATGTTTTGGTGAAGGTGTACGTCTTAGTTGTCGTCTTATTCGCATTTACAGCAGTGACGACAAGGGTATATGACGTTCCAGCAGCGTCGCCCGCCCCAAAGGTAATCTTCTGCCCGGAGACAAGCGCGGTTGCAGCGCTGCCGTTCAGTGTATAGCTTGCCGAATCGGCGTCTTTATAGGTGACCGTAACTTCCAGGCTTTCTCCGTTAAAGGCCCCTTCCGCCTGATCAATTGTAATCGTCGGGGCCGTTACATCCGGATTTTGGGCAGAAATGACTCCATCCTTGATCCATTTCTCGCCTGTTACCGTGTAGCCCGCCTGCTGTGCAGCCGGAATCTGGCTACTGCCGGAGTTAAAGATTACCTTGGCTTGCTGCCAAGCCGCAATCGAATATGAATACCAGCCGTTCCCACTGTTAGTCATCACAATCCCAGGCCAGGCTGCACCCACTTTTGTCGGAGTCACAGTATCATCATAGTAATAGATATTCGGCGTGCCCCAGCTGGCAGGCTTGTAATAGTGCACAGTTATTGCCGCATTAGGATTTTCTTTTACGAACGTATACGTCTTAACCGTCTGGCCTGCCGTATTGGTTGCCGTTATTTTCAGCACAAAGGACGTGCCGAATGCTGCACCCGCGCCTAAGGTCACGGTATCGCCTGAACTTAAGGCAACCGAAGTCCCATTGTTCACCGTATAAGCTGCGCTGTCTACGCCGTTCAAAGTCACTTTGACTGCCAGGGAATCAGTATAAAAAGAGCCTTCTACAGCATCAATTGCAACGGTTGGAACAGGGTTGAGGCTTCATAGAGAACTGCAATCTTGCCTCCGCCCAAGTTGCCGGTATTTTGCCGCCCGTTACGGTGAACGTGCCGCCTGCGCTCGCTTTATTTACATAAGTGCCATTGGCCAGATTGGTGGTAGAATTGATGTAGGCATCGCCGCCGAGATTGATGATCGTCATCCCTTGAGTACCTCGTTCAACAAGCATAATTTGATTGCCTTGTGTTCTTAAATATTCACCTTGCCCGGCCATCGCATTGTGAAACTTATTGACTGCAGCAATATCCGCATCCTGCCAGAGCGTGCTGCCGGCTTGGCCGAGTGTGCCGCTTCCCGCAGGTCTGTCAAAAAACAGAGAGGTGGTCTGCGCCCGGGATGCGATGATCGACCAGCCCATTTTTATCTGCCAGTCATTCATGGCTGTCGTTTCTTTGCTGTCGTTGGCAAAGGTGTCATGGGATTCGACCCAGGTTACCAGCTTGGAAGGGCTGACATTACTGGCATCGTACGAGGTGGCGGAATTCACATTAATTGTGCTGCCAAAACCTACCGCACTTCTTACGTTATGCCCATATGTCGGGGCTGCGAGATTGAGGTAATTGGCGTAATCCGCGAAACGGTCGGCACCACCCTGCAGCACTTCCCCGTAAATGTAAAGATTGCTTCTGTTATTCAGGGAACCCAGGACACGGGTCCAGAAGTTCGATCCTGCACCATTCACATCATCCGGAAGTTCAATATGCTTGGCGGCATCGAACCGAAAACCGTCGGCTCCGAGTGAGATGGCATCGTTCAGGAAATTGATGATGATGTTCTGTAGCTCCTGATTGGAGGTATTCAGGTCAGGCAAACCAATGCCCCATTGCGTAACCTGCCAGCGGTCGTTCCAGTTATCTACACCTCTGGCCTCATGCCAGAAAGAGGAGTTATTGCGCAGCACCGGATCGACGCTCCCAGCAGGCTTGTACGTGTCACTGCCGCCGCCCGCGTTGCCTGTATGATTAGCGACTACATCCACTATGATGCTGATGCCGTATTTATCCGCTTCGTCGCAAAGTGCTTTGAATTGTGCTCTCGTTCCAAGCTGTGTATTCCCTATTGTGAAGTAGGTCGGCTGGTACAGAATCCACCATTTGCTTCCTTCTGTTAACGCTTCTTTATTGGGCTGGATAGGAGAAGTCTGAATCGATTTGAAGCCGGCTGCCGCGATCGCGGGCAGATTCTTGGTAATATTGTCAAATGACCAATTCCATGCATGAAAAATGACCCCGTCTGCCGTCTTTGCAGGCAGTCCGTATTCGGCTGCTGCAGTTGCTTGGACACCAGTGTCTGCAGCCACTGCATTTTGCTGGGGTAGCGCTGTAATCCCCAGCGTCTGCAGCAGTAAAGCGGTAAATAAGATAATACTCCACAATGATCTTGCCCTTCTCTTCATTTCACACTCTCCTCGATAAATAATTATTTACAGCCCGTTGAATGGGTTATAAAACAAATTCAAGACATCTGGCTGTATTTTCACAGCTAGATATGTATCCGCTTACAATATATTTTTTTAAAATCCCCTCGTTTCTGCTGCTTCTAAGATTAAACAACTATGCGATCTCCGGATTGAAACAATTAAGTGTGGTTTTTTGGAGGGTATAAAGCTGCGGTGCACACAAGAGAGTTAGGAGAGCAGCATTACATATGCTGGATTTAAGGTGTATTTCCCCCAGCGGATCCATTGCAAACGTTTGCACAAAAGACAATAGAATGGAATCACCAATTATGGTCATTGCAAACGTTAGCAAAGATGGCATGAACGATCCTGGCTCTATTATTAGCACTTAACCTGAACAATGTAAATAGTTGTAAAGTAGTATGCGTCCAGACGATCAGCCGGTGCAATTACGCAAATCTCCTCGCTAGGTGTTGCGGCACTAAGGCAAAAGAACTGAATGAAACCTTAATAGGTTTCACAAGCTACAGAGTTGGAAAAATAAGTTTTGAGAAACTGTTGACAAAATGTAAACGTATACATATAATAAAAGTACAGTATGGTTTCTCTCCACTCCTATCCAAACACTGTACGATTCCAAGCGATTGTGAATTGTAGCCGCTTACTTTGTAAGCGGTTCTTTTTTTTGGGTTTGATTAATTACCCGGCAGGTTATTGATATGGCTGTGCAATGATTACCCGCTGAACATCCAGTTCTTCTTTGATATCCGCAAAAACCTTCTCCAGAGATTCAAAGAACAGCAGCGTATTTTGGCCAATATAACTCAACACCAGCTCGGTACTCTTGGCAAATTCCTTGATATGCGGACTTTTAACATTTCTTAAGATTAAATCACATATCGTTATTAGGTTTAAGTAAGCTGAAAGGATACTGTTTTGCATATACAATTCATTCTGTTTTAATCTTACCCAGGCATAAGTTCCTGAGCTTACATACTCTATCGGCATTTCTACATGTTCAATTGAGGAATTATTATGAATAAAATATTTTAGTTGTTCTTCGATTTCATCGAACGATTGATTGATATTAGCCAGAACGCCCAATTGACCTGCCCCCGCTTCTTGGTTTGAAGGCCTTTCTGCAAGGCGCCCATTGTAATCCTGTGTTCTGCAACAAGTATATACTTTTTTCGGGAAGTCTGTTGTGTTCTCATTTTGGTACTCCGCTATAACAAAAACAGCGCGCACCGCAAAAGATCGGCACACGCTGTCCGCACAAATTTGTATATCTGGTCTATTACATGGTGTTGGAGGGCCGGTTGTGTCCGGCTCCTATACGTACACTGTGTAGTCGTTATGCTGCAGCAGAATTTTTGCACGCTCCATATCGTTCTCCTGGCGGAAGGACAGCCGCATAATGCCTGGAACATCCTCACGGCTCTCAATGATCTGCACATTACTGAGGTTGATGCCCTGATCCCCCCAGCTCGGTTGCGATACGGCCGATGATCCCCGGATGATCGGGAACGTCAATATGAAGATCGAACAGCGGAGTAATCATCCCTTTGCGCCGTTCCGGCAATTGGCTGCGGAAACCGTTCGCTTCATGGAAGGCTTCCTCTATCCCGTCTCCGTCCGAATCCTCAAGCAATTGAATAAAAGATGATACCTCTTCATTCCAGTCCTTCAACAGACGCAGCATCACCGAGCGGTTATTCAGTAAAATATCGCGCCAGATGATCGGATCGCTGGATGCAATCCGGGTAATGTCACGGAAACCGCCGGCAGCCAGGGTGCTGTACAGTGAATCCTCAGAATCATACGCGTGAATCTGATTCACAAGCGCAACTGCAATAATATGCGGCAAATGGCTGATCGCCCCGACAATTTCATCATGGCGCTCCGGATCAAGTCTGACAATCTGTGCTTTCGTATGTAGGAGCAATGTTTGAAGTGCCTGGTAAGCCTCCTCCGGTACTCCTGGCGGAGGGGTCAGCACATAATAGGCATTCTCGAACAGCAGAGATGAGGCGGCTTCTACCCCTGAGCGTTCCGAACCAGCCATTGGATGTCCGCCAATGAAATGGACACCGGGAATATCCAGCGAAACCGCACATGCTGCGATACTGGCTTTGGTGCTGCCGACATCTGTGATGATGCAGCCCGGCTTGAGCGGAAGCTTGCTTAACTGCTGCAGGTAATTCTCAAGCATACCCACTGGCACACACAGAAAGATGTAATCGGCATCCAGCGCTGCTTCCTCAACAGAAAGGGTAGCCTGATCGACTACGCCTCTGCTGACATATTTAATCGCGGATTCAGGGCGGTGGGCATGGCCGACGACGGTCAGGCCCGGCTTGCCTTTGAAGCAAAGGGCCAGTGAGCCTCCAATCAGACCGACACCGAAGATTGCTATTTTTGTCGTCATATCTTTGTACTACCTGCCTTCTATGGTATCGTCTTGTACGTTTCCCTCTTACGCCCTTACTTCCTGCTCCTTGAGCGTCTGTTCCAGAGCAGCAATAAATGACTTATTCTGCTCGGCCGAGCCTACGGTAACGCGGATGCAAGTCGGGTATAACCGGTGTCCGGCTCTCACGATAATCCCGAGGCGCAGCAAGGCATCAAAGACTTCGGTAGCCGGCTTACGCACATCCACCATGATGAAATTACCGTGCGCAGGGAAGGATTTGAGACCCAGACGCTTGAATTCTCCCTCGAGCTGTACAATGCCTTCACTGTTGAGGCGGCGGCACTCTTCCACATAAGCCTGATCGGCCAGAGCAGCCAGCGCACCCGCCTGGGCCAGACGGGAGGTATTGAACGGTTCCCGTACCTTGTTGATTAGGTTAATAATTTGCGGGCTGGCTACCCCATAACCGATCCGAAGCGCAGCCAGACCATAAATTTTGGAGAAGGTCCGCAGCACAACCAGGTTCGGGTATTGACCCAGCAGCTTGATTCCATCCGAATAGGACGGGTCAGTCACATATTCAAAATAAGCCTCATCCAGCACAACCAATACACTGGCAGGCACCGCATTCAGGAACTTCACCAGCGCCTCTTCCGGCACAATCGTTCCGGTCGGGTTATTGGGATTGCAAATCCAGATGACCTTGGTCCGTTCGGTAACCCGGGCCAGCATACCGTCAAGATCATGCGTTCCGTCTACAAGCGGCACCTCAATGGTAACGGCGCTTTCGATATCCGCATTGCTTTTATATACGGAAAAGGTCTGATCTGCCATAATCGTCTCATCCCCCGGGAGGAAAAAGGCCCGGGCAATCAGGGCGATAATCTCATCTGAGCCGCAGCCGAAAATGATATTGTCACTCTGCACACCAAGATGGTTGGCCAGCGCAGCCGTCAAATCAGCAGCGGATCCATCAGGGTACAGAAACAGATTGTCCAGATCTGCGATGATTGCTGCCTTAGCACTTGGTGACGCTCCATAAGGATTCTCGTTAGAAGCCAGCTTAATAACCTCGTCTAAGCCAAGCTCTTTTTTTACCTCTTCTATTGGTTTTCCCGGCTTATAGACAGGGAGGTTAACAATATTCGGTTTCGGATTCATCTGTGGTCCTCGCTCTCCAGTGATAATTACAGCTTATTTAAGGTCTGTCAGACCATTATGGCTTTAATTGTGCCACAAATTCACGAATTTGCAACAGCCCTTCACTTCGTGTGGCTGGATTATCCAGCAGCGGAATAACATCCTCCACCTTACGGACTATAGCGCTGCCCACGACAACACCGTCGCAAATCTGAGCAAAGCGCGCGACCTGCTCACTGGTGGAAATCCCGAAGCCTACCGCTACCGGAAGGTCTGTCGCCCGGCGTACAGAAGCAATGAAATCATCGACACCGGTATGAAAAGAAGATCTTTCTCCCGTTACACCCAGTGAAGAAACGCAATAAACAAAGCCGCTGGCTCCTGAAACAATCCGCTCAATCCGCTCGCTGGAGGTCGGTGCAACCAGCGGAATGAGGTTCACTCCAGCTTCACGGCTGCGCTTACGCATCTCCTCCGACTCTTCCACCGGCAGATCGGGGATAATCAGTCCGCTGATCTCATGAGTATCCAGCTCGGCAAAAAACGTATCCAATCCCATTTGCATTACCGGATTATAATAAGTGAACAGAATAAACGGCAGCTTACTGCCCGCCTGGCGGGCTTTGAGTGCAGTCTCCATACAGGTGCGCAGATGAATATTGCCGCGCAGCGCTCTGGACGAAGCCCGCTGGATAACAGGTCCGTCGGCCAGCGGATCGGAATAAGGAACCCCGAGCTCCAGAATATCTGCACCAGCCGCTTCCAATTCGGCAATAATATCGAGCGTAGTGTCCAGATCGGGATCCCCTACCGTAAGAAAAGGAATCAAAGCTGCTTTTCCTTCGGCTTTAAGCTTCCGGAAGGTCACATCCATCCGGTTCGTCGTTTCTGTTGTCATCACTTATCCGCCCCTTCCGTATAAGCCATGATCGATTCCACATCTTTGTCTCCGCGTCCCGAGAGGCAGATGACGACAACGTCATCCTTAGTAAGATCTGGAGCAATCTTCGCTACATGCGCTATGGCATGAGCCGATTCCAGCGCTGGAATGATTCCCTCGGTGACACACAGCAGCTTAAGCGCATCCAGAGCTTCTGCGTCGGTAATAGGAACATACTTGGCACGTTCAATATCTTTGAGATAGGAATGCTCCGGTCCGACTCCCGGATAGTCCAGACCGGCGGAAATGGAGTGAGCCTCTGTAACCTGACCGTATTCATCCTGCAGCAGATAGCTTAAAGACCCTTGGAATACACCCTGGCTGCCCTTGCTCATTGTTGCTGCATGAAACAGGGTATCAATTCCCTTCCCGGCTGCTTCTACGCCGATCATGCCCACCTGCTCATCCTCCATAAAAGGATAGAACATGCCGATGGCATTGCTGCCGCCGCCGACTGCCGCCACCAGAAGATCCGGCAGACGGCCTTCGGCCTCCAGGATCTGGCGGCGGGTCTCATCACCAATAATCCGCTGGAAATTGCGGACCATCATCGGGTACGGGTGAGGACCAACTGCTGAACCCAAGATATAAAAGGTATCTTCCACATTGCTGACCCAGTAGCGGAGTGCTTCGTTACCTGCATCCTTAAGGGTCCGGGAACCGGACGTCACCGGAATCACCTCGGCGCCAAGCAGCTTCATGCGGAAGACGTTAAGCGCCTGGCGGCGTGTATCCTCTTCACCCATGAACACTTTGCATTCCATACCCAGCAGTGCTGCCACCGTTGCTGTAGCCACCCCGTGCTGGCCGGCGCCTGTCTCGGCGATAACCTTGGTTTTGCCCATTCTTTTAGCTAAGATCCCCTGCCCAATAGCGTTGTTGATCTTGTGTGCTCCGGTATGATTAAGGTCCTCACGCTTCAGATAAATCTTGGCCTCCCCAAGCTGCTTGCTGAGCCGCTCAGCATAATACAGCGGGGTTTCACGTCCGGAATACTGTTTCAGTAAATAATCTATTTCTTCCTGAAAAGCCGGTTCTGCCGAATATTTCGCATAGGCTTCCTCCAGCTCAATCAGTGCATTCATTAAGGTTTCAGGAACGAAGCGGCCTCCGAAAGAACCAAAACGTCCGTACTTGTCCGGTACTTGTATCATGATTGCTTCACCCTTTCCACGAAAAAAGTCATTTTATTGAGATCCTTGATCCCGCCACTTTCCACGCCGCTGGAGACATCTACGCCATCAGGTCTGTAGACCTCCAGCAGTTCACTCACATTGTCCGGATGAAGCCCACCTGCTACAAATAAAGGCAGTCCATGCGCTTCCGCAGCAGCTTGAATGACCGGAATCTGCCCCCAGTCAAAGGTGCGCCCCGAGCCTCCGCTTCCCTGCGGATCATAAGTGTCAAGCAGCAATGCATCAACAGAGCCGGCGTAGCTTGCCACAGTGCCGGGCCCATCGGGATCGCCAGCCTGACCCTTGCCTGCCACGGAGATGGCCTTCCAGACCTTAACCTGCGGAAAAGTAAGCTTGACCTCCCGGCAGAACGCTGCGCTCTCCTGTCCATGCAGCTGGATCACATCCAGCTGCACAGTCGTAAGCAACTCCTTCAGCTCTTCCAGGCCGGGGTTGACGAATACCCCTGCTGCACCTGGAGACTTCCCGGCCTCCCATGCCGACAGCTCAGCAACGAGCTCCGCTGCCTGTACAGGTGTTACCCTGCGCCGGCTGGGTGCAAACACAAATCCAATATAATCAAGCGGTAATCGCTTCATAGATTTTAGCACTTCAACGTCCTGAAGTCCACAGATTTTTACTAGTGTATCAGCCATGAAAAGCACGGTCCTTTCCGGCGGATACTGGTCCGAGCAGTTTATTCACCGCCTCTTCGACGTTCTGCTGCCTCATCAGATATTCTCCCACCAGTACACCTGTGGTACCGGTCTGGCGCAAATATTTGATATCATCCGGTCCGGCAATCCCGCTCTCGCTGATGACCGGAACTCCATCCGGCACCAGTGCCGCCAGCTCTGCTGTCGTTTCCAGTCTCGTCTCAAACGTGCGCAGATTGCGGTTATTGATACCTAGCAGCACGTGGGGCTGCTCTATTTTCCCTGTGCCGGCTACAAGCTCCAGTTCGCTGCGGTCATGGACCTCGATCAGTACATCCAGGCCAAGTGAAGCAGATAAATCTGTAAAAGCAGCTAACTGCCCGGCAGTTAGAATAGCCGCGATCAGCAGGACAGCATCCGCCCCCAATATACGGGCCTCATAAATCTGACGCTCGTCGATAATGAAATCCTTGCGCAGTAAAGGAAGGTTTACCGCTGCCCTAACCTGCTGCAAATACAAACCGCTGCCTTGAAAATAGTCTTTATCCGTTAGCACCGACAAGCAGTCGGCTCCGCCTGCTTCATACCCCTGTGCAATGGACACCGGATCAAAGTCCGCACGGATCAGCCCTTTGGAAGGTGAAGCCTTCTTCACCTCTGCGATAAGTCCGATCTCCCGGTTCCTCCTGCTTACAAGCGCCTCCCGGAAACCCTTTGTAGCCGGAAGCCCGGCGATTGTCTCTTCTGCTTCCTTCAAGGAAAAGGTTTTGCTTAAAGCTTCGACCTCTTTGATTTTGGTAGCGACAATTTTATCAAGATACATAATCAAGCTCCTTCGTCATGGCTTTTAGCTGTTCCAGCTTAAGCAGCGCACTGCCGGAATCGATCATACGGCGCGCCTCCTGGACACCTGCACTCAAGCTGTCCGCCAATCCGGCAACATAGATGCAGGCACCGGCATTAGCCAGTACGATATCACGGTATGGGGTTAAGGCTCCCTCCAGCACTGCAGTGATGATTGCAGCGTTCTCAGCAGCATCACCGCCCAGCACATCCTCCAGCGGATGCCGCTGCAGGCCCAGGGCCTCAGGGGTAATTTCATAGGTTTTGACAATGCCGTCTTTCAGTTCCGATACCTGGGTAGGTGCCGAAATGCTGATTTCGTCAAGGCCGTCCAGGCTGCTGACAATCATTGCCCGCTTGGAGCCCAGCTCCTTCAGCACATTGGCCACAATTTCTGTCTTATCGCGGTCGTAGATGCCCATAAGCTGGCGGTCGGCTCCAGCCGGGTTGGTTAGTGGCCCCAGCATGTTGAACACTGTCCGGAATCCCAGCTCGCGGCGCGGCGCGGCAGCATATTTCATGGACGGATGATAGATCTGGGCAAAGAGGAAGCAGATGCCGATATGATCCAGGCATTGCCGGGCCTGATCTGCGTTCAAATGAATGTTGACGCCCAGAGCTTCCAGCACATCCGCACTGCCGGCTCTGCCGGAGGCGGAACGGTTGCCGTGCTTAGCCACGCGCACGGAAGCCGCTGAAGAAATAATGGCCGAGGCGGTCGAAATATTGAATTTATGAATGCCTGAACCTCCGGTACCGCAGGTATCCAGCAGACGGGTGCGCTCTGTGAGCACCGGTGTCCCGAATCCGCGCATCGCTTCCGCGAAGCCGGTGATTTCCTCGACGGTCTCCCCTTTGATCCGCAGTGCGGTCAACAGCGCACCGATTTGCGCTGGGGACGCCACTCCTTCCATAATGGTCCCCATAATCTCACGGGCCTGGGTCCGGCTAAGATCTTTGCCCTCGATCAGCCCGGCAATTCCTGATTGTATCATTTGACTTGCATCCATAGTCTTTTTCCTCCTAAAAGTTTTGTTAGGATAACTTCACTGAACTGCTTCGGACAAAACTCTCTCCGGAAGCATCAGCTGAGTTTTATGGAGCATTCTCTGCTCAGCTCTTCTGTCCTGTTCTCTGATTAAGGCGTATATTCGTACATGTAATCCTGATTGATTACCTGTTTTTCTTTGATCTCTACCGGAAACATGGCTTCCGCCATCCGGATGGCTTTGAGCATGCCCTTTGCTTTGTTAAGGGTCTCTTCATATTCCTTCTCCGGCACCGAGTCCCATACAATCCCTGCTCCAGCCTGCACATAGGCCCGGCCTTTACGGAAAATGATGGTGCGGATGGTGATACAGGAATCCATATTCCCGGAGAACCCGAGATACCCGATAGCTCCGGCGTAGGCGCCTCTGGCTTCACGCTCCAGCTCGGAAATGATCTCCATCGCCCGCAGCTTCGGTGCGCCTGAGACGGTACCGGCCGGCAGACAAGACAGGAAGGCATCGAAGAAATCCTTATTGTCGTCCAAGGTCCCCGACACATTTGAAACCATGTGCATGACATGTGAGTACTTCTCGATTTCCATAAAGGAGTCGCATTTCACCGAGCCGAACTTGGAGACCCTGCCCAGATCGTTGCGGCCGAGGTCAACCAGCATCAGATGCTCCGCCCGCTCTTTTTCATCCTCCAGAAGTTCAGCCGCGAGGGCCCGGTCTTCTGCCTCATTCGCCCCCCGCGGTCTGGTTCCGGCGATCGGGCGGGTGGCCACGCGGCCACCGTCCACCTTCACCAGCGATTCCGGAGAGGTGCCGACGATGATCTCTTCATCCATTTTAAGATAATACATATACGGCGAAGGATTCAGCGTACGCAGCATCCGGTAGACATGCAGCGGAGATACTTCCGTCTCAATATGCAGGCGCTGCGACAGCACCACCTGAAAAATATCTCCGGCCCGGATATATTCCTTGGCCTGCTCCACATTGGAAATGTACTGTTCCTTAGTAAGGTTGGAATGAATCTCACCCAGCTCGATATCCTGGGGGATGCTGCGGCGGTTAACATTCTCCTTCGGCCCTTCCTTCTGTAGCTCCTCGGCGAAGTCCTCCAGCTCGCGGTTCAAAGCCTCATAGGCTGCGCGGATGTCGGAGTCTGTATCCCCGTCTTTGATGTGCAGATTGCCTACGAGCAGGATCTGCTGTTTCACATGATCGAAGACAATGATCCGGTCGCAGAACATGAAGCGTATATCATCCGTGCCGAGATCATCTACCGCATGCGGCGAGAGCTTCTCATAATATTGCAGCAGATCATATCCGAAGAATCCGATCGCACCGCCGGTAAACGGAGGCATCCCGTCCAGCTTTGGACTGCGGTAGGAGCGGAGCAGTGCTTTTAGCTCCTCGATCGGTTTGCCTGTCAGCCGCTTCTGCTCCCCGCCGACCTTCACGTGGATGACATTCTTTTTCCCGGATATCAGCAGAAACGGATCACTGCCGATAAAAGAATACCGGGCCCATTGAATGCCGCCTTCTACGCTTTCCAGCAAAAACGCGTGGGATTCACCGGCAAACCGCTGAAACAGCCGGATCGGAGTCTCCATATCCGCAAGCAGCCGCTTCACTACCGGAATCAGGTTATATTCCCGCGACAGTGATACCACTTCTTCAACACTAGGATTAGTCATTTTGGGATACCTCCTTGGAATGTACGAGTATATTATCCGAAATACAGAAAAACCTCTACCGAAGTAGAGGTTGTTGTAGGTAAGTACATGAAAAAGCGCTCAGGACCGGGAATCATTCCAAACGATGCATAAACTGTCTGATTAAGGATATACGGGTAGCGTAAATAAACCGTTAATCCTATCCAAAAAGACATCTGCAATTCAATGGAATGCCTCAGATTTAACATCCTGCACTCGTCTCAGCTATACTCAACTAGTCTAAACTCAACTCGGGCTTTACTCGGCTAATTACACTATACATGATGACGGTGTTCATTGACAACCCGGACCCGATAATAAATTACTTGCTCTGTGAGAGATCCGGACGAAGCCTCTGCGCCTCATTCAAATAGACATGGCGGATATCCCGCTGAGACTTATCCGTGTTGACCTGTACCATCAGCCGGATGCACATCGGCAGACCGCCTTTGACCGGAATCTCAACGGAGCACATCAGAGGCACCAAATCCCAGCCTTCAATTTCACGGATGGCCCGAGCCGGGAACGTAGCATCCAGATCACCTGTCACCGTAATCCATACACTGCAGATATCTTCGGCAATAACATCATTGCGCTCGACAATTTCCCGCAGCAGCACAACGGTTTCGCGCAAAATCTCATTTTCCTCGTTTTTGGTTACGGTAGTTGCACCGCGTATCCCCCGGTTCACCATGGGCTTCCCTCCTTCTTAAGCTGTGCGATAACCTCACGCACATCACTCTGCTGCACATCATTTACGATGCTGACAGCACCGATAGAATCCGGCACGATAAAGGTCATCTTGCCTTCCTTGAATTTCTTGTCATGCATCATGGCATCCATCAGCTCATCCTCGCTGAACTCTGCAGGCAGACTCACCGGCAGCGATAACGCGGACAGCATAGAAACGGTGTCCTCATAAATTCCCTGATCGCGGCCCAGCTTGGCGGCCAAGAGTGCCGAACCGGCCATCCCGATGGCAATCGCCTCACCGTGCAGGAATACACCGTAACCGCCTACCGCTTCGATGGCATGTCCGATCGTATGTCCCAGGTTCAATATCGCCCGCTGGCCCTGTTCACGTTCATCATTGCCGACGACTACAGCCTTGATGGCGCATCCGCGCTCCAGGGCATAGCCCAGCGCCTCTGCATCCAGGGCGAGCAGGTCCTCTGCATGCTCACGGCACCAGTACGCAAATTCACGGTCCAGAATCAGACCGTGCTTCACCACTTCAGCCAGGCCGGATGAGACTTGGCGCGGCGGCAGTGTGCTCAGGGTATCGAGATCATACAGCACCATCAAGGGCTGGTAGAAGGCACCGACCATATTCTTCGCCAGCGGATGATTGACGGCTACTTTACCGCCTACACTGCTATCATGGGCAAGGATCGTAGTTGGGATCTGGACGAACCCTATCCCCCGCATGTAGGAGGCGGCAACGAAACCCGCCAGATCTCCTACTACACCGCCTCCAAGCGCCAGCACCGCTGAACTGCGGTCCAGACCCGCTTGAATCGCAGTTGTAATCACTTCCTCGTATACAGCCAGTGATTTGGAGGCTTCACCGGCAGGAATAACATGATTTACGACCGAATAGCCTTGTTCTTGCAGTGAAGCTTCAACTACAGCCAGATAGCGCGGGGCTACTTCGCTGTCACTGACCACTAGCAGCGGACTGCGGAGCGGAATGCCGGCATCCCGGCAGCGTTCCCCGATCTTGCGCAGCAATCCGCTGCCGATATGAATGGGATAAGAGCGCTCGCCTAAATCTACAGTAATACTGCGCATAATCAGTAGCTCTCCAGCTGCGCCAGGTAATTATTGTAGTTCGCTCTAATCTCCTCAAGCGAATCGCCGCCGAACTTCTCCAGGAATGCTTTGGCAATCTCCCAGGCAACCACGTTCTCCAGTACTACACAAGCTGCCGGAACAGCGCAGGCATCCGAGCGTTCCACCTGTGCAGTGAAAGGCTCCTTGGTATCGATATCCACACTTTGCAGCGGTTTGTACAGGGTAGGGATCGGCTTCATGACACCGCGGACTACGACTGGCATTCCGTTCGTCATGCCGCCTTCAAAGCCGCCGAGCCTGTTGCTTGCCCGGTAATATCCCCGGGAGGCTTCATACATAATCTCGTCATGGACCTGTGAACCGCGGAGTATCCCGGCTTCGAAGCCGATACCGATCTCCACACCTTTGAACGCATTGATAGACATGACGGCTCCGGCAATGGCTGCATCAAGCTTACGGTCGTACTGAACATAGCTTCCGAGTCCGACAGGCAATCCTTCAACGATGCATTCCACAATTCCGCCGATAGAGTCGCCTTCCTCCTTGATCTTGTCTATGTATGCCTCCATCTTTTGTTCCGTCTCTTTATCCACGACTCGTACGGAGGATTCTTCCGTCCGGGCAATTAATTCGTCGATAGGCAAATTATTTGCAGGCGCTTCAATCTCACCGATCCGGATCACCTGTCCGGCAATCTTGACGCCGAACTCTGCCAGCAGCTGGCGGGCAACAGCGCCTACCGCCACTCTTGCGGCTGTTTCACGTGCACTGGAGCGCTCCAGTACATTCCGCAGATCGGTATGGTTATATTTCAATCCGCCGTTTAAGTCGGCATGTCCGGGACGCGGCCGGTTGACCCGCCGCTTCTCTTCATCACTGCCGGGGATCGGCTCAATATTCATAATATTCTTCCAGTGCGTCCAGTCTTTGTTCTCTACTACCAAAGCTACCGGAGCACCTGTGGTATAGCCATGGCGCACCCCGCCGACGATCTGAGCGGTATCCTTCTCGATCTGCATCCGGCGTCCGCGGCCGTAGCCCTTCTGCCGGCGCAGCAGCTGAAAATTAAGCTCTTCGAAGTTAAGTGTCAAATTGCTGGGCAGTCCCTCAATAATTGCTGTAAGCTGGGGGCCGTGCGTTTCCCCCGCTGTTAAATAGCGTAAACTCATGCTGCGTTCCCCTTTCACACTTTTAAACTGTAAACCGCTAAAATATTAAAACTCTTGCCTCATTATAGTATAGCCTTCCCGCTTTGACAAGAAAGGGATCATGAGCAAAAAGCAGATTTGTGCCCATATAAGAACAGCGCCGCCTTACTCTTTCGAGCAAAGGCGGCGCTGCTAAACGTCCCGGTTCAGAGCCCTGAATCAGCTTCCGATCTTTCGCTGTGCAGGAGGAACAGTCTGCTTGCTCTCCTCAAGCTTAAGCAGGCTTTGCAGCTGCAGCTCTTCGACACCAAGAATTTGCCCGCATTCACGGACGGTCAGAAACCCGCGTCTGTATGCGGCAATGACCTTACTTTTGTCCATCTGGATTAACGACCTTTCGCATGGCGTAAAGTACCTGCTATTCAGTATCACTGAAAGATTGCGAAAGTATACCTACTTTTTCCGGTAGAAGAATGTTTCCGTTGATTCAAATCCGTATTGTGCAGGAGTGAAAATCTGTTCCGTGCTGCCTACAAACAGATAACCGCCCGGACGCAGACTCGCCGAGAACTTATGATAGAGCTTGTTCTTCGCTTCCTCTGTGAAATAGATCATTACATTGCGGCAGATGATCAGGTCAAACCCTTCATCGAATTTGTCGAGCAGCAGATTTTGCTTACGGAAATCAATATTCTTCTTCAGCGATTCACTAACCTTGAAAACAGGGCCCTCCGGTGTAAAGTAACGGTTGGCCACATCCTTTGGCACATCTTTCAAGGAGCGTTCCAGATAGAGTCCCTGCTTGGCCTTCGCCAGTGCCCCGTCATCAATATCGGTAGCCAGGATGCCGGTCTGTGACAGGATGTTTTTGTCAGCCAGGATCATAGCCAGCGTATATGGCTCTTCTCCGGTTGAGCAGGCAGCGCTCCACAATTTCATCCTGCGGCCTGAGCGCTGCAGTTCCGGCAGTATAACATCCCGCAGTACTTCCCAGCGGTTCGGGTTGCGCCAGAATTCAGAGACGTTGATCGTCATCCGGTCCAGAAACTCATAGAATAAAGATTTATCCTTCATCATTGCAGCAAAAAATTCAGCAAAAGTATGATACCCGTTCTTTGTCCGGAGCGTCGTCAGACGGCGCTTCATCTGTGCTTCCTTGTATTGGGCCAGATCAATTCCGGTGCTCTGCTTAACATTATGAATAAACCCGGTGTAATCCGGGTCTGGTGCTGTTGAATTCTCTTCATGATCAGCCATTATAATCCCTGCCTCCTGCCTGGAATTACATCCAGACTGCGATGTCTTTGCTGTAGTCTGCCAGTTCTTCAGGAGCAAAGAAATTAGCTATTTCGCGCTCTGCACTTTCCGGCGAATCCGATCCGTGGATCAGGTTAAGCGGAGTATGGCTGGCAAAATCACCGCGGATCGTGCCCGGCAATGCTTCGCCAACTTTCGTTTTGCCGATCATCAGACGGGACAACGCGACTACATCATCGCCTTCCCATACCATAGCGAATACAGGACCGGAAGTGATAAAGCTGACCAGTCCAGGGAAAAAATCTTTGCCTTCATGTTCTGCGTAATGCTTTTTGGCTTGCTCTTCCGTAACGGTAATCAGCTTCGCGGCAATCAGCTTGAATCCCTTATCCTCCAGGCGGGCAACAATACGCCCGATCAATCCGCGCTGTACGCCATCGGGCTTGATCATCAGATACGTTTTTTCCATAGAGTCACTCTCCATTTTCGCTTAGTCCAATAAATAACCGGTTTGAGACAAGTCCCAGCTTTTATATTATGGTTATATTTTCTGATATTATCAGAAACCCTGCCATCTGTGAACGTTTAATATTTTGGGGAATAGGAGGCTTAGTAAGCACGTCCGGTCACAAAAAAAGCAATATCCCGCAGATTCCGTTTGGTCTTGTTAGTCGGAAGCTGGTCCAGCGCCGCCAGAGCTTTGTCGATGTAGCGTGAAGCCAGCGCTTCTGCACGGGTAATTCCGTCTCCGGACAGGATCAGATCAATGGCACGGCCAACACCGGCTTGCTCTGCGCGGATAGAGGCCAATTCTTCCAACAGCGGCGCACGCAGGCGCGTGTCCTCCAGACTGTAAATCACCGGCAGCGTAATATTGCCCTGCCTCATATCACTGCCCGGCGGTTTGCCGATTTGCTTCTCTGTTCCTGAGAGATCCAATAAATCATCGCGGATCTGAAATGCCATCCCGACATTATAACCGTAATTATAGAGCAGGCGGGCAGTGTGTGGTTCTGCGTCCGCTGCCAGCGCACCAAGCTCGCAGCTGATAGCGATAAGCAGCGCTGTTTTGCGGCGGATCCGCCGCAGATAATGGCGTACACTTTGCTCACTATTGAAGAAATCGCGGATCTGTTCCATTTCTCCGATGGACATCTCCACCATTGCTTTGGAAAGGATCTGATGAATCCGCGGATTTTTGAGTTCCGAGGTGATGACAAGAGCCTTGGCATAGATATAATCACCCGTATACATGGCGATCTTATCACCCCATTTAGCCTTGACGGTAAGCTCTCCCCGCCGAAGCTCGGCATCGTCGATGACATCGTCGTGCACAAGTGAAGCGCTATGTATCAGCTCCAGCGGAATTGCGACTCGCTTCAGTTTCTCCAGATCATATTGTCCGAATTTGCCGCCCATGAGCACAAATACCGGCCGCAGCCGTTTGCCGCCTGCCTTCAGCAGATGAAGGGAAGTCTCTGTCAGCAGCTCGTCATCACCTTGAACACTGCGGTACAGCTCTTTTTCAATCTGATCCATATCCTTATTCAGCAATCCGAATATTTGCATTCGCTTCATTCTTTCACCCGTGTCAGCAGATTGTAGCTCCAAAGCTCCATCTTCACTTCCTGCGGCAGCAGGCCCAATTCATAGGCATAGCGGAAATAGAGGTTCAGACCTTCCTGCTGCCTTTCCCCAAAGTCATAACATAAATTACTGAAGTACCCGTGCCAATATTCAGGTGTTCCTCCAACCGACGAGCAGGCCTCCCGGATAATCGGAGCAAGCTTATTTACCCCGCGTACTTTACTCTCCACAAAAGCCTCGGCAATTTCGGCGATCGCCTCCGGCTTGTCTCTCGCTGCCTCACGGTTAACCGCCCAGACTGCAAAGGTCATGCTGTGTCCGGTCCACTCTTTCCAGACCTCGCCAAGATCCGTGACGAAGTATCCCTGATCCTGCCAGGTAGCTTTGATCGCATTGTCGCCAATCAGGAGACAGGCATCCGCCACTTCCATCATCCTATCCAGATCGGGTTCCGCCGTCACATATTCCGGTTTACAGCCGGCCGCCTTCTCCAGCAGAATCTTCAGCAGATTCACTGAAGTCGCTGAGGTGTTGGTCACCGCAATTTTCCCATTTCCAATCTGCGTAAATGGCACGCGGGAGAACAGCATGATGGATTTTACCGGGCCGTCCGCACTGACAGACAAATCCGGCAGCAGCAGCAGCCGGTCACTTAACGCTGCATAAGCAAAAGAAGATAATGCGCCTACATGAATCGTTCCCCGGGCCATCCCCTGATTAAGAATGGCAGGCACTTCACTCACCATCTCTGCCGGATAGCTTAACGAAGAGGGGGAGAAATTGTGAAATACCGGCCATGAGTTGGTATAGCTGATTTTACCGATAACGGTATGCTGAGGATTACTCATTCGTCTCCCCCCATCTGCGGAATAAATGGTGCTCAATGTTAAAGCTGTCCAGCACTTTTCCAACCATGAAGTTAACCAAATCATCCATGCTGGTCGGCCCAAAATAAAAGGCTGGCATGGCCGGAATCAGCTTGACTCCTAGCCGCGAAAGCTTCAGCATATTTTCCAGATGAATGGCATGAAGCGGTGTCTCACGGGGTACAAGCACCAGGGGCCTGCCTTCCTTCAGCATCACATCAGCAGCCCGCGTCATCAGGTTGTCCGAGCTTCCATGCGCTACAGCAGACAGCGTTCCCATCGAGCAAGGCATAATAATCATTCCTTCTGTACGGAAGGAGCCGCTGGCAATTGATGCCCCTATATCCGCGATAGGGTGATAAAGCAGAGAACCGGGATAGCCTTTGAACTGTTCGTTCAAAAAGCCTTCCCGGTCTGTGGCGGCAAAACCCAGTTCTTCTTTGAACACCCGCCAGCCTGCATTGCTGACCACAAGATGGACCGTATACCCCAGTGCAAGCAGGGTTTCCGTCAGACGGACGCCGTAAATTCCGCCGCTCGCCCCGGTGATTCCTACGATGAAGTGTTTCGGTTTCAGCTCTGTCATCAGTAAAACTGCACCACCAAGTCAATCAGAGTAAAGGAAAACACGACGATGCTCAGCACACCGTTCATTGTAAAGAACGCGGTCTGCAAACGGCTTAAATCGCTTGGAGACACAATATGATGTTCGTAAAATAGGATAATATAAGCAATCAGCATTCCCGCCACATACCACCAGCTTAAATCAGTGATAAAGAGCAGTGAAACAAATCCGATGCCCGTTAGAATATGGAATACCTTGGCAATATCCAGTGCACGGGCCACTCCAAAGCGCACCGGGATGGAATACAAGCCTTCTTTTACATCAAAATCAACATCCTGGCAGGAATAGATAATATCAAAACCGGCGGTCCAGAACACAATCGTGAAGTAAAAAATCATGGCGGTCCAGTCTACATTGCCCGTAACCGCAACCCAGCCCCCCAGAGGAGCGAGCGCAATGGTTAGTCCGAGGATCAGATGGCAGGCCCAGGTAAAACGCTTAGTGAAGGAATAGAACACCAGCAGAAAAACAGCAATGGGCAGAAGCTGAGCAGATAGCGGATTCAGCTTAAAGGCAGCCCAGAATAATAAAAAGAACGAAATTGCGATGAACACTGATACTTCTCCAACCTTCAAAAGCCCAGCGGGAATTGCCCTTCCGGCTGTCCGGGGATTCTTCGCATCACTAATCCGGTCTATCAGCCGGTTCAGCCCCATAGCCGCACTTCGTGCACCGAACATAGCGATAATGATCCAGCCAATCTGAGACCAGGATGGCAGCTGGCCGAACATTACAACGGATCCTAGCAGCGCCCCCATAAAGGCGAACGGTAAAGCAAATACAGTGTGCTCAAACTTAATCATTTGCAGAAAAACGCCGACTTTTTTAAACATTACAATTCTCCTTGAACCCAATATGTAATGCAGCGATGCCTCCGGTCAAGGGGAAGGATTCCACTTTCTGCAACCCGGTTTCACGAAAAATCACCGAAAGCTGCTCTCTGTCCGGGAAGAGGGCCAGTGATTCCGGCAGCCATTTATATTGCTCGTATCTTTTGGCAAACAGCTTGCCGAGAAGCGGAAGCATCCGCTCAAAATAAAAATAATAAACGCCCTTGAACGGCTGCTTCATCGGTTTAGAAAGCTCCAGACAGACAACCATTCCTCCCGGTTTCACCACACGCTTCATTTCATTCAACACTTGAACGAGATCAGGCACGTTGCGAAGCCCGAAGCCTATTGTTGCATAGTCAAAGGAGTTGTCACCAAACGGAAGTTCCATGGCATTGCCCTGGATGAGCGAGATACGGTCCTGAAGGCCTTGCGCTTCCACCTTGCGCCGGCCTACTTCAAGCATCCCTGCACTGAAATCCAGTCCCATCACGGAACCGGTCTGGCTCGCCTCTGCGAGTGCGATGCTCCAGTCACAGGTGCCGCAGCAGAGGTCTACAGCAGAATCGCCCCGCTTCATCGCCATCTTGCGCATGGTGAATTTACGCCAGGCTTTATGGCGGCGGAAGCTCAAAATATCATTCATCAGGTCATATTTACCGGCGATGCTCTCAAATACAGAATGAACAAATTGCTCCTTCGGCTTAACACCTTTATCGCCCAAAGAAGAAGTTTTCTCTATCGTCATACTCTACCCCTCCAAGGCTGCTTGTCCAGAAATTTTCATCTGCAGGAGGAAGCGGTCCAGCAGGGTGCTGAGCTCACTGATCAGATGCTCGTCCTTTATACCCTGCAGCAGTCCTTGGATGGACTGAAGCGATTCGTGAAGCTTATCGGTCAGCAGGGTGTCACATTTGTATTTCATTTTTAGTTTCTTCCAGTCCTTAAGGTCCATGCTCCGGCCGCGGAGCAGTTCAACCTCATCCTCTGATGCGCTCTCCAGCATTTTCCAGTAACAATACCCTTCACGGGCATTGCCGGGATCACTTCCGCGCCGCAGTTCGTAGCATACCGTTTCACAATGGCTGAACTCGGCCAGCAGCTTCTCCCAAAGTTCGGTGAGCGCCCCTTCAATCATCGGTGTAAAAGAAAGGAACAGCCGCATATTGAGCTGAACCGAATGCCGCAAATATTGTTCCGCGGAGAGCAGCATCTCCTTCATTTTGCCGTATAAACGGGCCTTCATCACGTTAATGTCAGCGATCGCCGAACTTATACTGCCCACCATTTCAATCTGTCCGCGCTTCGCAAGCAAGTGATAGAACCAGCCGCTGAAATAATCGCCGGCCAGCACTTTCAGCTGCCGCGAACGCATAAGGTCGCCACCGGGATCATCCTGAGTACGGTCGATGATCTCATGCGTATCGAGAGCAAGCTGCACAAGGCCTGTAACAAGCGTGTAGAGCTCCCTGTTACGGTCTTCAGCTTCCGTGCCGTAACTAAGGAAAATATATAACAAATGACTACGCCCATCCGAAAACGGCGGCAATTCCGTATGCCGCTGAATCATGTCGTAGTCTGTGTAGGGCTTTACTAATTGCGGTATGCGGTACGGTTTCATTTCAGCCTCCGGAGCCATTGACGTTATTACAATATCTTTGTTCACAATCTTGTCTATTATATCACATGTTTTTTTGTCACGCACGATGGGACGTCCTAGTTTCTTTTACCCATATCAGGGATAAATGAACTGCTTCCGCCACAGCTCGCTTTCACTAATACGGAAGCCTTTCTTAAGGCGGTCAGGCAACGGCCCATTGCCGGCCGACTGTAGCTCCTGCTGCAGCTGAAGCGACCATTCCTTCCGGCGGATATCACCAGCGAGCAAGAGGCGCCGGCTATCCAGCCATTTATCCTCCGCTACGATACGCAGCAGGAGCTGGTCTACATTCTCCGTATCTTCGAAGGCAAAAGAAATCGCCAGTGCCATGTTCTGATATAACTCCTGAGGCTCATGGTCGTTGCCAGTTACCTTTAGATCCAGCGACAGGATCTGATTCTTCCAGCCGACACTGTCAATGTCCAGGCTGAGGGGCAGCTTGCTTATCACATCTACGAGATTATCATTTGCAAGCGTGGTACTGCCCCCGCCGAGGGTCTCCACCGCGCGCGACTGCTGCAGAGCTGGTTCGAGGGACGCCAGACGCGGCAAGATTACAGCAGAAGCAGCGGCCAGCAGTATTGCAGTTCCGATCAGCCAGCCCCGGTTCATAGCCTGCCCCCCTTATCCATAGTTTCCGCCAAGCCGTGACATTATACGATCGTACAGACTTGCGTATATCTAGTTATATTTAATAAAAAAGCAGGCTATGCCTGCTTTTCAGCTTTCACTTTCCAGTTTTCCGTGTTTGCTCCATATTTCCGCCTTGCCGCGGATTTTCATAGCTGAGGTATGATCGGTGAATTGAGCGATCATCACCTCTCCTTTGTCCAGCTTCTCCGTGTGGTGAAAACGCGTATCCAGCCCGCGGGAGAGTCCGATTACCTGAACGCCGTTCTCCTTAGCCTTTACCACGATGTATTCGCTGCCGGCCGGAGCAGGGCTAACGCCATTATTCTTCTCGGTCATGTCTAATCCTCCTTAACGTATTAGTCCTTCAACAACAAATGCCGCCTTGGAGGGCGGCATCGTTAATACTCGGAAAGAGACTATAGGATTGATATGTAGAAATCTCTATTTGATTCCGTCTTTAAGCGCTTTACCTGGTTTGAAAGCAGGTACTTTGCTTGAAGGAATTTCGATTTCTTCACCAGTTTGCGGGTTACGGCCTTTACGTGCGGAACGTTCGCGCACTTCAAAGTTTCCGAATCCAACCAGTTGTACTTTATCGCCGCTTTGCAGAGCTCCTGTGATCGCTTCGAAAACGGCATCTACCGCTTTAGTAGCATCTTTCTTGGGAAGTTCAGTTGCTTCTGTAACTACGTTGATCAAATCTGATTTATTCATGTCTTCTCACCTCCCTGGGCAAATTTCCGGTATCATACACTGTTTCCGTTTCAACGCAAAATATACGTGATAATCCCGTTTATTACTAGATACTGGCGCCCTTCTACCTAGAAGCGCAACAAACTTATAGTAATACAGCCCACCCATAATTTCAAGGCGTTACTCAAAAAAGGAGCAGAAAGTATCATTTGAGCAGAGAATATCCGCTGAAATGATAGACTAATACTGTTAGATTATTCAATTTAAGTACAAAAAAGAGAGCGGATTATCCTCCGCTCCCTTTTCTGATAATTGGTTCATCAGGTATTGTTGATTTATAAAATAATGGCGATAAGTCCGCCTGAGCCCTCATTAATGATTCGTCCAAGCGTTTCCTGCAGCTTATAGCGGGCATTGTCCGGCATCATGGCGATTTTACCCTGTATGCCTTCACGCACGATGGAATGAAGCGAGCGGCCGAAAATATCTGACTCCCAAATTTTAATCGGGTCGTTCTCAAAGTCCTGCATCAGATAGCGCACCAGCTCTTCACTCTGCTTCTCAGTGCCGATGATCGGGGAAAATTCCGATTCCACATCAACCCGGATCATATGAATGGATGGGGCTGTCGCCTTCAGGCGGACTCCAAAGCGTGATCCTTGGCGGATCAATTCCGGTTCATCTAGCGCCATTTCAGCCAGCGACGGTGCAGCAATACCGTAGCCCGTTGTTTTGACCATTTCCAGCGCTTCTGAGAATCGGTCGTATTCACGCTTGGCATGTGCGAAGTCCTGCATCAGCTGCAGCAGGTGATCTTTGCCGCGGATTTCAACACCGACCACCTCCATGAGCACCTGATCGTACAGCTC
>NZ_LN831198.1:3526576-3540719 GCF_001368795.1 Paenibacillus ihuae
ACAAATCAATTTCAGCCACTCCTTGACCCATGTTCATGCCGCTGAGTCCGGCTCTGTCAATGAAGTCATATTCAGTAAACTGGGAGACCAGACGGTCTACATCCCGCAGACGGCGGATATCTTTTACCGTATCCCGGACGGAATTCTCATAGCTGCTGCGCAGCCAGTGGTTCTCGCCAAGCACCATGACCCAGCTAGGCAGGTTGACATTAACCTCATGTACCGGGAATTCATAGAGTACTTCCCGCAGCACACCGGTCACATCCTCCTCCGTCATATTGGCGGCACTGAGCGTCATCACCGGAATGTCGTATTTCAGAGCCAGCTCACTGCGGAGCTGCTGTGCTTCCTCACTGCGCGGCCGGGTAGAGTTGATTACAAGCACGAACGGCTTGCCGACCTCCTTCAGTTCAGCAATCACACGCTCTTCCGAGTCAATGTATGAGTGGCGCGGGATTTCAGCAATTGTGCCGTCCGTAGTCACTACTACACCCAGTGTGGAGTGTTCCTGAATCACTTTGCGTGTGCCAATCTCCGCCGCTTCCTGAAAAGGAATCGGTTCCTCAAACCAAGGTGTGGAAATCATACGGGGCCCGTTTTCATCCTCGTAGCCCTTTGCGCCTTCGACGGCATACCCTACACAATCGACCAGCCGGACATTCACTTCAAGGCCTTCCGCAACTTTGATCTGTACCGCGTTGTTCGGCACAAATTTCGGCTCCGTTGTCATGATTGTTTTGCCAGCTGCGCTCTGCGGCAGTTCATCCACAGCTCTTACCCGGTCTGCTTCGCTCGTAATGTTCGGCAGAACAATCGTCTCCATGAAGCGTTTGATGAATGTCGATTTCCCCGTGCGAACCGCGCCGACGACGCCAAGATAAATGTCTCCGCCGGTACGCTCGGCAATGTCCTTGAAAATATCCACTTTTTCCAAAAGAGATCCCCTCCTCATATTACTCCGAAGAAAAAATGCCTGAAGAGCATCGACTTCGCGTTCCGCCGGTAAACTGACCCTTGCAGGACATCCACCGGACTTGGCATTGCCCGCCAGGGAGCCTAGCCTGCCTAAGCGGAACATTCTTGCCCCGCGCTAAACTCCGAATGCTCGGACATGCATTTGGACTAGTATCATCATATGTATCCGGAACAGATTTATGACCCGCAGCTAAGCAATTTATACACGAATTTCACAAAAGCCAGCTGCTGCCCGGAAACCTTCTCATCAAGCATATGAAAAACAGGCGGCGTCTAGAACTGATTCACTCTTCCGAAGCACAGCAAACACAAATAAGCCCCCTGAGTTAGGGGGGCGGTTATACACTGCTGATTATTTACTTATGGCTGGGGAACAGGCTTGCCGCTGACCCACAGATAAGGTAAGGACTTCACCGGCACATAAAAAGAAGCCGTCTCCAGTTCGGTTCTCAAGTCCTTATCGGACTCAGGAGTACTCTCATTTTTATCTATTGCAGACTGAATATCAAGGACATAATCAACGTACACCCTGCCGTTCTTATCCATCATAAATTCCAGCGGCTCACCGGAATAAACACTCTTTAGTGTAATCCCAGACGTCCCCGCCTGTTTGGAATTGATAGAAAAAAGGCCCGGATATCGTTCTTCCCCTGCCGGAAGCTTGCCCCCGTGATCCGACTTGTAGCGGTTCACCTGACGCTGGACATCATTGACCTTCTGCACAGTGACGAGATCCATCAGCTTCACAACAGGAGTAGTTTCTTCATCCAGAATCAGAAAATGGGCATTTCCGCCCTTTTCGAATGCCGCAGACGGAATTTCCTCTAAATACCCCTGCTGGCGCAGCTTTTCAAGGTCAACCACGAACTTCTCATAACGCGGTGTGGACTCGTCACTATTAAGAATAGGCAGCAGCCCTTCCGTCTGCTGATAATCATCAACAGCCGCCTGAACGCGCCTGACACTCTCCCTGCTGCTGCTTCCCGGCTGCATCTGCTCTTCGGGATACATACATCCTGCCAGTACAGACAGCAGCAGGATGATTCCTGCAAGCAGCCCCAGTCTTGCTCCTTGCCTGTTCACTCTCCTGGCGAGTTTCACAGCTTCCGCCCCCCGTCGTTCAATCGCTGAAGGATCCGCTCTTCAGCATCATATCAGTTACTACCATAGCTCGTCCCTTTCACCACGGCGTGCAGCTTCAAGCCTGCGGCGTACAGCCGCCTTGAGCGGGTCTTCTGGAACACTGACGTTCAAATCGCTGCAGACGGCAGCCTGGCAGGCCAGACGAACGCCCTGTTCTAGCAGGCTGCCCAGCTTACGCCGTTCGGCCTCCCCGGGTGGACGCAGCGCACCGGATTCTTGCTGTTCCACAGTCACCTTACACATCAGACAGGCAGCTTTGCCTCCGCAGCGTGTAGGCAATACCACTCCGGCCTTGCGGGCAGCCTCCAGCAGCGATGTCCCATGCTTAACAACCGCTATTCGTTCCTCGGGCAGAAAAGTAACCTTATATCCATTTTGCAGCTTCATCATACAGCTTCCTTCCCTAGCTATGTTTCAGGCATTGCGTTTGTGTAAATGCTTACATAATTGAAGCCGCTCCGCTGAGCAGGCCGATTAACATGATAACAAAGGCAACTATGGACAAAATGGCCCTAAGCACGCCTTTCGTCTTGCTGCGGGCAAAGGTGATCAGAAACACTGATACTCCCATGATTAGTATCGCAATAAGAGATAACCACATCTTCGTCATCGGATCCATAGCTGAGCCGCCTCCTGCCGTTTATCTTTAATTGCGAATATTATAGCATGAACATTATATCAAGAAACCTATAAAGTCTATCCCCCAGAAAAAAAAGAGCAAAGACCCTGGAATCTGCTCGGATTCCGGGTCGTTTGCTCTCCGCAATATGAAGAGAAATACTATTTTTTCATTAACATTTTCATCAAAGACTCCATTGTGCCGGAGTTTGTGCCGCCTTTTTTGACAGCACTAATAATCTCCTGCACAGTAGCCTCGCTGACCGGCACCTTCGCCATGGCTGACACCTGTTTGATTAACTGGCGGAGCTGGGCTTCATTCTGCATGGTTCCCGGCTTGACCGTACTGGCCAGCTTTTTAACCGCACCAGGCGTTATATTCTTGCCTGCCTTTTTGTTGATGGCATTTAATGCATCTTTGGAAAAATCTCTGTCCACTCTTCTTCCCTCCTCCGTCAATCCCCATTACAACATATGAGAATCGCCGGCAAAAGGTGAACAGTCCTCAGGAATGCCACTGCTCCCAAGTTTCCTGCGAGATAGCTTCCATCTCCGTCTTGCGGTCACGGCCCATCAAGGCTTCTACTGCGCTGCGGGGTGTTCTTCCCTTGAACAGCACGTGGTAGATCTGGTCAGTAATCGGCATCTGCACGCCTAAATTCAATGAGATCGCATAGGCTGCCTCCGTCGTACGAATTCCTTCTACAACCATGCCCATTGAATCCAGTGCTTCAGCAAGCGGTTTACCTTGTCCCAGCATCCAGCCTGCACGCCAATTACGGCTATGCTGGCTCGTTGCCGTCACGACCAGGTCACCGAGTCCAGCCAGACCGGAGAAGGTCAGCGGATTCGCCCCCAGCTCTACACCGACGCGGGAAATTTCAGCGAGTCCGCGGGTCAGCAGCGCCGCTTTGGCATTATCACCGAAGCCCAGACCATCCGACAGACCGGCGCCAAGGGCGATAATATTTTTTAGCGCTCCTGCCAGCTCTACCCCCAGTTGATCGCGGTTGGTATAGACACGGAAATCGTTGTTAATAAACAGTCCCTGCGCAATGGCAGCCCGTTCTTCATCAGCCGAAGCGACAACAACCGTTGTCGGACAGAGACGGACGACTTCCTCGGCATGGCTGGGCCCGGAGAGGACCACAATCTGACCCTCACTGCACCCCAGCTCTTCGGAAATCACGGTTGACATCCGCTTCTTTGTTTCCGTCTCAAAACCCTTCGTGGCATGAATACAGAGCATATCTTCCTTCCAAAAGCTCTTTAAGCTGCGCGCCACTTGACGCATACCGGATGACGGTGCAACAATGACTACCGCTTTGGAACCGTCCACTGCTTTTTCCATGTCTGTAGTGGCAATGATGTTCTTGGGTAAAGACACTCCCGGTAAAAAGTGTTCGTTCGTATGCGCCTCATTAATCTCGACAGCTTGCTCAGGCCTACGTGTCCATAGATAAACTTCCGAGTGGTTAGCCGCCAGCACAGATGCCAGCGCAGTTCCCCAACTGCCCGCGACCAGCACGGTTACTTTATCAGACAACGCGATTCCCCTCCTTGACTTTGGAGCCGATTTTATTCTCTCTTCCCTGAGAGATCTTGACAATATTGCTGCGGTGCCGCCAGAAGGCAAAAACAGCGATAATCAGGCTGCCCCAAAGCTCTGGAGCCGTAAATCCGGTAAACAGCAGGAAGACCGGAGTAAGCGCCACAAAAATAAGTGAGCCGAGGGACACATAACGGGTGAACACAATAGCCAGGATTGCAATAATGCCGGCAGTCAGTGCAGGCCAAAAGCAAAGTGTGGCCATCACGCCAATGGTAGTCGCAATCCCCTTCCCTCCGCGGAAGTGAAAATAAAGCGGCCAATTATGCCCGATAATGGCAGCAATACCGCAGGCTACTGCCACCCAGCCTCCCCAGCCGCCGGCCCAGGTTCCGAGCCAGACCGCAGCAATTCCCTTCAGTACGTCCAGAACCAGCACCAATATAGCCGGTCCTTTCCCCATCACTCTAAGTGTATTGGTAGCTCCGGCATTCCCACTTCCATATTGGCGGATGTCGATCCCCTTGAGCAGCCGGGCAAGCAATACACTGAAGCTGACAGAGCCAAGCAAATAGCTTACAACGATAACCAGAAGTTCAAACGCCACTACTCTTCTCCCCTAACCTTCGTTTTCGGATTTGCGCCGCGTAAAGAGACGGATCGGTGTACCTTCGAAATTGAACGCTGCACGGATTTTGTTCTCCAAATAACGTTCGTAGGAGAAATGCATCAGTGACGGATCATTTACGAACACAACAATCGTCGGCGGCTTCACCGCAACCTGGGTTACGTAGTTGATGCGCAAGCGGCGTCCTTTATCCGTAGGCGGAGGGTTAATCGCTACAGCATCAGATACCACATCATTAACCAGATGCGTCGTAATCCGCAGTGCATGCTGCTGGGCAACATGCTGTACAACCGGGAGCAGCTTCTGAAGACGTTGTTTTGTAAGTGCTGACAAGAAAACAACCGGAGCATAGGTCATAAACAGGAAGTGGTCGCGGATGGTGTTCTCAAAGTTCTGCATCGTCTTGTCATCCTTCTCGACGGCATCCCATTTATTCACCACGAAGATCGAGGCTTTCCCTGCATCATGGGCATAACCGGCAATATGCTTGTCCTGGTCGATAATGCCTTCCTGGCCGTTGATGACAACAAGTACTACATCTGCCCGCTCTATAGCACGCATGGCACGCATGACACTGTATTTCTCTGTAGTTTCATATACTTTGCCGCGTTTACGCATACCCGCTGTATCAATCAGGACATACCGCTGTCCATCCCGTTCAAAAGGAGTATCGATCGCATCGCGTGTAGTTCCGGCAACATCACTGACTATAACGCGTTCCTCACCGAGAATAGCGTTCACGAGCGAGGATTTTCCTACGTTCGGACGTCCAATCAAAGCTACACGAATCACATCTTCATCGTATTCTTCATCTTCCTTTTCCGGAAGCTTTTCAGTAACCGCATCCAGCAAATCGCCGATTCCGGTACCATGGCTGCCGGAAATACCGATCGGATCGCCAATTCCAAGGCTGTAGAATTCATAGATGTCTTCCGTACGCTTCATATTATCCACTTTGTTGATCGCCAGCACGATCGGCTTGCCGGACCGGAACAGAATCTGCGCTACTTCTTCATCTGCATTCGTAAGACCGCTTTTCGCCTCACACATAAAGACGATGACATCCGCTTCCTCGATCGCCAGCTCCGCCTGAACGCGGATCGATTTCAGAATCGCATCTTCACCGTCAATCTCAATTCCTCCGGTATCAATGACACTGAAGGATTTGCCGTTCCAATCGGAAACGCCATAAATCCGGTCACGGGTAATCCCCGGTTTATCTTCTACAATGGCCAGTCTATCACCAATCAGCCTGTTAAAAATCGTCGATTTCCCGACGTTAGGCCTGCCTACAATGGCCACAACGGGTCTTGCCATATTCATTCCTCCTGTCTTCCTTACGATTTCATCATAGCAAAAAACAATTCAATTGGAAAACACAATCGGCGAACCCCCGAATGAGGGCCCGCCGATTACTTTACCCGGTATGACACCAAATATAAGACACATAAGTCACCCTATGCGGTATCCTTATATTTCTGTGTAAACATAAATTAAGGGATTAGTTATTGCCCTTGAATTTGTCCAGCTTGTCGCCGAAACGTTCAGCCAGAGTGAAGCTGAGGCCTTCGTTGCTGAGCGATACGTTAGGATTGTTCAGCACTTCTTTAGGCGCTCTGTCTCTGCTCTCTCTGCGTTCAGGTCTAGCCGTAGGAGCCGGAGCTTCTTCGGTTTCCTTGATGCTGAGGCTAACACGCTTCTCGGATGGATTGAAGTCCAGAACCTTCACTTGAACTTCTTGTCCTTCTTTGAGAACTTCATGCGGAGTGCCGATGTGCTTGTGGGAGATTTGCGAGATGTGCACAAGGCCTTCAACGCCTGGAAGCAGCTCAACAAATGCGCCGAAGTTTACAAGGCGTTTAACTTCGCCTGTTACTACATCACCAATGTTGATTTTCCCGGCAGCGGAATCCCAAGGACCTGGAGCAGCCGCTTTGATGCTGAGGCTGATTTTGCCTTTTTCCGGATCCACTTTAAGGACTTTAACGCGAACTTTGTCGCCTTCAGAAACAACATCAGATGGTTTTTCCACGTGGTTCCAAGCGATTTCGGATACGTGAACCAGACCGTCAACGCCGCCTACATCAACAAATGCGCCGAATTGAGTCAGACGTTGTACTGTACCTTCGATGATTTGTCCTTCGGTCAGCTCGGACATAATCTTTTGTTTGTTGGCTTCGAATTCTTCTTCAAGCACTTCTTTGGCGGAAAGAATAACCTTGCTGTTCTCGCGGTCCAGTTCTTTCACTTTTACGCGCAAGGTGCGGCCTTTGTAGTCACTGAAATCTTCTACGAAGTGACGTTCAACCATGGAAGCAGGAATGAATCCGCGTGCGCCAACATCAGCCACAAGGCCGCCTTTGACAACATCAGCCACAGTAACTTCGAAAGCTTCTTGGGAAGCAAAGTACTTTTCAAGATCTTCCCATGATTTTTCGCTGTCAACTGCACGTTTGGAGAGCACAAGGCTTTCTTTATTGTCGTTGACGCTGACTACTTTGCACTCCACTTCTTGTCCAACTTCAACCGCTGCAGCAGCGTTGTCCAGCTGTACGGAAGAAAGTTCGCGAATCGGAATCACACCGTCGTATTTATATCCAATGCTTACATAAGCTTGGTTATCTTCGATTTTGACGATTGTTCCTTTCACGGTATCGCCTTTTTTCACAGAAATGATTTCCAAACCTTCTTGGCTAGTCACTTCTTCTTCATTGCCGGCAACAGGCACAGTGGATTCCACAGTTTCTGTTGCTTCTACGGTTTCGTTGTTCTCAACATTAGCCGCAGCTTCCTGATTTCTTGTTTCTTCAGACATGTGATTACCCTCCTCGATTCAAAACCCCATTTATTTAAACCCGCGTAGCGCAGAGTTCAAAACAATCATTACATGTAATACCACTTGTATTTTTAAGTTAGTATGTTCCAAAAAATAGCGGTTATGCCGTTATTCCTCAGTATTCGTAAAAAGCTCAAAGCTAACGGATCTATTTCGTACTGGGCTTGCCGGTCTTACTCATCTCATGGATCCGTCCCATAATTACGTCGGTAACTTCTTCAAGAGATTCGCTGCCTGCTCCGGCAAATGAGCTGAGATCGATGGGTTCCCCATAAATAACGGTCATTCGGCGGAATGGCTTATAAGAACCGATAATAGCGGCCGGAACAACTGCTGCGCCGCTGCGAAGCGCAAAGCTTGCTGCGCCTTTCTTAGCAACACCGGAATCAGAGTTACGCGTTCCTTCCGGAAAAATGCCCATAACATGTCCGCTGCGAAGCGTATTAAGGGCCGTTTTAATGGATTCTTTGCTTACGCCGCCACGTTTGACAGGAAAAGCGCCCAGTTTGTCTATGAGCCAGCCCAGCACCGGAACCTTGAACAGTTCGGCCTTGGCCATATACTTGACCTGACGTTTCAGCTTAATCCCGATGGTCATCGGATCAAGCAGGCTGATATGGTTCGCGCAGAGCAGTACCCCGCCCTCCTTTGGCACATTTTCTTTTCCCACAATCTTGAGCGGGAACAGGATGGCATAAATCAAGCGAAGCAATCCACGGCAAATAACATAAATCATGAATGATTTCTCTCCCCGTTAACATGAGATCTGCAGTGGGAGACAATAGCTTCCACGGCTTGATGGATATCCATAAAGGTCGTGTCAAGAAGAATAGCATCCTCTGCACGGCGCAGCGGCGAAATCTCCCGTCCTTCATCAAGACGGTCACGGGCTGCAATATCGTGTTCAAGCTGCTGGAGAGTCACTGTTTCCGCATCTTTCAGCTCCTTGTAACGGCGGAGGGCACGTTCCTCCACACTTGCCGTCATGAAAATCTTCACTTCGGCATCCGGCAGTACGGTCGTACCGATATCGCGGCCGTCCATGACTACCCCTTTGCGGAGTGCCATCTGACGCTGCAGATGACTGAGTCTGGATCTTACACCTTCGAGTTTCGAATACTGCGATACTTGACCGCTGACCTGAAGACTGCGGATATGGGGGGTTACGTCTTCCCCATTAATGAGCACCTTCTGTACATTTTCCTCCGGAATAAGCTCAATCACCATATCGCGGACTAGTTCATCCACCTGTTCATGGGCTTCCGGCGGAATGCCTTGTCGGAGCATATACCAGGTAATTGCTCGGTACATAGCACCCGTATCAACATAAATGTAAGACAGCTTGCGTGCTACCAATCGGGCTACAGTACTCTTGCCTGCCCCGGCAGGTCCGTCGATGGCGACGTTAATTCTGTCGTTAGTATGTGTCCACTGCCTATCCAACGGGGCATTCCTCCTCAAACACTCTTTCGTCCGGAAACACGGCAAAGCCGCAAATTTCCAGGGACTTACTGATATTATCAAGAAAAAAGCAGGCATTGCCTGCGACTTATAAAATTATACCACAGTTTGGAACACAGTGCAAAACAGCATATGCCTCAAAATGCATACAAATATCCGTTAAAAGGGTCAGCGGTTGCGGAAATCAAACTGCCGTTCAAAGCAATATCGGATAATTTTTTGCCGTTCTGCATCAGAAATGGACGAGAACTTCAGCATAACGAGACTGCGCCCGTTTTCAAGCGGCTTCATCCGCACAATTTCCCCTTCAAAATTCGCATGCTCCGTGCTGCCGTTGCGGTAAGGAAGGAGCAGCCAGCAGCTGAGCTTGTCGGAAACCGCAAGCTTAACCTTGGCATCGCTGAGAAATGAAGTCCCCCCGCCCCCGATATCATCGGTCCGGACGAGAAAGCGGCTGCCTAGAGCATCCTTCACAGCCAGCTCAAGCTCAGCGTTAACGCGCAGAAAGCTGCGGCGCTGAATTTTGAAGATGGATTCCGCTTCCGGCTTGCGAATCCGGACCATACGGATCACATCTTCTTTAAATCCGATAACATGAGTACTGAAATAATTCTTAATCCCGCCTTCAGTAATAAAATATGCGGAGAGCTCGTCACCCATAAACAGCTTTTTCAGCCGGCCCTTGTCCACCTGCATCGGAATTTCAATCAGAAAAGCATCATCTTCCATATCCGCGATTCTGGATCGGTATTCGATCTCCGTTTCCGCCGGATCACTGGAAGCTACCTGTATGTATAGATGTTCATTAATTTTGGGATACAAACCTGTCACCGCCACAATGTTAGTAAGTTGATCTGTTTTTGATTATAGCATGGCCTTTTGACACCGGGTTAGTAAATATTATAAAAGTTCAGAATTTGAAACAAAAAAGGAGGGGCTCCTCTAGGGAACTGCCCTCCTGCTTCATTAGAACTTATTTATCCTGTGCTCCTGAGGAAGTCCGCACCTCTTCCACTGCCTCTTCATTTCCATCCGCAGCATTCAGATAAAGGCGGTATTGTGAACCGTTAATTTTGCCCCCGAATTCATACGTAAGAAGCTCCACAGCATCTTCATTTTCAATCCAGGCCAGACGGTGATAAAGCTCTTTGAATTCCGGGTTTAAGTGTTTTCTGGCCTCCGCAAGCGATAGCCCGGGTTTAGGGATTTCGCGCTTTTCCTGATGTTCATTGACAAAGTCGCTCGCCTGGAAACCAGTAGGATCCCCTGTATCCAGCGCAACCCGCACCGTCATTTTCTCAGGATAGATCAGCACACCGTTCTGGCTGCTCACAAAAGTCAGGTTCCCTAGATTATCGTAACGGTCCGCGCTGACTGCGGTCATTCCCGGATAACCCTTTTTCTTCAGGAATTCACCTGCTTTGGTTACCGCCTGTTTCATCGAGACTTTGGCCGGACCGACCTCGCGGTTATCATTATACGAAATCAGCAGCCCGCCTTCTCTTGTAAAGTCCATGCTGATCGGCTGCTGATGATCGGGGCTGGATACCATAGCCGTAAATGAAGCCCACTCGGTGCCTTTTCCGTTCTCACGGACATCCACCTTCTCATTACCGCCGATGTCGGCAAACTTCACCGCTTTTGCTTTGATTTCCTCTGCAGTAACCGGCTTGCCCCCGAGTTTCTTGACGGAACGTTTGTCATAGATGCTGGCCACAGATGGTCCCCAGTCCAGTTCTGGATAGGCTGCAACCCGTTTATCCACTGTTTTAAAACCGTCAATAATCGTATTGTCCTCAGCCTTTTCCTCAGTCGCGAGAGCCGACTCCACATCCATCCAGCGCAGCTTATTGCCAATAACCTTCTGCTGCACTTCCTGCAAATCCTTGGATATTTCGCCGGAATTTTTATAGAGCGCCTTGAGGTTCCCCAATTCGGCTTCTGTCAGCGGCTTTTTCGTGAAGTCACGGACAGCGGCTTTATAAGAGAAGTTGGCGATTTTCGAAAGAAATTCCTCCGTATCACTGAACGGCAACAATGTAAGCGGAAGCTGATTAATCTCATTCTGTGCCTCACTGGTTAACCGCCATACATTGACGAGGCCTTTGCGGTGCATTCCGTTCGAGGAAGAGTTCACTGCAAGGGTGTTTCCGAGTTCACCATGAAGCCGCTCCACATGAAAAGAAAGATCATGGAAGGCTCGCTGATACTGATTCTCTGCTTTGATTAGAATTGAGTTTTTTTCCTGGTTCTCCTGATATCCCCAGACCAGCGCTCCTACCAGCAACAATGCGGTAAGCGGGAACATTATGGCACTTAATCTTTTGTACATAGGGCTGCAAGACTCCTTTCGGTAGCTTATTGCCGTTAGTTTGACAATAACTGAGAAGAGTTATGCACCTTACAGGCCCGCAAAAAAAAGAGAATACTTCCAGACCCTCCGGTTCAGGCCCGTTCTTCAATCTCAAAACCGCTGCTGCTGCTGCACAGGCACTGCTTGAAGCCGGTCTGTATCACTCCGTGCTCCTTGTTTCCTCTTAATATGTAGGTTTCACCACACTGCTTGCAGACAATCCGCACTTTTACACGCAAAAAAGACACCTCTCTCCTCTCTGGAATTCCTTGCTTACGGAACTTTCCGGGTTAGATTAAGTGTGTCCATCTCATTTATAGGTTAACCTCTTCCTCACGCTTCAAAAAACGGAACGGCGAGCGGCTGTTGGCCAGCGCCACCTTCCCCATGCCTCCATACCATAATAAAGCCATCAGAGGCACGATAAACCAAATCCAGTAATTCGCTGTAGTACTTAGTATAAAGTCATAGATTCCGTGCCACAGCCAAGGCAGCAGGAGCGAGACAAGCAGGATCCCCCTCGTCCGGTTCCCCTTCGAGAACTTGGCCCTGCCCATGTGATATCCCATAACAACTCCGAACATCGCATGTCCCGAGACCGGCAGCAATGCCCTCATAAACATTGATCCGATTGAAGCATGGCTGTACCAGGCATACATTATATTCTCAATTGTTGCGAAGCCTAGCGAAATCGCTACGGCATATAGTATTCCATCATATGGCTCGTCAAATTCGGTATGATTGTAAATCATATGGTACAGCACAAACCACTTCAAGCATTCCTCTACTCCTGAGGAGATGAGGAACGAGTCGACATAGGGACCTCCACTCAGCCCCAGCACCATGCCCCTCTGGATGATCATAACCGGAAAAACAATCAGCAAACCTAGCAAAAATACCTTTATGACCATATGCAGCGGTTCCTGATCATACTTATCTTTCAGATAGAAAAAAGTCAGCAGCGCAAGTCCCGGTGCCACTGCCGACGTAATGACCGATAACAAAAGCACCGAATAACCTCCCCGAGCTTATCTCTCCTATCTGTTACCGCAAAACCCGGCGGTATGCAGGAAAGTCATATTTCAAAACTAGAGGAAAGGACCGGGCCGCAGGCCCGGTCTCTCCTCAACCGCTTATTCCTGGCGCTTAAAATGAGTGCACAATAACTGGATTGCATTCTCAGCCATTACGGTCTTTCCGTATTCATCCAGAACAGCTTCTGTAACAGGGGACGAATCCCCGAACTCCGACAATACGGCTACAATTCCCGTAAGGACATTCTCTTCATATTCCTTCGGATCGAAGTAGAGGTACCATTTATCATTATAAGAATACAGTTTTCCCTGGGAAGTAATATTGCCGATGAGCACATGAGCCGCTTCAACCAAAACCTCAAAATCGCGGAATGCATACACAATGGAGTCGCTTTGTTCTAGAGTAACTTCCATTTCGTAAATCTCTTCAGGCATTTCTTCTTCCCCGGCTCCACCGTACTGATGGTGATCATATTTCCCCCGGGTCACAATAACGACCATACCTTGCGCGGGCAATGCGAACACTTCCACGGCAAGCGGACCTGTGGCGTCAAAACCAAGTTCACTGTACGCCTGGTCCATCATTTCCGTAAAAAGGTCATGCACCTTGGGAACTTCCTGCCACATATCTTCCTTCTGGATGCCCCGCTCGCTCAGGTCGTCAAAAGTGAGGAAAATCCGTATCTTATCTTGACCTAATCGCTCTATTCTCATGACAGGATCCTCCTTTTGCAAGCTCATTTAATATTAATGTATGATGAGTCCCGAGTAATGAGCCAAAAATGGTTACTATGTATGTATGTTATCATTTTGGCGCTGTAAATGCACGTAAATAAATATTTTAATGACCCATTTATTCCGTCAGTCTGATAAAAAAAGAATCATTTTGCGGATGGAATCATCCCCAAAATGATTCTGCAATGTTGCTTTGCGGTTACAAACCGGGTATTGCTGTATGAGTTTCTTTAAGAATTTGCTCTACCTCATGTTTTACATCAGGGTTGCTGCGGATGAAATCCTTCAGCATTTTAAGATTGGATTCCTTGGATTTAATTGCAGACTCCTTGTGGTCGGCATTGCCGGCAGCCTTATGCTCAGCTGTGTCATTGGCGCCGCCCGTTTGGGTGCTGCCGAATCCGGTCATCGCCATACCCATAATTTTGTCCCGTGCCTTCTCCCCTGCTCCCTGCATCTGGCCGCCCGGCTGCAGGAGCGAGGACATCATGGTACTGCGTTTTTTGGACATCATCATACTGGCGGCTGCACCCAGCATCACTCCGCATAAAAATGACGAAGTATTCATATCTCTAACCTCCTTGTATGGTAAAATCATGCTTAGTGTTCGCGGAAAGATTCCGGCTCATACAGCCAAACAACAAGAAAGCGAGATGAAAAAAGTGGGTAAAGCAATATCAGCGCTCCTGCTGGCCACCCTTCTGCTGTCTGCTTGCAGCGGCGGGAACAACGGGGACACTACAGGGAGCAGTGTAATGCCATCTGCCACCGCTACCCAGGAAGCCTCAGCAGCACCAGCTGACCAGGGTAA
>NZ_LN831198.1:3540745-3546872 GCF_001368795.1 Paenibacillus ihuae
CAGGGTAAGACCCCTGCAGCACCAAGTCCTTCACCTTCTCCTTCTCCGACCTCTGAAGGCACCGGAGGAAATGAAGCAGCAGCCGCAACGGCTACTTCCGGAACAGCACCGGCCCAGCCCAGTGAAGAACCGGCTGCAGCAGAAGTCCCGCTGCTGTATCACATGAACAAAAATTACGACATTGTCCCAAATGAAGAAGGTACGAATAAAAAAGTGGTTCTGCTTACCTTTGATGACGGTCCTAAGGAAGCGGATATGATTAATTCACTGATCGACACGCTGGATAAACATCAGGCGAAGGCAATCTTTTTCGTGAACGGCTACCGGGTGAAGGAACATCCAGAACTGCTAAAGCTGATCCACGACCGCGGCGGCATTCTAGGCAATCACAGCTGGGATCATATTGTCCTGAAAGATAAATCGTACAGCGAAGTAAAGAAACAGATTGAGAATGTGCAGACTATCGTGAAGCAGGTTACCAGTGAATCCCCGGTATTCTTCCGTCCGCCGCACGGTGCAGGCGGGGATGTCGGCAAAAAGATAGCTGCGGAGAACGGTCTGCTTTATATGACCTGGTCTGTCGGATCGCTGGATTGGGAAATGAAAGAGAAGGAACAGGGAAAAACCGATACACTGATCAAAAATGTGACAGACCAGCTCCATTCCGGCAGCAATATACTGATGCATGAGCTTCCATGGACTGTGGAGGCACTGGATAAGCTGCTTACCACACTGGAAGGCAAAGGATACACCTTTGTCGACCCGCGAAGCATTGAGCTGAAGATGCGCTAAGTATAAAGTACTTGTACCCCCAAAAAAAGGGATCCCTGGCACTATTGCCCGGGATCCCTTTTTTACGTTTACATTAGGGTATGAACAGAACTCGTTGAAAGGGGAACACCCAATTCATTCATAACATGTATGCGTCAAGTCTTCAAGTTCTAGCCCTGTCCTGTCCTAGACGCAGCGTCAGCACATGAATTTCTGCAGGACTGCGCCAGCGGATCGGGAGGTGTGCCGTGCCGAAGCCGCGGCTGATCAGCAGCTTGGCATCGGCTCCGGTTCCGTCTTCCCGTGGAATGCTGTATTTACCGGCATTATATGTACGATAGAACGGATCGGCATGCATTTGCAGGCCAAACGGCAGAACAACCTGGCCGCCATGCGTGTGCCCTGCAAGGACAAGCTCCGCAGGAACGGAGGACTGCTTCGAGAGCCACAGCGGGTCGTGAACGAGGATGATCCTGCAGTAAGGTACAGCAGATAAAGGAGCAAGCGGTAATGGGGCATACTTTCTTTTGCCCCCCTGCCTTGGGAAATCCACACCTGTCAGCAGCAGCTTCTGCCCTTTCCGTTCGAGAAAGACGTTCTCATCCATAAGCAGTCTGGCTCCGCTGCTGCGGATAATATTATCTACCAGAGCAACCTTTGCCCTGTAGTCATGATTTCCATGAACGGCATATACAGGAGCAATCGAACACAGTAATTTCATATTATCAGAAAGACGGCTTAGCGGATTCCCTTTCTCAGTGATATCGCCGCCCAGGAATACGGCATCGATCTCCCCGCCCAGGGAGGCCTGTAAGGCTTTGGGAAGCCGTCTGCGGTGGATATCAGTAATAAACAAAATACGGAAGCCGTCAAATCCTGGAGGCAAAGCATCCAGGACTATTTCCTCGGCAATAATTCTATGCTTGTAAGCGGCAGCAAACATTATTGATCCAAAGATGCAGAGCGCAAGAACAGCAGCTGCCGCTACTGCTGTCATCCAGGCGGTTACCATAACGTCCTCAGCTCAGGTGCGCCTTCAATTCCCCACCATACAAGCGATGCAAGCAGCAGGACAAATATAAAATACAGCGAGTTGACGAATATTTTACTCAGGCGGATGCGTTCAGAAGGATAGCTCTGGGAGCGGGAAGGCGTATCTTCCGCCTCCTGAGTTGTCTGGCGGTTTCCTGCAGGCTTCGGTGAAGCTGCCGCATATTTCGCTTTTCTGGACAGCGTTCCAGGCACCGGTACAACCGGTTCATTCTGCGCAGTGGTTGATAGGGTTGTACTCATTGCTTTTTCCCTCTTGAGTTGAGGCTGGCCTTTGCCTTTATTTTGTTTACGGCGGGATTTCACCCGGCTTAATTCCTCGCTCATGATTCCCTCCTGTAGCGGATCACTAGCCCTGAGAACAGATCGATCAGGAAATGACATAATATCGGCGCCCACAGGGTTCCTGTGTGGATGTAAATATATCCCAGACCATAGCTGCTGAGGAACACCCAGCCGGTCGGAATAAAGTGGCGCAAATAACGCACATGAATCACTGCAAACAAAATGCTTGTCCAGTAGGGTCCGAATGCGTGCTGGATAGCTCCCCTGAACAACAGCTCTTCGCATACGGCCACCATGGCCGCGATGATGATGATGTGCCAGAGCGGCCTGCGGCCGAATAAAAGGTCATTTATGCCTCCGTCATCCATGCTTTCTTCCGGTACGATATGGGTTAACAAAAAATCCACAATCAGCATAATTCCCGCTAAACCAAGGCCCCAGAGCACAAATTTGGCGTTGCCGGGAAAATTTAATATGTCAAACGGATTTCTTTTCTGCAATAATATCCATATCAAACCGATAAATAAGGTAAGCCCCTGTGTAATATAGAGATTCAGCAGAAGCAGCTTGTCAGTGAGATGCTGAGGGTCGGCCTTTTTGATTTTGAATTCGCCAAATTTAAATTTTTTCATGGTAACCTGCCTGTTCTAAATTGTTTTTACATAAATAAGATAATTTCCCTAGAAGAAGGAGCACTAATTATGAATAGCCGTACCTCCCGCACTCAAATGTTATATACCCTAAGTTTTCTATTTTTCCTGATTTGCGCATTTGCCGCATTTTTCACGGGAGTGAAGGTTGGGGCTGATAAGACAGAGGCAAAATATTCTTATCTGAACGATGCTGAAGGGGCGGTGGAGGAATTCTCCGGCTCTTACCAGCAGCAGGACCTTGTTACTTTCTATCATAACGTATTTTTGCCTTACCGGGAATTCAAGCGGAATTGGAACAATGAAGTAGAAAATCTCGCACGCAGCACGGATGCACGTGAGAACGCGGCAACGCTGAAAAATCTCAGCATCCTGGCGGACAAGCAATATGACAAGGTGAGCAAGGACTCGCTGTTTACCAGTTCTCCCCTTTTGTTCCAATCCCAGCTTAACATACTTAAAAGCCTGACGCTCTTCTCCCAGGCTTCGAGCAAGGTTACCGCAGGGACATCCGGCGCCGAAACTGCCAAAGTACTTAAGAACGACACTTTTACAGCAAGTGCTATTAAATTCGGGCTGCTCGGTCAAAAAGACTTCTACGATTCCATGCTCAAATGGGGTTCCAAAACGAACAGCAGTATCCCTGCTGAGGCCGGGGAGCTCAAAACGCTGTCCTTCGTAGCATGGAAAAAGATGCCTCTCCTGCTTAAGAATTCGACTATCGCGAATATTATGCTGAACCGGAAGATATACGGCGGATACGATCCTCAGGATATTACAGCGAAGATCGATGATATGATCTATTCCGGCACAGCCAGCTCCCTGAAACTGAAGGACGTCCAGTCTTCGGTCACCCTGTTAATTTCAACGGGCGCTATACAGGAGCAGGACTTCATGAAATGGCGGGAACAGTACTATGGCAAGGAAATCATGCCGCAGCTGCCCTTCTTTTACGAGTAGAAGCAGCTATTGCATCATAACGAAAAATGAAATCCACTTCAAGGCGGCCCGGCGAATAAGCCTATTGACACATCTGGCATCACCATGTTACATTATGAAAAATTAATCACGCAAAACCGATGAAGGAACAAAGATTCTGGTAGTCTTCAGAGAGCCGGTGGGTGGTGCAAACCGGTGGCGGACAGAATTTTTTAGCGCTCCTGAGATATTGTATCGAACGAATAGTAGGTGCAATCGGATCATCTCCGTTATCAGTGTGGCCTTTGCAGGCCAATGAGGCTGCTTCTTAACAGTTGCAGTGAATTAGGGTGGTACCACGATAACTCTCGTCCCTTACTACGGCAGTAGTATGGGGTTGGGGGTTTTTTTGTTACCCAAATTCATGGTTTTTGGTCTAAAAGGCCCACTGTCCGTGTTTCTGGTGTTCGTGCACGCTTTCTCTTTTATGCGACAGCGCGTTACTCTGTTATTTTGACAATGCTATACAACTGTTATTGAGGAATCTGGTACTGTGGACTGCCTCTTGAGGGCATCCTTAGGCATATTAAGCTTTCTAACTTTTAAGGGGGATAAGAAACCATGTTTAAAGTATTAGTATCGGATCCGATCAGTGATTTGGGCATTCAGCAATTGATGGACGCAAACGATGTAGTTGTGGACAAGAAAACAGGACTGAGCGAAGATGAGCTGATTGCCATCATTGGCGAATATGACGGTCTGCTTGTCCGCAGCCAGACGACGGTTACAGAGAAAATAATCGCTGCCGGCACCAACCTGAAGGTTATCGGCCGTGCCGGAGTCGGAGTCGACAATATCAAGCTGGAGGCGGCTACGCAGCGCGGTGTCGTGGTCATTAACGCCCCGGACGGAAATACAATTACTACCTGTGAGCATGCATTTGCCATGATGATGGCACTCGCGCGCCACATCCCGCAGGCTTATGCCAAGACGATTTCCGGGGTGTGGGATAAGAAGACCTTCCTTGGCGTAGAGCTGCGCGGCAAAACATTAGGTGTACTCGGTATGGGCCGCATCGGCAGCGAAGTAGCTAAACGCGCAAAAGCGTTCGGCATGAATATTCTCGCTTACGATCCGTTCCTGACCTCTGACCGTGCGGAGAAGCTGGAAGTTAAACTTGCTTCCGTTGACGATATCGTCCGTGGTGCGGATTTCATTACCGTACACACTCCGCTCACCGCCGAAACCCGCCACATGATTTCCCGCCCGCAGTTTGAAGTTATGAAAAAGGGAATGCGTATCATTAACTGTGCCCGCGGCGGAGTCATTGATGAAATGGCACTCGTTGAAGCAATCGACAGCGGTATCGTTGCCGGGGCCGCCTTCGACGTATTCGAGAAGGAACCGCCGCAGGCCGATCACCCGTTCCTGTCCCATCCTAAGATCATCGTGACCCCGCATCTCGGTGCCTCGACCGTAGAAGCCCAGGAGAACGTAGCTATCGACGTATCGGAGCAGGTGCTGCACATTCTGCGCAACGAGCCGTTCATCAATGCTGTTAACATTCCGCCGGTTGCACCAAGCGTGATGAATAAGCTCCAGCCATACTTCACCCTCGGCGAGAAGCTTGGCAGCTTTGCTACACAGCTCACACACGGTGCGATCAGTGAAATCACAGTCGAATATGCCGGAGATCTCTCGGACGTGGATACACAGCCGCTGACCCGTTATATTGTTAAGGGTGTGCTCTCCCGCCACTTCGGCGGCGATGTCAACATCGTCAACTCCATGCATTTGGCTAAAACCCGGGATGTTAATGTAATTGTTACGAAATCCCCTAAGACTAAAGGCTTCACTAACCTAATTACCGTTACTCTGAAAGCCGATCCGGACGAGGAACGCCTGGTAGCCGGTACCCTGCTGCAGGGATACGGCGAGCGTATCGTCCAGGTCAATAAATTCCCGGTTGACATTGCTCCGGAGGGCCATCAAATTCTGATCTCCCACAACGATAAACCGGGAATTATCGGTCACGTCGGCACATTGCTGGGCGAAAATGACGTCAACATCGCATCCATGCAGGTGGGACGCAAAATCGTCGGCGGTGCGGCAATCATGCTTCTAACCGTCGACAAAGCAGTACCGCAGCAAGTCCTGGTTAAGCTGGCCGGATTGCAGGAAATTAACACAGCAGAAGAAGTTATTCTGCTGTAGAATCTTTTAGTGTTAAAAACGCTCGTTCGGAATGCGGCTGGATTGCCGTTCATTCCAAACGAGCGTTTTTCTTTATTCCGGGACGTGAAAGACCGGAACTCTGCGTCCGTCAATATCCGTGAATCCGTATTTCTCCGCCAGATCTCCTACCTGCTGTGGAATTCCCGTCATACCCATCATATCAGCATCGGCGGCCAGGGCCACTACTGCCCGGCCAATATACGCCGTAGATTCACTTG
>NZ_LN831198.1:3546898-3552396 GCF_001368795.1 Paenibacillus ihuae
CTTGACTTCAGTTCCTCCACCTCCTGCCAATGTGTCTCGTCTGTACCAAGGCTCTCCAGCACCAGCTCGGTCCGCATCCAGCCGGGTGACAGCGGAATAACGGCAATTCCGTCCGCAGCGAGTTCAACAGACAATCCGTAAGCCATGCGGACCAGCGCATTTTTGGCCAGATCATAATATATATTACCGATGTATTTATAACGGTCCCAATAGGTGGTGTGTATAATCAGTCCTCCGCCGTCCTGGCTGCTGCGCATCAGCGGAATCGCATAATAGTTAGTCATCAGCTGTGCTCTGACACCTGCATCGAACATGTTCCCCCAGTGCTCTGTCGGCAGCTTCCAGAACGGTTTGCTGTCAATCGGAAGTTCATTACCACCCCATACATTGTTGACCAAGATATCAAGTCTGCCCTGCTCTTTAGCGATCTGCCGGACAACACTCTCTGTCTGACTATCCTGAGTGTGGTCACAGCGGATAGCTGCACCCTCGCCTCCACTAAGCAAAATCTCACTTACCACACTGTCTACTGTCCCTTTCCGGCGCCCTTCCTGCTGGGCACCGGAACTTCTGCCGGTTAGATAGACATAAGCACCCGCCTTGGCCAGTTCCATCGCGATCCCCCGCCCTGCTCCTCTGCTTGCTCCGGTAACCAGTGCTACTTTTCCCTGCAGATTTGTCATCATTATTGCGCCCCTCTCATTTTCAGTCCTTAGTATTGTTTCTCCGCTTGCATTAATAATTGTAACGCTTATATATGACACCAATTGACATATATATGTGGTACACTGAAAAAAACTGTAATCACGGGAAAAGGATTTATGAGAGGAGCGACATAATGAGGGCAGACCGGTTATTATCCATAATGCTACTGCTGCAGAGCCGCGGCAAACTCAGTTCACGTGAGCTTGCCCGTACGCTTGAGGTCTCCGAGCGGACCGTTATACGCGACATGGAGGCGCTGAGTGCCTCCGGTGTCCCTGTGCTGGCAGAAAGGGGCCGCAATGGCGGCTGGATGCTTGCTGAAGGCTACAGAACTTCCTTGACCGGAATGAAGCCGAATGAGATCGGCTCTTTGCTCCTGACAGCAGATTCCGCCATCTTAGAAGCACTGGGAATTCAGGATGACTTCTCTTCTGCTGTCCGCAAACTGGAAGCAGCAGCGAAACCTAAAGACTCCCCGCTCCAATTTCTGAGTCAGCGTATCCATATAGATGGTGCCGGATGGCATCCCTCCGGTGAGTCTTATCCTTTCCTAGCTTTGCTGCAGGAAGCTGTCTGGGAGAACCGGAAAGTATCACTCACCTACAGTAATGGCGATGAATACAAGGCTAGGCTGATTTCTCCGCTCGGACTTGTGGCCAAACGCGGTGTCTGGTATGTCGTTGCCGAAACTAGCAATGGAATGAGGATCTACCGGGTTTCCAGAATCACCGGTGCCGAAATCACCTGCGATACGTTTACCCGTCCTTCAGGATTTGAGCTGGCCCGCTATTGGGAGGAATCCACAGCCTCCTTCAAATCAGCGCTGCCCCGCTACCCTGCCACCTTGCTGATCATGGAAACTGCACTAGCGTCTCTGCAGCAGGAGCGGTATGTATCCGTCACAAGTATCGAGCCGTCCTCCAGAGCCGGCTGGCTGACAGTCTGTGCCGATTTCCAGACACCGGAATCCGCCTGCAAAATTATATTATCGTTAGGACAACAGACTCTGGTTACTGGGCCTCAGGAACTGATTGACAGTGTGATGACCAGTTTGCGGGAAACCGTTACCTTATATGAAGAAAGAATGCAACAACCCTTTCTTTAGTCATGCTTAATTGATGATTTATGTCAGTTCTTACAATAGACTGATCCCCCGTTAATCACCTATAATATTACAATACACACCATATTTTTTAGGGGGAACTTTATTATGAACTGGATGACCAAGCTTCCGTTAAAACAGAGAATTGTTGCCGGTTGTTATCTTGTCGCTGCATTATTTGCTGTCCCGGTTTTAATCACAATGGTGATTATGGGCAAACTCATTCTCGGCATCGTGCTCGTGGCCGCACTAGCCGGTCTGACTTATCCTCTTGCGCGCTATGTCGAGAGAACGCTTACATCCTCTTTTGACGACATCTCCAATGTAACTCACACGATTGCAAAAGGTGACTTCACCCTTAGGGCAGACGAGAACGGATCTATGGGAGAGGTCAGCCGTTCCTTCAACACTATGATAGACAAGCTGAAGAAAATTCTGACAGAGGCTTCACAGATCACCCGCCATGTAATGGACGCCAGCAGAGGCATTGAGGACAAAAACCAGAATCTAAAAATAGTTATGGCACAGGTTGCTTCTTCCTCCAATGAACTTGCCCAGGGGGCAAATGAAATTTCCGTGGATATTGCAGATATGACGGATTCGATCAAAGATATTGAAACGAAAGTATCCAACTACACAAGCTCTACCAAAGAAATGAATAAACGTTCTATACATACGCTTGAACTGGTCGAAAAAGGCAGGCTGTCCGTTGACACCCAGGCAGAAGGCATGCGCAAAAATATTGAAGCCACGAACAAGGTGGCCAGCACCATCGAGACGCTCTCACAAAATGCCCGCGGCATTTCGATGATTGCTAAGAGCATTACTGAAATCGCCGAACAGACCAATTTGCTGTCACTTAACGCCTCGATTGAGGCTGCACGTGCGGGTGAGCATGGACGCGGTTTCGCCGTTGTCGCTCAGGAAGTACGGAAGCTCGCTGAAGAGTCCACTTCCTCCACCAAAGAAGTCTTCGGCCTGGTCCGCAGCATTGAAGCCGATATCAAGCAGGCTGTGGAGAATATCGCAATCAATGAAGAAGTGGTTCAAGTACAGAATGAGATGATCGTCGAAACGGCACATATTTTCTCGCAAATCGTTCAAAGCGTACAATACATAACGGAACAAATCTCTGCCTTCTCTGCGGAGAGTGACCTCATGCTGGAAAGTGCGCTCAAGATCTCCAGTGCCATTGAAAATATATCCGCGATCACCCAGCAGACGGCAGCCGGCACTGAAGAAGTATCCGCAGCCATGAATGAGCAGATTAACGCCTTGCAGTCCGTAGCCGAAGAGACCGATAAAATGACACAAGCGGTATTCCAGCTGCAAAAAACCATTCACATTTTCAAATTTTAATTCACTTAATTTCACTGCTGCCGCTTACCTTAAGCGGCAGTTTATTTTGTGCCTTCACCCTAAGCATCATTTCATTTATTCATTAACTGACTATAATGCTTTTGCACTTCTCCTCTACAGCTCCTTTTCTTTTAAAAATAACCATTACTTCTCCATTTAGGTCTTTTCCCCCATTTAATCTAATTCACATCATGAATTTACAATCACTCTATATAAATAGTACATATAGCCCATTTCTTTTTTTGTTTTGGAAGCTTATCCCTATGTTCACTAACCATTCAAGTAGTGGTTAGCATTTGCATTATGAGACATTTTTTTCATTATCTATATCCCGATTAAAGTTCTGCAATTCGTCAATTCCTGATTTTTTCCGCAGAAAATATATTGACAAAGATAGAGTTGAAACTATATTGTAAAGTAAAATTATCCAATGAAAATTTAAACAATTATTGGCAAAATTCTCCGAAAGGGAATGACGCAAAGCCATGGATCTACAGTCTCATTTTATCGGGACCAGGACAGCCAGGTTGCCTAAGAGCCGGAACGTTTGAGACCTCTCACGTTCTAAATGACTATTTAAGCAGCCGCCTGTACTCCCTGAGTACAGGTTTTCTATTTTCGTAAGATAAATACACAATGGATAGGGTGGAGCTTTTGAAAACAGTCGCAGATTATATGGCTGAGGCACTACGAAACCTCGGTGTAACACATTCCTTTGGTATCATCGGCAAATCTATTTGTCCCCTTGTTCTCAAAATGGTTGATTACGGCATTGAGTTTATTCCAGGAAGACATGAATCAAGCTCCGGATTCGAAGCCGCCGGCTATGCTCTTAAAACCGGTAATCTTGGGGTAGCCTTCGGCACCTCGGGACCCGGTGGAACGAATTTACTTACTGCTGCAGCCCATGCCAAGGCGAATAACCTTCCAGTCCTGTTTATTACCGGACATCAGTCCATAAAGGAGCTGGGGATTCCCCAGTGCCAGGATTCCTCATCCTATCTGGCAGATCTGGCGGAGATGTTCAGACCCGCTACGCTATTCAGCAAGCTGGTAGAACGCGGCGATCATTTCAGTACCCTTTTTAATCATGCTGTCTCTATTGCCCTGGGCGGTCAGCGCGGACCGGTCCACTTATGCCTCCCCTTTGATGTCCAGACCGAAAGGCTCGAAGAATGCCGAATTGTGATTCCTGAGCGCGAGTCACTCATCAGTATTGCTAAATTCGAACGGGTAGTTTCCGCCATTAACAAGGCCTCTAATCCCCTTATTGTCGCCGGCAAGGGCGTCAACCGTTCCAGTGCCCACCAGGAGCTTGTCCAGCTGGCGGAAACGTTCAATATTCCTGTGGTTACTTCTCCCGGGGGCAAGGGAGCCATTGCCTGGGATCACCCGCTCTATCATGGCCCGGTCGGTGTGGGAGGCTGCAGTCATGGTGATGATTTGCTGAATAGCAGCGACCTGTATATTGTACTTGGTTCACGCCTCAGTGATATGACCATCTGTAATCTTAAGGCAGAGAATCATCCGGCTACCCTGATTCAATTCGACGTCGATCCTACTTATGTCGGTAAAATTTTGAACTCGCAGACTATCCCGGTAAGCGGTGATTTACGTGATAATCTGGCTTACTATCTGCAGAATATCGATAGAGAAACTATTAAGAAACATGAAACAAAAGTCGATGTTCATTATGCAGAAGAATTACCAGTACTACCTAAACTGTCCCTTGCTTCGGTAATGAGCACATTTAGTGACTTGATCCCATATAACAGTTCGGTTTTTGTGGATGATGGCAGCCATGGCTTCAATGCCGTGAAATGGTACAACGTGAAGAAACCCGGCAGCTTTATCTTCGATGCCTATTTTGCCTGCATGGGCAATGCTATCGGTATGGCTATAGGTGCTAAAGTTGCTGCGCCGGAAGAAACGGTATTCTGCATTACCGGAGACGGCTGCTTTATGATGCTTGGCGCGGAAATCAACACCGCTGTGTGCAAGAATATTCCGGTTATTTTTATCGTGGTCAACAACATGCAGCTGGACATGGCTCTAAAGGGTATGGAAAAAACAACCGGCAGAATCGATGGCACGATCTTCGAAGTTCCGATGGACGCAGTGAAATTCGCCGAATCACTCGGGGCGACCGGCTACAGATGCGAGACAGCTGACCAATTCTCTGCAGCCGTAAATGCTGCAGTAGCGTCAAACCGGGTAGCTGTTATTGAACTGCTGACCGACCGTGATGAAATGCCTCCAACGGCCCACCGCACCTTAAATCTCAACTGACCGGATTCATCAGCACTCATCAAACCCGTCATATTCTTTCTTG
>NZ_LN831198.1:3552422-3557934 GCF_001368795.1 Paenibacillus ihuae
TCATATTCTTTCTTGATGTTATTAAATTTCAGGAGGTATCTTCTGTGGAAAATACGGTTAACAGCGGTCTAAAGCATTTCTCCAATCTGTCCGGCGACTATGGCGCCAAAGCTCTGGCTCCGATTAAAGAGCATTTTCCGGAATTGGCTGAGTACATCATGGGTAATGCTTACGGCGACATTTTTCAGCGCACTACGATCGGTTCAGACTGGAAGGAAATTGCCGTCATTTCTTCTCTGATCACCATGGGACAGTTTGAGCAATTGGGGGTTCATTATGTGATGGCGCTCCGTGTCGGAATGACCGTGGATCAGATCAAGGGAATCTTGCTGCATCTGGTACCGTGCGTCGGTGCTCCGAGAGTCATTTCCGCCTTTAATGTCCTGCTTGCCACACTTGAAGAAATCCAATAAATTGATTTTCGGCATTTTAATGCATGATTCGACTTTTTTCTTGCACAATCGAGAATATTATGGTTATATTAAGGCAAATTATCCCATTACCTAAAGTTTGTTGTCGAAAACCGGCTTAAAACTTCTAGTTTTTGGATATATAATAGCCGACCAATGCTGGCCGGCTGCATATTTGCAGAAGACACACACATTCAATTTTGGGAGAGATGAGCACATGGGTAAATTTATTTTGAAAACCGATTCTGTTAACAAGATCATTAATGTCGAATTAGAAGGTACCTTCTCCAATGAGGACGGCCTTAAATCGATTCAAGCCTATCAGCAGACAGTTAATCCGATCACACCCTCTGAATATTCTCTGCAGATCGACTGCAGAAAGCTAAATGTTACTGCTCCAGATGTTGTGCCGCTGCTGGAAGGCTGCTTCATCATGTTTAAAGCAGACGGTTTCGAACAAGTAAGCCTGACCCTTGAAAACAATCCGATCCTCAAAATGCAGCTCGCCCGTCTTGGCCGCAAAGCAGGACTAGAAAACCTGGAAATCACTTCGATCGTCTAAGAGCATCACTCCACTAACTTTACAGGAGGGCTACCATGGCCGGAATACGTATTAAGGATATTGATATCTATCATCCAAGTAAAAAGATTGATAATGACTTTTTCATACAGCATTTTGATGAAAAGGGTATAGATATCCGCGGACTCCTGACAGCTCTGGGCCGTGAGAGCCGGTACAGTATTGACAATGAGGAAGAGAATTCTCTGACTATGGCCTTTGAGGCAGCAAGCAATGTACTGGACAAGACGGGTCTTACCGGTGCTGACATTGACCTTATCGCTTATGCCAGCCAGACTCCTGAATACATCTTTCCTACGAACTCGCTGATGATTCACCGGCTGATCGGCGGTGCTTCCCATACCATTTGCATCGACAGCAATGCGAACTGCGCCGGTATGACCGCTTCGGTGGAACAGGTAAGCCGCCAGATGATGGCTAACCCGAGAATCCGCCGGGCACTGGTTATCGGCTCGGACCATGTGGCTCCGCATGCCGACAGGAATGATCCTGTCTACTATGCCAACTTCGGAGACGCTGCCGCGGCAGTGATCCTCGAGCGTGATGAGAATTCCGTTGGCTTCATCGATTCCATATACCAGACAGACACCTGCGTCTACGGAAATTCGATGTTCCCTGCAGAAGGCATGGCAAACCTTGGCCGCCGCGGGGTAGGCAAAGGAGAGTTCAATGTAAAGTTCATTCCTTTTGACGATTCCATTTGTGTGGATGCAGCCTCCGAGTCTATCAATACACTCCTGAGTGATAACGGGATCGCTCCTGAAACCATTAAAGCGGCATGCTTCTCCCAATTATCCCTGCCGAACATTCGTGCCGTATCTGACAAAACCGGTATCGGCAGCGACGCAGCCGTCTATATCGGCGATGAGTTCGGCTATACTTCGACGAGCAGTCCCTTTGTCGCTCTTCACGAAGCGGTCACTACCGGGAAGATTGAACGGGGTGACAAGGTTCTTTTCTGGACGGTCGGCGCCGGCTGGCAGAACGTAGCCTGTGTGATGGAATACTAAGCACTTATTCAGTGAACTAACTAAAAAGCAACCAGCAGGCTAGTAGTTTAAGAAACTAACCTGCTGGTTGCTTTTTGATTAAAATTATAAGATCAGCATATAAAATCCTGTCCAATGCTGCTAACCCCGGCCCTCATGCTTCTCCCAGCCCATCGTCCGTGACACCGCGTCCTTCCAGGCGTCATAGCGGCGTTCACGCTCTTCTTCACCCATCCGGGGCAAGAAGTCCTTCTCGGCCTTATTAAAGCTCTCCAGCTGTTCCCTAGACCATATCCCGGAGGTTAGCCCTGCCAGCAGTGCAGCCCCGAGCGCTGTCGTCTCTGCGTAGGTTGTGCGGGTCACCTCACTGCCGAGAATATCGGCCTGAAACTGCATCAGCAGGTCGTTGCGTACAGCACCGCCGTCTACATGCAGTCCGGTCAGCGGCATGCCGGCATCTTTCTCCATGGCACCGATAACATCGCGTGACTGAAAGGCCAGCGATTCCAGCGTCGCCCGGACCAGATGGCCAGCCGTTGTGCCCCGGGTCAGCCCAAACACAGCCCCGCGGGCATACATATCCCAATAGGGGGCCCCAAGGCCGGTAAAGGCAGGCACGACCACCACGCCTTCACTGTCCACTACTTCAGCAGCTTTGTGCTCCGAATCGGACGGCCCTTCGATTAATCCCAGTCCTTCATGCAGCCATTGTACGGCTGCTCCGGCTACAAACACACTGCCTTCCAGCGCATAATACAGCTCATCCCCCATCCCCCAGGCAACAGTCGTCAGCAGACCATGCTTGGAGGCAACGGGCTCAGTTCCTGTGTTCATCAGAATAAAGCAGCCTGTTCCGTATGTGTTTTTGGCACTGCCTGCCTCCAGGCAGGTATGACCGAATAATGCAGCCTGCTGATCGCCAAGCACTGAACAGATAGGAATCTCCGCACCGAACCACCGTGCCTCTGCTGTACCGAAATCGCCGCCGGACATCCGCACCTCAGGCAGCATGAGGCGGGGAATCCGCAGCAGTTCGATGAGCTGCTCGTCCCATCTACGCTCATGCAGATTGAACAGCATGGTCCGTGAAGCATTCGTCACGTCTGTAGCGTGTACAGCCCCTCCAGTGAGCTTCCAGATAAGCCAGCTGTCAATTGTCCCGGCCAGCAGTTCTCCCCGCTCAGCACGTTCCCTGGAACCTGTCACATGATCTAGAATCCAGGCCAGCTTGGTAGCCGAGAAATAGGCATCCACGACCAGACCTGTCTTGCGGGAAATCTCAGCAGCCAGGCCTTGACGTTTGATCTCCTCACACTGCACCGCCGTACGCCGGTCCTGCCACACGATGGCCGGATAAATCGGCTCTCCTGTGGCCTTGTCCCAAATCAGCGCGGTTTCACGCTGATTGGTGATGCCGATACATGATATTTCTTCAGCCGTTATTCCACTGGCCTGAATCGCATCTTTGGCCGCTGAGAGCTGGCTCTCCCAGATCTGCTCCGGATCATGCTCCACCCACCCGGGGCGGGGAAAGGACTGCTTAATCTCATATTGCCCCTGGGAAACCATTCCCGCCTGCTGATTAAAAAGGATGGCCCGAGAGCTGGTGGTGCCTTGGTCCAATGATAAAATCATGACTAGATGCCTCCTATACGTTCCACGATGAACAAGATTAAAGTGGTCCTTTCAACAAAAAGCACCTCTGCAGTCAGAGGCGCCGTCAGTCTTGGTCTGAATTTACTGTTTTTCGACAGGAAGCCTTAGCGTAAAGGTCGTGCCTTCGCCAAGTTTACTGGTGGCAAAAATCTGCCCGTGATGCGACTCGACGATATTTTTAACAATCGCCAGCCCCAGCCCGGTGCCTCCGGATTCTCCGCGTACCCGCGCCTTGTCGGCTTTGTAGAAGCGTTCGAAGATAAAGGGCAGATCCTCCGGATGAATTCCTGCGCCTTCATCCCGGATCGCAATCTCCAGATAGCGGCGCCCTTCAAGTACCACGGAGCCGGTGATGATCGAGATATGTTTATCCGCAGGGGTATGCCGGAAGGCATTATCCAGCAGATTGGTCAAAACCTGTTCCAGCTTATCTACATCCGCCGATTTAAGCAGCAGAGCGCTTTCTGTCTTATGGAGCTTAAGAATAATGTCCCGTTCCTTAGCCCGCACGGAGAATTTGCGGTAGATCCGCTCGAGCAGCTCGTCCATATCCACCTGTGTTTTATTCATATCTGTATGCCCCGCTTCCATCCGGGCAAGATCCAGCAGATCTTTAACCAGCCGGCCCATCCGCAGCGATTCATCATGAATAACCTGCACCAGCTCACTGCTCTCTTCCGGCGAGGAGGCCATACCGTCCAGCAGTGCTTCGCTGTATCCCTGCATCATCGAAAGCGGTGTGCGGATTTCATGCGAGACATTCGCTACGAAATCACGGAGCATTTTCTCAAGCCTTACTTCTTCTGTAACATCGCGCAGCACGGCTACAGCACCACGGAGATTCCCCTCCGAATACAGCGGAGCCATATGAATGGACCATACACCTTGCCGGACATGCACATTGGAGCGCTGGTCTCCTCCCTGGCTCAGTGTACTGAAGAAGAGCGGCCGGAGCGGAACAGGGACTGCTCCTGCAGCTCCGCCATTCGGATCCTGCTCAGCATCGCTATCTTCAACAAGGTCCGGCTCCAGATCCCCCCAGGCCTCCAGCAGCTTCTGTCCATGCGGATTCGTGAGTATAATCTGTCCTTCAATATCAAAGGTAATCACGGCGTCGGTCATGCTGCGCAGAACACTGGACAGATGCCCCTTCTCGTGATTGAGACTGCGGATATTCTCCTCCAGCTCTTCAGCCATGTGATTAAATGAAGTGGCAAGCTGGCCGATTTCGTCGCTGGTCCGAAGATTCAGCCTCGTGCCGTATTCGCCGCGGCGGATATTGTTGGCCGCTTCAATCACCTGCTGCATGGGCTGGGTAATCTTCGTAAACAGGAACAACGCAAAAAACGTTGTCAATGAAAACCCGATCATACAGGTATACATAAATAAACGCTTGATCGCCCCGGAATTGGCGAAATTGCTGTCGATATAAGGCAGCAGGAACAGCCCCAGCGTAATGAGCACGACGGCAACAAGGCAGATGATCGTGACCCACAGCTTGCCGACAAGGCTTCTCCAGAAGTTCACCTATTTAGGTACCTCAAGCTTGTAGCCTACTCCCCATACCGTGGTGATCATTGCTGCCGATTCCGGTGATACTTTATTCAGTTTCTCGCGAAGCCGTTTGACATGCGTGTCCACCGTACGTAAATCTCCGAAAAACTCATAATTCCAGACATCCTTAAGCAGTTCCTCACGGGAGAAAACTTTGTCCGGCGAGATTGCCAAATAATGAAGCAGCTCATATTCCTTTGGAGTCAGACTCACTTCCTGTCCGCCTGCCGTTACGCGGTGCGCATCATGCTCAATAATGAGATGAGGGAATACAATGTTGTTGCTGGAATTGCTCTCTCTCGATAAAAACGCTGTAGCCGAAG
>NZ_LN831198.1:3557960-3564437 GCF_001368795.1 Paenibacillus ihuae
CCGGTAAATCACTTCACGCGGACTGAAAGGCTTAACGACATAGTCATCTGCACCCATTTCAAAGCCCTGCACCCGGTTAATCTCTCCACCCTTGGCAGTCAGCATCAGGACCGGAGTCGATTTGACGCCTCTGAGTCTCGTCAGCACTTCGATCCCGTCGATACCCGGCAGCATAACATCGAGCAGGATGAGGCCGTAATCATTAGCCGTTGCTTTGCGCAAAGCGATTTCGCCATCTTCCGCCTCGTCAATTTCGTAGCCTTCTTTTTCAAGATACATTTTCAGCAGGCGGCGAATACGTTCTTCGTCATCCACCACCAGAATTCTATTCAAATGCTCTGCCATTAACAACAACCCCTTCATCAAATACAGTTGAACGTTACCCTAGTACGTACTAGATTCCTGTGCTGCAACTGCGAATACCGTATACTCAGTCTGTCCCCGCATAAGAATGAAGCCCGGCGATGACCAGATTTACACCTACAAGGGTAAACATCACAACCAAAAAACCCAATACGGCGAGCCATGCGGATTTGCGTCCCTGCCACCCGCGGGCCAGCCGCAAATGGAGATATGCGCTGTAGAACAGCCAGGTAACAAGCGCCCAGACCTCCTTGGGGTCCCAGCCCCAAAACCGGCCCCAGGCAACCTCAGCCCAGATCATTGCAAAGATCAATGCCCCCAGCGTAAAAATCGGAAAGCCGATGGCAATTGCCCTGTACGTAATTTCATCAAGATCATTCTCGTCAATTCCGTCCAGTACCGGATGAATAGCCTTGCCCAGCGGTTTGCGCACAGCAAGACGAAGAATTCCGTATAGAATGAGACCGGAAAGCAGCGACCATATAACGGTATTGAACTTTCGTCCGGCATTAACGCCATTCATCCATGAGGGTGCTTCGAACAGCGGCTGCTTTATTCCAAGAAACGACTGGAAAACCTCTGTTTCGCTATGGTAAGGTGCCACAATCGGCGGCATTTTATAACTCACTTTCTCTATTGTACTATCTTCCTGCCCGGAGCTGTCAATCGTAACGTTGCTGCGGACAAAAACAGATTCGTATCCGGCACCGCGGAAGGCAAATACACTCCCGAGAAATCCAATTATAACAATGATTGAAAAGAGAGTAAATTCAACCAGCCTCTGCTGCTTGCGGTCACTCCGCTCCTTGCTCTCAAAATTAACTGTGCGCAGCAAGTACATTAATCCGGCGGCAAAACCGACGGCGAAAAAGGATTCCCCGAGCGCAGCAAGCGTGACGTGGATATTCAGATAAATGGATTTCAATGATGGAATCAGCGGTTGAACCTCTTGCGGAAACACCGCTGCATACGCCATTACTATAATAGAAATCGGAACTGCGAATACCCCTAGAATGATTTTGCGGTAGATGGCAAAGATCACAGTAAACGCCACCATCACCATCATTGATAAAAAGGTCATGAATTCGTACATATTGCTGACGGGAATATGGCCCGAGCCCATCCAGCGGGTAATGAAATAAGCGAGATGGCAGAGCAATCCGACGGAAGAGACGATAAAAGCGATTCTTCCCCAACGGGCGGTATGCTCCTCCGGCTTCCTGCCGGACCACCGGCGGCCCATGATGGCGATCGTGAATAACATAAATGCACCGCTGTATAAAAAGAATGCGGCAATAAAGACATCACTGCTGAAATCGAGCAGGCTCATGCCAGACCTCCCCCGTTGTCCAATGATTTTTCATCGACTATCACGTCTACCTTGTGCAGTATAGATACGATCTCACGGCGGAAGCCGAACCAATTCTTGTTAGTGTGCCCTCCAAGGACAAGCTCACCGTTCTCAAGATTCAACCAAATGCGCCTATGCTGCCAGTAAAAGCCCAATACGAGTCCAAGCATTACGATCCCTGCACCCACCCAGACAAACGGCATCGCCCGGTCTACACGGATATTGAGATAAGATGTGGATTCAGCAAAATCAACATCGCTCATGCCCTGCACCTCTAGCTCCAGAAAACGTCCGCTACCACCCAGCTTGTCATTGATGGCCTGCTGCTGGAACTGCTCTTTATCCACCTGTTTCGGAAAATAAAAATATTGCTGCCCCTCCGCCGGCAGATCCGGCCCCGTAATGAGGAAGAGGAATGCGGGTGCATTCGGATAAGGCGACTTGGAGACCGGCTGTCCCTCATCGTTCAAGCCGAAATCCATATACTTTTCTTTGAGCGAAAGGGTGTAAGGCCCGGACTGGAATGTACGCTGCGGGTTCTTCATATCAAGCTTGAATTTGCCATACCCTTCTCCGGTGGCGCTGTTAACAAGCTCCGGCTGCACGGAACGCAGCACAGGGGTCAGGTCATAATCAAACTGATACGCTTTCAAACCTTTGTAGCTAAGCGGCGAGTTCACCCGGATGTCATGGACGGCAACTTCTGAAAGCTTAGGCTCCTTGGATGGGTCGGTACAATCTGCAGTACATTCATAGAGCACGGCCTTGGTCTCATAGAGCTTAGGCAGGACTTTTTTGCCGCGAAACTCCTCAGGCATTTCTTCATCCGAATAAAATTCAACAGTGAACTTCTCGTTCTTCAGATAATACGTTGTATCCGGGATCCTCGTGACCTCACCCTGCGGAAAGGCAAGATGCTGGTCCATGTTGAGTCCCGGCAATCCTCTCGCCAGTACGGCGAGCAAAAATATAATCAGACCGATATGTATTACATACGGTCCCCAGCGGCTAAAGCGGTGTTTCTCGGCCAGCAGAGCGCCTCCGTCCGTCTTGACGCGGTAGCCTTTTTTCTTCAGCGGCTCACTTAGCCGGGCCACCCAGACTTCCGGTTCCTCCTCCACCATCGTTACCAGCACAACCTTCTGGCGGGTCAGGAACTGGCGGTGCTTGCGGATCTTCTGCCGGGTCAGCGCCTTATACAGCGGAAGGACACGGTCCAGACTGCAGATGACCAGTGAAGCGCCAATCATCACAAGCAGCGTTACAAACCACCAGGACTCGTAGGTGTGCGAAAGGCCGAGTCTATAATATATATTCCCGGCTGTTCCGTACGTTTCTTTGTAATAGGTTGAGGCATCAATATTAAGAAAAGTGCTCTCTTGGGGAAAAATTGTGCCCAGCATAGAACCCAGCAGAGTCAGTACAATCAGGTAAATCGCTATTTTGACAGAGGAGAAAAAGTTCCAAATCAGGTCGATTGTCCCCGGGTTCACACGCTGCGAACGGCGGGCAACACCGTCATAGCGCATTTCAAGATTATCGGCAGACTCGCGGTCCTTCTCATCCAGCGGTTTGCCGCAGGCTTCACAGAGCACGGTACCTACCGGATTCTGATGGCCGCATTCACATTTGGTATTGCTGATCAGCGGCTCCCGCCCGTTCATGGGTTCACCAGCTTCCCGATTTGCCCGTCAAGCGAATCCAGATCGAGCTGCCCGATATGAATACTGTCCACTTTGCCCTTAGTATTAATGAAAAAAGTAGTAGGCAAAGGAGAAACGCCATAACTGCGGACAGCGCTGCGCCCGGAGTCCATGACTACCGGGAAATCGATGTCAACCAGCTTGACGAAATTCTCCACCGTCATCTGGTCTTCGCCGACGTTCACTCCAATGACTACAACCCCTTGATCCTTCCACTTCTCCCATTGTGCCTGCAGAGCAGGCATTTCCTTCACGCAAGGGCCGCACCAGGAACCCCAGAAATTAAGCACCACCGACTTGCCCTTATACTCATCAAGCGTATGGGTCAAGCCGTCAAGGCCAAGCAGCTCAAAAGATGGTGCTTTACCACCTTCCCTGGGCTTTCCGTCTCCCCCGAACACCGAGGAACCGATTGCATAACCTCCAAGCAAAAGTATTACTGAAAGAATTACGATTTGAATCGGCTTTCTCGCTTTGCCCACACGCGAAGCCCCCTTCTGTGACGCAACTCATACTTTAGTTGTCAGGTGTGAACATCCTATGAACATTATACCGAATATTGTCACAGTTTTAGGAGAGGGAATTGTGAACTTTATGTGTCTTTGCGTGTCGTATTTGCTTTTAGCGCACCAGCCTTAGCAATTTGCTGCAGATGGTTAATTTCATCCTTGGTCAGATGGCGGTAGGAGCCGCGCTTAAGATTCTGCAGCAAAATGTCCCCGAACGAAATCCGTTTCAGTCGGATCACAGGGTGGGCAATCGCTTCGAACATCCGGCGTACCTGACGGTTGCGTCCTTCATGAATCGTAATGCTGATGACGGATTCCTTATTCGCTTCATCCACATCCTTGTATTCCACTTCCGCCGGAGCAGTCATACCGTCCTCCAGCTTGATGCCCGCCTTAAGCTTGTCCAGGGCTGTTCCGTGCGGTATACCCTTGACCGTGGCCAGATACGTCTTTGGCACATGATGCTTCGGATGGGTAAGCAGGTTAGCAAACTCTCCGTCATTCGTCAGCAGCAGCAGCCCTTCCGTGTCATAATCCAAACGGCCTACAGGATATACACGCTCATTGATGCCCTTCAGATAATCTGTTACTACCTTGCGGCCCTTGTCATCGGATGCGCTTGTGATTACGCCCTTGGGCTTGTTGAACATGATGTAGATTTTATTCTCGCCCCGGATCAGCTTACCGGCCACTTTAATAATATCTTGTTCGGGGTCCACCTTCGTGCCAAGCGTAGTTACGAGTTCCCCGTTGACTTCCACTTTACCGGCCAAAATCATTTCTTCACATTTGCGTCTGGACGCAACACCTGCTTGCGCCAAAATTTTCTGTAATCTTTCCATTTTCGACTACTCACCTCAGGTTAATGATAACCATCAGCGGGATAAATCACAAGTTCATTCCATGGAAAAAATACTCCCGGGCACGAATTACTATGCGGTTCGATGAGCAAAGGGGATATTTCATAACGTGCAGCCAGCTCCAAAATGAGCTTGCCTGCAGCAAACAGCTGTTTTTTGCGGCCAGTCAGCTCTAAAGCTTCCTCTTGCTCCCCGTAGTTCCCCTCCAGACAGACATGGATATGATCCGGGTCTGTCAACAGGGGGCCGGCGTAGATTTCACCATCCTTGGCCACCCAAAAGTCAAATCCTTTCCCATTAATGGACGGACAGCGGGAATGATGCAGTATGAACCCTTTATATTCCATCGCATGGGCCTCCCTCCGTGTTGCTGCATTAGCATATGATTAGGGAGGGGGCGGGGTGACGGGTGGATTTGCGTTAAAAAATGCGGGATGGGCTGATGCCGTAACTGCGGGAAGTTTTGGACTTCCGGCCGCTGTTAGGTTTGGATTTCCTGATTGTAACCGCTGTTCGCGGTAGAAATCCAAACCTAAGCCCATGCTTACGATGCGAGCTTTCCTACGGAAAGCTTTCAGGCGGGCGCTCACGCTCCTCCAGTCCCAAAATTCCCTCCGTTACTTTCGCCCATCCGCTGCGCTTGAAGGCAAAAGAAAACCCTCACCCCGCGAGGGTGAGGGTAGAACGAGACAGGCGGCTTAGCAGTGCTTGACGGTGCATGCACCAAGTGGAAAAACTCCAACTAATTCACATTTATTTTGCTCAAAAAGGTTGATTAGTTGGAAAAAGTCCGCTTAGTTCCACATAAAACCATCATTTGCAAAGAAACAGAAGGAATTAGTTGGACATTTTCCCACTAAATCCAGCATCTGATCAAGCAAGCAAAATGAAAGCGGATAAATTCCAACTAAATAGCTGTACCAATCGACAGGTTAATCTGGAGTGCGAATCTTCAACACAATACGAAGACCGACCGCACAAAAAATAAAACGAAATTACCAGAATTCATTCTCCGGTTCTTCCAGGCTAATAAAATGGTCAGCCAGTAAGGTGAGAGCAAACACAGCAAAGTTAATAAACAGGCTGACCATTCCGCCCCAGCCAATCCCGCTGTCCTGTAAAGAGTCTCCCGTCACTGCTGCGGCAAAACGATTGAACTGAAACAGGTCAAACAGGTAAAGGAGAGAAATAACCGCGCTGAATATCCGTCTGTCTGCGAAAAAGCCGAGTCCTGCCGAGAAACCCACGGCTCCGCAAAAAACATTTATGAAAATCAATTCACCCCGGCTAAGAAATTCCGCGTTAAATAATAGTATCAAAAAATTCAGTGCTGAAAGCAGTACCCATACCCCGAGGATAAAGCCGGCTTTTTTGAGGAGCCATCTTCTGTCAATGCCCCATTCCTCCTGCAACACATCTGCCGCATAATTAAATAGATAATATAAGACCCCTGCATAACAGGCCAGCAAGATAAGAACGAACTCCATGCTTATATCTCCTCATCTAAAAAGTGCTCTGGATCGGGCAATTCAATGATGACTGATTCCCCATAACCTTAACACATTCCCAAAAATCCAGGAGTAAAGTAATTCACAAAAAAACTGGTGCTCAAATACCCGCTGTACCAGGCACCCGAACACCAGCAAATACTGGAATTCTCACTTTCTTCTATAAAATAATTTAAGCTTGCA
>NZ_LN831198.1:3564463-3567252 GCF_001368795.1 Paenibacillus ihuae
AAATACCCGCTGTACCAGGCACCCGAACACCAGCAAATACTGGAATTCTCACTTTCTTCTATAAAATAATTTAAGCTTGCACAGTGTATAGGAGATCTTGTTCCTTCACAGATGTACGCCCCGAAGTCTTAATGGAATCGTACTCTTGAATATTTGTAATAATCACCGGCGTAATGGTGCTATAGCCTGCTTTTTCAATCTCGGCAAGGTCGAATTCCATCAGCAGGTCGCCGACGGCTACCTTTGTTCCAGCTGTAACCTTAGGCGAGAAATGCAGTCCTTTTAGCTTCACTGTATCTATACCGATATGAATAAGCATCTCAGCTCCGTTGTCACTGACCAGACCAATGGCATGTCCGCTCTTTGACAAGGAGAACACCGTGCCGTTGACAGGTGAAACTACCCGTCCCTCCGAAGGTTGAACCGCAAAGCCTTTACCCATGATTTCTTCTGAGAATGCAGGGTCATTCACTTCGCTTAGCAGCTTAACTTCACCTGTAATCGGGCTGTAGATGGCTTCACTAACCTTCGGCGCATGCTCTTCCTTCAGTTCAGCTGCAGAAAATGATGCACTAGCAGTAACAGTCGTGGCAGGAGCTTTTGCCGCTTCCACAGCAGTCTCAGGTTCATCTTCAAAGCCTAAAATGTAGGTTACAAGTGCCGCCACAGCAATACCGATGGCAAAGCCGATGATGGAATAGACAAAGGTTGCACCCAGAACCATTGGAATCCCGGACAATCCTGCCAGACCGCCAATGACATAAGCTTTTACTTTAAACAGACTCAGGAATGCTCCGCCTGCTGCTCCACCAATCAAAGCGGCAATGAACGGTTTTTTGAATCGCATATTCACACCGTACATCGCCGGTTCGGTAATCCCCATCATCGCAGTAACACTTGTTGAAAGTGCGAGCGGTTTAAGCTTGCTGTTCTTCGTTTTCAGATACACACCAAAGGTTGCACCGGCCTGGGCAAAGTTAGCGACCATCATGATTGGAATCATGTAGTCATATCCAAGGCTGGCAATGGAGCCGATCATAATCGGAATCAGAGCATAGTGCATTCCTGTAATGATCAGGAGGGACATCGTACCGCCCAGAAGCAGGCCTGCGAACAAACCGGTATTGTCAAACAGCCACGAGATCCCTCCGGTCAAACCGTTACCGATGATAACACCCAGCGGACCTACAGCAATCAGGGTTAACGGGACAATCACGAGAAGTGTAACGGTTGGAACTATGATCAGCTTAAGCGATGCATGGGTGATTTTATCAACCGCTTTTTCCACATAGGAGGCCAGCCATATCGCTATAACAATCGGAATAACCGACGAGGAATACGTTGCCGCAACAACCGGGAGGCTGGCAAAGGTAACCGGCTCGCCTGAGCCCAGCAAAGTCGTTATTGTCGGATGAAGAATTGCTGCACCGATCGCAGCGGCAATATACATATTGCTGCCCAGCTTACGGGCGGCACTGACCGCCAGAATGATCGGCAGGAAGTAGAATGCGCCGTCGCCGATGGCCGAAAGAATGACATAGGTTGAACTGGTGCTGCCCATCCATCCCGCAGCTACCAGCAGGGCTATAATCCCTTTGATCATCCCCGCGCCGGTGATAGCCGGCAGGATCGGTGTGAAAATACCGGAAATGAAATCGAGCACGCTGCTCAGCGGATTCTTTTTCTGCTTGGCACCCGCATCAGCGGAGCCGGAGCTTACTCTTCCGTCGGGAGCTCCCGACATATTCTTCACAAGCTCGTTATATACAACAGGAACATCGTTGCCGATGATAATCTGGAACTGGCCCCCGTTAATCATTACACCCATGACCCCTGGTGTCTTCTGCAGCGCGGCTTTGTCTGCCAGCTGATTGTCATTGAGGTTGAAGCGCAGGCGGGTCATACAGTGGGTCACCTGATCAATATTTTTTTCTCCGCCCACCAGCTGCAGTATTTCTTTGGAAAGTGCTGTTTTATCCATGATGATATGCTCCTTCAATTCTGAGTATGTGGTACAAAAAAAACCTAAACACCGAGTAGTGACGCGTTCTTGCCGTCCATACATTCAGCGCTTAGGTTTTGCCTACTTAAAGTAACAATCCCATATAGCTATTATTCTGTTGTCTGTTCGTTACGGACAATCCTTTCAATATGGATCGTCATATATAATATTTCTTCCTTTGATAAATTCCGCTTGTAAATTTTGCGGGTGTAATCCGCAATCTTCACTGCACAGGCATGTGCTGCCGGATATTGAACGCTGACGAGGTCATGCAGGGTATGATCCCTGTCCTTGTCATCCATCGGAGTTCCCTGCACCACCCGCTGGGCAAAAAACTTCAAATGCGTCAGAAACCGGTAGTAGCTTAAGGATTCCTCATCCAGCTCAATCATAAAGCTGCGTCTTACAATATTGAAGATATCCTTCACAATATTGGTCATGCTTACGGTTTCACGCATTTCTCCATTCAGCTGGGCATTCACCAGATGCATGGCAATGAAAGCGCACTCGTCTTCCGGCAGAAGCACACCCAGCCGTTCTTCAATAATTTGCAGTGTTTTAAGGCCGATCGAGAACTCTTTGCGGTACATTCTCTTGATCTCCCACAGCAGTGCATTCTTGATCTGCAGCCCCTGACGGTGACGGTCGATGGCGAAATGGATATGATCCGTCAGTGAGATATAGATGCTGTCGTGCAGCTTCTCGCCCAGCACCGTCTCCGCGTAGCGGATCACTTCATCAGAGCATTCCACATATTCCACCGGAATGTCCGACAGCAGTGTCATCA
>NZ_LN831198.1:3567278-3599391 GCF_001368795.1 Paenibacillus ihuae
GCGAGACTTCTTTATTTTCCAGTGAGAACACCTTTTCAATCTTGTCCTCATCAAGATAATCGCCGGCATGTTTCTTGAAGGCGATTCCCCGTCCCATAATGACCAGTTCATTCTGGCTGGCGTCCATTACAGTTACAACATTGTTGTTGAGCACCTTCGCAATTTTCATTCCATCACCTTACACCGTCAGAGTAGTAAAAAGGCAAAACCAAAACAGGCTCAGTATGCCGGTTTCTGGTTTTGCCTGTTAAATACAGTAACAATCCAGTTATTAGTTTTCCTTGTACATGCATATTAGCACATTGTCTGCAGAATGACAACGCTCTTATGAAAACGGTTTATCCTCTGAAGCTTACTCAGCTTATAGCACTTCTCCGTTAGACTCAATGACCTTTTTATACCAGTGGAAGGAGTCCTTCTTGCTGCGTTTAAGTGTACCCTGTCCCTCATCATTCCAATCAACATAAATAAATCCATACCGCTTCGACATTTCCGAAGTGGACATGCTGACCAGGTCAATTGGGCCCCAGGCTGTGTACCCCATTAGCTCTACGCCATCCTTTACAGCTTCCTTCATCTGGATAATGTGCTGCTTCAGGTAATCAATCCGGTAATCATCGTGGATGGAGCCGTCGGCTTCGACACGGTCGATCGCCCCTAGTCCGTTCTCCACGATAAACAACGGCTTCCGGTAGCGGTCATACAGCGTATTCAGTGTAATGCGCAGACCTACCGGATCAATCTGCCAGCCCCAGTCGGAAGCCTCCAGATAAGGGTTTTTCACCCCGCCAATCAGGTTACCCGCCGTGGCTTCACCTTCAGGTCCTGCCGTCACAGTCAGCGTCATGTAATAGCTGAAGGAGATGAAATCGACGGTGTGTGCGGCCAGAATCTCATCGTCCCCGGGCTCACGCGCGATAACAATATTATTTTCGGCAAAATAACGGTTCATGTAGCTTGGATACTCGCCGCGGGCATGTATATCGGTGAAGAACAGGTTCATCTGGTTCTCCAGCTGGCTCTTGCGGACATCTTCAGGATTGCAGGTATGCGCATAAGATTCAATGCGTGCCAGCATGCAACCGATCTGTGAGCCGGGAATAATCTCGTGGCCCAGCTTCGTTACCAGTGCGCTCGCTACAAATTGATGGTGCAACGCCTGATAGACGGTCTGCAGCTTGTGCTCTACACGGTCAGACAGGATACCGCCGCCAGTATAGGGGCTCATCACCATCACATTGATCTCATTGAAGGTCAGCCAATACTTTACTTTGTTCCGGTAGCGCGTGAATACGGTTTCGGCATACTTCACATAGTGCTGGATGACTTCGCGGCTGGCCCATCCGTTGTATTTCATAGTCAGGCCAAGCGGAGTTTCATAATGCGATAAGGTTACCAGCGGTTCTATGCCGTATTTAAGCAGCTCGTCAAAGACATTATCGTAGAACTGCAAGCCCGCTTCGTTCGGCTCCGCGTCATCCCCGTTCGGGAAAATCCGCGCCCAGTTGATGGACATCCGGAAGACCTTGAAGCCCATTTCCGCAAACAGGGCGATGTCCTCTTTGTAACGGTGGTAGAAATCAACACCTTCCCGCTTGGGAAAGCGCTCACTGTTGTCGCCGGCAAGAATCTCCGTAATGCGCTCCGAAGAAATCTCCATCGAGTGATCGCCTTTACGCTGCGCCTTAGGTACATAAGCAATCATATCCGCTGTGGACAACCCCTTGCCATCCTGATCAAATCCGCCTTCAAGCTGGTTGGCAGCCGTAGCGCCGCCCCACAAAAAAATTGTGAGGAAATCCTGTGTTTGCTGTGACCATGAATATACCCTCTTTTCTATAATTTCATTGTGATATGGCCAAAAAACAAGAAAAACCTAAACCGTTGGTATAATGATCTGCTCCTCCGAAAAGAAGACAAATGATTTACCATCAGTTTAGGTTTTGCCTGGCACGGCCAGTAACAATCCATTAAACGATGAATTTAAGGATTATTTAGTTAAAACAATCCTAACACAGCATCTACGAAAATTCAAACGGTAGCTAAAAATATATTCTATCCAAACGCCAGCATGCATATGGCGATGGCTGCGACAAAGCCGACAATATCGGAGAACAAGCCGACCTTAAGCGCGTAGCGCCCGTTGCGGATGCCCACGGCGCCGAAATAGACGGTTAATACATACAGGGTAGTGTCTGTGCTGCCCTGGATGGTGGAGGCGATCATGCCGATCAGTGAATCCGGCCCGTGGACGCGGATGAGGTCTGTCGTATAGGCAAGCGAGCCCGTGCCGGTCAGCGGGCGGAGCAGGCCAAGCGGCAGCACCTCGGGCGGCACACCAAGCCCCTGCAGCGCCGGAGCGATGAAGCCCATCAGGAAATCCAGTGCGCCGGATGCACGGAACACGCTGATGGCGACCAGCATGCCGACAAGATGCGGAATAATGGCTATGGCGGTCCCGAAGCCGTCCTTGGCCCCTTCCACGAAGGACTCATAAACAGGAACCTTGCGCGTAAAAGCATAAAGCGGAATGAATGTGATCATGACCGGAATCGCCCAGGCCGATATGAGGCTGATTAGCTGGAACAAGCGCGGCTCACCCTTTCATGGAGGAATGCGGGAGGGCCGGCCCCCCTCTGGCTGAATCCCCCGGCCTGATCGCCGGCGGCTTCGGCGGCCTGCGCAGCAGTGTCAGGCGGCGGAACAGCCTGTCCGCAGCAACCGCTGCCAGCGTCGCTACCGCCGTTGCAGCGAGCGTTGTGCCGACAATACCAGCCGGTTCAGCCGAGCCGTAGTTGAGCCTGATCGCAATCAGCGTGGCCGGAATGAGTGTAATGCTGGCCGTGTTCAGCGCCAGCAGGGTGCACATTGCCGGAGTAGCAGTCTCCTTATCAGGGTTCAGTGTCTGCAGCTCCTGCATCGCCTTGATGCCCATAGGTGTTGCTGCATTGCCGAGACCAAGCAGATTTGCACTCATGTTTGAGAGTATATAGCCGATGGCCGGATGGCCTTTCGGCACATCCGGGAACAGAAAGCCGACGACCGGGCCGAGCAGGCGGGCGATTTTACGCAGCAGACCTGCATCCTCCGCCACCCGCATCATCCCCATCCAGAATACCAGTACGCTGATCAGGCCGAAGCTTACGGTAACTCCGCTTTTGGCGCCATCAAAGACAGCTGCCGTGAACTCATCCATCCGGCCGTTTACGGCAGCGAAGACGAAGCCGATCACGATCATCGCCAGCCAGATTCCATTAATCATGCTGTTCCCTCCCCTCCGCTATCCGCGTTCCGCCTATTTTCCCATTTGCAACAGCGCGCGCAGCGCACTGCCCAGCGCCTGCAGCCAAGTGTCTGCCGGATATGCAGCGGTCCCGGCCGGAGTGTATCGCTTCATATATAAGGATTGCTCCGGCGGAAGCTGCTCCGGTGCATAAACCGGCACCCGCCCGATCTCCTTCCCGCCAAGCTGCAGCACCAGCGCCTCCCTCAGTCCAAAGCTGCTGCGGGCTTCAGTCCCGCCAGAAGCAGCCGGCTGCTCATTCAGTACGAGCTTCGTGACAATCCTGGCTTCTTCACCTTGTCCGAGCGGATAGGCAAACTTCTTTGATGTTACGAAGCTGTATCCGCTGATGCCTTCCCCGCGTTCGATTAAGGTTTTGAGCGGGTAATGGTTAAAGCCGAAATTAAGCAGTGCAGCATGGTCATTCCAGTCGTTGCCGTCATTCAACGTCACTGCGACCAGCTGCTGCCCGTTTCGGGTAGCGGAGCTGACCAGACACCGCAGCGCTTTTTTGGTATAGCCTGTCTTCACACCATCCGCACCTTCATAAAGGCGCAGCATTTTATTTTTGTTAGCCCATTTGTAGTCCCATTTCTCATACGGATTGTCGGCAGTCTTCTCCTGGGTCTTCACAATCTCCTTAAACACAGGATTATGCAGCGCGTATGCGGTCAGCACAGCCAGGTCGTTGGCGCTGGAATAATGACCTTCAGCATCCAGCCCGTGCGGATTGGCAAAATGCGTATGGGTGAGGCCAAGCTCCTCTGCCTTCGCGTTCATCAAATAGACGAAGCCCTGTTCAGATCCGCCGACATTTTCTGCAATCGCAGTTGCCGCATCATTCCCTGAACGCAGCATCAGACCGTAGAGCATATCCTCCAGCTTCATTTCCTCCCCCTGCTTCAAATACAGTGAGGAGCCTTCTTTGGCAAAAGCATTCTTTCCAACTTTAACTTTGGAATCCAGATCCCCATTCTCTATAGCCACTATGGCAGTCATGATTTTGGTCAGGCTGGCAATCAGCATGGGTTCATCCCCCCGGCTGCTGTAAAGAATCCTGCCGGATTCCACATCAATCAGCGCCGCCGCCCTGGCATGAGTTGTGATAGAGAGGTTCTCCGCATGAACCGGATAAAGTGGAGTCCAAACCGCCAGCAGTGTGCACCATATCAAGATTAACGACGACCTAAAGGTTAATGTCTTCATGTTCATCCTCCGGCTTTTGATCAGATCTTAGGGTTCCGTGATGAATTATCATCCTATGTTGTACAAGTGTATGCAGCTTGAGGAACAGGTATGTCCCCCGCTTGTACCGTTCACATACAAAAAGGGACACCGCCGCAAAAGGCGATATCCCGATGTTTGTCTGCTTGGACTTCTAATGGGTGGATGAATTCGAAGGTACCGTTTCAGCTTTTACCGCTGTTTTAGTAACTTTAGCGTCCACTACTTCCGCCCCTACAGGTGTACCGTTTTGAAACATATTCTGGATTTTGTCGATCAGGTTTGGTGTAGCGTCAATAATTTTCTCGAACAGATGGGTCTGATTATCCAGCGGCACAATATGTACCCCTTCTCTGCCCACTACGAGAAAAGCGATTGGACGGATCGAAACACCGCCCCCGCTACCTCCTCCGAAAGGAAGCAATTTAACCCCGCTTCCGCTGCCGTTCACACCAGGGGCATCATCTTCCACCCGGTAATCACTGCCGCCTGCGGCAAATCCAAACGCCACTTTACTGATCGGCAGAATTACACTGCCATCCGGTGTTTCCACAGGATCTCCGACAATCGTATTGACGTCCACCATACCCTTGATATTTTCCATCGCCGTCTGCATCAGACCTTGGATCGGATGGTCACTCATATTGTTAGCCTCCTTTGAATTCTAGGGATTTCTAATTCTTTCACAGGTGATATCATCCCCCACGGGCACCATTTGTATGTAAGACGTTTCTTCGGAGGAAGTTCCCCGCCGGATCAGCTCAGCGCTTTTGCCTCAAAAGCTTAATCCAATGAGACCAACCGCCCTTAACCTCGGAAATGCGGCGCAGCAGCAGCAAACCGGCAAATAAGACATATGCAACAGACAGCTTACCGGTACAGACAGCTTCTGTAGAATAGCACAGCTCATCCCGGAAAACCGGCACGACAAACATCCGCGGACGCTTCTGCAGCCGGACATACTGTGACATCCAGCCCACCAGGCTCCACTTCAGCCCCCAGAGAGCACCTGTTGCCGTGGCTGTATATGCAGCATCACCCAGCGAAAAATCCGTTGACCAGTCGAGCTTGGTAATCTTGACATGGGACAAGAGACCTTTGAGCCATTTCATTAAACCACCGGTTGCCCGCAGTGCCTCTTTCAGATCGTCCGCCCAATTCTGCACCGTTTCTTTGTCAATCTGTTCTTCTTTATCTGAATCTTGGCGGACCGGAGCAATCCCGCTTTTTTCGAGCTTTACCTTCACCCCGCGTTGAATTCCTTCAAAGACCAGCTTTGGCAGCTCATAGTGGAATTTAACCAGCCCAAACAAGGCCTTAATGTCGAATTCCACCCGATCATCCTTGCCGAGTCTGCATAAGCGGAAGTGAAAATGGATAGAGGAAGACAGGACAAGTACAATGACCAACAACAGCACGGCCAAGGGTATAACAAGCCATAACGTCACGGATTAACCTCCAAGCTGCCTTTTTAATAGGAACCCTTGGATTAGTATGGCAAAGTCGGCTGGAAAAAATTCGGGATGACCACAAATTTCCCAAACATACTGAAGCCTCGGCTACGAAGGTTATACGGACACTTTACGGGGAACCGGAAGAAATACAAAAAAAACGCTGCTCCCTAAAGGAACAACGCAGTAAAAAATATATAAGTTCGTAATCCGGCTGGCCTGCCTAAGGCTGCTCGACATCGTCGAAGGTTAATTGGCTGTCCAGCTTGTTGAACAGGAGCTGTGTCTCCTCCTCAAGGCTGTCGGAAGTATCGAAGCTCGACGGCTCCGGCAGTTCCTTCAGGCTGGCCAGGCCAAAGCTGTCCAGGAATGACTTGGTCGTGCCATACAGGATAGGGCGGCCAACAGCCTCTGCCCGTCCAACCTCATGAATCAGATCCTTGTTGTTCAGCGTATGAATCGCCCGTTCAGACTTCACTCCGCGGATTTCTTCAATCTCCACCCGGGTAATCGGCTGACGGTAAGCCACAATAGCCAGCGTCTCCAGTGCAGCTTGAGACAACGAGGATCGTGAAGGCGAGTACGCAAGGCGCTCAAAATACGGCGCATGATCAGGCAATGTAGCCAGCCGGTAATTCCCGGCAATCTGCACCACCTGCAGACCGCGTTCCTGTGAAATATAATCGTCCTTCAGCTCATCCAGCGCTCTCGTTGCCAGATCCGGGCGCTGCTCGGTAATCTCGGCAATTTGACGGGCAGACAATCCCTCATCGCCGGACAGGAACAGCAGTCCCTCAATAATCGATTTCAGCGTTTTGTAATCCACTGAACTCCTCTCCCCCTCTCCACTCCATTACAATGTCATCAAATAATTTCTCCTGATAGCAAAATATCGCCTTCATTTTCATCAGCTCCAGAATTGCCAGAAAAGTCGTTACGATCTCATGCCGGTCCATACTCTCATGCAAAAGCGCAGAGAACCGCAGCCTGCCGCCCCTCCCACCCCGCATCAGCGCCTCAGAGACATCCCTTATCCGGTCCTTCACCGAAATTTCGTCACGGGTAATCCGCTGATATGACGATCTTCTGGCTGCCTTGCTTAGCGCTTTGCGGAATGCGGCAATCAGGTCAGACGTATGCAGCCCTTTCAGGGTGTTGTCCACCTGTGTCGGCACAAAAGGCCCTAAATCCTCAGGCTCCTTCGTAAAAATAAGGCTGCGCTCACTCTCCATATCCAGCAGCTGCACGGCAATGCTCTTGATTTTCCGGTATTCAATCAGCCGTTCCACCAGCTCTGCACGCGGATCATAGCCGTCGTCCTCGTAGTAATCGAAATCCTCGATCTCAATGACCGGCGGCTTCGGCAGCAACAGCTTGCTCTTGATGGATAAGAGGGTAGCCGCCATTACGAGAAACTCACTGGTAATATCCAGCTCAAGCTCCTGCATCGTCTGCAGGTATTCCATGTACTGCTCGGTAATCTCGCTGACCGGAATGTCCTGGATGTCGATTTCCGCTTTGTCAATCAAGTGCAAGAGCAGATCGAGCGGACCTTCGAACGTCTCCAGCTTATACAATACAGTCACGCGATTTCCTCCTGCTAAAAAAAAGTAAAGTGCAGCGCCGCTAAATGGACGCTACACAAGTAGAAAGATTTTTTATAGACCATGCTTTCTTCTCATACTTATAAATAAGCACGATTGAGGCTGATTCGTCAAGAGGCTGTCTTACTTAAACAGCTTGTTCAGGTTAGCCATCTCGATGGCGGAGGTAGCTGCATCCCAGCCTTTATTGCCCGCTTTGGTTCCGGAGCGCTCAATAGCCTGCTCGATATTCTCGGTAGTCACGACACCGAAAATGGTCGGAACACCAGTCTTAAGATTGATTGCCGCTACACCTTTGGCAACCTCGTTGCACACATAGTCATAATGTGTAGTAGATCCGCGGATAACGGTGCCCAGGGCAATCACGGCGTCGTATTTGCCGCTTTCGGCCATTTTTTGGCAGATCAAAGGAATTTCGAATACGCCCGGAACCCAAGCGACATCCACCTCATCGTCGGCAACACCATGGCGTTTGAATGCGTCCAGGGCACCGGAAAGCAGCTTGCTGGTAATAAATTCATTGAAACGTCCTACAACTACACCGTATTTCAAACCCTCGGATACTAAATGTCCTTCAAAATAATTCGGCATTTGTGTTCATCAACCCTTCATGTTTAAGTTAGTAGTTTATGGTAAAAGTTAAGCTTTCGAATCCTCATTCTGTTCAATGTTGTCAAAAGTCAGCAGATGGCCAAGCTTGGCCTGCTTGGTATGGAGATAATTGGTGTTATCTTTATTCTCCGGCATCTGGATCGGCACACGTTCCACAACCTCTAGACCATAGCCTTCCAGCCCTTTTATCTTGCGGGGATTGTTGGTCATCAGCTTAATCTGGCGGACGCCTAAATCCTTCAGGATCTGTGCACCGATGCCGTAATCCCGCAGGTCGGCCGGGAAGCCCAGCTTCAGGTTGGCATCCACAGTGTCCAGCCCTTCTTCCTGCAGCTTATAAGCCCGCAGTTTATTGATCAGTCCGATACCTCTTCCTTCCTGGCGCATGTAGAGCAGCACGCCTCTGCCCGCAGCTTCAATCTGGCGCAGCGCCGCTTCAAATTGCGGGCCGCAGTCGCAGCGGTGGGAATGGAAAACATCGCCGGTGAGGCATTCGGAATGCACGCGCACCAGTACCGGCTCTTCGCCGGAGATGTCGCCTTTGACCAGGGCAACATGCTCCTTGTCGTCCACCTCATTCGTATAGGCAATGGTCTGGAAGTCTCCGAAGTCTGTCGGCAGGTTCACCGATACTTCACGGTTGACCAGATGCTCCTTCTCATTACGGTAATGAATAAGATCCTTAATGCTGATCAGCTTGAGATCATGTTTCTTTGCAATCTCAACCAGATCCGGCAGACGGGCCATGGTGCCGTCAGCCTTGACCACTTCACAGATGACGCTGGCCGGATAAGCGCCGCACATGCGTGCCAGATCGACAGCAGCTTCGGTGTGGCCGGAGCGGCGCAGCACGCCGCCTTTCTTGGCAATCAGCGGGAACATATGGCCCGGTCTGCGGAAGTCTGACGGTTTCGCATTAGGGTCCATTAATGCTTTGATGGTCATGGAGCGCTCACCGGCGGAAATACCGGTAGTCGTATCAATATGGTCAACCGATACGGTAAAGGCGGTGCCGTGATTGTCGGTATTGTGGGTAACCATCGGCTGCAGATCCAGCTCTTCCGCCCGTTCCGCCGTGATCGGCACACAGACCAGACCGCGGCCCTCCGTGATCATGAAGTTGATGACTTCCGGAGTGGAGCGTTCGGCCAAGGCGATGAAGTCCCCTTCGTTCTCACGGTCCTCGTCATCGACCACGATAATCACCTTGCCGCGCATCAAATCATAAATGGCATCTTCAATCGAGTCCAAGACGCTGTCTTGCTTGTCATGCTCGCTCATAGTTCTGTCCTCCTGATGACTCTACACTGGCCCGCAGGCCGCTGTAAGCCTATTTCTTATTTATACAAACCCGTTCGCCGCCAGGAAATCATGGCTGATCCGGGAACTGCTCTCTTCTTCCTCACTGCCTGCTCCCCTGTAATGAAGGAGATGATCGACATATTTGCCAAGCACATCGCATTCAACGTTAATGCTGTCGCCCGGACGTTTATGGTTAAGCACCGTTTCTCCAAGCGTATGGGGAATGATGGAGACAGTGAATGCTGATGAAGTTGTGTTTACCACGGTAAGGCTAATTCCGTCAATGGTAATGGAGCCTTTAGGGATAATATATTTAAACAAGGAATTCTTATCCGGCGTGATCTCGAACACCACTGCATTCTGGTCTCGCTTCACACTGCGGATCTCTCCCGTACCGTCCACATGACCCTGGACGATATGCCCGCCAAAGCGCCCGCCGGCGGCCATGGCCCGTTCCAGATTCATTCTGCTCCCGCTGCGCAGCTCCTTCAGATTGCTGTTGCGGTAGGTCTGCGGCATGACATCAACGGTAAAAGAATGCTCGCCGATCGAGGTCGCCGTCAGGCAGACACCATTGACGGATACGCTGTCGCCGATTTTCAGATCACCCATAATGAGCGATGCGCCGATATTCAGCACCATCATCTCACCGCCGCTGCTGACGCCGCGCAGTACGCCAACCTCCTCGATTAATCCGGTGAACATGTTATCCCCTCCTAAAAGTTTTGTTAGGATTACTACTGTGAATAAGCTTCGTACAAAACTCACATCGAAAGCGTAAACCTAGTTTTGTTGAGTTTGCTACATTGTTTATACATCTTACAAAACTCGCTTCGGAAGCATTCACTGCTTCCTAGCGGACCGGAGTCCCGCTGATACAGACATTATCTCCGAGCACTTCAACTTCCAATCCCTCCAGCATGACCGCGTCCTTCATGAGCTCCACGCCGGGGAATTCGAAGGTTCCCGCAGCCTGGCTCCCTCCGCCGACAATCTTCGGCGCGAAGAATAACACTATGCGGTCAACCAGCCCGCTCTCCAGCATCGAGCCGTTCAGCGTTCCGCCGCCCTCAAGGAGAATGGAGCTGATCTCCATTTCGCCAAGCGTAACCATGGCGGCCTGCAGATCGACCCTCGGCCCTGCGCCGCTGACGACAACAGTAACGCCTGCTGCCTCAAGCGCAACCTTTTGGGCCGGATCAGCTGCGGCTGTGGTGACGACAATTGTCGGCGCCTGGCCGTCAGTGACTACTGCCGATTCAAGCGGAATCCGCAAGGAGGAATCAATCACGATACGGATCGGATGGAGTCCGGGCACTTCCATACGGGTCGTCAGCGAGGGATTATCGGCGATGACCGTGTTGACACCAACCATTATCCCCTGGTGACGGTGCCGTAGTGTATGTACAATCTCCCGCGCTTGTCCATTTGAAATCCACTTGCTGTCACCAGTCTTGGTGGCGAGCTTGCCATCCAGTGTGCTTGCACTCTTAAGAGTCACAAACGGCTGCTTCGTCAGTATATACTTGATAAACTTCTCATTGAGCCGCAGTGCTCGGCTACGCAGCAGCCCCACTTCAACGTCAATGCCTGCTTCGCGCAGCATTTCGATGCCCCGTCCCGCAACCTGCGGATTCGGGTCCTCACAGGCAACGACTACCCGTGCAACACCTTCATTGATCAGCCGCTGGCTGCATGGCGGCGTCTTGCCGTAATGGCTGCACGGCTCCAGCGTAACATAAGCGGTACTGCCCTGCGCCTTACCGGCAGCCATATTGAGTGCATGGACCTCGGCGTGGCCTGTTCCCCTCTGCAGATGAGTACCCAGGCCGATCACAGCCCCGTCTTTTACGACTACGCAACCGACAACCGGATTGATGCCGGTCTGTCCCTGTGCTCTTTCCGCCATATCCATTGCAAGCGACATATAAAACTGGTCGTTCATGATATCCATGATCTGCCTCCCATCCTTACGAAGTCTTTATTTTTTCAGCTAAATGCAGAAAAACCCGTCTCAATCTCCAGGCGGAGTTCAAGACGGGATATACGAGAGTTTACCGGAAATTCTAATAAATTGTGCGTAAATAAGCACCCTCACCCTTGATTTGTGAAAGTTCGCACATAATATTTTGAAACACGGCTGTACGCCTGCCACCAGGTGGCAGAACGTCGATCTCTCCTTCTTCCATCCAGACTATACTGTCGGTCCCGGAATTGCACCGGGTCCACCGTTCGTATAATAAAATACGAAGCGGGTAGCGGACTAAGCACCCTAATGGCTATTAAAGCCATCACATAGTGACATCACCGCCGGTAGGGAATTACACCCTGCCCTGAAGGATCAAACCAGTATGAAATTAAAAAGACGACTTACTGACTAAAATAAAGTTAGCACTATACGCTAAAAAAAGCAAGCGTATCATTCACGCTTGCTTCATTCTTAGCTTGTCCATATTGGGTTGGAAAGGCAGATATGTAACCAGCCTCTATACTTCCCCCTGTTTGCCCTTTCTCAGCAAATCGCGGATTTCCGTCAGCAAAACAATTTCCGGATCTGGTGCAGGCGACTCTACAACCTCGACTTTAACAGCTTCCTTGCGTTTAAAACGGTTCGCCACCTTGATCACCATAAAGATCGAGAAGGAAATAATAAAGAAATCAATCACACTCTGCAGGAAAACACCGTATTTGACTGTCGCATCCAAATAAGTAAATGTAAGATTTTTCAGGTTCTTCCCGCCGCTAATCAAACCCATTATCGGCATGATAATGTCTGCAACTAGTGATGAGACAATTTTGCCGAATGCAGCTCCAATGACTACTGCAACGGCCAGGTCGAGCACATTGCCCTTCATGGCAAAGCTTTTGAATTCTTTCCACATGTCGTTCCCTCCAATAGTTTAATTTTAAGTTATTATAGCATCAGCACTGTGTGAGACCAATGCTCACTTGGTTGAAGCCTGCTATCTGTTAATTATGCAGCTCCCGGTATGTATCCTCGATGAATTTCCTGTGTATAGAAGGCGGATAATGCTGCACCCGCTCGAATGCAATCTGTGATTGCTGGCGCGCCTCCTCCATCTTCCCTTGTCTGGCATAGATTCTGGCTTTATAGGCATACGAGGTGAACACACTGGCCCGGTCCAGCGGATGGTAGGCGTGATCCGGAAGCGTAACCTTTGACAATACCGCAAGCGCTTCCTCATCCCGTCCCAGATGATAGAGTGCAGCTCCGGTCACAAGGCAGCCGCTGGATGCATATATACTTTCCCTACCCTGAAACTTCTGTCCCATTCGTAACGCCTCCTCGTACCTCCCCTCCGCGTTAGCCTGTCTGATCTCAGCCAATTCAAGAAGCTGTACCGACAGCTCATCCTCTGTAAACTGCACAAACAGCCGCGCCTTATTCAAGTATGTTTTTGCTTCCTCCAGCTTCCCCGACATTTGGGCGAGATTGGACAACACTCGGTATAAATGATCCGTTAAATAATACACTCCTTCTTCCCGTGACAGGGCAACAGCCGCCAGCGCGGCTTCCCGGCTCCCTTCGTAATCGCCCAGAGCAGACAAGGAAACACTCTCCGCATAATGGAGGTCGAGCTCGAAGAGAAAATCATTGCCGACTTTTTTGCCGGTATATTCCTCTCTGACCCGGAGAATCAGCTCCAGGCTCTCCTGGTACCGGCTTTGGGTGAACATGAGGGCATAGGCCAGATACTGGACTTTGGCACTCTCTACAAATAATCCGAACCGCTCGTATATTTCAACTGCTCTGCTGATCGCATCGATCCCTCCGTCTGTCCCTGTATAAAAGCAGGCATTTACATAGAACTCCATCAGACGCGCTGCATCCACAGTCATCGGAAGCTTCCCGTCCATCAGCGGCTTTACCGCAGAAATAATCGCCTGGTAGTTTTTTTGCTTGAACTCAGCTTCGATGTCGCGGGCCATGCGGGCCAGGTCTAGACTCTGGCCGTCTTCAAGGAAATAACCCGCATCTACGCCAAGCCGCTTAGCTAATATTTGCAGACTCCGCATGGAAGGCAGTGCACGGCCGTTCTCAATTTGGCTTAGCATACTTTTGGTCATAGCCTCTCCGGCCAGCTCGCTCTGGGTAAGCCGCTTTGCCTTGCGGAGCTGTTTGATTTTATCTCCGATCATCTGTTGGGTTGTTGTCATAGGGTGACCCATCCTTCTGTCCGTCTTGATCTCAGTATAGCTTATTATTAGTGAGCGAGAAACAAAGTTAAATTAAATTAAACTTTTTGTTGCGATTTTACTCGATCAAGCATAATATAAGTTTAATATAATTTAACTTTATAAAGAGGTGGATGGTTTGAAAACGAAAAAAGGATATTTCGCCACTCCAAGCAGCCGTAATATGCTCCTGTTCTTTACCGGCAAGCTCGCTTCGATCCTGGGCTCAGGGATGTATACCTTTGTGGTGGGACTGTATATTCTGAAACTTACAGGCTCGGGAAGCAGCTTTGCCGTTACCATGATCTGCGGAATGCTGCCGCGGATTGTGCTTGCGCCCTTCGCCGGTGTGATGGCAGACCGGATGAATCGCCACCGGCTGCTGATATACTCAGACCTTGCGGCCGTCCTGACACTGCTGCTAGCCTTTCTGACGGTCTCCCTGGGTGGAGTCATGCTGCTGCCCATCTATGCCTCACTGGTTCTGCTCTCCGTCTGCTCCACCTTCTATGGAATTTCTGTCTCCTCCTCCCTGCTCCAGCTCGTCGATTCCCAGTATATCCAGCGCGCCGGCTCTCTCAACCAGATGGCCGGCTCCATTGGCAACCTGCTTGCACCGGTACTTGGGGGCATGCTGTATTCCGCCGTCCCGTTCAAGCTCTTTATGCTGCTGAATGCAGCAGGTTTTACCATTTCTACCCTCATGAGCTGCGGACTCAGTTTCAAACGAGACCCGGAGCTGACGGAATCCGCTGCAGATTCAGCTGCCCAAAGACATGCCGGGCGGGATTTATCGAATATGCTGGCAGAACTGCGCAGCAGTCTTACTGGCGGTATCTCTTATGTATTTAAGCAACCAGTTATCCGGGCTGTCCTTATTATCGTGTTCTGGGTCAACTTTTTCGTTGTATCGCTGAACATCGTGCTGCCCTTTGTGGCCGTGGAGAATCTGTCTTTCTCCTCCGGTCAGTACGGGACCCTGAATGCCATGCTGGCTGCAGGTATGCTGGTGATGTCCCTTTTGCTGAGCGTCCGCCGCCAAAGCAGCAGCCCAGCCCGTTCGCTGATTCGGGGGCTTACGTCACTCGGTATGCTGTTTATAGCTATGGCGCTGCCGCTGATATTCTTCTTCAGTACCGGCTCCGCCTTCATGTTCCTGCTTGTGCTGATGTTTCTGACTGGCAGTACGGTCATGAATATTAACATCCCGATTCAGGTGTATTTACAGCAGACGGTGGAGGCGGATTACCGCGGAAGGGTATTTGCCGTCGTCGAGACTGCATCGGGGGCAATTGCACCGGCAGGAATGATCCTGTATGGACTGCTCGTGGACCTGCTTCCAGCTGCGTTTCTCCTAACGGCCTCAGGATTGGCAATTTTGCTCGTCACTTTGCTGGGACGCAGAGGCCTCAAGAGCGGCAGTGAGCTGGAAGCCAGGCAGAACCGGGAAGCCGAGGTACAGGTTCATGCCTGAACGCAACTTAATGCTTGTGAAGAAATAAGGATAAAAAATAGCACACGGCAGTATTCTGCCGCGTGCTATTGGATTTGCTGATCATGGAGTCAGCTGAATGTCTTGGCAAGTATTACTGGTTCCGGTTCCTTCTGAATACCCGGTTTAGTATAAACCCGACTACAATCAGCCCAAGCCCTGCCAGATAAATCGGCATTGGACTGCTCTCGCCCGTCTGCGGCAGCGTGCCGCTGCCCGCCGGATCAGTCACCGTTCCCTTTGGAATATCATCCTCATCGATATCGACTCCCCCAAGCGGGATATCATCATCGATAGCTGTTTCATCCGGCGCTGCCGTTGGGGCTGCCGGCGGGGTTGATGGTCCAGCCGAGACTGCAGGAGTTATCGCCGGCCCGCCAGGGATCACATCATCATCGATAATCACTCCCGGAATCGGAGAGCTGGTTGGGAGAGGCGTGCCACCCGGAAGCGCCGGTGATGGTGATGGTGAAGCTGCTGCTGACGTTGTCGGCGCAGGTGAAACCTCTGCCGACGTTGTCGGAGAAACTACCGGCGATGCGGATGCCGATGGAGATTCTGTCGGCGTCGTTGACGCTGTCGGTGTTGGCGTTGGCGTTGGTGTAGCAGTCGGCACTACTGGTGTATTATACACCGTCAGATTGATACCAGTGACGGAGCTAATTGTAACAGGATACTCTCTTGGATCCAGTACATATCCGCTCGGGGCTGCAGTCTCAATCAGGATGTAGCTGCCCAGCCAGATATTATTAAATACTGCAGTGCCTGCCGCATCTGTTGTACGGGTGTTGACCAGCACCCGTTCTGTGCCGTTAAGCCGGTAAAGCTCAAAAGTAGCACCTTCGAGCACCTTTTGGCTATTCTGTGCATCCAGCTTTTGGACGGTCAGCATACCTTTAACCCCGCTGCCTGTGCCCGAACCGCTGGATACACCAACGATCACTTCTGTGGTCGTATTCTTCTCTATCAGGATGTTGTTATTTCCGCTGAATTTCACTTCGTTTACCAGCTTATCACCCGTATTTGCTACAATCAGTGACTGGTATTCCAGCACATAAGCGGAGTCAATAGCCGAAGCAAAGCTTAATTCGAAGCTTTGTTTACCATCAGCATCAGCGATCACTTTCAGGGTATAGTCAGTACCTTTTATTAATTCGGCACTGCTTTTCGTTACCTCCCCGTTTGCTGAAACCACTGTAGGATAGAGATGGAAGGAGTCCGGCAGCAGTATTTGATTCGTGCTTGGTGTATCTGTGATTGTAGCATCCTTCACATGGGACTGGGTCCGGTTAATGGCGATACTCCAATTCACTTTATCACCATTTTGCAGGCCACTCTTGAATACATACTCACCGCCATGCGGAATGTTCACGGAAGCGGTCAAATCTTTGGATACCTTCTTTGTGCCATCAAACAGCTGTGCTGTATTGACAACCTTGCTGTCAATCAGCTGTCCTGCAAGGCTGGTTTTAAAGACAACATAATAGGGTTTATTGATGCTGTCAGTAAACACAAACTTATATTCATTGCCGTTGTTGACTCGGAAACTATAGGCGTCTGGGGCTAATTCATCCCCTTTGGTATAGTCCCCGTTGGCATTCAGGTTCATCTTATACACTTTGAGTGATCCTGGAACCAGTGTCTGCCCGGCTGTCAGAATGTCCGAAACAACAGGCTCTATTACCGCCATACTCGTATAATTGACACCTATAGTCCAGGTTATTTCTTTGGTTGCCGCATCATAAACTCCGGTCTTGAACCCGTTGTTCTTATATTCAGGACGGGGAATAAACAATCCGTTCGCACTGGCCGTCCGTTTGCCTTCAATATCCTTCCAATCGACCGTGCCCGTGTTAATGAAGTTATCGGTATTCCCTATCAGTGAGGCACTGCTGAATTGTGTAGTATACCCGATAGTATAAGTACCGGTAATCATTGAATTAAATATCACCTTAAATCCTTTATTCCATCCGGCACCCGGCGCACTGGATTCATTATATACCAGCGTATAGGCCGAGTCATTGAGCACCGCGCCGCTGCTGTTTCGTACAACCAGTGTATCCGGTATAAACTTTAATCCGCCCTGCGGGAAGGTATCCGTCAGTACTACTCCCTTCATCGGATAATTGTCACCGTTCAGGGTGATCTTCCAGTTTACTGTCTGTTTCGAATAATCTACTCCCGACAGATTCTTATAAATAATAGCCGGACGAATCAATTGAGTAGCTGAAGCGCTGTAGGTACTGTCTGATACTGTGTTGGTAATTGTAGTATCTTTATATACCCGGCCCTGTGCCTCCGTCTTATACTCAATAAGGTAAGCGGAGGATATGCCGTTCAGGAACTCCAGCTTGAAGCCCGCCTTCTCTACTCCGGTAATACCGTTTAGCGTATAATCCACATTCTCCGTCAGAGCAGTACCCTTTGTAGCTTTTCCCGTAGAGTCAAGAGTTACCGGGTATACCGTAACTGAGTCGGTTACTAGCCGCTGTGAATCATCGAATAAATCTGTCAGCACAGCACTCTGCTGCGGGATGACCCTCTTGTTATAATTGTATTCGATCGCCCAAGTGGTAATATGCTTACCCCATTCGTAATTGAGCGCCTTTTTGTTCAGGCTTCCGCCACGCTGCACAGCAACTGTTGCTGATGCGCTGACAGGATCACGTCCGTCTCCGGTAAATGTAGCTGTGTTAGTGTAGCTGGCTTCGTCACCTGTAATTCCAGTGGAGTAGGCGATCCGGTATGCTCCGTTTAGCACAGAATCCGTGAAACGGACGATCAGCGTGCCCCCGGTTACCTCAGCACTATATTTGCTGGTATCAATCAATTTACCCTGCAGGACTGTTCCATCCAGCTGTACGTTCAGCTGATAAACAGCGAGGGTAACCGTACTATCTATCGACAGTCCAGCCGGAATAGGATCAGTAACTACGGCATTCTGGACGGATTCCTGTTTCTTATTCACATCGACTGTCCAATCGATATGGTCCGCGTTGAAGCCGCTGGACACGCCATTCTTGGCAATGGTTGAACTGACCTCCGGCCTGAAATGCACCGTCACAGTCTGTACGCCTCCCTCAACCGGGAACAAGATCTGCTCGACCGTGCTGCCGTTCAATTGGGTGCGGTCGAATTTCGTATTAACCCGCAGCGTCCCATGGATATTGCCATGATTCTCAATGTAATTATTGAAGGTCATGACCACCTGATGTGTGGATTGGCTGATCGTAAAATCACCGACCTGCCCATCATCCGACACAAGCGCTCCGCTGATGTCATTGAACAGCTGAAACTGTCCGGGAAGCTGGAAGGTGAAGGTATCTCCGGCAGTGTAGCTGTGTCCGTCCGGCAGTGCCCAGGTATAATCCAAGGTTACCTTGGAACTAACATCATACACACTGTCCGTAACTGTGCTTCCGTCCGGCCCGTATACTGCCATAGAAACACTGGTAATGATGTTCGTTTCATGATCAATGGCAGCTGCTTTAACCTGTGACGTGAATCCGATGCCGTAGGCATATTGTACAAAAAGCAAAAGAATCACAATGGCCAGACTTACTTTTTTTCTCATCATTCCCCGGTAGCCCCCGTTTCTGAAATTAATAAATCCGCCCAAAAGCCAGTTATGTATGTCGGTAATCCGCATCCATCTTATGTCAGATTGCAGAATTCTCTTCCTTTTCTGGTCAGCTTGAGCGTTATATACTTATATCACCGAAGTATAGATCTTTAGAATCAGATTATGTTTAAAATAAAATAATTATTTTTGTGGAATTTGTTCAACATCCGGGGGGAGAGAAAATAGTGAACCTAACTACCTTTTTTGGGCGGCAGCATGAGACGGATTTCGTCATGTTTTCCTTGCCGCATCTCATTGCTCTGGCTTTGATCGCTTTAGCTTGTTTGCTGCTGTTCGCTTCACGGGCGGTACTCCTTTCCCGCCCTGTTCTCAGGGATACTATCCGCTTCCTGCTGGTTATTGTACTGCTGGCTTCGGAAGGCGGCCTGCATCTTTGGTACCTGTCTCAGGACATTTGGACCATTCAGCATTCACTGCCGCTGGAGCTGTGCGGAATCACACTGCTCTTATCCGCGATCATGCTGCTTACCCGCAGCCGGCTGCTCTACTCCTTTCTTTACTTCGCCGGTATCGGCGGCGCTTTCATCGCACTGCTCACACCTAATCTGGTCTATCCGTTTCCGCATTTCCGCTTCCTGCTGTTTTTTACCGCCCATGGAGCCATCGTGCTGGCCTCCCTGTTTATGACCTGGGCCTATGGCTTCCGGCCGGGCTTACGGTCACTGTTCTTCACCATGGGCTGCCTCAACATCATCGCCGCCTGCGTCTTTGCCGCGGATACACTGCTGGACACCAACTACATGTTCCTGGCGCATAAACCGGATACCTTGTCCGTACTTGATTTTTTCGGCCCCTACCCCTACTATCTATTGGTCGAAGAGGTCTTTGCCTTCGTGATCTTCCTGCTGATGTATCTGATCTTTTTCAAGCTGCCCGGGTACTTCAGCTCCCTCCGCAGCCGCAGAAGCCGGAATAGTTAATTTATTAAAAAAAGACAGCACCCTGCTGGTAAACCCGCAGGGTGCTGTCTGAAAAATATAAAAGAGGGCGGTTCACCCGCCCTCCGAAATCTAATCCTTACGCTTCGATGATTTCCACCGAAGTCATTTTGTCGCGTCCCTGGAAGCTGTCAACCAGCTCCATGCCTTGTACGACTTTACCGAATACAGTGTGTACTCCGTCAAGGTGCGGCTGCGGTGCATAGCAAATGTAGAACTGGCTTCCGCCTGTGTTTTTGCCGGCATGCGCCATAGCCAGCGTTCCGCGCTCATGCTTATTAGGGTTGATCTCACAGTTGATGGTATAACCGGGACCGCCGGAACCTGTACCATTCGGGCATCCGCCTTGAGCTACAAAACCAGGGATAACACGGTGGAATACCAAACCGTTGTAGAAACCGTCCTTAGCCAGCTTCTCAAAGTTGGCTACAGTATTTGGAGCATCCTGTTCGAACAGATCGATCAGCACTACGCCGCCGTTTTCAAGAGTAATCTTCGCTTGCTTTGCCATATGTAAATGACCCCTTTCAAAATAACAGATGTAGAACACTTTTATTAGTTTACTATGAATTCACGCACAAAGCAAAGCCAGCGGGAGTGTTTTCCGCTGGCTTCATGCACATCTTCATAAACTGCGGTTTTCGGCAGGGCAGTAATTATTTCGTAACAGCCTGCTTGGCAATACGCTCCGGTACAATATCGTTGGCGACGATGTCATGATGGGACTCGCGGCGTACAACCAGATCGCTCTGTCCATTCTGTACAAAGACCACAGCCGGACGACGAATCCGGTTGTAATTGCTGGCCATCGAATAATTATATGCACCTGTGCAGGCCACTGCAAGCAGATCACCGCTCGCAACCTTAGGAAGCTCCACGTCCCAGATCAGCATATCACCGCTCTCGCAGCATTTGCCGGCAATGGAGACTGTCTCTTCATTGGCTTCCGTAGCACGGTTAGCCAACAGCGCCTCATACTTGGATTCATAGAGTGCAGGGCGCGGATTATCTGTCATGCCGCCGTCAACAGCCACATATTTACGGACTCCCGGAATCTCCTTATTCGTTCCCACGGTATACAGCGTAGTGCCGGCATCACCGACGATGCTGCGGCCCGGCTCTACCCAGATCTGCGGCAGCGAGCTGCCGATTCCGCTGAAATGCGTCTTCACCGCATCCGTGATGGCTGCCACATATTCAGAGACCTGCAGCGGCGTATCGCCTTCCACATAACGGATACCAAAACCGCCGCCGAGGTTGACGACAGGGAAATCAATGTTCAGCTCTTCCTTCACTTTGCGGGTGAAGTCAGCGATCCGTTCAACCGCAAGCTGGAAGCCCTCGGTTTCGAAAATCTGCGAGCCGATGTGCGAATGAACGCCAAGCAGCTGCAGGTTGGCTTGGTCCGCAGCCTGCTGCACTGCAGCATAAGCGGAGCCGTTGCCGATATCAAAGCCGAACTTCGAATCGGTCTGGCCGGTCGAAGCATAGGCATGGTGGGCATGGGCTTCAACGCCCGGCGTAACGCGCAGCAGCACATTTACGGTCACTTCTTTGCTGGCTGCAATAGCCTGCAGGAGGTTCATCTCCACCAGGTTGTCGACCACGAAGCAGCCGATTCCCGCTTCAATTGCCATTTCAATCTCATCCGGAGTCTTGTTGTTGCCATGGAAGTGAATGCGCTCCGCCGGGAAGCCGGCCTGCAGGGCTGTATACAGCTCTCCGTCAGACACTACATCTAGTGACAAGCCCTCTTCATCAGCCAAACGGCACATAGCCATGATTGAAAAAGCTTTGCTGGCATAGGCTACCTGAAATCCGAGCCCGGAAGCTCTGAAGGCATCCATGTATTCGCGGCAGCGGCGCCGGATTAATTGCTCGTCCATTATATATAGCGGGGTACCATATTCCGCCTTCAGTTCGGTCACATCACATCCGCCGATTTCCAAATGACCGGCATCATTAATTCGGCTCGTCCCGTGTAAAAACATTGTTCAGTCCTCCAATTTCTGTGGAATATCTCGATTCCAACCTGTCTATTATATGTTATTCAGCCCCGCAGAGTTCTAAAATTAGGCAGATTATTTAAAACTCATTCCTAACAAGGGCTATTTAGTGTATTCAGTATAGCAGACAGAGGGAACGCCATAGAATGGACTAATTTGCAGTTGATTTGTATTTTTGTGCGACTATTGATCATTCTCCTGAACGGGCGGCATCCGGGTATTATCTCTTGTTTTGTTGAAAGAAGGCCTTGTTTTGGCGCTGAGCACAGGCTGACGTACGAGAATAGCGCCAAAGGCTTTTGCATTAAACGGTATAAACGGCCACAAATACGAGGAGTTGTACGACCGGTGCATAGTCAGCAGAACAATGAGCAGTGTAGTCCCGATCATAAACCCCTGCACCTGGAACGCAGCTACCGCGAGCAGCAGAGCAAGCCTGACGATCCGGTTAGCCAGCCCCAGCTCATAGCTCGGTGTTGCAAACATCCCGATGGAGGCCACCGCCATATACAGCACCACTTCATTGACAAAAAGTCCGGTCTGCACGGCGATATCACCCACCAGAATCGCAGCAATCAGACCCATAGCTGAACCGAGCGGTGTCGGCGTATGCACCGCTGCCATCCGCAGCAGATCGACCCCAAGCTCGACGATCAGGAACTGGGCCAGCAGCGGGATTTTGGCCATTTTCTGTGGTCCGATAAAATCGAGCATGGCCGGCTTCAGCTCCGGATGAATTACGAGCAGCATCCATAAAGGGAGCAAAAACATGGAGGCGAAGACGCCGATAAACCGTACCCAGCGCAGATAGGTTCCCATGAACGGAGTCTGCCGGTTCTCCTCTGCATGCTGGCAGAGATCAAAAAACGTCGTCGGCAGAACAATGACGCTTGGCGAGGTATCTACAAAGATTACCAGCCGGCCTTCCAGCAGATGCGAAGCTACAGTGTCTGGGCGTTCTGAATAACGGACCAGCGGATAGGGATTCCACCCTCTGCCCACGATTGCTTCTTCCAGCTGCTTGTCCGCCAGCGGTATGCCGTCGATGTCAATGCTTTTAATCTTGTCAGTGACGGCCTTCACCTGCGTCTTGTCCACGATGTCATCAATATATGCCACACAGACATCCGTCCGCGTCCGGCGGCCCACCTGGTGCATCTCAAATTTCAGTCCGGGGTCGCGGATTCTTCTGCGTACCAGCGCCACGTTGCTGAGCAGGGTCTCCGTAAATCCGTCACGCGCACCGCGTACTACCCGCTCAATGGAAGGCTCATCGGGACTGCGTGAAGGATACGAGCGGGTATCCATAATGATAACCTGTGTCTCCCCTTCAATGAAGAACACGCTCATGCCCGACAGCACCTTGTTAATGCTCTCGCTTAACAGCTCGCCTTTTTCCACCTGCATGTGGGGAATATATTCGCTCATGAAGCTGGCGAGCACATCGGCGGATATATCTTCAGGCGTCAGATAGGTTAGCCGTTTCAGAATTTCGTCAATGATTGTATCCTTGGCGAATCCGCTGATGCACAGCAGTGCAGCCCTGCGGCCGCCAAAGGACATTTCCCTGAATACGATGTCAAAAGAGGAGCCGAGTCCCAGTACCTCCGTCAGCGTACCTTTCGTATCCTCCAGCCGCGCGGGAATTTTGTCATTTCCCTGCCAGTAGATAATCGATTGCTCCAGGGAATCAGAGTGTTCAGTGTCGCGCTTCTTCTGCTTCGGATCGGCCTTTTGGGGTTCCTGTGACTGAGCTTGCTTTTTGTCGGTCTTGGACTTCCCGGCCTGATCCTTCAGGCCGTCGGCTTCCGCTTCTGCCTGCTGCTTGCTTTGCTTATCCATCCCCAGATCCTCAGCGGATTCTTCCTCCTCCGTTTCCGGATCATCTCCGAACAGTCTGGCAAAGAACCCCCTTTTGGCAGGTTCCGGTTCCTCTGTCCCCAGCTCGCTTGACGCCTCTGCATCCTGCGCCTGTCCGTCTGGATCCATATTTCCGTCTTGTTCGCTGTCGGCTAATGCCTTATTGTCTGTCTCCGAATTGCCTTCCTCAGTGCTCTCAGCACCCTCTGGCTCATTGGCATCTGCCTCCAAACTTTCTTCGGTATCAGAACTGCCTTGGACCTCCGGCTCTTCTTCCTGCTGCGAATCCGGTCCCTCCTGATCCGGCGTGCCCGCACCATCCGAAACCTGCAAATCATGATCGCTATAGCCGGTCGCACCGGCATCAACACCAATATCCGTCCCAAGCTCAGCGGAGGCCTCAGCATCCTGGTTGCCGGATATTTCGGTCTCAGGGATATCCTCTGTTTCTGAATCGCTGTCTAACAGTGTGAATATAAACTCCTTCCCGGACTGTCCGCTGCTCTGTCCACTTGCGTGTACCTCGTCAACACCGGATAAATCCGGTTCAGCCTCCTCTTGAGGCGAAGCTGAGCGATCTCCCTGAAGCCGGTCCGCCTCCGTATCAGAACTGCCCGAAGCTTCTGGCTCCGCTTCCTGCTTCGGCTCTTCGTCTTCCTGATCCGGCGAGCCGTCTCCAACCACTGAACGGTCGCCTTCGGGAACGGTTTGCCCATGGTCAAACAGCATCCCCGGTTCTTCCGCCGCTTCCGCTTCACCCGGCGGGCTGTCAGCAGAGACCTTTTCATCGGAGTCTGCCTGTTTATCTTTAACGTGATCGTTATCTTCAACGTGATCTCCACTATGAATATACCTTACCACTCCATAACCTCCTCAAGTTCAATGAGCTTTATCTCACAACATTTTCACTCCCGGCTCCGGCCAGCTCCGGAACCCCTGGTTTACCTCTGGTATACAAACCAGTCAAACATAGAGCCCGCAACCTTCCCGCATACCATCGCCATCAAAAGGCCAAACAGATAATGGGTCATGTACAGACGTTTAGCCAGAATAGGCAGCACGTTCAGCACTTCTGTCAAGGCGGCCGCCAGCATTCCGACAAATATTCCGTCAAGCAGCCCTACTCCCAGCTCAGCTATAGGACCGGCGTAAATTTTCCAGTTCCAGAAATCACTCATGGTTCCAAGCAGCGAGCCTCCTACCATCGCACCTTCGTACCAGTGCACCTTGTCATAGGAAGAAGTCAGCTGGGCCAGACGGGGCACCATATCCAGTACAATGAACAGGGCAATAACCCCTCCGCCAACTGCGATTCCTCCCGCAACCCCAAGCAGCAAATGCAGGCCAAGTAGGATTGGCGCTGTCATGAGGAATCCTCCTTACGCCTGGATGGTTCAGTATGGTTATTCATCTTGCTGTATTCTTCATGCACAACATAGTGATCGATATTTTTTTGATACAGAAACATTTCTACTTCCAGCGGGGTCGGCTCCTCATTCCATTTTTTCTTGAACAGATGATTGAAAAAAATCACCATCCCAAACCCGATTCCCAGTGAATAGGCAATCTGGAACATATAGGGATGCTCATCCCGCCGTCCGGTCAGCATCTCGACTACCCGGATGTGCACCTCTAGCATGTTGACGTCGGCATGGAAATTCATAATGGTCAGCGCCGATCCGAAGAACAGCAGAAGCCATACGAGGACGAACAGGGCAACCGATGGCTTGCGGGCCTCGGCCGGCCCTTCAATCTGTACAATGGTCCGCCCCTCGCCGATCGGCTGGATATCAGCATCCGGTACAAGCTCCTGGATACGGGGAATAATGGTCAGCAAATCGATTAGAATCAGATTCCCGTCGCTTTGCTCCGGCTGGAGCAGCAGAATTGAATACAGCGGTTCTCGCCACTGCGGTTCAGCAATCAGATAAGCCACATCCCGCAGCATGACCCCCTGCCCCTTAGGCACCGACAAGCGGTTCTTAAGCTGTATGTAAATTACGGGCGCTGATTGGCTATTCATCTCCGTGCACCTCCTGCCAGAATAACGGTAGTATGGGAGAAAAGCCTTATTTTTACTCTCATGCAGCGGATTTCATCTTAGATGTATCCCGGACACTGCCTGTATCCCCAGTAAAAGTAAATCCTCCATCAGCGGCAGCGCAAAAAGGCAGACCGGAGCTTCCTCCGGTCTGCCTTTTCCTATAGAACTTATACATGTAGGCTAGTTCAAAACATCCAGTGAAGCCAGTGCCCGTCCCTCATAATCGAACAGGGTGAGGTTGGACCAGTTGTTCGCATGGCCGACGGACCACTCGTGCTGTGAGGGAATCCAGGCCGGTTCCCAGTAATAGCAGCCTATGCCCCTATCATGCCGGGTACGGCGGATCAGTTCGTGCAGCTCCCGCAGGTATGCAGCTTGTCCCTCTACGGTAGCCGGATAACCTTCATGCAGCTGCTCTGCTTCCTTCACGATAAGCGGGAACCCTTCCGGTCCTGCCAATGTCCACGGATAAGCGGTTTCCACCACAATGATATCTTTATCATAACGCTGTGCCAGGTCGCCCAGATTCAGCTCCAGATCAGCCAGAGTACCGTGCCACCAAGGGTAGAAGGAGAGGCCGATAACGTCATACTCTACGCCGTGCTCCTCGAAGCGGTCGAAAAACCTGCGGCTGGCGTCATTGTCTCCGCCCCGGTCAATATGGATCATAACCGGCAGCTCCGGTGCGATCTCCTTGGCTCCAGCAATCCCGGCCTTCACCAGTTCGGTAAACCGGATCCACTGCTCCTGCGTATCATATTGGCCGTCTACCCGGCCCTCTTCCCACAGAAAGCCCGGTGTGATCTCGTTTCCGATCTGCACCATATCCGGCAGCGTCCCCTGATACTGGAGGGCCTCCAGCACTTCCAGTGTATATTCATAGACAGATAAGCGCAGCGCCTCGAAGTCGAGTCCCGTCCAGATCTGCGGCTTCCACTGATTCGCGGGGTCGGCCCACTTGTCCGAATAATGAAAATCGAGCAGGAAGCCAAGCCCGGCCGCTTTGATCCGTTTCGCCATGACGAGCGTACGTTCCAGATTACAGAAGCCGCCGGGCGGATCGTTCCAGATCCTCAGCCGGATAGAATTCACACCGCTGTCCCTCAGAATCTCCAGAAGGTCTGCGGCTTGTCCGGCCTGCGGGCCGGAGCCGTACCTGAAGACCCCGCCTCCCTGTTCAATCTCATCCAGAAACGAAACATCCATTCCGTTGGTATAATCTCCTGTCATCACCCACTACTCCTTCACTGAGCCGAGTGTCATTCCTTTAACAAAATATTTCTGCAGGAACGGATAGACCAGCAGGATCGGAGCCGCTCCGATAAATATCTGCGCTGCACGTACCGTGGTCTGCGAGATCAGCTCCATCTCCTTCGGATTAATACTCATGGAGCTCATATCCCGCTGGATAATGACGGTCTGCAGGAATGTAGCGAGCGGAAACTTATCGGAATTATTCATGTACAGCAGCCCGTCGAACCAGGAGTTCCAGTGGAACACCATACTGAACAGGGCAATCGTAGCAATGGACGGCAGCGAGATCGGGAGATAAATACTGAACATGGTGCGGAAATGATTCGCCCCGTCGATCAGTGCTGCCTCCTCCAGCTCTTTCGGTACACCGCGGAAGAAGTTGAGCATCAGAATAATCAGGAAGGTGTTAACTGCACCCGGCAGCACCAGAACCCAGAAGGAATTCATCAGGCCGAGCTTCTGAATAACGATATAGAACGGGATCATTCCGCCGTTGAATACCATGGTGAAGACAAACAGCCAGGAGTAAATCGTCCGGCCTTTAAAGGCCGAATTTTCTTTGGACAAGGGATAAGCCGCAAGGAACGTAATGAGCAGCGTAAGGGCTGTTCCTAGAACCGTACGTTGCACCGAAATCCAGATGGAATGAAGAAATACAGGGTTATCGATGGTCTTTTTATAGGCTTCCAACGAAAACTGCTTCGGCCACAAACCGACCAGATTGGCATCCGCCGCTGATTTGGCGCTGAACGAAACCGCAAGCACATGAACGAGCGGAATGATACACATAACAGCCAGAATAATTAGAAAACAGGTATTAAGTACGCTGAATACGCGGTAGCCTCTTGTTTTGTAATACATAGGTTTCCCTCTTTCCCGGTTGATTTAGAAGATGCGGTAGCCCGCCCATTTTTTAGCCAGCTGATATGAGACCAGAATCAGAACCATGCTGATCGCAGACTTGAACAATCCAATGGCTGTTCCGAAGCCCATCTCGCCGTTTTGGATCGCTGTACGGTAGACGAAGGTGTCGATAATATCACCCTTTTGGTAGACCAGCGGGTTGTACAAGTTAAAGATTTGGTCAAAGCCGGCATTCAGCACGTTCCCGAGCGCAAGCGTGCCTACTACCACAACCATCGGAATCAGGGATGGCATCGTGATGAAGCGGGTCTGCTTCCAGCGGTTTGCACCGTCGATCTCCGCCGCTTCATACAGTGAAGGATTGATGCCGGCAAGCGCAGCCAGGAAGACGATGGTATTGTATCCGAATTCCTTCCACACATCTGTCAAAATCACCGTAAAGCGGAACCAGTTGTTATCCCCGAGGAAGAAGATTGGCTGCACCCCGAAGCTGCCGAGAATCTGATTGACAAAGCCGTCCGTGGACAGCAGGTCCAGGAGAATCCCGCCAAGAATAACCCAGGACAGGAAATGCGGCAGATAAACCAGTGTCTGAATGGTACGCTGTATAGCCAGCTTGCGGACCTCATTCAGCATAATCGCGAAAATAAACGGTACAAGCAGATTGAAGATCATCTTCAGCACCGCAATGATCAGTGTATTCCAGATCACCTGCATGCTGTCCTCACGTTCAAAAAGATACCTGAAATTATCAAGGCCTACCCACTCCGAACCGGAGATATGCAGCCATGGTTTGTAATCCTGAAAGGCCATTACAATGCCGCCCATCGGGATAAAGCTGAACAGAATCAGCAGTATCATCGCAGGAATCAGCATTACATGGAATTGCCAGTTTTTTCTTAGTGTTCTCATCCTTTAAGCCCCCAACCTAGTCGATTTCTTCTGTCTTCATAATCAAATTATAGCAACGGTGAAATGGGGCTAGTAGACAGCAAAACCAATATAAATGGTACAAAAGCAATGTCTTTGTCCCATCCGCGGCGACCCGCGGTACATCCCTCTTTCCCCATGAAAAAGCAAACAGGACCGCCTCCTGCTGGCGGAAATCTCGCCGCAGGAAACGGTCCTGTATCTGTCTTAAGCTTGTAAGCGCCGTGTTTATTTTACGCTGTCATACCACTCGTTGACTTCTTTGGTAATCTGCTCGCCGCCGCCTGCATTCCAGGTAGTAACGAAGCTGTCGAACGAATCCAGCGGCTGTTTGCCGTAGATGATTTCGTTAAACGTCTGGTTCTCAATCTTGTTCAGATAATCCAGCTTCGCTTTCATGGTTTCCGTAGTCGGACCGGTGAACATATTCTTGAAGGATTTGTCTTCCTGCTGCAGCAGCACCTTGGCAGCCGCAGGTGTTCCCTTACCATAGTTAACCGCTACATCCTTCTCAAGTCTGGTTGTTGGCTCAGCACCATTAGCCAGGTTAAGCAGGGCTTTCATCTGGGCATCAGGAATACGTGCGCCGTCGCGTACCAGCAGGTAACGGACACTGTTCACATAACCGCCGCTGATCTGATCATTAGCGATCATTTTGCCGCTTGCGTCCAGTTCATAGTCATAACCGGCGAAGAGGCCGTTGTCCAGTTCGCTGCCCGGCTGCGGGTTAGCGAAATTGTCGTAAAGGTAGTTCTCATACGTAAAGAACGCTTCCGGATTCTTCATTTTGGTGCTGATCAGTGTAACGCCGTTGGTGAACTGTGTCCCATGGCGCATAACGGTTCCGTCCGGACCGGCCGGAATGTTGATTGGTGCCCAGACAGCATCCGGTGCGTTCTTCACCGTATCCTGCAGCGGCCAGCCGCTCATCCAGTAAGGTCCAGGAATAATACCGGCTGTTCCCGCAACAGCATGCTCAGAGGTTTTGTTCTCATCCCAAAGCGCGGCTTCCTGCGGAATGTAGCCTTTGGCGAGCCAATCCTTCAGCTTCCCGAGACCTTGCTTCATCCCGGCGTTCACGGAGCCGTATTCCAGCTTGCCGTCAGCCGCTACATTCCACTGCTGCGGAAGGGTTCCGTAAGCGCCGAAGATCCAGGATGGGTCACCCATCCAGGTGTTCATGCTTGTCTTGAAGCCAATGCTGAGCGGAATCACTTTGTCCGGAGCCAGACCGTCCGGATTCTGGTTCTTGAAGGCATCCATTACTTTTTCCAGCTCATCGATGGTTGTCGGTGCTTTCATGTTCAGCTTATCCAGCCAGTCCTGGCGGATCCATAGAATGTAATCATGGTTATATGCGTAATCGAGAACCGGAAGCCCCATTTTCTTGCCGTCGCGGCTGTATTGGTTCCAGACATTAGGGTCCTGGGCCATCGCTTCTTTCCAGGTATCAGAAGCATATTGGTCGAACAGTGTACCTACTTCCCGGTACATTCCAGAATCAATCAGATCCTGGGCGATGGTGGCATCGCCTGTCCCGATGGTAACTACATCAGGCATTTCCTGTCCGGAAGACATCGCCAGACGCAGCTTCGTGCCGAAAGCGCCATTCGTATCCGTAATGGACCAGAGCGATTTAATGTTGATGCCGAATTTCTCTTTGGCCCATTTGGTAGAGACGTTATTCTCAATGGTTTCACCGTTCTTGAATTTCAGCTCGGGGTCAACCCCCCAGACGGTGGTAATGGTTACTTCAGGATCATATTTATCCTTGTAGGCGTTTTCAGTTTCTACCGGTGTATTGGCGGCATTACCGGAAGGGTTATTTCCTCCGGCTGCATTATTATTTCCTGAGCAGCCGGCGATACTGCCTGCCAGCAGTACGCTCATGCCCAGGAGCGGCAGCATTTTTTTTGTCTTCATGCTTCTGTCTTCCCCCTTGAATTCCTTAAGTATTGGTGATGTCTTCATTATAGGGAACAACGGTTTGCACGAATACGTCATTAAAACAAGGTTTCTGCACCTTTGCCAACCTCTATCCGTCCCGGAATTCATTTGGTGTCATCCCGTAGTGCTTTTTGAACATTTTGCTGAAATATTGCGGATTCTGATAACCCAGCTCGGTCGTAATCTCATAAATCTTCTTATTGGTGTTCTTCAGCAGGTAGAGTGCCCGCTCCATCCGCATGCGGATGATATAATCGCCTAATCCTTCACCTGTCTCGGCCTTGTAAACCTTCGACAGATAGACCGGGTGGAGATAGACATGATCTGCTATCGTCTTGACCGACAGATCATGGCCGGTATGATTGCCCACCAGTTCATGGACCTGCTTAATTACATAACTCTTCGTATACTGGTCGCTTTCCGAGAGCTCCTTCTCCAGCTTGCCGAGCATATCGAGCGCCCAGTCCTGCAGTCTGTCATTAGAGACGATAATGCTCTGTGTGAGCAGCGGATCCAGCGCATACTGGTCGATCTGTGAGATAAATTGACCGCCCTTGTGGGCAATATACATGAAGGCATTCGTGATCGACAGAAACACTTCATACAGATGCTCTCTGGAGAACCGGGCGCTTTCCATATCCCGGAACACATCCGTGATCTTCTCACGGGCAGTAGCCCACTGCTTCGATTCCAGCAGATGAATCAGTGTCGGCGGACGGTACAGGCTCTCCAGCGACTTAATAGCCACCCGCTCCTGAATATGTTTGTCTTCCAGAAATAACACCGAGCCCGCTTCGTTGTGGGCTGCCAGAAACATAGAGCTCAGCCCGCTGCGGTAAGCAGCCGGCAATCCTTCCGGGAACGCAAACCATTCCGTTACAATCAGCGAAATGTCTCCCTTGAGATAATTGCTCACACTCGCCCGGAAGCTGTCAATTATATCTTTAAGCGTCTGCTGGCGGAGCGTTTCATATTGCTCCGATAGCCCGATAAGCTGCTGCATTTGCGCATTCGGCTCCACCAGCAGAATTAGGCAGTCATGCGGCGCTTTGCAGAACCAGACACGGAAGCTCTCCTTGAACAGCTCTTCGGCGATATTGCCGATAGCATATTCCATCAGCGTGATGGAATGATGGTCCATAGCCGTATAATGCTTGCCGAGCTGGATCATCAGCATTGCCGCCTGTGTCTCCGTATCAAAAGCAATTTCGTACTCCGCAAGCTTGGCAGCCAGCGCCCGTTCGGACATGACCCTGCCCAGCAGCAGATCATGCATCAGATTGGCGCTCAGCACACTGTAGCTGGCTTTGCGGTTATACATCAGCATATGGTATTTATCATGAGCTTCCCATTCATCCCTGAGGGACTCAATCGCGCCGGATATACTTTTGATGAACTCATCGTCATTAACCGGCTTCAGAATATAATCGAAGGCCTGTAGCTGAATGGCTTTCTTGGCATA
>NZ_LN831198.1:3599417-3606703 GCF_001368795.1 Paenibacillus ihuae
GGCTATACTCTCTGTTACATAAGACTCATCATCAACGAGCAATATTTCAATCATGCTGTTCCCTCCCGGAAATCTTCTCTGTGTCTGTATTGCTCTCCGGCAGCTGCCATTGCAGCGTTGCCTGCAGTCCCCCGAGCGGTGAAAGCGCAAAATGCAATCCTGCTGCTTCGCCGTAGCGCAGGCGCATCCGCTGATGAACATTCCATACTCCACAGCCCATTTCTTCGTCCATGGCGCTGCTTAGTTTCGATTCAAGCTCTTCCATCGCTTCCGGAAGCATCCCCTGTCCGTCATCCTCCACGGTTAAGGTCATTGTTCTGCCGCTGCAGGAGCCGGTGATCCGCAGGACGCCTGCGCTGGCCAGCGGCTCAATGCCGTGCAGCACTGCATTCTCCACCAGCGGCTGCAGCACAAGCGGCGGAATCTCCAGCCGGCGCATCTGCGGCGGTATGCTGATGGAATACTGCAGCCGGCTCATCCGCATGTTCTGGATCTCCAGATAATGAGCTACGAATTCGATTTCTTCCGTCAATGAGACAAGATCTCTTTCCTGCCGGGTTGTATACCTGTAATAACGGGACAGGTTATGCGACATGCCGACTACCGCCTCACGGTTGCCGAGCTTCGCCATACTCGTTATAAAAGAGAAACAATTATAGAAGAAATGCGGATTAATCTGGGACTGAAGCTGCTTCAGCCGGGCTTCCCGGACATGGATTTTTTCCATTAGCACATTCTCAATCAGCTCCTGGGTCTGCTCCACCATATTATTGAAGCGGCCCGAGAGGAAGCTGAATTCATTTTTCCCTTTAATCCCGACTCTGACAGAATAATCGCCCTGCTTCAGCCGCTGGAACCCTCCAACCAGCTGGCGGATCGGCAGCTGCACTTGTACATACAAGATATACGCAACCAGACAGCTCATCAGGAGTAAAGCCCCCATTGAGAAATAGAACAGCCTGTTCGACTTATGGATCGGCTGCAGGATATCTGACAGCGGCATGTAGTCAATCAGATACCAGCCCATTTTGTCGGAGTAGACAATGTTGACGCTATAGGATTGTCCGTCCATCATCAGTGTCCGGTTCTCACTACCGTTCAGCTGCTCCTCCTCCAGCCGTTCCACCAGTTTATCCGCCAGCGGCTTGTCCGCACTGCGGTTGAAGATCAGTCCCATTCCTTGTTTATAGTAGAAGGGATCCCTCCGGCCGTCGCTTTTGAATTTATCGAGCATGTCTTCTATATTCTGGCTGTCAAACTCCACCTTCATAATCGTGGCCGCCCGTTGTGGTGAGAACTCCGATGAATACGGGGTGAACGAATACCAGGAGAACAGGAAGCGGTCTTCATACTGGTCGGCTATCCGCTCAACATGCCAGCCGGACTTCACTTCCCGCTTCAGCTCCTCGTCCTCGTAGGACTTAGCATCACGCTCCGTAACCACCCGGTGAATGGCCGGCGAATAAAGATACAGCTTGCTTTTCCAATTCGATGAGCTCTCCTGGATGCTGAGTTTCGTCTGAATCCGCTTAACCAGATTGATAGCGTCCAGATTCAAGTTTTCCGTAGGAAGAACCGTATCCTTAAGGCTGAGAATATCCGGATCATGAATCAGCAGAATCGGCCAGGAGGACAGCAGCTCCATATTCGTCTCTACCTGGTTCTGGAAAAAGCTGAGCTGGTTGCTGTTCGAGGTATTCAGCTCGCTGCGCAGTACATCGGTGGTGGTCTTATTGGAATAGAAATAGAGAATCGTAATAGGAATGAGCATAATGACCATAATACTCACGATTTTGCTGAACAAATTATATCTGTACATCGTTCTTCACATCCTGCGAAATTGTCGTAGCTCTTATTGTACAAAGTTTATCCGGGGAGACAAGGGCAAATACTGGAACTCCCGCAGGACGGCCCTCTTCGTAAGCCTACTTCTCCATAACAATTGTAAACGCTTCATAAAAGGCAGCATACAATACTGCCGCAACATTTCAGCAGTTTTTGCAGCTTTTTTTCAGATGAACTTCGTGACCCACAAAAAAAAGAGAATGCCTGCACAGCCGTAACGGCCCCTTAGAGACATCCTCTTCCAGCACAAAGCCCTGGGGTCACTCCCCTCAGGCGTCTATAAAAAGCTCTTACTTCAGCACTGCCTGTGCCTGCTTGCTCTGCTGATTCGAAATAAAGAACAATGCCGTCCAGATCAGGGCAAAGCCGACAAGTTGCGGCAGAGTCACAAGCTGATGGTAGACAATCCAGTTGATTAGAATCCCTGTCATCGGAAAGCTGAGCTCAGCCAGCGTTGCAAAAGAAGCTTTGGTAGTATTTAGTCCTTTGTAGTACAGCAGCATACTGAGCAGTCCGGGCAACAGTGCCTGCAGCAGCAGATTAACAGCAACTGCCGAAGTAGTCCCCCATCCGCCGTTCACCTGCCAAGAAGCACCCTCCAGTGAAGTGATGGTGAACAGCAGCGGCAAAGCAAGAATGAAGCGCAGCGAAGTTACTGTCTCATAACTCATCGAGCCAAGCAGATAACGTCCCATCACGGTAGAGCCGCCCCATAACGCAGCTGCCCCCATCGCCATCAGACTGCCGACGCTGATAAAGCTGTTGACATGGCCGAAAGGAACGGTCCACCCAAAGGTCAGCAGATAGGTGCCCGCCAATGCCAGCACGATAAGCGGTCCGAAGTTTCTCGGCAGACGTTCTTTCAGAATCATTGCAGCCAGCCCGATAGCGAATATCGGCTGTAGCTTCTGCAGCAGCAGTACTGCATTCAAATCTCCGCTGGAAAGGGCCTTGGTGAACAGGATGGTAGCGATAGCAGAGCCGCCCCAGGATACAACCATCAGGGCTCCAGCCTGACGCAGCCTGATCTTTGTGAGTTCAGCACGGTGGCGCCATAGTACCGGTGCAGCTGCCAAAAAGAGCACGACATGCTCCAGCAGTACGATCTGCGAAGAGGTTAATGATTTGAGCAGGATAATGCGGAACAGCGGATCGACGCCCCATAACGCCGCTCCCAGGACTACTAGCCAGAAACCGCTGCGGATCGGCGCAGTGCGTATACCTGTTGATGAAGCCGTAACATTACTCATAATTCCATTCTCCTTGTCGATACAAACCCTCGATAAGAGACCAAAAAGCCCCCGATCTGCCCTGTTAAAGGGGCAATTATCGGGGGCCATTTTCAATAAAGACATCAGAAATAGACCTGTCGCCTTTATCTTATGATCCTCTCCCATCCGGACTTTACCGTCGGCTCTGGATTGTCACCAGATCAGTCAATTCCGCTGCAGGCAGCAGAATCGAGTCGCGGGCTTAGTTCGCTTTGAACATCACCGCCGGTCAGGAATTTCACCTTACCCCGAGAATCTTGTATTCCGTTATTTTTTTCACAATCTCAGAATAACTCCGTTCTGCAGTTTCGTCCAGCCCTTTTATAGAAAAAAATGCATTTTTTTCATTTGAACAAAGCATTGTCATATCATTATGAATAACCGTATAACAAAGCCTTAAAATTTTTATCTAAAATTTATGCTAAACATAACATTATTGTCTGAAAACATACCAAAGGCATCAAATAATCATGCCTAAAATCCGATAGTTAAATATATTCATATTACCTCTGTAGGGATGGGAATAATTCATAGAATTGATCAGGGCGGAAGGATGTAGAAAAAAATGAAAATTCGGATGAAGCTTTCGATTTTAATGCTCGTTGTTACACTGATTTCTACTTTATTAATGGGGATTTTTACGTACAGCAAATCTACAAAAACTATTTTGAATCTGACGGATACTTCAATGACGCAGGTGAACACCAACAAAGCGCAGATTATTGAAGCAATGATTGACAAAGAGAAACGTAATATGGAGCTTATTGCAGGTGAATCTACAATCTCTGAACTGCTGCTCAAATCTGAAGATGGCAAGTTGGCCAGTACGGGGGACCCGCTGCAGGCTGAGGTGAATACCAAGCTTCAACAGATCATGAAGGATGCAGGTAATCTGGAGGGTGTGTTTATAGCCAACATGAAGGGGTTTGCGGTAGCCAGTAGTAATAACAAGATGGTCGGAACAGACTTCAGTGATAGAAGCTACACCAAAAAGGTGCTAAAAACCGCTGGACCTGTAATCAGTGAAACACTGAAATCCAAGTTAAGCGGTACCGCTGTTCTGGCATTCGTGCATCCTGTAACCAGTGACGGCAAAATGATCGGCTTCGTAGCTTCTATGGTCAAAGCGAACAGTATCATTAAATATTTAGCCGATGCCAAGGTAACTAATGTGTCTTCCTCTTACGCTTACCTTGTGGATGAGACCGGGAATATCCTGTTTGATCCCGATGAAGCCAAAATCGGAACACCCGTAGAGAATTCCCAGATCAAAGCAGTCGTGGAGCAGATCAAAGCCGGCGAGAAGGTTTCGGACGGCAACGTTCAATATACCGACAACGGTGCTGAGAAAAAACTAGCCTTTACCGTTCTGCCGGTAACGAATTGGACGCTGGTGCTGACGGGTGATCTTAGCGAGATTATGAAGCCTGTCGACAACATGACGAACTACATTATTTTATTGGGTATCGGGTGCCTGTTGCTGACCTTGCTCATAGGGATCTCTGTAGCTACCCGGATCTCTTCGCCAATTATTAAGCTGACGGAGTTGGTTAACCGTACCGCGGAGCTGGATCTTAAATACGACTCGCAATACGAATATCTGGCTAAAAATAAAGACGAAACCGGGACCATTGCCAAAGCAATGTTCCATACACGGGTGGTGCTGAGGGAAATGGCCGGCAGCCTGATTATGATCTCCACGAAGGTGCTTGACAATGCGGAGATGCTGGAGAAGCTGTCCAATGACATGCGAGAGAATGCTCATGATAATTCTGCGACTACGGAGCAGCTGTCAGCAGGGATGGAAGAAACCGCAGCCTCTACGCAGGAGATGTCGTCAGCTATTCAAGAAATCGAAAGTAATGTCAATAGCATCTCAGGGCGGGTTGAAGAAGGTTCAATTGTGTCCGGTCAGATCACCAAGCGGGCGCTTGCGCTGCAGCGTGATGCCACCGAGTCTATTGACAATGCTAAACGAATCTATGAATCAGTGCGTATAGAGATGGAAAAGGCCATTGAACAGTCAGGCTCAATTCATGAAATCAATGTATTGGCAGACACCATTCTATCCATTACCAGCCAGACCAATCTGCTCGCACTTAATGCTGCGATTGAAGCTGCGCGGGCTGGAGAAGCAGGGCGGGGCTTCGCTGTGGTAGCGGGTGAGATCCGCAAGCTGGCCGAGAAATCCTCTGAAACGGCGGCAGGCATTCAAGGAGTAGTCAAGAATGTCTATTCTTCTGTAGAGCAAATGAAGGAGCATTCCGAGGCCATGCTTGAGTTTATCGATCAAAATGTTTTGGGAGATTATGAGCGTCTTGCAGAGGTCAGCCAACAATACAACAGTGATGCTTATGACATAGACAAATTGATGAGTCAGTTCGGGGATGCCGCCGGCCATTTGAGTGAGACCGTGTCCAGCGTATCCATTGCGATCAAAGAAGTTGCCGCTACTGTTAATGAAGGGGCCGTCGGTGTACAGGATATCGCTGAGAAAACGGCGGATATCGTGGAGAAAACCTTGCACGAAGCAACGATGGCCGATGAGAACACGCAAAGTGCAAAAGAACTGCAGGGATTGGTGGAGAAATTCAAAATATAATCTTTGGCCCCGCCGGTCGCCGGCGGGGCCCCCTTTTTAGCGATTTTGGGTATTTCACGGATTCAGGTTAATTAAGATATAATAAAAATATCATTTTTATCCATATTCTAGCGTTTAGAAAGCGAGGCTGCTGTGAAAAGACCCTTTTGGATCAACCTGCTCTATTCGATTCTAGCCGTCATCCCTATTGCTGTTGTGTCTGTTATTGCTTATTTCATCTTCGCACTGCTGGGAGGCTTCAAATTCTATGCCCCGCTTACAGTTGTTGTCGCTGCCGCGCTCACAGTGTATATCGTGTGTTCTATCTTCGGCTGGTTCACGCCGCGCATCCGAGGGATTGCTTTTGCCTGCTTCGCCGGCTTGTGTCTGCTCGCGACCGGCGGCTATGAGCTGAATAAGGCCTATGTGAACAGCCTCGCCGAAGTGAGCGAGAAAGAGCTGTCTTTGGAACAATACCAGCCCTTCCAACCGGGATCCAAAATCTCTGTGCTCGGGCAGCCTGCTTCCTATCAGATTACAGATAAGCTGCCCCGTCTTGACGGAGCAACTGCGCTTTACCCGCTGTATTCTGCATTTGTTCAGGCCGTTTATCCCAAAGCCAGCTATGATCTGCACAATTTCAACAATCAGATTGTGTTATGCTCCTCCACCTCTTACGCATATCAGCGACTGATTTCCGGGGAGACTGACATTATTTTCGCTGCTGCCCCTTCGCTTTCCCAGCAAAAAGAGGCTAAGCTGGCTGGCAGGGAGCTCGTGCTGACCCCCATCGGCCGCGAAGCCTTTGTCTTTTTTGTCAATAAGCGTAATCCAGTGAACGGGCTGACCACAGAGCAGATCAAGGACATCTACTCCGGGGAGCTCACCAACTGGAAGGATGCCGGCGGCAGAAATGACCGGATCAGAGCCTTTCAGCGTGAGGAGAACAGCGGCAGCCAGACGATGCTGCAAAAAATTATGCAAGACCGCACACTAATGAACGCACCGCATGAGGATGTTATGGATCTGATGAGCGGTATTATCAGCCAAACGTCTAATTACCGTAACTACAAGAACGCCATCGGCTTCAGCTTCCTCTACTATGCCTCGGAAATGAACCGGAGCGATGACATCAAGCTGCTGGCCATTGACGGCACCGAGCCGAACAAAGACAGCATCAAGAGCGGCACATATCCATATACCGTGTCCTTCTATGCCGTAACAGCCGGCACCTCGAATCCTAACGTCCAGCCGTTTCTTGATTGGATTGTATCACCGGAAGGTCAGGAACTGGTGTCCAAAACCGGCTACGTGCCCATTAATTGAAGGTGCCAACCACAGAACTTTAATCCGCAGTATCCAAAGAAGCGGCAGATCCCGGATGACGGAGATCGCTGCTTCTTGTGTTTATCACCGGACTTGGCCGATGTCTCCAAGCTGAACAGCTACTGAAAATTGGCCTGCGTACCGTTCACCGGATTGGAAGTTTCAGGGGATTTAGCCTGCGCAGATAACAGCCGTTTGCGTTTCTCACGGTCCGGGTCAACCTGCACCCGGGTCTGCTGATCAAAGATCAGGGTCGCGCGTTC
>NZ_LN831198.1:3606729-3629320 GCF_001368795.1 Paenibacillus ihuae
GTCCATGCCCTGAGCATCCGCTCCGAGATCGATGCCATCTCCGGGCTGACGGACAAGCCGTACTGATGCAGCAGCTCTATCGTATTAAAGACATAATAGATTTCAGCGCCATGGATAGCCTTATCCAGTACCGGATGGCCGGGGATCGTCCAGTCGAACCGGTACATCCAGACAGGAGCATGCGGTAATTGCTGCTCGGCGAAGGCAATGGAACTGTCCCAGAAATACAGGTCGGTCAAAAGGGCTGCCTGGCCTTCCCAGTTCTTAGGATAATGGCTGGCAAGCTCCGCCAGATTGCCGGCACCCATCAGCATTTCCAATGCCTGGAGTGACTGATCAAAGCTTGCTCCCTCGCGGTCTCCCCGGAAGAAAAGATTACCTTCATGCAGATTCGTTCCGATCAGCAGAGGAATGCCGCTGGCCGCTCCCGCCGCTACTGCTCGGGACGGTTCTGCCGGCAATGTCTCAGGATCGATTGCCGGCTGGAAGAACATGCTGAGGGAATCGCCGGCCAGCTTATAGGCCATCCGGGCAGCGGCGGCCAGAATATCCTCTGCCGGAGCCGTATTCAGCAGCGACAGGTCACCGCCGGGAGTTAGCCCGAGCTCGGCCAAGAAAACGCCCCGCCAAGCTCCGCACTCTGCTGCGGCTTCAAGGTCTGCGCCGCCCCGCTCTGCATAATGGCCCCGGAAAACAGCCCTTTGGCGGCAGGCATCGCCAGCAGGGCGGCAATGCTCATACTGCCTGCCGATTCGCCGAAGACGGTAACCCGCCGGGGGTCGCCTCCGAAGCCGGCAATGTTGTCCTGCACCCATTTCAGTGCAGCAATCTGATCCAGCAGGCCGAGATTGGAATCATACCGGCCAAACGGCGACAGATGCAAAAACCCGAAGGGTCCCAGCCGGTAATTGAACGTAACTACTATGACATTGCCGCCGCTGGCCATGTTTGCCCCTTCGAACATCGGCTGGCTGCCGGCCCCTGTAATAAAGGTGCCCCCGTGAATCCAGACCATGACCGGCAGAGCTTCTGTCACCACCGCCGGTGCCCAGATATTCAGGTACAGGCAATCCTCCGAATAGACCGGCTGCGTCCCGCCAAAGCGGATACTGCTGGAGCTGGCAGGCTGATGGGCAACCGGTCCGAATTCCAGCGCCTCCCGGACGGAGTCCCATGGCTCCGGCGGCTGCGGAGCGCGGAAGCGCAGGTTCCCCACAGGTGGAGCAGCAAAAGGAATTCCGCGCCAGACGTTCACTCCGCCGCTTTGTGTTCCCTGCAGTTTTCCATATAAAGTATCCGCAACGGGTCTTGTCATTTTGGATCATCCTTTCGAGCTGTTATCCTTGTCTTCTTCTATCTCTTGATATAGTCCGGAGCGGAACCGGAACCACTGAAAGATGTGGGTCACAATTACTTTGAACACCGCATAACCCGGAACAGCCAGAATGATGCCGAGCACGCCGAACATTTTACCGGCAAAAATAATGACAAAATAATGGTAATCGGATGAATCTTCTAGTGATTTACCCATGATTTGCGGGGAGATGAACTTGCCTTCAATCAGCTGGACAGCGGTCCAGACAAAGACCATCTTCAGCAGCATAAACGGCGATGTTACCAGCGCCACAATCAACGCAGGCGTGATGGCAATAGCAGGGCCCAGATAGGGCACTACCGCCGTACATGCAGCAACAATCGCCAATACCAGCGAATACTCCAGGCCGATGATCAAATAGCCGATGTAGAGCAGTGCACCGATACAGCAGCTGACGATAATCTGTCCGCGGATATATGAAGCCACCTGGCTGTTCATTTCCTTCATCACCATACGGGACTGTGGCTGCAGGCTGTTGGGGATGAATCGCATCAGATAGTCGGGCAGGCGTTTACCGTCGCGGAGCAGATAGAACAGGATAAACGGTGTAGTCACCACGGCCAGAATAATCTCCGTTAATGCACCTACGAAATTCCCGACCCCGTTCACTGCATTATTGAGAAAAGTTGTGGCCCAGGTCGTCACCTTGCTCGTTAAATCGCCCACATCGGTGCCCACGCCCACATTCTCCTGAATCCGCCCGAACAGCTCGCTGCCGGTCAGATCAATGAATTCCTGCTGGATCTGATCGCTGTATTTCGGAAAATTATCAATCAGGCCAATCAGCTGGGTACGGAGGATAGGAATCACCGTCAGCAGAATAAGCGTGATAATCCCCGCAATAATCAAGTACAGGATTACAATGCCATACGCCCTTTTATCTTGCTGCGCTTCTCCAGACGGTCTACCAGCGGATTCAGCAGATAGTAGGCGATCCCGGACAGAAGCAGCGGCGCAGCCACCGTATGCAGCAGAACCGATAACGGCTTAAAAATAAAAGGCACCTTGGAGAACACCAGAATATTGATGCCTACCAGCAGAATAATCAACAGCGATACGACAAATTTATTATTCAAAAAGAACTTCTTAAACCGTTCCGGCCATACCTGCAGCCTCTCCATAACAACGCCCCCTGACAACAAACCATTTTCTAAAAGTGTGATTAATTGCACTTGGTAATAGCATAGTCAACGTAAGGGCTTCAAGTCAAATTTTTAGAGAACCCTTTCCCCGATGAATTTCTGCATTTCTTTACGGCTGTTCAGGCCAATTACTTCTTTCTGCGGATGCTTCCATGATACTGTATTCGCCGCTTCAGGACGCGGTATACACTTCCCTCTAGCGCAAATAACAACCGCTGTTAATATCAAAGGTTGCTCCGGTATATGCCCTGGATTTCTTACTGAGCAGGAATATCACACTATCGGCTATATCCTCTGCCAGCAGCGGCTCTCTGATTAATTGATGCTCTGTGTACTCCTGTTGTCTCCAAGCGGGAATATGGCTCATCATCGGTGTATTCGTCATTGTAGGCGCTACAGCATTGACTCTGATGTAGGGTGCAAAATTCATGGCGCAGCTTTTGGTCAGACCGAGAACCGCCGCTTTGGACAAGCCGTAGACGGCATCGGAGCTACCCTCCTGCCCGGATACGGAAGACATATTAACAATGGTACCCCGACGCTCCTGCTCCAGCAGCAGCTTGCCGAACAATTGAGTGGAATATAAATATCCCTTCACATTGACATTCAGTACCTTATCGATTTCATCAGGTTTATAGTCAAGTATGTTTTTGCCTAAATAGATTCCAGCGTTGTTGACCAGCCCGTTCACATCAGAGTGCTCCTGCGCTATGTATGCAAAAAATTGTTCCACCTCAGCATAATTTCCGGTATCCAAGCAATAAGTAAACAGACTGAGAGAATCCTCTTCCTGCTGCAGCTTATCCAATGCTGCACCGTTGATGTCACAGGCAATGATGGCTGCACCTTCCGCTAGACTTCTATGGACAATCGCTTTGCCGATTCCCGAGGCGGCTCCGGTAACTATAATTTTCATTGTTTCCAGCATTCTATCCTTCTCCTTAGCCGTTCATCGGACGGTATTCTCATTCAAATTTGATTTCAGCAATTTTTCCGGCCTGCACAAAACCGATCGACTGGTAGACCCTGTTCGCATCCGGGTTCTTGCCGTCGGCAAACAATACCGGTGTTAAGCCTTCCGCCAGAACCTGTTCGCACAGCTCAGCTACAAGGATGCTGGCATACCCCTGTTTACGGAATTTACGGGAGGTGTATACATCATTAATTCTGCAGAGCCTGGCGCTGCGGTGGGCGGTCTTTGCCATGGCTACAGGGTCTTCCCCCACCATCCAGAGATACAGATTTCCGGTACGGACCGCTTCATCGGCATGTGGCATATAGTGTTCAACCGGCTGTGACGTTCCAAAAGCATCCAAGGCAAATCCTGCTGTAAACTCTGCGATAACCGGAATATGGCCGGTCGCGGCCTGCACCAAAGTTCCTTCTACACCGCTTGGCTTCCTTACCTCTGTACATTGATAAGATTCCAGCAGCATATGGGTATGATAAAGCTTCCCGCGGACTGCGCAATACGCCCCCGCAAAGGTTCTGGCCGTCTGCGGCTCTGCAGTGATTCCCGAAAAATCACTGTCCGGCAGCTCCTGCAGATTCTCTATCAGTTGTTCTATCAGCCTGATACGCTGCGCCGGCTCAAACTCAGCTGAAATCCATAACCAGGGACTGTACCCTTTGGACTGGACGAACAGCAAACACCTGTCAGAAGTTGTCAATCTAAGCGCGTCCGGGTAGTCAACAATGTTGTGAATCAGACTATGCTGTACCTCGTTTTTCATAAATTCTGCGCTGTGCAGCACTTCATCCCCGGCTGCAAAATTCTGAAGCATTAGAACCCCTCCCTATATATCCTATGCTTACTATCATAATCTTCCTTCTGGTAAAAATAAACAGCCCCTCCTGCGATTATACACAGGAGAAGCTGTTTAATACCGGTGATTAATTTGAAGAATAAGCTCCGGATGCAGGACCCTACTGTCATCGGGTCATAGGTGATGATGTACATCCGGCAGGTACTGGCTTTAATAAGAATATCCGTTAGCGTTTCCTTATCTTTCACTAGCAGTAATGCTGCGGCGCCGATTGAGCCTGCACAGACTGCGGATCATCCGCTAAATGCAAATAAGATACCGCCGGAATAGTTGACGGTATCTGCTGAAGTCTCTGCAGGAAAAACTTATTTTTTCTCCTTGCCTTTTGTGCCTCTCTCGCCAGCTGCAAGGAATTGGCCTTCATAAGTATAAACGACGTTGTCCTCAAGCCGCTCCCCTTCGAGCAGCCTGCGCACCAGTGCCTTGCCCAATTTCGGAGTGATCTCTTTATACCACACACCCTCCGGATAGGAGATCACCACGCAGGAATCCGAGCATCTTCCGTTGCAGCGGGTTACTGTCGTATGAATCAGTCTCCCTGCCCCCTGCTTCTCAATTTCATCCTCTATCGCTTCAGCTACCTCTTCGCCTTTATGCTTCCTGCAGCTGCTGCCGCCGCAGATTAGCAGATGATTCACCGTTCCTTGCAAATTCCAGGTCGTCACGGACTGCCCCTCCCCTCTACAACAATAATACCCTGTTCATAAATTATTATAAACTCTACGCATCTGCCGGAATGTCGTCAATAACCCTACAGCAGATTCGCAGGGGTAGTGGGCACCGTTTTTTTTATCTGCAGCTTGGGATTTATGATTACCCTCCCTATTTACTGGAGATAATATCTTTAGTTTATTTGCTGAAGGCTCATTTCTGATTGATGAGGAGGACTTTGCTATGAAAATGACCGGGATCTATCTTATACTTGCTTGCTTAACCCTGGGGATGATTGTCACTGTGGACCTTTTATCGGGAACAAGTCTGGCTGGTTCTTTACAATCGCTCATTGTCGGGTTTGACACTAGCACATTTTTCGAGTCCTGCTGTATGATTGTTTTCGCGGCCCTGCCCATTATCTTTACCGTTGCAGACAAGTTTAAGCAGAGCAAATCCCCCCGGAAGTAAACCTATTTGTACAATCCGAACCTGCGCCGTAGGCGGTGTACCAGAAATAACAGAATGGGAATAACAGCACACATAAAAGGCAGGATATACTTCAGAAAAGCTTTCCCGTCATTCATATGCACCGGGTAATTCTCCGCACTGACAAATGAGCTGAACAACACAACAACTCCAACAGGAATCACCAGCTTGCGTGGTTCCTTAACCTTGAACAGATCTGCTGCAATCGACACCGCCGCATAACAGTAGATTGACATTTTAAAAAAGACGCCAATAATCAGCGTCAGGATAACAATGGCATCGAGCCGCTGAATAAAGTTAGCCACATTGACAAGGGTAATGGTGGTAAACATCGGGAAGGTAGTCCGGCTGTAAATATCCGTTCCCAGCACAGACATTTCAACCGCATGTGTAAAGCTGAGCAGAAAAGCGCTCAAGGCAATAGCGCCTATTCCCGTTTTCTTAACCTTACCTTTGGAATTGAAGTGAGGCAGGATAGTAGTAAAGCAGACAAGTTCACCAAAGGGAAAAATCCAAATGCTGGGGTACGCAGAACCTAGTGCCTCCAGCCACTCCCCCGGGTGTATGGGAAAGAGATTCTTTAACTGCACCAGTCTGGAAATAATCACAACAAAGTTGGAGACCAGCCCCATCATGACAATCAGCCAGAAATAGATCTCTGCTGTTCTGGAGAAGACTTCAATCCCCTTATACAGGATATACATTACTGCAATGACCATTATAGAGTTGATTATAAAAATAGGTGTTCTATCGTAAGTTGAAGAGATCAGCAAATCACCTGCCTCCCGCAGATTTCGGGAACCATTATAGATTAGGACCGGCAAGTATAGCAGACTAAGCGGCCAACCGATCCATCTCCCCAGAATCTTTCGGGTGTAGCCGCTGATTACCAGATCAGGAAATTGCCGGTACAAATCAGCATAAACCAAATATAACAGGACACCTCCCGGTAGAGCCAGAAGAATCGAGATCCATACTGCATGTCCGCTCTCCAGACCTATCGGAACAACAACCGCAGTTCCCAGTTCAAACAGCACAATCATGGCAAACAGTTGAAATGGACCAATAAATTCTTTTCGCATGAAACGGCTCCCCCTATCCCTCTATAGACATCATTCTTTTTGTTCCGCAGGTATGTAAGGCTTGAGTCTCATACCTGTGCTGCGGATATAGGCATCAACCTGGAGATCGAGCTCTCCTTCAGCAAAAACGGAATCCCAGTTTTTTTTCACAGTCTCCCATAATTCCGGATGTGTGCGCTTCAGTTCGTTCCCAAAGTTAAAAATATCTGCCTTCCTTTCTTGCGCAGCTTTCAAAGCCTGCTTCACCTCTGATGCGGTTTGCTCCGCAAGCTGTTTTTTAAGCTTCTCCAGCTCCTTCTCCTTGCTTAAATCCACGAAACTGCCGGCTTCATTGATGCTTCCTTCTTCACGGATATGGATATGAAAGACCGGATTCCCCTCACGGAGATCTATCTTTACAGTGGTCTTGGAATAAAATATATTGACAGAAATATCCTCTTCACTATCCGAGGAATTGATGTTCACATTGGTTTCTTCAAGTTTATCCAGCAACCACTGAGTACCTTTAGATTCTGGTCCATTCAGCCAGTAGATCAGCTTGCCATTCTTAAAAACACCAAGTCCGCTCATAATTGATCCGGCCGGCGCCTCCGTTTGTTCAAGGCTGCTTTTTTTCTTGCCCTCTTCTGCGCTGCCAACAATCTGAATGCCATTAATCGTAAAATCACCTTCACCGGTAATACCGTTAATGACCTCAAAAACGCCAATCCTCCGGTTTTCCCCCCACACCCTGGACGTATTCTGCGTTTTCTTGACCAAACCTGTAGAAGGCTGGCTCTCCAAGGCAGTTAAGAGTTTAAGCACTGAAGCAGCATCCGAATTTTTGGCAATCAGCACTGCTGAATTCAACCGCAATTCATGGGACCGTTCAAAGATGTCAAATAAATTGTTTACCCCGCTACGCGCAAGCGGTTCCCCAACAATCACAAGCTGGGTATGGGCAAAAAACAGCTGCCGGGTCATCCGTCTGGAAGCTTTGCGCAGAGCTCCAAAAATCGTCCGGTCTGTTGATGAAATGACCATTACAGGCGGCTGATTGCTGGCAGCACCTGTAGATGGAGCCGAGGATGTCGGGTTAATAATTTGAAAAGTTACAAGGTATCCTTCCTCACCATCCAGCTTATCTATTCCCATCCCGCTCACAATCGCCAGATCATTCAGTTCTCTGCTGTTCCAGCAGCCAGTCAGCAGAATTGAAACGCCTAAATATACAGCCAGCAGCCCAAGCAGATTAGTTCTCATGGCGGTTCTCCTGGCGTGTCTGAACGGTTGTTCCTGGTACAGAGCTCTTATTGTTTATCAGACGCCTCCGTGTCTTCATGAAATGCAATGGGGCCCTTAAAAAGATATCCTTCTGATCGCCCATTGCAAACGGAGCCACCGGTGACATATAAGGAACCCCTAGAGAACGCAGGCTGCACAGATGGGCAATCAGGATCAGCCCGGCAATTGCTATCCCATACAGTCCCATATATGCAGACACAAAAGTGATCACGAACCGGAGCAGGCGCACAGACAGCGCCATACTGAAAGCCGGGGTAGCGAAGCTTGAGATTCCGGTCAGCGAAACGACAATCACCATCGCGGGAGATACTATACCGGCCTGGACCGCCGCCTGTCCCAACACAAGCCCGCCGATAATCGAGACCGTCTGGCCGATCGGAGAAGGCATGCGGATCCCTGCTTCACGTATGATTTCAAAAGTGAACTCCAGCAGAAGAACCTCGACAACCACCGGAAACGGAACCCCTTCCCTTTGTGAGGCTAAGTTAATCAGCAGCGGTGTAGGTATCATCTCCTGGTGGAAATTCAGCGCTGCGACAAAGATGGCCGGACCAAATAAAGAAATTAGCAGACACATAAATCTGAGTAGTCTGATTAATGTTGAAATGTCATACCGCTGATAATAGTCTTCTACTGTGTGAAAAAACATAAAAAAGGTAGCAGGCGCAATGAGGACAAATGGAGTTCCGTCGATAAAAAGCGCAATTCTCCCCTCCAGCAGATTTCCGGCTACACTGTCCGGCCGCTCAGTATTGAATAACGTCGGAAATGGTGAGTATTTGTTCTCTTCAATCAGCTGCTCAATATACCCCGATTCCAGAATAGAGTCCACATGAATCTCAGACAGCTTTTTTCTGATTTCCTGAAGGGTTTCTTCCTTGGCTAAACCATGAATATGCATAATCGACACATCCGTTTTAGTTACGGCTCCGATCGTTAACGTTTCGATCCACAGATTAGGGTTTTTAATCCGTTTCCGCACCAGGGACAGATTCGTGCTTAGTGATTCTGTAAAGCTGTCCTTGGGACCGCGGATATTCACTTGAGTTGTCGCTTCGGTAACTGCCCTTCCTTCACCGCCGCTGGTACTGACACTGATTGCTTTGGTGAGGCCGTGGAAAAGAATCATCGTATCCCCGGACAAGAGCCCCTCCAGGAGACTATTCTGGTCTTCAACTATCTTTTCTTTGCCGATACTTAATGCCTTCCCTTTCGCAAAATAAAACCGTTCCAGCGCAGTTGCCGCAGATTCCGGCTTCTCCTGCAAGGAGTCAAATGATAGGGCATGTGTAATATAGTCTTCTACCCGCTCCATATCGATTAGACCGTTAACATAAACAGCAGCCGCATGGGTTGCGTGATCCAGTGATTCATAATTACGTATGATCAGATCAGGACTGTTTCCAAGTTTGCTCTGGATTTGCTTGAGGTTCTCCTCGAGATTCTCAAAGATCGGCGGACTTTGCTCTTTGCCATTAGCCATCTCTGCTGGTCTGGATTCTTTAGTCTGTTTAGGCATCCTTAGCACCTCCCCTATTACTATTCGCCCGTGAAACTTTTTTTATGCAGCTTATGGAATTTGGGATACTTGAGGAGGTATGAAAAAAGGCTGCCGGTTTGTAGAGAATCTACAAGCGGCAGCCCTTAAATGTTGCGGGTAATTGAGTGCTATGGTGCGTAATTAAATCCTATGGTGCTGCAGAATAATTATTTAGTGCTCGTCGGTTACGCCGAGGGCCTTATTCTTCTCTTTGAACCGGTCGTTGTGCGAGGACACATACGCCGCCTTCGGCGCATCAGGATCAATGTACAGCTTGGCACTGTTGAGTGCCAGAACCGCATCGGTAAACGTGCCGGCGATCAGCCGCACCTTGCTGCTGTAATCTACGAAATCACCGGCGGCAAAAATGCCAGGTAGATTCGTTTCCAGTCTTTCGCTGACATTGGCACACCAGTCCCCCATATCAAGTCCCCATTCGCGCAGCGGACCAAAATCGCTTTTGAGGCCATGGTTTACAATGACTGCATCGACTGCAAACTGCTCCGTTTCACCAGATTCGACATGGCTTATAGTCACCTGGTCAATGGTCTCGCCGCTCTTGCTGTGCAGCTGGCTCACCGAATACGGAACACGTACTTCAACCGATGAGGCCTTCATGCGGGTAATATTCTTCTCATGACCGCCGAACTGCTCTCTCCGGTGCACAATAGTGATACTGGCAGCAACTCCCTCCAGCTCATTCGCCCAGTCCACTGCCGAATCGCCTCCGCCGGAGATCAGTACGTGCTTGCCGCGGAACGGCTCCAGCTCCTGCACAGTGTAGTGCAGGTTAGTCACCTCGTAACGGTCCGCTCCCTCGATCTCCAGCTTGGCCATCTGCAGGATGCCATAGCCAATCGCCAGAATGACGGTCCGGGTCCAGTGTCGTTCCCCAGTGGAAGATGTCAAAATATACGTCCCGTCCGCCTGGCGCTCTTGCCGGGTAATCTGCTGCCCAAGCACAATCGTCGGATCAAAGGTGCGGGCCTGCTGCTCCAGCTGCTTGATTAATTGACCGCAGAGGGTCGGTGTGATTCCACCACATCCCAGATCATCTTCTCAGGGTAAATCAGCATTCTTCCGCCCAGCTCATCCTTCGCTTCAATCAGCTTCGTTTTCAAATCTCTCATGCCGCTATAAAAAGCTGTATACATACCCGCTGGACCCCCGCCGATAATCGTCACATCGTATAATTCTAGTTGATCACTCATTATGTCCCCTCCGGTTAGGTGTAGTCTATGCAGTCCCTACTGTGTCAGGACTTCGTACGTGCCAGTAAATAGAGAAAGTAAGGTGCGCCAATCACTGCTACTACAATGCCGGTAGGGATCTCCGACGGCTGCAGTATCCAGCGGCCAATGGTATCGGCCGTAATAACAAGCAGTGCACCGACCAGTGCTGATGCGGGAAGCATCAGCTGATGTTTAGGTCCAACCAGCCGCCTGGCCAAATGCGGTCCGACTAGGCCGACAAAGCCAATTCCGCCGCTGACCGCAACACTCGCCGCTGCCAGACCAACCGCTGCCGCGAGCAGCCGGAACTGCTCCTTGTTCACGGCAGCCCCAAGGCCAGTCGCCGTCTGCTCGCTTAAGCTAAGCACATTCATTACCCGTGCCTTATAGATGACATAGGGCAGCAGAACCATAATCCAGGGCAGCAGGGACAACACAAACTTCCAGCTGGTCCCCCAGATGCTGCCTGCCAGCCAAGTTGCGACAAACTGATATTTCTCGGGATCAAGGCGGAGTGTCAATACGATCATCGCTGCACTTATTCCGGCAGCAACCGCGACACCCGTTAGAAGCAGGCGGATCGGAGTTATCCCCTCATGCCGCTTATAGGCGAGCAGATAAATCATCGCAGCGGTAAAGCCAGCACCGGCAAAGGCAATAACCGGCAGCAAAAATACAGGAGCCGCGCTGGTCGAGGGATAAAAGGAAATCAGCAGCATTACCATCAGGCCCGCTCCCGCGTTGATGCCGAGAATGCCGGGATCAGCCAAATCGTTGCGGAACACCCCCTGCATCACGGCACCGGAAACGGCTAAGGCCGCCCCAATCAGCAGAGAGATAACGATGCGCGGCAGCCGGAAGTCGAACAGAATTAATTCCTGCTTGGCCGTCCCCTTACCGAGCATTGTATTCAGCAGCTCCTGCGGGGTCAGGCGTATGTATCCTGTATTCACGCTTATAATGAAGGCTATGATAACCAGTACGGCAATCACAGCCAGGAGGGTCAATCCCCGTCTGCGTCTGGCTGATTCGTAGGACAGTACAGTTGTTCTAGGCATAACTACAGCTCCCTTCTTTCCTTACGGGCCAGATACAGAAAGAAAGGCACGCCGATCAGTGCGATGATGGCACCAAACGGGGTCTCCTGTCCAGGAACAATCATTCTGGCTGTAAGGTCAGCGGAGACGGCAAGCAGGCTGCCGAGAACCGCAGAGCAGGGTATAATCCACTTGTAATCCACTCCGACAAGATAGCGTGTGAGATGAGGGATAATCAATCCGATGAATCCTACCGCGCCCACTACCGATACAGAGGAGCCGGCAAGAATCAGCACAATGAGGGCTCCGGCCAGTTTAACCAGCCCCGTACGCAGCCCAAGACCTTTGGCAATATCCTCGCCCAGGCTGAGCATCGTAATGGAACGGGATAAGAGGAATGCGCAGATGAGCGCTCCGGCAAACCACGGGAACATGATCTGGAGCTGGAACCATTTCGTCCCGGCTACACCCCCCGCATACCAGAAGGCCAAATCTTGCCCAATGTTAAAATATAGTGCCACCCCTTCGCTGAGCGCGGAGAGCAGCGCACTGAAGGCCGCGCCGGCCAGCACCAGACGGGCAGGTGTAAGTCCGCCTTTGGACAAGGAGCCTATGCCATAGACAATCCCCGCCCCCATACCTGCTCCGACAAAAGAATATAGAATCAGATACATAAATGATAGATGCGGAAAAAAAGCAAAGCAGACCGCCAGAGCAAAGCCTGCCCCGGAGTTAATTCCCATCAGGCCCGAATCCGCAAGCGGGTTCCGGGTCATTCCTTGCATAATTGCCCCTGCGACCGCAAAGCTTGCACCCACCATCACGGCACCAAGTACCCGTGGCAGCCTCAGCTCGCGGATAATCTGATGATCCGACAGATCCGGATTGAAATGAAATACAGCAGTCCATACCACTGACAGCTTAATATCCGCTGCTCCAAACGACACGGAGACCGCAATGCCAAATGCTAAGGCAATCAGACCGCCGACCAAGATCAGCGTTGCCGCCCACGGGCGTGAACGAAGCTTCACCGGATCCGCAGCCCGGAACTGGCCATTTCCGGCCGTTGCCTGGTGATTCATGAATCCCACCCATTCCTTTGAAATTGATTCTCATTATCATTGTATTATTGTAAAGGAGAATGGCACGGTTTGGCAATGGACAAATCCAAGAGGGCCGCCAAAAAAACTCTATTGCCATCCCATGTCCGAATCTGTATACACAAAACCCCGGTACGCTCTAGTTCAATAGAGAAGTACCGGGGCTGTTTTGATGTTATCTGATTTAGATATTTTGCAGTGTGCCGCCGAATATTTTGCGGATCATTCCCTGCATTTTGCCGATATGGGGGACAAAGGGGCTTTTATCATACACATAATTAGACTGGGTCACCAGCTGCGAATAAATCAGAAACAATAATGCCGCCAGTTCCCTGTCGATCTGCTCTTCATACTGAATCAGCACAAAAGCATCATCAAGCGCTGCATACAGCTGGACAAAAGCAGGTTCGTTAATGATTTTCCGGCGCAGAGATTCGATGATATCGCTTGCTAGTGTATCTATGATGATAGTGATTGCATGGATCTTCTCATTCATCCGCTAATCCTCCTGCTGCGATAAAGTAGATGAAGACTACTACAATCTTATGTTCGTTGTGGCTTTAACAGACCAGCCGGTAATTTCGCTGCATGCTCAGGCTATGATTTATCTTGTATATTCATCATATTCTTCCCGGCCGTTCAACTTGTTGTACATATACTCGTCATTCTTCAATTTATAGATTTGCCCCATGCCGCCAAATACGAATAATAATACAACTAATAGAGAATATGCGTAGGTAAACTTGCCGAAATAAAAGCAGCCCACGATAGATACAATCAGCAGCAGCAGCAGTCCCAGCCCGATTCTAGACAGTATTTTTCTCATCGTTCAAGCTCCCCATCTATTATTTTGTATAACAATACCATCATCAGATGAAGAAGAGTGTCGAATGTTGTAAGTGACCCCCTATTTGTTCGTTAGTGTCTTCCTATTGATCCCATATTTCTTCCAGATTGACTGCTGTGGAAAATCCGTGCCAACTCTTGCAATATCCAAGTTATGTAATATACTCTACAGAAAAGACGATAACGCGGAGGACTTAACATGCAGCCTGTATTCGAAACTGAAAGATTACGATTACGACCGTTTGAATTAACTGATGCCCGCACTGTGCAGGAACTTGCCGGAGATATTGCTGTGGCCAGAACCACTTTATCATCCCCCATCCCTACACGCTCGAAGCGGCAGAGCAGTGGCTGACCGCATGCATTGGCAGAAAAGATGAGGGCGACAGTTCTCCTTGGGCGATGGTAGTTAAAGACAGCAACCAGCTGATCGGCTGTATGAGCCTCCATATTACCCGGCCGCATAATCACGGCGAGCTTGGCTACTGGATCGGACAACCTTACTGGGGATATGGATATGCTTCTGAAGCGGCACTGTGCCTGGTCCGGTACGGATTCGAGGAACTGCATTTAAATAAAATCTGGGCAGCAGCCTTGTCCAAAAACCAGGCTTCCTGGAACGTGATGAAAAAAACCGGCATGGCGCTCGAAGGGGAATTTAAACAGCACATCCTTAAATGGGACCAATACGAGGATATCGTCTTTTACGGAATGACCAAGGGAGATTATGAGCAGTTGACCAAGCAAACAATCTAACGGGGAGCGGATGTTTAATGAATAAAAGACAGTACAGCAATACAGGGAAATCCGTATCCGAGATCGGCTTCGGTGCATGGCAGCTCGGGAACAGTCAGGATTGGGAGGCTATGGCAGAGCCTGCGGCCATTGAGCTGGTCCATGAGGCGCTGGAGCGTGGGATGAACTTTTTTGACACCGCTCCCAATTATGGGCTGGGTACAAGCGAAGAACTGCTCGGCAAAGCCCTGGACGGGAAACGAAGCAGCGCAATCATTAATACGAAATTCGGCCATGCGGCAGACGGCCAGACTAATTATAATGCAGATCAGATCATCCGGTCCGTTGAAGGCAGCCTGCAGCGTCTGCAGTCCGACTATGTGGATTCCGTGCTGATTCATAATCCGCCGTTTGAGATGCTGGACGGGAAATATGGACACTATGAAGAACTGGAAAAGCTCAAGGCTGCCGGAAAAATCCTTACTTACGGCGTGTCGGTCGATTCTGTCCCGGAAATGCTGGAGGTCATCAAGCATACAAATATCGGCGTAATGGAAGTCATGTTCAATATCTTTTATCAGGAAACGGCCGAAGCCTTCAAGCTCGCCCAAGAGAATAATATCGCCCTTATCATCAAAGTCCCGCTGGACTCCGGCTGGCTCTCCGGCAAATACAACAGTCAGAGCACTTTTCGGGAGTCCGCAGCCGCTGGTCACCGGATATTATCCGCAAGCGTGCAGCCCTTCTGGAGCAGATCAGGTTCATTACCAATGAAGAGACAACGATGACGATGGCGGCGCTGAGATTCATTCTTGCCTACCCGGAAGTGACGACCGTAATCCCAGGGGTCAGGAACAGCACTCAACTGGCTGAGAATATCGCAGCAAGTGATGGGGCGATGCCGCAGGAGCAGGTGAAGAAGCTGCAGGAGCTGTGGGAGCAGGAGATCCGGGGGCTGGAGCTGGGGTGGTGAAGGGGACTTACAAATTTAGGGGGGGATTCCTTGAAGGTGCCCCCCCTCAAGGTCTTCGCTGATACTTACTTACTGGCGCTGTAGTACTTCAACAACTTCGAAGCAATTTCTTCTGGGACGGTATAATTTCTAAAGTTAAGCGACACTAGATCAGTGATTGCGTGATCCATTGTAAACCACGATTTACATTCGTAGTCACCAATTTCGCTATTATTAAAACCCAAAACACAAATACCGTAACCGCGTTCTCCCCATATAGCCCACTTCATCGACGGAGATAGCCATACTACGACTTCGGAATTAATCAAAATAGCATCAGCAGGGCTCTCCTCAGGTCCTTGTTCAAGCATACTCCAGTATTCATCAGCTGTAGTTCCCTTTTGTAGAACGCACCAATTATAATGAGAAAACTCATTAAAATAGTAATCTACAGGATCAGGGTCTAAAACAGCCATAATGGCAAACGAATCACCAAACATGCCAATCAGTTCTTCTAGTTCACTCCAAAAATGACGACTCATTGCATGATCGAAATCAAGTACAACAGTTTTTTCAAAGGGAACTTTATAAACTTGGTTTGGCAGTCGTTGTTCATAGTTGAACATCTTTGTTACCCAATGTAGTGTCTCTTTAAATTGCTTTTTATCCTTTATAAATTTGTTCTGACTCATTCATCAGCCTCCCAATCTCACTCTCACCCAGCCGCACATAATTGGTCTTATACCCTTCATCGCCGATCTCCAGGCAATTCATCTGCTCGCCGTAGGCGCAGCCGCCGTCAATGCCGATTTTGTCTTCTAGCGGGCTAAACCAGATGCCGGGATTATCCTGGAATTCAAAGGTTGAGGTGTGGCCAAACACAACCGTTTTGGTGGTGTTCATTACCGGATGATTGTAGAACGGTTCTCTGATCCAGATAAAATCATAATCCTTCTGCGTCTTCCAGTCCGTCAGCGCCGCGTCTATTTCCGCGTGTACAAACAGATGGTGCTCCGTCTCATAATAGAGCGGCAATGAGCTCAGGAAATCCAAGTGATGCTTATAGGCCGGCCTGATCCATTGTTTGATCCTGATGTACTCTTCCCAGCCCAGATCCTGCTGGACAAAGTCGGCGTCCCCTACAGCGTAGCTCATCAAAGTATGAAATCCGCCGTTGTTCAGTCAGTGAATATCCAGTTTGTCTTGATCCGGGATATAGTTTACTTTACGCAAAAGCGCGTTGAATTCCCGGTAACATCCGTGGATGTCACTGATCACTAAGGTTCTGATGGTTTTCCCCTCCCTGCCCGTTGATGACTGTGTATCAGAACCTATATTTTATCACTTGAAGTTACAGTCTGACCGGCATTCGTGCTGAGCTGTCCCAGCGCCACGATACAGAGTGTCCCTCCAGATGCAGCCCGCCGTACCACACATCAAGGCCTTGAACCGCCACCCGGTCCGCTGCTCCATCCAGTATCTGCTCGCCAAGTTCAGTCATTGTCACCTTTCGGTTCAGAAAATCCGGGACCCGGCGAAAATCGAAATGGTCTGCAGCTTCCGCACCGTCGATCATCAACAGCGGCTGTGCCCCCTGCACCAATCCCCAAAGATACAGCCAATATTCGAGATCGCCCATGCCAAGCACATGCAGTGTGTCGGTTACCTGCCGGAATAGCTTTAATGGGGTATCCGCTCCCCCGCGCACAGCCTCAAGAGTCGTTTGTTCTACGATTCCAAGGCCATTGTCCACAGAAGGCAGACGCGACAAGTGGGCCTGAAAAGCAGCATAGGCAAAAGGCAGTGCGGATGCCTCCAGTTCTTGTCTCCTAAGCGCAAGCAGATCAGCCATCTGCATCGGATCGGGACTGGCATAGGCCTGCCACAGTTCACTGCCCAGCTCCACTTCCTTCTGCCCGATGCTCCGCCAGGTCCCGGACAAGGTCTTAAGCTGCGCCGGAGTCAGCTGGCCCAGACCATGAAACAGCTCAATGCCGGGAAACTCACCGATACAGAGCAGACTAAGCTTGGTGCTGCCGAGCTTTTGCCCCTTGATATAGTGCAGCAGGTAAGCCAGCATGCTCTGATCAAACAAATCATGCTCGAACCACAGCACCACTTCATCATAGCGGTTAACCCCCCGCAGCTTCTCTTCCTGCTCCGCACAGCCTGCCAGATATTCCGCTGCCGGAATGCCCATTGACTGTTCGAGGGATTGTGCGCGCATCTTACGTTCAGCATCACCGGCAGGGTTCACAAAATTTGGCCCTGCTGAGTATACCTCTCTCCACACCAGCACATCCCCCGAAACGATGCCCTGTTTCAGCATATTCCCTACAGAATCCCCATTTACGATATGCAGCATATTCCCGCCTCCTTCATATAGGTTGTTGAACATGGAAGCAAGGTCGATGACGGGGAGTGCACCTCTCTGCTTGCGCCGTCCGTCGAACAGCCTTTTTTTCAGCGCTGATACCGGAATGTCCAGATAATCGGAGATTTCCTGCAGCGAATAGCCGTAGAAATAAAACAATTGCAGCGGCACCCGAAGCTTGTCGCTCAAGCTTGACACCGACTGCTGCAGCACCAGTGCACCTTCCCTCCGCTCAGCGATTTCTGCGACTCCTGGCAACTCTAGAGAAAGATGCGTGGCATCTTCTAAGGGTAGTATCGCCTTCCGCCTACGCCGCAGTAACCGCTGGCATTGTCTCACCACAATCGTCTTGAACCAGCCCGGAAACGCAGACGCCTGATGCAGCTTGCCGATGTTGGTATAAGCTTCGATGAACGCCTCCTGCACAGCATCTTCCGCCAGATGAACATCCTTCAGCATGTCATAGGACACCGCAAATGCCATTCCCCGGAAATGCGCCATCAGCTGCTCAAACGCCTCCGCATTCCCTTTTTGTACTTCTTCAACCAGCCGCGTTACCATACGGAACCTCTTTTCACATGTTCTTAATCTTAAGTGCCGTATCGGAGGTGAAAGGTTACAACCTGTTCGGCCCTTTCCGTGATTAAAAACAAAAACCCCGGGGAGCCTCCCCAGAGTCACAGCATTTATAGTGTACTGTTAATAATTAGACTTTCCAACATAATTGATTCCCCACACCGAAAATCCACTTTAATTGTTGTTCAAAACCGTAACCGGATTAACCGCAAAAATAGAATGAATGTTGCCTTCCGGATCTGCGAAGAAACCTGTGGTGTGCCCCCAGGACATTGACTTTGGAGCAGTAATTTCAGTTGCCCCTTTTGAAACAACCTCTTGATACATCATGTGGACAGCGTCTGGAGATTCACATTCGAAATTAAGCTCGAAGGCTTGCCCCTTACGCTCTTCTAGATAGGTATGGTGGCCGTTCGTGTTCTCCGCCATTAATGCTGTGGAACAAATCGCAAGACGAATACCGCTGTTCACAAATTCAGCATAATGGTTCTCTTCAATGACTGTCTCAAATCCCAAAACATCACGATAAAAGCTAGCCAATTTAGGAACATCCTGCGCCAAAACCGTAAGTCCCTCTAATTTCAATCTCATGGGCTAAGCTCCACCTTTCTTAATTCCGTTTATTTCAAAAAAGCATAACACTAGAAGGACACTTTCAAGATCCAATCTTTGCCAAAATGAGACAATCAATTTATACTAATGACTAGAATAAATTGTAAAGGAGAATAAAAATTGGTGCAACCGGTTTATGGTAAAAAGTCGACTCCGTCAAGTAATGTTGAAAAGACATCCTTCTCGCTCTGGGTATTAGTTATTGGTTTCGTGCTATTTTTCGCATGGGCTCCTTTTCAAGTGGGATTATTTAACGGTCAATTAGCCAATTATGAGAAACCCATCTATAAGTCAGTGGTTATTGGCAGTCTGATGCTCATTGTCTGGGCGGGGATATACTACAAGAAATTTCAGTTGAAGGATCAGAGGGACCTGCTTGCTCTATCCGTGTTCCTGCTGCCGCTAACTTACTTCCTGTCGCTTTTTGCAGCTGCATCACACTATATGGCTGTGAATATGCTGCTTATTCAAAGTATGTACGCGGCTATCTTTATTATTATGCTATATCTCTTGCAGCAAAAACTAGTAAATCGGATCATACAAGCCGCCATTTTAATAGTTGCTTATCTGATTGTCTGGTTCGGTCTGTTGAATTGGCTGGGCGCTTGGAATGTTGCCGGTGGAGCGGTTGGCTTGTTCTCCGAAACCGTAGAATCAGGCAAATATCTGGACGCAGTAATGACCGATTCGAACGGTCTCCGCCTGACCTCGGTATTTCAATATGCCAATACATACGCTGCCTTTCTGATGGCTTTCCTGTTTGTAGCTTTATTTGCTCTGATCAGGTCCAAAAAATGGTATCTCACGGTGGCTCATAGTTTTATGCTGGTACCGATCATGATTTCACTGCTTCTGACGCTATCACGGGGCGGTCTGGTCATGTTGCCGGTAGTTTTTGTCCTGCTGCTTCTCTTTCAAAAGCCTTCGCGGCAGATTCTATGGATCATTCACCTAATCATCGCTGCTGCTGCGTCACTGGCTGTGATCAGCAAAATAACCTCCACCGGCAAACATGTGGCGGCCGTTTCTGATCCTTCTGCTGCTGTAGAGGGCTGGAGCTGGCTAATTATTGCTTGTATTGTGACCTCAGCAGCCTGCTGGTCCGTACAACGCTTCGTTGCTGCGGCGCTGGAAAAGCGCTTGGAAAACGGGTCAACCAGAAAGTCTGCTAATCTATGGCTTCCGGTTGGAGCAACGGTCTTGGTGGCTGCGGCTGCATGGCTGCTCATTGGAACAAGCGCACGAAGCATTTTGCCGGCCAATATTGAAACCCGCCTGGAAAACATTAACTTCCAGCAGCATAGTGTGCTGGAGCGTATCACATTCTACCGGGATGCTTTTAAAGTTGCTAAGGATTATCCTGTCCTTGGTGCAGGTGGCGGCGGATGGGCTGCCTTGTATGAGAAGTACCAGAACAACCCTTATGTAAGCCGTCAGGCGCACAATTTCTTTTTGCAATACTTAATAGAAGTCGGCATTCTGGGGTTTATCGTGTTCATGGGCTTTATCCTGTATGTGTTCTACAAATATATTAAAGGATATATTAAGCAAAGTAAGACGAATGATGTTGATAACGGCTTCTTTTATCTGATCATTGCACTGTCAATACTATTGCATAGTGTTCTAGATTTTAACATGAGCTACATATTCATGGGAATCCTTGTATTTATCGGCCTTGCTGGAATGGCGGCAGCGATGGAGAGTAAACCTCTCCCCGTCAAATGGAATTCACCTGGACTGCGCTACGGGTACCTGGCCGTGACCTGCGCGGCCGCCCTGTTAATTTTTATCATATCACTGGGCAATATCAGTTCCGGCAACGGGTTAGCCAAGGCAAGGGCGATTGCCCGGTACAGCAACTCTTATGATGAGATCAAAACCCCGCTTGTAAAGGCGCTGAAGAACCGCCCAGGACATCCTGAAACCATTATCATGTTAGCCTCACTTGATAATCAGGTGTATAGACAGACCAAAGACGAGCAGTACGCCAACGAATCTCTAACATTACTGCAGCGCGGTCTAAAGGATGAGCCAAATAATAAACAGCTGCTGAAGCTGCAGATTAATCTTTACGATTTGTTAGGGAAAAGTGATGACGCGTATGCTGTATACCGGGATAATCAGGACAAATATATCTGGGATATTGATTGGTATGAGCAACTTACTATTCGGGCCTCGGGTCTTGGTGTTCAAGCCCTCCTAGAGCAGGACGAAGCTAATAAACAGGAGTACTTCCACACCAGCCTTTCCGCTTACCAGCATGTTGTGGATGGGATTGGGTTTTTACAGACACTTCCTTCGGGACAGCTTCAGGGCCGGCCATTTTCGGTCACGCCGTTGATCGCACTGAGTACCGGTAAAGTTAAGCAGATAACAGGCGATGCAGAAGCTGCCAAATCCATTATTCAATCGGGATTCACTGGTAGTTACGCCGACCTTGCGGGACGCGATGACCTGTGGAGTACGGGGTGGTATAATGACTTAATCGTTCGCACTTATGAATTAGGGCAACCCTTATACACGGAATGGTTAAATATTTTAAACACTCAAGGGTTCGATAACACAGAGATCGCAGCTAACGCAAAGGCTAACTTTAACACAGGAACCGAAACATATAACCAAGTTATGAGGGAGACCAACGATCAGACTATTTCTCTTTCTACCGCCGCAACGCTAGCAGTGGGAAAAATGCAGATTCTCACCGGAAATGTTCAGTCTGCAGTTGACACGTTAAAAGGTGGACTTAGCGAAAATTACTCGGATGCAGTCAATCGGGAAATAGCACGCTGGTATTTAGCAGGTTTAAAAAAGATGAACAGCACTTTGGATCAAAATGTGTATAACAAGCTAATCGCCGCCGATGCACAGGAAGCAGCCATGATCGATCAAGTTGCTGGAATGACACCAATATCGTAAGTAGTATTATAGAGCTTTAAGAGCCCGGTGCAGAGTCATTTTGCACTGGGCTCTTTTTGGGCCAAAACTGAGTCTGTAAAATATATTGTGTAAACTCTCAAACCCATTAAAATGGAAGTAAGAGAAAGGTTGGGGAGAACACATGGGACTTTGGTCAAAACAGCAACTTCGGGAATTCATTAAGGAGAACAATTTGGTTACCGCACAAGATGCGCAGAATGCCTTAAAAGATCTGTTTGCAGAGACGATCCAGGAGATGCTGGAAGCCGAAATGGATACCCATTTGGGTTACGGAAAGCATGAAGTGAAAGCGAAGCTCACGCCAAACAGCCGCAACGGGAAGAGCCGTAAAACGGTAGTCAGTGAGTACGGCGAACAGGAAATCGCCATCCCGCGGGACCGCCTTGGTGAGTTTGAGCCACTGGTTGTCAAGAAGCATCAATCGAACGTCACCGGCATCGAAGAGCAAATCATCGCGCTATATGCTAAAGGGATCAGCACCAGAGAAATTCAGGATCATTTAGGGCAGATGTATGGCATTGAAGTCTCTCCTACGCTCATTTCCAATGTCACGAACAAGATTGTGCCCCTCATTAAAGAATGGCAAAATCGGCCTCTGCAAGGCGTTTACGCCGTTGTCTATCTGGATGCGATCCACTTCAAAGTGAAGCAAGACGGGGCCATTATCAACAAGGCCGCCTACATGGTCATTGGCATTGATCTGGACGGAAACAAAGACGTGCTGGGTATGTGGATTGGGGAGAATGAGTCCTCCAAGTTCTGGCTGAGTGTGCTGAATGAACTGAAGAATCGCGGGGTTCA
>NZ_LN831198.1:3629346-3656629 GCF_001368795.1 Paenibacillus ihuae
CCGGGTCGGTCAACACTTGCGTTAGATTCGCGCCTTCCCCCTCGGGGAATCTGTGCTTAAAAGAGTTTACACAAAATTATTGACAGACCCCCAAAACTATCATTCGTCCGTTCTACTCAGTTTCCAGCCTAGTCTCAACGCACTTTCAGCCAGATTCATTGCCACCGCTAATTTGATCTGATTCAATTTGCTTAACCCAAATTTATATTGTGGTATGGACAGAACTGATTTAATTATAGGACTTTTTTGAGCTAACCTGGGCATTTCCATGTCAACAACTATAGAACCGTTTATTAGAATTTGGTAAAAATCCTCCTCTTGCTCAGGAATCCAATGGAGGATATAAGCAGTCTCCAACCCCGGGAACTTTTTACGAATGTATGTCAGAAGGGCTGCCTTTTCAATATCCTCAAAGAGTGACTTATTAGATACAATTAACTGCTCTCTTAAGGCTTGCTCGGTTCGGCTCCCAACAAGTTACATCTTTAATTCCCTCCAGTGAGATCATGCAACGGGCTTCAATTAGCCAACTCCCTACAACATCAGTGATTTTGCAAAAAAGATAGCAGCAACCCTCTTGCACGTTCATGATTCTCCAGATCTATTGAGATCGACGGATAACAGGACAGGCTTGTTTTGATAAAACAATATTGCGGGAACCGTTCGAAGAAACTCTTTTTTAATAGCTCAAGTTGTCTCCCGGGAATTCCAGCGGTATGATCATTGACAACATAACTAACTGTTCCAGCAATCACAGCACAATACTCACTGAAATCAGAACTGAAACATTCACCATCAAGCTGCGCGAACGACTCTGCGTAATCTTCCTTCAACCTTTTGGAGTCCAGATAGGGAAAAGAACGGTTTAATTGTGTCTTGTACATCTGTGCTAACTCCTGAACGATTTCTGGTTTATGCGACACGTCCATATCCCCACCTGCTCCTCCCCACACCCGGGGCTGCCCCAGCAAAAACCAGCAATTCACTTCATCATAGCCAGTGATTTGAGCTTCAACTAACAAACCCTTATGTATATTTCTTTGTTGTGATTGTGCAGCACATTCATCATAGTCGGCCAGCCCAAGCGCCTCTGTATCCGGTATACTTACGATCACTCCTTGGGGATATAGAACTTCAAGATAGCCCATGATTGTTGTACCAAGAGGTAGCGTCTTTTTGTTTTCAAGCCAGCGTGGCTGCTGCTCAGTAATCATTTCATCCCACACGGCTTCGAACGCTTCCTTCGGGATTCGTTTTAACTCGGGATCATCCAAGGGTAACTCATGTTCCGCCAGGAAAAATTCGTGTTTTTTCACATTGGAGGTCTTACTCTCTTTGCCTTCCTCCAACAACATCTGTCTATAGGCTATGCCTTCGTCATCCACTTCAAAGTACCATTGCTGTTTGTCTGATTGCTGCAGTAAATAAATCATGGGGTTCTACTCCTTCTGCGCGGTGACTTCTATCTAGATACATCTCAATCCTTATCTCCAAGTAAAAACTCGGCATGATCACCAGTGGCATGACTAACACCCACACTTATCCCTATAAAATCCGCTGTAAAATAACTGAATATATCTGACTGCTTATCAGTTCCTATGTTGTCTAATGAATCTGCATTTTTGAATCGTTCAATTCGCTCTTCGGTTGTATACATATTTAAATAACTCAGAATCTCTTCTTTGGTGGCACCAGCCGATTCAGCCATCTTAAACTCCCCGGCTTTTTGCTTCTCTACAAAGTCACGATTAATCTCAACCACATTTTTTAACCTGATCAGCTTCTCTTCTTGCAAATTAATATTCGTGGTATAGAACAAATTGTTAGGATGCGCTGCGCCTTCGACATAGCCGACCCCGGCATACTGTATACTGAGCATTTCTTCATCCTGTCTCTGAATTTGATAATCTATCTCCAGATTCAAACCTTCCGCAGAGTTATCATAATATCGCATAACTTTACCCGCTTCCTCTTTAATCATTTCATTTATTGATTTTTGTCCAGTATTCGGTTTAATAAAAATGATTTGAGGATATTTGATTGTAATATCTCCCTTGGCGATAATCTGCGTTTCCACACTATAGCTCTTATCCAGTGACGAGATAACTTCTTTGCTATCTTTAGTACAGGAGGACATCAGTAATAAGATCATGATTAAAAACCATAGCTTAAATTTTCCTTTCAATATAAACCGCTCCCTGCCGTCCAATCCCAATCATCTATTTAATAATTTCAATATCTCAGGGTTCAATCATTACGATTCAGATATTAATTTTCTAACGTATAGCGAGCATTCCTGAACCAGTTCATACAGCTTATCCAATTCCATACACCGTTTCTCCAACACTGGGTTTTGCCAATCTGAATCTTTAATTACATACACCGCAAATTCTTTCCGGTACCAGCCAACGTCCAGAACATATGCATCATCGCGGTAAGCCACCTGGAAAATATCCTCTTGATCTAGATACTGCGTTACGTTATATGTAACGATTCCTGGTGAGAAGTCAATATCGTCGAACATATGGCTGCATCGCCCCCTTTGATCAATGAACTGCCAGACTACTATGGCTAATTCTTGTTGCTTAATACGTGCATAATAGTTTCTTGAATATCGATCTTTGATGTCTTGTCTTCTAAAGTTAAAAGCTGCAGAACCATATTAATCGCATGCCTGAAGCTAACTTGACTTGATCCCACTGAGCCGTGAGCACCGGTATCAATCACTATTTTCCCCGAAGGCAACAGGATTTCCGGGTCAGCAGACAGCTTATGTATCTCATCAATCACTGCACTGATATATTCCACAGGAATCCCGCGTTTGACCACATCTGGCTGTAAAGCAATCACATCGTCAATAACCACTCCATTATCGTAGCCAATCTCAGCCTGGACAACCAGTTCTCCTCTGTCAGACGGAAAATACGAAACACCGATATATGCGTAATTACTCACCATTCGGGCTGCCAATACGAGTTCAATAGTAAGAGTACACTCTGTTTGATATGTATAATTTTTTAGAGGAAAAGATTGTTCGACTCTGCCCTTGGATGGATACGGTCTTGGTGGACATTCATTCAGCCATACCCTGCCCCTTCTATAAGCACCTAAATCCTCGAAATTCATAAGCATTGCTTTCATCCCCTATCCAATGACACGATCGATAATTGCAGGCACGGACTCCGTTTTACTTGAGGCCTGCTCCATTATAATTCAATTCATTATTTAGAAATGCGTTCGGCTACCTCTACCTCCAAGATCTACAACAAAATCATTCTAAACCACTTGAAGTATATCTTCTTTAAATGACCACAATTGTTCTGAGTAAAATCAAACGAGTTCTTTGTTCTTTTCAAAATTCACTGGCCAGTGTTGCTCTCAGTTTCACAAGTTGATTTACATGGAAATCGTATTGATTAGGCGTAAAGTATTCATCAAATCTCATGAAAAAGTGCTCTGCTTCGTTAAATATTGATTGTAGAAATTCTATCTTCGGGATAATGAAAGAACCATACTTTCCGTCACCAATTATAAATATGATGTAATCATACTTATTCTCAATTATCTCAATTTTTATAGGCTGATCTGGAAGGTAACATTCTGATTTACCATTTACTAAAAACTCCTCCACTGCATTTAGTAAGTAAGCCCAGAGATTCCCGACTAAATCCCATAATCTAAAAGTCATAATTGGCCTATTGTTATAATTCATTACAATAGCCCCTTCCAAATAGTTATCGTCAATTTGAGTAATGTATTTTTGCATTCTTTCCTTATCATCAATATGAATAAAGTAATTTTCTGGTTTTTGTTCAAAATTATCTGGTAGTTTTATTTTTGGTATTTTAATATATGTGTTTATTTCCATATTGTTTACTTCACTCTCCAATTAGATGGAATTGACCAACATGTATTAGTGGATTATTTTGAAGCGAAACATCCTCTATATCAATGCTTAACTAACCATTTAATCCTTAAATAAAAAATATTCAATTCTAAAATTTGAAGCTCAAATTCATATACTCCATTGATATCGCTTGGGAAGTTAAGGAATATAGTTGAAGATATTTTATCATCTTCACTTAGTATTGCATCGAATTCTTCAAACTTATATCCAGAGTAATCATTTTTTAGTCCACAATTTCAGAGTTCCATTCTCCACCATTTTCAGCGGACTCAGATGCACTTATTTGAGTCATAATCCACCCTTTGTCATTCTAACGGACTCCAGTGCGCTTATTTACGGGGATACTCTCGAAAAATGCCTGCTGGAGAGGAAATAAGTACACTTCGGTCCGTTAGCCTAGTGAAATACCCTCTACAGCGAAGATAAGGGCTTTCCGGTCCGTTAGCAGTTCCCAGTTCCCCAGCGGCTCGGATCGGCCAGTAATATAGCTAACGTTCTGCTGGTTTGATCATACCAAAAATATCCAAAACAAAAAACCGCCCTTGCAAGGCGGTTTCTGCTGCATTTCGTTACCAGTCACTGCACCCGTCACATACTTCTCCATACCTGATTACTTCGAACATGCTCTTTCCTCAACCTGCACTCACCAACAAACCCTTACTCATTACCCCTACTCTTACATTTCACCTTACCGCTGCAAGGAGACCAGCCTAACCGCGCGCCTACTGCGCAATCTGCTCACGAATGTTCGCGAGAATCTTCTTCTCCAGCCTCGACACCTGGACCTGCGAGATGCCGAGGCGGGTGGCGACTTCGGATTGGGTCTGGTCGCGGTAGTAGCGCAGGTAGACGATCAGGCGCTCGCGTTCGGTCAGTGCGCCGATGGCCTCGCTCAGCGCCAGCTTGTCAAACCAGCGTTCCTGCGATTCGTCGGCGATCTGGTCGATCAGGGTGATCGGATCGCCGTCGTTCTCGAACACGGTCTCGTGAATCGAGGTCGGCGGCTTGTTGGCTTCCTGGGCAAACACAATTTCTTCCGGTGTTACACCAAGTGCCTCCGCAACTTCGCCGATGGTCGGCAGGCGGTCCAGCGTCTTGGACATTTCGTCCTTCATCTTGCGCACCTTGTTGGCCATCTCCTTGAGCGAGCGGCTGACCTTGAGGGTACCGTCATCGCGCAGGAAACGCTGGATCTCGCCGATGATCATCGGCACAGCATAGGTGGAGAATTTGACCTCATAGCTGAGGTCGAATTTATCAACGGACTTGAGCAGTCCGATACAACCGATTTGGAACAAATCATCAGGCTCATACCCGCGGTTCATAAACCGCTGCACCACCGACCAGACGAGGCGGATGTTGCAGCTTACGAGCGTGTCGCGGGCCAGATTATCTCCGGCCTGACTGAGCGCAATAAGACGTTTGACCTCCGCATCGTCCAAATAGGTCGGCGGAGCTTTTTTTGATTCTGCTTCCATGGCTCCAACCCCTAATTGTATAAAGCTTTTTTCGAGACGATCGTTTTCTTCATAGAAATGGAGGTACCGCGCCCCGGTTCACTGGTCACTTCGAATTCATCCATGAAATTCTCCATAATCGTAAACCCCATGCCCGACCGCTCCAGCTCCGGCTTGGATGTGTACAGCGGCTGCTGCGCCAGCTCCAGATCCTCAATGCCGTTCCCCTGATCCTCGATGGTCAGGTGCACGGTCTCATTGTCGATCGACGCCGAGATGCTGACAATCCCTTCCGGATTACTGTCATAGCCGTGGATGATACAATTGGTGACAGCCTCCGAGACAACCGTCTTCAGATCATTCAGTTCTTCCATGGTAGGATCTAGCCTGGAGACGAAGGCCGCTACCACCACACGCGCGAACGATTCGTTCTCCGAGAGGGCGGCAAACTGGACACTCATGAAGTTACCAGCTTCACTCTTTGTCATAACGCAACCTCCAAATCCGAGAGTGCAGAACTCTCGTCGTCATATAGGGACATGATTTTGAACAGGCCCGACATTTCCAGCAGCCGCTTCACGGGGGCGGTGGCATCACAGACAGCCATTTTCCCGCCTTTACTGCGAATCAGCTTGTACCTTCCAAGAATGACGCCAAGGCCCGAGCTATCCATGAACTGCAGCTCTTTCAGGCTGAGAATCAGATGCTCCACCTGGCCCCGCATAATCGCTTCATCCATCTCCATACGAACATAATCGGCTGCGTGATGATCCAGCTCTCCCGATAAACGGACAACCAGCACACCCCGGTGATGCTCCATCTCCACATGAGAATTCATACTTGCCACTCTCCTCTTCGTTGCTTTCAAAACCGCCCTGTAACTTAGTTATTTCCCCTACAAGGACAAGGTTTTCTACATGGCAATTGAGGATTCCTGCTCCCCGACAAAACTAGAAGAAAACCCCTAAGAATCTACAGAGGACACAAGGGGAATCTACAAAATGCAAGAAATTAATCAACCGTGAACAGTGATCCCGTCGTGCGCTTGAACAGCTTCCACCAGCCTGCCTTCGGCACAGCTTCGCCCGCCTTGAGCTCATATTCTTTAATTACACTCGTGCCCTGGTAGACTACCAGCTTGCCAATGGTCTGATCTGCGGCGATCGGCGCTTTTACACTGCCCGGAAGCACCAGCTCATTGCGGATGCCTTCCTGGGTAATTCCCTTTTTAAGCAGCACGCTGTAGGTTTCCTTGGCGGTAATCGGCAGCGTCTTTTTCACACCTTTTTCAATGTTCAGCGTACCGATGGTGTCTCCGGCTTTATAGATCGTGTGCATCTTATATTGTGAAAAGAGATAATCGAACATGCCTGACACTTCACTGTTGCGTGTCTTCGTGTTCGGTTCGCCCAGCACTACGGCAACGGCGCGGAGTCCGTCTCTGGCTGCAGTTGCCGAGAGGCAGAACTTGGCTTCCGACGTATAGCCGGTCTTCAGACCATCGGCTCCCGTATAAAAGCGCACCAGCTTGTTCGTGTTGACCAGCCAGAACGGTTTGGCCGAATCCTTGCGCAGATAGTCCTGATAGGAACCGGTATATTTAATAATCCGTTCATGCTTGAGCAGCTCCCTGCTGATGACGGCAATGTCATGGGCCGAGGAATAATGATTCGCAGCCGGCAGGCCGTTACAGTTGGCAAAATGCGTATCCTTCAGGCCAAGCGCCTCCGCTTTACTGTTCATCATATCGACAAAGGCACTCTCTGAGCCGGCGATCTTCTCCGCCATCGCAACAGAGGCATCATTGCCGGAAGCCATAGCGATGCCTTTCAGCATCTCATCCACCGTCATTTCTTCTCCGGGCTCCAGAAAAATCTGCGAACCGCCCATCGATGCCGCATATTCGCTCGTCCGCACCTTGTCGGTCAATTGCAGTCTGCCTTCATCCAGGGCTTCAACGGTCAGCAGCATCGTCATGATTTTGGTAATACTGGCCGGTGGCAGCTTGTCATGACTGTTCTTCTCATAAATAATGGTTCCGGTGCCCGCATCCATTAGAATGGCGGAACGTGCTCCCGGCGCAAGATCAACAGCAGCAGCGGTATTACCGGTACTTTTAGCCTTTTCCTCCGCAAATGCGCCTGGTGCCGCTCCCAGAACCGAGACAGCCATACATAGCACAAGCGTCAAATAACGAATTTTTCTCAAAGTGGTTCCCCTCCTGAACATTAACCTTCATTTCACAGGTACTGTATTCCAGTTTGGTCAGAAAGGCAGGAAATTATTCCAATTCACGCAGAAAAAAAGGCCTTCTCCGGCATCTTTACGGATACGCAGAGAAAGCCCCTCACTTTAGCCATCCGGAGTCATTTATCCGGCACTCCTAAACTTCTAAACTCCTAAACTCCTAAACTCCTAAACTCCTAAACTCCTAACTTAGAGCAATTCTCCCGCATGCATAATTAACTTATCGTCTATATACACGTCAGGCTTCATTACCACAGCATCAATATGTACTCCTGCCGCAAGGATTCCGCCAAAGGTATTATTGCTGCCGAACGCTACATGAATGGTTCCGTAGACCTTCTCGTCTTCGAGCACCACACCTGTAATTCTGGCCTTATTATTCGTTCCAATGCCAAATTCCCCAAGGAACCGGCCATCACCTGCCCCCAGCATTTCCAGCAGTTTGTCCCCGCCTTCGCCTTCGGCCGCAGTTAAGCGGCCTTGCTCTACTGTAAGCACCAGCGGACTGTGCAGTGCACCTATTCCGGCGATGGAACCGTCCACCAGAATCCGCCCTGACGCGGTGCCTTCCACCGGTGCAATATACGCTTCGCCGGAAGGCAGGTTGCCCGATTCTCCCGGATTGAGATATAACCCCGTGCTCAGCACGCCGTCTCTGCTGTCAATCGAGAAGCTCAGACTCAGCCCGTCCTTCTCCACACGCACCTCACGGCCTGCGGACAGCAGGGCGGCTACCTGTTCAGTCAGCTCTTTGACCTGTGCATAATCAGCAGTAATTGCTCCATTGCTGAACATATCATCCGTCATGCCCGGCATGGTGGCCACACGGGTTCCCGCTGCTGCTGCCTGCTTGCGGGCAGCCGTATGTGTCATGGAATGTGTCGTAATACAGACGGCCACATCCGCTTTAGCCATAGCTTCGGCGACCGGAGCCGGTGGCTCCTCGCCCGATTTGCTCCGCGGCTGCATGATCAGCAGCATCGATTCAGCCCCGAGCCGCTTGCCTGCTTCATAGACGGATTCCGCCAGCTCGCGCTTGTCATCGTCCGCCACAACAGCCAGCAGTTCACCGCGGCTAAGCCCCAGACAATCCTTCAGTACATTCATGCTGATTAGTATCCTTGATTCACTCATGTTAACTTCCCCCCGATTACACCATTTCCGCTATCTGTTCACCGGTTTAGGCGGTGTGACAGCACGGCAGCACTCCAGCAGAGGCCGCCCATTCTCTATGCTGTTCCACTTCCCTCTTACAGTCAAGTATTATCACACCCTCTTCGCCGCGAGCTCTTATTCCATGAAAAGGATAACCCCTGCCCGCTGCCGAATATCTGAATGGACAAAAATCACGACAGATCAGGAATGAGGGATAATCTATGAGGATTGAACAACTTCGCCGAGCTATTGCCAGCACAGCCCAAAGCTCTGGGTTTTCAGGAACAATACTGGTATCCGGCCGCGAACAGGAATTGATTCTGGAAGCCTACGGCCATGCGAACCTGGCGGATAACCGGCTGAATAAGCCCGACACACGTTTCGGCATCGCCTCCGGCTGTAAGCTTTTCACAGCTATTGCCATCTGCCAGCTTGTGGAACAGGGTAAGCTTTCTTTTGAGAGTAGAGCTCTGGAAGTGCTAAAAGGAGGCGGACTCGCGTTTCCGCTGTTCAGTCCGGAGATAACCGTGCATCAGCTGCTGACACACAGCTCGGGCATCGGGGATTATTTTGACGAAGAGACAATGGATGATTTCGCAGAATTGTGGAAGGCCGTACCGATGTATACGCTCAGGCGTCTTGAGGATTTCCTGCCGATGTTCCAGAACCTGCCGATGAAATTCAACCCCGGTGACAGATTTCACTATAACAACGCGGGTTATATCATGCTCGGTCTGCTCGTCGAGGCAGCAAGCGGGATGGCTTTCGCGGATTATGTGGAGCAGCATATTTTCCTGCCTTGCGGCATGCAGCATTCCGGTTATTTTGCGCTGGATAATCTACCGGCCAATACGGCCCTGGGATATATAGAACAGGAAGACGGAAGCTTAATCACCAATATCTACTCCATACCGGTAAAAGGGGGCGCAGACGGCGGAGCGTTCATTACTGCAACAGACATGCAGCTATTGTGGGACGGCCTGTTCAACCATCGGCTGCTCAATGAGGAAACGACTGCGCTGCTGCTAACGCCGCATATTCATGAAGATCAGGATAACTACTATGGCTATGGCGTGTGGATTACCAAGCTGAATGGAGAAGTGTACAAATACCATGTGATGGGTTTCGATCCAGGCGTCTCCTTCCGCTCGGCGTTCTATCCTGCAAGCGGTGTAACCTTCGCCGCCCTCTGCAACCGGAGCAAGGGAGCTTACCAGATCATGCAGACGGTGGAGGACGCTTTAGGCGGAGTGGACACTCCTGGAGATTAACGGATAGCAAGCAATCAGTGAACGTGCAAAAAAGCCGTACAGAACAGATTGTTCTATACGGCTTATCATTTAAGTGGAAATGTTGGCTGTAATTCCCGCAATTTCCGTACCACTGAATGACTAGCGGGAATACCTCCACTTAATTGCCTGGAAAAGCACCTCTTTATCCAAAAGGTGGTTTATTAGATGGAGGATTTCCCGCTAATTCTTCCAACAGCCTCGGTGGAGTCAAATTAGCAGGAGAATTTCCACTTATTCCATAACGCTTTCTTAGCACTCCCGGAAGAGCGCCGGAAGGAAGTACAATACTTTAGCAAGCCTTAGCCACGTGGTAACACAAATTAGTGCTTGATGTTACTTAGCAGTACTTCATAGTACTAGCAGTACTAGCGTCATTTAGCGTCATTTAGCATCACTCTGCGTTACCCGTTTCACTTGGTATGTTACTTAGTACCGGGTTACGCCATCCTTCGTTACAAGCGCGAATACCAGCGGCTGCGGCGGAACCGGCTGAGCGGAAATGCGGTAAGCTTCCAGCACCTTGGCTTCTGCTTCCTGCACTTTGCCCGCACTGGCATCATTCACATGCAGTACGGCAAGCGTAGCGCCTGCGGCAACGGCATCGCCGACCTTCAGTGATAGCTGGATGCCAACGCCCAGATCAATCAGCGATTCCTTGGTCTCACGGCCTGCTCCAAGCAGCATGGCGGCTACGCCGATTTCCTCGGCCTGGATGCTCTCCACATAACCTGCAGACGCTGCCTTGACCTCAATAAAGCGGCTGGCTGACGGCAGCGTGTCCGGTGCCTCGACCTGTGAAACATCGCCGCCCTGTGCAGCCACCATCTGTTTAAACTTATCAAAGGCGCTTCCGTCCTCGATGTGGGACATCAGGATCGTCCGCGCTTCGGCTTCATCCTTCGCTTTGCCGCCGAGAACCAGCATTTGGCTGCCCAGAATGAGGCAGACCTCCTGCAGATCCTTTGGTCCGTGGCCCTTCAAAGTCTCGATGCCTTCCTTGACTTCCAGCGCATTGCCGATGCCGAAGCCCAGCGGCTGGTCCATATCACTGATGACCGCAACCGTGTTGCGGCCCAGATGCGTACCGATATCGACCATGGCCTGGGCCAGGGCGATGGAATCATCCAGCGTCTTCATGAACGCGCCGCTGCCGGTTTTGACATCGAGTACGATGGCATCTGCACCGGCGGCGATTTTCTTGCTCATGACGGAGCTGGCAATCAGCGGAATGGATTCCACGGTAGCAGTCACGTCACGCAGTGCATACAGCTTCTTGTCGGCAGGGGTAATGTTGCCGGATTGCCCGATAACGGCAGCGCCAATTTCGCCGACCTGGGCGAAGAACTGCTCACGGCCCATCTCCACCGAGAAGCCGCTGATCGACTCCAGCTTGTCGAGTGTGCCGCCAGTATGTCCCAGCCCGCGGCCGGACATCTTGGCGACTGGAACTCCGGCGGAAGCTACAAGCGGCGCAAGCACCACCGTCGTTTTATCACCTACGCCGCCGGTGGAATGCTTATCCACCTTAATGCCGGCGATAGGACTTAAGTCCACCTGGTCGCCGGACATCGCCATTTCCAGTGTCAGATCGCCGGTTTCCCGCGCGTTCATTCCCCGGAAGTATACGGCCATTGCCCAGGCGGAAATCTGGTAATCCGGAATTTCGCCTTTGCTGTAACCCTGGATCAGGTAGGCGATTTCCTCACGGCTTAGCTCGCCGCCGTCTCTTTTCTTCTGAATCAGATCAACCGCACGCATTATAGCTGTACCTCACGCACAAACGCACGGACAAGTCCGATGAATTTCGGCTTGGTCAGATTAGCTACTTTTACTACCTGCTCATGTGTCAGCGGCTCCAGCTCATCGCCAATCGCCATATCGGTGATACAAGTGATCCCGAGCACGCGCAGCTTGCTGTGGCTGGCAACAATCACTTCCGGCACAGTGGACATGCCGACCGCATCCCCGCCCAGGTAAGCGAGCATTTTCAGCTCAGCCGGTGTCTCATAGGTCGGGCCGCTGATGCCGGCATAAACGCCTTCCTGCAGCACAAGCGCTTCACCGTCAACACCTTTGACGTCAACCGCCAGCTTTTTGGCAAGTGCGATATACTCAGGGTCATAGGCACGGGACATATCCGGGAAACGTACACCCAGCTCCGGATCATTCGGTCCAATCAGCGGGTTATCACCGGTCATATTAAGGTGGTCGGTAATCAGCATCAGGTCACCGGCTTTGAACGCCCGGTTCATGCCGCCGCCAGCATTGGTGATGACCAGCGTACCTACGCCCAGCTTAGCCATTACATAGACAGGCAGCACAACTTTGCGCATTTCATAGCCTTCGTAATAGTGGAAACGTCCCTGCATGATGATTACATCCTTGCCTTCCAGCTTACCGATAACGAACCGGCCGGCATGGCCTTCCACCGTGGAACGCGGGAAATGGGGAATTTCTTCGTAAGGCAGATAGACTGCGTCTTCAATCTGGTCGCCCAGATCACCAAGGCCCGAACCTAGAATCAGTCCGATGCTTGGGCTGTACTGTCCGAATTTGGACTTGATATATGCAGCCGCTTCTTTTACTTGTGTACCGTAAGCGATAGTTGTCTGTGTCATGAGATGAGCCTCCCGGAATGAATAGTTTTGCCTATATAGACTGAACATGTGATTTTTATATTCTAGGGTGAGTCGTGACTCCAGAGAATGTTTGGACTTCCGGCCGCTGTTGTCTGTAGATTTCTTAATTAGTACCGCTACTAGCGGTAGAAATCCACAGACAAAGGCGGACGCTAGCGCTCCTCCAGTTCCAAAATTCCCTTCCGCCCCTTTTCCCTTAATGAATATTTTCAAGTTCAATCTATATAGATTGTTTTTTGCACAGCGAATGCCGCTCTTAACGGCGCAGCCTACATTTTTGGAATAAACGCCAGAACCAGCTTCAAAAATTGCTCACGCACACGTTCCGCCGTCTCCATAACCTCGGCATGATTCAAAGGCTGTTCCAGAATACCGGCGGCCATATTGGTAATGCAGGAGATTCCCAGCACTTCAATACCGGCATGGCGGGCCACGATTGTCTCAGATACAGTGGACATTCCTACGGCATCTGCACCCTGGCGGCGCAGCATAACGATTTCGGCCGGCGTTTCGTAGTTCGGGCCAAGCAGACCGGCATACACGCCTTCCTTGAATTCAAAATTGTGCGCTGCCGCAGCTTCCTTAGCTACTGCAATCAGACGAGGGCTGTACGCAGTCGACATATCCGGGAAACGTACGCCAAGCGCATTATCATTCGGTCCTGTCAGCGGATTGCGGCCGGTCAGATTCAAATGGTCAGTAATCAGCATCAGGTCGCCCGGAGTGAAGTCTGTGTTCACACCGCCTGCGGCATTGGTAACGAGCAGGCTGTTTACGCCCAGCTCTTTCATGACACGCACCGGAAATGCAGTGGTTTCAGGGCCATAGCCTTCATACATATGGAAGCGGCCTTTCATCATGACAACCCGGCGGCCTTCAATCATGCCGATCAGCAGCTCGCCTTCATGCCCTTCCACTGTGGAGACTGGGAAATGCGGGATATCATTGTAAGGAATTACGACTTCATCTGTAATCAGATCGGCCAGAATGCCCAGACCGGAGCCGAGAATCAAGCCGATTTCCGGGGCTACCGTACATTGATCTTTAATATAAGCTACTGCTTCTTGAATATGGTCTTGAGTCACTGCCATGGTTGTTGCCTCCTTGAGGTTATGCCTGTATCATCCAGGCTTCTTTATTATTTGAGTTCTGCCAAAAAGCTTGTCCCGTACTGCGGCGCTTTCGCCCCGAAATTATCTGCAATCGTTGCCGCAACATCAGAGAAGGTCTGGCGGATGCCGAGGCTGCCCGGCGTCTTGAATCTTGGGCTGTAAATGAGCAGCGGCACATACTCACGCGTATGATCCGTTCCGCTATGGATCGGGTCATTGCCGTGGTCGGCAGAAATAATCAGCAGATCGTCTTCGCTGAGTGTGGACAGCAGCTCCGGCAGTGCCTCATCAAAGACCTCCAGCGCACGTCCGTATCCTTCCGGATCACGGCGGTGACCGTACAGGGAATCAAAGTCTACCAGATTGGTGAACAGGAAGCCGTCAAACGGCTTACGCAGCTCGTCAATCGTGATCTGAATGCCATGCTCGTTGCTCTTGGTCGGGTAAGAGGCTGTAACACCTTCGCCGGTAAAGATATCATTGATCTTACCGACAGCAATAACATCTTTGCCGATGTCTTCCAAAGCGTTCATAACCGTTGATTCCGGAGGCTTCACGGCATAGTCATGACGGTTAGGGGTACGTTTGAAGTCTCCCGGCTGGCCGACATAAGGACGTGCAATGACGCGGCCTACTGAGAATTCAGGGGCCATCGTCAGCTCGCGGGCGATTTTGCAGGCGCTGTACAGCTCTTCAAGCGGAATAATATCTTCATGCGCTGCAAGCTGGAAGACGCTATCCGCCGACGTGTAGACAATCCAGGCTCCGGTCTTCATCTGCTCTTCACCGTACTCCACCAGAATCTCTGTACCGGAAGCCGGTTTGTTTCCGATGACTTTGCGTCCGGTTGCTGCTTCGAACTTCTCAATCAGTTCAGCGGGGAAGCCGTCCGGATACACATTGAACGGTACTTCAATCTTCAGCCCCATTAGTTCCCAATGGCCGGTCATCGTATCTTTACCAACAGATACCTCCTGCATTTTGCCGTAATATCCGGTTGGCGCATCTACAGGTTCAAGCGGCGGCAGCGGCGAAATATTCGCCAGGCCTAATCTTTGCAGGTTCGGCAGCTTGAGGCCCGGCACCCGCTCTAGAATATGTCCCAGTGTATGGGAACCTTTATCTCCGAAACTTTCGGCATCCGGCGCTTCACCGATACCCACACTATCCAGCACAATAAATCCGATCCGTTTAAATAAGGACATTCGTTCATTCACTCCTTAGAAGTTTGCATTCTCTCTGGTCTAATCCAAACAAGAAGAAACGGCTCTACCTTCTTCCGCAGGGGGTACTCCCCTGGAAAGCCCGGGGGCAGTAGCCCGCTTGTTAGGTACCCGTTTTCTAGCGAAAGAACCGTCCGGCTGTACCGATTTATCCGGCCATTCTTTCAGTATGATTCCATCATAACTATCTTACTCACAAAAAGCATCTTTTTAGCACGTTAATGTAACGGGCAACTTCCACTAAACCTGATCCCGCCAATTAGCCGCAGAGCATTTACTTGGCCCGCGGATGATGGCTCTCGTAGACTTCCTTCATATTTTTGCGGGCGATCCCGCTGTACACCTGTGTAGTCGAGATGTCGGCATGGCCGAGCATCTGCTGAACCGAGCGGAGATCCGCACCGCCTTCCAGCAAATGGGCGGCAAAAGAATGCCTCAAGGTATGCGGTGTAATATCCTGTTCAATATGTGCTTCACGCGCGTATTTTTTAATGATTTTCCAGAATCCCTGACGGGTCAGCCTTCCGCCGAGACTATTCAGAAACAGAGCAGGCTCCTCCTGATTCCCCCGCAGCAGCTTGTCCCGCATCCCGGCTGTATATACAGCAACGCAGTCTGCAGCAATGGTACCGATCGGTACCACCCGCTCTTTGCCGGATGCCGCACTGCAGCGGGCAAATTTCAGCTCCGTCTGCACGTCCTCTACATTCAGGGAGATCAGTTCAGAGACGCGGATGCCCGTTGCGTACAGCAGCTCCAGCATTGCCTTATCCCGCATGCCCTGCGGACTGGCCTCATCAGGTGCAGCCAGCAGCCGCTCTATTTCCCCAACACTCAGTATCATCGGCGGCTTCTTGCTGGGTTTAATCATTTCCATATCAAGCGTAGGATCCTGCTCAACCAGCCTTGCCTTAAGCAAATAGTGAAAAAATGCGCGCAGCGATACCGTGTTCCGGTTAACCGTGGCCGTTGCCCGCCCGGCACCCCGGAGTCCGGCGAGATACTGAATGAGATGCGATCTTCTAATTTCCTCCGGCGATACGATCCCCCGCTCCCCGGCGAATTCCAAAAACTGCGAGACATCGCGTCCATAAGATTCCAGCGTACTCGAAGACAAACCTTTATCAACGGACAGATATTGCATAAAAGGCTGCAAATGTGACTTCATTCTACTCACTCTCCCGTCTGCTCAGGCTGCTCTTCGCGGCTATGCAGCATTTAGGCATGTGAGTCTGACAGCCGGCCTGTAACAGCAAACCGGGCAAACTCACCTTAGCTTCATTCGACAGACTTCTAGCTTTTTCCTGCTTTTGGCCCCAGCTTCACTCGCCGTACCAGTAGTACAGCCGCAGGCGCTGCCCGGCATTCAGCCCTTCCTCGGGATGCGGGGACTCCTGAAACGCCCGGACAGCCGAGCCTTCCGGGATTTCATAATGATCTACCGGACTGATCCAGGCGCCGATCCAGTTCAGCGCATAATAAAAAAGGCAGCTCAGGGCAACCAGCAAAGTCATAAAATACAACCGGCGCACCGTTTTGGGCACAGAGATAATCATTTAAGATACCTCCTAATAGGATCGTAAGGATGAAGCGCTTTGTAGTCTGCGCAAACATAGTTACCACTCGCGTTAACTCGTCCTACACTGTATGCGCCGGATACTGATGTTATGTATATCTTCTGGAAAAATCATTTAAAAAGCCCCCTCCGGCAGATACCGGGGAGAGCTTGTGCGGTAATTCCTCATCTATAAGCTTATTCAGGAGTGCTGCCGTCCGCCGCATTCTTAGCTTTACAACGGTGGCAAATCCCGTGAAAATCAAGTCTATGGTCAAGCACCGTAAAATTATATTCGTTCTCAAGCCGCTCTTCCAGCGGTCCCAGCCAGTCCTCGCGAATCTCGTCCATCGAGCCGCATTGCACACAGATCAGATGATGATGATGATGTTTAGCCGTATCCGTCCGCAAATCATAGCGGGCAACGCCGTCTCCGAAATTAATCTTCTCCACGACATGAAGTTCGCTGAGCAGTTCCAGGGTACGATATACGGTGGCGAGACCGATCTCGGGAGCCTTCTCTTTTACAAGCATAAACACATCTTCAGCGCTTAAATGATCTTCTTCATTCTCCAGCAGCACTCTTAAGGTCGCTTCCCGTTGGGGCGTAAGCTTATATCCTTGGGATTGTAGCTGTTGTTTTATCTTGTCTATCCGGGCTTCCACCTATCTCCCTCCCCCTTGGAAAATTACCGCACCGGGCACAAAACCACTTCTTACATTATAGGGGGAGTCGCTTTGAGAAGTCAAACGCTTTTAGAATGGGTTCAAGCGCAGTGCACCCGGAATGTATGAACAAAAAAGGGACCCCGCCGGCGTCCGGCAGGGCCAAGTTCTATTATAAGGGGGTCATGTGACTACTATAAGCCTGAAAGCTTAAAATACAATGAATGAAAGATAAAGGTTTGATGAAAAGGCGCATTAAAAGCTTGAATCCGGCAGGAACCTGCAACATAATGGAAGCATAGAAAAAGCGGTTGTATTTGGAGTAAAGTGGTGGTGAACTTTATCAGAAAGCAGGCAATCAAAAAATCCGTTAAGGCTATACTTATGTTCTTCGCCATCCTCAAAATGCTGCACTACATCCTCAAAGAAGTTATATTCGGAAATGCCGCCTCGATAGGAGTAACCGCTGGCTTTTCTGAAAGGACAGGCCTATGGGTTATCATTCTGTTGAGTTTGATACTAACAGTATGGACGTTTATCGAGCGAAATTGACTTAAATCATGAGACACTGTAATGACACACTTCCTGACAGCTTGACCTGACTATAATAGACTAAATGGAATGAATCCATTTTCATTTTTGATTGCAGAGACAATAATGAATTTTGTTGGAAAATGTCCATCTAATATATCCTCTATAAAGCAAACTTCTGCTTTTCACGCAATGTAAGTGGATTCATTCCAATTAGATGTTGGCTGCAGGGAAAATCAGCTGTATTAGTGGGTGTTTTTCCACTTAGTATCCTTATGATCGTACAAAAGCAGACGATATCGGCGCACCGCTTGGTGATTACAGCTCCTGGACTAATCAAACATTATTAAATAAATAACCTGTCAGGCTTATGGCCCGGCAGGTTATTTTGTTCATATAGTTGTGGCTTCACACACTCTGACCTATCAGCATCGGTGTCACCCATCTCATCATCTCCGGCGTCACCCAGGCCTCGAAACCGGAAATCCCCAGTACGAGCACGGCCATCCCGAGGGAGAGCAGCGTATACATGGCAAAAGGTCTGGTCACTGGCGTACGCCGCTGGCCAAGCACACGGCTGCGGATCATCAGCAGGGAAAAGGCGATAGCCGCCGCACTGCTGACAAGCAGTACCGGAATCAGCACCAGATTGTGCGGAGCCACAGAGACAAGCGCGAACAGCATCCCGTGCCAAGAATACTCGCTGACCAGGCAGCCGACCGTAAAGCCGATCAGCACCCCTTTGAGAAAATCAAGTATCAGAATCCCCGGCAGTCCAATCACCGACAAGCCCAGAATCCAGATCAGGCCGACCCACTTCAGATTCAGCGCGGCAATGCTCCAGTAGGAATCAGGGGCGGCGGGCAGTCCCTGCTGATCCACGGTGACAAAGAAATTACCCAGGTAATCACCCAGCTCCTGCTGCTGATCAAGTGTCAGCGCACTTACTATAAGTGCCCCAAAAACGACCCCAACCAGAAATAATACCGCAACAAAAATATAAAGAGGCGTCTGTTCCTTGATCATCAGCCGCAAACTGCGCATAGGGACGTTCTCCTTTCAGGTCACATGTTACACCATATGAGGAAACGTCCCGCTCTATGACTTGTCCTTTGGATATGTGAGACGATCAGGCCCCAAGAGCCCGTTATCTCTCGGTGCTCTTCACTTTACCGTAAGTCCCGCCGCCTCCGGATGTCAGCGCAAGCTGGCCCGTACGCGCCAGAACGATCTGTGCCGCTAATTGGGATCCCGCTATTTGAGCAAGCTCCGCCTCGCCGGTACGGTGCAGGATATTCATCTCGGTGTCAAAAGCCGCGAGCAGCGCGTTCATTTTGGCCTTGCCCAGGCCAGGGATAAACTCGAGCGGAACCTGGTAGTGATAAGGCGGGCGATGTTCCGCAACAACCGGCTGCTCACGGTCAGCGATATGCAATATCCGGTCAAACACCCCTTGCACCAGCTTAGGGCTGCCGCAATAAGGACAGCGTTCCGAGGTGGCATACGCCTCGTCGATAATGCTGCCGCATCCGGCGCAGTAGCTCCGGTGATACTTGCCAAGCCGCGGATTCAGGCCGAAATTGGCACTGACCCTCCGGCCCTCACGGCGCTCCAGCGCAAGGCGCAGCTCGCTGAACGAAGGCTTCGCCATTTCAATTATGTTGTACTCGCGGCCGATTTTGCCGAGGGAATGCGCGTCGGAATTGGTCAGAAAGGTATAGCTGTCCAGCTCGGAAATATATCCTGCCATTTCCGAATCCGCGCTGAGGCCAAGCTCAACCGCTGCAATCCGTTCCAGATCAAACAGCTCCGCCATCCGCTCCGCCGCACAGCCATACAGCCCTTTATGCGGCGTGAAAATGTGCGCGGGAATCAGTATTCCTCCCCGTCCGCAGATCTCATCCTGCAGGTCTCTGGAGGAGGCATACAGCCGCTGCGAGCTGAGGTTGATGTTGCGCATATACCGGCTCATCCAGCTGCTGAAATCCTCCATGGCAGCAAGGTCCGGCAGGAAAGCCAGCACATGACATTCCTTACGCCCGGGCTCGCGGATTTCGATTTCGCTCCCCAGCAGAAGTGTTGTTCCCCGGTAAGCAATCCCCCCGCCTTCTGCCGCGGTCATCTCACCCGACTCAAGAGCATCACGGATATCCTGCAGCACGCCCGGCGAATGACTGTCAATGATGCCGATCAGCTCTATCCCCTTGCGTTCCGCCGCTTCTAAGGCAATATTCGCGAAGGTAAGACTCCGGCTGCCGCTGATTTTGACTGCCTGTCCCGCCGAGGTCCGGCCGATATGAACATGAAGATCGCAGTAAAAGCTGTGCAGCTTCGGTTCTAGTGCCATTGACCTGTCAGCGTGTAGAGATGCCATGCGTACACTGCCATCATGGTTTTGGCATCGGCAATCCGCCCGTCCGCAATGTACTGGTACGCTTCCTCCAGTGTCAGCTCAGAGACCTCTAAGAATTCATCCTCATCCAGCGCCATATCCCCCGGCTGGGCATTATCCGTCACATACAGATGGATGATTTCATCCGCAAAGCCGGGTGAGGTATAGAAGGATTTCAGCAGCTTCAGCTCCCCGCTGTGAAAGCCGGTTTCCTCCTGCAGCTCACGTCCTGCGGCTGCCAGCGGGTCTTCGCCTTTATCCAGCTTGCCTGCAGGAATCTCTACCTCCGTGCGGTGCATCGGCTGGCGGTACTGCTCTACCACCAGCATTTTATTGTTGTTCAGTGCCAGCACCGCGACAGCACCAGGATGCTTCACCACCTCACGGGTAGCGGTATTGCCGTCCGGCAGCTTCACGGTATCTACCTGAAGGGTAATAATTTTGCCTTCAAAAATCGGCTGTGTGGACAATGTCTCTTCGTCTAAGGCGGGGTTACGGTTCAATTCTTCTTTTTTCATAGTTTCATGGTCTCCTTTAACTGGGATCTGCATAAGGTGTATTATAGCAAACTTAAGGGGAAAGAAGGAATGCAGGCATGAAGGACATCCTTATCCGTACAAGCACATCAGCGGTTACAATCGCAGGCAAGCCTGAGCAGATTAAAGCGGTCATTGCAGGCTGGACGGAAAAGTACGGACGTGATATGCCCCTGACCTACGTTCTGCGGCTGCAGGCAGAGTCCCGGATTCGTCCACCTAAAGCCGGCTGAATAACACATCTTGCCCACCTTCACCCGCCGGCTAAACATAAGGAGCTGTTCCCGGGCATTCCCGGAAACAGCTCCTTCATTTCATTTATTCTTCTTGCAGGCAGCTCATTCTATTAAGCTTTAACGCTTTCTTTTACGATCGCTACAACCAGTTCAGCCGCTTTGGCGATATCTTCGGCTTTGATCCGTTCCTTGGTGGTATGAATATGCTCATAGCCAATCGCCAGATTCACCGTTGGAACTTTCAAGCCGTTGAATACGTTGGCGTCGCTTCCGCCGCCCGAATGAAACAGACGAGTCGCAAGGCCCAGTGAAGTAATAGCCCGGTCAGCAAGCTGCACAACAGGATCATGTTCATTGAAGCTGAACGCCGGGTAAAGAATCTCACTGCGGAACTCGCATTCTGCGCCATATTCCCGCACTGTAGTTTCCAGAGCTTCACGCATGGAAGCGATCTGCAGCTCTACCTTCTCCTGAACAATACTGCGCGCTTCCGCGTCAAGCTGCACATGATCACAGACGACATTCGTCGGACCGCCGCCTGCGAACTTACCGATGTTAGCCGTTGTTTCCTTGTCGATTCGTCCCAGCTTCATCGCTGAAATAGCCTTGCTGGCGACCTGGATGGCGCTGATGCCGTCCTCGGGATTGACACCCGCATGCGCAGATTTTCCGAAAATCTGCATCGTTACTCTCGCCTGTGTCGGTGCTGCTACAGCAATCGCTCCAACTTCACCGTTGGAATCAAGGGCAAAGCCCATATCCGCATCCAGATGCTTCGGGTCCATCGCCCGTGCGCCAAGCAGTCCGGATTCTTCTCCCGCTGTAATCACGAACTGGATCTGACCGTGCGGAATCTTCTGCTCTTGAATGACGCGGATCGCTTCGAACAATGCAGCAAGTCCCGCTTTGTCATCCGAGCCGAGGATTGTAGTGCCGTCGCTGGTAATCCAGCCGTCTTCCCCGAGGGTGGGTTTGATATTTTGCCCGGGAACCACTGTATCCATATGACAGGTGAACAGCAGCTTAGGTGCTGCCGCACCGCTGTCGGCCGCCCAGGTTACGAACAGATTGCCCGCTCCATGTCCGGTACGCTCCCGGGAATCATCTTCGATGGCTGTAAGGCCCAGAGCGCTGAATTTTGCTTTTAGCACATCGGCTATCTGACGTTCATTTCCGGTTTCGCTGTCCACACGGACAAGCTCCATGAACTCCTGAATCAATCGGTCTTGTACTATCACTTAGGCTTCCCTCTCTTTCACAGATAAGTTACAATAGTGGTACTGCTTATTTTCATGTACGCTTTTAACTTAAACTAATCCCAAAGGAGTCACTCATGAATCGTCAAAAATGGTTCCGCGTCGTGATTTATGTCATGCTGATCGCCATGGTCGCCTCAACCGTACTGCTGGTAATCGAGCCCTTCATGGCCGGTTAACGGACAAGCCTTGGCACATTAATAACAGCGTCCGGTTTCCGGGCGCTGTTTGGCATGCCGCAGCAGCCGCTTAATCCGCCGGAACCGTGCTGCTCTCCGCCCGAACCGCTTCATAAGGAAAATGGTGCAGAAAATAGGGAATCAATGCCTCTGCCACCTGCTCCATTTCAAATGAACGGCCGCTGCATTCCTCCAGTGACGTGATTCCATAACTCGAAATGCCGCAAGGAATAATCCCCTGAAATCCGCGCCGTCCGATTCCCTCCGAGATATTGAAGGCAAACCCGTGGCTGGTGATAAACCCTCTGCGTGATCTGCTTTTGTTGAACTTGACACCAATCGCGCAGATTTTCTCATCTCCGACCCACACACCGGTATACTCCGGCTTGCGAGTTCCCTCTATCCCCTGTGCTGCCAAATAATCAATGATGACAGATTCCAGGCGGCGAAGATAACCGCGTAAATCCACCTTGCCCTCTTCCCCGAGCTTTAGCAGCGGATAGCCGACAAGCTGGCCCGGCCCATGATATGTAATGTCTCCTCCGCGATCGATTTCAAACAAGGCAATACCTTGCTGCTCCAGCTGTTCCTTGCTCAAGAGCAGATGCTCCGGATGATTCTGTGAACCGATGGTGTAGGTAGGCGGATGCTGCAAAAGAATCAGCTGTTCATTAGCCTCTCCGGCATCGATCGCCAGTACGGATTTCTTTTGCAGCTCCCAGGCCGCGCCATACTCCATCAGGGGGTGATATGAAAGCTCCAGCTTACCAGGTTCCGGTTGATTCATCACTTCAGCTCCCCGCTTGGATATCAGTCTTCCGATTTAGGATTCATAACGAAACTTAATACAGTTTAGTGTCGGGCGTATAGCTTTCGAGATTATCTTTTACACGCTGCAGGAAACGGCCGCAAATGACACCGTCCAGAATCCGGTGATCCAGGGACAGACAGATGTTGGCCATGGAGCGCACGGCAATCATGTCATTGATAACAACAGGTCTTTTGACTATGGATTCGAATGTCAGAATCGCCGCCTGCGGGTAGTTGATGATCGGGTAGGACAGAATAGAACCGAAGGAACCGGTGTTGTTCACGGTAAAGGTACCGCCCTGCATATCATCCAGGCGCAGCTTGCCCTCGCGGGTCTTCTGGGCCAGTTCATCGATCTCGCGGGCCAGCCCCGCGATATTCTTCTGGTCAGCCTTTTTGATAACCGGCGTCATGACCGAATCCTCTGTACCGACAGCAAGCGCGATATTGATATCACGTTTGACGATGATTTTATCAACGGCCCATACGGAGTTCATAATCGGGTAATCCTTGATCGCACTAACGACAGCCTTCATCATAAAGGCGAGATAAGTCAGATTGATCCCTTCCTTGCGTTTGAACTCATCCTTGATTTTGTTGCGCAGCACCACCAGATTGGTCACATCCACTTCAATCATCGTCCAGGCATGCGGAATTTCCGATACACTCTGGCGCATTCTTGTCGCGATTGTGTTGCGGATCGGTGTTACGTCAATCAGATACTCCGAGCTGCTGCCAAGTCCGCCTTCCACCTCAATCGTTGGAATACGCGGGGATTCGCTCAGATGAAGACCGGATTGACGGACCGGCTCCAGCTTCTCCTGTACCTCCGCCTGAATGGCCTGGAGCGCAGGCTGCTGGGAGGCTTCTGGTACAGTCCGGGCTTCCGGCGCCGCGCCCGGCTGCGGGGACGCAGCTTGAACGGCAGCAGCGCCGCCGTTCTCGAGGAACATCAGCACATCCTTGCGTGTGATGCGTCCGCCGAGTCCGGTGCCCGGCACGGCGCCTAGGTCAATGCGGTGCTCAGCGGCAAGCGTCTGCACCGCCGGCGAGTAGCGTGAGCGCATCGGCGCGTCCGCTGCTGATGGAGCCAGTGCAGCCGGCCGGCCCGGTGCGGCTGGCGCGCTCGGGGCAGGCGCAGCTGAAGCTGCCTGCGGTGCAGCTGAAGCCGCCGGTGCGGAGCTTCCGGCAGGCGCAGCCACGGCGATGCGGGCGATGATCTCGCCCACGCTGACCGTCTGGCCTTCCTCGGCCAGCAGCTCTACCAGCGTACCTTCCACGGTGGAAGGGAGCTCGGCATTCACTTTATCGGTAATAAGGTCACAGAGCGGTTCATATTGCTCTACCAGATCCCCCGGCTTCTTCAGCCACTTGCCAATCGTAGCTGACACCAGCGATTCCGCAAGCTGCGGCATCATCACATCGGTCAGCTTTGTATTGTCAGACATGTCGTCACTCCTTAAAAATTTTGTTAGCAGATGCTTCCTGAATTAACTTCGTACAAACTCGCTTCGGAAACATGTTAATCAGTACTGTGCCAGCCGGAGCATTTCCGCTTTCACTTTATCCTTGCTCAGCATGAAGAACTTCTCCATCGGCGGGCTAATCGGCATCGCCGGCACATCGGGGCCGCATAGCCGGAAGATCGGCGCGTCCAGCTCGAACAGGCAGTGTTCAGCAATAATCGCTGCCACTTCCCCGCCGATGCCCCCGGTTTTGTTGTCCTCGTGGACAATCAGCACCTTGCCGGTCTGGCGGGCCGCCGCAATAATCGCGTCGCGGTCAAGCGGCTGCAGCGTGCGCAGATCCAGGATATGCGCGGTAATCCCTTCCTCGCGCTCCAGTTCCTCTGCTGCCTGCATCGCAAAATGCAGCGGCAGACTGTACCCGATAACCGTGATGTCACTGCCTTCACGCAGCAGGTTCGCTTCGCCGATCGGCACGGTGTAATCACCTTCAGGCACATCTTCCTTAATCAGCTTGTAGCATTTCTTATTCTCAAAGAACAGCACCGGATCAGGGTCTCGTATGGCAGATTTCAGCAGGCCCTTGGCATCTGCTGCCGAATAAGGCGCAACGATCTTCAGTCCGGGCGTACCGAAGAAGATCGATTCCGGGCACTGGGAATGGTACAGTCCGCCGAAGATTCCTCCGCCGATCGGCGCACGGATCACAATCGGGCAGCTCCAGTCGTTATTGGAACGGTAGCGGATTTTGGCCGCTTCGCTGATAATCTGGTTGGTGGCCGGCAGCATGAAGTCAGAGTACTGCATTTCCGCAATCGGCTTCATGCCGTACATCGCTGCCCCGATGGCAACACCGGCAATCGCCGATTCGGCCAGCGGTGTATCCATTACACGCTCTTCCCCGAATTGTTCCTGCAATCCCTTAGTGGTAGTGAACACACCGCCCTTAAGGCCAACATCCTCGCCGAGCACAAATACCGAATCATCGCGTTCCATTTCTTCCTTCATCGCCAAACGGATGGCATCGATATATTCCATCATCGCCATGAGTTATGCTCCTCCTTTGAGGCCGGAATCATCGTACACATGCAGCAGCGTGTCTTCCGGTTTCGGAAACGGTGCATTTTCGGCGTATTCGATAGCCTCTTTAAGTTCCAAATTATATTCAGCGGCAAGATCGTGCTCCTGCTCGTCACTCCAGAGTCCAAGTCCGGTCAGATAAGTGCGGAACGCGGCAATGCCGTCCTTTTTCCAGTTCTCGTCAACCTCTTCCTTGGTCCGGTAAGCCAGATCATTATCAGAGGTGGAATGCGGCGACAAACGGTACATCATCGCTTCAATCAATGTCGGCCCTTCCCCGGCAATCGCGCGCTCCCGCGCCTCCTTAACCACACGGTACACTTCCAGCGGATCATTGCCGTCAACGCGCACGCCAGGGAAGCCGTAGCCCAGTGCACGGTCACTGATTTTGCCGCCAAGCTGTTTGTGGACCGGAACAGAAATGGCATACTGGTTGTTCTGGCAAAAAATGATGACCGGCAGCTTATTCACACCCGCAAAATTGCAGGCCTCATGGAAATCCCCCTGGTTGCTGGAGCCTTCCCCGAAGGTCACAAAGGACACGAATTTCTTCTTCTTCATCTTAGCTGCCAGCGCGAAGCCAACCGCATGCGGAACCTGGGTTGTTACAGGACTTGAGCCTGTCACGATGCGCAGGCGCTTGCTGCCGAAATGGCCCGGCATCTGCCGGCCGCCGCTGTTGGGGTCCTCCGCCTTAGCGAATACGGACAGCATCAGCTCCCGCGTAGTCATACCCACCGACAATACAAAGGCGTAATCGCGGTAATACGGTAAAAAATAATCATTCTGCCGGTCCAGCGCAAACGCTGCTGCAACCTGCGCCGCCTCCTGGCCGATACCGGAGACATGAAAGTTGATCTTGCCGGCACGCTGCAGCAGCAAACTGCGCTCATCGTATTTGCGCCCGAGCTGCATATATCTGTACATATCAATGACCTGGCCGTCTGTGAGTCCAAGCTGTGAATGTCTGTTAACCGTTCCTACAGTAGTACCTTGGGATTCCATACAGAGGTACCTCCTAAATATTTTGATAGCTATACTGCCTGCTGCTTCGTACAACTCCATCTATTGTGCCCTGATCTTATAACCAGGTACTAAACCTAACTCAAGATCATTATAAGCCCTTTGCAGTCAAAAAGAAAAGAGAGGAAAAGCCGGAATAGAGCTATTTTACGTTTCTCAGGCGTAATTAGCTCTCTTTCGGATTCCTTTTATTACCCGCATCGTTTCCTAGAAGCCGATTGCTCTGCCATCCACGGCCAGCATTGCTTCTCCAATAATCTCGGACAAGGTAGGATGGGCATGGATCGCTTCCCCGAGCTCCCAAGGTGTGGCGTCCAGCAGCTGCGCCAGCGCGGCTTCCCCGATCAGGTCGGTCACATGCGGACCGATCATCTGCACCCCAAGAATATCCCCGCTGGTGCGGTCAGCTACAACCTTGACGAAGCCATCCTTCATTCCGTACACAATCGCCTTGCCGATGGCCGAGAACGGGAATTTCCCGGTCACCACATCATGACCCAGGCTCTGGGCTTCCTTCTCTG
>NZ_LN831198.1:3656655-3671506 GCF_001368795.1 Paenibacillus ihuae
CCTGATACGGATGAAGCTTCTCCCCGGCCAGATGATTGACGGCACGAATCCCTTCATGGCTCGCGGCATGGGCCAGCTGCAATCCCCCGATGCAGTCGCCGATCGCATAGATATGAGGCTCGCCTGTCTGCATGTTGTCATTGACCTCGATAACTCCTTTATCAAAGCGGATATCCGTATTTTCCAGCCCGATATTCTCAACATTGGCTACTCTTCCTACAGAGACCAGCAGCTTTCCGGCGGACAGGGTCTGGCTCTGCTCCCCTTTGCGGGCTTCGATGGTAATACCATCCGCCGTCACCACGCAGGTCTCCGCATCGACAGTGGTTCCGGTCAGAACCTTCACTCCGCGTTTTTTGAGCAGGCGCATGAGCTCCCTGGCAATCTCCGCATCCTCCAGCGGCAGCAGCTGCTCTGCTGCTTCCACAACCGTAACCTGGACGCCGAAATCCGCCAGCATCGAAGCCCATTCCACTCCGATCACTCCGCCGCCTACGATAATGATCGAAGCCGGCAGCTCTTCCAGCGTCAGCGCTTCTTCACTGCTGAGAATAACTTGGCCGTCCGGCTTAAGGCCGGGCAGTACACGCGGACGGGAGCCCGTCGCGATAATCAGATGGGTAGAGACCACCGTCTCCATTTCGCCATCCTCCAGCTCGACTGCCACCGCACCGCTGCGGGGGGAGAAAATGGAAGGGCCGATAATCCGTCCCTTGCCCTTCAGCACCTGAATTTTATTTTTGCGCATCAAAAACTGTACGCCCTGGTGCAGCTGCTCGACGACAGCTTCCTTGCGGCTCTGTACTTTCGGAAATACCAGCTTTACGCCGGCAGTTTCGATGCCGTAGCTCTCGCTCTCTTGGATTTCAGCATATACCTCTGCACTGCGCAGCAGCGACTTGCTCGGAATGCAGCCGCGGTGCAGGCAGGTTCCGCCCAGTTTGTCCATTTCGATGACGACAACAGACTTGCCCAGCTGGGCCGCGCGGATCGCTGCCACATAACCGCCGGTTCCTCCGCCCAGAATAGCCACGTCACAGGAAATTGTCATTATATGTATCCTCCAGTCATTACTCATAAGTTCTGCATAACTCTCTACATTGTACTCCCTTTTAAGCCTAATACAAAACTTATAAACGTCATGTAAACATGGACTTTTACCGGATGAAGCGTTATCATATGGGTGAATCCAAAGGCCTGCAAGGGAGATGAATCCTAAATGAAACTGCTCATTTCACGCTTCATTGCTATTCTCATTCTCGTTCTTCCCGGTCTGATGGCGATGAAGGGCTTCCTGATGATGAAGGATGATATTTTTAACTACGTCTCCATGCATGGCGATGATACTGTAACCCCCGTATTCGCCTGGCTTCATTTTGGCGGCGGTCTGCTTCTGTTCCTGGCAGGAATGGGCTTCCTCGGCGGCTGGATTCTGACAAGGGACCGCAAGAAGAATTACGTGGGACCCAGATTCCGGGAAAAGCAAAAAGCCCAGCAGCCCGCCTCACCGGATACAACGGTTTAAACATACCGCATTCTGAGGTTACACACTATCCCCTTTAGTTTAGTCTACAATTTCAATTTATAATAAAATACAAAAGGCAGCTCCGGTACACCCGGAACTGCCTTTTGTATTGCTTTATTCCGCCTGTGAAGCCGCTGAAGCCCCCCGCACCAGCTCACTGTACAGTCCGCCTTGCCGCAACAGCTCCTCATGGGAACCCTGTTGCTGCAACCGTCCGTTCTTGAGCACCAGAATGCGGTCTGCAGCGCGGATCGTGCCCAGCCTGTGGGCGATGACAAAGCTGGTCCGGCCCTTCATCAGCGCCTGCAGACCCTCCTGAATCTTGATTTCGGTTACGGTGTCAATGCTGCTTGTCGCTTCGTCCAGCACGAGCATCGACGGGTTAGCCAGAATCGCCCGTGAAATCGCCAGCAGCTGCTTCTGCCCCTGGCTGATCCCGTTTCCATCCACCGACAGCATCCGGTCATACCCGCCGTGCATCCGCATAATAAAAGGATGGGCACCTGCAAGCTTCGCCGCCTGCTCCACTTCCTCATCCGTAGCCTCCAGCCTGCCGTAGCGGATGTTGTCGCGGATCGTCCCCTTGAACAGAAAGGAATCCTGCAGCACAAAAGCCATATGGCTGCGCAGACTTTCCCGCCGGATGGAGGACAAGTCCTGGCCGTCGAGCGTAATACTGCCTTTGTCCGGATCATAAAAACGCGACAACAGCCCGATCAGCGTTGTTTTCCCCGCACCCGTAGGCCCGACCAGGGCGATCATCTCACCAGGCTTCGCTTCAAAGCTGATATCCTGCAGAATATCAGCCCCTTCGTCATAGGAGAAGGATACTCCCGAAAACTTCACCGCACCTTCCACATGCTCCAGCAGATGCGCAGCGCCTTCATCCCTCGCTTCCTTCTCCTCATCCATCACTTCAAAGACCCGCTCCGCTCCGGCAATCGCCGACAAAAGGGTGTTCCACTGATTAGCCAAGTCATTCAGCGGCCGTGTGAACTGGCGTGTATATTCCACAAAAGCGATAATCACTCCGACAGTGACCAGGCCGCGGATAGCCAGCAGACCGCCGACCCCTGCAACGATAGCAAAGCTCAGATTGTTTAGCCCGTTCATCAATTTGGGAATAAAGCCGGAAATCGACTGTGCCCAGTACCCGGACAGCATAATACGTCCGTTCCGCTCGCGGAAACCGTTGATTACCCGTTCCTCCTGGGAGAAGGCCTTTATAATCCGCTGGCCGGACAAGGTCTCCTCAATGAATCCGTTAAGCTCGCCCAGGTTACGCTGGCGCTCCTTAAACAGCGGGCCTGTACGCCGTGTAATCCAGCGCATGCCGAGCGTCATCAGCGGCACGACAATGAACGTCAGCAGAGTGAGCAGCGGACTCAGCCACAGCATCACCCCAACCGTCCCCAGCAAGGTCAAGATACTCGAGAAAATTTGGATTGCCGAGCTGTTAAGCGTCGAGCTGATATTCTCGATATCATTCGTCAGACGGCTCATAATCTCGCCCTGCTGCCTGCGGTTAAAGAATGAGATCGGCAGCCGGTGCAGATGTGCGAACAGATCCGTACGGATCCGGTAGACTGTCTCCTGGGCAATTTCGATCATCCAGATATTCTGCAGCCACGAAGTAAGAGAATTTAACACATAGACCAGGGCTAATGTAATCAGAAAAACGATCCAGGTGCTGCCCCCGTCTCCCTCGAGGTAATGATCCACTGCTCTGCTAATCAGATAAGGCCCCAGCAGGGCAAGCCCGGAGCTGAGCAGAACCATCACTAACACCAGGATCAGCTTTGCCTTGCGTGCAGCCAGATAAGCCCAGATCCGTTTCAGTGTAGCTGATGAATTTTTCGCCCGGGCTTTCGGCTTCCGTCCGGCGGGGGATCCGAAGCTCTTCCCCTCGCCCAGTCCCAGTTCCAGCTTCGGATGGCGGAAAGGCTCAAGTAGTGCTTTGAACATGCTGCGCCGCCCCCTCATTCTGTGATTCGTTAATTTTGCGGTAAAGGGCTGAATCCTTCATCAGCTCCCCGTGCGTTCCCCCGGCGATCAGCCTGCCCTCATCAAGCAGCAGAATCAGATCAGCTGATACTGTAGAGCTAATCTTTTGGGTAATGAGGAAGGTGGTGCAGGACATTTTTTTGAGTTCTTCCAGCAGCAGCCCCTCCGTTACCGCATCAAGGGCACTGGTGCTGTCATCCAGAATCAGAATTGCCGGTTTCCTTACGAGTGCCCTGGCGATCGTCATCCGCTGTTTCTGGCCTCCGGACAGATTGACCCCACGCTGGCCCAGCATCGTCTCATAGCCTTGAGGCAGACCAGTGATCGTCTCGTGGATCTGGGCCGCCGCAGCCGCCCGTTCAATCTCCTCTGCCGTAGCATGCTCATTACCCCAGGCTATATTTTCCCGAACCGAACCGGAGAACAGCATGATCTCCTGCGGAACATAACCAATAGACCTGCGCAGCCTGCTAACCTTGATCTCAGAGCTGTTCTCTCCATCAATCCTGATGATCCCGCTGTCAGGCTCGCATAGACGGGGAATCAGGCTCACCAGCGATGACTTTCCAGAGCCGGTTGCGCCCATGATGGCTACACGCTCACCAGGCTGAACCGCAAATGAGATTTGCTCCAGCACAGCAATATCGCTTCCCGGATAACTGAAGCTTACATCGGTGAATTCCACTCTGCCTTGGATGGATGCCTCTACTTGGGATTCTTTTACAAGGTCTTTCCCCTCCGCTGCTGACCCGCTTACCTGTACATCTGCCGATCCGGTTTCTTCCCGGCCCTCAGGCGGAGACATTACTTCCGAAATGCGCTGTCCCGAAGCAACAGCCCGGGAGAAGGTTGCCATAATCCAGGAAAGGGCCGACATCGCCCCAATGGTACGCAAGGCGTAGTTAATAACCGCAACAGTCTCCCCCAGCGTAGCTTGCCCGGCAGAAATTTCGATTCTCCCAAACCACAGCACAGCTACAATTCCCGCATTGACGATCAGCATAATGAGCGGTCCCATCGTTTCGGTTAACCTTAAAGCAGCAACAGTGGATTTCATCAGCCCCCCGCTGTACGAAGCAAAGCGGCCGATCTCATGACCCATCCGCACAAAAACCCGGATGAGCCGGATACCTGTAAGATTCTCCTGAATGACACCGTTTACACCGTCAACTCTGCTCTGCACAATCTTGAACAAGGCCGAAGACCTGCGCATCACCCAAGTCAGAACCACAATCAGCAGCGGCAGCGTGACGGCCAGCAGCAGGCCCAGCTTCACATGCACGACCAGCGCCATGATTACACTGCCCAGCACAACCAGCGGTACACGGGTCATAAAACGCAGTGCCATAAATACCGTGTCCTGCAGCTGCGTTACGTCCCCGGTCAGCCGCGTGATCAGTGAAGAGGTCTGATAACGGCTGAACACTTCATAAGTGAAGGACTGCACCTTTTCGTACAGCTTGTCCCTGAGATCATAAGCAAAGCCCTGGCTGGCATGTGAGGCAAAAAAAGAACTCAAAATGCCTGCTGCAAACGCTATTACAGCACTAAAGGTAAGCACTCCGCCCCACAGCCAGACCACCGTCATATCCTTTTCCCTGATTCCGTTATCGATAATCTTCGCGATCAGAAGGGGCTGTGACAGCTCTACTGCCAGCTCAATCCCCATCATTACCAGAGCGGCAATAGCAGCTACCCTATATTTTTTGAGGTATAAGAAAATAAGATTCATCGGCGTTATCCTCTTGTTCTATTCGTAAAGTGCATCCCGCAAACGGGTAGACATTGCTGAGCCTTGTCCACTCTTCAAAATAACCCGCCGCAGTGCCTTGTTGCTGCGTTGCAGCTCTGCCAGCTCGTCCATCATTTCCGACACTAGGCTTTGCGCCTCTGCTGACAGCCCCCCGTTCTCCATCACCCCGGCCAATCTTTCTTGGAACTGCTCCAATTTCTCCGTCACCTGCCATACTTCCTTCCCATAAAAGTTCTCCAGCTGAAAACACAAGTGCGTACATTATAACACATCCGCGGAAATGATCTTTAACTCAGGATATGCCATAGACTGAAAGTTTATAGGTTCGACATGTTTTCACTGGCTAGTTCAGCTGCTCATATGATACTCTAATAAAGTCGCATTTTTTGGAATACTATACTTCAGGTTATAGCGCGAAAGGATAGATGGACGTGGCACAGTTGTTTTTCAAGTATGGGGCAATGAACAGCGGTAAATCCATTGAGATTCTCAAGGTAGCCCATAATTACGAGGAGCAGGGCAAGTCAGTACTCATTTTCACCCCATCCCTGGACGATCGGGACGAGGTCGGGTATATTTCCTCCCGCATCGGACTGCGCAAGCAGGCCATACCTATCGATGAAAATACGGATATTTACAGCATTGTAAGCAACAATCTGCCGAAGCCCCACTGCGTGCTGATTGATGAATGCCAGTTCCTCAGCAAGGATTGCATCCTCCAGCTTGTGCGGATCGTGGATGAGTTGAACATTCCGGTCATGGCCTTCGGCCTGAAAAATGATTTCCAGAACAATCTCTTTGAAGGCAGCAAATACATGCTGATCTACGCCGATAAAATTGAAGAGATGAAGACCATCTGCTGGTTCTGTGAACGCAAAGCCACGATGGCGCTGCGGGTCGAGAACGGCAAGCCCGTCTACAGCGGCAAACAGATCCAAATCGGCGGCAATGAAGCTTATTACCCGGTCTGCCGCAAATGTCACAAGAATCCTCCCCTTTAATCATTAAAAAGCATCCCAGCGCCGTTATACATACGCTGGAATGCTTATTTTTTTAGAAAAAATCTTAGGTTTGAATGACTTTCAGCGCTTCGTGCCTATCAAATGATCACGCCTGCTTCAAATAACGCTCCTGCAATACATTCATATGATGCCGTTCATGCCCGATGATCAGGCAGGCCTGGGCTCTGACTGTCATAGGCACCGAGAAGAACAGGCCTGCCTTTGTCCATGAATCAGCCGGCAGGCTTTCCAGCAGAGCAAGCGTAGACTCACGCACGATCCGGTAGTGAAGCAGCATTTCCTTCAAGCTGAACCGGTCGAAATCTCCTGCCGCTACATAATCATTCTCTTCGTATCCTGGAAGCGGCGCCTGCTCACCTCTGGCAAAACACAGCAGTCGATAGGACATGATCCGGTCGTTATCTGTCAAATGGCCAATCATCTGCTTGATACTCCATTTTCCCGGTGCGTACCTGTAGCTTCCCTGCTCTTCAGTGAGACCCTCCAGCAGCGTAAAGATTTCCTTAGACTGCTCGCGGAGAATAGCCGCCAGATCTCCCTCAGATGGCACTAAAGAGATGTACGCTGTCTGATAATCCAAATATTCGCTTTTTTCCGGACGCTGATTCATATAAACAACCCCTTCCACTCCCAATTTTATGAAAACTAGACAAAATGCATAAAAGCCATTGTTGTATTTTAGTATATTATGTATAATATTTGCAAGATTAAGGAAGAGTTAATCTATTCATCGGGAGTGTACGCATGCTGGATTTTGTGCTTTTTATGTTATTTTCGGTTATAGAAACCTTTGCTTTGTTTTACCTCGGCTTCAAAATCTTTAAAATTGATCTCTATCCCAAGGAAATCATCTTTGCGGGAGTGATAATGGCATTTTTTTCTTATGTTATACGCAATGATTATCAGATGGCCGAGCTTGACACCTTAGTCCAATACACCCTTGTCGTTTGTTTTCTCTGGCTCCTATTTCGGATACATATTTTTTATTCTTTCATAATGACCGCCATCTCATATCAATCGTACTTATTAATTCAATCTCTTTTGTATTTGATTATTAATTTTACCGGAATCTATCATTTGAATTACCCCTTCATCTCCGTTGGAATTTATTCTTTACAGTTATTATCAGCTACTATAACAATTATGGTAGGCTATTGTATAGGCAAAAAGAGAAAAGGATTCGATTTCATTCCTGATAAACCTGATGCAAAGATCATTATCTCTAAACGCGAGAAGATTATGTTCGCCTTAACCTTTCCTTCTATTTTTTTTATTATGTTAATGCTTTTATTTGCAGAGCACTACTATCAATTATTCTTCGTAATTCCTTTAATGTATAGCATTCTCTTACTTGGATATTTGTATCTTTCCGATAAAAAGAATCGTGGTGAAGAATTCTGAATACATTAGCAATTAAAATTTCTACTGCAATTAAACAGGCTAACCCAGACGAAACATGCTCCATCGAAATTATGCAGTATGCCCTGAACATTATCCTAAATACCCTTTTGACTTTTATAGCTTCAATGATTATTGGCTGGTCCTTACACAATACGATTAATACATTATTATTTTACACAGCCTTCTCCTTATTGCGTGTCGCTTCCGGAGGCAAGCACTTAAAAACGGCAGCAGCCTGTAATCTTGTTACTATATTATGCTGTTCATTCATCCCATATTTACTCCATCTACATGGAATACTCTTTTGGGCAGCCAATGTTTTGAGCTTTATAATTATGCTAATTTATGCACCTAATCCAGATAAAAATGCTCAAATCCCCCTCAAGTGTTATCCCGCATTAAAGTTATTTTCAATTGCACTAGTGGGCTCAAATTTTTTTATTAGTTCATCTGTCCTTGGACTAGCTTATTTGCTGCAGTCCTTAACAGTAATTACCTGGAAAAGGAGGGGATCATTATGAAGGCATCGATGGCCAAGCATGCTTCTGCTGCACTTGAAGCTTCCGCTCGCTTCTTTGTATCCGTTATGAAATTAGGATTTCACAGCCCGGAAGCACCCAAAGAATTGCGTAAGTAATCGAACAAGGATGGGGAAAACATGCGTGTCTTACAAAACGACGGCTCCTCCCTGGATATCAGGGAAGAAGATATATTGTATTTCTCAAGTTTTAAGAATGCAATATTCGTCCATACGAAAGAAGGCGAGTTTGTTCTCCCCACTACTCTTTCCGATCTGTTGATTGCTTACAAGGGTAAAGGATTCGAACGCCTTGACCGTAACAATGTTGTCAGTCTTGACAAGGTTGACAAGTACGACGCTGAGCTGAAAATTGTTCATTTTACCCAAGGTGAACAATTTGCGACTGTCTCGGAGTCTAACGAACCGCGAATCAAGAGATTCCTGGCTTCCCGCTTAAAAAAATCTGCAGACTGATCATGCTGCGGATTATAGCTCTCTACTACTCCCGGTGTCTAGCAGGCACTGGGATTTTTTTCAATTCAGTATTGATAAAAACAAATTCATAATTATTACATATTCATCCTGTTTTGTAAAGGGCGATTCGCAGGGTGAATGCCAGGAGACGGATAACCTTCCAAATGGTACCATTTGAATAGATTAGCTACAATTTAAATCATTATACTATTTGATGGAGGAATCTAATGGATTATTATTTTCATCCTTCTCCGCGGCCCTCATCACTTGAATTATTATCTGACGAGCAGTTGTTGAATATCTATGAATTAGCGGTGGAGGCAAATGCTTCGCCTGATTTTATTGAAATTATAGTAAGTGTTCTATCTGGGAGAAAATCAGCAGCCTCAAAGCTTCAGGATGTGTGAGCACCATGTTCCAGTTCACTTCTACATAATTCATTTCAATAACCATAATTTCAAAACCCATATCTAAAGAAGCCATCCCTCACTTCTGTGAAGAGGATGGCTTCTTTGCATGCGGACCGGAACACATCGTAATACTCGTCCGACTACTCGATAAATTCAGTTTTAAACACATTATCCAATTTCCCGCCAAGTCTTTTTTTGAGCGGCACCTTAATATCACGGCCCAGTTCCTTAAAGAAGGTATCCACATCACATTTCACATTCTGTGCCATCGCAATAACCGTTCCGTCACCTACGATGTTCTGGTTTACTTCAAGAGGCACATCGACTTCGATGTCGTATTTCTTGGTCAGGGTTTTGATGTACCGGGCAAAAATCTCCAGCAGCTCTTCATTGTTGAAATTTTCGATTGCGGCTTTTCCCTTAGTGGTAAATTTCATGTTAATTCTCATTAATAGATATCCCCTTTTCTGTCGAACCATTTTTTGTTGGTTTATGGATCAAGATGAATAGATGGCTGCAAGAAAGGGCAACATTATTCATTTTTGAAAACTGGTTGTACCGGCTCACAGCTACTTAAAAGCCCCTTTAACCTGCTGCGCCTTAAACTGGGTAAATTCCTTCAAAGCCTGAATAATCTCGTCCTGCTCCTCTTCCTTGAGCTCGTAGATATACTCCCTCAGCCACTCCCCGAACAGATAAGCTTGCCGGCCTTTGCGGGGCTGCTTCCGCAGTGAATCCAGATTTCCTTCAAACTTGTCATTGAGTACATCCGTAAGATTATATTTCTCAATTTTTTCTATTACCATTCCTGCCCCATATTCCGTTTCATAAACGATAACCTCGTCTGAATCAAACGAAACATAAGACGTCTCCTTACCTTCCTTAGCCCGAAACGCCTTCAGCTTATTAAAAGCTGTCTCATATCTGTAATCCTGTGACTGCTTGTATCCCTGCTTCAACGTCTTAATATATTCAATATCAGGCATGTAATCGGCCAGATGGTACATCCGGTTCTTGAGATCAGTTCCGAGCGCTTCGATAATTTTGTCCAGGTTGTCTTTTAGAGGAATGCTTTCTCCCCGTTCAATCTTGCTGAGCTGTGAGTAGCTGATGCCGCTCTTCTCTTCCAGCCCCCTTAAGGTCAAACCTCGCGCTTTCCTGAAGTGCCGGATAAAGTCTCCGAGCTCATCGGGATAATGATCGAAATCGTTCATGGGGTCACCTCTACCTCTATCATAACACAAGATAACACTTTGTGTTTCAATATAACAATTAATACCTGAATTTTTCAGGATTTCTCCGGGTTTTCAGTTCAAATGATACTAAGAAATGATTATTTTACTCACCATTCCTGCCTAATGTCCTTCGATTTAGAGGGATGTATTGTATACAACGTTACCGCTAAAATCGGAAGAATAAGCGCAGAAACTGCTAAAGCAATCTGATAATTATTTCCGCCAAGAACAAATAATTTAAAAATCATTATAAAGAAAAGTATAAAAAATATAAAAAAGTTCTTAATAATTTCTAAGGGAATCCCCAAAATCAGCCAAACCATCTTTAGCATCAAGTCCTCTTGGAATCCTTGGATATAATCTAGCCAGACACTTTTTAAGCCAGACCAAATGATTTTACCCGTCAAGGCTAACCCATTTTGTATTCCGTGTAATACCGTAAGATCATTATCAATGGATGTAAACATAGAAGTGATATCTTCAGCAAACTTAAAGCTGAATACTTTAATCTCCAGTGAAGTCCCGCTCGGGATAAAGATATTAGTCACTCCACCGTACACAACCAGCCCCAAAATGAGACTTGTAATTAACGTGCACCACACTTTATTTTGGATATCATTCATATTATTGCTCCCCATAACTATATTGCAAAAAGTTACGATAAACCTGTCATAATAAAACACTCCTTCATTGGATTGTAATACCCAATAAAGGAGTGAATTTTATTAATATGATTACGACAAAGAGCCCGGTTTAAAACTTCACGTATCCTGCTCCTTACCCTTTCAAGACACCTTATGCTCAATGCGCAGCTTATCCGCTACCATGGCAATAAATTCCGAGTTAGTTGGCTTCGATTTGGAGATATTAATGGTATAGCCGAACAGATGGGAGATGCTGTCGATGTTGCCACGGGTCCAGGCGACCTCAATTGCATGGCGGATGGCCCGTTCTACGCGGGATGGAGTGGTCTTGAACTTCTCCGCTATGGCAGGGTAGAGCGTTTTGGTAATGGCTCCGAGAATTTCGATATTGTTATAGACCATCGTAATGGCTTCACGCAGATACTGATAACCTTTAATATGTGCGGGTACACCGATTTCGTGAATGATCGAAGTAATATTGGCATCCAGATTCTTGCCTTTGGAGAGCGGCAAAACATTGTTATTGGATGATGCTCTTGATCCGGAATAATTGGACATGTTCGGGGAACTGCTCATGCTTCCCTGTGCACCGACCAGCTGACGCACACGGTTGGCTAGAACTTCCATATCGAACGGCTTCAAAATATAATAAGAGGCGCCAAGCTGCACAGCCCGTTGAGTGATGTTCTCCTGGCCGAATGCAGTCAGCATAATAATCTTCGGTTGAGGATTAAGATCCATATCACGCAGGCGTTCCAGAACGCCGAGTCCGTCCAAATGCGGCATGATAATATCGAGGATTAGTACATCGGGAATTTTTCTTGCCCCGCTAAGCATTTGAAGCACTTCTTCACCATTGTAGGCGATGCCCGTAACGGTCATATCTTCCTGTTCCGTAATGTATTCGGCAAGCAAGTTTGTAAATTCCCTATTATCATCGGCCAACAACACTTCAATATTCTGCACTGGCTGCTTCCTCCTTATTCATCTCTGCGGTTTCTAAGTCCTTTATCTGTCCTCCCTTAACATTTTCGACATGCACTCTAAATATCCTTCTGTCGAAAATTATTTTTCTTTATTTTTTTTCGGCGTTGGATTATAATTAATTATTTTATTTCATGGTTCGATGTTTATCGCTGTGCTTCGACAAAAAAATCTTAAGGCTATACCGCCTTAAGATTGTAAGGAGAACCTTCTATTTGCTCTGCTACACCGGAGTCTTTCAGCATCCATTCGATGAAGCAGCCATACCCCGATTTGGGATCATTGACGAATACATGGGTTACCGCTCCGATTAAACGCCCGTCCTGCACAATGGGGCTGCCGCTCATCCCTTGTACAATGCCGCCGGTCTTCTCAATCAGGCGCGGGTCGGTAATGCGCAGCACCAGTCCTTTGGTTGCCGGCGTCTGCTGATGCGCTACATGGATAATCTCCACATCAAACCGCTCCACCTGCTGCCCGTCAACCACGGTTAGAATCTGCGCCGGACCTTCCTTGACTTCATTGCTCATCGCAACCGGAATCGGCTGTTTATAAAGGCTGTGCTCGGGGTTCCTGGTCATTTTGCCGAAAATTCCGAAATCCGTATTGCTCTGCACATTTCCCAGCACCTGGCTCTCCTTGAGAAAAACAGCACGCTTCTCTCCGGGATCACCATCCTGGCTTTTGGAGATCGAGGTTACAGTGGATTGCACGATATGACCGCTGCCCACCACAATCGGAGTACCGGTGTTCATGTCCGTAATGACATGGCCCAGAGCGCCATAAACTCCCTGCTCCGGAGCATAAAAGGTTAAGGTGCCGACACCCGCCGCGGAATCACGGATATACAGCCCCAGTCTCCATACCTTGTCATTACGGTCATAAGCGGGAGTAAGCTTGGCCGTATGCTCTTTACCGCCGCGTTTGTACACGATGCTTAGAGTGTCTCCTGCTTTGCCTGCTCGCTCCACCAGCTTCGCTACCTTGGACACCTCGTCCAGCTTCACTCCGTCAATGGAGACCATCAGGTCACCCGGAACAAGCCCGCTGTTCTCCCCGGGGGAAAGCTTGGACTGCTCAGACACTTCAATCAAATGATGGCCAACAACAAGTACGCCTGCAGATTTTACTTTCACGCCAATCGTCTGACCTCCCGGAATAACCTTAAGCTCCTGGTTAGTTCCTTGCACCTGCTTATTCAGTTGATCAAGCGGTGCAGCATAGCTCTGAAGAGGTCCCGTTATGCCTGATAAGCTGAGAAAGAAGGCAAATAAAAGGCCGGGCATTAACTTCCTGAGGTTAGGCTTCAATGGCTGTCACGCTCCCTTTTGCTTCTTTCGCTTGACGAAAAAGGTGGTCGCCAATTGCGTACCTATAAGATAACCTTGCCCCCAGGCTTTTATTACTGTCAATCATTGTCCCGCTTACCCTATAGCTGCTTTACTGGCCTCGGCCAGACCGAGCATTTCCTGTGCGTGATGCAATGTTTTTTCGGTAATTTCCACGCCGCCCAGCATGCGGGCAAGCTCCATGACTCTGCCTTCTGCTGTGAGGGAGTCCACTTCGGTCATTGTGCGCCCGTCCTCAACTTTTTTGCGGATCAGATATTGATGGTCGGCCATACAGGCCACTTGCGGCAGGTGAGTAATGGAGAACACCTGGCAGGTGGAGGACAGCTTGTACAATTTATCGGCAATGGATTGGGCTGCGCGTCCGCTGACCCCGGTATCCACTTCATCAAAAATCAGCACAGGTATGGCATCTGTCCGGGCAAAAATACTCTTCATCGCCAGCATAATCCGTGACAGCTCACCGCCTGAGGCGATTTTGCCGAGCGGTCTAAGCGGCTCCCCCGGGTTCGGGGAGATCATAAATTCTGCGCTGTCGATGCCTTGCCGGGTCAGCCGGTAACGGCGCTCCTGATACTCTACGCCCCGCGGATCCTCCAGGGTATCGAGCTTGACCTGGAGCGATGTCCGCTCCATCTGCAGATCCTTGAGCTCGCCTTCAACCTGGGTGGAGAGGTCTGCCGCACATTGACTGCGCGCCCTGCTAAGTGCCCGTGCTGCTTCCATTAAGGTACTGAGCAATCCATCCCGCTTCACGGTCAGCTTCTCGATGTATTCATCCTTATTCTCCAGCAGATCCGTTTCCCGGTGAATCTGTTCGTAATAGGCCAGAATCTGCTCGACACTGTCCCCGTATTTGCGGCGAAGTCCGGTGATCAGATCCAGACGGTTCTCGATCTCCTCCAGCCGGGCCGGATTGAACTCGATATCCTCCCGATAGTCCCGCAGCTGAAAAGCGGCATCCTCCAGCTGATAATAGGATGACTGCAGCTGATCCAGTACCGAACGCAGCCCCTTCTCATCGTAACGGACTGCATCCTCCAGCCGGGAGATGACGTTACCGATAGACTCCAGGCCCTGCCTGTCATACAGCAGCTCATATGCGCTGGAGACCGAATCCATCATTTTCTCGCTGTGGGATAGTTTGACCCGTTCTTCGGCAAGTAATTCATCTTCTCCCGGTTTTAATCGTGCTTGAGAAATTTCCTCCAGCTGAAAACGGTACAAATCCAGCATTTGATACGCTTTCTGGCTGGATTCCTGAAGTTCCCGCAGTTCTTTTTCCACTTTGGCAAACGCAGAATATTTCTCTTGATAATCGGCTTTGAGCGGTCCGATCACAGCTTCGCCATACGTATCCAGCAGCCCGAGATGACGCTCCGCCTTAAGCAGATTCTGGTGCTCATGCTGGCCGTGGATATTCACCAGCTGCTCACCGATTTCACGCAGCATGCTGAGATTAACCATCTGCCCGTTGACGCGCGAGGTGCTTTTGCCAAGAGAGGTGATTTCCCGGCGGATGACCAGATG
>NZ_LN831198.1:3671947-3673394 GCF_001368795.1 Paenibacillus ihuae
TCGTATCCTGCTGCCTCGAGCAACTCAATAGAAGGATGCGGCGTAATCACACTGTTGATCGGCACCCGGTCCTTCAGGAAGGACCGCGGTGAACTCTGCAGCCATATATAGATCCGGTAAACCAGAAATATCGCACCCGCCAGTCCAATGAGCACCATAACGGTTTTATCAGAGCTTGCCAACACAATCACCTCGGTGATTTATTCGCTTGAGCAGCGCTGAAATCCTGCTTTTTGGTTGCACCCTTCTCCATTCAAGCAAAAGAAACTCATCGTTTTTTCGATGAGTTTCCGTTGGTGTTCGCAGTAAAGGTTGCAGAGGCTTGATTGATAACGTCATCAGCCAACGCTGCGAAATTCTCAACAGGGCTGAGCAGAGCAGACGCCGCTTCCGGCTGCGCTTCACCTGCGGCAGCCTCTGCTTCAGGCAGCAGCTTCCAATGCGCCAGGAACTCGATGTTGCCTTCCCCGCCGGTAATCGGCGAGAACGTCAGCCCTTCCAGCCGGTAACCAAGCCCTGCAGCCATAGTCAGCACATTCACCAGCACTTCCTTATGAACCGCAGGATCACGCACTACGCCGGATTTGCCAACCTTTTCACGCCCGGCCTCGAACTGCGGTTTAATCAGTGCCGCAATATCCGCCGGACGGTTCAGCAGTGCTTTGAGCGGAGGAAGGATAATTTTGAGCGAAATGAAGGAAACATCAATGCTCGCAAAGTCCGGAACCGGTCCCTTCAGGTCTGGTGGCGTCATATAACGGAAATTGGTCCGTTCCATCACGCTGACCCGCTCATCATTGCGCAGGCTCCAGTCCAGCTGGTTATAACCGACATCAATGGCATAGACATAGCTTGCCCCGTTCTGCAGCGCACAATCAGTAAACCCGCCGGTGGACGCTCCAATATCAAGCATAATCCGTCCGTTCAGGCCGATCTCAAACTTGCGGAGCGCCTTCTCCAGCTTAAGGCCGCCGCGGCTGACATAAGGATGTACAGCGCCCTTCACTTTCAGGGTGGAACCTCGGGACACCTTCATGCCAGCCTTCTCGATCCGTTCTTCATCCGCCAGAACAAGACCGGCCATAATCGCTGCCTTGGCCTTCTCCCGGCTCTCATAAAAGCCTTGCTCCACTAACAATACATCTATCCGTTCTTTAGGGTGTTCCATGTTCATCTCCCGATCATTCTTGGGCTAACAAGCTTCTCTTCCGGACTTTAGGAAGTAGAAGTCGTCTTGTAGGTATATTTGCTGAGCGCCTTCATCGCTTTGATGCGTGCACACAGCGTTTCAACGGTAAGTCCGGTCTGCTGGCGCTGCTCCTTGACGGAACCGTGCTCGATAAAGATATCCGGAACGCCCATCAGATGGACACGGGCATCATAAATTTCTTGTTCCGAAAAGAATTCCAGCACTGCGCTGCCAAGGCTTCCTGCCTGGCTGGCTTCC
>NZ_LN831198.1:3674027-3677221 GCF_001368795.1 Paenibacillus ihuae
TGGAGGTTCCGGCATGGGCCAGTTCCAGCAGCATGGTATTGTCGAGCGGTTTCAGGAAACGTGCATTTACTACACCCACCTGAATACCTTCCCGCTTAAGCACCTCTGCTGCTTCTTCCGCCACCTGAACCATCGGGCCGCAGGCCAGCACCGCATAATCATCACCGGGCCGCAGCCGCTCCCAGGAACCGATCGGCAGAACACGCAATTCGGGATCCAGCGCCACGCCGGTTCCGTCAATCCGCGGATACCGGTAGGCAATCGGCCCGTCATTATATTCCAGCGCCGTCTTCATCATATGGCGAAGCTCGTTCTCATCCTTAGGCATCATCATGACCATATTCGGAATATGGCGCATAAAGGCAATATCGTATACCCCTTGATGAGTCTCGCCGTCAGCGCCGACAAAGCCTGCCCGGTCAATCGCGAACATAACATTGGCGTTATGGCGGCAGATGTCATGGACGATCTGATCGTAGGCCCGCTGCATAAAGGTTGAGTAGACGGCGTACACCGGCTTCATCCCCTCCATGGCGAGTGCTGCGCAGAGTGTCGCGGCATGCTGCTCGGCAATACCGACATCGATCATCCGGTCAGGGAATTCCTTGGCGAACGGAAACAGTCCGGATCCGCCCGGCATTGCCGGAGTTACAGCAATCAGCCGTTTGTCCTCATGGCCCAGTTCAATTAGCGTCTGCCCGAATACTTCCGTGTACATCGGATTGCCGACAGCCTTAAGGGACTGGCCGGACTCGATTTTGTAAGGAGAAATCGCATGTGATTTGTAGAAATCGGTTTCAGCCGGTTTGTACCCTTTGCCCTTGGTAGTGAGCACATGCACCAGAACAGGTCCGGATACATTGTCCGCCTGATGGAAGGTTTCGATCATTTTCTCAATATCATGGCCGTCCACCGGACCCAGGTAAGTGAAGCCCAGTTCTTCAAAGAGTACACCGGGAACCATCATATATTTAAGGCTGTCCTTCAGCTTCTCGGCTGTCTTGGCCAGCTTCCCGCCAATTGCCGGAATTCTTCTCAGCAGTCCTTCAACCTCATCTTTCGCACGCAGATAATGGCGGTCCGAACGGATTTTGCTCAAATAATTATGCATTGCCCCTACATTGGGAGCGATGGACATTTCATTATCATTCAGAATGACCATCAGCTTGCGGCGTTCATGGCCAATATGATTCAATGCTTCAAAGGCCATCCCGCCGGTCAGGGCACCATCGCCGATTACAGCGATAACTTTGTTGTCCTCGCCCTTAAGGTCACGTGCCATCGCCATACCCATGGCTGCAGACAAGGAGGTGCTGCTGTGTCCGGCTTCCCAGACATCATGCTCGCTCTCCGAACGTTTCACAAAGCCGCAAAGTCCGTCTTTCTTGCGAAGCGTGTCAAAGCGGTCCTGGCGGCCGGTCAGAATTTTGTGGACATAAGCCTGGTGTCCTACGTCATATATCATTTTGTCCCGGGGACTGTCATAGCAGTAATGCAGGGCCAGTGTTAGCTCCACTACCCCCAGGTTGGATCCGAGGTGCCCGCCGGTTACAGTAAGCTTCTCAATCAGAAACCTACGGATCTCCTCTGCCAGAGTGTCCAGCTCAGGCACCGACAATGTTTTCAGTTGCTCCGGATCATTTATATTTGGAAGCAGCACGAGTCTTCCCCGCTTTCCTAGATGTTGTAAAATATAAACCCCATTATAACACAAACGAAACGGCTGTCGAAACACAGCCGCTTCCGAATTTTCCCTAATGATCTCTGGACATTAGATAGGAGGCAATTTCCAGCAGGCGCGAATTGTCCGGAAAACCGCCTTCAAGCACCGCACTGCGGGCCGCTTCCGTCAACCGTTTCACCTCAGCCTGCGAGGCTTCCAGCCCGATAAAATACGGGTAGGTTACCTTCTGCTGCTTGATGTCGCTGCCTGTCTTCTTGCCGAGCTTGCCTTCATCTCCAACCAGATCAAGAATATCATCCTGCACCTGGAAGGCCAGGCCAATCTGTGTGCCGAATTCGCGCAGCGCTTCCAGCTGCCCGGCATCTGCTCCGGCAATCCTGCCGCCGGCAAGCAGCGAGAATACGATCAGATCCCCGGTCTTATGACGATGGATATATTGCAGCTGCTCCAGATCGGTAAGGCCCTGCTCACCCTCCATATCGGCCACCTGCCCGCCGACCATGCCGCGGGGACCGGCCATTTCCGCCAGATCCTCTACGATGGAGAGCGCCTGCTCTGCAGGGACACCGTGCCGGCGGGAAGCCTGCACCACACTATAAAAGGCATGTGTCAGCAGTGCATCTCCGGCCAGGATGGCAGTAGCTTCGCCGAACACCTTATGATTCGTGAGCTTGCCCCGCCGGTAATCATCATTATCCATGGCCGGCAGATCATCATGAATCAGAGAGTAGGTATGCACCATCTCAATCGCTGCTGCCACCGGCAATGCGGCCTCCCGGCTGCCTCCGAGCGCTTCACAGGCAGCGATAACCAGCAGGGGACGAAGTCGCTTGCCTCCGGCCTGCAGGGAATAATCCATCGCTTCTTTTAGGTGGCCGGGCACATTCCAGTCCGCCGGAAGCGTTGTCTCCAGTTCCTGCATAACAGCTGCAGAGACCCCGGTGATATAATCCGGAAGCGTCTGGCGTACGCCTTCTGCAGCGTTCATCTCCAGATTATGCTCAGACCGGCTCATCGCTGTCCCCTTCCAGCCGCGCGCCGAAAGGCTTCTTGCGCAGCTCCCCGTCCATCTCTGTGATCATTTCAATCTTGCGTTCTACCTGCTCCAGCTTACTGCCGCAGAGCTGCGACAGCTTCATTCCCTGCTGAAACAAGTCGATGGCCTTCTCCAGGGGAACGTCGCCGTGCTCAAGCTCACGTACGATTTCCTCCAGCCGCCCCATTGCACCTTCAAAATCAAGCTCCGCTTCCATCGTCATCGTCTTTGCCATCCTCCTTCATTCCCCAGACCTGGCAGCTTAGCTGTCCGTCATTCAGCTTTATGTTGACCACATCGCCGAGCTCTACTTCCTTCAGCGATTTGATTAAATGCTCTTCCTTCTCGTCGTACACGAGGCTGTAGCCCCGTGACATCACCTTCAGCGGGCTGAGTGCGTCGAGATGGCGCAGCTCCGCCACATAGCGCGAGCGCTTGTCCTGCAGGCGCGCCTGCATCGCACCCGCCAGCTGA
>NZ_LN831198.1:3677247-3687807 GCF_001368795.1 Paenibacillus ihuae
GCCGCCGCGCTGGGAGCGGCGCAGCAGGCCCTGGCGCAGCCGCTGCTCAGCTGTGCGCAGCTGCGCAGCAAGCTCGGCGGCATGCGGCACAGCCAGCTCCGCCGCCGCCGTAGGAGTCGCCGCCCGGAGATCGGCGGCGAAATCGGCGATCGTGAAGTCGGTCTCATGACCGACGGCCGAGATCACCGGAATCTTCGAGCCGGCGATTGCACGTGCGACGGCTTCTTCGTTGAAGGCCCACAGTTCCTCCAGTGAACCGCCGCCGCGGCCGACGATCAGCACGTCGGCCTCGCCCATGGCGTTCATGTTCTGAATCGCCTTCACAATGGATGGGCCGGCCCCCTTGCCCTGCACCAGCACGGGATAGAGCACAACCGCCACCTGCGGAAAACGCCGCTGGAGGGTGATAATAATATCCCGTACAGCTGCGCCCGTCGGGGAAGTTATGACCCCGACACAACGCGGAAAGTGCGGCAGCGGCCGCTTGCGCTCCGCTGCAAACAGCCCTTCCTGCTCCAGCTTGCGCTTGAGCTGCTCGTAAGCCATATACAGGCTGCCGATTCCGTCAGGCTGCATATGGGTCGCATAGAACTGGTACTGCCCGTCCCGTTCATACACCGTTACATTGCCTCTGGCAATCACCTTGGTGCCTTCCTTGGGAACAAAGGGCAGCCGCTGGTTATGCGAGGCGAACATAATCGCTTTGATCCGGCTGCTCTCATCCTTCAGCGTAAAATACATATGGCCGCTGCCATGATGGGTGAAATTCGAGATTTCACCGCGAATCCATACATCCGAGAGCAAAACATCCGAATCCAGCTTCATGCGGATATATTTGTTAAGATCCTTGATGGATAAGACTTGCCGTTCTGCCGCCATAGAGCAGCCTATTCCAAGCCGTGGCGGCGTTTGGCCGCAATCAGCGTATTGCTCATCAGCATTGTAATGGTCATTGGGCCTACGCCGCCCGGAACTGGCGTAATGAAGCCGGCCACTTCCTTGGCGCTTTCGTAATCCACATCTCCCGCAAGCTTGCCGTTATCCAGACGGTTCATCCCCACATCGATTACAACTGCTCCCGGTTTCACATATGAGCCGTCAATGAAATTGGCGCGGCCGATCGCCACTACCAGGATATCTGCCTGGCGGCTGAGCTCAGCCATATTTGCTGTGCGGGAATGACACATCGTCACTGTAGCATTCTCGCGCTGCAGCAGCAGGGAAACCGGCTTGCCGACAATATTGCTGCGCCCGATCACTACAGCATGTTTACCGGATAGTCCTGTGCCAGTACGCTTGATCAATTCAATAACACCTGCAGGTGTACAAGGCAGCAGACTGTCATCACCGATCACCAGATTGCCCACGTTCACCGGATGGAAACCGTCAACATCCTTCTCCACAGCGATAGCATCAATGACCGCTTTCTCTTCAATATGCTTAGGAAGCGGCAGCTGGACAAGAATTCCGTCAATGTTGTCACGGCTGTTCAGCTCTGCCACAAGCGTGAGCAGTTCTTCCTGCGTAGTCGAAGCAGCCAGTCTGTGCACTTCGGAATGGAAGCCCAGTTCTATGCAAGACTTCTCTTTATTGCGGACATAGACCTGAGAAGCCGGATCTTCACCGACAAGCACGACAGCAAGACCGGGCTTCACGCCGCGTTCGGCCAGTTGTTTAACCTGCTGGGCAATGTCAATACGAATTTCGTCTGATACTTGTTTACCGCTGATGATTGCTGCTGTCATGTAAGTCTCTCCCCTTTTATCTACTGTAGATGGATGCTAAACCGTTAATGCGTTATCGTTCGTTCGGTTTACAGATCGCCCTTCAGCGTGTCAACCTCTTGAATCATTTTCCCCAGTACACCATTCACGAATTTTCCGGAGTCTTCCGTACCGAAATGCTTGGCCAGATCAATCGCTTCATTGACGGCAACCTTAGCCGGCACATCATCTGCAAAGACCATTTCAAAGGTGGCCAGACGCAGAATTTGGCGGTCAACGCGCGACAGGCGGCTCATCTGCCAGCCCTTTAAATAATGCTCCAGCATGTCGTCAATTGCGGCCTTATGCTCCCACACGCCGTTCACATGCTGCACAACATACGCCTTCAGCTCAATCTCATCCGTAATTACATGCTCCGTCTCATTCTCATCTGCAGCCTCGGCAATCAGCATCTCTACGGCTTCCGCACTGTCTACATCGTTCATTTCCATCTGGTACAGGCTCTGGACAATAATCTCTCTTGCTAAACGTCTCTTCATGTGTTCCTCCTACAATCTTATCTCGCATACTTTTATATTGGTATTCCATTGTTTCTTGCTGTTTATAAAATAAATAATTGTATTTCATGCAGCTATTTTGAGCTAATATCAGCAAATTCTATCCCTAATTGTATTTCGTACAATTAAAAATCAGAAAAAGGGCTATTTCTGTGTTCGTTCCTGGATTTAATTGTACGAAATACAGTTAAACCAACATTGAGGTGTCTTAACAGCTTTTAGTTGCACAAACTACAATTACACTACTCTCTTCGTAACTTTTCTTCACAACAAGACATGGTTTTCTAGCTCAGAAACAGGTAGATTCTTATCATCAAAAAAACCGCATAGCCTTTCTTCCGGCAAGCCAGGCAACTCAAAGTGACGGGTTCCATGCTCCGGGAGAAAGACTATCGCGGTTCACTTGAAGGGACGCCAGCGCCCGGACAGCCGCTGAGCCAGCTCATGCCACTGAAACAGCGGGGGCTGTGCGGTATCCTTTCTTTTGCCGAGCGTATATCCGATGAACACTACCAGTGCAAAGAACAGCATATCCCAAAAACCGCTAATCAAATAAATCAATCCAAGAACAATACCGAAGGTTACTCCGGTAATTCTACCCCCGTGACTTTCCCATACTTCTCTCCAGGGCATAAGGGAAACTCACCTCTATTCCACTCGACTTTTGAAGCTTGGAGACTGTGTGAGGTTGGCAATATAGACCGACACGTCTGCAACCGGAATGCCGGTTGTTTCCTGCACGAAATCGTGCACCTGACGCTGGACCTCCGTCGTAAGCAGCGGCAGCGAATGCTCGCCGTCCACTACTGCGCGGATCATAATCTCAAGCCCGGCCTGCGAAACGCGGATGCGCGACTTCAAGTCCCGGATGCCTTTGACTTTGCCGGCTGCTTTCAGGCTCAGGTTCTCAATCGTTTCCATGGAAATCTGTATGTCCCCGTATTCCGTACGCTGGTCTACCGAAGGCTGTGAAGCCCGGTCGCGGCGCAGAGAAATATAGAAGAACCGGATGCTGAGCAGGAACAGAATGACTGCCACCGCAATTGCAGCAATATAGGCGGCCGGACCATCCTGAATTTCCAGGGTATCGGGAATTGCGCCGCTTAGAAGGAGGATGGCAATTACAGATAATATTCCGATGCTTAAGCTGTACAGAAACAGCAGAAGCCTGTCCAAAATTTTTGCCACGAGTCTCATAACCTCCTTAAATTAGAGTAAACCCTCGACGGTGCTGTCGGGGGTTTATGGATAAACGATGGCCCTTATTTCACGCGGAGAACCGCTTCTGTATCTTCGTTCTTATCTACACTGCTGGTCGTTTTGAACTGCACATCATGAATATGCACATTCACTTCGACTACGGTCAAACCGGTCATTGTCTCGATGGAACGTTTAACGTTGCGCTGAATTTCACCGGCTACTTCCGGAAGACGGTTGCCATATTCAATAATGACGGACACATCTACTGCAGCCTCACGCTGTCCAACCTCTACTTTAACTCCTTTGGACAGGTTTTTGCGTCCGAGAAGCTCGACAATTCCTCCGGCAAATCCGCCGCTCATGCCAGCCACGCCTTTAACTTCTACGGTTGCCAAACCAGCGATAACCTCGATCACTTCTGGAGCGATCTGGATTTCGCCGATTTCCGTACGTTCATATTCCGTCGGCAATGTACTCATTTTGGACTTCAACCCTTTCAATAAAAAAGTTGTTCAACATTTCTAGCGGAGAGCACGTCTCTTATTAAACATACTATATCATTTGCCGAACTTTATGACAAACAATGTGAAGCCATCCTAAATTTCATACTCTTCAAGGAACTTGATATCGAAATTCCCGTCCAAAAACACAGGATGCTCCAGCAGCTTCTGATGGAATGGGATCGTGGTATGTATGCCTTCTACAGCAAATTCAGCGAGTGCCCGTTTCATCTTCGCAACCGCCTCCTGCCGCGTTGGCGCCCAGACGATCAGCTTGGCAATCATCGAGTCATAAAATGGCGAGATTGTATAGCCGGGATAAGCCGCACTGTCAACCCGTACTCCCAGTCCGCCCGGTGGCAGGTAAAATCCGATTTTGCCCGGCGAAGGCATAAAGTTACGTTCCGGATCCTCCGCATTGATACGGCATTCGATCGACCAGCCGTTGATCACGATGTCTTCCTGGGTGAAAGACAGCGGATTGCCTTCCGCCACCGAAATCATCTCCTTGATCAAATCAACGCCGGTCACCATCTCAGTTACCGGGTGTTCCACCTGAATTCTCGTATTCATCTCCATGAAGTAGAACTGCCCGTCCGGTCCCAGCAGAAACTCAAGGGTGCCTGCTCCGGAGTAATTCACGGCGAGTGCTGCACGTACAGCAGCCTGGCCCATCGCTTCACGGATATCCGGTGTCAGCACAGAGCAAGGCGCTTCTTCCACCAGCTTTTGGCGGCGGCGCTGCACGGAGCAGTCGCGTTCGCCCAGGTGAACCACATTTCCGTGATTGTCGGCAATGATCTGTATCTCCACGTGCTTCATGCCGGTAAGGAATTTCTCCAGGTATACTCCGGCATTGCCGAAGGCCTTCTGCGCTTCCTGCTGGGCAGCTGTAATCTGCTTCACCAGGGATTCCTCATCCTCGGCAATGCGGATGCCTTTGCCTCCGCCGCCTGCGGTAGCCTTAACAATGATCGGATAGCCGATATCGCGGCCCAGCATAACGGCTTCCTCAATATCCCCTACCAGCCCGTCAGAGCCGGGAATGATGGGAACACCGGCTAGCTTCATCGTTTCCTTGGCCACAGCCTTGTCGCCCATGCGGGTAATAGCATCCGGTGAAGGCCCGATAAAGGTGATATTGCAGGATTCGCAGATTTCTGCGAAATCGGCGTTCTCCGCCAGAAATCCGTAGCCCGGATGGATGGCATCGCACTCGGTTAAAGTAGCCACACTCATAATATTGGTAAAGTTCAGATAACTATCCTTGGACGGCATCGGGCCGATGCAGTAAGCTTCATCCGCCAGCCGGACATGCAGTGAATCCCGGTCAGGCTCTGAATAGACCGCGACGGTGGAAATGCCCAGTTCACGGCAAGCTCTAATGATGCGGACCGCGATTTCACCGCGGTTGGCGATCAGCACTTTTTGAATGTTCATGCGTTTCCTCCCAAAGTTTAACGAGGCCTGCTAGCTCCTCTAGTTCTGCGGCGTTTACTCCGGTTTTACCAGAAACAGCGGCTGGCCGTATTCTACAAGCTGGCCGTTCTCGGCAAGCACGGACACGATTTCGCCCTTAACTTCCGCTTCCAGCTCGTTCATCAGCTTCATCGCTTCAATGATACAGACCGTTGTTTTCTCATTCACCCGGTCTCCTACACTTACAAAGGACGGGTTTTCCGGAGAAGCTGCACTATAGAAGGTTCCTACCATCGGAGAAACAATTTTATGTAATGCTCCTTCGGCAGAAGAGACTTGCGGCTGCACAGCAGCTGGAATCTCACTTGAAACCGTAGGTGCTACATGCTGCGGGCTCTGAGGCTGGGGTGCCGGCGTAAAGGGATAGACATAAGGAGCCGCCTGAATTGCGTTGCCATCAGCTTCAGGGCGATCCGGTTTACGTATAGCCAGCTTCATGCCTTCGCTTTCAATCTCCAGCTCATGTACAGAGGAGGTCTGGTCCAGCAATTTAATCAATTCCTTAATCTCACTTAACTTGAACATTTAATAGTTCACTCCTTCAGCTTTCTCTCGAAGCCACTTTTCTGGTGCGGACAAGAAGAAACGACCATGCCATCCTTATAGGGACGATATCCGTTTCTGCGGGAAAGAGAAGGATCATTTATTGCGTAAAGCAAATAAATTCTTATCTTTCAGGCAAAAAACGGCTGCGCCGTTTCGCTATTCCTTGCATAGCTTCAGTTGTTTGCGCAATCCTGGGGTCGCTTTCATCAAGATAACTTTATGTATTATATCACAAACGCTAGAAATGGAAAGAGCCCGGGACAACCCGAGCTCTTTCGGCATTTTTTGCTGTATTCTTCAGTAAATTATTGCTCTGATACATATTGGACTCTGATCTTGTCCTGGGTGACGCTCAGTTCCTTCATAACGAGATCAACAATGCCAACCGCCTCTTTCACATCCAGCTTTTCACTCTGCACAACGACTGTGTAGCTCTCGCCTTTTTCTTCCTTGACGATGGCTTCCCCGTATTTTTGCTGTAATTTGGTTTCAATATCGTTGATTTTCGATTCTTTTTCTTCGAGCTTGCTGAGCTGCTCATGGGCAACCGCATTCTCGGCAGGCGTCTTCTCCATGTCATTGATCTGAGCAATCAGATCATTATAATTCTTAAGATTCTGCTGCTCGCGTTCAAAAAGATAATTGTTGAACAAGCTGCTTGCGGAGGAGCTTTGGGCGGCAACCTCTTCCAGAATTTCATCATCGCCCTTAGCCGGTGTATTGCCGGTTGAAGCACTCGCGGTGTCTTTATCTGCTGTAACAGGCTTATCTGAACCCCCACTGGCGGCGGCAGCAGCAGGTTTATCTTTAGAAGTCTCAGCGGCTTTGTTGTCCTCTGAAGCTGTAGCCGCTTTGCTGTCGTCTGTAATGGCAGCGGGGTCCGTAACAGCTGCAGGATCTGTAACAGCTGCTGTGCTGCTGTCATTGCCTGCTGCTGTATCCTTTGAATCAGCATCAGCTGCAAGCGCACCCTGTGTATCCACTTCATTGACAACCAGGCCGTTATCGAGCACCGTGGAGTCCGTTCCGCCTGTACCGTTATCCGCGCTGTCTACCTGGATTGTTCCCGCCGTTTCCTTGGGGATAGAAGCACCTGTGTCTTCCGTAAATAAATAGTATGCCGAGAGCACCACCATCAAGCTAAGCATGGAAACCAACCAAATTGTTTGTCTTTTGCCCTTCATTCTTATTCCTCCTAAAAATAATTATTGATAGCATTTACTTCTAAGTAATCGCTTCGCAAACTCACTTCACAGCCTGGAATCTATTCCTGCTTCCGCGGCACGACAGAGATGCGGTAGCTCGGCACATTCAGGCCTTTCTGGATCGCCTCTTCGATCAGTCCCCGGACGACCTTATTCTCCGCGCCTTTGGCGACGACAAGAACGCCGCGTACCTGGGGTTTGATCCGTTTGGTGATAATCGGGGTTTCGTCACCCGACTGGCTGTAGGTGACAATTTCACCATCTCTTGTGTATTGAGTCGTATGGCGTTTGCCGCCGCTGGCATCGGTCTCTTCACTCTGCTGCTGCGAATCATTCATATTCCGCTGCACTACGATTTCCTCTGTAGAATCTACCGTTACCATGATGTCCACGGTTCCGACACCGACGATTTTCTCCAGGATTTCCTTGGTGCGCTCCTCCATCGCCTGTTCAATTCCGTCAAAAGAATTCGGAGATCCCATATCCCCCTGCTGCAGGGTGGCCTGTGACGATTCGCTGACCGGCGGCTCCCGCCCCGTGTCCTCACTGTCCAGCTTCTTCACATTCACGAAGGAATTGAACAGCATGATCGCCGCACCCAGCAGTCCCAAAATGATCAGCCAGCGGAAGGTATGACTCCTTTTCGGACTGCCGGAGCCTCCCCCTGCCCATTGCTCCAGCTTCTTTAACCAATTGCCCACTTCTATCCCCCCTCGCAGGTTTCACTTCGCTTGTCATGATTTTCCTGTATCCGCCCCGCTGCCTACTACCTGAATCAATTCCCGCTCTAGATTCCAGTTCGCTTCCAGCAGCTTGATGATTGCCTCTATATCGTTGTTAGCCGCTTTTCCGGCAGTACTATCAGCACCGGACAGGTCTGCCTGTGAAGCAGCTGCCTCGGTGGCTGAAATGCCTGAATCTGCAATTCCCCCGCCAATATTCACCTGTACAGGAGCTACCGGCTCGATTTCAATCGGCCCTGTTCCTGCTGCGATATCTGTATCTACTCCCGTGCTGCCGGTCTGTGACGTTCTTGCAGCTGCCGGCAGCAATACAGTTACCGAAGAAATTACCGGAACCTCGTCACCGCCCAGACCGGCGGAGGATTTGCCCATGCCCAGCTTCACTGTAACTGTGGCTCCCTTAACGCCTGTACTGCCGGCAATCTGCTCCCGCATCTGTGCGGCGACTTCCTCTGCGGCCAGCTGGAGGCTCTGCTCCCTGGCTCCGGCTGCCAGCCTCCGCCCGTCCGCCAGAATTTTCTCCAGCGAACCTGCCCCTTTTCCCGCACCGGACAGCAGCCCGCCATCCTGCTCCTGCTGCACCATGGCGACGCTCAGCTCTTTCGCGGCATCCCCTTTCAGCAGGGAGACGATCGGGCTCAGCATCGTCAGCAGGACCAGCAGGCTGAGCACCAGCCTGGCGTAACGCTCCATCGACTTGCTTGGAAGCAGCATTTCCACAAAGGCAGCCATCAGGACCACCAGAATGAGCTCCCGCAGCCACCCGCCTAACCAGGTCATTGAGTACCTCCTGAAAGTTTTGTTGAGATTCCTTCTTCGAACTGCTTCGTACAAAACTCACTTCGAAAGCATCTGCTTAGTTTGTGAGCATCTGCTTCATGAACCTGCTTCGCAAACTGGCTTCGGAAGCATCCGCTTAAGTTTTGTTGAAATTTCTTCTTCGAACTGCTTCGTACAAAAATCACTTCGAAAGCATCTGCTTAGTTTGTGAGCATCTGCTTCCTTACCTCATCATGACGGTGACATTGCCGGCGGTCAGCATGATTGTGACAGCCAGGAAGAACATCAGGGAGACCGCGGCCAGTGCCGCGAATACATAGATCATGCTTTTGCCGATGGTCTGCAGGCAGGATACGATCGGTGTATCACCCAGCGGCTGCATCACAGCGGCGGCTACATTGTAGATCAGAGCCAGAACCAATATTTTGATTGCCGGAAATGCGCAAAGAAACAGGATAATAATGACGCCTGAGAGCCCGATTGCATTTTTCACAAGCAGTGAAGCCGAGATCACCGTGTCCGTGGCGTCCGCGAACATTTTGCCGATGACCGGCACGAAATTACCTGTAATGTATTTGGCGGCCCGGATCGTCACCCCGTCAGTCACCGAACTTGTGATGCCTCTGACCGAGATCACTCCGAGAAAAACCGTCAGCAGCACGCCCAGCAGTCCGGCACCGATATTGCGCAGCAGATTAGCCAGCTGGGTCAGCTTGTATTTGTCCGACATGGCGCTCACCAGGTGCAGCACCGCCGAGAAGAACAGCAGTGGAAACACGATGGTATGGATGAGCGTGCCTACGGTATGAATCATGAATACAATCAGCGGATGGGTGACGGACACGGTCACGATATTGCCCATGGAGGCCAGAAGTGCGAACAGCAGCGGAATCATGGCCATCATGAAGTCGATCATCCGGTCAATCGCATCCTTCGCATACCCGATGGCGATATTGAAACTGTTAACGGCAATGACGAGCACCACCATATAACAGAGCATGTAGGCGATTTTACTAACGGATTTCCGTTCAAAAGCGGTCTGCAGCGTCTCCAGAATCATACTCAGCACGCTGACCATTACGATCGTGACCAGCAGCTTGCCGTTATACAGCACTTCATGCCACATGAACCGGGTGAGCCCGGACAGGACACTTTTGAAGCTCAGCCCATCCTCACCGGGAAGCAGCATATCCATCAGCGACGGCGTTTTACCGTCCGGAAAAAATCCCCCGTACTCCTTCATCAGCTGATCCCAGTACGATTCCACCCCGTCCATCGGCAGGTTCTCCACCTGACCCTTGACCCATCCGTCAACGGGTGAGGACGAACCGCCTGAAGCTTGCGGAGCACTGGTGGCCCAGGCGGTATCCGCATACCAGAGAAACAGCAGGCAGGGCAGGAGGAGCAGCAGCATTTTTAATTTCGGAGGCCGGAATACACTGCGCTCACACATGGGTTTACCACCGCCTTTCTCTAGATTATTCTGAGCTTCAGCACGGTTCAGGCGGGCAGGAGCTTCATTACCGTTTCGATAATAATGCTGATGATCGGCACCGCCAGCACCATGATCAGGACCTTGCCGGCCAGCTCAATCTTGGAGGCGATCGACTCCTGCCCGGCATCACGCACAATCTGCGCCCCGAACTCCGCGATATAAGAAATTCCGATAATTTTGAATACGGTTTTGATGTAGATCATTTCCATTCCCGAGGACTCCGCCACCCGCTCCAGCGTCCCCAGAATCGTGCCGATCTTGCCGATCAGGAACAGGAAAATCAGTATGCCTGCCGCTGTAGTCAGCAGAAAGGCGAACATCGGCTTTTGTT
>NZ_LN831198.1:3687841-3693979 GCF_001368795.1 Paenibacillus ihuae
CATCGGCCTTTGTTCCTTCAGCACAAGGATCAGCACCGTCGACAAGAGTCCTATTCCCACTACTTGAATAATTTCCATATCGCCTGCCTATTGAAAAAGAAAAATCGTTTTAATTTCCTGAAGCAGTCCGTCCAGCATGCGGATCACCATAAACAGCACGATGATAAACCCGACAATAGTCACCCAGTGGGCGATATCCTCTTTCCCCATCTGCTTAAGCACCGTGTGAATCATGGCGATGATGATGCCGATGCCGGCGATTTGAAAGATCGCGTTGACTTCAATATTCATTCCTGGCACCTCGCTAAAAGATCAAAATGACGATCAATGCTCCAAGCAGCAGACCCAGGCTTTTGCTCATTTTTTCATATTTGCCCTGATCTTCTCTGGCTACTGTCTCCTCCTGCTTCAATTGCTGCAGAGCCAGCGCAATATGCGTGCTCTGATTCGATCTGTCGCTTGTGCCCAGGGTGCAGCTCAGCTGCCGGATAATTTCCTTCTCCGTCCCCTTCAGAGCGGCGGATTTGAAGTGAAACTCCATCGCCCGCTGAATGGCCTCCTCAGCACTGCGGTTCTGCGGCGGGCTCATCTCATCCGCAGCTGCGGTAAAAAAGGCCCGCAGCGGCTCTTTCGACTGCTGCCCGATCCGGTGCAGAGCCTCCGGCAGCGGGGTGTACCCGTACAGAATTTCGGTCTCCAGCCGCTGCAGGGCGGCGATGAGGGCTCTAATGTTCCTTGGCCTGTCTGCATACTGGGCAGCCCGCTTGAACCCGGCCAATGTGCCGGCCAGCACGATCAGCACAGCTCCGAGAAGCTTAAGCATGGCGCTCACCGCCCAGTCGCTCCTCCGGCGAGATCAGCAGCATCGCCCGCTTCTGCCCGTCCAGAATGCGGAAGGTAAGTCCCGCCTCTGTGCGGTGCAGAATGACGTACCGCTCGAACATCCTGTGCTCGAGTAGTCCGCCAAGGCCGGGACGGCGGGCCAGCTCGGCCACTTCCTTGCCATGGGCCGAGGCCACCACCGAGATGCCGGCATGCAGCGCTTCAGTGACGGCTTCAGCATCCTCCAGCCGCCCGATCTCATCGGCAATCAGCACATCCGGCGAGAGAGAGCGGATCATCATCATCATGCCTTCCGCTTTAGGACAGCCGTCGAGGATGTCCGTGCGCGGCCCGACGTCAAAGGCGGGAATGCCGCGGCGGCTGCCGGCGATCTCCGAGCGCTCATCGACGATGCCGACCTTCAGGCCCGCCCGGCTGCCCTCACGGCCTTCCCGGCTCCCCGCCGAAATCTGCCTGGCAAGGTCCCGGAGCAGCGTAGTCTTGCCGTGCTGCGGCGGCGAGAGGATCAGCGTATGCATGATCCGCTGCCGTCCCCGCTCCAGCAAGTACGGCAGCACGCTGTCGGCGATGCCCGGAATCTCTCGGGCGATCCGGACATTGAATCCGGTGATGTCCCGCAGATGCTCCACACCGCCGCCGCTGAGCACTGTCCGGCCTGAAAGGCCGATCCGGTGCCCTCCCGGAATGGTGATGAAGCCTTTGCGCAGCTCTTCTTCCATCGTATACAGTGAATGATTGCTGATCAGGTCGAGCAGCCGGTGCGTGTCCTCACGGCTTGGCTTGTACGCTTCGCCAGGATTTTGCGTCAGGCTGCCGCTCCCGGTAAGGAAATGATAGTGGCCGGAATAGTTGATCTCCAGCGGACGCCCTTCTCGCACCCTGATTTCTTCTACTTTTGCGAGCAGCGGGACCGGGAGTCCGTTCAGCAGAACCCTTACTTTTTCAGGAAATAATAAAAGCCAGTCATTTGCCATACAGAGTACCCCCAAGTTGTCCTCTACTTTTATAGCTTTATTCCATATTTATGCTTGTACCTGTGCTTTATGACTATCATCTATCATTTTTTTAAAATACCGATTAAGAGAAAGGCTACTCCGCAGCCAATCCAGCCCAGCTTGCCCCATGACAGGTCTTGAGCCATCCCAGAAAGGCCGACAGCCGTTGTCAGAATCAGTATGGTCGGCCCAACCAGGGCCAGCCCGGAATTAACCGCCAGCGCCTTATCTACCTGATTCAGCTTCAGCATAATTAGGGCAGCCGTTATTTCCACACTGCCGGAGAGCAGCCTAAGCACCGCCATCCAGCTTACATACTTGTCCAATCCGCTCCACTCCTTTTTCCAAATCTATTGCTAGAACTATTCTTTAGCTGTTTTAAAACAAGCTGTATTCCATGGATATGCGGAAGCCTCCCACTTTAGACAACCGAAAATGGGCAGGGCACGCGAAGCGGAATGTGAAAGAAATCATAGTGAAAGAATTCATAAAAAAATATCATCAGTGTGATAAAATAAATTTGTTATTTAGAGTTTAGGCCTAATGGAAAATAGAAGTGCATGCGGTGGGTTAGACTAAGACATCCTTATATTTTCAGCTTCACGGCTTTCCTGCATCTGATTAAAGACAACTTAAAAGAGGGGATTTTTTATCATGCAAGTTCGTAATCTCGTAGTACCGCTCGTATCAAGCACTGTGGCCAAGCAGGTAAAAGATGTGGCTATCATTATCTTTTCAGCCTTTCTGGTGGCGAGCGGGCTCCGGCTGTTCCTTATTCCGCATCAGCTGCTAAGCGGCGGGGTGGCGGGGACGGCTTCCATCATCGGCTATCTGACAAATCCGAAGTTTATCTCCCTGTATTATTTTGCAATTAATCTTCCAATTCTGATCTGGGGCTTTATGGCCGTAGGTAAAAAATATATTTGTCTGAGCATGCTGTCAGTCGTTTCCACCACCTGGTTCCTGACTGTAATTCCGGTGATTAAACTGACCAAGGATCCGATTCTGGCCAGTATTTTTGGCGGAGTGATCATTGCCGGCGGGGTAGGGTTCTCGCTTCGTGCGGGAGGATCTTCCGGAGGATTTGATATTTTAGGCTCAATTATTACCCGCAAACGCGATATTCCAATGGGGACTGTGCTGTTTGTGATGGACGGTCTGGTTATTCTTAGCCTCGGCTTCTTTAAGAGCTGGGACTCCGCCCTGTATGCGATGCTCTGTATCTTCGTCAAAAGCAGGGTTGTGGATATGATTCATATCCGCCATATTAAACTGACCTGCTTCATTGTAACGAAGGAACGGGAAAAAATGCTGGACCGCCTGACCCTGCTTCCGCACGGCGTCACCGTTGTCAATGCGGAGGGCGGCTACAGCCATGAGGGCAACACGATGCTGATGACGGTAACGACACGCTATGAGCTGGCTGAGCTGCGCAAGACGATCCTGGAGACAGATCCCAAATCCTTCGTCAACGTGCTGGAGACGGTGGAGATCGTAGGCAGATTCAGACGGCTGGGTTAGCTCAAGTAAAATAGACAAACAAAAGAACCTGCTATCCGGCCAGCATTTGACGGGGACAGGTTCTTTCTTCAATAAAAAATCACTACCTCACTTCTATCCATTGCTCTTTCCGCAGTAAAGTACGGGACTTTTCCCTCTCTTTCGCCCCGCAACCTACTTTTCTATTAGAGTTATCCGCATTTTAAAAGGGATGTCCCTCCAGCCCTCCGGCTGAAGAAACATCCCTTTGCTTGTGCAGCAGCGGCCTAGCGGCGGTCCTTAGGACCACCAACGAAGGCCTGCTCTTCTGTATCCAAATTGTAGGCGGTGTGAAGCGCTTGGATGATCGTAGGCAGGTTACCCGATTCAATGACGCAGGACACCTTGATTTCAGAGGTACTGACCATCTTGATGCTAACCCCTTCGCCGGAGATCACTTCGAACATCTGTGCGGCAACCCCCGGGTGGCTGACCATGCCTGCACCGACGATCGATACTTTAACCAGATTGTCCTCAGAGGTCACTTCGCGGTAAGGCAGTTCGCTGTGCAGCCCTTCGATGATTCCCTTGGCCCGCTCAAGCTCGCTCAGCGCAAGTGTAAAGGAGAAGTCCGCTTCCCCGTTCTGGACACCGCTCTGCACGATAATATCGACGTCAACGGCTTCAGCAGCCAGCTTGCCGAACACCTGGGCCAGTACGCCCGGAACATCCGGTACCCCAAGAATACTGATCCGCGCCACATTCTTGTCATACGCAATACCACTAACTACAACTCCCTGCTCCATGCTTGCTTCCTCCTTCACAACAGTACCTTCATTATGGTTAAAGCTTGATCTGACGACCAGCTTCACTTGATATCTTTTGGCATATTCAACGGCACGGGGATGGAGTACCGCAGCGCCCAGATTGGCCAGCTCCAGCATCTCGTCATAGGAAATTTCCTTCAGCTTACGCGCCGTCTTCACAATACGCGGGTCCGTTGAATAGATTCCGTCGACATCCGTATAGATCTCGCAGACATCTGCTTTGATCGCGGCAGCCAGCGCTACAGCTGTAGTATCTGAACCTCCGCGGCCCAGGGTTGTAATCTCGCCGTCCAGCGTCATCCCCTGGAATCCGGCTACAATGACGATCTGTTCACGTTCCAGGGACTCCAGAACACGCCGCGGCACAATTTCGTTGATCCGGGCCCGTCCATGGGTCTCATCGGTGCGGAAGCCTGCCTGCCAGCCTGTATAAGATACGGCATTCCTGCCCATCCCGTGCAACGCAATGGACAGGAGAGCAACTGAAATTTGTTCCCCGGTCGTCATCAGCATATCCATTTCGCGCGCAGGCGGCTGCTGATTCAGCTGTTTGGCCTGATCGATCAAATCATCCGTAGTATCCCCCATAGCGGATACCACCACAACGCAGCGGTGACCTTCATCCTGCTTGTCTGCGATGCGCTTAGCGACCCGTTTCATACGTTCAATGTCGCCGACGGAGCTGCCTCCGAATTTCATGACATAAAGTGACAAAGTCCCATTCACTCCCTATTTCGCTCTATGAAGCTTATATTTGGTTTAACGCTTTAACCCAGTATAATACGAAATTCATATCAAGCGTTAATGGTTTCACAAAAAAACCTCCACCGCTATGCGGGGAGGCCTTCTTAAAAGCGAACTTTGGCTAATGCCGGACAAGTCCTATGCGCGTGAAATGTATTTACCTTCGCGGGTATCGATCAGGAGAACATCTCCCTCATTAATGAACAGCGGAACTTGTACAGTGTGACCAGTCTCAAGAGTAGCTGCTTTAGTTGCGCCTTGAGCGGTGTTGCCCTTAACGCCCGGTTCTGTTTCAGTAACCTTCAGCTCAACACTTGTAGGCAGGTTGATTCCGAGGATTTCGCCCTGGTAGCTGACGATATTAACCGTCATATTCTCTCTCAGGAAGTTAAGCTCCCATTCGAGCTGCTTGGCACTCAGTTCAAACTGGTCATAAGTTTCATTGTCCATGAAAACATGCTCGGCACCGCTGGCATACAGGTACTGCACACCGCGGTTTTCGATAATTGCGCGGCCGATAGTTTCACCGGCACGGAATGTGCGCTCAACGGTGTTGCCGTTGCGCAGGTTTTTCAGCTTGGAGCGGACAAACGCCGCACCTTTACCCGGCTTTACGTGCTGGAAATCAAGAACGGTAAAAATATCGCCGTCCACCTCTACGGTCAAACCTGTTTTAAAATCATTAACTGAAATCACTAAAAATCCCTCCTGGATTATTAATTAACATGATGAAGCAGAATTACAGTACCAGATAATCCTTGGACGAATGCGTCAGCAGCGTAATGCCGCTCTCGGTGATCACAATATCGTCTTCAATCCGCACGCCGCCAAGACCTGACAGATAGATTCCCGGTTCCACGGTAACGACCATCCCCGGCGCCAGAATCTCATCGGCAAGCTTGGACAACCGCGGCCATTCATGAACCTCCATGCCCAGACCGTGCCCCGTGCTGTGGCCGAAATACTCTCCATAACCGTAACGGGTGATAATGTCGCGTGCCAAAGCATCAGCTTCCCGTCCGGTCATGCCCGGCTTGATATTCGCCAGCGTGTGCAGCTGCGCTTCAAGCACGACATCATAGATTTCCTTCAGCTTCGGATCGGGAGTCCCCAGCGCGATGGTGCGGGTTACATCTGAGCAGTAACCGTCAAGCAGCGCCCCGAAATCGAAAGTAACGAATTCGTTGTTCTGGATCACCTTGCTGCTGGCCACACCATGCGGCATGGCGGAACGCTCGCCTGAAGCGACG
>NZ_LN831198.1:3694138-3695750 GCF_001368795.1 Paenibacillus ihuae
CGGAACGCTCGCCTGAAGCGACGATCGTATCAAACGATAAAGAGGTTGCGCCGTGGGTGCGCATGTAGAATTCCATTTCCAGATCAACATCACGCTCGGTCATGCCGGGCTTGATCACATTCAGAATATGACTGAAGGTCGCATCCGCCAGATCCGCTGCCCGCTGCATTACAGCCAGCTCGTCCCCGTCCTTGAACATGCGCAGATTCTCAACAGCCTTGGATACCGGAACCAGCACTGCCGGCTGCAGAGCTGCAGCATAAGCCGTATATGCGCTGAAGGTAACGTCATCATGTTCAAATCCGACACGGACAGAGCCGCCCTGCGGAAGCAGTTCACGCACAGTGTCAATGAATTTCGGACCATGCTCAACAACCTTTAACCCTGCTACCTGTTCTGCCGCCTGTGTCCGGTACCGGAAGTCAGTCAACAGATAACTCTCATCACCAGTGACCAGCACGTAACCGGAGGAGCCGGTGAATCCGCTCAAATAACGGCGGTTAATGCCGCTGGTAATTAACATCGCATCCAATCCCTGTTCCTGCAAAACCTTACGCAGCTTGGAGACGCGCTTGTTGCCCATTTTCATTCTCCTCTCGAAATAGCCACATTGTATTTTAACATAGGGTCATGCCCTTGAGAAGTTTTTTCGGGCGTTCAGGCAAGCTTTGTCCGCTGTTCACGTTTTCGTTCATCAGTGTATTCAATTGCCGCCGTGTAACCGATGAATAATCCCCAGAGTAAAAAGATGCAAAACTCACTGACGACAGAGTTCCAGGGCAGCTTGAACATGGGCTGTATCAGGAACATCCATGAGCCCGCAATGAAGATCCCCGCCCACCAGAGGATGCCGTAAATCATGCCCGGCCATGGGCCTTTCAGCTTGCGGAAGATCAGCACATAGATTAGTGATGCAATTACGGAAAACGCGATAAAAAACAAATACCCGAGCAGGTAACCGGCAGGTTTGATTAAGAATTCATGCTTAAAAAAAGGCTCCGCCAAAAAGCCAGGGATCACCTTCGTAAAGTGCAGTGTATACATCAGCCAGCGTATGCCTCCCCAGATGATTCCGGCAAATATACCCAGTTCAATCGCAAAATACAATTTGTTTGTATGTTCTGATGCTTGCTTGCCTGCTTTATTCATTTTATTGCCTCACTTTCAGGTAGATGGTATGCGGTGTGCTTCTCAGATCTCTATATGCTAGTATGCGCAGGAAAAGGCAATCCAACTAGCAATGTAAGCATAAATTAGTTACAATGGATTATATAAATCATATTAATATGCGGGAAGGTGAATTGGTTGTCCCAGGAAACTCCCAGTTACGGCGGCCAAGCCGTTATCGAAGGCGTCATGTTCGGCGGCAAGCATATCAACGTAACAGCCGTACGGCGGAAGAATCAGGAAATCACATTTTTGGAGGTGCCGAAGAGCGATAAGAGCTGGGTCGTCAAACTGCGCAGGATTCCTCTGCTTCGCGGCATTGTCAGTATTATAGATTCCAGCGCCAAAGGCTCCAAGCACCTGAATTATTCGGCTGAATCCTATGCCGAGGATGAGACAGAGCCGGAAGAGCTGGCGAAGCAGAAGGAAAATACTAAGAAGAAGG
>NZ_LN831198.1:3695836-3702465 GCF_001368795.1 Paenibacillus ihuae
GGTGTCGCCGTTATGGGGATATTGTCTTTTCTGTTCGGTAAGCTCATTTTCACGCTGGTACCGGTTTTCGTAGAAAATTTTCTTTTCAAAGATGCATTTGATAACTACATTCTGCACAACCTCGTAGAGGGCGGCATTAAACTGATTCTGCTGTTAGTCTACCTGACAGCCATTTCACAGACCCCTGTGATCAAACGGCTGTTCCAGTATCACGGAGCCGAGCACAAGGTGATCAGCGCCTTTGAAGCCGGCGAAGAATTAACTGTTGAGAACGTACAGAAATATAGCCGTCTGCATTACCGCTGCGGCAGCAGCTTTATGATGCTGACCATCATACTCGGCGTGGTAATCTACTCTGTTGTCCCTTGGAGCAACCTTACGGAGCGCATTCTTCAACGAATTATTCTCCTGCCGGTTGTCATCGGTGTTTCGTTTGAGGTTCTGAAAGGAACCAACGCCGTACGGGATATTCCGGGACTGAAATATTTGGGTTATCCGGGACTGTGGCTCCAGCTGCTTACGACGAAGGAACCTAAAGACGATATGGTGGAAGTATCCATCGCTTCGTTCAACCGGATGCGGGAGCTTGACGCCGCAATTGAAGCAAAAGGATATGCGGAGGAAAGTGTGTCAGGCGGCATATTGGATCCTGCGAAAGGATGAGTGGCCTATGATCAGGCATGCTTTGATTTTTTGGATTGCAGTTTCGCTCGCTGTACTTGGATTGGTTACGGGAATCATGGATTATGGCCTAGGCTGGCTGTTTTGGACGCTGCTTCCTACTTTGCTGCTATTTGCCCTTCTGATTTATGCTTACCGGTTAACTCAGAAGAAGCCGAATGGTCCAGGCGGCTCAAGACCCAAAGTAAAGCCGTCCCAGAAAACTATGGCCAAAGTTGCAGGAGTCCGCAAGACTCAAGCCGCTCCCGGCAAACGCAAAACGTACCCGTTCCAGGTGATTGAAGGCAGCAAGGGAAAGAACGATGAACATCTTCCCAAATATCATTAACCGCTGCTTGTTTACGTATAACTTACAGCTAAAAAGCATCCCGATGTTGCGTCAGCAATCATACGGGATGCTTTTTTTTGATTACAGCCAGCATTCTAATGTTTAAAAAGCTTGTTCTTGTTCGGACGCCAATGTCTGAAAAACTCTTCCCCTGCCTTCATTCCTGCTGTATACAGTTCGTCACTCTGCTCTGGAGAGATATGAAATTGCGTCGTGGATACGCCAAGGGTTGGGATTTTGACGGTACGCACGAACTTCTCTTTCTCAATATAACGTTCATCATGGGCAGAGAGCATCGTACCCACCATCGCCTGCAGCATGCTGAACGGACCGGTAATCCGGTGCGCCTGCGGCTCCGTCTTCCCGATCAGCTGGTAGCCTATCGTAGGTGTCCTGCGTTCCGGGCTTATAAAGCCCTCCTTCTCATCGAACAGCCATAGCGGAAAATTACTTAGCAAGCCGCCGTCCACTACATAAATAAACTGTTCCATAAAGGTTTTACCCTGCGCCGCCTGACCGCTTAAACGCAGCATCACCGGATCGAAGAAATACGGGATACTGCAACTCATCCGTACCGCCTTTGCGACCTCAAATCCAGCCGGAGATATCCCGTAATCCTCCAGATCGTCGGGCAGCACAATAATTCGTCCATTCGTGATATCCGAAGCAATGATCGACAGCTTGCCTCGCGGCAGATCGCTGAAAGTAACAATGCCTTTATCCCGTAAAATACCCCGGATCCACGCCTCCAGAGCCTCGCCGGAATACAGCCCCTTCTTAATCATTACATGCAGTGCAGGACCAACAATAGCAGTATTGTACAGCATTCCCCGCTTTAAAAATGAAGTGAATGAGGTCTGCCTAATTATACGGCTCATCGTTTCCCCGTCATAACCTGCGGCCAGGAGAGATGCGATGATGGAGCCGGAAGAGGTTCCGGCCACTCTTTTGAAGATCCCCCCTGCCCGTTCTGTAGCTTCAACTGCTCCGGCAAGCGCTACTCCCTTTACACCTCCGCCTTCAAATACTGCGTTAATCTCCATACACGACAATCCCCCGTTCCATAGATCTATTGCTTATCTATGAGCACGGGGGAGCTTTAATGACTTCTTAGGATTTAAAATAAAAGGCCAATAAGCTTGATAGCCCATACGGATCACGGACGACAATATCGTTAGCCCGAAACATAATACTGCCTGCAACTTCATCGTAATTCTCATTATATTTCAGCTGGTTGATGATCTGTTCGCCGCTCTGCCACTCTGCACTCTGTTTGGTGTCGCCTACTTTGTAGGCTGCCTGGCCGATGTAGAGCTTAACATCTGTTCCCTTAACTTCATTCACCCACCAGTCCACCAGCTTGTCGTAACGGGCGGCAGTGAAGGATAGACTCCAGTAGATTTGCGGAGCAATATAGTCAATCCAGCCGTTCTGAATCCAGGTGCGGGTATCCGCATACATGTTGTCATAAGCGGAAACGCCAGAAGTGGTATCCGATCCCGAACTGTCAACTTTCTTGTTGCGCCAGACACCGAACGGACTGACTCCATAGGAGAGGGCAGGCTTTGCGGTGTGAATCTCCTGGCCCAGCTGGCGGATAAATTCGTTAATATTGTCCCGCCGCCAATCCGCCTTGCTCACGATGGCTTTAGAATTATACGATTTGAACGCATCATCATCTGCAAAGGCAACACCGGAAGGGTAGAAATAGTCATCTAAATGTATACCATCAATGTCGTAGCCGCGGACAACCTCCATCACGGAATCAATAATGTGCTGGCGCGCTTCCGGGATGCCGGGATTTATGTACAGTTTGCTGTCTGTTTGGACGATCCATTCCGGATGAAGCTTAGTCACATGATTCGCGGCCAGTCCGGCAAGTGTTGCCGCACCGGTGTCCGTTGTTGCCCGGAACGGGTTGAACCAGGCATGAATCTGCATGCCCCGCTGATGCGCCGCGCTAACCATGTACTCCAGCGGATCATAGCCGGGTGTCTTTCCCTGCGTTCCCGTCAGCACCTTGGACCAGGGAACCAGCTGTGAGGCGTAGAGGCTGTCACCCGACGGTCGGACCTGTACAAAAACAGCATTGAATCCTGTCGCCTGGAGCTTGTTCAGCAGCGTATCGAATTCCTGCTTCTGCTTCGCAGCATTATTAGCCGAGGCTGCCTGCGGCCAGTCCAGATTGAATACGGTGGAGACCCATACCCCCTTCATCTCCTTCCCCGTCTTCACACCCGGGATGGACGGCACGGAAGGCACTGTTGGCGCAGGTACTGTCGGTGCGGGTACCGTTGGTACAGCTGGAACCGTAGGAGCGGCTGGATTACTGATCTCGGCATTTGAATACAGTGCGATATGCTTGGCCGCCTGATTCCAGACCACCTGCAGCCCAAGCTGTTCGCTCACAAACCGCAGCGGCACCATTACCCGCCCCTGCTTGATTTGCACGGAGGTATCCAGGCTGACAGAAGCATCATTAACCAGAGCCGTCTTCTTGCCGCTGGTCAGCTTCAGCACGGTATCCCCCTTGCTGATCGTCACTGTCTTGCTCGTCTGATTCCACTCTACCCCTGCCCCGAGCCCTTTGCTGACTACGCCGACCGGTACCATGGTTACATTAGAGACTGTAATGTACGGGGGCACGTCCGTACTCAGCGTCTCTCCATCGAGTTCAATTGTAATCTGCACCGCTGCCGCCCGTGCATCTGTTGACCACACCGGCAGGCATAACATTAACACCAATACTCCCAAAATCCATTTACGGTAATTCATAATTCCTCCCAGTTGTAAAAATTAATATGGATTTACCAAAAAAAAGAAACGGCCTTCTCGTCCTTGAATAAGGGAGACGGCCGTTTCTTTAAAAACGGAGTCAGGGCAGAAACTGTTTTTCTGCAGAAATACAAGAAAAAGTATAACGAAAAGTCTATATTTTCTTATACTTCATTAAAGGACGTTATCCGTTTTGACGTAAAAAAACTGGAAAGGTTGCGGTAAACGATACAGAAACAGTCTTCTTTATGAATCGCTGACCAGTTCATGGTGGATATCGTATAAGGTCTTTACACGTTCTTCATCGCGGCGGAAATACTCCACCAGCGTTTCAATCCGCGTAATGGAATCCCAGCTCAAATGATGCTCAATGCCTTCGACATCCTTATAAATATGCTCCTGCTGCACTCCGATCAGGCCAAGAAACTCCTCCAGCAGCTGATGACGGTCAACAAGCCGTTTCCCCACTTTTTTACCTTTGCTCGTTAGGACAAGCCCACGATATTTCTCATAGATGAGATATTCGTCCTTATCCAGTTTTTGGATCATCTTGGTCACAGATGAGGGGTGTACTTCCAATCCCTCGGCAATATCCGAGACCCGCGCATAACCCTTCTCATCGATGAGCTTATATATGCGCTCCAAATAATCCTCCATGCTGGGTGTTGGCATTCAAGTTTACCTCTTTTCTATAATGAGCATGGCACGGGGGCCAACCTTGCTCTAATAATGATACATGTTTCTGCCGCTCCTTGGCAAGTCCTCCGGTGCTGATCCGCCCCCGTTAGCGATGTTTACCATGATTTCAGCGACCCGGATAAAGGCACACTAACGGTATGATCATCCGAAGGAGTGTGAATTCATGACGATCGTAGCACCTGAACGCCCTGCCGCAAAAAGACAACGAAAACCCACCGGTTTGTTCATCCCTGAGCTTGTTTTTTTTGAGCCGGATGCGCTGAATTACCCCAAAGGGGAGCAGATCATGGAATGGGTCAAAGCCCGTAATATCCCCTACCGGATGACCACGTCGCATAACCGGATTACGAATCTGCCCGGCGAAACCGAGGTGGAGCAATATAAAATCGCCAAACGGACACTTGTGGTGGGTCTTCGTAAAACGCTGGCTTTTGACCAGTCCAAGCCTTCGGCCGATTACGCGATACCGATTGCCACCGGCTGCATGGGCCACTGCCATTATTGTTACCTGCAGACCACACTTGGTGCCAAGCCTTATATAAGAGTATATGTAAATACGTGCGATATCCTGGACGCTGCCAAAAAATATATTGATGGACGTGCTCCCGAGATCACTACATTTGAAGCCGCATGTACCTCTGATCCCCTGGGGCTTGAGCATATTACCGGTTCGCTGGCGGAGCTGATCACTTTCATGGCCGCTGAGCCGCTAGGACGGCTGCGCTTCGTTACCAAATACCAGCATGTGGACCCGCTGCTGAAGCTTAAGCACAATGGTCATACGCGGATCCGCTTCAGCATCAATGCCGATTATGTAATCAAAAACTTTGAACCTGCCACTTCCCGCTTCGAAGAACGGATTGAGGCCGCCGGAAAGGTTGCCCATGCCGGATATCCGCTCGGCTTCATTATCGCGCCGATTATCTGGCATGATGGCTGGAAGGAGGGCTACGGGGAACTGCTGTCCAAGCTGGCAGAGACATTGCCGCCGGGCGCCGGTAAAGGCCTGACCTTTGAGATGATTCAGCACCGGTTCACCAAGACCGCCAAGGCCGTCATCGAGAAACGTTACCCGAAATCCAAGCTGGAGATGGACATCGAGAAGCGCAAAAAGAAATGGGGCCGCTGGGGACAGAATAAATATGTCTATCCCGACGAACAACAAACCGCCCTGCGTGAATTTATCACAGAGCGGATTTTTGAACATTTTCCGGAAGCAGGCATTGATTATTTCACCTAATAACCGCCTACTACAACTTGCTGCTAAAAAATCATCCAGTCCGGCGTCACTCCCTGCAGCCAGATCGTAATCCTGAACATTTGATCCGTGAACAGCAGTAAGCCCATAAAGATCATCAGCGCACCGCCGACCTTCATCAAGGCGTTAGAATATTTAAGAATGCGTCTCGCACCCCCAAGGAAGAAGGCCAGTGCAAAAAACGGCAGCGCAAACCCGATGCTGTAGGCTGTGATCATGGCAAACCATGTGCTTGGATCACTGGCGGAGAGCGCGATGATCGCAGTCAGAATCGGCCCGATGCACGGTGACCAGCCCGCGGAGAATCCGATGCCGAATATGAAGGAACCGGCATACCCCGCCGGCTTCCATTTGAGTTCCATCTTACGCTCGCGCAGCAGAAAATGCGGCTGGAATATACCGAGCAGGAATAAACCCATGACGATGATCAGAATCGCTGACAGCTGGCGGATTAAATCCCGCTGGCCGTTGAAAAATTGCCCGAACAGCCCGGCACCGAAGCCGAGCGTATAAAACACTGCAGAAAAACCCAAGATAAAGGCCAGCGTATGCGAGAGGGTCCGGAAACGGACCTCTTTGCTGTTGCTGCCGTTTTTTAGCTGCTGGACCGACAATCCGGTAATATAAGATAAATACGAAGGATAGAGCGGCAGGCAGCATGGGGAGATAAACGACGCCACTCCGGCGGCAAAAGCGATTCCTGCATTCAGATTGGACAAAGCGGCAGCTCTCCTTCCGGATTCGGGGTCACTTCGCTAAAGATTGGTTACTATATAAATTAAACTTGTGATTTTTCCACCTTGGGGATTAGCCGTGGCTACAGAGAATATTTGGACTTCCGGCCGCTGTTGTCTGCAGATTTCTTGATTTGTACCGCTGTTCGCGGTG
>NZ_LN831198.1:3702491-3747221 GCF_001368795.1 Paenibacillus ihuae
TGCAGATTTCTTGATTTGTACCGCTGTTCGCGGTGGAAATCCACAGACAGCATATGCTTCCGAAGCGAGCTTTCCTGCGGAAAGCTTTCAGGCGGACGCTACCGCTCCTCCAGTTCCAAAATCCCCCTCCGCCACTTTTCCCTATTTGTTAAGTTTCAAGTTCAATCTATATAGGACTTTATGTAATGCAGTTACCTCAGGTACTTGTGCCATTAGGCAGGCAGTCCCTTTTTGCCGATCAAGGTCAGGGTCAGCAGTGCAATGAGCAGGAGGACGATTGTCGCTCCGGGAGCGAGATTCCATACACCAGCCACTACCAAACCACCGACTACGGCGATCTCCGCGATAATTACAGACAGCACCACCGATGACTTAAAGCTGCGTGACAGCAGCAGGCTAATAGCCACCGGAATGGTCAGCAGCGCCGACACGAGCAGTGAACCGACAATTTTGATTGCTGTGCTGATGACTAGTGCCGTCAGTACTGTAATCAGCATATTGAGCACCTTTACAGGCAGCCCGCTGACACTCGCCGCATCCTCCTCAAAGCTGAGCAGGAAAAATTCTTTAAAGAACATCGTAACGACAACAACTACTGCAATGGTCACAATACCTACTACAACCAGATCTGTATTGTCGAGCGTATAGATACTTCCGAACAGATAGCTCATCACATCTGCATTATACCCTTTGCCCAAGGTGAAGAACAGCGAGGCAAGCGCCACACCGCCTGACATAATAATGGCAATCGACAGCTCGGCGTAGCTTTTGTAAGCTTTCCGCAGCTTTTCAATGGCAAAAGAAGCCATCACTGCAAAGATCAGACCAGCCCCAAGCGGATAAAAGCCGGTCAGAAAGCCCAGCGCCACCCCGGCAATGGTTACATGTGCCAGCGTATCTCCGATCATGGACAAACGTCTTAAGACAAGAAAAACGCCTATAAGCGGCGCCGTGATACCGATCATCAGCCCGCCCGCAAGCGCCCGCTGAAAAAAGTCACTGAATAGGATTTCCAAGATGATATCTCCTCTGAAATTCAATTACAATTAAACATTTCAAACCTTTTAGGAAAAGATTTTCGATCCCTCCCAAACCCTCCCTTCCAAGGGAGGGCCCCAAGGGCTCTGCCCTCTGGACACCCGCTTAAGTGCAACTGGCGTAGGAGGATCGCATACAGGTAACTAGATACTGCGGGGAAGGATCGCTTTCGTCCCTTGCGGGACACGCTTAGCTTTAGAACATCTACTTAAAATTTCGGTTAATGCACGTAATCGCTTCTCCGGGTCAGCTCCCATGAAGCGTGGGACATTGATCGCTGCAAACAGAAGATTACCCAGCTGCACCTGCGTAGGTTTAATTGTATTTCGTACAATTAAATACGGCGGAAACCTGAGTTATAGCAGAATAACTGCATTCCATACAGCTATTTCTGGAGAAAAACACTGTTTGGGTAATTTCCGAAAATATAAGTGTACAAATTGCAATTAGAGGTTGCTTAAGAGCTGATTAGTTAGTTTTAATTGCAGAAAATACAGTTATTCTCAGCACGTTCAGCATACTCAACACATATAGCGCACATACCACAGATACTTTACCCAGCTTAAATGTACTTATAGCACCAATAACCACTTAGCTAGACTAATACATGCAGCGCACTTAGCTCATAACCTTTTTCTCACTTAGTCCGCAGGCATTCTGCGCAACACTTCTATCTTAAGTCAGCGTGTGCTGCAGGTTCTCTACCACGCAATCCTGGGCTTCGTGGGAGTGGCGGCAGTAAAAGTTGATTTTGCCGTTACTCTGCACCGGCTCATTGCCCAGATAGCTTTTGATCATGTCAATGTCATGCGACACCATTAGGAAGGTCATGTGATGGTGGGCATGCATATGGAAGATGAGATCAAAAAATCCCGCCTGCGTCTCCGCGTCAATCCCTACCGTAGGCTCGTCCAAAATGAGCAGATCCGGATGGTTGATCAGCGCACGGGCCAGGAATACGCGCTGCTGCTGGCCGCCGGACAGCTGGCCTACTCTTTTCTCGGCGATATCCTGAATCCGCATCACTTCCAGCGCGTCCTCGCACTGGCGGTGCTGCGCTTTGGATACCCGGCGGATCAGGTTTTTATTATTGTAAAGGCCGGACAGCACCACTTCACGGACCGTGGCCGGGAACAGCGGATTGAAGGCATTTTTCTGCGGAACATAGCCGATCCGTTCCCAATCCTTAAATTTGCGCACCGACTGGCCGAACAGCTTGATGTCACCGCCGGTTGGGGGCAGCAGGCCGACGATCATTTTCATCAGTGTGGTTTTACCGGCTCCATTTGAACCGATAATGCCAAGAAAATCTCGTTCCTTCACCGTGTAATTCAGACCGGAAATAACCTTCTGCTCTCCGTAGGAGAAGGACAAATCCTGTATTTCAATCATATGCTGATGGCAGTCCAGGGATACCGATTGCATGTGTTGTACCGCCTTTCCCTTATACTTTCCTTTTTATTGTAAAGCCAGAATCAGATTTTGCAAATTTTTCTCCATCAAAGTGAAATAATTATCGCCGTTCTTCTCCTGCGCCTCGGTCAGTCCCTCCACCGGATTCAGTACCATCGTCTCCACACCCGCTTCGCCTGCCAGTGTTTTGGCCAGCTTATCGGAGACTAATTCTTCAAAAAAGATATAACGGATTCCTTCCTCTTTCACGAGTGCAGCCAGGTTCACCAGATCCTGACCGCGCGGCTCTGAATCCGGCGACAAGCCCATAATGGCATGCTGGGTCAGGCTATAGTCGCGTGCCAGATAAGCAAAAGCCTGATGGGAGACGACAATCTCATTATTCGGCATCTTGGCAAGCTCCGTCTTGAATTTAGTGTCCAAAGCCTGCAGTCGCTCAGCAAGCTTGTTATAGCGCTCCTCATAGCCCTCTTTATGCTCAGGATCTACAGCAATCAGACTCTCTTTAATATTCTCCGCCATGATCAGCGCCGATTTCGGACTTACCCACGTATGGGGATCCGTATGCAGGCTGTCCGTGCTCTCTTCCGCCGCATGATTCTCCGCATCTTCAGCTTCACCGTGATCATGTTCATCTTCTTCGTCAGTCATAATATAATCCACACCCTGGCTGACTTCAACAGCCTTGGTTTCACTGTCGCTTTCCAGACTTTTCAGGAAATTCGGCACCCATCCCTCAAGGCCTGCTCCATTGTACAGGAACAGTTGTGCCTTGGAGGTATTGATGATGTCCTGGCTGCGCGGCGTCCAGTCATGGGGCTCCACCCCAACCGGCAGCAGATTGATCGCATTAACATTTTCTCCGCCAATTTCACCGGCAAATTCATATATGGGATAAAAAGTTGTGACCACGTTTACTTTACCCTCGACAATATTCCCGCTGCTTTTGGTGCCGCAGGCTGCGAGCATCAGAAGAACCGGCAGGGCAAGCGTAAGCAGCATTCCTCGGTGCAAATCTTTGAAAGACATAATAACTATCGACTCCTTAAATCGTAAATTTTACTATGAGAATTATAATAGTAATGGTTACGATAAGTCAACACCGAACTCTCCATTACGGCAGGATGAAAAAGAACGCCTGCAGCCGTTCCCGGCATACTGGCGTTCTTGTCATCCTATTGATTCAGCCTTACTTAACAATTGCTCCGTTTGGCATGCTGTCCGGAACAGTGGCGATGGTCAGCTGATCGCCTTTGGAGGCGGCCAGAATCATGCCTTGCGACAGCTCGCCGCGCAGCTTCACCGGCTTCAGGTTGACGATGCAGATAACTTTGCGTCCTACCAGTTCTTCAGGTGTATAGAACTTGGCAATCCCGGAAACAACCTGCCGCTGCTCGTATCCCAGATCCAGCTGCAGTTTCAGCAGCTTATCCGCCTTCTTAACCGGCTCTGCTGCGATGACCTGGGCGACGCGCAGCTCGGCTTTGGCGAAATCGTCGATGCCGATTTCTTCTTTGTGCTCTTCCTCCGGCTCAGCTTCGGCGGAAGCCGGGGCCGCAGTCGCTGGTGCAGCTTCCGGCTCGGCGGCTGCCGGCTTGCCTGCGCCCATCGCTTCAGCGATGTAGGCGACTTCCACAGCGACGTCAAGCCGCGGGAAGATTGGGTCGCCCTTAGCCAGCTTGGTTCCGGCTGGAATTAGGCCAAAGGTTTTACCGCTGTCCCAAGTAGTCAGCTCGCCCGGCTGGATGCCAAGCTGCTCCCAGATTTTAGCCGGCGCACCGGTCAGGAACGGCTGAAGCAGGATTGAGGCTGTGCGCAGTCCTTCTACGAGATGTCTCATTACTGATCCCAGCTCGCCGGCTCTGCTCTCATCCTTGGCAAGCACCCATGGCTGGGTTTCGTCGATATATTTATTTGTACGGCTGATAAAAGCTCCAATCGCTGTAAGCGCCACGGAGAACTCCATCTTTTCCATGGCTTCTTCCACCTTGACATATGTGCTGTTAGCTGCCGCTTCCAGTTCCCCGTCAAATGCAGTAACCTGGCCTGCATAAGCCGGAAGCTCCCCGCCAAAGTATTTCTCGACCATAGCTCCGGTGCGGTTCAACAGGTTGCCGAGGTCATTGGCGAGGTCGTAGTTGATCCGGTCTACGAAGCTTTCCGGTGTAAACGTGCCGTCCGAACCGAACGGAACCTCACGCAGCAAGTAGTAGCGCAGCGCATCTAGGCCATAGCGGTCGATCAGCGTTATCGGATCTACGACATTACCTTTCGATTTGGACATTTTGCCGTCCTTCATCAGCAGCCAGCCGTGGGCAAAAACCTTCTTCGGCAGCGGCTCGCCCAGCGCCATCAGGATGATCGGCCAGTAGATGGTATGGAAGCGCACAATTTCCTTGCCGACGATGTGCACATCCGCAGGCCAGAACTTGTCATACAAGCTGCGGTCCTCGGAACCATAACCAAGGGCGGTAATATAATTGGTAAGCGCATCAATCCATACATAGACCACATGCTTATCGTCACCTTTAACCTTTACGCCCCAGTCAAACGTTGTACGCGAAACCGCAAGATCCTCAAGGCCCGGTTTGATAAAGTTGTTGATCATTTCGTTCTTGCGCGATTCCGGCAAAATAAACTCCGGATTCTCCTCATAGAACTGGATCAGCCGGTCAGCATATTTGCTCATCCGGAAGAAATAGCTTTCTTCCTTGACCAGCTCAACAGGATGGCCGCTGTCCGGGCTTTTGCCTCCGGTGATATTGCCGTCCGCATCACGTTCAATATCCACGAGCTGAGTCTCGGTATAGAACGTCTCGTCCGAAATACAGTACCAGCCTTCGTATTCACCTTTGTAGATATCTCCCTGCTTCAGTAGGCGGTCAAAAATATCGGCCACCACTTTTTTATGACGGGGCTCGGTAGTACGGATGAAATCATCATTGGAGATATCCAGCTTGCGCCACAGCTCCTTAATGCCCTCGACAATCCCGTCAACAAACTCCTGCGGCGTCTTGCCGGCCTTGCCAGCCTTCTCTTCAATCTTCTGCCCATGCTCATCCGTACCGGTCAGATAACGGACCTCATAGCCGCGCAGCCGTTTGTAACGGGCCATCGCATCACCAGCTACCGTCGAATAGGCATGCCCGATATGCAGCTTATCGCTTGGATAATAGATCGGGGTCGTTAGATAAAATGTTTTCTTCTCGCTCATTGGTATGGGTCATCCTTTCGTCATTGCAAATCTCTTAACACAAATTAACGCAAAAAACTCCCGCCCCTATATGGGGCGAGAGTATACTCACGCGATACCACCCAAAGTTCCCCGGCTCTTCACAGAGCACAGGCTTCGCCAGTTCCCCGTAAGGGAACTGTCCATTAACGCTGGAACACGCTGTTATCTTACCAGAGTCGGCTTATTAGCCGCTCCTGCTCGAACACAGTTCCTCCCGGACCATATTCAATCTGTGTACCATACCGGTTCCCAGCGCTCCCGGCTCTCTGTAATGGCCAACCCGATCTACTCATCCGTTCCTCGGAATTCTTGTTATTCTCCAAAATATACCCAAAAATAACCCGCCCTGTCAAGTCGTGCGGGCAGAGCTCTCACCTGGCGGCTGATCATCCCGCGGTGGTACAGGGTCCAGCCCTCCGGGATGGAAGGGATGGCATCTGGCAATCCGCTTTGCGGCGAGCCATGAGCCCTTCACCGGACCGTGCACTTCAATCGCCTCAAGCGCGTATGCTGAGCATGTCGGATAGAACCGGCAGGTCGCAGGCTTCAGCGGCGAGATGAACTTGCGGTACACCCGGATAGGTGCCTGAACCGTTCTGCGCAGGCTAGCCATGTCAGCGGCCTTCTTTGCCGTGAGCCGCAAGGGCTGACTCTTCTTCACGGCTGCTTTCACATTCCTTGCAGTAACCGAACACCTCAAATTTATGCTTGACTACCCGGAACTGATCCGGGGTATCCGTTAAATTCATCGGGCAGAAATGGATCGGGTAAGTCTTCATGCATTGAAGGCATATCATATGATGATGATGGTGGTCCTGACTGCAGCTGGCTTTGAATTTGACGCCTTCTTCAAATACCACCTGCTCCAGCACGCCGAGCTCCTCCATTACACGCAGGTTGCGGTAGACCGTATCGAAGCTAAGTCCGCTGTACTTGCGCCCCATATGATCGTAAACATCCTTCGCCGACAAATATCCCGTATTCTCGCCGAATAATTTGGCAAGCGTTTTGCGCTGATCGGTGATTCGCAGACCCTGCCCCGACATTGCTTCCAGTATTTGTTCTGTCGACAGCATTCGCTCATCTCCCATAACATAAGTCATTGTTGTTGCACTCTCTTTATAATGCCCCAAAACAAAAGCTCCGTCAATGAAGCGCCGCAGCGGATTTCACCTGTTAAGAGTAATTATAGTACATCCGCTAACCTGCAGATATAAAAAAACCGGCCAAAGCTCCACAAGGAAGCCTTAGCCGGTTTGAATTACACATACTCAATGAATCCCTTATTGCTTCAATGCCGGAAGCGGCGTGAAGACAAAGTTAACCGGAAGATTACTTCCGGAGGCGACGGAGAATACGATATCTACCGGACCTTCATAATTGCCGGAGCGGTAGACTATAGCATTCATATCCGAGCTGGACAGGTTGCCTTTATTCGGCAGGTTGACAATGGTATTATTCACCATCAATGAGCCAAGATAATTGCCTCCGCGCGGGTTAAACGTAATCAGGGTGTTTGGTGCAACACGTTCAAGTCTGATTTTGTACAGCACACCGAAGTTTCCGGCATTGGACGCTGTGGTTCCGGTCATAGGGTCCATACCAATCAGATTCAAGTCGTTCTTGTTATCACCAAGCACCAGCTTAGCTTGTGTAGCTCCGACCACATCGCTCACATTAATGATCCGTGTGGAATTCGGATACGTTCCGCGGTTATGCACGCCATCACGGTCCAGAATCGGCAGTGTTGGCAGCAGAGCCACAGGATCCTTACTTTCTTCGACCATCACCACATTGTATTGAACCGTGAGGTCGCTGAACAGATCAGCACTAAGAGACAGTACTTCACCCGGCTTCATGGATACTTTATTAATATCCGTCAGTATTGGCATGCTCTGGCCTGGCTGTAGCGTCACGGAGCTGTATTTTTCATTAGTCAGCATAGAAGTGTAATATTTCTGGATCGAGATTTTACCGGTATATTCCGGGGAAGTAACCGGACCGGCGATCCCGGAATATTGCGTTGTAATAGTGGTTGGGTACAGATTATTGTTGGTCGCGATAACATACAGCTTCTGTCTCGTAGACATATTGTTCATGTGATGAACAAGGAAGCGTGTCTTGCCGACCGCGGTTTCACGGTACAATATACCTTCCGAATTAACAGTCTCCGGACTGTTACTGCGGATCAGTAAATAATCCTCTGATGAAGTAGTATTAGCTACATTAGTCAATCCAGGAATCATTCCGCCGTCCATAGAAATAATGTCTCCCGGTATAGTGAACAGCTTCGCTACTTCATCCTGGGTATATAATTGTTCGCTGGTAATATTAATGGTTTTCTCAAATGTGCTGCTCAGACCGTGCTTATCCGTTACTTTTAATTGAATCGACACCGGACCGGGATTAAAGAATGCTAAAGCGCGATTTGTCCACTCAGTGGTCAGTGTTTCATTTTCCGGATCATAGCTTAGATCAGTCATGGTTACCGGCTCACCCATCTTGTACTCTTCTTTGTTGGTTGTGAAGTTAGCGACCGGCGGCTGGTTAGGCTGCAGCACATTGATCGTCACAGAATAAGGGTCACTTAACACCCCGTTTGCATCCCGGACGGAATAAGTTACTGTATAATACCCCGGCTGATCATACATATCCTGCTTATTACCGCTCCAGATTTCCTCAACAATGGGTGTTCCATTTGGAGAAGAACTAGTGGTGTTATAAGTAATATAAGTCTGGCCGGCATAAATTTCAGTCGGCTGAACACTAAATGTAGCTGTAGGCTTGGTGTTCAGCGTCAGAATAACACGCTTCCCTATGTTATCAACGGTATATGGAATGTTGAGAGCAGCAGTTATAGAGGTCAACGGAACCATAAAGGTTCCTTTGTATTGATAAGCCGGCCCCTTCATTGTCTTTGGACTGCCGTTCACTGTATAAATTTTGCTGTCCGTTTTAAAGCGCATCACACTGGTACCTTTTGTAACAATGACTTCTTTGGTTTTGTAATCATAGGTGTAACTTACGCCCACCATCTCCACCATAGCGCGAATGGAAACGTAGGATACGCCGTTTTTGACGGCCATCGGCTGATTGGCCAGATAAGGCGTGCCGTTCTTGTACATTTTGTTGCTGTTCATCATCAGTATAAGCTGATTGGAGGTTGCTGCATAAACGGCTGTCACAGTGTTTACCGGCTGGGTCGGAATCGCTTCAGTCGCAGCGGGAACCGTTGTTTCCGATGGAACCGGAGTTACTGCCGGATCTGTTGTTGGCGTAGGAATTGGAGTTGCAGTTGGTATAACCGTTGCGGCTGGAACTTCACTTGGCAGCGGATCCGTAGCCTCCGGCTGAACCGTTACCTCAGACACCTGAGCAGCTTCTGCTGCGTAAATAGTGCTGGATACCCCTGCGGTATTTACCGGTACGGCAAAAGCCGGAACGGCTGCTGCAGCTTGCGATACAGCCAATGCAGCGACTAATGTTAGTTTTTTCAAATCCATGGTATGACTCCTTCTGCTCCCATTTGTAGTCTATAAGGCAGTAATTTTATCTCTCTGATCCTTATATTCCCCGCAAAACATAATCCTCCTCAAAAGCCGGCAGGTAATGTTTTGCCACGTCCATTTTACAAAACATAGTATTAGACGCATCCAACCTCAAAAAGTTTCATTCAGTGTAAATAAAAAGTAACTCGAAAATACATTTTTTACTTCACCTTACAGTTACTCGATAAGAAGTGCAGCCAGCATACACCTTTATAATCAGACTTCCAGCAGCACACAAAAACACACCACAGAACCTAGATCATACCATTGCCTGCATCTCCAGTAAACATTTTTGCCCCTGCTCTTCAAACAACAAAGACGATTCCCCTTAAACAGTAAGGTTAATCGTCTTCTCCGGTAAGCAGTCCTGTTGACCTGTCATTTAATTGTCCGGAATACAGGCTTTATTACGTCTCCGAGCGTTTCTTCTGATCACGGTATTCTTTGGGCGTCATTCCCGTCTGTTTCTGAAACACTTTAGTAAAATAACGCCGCTCCTGATACCCTACCCCCGAGCTGATCGCCGTAATGCTCTTGTCCGTGCTGGAGAGCATGAATTTGGCTGCTTCTATCCGCTGCTGGGTGACATATTCCACAAAGGTCATCGCAAAACGGTTTTTGAACAACAGGCAGAAATAGCTGCTGCTGATACCGATCCTGCCCGCAACCTCCTCTATCCCGAGATCATAACTCAGCCGCTCGGAAATAATTTTTGCCGCCAGATTCATCAGCTGGTCCGGTGTTTTTTTGGCCGAATCCTCTGCGGCAGGCAGCTCCTGAAACAACGGGATGCTATTGTACAATTTGTCCTTATACTGTCTATTGCGGATTTGTGTGCCGATTTCACGCACTTTGTTGCCAAGCTCTCCGTAATGAATCGGCTTGCAGATATATTCTTTCACCCCAAGCCGGATGGCTTCTCTGGCGTAATCGAATTCCTGATATCCGCTCAGCAGCAGCACCTCGCTCTCCAGACCCATTTCACGCAGCTTGCCAATGAACGTCAGTCCGTCCATCATCGGCATGCGGATATCACAGAGTACAAGATCCGGCGCCTCTTCCTCGGCAATCCTCAGTGCCTCCATGCCGCTGCGGGCCATGCCTGCAACTTCCATCCCCATCTCCTGCCAAGGCAGCACTCTGTTGAGATTGTTAAGGATAGGGGCTTCATCGTCAACCAATAATACTTTTAGCATAATGATCTTCCCCCTGCTCGTATTTAGGTATGACGCATTGAATGATCGTGCCCTCGCCGGGGCTGGCACAGATGAAAATGCCATATCTCTCGCCGTATTCAATCCGGATCCTATCAGCTACACTCCGTACGCCAAGCCCGCGCCGTTCCTGGTGAATAACCTGTTCTGCCTGGCCGTCTGCATTCTGCTCCGCCGATTCATTGACCATGTACTGGAACATGGAGAGCTGGGCAGAAGTCATGCCGATTCCGTTATCCTCTATACGCAGAATCAGATTCCCCTGATCCTCCCAGCCCTTCACACTCATCCGGCCATGGTAGCCGATCCCCTCGAACCCGTGCTGGATGCTGTTCTCCACAAGCGGCTGCAGCGTCAGCTTAAGAATGCCGCAGCTCATAAGCTCCTCCGGAATATCGATCTCATAATCGAATAGATCCTCGAAGCGGAATTTCTGGATATCAAGATAATTGCGCAGATGAGTGACTTCCTCCTGCAGTGTGATTTCATCCCTGTCCTGAATACTGATCCGCAGAATGCTGGCCAGACGGTAGACCATTTCACTGACTTTGCTTCCTTCGTTCTGGACGGCGAGCACATTGATGGATTCCAGGGTATTAAAAAGAAAATGCGGTTTGATCTGCGCCTGCAGCACGCGCATCTCAGCCTGATTTTTCCGCCGCTGCTCCACCTGAATCCGGTTAAACAGCATATTGATTGTGTTCATCAGGTCGTTAAATCCCTTGGCCAGCAGTGTCATCTCGTCCGTGCCCTTCTCCTCGACCCTTGTTGTAAGGTCGCCATCCTCAACCCGGCGCATAAAGCGGACAATAACGGCAATCCCGCCGGTAATCCGGTTCATAAAGAACAGGTTGAAAATTACAGCAGCCAGGAAACACAGGAAGATCACCCCGACAAACCAGCGGGCAAACACCGTCACTTCGCGGGACAATGAACCCCATGAGGTCACGGAAACCAGGCTCCATGGATAGTCTTTCAAGTGATAGACAGACAATATGCTCTTCTCGCCGCCGAATTGTGTTTTGAAGCTCTGATAGCCTTGCTTATATACAATATCTTTTGTTGTAAAGGAGCTTAAATCCTGCCCATCCAGCTTGCGGTCCGGGTCCAGCAGTATCATTCCGTCATCATTTACAAGCATAAACGAGACCTTCTGATTGCTGTCACCGATCTTTAAATTACGGAATATGGATTCGAACTCCCAGTTTTTGATCTGCACTACCAGAATGCCGATATTCTGAAAGAAGCTCAGCTCTTTGATCAGCCGGATCTGCGTAAATACCGCTTCTGTCCCGGTCAGCTCAGGGTATTCATGCGGTGCCAGCCATTTCGGCACACCGTTTAGCTCCATAACCTCCTGGTACAGCTCACTCCCTTTGAATTTGTCATAGGGAAGCGTCCGGAAATTTTCTTTGGTGAAGACCGAGACAATCTCTGAGCTGCCTTTTCCATTGAAATTGTACAGAAAGGCATAACTGATCGAAGGATGGTTATAGAGCAGACTGCGGAAATTACGTTGGCTGGCATTCAGACTGAGCTGCTCGGCATCGGTCAAATCCTGCTTGGAGGGATCATCCGCACTAAGAGCCATATGAAAAACTGAGGTGGCAATTCCGTTGTCCGTCACATTGTTCATGTCCTTGAAGACATTGGAGATGCTGTAGCTGATCGCTTTAAGTGAATACTCCGACTGCTGGCTGTATTTCTTCTCAATGGAATTATAAGTTACGAAGAACATAATCATGCCAAGGATAAATAACGGAATAATGATGAGACCCAAAAATGCCGTAAACAATTTATAGCGCAAATTCATCGGCTGCGCTCCTGACTGTGATTAAGGTTATCCTTTTACGCTGCCTGCCGTTACACCTTCAATTATTTTCTCCTGCAAAACAGCATAGATAATGACCACCGGCAGCACGCTATAGACAATCCCGGCAGACATTTGCGCATAGTTCATCTGATACTGATCACGAAATTGGACCATTCCCACCGGAAGCGTGCGCAGCTCATCATTCGAAAGAAAATAGTTAGCCAGCAAAAATTCATTCCAATTTCCCAGGAAATTGACTATGAATACTGTAACCATGGCGGGAACCGTCAGAGGTACAATAATCTTAGCAAAGATGCCTGGAGCCTTCAACCCATCCATTACCGCTGCTTCCTCAATTTCACTGGGCAGAGAGCGCATGAAGGCGGCCAAAATGATAATCGTAAACGGAATCGCATTGGCAATATAAGGGATGATAAGCGCCCAGTGCGTGTTCAAAATATGCAGCTTCCGCACGATGGTGTAAATCGGCAGCATCAGCGCATTGTTCGGAATCAGCATCCCGATCAGCACCAGCGAAAACAGGATCGTGTTCCATTTACCCTGGCGCATCCGAGTGACCGCAAAGGCAAACATCGAAGCCAGCAGGATCGATACTACCGAGGCCAAGACCGAAATGTACAAGCTGTTAAAAAAGTAAGTGCTGATCTTAGCGTTGACCCACGCTTCTACATAGTTGTTAAACACGAATTCCTTCGGTATGCCGAATGGATTCAGGGCGATCGAGTTATTGTCCTTCTTCACGGATGAGAAGAGCACGAATAAGAACGGAAAAAGAACCACTAAAAGATAGCCGAGCAGCGCGACATGAGGCAGACTTTTCTTCAAGGTACGCGGCATCAGTATTCAATCCTTTCACTACGCCGGTTAAACAGCAGCTGATAAAGTGCCGTAACGATAAGCGTAAACACGAAGATTAGGACTGCAATGGTATTGCCGTACCCGTATTTAAAGTTGGTGATGGAATATTTAATCATGTAGGTTGCCATAACTTCAGTCGAGCCTGCCGGTCCGCCTTTGGTCATAACGATGACAATATCAGCAGCCTTCATAGCCCCGGCGATGGAGAGCATAATCACCACGGAAATAATCGGCACGATCAGCGGCAGAGTAATGCGGGTAGCCCGCTGGAACCCGGTAGCGCCGTCAATCGCCGCTGCCTCATCAAGCTCACTGGGAATGGAGAGAATCGCCGCCAGCACCATGACAATGTAGAATCCGGTCCACTGCCAGGCATTTGTAATCAGAATCGACAACATGGCAAAACGCTCATCAGACAGCCAATAAACCGGCTCCACTCCGAACAGCCCCAGCAGCTTATTGAAAAGCCCAATATTAGGCTCATAAATAAAGCCCCACAGAATACCGATTACTGCTGTAGACATTATGGAAGGCATAAATACGGCTGTTTTATATAATCCTTTGAGCTTCTTAACATTGGCAATCAATAAGGAGAAAAAGACGATCAGCGGAACCTGTATAAATACGGAGAAGAGGATGAACCAGCCGTTATTCTTCACGGAGACCCAGAAGCGTTCATCTCCGAGCGCCTTCTTGAAATTGGCCAGACCGGCATGTTTGACGGTATCCGATACGCCGTTCCAACTGGTGAAGCTATAATAGATGGAGCTGAAGATCGGGTAGATGAAGAATACAAAGAACAATGCAAGTGCAGGAATAACGAATAGCATGAAGACCAAGGGGTTTCTGAGTGCTTTATTCATGACTACCTCCGATTGCTTTGATATCCGGGAAAGATTAGGCCGGAGTGTAAAAAATATACCCTGGAGCAAGCACCAGGGTACATTTCATTGGCCGCTGCTTACTCCACCGCTGCGTTCGCTTCTTCCTGAACCTTCTGCAGCGCTTCGCCCATCTTCTCAGGTGTAGTCTGACCGCCAATCAGCTTCTGAATTTGAATATTGCTGATTTCGGTCGTTACATCCGCCTGTACCAGAGAGTCGAACGCCGGGAATGAAGACTCAGAGTTGTTCAGCACCGCCACAATTTCACTCATCAGATCATCTGTGATATTCTCGTTCAGCACCGCCTGATCCATCTTCATCGCCGGAAGCACACCGTCTTCCACCAAACCGCGCAATTGCATTTCTTCATTGTACATATTTTTGATGAACGACTTCACTGCAGCGAGTTGACGTTCATCTTCACCTGCGGAAGCGGAGAAGCCATAGCCATTGTTCACGTCACGCATCAGGGCCGTCTGATCGCCTACCCCGCCTTCAACCGCAGGAATATTGAAGAATCCTACTTTACCGATCAGCCCTTCGCCCGATTGACCAGCTTTGAATACAGAGGATTTCCAGGTTCCGTCATACATCAGGATCGCTTCAGCACTGGTGAACTGGGTAGTATATTCGGCATATTCGAACCCGAGCTCACCTTTTTTGAAGTAGCCTTTGTCGACCCATTCCTTGTATTTGGCGAACCCTTTCACGACGTTCGGATCATTCCACTTCGCTTCACCCGTGGCAAACTTCGCTGTTACATCCGGACCGGCATACCGTGACCACAGGTGGTTAGCCAGCATCAATGGTACCCAACCGGCTTTGGACGCGCCTGCCATTGGCACTTTGCCATCGGCCTTAATATCAGCCAGCTGCTGTTCCAGTTCTGCGAAGGTAGTTGGAGCTTTCCAGCCCTTGCTTGCATAATATTCTTTATTGTAGAAGAATCCTTCACCCGAACCGCCAATCGGCAGTCCGTAGATTTTGCCTTCATAAGTAAAAGGATCCAGATTGGAGAATTTGTCCTTGATACCTAGCTCTTCGAGGATAGGGGTCAGATCAAGCAGCTTGCCTTCTTTCGCATAGATCTTGGAGTCAGGGCTTCCGAACAGGTCAAAAATTTCCGGCGGATTGCCGGCAGCCATTTCACCACGCAGCTTTTCTTTGCGGTTCACATCCGAATCCACACCGTCCAGCTTGAAGGTCAGACCCGGTACCTCTTCCTGTACCTTGCCGACTACATCTTCCAGAATCGCCAGGCGTTTCTGTTTATCTGCACCTACCTGAGTATGACGAATCGTCATTTCAAAAGGCTCCGTGTTCACCGGCTCTTCTGTAGCCGGGGCATTGGTTGCAGCTGTTCCACTGTTAGTTGCTGCGGCTTGGCCATTGTTGCCTGCATTATTATTATTTCCGCAAGCAGTTAGTAGTGCTGAGGTGACAAACATTAGGGACAAGAGCATTGTTATACTTTTTCTCATTACGGGTGACCCTCCCTGTTTAATGATTTATGGTTCCCCTTACAACTCTTATTATAGAAAACAGACTTTGTAATCGTAAGGTTAAGATTCATCTACAATAGGGATAAAAACCTCTATTGTAAGCGAATACATCAGTTTTCAGTCACATATTAAGTGATATTTCATGACATAATATTTAAAGATTCAGCTCAATTTCATTATGTTACTGTTATGAAACTTATACATGTAATGAGGATTTTCGCTAAAAATACTACCTTAACCTGACAGCAAAAAACCGTTCCCGCAGTATGTTAGCTACTGTCAGGAACGGCCTCATTTATATGCAATCATTACTTGACCAAAGCTGTCTCTTGACGTCCTTCTTCGATCAGCCGGTAAGCACGCTGCACTTCCTCTTCTGTCGGTGAAGGTACACCTTCAAGCTCATAGGGACGGCCAAGCACTTCCCATTTATAGACCCCCATCTGATGATAAGGCAGGATTTCAAACTTTTCAACGCCGTTCAGAGTTCCGATGAACCGGCCAAGATTCAACAGGTCTTCTTCTTTGTCATGAATGCCGGGAACGTAAACATGGCGGACCCACATTTTACGGTTATGATCTGACAACCAGCGGGCCAGTCTCAGTGTACGGTCATTCGATTTACCTGTAAGCTTAATATGCGCTTCATCATCAATATGCTTCAGATCCAGCAGTACCAGATCCGTTACATCAAGCAGATCAGTAATCTTATCGCCTTCATTGTAGCCATTTGTATCGAGTGTAGTATGCAAATTCCAGCGTTTCTTCACTTCCGTGAACAACTGCTTCACGAAATGTGCCTGGAGTGTAGGCTCACCGCCTGAAACGGTTAGTCCTCCTCCTGAAGATCGGTAATAGTTCAAATAAGGCTGAATTTCCGAGAGTACATCTTCGATGCTCATTTCCTTACCTTCGTTAAGACCCCAAGTATCCGGATTATGACAATATTGGCACTTCAATAGGCAACCCTGCATAAATAGAACAAAACGGATACCAGGCCCGTCCACGGTCCCAAAGGTTTCTAAGGAATGTATGTGTCCATTAGCCATGTGATGACATCCTTTCGAAATAAAACTTTAAATTTTAATGATTTTTTAGCAAGATTTTACCGCCCTTGGATCAAGGGCGGTATCACCTTGCAGCTATTGCATTGTATACACGTAACTGCGGTAAGCAGCTAATTTAAATTACATTGCACCGTGGAAAGTACGGTTGATAACATCCAGTTGTTGTTCACGAGTCAGCTTGATGAAGTTAACAGCATATCCGGATACGCGGATTGTCAATTGTGGATAGTTCTCTGGGTGTTCCATAGCATCCATCAATTGTTCGCGGGCAAATACGTTAACATTCAAGTGGTGACCTTTGCTGCCGAAGTATCCGTCCAGCATCGATACCAGATTGGATTTACGTCCTTCTTCTTCTTTACCAAGTGCTTTAGGCACGATAGAGAAGGTGTTGGAGATACCATCCAAGCTATCTTCGTACGGCAGTTTAGCTACGGAGTTCAAGGAAGCCAAAGCGCCTTTTTTGTCGCGTCCGTGCATTGGGTTAGCACCTGGTGCGAACGGCTCGCCTTTTTTACGTCCATCAGGAGTTGTACCTGTTTTCTTACCGTATACCACGTTCGAAGTGATAGTCAGTACCGATTGTGTCGGCAGAGCATCACGGTATGCATGGTGTTTGCGGATCATAGTCATGAACGATTCAACCAATTCCACTGCAATACTGTCAACAGCATCGTCATTGTTACCGTAGCAAGGGAATTCACCTTCGGTTTCGAAGTCAACCGCGATACCTTGTTCATTACGGATCACTTTAACTTTTGCATGTTTGATTGCGCTCAGGGAGTCAGCGGTAACAGACAGACCGGCAATTCCACAAGCCATAGTCCGCAGAATATCGCGGTCATGCAGAGCCATTTCGATACGTTCGTAGGAATATTTATCGTGCATGTAGTGGATGACATTGAGTGTGTTCATGTAAGTCTTAGCCAGCCATTCCATCATCGGTTTGAAACGTTTCATAACTTCGTCGTATTCCAGGTATTCAGAAGTGATGCGCGGATATTCAGGTCCTACTTGAGCACCGGATTTTTCATCCACACCACCGTTGATTGCATACAGCAGAGCTTTTGCCAGGTTAGCACGGGCTCCGAAGAATTGCATTTGTTTACCGATACGCATTGCGGATACGCAGCACGCAATACCATAGTCGTCTCCGTAGATCGGACGCATCAAATCGTCATTTTCATATTGAATCGAGCTGGTTTCGATGGAAACCTTCGCACAATATTTTTTGAAGCCTTCAGGCAGTTTTTCAGACCACAGTACAGTCAGGTTTGGTTCTGGTGCTGGTCCCAGATTGTACAGGGTGTGCAGGAAGCGGAAGCTGTTCTTAGTAACGCGTGTTGTTCCGTCTACGGACATACCGCCGATGGATTCAGTAACCCAAGTTGGGTCGCCGCTGAACAGTTCGTTATAGTCAGGCGTACGCAGGAATTTCACGATACGCAGTTTCATGATGAAATGGTCAACCAGTTCTTGTGCTTGTTCTTCAGTCAGTACGCCTTCAGCAATATCACGTTCTACATAGATATCAAGGAAGGAAGATACACGGCCGAGAGACATTGCAGCACCGTTTTGCTCTTTGATAGCAGCGAGGTATCCGAAGTATACCCATTGGAAAGCTTCTTTAGCGTTGTTTGCTGGTTTGGAAATATCCATGCCATGCATTTGTGCCATCTGTTTCAATTCGCTAAGTGCACGAATTTGTTCGGAAATTTCTTCACGAAGACGGATAACGTTATCTGTCAGGGAATCCACTTCAAGGTTGTTAAGATCTTGTTTCTTTTCTTTGATCAGGAAGTCAATACCGTAAAGTGCAACGCGGCGGTAGTCGCCGATAATACGGCCACGGCCATAAGCATCAGGAAGACCCGTGATGATACCGGCTTTACGAACGGCTCTCATTTCGGATGTATATGCATCAAATACGCCTTGGTTATGCGTTTTGCGGATGTTCGTGAACATTTCAACGATGTTTTGCGGAAGTTCGAAGCCGTATGCCTTGGTAGCATCGATCATCATCTTGATTCCGCCGAAAGGTTGAATGGAACGTTTGAAAGGAGCATCTGTCTGAACACCGACAATTTGTTCTTTATCCTTGTCGATGTAACCAGGCTGGTGGGATACAATTGTAGATACAGTGTTAACATCTACATCAAGTACGCCGCCGTTGGCAATTTCTTGCTTGGTCAATTCAGAAACAATCTTCCAAAGTTCTGTTGTGTTGTGTGTAGGACCTGCAAGGAAATCTTCCTTGCCAACATAAGGATTGATGTTCTTTTCGATAAAATCATTTACATTGACTTTCTTGGACCATTTACCTTTTGCAAAACTTCTCCAACCGGACTTTACTTCTTGTACATCTTTTTCAATCACCGACATGCTAAATCCCTCCATTTATATTTATATTATTTGTAGAGATCGCGGGCTTGAAGGTTAATCCCGTGTCTCGTGATCCCTATGATATGGTTGTTATAAATTTCACAATCGCGACTTCATATCCGGGACGTTGTTTATATAAACATTTTTAGTTTATTTTCTTAAAAAGGACTGTGACAAATATCACCTTTCCGGTGATATTTGTCACTACCATCTAGTCCCATATTAACCTTTAAACTTATATTTTACCAAGCAATCGCCACTTAGACGTCGAATCTACCGTAGAAGGCATTGCGGTATACATCAGCCAGTTCACTTACCAGCGGCAATTTAGGGTTGGCAGTTGTACATTGGTCTTCAAATGCACGGTCAGCCAGGTAATCTACACGGGATTCGAAATCTTTAGGATCGAAACCAAGTGCAGAGAACGACTCTTCAATGCCGAGTTTTTTGTTCATTTCACGGATTGCATTGACCAGGCTTGTTACGCCTTCTTCAGTAGTGCGGGCCGGCAATCCCAGAATGCGGGCGATTTCGGCATAACGCTCGTCAGCTACGAAGTGCGAGTATTTAGGGAACGAAGCGAACTTCGTAGGTTTCTTAGCATTGTAACGGATAACGTGCGGCATCAGGATGGCATTAGTACGACCATGAGCCGTGTGGTATTGACCGCCCCATTTGTGCGCCAAGCTGTGATTGATGCCCAGGAACGCATTAGCAAAAGCCATACCAGCGAGTGTCGATGCGTTATGCATTTTTTCACGGGCCAGTCTGTCGCCAGTAAGCGCCGATTTCTCAAGGTACTGGAACACCAGTTGAATCGCTTTGATGGCCAGACCATCGGAATAGTCACTAGCCATAACCGATACATAAGCTTCAATAGCATGTGTCAATACGTCCATACCAGTATCTGCAACAGCAGTTCTAGGCAAGCTGTAAACGAACTCTGGATCCACGATTGCAACATCTGGAGTCAGCTCATAGTCAGCCAATGGGTATTTAGTATTGTTTCCAGTTGTCTTATCAGTAATAACTGCGAATGGAGTTACTTCCGAACCTGTACCCGAAGTTGTTGGAATCGCAACGAATTTCGCTTTGTTGCCCAGCTCAGGGAATTTGTAAACACGTTTGCGGATATCCATGAATTTCTGTTTCAATCCGTCAAAGTCAGCATCCGGGTGTTCATAGAACAACCACATTCCTTTTGCAGCATCCATTGGGGAACCGCCGCCGAGTGCGATGATGCAGTCCGGTTGGAATCTGTTCATCATAGCAGTACCTTTTTCAACTGTAGTAGTCGATGGATCCGGTTCAACTTCGGAGAACACTTCGATTGCTACAGGTGTTTGGCGTTGACGCAGGTAGTGCTCAACTTTTTCCACATAACCCAGTTTAACCATCATAGGGTCGGTAATGATTGCTACACGACTGATGTTAGGCATTTTAGTCAGGTACTGTGTGGATCCTTTTTCAAAGTAGATTTTGTCAGGTACTTTAAACCATTGCATATTCACGGTACGACGGTTCACCCTTTTCACGTTGATCAGATTGATTGCAGTAACGTTCTGCGATACCGAGTTGCGTCCATAAGATCCGCAGCCCAGGGTAAGCGAAGGGATATTGGTATTGTAAATGTCGCCGATGGCGCCATGTGTCGAAGGCGAGTTCACAAGAATACGTCCTGTTTGCAGGCGGTTCGAGAATTTCATGATAACTTCTTCGTTGTTGGAGTGGATAGCCGAGCTGTGGCCCATGCCGCCAAATTCAACGATTTGTGCAGCGCGTTCGATACCTTGGTCTGCATTTTTAACTTTGTAGCAAGCCAGAACCGGGCTGAGTTTTTCAGCGGACAACGGATATTTAGTGCCAACGCCTTCGAGTTCAGCTACCAGAATCTTCGTGCCGGCTGGAACCTGGATACCGCACATTTCAGCAATTTTCACTGCAGATTGACCTACGATTGCTGGATTAACTGCGCATTTTTCTACGTTCATTGCGCCGTTTGTCAGCTTAGCAGCTTCATCTTTGTTAACGAAGTAGCAGCCGTTCGCGATCATTTTCTTTTTCACTTGGTCAAAAATCGCTTCTTCAATAATAACGGCTTGCTCGGAAGCACAGATCATACCGTTGTCAAATGTTTTGGAAAGAATGATGTCTGTTACCGCTTGATCGATATCTGCACTCTTCTCGATGAATGCAGGAACGTTACCAGGACCTACGCCGAGTGCCGGTTTGCCGCAGCTGTAAGCTGCTTTAACCATTGCCGATCCACCGGTTGCCAGGATCAGTGCAACGTCAGGATTATTCATCAGTGCATTTGTTTTGTCCATAGTCGGAAGTTCAATCCATTGGATGAAGTTCTCAGGAGCACCAGCTTTTACGCCTGCATCATGAAGAACTTTGGCTGCTGCCGCACTACACTCTTGCGCTGAAGGGTGGAAACCGAATATAATAGGATTACGTGTCTTAGCGGCGATCAATGCTTTAAACATCGTGGTGGATGTTGGGTTGGTTACCGGTGTGATACCCATTACAATTCCGACTGGTTCAGCGATCTTTTGGAAGTTGTCATAAGCGTTATCTTCAATAACACCTACTGTCTTGTCGTACTTAACTCCGTGCCAGATATATTCAGTTGAGAAGATATTCTTCGTAATTTTGTCTTCGTATACTCCGCGTCCTGTTTCTTCGACGGCCAATTTCGCCAAGTACATATGTTTGTCGAGACCTGCCAACGCCATTGCATGAACGATTGTGTTAACCTGCTCTTGATCTAGTTCCATGAACGCATCCAGGGCTTTCTTTGCTTTATCCACCAAAGTCTGAATATACTCTTCAGCGGTGGTTTGTTTCACTTGGGCGGCGACTTCGTTCTTTACTGCCATCTCCCTCGTCCTCCTGTCAATTTTTAGGTTGTTTTTCTCTACACATTTATCTTATCACATCATTTCGAACTTGTATAGTGAATTCTTTCACAAAGTATAAAGTTTTTTTGATTTGTTTTCAAAGCGCTTTCATTCGATCATAATTAGGATTGTAATCCATTTTTTATAAAATAATTTGGTAATATTTATGTTCCCCCTTTGCGCAGACTTTTCGAGTCCAGATTTATCCAGCCTGCTGAGGTTTGAATTTGATGCTTTTTGTCTGAAATTGGAAACAAAAAAACAAGACAGCTGATCTCCCAATTCGGAAGAATCTCCGGTCTTGTTTTCGTTTCTGGCGGTATCACATCTTCTATTCTACTTTAATAGTATCGAAGAATTTTTCCTGCACCGTTTTGGCGGCGGCATCCAGCTGCGCTTTGGAGTCTGTGCCTTTTTTGGAGAACAGCTCCTTGATCACATTGGACATCGTTGCATAATAATCCTGAGTGTTGTACTGTGCTTCCGGCTTACCGTCCAGCAGAACCATAATGTCAGGGTTGTATTGATACACAATGTCGGAATACTTGTCATCTACGGCTTTCGTTTTCTTGCCAAAGTCGGAATCAGCAGCATAATAGTCCAGAAGCGGCGGGATAAAATATTTTCCGTCAGCCTTACGCTACTCCAGAATCGCATCAAGCGCATCTAGGCCTTTATCAGAGAAATAATCAAATGTAATATAGCGGAAGGCCATTTCCTGCTCATCTTTAGAAGCGTTCGGATTGATTACCAGGTAATCGCCGCCGAGCACCCCGGTATGCTTGCCGCCTTTTTCAGCTGCTGGCATTGGATAAGTGAGCACATCCTCCGGTTTGAGTCCGCCCTGATTCAGCGCCTGTTCAATAACGCCGTCGGAGCAGGCCATAACCATGGCCGGAACAGCCATGCCTTTATCATCCAGCATCTTCTTATTAATGATTGTCGTAGTTACATAACCTTTTTGGGTTACACTATAGACTTTCCCTTCAATAATGAACTGGTTGAGTCATATTCCGTGCAGCGGATAAAATCCGGACACAAAGGCAGGACGCTTACATTCCTCCGGATACTACAAAACGGAAAAAGATTGCATACGGGCTGACGGCAGGGGATGAAGAGGCGCGGCAGACAGCAAAAAAGGAACTGTCATAGGACAGCCCCTCGCATTAGCTTGTTAGCACACTATGATATTAGGATTCATTCGGACCAGTTCTTTTTCAACAAGTCTGTACCGATGGTAGGCAATCGTGCAGTTAAGAGAATTCGGGCCGTTCATAACGTTAAAATGAGCAACTTTGAAGGCTCTGTCCAGACGAGCTACGTTATCAATATTAACTACCGTCCCCCGATCTACGATGCTGAAATGACATCCGGTGCTGTTAAGCGCACTCACCCAGTAACGCAAGGGACCCATGATGTAATATACACCTTCCCTCGTATGTACCAGGATAGACTGTGATTCGCTCGGATTGCACTTAAGAAACAAGATGTGCTGGAAGTCAACAGTGATGATTCCGCCAGATCCGTCCGGAGTTGCGGTCACGGATAAACAATTCACGGTACACACTCTACTTTCTTATTTTTTGTTCAGCAGTTCAGCGGGGATATCGCCTTTGTATAAGGCAACAAAACAATTCGTTCCAACTGTACAATTGGCAAACAACGTTAACAGATTGGCCAGCAAATTCATGACTCAAATATAATCAGTTGTCTTCAGCCTGTAGAATGACATCATTAAGGCAAAGATCCCCACCCCCTCAAGGGTTGAAAAAATCATAAAACCCGCCGGTTCCCATGACAAAACACATCACAGCCTTACATTTTCTTCTAAATACAACGCTATTATATTACATACTCGTCCACCAGTATAGTAAATTTTTAGTAGATAACAGCATTAATTGGATAGTAAAAGCAATATTAGCACATTCCGCCAACCAAATCGAAAATTTTCTAAATAAAATGTTCATCGCACTGAATCGTTGAAAACTCGTGATGGTTCAGCAATACTATCAATAAAATTAGGAATCAAGGGGGATTCGATTATGAAACCCGTTGCGTCCAAAAGATGCGGCACACAATCGGCGAGCTGGCCGCCTTCGCAGCGGGTCATCGTCATACCACCCTGCTTAAATCTGACGGTACGGTGACCGCTGTGGGGGATAATAAATATGTCCAATGTGATGTGAGCGGTTGGCGCGATATTGTGACGGTCGCGGCTGGTAATGTTCATATGGCCACGAACACGGGTAATGCTCACACAATCGGTCTTAAATCGGACGACACTGTGGTTGCTGTGGGTCGAAATAATGAGGGCCAATGCAATGTAAGCGCCTGCGCGGCATCCAGCTGCCCGGAAATTAGTTTTCAATAATAATATATTTAAATAGGAAAGCCATGCGCGCCCATTTCCTCGCATGGCTTATGTTTTGCGTTATTATTGAAAATAACCTCTGGTATAGTCTATTGATTTCATCATAGTCTACGTACAGTTGAATTATTTGCCGTAGCCGTTCATCTGCAGCCATGAAGCGCAGGCTCCGGTCCAGCCGCTGGTATGCAGCTCCTCGGTGGCCAGCCCCAAACCATGTGTCCCATGGGTATAGACATGCAGATCAAACGAGACCCTCTGGCGGCGCAGCGCAGCGGCGAGCAGCAGGCTGTTCTCCACCGGCACACTCTCATCATCCGCGGTATGCCAGAGGAATGCAGGCGGCGTATCGGCTGTAACTTGCAGCTCGCCGCTGAGCTGACGGACCAACTCCTCAGCAGGATGCTCTCCGAGCAGATTGGCCTTTGAGCCTTCATGCGTCACGCCTTCCATCATGGAAATGACCGGGTAGCATAAAATTGTGAAATCCGGCCGGCAGGACTGGCGGTCCAGCTCCTCGCCCGCTTCCGGATTTCCCCGGTCAAATAAGCTGGAAGCAGTCGAAGCCAGATGCCCCCCGGCGGAGAAGCCCAGGATTCCGAGCCTGCGCGGATCAATACCGTATTCATCTGCCCGGAGGCGGATCATTCGCAGCGCTCTCTGAGCATCCTGCAGTGCACTTGGATATTGATACGGTGCTACGCGGTATCGCAGCACAAAGGCCGAAATTCCAAGCGTGTTCAGCCACTCGGCTACCGGCCCTCCTTCATGATCAGCACGTAGCCAATAGCCGCCTCCCGGACAGATCAGCACTGCGGCATTCCCTTTGCCTTCCACCAGATACGGCGTAATCGCCGGACAATCCTCTTCGCTGCTTCCCAGTGCTCCCGGAGCCCCCTCCGGCCATAACAATAACGTTTCCATCTGCATCCCTCAAGCTTTCTTCTATAATAGAATAATTAGTCTAGGGAGTTGCTTTACCCTCGACCATTAGTCTATCAAGCCCTTACAATTCCTGCAATCCTGTAATATTGGCCTTTCCAATGGATTCGGACTGGAGATTTTTCGAATAATAGCGGTATCGCAGAAGTGGCACTATATCAATATAGTGTTGAACCAAATATCCGAATGGACATTTATAATTAGGTAGAGGTGAAACTATGTTTATATCCCCTATGCTGCTGCAGACGGCTCCCGGTCCGTTTTCGCACAGTGATTATATATTTGAACCAAAAATAGACGGGCACCGGTCGATCTACTCCCAGCAAGCCGGAAAGATCCGACTTTACACCCGCCACAATAACGAATGTACCCGGCAGTACCCGGAGCTGCAGCTGCCATTCGTTGAAGATATAATCTTGGACGGAGAGGTTGCCTGCGTCGATCCGAGCGACCGGAGTATCAGATTTTGAGGCTGCCATGAGCAGATTTCAGGCGAGGGTGGCAGACAAGATTCAGCAACTCACAGCCACACTGCCAGCTTATTACGCTATCTTTGACATCTTGCTCCTGCTGCCCATACAGATGTGGGCCGTTAATATCCCATACATCCCCATCGATTCCCGTCTCAATCTCAACCGGGCAATCCACCGTGCTGCGTATGCTTAGCCTGCCAGCCAGGAGATGCAGCTGATCCATGCTGACGAAGCGTTCAGCGGTGAATAGCTGTCCGCCTCCGGCAAGGCCGTATACCGTCTCGCGTTGGTGAACTGCGCTGCGGATATCAAGCTCCTGTATGTGTTCCTCAGGTTCAGTGTCAAGAACTCCTAGCTGCTGTCCGTTGCAGCTGAGTCTGGTGAACAGCACGTTCGGGGCGTTCACCGGCTCGCGCCACTTCCCGCCGGTCTGGTCATATACACCGTTCAAGGTAACAGCGGTAAGCTGCTCCTTGCGGAATTCCTCCAGCGTACCACGATATCCAATATAACCGTTGCCGGTCATAAATTTGTTGCCGTTCGTCGTGATCCGCCCGGTGCCGAAAGCTTGATCTTGTACAATCCAGCTCATCCTGCCATCATCCCTTCGCCCAGCGGGAGTTCGATTCGGTCTGCACCAACCTTGATCTGATGTCCATTCATAATAATCTCTGTGCCGCCGCCGGAGGCAGCTTGAATCCGCACCGAATCTTTAGTGATCTCCAGCATCAGCAGCACTCCTTCATACAGGACCTGGAAGCTGTAAGAGGTCCAGCATCCCGTAGCGACGGCTGGAAGCTTAGCCGCTCCCCGTCTGAGCGCATGCCTCCGAACCCGGATACGATGTTCATCCAGGCAGCCGCAATGGATGTTGTGTGCAGACCCTCCCGGGTGTTGCCGTTATAATTGTCCAGATCAAGCCGGGTTGCGAATTCGAAGAAATGATAGGCTTCCTGATGTTTGCCGATTTCACTGGCCAGGATCGAATGGATGGATGGTGAAGGCTACGATTCATGAATACAGCGGAAATTCCGTCACCGGGATCGAATGAATACTAATATGCGGCATATCAAAAAATCCGTCATGCTCTTCATAAACGCCGCTATTTTGATCTACCGGAATCCGCATATGCTCCGCTTTGCTGCTCCAGTCTGCTAATTCTTCTTCACGGAGTGCGGTCTGGCAGCCAGTTCAGCCTAAGCATCCGGCACAGCCGACTGCATTTCCGCCACCGTCTCCAGGGTATATTCGAACAATTTTTTGGCCATCAGGTTGATGTAGCAGTTATTGTTCACCATTAATTGGAATTCATCAGGACCCATTACACCAAAAATAGCCGTTGCCTTGGAACCGCTGCTGTCCGCATAATTGACGGCAAGCTTAGTATAATGAACCTTTTCCTCTTCAATTAAAGGTAAGGTGAATGACTCTCCGATAAATTTATCCCGCCCCACACGCGATGTACTCAACTCAGCCGGAGACTTCAGGACAAACCCGGAATATAGCTTATTGCCTGTAGTCAGCGTCTCCGCCATAATCGCCGTAATCCCGTCAGCCCCTCCGCTGCGCAGGCCGTTCCACATACTCAGGCCCCGTTCCTCATGGATCGTCCCAAAATCAAGTCCCGATCTTACCTTTCAAGAGATAAGCGGCCAATGTCCGCCTGTATCAGAGTTATGTATATTTTTACGGAGATAAAAAAAACACTCTCCCCACAATTGTGTAAATTGGGAAATGACTGTTATAATAGACGTTAACTATGGATTTTCTCCCCCTATTACGGTGAAAAACATATTAAATCTCACACGTTTGAAGTGAAAATTATCACAATGTTAAAAATTCGACACTTTTTATTGAAAATCATTAACCATTAAGAGGAATTTCAAGGTATAATTAATTTAAAATTTACTGAAAAACTGAGGGAATAAAGGGGATGTCGATTATGATAAAGGAACATTACAATGTTATCGAAGCCCACGGAAATACAAACTGTTTCTCCGAACAGAACTTTAACAGACTTCTGGTCACAATGAAAGAACGTATGGTCCCTGAAGGATCACATCTGTTCTGGGAGGGTGACTACTCGGATAAATTGTTTTATATCAAACGTGGACGTGTGAAACTGACCAAATCTACCGACGAAGGCAAGGAACTGATTCTTTATATGTATCAGGCTGGTGACATGGTAGGCCAAGCTGACCCGTTCTTCAGCACGAAGCACAGCTTCACTGCCGAAGTGATTGAAGAAAGCGAGGTTGGTGTAATAGAGCAGAAGGATCTGGAGATTCTGATCTGTCAGCACTGCGACTTCGCCATCGACTTTATGAAATGGATGGGCATTCATCACCGTCTCACACAGACGAAATTCCGTGACTTGATGATGTACGGCAAACCAGGTGCACTCTGCTCCACCCTGATTCGTCTTGGCAACACCTACGGCGAGAAGAGTGGTGACAACATTCTGATCAACAAGAAAATTACGCATACGGATCTGTCCAACATGATCGGTGCTACGCGTGAGAGCGTCAACCGGATGCTGAGCGATCTGCGTAAAAAAGATGCCGTTGAATATGAGAATGGCATGATTGTCATTAAGGATCTTAGCATGCTGCAGGAAATCTGCCATTGCGAATTATGTCCTAACGAAATTTGCCGTATCTAATATCCTAGTAATAATACCCTCTATTCTCCTCATTGAAACATATATGGCCCAGATATTCTGCACAATAAAATAGAGTGGTCAAAGGCGCTTACCGGCGTCTTTTTTCTTATGGATAAGTCCTAAGGCTCTCCAAGCACTTTCATCTCCCAATGCTCATGGTAACCTGTCTGAGAAGGCAGACATCCGCTGGTTAGCCACTTTGCCGCAAGAACTGCTATAGGCGACGCCGAGTCCAAGGTTATTTCCGACAATTCTACCCACACACAGCCGAGGGAGTCCTGCATAGCAAAGGTTCCGATATCAGACACCGGATGATCTTCATTAATCTCAACCGTATAAATTGCGGCGATGTGATGCATATGTGTAAAAGAATCCTCTTGATAGCGCACAAAAAAATCAAATGTTCCCAGGTTGTTCTTCACCCGGATGGACAGTCCAGTCTCCTCTAAAAATTCTCGTACCAGTCCGTCTGTCAGCGACTCGTCCTCCTCCAGCCGCCCCCCGGGAAGATCGAATCTTCCGGTATACGCTCCTCTGCCCTTGTGAATAACCAGCAGCTTACCGGCCCGCTCACAAATTCCGTAAACTCCAAAATGGTTAAAGCTCTTCATTGTTGCCCTCCCCATATTACCTAAATCCAGTGTAACAAAAAAACTGTCCTGAGGGCTATTGCCTACAGAACAGTTTATCAGTACTTGCTTAATGTTTGCTGAATTTAGAGCGCACAGGAGATATCAGCCAATATGCCATACCGACGAACAGACCGCCGCCGATCATATTTCCCAGCGTAACCGGAATCATATTGTGCAGCCAGCCGGCAACCGTAACCGTCTCGGGATGATTCGGCAGCAGAACGGCCACACTAAGCAATGTCATGTTGGCCACGCTATGCTCATAACCGCTGGCGATGAAGGCGAACAGACACCACCAGATGAGCACCAGCTTGGCTGCTTCGCTTTTGGCACGTGAAGACATCCATATGGCCAGACAGACCAGCCAGTTACAAAGAATCCCCCGGAAGAACAGCTCTGAGAATGGCAGTGTCATCTTTTTGGCTGCTGCAGCGAAGATCAGATGCTCCGCAGGTGCAGCCTTGAACAGTCCAGTCCCCTGAATCAGCAGGGCAAGTATAACTGCCCCGCCGACATTGCCTATAAAGACGATTATCCAGTTCTTCAACGTATCCCACACCGTGGTTCTTCCGGCAAGTGTACTTACGGTAAAAAACATATTGTTTCCGGTAAACAGCTCTGAGCCCGCAAAGATAACCAGCGTCAGCGCAATCCCGAAGGAGGCTCCCATTTCCAGCGGCTGAAACGGCGATTTGATTGCAGCCAGTGGCGCGCCCAGGGAGAAGATAAGGATAATACCGATTCCGACGTAAGCCCCGGCCAGCAATGCAGCCAGAAAGTACCTCGGCAGACTTTCATTCATTTTGTCACGTTTACTGACTGCTGTCTCTACGATGTTCTCGACACTTTGCGTAAACATCTTTCCACCCCGCCATTTCTTTACATAATTTAGCTTTAGATCATTGTTTCTTACAGGGTGACATTCACATTATCTCCATCCACCGTAACGGGGAATGTGGCAACGATGCCTTTATCCGGAGCCTGAACCTCTCCGCTGCGCAGATCGATCTTCCAGTCGTACAACGGATCATACAGATAATAGCCGGATACAATGCCTTCAGCGAGCGGACCGCCTTTTGGATGCGGACTCCGGTTTTCCACTGCATAGAATTGGTCATCAGAAGTCCGGAATATAGCCAGCTCTACCGGACCGCAGGCGACTACCCGGCCTATCTGCGGCAGGAATTGCTGAAGCGTGCCAAGCGTATACTTAAGTTTTGTGCTTTCCATCGTCTTCTCTCCTTTGGGTTCCGCTTTAGAGTTTTGCTTTTTCAAACAGCGCGCTGCGGGTATTATCATCATCCAGCATTTTTTTCCATGGATCTGAAACCTGGGCCAAGGCAAAATCAATCCGTGCAGCTAGTTCCTTACGGTTCTCCGCATTGTCCAGAATCACGCGCTGGATGTTCTCCAGACCCATGCGTTCCACCCACTCGGAGGTTCTTTCCAGATAGTTCCCGGTTTCACGGTAGAACTGCATAACGGCTGAACAGACCTCAACCAACTCTTCATCGGTCTTTACCTTGCAGAAGGAATCGGCGATACGCGGCTTAATTCCGCCGTTTCCGCCAATAAACACTTCCCAGCCGCCGTCATTGCCGACGATACCGATATCCTTGGTGCAGGATTCCGCACAGTTGCGCGGGCAGCCGTTAACCGCCATTTTGAATTTAGCCGGGAAATCAAGGCGTTCGTATTTGCGCTCAAGCATAGCTCCTACACCCATCGAGTCCTGGGTGCCGAAGCGGCAGAACTGGTTGCCGACACAGGTTTTGACGGTCCGAAGTGACTTGGCATACGCATAACCGGATGGCATATCCAGCTCTTCCCACACTTTAGGCACATCTTCTTTTTTGACACCAATCAGGTCCAGACGCTGTCCGCCGGTTACCTTCACTACCTTCACATCATATTTAATGGAGACATCAGCAATCCGCTTCAGATCCTCCGGTGTAGTTACACCGCCATACATCCGCGGAACGACGGTAAATGTGCCGTCCTTCTGGATGTTGGCACTCATACGCTCATTTACGAAGCGCGATTCCTTCTCGTCTTCATGCGTGTCCGGATAGATCATGCCGAGGTAGTAATTCACAGCCGGACGGCATTTGGAGCAGCCCTCAGCCTGTTTCCAGTCCAGTACATTCATGACTTCCTTGGTAGTCTTGAGTCCCTTGGCAGTAATCTCGGCTACAATCTCATCACGGCTGAGTGTTGTACAGCTGCAAATACCGGCTTTGGCGCTCTGCTGGAAGCTGTCGCCCAGAACGAACTGGAGAATCTGCTCAACAACCGGTTTACAGCCGCCGCAGGAACGTGTAGCACCGGTGCAGGCTTTAATCTCATCTACTGTGGTAAATCCGTTCTCTGTCACAGCATCAACAATTGCCTTCTTGGTCACCCCGTTACAGCCGCAGACGATTTCTTCATCGGCCATCGCCTCAACAGACATTCCTTGTTTGGCTCCGCCCCCGCCGCAACAGCCGGTGCCCATTACTTCACTGTAGATCTCATCGGTCATCTCTGCGCCTTGCTTCACCAGCTTCTGCAGACTGGCCGATTCTGTTACATCGCCGAACAATACCGCCCCGACAATAATATTGTTTTTGAGCAAAATCTTCTTATAGGTTCTCTTCCATTCATCCTTGGCAGAAATAACAGTATGCTCCGCCGTATCCGTGAACTCACCCGCCGAAAATACGTCTACTCCGGAAATCTTAAGCTTCGTCGATACAACCGATCCTTCATACGGCTGGGTAGCCGCACCGCACAAATGCTTAGCCAGCACCATCCCCTGTTCAAACAGCGGTGCTACCAGACCATAGCAGGTCCCGCGGTGTTCCGTACACTCTCCGACAGAATAGACATTATCCATGGAAGTCTGGAGATAGTCGTTCACGACAATTCCGCGGTTAACGGTAATGCCGGAGTCTTTGGCAAGCTGAGTATTCGGCTTAATGCCGACAGCCATCACCACGAAATCCGCCTGCAGCTCCGTACCATCACTGAATCGCAGACCGTTAACCCGCTCTTCGCCTGTCAGCTCAACCGTCTGCTTGCCCATGGCAAACTTCACGCCTTGACGTTTCAGTTCCGCCTGCAGCATTGATGAAGCTGTATGGTCCAGCTGCCGCTCCATCAGGTCCTCCAGCAGATGCACCACCGTCACATCCATGCCGAGATTAACCAGACCTTTGGCCGCTTCGAGACCGAGCAATCCGCCGCCAATTACCGCTGCTGTACGGTACTGCTGTGCTGCCGCCAGCATGGCGTCGCAATCCGCGATATCACGGAAGCCGACCACGCCTTCTTTGGTACTGCCCGGAACTGGAAGAATAAAAGAGTTCGAGCCTGTTGCAATAATAACTTTATCGTATGAAACGCTTAATCCGTTATCCGCGATGACCTGACGGGTATCTTCATCAATCCGGACTACAGTAGCCCCCGTATGCAGGGTAATATGGTTATCTTCATACCACTGGCGGTCATTCAGAATAATGTCCTCAATGCTTTTGCTGCCTTCAAGAACATATGACAACATAATCCGGTTGTAGTTAGGATGAGGCTCGCTGCCGAAGATGGTAATATCATAAGCGCCGCCCAGCTTGAGAATCTGTTCAATTGTGCCTACGCCTGCCATCCCGTTGCCTATTAATACTAATTTTTCTCTCTCCACTCTCACTGTTAAAACCTCCCCGAAGCATCTGAATTCCTATGAAAATATATCTCGTAAGAGAATTATACATTTTAAATTTGAATGGCATTTGTGATTGCAATCACATTAAATGTGAATCTTTTCACAATTTACATGCCGTGTTAGCTTACAAGGATTCAGTGGATATTTCCGAATAAAACAGCCATGTTCCTCTGCAGCCGTTAGCGGCAACAGAGAAACATGGCTATAGAAAAAGACTAGTTACATTACAGCATAACTATCGCAGTACTAGTGATAACTCCAGTTCATCCTGTATTCTCAGCTTCATATCGATACCGCTGTCCAGCAGCGTCTTATCGTTTAATTTCAGCTTCCATCCCTCGTTGGTGAGCGGTTTGTACTCCTTGACAGTCAGCACAGTCTTATTATTCTCAGCCAATTGAATAATTCCGCTGCTCATCAGCAGTGCCCTTACAGACAGATTCTCGGTAAACGGCAGAACGTATGAATGAGTCAGAGCCGGCTGCTCACTCCCGCCGTTCACTGTGAGGATGACAGGCTGAAACGGAGTGTTTTGTGCTGCCGCTTTTGCCGAAATCACCATTTTATCTTCCAGCTTAACTCTGGTGTTCAAATCTGTAATCACTTTGTCGTTCAATTGAATTTCCCACTCCATATCCTTAGCCAATGACACTTTATTTACAGTAAGCAGCGTAGATCCGTCTTCGGCAAAAGTAACGAGACCGCTGTTCCTGAGCAGTTCCTGCATCGTTATCTCCTGCTTATACGCATCACTAAGCTGTCTGCCCGAACTCCCTGTCAGGTCGTTGTCCCCCACCTTCAGGGAAAATCCAGGCTGAGTTGCCCCGGCATCTGCAATGTTCCCCTCCGGATTGCTAGTAAGCGCAGAACAGCCTCCCGCGATCACGATAAATATAAGTCCTAGATATACGCGCCACATCAACTTCACAGACATTCCCGGCACCGCCCTCTTTTGCCTGATCACAGCTTCCAGCATTTTTCTCAGGCATGTAGTCTTTATGTATAGTGTCCTTTTCGCTTCATTATTTTCACATGATTTTATAATTAAGGCAATATGGAATCTAACAAGGTCCGTCTGCTCAAAAAGGATCTCAACACCGCAAAATAACGGCCGGACAACAAAAGAAGTCCCCGCAGGGACTTCTTTTACGTTCCGTACTGTTTATTGGTAGCGCAGGAAAAGGTTGTTATTCTCCAGATGCACATGCTCGAAGGTCATTCCTTCCAGCTCCTCAAGCCGGGCATACGTCAACCGGTAGGTCGTGCAGGCATGCTCGGGCGGGGTAAAGTCATTCGTCACCGCGCGGAGTTCACGCAAAATCTCCCCTGCCCCATCATGTTCCTCTTCGAGACCCAGCAGCAGCCCGCGCAGTTCTGCCAGCCCTTCCTCGCTCGGATTCGCGCTGTAGGCCAGCATTTTCGGAAACTCGATTTCTTCTTCCTGTGCTGTATGCTTCAGCAGATCTTCACGCAACAGGTTGAATAAACGGTAGACTTCGGCCAAATGCGGGGAATCCTCGCCGTGGACACGGAATACCTTGGTTACATTCTGGCTGATCAAAGGCAGCTCTTCACGCAGGTAACGGTGATGCTTGTTCACGATATGTTCCACCAGTTCCTCTGGAGATGCTCCGTTCCACTTGGTGTCTTCCTCTAGCACTGGATGCTCCTGGGCCAGCTTGTGCAGATCGCTTAGCATCGCATCCGAATCAAGCCCTTTCTCTGCAGCTGCCTCCGCCAGCGGCTTCACTCCTCCGCAGCAGAAATCGATCCGTTGTCCTTTGAAATAATCCGCCGCTTTAGGAAATTGCAGTACGATATCTCTCACCAGATCCTCGCCGCTAAAGCTAAGCTGCTCTGTTGTATGGTTTAATTGATTGGCCGTCATATGGGGCCCTCCCTCACGTTATTGGTTTAGGTTTTTCTTTACTCCTACACCATAACGCTCACCGAAACCTCAGCTTGTGATTGTACGCACAGATATATAAAATTTTATTGAACAAGGAGATTTGATGACAAACCGCATATAAAAAACACCCCTTATAGAGGTGTTTTACCTGAATATCTGCACTTGTTCACTGTACCGTAGCCTGCATATAGGTCCGTTTGCCCTGTGCATCCTTCAGATAGGGTCCGAGTCCGGCAAAACGGGAATGGTCCACATACACGCCGGTCATCCACCTGCCTTCGGTCAGCCCGCCGTTCCACTGCAGGACAAGATCGGGGGCGGATATCCATTCCTGATATACTTTTATATTACTTTCTTTATATTCTTTAGAGGGCTTGCCGTTCTCCGTCAGGCGCACCTTGTTCATATAGGTCGGCACAAAATAGGAAGATATTGTATCCAGATCATCGCCGTCCAGAAAAGCTTCATCACCCAGATACGGCTGGAAAAGCACGGTATTCTCATATATCGACCAGATTAATGCCTGCAGCACCATACTTTGGCGGATACCGTTGTGAAAGGTAAACAGCCGCTGATTGCCGGCAGGTTTTCCTTGTGCAGCTGCTGAAGGCTCCAGGCAATGCCGCTCACAGCCGATGCATTTCCAGCCGGAAGGACTTTGAATCCACTTTTGAAAAACGCTGCCGCTATCATTGTCTCCCTTATATAAAGAAGAGATAATTTCATAGGGCACACCAATCCACGAGTCCCACAAGGAATCGGGAAGATGGCCGTGCAGCATGAACAGCGCTTTATCATAAAGGAGCTGGACTTTGATCGAAGCGGCTTCCAGTTCGGCAACATCCTCTTTTCCATAGGTTATTTCCCGGGAAAACAAGGTGGTTTTCATCTTCCTCGCCTCCTAAAAGTTTTGTTAGCGTTACTTCATCGAGTCACTACGACAAAACTTACTTCGAAAGCATACACTTAGTTTTGTTAGCGTTACTTCATCGAGTCACTACGACAAAACTTACTTCGAAAGCACATCACGAAAGCATATCCCACTTTTGGTTACGCTTCCACAAAAACTATGCGAAATATCGATAATATTGAATAGGCGGCGAGCAGTTTTTTCTATTATATTATATCCTGTAGTGGATTGTGCAAGTTTTATTTGTTAAAATTTGAAAAAGCCCCTTCTCCGGCACGCAGATCAAAGGGGCTATCAATAGGACGTTTACGGAGAGACTACTCGACCCAGCTCTCGGCCCAGGACTGAATCTGCTGCATAACCGGCTCAAGTGCACGGCCTTTAGGCGTTAATTCATACTCAATGCGCACTGGTGTTTCAGGGTACACATGTCTAACCAGAATACCTTCGCACTCCAAATCTTTCATTCGTTCAGACAGCATCTTATCGCTCATCGACGGAATCAGGCCGGAAATATCCTTGAAACGCTTCGGGCCGCTCATCAATGTCTGGATAATAAGTCCATTCCAACGTTTGCCTAAGAAAGAGAAGGCCGTTTCGAATCTCGGGCACATCGTCAGCTGATGTTCTTCCATTGTTCTCACCTCTCAGTTGTGAAACTTACGATTAGTTAGTATATATAATTTTAACACATTTAATGCATAATGAACATCGTTTACCAAAAAAAAGTTCATCAGCCCTACCTTATTATATCCTCGGTGTCAATCCCCTGTGCCTTTCTGCGGCTTCCGCTGGGCAATTGCCTCTGTGACCACATACGCCAGGTCATCATTGCTGTATAAGGACAGCACGCCAAGGACCGTATCATCAGAAATATAACCTGCCTCTTCCTCAGATACAGTTAGTGCAAGCGCCCGGCTGAGTGCAGCATTGCCTTCCTGCTGCGGGTAAGCCTGCAGATAAAGCGCATGCGGGTCAAGCCCGTTGTTCACACACCACTGTGCAAACACAAGGATCATCATTTCCTCATCCCGCTTGTAGCTCTCGATGATCTGTTCCTCCATTGATTTGCGGTAATCGTCCATGCCCGTACTCCTTTCAGTTCATCTGTCAATCGGCAAGCTCCGCCGCCAGCTTGTGGCTGGCTAATACGGCGGAAGCAGAAATGCCGCATTGCTTTGGGGTATCCATATTACTTAGAAAATGGTTCACGACGCCGCTGAAGCCCCTCCGCTCCAGGACCGTATCCCAGCTTCCGAAGCTTTGAGTACGCGGGAGCGAGCCCTTCTCATATAAAGTCGCCCGTTCCATATCGGATACTTCCACCGATCTTCCGCTGCCGTGAAGCTCCAGCTTCTCAATGTCGGCTCCGGCATCCCGGACCATGCTGTACATTCCGGTAGCGCCTGAATTCCAGCCTAGCATTCCGGAAGATTGCAGCAGCCGGCCTTCATTGTCGGAGTTGAGGCTGCTTCTAAGCAGCTCATAATCATCGCCGCACAGCCAGAGCAGCAGATCCAGCATATGAATCAGGTCATCATGGATCGTCTCATGGCTGCTGCCCGACTGTAGCTTTGTGCGGTGTTTGACAGCATGGCAATGGCTGATGCCGCCTGCCTTCTCAAGCCAGGCTTTGGCTGCCGTATACATCGGTGCGAAGCGGCGGTTGAAGCCGACAGCGAGGAGCTGTCCCCTATTCTCTGCCATTTCCGCCATCCGCCGCGATTGTTCCAAGTCATAAGAAAGAGGTTTATCTACATATACTGCTAACCCGTGCTCCAGGCATTTCGTAACAAGCTCATAATGGGTAGTCGTAGGACTGTGCACGAATACGGCATCCAGCTCCCAGGACAGCAGCTCATTCACATCAGTCGTACCCTTGGGGAAACGGTAGGAGCGGACGGCTCCCTGAACTGTGGATTGTGAATGACTGAGTACGCCGACAACCTCCGCCTGATCATGGCGGGAGAGCAGCGGCAAATACACTTTACGGGCAATATCGCCGATCCCGATCATCGCCACTCTTTTACGTACAGGAGTATTCATAGCGTATCTTCCTTTACATCTTGTCTTATAGATGTATTATACCGTGACATCCCGCTGGGACAATGATCTTTGCTTCATTAATTACTTTTTTTTCAGTATGATGAGAAGAACAGGTTAAGAAAGGGCATAGTAAAAATGAGAAAATGGCTCACAGTAACGCTTTATGTTTCGGGTATTATTCTTGCGTTTATCTACAGATATGATCTGCTGGACTGGCTGCGTGAGGACCATAGCCCCCTTCTATCCCTGCTGGCCGCAACGGTGCTGGCATTGTTTCCGGTCCTGCCTTATAAATTAATCATTGGATTGTTCGGCTATGCATATGGGAGTCTCGCCGGAGCGCTGATTTGCTGGAGTGCAACAACTCTTGCTGCAGCGATAATGTATGGACTCGTTAAATATTTGTTTCAAAACCAAGCCAGGACCTATCTCGCTTCCGTACCTGCGCTGGAAAAATTCACATCCGCCGTCCAGCGGCGTCCGTTCGCTTCCATTATCCTGGCCCGGCTTGCTCCGGTTGTGCCGCAGACCGCAGTAAATATCTATGCCGGTGCCGCCGGCTTGCCCTTTTGGAGCTATCTCGCCGCTTCCGGACTCGGTAAAATCCCTGGTATCACACTCTACGCGTATCTCGGAGGCCAGTTATTCCAGCATCCGCGGAGCGCTGCTATCGCAGTAGTACTTTATGCCGCTGTGCTCTTGCTGGCCGGGTTGTCTCTGCGCCCGCGTGCAACCGGTGGAACAAAAGGCCGATAAAGTGCTAACGGACGGTGCTGGCAGACAGCGCCTCTTTGCTTTATAATTAAATTGAATTGTGATCTATTTAATTGCATTCTACGGATGGAGGGATATTTATGAGTGATGTTCAGTCTGACAATATAGGCTTCAAAACGGAAAAAGCGACCTTTGCAGGTGGATGTTTCTGGTGTATGGTATCCCCTTTTGAAGATTTACCGGGAATTGAAGGGATCATTTCCGGATATACAGGCGGACATACGGTTAATCCCACCTATCAGGAGGTTTGCTCGGAGACGACCGGGCATGTCGAAGCGGTTCAGATTACGTTTAACCCGGATATTTTCCCGTACAGCAAGCTGATTGAGCTGTTCTGGCAGCAAATTGACCCTACCGATGCCGGCGGCCAGTTTCATGACCGCGGAACTTCATACGGCACGGCAATCTTCTATCATTCTGAAGAACAGCGGCTCGAAGCAGAAGCCTCCAAAGCTGCGCTTGCAGCAAGCGGACGATTCTCAGCACCGATTGTGACACCGATTCTTCCAGCTAAACCATTCTATCCTGCTGAAGAATATCATCAGGATTATCATCATAAGAATCCCGGACATTACAAACGTTACCGGAAGGGCTCCGGCCGGGAAGCCTTCATCGAAAGCCACTGGAAGCATAAGGAAGATAAACAGAGCCTCAAGGAGCGGCTAACCCCACTGCAATATGAAGTAACTCAGAATAGTGCTACCGAGTCGCCGTTCCGCAATGAATTCTGGGATCATCATGGCGACGGCATCTATGTGGACATCGTCTCCGGTGAGCCCCTGTTCAGCTCCCAGGATAAGTATGATTCCGGCTGCGGCTGGCCAAGCTTTACCCGCCCGATCCGCGACTATGCGGTGAAAGAAAAAACAGATCTCAGCCACCTGATGATCCGCACCGAAGTACGCAGCAAAACTGCCGATTCGCATCTCGGTCATGTATTTAACGACGGCCCCGGCGAGAACGGCCTGCGCTATTGCATCAATTCAGCGGCACTGCGGTTCGTACCCAAAGAGGATCTGGAAAAAGAGGGCTATGGCGAGTACCAAGTGCTTTTCCAGCATGCATAAGCTATAACGCCCCTTTCACACCACAAAGCCTCCAGTCCGTGATTATACGGAATTGGAGGCTTTATTATTACGAATTGCTTTACAGCAGCATCCCCATACCCGGTGCATCAGCGGCTCTTATCTCAAAACCGAATTGTTCATAAAAGCCGGCTTTGCCGCTTGCGGCGGACAACTGAATCCACCGTACACCCTTGGCTCTGCAATGGCCGATTAAATGTTCCATCACAGCCTTACCGACCCCTTGGCCCTGACAATCCGGCAATACAATCACATCACAGATGATGCACTGGATCACACCATCCGAAACAATTCTGCCGGAAGCGATGAGCTTCTCCTGCTCATACACGGATACGAAATACCAGCTGTTTCTAACGGCTTCCTGCAGCATTTCTCTCGTCCACAGCTCTTCAGCATTCCAGCCGGTCGATTGAAACAGATTATAATAATCATTGCTGTCCGGAAGTTCCGTCCGAAAAGAATAAATCACTACGATTCCCCCACTTCTATATACAGCGTATCAACCTTTATTCTCTGTCTCTTTCCCGGTTTCCTCTGCGGGTGGAGCATCACCATGTATTTCTTCTCCACCGTCCCGGCCAGGCAATTCCCGGTTCTGCGCACGATTAGCCGCCCGGATCCGCTGCAGATAATCGCCATCACGCCGCTTCAACTTTTTCCGCAGCCACAGCACGATAACAAGAATGATTCCCGCGACAATCAGGATAGGAAGTGCAGCCGCCAAGAAAACGAACAGCCACTGGAACATGACGGACAAGGCATGCAGACTGCTCGTCAGCGCATCGGAAGCCCGCGTCAGCAGCGGCCCCTGTTCTTTTTGCTGGATATCCGCGATACTCTTGTCGGTCTGATAGAGCCGCAGCTCCACCGTTGAGAACGATACATTCTGATCAATATAACGCATTCTGCCTTTAATCTGCTCGATTTCCTCCTGAATTGCACCAAGCTGATTGGCAAAAGCCACGAGATCCGCGGATTTGGTCGCTTTTTTCATAAATTCAATATATTGGCTCTCCATCAGCTGTTTGGCTTTTAGCCGCGACTCCAGATCCACGTATTCTTCCGACACATCCTGGCCTTCGATATTCCGCTGAATCCCCTCATTTTTGATCTTCTCCAAATTATTTAGAAAAGGTGAAAATCCGGTCGCAGGAACCTTCATAATAAAGGTCCCGCCTTTTTCGTATTCGGACATGCTCTCCGTGAATCCAATGATATATCCGCCGGCCAGCGTAATCATATTCCGCACTTCAGATTGTGCAGCAGCATAATCTTCGACTTCCATAGTGAGGTTTGCCTTATAAATCAGCTTCTTATTCAGCCCCGCTACCACATCGGTACCGGTTAAACCCGCCCCTGCGTCTGCCGTCTGCTCTGTATTAGGACTCTTGACTGCCATTCCTTTAGTTCCGGGGGCAGCATTAGCATCAGCTGAGCTTGCGGTTGTACCAACTTCAACGGCAGCTGGTGCTGCTTCCTCCGCAGGTGCATTCGCTGCTGCTTGATCTGCCTTCATGTTGGTTGTGCTGGCTGAATTAGCTGCCGAATTATCATTACTAGAACCACAGCCTGCCAGTACAACCGCCAAAACCAATAATCCCAACAAGTAATACAGACCCCATTTTCGCATTCTCATTCCTCCAAAAGTGTAGTGGACATCCTGTTTCTTTTGTAATAACAGTTCCGACGGTTACCTTTTGTCTATTTATGTGATAATCCGCCTAACCCTTTGACGTTCCAGATGCTGGAAGGTTGCAGGAGAAACTGTGGATCCGAAGCCTTTTTTGAGCCTTTTTTTCCAAAATTAACAATCCGGACAAAAAAACAGGAACATTCAGCGGCTGAACATTCCTGTTTGCGAATTCCCTTTATATTTGCTACAATTATTATGTCTGAAAAAGGCAAGAAACCCCAAATACCCTTTGTTCATAAGAATAAGGGTAAGGTTCTGTTCGGACAAGCTCCACCTTGACTGAACAGAGCAGCGCTAACTTGCACTGAGCATATTACCAATCTACTATAAGGGGAGGTGACCCTCATGGCAAAAGACGTACTGTGTGCAGTGAACTCTTGCACCTACTGGGCTGAAGAGAACAAATGTAATGCTGAATCCATTTTTGTAGCTTATCACAGCTCCAAGGAGCCTACGCAATCTGAAGAAACAGATTGCAAAACATTCGAAAGTAAATAAGTGACTCAGAAGGGACCCTCCACGGTTCCTTCTTTTCTGTTTCTCATTCTATCAAGAATGAGAATTATTATCAAGTGTTTACATGAAAAAATCTGTAACAACGCTGCTGCAGGAATGTGGTGGCGTTTTATATTGCCTGTAAGTTGAAAAACCAGCCGGGGGAATCCCTTCCCCAGGCTGGCCGGCCGGTTATAATCTGGCTTCCTTCCTAATAATCTCTGCCGCCTGAACCATGTTGCGTAAGGCAGCTCCGGTTTCCTCCCACCCTCTTGTCTTCAGCCCGCAGTCCGGATTGATCCAGAACTGCTCGGCATCCAGCACGCGCAAAGCCCGTTCAATGCTCACTGTCATTTCCTTCACGTTCGGCACACGCGGACTATGGATATCATATACGCCTAGTCCGATCCCTTTATCATATTCCTGCTCTTCAAAGCTGACGATCAGCTCCCCGTGACTGCGTGAGGTTTCAATGGAGATGACATCCGCGTCCATCGCCGAGATCGATCCGATCATGTCATTGAAATCACTGTAGCACATATGGGTATGAATTTGCGTCGTAGCCTTCACCGGGTTCGTAGCGATCCGGAACGATCTGACAGCCCAGTTCAAATACTGCTCATGGTCTTCCGCCTTCAGCGGCAGCCCCTCGCGGATGGCCGGCTCGTCCACCTGGATCATTTCGATTCCGGCCTGCTCCAGCGCCTGCACCTCATGCCGGAGGGCGAGCGCAATCTGCTTCGCTACCGCCTCGCGGCTCAGATCATCCCGCACGAAGGACCAGTTGAGAATGGTCACCGGCCCGGTCAGCATCCCTTTAACCGGCAGCTTCGTCAAGGACTGGGCATAGACACTTTCCTTGACCGTCATCGGTTCAATGAAGGCGACATCGGCATAAATGACCGGCGGCTTCACGCAGCGTGAGCCATAGGACTGTACCCAGCCGCCTTTGGTAAAGAGATATCCGGCCAGCTTCTCGCCGAAGAACTCTACCATATCCGTCCGTTCAAACTCTCCGTGCACCAGCACATCAAGCCCAAGCTCCTCCTGAAAAGCGATGGCATCCGCAATCTGCTGGCGGACAAAGCCGTCATACCGCTCCTGGTTCCACACGCCTTTGCGCCATTTGAGCCGGGCCTGGCGCACCTCAGCCGTCTGCGGGAAGCTGCCGATGGTCGTTGTCGGCAGAAGCGGCAGCTGCCACTTCTCGCGTTGCACCTTCAGCCGCTCTGCATACGGCAGGCTGCGGCTGTCCGGAAGCTGCTGCAGCGCGCGGACCTGCTCCGCTACATCCTGGCGCCCGCGTTCCGGCAGCGTGCGGAAGATCGCCAGCGCCTCACGGCTTTCAGCCAGTGCTGCTGCATAGCTGTCCTGCTCATCCCCGGCTGCGGCGGCGATTAGGCTCATCTCCGCCAGCTTTTCATCCGCGAAGGCAAGGGCATTCTTCACTGTGCTCTTCAACCGGTCTTCACCCTGTACCGATACAGGCACATGCAGCAGACTGCAGGAAGGCTGCAGAATCAGCCGGCTGGCCGGCACATGGGTGCTCAGCTGGCTGACCAGTTCCAGCTTGGCATCGGCATCGCTGCGCCAGATGTTGCGTCCGTCAATAATGCCAGCGAAGAGCCATTTATCCTCCGGCCAGCCCAGCCGCCGGATCGACTCCAGATTGGCGCCGCCGTCATGAACGAAATCAAGGCCGATACCTTGTACGGGTAGGTTCAGCAGGGCTTCCAGCGGCTCTGCGGCTTCAAAATAAGTCTGGAGCAGCAGCTTAAGCCCCGGCACCTCTGCGGCGATTCTGCTGTAAATGGACTCCAGCAGCGTGATATCTTCAGTAGTCAGCCCTGTTACAACCGCAGGCTCATCGATTTGTACCCAGGCTACACCCTCCTGCTGCAATTCCTGCAGCAGCTGCACATAGACAGGCAGGAAACGCTCTGCAACCAGCCGAATATCCGCCGCCGGGAACCCTTTGGATAATTTAAGGAAGGTATAGAGCCCGGTAATAACAGGTTTGCCCTCGATGCCCGCCTGCTCCTTGGCGAACCGGTATGCGGCAAGCGGCTTGTTGGCTGTCAGGCGAGGGGGCTGGTCCCCGATCTCAGGTACGATGTAGTGATAATTCGTATTAAACCATTTGGTCATTTCGCAGGCGGTCGCTCCGGTATTGCCGCGTGCCATGGCGAAATAAAGATCAAGGGAGACCTCGCCTCCGTCATAACCATAACGCGGCGGGATAATGCCGAACATGGCGGCCGTATCGAGCACATGATCATAGAACGTGAAATCATTGACCGGGATCAGCGTGATGCCTGCCTCCTGCTGTGTTTTAAGATGCTGAAGCTGAAGTCCGGCCATTTCTGTGCGGAAGACCTCCTCACTGATTTTACCGCCCCAATACGCTTCAAGCAGCTTCTTCCATTCCCGGTTTCTGCCGATTCTCGGATACCCGAGACTGCTCGTTGTAATCTTGTTAGCCATTTTGTCTCACTCCTATTTTAGAATAAACATATAAATATCGTTGTTATATGCTGTATTGAAATCATGAGGCAAGCGCCTGGCTTTCGTGTTCTGCCGCTGCCCGCTTTCCTAATCTGATGCCATCATACTGAATCACAGGGGGCAGCCGCAACAGATTCCGGGCTTTCCAGCTATACACATTCCCTATAGCAGATGCCGCAAGGAACTTCGCACTGATGCTTATGCAGCATAATCTCCCGAACTTCCCCCTCACGATTTCCACTCCAAAAGACCGGAAACAACGGAGAGAACGCACAGAAACGGCAATACCTTCCCTTAAGCGGGAGGCACTGCCGTTCCAATATACTGGCTATAAATTAGGTTTATGGGTACATTCGGTCCGCTGCTTAGAACCAGATCAGATAGACCACTACAGCCAGCACAATCCGGTAGATTGCGAACGGCAGCAGCTTGATCCGGTTAATCAGCTTCAGGAAGAAGCGCATCGAGAGCAGTGCGAACAGAAAGGCGCTGATAAAGCCTGCGATAAAAAACGGCAGCGCATCCAGCGTGAAATACTGCCAGTTCTTGATCAGCGAGATCAGGCTTGCACCAGCCATAATCGGCACTGCCATAATAAAGGTGAAGTCCGCCGCAGCCCGGTGGCTCATCCCGAGCAGCACGCCTCCGGAAATCGTCGAGC
>NZ_LN831198.1:3747247-3769472 GCF_001368795.1 Paenibacillus ihuae
AGATGCACTGGATCAAGCCGACCGATATCGCCTGCCGGTATGTAATTTGATCAACACTTTCTGTTTTGACCTTCTTAGGGGCAAAGCGGTCAGCACAGATCATAAACACCGCTCCGACTACTAGCCCGATCAGCACCGTCGAGGTTGAAAACAGATGTTCATCAATGTAGTCCTCGAACAGGAAGCCGAATATCCCCGCTGGAATAAGTCCGACTATGACCTGCGCCAGCTTCAGCCGGCCTTCCGTCTCCACCTGCGGCGCCCCTTCCGGCACTGCCGTCATTTCCTTGCGGCTGAACCGCTTTAGACCCAGCAGATCAATAAACCGGTTGCGGAAGATGATGACTACTGCCAGAATGGATCCCAGCTGGATAACAACCTTAAACGTATTCGCCGTGTATTTTCCCAGAAACTGCTGCGATTTCAGCCACATATCATCGACAATGATCATATGGCCTGTGGAGGAAACCGGAGCAAACTCGGTCAATCCTTCAACAATACCCAGAATAATAGCTTTAATAATGGTTAGCAGCTCCATGTCTTTCCCTCCTTATGATTAAGCTTATCCGCGGGCTTTGCCCGCTGTCCGGCGTCTGCGGAAATACAGCAGTCCCAGTAGAAGAACTCCGGCAACAAGCACTGCGTATACGATGTTCGAGTACGTATCCATATATATAGCGATGTCTTCCCATGACTCTCCCAGCGCCGCACCCAGCAGGATGAGCAGCAGGTTCCAGGCCAGTGTGCCGATGGTGGTGAACAGCATGAAGTGGCCGAATTTCATCCCGGACATCCCGGCCGGAATGGAGATCAGACTGCGCACCAGGGGAATCATCCGGCAGAACAGCACGGTCCAGTAGCCGTATTTATCAAACCAGGCATCGGCCCGGCGGATATCCTTGGCACTGATGCGGATCCATCCGCCCCAGCGTTCGACGATCCGCTCCAGTCTGCTTACATCCAGCATCCGGCCGATCCAGTACAGGACGACTGCACCAAGCAGTGATCCGGCGGTAGCGGCAATCAGCACACCGGTAATGGTCATGCCGGAGGTGGTGGTCATAAATCCGCCGAACGGCAGGATGATCTCTGAAGGAATCGGCGGAAAAATATTTTCCAGAGCCAGCATGAGCAGAATGCCGGCATAGCCGAACTGCTCCATAAAGTCAGTAATCCATGTTTTCATTGGCAGGTCCTCCGCTTTCAGATCAGATTTTTTTTGAGATTGCGCAGATAACGGCCTCGGATCAGGATGAAATACAGCCCCTGCGCTGCCAGGTAACCGGCCAGTACCGCCCCTGTTTCAGCAGCGATGGATAGATAGAACAGCCGCTGCAAGGCAATAAAGGCAAACAGACTATGCACAATGGCTATCCCAACCGGAACGAAGAACATCAGCGCAAGCTGCAATGTTACCGTGCGGTCCAGCTCCTGATCGGTCAGTCCCATTTTGGACAAAGTGGAATACTGCAGCCGGTCATGGTCAAGATCCGTATAGAGCCGGAAATACAAGAAGCTGCCTGCGGCGATAAAGAAGACCGTGCCGACCAGCAGCGAAGCGAACAGCATCGTACTGTACAACGTCTTCTGAATTTCAAACAACGTACCGCTGACGACTACCGCATACGGCGCGTCGCTCTCATAGGCTACTTTTCCTTTATCAGCAAGTACCTTGGCAATCCCTGACGTCAACGGAAAATCGTCAACATAGAAACCGGTGTAACGGTCAGTATGCGCCGGAATAATGGAGCTGAACAGACTGTCGCTGACCACAACCCCGCTGAAATCCCCGCCGTCCCGGCCATCCAGCTCCGGCAGCAGGTATTCGGCAATCGGAACATGCTCCGTATAGCCAATCTCCACAATCTCCGTGCCTTGCTCCAGGGTGTACTCCGCTTTGACTCGGCCCCAAGTTAAGCTGCGGTCCCGCTGGGAGCCGATCATCACCAGTCCTTCGTTCCCTTGAAGCGGCTGCTCATGGGAGATAAATCCCGCCTGCTGCAAAGCCAGTTTGTAATCGCTGTAAGCCATCAGCGGAAGCTTACGGGTCCGGTCAAGCCCGGTCTGGGACTTCACTTCCGCGTGTTTGACCGGAATAGAAAGTATTTCATAGGGCAGGCTCAGGCGCTCCAGCTCACCCTGGATGCCCCGTAAATCACCTTCCGCGTTGTAGCCGGCCTGACTTCCTTTGGCCACGTAGCCTACAGCCGCCGGATAATCCAGCTTCAGCTCCTTAGACAAGGTATGAATTGAAGCAAATACCCCTACAGAGGTGAAGGACACCGCCGAAACAACCGTCACCATAAAAAACATCCGCCCGTTGTCCTTCCAGCGGTAAGACAAGCCCGAGAGCATAATCATATTTGTCTTATGCCAATAAAACCGCCGCATTCCCCGCAGCAGCTTCACGATGAAAAGGCTAAGCTGCGTATAGAACAGATAGGTTCCGGCAACCGTAATGGCCACCACCGGGAACATGATCATCTCTATGGAAGCTGCTGTCGCCGAAGCAGCCAGAGCGTAACCGCCCAATAGCAGCAGCGCAGAAATTGAAGCCAGCAAAGGAGACACCCGCGGTTCCTGCTCCGCTCTGCGTCCGCCCTGGAACAACCCGCGCGGTGATTCCTGGCCGATAAAGGCAAAGGTGCACAGGGAGATCAGCACGAACAGCAAGGCGAAGCTGCTGACCGTCAGCAGGGGCGCCTGCCAGGAGAAATAAAATTCCAGCGGGGCAATACCCAGAAATTCCGCCCCGATCATCAGAAACAGCTTGCCGAGCAGCAGCCCGAGCAGAGTACCGGTCAGAATCGCGGAGCTGCCAATCAGCATATTTTCCAGAAACACCATCTTATTCAGCTGTCCTTTGGTCATCCCGTGCATCAGCAGGACGCCGAATTCCAGCTTGCGCGACTGCATAAAAGAGCCTACGGACACCAGCACGAACAGCGAGGAGAATACAAAGATAATCCCTTCCGCCACCATCATTGTATTAGCCGCCGTGCTCAGAATCGTATCTCTGGTGATGGCCGGATGAAAAATAAACAGCGCACAGAGAAAGAAAACCATTACTGAAAAGGCGCTGCTGACAAAATAAGCGGCATACTTTCGTTTGTTCCGTGCGACATTCCTATAGGCGAACTGACGAAAGGTCATGAGCCGCTCCCCCCAGCAGCGACAGCATGTCGATGATATTCTGGAAGAAAGCCGCCCTGCTGCTGCCGCGGTACATCTCGCTGTAGAAACGTCCGTCTTTAATAAAAATCACCCGGTGGCAAAAGCTCGCCGCCACCGCATCATGTGTAACCATCAGCACCGTGGCGCCTTCCGCCTCATTCACCTCGGCAAGCAGGTTCATGACTTTTCCTGCTGCTTTGGAGTCCAGGCTGCCTGTCGGCTCATCCGCCAGAATCAGCGACGGGCGGTGAATCATTGCCCGGGCAATCGCCACCCGCTGCATCTGGCCGCCGGAAATCTCATAGGTCCGTTTGGCCAATAGTGGCGTGATGTCCAGTCTCAGCGCCACTTCCTTCAGTCTGCGCTCCATCTCCGCTACGGAGACGCCGGCAAGCGTCAGCGGAAGCACGATATTTTCCTCCACGGTGAGCGTATCAAGCAAATTAAACTGCTGGAAGACGAACCCCAGCTCCTTGCGGCGGAACAGCGCCTTATCCTTGCGCCCCAGCATGTTTGGATCACGCCCGCCTATCATGACTTCACCCGAAGTAGGCTCATCGATTGTCGCAATGACGTTCAGCAGCGTAGTTTTTCCGCTGCCTGAAGGTCCCATAATACCGACAAACTCCCCCTTCTCCACAGCAAAGCGGATATGGTTCAGCGCATGGATGGACACCTTGCCCTCATATATTTTAGATAGATTATGAACGTCTAACAGGGGCAAGTGCGTCCGCTCCTTCTGTGTTTTGGATTATCTTCATTATACAAACTGTAAACTTTAGCTGCTATTTCTGAAACTTACAGTCACCTTACATTATTGTAAGCAAGCCAGGGTTGACAGAGTTTCCTGGTGCGATTATATTTATATGCATGAGCATACATTTATTATTTTACAGGCTTCCGATCTCATAACGTATGCCAAATTCAGAGCCCTGCCAAGGAGAGATAAAGAAATGAAAGATCTGTTCACACCTTATGAGTTAAAGGATTTAAAGCTGAAAAACCGTGTGGTTATGCCTCCTATGTGCCAATATTCAGTTACGGACAAGGACGGGATCGCTACGGATTGGCATTATAACCACTACGTCAGCCGGGCTGTGGGCGGAACCGGACTGATCATTATAGAAATGACCGACGTAGATCCGGATGGCCGGATTACCGATTATGATCTTGGCATCTGGTCGGATGAGCATATAGCCGGCTTGGCGCGAATTGTAGACGCCTGCCATGCCTATGGTGCCAAAGTAGGTATTCAAATTGCGCATGCGGGACGCAAAGCCGAAGATGCAGGAGTGCCTGTGTCCTCCTCTCCCATCCCGTTCGATAACAAATCCAAAACGCCGCGTGAGCTGACTACAGCGGAAGTTAAAGATATGGTTGGCAAGTTCCAGGCTGGCGTAAAACGGGCCGTTCAAGCCGGATTCGATGTCATCGAGCTCCACGGCGCCCATGGCTATCTGATCCACCAGTTCCACTCACCGCTGACAAACCGCAGAACCGATGAATACGGCCAGGACCTTTCTTTGTTCGGAAAAGAAGTCATCGCTGCCGCTAAACATGAGATGCCGGAAGGTATGCCGCTCATTATGCGCATCTCAGCGCAGGAATATGTTGAAGGCGGCTACGGCATCAAGGAGAGTCTTGCTATTGGCGCAGCCTATAAGGAAGCGGGAGCGGATATTTTCCATATCAGCGCCGGCGGTGAAGGAGCGATTGCTGCTGCGGGCAGACCGGGTACACATGCAGCCTATCAGATTCCGCTTGCACGGTCTTTCAAACAGGAGCTGGCAGTTCCGGTAATTGCTGTGGGCCGGCTGGATGAAGCGGGTCTTGCCAATGCAGTCATCGGCAATGAGGACGCTGATCTAGTAGCTGTAGGCCGGGGAATGCTGAGAAACCCGTACTGGACGCTGGAAGCCGGAGTACAGCTGGGCAAAGACGCCGGTGTTCCGAAGCAGTATACATTTGGTTTCCCAAGAGTCAGCAACTAAGCCGGGAGCTAAACAATTCTAGTCTGCAGAGCATGCACGTTCAGTCAGGCTTCTTTTCTCGCAACCTGCGGGGTGATGATGGTATAATGGATACTACTTAATTTCATGTGCCGGCATATACCGGGAGAGGATTTTGCAGATGAAGAATAACCTGGAGGATGAGCTGATTACCAGCTGGTTGTCTCTGACTCATATACAGATGAATGTGGCGAATGAACTCGAAGCAAGGCTGCAGGAGAATTATCAGCTGTCCCTGAAGGAATTTTACCTGCTGCTCTTCCTCTCCGAAGCCCCGGAGCAGAAGCTGAAGCTGCAGCAATTGGAATCCATGGTCGGGCTTAGCCAGAGTGCCGTCTCCCGGCTGGTCAGCCGCTTTGAAGCCAAGGGCTGCGGAGCGCTGGAGCGGAAATCCTGCGACGCTGACCGCAGAAGCATTTATACTTCGCTGACTCCGATCGGGCAGAGCAAGGTAGACCGGGCACGGGTAACCGTGAACGAGGTCCTGGCTGAGGTTTTTCCCCAGAGCGAAACAGCGCAGCTGCTGGAGCAGCTTGCCCGCCTGAAACAGCAATAAACCTCTGCTGCCCCAGAATACAAGAAAACCCGCTGTCCCATTCTTGGGATGGCGGGTTTTCTGTAGTGGGACAAGAACACACATCACCGCCATGGCATACACCAGTAATAAACGAACTGTGAGGTGTATGTATGCTGTTTGCGCTGATGCAGCTGATTGGCGGTATTATTCTATCAATAGGGTGGATTCCGCAAATTGTTCAGATCTTAAGGACGAAGTCAGTCTCAGATTTAAGCTTGAAAGCCTATCTGCTGATGCTGTTGGGCATCGGTCTGATGGAGGCTTACGCGGTAAGCTTGGCACTAGAGGGGACCGGCTTTGCTTTTCTGATTACGAATACGATGTCCCTCACCGTTGTGTCTACCGTCGTGCTCCTGATCCTGCGCTACCGGCCGCCGCATGTCCCGAAAAAATAATCCGCACCGCCGTCCCCGTGCCCACCTCTGAGGAAATCTCCACCTCATGCCCCAGCTTGCCGCAGATCTGCTTGACGAGGTAAAGGCCCATCCCGGTTGATTCCTGAAAGCTGCGCCCGTTCACACCGGTAAAATACGGATCGAATACCCGTGGCAGGTCACCGGGAGGAATGCCTACCCCCTCATCACGCACCTCAAGTGTGACTTTTCCCTGCTCCTCTAGATAGCTATTAAAATGTACAATTTTGCCTTCCTCCACCGTATAACGCAGAGCATTGGTGATCAGCTGGGTCAGCACAAAGGCCAGCCATTTCTCGTCTGAAGTAATCGTAATGCCGTTGTCCACGGAAATGGCCGGAAACACTCGTTTGCGGATGAACAGACGCTTCTGCTCTGAAGTCACACTGCGCACAATATCTGCCAGCTCCAGCTGCTCTACGTAAAAGTCATGCTCGAACGTATCCAGCCGGGCGGTGTAGAGCACTGTGTCCAGCCCTTTTTTCAGCCGGTCCAGCTCGTCACCGATTGCGGTGAATGGAGGTCCGTCCTTGTCCTGAATGATTAGATGGATCACCGAGAGCGGTGTCTTCATGCCATGGACCCACTGGTTGATGAAATGAATATGCTCCTCCAGCTTGTGGCGGTAGCTGTGCAGATCATTCTGATAGAGCCGGAACTGCTGGGTCAGCAGCGTGCGCAGGCTGTCGGCAAGCGGTGTGCTCTGGACGGGACCGCCCGATTCTTCAAGCGAGCCCGGCAGCGACTGCAGCCGCTCATAGAAAGTGCGGTTGCTAAGATAACGATAAGCCAGATATCCCAGCAGCAGACAAGTGCTGAGCAGCCCCGCGTACAGGCTCACCTCTACCGCACTTCCGCCGTCCAGGCGGTATATCAGTGTGATGATCAGCAATTGGGCTATGTAGACTACGATCAGCGGCGTTTGTTCCCGCAAAAATAGCTTCATCCTACGATTCCCCCCAGTCGCCCGATAACCGGTAGCCTTGACCGCGCACGGTCTGAAGACCGTCCTGGATATCCAGCACAGCCAGCTTTTTGCGTACCCGGGTGACATAGACATTCAGCGTATTATCATCAACAAACGCCTGTTCATCCCAGATTTTCTCCAGCAGCCGGTCGCGTGTGACGATCGTGCCGGCTTTTTGCATCAGTTCATCGAGAATTTTCGCTTCGGTGTGGCTAAGCTCAATCTTAGCACTGCCGCGTGACAGAACCAGCCGCTCTACATCAAGCATCAGTCCGGAAACGCTCAGGCTGCGCTCATTGCCGCCCGCGGCATAGGAGCCGTAGGCACGGCGGAGATGGCTTTTGATTTTGGCAAAGGCAATTTCATAATCAAACGGCTTCGTGATATAATCATCGGCCCCGTTCTCCAGCGCCATGACCTGATCCATTTTACCGTCACGGGCAGAGATGAACAGAACCGGACAGGTAGATATCCCGCGGATCTGGCGGCACCAGTAGTAACCGTCGAACTTAGGCAGATTGACATCAAGCAGCACCAGATGCGGCGCATATTGCTCAAACTCCGCTTTTACCGCATCAAAATCGCGCACCGCCTGCGTCTCATAGCCGAACTTATGCAGGTAATTCTGAAGCAGTGTTACCAGTCCCTGGTCATCCTCAATAATGAATATTTTGAACATAAGAGGCCTCCGGTTGCATCCTTAGCTTAAGCCAAGGGGTTTGCCCATAATATATACAGTCGCTGCAGGCTAGTCAAATATGGGGTATACTCTTTAAGTAGTTTTTACATAGGAGGATGATTATTTATGGATAAACGATTTACATTTAATGAGGATGTGGAGAACTACGAAAAATGGAGACCTACATATTGTGAAGAATTATTCGAGGATATTATGGCGTATTCTCACATTGAGCAAGGTAAAAAAGCACTTGAAATAGGTATTGGAACCGGTCAGGCAACCATTCCTTTTGTGAACATGGGGTGTGAATTAACGGCAATTGAATTAGGACAAGACCTCGCAGCGTATTCAAAATTAAAGTTTCAAGACTATAAAAATTTCACGGTGTGCAATACTGCATTTGAAGATTTTAAGTGTCCAGATGAAAGTATAGATATAATGTATTCAGCTACTGCATTTCATTGGATTCCAGAAGAAATCGGATATCTTAAAGCCTTCAGATTATTGAAAACCAATGGAACACTGGCATTATTCTGGAACCGGCCCTTTGTAGCAAGAGAAAATGACGAATTACATCAGACTATTCAAGGCATATATCAAAAATACAGACCCTCTAACACCAAAATAATAGAAAATGACACTGAAAGATATAACAACATAGTAAAGACAATTCAAGCTTATGGATTTAGAGATGTTGTGTTTAAGTTATATCATTTAACCAGAAGATTCTCATCGAATGACTATATCGCATTATTAAATTCATATTCAGACCATAGAAGTATGCCATCCGCAACCAAAGAATTGTTTGAAGCTGAGATTAAAGAAGCAATTATTAAATTTGGTGATGTAATAAGTGTCTATGATACTATCGACTTGTATTTAGCAAGAAAATGAGTTGTTCCCGTTTCGATTCATTAATATCTCCATAATACTTATCCTCACAAAGTAAAAAGCCGTCCTTCCGGTTCAAACCGGTAAGAACGGCTGATTAACTTGATGTAGCTTATCTGCCGTCCAGCAGATTGCCCAGGCCGCCGAGGATACTTCCCTCTTCCTTGCGTCCCGAATTGCCTGCAGCGGACAGAATGCGGTCCGCCATCCGGCTGAACGGCAGCGACTGCACCCAGACCTTGCCCGGTCCGCGCAGGGTGGCGAAGAACAGGCCTTCACCGCCGAACAGCGCTGTTTTTACACCTTTGACGAATTCGATATTATACTCCACCGATGAAGTCATAGCGACCAGACAGCCGGTATCGAGCTTAATGGTCTCGCCTGGCTGAAGGGTCCGTTCCAGCACATAACCGCCGGAATGAACGAAGGAAAGGCCGTCACCCTCCAGCTTTTGCATAATAAAGCCTTCACCGCCGAAGAACCCTACGCCCAGCTTGCGCTGGAATTCGATGCCCACCGATACCCCTTTGGCTGCGCAGAGGAACGCATCCTTCTGGCAGATGATTTTGCCGTTATACTGCTGCAGGTCGAGCGGAATGATTTTGCCAGGATAAGGGGCGGCAAAGGTTACACTCTTCCGTCCATACCCCCCTGTGTGGGTAAAGAGGGTCATAAAGAGGCTTTCCCCCGTCAGTATACGTTTACCCGCACCCATCAGCTTGCCCATCAGCCCGTTCCCCCGCTGGGAACCCGAGCCGTCGCCAAAAATTGTCTCCATTGTGATCTCCGGGTCCATCATCATAAAGCTGCCTGCTTCCGCAATTACGCTCTCTCCGGGGTCAAGCTGCACCTCTACACACTGAATTTCTTCACCCATAATGACATAATCGATTTCGTGAGCACTCATTCCTGTTTCCTCCTAAGTGTTTGTTGAGCATAGCCCTGACTTTCCAATCCTATGATGTTTTGAATGAGATATATACGTACAGTTTAGATGGACGGTTCCTGATTATCAATGAAAAAGAAACAAAAAGAGGCCAGCAGGGATCTGTTCCCGCCGGCCTCTCATCATGAACCCCGCAGCACGGGGTTAACTTTGCACTATTCACACTACTGTACCATCTTGCGGCTTGCCCAGCTTCGGCTGAAGCTTCGGCACTTTGTTCAGCTTCGCTCTGCCCAAAGAAGTCGTTAAGGTGATTACATAGCCGGCTACAACCACGGCCATCACCGTATACAGCGTCTCCTTGACAGGCATATAGAAAAGCGACAATGCCAGAACAATTACATCCATCAGGATGAATACCGTACCTACTTTAATTCCCTTCCATTCACTGATCAGCAGCGATAAAATATCGTCACCGCCGCTCGCCCCGCCGCCGCGCAGGACCATCCCCGCTCCTAGACCTGTCAGTACACCCGACAACAACGCCGCAAGCGGCAAGTTATCCTGCAAGTTGATCACCCATCCGGAATAGCGTTCCATCAGACCATAGAACAGCGTGAAGGCTCCTACAGAGATGAAAGTGTTCACCACGAACGATTTTCCTTTGAATATCAATGCGATTAGAAGTACTGGAATGTCTAAAAGTAGAGTAGATAATGAAGGCGAAATTCCTAATACGTATTTGCCGAGCAGTGCCAGGCCGACAAACCCGCCCTCGGTCAAATGATTCTGATAATTAATGTGATAATAAGTAAATGCTAAGAGCAAAGTTCCGGACAAAATAACGGTGAGTCGTAGCGGCAAATTTGTGCCACTGTTGTGATTCCTCATACAGGTCTCCCCTTATCGTAGATGGCGGCTTAGACGTCACTTAAGCCTCTACTAGGGGTCATACCAGAGGAGCTATTCCTTCGCATACAATACTCCCTTCCCTCGCAGAGGCGGCTTCGTCAATTAACAACGGTACGCACATTCTACAGGGAAGCTAAGTATAAGACAGATCATAACGTTTCCAAATCGTCCTTTGGGGAATCGTCCTTCGGGGACACATGGTATCCTGATCCTTTCTCTAATTTAATAAGTTCTGAATAGATTATACCACGCCACAGGTACTCTCTAAACATGTTTCCAGTAAAAAAGTTAACGAACTGTGTAAAATCTGTTGTCAGTCCTGATTACGCAGCAAACGGTTGACCGTCTCTCGCCGGACGCCTATCAATTGTCCAATTTCTTCCTGTGTTAACAGATCTGTCAGCTGTGCGCCATGCGCATATTCATTCATCCAGCGGGTCAGCAGGTCCATCCGCTCAGCCGGCGATCCAACAGTAAGATGATCCACCCGCGTCTGCATAAAACGCACCTTTTCCTGAAGAAGAAGTGCAATCTCCATTACTTTCCCCGGATTCTCACGCAGCTCGCGGTACCATTCCGCAGCCGGAATGACTTCTACCTCGCTTTTCATCATCGCGACAGCTGTTCCATGCGCCTCCTTTGGCGAAATGAGGGAATGGTGGGGAACCGTCTCACCGGGATACAGAAGGTTAAACAGCACCATGTTCCCGTTCTCATGCAGCCTTGTTACCTTAAACAGCCCGCTTTTCACCCGATACAGATAATCGCAGCTGTCACCCTGGCGGAACAAGGCTTCCCCTTTGTGCAGAATCATCTCGCTCTCTCTCCTTTAGCTTCACTTTATATATATTGGTCATTATACAGAAATACGCCTGAAAAATGCAGCAGACTCCAATAAAAAACTGCGGGCAGCAGACAGGTGTCTGATGTCCCGCAGTTTTTTATTGTGATCCGTGAGATTATTTAGCCTGCAGCGGCTTCTTCCATAGTCCAAATGCCAGACCGGAGATGACGGAACCGATCAGAACGGCCAGCAGGAACAGCAGCGCATTGCTGGAAAGAGCGGCGACGAAAATCCCGCCGTGCGGTGCAGGGACGTTAATATGCCAAAGCTGAGTGAGTCCGCCGGCTACGGCTGAGCCTAAGATACAGGTAGTCAGGACACGCAGCGGATCGGCTGCAGCAAAAGGAATGGCGCCTTCCGTGATAAACGATAAACCAAGCACATAGTTGGTGATACCGGATTTACGTTCGGTTTCAGTGAATTTATTCTTGAAAAGCGTAGTCGCCAGTGCAATTGCCAGCGGAGGAACCATCCCCCCTGCCATAACGGCTGCCATCATCAATCCGTTCTCATTGCCGCTTGAGGTAAATACCCCGATTGCAAAGGTGTATGCTGCTTTATTGAAGGGACCGCCCATATCAATAGCCATCATTCCGCCAAGAATAACTCCCAGAAGGACCATATTTCCGGTACCCAGATTGTTAAGCACATCAATGAGTCCTTCGTTGAGCGAGCTGAAGATTGGATCGAACAGGTAGAACATTATGGTGCCGGTAATCAGCAGACCAAATACCGGATACAGCAGAATCGGCTTCAGCCCGTCAAGGGTACGCGGCAATCCGGCAAAGGCTTTGCGGAGGCCAACAATTACATAACCGGCCAGGAAACCTGCAGCCAGTCCGCCGAGGAAACCGGCGTTGGAATTCAGGGCCATAATACCGCCTACCATCCCGGGCATGAGCGCCGGCCGGTCGCCGATGCTCATTGCGATAAATCCGGCGAGAATCGGGATCAGGAAGTGGAACGCACCGTCTCCGCCGCCGATCGTCTGGAGCAGCTTCACCAGCGGATTATCAACGCTCGCCACCTGCTCGATCAGGAAGGAGATCGCCAGGAGAATACCTCCGCCGACTACAAACGGGAGCATATGCGAAATACCGTTCATCAGGTCTTTATAAATTTTGCTGCCTATGCTGCCGGACTTCACACCCGCTGCATCATCATTGCTGCCTCGTCCTTCGCTATGGTAGATCGGAGCATCACCTTTTACGGCCTTGCTGATCAGCTCTTCCGGCTTCCGAATGCCGTCGCTGACCGGTCTTTGCAGCACGGGCTTGCCGGCAAAGCGGGCCATTTCTACATTCTTGTCAGCGGCAATAATAACGCCGCTGGCCCGGCGGATTTCATCCGCAGTCAGTACATTCTGCGCACCCTCAGAGCCGTTGGTCTCCACACGGATATTGACGCCCATTTCCAGCGCTTTTTTCTTAAGGGCATCCTCTGCCATAAAGGTGTGGGCAATCCCGGTAGGGCAAGCCGTTACAGCGACAACGAAGCTTGAGGAAGCCGGGTTTCCGGTAATCACCCGTTCAGAAGCCTGCTTAGCTGCAGCTGCAGACTCATTCTCCTGCGCTTTAGCCTCTTCTTCTGCCTGCTTGGCATCAAACAGAGCAGCAACTTCATCCGGTGTACCTGCTTTCATGAGCGCTTCTATGAATTCGCTTTCAATCAGCAGCCTGGACAACGAAGCCAAGGTACGCAGATGCATATTTCCAGCGCCATCGGGTGCCGCAATCATAAAGAACAGCTTAGCCGGTTCATCATCCAGTGAAGCAAAATCGACACCGGCACGGCTCTTGGCGAACACTACGGTTGCTTCATTGACTGCCTTTGTCTTGGCATGAGGCATTGCAATGCCTCCACCGATACCCGTGCTGGACTGGGCTTCGCGCGCCAGAATCTTATCTTTGAACAGCTTCTTGTCGTTGATCCGTCCGCTGGCCGCAAGACTGGCTATCAGTTCATCAATCGCCGCTTCCTTCGTTGTGGCCTGCAGGTTCATGATCATTGTATCTTTTATCAACAGATCTGTAATTCTCATGTTTATCAGCTCCCTAAATTCCTATAATGCCGCTTGCTTATACCTGTGAAATTTGAATCTGCGGCCGAAGCTGCTCAATAAGCTCACCTTCCGCCAAATCATCAGAGAATGCAGTCGCACTTCCAGAAGCAACACCTGTGCGGAACGCCTCCAGCACATCCCCCGTCTGCGACAACGTACCCACAAACCCGGCAATCATCGAATCCCCCGCGCCTACAGAATTCTTCACCTTGCCTGCCGGCGCATTCGCATAATACACCCCCTGCTCTGAAATAAACAGCGCTCCTTCACCCGCCATGGAGACAAGCACATGCTGCGCACCCGATTCCAGCAGCTTGCGTCCGTATGTGATAATTTCCTCTCTGGTGCTGATGGTAACACCGAACAGTTCGGCGAGTTCATGATGATTCGGCTTGACGAGCAGCGGACCATGTACAAGCGCAAGTTCCAAAGCCTGTCCGGTTGTATCTATGACGAACTCTGCACCCTGCTGCTTGCATACTCCGATCAGCTTGTTGTAGAAATCTTCACCCAGGGATGGGGGGATGCTCCCGGACATAATGACTATATCCCCGGCCTCCAGACTCTGGAGTTTGTTCAACAATGCCCCGGCTTCAGCAGCCTGTATATCCGGCCCGGTTCCATTAATCTCAGTCTCTTCCCCCGCCTTGAGCTTGATATTAATCCGGGTATCGCCGTTAGCAGAGATAAAGTCACTGGAAATGCCCTCTTCGCGCAGCCATTCTTCAATATAGCGGCCGGTAAAGCCGCCGAGAAAGCCGGTTGCCGTATTCTGTATGTTCAGCTGATTCAGCACGCGCGATACGTTGATCCCTTTGCCTCCGGGCAGTTTCAAATCACGTGTCATACGGTTTAAGCTGCCGAGCCTCAAATCTTCAACTTCCACGATATAATCAATGGAAGGATTGAGTGTCAATGTATAAATCATTTTCATCCCTCATTATTGTGGTTTACTTAATCTCATACAATGGTGAAGTCTACATCCAGCGCTTCGAGCCCGCGGATAAAGCTGTCCGGCGTTTCCGAATCCAGGATGAAATGATCGATTTCCTGCAGGTCCGCCACTTTGCAAAAGGAGACCTGCCCGATTTTGCTGTGATCAGCCAGCATAATGGCCTGCTTGGCAACAGCGATCATTTTGCGCTTCGTGGCTGCCTCCAGCATATTCGGGGTGGAAATCCCGTCGTGCAGATCAAGTCCATTCGTCCCGAGAAACGCTTTATCCACCCGTACCATCTCAAGTGAACGTTCCGTCATCGGTCCTACAAAAGCCATCGTATCCGGCCGCAGCATCCCACCGGTAATCGACACTTCGATATTCCGGCAATCCTTCAGCTCGTTCAGGGCCATGATCGAATTGGTAATGACCTTGAGATTCGAGAAGCTCTTCAGCGCTTTGGCTATCTGAAGGGTCGTCGTTCCTCCGTCAAGCAGAATGGCGTCACCTTCCTGAATCAGCTCTACCGCCTTGCGGGCAATCCTCAGCTTCTCCTCCTGGAACCGGTCTTCCTTGTCCGGGAATGCGGCCTCAAAGTTGACACTCTGCAGCGAAACCGCTCCGCCATGCGTCCGCTTAAGCAGCCTTGCTTCCTCCAGCTCTTTCAGATCCCTGCGTACCGTCGATTCCGAGACGCCAAGCTGCTGGCTGAGCTCCTGCACGGATGCTCTTGTCTGTTGCTCCACGAACTGCACGATGCTGCGTTTTCTTTCCTCTTCAAACAGCACATCCATCACTCCTTGGATGCAATGCGCAGACTTATAATCCGCCGGCCATGCATCATCTATGCTTACTATTGATAATTTTGCTCATTTGCTTGGATCTTCATGACCGTTATTGATCATTTCTGCTCATTTATGATTTTAACAGCGTTTTCAAAGTCTGTAAAGCGCTTTTTTAATCACAAATGCGCATTCGGCTCTTCGCTGGAAATATCCTCCCGATTGCCTATCTCATCTATCTAGACAATGACATATTTTATAATACATATGGCGAAAAGCGGGTGAACAGGAAATGGCCAATAACATAAACGGGAACGGCAGCAGTAGGAGCAATAACAAAAGCAGCAATAGTTCCGGCAGCAATGGAAATCCGGTTGAAGCTGCGGAGCTGACAGCTGACGATTATGAGATTATTGCTGCCGGACTTTCCGTTCTGGGAGAATTCTTCGCTTTCTTAGCACTTGTCAAGGCAAAGGAAGTAACTAAGGAAACCGGGGGACAGGTGGATCTGGCGCCGGATCTGTTTATTCAGTCACGAAAAAAGGCGATGAAACGGAAATCCCGTCCACCGCGTTGATTTTTTTATAGGCTGATTCTTTGCTCAAGAGCCTGTTAAACGGACTCCAGCGGAAGGGTCTGATGCTGCTCCAAGAGCTCACTAACCTGCTTGCGCTGATCCTCCGGAACATTCACAATGACTAGAATATGCTCCTGTTCAGCATGCTCCGCATACCGGGCGGCATCCTTCTTAGGGATTCCAATACTGATCAGGCTGACGGTAAGACCATCACCTTCCAGGTCTGCCCCTGCCAGCTTACGCGCTGCCGGTCCTGCGGCCACAGCGGTATCATCGATCATGTCCAGCCCAACCCCAAGCTCCCGGGCGGTTCCTAACAAGCCCGAATTGCCATTTCCGCTCTCCGTTTTTCCAATACCGGTATCCTGGCTGATGATCTCCAGCGTATTCTTCTGTTTCGTGACGGCTGAGATTTGCTTCGCTTTAATTCCACTTTTACGCAAGGACTCGATAGCAAGCGAAGCATCGCTCCTGTGCCCGAATATCCCTATAACCAGTGTAGTCATCTGCAATCCCCTCCTATTATTGCGATATTAACCGCCTATTTACCGCTTAAACCAGGAGAGGGGGTGTTAGGTGTGAACACGGCTGAATCAATCACTAGCAATTCGGTTATAAAGATAGAATCGGGATTATGTTACTAGAACATCCATGATCCTAACGGATACATAAAGTGTAATTAGATTATAGGAGGTGCTGCTATGCTGCAAAGTAAGTATTTTCGGACCTGTCTGTCCATTATCGCCTTCTTAACGATTCTCTATCTGGGCTCCAAGGTTTTTTTTCTGATTAATCCTGTGCTGGCGATTCTAAATCTGCTGCTGGTGCCAATGATGCTGTCGGGATTCATGTATTATCTGCTGCGGCCGCTCGTAAAGCTTCTGGAGAAACATAATCTGAACCGGGCACTGTCTATTCTGTTAATCTATCTCGTGTTCATCGGCCTCTTCGTGCTCTTCTGGATCCTCGTCTGGCCAACGCTGCGCGAGCAGTTCCAGAATTTCATCGAAAATATGCCTTTCCTTGTCCAAGGAATGCAAGATCAATTCACCAAGCTGCAGAGCGATCCTACCTTCTCGCGTTTTTTCAAAGGCGATACCGATCTTTCGGTAAGAATCTCCGAATACTTGAGCAATGGCGTCACATGGGTGACCAACTCCATGTCCAATCTAATTGGCGTCATCTCCAGCATTGTCGTCATTATAGCCACGCTGCCGGTTATTCTGTATTACATGCTCAAAGACGGGCATAAGCTGTCGCCGATTCTGCAAAGCCTGATTCCACGGAAATACCGCAAGGAGGGCCAGGTTATTCTGGAGGATATCGACAGTGCGCTGAGCGGTTTTATCGTTACCCGTGTGCTGCTGAATGTTGTCCTTGGCATCATGCTATATATCGGGTTTTTAATTATCGGACTGCCCTATTCACTGCTGCTTGCCGTCATCTCCATCCCGCTCAACTTCATTCCTTATGTCGGTTCGCTGCTTGCCGCTGTACCGGTGGTTATCGTCGGATTCATCGAATCTCCATCGATGGCGATCTGGTCGCTCGTCATTATAGTCATTGCCCAGCAAATTCAGGATAATGTACTCTCTCCGATCATTTACGGCAAATCGCTGGATGTGCATCCGCTGACGACGGTTGTTCTTGTGCTGGTGGGTGGAGATTTCTTCGGCATTATCGGGGTATTGATTGCTCTGCCGGTCTATATGATTGCTAAAATCATCTTTTTGCGGATCTACGAGATTGTCATTGCAGAAAGGGTGGAGGAAATTCAAATCACCCCAGAGGATAAACTGTAGGTAAAATAAAAAGGGCTGTGCCTCTCCTTCCGGAGGGCACGGCCTTTTTGTTAGGGGGATCTGCTCAGCCCCGCAGGGAACGGACCACAAATAGATGTGAGCCTTTCATCAGGTTCTGTCCGTCCTGGAGGGTAACCGAGCCTTTGGTATGCGAGATGATTACCGAATTAAACGCAATCAGCTGATTCCCCCTCCACACGGTTACCGCTGATTTAAAATAAATTGCGTTGTCAAACTGCTGCCGTTCTCTCATGACGTATCCGACGGAGTGTAGAACCGGGGGCAAAGCTCTCTCTTTGGGAGCGAGTGCCTTTATGAACACAATGTCACGAAAAGGCACAGCAATTTCCTGATGGCCGATAACGGCCACCGAAGCCGCAGGGTCCCATTTGCGCAGCACGCCCTTCATGATCGTATACGGCGGTTCGCCGCAATACATAATGACAGGTCTGCCTACCCAATGCTTCATTGCTCCACCCCCCTTCGCTGTGTCCTAGCTACCTATACATTCGGTATGGACCAATCTATCCTTTCAAACCATGTGACTCCAAAAATTGATTCGCCTGTGAAAAGGGCCGGCTGCCTAAAAATCCGCGGTGTGCGGAGAACGGACTGGGATGCGGAGACTGAATGATCTTATGACGGCTCCGGTCAAGGTTGGCCCCTTTTTGCTGGGCATGGCTGCCCCAGAGGATAAATACGACCGGCTCTGTCCGTTCATTCAGCTTCTCCATAATGGCTCCGGTAAATGTCTCCCAGCCCAATCCTTTATGAGAATTGGGTTGTCCTTCCCGTACAGTTAAGACTGTATTGAGCATCAGCACGCCTTCTTCGGCCCAATGCAGCAATGAGCCATGATTCGGAGCCGTTACACCTGTATCGCTCTGCAGCTCCTGGTATATATTGCGCAGTGAAGGCGGAATCCGCACCCCGGGCTTCACTGAAAAGCTTAATCCGTGAGCCTGGCCCGCTCCATGATAAGGGTCCTGTCCCAATATAACGACCCGCGTCTTGCTGTAAGGCGTCAGCTTAAGTGCCGAGAACAGCAAATCCCTCGGCGGGTAGACCGTATATTGGCCGTACTCCGCATCTAACGCATTAAGCAGCTCCTGAAAATAGGGTTTCTTTGTTTCCTGCTGCAGGATCTCATCCCAATCGTTGCCGAACATTCTAGGTCTCCTCCCGCTTTTGCCTGCTGGTAAATCTATCGTTCAACTAATATAATCTATTACCCAATAGCCGGGGGCTATTTCCGCCCGTAATCCGCCTTGATCTCGCCCCACTCCTTGGTCTGCCATTTCAGGACTTTATTGTCATAGGTATTTGTCTGCAGCCAGTGCTCTGCCCTGTCAATCAGCGTCCAGATCTCCTCTGTTGAAGAATCCCGCGCCAGTGTTGTGGCTACCTTCTTCTGCTTGACCCATTTCATGGCATTGACGGAATCGCTGTAAACAGTCTTACTGCTGCCCTCTTTTTTCAACAGCGCCAGCGCGTGTACGATCGCCAGGAACTCTCCAAGATTATTCGTGCCTTTCTTAATCGGACCGCAGGAGAAGATAATATCCCCGGTCTGGGTATCTACGCCCTTATATTCTACCGGACCCGGGTTGCCCCGGGTACCGACATCCACAGAGATACTGTCGTAATCAATCTCTGCCGATGTCGGAACGGAAGCGCTCCGGCTCCACGGGCTTGCCGGTTTGCCTTTAGCACCGCCGGATGCTGCAGCACCGGTTCCCCAATTGCCTTTCCAGCCTGCCTTATAGGCGGTATCGGCTGCTGCCTTAGACTCATAGGACTTGTATTTGGCCCCTGTGTAATGATCGGTCTGGGCCTGGCATTCTGCCCAAGTGCTATATACTCCCGGCTGCTTGCCTTCCCAAACTACATAATATTTCTGTTTTGCCATGGTTACTGCACCCCCTGCCGCCAAAAATTCATCAGAAGAATATTGTAATCGAAACCGCGTCCAGATTGAAGTGCATTTATTGGGACTGCCTGCAGCCCGGAGGAAAAGCCGGATAATTAATTATGAAAAGGCTCATACTATGGCGGGCTGTTCAATCCAGCACCTTGAGCGCAGTATCGATGATATTCTGCAGTTTGCCCCGATCCTGTGTGGTTTTGACCATAACCCGCAAGCCTACCAGCACGTTGTGAAGATAAGCTGCCATATCAGCCGGTTCATAGCTGCGCTGAAGCTCTCCGCTCTCTTGTCCTTGCCGCAGCAAACGTTCGAAGAGCCGCTCGGTGTACAGGAAGGCGTCATTCACTTTGGCTGCCGCGTCCGGATCCAGATTGGACAACTCCACCGCAGTATTGACGAGCAGACACCCTTTCGGTTCAATCTCTTCCCGGAGTATGGCTATTTCAAACAACAGCCGGATAGCCTCCTTGGCGGAGGCCAGCCCTTCGACCCGGTTCTCCATCTTGGAAGAAAAGATTTCCGCATAACGGTCTATCACTTTCATATATAAAGTATGCTTATCACCAAAGGTATCGTACATGCTCCGTTTATGGATCCCCATACCGGAAACCAGGTCCTGCATAGAGGTTTTTTCATAACCTTGGTGCCAGAAGATCGTCATTGCCTTTCCGAGTACGTTGTCAACATCAAACTCCTTGCTTCTAGCCATAATCATGCTCCTTTCTGGTGCTATTTTACCATTTATAGAACGTTCGGTAAATATTACTCAAAATCGTGAACTTCATCACTTCAATTCCGCACCAATCATTCTATATTAATTTTGAAGCTATCGGAATGTTAGCCTTAATACAATTTTGTCCAAAAGAAATGAGGTGCAGCGATGCATTCGCCAGTACGCCGACTGCTTCTATGGATCCTGCTGTCTTTAGCGCTCCTTCTCTTGTCATGCAGCAGACAGGCAGCAGAGCAAAATCCGGTATTCCGGATTCAGTCCGGCCAGAATATAAAACTTTTCACGACAACAGATACACATTATTTATCCCCTGGACTAACGGATAACGGCCCGGCTTTCAGCCGTTTTCTGGCTGCCGGAGACGGAAAACAGGTCAACTACAGCGACGAAATGCTGGATACCCTGGAATACGATATCGGACTTCAGCAGCCGGCGGCAGTCATTATCAGCGGAGACCTGACCCTTAACGGGGAACAAGCCAGCCATCAGGACTTAGCGAAGCACCTGCAGTCCATCGAGCAGCGCACCGGTACGCGGGTCTATGTGATTCCCGGTAATCACGATGTGCAGAACCCTTGGGCCCGGAGCTTCGAAGGAGAGCGGCAAATCCCTGCAGACACCCTCTCCCCCAAAGCATTCCGCAGCATTTACGGCGCTTTCGGTTATGAAGAAGCGGTGTTATCTGATAAAAATTCGCTTAGTTACCTGGCTGCCCCCTCGGATGACCTGTGGCTCCTGATGCTCGATTCCAGTCAATTTCGGAGCAATAAAAAACTGGGCCACCCCCAGCTGGACGGCCAGCTCTCTGCCTCCACGCTGAAATGGATCGATAAATGCGGCAGGCTTGCGGCAGACAACGGGGCGCATATCATTGCAGTCATGCATCACAGCCTGATGGATCACAGTGATTTCATTCAGGAAGGCTTCACGATTAATGACAATAATCAGGTCATCGAAAGGCTTATCCGGAACGGAATTACCACCGTGTTCAGCGGGCACATCCATATTCAGGATATCCGCAGGTACAGTGCAAAGGGTACGGAAATCTATGATATTGCTGAAAGCGCGCTCTCCGTCTACCCGCATCAATATGGTGTTCTAAACTATTCTCCCGCAGGTCAGACGCTAGATTACAGCACTTCCAGGCTGAACGTGGAGCTGTGGGCAAAAGCAGCAGGAAGCACAGATTCAAACCTGCTTCACTTCAATACTTACAGCGAAGAGGCATTCCGCAAGCTGTCCGCTGACCGGAGCTACGCGCGTTTATCACAGGACAGCAGTTATGCCAACTATACGTCCACCCAGCTCCAGGCCATGGCTGACGTTGTCGGAAAGCTCAATGAAATTTATTTTGCCGGGACAGCGGATTCGGATCATGCAGCCGTTCTTGCCTCAGAAGGATACCGTCTCTGGCAGAACGCACCTGCAGGCGGATTACGGAGTTATGTTATGGGCATGGCACAGCTGGAACAACAGGATAATCATCACCTGCAGGTAAAATTATCCGGCCGATAGGGTTTAAGCAGCGCGAATTACGTTTAAGTAGGGTCGAGCAGAACAATTCAATAGGCTCAAAGGAGGATGACAAATCAATGTTCAAACGCATGGATGAAATCATGATTGAGATCCCCGATGTCGAGAAGCCGGACCCGAATGCTGCAGCAGCCGTACAGGAGCTTTTAGGCGGGAAGTTCGGAGAAATGTCCACCCTCAACAATTATCTGTACCAGTCCTTTAATTTCCGCTCCAAAGAAAAGCTGAAGCCCTTCTACGATCTGGTGATGAGTATTACCGCCGAGGAGCTGGGGCATGTGGAGCTGGTCTCTCACGCGGTAAATAAATGCCTTAGAGGATCCACCGAATATAAAAAACCGGATTCCACTCCCCTGGAAGCTGTAAAGGATGCCCGCTTATCGTATCATTTCCTGGCCGGGGCACAGGGTGCCATGCCTTTTGACTCGATGGGTAATCCCTGGACCGGTGCCAATGTCTTCAACAGCGGCAATCTCGTGGAGGATCTGCTGCATAATTTTTTCCTCGAATGCGGGGCAAG
>NZ_LN831198.1:3769503-3772678 GCF_001368795.1 Paenibacillus ihuae
TTTACTTTTCCTCGAATGCGGGGCAAGAACACATAAAATGAAAGTCTATGAAATGACCGATCATCCGGCTGCGCGCGCAGTCGTCGGCTTCCTGCTGGTCCGCGGCGGCGTCCATGTTGTCGCTTACGCCAAGGCGCTGGAAATCGCTACAGGTGTGAACGTGACCAAGCTGGTGCCGGTTCCGTCATTAAGCAATAAATCTTTCACCGAAGCCAGGAAATACGAGGAAAAAGGCGTTCATACGAAGCTATATACCTGGAGTGACCAGGATTTCAGCTCCATTGACCAGATCTGGAAAGGCACTCATCCGGAGGACGGGCTCCCGCTTGAAGTTATCGCCGGCGCACCAAAGGGCGTACCGATTCCCGAAGCCCCTGAATCAAAAGAAGAATTCGCACCCGGCATTTCTGCCGAGGACTTTAAGGAAATAGCCAAACGGCTTAAAATGGCCGGCAACATTACGGACTAGCATATATAAAGCATAAGGGCGCCTGCCTGTGCAGGACGCCCTTTTGTAGCTTCAATCATATCCGCCCACCGCTTCAGGCAGCTCCAGATATTCCGGCTTAGTTATGACCCGTTCCCAGATATAGCTCCGCAGCTCCTTAAGCCGCTTAGCATCCCCGCCAACCTCGCAGTTCTCCTCACTCCAGTCAAAGGAGTGCTGATCCCCATTCAGCTGTATCTGCCAGTGCTCCTCTTCATAAGGCGTCTGACGGCAGCCTTGCTTCAGCGGCTGCAGATTTAACTCTCTCAGGATGTTAATTTCACGCAAACGGGCATAAATGTCCGCCATTTCACTGTTTGTAAAGGTCAATGCTGCTTGTGCCGTTCCATGGGTCACCAAATCCTTGGTGATCGTATGGTTGAACGTGTTCATTTCATTCTTGCCCATAATCCCGAATCGGACAGAGAAGGCAAAATCCTCCGGCATTTCTTCCGGCATTTGAAGAGCCGCCGCGGTTGGAGCCGCTGACCGATCGACCGTATTCCCCTCACACCCGGCAAGCCAAAACACGAGCAGCAGCGAAAACAGAGGCAGCAATGGCCGCATCATCCTTCCTCCTTCAATACAGATTCTGCAAAAAAGATACCTCCCGTATACGGGAGAGTATCTTGAATGAATCACTTATCTAAGTTTCATAGCAAAAAGACGCCGCCGATTCCAGCACACCGGCAATATAAACGGATACCTCAACATGTACAGGGTGGACAAGATAGGCTTCGAGGTCTTCCATCGTCTCATATTGAACAATCAGCATCAGATCGTAAGCACCGCTGCGGATATCCGTCTCCACCCGCAAGTCCCGGATGTACTCAATTTTCCCCTGCATGCTGAGCAGCTTGTCTTTTGCGGCAGCAATACGCTCAGGACTGCGTTCTTTTAGTTTAATCATTAAATTATTAATGATCATTTTCCGCTTCCTCCTGCTTCATCAGCTTCAAGATTGAGCAGCGCTGATGCGGCCTCACGCCCGTTCACCAGCAGCGTGATCCGGTGCTCTCCCGGATAATGGCGGCGGGTCGTCAAATCTGCCCAGCGGTGCGTCCGTACCGCTGATAGTCTCGAACCTCCCGGCACTGTCTTATCGGACAGCAGGAACAGCTTGCGTGAGGTTTTCCCGCCCGCTTTCACGAAGTCTATGCCGTATTCAATCCGGATACGCACCGGAACACCTTCACGGATCCAAAGACTGTAGCGCAGCTCGCAGCTGTCGCCAATCTGCAGCACAGACGGATCTACAGACAGAGAGGCAGCAGCACCAGCGGCATATCCTCCGTCTCGTCCGCATACCCGAATAAAGCCATAATCTCCGGGTTTGCTTGGCGGATCAGGGAGCGGCAGCCATGCCGCACAATCCAGTCTGTGTGTTCACTAACACCCTTCCAGCGGCGTGCGATGCCTATGACCACATCCGGGTGGTCCTTGGCGATGTCGTTCAGATTATTGGCGACACTTTTACGCACATACAGAGACGGGTCTGCCTTCAGCTGCTCCAGCACCGGCAGAACCGGAGACGGATCGAGCTTGAACATCGGCAGCGCCTGGCCCCAGGGCAGGCGTGGCCGGCTGCCTTCGCTGGCCAGCCGCCGCACATGCTCATTGTCATGGTGCGACCAGACCTGCATCTGTGCCATCATCCGCTGCGGATCACGCAGCATAAACGGCCTGACGGCAAACTCAGCCGACGATCCCGGCGTAAACCGTTCCAGCGCTGCCATCGACAGCTCCCAGTGCTCATCCCCCTGCCCGTATACCTCGACGAAATCGGGAAAGATCAGGTACGGAAAACCAGTGCATTCCCTGTCTATCTCATACAGAACCGCCAACGCCTCTTCATAGTCTGCAGGCAGATAAGCCCCCAGTGTCTCCGTAATCCGCCGCATCCGGGCTTTCAGCTCCAGCGCCTCCCACGGCTCCTTCATCGCCGCCGCGACGAAATCATCTGTGTTAAATGCGCTATACACCCGGCGAAGCTTCATGCCGAAGCTCCGCAGAAATCCTTCATTGTACATTGCTTTTAATGGTTCCGCCATGAGTTCATTCCTCCTGCTGATTCTTTAGACCTTCTGGATGCAGCTTACCATGGAGAACTGGACAGCCTTGTGTCATGTTCGTTGTCAGCTTTGGAAAATCTCTTTCCGGACAGATTCTGAAAGTTGCGAAGTTCCGTAATCTTATCGGGCTGAAACATCAATTCCCTGAAGCGGCGATGCAGATCAATACTATCAACATCGGGTGAAGATGACGTGATCAGCATGGCAGAGCTTTGGAACAGGGAGCTCTTCATACTCTTCTTCGCTAAATTCGTCAATGGTGCCGGCTTCAACATTAGCGTCATCATCTTCGTAATTATCATATCCGGCGAAGATCAACCCGTTGTCTAATTCTTCTGCCGTCAGCTCTCCTTCGTCAACTATCACCTCGTCAGACTCGCCCACATAGCTGTAGGCACGGATCAGCTCCCCGTCTACAGCCTTACTCCAGGCATGGTAATCGACAACACGGTGTGTGGCGAAATAACAAGCTTCACCATACCGGCTGCTGAGCCGCTTCACCGTTTCCAGCGGATTGTCTTCCCCTGACGCGTTCAAATCCGGCATAAAGGAATTAACGGCAAGAGTCCAGCCATTAACAGTCGGAGACACAAAGTAGTACCCTTGATAGGCACCG
>NZ_LN831198.1:3773871-3776118 GCF_001368795.1 Paenibacillus ihuae
TTTCCACGATCTCCGGGTCCTGATATTGTTTGGAGAGTGTCTCCAGCCCCGCAACCGCTTCCCAGTCTCTTATAGACAACCGTTGCAGATAATCGCCCGTCAGCTCCTGGAGCCACTGCTGCTCAGTCTCCTTGGGAATGTTGTACTCTTGATAGGTTTTCAGTGCACCTTCACGGTGCATCTGAACCAGGCTGCCGGAATAGCGGACAAACAGCTCACGGGCCTGCAGAAATTCATCATTCATTGAATAGCCACCTTGCTCTATTATTTATCCCAAATTGGTTAATCGGCTTCCACATGCTTCAGCTCCGATTCACTAAAGCCCTTCTCCTGGCCTTTCAGGGTAATGTTGTGGCTGAACTGCAGCACATCATTATGGGCAAAATAAGTCTACTCGACCCCAGGTTCATCACTAAATTCCACCACGGCGAAAAATGGCGGCGCTTTAATGCCCCAGACTCCTGTAACGTAAGATATATCCTCTTTCTTATAGCCTTTATCTTCTAACAGGTAGGCGGATACCCTATGCGAATAGACGATTTTATTAACCTGTACATACACTATAGGCAAGATTATCAAAACAGCCATTCCAATTATAGAAGCCATTTTTTTCTTCGTTGGCCTCAACTGCTTCCCGCCTTTCATACAAATTGTTATGTTTTCATTACTTTTGCAAAATAAAACCTATTTTCAAAATTCACAGCCTGTCGTAAAATGATTGAAAAGCTTTTTCGGGCAAATTGGATTCAAGCTACTCAACGGGGGGGACCGGGACGATGCCGAAAACACTTGTAAAAAATATCGATTTTTTTGTTGCCGCTATGTCGCAGACCTTTGTATCCGCGCTGCAGCTTGACCCTGACGGAATGTATTCCCAGGTCGGCTACGGAATTATTGAGAAGTTCTCTGAAGAATATGTTCGTGTAAAACGTTTTGACGGCTCCGTCTCGCATTATGACCGGGAAATTACGAAATTTCAGCATAACCGGGCGTAACACCTAAGTAATACTTCCCTTCCCGCACGGATTTTCCTGCTTCTGGTATGTAATACCCTCACATGTGTCCTGGTTCAAATGCACCGGACCGTTTTACTGGTTACATAGCATATGCGTTTCTGGCATAGCCTAGATTTTACTGACCGGAATGCTAGTGGATATCGTCGGAGGCATTGTTGACAATGTGCAGGAGAGCCTGACAGGGGAGAAGAACAAGAATTCCGGGAAATGACGTGTGAGCAGTAGCCTGCCCCGGGAACCATGAGCATACCAAAGGGGACACATGACCAGCATGTGTCCCCTTTTTGTTGCTTGCCATACCTGTTCACAGCTGCCTTCCGTGTCAGCCCTGCAGCTGCTTCAGCTCATAAAAGGCTCCCTTGCGGCTCATCAGCTCTTCAAAGGTTCCAGCCTCCGCCACCTGGCCGTCCTTCATGACCACAATCCGGTCAGCATCGCGGATGGTCGACAGCCGGTGAGCCACGATAAAGGTGGTCCGCCCGCGCATCAGCTCCCGCATCGCTTTTTGGACAATAAATTCGGAGATGTTGTCCAGAGCAGAGGTGGCTTCATCCAGCAAAATAATCTCCGGATCACGGATCATTGCCCGGGCAATGGCAATCCGCTGGCGCTGTCCGCCTGACAGCTTGCCGCCATGCTCCCCAATCAGCGTATCGATGCCCTGCGGCATTTGGGCGATCACATCCTGCAGATTGGCCAGCCGGATGACTTCCTCAAGCTTGCTGTCCGGTACATCCGTCAACCCGAAGGTGATATTGCTGCGGATGGTGCCTGAGAACAGCACGGTGCTCTGCGGCACGACAGCCAGCTTCTGGCGGTACATGCGCATATCCAGCTCCTCCAGCGGCCTGCCGTCCACCAGTATCCTGCCGCCGGTCGGCCGGTAAAAGCCTACTACCATGTTCAGCACCGTCGATTTGCCCGCACCCGATTCACCCACCAGTGCGATGCATTCCCCGGGCCGGACGGTCAAATTGAAATCCTTCAGCACATGATAGTCTGTATCTTTATAGCTGAACTGCACCTGGCAGAATTCATAACCACCGCGCAGCGTGTCTACCGCCGCAGTTCCCTGATATTCTTCAAGCTGCGTGGAGGTCAGCACCTCCGAGATTGAATAAATGGACTCAAACCCCCTGGCGAATTGCGGATATACACCCAGCAGACTGTTGATCGAGGCCAGAATCGTCGAAAAAAATCCCTGATACATGACCACATCCCCGACCTGAAT
>NZ_LN831198.1:3776786-3778679 GCF_001368795.1 Paenibacillus ihuae
AACCCAGCTGGAAGCCCCGAACAGCGCTTCGGTGATATCCAGCCGGTATCCATTTCCCTTGAGCTCAGATAGTGTCGTATCCACTTTGCCGATTTCCATCTCCTCCAGCCCGTGTGCCCGGGTCACCGGAATCATCTCCACGGTTTCAGCCACCTGTCCGGACATGTTCTCAATCTGGCGGCGGAATTCACGGTTGCGGGTGCGGATCTTTTTCCGGAAAAAGGTAATCAGCAGGACGCCAAAAGGAATGACCAGCACGAAGAATAGGGTTACCTGCAAGCTTTTGAAGGCGGTAATGGTGGTAGCAATCAGTACATTCGTTACCGCGGGGACAAAAGAATACATCATTTGCTTGGACAGTGTCTCGATGGCTTCCACATCACGCAGCACCTTGGACTGCAGCCGCCCGGCACGTAGGTCCGTATGGTAAGTCATGGACAGATGCTGGAGCTTGCGGATCAGTGTTCCGCGTAAACCCGCCTCAACCTGTCGGGAGGACCGGCTCATGAAGCTGACATGCATATAGGCGGACGGAATATTCTGCACGATGACAACAGATACAATCGCCAGATCGAGCCAGAGCCAATTCAGACTGTTTAAGTCTGGGGAGCTGAGATGATTAATGATATCGGCGGTAATAACGGGTATGACCCAGGTCGGAGCATGCTTAAGGATATAGAACAACAGCGAGACGAGCAGATTGATACGCATCCCTCTGTACAGCAGCAGCAGCGTATGGAATGGGCGGTCCTTCTTGATTTCCCGGCTCATAAACAGCTGTTCAAAATCCGGCATACCCTCTCCTGTGCGCTCCATGATCTCCACCTTCCTTTCCGGCAATGGCTTGTGCTATGCAGCTACTTCCAGAACTCCGTCCCTTCAAAGACCAGCGCTTTAGACGGCACCGCCTCCCCCTCCCCTGATAAAAGGGCCCAAGGCACACGCTGCTCCCGCAGCTTATCATCATCCGCTATGCCGTATTCCCGGTAACAGACCGTTGTTTCATTGGCAGGGTTGCCCCAGTTATCCCAGCCTGCAGGGTGAATATGGGATCCGAGCCGGCAATTCATAAACTCTGTCCTAGCATAACCGCGCCACGGGCGTCCCAGATACACCCCGGATACACCTTCGCCAGCCGTCAGATAACATTCATCAAAAACATATCCGTAGCTCTGCCCCTGCGGTGTAGACGCTGCTGTTATGAAGCCGGAACCTTCGTTTGTGGACTTCAGGCTGCGGATTTCACAATGCTCGAAATAGGCGGCCGCTCCGCCGAAAATAAAGTCCACCGTTCCTTCGATATAGCAGCCCGTGTACAGCTGGCGGCAGATTTCATGCCGCTCCCGCAGCGGAATGCCGCCGAAGGGCCCGCCGTGCTTGTTGGCCGCAGGCAGCGGGCCGGTAAAAATAGTGTCCTGGTGCCCTTTAAATGTACAGTTGCGGAACACCGTTTCATCGCAGTGGGCATACAAGGCAAGTGCCTGCCCGATATCAGGGCCTTGCCCCGCGGTATTGACAACGATAAGATTCTCAACAATCAGCCTGCTGCCCCCCAGAAACAAGGTCGGTGTGGCAAAGGTCCCCTGTTCTTCTCCGGCTTCATCCAGCTGCCGGGCATAGCGGTTACTCCTGATCATCACCTCTCCAATACCGGTTATCGTCAGGTCCGACCGGTATATCCGCACATTCTCTTCATACACGCCAGCCAAAATATACAGCGTCTGCGCTTCACCCGCAGGCAGCTGCTCAAGCACATCTACCGCCTCTGCGATTGTCTGATAATCGCAGAAGGCTTCTTTTCCCACCAGCATGGCTTATCCTCCCAGTCCTTATTCGCCTGTCCTTGCCGGAAACCGGAAACATACTACCCATTCCAGTTCTCCATTTTCACCC
>NZ_LN831198.1:3778705-3782484 GCF_001368795.1 Paenibacillus ihuae
TCCGGTCTCGTCAAACAAGCAAGTTGATTATAGCTCTCCCGGGAGGTCTATGCCAACAAAAATTTTAACGTGTGCATTTCATTATCCTCTTGACTTGAAGGGGCTTGAGGACTACACTGAAATCGTTAACAATTCTATTGCCGGGGAGAACTTATGATTACCATCAAAGACATTGCCCGTGTTGCCGGCGTCTCCCATACCACTGTGTCCAGAGCGCTTAACGGCAGCCCGCTGATCAAGAAGGTCACCCGCGACAAGATTGAGAAAATCGCCGCGGAAATGAATTATGTGCCGAATTACAGCGCCAAGAGCCTGGTTACCAAGCGCTCCTTTACCATCGGGCTGTTCTTCTCCAGTATTGATCAGGGAACCTCGTCAAGCTTTCTTGTGGATGCGATCAAAGGGATCAGCCATGTGCTGGATGAGAACTTCAACCTGACCGTTCACGGAATCGACGGCGTCCACAACTTTGGAAATATTCAGCCGCAGCGTTTTGACGGCATTCTCGTCATGAGCCAGAGCGATGAGGATAATGCTTTTATTTACCATGTCAAGACGATGGGCATTCCCCTGGTCGTGCTGAACCGCCAGCTGGAGGACCCGGGTATTATGAACGTGGTGGCGAACGACCGCGAGGGCGTCAAGGAAGCTATCGACTATGCGGTCTCGCAAGGACACCAGCGGCTGGCTATTATTGAGGGAAAACCCGGATTCAAATCTTCGACCGAACGCAAGCAAGGCTTTATGGACAGTCTGATTGACCACCGCCTGCAGCTGAATTCCGATTATTTTGCAGCGGGGGATTACAGTATTGAAAGCGGTTATGCCGCAATGACTGCCCTGCTCAGCCTTTCGGAGCGGCCGACTGCCGTATTCTGTTCCAATGATGATATGGCCATCGGTGCCATGAATGCCTGCTACGCCCGCAAGATCAGCATCCCACAGCAGATTTCCCTGCTCGGATTCGACGATATTATGTTCGCCCGGTATACGAATCCCGCGCTGACGACAGTCCGCAAGCCAATTGCCGATATCAGTGAGCTAGGCACGAAGATGCTGATCCAGCTGCTGCAGCAGCCGGAGACGAAACCGCAGCAATTATTCGTTAAGACCTCACTCGTCGTCCGTGATACTGTAGCAGGGTGTTAAGCAGCCCCTATCCTCTTTGTTTCTTGCAGAACCGGATGCCCTTCCCAAGCGGAGGGATAATCCGCTTCTTCCTGATAAAAATGTTCACGTGTGCATTTATTATGTATCTTAAAGGAGATTGTGAAACCCATGACAAAACGCCTATCCAGAAGCAACCAACCCGGCTTGCCCGTGTATCCTGAACGGATGATCCAGTTCGGTGAAGGCAACTTCATGCGCGCCTTTGTAGACTGGCAGCTGCAGCAGATGAATAATAAGGGATTGTTTAACGGCAGTGCAGTGCTGGTACAGCCAATCGGCCAGGGGCTTGGCGCACTGATGGCTGAACAGGATAATCTGTACACCGTGCTGCTAAACGGAATTATGCAGGAGCAGACTGTGAATTCCCGGGAGATCATCGCAAGCGTCAGCCGGGTCATCAGTCCCTACGACGACTACGCTGCCTATCTGGCCTTGGCTGAAGACGATAATCTAGAATTCATCACCTCGAACACCACTGAAGCCGGCATTGCCTATCACGCAGGGGACGCGCTGAATGATGCTCCTCCGAAGAGCTTTCCGGCCAAGCTGACCGCGCTGCTGCATAGACGTTTTGAGCTGGGCAAAAAAGGCTTTGTCATATCCCCTGCGAGCTGATTGACCGCAACGGCGAGAAGCTGCGTGAAATTGTGCTGCAGTACGCTGCTGAGTGGCAGCTCGGCGATGCCTTCGCGAAGTGGCTGGAGGAAGAGAACACCTTCTGCTGCAGCCTGGTGGACCGGATCGTACCAGGCTACCCGCGCGACAAGGCTGCGCAGCTGGAAGCAGAGCTTGGATATCTGGACAATCTGATGGTTACCGCCGAGCCTTTCCTGTTCTGGGTGATTGAAGGCCCGTCTTGGCTGGCCGAGAAGCTGCCGCTGGCAGAAGCCGGACTTAACGTAGTTATAACAGACGACATGACGCCCTACCGCGAACGCAAGGTTCATCTGCTGAACGGTCCGCATACAGCAATGGTTCCGCTTGCCATGATGGCCGGCCTGGAGACCGTCGAGGATGTAATGAACGACGAGACCTTCTTCCGCTTCGTGCAGGAGCTGATGAACGATGAGCTGAGCCCGATGCTGGATCTGCCTGCCGAGGAGCTGTCCTCCTACTCAGCTGCTGTACTGGAGCGGTTCAGAAATCCATTCGTCCGTCATGAACTGGCATCCATCTCGCTGAACAGCATCTCCAAGTTCAAGTCCCGGCTGCTGCCGGTGCTGCTCCGCTACCGCCAGGAGCGCGGCCAGTTGCCTGAGCTTATGACACTAGCCTTTGCCGCCCTGCTGCTCAGCTACCGGGGAGACCGCGTGGCCAGACAAGACGGTGCAGAGGTACTGGAAGTATTCGATCTGGCCTGGAGCCATCCGGGCAGCTTCGTGCAGACCATCCTTGCCGATGAAAGCCTATGGGGCCAGGATCTGACGCAGATTCCAGGACTTGCAGAAGGCCTTGCCGCGAAGCTGCTGGAGCTTGACCGCACCGACAGCCGTGCGGTGCTGCAGCAGGCTGTGCACCAATAGAACACCGTTTCCGGACAAATGGCGGTACTTTTGATACCTCACTAACAGTAGGATCTATTGAACCAAAGACTATAGCTCTACCTAACGGACAGAGCAGCTCTTATTTTACCTGAATTTCATTTATTGACAGGCTAACGGACTCCAGCGCCCTTATTGACGGTCATCTCTCTACCTTCCGGCAACAAATGAAGAGATAAGTTCAGTACGGTCCGTTAGCCGGTGGAATGTACACTTTCAGGCCAAATAAGGGCTCCGCAGTCCGTAAGAATCAGAATAAGGCGGGTACACTGCCTTGATATCATAACCACTTTTTTAGGAGGGACAGACAGCATGAAACGATTAATGAAAATGAATCCCCGCGATACAGTCGCTGTAGCCCTGCGTCCGGTTACTGCCGGTGAGCAGCTTGAAATCGACGGGGTGACCGTTCAGGCAGGCCAGGATATTCCACAGGGGCACAAAATTGCACTCACCGCCTTCGCAGCGGAGGACGTAATTACCAAATACGGCTATCCGATCGGGCACGCGATTGCCCCTATCGCAGCAGGCGACTGGATTCACACGCATAACATTAAGACTAATCTGGCCGACGAAGAGGAATATGACTACAAGCCTGAGCTCCATCCGGTCACCTATCCGAAGCGGGAGTTGACCTTTCAAGGCTACCGGCGTGCTAACGGCAAGGTCGGCATCCGCAATGACCTGTTCATTATCCCTACAGTCGGCTGTGTGAACGGCATTGCTGAACAAATGCTGACGGAGTTCAAGGCCGCGCATCCGGACCTTGGCGGCTTCGACAATTTCACGGTGCTTAAGCATCCTTACGGCTGCTCACAGCTGGGAGATGATCACTGCATGACCCGCAGTATCCTGCTGGATGCCGTGAATCATCCCAATGCCGGAGGTGTGCTCGTGTTCGGCCTCGGCTGTGAGAACAATATCGTCGCAGAATTCCGCAGCATGCTGGGCGATTACGACGAATCACGGGTCAAATTCCTCGTAGCCCAGGAGGTGGGCGATGAGGTCGAGGCTGGCCTTGCCCTGCTGGAGGAGCTGTATGAAGCCGCTAAGGATGATGCCCGCGAG
>NZ_LN831198.1:3782510-3795788 GCF_001368795.1 Paenibacillus ihuae
TCTCCGGCATTACCGCCAACCCGCTGCTGGGTGCCTTCTCCGATTTCATCATCTCCCAGGGCGGCACCTCGGTATTGACGGAAGTACCGGAAATGTTCGGTGCAGAGAAAATGCTGATGGCCCGTGCAGAGAGCCGCGAGGTCTATGAAGATATCGTCTCCCTGATCAATAATTTCAAGCAGTACTTCCTCTCCTACGGTGAACCGGTGTACGAGAATCCTTCGCCGGGCAACAAGGCCGGGGGCATTAGCACCCTGGAGGATAAATCACTAGGCTGTACCCAAAAGGCCGGGACCTCTCCGGTTGTCGATGTGCTGCAATACGGCGTGAAGCTGCGTAAAAAAGGCCTCAGCCTGTTGCAGGCACCCGGCAACGACCTTGTAGCCGCTTCTGCGCTGGCTGCCTCCGACTGCCAGCTGGTGCTGTTCACCACCGGCCGGGGTACACCGTTCGGCAGCTTCGTGCCTACGGTTAAGGTTGCTACCAACAATGAGCTATTCGCCAAAAAAGGCCACTGGATGGACTTCAACGCCGGCCCGCTGCTGGAAGTGCCAATGGCCGAGGTGCTCGAAGAATTCATCAACTATATCATCGCCGTTGCCAGCGGCCAAAAGACACGCAATGAGCAGAACGAAGTGCGCGAGCTGGCCATTTTCAAAACCGGAGTAACGCTATAATCTCTTATCCTAAATCCATGTAAAGGGAGCGTCATCATGTTTTTAAACGACGATTTTTTATTAACCACCGAACCTGCACGGCAGCTCTTTCATCAGCACGCCAAAGCAATGCCGATCATCGATTACCATTGCCACCTCGATCCGCGGGAAATTTATGAGGATCAGCCGTTTACCAACCTGACTGCCGCCTGGCTCTACGGCGATCACTACAAATGGCGGCTGATGCGTGCGAACGGCGTTCCGGAATCCCATATTACGGGAGACGCTTCGGATTACGACAAGTTCCTGGCCTGGGCCAGAACCCTTCCCAAAGCTGTCGGCAACCCGCTATACAGCTGGACCCATCTGGAGCTGCGCCGCTTCTTCGGTGTATCAGAGCTGCTGAATGAGGATTCTGCCCCGGCCATCTGGGAGCAAGTGAACCGCAAGCTGGCTGAACCGGAATTCACACGGCGGGGGCTGATCCGCAGCTCCCGTGTAAAAACGATCTGCACCACCGATGATCCGGCGGATTCCCTTGTATATCATAAGCTGCTGAAGGAAGCAGAGAAGGATTTCAGCGTATTCCCTACCTTCCGTCCTGACAAGGCGCTGAACATTGACGCTCCCGGGTTCCCCGCTTGGCTGAATGCACTGGAAGAGGCTGCCGGAACGCCTGTAACCACGTATGCCGAACTGCTTGAAACGCTGCGCGCACGTGTTGATTTCTTCCATTACCACGGCTGCCGCCTGTCCGACCATGCGCTGGATGTACTGCGTTACCGGGCCGGATCTGCCGCTGAAGCCCAGGCCGTATTTGCCAAAAGACTGGAAGGCGCTGAGCTGTCTCTAGAGGAAATTACCCTCTACCGCACGGAACTGCTTACCGCACTCATCGGCTTCTATCATGATAAAGGCTGGACCATGCAGCTGCATATCCACGCGTACCGTAACAATAATACGCCGATGTTCCAGAAGCTGGGGCCGGATACCGGTTATGACGGCATTAATGACCTGTCCATTACCGAAAGCCTGTCCAAGCTGTTAGACCGTGCCGAATGCGGATCAGGATTGCCGAAGACGATCCTCTACTCGCTCAATCCGGGAGATTATCCAGCCCTGCTGGCTTTGATGGGCTGTTATCAGAAGGATACTGCAGGCAAAATGCAGCTCGGCTCCGGCTGGTGGTATAACGATACCCGCAGCGGTATGCGCCAGCAGCTCACCCTGCTTGCCGACAACAGCCTGCTGGGCAACTTCGTCGGCATGCTGACCGACTCCCGCAGCTTCCTCTCTTACACCCGGCACGAATATTTCCGCCGGGTGCTGTGCGGCCTGATCGGAGAGCTCGTTGAACGCGGAGAAGCACCAGACGACATGGAGCTGCTGGGACAACTGGTCCGGGATATCTCCTATAACAATGCCGCCGGTTATTTCGGATTTCCGTCTGCGGAATAAATAAAGGGGGAGCAAGCATGCTGCAGGTATGCCTTGAAGGGGATGGAGCTGCGCCGGAGGAGTCCGGCGTCTCCATCCTCTCCCTCTATCCTCTCCCTGTTCAGGAGGAGCGGCCTTTTATTCTCGTTCTGCCCGGCGGAGGCTATCATCATCTGGCCCGGCATGAGGGGGAACCGGTAGCACAGTGGCTGAACAGCCTCGGCATTCATGCCGGGGTGCTGAAATACCGGACACAGGACATTGATCCGTCTCTGCTGATCAAGGATGTAGAGGAGGCGCTGGCCTGGGTGCGTGAAGCACCGATGGAATGGAACGTCCGCACAGGGCAGATTGGTCTTGCCGGCTTCTCGGCAGGCGGGCATCTTGCGGCCATTACTGCCGCCACCACAGCCGCGGAATCTAAGCCGGATCTGCTACTGCTGGGCTATCCCGTTATCACCTTCGAGGAGCCCTACGCCCATGCCGGAAGCCGCCTGAATCTGCTTGGGGCGAATCCCGTGGGGGCAAGCCTCGTTGCCTATTCGGCGGACCGGCAGGTTGACAGCCGGACACCTCCCGCCTTCATTTGGGCTACGGCGAACGATGCCAGCGTTCCGGTGGAGAACAGCCTGAAATTTGCCGCTGCATTATCTGAGAGCGGCATTCCTTTTGAGCTGCATATTTTTGAAGAAGGACGCCACGGACTCGGCTTATCCGCCGGGAATGAGGAATGTCGGCAATGGCTGCAGCTCTGTGCCGCCTGGTTAAAGAAACATCACTATGTGACAGAGGAGGAAGCTTGATGCCAACATTATATATTGCCGGGGATTCTACAGCCGCTTTAAAGAGTGCGGAAGCAAAACCGATGGCAGGGTGGGGTGAATATCTCCAGAAGCATTTCAGCCCGGAGGTTATCATCGACAACCGCGCCATTAATGGGCGGAGCACCAAGTCGTTTCTGGCAGAAGGTCGCCTGGCGGACATCATGCAGGACCTTCGGCCCGGAGACTTCCTGCTGATCCAGTTCGGACATAATGACGAGAAGCAGGAGGACCCTTCCCGGTACACCGATCCTGATACCGGGTACAAGCAGAATCTGCAGCAGTATATCGAATCTGCCCGCAGCAGGGGCGGGCATCCTGTCCTGCTGACCTCAGTCAGCCGCCGCCGCTTCACTGCGGAGGGTGAACCCGATCCGCTGGCAGTCGGAGCCTATCCTGCAGCCATGCGTGCTGTGGCGGAGCTGACCGGAACCCCGCTGCTCGATATTTTTGCTGCCTCCCAGCAGCTGTACCGGGCACTCGGCTTCGAGGACTCGCAGCATTTATTCATGCATCTGCCCCCCGGACAGCATCCTAATTACCGGGACGGTATCACTGATGATACTCACTTCAGTACCGAAGGGGCCAAACGGATTGCTGAGCTTGTAGCCGTGGCCATCAGAGAGTCCTCATCCTTATCAGGGTTGCATCCGTTTCTACATTTGAATGCGAATACATAGTATAGATTGAGCCTGTGATTGCATTTCATACAATAGAAACCCCATTATTCTGCGCTAACTCGCCATCTGCTGTATTTCGTGCAATAGATTCTCGGTATTCTGTTGATAAGTACTGGTTTGCTGCAAATCTGCTGTATAGAATGCAATAGGTTCGGTTAATCGGCTGATTTAAGAGGCATCTGCTGCAAAAAGTGCAATAGAATGATACGGAACTGGAAAACCATGTACTGGAATACCATGAACCGAAATACTATGAACTGATCTAAAATGAACTGAACTACAATGAACTGAAATACTATGAAACTGGTATTCAAATGGTAACGATGTACCGCATTCGTGCCGGACAATCGCATGTCAACAAATTTGCATCATTAAAAGGGGGACTCCGTACCATGACCGTTCCGCTGCATCTTGGCATCCGCGCCCATGATTTTCCCCGGCATTCCTTGCCGGAGCTGATCAGTAAGCTGAAGCACTACCGGTTCAGCCATATTCAGTTTGCAGTCCAGAAATCCTTCCCGGAAAGCGTCCCTTCTCTCTCCTCGCTCAGTCCGGGTACGGCTGCTTATTTCGGCGAAAGCTTCCGTCAGGCCGGTATAAGGATCGCCGTGCTCGGCTGCTATGTCAATATCGTCGACACGGATCCAGCCCAGCGGGCCCAGGCGCTTGATGATTTCAGCACCCATCTGCGCTTGGCCCGCGATTTCGGAGCCAGTCTGGTCGGGACGGAAACAGGCAGTGTAGGCAAAGGCTATACCCCGGACAATTTTACCGAGGAAGCCTTTCAGGAGGTGGTCACTTCGGTAAAGTCGATGGTGGCCGAAGCGGAACGTTTCGGGGTAACGGTAGGCATTGAAGCGGGACAGAATCATCCCCTGCATACCGCACAGCTGACCAAGCGGCTGCTGGAGCTCGTACCCTCCAATAATCTGCAGATTATCCTTGATTGTGCGAATCTGATGTCACCGGACAATTATTTGCAGCAGGAATCCGTTATTGCCGAGGCGCTGGAACTGCTGGGCGACCGGATTGCTGTCATCCACCTGAAGGATTTAACCGTTGAAGACGGCCGGATTGTTATCGTTCCCGTCGGCCAGGGTCAGCTGCAATTCGCACCTATTCTTCATTATATGAAATACAAACGGCCGCATATTCAGGGGCTTCTGGAGAGCACTACGGAGCCGTATATACAGGAAAGCGTGGATTTTCTGCACCGGCTGTATAACGAAGTATAGCCAGCGACTGTTTACGCACCTGATCAAAGAGTCCAAGCACCTGCGAAAGCACAGGTGCTTATTTGTGCTGACCAACTTTCGCAGTGCTATTTCCATCTCGTCCTGGTCTATCCTTAATGAAAGGCCTGCAACCGATGTGTTCCTCAAGATTTTCATGTAAAATAGTAAATAATACCGGTAAGCATACTATGGCTGCAGACCCTTTCAGATTATTTTGAGGAGGACGTGATTTGATTTTGCATAGAAATGGTCCGGCCAATAAACCAAGCAGTTCACTGCTGATTCGTCTGCTTTCCCCTTACATATGTTAGTGAGTCAAGATCATGGGTACAATTATTACAAGTGTCATTATACAAAGGATAGGTGAAACCATGCATAATTTCGGATTCGCTCGTGTCGCTGCCGCGTCCCCTGAACTGCGGGTGGCTGACTGCGAGTTTAATGCAGCACAAATTATTGAAGTTATTAAGCAGGCGGACGGGCAGCAGGTGGAATATCTGGTACTGCCGGAGCTATGTATCACAGGATATACATGTGCAGACCTGTTTCTGCAGCCCAAGCTGCTGGATTCGGCCCTGCAGGCGCTGTATGAGATCACTGCCGCAACAGCCGGATCAAGCCTGGTCGTCATTGCCGGGCTTCCCATCGCTGTCCGGGGCCGGCTGTTCAACTGCGCTGCTGTTATTCAGCAGGGAGCTATTCTGGGCATTGTGCCCAAGACTTGCCTCCCTGGCTACAGCGAATTCTACGAGCCACGCTGGTTCGCCGGAGCCGAGGAGCTGGAGCTTACAGAGCTGCGCCTGGGAAATCATACGGTGCCGATCGGCAACGACCTGATCTTTGCGAACGAAGCAGACGGCAACCTGTCCTTTGGCATAGAGATCTGCGAGGATCTGTGGGTGCCTGTTCCACCAAGCAGCCTGCTGGCCCAGGCAGGTGCGGTGCTGCTGTTCAACCCTTCGGCCAGCAACGAGCTGGTCGGCAAAGCGGATTACCGGCGTCAGCTGGTATCCAGCCAGTCCGCCTCCTGCGTGGCGGCATATGTCTATGCCGGCAGCAATACCGGCGAATCGACAACGGATGTGGTCTTCGGCGGACACTCGCTGATCGCCGAGAACGGACAGACTCTGGCCGAATCCGAGCGGTTCACCCATGAGAGCCGGATGATCACTGCCGATGTTGATGTACCGCGGCTGCAGTACTCCCGTTCTGTGATGGGTACGTTCCGTGCCGGCAAGGGCAGACGCAATTACCGTGAAATACTGTACGCCGATCCTGCAACACAGCACAGTGAAAGGAAACTGAGCCGCCCCGTAGGTGTCAATCCTTTCGTACCCGGCAATCCGCAGCAGCGGGACGAACGCTGCCGGGAGATCCTCTCCATTCAGGTCTCCGGCCTGATGAAGCGGATCCGCCACATCGGCACCAAACAGGCTGTCATCGGCATATCCGGCGGACTCGATTCCACGCTCGCACTGCTTGTCGCTGTACGTGCCATGGAGCGCCTCGGCCGCCCGGCCAGCGATGTGCTTGCCGTAACCATGCCGGGCTTCGGCACGACGAACCGGACCTACGACAATGCCGTAGGACTGATCAAAGCCCTCGGAGCCTCGCTCAAGGTCGTTGATATCAAAGCCGCCTGTCTTCAGCATTTCGAGGACATCGGCCATGACAAGAATGTCCATGACTTGACCTATGAGAATGTACAGGCGCGGGAACGGACGCAGATTCTGATGGATCTGGCCAATAAAAACGGCGGCATCGTCATCGGTACCGGCGACCTGTCAGAGCTCGCCCTCGGATGGTGTACCTATAACGGTGATCATATGTCTATGTACAGCGTCAACTCGGGAATCCCCAAAACGCTGATCCAGTACGTTGTCGCGTGGTACGCGGATCATGAAGCGGATGAGACGGTAAACAAGCTGCTGTACAGCATCATTGAAACAGGCATCAGCCCCGAGCTTCTGCCGCCGTCGGCAACAGGCGAAATTGTCCAGCTGACCGAGAACATCCTGGGACCGTACATTGTGCATGATTTCTTCCTCTACTATATGCTGCGGACAGGTGCTGCTCCGGCAAAAATGCTGTACCTCGCCCGGCATGCCTTTGGGGACTCTTACCCTAAAGAGCAGCTGGTTGCCTGGCTCAAGGTGTTCATCTCCCGCTTCTTTACCCAGCAGTTCAAACGCTCCTGCCTGCCGGACGGCCCGAAGGTCGGAACCGTAAGCCTCTCGCCGCGCGGCGACTGGCGTATGCCAAGCGACGCTTCAGCCGCTCTATGGCTGCGTGAAGTGGAGAACCTGTAAATATTATTTCTGGAATAAAGCTGTTCCTTGCGTCAGATAATGCTGATGCACGGGACAGCTTTTTTGTGCGTAAAAAAATTAGTTAGGTCCTTGACGTATTTCTGCTCAGATGATATATTGTTTCATGCTTTAATAATTAAGTTATTAATTATTTATGAGTTAATTATTTTTCGGTTAATATCTGAACTTTGATCTAATAAACTATTTATGTATCTGGAAGCAGCCATGGAGGTGAAGAATTGACAGAACGGGATGATTATTTTGAAATCTCCTTGCTATTCAAGACTTTCTTGAAGGGGGTTGCCCAGGAATGGAACAAACAAGGCTTTCGTTTAAGCCAGACGCAGTTCAAGGCGCTGCATGTCTTGTCGAAGGAAGGACCCATGATGGTATCACAGCTAGCCGCTGCCCTTGATTTGACTCCTGCCGCAGTTACCGGCATTACGGATCAGCTGCTCGCTGAAGCTTATATTCAGAAAGAGCGCGCCGAAGGAGACCGCCGGGCGGTAAAAATCACACTCACAGCTGAAGGTAAATCCATCATCAAAGAGGTGCAGGATAAGCAGAAGGAAGTTATGCATTCCTATTTCAGTATCCTGCCCGAAGAAGACATGAATCATTTAAGAAGAATTTTTGCTCTATTGATTAAAGAAATTGATAAAAATTAAAAAGAGACGGTGACGAAGAGAACCATGGAACATTTATCTGACAAGCGCAAGCTTTCTATTATGATCGCCATTATGGCAGCTATGCTGTTTGCCGCGATCAACCAGACGATTACAAGCACGGCGATGCCGCGCATTATCGCTATCCTCGACGGTATGGATTACTATACCTGGACTATCAATATATATCTGCTTACCTCGACGATTGCTACTGTCCTTGTCGGCAAACTTTCCGATATGTTCGGACGCAAACCGTTCCTGCTGGCCGGGATTCTGTTATTTATGGTTGGCGCCTTTCTGACAGGTACTTCTGATGATGTGTATCAATTTATTATTTACCGCGGGATTCAAGGGATTGGTGCAGGTATTATCCAGTCCACCGCATTCACAGCTGTAGGCGACCTGTTCCCTCCGCGTGAACGCGGCAAATGGATGGGCCTGATGACTGCGGTCTTCGGTTTCTCCAGCGTACTTGGACCGACACTCGGCGGGTACCTGATTGATCATCTCGACTGGCACTGGCTCTTCTGGATCTTCCTGCCGCTTGGTTTTGTTGCGTTCGCTATGATCCTTGTCCTGTTCCCAAAAGCAAAACGCGGAGAGTCGGCCAGTATCGATTACCTGGGTTCTCTGTTTATGACAACTACGATTGTGCCGCTCCTGCTGGCGTTTTCCTGGGCGGGTACAGAATACGAGTGGGGTTCTTCGCAGATTCTCGGCCTGCTGGCAGCAACGGTCGTGTCGGCTGTCATCTTTATCTTCACCGAGACCAAAGCTAAGAATCCGATCCTCCCTCTTCATTTATTTAAAAATAGCGTCGTTACTATCTCCAATCTGATCGGGTTTCTGATGAACTTCGGCATGATGGGGGCAATGATCTACCTTTCCTTCTTCGTGCAAGGTGTGCTGGGGATTTCCGCAACTTATGCAGGTTATGTCACCATGCCGATGTCAATCGTTATGGTAGTAGCCAGTGCTTTAACCGGTCAGATGATTGCCAAGAAAGGCAAATACAAACGATTTGCACTGATCGGTGTGCCGATCATGGTTGCCGGGATGGCAATCATGGTATTCATGAACAATGTGCCGATGGCTGTCCTCAGTATGATCGTATTCGGTCTTGGCCTTGGTCTCGGGATGCCTGTATTCTCCCTGGCTACACAAAATGCCGTATCCCATACTGAGCTCGGTGCAGTTACGGCTTCTACCCAGCTGTTCCGTAACCTTGGCGGTACAATTGGTATCGCAGTAATGGGTACGGTTATGTCGAACAATCTGACCAAACATCTAAAAGAAGCATTGACGTCACCTTCCGCACCGGATTTCAGCACATTGGATCCCAAGATGGCCGAGCAGCTGACAGCCTTCGCCAATCCGCAGGCGCTGATGAACAAGCCGCTGCTGGAGCAGACGCAAGCAAGTCTTCCTGCTGATGTCCAGCCGCTCTTCGCACAGATGATTGACAGCATCCGTGACGCACTGGGCCAGACCTTGTCCACTGTATTCTTAACCGGTACGATTGTCCTGTGTGCTGCCTTCGCGCTCGTCTTCTTCCTGAAGGAGCTTCCGCTGCGTTCCTCTAACAAAGCACCGGCAGAAGGTCAAGCGCCAGAAGAAGCCGTAGATACCAGCAAACTGGCTGTAAAAAAAGCTTAAGCATAACGCATTCTTAATTAACAACAGCAATTTAAGAAGGGCAGTCTCCGGTCATTGTGACCGCGGGATTGCCCTTTTTAGTTACTAAATGCCGGTTCATGATGGTTAGAACCGGAACAATCCGGGTAAAACTATTCATCTTCCCGACAAATTGCAGCAGATTCAATAATCCCAGAATTATTATGAAGGAGGGTGCGGTGCATGACATTCTTCGTATCTTCACAGCCTGGAGCGGACCGTTCTATAGAGACTTTACATTTCAAGGCTGACGGCTTGCTGCCGAACAATCCGAAGCTTCCGGCGGTTCTGTATTTGGGTGCACTTCAGGACAAACCGGAAAAGGCAGAACAGATCTTTAACAGCAACGGCTGGCTGAACAGCTGGGTGAACGGTGTATTCAGCTATCACCATTATCACAGCAATGCGCATGAGGTGCTTGGGGTGATGTCCGGCAGCGCCAGCCTGCAGCTTGGCGGTGATTCCGGCCGAACCGTTCAGGTGTCGGCCGGAGATGTGCTAGTGCTGCCTGCAGGAACGGCGCACAAACGCCTAACCGCCACGCAGGACTTCTGTGTGGCCGGTGCTTATCCCGGAGGAGCCGATTACAACACCCGCCGGGCTACATCCGACGACCTCGAAGCTGCGCTGCCGGAAATTGCCATGGTGCCGCTGCCGGAAAACGATCCCGTCTACGGCCAGGCGGGACCGCTGCTGAAGGCCTGGGAAACGGACTGATTACGTGTCGATACAGCACAAGCGCTTTGCCCGGTTTCAGCAAAGCGCTCGCCTTAGCAGACGGCCTTAATGTCTGCTGTACATATTCTGATCCCGCAGCCGGATCAGCACCTTGCCGAAGCGTCCGCCCTGCTGCACTACTACTGTCCCTTCCGGATACGTGGTGTGCACATAGTCGGTGACGATTTGCCGGGTGCTGCCGCCGGCAGCCAGCCTGTGGTGATTCAGCAGCTCCAGCACCTCTTCGATGGCCTCGTCTGCCGTTAGCTCGGTGCTCTTCATTTCCTTTGTCACAATCGATTCATACGCGTAATCGTTCAAATAGAGCAGATGTAGCAGATAAGCCATATCCGAGGATTCTACCTTAGTCTCCTTGCCGGTCAGCAGCGGCAGCACCTCATTCAGCAGACTATGCTGTCTGGCCCCTGCCGCAAAGCTGATGTAGCAATACTGTCTGGCACAGCTGATCACCCGCTTCACACTCTCCCAGTCATAGACCGCCGGACACATCGAGACAAACACGAGATCGAAGGCCTGCTCCCAGCCTTTGTCCGCGAGATCAATATTTTCAAAGGCTTCTTCTACCAGCCTGATTTCCATTTTCCCCGGGCTGACCCTAGATTTATTAGCTTCCAATAAACCGGCCAGCAGCGCATTCGGCTCAACAGCTGTAACCTCTGCACCACGCTCGGCAAACGGCACACTGAATCCGCCTGAAGCTGCGCCGACATCCAGCACAGACAAGCCGTCAAAATCGACGCCCTGCCCTTCAAGCCAGCCGATAATCCGCTCAGCTCTGTGTCTTCCGCCTTCACTGAATACCTCTGCATTAAAGCTCTCCGCCTTACGATCAAAAGAATGCGTAGGGTCAATGCCTGCCTTTTTCATCAGATTGTCATGGGCTCTCGCGTCCTCCTTCCATGCCTGCTCCCATACCTGAACATTAAATAAATCCTGACTCATGTTTATCATTCCTTTCGCGGGATATACTCCTGTAATTACGGAGACTTAAAAGACTTATAATATCTATAATAAAGCCGTAAAAATAACGGCGATGATCAATCTACCGTTATTTGTGCAGCAAGTTCGGCAATTTTTTTATTCCGCAAATAGTCTTCCATCCGGTTCTCGGCTTCCACCATCACCTGCTGGATCAGACATTCGCTGGAATGATTAAGCGTGCAGTCAAACAATGAAGCCGTCCCTTCAATCGCGTGGATAATATCGAGAAAAGAAATATCGTCCTTCTTCCGTTTGAGCAGATAACCGCCATTCGCCCCGGAAGCCGACTGAATCAGTCCAGCCTTCACCAGCTTGGTCAGAATCTTGGACAGATAAGTAGGTGAAACATCCTGCCGTTCAGCCAGCTGTTGAACACCCACCGGCTTATCCGGAGAAGCAGCGACCAGAAAAAGCATCGTATGCAGCGCATAATTCGTGGCTTTGGAGTACTTCATCTTCCACCTCAATTAAAGACTTTATTAGTCTATAATAGCCTTTATTCAGATGAAAGGCAAGCTCTATAATCATAGACGAGCAACCATATGATTAAAGAACGCCAAACGCAGCTAATCAGGCTTCCATCACATAAACAACCTTAACGGGAAAAGATCCATCTAATTCCCCTGAAAACGCGGCACTCAGATGGCGTAAAGTAAGTTGTGTACCAAGATTTGGAGCCTAGTCAGGCAATAAAAAAGTAGGGTATTCTCGGGATTGTCGAAGTCCACCAAGAAAGGAACCCTACTCGATGACTATTCTACCCGAAAACATGTTAAATAATCTATATGAAAATCTTGTCACCCAATTTGTAAAAGACAATCTGGAGTCCATTATGAAGGCAGAAATCCAGCAATTCATGGCCAGTGAGGAAGTCGGGAACCACAACAGTCGCAACGGATACTACACACGAAACCTGCACACCAAGTACGGCAATGTTGAGGAGTTAGAGGTCCCTCGCGACCGTCAGGGTCTGTTCCAGACTCAGCTGTTTGAGCCCTACCAGCGGCGGGACGGGTGGCTAGAGGAGGCTGTCATCCAAATGTACAAAAGTGGCATGGGAACACGAGATGTGGCCCGGTACATTGAAAGTATGTTCGGCAGCCACAACTCTCCCACGACCGTCAGCAACATTACAGCTACGGTACTTGACGACATACATCAGTGGCAGAAACGCCCGTTAAACAAACGCTACTCCGTCATCTACCTGGACGGCTTATATGTGAAGCTTAAGCGTAGCACCGTGAGCGGAGAAGTCGTTTATTTCGCCATGGGGATCGACGAAGACGGTCACCGCCAGATCCTTGGCTTTTACGTAGGCGGCCAGGAGAGCGCAAACGGTTGGCGCGAGGTGCTCAAAGATCTCTACGACCGTGGTGTCCAGGAAGTCTTGCTGGGTGTGTTTGGTGGACTGCCGGGACTGGATGCAGCGTTCCGTGAAACCTATCCGATGGCGGATGTGCAGCATTGTATCGTGCACAAAGTGCGTTCGACCTTTCCGAAAATTCGGGTTCAGCACAAAACGGAAGTCATTGAAGATCTGAAGACCATCTACACGGCTGCAGACCACGATCTGGCCCGTGCTGCGTTTGACACGGTGAAGGCCAAATGGGGCAAGCTCTACCCGAAAGAAATGCGGTCTTGGGAAGAACAGTTGCCAACGCTGTTGACCTTTTACAAGTATCCCGTGCTCATAAAGGAAGCCATCTACACGTCCAATCCGATTGAACGAATGAACAAGGAAATTCGGAAACGCCTGAAGCCGATGAACAGTCTCACCAATATGGATGCGGCAGAGAAAATTGTCTACCTCGATGTAATAGACTACAATGAACGTTTTGCCGAACGGGTCATTCGCGGCTTTGGGGATCTGGAGGTAAAGAAGAAACTGAACGAGATGTTTGAAGCGCGATACCCGGTGCGGGAAGGGCAAGAGAAGTAGCCCAATTCCCCTTGTTCTTTGGGGCGGGGTTCCCCCGCCCCAAAGAACATCTGCACTACTCACTAACGGACACCCGAGAAGTTACATTCTACTCTCTTACACAAACTTCTTGACGCTACCATTTCCTGTTCACCGTACTCACC
>NZ_LN831198.1:3795937-3797764 GCF_001368795.1 Paenibacillus ihuae
CCTTGCTATTACTGAATAAATTCCTGCAAAGTTATAACCCTTTTAATCTAGCCGCAAGAAGTTTGCTCTCGCACTCAATATCATCATCTAGCCCTTCATCAATCACATAATCCTTTAACTCAAGGTGGCCAAGAACTACAGACCGATTATCGGCACGCATATATCTTATCACGTTCGGGTTTCGACAATAGCAGATCAAAAAGGCGAATACCGGGAAGATGTCCGATTTCCGTCTTGTTTACTTGAAACTCTACCTCTCCAAACCGATGAAGATGTTTTGTAACGCCAGCCCAGGACAGCAGTTCTTCCATCAATTCAGTACTCCCATCCCTGCTCATCTCACATCTCCTCCTCATCTGTCAGATTGTGAAGCACGGTGTCCAGCAAGTTCAGTAATAAGCCATACACTTCATCGGTAATCCCTTTCCGTGTTTTGTCCTTAACGCGGGCCAGCGCTTCCTGTATCTTAGGCACCACCTCACGACCCGAATCCGTCAAATAGAGCAGATGATAGCGATGATCAGCAGAATCAGCTTCTCTCCGCACATAATCTTCTGCTTCCAGCTTGGTGATCGCTTTGGCGGTTGTCGTTTTGTCGATGAACAGCTTCTTGCTTAGCTCCTTCTGCGTGATGGGCTCCCGATTCGCAATTGCCATAAGAAAGATATACTGGGCGCTTCGTCCTGCTCCAGATCCTCTTGCTGTTCTTAAAGTCTAGTTCCTCCGGTAGCATCAATGAACTGCCCCGTGATCCATCGCGCTTCCTCAGAGGATAGAAATACAACGATATCTGCAACGTCCTCAGTGGCACCAATTCTTCCAAAAGCAGACATTGAAGCTGCCTCAGCGTAAACTGCCGGGTCAGCGAGCCAATCCTTGTTCATATCCGTAGCCGTAACTCCCGGCCTTACTGCATTAACCGTAATACCTTTTGCTGCAAAAAGGGGAGCCAAGGCCAAGGTAAGTGTCTCAATGGCTCCTTTGGAAGCTGCATAAATAGAACGCGTTGGACCGGCCACTCGAGTAAAGCCCGTTGAAAGGTTAATGATCCGCCCATCATTCCGTATAAACGGGCTGGCTGCTTGAATAAGAAAGTAAGGAGCTTTAAGGTTAACATTAATGACATCTTCAAACGTTTCTACCGACGTTTCTTCGAAAGGAATGTCCGGTGCAATCCCTGCGTTATTGATCAGGATGTCCAAATGCACAGAACCCATCTCTGAACGGACAGCCTCTTCAAAAGCGGACCAAAGCATGTTAACACCGGCAACACCCGTGTTTAATTCTGCTGCCAGAGCTACCGACTTTGCGCCCAGCGCCTTAAGTTCTTCAACAACCTTCAAAGCCGCTTCTCTATTCGTTGCGTAATGAACGCCTATAAATTCCGCTCCGCCTGCAGCTAATTTTTTCGCTATTTCAGCCCCCATCCCGCGGCTTGCTCCTGTAATCAAAGCAACCTTACCACTGAATCTTCCCTCATTCGTCGACATATGATCTGCTCCTTTTATCCGCAAAATATCGTAACAATCGTTATGATAAATGATCATATCGGGTTTGGTGCAAATTGTCAATAACATAACGATCATTATTTTATATGGTGTTTACCTGCCCGATGGATTGGCAGCATTCTGTAACGTGTGTTATGATAAAGGATATAAAAATGAACTTGCAGCTGTATGAAATTTGACCTTCACGAAAAAGGCTTGGTGATTAAAAAATGGGACGTAACCGCAAATTCGATATAAATCATGCACTGGACGCAGCACTTTGCGTGTTTTGGAAAAAGGGGTACGAAGGCACGTCGTATACGGACCTGACGCAGGCTAC
>NZ_LN831198.1:3798023-3799923 GCF_001368795.1 Paenibacillus ihuae
CACTGGACGCAGCACTTTGCGTGTTTTGGAAAAAGGGGTACGAAGGCACGTCGTATACGGACCTGACGCAGGCTACGGGTGTCGAACGCCCGGCGCTCTATTCCGCGTTTGGCAACAAGGAGGCGTTGTTCCTCCGGGTTCTTGAACTCTATTACGAGCACTACCACGATTTCTTTCCGGCGGCGCTGGAGCTGCCTACCTCGCGGGAGGTGGTCGCACGTATCTTTCGCGGGGCGGCCGAATTGCAAACGCGTTACCCGGATCACAAGGGGTGTCTATATGTCCACGGTGACTTGGCCGGCTCGGATGAATCCGAACCGATCCGACGAGCACTGGTCGATGCACGTGCGGACGGGGAGACTTCCCTGCGTGATCGTTTCGAACGGGCGAAGCAGGAGGGCGATCTGCCGGAGAATGCGAATTGTGCTGCGTTAGCTGCATTCGTGATGGCTGTGCTACACGGTATGGCTGTTCAAGCCAAGGCCGGTTTCAGCCGCAACATGCTGGAAGCTGTTGCCGAGCAAGCGCTCTCCACCTGGCCTGCCGGCAGTTCTGCACTGTCTGGAAAGTCTTCCTAAGCAAATTCAAAAAGGCTCCCGATAAATGGGAGCCTTTTTGTTTGAAGCTACTTTAATTTATAATTTGCATAATACCTTCAGTATAGGTGTCTTCTGCCGCTTCTCTTTGCTCGTATAGATGATACCAGGCTTCCGCCACTTGATCTGGATCAAACCCTGTACCTCTCTTAATCAGAGGACTAATGGATAAATGTCCAACAAATACCCCATGAGGATGCAGACTTTGGTGTAAATTAAGGATATAGTTTCGCAATCCCGACATAACGATACCCGAATTCCCAAACATGGGAGTGGGACTCATAGCGGAGAGATCACTTGTAAACAGAAGTGCCCCTTTGCCTCGTTCAATCATATCTGGAATGATTAGTCTTGCAGTATTGAGGGCTCCGATCACCACATGATAAGCCCTTGCAAGCTCCATTTTGTTTGTAATATCAGCAGCAAACCCTCTAGCTTCAATACCCAGCTCACTTAACTCTAAAGCATATTGATCCAGCTTCTCTTGTGTTCTTGAAACCACAGCAATACGGAATCCATGCCTGCCAAAAGTTTTGGCCAATGAGAAACCAAGACCAGGCCCAGCGCCAATTATAGCAATTGTCTTCAACAATCTATCCCCTATTAGCAAACTCACTTCAAGATGATCCGTTTCGCCCTGGCGAGATTGGCGGCCAGCTCAGCACGGGTTTGGTGCGCGTGCGCTATCCAAGCGGGCTGGCCGGGTCCGCTGCGCCATGACTCGCTCAGCGGACTGTTGTCGACCGTATCGAAACCGAACTGGTCGTACAGCCGCGTTACGAGTTCGATGGCTTCAGGAAAGTTGCTCGAGACCGACAACGCGTGGCGGTTAGGGTCGCCAGCGGGTCTACTCGAAATGAAGAGGCGGGGGGCCTGGATGTGGGTAAAGGCCTTCGCCACCTTCGAGGCAGGAAGCTGTTTCTGACGAAGCTCATGAACGGTCATCTCACCCGAGTCGATCATGGGAAAATGTCCATCACGCCAAGTCATGTAGTTGTTCGTGTCAAGCACGATCTTGCCCGCGAGCTGCTCCACAGGCATATCGTTGACCAGCTTGAGGGGGACGGCTACGACGACAAAGTCGCCAGCCTCGGCAGCGCCGGCCGCTGTTGCAGCACGTGCTGACGGGCCAAGCTCATCAATGAGGCCCTTCAACGTCTCGGGTCCCCGCGAATTGGCAATGACGACCTGATACCCGTTCGCGATCGCCGCACTCGCGATCTGGCTGCCGACTTCGCCCGCGCCAATGATGCCGATTACGGTCATAAGTTCGCACCGTTGGTGCTTATCAATTCCTCGCTTTT
>NZ_LN831198.1:3800214-3815600 GCF_001368795.1 Paenibacillus ihuae
CGTTGGTGCTTATCAATTCCTCGCTTTTTGCCCAAAGCTGCTCGGCTTTGTTAACGTCAAGCGCATACGATCTTACGCCATCGGCAAACGGGTTTGGGGTGTCATCAATCGGTGCGACTGCGCAATCCTCAAGGTAACGTCCGCCGATTTCATCTTTGTCAGCCACGACTGCAGCCCAAACCGACGTAGCAGCTGCCTGTGGAATTTCTTTGAGCTCCGCTGCCGGAAGGCCGGCTTCAGCGCGGGCTTTGGCAACGTTCTCGAACAGACCCTCCATGTCTTCCAGCGAGAAATGGCGCGGGAGATCGGTAGGACTATTCCCGGGCATCACCGTTGCCGCCCGGACACCACGGTTACGATGCCGTTTATCAAATTCCACTGCAAAGAGAGAAGTAGCCGTTTTCGATCGGCCATAGGCAACAAACGGGTCGTATTCCTGATGCTCAAAATTCGGGTCATCCAGGTCAATATCAGCGGCACGATGAGCTTGGGAAGACAGCACAATCAATCGTCCGTTATCGGCGAGCAGTGACTCGATCCGATTGATCAAAGCGAAATGACCAAGATAATTTGTCCCAAACTGGACTTCGAAGCCGTCGGCCGTCTGGCCGAACGGGGTTGCCATGACGCCGGCGTTGGCGATAATGCCGTCGAACCGCTGTCCGATCGCCAACAGCTTATCCGCGCAGGCGCGAACGTTTTGCAGGGATGCGAGATCAAGTTCGATCAATTCCAGGCTGCCGCCTCCTTGCGCCGCAGCGTTAAGGGCCGATGCCGTGGACGACTCCGCTTTGACAAGGTCTCTAACCGTGCCAACGACGCTGGCGCCGTGAGCGACCAGTGATCGGGTAGTTTCGAGGCCAATGCCTGATGAAACACCCGTAATGAGAAATCGTTTCCCCTTGAGATCTACGCCGGAAAGCACCTGATCGGCAGTTGACTTTGCATTAAATTTACTAGTCATATGTTTGCTCCTTTACTTTCGTATTTGTTATGTGTTTTGCTCTTCAGCGGCCTAGCATTAACGTACCGATGCCCGAGCGCTTCGCTGCACAGAATAAGGCACAGCCTGATAGTCTCACTGGTGTTTAATTAATATCATAATGATCATTACGTAATTTTATACTATACAATTGCACACTAAATGTCAATATCATAACAATCATTACGTTAATAATTGGAAATACGGTAGTGATGACGTCATACCCAGCTAAGACGGAGAGCTGAATGCCATTGCTGCACAGATTCGTAGAGCATCCCCAAAATCCGTACGCTTTTTCCGGTTGGGTTTGGAGGGACAGAGGGATATTCCAGGGCAAGATGTTCTTTCTGGAACAGGCCGCAGGCTGCGGTAGCTAAAGACAAGGGCAGGTACTATGGCATGTTCATAAGCCATGCTTTGGTAAATCAGCGCTGCTAGGTTCGCACGAACAGCCGTAATTGCTGAAAGTTAATGAGGCCGCTGCAGGAAATGCAGCGGCCTCTGGCAAGCAGAAGATGGTATTTTTCTGAAAAAATAATATTATGCGGCCATTACTGGCGATTACAGCTACAAACGTATGAGCTTCATCCCGGTCTAAAAAGAGGCTGCTTATATTATAGCTGTCCATAATATAGTATCCTCCGCCCTTGCCGCTGGACGAGGCAATCGATATGCCGGCTTCGCCTTATTTTTTCGATATCCCGGTAGATCGTCCGCAAGGATACCTCGAAATGCTCGGCAAGCTCCTTCCACGTTACCGTACCTTTACCGGAGATGATTAGCAGCATGGAGAGCAACCGATCGACTCGCATGATTGTGTGTGACGTTGGGTAACGTCTCCTCCTCTGGGTGGAATACACTTTTTCATGTTACATATTTGCGAAACACCTTATCAATTTAACCATTTTCATCTGTTTGCTATAGTAAATGGCATTAAAAGAATTCGTGTGAGTGATCACTATTCGTTCTCTCTTTATCTCTTTGAAAATTTAGCCCTACTTATGATACGGTTCACCGTGGTGGCTGAAGGGGCATGCTTCTGCACCTATTATCTGATAGTCTAGTGTTGGTGGTGGCAACTATTTCTAGGTCGAAAATTATTCATCATTGTTTGTCCTCAATATCAAATGAAAATACTTCTTTAAAAGCCTATTTTACCCTCAGAAGTAATTTTTATCGCTCGCGTTTTAGGTAGACGTTGAACCCAATTTAACTCTAAAAGTTTTTCCAGAAGGGCATTTCCTAATGCTCCGGCAAGATGGTGGCGTCTTTCACTCCAATCTAGACATTTATGCGAAAATGAGCGGCGTTTTTTCTTAATATTTTCAAGGTCAATTTTAAAGTTTGTAAAAAATTCCTTCCCCTTTTCAGTAACAGTAAACTGCTTATTTTCTTCACGCAGAACACCTATTCTAATGAATGTATCTGTTAATTGCACCCCCAAACTCCCCGCGAGATGATCATAACATGTCCTTGCGAGACGCAGCGCTTTATCATCTGAAGCTTGTTTTAACGACTTAATTTCTATGGGTGGAGCTATTGATAATAATGATTCCATAACCTGAGCAACCTCTTGATTTTGAATCCCATAGTACCGGTGTCTACCTTGTTTTTCAACGGCAACTACATTAGCATCGACCATTTTGGCTAAATGGAAACTTGCCGTTTGAGGTTTGATTCCTACTATATAGGCTAATTCACCTGCTGCATGAAACCTCCCATCCAATAGGACAGTTAATATTGCTGCGCGAGAAGATTCACTCACAAGAGAAGCAATTATAGCTACATTCGAATTTGTTTTCATTTTACCCCCGCTTTGCAATCCATAATTCGATGATAATTGAACTATTTATATTATACAATTTAGGAGAACGAATACACATAGAGGAGAACTAAAATGAAAAATTCAAAACAGATTCCAATAACAGAAACGATTAAACCTAAAATTTTATATTATGGAACACCTGTAATTTTACTAAATACATTGAATGAAGATGGAACAGTAAATATTAGCCCTATCTCATCATCATGGGCATTAGGGGACTGTATTGTATTAGGGATTGGTCTTGGGGGAAAAGCGATTGAAAATTTAGAACAACTTCCTGAGTGTGTAATTAATATTCCCGGTCCTTCTCTTTGGGAGAATGTTGAACAACTAGCCCCTTACACAGGAAAAAATCCCGTTCCTGAATATAAGGAAAAATATGGATATAAATATCAAAAAGACAAATATGCTATTAGTGGATTAACTTCCATTGACTCGAAGACAGTAAAACCTACACGAATTATGGAATGCCCACTACAAATAGAGGCAATAGTAAAAAACATTCGAATTCCTGAGCATTCCCCTAACTTTGCAATTATTGAGACACAAGCTGTGCATGTACATGCCCACAAAGAAATTATCATTGAAAGAAATCATATCGATCCCCAAAAATGGACTCCCCTAATATATAATTTTCGTCATTATTTCGGTCTAAGTAATCAGCTCGGTAAAACCTTTCGGGCTGAAGTTTAAATAATCAGGTACCACACAAACGTCTGTCTCATCCCCGCCGAAGCAACTTCATTCATTGTCTAAGGCATATAGACTTATAATTACCGCTTTGATAAGATAGAGAATTTCGAAATACAGTCCAAGCCCCCCTCTTCCGAGGGGCATTTGTATAGCTTGCCCGTTTCGCTTGGACCAACATGGCGGTTTATCTGGCGTCTTCCAATAGACTTTAATCTTCACGTCCAATATATGGTATTCTAGATTATGACAAGCAAAGACAGTTGTTTAATGAACTTGTTCCAGAACAGCATTATACTTCCTGGGAAATAAAAAAGAATACATAGCCTTTGTATCATAAAAAAGGAATATTTATATGGGCCCGCCTTGAAGCTAAGACAAAACATTCGGGAGGAGTAAGCAAATGATATCCACTACAACAGCAAAAATTATAAATATTTTACCCGATAAATTTGTCACATACATATCTATATAAGTTGAACTAATTTATCAGACAAGAAAATAATGGGTAAGTAATTTAGACCATAACCAAAAGAGGTGAGGTCGATGGAAACTCGAAAAGCAGAAATTGAACCTCTAATTGAGGCTATGCGAAAGACGCAAAATAAACGATTGTACTAGCGATACAAAGCCGTTTGCCTTTATTTAGAAGGGCGAAAAACGAAAGATATTTGTGCTGTTGTCAAACGAAACCGACAAACAATCGAACGGTACATCCAGGCTTTCGAGCAACATGGAATCAAAGGATTGGTCCCTGGTTATTCCACAGGAAGGCCCCATAAACTAGAGCTTGATCAAGAGAAGCAGTTGGCTCAAACCATCTCCAGCAAGCAACCTGTGGATGTTGGATTTGAAGCCCAATATAATTGGACGCTACGTCTGGTGGTTCATTATATTCAGCGGGAATTTGGTCAGAGCTTTACGCTACGGGGAGCATCTAAACTCCTTCATTACTTAGGCTTTAGCTATACAAAGCCTACGTACACGCTCGCTCGTGCAGATCTAGACAAACAGAGAGCGTTTAAAGAAGAGATTTTCCCCGCTTTAAAAAAAAGTCCTGAATAACGAAATTGATCATCTTTTGTTCGAAGATGAATCGATGATCCGAGATTACCAAGCTCTGCAATACAATTGGTTTCTCAAAGGGAAGCAACGGAAAATAAAAACACATGGACAACATCGAGGAGCCAAGTTGCTCGCTACGCTAAACTATGAAACGGGTCAAATTGTTTGTCATGAAGCCGAAAATTACGATATGTTGACCTTTGAATCTTTTCTAAATCGTGTACTTCAGACTTATCCCGACGGTAAAATTGTGATGATATTAGACAATGCTCGTATTCACCATGCGAATCACATTCAATCTTTCCTGAAGGAACATCCACGGCTAACTTTTGTCTTTTTACCGCCATATAGCCCTGAAATAAATATGGTCGAAGGTTTATGGAAATGGCTCCGAAGTGATGTTATTAATAACGTGTTTTTCGGGAAATTTTATTATATCCGTACTCACGTCCGTGAATTTATCCAGAGACTAAACCGCTCTTCCCAGGAGGTTATTGATCGATTGTGCGTGCCGTTTTAATCTTTTGTTCAACTTATATAGGTCTGTCCCAGTTAGGGTTTCAAGAATCCTGCATGAGTGCTCAAGGCCTTTATTGAGGTTGACATAAGGGTAGTATAGCTAGCGGGAAATTAAAGAGCGGCAGTCAGGGATTTGTGTCCTCGGCTGCCGCTCTTTTTTTGATTATATTATGGTTTAATGCTTACTTTAACCGCATACCACTTTCCGGACTTTAATCTTACGCTTAAGTTGACGGGTTCTCTGAATGCCAGATTATCCGTTACATATTCTTGGGTTACATACACTTTGGATACGAAGAAGAAATGCAAAGGAAGTACAAAACCGATATCATGCAAGCTTCCTTCATATTTAAAGTTATCTGCGGTCATGCCGCGTTCGTCAGGATTAATACTTTTATAAGCGGAGCTATTCATGTATCCAGTATCGGCATTTCCCTGCATTGCTTCTTCCAGAATAATCTTAGTATCATGGGCGATCCATACACCAAACGAGACATAGGCGATGACGAATACAAGAACAAATGAAAGGACTAACTTTCTGGAGATCTTCATTCGTGATTTCACCTCATGCTAGTTTCATGCTAGTTGTCTAAATATTCCGTCCCTCAGCCTCAAAGGGTTCTTCACACGAATACATATCATGGAAAAATCCCTTATACGGGATATCGTCTTCCAAACATTGTATGAGATACGACAGTTCCTCATCACAAGCTGGTTCCTCACCATTGTTCTGCATCACCTCGAAGGCATCAACAATACTTTCCATGAGGGTTACTTTGATAAATAAGGGCAGCATATCCAGCACCGAATTTTCGATTGGAGTTTCGGATCTGTAGCCCGCAAGGACGGTTTCAAAATAATCATCCATAAACTGTTTCCGTTTACCGGCGTCTGGTTCAGATTGTATCCAGCCCATTCCGTTTCCCCAGATACTGGCCAAGTCAAACATATACCAGCAGTAGCATGAATTATCGAAATCATAAACGGTTATTTGTCCGGTATCAAAATCTATCGAATAATTCCCATCGTTATAATCAAAATGGCCCATGCCGAAAGTCTCCTGGTTTCTGTCCAATCCTTGTAAAGTATCAAGGAGCTCTACCAGCTTCTCCTTAAGCAGAGATAAGGAATCCGGTATCAGTTGATCGATATATTCAGCTTTGTATTTGTCAAAAAAACTATGCCGAGGATGAACAGGCACATACCCTTTGGCGATTTGATGCATTTTCCCCAGAACTTTACCGCAATTATAATAATATTCGGTAATTGGAGCGCCTTCCCTGTACTGGTAATTGTTCTCCACAAGCATTTTCCCCTTGGCCTGTTCAAACAGGCAGACCCTAAAGGTGTGATTGTTGTGGGTGATCTCCTCCAGCAGATTTCCTTTCCGGGAACTAATTACATTGGCGACACTGCCTCCATGCTCATAGAGATACCGGATATATTCCACTTCGCCCAGGATATCTTCCCGGCTCCTGTCTGGTAAGAAAGCGATTCTGAGTATTTTGGAAGGACTTCCCGCTTTCTCACAGGTGTATACGACATTCCTCCCGCCGTCATGTGCCGGAATCAGCCGGATAGCATAGCCTTCTAATCCGTATAACTCCGATACTACTGTAAGTAAACAAGCATCTCCAATTGAAACAACCTCATTATAATTTATACCTTTCCCCTCACTCTCGGTTTACTGTAATGTTTAACAGCCTGATTTTTGTATTCACACCTGCACTTTCCAGCGTTGATTTTGACGCCTCGTTATAATACCAGCATCCGCAAATCGGCTTTAATTCATGTTCATAGCACCATTGTTTTAATCCTAGAATAATACTTCTCCTAATTCCTTGCTTGCGGTACGCCTCATTCGTAAACATGCCTATACCATGCTTGAGATACATTGGCTGGATGTGAAATTGGGTTAGCAGCTGATTCTGATGAACCGCATAATAGCCGGCTTCAGTTAATTCGTCGAGGATTACATAAAACGTCGAGTTTAATATATGTTCCTCCAGGAAGGAATCAAAGGGTGAGGACAAGTTATGGATATAATCTTGAATGAGATGCTGCACCTCGTTAATTAGGCATTGTCTAAAAAGCAATCGTATCATCCTTCCGAAATATAGATGAGCATTCATTAATCATAGCATCAAAATGGAAGAATATCCCAGTAGAGTATTATTAAAATTATTCTCTGCTTCCGTTAGTCCTTACAGAATCCTTAGAATCTCCCCTTACACTGTGGAGGTAGAAAGGATGATATAATATGCAGGACATTATTTTAGAAACGAAGGATTTATGCAAAAGCTTCAAACATCAGCCCGCCGTCAACAAAGTATCGTTAGCCATACCCCATAATTCGATCTACGGGCTGCTGGGTCCGAACGGCGCAGGCAAATCGACAACACTCAAGATGATCGCTGGTATGCTGCGACCAGATTCCGGGAGTATCCGCATTCATGGCCATGAATGGACCCGTAAGGCTCTAAGCGGGATTGGTGTACTGATTGAAGCACCTCCGCTGTATGAGAATCTGACGGCCCGTGAGAATCTCAAGGTACGTACGCTTACTCTCGGACTGCCGCATTCCCGGATCGAGGAGGTACTCGCCGTTGTGGATTTAACACAAACCGGCAAGAAACGTGCCGGGCAATTCTCCATGGGCATGAAGCAGCGGCTGGGCATCGCGATTGCACTGTTAAACCAACCGGAGCTGCTGATTCTGGACGAACCGATGAACGGGCTGGATCCTATCGGGATTCAAGAGCTGCGGGAGCTGATCCGTTCGTTTCCACAGCAAGGGATTACCGTAATTCTGTCGAGTCATATTCTCTCCGAAGTCGAGCAGGTTGCCGATCAGATTGGAATTATCGCCGGCGGAGTTCTAGGGTATCAGGGAGCCGTTCCTCACGGGCAAGAGCTGGAAGCCTTGTTCATGCAGGTAGCAGCAGCAGGCCGGAGGGAAGGTGCGGTTCATGCTTAGTCATCTCCGGGCTGAACGCTTAAAATGGCGGGGCACCTTCATTCCCAAGCTTGCCTGGATCGCCCCTGTGTTCACGATTCTCCTTTGCGTTATTTTAATGGGCGGACGTCATTTTCAGAGCGGGGCTTATAACTGGTGGTATACCATGCTCTTGCCCGGAGCGCTGACCCTCGCCTGTTCGCTGGCTCTGCAGAAAGATGCGAAGATGAAATACCGCGGACTGCTCGCTCTGCCCGTTGACCTGAGGACCCTTTGGGCCGGGAAAATAATCGCCTGTGCAGGATGGCTCTTGGCTGCTCTCCTCCTATTCCTGATTGGCATTACGTCAGGGGGATTGCTGCTTGGCCAAACCATTCCGCTACTGAACAGCATGGCCGGCAGCTTCCTGATCTTCGTCACGTTTCTGTGGCAGATTCCACTGTGTTTGTTTCTGGCTGCACGGTTCGGATTATTCGCCGCTGTACTGCTTAATATGTTCGGTAATGTCATGGGTGTTGTTGCCTTCGATTCCGGAGGGCTGTGGCATTTCCTCCCTTATACAATTACTTTCAGACTCATGTGCCCGGTATTATCGATCCTGCCGAACGGTCTTCCCGTACCGGCGGACAGCCCGCTGAGAAGCACGGACATGATCCTTCCGGATGTCCTGATCTCCATGGCCTGGTTCGGAGTGCTCTTCTTTCTTACTGCGCTATGGTTCCGTAAACAGGAGGCGAAGTAACATGGCATCACTACTGGGCTTGCTGAGGGCGGATCTGCTCAAAACCCGGCACACGCCGTTCATGTTCATTCATCTGCTGGCTCCGCTTGCCGGGGCCGGGGTGTTCTTGGCGTACTATTCTTACTCTCCTTGGAGTGCAGCCGACAAAGCTTTGGCATTCATGCAGTCTCTAGGGTGTGCATTCCCTACTCTGATCGGGCTGGTCTGCTCCATGTCAGCGGAACAGGAGGCGAATGCAGGACAGTTCCAGGGCATGCTTGCCATTCCCGCAAATAAAATCACAACCTATACAAGCAAGCTGCTGCTTTTGCTGTTATTTGGCTTTGGTGCTGTTTTGTTTGCTTACATGCTTTTTGGACTGGGGTTCGGCGGGATTCTGCAGCAAGACAGACTGGGCCTCCCTTTTTATATCACCGGGGCGGCTATTCTGTTCGGGAGTAATGTGTTTCTCTATCTGCTTCACCTGATTGTCAGCCTGCGCTTTGGAAGAGGAGCTTCCATCGGGGCGGGGATTGCAGGGAGTCTAATCGCTGCCTTAATGCTCACCGGGCTGGGCGATGCCATCTGGGCTTATCTTCCCTTTGCATGGGGCGTCCGCTTTATCTCGATCTGGACAATCCACGCTTCCGGCACCACGTTATCCCCTGCTCTACGTGGGCTGAACACCGGAGTAACCGTCTGTATGCTGGCAACGATAACCGCGGTCCTCCTAAGCTGCCTATGGTTCCGGCAGTGGGAAGGACGCTCTACTGATAATTAGACCTACAACTAACAATCGAGGGAACAAATATGGCAAAAATACTCGTAGTAGACGATGAACCTGCCATCTTGTCGCTGATCCGCAACGCACTTATTACAGATCAGCATCTGGTGACGGCAATCTCCGATTCTGCACAGGTGCGCCGGGCCGACCTCGGCGCATATGATCTTATTTTGCTGGATGTGATGATGCCGGGGGTGGACGGTTTTACCCTTTGCCGGGAGATCCGTGGGGCTGTGGATTGTCCAATCCTCTTTTTAACGGCCAAAACACTGGAAAGCGATCTGATGTACGGCCTGGGACTTGGCGCAGATGATTATATTGTGAAGCCCTTCGGCATAGGTGCGCTGCGGGCACGGATTAGCGCTCATCTCAGGCGGGAAACCAGGGAGCGGCGGAATGTTCTGTATCTGGAGAATGTTCACTTTAACCTCTCCGGTAAAGAGCTGTTTATCCGGGAGGACAAGGTGCCTCTCACCAAAAGCGAATATGAAATTTGCGAATTTCTGGCCCGCAGCCGCGGACAGGTCTTCTCTAAGGAGCATATCTATGAAACGGTCTTCGGGTTGGACGGGGTAAGCGACAGCAGCGCTATTACGGAGCATATCAAGAACATCCGCGCCAAGCTGAGCAGATACAGCATCGACGCCATTGAGACCATCTGGGGGATCGGATATAAATGGAAGCTGTAAAACGAATCAAAACCGTGCGCCTTCGCACCTTTTTCCTGCAATACCTTCTGTTCTTAAGCACGGGAACGATCATGCTGCTTGTAGTGCTGCTTGGCTTGTTTACGCTGGCTTTTGCCTCAAACACCATCCTGCCTGCCAACTATGCCGAGAAGGAGATTGCGGTCTTCAAGGAACGTCTTGCCTCAAGCGAATCGGTATCACCCGACGCCGTTCCGGAAATGCTGGATTATACAGTTTTCAGCAGCCAAGGAGAGCTCCTCGCAGGCAATCTGAACCGGAGCGAAGCAGCTGATGCCTGGGAGATTTCACAACGAGGTGATCATCAGGACTCTCATTTCTATACAACCGCCCGGCGCGGCCAGGAAATCTGGATATTCCGGTATAGCTTAACGCCGCAGTACGCCTCCCCCTCGCTGCGCAGCTATCTGCCGAATCCGCAGCTGCTGGGAATCCTGCTCTTCATCTTCGGGGTTCTGCTCCAGGCAGCCTTGCTCGCCGCCCTGTTCGGCAGAAGACTCTCAGAGAAAATGGCCGGATTACAGGAAGCGACAGAGAACATCCAGCGCGAGAATCTCGAGTTCACCGTCAAACCCAGCGGGATCCGTGAAATCGACGATGTGCTGGCCTCACTGGACCGGATGAAGGAAGCCCTGCACACTTCCCTCAAGCAGCAATGGGAGCTGGAGCGTTCCCGCAGAGAGCAGATTTCCGCGCTGGCCCACGATATCAAGACGCCGCTTACCGTGATCCGGGGAAATGCCGAGCTGCTGAAGGAGACCACCCAGAATGAGTCCCAGCAGGAATATAACGGATACATTCTCCGCAGCGCCGGGGATATTGAAGCCTTCGTACAGGAGGTTATTGATCTCTCCAGCCTTCAGGCCAGCACGGCTCCCCAGCAATCACTTGTATCTACAGCAGAGTTTATCGAAGAATTAGAGCTGCAGATGAAGGCTCTGTCCTCCGGCAAGAATCTGCATCCTTCTGTCCTGAAGGAGAGCGTTCCGGAATTCCTCTTCATCCATAAGGAGCTGTTTCAGCGGGCAATTGCCAACGTGTTATCCAATGCGGCGGAGCATACTCCCCAGCAGGGTAGCATCACTTTGCAGGTCCGTGGGGATGACGATGCCGTCCATTTCACAGTCACGGATACAGGCAGCGGCTTCTCCCCTGCGGACCTGAAAGAAGCCGCCAACCAGTTCTACCGGGGCGACCAGAGCCGGAGCTCGGGCAAGCATCACGGAATGGGATTGTACATTGCCAAGTCTGCCGCCCAGCTGCACGGAGGCAGTTTAACCCTAGACAATGTGTCCCCTTCCGGCGGAGGCAAAGTAACGATTAGTATTTCTGTTCCGAAGGGGCAATTGCTGTGATGTAATTGTGCAGCTCTCCGAAATAATTGCGATAAGGCTCAAACTCACCTAACACCGCGTCTACCTTGCGCATACGTTCCTTCAGCGTTCCCCTCAGCGTTATAAAGGGGATCCGCCGCTCCTGCAAATCTGCTATTATCTGCTTGTGAAAAACATGACGCTTCTGATCCCCGCTGCGGTCCCACGTATCGTCGTACGGTATATCGTCGTCGCACAGGAAAAACAGATCATACCGCTGAGCGTTCTCCAGGGCGAGCCGGGTCAGAAGCTCCGGAGCGCGTCCGTGGTAATCCAAGGCATACATATAAGTGGTAATCGCATTGGTATCTACAAAAAGATACTGGTCTGCTTCCAGGAGTGCCTGCTCTTCCCGCTTTATATGGCCCACGGCGATTTCATCAAAAGCCTCAAGGCTGATCCGGCGGCCCACCTGATGCTCAGCCCAATAATCCCGCCCGAATTCACTGGAAAAAGTTGTCTGGTACCGCCGTGCCAACGCTTCGGTGATCGTGGACTTGCCGGTTGACATTGCTCCCACAAACACAATTTTTGTAATTAAATCCCGGTACACCAGATCACTGACATATTTCCGGTACTTATAAGGATTGGAACGAACCATTGTGGCGGATACCGGTACTTGTATACGCGCTTCATCCACCCGCCGGTCTTCTGCGCCTAAAGCGATGCTCATATGCCCGCCATAGAACTCACTGGAATAAAAATGGGTCACCTGCTCTCCCTGAAGCAACCCCAGAATATACTGCTCTTCCCGGATCTCATGCTCCCTGTCATCGGAGTACCCGTCCGGACCATCCCACGCTTCAATTACCCTAACCTGCGGATAGAGCCTGCGGATCCAGTTCGCCCGGATATGCAGCGGAATGCTAGTAACCGTGGTTTCGTAAATCACCACGATTAATTCGTCAACCTCCTGCAGCGCCGCCTCGATCATATACTGGTGTCCTTTATGCAGCGGGGCGAATTTGCCAAGGGTTAATCCAAGAGTCTTCATGCTAATGCCTCCTTAGCACCTTTGTTCCAGTTATAGTATCCATATGCCGCGTTAATCAGATAGGCGCTCCACATGACGATCATCAGCAGGCCCTCACCGCTGCCTTCCATCGTCCGGATGACCCATAGCAGCACCGTAAATATATTCAGCACAATATAGACCAGCCATTGCTCCTTGAATCTTCTCACCATTAGAATCGTGGCCACGACAGACAACACGGTAGTTACAGCATCGATGTAAGGCGAATTCTGTCCCGGAATGAATGACAGGCCAAATCCCAGCAGCAGCGAACCCGCAATACAAACTGCGATGGTAAGCAGCATTCCTGAATGCTCCATCTGTCGCATGGACAGCTTGCCGCTCTGATAATTGTTCTTCCACATGTAGAAGCCGGCGACATTCATCGGGACAAAGAACAGCAAATTCAGCATGACTTCTCCAAATAATCCGTTAATATAAGCTAAGTAGGCGTAGCCGAAGGTATTATACATGCCAAAAGCATAACTCGTCAGCTTTCCCTTCGCCGTGAGCACCACACATAGTACCCCGGTGATAAAGACCGTGAAGCCGAATAATGAATCATTGGATAGAAACGTAAAACTGACAGCCACCAAAGTAAACAAAACCAGCCAGACGACTTCGAACATTTTCCACCCACCCAGAACCTTCTTCACCTTGCATCCCCTCCGCTTTCTGCGCGTATTCGTGTAGATAAACACTTATTAACTTATTGATAATTACATTTTGTTAATATCAAGTTAGCAGATGAACCGGCAGGATGCAAGTAAAATTTTCCTCCGTCAAAACAAACCGGCCTCAGCCCATAGAATTCAGGACCGAGGCCGGTTAAGGTATGATTATCATTCATGAAAACCCATTGCAGCATGGATATCCATAACAGATGTCTTCAAGTTTGGCTATTCAACCATTCTTTTTGTAAAATGCCCATTTCCCACAGATTCCAGAATTCATTATCCACTTTGCGCGCTTCCCGGAGTAAACCTTCTTTTACAAACCCCGCTTTCTCGTAACAGGCAATTGCAGCATGGTTAAAATCAAATACACCGAGGCTGACTCTGTGTAATTTCAGTTGTCCGAATGCGATATCCAGAACCTTTTGTACCATGAGCTGCCCTATGCCAAGTCCCTGCAGGTTTCTTTTACCGACGATGACCTTACCGATTCTTCCCGAATGATTGGATGGATCCAACGTTAAATTGATATGCCCGATAACCTCATTGTTATCTTCATTTACCACCTTATAGATTAGCGCATTACTGCAGATATAAGTCTCTAATTGTTGTTCCGTTAAAGGGTAGCTGAACGTCTTCCCTCCCCAAATCACCATAAACTCCGGCGAATCAATCCAGGCCATTAATTGCTTAAAGTCGTTACGTTCGAACGGCTCCAGTCTGATCACAGGCGATTCCGCCTTTCTCAATGATATTGGCCCGTGATATGCTCACTCATATCCTGCAGCATTTTGGCAAGCACTACGATCTGTCCGGCATGATATCCGTAGTGAGCCGATACCTGAACAATCAGCCGGCCAATTACTCTTGTATCATAGGTTTCGCCGGCTTGGACAGCCTCCCGGTACATGCGGTTCCAGTCTTCCTGGCTGTAGTGAATGATGACCTCCCGGGACAAATCGTCGTTCGACAGATCCGACAGCACTTCCTCCGATTGTGACCGCGTGTCCCGCAGAAGGCTGATCAGCCCGTCTTTGGATATGCCTCCGTCCGTTGTGAACTCGCGGGTACGCTCCCGGATGAATGGCCTGTTTCCGATGGCGCTGACAAAATTCTGATATTCATTACCTGCCAGATGCAGACAGAGATTACCGATGCTGTTCATGGATTCCTTCGTTCTTGTCCAAACCAGCTCATTGTTCAATAGATTCAGGCTCTTCTCAATCCGGTCAAGCTGCTTATTCATATCTTCCATAACATACTGGATCAGCGCAATCATACCTGTCCCTCCCTTTAAGTGGTTAAATACATCATAATGAGGTTCCTGCAAGGTGTAAATTGAAATTTCACTACACGTTACATAGAGAATAGTTCATAGAAGTGAGGTACGGATTTGACGCTTGTGCTCCTTCATAAGAGGCAGTGCGGAGTAGAAGTCTGGATTAGGCAGGAACCGTTGACCCGGCTTTATTGCGGGCTGGAGATATCACATGCTAATCAGCAATCTATATAGGCCTCATCGTGTGCATCGTCCCTTCAATGATCGTGCCGACTAAGCCGGCAAATATTGTGGTCAAATCGTTAGAACCGGCTAATATATCGTTAACAAAAACCACTCGGTGTCTGGAGTGGTTTCTACACGGAAAGCTTCTGTCGATGCACTTTTAACGTATTGCCAATATGAATTAAGATCTGTCTAGATGGATGTACAGAGTAGCTAGGCCCTCGGTCTCCATGCTTTTTCACATAGTTAATGAACACGAACCGCCAAGGAATAATGAAAGGAAATATGAACAAGTAAGCAGGCAATGACCGTTTCCATGTTTGAATCATCCATCTGCCCGGATGCCCAGATCGGAAGCGCAACGATGATCAGCCAGACAGACTTCCACATGATTTCCCTCAGAAGTACAGGCAGCTTCTCTAAAGGATACCGAAACCCAGGAGGTATAATGCCCAAAAGGCGATCAGCATGCATTGCGCTCCCCCTTTCATCAGCATTTGGCGAGACGAATAACTGAGCTGGTATACGCATAGTTAATGACTTTTGGTGAGTAATTTTTAGGTTGGTAACTGTA
>NZ_LN831198.1:3815721-3818393 GCF_001368795.1 Paenibacillus ihuae
AATTTTTAGGTTGGTAACTGTAGTGCCCGGAGCCAGAATAGGCTACGTCAAAGATGGTGTCGTCCGACCGATTGACGACGGTATTCACGACGCGCACGAGGTGATGTTCAGGATTATCTTCTTCCAGATCCAATGGCAATTAAAGTTGATTCATGGTGTATCGAATGTACAAAAGAAACTTATCCTTTGAAATGTTGGTAGCACTTCCATTTTACAAAAGAAAGGTTTTTGATTTTAGAAGGTTTAGAGAAACTTTTTTCGTTTAACCAGCAGAGGGGACGGGCTAATTATGAAAAAGTGATAGCGGTCGCTTTGGTCTCCGATTTTCACCTGCTAAGGGAAAAATAAAATCTGGAGAGCACAACGATTGGAACAATGGTCCGCTCAAGAAGTGTCCTCACTATGCGCAACTGTCTATTCGACTCAAATACAAGGGATGTACCGGCGATTTCATGCTTATTGCCCCCGTTTTTCCGAGCCCACAATATTTAATCTTCAACTATTCAATTTTGTACTTTAATTCGTAACTCCCCCTGGTTTTATTCCCCGTAATTTCAAATCGGTAAATTCCATCCTTGTTTACCCCAATCTTCTCGTCTCCTGACTCATTGATACTCATATCCTGAATCAGTTGATTATCAGGATCGTAAAGCTTTATCGTCAGTTCTCCCTTTTCAACCTTAGATTGATAGTTAATGGCAAGTGTTTCACCGCTTTTCAGCCTAACCTTCTTCTCTTCTGTACCTGTAAACAGCCTATATGATGCCTTTACCTTGTTTTTAGAGCTGGAGTTGGAACCTACAAACATCACTGTCTTATCGCAAGCAGCCAGCACCGTTACAATCAACAGCACTAAAGTTCCCAATAAGACCCACTTTTTCTTCATCTCTTTCACACCCCTTAAGTTTGTATTAGCTTACCGCAGTGAGGACATTGTAACAGCTTATTCGCCTGTTCAGTTTCCGCAAGAGAGTGCTGCTGCCTGCGGGCGAATAAATAGAGCAGGAGTCCGATGAAATTGGGAATATAGATGACAGCAAGCATCCATAACCAGGTATTCATATTTCTCCTAGCTGCGTCTTTATAGATAAATACAGCTATCAGCACATTCAAAGCTATAAAAAGTAACGCGAAACCCACAGTCACAATGATCCATACAAAATCATCCTTCAATGTGTCATCCAGATAAGGAACCATTGCGAAGAAAATCGCGATAAATCCCAATAAAACAATAGCTGTAAATGCCCAAAAAATAAACTTTTCAAGTATTATTCGGTTTTTCATAGTTCTCCTCCCGAAATTGCAATGTCGCTTATCGGTTCTATCTAATGTTCCAGACTTTTATCTATTTCATTATCGATGACTCAATGTTCCTCCGAAGACCTTGTATACAAGTAGTGCTACAGCAATGACTTGAAAAAGACAAAAAACCATCAATATGACAATTTTCCAGAACAAGAACAACGGACCGGCTAATAGAAAAAACGTAAGAAGCAAAGCTAAAATTAAATTCATTGTAGCTGCACCGATCAAGGCACTCATATTCTTACTTTCGTTAATTTTTCGGATCGTACTGGAGACTAAATGAGGCGGGGCTACTACCGGAGCGCTAAAATATTCTTTTATTAGCTCCTCTCTTTCCGTTGGTAATTCCACTATTTCAGCTCCTTCATTGTTGTTTTAAGCAGTTTTTTTCCTTGATTTAGTCTGGACTTTACGGTGCCGAGCGGAACACCAAGAATCTCACCAATACTCTCATAGCTGAATTCTTCATAATAATACAGAATTAATGGGGCTAGATAACGCTTAGGCAGACTTCGCAGGCATTGTTCCAAGTACAGATACTGCTCTTTTTTCAGTAAATATTCCTCCGTTAATGGAGAGGCATCCCTGGTTTCCGTGAATTCGCTGTCTTCATAATTCCAAGCAGTCATCAGACGTTCTCTCAGTTTTTTCCATTTTCGATATCGATCCCTATGCAAATTAATGGTCACCTGAAATAGCCAAGCTTTAAACGGCCGCTCCGGATCATACTTCTCCAACTTACGGAATACACGTACCCATACTTCCTGGAATAAGTCTTCTGCTTCCTGCTTCTCCAAGGAAAGATGACAGCAAAACCGAAATAAATCATCCTTATACTTATTTATCAAATGTTCAAGAGCCTGTTTCTCTCCAGATTTATAGCCTTCTATAAGCTGTCTGTCGCTAATCATTCTCCCCTCCATTTGCCTTTTCACCTTACATTACGAAAGATAATGTACATTGTTCGAAATTTCACAAGAAAAGGAAATAATTTTCTGTCTCATCAATGATTGCAAGTCAAATACTGCCGTTGTTGATACGTTTTAATGATGTCATCTGGTTCCTGCAAGGTGTAAAATAAAAAAATTTGCCGTCCTTGTTTCTCTCACGTAACCGACACCCCGTAGGAACTAAGGTTAAACTATTTATTAGTTCTAGCAACTACCGACTTCGCATGCTCTCCGAGGTTGCCTGGAATATAGTGATATCTCTTATATTGCACCTGCGAATATCCGTGAGACCGCTAATTCTCGTGCATCCACTCCGATTTCCCGCAGACTCAGACATTTCCGGGGAAACCAGCAGATCTGCCGGGATCTACGGGATTTTTCCCGTTATTTCCGGGGAAACCAGCAGATCTGCCGGGA
>NZ_LN831198.1:3818793-3821550 GCF_001368795.1 Paenibacillus ihuae
GATTCCCAATCGGTCTTCAGTGAGCTACAATTCATCCACTTTTTCGCTTGGCGCCTCCCATTTACCTCCCGTTTGAATCATGTCACTGACCTCCCTTATCAGCAAAAAAGCATGAATTCAGTATATTCTCCGGATTCATGCCTTCTGTTTGAGAATATAACACGTTTCTCCACTTGTTATAGAGTTTAGCTGTCAGTCTTTCTACTCCCCGTCCCCTATACAAAAATCAACGGCAGCCTCGGCATGAAGCCGCGTTGTATCATAAACCGGGATCGTACAGTCCTCTTGTGAGATGAGCATTGTGATTTCCGTACAGCCGAGAATAACGGCTTCTGCCCCCTGTCGGATAAGGCGGTCAATGATGTCCAGATATTTCTTCTTTGAATGCTCATTAATGATCCCCAGACAAAGCTCATGATAAATAATATCGTGAACCACCGCTCTGTCTGCTTCATCCGGCACAACAACCTCAAGTCCGAACTGACCGGTCAGCCGATCCTTATAAAAGGGTTGCTCCATCGTAAAAGCGGTTCCTAACAAGGCTACCTTCTTTATTTTATCGGAAACAATTTTTCCTGCCGTCGGATCAGCGATATGAAGTAATGGAATCGAAACCGAGTTCATCACTTCAGGTGCCATCTTGTGCATCGTATTCGTGCATATGACTATGACATCTGCTCCGCCTGCTTCAAGCTTTTGTGCCGCTTCAACCATAACCTTCGTAGCTTCCGTCCAATTCCCCTGATGTTGAAGATCCTTGATTTCTTGAAAATCCACAGAATACAGCAGACTCTTTGCAGAGTGGTGACCACCCTTCCTTACTTTCACGGTCTCATTGATGATTTGGTAATACAGCATGGAGGATTCCCAGCTCATACCACCTATAAGTCCTATTGTCTTCATGGTCATATTCACACTCCATTCTTTTTCATCCTAATGTGCTATAAAAACTTTGCACTGGATTTCAAAAGATTGTACAACATGAAAGACCTGGAAATCTATCAGTTAGTCCGATTAGCCAGCCGCCGGATCTCTTCGCTTAGCCTTGAATTAACCGGATACACGGCTTCGATGAAATTTAGAATACGGAGTGCCGATTCGGGAACACGATCGTACCCCTGAATCATGTCTCCGATGATTTCTGCAAAACGGGGATATCTCTTCTCTAACCGCCGCTCATTCCCGAACGGGTCGGGATAGTAATCCACCTCTTGCTCCAGCAGATGAAGCACCGACAGGATCCTGTCTATAGCATATACCTCAATAAACCTCATTGCGGATAGGCGTTCCCCCCTTGCATAACGGCCCAGCCCCACGTACAGATTAGTTAAGGCTTCGTTCAAAGGAAAGTCCAGGGAATCACTTTTTTGAGAGGGCAGCGGACTTACAGGCTTGGCGATTTCCGTGTTATCATACATCGGATCCTTCCATACGACCCGTCCCTCTGTATAAGAGATTTCCGCCAGCTCCCGTTCCTCGAATATAGCATATTCCCCGTATATTCCGTCCTCGAACAGGATCTTACATCCTGCCTCTGAATTCTTAAAGGAATAGGCAAGAGGATGTGCTTCTTCGAGCCAATCCAGCTGGTCAATATATCTGTCCTTCTCCCCCGGTCTCACAATCACAAAAAAATCCAAATCCGAATATTCATCCAGCCGTTCTGTCTCGACCCCAACAGAACCCACCCCTAATAATAAAAGAGCTCCCCCTTTACGTTCGAGCGACTTGCCGATCTCATGAAGCCGCTGAAGGAGCAATTCTGTTCTTAACATACCCAATCCTCCTCTATAGGTTGAATGCAAAAAGGGTCCAACCCGCACTACTCAGCGAGGTTGAACCCGAAGGTTACATTGCCTTTATTCTAGTGATAAATTATCATGTCTAAATTGTGGTTGTCAATCCTTTTAACTCGCTTCCCGAAGTAAGCTTAGCCATTCATCTAAAGTGAACCGGCCTGCAACCTGATAGCCTTTGCCTTGCCCGTTTGGTTTTACAATTACGGTACCCAAATCTGCAATTCCCCCTAATCCAACCCCTTGAGGGAAACTGTGGGCAATGATAATCTGGTTAGTCCCGGGGGAAGGCAATACTTCTAATACAGAAGTTAAGTCATTTACAATCCCTTGCTGCTCGGCGGGAGACAAGGAACCACTTAATTGATGTATTCTAACCCAAAACGGATCAGTTTGGACCTTGCCCTTACCAAAAGCCAATTCCGCAGTCTCCTTTGCCCGGCAAAAGGGACTCGCCAAAACCGGAGTCTCGACTGGAATGTGCAGTCTCCGCAGTGCCTCACCAAATTGCACAGCTTGTCTTCTCCCGGTCTCAGAAAGATTTCTTTGGGTAGAACAATCATTGAAATCGATATCCGCAATGTCCTCTCCTGCTGTGGCCTCCCCGTGCCTGACATAAAGAATATATCCACCCTGACGAAGCGAATTTAGCAATGAGGGGTCTACCGGCCTTGATTTCAAACTACCTCCTGACGCTTCAACCGGCTGCATGTGAAACATAAGGATTACGCAAAAGATACCGGTGATAATATGCCCTTTCATCATTCAAATGGCTCCCTTCAGGATCGTAAGCATCAGGACATAGTATCCCTCAAAGGCCCAGCAACATTCCACCTGCTGCACCAGCTACCACAACAACCCAAGGGGGTAGCTTCCAGAAGACAAGCATTACAAATAAAATGACGGCAAGGGCGAAATCCATTGGGTCCAAAATAGCTGTAGTCCAAAGGGGATCATACCA
>NZ_LN831198.1:3821588-3833511 GCF_001368795.1 Paenibacillus ihuae
TGTAGTCCAAAGGGGATCATACCATGCAGCAAGCAGTATACCGACTACTGCGGCGTTGATTCCAACCAAGGCCCCTTGGATTTTCGGGCTGTTTCGTAATCCGTTCCAAAAAGGGAGCGCACCGATCACAAGAAGAAAGGCTGGCAGGAAAATGCCGAAAATGGCAACCGCTGCCCCAATAATTCCGCCGGACATAGTCCCAAGGTAAGCTGCAAAAGTGAACAACGGGCCCGGAACCGCCTGTGTAGCCCCGTAGCCTGCCAAAAAGTCCTCTTGGCTAACCCAACCCGTAGGAACTACTTCGCGTTCTAAAAGGGGGAGGACGACATGTCCCCCGCCGAACACCAAAGAACCGGAACGGTAAAAGCTGTCAAACATGGCTAACCACCCGGCTTCTCCTGCCCCCCTGAGAAGAGGCAGTCCTGCCAGCAGCACAAAAAATACAACTAAACAGACGACCCCGAGGGTTCTGCTGATTGGTATTTGCAGGTCTGGTGTTGCCTCCGCAGCTTTTTTACGATAAAGCCATAAACCTGCTATTCCGGCAGCAACGATAATAAGGACCTGACTGAATGCCGTTTGCCAAGACAATGTAATGGCCGCTCCAATGACAGCGATTGTTACCCTGTCTCGGTCCGGTGTAAGCTTTTGCCCCATCCCAAGAATAGCGTGGGCAACGATGGCTACCGCTACGATCTTTAGTCCATGAATCCACCCCGCACTGCCAATATCATAGCCTTGAAGCAGGAAGGCAAAGGCAACTAACGCAATGACTGACGGCAGAGTGAAGCCTAGCCATGCCACAAGACCCCCAAGCAGACCCGCTCTTACAACACCTATTCCAATTCCAACCTGACTGCTCGCTGGACCGGGCAGGAATTGACAAAGAGCTACAAGGTCAGCATAACTCCGTTCATCCATCCATTTTCGGCGGCGTATGTATTCATTATGAAAGTACCCCAGATGGGCAACCGGCCCCCCAAAAGAGGTGAAGCCCAATTTAGCAGAAACCATCAGCACTTCTAAAAGTGCGCCTAATCTCCCCTTCTGAGCATCTTTCTGTGCTTCTTGCTGACCCGTTTGCATATCCTCACCGCTCCTTTGCTGCAATAACGTCGTTCTCAATCTAAAGGGAACAATACAAGGGGACCCAAACCAATATTCAAACTATTATGACACTTGTATATTTGGTAAACACATGAATTTGGTTAAAATACGGTTAAGTTATTGTACACAATCCTCACAACTCCCGAAACAGCCTCTCCCCATTCCGCTTCATATACCTATACAGCCCCAAACTTACCCCAATCATAATTGCGGCGGCTCCAAGCATGATAAGCTTCCCATCCACACCCGTCAGCAGAATAGACAGCCCAGCCGGAACAAGCAAACTAATCATCCCAATAAGCATTGCCACCAGTACCGCCGCACTCTGCTTGACCACCTGAACCTCACTTGTCCACTCCAGCTTAGGCAGTTTCAGGTTCACCATAACGCCTATCAGCGCAGAATAGCAGGCATAGATTACAGGGATTACGAGCAGTAAGAGGTTGTCCATCCATCCTGTCCGCAGCGATATTATCAGTAGTACACAGCCCATAATCGTGATAGGTACTGTAATGGTGAGATTTACAGCAACCTTGGCGAGCAGGATGATGTGCTTAGGTACAGGAGAGCTTTTGAGTATCCAAAGATTATTGCCTTCCAGAGAAATGGAGCTTGACGTTGTGCAGCTTAAAACTATGAACATGGAGACGAAGACAGGCGCCAGTGTATTCAAATAAATCTGCAGCTCAGGAATTTCGGCCAGCTCCCCCAGCTGCTCCGGGCTGATGAACAACAGGGAGACCGACGACATCAATAACAGAATCATGCCAATGCTTGTATTTAAAATATAAATGGAAGAACTGAAGTAGCGGCGCAGTTCCTTCTGATACAGAGCGTGAAATACCGTGGATGCTTCTAACGGCTTCATTGTATATTTACCGCCTGCATGGCTGGTCATTAGACCTGTATGAATCGCTTTATAACGCGACCCCAGTACAGCAGCAAAGATGACAAAGGACAGTACCGATAACAGAATAAATAAAATAAATGAATCTATCCGGTAGGCACAGACTGCATCGACATACATAGCCGCCAGTGGATACAGCTTATAGATCATATCTGCCAGTCCGGTGCCCAGATCAGCAAGTTCCTCCTGCCCGTTACCGTTCAGAGTAAATGAACCTGCCATGAGCGCAATCATGACGGCAAAGGTCAGGACAAGGCTGATCATCCGGCTGGCCCGGAACCGGGAAGAAAACCAGCTGATGAACGCGCCAATCACGGTTGCTGCAATAATCGGGACTAATGGAATACACAGCATTGCCGGCAGAAAAAGAAGATAATAATACGCCGCCGGATGTGCTTTTAGCGCATATACCGCACCTGCCGGCAGCATCACCATCAACGTGAAAAACAGATTCAGCACATAGAGCTGAAGAATACGGCTTGCAACCACATGACTGGTCTTTACCGGCAGCGACATCACCAAATCATAATCCTTATAGCTGAATAAGACTCCGCTTGCCTTATAAACCGTCGTGAAGAACCCTACCATCGAAGTAACAGCCATCATAATGGCGAGCAGCAGCTCCACCCGGCCGATCTGTTCAAAAGCCAGTGCCATCGCATAGCTATATCCAAATGAAAAAACTGCGATCATAAGCACACCAAGGACGATAGCGATACTTAGCAGCAGCAGTTTGCGTCTTTCCTTCACCTCTCGGGTATGCAGGGCTTTATTCAAGCCGAAGGCAGAGAGCAGCTGGATCTTCGTTAATCTCCAGATATTAATCATTATCGATCAGCTCCATGAATACATCCTCCAGGCTGTTCTCGCCCTTAACTTCTTCCGTCTTGCCGTGGGCAATCAGCTGGCCCGCCTTGATGATTGCAATTTTATTGCAGAGCTTCTCTGCGGTATCCAGGACATGTGTGGAGAAAAAAATCGCACTGCCCTCACTGCATAGCTCAGCCATGATTTTTTTTAGCATATGGGCAGCCTTGGGATCAAGTCCCACGAAGGGTTCGTCTAATACCAGCAGCTTCGGTTTATGAATAAGCGCCGAGATGATCGCCAGCTTCTGCTTCATCCCATGAGAATACGATGAGATCATATCGCCGAGATGTGCAGTCATTTGAAAAGCATCGTTGTATTTTTGAATGAGCCGCTCACGGTCCGCTTTGGATACACTAAAGAGATCGCCGATAAAATTGAGGTACTGGATCCCGGTAAGATGTTCGTACAGGTCCGGATTGTCAGGAATATACGCGATACGGGATTTACAGGCTAACGGGTCTTTTTTCATCGAAATCCCGTCAATTTCAATCTCTCCCTCTTCAAAATCAAGCACGCCTACCACCGCCCGGATGGTCGTCGTCTTGCCTGCACCGTTATGTCCAATGAAGCCGTATATGTCTCCCCGTTCGACCACTAAGTTCAGGTCATTTACTGCTTTTTTCCCGCCTTTATAGCTCTTGGTAAAATGTCTGATGGTCAGCATGTCCCTTCACCTCTTCCTAACTGATAGCAAATAATTATTATACGTACAGCATGGAGTAAACGTTCATTGGTGAATAAAATAATCTCTGCGGAAACCTTTTTGTCCGAATGCACGTCTAAAAGCTCAAATAAACCACAAACTACATCACGGGGTGAAGAAAAATGAAAAAAACATTCAAGCTTGTTACTCTATCCGCCGCCGCTGCTCTGGCGCTAACTTTTGCCGGACAACAATTCGCTTCCGCCGCAGCCTTCACAGATTTAAATAACGTCCCCGGTAAAGAGAAGATCATCGCCCTGCAAAATAGCGGCCTGATCAAAGGGATCAGCGCCTCCCAGTTCGGCCCGCATATTGCCATCTCGGAAGCAGAAGGGGTTCAAATGATCGTTAATAGCTTAGGACTGAATCTTGATCTGATCAGATTCGTTAAGGAGCCCAAGGCTTCGGACTACTTTGCCAATGCCAATGATTCCGCCTGGTACTCTCAGGCCCTCATTATAGCCGCTGTCCACGGACTGGACCTGCCGGCGGATTTGAAGCCGGGCCAGAAGTTAACACGCGAGGAATTCACGCATCAGCTTATTGATGCGATCGAAATTAGCGGCCGTCTGCCGATGATTAAGCCAGTCGTTGTGGAATTCAAAGACCAGGACCAAGTGAAGGCGGATTATTCCGGTTCGATCCAGCGCGCCCTGAACTACGGTGTAGTGCAGCTGGATGCAAACGGGAAGTTTAACCCGCAGCAGAAAATCACCCGGGCTGAAGCAGCCGTCGCAATCAGCAATGCGCTGGCATACCTGAAGGCTCATCCGGCACCTGAAGCTGCAAGCGAGATCCTTACGGCAGAACAGGCTGTTCAACTGATCAAAGAGGCTGCCGGACCTGACGCAGACCTGCAGATCAAGATCGCTCCCGCTTCCAGCATGAGCCGTGAATCCTTCACTTACCTGCTGGTGCATACGCTGCAAACGAGCGGCCAGCTGCCGATGATCAAGCTGAATCCGGTGGAGATCAAGGATAACAATGAGATCGACATCTTGAATTCAGGGGCCATTCAGACGGCAATCGCGCTTCAGATTGTGAACCTGGACGCAGACGGCAATTTCCATCCAAAAGACGCCATCACCCGTGCAGACGCTACCGCCATGGTGAGCCAAGTCCATGAGATCCTGAAAAAACCCTCAACCAAATAGGAAGTTCTCCCTGTTTGTACGGCCTAAAAAGGCCAGACCGTCACTTGCTGACTCGTCTGGCCTTATTTTGTAATTATTCACTGAAGGCGAACATGATCTCATGCTCTTTCCCCTGATGGATCTAACATAACGTGGATGGAACCCATCTCAGTCAGTTATAATCATCATTCTAAATTCTAGCGGGAAAAACCCCCTCTAATTCAATCATTTTACATCAAAAATGAACATTAGGTGGAAAAGCTCCCTCTAAATCCTCGAATTAGCTAATATTGAGCCATAATGGAGATATTAGCGGGAGAAAATCCCGCTAGCCACCATCACGATCCTTCCTGGAGGAATTTAGCGGGAGTAAATCCCACTACCGTGCCTCCATCTCGTTATTTTTCCAATAGTTTCACTTTTTAATCCTATCCTGTAATAATATGGTAAAATTAATCATCAATGATTCATGGAATAGGAAGTGAAAAAGATGAACTGGATTCAGGCCGCGGTAATTACCGCATCTATCCTGGCATTTCAGACAATCGGCGGACATATTCACTGGAACGACACAAGCACTATCGCGTTATCGTCTGTTAGTGCAACTGGCGCTGCCATAACTGAAAAAATAAATGAACTCCAATCGAAATTAAAATTGGGACTGACTAAAGAGGAGGTACAATCATTATTCACAGAAAAATTTGAGATCGCACATAACAGTGATTCAGAAAATGGAAGTGACTCTTATTGGAAATATGAATATTTCAAAGTACCCGGTTATGACCGTCCGGATGATCTTCCAGCTCATGCCGATCATGTTATAGATTACGATGCGCTGGTTAACAAACAACTTGGGGCTTATTTATATATGGAGTGGAAAAACAACAAATTAAGTTTGTATTCCATAGCGTATGTTAATTCTAAGGATAATGAAGTTCATCTATATGTTATGAGCCATGACGGAACGGTATCAGATAGACCTGTTAGCCCATGATAAGTTAATCATTCCGTAATAAATCAGATCCTCATACCGCTCTTCTTTCCGAACATGCTCTCTTAGTACCCCTTCTTGCTCCATACCTATTTAGCGCATCAAACTTCCTGAAGCCGGATTAGAGCCCAAGTACCGCGCGAATACTTTATAGTACTTTTTTTCATTAAAGCAAATTTCAGTACTGCCTGTGCTGCCTCTATGCTCCAGCCACATTCCCGTTTTCCTCTTCCTTGCTCATCCGCTTAAGCTTCCTATCGAAAATGATAAACAGTATAACACCCATCACACTCGTAATCACTTCCGTTACGGTCATAGACCAGATAACACCATTCAGTCCGAAGAGATAATGGAGCACGATAATCACCGGGATAAACAGGATGCCTTGAGTAATGGCCATAATCGCTGTAGGTGCGCCTTGTCCGGTGGCCTGAAAAATACTCATAAAAAGTCCCGTGAATCCATTAAACAAAGCCGAGAGCAGCATCGCTGCCAGGATCGTTACGCCGCTGCTAATCACAGACGGGTCGTTGGAGAACCAGTGCAGGACCGTGTCTCTGAAGATAAATACCAGGCTGACGAACACAATAGTAATCGTTCCGATGCAGGCAAAGGCATATTTAATACTTGATTTTAAACGCACGATATTGCGGCCGGCATAGGTAAATGCAAACAGCGGGATCAGACCGAGGAATAACCCCATCGACAGAAACTCCGGAACCTGAACGATTCTTAGTGCGACACCAAAGCCGGCGACCACATGGTCTCCATATTGAATGGCATAGTTATTCAGCAGGAGCGTTGTCACAATCAGAAAAGCGGATTGCAGCAGCTCAGAGATTCCGATTTTATATATTTCCAGCTTATCCTGAACCGAAATCCTAAAATGCTTCAAGAACCCTTTTAAATGTTCACTCTTTGTCTCCAGGAAATAGATGTAATAAACTACCGAGCCCACATTCGCCAGGATCATCGCCAGCGCCGCGCCCGCCACATGCCAGTTCAGTACCAGAATAAACAGCGGATCAAAAATCAGGCTAAGCGCCGTGCTGATAAACACCCCGTACATCGATTCCTTCGACGCTCCCTCAGAGCGTACCAGCTGCTCCAGCGCAAAATTGAGCACAATCACGAACCCGCCGGCGAACAGGGTCAAGGCATAGGTTTTGGTAAAATCAAACGTAGCGTCATCCGCACCAAGCAGCCGTGTAATCGGGTTAATCGCCAAAAAAGCAAGCAGTGCGATTACGATACCGGCGATAATACTCGCGTAGAAGGAATAACCGGCGATTCTCCGGCCCTTCTCCGGATTCTTCTCACCAGCCAGCCGGGTCACAAACGTCCCGCCGCCTACTCCCAGCACATTACCGAAGGCCATTAATACAGTAAAAATAGGCAGGCCCAGCGTAATCGCTGTCAGCATGTGCGTATTGTGCAGCAGCCCGATGAAATAGGCGTTGATAACATTGTAAATGGTCCCGACCGACATTCCAATCATCATGGGGATCGACAGATGGGCAATCGCCTTCTTCAGCGGAGCTGATTCCAGATAATATTGATTAGATGTTTCCTGGCTCATAATTCATTCCTCCAAGCGTTTCAATTGATAATGTTTAGTTAGAATTCTAAGTAACATGGATATCATAATAGTTAGAGTTCAAACTGTCAATACTCTAACTAAATCAACATTAAAAAACCTCTATACCGCTGCCAGCGCAAAAGAACTCTGACGGGTAAAGAGGAATTCCTCACAATTCAACTTATTCACAATCTATTATTCCTCAACAGGAAAAGTAACCACAAACACCGAGCCTTCCCCCACCTTGCTCTCAACCGAAACTTCTCCCCCGCACAGCTCCACAATGCGCCGCACCAGCGGCAGCCCGAGGCCGTTGCCTTCTGCCGACCGTGATTTATCCCCCTGATAGAATTTCACGAAGATATGCTTCATTACTTCCTCTGTCATCCCGATACCGGAATCTGTGATTGTCACAGTAACGGCATGGCCTGTTGTGGAGAGATGGACGGCAATTCCCCCTCCGCGGTCCGTAAATTTAATGGCATTTCCAAGTAAATTCAGCCAAACCTGCATCAGCAGATCTTCGTTGCCATAGAACACGACAGGTTCAAGGTCGAGGTCCAGATTGATATTTTTATCATTCCACTGGGCTTCCAGCAGCAGCAGGGCCTGGCGGATTTGCTCATCAAGGCCGAACTGGCTTTTGTCCACGATGTATTCCTGATTCTCCAGCTTGGACAGCTTCAAGATGTTACTGGACAGTGAAGACAGCTGCCTTGTGCTCTCAATAATCAGCCGGCTGTATTCCTGGCGTTCCTTAGGCGAAAGATCATGATCCTGCATTAGGGTGGCATAACCTTCGATCGCCGCGATCGGTGTTTAGAATTCATGCGAGACATTAGCAATAAAATCATTACGCAGCGTCTCAATGCCGCCCAGCTCCTGCACCATGCGGTTAAAATTGACGGCCATCTCCCCAAGCACATCGACTCTATGCTTCTCATGCGCAACTCTGATGCTGAAATCGCCTTTGGCAACCTGCTTGGCGGCTTCACTGAGATCAATGATCGGGGTCAGGATTTTGCGTCCCGAAATCGCAGTGATAACCGTCCCGATCAGAATGCTGGCAATCATTACGAAGGAAATCGGCCAAAAGATATTGAACCGGCCCACATCGATAATTCCCGAATGTACGATCAAAAAGCTCATCAGTGCCATTAACAGCGCCGCGCTCAGCATAATCAAGAACACCATTAGAACCAGCGTCCCCCACAGGTTGCGTATTTTCTTCGGCCTGATCAACAGCGCTTCACCGCCTTATACCCTAATCCCCGGACGGTAACAATCTCGAATTCAGGACAGTCTTTGAAGCGTTCACGCAGCCTGTTGATATGCACATCCACGGTACGTGCATCCGTCTCCGAGTCCATCCCCCAGATCTCGTCCATCAGCTGCTGGCGGGTAAAGATTTTGTTCGGGTAGGACAGCAGCTTGTACAGAAGATAGAACTCCTTTTGGGGCAGCAGCAGGCTTTTATCCCCGCGGTACACCGTAATGGAATCCGAATCCAGTATAACCTCCCCGATAACCAGCCTGCGTTCATTCGCAATCTGTGCCCGGCGCAGCAGCGCCCCGACACGCAGAATCATCTCGTTCACATCAATCGGCTTCACCATATAATCATCCGTACCTGCCAGATATCCGCGCTGCTTGTCCTTGAAGCTTTCTTTTGCGGTAACCATCAGCACCGGAGTATTATAGCCTGCCCCCCTCAGCCTTTGGATCAGTTCATATCCGTCCACATTCGGCATCATAATATCCGAGATAATCAAATCGATATAATGTGTATCCAGCAGCTCCAGCGCATGTTGTCCATCCACTGCCATCACCGGGTTATACCCGTGTTTGGTAAGCACAGTCCCGATCAGCTGCCGCAGCTTGTCGTTGTCCTCTACTACAAGAATGTTGATCATTTCTCCACCTGCGTTCCCTCAAGGATCAGTAATCTTTTTTAACATTGTACAACAACTTTATGAACCCATTATGAACGGAGAGCGTAACACTTACTATACATATGCAGCTCCCCGGCTGTCAGGCTGTACGAGTTGATGTTCAGTTCATAATCGTATGTTACGCTTTGCACACACAAGAGAGATGGATGGATTAAGAGAGGATGAGATTACAGTATGCTGCAATTGAAAAACATTTCCAAAAGTTATACCACGGGCAGTTTCACGCAAATCGCTTTAAATGATGTCAGTCTGGATTTCAGAAAAAACGAGTTTGTGGCGATTCTCGGACCCAGCGGTTCAGGCAAAACAACCTGTCTGAATTTGATCGGCGGGCTCGACCAATATGACAGCGGGGACCTGATCATTAACGGAACCTCGACCAAACATTTCAAGGACAGTGACTGGGATGCGTACCGCAATAACAGTGTGGGCTTTATCTTTCAGAGCTATAACCTGATCTCCCACCTGAGCATTACAGACAATGTGGAAATGGGCATGACCTTAAGCGGTGTAAGTGCTGAGGTCAAACACCGCAAGGCTGTAGAAGCGCTGGAGAAGGTCGGACTGAAGGAGCATATCCACAAAAAGCCCGGCCAGCTATCCGGAGGCCAGATGCAGCGTGTTGCCATCGCCAGAGCACTGGCTAATGATCCCGACATTATTCTCGCCGATGAGCCGACCGGTGCACTGGATACGGTAACCAGCGAACAGATTATGGAGCTGATCAAAGAGATTGCCAAGGATAAACTGGTTGTCATGGTCACCCACAATCCGGAGCTGGCCGAGGCTTATGCCGACCGGACTGTACAGTTCAGGGACGGAAAGGTCATTTCGGACAGCAATCCCCCAAGCGAGATTCAGGAGAATACCAATTATCAGCTGAAAAAGACGGCCATGAGCTATTTTACCGCTCTCAAATTATCCGGCAAAAATATCTCCACTAAGAAGTGGAGAACGGCGCTCACCGCCTTCGCCTCCAGCATTGGCATTATCGGTATTGCGCTAATCCTGTCGCTCTCGAACGGGTTCGACAAGCAGATCAGCAGTTATGAATCCGGGGCGTTATCCAATTTCCCGGTGACCATCAGTGAATCGGCTGCCAGTATTGATCTGTCCGGCCGGCCGTCGGAAGATGCCGGGAAGACAGACAAAGAGTGGACAGAATTCACCAGCGCGGGTGAAATCTACCCTTATGATCCGGCTGTCAACACCATCCTGCACACGAATGTGTTAAGTGAAGAGTATCTGAATTATCTGGACGATATCGATCCCGCCCTGCTGGACGGTGTGTCTTACAGCCGTAAGGTGAGCATGAATATTCTCAGATCCGACGGCGCTACCGCTGTTCCCGTCGATACGGCAAGTCTGAACTTCACCTCGTATCCCGATAAGCCCGCCGGTGCTGAAGGCAGCTATCTTGCGGATTATTATGATCTGCTCACCGGAAGCCTGCCGGAGAAGTCCACGGATCTCGTTATGGTCGTCGATGAGTACAACCGGATGAATCAAAGTATTCTGGAAGCCCTCGGCCTCGATTACAAAGCAGCCAACATCAGCTTCGATGATATTATCGGCCGGGAGTTCAAGCTAATCTATAACGATGATTACTATATTGAATCTGACGGCATGTTTAAGCTAAACGGCAATGCTGCCGATCTTAGTGAAATGTATAACAGCGGCAATGCCGTCACGTTGAAAATTTCCGGAATCATCCGCAAGCAGCAGGATTCGCCAATGTCCACCATGTCAGCGGGAATTGCCTACTCTGACAGTCTGGCGGAAGAGTTTATAACCAATGCGAAGAACTCGGCCATTGTCAAAGCCCAGGAACAGCAGGATCAGGTCAACGTCCTTACCGGCAAGGTGTTCTCACAGGTCAGCAGCATGGGAAGCGGTATGGGTATGGGCTTCGGGATGAGCAGCTCCGGCGCAAGTACTGATCCGGGCAGCTCCATGTCTAAGGAAGATACACTTGCCGCCCTGGGTGCAGTAGCTACACCATCCTCGATCTCTTTATATCCAAAAGATTTTGAAGCTAAAGAGGGTATCGTGAAGTATCTGGATCAATGGAATGAAGGCCGCAGCGACAAAGAAATGATCGTTTACACCGATTTGGCTGAGATGGTCACCAGTCTCTCCAGCGGCATTATGGACGGAATTACCATGGTGCTGATCGCTTTTGCCTCCATCTCGCTGGTCGTATCCCTGATTATGATCGGGATTATCACTTACATCTCTGTGCTTGAACGGACCAAAGAAATCGGTGTACTCCGCGCCTTGGGTGCACGCAAAAAGGATATTACGCGTGTCTTTAATGCAGAGACCTGCATTATCGGTTCGCTCTCGGGACTGCTGGGCATCGGGATCGCTTATCTGCTGACCATTCCCGTCAACATCATCCTCAAGTCGATTACCGACCTGTCCAATGTGGCCCAGCTGAACCCGCTGCATGCCTTCGGACTCGTCGTACTCAGCGTCGGACTGACCATGCTGGGCGGATTCATCCCTGCCAAATTCGCAGCGAAAAAAGATCCGGTGGTTGCACTGCGCAGCGAATAAGTTAACTTGTTAACAGCGGAATATGGTTAGATATGAGGGACTGGTCTTGGACCGGCCCCTTTTTTTCATTATAATAAGACATAAAAACTATATTACCTGAACAAAAGGGTTACCCAATGGCG
>NZ_LN831198.1:3833537-3844603 GCF_001368795.1 Paenibacillus ihuae
AAGCGGTTTAAATCAAGAAATCCAAACCTAACAGCGGCCGGAAGTCCAAATATTCACCGTAGACACGGCCAATGCCGGTCGGTACGTTGAGAGTTCAGTTAATATACATTGGAGCACATAAATGAGAAATTTCCCGGCCGAGACCGCCAAGAAAATATTAGCAAATGAAATCAGCGTCGAAACATTATTGCAGCAGTATCCGGAATACAAAGAAGAGGTGCTGCGGGAACTGGGTTCAATGAAGAGCAGTGCCGGATCCAATGTGGTCCAAGCCATTATTGACCGCTATACCGCCAGCGCCAAGATTGCCAATAACAAGATCAGCAAAAGCGGGTTGAACGAAACCACCGTAAATGCCTTTATGCCGAATATCATCAAAGCCCGGTTTGCCATTCATCTGCTGGAGCAGTTGAACATAGCGGTTTCTTCCAAAGCTCCTGCCGCCAATGTACGGTTTAACCTGTGGGACGGGACGATCTTACAGAAGCTTTTATTCAAAAAAGCGTTCGAGCGGAAGCCTGTATCCCTCGGTTTATTTAAGTTTTTCTGGAGGTTTATCATCAACAAGAAGATTTTGATGCCGCTGGTCAATAAAAAGGGCATCTACTGCTTCTACTCCAAAGCATTAATCAAGGAGCTCGGGGCGTTAATAGGGGACAAAAAATGTCTTGAGATCGCTGCCGGAGACGGCACGTTAACCCGGTTTTTGAACGAAAATAATATTCCGTGCATCGCTACCGATGATTACAGCTGGAAGCACTATATTCAGTACCCAGCTTTTGTCGAGGAGGCGGATGCAAAATCAGCTTTGCAAAAATATAGCCCTGAAGTGGTGCTGTGCTCTTGGCCTGTCCCCAAAAATCCGTATGAAAAACATGTGTTCAAAACGGATTCCGTGAATTTATATATCGTCATCGGAACAAGAAGCCCTGCCTATACCGGAGATTTCGAAGCCTACCATAATGCTGACCTGTTTACGATGGAGCTCAGCGAGCGGTTATCCGCGCTTATGCTTCCTCCCTCAAATGAGAATGCGGTTTATCTCTTCAAAAGACGAAAAAAACCGGTTATCCGGCGAACCCACTAATCGCCGGTAACCGGGTGATTTGTACTAATCCCAATTTCTGAGGTCACTAATCCCTTTCTTCTCGCTAAACGCTTTCTCCAGATCAATGTCCAGCTTATTGGCCAGATCAAAAATATTCCACACGACATCGTACATCTCGTAGCCCAGGTTCGTCTTTCGTTCCGCATCGGGATGAAAGGACACGGACAGCACTTCCTTGGCTAATTCACCGACCTCGGTCATCAAGTATAACATCCGCTGCTCAATGGTACTCGTATCAAAGCCCTTCACTTCACTAAACGCTCTAACATACTGCTGAAATTCTGATGCATTCATTTCTTCCGCTCCTCATGAGTTCTTTAATCTTCGAATCTCATTATACATCCTCTACTAGACAAAAAAACGCAGAGCCCGGAATTGCGGGCCCCGCGTTTATCAGGAATAACGGACCTATCAGCCTAATTCAAAATAGCGGTCAGCATTATGATAACAGATATCCTGTACGATGCGGCCCAGGAAAGGCAGATCCCTTGGCGCTTCGCCGTTTACGACCCAGCCTCCGATCAGGTTACACAGAATACGGCGGAAATACTCGTGGCGCGTATAGGACAGGAACGATCTGGAATCCGTCAGCATGCCTACAAAGCAGCTGAGCAGGCCGAGATTCGACAGGGATGTCAGCTGCTTGATCATGCCGTCCTTCTGGTCATTGTACCACCAGCCGGAGCCGAACTGGATTTTGCCCTTGATGCCGTCGCCCTGAAAAGAGCCGATCATCGCTGCCAGCACATCATTCTGTGCCGCATTCAGATTGTAAATAATCGTCTTGGGCAACTCTCCGGTCCGGTCAAGCCCGTCGAGCAGCTTATATAACCGGTCGGCATAGCTGTTATCGCCAATGGTATCAAAGCCTGTATCCGGTCCCAGCTCGCGGAATCTGCGCGTATTCGGATTGCGTATTGCCCCGATATGCAGCTGCATGGCCCAGCCTTGCGCAGCGTATTTCCGGCCCATGGTCAGCATCAACGCTGTCGCATATTGGTCGCATTCCAGCCTGCTGAGGCTTTCGCCGCTCAGACGTCTGCTGAAGATATCTTCGAGGACTGAGGCCGGAGCTTCTTCATACGGCAGATGCGAGAACCCGTGGTCAGAGATCATGCAGCCCTGACGGTGAAAATATTCAATCCGTTCCAGCAGGGCACGTTCCATCAGCGCAAAGCTGGTAATCGGGTACCCTGCTGCCTGCTCCAGGCTGGTCAGATATGCCGGGAAGCTATCGGCTTCAATCAGCAGCGCTTTATCCGGTCGGAAGGTCGGTGTGACTCCGGTCTTAAAGGTGTTTTGACTTTTCCCGGCTATCCGGGCATGGTACTTCAGATCATCCACCGGATCATCTGTAGTGCAGATCCATTTCACATTGGAGCGTGTGATCAGCCCCTGAGCGGAGAAGCCGTCCGCTGCAATCCGTGTATTGCAATGCTCATAGATTTCCCGCCAGTTCTGCGGATTCAGCTGCTCCTCCACGCCAAAATAGCTTTTCAGCTCAAGGAGGGACCAGTGAAACAGCGGATTGCCGATGGTAAAGGGCAGAACCTCACTCCACTTGGCGAACTTTTCTTCATCCGGAGTACTGCCCGTAATATATTTCTCATCAACGCCAAAGGTTCTCAGCGCACGCCATTTATAATGATCCCCGCCCAGCCATAACTCTGTGATGCTGTTAAACCGTTTATCTTCAGCGATGGCCTGCGGATCAAGGTGGCAGTGGTAGTCTATAATCGGCAAGTCCTTGGCGTACTCATGATAGAGTATCCGGGCTTCCTCAGACTGCAGCAGAAAATCCTCATGAATAAGTGCCTTCATTGCTCATGTCCCCTTACCCCTTATTTCAGATACTTCTCCAGTGTGCTTCTTACCGCTCCCGGTCCGGCCAGCAGCTCGTAGAACATCCCCTCAATCTTATCGCCCAGGCCGATGTCATACAGCTTCACGCCAAACAGCTGCTCATCCTGCAGAATTGCCCGCACATGGGAATGGGTGTCTCCCAGAACAACGCCCTGCAGATGCCCCTGCAGTGTTTCGAGCAGCGGGTCAGGACTGAGGGTAAAGGCATTCCCTTCATCATCCACGCCAAGCAGATAGCGGCACCAGACGGCAATCGCCAGCGGAATGGCTGTCAGCCCGGCCGGATCCAGGTCCTCTCTGCGGATATACGATTTAATCGTTTCCCCAAAGCGGATGCCGACCTTCTGCGAGGTGTCGGTTGCAATCCGCTGCGGCGTGTCGGGAATAAACGGATTGGCGAAGCGCTCCTGCAGCACCTCATCCAGAAACTGCTTCGGACTAAGGATGCCCGGATCCACAACAACCGGCAGCCCTTCCGTGTAGCCGATGATTTCCACGAATGTGCGCAGCGTATCGTCCTTCATCTCATCGGCAATCAGGGTATAACCGAGCAGGCAGCCCGATACGGCGAGTGCGGTATGCAGCGGATTAAGGCAGGTGGTCACCTTCATCGTCTCCACCTTGTTGACGGTCTCCCGGTCGGTAAAGATAATGCCCGCCTGCTCAAGCGGAGGACGGCCGTTCGTGAACTTATCTTCAATGACCAGATATTCACTGATCTCAGCGTTTACAAACGGGGCCGTATAGGTATTCTTGGAGGTAACAATCACCTCCATCTCACCGATGCCCTGCTCAAGCAGCGCTGCCTGCACCGTTTCCGACGGGCGCGGCGTGATTTTGTCGATCATCGACAGCGGGAAAGTAATCAGCTGCTCATTCTCCAGGTAAGCCACGAAGCCTGCTTCCACCAGCCCTTTGGCGGCCCATTCCTTGGCAATGGTTACGACGCCATTCTTCAGCTTATCGCCATTATGGGAGCAGTTGTCCATGCTGACGAAGGTCATCGGGTAGGCGCCCTTCTGATACCGCTTGTATGCAAGCGAAGCGACAATACTCATGGCATGCACGGGCTGCTCCGGCCCGCCCGCAATATCCTTCTCGACGATGCCGAGATATTGGCCGTTCGGGCCGGTCAGGGAATACCCCTTTTCCGTGATGGTGAAGCTTGCCATCTGCAGGCTCGGGTTCTCGAACACCTCCGTCAGCCTGTTGTAATCATCTTCACGGTTCTTGTCGGCGGTGATGCCTTCGACGATGCTGCTAATGACTTTTTTCTGGAAATCGCCGCGCGCATTCATCAGCACCAGCAGGGTCAGATTATCATACGGCTTGTAGACTTTATCGATCATCTCGAAGTCAAAGGTTTCCGCCGCGATGATTCCCGTGTCCGCTGCGCCGCTGTCCAGCAGCTTCTGATGGGCATTCGCCACGAACCCGCGGAAGATATTGCCCGCACCGAAATGAATCCATTCCGGCTTCGCCAGCGTGTTCTTCGCTATTGTGTCATAGTCAAACTTAGGAAGGATGGCCCCGGCAGCCTCCCATGATTCTGCTTCATCCCGGATACTGGATCGGCTCAGGCGCAGCATTTATTTCGCCCCCTTCACATTATCCAGGCTGTCCCATACGCCGAGCAGATACATGATGCCCATCGCCCGGTCATACAAGCCGTACCCTGGACGGCAGTTTTTCTCTTCGCCCCACAGATGACGGCCGTGGTCCGGACGCACATAACCCGTGTACCCGTTCTCGTGGTAGGCCTTAACGACTTCCGCCACATCGACACTGCCGTCGCGCCCGCGGTGGGATACTTCGATGAAGTCCCCGTTGTCAAACACCTTCACATTGCGGATATGGGCAAAATAAATCCGGTCATGGAACTCGCGGATCATCGCCGGCAGGTCGTTCTCCGGATTCGTACCAAGCGACCCTGTACAGAAAGTCAGGCCATTGTAAGGGCTGTCTACTAAATCCAGGAAACGGCGGATCGTATCGCGGCTGCGGATAATGCGCGGCAGGCCAAAGATCGGCCAGGCCGGATCATCCGGGTGAATCGCCATTTTGATATCCACTTCTTCACATACGGGAATAATATGCTCCAGGAAATATTGCAGGTTGCCGAACAGTTTATCTTCCGTCACATCAGCATAAGCCGCGAACAGCTCATCCAGCTTCGCCAGCCGTTCCGGCTCCCAGCCCGGCATGGTGAATTGTCCTGCGCCTTGGAGAATCCGGTCTACCATCTCACGCGGATTATCGGTGATGGCAGCCTTTTCATAAAAGAGGGCGTTCGAACCATCCGGCAGCTCCTTGTACAGCTCTGTGCGCGTCCAGTCGAAGACCGGCATAAAGTTATAGCAGATGACTTTAACGCCGACTGTAGCCAGCTTACGGATCGTATCGATATAAATGTCGATATATTTGTCACGGGTCGGCAGGCCGATCTTGATATCATCATGAACGTTGACGCTTTCCACCACGGCGGTGCTGAAGCCCTTGGCCGTAATCTGATCCGCCACTTCCTGTATCCGCTCCATCTCCCAGACCTCACCGGCTACCTTGTCATGCAGCGACCAGACGATCCCCATTACCCCCGGAATCTGCCGTACATGGTCAAGCGTGATGTTATCGTTCCCTTCGCCATACCATCTCCACGTCATGTTCATTGATAAACCCTCCTTAGGATGTATAAACCATGATTGCACATGCCCTAAATCTTGTATACAAGTTTTTAGTAGATCATAAATAAACAACACAATTTTGTCAACACTTCTTTTGAAAACGTATACTATTATTGATATATAGCGAAAATGTTGACTTATCTCGTGAAAGTTTTCTTTTATCGCAGCGGGCATTGATGTATACTAGAACTTAAAATACGGATGATGGAGCCGAAACACAACGTCGATCAAAGAACAAATTATGAAGACGCTCAAGCATGAAATTCTGACCCTGACGCTGAAGCCCGGCACCATTCTCAGTGAGACTGTTTTATCCGAACGGTTCCAGATTTCACGGACCCCGCTGCGTGATGTGCTGAAACAGCTCAGTCTGGAATCCTATATTGATATCTATCCGAAGAAGGGCAACCTGGTTTCGTTCATTGATCTGGAGTCGGTTGAACAGATTATTTATTTGCGCAGTGTCCTGGAAAAAGAGATCATGAAATACCTCTCGGCCCATCTGGTGCTGAAGGGTGTACATGAGCTGAAGGAGATTCTGGACAGGCAGAAGGCGGCAATCCATCAAGAGGATGCCACAGAGCATTTCCTCAACCTGGACGATGCGTTCCACGCCGCCCTTTTCCGGCTGGCCGGACGGGAATTCCTGTGGAATCTGATCCAGCAGTCCAATGTGCATTATGTCAGATACCGGCGGCTGCACATGCTCCGTCAGGAGAAGCTGGAGGAGATCTGGACGGAGCACCAGCGTATCCTTGAATACATGACCCGGCAGGAAACGGACAAGCTGGATGCGCTGATCCATCACCATTTGCGCGAAGACATTAACTCGCTCTATTTGCAGGAGAACTTCTCAGACTTTATTAAAGCCTAGGCATCCGTTAAGCTTCAGAAGCCTACAATTGAACAAGACCATCCTGACGGGCGAATGTCCTGCTCCCTTGAGCATGGGCTGTCGGACAGCCCATTATTGTCCGCTGGGGCGAGCCGCGTTTCTGCGGAATCAGAGGGATTTATACCTCTGATTCCGTACCATGGCCGCGTTTCTGTGGAATCAGAGGGATTTATACCTCTGATTCCGTACCACGGCCGCGTTTCTGCGGAATCAGAGGGATTTATACCTCTGATTCCGTACCATGGCCGCGTTTCTGCGGAATCAGAGGGATTTATACCTCTGATTTCGTACTCCGGCCGCGTTTCTGCGGAATCAGAGGGATTTATACCTCTGATTTCGTACCACGGCCGCGTTTCTGCGGAATCAGAGGGATTTATACCTCTGATTCCGTACCACGGCCGTTCCTTAGCAGGAGCTCCACTCCAACTTCAGTCACCGCCTCATCTCAGTAGACGAGAATCACTATATATTCAGCTGCAGCCCAAACAGCCCGTTTCCGGAATGTCGGAAACGGGCTGTTCGGGCTGCTCTTCTATTCCCGGATTTCTTCAGAATCCCCCGACAGGAACAGGAAGGTTACCGTCTGCTTGCCGCTTACCGGCTCCAGCGTAAATTCCCGCTCCGTGTAAAATTCTGCGCCGTCAAACTCGACAAGCTGTTTGGATTCGCCGCTTTGGCCGCTGAACAGCAGATGCACCGTGTTGTTACTTAGCACAGAACGCCCGCAGATAACAAGCCGTGAGGTCCCCTGCACCTTCTCTTTCGCACAGAATTCATCCTAGTAACGACCTCCGTTTCTGTTTATCGGGAAACTAGATGCACCTTCAATGTTAGCTGTATCAGGGGTAGACGGCAATGTTCAATATGCAAAATGTATCGCTAAAAATGTAAGTGCACGCTCTATAAACTACAAAACCTCCTTGCCGGCAGGGGAACCATATGGAACCTGAGGGTCCCATTCGTCCACCTGTCGGCAAAGAGGTATGGATTAACTATAGGATTTGAAATACCGGCCTGTCCTGCACAAAGCGGACGGGCAGGCCGGGAAACTGCTGTGACAGCCGCTCTGCCAGCAGCTTCATGCCGGGTGCCTCACTCTCAGCGTGGCCCAGCATAATTAACGCCCGGTTGCGCCCCTGTGCGGCGGCATCTTTTACATACTCCGGAGTCTCCCATTCCGGCCCTTCTCCGGCAATAATCAGATCGAGGCCGTCCTGTTCGAACAGGGGAATGGTCATTGGACCTCCGCCTCTATAACCAACCAGAATGCCCACCCGGGTGCAGGAAGCAGTTAAATTGCCCGCCACACGCACATAAGAGATTGCCAGCTGCCGCTTCACCAGCTCTGCAGCGTCTTTGACGGACATGGCCGGAATGGTTAATATCGACACTGCGGCCCGATGCTCAGTTACATAATCCTGCCAGCCGAGTGCACGGATCAGCCCTTCTGTTATTCCGTCCGGCGTGTAACGGTGCACATAATCATGAAACCGGTAAATTCCAATACTTGAAGATGCAATCAGGGCAGATTTCTGCAAAAATACCGGATCCCCGCCCAGCCATTCCCGCTGATCCTGGTGGGTGTAATAAACCCCTTCATGAGTCACGATCAGGTTCGCCCCAAACAAAGCCGCCTGTTCAATTACATATTGCGAGGCTGCAAAGGCCGTAACGATCCCCCGCACCTCTGTCTCCAGGCTCCCCGGGTCCAGCTTGTCTACGGTTGGATCAGGCCGTTCGATACCTGCCGTCAAGCGATCAATGATATGTCCGAAGGTACTTGTCATGGCCATTCACCTCTCAGTAGATAGTGCGCTGGCTTGCATCCATAATGCCGCTCTTTCTGAAGAAATACGTATTGATCTGGTCGCGCCATTCCTTGGCATGAGCGGCCTGCCCTCGTAGGCGCTCCTCTACCTGCACATACAGATCTTCTCTGAGGTTCCCCTGCAAGCTGCTCCATAAGGTGACCAGCTCTTCTGCACGTTCTGCGCCGGCAAAATGAGTATCATAAATATGCTGGATCACCGTTTTGCCGGAATGGAGCACATGGGTATACGGAACATGATGGAAGAACAGCAGCAATTCATCGGGGCATTCCTCGAGTGAATCATAACGTGCAGCATTGCTGCCGATATACTGGGAACTGTAACCCGTACCACTCTTCACGGTCCGGTCGACTCCAATCCCGAGGTTGTCGGCATAATGGTACGTTCCCCACTGGGAATATTCATAGCCGTCCACATTCGGCCCGTAATGATGCTCCGGATTTATCATCCAGCCCACGCCGAGCGGAGCTGTGTAGGATTCATAGATCTCCCACGAATCCAGCAGAATCCGGCTGATGACAGCTGCTGTTGCCGGATCCTTGCCAAAGGTAAGAGCGATCCATTCCCCGGCAATCTCTTCCGCACTCAGCTCCGGATTCCAGGCCAAACGGCCGTATCCGTACAGATTAGCCTGGGCCAGCAGATGGCCGGTCCAGTTCTTGTCATTGCCTACATTGGACACCGCCGCGATCCCGCTGTACCGGTTGCCCCACAGCGAGCCGTCTACGATATGCTTGACCGGTGAAGCTTCCCCCTTGGCATTCGTATTGAATTCCAGCACCTCTTTCCACTGGGGGACAAGGTAACAGACATGGCGCTGCTGGCCGGTATATTCCTGGGCAATCTGGAATTCGATCACTTGATTAGTCCGTTCAAGTGCCCCGAACAGCGGGGATACCGGTTCCCGGACCTGGAAATCCATCGGCCCGTTCTTGATCTGCAGAATGACATTGTCTTTGAATTTGCCGTCTAGCGGTTTGAAGTGATCATATGCCGCTCTTGCCCGGTCTGTCTTGCGGTCGCGCCAGTCCTGCTTACAGTTGTACACGAAGCAGCGCCAGATGACGATTCCGCCATAGGGCTCAAGGGCTTCCGCCAGCATATTCGCACCATCGGCATGGTCACGCCCGTAAGTGAACGGTCCCGGACGGTTCTCCGAATCCGCCTTGACCACAAAGCCGCCGAAATCGGGGATCGCCTGGTAGATATCGGCCGCTTTGCGCTGCCACCAGCCGCGCACACCCGGATCGAGCGGATCAGCAGTGCCTACTTCCCCTTCATGCATCGGTCCGGCAAAATTAACGCTAAGGAACAGCCGGATGCCATACAGCCTGAACATATCAGCAATATTTGCCACCTCGGGCAAATAATCTGAAATAAACAGCGTCTCCAGGGCATGGACATTCACATTATTAATCGCGATGGCATTGATGCCGGTCGAGGACATCAGCCGCGCGTAGTCGCGGATCCGCCCCATATCCCCTGTAAACCGGTTATTTTCATAGAAGAAGGATCTCCCCGCATACCCCCGCTCCACACTGCCGTCAAAATTATCCCAATGATTGATCATCCGCAGCCCGTTTACCGGATTCACGGTTTCATCGAGTCCTTCAATCTCCTGCAATGTGCCGATCAGACGCAGCAGGTGAAACACTCCATAAAGAACCCCTGCCGGCGCGGTAGCTCCTACAGCAATGCAGTTATGATCTGCACTCGTGCGGATGGCGAACCCTTCGCGTCCCACCTTGCGGATGTCAGCCTCATTAAACACACGGCCGATCAGCGTATTTCCGCCCCCGAAGGTGCCGATGGCAACCCTTGAAGCGCCGGGGCTTAACTCATGTTCCGCCTGGACCCGGATAGCAAGCATGCCTTCGATGCCCCTGCTCCATTCTGCCAATGCGGCTTGAACCGTATCATCAGCTTCCGTAACGCTAACCGCTCCGCACCATTTCACATATTGCTCCTGCAGCCTGCCCTGCGGCAGTGCCGGATAGCCCAGCCAGGCGCTATAGCCATGGTCCTCTATTGAAATGTGACGCTCATTGGATTCGTTCATCATCTGGAAGACTCCTCCTGTGTGTTGCCTGAGTATTGGATACAAACCTAGCTATTGCACTTTATACAGCAGATTTCTCATAAATCAGCCGTAAAACTGAATCTGCTGCACTCTATACAGCAGAATCCGCTGAAAGTGATGATTTTGACCGGAAATCCGCAAAACTAGTGTACGAATTACAATAGAATGCGATTCAGCGCTGAGGAGTAAGTCTTTCTATTGCACGAAATACAGCAGAAATGATCCCGTGTAGACTAATTAATCTATTTATTGCAGGTACTGCAATCAAATTCCCGGATTCAACAAATCTAGTAGCCTTACTATTAGACCTTACTTTAAGCCTTTGCTGTATCCGCTAATCCTGTCAGCGAACGGCTGCCCGTACCTTCCAGGAGCCAGAGGATTGCAGTAACTCCGCGGGGGTAATACTTGCTTCCGCCGATAAGGCCGGACAAGATCTGGTCACTCCAGCACCAGTAGGACAGCTCGGGATGCAGCAGCCAGTTCACATGCGCTGCATCAGCCGCAAGCCCGCTTTCCTCCCAAGGCAGCTGCAGAATCTCCCGGGCGATGAACTGGGACAGATAGATTTTGCTGAGCCACGAGTTATTGCTTGTGGACGACAGCTTCC
>NZ_LN831198.1:3844629-3849532 GCF_001368795.1 Paenibacillus ihuae
CTTGTGGACGACAGCTTCCAGCCTCCGTCCTCGAACAGGCAGATGCCCGGAACCAGCACCGTATGGAGGTGGGTATTCAGCGCGCTGAGATACTCTGCAAATCTGCCGCCGGGATCGAGCGCTTCTCCGCAGCCGGTGAAGAGCGGGAAGACCAGGCCTTCAATCGCCGGAATGATACAGGATTGGTTATCTTCATGGATGATAGCGGGAATATAACCGTCACTGTTTAATTGGGAAGATAGCGAAGCGGCACACTTCACGGCCTGCTGCCCTGCCTCTGCTGCCAGTTCAGCCAGTCCTTCCTGTCCGAAGAACTTCTCCAGCGCTACATACGCCGCCCAGCATTTCCCTGCCATATAAATGTTATTGCGGGACTGCCCAAGCGAGGTATCCAGGCTGTCATAGGTAGTGATTTCGGCACCGCCTTGCGTCCGGTTGCTGTCCAGACCCATCAGGCCGTTGCGCTGGCTGCTGTCCGGATGATCGCGGTTCAGCATGCTGTCAAAGCAGGCACGGAGTGTCGGGAGCATTTTATCAGTAAAATCGCGGTCTTTGGTCTGTTCGATGTAGACGAGCGCCGAGACCAGCCAATTGACCAGCTCCTCATGGCTCATATAAGAGAAGCAGTCATCCAGCCCGGCCAGCTCATAAGCGGAATACTGCGGCCGCGAGAATACATTGGCTACACCGACATCATGAGTGAAGCTGATCCCTCCGGGGTACTCCTCGTTTCCGCCCGGAAAGACAACCTTATCCTCATAGCTGTAGCGGTCCACGAACAATTCGAGCTCATTGCGCACCGTCCACGGGTTCATTACCAGTTCAAAGAACAGCTGATCCGCCGTTAAATCCAGCGTATTCATCATCCGGTATTCGCCTTCATTCACGATCCAGATGTACCGGTCTCCGTCGTGCAGAAGCTGTGTGCTGCCATAATAGCTGTGAATCGCATGCGAGAGCATAAAGGTCTGATCTCCGGTAAGCCCGGCAGAGGCAATCCATGCATCCGCTGCTGAACAGGAACCGGTGAGCTCATCAAAATGCTCCAGCGCATAGCCGGCCACGGCATCAATATTGTTAAAGTAACGGGTATATGCATAGCTGGCATCGATACCTGTGGTCACCAATCCGCCCCGGTAAAAACAGATGGCAAAACGGTATGTCCGTTTCTCCCCCGGAGGAACCTCCATCAACACGGCGCCCGTGCCGCCCAGTCCGAATGCCAGGTTGTGCGCAAGCTTAGCCTCCAGAATCTTCTCCATCGTGAACCCGAGTGCAGACTGGACCTCCTCAGCATCACAGGCAACTGCCATCAGACGGCCTTGCCCGATTCCCTGAAAAGCCCCGCCGCTGGTGTCGCTGAGTCTGCGCATGGAGCTGTAGGGATCGCTGCCTTCATAACCAAAGAAGCCTTTTCGCGTAAAAGTACCCATTGTATTGTCGAGTGTAAGCTCGGCGAAGACTGCCGGCAGCAGGGCTGCCTTGAGCGCAGCTTCATCAGCAGCGGCCGGATCAGGCACCGGACGGACAGGGGAGTACACTTGAAAAGTCAGGTCACCCGCCTGCCAGGTATCAGTCGCCGCCCCAAGTATTCTGCTGATTTCATGGTCTTGAAACGCTTTCAAAAGAACGCCTGTCGGCTGATACCCGCCGTTTGGCTTAGCTTCGTCATTCTCACCCGGAGGAACAGGGAACCCCTGCTGTAATTCCTTCGCGGTTTCATCAGCTTTTTCAATATCGTATCTGGCGCCGGCATCCTCGACCTGATCGAAAAAGGGCAGCGCCTCGTAAGTTGCACCGTCTGCGGACTGGAATCCGATATACACATTCTGGTCAGCCGGTTTACCCAGCTCCAGTCCAAGTCCCCCATGTTTGCCTTTAAAACCTAAAGTGAAGCTTGCAAAAGCACCTATAGGTGAATGCTGGACATTGTAGAACAGATTAGATTTTGTCATAATGACTCCTTCCCGGTTCGTACGTTTAGGATCGATTGCTCTGATGGTACTTCCTTATCCTACCACGGGGCCGCCCGGCGGGAACATTGTCAAATCAAGCAATAATTTACCCAAATCAAGCTAATGTCAGCTATACTAATAGACACACCAGTGAACTAGATAAACCAAGGGGGAACTGCTCATGGCTTCCGCTTTTATGCCGCCTGCACTTGGACAAAGCATCAGTGAAACGATTATCCCGGACGTAAAAACTACGCTGAACCTGTTCGGCATGCATCTGAGGAAAGTAAGCGGTGCTTGGAATTATCCAATTCATGCCCACCCGCAGTACGAATTCAACTATGTGCTTGAAGGGGAGCAGCGGATTATCGTAAATAACCGCAGCTATACGCAGCGGGCCGGGGATCTGGTCCTGCTCAGGCCCGGAGACTCCCATTCCAGCCGGAGCGGCAACGGCCAGCCGTTCACCTATTTCTGCATTCATTTTGACATTGATGACAAGCTTCTGATCTCGCTGCTGAGCCGGTTGAATCATATGCTCTTTACCGCGGAAAGCCCCATTGCGCATAAACTCACACCTTCTCTAAGCAAATTAGTGGACATTTCAACCACAATCCATGGGGATATTACCATGTCTCAGCGGATGATGCTGCAGTCTGCGGTCTTCGACCTGTTCGGCCAGCTGTGGGAGGCCTTCTCGATTGAGGCGAATCTGCATGATTCTGCCACTTACGAGAAGGTAGAGCTTGCCCACCAGATCCGCAGCCGCCTGCAAGGGCTTGTCTATCAGCAGTTCAAGCATGATATACAGGAAGACCGGACGCTTGGCGTCGATGATATTGCTGCAGAGCTGGGGATCAGCTCCTCGCACTGCTACCGGGTATTCCGGCAGGTGTTCGGTCTCTCCCCCCGGGAGTTCCTTTCCCAGCAGATGCTTCATGAGGCCAAGGTTCTGCTGGACGATCTGCGGCTGCCGGTCAGCCATATCTCTGGCCTGCTCGGCTACCGCGATATCGCTCATTTCAGCCGCCAGTTCAAACGCTGGTACGGCAAATCTCCCAGGGAGTACCGTGAATCAGGAAGGGAATATTGATGAGATACGATGCATATGCGCGGACTGAGCTGGCGTTATTATCAGGATTCAATACTTAGGCGCAGCGCAGCGGACTGCACGGGTGTAATCATTCATTTCTATGTCATATTAAATAACATTATAGAAGCGATAAATATAATTTTCGGCCGTTATAGTTCCAAATCTAGTAATTTCCATCATTCAATGACATTTTTGTTGTCGAACAATGATAGATAATATGTTAAAATTGAAAGATAACCACATAGCTTCAAAGAATGTCTCTGCTGTTCTGTCGGATGCTTCACGGATGCCCTACTACATGTCGCCCGGCCGGTCACCTCGTACCCTTTGCCTTACGGATAATACAATGGGAGGCGGTAAGCATGACGTTCTTAGAGAAACTGTTCACCTATCGGGACAAGGAAAACGACCTCTTCTGGGAGGGTACTTTTCCCGATTATTTAGGGCTTGTCAAAGAACATCCCCAAATCGCCGGTACCGCCCATGAACTGGTGTTCCGGATGATTGAATCGGCTGGCGTTACTGAGCTTGGCGACGGCCGCAGGGAGTACAAATTTTTCAGCGGCACCCTGTTCGGCCTTGAGGATTCGATCCAGCTGCTGGTGGAGGAATACTTCCGCCCAGCCGCACAGCGCCTCGATGTCCGCAAGCGGCTGCTGCTGCTTATGGGTCCGGTCAGCGGCGGGAAGTCTACGCTGGTCACTCTGCTGAAGCACGGGCTCGAAGACTTTACCCGCACCCCTGAAGGTGCGCAATATGCCATCAAGGGCTGCCCGATGCAGGAAGAACCGCTGCACCTCATTCCGCGTGAGCTCCGCGAGGAGTTCCGCCGCGAATACGGCGTTCATATCGAAGGCGATCTGTGCCCAGTCTGCCGGATGAATCTGGAGCATGAGCATGGCGGACGGATCGAGGAGATGCCGGTTGTACGCATACTGTTCTCGGAAAGCGACCGCAAGGGCATCGGCACCTTCGCACCCTCCGACCCGAAGTCGCAGGATATTGCCGATCTTACCGGCAGTATCGATTTCTCCACGATCACCCAGTACGGCTCCGAATCGGACCCGCGTGCGTACCGGTTCGACGGCGAGCTGAATAAAGCCAACCGCGGCCTGATGGAGTTCCAGGAAATTCTCAAATGTGACGAGAAGTTCCTCTGGAATCTGCTGTCGCTGACCCAGGAAGGCAATTTCAAAGCGGGAAGATTCGCCTTAATCTCAGCTGATGAGCTGATCATCGCACACACGAACGAAACCGAATACCGCGCCTTTATCTCCAACAAAAAGAACGAAGCCCTCCATTCCCGCATGATCGTCATGCGCATTCCCTATAATCTCAAAGCCTCCCAGGAAGAGCGGATTTACCGCAAGCTTGTGGATGCTTCAGGCCTGAACAATCAGGTACACCTTGCCCCCAATGCACTATGGACCGCGTCCGTCTTCACTGTGCTGTCCCGCCTCAAAGAACCCAAGAAGACCGGAATTGATCTGCTCAAAAAATTGTATCTGTACGACGGTCTGGAAGTGGACGGCATCAAAGGCGGCGATGTGGACGAGCTGTCGCGGGAGCACTCTGATGAAGGCATGGCCGGGGTCGACCCGCGTTATGTCATCAACCGCATCTCCAGCGCCCTGATTAAGGGCAATAAATACTGCATCAACGCACTGGATGTGCTCCGCTCTCTGAAAGAAGGCCTGATCAACATGCTTCGATCTCCAAGGAGGAGCGCGAGCGGCTGATGAACCTGATCACCATGGCCCGCAAGGAATACGACCATAAAGCCAAGACGGAAGTGCAGCGGGCCTTCGTCTATTCCTTCGAGGAATCGGCCCGGACGATCCTGAACAACTATCTT
>NZ_LN831198.1:3849558-3856170 GCF_001368795.1 Paenibacillus ihuae
ATCTTGATAATGTTGAAGCTTATTGCAGCGGATACAAGATGAGTGATCCGATCACCTCCGAGGAGCATGATCCCGACGAGAAGCTGATGCGCTCCATCGAGGAGCAGATCGGCATTACCGAGAATCAGAAGCGGGCATTCCGCGAGGAGATTCTGATCAAGATTTCCTCTTATGCACGCCGGGGGCGGCAGTTCGAATATACTTCACACGAGCCGCTGAAGGATGCCATCGAGAAGAAGCTGTTTGCCGATCTTAAGGATGTTATCAAAATCACCACATCGACGATCAACCCGGATGAAGCCCAGGTAAAACGGATGAACGAGGTGTCCCGCCGGCTGATCGAGCATAACGGCTACTGCGCTACTTGTGCCAACGAACTGATGAAATATGTCGGCAGCTTGCTGAACCGGTAAATACCACGCGGGAGGTGACGAACATGGACAAACGTTTGTTCATGATCGCGCGCGACGACTGGTCGCTGCACCGCAAGGGAGAGCTCGACCAGGAACGTCATAAGCGCAAGGTAAAAGAAGCAATCCGGCAGAATCTTGCCGATCTGGTCAGTGAAGAGTCCATCATTATGCCGCAAGGAGACAAAGTCATCAAAGTGCCGATCCGCAGTCTGGACGAGCCTAAGTTCCGTTACAACTATAAGAATGAGCCGCAGGTCGGTCAGGGCCAGGGCGGTACCCAGGTCGGTGATACAATCGGCCAGGCCGGTCGGCCAGGGTCTACAGGTCCGGGTAAAGGCGGCCGCGAAGCCGGAGAGCTGCCAGGCGAGGATGTGTATGAGGCTGAAGTGACGATCGATGAGCTGGCGGAGCTGGTCCTTGAGGATTTACAGCTGCCGAGGCTGAAGCCGAAGGCTTCGCCCGACATGACCGTGCCGGACATCCGCTTCGACGATGTGCGCAAGCAGGGCATGATGTCGAACGTCGACAAGCGGCGTACGCTGTTCGAAGCGATCAAGCGCCAGGCGCTGAGCGGCGGGCTGTCCCCTCAGGTGGCCGCCGAGTCCTATTCGCTGCCGGAGCTCCCGTCTTCCGCGGGCTCCGTGCTTGGACCGATTACAGAAGATGACCTGCGCTACAAAACCTGGGAGGATATCCGCCGTCCGCAGTCCTCAGCAGTTGTGCTGGCGATGATGGATACCTCCGGCTCCATGGGTACTTTCGAGAAGTATGTGGCCCGCAGCTTCTTTTTCTGGATGACCCGGTTCCTGCGGACCAAATACGACAATGTGCAGATCCGTTTCCTGGCCCACACTACAGATGCCAAAGAGGTCGACGAGGAAGCCTTCTTCCACAAGGCGGAAAGCGGGGGCACGAAATGTTCCTCCGTCTATGAACTGGCGCTGCGTATTCTGGAGAATGAATATCCGCCAGGCCAGCATAATGCTTATGCGTTCCATTTCTCTGACGGTGACAATCTGGACAGCGATAATCCGGTTACACTCCGTCTGGCAGGCGAACTGCTGGAAAGGGTTAATATGCTCGGTTACGGTGAAATCCGCCAGAATGTATACGGAAGCAAACAGCTGTGGGAAGCCCTGTCCGCGTTATCCTCCCCCTCCTTCACCCGTTCACTGCTGAAGGAAAAGGAGGATGTCTTCAAAACGCTGCAGGCCTTCTTCGGCGAAGAGCTGGCAAGCTGAAATTACGGTTTATCCAATCTGGAGGTGAGACGATGCTGCTGGACAATGAAATGCTGCTGCTGGAGCAGTCGGTGGAGCAGCTGACTGCCCTGGCGCTGGAGAACGGGCTGGATTTTTTCCCGATGCGCTACCAGATGTGCCCTCCCGAGGTGCTCTACTCGATCGGCGCCTACGGGATGCCGACCCGGTTCGCGCACTGGAGCTTCGGCAAGGCCTATCACCGGATGAAATCGGAATATAACCACGGCCTGAGCAAAATCTATGAGCTCGTCATTAACTCCGACCCCTGCTACGCCTTCCTGCTGGACAGCAATACGCTGCTGCAGAACAAGCTGATTGTGGCGCATGTGCTCGGGCACAGTGATTTCTTCAAGAACAACGCCATGTTCGGCGGAACCGACCGGAGCATGGTAGAGCGGATGGCGGTCTTCGCCGACCGGATCGACCGGTTCAGCCAGGAATACGGGGCTGATGAGGTCGAGCGGTTCCTTGACGCTGGCATCGCCATCCAGGAGCATGTCGATCCGTTCCCCGCCCGCTCCGGCCATGCCGGAGGTTTCCGTGAAAGTGACGGCGGGGTGAAGGATGTCATCGGCTTCATCGCCTCGCGCAGCCTGTACCTTGAGGAATGGCAGCGCGAGATTCTCCACATGCTGCGCGCCGAAATGCTCTATTTCTGGCCGCAGATGGAGACGAAGATTATGAACGAGGGCTGGGCCAGCTACTGGCATCTCAAGCTGGTGCGAGAGCTGGAGCTCACCGATTCGGAAATTATTGAATTCTCCAAGATGAACTCCGGCGTAATCCAGCCCTCCCCGGGGCGGATCAATCCTTATTATCTCGGGCTGATGATGCTGCGGCATATCGAGAAGAAGGAGGGCTTGGCGGCGCTGTTCGAAATCCGCGAGATGGAATCGGATGTCTCCTTCATCCGCAACTACCTGACCCGCGGGCTGGCTGAAGAGATGGACTTATTCCTGTATAAGCAGGAGGGGCAGGCATACAAGGTGACCGCAAACAGCCTGGATGAGATCAAGGATAACCTCATCCGCTCACGGACTAACGGCGGCTTCCCCTATCTGACAGTCAAGGATGATGACCTGCACGGCCGCGGTGAGCTGCTGATCTACAACCGCTTCGAGGGACTGGAGCTGGACCGGAAATACGTGGAACGCACACTGCCGATGGTCCATTTGCTCTGGGGCCGGTCGGTTCACCTGCAGACCATCGTGAACGGCAAGGAAAAGACCTATTCCTATGACGGCAAACAGCTTGCCGGATAACGGCACACCGGAGAAGTGAATGTTGCTGCAAAAGACCCGCCAAACTTCTGGCGGGTCTTTTGCAGCAGTGCTTCACATTGAGCAGAAACAGCCGGTCTCACATTAGGGCGGCACCGGCAGGTTCTGCCAAGCATAACGGCCGAGGGCTATCCAACTGCGGCTCGAATGATGATCGTAGAGAAGCTTCACTCCTGATGGATCACCGGCCCGCGGCTTCCTCTTCCAGTCTCTATGCTTAAAGAAACCAATCCGGAAACCATTGTTTCAGCGATTTAAGCTTGGCCTCGGTCTGAATCGCTCCCCCGCCCTCATGGGCGTTGAACGGATAAATGTTGATTTCTTTCTCCCCGGCAATCCGGTTATAGGTGGCAAAATACATCTCCGGCGGGCAGGTTTCATCCTTCAGGGCTACGGAGGCAAGCACCTTGCAGGTAATCCGCCCGGCCATATTCATCGTATCGAAATAGCTCAGCTCATTCATCACCAGATCCAGTTCTTCCGGATGCCGGCGGAGGTAGTCGGCTACACCGGCAAATGCACCATGCTCCCCCTCAATTCTCCGCACTAGATTACTGTTGCTCGGAACATCTGCGAGTGCTGCTGCAGGCCTGTCATCCAGCGCGGCCATTGCCATCGTCAAAGCTCCACCCTGGCTGCCGCCTTCAACGACAATCCGCTTAGCGTCCACTTCCGGCTGGGCGCAGGCAAAATCGATCGCCTTCATACAGTCCATATATTGATAGCGGTAATAATACTCATATTTGCTGCGCACACCTTTACTGGCCAGGTTCATGGAGTATCCCCAGGATGAGGGGGCCCGGCTGCCGGTGCGTCCGCCTTGTTCCCTGCAGTCAATCGACACCACGGCGAAGCCCATCAATACCCAGTGCATGAACTCGGAGGGCTCTCCCCGGCTGCCCGTGAAACCGTGATAATGGATGAGGCATGGGTATTTCTCCTTTTGCATGAATTCAGGAACAATATACCAGCCGCACACTGGCGTTGAATCCATCCCGTCAAAGCTGATCTCATATACGCTCACTTGCTCAATGGGATAGGTTATTTTTTGTCTGCTGCTATTCAAGGGAACTGCCCTAGCCTCGGAAATGGTTTCCTCCCAAAACCGGTCAAAGTCCTCCTGCCGGGTAAGCTCCGGCATATAGTTGAACAATTCCTTCGTAACATCCTCCAGGTAACCCATGTTCTCTTCTCCCTTAATGCTTATTTCCGAACATCATTCTGTGATGCCAAAATCATGCAGCAGCTCCTGAGTATCGAGTGCAGGCAATCCCAGCGGGTCGCGTAAGTTCTGCAGCTTCTCCACGAGATCCGCTTCGTTCGCATACGCGTATGGGCTCTTCCATTCCGATTTCAGCGTAAACAGTTCACTGGATGCAGGCTTCATGGAGTTATAATTCAGAATCCAGCTCTTCAGCTGATCCTTGCTGATATCGGTACGGATATTATCGCCCAGAATGTCGATGATCTCCCCCCCACTTGGCAACTCCGCTCAAGGAATCCAGCTTATCCAGGATGAGGTTCAGCACCTCCTGCTGCCGTTCATTCCGGGAGAAATCGGACGACTCTGCGGTTCCCCGGTTGGATTTACGGTAACGGACGAAATCCAAAGCTTCTTTGCCGCTTAAATGCTGCATCCCTTTTTTCAGGTCAATATTGGTGCCGTCGGCATTATCCACGTACCGCATATCCATCGGCACATTGATATCCAGCCCGCCAAGCTCATCCACGATACTGCTGAACGCTGCAAAATTAATCAGAATCATATGCTCGATATCCATTTGCAGGACACTGCCGTAGAACTCTTTTGTTTCGCTTAAATCCTCGTCCTTGTTATGTGCGTAATAATAGGCATAGTAGTAATTGGCCTTATGCGAGCCGATCTCACTGCTTGTAATCTTCAGATCACGTGGGATCGACAGGATAGACAGCTTCCTGGTAACAGGCTCATAAACCACCGGCATCAGCACATCCGTATTCAGCGTCCCTCCGCTACCGCTTCTGTTGTCCACACCGGCGAGTAAAAAGGTAAGCGGCTTATTATCATCCTTTTCCTCCGCCGCATCATTGTCTGCCGATGCCCCCGGCACTGGTGAGGCAGGACCAGCGGTTTCAGCGGGAGCCGTTCCCGATGCCGAGATCCGGTCAAGCGCCCGTTCAGCTTTAAAATACAGTGTTCCGGCATAGACAGTTCCGGCGATTAGACATGTACCTAATACAGCTGAGACACTAAGCAGTGTCTTGCGCGTACGTTTTTTGCTGCGCTGTGCCTTCCTTCTCTTGCTTCGCTCCTCCATTCCCTTCCTCCTGCTTCCATCTCATTAATGTTATAAGTTGTAAATGATTATACCATAGGCTAATGAAGTCGCTTACTAAAAAGTGGAAGAGATGCGGGGCGTATCATTGAGGTGTAATTACATGCAGGCCTTTTCGAAAGGTGTATAATGATAGGAACTTACCAAAAAAGGATGTCATGACATGCTTCTTGCTGTGAACCGTGCGCTTAACCGGATGATGCCGCTGATCACTCCCCTGAGTGTCCTGACCGGGGTGCTCTGTGGCAGTGCGCTTACTCCTTACACCTTTTTGTCTCCTTGGCTGTTTGCTTTTATGACGTTTGCCGGCAGCATCAGTCTTGGATTTAAGGATTTCGTGAACGTGCTCAAAAAGCCCCTGCCGCTATTCGCCTGCTTATTTATCCTTCATATTGCCATGCCGCTGGTTGCCTTCGGGCTCGGGAATGTGCTCTATCACTCGGATGAATTCACCATCACCGGCCTTGTGCTTGCTGCGGTGATTCCTACGGGGATCAGCAGCTTTATCTGGGTCAGTATTTATAAAGGCAACACCGCTCTCACCCTCTCGATCATATTGATCGACACGCTGCTGGCTCCCTTTATCGTACCGGGTGTTCTATCCGTGCTGATTGGAACCAGTGTGGAACTGGATACCTGGGCCATGATGAGCAGCCTTTTCTGGATGATTGTCGTGCCCTCTTTGCTGGGCATGGTGCTTAATGAATGGAGCAAAGGGGCGGCCGCTCCCGTATGGAGCCCGAGGCTGAACCCGCTGTCCAAACTGTTCATGGCTGCCGTGATTATGATTAACGGGTCTGTTATTTCCCCGTACCTGACGGACATCAATCTGCATCTGGTCGGTCTAGCCGCTGTTATTGTGCTGATGGCTTCCACCGGCTATTGCCTTTGCTTCTTCACCGCCAGGCTTCTGCGCTGGAACGAAGCAGATGAAGTCGCGCTGCTCTTCAATGGCGGCATGCGCAATATCAGCGCCGGCGCGGTACTCGCGGTGTCCTATTTCCCCGCCCCGGTCGCCGTTCCCGTCGTACTCGGAATGGTATTCCAGCAGCTGCTCGCTTCGCTGGTAGGCTTCCTGCTCGGCCGCCGCTCCAGGGTAAATCATGCAGCCGACCGGACTTCAGCGGCTTGAGCGAAGGCCGAGGGATAGGGTGAGTAAGCCCCCGGCTTCTAACCCGGTCCCTACCGGCTCGATTGGAGCCAGTGGGGCTGAAGGGCTGATGTCCGTCTGCGGCGAAATCAAGGGGATTTTTACCTCTATTTCTCCCAAATTGCCCGCTTGCGCCGAAATCAAGGGGATTTTTACCTCTAATTTCCCCATATTGCCCGCTTGCGCCGAAAT
>NZ_LN831198.1:3856196-3858825 GCF_001368795.1 Paenibacillus ihuae
ATTTTTACCTCTATTTCTCCCAAATTGACCCGCTTGCGCCGAAATCAAAGGGATTTTTACCTCTAATTTCCCCATATTGCCCGCTTGCGCCGAAATCAAGGGGATTTTTACCTCTATTTCTCCCAAATTGCCCGCTTGCGCCGAAATCAAAGGGATTTTTACCTCTAATTTCCCCATATTGCCCGACTGCGGCGAAATCAAAGGCACTTTTACCCGGGCACGCAGATCCCGCCAACAGATTCTCGGGTGCCCCACACTTCCTCACCTTCCATCACACCCTGCAAAACCAGCAAAGGCAGCGAAGTTGCCTCCGCCGCCTTTAAAACCAGGTCTATTGAGACCGGAGCATGGTTATTTGTCTTGCCAGATATGCTGGGGTATACGGCATATCCCGGCGAAGCCGGGTTACGATTGTTCCAATCAGCGCCGCAGAGCCGTACCAGATGGCAATTCCCTCTGAATTGTTGACTCCGGAGTATCAGTATCACTGTTATTCCCTCGCCGATCCAACCGAGAGTTAATCATTTCTTCAATCAGATCTCCCAGACGGTCGGTAAAGATCGTACTTTGTCTGAAGGAACTCGTCACTTTAGATAATCTTGCGTTTGCCTGAATATGCTTGAGCAGGTTCTCGAGCACCGGCCATTTCTCTTTTCCCGCCTGTTCCGGATTGCTGCTTACGACCTGCTGAATGTTCTCGACTTCGACTATTTCATTGCCCCTTTTTTCCAGCATATCCGGCAGATCCCGGCAATGCAGATAAAAGGTCACATGATTGATATGGGCCCGCTCGGCAATTTTTGCGGGTATCTATCTCTTTATGTAAGTATACATAACACAATTATAAAAAAACAGCTCTAAAAAAAGCAAAAATATGATTAAATAAAAATTTATATGTCATCATTATTGACATTTTCAGTGTGACTATTTATATTGACAATATAAGATTTCAACGACACAGCATTGTGTCAACGAAGGAAACAACGGGTTCTCCCCACAATGTTGTGGCTGGATGGCTTGTTGTACCGGTATTCTTACATTTGTTTATGAAGTCAGTCACGATGACGTGGCTGCAATTGGCAACGGGGCCGATTAACACAATCCGCAAGTATGCGGGTTCTGTCAGTCGGCCCTTTTTTGTCGATTTACTTACTTGGGGTTCATTAAAAGGAGGATGTCAACTATGGAAGCAAAAAGTTTTCGCAAGGCGGGTCATGCCCCGAGTTTGTTCTCAGCTTTTTTGTACTTTGACGTAAGTTTTATGATTTGGGTGCTGTGTGGAGCTCTATCGCTCTACATTACCAAGGATTTCGGATTGTCAGATACCCAAAAAGCAGCCATGGTCGCCATTCCCATCCTCGGCGGCTCGATATTCCGGATTCCGATGGGCATTCTTGCAGACCGCATCGGAAGCAAAAAAGCGGGCCTTATCGGGATGTTCCTCACCATTATCCCTCTCCTGTGGGGCTGGCTTGGCGGAACCAGCCTGCTGCAGATTCATATGATCGGATTCCTGCTCGGTTTCGCAGGTGCAAGCTTTGCCGTATCACTGTCCCTTGCAAGCCGCTGGTACCCTCCGCAATATCAGGGGCTGGCGATGGGTATTGCCGGTGCAGGAAACAGCGGAACCGCGCTGGCCACCTTTTTCGGACCGCAGATCGCCCAGGCTTACGGATGGCACAGTGTATTCGGATTCGCGCTGATTCCTCTGGCGATCGTTATGATTGTTTTTGCTATATTGGCTAAAGATGCTCCGAATGCCCCTGCGCCCAAACCGCTCAAAGATTACCTCAGTGTCTTCAGACATGCGGATACCTGGTGGTTCTCGATATTCTACGCCATTACCTTCGGCGGGTTTGTCGGGTTCGCCAACTACGCGAGCATTTTCTTCTATGATGTGTACGGCGATGGCGTACATCCCGGAGGGCTGACCAAAATCCAGGTAGGATATCTGGTTACTATCACAGTCGTTGCGGGCAGCTTCTTCAGGCCTTTAGGCGGCTGGATCGCGGACCGGATTGGCGGCATGCGCCTGCTCCTTGTTTTGTACAGTGTAATTTCGGTATGTGCGTTTGCCATAGCCTCAATGCCGGGTTCCTTCCTGGTAATGCTGCTGTATACCAGCGTGATGATGGCCTGCCTCGGGATGGGGAACGGCTCGGTCTTCCAGATAATCCCACAGCGGTTCTCCAGTGAGATCGGAGTCATTACCGGAATTGTCGGTGCTGCCGGAGGGCTTGGCGGATATATGCTTCCGACTTACGTCCTGGGCCCGCTGAAGCAGTCCACAGGCTCACAGGTCACCGGATTTCTCGTGGTCGGCTCCATTGTACTCCTCACCACCCTTATCTTTTATGCGGTAACAAGATCCTGGAGAAAATCCTGGGCGAAGGCGGAATCAGGGGTTAATTTCTAATCAGCTTGTACAGAAAACTTCGGGGCGGTGAGCTCACATGACAACTGGCAAAGTTAAAAGCGTCTGTCCTTACTGCGGGGTTGGCTGCGGGATCATACTCGAAGTATCCGATAACCGCGTAGTCAAAATCACCGGGGATAAGGAGCATCCGGCCAATTTCGGCCGGTTGTGCACCAAAGGCAGCACCGCTGCAGCTGCGATTACAGAATCCGG
>NZ_LN831198.1:3858851-3868753 GCF_001368795.1 Paenibacillus ihuae
GATGGAGTATGCCTTCATCCGCCCCTCCCGTGGGACAGAACCTGTAAAAATGGAAATCAGCGCAGCCATATCCGAGACCGCGAAGCGGCTGCGCAGCATTCTGGAGGAACACGGCCCGGATGCACTCTCCGTATATGTATCGGGCCAAATGTCGCTGGAGGCCCAGTATCTGATTAACAAGCTGGCCAAAGGCTTCATCCGGACGCCGAATATTGAATCCAATTCACGTCTATGTATGGCTGGTGCCGGCAACGGCTACAAGCTCTCCCTGGGAGCGGATGGCCCTCCGGGTTCCTATCAGGATATGGATCAGACCGATTTATTCTTCGTTATCGGCGCCAATATGGCCGATTGTCATCCGATTCTGTTCCTGCGGATGATGGACCGGGTGAAGAACGGCGCAAAGCTGATTGTTGTTGACCCCCGGCGGACGGCAACGGCCGAGAAGGCCGACCTGTTCATGCAGATCAGACCTGGAACGGATCTGGCCCTGCTCAACGGGCTGCTGCATCTGCTGGTTAAGAACGGACATACGGACCCGGCCTTTATCTCCCGGTTCACCTTGGGCTTTGAGAGTATGGAGGAATTCCTGGAGGATTATCCGCCGGATAAAGTCTCCGAGATCACCGGCATCCCGGAAGCGGATATCCGTCAGGCAGCCGAGTGGATTGGTGAGGCTCCGGAGTGGATGTCCTGCTGGACCATGGGTCTCAACCAGAGCATTCACGGCACCTGGCACACCAATGCCATCTGTAATCTGCATCTGGCTACAGGAACTATCTGCCGTCCGGGGAGCGGCCCCTTCTCCCTCACCGGACAGCCCAATGCCATGGGCGGCCGGGAGATGGGCTACATGGGGCCGGGCTTGCCCGGACAGCGTTCTCTGGTGTCTGAGGCTGACCGCAGCTTCATAGAGGAGCTGTGGGAAATTCCCCAAGGCACTCTTCGGACAGATGTCAGCGGCGGTACCATCTCCATGTTCGAAAGCATGATCACAGGCAAGATCAAAGCCTGCTGGATTATCTGCACCAATCCGGTGGCTACCGTTCCGAACCGCAAGAAGGTCATCGCTGCCTTGGAAGCGGCGGAGCTTGTCATTACCCAGGATAGCTTCCTGGATACCGAGACCAACCGGTATGCGGATATCCTGCTGCCCGGAGCCTTATGGGCTGAAGGTGAAGGGGTGATGATTAATTCGGAGCGCAACCTGACCCTGATGCAGCAAGCCGTGAAGCCGCCTGGAGAGGCCATGCCGGACTGGCAGCTTATCGCACAGGTAGCCGCTGAAATGGGCTATGCTGAAGCCTTTTCCTACTCTTCTTCGGCAGAGGTCTATGCGGAAATCCAGCAAGCCTGGAATCCGAAAACAGGATATGACCTGCGCGGGGCCACCTATGCCCGGCTGCGTGAAACACCAGTACAATGGCCTAGTGCACCGGATCAGCCGAACGACCGGAATCCAATCCGGTACTTGAACCGTCAAGACGGTACTGCACGGATAGAGCTTTCAGATAAGAGTTCTCCCGATCTCGTATTCCCGACAGAAAGCGGAAAAGCCGTATTCTGGGCACGTCCGTATATGCCGCCTGCAGAGCTGCCGGACAGCGACTATCCCTTTGTGCTGAATTCCGGCCGCTTGCAGCATCAATGGCTTACGCTGACCAAAACAGGCAAGGTCCAGAAGCTCAATAAATTGAATCCAGGCCCCTTTGTGGAAATTCATCCGGAAGATGCGGAATCCCTGGGAATTAAAGACCGGGAGGCGGTTGAGCTCCGTTCGCGGCGGGGGTTGGCCATTCTTCCGGCAGTCCTCTCAGACCGCGTGCGCCCCGGCAACTGCTTTGCCCCTTTTCACTGGAATGATGTCTTTGGGGCACAGCTGGCTGTCAATGACGTTACTAATGATGCCGTCGACCCTATGTCCTTGCAGCCCGAGTTGAAATTCTGTTCGGTGTCACTAGTCAAGGCTGCAGTTCAGCCTGGCGGGGAACTGCATACACCGGCCATAGACCAGAGTCCGGCTTCACAGCCAGCCAGCACTGAGACCATCCACCCTGAGGAGGCCGTAACGATGAAGCAGCTCGACACACTCGCAGGCCTGCTAGGGATTGAACCCCCCGCAGCCCTAAATCTGGATAGCCACGAACAGGCTTATCTCTCCGGCTTCCTCACCAGCCTGCGCACGGAGGCCGGCCAGTCCGCTTCCGGCATTCCGGCTTTGCCGCCCAACGCACCTTTTGAAGCACCAACCCGCTTCTTTGTAGACGGCCTGCTAGCAGGCATGTTCTCCCGCGTCCCGCTTACCGTAGCGGAAGCTTACGCAAGAACAGAAACGCTAACAGAATCAGACCCATCAGAGGCTGCCCCGCTGCCGGAGAGTACCGCTACGGCCAAGCTTCCGGTAACCATTCTTTGGGCTTCACAGACGGGGAATGCTGAGGGTGCGGCCATTGACTGTGCCAGGAAGTTACAGCAAGCCGGTTATGATGTACGGCTCGTAAATATGAACCAATATTCCGTGAGCGATCTGGCCAAGAACCGGTTTGCCCTGTTCATCGCCAGCACCTTCGGAGCCGGAGATCCTCCGGACAATGGAGAAAGCTTCTTCCAATCCCTTCAGGCAGAGAATGCCCCGCGGCTTCAGGATCTGCGTTATGCCGTACTTGCTTTTGGGGATTCCAATTACGATCTCTTTTGCGGCTTCGGGCGGAATCTGGATACCCGACTCACGGAGCTTGGCGCACAGCAGCTGCTTGACTGTGCCTATTGCGATACAGACTTTCAGGAGCAGGCAGATGCCTGGACGAATGATATTTCGGCATTGTTGAGCGGATTTACAGGCAGCCCGAAGCCCGGTGTACCTGCCGAAGCAAGCCGTAATTCGTCCCCTCAGCTTGCCGTATCCGCTCCGGTTGCCTCAAGTTCAGAACCGCACGGATATCACCGGAACCACCCGATACCTTCACGATTGCTGTTCAAGCAGAATCTGAACAAGGCCGGATCTGAGAAAGAAACCCGCCACTACGCCTTCGATCTTACGTCTGCAGGGGTCCAGTTCGAAGCAGGCGATGCTCTGGGCGTGTGGCCTGCCAATTGCCCTGATCTGGCCCGTAATCTGCTGCATACGCTGGGCATTGAGCCCTCTACGCCGGTGCTGGTCAAAGGCCAGGGAAAACTGCCGGTGGCCGAAGCGCTGCTCCATCATTACGAGATTGCCCGGGTGACACCGGATATGCTCCGGTTCATCCGTGACCGCACTCAGGATGCCGGGTTAAGCAAGCTGCTCGACAATGAGAACCCGGCGGAGCTCAAGCAATGGCTGTGGGGTCGTCAGCTGATCGATGTGCTGCAGGAAATTCCGGTTTCCCTCAGCGCACAGGAGCTTTTGGAACAGCTCAAGCCTTTGCAGCCCCGCCTCTATTCGATTTCTTCCAGCCCGAAAGCCAATCCGAACGAGGTTCATATTACCGTTTCCACCGTTCGCTACGAGAACAACGGCAGCGCCCGCAAGGGAGTATGCTCCACATTTCTCGCGGACCTCGCTACTGAGGATACGGACATTCCCATTTTCATTCAAAAGAATGCCCATTTCCGTCCACCGGTTAATCCCGATGTCCCGATGATTATGGTCGGTCCGGGTACTGGTATCGCACCATTCCGGGGCTTCCTGCAAGAGCGTAAAGCATCCGGGGCCAAGGGGAAAAATTGGCTGATCTTCGGGGAACAGCGGGAAGACAGTGATTTTTATTTCCGCAATGAGCTTGAAGTTCTCCAGAAGGAAGGCTTCCTGCATCGGCTGGATACCGCCTTCTCACGTGATCAGCCTGACAAAATCTATGTACAGCACCGCATCCTTGAGCATGGAGCCGAGCTCTGGGGCTGGCTTCAAGAAGGCGCGCACTTCTATGTATGCGGAGATGCCCAGCAGATGGCCAAAGAAGTAGATGCCGCACTGAAGACGGTAATCCAGCTGCACGGCGGCATGACTGCGGATGAAGCGAATCAATATGTAAAAGAAATGTCGTTATCCAAGCGGTATGCGCGGGATGTCTATTAAGCAGACTATGTTAGATTTTAAGGCAAAATAATGCATAAAATCGTCCGGCAACGATCAACCTACAGGTTAGCGTCCTTGCGGCGCGCTAATCACAGGAGGCGATCTACAAATGGCAAAGCCGGATAACCGTGCAGACAATGTTGAGCATTTACAGCAAAGCATTCAGCACACTATGCAAAACCTGCATGAAGCTGAAGACTATTTAAACGAATTTTCTTCTGAAATCAGCAGCACAGAACGGGAGCAAATCGAAGCAAAGAACGAACGCCGCAAAGAAAGCATTAAAGGCTTCCGCGAAGAAGTTAAGGACGAAGCCGCACATTCACAGGAGTAACCAAAAATTGGCGACGCGCCCCACTATTTCAGGGCTGCGTCGCCGTTTTACTGCAGCGCTTTTCTAAAAAAAGTGATAATGCAAATTATTGTTATTGACATAGTGAAATAATTAAAGTTATTATATCCCTTAATGAGAATGATAATCATTTACTGGGGGAAATTTTGAGATGATAAATCGGAAGTTTTTGGCTCCATTACTTACAGGGATCATGACTGTCGGCCTGCTGGCAGGCTGCAGCGCAAACAAGGCGAACAACGCTGTTAACTCGGAGGAGAGTTCACCGACCGCGACTGCACAGGCTGCAGAGCAGGTAGTTAATGTTTATTCTGCCCGAAGTTACGACGTAGACGCTCTTCTGTATGAGAAATTCACTACGGAAACTGGAATAAAGGTAAACATCATTGACGGCAAAGCGGAGGAACTTATTGAGCGTCTTAAGCGTGAAGGAGAAAGCTCGCAGGCAGATTTGTTCCTTACCGTGGACGGAGGCGTATTGAACAACGCCAAGCAGGCCGGATTGCTGCAGCCGGTAACTTCCGACATCATTGACCAAAACGTGCCGAAAGAACTTCGTGATCCTGAAAATGAGTGGATTGGTCTTTCCACACGCGCCCGCGTCATTGTATATTCCAAGGATCGTATAAAACCGGAGCAACTGTCAACCTATGAGGACCTGATTAGTCCGGCCTGGAAAGGTAAAATACTGGTCAGACCCTCTTCTAGCCTGTATAACCAGTCTCTGTTGTCTTCCTTCATAGAACTGAACGGCGAAGCGAAAGCGGAGGAATGGTCCAAAGGTCTGGTTGAGAACCTGGCACGTACTCCAGAAGGAAACGATCGTGACCAAGCGAAGGCTATCGTTGCCGGTGTAGGCGATGTTGCCCTCATGAACACTTACTATGTAGGTCTGCTGCTAAATTCGGATGATCCGGAGGAAGTGAAGGTCGGACAGAGCGTCGGCGTCTTTTTCCCGAACCAGGAAACAACGGGCACTCATGTGAACATCAGCGGCGTTGGCTTAACCAAGAACAGCAAGAATAAGGAAAATGCCTTGAAACTGATCGAATTCCTGACGGGTAAGGAAGCTCAGACTATGGTTACCAATGAAAACTACGAGTTCCCGGTAAATGCTGCAGCAGAACTGCCTGAACTGCTCAAATCCTGGGGAACCTTCAAAGCACAGAAAATCGACTTCAACACACTGGGCATTCACAATGCCAAAGCGATTGAAATCATGAACAAGACAGGCTGGAAATAATAGATGAACCTCAGTGCGGTAAAGGTACAGATCAAAAGACACCTTAGCGTGTGGCGAATCGTGAGCTTAGCGGGGGCAGCAGTCATTATGCTGCCCATTTTTTTCGTATTTCTCTCCATTTTTGACGCGCCGAACGAAAACTGGGTACAAATCAGGCAGTATCTGGTCAAAGAATATATCGCCCAAACGCTTCAGCTGACATTGACCGTTGCCGTACTGACAGGACTGCTCGGTGTTACGCTGGCCTGGCTGGTAGCGGTGTTTGATTTTCCGGGCAAGCGTTTTTTCAGATGGGCGCTCGTGCTGCCTTTGGCGGTTCCTCCTTATATTGCAGCCTTTACGTACAGCACAATGTTCAGCTACACCGGTGTCGTCCAGACCACCCTGCGGAATGGGCTGGGGATCATCCCCAATCAAGAACTGATTACGTTCTCCTCCATGAGGGGCGCGGTCACCCTGTTTACCTTGTTTCTGTTTCCCTACGTCTACCTGATCACTAAATCGTTCCTGGAAAGACAGAGCGCTTCCTATATTGAAAATGCCCGGCTTCTCGGAAGAAACGGCTGGTCCATATTTATTCGGGTTGCGATCCCGCTGTCCCGTCCCCCCCTTGCGAGCGGCATCAGCCTGGTCACCTTCGAGGTGCTAAGCGATTACGGTGTTACGAGTTATTTTGGAATCCATACAGTGTCTACGGCGATTTTTCAGACCTGGTTCGGAATGTATGATGCTGATTCGGCTATGCGTCTTGCTGCCTGGCTAATGGTTATTGTGATGGGCCTGTTCTTTATGGAGATGCTGATTCGCAAACGGAGGGCCTACAGCTCAACGACGAGCAAATCCAGGCCGCTGACGCCAAGACGCCTTACAGGACTACGCGGAATGAGCGCAACTACTTTCTGTCTGCTGATATGGTGTGCATCGTTCCTGTTTCCTCTCCTGCAGCTCATCGTATGGGCCAGCTGGACCTTCGATACGGTGTGGGATGCGGACTTTGTCCATCTTTTCTACCAGACCTTATCCGTAGCTGCGGTTTCCACCCTGATTATCATGGTGTTCGCACTCATTGTCGCTGCTACGAACCGTTCCCGTTCTACCGCTTCCTTTCTTCTCTCCAAAGCCGTAACGGCTGGATACTCCATACCCGGAGCCATTATTGCCATCGGTGTGCTGGTCGTGTTCCTATGGCTCGATAAAGTCTGGGCTGCGGTTCATCACGGGTTTGCTATTAACGGAACACCGCTCGTGCTCAGTTTGACCCTGGCTATGCTGGTGATGGGGTATGTAATCCGGTTTATGGCTACGGGCTACAATGCTGTGGAAGTAGGATTTGAGAAAACAGGGCGGAAGTTCACGGAAGCATCGAGGATGCTGGGTCATGGCATGACGCGTACTTTTTTCAGCGTAGATTTCCCTTTAATCAAGGGGGCTGTAATGAGCGGCTGCATCTTAACCTTTGTAGAAATCTGCAAGGAACTGCCGCTTGCTCTAATCCTGAGACCCTTCAATTTCGAGACTCTGGCTACAAAAGCTTACCGGTATGCAAACGACGAACAGATTTTCAAAGCCTCCATCCCGTCGCTGCTGATTATCTGCATCAGCTTCATCTCGGTTTATGTTATGCATCTCTTAGACAGGAAGTGGGATAAATGAGTATAGTAGAAATCCGCAATCTTTCGTTTTCTTATGGACGGGGGAACCTCCCAGTTATCGACCGGTTCTTCTGCTCCATTGAAAAAGGAGAAATTGTCGGCATTGTCGGGGCAAGCGGCAACGGAAAAAGCACGCTGCTGCGGCTGATCGCGGGTCTAGAGATTCCAGCGGGTGGAGAAATCCGGATTAACGGTCTACCTGTAGTCAATGAAGGGACCTTTGTTCAGCCAGAGCGCCGCGGTGTCGGTATGGTATTCCAGGATTACGCGCTGTTCCCACATATGAGTGTCCGTAAAAATATTGAGTTTGCCATCCACCAGCTTCCTCGGAAAGAGCGCGCCAAGCAGCTGGAGGAAATGCTGGAGCTGGTCCAGCTCAGCGATTTCAAAGAGCGCTATCCGCATGAGCTCAGCGGCGGACAGCAGCAGCGGGTGGCCCTTGCCCGGGCGCTCGCGCAGAAGCCGGCCATTCTCCTGATGGACGAACCTTTCAGCAACCTTGATGCGGGGCTGAAGGACTCGATCCGTTCCGAGCTGCAGGCGATCCTGAAGAAAGCTGAAATGACCTGCCTGTTCGTTACCCATGACCAGCAGGATGTCGAAGCCATCAGTGACCGGTCTATCCATTTACAATCAGAGCCGGAATTCACTAGGGGCTAGTTCTTTTCATCTGATATTTTAGCGACGAGCTTATTGCGCTTGTGCTGAAACAAACCGAACAGCCCATGCCTTCAAGGATGGGCTGTTTCTGCATATAGCTCTACCCGCGCGGGTGATAGGCCACACCTAATCTACTACCTTCAAGCCCTATCGCTTGGTTACCGCAAACAAGGATTGAGACAGCAAAACCATGGTTTGTCTATAAACGGTATGGGCCGCTTCGGCATTGCCAAGGAACCCGCCCATGTAAAGGTGGATTACCCCGTGGAGCGAAGCCCATATGGTGCTGACAATGGTCCCGGTCTCTTCCTGGTCTGAAATCTGTCCTTGCTGCTGGGCGGTGCTGATTAGAATCAGCAGACGGCTTATGGCTGTCATCGTTCCCTGCATACTCTCCGCATCCGGCTTGAACTCGGCAAAAGCCCCTCCAAACATCAGCTTGTAATAGCTGGTATGAGCCTGCCCAAACTGCCAGAAGGCCTCACCCAAATCCAGAAGCTGCTGCAAGAGGTCAGAGGTTGGCGGTACTTCTTCAAAACGCTGTGCCAGCAATTTGCAGCCCTCCAGATACAGCTGCTGGGCCAAACCTTCTTTATTGACGAACAAACTGTAAATAATCTTGGTTGAGCAGCCCATCTTTTGCGACACTTTACGTACGGTAACGGCTTCCGGCCCCTCTTCCTCCAAAATAGCCGCGGCAGCATCAACTACAAGCTTACGGAGATTTTCCGTATTCTGCAGACGGGCCTCCTGATATGTTTTTAACTCCCGCCCCATAGATTGCGAGGGCTTGTCTTCGTTATGAATAAGAATCACCTTCATTCGGTTATCGTGTTGTTCATAGGAAACATGGTTACTGGGTTATAACAGGCATTCTAACCATTTGTAGTAGGGTTGTCAATGGATCCATCACGCTGGAAAAAAGATTTGACACATGTGCACCCACTAGGTTACGATGATTCACATCGGAAACAGTGTTACCGAAATGAATTTATGCCCATATATATTCGGCATCATTTTTTTGGAGATAAGGTAACGCTGTTTCTAAATTAAAACATCGTATCAAAGGAGCGGGAAACATGAATATTAAAGGGAAATGGTCACTGATCACCGGAGCATCTTCAGGCATCGGGGAACAGTTTGCAAGACAACTGGCAAAGGAAGGCAGTCATTTGGTGCTTGTAGCCAGATCCAAACGCAGACTTGATACACTTGCAGCCGAATTGACCCAAAGCTATGGGATTCAGTCCCGGGTTATTCCCCTGGATCTGTCCGTGGAAGATGCTGCCGGAGAATTGTATCAGAAGTGCCAGCAGCTCAACCTGGAAATTGATCTGCTGGTCAACAATGCAGGGTTTGCCACCCACGGTCTGTTCGAGAAAGTATCCGGTGAGCGCCAGCATGAAGAAGTGATGCTTAATGTCGCCGCTGTAGTGGATATGACTCATTTATTCCTTCCGGGGATGCTGGAAAAGGGAGCGGGCGCTGTTATCAATGTATCGTCTACCGCAGGCTTTCAGCCGCTGCCTTATATGGCCGTCTACGGGGCCACCAAAGCTTTTGTCTTGTCCTTCACCGATGCCCTTTGGTGGGAGAATCGTAACCGTGGCGTTCAATTTTTTGCTCTGTGCCCAGGCTCGACGGATACGAATTTCTTCAATGTCGTGGGCTCGGAGGATGCCTCTGTCGGTGCGAAGGATACACCGGATCGAGTAGTGGCAGTCACACTCCGCGCTATGAAAAAAGGGAAACAGTACGTTGTTCCTGGATTCCGGAATTATCTGGGGGCTCAGATTTCCCGTTTCATGACCCGCAGACAGAGTCTGCGGCTGGTGGGGGGCATGCTCCGCCCCCGCAAACAATAAGGAGGATAAATGATGTCTACAGAACCAAAGCAGCTACGTAAACGTTCGTCACGATGGAGCTTGGCCCTGCTCG
>NZ_LN831198.1:3868779-3871995 GCF_001368795.1 Paenibacillus ihuae
CGCTGGGAATCGCTGTATTTCTGCTGATCCCTGCTCCAGTAGATCCAGCGCTATGGTCTGCGCCTGCCGCCCCTTCTTTTGAGAAAGACGGCCCCTGGAAAGAAAACAGCAAACTCAGCCCGGCAGAGCTGGTTACAGACCGTGCGAAGTACCCGGAATTCATTACTTTTGATACTAAAGGACGGCTATATACAGGTGACTCTGACGGCAAAATTTACAGAGTAGCCTTTAACACGGCGGGTAAAGCGCAACCAGCTGAAGTGTTTGCCGATACCCATGGAACACCTAACGGACTGAAATTTGACGCAGCCGGAAATTTGATAGTGGCGGATATTCAGAAAGGTCTGCTGTCGATTGACCCGGAGGGAAAAGTTGAAGTCCTTACCAATCAAGTGGAGGAAGGTCCAATCTACTTGGCGAACGAGCTTGACATCGCGAAGGATGGTTCAATCTATTTCTCCGATACTTCAAACTATGGCAAGGTCATGTTCAAAGAAATTGCCGAGAACAAGCCGCATGGACGATTGCTGAAATATGATCCGCTGACCAGGGAGACGACCGTTTTACTTCGTGATCTGTATTTTGCCAATGGGGTCGCATTGTCTGCCGGAGAAGATTTCGTACTCGTTGCCGAATCATATCACTATCAACTGACCAGATACTGGCTAAAGGGGGATAAACAAGGCACCTCAGATATTTTTGCTGAGAATATTGCCGGATTCCCCGACAATATCACACGTGATGCGCAGGGACATTTCTGGGTAGGGGTATTCACAACCCGTTTGTCTTTTGCCGATTACATGCATAGTCACCCCTGGTTAGCAGCTACAATGTCCAAAGTGCCACAATCCTTATTAAATGGAGCAAGTAAGCCGGTGAAGCATGGGCTTGTCGCAGAATATGGATCCGAAGGAGAACTTGTGAACAGCTGGCATGATCCCGAAGGAACCTTGTACGGCGTCACCACTGCCGTAAGCCAAGGGGGATATTTATATCTCGGAACCGCACCGGGAGGAAGCCAGGGTGTTCACCGGGTGCTTTTGAATCCGTAAGGGGAGTTCACCCGGTCAAATTTCCAGCTGAAAAAGCAGGCACAAAACTGAACTGTCCCCCCAGTGTTAGACACCATCTAATGATTGGAGGTAAAGTTCGTTCATGCCTGCCTTTTAGCTTCTATTAATTATTCACTTTTGTTCACATCGCCGTTACCCAGCCTATCCCGCATCTCTATATACGCCTCATGGGTGCCGACATCATCAATCGTACCCTCTGTAAAGTAGGCCCGGATCTCCTGGCGGGAGTGCAGCCACTCCGGAAAATAACTCGGCGCATCCGGGTTGCCCCCTTCGGCTAGATAACGGGAGAACAGCGGCAGCGTTGAACGCTTATAGATATAAAGTGCAAATACGCCTATGTTCGTCCGGGGTGTCTGCGGCTTTTCTTCCAAAGAAAGGACCCGCATCTCCTCATCCAGCTCAGCCACGCCAACACTGCGGAGCTCCCGGATATCGTCCACTGTCCGGACCAGAATACAGTCTTTGTCCACCAGATGAAAATAATTCAGATACCCCTCAAGGCCAAAGCCGAGCACATTGTCGCCTGCCAGAACCAGCAGATCTTCATCCAACCGTTCCCGCTCAATGACAAACTGGATATCGCCGACCGCACCTAACCGTGTTTCGGGGGAAGATGTGCCGTCATTCAGAATACGGACAGGCTTCGTCCCGCCATAACCGAGATGCCACTGCTGAAAAGCGCCGAAGAAGCGCTCATTCGTCACAATCAGAATCTCTGTGATTTCCTCCAGAACCTCCAGCCGGTCCATCAACAGATCCAGAATCGTCCGGCTTCCTTGAATCGGCAGCAGCGGCTTTGGCGTATCCTTCGTTAACGGATAAAGACGGGTCGCATACCCCGCAGCCAAGATTAATGCTATCATCCTGTTCGCTCCCTGCCCTGAATATTTCCCTTTACTATAACCCACAGGGATCATCAAGCCAAGTCTGCTGCTGTACCTTCATAAGCTACTTCTTCATATGATACCGACGGTATCTCATTACTTTTTTGTACATGGATTTATTCTTGAGCTGATTAAAGATGTAGGGATCCGGATTCATATTCACTTCAATAATCCATGGCGTAAGTGTCCGGTCTAATCCGACATCTACGCCGATCTGCACAATCTTCGGATAGGTTTTCTGCATATGAGCCGCCATGCGGATGCCCAGCGTACTCAGTTCGCCCGTCCGCTGAGTAAGCCTCTGTGCCGGCAGATAGGTACTGAGTAAGGTTTCTATCGCCGTTGGTTTGCCGCCGCTGTGGTAATTCGTAACAATCTTGCGCGGATGGCCCAGCCGGCCGATAATTCCGGTAGCTTCCCAGACTCCTTTGGGACTTAACTGCACCATTACCCGGATATCGAAGCGGCGGCGGTTATGCTTCAGCAGGTGAATTCCTTTTTGAATCAGATACCTTCTGCCGCCTGTCTTCTTCGCCAGACTTTGGTGAAAGGAATCAAAGGTGTCGAAATGGCGGACCGTTTCTTCATATTGATAGGTGAAGCCCCCCCGTTCCCCCCGCTCCGCGCGGATTACACCGTTCCCGTAGGTTCCCCTTTCGGGCTTGACGTAGATCATTCCATAGCTGTAGATCATCTGCTCCAGATTGCGTCTGGTAAATCTCCGGGTATCCGGGATATAAGGTCTGATGGAAGCACTCTGAAGCAGCAGCTTCGTTTTTAGCCATTTGCTCTGCAATGAAACAGCTTTTCTTGCCTTCACACCTGCACTCTCCTGTCCGAAAAGGGTTACCCTTTTCCTGATTTACAAAGTCAGTGCATCCTATGCAGAAGCAGGCGAGGCGGAATGAACCATCTGTCCCGTCCGGGAATATTAAGTTTCAACTATCCTTTGCCCGGTCATCCCGTGAGGCTCAGGCATATTCTAGTGCAGACGCGCAAGTGTCAATTTGTGCACGGAGATGAACCTAATGTCAGCAACCTCAGCAGGCTCACCTGTTAGCGGCCCTTCTATAGACGTACTAATCCCGGCCATCGAAAAGGATCTGGCCACCCTTCCCTATGTGATCGACAGTCTTCGCCGCTATGTACGCCACCCGATCAGCCACATCTATATCGTCTCACCCGGCAGCAGCAGAATCAGGGAAATGTGCTCCCGCAAAGGCTGTATTTTCGTCGATGAGACTACCGTTCTGCCA
>NZ_LN831198.1:3872062-3874943 GCF_001368795.1 Paenibacillus ihuae
TCCGTTATTCCTCCTCCCGCTGGAACCGTTCCGGGTGGCTGTATCAGCAGCTGCTTAAGCTGAATGGGGATCATATCTGCCGGGAAAATTATTTTTTGGTCATCGATGCCGATACGGTGCTGATTCGCCCCCACCGGTTCCGTTCAGAGGGTAAAACCGTCTTTTACTGCCGCAATTGGAGCCAGCCGGAATATTTTCGCACCTACCGGAAGCTGATGGGGACCGCTGCACCTTCTCCCAAATCCTTTGTGACGCATTACATGCTATTTGAAAAGACCCGACTGGCTGCTTTAAAAAGAACCATCGAAGCCCGCCACGGAATGCCTTGGCATGCCGCCATTATCCGTAGTATCGACAGGAAAAAGCAGTTCGGCTTTTCCGAATTTGAAACGTACGCCAATTATGTGTATAGCGGTAACCGCGCCTCGGTTCTGCTCAGAAATGCAAATAATAAATCGCTGAAAACCTCAGCATCCGCCGTAGGAACCAAACAACGCCGGAAGTTGGCGCGTACCTACCGGTCCATTTCTTTCCATCAGCGTAAGGGATACTCCATCCCAGCCAAGCATTAAGAAGGGAGAACGCCTTGCCTGCCACTTTTCTCTGCGGCGGTTCCGGCCAGCGGCTGTGCCCGCTGCCGGGCCGGATCCGCTCAACAATGTACTGAAGTCATTGAAAAATTTGAAAAATCCCTTAGACTAAAGTAAACTAATAGTGTAATCAACTGCACTTAAGTGAATTTCATGGAGGGATTTTTTTGGGAAGCGCAGAACGAAGAAGCAGAGAAATGGAGCTTCGCAGGAAGGACATCCTAGAAGCTGCAGAGCATGTATTTTTTGAAAAGGGCTATGCGCGCTCTACTATGGATGATGTGGCCAAGCAGGCGGAATTCAGCAAAAGAACCCTATACGCTTACTTTAACAGCAAGGAGCAGATTTATTTTGAAATTATGATCAGAGGGTACCGGCGCTTAATCGGCCTCTTGCAAGACAAGTTTCAGGGGAACAACTCCTTAACCGCAATGGAAACCCTCTGGGAGATTACCTCGGTTTACTATGAGTTTTCCTGCGGGGAGCCGCATTATTTCCAGGCCATCATTGAATATGAGAACAGCCTGATTGATTTTCAGAACGGGATACCCGATGAATCCAGGGACGAATGTTATGCGCTCGGGGAAGAAGCCTTGCAATTCGTGAAAAACGCGCTGCAAAAGGGGGTTGAAGCAGGCAGCATTCGTGCGGATCTGCCGGTGGATCAAGCCACAATGACCTTATGGGCCAGTATGCTTGGCATATTCAGCACGGTACGGACCAAGAAGCATTACCTTGAGCGTTACTATAATATCGGACCCGGTGAATTCATCCAAGAATCGTTCCGCCTCCTGCTCCGTTCCCTGGAACCGGCTCAATAATCCCACTTATGGAGGAGAACAGGTATGAAGAAAGCGGTGAAGAAATCTGTGAGTCTGGTTCTAATATGTCTATCCGTCTTAGTGCTTCTTATCGTTGGCATCTTATTATACATAAGCGGTGTTCTTCAGAAAGAGGCGTACCTTGAACCGTGGAGCAAATCCTATGCTGCACAATTCGGCGATCCGCGGGTCCGCCTGGCTGCACACGGCCTGCTTGCCGCAAGCGGTCATAACATGCAGCCCTGGAGAATCTCCCTTAGCGGGAGTGAGCCGATGAGCTTGTACCTCTACGCAGACAGCAGCCGGATGAGCAAGGAGGCTGATCCGCTTGCACGGCAGATGATGATCTCCCAGGGAACCTTCCTGGACTATATCGATGTAGCCGGTCAAAAGCTGGGATATGAGGTTGGCTTAGACCTGTTTCCCCTGGGTCCATATGATGAGCAGACGCTCGCACAAAGTATGGATACTTATCCCGTTGCAAAAATAACGCTGCAAAAGCGCCCGCCCCAAGACACACCCTCATATGATGACCTATTTCTCCCCGACACTAACCGGATGTCGTATTCGCCAGTTCCATTAACCGTGCAACAGATTGAACAGCTGGAAGCTGTCAGTGATGACAGCAGCGTGTCCATCCGCATCGTTCAGGATAAGGCTAACCTGGATAAGCTGGGCCATTATGCCATGCAGGGAGCTGCCATCGAGGCAGCGGCAGCAGCTGTAGCCAAAGAATCCGAAGACATCTTCCGTGCGAATGAGCACGAGAAAAATCAATACCGTTACGGGTTCTCCGTAGAGGGCCAAGGCACTACCGGCTTCATGAAACATATCATGCAGGGACTCGTCACCCTCTTCCCGTCCATGAACAGCGGAAAAGCTGCGGAGGACCGGCTGATCCAGTCTGTTCAGACAGCGGTGGACAACACACCGGCCTATGCCCTAATCCTAACCAAAGACAACAGCCGTAACAGTCAGGTGTTAAGCGGAATCGTATACAGCCGGCTGATTCTGGAGGCGCATCAGCTGGGGCTGGCCATGCAGCCGCTCAGCCAGGTGCTGGAGGAATATCCGCAGATGCAGGAGCCTTACCGGGCCATTCACCGGGAATATGCCCCCAAAGGCGGTACCATCCAGATGCTGGTACGCTTGGGCCAGCCTATTAAAGAGGCTCCGCTCAGCATGCGCCGTGAGGTAACGGAATTGCTTACCCCCGCAGATGCCAAGTAGAGCCGGTAATTCATATTGAATTAGCTTACTGAACCGGGTACGGGGCTCCAGCTTCTGGACCGCATGGGGCGAAATCAGAGGGATTTTTACCTCTGATTCATACTTCTGGACCGCGCGGGGCGAAATCAGAGGGATTTTTACCTCTGATTCCGGCTTCTGGACCGCGCGGGGCGAAATCAGAGGGATTTTTACCTCTGATTCCGGCTTCTGGACCGCACGGGGCGAAATCAGAGGGATTTT
>NZ_LN831198.1:3875363-3880010 GCF_001368795.1 Paenibacillus ihuae
ATTTTTACCTCTGATTCACTCTTCTGGACGGCGCGGGACTTCCGCTAAACTGCCTCTTCCCGCAGATCATGCTCCATGAAGAGGATGTCGCGCTTCATTTCCTTCATGCCCTGTCTGGAGATCCGTCCGGTCTCGAACATGGCCTGAAGGTTGTCCCGCTCCAGCTGAATTCCGGTCCGAGCCAGCTCCTGCAATGACAGGTCGTAATCCTCACGGGTACCTGTACTTGATTGATCTCTGTTCAGACGCAGCAGCATCCGTTCATATTGCAGAATGAAGGCGCTGACCGTTTCCATCTCCGGCTTCCCCTCCGCAAGGAGCGCGTTCAGCTGTTTAAGTACATAAGAAATGTTTTGGCTTCTGAGTCTGGTCCGTTCGGCTCGTCTTTCGCGGAAGCTTAAGCGGGCCTGCTGCAGGATGCCAACCACATCATCCCATTGCTTAACAGGGAACAACTCTCTTTTATACCGGGCATCCTTTGTACTCATATACAGCATCTGGTTAATCCTTCTCAAATACCGGTAGCCGGTATAAGGATCGACTTCTTTCCTCTCCAGCGCAAGCATTGTGTTCTCCCGTTCCCATTGCAGGACCGACAGGCCTAGGGCACGCTGCATGTTATCACTTCTGTCGTCCTTCCGTAACGTGCGGATTCTGGAGGTATACGTATTGATGAGCTGAACGGCGGCCAGCCGGTTCTGGTCTGTGGTCAGATCGTTTAAGCCGGCAACCACATTTCTCAGAATCTCAATTTTGGCCTGTACCTCCTCTTCTTCCTGTGCTGTTGCCGGCTCTTTCCCGAGCAGCAGCGGCAGCAGATAATTGGAGGCCAGCAGTGTCCACAAAATCACGCCGGACGCCAGGAAGATGATAAGATCCCTTGACGGAAAGGCAGTTCCATCATCTAGGAAAAACGGCAGTGACAACGTACTCGCCAGTGTGATCGTTCCCCGGACGCCCGACAGGGAGAGGATCAGCGCCTTTTTGCATCTGCCCTTCCCCAAGCTGCGTTCTTCGCCGTCCTCCGGAACATCTATCAGAAGTACCCAGATCAGCCGCAGCCCGAGTACGGCTGCAGTCAACAATAAAGTGTACATCACGACTTTGAAATTCCCGATTTCCGAGCTGTTCCAAATCGTCTGAATAATCTCCGGCAGCTGTGTGCCAAGCAGCAGGAAGACCAGGCCGTTCAGCACAAAGATGATAACGGACCAGGTGCTTTTGGAGACAACCCGCAGCTTGGCTACCTCGGGATTCATTTTCTTATAGCTGAAGGAATGGGCAATCCCAGCTGCGACTACGGCAAGAATGCCGTTGACCCCCAGTTCTTCCACCGCCATAAATATCATAAAAGGTGTCAGAATCTCAATCAGCATATGGAGGGTAACGTTCTCCATGCCGAGTCTGCGCAGCCATTTTACCACTCCATATTTCACCAGTGTGAGCAGTAGACCCAGGGCCACCCCGCCAAGTGAGATGGAAATAAAGCTGAGCCCGGCGGACTTGAAGGAGAACATCCCGGTAACCATAGCGGCTGCGGCAAATTGAAAGGATACCAGACCCGATGCATCATTGATTAAGGATTCCCCTTCAAGGATCTGCATCGTGCGGTGGGGGATTTTGACCTTCTGCTCCAGCGCACCGACGGCTACAGCATCTGTAGGCGCCAGGGCAGCCGCCAGCGCAAAGGAAGCCGCCAGCGGGATCACCGGAAGCAGAGCGTGTACGAAATACCCCACAGCACCGACCGTTAGGAACACGAGACCCAGCGCCAGCAAAAGAATGGGCTTCTTCAGCTTCCAAAGCGCCTCTTTATCCGCGTGCCTTCCGTCATTGAACAGCAGCGGAGCAATGAACAGCAGCAGAAACAGCCCCGGATTTAATATCACTTCATAATGCAGGGGCAGCCAGGTGATCGCCATTCCGAGCGCGATTTGGATAATCGGCACAGAGACCGACGGAATAAACCGGTTCACCAGATTGGATACCGCCAGCGCCGCCAGCAGGAGTAAAATATATTCAAACAATTCCAAAGGTTGATTACCTCCATCTCTGTAGTCAGGGTTAGTGTAGTGTAATTCATGAATTCAAACTGAATGTAAATACGCCACAACCTTATTTTTATCGGGAATCCCTGAACCCTTCATGAATAGACACTTGATTCTAAACTCCTTGATTTTCAAATACAGAGATGGTATAAATTGCTGAAAGATTACATCAACCGAGGTGTTTACAACGATGAATAAACCTGTTCGTTTTGGGATTATCGGAAGCGGCTGGAGGGCAAGTTGTTATTTGACGCTGGCTCAAAAACATCCGCAGCAATTTCAGGTCACCGGCTTATGGATTCGCAACCCATCCAAATATCAGAATCTAATCGACAAATGGAAGCTTCCTGTCTACAGTTCAATAGAAAGTCTTGCTGCTGACAGCGACTTTGTGGTCTTAGCGGTTTCTAAGGACGCAGCTGTCTCCTTACTATTAGAGCTGTCTGCCTTAAAAATACCCGTGCTGGCCGAAACTCCCACTGCTGCAACGCTTCCCGATTATGAGAGACTCCTCCCCATAGCCGGTTCTACCTCTATCCAGGTTGCAGAGCAGTATCCGCTACACCCTCACCACCAGGCCAGAACAGCATTCATTCAAGCCGGACTTCTCGGACAGGTATGCCATGTTCAAGCCTCTGTGGCGCATGGTTACCATGGCATCAGCCTGATCCGCAAATGGCTCTCCGTCTCTGAACTATCATGTGAAATCACAGCCCGCCGGCTTGAGGTTCCCATCATGGACTTTACATACAGGGGTAAAGAGGCCGAAGATACCTTGAAGATGGAGCAGCAGGATATCGCTATTATGGTTTTCCCGTCCGGCAAAAGCGCCGTGCTGGATTTTACACGCTCACAATATTTTTCACCCCTCCGCACTAACCGGGTCCTCATCCGCGGTTCACATGGTGAAATCCGCGATAATGATATTGTCCGACGTCTGGGTACCGATGAAACAGAATACCTCCAAGTGAAACGGATACAAGGAGGACAGGAGGGCAGTTTGGAAAGTCTCGCGCTCTATGAATTACGAGCTGGCCAGCAGTGTCTGTTCCGGAATCCCTTTCATCCTTCCCCATTATCTGATGAAGAGATTGCCATGGCTCAATCCTTGTTAAATATGTCGGAGTACCTGCAGTCGGGAATCTCATCCTACTCCCTATCTGATGCATTAAAGGATGTAAGGCTATCATTGGCGATAGAAGAGGCCCTCACTCTCGGGTGTACTGTAACACTGCAATAAAATAATCCCAGGATGCCATAGTCTTACCACGGCAGCACATTACCGGCATAATCGGTGAGCGTAAGCTCCTGCCCCTCCTCATTCTGCTTCAGGCGGTTCTCAATCAATTGCATTATATACCCGGCCGATTCATCAGGAGTGAGACTTCCTGTGGTGTCCAGCTTACCTTGCATATACGTCTGAACATGCCCCGGATGGATGACCATCACTTTCCCGCCCTGCTCCGAGATCCCATTGTGGATCAGCTGAGACTGCATATTGAGGGCTGCCTTGGACATACAATAGGCGTACCAGCTGGTGCGGCGGCAGGCACCGATGCTGCCAGCTTCAGAGGAAATATTGACGATCAGCCTGCCCTCACTCCGGAGCAGCGGCTTCATTAAGCCATTGGACATGCGAAGCGCCCCCAGCGTATTCACCCGGAATACCTGCTCCATTTCTGCAAAATCCAGCTCCTCCTGAATCGTAGCCTGTATATCCCCCAGAACCGCACCATTGTTAATCAGAATGTCCACCCGGTCCGTAACTGCTGAGACTCCGTCCAGCGCAAGCTTCACACTATCTTCACTGCTTATATCCAGCTGCAGTACCTGCAGCCGCTCTTTATGGCTTGCCTTAAGCTGACCGAGTGCATTATCATTCTCTTGTTGAACCTGCCCGGCAAACACATGATAGCCCTGATCAAGCAGCTGCTTAACCAGACTGAGCCCGACACCCCGGTCTGCGCCGGTTACCACAACCCATTTCTTTTGCATCGTTCCGCCTCCTGCTGATTTGATAAGTACACTTGCGGGATAACCCTCACTAAGGAGATGATACCACTGAAACCCGTCATACAGCTGCTGCATTTTGGCTATCATCAGGCGATGAGCTGTATTTTTCCTGTAGCGATCTTTGGAACCCTGGCTCTTTCCGGCATGGTTGAGATCCCTTTCATCTACCGTTATGATGCTGTGCTGATTATACTCCTAACTGTGCAGTATCTGATGTACCGCAGCGGACTCGAAACCTGGGATGAAATCAAAGTGATCTGTGTATTTCATTTGATTGGCCTGCTGCTGGAAATCTATAAAGTCAGCATGGGATCATGGTCCTACCCCGAGCCCGGACTTTCAAAGATATTTGGTGTCCCGCTCTATAGCGGATTTATGTATGCGAGTGTTGCAAGCTTTATGTGCCAGATCTGGCGCAGGCTGAAGATGGACATGACCGGCTGGCCGGGCCTTGCATCTGCGTGGATACTTGGAGGCGCCATCTATCTGAACTTTTTCACCCATCACTTTATCCCTGATTTCCGCTGGCTGCTGACAGCACTTGTATTCGTTGTCTTTTGGAGAACCTGGATCATTTACCGGGTAC
>NZ_LN831198.1:3880036-3882400 GCF_001368795.1 Paenibacillus ihuae
ATCGCTGGCTTTTATCATTGTCGGATTTTTTATCTGGCTGGCCGAAAATATTGCTACCTTTTTTAATGCCTGGAAGTACCCTGACCAGCATCAGGCCTGGCAGCTCGTCAGCTTCGGCAAGATCAGCTCGTGGTTCCTGCTTGTCATCATTAGCGTCATTATTGTAGCCCAGTTAAAACATGTTAAAGCAGGGATGGGGAAGTCATAATATGAAACCGAAGTTAGTCTTGATCGAAGATTACCGGGCTCCGGAAAAACAACAACCGCAGGCCTAATCCATGAGCTGCTCACGAATTTACCGATCTTCACTGGATGGACGGAAGAGCCGAGGACCAGCATACCCGGGAGCTGATGGAACGCGTGCTCGAAGCGGAGCAGCCGGATCTGGTTGTATTCACCGGGGATCTCATTTATACCGGACCCGTGTCTCCGGGAGAGCAGGAATGTACCCAGCCTGAACAAGCCTTCCGGGAGGCTGTAGTCGCTGTAGAGACCGCCGGAATTCCATGGGCGTTTGTATTCGGCAACCACGATACCGAGAGGGGATCACCCGGCGGGAGCTGATGCAGATTACCCTGGAGCATCCCCACAACCTGGCGGAACCGGGTCCCGAAGAGATTGGCGGAACCGGCAATTACAGCCTTGTAATCGCAGGTCCGGACGGCCGGGCCGCCGCCCTGCTATATTTCCTGGACACTGGCAGCTATTCCGAAGTAGAGCATATTCCGGGCTATAACTGGGTTCAGCGGGATCAGATCAGCTGGCTGACCCGAGAATCTGCGCGGCTGAACCCGCAGGCAAGCTCGGCAAAGCTGCCGGCACTGGCCTTCTTTCACATCCCGCTTCCTGAGTACCAGGAAATGTGGGACACACAAATCTGCCGCGGACAAAAATTTGAGCGTGTCTGCTCGCCGGTGATCAATTCCGGATTATTCGCAGCCTTGCTGGAAATGGAGGATGTGCGGGGGACCTTCTGCGGTCATGACCACGTCAACGACTATACCGGCAGCTTGCATGGCATCCGTCTCTGCTACGGGCGGGCTACCGGCTACAACACTTATGGCAGAGAAGGCTTCATGCGCGGCGCCCGGGTCATCCGGATGACGCTCGGCAGCCAGGATTTTAACACCTGGCTTCGGCTGGAGGACGGTTCCGCTACGATGGAGCAGCCCGTTCATGAGCCTGTATAATTGATGAACATTCAGGCTGCCGGGTAATTTCCCGGCAGCCTTTTTGGTTTCTTTTATATAATTGCCCGGGCAATTATTCCATTAATTACCCCCGGCCATATCAAAATGTAATACTAGTCCATGGTAATGATAATTTCCCTGTCTCCAGTCGTAAGCACCGTGATTGTATCCTGCTCAAATCTTACGTTCAGCAAGGCCGCCGGTGATTGTTCCAGAACATCATCAGTCATGACAAAACAGTTCCCCTTAGCAGAAGCTCCTGCCGGGTCCCCGTATACAGCGGAAGCCAGCCAGTGGATTCCCGGTGCAAGGGTTGCCGTCATTGTCGGCAGCACCGTCCGCGGACGGAGCAGGTTGGTATTGGCATTGGGCCAGATCAGCTCTGCCTTCCTGTATCCGAGCAGTCCCTGAACCCCGCTGGTTCCCCAGGCAGTAGATACAACTACCCCAGTCTTGCTGGCTTTCTCTTCGCGCTCCGTTTCCAGACCGAGTGCGAAGCCTCCTTCGGCAACGTCCAGTTCCCGGCCGGCCCCGATCCGGTGAATCCGGATATGCCATGGCAATCCGGCGATAACCCAGGAACGGACCTCGACATCAGCCCATGGCTTCCAGACCGAACGGAGCACATTATCCGTGATTTCCGACTCCAGGTTCCGGCGTCTGACCCGGTACAGGTTGTCTCCGCCCTCGCTCAGGGCGAGCATCGAATCAAAGGCTCCCTGCGATAAGCCCCATTCAGCATGGGGCACACTGAAGCCGAAGCCTGTAGAATAGACGAATTTCTCATACTTCGCCGAGGTGTGGGTATGTTCATTACTGTACAGGTGTCCGCTGTTAAAGGCAGCCACATGGCCAGCACCGGCATCCCGGACGATAACCAGATGCGCCTGCTGCTGGACCGTAACGGCCGGGATTTCCGGCAGCGGCAGCTCGGCTGCCTTCCAGAACGGATGCTCCTCCCTGAAGGCCAGCGGCAGAAAGGTCTTCAAGGCCCAGTACGGAGAGCCGGGAGCGTTATAGTTCTCTGCCATCACCAGATTCGGATAGGCATAGCCGATGGTCAGCACGCCATTCCCGTCGAAGATGGGCTGGGCGAACCACCAGCGCAGGTTGCGCAGCACCAGCCCTTTAAGGACACCCGCAGGGAGCCCGTCTACTTCGGCGTAAGCATAAG
>NZ_LN831198.1:3882458-3885745 GCF_001368795.1 Paenibacillus ihuae
GGGAGCCCGTCTACTTCGGCGTAAGCATAAGCGCTCCAGAAGGCCGACTGGGCGAAGCGGTAGGCAAGACTGCGGCCGTACGGCAGCGCGGAGCCGTCCGCCGCGAACCAGGTGATGAACTCAGCCGCGAACAGTCCCGCTCTTTCTTTGAACAGACGGGAACGCCCCGGATCTTCCTGCTCCATCAGCTTCGCATACAGCAGTCCGTAATAATGGATCGCGAAGGGCACGTAATAATCGCTATGGCCGTTAATCCCGTCGCTGTACCAGCCTTCACCCAAATAGAAATCATCCATGCGCCGCAAATTATTCTCCAGCTGCTCCGCATCATAAGGAAGACCCAGCTTCTTGAACCCGGTATTCACCAGCACGTTGAAGAACAGCCAGTTGCAGTCATAGCAGGGATGGGCGTTGATCTGATTCAGCCAGAGGTACAGATGATCCTGTTCCTGCGGAGCAAGCGGTGACCAGATCCGTTCCGGGATGGCCGCCAGGGCGAAGCCGAATACCGCCATCTCCACCAGCCTCTGGTCGTAATCCCCTACTTCCCCCCAATATTCTTCGTGGGAAGGATCGGTTCCGTGCCGGATACCGTCCAGCACCAGCTCCCAGAGCCCGCTGTCTCCCCCGCCCATAAGCAGCGGCACCAGCCCCCACAGCACCCGTGAGAATCCTTCCATCTCCGCAATCCGGGCAGGATAACTGGCTCCCGTTGTTCCGGCTTTCAGCCGTGCACCGCCCGGACTATAGAGTGGCCGGAGCGGAGCCGTAAGCTGCTCAAGTGCCTGCACCAGATCCTGCCGGGTCATAAGCGGATTCTCTTGAATCCGTGAAGCTGCTGTTACCTTCTCGTTATTCATCCTGTATCCTCCCCTATTCCCAGTAGAACGGTCCGGCTTCCTTGACCCGGGCCAAAGCTTCCACATAGAAAAAATCTCCGTAAATCAGCGGAACATCAATATTCCGGTTTTCCGGATAGTTACTCGTGCCGTGCAGCAGCAGTCCTTCCTCGCCGGCATTCTCCCAAGTACCGTAATTCCGGTAGAGGGACTCCAGGATCTTCATAGCCCCGTTCCGGTACACATGCGATTCCGAAGCGGTTACCTGAGAGGCCAGCAGCAGCAGTCCGCTCGCTGCGCAGGCTCCGGCCGAGGTATCGCGGAGATCACCGGTTGCCCCGGATGTGCGGAAGTCCCAATGCGGAACATGATCCTCCGGCAGGCGGGTCAGGAAGAAATTCGCCACCTGCTGTGCTGTATGCAGGTATTCCTGCTTGCCGGAATGGTGAAAGGCCAGGGCCAATCCGTAGATGGCCCAGGCGGTGCCGCGCGACCAGGCCGATTCCGGCGCATAGCCCTGCCCGCCGAGCTTCTCCGTAACTTCACCCGTTTCCGGGTTGAAGCTGACGATATGATACACCGAGCCGTCCGGCCGGATGAAATGCTCCAGCACCGTATCCATATGCGCCTCCGCGATATGGCGGTAGCGCGGATCACCGGTCACCCGGGAAGCCCAGAAGAGCAGGCTCGTATTCATACAGCAGTCGATAATCGCGATTCCGCTGTTATCCTCGCCTTCCCGCCAGGGATTCCAGGCGCGGATGTAGCGGCCCTTCAGATTGAAGCGGGCTGCCAGATAATTCGCGGCCTTCAGTGCCCTGATCCGCGAGGCTTCATCACCCGTTAGCTTGAAATTCGCTACACTGGTCAGCAGCCACATGAAGCCCAAATCATGATCCAGCTTGACGTACCCGTCAAGCACCTCATCGAGCCGCTGCTCACACTCTTCGGCAATTGCTTTCAGACTCTCGTCCCCGCTCTCCGCGTACAACTGCCAGAGCATGCCCGGCCAGAAGCCGGCCGTCCACCAGTGCGGAGCCTCAAGCACATATTGGCCGCCCTGGCTGGCGTGAGGAAACCCGGCGCCGATTCTCCGGCTGTTGCTTCTGGTCTTCTCCACCGCTTTGCCCCAGGCCTCATCTATCCATGTTTGCTTTGCCGTCATCTCCATCTTCGAACTCCCGCCTTTATTTTGAATTTGCGCGTATCCCTTTATAGAAACTGAAAAGTGAAGGCAAATCTGCCCCCGCTGCCCGGCCGGACCGCATGAAAGTCCAGACTATGCCAGACCTGCTCCCGGCCGAAATGATCCCGGTACATATGCACGGCGATCTCCGGCTCTACTGCCCCGGGGTCATAAGACACTTCGACTCCGCCGCCCTCCCCCGGCAGCAGCACGGCACCCGACCGGAGCAGCTGCGGCTTGCGCCACGTGACAAACCGCTCGGTCCAGCTTGCCGGAACACCTTCAAATCGGTATTCATCCAGCAGCTCCAGGCAGGGCAGCGTCTCTTTGTACCAGACGAAGGAGCGGGTGAGTGACAGCAGGCCTTCAGCCTCGTAGGCCCGCGTCAGGTCCAGCGTCAGTTCATCCGTATCCCCCGTGGATGCATGGAGCACCACGGAGCTGAACTGCTGCCCCGGTGACTGATACCGGCCGTCAATGACCGGTACCGAATGGCCCTGCGATCCGTTGCAGTCATACTGATAGCGGCCGGCGCCGAAGTAGTCCGCCGTATATTCCCCGCTGCCGAGATCAGCTGCGTAGACCTCGCCGCGCCCGGTTAAGATGAACTGTCCCAGGTCATTATGGTTATGCGGCTCCGCATTGTGGCCGCCCTTGGCAGCGAATCCGAATGTGCCCGCTTCCGGCACATGCCGAGAGATCAGCCATGCGGCATCTGGCAGGAAGCAGCTGGAGGCGTCCCAGGCGCTCTTCCAGATACCGGGCCTAGTCCACAGCAGATTGCGGAGCGCCGGAGCAAACCGGCTGCAGTGATCTTCGGTGTACGGCGCACGGAGTACTGACGGCGGACGCTCGACTTCCCCGGGATAGACCTCCGCCAGATAATGGGACAAGCCCATATGCACAGACATCTGCGCCAGAGAATCCGAGAAATTGGCGACCAGGGCACCATCGATGAAGCATTGCTGCTGAAACCGGGCGATCCTTCGCACCTTCTTATTGTTGAACCAATCCAGCTTTCCCTCGCTGCGGGAGCGAAGCAGATCACTGTAATAGGTAAAATAGCCAAAGCCGTAATTCCAGTAGCCAAGCCCCTCAAGGCATGCCCCGTCTTCCCCGAAGCCTTCCAGATAATAGCGCATGCTGCTCTCTGTCCTGAACAGAATTTCCGTCAGGAGCCCAGGATCGTTCATGGACAGCAGCGCAGCTGCCCCGATCGAGCCTGCACAAACAGCCGCCCAGTTATGCCGGGCAGTCTCCCA
>NZ_LN831198.1:3885771-3892143 GCF_001368795.1 Paenibacillus ihuae
AGCGATATCTCGCTCAGCGTAAAGCCGGTCTCGGAAGAAAACAGATCGATGTAGCGGTCGATATCTCCCGCCTGATGCTCCCGGGGGAGATGCGCCGGAAGACACCAGGTGTACTCTCCGCATACCGCCCGGACGATATCCTCCAGCTGCTCCAAATGCCGCGGATTCTCCGGCTCCAGCAAGACAAGAAACACATACGTGTTCAGCCGTCTTCTCCGTTCGAAGAAGACCTCCTCATACGGAAGTCTCGAACCCGTCCGTGCGAACATGGACAACAGCTCAGCCGTCAGCTCCGGTATCGCCTGCCCGTCCAGTCTCTGCCCCTCCGCACGGATTTCTGCGATCTCCTGCGCTAAGTGTGCGGACGCTGCTGCCTGTTTCCACCAATCATCTGTATCTCCATTCGGATAATACAGGCCTATGGATACCGGCTTCATCTCCAGCACCGTTTCAAAAAGCTCCTGCTTATTCATGCCTTCTTCCTCCTGTCACGGTTCCCAAAATCCCCCTCCGCCGCTCCTTCCCTTTTTCTGTGTTTTAAAGTTCAAACAGCTTACTTGCCCAAGGCAGAATCCCGCATCACATTCTCACCGGCAGCAATTCTTTGCGAGGTCCATTTCATGTCCTCCCCCGCCCAGAAGGGGTCGGAAGGACGCAGGCCAAGCGGCAGAAATACGGAAGCGCACAGGTAGAGGCTGCCCGTATTGATATAGCTCTCGGCAAGCTCCGGCTGGTAGCCGTATACCCCCGGGCGCAGCCATCCGTCCCCATCGAAGTTGCCGGGAAACTCCATAATCCGGGCGATCACTGCGGTCAGGGCGCAGCGCACCTGCTGCGGCGGAAGCGCTTGCTCCAGGAAATGCTGAAGTGCCGCCTGCGACAGCAGCTGAAACGCTCCAAATCGGTAGACAATGGAGCGGCCGGTGAACGGATACGTTCCATCCGGGGCGATCATCCGCTCCAGGACGGTTGCGTATCTCCGCGCCCGCTCCACGATAACCGGCTTCCATTCAGCGTATTGCCCCGATTCATGTTCAAAGAGGGATACCACATCGACCAGCATCGGCTGAATGACAAAGCTGTTGTAATAATCCCAGTGAAACTCCTTGCCGTCCCCGTATACGCCATCCCCCTTATACCAGTCCATGAACATATGGAGGGCATACCCGACGCGCATCCGGTCATATTCGGGATCCCCGAGGATGTATAGCGCGGCTTCAACCATGGCGCTGAACAGCAGCCAGTTGCTGCCGCTCGGTGCGGTCCGGCGCGTCTGCTTAAGAGCCGCGGTTACATTGACTCTGACCCGCTCATTCAGCCGCCCGGCAAGCTGCTTCGGTGCGCGCACCAGTGCGTGGGCCAGAAAGGCCGCGTCGACCAGCGGCTGGCCTTCGGTCCGGAAATCCATGTAATCCGGTGAAGCCGGATCAGTAGCCGCATCGATAGCTTCCAGCATCAGCCCGGCATAGCGGGCTCTAAGCTGCTCCTCTTCCCCCTCCAGCCCTTCCAGCTCCAGCCAGGGGGCCATTCCGCAGGCCAGTCTGGCGAAGGCTTCGAGCTGGGCAAAGCTGCTCCGGTCATTGTGAAACTCCGTAGGTAATGATTCCTTTAATTTTCTCCGGCTAAGTGCATCCAGTACCGGATGTCCAATCCGCAACATCGTATCCAGCCAGTATTTACGCTGTCCCGTATCATTCATCTATCGTTTCGCTCCTCTATTTGCGCAATCTTCTTCTATAGTTTACTGTTGTGTTAATGCAATGTCTTTGCGATTAATGCTGATTTATTGCGTTTCTTGCGATGAATCTGAAGGGCGGCTATCCGTATGAAACATGCTGAGTATTATCAGGTGTTCGATGGCGATATTCTGGCGGGAATCGGCAATTCGCCGGTCTCCCCTACCCGGGATTTCCATATCCATGACCATTACGAAATCTTCCTGTTCCTGGGCGGCAAGGTGAACGGATTCGTGGATCAATACAGCTATCCCCTGCAGCGGGGCGATGTGCTCCTATTCAACAATCACGAGATTCATAAAATTATCAATTTGTCTGCCGAGCCCTATGAACGGTTAACGATTCATTTTAAAGCGCCGCTCGTGTATCCCTTCTGTACCGCAAGCACGAATCTGCTGTCCTGCTTCCAGAACCGCCAGCCCGGAGAGCATAATCTCGCACATATGGATGAACCGAAGCTTGCAGAGTATATGTCCTTGTCCTTACGTCTGACCGAACTGCTGGAACACCCGAAATACGGCAGCGAGGTGCTGGCCCTGACTTATCTGATTCAGCTCCTGGTACTCGTGGGTGAGCTGTACAGCCATAACCGTTCTGCCATTCCGAGCCTTATATCATCACACATCCAGTCCGCCATGAGCTATATCGACAACCATCTGCAGATGAACCTGTCCCTGGAGCAGATTGCCGCGGAACTGGGTGTCGATAAATATTATCTCAGCCATATGTTCAAGCAGCAGACAGGCGGCACGATCTACCGTTACGTCCTGCTCAAAAAGATCGCATTAGCCAAGCAGCTCTTAACCGCCGGAACCTCCGTGTCCGATACGTGCTACCAGACCGGCTTCAATGATTATGCCAATTTCATCCGCACCTTCAAGAACATCACGGGCGTCCCGCCCGGTAAATACGGTAAGCAAACAGCGAAGAAAGACGGAATATAACCGCCCCTGATAGAAAAACCCGGCAGCCTGCTCACATCGCAGTCTGCCAGGTTCAATACAGCCGGCCAATATCCTCCTAGCCTTTAATCCCCGAAGCCGCAACCCCCTGCACAAAATACTTCTGCAGCGCCAGGAACACAATGACTACCGGAATAATCGAAACTACACTGGCGGCCATAATCAGCCCGTATTCGGCTGAATATTGTGAAATGAACATGCGCAGCCCGATCTGGATCGTCTTTAAATCGGTTTTGGTCAAATAAATCATCGGCCCGAGGAAGTCATTCCAGGTAGAGACGAAGGTGAAGATCGTCAGGGTGGACAAGGCCGGCTTAGACAGCGGCAGCATGATTCTCGCCCAGATCCCGTATTCACTTAAGCCGTCGATCCGTGCTGCCTCACATAATTCATCCGGCACCCCTTGATAGAACTGGCGCATCAGGAACACCCCGAAGGCCGAGAAGGCCTGGAGCAGAATAATCGCCAGATGAGTGTTGTTGAGTCCCAAAGAACGCATCATGATAAACTGCGGCACCATATAGGCCTGCCAAGGGATCGCAATAGTGGCAATATAGCCGAGGAACAGCACGTTTTTTCCTTTAAAATGCAGCTTGGAGAACGCATAGGCCGCAAAGCTCGACGTCAGCAGCTGCAGGATCGTCACGATTACAGATAATTTTGCCGTGTTGTAAATGAAGCGTCCGAGCGGAATCTTGGTCCAGATATCCACGAAATTCTCCCAGCGCGGATTCGCCGGAATCCACTGCATCGGGAAGGAGAAGACGTCTTTATTCAGCTTCAGTGAAGAGGACAGCATCCAGAGATATGGAACAAGCATACAGAATACTGTCGCAGCCAGCAGAGCATATACAAGCACCATTGTGCCCATTCTGATTGTTTTATTCGAACCTACCATATCGTTCATATCCTCCTATTGTCCGTACTTCTTCTCGCCGCGGAACTGGACGATGGTAATCCCAAGTACCAGCAGAAACAATACAATGGCCATGGCGCTGGCATATCCGTAATCGAGCGAACGGAACGCCGTATTATAGATTTGATAAACCATCACTCTTGTAGAGTCGTTCAGCTGATTGTCGGCACCGGCAAACAGGTTGATAAAGATATGGTAGACCTTGAACGAATTGATCACCAGAATCATCAGTACAAAAAACGTTGTAGGTGCCAGCTGCGGAACCGTCACATTGCGGAATCTTCTCCAGGCACCTGCGCCATCCAGCTCAGCCGCTTCATACAGTTCAGGGTTGATGCCCTGAAGGCCTGCCAGATAGATCACCATGTAATACCCCATGTTCTTCCATACAGTAAACAGGATAACGGTGAACATCGCCCATTGCTTATCCGCCGCCCAGCGGGGAAGATCCTCAATCGGAACGCCGGAAATCAGGTGCAGGATATTGTTGACGGGCCCCATGGTAGGACTGAAGATAAAGTTCCATACCGCCGCCACCGCTACCAGCGAAGCGACATAGGGGAAGAAGAACACCGTCCGCATGAAATTACGGGCAATAATCTTCTGATTAAGCAGAATGGCCAGCGCGAGCGCAACCGCCATCGTAAAAGGAACCACGCCAATCGTGTAGACAATCGTATTCCACAGCGCTTTATGGAAGGTCTTATCCTTCAGCAGGCGGGCAAAGTTATCGAACCCGATGAACTCCATCGGATTGGCCCCGTCCCATTTCACAAACGCCAGAAAAAGAGCAAAGAACATCGGCACCAGTGTAAAAATCGCAAAGCCGATAAAGTTCGGCGCAATAAAGCTGTAAGCTACCAGGTGATCCCGGACGCCTTTGGACAGCAAGCTTTTAGGAGCTTTTTCAGGCCGCAATACGGTTTCATTCTGCATTCGTTCTCCTCCAAACCTTCCTTCTATGAAAAGGGCGGGTCTCCGCCCGCCCCCTGAGAATTACTTTATCCTTCCGCTTAATTGTTCAAGAGCTCCTGCACACGGGTATTCATATCCTTAATTCCTTCGTCAATCGTCGCGTTTTTGGTCATGATGTTGTCGTGTGCTTCGTTCACGATCACTTCAATATCGGCACTTTTTTCATGCATCGGCATTTCCAGATAGGTCTGCACGGTTGTCAGGGCCGCCTTGCTGTTCTCATCTGCAGGGAAACCGTCAATGGATGTAATAGAACTGATAACCGCATCATTCTTGATCGCCGGGATTGTACCGGTGGAGGCAATCACAGACGCCCCTGTTTCGCCAGTCACGAATTTCATGAAATCAAGCGCAGCTTCCTTGTGTTCGGACTTCTGGTTCACGGCGAGAGAAGTAATCGTGCCCAGCGTTGTTCCCGCTTCTACACCTTCCGGATGCGGGTATTTCACGATGCCCCAGTTTGCTGCCTGGGATTCGCCGCTCTTCACCTTCTCAATCTGAGTGGCGATAAACCAGCTGCCCATGTTCATCATGGCAACGGAATTGTTGTAGAAGACGCCGGAATAATGGGTGCTGGACGTCTTCAAGGTGGCGTAATCCATCACGATGCCGTCTTCCTGCTCTTTCAGGATCCGCTCATAGGTCGGCTTCAGGAAGTCATAGTTTCCATCGACCACCGTATTCTTGCCGTCCAAAATGCCGAACAGCTGAACCGCACTGCGCCACGTATGATAATGGGCTCCATACACCTTTTCCGCCCCGCTGCCGGAGGTCATTTTTCTCGCAAGCTCATCATATTGGTCGAATGTCATATCGTTGGTCGGATACTCTACTCCCGCTTTGTCGAACAAATCCTTGTTGTAGTAGACAATCCAGAAATCGCTGCGGAACGGAAGCGCATACACTTCGTCGTTCACTTCAATCTGTTCAACCGTACCCCCGTACAGCGAAGGGTCAATACTGTTAGCACTCATGAATCCCTTTAGCGGCTCCAGGTGATTCTGCTTCACCAGATTGGAGTATCCGGGGATATCCTTAATGGTAAGAATATCGAGATCCGCGCCGCCTGACAGCTGTGTGCTCAGCATGGTCATATAGTCAGTAGAACCAAGATCGACGTATTCGATCGTGACATTCGGATGCTCTTTTTGATAGGCTTCGATCAGCGGCTTGTAGTATGCGGTGGCTTCCCAGTCCCACAGCGCCCATTTCAAAGTAACAGGATCCTGGCCCGGCTCGGCGGAAGCGCTTGCATTACTTCCAGTAGAAGGAGCCGTTGTGGCAGCAGCATTATTAGCATCATTGTTGTTGCCGGAGCACCCGGCCAGTACGCTCAACGAGAGCATTGTAGCGAAGGTCATGCCGTATAATTTTTTGTGATTCATTTAAATATCCCCTTTTCTGCTTGTTTTGTTGACTATGAATCATCTTCTGTTGCTAAGTCAAATTCTAGCGGGTTCCCGTCCAGAATGGCATGCATTTTCAACCGCAGATCATTCACTTTTATGTTCTTTTTCGTCTTGCTCCGCGTTAAACCTGAAATTTTCTATCTAAAACCTGTAAAATCCTCCGTTCCTGCCTCCCCCCCTATTTTGCGTTAAAGGAATATGCTATGGTGTTTATGTAACCGCTTCATTATATTTCTTGTCCGGCCAAAGGAGAGAATCATCACGAGAAGAAGATCTACAATAAAAAGCCGCATTATTCTGATTATGACCATTTTTGCGCTGCTGATCGCCGCACTCCTGTCATTTTTCAGCTATGAGCTAATTTCCTATTATCA
>NZ_LN831198.1:3892169-3906847 GCF_001368795.1 Paenibacillus ihuae
TGATCGCCGCACTCCTGTCATTTTTCAGCTATGAGCTAATTTCCTATTATCAGCGGAAAACGACCATCCAGGCAACGGAGTTTAATCTCCAGCTCGTCTCCCATATTATAGAACAGGATTTGCTGAATCTGTCCGCACTCGCGATGACCAGCAGCACCAATTCGGCGACCAATACCTTGCTTACCGACTATTTTGGCTCACCGCAGGCCAAAGCCAGAGACGCACTTAATGTCTTCAACTCCATGCAGGAGGATTTCCGGATCAACCGCTCCAACAGCTATGTCCGCCGCCTGATAGTTACAGACAATAAGGGAAAGTTCCTGCAGGTGGACAATTCCGTCAGCACATCGGTCCCGCTCACTATCCATAATATCGGACAGATTACCGGACTGAACAATAATGAGGCTGTAAAAGAATACGATCAGGTCATTAAGGACCCGCTCTCCACCTCGGTTGGAATTCCATATATTCTACCGGTCTACGGAGAGAGGGCAGCACGGATTGGAACGGTCTATCTGCTCGTCAATACGTCCGTCATCACCGACAAGCTGAGAGGCTACTCCCTCCCTGAGGATTCGCGGCTGCTGCTGACGCTGGGGGACAACCATTATCAGCTCATTGGCGACAAGGTGCAGGACATCGGAGCGCCCTATGAACCGGTTCCTTACACGGATGATGAGCCTGTCGGGCCGCAAACCAAGCTGTCCACCCTCCGGCTGGAAGACGGGGAGCAGACCATCGCCGTGTCTTATCCGGTACGCAGCGGAGTGGTGCTGTCCCAGACCCTGTCCGGCAGCCAGTTCGCCCCCAAGGCAAGCATCTGGATTCCGATTATGCTGGGCGTATGTTTCATGGTTCTTGTGCTCAGCGGCATTATTACCGTGTATCTGACCCGGACGATCAGTCTCCCTGTGGAGAAATTAAAGAAGCGGATCGACAAAATCGCCCAGGGCAACTTCCTGCTCGACCGGAATATCGAATGGAACAGTGAACTCGGAGATGTCGGCAGAGGGATCAACCGCCTGTCCCAGGACATTACCGCATTAATGGACAGCCGGCTGGCTGACGAGAAGCAGAAGCAGGAGCTGGAATACCGGATGCTGCAAAACCAGATCAACCCGCATTTCCTCTACAATACGCTGAATTCAATCAAATGGATGGCGACGATTCAGAATGCGACCGGCATTGCTGAAATGACCACTGCCCTGTCCAGGCTGCTGCGCAGTATTGCCAAGGACAACCGGCGGCTGCTGCCGCTGAAGGACGAATTGAAGCTGCTGGAGGATTATTTTCTGATCCAGAAATACCGCTATGGCGGTACTGTCTCTTTGGAGCAGACAATTTCAGACGAGGTGCTGCTGTCAGGCCTGATTCCCCGCTTCACCCTCCAGCCGCTCGTGGAGAACGCCATTTTTCATGGGATCGAGCCCAAGGGCAGAGGAGATATCATGATCACGGTGCAAAAAAGCGGCTTCGCCGATATTCTGGTCACCATTGAAGATAACGGTGTCGGTATGCAAGAGGAGCAGATCGCGAAGATCCTGTCCGAGCGGGAGGAGGGCTCCACAGGGCTGTTCGAAAATGTCGGGCTCCGCAGTGTCAATGAACGCCTGCATCTCGCGTTTGGGGAGCCTTACGGCCTTTCGATCGAGAGTGAACCGGGGCAGTATACACAAATGAAGATTCTGCTGCCGTTCCTGCTGAAGGAATAACCCGGAATCCAGAGTGAGGAAGTGATGAGCTTGATCAAATTGCTGATTGCCGATGACGAAGCGCTCGTCTGTATCGGCTTGCAGTCCATGCTGAAATGGGAGCAGTATAACATAGAGATCGTTGGAATCGCGCATAACGGGGCTCAGGAGGAAGAAATGATTGACAGCCTCCGCCCGGATATAGTGATCAGCGATATTAAAATGCCGGTTAAGAGCGGCCTTGCCGTTGCAGATTCGGTACGCAAAAAGTACGGCCGGCTTCCGCTGTTCATCATCCTGACCAGCTACGAAGATTTTGAATATGCACGGGCAGCCATCGGAGTCCAGGCCACCGATTATCTGGTGAAGCTGGAGCTGACGCCGGACACACTGGCCGCATCTATTCAGCGGGCCATTACGCTGCTGGAGGCTTATCAGACGCTGGAAAGCTATCCGAAGCTCGTCCACCGCGGCAATCTGCAGGCCCAGCGTGATAAGTTCTTCATCCGGCTGTTCAATAACCTGTTCGAGAATAAAAACCAGTATCTGCTGCAAAAAGAGGATTTGGACCTTGACCTCAGCGGCCCTGCCTATCTGGTCTGTACCTGCCGTATTCTGGGCCCGGACAGTGTCCCGCCGCGCGGGGATAAGCTGGTAGCCCTCTGCTCAAGCACCGTCCAAATGGCCAAGGATACCCTTACATCCACCAGGACCTGCTATGTTACGAGCCTGGATCTGCGCAACTTTGCCGTTGCCCTGCCTGTCTGCGGAACCGATCCGATGGGGTGGATGCCGGACACCCAGAAGCTGCTGGCCGATATGGCCTCCGTCCTCCACAACTATTTCAATGTAACGATTATCGGTGCGATTGGCTTTGCCGTCGAGGACCCTTATCTGCTGCGGGAGAGCTATCTCGCGGCCCGCAAAGCACTGCCGGCAGCGGTGAAAGCACAGTCGTTCGTATTCTTCGCCGAAGGGGAGCCGCTGGAACAGGATTATCCCCTGTTCGATTTCTCCGAATCACGCAGCGAGATCCGCCGTGCGTTTGAAGAAATGGACACTCAGGCGCTATACGCCATTATCTCGAAGATGATCGAGATCTTCGACGGCCGCTCCGACCTGCTGGTTCCCGCCACCGACGCCGCCTGCAATATTCTTTATATGGCTACCTCCCTGCTTGCGGACGGGGAAGAGATTGTAGAGCATATTTTTGAGCATGAACCGGAGGGCTACCGCGCCATCTACCAGATGCATACGATTGAGGAGATCGCAGGCTGGCTGATCACGTTCCGTGACGGCTGCTCCGCCATCCTCTCCACCAGAAGACAAAGCTACAAGGAGCAGATCGTCAAAAATGTCCAGGAGTACATCAAACGGAACCTCGGCACCAAGCTCTCGCTCAATCAGGTAGCCGATGTCTTCAACTTCAGCCCCAACTACCTGAGCCATCTGTTCTCCAAAATCGCCAAGGTCAATTATGTGGAATATATCACCGAGACCAAAATTACGGCTGCCAAAGAAATGATGCTGCGCGGCGAGGGCCGGATTTATGAAATCTCGCAAAGATTGGGCTACGAGAGCGCCTTCTATTTCAGCAAGGTGTTCAAGAAGGTCACCGGCATGTCCCCCCGGGAATATATGCAGCAGATAGAATCAGGCTCTCAGCCTGAGCGCAGCCTCCAGGAGAGAAGCCGCTCCTGAGCTCAGGCGGTGGCCCTTGTTTTTAGAGCTTGATTGACGGGCTCCACGAACGAACCGTTGTTCCAATCGCTGTGCTCTCCAGATTTTATTTATTTTCCTTAGCGGTAAATATCCGGAGAGCAAGGCGACCGCTAACGCTTTTCCACAATCGTTCCGTTCTCTCCGCTGTTTAAGCGGTAAATGTACTATAAAACACGAAAGATCCGAGTAAATCCCCCTTCGTTATTTGCGCTTACTTTGTGCTTCAAATCACCCTGTTCCTCCAGCAAAAAGCCGTATAGTTAGGGAATTAGTACCCGTAATACCCTATAATTTTCCTGATAGGAGGTCAATAATTCGATGAGGAAGTATATCCCTAACCAGCATGGTGCCTGGGCCATACTCATCCTTCCCTTTCTGTTACTGACAAGTGGAAATGGCTTTGCCGTCTTTTTTAGAGGACGGTCCCATTTCCGCGAGAAATAGAGGGATTCTTTATCAGGTAAAACAAATATATTCTTATATTTTCAAAAAAACGCGAGGATGAAGCCTCATGCCAGGACCATCACTACGCCAGCTTCACGCCCAACATGCCATTCATCAGAGCGGGCTGTCCGGTGCTGTAGCCAAAACCGAAGAAGTGGAGGAGCTGCTGGAAGCGGGGGAATTTGAAGTGGCGCGACAGGCCGCCGATCATTTAATTGAGTACTGGGAGACGCGGATTCTCAGCCATGAATTATTGCGGATCATCGTAAAAGATGTGAAAGCACAGCTCTCAGAAGAAGGCCTCACACCTGAGGTTCTTCACCAGTTCCATACGCTGCTGGTGTTGAACGCCATTCATAGCCGGGAGGAAGAACGTCTTCTGTTTGAGGAAGCGTGACCTCGTTCTGCTGCTGCAAAATGGCCCGCAAATCATCTTTGTTGACCAGCAAATCCTGCAGAGTGTATTCATCCAGCACCTGCAGATAGGCTTGAAGGGCTCTGCCCAGCACACCTTTAAGACCACATACCGGGGAGATCGGGCAGCTGCCGCCTGCAGGATTGAAGCATTCGACAAGATAAAAGTCGTCTTCCATCCGCCGGACGACCTCCCCGATGTTTATATCTCCGGGTTCAAGAGCCAGACGTATACCTCCCCTCCTTCCTCTTACCGTTTCTATGTATCCCGCCTTTCCTAATTCGTGCGAGACCTTCATTAAATGATTTTTGGATATCTGATAAGCATTTGAAATATCCTGTATAGTTGACAGCTCATCACGCTTTTTCGCTCCAAGATAGATGAGAATCCGCAATGAAAAATCAGTGTACAACGTCAGCCTCATATTTATCTCCGATCCCTAGGTGTAGTAAGTGATATTTATTACAAATACTATCATAAGTATTGTCCAATTTGTTAAAGTGGTATTTTAAATATATCTTTTAATTTAAAATGGGTATATATTAATTTTGTAATAATTGAGAGGGGATGAACATTATTTTATCACAACAAACGCGTGACATTGTCAAATCTACAGCGCCAGTCCTGGCAGAACATGGAACAACAATTACCTCTGTCTTTTACCGGAATTTGTTCGAAGCCCACCCTGAATTATTGAATGTATTTAACCATGCCAACCAGGCACAAGGCCGCCAGCAGGCGGCACTCGCTAATGCGGTATACGCAGCGGCCGTCCACATCGATAACCTTGAGAATATTCTGCCGGCGGTAGTCCAGATTGCACACAAGCATGTCAGTCTCGGCATCAAGCCGGAGCATTACCCGATCGTAGGTGAATTTTTGCTGAAGGCGATTAAGGAAGTGCTGGGTGATGCGGCTACGGATGAGATTCTTACTGCCTGGGAAGAAGCCTACGGTGTCATCGCTGATGCCTTTATCGGTGTCGAAGACAGCATGTATAAAGAAGCACGCGAGCAGGAGAACGGCTGGAACTTCTTCAAACCGTTTACTGTTGCCCGCAAAGTACAGGAGAGTGGAAATATTACATCGTTCTATCTGAAACCTGCAGACGGATCTAATGTACCGGATTATAAAGCAGGCCAGTATATCTCTGTACGTGTGCTGATTCCAGGCGAAAAATATACAATGATCCGGCAGTACAGCCTTTCCCAGGCTCCAAAGCCTGATGAATTCCGTATCTCCGTAAAACGTGAAGAAGCGAATGATCCGAATGGCGTTGTATCCGTATATCTTCACAATCAGGTCAATGAAGGAGACACCCTTGAGGTCAGTGCCCCTGCCGGTGAATTCTTGCTGGATGCCACCAAAACTACACCCGTTGCGTTCATCTCCGGCGGCGTAGGCATTACACCGATGATAAGTATGTTCGAGACCGTTGCCAATGTAACGCCGGACCGGCCGACGGTCTTCCTGCACTCTGCACGGAACGAAGCGCTCGCCGCTTTCACGCAGGATGTGGAGAAGCATGCAGCAGCCATGAGCAACGTCAAGACCAAAACCTTCTTCTCCGGCGGCCCGGACGGCGTCATTACAGGAGAAACCCTCAAAAATTATGTCGACATTACCGGTGATGCCTATGTTTGCGGTCCGGTGCCCTTTATGGAAGCCATGATCCGTGAGTTACATGCACTCGGAATGAAGGAAGAACAAATTCATTATGAGTTTTTCGGCCCGGCCCTGCAGCTGGACAATCACTAATTCTGTGAGTCTGGTCACCCAGCCTCCTTTCCCGCTTGCGTTATGCTTTCTGTAAAGATGCCATTCTATGGCGAGTAAGGTTTACAGGAGGATGCACTTCCTTGGCTTCAGCAGCAAGGGTTATGCCATCCATCAGATTAAAGAGGTCCGTGATTTTGTAATCAATGTGCCGGACCGGTCGATGATGGACGCCATCAGCTATTGCGGATCAACTACCGGTTATGACCTGGGCAAATTTGATAACGTAAATCTGACGCATGTAAAGTCACAATCCGTTAACGCTCCCGTGATCCGGGAGTGTCCAATCTCCATTGAATGTACACTGTCTGATATTATCGAACGTGAGCAGTTCAAAGGCATGACCAATATCCTGGCCCAAATCAAAGGCAGATTGGTTGCCAAGGACTATCTGAACGATGACGGCGGGCTGCAATCCTCGGAATTCGACAATGTGTTCTATATCGGGGATGGACATCAGAAGGGATTCAGATATATGCAGTAGATTGAAAAAAGCACACAGGCCGCTTCCCGGATCTAAGGTGATCCAGGGGCGGCCCGTGTGCTTTGTAACGGGAAAGAAGCCATTTATATAGTACGGCAGCATGATTGTGTATGGAGTCTTTGGCGGCATACACCAACGTAACTTGTTGTTTCAGCGCCCGCTCATTAATCTTCGCAGCAAGTCTTTCGCGTTCCGGCTCCTCCTCCAGTTCCCGGATATAGCGGTCACTGAATTCCCCGATCCGTTCCGGCATGTGGCCGAACCATTGGCGCAGCTTCGAACTGGGGGAAATTTTCTTCATCCACTCGTCGATTGCGGTCTGCTGTTGCCAATCCGGCACGATATCGCAGAATCAAAGGGAAAAATCCCGTTGATTTCACCAATTCGGAGCGTCATCGCAGAATCAAAGGGAAAAATCCCGTTGATTTCACCAATCCGGCTCGTCATCGCAGAATCAAAGGGAAAAATCCCGTTGGTGCAGCCGATGGCTTAATCAATGTACTTCTCCAAGGATGGGCGGTTCTTCACAATCAGCTGCTTATTTCCTACCAGCTCAATGAGGCCCAAATCCTCGAAGATGGCAAATTTACGGCTGATCGTTTCCCGCGTAACGCCCACATAACTGGCCAGTTCCTCACGGGAGAGAGGCAGCTTAATATGAATGCCGCTGCTGCGCGGTTTGCCGTACTTGTCACTCAGCTCCAGAATCATATAGGCGATGCGGATTTCCGGGTCCTTGGTTGCGAGGCTCTGGGCAAGATTCTCGGTATGGGCCAGCCTTTTGGAGACGGTCTTCAGCAGCTTGATTGTAATATCCGGATTCTCCGAGATCAGCTGCTCCATATCATTTTTGGTCAGCATGCAAATACTTGTATCGGTCAGCGCATATGCACTGAAATTGCTCAGCTCTTCGCTGTTGAATATATTCAGTTCGCCAAAAAATTCTCCGCTAGTCAGCACATGCAGGATTTGTTCTTTTCCCTGAGGCGTCATTTTTGACAGCTTTACCTGTCCCTGCTGAATGATATACAAGGTGTCTGTTGGCTGCTCTTCAAGCACTAGCGCCTGGCCTTTGCCTACTTTCCGGTGTCTGATCATGGCGCTGATCCGCGAGAGCTCCCCATCGCTGAGCGATGCGAAGATAGGCACTTTACGGGTACAGGGCTCCCCAGCGTTCTGGCAGGAATGTTCCAACATTCATATCCCTCCTGGTATCTCTACTGATCTTGAAGCAGGCACAGCTTCTTAAGAAGCTGCCCCTTTATCTGGTACTGGTGCAAAATGGGTCGTATCTTCGCCGCAGACCGGACAGACCCAATCCTCGGGCAGATCCTCAAAAGCCGTACCTGATGCAACATCCTCATCCGGATCGCCTAACGCCGGATCGTAAATATAGCCACACGGCAAACAAATGTATTTTTTCATAGTAGTCATCTCCTTCAAATTATTCAATTAGTTCTGTAATCTGGCCTCGACTTCAGACATGATTTCCCCGAGGGGGCGATTCGCCAAGTCTATGCCTGTGAGGCTTATATTCTGCTCAATTGCGGATTTATAGGTTAATGAAGCTGCCGCACCTTCCCAGGAGATGGCCCCGGTTAATACGCTGTCCTTCACAAATATTCTGGTGTACACGCCGTTAACTACTGCCGAAGCAGAATGGTCGCATTGACTCTCATCCGTATTGCCGATGGAGAACAGTGAAATGCCAAAAGCGTTGAACAAGGTGACCGGTATGGACTTGCGGTAAGCAGCGGGCTGCATGGCCGCCATGTTGCCTCCGGCAACCTTCCCCTGCTCCATGGCTCCGCCCCATAAGCCTTCGACCTGACCGTCCAGTTCGGCAAGATCTCCTGCAGCGTATATATGCGGAGCACTTGTCTCCAAATGGGTGTTCACAACCACGCCGGAGCGTGTGCGGATCCCTGTTTCTTTTACCAGGTCAGTATTAGGAACAATGCCTATGGAGTACACCACATGCTCGCAGGGTATTGCCGCCATGTCATCAAGGGTCACGCCTGTAACAGCCTCTGTTCCATTAATTGAGGTGACTCCGCGATGAAGTTTGACCTGCACTCCGGCCTGCTCCAGGGTCAAACGCAGCTGATCTGAGGAAGCTTCATCCAGCTGTCTGGCCATCAGCCGCGGGGCTGCTTCTACAATGATCACTTGATAGCCGGCTTCATGCAGTGCCCAGGCCGTCTCCAGCCCCTGAACCCCTCCGCCGATAACAACGATCCGTTGTCCGCTTATGAGACTTGCTTTTAGCCCGTCCGCATCCCCTAACTCACGGATCGTGTGGACATTCTTCAGTCCTGCCCCATCCACCGTCAGCGCCCGGTTTCTCGCGCCCATGCAGAGCAGCAGCTTGTGATATGAGGTCAGCTTACCGTCTGCGGTCTCCACCTGCTGCCGCTCCGGATGGATGGACATGACACGGCTCGAGGTCTGAAGGGATATCCGGTTGTCCCGGTACCATTTCTCCTTCTTGATCAGCACCTTCTCGCTGTGCAGGTCACTGAACAAACCTTTGGTCAGCTTGATCCGGTTGTAGGGCAGATGCTCCTCCTCGCCAAAGATAGTGATCTCTGACTCCGCATCCTGATCACGGATCGCCTTGGCGGCATGAACTGCCGCGACTCCGCTTCCGACAATGACGTAATGTTTAGACATATCAGTACTCCCCCTTAGAATGAGCTCAGCAGCAGATCGGAAACAAAATCAGCGGCATTTTTAATTTGCTGCGTCTTATCGGCATCTTTGGGCGAGAACCGGACCCGGATCGGGAATTCCACATGCGTCATTCCGGTTGATTTGATTACCTCGGAAGTACTTTGTACCGTCATATTGGTTCCGTTCAAATAGTCCTGAATCACCTCAATGGCTTCACCGCTCCAGCCGTAAGAGCCAAATGCCGCTGCAAGCTTGCCTTCGAGATTCATCTGCTGCAGCTCTTTCAGCAGGGGTTCCAGATTACCGATCATGTCTGCATAACGGGTCGAGCTGCCGATAAAGACGGCATCCGCTGCGGCGATACTGTCCAGAATCTCTGACATTCCGCTTTTGTCCGCATCCCAGACTGCTGTTTCAATCCCGTTTGCCTGCAGGGTATTCTGCAGAATGCCGGCCATTTTTTTGGTGTTGTTTTTGAGTGTTGTGTACACGATAGCTGCTTTTTTACCCTGTGTCGTCTCACGGCTCAGCTCGGCGTACAAATCAATATATTTGCGGACATCTTCCCGGATAATAAATCCGTGCGAAGGGGCGATCATTTCGATTTCCAGATCCTTAACGGCTTCAATCAGCGTTCTTACATATCTTCTGTGCGGATGGATAATGGCATTGTAGTAACCCTTGAAGTCCTCTGTAATGTCGAACCCGGCTTCATCGCTGAACAGCTTCCCGACAGCAACATGTGTGCTGAATATATCGCAGGGGAACAGGATTTTGTCTTCCACACAATAAGTGATCATCGTCTCTGCGGTATGAAGGTACGGTGTTTCTTTGAACAGCAGCGTCTTGCCGCCAATGTCCAGCGTATCTCCATCCTTCACAACCAGGAAGTTGCGGGCATGAAGCTTGTACATTTCCTGAAGCTCCGGCACAGCAATCTCTGTGCAGACAATCGTGGCGTTAGCCGCCCGGGAAGCCAGTGCTGCAAGTCCGCCGGAATGATCGGGTTCGGTATGGTTAATCACAATGAATGAAATGTCCAAAGGATCGATCAGCTTTTCCATCTGGTCCGCATATTCCCGGCCAAATTCCATATCCACGGTATCGATAACAGTCGGCTTGCCGGTTTTCAGCAGGTATGAATTATAGGTGGTACCTTTGCTCAGTATAAGACGGTGGAAGGGAACCTCCCGGTTGTCGATTTTGCCTACCCAATACGTATCTTTTGCAATCTTAATTTCAGTGTTGTTCATCTGTTTGCCCTCCTGATTGATAATGTTTATCAGCAACCTCATTCTATAATGGCCGCCAATTCAAAAGGAGGATTTGAATCAAATTTTGAAAGTTTCAAAAACAGATGTCCATAACCTGAATATACACTATGGCTGAAAAAGCGTTATGCGTCTGGTCACCTTAGGTGCCGGGAGTTGTTGGATTCACATCTTACATTAGCAAAAAGGAGGGGCTTCTAAGCCCCTCCTTAGGAATGCTGGCGCTGCCAGACACCATTAGCTCGCAGTCCCCTGCACCAGCTGATTCTGATACATCTCAATTCCTGAACTCTAGTATTCACAGCATCCAGCTTACTCTGCACCACCGAGAAAATCGGTGTTGAGAAGCGGATCAATACGACTAGAACTGCAAACGGCCATTCCCGGTGAAACTACCGGAAGCGGCCGTACTTCTTTTTATATCATTTTATTGTGCATCAATATCCTGCGATTCCAAGAAGTAAGCTTGAAGCCGCCGGGCCAGCTCGTCGTCCGGTAAAGGATTACGGTGCGTATTTTCCAGATAAATATACTTTTCGGTCTCCGGCATCAGGTATTCTTTGTACCACAGGAAGAAATCGGGGCTGTCACCGTTCATCCGCAGCACCCGTCTTAACGTATCCATGTTCTGCACCGTGCTCTCGATGTTCGTCAGCCAGTCCGCCCGGTAGAAGCGGTCCCATTTCCCGTACTCGGAACCTCTCAGCGCATCAAGCCCCTCCTGGTACCTCCACATGGATTCTGAGGCATAGACAAAAGCCTGCGGATAGCGCTGACGGCTATATTCCCCGTAAGAACGGCACAGCCAGTAGAAGCCTTCGCAGCCGGACAAATGAAGCGCACCGTGGAACCGGAGCTGGTCGGCGGCTCTGCGGCTGTCTTCCCCTTCAAGTCTCATGATGACTTCATCGCAGCGTTCAAGCCAGGCCCGCCACTTCCCGATGCCTGCCTCAAGCCGCGTCTCAAACCCCTTAACCTGCTCTGCAAAAGGTACGTCCCCTACCGCCCAGATCAGACCCGGGTCCGGCTCAGCTTCCTTATGCTGCAGCCAGTGGCCGATAATTCTCCTCGCCGGATGATGGTAATACTCGTCACCGGCCAGATCGTCGGCATTCGGCCCATAAGGAAGAGCGGCGGCGGAGTAGCTGCGGTACAGCTCCTCCAGCTCTTCTCGGCCGGATGCGTAATAGCTGCTCACGAATTCACTCAAATGCTTATCTGTATCGATTTCACCTGCGGTCCACAGCTCCCGCAGAATATCCAGCGGATAGATATGAGGCCGGATATTCCCGCAATTGACCAGCACATATTCGTCCGTTCCCGCAGCAAAGGCTGTTTCCAGCTCCTGCTTCAGGAATGCGGCCGAACCCGGGAACATCGTCAAATGGTTAGACGCCTGCAAATCATGGAAGGTCACATGATAGTACAAGCCATGCTTGCCCCCGTCACCGCCAGCAGGCAAGGCAGGAATCCGCAGATTCAGGTTATTATGTCTGCGTGAAACCATCCGGCCGTAGCCGTTATCGGCCCATACCTGAATCACACCGTCGGGCAGATCTATGTATCCGCCTTTATACAGCTCTGAGATTTCGCCATATAGCGCTACACAGCAGACCGGGTTTGGAACCGCCGCACTGATCATCTCATACTGTCTGCGGATGACCTTGCTGATCATGGCTCCGCGCTTCTCAGAGGTGTCGAAGGAAGGATCTTCGATCCAGAACGGCTTGTCTCCCTGGCCGCGGAATGACAGCACCCACAGCACGTTCATGTCCTTCTGCATCTCGATCGCTTCAAGCCACAGATTTTCGAATAGCTCCGGCTCACTTTGATAGCTGGCATGCTTGCCCGGGTAGGCACGCAGGAACATCTCGGCTCCAAGCGGCTCGGCATGATGATGCGTCACCCACAGGCCCATCTCAGATGCCAGCTTGTAGTGAATGCCGTCTCTGGGCAAATCGGTACCGGGGATAACCATGTTTCCGCCGCAGCGCAGCAGCGCCTCAAACACCGGCTCCCACACTTCACCAGTTGGCGGATAAGGCTCCTTCCAGCCGATCAGGCACACTTCATCATTAACGAACCAGCCCCGGTAGCGGACCTTCGGCTGCGGAGCATCATAATCTTCGCACCGGATACCGATTTCCTCCTGCCTTACAATCGTCTGGTCCATCCAGAACCAGAACGGCTGAATGCCCAAATATCGCCGGCTGAACTCAAGTATGCCGTAGACGATGCCCAGCTCATCACTGCCGACAATGTTCAGTTTTCTTTCGGAAGCGCTTCCTTCAAAACGGAAACAGAACGCCTCCGGACGCGCTTCTAAGCGGTCTTGTTCTTCAGCCAGGCGGATATGCAGCTGTGCGGTTTCGGGTCTGTCTGTTACCATTTCGGGCTTCGAGCCGAGAACAGCCTGCAGATCTCTCGCGAGTATCCGGAGCGCATGCTTCACCGGTGAAGTTAGTACTGGCGGTATTTGCAAACGTACCCGTCCCCGAAGCTTCAATTGTTCATTGTCTTTCTCACTCAATTGCCCATCATCCCTTCATCTTCACTATGGAATATCGAAACGGCTTGCTGCCGGCCCATCCGGGATCCTTCTCCTAAAACGCTTTCACAGTTTCTTAGGCCTTAATACTTCCCTCATTTGTATTGCCCCTTTATCTTGATATTGTGCTATATGTCTTTCAACTTCGCAAGCACGAAGTGATCAACCACGGCTTGGAACTATTGCCGCTTTCAACCTTATATTCAGAAGAACGTCTTTATGGCCGTAATTCGTCACCTAATTGCACATTGGGCAATTTTGCACTTTGGGCAAGATTATGTTTTAATGGAGAATAGTATTATGGTGTTGTCTTTGATCAATCCAGGAAAGGAGGGGATATGAAACTTGAATCCCAAGCTCACACTGCGCGACAAAAAGAAGGAAGCTACCACTTATGCTTTGGCCGAGGCTGCCTTTGAACTGGCCCTTGTGCAGGGGATGGACGGCTTCATCGTTGACGATATTGTCCAGCAGGCAGGCGTTTCCCGGCGGACCTTTGCCAATTACTTCTCGTGCAAAGAAGAAGCGGTAGCGGCGTACTTTATGAGTAGTGCTTCGAAAGAGGATCAGAACATGCTGTTGGCAGGCTTGCCTCCGGACGCAATGCCGCTGGATGCCTTATACTGTCTCCTTAAGCTGCAGTTCACTTCTGCATTTCTGCATAAACTGCGGCAGTTTGTGTCGCTGGCGAATCAGTATCCCACGCTTGAGCCTTATATTCTCAGCGTATTCCACCGCTTACAGATTGCCGCACAGGAGGTACTGGAACAGTTCACCCACGGGCGTTACACCGACGGATATACCCACCTGCTTGCCGGTGCCGTCTATGGGGCGTTCATTCCTATTATGGACGGTCGGCTCAATGTACTGCTGCCGGGAGAAGCACAGGATGAACGCTCCAGTGCCATATCGTTCGATCATTATTTGAATTCGATGTTTGGTTATTTACGAAAAGGCTTCTAAACCAGAGATAAAAAGGAGAAACCATCACATGTCCACATTTCTGTACCGATTGGGAAAATCGGCGTATTCCAAACCATGGGTTTTCCTCGCCGCCTGGATCATCATTCTCGGCGTTGTAGGCGCCCTGCTCGGCATTAATGGCATCCAGTCCAGCTCCGAAATGAAGATTGAAGGCACTGAATCGCAAAAAGTGCTGGATATGCTGGCCGATGAACTCCCTGCTGCCGCCGGTGGCCAGGCGAGTGTCGCCTTCACTGCTCCGGACGGAGAACGTCTGGACACGCCGGAACGGGTAGCCCTGCTCCAGAAGTCTATCAATGAGGTCTACAGCATGGAGTATATTATCAATCCTGCTAAGCTTGCCGCCGAGGCCGCCGCTGCTGCGGGTCAGGCTGCCGGTGCTGATCCTTCGGCTGCGGCCGGGCAGACAGATGCTGCCGGCCAAGCTGCTGCTGATCCTTCGGCTGCGGCCGGGCAGACGGCTGCTGCCGGCCAAGCTGCTGCAGCTCCTTACGGCCCGCTGCTGGCTGACGGTGTTCCGGTTCCCGGTGTCATGCTGTCCGCAGACGGCAGCATCGCACTGTTCCAGTTCCAGTTCACCGTTCAGCAGACGTCCCTGCCTTCGGAAGTGCCGGATAACGTCATCAAAGCCGTGACAGAAGTCGAGCAGGCAGGCTCAGGCATCACTGCT
>NZ_LN831198.1:3906873-3908947 GCF_001368795.1 Paenibacillus ihuae
CAGGCAGGCTCAGGCATCACTGCTATTCCTAGTGATTCCCTGAAGAGCACGCCATCGATCGGATCGACGGAAGCCGTCGGTGTAGTTGTCGCTGCTGTGGTACTGTTCATTACGCTGGGCTCGGTAGTTGCTGCCGGCCTGCCGCTGATCACCGCGCTCCTCGGCGTTGCCATCAGCGTCGGAGGCGCCTTTGCCCTCTCAAGTGTAATTCAGATGAATGATATTACGCCGATTCTCGCCGTCATGATCGGTCTGGCCGTCGGCATCGACTACTCGCTGTTCATCGTAAACCGTCAGCGCAGGCTGATTCTGGATGAGAATTTAAGCGCGCGCGAAGCAGCTAGCCGGGCAGTCGGTACCGCCGGCAGCGCCGTATTTTTCGCCGGGCTGACCGTCATTATCGCCCTGTGCGGCATGCTGGTCATCGGCATCGGCTTCCTGTCGACCATGGCGCTTGTTGCCGCTGTCACCGTGCTTATCACCGTCCTGCTGTCATTAACCCTGCTGCCTGCGCTGCTGGGTCTGGTCGGTGAGCGGATCTGCTCTGCCAAGGCCCGCTCGAAGAAATCCGCCTCCGGAAACAAAGGCAATCACGGATTCTCACACCGCTGGGCGAACTTCACAGTGAAATACCGCTGGATCATCATTGTTCTGGTGGTTCTGGTGCTTGGCACAGCCGCAATTCCGGTAACGAAAATGGAGCTCGGCATTCCTTCCGGCGCCTCGGCTAACCTGGATACCCCAGCACGCCAAAGCTATGACATCATCTCCAAGGGCTTCGGCGAAGGGTTCAACGGACCGCTGCTGCTGGTCGCCCAGCCGAACAACCCGTCCGATAAAATCTCCATGCAGACACTGGGCAAGCTGGTTCAGGAGCTGCAGATGCATGATAATGTCACGCTGGTGTCCCCATTGGGCGTCAACGCAACAGGAGATATCGCCATTATCAGCCTGATTCCAAAAACAGGCCCAACCGATACAGAAACAAGAGATCTGGTGCAGGAGCTGCGCGATCCCGCCTACAGCCTCGCATCAGACAACAATATTACCCTTGGAGTAACCGGCTTTACCGCTATTAATATCGATATGTCCTCCAAGCTGTCAGATGCATTCCCTGTGTATACCGGCATCATTGTCATTCTGTCATTGATTATTCTGCTGCTCGTATTCCGTTCGATCATTGTGCCGGTCAAAGCGACAGTCGGTTTTATTCTCAGCATTCTAGCTACCTTCGGTGTGACCACCGCCGTCTATCAGTGGGGCTGGCTGCACTCCCTGTTCGGTTTTGATACCGGCGGACCGCTGCTCAGCTTCATGCCGATTCTGGTCACCGGTATTCTCTACGGGCTGGCAATGGATTACCAGGTGTTCCTGGTAAGCTCCATGCGTGAGGCTTACGTCCACGGGCGCCACGGCAACGAGAGCGTGGTCCACGGCTACGATCTTGCCAGCCGAGTTGTGCTTGCCGCAGGCATAATCATGGTCTCCGTATTCGCCGGCTTTATCTTCGCCCCTGATGCGATGATCAAGCAGATCGGCTTCGCGCTGGCCTTCGGGATCCTGATCGATGCCTTCATCATCCGCATGACGCTCGTGCCGGCCGTCATGGCCGTGTTCGGCGACAAAGCCTGGTGGCTGCCGAAAGGGCTGGACCGTGTGCTGCCGAACCTCGATGTCGAGGGCGACAAGCTGATCGCCAAGCTCCATGCCGAGAGCGGAGACAAGAAATAACTACGAGGACGGCATAATGCCGTCCCGATCTATAAAGAGCAGAGCCTGCGGACAATGTCTGCAGGCTCTGCTCTTTTTATTTGTTAAAAGCATATTTATGAACGGTAAAGACAATTCCGGATGAAATTCCAAGGGACACTAGCCACACTATCATATTTTGCGCAGAAAACCTGGATGGGTGAATACCAAAATCAACTCTTGATCGGGCATTGTCTGTTGCAGTAATTTCATATGCATTTGTCATATCAGGTACATATTCCTTGGTCATTAACATCCCTAACCCAACCTGGATTCCGGTTGTAATCAGAAGAAAACTGAACGCAAAGATCAAGCAGAGAACAAG
>NZ_LN831198.1:3909790-3928485 GCF_001368795.1 Paenibacillus ihuae
GAATTTTGCGATATGTTACCCATGGTTGAGCTCCTTTTGTGGAGAGATGTGGGTAACCTGCCTACACTCTCTACATTAGGGCTTTTTTCATTTTCCACCAGAGTAATTCCATCTTTTTTATCCATAAATAGTAAATTGTTTCAAATGAATTTTCATGTTAGCTTTTATGCATGTCTAGTGGATTTTCTCCACCTAATTCCATTATTTATTAAAAATAATAATAATCAGTTGGAAAACCTCCACCTAATCCGGTTCAATCGCCCTTCTGGTGGCCAATCTGGTAATTCTAAGTGGAGTTTTTCCCACTAGTGTTCTAATAACAGTTTTGAACTGAGAAATAATTGGAGAAATTCCACTTAGCTCGACAAGCATCCGCCCTAATAAATAATTTCCATAGAATGCTATATAGAATGAATCAGGGAATTTCTATTTTGGTATTAGTCATGACTCCAGGGAAAGTTTGGATTTCCGGCCACTGTTGTCACCCGATTCCCTGATTTTAATCGCTATTATGGGTAAAATCCCAAGACAACGGCGGACGATTCGCTCCTTTTCAATCCATATAGTCAACAAACCTGGATATAACCGCCCAATCGGGCTCACACTTTATGAAGACACGCCTTCCAGCTCCGGGTGCATTTTCTTCACGGCCCGGAAGGCATCATCGGCCACTTCCAGCGTAAAGGCGATGTCTTCCTCTGTCAGCGCCGCATTAATAAAGTGGTTATGGTGGTTGGTAAAGAAGACACCACGCTGAACGCAGGCGGCGATCCACTCCTGGTGCAGTACCTGACTCGGATCATTGGCAATCCGCATGTACCACATCGGCAGCTCTCCGCTGATCCGCAGATCAATACCATGCCCGGCGGCAACACCGGCCAGGCCGCTGGTCAGCCTGCTGCCGAGTTCCTGAAGCCGCTGAGGCGCCTGAATCGCCTTCAGCTTATTCAGTGTAGCGATCCCGGCCGCAAAGGGAACAGCCGAGAACCAGTAGCTCCCTGTATAGAATACCGATGAAGCGGCACTTTTCAGCTCATCCTTGCCGCACAGGGCAGAGACGTTGTAGCCATTGGCCAGTGCCTTGCAGAAGCAGATCAGATCCGCCTCGAAGCCGTAATGATGATCCGAGCCGGCCAGATCCAGCCGGAAGCCGCAGCGCACATCGTCAATGATCAGGACAATGCCGTGTTTCGTGCAAAGTGAGCGCACCTTTTGCCAATATTCCTGCTCCGGCAGCTGATTATCGACAAAATTTCCCTGGAAATACGGACTGGCGATGAAGCAGGCGATTTGCCCCGGATACGCGCTGATCAGCGCTTCCAGCTGTCCGATATTGTTCCAGTCCACATAGAGGTTATTCGCAATCTCCTCGGGCGCAACGCCGGAATTCCCCGCAAGCTTCGTCCATGCAGCTACACCGTGATACCCTTTATTTACAAGCACCGCTTTGTTCCTTCCTGTAGCAGCACGTGCAATCATGAGCGCAAAGCTCGTAACATCCCCGCCATTTTTAGCGAAAAATGCCCAGTCGGCACTATGTACGGTATCCACCAGCAGCTCGGCGAATTCAACCATTTTCACCGAAGGTAAGGTCACACAATCCCCCAGCTCCCCCTGCGCTCTCGCCGCCTGGTCCACATCATCGTCACGGTAGCCGAGGATGTTGGGGCCGTAAGCACACATATAATCAATGAACCGGTTGCCGTCCACATCCCAGAAATAAGCCCCCTTGGCTTCCCTGGCGAAGAACGGAAAGGCGCTCGGCGGAATCATGCTGCCCTCAACAGGCCCAAGATGTCCATAGACCCCTGCCGGAATGACCTTCATCGCACGTTCGAATAGCAATCTGCTGTTAGTATATTTATTAGGCTCCATCTATCGATTCCTCATTTCATCCGGGTCTGAATTACACAAACTGCGGGACTCTAGCCAAAATATCATTCATATGCTGAATCATCGGCAGCATTCCTTTAAGCTTCAGCCTCTCGGTAACTATCAGCTCATGAACATCCGCATTTTCGCTAAGCACATCATTCGCAGACTGGACGGTATCAAATACCATGTAGGCACTTGGAGCAGCCGGAGCGCTCTTCATCGCCTGAAGCCGGCCCTTCAAAGCGTGCAGGAACACCTGCTGTCCGCTCTCCTCAATAGAGATCGAAATGATACCGTCCGGTATTCTCGCCGCAATCCGCCTCCCGGTCTCATCATAATTCCCGATACAGGCCACGGCGTAAGCTGCTGTATTCAGCAGTAGCCGGGTATGGATGGCGAAATAGTCAGCGTCTTTCAGCAGCCCTTCGTCCGGCCTCAAATAATATTCCAGCCTTTGGGTCAGCTTCGTGAAGTCAGTGGTCAGGAATCCCAGCCGGGACAATCCGCGCAGCGGTATAGGATTCGCCTTCCCTTCAATCATCTTGTTGAGATGCTCCGGAGATCGGAAATACAGCAGGATGGATGAAGCCCCGGCCGGTTCTTGCATAGAGACGTTCCCGTCCGCAATGACCAGGTCCGCCGCAGGCCCGCCCCGTATTTTGAACCGGATGGTATTCCGCTTGCCTTGTATCAGGGCAATTGAAGCAGGGTCCAGGCGGCATAATTCTTCCAGATTCCTGAGAATGGCATACAGATTCACTGCCGCTTTGGTCCCATGGACCGACGCTTTTACAGACTCAATCACAGGCATCATTTAACTCCCTTCCTCTCTTGAAATGAAATGGACGCAAGTCTCTTTCCCTCCTATAAAGAGGTATCGAACAGGCCCCAATCAGGGATTTGGGTGAATACTTTGGTTCTTATTGTCAGATACAGCAGCCCGGCGGCAAACCAGATTCCTCCCACCAGAAAAGCCTGAGGGTTCAGACTGGTAAGCAGCCAAATATTGCTCCCAATTCCGGTGACGGGCAGAAGCAGATAGAGCAGCACCGCCTTGGGCGTACGAAGCCTTCTTTTGACAAAGTAATGAAGAATCACGCACAGGTTCACAAATGCAAAAGCCACAAAAGCCCCTAAATTAATCAGCGAGGCCAGGGTAACCAGATCAAAGATCATACAGGCCGCTACCGTCAGTACACCGATAAAGACGATGCCGCCCACCGGTGTGCCATACCGCGGATGCGTGTAGCAGAACAGCTTCTCCGGAAACACACGGTCCCTGCCCATGACAAACAGCAGACGGGAGATTCCGGCCTGCTGTGACACAATAAGCGTAAAGACAGAAGCAGCTGTCACCAGCATGAACAAGGTTTCGAAGAGCGGACCGCCCAGGAATTCCACCAGCTCCACAGCTGCGGTATCACTGCTGATGAAGCTTCGGCCCTGATAGGCAAGCACGCCGAAATAGGCGATCAGGATAAATACCACTCCGTTCAGTATCGTCACAAAGATCAGGGTCCGGGGAATCGTTCGCTCCGGTTCAACCGATTCCTCGGCAATCGTCGTCACCGCATCAAAGCCGAGAAAGGATTGGCAGACCAGCGCAGTACCGGCAATAACGCTGAGCATGGAGAAGTCTGGATTCCAGAATGGGGCTGAGGAGAGTAAGGAATGGCCCGGAGAGGGGGACACAAGGGCATAAATACATGTTCCGAGGAAAATAGCGATGAGTACAAACTGCAGACCCACCATGATCCGGTTAACCTTAATGGCCATTTGCAGGCCCCGGATATTAATGAAGGTGCTTAATGCGATGAACAGTGCAACCCATACCACCACAGGAATTACCGGCAGCATCTCGTGCAGGGCCAGACCCAGGAACAACACGGACAGCATCGGGACAAAAGCATAGTCCAGCAGCAGCATCCAGCCCACCAGAAATCCCGCTAGCGGATGAACAGACTTCTGGACATAGCCGTATGCGGAACCGGAGGTCGGATACACCTTGACCATTCTGCCATAGCTGTAAGCCGTAATGAGCATCACCAGAAAAGCAAGCAAATATGCTGCGGGCAGCAGCCCTTTGGAGAGCTCATTCGCCACACCATAGGTCCCAAAGATAGCGATCGGTGCCATCAGGGAAATCCCGAAAATCACTTGCCTGCCTTGCGTCATTACTCTGGCAGGAACATGTAAGACTTCCTCCGTTTTTTGCAATTAGCATTCCTCCCATTCTTAGAAATTGATTATATTATGTAATATTACATTACACAATAGCTATAATCCCGGGCAATTCATGCTGTAATCATACTTTAAATGCAAACTAGTGAAATGTAAATGTTAATTAACATCCCACATGTATCAGGGCAGTACACAGAAAAAAGCCCCAATATCCACCTGTACATGGATAATGGGGCATATCAGAGGGCTTCTTCACTAATTACAACAACAGCTCCCAGCTTAATGGAGTTCCCGCTTTCAGATCTCTTTTCATTTGCTTTCCGATAAGCAGATCATAATATTTCGGATCCAAACCGAAGCCCGGACGGATCACCCTTAGATTCGCAGTCGTCAATACTTCACCAGCCTTGATATCCTTAGAAATATAAATGGACCGTCGGAATTGGAGTGAATGTTCTTCCTCCTTAGTTGGACCGATTGCAACCCCGCCCAATGACTTCCAGGCGGTATCCGTCTCTTTCACGAGTGCCGCAAATTCTTCAGGCTCCAGGGAAAAAGCAGCATCAACGCCGCCTTCCTCACGGTTAAGGGTGAAATGCTTTTCAATGACTGTGCTGCCAAGCGCTACGCTTGCCACAGCGGCCCCAATTCCCAAGGTATGGTCGGATAGCCCCACCTGACAATGAAATACATCCCTTAAATAGGGGATCGTATTCAGATTTGAGTTTTCAGGTGAAGCCGGATAACTGCTCGTGCATTTTAATAAAATGAAATCCTTGCAGCCCGCAGCGGTAATGGTGTTGACTACATTTTCAATTTCGCCAAGCGAAGCCATGCCTGTTGAAATAATCATCGGCTTTCCTTTGGACGCGACCTTTTTTAATAAAGGGATATCATTATTTTCGAACGAGGCAATTTTGTAGCAGGGAACACCAAGGGATTCTAAAAATTCAAGCGAAGTTTCATCAAACGGTGTACTAAACGGAATCATTCCTAGCTTCTTGCAGGATTCAAAAATCGGCTGATGCCATTCCCAGGGGGTATATGCCTCTTTGTATAGATCAAATAAAGACTTTCCTGTCCAGAGTCCACCCGATTCGATCCTGAAATCTCCGTCCTGGATCTGAAGAGTCATCGTTTCAGGAGTGTACGTTTGAATTTTGAACGCATGTGCCCCTGCTTTTGCCGCCGCCTTAACAATACCCAGTGCCCGGTCAAGCGATTGATTATGATTCCCTGACATTTCCGCTATGATAAACGGAGGGTGGCCGTTGCCTATATGTCTGTTACCGATTGTTATTTCCTTCATTGGCTCTCGCAACCTCCTCTTTTAGGAATTCACTTTGCTTCTCCCACTGTTCCTTGAACAGGCCCATTAACACCACATCAATATATTGATTATTTTTCAGAAGCTGCTTTACCAGCCTGCCTTCTTCAGCAAAGCCTAATTTGTGGTGATAGGATAGGCTCCTCCGGTTGAAGTCCAGGATTTGAGCACATACCTTCCTCACAGGTCTTTCTCTAAAAATGTAATCCAAAGCTAAGATCCCCATGACCTTCCCGGACCCGCGGGGACAAGACTGATCTCCAATATAAAAGCCCCAGTCACAGGTTTGGTTCTTGGGATCAATGTGTGAGAAGTTCACGAAACCAACTGGCTTTTCCTGATAAAAACACAGTTTAACTAGCTTCCCTTCATCCTTCTCCACAGCCTCTAACCAGCGGTAATGCTCCTCTAACGGGATCAAATCATCATGATTCATAAAAAGGCGGATATGGTCAGCATTACGCCATTCCCATACAAGCTCTATTTCATTCCGGCCTAAATTTCTCAGGCTGTAATCGTTAATGGATGTCATTGTCCCCTCCCATGATCCTGTCTATGACTTCATTGAATTTATCCTCTCCCATAAGCTGAAGAGCTTGTTCAGACATCCCTTTCACCAGTGACGGGCTGGCAAGCATCGTGTTTATTCCATTCTCCATCTCTTTCGCCGTAACTTCAGCACTGTCACCTAAGCAACAAGTAGCCCCCTGATCATGCACCCGTTTGGTTATTCCCCTTTGGTTATCTGCCGTTATAATCGAAAGAGAAGGTAATCCTAAATAACACCGCTCCCAGGTGGAGCTTCCGCCTGCTCCGATGGCAAAGTCAGCCTTCCGCATTAATTCGGCCATATAATCAATCTGGCAATGAAAAAATGCGTTTGGCATAGCGTTACATATGTGTTCAATGACATCCTTGTCTGTATTCATTTCACCTACTACGACATCGAGGTGTAAATTAGAATATTGGAAATGACTTAGTACATTTAAGGTTTTCAATGTTTCATGGGTAGGGTCTGTAACCCCCAAAAAACACAAGAATTCTGTTAATACTTCCATCACGCTCAGCCACCTGCTTCTTCATTGACCGAAATTCGGGCCGAAGGATGGCATAGCTGGTCCCTACTAACTTCACACAGCTATCCGGGACTAAACCCTGATAACGGTCCCCGGCAGATGAACTATTCTGGTCCAGTACAAGGCTGCAATGATGCGGCCGGTCGGCTAAATCATCAATTACAACAATTTTCGCTACATTCGCTCCTATTAATTTCTCCCAGCGTTGATCAATTCCGTAATGGTCAATAATCAGGCAATCCACAGGGGAAGAGGTAATAAGAATTGGCAAGGTTTCCGTTGCATCCGTCTTGTAGTCCACCCGCAACCAGGAAGGTTCAGCCCGTTCACTGCGGAAAGGCAGCAAAAATACAGGATAACCTTGCCCCCTAATATAGCTTGCCAGATTCCCCGGTAAATCCCGGCAAATGAACGAAACCTTCGCCTTCCTGTCTCTAAACTCATTAGCAAGGGTTAGACAACGCATCACATGGCCCGTACCTATTTCATAGGAAGAATCGACGCGAAAGATAATGTTCATTTTGTACAGATATCCTGTTACCATGCTGTCCAGCCACCGTCGACAGAAATATTTTCACCCGTGATATAAGCCGAGGCAGCTGATGCAAGAAGGACCATAATTCCTTTCAGATCTTCAGGTTTACCGATCCTGCCCAACGGATTTTTCTCTTCAAGGCGTTTAATAAAATTCGTATTCGCTTGAACAGATGGATTGGGAAAGGGGCCAGGTGATACTGTATTGGCTCTGATCCCATGTTTACCGTAGTGGCAGGCAATATAACGGGTAAATTGATTAATCGCCGCTTTGCCTGCTCCGTAATTAGCAGGGTTATCCATCCCGCTATCACCATAGACCTCAGGGTTTGGAGAGACTACACCATACATAGAAGACATATTAATGATAGACCCTCTTTTTTGATCCATCATGTAGGGTAATACAGCTTTAGTACATCTAAACGTTCCATTAATCGTTCCATCCATGCCTTCTAACCAATCCTCTTCACTCATTGTGATTAGGGGTCCCGGCGAGCTGAATGCAGCATTATTAACTAAGATATCAATACTCCCGGCAGCTTCAAAAATTTGGTGAAAGCAGGTTTTGACGGAGGCTTCCTTTCGAATATCGATATATTTACCAAAGCACTTGGATGCCGTTTTTTTTGCAATCTTTTCTGCCAAATCCCTACATTTCATTTCATTTGAACTTACAATATAAACAGTAGCACCGGCCTCAGCAAGACCTTCGGATACCGCTTTTCCTAAATAACCCGCACCACCTGTCACTATCGCTGTTTTGCCTGCTAAATTAAACAGTTCATTCATTGTAAGCTCCATTTTATTTCCACATCCTAGGGTCCATAATCTTTATGGGAATATCAATAAATAATTGGCAAATCTCTTGAATCGTCTCTTTTTTAAGAGGGGGGAGTTCCATCAGCGTGAGGTTTTCCCTTAATTGGTCGATCGTTTCACACCCTATAATTATTCTTGATATACCCGGAAGATCTCTTACAAACAGAAAGGCAAGTTCCTTAACCGATATGCCTGTATCCTTGCTGTATTTCGCTAATAATTCCAATGGTTTCTTGGCTTGTTTCAGCTGATCCGGAAGATTCGCTGGATCCATTAGTAATAATCCTTGAAGATAGATACTGCGTGCAAATACTTCTATTCCTTTTTCAGATAGCTTCTCAAGCATTCCATTCCCGGTCATTCTTTGGTCAAACAAATTGACGGGTATTTGAATACTGTCAAAACAATCTAAGCTTAAAAACATTTCAACATCTTGCAGATCATATACCGAAACTCCAATCCTATGGATCATCCCTCTTTCCTTCAGCTCACGAAGAACTTTAATTATCTCGCCATTCTGGTAGTTCATATCCCTAGGATCATGTAAAAGACACGTATCCAAAGCAGAAAGTTTTAAATTTTCCAGAGAAGACTTAATTGAAGAATAGATGAAGTTTTTCCGTTCCTTCTCTGTTTGGAACCCTAAGGCCTGTATGGAGGAGAGCTTCGTTACAATAATAGGCCTGCTATTCAAATCAAACTTATTCAAACAATCCCCAATAATTTTCTCACTATCACCATATCCCGGTGCTGTGTCCAAATATCCAATACCTGAGGAAACGGCATATTGAATTAATTCGCAGCTTTTTTGCATGGACGGAATACCTGCTACATTAGCAATACCGTATTTTCCGCCTAATTGGGCCGTACCCAGCATAAGTTTTGAAGTGTTATCCATCCCAACCACCCGCATGTCTTCATTGTTATAGGAATTTTGTCGCTTCATTCAACTTATCAATTAATGACGTATCATCCCGCCATTTCACTTTGATTTCCCTGTTAATATCCATCAACTCCGGTTTACTCAGCAAAAAGGACTTTAATTCTTCAAAGTAAAGCGGCCTTTTGCCAACATCTAAAGCTTTAAATATTCTCTCGAATAATTCTAAATCCTTAGCTTCATCCAGTGTTAATCTCCAATCCGGAAAAACCCATGGATCAGGAAAACCGATAGAATTCACCTTGAAAAGTGTTGGATTATTCATGAAATAAAACGACAGATATTCTGTATAGGTGAGGTTTTCTGAATGCTGTAATAATTGCGATAATCTTCTAAGCGCTTCAACTGTAATTACATCACCAACAGTACCCATCGTAGATTTCTTTGCATGGGTGAAATCAGCTCCACTGTTGATATGGTGATCTATTAAAAAGGCAAGCATTTCTGGTGAAATACAAGGATCGTCGCCTGTGACACGAACAACAATATCTGCATTTGATTCTTCAGCTGCTTTTAGCATTCTTTTGGCAACATCTATTGGATCTCCTGTTACTATTTGCACCTTATTACCTAAAGTGAAATTCGTAAGGGGTTGATCCTCTGGAAGATCTGAAGTTGCCAGGACTACTTGATCACAATTAGGAACTGCTAAACAATTCATTAGACATCTTTCAATTGAAGGAACACCATTTATAGGCAGCAGAGCCTTTTGCCGAAGTCTTGTTGATTTCAGTCTGCAAATCACTACAATGCAAACCTTGGGTTCCTTTACCATATCAGGAGTAATCGGGGTATTCACAGGGATGCCTGACTTTGAGAGAAGGGGAAATCGTTCTGATGCGTTTTGTGCCATAAATGCACTCGGTACGGAAGACCGTTTATACATTATTTTGTCACTGGTAATAATCTCACCCGGGCTAATACTCTTTCTGGTAACTATTTTTAAGGATGAATCCTCCAGATACTTTCTTTCTGATTCTTTTATTTCCAGGCTGCCGAATACAATCTCTGCTCTGCGTAGCTTGTCAACCATCACTTTAAATTCGTTGGGTTCTAATGCTGAATAATAATCAGTCCCTTTACCCGAACGATTCATTGTAATATGCTTCTCAATGATTCCTGCTCCCAATAGATAGGCATAGACAGGCAGGTCTATTGCCATTTGATTGTCGGCATCTTCGTGATCAGCAAATCCAACCTCCAACTGGTATCTTTGTTTGAAGTACGCGAGACGACTTAGATTTGAATCTTCTGTCCGCGTGGGGTACCCTTGAAAACCATGCATCAACATGATCGGACCCTTAAAGTTATCTTTAATGTAGGATAGCTGTTTATCAATTTCTTCTTCAAACCAGCCACCTACACCAATTAATATTGGTTTTTCAAACTTCTTCAAAGCTTGAACCAATGTATCGGACTGTATCACTGTAGTTGCTAATTTCATGCCATCGACTAGACCTTCAAGCTCAGCTAATACCTGGGCTCCCCATTCATCGTATATATCCACCCATACTTCCAATCCCAGACCTTTCGCGAGTTTTAAAGCATCGGCCCATACTGTCTTATCGATAAATAAATCAGTGTAAACCTGATAGTGAATAAAGTCCGGTGTAGCTATACTGTCGTATTTAAACCACTGAAATTTCACCCCGTCTGCGCCGCTGTCTGCAGCAGCAATTATCAACTCTGTCAGCCTGGCGGGGTCACCCAGATGGGCATTAGCAATCTCAGCAATAACTTTCACCTTTGCCAATTTGATCACTCCCTTCTTGAATGAATAGAATAGTGGCTTATCACCTTCTTCACAGCATCAACAACATCGGCCGCATCATGATCATCCATTCCCGCATATAAAGGGAGGGTAATAAATTGTTCATAACAGCTTTCAGCGACCGGACAAATCCCCTTCTGAAAGCCTAAGCTTTCGTAATAGGGATGAAGATAGACCGGGATATAATGGACATTTACACCGATATTTTCTTTATGCAGTGCCTGGAATATCTCTTTCCTGCCAGCGGTTAGTTTTGAGAGCTGAAGCTTCAGAATATATAGATGCCAGCTCGAATCCATATATGAAAGCTGATGCGGGAGAACGATTTCTTCTATGGAACTGAGTTCTTTTGTATAGAATTCTGCAAGCTGCTTGCGCTTCTCTATAAAACTCCCGATTTTTTTTAACTGTGAACTGCCTAGTGATGCTTGAATATCAGTAAGCCTGTAATTAAACCCGAGAAACTGCATTTCATAATACCAGGGCCCATGATTTTCAGTTAATCGTCTTTGGTCCCTTGTAATTCCATGTGTCCGAAATTGCAGCAGCTTCTCATAATACAGCGGGTTGTTCGTCGTGATCATTCCGCCTTCTCCCGTTGTTATATGCTTTACAGGATGGAAGCTGAACATCGTCATATCGCTGATGGAGCCAATGCTTTTACTCTTATATTGTGCACCAAGCGCATGTGCCGCATCTTCAATCACGACTAAGTTATTGTCCCTGGCAATTGTATGGATCTCATCGAGCTCAGCCGGCTGGCCTGTAAAGTGGACTGGAATGATTGCTTTGGTGTGTTCTGTTATCTTTTCTTTGACCCGTTTGGGATCCAGATTATACGTTAACGGATCAATGTCGGCGAATACCGGTGTTGCTCCTTGATATAATATACAGTTCGCTGAGGCGGCAAAGGTCATTGGTGTGGTAATAACCTCATGTCCCGCGCCAATTCCGGCTGCATAGCAGGCGCCATGTAATGCTGCTGTTCCGCTTGTGAAGGCCACCGCATACTTCGCTCCTGTGAACCTTGCGATTTCAGCTTCAAATTGCTCAATGGCAGGACCTGTCGTTATGAAATCACTTTGTAACACCTGAACAACCGACTCAATATCCGCTTCATCGATGACTTGTTTTCCATATGGCAAATAGTGACTGCGTACGGGAGTCCCTCCATGGATTGCTAATGTGCTGCCGCTCATGATTTGGACCGGTCCTTTCTATGGAAGGTTGATTGTATCCAGTTCTCTGTCCGCTTAATCCCCTCTTCAATCGTAACCTTAGGTGTCCAGGACAGGATTTTTTCAGCTTTTTGATAATTACACAGCAGCTTTTGGATCTCACTTTGCGGATGAATATGAGGAATATGCTGAATAGGTGCTTGGCCCGCTGAAATAAGCTCTGCTAATTGATTGATGGAAATATCTTTCCCTGTACCTGCATTAACAATTTCTCCATTTAGCTGATCGCTGTAACCCGCTTCAACCACAAAATCAGCACAATCCTCTACAAATAGCAGATCCCGTGATTGGGTGCCGTCTCCATAGATATTTAGGGGTTCGCCTTTTAATTTATTATGAATGAAGATGGCCACGACTCCGCCTTCACCGCCGGTTTTCTGATAAGGACCATACGTATTAAACGGTCTCACGACAACAACGGGTAAACCGTAGGCGAAGAAATAGGATAACACCATATTTTCAGCAGCAATTTTGGCTCCGGCATAGGGGGAAGCGGGTTTAATAGGGGATTGCTCGTGAATTCCATGTTCATCGCTTGCTCTGGCGTAAACCATGCAGGTACTCATGAAGACCATTTTCACCTGCTGCTTTCTGCATTCTTCCAGTAAATAAAAGGTAGCAATAGTGTCGTTGTTAAACGTAGTTTCGGGATCATCGATACTGTCTTGAACATTAATGCTGGCTGCGAGGTGGTAACAAAGGTCAAATGTAGTCTCCCGGAAAAGCTCTATTAAGGATTCCCGATCTTTCAAATCCATGATTTTGACCATTTGCAGATGTTCATTGTCCTTATACTCATTCAAATTATCCAGTGATGAATTAGCCAAATTATCAATGACCCAGACCTTCTGTCCATCCTTTAACAAACGTCCTACGACCCATCGGCCAATAAAGCCAGTCCCACCGGTTATGAGTATGTTCATAGTAGACCTCCGCTAGATTAGATTTTGTTCCATGGTTAACTTCCGCACTTCTTCCTTAGTCAGAGGAATCTCACCTTCAGAACTATAGGTACCGGGTTTCGGTCTGCTTGCCTTCTTATAGGTTTTACCAGGGGCAAACGGAGAAGGAACAATATATACATCGGGTAATTCATAAGCACTTAAGGATTCGTCATACGTCATCAGTTCTTCATACCTTTTCTCACCGGGCTTCAAGCCAATTTCAACGATATCCACCGGCGACGGGTCAAGCCCGTATTTCTTCGGCGTTTCTTCTGCAACAATCTCTGCCAGGTCCTTAAGCTTAATCACAGGCATTTTCAGAATAAAGGTTTCTCCGCCTTTCGATATTTGCAGGGATTGGATGGTAAGTTTCGTCGCCTGCTCCAGTGTCATCATAAATCTTGTAATGGATAGATCTGTTACAGTGATAGCCTTGCCTTCTCTGACTTGCTTAACGAATAACGGGATGACCGAACCCCGGGAGCCCAGTACATTCCCAAACCGCACGGTACAGAACACTGTTTTTCCCCGGCCCTTCGAGTATTCTGCAGAGGATATCAGCTTCTCCGCGGATAATTTTGTGGCTCCATAATTGTTGGTCGGAGAAATGGCTTTATCTGTACTTGTAAACACTACTTTTTTTATATTTTGCTGTTTCGCTGCCCGGATCACGTTATACGTACCGATAATATTCGTAAGTACAGCCTCAAAAGGGTTATATTCACAAAAAGAAACATGCTTCATTGCTGCTGTATGGAACACGTAATCCATATCCTCCATCGCACTTAACACACGGTCATAATCACGGATATCACCAATCCAGTAGCTTAGCTTTGAATTTCGCTTCACTTCATTTTGCAGCTCGAATTGTTTATACTCATCTCTGCTAAAAATCCGGATGACCTCGGGTTCCTCTGGCAAAATATGCTTCACAATGTTTTTTCCAATGGTGCCGGTTCCGCCGATAACCAAGATTTTTTTATTCTTAAAGAACATACCTTGCCTCCCCCCTCTTTATTTATTCAGGCCTTATATTAATCAATTGGCTGATCAAATTTGTAAGCTCTTTACCGGAATCTTCTACTTTATAGGATTGCAGCAAAAACTTATTCTTCACCTCTTCATAATTTAATTTCTCTTCGTCACTAGAATAATATAATGAGATTGTTTTTATTAATTCTGCCGGCTCATTCTGAATATAATTCTGAAGGGTATTATAATAATCGTATTCACGGTTTGCATGAATGAAATAATAGACAAAGACGGGCTTATGAAATAAAAAACCTTCCAATGCAACGGTAGAAAGCGTAGCGATGACACCATCTGAATTCAAAATCAGATCACGTGTATCTACTTTTCTATCTTTGATAACATGAACAGATTTATATTTCAGTTCCAGGTCTGTATAGAGTGAAATCAGTTTTTTGGAAAGCTCCCAAGGATGAGGTTTTATGATTATTTGAAATGTCTCAGTAGTAACCAACTCCGTCACTAACGTTTGCACCTTACTTCCATCTAATTGAGGCCCTGTAGCAAGTAGTAACGTAATTTTATTGGGGTCAAGCTCATATTCCTCATAAAACGAATCATTGGATAGCCGTTCAGAAGTGAAGATTTCATCATACCGGGGGTGGCCGATCACTGCAATTCGCTCATCCTCAAGCCCTCTTGTCACATACCATGTTTTTTCGTATTCTCCATAAACAGCAACATGACTTGAGAAAACAGGGATAAAGGCTTCCTCCCCCATCAAAATTCCATGCTGCAAACAAATGCTGGGGATTCCATTCATTCCTCCAATGACCGCAAGGGATCGGCTGACCACATCTTCTGTCGTACCTATCAATACAGCACCTATCGGGATTTGATCATAAAGCTTACTAACCGTTTCTATGGCATCTACTATACCGGGAATCCGCTTCATGAAGGTTTCGCTAAAAAAAGGATTGCCAAAAGCCGGATGACCTTCGTATTCAGCAAAAATGGAAGCTGCCCTTCGGACTAACTCTTCAGACGCAAGACTTGTGTCGCTCTTAAAGCCTCCAATCCATACGTTTGGAATCCCATAGTATTCAGGCGCTCTGGAACGGGACAGAATGATCGTGCGGTCTGCGCTAAAATAATCACTTAATCGTTTCTCGGGAATTCTTGTGTAGTCCAGATTAATCAGTGTCTTACCCTTTGCATTCACCTGAAAGGGTCGTTTAAAGGGAGCTATCCGCTTTTCAAAAAAAGGTTGAATCTCATTTGGGTTCTTAATACTGGAATTGTTCAATTTCACCGCAAACTCTTGCTGTTCCATATCGCTTCTAAGTTCGTCGTTAATTTGCTGATAGAAGTTCGTCATGAGCGCAACCGGTATATCTTTATATTTTAAATCCTTAAACATGTTGATGAATTCGCTGTAAAGCGACCAGTAATTGGATAGATAGATAGACACTCCGTTTGATCCCTCCTCAGGTTATGGACTCTGCTGTTCTTTTGCTTTGGCTGCTTGTTTCATGGCTCTCAGATCTTCTCTAAGCTCTTTGCATGTTCTTTGCGGCGGCAGCATTTGGATAAATTGACTTTTTTCCTGCTGCTGCAGCTGATGGTGGATGGACAATTCAGTGATATAGTTATCATCCAAAACATCCTCAATCGGATAGAAATCCCAGAAATGATTCAGCCGCCAGAAGAACCTGCCATCGCCGATTCTATAAAATTCAGGATTCTCGTCCCAATAGGATCCGAACTTTTCTTGGATGACCGGAAGAATGGAGCTTCGATGCATGACTGAACAATGGTCGATTTGGCAAGAGGCTACCGGGACCACTCGCTTGGCCGGTCTTACTTGTTGTTTCGTGATCTCATTCTTCTCATTCAGGTAATTGACCAGTGAGGCAGAATAGACAATCATCACACCCGGGCTCTGCTCTAAATAATCTACCATTTGCGCAAGTCTGGTACTTCTATAACAGTTATCATCGGTTGCATATGAAATATACTCCCCCGACGCTCGTAGCAAGGCTTCATTAATTAGGGCCGCATATCTGACCTTCTCCACTCTTTCGTCCATGGTTTGGATCGTACTCTGATAGAATTTAATTCTCTTATCCTTTAGAAATGGCTCAATGACGGTAATGGTTTCCGCATTCGAGTTATCATCCATCAGGAAGAGTTCAAAATCTGTAAACGTCTGATCTAAAATCGATTGAATGGACTTCGCGATATAGCCGGGCTTATTGTAACTAGTCATGATTATGGACACCTGTGCCAATATAAGACCTCCTTTGCGCTGCTTGCTTTCTATAGTATGTTCCGATCACCAAAAGGTAATAGGTTAGGAAACCATATTTACTAATAACTGGTAATGTGTACATTAAAAAAACGCTTAACAGCTATCCTGTTAAACGTTCTGTAGGCTACTTAATTTATATTTCGGATTGAACTTTCTTTACCAGATCATCCATCCGGTGTTGAAAGGTATGTGAAGTCAAAACGCGTTCTCTTGCTCGTTCAGCAATTTGTTTGCGTTCTTCGTCATGTGTAATATAATAATGAAGCTTCTCCAGGAAGTCGTTCTTATCTTGGAAAGAGATTATTTCTTTCCCTTCCTCAAAATGATTGACCAGCCCTTCTTTAGCATCAATAAGCTGAAAAGCTTCACAGCTTGCAACATCAAAAGTACGGTTGTTGATACTTTTAGCCATAACGCCCATATGATTTTTATTGTATTTCTCATCAGAAGGACGATGAATATTTAGAACGATTTTTGCGCCATTGTAATAGTTCACTACCGTTTCGGGCTTTACCCAGGCATTCACAAAATGAAGATGCCCTTTTTCATTTTTGTTCCATTCATTACAATACCTTCCCCACCCTCTCCCAACGATTTGAATGTGATAGCCTGTTTGCTTTGACAAGCATTCAATCAGCTCAATCCGATTAGTATAGGGCACGCCTACTAAACAAATATCACTTGTAAACTCCTCCGAAACTGGTGTGGAATGAAATAGGTCCGGATCTGTACCAAGCGGAAGATGATAAACGCAAGGATGTCCTGCTCTTATATATTGTTCTGCTGCAGCCTGATCGATGGTAAAGATGTAGTCAAAATAGGGGATGAGCGGAAGGGTCAAATCCATATAATAAGGATCTTCGGTCAGCCAGATGGCCGACTTTACGTTTGTTTGTCTTATGAATTCTAGGATAGGTTTGGGAATTTTCAGACCGGTCATTGCTACAATTAGATCCGGCAGTAACGATTGTTCCCTTTGTTGGAGTGCGTTTAAATCCTTGCTCAATACAAAAGGTTCACAGTAGTGACCTGCATGCTGAAATGCTTCAACAATACTTCGTTCAAAGAAGGAATAAACGGCTCTATAGCCTGAAGTTATAAAAAGGATTCTCATGTTCTCCCTCCCTCGTAAACCGGATAATTTCCAGTTAATGGGACATTGCCACAAGCATAAAATAAAATAATTCATATGATATTTAATAAATTTGTGGAGGTGTAATATGGCACATACCTTAGTTGAATTCGCCAGAAGTGTCCAGACGAACCTGGACAATGGAGTAATTGTTCCACTTAATGCAACACCAAAGTTGATATTAGAATTTGGGATGAACGTTCCGACTGCAACCAACTTCACAGAACTTACTACTTCAGTTGGCTGGCAGGCGACGAATGTTTTTGTTACCCCGCCAGAACAGCCAAAGCTCTTACTTCAAATTCTTATGGATGGAGTCGTTGTTAGTAGTGCTGAGCAAAAGTCTATTTCAACCGATGAAGATGGAATGATTGAAATGACCACAGCGTTCCATTCCATTCTTGCGAATGTATCTGTAGGCTTCCATGTCATTCAAGTGTTTGCCTCAAACCCGGAGGATCTTCAAGGAGATATCACCATAACGGGTCCAGTCAATATTACGGGAAGAGTTTACGCGCCTGCATAAACTTATTTAACCTAATCGGACCATTTCTCAAAGTAAAAACTCCTTCATAGAAGTCTGGTTTGTTTTAGGACAAACTAGACTTCTACTGTAGGAGTTTTTTTAATATATTATTCATCTGAATGGTAGTTTATGCTTAAACATTTAAACCTATTTTAAATAACCACCATGTAGGCATGTTTGTGCATTTTTCATATTTACAGAACAATCTCTACCGGACTGTTGTCAAATATTTCAAACGGTCCAGGTGTTACATTTCTTTCTGGGCGCAGCTTATGAAAGAAGTCGTGGTCGAAACGGTAAGAAGATCCATCCGGTTCCTCATAGTACATCTCGGCGTGATGGCTTCTGCCTAGAAGAGCAGTTGTGACTACCGTAGAAGCTGCAGCACGTATGATTTCAGGACTATGAACATGCACTTGTACCCTGCAGGTAGCCGGGTCGATTACGATTTCAATCCCGTTAGTGTCATAGATCTTTGCATTGGACTCATGATGACTTGGCACCGCGCCTTTTAAATACAGATTGCCCTGCACCGTAACGGGGAGTGTCATCTTATCAGGCTGAAACGGATTTCCGGATTCCTTATAAGCCGCAATTTCTTCCTTGGTATAATCCCACCAACGCTTTTTAGCAGTATCTGGGTAATCATTATAGCCGCCCAATCCGGCAGGATGAAGATAACAGCGGGAGTTATCCGGTACTCCGTCCATCACTGCTTCACCGCCGTAATCCATATTCTCTCTTGGAGTGAGCGGAAGATGCTCGAAAAAGGTCATAGGCTGCGGCTCTTTATCCGGATCGCCGTCACCTATAAAGATATTATTGAAATACCTGTCGTCGCCGCCCGTGATGTTGCTGTACCCGGCAACCGCTGTCTCATGAGGCATATGGTAGGGAGTATAGCGGGTAAGCTCGGAGCGCACCACAAATCTGCCGGTAAACAGATTGTGAACAAACGCACCGCCTTGGGCCATATTGCGGAAGTTCATGGGCGATAGGAACAGGTTATGATCTACCATATAAGGGCCGTGGCAGACCTCCACAAATAGATC
>NZ_LN831198.1:3928511-3939751 GCF_001368795.1 Paenibacillus ihuae
ATATTTCGGCTGATGCGGGTGCCTTGCGCTTGCCAATCCAGCCAAAGTGCCCGGTAGGAGCTATAGATGACATTCCCGCAAATCTGGGTATCCAGTGCGGCATGCAGTTTGATTCCCCCCACTTCTGCGCCGTGGAAGATACGCTTGTGGTGAATATTATAAATGCGGTTCTGGTAGATCAGACTAAAAGCAGCACCTAAATGTCCAACGATACCAGCCTGTTCACAATCATGAATGACGTTGTTGCGGACAATATGGCTTCCGATATGATCCTTATGCCAATTATTGCGCAATGCACGGAAAATAACTTCCTGCTCCCGTTGCGTTCCGCCTTTGCTGCGATTGTCCGAGTATTCGTTCTGCCCGGTAGTTATATCTTTGCCTAGGCTGATACCTGTACATTTGGACTCGCTGATCAGGTTATTCTCAATAATCCAGCCTTTACTCCAATGGGGACCGATAAGCCCTTCCTGCAAAGCAGTTGGTGGGGCCCACTGGGGGGATGCCTGCCGGAGAGTAAAGCCCCTGACGGTAATATAGTTGCGGCCGGTCTTCTCAGGCCAGAAGCAATAAGGGCGCACATTGATTTCCACATTCTCTTGGCGGGGGTCCTTGCCTCCGAAGTTCGCCCATATGGTGGTAGTGGTTGAGCTTACTTCCGCGTACCATTGCATCAAAGAGTTCTCCGCATATTTGGCCTCTGGCCAAACCTGGGGATTGTACAATTTCTTAACGCTATCACATTCATATAGGGATTTTTCATCAAGATACACATCCCCCAGATGCGGCTCGAACGCACCTTCAAACAACCAATCACCGTACAATTTAGTCTGATAGGGGTTGCGGATGACAAACAGACTGTTTGGCACCTCCGTCCTCCAGACACCGTCCCCTTCGTCTTTCCAATCAGCCACAGGCTCAGCACCCGTAATAACCACTTCTCCATCCCCGGCAGACTGGTATACAATCCTCTGTTCCTCTGTTCCTCCATTGGCCGGGTTGACCCATTCCCTGTAAACACCGCTATGCACGGTTATGATATCTCCCGGCTCCGCTATAGCAGCAGCGCGGGAAATAGTGCGGAAAGGTTGTGCCTCCGTACCCGGCGCTTGATCACTACCTTGAATTGCCACATGATATTCCACTAGACAACCACCCTTTCTTTTTATGTCTTCTTTCATCATTTTAAGTTAACCTTCCATATGTATCTTATTTCCAGATACGTCAAGCGCGCCACGTATAGATTATAATGCAACACAGAAGTAGAGCCATTGATATTTACAGAGCTTTTGTTGATATATCCAAAGAGGATGGAGACCATTCCCTTCTCCATAAACAGCCGATCAGCTGCTACCTTCACAGATTCAGGATAATGTTTAGACTTCTGACCTTTCTTAGCTGTCATAAAAATGCACCCCCTAGAATTACATAGGATTACCCTGGGGTTTTTCCAATGTCTATTCTAAGGGGTGTGGTTTTTTCAATAATATGTGCCTAGGCTTTTTTTACCGTGAAATATACTTGATAGGGTTCATAACCTATATCGCGGATTCTTCTCAGCTGAATTCCCGGATCCTGATTCGCCGTCTTGAAGAAATAGCGCCAGCTGCCCCACTCACGTTCATTCTCCATAATCAATTCAGAGGCAATATCATCTTGTGTAAAGAGAATTCTTTCATTCTCACAAATACCAGCCAGGACTTCAGGACCATAACGAAACGCTCCTGTCAGTTCGTCGTCCGGCAGAGGAATGAAACGGATGCCGACCGGCAGAATGATGCTGATCCGGTCACCATCCTTCCAATTCCGCATGATACTATAGAAGGCATTGTGATCCGTAGATTTCCCGTGAAGCTGATCGTTCACATAGATGACGGCTTCCGACATGATCCAGTCCGGTATGCGCAAATGGATGGCAAACGCTTGGGCAGAGCCGGTATGGACTACGAAATCATACTTTTTATAATCAGGCAGATTCTCGTGAAGAGCTGTAATCTCATTCAATTCCTGGTGTCCCGCAGTATTCGAAGAGTTCAGCATGCTTCCGCTCATGTAATCCTGCGATTGCTGAATCCGGACGCTCTCTCCGCCCAGCTCCGTGTTCAGCTCAGAATTGAAATACTGGCATACATAGACATCGTTCTGATTCTGATAATAAATCCCTCTGTTCAATGCTGCATTGGCTTGTACCATCGTTCCGTGGCAGCAGAAGAAGCTGTCGGTCTCTGTACTCCAATCTTTGCGCAGCCCTGCCTTCATCGGCAGGAAGTAGGTGAGCAGCCCGGTGGCGGGATTATTATGCTTATTGCCGGTCAGATGATACTCTTGGTAGTAGGCTTGAGCCATAATTCCGTTGTACAAATTATATTCGATATACTGCGCATAGGCCGGATGGGAGGTATGCCGGAAAAGAAACTCTGCCAGCCGAATCATGTTATACACCGTGCAGTGTTCCTGATTCTTGTCACCGAGGCGTGCTTTGATCTTCATCTTCGGCATCCACACTTCACCAGCCGTATTCCCGCCAGTAGCCAGCGTTCCCCGCTCTGTGACCGCACATTTCCAGTAAGCCGTGACAATGTCCATCCATCTCTGCTCGCCGGTAACCTCATAAGCTCTGGCGCAGCCGAGTACTTCAGGAATGGTGGTGTTGGCATGCATGTTGGTCAGAGGGTCTTTGTTTTCCAGTAACGGGCGGAAAAGTCTGCTGCGGTAATAACGCTCCAGCAAGGTCGTGTATTTAGCATTCCCTGTAATCTGGAGCAGGTCCGCCCAAGCTTCAAGCATTCCGCCTGTCTCCATGTCCAGAATGTCATCGAATTTCTCCCTGGTGAAGGTACTGCTCCACTCCACGAACCAGTCAGCGAAACGATCGGCTATCTCGAGCGCCTTCTGACTGCCGGTGAATTGGTACATATCCACAAGTCCCATAAATAACTTATGGATATTGTACTGCGGAGCCCATATCGCTTTACCTTGAGCAACCCAGTGTAAATATTTCTCCGGAATAGGCGCTGCCCATTGTCCACCGTTATCCTTCTGGCACTCTGCCAGCTCATCCAGGATGAGATCCGCTTTGAGCTTGAGTTCCAGATCTCCGGTTTCATGAAACCGCATAGCTGCGGCAGACAGCCAATGTCCAAGAAAGTGTCCCCGGATCTGACAGACGGGCGTCTCCCATCCTCCATGTGCATCCTGCGGAATATCTCTGCCATCATATCTTCCTGCTTCCACTTTATAGTTAAACAGAAGATTATCATTTGTCAGTTTCATTAAATAACCCCGGTTTGCTTCTTCCCTGCGTTTCAGATCATTATCATGAAGAACAACATGCTTGCCCTTAAGTTCTCTCATTGCTGCAGCCCCTTAATATAATGACATTGATTTTACAATGAAAGTATATAGCAGCGCTTCTATCAATCCAATGATTAATCCTAATATATAGTTGATCCATACTGAGTATTAAACTGAAAGCCGGTGTTAAAAAAATTGCTTGAAAAACTGTTCCTTTGCATTCGAACACCGACATTTTTCCTGTTTCTTTAAAAAATAAAAAAAGAACGACCACACCAAACAAGGGCATTGTCGTTCTTCTCAGTATAAATATATAGTTAATTATTCCGCACCCGCTCAACCCGTTCAATAAGCTCCTGAATCACCTCATCCGGTGAACGTTCGTTCATCCAGGTCTGGCCGAACATCTGGAAGACCTTCACCATCGGGAAGTCCTCCCAGAAGCCCACAAACTCCTCATTAAGATATACCTTATCTATAACGTGCTCATTCATTTCATTCAGGCACTCCTCCAATACGGCTTTTGCGGCGGGGTCACTCACCCATTCGCTGAGAAGGCTGAATTTATGGAACGTGATTTCTTCTTTTCCGAAGTCACAGTGCAATCTTCCCGTGATCCGGATGTCCTTGGACGAGCTGCCCAGCAGAATCTGAAAATATCCTGTGTCTGCAGCCCAACGGTTGTACTTGGTATTGAAGTACGAGAAATCTCTCTCCTCCAGCTCAAAGACGACCGTCTGTTGTTCGCCCGGATCAAGCTCCACCTTGGCAAAGGCCTTCAGCTCCTTCTCCGGCCGGGTCCACTTGCACTCTTCATCGTGTACGTACAGCTGAACGACTTCTTTCCCTCTGCGCTTGCCTGTATTGGTGAGTTGAAAAGATACTTTGACGCAAGTCCCGTGCTGCACCACTTCCAGGTCTGTATAAGCAAATGAAGTGTAGGACAAGCCGTGTCCGAACGGGAATTGCGGCGCCAGCTCCTTACGGTCGTAGTAGCGATAACCCACGAACAGGCCTTCGCGGTAATACAGCTTGCCGTTCTCTCCGCGGATCCGCATATGCGAAGGATTATCCGCCAGCTTCACAGGGAAGGTCTCCGACAGTTTACCTGAAGGATTCGTGTAACCGAACAATACCTCTGCTATGGATCTGCCCATGCCTTGACCCGACAGCCAGGAATGGATGACAGCAGGAACATGCTGCACCCATGGACGCATGACCAGCGCCGAGCCGCTGCTGGTTATCACGATACATTTTGGCTGAACAGCGGCAACCGCCTGAATCAGCTTGACCTGATGCTCCGGAAGCTCGATGCCCTTCAAATCATGCATTTCCGATTCGGCATATTCCGGCTGGCCTACGAACAGTACAGCCACATCGGCGTTTCTGGCCAGCGTTACACTTTCCTTAATAAGCTCTTCATTCACGGAATCATCTTCCGGGTATCCGGCTGTATAGCTCACCGTAGCCAGAGTACCTGCCAGCTCTTTGATTTCCTCCAAAGGGATATCGACTCTTGTAGGGGTTACCTTGGCACTGCCGGCCCCCTGAATTCTCGGCTTCTTCGCAAACCGTCCGATTACCGCAATCGACGAAGCCGTTTCCGGCCGCAGCGGGAGAATCGCGTTATCGTTCTTCAGCAGCACGATGCTTTCGGCCGCCGCTTTACGGGCCAGCGTATGATAATCCGCATCCTCTTTTTCCGCAGCTTTGTTTCCGGTAACCCGTTCAACCAGCTTCAGGATACGGCCCACACTCTTGTCCAGCTGTTCTTCGGAAAGCTTCCCTTCCTGAACTGCCTCTACTATGGCTTTGGCATTGTAATGGGCAGGGCCCGGCATTTCAAGGTCAAGTCCGGCCTTTAGTCCGCGTATCCGGTCATTTACAGCTGTCCAGTCCGACAGGACAACGCCTTCGTAACCCCACTCTTCTCTGAGAATATCATTTAACAAATGCTCATTCTCGCTGGTATAGGTTCCATTCAGCAGGTTATAGGAACACATGACCGTCCATGGATCGGATTTCTTTATGATCCGTTCAAAGGCGCTCAGGTAAATTTCACGCAGCGTCCGCTCATCGATTTCCGAGCTGGTCACCATTTTCTCGAACTCCTGGTTGTTGCCTGCAAAGTGCTTGACCGAGGCTCCGACGCCTTCGCTTTGGATACCGTTAATGAAGGCTGCGCCAAGCTCGCCCGTCAGGCAGGGATCTTCCGAATAGTATTCGAAATTTCTTCCGCCAAGCGGTGTTCTTTTCATATTAACGCCCGGACCGAGCAGCAGCTCTACCTCCATTGTTTTGGACTCCCGTCCAAGCGCCACGCCTACCTCATGCAGCAGCGCTGTATTCCAGGAAGAGCCTATTGCAGAGCCTGTCGGGTAACACGTCGCCGGAACATTCTCCGTTGTGATGCCCATCTCTTCATTACTGTTCGTCTTGCGGATACCGTTAGTGCCGTCATACATATGAACGGGCGGGATATTTAACCGCTCGATTCCTTTTGTCATCCACATATTCAAACCTGCGCATAGCGAAGCTTTTTCGGTAAGCGTCAATTCCTTCAACAATTCATCGGGTGATTTATTCATGCTGCTCCATCCTTTATTATCAGTTTAGTTTTCCTGTTCCTTTTTCAGCTCCTGGGCATCATACAGCTTGAAAAACGGAAACCAGACCGCAAACACAATCAGCAGAACCACCGCCAGCAGAATGAGTCCGTTAAATCCGCTCATCAGGTAGGTAGACAGCCCGATCGGGGTATACCACAGCTGGAAGATTTGGCTCGGCATCCGGACCAGCCCCATATCGAGGACAATATACACGAGAATCGGCGTGATCAGGCCGTTAATCCACATCGGAACCATAAGCAGCGGATTGAACGCAATCGGTGCCCCGTACACAACGGGCTCATTAATATTGAACAAGGACGGAAGGATTGTCGCTTTGCCGACAGACTTCAATTTTTTGGACCGGGCCAGCAGGAACCAGACGACTAAAGGCAGCGTAGCACCCATCCCGCCGATACCCAGCCAGCCGGAGAAAAAGGTTTCGAACGTATTGATATTGACCGGATCCTGACCGGCTGCAACGAGGGCTGCATTCTGTTCAATGGCAGGGATCCATATGGCGTACCAGATCGGAGTCATCACCCATGGGCTTACGCCGAAGGAATACAGCACCACGCCGATAAAGTTGAACAATACAAAGCCGGTCAGACTTTGACCCATGGCATTGATAGGCTCGAACACATTTACAATCAGCGCAAAAATATCGAAGTTAAGCGGATATACCAAAACCCATCCTGTAGTTAAGATCAGGGCTATCGGCACGAGAAAATCGAACCAGTCCATAATAAACTCCGGAAGGGAAGAGCCTTTTTTGAAGAACGAGAATTTCTGGCAAAGATTCATGACTAGAGCAACAAACACACCAACCAGCAGTGCCGTAATCATCCCCGAAGGCCCAAACCGTTCCAGAATGAACTGGATGGTACCGTCTTCATTTAAGGTCGGGTTAAGCAGCATCACGAAGAGGGATACCCCGCTCATTCCCGCCAGCAGCTTGATTTTGTGGCGCTCTCTTTTTTCCATGACGGTATAAGGCGTTAAAAAAGCAATAAACAACCCCAATAACCCGAAGCTAAAGGTCGTGATGGGTGTAAGATCCGGCATCCCCGGAATGAAATCCTTCAAGATTGAAATGAGTGTGATAATCGAGCCGACAAAAATCATCGGTATCGCCACCATAATGGCTTCTTGAATGGATGCAACCCAGAGATTATTTGTAAACGCCTCCAATCTAGGTGCAAACGATTCTGTCATCCACTTCATGAAACGCTTCATCTAAATTCCCCCTGTCTTTCTCTTATCTGCTACAACCCTAGTATAGTGTTTAATGATACCGTTTTCTTGTTGTAACTTGCCGGATCCGGGTTCGTATTTTGCCTACTTCCTGCCTCTTGTTCTAGCTTGTCTGCTTCGATCCAAAATAAACAACAAAAAACACCCCTTCAGCAGAAAAGGGATGTTTGTACGATATATTTTCAATTAAAACTGCCTTTCGAGCTGGAGCAGCAGCACCCCGTGAGGCGGGAGTACAATTTCTTTGCGCCAGCTTTCCTCTTGTACAAGCTCTGTCCGGATGACCGGACCGCTTCTGCTGTTTAAATACTGAATCTCCTCCTGCGATAAAAAATCTGGCGCTCCCATAGTCATCCACTCATCAAATACCGACCCATGCTCCCGGTCCAGCTGATAGCTGGTGCATTTATAGGGTCCTGTTAGCCGGTTTAGCGTGATTTCAAAGGCTTTGCTGCCTTTTTCCTCAAATACATCATAACGGGTGGAACCGGACAGCTCTGACCAGTCTCCACTCGCAAACAGCTGATCCACATGCACGTAGTGATAGAACAGAAATTGCAGGCTTCCGTCGCTTTTCCGGGTAAAGGCATAACCATCCCCTTGCATCAGCAGCTCGTCACCCAGCTTTTGCATCAGCTCAAACGCATAATACGCGGGTTTCTTCAGCCCGTCGCGGTTGATCAGGCCAAAGCCTCCATAGAACGGAGAAGCGGGAACGACACTTTCTTCAAAGACATCGGTAAAGGACCAGTAGGCCATCGCCTCCACGTCCCTGAGCGTGTTCATCGTCTGGTAGATGACAAACGGGGCCATGAACATCGTATCGTGAAGCAGATTCCGGTCATACAGTGAAAAATTCCACTCGGTTATGTGAAGCTCAACCTCACTGTAGGATGCCGCATTCATTTTTTGCCGCACACGTTCAATGCTTTCTTTAAAAAATGCCGGGGGCATGATTCGGGTCAAACGGCCTTCTTCCGTTTTTAGCTTGGGATACTCCGAATAAATATGGAACGAAAAGAAATCGAGCGGCACTTCCCGCGAGCGGCAGTAAGCTAAAAAATCCTCAGCCCAGGTATCGTTCCAGATCGAACCGTACCCCATGGCGGGACCGCCTGCTCTCAGCTCCGGCAGCACCGATTTAATCGCATGAACGGTGGATTCGTAAAAAGCAAAGTATTCTTCTTTGCTCCCTGCCCAGCATACCCCTGCCAGATCAGGCTCGTTCCACACTTCAAAATACCACTGCTTCACCTCATCCGCCCCGTAACGGTTCAGACAATGTCTTATGAATGCCCGGACCAGCGCTTCCCACTTGGCAGGATCTGCCGGCGGGCTGATATTGCCTCTCCACCAGAACAACGTTTCTCTGGACCTCGCCAGCTGTCCCGGCATAAAGCTCAATTCAACGAATGGCCGGACTCCCTGCTCCAGAAGAAAATCATACAGCTTGTCTATATAAGACCAGTTATACACTGGTGTGCCGTCTTCATTTTCACTGTATACCATCATCTCATCATTAAAAATGCCGTGAAACCGGATATACCGGAACGGGATGTTCCCCTTCAAAGCAGATAGCTGCTTCCGCCAATCCTCGCGCAGTCCTTCTACGGCTCTTCCGGCTGTCGTGGTGATATTCCAGTGCTTTTTATAGCTAGCCGTTGTCTGGTCTGTACGAACCTCAATCCGCGCGGGGGCAGCCGCTAGAGCAGCTGACAGCGGAACGCTGGACTGATCGGCATCCGTTTTGACGTCCAGATAGCGGTACAGTGATCCTATGGCATTCATCGTGTCCATCTCATAATAATCTCCGCTTGAGGATTCCTCATACGTTTTGGGCTTGCGGTTCAGATTCAGCCGGTGCGGTTCCGGTGCGAGCGAAGCTTCCCGGTAGGAACCCGGGGTGCAGCCGTACTTTTCCTTAAAATATTTGTTGAACAGCTTCACGTTAGCAAATCCGCAATCCAGGGCAATCTCGGAGATGGTCTTATCGCTTTCTGCCAGCTGGAGCTGGGCCTTCTCCAGACGGATAAGCGTCAAATACTTTTGAAAGGGGATTCCGATCTTGTCCGTGAAGAAGTGGGAAAAATAATGTAGGCTTAAATGCTCGGAGTCCGCCATATCCTGCAGCGTAATTTTCTCATTATAGTGGCGGTCAATGTATGTGAGGACACTGTTCAGTCTTTTATAATCGTTATCCTTGCTTCCTTCTGCCACCGCCGGATTCGTCCCGTCTGCAAAATATCTCAGCAGGCATCCGCATAACATCTGTAATCTGCCTATCGTGTAGCTTTGATAACCCGGCGATTTCTTGTTAATCTCCCATACCATTTGCGCAAGATTGTGTTTGATGCTGTGCAGCCGCGATGGGTCCTGCCCGGAATGACCGGCAGAGTTGCAGGAGATGAACACATTATTATGCAGCAGCTCGGGTCCGAACTGCAGGGTTAACAATACATTATCCTGATGGGTCCGCTCAATCTTGTGAACCGACATGCTGTTGATCACGAGAATATCATCTTCCTGGAGCGTATATTGCTTCTGGTCCAGATACATGTTGACCGAGCCATGGAGAACATACAGGATCTCAACTTCCTTATGCCAATGAAAATCAATATGCTGCACGGAATTTACGAAGAGCTTCATCGGCAGATCATCCTGATGCTGGATAAATTCGTATAGATAGCGAATCGTCTGCTCCCCCCCTTCATACCGCTTATTATAGGCATATCGATTTTAAGTTATCAATATGAGGGGGGGCTATTCGCGTAGCGCCAAAGGTGGACGAAAAAAGAGCAGCCCCCTCGGATATCATCACTCCGCAAGGACTGCACCTTTGTTACGTTAAACACAAAAAAACCTTGATTTCTCAAGGTTTTCACTGTAGTGCCGAGGACGGGGGTCGAACCCGTACGGTACTCACGTACCGCAGGATTTTAAGTCCTGTGCGTCTGCCTGTTCCGCCAAACCCGCATGAATACTGGCTTTGCAACGTTTGAGGATATTTCAACGTCACAGGACTGTTAAAGTCACATCGGTATAAAAATCGGCTAATCCTGTGCTGTTGAATTTATTGTACCAGAATAGAAACGAGAACTCAAGTTCGTGCATCTGCAATTAGTTTTACCGTCATCGGATACTATTCTTTCGAAAATTCCGAGGTCTAGCAGAAACTCCAGTACCTAAACCATTCCCACCCATTAGGAAGGTATCATCCCCTGCTTCAGGCCAGTACTCAGGCTTTGTTTCATTTAACCTAACAGGTATCTCTACCTCATCGTCTGTGCTGTTTCCACAGTACTGTGTTAACTCGTCCAATCCTTCATAAGAGTCCAGGTTAACCGCCATATATCCAATTGGAGGATACTTCATTAAACTGAAGATGCCAAAATCCCCTCTTTTAAAGTCAGCCCAATCGCCTCTAAATTGCGGCATCCCTACATCTCTTATTACCTTTAGACTCATATATGGATAAACCCAATAAAATATCTTGATACCTTTTGGAATAACCATTAAATCATCTAGAACGTATTCTCTAAATTCCTCATCAATCTTGCTAACTCCAAAGTCTCCAGTTGCTGAAAGCATATGCCCAAGCAATGCTTTACAGATTAGTGCTGGTTTCGTTCGAACCATCATGGTTGTATTCGGTAGCAATAATCTTGTTTTAATCATAAGCATCACATCGGATGCTAGTTCATTCAGGACAGGGTCACATTTTGCACCTAATAGTGCATTGTTACAGTCCCCGCAAATTGTCCGATATTTAACACCATTCTGCGAAAACTGATACTTTCGCTTTTCACTACCAACCAAATATTGAAGGATCGATTCTTGCTCTATATCGTTAAATAGTTGCCCACCTTTTGGAGGGACATGATCCCAAGTTAGCCGCTCTATTTTGCCGCAAATATTACACGGACCCGTTTGTTCTTTTTTGAACTTAAGATAGTGCAAATAACCCCCTCCTACATACATTGCAATATGAATGGCGAACATCTCATCAACTCAAAGAATGATAAAAGAGGCTAGGCACTAACCTAACCTCTTCAGATGAATGGATAAATGATTGATTATTATTCCTCT
>NZ_LN831198.1:3939777-3969962 GCF_001368795.1 Paenibacillus ihuae
GGAACCTCCACCAGGTGGCATTTCCCCTTCTTCTTGCTCCGCCTCTCTCTGAGCTTTCAATCGCCTTTGAACGGCATCATAAGCTTGAGCAATTGTTGGATGAATTAAAAGTGTAGTTCCATCTAGAATGATGCTTATGTTTTGTTCCAATGCAAACCCTATATAATTTTCACCTTCTCGACCATATGCAACGCCGAAGAAGTCTTTACTTTGAACACCTGTCTCTATCGCTTGATGATAAACACTTTGATTATGCAGACGAGGTAAGTATAAGTACTGGCAAGTCTTCTTCCAGACATCTAGAGCTTGTGCATCATTTAATTCATCTTTCCAGAACCAGGTCTTAAGCATGGAATTCAGGTGGATAGGAGCCCATGTTGTTATAAGCACTCCGTCTTCCTTAAGCTTGTTTGCAATTTCCACCATGGTATCACTAGCATTAGGTTGTATTGACATAGCTTCCCAAGCCACTTCCGTTACCCCTTGGCCTTGGAGTGCTTCCTGATAAGGTACCAGAAGCCATTTGAATGTTTCACGTAGAGATCTTGTAACAATGTCTTGGGAACGTGTGAGCTGTTCCTCGGCCTGTTTCTGTTGTACACGGTCTAGATTAAGCCTGTCATCCTTTATGTCGCTCACAATAGACTGCCACGATAGCAGGGTGCGGATATTCTCTCGAAGACGCTGTATCGCTTCATAATCTGCCGTTAAAAAAATAAGACGGTTCTGGTGGCTGCGAGGCTGACTTCCTCTCTTGGTTAAGATATCGTTAGCAATGACTGTCGCTTGATTATGTTCTGAACGACTATATGCTCCATTTGTGGGGAGAACCACCAATCGCAACTCTTCATCGTCAGGCACATCAGCTGAAGGAGTGAAAATGTGAACTCCTGTAAACTCCCGTCGTGTATCCAGTACCTTAGCAAGACGAGTCCGAATTTCCGAATCCGTATCCGTAAAACGCATCTTGCGCTCTTCCATCTCACGGCGTAGGTTTGGGCGAGTATCGTAGTAAAACCGATTATTTACATTGTTCAAGTAATGAAGAACGTCGCTCATACGTCTAAGTACATCTTTATATACACTAATAGTTTGCCCAGGTTGCACACAGCCAAGGAGTATACGGGTTTGATCGATTCCTCGCTGGGATTGAAGCGTAACGCTAGGTGCACTACCCAAGAAAATCGTCCTAGCTACCCGCCGCGCAGCTTGATAAGAACCGAATCGGGAATCACGATCTATTGTGACCGTCTCTGCTCGATGCCCATCAACATCGCGCTCAAGAACGGGGTCCCATCCTTGTGGCAGATAGTACACCATTTCATTACGAACATCTTGATCATTAAGCGGTAGATCACTACACTGAATCATTGGTGATGCATTACCTTCTGTCCAGAGCTTATGAATAACCTTAGCCATAAGCTTGAGAACGCCACGAGTACGTTGAAACTTATCAAGAGAAGACCAATCTTCATACAGACGATCAAAAACTTCAGGATGAATAGGATATGATTGCTTAATCCTCTCCAGATATCGCGTTTCTTGCGTCTCGGAAGGGAATTCTGCACTGTTCTGTATATAAAGCTCAGAATAGGCGCGGCTAACCTCTTCTACAGCTTGAAAGTCTGCAATGTTAGTGAATAACCTGCGCCTTACAATTTCAAATGCTTCTTCAGTCGCAACAGGCTTCCAAAGTGCCTGAACACGTCCGAAGTACTTTTCCAACGCGTCTAGAGCTTGTTGCCCACGAATACCTCCGAGTTCAGCATGTGACTCAGGAAGAGAAGCGAGCATCATAGCTCGTGGAACAGCCTTCAGTGCTTCTGTTAGTGCTTGAACGAAAGATAAGTTGGAATCGAAAGTCCCCCCTGCATAAGTCCTACCTTCTTCAAACTGACGCAAATAGGCCACCAACTCATCTATGAGAATGACACATGGTGAGTATTTGCTCAGTAATTCAGCCAACACTATCTTTCCTGGAGACGTACCACTCACATCGGCATCTTTTACGATATTGTAGGCTTCTTCTTGTCCAAGCTGCCATGCAAGTTCCCCCCACATGGTATGAATCACAAATCCATCTCTGGAATGAGTCTGGTTTGGTGCTAGCTCATTTCCATCCAGTACCACAATTCGGGCTTTTGGTAGGTCCATGATACCCGTAGCATCTAAAATTGAGGCCAACCCTTGCAGTTCGCTTATTGGCGCTTTCCCGCTTGCCAAGTGATACACAGCAAGCATGGTGTGCGTCTTCCCACCTCCGAAAGCTGTCTGAAGCTGGATGACAGGGTCCCCCCCGTGTCCGCTCAATCGCTTCATGACGGAGTCAAGCAGCAGCTTCATACCTTCGGTGATGAAAGTACGAGAGTAGAAGAGCTTAGGATCACCATATTCAGGGGAGGCAGTCCCTAAATGTACGCGACTCAAATCAGCCGCGAACTCAGCTTGTTGGAAGGTTCCTTGTAAGACATCTTGGTGTGGTATGGCGATTTCTCGCCAAGGTTTTATATTCATATCCGACCTCTCCTTTAACTGTGCTTCAGTTAAAATAATTCTAGCTGTGCTCCATGATAACCAATTTCGTGAGCTACTGCGTCAATTGCATCCCAGCTTGCAATAAGCTCGTTATAAGCACGTGCGTCATCTGCCCAACCTTTACGTTCACATAAAGTATAGAGTCTGTATGCAAGGTTGCGCACAGCGTCTGTACGAGCTGGCATTCCAGCAAGTAGTGCACCTGTTGCTTGTTCACCTTGTTGTTGGAGTGCACGAATCAGTTGATGTAGCGCCTCCCATACAGGAGTGCGATTATCTTGTTCGGGACTCCATTCGCTTGAGTAGTCTTGCCATTTTAACAAGCGTACTTTTCCTTGTCCCGATTCCAAGACACCAGCTATTTTCATTCCTTCAACGGTCGTTCCCTTGGCTGTGGCCAGAACCTCAGCTTGACCGTAATCCCCTTGATTCCAGCCGTACTGGTCGAACCAGTTCAAGCAGTACAATGTATCAGCATCCAATTCACCATCCGATGCATTCAAATAAGTATCCACAACCCGATTGATAAGTTGTAGAGCAGTTCGTACTGTCATCGAAGATCCATCCGCTTCTAACACCGCTACATATTGTGAAAATACGGACATCCCTGGACCAATGGAAGCTTGTTGTAAATCCACAGCAGCAACAGGAGAACTCTCTTTCTTACCTCCGATCATTGCTTCCAACGATTCAGGCAATGCATCATTAAGCTCACGTATGAATAAACGACGTGATGTAGATGCAGCTTCGGAAGAACGCTGACGGCATACAAGTACAATACTTGATGCTAACGCATTGGTATCTGTACCTATCATTCTAGTTGACATTTCTGTTTTCATCGGCCATGTACCAACTATTGAGAACCCTGATTTAATTACTGCCTCTAAAAAAGTGATCCATCCAGTAGAAGAAGTACCGTCCTCCTCTGTTTCGGATTGTTTAAAAGCATAATAGATACTTACAGGGAAAGCTGGATGCGCATTATTCGCAATATTATGCATCACTTGTGTCATACCAGATAAGAAGAAGGCTTCTGCATTCTCTCTAGAGCCATGACGATAGGGAGTAGCAACCAACTCCTCTAACTTAGGTACAGCCACTGTTGCAAAAATACTCGGGAAAATATCTCTTAGGGATTTACGTAACCAAGTATAAAAATAATCCGATAGGTCTGCGTAACCAATGTTATCATAATAAGGAGGATCGGTTGATACTACTTTGTTTAAGCTATATGACTGATTTTGGGCATCTGCTTGGTTGGAAAAAGAGTGAGTAGTCGATGGTAGTATTGAAACACTCTTCCATACCCAATCAACCATAGCCATCCAGTTTCCAGTTGAATCGGAGAACGGGTTTGCTTCTGCATAATCCCACACCATCGGTATTGCTTGTCTACCAAAAGTATTCCTCATCTTCTCACCAGACGAATGCCAACTACACAATGAAGACCAGTAATCTGAACATTTATCAACTACAAATGACAAATAGACAGAAACAGCCTCCGCGTAAGCAAGTGCACCTACCCCCATGTCACGTAATCCCTTTTGATCTGAGCTCATACCAACTGAAAGAGCATCCGAATAAACTTGATGACGAACTTCCTGAACTAATTCTGAGAATGTGTTAAGTGCAAGTAGTTGTCTATCTGTAAAAAGATCAGAATATTTATAAAGTCCGTAAAGTTGGGGGCGAATATCACGAGGATTATAATTAATTTCGACATCTGGTCTCCAATTTGGCTGTGCACTCTTAGCTAATGCCTGAAGATCGTGGGTTGCCTCTAAATATACTCTTCCATTTCTGCTCTCAGTCACAACTGCAATTAACTTACTTCCTATACGTCCTGCCTTTCCTTCTTCACGGATGTAATTAACACTTATAGGAGTATTAGATAGGAGACATACAAAGTTCCCTCCTCTTCCAACCTTAGTTCCTGATTTCACTGCATCTAAATCTCGTGGTTTTCCTTTAATTACTCTAAACCTATATAAATTACCATCTATAACGGGCTCTACATAAGACTCTTTACCACTTCTAGAAGAGAGCCAATATGAGGATAACAATGGAACTTCTATGTTACTGTAAGCAGGGTTTGGGCTTTTTACCGTTCTAGCCCATAACCAAGCAATTACAGTAGCTTTGCCACCACCGTACTCTTCAGGTAAATTCATTTCGGGATATAGATGACCAATACGTTTATATGCTTCATCACGCATCCGCTGCCCGTAGTATTGAATATCCTTTGCCAGACCACGTGCACCTTTCCAATCATCCGCCATCTGAATTAATCCTTGCCTCAATTCAGGGTTAACTGGTGGTAACCCTGCGAATTTTGGAGGAATTTCAATCATTGCTTTATTGATCATAACTGCAACTGGATTAAGATCAGATGCATAAGATTCAAGTCCCAGACGTTGAGCTTCAAGTGGAATAGCCCCACCTCCAGCAAAAGGATCATGGAATGCAGGGAGCTGATCGGGGTCAAACCCTGGAATGCCTTTATTCAATTCGCAGGTTTCACGCCAACTTTTCCGTATTTCTTCTCTTGCTTCATTTAATACTTCTTCATTGTTTATGTTCTCCCATTTAACGAGTCTACGAATAATACCGAACAATCGTTCACGTTCTTTTTGAGCGGCCTCTTTGTTCATTCCTCTTCCCAAATGTCGCTCATATCCTGGATCATTAACTAACTGAGCAAAGAGCACAGCACGAGCTGCGGCAAGTGGTCGTCTAGCCCACCATAAGTGTAAGGTTGAGGGATGTCCATGTCTTATGGATTTTTCACGAGCTGCTTCAACGTTTATATCGTCAAGCGGCAATGCTACTTCAATCAGTTTTTTTGGTGTTTTAATGTTAGCCATATATGCTACTCACTCACTTCATTTATATATAGTAGTTATTCGTTCTGCCCTCTCTAAAAGCAGGCTAATGTCTAGATTCTTGCTTACCTCAGCCCAATCGGGTCTCTCTTGGAACGGGTTTCTGATATAATACGGTCCGTCTACCGTGTCACCATCGATGATCACTATGGCTAGGATAAACTTATCCCCTTGATTTAGCCCATAAAGCATTTCATTACGAGTCACTGTAATCGTATCTTGTCCTTTTGCGCGCCCTTTAACTTCGATATGACGGTCTATGCCATACCTACCATCACCAAAAGGAACGCGAGCTGTAACATCCCATCCGCACTTGTCAGCAGATACATCGATGACCTCATGTCCAAGTCGTCTCTCCGCATCCATAACTGCCTGCATAGCCAATAACTCTATTCGCCTACGGCTTGCTGCATCAACAGGGGACTGCTGACCTCTTCTTTGAGCTAGAAGTCCTGCTGGAATAACAAGTGCACCACCAATGATAATAGGGGTTGCCGATACAACATGTCGCTTGGCTTCCAACTCTTTATGACGTTGTTCTAAACGAGCCGTTAAGTCATCAATCGTACGTCGGACGTTTTCAAGATGCATGCGTGGCTTTTTCCCTGCATTGATATCTTCCTGAAGCTTCAAATACCTATCTTGCCAGTAACTGATCTCCACGATTAGACGTTCATGAACTGCTTTTAGCGTCCGTTCAACATCAAACTCCCTACGTTGTTTGACTTCCTCGTAATGTGGCATACCGATATATTCAGCCGCAAATCGGGATGCAAACCCTTCTAAATCACCTGTAATCCATTGACCATGAAGCACATCAGAAACTAAGTTACGTTCCTCAATAGATGCTTTCCGTAAATCCAAATGAGGTGCGTAACCAGCTGAAGTAGCATTCCCCTGTTCATCAATTGAAACAAACTGAATCCTCCGAGATACTTCGCGGGAAGTATTTTCGAAATCATTTTCTTTGACTGCATGTTCTACCATAAAGAGCATCGTAGGCGTATTTCCGTCATCACTCTCATCAATTAGAACAGTTCCTTGCTTTAGCTTCCCACGTTCCCGCTCCAAGATCAAGTCCGTTACAGCTTGCATAAGAGGATGACCCGTATGAATCAATGCTGCCTCTCGCTTGTCTTTCACTCGAATCAATTGCTTTTCAAAGCAAACCCGTTCGTATTTGGTTAAAACTGGCTTTCGATTACGTGTTCGTCCACTGATTTGCCGATCGCGTTCACGAATTACTGCGGGAACATGAGATATTTCGTAACGCTCTTGTTCACGTTCTTTCAAATCGCCCTCAAGACGTAGAAATGCCTCACGAAAAAAGGCACGTATAAAATAAGGCTGTAGTCTCCTCGCTTCAGCTTTTTCCATTTCATCCTTCACCTTATACATTTGCTCAAGCGTCATTACTTCTTCAGAAAGTGCACTCCGTTTTAAGATATCACGAAGATGTTCTGGGCTCAATGCTCCTTCTACTTGCTGCTGTAATTGAGCCTTAACATCTGGCCGATCACCATAGCGGATGGCATCTATTAGTAATTCACGGAGAGATCGATGTTCAAACACCTTACCCAGTATATCAAACACACGACCGCCAAGAGCAGCACGCTCTATTTCCAATTTATTCAGGAGCCGCTGAAACACATCTCCCTCACGAGTCTCTGAAGCGACCATATTCCATAGGTGACATACTTCCATTTGGCCTATACGATGAATACGTCCAAACCGTTGCTCCAGTCTGTTCGGATTCCATGGGAGATCATAATTCACCATTAGGTTGGCATTTTGCAAGTTGACACCCTCACCAGCTGCATCTGTCGCGATTAACACAAGTGTGTCATGATCGTGTCTAAACAGCTCCTGTACCTTTCTGCGATCATCTCGCTTCACCCCGCCGTGAATCGTTACAACTGCTTTGGCGTTACCAAGCAATCCGTTGATCTTATTATGCAAATAATTCAACGTATCACGATGCTCCGTAAAAATAATTAACTTTCGCCGATTACCCGAGGTGTCACGCATCATTGGTTCATCTAGCAGGAGATTTGAAAGCTGTGACCATTTCGTATCCTGGTTGGATTGAACAACCTCTCTTGCAACCTGTTCCAGTTGCTTAAGCGATTGAATTTCTCTTTCTAGCTCCTGAATCGTCCGCGCGGCAGTAGCTTGAGAAACAACTTCTTCTTCAAACTCCTCATATTGTGTATCTACCATCTCTTCATCTGATTCATAAATGTCATCGGGTACCTCATAAGTATTATCCCAACCGACTCTAGTCCGCTGCTGAACTTTCATTTCTTCAATGCGGCGTTCCAATCGTTCTTTACGCTTTTTAAGGGATTGGTATATAGCTTCTGGGCTTGAGGCTAACCGACGCTGTAGAGATGTCAACGCAAAGCCAACAGTACCTTTACGTTTCTTGTCTTCCAATTTATCAGCCTTATCCATTTCTTCTTTAACGTAATTCGTAACCTTACCATATAGATCGGCTTCCATGTCGGATAGTCTATAATTGATTGTAATTGCACGTCGTTCAGGGAAAAGTTTCGTACCATCAAATTTGTATAACTCTTCCTTAACCATTCGACGCATCAGATCGCCGACCTCAACCTGCTGTACCCCATCTCTGAATTTCCCATAAAACCGATCCGAGTCAAGCAATGAGAGAAACAGCTGAAAATCTTCCTCTTTACCGTTGTGGGGTGTTGCGGTCATTAGCAGGAAATGCCTGGTTATGCTACCAGCGAGTTTCCCCAATTTGAATCGCTTTGTCTCATTCACTTTTTGGCCGTACCAGTTCGCCGACATTTTATGAGCTTCATCCACAACGATAAGATCCCAATTCGTGACTTTTAACTTCTCTTGGAGGTCTTCGCTGCGACTTAATTGGTCAAGACGAACGACCAGAAAGTCACGTTCTTCGAATGGATTGCCTGATCGACTGGCGCTTTCAAGTTCTCGTGTGAACAATTCAAACTCTAGATCAAATTTCTCATACAACTCATCCTGCCACTGTTCAACAAGGCTTCCTGGTGCAATGATTAGAATACGCTTGGCATCCGCTCGAATCATGAGTTCACGCATAAGTAGGCCAGCCATAATCGTTTTCCCTGCCCCAGGATCATCAGCAAGAACGAATCTCAACGGTTGACGGGGCAACATTGACTCATAGACTGCTGTAATTTGATGAGGTAACGGTTCAACATTAGATGTATGTACTGCCATCATGGGATCGAATAAATGCGCTACATTTATCCGATAAGCCTCAGCGGCTAGTTTGAAGGCGTCAGCATCAGCTTCGAACGACCACGGACGACCTGCCTGTGCTAATGATAAATTCGTCTCATCACTTCGAAACAGCATTCGTTCTTGAAGAGCCCCACTCATTGATTTATAGACAACTGAAAGTGCATCAGTTCCAACAAGCTCAGCTACAATGATCTTCGCAGTTTCATTTTGTAATAGACCATTTATTATCGCATCTTTTTTAATGTCTTCTAATCTTACCAAATTCGACACCCTCTTATCATGATATATTGCTCATTAATCAAACAGTGGGGTATGTCTGTAGTCCTATTTCGACAATTAGGAACATAAGCCCTGCATAGGTATAAGTTAACAACCACTCTAGTCCTCTAGTTCTAACGACATTCCAACTCAAGCATCGTAGACAGTTCCTTTTCATCCTTGAGGGTTAATTCTTGACTTTGTTTACTTGTTCTATTAACCGCAGAATATCTCCCCATATGTTCAATAACATTGAATTTCCAGTGTATACCAATACTAGATGTATACACTATCCTCTCTTCCGATATTGTATTAGTAATGAAATCATTGAGATCAGCCCATAATAGCTTATCTTGAAAACGTACGATAAGATGTCCTTTATCTCGATTACTATCATATCTATCTAGATTAACTTTCCTCACATCAAACCAACCATATGAATTCTGTGATGATGGGGAAATTACAAAGACTCCATTTTTTTTATAAATGTTAGTGTTTCTGTACTGCTCTAACCCTAGTTTCCCGACTAATATGTCCTTGTTCACATTATTTGACGAGGTATTATCCGCCATGGCGTTCACTCCTTCTTAGGTATTTAAGAACATTTCCCACCTAAATCACTTCATTCAGAAAACACTCTACTTGAAACATTATACATTATAAGGACTGATCTCTTTATGTCAGCGAATACTCGTTCGCTTACTGGTGTCGAAGTACTAAAAAACACTATTTCGCCTGTTATTCGCCATCCTTAGTAACCCTATCTATCAGCATGATATCCCTGTCTCCGCAATTCTGCTAATCTAGCTTCATATACAGGAGGTAGCTGTAACCCTACCTCTTCAGCTGCCACACTTATGTAACCTAACCCTTCAAGACTCTCACAAACCTTTTAAGTTCCGAAAGATAACCATGACTCGTAGTATACTGTGTAACATTAAGCCAGTGAAGCTCTCGATTTTTGCAATATACCTCACTGACCTTAAATTACGTGTCTGTTCTTATAATTCTCCCTTGCTTGATCTCCATGTTAAAATTCGACAATTGTTGGTAAATCCCCTCCTTATATTAGAAAAAGGCACCTTCTCAGGTGCCCATAATTCCTTAGCTTTCTTTATTAAACAGTTCCTACTTCCCTTCGGTTGTTGCCTTCAACCGTCTATTCACCATCGGAAAGTCCTTGCGATGAGGGAAAACGAAATGATTATCAAAACCATAATAATAGCAGCAAAAGCTACTTCTTGTTATAACTTATCTTAATGTTTAACTCGGGCATAACTTCCCCCATCACTAGTTCATAATGTGTTGAGTGACAGGAAACTGTCTGAAAATATTTTTCAAACCTATCAGTATTTATTCATAATTAAAACCATCAATTCTCCACCCATACTTAGTCTTCACCAGTGTTGTTATTGCAGAAGCAGAGACAGCTCCTTCTTCACCTTGAAACTCAACATCCTGCGAAGCAGTAGCTATGGTCTTATCTGAGTTAAACTTTAGTGTCAGCTTCTCTTTAGTATTGTACGATGGAAATAAGGAAGAGAAGTCATCCGTCTCCATATACTCAGGAACATAACCTTTAGAATACTTGATGAGTGAGCTTTGGAATTCCGAGATGAAGTTATGACTAAAATAGGGCTTCATATCCGCTTCAATCTTCACTAGCGATAATGGATTTACGAAGGACATTTCCACTCTATATGCCTTAGTAAGAATGTCTAAGGCCTGTTTGTTAGTTAATGTACCGACTGGTTTCCGCTGATCTTCTCTAATTCCATCGGGACCATACTGAACATATCTTTTCTTTGTATCATCCCATCTGAAAGTAATTGGAATGGCAGCACCGCCATATCCTAAACGATCAGCGCCTATTCCAGCATCCACTTCCAATGCATTAAACTCCTGATACCCATCTTTATTAAGATCAACTATTATTGTGCCATCTCCGCCGCCCTCTGCCTCAAAACCTGCGACCTTAGTTAGTTTATTGTTGAGCAATGACAGTACCTCAACCTCATAAGCTCCGAATCCCGTTGTACCATGTGAAATAAGCGCGATACAGTTCTTATAGGTCTTATTCCTAATCCTGCGAATCTCCAGTGGAATGCCGCTGGTGTCTTGGTCGTGTCTTACAGTGATTTTCTTGCCGTTTGCCATGCTGTATATGCCTATGTATAAATCAGATTCAATCATTTCATTCTTTGCGGTAGACAGGATGATTTCATCTTTGCCATCATTGTTTAAATCGTAAATAATCGGAGCGGCTACCTCGCTTTTATCTAGATTGTATTCCTTTATAAAGCTGGCGCTAGCTGAGTACACGACTTGTTGTTTCGTGCTAGAAGCTGCTTGTGAGACAGGAGTCGCTGTGAAGATAACGGCGGATACTGCCAGCACCGATAAAGTTCTTTTCATGTTCATTGTATTCTCTCCCCATTTTTTATTGGATAGTAGCAGATAGCAGTAAACGAACCTTGAATGTTACATGCTGTTCAAGAGGCCTATTGCTACAGCACCAAGCACTATCAGCAATAGTATGAACAGCAGGCATCCCCAGCCGATCTTTCTAGCCACCCCCTTATCGCTAAACAGCATAAACCCTACTATGACGATACCTGTAATTAATCCAGCACTAATCATGTGGTTACCACCTTACCTTTTAATCTATAGGGAGAGCGAAAAATCAAGATTTTTCCAGGGGGACATAATATATATGATTTTATCTTTAGAATTCCTAACGCGCCCACCCCCTATCTATAGACTGGAAGTTATTACAATATACTCCCAATTACCCACTGTATTTAGTTATATCACAAATAATCTATATACGGTATGTTTTATATATTATAACCCATATACAATCTTGGTGACATGATCTCTCTGTTCTATTGTTTACCTCAGAGGTGATCTAATGAGTAACTTAATGGACATTATCGGCGTGCGTATAAGAAGCTTAAGAAAAGAAAAGGGCTGGAGCCAAGAGGAACTTGCTGAACGAGCTGGGCTTCATTTTACATACATCGGAAAGATAGAAAGATCAGAGCATAAAGTAACTATTGAAAGCTTGGAAAAGGTTACACGAGCGCTTGGGATATCCCTAGAAGAGTTCTTCCATTTAATCCAACCCATTCGAGAAGGCACATTCAATGATACTTTAACGAAAATTCTTAATAGCCTGTTGAATCGAAGTATTGATGACCAAAAGAAAGCATTACATTTGATTGAATTCGTACTGAATTGGAAAGACGAATAACTGTACATAAAAAATAAGGACTCGTAATTCATTCCGTTGAGGAGTGAGTACGGGTCCTTATTTGTGTTCTGAAGCATTACAGAGAGGTGAGGGACTGTGAGATAACGTCCCATAACAGAAGGGAGGTGAGATTCATGAAGAATCAGGGACCCATGCAAAAGGATAAGCAGATCAACGATGAAATTACTGTTCTCTTGCGGCAACTTGTTATGCAAAATCAGTTGAGTATGGCAGGCCAAGTACTGAAGGTATATTTCAAACGGCATTGGAAGCTCAGCGAGGAACTCTCAAACAAGTATGTCAGAGGCTATTTCTCCAAGTACTACCCTAAGCAATTAGAACGCCATTTGAAGCGTCTACACTGAGCCAGACAAGGAGGTTAATAATCCCAATGAGGAAGCAGCTCCAGGAGCGTAAAGAGGCTCTACAAATGGTCAGAAAGCACTTGAACAACAATGCTCCACTTCATACCAAGGACGGTTTAAGATATATTCGTTGCTTGGCCAAGCTGGTTATGACTGAAAAGCAGCTTGAGCAACTGCAAGAAAATGAAAAGGACGCTTTGCAGAGCGCCCTAAGTAATACTAATTCGATTCAATAATAACCCAACATCTATATCCATTCAAGGGGAAGTGACCACATTGGCTGCTTCCCTATTTCTATTTCCTGGAGGTAATCACAGTGAACATTTATATGATCAAATCCGCCTTAGCAGATGCCCTTTGTGTTAAGGAATCAAGCCCAATGATACAGGAGCTGTTCTCACGCTTCGTAACACCTTCTGAACTGCTTGGTGCAAATGAGTCGGAGCTTACATGCATCAAGGGTGTTGGCCCCGTGAAAGCTCGTCAGATTGTATCTACGCTTAAGTTAGCAAGAGCGCTCAACACTCCACGGACAGACCCATATATAATACGCAAGCCAGAGGATGTATTCCAGCTTATGCGATTCGAAGTCGGTCACAGGATGGTCGAGGAATTCTGGATTCTGCCACTGAATACTAAGAATCACGTCATATGCAAGGAGCGAATCAGCATTGGGACAATTAACAGTGCCATTGTTGGTGTGAGGGAAGTATACCGATCACTGATCCAACGGAGTGCCTGTAGCTGGATCGCTTTGCACAACCACCCCTCTAGCGACTGTACTCCGTCCCAAGAGGACATTCAGCTAACTAAACGATTTGCAGAAGCAGGAGTACTCCTCGGCATCGAATTACTTGACCACGTTATAACAACAACCGATAGTTACTGTTCACTCAAGGAAAGAGGGCTAATGTAAATCACTGTGGGGAGTCGGCTATATTTGCTGACTCCCTGTTCTTATTGTGTGCCTTCGGCTAGATCAGTCAGCTCGCTACGCTCGCAATTCATCCGTCCGCATCATCGAGGCTCTTATGCAAACAAATTTAAAATCATATTCGTGGAAATATGTTACAATATCCAATGCAACAGCTATGGGTCACACCTTACTAGCGGCTGAGAAAATGGGCTTTTCTAGAGAAGAATTAAAACGCGTCGAAGCGATTAGTTTTCTTGACCTTGTTACAGAGGAAGAAGCATTGTATCGCAGGAATTAGCGAGGATACATGGAGAGCCAGCTATTTTGGTTGGCTCTTCGTTCCTATTTAAGCAATTCCGAAATAGACAATCGGTATGACGAGTCCAACGCTTTGTTAATATGCATCTCTTGTGCCAAGTCCGTATACGTTGTTTCCTCATCATTTGGTCTCTTATTAATGAAATGCAGATACAATCTACGTCTGTGGTCATTTGCCTCTCTTTGAGCCTTTGTAGTTCCAGGCAGACTATCCTCCATTTCCAGCGCCTTAAGAAATTCATCTTCACAGTCATTCATTATGATCAGTCCTTTCTCTAGATTGGTTAAAACCAAAAACAATATTGAAACCCAAGGCATCCACGTATTCAATTATTCAGTAGCAATATCCAAATGCTCCACTTCAGAATCGTGTTGTATTCCCTAAATTCAAAGTACCGTTCCCCACATATCTGGTTCCTTGTCGAATATTTCTTTCCAGTACGCCCTCTGGTCCTCTATATTCATCATTTCCTCAGCTCCATCGTCATCATCGAGATCATCCTCAGAAGGAAAGTGGTTGAGTAGCTCGCCGTCCACATACCAACTTTCATACAGATACCGCTCTAACTCCTTGTATCGATTCTTCGGTATTAATCGCTGGCCCGTTTCAATAAGACTTATAGTAGAAGGCTGTAATCGGAGTATCTTGCCTAGTGCCTCTTGTGTCAGACCGTCATGTATTCTCTTAGTCTTTATCTGATGATGCAGTGGTAAATAATCCACATTGATAATTACCATTTTTCTCGCATTATAGATACTCATAATATCATTAGGATCATGTTTATAATCACGTCTAAATCCGAAATCGCCGTAATTCTTTAGATCAGACAAGTCCATTTCATCATTCCTTTAATAGTGTTGGGCCTCCCCCTGGAGAAAGAGGGAGGCTATATACAGGAAGGAAGCCGATGCAGGAAACTTTAGAACCCCGTATCGTTCCTGTTCTGAACGTAAGCTGTTCAGCACAGAAATACAAGTACTTTGACATATAAATTAATAGTTTTTCTCATATTTTCGCTAAATCTACACCTCACTTAATTCTATAATTGAACAAACCCGCACCACGACTGGGTTTCTTGGCTTTCACAGTTAACTCTCAGACTACGAAATATGACGCTCTCGATGGGGGCGTAGGTACTTTAATGGGTAACCTTATGATCATTAATGATTAAAGACCGATAAATAAGCAAGGAAATGCTAATTGCTGGCTGCACCCTCTCATGCTATGATCACTTTAAATATAACTGGAAGGGAGTTCTATTAATGAAGTTATTAATCAGTGAAGAAGAATTTAGGGCTTATCTAGGCAAGGTATTAAGCAGTGAAAGGTTAGTACGCGATTGTATATCAAGATGTCGGCGTGTCGAGCAATCAGAAGGTAATTTGCATGATGAATACATTAAAGACTGTGGAAGGTCTCTTCTAAATCGCCTATCCTATAGTAAGGAAGATGCTGAACGTGGACTAGATCCTGAGCATAGAGTTACGTTTAAGGGGAGTAAGGGATCCCAATCAATACGAGAAGGTACAGCTTCACTACGGAACGCGGTTCAGCATTACTTTGAATTCTTAAACCAACAAAGAAAATGTGGGGTCGGCGCAAAACCTACAGACTCGGTATTGGTAAAATGAGGGCAAAGATCCCTGTAAGGTGATCCTCCACTTGATTCCTGTCAGAACTCCAACGCGGCTGATATAAACGCTTAACAGTGAATTCAGATGATGCCACCTCTTTCTTTCCAAAAAATAACAGGACGGCAGTTACGCTCGTCCCTCAATAAATTCAATGTAAGTATTGAAATTCCCTCTACTTGAGCAAGTTATTCATTGGTCGCTTTTATTTAACCTTCATAACATTTAATTCTTGCTAACGGCCTGTTTTACGATTAAGTATACAACTTCTTTTTCATCATTAATCCAAAAATCAATTACAGGTAATTCATATATCTCTTCAAAACACCAAACAATTTCTTGAAACATACCAACATCGGTATGATCACGCTCACGTTCATCATATTCTTCATCATCTACATGGAATGAAACATAGAATTCCCTATCATTGTAAAGCACAACAGATGCACTGAATAGGGAAACATCATCAAATTCCCAGTTATCGCTTAAATAATCAGACAATTTCGATTCTGCTTCTTCCTTATCAATTTGATAAATGATAGCGCCTGGTGGGGGCTCGATGTTAAGTAGTTCTAAACCTATTGATTGTTGATTATTTATCTTTACTACCTGTACCTCAAGATGTTGCCTATCCGTTATCATTTAATCGCCTCCAGATTTAATCGCAGATTCTCATATAACTGAGGACAGGTCACTACCAAAACTGTGTATAAATCGATATTAATACTTGAATCATTTGCCTTACAGATTGTTCCAACATTTCAATTCCTCCATAAATTGACTTCACTTTCTCCCAAAATCCTGTTTTGCCTTCTCTCATTGGATGACTGGCGGTTTCCAATCATTGAGCCTTTTACCTTCTACTTCCACAGACTCTACTTCCCTTTCAAACATTGTACGCTGCAATGTAAAGAAGTCATTACTGCTTTAAAAAGTGCCCAGTCAAGCTAGGCAGCTATTGAGGTACTTCCCCACTTCGACCGTACTAACCACCTATTTAGCGATCCTCTCACCGATCACATCACAATGAGAATAAGTATGGGTGAGTGTCACCTCATACAAATCATCAAACTGTCGGCACAGGCCATTTTGTTCCAAATTCGTCTTCCATACCAGAATTTTCTTCTCTAATAGTTTGAACATCTCTCAACTTTGCTGTATATTCTCCATTAGTTTTACACCTCACCATTCACCCTCAATTTATCCACCAATACATTATGCCTTGACCTTAACGGAAAAACTTCCAGTCAAATTTTCTACAACTGCCAATGTACACTGAACCATCAGGGTAATTTATTGTTCCATGACCACAAGGAGACCCATCAATCCACTCACCAGTGTAGCGAGTACCATCATGAAGATTGCATGTACCTTCCCCATGTTCAACATCATTTTCCCAATTTCCCGTATACATATAATTTCTGGTAAAGTAAGTCCCTTGACCATATCTCTTTCCTTTTTCCCAATAACCAAAGTAAATACCAGCAGATTCAAGTAAAACACCACGTCCATGCCATACTCCATTTTTCCATTCTCCGATATACTTAGGCTCACCCTTATAAAACAGTGTGCCCTCTCCGTTTCGCTGTCCCTTGTCCCAGTTACCTTCATACAAGATGTTCTCTCTACAATACATAATTCCTTGTCCATGAGGCTTTCCATCGCGCCACTCACCCTCATATTTCAAATCATTGTCCAGCACAATTATTCCGTTGCCCTCAGGCTTACCATTCAACCATCCACCTTCATAATTTATCTCAGCAAGCAAGATTACACCGTTCCCCTTAAAGCATTCTTCTATTTCTTGATGGGCATATTGAGAGTATTCGTTCATTTAACTTCCTCCTTCAAATTTGATAGCTCGATTATATGATACTAGTTACACTTAAGTCAATAAAAATGTAACTAGTTATCATTAAATAAGTGTAGTATAATATATCTGGAGGTGTAAATCATGAAAAAAAGCACTGATTATATTGGTGATATGGTGACGTTGCCACTGGCTGGGAAGCCAACTGGAGAGCGTCTACGGATTATAAGACAGAAGCTTAATGATATGTATAATGGAGAATTTACGATTAAGAAGGTTGCAGAGCAATGCGGATTAACGTATCACGGATTAAGGAAGCTAGAAACGGGAGATAGCGAACCGCGCAAATCAACTGTTCTTGTCCTTGCAGATTTTTATAATGTTCCTTTAAATAGTCTATATCCCCGTGATGATGTCAAATTCGAGTTAGACTATACATTCTTTCTTGGAAAAAAAGAGGAGATGCTGCTCTATTTTGATGATCAAATTGAAGAATGGGGACAACCTCATATGCTTGATCCCAGAAGAGAGTTCCCGCCTCACTTTGACGATTCTAATGTACAGGAAATTGAATATGAGAATAATGGCAGACCTAGTCTTGAAGACATAAGTATAGAAGTCACCCTAAAGGTCTTCCAGAACAAGACAAATACAATGGTGCTGGAGAAATCCATTAATGAACGCGCACCTATATCAGCGGATGAAATTGATGTCATTCAAAATCTCATTCAGCAACAAGTAAAGGTTCTGTCTGATTACCATGTGAAGTTAAAGCAAGCTAAAGAGCAACTGTAATGGACTCACTATTAAATACGTCAGGAGGATAGAATAATGGCTCTTACATACCTTCTTTCGCACGATAATCAGTTAAAAGAGTTGTTTTCCACCATACCTAATCTAAAAATCTTATTCTCCTGCTCAGATGGCAGTGAGGCTTTCCCAACCAAGCCATCAATTGTTGTTCAGCGTGAAAATCGCGCAACTTCAATTATCGGACATGCATATGATTACATGTTGCGAGCTTACGTCCAGCGAATTAATAATTTGCATCAAGAACAACAAGGCAATTCCCTTGCTGCTTCAGTAGCTGTCCATATCATAGGACAAGACTCTATACATGAAGCCTTCAGTGAGATTGTGAGCCGAAGAAATGCGTATATTACAGGTCAATCTACGCTTACGGAAGAAGTTATTAATGACTCTGTTATACTCGGACAATTAGAGCAGTTCTATCGGTCAGGGAGTGGCGATCCAGCTAATTTACTTCGAACTAATAGCGAAGATGTGTATGATCTTATTGCCCTAGTGCAAGCAACAGCACGGTTCTCGGAGAGCTTTCAAGACAAAGATGGGATACTTTGTAACCCACGGTTTGGAGAGGCTGTAACAGCCCTTGTAGATGGTGCAGACGGCGACTTGATTGTGGGGGATACATTGATTGATATTAAGACAGAATCTCAATTTCGCTGGAAGATAGGGCAAAGTCGACAACTCATTGCATACTGGATACTTTCTTGTCTCTCTCCTAACTTCCCTTCTCAAATCAAGCGATTGGCCGTCTGGAATCCCCGCTACTGCAAGCTAGTGTCTATTGATATCTTTGACATCTGCAAGACTATGGATATGATACGCTTTGTCGACGACTTCCTCGGCATCATCACTTCTGAGCAATTTAAATTATATACTCCACTCTCAAATGCATTACGAAAGCAGTATATTGATGAAGTGATGGAGATTTGGTCAACTAAAGATAATCCGATAAGGCTTTATTATTAGGGGGAGACGCAGATCACGCCTCCCCAATGCAGATATAGTATCAAGTGATAAAAGAATACTCCTTCAATGGTTTCAATGTCTTAGTTCCAATCACTGAGGCAATTCCCAAGCGGTCTAGAGTCTTCTCGTAGCTATAACGGGCTGTTCGGGAAAACTCCTTCCACTTTCCCTCTCGTTTGGCATGAAGGTAGAACATGATATTTCTTGCCTTCACCTTACCAATAGATGCCTCTAACAATCTGAGCGTCTCTGCTTCTGTATTGATTACGGTATCATTCAGACCAAGCATACCCAGATATCGCTCAAGGAGCATGTCTGTTGCATCAGGAGTGAACACATCCCCTAATGTAGGAACTACCTCATTTAGTTGTCTGCTTAATTCAGCCTGACTGCAGACCGTTTCGAAACGAAGCACACCTCTACTCATCTCCGTCTCTTCAACTGATTTCTTTTTACCTACACAGTTGGCATAACGGTTGTAGCCCATCATTTTCCGTGAATGATTTTTAAATTGGATCGTGTTTCCATCTCCAAAAATGTTCTTCTCGTAGGTAGGGATCTGGTGCTCCTTCAAAACTGCCAGGTAGTCCGCGAGATCATCTCCGACACGAAAGTCTCGCTTCACATCTAATCTTCTTATCTGTGCATTGGCCAGCGGGGCAAATAGTTCTACTCGCGTATGTTCATAAAGGAACTGCTCCAGCTTCTCAATGAAGGCAACAGCCTCTACGTCCTGAATCGGAACCATGCTGTTACCATGTAGAAAGTGGCCGCAAGACCCAATCTCTACTGCAAGTTTGCTATTCTCCCGTGTGTACTTAATAGCTACATTGTCTACAACGTGTTTGTAACAGTCGTATCCATTAGTGCCAGTACCATCATGGTGCCAAGTATGCCACTTTCCATGTCTTGCAATGTTCCGTAGTTGCTGTTCAGGTACTACTCCTTTAGTCTGTATATATAATGTATCTATACTAATCATGAGTAACATTTCCCTTCTATTGTTCTACATATGAACAGATTCTCTAGTTATTATCAGTAAATACAGCATTACCTCACCAAATAGTTGTCTACGCATCATACGTGCACAAAGATTAGCCGCTACTACTCGTCATTAATACTCATCCTTCCGAATCAAGCATGAGGAAGCGTATAGTTCACCTCTGCTTGGACGTAGGGTATCATATCATAAACTAAAAGTAAACTTTATTTTTACTTTATTTTTCTTTGTATTATGGTATCCTATATCCATAATCTAGGGGGTGCCAAAATGAATGATAACGCTGGAAGATTAGTGGAAGGCGATGAATTAGAGATATTCAAAGCTTTTTCTCTCTCTGAGCGCCTTAAGTGGATCAGGGAAGAACTTAATAAAATATATGTAGGCGAGTATTCAGTTAAAAAGGTCGCTTCTAATAGTAGATCTATTAGCCATATGGGCTTGTATAATTTAGAAAGCAATAAAGATGGAGCACCACGACCTTCAACGCTTCAAGCACTGTCCGAGTTTTATCAAGTGCCTCTCTCGGTCTTCAGTGCTTACAATCCAGAAGCTTTTTTCCTTGGTAAGCAAGTTGATTCAGACCAGTACAAATATTCTGATTTAAGATCTCCGCATTACGAGGTCGAAATCAATTTTATTATGAGAAGTATAAATGGCGTACGAACTGTTAAGGAGAATATACTGTTAAATGTGCGGCAATTAGACGGGGAAGAATTACTTTCAAGGATTAAACAAGAAGCCGAATTTATCCAACGGCGCCTCAGCAGACAACGCCAACTGGATGATGCATACGACCTTCTTAAGAAACAAGGTGGCACAGATGATTGATCTGACTTCAGGGATAAACCTCACCTCTAAGCAAATAGAACAGACAGTAACCAGTATAGCGCCGCATTTCATAGACACCAAAGATAAACTTGTAGAGACTGCTTATGGCTTTCCCAATATGATGAACACCCTTTGGGGCTATATCTGTACATTCCGCCTTTTTCCTACGCAGGATCAATTCATGGAGTTTTACTTGGAATGTCATAGACAGTCACTTCTGAGTCTATCTGAGGTAGCCGTAAAAGCTAGGGTGCTACGAGCCTACCCTTCGCTTGTACGGGAGATTCACTTCTATTCTTTGTCACAGGAATCCAACAAATTCTCGTCGGTGAACTACTCAACTGTAAAGGATGTTGAGAATGGCATTGATCTTATGGTTGATTTCGGTGGTAGAATCTATAATATCTCCTGTTATGTGGAGACTCGGCGTTCCTTAATGTATCGAAGCAAAAAGCGGAACTATCGTCATGGAATAGTGAGAAATTCCATTGAGCTTCCTCTTGATCTGAGCACGGGCAAAAATATCAATCAGTGGGTTTTCTTCGCTCCCTCTCATGTGGATATTCTTCAGGAGAAGATATTCAATTATGCCTGGCTACATTATAAGCAGCATCCTCTGGATGCATTATGCAGTTGATTTACGCGGTACTTATTCAAATTCTAAATAACACATTAAGTGTTCTACCTTTTTCATTTACGCATTGTCAGCCCGTTGTTTCCACATAGGCGGTGGGCTACAATCACATCAAGAGGTGAGAGTAAATGTTAAAGGAAGAGTTACTTAAACAGATTGAGTCAGAAGGACTTAAAGTGAGCAAGTCAATGTTTGAACGCTATTATCAGCATGGTTTAATTGTAAGCAAGAGAGAAGGGTATGGTCGCAGAGGAGTACGAGCGAAATACCATGAACGAACAATGGATGCCATTCGTCTTATTGAAGAGTTAAAGCAAGACACCCTAATCCAGAGTCAGAAAGACTATATATTCATTTTGTTCTGGAGAGGTTACCCCATTCAATGGGACAAACTTAAAGCAAGACTTATCGAATATCATTGCAGCATCATGAATGCTTTTAACACGATTACACAAGAATCTGCCAATTCCGAGTTTTCGGACTTCATTCACGAAGTGGCCGAGGAAGAGGCCCTTAAAGCCCCTAAGCCTTCAGGAAGGCCGTCAAATCATTCTCTCGATGCTAAGAAAAAAGCTGCTAAAGATACCGCTAGGAGGTACCTGATAGTAATTGAACTGATTTCGGGAATCATAACAAAAGGTTCTATATCAATGAAGGTATTCCAGTCATTCAGTGGAGATATTAATTTAACCACACATGGTATGCAGCAAGAGGCTCTCCTGGAACACGTAAATCAATGGCTTCACCTTAATACCTGGAAATCCGCAGTCGGACAGTCTGAAGAACAGGATTATACAGAGTCATTCAAACTCATATCCACAATCAAGGATTACTTTGGTGACATAGAGTCATCTTTCGGCGACATATATAAGATCCCACTTTTGGGTCCTTTCATTGTATCAATTGAGGGGAAATTTAAAATAAAGCTCATCTCGGATCAAATTGATTTGTACAGATCGGCGCTTTTATTTTTGATTGCAGGTAATTTCCGAAAGCCGCTTCAAGAATTCTTGTCCTTGCCAGAAACCCGCCATGGCTGGAGAACATTGATTTCAGAATGGCCTTCTACCGTGGCAGCTCGTGCCAATGGAAAGGAGGTGCAGGTCAATGGGTAAAATTGAAATTGCATTGGGTGGAGGTATTGGCTTCTCCGCTCCTGCATGGTTTATATTGTTAATCCTTAACTCTGCGATAATGGGAATTGACCGCCTTATCAAGAAAGTAAAGAATTAGTATTCATAAAGAATAGAGCACCTGCCTCACTTCTTGAGACGGTGCTCTTTATCATGTCTATTTTATTTTGCCCATCCTTTTCTTTGAAGGAAGTAATCTTTTAATCGGGGATGCTAGAGCATGCTGATTCTTCAAATCATTGTTTGTCAGAGCCACATATCGCTTGGTCATAGTAAGATCAACATGTCCTAGCATACGCTGCAAGGCCAATGCATTGCCACCTTGCCGCAGGAATAGAAGAGCGAATGAATGCCGCAGGTCATACGGCACGATATGAGTTCCAAGCTTCTTACAATACGATTCGATTCTGTCACCCCATGAATGCCGATTAAGCGGATTACCTTCATATGTGCAGAATACTGGAACTGAATCATCCCATTCTACTGGACGAACAGCAAGCAGTTCAGAGATAACCTTTGCTGTCTCAGGTGAATAGTGGAGTGTCCGTGAGGCCTTCGTTTTGGCTGTCTCCTGCCTAACTTCAACTTCTAGCGCTTCTATATTAAAATCAGACTCACGCAGCGCAAATGCCTCTTTAGGGCGAATCCCAGTGTCCAGGAAGAAGATCATTAGTGTATGATCGCGCAGTCCCGTGTATGTGCTGGTATCTGGCATCATCAGAAGTTTACGGATTACATTCTCATCAAGATTGACGATTCTGCCTTCGGCTTTTCGCTTCTTGAAGTTCAGCAGCGGATTATCCTCAATCATTCCTTTATCAATGCACCAGTTAAAGAATGTACTTAGATATACTAGACGATTATTATACGTAGCAGGCTTGATGCCATCTTCGCCAAGGTAATCATAAACGCCTCTTTCCAGAGCTTCAGCAGCTTGAGGATCGTATGCTTCGGGATACCTTCTAAAAAAACGGTTTACGTGCTCTCTGTAATCCTTCATAGTCTGTTCAGAAATCCCCTGCGCCTTCTTCCATAGCAGGAACTGCTCTAATGCCGCCTCATACGTTGAGGGCACCGCTTTCTTTACCTTTGTCATTCTTCCAGCCATAACAAAAAACCTCCTTCGCCTTCACCTGAGATTTAGCCCCAAGCGCTGCAAAGGAGGATTCATGTTCCTGTAATCCTGTGGTGTTGAAACGACCTTTTCAGGTACACAGGATTACGAGATTTAAAGCGATTTTGCGGATGTCGGCTTCAGGAGCAAACCCCTGAAAACCTTGTAGTGCCGAGGACGGGGGTCGAACCCGTACGGTACTCACGTACCGCAGGATTTTAAGTCCTGTGCGTCTGCCTGTTCCGCCACCCCGGCATAATATGTGCGTTGTAACGCGACAAGAAATATAATATCACGTATCCTGCAAACACGCAATCTAAATTCTGATGTTTTTTTATTTATAGCAAAAGCCCGTTCCGGTTTAGCGGGACGGGCTTTGCTCTGTAAGGCTTAGGATGAGCTAGCGGCGATCACGTTCACCGCTTCTGCTGCGCATGCCGGCCAGCCCCAGGAGACCGACCAAACCGAGCCAGCCCCAGTTCGTGTCGTTGTCGTTGTCTGTGGCATTAGTGGTTGCTGTGGCACGGTATCTGCCGGTCTGCGTTGTGTTGTTCAGCGGAGAGACCCTATTATTATCGCCCGGAGTGACCGCGTCCCTTACCATGTTCTCGCCTTTACGCATGGTTCCTGTGGTCTGATTCATCATGGTATTGCCCTGATTCATCAGATGGGTGCCAGTACCGTTCATCTCACGTACTCCTTGTGTTCTTGTGCCGGTTGTTCCGGTATCGGGAACCGCTGTGCCCATTCCTCCGCCAGTACCAGCTGCATTGGCTGCATAACCGGATCCCAGCAGGCTAATGGATAACACGGTACCGCATGCCAGGCTTGTGATCAGCTTCTTCAAGATGTATGCCCCCTTTGAGGATAGTGTGGTATCTCGCTGATAATTTCCCCACATCGAGCATCATCTATGCAAGCAATCCTTATTCTCCGACGAGGTTTACTGTCCTGTTCACCGGATCATAAGATACTTTGGCTCCAAGCGCCTCAGCCACCGCCCGTACTGGCGCGAAGGTTGTTCCGTCCTCCAGAAAACCGCTGGTAATCTTGACTCCATTTAATGTAACGGTGATGGCCGGGTCTGTCTCGCTGCCGGTTCCATTAATCAGGGCTAAGGCATCCTTCACCTGCTGTACCGTCGGCTGTTTATCGGCCCGGAGCTGCTCAGTGGTAAGCCCGAAGGTCATCTCCAGATGAGAATAGTCTTTAAAAGAAGACCAGTCCCCGCCCCATGCGAAGCCGAGCTTCTTCGCCTCCTGCGCCACCTGCTGCCAGTCCGCAAGCCTATCATTGTTCCCGTCGCGGGAGGTATCCCAGGAAATGCTTTTCCCGTCCGGCAGAAGCAGGGCAAAATCAATCGCCAGACCATAGTTATGGTAGCTGCTGCCTCCTCTGGCATTGGTCACAATATTCCCCTTGGTTGTCCGGCCTTGCGCATAAAGCGCATTCTGCTCAGCAATGGTCCGCATCCCCTGGGTAATGACGATCGGAATTCCTTTGGCGTAGCACCTTTGGATTAGCGCACTCGCGCCAGCCATCAGAACGGGATGAAGCTTGCCCAGCCAGCCTGCTGATTTACTCTTCACCTGATCTAAAGTCAGCATGTACTCACCCCCTGGTATAGTAAATGCCCCCTCTTCCCGCTTTGCTTGTACGGTTTCCCCAGGGTCAGCGCATAGATGTCCAATTGAATGAAGATCTGCAAAAAAGGCCACACTACCCGCGAAAGGTGGGATGAGTCTATGGACATTCACAGCGACAGCTACAAGGTAGCCGCACTTAGTGACCAGGAGAATGCGGTAGAGATTATCCGGCAAGCCGAAGCGGCTATTGCCCAATTAACCGGCAACCACGCCGTTACGCTAATTGCTTATGAGAAAACAGGAGCCTCCGCTGCAAAATAAACCTCTAGACTATGTAAACCTCTACGATGTCGTCTACGTTAATCCATTTCCATTCCTCTGCCCACTGCAGCTTAATTTCACGCGAGTGGGTATGAATGGAGGTAACAAATCCGTTCAGCAGCTTGTTCCCGGAGGGATCATATAGAATGACTGTTACCCGAACATGGGTCCGCAGCGACAGCGCCAGCGTACACTCGATTTCCTCCAGCTTCTCCGCATCCAGCAGCAGCTTGCCGCGGCGCAGTGTCTCCAGCTCCTCCCTGCTAATCCGGCTCTTACGCTCAAGCAGGCCGCGATCCTCCAGCTTTTTGCTCATTTCCGCTCTCCTTCCAGTTGGATAAGGTCAGTTGCGCTCTATATAATACGAACGTATGTTTGTATTATATCCGCAGAGCTGCCTATTTATCAAGCAGAAAAAGCTGCCAGCAGGCAGATAACAGCCCTAGCGCCAAGCTTCGGAATGCATGCAAAAGGCGCGCACCCTCAAGCAGTGCAGCGCCTTTATTGGAATACCTGATCACGAGAAAAATCTCTAATTCGCCGTACTGCCTGACTCTGAGCCTGTAACCGTAGAGGTACTGGCATTTGCCCCGCTCTTCTGGGCAGTATCTGCCGACCCGTCTGTCTCCGCCGCAGTTCCGGCAGTTGTTCCCAGCTCAGCCTCAGCAGCGCTGTCCTCCTCAAGCAGCCCTACAGCTACTCTTGCTTCATTCAGCTTGGAGATGCCGTACAGCATCGCTACATCCGCCTGCTGATTCAAAGCGTTGAACTCATCGGCAGTAACCTCCGGGGAAACTGCGCCCTGCGAAGCCTGTTCTTTAATGGAATAGGCGCTTTGGAACGCAATTGCAGCATCCCTAAGCAAGGTCTGGACATTCTTCGGCAGATTCTTGGAGATCTTCACATCCTTGACCTGATCGGCAATATCCGATGCTGTGTCCTGGAATTCATCGACCGCTTTCTCCAGTTCTTTGTCCGTGGCTTGTCCTGTCGAATAAGAAGTCAGTGTTGTATTGAAGCTTTCCAGAGAATATTTGCCCATCTCATCAAATTTCGACATTTCATTGTAAAAGTTTTGTACAGTTTCCTGCACTTCTTCCTCTGAAGCAGGTGCAGAACTATCTTTGCTGCATGCGCTGAGGACAACGACCATTATAAGCAAAACTGTCAGTAAGGTTTTTCTCATTTCTAATCCCTCCACTTAACAGAATAATGGCGGGTTTTGTAAAGTGCAAATGAAATTTTATGTAAAAAAGACTCGAAATCCCCACCCCTCATAAATAAAGCGCATTCATAACAAAGAGACCTCCATAGTGACTGGAAATCCCTGCTATAATAAATATAATCTCATCCTGTAGTAAGAAAGGAAGATATCTATGCCTTATTGCACCAGCTGTGGCGCTGAATATAAGCAAGGCGCCAAATTCTGCGGAGAATGCGGAGCGGGTACGGACACCGCTGCTTCAGCGGCCCCGCGCCGTCCTGCGGGCGGCTCAGCTTCCGGGGGAGGCCCGGAAACCGAGCTCTGGCAGGGCAAACCTGCCGGCCTCTCTGACCGGCTCAAGGGCTTGATTGGTCTCAACACGACCAGATATACGATTACCAGCCAGCGGATTATGGTGAAGACGGGACTCATCGGCAAAGATCTGGAAGAAATCGAGCTGCTGCGGGTCAATGACTTCTCGGTGGATCAGACCCTTCCGGACCGTCTGCTCGGTATCGGGACTCTGACGGTATTCTCCGATGACGCTTCGTCCCCGCAGCTGCTTTTCCGCAAAATCCGCAAAGTGCTTACGGTTAAGGATGTGCTGCGCAAAGCGGTGCGTGACGAAAAAACCGCCAACAATATCAGCTACCGCGAACAGATTTGATTGCCGTTCAGTCAGCAAGAATATAGGCCCCGGCTGGAATAATGACTTTGGGCTGGCTGGGGCTTTCCCACATCAGTACTGCTTTGGCATCGCCCTGGTTTTCGAAGTACTCTACTCTCAGCTCATGCAGCCTGCCGGCGGTCAGATTCACGCTGCCTTTTCGCTCCTGCCCGCTCTGCTTAATCCAGCTGTCAATCACCAAACCTCCGTCAATCCACACCCGGATACCATCATCCGAAGAAGAATAAATGGTATAGCTCTCGCTGAAGTCCGCTTTCAGCCAGCCGCTCCAGCGCACAGAGAAGTTGTCAGAAGCCACCGCCGGATCAGGACTGGACTGTCTCCAGACGAAGTTGACCGCAGGATCTATACGAACCAGTACCGGAGCTCCGCTTAGTGTCATATTGTTGAAGTACTCCCCTTTAACTCCCGCAGCAGTTGTTATTTCCGTTCCCGCAGGCATAAGCCTATATTCATCCCGGGTGATTACAAAACTGTTCTTCATATAAGCCTTAATCACAGCGTCCGAATTCTTCTCATACAGCAGCTTGCCCCAGGTCATCTGGTAGGACCATTTGCTCTGGGATCTCACAAGGACTGCCGGAGAAGGCAGCTCTCCGTTTTCCCCTATGGCGATCAGCTTACCGCGTCCCAGGTCCCACAGTCCGTCATGGTGGCTTGCCTTGAAATCTCCATCGTAAATATCAAGGGCCAGTACGTCTACCCTGCCGGCACCGGGATAGTAGTCCGCAGGCTCGCCCGACCACTGATTCTTGGCATTCGGACTCCATACCCACAGCAGATTGTGCAGCCTGTGAACCTCCGTGTACCGTTCGAACATAAGGTTCCACAGCTCAGAGAAGCGGCTTTTCTGCCCCCACCAGAACCATCCCCCGTTCATCTCGTGATACGGTCTCCATAGGACAGGAACACCTGCATTGCTCAGTTGTTGTAAGGACAGCGCCGTCTTGTCGAGATCTGCCAGCAGCGCGGCATACTGGACAGTACCCGGCGTTATATATCTGGCAAAGTCAGCCTCGCTGAGGCTCATGGAGACATTGGACCAGGCCGGAGCCGTCCCCGGCAGATTCGCATGATAACTCATCGTCACGATTCCCCCGGCCTTATGCCAGCGAACGGCACTCTCCACCACCGACTGCCGCTGGCTGGCAATAACCGCCTCTGTCTGGTTGCTGATCGCCCCCAGCTCATAGCCGTGAAGTCCGGGATAGAATCCCCCTGTATCCTTCAGCTTATTAGTGTACTCATCCGGATTCTCCAGATAATCATGCTGTCCGCTGATGATGCCTTTGCCCTGCAGCGAATACAGCTTCTTCAGCAAGCTCTTCGCCGGGGGCGCAAGAGCCGTGTCGGCAGGTTCCATCACCAAGCTGCGGAAGGACGCCTGCCAGCGGACATCGTTCACCAGCCGCGACGCCGAGTCGAGTAGATCCCGGAGGATGCGTTGATCCATTCTTCCCACCTACCTTTTACACCATTGTATGGGGACAACCGGGACAAGGACGCGGCGAATGTTGAGCATTCGGTAAAATATTCATTTTTTCAATATGTATGATTACCATTGCGGCTATTGCTGTCACTTACTGTCACTTACCTCGCATACCGCAGCGGCAAAAGCTCAAGAATATCCACTTTGGCCAAGTTCCCTTCCTCAAGTACAATCACCTTGCAATCCTTGGCGTAATCCGCGATCAGCTCCCGGCACATCCCGCATGGCGATACCACCTTGATCTCTCTATCCTCATTGTCCGGATCCGGGTGCCTCACGGCAACAATGGTGTCGAACTCCTGGTACCCCTCGGATATCGCTTTACCGATAACCATCGCCTCGGCACATACGCTAACCCGCGACAGATTTGCCTCCAGATGAACAGCTGTAAAAATCTCCCCCGTCTTCGTGCGCAACGCTGCGCTGACATGATGCCGCCCCCACGCATATCGTTTTCTGATAATCTCCTTAGCCGAAGCTATCAGGGTCTGGTCCTCAATCGAAATCTCATCTTCCATGTGCTTGTCCTCCTAAACGTTTTGCAAGCTTATGCCTTATCTAATGCTTCGGGCAAAACTGACTTCGTGTGTGGTAACCTTTTCCTAATTTAGTATACTAAAAGCCGTTTGTTATACGCTATACTGATTAGGCAGAAGCATAAAGACATACGAACCGTTTAGGAGGAGCATGTGAAAAAGCAGAAATTCATCTCCACTCTTATCATCATTGTACTGCTGGTCCTAGTGGCTTACTGGCTTGAGGAAAATAACCCGCCCGTCACGCCACCTTCTACAGATGACTCAGAAATCGTACAGCTGGAGTTCCCGGCAGACCGTTATCCCGAAACCGCCGAGCATATCCAGGAAGCGATTGAGAGCGGTGAATCAGCCGTCTGTACCATCAGCCGGGAAGATGCCGAAGAGAACCGCAAGGAATCCTTGTCCGGCGTGCCGACCAAGAAGGGCTACGACCGTGATGAATGGCCGATGGCGATGTGTGCCGAAGGCGGCAGCGGTGCCGATATTGAATACATAACGCCCAGCGACAACCGCGGGGCCGGAAGCTGGGTTGGCAATCAGCTGGAAGGTTATGCTGACGGAACCCGGGTAGAGTTCATGTTCAAGTAAACAAGAACCGCATACGTATGGATTAGCCCCCTGCCGTCAGTATCGGCAGGGGGGCTTT
>NZ_LN831198.1:3969988-3977887 GCF_001368795.1 Paenibacillus ihuae
TGACACATAATCCGCAGCAGCTTGCGGGCAGTATCATCCAGCATGACGCGCCTTTGCCCGCCGCCAGGCCAGAATACTGCCGGTTCTGAATACCCTTGGAGCGCCTGTGGTTAAGCAAGTGGCCCGCAGCAGCTCCCCTTTAATCCCGTGCACCTCCACGCTGCGCTGGGTGATTTTGCCCGATTTGTCCTCGTAGATGATTTCAATTACTTGTCCGATCAGCTTTTCCAGGTCTCTTATCCTCATTTCAAGTCCCCCTCATCACACTTTCCGAAATAATTATATGTATTATATGCGAACAAATGTTCTTTATGCAACATGATCGTGATAACACATAATACCAAGTGCAGCCCCGCTTAGGCACTCTGCCTGACGGGGCTGCACTTGCTGTAGATTCCTTTAGAATATACAGGCCTGATAATTACCAGCAAAATAAACAGCACCAGAATGGCACTCGTTGAGGTCCATGGGCTTACAACCGGCATAACCGCCGGAGGTCCCTGGTTCACCCCGCCAACGTTATTTCCGCAACCGCAACCATACTCTGCACCCATTCTTCATTCCTCCTCTGAGATATGAAATACATGAAACGTGATTCTCAAGTTCATCTCTTACACAGCACAGAATATGTTGCACGCAGATCGGCAGCCTGGGCCAACCGGTAAACAATATCCGCTTCGCCTAAATAAACCGCGTTATCCAGACGATATACATTAAAGGAAGGCTGGCAAACCTCGGTTTCAATACGGGTTATAACCCATTCAGGAGGTGCGAAATGGACATTGCCGCTCTATCCATTGCAATGAGCCAGGCGTCCTTACAGCAGGCTGTCGGGCTGCAGGTCATGAGTATTGCCAAGAATACCGCTGAGCTTCAAGGGCAGAATATGGCCCAAATGCTCCAGCAGAGCCCTCATCCGGACCTTGGAAAAACACTTGATATTCAGGTTTAATTGCATTATGCTTAGATACATAAGAACATCAGTTCCGGTATGAATCCGGCAACTACTAGCCCCTTCGGGCTTTTCTTTTACCCTTAAATGCGAACATACGATCTTATATTGAGGTGATTACATGCAGTCTTATTACCAAATGACCGCCCTGGAGAATTGGACCGAGGATTTATATCAGCGTTTGCATGTGCGGCAGCCGTCGGACATATCGGTGAATTACATCGCCGAACGGCTGAATATCTGGGTTCATTATCTGGATGTGCGCAGCAAGAGCATTGAGGCCTCTGCCGGGATGTACACCATGTTTTTAGACAACCGGCTCCCACCCGAGCTGCAGCGCCTGGAATTTCTCCATGAGCTCTGCCATCTGCTCCGTCATGCCGGAAGCCGCAGTCTGATGCCCGGACATTTCACACAGGCTCAGCAGGACGAATCGGAGCGTTTTATTCTTTATGCGGCTATGCCCTACTCCATGATCTCTGCGAGACCGCTGCCGGAGCTGCGCGAGGATGCCATCCACTGCATTGCCACAACGTTTCAGGTTCCGGAGGAACTGGCCATACAGCGGATTGACCAGATTCAGAGGCGGGTGTTCCAGGGGCAATTGATGGCTGTGCTGGAAAGAAACGAAGACAGAAATCTCATCCACCACCGGCATATCCGGCCGTAAGTATTTCCCAAAAAAATGACCCCGCCGGCGTCCGGCAAGGTCTATATCAATTACTAGGGGGTATGTCCTTACTATACGGCCTCCAGCTTAAGCCATTATGAAATCCGGCTGAATAGGAGCTAAAATCTGTCCTGCTTAAACGGGATCGCCGGCATTTACAAACCTGTTTTCTTGCAGCACCGGTACCGCATAGCTGATATCTGCTTGGCAGCAGTACGTGACATCATCTTCATATCCGCGTTCCCGCAGTTCACGGCCGCTGGCAGACTCCCAGATCAAATCCCTGATCCGATGACCGGAGGACTTCACAGCGCCAATGCACACCTCCGCTTCCGGAGATTTCGTTCCGGCTAACCAGGAGAGAATCAGACCTGCACCCAGGTAATCCTCGATGCCCGGGCGCAGTTCATCCTCACCCTCTTTAACATCAGACCACTTCTCGCCGCAGGGTATTACCGTAATATTCACGTCCATTTCAAGCTTTAGCCGGTTAGCAGTATCTGCAACAGCAGAAGCATTTAACAGACAACCGACAAGCAGAGCTGGCACTTGTGCTGCAATCCATGTACAGGCTGCACCGTTCAAAGAACATAATACAAAGTCACGGGCATAGTCGGCTGAGCTGAAGGACAACGGCGATAAGGAGTGGCCGCCCACTCTTATAGCTTCTGATCTTCCCCAGACCATTTCGGCACCAAGCTCCTTGGCATAAGCTTTAGCGGTTTCATTAATCGGCGGAGGATACGGATAAATATTGGCTTTATGCTGAACCGCCGTTACTACCGTAGACGAGAAGCTAAGCACGTCTACAATAATCACAATGTCCCCGCGCTCTGCTGCTGCCCTTGCCCCTCTCCGTCCCCAGTCCAACTTAACTTCATAAGGTGACTGATCAAAATACACAGGATTCCCTCCTTCCGGTTTTCAGATTTTTTTCAATCCTTCAAAGAGGGAGTTACCCATAGATGGGTACTCCCAAACCGTCAATCGCCGGCATTCTTTAATTATTTTTGAAACAGACGGATCTTGCAATACCTTAAGCTCACGTTCTATAACAGCAAAAAAAGTGACCCTACCGAACATCCGGCAGGGTCAAGGTCTATTAACTGGGGGTCATGTATTTAATATATATCCCGAAGCTTAAACGAATCTGAAGCAATGCTAAATGTTTGCTTAAGTTGCACTCCCAGGCTCTATACCCAGAAGGATTTAGTAATAATTACGAGCAGAATGAACAATACCAGAATTGCAGCACTAGAAGTGAAGGGGCTAGCATATCCACCGCCGCAGTTAGCTCCACCAACCGGACTTACATTTTCACCGTAACAACCCATTCCAAATTCCTCCTTCATAATTGAGTACACCATAGACTATGTAAATTAGCCGCTCCCTGACTGGGTGAATAGGCAAACTTTAACCTTCATCCGGACCGATCCGTAAGCTCTTCAGTGGAACCTCACATTTATCCGCAATCAGCGTATAAAATTCCGGAAAGCTCGGGTCCTGGGCATTAGGTATCTCTTCAAAGGTACGGATATATAACCCGTTAGTGGCCACTGCCGTTATAATATCGCCAACCGTCCATCCCCGCGTCAAAACCCTCCCCAATCCGGAACGTTCTTTTTCAGGAAGCAGCTTGGCAAAGGCTATTTCGCCTTCCTGGATCTTGTCGTCAAAATAATTCCCTGTCGGATGCTGAAGAGTTACCGTTGTCCTCCATGTCCTGGCAAACGGATGAAAGTCTGTTAACATCAACCGGCCATTTACGCCTAATCTTCTGCTGACCAAAGCAAAAATGTCATTTAGATCAGTAAAATAATGCAATATCCCAAACTCCATCAATACAATATCAAATTGGCCCAGCGTCTCTTCATCGGGGATATGCAATACATCTGAGCAAATATAATTCAAAGGGATCCCCGCAGCCGCCGCAACCTCACGGGCATACTTACAGTTTTCCTCCGAAATATCGACCACGGTAACCTCAGCGCCTAACAGAGCTAACGCGACCGCCTTCATGCCATGGGAACCCAGCAGATTGATTACTTTCTTTCCTGTTGGATCACCAAGATACTTTAACCAATAACGCAAAGGGTGCCGCGGGTCCGTTTTTAATTTGCGAGCCAGCTCGTCCGGAGATCCGTGATGCTCTATCCAAGCCTGATATGCCTTCGATTCCCAAGCCACCTTATTCGCACGTGCCAGTTGTTCCTGCATATAGTCCCCCCTTGATAAAATATGAAATTATTTCCAGGCTTCTAAGTTTACTACATTTCACAGTCTCCAGCTACAATTCGATCAAATATAAAGCTTAGGCGATTACTAACCCATCGAGTACAAAATGTTGCTTATTCAAATTATCCCCATTATCCTTCCAGACTGCTTAATTGCAAATCGTCTTATATATACCATAAAAAAAAGGCCAGCCCCATAAGGATGACCTTGCCCATTTCCATACTATTTTTACTTAACAGATCTTATTTCAAAAAAGTCCCCTGCCGGTACTCACTGAACGCCTCCGTAAGCTCCCTTTCTGTGTTCATTACGAACGGTCCTCTGGCTGCCACCGGTTCGCGGACAGGTTCACCTGCATATAAAAGCACCCGCAGCTTCCCGCCCGCCGTAATATCCACTTCACTGTCTCCGCTGCCGCCTTCACCAAGCCATAAGACATAGCCTTTAGATGCCGCAATGTTGTTGTTCCCAAAGGTTCCATTTCCTTCAAGAACATAGATGAACCCGTTGTAGCTGCCCGGCAAATCCTGCGTGACTGTATAACCCGGCTCAATGGTCATCTCCACCATCGTTACCGGAACATAGTTGCGGGTTGGACCAGCCACTCCCTTGGAAGATCCGGAGAAAACTTTTATGGCTGCGCCAGCTTCCTGCCGTACAGGCATATCCCCGCTTTTCAAATTCTGATAACGCGGCGTAGTCATCTTGTGCACCTTCGGCAGATTCACCCAAAGCTGCAGGGAATGCGCAGTCATCCCTTCGGAGGGCACTTCATTATGCTCAACCCCGCTGCCTGCCGTCATCCACTGCACGTCCCCCGGCCCGAGCACCCCGCCTTCCCCGCTGTGGGTGTCGTAATGTTCAATCTGTCCAGAGATCACATACGTTACCGTCTCCATTCCGCGGTGCGGGTGGATGTCGAAGGCTCCCTTCTGAAACTTATCCTCCATCATCAGCAGAAAAGGATCATGCTTCGCCCAATTTCCCGGTTCAAGCACCGGCCCCGCTGCATGGATCGCATTTACCCGGTTTAGTACAACCTCTCTGACTTCACTTATATCCCGCTTAACAGTAGTGGAATGTTCCATAATGTTCTCCTCCTTGCGAGTTGTGGTTCAGCTTTATTTTTAACTTTTATTTTTATATTTACTATACTTTATATAGTTAATATAATACTTCTCTTTTCGTTTGTCAATTTCCCGGAAACAAAATGTGACCAAATCCCGTTCTTAATGGTGTTATAGGTAAAGGAGGGCAGAGCATCATGCAGCGATTCATGTCCCGGCCGGGGAATCATGTGATAAAGAGTTATGAAACCTACTCAGAAATGCTGTACCGGATTGCCCTGGTTCATCTGGGCAGCCGCCAGGATGCCGAGGAAGCCACTCAGGATACCTTCATTAAGCTTATGGAGAAAGCGCCGGAGTTCAAAGATGCCGAACATCAGAAGGCCTGGCTGATCCGGGTACTCACCAACACTTGCAAAACATTGCTGGGCAGAGGCTGGCGCAAGCGCGAGGTTAAGCTGGAGGGTGCCGAGCCGCTTACAGCGGACAGCCCCGAGGATTGGGCAATGCTACAGCTGGTGCTGGCCCTGCCCGTAAAGTATAAGACTGTTATCCATCTGTATTATTACGAGGATTATCCCGTCCAGGTGATCAGCAAAACACTGCAGATCAGTGAGTCCGCCGTGAAGATGAGGTTAAAGCGGGGACGGCAGCTGTTAAAACTTGAGCTGGAAGGAGCGGAGCCGGAGTGAACGAGGATCAGTTTCGAACAACCTATAAGAAAGCGGTGGATTCAATGAAACCAAGCGAAGAAATGACAAGTGGTCTATTCGACAAAATTGCGCTGCATCAGGAGAAGAAACGCCCGCGCAAGACCCTATATATCGCAGCCAGCATCGTACTCGCTGCCGGGATCGGGCTCGCCGGTCCTAACATATGGCAGCAATTGAACGGACCTGCTTCACCTGCACAAGTGGCTCAGGTGAACCCGGGTGCGGCAGGTAACGGCGGGGCCGCTACGGCCAGCAGTGTCGTCATTCCCAAGCTGGAGCTGCCGGATTCAAGCTCTGGTGTTAAGGCAAGCATGATCGCGCTGGTTGTGTATAAGGGCAATATTTACACACAAGCGGCGACCCGCATCGACGCCGCTGACGCCGCTGCGCTGCGCGGTGACAGTCTCGGACGGACGACCGGCGGCATTGACGAATGGAGCGGTAAAGACGATTACACTGAGCTATCCTCCAATATCGGTGAGACAGATATCTATACCGTGAAGGGATACGATTCCGGCTTCCTGATTATGTCCTATTCGGAAATCGACGGCCAGGTCTTCGCCGACCTGTATGAGCATACGAACGGCATCACAGTAAACAGCGGGGCCGACCTGATCGGCAAGCTGAATCTTAAAGGCCGGATCACTTCCGCCCGGTGGGAAAGCTTCGACAGCTGGAACAACGGCCTGCAGCAGTATGCGCCGCTCGCCGGAGGAGACGCACTTGACGGCTTCCTGACGGCACTCCTAGCAGCCAAACCGCTGGCAGCAGAACCGCTGATCGGGCAAGGCATTTACGGCAGCGGCGACCGTAAAGTCATCTATCTGGAGCTGCAAGACAAGACCCGGGTAGAGCTGGTACTCTTCGGTCAAGGGCTCGTACGTTACGGCAATGCGCCGGTATTCTTTGAAGTCGAATCCGGTGCATTCCAGGCGTTGTGGAGCAGCATGACACAGTAAGACAGATACCTGGCCACAGCATGCACTCGGGGATGATTGGGTCAACAAAAATACAGCCCCGCCTCATCGAGGCGGGACTGTATTTTTACTTCACCAGCATTTTTACAGCGGCATTCACCCGTTTGATCGTCTCCGTGCCCACCCAGCCGCCTGCACTTGCCAGAATAAAATTATGAAATATCTTATTCGCCAGAGCATATGTCACTGTCCCGATAATGATCTCAATCACAAAGAACCGCATAATATCGCCAGTGGTAATAATGTACACCTTGAATTCCTGATTATGAAGCACAGGCTTAGATCACTCCCCTTCGAAGGGTTATTAATAACTTTTATGCTTCAGGCGGATTGTCTAATGCCATTTCCATCAACGATTTACGTGACACGTTAACGTATTTCAGCTGCTTCATATCAGCCAGAAATTCAGGCTTCCGTTCGATTAGACACATACCGATGTCTAGGAATTGCAGGTTCTTCAGCTGCTCCAGTTCAGGCGGCAGTTCACGGATCGAGGTGTATTGAATTGTCAGCCGCTCCAGATGTTCCAGTTCCCCGATCTCCGGTGGGATGCGGTTTAAGCTGATCTCCTCCCTCGGCTTGGCCTGATACCCGGGAGACGGCCGGTCCGAGCTCGCACACCGGATAGACAATTCTCTCAGATTCTTCAGCTTTGCTATAGATGCCGGAATACTCTCCAGATCAGCTGACAAGATTTTCAGACATTCCAGCTCGCTTAACTCGAAGAGCCCTTCGGGCAGCCGATACAGATCCTGTTCAAAAATCTCCAGCTCCCGCAGCTCAGTAAGCTCCCGGATTCGTTCAGGCAGCTCCGTCAGCCTATGTCCGCTTATGTACAGCCAGTCAGTCTGATGTTTAATGGCATCGTCCAGCAGACGATCCAGATCACGGTGTGCTTTTAATTCCAAAAAGAGTCCCGTAACCTGCTCCATCAGCTCACCCGCTTCTTCCTCCGTTACTCCCATACCATACATATGTTCATGCACAACCGAGTAAAGATAGTCTCCGCCATCCTTTTTTAAGAAACACAAATCCTCCGGCAGATTAGGATAAATCCAGTCCGACAGGCGGCTTGCCATTTGCTTCAGCAGCTTCCCGCTTTCTTCACAGCATCGATATAAATAGTAGGTTCCTGCGCTATAAAAGGCATGACTGCGATAGGTATTCCTTATTAACATAATTTCATCCCTATTATCTTCCGGAATTACGATGGTCTTCACCCGATAAGGCCCCAGCGCCTCCAATACACCTATGTAACGATCCCGCACCAGCATATCTGCCGGAA
>NZ_LN831198.1:3977917-3991469 GCF_001368795.1 Paenibacillus ihuae
CCCGCACCAGCATATCTGCCGGAATTTTCTCCCCAAGCACAAAACATTCCGAATTCTGTATCGCCAAATCGATTACCTGTTCATAGGCTTCGCCCCTAGGGTCTGTATACATTCTCATTCTGTGCGTCTCCATTTCTGTTCGGAGTAAATGCGGCCGCTGACATTAGCGTAGTGTTTTCACCATCTTGAAATTAACTAACTCCACACCTTTACGTTCAATGATCTGCTGCTGGATAACGCGGTATCCTAAACGTTCAAAAAATGGCCTGGCAGTTATACTTGCCTCTGTATCCATTTCATTAAGTCCTAACCGCCTTGCTTCCGCTTCAAGTGTATTCACCAAAGCAGAAGCAACCCCCTGCCGCAGAAAATCCTTATGAACAAAAAGTCTCTCTAAATGCCCCTCTTGAGTCATATCAGAGAATCCAACGATTTCACCTTTGATCTCCACAACATAGGTAAGATTGTGACTCAGAGCGTCTTTCCAAGCCTTCAGCTTGAGCGGCTCTTCCTCTTTGGGTGCCCAGGCATGAAGTTGCTCCCCGGTGTAATCCCGTTTGTTCACGGAATGCACTGTTTCGTAGAATATAGAGACAATCTGATTAATATCCTGTTCCGTATACTTCCTTAAATCCATTAGGTATCCTCCTCTACACCGCTTTGATCGACTTAATGTGCCGGCACTTCGGAAAGCTGCTGCAGCCGTAAAACTGGCCCTTCGGACCATTACGAAGGACCAGCTTACTGCCGCACTTAGGACAAGTGAGTGCATCCGCAGGAACTTCTGCAATGATCGCCTGCGGTGTAGGAACCGCTGCCGGATTCATAGCCAGAATCATCTCAATCAGGGCTTCACGGTTGATCAGCTTGACCCGGTTCGATTTGGCCAGATCATATGCAGCAGCCGTATAGTCGCTGTTCGATACAACCCAAGCTTCGGACGCTCCGTAATGTGCGATTGATGCTTGCGCTTCTTGAACAGCTTTGATACCAACGTTCTTACTATATCGCTTGGCTTGAACAACAATCTTCTTGCCGTCTTTCTGGATAATCAGGTCAGCCCCATAATCGCCGGCGGCCTTTGTAACTTCGCATTTATACCCCTGCGCCCGGAATAGGTGACCCAAGTATTTCTCGAATTGAATACCTTCCATTTTATCGATATCAGCGATTCCTGATCTCTTCAGGCGCTCATCCCGCTTGTTTCCGATATTTCTCATAATTAAGGTCACTATTGCCAGCCCTAAAACAACGCCTACAACAACGCCGTATAGAGATTTCGTAATGAGAAAACCTAGTCCAGCCATTGATATGGCAGCTAGTCCAGCAAGTGCTTCAAAAAACTCTTCCTCTTGTTTCGCCTTACTCTTTCTTCGTGCCACATTTAGTCCCTCCATGTCGAATTACATATTGATATGGTATTTTCGACAGCTGGAACTATATCCCTGCAAAATTATAGAAAACCCTCTGCATGAAGAGAATCAGTCCTAGAAAGCGAAACCAAAAAGTCGCCCAATAATAAAGAGCGACTTCTGAACAAGTATTCAATTCAATCATGCAACGAGTCTGACCTATAGTACGGTGTCCGCTCTTCATCCGCCCCAAATACGCTGTGCTTTTTGCTTAGAAACTTTAGGTACTTATAAATACAGAGTGTTATATAGTAGCGGAATGTACACCAGCAAATTTAAAATGGCTGTTATAAAAGACCATTTAAACCGATTTCCGCTCTTTTCTAAAACTATTGAGAGTACGAGTATCAAGATCAGCAAAATTGCCGGGTAAATAAAGATGGAAGTAAACTTCTCATTATTAGAAAGATCCCCAGGATATGAGGAGGAAGCATTCAATCTACTTACTTGTATCCAAAATAAAGTTACTACTGAGTAGAGACCGAGTAAGAATACATCAGCAACAATATAGACTGTTCTCCTAATATTCCTCATCTATCGCCACGCGCTCGATGCAAATGATCTATAAGAAGAGTCTTCACTTGTATCTTTATTAATTCCCCATAAATTAACAATCAATAAATTCACAACTCCTCTTCTTTTAATATTATAAAAATAACATAAATAACTTTTTTCAAAAACAGTTACATTCGAGATTTTTATTTTCATTTTAATTCAATCGTGATTGTCACTCTCGCCTTATTTCCTAAGTATATTTTTTGCTTTCTTGACCCAATATTCGTAGCTGCAAATATATTAACGCCGTGACCAAAATGTGACCATTTCTGATTATGTCGCTTATCCAAGCCCTCTACTTCCACTCATCCACAGACTAATAAAAAGCAAAAACCCCTTTGCTAGGCAAGGGGTTTAGTGAAGTGGGCCCTACAGGACTCGAACCTGTGACCAATCGGTTATGAGCCGACCGCTCTAACCAACTGAGCTAAGGGCCCGGATCTAAAGTGTCCGAATGTACGATGGCTGTAGGAAAATAAATTGGTTGCGGGGGCAGGATTTGAACCTGCGGCCTTCGGGTTATGAGCCCGACGAGCTACCGGGCTGCTCCACCCCGCGTCAGTAATCATATTCAAACAGCGACAATAGTTAATATACATTAAATGAGGGCCAAAAGTCAAGGATGAAATTGTTAATTCTCAGGGTAAGAACCGTACCCCGTAACGGCCTTTCCGTGAACGGTAAATCTCTACAAAACTCGGGTCATGGTAACCGTAAATCCAGCCGTCCTGCTCCAGTCTTTTTGCCAGGCAGCCTGCTTGAAATCTCGTCCTGAACAGCTTTGCAAAGTATATCCAGTTCATGATGGATGTCTCCTCTGAAGGTTGTTGTTCATCGCTGCAGTTATAGGATACCCCACTATGATAAAAAAATATGCGTGACTTCCGGATTTCATTACTGAAAACCGAAAGTCACGCATGTAAGACACTTACACTCCAAACGACGCCGGATCTTTACGCCACGATTGCAGCTGCGCTACATCGCTCTCGGCGATCTTGCCTTGGCTCAGGGCCACATCAATGAGGGTGGTGTAGTTGGACAGGCTTTGCAGGGGCACACCGGCTGCAGCGAAGCCTTCAGTGGCGCGGTCCAGCTCGTAGCTGAAGATCGCCAGGACTGCCAGCACTTCACCGCCTGCTTCTTCTACGGCCTGCGCCGCTTTGATCGAGCTGCCGCCGGTGGAGATCAGGTCCTCAATTACAATCACCTTTTGGCCGGGAGAGATGATACCTTCGATCTGGTTCTGCTTACCATGGCCCTTGGCCTTGTCACGGATGTAGGCCATCGGCAGGTCCAGCTTGTCGGCCACCCAGGCCGCGTGCGGGATACCCGCAGTGGCTGTACCCGCAATCACCTGAGCTTCCGGATAGCAGGATTTAATCAGCTCTGCGAAGCCATTCGCGATATAGTTACGCACTTCCGGAAAAGACAGGGTCAGACGGTTGTCGCAATAGATCGGTGATTTGATGCCGGAGGTCCAGGTGAACGGTTCCTGCGGGCGCAGGGCAACCGCTCCAATCTCCAATAGATAAGCTGCGACCTGTTCGCTTGTATTCGATAATGTACTCATGCTTGAGTCATCTCCTCAATGATTGATAGTGCAGCTGCGCGTGGATCGGCTGCTGCGGTAATCGGGCGGCCCACTACAAGGAAGTGGCTGCCCTGCCGGATAGCTTGTCCCGGCGTCATAACCCGGGATTGATCGTCCAGAGAGGCGCCTGCCGGACGGATGCCCGGAGTCACGGTGACGAACTCCGGACCGCAGGCAGCAGCGATTGCCGCAGACTCCTGCGGGGAAGCAACCACGCCATGCAGGCCGGCTTCTGCCGCCAGACGGGCGTAGCGCACCACGGTATCCTCCACGTTCCCGGCAATGCCAATTTCCCCATTCATGACTTCCTGGCTGGTACTCGTAAGCTGTGTCACCGCGATAATCAGCGGAATATGCAATGAAGGATGCAGGCTGACTGCCTTGGCGGCCCCCTCAAGCGCTGCTGCCATCATCGCCTTGCCGCCGGAAGCATGAACATTGAACATATCTACACCAAGCTTAGTGATGCTCTCTGCTCCACCCCGGACGGTGTTTGGGATATCATGCATTTTGACATCAAGGAACACGGAATACCCGCGATCCTTCAGCTCCCGGATAAAGTCCGGTCCAGCTGCATAGAACAGCTGCATGCCGACTTTCAGGTAGCACGGAATGCCTTCCAGCTTATCGATCAGTACCCTGGCCTCGGCTGCATCAGGATAATCAAGAGGAATCATCAGCCTTCCGGCCATTTCATCCCGTTTGGTGATATGACCGATACTCTCATGTTGGGCCTGTTCTGGAGTCTGCTCCATGGGTTATTATCCATCTCCTTCAGTACAGTCCCGGGCACAGCGGAACGGTCTGCGATAAACGCAAACCGTCCTTTGGGGAACCGCCCGGAAGCTGCCCGTAATTTTCTATTTTATTGTCCGACAAAAGCTGGCATCGACTGCGACGAGAAGTTAATCGTCTGCAGCATTCTCAGCAGCGCCGTTACCGTATCCAGTGATGTCATACATACGACCCCGTTCTCTACCGCTTCACGGCGGATACGGAAGCCGTCGCGTTCCGGCGTCTTGCCTTTGGTCAGGGTATTGAAGACGAAGTTCGCTTGACCGCTGCGGATCAGGTCGAGGATGGTAGGCTCGCCTTCATCCAGCTTGTTGACGTTCATCACGTTCAGGCCTGCCTGTTCAAGCGCCTGCGCTGTGCCGCCGGTTGCGATGATTTTGTAGCCCATGGCGTGGAAGCCCTTCATCAGCTCTACTGCCTCAGCTTTGTCTTTGTCGGCAACTGTAACGATGATTGCACCGGTTGCCGGAATTTTCATGCCCGCACCGATCAGCCCTTTGTACAGCGCCTTAGCATACAGCTTATCGCGGCCCATGACTTCACCGGTTGATTTCATTTCAGGTCCCAGGGTAGGTTCTACTCTGCGCAGCTTGGCAAAGGAGAACACCGGAACTTTAACCGATACATAGTCGCTTTCCGGCCACAGGCCTTCTGTATAACCATCTTCCTTCAGCTTACCGCCGAGGATGATTTTGGTTGCCAGGTTAGCCATCGGAATGCCGGTTACCTTGCTCAGGAAAGGAACCGTACGCGAGGAGCGCGGATTCACTTCGATTACATATACTTCATTCTGGTAAATAACAAACTGGATGTTGACCAGTCCGATCGTTTTCAGCTCTTTGGCAATCTTGATCGTAATTTCACTGATCTTCTGTTTCAGCCCATCATCCAGATACTGCGGAGGGTATACGGCGATCGAGTCGCCGGAGTGAACGCCTGCGCGCTCCACGTGCTCCATGATGCCCGGAATAACAACCGTTTCCCCGTCGCAGATTGCATCAACCTCAACCTCTTTACCCAGCATATAACGGTCGATCAGCACCGGGTGCTCTGGATTAACCTTCACCGCTTCCACCATATAGCTCATCAGCTCAGCATCATTGTAGACAATTTCCATTGCGCGTCCGCCTAGTACATAAGAAGGGCGTACAAGCACCGGATAGCCGAGTGATTGTGCAGTTTCTACAGCTTGACTTGCATCCGTAACCGTCTTGCCTTTCGGCTGGGCAATATCGAGGCGGGCCAGCAGGGCTTCGAATCGCTTGCGGTCCTCAGCTTCATCAATGCTCTCCAGGCTCGTGCCAAGAATATTAACACCGGCTGCCGCCAGCGGGGCAGCAAGGTTAATCGCCGTTTGTCCGCCGAATTGGACGATGACCCCAATCGGATTCTCCTGTGCGATAACGTTCATTACATCTTCAAAGAACAGCGGTTCAAAATAAAGCCGGTCTGAAGTATTAAAGTCCGTCGATACGGTCTCCGGATTGTTGTTGATAATGACAGCTTCGTAGCCGGCGTCTTGAATGGCCCATACCGCATGTACGGTAGAGTAGTCAAATTCAATCCCCTGGCCGATCCGGATCGGACCGGAGCCGAGCACGATTACCTTTTGCTTATCCGAATGGGTCACTTCATTTTCGGTCTCATAGGTAGAATAGTAGTAAGGAGTTGTCGCTTCGAACTCAGCCGCGCAGGTATCTACCATCTTGAAGACCGGCGTCAGACCCTGCTGCAGGCGCATAATGCGGACCTCCGCTTCCTTCGTCTGTGCCCCGCCCGGACGTCCTTCTGCGCGAATCTCGGCGATGGCCCGGTCAGTGAAGCCTTTACGTTTGGCCTGGTAGAGTGTTTCGGCGCTTAATGTTTCTTCACTGCGCAGCACATCCTCAAAGTTAATCAGGCCTTCAATCTTGGACAGGAACCACCAGTCCACGTTCGTGATATCCTGAATTTCCTGCAGGCCGTAGCCGCGGCGGAACGCTTCCGCAATCAGGAACAGCCGCTCGTCATCCGGCTTCGCCAGCCGGGTACGCAGCACGCTCTCTTCCAGCAGCTCTGCACCCGGCAGACGGAAGCGGTGTACGCCGATTTCCAGGGAACGAATTGCTTTATGGATCGACTCTTCAAAGGTACGGCCAATCGCCATTACTTCTCCGGTCGCTTTCATTTGTGTGCCCAGCTTGCGGTTCGCGTAAATGAACTTGTCGAACGGCCAGCGCGGGATTTTGCTGACGATGTAATCGAGTGTCGGCTCAAAGCAGGCATACGTCTGGCCTGTAACCGGATTAACGATCTCATCCAGCGTGTAACCGAGGGCGATTTTGGCCGCCATTTTGGCAATCGGATAACCGGTCGCCTTCGAGGCAAGCGCCGAGGAGCGGCTTACCCGCGGGTTTACTTCAATGACATAATATTGGTAGCTCTGCGGATCAAGCGCGAACTGCACGTTGCAGCCGCCTTCGATATTCAGTGCACGAATAATCTTCAGTGAAGCACTGCGCAGCATCTGATATTCACGGTCAGAAAGTGTCTGGCTCGGCGCTACGACGATACTGTCTCCTGTATGTACTCCAACAGGATCAAAGTTCTCCATATTGCAGACTACGATACAGTTGTCATTCGCATCACGCATAACTTCATATTCTACTTCCTTCATGCCGGCGATACTCTTCTCCACCAGACATTGGCCGATCGGGCTGTAACGGATCCCCGCTTTGACCGTTTCGCGCAGTTCTTCCGCGTTGTCGCAAATTCCGCCGCCTGTCCCGCCCAGGGTATAAGCCGGACGGACAATCAGCGGAAAGCCGATTTCCTCAGCGAAGCTCATAGCTTCCTCAACCGTTGTAATGATCGTGCTTTCCGGTACCGGCTGTTCCAGCTCACGCATCAGCTCCCGGAACAAGTCGCGGTCTTCTGCTTTCTCGATGGACTCCAGCTGGGTACCCAGCAGCTTCACGTTCTCCGATTCAAGCACGCCGGCACGGGCCAGCTCAACCGCCATATTCAGGCCGGTCTGGCCGCCCAGTGTCGGCAACAGGCCATCCGGACGCTCCTGGCGGATAATGGCCGTTACGAATTCGAGTGTAATCGGCTCGATGTAGACCTTATCAGCCATATTGGTATCCGTCATAATCGTAGCCGGGTTACTGTTGATCAGTACAACCTCAACGCCTTCTTCTTTCAGCGCCTGGCAGGCCTGCGTTCCCGCATAGTCAAACTCAGCGGCTTGCCCGATCACGATCGGGCCGGAGCCGATGACGAGGATTTTTTTAAGCTTATCATTCTTTGGCATGTTATAGGGCTCCTTTCACGGCTTCAAGCTTAGTAGTAGGTTTCGGTGCCGTGATTCTGGCATTTGCCGCAAGCTGTGCCTGGCGTGAGCCGGCAGGTGTCTTCGCTTTGTGGTCGGCAATCATTTGCAGGAAACGGTCGAACAAATAGCTGCTGTCATGCGGTCCCGGCGCTGCTTCCGGATGGTATTGCACCGAAAATGCAGGGTAACGGGTATGTTTTAAACCTTCAATGGTCTTATCATTGTTGTTGATGTGTGTCACTTCCAGCTCCGTGCTCCGCACGGATTCTTCATTTACAGTGTAGCCATGGTTCTGTGAAGTGATGAAGCAGCGTCCGCTTTCCAGCTCCTTGACCGGATGATTCCCGCCGCGGTGGCCGAATTTCAGCTTCTCAGTGTCTGCGCCGCAAGCCAGAGCGAACAATTGGTGGCCCAGGCAGATGCCGAAGATCGGATATTCACCGAGCAGCTCGGAGATCGTTTTCACTGCATAAGGCACATCCTTCGGGTCCCCAGGGCCGTTCGACAGCTGAATACCGTCCGGGTTCAGACGGCGGATTTCGTCCGCTGTCACATCATGTGGCACCACAACCACGTCACAGCCGCGGCTGTTCAGCTCGCGCAGGATACCGGTCTTCGCGCCGTAGTCAACCAGCACGATCCGTTCTTTGGTTCCCGGACTGCTGTAAGTCTTAGTTGTAGAAGTACGGGCAACCTGGTTGCGCAGCTCTTCAATCGTTGTATCTCCCATCATTTCCATCAGTTCTTCCACACGTTTGTTCGATGTGGTCAGGATGGCTTTCATGGTGCCGTAGTGGCGGATAATGCGGGTCAGCATCCGGGTGTCGATCTCGCTGATGCCGGGAATGCCATATTCCTTCAGCAAGTCGTCTACACTGTATTCAGCACGCCAGTTGCTTGGCACTTCCTCATGGCGGCGCACAACAAAGCCGTGTACAAACGGACGCACAGATTCGAAATCATCGCGGGTAATGCCGTAGTTTCCGATCAGCGGATAGGTCATGGTAACGATCTGTCCACAATACGAAGGATCCGACAGCACCTCCTGATATCCTGTAATCCCTGTGTTAAATACAACCTCGCCTGTCATTTCGCCTTCAGCGCCAAATGCGGTGCCTGTAAAAAGCGTTCCGTCCTGTAGCAGCAATCTCGCCTGCATTCCCTTCCACTCCTTCTTGTTTCTTTAGTCTGATTCTATGCCTTGCATCACCAGCGGAGTGTACGCGCCAAAATGCCGCCGTAGGTTCACCTGCTCCATACAGCCGGCATTTTCGTCCCACCAGTTCGTTAATTACGCTTTAGTCCATACCTCTTTGCCGTCAACCCAGGTCTTAACCGGCCAGCCCTTCAGCTTCCAGCCGGTAAAAGGAGTATTGCGTCCTTTGCTGGCAAAAGCAGCCGGATCCACCACTTGCTCTTCGTTCAGATCAATCAGTGTTAAATCGGCAGGTGCTCCTACCGCAAGGCTGCCTGTGTTCAACCGGAACACGCGGGCCGGATCAGCGGTCATCCGCTGTACCAGGAGCGAAAGATCCCATTTGCCTGTTGCCACAAAAGCCGTGTACAGCAGCGGGAAGGCTGTCTCGAAGCCGACGATGCCAAACGGTGCAAGCTGCATGCCCTTTGCCTTTTCTTCTTCACTGTGCGGCGCATGGTCGGTTACGATGATATCTAGTGTGCCGTCCAGCAGGCCTTCAATACAGGCCTCCACATCGCGGCGCGAGCGCAGCGGCGGGTTCATTTTCCAGTTGGCATCAAGCCCTGGAATGTCTTCCTCAGAGAGCAGCAAATGATGCGGACACACCTCAGCGGTTACTTTAATGCCGATTTGCTTAGCCTGGCGGATCAGCCGCACCGATTGCTCCGTGCTGACATGGCACACATGGTAGTGGACGCCTGTCGCTTCAGCGAGCAGAATATCGCGTCCGACATGAATGGCTTCCGACTCATTGGGAATTCCCTTCAGGCCGTGCTTCGTTGCGAAGGTGCCTTCGTTGACCGCACATCCTTCCACCAGTGAATCATCCTCACAGTGGGCTATGACCGGCATATCTAAGGCTGCTGCCAGCTTCATTGCATTCTTCATCATTTGGGCAGTCTGTACGCCTACACCGTCATCGGTAAAGCCAATTGCTCCGGCTTCCTTCAAGGCGGCAAAGTCCGTCAGCTCGCGGCCAAGCTCATTTTTGGTGATCGCCGCATAAGGCAGCACTTTAACGAGTCCGGCTTCGCGCGCTTTGTCTTTGACAAGCTCCACGATCTCCGGGGTGTCTGTCACCGGGCGGGTGTTCGGCATGCAGGCGATCGTGGTAAATCCGCCCTTGGCCGCCGATAGCGCACCGGTTGCAATCGTTTCTTTATGCTCAAAGCCAGGCTCGCGCAGATGCACATGCATGTCAATCAGGCCGGGAACCAGCAGCTTGCCTTCAGCTTCTACAATTTCTGCAGAGGCATCAGCAGCCGGCAGATCACTTTCGATCGCTGTAATAATTCCGTCCTGCACTACAATATGCTTGATTTCCAGTTCGCCTTCTTTGTTCAATACGCTGGCGTTTCTAATGATCACTGTCATGATTCTCCTTTTGCCCGCAAGCCGCAGCTGCAAGCTCTCTCGTTATTATATAATAAAAATTCATCTTTGTGTATATTTATTAATACATTTATGTCAGGTTTTTAAGAGTTCCCCTCCGGTTACAGAAGCGCCCGTTCCATCACGGCCATTCTGACCGGAACCCCGTTTGCCATCTGCGGGAAGATCCGCGACTGGCTGCTCTCCACTACTGCATCGTCAATTTCCACATTGCGGTTAACCGGCGCCGGATGCATGATGATGGTATTCTTGTCCAGTTTCGCCGCGCGCTCCTCGGTAAGTCCATACTGCTTGCGGTATTCTTCGGCTGACTGCAGGATGCCCGTGGCATGGCGTTCCAGCTGCACGCGCAGCATCATAACCACATCAGCCTCCAGCGCCTCTTCCATTGTTACATAAGGTGCGTACTGTGCCAGTTCCGGAGCTTTCATGCTGTCCGGTGCGCAGAACTGCACCTTCGCCCCCATCTTTGTCAGTCCCCAGAGGTTAGAGCGCGCTACGCGGCTATGCATAATGTCTCCTATAATGGATACTTTCAGGCCCTTCAGCTCGCCAAAGTTTTTGGTCATCGTATACATGTCCAGCAGCGCCTGCGTCGGATGCTCGTTGTTCCCGTCTCCTGCATTAACCAGCGGTATGGATACTTTCTCCGACAGCTGCTGCAGGACACCTGCAGGCTTCAAACGCACAACTCCGGCGTCGATCCCCATCGATTCCAGCGTACGGACTGTATCGTAGATCGATTCACCTTTTTCTACACTGGAAGCCGCCGCTGTAAAGTTCAGCACCTGGACGCCCAGGCGTTTCTCGGCCATTTCAAAGGAAAAGCGGGTACGTGTGCTATTCTCAAAAAACATATTGGCTACAAAGTGCGACTTCAGCACCGGGTTCAGCTTCTCGCTCTGATTGTCCCAGTAGGCCGTTCTGTTCAAAAGCTGTAAAATCTCTGTCCGGTCCAGCTCCTTAATTCCCAGCAGACTGCGTTCCTTCACCTTGGTTGCTGTCATCATTGTTATCGTTCCTCCCGGTTCGAAATAATGTAAACCTCGTCTCTGCCGTCATATTCCGTCAGCGCCACTTCGATTTGCTCATGTCTGGAGGTAGGTACGTTTTTGCCGATGTAGTCCGGCCGGATCGGCAGCTCGCGGTGTCCGCGGTCGGCCAGCACAGCTAGCTGGATCATCCGCGGCCGTCCGCAATCCATCAGTGCATCCATTGCAGCGCGGATCGTACGGCCGGTGTAGAGCACATCGTCGAACAAAATTACTTTTTTGTCACGGATGCCGCTGGTGCCGGCGGGAAGGGTCACATTGCTCTCCACGACCGCCCGGTCCATTGCTTCCCGGTTGTCGCCGCCTTCGCGGTCATCCCGGTAATGCGTGATGTCGAGCTCTCCCCAAGGGATGTCTACTCCTTCAATCTCCTTGATCCGTTCCGCGATCCGTTGTGCCAGGTACACCCCGCGTGTGCGGATGCCAATCAGCAGGCAATTCTCAATCCCTTTGTTCTTCTCCAAAATCTCATGTGCAATGCGCGACAGCGCCCGGCGAATTGCCGTCTCATCCATAATTACATTCTTCTCGGTATACATTATCTGGCCATCCTCTCGCTTGTACGCCCGTTCAAGCTCCCGGAAATCAAAAAACTCCTTGCCCGAAACAGGCAAGGAGTGAAATCCGCAGATTATTAAAGATGGCGTGTCCGCGCGCATAAAAAGGCCCTCCGTACTCATACGGATTCCTTTCTAAGTCGCGAACCTCGATTCACGTTACCTTGCCAGCCTCACGGGACTGAATTAAAGGCGCATATTCATTTAACAGAATTATGACAGATGTTGAGGCGGGTGTCAAACTGGGAAAGATTTCTTTGGGTTGGTGGGGGCACTGGTAGGTGATGGGTGGTTGGGGGCGCTGGTTAGGTGATGGGCGCTGCTGCGGGGATTTTGGACTTCCGGCCACTGTTATGTTTGGATTTCCTGATTAATACCGCTAGCTGCGGTAGAAATCCAAACATAAAGGCGGACGCTACCGCTCCTACAGTTCCAAAATCCCCTCCGCGCTTCCACCTAACCGAAACCTTTCCCAGTTCGAAGGAGGAAGGGCAGCAGGGGCACAACGGCTGGGCTGGGCTCCCAGCGTTACCAACTAGAAAAGATAAAAGATAAAAGATAAAAGATAAAAGATAAAAGATAAAATAAAACATACAGAATATCAGCGGCAAAAACCACGCCTGCTTATTTGATAAAGCTAACAATGATTAGAACTAGGAATAAAGCAGGGATACCGTACATCACAGCATAGCCAATATACCGGATAGGCGCCGACAGGCTATCCAAATCCACTCTCCGGGGCGGGCCTCCGGCCTCAATCAGCTGCTGCGGAAGTAATTGATCGTCTATATAGGCTGTTTGGCGTTCCGTAACGGCTGAGCCGCTTGCTTCCAAGCAGGCACAAGCTCATCATATTCGGACTGTTTAGGATATGGATCTGTATGAATCATACCTATCACTCCTTTCGGATTAAGAACTTTTGCGGATCTTAATCAAGCCTGCCGTACAGGATGCCGCAAAATCGTCTTCAGCTTGGCAGTCTCTGTTTTGCGGGGGTCAGAGAGGTAAATTTCATGATGCCGTCTGACTTCTGACAGATCGCACAGCAGATCATGCTCTGCGATGTAGCTGTTCATTTTGGCAACGGTTGCGGGCTCGTCATCAAAGCTGCCGATATGCATACACTGTACGCATAGTCCCTCTGTGAATGTTACAAGTCCAGCCTTGGAGACATCAACCTGCGGCTTTTTCCGCTTTACTGCTTCAACCGCGGCGGCAAATACCTGTTCATTCACGAAATCAGGCTGGCGGATCATAGCTGTCCAGCTGAAGGTATCCTTGCTCGTGAGGTCCACTCCCCGAAGCCCCTCCTGCCACCACAGCCCCTCCAGCGGGGGCACTACATACTCAAAGTAGCCGTTCGGTGCTGGCCCGTTTTTGGGTGACATTTTAATCGTATAAGATAGGGTATATAGCGTCTCCACTGCCTTTTGATATTCGCCCTCCGGATCATTCGGGTTGCCGCGTCCGTTAAGTTGAATAAAGGTCATCGCCGGTACATCAATGATGCCGGGTTCAGTCTTTGGCTGATACAGCTCTTTATTGGTTTTCTTATAATCCATTTTGTCCATATTTACACTCCCTTGAATATATTCCTATTGCTATTCTATCAGCCCTAAATAGACATCTGTATGTCATATTCCAAGGAGGGCGGGAAATTCAGTCTTCACTTCCTTTTTTACTCTTC
>NZ_LN831198.1:3991495-3992491 GCF_001368795.1 Paenibacillus ihuae
GAAATTGGAGGCGACTTATGATGAACATGGAGCTAAATACGACTGCACATTGGGATGATAAGCTGTGGAGATCCATCGAGCCGGTATACCGGGAGGCTTTTCCCAGCGGAGCGAAACCGGAAGGCATCCTGCGCAGTATGCTGGACCGGGGAATTGCCCAAATCCATGCAGGCCTTATAGATGGACGAGCAGCCGCAATGGCTGTAACGGGAATGATTGATGGAGCCGAGGGTAAGCGTCTTATTATAGATTATCTGGCGGTCAGCCGGGAGCTGCGCGGCCAGGGGGCCGGAACGGTGTTTCTGGATCTGATCATAGACTGGGCAAAAAAAGCTAATAACGTACAGGGCGTCATTATAGAGGCGGAATCCGGAAACTCGGAGACTCATGCACAGCGTATTCACTTCTGGGAGAAAAACGGCTTCATCCTAACCCCTTATGTGCATCAGTATATCTGGGTGCCGGAGCCGTATCAGGCCATGCTGAAGCCGCTGGAGCAGAGCGTACAGGTGGAGGATAAGGGTGAGTCCCTGTTCCGCTATATTAATAATTTCCACAAAAAAGCCTACCGTCCGTCCTCAAAATAAAACCGGCACAGCAGCGGGATTTTCTCCATCTAAATTTCTCCAGGAGAAAGCAGAGAGAAACTAGTGGGATATCCTCCCACTAATACCTCACATGCTCGCTCAAATCAGCATCTTCCGGAAAATTAGCGTGACTTTTTCCATCTAAAGGTCCATTTTTGGTGAAACCAAGAAGTTTAGGTGGAGGTTTTCCCTCTATATTGATTTAACCTAAAAAATAAACAGTTAAGGAAAAGTGGCTGATGGATTTGCTGATCCCACAATTGCACGTCGTAATTCAGATAATCAATAGACGAAACGTACACTTTCTGCAACAGATCTCAAAGTTTAATATACCCCACCCAAAAAAAGCCGCCGCAGTTTTCACTGCGGCGGCTTTAATATTAAAATTCGAATTCAACGTCGCTCAGAC
>NZ_LN831198.1:3993655-4001357 GCF_001368795.1 Paenibacillus ihuae
GGCCGGCATCGTCCCAAGGCACGGTGGAGATCAGCTTCTCGCGGATCAGGAACTGCGAGAAATCTTCGCCGGATTCGAAGCGGCGTCCGCCTTTAACACCTTTAGGTGCAGCTACATACAGGAAGAACGAGCCCTTCGGCTTCTCGGCTTTGAAGCCCAGGCTGTTCAGCGCATCCACAAGCATGTTGTGGCGGCGGGAATACTTGGCAGCAATAGCTTCGGTGATCTGCGGATTAGCCAGACCGTAAGCGGCAGCTTTTTGAATAGCGATAAATTGACCGGAGTCATTATTGTCCTTCACGTCGCTGAATGCCTTCACAACCAGCGGGTTGCCGGCTACAAACCCGATTCTCCAGCCAGTCATGTTATAGGACTTGGAGAGGGAGTGCAGTTCTACGCCGACATCCTTCGCACCCGGAACGGACAGGAAGCTAAGCGGCTTCACTCCATCATAAGTCAAGGCAGCATAGGGAGCGTCATGGATAACTACGACATTATATTTTTTGGCCCAGTCTACAACAGTGCTGAAAAATTCAGGCGTTGCGCTTGCGCCGGTAGGGTTGTTCGGATAGTTCAGATAGAGCAGCTTCGCCTTGCGGGCGATGTCTTCCGGAATGGAGTTCAAGTCAGGCAGGAAGTTGTTTTCCTTCTTGAGTTCCACGGTGTAGACTTGTCCGCCTAAGTATTTGGTGTGGGTGCCCAGCACCGGATATCCCGGAATGGTCATGATTGTGATATCGCCCGGATTGATGAAGCAGGATGGCAGCATCGCCAAAGCCGGCTTTGAACCGATGGAGTGCACCACTTCGTTCACCGGATCAATGCCGTCAACCTGGAATACTTCCTTCAGGTAAGCGGCAGCCGCTGCTTTGAATTCAGGAATACCGTTATCGGAATAACCGCGGTTCTCTTCTTTGGCAGCTTCGAGTGCAAGCTTGGCGACAATGCCTTCATCAGCCATTTCGTCCGGTTCGCCTACGCCCATGTCAATCAGTTCAATGTTAGGAAAATCCTGCTTCGCCGAAGCTTTAGCGCGTTTGATTTTCTCAAATTTATAAATGTTAGTATCTTTACCGTAGTTCGCGCCGCCGATGCGGTCTGCAAAATTAGTCTGAATAAAGGTGTTCTGGTATTGTTCAATACTCATAATCTTGTTCTCATCTCCTGGCATTTTTTGTAACCCATGATTGATTATCTTTACATCTTATATCCTAAATATGAAGGAAAGCCGCCTTCAAAACCATGGATTTATCATCACTTCATTTGTACTTATCTGCTGCGCAGTGTAAACAGCACTTCTTCCATATCTGCAGGAATCGGTCTGCTATATTCCATATACTGTCCTGTCGAAGGATGCACGAAGCCCAGTACAGCGGCATGCAGAGCCTGTCCAGCCATGGTGGTCCCTTTACTGCGCCCGTATACCGGATCCCCGACCAGCGGATGACCGATAAACTTCATATGCACGCGGATCTGGTGTGTACGCCCCGTCTCCAGCTGCAGCTCCAGCAGGGTACAATCGCCAAAGCGCTCCAGCACGGTAAAATGCGTCACCGACCGCTTGCTGTTCTTCTCAGTTACCGTATATAACTTACGGTCATGGGGGTCGCGGCCGATCGGTGCATCCACAGTTCCCTTGTCATGCGACAAGTTGCCGTGCACTACAGCGATATAGCGGCGCGTTACGCTATGCTCTTTGAGCTGTGCGGCAAGCGAGGCGTGACTGGCGTCATTTTTGGCTGCCATAATCAGGCCCGAGGTGTCCTTGTCGATGCGGTGCACAATGCCCGGGCGGATCTCGCCGTTAATGCCGGACAGATCCTTGCAGTGATGCATCAGCGCATTGACCAGGGTACCCGAAGGATGCCCTGCTGCCGGGTGAACAACCATGCCGCGCGGCTTGTTGACAACAATGACATCGCTGTCCTCATAAACCACGTCAAGCGGTATATCTTCCGCCACCAGATCGGTCACTTCCGGCTCTGGAACGGTAACCGCCACAACATCGCCTTCAGTCAGCTTATAATTCGCTTTTACGGGAGCACCGTTTACCGTAACATGTCCGTTGCTGATCCACAGCTGCACCTGAGAACGGGAAATATCCTCTTCCCAGGACTCAGTGATATATTTATCGATCCGTTCCTTAGCATTTTCTGCAATAACCGTCCATTCGGTGACGTCCTTATCTTCTTCGGAGGCGGCCCCAGCCGCCATCTCTTTGACGTCCTTATTCAAATCATTCATTCCCTTCTTTGACTTCCTTGGATTCCTTGATTTCGGTAATATCTTCTCCGCCCTTCATATCCCGCAGCGTATCGAGAATAATCAGCCCTACCCCAATCACGATGCAGGAGTCGGCCACATTGAAAATCGGGAAGGTATAGCTGCCGAAATTGAACATCAGGAAATCTACAACTTCGCCGTTCAGCAACCGGTCCAAAAAGTTGCCGACCGCTCCGCCAAGCACTAGTGCCAGCGCAGTAGGCAGCAGTTTGCGGGTCTTCCGGGCTTTGTTAAGGTACCAGACGATACCGACAACAACGATAACCGTAATCAAAATGAAGAACCATTGCTGTCCTTCAAGAATTCCGAAAGCGGCTCCACGATTGCGGTGAGAGGTAATAATAAAGAAATTCTTAATAACCGGAATCTGCTCAGCGATCTCCAGCCGGGTAGCAATGACATATTTGGTACCCTGGTCAATCAAAAATACAATAAGCGCAATCAGAAAGTACACCACAGAAGTTGTCACTCCGTTCTTATTTTTCCCGCGGACGCGGTACGAATACTGAATAAAGACTTGTATATTGTAGCACAGGCCTCAAGAACCCGTCCATTGCAGGCCTTTAGCAAACGGCCTCTTACTCAGAACTATTTTCCAGCGGTAAAATAACGTTCCTCAGGTCAAGCTATCAAAGGAAGAACCGGTGTAAGCTGCCGGTAAGCATCAGCACCTGAAAGGAGCATAGGGCCCTATGAGCCGACTGACACCACAGCAGCTTGGAGAGCTGCATACCCTACTACTTCAGCAGCAGCAGGAAATCAGCCACCGTCTGCAAAACAACGGGCATTATGGACTGCAGGAATCCCTGCGGGATAACACTGGAGAGCTGTCCACCAACGACAATCATCCCGGCGATGCCGCAACAGAGCTGTATCACCGCTCTATGGACATTTCGCTTGTGGAACGGGACGAACATGAGCTCGAGGAAATCGATGATGCCCTGAAAGCGATGGATGAGGGCAGCTACGGCAGCTGCGCCGTCTGTGGACAGGACATTCCATATGAACGCTTGTCCGTTGTCCCTGCAACCCGGTATTGCAAAGAGCATAATCCCCGCCAGTTTTCCCCGTTTACACGGCCGGCGGAAGAAGAATTTCTGTCGCCTCCCTTTGGACGGACCAGCCTCGATGAACGAGAGGAGCAAAACGGCTTCGACGGCGAAGATGCCTGGCAGATTGTTGAAAGCTATGGCAGCTCGAACTCCCCGGCCATGGCCGAAGATAATGAGATCCACTCGTATAATGACATGGAGATCGAAGCCGATGAGACCGAGGGCTTTGTAGAACCATGGGAAAATTTTGTCGCCACGGATATTGCCGGCAATCATCTCACCATTATCAAAGGAAACAGCTACCGCCACTATATGGATTCCGAGGAAGGCAGCTATCTCCTGGACCCGAATAGAAAAGTAGACAGGGAGTAGCCATGGGCTGCTCCTTTTCTCACATTAAACTCAGAAGACTGCCCCGCTAAAAGGTCTTCAGCTCCAGCTGATGCTGGACGATCCGGACAATGTCAGCAATATAATCCCCGATGATCGGCAGATTGAGCGCGCCAAGCACCTGCAGGACATAAATAATGGTTGCGGCAAAAAAAGTAAAACCAAGCGCGATCCCCACCCCGCGGGCCGTCCCCGCCAGCACATTGAGCCAGATTAAGCGAAAAGGGGAGTGCAGCAGCTCCGTATAGTCCGCGATCCGCGACTTCTCCATCTGCTGGGCCAGTCCGGTAGTCAGCCGGTAGACAGCATTCAGCTTTTCTTCCTGCGTAATTTGCGTCTCCTCCTTCGTATCAGGCTGCCTCTCCCTATCCTGTTCCGAATTGAGGTTTGCCTGCGATGTCTTAATGGAGATTCTCCCGTTATAGATGGAATTGTTGTGCTCCTGTTCCCTACCCGCCACCCTTGATAGCCCCTTCCACGGTATTCTCAGCAACCCGTCCTGCCTGCCCTTTGCCGCAAATAAAAAGTCCGGCCCTGATAGAGAGGATCTCTCCAGGAACACGGACTCGTTATTGTACGCCTTAGATAAAGATGTTCTGCAATCGATCTCTATCTTCACGCAGTAACGGCATCCTGTAAGCGGTACGGGTACCGTTCACTAAGGGAAAGCACACGCCCTTGGTTCAGGGCTGCCTGGACGTTTCTTCTTATGCCGCTAGTATATGCCATTTGGGAACAGGTAATGCACAGCAGGCGCGCAGGTCTTAAGCCCCGATAAAGATCCCGATGGATCTTCCGCCCGCATCCACGGTCTCAAAGCTATGATCGCCGTCAAAATCAACCGTAGTCACCAGGACATTCTCACGCAGCACATGTTCAAATGCGGTGACGGCTGCTTTCAACTCGTCATCCAGCTGCAGTGAAAGGGCAATCCGTTTCTCAATCGCCAGATCCTGACGTTTGCGGGTATCCTGCACGGCACGGATGATTTCGCGCACCCAGCCCTCTTGCTCAAGTTCCGGCGTGATCTCGGTATTCAGCGCCACGGTCAGACCATATCCGGAGGCGGCAGCAAATCCCGCTTTAGCCTGCTTCTCAACCAGCAGCTCTTCGGCAGTAATCTGCAGCTCTTCGCCTTCCGGTGAGACAATCGCAACGATGCCCGCGCTCACGGCTTTGCGGGTAGCTTCGCTGTCCATACCTTTCAGGAAGCCCTGCAGGAAGCCGACGTTTTTGCCGTATTTCTTGCCTGCTACCTTGAGGTTCAGCTTCAGGGTGAAGTCGACAAAGCCGCTGTCGCTGTTCTCCAGGACAATATGCTTAACGTTGATCTCATCCTTGATGATCTCCTCATAGTCTGCGATATCCAAATTGCGGTCCAGGGAAACAATCAGCTCAGACAATGGCTGACGGTTCTTGATGCCGGTCTCGTTGCGCACGTTACGGGCCAGCTCCACAATACCTCTGGCACTTTCCATATCGCGTTCCAGCTCAAGGTCGATCAGGCTTTCATCAGCCTTAGGATAATCCGCCAGATGCACACTTTCCCCGCCGCCCAGGTTCGTGAAGATGTCCTCAGACAGCATCGGTGTGAACGGAGCCATCAGTGTAGCTGTAGTAAGCAGCACATGTGTCAGTGTCCGGTAAGCGTCCAGCTTTTCTTCGCCAAGACCGCTGCCCCAGAACCGGTCACGGGAACGGCGGATGTACCAGTTGCTCAGCTCATCCACAAAGTTCTCGATCGCTTTGGACGTGTTGACGAAGTCATTGATGGCAAGGCCCTTATCCACCAGCAGAATCAGGCTGTTCAGGCGGGAGAGAATCCAGCGGTCCAGCTTATGCTCCGAAACCTTGAACGGATGATCCGCAGGATCATAGCCGTCAATACCGGCGTACAGCGTCAGGAATGCATGGGTATTAACGAGTGTATCTACTACCTTAGATTTGGTCTCGCCGACCAGACCGCGTGAGAAGCGCTTGTTGTTCCATGGCGCACTGTCGGACAGGATCGCCCAACGGAAGGCGTCCGTGCCGTACTCGTTCATGATTTCCCAAGGGTCAATAACATTACCTTTGGATTTGGACATCTTTTGGCCGTTCTCATCGAAGATGTGGCCGTGGGCGATAACCGCCTTGTATGGCGCCTTGCCTTTGAACAGTGTCGATACCGCAAGCAGGCTGTAGAACCAGCCGCGTGTCTGGTCGATTCCTTCGCAGATCATATCCGCCGGATACTGATCCTCGAAGGTATCATTGTTCTCGAACGGATAGTGGCTCTGTGCAAACGGCATCGATCCGCTGTCGAACCAGACGTCGATGACTTCCGGCGTGCGCACCATCACTCCGCCTTCGCTGAACGGGCTGCGCAGCTTGATATTATCCACATACGGCTTGTGCAGCTCGATGTCCTCTGCAACTTCGCCGATTGCCATCGAACGCAGCTCAGCGATGCTGTGCGGTGCGAATTCCTTGCCGGTGTCCTGGCAGACCCACACGTTCAGCGGTGTACCCCAGTAGCGGTTACGGCTGATATTCCAGTCGACCAGCTCTTCCAGGAACTTGCCGAAGCGGCCTTCCCGCACGTGATCCGGATACCAGTCCACGGTGTTATTGTTAGCGATTAGCTGATCCTTGATTGCTGTCGTCTGGATGAACCAGCTGTCTGTTGCATAATAGAGCAGCGGTGTATCACAGCGCCAGCAGAACGGATAGCTGTGCTCGTATTTCTCTTTATTATAGAGCAGTCCTTTTTCGGACAGCACCTTGATGATATCCAAATCAACGTCTTTGACGAACCGTCCGGCAAAATCGCTCACCACACCGGTATATTTACCGGAAGTATCCACGACATTGACAAAGCTGATGCCATTCTCACGGCAGCTCTTATAGTCATCTTCACCATGCGCGGGAGCCATGTGCACGATCCCGGTACCGCTGGAATCAGTAACAAAGGACGCGCCTACGATTACATTGTGCTTCTCAGCCTGGATATAGCTGAACGGCGGAGTATAGCTCTGGCCGATAAAATCTGCACCCGTGTGAGTGGACAGAATGGTGTAGTCACCTTTCAGCACTTCTTCCACCAGGTTCTTAGCCAGGATATATACGCCGTCTTCCTGCTGGGCACGCACATATTCCATCTCCGGGTTCATAGCCAGCGCCATGTGCGCCGGTAGCGTCCAAGGTGTAGTCGTCCAGGCCAGTACATAGTCTCCGCTGCCTTCGAGCTTGAATTTAGCTGTAGCACTCAGGTCTTTGACTGTCTTGTAGCCCTGTGCCACTTCATGGGAGCTCAGCGTCGTCTGGCAGCTAGGGCAGTAAGGGCTAACGCGGTGACCGCGGTACATCAGGCCTTTCTCGTGTACCGTAGCCAGGATGTTCCATACGCTCTCGATGTAGGTATTGTCCAGTGTCACATAAGGATTATCCAGATCGGTCCAGTAGCCGATCGCTTCCGTGAACTCACGCCACTGCTTCTCGTAGCCGAATACACTTTCCTTACATTCCTTGATGAATTTCTCTACACCGTATTCTTCGATATCCTGCTTGCCGGAAATGCCGAGCTTCTTCTGCACGCCGAGTTCAACCGGCAGGCCGTGGGTATCCCAGCCGGCCTTGCGCACAACGCGGAAGCCCTTCATCGTCTGGTAACGGCCGATAAAGTCCTTGATGACCCGGCCCAGCACGTGCCCGATATGCGGCACACCGTTCGCGGTTGGAGGTCCTTCATAGAATACATAGTTCGGGCGTCCCGCACGGTTCTCCATGGATCTGCGGAACGTATTTTCGTCGCTCCATTTCTTCAAGATGCGGACATCTCTGGCCCGCGCCTTCTCTTTGACATCTACCTTTTGCATGAGGGTCAATCCTTTCAATGGTGGTGTAATCCGAAACCCGGTTTCAAAAGCTTTTTCGATCCCCCTAAATCCCCCTTGGAAGGGGTATTTAGGGGGATAAGACGCAACGAGCGCCATCCC
>NZ_LN831198.1:4001383-4014361 GCF_001368795.1 Paenibacillus ihuae
GGGGACCCCGAGGGCCCCGGCCCTCTGGACACCCGGAATATTGGCTAGTTCCGGGACAGAGGCGGTGTGATTGATGGTTTTGGTTGTAGTCCTCGCTTGTCGCCGCAAGCGGCCCGCTCTACCTCAGGCACGCTAGTCGCGCTGCTCTTGGGGCACCCGCCCCGCGATCCCGTCAGGGCAGCGCTGGGCGGGACGCCCGCAGCGGCGGGGCGAAGCCGCCGCAAGCTCTTAGATCTTGGGCACCCGCCCCGCGATCCCGAAGGGCAGCGCTGGGCGGGACGCCTGCCTTTGCCGTTAGTCTTCCGGCTCTTGCCTTAAGGTAAGGCCCCGCAGGCGTTCCCGCCAGGGGAGCCTAAGAAGGGCCGCTCCCCCGCCGAAGTGATCCCTCCCGTCCGCCATCGCCGCTCTCTGCCCGGAGCCCTTGTTGCGGGTGTCCAGAGGGCGGCGAGCCCTTGGGGTCCCCCTTGGAAGGGGGATTTAGGGGGATAAGACGCAAACGAGCGCCATCCCGCCCCTAAAGGGGCGAGACGACGCTCGCGATACCACCCTAATTCTGCGCTTCACGCACATCCTTAAGGGAAGTGTATTCAGCACAATCTCAGTTCCGCACATAATTGTACTGTACGGGTCCGGGATAACGTCCGGCAGACGGCTGCACCTACGCACGAATACATCGCTTCAGCTTAGCTTCTAGGGGAAGATCTTCCGGCAAGGCGTGAACAATCGGCTCGCAGCAACCGCCGACTCTCTGGAGAACAATACCTTATCGTACTTTGTCCCGTCATCGAATACTTATGAACATGACACAGATATGTTCTAGTTATAGACGTTTTAAGAAAAAATGTCAACACCCTCAGCACCGCAGGTACCGGGCTTATTCATCCGTTAGCAGCTTGCCCACTCTGGCTTGCCGCTATACCGTCTCCCCTGGCCTGAGCAAATCCAGTCACGACTTAGGTACAAAGTCAGAGCAGATTTTCGCTGGTTTCGCGGCTTTCGAGCGCGTTCCAGTCATCCTGGGAGAGCAGCTCCAGCTGCGCTTCTACCAGTGTACGGAAGCGGGTCCGGTAGATAGAGGCCTGCTTACGCAGCTCTTCCGTCTCAATCGCGACCTTGCGGGATTTGGACAACGCTTCATTGATAATGCGGTCGGCGTTCTTTTCTGCTTCTTTAATGATCAGCTGTGATTCTTTCTTGGAATTGTTCTTCACATCATCAGCCGCTTCCTGAGCGACAAGGATAGTCTTCGATAAACTTTCCTCGATATTCACAAAGTGGTCGAGACGCTCTTGAATGGTCAGAAGCTGATTATGCAGCTCTTTGTTCTCACGAATGACGCTTTCATAATCCTTGATTACCTGATCCAGAAATTCATTGACCTCGTCTTCATCATAACCACGGATTCTCCGGGAGAACTCCTTGTTATGTATATCGAGCGGCGTTAATGGCATGCTGTGCACCTCCTAGAAATTTCGGACCTTTTATGTCCCTGAACTATGAATCATAGGATGTCCCGGCAGACATAGAAGAAAGACTGTACTGTAAAAAGAATCGGATGCATCGCCCCATCTGAAGGAGGCAACCGGTTCTTCGAGAAAATAAGGATGGTAGCTGATCTTTACATCCTTACATTTTCAATAATAAGGCGCAAGTAGGAATTCATTTCGAATGCCGCTTCAGGATCGCCCCTTTTACAAGTATCGGCGTCCAGCTTTCAAAATGTTTGCTTCCCTAGAGATTATGAATTTCGACAAGCACCTGCAGATTCCTGCTAGGGATTCACACAAATTTACCGACCCGGACCCGGTACCGGCCTTTTTTCGTCAGGCTGCCAATCTCCAGAACCTTGAACCGGCCAAAACCCTGGATGGAGACCATATCCCCATCCTTGAGTCCGCAGGAGGGATCCTCCTCTACTTTCCAGTTCACCCGGACGCGTCCGGCTTTGATCGGGATCAATATTTTGCTCCGGCTGAGCCGGGTAACATCTGCAGCAATACCATCAAGCCGCAGGGAAGCCGCCGTTAATTCCATCGTCTCAAGCTTTACCTCACTGCTGCGTAAGCCGGATAACGGCAAAAGCTCTGTACTGACATTAATCCGGTGCACTCCCGTCAGATTCATCGCCAGATAATCTGCGATATCTGCCGCTACGACCACATGACACCCATCCTCAAGCACATGAATATCGCCGATTTTCCCTCTTTTGACCCCTAATCCAAGGATAGCTCCCATATAATCGCCATGCTCCAGAGAGAGGAATTTCTGCTCCCCGGAGGAAATTGCGAGAACCTTAAGCTCCATATCTTCGTCTGATAGATCCCGGTAATCCGGAGCCACCAGTGCACGTTTCCGCTCGGAACCTTCAGAACCGCCCTCCCATCGTACTTCAACATCGGGATGGCGGTTCACCAGACTCTGCAGAATATAACCTTGGCGCGGATCAAGAAATTCGGTCAGCTTGGTCTCATGAAATTCTCCTGCATGGGTGACCCATTCCCAGGCCTTGTCCACAAATTGCCGTTCGTCAGGATGAAAATGCCCGTAAATTTCATTCTTCATCTGCTTAGCCGAAAATCAGGGCCACAATGGAGTGAAGCCCGCCTACAGCAAAGCGCAGCACGATAATCGCAATGATTGGGGAAATGTCTATCGTGCCAAAAAGCGGGGGAATAATCCTCCGGAACGGGCTCAGGTACGGCTCCACAAGCTTGCCGAGGAGCTCACCAATGAAGTTCTCGCGCAGGTTAGGTAACCAGGACATGAGAATGTATATAAGAATCATGTAATAGTAAATCTGAAATAGGATGTTGATAATAGAAGATACTTCGTTCAAAACCTGTTCACCTCATTCTGTTGTAATCTTGATCGTCACCTAGAATTTCTGTAATGGAGCCTTGAATTTCAACTGTATCCGGTGTGCACATAAATATATTGCCCCCAATCTTGGAGATTCCTCCACCCAGGGCATAAACAGTTCCGCTGAGAAAATCAATAATCCGCATTGCCTGATCGTTGCGCACACGCTGCAGATTAATGACGACCGTACGGTGCGAGCGAAGGTGATCTGCGATTTCCTGAGCCTCCTCGTAGGAACGGGGTTCATACAGTACGACTTTCACATTTTTTTGCGAATGGATACTGACGACGTTGGCCCGCTGATTTTTGCGGGTTTCTACAGGGGTGGGCTCGTATTCATCCTCATCACGGGAGATCTGCTCCCGTTCCACAACTTCCTCCTGCAAGCCCAAAAAACTCATAAACCGGTTCATCACGCCCATCAAGCTCCCTCCTCGTGACCTACTAATACCGTCCCCAGGCGCACCTGGGTGGCTCCTTCCTGTATCGCTACTTCAAAATCATTCGACATTCCCATCGACAGCTCTTGTATAGGCTCAGGTGTCAAAGCCAGCAGATTGAGCTCATCTCGAAGCTCACGGAGTCCGCGGAATACGGGACGTGTAAGCTCTGGATCGCCTTCATGAGGCGCCATCGTCATCAGTCCGATTACTTTTACCCGGTGCAGAGAAGCGATCTCCCTTAGAAATCCCGGCACCGCTTCAGGCGGCAAACCAAACTTCGTATCTTCTCCGGAAATGTTCACCTGAAGGAAGGCCTTCACGGTAATTCCCACGGCATCGGCTTTTTTGTGCAGTTCCTGTGCCAATGATAACCGGTCCAAAGAGTGTATATATTCAAATTTGCCGATAACGTCCTTAACCTTATTGGTCTGCAAATGGCCGATAAAATGCCAAGTACCCTTGTCTCCCAGCGCTTTCCATTTATGCTCGGCATCCTGCCAGCGGCTCTCGGCAATGTCCTCTAAACCTGCCTCCAGCACAGCAGCCACCGTCTTCAGCGATACATATTTCGTCACTGCGATAACCTTGACGTCACTTACATCCCGGCTGCTTGCCGCGCAGGCACGTGCTACACGTCCCTCTACATCGGCGATTCTGTCCTGCAGTGTCAAAACCAACATTCAACTCTCCTTTATTCCGATCCAGCTCGTCATTCTTCCTGTAATCCCCTGTTCCTTCCGGTAAGAAAAGAACAGATCGGTGTTACAGCTTGTACACCACGTTGTACATTCGATATGAGTCGGCAAAATTCCTGCTTTAATCATAATGCGTTGATTCAATTCTTTCAAGTTCAGCATACTTTTGCTGTCATCAGATAGCGATTTGGTGTATAAGTCCTGTTCTGTCCCGGAGGAAGCGGTGTGAGCCAATGTTTCTTCTAGCTGAAGAACATGTTTTATTACATAATCATCGACCTCGTAGCAGCATTCTCCAATAGAAGGCCCTATGGCAGCTAAAATATGCTGCGGCTTACTTCCGTAAGCCTCCGCCATTTTACTGACCATGGCCCCGGCAATTTCCGCTACGGTCCCTTTCCATCCTGCATGGGCCAATCCCGCTACACGCTCCACCGGATCATAAAAGTACAGCGGTACACAATCCGCATAAAAAGAAGTAAGCAGCACTCCCGGCACATTGGTCAGCAGCCCATCTGTTGACTGGAAGGCCGAAGCTCTTGTCCGGCTGCCGCGTCCGCGGTCTGCCTCTGTCACTAACGCTATATGTTTACCGTGGGTCTGCTCCCCGCAGGTCCAGGCATCCAAGCTAAACCCCAGACACTCCGCAAGCTTTTCCCGGTTGCTGAGCACATCCTCCGGATTATCACCGACATGAAAAGCACAGTTGAAGCTGTCATAAGGCGGCTTGCCGGATCCGCCCTGTCTTCCTGTGAAGCCGGCGGTAATCTCTCTGTACCCGTGCCACGGCTCAAGCTCCAGCAGCACAGGCATCCCCTGTTTTTGCACAAATGGTTCCATTCTCTCACCTCCGCTTAAGTGTACCACAAGAATTCCCCATAAAGTGACGTTAGGACTCCGAAGCCTATTCAAGTACTTTGCGGGGACCCCGAATAAAAAAGACGCACCCGGTTAATAAGTGCGCCGTTCATTGCGGTCCCCCCGTTCCAGATACATCGTTTCCCGCTCTTCCTGCCCTTGCGGCAATCTGGATTCCTCAATCTTAACGAGCACGACATCCGCGCCAATCTTAACAATATTCCGCCAGGGAATAATCAGATCGGCTCCGCCTCCGAAAAGTCCCATAAAGCGGGTGAAACCGGGGACGATGATAGCATCAATCACGCCACGGCGCAGGTCAAGCTCCAGATCGCTGATCTGTCCCAGCCGTTTTCCATCCACGATATTAATGACATCCTTTGTCTGAAAATCGGAAATCTTCATTTTTTTGCCTGAGCCCAAAGAATCCTCGTTCACCTCGCCACCCCTGTACAATCAGACCTATAGCTGAGTATATGATCCAAAGGCTTGGCAACATGCAAAGTTAATTGCAGTTGGGTATTTTGCATTACAAAGGGGTATCCTCCGGCTGCTTATGCAAGCCTGAACTGGATACCCCTGCTTTTTTAACGTCAGCTTTAAGACTTCACATGCTTCTGCATCTGCTGGATGGCCGACTTCTCAAGCCTGGAAACCTGGGCCTGTGAAATACCGATCTCATCCGCAACTTCCATCTGGGTCTTGCCTTCGAAGAACCGCATGGAAAGAATCCGCTTTTCCCGCTGCCCCAGCTTGCGCATTGCTTCCCGCAGGGCAATTTCTTCAATCCACGAGACATCCTTGTTTTTGTCATCGCTGATCTGATCCATCACGTAAATCGGGTCCCCGCCGTCATGGTAGATCGGCTCGAACAAGGAGACCGGGTCCTGGATCGCATCCAGTGCGAAAACAACATCCTCTTTTGGTACACCGAGCGCCTGGGAAATTTCAAAAATCGTTGGCTCCCGCGAATTCTGATTCGTCAGACTGTCACGGACCTGAAGCGCTTTGTAGGCGATATCCCGCAGCGAACGCGACACCCGGATCGGATTATTATCCCTGAGGTATCTGCGGATTTCACCGATGATCATCGGTACTGCATAGGTGGAGAACTTCACATTTTGCGATAGATCAAAATTATCGATGGCTTTCATCAGACCGATGCAGCCTACCTGGAACAGATCGTCAACGAACTCTCCCCGATTGTTGAACCTTTGAATAACGCTAAGAACGAGTCTGAGGTTACCGTTAACTAATTTCTCTCTGGCGGATCGCTCGCCCTGCTGCTGCAGCGAAGTGAACAGCTCCCGCATTTCCACATTTGTCAGAACGGGCAGCTTGGAAGTATCCACACCGCAAATCTCGACTTTGTTTCGGGTCATGATGATTTACCTCCCAAGGAGAAACATTACTGTACATTATCTCCCCGGCCCGGCATTTTATTCCTTGGTTTTTTCCGCTCACACCATCTTGTTGAACTCCTTGCGCAGCCGTTTGATAATCCTCTTTTCCAGACGCGAGATATAAGATTGAGAGATACCCAGCAGATCAGCAACGTCTTTTTGTGTTTTCTCCTCGCCCCCGCGCAGCCCGAACCGCAGCTCCATGATCAGCCGCTCCCGCTCGCTGAGCTTTTCCAGCGCCTTTTGCAGCAGCTTTCGGTCGACCTGTTCCTCAATATTGCGGTAAATGGTATCATTTTCAGTGCCGAGCACATCTGATAGCAGCAGCTCATTACCGTCCCAGTCGATATTCAGCGGCTCATCAAAGGATACCTCACTGCGCGTCTTGCTGTTTCGCCGCAGATACATCAGAATCTCGTTCTCGATGCACCGTGAGGCGTAGGTTGCCAGCTTGATTTTCTTCTCCGGATCAAACGTGTTTACTGCTTTAATAAGCCCAATAGCACCAATAGAGACGAGATCCTCGATATTGATGCCTGTATTCTCAAATTTGCGGGCAATGTAGACAACCAGGCGCAGGTTACGCTCAATCAGCATCGCCCGGACTGCAGCATCACCGGTGGACAGCCGCTGCAGCAAATATTCCTCTTCTTCCCGGGTCAGGGGAGGAGGCAAAGCCTCACTTCCGCCGATATAATAAATTTCTTGGCTTTTCAGACCCAGCAGAAACAGCATGCGGTAGTACTGCAGCTGCAGCGCAAGCTTCCATTTGACCATTATTGTTCCTCCTCCAAGAAGTACACCGTTCCCCCAGATGTTCCTTATCTCATCCTCTTCGACCATTATCAACAAGGCACTGCCGCTTCAGCGGTGTGCTCTTTTTGGGCTAAGTCAGGGTGTATGACCGCCCGGTACGCTCCGTCTCCCGACAGTGTCCCGCCATCCAGCCCGATGAGCACTCTTTTACTGCAGAAGATCTCCTCACCAAGCTTTATCTTCACCAGATCAGGCTTCAGCGCGAGCATAAACGCCGCCCCGCGGTTAATTCCCCGGTAGGGTACAAGCCGCATCCGGTCCTGCCAAGCAAAAGACTGCCCGTCCGTTTCCAGCAGAAGTTTGTCCGCACTCATCTGCGTCAGCTTGCCTTTCCAGGCGGCCGGCAGATGGGTTTCCCAAAGTGAAGCCTCCATAACCATCACCGGAATCCGCGTCAATGGATCATTCAGCCGGTTTCCCGTGTCCAGCAGGCCCGGACAGACAACGATTACGCCCTCAATCTCCACAGACACCTCACCGATATAGGAATCCAGTTGTTCTCTGCGGATCCGCGAAGAATGGAACAGCTTGAAGAGCAGCAGAATCAGCGGAAGTGCAGCGAGCACGAACCAGAAACCGATTTTTAGCCGGTAAGCTTGACCTCCCGAAGAGGTAAACAGAATACCGTTCCAGATGTCGCCGGAGCTTTGCAGCAAATAGTGAACACCAACAATACCGCCGGCTGCTGCAAAATTAATCACATAAAAAGCTCCTAATGCGCGCAGATAGCTTTGCAGACTCTTGAACCCGAAAGCGATCCATAGCATCAGTACCGACAATCCGAACTTAATTAGGAAGGTATAGAGAAAAGAGAGCTCCGGTACGAACATCATCACCACATACAATGCGCCAACCAGCGCAGAGAGAGCCAGCCTCCACCAGGGGACTTTAACTTTAACCAGCCAGCCTGTCAGCCATAAAAGCACTCCGTCGATCAGCAGATTGGCAGCGAAAATCAAGTCAATATAAACTACCATTGCATTCACCTGCCTATCCGGAGCCGGAAGCAGGCTCTCTTTTTTGGACGATATGATTAGTATAGAAAGTCTCACATTCAAAGTCTGTCTAAACATGGGGGGCATTCTGGAGGTTTTTTTGTCGAGTTATAGCACGGCGTACTCAAAAAAGCCAACCTTGAAAGGCTGGCTTCAGCTGAGCGATATTTCAATTCATAGACTTCAGTTCATCTTCCGACAGTCCAGTCGCCGTCTGTATGGCTGGGAGATCCAATCCCATTTGCAGCAATTTCCGGGCTATCTCCAGTTTGGCTTCTTTCATTCCTTCTTTCATTCCTTCTTTCATTCCTTCTTCCATTCCCTTAGCAAAGCCTTCTCTTTGAGCGCCGTCTCTTTGTGAAGCCTCATCGTGCAGAAATTTTTGGCGGTCTTCATATTTACGCCTGGCTTCGGAATCCTGACTCAAAAATTCCAGCGTTTCCATTGCTTTTCTTAATGCCGGTTCGTTCATCCGCAATACCTCCCAATTCGAATTATCGTTTCCTTTCAAAAACAGCAGCCAGTTGACCAGCCCTTCTTCACCAGGGACGGCAGTTGTATTTAGCTTAGGCAGCTCCAGAAAATGAATTTCTATATCATCAGTAAGCTTTGCACCGCTGCCGTCTTCCCGCAGATGGAACACACTGTGGGTATGCTCATTAGGCAAAACACTATAATTTAAAATATTGATCGTTATGCATTTCTTGAGTTCTGTATATTTACCGCCGGTCTGAAGCTGACTTGAATACCGTTTGCTCCAGTAATACAAGGTCCGCTTCTCCATGTCGTACCGGTTAAACAGCTGCATTTCGATATTGATCAGCCTGCCATCAACCGTCTTAGCCCAAATATCAAAGATAGACTGCTTATCCAGCGGGTCGTCTTTGTCCGTATACGGATTGAGCAGCACCACTTCCTGCAGCGGCGGGTCGCCGGCATCGAGCAGTACTCGATTCAGAAAAGCCAGCAGAACATCCTTATTGCTTACGCTTGCAAAAATTCTTTTAAACACAAAATCCACCCGGGGATCAAGCAGCTCCATCTTACGTATCCACTCCCGTTATCCGTATTATATCAGCTGAAAATGCAAAAAAACACCGTATCCGGTCCCAGCATTAGGCCAGGTGGATACGGTGCTTCCGTAAAGGTATACTGTTATGGCTAATAATTAGTCGTTATTCCCGCGTGTGCGGTTGCGCAGGAAGGTCGGAATATCCAGCTGATCAGAGGCCGTCTGATTCCCAAACGGACGCAGATTAGCACTTTTGTCTGCTGCAGGCTCACTGCTTGCCGCAGGACGGCGTGCTGGTGCAACGGGTGAAGGCTTGTGCTCAAAGCCGGTAGCAATAACCGTAACTTTGATTTCATCCTTCATGCTCTCTTCGATGATGGCACCGAAGATCATATTCACTTCAGGGTCCGAAGCTGAGGTAACGATCTCAGCTGCCTCATTCACCTCATACAGGGAGAGGTTGGAGCCGCCTGTAATATTCATAATAACGCCGCGTGCACCCTCAATAGAAGTCTCGAGGAGCGGGCTCATGATGGCCTTGCGGGCTGCTTCAGAGGCACGGTTCTCACCGGTGGCAATACCGATACCCATAAGCGCAGAGCCGCGTTCTGTCATGATCGTCTTCACATCGGCAAAGTCGAGGTTGATAAGTCCCGGAACAGCGATAAGGTCCGAAATACCCTGTACAGCCTGGCGGAGTACATTATCCGCTTCGCGGAATGCTTCCAGCATCGGTGTTTTCTTATCGACGATTTCAAGCAGGCGGTCATTAGGAATGACAATTAAGGTATCTACTTTTTCTTTCAAAGCCTCGATACCCAGCTCAGCCTGGTTCGAACGTTTTCTTCCTTCAAATGTAAACGGGCGGGTAACAACACCCACAGTGAGTGCTCCGCACTCTCTGGCAATTTCGGCAATCACGGGTGCTGCGCCAGTACCGGTCCCTCCGCCCATTCCTGCGGTAACAAAGACCATGTCGGCACCTTTAAGCGTATTCGAAATCAGATCGCGGGACTCCTCGGCCGCTTTCTTGCCTACTTCAGGATTGGCTCCTGCACCAAGTCCCCGGGTAAGCTTGTCCCCGATTTGCAATTTATGCTCCGATTTGGCCATATGCAGCGCTTGGGCATCTGTATTAACCGTGATGAATTCAACACCCTGAACGCCATTTTCGATCATCCGGTTAACAGCATTGCTTCCGCCGCCGCCCACGCCGATGACCTTTATTTGCGCCAAGCTCTCCATTTCAAAATCAAATTCCAACATATTGATTCCATCTCCCCCTCGAATAGTGCTTGGATGGCCAGTCCAAGTATATCTGGACTACACTTATATGAACTCGCTAAACATATTTTTTAGACGCTCCACCAAACCTGGCTTCTTATCGGTCTCCTGGTTTGGAGCGGCGCTCTGCTTGCTTCGGTTGACCGTCTTCTTGTTGGCGTTCCCGCCACTAGTCCCCCGACTGCGGAAGCGGCGGACGACGTTATGCAGAATGCCTACGCCGCCGGTAAAGCCGGGGTCCCGGACTCCGATATAATCAGGAACAGCAATCCGCACAGAAGCAGATAGCTCAGTCTGGGCTGCTTTTAATACACCCGGCATGGATACAGTACCACCCGTAAGTATATAACCTCCAGGAAGCTCATTGTAACCTAACCGCTTCACTTCCTGACGAATCAAGTGGAATATTTCCTGGACTCTCGGTTCAATAATAGCTGCCAAATCTTCCTGATTGAATTCCTTTTCCACATTGCTGCCGATGCGGAGCACTTTAAACACAACATCTGCGGCAGCATCGTCTATCCAGGCGCAGCCGTATTTCAGCTTTACCTTTTCTGCTTGATCTGTAAGTGTACGGAGTCCGTACGCGATATCATTGGTTACAAATTCTCCGCCGATCGGGATCGTGGAGGTTGCACAAAGGGAACCCTCTTCATATACGGCTATCGTCGTAGAGCCCGCACCGATGTCAACCAGTACGGCTCCCATAGATTTCTCATCTTTGGAAAGCGCCAATCCGCCGGCTCCCAGAGACATCAGCACAAGATCCTTAACTTTCAGCCCTGATTTCTCTACACAGCGAAGCAGATTATGTATTGGCGTTTTAGCCCCCGTAATGATCGTCGCCTCTACTTCCAGACGAACACCGATCATTCCGCGGGGATCCTGGATTCCTTCAAGGCCGTCAACGATATATTGCTTGGCGACAACATCGATAACTTCACGCTCAGGCGGCAGAGCAATAACCTCTGCTGCTTTGATTACGCGTTCGATATCATCTTCGCCGATTTCACGGTCCTCATTCTGAACGGCCACGACGCCATGGCTGGATTGCAGACCGATATGATTACCGGATATTCCGACATAGACCTCGGATATTTGAATACCGACCATTTGCTCCGCATGTTCTACGGCACTCTTGATCGATTGCACAGTCTGATCGATATCTACAATCGCACCCTTGCGTATTCCTTCCGAATCAGCAGATCCAACGCCAATAATATTAAAGGTTCCATTAGTTACTTCCCCAATAATTGCCCGAACTTTGGATGTACCGATGTCCAAACTAACAATGATGTCATTGTTGCTCAAGCCCTATGGCACCTCCTGTTATAATCAAAATAAAATATGATGCTGACGAAACAAACTCTTTTCCGGTTCCGGAAAGCTCTTTGTACATATTCAACATCCCTATTCCTTTCCCTCTTTTTTCTACAATTTTTTTGAATGGGATAATATGGTTTATACCTTGTGAGTAGTGAGGTATCTGCAAAAAAAACAGGATACGAAGAGATATCACAAGTGAAATAAGGTTAATAAAGGAATAACATCCATATTCCGGTCTAACTTTCAAAAAAACCGCAGAAAAAAGAGGGATACAGCTTATTGCCCGTAAAACAGATTGTAGCATTTTTTCCGCATTATTAGTAGGGACTTTTTACTCTTGTATGACCTCTTTGTCCTCATTTTCGGCAACGAAAGGAACATAAGTATCAGCTTCAAGCATCTTAATCAGCCCGGGCTGTTCCGTCTCTATCACCTGATTCAGATATTCCACTTTATCTTTCAGCAGGGAGATCGCCGTAATAACTTCAAAATGCGAACGTGTGTACAGTTTAATCCGGTCCGGGAAGGATAAGGTTGGTGAAGGTACAATCTCGGAAATGTCACTGGTCAGTTCATTCGGAATGTCGGCTAATGCTTGGCAAAGCTTAGCCTTGAATGGGTCATCTGCTTGCCAGTTAGTCAAAATAGGCTTCTCCACCGCAATCCCAGTCTCATTTACCTTGACCGCCGCTCCGCTGGACAGAATAGCTTCCAGAGTGCCTTGCTGATCTAACTCGTAAGCTACTGCCGGGAACTCTGCGATAGTGATGTTGACAACTCCGGGGAAATCCTTCTCCACGGTTGCTTCCCGAACGGTCTTAAGCCCTTTCAGCGCCTCTTCTACAGAATGAGCAGAAGCTGCGAAAAACTGGCCGCCGACCACAAGTCCGCTCTGGGTAAGGAGTTCCTCCCGGGTAGAATATTTATTTCCTTGAATATTAATCTCCGTAATACGGCTGACTGATGAGCGGAAAAAGATGACCGCCAGCAGTGCGAGGAACAGCAGCAGCAGTATAACGGTGATTTTACGGCTCATTTTTTTTACAGGCTTGTCCTCTTTTAGAAGAGGTAAACGGGTTTTAGGCATTCTCATATCTCCGTAGTAAGGCCCTGTCTCCTTCCCTTACAGTTCAGTAAGCCGAAGGAGACAGGGAGCTTTAATTGGCCAAATCAACAGGACCCGGTACAGGTGCTTTGCGGCTGATGCGTGCACCCAGCTTCTGAAACAGCTTCTCGATACCGTCATAGCCCCGGTCAATATGGTGCGCCTGCTCGACTACAGTAGTT
>NZ_LN831198.1:4014485-4022186 GCF_001368795.1 Paenibacillus ihuae
ATGGTGCGCCCGCTCGACTACAGTAGTTCCCTGGGCTGCGAGTCCGGCAATCACCAGAGCGGCTCCTGCCCGCAGATCGGTCGCTTCCACTGTTGCTCCATACAATCGCTGCACACCGCGGATAAACGCCCGGTTTAAATCAATGGAGATATCCGCACCCATCCGGGCCATCTCCTCCACATGCTTAAAGCGTCCCTCGAATACCGTCTCTTTAATGACACTGAAACCGTCGGCTAATGACAGCAGCACCATCACTTGAGATTGCAGATCCGTTGGAAAGGAGGGATACGGTGAAGTTACTATTCTCTCTACCGCACGTGGACGTCCTATGCAACTGATATTAATTATATCATTGCAAACTGTGATTTGAACACCTGCCCGTCTCAGCACATGGATGAGCGAAGTTAAATGCCCGGCATTCGTATGGGTCAGCGTAACACTGCCGCGTGTGGCTGCTGCGGCAATCATTACCGTGCCGGCTACAATCCTGTCCGGAATAACCTCATACGTGCAGGGGTACAGCTTATTCACGCCTTGGACCGTAATCGTATCGGTACCTGCACCGATAATCTGAGCGCCCATCCTATTCAAGAAATTCTGCAGATCCTGAATCTCCGGCTCTCTGGCCGCCCCCGATATCGTGGTCGTTCCTACTGCCATCGCAGCGGCCATCATAATATTTTCTGTCGCTCCAACACTGGGATAATCGAGATGAATGTCACTTCCTGTAAGCTTTGCAGCGCGGCAGGTAATCCGTCCATTACTCTCCTCAATCTCTGCTCCAAGCAGCTTAAGGCCCTGTAAATGAAGGTCTATCTTGCGTTCTCCGATTGCACAGCCTCCCGGCTGATAAATCGTCACTTCTCCAAATCTGGATAACAAGGGTCCCATCAAAAAAATAGAAGATCGCATTTGCCGCATTAGATCCTCTGGAACATGGGAAGTGCTTAAGGAAGACGTATCCATCGTCACAGTCTCTGCCTCATGCGCAGTCACGCAGCCCAGCCGTTCCAGGATATTCAGCATCGTCTCGATGTCCAGCAGCTTCGGCACATTGTGCAGTGAGTGAACTCCTTCGGCCAGCAGGCTCGCCGCCAGGATCGGCAGCGCCGCATTTTTTGCTCCATGGATACGTATGGTGCCTGACAGGGGATTTCCACCCTCAATCACCAATTTGTCCAATGTATCACCTCCGAGATTACCGCTCACCCACCACTGGCACTTTCCATATGAGGACCATGAAATGTGCGGGACAGCCTTTCCCGCTTTCTCATTTCACAAACCGGTAGTGCCCTGGGTGATTGTCACGATTATAGGATTATCCTATGTTCATGACTCCGGGTGTGTGACAGAAGGAGGTCAACAAGAACCATATGCGCCTAATCCGGCTTTATGGCACTGTACGGACAAGGACGGCGGCCTATTTTTTGCGCTTCGCTACAAGCCGCCGCAATTCGCTGACAACCAGCGCGGCTGAATCTCTTTTGCCCAGACGCCTGGACGATTCTGCCATGCTGCTCCGCAGAGACTGCGACCCGATAATCTGCTGGACGGCCTCATGCAGCGCCTGCCCCGTTAAATCCTTCTCCAGCAGCACGACAGCCGCACCTTCCCGTTCCAGCTGCCTTGCATTCGCTTCCTGATGGTTGTTCGTCACATTCGGGGACGGAATAAGGACGGAGGGAATGCCCAGTGCCGTGATCTCGGCCAGAAAAGAGGCGCCCGCCCGGTTCACAATCAGTGAGGTGCAGGCCAGAACCTCCGGCATATTGTGCACATATGGGAGAATATGCAGCCAGCTTGGTTCTCCGCCAAGCTTTTGGCGCAAGGCCTTGCGGGTGTCCTCATAATAAGACTCGCCGGTTACATACACATAATGAACTCCATTACCCTTACCCACAACCGGGGTCATTTCAATCATCGCCCGGTTGATGGCCTTGGCTCCGCCGCTGCCTCCGACAACAAGCACTACAGTGCTCCCGTCCGGGATGCCAAGTGAAGCATAGCCGCGCTGCGGACTGGCTGCTGTCACCGTTGTGGCCCGGGGGTTACCGGTATAAATAACATTTTTGCCGCCCGGAAAGGCTGATTCAGTGCCTTCAAAGCTTACGGCCACTGTATCGGCATAGCGGCTCAGAAACTTGTTGGTAAGACCGGGAATGGCATTCTGCTCGTGAATAAGTGTGGGAATTCCCAGACGGGAAGCTGCGTACACTACCGGTCCGCATACATACCCGCCGGTACCGATGACCACATCCGGTTTGAACTCTCTCAGCATTTCTTTGGAGGCTTTGACCCCCCTCAGAAAACGCATCACCGTCTTCACATTGTCCATGGAGAGCTTCCGGCGGAAGCCGGTAATGTCGATGGCCTTAAAGGGAAGGTTCTCCTGCGGAACAAGCCTGCTCTCCAGACCGCGTTTACCGCCGATATAGAGAAAGGCTGATCCGCTTTCTTCTGCTTCCAGCTGCCTGGCGACAGCAACGGCGGGATAAATATGTCCCCCCGTACCACCGCCGCTTAATACGATACGCATGTCTTTCACCTCGCATAACGGGATAAATTCAATAAAATGCCGAGTGCTGTGAGCATCAGGGTAAGTGAGGAACCGCCGTAGCTGATCAGCGGAAGCGTAATACCCGTAACCGGCATCATGCCGATCACTACGCCGATGTTGATGATGACCTGAACGGCCACCATGCTGACAATTCCGACGGCCAGATAGCTCCCGAACCGGTCAGGCAGGCTCATGGCAACCTTCATCCCCCGCCAGATCAGAATCAGGAACAGGCTCAGCACTGCGAGCCCCCCGATGAACCCCAGCTCCTCAGCCAGAATGGAAAAAATAAAATCAGTCTGCGGCTCCGGTACATAGCTGTACTTCTGCCGGCTCATGCCCAGACCAAGGCCGCCAAGACCGCCGGGACCAATCGCATAGAGCGACTGGATAATCTGATAACCAGCGCCCAGCGGATCGGACCAGGGGTCCAGGAAGGCCGTGATTCGCTGCAGCCGGTAAGGGGCGGCGGCAACCAGTCCGGCAAACCCCGCGACCCCAAGTGCGCCGAGCGAGAGCAGATGCTTCATCCGGGCCCCCGCCGTAAAGACCATCATCAACGCCGCACCGAACATTACAGTACCTGTGCCGAGATCCGGCTGGAGCATGATCAGTGCAAACGCAGAACCGATCAGCGCAAGCGGAGGCAGCAGGCCGCGCGTGAAGGTGGAGATATCATATTCCTCCTTCCCCAGCCAGTTGGCCAGGAACAGGATCATCCCCATCTTCATGAATTCGGAGGGCTGAATCCCGAAGCTGCTGATTCCCAGCCAGCTCCGCGCACCGCCCCGGACCACCCCGATGCCCGGCACCAGTACCAAAACGAGCAGAATAAAGCAGAGAATCAGCGCAGGTCTGGCGAATTTCTTCAGTATGATGTAATCCGTGTTGGCGGTAAAGAACATCGCACCTAAGCCTAGTCCGGCGAATAACAGCTGTCTTTTGACAAAATAAAACGAATCGCCATAATTGCGGAAGCCCAGAACCGATCCGGCGCTGTATACCATTACCATGCCGATAACCAGCAAAGCAAGGATGGGAATCAGCAGCCAGATGTCGGGCGCATGACGCGATTTGTTCATCAGGAGCACACCTCTTGCATCCGTAGTAGGGGCTTATCCACCCCCCTACTTAAAGGTTATGCACCGCCTCTTTAAAAATACGCCCGCGCTCCTCATAGGAGGTAAACATATCCCAGCTGGCACACGCAGGAGACAGGAGAACAACATCTCCCGCTTCCGCAATGGCGGAAGCTTCCTGCACAGCATCTTGTAGCACGGCAGCGGCACTCTCCCCATTATCGACGGAGATGACATGCTTTACTCCTGCCAGGCCAGCGACCTTTGCCAGCTTGTCCTTTGTCTCTCCCAGCAGGACTACACCTTTCACCCCGCCGAGGACAGGCAGCAGCTCCATATAATCGGAACCGCGGTCGAGGCCACCTGCGATCAGTATTACCGGCTGTTTAAAGGAGCCCAAAGCCATCGTAGTCGCCTTGGAATTGGTGGCTTTGGAGTTATTGAAATAAGCTGCCCCCGCCTTATCCGCCACATATTCCAGCCGGTGCTCGACTCCGCGGAAGGAGGCTAACCCCTCGCCTAACACGGCAGGATCAGCTCCTGCGGCAATGGCAATACCACAGGCTGCCAGTGCATTCTCCACGTTGAAGCGGCCCGGCAAGCCAATGGTATCTACTTTGGCAATCTCTGTCTCGCTTTCAGAATAATCACGGTAGATGATAACCCGCTCCAGGTCATCCTCGGTATCCGGAACATAAGAGGGCCGGACAAAGATACCCTGGACCAGTTCCTCTGTCATGGAGAAGGGAAGGATACCCGCCTTGATATAAGGAACCAGCTCACGGCAGACCGGATCATCCCAGTTTAGCACCGCAGTATCATTTGGCCCCTGGTTGGCAAACAATTTGGCTTTGGAGGCCACATAATCCTCCATGCCGCCATGATAGTCCAAATGGGTCTCCGCCACATTCAGCAGTGCTCCTACCTTAGGACGGAACGTCTCGGTTCCTTTGAGCTGAAAGCTGCTTAGCTCCACCACCATCCAGTTGTCCTCATCCGCTTCCTGCGCGGCCTGGCAGAGCGGCGTACCGATATTGCCGGCGACAATCGGTCTCATCCCGGCAGCATCGAGCATACGCCCGACCCAAGTGGTTGTGGTCGTCTTGCCGTTAGAACCGGTGATGCCGATCATCGGTGCTGCACAAATACGGTAAGCTACCTCTACCTCAGTCACGACTTCAATGCCAAGCTCCAGCGCTTTTTGGACAGGAGGCACTGAATAAGGGATCCCCGGATTTTTAACTACAAGGCTTACGCCTTCATGAATCAGCCCCTCCGGATGTCCGCCGCATATAACAGAAATTCCCAAAGATTCCAGTTCGGAAGCTTCGGGACTTTGGTCTCTTTCCTTTTTATCATTGACCGTTACAATCGCGCCGCGTTCATGCAGCACCTTGGCCACCTGGACGCCGCTTTTCGCGAGCCCCAGGACGACCACTAGCTTACCCCGGTATTCATCTGGATGCTTCATTCCTTACAACCCCTTGCTCAAGATTAGTCCCACTGCCGCCAGCACCAGACTTACCGCCCAAAAGGTGGTGACGACTCTCCATTCCGACCATCCGCCCAGCTCAAAGTGATGATGAATCGGGCTCATTCTGAAAATGCGCTTGCCGCGCGTCTTAAATGAGGACACCTGCAGAACTACAGACAGCATCTCAATAACAAACACGCCGCCGATTACCACAAAGAGCAGTTCACTTTTGGTCACAATGGCAATTGCCCCAATCGCCCCACCGATACCGAAGGAACCGAAATCCCCCATAAAGACTTTGGCCGGGTGTGCATTGAACACAAGAAAGCCGAGTACTGCACCAATCATCGCCGCTGCGCATACCCCTGCTGAAATCGATGTAGCCTGCATGGCCACTACGGCAAAGGCGGCAAGTGCAATGGCACTTACACCGGACAACAATCCGTCTACGCCATCTGTAAAATTCACGGCGTTCGTGACCGCCATCATCATGATCACAATGAACGGATAGTAGAACCACCCGCCCCAGTCAAAGCTGATGTCTGTACCCGGAATGCTAATTCCGGTATTGTGGGCGGCATTATTCAGCAGGATACATAGCACGATACCCACTAGGAGTTGACCCGCCAGCTTCTGGCGTGCGGTCAGTCCGAGTGAACGTTTAAAGGCAATTTTAATATAGTCATCCAGAAACCCGATCAGCCCGTAGCCGAGCGTAGCCACCAGAAGGACATAAAAGTCCGAATTCACCACGGAAAATTTCAAAAAAGATAACGTGAACGCCACCATGATGATAATTCCGCCCATTGTAGGCGTGCCCGCTTTTTTCAAGTGGGATTGCGGTCCGTCGTCACGTACTTGCTGTCCGAATTTCATCCTCCGCAGCAGCGGAATGATGAGCGGAGCGGCAATGACCGCAAGGATAAAGGATACAGCAATTGTCAGCAGCAGAAGTTGATAATCCATGGGTACACCCCCTCCAATAATTTAGGTCTGATTAAAATGTTCATTCAGGCTGTGCAGCACCTCTTCCAGGCGCATGCCCCTGGAGGCTTTGAACAGCACAATATCCTTGGCACTGCATTTGCTGTTCAGGACCGAAGACAGCTCTGCCTTGTCTGTATAGGCAAACACCCGTTCAGGGCCGAGTTTCTCCGTTGCGGCCTCAGCAAGCTTGGCAGCGAGCGGACCGTAGGCAAAAACCAGATCGGTTAATGCCGGATCAAGATACTCACCGATTTCCCGGTGGAAATCCACTTCCTCCGGACCCAGTTCCAGCATGTCCCCCAGTACAGCGATCCGGCTGCCGCCGGTTTTCATAGACTGCAGCACATCAATCGCCGCTTTCATAGAGGTTGGACTCGCATTATAGGCATCATTCAACAGTGTCAGGCCGGATGCGGTCATCATCACTTCAATCCGCATGCCGGTCAGCTTGAGCCGTTTCAGCCCCTCTTCAATGCTCGCTTCAGTTATCGCGTAATGACGGGCAACCGCCAGGGCGGCCAACGCGTTGATCACATTGTGTCGTCCGGGAAGCGGCAGTGTAAAGGCACGCTCCTCAGCAAGATAGCGGGTTGTAAACGTCATTCCTCCGGGATGCGTCATCATTCCGGTAGGATAATTATCATTATCTGCACTCAAACCGAAGCGTAGCGTCTGCATACCTGCAGGAGCGTGGAAAGAAGGCTCTGCCATCACTTCAGCGAGTAAAGGTTCATCGCCGTTGTAGATAAGCAGTCCTCCAGGCTTCAGCCCCTCGGCGATTTCCAGCTTAGCCCGGGCAATTTCCTTACGCGAGCCAAGCTGCAGCAGATGCGATTCACCTATATTGGTGATAACCGCTACATCAGGAGCGGCAAGCGAAGAGAGCAGGGCAATTTCCCCCCGTGAGCTCATGCCCATCTCCAGAACGGCTATTTCTGTATCCTCGCTCATCGACAGCACCGTAAGCGGTAAGCCGATATGGTTATTGAAATTCCCCTGGGTTTTGTGAACCCTATACTGGCCCTCCAAGAGAGCAGTGATCATATCCTTCGTTGTCGTTTTACCGTTGCTGCCTGTGATCGCCACAACCTGCGGCGCTGCTTCGCTTAAATAAGCGGCAGCCAGCTTCTGCAGTGCAGCCAGTGTATCCTCAACCAGAATGACTGCACCATCTTCCGGTGCAGGTCCCTTGTCATGCTGCCACAACGTGGCAGCAGCTCCGGCAGCCAAAGCCGCCGCACTGTAATGATGGCCGTCAAAGTGGTCTCCGGCCAGCGGCACAAACAGGCAGCCTGTCGTAATTTTACGTGAGTCGGTAACGACCCCAGCAATCTCCATATCCGTATCTACAGCGGAAACCAGTTCTCCTCCGCACATGGCAGCGATTCTTTGCAGCGTTCTTGTAATCAATAGCTTCGGCCCCTTATAACATCTTTGGCAACAAGACGGTCATCGAAATCATGAACCACTCCGCCAATCAGCTGATAGGTCTCATGACCTTTCCCCGCAATCAATACTACATCTCCCGGGCTTGCCATTTCAATAGCTTTTGTGATCGCCTCCCGGCGGTCCGGTATCATCTCATAGCTGTCCTGTGCCACGCC
>NZ_LN831198.1:4022212-4041056 GCF_001368795.1 Paenibacillus ihuae
TCCTGTGCCACGCCGTCTTCTGTCAGCCCGGCCTCGATATCCTGCAGAATCAAGAGCGGATCCTCCGTCCGGGGGTTGTCGGAAGTGACAAAGACATGATCGCTGTACTTCGCGGCAATCTTGCCCATGAGCGGCCGTTTGGTCTTATCTCTGTCTCCGCCGCATCCGAACACAGTCAGCACCTTCCCGCCGGCAAATTCGCAGACCGCTCTCAGTACATTCTCCAGGCCATCCGGTGTATGGGCATAGTCTACAATCACAGCATAATCCTGGCCTGCATCGACAGACTCCACACGTCCATCCACACCGGCTACAGATTCCAGACTGGTCTTGATCTCTTCCAGCGGAACATCTTCAAGCAGTGCGGCTGTAATTGCAGCAAGCGCATTGTAGACATTAAACTTACCGACCATACGCAGCGAAATGTCAGCCTCTCCCTTAAACGTATCCACATGGAAAAAAGTTCCCTTTGACGTGATCGATATCTGCGAAGCTCTAACATTCGCTTTGCTGTCAATACCGTATGTAATCACTTCCGCTGCGGTTTGGGCGGCAAAATAAGCAGCAGCCTCATCATCGGCATTCAGCACGGCATATTTGCGTTCTTCTTTCCATGGTGAAATCACATTTCCCAGACGTGAGAAGAACAGCCCTTTTGCTGCGCGGTATTCCTCCATCGTATGATGGTAATCCAGATGGTCCTGGGTTAAATTCGTGAAAATAGCTGTGCGGTAATCCGTACCTTTCACCCGTCCCTGATGGAGCGCATGGGAAGATACTTCCATCACGCAGCACTCTACACCCTTTAGAGCCATATCATTCAGCGTGCGCTGAAGCTCAAGCGATTCTTGTGTAGTACCTGACGCTGTGTAGGTCTGGCCGTCATAACGCAACTGGATCGTACCGATCAGCCCTGTCTTTACCCCATGATCCTCCATAATCCGTTCGATCAGATAGGTGGTCGTTGTTTTACCGTTCGTTCCGGTCACACCAATCATCTTCATCCGGCTGCTCGGCGAACCGAAGAAGGCATTGGACAATACGGACATCGCAAACCGGCAGTCATCTACGATTAGCTGAGGCAGATCTATGTCCAGCTTCCGTTCGCAGACAAGAGCAGAAGCGCCGTTTGCCGCCGCCTGCGGCGCAAATTCGTGACCATCCACCGTAAAACCCGGGAGACAGATAAACAGGTCACCCGGTTTAACTTTCCGGGAATCCGCCTGAATATCTGAAATCTCAGTTTCCCCTTCCCCGTACAAGCGCGAAGCCGCGAGACAAGAAGATAATTCTTTAATTTTCATAACTAATCCCTCACTCTGCAATTTCGGATAAGAAGATATACTTACTACTATCATTCACTGGAAGTACCCATATAAATCCTGATGGTTGAACCCTGTTCAACTCTTGCCCCAGGCTTGGGAGCCTGATTAATTACAGTATTGCCAGTCCCGGAACGGGCAAGCGTAAAGTTCATATTCAGATCCTCATAAATATCCTGTACTGTAGCGCCTGTAAGATCGGGAACTGTAACAATCGGAATTTCTCCGTATTTATAGGTTTTGGGAAGCTGATCTTTCCGTTCCGGCACCTTTAAATAATGCAGGGAATCCTCCAGAATATTCTGTACGATCGGAGCGGCTACAACGCCCCCGAACTGTATTCCTTTGGGATTATCAACCGCGGTGTATACTACGATCTGCGGATCATCCGCTGGCGCAAAGCCGACAAAAGAAACAATGTGCTCCGTCGGAGAATAACGGCCGTTAATCACCTTTTGTGCCGTCCCCGTCTTACCTCCCACCCGGTAGCCGTCAATAAATGCCGGCCGCCCGGTGCCTTTGGCAACCACGCTCTCGAGGGCAGCCCGCACTTTCTTCGACGTTTCTTCCGAAATCACTTGCCGCACTTCCTTAGGTTGAACCTCCGATACGGTCTCACCCGTTTCCGGATTGATCCAGGCCTTGGCGACATGGGGGGTAAACAGTTTGCCGCCGTTAATGGCTGCCGACACTGCTGCGATCTGCTGAATAGGTGTAACCGAGACCCCTTGGCCAAAAGCAGTAGTTGCCAGTTCCACCGGCCCGACCTGGGAAGGCTTGAACAGAATTCCGCTCGCTTCTCCGTTCAAATCAATGCCTGTCTTCGTTCCGAAGCCAAAATCACGGATATATTTGAACAAGGTATCTTTACCAAGCCGCTGCCCCAGTGCCACAAACCCGGGGTTGCATGAATTTTCGACCACTTCAAGGAAGGTCTGGCTGCCATGGCCGCCCTTTTTCCAGCAGCGCAGCTTCGCACCTCCGACCTCAATATATCCCGGATCAAAAAAATGCTCATTCTGCAAATCAACTTTATTCTCTTCCAGCGCAGCAGCCAAGGTAATAATCTTGAACGTTGACCCCGGCTCATATGTCATCCATATCGGCAGATTGCGGTTATAGACCTCTGCATTATATTCCTTGTAAGCGCCAGGTTCATAACCCGGCCTGCTGGCCATGGCCAGAATTTCGCCGTTCTTCGGATTCATCGCGATTGACCAGGCGCCCTGTGCCTGATATTTGACCATTGCCTGATCCAGCTCGCGTTCCATGATCGATTGAATTTGCTTATCAATCGTCAGCTGCAGGCTGAGGCCTTCCTGAGGTTTAGAATATTTCTCTGAGGAGCCTGGCATCAGCCGTCCGCCCGCATCGGACAAATAACTCACATTGCCTTCTATTCCTTTAAGAAGCTTATCGTATATGCTTTCTACTCCGGTAATCCCCTGATTATCAATCCCGGTGAACCCGAGAATATGTGCTGCCAAATCTCCGAAGGGATAGTAACGCTTGTTATCCTCAGCCACAACGATGCCCGGCAGCTGCAAATCACGGATGCTCGCGGCAAGCTCCATCGTAATTTTGCGGCCGCCGGGCTGTAGCTTCACCGACATCTCACGTTTGGACATTAAAGCTGCCAGCTTCTCTTCGGTCATGCCAAGAAGCGGAGCCAGCTGCTGTGCCGTCATTTGCTTATCCTTCACCTGTACGGGAACCGCATAAACCGTAGGCGAGCTGACATTGTAGGCCAGCGCGACGCCTTCGCGGTCCAATATTTCACCGCGCTTTGCGGTATACGGAATATTACGACGCCACGACTCCTCAGCCTTAGCGCTTAGCTTCTCACCTTGAAAGAGCTGCACATAGGCAAGACGTACGGCCAGTGAACTGAACAATACAGCCAGTCCCAGCAGTGTCCACAGCATTCTCCGCCGAGTTACGACTTTCGAAACCTTCATTCCGTTCTCCCCGCTTTCGCTCGTATAGACATGATCTCTTATCTTCATGACTATTCGGGACAAACAGGGCTTAGAACAAGCCTCACTATTTGGCACAGCTAACTATATAGATTGAACTTGTGATTTTGTATTTTGGGATTGGCCGTGTCTGCAGAGAATGTTTGGACTTCCGGCCGCTGCCCGTCTACAGATTTCTTGATTCTATACCGCTGTTCGCGGTGGAAATCCGCAGACAGCTTATGCTTCCGTAGCGAGCTTTTCTTCGCAAAGCTTTCAGGCGGACGCTTCCGCTCCTACAGTTCCAAAATTCCCTTCCGCCACTTTTCCCTACATGGTTATTTCCAAGTTCAATTTATATAGGTGATTTTGGGTATAATCGGGTTTTAACGCCCAACTGCTTTTGTTAGCCTCCGCTATCCTCAGAACCCGCTGCATCGTCATCTGCGGCTGTAACAGGAATTTCCTCTCCGTATTCATTGAGCGGACTGAGCTTCAGGGTCACCAGCTTTTTGCCATTCTGATCTGATTCGGTCTGCTCTGTGACATACCCTTCACCTTCAACCGCAATGCCGACCTTCAGCAGATTAAGAACCTCCAGCGCATCACGCAGTGACTGCCCGCGCAAATCAGGGATGGCCGTTTGATCCCCCTGCTGGCTAAGCAAATAGATCCGCTGGCCCGAAGCGAGCAGGGTGCCCTTCTCCGGATACTGGCTTACTACATTTGCCCCTCCGCCGACCGTTTCAAAATCATATCCCTGATCGAGCAAGAGCTCCCTGGCATCCTTAACCGTTTTGCCGGTTAAATCCGGTGTAGAACGCTGCGGCACTGCAGCAGTTTGTGTCACCTTCGTACCCGCTTCCTTTGTACTTTCAACCGTTTTGGGTACGCCCATATACTGGAGGGACTGCGAAACGATTTCTTTGAAGACCGGCGCTGCTGCGGTACCGCCGCCAACCTCAACGTTTGGTTCATCGATAATGACGATAACCGCGATCTTCGGATCATTAACCGGGGCATACCCGATAAAGGATACAAGCACCTTGGACTTCACGTAATCCTGACCCTCTACCTTGATTGCTGTACCAGTCTTACCTGCTACCCGGTAGCCTTCAATGTAGGCATGACGTCCGGTACCGATACTCTGATCCGATACAACCTGCTCCAGATAGCTTCCGGTCTCCCGTGCACTTGCCTCTGAGATAACCTGACGGACAACCTCTGGCTGGGTGACCGTCGTTTTTCCGGTATTCGGATCGGTCACTTCCTTGACGACATGCGGCACCAACAGCTTACCGCCGTTCGCGATGGCGGCTACTGCCGTAAGCTGCTCGATTGGCGTTACCTGTACCTTCCCGTGTCCGTAAGCCAGTGTGGCATACTCAACAGAATATTGCGGTGTTACCCGGCCTGAGACTTCTCCCGGCAGATCGATGCCAGTTTTCTCTTCAAACCCAAAATCATGAATATACTGGGTCAGCCGTTCCTGTCCCAGCATCTCATAACCCAGCTTTACAAAAGCAACGTTACTGGAGCGTTTTACACCTTCTAGAAAGGAAATCTCACCCCAACCGGAGCGGTTGATGTCATGGAGCGCTTTACTGTAGCCCTTGATACGGATCGAACCTGACTTAAAGGTGGCATCGGGATTAAACAGCTTCTCCTGCACCGTCCCGGCCAGCGTTACAATTTTGAAGGTGGAACCGGGCTCGTAGATCGATTTAATCGCATGATTCAAAAAGTCTCCCTGATCTGTTGTCTTCCAGAATTCATTGGGATTAAACGTAGGCATGTTCGCCATACCGAGAATATCCATCGTGTTCGGATCCGCGGCAATAACAGTCATGCTCTTCGGTTTGTACTGGTCATAAGCCTTCTGCATCGCATCTTCAATATAACGTTGAATCATACTGTCAATGGTCAGCTTGAAATTACTCCCGTTTACCGCGGGCTGATAGGTGTCCTGAGAGTCAGGAAGCTTAATCCCCTTGCCGTCACTCTGATAATTGAGCTCGCCGTTGGTTCCCTTGAGCTTCTCGTCAAAATATTTTTCCAGCCCCATGATGGCAACGCCGTCCCGGTTGGTATAGCCCAAAATATGCGCAGCCAAAGAATCCTTCGGATAATAGCGTTTCTGCTCCGTGATAAGTCCGACCCCGGTCTCGAGAATATCATGCTCTTCTTCCAGACCTTCGTAGAATTCCTTCACCTTATCCGCAAGCTCCTTGTCAATCTTCCAGCCTTCATTGCGGATTTCACGGTTCTTGAGGTGGTTCCCGTTCTTATCCTTGGCTTCGACCAGCGCCTTCAGTTCATTCTCCGGTTTGCCCAGCAGTTCGTGGAGCCCCTGAATTACCTCTTCACCGAGCCCCTGCTCCGCTATGACCTCAGGGTTCACAACAACCGTGTAAGCCGGAACATCGCTGGCCAGAACACTTCCATTGCGGTCTTCGATCGTTCCCCGCTTAGCTTTGATGACTGAGGTATGCGCCCATTGGGTAATTGCCTTTTCATGCCAGAAATCGTTTTGCAGCACCTGAATCCAGAATACCCTGGCAACTAAAACAAGAAAAAAGAGGGTAATACACCCTCCTATAAACAGCGTGCGAAGTTTGATTCTCTTTACCATAAGGAAACCTCACAAACTCTATTATTGCGGCTGCTGTCAGCCGCTAATTGTCGTTTCCGTCAGCTGCCGTACCTTTAGCGGATACATAGATTGTGGAATCTTCAGGCGGCTGAATATAGCCCAGCTTTTCAGCTTTCGCGGCCACCAGCTGCTCTAAAGACTGCTTCTCCATTTGATAAGTGGCAATTTGCTTTTGAGTTTCAGCGATCTTGCTGTCCAGCTTCTGAGCCTGCATATTCAAATCATAAATATGGACGTAACGCCAAATCAGGGCGACAGCTACCAGCACAAATGCCCCCAGTGTCAGCATATACAAAAGCTTCTCCTGTGTCGGCAGCACCATCCGTCTGGTGACAACTTTCGTCTTCTCGCGGTAAAGCGGGTTTACCTCTTGTTTTCTCTTGGGTTGGACTGCTAAATTGCCGCGGGTATAGGCCATCTCTGACTCTCCTTTATCGTCGTATTTTACAATTTCTCTGCAACGCGTAATTTCGCTGAACGGGCGCGCGGGTTAAGCTCAAGTTCTTCCTCGGAAGGAACCAGCGGCTTACGGTTTATTAACTTGAGCGTGCCTTCGGCGCCGCAAACGCAAAATGGAAAGTCAGGCGGACAAGTACATCTGCTCAAATAGCTGCTGAAAATCTGCTTGCAAATCCGGTCCTCCAGCGAGTGAAAAGTAATGACTGACACTCTTCCCTCCGGCGCCAGGCAGCGTACAGCTCCATGCAGTCCTTCTTCAAACGCTCCCAGCTCATCATTAACTGCAATCCTGAGTCCTTGAAAACTGCGTTTCGCAGGATGTCCTCCCGTTCTCCGCGCGGCTGCGGGAATGCCCTCCTTGATCAGCTCGGCCAATTCTCCGGTACTCTCTACCGGACGCTCCTCACGCCTCTCCACAATTTTCCGGGCAATCCGCCGTGAGAACTTCTCTTCTCCATATTGGAAAAGCACTCGGGCGATTTCCTGTTCGGGCCATGTGTTAACTATTTCGGCTGCGGTCAAGTCTGCGGACTGATCCATCCGCATATCAAGCGGGGCATCGTGGTTATAGCTGAACCCCCGCTCCCCTTCATCAAACTGGGGTGAAGATACGCCAAGGTCAAACAGTATGCCGTCTACCTGGGGTACACCGTCTTTTTGCGGAACAAACGGAAGAGTCTTCAGGACCTGTTCAAGGTCACGGAAGTTGGTCTTAACCAGAACCACCTTCTCTCCGTATTCAGCCAGGCGTTCTCTGGCATTCTCCAGGGCCCAATCATCCTGATCCAGACAGATGAGCCGGCCGCAGCCGCTAAGCTTGGACGCAATAAGCGAACTGTGTCCCGCTCCTCCAAGTGTACAGTCGACATAAATGCCGTCCTTCTTGATGTGCAGCCCTTCTGTCGCTTCTTCTTTAAGCACCGTGATGTGGTGAAACAAGCTGCATCCCTCCAGGGCAGTATTCGAATTGTGTATGTTTTATAGATCAAAATTGAAATCAACCAATTTTTCGGCAATCTCGTTGAACGATTCCTCTGACTGTTCGAAGTACTGCTCCCATAGCTCCTTGTTCCAGATCTCCACCCGGTTCGAAACGCCCAGAATAACACAGTCCTTGTCCAGCTTGGCATATTGCCGCAAATTCCCCGGCAGATTTACCCTGCCCTGCTTGTCCCAGACGCATTCGGTCGCTCCCGAGAAAAAAAAGCGGCTGAATGCACGGGCATCCGATTTCATCAGTGAAAGGCTTTTGAGCTTTTGCTCCATGATTCCCCATTCTTCCATGGGATAAACAAACAGGCAGGAGTCAAGGCCGCGGGTCGCAACGAAAGAGGTTCCGAGCAATTCACGGAACTTAGCCGGGATAATGATCCGGCCTTTGTCGTCAATGCTATGCTGGAATTCCCCCATAAACATCGTTTTACCCACTCCTTGTTACCGATTCCCCACTTTACCCCACTTCACACCACCTAAGCATAATAGATTCGCCATTAAAAATCAAAAACCTTTTTCACACGTGAGGTAATTTTTTCTTATTTGTCAAGTCTCCATAAAAATAACCTGGGCCGTTTGTCGGCACCAGGCTTTAGTGTTTAAACTGTACCGCTTAACCGTTCAAATTCCAGCTGTCCAAATAATCGATCTGTGCCGGGGTTAGACTGTCGATAGCAATTCCCAAGCTTTCAAGCTTGTAACGCGCCACCTGTTCATCCAGGTCATAGGGAACGTTCTCCACTTTGACACCGATATTCTTGTAGTTGTCATTTACATATTTGAGGGACAGTGCCTGCAGTGCAAAGGTGGTATCCATAATTTCCGCCGGATGACCGTCTGCCGCACCCAGATTGACCAGTCTGCCTTCTGCCAGCAGATAGAGCTTACGGCCATCCTTCAGCTGGTACTCTTCGATGTTTTTGCGCACCGTCCTCTGGGAAACCGAACGTTCAGCCAGCTCCGGCTTGTTCACTTCCACATCAAAATGCCCTGCGTTGCAAAGGATGGCTCCGTCCTTCATTACATCGTAGTGCTCGCCGCGGATTACATAACGGTTGCCTGTAACAGTCACGAAGAAATCACCGCGTTTAGCCGCTTCCAGCATCGGCATTACATGGAAGCCGTCCATGTGAGCTTCAACAGCTTTGATTGCATCGACTTCGGTCACGATGACATTAGCGCCGAGGCCTTTGGCCCGCATAGCTACACCCTTGCCGCACCAGCCGTAACCCACTACAACGACTGTTTTGCCGGCTACAATCAGGTTGGTTGTGCGGACGATGCCGTCCCATGCTGATTGCCCGGTACCATAACGGTTATCGAAAAGATACTTACAGTAAGCATCATTGACTGCTACCATCGGGAACTTCAGGATGCCTTGCTTCTGCAAGGCTTTGAGCCGGATAATTCCGGTTGTTGTCTCTTCTGCCCCGCCGCGGATGTTCTCCATCAGGTCGGGCCGCTCCGAATGCAGCAGTGTTGCAAAATCACCGCCATCGTCGATAATCAGGTCCGGTTTGCTCTCCAGCGCCTTAATATTCAGCGCTTTGAACTCTTCCGGAGAAGGATTGTATTTGGCGAATACTGTAATCCCGTCTTCGACAAGCGCCGCACAGACATCGTCCTGTGTCGAGAGCGGATTGGAACCGGTAATCGTAACTTCTGCGCCACCTGCTTGAACTACCTTAGCCAGATAGGCCGTTTTCGCCTCCAAATGCAGGGTAATCGACACCTTCAGCCCCTTGAACGGCTGCTCGGCTTCAAATTGTTCACGGATGCGGTTCAGCACCGGCATATGCTGGCGGACCCAGTCGATTTTGAGATGCCCCTCGGGTGCTAGCGACATATCTGCAACAATACTATTTTCTTTCGACAATGGATTCATTTGAAAACCTCCTATTAGTTTTGCATTGAAGAATAAACCTAAAGCTATGGAGAACGAATTAGTCACAACTCCAGAGAATATTTGGACTTCCGGCCGCTGTTGTCTGCAGATTTCTTGATTCGTACCGCTATTCGCGGTTGAAATCCACAGACTGCTTATGCTTTCGATGCTAGCTTTCCTGCGGAAAGCTTCTAGGCGGACGCTATCGCTCCTACAGTTCCAAAATTCCCCTCCGTTGTTCCTTTCTTATCTCAAGTTTTAGTTCATTCTAAGATGCATTGATTTTACTCCCACCAGCAAAAAACTGCAGCGCCAACCATGTTCCTACATATAAATAATCCGGTGAGTTCCGCTGTAATCCGCCGGGATTGTCATCAGCTCATCCAGCCAGGACAGGCCATACCGGTTCAAGTAATACATAATATTGTATACTCTCTCCTGCAGCTTGCCTGCAGGCATGAGCGACAGCTCAATCCGTTCCCACTGGCGGAGCGCTGCTTCATTCTGCTTTTCCATCGCATCCATGGCTTTTCCTTGCAGAAAGGCAATCTGATCGAGAATTTTCTCTTTATTGTTGTTGCCGAGTTTCAGCAGTCCGGCCTGAATGCTTCCGAGCTGTTCGATCAGCGGCTCATACATTGCGGAGAAGGCTTCTTTGGTCTCCTCGAACCGCCGTCCAAGCTCCAGTTCATCCTGGGCCGCCAGCCACTCCTTCCGTTTCCCCTCAAGGCCGGCTCGGACATCCGCAAACGAGAGTCCGTATTTATCCATATGCTTGTGGAGTGTACCTTCTATTACAGTGAAAGACATCCGCGGCAGAATCAGCGGCATCTGTCCGCCAACCACATGAAACGCATCGCGCGGAATCGCCCAGTAAGCCATTTCCCCTTGTCCGAGTACGGTTGCCAGAACCGGAAGGATATAATCCTGCATCAGCGGGCGGGTCAGAACATTGTTGCTGAACCGTTCCGGATGCTCATCCAGGATCATCAGCAGCTCCTCCCGTGAAAAAGAGATCTCTCCTTTACGGTCGCTGAACCTTCCTTCCGATTTATGCAGCAGAAGCCGCGCTCCTTCATGTATATAGAAAAGATTGGCATTGCCCGGTGTCACATCCGCCTGAAGTTCATAACCAGCGGCAATAATATTCGCAGCCGTCTCCTTGTATGCGGCTTCCAGCTCATCATTCCGTTCAATCAGTGCCTTGAAGAATGGACGCTCCAGCCTGCGCAGCACCGGATCGGCAGAGTCAAGCAGAATAAGGCCGAATTTGCCGAACAAAGAACCCATTAGCTTAGCAAAAGCATCACTCATACTGCATGCTGCATCTGAGGAAGTACGGATAAACTCCATGATTTGCGGTTTAAATTCACTTTCCTGCAGCATACCCTCAAGCAGTTCAGTAACCTGCTGCCAGCTATGCTCCTCTACCGTGATTCCGCTGACTGAAGCGCGCGGCCCTTCAGGTTTGTCCAGCTTGATTTTGGCAATCTCACCCGTCCGGTTCAAAACATAGGTATGATTCACCTCATCCCAGTCATGATCCTCTCCGGCGATCCAGAATAACGGAACGACAGGCCGCCCCAGCCGGGCTGCGGCTTCTTTAGCCGCCAGAATGGTTGTCATCGCCTTATATACAACGAAGAGCGGTCCTGTGAAGAGGCCGCTTTGCTGCCCGCCGGAAATCACCAGTGTTCCAGGCTGCTCAAGGAGCGCAAGTGATGCCATTACCTCAGGAGAGGAATTATGACGTTCGTTATAAAGGCGCAACACTGAAGCTACCTCAGCACGGCTGGCACGCTGATCCTCACTGCCATCCAGCCACTCTGCCCGCTTCCTTCTGCTCTCTTCATTTCTGAAATCTCCGCCGTACAAATGGCCTACCGATTCATAGCGGTCTATATAATCGCGTGCGAGCGCAGATCCGCCCGGTAGCGGTTCCGGTGCTACATTCATGTGCAATTGCCTCCCGTTCTTCTATTCCTGCTGTATGTAAACATTAGGTCCATAAACTCTATATGATTGTATCCAAAGTAAGGAGCGGCGTCAAAGGAATACCGCTTAAGCATAAGAGGCGGGAGCTGAACGCTCCCGCCTACATGAATTACTACTGATGATTATGCAAATTGTTTGGCGACAAAGTGACCCTTGGATACTTCCACGAGTTCGAAGTCGCTGTCATTCGATTTCGTGCCAGCCGCAAATATTGGACTACCCAGCTCATCGTGCAGAATAATGCGTTTCTTGCTGGCTTCAACCTCCGGATCCGGAATCGGAATCGCGGACAATAATGATTTGGTGTAGGGGTGAATCGGGTTGGCGTACAGTTCTTCACTCTCTGCCAGTTCCACCATTCTGCCCAGGTACATAACCGCTACACGGTCACTTATATGTTTAACCATAGACAAGTCATGCGCGATAAAGAGATACGTCAGACCCAGACGATCCTGCAGTTCCTTCAGCAGGTTGACAACCTGTGCCTGAATGGAAACGTCAAGTGCAGAGATTGGTTCATCACAAACGATGAATTTAGGATTAACTGCAAGTGAACGCGCAATCCCGATACGCTGGCGTTGTCCGCCCGAGAATTCATGCGGATAGCGGGTTGAGTGGTCATGGTTCAAACCTACAAGATCCAGCAGCTCTTCAATCCGTTTTTTGCGTTCTGCCCGGCTGCCTGCCATACCATGGATGTCCAATGCTTCGCCGATGATATCGGAAACGGTAAGCCGCGGATTAAGCGAAGCGTAGGGGTCCTGAAAGATCATTTGCATATCTCGGCGCAGTGCCTTCATTTTACCCGGGGACAATTTATAGATATCAGTGCCATTGTACTTCACGCTTCCCGCAGTAGGTTCATAGAGACGAAGAACCGTACGGCCGGCAGTAGTCTTACCGCATCCGGATTCCCCTACCATTCCAAGGGTTTCACCTTCGCGGATCGAGAAATTAATATTATCAACAGCCTTAAGAACTTTACCTTTACCTACATTAAAATACTTCTTAAGACCTTCAACTTCAATCAGGTTCTTACTCAAACGTACTGCACCTCCTTGGCCATCGAATGCAGATTCCAGCAGCGCGCCACATGCGTTTCGCTGAATTCTGTAGCACCGGGATCGATTTGTTCGCAGACATGCATCGCTTCACTGCAACGCGCTGTAAACGGACAACCGATCGGCGGTTTAATTAAATCCGGGGGAGTACCGGTGATTGGAATCAGCGGCTCACCCTTCCTGTGGTCCAGACGGGGCATCGACCTCAGCAAGCCCTTGGTATACGGATGCTGTGGATTTTTAAAGATTTCCCACCTGGTCCCTTGTTCCACTACTTCACCGGCATACATAACGATGACCCGGTCACACATGCCGGCAACCACTCCAAGATCATGTGTAATCAGGATAATGGAGGTCCCAAGCTTTTGCTGCATCTCTTTCATAACATCCATGATTTGCGCCTGAATGGTTACATCAAGCGCCGTTGTCGGCTCGTCCGCAATGAGCAACGCCGGGCGACAGGCTAGTGCAATGGCGATCATCACACGTTGACGCATACCGCCGGAGAATTCGTGGGGATATTGGTAAAAGCGAGCCTCCGCATTCTTGATACCTACTAATTTAAGCATCTCGATACCTTGCTTGGTCGCTTCGGCCGCTGACATTTTCTGATGTTTGATCAAAACTTCGGTTATCTGTTTGCCCACTTTGATAGTTGGGTTTAAAGAAGTCATCGGGTCTTGAAATATCATGCCAATATCTTTGCCGCGAATATGTTCCATTTGTTTCATGCTTTTGTCCAGCAGATTCTGTCCTTGAAAAATTATTTCACCCTTTTTCACTTTCGAGGGCGGGGTAGGGATCAGGCGCATAATCGATTGTGCGGTAACGCTCTTGCCACTTCCGGATTCACCGACAATAGCAACTGTTTCGCCTTTGCCTACTTCAAAATTCATACCGCGGACAGCCTGTACTTCTCCGCCTTTCACAAAAAAGGAGACATGCAAATCTTTGACTTGCAGAATGGGTTCCATCAATGATCACCTCCTATTTCTTCAGCTTAGGATCCAATGCATCGCGCAGTCCATCACCAAAAATGTTAAAGGAAAGCATGGTCAAGCTGATAACCAGCGCAGGGAAAATCATGCGCCAAGGATAGTACATCCAGCCTGTAAGCGAGTCATTGATCATCGAACCCAAGGAAGCAACAGGTGCTTGTACACCCAAACCAAGGAAACTCAGGAATGCTTCAGAGAAAATCGCACTTGGTACGGAAAGTGTAACAGTAACGATGATAGGTCCCATTGCATTTGGCAGCAGGTGCTTGAACAACAAGCGTTTCCAGTCTGCACCCATCGAGCGGGAGGCCAAGATGAATTCGCGGTTTTTGAGCTGCATAATTTCGCCGCGTACAATCCAAGACATGTTGATCCAGCCTGTAATGGTCAGGGCAAGTATAATAGTCCACAAACTCGGCTCAAATACTACAAGGAGCATAATGACTACCAGCAGGTAGGGAATCGAATATAAAATTTCGGAAAACTTGTTCATTATAGTATCAATGCGTCCGCCGAAGAAACCCATAATTCCACCGTAAATAACACCGAAGATCAAGTCGATACATGCGGCCGCAAGACCAACAATGAGCGAGATGCGGGCACCCATCCAGGTGCGGACAAATACGTCACGACCGAAATCATCCGTACCAAATAGGTGATCCCATGATGGCCCCTTATTTGTGCTCATCAAATCATTCGAATCATAAGTATAAGGAACCAGATGTGGTGCTACAATGGCCATAATTACAATTAAAAGCATGATAATAAGCGCTGTCATAGCCAGCTTATTCTGACGCAGACGCTCCCAAGCATCCTGCCACGCGGAAAGGCTTTCACGCTGAATTACTTCTGCTTCTTTCTCATCAATGCCAATTTTGCGAAAGTCCTCAGGCTTCAGTTCTATCTGTTTAACCATATTGTTATTAGCAGCCAACGTTAGTCCTCCTTTCCACCAGCAAGTTTGATACGCGGATCAACCGCAACATAAGCGACGTCCGTAAGGAAACGTGCAACCATCAGGATAACGCCGTAGAAAATGGTGATGCCCATAATGATCGGATAATCACGGGTATTAATAGCCTGAACGAACTGTTTACCGATACCGCCAATACCGAAGATTTGTTCAATAACAACCGAACCGGTAATAATGTTCGCCGTCATTGGCCCAACATAAGTAATTACCGGCAGAATACCATTGCGCAGTACGTGACGGGACAAAATCGAAAACCAGCTCAGACCCTTAGCCTTTGCGGTCTTAATGTAATCGGAATGCAATACCTCCAGCATGCTGGAGCGGGTAAGACGGGCTATTACGGCTATTGGTGATGCCGTCAGTGCCATAACCGGCAAGAAATAATTCATCGGCCCTTTGAAGCCCATTACGGGGAATACTTTCCAATGATAAGCCAGTAAATATTGCAGCAGTGAAGCCACAACAAAGCTCGGTACCGCAATACCGAGAACAGCCAATACCATTGCGACATTATCAATCAGCTTACGGTGATATAAAGCCGCAAGCATCCCCAACGTTACACCTACGATAACCGCTACAATAATAGCGACAACCCCAAGCTTAAGCGATGAGGAGAAAGTCTGTCCGATAATGTGGGTTACTTCCTGATTAAGCATCTTCATTGAAATGCCCAGGTCACCCTTAAGAATGTTCTTCAGATAAAGCACGTACTGCTCAAAGACGGGCTTGTCCAAATTATACTGCGCATATAGACGCTGCAAAATTTGTTCAGGAATTTTTTTCTCAGCTGTGAACGGATCCCCCGGAATTGCCTTCATTAGGAAAAAGGTCGCAGAAATCAAAACAAACAGTGAAATTACCATGTGGAGAAATCTGTTGAAAATATAACGAAACATGCCCGCCATCACCTCCTTCGACATTTTTTTACTTACCTATTGTAAGGAAAAAATATTCATTTGTCCATTTGATCAAATTTCTATTTCTCCCAAATAATCACATTTAGTACCTTATACAAAAAAAAGGGATATATATGGAGTTCCACATATATATCCCGAAGTAATATAAAAACTTCAGACTATTATATTACTGTATTAGATTATTTTTGTTGGGTCCTAGTGCTCAAGCAGGTAAGCACGGGACAGGTCGATTGCACCGCTGAAGTCAAGAGTTACACCTTTAAGGTACTCTTTAGTCAGGGAGTTGTTAGTGTAATAGTAGATTGGAATGACAACCATGTCATCCATCAGGATTTTTTCAGCAGCTACGAATTTCTCTTGACGAAGTGCATTGTCAGCAGAAGATTTAGCTTCTTGAATCAGTTTGTCATAATCAGCGTTGGAATAACCGCTATCGTTGTTACCGCCGCCAGTTACCCACATATCCAGGTAAGTCATTGGATCATTGTAATCCGCGGACCAGCCGGCACGTGCTACTTGGTAGTTCAGGTTGTGTCTGTCTTCGATGAAGACACCCCACTCTTTGTTTTCCAGCTTAACTTCTACGCCGAGAGCTTTTTTCCATTGGTCAGCAATGGCTACAGCAATCTTCTGGTGGCCTTCACTTGTGTTGTAAGTGATTGTGAATTGCAGTTTATCAAGACCTTCTTCTTTCAGACCTTCATCAAGCAATTTCTTAGCTTCTGTAAGATCTTCACTGAAGTACTGGGAATCAGCTACTGCAGTACGGAATTCTTGTTCATTGCTCTGGATACCTGGAGGTACGAAGCCGAATGCCGGCAGTTGTCCGCCCAGTGTGATGTTATCGATGATTGGCTGGCGCTCAATCGCCATTGCCAAGGCTTTACGGATTTTAACGTTAGTAAATGGTTTTTCTGTTACGTTGAACTGGTAATAGTAAACGCTCGCGATACCTTTTCTTGCGAATTCGTTAGGCAGTTCTTTTGCTACGATTGGCAGTTGCTCGGTTGGAATTTCACCGATTGGGCCGCCTGCACGGTCAAGTTCGCCGTTCTTGTAGCTCAGCAGTTCAGTTGCACCGCTGTTTACGATAGAGAAGTTGATTTTTTGTGCTTTGATTGCATCAGCTGCGTAGTAAGTAGGGTTCTTAGTTACAGCCAAGGATTGGCCAGTTGTCCATTCAGTCAATGTGAAAGGACCATTGGTGATTTGAGTATCAACCGCAGTTGCCCATTTTGCATTATCTTTAACGGAGCTGTGTACTGGGTAGTACGTATAGAAAGACAGCAGACCCAAGAAGTAAGGTGTTGGGTTAGCCAGGGTTACCTCAAGTGTTTTTTCATCAATTACTTTGATACCAACTTGGCTGAAATCAGTGATTTTGCCAGTGTTGAAATCTTCTGCACCTTTGATGTAATACAGCTGGTAAGCGTAAGGAGCAGCTTGTTCTGCATTTGGATCAAGGACACGTTGCCAAGCATAAGCAAAATCGTTAGCAGTTACAGCGTCACCGTTGCTCCATTTGGAGTCGCGAAGATGGAAAGTGTACACGAGGCCGTCGGCGGAAATGTCCCAGGATTCTGCAACGCCTTCTTCAGCTTGTCCTGTTTCTGCATTTTGACGGGTAAGTCCTTCATACATCAATTTCAAGATAGCGTTCGATGTGCTGTCTTGAGCTTGTTGCGGGTCAAAAGTAGGAGGCTCGGAGCTCAGGTTGATTTTAAGCGTTTGGTCAGCAGCCAATTTCTCGTCACCAGTGTTGCCTGTGTTCGTACCTGCATTGTCGGTAGCCGTGGCGTTGTTAGTCGCGGCAGCGTTGTTGCCATTGTTTGCATTGTTGTTCGATCCGCAACCAGCAAGCACTGTGCCGATTACCAGAACAATTGCAATCATGAGCAAAAGACTTTTACTCTTCTTCATCTAGCAGTTCCCCCTAAATAGAATGTGGTATATGGTTTATGATTATACAACCAGTGGTCAAAAAAATCTAGAGCAATATTTTCTGAAAACACATTTTTTTTAAAACTTAAAAATTTTGTGACATTGACGCTTCACCGGAGCAGTGGAACATTACATCGCTTGTGATATGTATTGAATGAGGACTACAACCATAAAAAGTACATACATAGAACTTAAAAAAAGAAGGAAAGTCGCCAAACCGCCCGGAATAACCGCTTCCCATCAACTTTTCCTTTGATCCGGTTTTGGGCTCCGCCAATCAGTCCAGCGGATATTAATACAATAAGCAGTATAAAGTAAAACCCGAATTTCGCATGAAAGAGGATGTTGAATAAAGCCGAAACCGATAGTAATAAAAATAATGTGGTTACGTCCATTGCCAGTAATAAGTTCTTTCTTTTATCCTGTTTGAGGCCCATTCCAATAAAATAAACGATAAAAAAAGGAACAACCGGAATTACACCTAATGTAATAAATGAATTTTGCAACAACTCCAAACAGCCTCACCTCTCTCTCGCACTCATGCCTTCAACAAGCTGGCAAATCCAGCGATGCAGTGGAACCTGAATCCCCCGGCGCTCTGCCAGATCCACAATGCTTCCGTTAATCCAGCGGATTTCTGTTGCTCTTGAGGAGAGCACATCGGCAAGCATCGAGGAGTTATTGCCCGAAGTTGCCCGGCATACTTCTATAATGCTGTCCCAGGTATTCTCCTCATGGGCAATTCCACAGGCATCAAATACAGTAATCGCTTCCGCATACAGTTCCTTCATGACCAGCATCCGCTGTTCAGAAGCCAGCAGCTCACCGTTCTGTATGCGCCACACCGCCGTAAGCGGATTGATCACAGCATTGATTAAGAGCTTCCGGTAAATCATGGTATTCACTTCTTTCGACACAGAGGCGGAGAATCCTGCTGTTAGGAGTGTTTCCACCAAACTTATTGCTGCCGGAGCATGTACCGGCATTTCCCGTTCAGGACCAGATCCGCCGGGTCCCCCTTCTCCAATCCATGTTTCCCCTCTGCCAGCATGAATAACCTTTGTTAATGTCTTCCTTTTGGCCGCTTCAGTAGTCACTGCTGCCCAGATAGACGCATATGGCATTAGTTCCTGCAGCCGTTCCAGGTGTCCGCATCCATTTTGAAAACAAACCATTTGTAGGCTTTTGTTCTTTAGCGGAAACAGCATTTCAGGCAATTTCTCATGAAAAGCCTGCTGCTTGAGTGTGATGACCACCCAATCTCCAGGCTCTCGCAAGACAGTATCCGCAAATGCACTTGCCGGAGCAGCAAAGATTTCCTTCCCCGGGATGAAGACAGGTGCTGTTCCGTCCTCATAGCTGACTGTTAATCCCTCCTTCTTCAGCGCTTCTGACTGTTCTGAACTCCGGCACCATATTCTGATCCCGGCTCCGGCATGGATAAGCTTTCCCGCGAGCAGCAGCCCCATTGATCCTGCACCGATAATATCAATTATCATGGCTAACTAACGCATCCTTCCAATAATTTCCCTCATTATAGCCCGCTGCTGCTTGCGAAAGCAAAAATAAAAGCCGCAATACGTTTGCCTGGCGGCATTCGTTTGCGGCTTTTAACCGGGACAGACTGTTATTCCATTATTCAATCCGTTCCAGATTTCCGTTCGCATCCATTTTGAATCTTGTTTTCATTTC
>NZ_LN831198.1:4041185-4048744 GCF_001368795.1 Paenibacillus ihuae
TATCAAATCATCTTCCGCGCTCCAAGCGTCCTGTCTAACGGCTGTCATAAAGCCTAACCCTCCTAACAACATCTTGAAATAACCATCTTCATAACCGGCAGCTCCGCCGGATAGTGAATAGGATAAAAGCTGCTTACTCCATTTCTATGCCTCTGCTAGAGTTCATAGAATCTATTTGATACTAAATTGTATTTCCATTTTGTTTAAACCTCATACGCTCATAGCTATAAATTCTCATTTCCGGTCAAATCCGAACTAGTCAATTACAAAAATCATATTTAATATATAATTGCTAATTTTTTTCAATGAATTCGTTTACAGCTTTTTGTCCAGCAGTTATAATAGATCCAAAGAAGTACTTTTCGGGAACCATTTCTAAGAAGGGGGCTACTCTCTTGGACCGTATGTTTCGCGTATTAGGTTTTTTCACGCTCGCTATCGGGCTTATGGCTTTCGCCGGCGATTTAACCGAAATGGCATTGCTCTTCTTTTTGCAAACGGCCTTTTTTGTTGTGCTGGGCTATATGAAATTTACGGAAAAGACTTACATTCTGCTCTTCTGGGGCTATATGATCCTGACTTTCACCGGCTTCAGCTACTGGACTGTCTTTCAGATGGGACTACCGCTGTAACCGCATTGTTCAAAAGTAAAAACGGAGGTGCTCCTTGCTACAAGGAACAGCCTCCGTTTTTTGTGTGCTCTTTTGGCAGAACGGGGTATGATATTTTAACAGGACAAAACATATTATTAGTACATACCTATCTATTATGTAAAAGGTGGTGGTGTGGTGCTCACCCGTAACAAGGCAATCCGCAGGTTCAGCGTTTTGCTCATTCTAATGATTCTCACTATACTGCCGCTATCGTCTACAGCTTATCTTTCGGCCGGCCCTGGTTCCATCACCTCATCTCCGCCTATCCTCCCGGATAATGAGGAAACCCGGAAGCTGCTGGAGCAAACCCTGTCATCTTCCGAAATCGAAAAGGAAATTGCCAGAATTACCGCAGAGCAAGAAGTTCTTGAGCGAAAAGTAGCAGTGTTAAAAAAACAGGCCGCAGCTAAGCAAACCGCGATATTGGATCAGCAGCAGCGCGCAGGTGCTATTGTACGTTCTTATTACATGGGAGAAAGAGACGGGCTGCTTGCTGCAGTGCTCTCGGCAAAAAGCATCGGGCGGATGCTTGCCCTATATGATTATTATGAGATTATTATCGGGCGGGACCATGATATCCTGAGGCAGTATGAAGGGGAATATAAAGACTTGAAGTCGACTCTGGCTGCTGCAGAACGCAGTTCCAAAGAGCTTGCAGAGCTTAAAATAGCTTTGGAGGATCAGAAAATGCGGGTTGCTGCGCTGAATGAAGAGATTGAGGGCGGTATCTCAGCCAGCAGTGACCCGGAAAGTATGAGCGCTCTACTGGACGAGTTTACAAAATACTGGGAAAATATCGGCCTTCATGAAGTAAAAACTTATTTCAAAGCCCTTTCCTCGGCAATGAATCATCTGCCGCAATTTGTCCAGAGCCGGGATGGCATTCTGACCCGTAAAGGAATGACTTACAATCTGGCGCTAAAGGAAGAGGATCTGAACGAATTTCTGGTGTCGCAAAATAAGCTGTTCCAGGATTTCGGCTTTCATTTCAATAACGGTAACGTGACTGCTTCCGGATCAAGCGGCGGCTTAACACTCACCCTGACAGGCCATTACTCGATAGAATCCGAGCCGGTTAACGCACTGATGTTCCATATCGATAATGTCGTCTTTAACGGTTTGGAGCTGCCGGAGTCCACCCGCCAGGATCTGGAGGATGAATTCGATCTCGGCTTCTATCCGGAGAAGATTGTTTCCTTCCTGCATGCGACAACTGTGGAGAGTAAAGATGGTGTGCTATATGTGAAGCTCTCCATTTCATTCTGAGTCCTGGCTGAGTGCAGCTTTATATCCGGCAGCATCAAGCTTTCCGGTCAGCAGTAAGGTGGTTGCTGCGGAAAATGCATTCCACCTGCCCGGAGCCTCCTCAGTAACCGCTTCTTCAGATAACAGCAGCTTGCTATCAAATGGGAGACCGGTAATCTCCGGAAATGATGATTGGTACAGTTCGTCCAGTGCCGGCAGCCGTTTGGTATTCTCCAGCCATTCCAGCTGTGCGGTAGATGAAGTAATATATGCCAGCCAGTTAACCGCTGTTTCCGGGTTGCTTGAACCGGCCGGAAGTGCAAAGAACCGGCTGTGCATCGCCTCGTATCCTTTATTGCCGGCCATATCCATGGGAGCCGCAGCCGTAAGCGATGCGTTACCGTACTGCTGCCATTCAGAGAGGGGAAGTGCAGCAATGGCAAGCTTGCCGCTTTGAAGCATGTCCCAGAGATCTGGATTATAGCGGCTGCTCAGATAAAAATAGCTGCGGGCATATTGTGTCCACTCCAGGGCGGCTGTATTGTCAGAATCCAGGCTGAATCCCATACTTTCCAGCAGTGTCATATAACCATAGGGGTTGCGGCTGTCCAATCCGAGGAGGTACTGTTCTTTCCCGGGAGCCTTCTCCTGCTGTTCACGCAGCTGATTAAGCAGTAAGCCCCACTGCTCCAGACTTTTCGGAGCTTCCGCGAGACCCAGTTCGGCAAGCCGCTGTGGTGAATACACAAGCACATATGGATCGATATCCAACGGAACTCCCCAGTCATATCCATTCCACTGCATTTGCGGAATCAGCATGGTGAGCGGCGCACTGCCTGGCACACTTTGATAAACGTCTACCGGCAGCAAAAATCCGCGGGTAGCCAGATCAGCGATATTCCGCCCGTCGGTCATGATAATATCCGGACTTTCGCCTGTCGTTAGCTCCTGTTTAAGCATATCGGCATTCTCTTCATTGCCCACATTACTAATCACTACTTCTATTCCGCTTGATAAAGTATAATTGCTGCTGATCCGTTCCAGCTCTTTCAGCTCCTCGCTGTTCAAGGAGACCCTGATACTCAGACTTTTCACTCTGCCCTGATCTCCCGAATCGGGCTGCTCGGACAGACTTTGCGGCTGCCTAGGCGGATAGGAACCTTCGGTGGTATCCAGCTCCATGCTGGGCGACAAGCTTGTCAGCGCCAGCAGCAATATTGCAAACAGCAGCCAATAGTTTTTGCGTCTCAGCACGTTTCTTTCCCCTCCCGACTTCGGTGCTCTTCCCTATTTTACCAGATGACAGCGATCTTGTCTTTGACAGTTGAAACCGTTCTCTTTCTATTATATAGGAGATGTGGGGCAGGGAGTGATAGTTCTTATAGAGAGTGAAGCCGCTACGCGTGCGGATTGTTCTTCCGATCGCTGTTGTCCCCGGATTGTTGGATCAGATTAAATGGTATCAATCCGGGGACAAAGGCGAACGCTACCGCTTCTCCAGAACAATTCCGCTCACTCCGCTACACTACTCTCGTAGAACAGAAAAATAACTCCCCGCCCCACCGGGGGCGGGCAGGCAAAAAGCCGGGAGGTGATCTCCCGGCTTTTTGCCTTATGCGGGCGCGGCTTGCACGAGACGCCCAAGCCGCAAATATTTTCACAGCAGCCTAGTTAGGCGCCTATTAACTCTACAGCAAATCCGCGGCCAGCTGGGCCAGGCGGGAACGCTCGCCTTTTTCCAGGGTAATATGTCCGCTTATGCCTTCCTGCTTGAACTTTTCAACGATATAGCTGAGTCCGTTGCTCGCGGCATCGAGGTAAGGATGGTCAATTTGCTCCGGGTCGCCCATCAGGATGACTTTACTGCCTTCCCCGGCTCTGGAGACAATCGTCTTCACCTCATGACGGGAGAGATTCTGCGCCTCATCGATGATGATAAACTGCGATGGAATGGAACGTCCGCGGATATAAGTGAGCGCCTCAACTTGGATGCTGCCCAGCCCCATCAATATTTTATCAATATCCCCGGCTTTTTTGGTATCGAACAGAAACTCCAGATTATCATAAATCGGCTGCATCCACGGACGCAGCTTCTCGTCCTTCTCCCCGGGCAGGTAACCGATGTCCTTCCCCATCGGTACGACGGGACGGGCGATGAGCAGTTTTTTGTAGCGGTGCTCATCCTCCACCTTGAACAATCCGGCGGCTAGTGCCAGCAGTGTTTTGCCTGTTCCGGCTTTGCCGGTAATGGTCACCAGCGGAATATCCTCATTCAGCAGCAGCTCAAGCGCCATACGCTGCTGTGCGTTGCGGGCACTGATGCCCCAGACTGCATCATTGCCGAGATACAGCGGCTCCAGCCGTGAAGCATCACTGTTCACTTTGAGCAGAGCCGACTTGCCGCTCCCGATTTCGTCCTTCAGAATGACGAATTCATGCGGATACAACGGGTAAGATAAGGACAGCTGCTTAACGGACAAGGAACGGTGACTGTAATATTCATCTATCAATGAAGGATGGACCAGCAGAGACTGGCAGCCGCTATACAGCTCGTTCAGATCTCCCGTACGGTCGGATAAATAATCCTCCGGTGTAATCCCCAGCACATCCGCTTTGATGCGGACGAGTACATCTTTACTTACGAGTACCACAGGACGCGGTTCAGCTTTCTCGTTCTCCTCATGGAGATAATTAAGCGCTACAGCCAATATCCGGTTGTCATTGGACACTTCTCCGAACATTTCCTGTACCTTTACGAAGCTGCGGTGGTTAAGCTCCACCTTCAGCGTGCCCCCATGCTCCAGTACCACTCCGCTGTGCAGGTGGCCGAGTTCACGGAGTCCGTCTAACAAGCGTGACACGGTGCGGGCGTTGCGGCCGATTTCATCGGCGTTGCGCTTCTTGGAGTCGATTTCTTCCAGAACTACAGCCGGAATCACTACCTCATGCTCCTTGAACGCAAAGATCGAATTGGGGTCGTGCAAAAGCACGTTAGTGTCTAGTACAAATATCTTTTTCATGATATCCCCTCCACAGCGCCTGGTTTGATTGATCATACATAACTCTTTTCAGTAAGGGCAACATAAGGTAAAGTACTGATCTTTGACTGAAAGGAGTATTCACATATGAGAAAATCAATGTGTCTGTTGCTGGTACTGCTGCTGCTGACAAGCTGCGGTATCGCTAATAAAGAGTCATCACCCTCTCCTCAGAGTCAACAATCGCCTGAAACATTGAGCAGCCAAGGGAACCAGGAGGTACGTAATTTGCCTGATGACAATGCCGCCACTCAAGGTGATGAGACCAAAGCCGGACAAGCTTCTGACGTTCAAGGCGAAAGCGATGTTGCACTTAAAGACCATTTTGAGCAGCTGGCAACAAGAGTTCCGGGTGTAAACGGCGCCCACTGTGTCGTGATGAACAACCTTGCAGTAGTCGGCATTGATGTCGATGGGTCACTTGGACGCTCACGGGTCGGAAGTATCAAATACTCCGTAGCAGAAGCGATCCGCAAGGACCCCCGGGGGATACAAGCTCTGGTTACTGCCGACTTGGATCTTTCTAACCGGCTGGATGAAATGGGACGCCATATTTCCAAAGGTAATCCGGTATCCGGATTCGCTGCAGAAATGGCCGATATCATCGGGCGTATCATCCCTCAGCTTCCTGAAGATACCCAGCCGCAGGGCAACGGCCAATAACCGGTGCTACCCTTTAGTTTCTCCGATTGAAATTCCTAATGGACAAAAAAAGCCTAGTGAGAGAATCACTGGGCTTTTTGCATGGCGGCAAACACTTGTCCGTCCAGCTTCTCAGCCGCACGCGCATCGTATACCTTCGCATATTTCGGGGCGGACTCAAGCTGTGCACCGTAAAAAAGCGCATTGCGGACCGCATCAATTTCAACATCAAAACAGCACATCTTAAAGGGCACATCCAGCAGCGGATCCTGCTTGACGGAAGCACGCCCGTTAATGGCATGAACGGTACCCTCGCCAAAAACCGTAATCGTTACCAGCGGATTGACCTTCATGTTGTTCACCAGTCTGGACCGGTGGTCCACCGCAAGACGCACGATAGAAGGGCTCACTGCGTAGATCCAGGAAATGGCAGTAGACGTTGGTCCGCCGGATTCCGCGTCCACCGTGTTTAGAAGAACAAAAGTTTCCGATTGCAGCATCGTTAGCAGGGTTTCATTGAGCTGAGCAATGGCTTCGGACATAAGTACAGGCCCCCTATGACGCAAATGTGCATTCAATTTATTATATTATAGCACATGCCCAAACTTGCATTCAATTTCAGGATGTTTACAGTTGCGGCTCAGGGCTTCTCTGCAGCTGCGGCAGCATCCGCAGCCCGCCCGGCAATCCGGTCGTGCAGGCTTTTCTTGGCGTTTTCTAATTCTTCATCGTTAATATACACATACGGACTGCGCCAGGTTCCGGTAACAGGCACAAATTCGATGTTTTCTTTGGAGATTTTCCAATAGGTAGCAATCATGCTTTTGATCTGGGCGTTTTCGATATCCGTTTCCAGATTATTATCGACGGCATCAAGCACCTTGCCTATTTTGAGCACACCACCCAGCGACTGCATTTGTCCGACCAGTGCGTTCAGCACCTCATTCTGGCGTTTGTTGCGGTCAAAATCATCCGAAGCCTCTGTCTTGGGGCTGCAATTGGATTTGCGGTAACGTACATAGTCGAGTGCATCATCACCGTTCAGCTCTGCAGGGCCTTTTTTGAGGTTGATATCAGTCCCGTCCACACTGTCGGTATAGCACATATCTGCACTGATGTTAACATCCACTCCGCCAAGCTCATCCACAATATCGCGGAAGCCCTGGAAATCGAGCACAGTGACATAATCAACATCGATGTCCAGATATTTACTCATCATTGTCTTCATTTCATCTTCGGCGAGTATGCCGGAGGATTCCTCCTTTGCCTTGAAGCGGGCGTAGAAGGCGTTGATCTTGGTCTTCTTATAGCCGCTAAGCTCTACATAGGTATCACGGGGCAGCGAGACAACTGTCGCAGATTTCGTCTCCGGGTTCAGCGCAGCCACCATAATGACATCCGTCAGATTGGATGGATGCTTCGGACGATTATCGGTACCCAGCAGCAGGAGGGTCAGCGGCTTCGTCGAGGCGAGCTGTCCGCTCTCTACTGACTGGTCCACACCGAAGCCGCCCTTTTCGAACTTAAAGTACAGGAATCCGGCATACCCGAGTGCGGCAAGTACCGCAATTAAGATCAGAACGAGCAGCATTCTGACCAATCTGGCAAAAAATCCGCGTTTTTTTACTTTTTTCTTCGGCTTTCCTTGCGGAGCGGTTCTGTTCTGAGATCCCCTGCCCCCTTGTTGTCCGTTTGATCTTGGAGGTAAACTTCCCTTGCTTGTATTCATAATGGAATAAAGTCCTTTTCAATTCACTTAGATTTTAGTACATCAACATATAAATAGACGAATCGGGTCGGCAAAAGTTGCGGTTACTGCCGTTTGGCAGCTGCCGCTGCCTTCCGCCTCTGCCGGGCCTCCACCAGATAACGGACCCGCACAAGCAGCATAAGCCCTACAGCGACCAGCAGGCACTGTATAATCGGCAGCTTGTCGTGCTGGAAGATGAGCAGCATTCCTGAGCCCAGCGCCATCATCAGG
>NZ_LN831198.1:4048770-4051966 GCF_001368795.1 Paenibacillus ihuae
ACACAGAAAAGCCGCCGGACTACTCATCCGGCGGCTTGGGTATCAGCTTAGGCTTGGCTGGCTTGCGCCTGCTTACGCTGTTTCTCTACACGTTCGCGCTCGCCCTTATTCAGGATTTTTTTACGCAGGCGAACAGATTTAGGAGTGATTTCGCAATATTCATCATCATTCAGGTACTCAAGCGCACCTTCCAGCGAGAACATACGCGGAGTTTTCATTTTTACCGTTTCATCCTTGGTTGCGGAACGCACGTTAGTCAGTGCTTTTTCCTTACAGATGTTAACGATAATATCGTTGTCACGGGTATGCTCGCCGACGATCATACCTTCGTAGATATCCGTACCCGGTTCCAGGAAGAGGATACCGCGGTCTTCAACACCCATCATGCCGTAGAACGTAGTTGTTCCAGTTTCACTTGATACAAGTACACCCTGGTGACGTCCGCCAACTTGACCGCCAATCAGTGGAGCATAGCTGTCAAACGCGTGGTTCATTACGCCATAACCGCGGGTCAGGGTCAGGAAGTGTGTATTGTAACCGATCAGGCCGCGTGCTGGAATCAGGAATTCCAGACGGACTTGGCCGGTGCCGTTGTTGATCATGTTGACCATTTCTGCTTTGCGGCTGCCCAGGCTCTCCATTACGGCGCCCATGCTTTCTTCCGGAACATCGATAAGCAGACGCTCAAGCGGCTCCATTTTGGTACCGTCGACTTCCTTCACGATAACCTCAGGCTTGGAAACCTGCAGCTCATAACCTTCACGGCGCATATTCTCGATCAGAATCCCGAGGTGAAGCTCACCGCGTCCGGATACGATAAAAGCATCAGGGCTGTCTGTTTCATCTACACGCAAGCTGACATCTGTTTCCAGCTCTTTGAACAAACGCTCGCGCAGTTTACGTGAAGTAACCCACTTGCCTTCTTTACCGGCGAACGGACTGTTGTTCACGAGGAACGTCATTTGCATCGTAGGCTCATCGATCTTCAGAACCGGCAGTGCTTCAGGGTTCGCAGGATCTGCGATCGTTTCACCGATGTTAATATCTTTGATACCGGCAATAGCCACGATGTCGCCCGCGCCGGCTTCTTCTGTTTCTACACGTTTGAGGCCCTGGAAACCGAACAGCTTCTCAATACGCGCAGTCTTGCTCTTGCCGTCACGCATAATAACTGTAACGGACTGGCCTTGCTTGATCACGCCGCGGTTTACCCGGCCGATAGCGATACGTCCGAGATACTCGTTGTAATCCATCAGGGTTACAAGGAACTGCAGAGGCTCGTCAACTTTTTCAGTTGGAGACGGGATATGCTCGATAATGGTATCATAGAGCGCCTGCATGTTGTCGTCCTGCTGTTCCGGATCCAGACTCGATGTACCGTTCAGCGCAGAAGCATAAACAACCGGGAATTCAAGCTGATCGTCACTAGCTTCCAGCTCAATGAACAGATCCAGTACTTCATCAATAACTTCCTTCGGACGGGCAGCCGGACGGTCAATCTTGTTCACGACAACGATTGGAGTCAGGTGCTGTTCCAGGGCTTTGCGCAGTACGAATTTCGTCTGCGGCATGCAGCCTTCATAAGCATCAACAACCAGAAGGACACCGTCAACCATCTTCATGATACGTTCTACTTCGCCGCCAAAGTCGGCATGTCCAGGGGTATCTACAATGTTGATCAGGAACTCTTTATAGGTAATTGCTGTATTTTTGGCTAGGATGGTGATACCGCGTTCCCGCTCCAGGTCGTTCGAGTCCATGGCGCGTTCCTGCAGAGTTTCGTGGGCGCTGAAAATACCCGATTGCTGCAGAAGCTGATCGACGAGTGTTGTTTTACCATGGTCAACGTGGGCAATGATCGCAATATTGCGAATTTCTGTTCTTGAATGCATGATTTGTATCCAAATCCTCTCATTTATCAAATTAAAAATGTTTAAATTCATGGCATGTCACGGCAGTCTCACAAAAGAAGCGCCTGGCAGAAAGCCGACGCTCCAACATTCCTTAATATTATAGTGAAAGCACCATGAAAAGCAAGTCTTTTTATGAAAAAACGATTTCCAGCTTCGTTTAAATTTTCTAGTTCCGGGCAGCGGGGTTACCAGCCGCCATTCCATTTTTTGCGGCTTCCCTGTTTTCTGCGGCCAAACATCAGCCAGACTCCGCCTGCAACCAGTACAATCCCGAGCAGATAAAGGGCTCCGGTACCCAGCAGAGTGAAAATAAAGAGCACAAGACTCAATACACCTAATATCACTGAAGTGGCTGTCAGACTCCCCGTCCGCGCCGGTGAAAAAAAGCATATTCGTACAGGCCGACAGCGATGCCAAACAGCAGCAGCGGCCACAGATGACTCATAAATCCCCAGCCCCAGGTATTGCAGAATCCCAGGAGCAAACCGTAAACAGTCAAAATCCCGGCGGGAATCAGCACGGCGGCAGAGGTGCGGCGGCTAAAGAAGAGCACATGCAGGAACAGGCCTGGAACCAGAATTACGAGCGGCCATAAGGCTCGTCCGAGAAATCCGAATACCCCCAGCTTTCCTAATAAAATTACGAGGCCGGCGGCGGCAATAAATACCCCCAGTTTCATGTCGTTTTTAGATGACATTGTCCACCCATCCCTTCAGAGTTCACTTCTTGTCCCTGGATTTCTCTTATATTTTATCTGAAAATGAGTTAAAACGCCATCATTCTTCATGTTTCGGTTGTCTAAAAGAGTCATGGCGCAGTTCATGCTAAAAAGGCTGCACCAGAGCTTATACAGCTTCTGGCACAGCCATAAGTATTGCCGGTTCTTACCCGGCGGATACAAGCCGGCGTCTGAAAGCACCGGTCAGCACTACAATAATGCCAAGGGCCACCGGCAGTAAGGAATGCGAAGAAGGCAGAAAGAACGAGAGGACCGGCCCAAACTTGGCATCCTGAAGCAGCATCTCTCCTGCTGTATGGGCAAGAATAAAAGCGCCGATATAGATCAGGACAGGAAAACGGTGCAGCCAGCCGACTATGATTCCGCTGCCCCACACGACAATCGGAATGCTTAGGGCAATTCCGATTACAATCAGAGCCAGATCCCCTTTGGCCACTCCGGCTATCGCCAGAACATTATCAAGGCTCATAATGAAGTCGGCCAGAAGGATGGTGCGGATAGACTTCCACACGCTGGAGCCTTCCTCCCGGACATTAATTTCATC
>NZ_LN831198.1:4052154-4054794 GCF_001368795.1 Paenibacillus ihuae
ACACGCTGGAGCCTTCCTCCCGGACATTAATTTCATCCTCTTCCTCCAGCAGCAGCTTGAACGCAATCCACAACAGCAGAATTCCCCCGCCGGCTTGGATGTATGGGATTTTAAGCAGCAGTACTGCTACGAAGGTCAATAGGCACCTCAGTGCCACAGCCCCAGCCGCCCCCCACCATACCGCCGTTTTACGGTGTTTCTCCGGCAGATTTTTGCTGGCCATTGCTATGACCATTGCGTTATCCCCGCTCAGCACAAGATTGATCATCAGTATTTCACCAAGCAGCACTACGGAATCCATTTGTTATTACCTCCCCGGGCTACATGTATTACATGTATGTCCACAGCAGGCAAGCTATGCTTCCTGTCCGTTTTTTTTGCGGGAGGATGAATGTCAGGGGCCATTTTAGCGTATACAAAACTATACCGTGGCAATTTCGAACAACGCAATCTCTCTATGGGTTCTAAGGTGTAGACAAACAAACATTAGGAGTGACCTTGGCTTGAACACAACCTTAACGGATTTTATATTGCCGCTGCTGAACATTATTTTTCTTGATCTGATTCTGGCGGGAGACAATGCTATTGTGATCGGACTTGCCGCCCGCAATCTGCGCGGAGACACCCAGAAAAAAGCCATTCTGCTTGGCACTGGCGGAGCCATTATCCTGCGGATCATTGCCACTATCCTGGTAGTCTGGCTGCTGAAAGTACCCTGGCTTCTGCTGTTCGGCGGACTGCTGCTGATTCTGATTGCCTACAAGCTGCTAACCGGCGAGAACAATGAAGAAGCAGGTGACATTCAGGCCGGAGGAACCCTGTGGGCTGCCGTGCGGACGATTATTGTGGCCGATGCAGCCATGGGTCTCGACAACGTCATTGCGATTGCAGGAGCTGCCAATCACAACATCACACTTGTTATTGTGGGACTGCTGATCAGTGTACCGATCGTAGTCTGGGGCAGCACCCTTTTTATTAAGCTGATTAACAGATATCCCTGGATCATCTATATCGGTTCCGCTGTGTTAGGCTATACCGCCTCGACCATGATTACCGGGGAAAAGAAGCTCGAGCCTTTTTTCGGCCAGCATCCGGTGCTCCATGTTCTCTTCATCGTTCTGGTCATTGCGGGCATTCTGGCTGCCGGACACTGGAAGCGGCACCTTGATCATAAGAAGATTCCCCATAGCGGGACTTCAGGCTGAAGCTTGGTTAGAACCACTCCTCCTGCAGCCCGGCTTGAACCGTAACCACATCGCTGGGCTTCTCATCACCGTAAGGCGTAATGGAGAGGGTCTCCGTACCTGCAACCGCTGCATCCAGCCGTGCTGAATATCCCGGCAATGTAGCTTCAATCTTTTCCACGATCCGCAGATTGGGATTGGTTGTAGGTGATTTCGGGACAAACAGTGTGCAGCAGTCCTCATAAGGCAGAATCGACAGATTATAAGTACCGATGGTTTTGGAAAGCTCCACGATTTCGCTCTTGTCCATCATGACCAGCGGACGAAGCAGCGGAAGCACAGTAGCACGGCCGATGGCGTTCATGCTGGACAAAGTCTGGCTGGCAACCTGCCCGAGGCTGTCCCCGGTGACCACCGCTAGAGCACCCTCACGCTCAGCCAGCTGTGTAGTAATTCTCAGCATCGCCCGGCGCATCAGCGTAATAATCAGATTATCCTGGCCAATCCCGGTAAAAGAGGTCTGCACCTCTGTAAACGGAACCAGGTGCAGCTTGATTACGCCCGCGTAACGCGACAGTATACGCGCAAGATCCACCACCTTCTGCCGGGCTAGCTCACTTGTGTAAGGATAGCTGTAGAAGTGGACGCATTCTACTTCCAGCCCGCGGCGCATCGATGACCACCCTGCTACCGGACTGTCTATGCCGCCGGAGAGAAGAAGCATCGCCTTCCCGTTAGTCCCCAAAGGAAACCCTCCGACACCGGCAATTTGCTCACAGAAGATAAAAGTATGCCCCTCGCGGATTTCAAGCTTCAGCTCAAGCTCCGGCGACTTCACATCCACCAGCAGCCCCGGGTATCCCTGAAGCAGCGGTGTGGCGATCAGCTTGTTCATCTCAATCGAGCCATGCGGGAAGTCCTTCCACACGCGCCGCGCACTTACCTTGAACGTAGTTCCCTGTGCCGGGGCAATAATTTCAAGAAATGTCCGGCTGACTGCCAGAATATCCTCAAACTCAGAGCGTGATACCTTGACCGGGCTTATCGAAGCGATGCCAAAAACATTCTTCAGCGCCTCCGCAAGCTCGCGGGCCGGTTCACCGTTCAGCGTCACATAAATCCGCCCGAATTCTTTGCTCAGCACTGCCTTCGGATAGGGTTTAACCATCTCCTTCACATGCCGCAGCACCGTCTTTTCAAAACGGGTACGGTTTTTCCCCTTTAAAATAAACTCCCCGAACCGCAACAGCAGCATATCGGCATATTCTATACTGCTTCCGCCGCTTGTTGCGGCTGCAGTCTCCCGATCTCTCATCATTTCGTGCCCCTCTGAACAATCTTCAAAGTTTGTACAGCTGTCAGCAGCGCCTGCTCCAGAGCAGCCACATCCGCCTCCGTATGGCTGTCACCTAAGCTGATACGGACCCCGCCGAGTGCTTCAGCTGCATTTCTGCCC
>NZ_LN831198.1:4054820-4070986 GCF_001368795.1 Paenibacillus ihuae
CCTTGAAGAACAGGCAGAGCGGGTGGAGACGGTCATTCCCAGTTCCTCCAGCTTGCGGGCCATAACCTCGCCATTTACCGCCGGATAAGAAAAATGCACAATATGCGGCGCTCCGTCCCTGCGGCTATTTACTGTAAATTCGGGATTACCGGAGACAAATTCCAGCAGCCGGTTCCGCAGCGGAAGGATCTGCTGATTAAAAGCTTCTCTGCGCTCTCCGCTCATGCGTATAGCTTTGGCAGAAGCCACAACTGCGGCTACGTTCTCCGTGCCGGCACGAACTCCCTGCTCCTGCGATCCGCCAGTAAGCAGAGGAAAAAGCGCAACCCCATCTTTTACATAAAGTATCCCCACACCGCGCGGACCACGGACTTTATGAGGAGACAGGCTGTACAAGTCTGCCTGCCATTCCTTGATTTTCGTTTCCAGCTTCCCATAGCCCTGAACGCCATCCACATGAAATAAGGTCCGGCGGTTGGCTGCTTTGATCCGGCTGCCGATTTCCCGCAGCGGCTGGACCGCTCCGGTCTCGTTGTTGACATGCATGACACTCACCAGAACCGTGTCCCGGCGGACGGCTGCGGCCACCTGTGCCGGATCAACAACCCCTGTACTGTCCGGCGCCACAAATGTAACCTCCCAGCCCAGTGATTTCAGCTGCAGGCAGCTCTCGTATACTGAAGGATGCTCGATTTCCGTTGTTACAATATGGCGTCCCCGGCTCCGATACTGCAAGGCTGCCCCTTTTACCGCAAGATTATTGCTCTCCGTTGCTCCTGAAGTAAACAGAATTTCCTGAGGCTGTACGCCAAGTGCGGCAGCGCAAACTTCCCTTGAACGTGTAATAAGCCTGTCCGCTTCCGCTCCCGGACGGTGCAGTGAAGAAGGATTGGCGTAATGCAGCTTCATAATCTGCTCCATCGTCTGCACCACCTCTTCATAGGGCGGGCTTGCTGCGGCATAATCCCAGTACAGCATATATTGGCGCTCCTTTGCATCTTTGCTGATAAGTCCTAACTCGAGAAATATAGAATACCTTATCGCGAAGTCCTAATAAAGACTTAGTCTTCAAAAAAAAGGACCAAACGGTTCCTGCACCACCAAGGTGCAAGTCGATACCGTCTGATCCTTCTATTATACCGCGTACTCTGCGCGGGCGCGTTCTATTTTGGTAATGTAGGCCTGGGTTTCCTTGGGAAGCTGACTCAGCTTATCCATCAGCTCCTGGTCATTGCTCACGCCAAGCCTGTTCACCCGTCCGGGTCCGGCGTTGTAAGCAGCCAGCGCCATCTTCTCCTGCCCGTCATAACGCTTCAGCTGGTAAGACAAGTAGCGGACCCCGCCATCGATGCTTTGGGCCGGATCGAACGGATCTGAGACGCCCAGCCCGTTAGCGGTTCCGTCCATCAGCTGCATCAGCCCCTTAGCTCCAGCCGATGATACAACATTAGGATTAAAGGAGGATTCCGTATCAATCACTGCCTTGATCAGATCGACCGGCACACCGTATTTCGCACTGGCCGCCTGGATCAGATCCTCATAGTCGGTTGGAACCGTCTCTTTTATTTCCCCGGAAATTTCGCTGTAGCCGCCGGCAGTCCCGCCAAGCTGCTGCCATATCAGATTACTTAGCGAAGAGCTGTCCGGAAGGGAGGTCAGCCCGTTGGTGCTGTCTCCGTTCGCAGACTGCAAGGCAAGCTGTTGAAGCAAGGCGGCGAACTCGGATTTGGAGGAACCCGAGGTTTCTCTGCTATGTTTTCCGGTTAACTCCTTGATGCCTGCACCCCGCAGATTCACCCATTTCAGCTGCCCAAGCCCGCTGGCCGTAGCCGGATCTATACCCATACCTGAAAACCCTTCTTTCTGGTTCATTCTATATATAAATTCTCTGGTCCGAAGAGGCTCTATTTTAAATTTGAGATACGCCTTTATTTTACAATTCATTTACTATAAATGCTATAACCCGACATGAAAAAACAGACTTAAGACCCTTATAGTTAGGTCTTAAAGCCTGTTTCGATACCGCTATTCCTGTTTTCTAAAGTCTTACCGGGCAAACGGAATCATCACAAAATAGCTCAGCGTAGACACAATTCCCAGTCCCATCGCCCACGCACCGGTTGTTTTTTGTCCCCGGGTATAAGCATAGTAACCAAGCACTGCAGCCACTGGCCCTGTAATAATCGACCAAATAAATAAGGAAGCTATCCCGAATGCAAGTCCGACGTAGCCCATTCTTTTACTGTCGCTGTTTTCCCCTGCGGTTTCTTTCTTCTCTGTACCCCCGCCGGTTCTTTGCAGCTGTGTTAAGGGCGGACTTACTTCAGCAGCGTACTCTTCATTATGCGAAGGGTCCCGCCTGGGGTAATCCACCCTGCTGCGCGGACGCAGAATTATTTTCCTGCGTTTTGCCGGGTCATGCTTCGTTCCCTCTTGGTTCGAATCCATCTGCAGTCCTCCTAGACACCAGGCTTGAAGGTTAGGCAACAGGTTGCGGACGAAGTGCCGGCATGATCATGATGGTTGTGATTGGTCATCTCTTCGGCATATTCTTCCTTAAAGCCGCTGCCCGTATGCTTGTCGATCTCAATAATGATTTCTTCAGCCCGGCATAAATTTTGTTCACCCCAATAATGGCAATTGCTCACACTGCATTTTACAAGCGGTTTAGTGTTTGACATATGATCACCTCGGATACATTATGTCCGTGGCATTTCATCTCTATTCGGGTTGAGGACTGCCAGCTGTTGCCGGCATGTATTGGATCACAAAAAAAGACCGGACCTGTCATATACACCATGACAAGTGCGGTCCCTTGGGAATTATAAGTTATGGGTAGCGGTATGGAATAAGCTTAAACCTGGTTTTGCATCCGCTTTTCGGTCAAATAGTCATTCTCATAATAACTGAGATCATCACGCAATTCTTCATAAACCTTGGTAATTTCCATAATGATGTCGCGCGCCGGGCGGACAGGTTTTTTGCGGAAGCGGATGGCATCCTGGCCTGTGTAGGCATAGCGGCCATCTTCGGAGTAGCTTTCATTCTTCGGATAGAAGAAGTTGTTAACTCCAAAATGATATACGTTATAAAGCGCCTTTTGGGCGAAATCTTCATCAAATGTGGCGCGGCGAAGTGCAACCCCAAGCTTCTCATAGGACATTTCCGAGAATACCAGCAGATGGCGGAGATCGGACAAGAAACCTTGATAGAACGTCACCGTTTCCTCATCTTCCTCGGTTACCAGCTGCGGCAGCGCATGCCCATTCAGGAATAACTCCATTTTTCCGATTACCGATTTAAGTTTTTCTCTCGTCGTTTCACATAATTTCTGCACATTAGCTGCTGACATGGCGATTGCTCCCCCTTATTAGTCCTTGCTCTTAATTGTTGTTAACGAAAGGTATTGCCAAAACGGATGGTTACTGCAGCAATATCAAGAAGCTGTACTAGCCGGTTATTCCTTTTGATATTATCACAAAACCAAGGGACGCGGTATCCTTTTCTCTGATGCATAAAACTTGTGCGCTCTTCTAAACCTACAGCTTATACGATACCTTGAAGGAGCGGAAAATATGTCACGTAAAAATCTAACGGTCGCCGGTCTTGTCACCGCTGCGTTCACGGTTGTCCTGCTAACCTTTGTTCTGCGCCCTGCTGAAGAACCGAGGCTGAGACAGAATGCGCAAGCTACAGTTCCCAATCCCTCACAGGAAAAAACGGTCAAAAAAACAAATCTTGTTCAGGATGTCAGCGCTACGGACCGTTTGAACCGGACGGATGTCAGTAAACATTTGCGGACCATGCTCGCCGAGACCCACGGTGTACCGCCCCAGGATATTTCAGCATATGCTCAGCGCCTTCAGCAGGGACACGGGCATATCACCATGCTGATGTGGATCGATTACCGGACCCATAAGACAAGTACCTTCAAGTCCATACTCCCGGAAGGCACCGATCAGGAGAACAAACAGCTGCGCAAATACCTGAATTCAGCAAAAGCTGCGATTAAGGGGCATCAGTCGTATGAATCCCCTTCCTTTATTATCGGCGATAAAAAATATTACTTTATGGCCCAGCGTGATCAGGAAGGAAATATCGCTGTAATCGCCCTGATCAATCAAAAGATCCTTGACCGTGTAGCCGATCACCAGCTCAAAAATCTGCGGCTGATCCCTTACCCGAAGGAAGGCAACTACCGGGTGGAATCCGTCCATACCGATACGTTGAAGGATATTACCGTTAAGACAGGCCATGATAACGAAAATGCCAGCCATTTTTACGAGAACGAAATCGTCGTCCGCTTCAAGAACGGCCATCCTACTGCCGGACAGCTTCAGACCATCGCAGCGGATATCCGCTGCAAGGAGCCGCGTAAACTGGGCTATGCTTATATTTTCCGTTCGGACAATATGACTTATTCCCGGCTCAAAACCTATTTTACCAAGAAATGGAGTCCGGAATATACAGAGCCTCACTATATGTATTTAACCAATGAAGCTGTAGACGAAAATGCCGGAGCTAAAGTAATTACACCCAATGACCTCCTGTTCTCTACTTACCAGTGGAATCTTCCGGCTATCGAGACCGAACAGGGCTGGAATCTGTCCAAAGGCAGCAATGAGGTTATTGTCGCCGTGGTTGATACCGGTGTGCAGGCAAGCCATCCGGACTTACAAGGCCAGCTGCTCACCGGATATAATGCGATCACAAACGGTTCTACACCGGACGACGATGTGGGACATGGAACGCATGTGGCCGGTATTATCGGCGCATTGACCAATAACGAGGAAGGTGTCGCCGGCATCAGCTGGTACAATAAAATACTGCCGGTTAAAGCGCTCGACAACTCGGGAGCAGGCACAACCTACTCCGTTGCTGAAGGCATTATCTGGGCTGCCGACAACGGTGCTAAGGTCATCAACCTCAGCCTGGGTAACTATGCCGATTCACAGTTTTTGCATGATGCCATTAAATATGCCTATGACCGCGATGTTGTAATCGTCTCCGCATCGGGGAACGACAACACTGAACGCCCGGGTTATCCGGCTGCCTACGAAGAAGTGCTCGCCGTTGCCGCCACCAATTCCACCGGAGAACGGGCCTCCTTCTCAAACTACGGGGAATACATTGACGTTGCAGCACCGGGAGAAAGCATTGCCAGCACCTATCCCGATAATCAATATGCAGCGCTATCAGGAACTTCAATGGCGAGTCCGCATGTTGCTGCGCTTGCCGGGCTGGTCCGCTCACTGAATCCGGCCTTAACCAACAAGGAGGTCATGGAGCTGATGACCGCGAATGCGGTCGATCTTGGTGAGGCTGGGCATGACAAATATTACGGTTGGGGCCAGGTTGATATTTATAGAACTCTCCGGGCCGCTGGCGGAAACAATGTCCCGCTTCAATTGTTCCCCCAGCATGTCGGCCGGCAGCTGAAAAGCCTGCAGAAAAGTCTGGAGAACGGCCATTAAAGGCTAGAGGCCACATGCTCTTTCAGCAGCAGGAGGAACTGCCTTAGGCCGCGCTCCATCTCAGCTTCCGTCATTTGTGAATAACAGAGCCGGATGTGCCGGGAAGGCTTCTCGCCGGAATAACAAACATCGCCCGGAAGAAAGGATATCCCCTCCTGCTCGGCCCGCGCATGCAGCCCAGCGATCCCGTCTGCTGCGGGCAGCTGCAGCCAGAGGTTCAGTCCTCCTCCCGGAAGATTCCAGGTGACTCCCGGCGGGACATGCTGCTTCAGCAGCTTTGCCGCTGTCTCCATCCGGCTTCGCAAGGCAGCCCGCAGCTGCTCTGCGTAAGCCTCATATTTCCGGGCGATGAACGGTAGTACCGCCCGCTGATTCAGCAGCGGACTGCCGAGGTCACTCGCTGACTTGGCGGCAATCAGCCTGGAGAGGATATTGCCTCCGGCGGCGACACAGGCAATCCGGCAGCCCGGTGCAATGACTTTGCTGAAGCTTTTCATGTAGACTACATGCCCCTCCTCATCCAAGGATTTGATTGGCGGCGGCGGGGGCCTATGGAAATAAAGATCACTGAACGGATCATCCTCGACAATGAGACAGCGGTAGCTTCTGGCCAATTCCAGCAGCCGCTGTCTTCTTGTTATGCTCATAGTGACTCCGCTCGGATTCTGAAAGGTAGGGTTGGTATAGATCAGCTTCGGCGGCCGCCGGTCACACAGCTTGGTCAGTATATCAATTCTCATTCCCTCATCGTCCATAGGTACAAAGATCATCTCCGCTCCCCGTCCGGCAAAAACATCGATTGCTCCTGTGTAACTGGGAGCTTCCAGATATACGGCATCTCCCGGACCCACAAAAGTCCGGGCAACCAAGTCAATTCCCTGCTGTGACCCGCTCGTAATCATTATGCCGGAGGCCTGTACAGCAACCCCGTGTTTTCTCAGATGCCGGGACATCACTTCACGAAGCTCCGAATCCCCCTGGAAATTCCCGTAGGAGGCCATCAGTTCAGGCTGTTCAAGTACAAGCCGGGACATCGTCGATCCAATCTCATCCAGAGGAAGCAGATCACTGTGGATTGCTGCTATATGAAAAGGGTATCGCACATTAGAGTAATCAAAATTCCGCCAAAGCTGGGCCCGGGGCAAAAAATCATCATACCCGTCCTGCCATCCGGATCCGGCTTCCTGCGCTTTTTGCGGCTTCTGTGCCACAAAGCAGCCCTTCCCCTGGCTGCACAGAATGTGGCCGTGGCTCTCCAAATCGTCATAGGCTTTGCTCACCGTGACCTGGCTGACCTTCAAAGAGGAGGCCAGACTGCGTACAGAGGGCAGGCGCATGCCCGGCTGAAGCAGACCGGACGTGATCCGCTGAGCCAGTGTCTCGCTGATTTGCTGCGGCAGGGATTTAGTGCTGCTGCGGGCTAACTCAATATGCATTTGGCCTTCCTCCAACTGTTATATTCAGCGCTTTACTGTTATACCGCTATGCCGTTATGATACAACAAAATTCAATTGCGGGGAGCTTTTTTATGAAGATCAATTACGCTGAAATGACAGGTCATCTCGGATCATCAGCCGTCCGTGATATTCTCAAGGTTACACAGGGCAAGGATATCATCTCCCTGGCAGGCGGATTGCCCGCAGAGGAGCTGTTTCCGGTGGAGGCTGTCCGGGATGCCTATAACCGTGCGCTATCCGGAAGCGCCTCTTCGCTGCAATACGGGCTTACCGAAGGATATGCACCGCTGCGTGAGGCTGTAGCCGCCAGATTAACACGCCAGGATATTCCCGTTCAAGCTGCCGATCTGCTCCTGACCACAGGCTCCCAGCAAGCCATCGATCTCTTCTGTAAAGTCCTGCTTGACCCGGGCGACACCGTACTGATTGAAGCGCCGACTTATCTTGCAGCTCTGCAGGTGCTGGGCTCTTACCGTGCTGATCTCCGGACCGTACAAAGCGATGAATTCGGAATGCTGCCGGATCATCTGGAGGAACAGCTCCGGCTGCACCGTCCCAAGCTGCTCTACACCGTGCCCACCTTCAATAATCCCTCGGGGGCAAGCTGGAGCCGGGAACGCCGGGAACGAACGGTTGAATTATGCCGGCGCTATAACGTGCTGATTCTGGAAGATAACCCCTATGGCGAAATAACCTTCGATGAAACCCCGGGAGCCTATCCGCCGACCATGGCTTCCATTGACAGAAGCTCCGGCGATGATAGCTGTGTCGTATACACCGGTACCTTCTCCAAAATCGTTGCCCCCGCCCTGCGCACCGGCTGGATTACCGGACCCTCTGAGCTGATCCAAATGATCGCAAAAGCTAAACGGGCCGCTGACCTGCACTCCAGTGCCATTGACCAGCGCGCCCTGCATGAATTGCTTCTGGGCTTTGATATTGATGCGCATATCCGTGTCATTTCACGGGAATATCATTCACGGATGAAACGGCTCTCCGGCGAGCTGTCCGGACGGGGCTGGGAAGGCGCCAGCTTCAACGAGCCGCGGGGCGGCATGTTTTTGTGGCTTAAACTCTCTCCGGACATTAACACTACCGAGCTTCTTCCATTGGCCGTAGAGCAGGGCGTGGCCTTTGTACCCGGCGCAGTGTTCTACGCAGCCGATCCGCTTACGAACGCAATGCGCCTGAACTTCACGCATACCCCGCCAGCACTGGTACCGCTTGCTGTACAGCGGCTTGAGACGGCACTGGAGAACTATACACGGAAATCTGCAGAGGCAATGGGAACAATTGTCTGAAATCTGAATAAAGCAAAAAAAGCGGCCTTTCCAAAAGGAAGGCCGCTGTCTTGTCGTATATAAGCTTCGTAATATCACTATGAGTTGTCAGTTAGGAAAGTTTGCCGTAAGCCGGGTTCTGTGCTCGTTGTGGTTCAACCGGGAACTACCCTCCCACCATAAGCGACAATCATCTATCTAGGCCGTACATTACTGCACAGCTCCAGCGACCAACCTAGACACGCCTCAGGCGAAGGCTGCTCTTCCGGTAAAGGAAGCGCTGTGTCTCATTAGGTCTTGCTCCAGATGGGGTTTACCAGGAACGAAGTCACCAGCGTTCCTCGGGGTCTCTTACACCTCGGTTCCATCCTTGCCTGTGCCGCCCGAAAGCGGCCATCGGCGGTCCATTTCTGTGGCACTATCCTTCGGCTCGCGCCGACTGGACGTTATCCAGCACCCTGCCTTGTGGAGCCCGGACTTTCCTCCCGCGGCTAAGCCGCCGGCGATTGTCTGTCAAACTTCCCGAACAACATTGTATATTATACAGACTTGCACCAGTCTGCACAAGTGTAAAATAAAGGGTCTTTACAGAAACTTGAAAGGCTCTGTGTCAATTTGCGAAGCATAAACTGCGGTACCATACTTATGTTCCGCCAGTTTACTGCTCACCCACTCCGCCACATGCTCCTTCATAATCTTCTCCGCATTATGTCCCGGATCGATTAGGGCAATCCCGGCCAGAAAGGCATCCTGCGCCGTATGGTAATCCACATCACCGGTCACCAGTACATCAGCTCCCTTGAAGATGGCACTGTTATAGTATTTGGCACCGGATCCGCCCATCACCGCGGCTTTGCGGACCGGACGGTTCAGATCACCTACAACTCGTACATGATCCACCTTCAACCCGCTTTTAACCGTTTCGATGAATTCACCTAATGTCGTCGGCTCTTTAAGCTTGCCCACTCTGCCCAGTCCAAGGCTCCGGCCTTTGAGATCCATCGAATAGAGATCGTAGGCAACCTCTTCATACGGATGTGCCTTCAGCATGGCCTGGACTACCTTATTGCGGATGGAGAGCGGAACAATCGTTTCGATGCGGATTTCATCGGCACGCTCCATTTTACCCGCTTCCCCAATATAAGGGTCGGAGCCTTCACGCGGAACAAAAGTACCATAGCCCTCAATATTGAAGCTGCAATGGCTGTAATTCCCGATCCAGCCCACACCGGCATTCAGGATCGCATCAAGCACCTTCTGATGATGGTCCTTCGGCACGAATACGACCAGCTTGGACAGCTGTTCAGTATGAATATCTTTGATCGGCGCCCCGTTCTCAATACCAAGCGCTTCCGCCATCCAATCGTTCATTCCGCCTTCGGCAACATCAAGATTGGTGTGGCTGATATAGACCGCGATGTCATTTTTGATCAGCTTTTCATAGAGCTTACCCATAGGAGTATCGGTCTGAATTCCCTTGATCGGCCGGAAAATAATCGCATGATGGGCAATAATCAGATTGCAGCCCTTAGCAATGGCTTCGTCCACAATGGCGTCGTTGACATCCAGGGCAACCAGCACGCCGCTGATTTCCTTCTGCAGGCTGCCAAGCTGGAGGCCTACATTATCCCATTCCTCCGCCAGATGCTTCGGGGCAAGCTGCTCCATATAGCCAATTACAGTTTGTCCTTTGGCAAACATTCCAGCACCTCCGAAATTTTCTTGATCTGCGCCCGGATTTTGCTCCGTTTCTCTTCCGCCGAATCAAGCTCCGAGCGGGACAACGAGCCAAGGATGCCTTCCAGCTTGGCAATCTCGCCCTGCCATTTAGCGGCAAATACGGCATTCGGCTTTTCCAGCAGCCAAGGTCCCATTTGCAGCAGCATGTCCGGGCTGCAGATAACTCCTCCTGGCAGCACCCGCTCCAGGTACAGCTGCTCATTCGTCAGTCCAAAAGCATCCCCTTCAGGATAGGCTGTCAGCACTTCGTAGATTTTGCCGTCCTCTTCAAGAATATGCTCGGCTGTCACTACCCAGCCGTTATTCAGCAGCCAGCGGCGCAAAATATCCTCGCCTACATTCGGCTGCAACGCCAGCGTCTTCACACCCTCCAGCTTGCCTAGGGCCTGGCCGCGGCCCAAAATGGCAGCGATCAGCGATCCGCCCATTCCGGCAATCGTGATGCAATCGGCTTCGCCCGGTTCAAGCACTTCAAGCCCGTCACCGCGCCGTACAGCGATTTGTTTGCCGAGTCCGGCTTCTGCAACACCTTTTAGCGCCGCTTCATACGGACCCTGATTTACTTCACCTGCAATTGCCGAAACGGCTTTTCCGCTCTCTACAGCAGCTACAGGAAGCAGCGCGTGATCGGAGCCAATATCGGCGAGTCTGCTTCCTTCCGGCACCTGATCCAGCAGAAGCTGCAGCCGGTCTGATAATTTTACTTTGTTCATGAGGCCACCCACGTTATCCATTTTTTTCGGAAAATAAACAGCAGAGCCAATCCGGCAGCAACCTTCACTATCAATAACAGTGACACCCAGCCCGGGTAGCCCTGTCTTAGCCACAATGCATCGACCTCCGGCATTAGCCACAACGATACGCCGACTCCCAGATAGACACCTGACACTCCGCTGACCTTATGATAAAGCAGCCAGCTTAACCAGACCATCAGCACACATAGCGGTAGCCAGATCAGCTCCAGCTCCAGCATAGAGGCATCCGGACGCATTTGCCCGGAGAATCCGGCATACAGGAGTGCCCAAAAGGCGAATCCGCAGTAGTGCAGCAAACCAATACGCAGGGTGAAACCCAGGACGCACCACAGCAGCCCGCAGCCCGCAATCAGCAGAGGTCTCCAAAAGTCAGGATCAAGGTCATGCAGTGCGATCAGCCATAGGCCAAAACCCAGTGTCAGCACACTGCCGACCCCAGCCAGCAGGAGGCTGATCATATTGTTGCGGTCCCGGTAAATGGCCGAATAACCGTAACAGACCACTAAAACACAGAGTGCTGTTGCAAGTTGCAAAGGCCAGGGAAAAACGCTAAAATAAAGACTAATCAAGAAAATCAAGGAAATAATTCCAAAACCAAACAACCAAACTTTGATGCTTCCCTGCTGTAGATTTTGCAGCGATACCGGATTGCTGTCCTTGAACTCCGCCTCATCATTGTAGAGGTTGGTCAAGAAGTCACAATATTGTTCGGGCAGCAGCTTGCTTCTTCTCCAGTACTGAATTTCTCTTATAATAATTTCACGTTTTTCCAGATTCAACGGCTTATCCCTCATTTCACCCTTGCGCTAGATGCTTATTAAGCTAAAAGAACCTCCTGCCACCATGCAGCAGAAGGTCCGGTTATCGAATCTATTCGAGGAAATCCTTAAGCCGTTTGCTGCGGCTCGGGTGACGCAGCTTGCGCAGCGCCTTGGCTTCGATCTGACGAATCCGCTCACGCGTAACACCGAATACTTTGCCGACTTCCTCAAGCGTTCTTGTCCGTCCGTCATCCAGACCGAAACGGAGTCTAAGCACATTCTCTTCACGCTCAGTGAGCGTGTCCAGTACATCCTCCAGCTGTTCCTTCAGCAGTTCATAAGCTGCGGCGTCCGCAGGCGCCAGCGCTTCCTGATCCTCGATGAAATCGCCGAGATGCGAATCATCCTCTTCCCCGATAGGAGTTTCCAGTGATACCGGTTCCTGAGCAATCTTCATGATTTCTCTAACCTTCTCAACGGTCAGCTCCATCTCTGCAGCAATTTCCTCCGGCGAAGGCTCACGTCCCAGTTCCTGCAGCAATTGGCGGGAGACACGGATCAATTTGTTGATCGTTTCCACCATATGCACCGGAATACGGATCGTACGCGCCTGGTCAGCGATAGCCCGGGTGATCGCCTGGCGAATCCACCATGTAGCATAGGTACTGAATTTGAATCCTTTGTTGTGGTCAAACTTCTCCACCGCTTTGATCAGACCCATATTGCCTTCCTGAATCAAATCCAGGAACAGCATGCCGCGTCCGACATAACGTTTGGCGATACTTACCACGAGACGCAGGTTGGCTTCGGCCAGACGGCGTTTGGCTTCCTCGTCACCATTTTTGATCCGCATAGCCAGCTCAACTTCATCATCAGCCGAGAGCAGTGGCACACGTCCGATTTCCTTCAGATACATCCGGACTGGATCGTTAATTTTGATTCCCGGCGGCAAGGACAAATCGTCATCGAAGCTGAAATCATCACTATCGCTGTTCTCATTGTCCTCGCTCTGCCGAAGCGGATTGGAGCCTTCTTCATCATTCTCATTAACAACCTCGATCCCGAGGTCGCTGAGCTGCTCGTAGAATTCCTCCATCTGCTCGGGGTCTTGATCAAACGGCGACAATTTCTCCATAATATCTTTGTAATTCAATGATGATCTTTTCTTGCCGTGTTCAATAAGCTGGTCCTTAACCTGATCCAGAGTAAATTCTGCTTCCAGTTCAGTATGCTGATCGTTCGCCATAATTCGACTCCCTCCTCCCTAGATACATCCTGTCAAATTCTCACTGTCTCTCTAGGGTTATAATCTCACTTGCTATTTGTGCCGCACGTAAAAAGTCACCGGATTTCTCCGCTTGAATCATCTCTTCACGCTTTTGCTCCATCTTGCGCTGTGTAGGATATTTCTTCACTTCACGGATGCAGTCATCCAGAACCTGCGTATTCCAGTCCGGAGGTGTGTCCATCATGGATATTGCTGTAGCAGTCTTCTCCAGACGGTCATCCTGAAGCGATGATAGAAACCGGCTGATGCCGGGTGGTTTGCCTTGCGCGTAATAGGCATATAGATAAGCGGCAATTGCCGCATGATCATCGATGTTGAACTCTTCTCCGAGGCGTTCGCCTACATAAGCGGCAGCTTCCGGATCCTGAATCATAAAAGACAGCAGGCGCCGTTCTGCAGCATGATAAGCGGGCAGCAAAGTTGGTGTCTGCACTTGCCCTTTTTTATGCCTACCATTATTCCACCTTTTGTCGTTATTATCCCCTTCGGGCATGTTTTTTTGCATCGACGCGCGGAGTAAGTTGCAGTCCTGTTTCAAGCTATCATATGACAGCTCGAGCTCGGAGGATATTTCCCGCAAATAAACTTCCCGCTCTGTGGAGGAGTGAAGCGTCGCAATAATCTGGAGCGCCTCCTTGACATAGGCTATTTTGCCGTCTTCCTCTAGGAGTATATGGTTTTTTTTCAGATATATAAGCTTAAATTTTATGGCTGAAACCGCCGAGTCAATCACCTGTTCCATGAACCTTTCCCCGCCGTGACGAGAGATAAACTCATCCGGGTCCAGTCCGCTTGGAAGCACGGCAACCTTAACCCTCAGCCCGCTATCCTCCAGCACCGGGATTGCCTTCAGCGCTGCAGCTTGTCCTGCCTTGTCACCGTCATAGGAGAGAATGATCTCATCTCCCAGACTTTTCAACAGTGCCACATGGCTCTCCGTCAGTGACGTTCCCATTGTAGCCACACCGTTATGCACACCTGCTTCCCAGGCCGAAATGACATCGCCATATCCTTCAAAGAGGACGATTTGCCGCGTTTTGCGGATGGATGCTTTGGACTGGTGCAAATTGTACAGAATCCGGCTCTTGTTAAATATTCTGCTTTCCGGAGAGTTTAGATATTTTGGCTGACCGTCTCCGAGAATTCTTCCGGCAAAAGCAACTACCTTGCCCGTCCGGTTCGCAATCGGGAAAATGACCCGCCCGCGAAAACGGTCGATATAGCCCTTGCCTTCTCCTCTGGCAGACAGCAGCCCGCCTTTCTCCATCTCGGCGAGATCAAAATTCCGCTTCTCCAGGAATTGCAGCAGCGTATCCCAGCGGTCAGGTGCAAACCCAATCTGGAACTGGTCAATCATTTTGTCGCTGAAGTTTCGGGATCTTAAATAATTCATCGCGGCTGTGCCGTATTCCGTGTTCTTCAGCAGAAAATGATAAAACTTTGCTGACAATTCATAAGCCTGAATCAGCCGGTCCCGCTCGGGATCGGGTGGAGACAACGGCCCACCTTTGCCCTCGGGAATGGCAATATCGCTTTCTTCCGCCATTATTCTGACTGCTTCAGGGAAGGATAATCCTTCGATTTCCATCCTGAACTTAATGGCATTACCGCCCATTCCGCAGCCAAAGCAATGAAATACACCCCGGTCAGGGGTCACGGTGAAGGAAGGGGATTTCTCCGAGTGGAACGGGCAGAGGCCCCATAAATATTTCCCCTGCTTAGTTAGATGGACGACCTTGCCGACGGTTTCGGCAATATCATGCCGAGCCAGCACGCTCTCGATAACTTCTTCCGGAATATTACCGTGTCCGCTTGCCACTTTTAGCCACCTTCATCTCTTAACAAATAAATATAATTCGCTATAGCTGCACATTCTCCTGCAAAAGTGTTAAAAGTTTTGTCAGTTTATGTTGAAAAAGATTTTTTTCTTCGGCCGTGATCGCTTTTGGCCCTTTGGAATAGTGCCCGCGCCGGCGTTCCACAGCCCTGGCATGCCTGCCTTCCAGCATAAAATCCATCTTGGAATCCTCATATTCCTGTCCGCGGTTCGAAAGCACCCTGCAGCGTTTGCCCAGCGCCAGCGCAGCTAGTCCATAATCCTGCGTGATGACAATATCTCCGGCAGAAATATGATTGGCGATGTACAGGTCAGCACTGTCAGCTCCGCGGTCAACCTGCACCACTGCGACACCCTCTTCCGCCTGAAGCACATGGTCAAAAGACGAAACCATCAGGACAGGTACGCCGAAGGAACGGGCAACCGCAGCAATTCTTTTTTGACCGGACAAGCATCCCCGTCGACCACGATTTTTCTTCCGCTGGGCTTTTCCATGATCATCATCACCAAATTCCCGTGTAATATATATACGCTTTACCCAAACCGAAATCCTTCTTTGATAAAGCATAAATACGGAACGAATGTCAACTTACGCATTGGCACCGTTCCGTATATTTATACCCCAAACCATCGATCTATACCATAAGTTACACAAAATCACAAATTTGCTGTGGCAGCAAAGCTCGAATTCAGCCGGAAACTACCAAACCAGCTTGCCGAAATCGGCAAACACTCTGGAGTCTGCATCTACAGCGGACAGGAGAGCAAGGCGGTTCGTACGGATCTGTTCGTCTTCAGCCATAACCATTACGGAATCGAAGAATCCGGTAACGGCATCCTTCAAGCCGGAAAGAATACTCAGCGCTTCTGCGGCATTTCTGTCTGCAAGTGCTTCCTGGTAAGGCTCGTGAATTCCCTGCCATGTCTCATATAACTTCACTTCGGCTGCTTCTTTCAGCAGGGAAGGCTGGATTAACGAACCCTCTGCCGCTTTGGCCGCCAGATTGCTGACACGGGTCAGCGAGTCGACGGTGATTTTGAAATCAGCCTGAGTGTTTACAGCCTCTGTGAGTGCACGGCTTCGGTTAACAACATCAACGATGTCATCAAAACCCGCTGCAGTAACAGCTTCCACAACATCGTAGCGGATATTGTCATCGGATAAAAGGCGCTTCACGCGAAGGCCAAAGAACTCGTAAAGGTTTATACGCAGTTCAGGGGCAAAATGTTTCTCTGTGCGCAAATTTTCATGAACTTCCACGGCTGCAGCGAAAATTTCCTGCAAACTGACCGGAAGCTTATGCTCCAGTATGATCTGCACAATACCTGCCGCCTGGCGGCGCAGCGCGTAAGGGTCCTGAGAACCCGTCGGGATAATGCCGAGCGAGAAGCTTCCGACGATCGTATCGATTTTATCAGCGAGGCTGACGACCATACCCGCCTCCGTCGACGGCACACTGTCTCCGGCAAAACGTGGCTGATAATGCTCGGAAATACCTTTGGCCACATTCTCCGCTTCTCCAGCTTTACGGGCGTAGTCTTCACCATCGTGCCTTGAAGCTCAGGGAATTCAC
>NZ_LN831198.1:4071012-4089826 GCF_001368795.1 Paenibacillus ihuae
ATTCACCCACCATTTGCGTTACAAGGTCGAATTTGCAGATATCCGCGGTACGGCTGACTTCAGCTGCTGCACTTTGTGAGAGCTCAAGCTTAGCTGCGAGCTTGTCGGCAATTGCACGGATTCTGCGCACTTTGTCGCCGACACTGCCCAGTTCAACTTGATACACAATGGTTTCCAGCTTAGCCAGGGCATCGCTGATTTGCAGCTTCTGATCTTCTTCATAGAAGAATTTCGCATCCGATAAACGGGCGCGCAGCACCTTTTCATTTCCTTTGGCAATCACATCAAGCGACTCCGCATTACCATTCCGAACGGTTACGAAGAACGGCAGGAGCTTGCCCGCAGCATCAAATACCGGGAAATACCGCTGATGCTCACGCATCGAGGTAATCAGCACCTCCTGCGGAATGTTCAGGAAGGAAGGATCAAAGGTACCGAACAATACAGTCGGAGTTTCCACCAGGAACAGCACTTCTTCCAGCAGATCTTCCTTGATTGCGATGGTCCATTCTTTTTCAGCCGCCAGCTTATTGATCTGATCCAGAATCAGCGTTTCGCGCTCCTTCACATCAACCAGCACATGCTGCGCCCGCATGATTTCAACATAAGCTGCAGGTTCTGTAATGACCGTCTCAGCACCGAGAAAACGGTGGCCGCGGCTCACGTTGCCTGCTTGTACACCGGTAATCTCCAGATTGATAATCTCTTGGCCGAACAATGCAACGAGCCAGCGGATCGGACGGACGAATTTGAAATCATAAGCGCCCCAGCGCATATTTTTCGGGAAGCTCATCGAGCTGACGATGCCTGTAAGTCCCTCGGCAAGCAAAGAGGAGGTCTCTACACCATCGCTGTTCTTGGTGGCATAGATATACTCCACGCCAGCCAGTTCCTTAAAGGTGAATTGGTCCGGGGATACCCCCTGGCTGCGGGCAAAACCGAGTGCAGCCTTGCTCCATTCGCCGCTGGCATCCAGTGCGATTTTGCGTGACGGGCCTTTCACTTCTTCACTGATATCCGCCTGTTTCTCAGCTGCGTCTTTCACCAGTACAGCGAGTCTTCGCGGGGTGGCGTAGGCTGTTACTCCGCTGTGCTCAATGCGCGAAGCTTCCAGCCATTTGGCTGTTTTGTCCTGAAGCTGCTCCATCGCCGCCCGGATAAAGCGCGCCGGAATTTCCTCCAGACCTATTTCGAACAAGATATCTTTAGACATGTTCTGCACCTTCTTTCTTCAGCAGCGGGAAGCCCAGCTTCTCGCGTTCCTCCAGATATGTCGCCGCGACGGTACGGGCCAGATTCCTCACTCTTGTAATGAAGCCTGTACGTTCAGTCACACTAATGGCCCCGCGCGCATCCAAAAGGTTGAAGGTATGCGAGCATTTCAGCACATAGTCATAGGCCGGGAATACCAGATGGTTCTCCATGGCTCTGCGGGCTTCTTGTTCGTAGGTGTTGAACAGCGTGAACAGCATCTGGACATCAGATACTTCAAAGGTATACGTGGAATGCTCCACCTCCGGCTGATGGAATACATCACCGTAAGTCATTCCGTCTACCCATTCGAGATCGAATACATTTTCCTTCTCCTGAATGTAAGAAGCCAAACGCTCCATACCGTAAGTGATTTCTACGGCTACCGGACTGGTCTCAATTCCGCCCACCTGCTGGAAATAGGTAAACTGTGTAATTTCCATACCGTCCAGCCATACTTCCCAGCCGAGGCCTGCACAGCCCAGTGACGGGTTCTCCCAGTTATCTTCAACGAAGCGGATATCATGCAAGAGTGGATCTACACCCAGCGCCTTCAGACTTTCCAGATACAGCTCCTGGATGTTGTCCGGTGAAGGCTTGATGATCACCTGGAACTGGTGATGCTGGTACAACCGGTTCGGGTTCTCACCATAACGTCCATCCGACGGGCGGCGGGAAGGCTCAACATAAGCTACTTTCCACGGCTCGGGTCCAAGCGAACGCAAAAACGTCATAGGGTTCATCGTGCCCGCCCCTTTTTCCGTATCATACGGCTGGACGAGGATACAGTTCTGTTCTGCCCAGAACTGCTGCAGTGTCAAAATCATCTGCTGAAAGTTCATACTACCGACTCCTTCGCTTTACAAGTTTGGTGGCAGTCTCTGCCATGAAGCTTCTTACTGTGCCGCGATGGAGGCGGCGCTCTTATAGGCCTGCGGCGTAGGCCCGAAGGTCCGCCACAAGGCAAAAAAGCTCCCGCCCCCATGCCTGATTTCCAGACATAGGGACGAGAGCTTAACATATACTCCCGCGGTTCCACCCTACTTGATTACGCACTGCGTCCCCGGCCATTTCGGCCCGGTAATACGCAAGTTGACGAAATCCACTTTTCATTCTGCCGTTTCCGTACTCCCGGGTGCCCTGTTCATGAACATTGTCCTGCCAGGCTTCCACTATCCCCGGCTCGCTTAAGCGACAACTGGCGTCCACTACTTTCCCGATCACTGCACGTCTCCAAGACTTCAGAGTAACATCGGCTGTAAATTAAAAAGAAACTGATCCCATAGTAACGGAAATTTAAGGATTCGTCAAATGTTGTATTTATCGAGCTGGTCAAGGAAACCTTGCGACTTCAATTTCAGCCCGAGCTGCATATCCATAAACGCCCGCATTACTTTTTTAAGCTCACTGCGGGTGGCTTCCTTCACATCCACATTGCCGAGGCGTGTCAGATCAAGGGCTGCAAACAGGCGCAGCAGCTTAAGCGCACGGGGAGAAATCTCCATCGCCGGCGGGTCATTGTGTCTGCAGCTGCGGCATAATACCCCGCCGAGGCGGGGGCTAACACGCAGTTCTTCATCCGGCTTATCCAGCCCGCAGGCAATACAATGATTGAGTTCCGGACCGTATCCCGCAGCCTGCAGTATTTTCATCTCAAATACATTAAGAATGACACCGGGTTCCTTATCTTCTTCAAGTGCATTCAAACACGCCGACAGCTGCCGGAACCAGAAGCTGCCGGTTTCCTCCTCATGCAGCACACGGTCAAGCAGTTCGCATGCATATGAAGCATAGGCTGCTTTGATCAAATCTGTCCGCAGCGAATGATGGGACTGTGTTATTTCTCCTGCGTTCAGGGTTCCTAACCCCCCATTGTTGCGGAAAAATACAAATTCACCAATTGTGAACAGCTGGATAAGCGCAGCATGGCGGCTTTTGACCTTCTTGGCACCGCGGACGAGAACGCCTACTTTACCGGCGTTCTCGGTGCAAAGCGTAATAATGGCGTTCCCTTCACCGTAGTCCATGCTGCGGATGACGATCCCTTCCACCCTGTGTAGCATGCCTCTTCCCCCAACCATTCGGCAAGCAACCAGTCCTTATTGCGCTTCTTCATCAAGGGCCTTCTCTTCCTCCGCGAGCAGCGGTCCGCCTTCTTCAAGCGGATCTCCGGCTTCTCTATACAGCAGATAAGCATCGACATCTCCAGTCTTTGCAAAATACTTCCACGAAAAGTCTCGCATTCGTATTCATCCTTTCTTCGGAAACACGATGTCTCTTCAGAAATAGGATGTGCGCTGAGCGGAGGTTTATCCTTGCAATTCCTGCCAAGCAGAAACGGCCTGCCGTCCTGCATGGCAGGCGGGGCCGTTTCAAGAAGCTGCGGAGTCCCAAGTTTTAAAGGTCTTTATGGAAGCCCAAATCGCGCAGTACGCGTTCCTGATTGCGCCAGTCTTTTTTCACTTTAACCCATAGCTCTAAGAAAATCTTCGAACCCAGAAGGTTCTCGATATCCGTGCGGGCCCGTCTGCCGACTTCCTTCAGCATCGCCCCCTGCTTGCCGATAATAATTCCCTTCTGGGAATCGCGCTCGACAAAAATAACCGCGTTAATATGCACTACGCCATTAGGCTCTACGCGCATATCCTCGATGGCCACTGCAATGGAATGCGGCACCTCTTCACGGGTCATGTGGAGAATTTTCTCACGGATCAGCTCGGCGCAGACAAACTGCTCTGGATGGTCGGTAATCTGGTCATCCGGATAATACTGAGGACCTTCCGGCAGATATTTGGCCACCTGATCCAGCAGCGTATTGACATTACTGCCGAGCTTAGCGGAAATCGGTACGATTTCAGCGAACTCATGCAGCTTGTTGTACTGTGCAATCAGCGGAAGCAGCGCCTCCGGCTCGATTTTGTCGATCTTATTTAGCACTAAAATAACAGGTGTCTTAACCCCGCTGAGTTGCTCAGCGATAAAGCGGTCACCGCCGCCCAGACCTTCTGAAGCATCCACAAGGAACAGTACCGCTTCCACTTCATGCAGCGTGCTCATCGCCGTCTGGTTCATGTAATCGCCCAGCTTCGATTGTCTTTTATGAATACCCGGTGTGTCCAGGAATACGATCTGCGAATTGTTCGCCGTATACACCCCGTGAATTTTGTTTCGTGTGGTCTGCGGCTTGTCCGACATGATGGCGATTTTTTGACCAATCACCTGGTTCATGAGTGTCGATTTGCCTACGTTCGGTCTGCCGATAATGGCGACAAACCCTGATTTGAATTTCATATAATCTTCCCTTCTGCTGGTGAAAAATAATAAACTTTAATATTAAAGGCTTTTTTCGATCCCCCTAAATCCCCCTTAGCCAAGGGGGACCCCAAGGGCCCCGGCCCTCTGGACACCCGGAATTGGGCGTGAGAGCGGCAATCGGTGCACGGAACAGACAGTTGGTGCATGGAGCGCTTTCGTTCCCTCCGGGAACACGCTGGACAGTGGCGAGGGTTGATTAGTTAAAGACATGTTGAGCATCACGTATTTGCAGTAGCAGTAGCATTAGCACACATCGCTGCCCATTGCCTAGTTCATTACCACGCAAAACAAATAGCTCAAGCCTCTGCACGGAGCACCATCAGCACCCTACACTACTTTAATTGTATTTTGTACAGTTATTTCAAATTGAATCTACGACTATTCCCGTTTAGCTGTATTTCGTGCAGTTATTTTTGGCAATTTGTGCGATTTCACTAGCAAATTGCAAATATAACTGCAGAAACTGCAATTAAATTCAGATACTGCGCAAATTAGGCTAACTTAACTGTACCTGGTGCAATTAAATCGAAAGTATACTACATTGCGGCTACTGTATTCCGCCGATTATATAGAGTTGATTTACTCAGGAGCCTGTCCCTGCTCCAGATCAGCGGGGCCAAACGCGCCCGGAAGCAAGTCGCGCACCGTCGTTTCGAAGATATCGCCCTTCAGGTTGCCAAGAATAACTTTCATATCGGGACCGCACAGCTCAACCATGACCTGGCGGCAGACGCCGCAGGGCGATACAGGTCCGTCTGTATCAGCAACGACGGCAATCGCTTGGAAGGTGCCGGGTTTGTGCCCGTCTGCAATGGCGCGGAACATTGCTGTACGCTCCCCGCAGTTCGTCGGGCCGTAGGCGGCGTTCTCAATATTGCAGCCATGGTGCACATGGCCGTCCTGATCCAGCAGCGCCGCACCGACTCCGAAACGGGAATAAGGTATATAAGCATTGGCTCTTGCCTTGATCGCTTCCTGAAGAAGTTGAGCAGATTCCATAGTGGCCCTCCTAAAAGTTTGTTCAGCATATTCTACTTGGATTACTTCGTTCAAAACTGGCTTCGTAAGCATTAGCTTAGTTTGTTTTGTTAGCATAAACTCTTCACAGTATCGCTTAGTGTTGTTAATTTCACTTCTCACTTTTCACAAGTAGCAGCGACGCTATATGAGCCGTCCTGTCTGAGATTTGCCCCTATACACACCTTTGAAATTGGACTTTTCTGCTGGAATTTTGCTTCGAAAGAGAATGGCCTAATTAAAGATGACGGAGGGCAAAAAAGCCGGTCCGCCTCTTAGGTCAGCTGAAGTTGTAAACTGATTATGACATAAGTCCGGTGATCCAGTCCATCACAGGATGATAAAAAACATAGATTCCGACAATAACAGCAAAGACCGCCGTAAGCAGCACAGCTCCTGCGGCGGTATCTTTGGCAGTCTTAGCCAGGGGATGAATCTCCGGCGACACCAGATCAACCGTCGCTTCAATAGCCGTATTCAACAGCTCTGTGCTCAGAACTAGCGTAATTGCCAGCAGCAGCAGCATCCAGCTTGAAGGAGGAAGCTTGAAAATCACGGCGGCGGCAAGCACAATAACAGCCAGGCCGCAATGCACCTTCATGTTCAGCTCGGATTTGAACGCTGAGGCTATACCGTGCGCAGCAAATCGAAAAGAATGCCAGAATTTTTTGTGGCCCACCGCCGTATTCTTGACCATTAGCGGGTCAACCCCACCTGAGCCAGTACATGCTCCTGTTTGGACATCATCTCGGCCTCCGAGGCCGCATCCTGATGATCATATCCAAGCAGATGTAAAAAACCGTGAACGAACAGGAATCCAAGCTCCCGTTCCAGAGAATGCCCGTACTCCAAAGCCTGCTCCTGTGCCCGTGTGACAGAGATAATAATATCTCCAAGCGCGTTCGGGACATCCCCAAGTTCCTCATTCTTATCGAACGCATATATAATTTCCGGTTCATCTTCTCCGGTTTCATTCATCGCAAAGGAAAGCACGTCCGTCGGACGGTCAATTCCCCGGTACTCACGGTTCAATTCATGAATGCGCTCATTATCGACAAAAGTAAGGTCCACCTCACCTTTCTCAATCCCTTCGGCTTCCCCCGCTTTTTGCAGAATGTTCTCCAGCAGTGCGATAAGACCGTCATTAATTTCATATTCTTCCTGCTCGTTGTTCCAATTGATGGCTAGACTCATGTAGTAGCCGCCCCTTCCTCTTTCTTCGGTTTCTTCACTTCCTCAGGATATTCGATCCGCGAGTGAAAAATCCCCATTACCGTTTCTTTCAGGGTCCGCGCGATAATGTCCAATTCCTTGATCGTCAAATCACATTCATCGAATTGATGATCGTCCAGACGGCTCTTGATTATCTTCTCTATCATCGTCTCCACCTGCACAACCGTCGGCTTGCGGAGTGAGCGGACGGCAGCCTCCACACTGTCGGCAATGCCGACTACGGCCGCTTCTTTGGACTGTGCTTTAGGTCCTGGATAGCGGAAATCCTCTTCGGTGAAATCCGGCTCAGTGCCTTTCTCCTCCGCCAGTTTTAGTGCTTTATGATAAAAATAATGCAGGAACGTCGTGCCGTGATGCTGTTCGGCAATGTCGCGGATCGGCTTAGGCAGCTTATACTCCTTAAGCATTTCCACCCCGTCACGGGCATGGGCCACAATGATCGATTTGCTGAGCGCCGGTTCAATCGAATCATGCGGATTCTCCATATTGTTCTGGTTCTCGATAAAATAAAACGGCCGCTTCGTCTTGCCGATATCATGATAGTAGGAGCCAACGCGGCATAGCAGGCCATCCGCACCAATCGCTTCCGCCGCAGCTTCCGACAGGTTGCCGACCATCACGCTGTGATGATACGTTCCGGGTGTCTCGGTAAGCAGCTTGCGGAGCAACGGATGATTCGGGTTGGACAGCTCGACCAGCTTCAGCGCCGATAAAATGCCAAAGGTAGCCTCGAAGAACGGCATCAGCCCGATCACGAGCACCGCTGTCAGCAAACCGCCGGCAAAAGCAAAGCCTACCTCATATAAGGTCTGTGTGTCATTCCATTCTCCGCCTCCCAGCAGTTTCAGCATAAATACTGTTACACAGCCGAATAAGGAGACCATAATTCCGCCTTTCAGCAATGTGGAGCGCTGTCCGGCACGGTGGGTTGCAAAAATGGCTACATACGACACCACCAGCGCAAAGAAGCCGAAGGTAAAGTCAAAGACCGTATTCTGCTGCACATTCAGAATAATGCTAGAGAGCACACTGAACAAAATAGAGCAGAAATACGCCAGTGTCATATCCAGCAGCATGGCAATCAGCATCGCCCCGATGGCAACCGGAGCCAGGAAACCGACATAGGACCGGACATCAGTCTGCAGGAAAGCGGCAAGCCGCATGGTGAAGATGGTTATGATAAAGACGAGCACCAGCATCAGCAGCTGGGAGTTATTGTACTTAAAGCCGGCTGTGCCTCCGGAATAGCGGATAAATACCATCAGTCCTGCCGAGAGCATAATTGACAGCAGCAGCAGCCCGAATTGCGGCCAATAGTTAACTTCATTGCTGAGCAGCCCGTTTTCATCCAGCAGCGCGTACAGATCTGGTGTAATCGTATCTCCTTTGGCTACCAGCACATCACCTTGTTCGATAAACACATTCGGCGTATTCTCACGGGCCTGCACCTTTGCTTCCTTGGTGGCTTCCTCGTCAAAGAACTTGTTAGGCATAATAACCAGCCGCACCAGTTCCTGCGTAACCTCACGGGCTGTTCGCTGGCTGAGTGAGCTGACGCTGACCTGCTCTGCCACCTTGGCGCGCACCGTCTGAGCGTCAACGATTTGATCGTTCATCAGCTTGATCACAATTTCCCGGGCAACCTGCTTCATCTCGATGATATCCTGGGACGTCAGCCGCGGGATTTTGATGTAAGTCTCTTCCGGAATGGTATAGGCCTGCTCAGCGATGACCGACTGGATCTCTTCCAGAAGGGTATCCGAGTAGGTGCCGGCGTTACGGCTCGAATTGACAAAGCTCTGGACAAAATCATTGGCCCGCTGCGGAATCACATCTCTGTATATGTCGACCTTTTCGCTTTGGGAAATCAGATCATCCTGATTCAGGCTATCAATCCGGTCTAGCAGCAAGCCGACGAGACTATCAGCTCTGATCAGTATGATGGCATACTTGTTAGGCACGCTCTCCGCTGCCGCTTCCTGAGCCTTCAGCTTAGCCTTGTCATCGGGGATTTGCTTGGGTGCCGTAATTTCTTTTGCGCTGGTGGTATTCACTTTTATATCATAACGTTTAGGCAGCAGATCAGAAGAGAGACTAAAGTAGAAGACAATCCCCAATAACAGGAAAAGAGCATAGCGCGTTGCCGCGCTATACTTCCATCCGTTATTGCTATATACAAATCCGCTTAATTTTGATGGTTGCTTTGAAGCCATGAGGACAGTCCCCTTTGTTAGTCGAGGTTTTCGGCAGAGCGGTCATAGGCTACGATAATTTTCTGCACCAGGGAGTGCCTTACTACATCCTGTTCCGCAAAATAAACAAAACCCAATTCCTCAATGCCGGATAAAATCGCCTTAGCTTCGATTAATCCCGATTTCTTGCCGCGCGGCAGGTCGATTTGGTGACGTCACCAGTGATGACCATCTTCGAACCAAACCCCAGCCGGGTCAGAAACATTTTCATTTGCTCGGGAGTCGTATTCTGGGCTTCATCCAGGATGATAAACGAATCATCCAGCGTACGTCCCCGCATATAGGCAAGGGGTGCAATTTCAATCAGTCCCCGCTCAAGCGCCTTGGCCACCTGATCAGGCCCCATAACGTCGTACAAGGCGTCGTAGAGCGGGCGGAGATACGGGTCAACCTTCTCCTGCAAATCGCCTGGCAAAAAGCCCAGACTCTCTCCTGCCTCTACTGCAGGGCGGGTAAGCACAATACGCTTCACGGAGCCCTCCTTGAGGGCTGTAACGGCAAGCACAACGGCAAGGTAAGTCTTACCTGTTCCCGCCGGACCTATTCCGAAGACGATATCGCGTTTCTTAATGGTAGTTACATAGTGCTTCTGGCCAATGGTTTTGACACGGATCGGCTTGCCGCGGAAAGTTGTTGTGATTTCGCCCTTGAACAGGTCAAGCAGCTGATCAGCGCGAAAATCCTTGGCCAGCTCTACCGCATATTGAATGTCCCGTTCACTAAGTATGTAACCGCCGCGAACCAAAGACAGCAGAACATTAAACAATTGCCCCAGCATGTCCACTTCGCGCTCCGCCCCGCGTATCGTAACCTCCGCCTCACGCGAGTCAATCACCGCCGGAATTTCGCTTTCGATAATTTTAAGGAATCCATCCTGCGGGCCGAACAACGATTGCGCTTCTCCCGCATTTTGCAAAGATATACGAATGCTTGCAGTCTGTTCTGACAAGTAGCCTCATTCTCCTCGGTTGTTTACTATCGGAAGTTCTTCCGCAATTTTCTCTTCCACTTCAAACAGCACTTTCATATAAACTTTACCATTGTCTTTCTTCTCATGCAAAATTTTTTGACTTTTTATGGTGCTGTCAGCACCGTAATGGGCCAAAATATCATTTTTTGCCCGTGCAATCCCGTCTGCTCTGGCCTCTTCCGCCGTCTTTACCGAAGAAGTGTATTGGATCTCCAGCTCCTTCTCCGTCATCACCCCAAGCGGCAGCTGCAGGGAACGCCAGGACAGCATATTATTCTCTGTGAGCATGCGTGATTTATCAAAACCGGATTCCCCGTAGCCCCACAATTGGACCGCCCAATCACCTAGAACAAGATAAGTGCGGTCTTTCCGCTCTCCTGTATAGGAGCTGCTTGTCGTTTTCAGAGGAACCTCAATATTGTATTCATGCCAGACAAGGCCCTTTACCTCCCCTTTGGCCACTACATACTGTGTATTCTCCTCATCGCCCAAAGCACCGGAGATCAGTATCTGACCTTTTTTGACCCGGGAATTAATTCCCACAACAGGTCTTCCCTGCTCGGCGTAAATTCCGGTAACTACAGCATCAGTTCTGCTGATCAGGTGGCGCTGGCTTAAAAGGGGCTTGCTCTCCGGCTGGTCAGCCTCTACAACCTGAATCGTAATGCTCGTCCCCGTCCGTTCCACCCCGACCCAGGAAATACCCGGCACACGGGAAATCAGCTTTTTGGAGAGCTTGTCCGGATCTTCCATACGCCAAATCCACTGGTACGGATATACGCCCTCCTGGCGGGCAGCAGCTAATATGTCCTCAGAGGCAATCAGCTTATTCCCTTCAACCCGGATGGTCCAGACCATCGAACAAAACAGCAGAAGTGTAACCCCGAACAGGAGTATACCTGCGGCAAAAAGCTTACGTCTCCACAGCCGAGCCGCCCTGAAGGGAAGTCCGTTCCTGGCGGTGACATGCATGCGGCAGCCTGTCTTTTTCAGGAGCGGCCGGAGAGCAAAAAAGTCATCCAGCAAGAGATTCAGGGAAGCACCGTCTCCGGCAGGCTTCACCTCCCAGATGACGATGCCGGCTTCGGCTACGGCATTGATAAACTTTTCCACCTGCGGTCCCGTCACATGCAGTGTAACGACACCCCGCAATGTTGACAGAGGCGGCTCTTTCATGGTTTCTCCTCGCTTCCCTTATATCTGATTTCACCGATAACGCCTTCAACAGCAAGTTCCTGGCCGAGTATGTTCCGGATCATAAGCCCCTCCCCGGAAATTTCAAGTGAACCATTCACTAACGCGATCGTAAGCTGTCCAGAGGAAAAGTTCAGCACGCCGCGGTGATTCTCAATGTACAGCTCCTTATTGCCGATCAGGGTGATCCGGGGCAACTCCTGCAGCACATCCTGCGGAAGATCCAGTACCCCGTTTGTCCATCCCCGCAGCCTGCGGCCGATACGGGTCATATGTAGACTTCTCCCCCTTCCTGCCTTCTGTACACCTTATGCGGTGATGCCGTTTTTTATGAGCAGAAGTCACATAGGAAGCGGATTCAGGGAGCCTTCTGAGCCCGGGAAATACAAAAAAAGCCTTCAGGACCATAAAGGCCCCGAAGGCTTACCTGTGCATCGTAGAACAGCTGCCGCCCTAACGGGCAGCATTGACCACTCTTGCGAAAATCATGATCTGCGGGTAGAATGCGGCCGCCGGGAACGTGGAGGGCCAAGAATTTCCGACCAGACCAGCCCGTTCTGCAGCGCTTGGCGGTTGCTCGCCAATCCGCTCTGGAGCGAGCCTACTGCATCCCCGTACTCACGGGCCGCCACAGCCCCTCCTAAGCCCGCTTCCTTCACCTGACCCGCTATACCATCAAATGAAGCCTGCAGCCGCTCCAGCTCGCGCTGCATACGCTCTGTACGCGCCTGCACACTATCCTCTCGATCCCATGGCTGCTCCAGAGACATTCCTTCCCCTGTTTCATAATCAGGTGTAGGAATCAGCGGAGATTCGCTCCAGGCCGGAGAAAGCTCATGTTCATGCTCCTCATAGGACGCCGTTGACCGGCCCGGATACGAGGAGGGGCTTCCAGGCGCCGGAAACCCGCTGCCTGAGGCTGCCGGGCGCACGACTTCCCGGTCAGGCTCAGGGCGCCGTGTCCGGCGAAGCGGAGAATCTCCGTCTCCTCCAAAGGTAGGCATGCCGCCCCGTGCGTTAGGCTTCTTCTTATTCTTAGCCGCTTTATTCACATTGGAAATGATCGCGATAAGGATAATCGCGGCGATATAAATCAAACTGCCCATGGGAACTCACATCCCCTTATTTATTGGTCGGACGGTTCGAATCGTCCCCATCATTTAATTTACCGAGCGAGCCGCGCATCTGGGTGTCGGCCTCGATATTTTTGAGATTCATATAGTCCATGACGCCAAGCTGTCCGGCCCGCAGCGCTTCTGCCATAGCAAGCGGTACCTGGGATTCGGCTTCGACGACCAGCGCCTTCATCTCAACGACCCGCGCCTTCATTTCCTGTTCATGGGCCACGGCCATTGCTCTGCGTTCTTCGGCTTTGGCCTGTGCGATACGTTTGTCTGCTTCAGCCTGCTCCGTCTGCAGATAAGCACCGATATTCTTACCGACATCGATATCCGCAATATCAATCGAGAGAATCTCAAATGCGGTACCGGAATCCAGGCCTTTGGCCAGAACGGTCCGTGAAATCGAATCCGGATTCTCCAGAACATCTTTATGCGAATTACTCGAACCTACAGTGGTAACAATCCCTTCACCGACACGCGCAATAATTGTTTCCTCACCCGCACCGCCGACCAGCCGGTCGATATTGGCCCGGACTGTTACCCGTGCTTTAACCTTCACTTCGATCCCGTTCTTGGCAACCGCAGCGACAACCGGCGTCTCAATAACACGAGGATTAACACTCATCTGTACGGCCAGCAGCACGTCACGTCCCGCCAGATCAATGGCAGCTGCACGCGTGAACTCGAGCGGAATATCAGCCCGCTGGGCAGCGATAAGCGCATTTACAACCCGGTCAACGTTACCTCCGGCCAGGTAATGACTCTCCAGCTGATTGATATTAATACCTAGTCCCGCCTTCGTTGCCTTAATCAGAGGATTGACAATCCGGCTCGGAGTTACCCGGCGCAGCCTCATCGCCACCAGCGTAATAATACTGATTCTTACACCGGATGCCCATGCAGAAACCCACAGCATAACCGGGAAGAAGCTGAAGAACACACTCAAAACTATGATCACGACAACCGCGATCAGCAAAATAGGAATTAAAGACGCTTCACCCATACTCTTTGTCAACCTCCATCACATTTTTAAATTCACTTACTTCTGCATTTCAAAGGCTCAGCTTATTCCGATTCCTTGACCACCACGCGCCCGCCCTCTACTTTGATGACGGAAATGGGCCTGCCCGAATTGATAAAGCTGCCTTCTGTAACCACATCTACACGTTCTCCGCCGACCATGGCAGTTCCTGCCGGACGAAGCGGAGTGATACTCACTCCTGCCGCTCCAAGAAGGCTTAGTTTTTCCAGTACTGGCACAAATCCCTCTTCCTTGGTCAGACTGTCCCGCAGGATAAAACGATTCCAGATTCCCCGCTCCTTAAAGATTACTGCAACAATCACAATAACCACCGTTGCTGCTGCAAAGGCAATCCCAAGGTTGAATAGGGCATGAGTATAGCTGAAGGCTGCCCGCACCACACCCGCCACAAGGCAGACCGAACCCAGCAGACCCAGTATTCCAAAGCTAGGGACAAAGAGCTCCAGAACGAGCATCACAAGCCCCAGAATGAACAGCAGCCAGGTCTCAGCCCCGGCGAAGCCGGCAACATAGTTGCCGAAGAAATAAAGGGCAAAGGCCAGCGTTCCGATAATCCCCGGAGCACCGAATCCCGGTATCAGCATTTCAATGACAATTCCGGCAATCCCGATAAAGAGCAGAATGGTCATCACAACCGGATTCGTGAGAAACTGCGACATTTTCTCTGCGCCGGTATGCTTTACATAAAAAATATCTTCCGTAGAATACCCAAGCCAGCTCACAGCTTCCTCCGGGGTACCTGCCAAATGTTCAGCATATCCGGCTTTCAGCGCTTCATCACTGGTCAAAGCAATGATCTGGCCTGCCGTTTTGTTCACGCCTAGCTCAGGTTTGTTCACCACCAGATTAACATCCATCATCCCTGCGGCGATGTCGGGATCACGGCCGTTCAGCATTGCTGCCCCTACCATTTTGGATTTCCAGTACGAGACCATTTTGGCATCATCCACGTGGTTTCCGTTCATATCTACCAGCGATGCCGCTCCGATCATGCTCCCGGGCTTCATGATAATGGTATCCGCATTCAGCGCTATGTAACTGCCTGCAGATGCGGCGTCGCCCTTGATGTACGCAGCAGTTGGAATATCGCTGTCTCTGACGAGCGTACCTATCTGCTCAGCCGAGTCAACGAGTCCCCCCGGCGTATCAATCTCCAGCATAATCAGAACGGCCCCGTAGCTAGCCGCCTCTGCAAAGCCGCGCTCCAGAAAGCTCTGCAGCCCGCGTTCAATCTCCTGGTCTACCGGAATGATAAACACTGGTCCGTTCTTAGTTTCTTGGGTACTTGAATCCGCTGCACCTGATGAAGCAGCCGCTCCGCTTGCCCCTGCAAGAACCGGCATACCCAGCATAACCAGCAGAATTGCGACAGTAAAGGATAGTAACATTTTCCGAAAACTGCTCATGTTTTAACCTCCCTTCTCCATGATAACCCAGTTCATACTCCCTAGTACGCCAGCCCCGGAAATCCGTTTCAAAACAAACCCAAATACATTAGTCTCCCAGGGAATGCAAATAAAGGACAAGCTAAGCTATTGCTTATACCTGTCCCTTAATTACGAAAAACACCCCTTATAAAAGGGGTGCTAGCGTTATATTATTGCAGAAATTGCAGAACCGCCTGGTTCACAAGTTTACCATCGGCGCGACCTTTGACTTTAGGCATCAGCGCGCTCATGACCTTACCCATATCACTTTTCGAAGAAGCACCGGTTTCCTGGATGGTCTGCTGTACAATTACTTTAATTTCTTCTTCGGAAAGCTGCGTAGGAAGATACTTAATGATAATCTCGATTTCTGCCTTCGTACTCGCGGCAAGCTCGTCGCGACCCGCTGATTCAAATTCTTGGAGGGCATCTTTGCGCTGTTTGATTTCACGACTAAGGATATCAAGCACTTCGTTGTCGTCTAATGTTCTCTTCAAATCTATTTCAAGATACTTTATCGTAGAACGAACCATTCGAATGGTGGAGAGTGTGAACTTGTCCTTACTCTTCATCGCTTGCTTCATATCTTCGTTCAATCGTTCGCTAAGATTCATGACTCGGTAATCCTCCTAAAACTTTCTCTTACGAGCAGCCTCAGACTTCTTCTTGCGCTTTACGCTTGGCTTCTCATAATGCTTGCGTTTCTTCACCTCAGCCAAGACACCATCTTTAGCGATGGAACGTTTAAAGCGACGAAGTGCAGCATCAATTGTCTCGTTTTTACGAACTTTCGTTTCAGACACCAGTTTTCCCTCCCTCCGACCAGACCGTCCAAGAGCATAACACGGTTCATCAAATTTCATTATAGGTCAAACCGAAATAAGGTGTCAACCTTCGTGTTATTCTTTTTTCTGGCTGGTTATCTAATTTCGAAAAATCTGCTAAGCATGTGAAGCAGAAGTGCCGACAAGGGCGCCCAGTTTGGCACCGCCCAGCAGGTGATAATGAAGGTGAGGCACGGCTTGTCCGCTATCCGGTCCGCAATTGTTGATCAGCCGGTAGCCGGTTTCCGCAATGCCAAGCTCTATGGCAATTTGCTGTGCCACAGCATGAATCTCGCCGATCAGCGGCAAATCCTCCGCCGTGACATCATTCATCGAGGCGATGAATTTCTTCGGGATAATGAGCACATGCACTGGCGCAGCAGGCTCAATGTCATAGAACGCCAGAATCCGCTCGTTCTCGAAAACCTTTTTGGAAGGGATTGTGCCCTCAATTATTTTGCTAAAGACGGTTTCCATACAACGCTTCCTCCTAAAAGTTTTGTGGAGCATGACTGCCTGAATTTTCTTCGTAACAAAACTTGCTTCGTAAGCATACGCTTTGTTTTGTGGAGCATGACTGCCTGAATTCTCTTCGCAACAAAACCCGCTTCGTAAGCAGACGCTTTATTTTGCGGAGCGCCTGCTTCGGTCTTACAGCCCGGCTGTCTTCGCCACAATAAATTTATGTCTCTAATCATACAGGATTATAAAGGAATACGAAAGCGGAAGAAGCAGAATACAGCTCTTTGAAAGATAGATATTTATTATACGGTACTATCGGGGAATTGGAGGGATTCAAAACATCTCACAGAGATCTCACAGTAAGGGAAGGGGCATGAAACAATGTTTAACACGATGACCGTAGTATAAACAGCGGTGATTACGCTTAAGAACAGTAATTACAAGTACGGGCATGGACAAGTGCTGGAACAGCCCCGTTATTATTAGCGAAAACTGTATCAGTAACAGATAATACGGATTTTAGTGCGATCTAACCATCCTTTTTTCAAAAACCGGCTTTTCAAAGTAATCTGTGTAATTAACTAAGGAATTACTTTCTTAGAGGTAACAGAGTCTATTTAAGTGCACCCTGTATTCTAGAAACAGATTCGGAAATCCATAAAAAGGGCGGCTTTACGCGGTTTGTCCCTGCCTGGAGCAGCAAAAAAGCCAAAAAAAAGAAACACCCTTAGCAGCTTAAAAAGCTGATTCGGCGGCGGACGTATGAAAAGGAGATCTTCCCGGTCATACGTCCGCCGAGGTGTTTCTAAAATGATGTCGGCTTAGCTGTATTATAACAGGGGTTTGAAGGTGTCTCTGTGATCGACATCACATCAAACCCCAAGTCTCACATTTTTTCCAAAAGAATGTGCGAACCCCCGCCGCCCTGCTCCGCAGGAACAACAATCAGCTTGCGCGGCAGCCGTGCCCGAAGCTCGGGAACATGGCTGATGATGCCGACGGCCAGCTGATCATTATGCAATCTCTCAAGAGAAGTAATGACGGTATCCAGCAGATCCGGATCAAGTGTGCCGAAGCCTTCATCCAGGAAGAAGAATTGCAGCGGATACTGCCCCCGCAGCTGGATCTGTGCCGATAAGGCAAGCGCCAGTGACAGTGAGGTCAGGAATGTCTCGCCGCCGGACAACGTGGAGACCGGACGTCTCACGCCTCCGTTCCCGTCATCGCGGATGACAAAGCCGCCTCCTGAATCAACCTCCAGCGCATACCGCTGCTTGCTCAGGAAGCGCAGCCGCTGTGACGCGGCCTGGCACACCTGCATCAGCTGCTCCTCGGCGATATATTCAACGAAGGCATTTCCGCGCAGCACAGCCTGCAGCTTGGACAAGCGGTCCTGAAGCGCGGCATGCTCCACCCGCTGGCCCTCAAGTTCCATCCAGCGCACATGACGGTGCTGCAAATCTTCCAGATCGCGCTCGGCGCGCGCCCGGTGCTGGAGCGACTCCTCATCCTCCTCTTTGCACCGTTGAAGGGCAGTCTGACTCTCCAGCCACTCCTCGCTGCTGAGCACAGCACCCTGCAGCTTGTCTTCAATGCTGCGCAGCTGCAGGTTCACCTCGGCCTCAGCCTCGCGATGACTCCGCACATGTGCAGCGGCGGCACTCCGTTCTTCCGGCGGCAAAGCTGCCGCTTCCACCTCGGAGGCCGAGCCAAACGGAGAAGACTGCAGGCTCTCCTCCCAGCGGAATGCAGCCTCGGTGTAGTGCTCGTGAGCTGATTCTGCCGCCTGCCGGGCAATGGCAGCTTCCTTCAGCTCATGCTGTGCCTTCTCCGCAGCCTGGCGGTGACTCTGCCTGGTGTTCTCCAGCGCAGACTGCAGCTTCTGCAGCTGCTGCTCACACTCCGCAAGCAAACCAGCCGCAGGACGGCCGCCTGTCCACTGGTGCAGGCGCTGCTCTTTCTCGCGCTCCAGGGCTTCTTTGCCTTCAAGCTGTGCGTGCAAGTGCGTCAGCTCCTTGTCCAGACCAGCGATTTCTTCCTGAAGCCCCTGCACAGCCGAGCTCTTCTCCTCCAGGAATTTCACGCTGATCTCCAGCCGTCCTCTGATCTCTTCGGACTGCTCATCCTTGGCCAGCATCGCGCGGTAGGCATCCTCCGCTTCATGCAGTGCCAGCTCGGGGAAGAGCGATGTCCACTCCTGGCGCAAGACGCCAAAGCGGGCATTCAGTTCCTCCGCCTTGGCTGCAAGCCCCTGTACCCATGCAGATTCAGCCTGCACAGCTGCGGCCTCCTTATGGCATAGCTGCTGCTGCTCCTGCATGACCCGCTGCCACTCGAGCGCACCGCTGCGCAGCCCGCCGGAACGGGCTTTGCCTGCACTCAGCCTAGACTCCAGCTCATCCAGCAGATTCTCATCCGGAACCTCCGCAAGGGATTGTGCAGACCCGGCACCCGCAGCGCCCTTCTGCTCCAGAGCCACAGCCGCAGGAGATTCCGCCGGACTGCCTTGCATACCTTCACCGTAGACCTGCTCCAGCCATGCCGCGTCCTGCTCCAGCAGGCTGTGAAACAGGTGGCGCGTCTCCAGCGCCCGTCTTGCCAGCAGGCGGACCTGCTGGAGCCTGCCCTCCAGCTCTTCCCGTTCGCCGCCGTCCTGGGAGGACGCAGGCGAAGGATGATGGGGGCTGCCGCAGACCGGGCAAGGCA
>NZ_LN831198.1:4089852-4093636 GCF_001368795.1 Paenibacillus ihuae
CAGCTCCTGCTGCTTCTTTTGGCCGCGGGCCAAAAGCTCCCGCTCCCGGGCCATGCGCTCCTGCGAGGCGGCCAGCCCGCCGGAGGCTGCATCACGGCGCGCCAGCACCTCGGCGCGCTCCCGCCGCAGCCCGCCGAGCTCGGCTTCGAGCTCGAGCGCACGGCGGTAGGTGCCCTCCCCCTGCCGGAGGGCCGGCTCCTCCGCCAGCAGCGCAGCCTGCGCCGCAGATTCGGCCGCGGCAAGCCCCGCCGCTTCCCGCTCCGCGGAAGCGGCTAGCAGCTCCTGGCCCTCCGCCCGGGCCAGCCTGCTCTTCCAGGCGGCCTCTGCGCTTCGCCAGGCATTCAGCGCGGGCAGCCGCTGCTCGGCTTCGTCAGCCTTGCTGAGCTTCTGCTCCAGGAGGAGGATACTCTCCTCCTGGGCCAGCAGTGCCTGCCGCTTCGCCTCGCGGCGGGAACGCTCCTCCTGCAGCTCGCGGATCTTCGCGAAGCGCTCGGAGCGCTGCTGGGCAGCCTCCAGCAGCTTACGGCATTCCGCCGCGCGCCGGACCGCTTCCTGCAGCCGTACTGCCGCTGCCTCGACATCCGCTTTACCGGCGCTGCCCAGCCCCTGCTGCTCCGCCTCCAGTGCCCGCAGCGCCGCCTCATTGTCCTTAACCCTGCGGCTGAGCTTAACAGCCAGCTGATCCCCGTATTGCTCCAGATGAAAGAGCCGCTGGAGCATCTGTCTGCGGTCCACACCCCGCAGCGACAGGAATTCAGCAAATTTACCCTGCGGCAGCACTACCGCCCGGGTAAAGTCATCCATTTTGAGTCCGATATGTTCCTCTACACAACGGGTCACGTCAGCCAGCTTGTCAGCCATGACATGGTCGCCGTCCTCAGTGACATGGATAAAGCGGCTAATGGTATTGCTGACCGACTGTTCTCCGGTCCGCTTGAACTTCCGCTCCACCCGATAGCGGCTGGGACCTGCCGAGGAAGTAAGCTCAAAGGTGAATGCTACGCTGAGCTGGTCTTCGGAGTGATTCATAATGCCCTGCGTGCCGTTGACGGCGCGCTCCACCTTGCCGTACATCGCCAGCGTAATGGCATCCAGCAGGCTGGACTTGCCGCTGCCCGTCGGGCCGAAGATTCCGAACAGCCCTGTTTCGGTCAGGCTGGCAAAATCAATCTCCTGCTGTTCCCTGTAACTCTGAAGCCCCGAGAGCTTCAATAGAATCGGCTTCAAGCTAGTTCACCTCCCCTTCCTCCGGCTGCCGCCGGTCCTCTTCTTCCGCCAGTTCCAGGAAGAGCTTGATCAGGCTCTCCTCCGGCTCCGCTCCCCCGGTCTGCCGCTGATAGAATTTGCGGAACAGCTCCTGCACCGGCATGCGTGAGCGGGAGATCTCCTCCAGCTCAAGCTCCATCTGCGGATACACCGGACGGATATGGATAATCCCTTCCCGCGATTTGCGCAGCCGCTGAATATCATTCATGGACATTGCTTCCGTCAGGCGCAGCTCCAGATCTATAAAGGCTGAAGCGTCCCGGCCTTCATCCAGCCAGCGGTAAACTTCCTCCAGCCCTCCCGAGGATCTCCAGTTCACCAGCGGCCGGCCGCAGCGGAGATAGATTTCCTCGAAGACCGGCTCTCCGCCGGGAACGACATCTATCAGCGTTACCGACTTCGCCTGGCCTGCTTCGGAGAAGCTGTAGGCCAGCGGAGATCCGCTGTAGCGGATCATCCCGTCACCTTTTACCCGCTGGGCCCGGTGTAAATGTCCCAGCGCCGTATACTGTGCCCCGCAAGACAAAGCAGACGGATCTACGGTATACGCTCCGCCAACCTGGATCGGACGCTCTGAATCACTCTCCACACCGCCAAGCACATAGATATGGCTCATCGCCAGATTCACAGTCTGCGGTGTGAACTCCCGGCCCAGCAGCTTCATCAGCTTGCCTACCCGCGCGCTGTACGCGAGCCGGAGTTCCTCCTCACCGCTCTCCCCGGCAAGCAGCTCGCCAAGCCGGGCTTCTGAGGGATAAGGGAGCGCAGCGATTTTGGCGGTTTCGCCTGTCCGGACTGCATTTACCGTTACCGGCTGCGAAGTAGGCATACCGACCAGGGTGATGCCCTGTCTGAGCACGAGCGGGGAGACCGAAGCTACGCGTTCCGGCTGGTCATGATTGCCGGAGATGACGACAAGCGGCCTGCCGCCTGCCGTCAGTCTTGCAGCGGCATCATAGAACAGCTGCTCCGCCGCCGCCGGAGGATTCACTGAATCATAGACATCTCCCGCCATCAGAATAAGATCCGCCTGCGCAGAGTCAGCAATCTCCACCAGCTCATCGATGAACTGCTCCTGCTCCTTCTGCCGGCTCCGTCCTTCCAGCGTTCGGCCCAAGTGCCAGTCGCCTGTATGCAATATGCGCATTTCCGCCCTCTTTTCCCCGCCCATCATGCGGCATTCATAGATTCATAGATTTTGTCCCTAAATGTGAAAACTAGCAATGATGCTCTATAACAAATAGAAATCATTGCTTAAAACAAATAAATATCGGTTATGAGAATGCACTTTGTGCAGTAGAATCCTTATCAAACTGAGACAAACCGCATTCTGTTGTACCCCGGACAATAGAATTCAGAATTATGGTACAAAAGCGCCAAACCCTCAAGATTCTGCCGCACAAAATACAATAGATTCGATTCTGAACGAAGTTTGGGGGCTATCTCTTGTACAACATACAATAGATTCAATTCCCGGGCGGATTTAGGGAGCTATCTGCTGCACAAAGTGCAATAGAACACACCCGCAGCCGGCAGAACCCCAAGCGGGATTCGGCCCAGTGCAGGCAGCTGCTCATCCAGCCGGAGCAGTGATTCTATTTCCACGTTCAAATGAAACAGATTTATAGTTTAACTGCATGTCCGCCGTCGAAAAAGTACAGCCAAATCTCGCTGACCGGCTCGCCTACTATATCATACAGCGCTTTGCTGTACAGCTCGAGCTGGAACCGGTATTTTTCTTTCAGCGCCTCCACTCCGCCTTGGTGCTCCAGCACGGCATCTGTCTTGTAATCCAGCAGAATCAGCCGTCCCTCCTCGCGGAACAGGCAGTCAATAACCCCCTGGATCAGTACAGCTTCGCTAAGAGCACCGCCGTTTACGGCTGACAGCCCTTCAGCCTCATTGTAATAATCAAGTCCCTGATACGCTTCACCAGCCGGAACCATGTAACTGAACGGCTGCTCTCTGCGCTTCCATTCGGCGTGAAGCAGTCTGTGCCCCAGCTCACTGGCATAAAAGGCCTCTACTTCGCCGAGGTCTACCGCCTCCGCCTGTTCTTCGCTGAGAATAGCCACCCGGGTTAGCTCGGCCAGTGAGGCTACCAGAACCGTACGATCGACAGGGCCGTCCAAGGGGATATGCTGCATTACCGTATGGTAGGCCGTTCCTCGTTCCGTACTGGACAACCCCCGCTTCTCCATGAATTTGGGACGCCGCAGATGAAGGCTCTCGGCACGGGCCGCATTGCCCTCCCGTTTATGTCCTTTGACGGCTCTGGCAGGAACCCCCTCCTCCAGCAAGTCAAAGGACGGCTGTTCCTGCAGGGACAGCATTGCCTTCAGCTCCGTTACCGAGGTTTTGGCCGGAATGGCGGAAGCCGCAGCCAGCGGATACTGCCATTCCAGCCGGGCGGCAATCTCCGGAGCGGCTGCTGTTCCGTAGGCAGACACGGGTTTACCCTTGCGCAGGGCTTCGAGCACCAGCCGCTTCTCATCGTTCTTCGCCGTGTCATCTTCAC
>NZ_LN831198.1:4093662-4097403 GCF_001368795.1 Paenibacillus ihuae
AGCATCCTGCACCGAGATGCTCCAATTGGAGCTGTCGCCATGCAGCACAGTAGATCCGGTGCCTTCCGCCCCGGCCAGCTTGCGCAACATGGCCGCGCCGGGATGCCGGATCAGCGCTGGTCCTACCCAATCCAGGTAGCTGCGTCCCCTGGCCAGCAGATGGTCAGGCAGCAGCAGCTCCTCGCGGTTCTGCGTACTGGTCCAAGCGGACACGGCACGCGGTACATCTCTTAGCGTGCCTACGAGAATCATTTTATCCCGCGGCCGGGTTAAGCCCACATACAGCACCCGCATCTCCTCGGCCAGCAGTTCCAGCCGTGACCGGCGGTTGATGGCTAAGTAAGGGAGAGTCGGATAACTGACTCTAGTCTCCCGTTCCACAAAACGCGGTCCGAAACCAAGCTCCTTATGCATGAGGAACGGGGAATACAGGTCCTGGCGGTTGAAGGGCTTAGCCATTCCGGCCAAAAAGACTACCGGGAATTCCAGCCCCTTGGATTTGTGTATTGTCATAATCCTTACTCCGCCCGCCTCTTCACCGCTTCCTCCGGCAACCCCGAGGTCGCCCCCGTTCTCTCTCAGCCGGTTAATAAAGACGAGAAAACGGAACAATCCGCGTGCCGAGGTGTCGTTCTCGAATTGTACAGCCCGGTCATACAATGCTTTGAGGTTGTTCTGGCGCTGGAATCCGCCCGGCAGTCCGCCGACCCATTCCAGATATCCGCTCTCCCCGTAAATCCGCCAGATTAATGTACTGAGGCTGCCCTGCCGCGCCGCATTCCTCCAGCTGTCCAGCTGTTCGAGGAAATGCAGCAGCTTCTCCCGCAGACGCAGCGGAATCTGTTCAGCCGCGTCGGCAAAAGGCTCCAGAGATACGGCAGTCTCTGCTTGAACCTTATCTCTTCCGTATCTATATTCAGCCGCCGCAGGATCCTCATCCCGCTCCAGTCCGGTAAAATAATCGGCTCCGCCGCTTCCCGCCCGCCGCTCCCCGGCAGCTGCCAGGAGAGCATCAAAGAAGGTACCGTTACTGCACAGGCGTACAGTGGCCAACTCCTCCTCGCTTAAGCCGACTACAGGCGAGCGGAGCACTCCGGCCAGCGGAATATCCTGACTCGGGTTGTCGACGATCTGCAGCAGGGAAAGTGCAATTTCCACTTCTGTCGCCTGAAAATACCCTTTGTTCTGATCGCCAAAGGCCGGAATGCCTTCCAGGCGCAGCTCTTCAATCATCAGCGGTGTCCAGATCCGGGCAGAGCGCAGCAAAATTACTATGTCACCATACACCACCGGACGCATGATGCGCAGCGATTTATCGTAAATCAACAGGGGGGCACTGCCGGTCATCCCGGTCATCTGGGATATACGCCGGGCAATTGCCCGCGCTTCCAGCTGCGCCGTCTCGCTCTCAGCCGCTTCATTCTCCTGCGCCGGGAGCTCCCCGTCTTCTCCGGCTTCCTCGGCACGTCCGCCTGAAGCTCCCCGGTCGATGAGCAGCAGCTCAGGGGCAAAATAAGTATCCGGACCTTTCTCTTCCGCCCCGGGAAAGTTCGCCCCGTATACCAGCTCTGCACGCTGGTCGTAGCTGATTTCTGCAACCGTCTTGTCCATAATCTGGCGGAAAATCATATTGACGGCATTCACAACTTCCATCCGGCTGCGGAAATTGCGCGCCAGGTCAATGACCATGCCGCCCGAACCGGTATTCTCAGTCCTATCCTTAGCATTCATACCGGCACCGTCATACTCCGGCTCACCGTACCCTGCTGCGTTCACGGAACTGAAGCTGTTATATTTGTCCAGAAACAGACCCGGCTCAGCCAGCCTGAACCGGTAAATGCTCTGCTTCATATCGCCGACCATAAACCGGTTACCCGGTGATTCCCGGGAGATCAGCCGCACAATTTCCTCCTGAACGCTGTTCGTATCCTGATATTCATCCAGCAGCACTTCATCGAACTGGTCACGGTATTCCATTGCCGCATCCGATGGCAAGGAGCGGCCCGGCTGTGAGTCGGGATGGCGCAGGATTTGCAGGCAGTAATGCTCCAAATCACTGAAATCCACAAGCGCACGGCCAGCCTTCTCTGCGCGGTAGCGTTCCCCGAAGGCGATGACTGTCTCCGCCAGCTCCTGCATCAGCGGAGCCGCCTCATGCAGCTCTGCCAGATAAGAGGCGGCAGGACGGCCGAACAGCGATTTTTGCAGCTCAAGCAGGCTCTTTTTCACATTGTCGCGCAGGTCTTTAACCATCTCCTGAAGTCCGGGATCGGTTGAATCCTTCTTGCAGGCCTTCAGCTTGCCGAACGATATTTCCACAAAGATATCATAGAGCTCTCCCCAGGGCCGTGAGGCCACCGCCTCCTGCAGTCCGCGTACCATGGCAAGATCTTCTGCCAGGCTGTCCGCATACGGCGCAGGGCCGCCCGGCTGCAGAGCGATGTCCCGCCCCTGTATCAGCTGGCTGGCCGCTCCATCCAGCGTCAGCTTAGCTTCGGCGAGAATGCTCTGCACCCATGCCGTGTGCCCCAGACTCTCCGTGTCCGGGAGCGAAAAGTCAGCTGCGGTATCCCGCAGCCACTGCGCCGGCCAGGGATGACTGCGGGCAAAGTCATGCAACCGCTGTACAAGAGAATGCACCGCATCGTCACTGCGTTCGCCGCTGAACCAGTCAGCCAGCTTCACAAACACGCTGTCTGTCCCGTCTTCGGAGATTTCCCCGTATTTCTCTTCCAGCAGTTCTTCCAGCAGTTCCTGCCGCATCATCTCCGCCTCATGCTCATTCAGAATCCGGAATCCGGGATCTATCGGAATGAGCTGGTAATAGCGGCGGATGACTTCCAGACAGAAGGAGTGCAATGTTGTAATGGAAGCCCTGCCGAGCAGGGCAAGCTGGCGGCGCAAATGATCCGCATCCTCATGTTCCTCCCCCGCTGCGCCTTCCGCCTCCTCCAGCTTCCGCTCCAGCGCTTCGCGGATCCGCTGGCGCATTTCCGAGGCCGCCGCTTTGGTGAAGGTGGCGACGAGCAGCCGGTCCACACTGAAGCCATTCTGGCTGTTACTGATTTTCCGGATAATCCGCTCTACCAGTACCGCAGTTTTACCTGAGCCTGCTGCCGCCGCTACCAGAATATCGTCGCCGCTGCCGGCTATAGCCCGCCACTGGTCATCGCTCCAAAAACTGCCCTCCGGCTTCTCTTCGATTGTACTTCTAATTGTCACGGCTTCTCTCCTCCTTTGCGGGACAGCAGGTCCCAAATCGCGTCTTTGCCGGGTTTGCCCAGATTGTTGTACCCGTTACCCTCTACAGCCTCATCAAACTGGCATACCGGGCGGAACGAGCAGAAGGTGCAGGCCGTTTCCTGTTGAATCCGGTACGGCTGGATCGCCACATCACCTTCTGTAATGCGTGTCCCGATCTCAGTAATATTGGTTCGTACCGCAGACAGCAAATGCCCCCACTGTTCAGGTGTAGCGACAGATGCGCTGCTATAGAAGGTGCCGTCACTTTTCAGCGCTACCGGTACGATCGACGAATGTCCTTTATCCAGTGTTGTATCCATCAGGGAGACAACCTCGCGGTCAGCGGTCAGCAGCCCCTTCATTTTGAACCGTTTAAGCAGCTCCTGCTCCGCCTGTTCCCGGTTCAGCCCGTTCGGTGAAGAGAGCAGCGGATCATGCACATGGAAATACAGTGTTCCGGCCGGAAGCGCAGCTCTGCCCAGCCATTGCTCCGAGTAG
>NZ_LN831198.1:4097463-4105786 GCF_001368795.1 Paenibacillus ihuae
GATAAGTAAGCATCTGCAGCGACAGCCCATAGTAGACTTCATGCAGCTTCAGGTCCTTCTGGCTGGACTTATAGTCGATGACCCGCAGCAGTACCCCCTGCTCGCTCTCGGCTTTGTCTACACGGTCTATCCGGCCCACAACCTCTATGACACAGCCGTTGGGCAAGGCTATTCTCAGCGGGGGAAGCTCTTTGCCCGGGCCAAAATCCAGCTCCAGCCCCGCCGGCTCAAAGCTGCCCCGGCGGGCATGCTCACCGAGGATAACCGAGGCCCGTCCGACAATGTTCTTCAGCTTGCGGGAAATGTACCCGTATCGCTTGGTGCTCATTAGAATCTCGCCCTGAAGCAGCGGGGACAGCTTGTCCACCGTAGCCCCGGCTTCGCGCCGGCATTCCTCTGCCGTCATACTGCCCCAGCCTCTGCCTTGCTCCTGCAGTCGTTTGGCCATATCACTCAGCGCCGCATGGAACAGCTGACCGATATCCGGCGCCTGGAGCTTATAGAGCTGGCGTTCCTTTAATCTCAGACCGTAGGAAGCAAAATGCGAGAAGGAGCAGGCGACGAATTTCTCCATACGCGACACGCTGCCCCGCAGTGTTGAGCCTCCATATAACCTGAGGCTGGTATCCCGCCGCAGCGGAACCCCGCTGTTGCGGTAGAATAATGAACCGAGCAGCCGCTCCAGGGGCAATCTCCGCTGCTTATCCCCGCTGATGTACCAGTTGTAGACATCCCACCATATTCCGGGAATCTCTACGCCCTGGCGCCATTGCCGCAGCTGCATAATCAGCATGCGCAGCGTCTGATCCTGCTGTCCGATAAAGCTAAGATGGAGAGTCTCACCCGCAGCAGCATCCTCTGGAGACACAGCCGGCGGGAAACCCGAGAGGGAACGCTCAGCCAGCGCTCCTGGGAACATGCCATGCAATTGGCGGATAATCTCGGACGGCAGCAGCACCTTGCCTTCTTCATCCGCCGTTGCATAGCTGATCCACAGCCTGGTGCTGGCTGTCGTGAGGGCATTATAAATAAGGAAACGTTCGTCGAGCAGCTTGCGGGAAGCCCCAGGAGCCAGCTCCATACCGCTGTTCTCCAGCTGCAGCCGCTCACCCTCGGAGAGTATACCGTCCTCCTTGAACTGTGCAGGCACAACACCTTCATTAAAGCCAAGCAAAAAGGCATATTTCACACCCGTAGTCCGGGTCCGGTCCATCGTTCCGACCAGCACCTGATCCAGCGCAGGCGGAACCAGCCCCATCCGGAGCTCGGCAAGTCCTGTCTCCAGCACTCCGGCGAACAGGTCAAACTCCAGCCGCTCACCGCCCATCATTTCGGCAATCTGGTCGAGCAAATCAAGCACCGCATCCCATAGCTGGCTGTGCTCACGGGCCAGCACTGGCTCTCCTTGCTCCAAAGCCGCTGCGCTCCGTTTCTCCAGCTTGTGCGCTGCCTCCGATTCCTGGAGGAGCAGATACACCGCTGTACACAGCTCCAGGCCGCTGCGGCTTTTCTTGACCCGCTTCTCAAACGCAGACAGCGGGCCTGTAATGGCCTCACGGCAGGCCTCCATTCTCGCCAGCAGCACTTCATCCACTACTCTGGCGCCCTCCAGCGATAGGCTCGGAATCCCCCGCCATGATTTGCCGTCGGTCCAGCGGTAGCCCTGAATGCCGCAGGCAAGCACGTAGTTCTCCAGCTGGTCCATATCCTCACGGGTCAGACTGCCGTCCAGCGGAAGCAGCAGCTCAGTTTTCACACAGCGGAACACATCCTCATAACGCCAGCGGCGGCGAACCACATCAAGCGCAGAGCGGATAAACTCCACCAGCGGGTGATGCAGCTCATTGGCCTTCTGGTCAAGAAAGAAGGGTACTCCGTAATCTTCAAACAATGGGGCAACCAGCGACTCGTAATCGCCGATGTTCCGCATAAACACGGCCATCTCACCATATTTTGCCCCGTCCTCACGCGCCAGGCGGAGCATCTCCCGGAGTGCGCTCTCAACCTCTGTCCGGCGTGAGGAGGCAGCACTGATGGTGATCGCTTCCCTGGCCTGTGCAGCTTCTCCGCTCCAGCGTGCCCGCCGCCCGAAACCCCGCTCCAGATGGGCCAGGGCAGGACTGTCCGCGAAACGCGGCAGAACCTGCGGAGCCAGCACCTCGTCCCACACCTCAAGGCCTGCCTCTTCCGCCATCCCGCGCAGCTTGATATAAGTCACAGCCGCCGGATGAAACAGCTCCAGTTCATGAGGCTGCATTTCGGAGGCATAAATCCGGTCCAGGGTCAGTGCTACTGTTATCTTAGAGGCATGCAGCATTAGCTCACGCAGCACTACAAATTCCTGGGGGGGTAAAGCCATGGAAGCCATCCACCCAAATCTCAGCGCCGCGGACATACGAGGAATCCTGAATATGCTCGGCCAGCTCGGCCAGACGGTCCTCTTCATCGATATACAGCCGGGACATTTCCTGCTCCAAATCGCTGAATACCAGCTGCAGATCATCCAGCTTGCCTGCCAGAATAGGGCTTGCCAGTGGCGACTGCCTGATGCCGGATAACTGCTCTTCCAGATCCGCAGCACCCAGACAGCACCGCTTCATTTCTGTGTGCAGGCTGCTTAACCGCTCGACGAAACCGGGCCTGTCGCTGGACGCGCCAAACAGCTTCAGCTCATCCTTGCGGCGGGTGATGATTTTGTAGATCAGCATTTTTTTGCCTTCCTCGCTGATCGGCAGACTGGCGCTGCCACCCGTCTCCTGCTTTACCCGGTAGGCCAGCCGGGAGAAGCTGAGCGTCTGGGCGCGGATGCTGCCCTTCACTTTCCCGCTGCTCAGAAGCCCCCGTTCCGCCCCGAATGAGCCCTGCTCTGGCACAAGCACAATAATCGGCGCTCCCAGCGGCTCCGATTCCAGCCGGGAGGAGACCTCCTCCCATATTTTTGTTGTCTTGCCGCTGCCGGAGCGGCCGATCAAAAAGTTTACCGTCATTGCAGTAGACTCCTTCCGTGGCGGAGATGAGGTGAATCAAATCTATATCAACACAAGGTGTTGCATTCGTCCCAACATTATAGCATATCTCTACCTCACGGAACAGAACGTACGTTTGCCATTGTTTTCAAATCTCAATATTTACCTGTAGAAAACGCAAAAAGAGATTGACCGCCTTACGGTGTCATTCCCTTTGTGTTTGCTCATATTTCCAGCCTGCTGCAGTCCTGTTAAGCCTGGCGCTGGTTACCGGAGTGTCAGGATCATAATAAAGTCGGTTTGTTCTTCATCCCCCATATAAAAAGAGTGGGCACCTGTTTGAACAAACCCCATTTTTTTATAAAAAGCTATCGCATTCTCATTCTTGTCCCATACGCCTAACCAGAGTTTCTTCACACTACGTTCTATCGCAATTTCCATAGCTTTATTCAGCAGATATTTACCAAGACCATGTTTTTGGAAGGTTTTCTTTATATAAATCCTCTCGATTTCAAGAGATTCCTCACCCATTTCTTCAGTCTGGGCCCCACTGGTATTAACCTTTAAATAGCCGGCAAGCTCCTGATTCAAAAAAATAAAAAAGAATTGCGAAAAGCGGTTGGATAATTCCTTTTCCAGTTGATTTAAGTTAAATGCCCTTTCCAGATAGGCCTGCATATTATCAAGTGAATTCTGATGCTTGAAAGTATCATTAAAGGTTTCATAACTTAACTCTTGAAGAATGTGTAAATCAGCAAGGGTACACTTTTTAACCTCTATAGTCATTTCAATAGAACACTCCTTTAGATTATCAATAATTTCTCTTGTTTCCCTTTTTCACATATTCCCAGTCTTTCTCCACATTTTTTCTTACTCTTTGAAGAAGGCCGGCCATAACTTCAGCTTCACTGTCGGAGAAACCTGCTAATGCAACGAGGTTTGAATAGTCATTTTCTCTTTTTATAAAAGGATATACCTGTTGTCCCTGTGCTGTCGGATAGAGTTTTTTAATTTTGAGGTTATGCTCATCCGCTTTCTTTTCAATAAAACCGTTCATTTCAAGTTTTTTTATCGATCGGGCTGCTGTTGTCCGGTCTGCCTTTATCATCTCCGCTAACTTTTCTTGAATGATCCCCGGGTGTTCACAAATGCGTACCAGGTACAAATACTGCCCTTTAGTGAGGTCATATTCTTTGAATTCTATATTGCTTATCGAATCCAAGGCCCTTGCTATCATTCCAATTTCCCGAAGAATTTCCTTCATATTAGAACTCCTTATCGCATTTTTTGTTGCAAATACAATAAAAATACCCTGGACTAAATTTACTCTAATTTTGTTGTATTTACAACAAATTAATTAATTTATAGTAAAAAAGAGCCTCCGCTTCCGGAGACTCTGGCCTGCCCAGCCTTAGGGCTGCATTATTTCTTGCTGGTCACTTCAAAAATCGCAAATTTCAGATAATGTCCTTCGTCCACGCCGAGGATTTGCGGATGATCCTTGCCTGCGGCCCGCCATTCAACCAGTCTCAGCACTTTACCCGCATCCTTCGCCGCTTCAGCAATGGTATCCAGGAACAGCTGCGGCTGCATATGGTACGAGCAGCTTGCGGTTACCAGGTATCCGCCCTCGTTGACCAACTTCATGCCGTGCAGGTTGATATCCTTGTACCCGCGGCAGGCTCCCGCTACAGCGCTTTTGGTTTTGGCAAACGCAGGCGGGTCAAGAATGACAACATCCCAGGTGCGCCCGCCGCCGGCTGTCATCGGCTTCGCCGTATCGGTTTTGGCTGCCGGCTTACCGCCAGACTTGGCTTCACCTGTACCTGTTGCCCGCTCGGAGCGCTCTTCTAGACCTTTTACCTGATTGCGCAGAAAAGCAAACGCATCATCTACAACAAACTCCACGCGGTCCGTGAAGCCGTTCAGCTCCACGTTTGCTTTGGCGCTCTCAATCGCATGGGCGGAAACATCCAGACAGGTTACCTTCTTCGCCCCGTATTTGCAGGCATGCAGCGTGAAGCTGCCTGTATGCGCGAAGCATTCCAGCACTGTCGCCCCATCCCAGTATGGGAATGTGACCGGTTTACCGCTTTTATTGACCGGCAAAATCTTCTTGTCCCCCTCTTCCGTCTCCACTTCCTGCAGCGTAATCCCGCTGCGCCCGCCCCAGCCCTTGATCAGCGGAGCAATGGAAGCCCGATTTTCGCGCTGATCGAAGAAATAGCCGGTCTTCTGGCCTTCTTCGATATCGACAATGACCTTCAGGCCATTCTCGCTTACCGTAATGTGGCGCGGGCAATCCCCGTACAAGACGCCGGTTCTTTGCTCCAGTCCCTCCAGTTCGCGGACAGAAACATCGCTGCGTTCATAAATGCCGCACGGAGCCATTACCTGCACCAGCGCTTCCACAATCTCGGTGCGGCACTTGTCCATGCCCAGTGTCAGCAGCTGCACCACCAGAATCTCGCCGAACCGGTCAATGATCAGACCCGGCAGAAAATCTGCTTCCCCATAGACGAAGCGGTAAGCGTCCGCTCCCGGCAGAAACCGTTCCCTATGCTGCAGACAGCTCGTGAACCGCTCGACAAAAAATGCCGTATCCATTGCCTCCAGCGGGGCCTGGGATACAATTCGTACCCGGATCTGCGAAGCCGGATTGTAATAACCTGACGCGAGAAACCGGCCTTGATGAGTAAGCACATCCACCAAACCGCCGGCCTGCGGATCTCCATCCACTGAGGCTACCTCGCTGGCGTACACCCACGGATGGCCCTGTTCCAGTCTTTTTTTACGGTTCGTTCCAGAATAACCGATGCCAATGACTTCAACTCCCTGTTCTTGTTGATGATTTCATACATGTCCACTGCATTGCATTCATATATTGGTGTACAACCCCCGTTCAAAGGAGCCTGTCCTTATGATCCGTGACCTGCTGTTCCCTGTTATATACGGCCTTGTTATTTTCCTCGCCGGCATGAAGGTGATGGAGGCCGCGCTGGCGAAGCTCGCCGGCCCGCTGCTTACGCGGAGCCTGCATAAAGCCACCTCCACGCCCTTAAAAGGCCTGATCGCCAGCAGCCTGCTGTCGGCGCTGCTGCAGAGCAGCACTGCCGTTACGGTGCTGACCATCGGCATGGTCAATGCAGGGCTGCTAACCTATGCCCGCACGCTGGGCATCATTCTCGGCAGCAACATCGGCACCTGCCTGACCACCGAGCTGATCGGACTGCAGATCAGCACGATGGCTGCGCCGCTGCTCACCGCGGCGCTGTGCCTATGGGCTGCGGCGGTCATGCTCAGCGAGCTCCCGCCCTTCTCCTGGCGGGCGGCCGAAGCCTGCCGGCGCATCTCCGGGCCGCTCCAGTTCATCAGCCTGGCGGTGGCCGGCTTTGCACTGGTGCTGTGGGGGATCGCTGTCATGCAGTCGATCGGCCCGGCTCTTCAGGCCAGCGGGCTGTTCCGCTGGTTCCTTGACCATGCGGCGACCAGCGCGCTGTGGGGTCTGGCTGCCGGAGCCTGCCTGACCGCCATGCTGCACAGCAGTGCGGCGGTCATCGGCATGGCGATGGGCCTCGCGGCTTCCGGCACAATGCCGCCCGAGCTGGGTATTGCCATTGTACTCGGTGCGAACGTCGGCACCTGCGTCACCGCCGTCATCGCCGCCATCGGCGGCTCGGCCTCCGGCAAGTTTGTTGCCGGATCGCATGTAGCGCTCAATGTCGGCGGCGCGCTGCTGTTCCTGCCCTTTATCGGGCCGCTCCAGAGCCTATCCGCCGCGCTTGGCGGCGGGCCTGCCTCGCAGCTCGCCCATGCCCAGACGATCTTCAACGTCGTCTGCTCACTCGCGGTGCTGCCGCTGTGCTACCTGCCGCTCTGGTCCAGAATCGAACAGCGCCTCAGCCGCACATAAGTCCGAACAGAAGGCTTCCTGCCGGAAGCCTTCTTAATCGCCGTATTATTATACTTCAAACGGCTCTGCAATACTAATGGTTTCTCCAGTTTAAAAGATACTGTAGAACCTTGAACCATGGTAAAAGGTAACCACTGCCGATCCTGCAGCAATAGCCAGAACCATTCCTAAGGCGAGATAGTCCCTTCGGGTGAACGAACGGCCCCGGTACCAGGTCCGTTTCCTGCCGCTGCCGAAGCCGCGCAGCTCCATCGCCGTGCTGATTTTCTCAATCCGCTCTATACTTGCCAGAATCAGCGGCAGCAGAATCGACACGATATTCTTGAGCCTTGCCGGCAGCTTCTCCTTGCGGGAAATATCAATCCCCCGGGCCTGGGCGGAGAAGGCGATATTCTCGTAATCCCGCTGAATGTCGGGAATATAGCGCAAAGCCAGCGATACGGAATAAGCGATTTTATAATGCACTCCGATCCGGTTGAGTGATGAGGCAAATTCACCGGGATCTGTCGTCAGCAGAAACAGCAGCGCCATTGGAATGACCACGGCATATTTCAGTGCGATGTTGAACTGATAGAACAGCTGCTCAGCTGTTACAGTATACCTCCCTGCCAGATGAAAAAGATCATGGCGTGTGCCGTAAATCCGCGTACCCTCCAGCGGAGAGAAGATAAAGATCGCCAGCTGATTCAATAAGAAAAAGAGCAGAATGAAGTATAGCACAAAGGCATAATCCTGAAATCGCACCCGCGAGATCCTGAAGATCACTAGGCTGAACATCAGCATCAGAATCAGGCACCGGGTATCATAAGTAATCATTGCCGAAACCGACCAGACCGCGAACACAAGCAGCTTCGTTGCTCCCGTCAGCCGGTGTACCGGCGAATCCTGGTTCGTAAACGTCAGCATTTTAGCTTTCATCTGTGGCGGACCCTCCTGTCAAAAGCAATGAACCGGCGGACCAGCTCTTCCGGCTGGGCCACTCCCGCCTTTAGCGCCAAGGTAAACAGCGAAGTTTCTTTCAGGTTGGCATGCTCCACCACGGCACGGTCCGTCAGAATCCGCTCCGGCCGGTCGTCGGCAATCTTTTTCCCGTCGGCCAGTACAATGGTCCGCTGCGCATACTCCAGCATCAGATGCATATCATGCGTGATCATGATCACCGTAATTCCCCGGCTGTTCAAGCCCCGCAGAAATTCCATCATTTCATTGTAATGCCGGTAATCCTGCCCCGCGGTCGGTTCATCCAAAATGATCACCTCAGGCTCAAGTACCAGAATAGAAGCGATCGTAACCCGTTTCTTCTGCCCGTAGCTAAGCGCAGAAACCGGCCATTCGCGGAATTCATGCAGCCCGCATACCTTAAGCACCTCATGGATGCGTCCGCGAATAATGTCCTCAGGAATCCCGCGCAGCCTCAGCCCCAGTGCAATCTCGTCGTATATAA
>NZ_LN831198.1:4105812-4139690 GCF_001368795.1 Paenibacillus ihuae
ATCCCGCGCAGCCTCAGCCCCACGTGCAATCTCGTCGTATATAAGCGTCCTGGAAATCATGTGATTGTGGTTCTGTGTGACAAAACCGATTTTCTCCGCCCGCTCCTTAATCGTATCCCGGCTGATATCCCGTCCGTTCAGCAGAATCGCTCCTGATGAAGGCCGGTAAAAGCCGCAGATCAGCTTCGATACCGTCGACTTGCCGGCACCGTTTCTCCCGGCGATCGCCAGCATTTCGCCCCGGTTAACGGTCAGCGACAGCCGGTGCAGCACCTCCGTATCCCGCTCGTAGCTGAAGGAAACCCCTCTCAGCTCAAGGAGCGGGGAAACCTCTAGAGCCTCCGCTTCCTCCGCACAGCTGTCCATCCATTGCTGAAGCCTGTCCGCATGTCCCTCCATCCTAAGCTGATCCAGATGCTGGGGCTGCATGTCCGGAGTAATCACAAGACCTGCATACTTGAGTGCCGTCAGATACAGCGGCTCCCGGAGGCCCGCTTCAGCCAGCAGGCTGGAGCTTAGCAGCTCCGCCGCAGGCAGATCACCGGCAATTGCCCCGTCCTTCATCACAATAATTCGGTCCACCGGCCTGTGCAGCACCTCTTCCAGACGATGCTCAATAATAATTGCCGTTTTGCCGGTTTCCCGCTGGAGCCGGTCGATCAGTTCAATCGTCTTGGTCCCGGTGTATGGATCTAAGCTGGCCAGCGGCTCGTCGAACAGCAAAATATCCACATTGCCGACCAGGACTCCAGCGAGCATGGTTTTTTGCTTTTGTCCGCCGGACAGCTCCTGGGGTGAAGCAGCCAGCAGCTCGTGAATATCGACAGCTCTAGCCGCAGCCTCTACCCGCTCCGTCATCTCCAGCTGAGGCACCGCTCCGTTCTCCAGTACAAAGGCGATATCTTCACCAACAGTAAGACCGACGAACTGGCCGTCCGGGTCCTGCAGCACCGTTCCCGTTATTTCCGCTAATCCTGCGATGCTTAGTCCGCTCTGCTCCTGTCCCATAATCCGCAGGCTGCCGCTCATTTCTCCCGGGTAATAAAAGGGAATCAGCCCGTTGATGCAATGGGCCAGGGTGCTCTTGCCGGAACCGGAAGGGCCAACGATCAGCACCTTCTCCCCTTCGTTTATGCTCAAGGTTATTCCGCGCAGCGTTGGCTCCTGCTGAGCGCGGTAGGTGAAGCTGAAATCCGTAAATTCAATAACCGCTTTACTCATAATTGATCTTCCTCTTTCAGCTGTATCATGAAGCTGTATTTTCTCTATTTCAACAGAAAAGCCGGTGATTGTCACCGGCTTTCTGTTAAATCCTATGTTAGTTCAGCTTTCTTAAGCTTCCCTGCCGGGTCCGGGTCTTAGCATAGGCTGTTGCGAGCAGTGTGCCAATGACCCCCACGGTTACAATATTTGCCGCTCCGGCGATCAGTCCTTGCGTAAATACCTTGTTCGCCGGCTCTGCATAAATGAGAATATCCAGCGTTGGTGCTACAGCGAACCAGGCAATGGCATTTGCTGCGATCTGGGCGAGATTGAACCGGATGATTTCTTTTCTGCCGAACTCCCCGTCCTGTATAGAGATTCCAGCCACAAGCAGGCCGATAATCAGCCCGACCAGTCCTGAGGAGATTACCCAGCTGAACCAGGGGGAACCGTAAAAAATGGCATCCTTCAGCGTATGGCCGATCAATCCGATCAGCAGTCCGGCAACGGGTCCGTACAACAATGCGAACAATGCAAGCAGCGCATAAGTGGTCTCAATATTCGTATTCGGAATGCCGGAGGGGATCGAACCGAACCTTCCCAGAATTACGAATAATGCCGAACCGATTCCAACCGCTACAATCGTTCTGATAGATAATATATCTTTTTTGGCCACCTGATTCATCTCCCTTATGTATTTTTAGGAATTATACATCGGTTTACTAGGGATTACTATAGATTTATAAAAAAAGATCTGCATAGTCCTGAAACAGCGGCTCTGCAGATCTTTTATGCTGCTTATTTTACAGTAACGGATACCGTTACCGTTTTGTTATTCCACTTGCCTTTGATCGATGTTGTTCCTTTGCTTACTGCCGTAATCGTTCCGGATGCATTCACCTTCGCCACAGATGGTTTGGAGCTTGTCCAGACTACACTTCCTGTGACGTTGGCAGTTTTGCCGGTATCATATAGCGCCGTCACGACTACACTCTGGGAGGATCCGGCAGCAAGAGCAAGTTTGGACTCATTTACAGTAAGCTTGACCAGCTTAGGAACTACTGTAACTTTGACCGTAGCGGTAATCCCCTGGTAAGAACCAGTCAATGTCGCCGTGCCTTCGGCAACAGCCTTAACAGATGTCCCCTTTACTGTAGCTACTTCCGGATTGGAGGATTCCCAGTTCATTCCGCCGGAGAAGTTCGCCGACTTTCCGTTAGCGAAAAACCCGGTTACTTTGATAGTTTTGGATGCTTTGACGTTCAATTCCAGTGCAGCAGGCTCTACAACCAGCTTCACAACCTTCTGCTCAATCGTTACTGGAATGCTGATGGTCTTGTTGGCATAGGTACCTTTGAGGGTAGCTGTGCCTTTGGTCAAGCCCTTGATCACTTTGCCGCTAGTAATTTGTTTAATCACTGCATTCGTTCCGGTAACCTCCCAGGCAATCGTGCCGGAGACATCAAGCTCGTCACCATTTTCGAGCACTGCGTTCACGGTCGGCAGCGGCTGCTCTTCCCCAATGACCAATCCCAGCCCGTCTTCAGGGCCAATCAGAATCAGAACTTTGTTCAGAACCGTTACCTTCAGCTCGACGCTCTTCGAGCGCACTTCGGCGGCCGGCAAGGAGACATTGTCTGCTTTGATGATCCTGCCGGTAAGGGTAACCGTCCCAGCTTTGACGGCGGCAAGCTTGCCGTCCTTAATCTCAGCGATTTCATTATTTGCAGAAGTCCATACAATTTCCTGGCTAATATCCAGCTTGGTACCATCCAGCTTTGTACCGCTTACTTTCGGCAGGCTGAGGGTATCGGATGTATACATTTCCTGCTCGGTTTTCTCAAGTGTCAGATCTGTAATTGTCGGGTACACCGTCACTTTGAGCGTCTTGCTGACACCCAGGTTCTCCGCTTTGATTACAGCTGATCCAACCGCTTTGGCGGTCACCGTCGCGGCGGCATCCGCTGACGCTGTAGCATCCTTTGCCACCGTTACGGCCAGCTGATTGTCGGAAGTCCAGGTTGCATCCGCAGACTGATTCTGGGTAGAGTTGATGGCATTTCTCATTTTCGCCATTACCTTCAGGCTTTCACCGAGGAAAAGCGTCTGATCGTCTGAAGGCGTCAACAGAATCGCCTCGTAAGGGGAACGGACATATACATCCACAGACTTGGATACTCCAAGGTAGCTTGCTTTAATTACAGTCTTTCCGGAAGCCAGAACGGTGATTGTTCCGGCTTTTACGGTTGCAACGATCTCATTCGAGCTGGACCATTCGGCCAGACCCGTAACAGATTGTTCCTGACTGCTCTCAGTTGCTTTGGTCATTGCTGTCAATTCAATCGGATCATCTCCGACCAGCAGTTCAAGCTCCTTGACAACGTCAGGGGCATTTTTCTCTTTCAGTACAATTGCCGAATACGGCAGCTCTACCTGGGCTTTGAACGATGCAGTCAAGCCTTTGTATTTAGCCGTAATGGTGGCGGTTCCTTCTCCAACCAGTGTAATTTGACCCTTAGCAATGGTTAGTACCCCTGTATTGGAGCTGCTCCATTCGGCATCGGCAGATACATCCTTAACGGAAGTGGCCGAATCGCCGCCTGTTGCTTTTGCTTTGACGAGCAGCGTATCGTCGCTGTCGCCCAGTTTATAGTTTCCGCCAGAGCTGTACTCCAGAGTTAATTCCTTATAGGGATGGGTAACGGACACCTCAAGAGTGGCTACCGCGTTGTTGTAGGTAGCCGTGATCATCGCCGTACCGGTAGCTACCGGTTTGAGCAGGCCGTTGAGTACTGTGACTACATTAGAATTCGAGGATACCCAAGTCGAAGCAGCTGTGACGTCCCTTTTAGAGGAGGACCCTTCCAGACTGGCATAGACTTTGATTTGTTTGGGTGTCTGTCCCACGGTAAGCTCTACTTTTGCCGAACTGTCGAAATCGATTGAGATGGTATCGCCTGTAGCTGCAAAGACGTTTACCGGAAAAGCTGCGGCAGCGAGCAATATCATAATGAGGAGCATTTTCGTCATTTTCCTGTACACAGTCATCTATTCTCTCCTTAGGCAGTAAGTTTATCGGTGGGGGGTTTCCACACTCTTCCACTATATCGACAATTACGCCTGAAGTGTTTACTTAATTTTCAGTTTCGGATGAATTCGGGACTTTTTAACTATATAAAATGAACCTGTTTTTTTTCTGTTTTGGGGCTGGCTTCCGATGCTAGCTTTCCTGCGGAAAGCTTTTAGGCGGACGCTATCGCTCCTACAGTTCCAAAATCCCCCTCCATTACTCTCCCCTTTTCTCATGTTTTAAAGTTCCTCTTATATAGTAAATTTTAGGTCAAGCATCGCTAGTGCCTTTTGTAAAAGAGGCACGTTATTAGCGTATAAGCTGCCCTTCCCCCGCTCCCAGGCTGCCTCCGGCTCATGCCATTCCACGGCGTTAATCTCCCCAGCCTGCGCCTTGGTCACCCCGCCCACCGCTTCTACCAGAAAGTAATGGACTTCCTTATCCACTTTTCCATGTACAGGATGCTGAAAAGTATATTTAATAATATCGATGGGTGCCTTGATTATTCCGACAATGCCTGTCTCCTCACGGATCTCCCGCAGCGCCGTCTCCTCTACTGTCTCCCCGTCCTCCATCTTGCCTTTGGGCAGCGCCACTTTGCCGTAGCGGTCCACGATCAGCTGTATTTCCAGTTGCCCGCTGCCTCTACGGTAAACCACGCCGCCCGCTGAAATTTGCTTATGCGCCATGTTGATAGCTCCTTAAAAGTTTTGTAGCATAGCATCACTGAATCATCAGCGTCAAAACTCGCTTCGGAAGCATTCGCTTAGTTTTGCAGCGTCAGATAGCAAGAAGGACTTCATCTCCCGTAGGAAATGAAATCCTTGCTTGCGGCCATCTATAAATGCTAGTGTGCGATTGGACGAAGCTCAGTCCGGCTGACGCCTACCAGCTCGCCCTTGCATTCATTGACTCCGGCTTCGGTAATCTTCACCTGGCAGAGCTCACCCTGCAGCGAATCATCGCCGCTGAAGAACACCTGGAGGTAGTTATCGCTGAAGCCGTGCTGGGTGCTGCGGCCCGGTGCGTCTTTGGCAGACCGCTCGGCAATGACCGATACGGTCTTGCCGACGAAATTGCGGGCATACGCCAGCTGCATCTCCTCGGAGAGGTCGATCAGCTGCTGGACGCGGGCATTCTTGATCTCTTCATCGACCTGGTTCAGCATCCGCGCAGCCGGTGTGCCTGTCCGCTTCGAATACGGGAATACATGCATCTCGGAGTAGTTCACGGCCTTCATAAAGTCATAGCCCGAACGGAACATTTCCTCCGTCTCACCCGGGAAGCCGACGATTACGTCGGTTGTAATGCCGACATCCGGCATGGCCTGGCGGATCAGCTGCATTTTAGCGTAATATTCTTCGGTCGTATATTTACGTCGCATCGCTTTGAGTACGTCGTTATGTCCTGCCTGTAGCGGAATATGCAGATGGCGGCACATTTTGGAGCTGCGGTTCAGCACTTCCAGTAGTTTCTCATCAATCTGGCTGGCCTCTATCGAGCTGATGCGCACCCGCTCCAGCCCGTCCACTTTGTCCAGCTCCCAGAGCAGATCAGCGAGACGATAATTGTCCAGATCATCGCCGTAGCCTCCGGTGTGAATCCCGGTGAGCACAAATTCCTTGTAGCCTGCCTCAACCAGCTGATGCGCCTGGGCAACGATGGATTTCGGATCACGGCTGCGTGACAGCCCGCGCGACCACGGAATGATGCAGAAGGTGCAGAAGTTGTTACAGCCATCCTGAATTTTCATAAAGGCCCGCGTCCGGTCGGCAAAGCCAGGCACATCCAGCTCCTCAAATTCACGCGTCTTCATAATATTGCGCACGGCATTAACCGGCTGGCGGGATTCCTGTATATTCTTGACATGGGTCATAATATGCTCACGGTCCTGGTTGCCGATGACCAGATCGACGCCGGGAATATCGAGGATCTCGCCGGGAGAGGTCTGCGCATAGCAGCCCGTTACGGCTACAATCGCCTCCGGGTTGCGGCGCACGGCGCGGCGGATCATCTGCCGGCTTTTTTTGTCACCGGTGTTCGTTACTGTACAGGTATTGATCAAATACACATCGGCAGAGCCCTCGAAATCCACCTGCTCGTAACCTTCATTTTTGAAAAGCTGCCAGATGGCTTCAGTATCATAGAAATTGACTTTACAACCTAAAGTATAAAATGCTACGGATGGCATTGTTCAAGCTCCCCCCATTTCTCCGGATTCATATAGAATACATGCTGCGGCGACCATACCTGCTGTCTCGCAGCGCAGGATACGGCTTCCAAGTCCAACGGATACTGCCCCGGCTTCTTCGGCTGCACGGCACTCCTCCGGGCTGAAGCCGCCTTCGGGTCCGACGACGATCATGACCTTGCCCGCAGACTCCGGGGGCAGCGCGGATAGCCAAGGGACGGCGGCACTGCGCAGCTGCAGGCCTTCTTCCTTTTCATAACAGAAGTATACCGCATCGTACCCGCTGAAGCTCTGCAGCAGCTGCTTCCAGCTGAGCGGTGAATGCACGGCCGGCACGATATTGCGGTGCGCCTGCTCTGCCGCTTCCTTGGTGATTTTGCGCCAGCGCTCCAGCCGCTTGCTCTCCTTACGCTCATCGTACTGCACGATGGTACGCTCTGAGAGGAAGGGGGCAAAGGCCACCGCACCGATTTCGGTGCATTTTTGAATGACCGTTTCCAGCTTGTCGCCCTTGGGCAGACTCTGGGCCACCGTGATCTGGATGCGCGGCTCATGAGTCATCTCCAGGGGTTCCAGGATGTTCACTACAACCTCGCCTATTTCAATCGATGCAATTTCCACCAGGGCTTCACGGGATACGCCATCGCTTACAATCAGCTTGTCCCCCGCCTTGCCGCGCATGACCTTGGCGATATGGCGGGCATCTTCGCCCCCAATGCTCACCTGATCCGCGCCAAACTGCTCGGGTGCTACAAAATAACGCTGCATATTCAACCTCATTCTGTTCGATTATTCAGCGTAAAAACGGCGGCGTTCCTGCTGTCCAGGTCTCCGGCCGCCGCTCCTTACGCACATGTAAACCCTCTAAAAATAACACATTACATCATACAACGTTTGCCTGTCTGTGAACAGCCCCTGTTACAGTACTCCGTATCCGAACAGCTTGAGGAACATTCGGAAAAAGTCATTTCCAAGTTGTGCTGCCCAATCACTTAGCGGCTGGATCGTGTAATTACGCAACCCGGGAATAAAGATGATCAGCAAAAAGATAAAGACTGTCCACTGCTCAGCCTGCTGCATTCTTGCGCGAACCGGACGCGGTGCTACATCCTCTACGATCCGATATCCGTCCAGCGGGGGCAGCGGAATCAGATTAAAAATGAAGAGAAAGAAATTGAATGGAATGAATATACCAAAAAACCAGTGAACCGCTCTTAACAATTGATCATTTGCTATGGAATCCATAACGCCTGTTGCATAGAGCACAGCGTAGATCAACGAACCCAGGATACCAAGCAGCAGATTGCTGATCGGTCCGGCAGCAGATACAATAACTCCCATCAGCCGCGGACGGCTGAAGTTGTCACGGTTCACCGGAACCGGACGGGCCCAGCCGAATCCTGCAATAAGCAGCAATATAATACCGAACAGATCAAAATGAACGGCAGGATTAAGTGTCATGCGGCCCAGCAGTCTTGCCGTCGGATCACCGAATTTGTTGGCAAAGTAGGCGTGAGCGAACTCATGTACAGTAAATGCGATCACAATCGTAATCAGAAAAAACGGAAGCTGCTGCAGGGGATATACTAAAATTCGATCCAATGAATCCATCTCTACCTCTTTCCGGCTGTAATTGCCACCCAGTCTTCTTCACGGGTAATTTCCATAATCTCAAAACCGGAAGCCTCAAGTGCCTGTGTCACAAGACCTTCCTTATCCTTATAGATGCCGGAGGTAATATAAATCCCGCCCGGCTGCAGTGCACGGAATACATCATCTGTGAACAGCACAAGAATCTCCGCCAGAATGTTAGCCACTATCAGCTTCACGGGAAGTGTCACTCCGAGGCCAGTATTTGCCGGAGCTTCAGCTTCCTGCGCATTCGTATAGCCGGGTCTTGCCGCAGGCCACATATCTGCTGCTGCAGTATCCGCTGCGCCTTCGCCGCCAAGCAGCGACAGCAGGTCGCTTTCTTTTACCGTAACTGATTCCTGCAGTCTGTTCAGGAGCACATTCTCCCGGGCACTTTCTACCGCGACCGGATCAAGATCCAGTGCAAGCACAGATTTCGCGCCAAGCAGAACCGCACCCACAGCCAGAATACCGGAGCCGGTTCCTACGTCGATAACTTCCTCGCCGCCGCTGATTCTCTTCTCAAGTGCACGCAGGCACAGCGCTGTCGTAGGATGCGTACCTGTTCCGAAGGCCATGCCGGGATCGATTTCAATAATTTTCTCACCCGGGCCGGCTGGTGTATATTCTTCCCAGGTCGGCTTAATGGTTAGACGCTCGGATACACGCAGCGGCTTGAAATATGCCTTCCAGGCATGGGCCCATTCGTCCTCGTCCACGGTCTTCCAGGAGATCAGCGCTTTGCCGGGATCAATCCCGAACTCCCGCAGCTCTTCCACACGCGGTGCGACTTCCGAGATTACATCGTCCATCGAAACCGTCTCGGCATAGTAACCTTTAATCACAGCTTCACCGATCGGAATATCATTCAGCGGCTCGTCGTATAATTCGCCGTACCGGGTGTCTCTAATTTTACTCAGTGTTCCTGATTCTTCAATGGAAACACCGCCTGCTCCGGCTTCATACAGCAGATTGGATATCATCTCCTGAGCCTCTTCTGTTGTATGTACCGTCAGTTCATGCCATAACATGTGTGTAGGTCCTCCTAAAATAATATGCAGTGGTTGAATATTTAACAGTATAACATTTCTTCTATAGGTAGCGCCAAAACCGCGGTTTCTGTGCAGCAGATCCGTTATTCTACTTGCGGCAAAAGCAGTCAGCCGTATGGTCATTCACCATGCCCGAGGCCTGCATAAACGCATAACAAATCGTAGAGCCGACAAACTTCATGCCCTTCTTCTTCAAGGCCCTGCTCATCTCATCGGACTGGGCGGTGGTAGCCGGGACCTCGGAACGTGTCTTCCACCCGTTAATCACCGGCTTTCCTCCGGTAAAGCTCCACAGGTAACCGGCAAAGCTGCCCTCCTCCCGGCATATCTGCAGATAGACCTCTGCGTTCCGCAGGATGGCATTAATCTTCAGACGGTTACGGATGATGCCCGTATCCTGCATCAATGATTCAATTTTCGCTTCATCATACTGGACAATCTTCTGCGGATCGAATCCGTCGAAGACTTTCCGGAAATGCTCCCGCTTCTTCAGCACGGTATACCAGCTCAGTCCGGCCTGCATGCCCTCCAGCATCAGCAGCTCGAACAGCTTCCGGTCATCGTACAGCGGCTTGCCCCATTCTTCATCGTGATAGGCGATATAGAGCGGGTCCTCGTTAACCCAGGCACAGCGTGTGATCTCCAAGTTGTTCTCTCCTTTGTCTCTCAAGCTGTTATACGGCTTCGGTCTGCATCAGCCATAATAACATTCTCTATTATAATATCAAAAAAAGCCGTCCGCCCCTGCACCAGGGTATCGAACGGCTTAAATTTGCTTTCCATAAGCGGTGTAAATCGGCAGAGTTTAAGGCTGCAGCTGCACCCGTATCTCTTTCTCCGGCTCATCGGTCGTGTAAAAGAACATATAGATCGAAGCTTCTGTCCCTTTGAAATTCTTATAGACATCGATAGCTTTATTATTTCCGTCCCCGTCAAAATTGGTCGTAACCGGCTTGCCCAGAATACGATCTTTACCCAAATTAATATGGGTTTGGTTGACTCCGCCGAAACGGGCGTCATCGCTTTGGGTCTCTACGAACAAATCGCTCCCCTGCCTATAATAGGTCCATTTCACCGGGTAGCCCCCGGTATCGCGGATCAGTGTCTGTTTGTCAGCAGAGATATTCGTCAGCTGGAGCGGAGCCTTGTCATCTTCATGAACAGTAACCTTGTAGCTGCCAACAAAGGTAAGCTGGGTTTGCTTATCGATCACGAGATCACTAGGACGTTCGAAGCTGAATGTCATTAATTTAGGATCATCCTCTTTCGACCGGTACTGCATCCCCTTAATTGTCTTTCCGCCAGCTTCAAGCTTTACTTTGACATAAGGTATCCTTGGAAATTTATTATTCTTCACTCTGACAGAGACCCGGATCTGGGTGGGTGTAACTACCATACTCTCAATTGTATTCATAGTATCGCCCGGTTCCAGCGGAAGATTCAGCGCCGTTTTGATCGTTCCGCTCTCCATTTGCTTCTTGCTTAACTGCAGATCAAAGGACCACGGTCCGGTAATATTTTGTTCCAGCTTAGTATATTGCAGCTTGTAGGCGGTCTGTCCTTCGGGAACCTCAGCAGTCTTAAAATATTGCTTCATGGTGTATTCACCGTTATCCCCAGGCGCGCCAAAGGTACCGGGTATCGAATTCACCAGTTTACCTCCTTTGTAAGCAACAATCTGCGGGTACGTCCACTCCTTCGCCTGTGGATTATCGAAAATGACTGCCGAAGACAGCAGCAGTTTCCCGTCGCTCTGGGTGAATGGCTGTACCTCCAGGCTTTGCATGCCTTCTTGCCCGATCTGGAAGGTCTGCAGTGCCGAAGAACCACTGTCGAGAGACAGCTCCTGCTCCGCCTGACTAAAGGACTGTACAGCATCGGCGGTTAAGGTAACCTTAGCCTCCTCCGACTTAGAGGTCCAGTCACTCTCAAAGTAGCCATTGTAGCGCTGGTTCGCTTCATCCCACTGCTGGTAGCTGTATTCTCCCTCGCTGCCGTTGCCTTTTTTATCCTTTAAGGATAGACCCTTTACGTTCCAGAACTTCAGATCATCCCGCTTCCCTACATCCAGACTATACAGAATCACTGTCCGGTTCTCATCGACAATTGCCGTCCGCAGCGTCAGCGTGACCCCGCCCCTGCTGATGGACTGCCCCAGCTGCTGGCCCAGATTCTGGTCAAGCGCAGCTTGGACGCCTTCCCTGCCGCGCAGCAGATTTCCCCAGTCATATTGAATAGCCGCATATACCGGGGCGGCAGCAAGCAGTGCACTAAGGGAGGCTGCGACCATTACCCTGCGCCAGTTTCTCACACGGTACGAACCAGCGCCCCCAGCTGTATCCGTCTTTAACGTTACAGTATTTACCGCCTGCTCTACCCGGCCCCACATGCTGTCGAAATCCGGATAATTAACGGCGTTTTCTTCATTTAACTGATGCTTCAGCATATTTTCCAGCTTCTTCAAAGGGGTCTCTCCTCCATTCATCATCTTGTATTCCGGCTTCCAGCAGAATCCGCCTCATCATTTTCAGGCCCTTGTGCTGTCTTGATTTCGCTGTACCGAGCGGTATGGACAGTGCCTCCGAGATTTCAGCCAGACTGAAATCATGCATGTATCTTAGTGTCAGCACCGCACGGATTTTCACAGGCAGCCTGGATAAGTAACCCGCCCATTCCAGTTCCGTCTCTTTTTGTTCAATCAGCCGCTCTACCGGTGTTTCATCACTATTCCCGTTCCAAAGATGCAGATTCTGTGCTACCTTCTGCTGCAGGCTGCGCGAGCGTTTCAGATGATTCAGGCAGGCGTTGACCGCAATCTTCATAATCCATGCCCGGACATACTCGACATCCTGCCAGTGGCTGCGAAAAACAGTGATAAACACCTCCTGGCACAGATCCTCCGCATCTGCTGCATCATGCACCATGTAGTAACATGTCCGGTAAACAGCTTTGTTGTAGGCTTCAAATAATTCGCGGTTACTCTGCAATTCTGGCCCTCCTTTCTTATGTGATCTGTCTATTTAACAATCCACGCCCGAAAAAGGTTCATTTCCCTGAGCATAAACATTTGCCGCTGTTTTGACCAGGGCAGGAAGCAGGCTTAGCAGAGCTGCGGAATACAAAAAAGCACACCCCGGAGGACAATGTCGTTAAGTTAAGACGTAGGGCCAAAAATCAAAAAAAGAGCAGGTTATCGAAAAGATAGCCTGCTCTTTAACTTTACAAGCAAATGGAAATATGAGGCGAAGCCCCTTGAAAAAACGAGGAGGTTACGCCTATGAATGAGTATGCGAATTCATAGGACCTTCACTTCTTACTCATTTTAATCTTAAATACATCCCCTGCCTCGCCTCCAAGAACGATCAACCCGCCTTCAGGCAAGATTATGGAGCGCTCATCACTTACAGCAGAGAAATGTACAACCTTGCCTTGTGCATCATACACAGCAAATCCTCCGCTAACTGGGACATCAACCGTCATACTTATATTCGCGGATTGTTCACCAATCTTGAACCAAACGGCATGACCATTAGAGGGAATTGTAACCTTGGAGGATTTGCCTGCATAGATCGGTTTAACAGCCTCTTCACTAATATAAGAAAAGCCTTCGACTTTCAAATACTCCACATTGTTCACCTTGTAGAAATTCAGGTCGAACGCATCTCGACCGCTCATTACTGGAATTTCAGCGACATTCAGCGCCTGGTTCGCATCTACAATACGAGCACCCGAGACATAGCCTTGATCCACCGTGATATTTTTCGTAAGAATCGAAGGTTCCATATACATGATTGATGTGATTTTCTCGTTCACCGCGTAATAATTTTTACCGTTTCTCTTCTCCCATGCTTTCTGTGTTGTTTGGTCTAAGAGATTGGGATTCAGCTTCTGATATTCATAGGTTACCATAACCATCTGGCCGATTCCCGGGATTGTTAAATATGCTTTGAGCTTCAAGTAAGTTTTGCCATTCTTCTGCTCGTCGAAGCTTACGGCTGCACTGCCATCCATGCTAGTAAATTGTCCATCACCTGTATACACATATTTCTGCGTAGGAATCATCCCTGCTAATGCAGACAGTTCTAATTCTCCATCCTTGATCTCTATATTCGCTGTAGATCCCACAGCCCCATATCGTCCCGAATAAGCTTGTAGTTGAGCGGGCATCTCCACTTTTACTGCAGGCTTGAAGGTCTTATCTGGTTGGATCTCTTTAATCTTCCCGGTGTCCTCCAAATATTCCAACAATACTTTCGATGCAAAAATCGTATTATAGATCGAGCTTCCGCCGGAAGTGAGTACTGCAATGCTAAGGTCGTATTCGGGGATCGTCGTTAAAGCGGCGTGGTACATCGTCGTATCTCCGCCCTTGTTTAGCGCCGTGATCCCATAATCGCTGAATGGGGCCAAGCTTACTGCATCCCAGCCTAGACCGTAGTTAAACGCGTTCGTCTCCTCAGGCACCCACAGTCCTCTCCTGTATTCAGGATTCTGCATAGCCTTGGCTGATTGCTCCGATAGAATATCTGTCCGGTTGCCAATTAACACTTCTCCGAATGCCGTCAACTCCTCCGCAGTGGAGAAGATTCCTCCCGCTCCAAGGACGTTCGCATATTCGACGGGTAGAGCCTTTTCTATAGTTGGAAAATAGGTTTTGGCCAGCTGTTCTCTATCAAACTCGTCTAATGGGGTTTTCGTAGAGCTTAAATGTAATGGGCTGCTAATATATTGATCCAGAAATTCAGAATAGCTTAAACCGCTCACTCGTTCTACTAAGAGCTCCAGCAGTTGGAATCCATCATTACAATAGACGGAGTATTCTCCCGGATCTGATTTCAATCGTTCAGATTGTAATCGTGACAGCAGCTCATCATGATTCTCCGTGTCGGTGTCGTCGAATAGCATACTGTTCCCGTAATGTGTGCCGAACAGACCTGAGGAGTGATTCATCAACATACGAGGTGTAATGTCCTTATAGCGTTCATCCGCCATCTTAAACTCTGGAATATAAGTAGTCAGCGGTTTATCGATATCAACCTTCTTGGCATCTGCTAGAATCATGGTTGCTGCAGATACATACATTTTGCTCACCGAGCCGATCCCAAACATGGTGTCTTCGGTAATCTGCTCTCCATTTGCTTTGTCAGACACCCCGGCACTATCGGATAGTACAATGGAGCCTTGATCCCGAATCGCATACTGTATCCCACTCACCCCATAAGAGGACACGATCTCCTCCGCCAACCGCTGCGCTTTGTCCTTGGCCGTTCCCTTCTCACTCTCGGCCGAGACTTGGGTCACCGGCACAACGAACATCGCAGCCGCGAGCACCGACATCATCATTTTCTTCAACATCAACTTCTTCAACATCATTCAGTCCTCCTCAAATTCACCCATGGAATTTTTTACTAAATTCATCATACAAGGAAAAGACCTCTGCCTTTGGAAAAAACCCTGAAACGAAAAAAACAATCCCTAAACAACAAGTTGTCTAAGGATTGTTCGTGTGGAAAGGTAGCACAACCATATTGTTAAACACCTTATGCTCTGCCTCAATCGTCATGTTCCCACCATACTTCTCGCATATTCTTGCGATATTGGTTAAGCCGATACCATGATCCTCGGGGCTTGATTTCTGGCTGCGCAGCTGAGCAACCTCATTCTCCATATGATTGACGATTTGAATGAAGATCGCATTCTCATTGGAATGGATCTTAATACGAATGTACCGGTCCTCCGCCAGTTTGATCTTCTTAGAGGCTTCGATGGCATTGTCCAGCATATTCCCCAGAACGACGCACAAGTCATAACGGTCAATGTGGACATCCTGGGAGTACAACTGCAGCTTCGTATCTATTCGAATTCCATTGGCTTGCCCAATATTAAGAGTATTCGTTACCAGAGCATCAATCGCGAGATTCCCCGTATTTACTCTTTGATAAGCCTCTTCTACTTTATTCTGTGTTACCTTGATATGCTCTAGTGCCGCTGCTGGATCATTACGTTTAATACACTCTTCAATATATAGAAACTGTTGGTTCGTATCATGAATGATTCTTTTAATCGATTTGAAGCTATGGACCGTCTTCTCGTAGTTCGCATCCTGATAATCCATCTGATCTTGCAGCTGAGCTTTCTCGTGCACCAATTGAAATTTATCAACGATATTATCAAAGAGATAGATGACCATCACATTCAAGAGAAGGAATCCAATAATCGCGATGAAATAGTAAATATTCTTCTCACTATAAAAAGTAAGTACATGAACCTGATACATGCTGATCAGAGGGACGAATAAGAATAAAAGATAATAACGATAATGCACGGAGAAGCTTCTGCGTTTCGCAATGAGTCTAATAATCTGAATGACAGCAAACATGATCATGCAGCTAAGCAAAATCGTCTTCGTAAAGATCAAACGGCCATTCTTATTACTTGGATCAAGGGTAGTGAAGTCTATAGAATCTAATGAGGAGAAAATATATAACGAAATCATATTAGTCATTGTCACCAGAACTCCATACAGAACTGTAAAAATCACCTTGTTTTTGATTTCTACCTTGTAAGAATGCGCAATACTAAAAATCATAAGTAAAGCGACTAGCGAGGATAAGTAAGCGGACATCTGCACGACTAAATAGAGGTAATTAAGAATGCTATAAATGATAAAGTAACCGATTCTATTCGGCTTTCTAGTGGACTTATCAAATACGGAGTTAAAGAAGAAGTTGATCTGGAAGCACATCACTAGTATCACACAAATGATAATTGGTAAATGATATTGAATCATATCAGTTAACCTTCATAATCATATATTTGGTGTAGAAATCTTTAACCTCTTTAACCTTCGAACGACCAATCGGCAGCTCCATCCCGTTAGACATGAGAACAACCCCGCTGGCGAACTTCTTCACATGCAGCAGGTTGATGAGGATCGAGCGATGGATTTGCAAGAAGTTGCTGTCTCTTAATGCAGTTGCATAATCCGCGATAATACCTTTGCTCTCGTAGGTTTGACTGGTGGTAATAATGTTGAGCTTGCTTTTGATTGTTAAGCTTTTCGCAGCCTCAATCCCAATGATGTCATCATATCTTAAGACGACCTCTTCGTAACCTGACTTAACGACCATAAATTTCTTGTCTTGCGCTTGGAAGTATTGGTACAGTTTGATGATCTTCTCCTCTAGAATCTCAGGCGCAATAGGTTTAATCAGATATTGGAAGGTGATCACATCGAAGCTCTCTATCATGTATTCAGGATAACTCGTTAGAAACACGATTTGCTCGTCGAGGTGATTCAAGCTCCTGAGCTTTCGGGCGGTCTGAATCCCATTCATCTCCCCCATCTCTACATCCAGAATAAGAATATGGAAGGGGGCTTCATTACGCTCATAGTGGGACAGTAATTGCTCTCCTGAGCTGAACAGCTCGATATCGAACTCTACATTTGTTTTGATAGATAAGGCAATGAGTATACTTTTAACCAGCTCTCTTTGAATCTCCTCATCATCGCATATCGCCACCCTATACATCCATGACACCTCGCTTTACTGCATTTCTCCTAGCTTTATATTCCATCAGTATACAACAATTATTGAAGAGGAGATGAACACTCTTGGGTTAAAATGCAGATTCTGATCCTTGAAATGCAGATGGCGCACCGCAGTATGGCGTAAATGAGGTGGGAACTGATATGAATAACCCATAGCGACCAATACGCAAAAGGGCCGCCACATGTAGAATGTGAACGGCTCTCTTCTTCCGGAACCATGTACTTATGCTCCGAATCATCAACTGCCGGTTCAGGTCAGATAATATTAAGTACTTCCCGTGCTTGGGTATCCAGTTCCTGGGCGGAAACCGCAATTCCGGTAAACTCCTTCAGAGCTGTGTCTATCTGCCGCTGTCCTTCATCTACATTGCTCTGCACTTGATCCAGACCGTTTGACATTCTGCTGATTTCTTCTGTAATCGCATTGACACTGTCCCGAACCTCGGCAATGGAATCCTGTACTAGACCTGACAGTTTTCTGACCTCTTTAGCCACCACATCAAAGCCGCGGCCGAACTCTCCGGCATGCGCCGCCTCGATTGCTGCGTTAAGTGCCAGCAGATGCGTCTGTGATGCAATATCACGGATGGTCTGTACCACCCCCTGAATATCACCGGCTTTATTTTGCAGATTCACCAGCGTAACTGAGTTTTCGTCTGATACTCCGGCGATTTTGTCGATGCTCTGCAGCAGCTCACGGCTCCGTTCAATGCCTTTTTCCGCGCGATGGTTCAGACTGTCCGCCATCTGCTGCATCTTTTCCACCACATTATTCATGTTGATTTGCCTATGTGTAATATTCGTTGCAACCTTGGTTACACCGATAACCTGCTGATTCGCGTCATCAAAAATCGGCATATACGTCGCTTCGAGCCAGACCCTGTTCCCCTCTGCATCCATTCGTTCAATTTTGTCCTGAAAGCTTGTCCCGGAAAGCAGACTGTCCCAAAAAACTTCATAATCGGGACTATCCGCAAATTCAGGGAAGCACAGCTCCCGATGGTTCATTCCATACATTTCCTCTGGCTTGTATTTCATTGATCCCGCAAACACATCATTTACATACGCCACCCTGCGGTCCAGATCAAAGCGGATCAGGGCAAGATTTTTCTCTAAAGCTTTGACAACCAGCGCATCTGTGACTGTTTGGGCTGAACCCTTCTCCATAGTAATTTCTCCCTGTCTAACTTAATTTGTGATCTGTGACTTTCCGGTATCATCAAGCCGCTATTTTTGTTTGTATGCTATATTAACGGTAAAACTGCAGCTTTGGATTACATACAAAACAACTTTTCCCAAAATATAGCTATAAACCTCTTGATCTGCACCGTATAAAAAAGCAGACCGGCAAAGCCCGTTTCACGGCCATCTCCCGGAACAAAAGCACCCGGCGTCCTCAGAAAGATGGATGCCGGGTGCTTTGGCGGCTCATTACTCTCTTGTGTCGTCATTGCCCCAAACCCTATTTCACTTCTTCGGGCCATAATCCCCGAATTTAATCCCCCACACCGAATCCTTCTGATGTGCTGCCGCCTCCTGCAGATCAGGAAGCCTTCCATCCTGCGGATAATGCCGTTCCAGGTACATCACAAATCCCCGGCGCAGGCCGATTTCGTAATCCAGCTTGTTAAACTCATTCGGGTGCTTCTCCATCTCCGCAAGTGAGGATTCCCAGCTCTCCAGATCAGCAGCTTCAGAGCGGCCGTCACGCACCCGCTCCGTAAGCTCACGCAGCTCGCGGTAAGCCTTCTTTATTTTAGAAGAATAGACCTGCTTCTGGTTCAAAAAAGTAAGCAGTGCAACCAGCAGCGCCAGGCCGCCCCATACTATAAATGTGTACATTCCAGTTCCCTCCAAGCATTGCATATCCATTTCATTATACACGGCAGAGCACAAAAAAACCCCACAGTTCGTGGGGCGTGTCTGAAGATAACCTTCATTATCTTAACTCAGCTATTCCTTCTTCAAAATTTCATGAAGCTGCCGTTTATCGGCCTCACGTGAACGATCAAGCGCTTCAAGGTCATCCTGATCGGCCTCCGCTGCCGAAAACTCCACATCCTCTAATTTGGCTTCGTAGAGCATTTTTTGTTTGTCTGTTTTGGAGAATATTTTTGAGTTTTCTCTATCCATATCGGGATCAGCCTCCGTGTTGTTCTAAGATGCAAAACTTCAAATCATTCCGCCGGCATCTTCAATGATTTTTAAAGCCTGGTCAAAAGAATCGGAATCCACAACTACGGTCAGCAAAATATTTCTGCCTGTGGGACCGCCGTCTCCTCCGTGGCTCATTCCGCTCGCGCTGGAATCTGCTGCCGCCAGTATCCCCGCTGAATGGCTGTCCATCGTGGAGTTCAACGTCATGGTAGCCAGGCTGGGAATATCCCCAGTCAGCGGGTTATTTCCCGAGTACTGCGCATTGCCGGGGTACTTACTGAAGGTGTCTATGGACATGTCGATTACACGAAGCGCCTGAAGCTTCCTGGAGACGCCTTCTGCTTCTTCGGGAGCTTTAAAATAAGCAAGTATGTTTTTTTCGGACAAGGGTAATCCCTGCTTTCTGCCTGGAATGCACAACGCAAATTCACAGTGTTATTTTGTATTGAAGCATTCCGGATTATACGTAGGCTCTAATTTTTAAAAGCTCCTTGTGTCATCTTCTGCATATTCAAAACTTACTTTCTCCCATTCCCAGACTCGGGATTATCACCAGTCCCCGCCAATTTGTGCCTAAATTAAACATAGTGATAAAGATAGCGTTACTTTAGACCCATAAAAATTTAATTATCCAAATGTTATCCATGTCATAAAATCTTACTTAATGTCTAAAAAACAGAGATGAAGTTAAGATTTAGTTCTTTGTATCTAGTTTTTTCTCTGGAATAAGCCATGCGCATGTCATATTTCACACCACAAAAGAATCTGCACTTTAGAAATCAGATAATTTTTATGTAGATTTTACATTTTACCAATGGTAAAATCTTCTTAATATTTTTCCTACTAATCTAGATGGAAATAGAAGATTAATAGAAAGGAGAATCGACCTACTGTCTACAGCGGGAAAAATTGGAATCAGGATAACACACATCTGGAGGGGATTACATTTGGAGTGGACTAATCTACCACGCAAGCTATCTATCGTAGCCTTGTCACTGGGAGTGACAGCAGGCATGATTCCGGGAGCGGCATTTGCCGCCAGCAGCTTGCAGACGCCATCATCGAGTAAAACATTAACTTCTTTGACTCAGACCTCGAATCAGACGTTTATCTCACCACAGATCAACACCAAATCCTCAAACAATGTCCGCGTTATCGTGCAATTGAGCGGCCAGCCTGCAGCAGTAGGTAAATATGCAGCGAAGCAGGGAATTTCCGCCCTTTCCAAGACAGCTACGGAAGCTGCGGTCAAAAGCCAGCAGACAGAAGTACTGGACAAAGCGGATGACCTGGGAATCGATCTGACCGTAAACTACCAGTATGATACGGTGCTTAACGGTTTTGAAGTTTCCGTTCCAGCCAATGAAATTCCGCAGCTGGCAAAGATCTCCGGCGTTGCCTCCATTTATCCGAACAGCACCTGGTATGCGCTGCCGGAAGAAACGGTGACTGAAGCTACTTACAGAAATGACAATGCCCCGCTGGAGCAGATTCATGCCGATTGGGCTTGGTCACAAGGCCTTAACGGAGCAGGACTGAAGGTCGGCGTTATCGATACCGGGATAGACTATAAACATCCCGACATCGCAGCTGCTTATAAAGGCGGATACGACTCTTTCTATAATGATAACGACCCTTATGAAGAAGAACCGCTGACCGTTGAAGAAGATCCTTACGGCACAGGCTATGGGGGCACCTCCCACGGAACTCATGTATCTGGAACAATTATCGGCCAATATGCCGCAAAAGGCGATGTTGCCCAGAAGGGTATCGCTCCAGGTGCAGAGCTTTACGTGTATAAAGTACTGGGACGGAATCTCAAGGATCCAAGTACATCTTCAGGTTCATCCGCCCAGGTCATCGACGGTATTGAGCGTGCGGTGAAAGACGGTATGGATGTCATTAACTTATCGCTTGGTTCAGATTCCGAGAAAGATGTAAACTCCCCTGACTCCATTGCAATCAATAACGCCGTACTCTCCGGTGTTGTAGCGGTAATTGCCAACGGCAACAATGGGGAAGCGGGATATTTCTCCCTTGGTTCTCCTGCGGTTTCGCAGCTGGCCATTTCTGTCGGTGCCGTGACCAGTCCGATTAAAGCCTTCTCTGGCCGGTTTGAGACTGAAATCGCAGGATCTGCAACCTCAGTTACTTATGCCACTTATCAGGATTTCCGCGTTATGGCTTACGAACTTGGGAAAACTGATTTTGCCAGTATTATTGGTACTGATCCTGTTCCGGTCGTATATGCTGATCTGGGTGCAGAAGAAGATTATCCAGAAGGGGATATCAGCGGCTCCATCGTTCTGGTCTCCCGCGGGGAGCTGGCTTTCGTTGATAAAATTGCTAACGCTAAAGCACGCGGTGCTATAGCGGTTGTCATTTTCAATGGTAATGCTAACTCCAGTCACGAAGCCATCCTGGATGAAAGCATCCCGGGGCGCGACAATTTCATCGGAAGCAACCTCGGTGACGGGTACGACAACATCCCGACGTTCGATATCAAAGGTACAACTGGACGCCAACTGGCCCGGGCTATAAAAGCAAACGCCGGCAAGCCTGTCTTCTTCACCTTTGGAACAAACTATAATCCTACAAAGACTACTGGTGACGAAATCACTTACTTCTCCTCTTTAGGCCCAAGTGTCGATGGCAGCCTCAGCATCAAACCTGATATCGTGGCTCCTGGTGACGGTGTACTGTCCACCTATCCGGCTTATGGCGGTGATTATACTCAGGCTTACCACCGCAGCAGCGGTACCAGCATGGCGACTCCGCATGTTGCAGGCCTGTCTCTTCTGATCAAGCAGGCACATCCGGAATATTCACCGTTCGATATTCGGGCTGCGCTGGCTAATACTGCAGACACTCTCTTATATAATGGTGATCCTGTAGATCTGTATGCACAAGGTCCGGGACGCGCAAATGTTGAAAATGCAATTAAGACACCAGCGCTGCTCGAGGCACTCGAACCGATTTCGATTCTGGATAAAAACTATGTTCCGCAAAGTGTTATTAACTACAATCCTTCCACAAGCTTTGGAACACTATTGCCAGGATCGTCTGCAAGTAAAGCTCTGCAGCTCAAGAACATTAGCGGCAGCGAAGTAGCTTACACTGCACTTGTAGACTGGAACTACGGTGATACTGAGCATGTAACTGCAAAGCTGGATAAGACTACAGTAACAGCCTCTGCTTACAGCGCCAGCAGCTTTAATCTGACTGTGAATGTTGCCGCCGATACTGAAGCGCAAATGCTGCAGGGCAATATCGTTCTGGTACCGGAAGACGAAAGTCTGCCAGTCCTGCACCTGCCGTTCGCGATCAACGTCGATAAATCAGCAGAACAGCCAGATTGGGGTACAGGGATTCAAGAAGCTGAAATTGTTTCACCTATTGTGTACAACAACACAAGCACTCTTCTTTCCTACAACCTGAAAGCCGAAGATATTAACTACTATGAGGTGGATCTGGTTGGCCTGGATGATGTAACCAAAGGTTACTTCCAATACTACGCCACAGAATCTGCAGACAAATACTTCAACCCTGGCAAGTACAGTACTGTCATCGGAGCCACTTATCACCCGTATGACAGCAATGGAGACCCAATTCTCGATGAGAACGGTAAACCAGCTGTAGCTAATTTGACAGAAGGGGTTTACAAGCTTCAAGTTATAGGAATTAATGCAGAAGATAACACTAAGCTCCCGATCAAGATTGATCAATACGATGAAGATGTAGAATTCTATACCGCCTATACCTCATTCCGCTTCGTTAATGGTGCGCAACCAAATGGCGGAAGCACTGGTGGCGGCGGTGGTGGCGGTGCAGTCACACCAACCGCGCCAACTGTTCCTGCTGCTGCAGCAGCGCTAGTAGAAGAAGGAGCTGAGCAAGTATCCTTGACTCCGTCGACAGCTTCCAAAGATGGTGTTACCACAGTAACTGTGACCGACAATGATCTGAAGACTGCTCTGGCTAAAGCCACAGCTTCCAAGACCGCTGTCGTGATCTCCGTGGCCGCAATCACTGACAAGGCAGCTGTACTGAGCCTGACTGCGGACCAAGTGAAACTGCTGGCCGGTATCCATGCCGACAGTTCCGTTGTAATCAGTATTGGCGGATCTGCAGTTTCCCTGCCGGTATCCTTGCTGAAATCTGCTCCTGCAGGTGAAAGCTTCAAGCTGGACATCAAGCAGGCACCTGAAGCCGCAAGCAAATTGACTACCAGCGTACCTGGTTCTACGGTAATCGGAACTCCGGTTTCTTTTGAAGCTTCTTGGACTACCGCTACCAGCAGCACCTATTTGAACACACCAAGCAATGTATTCATTAAGAGATCCTTTACAGTTCCAGGCACGATTCAGCCGAAAACTGCCGGCGTGCTCTTCGAAGAGAAGGGAGTAGTAACTCCGGTTGCTTCCGTGTTCAAGTCTCAGACAGACGGAACAACTCTTGTTACTGTAAACCGCCCAGGCTTCTCGACTTATGCTGCCGTAAGTAAACCAGCAGCAGCCTTTACGGATATCGCTTCTTCGAAATCTGCTGACGCCATCCAGGCGCTGGCTAACAAGCTGATCATCCAGGGTACATCGGGGGCGACCTTCTCGCCGAAGAATAACCTGACCCGTGCTGAGTTTACAGCGCTCTTGACCCGCGCACTCGGTCTGCGTACGGATGCCAAAGTTACCTTCTCTGATGTGAAAGCAACAGACTGGTACGCTGCTGACGTAGCTGCGGCTTCCAAAGCCGGCCTGATTCTGGGCATCGGCAACGGTAAATTTGCTCCAACCCAAAATGTAACCCGCCAAGAGCTGGTTGTTATTCTGGACAGAGCCCTAAAATTGACCGGAACCGAACTGAAGAGTGCGAACCCTTCCTTCACGACCTACACAGACAGTGCCAAAGTAGCTGCCTATGCGAAGGACAGCCTGCAATCCCTGTCTGCTGCCGGCATCATCAGCAGCGACCAGGGAACCAGCTTTAACCCGGTCGCTCCGGCAACCCGTGAAACGGCTGCTGCCGCGCTGTATCAACTGCTGAGCAAGATTGGTCTGATCGAATAGTTATAAGTCCCTGTCAGTTCCGGTCTCCCCGGAGGCCGGAACTGAGCAGTGATGCTTGTCCCAGGACCGTGCATGGTTTAACAGCCATGTGCGGTCCTTTTTTCAACCTACTACATACAGCATTAAAACCCCCAATTCCGTTTAGTGATACGAAATTGGGGGTTTGATCTGTCTTCTTATGAATTCACTTGAAATGCTTGATGAAGAGATACTCAATCACCACGGAAGGCACGCTTCACACGGTCAAAGAAAGATTGCTCCTGCTCATGCGTGTTCTCTCCATTGTAGGAAGCGAACTGGCGCAGCAGGTCCTTTTGCTCATCGCTAAGCTTGCTTGGAGTCACTACAATGACCCGCACATGCTGATCCCCTGTTCCGTTGCCGCGCAAGTGCGGAACACCTTTGCCTTTGAGGCGGAAGAAGGTGCCGGTCTGTGTTCCGGCCGGAATCTTGAGCTTTACTTTTTCAGTTAAGGTAGGAATTTCGATTTCATCACCAAGCGCTGCCTGGGCGAATGTCAGCGGAACCTCGCACATAATATCGTCGTTCTCGCGCACGAAGAAATCATGGCTCTTCACACGGATCACGATGTACAGATCTCCGGCCGGGCCGCCGCGTGTGCCGCCTTCACCTTCGCCGGTCATGCGCAGCTGTGCACCGTCATCGACACCGGCAGGAATGCGCACATGAATCTTGCGCTGTTTCTTAACCTTACCCTGACCTGCGCAGGTCGTACATTTTTCCTTGATGATCTTACCTGTGCCGCTGCAATGGGAGCAGGGACGGCGGTTACGCATTTGTCCAAGCGGAGTATTCTGCACGAATTCCTGCTGGCCGCTGCCATGGCAGACAGAACAAGTCTCCGGTTTGGTGCCCGGTTTAGCTCCGGAGCCGAAGCAGGTATCGCAGGCTTCCGTCCGGGGAATGGTAATGTCGGTCTCCTTGCCGAATACCGCTTCCTTGAATTCAATGGTCATCGTGTACTGCAAATCGCCGCCGCGCTGCGGGGCGTTCGGATCGCGGCGTCCGCCGCCTCCGCCAAAGAACATGTCGAAGATATCACCGAGTCCGCCGAAATCTCCGCCCCCGCCAAAGCCGCCCCCCATACCTTGATTAGGATCGATATGACCGTACTGGTCATAACGGGCCCGCGCTTGGCCGTCACTCAGCACGTCGTAAGCTTCCTTCACTTCCTTGAACTTGGCTTCAGCATCGCTGGCTTTGTTGACGTCCGGATGATACTGGCGCGCCAGCTTGCGGTATGCTTTCTTCACTTCATCGTCTGATGCATCTCTTCCGAGGCCCAGAACCTCATAATAATCGCGTTTCTCTGCCACTGCTTTCACCTCCGTACATCCATACTGATCATTCTTGACAATTTAAAGGGAAAGTCAAAACACGGGATGCCCCGGTTTGACCTTCCCTCTCTTCCACAATAGTGTTTATCGTTTAAGGTTACCCTTGATTCTTCTCGTCGTCAACAACCTCATAGTCTGCATCAACAACATTGTCCTTCTTAGCGCCTTCCGGAGCGCCTTCAGCGCCTTGTTCAGCCTGTGCAGCCTGTTCATACAGCTTCACGGACAACTGCTGTACAATCTCAGTCAGCGCTTCTGTAGCTGCGTTGATTTCTTCCATGTTGTCAGTTTCCAGTGCCGCTTTTACTTTGTCCTTAGCAGCGTTTGCCTTCTCGATTTCGGAAGCATCCACTTTGTCGCCGAGGTCTTTGATTACTTTATCTGTAGAATACACGAGCTGGTCAGCATTGTTTTTCGCTTCAACCAGTTCTTTACGCTTGCGGTCTTCCTCAGCGTGCAGCTCGGCATCCTTCATCATTTGTTCAACTTCGGCATCGCTTAAGCCACTGGAAGAAGTGATCGTGATCTTCTGGCTCTTGTTCGTGCCTTTGTCTGTTGCAGATACATTTACGATACCGTTGGCATCGATGTCAAAAGTAACCTCGATTTGCGGTACACCGCGCGGTGCCGGCGGAATCTCGTTCAGCATGAAGCGGCCCAGTGTTTTGTTGCCGTTCGCCATTTGGCGCTCACCCTGCAGCACGTGAATTTCAACGCTCGGCTGGTTGTCGGCGAAGGTCGAGAAGACCTGGGATTTGCTTGTTGGGATTGTAGTGTTGCGTTCGATCATCTTCGTGAACACGCCGCCCGCAGTTTCAATACCCAGGGACAACGGAGTTACGTCGAGCAGTACGACGTCTTTAACATCACCGGTCAATACACCCGCTTGAACAGCAGCACCCAGGGCTACCACTTCATCCGGGTTAACGCCTTTGTGCGGTTCTTTGCCTGTAAGCTTCTTGATGGCATCCTGTACGGCAGGGATACGTGTAGATCCGCCTACCAGTACGATCCGGTTAAGGTCAGCCGGAGTCATGCCAGCATCACTCAGGGCTTGACGTGTAGGTCCGAGCGTACGCTCTACGAGACCTGCAGTCAGCTCATCGAATTTCGCACGGGTCAGGTTGATTTCAAGGTGCTGAGGCACGCCGTCAACCACAGTGATGAACGGAAGCGATACAGTAGTTGTCAGTACGCCGGACAGCTCTTTTTTCGCTTTTTCCGCTGCATCCTTCAGACGCTGTACAGCAGCTTTATCCTTGCTCAGGTCAATGCCTTGCTCTTTCTTGAATTCAGCTACGAGGAAATCCATAACTACCTGGTCAAAGTCGTCACCGCCAAGGCGGTTGTCACCGCTGGTAGCTTTTACTTCGAAGAAGCCGTCGCCCAGTTCAAGAATCGATACGTCGAAGGTCCCGCCGCCCAAGTCATAGACGAGGATTGTTTGATCTTCGGATTTCTCCAGACCATAGGCAAGCGCTGCTGCGGTTGGCTCGTTTACGATACGCAGAACTTCAAGGCCCGCGATTTTACCGGCATCCTTGGTAGCTTGACGCTGGCTGTCATTAAAATATGCTGGAACGGTAATAACGGCTTGGGTAACAGTCTGTCCCAGGTATGCTTCGGCATCGGATTTCAGCTTTTGCAGAATCATAGCCGAGATCTCTTGTGCAGAGTAATCCTTGCCGTCAATGCTTTCTTTGTGGTTCGTGCCCATGTGGCGTTTGATTGAAGCGATTGTGCGGTCAGGGTTCGTAATAGCCTGGCGTTTCGCTGTTTCGCCGACGATACGCTCGCCGTCCTTCTTAAAGCCTACAACCGATGGGGTTGTGCGCGCGCCTTCCGGATTTGGAATAACGACGGCTTCCCCGCCTTCCATAACGGCAACGCAAGAGTTGGTGGTTCCAAGGTCAATCCCGATAACTTTACTCACTGTAATGTGCCTCCTCAAAAATATTATGGAGCTTAGGCTCCTGCGGAATGATCAATAGTTGCATAATGAACACAAATGCTTAAAAGGTACCCGCACATGACTGTACGGCCGGAACATCCGGCAGACCGTATCATAGCAGGCAGGTGATACCTTAGGTATATAGACAGACTACATGCTGACTTTGACCATGGCCGGACGAAGAACCTTATCTTTCAGAAGATAGCCCTTCTGGACCTCTTCCGTTACGATACCTTCTTCGTACTCCTCGCTCTCCACCTGCATAATCGCCTGATGATATTCAGGGTTAAAGGGCTGTCCTACCGTTTCCATTGCTGTAAGTCCTTCTGACTTCAGTACCCCTTCAAGCTGGCGGAAAATCATATTGATGCCTTTGGTGAAGGCTTCGGATTCTGCATTACCCGGAGCAGTTACCAGCGCACGCTCAAAATTATCAAGTACGGACAGCAGCTCGCCTACGAGCTTGGAGGTGGCGTACTGGGCCAGCTCTTCCTTCTCCTTCTGGGTACGGCGGCGGAAGTTGTCGAAATCAGCCTGCACGCGCAGCGCACGGGCCTGAGCCTCCTCAGCCAGCTCCTGGAGGCGCTTAGCGGCTTCACCGCCTGAAGCCTCCTCGAAGGCCGCGTCGTTCTCCTGTACGGCTTCTGCCTCATCAGCCGCCTGAGTTTCGTTTATAGCTTCATCATTCATCTCATTCGAATCTTGAACCTGTTCCTCTTTCAAGTTGTCTTCACCTCCTTCAAATCATTCACGAAAATCATTTACACTCTGTTCACTTATACCAGTGTGCCAGCATCGCTGTCAAATCCCGGGAGATAATCCCCAGTATGCCCATCACGCGCGCGTATTCCATCCGGGTCGGTCCCAGGATGCCTATACTACCCAGCGCCTTACCGTCCAGTGAATATGTGGCTGTAATCAGGCTGCAGTTGGCAAAGGCCTCATGCTTATTCTCCGTTCCGATGCGCACCTGTATACCGGTTCCGCCGGAGGCGGGGGCGAGCATTTTTAGCAGGGTCGGCGTTTCTTCCAGCAGATCGAGAATGGTCTTGACCTTGTCGACGTCCTTGAACTCCGGCTGGGTCAGCATATTGGTCGCTCCGCTGAGATAGATGCGCTGTTCATGATCGCTTTCCAGCGCCGTGTCCAGCACCTGCATTAATTCTTCATAGTGGGAGATGTGACGCTGCATTTCCTCGCCCAGCTCGGAATAGAGCTGGCTCTTCAGCTTATAGAGCGGGACGTTCACCAGCTTGCTGTTAAGCAGATTAACCACCTTCTCCATTTCGGAAAGGGAAATCTCCGGCGGAATCTGAACCGTACGGTTCTCTACCTGCCCGGTGCTGGTAACAATAATCGCTACGGCATTATTGCCGTCGAGCGGAAGCAGCTGAAAATGGCGCAATGAAGTATGAAAAACCTCCGGTCCGAGTAGGATGGAAGTGTAATTCGTCATATTGGAAAGAATCATTGCCGCATGCTGGATAACCTGCTCTGTAGCGTTCAGCTTCTCGGCGAAAAAAGCGCGGATCGTGCCCATCTCTGCCGACTCGGCGGAATTCCACGGTACCAGATGATCCACATAATAGCGGTAGCCTTTATGGGACGGAATTCTTCCCGCCGATGTATGAGGCTGCTCCAGATACCCTAGCTCCTCCAGATCGGCCATTTCGTTGCGGATCGTTGCCGGACTGTAGCCCACATCGCCCCGTTTGGAGATGCTGCGCGAGCCTACCGGCTCAGCGGAAGAAATATAATCATCTACGATAGCGTTAAGTATCATTCTCTGGCGTTCAGTTAACATGTAATTCCCTCCTATCGGCTGTGGCTCCGATTCGTTAGCACTCTGTCGAGATGAGTGCTAACCACTAATACAAAAATACCAAACTGACCTTGGCATTGTCAAGTCAGTTCGGCTCCTTGAGTGCGTTATCATTGCAGCTTTTTGTCTGAACCTCATGCATATTCTCCTTAATCTGATTCAGATCATTGTTCTCATCCGGCTGTATCGTCTCTTCTGGTGCATAAGCCAGGGTCCGTCCGGACTCTAAATTACATATTTTTCTATAAAAAAATCCATATTCCGGAAATCATTCCGCAACCTCCATTCCTAATTTACGTCTGAATATCAAAAGGGGGCGGATAAACTGCATGAATCTAAAACGGTATTCCATGTTAGCGGTACTTGCAGCTGTGCTGCTCTTGGCCAGCGGTGTTTGGATTGTTCTACGGGGCGCTGCCGGGCAGTATGAATGTTCCTTCGGGGAATCGGAATATGCTTCAGTGTTTCAGTGGAACGGAATTGTCTATGATGAGAATTGGGATACTCCGCTTACTGGCCTTAAGAAAGGCAAACCTGTAGGGGAGATCACTTACACTACGGCAGACCATAAATGCCCGCGTACGGTCATGCAGGATGGAGACTCTACTCTCCTGGATGTCGGCACGAAGCTGTATGAAGTGACCGGCTATAAGGCATCCGCCAGGCTATGGGCGGGGGACAGGCTGTATGAAGCCCACAGCAATCCTGCTGCAAAGACACTTAATGATATGTTAGATGTTGCCGGTAAAATTAAGACTGTCCGCTTCATCAGCGGAATGGACGGGACCACTCACCTGAAGGACTTCACGCCGGAGGCTGCCGAGATATTTATTAGGGAGTTTCCCAAGCTGCAGTATATTCCGTTCCAGGAACTATACAAACAGACCAAAGGCTGGGTCGGAGACAACTACTGGCTTGAAATCGAAATGAAGGACGGGTCCACGATGACAATCGTCTATAATACGCTGTCCCCCTCCTTCAACCCTCCTGCGTATGCTACGCCGGAACTTGCAGCACTTGTAGAGCAGCAGCGCAAGCTGATCTATACCGAGTAAGTGACGGATTAAAAAACCACTATTCTCCCGGAACCCGCGCCCCGGATGAATAGTGGTTTCTTGTACTATAGATAACGAAGCCAATCCGCTCCGTTTAATTCAATCTCTTCAGCACAGCGATTTCATCGCAGGCATGCTGCTTCTTGCAGTTCACGCAATCAGTCCATACCTTCTCCGGGAAGATTTCCTTCTCGACCACGGTGAACCCGTTTCTGAGGAAAAAATCAACTGCATAGGTCAGTGCCATAATCTTCGGAATACCCTGGCGTCTAGCTTCTTCTGTGAGCATCTCCAGAATCATGGAGCCTACACCCTTGCCCTTGCCTTCATCACGCAAACCGATGGAACGGACTTCAACGAGATCATTGCCCAGTCTGAACAGCGATCCGCAGCCTACAAACCTGCCACCGATTTCAGCTATGACAAACTGATCAATCTGGCGGGTCAGTGCTTGCCTGGAACGGGGCAGCATAATACCACGCTGGGCGTATTCCTCTATCATTAAATACAGCGGTTCAACATCCTCCACCGTAGCATTTCTGCATATTACCTTGTGATCTCCCGTAGGAGCCGCCGACTGGCGGATCATTTCCGTCTTGACAAGCACTTTGACTCACCCCTCGTTGTTAATATGAATAAATATACAACAGAGTGAATTACAATTCAAGAGATATTTTAAAATTAAACCTCTGTCAAAGCACCGACAAATTCGCCGAAAACATCATTGCCAAACAGGATTCCCTGCTTGCTCAGCCGGTAGGTGTCACCGTCATGCTCCAGTAGCCCTGCATGCAGCATCTTATGCAGCGAAACTCCGAAAATCTCCTCCATCGTTTTACCGAACTGCGCCTGGAATGCATTATCCGATACCCCTTCACGCATCCGCAGACCAACCATCATGAAATCCTCCATGGCCTCCTGCTCGGAGATCTCGAAAGAGTCCAGACGCGGCAGGCCGCTGCGTGAAGCTTCAACATACGGGTTAACGCCTTTAATATTCATATGCCGCTGGCGTTTGACGTATCCGTGCGCCCCCGCGCCAAGGCCGTAATAATCCATATTCCGCCAGTACGTAATATTGTGGCGGCTCTCCATGCCCGGTTTGGCAAAGTTGCTGATTTCGTATTGGGTATAGCCGGCTGCCTCCATAGTGGACATCAGCAGCAGGTACATCTCCAGCTCATCCTCTTCACTTGGCAGCGGAAGCTTATTTTTGTTAAACAACGTGTGGAAAAGCGTATTCTCCTCCACCTTCAGGCTGTAGATCGAATAATGCGGCAGGTCCAGCTCCAGCGCCTTGCGGATGCTCTCTTTCAGCATACCCACGGTCTGGTTAGGCAGCCCGAACATAAGATCGACCGACAGGTTATGCAGCCCAACACTGCGGGCATTCTCCAGACTGCGGTAGACGTCGTCCACATTATGAATCCGCCCGATGCCGGTCAGCAGCTCATTCTGGAAAGCCTGCACGCCAAAGCTTACCCGGTTAACGCCGCCTTCCTTCATCACTGTCAGCTTATCTATATCTGTCGTACCGGGATTGGCCTCCATCGAGAACTCGATATTGTCATCCCACTGCGGGAAATGCTTGCGCACCGAGTTCAGGAAAAAGGCCATTTCATCCGGCTTCAGCACGGTTGGTGTTCCGCCGCCGACAAAGATGCTCTTAATCACTCCTGGAGGGGTCTCTTTCACAGTCAGTTCCATCTCCCGGTCAAGCGCGTGCAGATAATCCATCACCGGCTGATCCTTCAGTACATAGGAGTTAAAATCACAATAAAAGCACTTATTCGTACAAAACGGGATATGAATATATACGGCCTCAGGGGGACGGCCACTTAATTGAGTTGTCATAGCAGTCTCCTTTATCTAATATTCAGCGCCGGGCAGCGGCGCAGTCATTGATCCAAAAAGTCAGAAAAGGGAAGCCGTAGGGCTTCCCTTGCAGATCAGTTACACACGTCAGGAACAGTGCTGCGCACTGCTACTAAGGACAAATTTACTCGTCGATCTTCAGAACCGCCATGAACGCTTCCTGCGGCACCTCAACGCTGCCGACCTGCTTCATGCGCTTCTTACCTTCCTTCTGCTTCTCCAGCAGCTTCCGCTTACGCGAAATGTCACCGCCGTAGCATTTGGCGAGTACGTTCTTGCGCATGGCCTTAACGGTCTCACGTGCAACAACCTTGGTTCCGACAGAAGCCTGAATCGGCACCTCGAACATTTGACGAGGAATAATGCCGCGCAGCTTCTCACAGATGATCCGTCCACGGTTATAGGCACGGTCGCGGTGAACGATGAACGAGAGGGCATCGACCTGCTCGCCGTTCAGGAGAATATCCATCTTCACCAGATTGGACTGGCGGTAGCCGGAGATTTCATAGTCGAAGGAAGCATAGCCCTTCGTACCTGATTTCAGCTGGTCGAAGAAGTCATATACAATTTCCGAGAGCGGAATCTGATAAGTAATCGTTACCCGGTTGGAATCGAGATATTCCATATTGACGAATTCGCCGCGTTTATTCTGGCACAGCTCCATGACGGTGCCTACGTAATCGTTAGGGACAATGACCCCGGCTTTGACGTAAGGCTCTTCCACATAATCAATGGTTCCGATTTCCGGATAATGCGACGGGTTGTCGATGGTCAGCATCTCTCCGTTGGTCAGCATAATGCGGTAGATAACGCTTGGCGCAGTTGTAATCAGCGGCAGGTTGAACTCGCGCTCAATCCGCTCCTGAATAATTTCCATGTGCAGCAGGCCAAGGAATCCGCAGCGGAAGCCGAAGCCGAGCGCACTTGAGCTCTCAGGCTCGAAGCTTAGCGAAGCATCATTCAGCTGCAGCTTCTCCAGCGCTTCACGCAGGTCGTTATAATCAGAGGTTTCGATCGGATACAGGCCGCAATAAACCATCGGATTGATCTTACGGTAACCCGGCAGCGGCTCCGGTGTCGGATTCTTCGCATCCGTCACCGTATCCCCGACACGGGTATCACCGACATGCTTGATTCCGGCTACGATAAAGCCGACATCACCGATATTCAGTTCGTCGACAATGGTCATACGCGGCATGAAGGCACCGACTTCAATAACATCGAATACTTTCTCGGTTGCCATCATCTTAATCTTCGAACCGGCGCGGATACTTCCGTCCATTACCCGGACATAGACGATAACGCCTTTGTACGGATCATAGTGGGAGTCAAAAATCAGCGCTTTTAGCGGCTCTTCGGAATTGCCGGTTGGTGCAGGAACCTGCTTAACCACCTGCTCCAGAATTTCCTTAATACCAATGCCCGCTTTGGCAGAAGCAAGCACTGCTTCGCTGGTATCAAGTCCGATCACATCCTCGATCTCCTGCTTCACCCGTTCCGGGTCAGCGCTTGGCAGATCGATTTTGTTGATGACCGGCAGAATTTCCAGGTTGTTGTCCAGCGCCAGGTATACGTTAGCCAGCGTCTGCGCTTCAATTCCCTGTGCAGCGTCTACTACCAGCAATGCGCCTTCACAGGCCGCAAGGCTACGGGAGACCTCATAAGTGAAATCGACATGTCCCGGTGTGTCGATCAGGTTCAGCAAATAATCCTGCCCATCGTCAGCACGGTAAGTGAGACGTACGGCCTGCAGCTTAATAGTGATCCCGCGTTCTCGCTCCAGATCCATCTGGTCAAGCACCTGCTCCTGCATTTCGCGCGAGCTTAGTGCGCCTGTATACTCCAGAATACGGTCGGCCAATGTCGATTTACCATGGTCTATATGTGCAATAAT
>NZ_LN831198.1:4139716-4161651 GCF_001368795.1 Paenibacillus ihuae
TCCCGTATCCGGCGTTTGCGGTGCTTGGCCCGTCTGCGCCACCCCGGTTGCCCCGTTCCAGCCCGGCAGCACCGTAGAGGTTCTGGTTCCGCCGCTGCTGCCGAACTGCATGCCCACCAATATGCCGATGCCCGCCCATATGCCGACCATAACCAGCTTCTTGCCGAAACGCGACATGTTGACTCCTCCTTTATCAGCTGTATTATTGTCTGCTTCTAGTCCGCCTGACCACTGCTCTCCTGTGTACCGGCAGCGCTTTTTTCGGGGGCAGCCGCTTTTTCAGCATCATGACTGTTCCAGTACACCTCCGCAATCGCATCGGCCAGCACATCCGCCGTCCGTTTCAGCTCTTCAGCAGAATTGTCGATTCCGCCCACTTCTATTAATACGCTGCTCGGGGAAAGGGTCTGATTGTATTCCCCGTTATTACCATTACCGGAAGATTTGCCCCAGATGCCGCGTGACAGTCCCGGATAACTCTTCTCCAGCACCTGATGAATCGAATTGGCGAAGGCTTCATTCTTCTTCCAGTCTTTGTTGGCATGACCCAGGATAAAATAGACCTGTGCGTAGCTTTCCCCATGAATGACTGCAGTTGTTTTGCCATGCCGCTGCGAGTCGCGGTGAATATCGATCAGTTCAGTCATTTCCTGATTGGCAGCCATTGCCGCTTTAATGGTGATCCGGGAATATTTATAGGAAAAGTTCCAGTTGTAATCCGGCACTTCTGTCGCGTAATCCTCTTGCGCATGCACCGTGCCAATCCCGCGTTTTTCCAGTCTGTCGGCGATATAGGAGCCTACCAGCATTACATTCTTGGAAGGCGCGCTGGAGCTGGGATTATCACTCTCCGCTCCCAGCAGCGGATTATATGCTTCACGGGGATGCGAATGGTAGATAAGGATGCGTTTGACCGAAGTATCCTGCCCAGTGCCGCTGTCTTCACCAGCGCTGCCGTTGCCGCCTTGTTCTCCGGCAGTGCCGGCATCCGGTGCAGTTGTAGGCTGCGGCTGTGCAGCAGGATCATCCGCAGGCTTGTCCGTACCTTCACCCGCTGAAGGATCATTTCCGGATGATCCCGGATCCGTTCCAGTACCCGGCTGCGGATCTTCGCCTGCTCCCAGCTCATCCGTGCCCGGATGATAGTCGGCGGGTGCGCCTGCTGTTCCTCCCGAGCCTTCCCGCAGCAAAAAAGGATCATCTGCCGCAAGCCCCGGCACCTCACGCGAGAGCAGGCTCTTGGGATTGCCGGGATCGACGCTGGTCAGCATCCGGAACACAAACGAAGTTACCTTGGAGCCAGAGAAGGCAGAGGGCTCTTCGCCCTTCGGCAAATGCGGAACCTCCATCCCCAGCAGCTCCATGAAAAATCCGCTTGATAGTGAAGCGGCCAGTCCTTTCATAGAAGGAACAGGGGAAGAATTCAGCTTTTGTCCGGCCAAACCGCCAGCTCCAAGCAGCATAAAAAATACAAGTGAGCCTCCGGCCAGCAGCAGCATCGTTTTTCCCAGCGACAGAACGTCCAGCACTTTTCCCCGCAGTCTGCCGATATTCCATAGCTGAAACCATTTTCTGTTCATTATTGTTATGTCCTCCTCCAGCCCTCTGTAATCTCTTATACTTCAAATCTATGAGCAGGGAAGGAATACTAGAACCGAAAAAAGAGACAAGAAGAGAGAGTCAGTGAATGAGCAGAAAAACCGGCAGCTAAAAAAAGCCCGTATAAGCAAATGCCACTAAGGCAGCTTGTACGGGCCATTCATTTATAGCGGATTAATGGGTATATGCGCCGACATTCCCCGGATCAACCGCGTCATGCAGTGCAGCGTTCAGTCCGCTGGCTACAATGTTGGCGATTTCCTCAATAAATTCATCGATCTCCTTGGGTGTAACGATCAGATCATGACCCAGCGGCTCAAGCACTTCCTTCACCAGCTGCAGGCGTTCCTGCTCGGAGATATCATCCAGCATGCCCATGATCTCTTTCGTATGCGCCTTGCCGTCCCCCATCTGACCAAAATGATTCTTCATCATTTCTAGCACATTGTTGACGATCGTAGAAGCATAACAAACGGTAGGCACACCGATGGCTATACACGGGACCCCAAGAATTTCCTTTGTCAATCCCCGGCGCTTGTTGCCGATGCCTGATCCGGGATGAATCCCGATGTCGGCGATTTGAATCGTGGTATTGATCCGCTCCAGCGAACGGGAAGCCAGCGCATCAATCGCGATGATCACATCCGGTTTGGTACGGTCCACAATGCCCTGAACGACTTCACTGGATTCAATCCCGGTAAGACCAAGCACACCCGGAGCAATGGCGCTGACATTACGGTACCCTGGAGACACCTGATCAGGAACCAGCTCGTAAAATTGCCGCGTAATCAGTGCATTCTCCACAACCAGCGGACCCAGCGAATCAGGAGTCACATTCCAGTTCCCGAGGCCGACGATCAGCACCGAGGAATTTTTATTGATGCCGATTCTGTTCATAAACTGCTCGAATTCACGGGCAAACACGACGGACACCTTCTGCTGGAGACCGGTATCTCCGCCGCGCAACGCCGGAACCTCCAGGGTTACATAGTTTCCGATCGCGCGCCCAATGGCCTGAGAGCCGGCGTTATTCGCCACGCCAAGCCGCGTAACCTTGATCCCATCCGCTTCTTCCACCTCTTCGTTCACACCGGGAATCGGCGTTTTGAGCGGTCCTTGGGCCATTTCCTTCGCCTCTACCGCCAGGTCCGTGCGTACCGAATACAGCTGAAGATCCAGTTCCATCGCTAGTTCAGCCTCCTAAAAGTTTTGTGAGCCTATGCATCCTTGAAATATCTCCGAGCAAAACTCGCTTCGGAAGCATATGCTTAAGTTTTGTGAGCCTACGCATCCTTGAATGAACTTCTTTTTGTCCAGTAGTGTGCGAGAGAAGTGCATTGTTTATACAAACGGGACGGATATATAATTGCAGCTCAAAAAAATTTCATCCATGAACATGCGAAAAGATAGAGCGCCGGGCCTTATCTCCGGGAGTTCACCTGAGGAAGCGGGGGCTTTTTCAATAGTATTTAGTGTTGCATTTTACTACCGGTCATGCTAAACTATTTTAAGTTGTGAATCATTTGATTAATGATTTCGAATGTCTTTCAGGAGGTGAATGCAATGCCAAATATCAAATCCGCGGTTAAACGCGTCAAGACGACCGAAAAACGCCGTGCACTGAACGCTTCCCAGAAATCCGCGCTTCGTACAGCTGTGAAAACTGCTGATGTAGCACTGACAGGAACGGAAGTTGAAACTGCTCATGCTGCTTTCCAAGCTGCTTCCAAAAAGCTGGACAAGGCCGTAACTAAAGGTCTGGTTCATAAAAATGCGGCTGCCCGCAAAAAATCCCGCTTGGCGAAGAAATTGAACGCTCTTAAGGCTCAAGCCTAAGCCAAGGGCGACATTCATAATGAGCACTATAAGAACCTGACCGCTATGCTGCATACGGTTAGGTTTTTTTGTTCCCATTAGAATAAGAAGAGCCTGTCCTGCGCTGAATAAGCGTCCAGGGCAGGCTCTTTTTTTGTACCCCTCGCCCAAAGACAGACCCGGGCAATTGACAAAATTTCTGAAATTAGGTATATTTACTTTTGCGAAATTAGATTTTGTAAAATATAATTTGAACGCTAATATTAAATTAAGAAAGGAGCTTCATGATGTCCGAATCCAATTCTGCTTTTGGTCAGGCTCTTGTGAAATCGTTAATTGGAGAACGCGGACATATTCCGATTGCCAGAGCTTTGCCGGATATTACACCCGAGCTCGCCGGACAAACTACGGAAGGGATTCCGTACAGCATTTACCAATTAATGAAGCATATGAGCTATTGGCAGGATTTCATGCTGACCTTCCTGGAGGGGGGTAAACCGCAAGCGCCAGGAAGTGTAATGGAGAGCTGGCCTGAGGAGCAAGCCCCGGGAGACGAGGCAGAATGGCAGGACACCGTGAGGCATCTGCTGCAAGGCGTGGAGAAGGCTGTTGCTTTTGCCCGGACCGTACAGCTGGACGAACCGCTCCCCGGTTTCCCAGGGGAGACCAAAGGCGGAATTTTACGTAATATCGCCTCACATAATTCCTACCATTTAGGAGAAATTGTTTTGCTTCGCCGTCTACACGGGGCCTGGCCGCCGCCCGGCGGAGGCTATCCCGCCTAATCCAACACAAAAGAGGGAATTAAGATGATGATTTTGAGTACTATACTTGTAGCGCTAGTAGCGTTGGAGCATGTGTACATTTTAGCCTTGGAGATGTTTATGTGGACTACCCCCAGAGCGCAGAAGGCGTTCGGAACCACCAAGGAGTTCGCGCAGGACACGAAATCTCTCGCAGCCAACCAAGGTCTGTACAATGGTTTTCTGGCCGCCGGTCTGGTGTGGGGCTTACTCCATCCGAACGACACGTTCGGATTTCAGCTTCAGCTGTTTTTTCTAATCTGTGTCGGAGTTGCAGCGGTCTATGGCGGTATGACGGCCAAGAGATCCATTCTGTTAGTCCAAGGCCTCCCTGCTTTTCTGGCTATTATCGCCCTTCTTCTGACGAATCTGTAAATCGGTTTTTGACCATTAGCTTGTAAAACTGCCCCCGATGCTGCATCGGGGGCAGTTTTGCTGCTGTATAAATATTGGACTATTACGCACCCGGGGCACTAGCGCCCAGACGCAGCATAAACATCTCCAGCCCCAGCACCTTGTCGATGGCACCTGTCTTCATCTGATAATCCAGATCCGCCAGGATACTCAGAATTTGCCGCAGCCGCTGGCTCTCAAACTTGCGGGCCTGTTCTCCTGCCAGCTTAACGGCATACGGATGCAATCCGACTTGAGAGGCAATCTGGCCCTGTGAATAGCTGAGTGCAGACAGATCCTTAACCTGCAGGATGATCCGGAACTGCCGGGCGATCAGCGCGGCAATCTTAATCGGCTCCTCGCGTTGCTTCAGCAGCTCATAAAGCGTATTGAGCGCCTTATCCAGGCGCAGGTTCGCTATATCTTCCACCAGTGTGAACACATTCTGCTCAGTTCCCCGGTGCACAAGACTCTCCACAGCTGCGGCGTCCACAGTACCGCCGGCTCCGGCGAACAGACACAGCTTGTCCATCTCGGCGGACAGGCCCTGCAGCCCTGTGCCGGCGCTTGCTAAAAGTGCCTCGGCGGTTCCCGGGGCTACAGTGCAGCCACGGTCTTTGAATCCTTTTTCCACCCAGCGCAACAGCTCTTCTGCACCCAGCGGATTAAAAGCCAGTACCGTTCCGGCCGCTTTGGCTGCTTTGACGATCTTTTTTCGTTCATCCAGCTTGTCATTATTGACCAGAAATACAATTACGCTAAAATCGGCCGGAGCCTGAATGTATTCACTTAACAGCTCTACCCGGTGCTCAATTTTCGCATTCTCTTTGCCCGCCGTAAACAGCGAGGCATCCCTCACCAGCAGCAGCTTGCGCTCCACCATGAACGGGACCGTCTCCGCTTCCTCCACCACCGCCTGCACCGGCGTCTCGGAGAGGTCAAAGGGAATTACCGCAAAATCACGATCCTCTTTGGCGATCAGGTGATCCTCCAGCAAGGCCGCAAATTCATTCATCCGGAATTTCTCACTGCCGTAGAGCACATATAACGGTGAAATTTTCCCCTGCCTGATGTCTTTGGCCGCCGTTTTGGCATCCATCCTGCCACTTCCTTTTCCATTTCATCATAACCATTTTATAGTTTAACAAAAAAACCGCCTTAAACATAGGGAGCTTCGCAGCTTGGATATAAGCAAAAACGAAGCAAAAACGGAGCAACCTCGGCACAAAAGCCAAAGTTGCTCCGTTTCAGCGGCGCATCTATATAAACGACGGAAGGAGAAGCTCTAGAAACTTCACTTCCGGCGGTCATACCGATGAAACTCGCAAATCCTGAAATTCCTGTCCTCTTACCATAGCATATTCCGGGTACCCCTAAAAAGTTCCAACTATAATTATTTATTACCCGGGAGTGCTGACGGCGAAGCTGACGGCGCCCCGGCGGCTTCTGCAGGCGGAACTCTGTAAACCTTGGAAACCTCAGAGCCATCCTTCAAGGTTACATACGTAAATTGGAGGCTGTCCTCCGACCAAGTACCGGATACCCAAGTACCCTCCAGCGGAAGCGAAGTTACCGCGGTCCGTTCTTCCTGCAGACCGCTTGACGGAATGCTATAGATCACCAGCTGCTGTCCGGCAAGCTCGGCGGTATACTTTCCGTCCGGGGAGTCCCAAGGGGACTGGGCTGTCTGCATAGGCAGCAGCCCCATCGTTCCGGCTTCTTCAGCCGCCGGAGCCTGCTCTTCATCCTGTGCCGGCACTGATGAGTCCGCAGCCGTATCATCATCTGCAAATGTCCGGGCGTCCTGAGCATTCATATTGCTGCTGCCGCTCTTGGTGTGAGCCCGTGGAGCCGGAGTAACCAATTCATTGTTACGGGTAACTGGAGTGCTCCGTTTAGCCGAAGCGGGATCCTCGCTCACAGCCGGGCCTGTCTCTATAGCTTCAGCTGCTGGTCCGCCGTCTATCGTAGCCGGAGCTGTACTGTCCGCTGCTCCACCGTCAACTGTTCCATTGTTCCCTGCCCCGGGGGATTCAGAGTATTGAACTCCAAGCTCATCTGGCGCAGCAGCGTTATTCGCACCCTCTGTAGCTTCCGTACCCGAATTCCCCGTTGTCATTGTGCTCATGATATCACTGTTTCCAGCCGTATCAGCCGCCTGGTTCAGCGATTGCTCCACCTCTGCCGCCGGCATGCTGTCCGGCATATTGAAGATGGCAATCACCAGAACAATCGCAGCAGCAACTGCGCCAATGCCTGTCCGCGCAGCCATGGAAGCTGCTCTGGAGGTTCCTTTAACTGTTTTGTTATGAGTACCTTTGCGTGACATTGGAATGACTTTACTGTCCTCCGAAGCTGCTGCATCCTCCGCTTGAACACCAAGATCGATCTTCTCAAGCTGAGGCATAATTGAATCAACCAGGCTGAAAGGAGGCTTAACGTCCGGCAGCTGTTCCAATTGTTCGGAGAGCAGAGTCAACCGGTTAAAGACTTCCGCGCAAGAAGGACAATTGTCGATATGCCGATACATCTCTATAGTTTCATCTGGACTGAGATCATGATCCAAATAACGGTGCATCCATTCTATCACCTCCGTGCACTTCATCCTGATACACCACCTTTCTGATACTCCTGAAGTCTATTCTGCAGCTGCTGCCGGGCCCGGAACAGGTACGACTTCACCGTGTTGAGCGGCAGGTCCAGACAGTCTGCAATCTCGTTGTAAGAAAAATCCTGTAAATACCGCAGTACAATCACCGTCCGGTGATGCTCCGGCAACTGTTCGATCGCCTCGCGGATATCCTCTGCCAGATAACCGGACATGACTTCGCGCTCTACGTTATGTTTATTATCCTGGAACACCATTTCGTGCTCATCGATAGAAACGGTAGGCTTCGTTCTCCTGAATTTGTCAATGCAAATGTTGGTCACGATCCGCTGAACCCATGTTTTGAATTGGGCCTTCTCTTCATAGGAACCGATTTTGGTATACACTCTGATGAGCGCTTCCTGTGAGGCATCCAGAGCGTCCTGTTCATTATGCAAAATGTAGAAGGCCGTCTTATACACATGTCCTTCAATTTCCCGCAATAGGGTGATTAGAGCGTCGCGATCGCCCGCTTGAGCGGCTCTGATGAGTCCCTGCTCCACCACGAAGGTTCCCCCTCTCTATGCAATCTTACTGACGCGCAAGACTGCGAATTTGTTGCAAGCCTGTAATCAATATTTTAAGAATACCAAACTTTACATGTTACGTCTTGGAGACCCATTGGTTCCGTCCTGCAACCGTCCATAATCCTTACTAAGCATACAAGGGAAGCGCCCAATCTTCAAATATTCTTTTACAGAAGTTTATTACAAAATTGAAATCAAATAAGGGCCGCCTCCGCAGCAAATTTCGCTACACTGGAGACAGCCCGGATTATCGATATAGTATAGTAGCACACAGCATCAATACAGCGTAATTGTCCTTAGAGTCATCATCCACTACATACATTTCACCCTGTTCAAAAATATGCGGATTATTATAATTCCGGTGCAATTTATACATCTTACCGGCAGTGACCCGGCAGCCGCGCACAGCGGATAGAATCTGCACATATTCGGCTTCTTCTTCATGTAAGGTCCGGTACATCGTCCTATGATCATCATTCCCGCGCATGACGGCTCCTTTCCTCCATCAGAAACATTCTTCAGAGCTTAAGCCAGTTTTAAGTACCTTCTCTGTAAGTATTGCCCTGAAGTGGGGAAAACCATCATTTAGCTTCATTTAGATGAAGGAAGAATTTTCACAAAAAAAACTGCCAGACCGCTAAGTACGGCCGGGCAGTTTAAGAATTTCAGCGGATGTACATCATTAGCGGCTGGAGCCAGTGATTACGAGCCCTTAATCTCTTTAAACTTAGCTACATACTGCGCAGCCAGCTCCGTGATCTGGTCGTAGCGGCCTTCCTTGGCCGGAGCGGTCAGGTTGCCGCCGATGCCTACTGCGATGCAGCCGTTCGCAATCCACTTCTCCATGTTGTTCAGGTCCACACCTCCTGTAGGCATGATGTTGACATGCGGCATCGGACCTTTGACTGCTTTGACATAATCAGGTCCGAAGGCGCTGCCCGGGAATAGCTTCAGCACATCTACGCCCAGCTTCAGAGCTTCCTTCATTTCATTCAGCGTCATGCAACCCGGCATGTAAGGAATCCCGTAAAGATTGCACATCTTGGCAGTCTCTTCTTCAAAAGAAGGGCTGACCACAAACTCCGAACCGGCCAGAATAGCAATTCTCGCCGTAAGAGGGTCGAGCACTGTACCTGCACCGATAACCGCACGGCTGCCGTATTCGGCTACCAGGCGCTTGATCGCCACATCTGCATCCGGAGTCGTAAAGGTAACCTCAATGTTGTTCAATCCGCCCTCGATACAGGCAGCTGACATTTTATAAGCATCGTCGGCATTATCCGCACGGATAACCGCGACTACACCAACAGATGTGATGTTTTGCAAAACTTTTATTTTCTTCATGATTAAACTCCCTCTCCTAATAAAAAATAGATTCCATCACAAAAATAAAACATAAAATATTAATTTAGATAAACTATTTTATCTAATTTACTAACTCAATCATAAATACTTCTATGGAAATAGTAATAATAATACCGTTAACAGTCAATAAGTTTTTATACAAATCAGCTGAACCTTCAAAAAAACTATATAAAACCTTATAACCAAAGGACTTTTCGATTAAAAATATTATTATTCACAAAATTCTTTCTGCGGAATGAGGAATGCCTTATTGTACAAAACCGATTTATATGATAATTTCAAATTACTAATCAATATAACAGTGCTTTGTATTACCCTGAGGAGGAATATTAATGAGCAAACAATTGAACGCCGTCACCTTCGGAGAACCGATGGCGATGTTTTATGCCAATGAGGCAGGCCCGCTGCATGAGGTCACCTCATTCTCCAAGGCACTGGCCGGGGCAGAGAGTAATGTAGCAACCGGACTGTCACGTCTGGCCCACAAGACCGGATACGTAACCAAGCTTGGCGAAGATAACTTCGGCCAATTCATCACCATGGCCTTGAACAAAGAGGGCATTGACACCGACAGCATCACTTATACCAAAGAATTCTCAACCGGAATGCTGATCAAATCCAAGGTACTAACCGGCGATCCTAAGGTAGAATATTTCCGCAAAAATTCCGCCGCCTCCAAGCTTAGCCTGGCTGATTTTGATGAAAGCTATTTTGCATCCGCAAGCCATCTGCATGTAACCAGCATTTCTTCAGCCCTTTCGAAGTCCTGCCATGAATTCTCCCTGCACGCGATGGAATTTATGAAAAAGAACGGCAAAACCGTTTCCCTCGACCCGAATCTGCGTCCAACCCTTTGGCCAGACACAGAGACGATGGTCCATACGATCAATGATCTTGCTACACGCTGCGACTGGTTCCTGCCGGGACTTAGCGAAGGCAAAATTCTGACCGGCCTGGAGACACCGGAGGAAATCGCCGGTTACTATCTGCAGCGGGGAGTATCGCTCGTGGTGATCAAGTTGGGCCCTGAAGGCGCTTATTACAAAACAGCCGCCGGAGAAGAGGGCTATGTAGACGGCTTCAAGGTGAAAGAAGTAGTGGATACGGTAGGAGCCGGGGATGGATTCGCCGTTGGGGTGATCAGCGCAATGCTTGAGCAGCTTACCGTAGCCGAAGCCGTGAGACGCGGTAATGCGATCGGCGCACTGGCGGTTATGTCTCCCGGAGATATGGATGGACTGCCAACCCGTGAAGGACTGGAACAATTCATGAACGCCAGCGTTTAAGGGCAATTGCGAATATCCGCCACCGCAGAAATAGCAAGACAACAGAAAGAGCAACGATCCCCGTTAATGAAGGGTCGCTGCTCTTTATTGTTACATTGACGGCATAGTATGCTGCGCACACAGGAGCCATCGCGTTTGGCGGAACATATAAAACGGTTTATTCCGCTGCTGACGGCGGCTGAACCGACTGCCCCAGCTGGAGTGTAGGCGGAAACCGGTACGTAATCGGGACGGCAGCATCCTGATCCTCAATCAAAGAGAGCATCAGCTTCGCCGCCTGCATGCCCATTTCATAAGCCGGCTGGCGGATCGTCGTGATGGCCGGATTGTAGATCCGGGCAAACTCCGCGTCGTCAATGCCGATGACGGACAGCCGGCCGGGGATGGCAATGGAATGGCGGTTCGCGTATTTAAGGATCTCGCCCAGCACGAGATCGTTGGCGGCGAGCAGCGCCGTCGGCGGCTGCGGCTGGCGCAGCAGATCATCCAGCGCAGCGGAGATCTCTTCCCGCGGCACGCTGCGCATATACTGGTTATTCAGCGGCAGTCCCGCTTCCTCCATTGCCTTTTTGTAGCCGCTCATTCTTTCCTTGCGCGGTGTAATGGCATGCGCCCCGAGCGGCAGCGATAGAATCGCGATCGCCTCATGACCGTGGCGCGTCAGCTCCTTAACCGCTGTCTTGACGGCCATTTCATTATCCAGCAGCAGACTCTGGGTCGTTACCCCCTCCACCAGCCGGTCCATGAATACAAGCGGATATTCCGCATCAATAAGCTTAGTATAAGCTGAAGACTGATCGCCTGTCGGGAAAATAATCAACCCGTCTACCTGGCGCGCGATTAACGTTTCCACATAAGTATTCTCTTTATCAGCGTTCTCATCAGAATTGCAAATGATGACCTGAATGCCGCGCAGTGACAGCTCATTTTCGATCGCCCGGATGCACTGGATGGACAAGGAGTAGTCGATATTCGCCACAATGATCCCGACCATATGGGTACGGTTCTGCTTGAGGCTGCGGGCCAGACCGTTCGGCTGATAGTTCAGCTCCTCGATCACACCCTCTATCCGGTTCTTGGTCGCCTCGCTCATATATTTAAACCGTTTATTCAAAAATTGCGAGACTGTGCTTTTGGACACTCCCGCTTTTTGGGCGACATCCTCAATCGTTAATTTCTTCATTTTTCCGCTCCACTCTGCCTATATAAAAAAGCCATACCTTTGATATTATCAAAAGTATAGCTTTTTTTTAGTAAATTATCTAGTAATCAATTATCGGAGCTACAGCTTACGCGAAACTGCTTAGTACTGCGGCTCATACTTCACGTTGTATTCTTCAAGCCACCAGTCATAGATCCATTGCTGGCCAAGCGGCAGCGTGAATTCAGGTGAGCGTTTCTCGCCGTTTACTTCATAGTGTGCAGTTAAGATCTTACTTTGGATCAAAGCATTCAAGTCGCTGTCTGAAAACGAGGTCGTTATTTTAGCGCTTTTAGCGCCTGAATCCTTTTGATCTATAGTGATCTCTCCCGTAAGCACCTGCGATTCGCCGGATTCAAGATTATACAGCTTGTTATGGGTAATCCACTTCTCGTTATCGCCGGGGGTATAGTACACCAGCAGCAATTCCTCATGCTCCAGGTCGATAGAGATGAATGACTTGTAGTATCCATATTCCTTTTCCACAGTCAATATTTCTCTTGGTGTAACAGTTGCTCCCGCAGCAGCCTTTTGCACGTCTAGGACAGATAGCTTCGCTTTGGAAGAATTGACGAGTTCTCCCCCTAATGTATATGTGCCGCTAATTAAAAGCGCATACTTTCCGGCACCATCAACAAAACTTAGCTTATAGTATGTCTGTGCCCCACCGGCATAAAGCGGGAAGGTATAGATGCGTTTGGCTGAGGCAGCCGACAGTTCCGGGTGACCTTTGGGAGTCAGATAAAGCGAATATGGTTCTGTGTTATGTGTATATTTTGGCTTCATGTAGTCCACCATCGGCGGAGGAGGTGACCAGACAATCCCTTCCGAGGTTTCAGCAGCGTAAGCCAGACTCTTATTCCGGTCCAGCGGCAAAGGCATGTAATACTTCTGTCCCCCGATTTCGAACTCTGCCGAACCAACAGGCGGGTTATAATCCTTCGCAGCTGCTGAAGGAGCAGGCACGGCCGATGGCTGCACCGCAGCAGCTGTAGTTTTACCGAACAAGGAGGCAATCTGGCCAGCGTAATCGCCCTTGTCGAAGCTCCCAAGCGGCCAGACCAGAACACCGAGCAACAGGAGGGCTGATAAACCGGCAAGACTGAAGCGTTTGCGTGAAAAGAATCTCCTGCCCGCCGCTGCGCGGCTGTCGGCTGTAAGCTCGATCCGTGCCATCAGCTCCGGGGTGAAGCCGTCCTCCTGAAAAGGACTGCGTCCGGCCTGGCGGTACCATTCCGGCTTTTGATCTGACGTGTTTGCTGAGTTCTCAAACTGTTTGCTCTTCATCGCATTTCCTCCTCCTCAAGCGCCTTTCTCACTTTGTCTCTGGCCCGCGACAGCCGGGATTTGACCGTTCCTTCGGCCACACCGAGCAGTAGAGCCATTTCCGCAGTGGACAGTTCCTGCTGAATCTCCAGCACCAGCACTTCCCTGTGCTTATCCGGCAGCTCCATAATCAGTTCCCAGATCCGGCTTACATACTGGTTGCTGATCGCTTCCTTCTCTGCAGACATCACCTGGCCTGTCCCCTGTCCGTCTCCCAGTGGAACGAACCTGCGCCAAAAGCTGCTTCGTCTCCAGCTGAATGCCGTATTGCGGGTAATCGTCAGCAGCCAGGTTTTCAGGGTAGCGTTGCCGCGGTATTTTCCGATGCTCCGGTGGGCTTTCAGGAACACCTCCTAGCTGATGTCATTCGCCTGCTCGCGGCTGCGGGTCAGGAAAAACGCATAATGCCACACATCCGAGCCGTAAGTCTCCATCATGTCCCGCAGCGTCATGGACGGTGCATAAGCCACGGCATAAGGTAATTCTTCACTGTGCATGTTCTCTCTCACCTCTCGCCCAATAAGACTCATCAGACTGCAAATGGTTCCCTAAATTTTCCTATATTCTATGTAAATATCCGAGTAAATCAGTAATGCCGTAATACTTCATAAAAACTTACCTCTCCGGTACCGGTCTGCAGTGCACTGGCAAATCAGGAGGAATCAGCAACAAACCTTACCAGCATGATAACAGCAATTCCAGATGCAGGGTACAGGGAAATGGAATTCCACTGATGAGAGAAGCGACATTAATGGATATTTCACCTGCACAAAAAGATGAAAAGTCTGCTGCTTGGAGAATCTGATTTATGCAATTGATGGGTGCCGGCTGCTTAAAGCTTATGCCTCACCCTTACCTCTTCCTTCCGTACCCTGAGCTGGATCTCTCCCTGCAGATCCGTCCGGTATACAGCCGCAGCCGAGTCTGACAATCGCTCCAATACACCGGCATTGGGGTGCCCGTACAGATTATTGACCCCGGCAGAGATCACCGCGGCAGCAGGGTTCCAGAACTTCAGCCAAGCTGCACTTGTTGCGGTTTTGCTGCCGTGGTGCGCTACTTTCAGCACGTCGATAGGCCCGCTCTCACCTATACCAAACTGCAGCCCCGCTTGAATAATACCTTCCTCCGCCGCCTCATCCATATCTCCTGTAAAAAGAAAGCTGTGGCCGTTCATCTCCAGCCGGAATACGACCGATTCGTGATTCTGATCCTCCACTTCATTGAATAGTGTATGACTATTCTCCTGCGGCTCCGGCCAAAGGAAAAACAACCGCGTCTCATCATCCGGAGCAAGCATCTGGCCCTGTTGTACGGCGTACATCCGGACACCCTTCGCAAGCGCCATATCCATCAGTTCGCCATACGCTTCCGTGCCGGTCAGCGTTCCGTTGAACAGCAATGCCGAGACCGGCATTCCCTCCAGTACAGCCTGCAGCCCGCCAGCGTGATCCTGATCGCCATGGGTTAATATCACTGCGTCCAGCCGGTGGATGCCCCGCTGCTTCAGCAAGGGCAGCAGTGTTTTGGCCCCGACCTCAAACGGGCTGCGGCGGATGCGCCATTCCTCCCGGTCCACGAAGCTTACCGTCCCGCCGCCGTCGACCAGAATATGCGCTCCCTCCGGCGTAGTAATCAAGATGCTGTCACCCTGGCCCACGTCCAGATAGCTGATGGCTCCCGTACCGCCACTCAGGCCCTCCGGATAATAGCCTCTGTACAGCAGGAGCGCCATCCCGGCCGCGCACAGCACAGCAGCCGGACCGCTCCAGCGGAATGAGCCCGGAGTGGGGAACGGTTGATGCGGCGATAACGCTCCGCCACTTCTGCCTCCAGGATGGCGGCGACTGTCGTCCCCCGGGTGCTCGAGCTCTGACAACGGTCTGGTTTCATCCTCCATGTACTGGGGAGCTAGCTTAACTTCCATCCGCCGCTTCAAGATATACAGCACGCCATAGAGCAGTGCGTAATAAACGCAAATCCATAATAGTGAAGGTGAAGCCCAGATCAGGACACCGGCACTAAATCGGTTCACCCGCTCTACCCCTGCAAACATAACGCTATTCAAAAACTCTGCAAACCGCGCAACGGCAAGTGCTGCCGCGTTCCAAAACTGTCCTAGCAGCAGCGTCAGCGTTCCGAGCGGCAGCACCAGAAAGGTGATAACGGGAACGAGCAGCAGATTTGCGAAAAAGGACAGAAGCGAAAATTGATTAAAATAATAGATTGTTAGCGGAAAAGACACCAGCTGCGCGATTAATGTTACCGAAACGGTGCTGCCCAGCCACCTGGGAAGACGTCTAAACAAAGGCGCGGCCAGAGGCGTGTACACCATAAGCCCTGCCGTTACCAGAAAGGACAGCTGAAAACTGACACTGACCAGAAGGTAGGGATTCCAGACCAGCATCAGCAGCGCTGAAGCAGCCAGAATGTTCATTCCGTCCTTAAGCAGGCCGAGCCTGGCGGCCAGCAAGGCGATCATGCTCATCAGCCCGGCGCGGACAATCGACGGCCCGGCACCGGACAGCAGTACATATACCGGAACAAGCAGCAAAGTTATCGTTATAGCCGTTTCTCTGGTGACACGGCAGCGGCGCAGGATAAATAAGATCACCCCCACGTAAACGGCAACATGCATCCCCGAGATGGCCAGAATATGCGTCAGACCCAGCTGCGAGAACTGCTTGAAGGTTTCCGGGTCCAGATCCTTCTGAATTCCTATGACCAGCCCCTTCATATATCCGGCATGCGGTTCGTGAAATATGCGATCCATCTCTGCACCGAGCAGAGCGCGTACCTCATCACTCCAGCGAAGGATACCGGATGGCTGCCAGGATGCCGGAGGCTCCGCCGTAATGCTGGCCGTGCCTTCCCCTTTTAGCAGCCAGTGGATTTTCTGGGTCAGCAGATACGCACGGTAGTCGAATCCGCCAAAATTCCGCGCCGCCTGCGGCTGCTCCAGCTCTCCTTCAATGACTACCGTGTCTCCCCGCTGCCATCCGGCAGCTACCGCAATTTCACTTTCAGCCTGGAGCCTAATTTGCACGGCGACACGTTCACCTGCTGCGTCTATTGCCTGGCCTCCTGGCTGATCCAATCCGATCCGGGACAGCTTCAGCGTGAAATCCACCCGGTCCCCGTCCCGCTCCACCGGAGAAGTTATAACACCTGCGGCGGTAACGTAAATCTCGTTCAGTTCGTTCGCCGGCTTACCCAGCGCCTCTGGCAGCAGGCTGACATTACGGGCTTCGTTCCATTCCCAATACAGGGCTGCCGCAGCAAGTGCCAGACCAAACACCGCAGCCGTTCTCCAGCGTATCCCCCTGCTGACTGCCCAGATAGCGACCAGCAGTAGACAGCAAGCTATATAGATCAGCAGTTTGTGACCAGCGAATAAGCAGCCCGCCGAGCTGCCGGCAATCCAGCAGATCGTGAAGCTTAAGAGCGGCCTCCTGTTCATGAATATCCCTCCTTCGGTAATCGCCTTATAACAGAAAAAGAACCTCTGCATACGCAAACAATGCGTGTGCAGAGGTTCTTCCCCTGAAGCTTATTCTTACTCCGGCTGCGGCAGCACCTCCGGTTATTCCGATATGGTGATCATGGTTTCCTTCGGCGGCTCATAGTTCTCCAATTGGCGGAACACGATCCCTTTGGAGCCCAGCATTGCCTCTACCTTCTCCATATCCTTGCGGTAAGGACGCAGATAGACAATCTCCACGATCCCGCTGTTAGCCAGCATATTGGCACAGGTCCAGCACGGCTCATCCGTGACATAGACTGTACTGCCTTCCCGGTCACTCCGGTCGGTAAACAGCAGCAGATTCTGCTCAGCATGAATTGTGCGGATACAGCGCTGCTTCTTCACCATCGTCTCTACGCCGCCAACGATCTCCCGTTCATATTGCTCAGAGACCATACAGCCTGCTTCCGAGCAGTCGGGAACTCCCATCGGTGCGCCGTTATAGGCGGTGCCCAGCAGCTTCTTGCCTTGCACCAGCACAGCGCCGACATGGCGTCGGGGGCAGCGTGATCGGGTGGAGACCATGCAGGCAATGTCCATGAAGTATGTATCCCAGTTCTTGCGGTAGGCCACAGTCATCAGTAATCTCCACTTCCTCATAAATAGTTGTTCATTATTGTAACATAATACGTGATTCTTTCTCTATAAAGCATGTCCGGGAAACAGCCTGCTCAGGACGTTTCCGTTGAAAATTTGATTTCTTGCTGCAACTGCATTCTATACACTTATAACCGCTTAAACCATTTTGAAAAAGAGTTTAACTGCACTTCGTACAGTTGCTTATCGCTTTATCCAGCTACAAACAGCACACAGCTCATTCCAAATGTACAAAATACAATTACAGCTAGAAATCAGCTAATTTAATGCTTTTTAACTGCAGTAGATACAGTTATCGTACTAAACGAGTCTTTAGTTCTCTGCTTCGAGTTAAATTACCAACGAATGTATGGTGAAAAGGCTGACATTCGAACTTTATACTTCAACCAGGCCGATTGCCCAAGTCCCCTGCGTATAGCATACGGAGCCTTTAAGCCTCAAAAAACAATCAGCGGCTCCAGTTGCTCCAGCATCTTCGGGCCGATCCCTTTCACCTTGCCCAAATCGGCTAAGCTGCGGTAAGCCCCTGTGCTGCTGCGGTAATCGATGATCGCCTGCGCCTTCTTCTCCCCGATTCCCGGCAGGTTCATCAGCGCTGCGGCATCGGCTGTGTTCACATTAATCCTGCCGTCCGCAGCTGGCGGAACTGCAGCAGGGGGTGCCGTACCTCCAGTTCCCCCGTCCGCTGTGCTGCTTGCGGCTTCACTGCTACCTGCCGTTCCGGCCGCCGCATTCCCGCTCACTGCACCTGATGCCCCGGCTCCGCTGCCCGCCGCTTCACCGTCACCCACCGATCCACCCGTGCTACCGCTTACGGCACCCGATGCCGCTGTCCCGGTATTCCCGCCTGTTCCTACCGCACTACTGCCGGCAGCGCCGTCTTCTCCTGCTCCAGCTGTCACGCCACTCACGACCTTTCCGCTACCTTCGGCTCCCCCACTCGCTCCTGCGTTTTCACCGTCCGTCACTGCTCCAGCATCACCACTGCTGCCGGTACCGCCAGCCGCCCCTGTTCCCGCACCTCTAACTTCTGCCCCCAAAGCCTGCGCCATGCCAGCGTTTAGCGTCTCCCAGCCTGCGATCCCCTCTTCTGCCCTGTGGTCCGCAGCCCACACCAGCCCCCCGCCCAGCAGCGCGGCGGCAATAGCTGAAACAAACATTCTTTTGTTCATCAAGCCGTCCTCCTTCAGTTAACTGGAATTTTATTCAAAAATACGTTTAAAAACCTGTCATTTGTCCAAGACTGCCCCGCATACATTTAACGAAGAGTATTCCTGTAAGCCCAGCAACATAAGAAAGGAGGTAACCACAGGATGAAAGTGGGATTTATCGGAACAGGCAGCATGGGCGGTCTGCTCATTGAGACCTTTCTTAGTTCGGGAGCACTTGATCCATGTGATGTGCTGGCCAGTAACCGCAGCCCGGGCAAGCTGCTGGAACTCAAGAAGCTTCACCCCGGCATTACGGTTTGCGCCAACAACAGCGATACCGCGTCAGGAAGCGATATTGTCTTTTTATGTGTCAAACCTCTGCAGTTCAAAACACTAAGTGATGAAATTGCTCCTTGTCTGCGCAGCGAGCAAATTGTGGTATCCATTACAAGTCCTGTCCAGCTCTATCATCTGGAATCCGTTCTGCCGTCCAAAGTTGCCAAGATTATTCCCAGCATCACTCATTCCGTCAAGAGCGGGACTTCTCTTTGCATCTTCGGCAGCAGGTTAAATAAAAAAGACAGACTGGTGCTGCTTCAGCTATTCTCAATTATTGGCATCACTGCGGAAATCCCTGAGAGTCATACCCGGATTGCCTCTGATTTCTCCAGCTGCGGTCCGGCGTTCCTCAGCTATTTTCTGGAGCGGTGGATTGAAGCGGCTGTAGAAGCGACCGGCATCGACGAGGCACTGGTCAGCCGGCTGGCCGGTGAAATGCTGCTTGGCACAGGCAAGCTGCTGACAGAAGGGGGGTTCACTCCCCAGGAGCTGCAGGAACGGGTTGCCGTCCGCGGAGGAATTACGGCGGAGGCGCTGAACCACCTGCGTTCCAGTCTGGAAGGCGTATTCGAACGGCTGATCACCACAACTCACGACAAATACAATGAGGACCTGCACAGGCTGGATGCCCTCTTTGGCCAGAACGGGATCGTTCAAGGACCGCTGGACCGCTAGTCTGCCTCTGTAAGGCACTGCCCCTAAGTTCCTGCTTCGGTTCATATGGCAAGAAACAAAAACCCGCAGCACGGAATCATCCGTAGCTGCGGGTAGAGTTGCGTTCTTCGCTTAACCCACTACAATATTTACAAGCTTGCCGGGTACTGGAATGATCTTGCGGACGGTTTTGCCGTCTACAGCTGCTTTCACATTCGGCAGCGCCAGTGCATGCTCCTGCAGTTCTTGCTGGCCCATATCCGCTGCTACCAGTGCACGCTGTACGATCTTGCCGTTCACCTGTATAACGATTTCAACCTCAGCATCTACCGTCCAGGCTTCTTCATACGCCGGCCAAGAGACATAGCTGATGCTTCCTTCATGGCCGAGCAGCTGCCACAGCTCTTCGGCAATATGCGGTGCCAGCGGCGACAGCATCTGCACGAAGTGCTCTGCCGCTTCCTTGGACAGGCTCTCCTGCTTGTAGGCATCGTTGATGAAGATCATCAGCTGGCTGATCGCTGTATTGAAGCGCAGGTGTTCGAAATCATCACCCACCTTTTTCAGCGTTTTGTGCCAGGTGCGTTTGAACTCCTCAGTACCGCCGCCCGCCGTAATTTTAGCGCTGAGGCTGCCGTCTTCGTTCACGAACAGGCGCCATACACGGGAGAGGAAGCGGTGGATGCCTTCCACACCTTTTTCATTCCACGGCTTGGTAGCTTCCAGCGGCCCCATGAACATTTCATAGACACGCAGGGTATCTGCCCCGTAGGCTTCCACGATCTCATCCGGGTTGATAACATTGCCGCGCGATTTACTCATCTTCTCATTGTTGTTCCCCAGGATCATGCCCTGGTTCACCAGCTTGTGGAACGGTTCCTTCGTATCCACTACACCGATATCGTAGAGCACTTTGTGCCAGAAGCGGGCATACAGCAGGTGAAGCACCGCATGCTCAGCTCCGCCGATGTACAGGTCAACCGGCAGCCATTCCTTTTGCTTCTCCGGTGAACACAGCTCCTTGTCGTTATGCGGATCGATATAACGCAGGTAGTACCAGCAGCTGCCGGCCCATTGCGGCATGGTGTTGGTCTCGCGGCGGGCCTTCATGCCGGTCTCCGGATCAATCGTCTCTACCCACTCGGTTACGTTCGCCAGCGGAGATTCGCCGGTACCCGAAGGCTTAATGGCATCCACATCCGGCAGCATCAGCGGCAGCTGATCCACTGGAACAGTCTTCATCGTGCCGTCTTCCAGATGCAGAATCGGAATCGGCTCACCCCAGTAACGCTGGCGGCTGAACAGCCAGTCGCGCAGGCGGTAGGTTACTTTGCCTTTACCGCTGCCCTTCTCCTCCAGCCAGGAAATCATTTTGGCAATAGCCTCTTTATTGTCCAGACCATTCAAGAAATCGGAATTCACATGCGGGCCGTCGCCGGAGTAGGCCTCTTCCGCGACATTGCCGCCTTGAACAACTTCGATGATGTTCAGGCCGAACTGCTTGGCGAACTCCCAGTCGCGGGTATCATGTCCCGGAACAGCCATGATCGCCCCGGTTCCGTAACCGGCCAGTACATAATCGGCAATCCAGATCGGCACTTTAGCGCCGTTTACCGGATTAACCGCATAAGCGCCGGTGAATACTCCGCTTTTCTCCTTGGCGAGGTCCGTACGTTCCAGATCACTCTTGCGGGCCGCTTTGTCACGGTAGTCTGCAACCGCAGCAGCTTGGGCTTCGGTTGTGATGATATCGACCAGTTTATGCTCAGGTGCCAGTACGCAATAGCTTGCTCCGAACAACGTATCCGGGCGGGTGGTGAATACTTCCAGACTCGCCTCATGGCCGTCAATGGCAAAGTTCACTTCCGCACCAGTCGATTTGCCGATCCAGTTACGCTGCATATCCTTGATGCTTTCTTCCCAGTCCAGTTCATCCAGATCCTCAAGCAAACGTTCAGCATACTCCGTAATTCTCAGAATCCACTGGCGCATCGGTCTGCGGACGACAGGATGTCCGCCGCGCTCGCTTTTGCCGTCAATAACCTCTTCATTAGCCAATACGGTACCCAGCGCTTCACACCAGTTAACCGATACCTCAGCCACATAAGCCAGACCGCGGTTGTACAGCTGGATGAAGATCCACTGTGTCCATTTATAGTACTCCGGATCGGTTGTGCTGATCTCTCGGTCCCAGTCGTATGAGAAGCCCAGCGATTTGATCTGGCGGCGGAAGTTGTCGATGTTCTTGAACGTAATATCGCGCGGATGCTGTCCCGTGTCCATCGCGTACTGCTCTGCCGGAAGGCCGAAAGCATCCCAGCCCATCGGATGAAGCACATTGTAGCCGCGCATCCGTTTGTAGCGGGAGATGATATCTGTCGCCGTATATCCTTCCGGGTGGCCTACATGCAGTCCTGCGCCCGAAGGATACGGAAACATATCCAGCGCGTAAAATTTCGGTTTGTCTTGGGCTTCGCCAGTCTTGAAGGTTTTGTTCTCATCCCAGAATTTCTGCCATTTCGGCTCGATGGTCTGGGCGCGGTAGCCAGCTCCGGCTGCCGTGCTTGTTTGATTCTCGCTCATCTAATTCTCCTCCTTGGAGTACTGCTGCTGTAAGTACAAAAAAACCTCCCATCCCTAGCGTATTTACGCTAGGGACGAGAGGTTTGAATTCCCGTGGTACCACCCTAGTTAGCGGCTGGACATGCT
>NZ_LN831198.1:4161677-4201788 GCF_001368795.1 Paenibacillus ihuae
GGAGTACTGCTGCCGTAAGTACAAAAAAACCTCCCATCCCTAGCGTATTTACGCTAGGGACGAGAGGTTTGAATTCCCGTGGTACCACCCTGGTTAGCGGCTGGACATGCTCTGCCTGCCACTCACTTTAACACCCTTTATCGGGGGTGAGGCGACGACGGTTCACACGCTGGACTCTGTAAAGACCATTTACAGAACCTGCGGCTTGCGCCGTTACTCCGAGGTGAGTTCATCCGCTTCGTTAACCGGCTTGCACCTGTACACCGGCTCTCTGAACTAACGTCCAGCAAATTAATACTCCTCTTCATCGATAGGTATTTCGATATGCTAATCGTAATATTACACAATATTATATACAACTTTGTTGTCTATAGTCAATGTTTTTGCCAGCTCACACAGGCTTACGCCGGATATAATACGTAAAGATATGCTGAATGACGACTTTTCCGGCTGCAAAGACCGGCACCGCGAGGATTAAGCCGATCATTCCTGCAACCTCCCCGCCGACCAGCAGGGCAAAAATGATCATCAACGGATGCAGATGCAGCCTCCGGCCCACTACCTGCGGGGAAATAACGTTGCTCTCCAGCATTTGGCACAGCGTATTCACGACCGCTACCAGCAGCACAAGCCGCAGCGAGATCGTCGTCGCCATCACAATCGCAGGAGCAGCCCCGAGAAACGGGCCCATATACGGAACGATATTGAACACAGCCACCACGCAGGCAAACAGCAGGGCATACGGCATACCAATGATCGCGTAACCGATATAGGCCAGTACACCGATGATAAGACAGACCAGAAACTGGCCGCGGATATAATTGCCGAGTGCCTCATCAATATCCTTCAGCAGCTTCACCATCGACTTGCGGCGGGAGCGGGGCAGACAGGAAACGACCGTCCGTTCAAACACGTCGAAGTCTTTTAGGATATAGAACACAAGAAACGGTACGATAAAGGCATTGAACAGCACCCCTATCGTCGTTCCGATATTATCGAGAAAATGGGAAATCCCTTCCGCAAGCCGGTTCTCCTGTTGAAAAAACCAGTTATTCATCCCTGTTTCTACACCCGGCGGGATCAGCCTGGTATTCATCTTCCGCATTAAGCCCTGCGCATGCAGCGTCATTTCCGGCAAATGCTCGTTCAGCTCCTCCAGCTGTTCGATGAACATCGGGATCAGGTTAATAGCTATGACGGCAAGCGTAGTCAGGAATACAGTATAGATGAGCAGCACCGCCACACCCCGCGGCATTTTCCGCCCGGCCAGCATACTGACTACCGGATTCAGCACGTAGGAAATGATCATCGCAGCCAGAAAGGGCGCCAGAATCGCTTTTAGAAAAACAAATATCCCATGCAGCATCGGACGGAGCAGCCAGACAAAATATAAAATGATCAGGCAGAGCAGCACACCGATCATCCAGCGGAACCATTTGCTTTGCGACCATTGCTCCACGTTATCCCTCCTGATCGTAATCAGCCTAAGACAGGCATACGATATCAGTATGTGTGGGAGGATGGCAAAATACTCTTGTTGCCCAACAAATAATTGTTTTTTGTTATCCCGGTTCGAAAGTTGGTATGGTGGACAGAATCGGCGTTGGCTAAAATCATATTGTAAAACGCTTTCATTTTAAGGAGGAATGCTTTTCTATGAAAAGACTGAAGAAATTTTGCGGTGCTGGTCTGACCTTGCTGCTTGTCGGATTGCTGGCGGGGGCTCCGTCTGTATCGGCTGCCACCGTCTTTTATGAACCTCTGACCTACTTCAATTCCGCAACCTGGCAAAAAGCCGACGGCTATTCCAATGGAGGTATGTTTAACTGCACCTGGCGCGCCAACAATGTCTCATTTACCAGCGGAGGACAGCTTCGCCTTGCGCTGACCAGTTCCAGCTACAATAAGTTTGACGGTGCTGAATACCGGTCTACAAACAAGTACGGCTACGGCAAATATGAGGTCAACATGAAGCCGGCCAAAAACAGCGGAATCGTCTCCTCCTTCTTCACGTATACCGGTCCTTCCGACGGAACACCATGGGATGAGATTGATATCGAATTCCTTGGCAAGGATACGACTAAAGTACAGTTCAATTATTACACTAATGGCGTCGGCGGACACGAAAAGGTCGTCGATCTGGGCTTCGATGCTTCGCAGGGCTATCATACGTATGCTTTTGACTGGCAGGCAGGGTCGATTAAATGGTATGTGGATGGAGTGCTCAAGCATACGGCCACCAGCAATATTCCCTCCCGTGCCGGTAAAATCATGATGAACCTTTGGAACGGTACAGGCGTCGATTCCTGGCTCGGATCATATAACGGGGCCAATCCGCTGTATGCCTATTACGATTGGTTGAAATATACAGGCAACTAAAAGCGGGCAAAAGGACCCAGGCGGCTACACAGAACGCGCCTGCCGGGGTCCTTTTGCTTCTGTTCAAATCCGTTATCTTCAGAATTTGTTATTCGGATTGACACATTGGTATGGCGGCTGCAGCCGTCATTCAGTACGATATTAGCAAGAAAACATCACAGGAGGAACAGGTTTGATACGCAGCAGGTTAATCAAAACGTCCGCAGCGGTTGCAGCTCTGTCGGCCGCTGTATGGGGGATATGGGCTTTCACTTCAGCATCCAGCTCAGAAGCCGGAAGCGTCAAGGACAAATTCACAACATTCAACTCGGAGTTCTGGAAGAAAACGGATGGCTATTCCAATGGAGACATGTTCAACTGCACCTGGCGCGAGGACAACGTTTCGTTCGCCGGAGATGACCTCATGACCCTGTCGCTCACCAGCCCGTCTCCGGGAGAGTTCGACGGTGCGGAGTACCGTTCGCTGGACAAGTACGGCTATGGCAGGTATGAAATCCGGATGAAGCCGGCGGCCAATCCCGGTGTGGTCTCTTCTTTTTTCACTTATACCGGCCCTTCGGAAGGTGAACCTTGGGACGAAATCGACATTGAATTTTTGGGCAAGAATACGCGGCAGGTGCAGTTAAATTACTTCACTGACGGGGCAGGGGGGCATGAGCAGGTGATCGACCTCGGCTTTGATGCCTCACAGGAATTCCACTGGTATGGCTTCGACTGGAAGAGGGACTCCATTACCTGGTACATCGACGGACGGCCCGTTCACACAGCCACTGCGAACATCCCCTCCACCGCGGGCCGCATTATGATGAATCTCTGGAACGGGACTGGCGTGGACTCCTGGCTGGAGCCGTTTGACGGCAAGGTACCGCTCCACGCTTACTATGACCAGTTCCGCTATACTCCGGATCAAGCATCGGGCGAGTAATAATTCCCTGCGCCATTCCGACAAGAAACCGCCTTAATCAAGGCGGTTTCTTGTCCCTGCGGCACTCAATGGCGACTGCGGTCCCAGGCATTGACCTCTGAGGTTTCGGTTAATCCCCCGTAGGCTTTCCATTTGCCGACAAATTCGTCAAATTCTCCGATGCCGCTGTCCGCGAAGATGATTTTTTGATAGCTTTTTTGTTCCAGCTTCTTCAGCAGCTCCCCGGCGCTCTTCATCGTCACGGTCGGCGGTCCCGTGAACTGCTCCTTACGGGAAGCATCCTTCTGGCCGAGCAGCACGGGAGCAATGTCCTTCGGAATTTCCTTGATGACCTTGGAAGGAATTCTCGCTCCATCGAAGGTCAGTGTATAAGAAGCGACCCGGATGCCGCCCATCGGCAGAGCAGAAGGCATAATGGTCGGATTTCCGTCAACGATTGTCCAATCATATCCCTCTGCTAGACCATTGCTGAACTCGCCGGTCGAGGTAGCGTAAGAATCAAACAAATAATTCTGATAGGTAAAAAAGACTTCAGGATGCTTCATCTTCTTGTTAATCAGAATAGCGCCGTTGACAGGCAAGGTGCCTCTTCTCATGGCGGTGCCGTCCGGTCCGGAAGGGATGGCGACAGCCTGGACGCGTGCCTGCGGGTCTGTATCGGTCAGGTATGATAAGGGCCAGCCGCGCATCCAGTACGGACCGGCAATGATGCCGGCCTTGCCCGAAACGAACAGATTGGCGGCGCCCTCTTCATCCAGCCACGCACTGTCGGCGGACAAGTATCCTTGCCCCACCCAATGCTTCATGAGTGCGACAGCCTTGCGGGCACCTGGCAGCACGGACCCGTATTCCAGTGTTCCGTCGCTCCGGCGGTTCCATTGCTCAGGAACCGTGCCGAACGCGCCAAAAATCCAACTGCTGTCGCCCATCCAAGTATTGGCACCATTCCTGAAACCGACTGCAAGGCCGTAAGTATCCTTAAGACCGTTGCCGTCCGGGTCCCGGTTGACAAAGGCATCCATGACCCGTTCCAGTTCGTCCAAAGTCCGCGGTGCCGCCAGATTCAGCTTGTCCAGCCAATCCTGGCGGATCCAGAGCAGCGGATCGGAGTTATATTCATAGTCCATGATTGGAATTGCATACTTGTGTCCGTCCCGCACGAAGGGATCCCACGCCGAGGGGTCCTCGGCCACGGCCTTCTTCCAAACCGCGGAAGCATATTTATCAAATAAACTGCCAACTTCCATGAATTGCCCGGATTCGATCAGTTCCTGGATGATATCTGCATCTCTTGTCGTTACGACATCGGGCATATTGCCTTTGGCCAGCTCAAGCCTCAGCTTGTTGGCATAGGTCTCGGAGGTGCCGGAGATGGTCCATAGATAACGGATGCGGATACCCAGCCGTTCCTCAGCCCAAGTCGTATGCACGTTATGTTCCAGGCTCTCGCCCTTTTTAAAGGTCAGATTGGGGTTGACGGAGCCTACTGTATACAGATCTACAGGAGGAATATATTTACCTTCACTGACTTCGAAATGAGGCGTTATGCTCTCCTGGGAAGCTGCCGGGAGACTTTCGCCGGTGCTCTGGAAGTCGCAACCCGACAACGTCAGGAGCAGTATGAGTAGTGATAAACGGATTTTCATGAAACACCTGCTTTTCGTAAAATACTGGGGAGTTGAACCGATTGTATCACAATCGTCTTCAGCATCGTGTGATACACTGCATTTAGTAGATTGAAGTCTTTGTAAAGGATGATCTTATGACCCGGCGGCCGAACCTATTCATCAAAATGCTTGCAATTCTCCTATCTCTCATTTCGGTTACGCTCTTATTCTACGGATTGTCATACCGAAAGGATATCGGTGTCATTACCAGTCAGATTAAGACGACCGACTTGAACCATCTGGAGTTCCTGACTCAACAGCTGGACAACAATATCAACCAATTAGCAGGCAGCATGTATGCGCTACAGAGAGATCCGACCGTCCGCGACTATGAGCAGATCCGGCAACTGGGCCATCTCATTGATCCTGCCCAGACCATTATGACCGTACTGGAGAAGCTTTCCCTTCAGACCAGCTCCAGTACGTGGGAGAACCGGATTGTCCTGTACAAGCCGCAGAGCGGGGAGACCCTGGGCTCGGATTCCTCTCTCTCCTTTGATTCCTCCGTACTGAAGAAGCCTTTGCCTTCGGGCTGGGAGTATATTCCGGAGGACAAGGGCAGTGCTGAAGCGGGCTTCCGCCTGCTGCTGTCGGACCCTATCGAGAGAAGAAATGTGCCCAGCAAGGCGGGACTCCTGGTGTCCATGTATTTTCCTGTATCCAATATTGAGCGGTTGTTCGATGCCTACCAGTCGCAAAACAAGGGCGATACTTTCCTGTTTAATCCATCATTCGGGGTGATTCTTTCCCGCAATACCGACCCTGAAATGGCGAAGCAGATCGTTACAACGCTGGCTTCTTCGGCCGGTCAAGGAACTTCAGAAATCTTTAGCCTCAAGGGAGGCAGCTTTCTCGTCAGTTCAGTCCCATCCTCTGCCATCAATTGGCAGGTAGTGCATTATTCGCCGCTGAAGCAGATTCTTCAGCCGATCCGGAGCAGCCGCTACTCCTTCCTGACGGGAACGGCCATTCTTTTGGTCATGAGCCTGCTGTTCTCGCTTCAGCTCTACCGCCAAGTTCAGCGTCCGGTAAGCCTCTTGCTGCGCTCCCTTAACAGAATGAAGGAAGGTCGCTGGTCTACCCGTATTCATGCCAAGACCAATCCTGAATTCACGATGCTCAACGAAGAGTTTAACGAGATGGCGGAAAAGATTCAATCGTTAATTGAGCAGGTCTATCTGGAACAGATCCGGGCTAAGGACGCTCACTTGAAGCAGCTTCAATCACAGATCAATCCGCATTTTCTCTATAATTGCCTGTTCTTCATCAAGAGCAAGGCCGTTGTCGGCGATACGGATTCGGTGGAGGCGATGGCGCTTAATCTTGGGGAGTATTACCGCTACATCACCAAAGTCGACCATTCCCTCACCACGCTTCAAGATGAACTGAAGCTCCTGGAGAATTACCTGGAAATTCAGAATTTGCGGAAACAGCGCATCCGCTATGAGATGGATATTGCCGATGAATTACTTGGTCTGCAAATCCCCCGGCTGCTGATTCAACCCTTAGTCGAGAACAGTATCATCCATGGCATTGAGAAAAAAATCGGCCAGGGCTTCATCCGGATCACCGCCAGCCAAACGCTTGAAGCGGTGACAGTCACTGTTGAGGACAACGGAGCCGGCATGACCGATGAGGAGATTGCCTCTCTGCATGCCAGAATATCCGAATCGAGGCGCGAGGACGGAGGCTGCGGACTCTGGAATATCCAGCAGCGTCTTAAGTCTCATTATGATGATTCTTCCGGCCTTCTGATCGCCTCTTCACCTGCCGGCGGTCTAAAAATCACACTCCGTATGGAGAAGAAAGAGGAAAACTATGCATCAAATTCTGCTGGTCGATGATGAACCCTACGTCGTTGATGATTTATCCATCTCGCTTCCTTGGGCGGAAATGGGGTTCGAACAGGTTCACAAAGCCTACTCCGGGTACGAAGCGCTGGAGCTGCTTCAGCGCTATCCTATAGACATCGTAGTCACTGACATCAATATGCCGGAAATCTCGGGCATTGAACTGATCGCTTCCATCCGCAGCCGCTGGAAGCATATCCGGGTTGTTATGCTGACCGGCTATGCCGAATTTGAATATGCCCGTAAGGCAATAGAAGAGCAGGCCAGCGCCTACCTCCTTAAGCCGATTGCAAATAACCAGCTAATCGACGTTATCGTTAAGCTCCAGGAGGAGCTCCGTTCAGAGTGGGAGACCTGGTCCTCCTATCAGCGGACGATGCAGACCTTCCGTGAGCATCTTCCTCTCCTGCGGGACCGCCTGCTCAGCGAGCTGCTCCAGGGGCGGAAGCTGTCCGTACAGCAGCTGCAAGAGCGGCTCGCCCAGTTCGATCTCCCGCTGCGGGCCGACCTGCCGGTATGCCTCGCAGTAGTCAGACCGGAGGAATTCTTCCGCCGGCAGGACATGCGCAGCATGCTGCTGTTCGAATACGCGATCATCAATATCGCACAGGAGCTGTTCCAAGACCATTTCCACATCTGGTCGTGCAAGGATGTGCATGATTATCTCATATTTCTGCTCCAGCCCAGGGATGACATTGAACCCAGCGGTAATCCGGGGAATGATGTCGCGCAGGCGGCTTATCAGTTGCAGAACCATGTCAGCACGCTGATTGGAGGCGGCCTCTCCGTTGTAACCACAGGCTGGGGAGAGTTCCCCGATCAGGTCTATTCGCTCTATCAATCCGCCATTACGGCCATCCGCCAGCATATCGGCAGCGAAACAGGTATTTATCTGGACGTCACCGACACCTGACGGTTCCCAGCCTGTAGAGATTCTCCAGCCGCTCTATGAGCCTCCGCTGCTCTTCCATATGTTCGAAGCAAACAATTGGCAGGGGATCGAAGACAAGCTCAATGCCATTACTTCGGAGCTGGGCCGGAATCCGGACCGGTCACTTGAGCACATCCATGAAGCCCGCCTGCATCTGGAGACGGCATTCTATTATTTCGCCCACAAGAACAACAAGATGCTGAGTGAGATTGTAGGCAATCCGCTGCTGGAGCAGGCTCCCTTCCAGACGCCGGACAAGCTGCGGGAGTGGGCGCTTAAGGTCATCGTTCTGCTAAGAGAGCATTTTGAATCGGAACGCCTGAATAGCCGGACTGTCCTGATTCAGAACGTTCATGAATATATCAACAGCAATCTGCATTATGTCTCACTCCAGGCCATCGCCGATCATGTCAAGATGCACCCGGTCTACTTGTCCAAAATGTACAAGCTGGAGACAGGCAAGCGAATCAGCGACTATATCAGTCGGGTAAAGATGGAAAAAGCGGCGTATCTGCTGATCCATACGCCGCTGAAAATTTATGAAGTTTCCACTGAGCTTGGTTACTCCAACGCCCATTATTTTATTAAGCTCTTCAAGGAATACGCCGGCATGACACCGCATGAGTTCCGCGACCGGGCATTGTAACGATCTTAGCCTTCAAATCGCAGTTCCACCTCATGGGAGAGGCCATCATCCACTGTCGGCACAAGCCCTTCCTCAAGCGCCCGGCCATCCAGCGTCAGGCAGGCAGATCCGTCTTGTATCCGGCGGAAGCCCTCCGGCTTGCTGATCGAAATCCGGTACGAGGAGCCGCCGAGCTTCAGGGTATAGGCGAATTCGGTCTGCTCTTCCCGCAGGATCGGATTAAGCTTAATGCCTTGCGCCGTATATTCAATACCCAGCGCTTCCATCAGCGAGAGGGTGAGCCAGGTCGATGTACCGCTAAGCATCGGACCGATGTTCTCACCGGTCTCGCTGTTATTGTATTGGGTGCAGAATCGCGGATTTCCGCAGATTGCAAACGGATCTTCCATGGTCTTAAACGGCATGATCCGGTCCAGCAGCCAATAGCCGAAGCGGCCCAGTTCAGCGGCGAGCCCCGCATTGGATACTTCCTTCGCTCCCTTGAACATTGCTGCAGCGGCCATCATGCAGGCATGCTTGAACACGCCGCCGTTCTCCCGGTCGCCCGGAAAGTATTCATCCGAAGCCGTGTGGGAGGACACCCGTCCCAGTGCCACAGGCGAAACCAGCTTCAGCCCAAAAGGGGTCATCAGATGCGACTTCATGGTGTCCAGCATCACAGCGATCTGCGCTTCATCCGCACAGCCGGACAGGATACTCCAACTGAAGGAATTCAGGAAGTAAGAACCATCCGATGCCGGATCTGAAGACAGACCGTCCCCGGCGGCTCCCAAATAGGTGTATTCGCCATTCTCATACCGGTTGAACAGCACGCGTGCGAAGAAATTATCCTTCCAGGCATGATATTGAATACGTCCCCGCAGCTCTGCTCCGAAGCGGTCCAGCTCCGCGGCATAGTTCTGCTCTCCCTTCCGGGCAGCCAGTACGGACAACTCATCCACGGCCACCTTGAGCAGGAAAGCATTCATGACACTCTCGGAATAATCGCTGTCCAGCGGATCGCCGAAGACTCCGCCTGCCTGCAGCTGCTTCCGGTAACGCTCTTCCTTGGCCGGGCCGTTCAGATACGTATCGTCAAGCTTCAGGCAGTCGTTCCAATCTGCGAAATCCAGCAACGGAAGACCATGGCGGCCGACCGAAATCCGTCCCGAATAGACAATGATCGCCTTCAAAGTCTCAAAGACCGGACGGCTCGCCTCTTGTCCCGCCACCGGGCAGGACTCATCCAGGAATTCCAGATCTCCTGTGAGCATTACATAACGGTAGACGGCTTGGACAAGCCATAATGCGTCATCGGACCATTTGCCCGGCTCCTTGCCGATCCAGAAGAAATTATGATAAGCATAGCCCAGCTCGAACACCATACCGGTCCATTCTTTCAACAGACTTTTCACCAGGCTGCCTTTTCCCATACCAACGAAATAATACATCGAGGCGTACAAATCCTGGATTTCGCGGAAGCCAATCTCCCGGTATCCCTTCTGTGTCTGGCAAAAGGAACGGGAGACAAATGTTTGGTAGAGCACCTGAAACGGCAGATTGCGGTTGACAAACACATCGAAATTCCCGTCACCGGAGGATACCTGCAGGAACTTGCCATACTCCCGTACGAAGCCGGACGATTCCGCCAGCGCCGATTCCGCCGCGCTGCGCTCGGAGAAACGGGCGACCAGGGCCCCCACCTCGTCCGCCAGCACCGTGTCGTTCCAGGGCGCGCCGCTCTTGTCGGAGACAAGTCCGGTCAACTGGTCGACAGTTACCGCGCTGCCGGCGGTGATATGTACCTCACCGGCTACAGCGAAGAAGCCTGGTCCCTTGCGGTGCAGAATGCTGCTAAGCCTGAGCGCACCGGCCGGCCGGTGCAGTGAGCCTGTACCGACGAACTCATTGTAACTGACGCAATATTCGCGCGGCAGCACCGGCCCTTCGGCCCCGTGAATGATCATCGTGTGGAAGCGCAGGTCGTGACGGCCGCCTTCCGGATAATAATCAGGACTGATGGCCGCCACAGCTCCAGAGGAATCCTGGAGCACGCCCCCCTGCATGATGACATTGCTGTACAGCACATCCTCGAAGAGTGCGCCCGGGGCGGCAGAACCAAACATCCCGGTATACACAAGGCGGAGTCGGCGGGCGTCTCCCCCCCGGTTCACAATATCGATCCGCTGCATTTCGGTAGCTAGAGGCAGACCTTCGGATTGCGGAAGAATAAAGATCGTGCGGATAATTTCCAATCCGCAGCGCGTGCGGTAGGTTATTACGGTTGAATTCTGGGAATGCCGGCAGACCGCCGATTCAATCCCTTCCTCTCCGGGGTCTGCGGAGTAGAAGATCTGCTTCCCGTCTTCGAACAAATAAAACTGCCGGTTGGCCGGGAAGCCGTTTTCTTCCTGTCGCATATCCCAACGGGTAGCAAGCACCTGGGTTGCCGCGTGGGAGCGGAAGCTCCCGCCGCCGAACCGGTCAACAACGCTTTTGGGCGTGGTCTGAAGCGGGTGGGGAAACCGGAGACGGTTGCCGAGCAGCAGATTGACCGCGAAATGCGGACCCGGTACGGGTGAGCGCAGATCAATGACATGCTCCCCCTCGCTGTTAAGCGACCCGGCCCAGCCTGGTGCAGCTTGCAGCTGCGCCAGTGCCTCGCTTGCGGTGGCCTCCGGGATGGCTACTGACTGTTCCTGCCTTCCGGCATGGCGGATATACAGCGACAATGCCGTGCCTTCGCCTTCTACGGCGAACAGCGCGGATGCGGCGGCTTCCGCCGGCAGCAGCGCTGCCACGGCCGGAAGCTTCAGCAGTTCCTGAATGGCAGGCAGCCGGAGCGGCAGGCCTGCTATGCCAACAGCCCCGCAGCGCTGCGAATCGGTAAAGACGGCGCTAATGTGCGTGCCGCCGCCGATCCGGTCAGCGAACGCATGTCTCAGAATCTCTTCAGCCGAAGCTGCTGCTTCTCTTGCGGTATTGAATTTCAGCATAATAGATTATCTCCTCTTCCCTGGCAGTCTGCGGATCAGCCCTTGACAGCTCCCGCGGTCATACCGCTGATAAAGTATTTCTGTGTCATGAAGAATATGACCATAACCGGCACGGTGACAACAGTCGAAGCTGCCATCAGCAGATCATATCGGGTATTGTACTGGCCGACAAACAGGCGGATACCCACCGGAATCGTCTGTACATCCGAGCTTGTCGTGAGTACCCAGGCGAAGAGCAGCTCATCCCAGGCTGTCAGGAAGATGAAGATCCCTGTCGCAATGATGCCCGGTAGAGACAACGGCAGAATAATTTTGTAGAAAGCCTGAAACTTCGAACAGCCGTCAATCGTAGCCGATTCTTCTAAATCTCTTGGAATCGAGACAAAGAAGCTGCGCATAATCCAGATACTGATTGGGGTATAGAACGCCGTATAGACGAGAATCATTCCCCAGTACGTATTGATCATCGGCAACCCGAACGTATTCTTGATCCACAGGAACATCAGATAGATCGGGAACAGGAACATAATCCCCGGGATCAGCTGGGTGGAAATGATACTCATGCTGAACAGCTTCGATCCGGGAAAATCAAACCGGGCCAGCGCATATCCGGCCAGCACGGCAAAGGAACCGGCAAGCAGAGTCGTCGCACCGCAGATCAGCAGGCTGTTGCGGAAATAGACGGCAAAGTTAACCGTATCCCACATATTGATATAGTTGACCCACTGCGGCTTCGGCAGGCTGAAGGTAGTGATCCCGTTCAGAATTTGATCATTGGAGTGCAGAGAGGTGAAGACCATCCACAAGATTGGGAATATCGTCAATATAACGATAAGCCAGGTTACTGAAGTCAGCAGGAACGAACTGACAGAACGTTTACGATGTGTACTCATTGAGCATTCAACTCCGATCTAAAGGCGCGGTACCAGACACCGACGACCATCAGCATGGCAAACATCAGCATGATTGAAGCGGCAGAACCCGAACCGAAGGACCAATACCCGAAGGATTGGCGGGTCAAGGCTGTCATCAGGAGGTCTCCCCATTCGCCCGGATATCCGGCACCATTGCCGAACATCGTGGAGACGATGTTGTAAGAGTAGACATTATTAATAATTTGGAATAGAAGCTGTACCGCAATAACCGGCTTCAGCATCGGGAGCGTCATGTTCCAGAACTGGCGGAGCTTGCCTGCGCCGTCAATGGTTGCCGCTTCGTAGATATCTTCAGGAATGGTCTGGAGTCCGGCCAGGAAAATGACCATCAGGAACGGCCAGCCGCGCCAGATGGTTGGGATAATGATCGCCCAGATCGTATTCGGTCCCAGCAGCCAGAACGGCTTCTCATCGAAGAGATGCAGCACATCCACCAGGAAGTAGTTGATAATCCCGTTCTGCTGCCACATGAAGCCCCAGAGTACACCGACCACATATGACGGAACTACCCACGGAAGCAGCATAGCGGTACGGGCAATGCTTCGTCCGGGAAAATCACGGTTCATCAGCAGAGCCATCATGAGGCCCATGATCATTACACCGATCGTTACGATAACCGAATAGATCACGGTGTTGCGGATGGCAAAATTCAACCCCTGGCGGACCGGATTATCGGAGTTGAACAGCAGGCCGATATAGTTGTCCATCCCCACAAACGGTGCCTTCAGGTATTTGCCCAGCGTAAATTGGTTCAGCTTCAAAAAGGACATCCAGAATCCCTGAATCATCGGGAGCAGATGCACCAGCAGCATAAAGATGATGGTCGGAACCATCAGCATATAAGCAAATTTATTATCTCTAACCCGCTTGCGCCACACTGCGCGTTTGCTTGCGGCCGCTTTTACGGGAAGATTTTTTTCAGTATGGAGTCCCATCTCTTATCCCTCACTTTGCTAATAGAAGAGCCGCCGCGCCCTGCGCGCGGCGGCATCCCAAGATCCTATTGGTTAATAATGGCTTTGACTTCAGCTGCTGCAGAATCCAGCTCTTCCTTGACGCTTTCTTTACTGTACTTGCCCTTCACGCCGGCAACGATATCCCAGACGTTGGCAAAATGCTTTTGCAGCGCTGTTTCCGTAGGTCCCCATTGCGGGATGGACGGATAGGTTCTTCCGTATTTCGTTGCTTCCGAGAAGGCCTTCATATTGGCATCCAGGTCCGGCGATTCCAGAAGTGACAGTCTGGCCGGGAGCTGGCCGGATACCGCAGCATAGGCTTTCTGCGCTTCATCAGAGGTCAGGTACTTAATAACATCCCATGTAGCTTCCTTATTCTTCGAGCCGCTGAATACGGTCAGCTCACTGCCGCCGACAAAGGTCGCTTGTCCGCCAGGGCCTGCCGGAAGCGGAGCAACCGCAAAGTTTTTCGCTGCTTTCTTGTCATCCATACCGCCGTTTGCTTTGGGTGTCGCAAAGTTTTTGGCCAGCCATGGACCCGAGATAATTACGGCCGATTTGCCATCGCCGAAGTCACTCTCGATCTGTGACGAGTTCTTCTCGAGCGATGCCTTGTCAACAAGGCCTTCCGCTGCAAGTCCTGTGTAGTACATCACGCCATCAAGCCCTTTATCATCATTGAAGACTACATCTTTGTTGTCTGCCGAGAGAACGTCCCCGCCTGCAGCCCAGATCCAAGGGAAGATATTATGCACGACGTTCCAGTCATTTTTGCCCGGAAGTCCGAGTGCGGCAATCTTCTTGCCATCCACCGTCTGTCCGTTGACCGCTTGCAGCGCACTCTTGAAGGAATCCCAATCTTTGAAAGCTGTTGCTGTGTCAACACCGGCTTGCTTGAATACATCCGTCCGGTAGTAAATTGCCCGTGCATCCACGAACCATGGCACTCCGTATACCTCGCTGTCGCCTGCAATAGAGGTAGTCGTCCAGATGGCCGGCAGGAAGGCCTCAGCACCGCCTACATCGGCTACTTTGTCCGTTATCTTGTCAATGCCGCCCATGCTGGCAATTGCCGGCACCCAGGTCGATCCGAGCTGCAGCAGGTCCGGGCCTTCACCGCTTGTAGCCGCTGTCGTAATCTTGGTCCAGGCGGAGCCCCAGTCCAGCACTGTTACCTTCATGGTGACATTCGGGTGCTCTTTCAGGTAAGGATCAAGCGTCTTCAAGAAGTCTGCATCCGGTTTGGGACTGTTCGGCATCACCCAGGCGTTCAGGGTAACCGGTTCCGTGCTTGGAGTGGCAGGAGCCTCAGTTGCACTGGCCTCTTGTTTGTTTCCTCCGTTGTTAGCAGCATTTGAAGAATTGTTGTTGCCTCCACATCCGCTGACGACTACTGAAAATGCCATGAGCAGTGCACTGATTGATACTGCTGTCTTTTTCAAAATAAATCTCCCCCATTGTCGTTTGAAAATCGCGGAGAACGGTTGCCCGTTCCCCCTGTCTTGATTATAAAAGCGTTTCTTGTCCGCCTAAATAACAAATCCCAAGTCTGGATAACAAATTATAAAGCTTGTCTCATGGTGCCGGTATTGCTCCGTTGTTCATCAACACCACATCATCGACATCCACCGCAAGATGGCCTGTGCCTCCGTCGGTAATATTTCCCAGTTCAAATGAAATTCGGCCGATGGACGTGCTATCTCCCGTAACGTCGAATTCCAAGGTGTAAGTGTTGTAGTCCGTGCCAAGATCAACCACTTTGCTGGCATAACCGTGCCAGGTGTAATTATTTGCGGCATCCAGCCAGCCGATGCTGATGTTCATTTTGCGTGCTGCTTCTGCCTTGGCTTTAAAAGTGAGTGTATAATGATTGCCTTCGTTGTAGGCTACTCCCTCGTAGTAGACCTGCCGGTCCCAGCTGTTCGACCCTGTGGAGCCTACCTGCATGCGCAGCGCCCCATTTACATTGTCAATAGACAATTCTCCGCTGTCGGATGAATAGCTGCTCCAGCCCTGCAGCGGAGCCGAGAAGTCTCCGTTCGGGATCAGATTCTCCCCATAGGCTTCACCAGCCATCACCGGACTCACCTGAAGCAGGGAAATGTTGCTCAGCTTGATCCTATGCGCCTCCAATGGCTCCGACACCTTGCCTAGACTGAACTGAAGCAGGGCAGCGGGATCGCTTGCCGGAGCGGTAAACAGGTATTCGAAATGTCCCCCGGCTTCGCTCAGGTCCACTTTCTCGTTCATATATGCGGTCCAATCCTTGTCTATAGAGCCGTCATGCTGCAGAAGTATGCGAATCTGCCGGGCTATGGATGCTTCTGCATCGAAGCGGAGCAAATACTTCTTCCCTTGCTCCATCGGAATCCCGCCTTGCTTCACCTGGACATTCCATTCCTCGTCACCGCTGCCGCCAAGGTCAACCTGTAATGCTCCATGCTCGGCAGTCATTACAGTATTTTTTACCGGATCATTGTCGACCCAGTCCTTCTTGAACAGCGTCCAGCCTTCGGTGGTAGCCTCCCTGAAGCTGCCGTTCACCACCAGCTCACGGGAAAGATCCAGCCAAGCCAGGTTGTAGCCGCTGCCTTCAAGACGGAAATAATAGCTTCCGGCAGGCAGCTCAAGCGGCACGCCGATGACGGTGCGGTAGGATTGGAGTCCTCCCGTATCCCCGATTGCCGCGCTGTACACGGCTGCCGTCGCCACACTGCGCTTGCCGGCATCCAGAACGGACAGTTCCAGTTCGGATTCGGCCTGTACACTGGATACCCTGGCCACAGGAACTATGCTTGCCGCCTGAGGAAGAACCACTTTGTACTCCGCGTAATCGCCCTTGTTCATATCGGTGATATCCTTACCGCCTTCGCCGCTTGGCATCAGGGTGATTCCCGATGCTCCGGAGTACTGATCGCCCCGGAGATGCAGGTAGCCGTTTAATGCAGGCGGCTCGGCCATACGGACCAGACGCACATTGTCGATCTCAGTGTGCCCGGCAGCCTGGCCAAGAAGGAAGGATAACGTACCTTCGGTGCCAGCTGTGCTGGACATAGAGATCTCCGCTGTGTAGCTCTTCCATTCCGGCGTCAGAGTGAGCGTTGATCCGTCAGGATAGAGGGTATCTCCGCCACCGGCTTCCAGCTTTATACCCATCGGCTGAGACTGTTCCGACCTGGCATCGAAATAGAGCTGATAGACGCCTCCTGCAGACACTGGCAGACCTGTCTGAGTAAGCATCACATCCTCCGCCGACTTACCGGTGGTATCGACTTGGGCACTGAATATCCGTTTCATGAGCGGAAGCTCCAGGATATTGGTTACCTTAGCATCCGCCGCTGCGCCCGATTCCGGCTTAACTGCAAATCTCCAATAGCCCAGCCGGTCTTCTCCCAGCTCAAACCCTCCATTGTAAATGAGGTTGCCGTCAGCCAGCGGAGTGCGGACTACCGGCAGAGGCTGTGTCTCAACTACTCGGACATTAGCGAAATAGGCTGTAATATCGTTTAGACCGAGATTGAATTCAAAACGGACATTGTTGTCGGTAGCCTGCGCCATGTTAAAGGTGTACTCAAAAGATTGCCAATCCGGGGTAAGCTGGAAATTCCGTTCCTTAGAGTACGCTGTCCATCCGCCGCCGAATTCGGTCAGCTTGCTCATCACCGGACGGACCGCATCTGCTTTGGCATCAAACGTTACTTTGTAGGCTTTGCCCTTCTCCAGAATAAGCGGCATTTGAGTGAGCTGAACGGAATAATTTTGGGTTCCCGCCTGTTGGATAGCCACCTTCACGGCCTTACCCTTATCCTTGTCTTCGATGACGGAAGCTGTGCCCGCACCGCCTGCATTCTTGATTAATTCCCAGTATTGCGGAAGTCCGTCCGCTGCTGTGGCGCCTTTGAAATCTCCGTTGTAAATCTGGTTCCCGTCTGCAAGCACAGGACGCTGCGGATCTGAGGTCTCGGGCTTTGTTGGCCGCTTTCCCGTTACGTCAGGCCACTCATCCAGCTTCTTATACTTATAGACTCGGACATAATCGACATACATCTTATCGGACTGGAAGTCTGCCGCCGGGTTACCCGGCCAATCGCCGCCGACCGCCAGATTGAGAATCATATAGAACGGCCGGTCAAACGGCGCAGGATACGTGTAGTAATCCGGCTGACCTTCTGCCTTAGTCCCCCAATCGCTCGTTTCGAAATACATTTTACCGTCCACGTAATACCGGATCAGGCCCGGAAGCCATTCAAGCGTGAAATCGTGATAATCGTCGGCGAATGTTTTGCCTTCGGGCAGAACGTAAGTCTTCGATTGGGACGTGTGCGGAATATCGTAATGAAGCGAGCCATGAACGGTTCTCGGGTACAGATCAGCCTTCTCCGTATCACCGGCCACCGGTCCCGTCAATTCCATAATGTCCATCTCGCCGCTACCAGGCCAAGGTCCGTACTGCTTCTCTTCATCGGTTGGCATCATCCAGATGGCCGGCCACATGCCTTGCTGAATCGGCAGCTTGGCACGCACTGTGAATTTACCGTAAGTCCAGTCGCCTTTCATCTTGGAGGTCAGCTTGCCGGAAGTATACTCTTTCCCGCCGTAAGCTTCCTTCCGTGCTTCCAGTGCTAGCACACCCTGCCCGCTCTCCGTTTCGAGTGCAACGTTGTCCGGATGGTAATATTCCAGTTCGTTGTTGTATACAGTTCCGGTATCCTGTACATTCCATTTGTTCCCGTCAATGGAGCTGCCGTCGAATTCGTCGTTCCAGACCAGCTCCCATGGATCGTTATGGGTTGACGGAGTAGCCGTCGCCGTTGCAGCCGGTGTAGCGCTGGCAGCCGCAGTTGCAGTTGGTACTGCACTGGCCGTCGCTGCAGGCGTCGGTGACGGTGTCACTCCTCCTCCGTTTCCACCGCCGGCTGCGGTAACCGTAGCGCTGGTCTGCGGTGAGGATGCACTGCCGGATAAGCCCCTAAGTGTCTCTCCGGTTTTGAGGGCTGTGCCGTTGAGAAGCACACTGCCCGCCTTCGGATCAAGCAAGCCTATGTGCCCCCGGTTCACAATCTCTGATCCGGCAGCGCCGGCACCGACGATTAGGGCCTCCACCCTTGAGCCGGTCCCAATTTCAACTTTGGCCGGCTGGATCAATTCGATCCGGGCCGCTGAGCTTTCATCCTCCAGGACGAGCCGCACAGGCACTTTGGGCTTGTCTACAATCGTCTGCCCCAGAGAAGACTTGTGAAAGACCACCGAATGCCCGCCGCCTCCGGAGATACGGGTGGTACCCTTCACCTTGAGTCCGGATAACGACACTTCTCCCTCCCCTATTCCGGCAGTCACATAGAGGTTTCCGTTGACCGATCCGCCTTCAATCCGTACGTCCGCCCGGTTGACAATAACGCTGCCGGACACCTCTCCAATCGAATAGCTTCCTTTGTCCGGACTAATCCATCCAATCATACGTCCGAGCAGCACCGCCAGCTCGGCGCGTGTCATTGGAGCCTGCGGATTCAGCTTTCCTGCCGAGTCGCCGCGAATATAACCGGCGTCAAGCATAGCGCTCACTGCTTCCCTTGCATATTCGCTGACGGATGACCCGTCTGCCTGCAAGGCCAGTGCAGTTTGAGAGGCGGCCTCCAGCAGGAAAGCCCGGACCAGCATTGTTATCACTTCCTGCCGCGTTACAGCAGCTTCCGGCTGAAACCGGCCGTCCGCGTAACCCTTGATAATACCGGCTGCATTGACCCCGCCTATATCCTTGCCATACCAGGAAGAAGCGCTTACATCACTAAAAACGGCACTCCCTGAATCTGTGTAGCGAAACACCCGGTTAAGAATAACTGCCATCTCTGCGCGGGAGACTGCCCGGCTGGGCCCAAATTGCCCCTGACCGTCTCCTTGCAGAATCCCGGCAGCCGCCAGCCTGTCCGCCGCCTCCGCCGCCCAATGCTGTTTCATATCGGCAAACATTGCCGTTCCGGCTGCATTAATGTTGCTTGCGCTTACTGCTGAGCCGGGAAGCCCTTCCGGACCGGCTGCTTTTGCGAGTCCGATGTTCCCCGGAAGCTGCAGACCTGACAGCAGCATAACAGTAACCAGAAGCTTAGATATTCCCCTGCGGTACATCTTCACATTCCCCCTTATGTAAATACGTGTAGACTTCCGGCGTTGCCGCCGGTCGATTTCAGTATAGAGTCCGCCCGCTGCAGGTAACATACCAATTCCTTAGTGCGTATAACAAAGATGCAACTTTCGCATAAAACAAGAAGAAACGGCATAGCCGTCCTTTATGGGACGGTATCCGTTTCTGCGAGAAATAGAAGGATAATTTATAATGTAAAGCATATAAATTCTTATATTTTGAAAAAAGCCTAACTCTCAGACAGCTGCAGCAGCTGCCTGGGAATTAGGCGCGGTGAATCTATGTAACTCTTGTTGAGCTTCATTAGGTTTCAAATCAGGAGGATGCATGGATTTGGGGGAAATCCTGAGCAATATCCTCACCCGAAAACAGGTCGTCAAGCGAACTGAGCGTGCCGTCTTCTTCCACCTGATAAACCGACATTTTCTCACCGTTGACCGTAAGTTCGATGAAACAGCCCCAGCAGTAGAACTGGTGTGAACCGATCTTGCCGATATCCTTGGAGTTGCAGTTTGGACACTTCATATCATACATTCCACCTATCCGTTAACAATATTAATGGCTTTTTGTAGCCGTTCTTCGCTCATCGCGGGAACCAATACGGCATTCTCCCCAATGGACATCCCTTCAGAACAAGGCAGCCATTTGCGGCCTTCGATCAAATCAGTTACAAGCCCGTCACTGATTTCCAGCGCTACTATTGTGTTTCCCAACTTCTGGTCAAAATAAACATCGGATATTCGTCCTAGATTCGTTCCGGATGCAGTCAGTACCTGCAAATCCTTCAGTTTGTTCTTTCCCAAAAGAAAAGTATATGGTATATGGTCAGTGTCGGCCTTAACAATCGACTCTTTACTGCGAATCATAATAGCATCTTCGCCATAAGCGACAATGTCTTCCCATGCCACAACTTTCACATGACTGGAGAAAAAAGACTTGCTTTCCAGTTCAATACCCGTAATATTCCAGTTTGAATCGAGTAAACAATCGACAAGTTTGCCGACTTCGTTACCTTCTTCAACTTCATATATAGTGAGGCCAATCAAATCTTGAAGTTTCATGACTGCTAAGTCCCCTCACTTTGAGTATACTTACGAGTTCCCAGAGAAGTGAAACACTGAAACAGACACAAGACTGTAGCAATCCCTGGTCTTATTTACGCAGCCGGTTCAGAATGGTTTCAACTTTTTGGGCAACGTACTCCATTTCTTCATTAGTATTACCCAAACCTGTGCTAAAACGAATCGCTGAATGTAAAAGTTCTGCCGGAAGTTTCATGGCCTGCAGAACATGCGAAATTTCAAGTGACCCCGAGGTGCAGGCAGAACCGCTGGCAGCAGCAATCCCCTCCATATCCAGGTTCATCAGGAGCACATCCGTGCTTGCTCCCGGGAAGCTGACATTCAGAATTCCCGGCAAAAAATGCTGTGAATTACCGTTAATCACGTAAGCGTCCCGCCCGATCCGGCGGTCGAGCTCCTGCAGCAGTGTGGTTCGCAGCAGCAGAGCATGGTCCTGCCTCTGTGTCAGGCCCAGTACCGCAAGTTCTGCCGCTTTGGCAAACCCGGCCGCACCCGCCAGACTCTCCGTGCCGGCCCGTCTGCCGCGCTCCTGCAAACCCCCGTGCTGTCTGGGATGCAGCGGCGCACCTCGGCGTACGTAGAGGCCACCTATGCCCTGCGGACCGCTAATTTTGTGGGCGGTAAAGCTCATGTAATCCACCGGCAGCTCACGCAGTGTGACCGGAAGCATTCCAAGGGCTTGTACAGCATCTACATGGAACAAAACACCTCGCTCAGCGGCCAATTGTCCAATCTCCACAATCGGCTGCACCGTTCCAACCTCATTATTGGCAAACATTACACTAATTAGAACAGTATCTTCCCGCAGAGCTGCTTTAACATCTGCAGCAGCAACTAACCCGTGGAGTCTACCGGCAGATAGGTGATGGAATAGCCCTTCCGTTCCAATTCCCCGCAGGTATGCAGGACCGCATGATGCTCAACAGCTGTAGTAATGATATGCTTACCTTTCTCTGCGGTGGCGGCGGCAGCCCCGAACAAGGCCAGATTATCGCTTTCCGTGCCTCCGCTGGTAAAGATCCATTCATCAGGCGCACAGCCTAAAAAGCCCGCGATAGAATCGCGCGCACCGTTAATAATCTTTTTGGCGGAACGTCCGAACTGATGTACACTGGACGCATTGCCGTATTCTTCGATCATTATATTGTACATAACCTTAGCCACCTCCGGATGAACCGGGGTTGAGGCGGCGTGGTCCAAATAGATGGGCTTCATGATTTGTTTCTCCGCTTCTTGAAATTGAATTTCAGTATTTTCTTAGAGGACTACTCGATTATACTGCTGAACAGATTCTTTTACCACCCGGGAATAAACACAATATTGTAATCTCTGTCAAGAGGCTGAACCTCCAAACTCCCAGCAGGTATTCAGCTAATTTTCAGCTTCACCTGATATACTGCCTCGGCGAGCACCCTGATTTTAAGATATCCTAAATTCTTCCAGACGGGCGGCAAGCTCATCCTCGGAGATGACCTCAATGCCGTTTTTCCGCAGCAGTGCGGCCGTTACGCCTTCTCCGGGAATTTTTCGGCCTGCGAATTCTCCGTTATAGATCATTGTACTTCCGCAGGATGGGCTGTTCTGCTTGAGCACTACGGTAGCAGCGCCGAATTCACGGGCTGTCTCCAGGGTCACATGAGCTCCCTTCAGATACATCCCGGTAACATCATTTCCTGATTTGTCGATCACCCGGGCCTTCCCGTTCAGCACATCTTCGCCGGTTCCGCCAATGATTTCCGCCGGTTCCCTAGGGGTAGAGAAGCCGCCAAGCAGCTCGGGGCAGACTGCAATTGCCTTGCCGCTGTCCAGCAGACTCATAAGACTCTCTTCCAGACAATCTGTACCATTATATCTGACTTTCATCCCGGCCAGACAGGCGCTTACCAATATCACAGGATCACTCTCTTTCTTTACTTCACTATTTAATGCAGCATGATTTATAATAGCTGTAACTGTTCAAGTTCTATTAATAATAAACACCCAAGAAGCATAGCACGGGGTTCTAAAAGCTGTAAACTTTGCCGTCCAGTAGCAGATGAAAACGGAGGTGCAGCCAGGATGTGCGGCAGATACACGATTACAGTAACAATGGAAGAATTGATGCTCCGGTATTTTACAGATGACTCCAGTATTGTTCATTACGCGCCTAAATTCAATGCGGCTCCGATGCAGCATATTCCGGCGGTCATTCATAACGGCACCTCTAACAAGCTGGGATTACTACGCTGGGGGCTGGTACCTTCCTGGGCCAAGGATGAAAAGATCGGAAGCAAAATGATTAATGCCCGTGCAGAATCACTGCTGGAGAAAGTCTCCTTTAAAGGGCTGATCCGCTCACGCCGCTGCCTTATACCCGCCGACGGGTTTTATGAGTGGAAGCAGCAGGCCGGCGGTAAACTACCGATGCGGATTGTACTGCAGGACCGGAGTATTTTTTCGATGGCCGGCTTATATGATATTTGGACAGATGCCAGCGGCAACAAGCTCAGCACCTGTACGATTATTACCACAGAGGCGAACAGCCTGATGGCGGACATTCATGACCGGATGCCGGTTATTCTCAGCCCGGAAGCCGAAGCAGAGTGGCTGGACCGCAGCAATCAGGACATCCCTTCCCTTATGCGTCTGCTCCGGCCATACGATGCGGCACAGATGCGCGCCTATAAGGTATCCTCAGAGGTTGGTAATGTGCGCAATGACTATAAAGATCTTATTAAAGAAGCCTGATGCACAAGCGGCAAACATTACAAATTTGTCAATTATCCATTTTTACGTGTAAGGAAATGTCAGTTGGTTTAAATAAGTACATGGTTAAAAAAAGCATCTATATTTTAAGAGGAGATAGTATTTTGCAAACACTAAAATTCCAACAAGCGATCGCTGAAGGATCTCTGCTCGAGATTCATCTGATCAGCGGTGAAACCTATAGAGGGATATGTAAAAAGGGTAAGTTAGCGGATTCCTTCGAGCTAAAAACAGACAAGGGTCTATTATCCTTGCCCTATTGGACGATAAAACGGTTCAAAAAAATATAGATGCGGTAAGCATTCATGAGGGGTCTTTGCCTTTTTTTCTAAGCAGCTTGGCTTTGGCCAGAGTTGTCCCTTGCGGGAAGGAAGTGAACTGGCTTTTGGATATGCCGATTTGTTGAGAGGTATAGATGCCGGTATGCCCCGAGAACAAATAACTCACCAGACAAGCGATAAAGAGGTACACGGCCCCTTCGGCTCCAAACAATTCAATGCCCATCAAAAAGCAGGCGATAGGCGTGTTAGTGGCACCGCAGAATACAGCGACAAAACCGAGTGCAGCCAGAAAAGGGGCATACAGGTGTAAAAACCCGGATAATGCATGTCCCAATGTAGCTCCAATGACAAACAACGGAGTGACTTCCCCGCCTTGAAAGCCCGCTCCCAGGGTCAGCGATGTGAATACAAGCTTTCCTAAGAAGGCAAACGGAGCAACGTCCCCGGTAAATGAATCCTGAATCAAGGGGATCCCCAGCCCCAGGTAATCTCTAGTTCCCAAAACGTACACCAGCACAATAATCACTACGCCACCGACAGCACTTTTTATCATTGGATTAGCGAACCAGCGGGTATAGCCCTTTTTCAGCGCATGAGTCAGCTCACTGAACAGGATGCTCGTAAGTCCAAACAAAATGGAAGCAATCACAACCTTAAGCAGCACTACAAATGTCAGAGAAGGAATATCTCCTATGGGATAGTGCAGATGTGTGATACCCCAGAATGAAGTAGCTGTCAGGTTACCGACAAAGCTGGCGATAAAAGCGGGGATCAGCGCTTCATGGCTGATTAATCCAATCGCAAGCACTTCCAGTCCAAACACCGTTCCCGCTAAAGGTGTTCCAAAGATCGAGCCGAAGCCGCCGCTAATCCCGCAAATCAGCAGAATCCTCCGGTCAACGGGGCCGACCTTTAACATCTTTCCAAACCAATCGGCTAAGCTGCCGCCCATCTGCACCGCGGTCCCCTCCCGTCCTGCAGAGCCGCCAAACAAATGGGTAATAAGCGTTCCAAATAATACAAGCGGAGCCATCCGCAGCATTACGGGCTCATTGCCAGCCTGAATTTGCTCCAGAATTAAGTTATTTCCTTTAGCACTGCTGCCCCCGTATTTGAAATATAACAAGCTGACCAGCGCCCCTCCCAGAGGTAGCAAAAAGAGCAGCCACGGATGGGCCAATCTTATATCTGTCACAAAGTCCAGGCTTTTCAGAAAAAAGGCTGACGCTGTTCCTGTTAATATCCCTACTCCGCCTCCGAGTATAATCCACTTCAGTAAAGTTCCCCACGATGCAGCAAACCACCATTTCTCAGCAGCCGCAGACCATCTTTGTTTCAACCGGGTCATACCATTCGTCTCCTTCGTGTGAAAATCGTACATAAAAATAGACTCCTACCAGGAAATATTTCGCTGGTAGGAGTCATCAGCCTCGCGGCAGTTACGGCGAACTCCATCGCCCTAGTATCGTAGACTTATTTTAGTATTTCGCATCAGAATCGTCAATAGTGAACACTGGCCAGTTTACGAAGAGCTCGGCATTTTATTCAAAGTCTTGCCGACAGATGTCACAAATAACACAAAAACAGCCTAATCTACCGACACAATGTGACATATGGGTCATTTATAATAACAATAGTAAACAGGTAAGTTTTATACACTTTCAAAAAACCTACATATACCTTGCCCTATCTGCCTAAATTTTTCATTTTTTATCATTTCCCTAAAATAAATGTACTACAAAATATTATATTGACGTAAGAATTATTAACATGTACTATAAACCATAATTTATATACAAAGGTTTTGCCCGCCATGTTGGGGAATTTCATCCTGTCTCTAATTGACCTTCGGTCTATTCAGCATCCGTGCTGCACTGCAGAAACGGACGTCGCATAACAGAGCAAAGGGTTATTACAGTGGACAGAAGAAACACTTCAACATCATTAAGATCCATTCATTGGGCAAACACTATCTATCTGCCGAGGAGGTTGAACAAAGCCTTAGATTACAGAGAGACAGCAAGGGCGCGGACTGCATCCCAGAACAACTCAATTTTAAGTCCAGTATCCAGGTAACCTACTTACCCGCACTTAAAAAAGGAGGAGTAAACGGAATGACAAAAAAAAGAAATTGGTGGTCTATCTTACTTATCGTATCGCTCATAGGAATTTTGTTCACTGGCTGCAGTACAAATAACACTACAAATACTCCTAACGCTACTGCAGAGAGCACAGCTCCTGCTGAAAGTGCAGCACCTGAAGCCTCTGCACCTGCCGCCGATGCACCGGTTGACGGCGGAACCCTCGTAATGAGTACCTTCTCCGATATCGTTAATATTAACCCGCTCCTGATTGGCGACACCTCTTCAGGCGATATCGCCAACTTCGTATTCGCACAAATCTATGATCTGGACCGTGCAGGTAATGTAACCGCTGAACCGTGGTCGCTGGCTGCAGAGCTTCCGGAAATCTCCGCGGATGGTCTCACCTACACCGTTAAATTGAAAGATACAATTAAATGGAGTGACGGTCAGCCGATCACTGCGGATGATGTAGTGTATACAATTGAAACTGCGAAGAATCCGGAAACCGGATCACCGCTGATCAGCCAGTATGATAAAGTGAAGACCGTTGAAAAGGTAGATGACCATACCGTTAAATTTACAATGAACCAAGTCTATGCTCCGTTCCTGTATGCTTTGTGCCAAGCCATCGTGCCTGCGCATGTTCTGAAGGATGTTGCTCCAAAAGAAATGCAAACCAACCCGTACGGCACAGACCCTTCTAAAACCGTAACAAGCGGACCATGGAAATGGACAGCCTGGAAACAAGGCGAAAGCCACACGCTGGATGCCAATCCAGACTACTGGGGAGAAGTTAAACCTCATATTTCCCAGCTCGTATACAAAATCTACGCGGATCAGAATACCGAGGTTCAAGCCATCCTGAAAGGCGACACCGACCACATCAGTGCAATTCCGGTAACACAGGTTGAAGCAGCCAAAGCAGACGGCGATATTGCGATCATCCAAAAGCCGGGTGCACAGTATGAATATCTTGGATTCAACTTTGATGCGAGCAATTTCAAGGACAAATATGGATTATTCGAAGGCCAGAAAACCAGACAGGCGATTGCCCATGCTCTCAACCGTCAAGGTATGGTTGACAATATTCTTAAAGGTGTAGGCGCCCTGATGAATGCACCGTTCCTGCCGGATACCTGGGCTGACCCGGGTGATGCAGCTGTGAACTATGATTACAATGCAGAAACCGCCAAGCAGCTTCTCGCTGAAGATGGCTGGGTTGCCGGCAGTGACAAAATCCTCACTAAAGACGGTCACCGCTTCTCCTTCGAGCTGCAGTACAATGCCGGCAACAGCCGCCGTGAACAGATCGCTGCCGTTATCCAGCAGAACCTGAAGGATGTAGGCATTGAAGTGACTCCTAAAGCCATTGACTTCGCTTCCTGGATTGACCAGAATGTCACCCCGGGTAAATTCCAGGCGGTTCTCCTGGCCTGGTCCCTGAATAACCCGGATCCGGATGCAGAAAGTATCTATTCCTCTAAATACTTCCCGCCTGCCGGTCAGAACGCCGGCTGGTATAAGAATGAGAAGCTGGATCAGCTGTGGGTAGACGGATACTCCACTGTTGACCAGGAGAAACGGAAAGAGATTTATAAAGAGGTAGGTAAAGAAATCTCCACGGATCTTCCTTATGTATTCTTGTACCAGTACGGTCAGGCTATTGGTACGGGTCCTAGAGTCCACTGGGCAGAAGAAGATGCTCCAGAACCATCCCTCGCCTATGGACAATTCTTCCATGCTATTAAATGGTGGGTAACTGACTAAACATAACGGACACAGGAAATAGAATCTCGGAAGGGGAAAGAGAAGTCTCTTTCTCCTTCTCCTTTTTTGTCTTAGGGAGATTGCATTCCGGATTCTATACCTAACTTCTCTAGGAGGATATAGTTCATGACAGAATATCTGATCCGTCGCGTACTACAATCAGTACTGGTCATCTTTCTGATTACGCTGCTTACTTTTCTTCTCATTCACGCCGCTCCCGGAGGGCCGACTAAAGTGATGCTGTCCCCGGGACTATCCCCTGAGGTGCTTGAGCAGCAGGCCAAGAATCTCGGTCTGGATAAACCTATTCCTGTCCAGTATGTCCGCTGGATCGGCGATTTGCTGCAAGGTGATTTGGGTTACACTTTCAAAAACCATATTGCTATATCCGATCTGCTTTGGCCGCGTATCGCTAATACCTTCATTCTGATGGGGGCTGCCTGGCTGGTTTCGCTGGTGATCGCGATCCCATGGGGCATCTATAACAGTACCAAGGTATACGGCTTCTCTGATCAGACGGCCTCCTTCATCTCCTATCTGGGGTTCGCGATGCCTACCTTTTGGTTCGGAATACTGCTTCAACAGTGGCTGTCCATTAAGCTGGACTGGTTTCCACTCTCGGATATGCATTCTAGAGGACATGAGGGGGATATCGGAGACTTATTCATGCACCTCGTATTGCCCGTAACGGTTCTGGCACTTGGCTTCCTCGCCTCTTATATGAAATATGCCCGATCAAGCATGCTCGAAGTCCTGGATCAGGATTATATTCGCACTGCCCGGGCCAAAGGGGTACCGGAACGCAAGGTTGTATTCCGGCATGCACTCCGCAACGCGCTTATCCCAATTATTACGATACTGGGACTTGATCTGCCTATGCTGGTAGCAGGGGCTGCATTGACGGAGAATGTCTTCAACTGGCCGGGGATGGGGCGCTGGTTTGTAGAAATGGCGAACTCACGTGAATACTCGGCGCTTATGTCCATCACCATTGTCATAGCTGTCATGGTTGTCATCGGCAATCTGGTGGCTGATATCCTGTATGCCGTAGTAGATCCCCGTGTAAAACTCGGCAAGCAAGGAGGCAAAGCAGCATGAGTACCGACCATTCACAACTTGTTGCCCAATCGTCTGCATCTGCTTCCGGAACACCTGATAGCGGTTTGACACCTGCTCCCGGTCCGCAGATTTCAGCGGATGTCTCTAAACGGCCTCCCGGCCCATGGGTAGTGCTGTGGAAGAAGTTCTCCCGCAATCCTTACGCGATGAGCGGACTTATTGTATTACTCGTCTTTATTATCGCCGGAATATTAGCCCCTAAGCTCACCAAGTTCGACCCGGCAGCCATTGATTTGATGTTTCCCAATCTGAAGCCGGGTGCCGAAGGCCATTTGCTCGGGACAGACGAGCTTGGACGCGATGTGTTTACCAGACTTTTGTACAGCGCGAGGGTTTCTTTAATGATTGGTTTCTCTGTTGCCTTGGCTTCCGTTGCGATCGGTTCCGTTATCGGGGCAATTTCAGGATATTTTGGCGGCTGGGTCGATACGGTATTCATGCGCATTGTTGATGTGATGAATTCTGTACCTTCACTTTTCCTGAATATCCTGTTTATGGCCATCTTCGGGTCGCAGATTAAATACATGATTCTGATCCTGGCCCTGACGAGCTGGATGAGCATTGCCCGGCTGGTCCGCGGTACCTTCCTGCAGCTAAGGGAGATGCAATATGTTGAAGCCGCCAGAGCGATCGGCGTATCGAGCTGGGGAATTATATTCCGCCATCTGCTGCGCAATGCGAGCTTCCCGATCATCGTCAATGCGACTCTGATGGTCGGCGGTGCCATCCTGAGTGAATCGGCACTCTCTTATCTGGGGCTAGGTGTTCAGGCACCGAAAGCCAGCTGGGGAGTCATGCTCAGCAATGCCCAGGAATTCATGCTGGTTGACCCGATGCAGGCCGTATATCCGGGCCTGTGCATTCTGCTTGTAGTACTCGCCGTCAACTTTATCGGTGACGGAATCCGGGATGCTCTTGATCCCAGACAGCAAGTGACCAAATCCCGGAGGAGGCTGGAAAAATGGCGGAAAAATTACTCGAAATCCGGAAACTGACCACCGGCTTTGCCACCGAAAAGGGGCTCGTCAAAGCTACAGATGCAATCTCAATTTCCGTTAAGAAAGGCCAGACGGTCTGTCTTGTCGGTGAATCCGGCAGCGGGAAAAGCGTAACCTCACTGGCTATCATGCGTTTGATCGATTATGCCGGAGGAATGATTATGGAAGGCAGCATTGATTTCCATGGTCAGGATCTTGCCGCGAAGAAGCAGGAGGACATGCGTAAAATCCGCGGCAACCAGATCGCGATGATCTTTCAGGACCCGATGTCCTCTCTCAATCCGGTATTCACCGTAGGCGAACAAATAGCCGAGAGCCTTCGGCTGCATCAGAACAAAGGCAACGACGAAGCGATGAAAGCTGCTGTTGATCTGCTTAAGCTGGTTGGCATTCCGGCACCCGAGATCCGGGCTAAGCAATATCCGCATGAACTGTCCGGCGGGATGTGTCAGCGCGTGGTCATCGCCATTGCGCTTGCCTGCAATCCGGAGCTGCTGATTGCCGATGAACCGACGACAGCCCTTGATGTTACGGTCCAGGCGCAGATTCTCGATCTTCTGCGTAAGCTTCAGGCGGAGCTTGGCATGTCGATCCTGCTTATCACCCATGACATGGGGGTAGCTGCAGAGATGGCAGACCGGATCGCGGTTATGTATGCCGGGGCTATCGTCGAGGAAGGTACGGTTGAAGAGATTTTCGATCACCCCAGCCATCCGTATACAGTAGGGCTGCTGCAGTCCATTCCCGGCTTTGAAGGAGAACGCGGCGGTGAGCTGTATACCATTCGCGGAACCATCCCGCCGATCGGACAGCTTCCGTCCGGCTGCCGTTTTCATCCGCGCTGCCCGCATGCGATGGACGTCTGCCGCAGCCAGGAGCCGCCGAATTTCATGATTACGAGCGATCACCGGACGTCCTGCTGGCTGTTCCAAGACAAACCGGTCCAGACCGATTACAGCGATGAGGTGAGAACACATGGCTAAGGAAGCGGTTGTTACAGCTGACAGTAAAGCTTTATCCTCAGCCGAGATACTGGTTGACATAAAGGACGTCAAAAAATATTTCCCCATCACCAAAGGCCTGCTGAACCGGACCGTTGGCCAAGTAAAGGCTGTTGACGGGGTAAGCCTGGCCATCCGCAAAGGTGAAACCTTTGGTCTGGTCGGAGAATCCGGCTGCGGGAAGTCTACCTTTGGACGTCTGCTGCTCCGGCTGCAGAGTGTGACAGAGGGAGAAGTGCTGTTTAAAGGTAAAGATATTCATGCTCTAGGCCATCAGGAGATGCGCCGCCTGCGCGAGGAAATGCAGATTATTTTTCAGGACCCTTTCGGCTCACTAAATCCCCGTTTTCTCGTCAAGGATATTATCGGCGAACCGCTGCGCATTCACCGGAGCATGTCTGCACGGGATATCGATGCCAGAGTGGTGGAGCTCATGGAGCTCGTTGGGCTTGATGCCAGCCGGAGAAACCGCTATCCGCATGAGTTCTCCGGCGGACAGCGCCAGCGGATCGGTATCGCTCGGGCAATCGCGCTGAATCCGCAGTTCATCGTTGCCGATGAAGCGGTATCCGCGCTCGATGTATCCGTCCAGTCCCAGGTGATCAATCTGCTCATGAAGCTGCAGAAGGAGCTTGGACTGACCTTCTTATTCATCGCCCATGGCCTGAATGTCGTACGCCATATCTCGGACCGCGTAGGAGTTATGTATCTGGGTAAAATGGTTGAAGTCGCTGAGACGGAGACGCTGTTCGCCGCTCCTCTGCATCCTTATACAGCAGCGCTTCTCTCCGCCATTCCCAAGCCGACCCCAAGACGCAAGCAGGACCGGATTGTACTGGAGGGTGATGTCCCTTCCCCTGCCAATCCCCCTTCCGGCTGCAGGTTTCATACCCGCTGTCCTTTGGCACAGGAGAAATGCCGTATGCAGGAGCCGCTGCTTGAGGAGGCCGCACCCGGGCGGATGGTAGCCTGCCATTTTCCACTGGCTTCTGTGTAGCGGAAGACATCTTTAGGAAGCAGACAAAAACGCCTAACCGGCCGGTTAGGCGTTTTTGGTATAGAAGCTGCTGGAAAATACTGATGAGAAACCGTCTGCAGAGCAGCTCTAGATGTAGAACATATAGTTGTCTGCCTTGTTCTCTTCCTTATAGTTAATCAGGTCAGACAAGGTGGTGGAATCCATCACATCAGCGATGCTATCGCGGATGCGCAGCCAGAGATCGCGTTTGGCCGGGTCGTCTTCCTCGGTGAAATCAACCGGGGAGATAGGTCCTTCCAGCACGCGGATAATATCACCGGCAGTAATGGTGGCTGAATCGCGGGACAGAATATATCCGCCGTAGGCTCCGCGGATACTCTTTACAAGTCCGGCATTCCGCAGCGGGGCAATTAATTGCTCCAGATAATGCTCGGATAATCCGTTTTTTTCGGCAATGCTTTTAAGCGATGTAGGCCCCTCGCCGAATTTCAGGGCAAGCTCCATCATAATGGTTAATCCGTAACGTCCTTTTGTTGATATTTTCAAAGGGGCACCTCTTTCGGTTTAATTGCTGCTGGTGTCTGAATCATAGAAAGCTCAGTAGACATGAGAAATGTCATATCAACGTATTCCGATGTTTGCTCTATGCTTATGTTATCATATCTGCGGACACATTTGCAGCGCAAAACACAACTTTTTGGCAAAATGTTCGCCTCCGGTGGACAAATTGTCAAAACCGCCTGCTTTTCCGCAACAAATTCCTCTGATCAAAGGCAGCTTGGGGTAGACAGGTGTGTTATAATACAAAATGAGCCGGGTGTTTAGTGTGATACCGGTATTTTTTGCATAGAAAATGGTGATTACGATGACAAAGGCAAATCAGGATACACGTGTCGTCGTCGGCATGTCTGGAGGAGTCGATTCCTCCGTTACAGCGCTTCTGCTCAAGCAGCAGGGCTATGACGTCATCGGCATCTTCATGAAGAACTGGGACGATACCGACGAGTTCGGTGTATGCACGGCAGAGACCGATGCTGAGGATGTACGCCGCGTATGCGAGCAGATTGATATTCCTTACTATACCGTTAATTTCGAGAAGGAATACTTTGATAAAGTCTTTTCCTATTTCCTCGATGAATATAAGGCCGGGCGGACGCCTAATCCGGATGTGATGTGCAACCGCGAGATCAAATTCGGGGAATTCCTGAATAAAGCGCTGCAGCTGGGTGCCGATTATGTGGCCACCGGCCATTATGCCCGTGTGGTGGAGGAAGACGGTGTGTTTAAGCTGCTCCGCGGAGTGGACAGCAATAAAGACCAGACCTATTTCCTGAATGCACTGAACCAGTACCAGCTCTCCAAAGCGATGTTCCCGATCGGCCACCTGCCGAAACCGGAAGTGCGGAGAATTGCTGAAGAAGCCGGACTCTATACCGCGAAGAAAAAAGACAGCACCGGCGTCTGCTTCATCGGCGAACGCAATTTCCGCGAATTCCTCAGCCAGTATCTGCCGGCACAATCCGGGGACATGGTCGATATTGCCACAGGTGAAGTCAAAGGCCGGCATGAGGGCCTGATGTATTACACGCTGGGACAGCGGCAGGGCTTAGGCATCGGCGGTTCCGGGTCAGGTGAACCATGGTTCGTCGCGGAAAAGGATCTGGAGCGCAATATCCTTTATGTTGTGCAGGGAGACAAGCATCACAGCCTGTATTCCACCAGCCTGAACGCATCCGGTGTGAATTGGATCGACGGCCGGACGCTTACGCCTGGCGCAGCACCGCTGAAATGCACTGCTAAATTCCGCTACCGCCAGCCTGACCAGGGTGTTACGCTGACTGCGCGGGAAGACGGCACCGTACATGTCCTGTTCGATGTTCCGCAAAAGGCGATTACACCGGGCCAGGCCGTTGTATTCTACAATGGTGAACAATGCCTGGGCGGCGGAACCATCGAAGCGGCGGAGAAGGTCATTCCGCAGCCGCACTAAACCAGCAGACAGCATAAACTCTCTTCGGCCGAAAGCCAAAGAGAGTTTTTTGGTTGCCTTACCTTAGAGTTAGCTCATTAATAAACCGTTCAGCATTAATTCTGCCCGCGCCGCAGCGACTGATTATGGCGGATTTTGGCTTCATTGCCTTGCTCGGTTGCCTGATAGAATACTCTTCTGGCAATCTGCTTCGGCAGGTAATCCTGTTTGACATAATGGCCAGGGAAATTATGCGGATACTGGTATCCCTCATGCCCGAGCTTCACCGCTCCTTTGTAATGCGTATCTCGCAAATGCAGCGGTACCTCTGCGGATTTGAGTTCTTCGATGGCGTCCATGACATTCGAGATTGCCGTTACGACACCGTTGGATTTCGGGCTCTCTACTGCGAACAGGATGGCCTGGACAATATTAAGCTTCGCCTCCGGCCAGCCGTTATTACGGTAGGCGTCCAGTGCACTGACCGCCTGCACCATGGCCTGCGGGTTCGCCAGGCCAATGTCCTCGGAGCTTGCGGCAATCAGCCGGCGGATGAACGTCATCGGATCCATGCCAAGCTTCTCGACCGCGTAGAGAAACCAGAACAGCGCGGCGTCGCTGGAGCCGCGGATGCTTTTGTGAAACGCTGAGAGCACGTCGTATTGGGTGGATTCGTCCGCTTTGACAATCGGACGGCGGATCGATTCCTCCGCAACCGCCAGCGTGATATGCACGCTGCCGTCAGGCTCCGGCGCTGTCGTCATCGCTGCCAGCTCCAGTGCATTTAGCGCCCGGCGGATGTCGCCGTTGGCCATCCCAGCGATATGCAGCAGCGCGTCTTCATCCGCCTGCAGCCGCATAAAGCCAAGCCCCCGATTCTCGTCAGCGAGCGCCCGCCGCATCGCAGTCAGGCTGTGCTCGCTGGTCAAGGACTCCAGCTGAAACAGCGTGGAACGGCTCATAAGCGCCCCGTTCACATAGTGGAACGGATTCTCCGTCGTTGCGCCGATAAAGATAATCGTGCCCTTCTCCACGGCCGGCAGCAGTGCATCCTGGCGGGAGCTGTTGAAACGGTGCACCTCGTCCAGAAAAAGAATCGTCTTGGTACCGTACAGCGCCTTGTTGCTCTGCGCACGGTCGATCACTTCACGCACATCCTTTACGGAGGCTTCGACCGCATTCAGCCGCACAAATTCGCCTTGTGTATGGTGGGAAATAATATGGGCCAGCGTCGTTTTGCCGCAGCCCGGCGGACCGTACAGCAGGATCGAAGAGACCTGGTCCGCCTCAATCGCCCTGCGCAGCAGCTTGCCCTTGCCGACAATATGTTCCTGTCCGATATATTCATCGAGATTCTCCGGACGCATGCGGTCTGCCAGCAGACGTCCGCTTCCGGTATCATCCCCGAGGGAAAATAAATCCATAATTCCACTTCCTTGCTGTGATCTTGCAGGCTTTCCGCCTGCACACCTCCCTCTATCATACCATAAAATATAGAAAGAGCATGACCTCGCTCTATCAGCGGGTGCCATGCTCTTTGTTCAAAGGTTCAGGCTAGCGGTTCATCGCCAGCCGCATTTTTGAAATGATTTTGCGGATGCTTTCTTCCGAGAGGTGGTATCTTTTCTGCAGTTCGTTCACCGAGCAGCCGCTGCTGTGACTGCAGAAAATCTCTTCATTACGGCTGGCAATTTCCTGCCGCGAGCCGCTGTTTTCGCCCCATTTTACCCGTTGCTCCGTTTTCTTGGGAATATAAAGCAATTCACCTTGGATGTATCCCTGAAGCTCTTCGAGCAGGCCCGGGGGGAGCACATCCTTTCCATTTACATAACTCACGTTCTGTTTCCTCCTTCAAAAGGTGTGTCCCGTTGTATCCGTCAATAGCGCTTAAAGTAATAATCATGTAACCTGTCTCCTTTCTTCAGCTCAAATTTGGTAAATACCGTAAGTTCATTATATAAAACCCTATGGTTAGCGTCTACATTCATTGTCATTATTTATTTATTCTGTAGATGATAGGCTGTATCCCCTATCTAGTAAGAAGGAGGCCTCGCGGCCTCCCCTTTAACAGGTCTCCGTCTTAGACGGAAACCACCTCGTATACTGAAATCATTGCAATCAGCCTCCTTCCAGAAGTAATCTTGCCCGGCCGGACACTTATTATTAAGCCATAGCCAGGGGAGGGTTACAAGTTCAAGAATAGTTATAATCGTTCTTCACCAAAGGAAAAGATCAGCTCCCGGAGGATTCCGGCCACCCGTTGATCGTCTCTTCGCCGGTCATTTGCACATAAGCAGGAAGCTCTCCGCTGTGCAGCAGCCATAATTCATGAAGGGCACGTGTACAGCCGACATACATCAGCTTCGCATCCCAGGCGGCTGCCCCATAATGATCTGCATCGGCATCTGCAAGGATAACCGCATCGAACTCCAGACCTTTGGACAGATAGACCGGCAGTACAGACAGCCCGCCCAGATATTGGGTCATGCTGCCGTCAATCAGATGCAGATCGGCAAAATCCGCGGCCAGCTCCGCGTGCAGCTCAGCGGCTTCGCGCAGGCTGCGGGTAAGAACAGCAACCGTACGGTATTCACGCCCGGAGAGCGCCTCCAGCGCCGTTCTGACGGCACTGACGCGCGGGTCCGTACTTTTGCCGGCCTTAGGCTGCACTTCGCCGTAGGCAATCAGCCGGACCGGGTTCCCGCTGCGGAAGACCGGCACAGCCAAGAGCGGACTATGGACACCGGATGACAAAATGCCATTAGCAAACTCGATAATCTCCATCGTGGAGCGGTAGCTTCGGGTCAGTGCATGGTAAGCCGTATGTTCAGGTGCGAACAGGCTCTGCATTTCATCCCATTCATGCACTCCCTTATAGGCGTGAATTCCTTGGGACAAATCGCCGAGAATCGTGAAGGAGTGCCCCTTCACATACAAGTCCAGCACAGCAATCTGGAACGGCGAGAAATCCTGCGCTTCATCGATTACGATATGGTCAAAGCGCTCGCCGCCTTCGTTTCCGCTGAGCAGATAATGGATGTAGAGCAGCGGCGGCAGATCCTCCTCGCGCAGGATGCCTTTTTTCAGATCCTTGGCCGTCTCCTTGAGGACAGCTTGCGGAATCTGCTCCGGCGCTTCCGCCGGCCAGTCCTCTGGCACCTTCACGGCGCGGAAAATTTGTTTATAGATCATCAGCGGATCATATTTGGGCCATTTGGCGGCGTAGGCTTTTTCGCGGGCCGCACCTTTTTTCTTCCGGTCCTTCAGCGCTGCCGCCGAAGGGCTCTTCTTCAGTTCCATTTCAATCCAGCGGTGAATCCGCGCCATAACCCGTTCTTTGCGCTTAAGCGGCGGATAAGGAGCGTATTCCTCATTGTGCCAGCGGAGGATCATCGAGCGGCGCAGCACAGCACCTTCCCAGGGACTGAAATCGCCCTCGGGAACCGCCCCAGTCTCCAGCTGCCTGACCGCTGACTCAATTACACCCATCAGCACAGTAGATCCTTTGAAGCGGCTCGGCGTCTCTTCCGTAATTTCCGGCATACCGCCCGCCGATTCAAACCACCGGTTCAGCGTCTCGGCCGTGTTCTGTTCGGGCAGGGTAATATCCAGTACCTCCGTCGCCCAGTCCGGGAACGTGCTTTGGGCAATGTTGCCTACGCCGAGCTCTGGCAGCACATCTGAAATATAATCCAGGAACATCCGGTTCGGAGCAAAAATTATCATCTTCTCCGCCGATACCTGGTCCTTGTATTGATACAATAAAAAAGCCAGCCGGTGCAGCGCAACCGTTGTTTTACCGCTGCCCGCCACGCCTTGAATAATCAGCGCCGTGTTCTTCACCGCACGGATGATCTTATCCTGCTCCTCCTGAATCGTCGAGACGATATCACGGAGCCGGTTATCCTTGTTCTCACCCAGACGGTAGACGAGAAATTCATCCGATACCACCGGTGCATCGCTGTCCCGGTTATAGGTATCCGCAACCCGCTCCAGAATGCGCTTGCGGATAACCACGTTGCGCTTGAGATAGACGAGCCCCTCAATCAGCCCTTCCGGCGCTTCATAGGTGACCGGCTCAGTCCCTCCGGTAAACGAATAGAACAGGCTTGCTACCGGTGCGCGCCAGTCGATGACCAGCGGACGGTCGCTTACCTGTTCACGGTCTGCACCGATTTTGCCGATATATAGGGCCTTGCGGTCATCCTCGTCGCTGCCTTGGAAATCAAGCCGTCCGAAATAAGGCTCCTGCCTCAGCTTGGCCAGATCTTGGCGCCTCTGCTCCCTGGAATCCTCCAGCACCTGTTCCGTGTAATCGTGTCCTGTGTACACCGGAATGCTGCGCAGTCTCTCAAGGGTAGAATCAATTTCTGTAAGCGTACTATTCAGCCTGTCTTCTTCCTCTTGATAGGCACTTTGAAAGTTGTCTTCCAATTTCAGTTACCTCCTAAAAGTTTTTGAGCATAACAACTGTGAGACAGCTAAGAAAACACTGGCTTCGGAAGCATATGCTTAGTGTATTGAATATACCTCCGTGCAAGGCTGATACCACTTACACAAAAAAGGATTATCATCATATCACAACAAATTCAGGAAATCCAGAATTATCTAACCCATGAAAGCATGCAGAGCAAAGTTTGCCACGAACAGCCCGGCAATCCCGTAAAGCGCCGGCGGAACATCTTTGCCTTTTCCCATTGCCAGCTTGACGATCGGGTAAGTGATGAAGCCGAAGGCCATGCCGTCCACGATGCTGTAGGTAAAAGGAATCATCACCATAATCAAAAATGACGGAAACAGCTCGGTCATGTCGCTGAGATCCATCTCACGCACGTTTTGCACCATAAGCCCGCCGATGACAATCAGGATTGGCGCAATAGCGCTGTCCGGCACATAAGCCAGCAGCGGGATGAACAGGAACGTAGCTCCGAACAGCAGTCCGGTAACCAGCGAGGTCAAACCGGATTTGCCGCCGGCTGCGATACCCGCGGTTGATTCCGCAGCCGCTACCACCGGGCTGCTGCCGAACAAGCCGGCTGCAATATTGGCGATGGAGAGCGCCCGCAGGCTGCTCTTGAACCGCTCGGGACGGCCGGCCATCAGTGTCTGCGAGGAGATCAGCCCGATATTCTCAAATACAACAATCAGCAGGAGCAGAAATACGGCGATCCAGAACACCAGGCTGAGCCCTCTGCCCCAGTCCATTCCGGTAAATACAGTGCCATACCCGGTAAACACATGGCCGGAACCCGTTGTCTCCGGCTTATGCGCAGCTCCGAGCAGATAGGCCAGCCCTGTACCGGCAATCATGCTGATCAGCAGCCCGCCGCGCGTTCCGCGGATAAACAGCACCAGCGCCAGCACGAGGGTCACACAGGAAGTAATGACCGCCGGATCGCTGAAATGCCCGATTGCCACAAAAGTAGTCCGGTGGGCAATGACAATTCCGCTTTTTTGCAGGCCGATAAAGGTCAGAAACAGTCCAATCCCGACCGTGATCGCATGCTGCAGATTATGGGGAATCGCTTCGCTTAGAATCCGGTACAGCGAAGTAAACGCAACGACGGCAAATAATATACCGGTTACCGCCACAACAGCCAGCGCCTCCCGCCAGTCCAGCTTCATGGAATGCACCAGCGTGTAGGTGAAGAAGGCGTTGATGCCCATGCCGGGCACAACAATAATCGGCGTTTTGCCGCCAAAGGCCATAAGCAGACAGCCGGTAACCGCCGTCAGCAGTGTAGCCACCATTCCCGCCCGCAGCGGCATGCCCGCATCATGCAGAATAGCCGCATTGACCATTACAATATATACAGAAGCAAAATAAGATAGGATGCCCGCGGCCCATTCCCGTTTCCAGTTATCACCCGGTTCCAGTCCTACACTATTCCGCCAAACATCCGATTTCATTGAAAAACCTCCACAGATAGTTAAGTTCCGCTGGCTATTACCCGGTTTTGGGGCTTCATAAGCAGCGGAAAACCGCAAATAAAAGGGCGTGCAGCCGGTTATCCGGCTGCTTACGCCCTTCGTCCATCTTATATTTATTCGTTGCTTGAGCGGCTGCTATACACTGACGCCGCCGGCTTTTAATAAATCGTTAACCGCGACACTGACCATAATGAGGCCGACAACCGGAGGCACGAACGAGTTGCTAGCCGGCGGCTGCTTCGCCTTGCGCCGGTCCGGCGCGTCAGCCGGAACGATTTGTTCCGTCACATCCACACGCGGCTTTATCGGAATCTCGGTCGAGAATACAACCTTTACGCCTTTCTTAATGCCTTCCTTGCGCAGCTTTTGACGGATGACGCGGGCGATCGGGTCCATTTCCGTTTTGGAAATGTCAGCTACCTTAAACCGGGTCGGGTCCATCTTATTGGCTGCGCCCATGCTGGAAATCATCGGAATTCCGCGGGACAGGCACTCCTTAATCAGATGGATCTTATAGATAATGGTATCCGAAGCATCGATCACAAAATCCGGCTTCAGCTTGAACAGCTCTTCATAGGTCTCTTCCGTGTAGAACATATTCAGAGCAATGGCTTCAATCTCCGGATTGATCAGCTTGACGCGCTCGACCATCAGATCGGCTTTTTTCTGGCCGATGGTTGTCGTAAGCGCGTGAATCTGGCGGTTGATGTTAGTAATATCCACCGCATCCTTATCAATCAGGATAATCCGCC
>NZ_LN831198.1:4201814-4226358 GCF_001368795.1 Paenibacillus ihuae
TATCAATCAGGATAATCCGCCCGACCCCGGTACGGGCCAGCGCTTCAACAGACATGGCGCCAACTCCACCAATGCCCAGCACTGCCACCGTGCTGTTTTTCAGAATCACCAGACCTTCCGGTCCGATAGCGAGTTCTGTACGTGAGAACTGATTCAGCATGATGTTCATGCCTCCTTTATGAAGCTTGTGGAGCGGAAGTAAGCCGCTCCGCAAGCATGTGCTTTAATTAGTTTTTTACTTTCTCCGGCTTCGGTGCAAGCTTGATATGCAGCTGCTCCAATTGGGCAGCATCTACCGGGGCCGGAGCGTCCATCAGAAGATCAGTTGCACTTGCCGTTTTCGGGAAGGCAATCGTCTCACGCAGGTTGGTACGTCCAGCCAGCAGCATTACCAGCCGGTCAAAGCCGAAGGCAATTCCGCCGTGCGGAGGCGTGCCATATTCGAATGCATCCATCAGATAGCCGAATTTCTCATAAGCCACTTCAGGTGTGGAGCCCAGCGCGTCGAACATTTTCTCCTGTACCTCGCGTTTGTAGATACGCTGGGAACCGCCGCCTACTTCGTAGCCGTTAAGCACGATATCGTAGGCCTGCGCACGGATTTTACCCGGGTCGGTATCGAACAGGTGCAGGTCTTCGTCCATTGGGCGTGTGAACGGATGGTGCTCCGCCACATAACGTTTTTGATCTTCATCATAGCTGAGCAGCGGGAATTCGGTTACCCAGGCAAACTTGAACACACTGTCATCGATCAGGCCGAGCTGGCGGCCGATTTTGAGGCGCAGGGCACCCAGTACGTCAGCAACAACTTTTTTGGTATCTGCAGAGAAGAGCAGAAGGTCGCCTTCTTCAGCACCGGTACGCTCCTTCACAGCAGCAATTTCTTCTTCGCTGAAGAACTTGACGATCGGGCCTTTGAATTCCCCGTCCTTCACTTGAATCCAAGCCAAGCCTTTCGCACCGTAACGTGCGGCATACGGTCCAAGATCGTCGATTTCCTTACGGGTCCAGGTGCCGCAGCCCTTGGCGTTGAGGCATTTCACTTCTCCGCCTTTTTCGATCACGGAAGCGAACACCTTCACACCGCTGCCAGCAACGATATCATTCATCTCTACGAGCTCCAGGCCAAAGCGCAGGTCCGGCTTATCCGAACCGTATTTGCCGATGGCTTCTGCATACGTCAGGCGTTGGAACGGAACTGCTACATCCACGCCAACGGTTTCTTTCAGGAGACGCTGCATCAGCGTTTCCATCATGCTGAGCAGCTCATCCTGCGGCACGAAGGAGGTCTCGATGTCGACCTGGGTGAATTCCGGCTGGCGGTCAGCGCGCAGGTCCTCATCACGGAAGCAGCGGGCGATCTGGTAGTAACGCTCGATGCCGCCGACCATCAGCAGCTGCTTGTAGATCTGCGGAGACTGCGGCAGTGCAAAGAATTCACCTTCATGCACCCGGCTAGGCACCAGATAATCACGTGCGCCCTCAGGGGAGCTTTTGGTCAGGATCGGAGTTTCAACATCAATGAAGCCTTCACCGTCAAGGAAGTCGCGGAAAATCTTCGCCGCCTTCGAGCGCAGCAGCAGCGTCTTGTACATTTCCGGACGGCGCAGGTCGAGGTAACGGTATTTCATCCGCAGAGACTCATCCACTTCCACACCGTCTTCGATGAAGAACGGAGGGGTCTTGGCTGCATTCAGCACTTCGATATCGGTGATCTGCACTTCAATCTCACCGGTAGGCAGATTGCGGTTGACGGTTTCATCATCTCTTTTTACAACTCTACCCGTAACAGAGAGCACATATTCACTGCGCACCTTATCGGCAATCTGCAGTGCTTCCCCGGAATAGTCCGGGTTAAAGACGATTTGCACGATTCCGCTGCGGTCGCGGAGATCAATGAACAGCACGCCTCCAAGGTCACGGCGGGTCTGCACCCATCCGTTAAGAGTTACTGTCTGGCCGATATGCTCCGGCGTCAATTGTCCACAGTGATGGCTTCTAGTCATTATTTATCCTACCCCTTCATGGTTAAAATACAGTTTTGGATTACCTGACCGTTCATAGTGCGGCATGCTTCCTTACAACAGCTTAGACCAGCGACTGCGCCAAATCTTCCAGCTTCACCGTCCGCTGTTCACCGGTAGCCATCGACTTCAGGGCAATGACGCCGTTATTCAACTCGTCTTCGCCAAGAATCGCGGTATACCGTGCCGACATACGGTCGGCCGATTTCATCTGGGCTTTCATTTTGCGGCCGAGATAATCACGCTCTGCAGAGAAGCCCTGGCTGCGCAGATGAAACAGCTGCTTCGTAATCTCCAGGTCTGCGGCTTCGCCCAGTGCTACAAAATACACATCCAGCGGCTTCGCTGTCTCCAGCTCCACACCCTGATTCTCCAGAATCAGCAGGATACGCTCAAGGCCGATGCCAAAACCGATGCCCGGCTGATCCGGCCCGCCGATTTCTTCTACGAGCCCGTTGTAGCGGCCGCCGCCGCCGACCGTATCGATCGAACCGATGCCGGCTGCTTTATACTCAAACGCAGTATGCGTGTAATAATCCAGTCCGCGGACCAGACGGGGATTAATGCTGTACTCCACGCCCATAGTGTCCAGATGGCTTTTTACCTTCTCGAAGTGAGTGGTGCATTCTTCATCGAGACTATCCAGAATAGAAGGCGCACCGCCGAATTTATCCTGGTCCACCTTGCAGTCCAGCACCCGCAGCGGGTTGCGCTCCATACGCCGCTGGCAGTCACTGCACAGATTGTCTCGCATCGGTCTCAGGAAATTAAGCAGCTTCTCCCGGTATGCCGCGCGGCTGGGCGCATTACCTACGGAATTCAGCTCGACTCTGACATCCTTAAGCCCCAAATCCTTGTAGAACTGATATCCCAGCGAGATGACTTCCGCATCAATTGCCGGATCAACCGCGCCAAAGGCTTCAATACCGAATTGGTGGAACTGCCGGTATCTTCCCGCCTGCGGGCGCTCATAGCGGAACATGGGCCCAATATAATACAGCTTGCTGACATCCGGCTCACCGTACAGCTTGTTCTGTACATATGCACGCACAACACCGGCCGTCCCTTCCGGGCGAAGCGCCAGATCACGGTCGCCTTTGTCCTTGAAGGTGTACATCTCGCCTTCCACGATGTCTGTAGTCTCCCCTACGCCGCGTTCAAACAGCCCTGTGTGCTCGAACATCGGTGTACGGATCTCCCGGTAATTAAATCGGCGGCAGAGGTCTCTGGCCTTACCTTCAACGTATTGCCATTTCTCCACTGCTCCCGGAAGCACATCCTGTGTGCCCGTTGGTTTCTCGAATCTTTCTTTAGCCACAGCCTATCCCTCCTGAAAATAACCCCTCTTGCCTAGCTTTCCTTGTTTGCTGAACTGCAAATAAAGCAAAAAATCCCTCGCCTCTGTTTGTAACAAACAGGGACGAGGGATTATCAAAAACGATTATTCACCCGTGGTACCACCCACATTCCGGACTCATGCCAAACTGAATCCGCTTTAAGCGGTTAACGCCCGCGTACACGCAGCGGCTACTGACCCTTGGCAACTTTCATTGCCTCGCGTTCGCCGTGCGTTCTCGGGGAGGTCATTCATCCGTTCATCAACAGAATCCTTACAGCCGTTGCCGAAACGGTTATTACTCCTTAGACCTAAGGAAGATAGCCGGTTCTGCGGGGATTCCTCTCTGGGGTTGTGGTTCTCGGATTACTTGGTCCCGTCATCAAAACAATTATAAACATTTCGTATATTGTTAGATTCTACTGAACCACTGCGCTAAAGTCAAGAAAGGAAATGAAATTTTTCAGGTAACATCCTCAAATTCGGCCGTTCAAAAAAAAGTGACCTGCAGCCGATTGCTGCAGGTCCATCATCATATATTATAAAAAAGGGGGTCATGCTTCTATTATAAACACGCTATATTAAGGAATCATGAATGTAATATTACGGTTATATTACAGAAAAGAAAGCGTTTTATTTCCTGGGACATTCCCTGATCTTCCAGCACAAAATAGTCTACACTACATCAACTTTGGCTGTCCAGAGAAATCTAATTCCGTAAGCTATAAACAAAATAAACAGCATCAGCCAGCCTCTTGCGGGGCGGCTGATGCTGTCTGTCTGAAGTAAACCGCTGATTCCTTGTTCCCTTTATTCAAAGACCTCTACATAGGCATGTTTGCCGCGCAGTGTCTCTATAACCTCATTGTAATGCTCCTCGGCAACCTTAAGCGCCATAACTACATGGACATCACTCAAATCCACATCGTCATTCACGTCCGCATTACGCCGGAGTCCTTCGTCATTGCTGATATCTGAACGCTCCAGACCATCATCAGGATCCACAGCCGGCACGATGGCCGCCCCGTTTAAGGTTCCGGTCGTTCCCGCAACACCAAAGGCACCGCCGGTCATAGCTGAATTGTTATAAGGTACCAGCGGCAGAAGAATATTAGGTCTGTTGTTTCTGCCAATATCCAAAGGGTCTGTTAAGGGCGAGATTTCAAGGCCCTCCACACCGTAAGGAATTAATGCAGTTTTGGCACCTTCTGCTTCACTTTCCGTTCTGAAATAAGCCTGAATTCTTCTAGTCATTGTCTTTCCCTCCTTCAGAAATGGTTAATTACAGGACCTTCAGCAGCTCGCGCACAAAAGCGGGCTCATCTTGAGGCGTACGCGATGTAATATAATTGCCGTCAACGACGACCTCTTCATCCCTAAACTCCGCTCCGGCGTTCACAACATCATCTTTAAGCGGCGGGTAGGAGGTTATGGTACGTCCTTGAAGCAGGTCTGCACTGATTAGAATTTGCGGCCCGTGACAGATGGAGGCAATCGGGGTGCCTGCACGATCAGCTTCCTTCACGAAAGCCAGAACATCCTGATCCAGGCGCAAACTTTCCGGTGATGAACCGCCAGGGATGACGATGGCGTCATATTCGCTGGCCTTCACCTCACTGATTGCTTTGTCTGCAGCATAAGAGACGTTTCCTTTTTTGCCCAGCAGCGTCTCATTTTTCTTCAGGCCGATAATTTCTGCCTGATGTCCTGCTTGTATAACTTCATCATAGGGTACCTTCATTTCGGAATCTTCAAAACCGCTGGCGAGCAGAAATGCTACCTTACTCATGAGATAAGTTCTCCTCTCCGCTATTTTGTTCTCGCTTTCTTATTACCCTGAATGTCGCGAGTTCTAACGAAACAAATCTCCCGGATTTCTGTTTGGACCTTCTGCCGGCCGTAATCCGCACATCCTATGTTAAAAAACTGCTGGTTATTCAGTTCCTTCAGGTGCGTGGAAGCAGGCTCCGCCGTCTCCCATTGAGTACCAGCATTTCTTGCTGCTCCCCGGTATCTTTCGCTGACATCGCAGCTTCTGCGGAGCATCCGGCCGGATTAGCAGGCATACGGTTCCACACCCATGCCTTCTGAGATCTTCTCATATTGGATTCCCTGCCCTTGGCAAATTATCAGTCTCCCCTAGTGTAACCTGCATAGATAGGCTCTATTCCCTATTACTTCATGAAGTCGTAGCGGCTCTCTGCAAAAAAAAGATGCCGTATGCTGTTCCACTGGCGGAACAGATACGGCATCCTTTTTAAAAGTGTCAATCATTCGAATTGCTGGGACAGTCCGGCAGAACTACGTCTGGCTATCGAGAATCAGCGTAACCGGCCCCCAGTTGGTAAACGAAACATCCATCATGGCTCCGAACACGCCGGTTTCCACCCGAAGCCCGACGGCTCTCAGCTCCTGATTAAAATAGTCGTAGAGCCGTTCTGCCTCAGCTGGTGCAGCTGCAGCCATAAAGTTCGGGCGGCGGCCTTTACGGCAGTCCCCATACAGCGTGAACTGCGATACGGAGAGGATCGCTCCGCCGGTGTCTGTGACACTAAAATTCATTTTGCCTGCGTTATCCTCAAAAATGCGCAATCCGGCAATTTTGTCGGCCAAATATTTAGCACCCTTCTCGGTATCCCCGTGGGTAACGCCGACCAGCAGCATCAGGCCTTCCTCTATTTCACCTGTAATTGCTCCGCCGACTGTTACCTTAGCTTCCTTGCAGCGCTGCACAACCACTCTCATTCCCGTCTTTCAGCTCCTTGCCTTATTGCATGATACGGTTAACTGTATATACATCCTTTACGCGCTTCACCCGGTCCACGACGGACTGCAGATGATCCGTATTGCGGATGAGAATCGTCATGTGAATCATCGCCATCTTGTTCTTGTCTGATCGTCCGGTGACTGCCGAGATGTTCGTCTTGCTCTCTGACACGGCCTGCAGCACTTCATTCAGCAGCCCGTTGCGGTCATGGCCGGTGATCTCAATATCAACACTGTAATTGGCTTCCATGCTGCCTTCCCACTCAACCTCGATCACCCGTGCTGATTCTTCCCCGTCACCGTCTGTTGGAATATTCGGACAATCCTCACGGTGCACAGACACGCCGCGCCCACGGGTTACGTAACCGATAATATCGTCGCCCGGAACAGGATTGCAACAACGCGCGAAGCGGACGAGCAGATTATCAATGCCTTTGACACGGACGCCATTGGTCGGTTGGTTACGCTTCTCGCCGCTGGACTTGATCTCCTTCATCTCTGAAGTAAGCTCCAGATGATTAGCAGCGTCCTCCAGCTCCTTGCGCAGCTTCTCAGTCAGCTTGTTGGCGATCTGCGAGGCGGTAATCCCTCCAAACCCGACGGCGGAGAGCATATCCTCTACATCACCGAAGGCGAACTTCTTCGCCACATCGCTGAGCTTATCCTCTGTCAGGAAATCGGAGACCTCCATATTGAGCCGTTTCAGCTCACGTTCCACCGCTTCTCGGCCTTTTTCGACATTTTCCTCACGCTTTTCTTTCTTGAACCACTGCTTGATCTTGCTGCGCGCATGTGAGGATTGGGCAATTTTGAGCCAGTCGCGGCTCGGGCCGTAAGAATTTTTGGAGGTCAGAATTTCCACAATATCCCCGGTCTTCAGCTTGTGGTCTAGCGGCACAATCCGTCCGTTAACCTTGGAGCCTATCGTCCGGTTGCCGACCTCGGTATGAATCCGGAAAGCAAAATCCAGCGGAACCGAGCCTGCCGGCAATTCCACAACCTCACCTTTAGGCGTGAATACGAAAACGAGATCAGAAAAGAAGTCCATCTTGAGCGATTCCACGAACTCTTCCGCATCCTTGGCTTCATGCTGCAGCTCCAGAATTTCACGGAAGAACGGCATCCGGTTCTCCGGATTGGCGTTATTGCTGCTGCCCTCTTTGTAGGCCCAGTGCGCGGCGATCCCGAACTCTGCAGTACGGTGCATTTCCCAGGTACGGATCTGCACTTCCGTCGGCTCACCGCCTGGACCTACCACTGTGGTGTGCAGCGACTGGTACATATTGGCTTTGGGCATAGCGATATAGTCCTTGAAACGGCCGGGCATCGGCTTCCAAAGCGTGTGAATAATCCCTAAAGTGGCATAACAATCCTTAATATTATCAACGATGATCCGGATAGCAAGCAGATCGTATATTTCGTTAAACTGCTTATTCTTGGTATTCATCTTGTTATAGACACTATAAATATGCTTCGGACGTCCTGACAAATCGCCTTCAATGCCCATCTCATCAAGCTTGGCGCGTATCCTTCCGATGACGCTGTCGATGAACTGCTCACGTTCCGCCCGCTTCTTATGCACTAAATTGGCAATGCGGTAGTACTGCTGCGGATTCAGATAGCGGAGAGCAATATCCTCCATTTCCCATTTGATCGCAGAAATCCCCAAACGGTCGGCAATCGGACAAAAAATCTCCAGCGTTTCATACGAAATCCGGCGCTGGCTCTCTTCGGACTGGTACTTAAGCGTCCGCATATTATGTAGCCGGTCGGCCAGCTTGATCACAATTACCCGGATATCCTGGGCCATGGCAATGAACATTTTGCGGTAATTCTCATTCTGCTGCTCTTCCTTGGAGCGGAAGCGGATGCGTTCCAGCTTGGTCAGACCATCCACCAGCATAGCGCAGGTATCGCCAAAATTCTCGCGGATCTGCTCCAGGGACACCGTTGTATCTTCCACCACATCATGCAGCAGCGCTGCAATAATGGAGATGACATCCATCTGCATATTAACGACAATATCTGCGACCGCCAGCGGATGCAGAATATAGGGCTCCCCCGATTTCCGAACCTGCCCGTGATGAGCCTGATCGGCAAACTCATAAGCTTCCCGGATGCGGAGAAGGTCTTTTTCTTTTATATAGGCGCCGGCCTTTTCCATTAATTGCTCTATGCCCATTCTCGTCGTATCCGTTTCCTTTCTATAAGAAAAATTCCGTATAGGAGTTTCTCGAAGATGTTATAGGAGTTAATCCATCATTTAATAAAATAAACCCGCAAGTGGAACAATATTTGCAGGTCTTCAGCTCTTCCAAGCTGCACTACACGCAGTTTAAAGTTGTTTATAATTATGACGCTTACGATGCATTACGTCAACACTTCCCATAGCATGGCATTCATACCAGGGCTATATGAACAAGAAAGGACAATTTACAGCACAAACAGATAAAGTCTTATTTTTTTGAAAAATGTTGTTGTAAAAAGACGCCGTTCTATTTAATCTAGTAAAGGCGGTTTTCGCCTACCTAACATAAATCTACATAGAGAAAGAGAAGTGAACTCCATTGCAACGCGAAATTCAAGTTAACGAGAAACTCCCGTGGGGCCCGGGCTTTTTACTGAGTCTGCAGCATCTGTTCGCCATGTTCGGCAGCACTGTGCTCGTCCCTAACCTGTTCGGGGTAGACCCCGGCATGATTCTGCTGATGAACGGTATCGGCACCTTGCTCTATATATTGATCTGCCGCGGCAAAATCCCGGCTTATCTAGGGTCTAGCTTCGCCTTCATCTCACCGGTGCTCAGCGTGCTGGATAAATACAAGGGAGATCATCAGCATGGATATTCGCTTGCACTTGGCGCGTTTATTGTTACCGGCGTTATTTTTATTCTGGTTGCATTAATCGTCCGTTATGCCGGAACTGGCTGGATTGATGTTGTATTTCCTCCCGCAGTTATGGGGGCTATCGTAGCAACCATCGGACTGGAACTGGTGCCGGTAGCTGCACGCATGTCCGGGCTGATCGCACCGGAAGGCGTTACAGACTGGACTCCGGACGGTAAAGCCATTACACTGTCAATGGTCACGCTCGGTGTAACCGTAATCGGTTCCGTGATGTTCCGAGGGTTCCCCAAAATCATTCACATCCTCATCGGTATCGTTACCGGCTATGTACTTGCCTATATAATGGGACAGGTTAACACCGGAGCTATTGCTGACGCGAACTTCTTCTCCCATCCGACGATCACTACTCCGTCCTTCGACTGGCAGGTTATCCTGACCATTATCCCTGTATCGCTTGTTGTTATCGTTGAACATATCGGCCACTTGCTGGTTACCAGCAATATTGTCGGCAAAGACCTGACCAAAGATCCCGGACTTGACCGCTCCCTGATGGGCAACGGGATATCCACTATACTTTCCGGATTTGTAGGCTCGACCCCTAATACCACTTATGGTGAAAATATCGGCGTTATGGCGTTGACCAAAGTGTATTCGGTATTTGTAATCGGCGGTGCAGCAGTGATCGCAATTCTGCTCTCCTTCTCGGGAACCTTCTCCTCTGTAATTGCCAATATTCCCGGACCTGTTATGGGCGGGGTATCGCTCCTGTTATTCGGGGTAATCGCCGCATCCGGTTTGCGTATCTTTGTAGAACAGAAAGTCGACTTCTCCAAAGCAAGCAATATGATTCTTGCGACCCTGGTACTGGTTGTCGGCATTAGCGGCATTTCACTTAACCTCGGCGATGTGCAGCTCAAAGGTATGGCACTGGCTACGATTGTTGGTATGGTGCTCTCCTTGTTCTTTAAGCTGATCGAGGTTCTGGGCTTGTCCAACGAACAGGAGTCCGATAAATCCGCTCATTAAGCTCTGAATACTTATATATGATAAAAGCGGACCGCTGTCATCATCAGACAGCGGTCCGCTTTTTATTTCCCGGGAAAAGATCCTGCGGGTGGATTAATCTTCGTAGGTTAACAGGGAAACAACTTCAATGTCATTAAGCTTGTTACGTCCGGCAAGCTGTACCAGCTCGATCAGGAAGGCAGCTCCAACAACTTTGCCGCCAAGCTGTTCAACTAAGCTGACAGAAGTAGCAATGGTACCGCCGGTTGCCAGCAGATCATCAGCAATCAGCACATTTTGGCCAGGTTTGATAGCATCCGTATGAACAGCAAGTGTATCCTTCCCATACTCCAGATCATAACCCACTTCGATGGTTTCGTAAGGAAGCTTGCCGCTTTTACGGATAGGCACAAAGCCGACACCAAGTGCATATGCGAGTGGAGCGCCAACCACAAAACCGCGCGCTTCCGGTCCGGCAATTACGTCGATCTGCAAATGAGCGACAAGCGCTTTAAGTTCATCAATGGCTGCACGATAGGCTTCACCGTCTTTAAGCAATGTAGTAATATCTTTAAAGCTGATTCCCGCCTGCGGGAAATCCGGAATTACACGAATACTGTTTTTGAAATCCAATCGTATCATCTCCTAAAAGTTTGTGAGCATTACCTCACTGAATTCTCTCCGAACAAACTCACTTCGAAAGCTTGAAACCGTACATTAGGACACGCCCTGGCGGCGGGCCAGCATCCAGTCCTCCAGCTCCCGAAGGCTGCCTTCCATAAAATATTGTTCCATTTCGGCAGTCTGGCCTAATCTGACAAATTGCCGTGAGGCCGTTAAGCTCTTGGCTGAAGGCTGGGAGACAAAAGAGATTGTCCCCCCGGAGCGCTCAATAAATTCAAGCTCCTCGAACACATCCAGCATTTTGCCCAGCATACGTACACTTAACGGTGACTGGCGGCTAAGCCGCAACAGTACCTCATGCTCTGGTGTTGGTGCAGCAGCAATCCCCGCCAGTAATTTATATAAGGCTTTGAAATGATCGCGCGTAGGAATCTGCAGCCGGTCACGTCCGTCGCGGAGTGAGTGCAGCAGCGCAATATTCTCTACTTGCGGAAAGGCAGCAAGCAAGGCATCCAGCTGTTCCGGCGTTTCCGGCATGTCGAGCAGACAGAGCAGGGATATTGACCCGCTTGCCTCCGCTTGTCCAGAAGGGAGAGGGGAAATCCCGGCTTCCTCATCATAAACCCACAGTGACATGCCTTTCAATTGACTAAGCGGTGATAACCGGCTGTTCTGAAAGACCGCAGCTGTTCTGAAAGGCGCGCCACCGCTATAGGGCTGCAGCAGTTCTTTGATGTAGACCGCCTGCTTCACCGCATCAGCTGCACCCCGGAGGTCAAACAGCTGTGATTGCGGCACAGCAAGATCCTGCAGCATTAGCTGCGGCTTGCGCGAGCCGTTCCACTCATTAACCGTCAGCTCGGCCAGTACATCAATTACAGTTCCGCCAGGCAATAATTCAGCCAATGGGCCTTTGCCAAAGGCTACCGCTTCAATTGTATACCTGCCTTGCTGCAGGACTAGCTTAAGGTGCTTGCCTTCCTGCCCCATCTTCCGGGTCTCTTTCACTGCTGCTCCGCGCACAATGAACTTCGGCAACGGATTAGCCATTCCAAAGGGCGCCAGACGTTCCAGCTCAAGCGCAGCCTGCAGCGTCAGATCTGCGATTTCCGCTTCACCATCCGCAGCCGTTACAGGAACAAGATGTTCCGGTGTCAGTACTGCTGCAGCATATTCATTTAAAGCCGCTGCAAAAGCATCAAGGTTGTCACGGTGCAGGCTCATTCCGGCAGCAGCCGGATGACCGCCGAAATGATCCATTAACCCGGAGCATGAGGACAATGCCGTATAAATATCCAGCCCGGGAATCGAGCGGGCAGATCCCTTGCACATCCCGGTCTCCGGATGAATATCGAGAATGATCACCGGGCGGTAATACCGTTCAAGCAGCTTGGAGGCCACGATCCCGACGACACCGACATTCCAGCCTTGTTCCGCAAGGACAATAATATCCGGCGGCTCGCCGTCACCTATTTGTTTGGAGAGCTTCTCCGTTGCTTCAGCAACAATTCGTTCAACCACCAGCTGTCTTTCCTTGTTCAACAAGTCAAGTTCGCCGGCCAGTTGTTCCGCCTCGCCCGGGTGGGCCGTAGTCAGCAGGGATACCGCCCGGCCCGCATGATCCAGCCGGCCGCTGGCATTAATCCGCGGCGCCATGCCAAAGGCAATATTCACCGCACCCACGGTACTCATTGTTATTCCACTGACCTCGAGCAACGCCCGTATCCCAGGAAAAGGAGAATTACGCATACTGGAGAGCCCCCTGCGCACGAGGCTGCGGTTCTCACCGAGCAGCGGCATCAGATCGGCTACTGTGCCAATCGCGGCGATTTCACTCCATTCCTCAGGCACCTTGCCGTCCAGTAATGCTTCGGCAAGCTTGTAGGCCACACCTACCCCAGCCAATCCTTTGAACGGGTAAGGACAATCCGGCAGCTTGGGATTAATCAAGGCAAACGCTTCCGGCAGATGCTCCGGCGGTTCATGATGATCGGTAACGATTACCTCTATCCCCAGTTCCGTAGCATAAGCAATCTGGTGGACCGCACTGATTCCGGTATCCACCGTAATGATAAGCGAAACGCCTTGCTGCACTGCCCAATCCAGTGCATGATTATGAAGCCCGTAGCCTTCATTAGAGCGGTGCGGGATATATATATCGAATGAAGCGCCGAGATAACGCAGCAGATAGATCATAAGCGCCGTACTCGACACTCCATCCGCATCATAATCACCATACACCAGAATATGTTCTCCGTCTTGCAATGCCTTTCTAATACGCGGGACAGCCTTGGCCATTCCCTTAAGCAGAAATGGATCATGGCTGTCTTCCGCCCCCCCGTCCATAAAGAGCAATGCTTCTTCAGGGGCATCCAGCCCTCTAGTCACAAGCAAAGTAGAAAGGAGCGGAGAAATAGAAAGGCTCCGGGCCAAATCCCGAACTGCATCGGGATCGGCTGCCGGAGAATGCCATCTTGTTTTTGAATGAAGCAATAGGGCTCACCTTTCTCTCGCCATGCGTTCTACTGAAGCAGCGTAGGAATATCGTTGTCCACAAGCTGATGGTTGCTTTTGTAGGGATAACCCGGATCATACGGCACGACATCCATATGCACCTCGCCTACGTGGACAAAACGGTGCTGAAGCAGCTTTCTCGCACATTCCGAGATATCCTGGGCTTCCATGACGGTGATCCGCGGATTGACGCTAATTTTAACTTGAAGATTAACGTATCGTCCTTGTTCGATCGCCTGAAGATGCTCCACACGGATCACACCATGCACCCGACCGACGGTTTCAATGAAGTTGGCTGTTTCCTCTGAAGGAAGCTCCTGATTTTTTTTGTCATATACAGAAGCCGCAATCATGAAATAGCCTTTACGGAGAATCAGGGCGCCTGTCAGCAGCGCTGCTATCGGGTCCAAATACAGCAGCGGACTCCATTCCATATATCCCCCAACCATTGACAGCGTAATCCCGATTAATACGGTAATTGAACTATATAGACTGAAACGGTGGCTATCCGCATAAGCGGCATGGCTGCCATCGCCTATTTTTTTGAAGTAACGGTATTGGTATTGGAAGATACCCTCTTTAAACAAAATCGAAATCAGGACGGTAACGAGTGCAGCAGGCGGGACTGTGGACAAATGTCCTCTGGTTAAATCCCGGATGGCGGAAAAGGCAATCTGCAGTCCAGCCATAAGAATCAGTACTGAAAAAAGAATCGCGATAATCGGTTCTTTGTTGCCTTGACCTTGCTGGTTGTGGCGTGTTCCATTATTCTTCTTAACCTGTTCTGAGCGCCACGGAAGAACTTCCGACAGCTTGGCTGCAGCGTCTGCTCCGGAATATAACGCATCGCCCAGCAGTGCTTTACTGCCGGTGAAATAGCCTACACATCCTTTGGCTAACGCCAGAGCAGCATCGCTGACGATCCCGTTCCAGGCAACCGTCTCGTTTTGCGGTGATTGTTTGTCATTCATACTGAGGCCCTCCTTACCTGGTAGCCAGTAACCTCATGATGAGGCATCTCCCTGACATCTTACTCCAAAGATTCCGAAAAGCCGCGTCGCCTTTGACGCGGCTTTTCGGAGGAAGTTAAGCTTAGGCCGGATTGTTCTTGACTGCAACCTTCTGGCGCTTTTTGAGCAGCAGCCAGAGCGGGCTTGCGATAAAGATGGAGGAATAGGCTCCGAAGAGCAAACCGATAACCATAGCGAGCGAAAACATTTTGATCGATTCTCCGCCGAGAATAAGCAAGAAGAATGCGGCAATAAACACCGTAAACGCTGTGTAGAGGGAACGCATAAGAGTCTGCGACACACTCTTATTGACAAGCGCTTTAAGATCCTCGTACGATTTCTGCTTACCAAAGCGCAGATTCTCACGGATACGGTCGAAGATTACAATCGTATCATTAATGGAATATCCGATAATCGTAAGCACCGCAACAATGAAGGTCAGGTCTACCTCCAGGCGCAAGATTGAGAAGATGGCTACAACCATAAATGCGTCATGGAGCAGTGCCACAATCGCCGCCACGGCAAACCGCCATTCAAAACGGATACTTACATAAATGATAATCCCTAAGCTGGACAGAAGCACGGAATAGATTGCATTACGGGCCAGCTCTTTGGCCATTTCCGGATCAACGGTGTTGACTTCGAAGGAAGCCTTGTCATCCAGTTTGGTAATCGCAGTTTTCAATGCAGCACTCTGCTCATTGTCCAGTTCTTCATCGTAGCGGATATTCACCCGCTTGTCACCGATGGTAATGCTTGGCTCCTTGGAGAGTCCCAGAGTGCTCAGAGCAGGCTGAAGTTCATTCAGCGTAATAGACTTGGACAAAGACACATCGACGTTGGAACCAGCCTTGAAATCTACACTATAGTTAAGTCCCATAAATCCGAGGAAGATTACACCCATTACAGTAATTACAATTGAAAAAATAAAGAAATATTTACTCAGATGCACGAAATCCATATCTTTCTTAAAGCGCACGGATGTCACTCTCCTTTACCCCAAATTGCTTCGGTTTTTTCAAAGTACCGGCTTTAACCAGCACTGTGAGCAGCCAGTGGGCAAAATAGAGGTTCGTTACGATACTGAGCACGATTTCGACAATCAGGATCAGCGCAAAGCCTTTGACCGCACCGGTACCGAAAGCGAACATAACAGCCGCTACGATAATGGTCGTTACATTGGCGTCCATAACGGTCCGGAAAGAGGTTTTGTTACCCGCTTTTACGGAGGACAGGATACTCTTACCGCTGCGCATCTCTTCTCGTATCCGTTCGTTCGTAATGATATTGGCATCAACCGCCATCCCTATACCGAGGATAAATGCGGCAATACCGGGGAGTGTCAGGGTAAAGTCAGCGATGACAAAGACCAGAATCAGCAGCCAAGTATGCAGGATCAGCGCGAAGCTGGCCAGAACACCAGGGAGACGATACATCCACATCATAAAGATTAGAATAATCAAGGAACCTACAAGACCGGCCTTGATCGTTTGATCAAGAGACTGTTTACCAAGAGTAGCTCCAACGCTTTGGGAGTATTTCTCGGTCAGCTTCAGCGGCAGGGCACCCAGGTTAATGGTGTCAGCCAATGCACGTGCTTCATCTATCGTGTAATTTCCGGAGATCGAAGCTTTACCGTCGGTTAATACAGCTCTAACGAATGGCGGATTCCCCAACAGCTGATCATCGAGATAAATAGCCAGTTCCTTACCAAGCAGTCTTTCTGTAATCTCCGCAAATTTTTTCTTGTCTTTAACAGTGATGCTGATCTCTGGCTGGTTCAGGTTGTTGCGCTGAACCTCTGCAGCATTCTCAACAAAATCACTGCCCACGAGTTCTATCTTGCTGTAGACTCCAGCTGCATCGCCTTCGGCAGCACTTCGGAAAGTCAGGACAGCAGGTTCTTTCATCTTCTTACGTACTTCAGCTTCGTCGGTAACGCCGGCAATCTTCAGACGAATGCGGTCTGTTCCCTCCGTAGTCACCTCCGGCTCGCTTGTTCCTAGCGCGTTCGCGCGTTTTTCCAAGCTTTCTGCTGTTTTTTGCAGTGAAGCCCGGGTCAGCGTTCCTCCCGTTTCCATCGGCTCAGCGTGGTACAGAATCTCGAATCCGCCCTTTAGATCAAGACCCAGCCGGACTCTGTCCAGCAGCCCGGGAGTTGTAAACGCCATAACGCCTGTTAAAACGAGCACGGTAATGATAAAGCTCAACAGTCTCTTCATGCTCTTGCTAGTTCCCCTTTCATTACTCAATATTCCTATTATAGCTACGTGCGAAATCACCGTCAATTCAAGGAAGAATGACGGTGCCCTATTCACACAAAGAAACGGCCGGCTATGCTATGGGTCGCAAGCCATCCGTTTGGATAGGTACAGCTTAATTGATCCTCTCTTACTTTACCGCTTCCTATAGCTGTTTGCAAAAGAAAATCGTTCCTTTTGATCAGATGAATCCCTTGTATGCCGCTATTGTCAAATAATTCATATAGCTTGTGGCTTTTAATGAATAAATATCGTTTACCAGCTTGTGCAGAGGCGGCTTGCCCTCCTTGGCATAGTTGCGGCTGACACAATCCCAGATATCCTTGCCCGTTACGTACTCATAGCCCAGCAGCTGGAATTCCTCCGCCTTACTGGAGCACATGGCCTCGATCGCATCGCTAAGTTCGTCAAAATTCAATTGTTCCGATTCCACGTGATGACACCTCCAAAGTTTCCTCGCTAAAAGCAGGCTACAGGAATGTATTCGACCCTCCTTGTCTGCTTTCCTGCTTCCCGCAAAAAGATGTCACATTCTAAAGCTTGTCATGTAGTGTACAGGGTCAAGCATATCAATAAGCAAGCCCGCTTGATTACCGGGCAGACATGCTCTACCTGCATTGATTTCATTTTCAGGAAGAAGGAGTGCCCTTTGAGGAAACAAAGCTTTATTCAAGGAACGATGATTCTGCTGGCCGCGGGCATCATTAACCGGATGCTGGGCTTTATTCCCCGGATTGCGCTGCCGCGGATTATCGGCGCCGAGGGCGTTGGCTTATACCAGCTCGGATATCCCTTTTTCATCGTGCTGGTCACAGTGATTACCGGAGGAATACCGCTTGCCATTGCAAAAATGGTGGCCGAAGCCGAAGGGGAGAACCGCCCGGATCAGTCGCGCCGCATCCTGCATACCGGACTTACGCTAAGCCTGGGCCTTGGGCTTCTGTTCACCCTGATTGCACTGCTATGCGCTTCATGGGTCTCAAATGTTGTTTTGACGGACAGCCGGGTGTACTATACCTTCGTCAGTATGACCCCCATGATCTCCATTGTCGCGGTGTCTTCCATTTACCGCGGCTATTTTCAGGGCAGACAGAACATGATTCCTTCAGCACTTTCCTCGGTGCTGGAATCGGTCATCCGGATATTTTTCATGCTGTGGTTTTCCTGGATTCTGTTACCGAAGGGGATTGCTTTTGCGGCAGCGGGGGCGATGCTGGGGGTAACCGTCGGAGAGATTATCGGAATGCTGGCGCTGCTGCTGCAGTACTACTTTATAGTGAATAGAGACAAAAAGGAAAATAGCTTAACTTTAGTGCCTTCAGAGCCAGGACTTAAAAAGCATAAAGTGGAGGATCCGCAGTCAGCTCCGGTAATGAGACGTCTGCTTGGTATTGCGGTTCCTGTCACAGCAGGACGGCTTGTCGGCTCCTTTTCCTATTTGCTGGAGTCCATCATTACCGCCCGCAGTCTGGCGCTCGCCGGAATTGCGACTGCTGCAGCCACTGCACAATACGGATCTTTGCAGGGTATGGTCATTCCGCTGCTGCTGCTTCCCGGAGTGCTGAGCTCTTCACTTGCGGTATCCCTTGTTCCCTCATTGTCAGAAGCGGCAGCCCGTCACGATCTGACTACGATTCATAAAAGAATGCACCAGGCTCTGCGGCTGGCGATGGTCACGGGGGCCCCTTTTGCCGCGATCATGTATGTACTTGCCGTACCGCTGTGCACGCTTATGTACGGCAATGCGGATACCGCCCCTATGCTTAGGATGATGGCCCCTTTTGCACTGTTTCTGTATGTTCAGGCACCGCTGCAGGCCGCCCTTCAAGCCATGGACCGGCCGGGCCGGGCCCTCATTAATACGCTGATTGGTGCGGTGGTCAAAATCCTGCTCATTCTAATGCTTGCCTCACAGCCGGAGTACGGGATCTATGGTGCCATCATAGCCATTATGGTCAACAGTATTCTGGTTACTCTGCTGCATGGAGCCAGTGTTGTGAAGCTGATTAAATTGTCGCTGAGAATCGCCGATCCCCTAAAAACACTCACCGCAATGATCATCATGGCAGCCGGGATGTCATACGTGTATACCTCTGTACAGTTCTCTGACGCCGGGTGGCTGCAGTTCTTATTGTCCGCCGCGAGCGGCATGGCCCTTTATCTGGGAATCTGCCTGCTCTCCGGCCTCATCTCTGTACGTGATCTGGACCGGGTGCCGTTCTTCAAACGGCGGCGTTAAACAATCATCGGCTGTGCAGCCGGTCTACATAAATTTTACCTTTATGATCGATAGAGCAGAGAAACACATCACGGAAATCAGAAACCCCTTTTTGGCGGATTTGGGTCCGCAGCCAAAACCTGTTTTTCCCGATCATTTCCAAATTATCATCCTGTACCTTTCCGTCCATTATCAGCGGAATCGGCAGGCCTTCATACCTGATCTTTTTGTTAGGCAGCTTAGTGCTCTCAGATGTGCTCGAATTCTCGCCTTCATTTGAATCCTGCTCCTTCTCATCCGCGCTTGTACTACTGTTACCGGATTGGTTCGATGACGAGACACCCTTGTTCTTTTCTATAACTGTCAGTTGCCCGCTGGTCTCCAGTATCGCAAATTCCACGTCAGCAGGGCTATCGATATTCTGACCCCGAAGCTGAAGCAGCAAATCGTCAATATTATACCGCTGTTTGCGCATCTCATGCCGGTTGAGCTTCCCGTCAGAGATTAGGACGCTGGGCTTGCCGTCGATCAGCAGCCGCAGTTTTCTGCTCTTCAGGCTAAGCTGTGCAACTAATATCTGAATCAGAACCAGTGTTGCCATAGGTACAACTCCATCGTAGACCGGCCGTTCGATATCTTCAATCACAAATACAGCAATTTCTGCAATCATGATGGAGATCGTCAGATCAAATACCGACAGCTTGCCGATTTCACGCTTCCCCATAATGCGCATGCTCAGGAAAATGAGGATATACATCAGCACGGTCAGAAAGATATGGACAGAAATATGCTTGAACATATTCTCTTCGCTCCCCTTCCGCTTCTCACCCCGTACCTGTCTCGGGGCGGATGATTGTAACCCTATTCTGGCCTCCCTGCCAAGGGAACATTCGGAAGCTTCCATATAAATTAATGGTAAAAGAACGGCCATTGCCTTTCTTGTACTATTGGGGCAAGCCTTCCCATACACTGATTAGTAGTTAAAGACACTCATGCTCAAAAACTAAGCGTATGCTTCCGAAGACAGTTTTTACGAAGCTGATTCACGGGAGTTACGCTCAAAAAACTTTTAGGAGGTTGTATCATGTACTTAATCCGGCGCCTGCTTTCGTGGAGAATTTCAAATCCAGTTCTGTCGGGTTTATGCCGATCGTTTATGTGGATGCTGGTAGGAGCATTTATTCTCTCACTTTTTCTCTGGGGCAGCGGCCTTAAGGAGCAGGACCTTACAATGTATACCTATATTGTCCACGGTATAGCTGCCGCATTCGGCGGCCTGACCGCCGGAAGCAGGGCCGTCAGCAAAGGCTGGTATCAAGGTGCGCTAACCGGCACTTTTTACGGGGCGATTGTGCTCCTGGTCGGATTTCTCGCGCTTGACAGCTCGCCTGCCGGAATTGACGGCTTGTGGATTTTGGCTGCGGCAGCGATTGGGGCACTTGGAGGAATGTTTGGGGTTAATTTGCAAAAACCCCAATAAATATAATATTCTAAAAAATAATAACCTTCTTCGAAAATATGTTACACTGGATTCATCTGACTGTGCAAAAGCTCAAGGAGGCTTTGAATGTTTTGCTTTACCAATCCATGAATCATGTAGTTCTCTATACCGTCGTTATTGTAGTGCTGTTAATCTGGCTCGGTACCCGGCGTAATCCTTTGCTCGCATTTCTAGAAATCGGCAGGGAACTGCTGCGCTCTTATAAGTTTCTGCTGATTATTGCCGGAATGATCAGTGTTCTTACCCTTAACAAATATGAATTGCAGATCGAAAAGAAAATGCATCTCGGCTCCGATTTTACATCCCTCGTCTTCGGGCTGGAGGGGCATTTTGTAGAGTATGTACAGCAGCTCTTTTATTCTCCCTGGCTGACGCCGATTATTGTTTTCTTCTATATTTTTATGCTTCAGTCCGTACTCGCCGCATCACTTGGTGTCTATTTACTGGAAAAAAACCGCGTGATGCTCTATGCCACCTGCTACACGATCATGATTGTTTATGCGGTTGCCATTCCGTTCTATTTGTATTTCCCGGTAAACGAGGTTTGGGCCTATGCTCCGGCAGGCGTCCGGTTTACGATGCTTGATGTTTTCCCGAGATTCGAACAGGAATATAGACCTCTCTCCGGTCTGAACAACTGCTTTCCAAGCCTGCACACTGCCATTTCAGTCTCTACAGCAATCCTGGCTTACCGTTCCGGTAACCGGCGCTGGATGGCCATTACAACGTTGTCTGCAGCCATGATTGTGTTCGGGATCTTCTACCTCGGCATCCACTGGCTCACCGACATGCTTGGCGGAACACTGCTTGCAGTACTCTCTACCTCCGCTGCTGTCCAGCTCGCGAAGCTTACGCTACGCAGCGGGGAAGAATCACTGGCTGTGCGGAGCAGGGCAACGGATATCCAATAAGACCCAGTTGTACTGGAACAATTAATGGGACACAAAAAAGCGGCGTTCTCCCTTAAGAGAATTGCCGCTTTTTATGTATGTGGTGAAAACTACTCTTTACCTTCCACAATCGTAACCGCATGGCTGATTGAACCGCGGTCAAAGGTGAGCTTGGTTACATCATTAACCCGCAAAACAACGATATCATCGGAAATCTCCGTGATCGTCCCGTGAAGGCCACCAATTGTGACTACCTTATCGCCTTTTTTCAGAGCTTTCAACATACTGTTGCGCGTTTTGGTTTTCTTCTGCTGCGGGCGGATAAGTAAGAAATAAAACACCACAAACATAAGTACAAACGGGCCTACAAGACCCAGGATGCTGCCCCCGCCACCGTTAGCTGCTGCAAATTGAAACATATCTTTACCTCCTTTCAGTACACATTAAGCACAATCGAGTGTTCTAGAAGCCTTTAAGATTATCATACAATCCGTATTGTGCAAAAAACTCATCGCGAAAATCAAGCAGCCGATCTTCCCTGATGGCTTCACGCACTTTACGCATCAAATCCAGCAGGAAGTGTAAGTTATGGTAGGTCGTTAACCGCAGGCCGAAGGTTTCATCGGCTTTGATTAGATGACGCAAATAAGCGCGGGAATAATTCCGGCAGGTATAGCAGTTGCACTCCGGATCAAGCGGCCCGAAATCGCGGGCATACTGGGCGTTGCGTACAACGAGTCTTCCCTGACTGGTCATTGTTGTTCCATTACGGGCAATGCGGGTAGGCAGAACACAGTCGAACATGTCCACACCGCGAATTGACCCTTCAAGCAGCGCATCCGGTGAACCGACACCCATTAAATAGCGCGGTTTCGTCTGCGGCAGGAGTGGAACTGTATAATCCAGCACTTCATACATAAGCTGCTTGGACTCTCCGACGCTGAGCCCCCCAATAGCATACCCCGGGAAATCCATGGAAGTCAAATCAGCTGCACTCTGGCGGCGTAAGTCTTCATACATGCCCCCCTGCACGATTGCAAACAGTCCCTGGTCCTCCGGACGGGCATGAGCTTTGAGACATCTTTCCGCCCAGCGTGACGTACGTTCCAGTGATTTTTTGACGTAATCATATTCTGCGGGAAACGGCGGACATTCATCAAAGGCCATCATAATATCAGAGCCCAGTGCATTCTGAACCTCCATCGCCACTTCCGGGGAGAGGAATTTCTTGTCACCATTCAGATGGGAACGGAAATGTACGCCCTCTTCGGTGATTTTGCGCATGTCACTGAGTGAGAATACCTGAAAACCGCCGCTGTCCGTCAGGATCGGACGATCCCAGTTCATGAATTTATGCAATCCGCCAGCTTCGCGGATTATATCGTGGCCCGGCCGCAGAAATAAATGGTACGTGTTGCTCAGAATGATGTGAGCGTCCATTTGTTTGAGCTCTTCGGGAGCCATCGTTTTGACTGTAGCCTGTGTGCCTACCGGCATAAATGCAGGTGTCTCAATGACACCATGCGGAGTGTGGACTCTGCCGAGCCGGGCTCCGGACTGCTTGCAGGTCTTAATGTGTTCATAAGTAATTGCTGCCATATGTTTAACCCTTCCTATTGCTTAATAAATAAACATTGCATCACCGAAGCTGAAAAAGCGGTAGTGTTCCTTAATCGCTTCCTCATATGCGGCAAGTATATGCTCCCGTCCCGCTAATGCGCTTACCAGCATAACCAGGGTTGACTTCGGCAGATGAAAATTCGTAATCAGCGCGTTTACTACCGTAAACTGATAGCCGGGATAAATAAAAATATCCGTCCACCCGCTGCCTGCCTGAAGGATTCCATCCCCAGCCTGTCTTCCGGCCGTTTCGAGCGTCCGGCAGGAGGTGGTGCCAACGGCGATAATCCGCCCGCCCCTTGACCTTGCCGCATTCAGCAGATCGGCTGTCTCCTGGGATAACACATAATACTCTGCATGCATCACATGCTCTTCTACCTTCTCTACAGACATCGGGCGGAAAGTGCCGAGTCCAACGTGCAGGGTAATATAGGCGATATTCACGCCTTTTGCAGCAATTTGCTCCAGCAGTTCCTTGGTAAAATGCAGGCCTGCCGTCGGTGCGGCTGCTGAACCTTCATGACGGGCATAAACGGTCTGATAACGTTCACGGTCATCCAGTCTTTCCTTAATATAAGGGGGCAGCGGCATGGAACCCAGTCTGTCCAGAATTTCCTGAAAAATCCCCTGGTAGATGAAGCGCAAGGTCCGCCCGCCCATATCCGACTCGTCTTCAATGACTGCACGCAGCTCATCGCTAAAAACAATAACCGCACCGGTCTTCAGCTTCTTGCCCGGCTTCACCAGTGCCTCCCAGCGGTCTTCCCCCAGATTCTTCAGGAGCAGCACCTCGGCTTTGGCACCGGTATCTTCCTTGATTCCGAACAGCCTTGCAGGGATTACCCGTGTATCATTCAGCACCAGCGTATCTCCTGGCTGAAACTGCTCTAGTATATCAGTAAAATGCCGATGTTCGAGCTGCCCGTTCTCCTTATTCACCATCAGCAGCCTTGAAGCACTGCGGTCAGGCAGCGGAGTCTGAGCGATCAGCTCCTCCGGCAGATGAAAGTCATAATCTTCTACATTCATGTTCAGTCTTCATTCCTTAACTATAGTAACGTTATTAAAATAGTGTTGCAATATTTGCCTATAATCATACCCGTTATCCGCCATGCCCTTTACACCCCATTGAGACATGCCGAGACCATGGCCGTTCCCCCAGCCGATAAAATAAAATCCGCTGGTGCCGGTAACGACTCTGGCGGAGGAATCTGCACCCATAACAACGGTTCCGCTGCTCTGGGCGGAAACCTTGCCGGTGGCAGACAGCACGCCTGCAGTTTGAGAGCCGCCAATGGTTGCTGTAGAGCCGTCAGCGCCTAATACAGTATAACTGCCGGAAGGTACAATATCAAACAAAGTGCTGGGCAATCCGTTAAATGCCGACCGGAAAAGATCAGGATATTTCACCTGCAAAATCTCACCGTTCGCCTTTACTTGTGTAGCTCTTCCCGAGGGCCCGCGCTGAGTGACCTGCAGGCTCACAATGGAAGAAGGCAGCGAATTACTTGTCTTGCCGCTCAGACTCTTCAGCAGCTCGGCTGAGGTATAGGGCCCTTTAATCCAGCTGTAGCTGCCGGATTCGTAGACCTGATCCAGCACAACGGCGTTATCGCCGGGATTCAGCTTGCCTACAGGACTACTGCTGCTCTCAATGACCGGCAAAGGCCGGATATTCACATCTTTGGTTGTTGCTGTAGCAATACTTAATCCCGCCGCAGTTTTGTCGCCGGTCAATTTAATGTTATCCTCACGGGCATAACCGGAGATGCCGCTCGGCAGCAGCACATAATACCATTTCTTCGAGGACGCGACCGCCGCGGCGTCCTCGGCGCTTAGTACACTGACAAACACATTGCCGCCGTTATTCCATACCTCGGAGGGATCGGCTGTCACACCGCCGCTGTTCGAGGAGAAGACGGCTTCGAC
>NZ_LN831198.1:4226384-4242779 GCF_001368795.1 Paenibacillus ihuae
TGCCGCCGCTCATCAGCACTTCGCCGGCGGTAGCTTCGACCGCTTTGGTAATGACAGGCGCTTCGGCTCCGATGCCGTTATACACCTGACTAAGGGTCGTATCGACCACATTCGCCACATCGAACCTGTTGCCCTGGGCCAGTGCATAGCTGCGTGCAGCCACCGCCTGGGCCTTCAGCGCTTCCGCCGGCCACCCCGAGGAAACTTCTCCGCCGACAACGGCATATAAGTACTGCTCCAGCGGAACCTCATTGATCACCGCCAATGATCCGGCCAGGCCGCTCAGTTCCAGATCACCGCGGTAGGTGCGCTTGGATCTCTCCACAATTTGAATGCCGTTGTCATTACCGGCAGCCACAAACTTCGCCCCCGTACCGGATACGATGTAATGGAAGGCCTGCCCTTCGCTGATCCAGTCCATCCCCGCATCCGTCCGGATGATCAGGCCAGGGGTACTAACCGCACCGGCAGTCCAGGTCAGCTGCGGCAACGCGGCAGCGGCGCTCGCCTGCAGCGCAGCTAACTCGCTGTCATTCACCGCTTCACCGGCCCATACCTGATACTTAGCACTGCCATCAGCACCTGACACCAGCACCTTCCATGCATCAATTCCGGCATCGGTAATGCTGCTCAGCACGGTTTCCGCCTCCTGTGAAGTAGCGAATTCTCCGGCGAGCAGATGCTTGTTGCCCTTGACGGCCACCGTCTGGCCAGCCGGAATAGACAGCCCCGCCTTACCTACGCGGGTAAGACCTTCTTTGGCTGCAGCTTCACTTACATACGGACCTGTATATAATTGATACACGCTGGCACCGCCGCGTGTGGTAACGAACAGTTGCGGTTTATCGGAAGAAGCTTGCAGCTTCTTCGCGGCGTCAGCAGCGATCTGCCAGGTTGGGGTCTCCATCACTTTAACCCTGAAGCCGTCCAGGCTGACGCGAATCTTGTTGTTGGCCGGAACCGGAAGTAGTGCTGTTCCGGCAGCCGACTCCAGATTAAAGGCTGCATTCGATTGCAGCGTCACGAACGGGACGGTGGATTTATATTTGCTGCCTATATCGGCATACAGTGCAACCCGGATGGTCCGGCCGGATTCGGCATGGCTGTCACCCGCGGGAAGCAGAAAACTGCCGGCAATCAGCGTGGCCGCAAGAAGGGCCCGGCCCAGCTTTCTCATGCCTCTGCGACTGGCAAAATTCATCAGGAAGTCCCCCTTAGAAGTTGTTGTGTATATTTGCATTATTGCTGCGGAGGAAGCGGAAGACCTAAATGCTGGTACCCAGCAGCCGTCACCATTCTTCCTCTCGGCGTCCGCTGCAGAAATCCGATCTGCAGCAGATACGGCTCATATACATCCTCAATGGTCTGGCTCTCTTCACCGATCGTGGCAGCAATTGTATCCAGTCCTACGGGACCGCCGCGGAAGGAGCTGATCATTGCATGCAGCATTTTATGGTCAATGCTGTCCAGCCCGCGCGGGTCCACCTGCAGCATCTTCAGGGACTCACCGGCAATGTCCGGTGTAATGATCCCGTCGCCGCGCACCTGTGCAAAGTCACGGACGCGCTTCAGCAGGCGGTTCGCAATCCGCGGCGTCCCCCGCGAACGCAGGGCGATCTCTTCGGCGGCATCGCCGATGATCTCAATACCGAGCAGTTCGGCATTGCGGGATACGATGAAGCTCAGCTCATCAATGCTGTAATACTCCAGGCGGCTGACCACCCCGAAGCGGTCGCGGAGTGGAGCGGACAAAAGTCCGGCACGCGTGGTCGCACCGATCAGCGTAAACGGCGGCAGATCCAGCCGGACGGAACGGGCGCTCGGGCCTTTGCCGATCATAATATCAAGCGCAAAGTCCTCCATTGCCGGATACATCACTTCCTCCACCGTACGGTGCAGCCGGTGAATCTCATCAATGAACAGCACATCGCCCTCCTGGAGATTGGTGAGCAGCGCAGCCAAGTCACCGGGCCGCTCGATGGCAGGACCCGACGTTGTCCGCAGATTTACACCCAGCTCGTTGGCGATAATATTGGCCAGCGTTGTTTTGCCGAGGCCCGGAGGACCGTACAGCAGCACATGATCCAGCGCCTCACTGCGCATTTTGGCGGCTTCAATATATATTTTAAGGTTCTCTTTCACCTGATTCTGTCCGATATATTCGCCTAAATAACGCGGACGCAGGCTTAATTCCACCGCTTGCTCGTCCATCATTAGATTAGCTGATATGATCCGGTCATCCATTTATTCATCACTCCGTTCTTCAAGGCTTACTTCGCTATATAGAGCAGCCCCAGCGCCTTCTTCATCAGCACATCAACCGTTCCTGTATCCGTGCCTTCTTTCTTCATCGTCAGCCAGACACGGTCAAGCTCAGCTTCAGTATAACCCAGCGCCTTCAGCGCGTCCCGTGCTTCTTCCCAAGGCAGCGCGGCGGCTTTGGCATCAGCTTCTGCCGCAACCGCGAATAATCCGGTCTGCATCGAAACGGCGCTTAGTCCGTCCAGCTTGTCGCGCAGATCCAGAATCATCCGCTGCGCAGTCTTTTTGCCGATTCCCGGCAGCTTCGTCAGGAAAGTAATATTCTCCTGATAGATGGCCGCGATCAGCTGATCAGGTGTTCCTCCCGTAAGGATCCCCAGCGCAACACGCGGCCCGATGCCGGATACCTCAATGAGCTTGCGGAACAGCTTCTGCTCTTCCCTCGTCGGGAATCCGAACAGCAATGTCGCATCCTCACGTGTCTGATAATGGATATAGATCGTGACTGGCCCCTCCGTCTTGGCAAACGCGTATGGGTTCGGGCAGAATACCCGGTAGCCAATCCCCTGGACATCCAGCACCACATATTCTGACTCCAAATGTACAACCGGTCCTCTTAAGTAATCTATCATTTTCGCAATACCTCATTTAATTTGGAATTAAGACTTACAGAATGGGCATGACATACCGCAACAGCAAGCGCATCGGCCACATCATCCGGTTTCGGGACAGCCGACAGCTTCAGCAGCAGCTTCACCATTTCCTGTACCTGCTTCTTCTCCGCCTTGCCGTAACCGACCACAGCCTGCTTCACCATCATCGGCGTATATTCGGAGACCGGGAGCCCACGCTGCACAGCAGCAAGAATCAGCACACCGCGTGCCTGCGCAACAGGCAGCGCAGTTGTTACATTACGGGCGAAAAACAGCTTCTCCACCGCAACCGCATCCGGCTTGTATTTATCAATAAGCTGAACCATGCCTTCATAGACATGCAGCAGCCGCTCTTCCTCCGGCGTATGCGCCTCGGTCTGAATGGAACCATATTGGACCGGTGTTAACTTATTCCCTTCCTTATCCACGAAGCCGAAGCCGACAATCGCCAGCCCCGGATCAATTCCCAAGATGCGCAAATCCAATCTCTCCTCTATCACAGGCAGGATTTTCCACCGTAATCATCCATTGTCCGTCACTTAAGCGAACATATGTATTCCTTCTAACCATTATAGCAAAAATCCCTCTGGCGGGAGAAAAAATTTGCTCACGGCAAAAAGAGCGGAATCTGCCAAGTAACCCCGGTGCAGAAACCGCCCTTCTATATTTACAAGCCTTCTATCAATAGTTAGTGCGGGATAATATCCTTCAGTCCTCCAAGAAAACGGCTGGAGGCATAGCAGATCTCGCCATTGATCATGCGAATCTCGCGGTTCTTGGTATCCACTTCAGCTATATTATCCTTATTGACCACAAAGGAGTTGTGACAGCGGTAGAACCGGGAATCCATCTCGAGAATGTCCTTCAGCTTGCCGTAGAATTCAACCTGGCGGTTCTTGGCATGCAGGATGATTTTGTGCAGCTGCGGCGAGGTCTCAAAAAATAAAATATCATTGTAATCCACACTGATCATCTTATCGCCCGATTTGGTCTGGAACTTCTTGATATTATTGTACTTATTCTGCAGATAGCGCGTATTCGCAGTATCGATACATTCAATGACCCGCTGGCGGATATCCGTGAAGTTATCCTTTGTAATATAATCCATGGCTTCAACCTTGTAGGTGAACGTTAAATACGTCAGCTCCGAGTGGGTGGTCACAAAGACAATTGCACCGAGACTGTCATACTTGCGGATCTCCGCCCCAAGAGCAATCCCGCTCTTCTCCTCCTGCAGATCCACATCCAGAAAATAAAGCCCCGTGACACGGTTATTCTGCAAATAGTCGATGATCTCCTGGGAACGCCCTGTGGAGATAACCAGCTTCATATCCAGATTCTCCATCATTATATAATTCTCTATGTAAGAGTTCAGGCGCTTCCTTTGCTCCGGGTCATCCTCACACACAAATATCTCCAGCATCAAGCTTCCTCCTGTCTAGTAAACTTCCAGTTCCTGAATAAACTGACCATCTTTTCTGTAGGTATCAAGCGTTACCCCGGCGCACTGGGATACGATCTCCCGCAGATTGCTGAGCCCGAGGCCCCGCCCTGTACCTTTGGTGGAGAAGCCCTTCTCAAAAATCTGGTGAAGCTCCGGGCCGTCAGGCTGACAGCTGTTCGCTACAGCAATCAGTACCCCTCCGGTCCGTTTGACCAGCGCCACCCGCAAATTCGACGATTCACATTTGACGGCTTCTTCGATTGCATTATCCAGAATGATCCCCAGGCATCGGCAGAGCTTGACGGAATCCATATTGACGGCCTCAATCGGCTCTACCGCCTCCACTACTGCATCGATGTGCAGCTCCTGCGCGCGGATCAGCTTCGAGGACAGAATGCCCTTCAGCTCCTGAATTTTGACATTCTGCAGCGTCCCCAGCTTGTAGTTATTGTTTTGCATCCCCTGGCTGATCGGCAGGATTTTTTGGTCAAAATAGGTGCTGAGCCCCTCCACATCCTTGGAGCGTATGTATTCGGACATCGACAGCAAAATATTGATATAGTCATGGCGGAATTTCTGCATGTCGGTGTACATCATTTCCAGATTGTCGGTATACTCCAGGAGACGCTCATACTGCTCCTGCTTACCCTTCATGACAGCCTCCTTCATGACACTGCGCGTCAGTACCATGAACACACCGATTAAGAGGATGAAATAAAATACAAACAGCAGACTGTTCGCCTGAATATTGGCATTCGTGAATCCCTGCTGCTTGCCGATTAAGATATTGGCATAAAAAATCACCACCGTAATTACACAAAGGATAGCGAACAGAATTCCGTATCTGCGGAATAACATCTCATACGCCTGGAATTTGGCGAAAAGAAACCGGGCTGCGAAAGTGAGAAGAATGGCGATCACGAAATAAGTAGGGTAGTAAATAATGTACAAAGTTCCCTGGATAATTTCATCAAGCGAAGAATGAAAGATCCAGATAAATATGTTGCTTGTTATGTAGTCGCTGATTACTGAAATAATTATCGCTATGATCGGAAAGATGATGCTGAATACAATTCCCCTTGATTTCCAGTAACTTAATGCAATACAAAAAAGCAGAATAATAATTATACTGGGAATTCCAATCATTATGTATAGAGGATATCCGATACAAAGAGAGCCTATAAACATTACAAGACTGAATTTCAGATTGAATCTTCCCTGATTTAACATATAAATACTCAAAGAAAGTGTTAACATCTGAACACCAACCGATAATAATTCTCCCAAAATAACTATCCCCCTCAGCTTAAGTCCACTCTGTAATTTTATACAAGATTGGTACTTTAACCCTATACATATCATTGTAATTCATACAAGATAATCTAGTAAAGCTGAATACCCAAAAAAAGCCTCCTATACTGGAGACCTTTTCGGATTCTATTGGTTTCATAGCCGTGCAGTGATTCTTAAATCGCAGGTTATTTATGGGCTGAGGCCTTTAATAACTCCATCGGAATTTTAGGTTCGTGGAAGAATGTCATGCAGCATGTTTCCATCGCAATATCACCGCTCTTGATTGCCGCATTTCTCACTGCTGCGGCCATACCGTCTTTTACCTCGTTAAACATTCTCTGCGTCATAGTTTTCATAATTATTATAGCTCCTTTTCAATAGTTTATAGGTTATTGGCAAGATCATCAGCACTTGAAGCAGAATTCCCATCAGCAGCAGAGCCTTAATTGTCGGACTTGGAATAAGCAGGGCGGTGAGCACAATCAGCAGTCTGGACTTTGTTGTTGTCTTTCTTAATTTCTCTCTTCTTTCCTTGCCAAGCAGCGGAAATTTATCTGTATCAGCCGGTGCATACCGGTAAAGCAGCAAGGTGGAGAATAAACCAATGAGACCTGCTTCCAAGTTGTTCATCATTATGTAATGGTCGCATAGATAAGGTATGCCAACGAACATGGCGACACTTATCAGACTGCAAATCATGCTGCTGCTTGCATGGAGGCCAAACGCCGTTTTGCGGATAGCGAAGTAGGCGCCGTGCATGATTAATGTCTGCCAGAGCAGATGGAACAGGATTGCCACTCCGTAGACCAGAACGAGCTTACTCAGGTTAATCAGCAGCATTTCAAATCCCAGCTTCATTTTCAGGTAATCAATGTATTCTCCCTCACGCTCCTTGTTCATCTTTTGGGCCCATCTACAGGCCAGCGATTCGGTAAATCCCATCTTTACTGCTTCTTCAGCTTCCATCTTATCTTGGTCACCTCTCTTGTCCTTAATATTAAACATTTTTCTGAGAGATTTACGGTTCATGCCCAGGATATGACTTAGATGTACCAAATGCAGGCATAAACGGAGCGGCATGTCCTAAATGTACCGAAATCATACGTACCTGTGAAAACGAATACAGCGGTCTCTATTAAAAACGCCGCCGTACATCCAGAGAGTCCGGATGCGCGGCGGCGAATTGGCGGGTGGAACATATAATCTGCTCAAGTGTTGATCAGAACCTTCAGTACCTCTTGTACCTCAATCTTCTGCGGAACGACCAGGCTGCAGATTTCCTGCTCGCTTTTCATGAAGGAATAGCCGACCAGGAAGGGGAAGTGCTTGAACTGGATCCGGAATACTTCCGTTCCGAACATGCTCTCCGGTCTGATCGAAGATATTTCATAGATAGAATAATCCGCGAGCAGGCCCATCTTGAACGCTTTACCCAGCGCTTCCTTGCAGCTGAAGAACATGTAGGCGAAGCGGGCAGGGGATTCATATCCGGACATCAGTTCCTTTTCGCTGCCGCTCAGCATTTCTTCAATCGGTACATCCAGCCGGATGGTTTCCATATCGATGCCCACAATATTATCCTTGGAGTAGACCACCGAGAGCACATACCGTTTGGAATGGCTGAGGCCCACCTCAACCGGCTGGTCTTTGATAATTGGAAAGCGCAGGCTTCCATACTCCACCGTAATCCCGCTGAGTTCACCTTTGAAGGACGCCGTCTGGTCAGCCAGGTTTTTTTTGATTGCATAACGCCCGTACAGAAATTCCTTGCGCCGACTCTCGTTACAGATATTACAGTACATCACATACTCGGTAGAGCTTAATATTTTCTGAACCTCGAAGGTGTGCTGCTCCCTCATATCAATCAAGTGCGGACTAATCATGGCCTCATCCCCTTATCGTTCGCCGGCCTTTGATTTACGGTGCCAATAATGAAACAGGAGCAGGTCCGCTACAAATCCGGCATTGATCAGCAGTATAAAGCTTAAGTAGATGCTCTGTGTAATGGAATGGATCGGATATTTGAGCAGAATGCCCGCAGTAATCAGCAGACTTGCCAAAGCGCTTAGCGGTACAACTCCCGTGCTCCGGTAGTGGATCTTGCGGTACAGTCCCAGCATCAGCATCAGGATTCCCGGCAGAATCAGCGTTTCCCGCAGCTCGCCGACATTTGGCATAGCCTCCCCGAAGGTGTACACCGGAAAACGGATGCAGAGCAAAAGACCTGAAATGATCAGCAGCGAGTCTATCCATTTACGGTGTCTGCTGAGTGCGATGGCGTACCACGCGCCGAACACGTTCAGATAGGAAAGACTAATCAGAACCAGGGCGCCCACTACACTCAGGACGAACCAGTACGTGTCACCCGGAATGAATTTATCCTCGCCCACAAAGCGCAGGAACACGAAGAAATAGATCCCGACCGCCAGGAGCTTGAGTCCCCAATAGGTTTTCATTCCCGCTGTAAACCTTCTGCGGAAGGCGGTGTTGCCGCCCTGGAGATTAAAGCCGTATTTTCGGTATAAAAAATCATAGATAGTTCGCTGCATAATGTTCCTCTCCCAGCATATTGGATAGTTGCTCAATGGACGGGTGTTCAAATACATCAAAGAAGCTGATATCTGCATCGAACTGCTGGTTAATCTCCCGGGCAATCTCCCATACGGTGACGGAATCCACGCCCTGCTCAAAAATGTTGGTCTGCTCATTTAAGGCTGCGCCGGGCAGATACTGCTGCAGGATCAGCGAGAGCTTTTTATTTTTGCTGAGGAAATGGTTCTCGTATAAAGTTTTTGTGTCCGTCTTCCCGTTCGCGGTCAGCGGAATTTCCTGCACATATACGATCTTGGACGGGATCATGTAGATCGGCAGCAGCTGCTTCAGCACCTGGCCGATATTCTCGGAGCGGGTCGTGACCGCCAGATAGATTTTTTTGTCCCGGACAAAAGCATGGCAGTTCTGAATCCCCTGGGCACGGACGGTATATTCAATCTCCTGCAGATCTATCCGGTAGCCGTTGATTTTGACCTGGGTATCCTTCCGGCCGAGATAGACAATTTTGCCCTCCGCATTCACCCGGACAAGATCCCCTGTCTTATAGACCTCCTGGCCCTGCCACTGGATGAAGGATTCCTTCGTCTTCTCCGGATTGCCCAGATAACCGAGCGCGACCCCGAGTCCGCTGGCATAAAGCTCCCCTTCTGCTGCGCTCTGCCCTTGCTCATCCACAATATGGGTCAACGTTCCATGAATCGCTGTACCGATGGCAATCTCCTGCATTACACTTCCCTGCTCCATGACATCCAGGGTAGTAAAAACGGTGTTCTCTGTGGGGCCATAGCCGTTCACTACAGTGGTATGCTTCAGCACTTCATTGACATGGGATAAGCTCAGCTGCTCTCCGCCTACAATTACGCGGGAGAGACTCTTAAACATGTCCGGCTTCTTGTCCACCCAGAAGTTGAACAGGGAGCAGGTAATCCACATCACGTCAATACCCTGGCTGATCCGTTTTTCCACATGATAGATATTCAGAATCTCCGTCTTCGATAACAGGGAAATGGTCATGCCGGACAGCAGCCCGCCCCAGATCTCAATAATCGATGCGTCGAATTCCAGCGGACTGATATGGGAAATGGTCTTGTCCGGGGCAAGGCCCAGGCGCTCATCCCCCAGCAGGCGGAGGACACCGCGGTCCGGAATGCCGACCGCTTTGGGCGTAGAGGTTGTGCCTGAGGTGAAGACAATGTAGCAGAGCTGCTCCGGAGTCCGTGCAGGAAAGTCCCATACCTCTCTCAGACCGGGCACCGGCTGCAGCACTTCATTAATTGTAGCTTTGACCTGGATCGTTTCGCGCATGGACTGCTTGCGGCCCTCCGGATAGTCCTTGTTGATCACGGTATAGGCAGCTCCTGCCTTCAGTACCGCCACCATAGCGGCAATCGCCTCGATGCTGCGCTCCAGCTCGATCGCTACCACATCATGAGCCTGAACGCCCTTAACCTGCAGCTGCTGAAGATAGATATTAGACAACGCGTTTAAGTCTCCATAGGTGATGGAGCGGCTGCTCTCCGCAATCGCCACCTTATCCCTATATTTCCGCATGTTCTCTCCTAAAATGCCGAGAATATTGTTCATTGTCCGCTTCCTCCTTTGAATGGGCTTGTCTGGCCGGATGTGATGAAACCGAAGATATGGTGATATACCTGCTGCTGGAATTCGTAGTAAAAGAAGTGACCGCCCGGGTAGGTATGATACGTAATCTCCCGTTCCGACAAGTCGCTCCAGTCCTGCATGGCGGTGACGGACCGGTCCTCAAGACCTTGAAAGACTGCGATCCGGATAGCCGGATCGAACCTACGGCAGCGGTACTGATTGTCCAGGTTATAGCGGTTAACCGCTGTAACATCGCTGCGGAGAGCCGGCAGAAACAGCTGGCGCATCTGCTGCGAGGCAAACTGTCCTTCCTTGATCAGGCCATAGATGCGGCAGCGCTCCAGCAGCGTATCGTCGTCCGGCTCCTCTTCATCCACCGCTTCAATCCGGTGCGGCGGGGTGGCCGCCATGAACAGCAGCTTGATTACCGGGTATCCGGACTCTATTAAGGTATGGGCCAGTTCATACGCAATCAGGGAACCCATGCTGTAGCCCAGCAGAATCAGCTCTTCCTGCGGGTCCAGGGACTTCTTCAGCAGGGAGAACAGGTCGGCGGTAATGTCCCTGATCGAGCCGGAGGGCTTCTCGGAGAACCTTCTGCCGTGACCCGGATATTCCAGGGACAGAACAGCAAGCTCCGGGCAGCCGGCGTGAAGCTGCTTCTGCAGCTCCGCGAATACATTGACATGGGCACCGGCGTACGGCAGGAGAATCAGCTTCATTCGCCGGCACCTCCCCGGGAAGACACGCTCTCTGCATCCAGCTGAAGCAGCAGATTGTAGCAGTTTCCGTGCATCGAATACGATACGGCCGAGTACAGCTTGTAATTACCCGGGCTGATACTCCACTGCTCCCCGCTGATTCTGCCGATAAAAGCATTCGGGCTGGCCACTTCCCGGCCCTGCAGTACAGTCTGCATACGCTGCGAATCCAGCAGACGGCAGGCCCCGATCAGGCCATAATAGCCTACGATATAATGGACTCCCTCCTTCAGGAATCCGCCTTTCAGATTCCTGTAGGATTTCTGGAGCGTCTTCAGACAGGAGAATTCTGCCGTATCATCGATTTCATTGCCCCGGCCGTACAGCTCCAGAAAAACATCTGCCTCCGGATCAATTCCGGCATTCTCCAGGGAGCGGATTACCAGCTTCTTGATAGCGGTGCGGTTGACGACGGGGTTGCCCATCGTTCCGGCAGTGATGTCCTTAATCTCCGCAAGAATGGTATCGCCATCGCTAAGTGCGAGCTCCCGCTCTTTCAGCAGGAAGGCAGCCCCGCCTTCCGAGAAGTAACGTCCTGAGGCCCCGTCCTCAAAAGGTTCAGTGTAGCGTTCAGCGCCTATTCCGAACTGGGACAGCTCATACGGGACCGGAAAGGTAACCGCGCTTGATCCGCCGGTAAGGGCGATGTCGAACTCCCCTTTGCGGATTTTGGCATAGGCGCTGTACATCGAGCTGATCCCCGAAGTAGAGGCTTCACTGATAAGTTCTACGGCCGGAGGACGGCCCAGCTGGAGCAGCTTGAGATAGCCAAGCGGATCAATCAGCTTCACCGCATCTAGAAATGCCTCTCCCTCCACCCGCATTAATGCGAATTTGGAGAGGCTGTCTGTCTGTGCGGTTCCTATCGAGACAAGCAGATTGTTCTTTGGACCCAGCACATTCCGGTCCGCCAGCGTCTGCAGCAGGGATAGCGTCATCCGTTCGCTGGACAGCAGGAATCTGCTGTCCGGCCCGGAGATATGCTCCAGCTTGAAGTGCTCCTCTATGGAGGGATAGAATACTCCGTCGAAGGAGGCGGCCTCACCCGGCTCCTGATTATAGTTTCGCTCAAGCTCACGTACACGGTTCTGCCAAATCGCATTCTTGCGGGCCATCAGGTCTTCCGTACTCCCCGATTCCCGGCCGGGGTAATCATAGACAGAATCAACGATAACTACTCTGCGGTCATTCATTCGCTTCCTCCAGCAAATCTCTGACGTATTGGCTGAGCTGTGTAATGGTCGGATAGATGAACACATCCGCCACTTCCATATCAATCTTGAACTGCTCGGCCACCGGGCCATAGATCCCAAAGGCCTTGAGCGAATCGCCGCCCAAATCCGTAAAGCTCTTGTTCACATCAATATCATTGCGGTCCAGCACCGAGGCGAACACAACCGTGACGAACTTCTCCACTTCATCCTGGCTGTCGGCACCTGTGATCGTTAAGGATGAGTACTCCTTAATCTGAATCTTGGCAGCCTCTTCCGCCATAGCATCCGGAGCTGCAGCTGCGGCGCTGCTGCCTGCATATTGCTGCGGCAGGCGGATATATTCGGCTAAGAATTCCGCCGTCTTCACTTTGTTGAACTCACCGGCGATAACCTTGCCAAGCTTCTTATCCAGCGAGAGTCTGATGTATTCCCTTCCGACAGGCGAAGAAAGTGACTTCATCAATAAATGCTCGTCTGCTGCGGCCAGATCGCCGAATTGCAGCGCCATACCGGTATCTTTCCAGCCCGGCCACAAAACTGTGGTTGCCGCTTCATCCCTGAAGCCTTCAAGAAAGGCATTGGCGAAAGTATAAGAGAACTGGCCTGCCGATCCGGCAATCGTGGTCATGGAGGAGCTGGCAATGAAGAACTTCAGCGGCTGTCCTGCCAGATATTTGCGCAGCAGTAGGGTCCCTGTTACTTTTGGAGCTACAATATTTAAGAATTCCTGTTCTGACTTCGTGAAGAGCATGCCTTCTTCCGGAACCCCTGCCAGATGAACAACCCCGGCTATGCTTCCTGCTCCGGCCAGGCTGCCTACAACCTGCTTGACCTGTTCCTCGTCCGATATATCGCAGCTGTGGAAAGACACGTTAGAGCCTTTGCCCAGCACCTGGTTCATCCGGTTCAGCTTGCTGCTTTCTTCGGCTGTCAGCGACGACTTGGCCTGCAAGGCGGAATAGGAATCCTTGCGTCCAAGGATGGCAATGTGCAGCTTCGGCTGGCGTTCCAGCAGAACATCGATATATTCCATCCCGATGCCGCCGTAGCCTCCGGTCACAATCACACAGTCTTCTTCATTCAGCTGAAGGTTCTCATCCGCAGGGGTCTTCACCTCGACCAGCGCTTCCTCATACAACTGATTATGGTCAACCAGCATTTTCTTGCCGTCCAGCTCTTCTGTCTCCGCGATACTGAGGAGCTTCCCAAGGTCGAATTCCGCCAGGTTCAGCATTTGCGTCTTGAAGCCGGTATTCTCCAGCCCCAGAATTCTTCCTGAGCTCAGCAGGGAATAGTTCAGCGGATTAAGCATGGTGTCAGCCGTATCCAGAGCGAAGCCGTTATCAGCCAGGATCAGCACTTTACCCTTGCGCTTGACCAGCGAATTGGCCTGCTTGGCAAAGTCAAAGTAATGCAGCATTTCCTGCTGGGTGACGCTGGTGTCCGGCAGGGACTCGCCAAACCAGGGAGCATAGATCACGAAATCATATTTCTCGGCAGGCTTGAAGGCTTTGAGCGCAGTGTAATCCTGCAGGTCTACACCTTCACGCTGTTCAGCGGCGGCTAGCTCAAGCACCCGCCCGTCGCCGACGACCAGAACGGTCTTCCCGGCAGCTGCAGAAGCTGCTGTCTCCGGTACACGGTAAGCCGAAGGCATCCAGCTCACTTCATGCAGGTGAGGCTTGAAATAGGCGTTGGCAAAAGCCTTCATAACGTATTTGTCCAGGTAGGCAATCCTTTCGCCAAGCTCGTTGTAGACGGAGATATTGGCCGTAATGACATCATGATCTCCGGCCGGGTCATAGAGCAGTTCTGTCCTGGAATATATCTTGCCGGTGAACGCTTTGCCGGTGAAGGAGAATTTGCCGTAGGACAGCGGAAGGTAGCTTTTGCCGCGGGCCTGGGCACGCTCATACACCATAGCGCCAAGAATGCCGTCAAGCAGGGAAGGATGCAGGTAGAATTTCTGCAAGTCACCGGCAAATTGCTCATGGAGCGTCAAGGACAGCAGGATCTCGGAGCCGGACGGGCGGGCCAGGCGGAAATTCTGCTTGGCGAAATCCCAGCGGCCTTTAAAGAAGTTATTCTCCTCGGAGCCGAAGTCTGCGGTCAGCAGCTGCTGCTCGAACATGCTGTTCACATCTACAGCCTCCGGCGCAGCCCCAAGCTCCGACTGCCTGATCGTAAAGGAGGCATGCGTCACATAGTTGTTCATATCCTGATTCTCATAGGAGAAGACTTCGATCTCCAGCTGTTTGGAGGAACTCTTACTGACATGGATCTGGAACTCTCTGCGTTTATCCTCCAGCTGAATCAGATTTTTGAAATAGAGCTTCTCCAGCTGGAACGCCGGGGTTCCGAAATATAGGACCGCCAGCTCAGCGGCGAGCTGCGTATAGGTAGTTCCGGAGAAGGTCCGCTGGCCGCCGATCCGGTGATCGTCGACGAACCAGTCATCCGGTGACAGCTGAACGGTGTAGACATCGGAATGCCCGGTTTTCAGCGTCTGTTTGCGGATCAGTGTGGATTGCACGGGCAGGCTGGGCCCGGAATTCTCGTAGGTGTTATGCTTTTTAACATTTGCCCACAGCACCTGCCGTTTGAATTCATAAGTCGGCAAGGAGAGCGTAACTGCATCCTGATAAGGATACATTTCCAGTGCCAGATCATAACCTTCCAGATATAACTGGATCAGTTCGCCTGTCATGTACTGGTCGTAGCCGGTTTTGAGCCGGTGCTGCATCAGCTTCCTCATATCACCAGATATCTCCTGAATTTCACTCTGAATAATTCCTTCTGCAGCCTGTCCGCTGGCCAGAACACCAATGGCTGCACGCAGCTTGCCGGTGAATTCTGCGAAGGATGCTGCCTCGAACCCGATACCGTTCTTGAAATGATTCCGTTTATGAATCAGTGTATAGGAGATGTTGTGCAGGCTGAAGGCTTCCAGTCTGCTTGTCTGGCGCACGAATTTATTCAGGACTGCAATCAGCTGCTCTGCGGTTTGGGCCGAGAAAACGAAGGGATAAGGTGCTGATGACTTCACGAATTCGCGGCGTGTTTCATATTCCTCCAGTACGATATGGGCATTGGTGCCGCTGAATCCGAAAGAGCTGATCCCCCCTCGGCGGGGATATTTGCCTCTTTCCCATTTCCGGACTTTTGTGGGGATATAGAAAGGACTGTCGACAAATTTGATATATTCATTGGGCGATTCAAAGGACTGGTTGGGGAAAATCTCCTGATTCCGCAAGGCCAGCGACATCTTGATCAGTCCGCCTACACCGGCAGCACCTACGGTGTGCCCGATATTCTCCTTAAGGCTGGTAAGGGCACAGAAGCCCTTTTTGTCCGCATGCTGCTTGTACGCGTCTGTAAGTCCTCTGACTTCAATCGGATCACCCAGCTTGGTGCCGGTGCCATGGGCATCAATGTATTCTACGGTTTCGGGAGAGATGGAGCTGCGTTCATAAGTCTCCAGTAGCAGGTCCTTCTGGGCATGCGGATTAGGAGCGGTCAGCCCGTTCGATTTGCCGTCGCTGTTGATCATACTTCCGCGGATAATGGAATAGATATTGTCGTTGTCTTCGATTGCATTCTTCAGCCGCTTGAGGATGACAATTCCCACCCCTTCGCCGAAGATCGTTCCCTGAGATTCCGCATCGAACACCTTCAGAAACGAACGGGAGGTCTCTACATTGCTGTACTGGTCCAGCACACTGCCCTGGCGGGGGAACAGGCCAAGCGCGATCCCGCCGACAATCGCTGTATCAATTTCCTTGTCACGCAGCGTCTTCACTGCCAGATGAGCGGCCACCAGCGAGGAAGAGCAGGCGGTATCAATGACAAAGGAGCCCCCTGACATGTTGTAGATATAATTGAGGCGGCTGGCCAGTATGCCCTCCCAGCAGCCGGAGTTCACATAGTTCGAATCCTCTTCGATCTCTGAGCGGTAATTGGCGGTAATGGACTTGTCCTTTCCTACATAAATTGCTGTTTTGCTGTCCTTGATGGCATCCAGCCGGATACCCGCATCTTCAAGCGCCAGGTAGGAATGCTTCATCACCAGACGGTGCGTCGGGTCAATATATTTGGCCTCCTCCGGGGAAATGCCGAAGAACTCGGGATCAAAGGTATCGATATCCTCCAGATAAGCCCCCTTCTCCCGGCAGAGCCGCTGCAGGAACTCCTCCGGTGTCGTCTTCAGGTGGTCAGCGCCCTTCTGCAGATAGTCATGATCCTTCGGAATGTACTGAATCCGGTTCTCCGGGAACTCCTTAAAGCCCCTCATCCCGTGCTTGACCGCCTGATAGAACTCAAAGGTATCCTTCACATTGCTGTATTCGCAGGAGATGCCCACAATAGCGATATCATCGGGAATAATCTCTTCCAGCAGGGCCTTGCCGGCCGCCGAATCCAGATTCCCTTTTTTGACCTGATCAAATATATACTCGCCTGCTCTCATTGCGTTCGCCTCTTTCAATGTTTTTTGACTTTTATCGCTCATGCCTTCTGGAATCTCAAGAAATCCAGCAGGTCGGCGGCATCCGGGGCAGCTTCAGACATCACCTGCTGTACCGGCACTTGTATGGCTTGTTCCATGAGCTCTGCCT
>NZ_LN831198.1:4242805-4248513 GCF_001368795.1 Paenibacillus ihuae
GATAGAACTCAAAGGTATCCTTCACATTGCTGTATTCGCAGGAGATGCCCACAATAGCGATATCATCGGGAATAATCTCTTCCAGCAGGGCCTTGCCGGCCGCCGAATCCAGATTCCCTTTTTTGACCTGATCAAATATATACTCGCCTGCTCTCATTGCGTTCGCCTCTTTCAATGTTTTTTGACTTTTATCGCTCATGCCTTCTGGAATCTCAAGAAATCCAGCAGGTCGGCGGCATCCGGGGCAGCTTCAGACATCACCTGCTGTACCGGCACTTGTATGGCTTGTTCCATGAGCTCTGCCTGCCCGTTGATGGTCGGAATGGAGAACAGGGTGGTCACATCAAAGCTTCCCGGAAAAGAACGGTTAAGCTCATCGCATAGCTGCACGATCGTAATGGAGTCTCCCCCCTGCTCAAAAAAACTGAGCTGCGGGTCGTAGCAGTCGTCGCCTAGCGTCCGCTTCCAGGCTTCGGTGACACCTTGCACGGCTGTGGATGCGGCGACTGACGGAGCAGCTTGCGGCTGCGGGCTGCGGCTGACGGAGACCTGTTCCGTTCTGCCGAACAGCGAGGAGTAGTCCTCGGCTGCAGTCTTCAGCTTCAGCATGGAAGCCTGCCGGACTCCCGAATGGACGAACTGATCGATCAGCTTGACGCCATCCCGGCTATGCAGCTTCTCAAAGTAATAGTCCGCCTTGCCGGCTGACATGCCGACATCCTCCCATCCGGTCAGATTCAAGGTCCGGATATTGCCGCCGTCTACTGCCAGCCCGGATTGATACGCGTTCGCCGCGCAATACTCCGTCTGTCCCATGGCTCCGATCAGACCGGCGACGGAAGCAAAGTGGATGATCTCCCGGACATGGGGGAAATATTTGCCGAGGAGGTAGGAGCCGTTGATTTTGCTCCTTGTCCGCCCGCAGAATTCCGCTTTGGACTTATTGGCGAACAGCCCTCTTGCCGGTTCTCCGGCGAAATTAAGCACATAATCCACATGCTGTCCTTCCCCCGCGGCCAAGGCCTGTACCTGATGCTCATCTGTGACATCCAAGGCGAGATAGCGCAGATTAGCGGGGTGAGGTTCACCCTTCCATCCCGGGCTGCGTCCAGCGGCAATAATGCATGTGTCAGGATAGGCGGCAGCCACATACTTGGCATATTCTCTTCCGATCCCTGCAGCGCCGCCGATAATCAGGAGTGTCCGTCCGGCCAGCCGGGTTCGTCTGCCTGCAGTTTCAGGCTCTTGAAGCGGAGCGTCCGGAAATCACCGGCTCTATGCACAATCAGATCCTCGTCATGATAGTTATAGCGGCTGAGCTCCAGTGATTCCTGACCATAGGGACTGTCGATCAGCCTGATCTTGAAATTCAGCTCCAGGCGGAGAGCGTAGATCCCCATAGCCACACTACGGCTCAGGGCGTTCATTTCATCCCGGCCGAACAGCCCGGTGCTGATGTAATGAAACTCTTTCAGACGGTTCCCGCGGTTAAGCTCCACAAGCCAGCAGCCGAGATCATAGGTCTCTTCCGCTATGGAGGATTCGTCCCTGTAGGGCTTATCCCACATATAAATGCTCTGGGCTGCTTCCGCAGCCGGCAGCAGCTGCTGCAGCTCAGAGATTTCCCTGAAGTAATGAACCGGCGCTTCCGGCTGCAGTACTCCCTGCCAGGACTGATGCATAATCAGCAGCGGCATCTGCGGCTCTTCCCGTTCCTTGAATACCGTTTCGATATAATGCTCCTGCTTGAAGTAATCCCCCCGGGGCTCCCCGCCGGTCGTCAGCGCATTTTTGACCTTGTAGTTTCTAACCGTAAGAACCGCTCTGCCTAAGCTGTCATACAGATTAATGTCCAAAGATAATATAATATTACCGATGTTATCCGAAGTTTTCTCGCGTATCCTCAGATCCGAATAGAAGTCACTTCCGGAAAGTTCGCCGCTGCCGAAATCAATTTCACTCCACAGCCAAGGAAACAAAATGTCGTTCGGCTCCGCGATCCGGTTCAGGGCGTTGAACGCCGGGTCCAAGAGTGATGGATAGAAGCTGTATAATCCAAATTCCCGCTCATAGCCGGCAGGTGCCTTCAGCTTCACCAAGGCGCGGCCATGGTCACTGCTCACCCAGAGCTTGTCCACTGTAGCCCATCTTCCGGAGACCTGCAGCCCGCTGACTCCGCCATCTCCCACTTGGCTGGTGACGGCAATTTCCTGCAGCTCCGTTTCCGCGCCCAGCTCCATAGCGGCAAGCCCGCCTTCGCACTTGCGTACCAGCTCGAATTGAAGCCAGTTCCGGTGCTCTCCTGTGACAGAATAGGAGACCGTGCCGCGAAGGGTTATTTTATCCAGGATAAGGGTGATCGTAAATGGCTCCTGGCGTACCGAGAGAGGGGCCAGAATATGCAGATTCCGGATATTGAACTGTGCCAGTTCATAGGCGGTAGATCGCAGGCCCTGGGTAAGAACTTCGAAAATTGCAGTGCCTACCATCAGATGGCTGCCGCCAAAGGTGTGTTCCCTGATCTCCCAGCACTGCTGCAGCGTCAGCGGAAATTGAACACTCAGCGTATGCTCCGTATCCAGCCGTTGAAGGGGGCTGCTGACCGAGAAGGAGTTTCTGTCCAGCGGGAACCAATAGGGCTGCAGCTGCAGCTCCAATGCCTTTCCATTGCCAACTCTATTGCCTTCGTAGCCTTCCAGGATGACATGGGCATTCGTCCCTGTCATGCCGAAGGAGCTGACCCCGGCCAATGAACGCGGAGGGAGCGGACTGCATTTGTCCGGGACATAGAATACCGAATGCTCGAACTCAATTTCTCCATTGGGAATTCTGAAATCGGGATGCGGCAGCAGGACGCTGCGCTGCAGGCTCATCACGGATTTAATCAGTGAAAATAATCCGGAGGCCACATCCAAATGGCCGAAATTCGATTTGCAGGCCGTAAGAGCGACCGATTGCCTGCTCACGCCATGCTCCAGAAAAAAAGGATTCAGGCTTTCGAATTCGATGCTGTCCCCGATATTCGTGCCTGTTCCATGGGCTTCGATGAAGGCCAGCCGGTCCAGCTGATCTTCCAAGGGGCTCCATGCTTCCGCAATCAGGTTCTCCTGGGCCAGCGGGTTCGGGGAGGACATGTTGACGGTATGCCCGTCATTATTCACGGCATAGCCTTTGATCAGGCCATAGATCGCGTCGCCGTCACGCTCGGCATCCTCACGTCTTTTGAGAATGATAGCGCCTACCCCTTCCCCGATGGAGGTGCCGGTGCTCCGCTCATCAAAGGCTTTGGTCGTAGCATCGGCTGCCAGAATATCTACCAGCTTGTCGGCCTTCTCGCCGGGCTTAATGTACAGGTTGGAACTGACCACCACCGCATAATCAATATCTCCGCGGCGCAGCTCGTTCGAGGCCTGAACCACGGATACCAGCGAAGAGGAGCAGGCTGTATCCGTCATGACCGCCGGCCCTTTCAGATCAAATATATAATTGATCCGGCTGGCGATAGTCGAATTCAGCATACCCAGCAGGTCCGGAGTTAGACCAAGCGCCTGCAGCTGCAGCTGATACTGGTATTGCTGCGTGGTATTCACGCTGCCGTAGACGCCTGTCCGTGTACCCCGGATGTCTTCCAGATAGCCGCTGTCATTCAGCGCCCGTGTTGCAGAGAGCAGGGTCAGCCGCTGGTTGGGGTCCATATACTCCGCACTTTTCCGGGCGATATGATAAAATTTATGATCAAATTCATCGATGGCTCTGAAATAGGAGCCTTCCATGTAACGTTCTTCATCCTCAGACAGCCCGCTCCGGTTCAGCCGCTGCGCAGGGAACTTCCCCTTCGATACCTGTTTGCCGCTTATAAAGCGCCAGACTTCTTCCTGATCCCGGCAGCCTGGCATGGACAGATCCAAACCTATTATGGCAATATCCTCCTTACTCAAGCTCCCTCACCTCCCTCTTCTTAAACGCCTCATTCACGTTGTTATCCGATCTTCCAGGCTAGACGGTTGCAATATTCGGCAATCTCATCAGCCGGAACCTCTTTGGTGCTCAGAATCAATTCCAGCAGAGACAGTGTCTGCCTGATATCCTCCGGCGAAGCCTCCTTGCCGATTTGCGATTTGATTCGGTTATAGCCGCTCATGACGATATTGTCATAGGCTTCGGCATCTGTGCCGTTATTTTTGGTGGAGACAATGATGCCCAGCGCCCGGGAGAACACATCATAATGCTGGTTGACTTCAATATCATCCTTCAGCTCTGTACGCAGCAGGCCGATGGTCTCTTCGCTATGGAAGGCAAATACCCCGTCAAGGGATTTGAACATTTTGACGAACATCCCGTTTGGCGACAGATCTACGAAGAGCTGCACACCCTGGCTAAGTGCATAATCCACCGACGGCTTCCAGCGGACCGGGCTGACCATTTGAGCAGCAATTTCCTCCCGGATATTCGTGAAATCATACAGCTTTGCGCTCTTATTACTGATCACCTGTGTCTGCAGTCTCGTGCTGAAGGACAGCCCGCGAAGCTGCTCATAGACCTCTTCAGCCGCTTCCTTCATATAAGGCGTATGGAAGGCTCCGTTCACGCCGAGCATCACGCCTTCGAGCTGGTGGTGCTTGACGAATTCCTGAATGGCCTGCCTTGTACCGGAAATTACAGTCTGCTGCTCCGAGTTCAGATTGGCTGCATAGACCTCATCCCAGCCGGCTGCCAGCGCCTCGACCTGCTCAGGTGCGGCGAATACTGCCATCATTCCGAGGCTCTCCTGCTGCTCAATCGCCGCCTTCATTGCCTTCCCGCGGATATCCACCAGCTGAAGTCCTTCCTCATAGGTCACTGCCCCGGCAATGGTCAGCGCGGTAAGCTCCCCCAGACTGTGGCCAAGCACATAGCTGGGATACAATCCAATCTGCTGTTTGTATAATTGGTACATGCACATGGAGCCGACATAGGTGGCGAGCTGCGCTTTATGTGTGTCCTTGCTCAGATCGGAGGTCAGCCATTCCGAAACCGGATAGCCCAGCTGCCGTTCTGCCGTTTCAATAAGGTTACGGGCTTCCGGGGATTCCAGCCAGAGCTCTTTTACCTGTTCCGTAAACCTCGTTCCCTGCCCGGGCAACAGTAATGCAATATTCATTTAATTAGCCTCCTTTAGATGGTCCATAATTTTTCCGGCCAGCAGTTCCGCCGTATGATAATTGAAGAAATCCGAGATTTTAAGATTGATATTGAAGGATTCCCTGATTCTTTTCTTGAACTTCACCAGCAGGAGCGAGTCCATGCCGAGATCGAAAAAGCTTACATTCGCCTGCACTCCCGCCTCCCCCAGCAGGGCGGATACGATTCCGGCGACCTCGTCATAAATCCTTCCGCCCGGTGTTTCCGGGGCTGCTTCACCGCCATGCTCCTCTACCTTCGCAGTGAGCGACACTAATTCGCCAACCCGTAATCCGCCGCCGGCATACGCATACAGCTTCTGAAGGATAGAGTGGAACAGGGCCAGCAGTGCCTGCAGATCCGTCAGTCCGTATTCGCTGGAGATGATGCTGATCTCCCAGTCATTTCCCGTCTTGTATACGGAGAAATGCAGACCATACTTCTCATCACGGTAGCCATGGGCTTCCTCCAGCTGAATGCCGTGGGCCTCATTTAAGGTTTTGGCGATCAGGCTGCCGGATTTATAGTCAAAGACAATATCCCTGAAA
>NZ_LN831198.1:4248539-4266026 GCF_001368795.1 Paenibacillus ihuae
TATTCATGCTGCTCATCCCCTCCGTGCGGATCAGCTCCTCGTAATAATCACGCCCGGCGAAGCTTGCGAAAATCCGGCTCTGAACGCCGGCAATGAGCCGATCCGTCTCTGTCCCGAGCTCATCCTCCAGTTCTATTCCAAATGGAATCAGCTGGACGAAATTACCGAGCGCCTTGTAATTCCGGGGGTCTCTGCCCAGGTAGGGGTAGGCCAGATATACGGTGCCGCTGTGCTAGAAAATGGGCCAGACTGAGCGAGAAGGCGGTCAGTGCCACCGCGAAATCCGAATGGCGTTTGGCCGGGCTGCCGTCCAGGCTGAAGCGCTCGTTCAGGTAATGAATCTCACTGCTCTGTCGGCCCAGCAGTTTGCTCTTGAACGGGGCATACTTCCCGAAGCTGAGGGTCCGGCCCCCGCTGCCTTCTGCCTGCAGGCTTCCCTGCACAGCCTCCTCCGGCAGCGGCGGATACAGCTGCGAGACGGCCGGTTCTCCGGACAGATAAGCCTGGGTAAGCTCCTGCAGAAACAGATTCATGCTGAATCCGTCGAGAAGAACATGATGGGCATTGATGAACAGATAATCACCGGGCTCATCGAGCACCCTGCAGATCAGGAAACGTACCAGCGCACGGTCCTTGATCGTAATCAGCTGCTCACCGATGAGACGATCCTTGTCCAGATGCTCAAAGGTTCTAACCTCAATCGTCGGCGGTTCATTCCGGGTTCTTTTATGAATCTCCGAGTGTATCTCATATGAGGTACGGAATAGCTCGAAATCCTCCATATAGCGGGTCAGCAGATTATACATTCTGGGAATGTTGAGCCCTTCGGCGAACCTCACAAACAGCGGGATATTATAGGCCGTCGGACTAAGCAGACAGCTGCTTACGATCCTCTTCTCGGTACTGCTAACCATTGCTGACATTGTCCGCGATCTCTCCTATAGTTCTGCTGAACAGCGTATCGAGGTCCAGCTGATACCCTTTGCTTCCCAGCTGCCAGATGATCTCCATCGCCTTGATGGAATCCCCGCCCACATCCAGGAACGTCTGCTCTGCAGTTAATTCGCTGCTCAGCACACTGGTCATCACCTTCATAATTTCATTCCGGCTCTCATTGGCCTCACAATTGCCACTTATAATCTCCTGGATGTCCGTTTTGCCGTTCGTATTCATAGGAATAATATCCACCACCTTCACTGTAGGAACCATATATTCAGGCAGCCGGCTTCTCAGATGGCCCCTTAGCTGCTCCAGATCAACCTGATCCTTCACGTAGAGCGTCAGCCGTTTACCGTCATAATGCGCCAGGCAATCCTTTTGCAGGCCGAAGTCATAGGCACATTTCTCCACTTCCCCCAGCTCAATACGGTAGCCGGAGATTTTGACCTGCCTGTCCTTGCGTTCGACGTAGACAATCTCACCAGCATCATTAAGGTACACGGCATCTCCGGTACGGTAAAAGCGTCCTCTGTCCTGCTGAAGCAGGACTCTGCGGCTGGCCTCTTCATCTCCGAGATAGCCGCGCATCACTCCGGAATCCGCAATCAGAAGCTCCCCTTGCTGCCCTTGGGGCACCGGAAGGTTGTTGTCGCCTACAACCATGAATGTTCCCTGGTCAAAAATCCTGCCGATAGGCATATCTTGTTCAGCACCAGTGACTTTGTGGGAGGTGGCAAAAACGGTCGTCTCCGTAGGTCCGTATACATGCAGGACGGTGCAGTGCCGGGCCGCTTCCTGCAGATGATGCACCGAGCAGCGCTCACCGCCGGTGAGAACCAGCGACACCTTCCTGAACAGCTCCGGGGCCTCATCTACATACAGATTGAACAGCCGTGTAGTCAGAAACAGGGTGTCGATACCGCTGAACCTTTCAGGTACATTGTCGCAATCCAGGCTGTCATCTTTAGGGATCAGCTTCAGGGTCATACCGTTCAGCAGCCCGCCAAAAATCTCATACACCGAGGCATCGAACTCCAGCGGAGCCAGCTGGCCCATTACATTGCCGCTGTAGAAGCTGGGTTCATTCACAATTTTGGCGATGGAGTGATCTTCAATGGCTACCGCCTTCGGCTCTCCCGTTGAGCCTGAGGTGAAGATAATGTACAGCAGGCTGTCCGGCTTTCTTACCGCTTCCGGAAGCTCGCCTGTATCGCCGCCGTCTGCCCAGTCTACCTGATGCACACTAAGCTTGGCCTGAACCAGCGCCTTCATCTTCTCCTTGCGGTAGTCCGGGTAGGCTTCAGGGATGACACAATAGGCGGCTCCGGCCCGGATGGTGCCGATCATAAGTGCAATAGCTTCGATTCTGCTAACGCATTCGATAGCGACCACATCCCCTTCACCGACTCCCTGCCTGCGCAGACCGGCGGCAATTCCGCGGGTTAGCCCGTCCAGCTGCTGATAGGTAAGAGTGCGGGTATCGTCCAAAATCGCCCGTTTACTATGGTATATATTAAATGTTTTGTTAAATATTTCTGATAAATTCATATTGAGCCCCCTATTCTGCTAAATAATCAAGCCTGGTGCTGAATTCGCTGATGATTGCAGAAATCTGTTCCTCCGTATATTTAGCCTTGCTGTATTCTGCTTCAATCCCATTCTCCTGGCGGTAACAATACACCCGAATGTAGAGCTGGAACTTGCACATCCTGTCTGCCGGAATATACCGAAAATGCCTGAACATATCCTCTTCATAGGAGTACATTACCGGATATTCGGTCATTTCCGGCAGCTCATTGCTGCGGATCATGAGCGTCTGAAGATTATCCCGGTGAATCGTTCTGATCCTGTCCTCCGTTGTCACGGCTGCTTGCATCCGCTTCGGCATCAGCCGCACGTAACAGCCTGCCTCCGTGAAATTCCCCAGGCTCATGCGCCAGTTGCCAATGGTGCCATAGGTATCTCCACTGCAGCAGCAGCTCAGCACTTCCTCCAGCACCCCTTGGAACACGGCGTTTTTGGTTACATTCAGCTGCTTGGCCAGCCGCTGAACAGCCTCCTGCCGGTTATTATCCAGCGGAACCGTAAGCCTTCCGACACCTGAGACCGGCTTGTCCTGCAGCTCAGGCAGCTTCAGCAGTCTGCCCGTTGCTTCCGGTGCGCTGGAGTTATCCCTCTGCAGCTCGCAGATTCTGCGGTAGCTGGATAATGGAAGCGATGCTTGCGGCAGCACCTCCTGCCCTTCCAGCAGCCTGCCGGTAAAATCCTGTTCAAACCGGCGGATTCCCAGCCCGTCAATCACGATATGATGAAACTCTGCCCAGAGATACCGCTCATCCCGCCATTCCAGGAAGGCCAGACGCCATGGATAATCAGCGCTCAGATCAATACCTGCCAGCAGGCTCCGGATATACTGGTCAGGCGGTTCATTGATCCTGACGGATTCCACAATGAAATCTTCCGGCTGCAGCGGAGTATAACGCTGGTAAAATTTCCGCAGCTGCGGCTCATACGTATATTTCACCTGCAGTGTCTTGTGTGCCTCGAACGCTGCGTATAAAGCTTCCTTCACAGCTGCATAGCTGATTCCGGGTTCCAGCGGATACAGCAGCGGCAGACGGTAGATCGGCAGCTTGTTGCAGATGAACATTTTCCGCTGAATGGAGGTCAGCTCACTGCTCTCCTCCCAGGCTTCCTGGCGGTCTGCCAAGGGTGCATAATCAAGCATGCTCCGCTTCACCTGCCTTATGAGTCAGCTCTTGTACTGCGGCGTGCACATCACGGACAATCTGTGCTTCTTCCGCCGGATTATAAATCTGGTCATCGATATACAGGCTTAACCGGCATTCTGCGGCGGACAGCTCCAGGTTCATCAGAATCTGGAACTTGGACATCCCTGCGAACTCCAGCGTCCGGTCAAATAATGTACCTTCGCTGCTGCCTGCAACCAGCGTCTGAAACACGATTGAGGGGAATTCCAGCGTAAATCCGGCGCCGTTCAGATCGTAAATCGATGCCGCCTGATACCGGTGTGCCGTAGCCAGGCTCTCCCGGAGGACTTCCTCGTCTGCCATGTTGAAGAAGATGGGCAGCACTCTAGCGAAGGAATGGATGACTTTCGACGCGCCCGGTATCACCCTGCCGTGGTATACCGCACCTACATAACCTTGTGTATGATTGAAAGCCAGCGCCAAACGGTTTGTTATGTATGTAAGCAATCTGGGTTCCGTCTCGGAATAGGGGGCCTTTTCCACTTGAAAAGCAAACTCATGAACATGATAGCTTCCCTTGGTCAGCATCGGCTTGCCCTGGCTTGGATAGGCGTTGTAACGGAGGAGCGGCTGCCAGCCCTGTACGGCATCGCCGATTGCCGCTTCATAGCTTCCGGCAATTTGCGCGTACTGGACATAATCTACAGGCCGACCATTGAAGCTGTCCTCGATCTGGCGAAGCAGCACGGCGAGCCCTACCTGATCGATCAGCATGTGATGCATATTAAGATACAGGTAGGTCTCTTGCGTGGAGAGCACTGTGACCAGCCGGATGTCCCACAGCCTTGCACCGCCCTGCAGGCGGAATCCGCTGCTGATACCGTTCAGCTGTTCCGGATCAGCCACAGTGAGATGCCCGATTTCAACATGCCGGTCCGCTTTAACCTTTCCCGACACCTCGCCGTCAGCATAGGAATATTCGGTGAAGAATACATCGTTGCATGAAATGACATGCTCGATTACTGCCTGGAGGGCAATTAATTCTGCTGTACCCTGCTCTGAAATCCGGTACGCATATTTCACATCATACATATTCGAATCTGTAAACCGGAAGCTATCGATGAACAGCACCTTCATAAAGTTCGGACATACGTATTCATCCGGTTCCTGTCCGCCCATGTGCAGCGGAACCGCAGTGCCTGCCTTGCTGAGAATCAGCTGCTTCAGCTCCCGGAGCGTTCCCGAAGCATAAATATCCTGATAGCTGAGCTGTACCCCAAGATGCTCATAAATATCCGTGATCATCCTGGCAATATCCATGGAAGAGATGGAGGAGTTGAACAGGTTCTCATCCTCATCCACATCGGGGAACCAGTGGCTGCTCCTTCTTGGCTCAGCACTCCACTCGGCTGCCGCAGCAGTCTCCATCATAACCTGCGGCGTGATCTGCGCCTTACCGGCTGGCTGGGACAGATCCAGCTGATCCAGCTCCAGCAGCATCTCTTCCAGACCTTCACACAGGTGCTGCATGAGGGGCTGTTCATAACACACCTCATAATCCAGCTGCGTCTCGTATTCATTGAACTGCAGGTGGTTATTGTACTTGTGGAGATATTCGCCCAGCGCAAGCCCGGAGAACACCGCTGACTTCCGGTCCAGATCCGGCATCTTTGTATATGATAGTACGTAATCATACCCGCGATACCCGAGCAGCTCCATGTATTCCTCGTAGGACAGTACGGCCGATCCGCTGATCGCATGAAACAATTCCTTGAAAATGCTCTGCGCATTGCCGGCGTAACTTAAGCTTTCGTCGATTTGCAAGAGCACCGGAGCAATGTCCGTAAAGTTCCCGATAACACCGGCCTGCTGCCGGTGATCCCGGCGGGACACCACCACGCCGACCAGGTTCATCCGCTGCGGCGACAGCAGGGCCAGAGCCAGCAGAATCACGCCGAACCGGGTTACTTTCAGTTTGCCGGATAATGCGGCAGCTGCCTTAAATGCTTCAGCAGAGAGCCGGTCCCGGCCATACACCGGTTCGGCATACGGGCGGGAATCCTTATCCGTGCGGAGGAACTGCCTGATCTTGTCCGTGTATCCGTCAGCTATAGGTAGCGGCTTCCCCTGGCCTGCGGGCTCCCGGAAATAACTTCCCTCCTGAAACACCGGAGAATCCTTGGTCAGCAGCTCCTGTTCCAGACAATCCAGGAACAGATAGAGGGAATCCCCGTCCATAATCAGATGATGCATCAGAAATTCAATGCAGCGCTCATCCTCTCTCAGGTAAAAGGCGGCTAACCGCTGCCCTTCAAAGATGGAGATTCTTTGGCCGCGGAGCGAAGTCCCGCTTCTGTAATCCTTGAAGCCGCGGTCCACAGCAAAGAGGTACTGCCCTTCCTGTCTGATGATCCTGCCGCTAAAGGCCTCGGCTGCATTCATCACCCGCTGTACGGCCTGCTCCAGTTCCGCCCGGCTCCATCGTGAGTCATAATGAACCGAGAAATAAATTCCGTAATCCTTGTTGTGCTTCTCTGCATAGAGAATTTTCTGCTGCAGGGGTGTAAGCTCATAGTACCGTGTGCCGTTTTCTGGCTCCACTATCATAATGGTCCCCTCCTCCTTTCACGGAAGCTGCTCTAAATATCCTGAGTCTTCACCCGGGTCAGCAGCAGGAAGATCACTGCCGCACAGCCCAGCAGGCTGATGAAATGGGTGGTTACGGCGCCGCTGTTTCCCGGGAACCCGCTGAACAATTCTGTATTCAGCTCCGTGATCCACCGGGTAGGCAGAATTCTGGCGAAGCGCTGCATCCCTTCGGGCATAATCGAGCTTGGCCAGAGTGTTCCTCCGAGCATCGCCAGCGGCAGGGAGACTACCGTTACCAGCAGGCGGCCGGTGGATTGCTTGGTGGTACGGCTGACCAGCAGCAGGCCAATCCCTGCAGCGATGACATTCAGCAGGCCGTAAGCCAGAACCAGCAGCAGCAGGTGGGAGGCGGACAGCTCCAGGTCAATTCCGAAAGCTCCGCTCATCAGCGCAATCATCAGCAGGAACTGGACGATACCAATCGCCGCGAATACTAAGGCAGTTTGGAGATAGTAGCTGAGCTTATTTTTAGCCGTCAGCAGGACCCGTTCTGTGGTCGAATGCACCTTGTCGCCAAGGAACAGCAGCGTATTGGTCATTGTCAGGAACAGCATGATGAAGACAATCATGTTGAACGTACTGGTCAGGACCACTGCGTGCGGATTGCCCAGAATACTCGGCTCCACCTTGACCCTAGCCGGGGAATCCACCATCAGCTTCATATTCTGCTTGAAAGCTTCTGCATCCGGAGCATTTTTGGCCAGCGTCTGCAGGGAAGAGAAGACACTGTTCAGCTTCACTTCGAGTGATTTTGAATTGAAATTGGTTTCTTTGGCATAGCTCTCAATCTTCATTCCATCCGGACTGGCATACAATTCCCCGGCCGTCTGGGAGAAGACAATTCCGAGATTGGCACTGCTCTTAATGGCACTGTCTGCATCCTTCGCATGAATCAGGGTTACATCCTGCTTTTCCAGCATGGCAGAGACATAAGAGTCAACCGCGGGATCCGGTGCATACAAGGCTAAGGTAACTTTGGTGGCATCGTTATATTGCGTGACTACCATAAAGGTAAAGAGGACCGGCAGCAACACCATGAAAATAAGCGTCAGCCTTCTTTTCACGATCCGTTTCAAATAGAGTTCAAAGATTCTCATCTTATCTGACTCCTTTCCGTGTCAATGAGAAGACGGAGATGATCACAAAGCCTAAGGACAATGCCAGCGCATTATAGACAGGCATCAGATGAATTACACCCTGCTGGATATAATCGAACAAAGGCTGCTGAAACACCTCGTTGATGCTGAGCTTGCTGAGTGAGCCGAAATCAAGTTTGATAAAGCCGCCGCCGATAAATGTCATGACCGGAATGAGCAGCGAGACAATACCGTCCAGCGCCTTCATGCGGCGGCCAAGCACTCCGAGAAACAAACCCAGCGCATTGAAGAAAACCGCGCCTACAATGATGATAAACAGAACAACCAGATTGCTTGCGCCGTAGGATACATTGAAGAACAGCTTGGCACAGAAGACGATGATCAGCCCCTGAATAATGGAGATCGAGCAGCCGGTCAGCCATTGGCTGACTACCAGCGACATCTTGGAGAGCGGAGAAATGAGATAGCGGTCGCCAAGTGCCTCATTGTACTCCTCCTGAATGAAATTCATCGTGTTGGCCAGGCCGTAAAAGAGAATCAGCACCAGCATCGTCACTCCGTAGTAGCTCAGCCCGGACATATTGCCGGCAGCACTCTGCTTCTCGGACGTATTTCCTGCAGTCAGCAGATTGCTGTAAGCATGCTGATACACGATAGGCTGGTTATTCCGTCCAGACACATCCATGGCCTGATAGCCGTCCCCGAAGGCGGAGAGCGTTAATGCCGTGATGTCCACCTTATCAATGTTCTGGTCCTTGCCGTAAATCGTAACAGCGCTCTCCTGCTTGGCATTAACCCCTTCCGTTAAACCGGCCGGCAGATAAATATATTGGTCATATTCATCAGCCTCCAGAGACATCCGGGCCTCCTCCGCGTTCATAGCGACAGTTACCTTGTACAGCTCCTGGTTCTCCTTGCCTGTCAGAAAGGACACAATATCCTTACCGAGCTGTCCCTTGTCCTCATTGACCACAACCGTGCGGGTCTGTGTGATGTTGATGGCTCCCGCTGTCTTCTCCGGCTCAGACTGAAACATGGTGGATAAGGCATTGCCGAGGATTACAATCAGCAGCAGCGGCAATAGAATATAGTTGACGAATACGACCGGACTTTTTATTTTCCGTTTCATGCTTGTCAGATAAATGGTCCACATGGCTAATCCCTCAAATTCTTCTTGGTTAATTTAAAGAAAACCTGTTCCAGATTCGGCGAGATGTATTGAAAGCTTTTGAGCTCATCTCCGAATCTTTCCTTGATTTCACTAAGGATGCTGACGTTGTTCTTAGGAACTGCCAGCTCGATCTTGTTCTCGTCTGTGGAGATAATCGTGTAGTCTGCCAGCCGCTCGGTATAAGCCGTTCCCTTTTGCTGAAGTTCCAGCTTCAGTATCGCCTGATCAGTGTATGCCTCCAGAACATCGCTCAGCTTGCCTTCACAGAGGAGCGTACCTTTATCGATAATGCCGACATGGGAGCAGATCTTCTCTACCTCCTCCATGTAATGCGAGATGTAGACGATGGTTGTACCCAGCTGGTTCAGCTCAAGAATGGCATCCAGAATCCGGTTGCGCGACTGGGGATCAACGCCTACGGTCGGCTCATCCAGAATGATGACATCCGGATTATGCACAATGCCGCATGCGATGTTCAGCCGCCGCTTCATCCCGCCCGAGAATTTCTTGGGCTTCTGCTTGCGCTCGTCCCACAGCCCGACGAATTCGAGTGCGTAGCGGACCTGATTCTTCAGCCGCTCTCCCTTCAGATTGTAGAGCTTGCCGAAGAATTCCACATTCTCATACGCCGACAGATCGTAGATCAGAGCCAGATCCTGCGGCACATATCCCACCCGGCTTTTCGTGCTCTGGTTCGGGTACTCGTTAAACCACTGCAATTTACCCTTCTGCGGGTTCTCCAGCCCCAGCATCACCTTGGTCAAGGTTGATTTCCCTGCTCCGTTAGGGCCCAGCAGTCCATAAATTTGTTTGTCTGTGATTGAGATCGTTAACCCGTCCAGAACAGGTTCCTTTTTGTTGTAGCTGAAATCTATAGCCTCGCCTGAAAAAATTGTCCGCATTGCTGTTGTACCTCCTACAAATGTTGTGAGCTTCTGCTCCTTTGAAATCCTCCGAACGAATTCACTTTGGAATTCATTGCGATCCTCTTTCCTACAATCACAGTGTAGCATCGGTGCAAAAGGATATACTTTTATGTCATAACAGGCGGATTTTAGATAATAACTGCAGGATTTTGCGCACAAAAAAAACGGCCATGCCGCCTTACAAGGCGCATAACCGTTTAGTGCATACCCTATTCAGATTGCATAACCTGCTCTGCTGAATCCCTGGCATAATCGCTGAAGGTCGAGAGCACACTGTTGTACTCCTCGATATCCTGCACGCGTATGCCTTCGTGAAGCTGCTTCCAGATTTCTTCGGGGAGTGAGGATTTCATCGACCCCATATCCATTTGAAAAAAGGTTTTCAGCACTTCTTCTCCGGCCGGAGGCCCTTTGAACAAAGTCAGATTCCCTTGCTCATCCACCCCGATGTGGGCATCCTTTTTAGTCAGCGGTGATAAGTCATTCACCCGCCGCTCCAGCCACAGATCGCCTTCCTTGCTGATCCACCCGTTCCAGCCCGGATGCTCCTCAATCAATGCCTTCAGCTGGGCGGGACTCTTCACACCGGGCAGCGTCTGCACTTCCTCACCTGCTACATAAGTAGTCTGCAGATGCACTGTTCTGCTGATGCCTCCACGGCTCACCGCTTCCAGCAGCTGTACGCGGTCCATTGCGGTACTACTGTCTATCCTGTTATTCCCGGTATGATAAACGGCTGCCAGAGCCGCTACACTGTCCCCCTGATTCCCGTTCTGCAGCGGATCATACAATTCACTCCATTCATTCGCTGCTGCGGGGATACTCCATTCGGAAGTACTTAGCAATCCGCTGATCTCTTCCGGAACCTGCATGCCGCGCCAGGCCAGCACCGTTAATGCGATACAAGCCGCTCCAACCCAAGGGGCTTTTTTCCACCGTCTCCATCGCCGCCACAGTTGTTTTTTCAAGCGAAAAGCGTTCACTGTAATCCCTTCATTCTGGTTTTTTCCTATTGTGACCTGTGAAGGGGGCAATTATGCGCTCTGGTGGAAATAATATGTTCCCGCCCTGACACTACTCTGCAAGCAGCGGGTTCTCAATTGCGCCCATGAACAGCCAGACTCCGGTTTGTATGTCTTCAATAATATAGATAAACGGCCGGTTAACGGTCATCTCAAAAGGCGCTTCAACTGGAGGGGCAGCTCCCGCGTCCATTCCAATAAGCGTTGAAGCGGCCGCTTCCGTTCCGGACTCATTCACTTCGATGTATGTTTTATGAATGATATTGCTGATGAAGATGGGAGTCCCCGTATCCGCAAGCGCTGAAAAATCCCCTTTGTCAGGGTCAAAAGCAAGCTTCACTCCCAGAGCCTGCACAGCTTCCTTCAAGTCTGTACCATAGCTTGCTGTGAACCTGGGCAATGTAAGCGATCCCTGCCTGCCCGAAAATTGATCATCAGAAGGTAACCCTTCTTTTTCCAGATGATCAATAACCTCATTTAGAGAAGAATCCTTGGCAGGCAGAATTACAATCATATGCATCTGGCCCTCTCCGTACGGAAGACGCACGGCCTGCCAGTCCTTATCTTCAGCATACAGAAAGTGTCCAAACTGCTTCGTCAGAGGAACCTCTACTGCCGGACTCGCGGCGGGATAGAATTCACCCGGATGGGTATTTCCCTCCGGAAATACCTTCTTCCATCCACCCTTGAAATAAAGCGCGTTAACAAGCACGGCAACACTTTGCGCTCCCGGGGGCTGCTCCAGCATCTTGCCGATCTTCCCGGCAGTGTGCTCAGAGACCCATTCGTTAATCTCATTCACCGATTTCTCTCCGGCCAAATCTACAGTCCGGATCTGAGCATCATAGTAGTCTTCACTTACTTTCTTATATCCTTTGCGAAGCGGTATACCTTGATTAGCCCACACGGAATTAGCCAGCTCAAGCTGAATGCCGGGTCCGGCATCGTTCAGCAGCGGCAGCAGAGCCCCCTCACCGGTATTAAGCTTATCCAGTTCATCAGGCGCATAGCCCAGCAGCTTGCCCAGCTCCTCTGCCGTTTCTCCCTTGCTGCCGTTGTAGGCCAGTGCCAATGCGGCAGAAATGCTGTAAGGCGAAATTGTCAGATTCCCGCCTCCGCCGCTCTGCTCTCTTAATTGGCCGAACAGCTTAAGCCCAAGCTCATTGCTCTGCTGGGCAAGCCTGGAGTCCAGCTTCTTAGCCGCAGCTGCTCTTTCGCTAAAGCTCATCGAGGAACCGGCGGAACTGCAGCTGGTTAGGAGCAGCGCAGACAGAAGTATTGCCAGTATCTTGTTCATGACCCTTCACCCCTTCACAATTCGTGGCTGAATGTATGTACCCAACATCCACATACCATCACTGACGCAAGAAATTGGAAAAAGTTTCAAGCCGTCAGCTTACGTGTTAGAATCACCGGAAGCAGAATATGGCTTGAATTTATGGTATAATTTAACATAAAAGAATGGAGGTGACATTCCGGATGTTCAAACGGTCTAGTGATATTGGAGTTCTAACAAAGTAATAAAGGAGATGGTTATCGAATAGCATTTGTTCCGCAGGAGTAACGGGTCGGTATCTTCGAACTGTGCATCATCTAACGGAACTATTTCTGTCAAAAGAAAATAAGTATACTAGACTGTCAAGGGCATTAACGGACAGATTAGCATTGTGCTAATTGATATTGTGCAGGGGAGCGTATGTTTGCTATTATTTTACAGATGAACAATTTTGATTGGAGGACGTTAAATGGAAATCGCCTTAGAGCTTATGGAAAGTATGTTAGTTAAGTTCAGGTCAGAGAAGAAATGGACACTCCAAGCGATTGAACAGTTGTCTGAAGAGGATATTACTTCCTCCCCGACACCGGATAGTAACAGCATCGCAAACTTAGTCGCTCATATAAGAGGTGCAGTGCACTCACGAATTGAAACCATTCTTCTGAATGTCCCTGACACAAGAGACAGAGACAAGGAATTTGAGAAAGGGCTAATGATGTCTAAAGACGAAGCGATAACAAAGACCAGAGTCTCTTTTGATATTCTAATAGATTATCTTGAGCAGCTTAGGTCCACTCCTGAGTTACTAATGTCCCAACCCTTTCTTAATCTCCCCCCCCTTACATACAGCCAGGTGAACAACGAGACGACGGCTTTGAATCTTATCGTGGCAATGTTTAGAGAGATCCATTTTCATACAGGTCAAATTATCTATGCTGCAAAAATAAGAAAAGGGCCGCTTACCTGGAACTATGATTAACAAAACATAAGATGGATTCCGCAAACGAACGGGGAACGTTATTTCAATAAACCAACAGTAGTCTAGAACTTTATTTTTCAGATTAAGGCAGCTGTTGGTTTTTATATTGGAGACCTCAAAACGAACCCTTTTGGAATTCACTAGTGAGCAGTATGCGTCAACGGCTCAGTGTCGTGGATATTTCATTTAATCAATAGTTTTTTTAAGCTCAAAAATAGTTGCCTCTGCTAACAAGATAAGCCTATCGTTATTCACAACAAAAAAAACTTAAAGGTATTCCAAGGTTTGTAGAAGGGTCTCTTATATTTATTGCTTTTACTACATCATTTATATTTAAGTCTGGGATATCTATTTTGTATAATCTATAAAAAGAGTCTCTGAGTTATAGTATGTCGCTGTAATCTAATTTGATGAAAAAAAGTCTTTTTTGATTATGATTTCATCTCCATGAATTTGCAAATCCTAAAAGCTTCTCAACTTTCCAAGTTACATAGAAATATTTTTCAGTTTCACTATTCAAATTTATACTTTCTGAATCACAATATTCGGATGTGTTTTTGGGAATAATAGACTCATCCGTTTCAGGTTTAGGCTCACTAGAAGTATTTGGATTTGGTGTCGTTCCAACATTTCCACAAGCCGATGCTAGCATCAACATTATCATAATACAAACCAATACTATTTTTTCCATATTTCATACTCCCGCTATAAAGTTGCTAAATAAAGTCTCCTATCCCCACAGTTCCGCCCATACTCTTTACATTTTCATCATCCGTGTATCAGCTTTGTGACTACAGCACTTACAGCCGCTGCCGCTTTTATCATAGCGTCACTATGCCTTTTGAGAAATACCGGAAGTAAAAAAACTGCAAAGCTTATCTTTCTAAGCTATCATTTGCTATACTCTATATTAGTGGTTAAAAAGTTAAAAACTAAAACAAAGGGGATTTCCTATATGATTATTCAGCCTAAAACACGCGGCTTTATCTGCACCACCGCCCATCCCGAAGGCTGCGCCAAGCAGGTTCAGCAGCAGATTGACTATGTAAAAGCACACAAGAAGCTGAGCGGGCCTGTAAATGTTCTCGTGGTCGGCGCTTCTACCGGGTACGGACTCGCATCGCGGATTACAGCCGCTTTTGGTGCCGGTGCGAATACCATTGGCGTATTCTTCGACAAGCCTGCTGAGGGTGCACGGACGGCCTCCGCCGGCTGGTATAATTCCGCCGCTCTGGAACAAGCCGCTGCCGAGCAGGGGCTGAAATCCTTCAGCATCGTCGGCGATGCCTTCTCTGACAGCATCAAGACCAAGACGATTGAACTGATCAAAAAAGAATTCGGCACGGTTGATCTGGTCGTTTACAGCGTAGCTTCCCCGCGCCGCACGCATCCGGTTACAGGCGAAACCTTCTCCTCCGTCATCAAGCCTGTCGGCAGCGCGTATACGAACAAAACGATGAACTTCCACTCCGGCGAAGTGTCTACCGTAACCATTGAACCGGCTACAGAGGATGAGGTCCGCCAGACGATTGCCGTCATGGGCGGAGAAGACTGGGGCATGTGGATTGACCAGCTTCAGGAAGCGGGAACGCTTGCGGATGGAGCAACTACAGTAGCCTATTCCTATATCGGACCGGAAGTAACCCACCCTATTTACAAAGACGGAACCATCGGCCAAGCCAAAAATGATCTGGAAAAAACGGCCATCGCACTGAATGAGAAGCTGAATGCCACGGGCGGACGGGCTTTTGTATCGGTGAATAAAGCACTCGTCACCCAATCCAGCTCCGCGATTCCGGTAGTACCGCTTTATATCTCTGCCCTGTACCGGGTCATGAAGGAGAAGGAGCTGCACGAAAACTGCATCCAGCAAATGTACCGCCTGTTCTCAGAGCATCTGTATAACGGCGGAGTGGCGGCAGCAGATGGAAGCCACCTGATCCGGATCGATGACTGGGAAATGCGCGAGGATGTACAGGCCGAGGTAATGAAACGCTGGAGCACTATTGAAACCGCCAATGTACCTGAGCTGGCCGACCTTGCCGGCTATCAGGATGATTTCTTCAACCTGTTCGGCTTCCGCACAGAAGGTGTAGATTACGAAGCTGACAGTGAGCCTGCAGTGGATATTCCGAATTTGGTTTAGCACGGGTTTATTACAGGTTTAATATACATCGTGAACAGCAAAGAAGCCGCTCCCGTCAGGGGGCGGCTTCTTTGCTGCTGATTCATACGGATCCAAACTCAGGCTTCTCCGGTATAATCCGCAATTTAACTAATAATAAGCACAACAAATCAATATAACACCAGGATTATAATGAGCATAATAACAATAAAGCGATATTATGGAGGTTAGGATGAACTGGAAAACAGCGATTGAACACACGCTCGTAACCACCCGTCTCAACATCAAACGCTTTGGAGGCTCTTTTCCTATTGTAAGCCAGGGGGACGGCAAATATTTTTTGACGGACCATACCAGCTGGACAGAAGGATTCTGGTCCGGAATTTTGTGGCTTAGCTATGAATATAGCAAAGACCCGGAGATTCACGAAGCAGCTATCAGGACAGTTGAATCTTTCAAGAAACGCCTGGAAGCGGAGCAGTCACTCGATCATCATGACATCGGCTTTCTCTACTCGCTGTCTGCCAAAGCCCGCTGGATTGCCGAGAAGGATGAAGACTCCCGTCAGCTGGCGCTGCAAGCAGCCGATATGCTAATGAAGCGCTGGCGCCCTGTTCCGCAGCTGTTTCAGGCCTGGGGGCCGGAAGGCGATGTGAACGACGGGGGCCGGATTATTATTGACTGCCTGATGAATCTGCCGCTGCTCTATTGGGCAACGGAACAGACCGGCGACCGCAGGTATGCCGACTGTGCCAGCATCCAGGCCGAGAAAAGCCGCCGGTTCCTGGTGAGGGGAGATGATTCCTCCTACCATACTTTTTATTTTGATCAGCTGACAGGTAATGCCCTTCGCGGAGAGACCGGACAAGGCTTTCAGGACGGCTCCACCTGGACGCGGGGGCAGGCCTGGGGGGTTTACGGCTTTGCCTTGGGTTACCGTTATCTTAAAGAGCTGCGTTTTCTGGAAACCTCCAAAAGACTCGCCCGCTATTTTCTGGAGCAGCTTTCCGGTGATGATGTTGCATACTGGGATTTCGATGTTCCGCAGGAGCCTTCCACTCCCCGCGACAGTTCGGCTTCCGCCATCTTTGTGTGCGGCATCCTTGAGCTGCTGGAGCACTTGCCGGAGGGTGATCCGGACCGGGATGTGTTTGCCGCAGCGGCGGGGAAGTCTATGGATTCCCTGCTGGACGGCTATTTTACCGCAGGCAGTTTGTCGGAGGAAGGTTTTCTGCGGCACGGCTCCTATTCTGTCAGAGGAAACTCTTCGCCTGATGATTTCATGATCTGGGGGGACTATTTCTTTCTGGAAGCGCTGCTGCGTCTGCAGCAAGGCGTTCCGGGATACTGGTATGAACGCTAAACGGATGTACATCAGGCACCCCCTTGTCTTCCCGGTGGCCGATAGGAGAGGCATGATCTATACTGTAAATAATAACGGATCATAAGGGAGCTTTTTATGGACAGGAACGATCATTCATCCCAAAGGCTTGAACCTGGTTTACTTCTATTCAATTATAAATACGAAAATGAGGAAGCCCACTGGTTTCACGCGCACAGGGGGATTGAGCTGCTGTATATTTACAATGGCCGCGGCGAGATTATGGCAGAGAATCAGACCTACCCTATCCGGGATCATACGCTGGTCTGGTTCCAGCCCTATCAGCTGCACCGTGTAATGGTTCCTCCGGCACAAGGCCGTTCTTATATCCGTACCAATCTGACCTTTGATCCCCTTTTTCTGGAGCATTATCTTTCCGCTTTTCCTTTCCTGGAGAAATTTTTCCGCAGGATGTGGAAGGGCAGCCTCCAGAAGCCGGTTTTCTATGAGATGCAGAACACCCTGATTCCGGATTTGCTGGAGGAAATAGACCATTCTATAAATAACTCTGCTGCAGACAAAGAAGAAACGATCGGGTTCCTGATGCTTCAGCTCATCCGCCAGCTTCAACAACAAATGTCCGGTGTCATGGGCGAAGTCGACCCCTTGCATTCACGCGGAGGATCACATGTAGAGCAGATCACCGAGTGGCTGGATGAACATTACAAAGAACCTTTCAGCCTCGAAGCATTGGCTGCTAGTATGCATCTGTCACCGTATCATATTTCGCATGTATTCAAGCAGTTCGCCGGCATCACGCTGTCCGAATATTTGATGCAGCGGCGTGTAAGTGAAGCTTGTATCCTGCTTGCCAATACCGCTAAATCCGTTCAGGAGATCGCGATGGAGGTGGGCAGTTTTTCCCCTTCCTATTTCAGTCAAATGTTCAAAAAAAACAAAGGAATTTCGCCGGAGAAATACAGAAAGAGCATCCGCTGAAGCCAATCTGATGCTAATAACGCAAAAACGCCCTTATATAAAATGGATGTGAGGAGCAGCCATTTTACGGAATCAACGGGACTTTTACCGTTGATTCTCTCGTTCTGCCCGCCGGCAGCGGAATCAACGGGACTTTTACCGTTGATTCTCTCGTTCTGCCCGCCGGCAGCGGAATCAACGGGACTTTTACCGTTGATTCTCTCGTTCTGCCCGCCGGCAGCGGGAATCAACGGGACATTTACCGTTGATTCTCTCGTTCAGCCCGCCGGCAG
>NZ_LN831198.1:4266052-4276875 GCF_001368795.1 Paenibacillus ihuae
TTTTACCGTTGATTCTCTCGTTCAGCCCGCCGGCAGCGGAATCAACGGGACTTTTACCGTTGATTCTCTCGTTCTGCCCGCCGGCAGCGGAATCAACGGGAATTTTACCGTTGATTCCGCTGCCGGTGTTGTAAAAGGGCGATTTGCTGTGCACTCAGGTGACCATGGAGTCCTCTGGATTACTATAGAAAGGTTTCGGCTATAAAACCTTGTCTATAAAATGACCTCAACCTTGACCGATGATCGTCCGGGATAAGCGGGCAGAATGTTGCCCTCTACCGGTTCTCCGTCGACGGTGATTTTCTTGACGCCTTTGCAGACCCTGCTGGTATTCGTAACATTGATGTCATAGACACAGCCCCTGAAACGCCGCTTTACCGTAAACCCTTCCCAATCTGCAGGAATACAGGGGTCGATGGACAGGCCTTCGAGCACCGGCTTCACCCCCAGGATATATTGGGTAACAGCAACATACATCCAGGCAGCCGTACCGGTTAACCAGGAGACATTGGCGAGACCAAATTTGTCGGACTCCGGCCCGAACAGATTGGAGGCATAGACATATGGCTCCGCTTTGTACCGCCACAAGCCTGCCTTATCCATGGCTACATTCGGCAGCAGCTGGCGGTAATATTTGTACGCCAGATCCCCCCGGCCAAGCATGCATTCCGCGATAATCGCCCAGGTGTTGGCGTGGCAGAATACCGCCCCGTTCTCCCCCGTACCCTTGTTGTAATTGGTCAAAGGGTCGGCAGGGTCGGGAAAGCTGGTGATGGAGGGATGGATTTTTTTGATGCCGAGCTCTGTGTCCAGCATTTCACGCACGCTGTCCATAGCCTGCAGGCCCTTATCAGGGTCCGCCATGCCTGACATCGTGGCCCAGGTCTGGGCGTTGAGCCAGATTTTGGCCTCGTCGTGTTCGTCACTGCCAAGGAACCTTCCGTCGTCCATGATGGCCCGCCGGAACCAGCGTCCATCCCAGCCGATGCTGTTAACCAGCTTACGCTGACTCTCATACATGGCTTCATACCGGGCGGAATCCTCAGGGTGCCCGCCAGCTAAGGCAAGATCAACCATCCGCAGCAGTACTGTTCCAAGCTGCATCGACGTCCAGATACTTTCCCCCCGCCCTTCCCGGCATACCCGGAACAGCTGGTCATTCCAGTCCGAGCGCAGCATCAGCGGGAAGCCGCGTGAGCCGAGCTGGGACGCGGTGAAATCAACCGCAGCCTTCAAATGCTCATATACCGCTCCCTCGCCGCCGTCATAGTAAGGTACTAGAGTCTTCAAAAAAGCAGCATCCCCGGTTTCTGCCAGCAAATCCCATGCCGCCAGCGCAGTCCACAAATGATCATCAGAGTGGATGCTCGTTACCGGGTCCCAGCCTTCGTTCGGAAAAAAGTAATGGTTCACATGCCCGTCCTTGTACTGCTGTCCGAGCAGGAGCTTCAGCTTGTCAAAGGCGAGCTCCGTATCGAAGGGCACGACAGCCAAAATATCCTGCGCGGTGTCCCGGTAGCCGACGCCACGGAATGTGCCGGTGGCATAAAACGAAATGTTGCGCGAAAACAGAAAGTTGCGGTGCGCCTGGTACGGATTCCAGATGTTGATCATCCGCTCGGCATCCTTGTCCGGCAGCCGGCTCTCCCAGGCGCCAAGGTAGCTGGACCAGTTCTCTTTAAGCGCCAGGAAAGAGGATTCTACGAATCCGGCTTCCCGGGAGCGGGCAATTGCCCGCGCAACGTCTCCCTCATCTGCTGCAGTCCCAAGAAATACATTGATCGTGCGGCTCTCGCCCGGCTGCAGCGTAAGATTGAACTGCAGCGCACCGCACGGATCGCCGCCCATCAGCGTCGATCCGGTGCAGGCGCCGTTCTCAATCGCCGACGGATCCGATTCACTGCGGTAGCTGCCGATAAATTCCTCGCGGTCGCCGTCATAGCCGGCAAGCGGCGTATCCGCAGCCAGATAGACGAGCGGCGTCTCCTCCGGCTTCGGCTGATTTTCGACCCCGTACCGGTACACCAGTCCCTCCGCTTCATGATATTGCACCGAAACCTGATGTTTGTTGTAGCACTGCCACTGCAGCTCACGCATAAATTCCATCATGCCAAATTCGGCGTAAGCGTAGACCTTCAACTCCTGCGGTGCACTGCCCTGATTGGTCAGGGTCAGATTCCAGATCAGCGAATTCTCATAGGGCCCGACAAAATACACCGTTTGCGCCGCTATACCGCCCTGGCTCGCTTCGAAGCGCGTATAACCCATGCCGTGGGCACTCTTCCACACCTCCGGTTTCTCTAAAGCGGGTTCGCTGGTCGGGCACCAGTAACGGCCTGTTTCCGCGTTCTGTACATAGATATACGGGCCTGAACGGTCCATCGGCAGGTGGAAGAACCGGTAGCGCGTAATCCGCCAGATCTGGGGCGACTTGTAAAAAGCTACACCGCCGCCCGCATGCGACATCATGGTGTGGAAGGTACCGTTCGACAGATAGTTCATCCATGGCGTCGGCAACTCATGCCGCTTAAATTCCACCTCCTTCTCTTCGTCCCTGAAGGTATAGTAATCTTTCGGATCCGTATATTTGATAAGCTCGGCTTTCACTGGGCTTCAGCTCCTTTATGATGGTAATGGCTTATTTAGGCTCGACTTCATCCAGGGTCAGACGGTATTCGAGGCCTTTCATATAAGTGCCGTCTTCGTTCAGAAAGGTCAGTCCGAATGTCAGGTCTCCGCCCGTTCCGTGCACGATCGCAATCAGCCGGTTAAGACCGGTCTGCAGGGTAAGCTCCCGCTCCGGCTCATTCACCAGGGCACCGTTCAGATAAATCTCATAAGCTACTTCTGTGCTAATGCGCAGTCGTCCCCGGTGAAGCTGCCCGGCAGCCCCCTCTTTTTCCGGAACCTGCACGAAGCAGCTCAGAAACCAGGGAGCAGATCCTGCATCCGCGATGCGCAATGTACCCTCACCAGAACGCCGCTCTTTCTTCTGCATCCAGCCGTAAAGGCCTTCCCCCAGATTATTCAAAGAAAATGCCGGATCGGTATAATAAGCCTTCATCTCACCATAATCGACATGGGGCGGACAAGACAGCGCCATCATCGTTTCCACGGCCCACTCCCCGTCCCCCTTCACGCTGTCCAATAGACCGTCATCAAAGGACGCGCCCAGATTAGCCAGCAAGCGGGTATACAGGCGAAGCGCCTTCTCACTCTCCGGGTCTGCTAACAGCTGGGAGCAAAGCACAGCACCTGCACCAATCTTAGCTTCCGCCAGGAAGGTTCCAGAGGGCCGGGCGTTTCTGCGGTTCAGCTCCACCAGTGCCAGACGGCTGTATTCGGACGTGTAGCCATGCACAAAATAATCCTTCCAGGCCGTGCCTTCGACGCTCGTACAGAGCGCACCGGCGCCTTGAATCTCCAGGCTGTCGGCTGCCAGTACGCGGTTCTTGACCTCCCGCGGCGACAGGAACACCTTGTCGAACCCGAACAGGTCGACAGGGCTGAAGCCCTGCACGGCGGCGTAGGCATAGTCCGCCGCCAAGTGATACGTCTCGTGCGGTACCACACGCACGGGACGGTCCAGCAGGCGGGCAAGCGCCGCCTGCTGGCGTTCCTCCGCCGGCAGGAGCAGCACCTGCCCGCCGGCTTCGGCATGGCGCCGGAGCGCTTCCGCTGCTCCCGGCGTCTCGAGCATGCAGGCTTCGGCCACGATCAGGCCGAAGTCCTGCAGCCCGGCGCGCGCGGCAATGCCCGGCGCACCGGACCATTCCGGCGCTGCTGGGTCCAGCGCCGTGTACCGCAGCCGCAGCTTCGCAAGGAAAGCTGCGGCCTGCCCGCCGCGGCGCACCAGCGCTGCCGCGGGCCGGGCCTTAGCCCCGGCGTGCTCCGCACCGCCGGCGTAGGCCAGCAGGTTCCGCAGCAGCAGGCAGGCCTGCGGAACCTGCTCCAGACTGGCCATCAGCTCCAGCTGATTGGCCAGGAACATGCCCTCGCCGCTGCGGTACTCCAGCAGCGGCGACCACAGATCGCCGCCGTCTCCGAAATCGCCGGAGCTGCACTCCAGCAGCAGGGTGAAATCACCTGCCGCCGGCTTCTCGAAGGCTGCGTGGATGATCGGCTCCGGCCCCTCTTCATGCAGCTTCTCATGCCAGAACATCAGGTCCCTGTCGCCAAGTCCCTCCAGTACCGGGTGCCGGTAGCTGCCGGCATGAGCACGGAGGAAGGGCCGCCGCGAGAGCGGCAGCTTGCCTAGCGACAGCTGGTTCTGCTCCAGCAGCAGCAGCCGGCCGCCCCGCGCGGCAAATGCCTTCAGCAGCGCCTCCAGTGTGCCGTCACCATCCTCCGCCCGGCTGCCGACAATGAGCAGATAATCGGCTGCAAGCTCAGCTATCCGGGAACGTTCTATCCTTTCGCAGCCTGGAACAAGCCGGCCGATCGCTACGAAATCGCAGTCCGCTCCCCAATAGGCCGACCGCCGCTGTATATTCACCGGCACGCTCAGCAGACTTGCTGGCATGAGCCTGTAGTCCTGGCGCAGCTCATGCACCTGCCGCCCGCTATGGAACAGCAGCGCTGTCAGCACGGCCTGCCCGCCTTCAGCCGCAGAGGCCGGCATCCATTCCAGTTGAATAATCTGATGCCCGGCAGGAGGTTGAACGAAGTCGAAGCTTTGCTCATACACGGTCTTCCCGCCCTGCCGGATAATAAATTCCGCCCTGACTTCCTGCGTAGACAACGTGTCGTTGTATACGTCGAAGCTGCGGGCAACCGGCTTATCGTCATAGAAGCAGCTGTTATATTCGGCAGCGATGATCGTTGCCGGCTTGAACGCCTCTGCCATAATGGCAAAAGCCGGATTAGGGGAGTACAGCGGATACTCCTCGGGCAGCATTCCGTTATTAATCGACAGCGAATAAGACGGGATGACCCTCGGCTTCACTCCGGCGGTGTCCGTGTCCGAAGGCGGCAGGACAATGTCCCGCTCCGGCATCGCCTGCATGAAATAATGGGCGAAATTAAAGGTGGAAATGCCGGACACCCCCTGCCGTCTGGCGTACTCCACAAACATCCGCTCCTTCAGCGCCAGCCCCGCTGTGCTTTCATCTGTACCGCGGTAAGCCTGCAGGCCGGTGTACATGCTGCTGTTCTGCGGGCAAATATACCACCAGCCGCCGTGTTCCCCGAAAGTCAGCGGAACTGTCCGGTCCCACTGGCTGATCGTGCCGTCGATGTTGTAATGACGGCTTTCCACTTCGGTATGTTCTTTTGGCAGCAGACGGTTGTCCCCTTCGGCAATTATCGCGCGTGTAGTATCAAGCCCGCGGATCTCGGCCATCAGGCCGGGCATATGCTCTTTGAAGCCGTCCCGTCCGTCCACCCAGCGCATTTCATTCTGCAGGCTCCAGAGAATAACAGACGGATGGTTTTTGTCGCGCTGCACCAGCCGCCGCACATGCTGGCGGCAGTTCTCTACATAAGCGGGATGGTCGGCCGACATCGATTTGCCGGAGCCGTATATCGCGGTTTCATCGATTAGGAGCATTCCCTCTTCATCAGCGATGCGCAGATAATCGGCAGGGTACGGCTCCGCATGCAGCCGGATACTGTTGACACCAACCGCGCGGCAGATGCGGTACCAGTTGCGGATGTAGGCTTCCGTCATCTGCAGTCCGCCCTGAAAATGCCAGGAGTCACCGCGCAGATTGACCGGTATGCCGTTTAATATGAACTGCGGGCCTTCGCACCAGAATTCCCGGAAGCCGAAAACTACAGCATGCCGGTCAATAACCTCCCCGTCTTCGAGCAGCTCCAGCACTGCACTGTACAGAAACGGCTCATCCGGGCTCCACAGCTTGGCGCTGCTCCAGTCCAGATGGAATGAAGCGCGATATACTTCCCCGCCCCGCATGTTCTCACACAGTCTAAGCTTCTCCGCTGCGGAGGCATCCACGTGTTCAGCCGCGCACTCCGCAGACAATACCGGATTGGATTCGGCTTCTAATATATAACGTTCCGTCTCTATTCCCTCTGCAGACTGCTTTAGCACGCCTTTTTCCCATATGCTCAGCTTTACCGTAAGTGGACCGCGGACAGCTGCTGTGTCTGTCCCGGCAGCAACCGCCTGCACTTCGATCCGCCCTTCCCTCACGGAAGTACGGATCGTTACGTCCTCCAGCGTCAGCAAGGGGTAACCCTCCAGATACACGTCCTGCCAGATCCCCCGGCTGATTCTTCCATACCAGGAGCCCATAAGCCCGGTGATTTTGGACATGCCGCCGGGCAGCGTCACGGTATCAAATCCTCCGCACACCACATGCAGCTGATGCTCACGCCCCTGTTCCACCATAGAGGTAATGTCGAGTCTCAGCGGCAGATACCCGTCTTCCCAGACGCCGACCTCCTGCCGGTCCACATAAATGACGGCCTTCTGCATAATACCGTCCAGCCGCAGAACAATCCGCTGCCCGGCCATAGACTCCGGGACACGGAAGCTCCGGTGCAGAATACCCGCTTCAGCGGCATCCCACTCCTGGGGATAATCGTGCAGGTCAAACGGAGCATACGCATACTCCGGGATTTTGCCGAAGCTTTTGCCATACGGCAGCGGATAGGTTCTCCTCCAGCTGGAGGGTACCTGTACCTTGCGGGCTTCATACATCAGTCTTTCGGGAAGCCTGCGGCACTCTGGCTGATCGTAGAGGGGCATGAAATCCCATTCCCCGTTTAGACATAACAAATTACGCATCTCTTATTCCCAGCTTTCCGGCAAAGGAGCAGACTTCGAGAACCAGTGTAAGCGGTCGCCAAAGCTCCTGGCCCGCAGGCGCTCCTTCCCATTTGATAAAATGCGGCTCCATCACCTCCGCCCAGTTGTCCGGACGAAGGGATGTCTTCAGTTTTCCTTCATAAGGGACAGGCTCCCGGGTAGCCGGCTGCTCTGCATAAAAAAACAGCACATTTTCATGGAGGCCAATAATGCCGTATTTATCGCCGTCGCCCGGCCGTTCCTCCTGGTATTGGAAGTGGTAATAAATGTAGCTGGCTGCCTCCTCAGGCTTCAGTAAGGCAATTCGTCCATAGGGCTTGCCTTCAATGCTGCGGCGCTCCCAGTGCTGCGCTGAAACTGGACGCTGGTAATGAAAAATATCCGTCAGGGGCACCCAGCGGCGCCCTTTAGCCCCTCCGGGCCAAACCGCAAGCTGCTCCGAGGCTCCCGGCAGTAAAGTTTCCGGCGGAACCGGTGATTCCGCACATTCATAATAAAGAAACAGCTGGCTGCTGCAGGCAAACAGGCTTAAATGGTCTACTTGCAGCCGCTTCATGGCTTCAGTTAGCGGAAGTGAGATCTCCCGGCTGCGGAAAAAAGCAGCCGCTTCCCCGCCTTCCGGCCCCTCCGCTCTGTATAAACAGCGCTTCATGCCACACCTCCCTATCGTTTGGTTCATTCTCATGTTACCGCATACAAACTGCCCCCGCCTTGACGATGGCGACCTTGTTTAGCATGATAACGACATGCGCCTACTACTCGTTTCCAGCCTGTTTCCCTACTTCTTCTAGAGCATTCCCAACCCACCGTTAACCGCAAAAGCGCCCTCCCCGCAGGAAGAGCGCTCACGAAGATTTAAGGCATGACCGTGAAAGTAATGTCGTCGAACAGCATATAGGCGAAGCCGCTGGTGTAGAAGCCGACTTTACCGGAAGGCCGGTGGCCCGGATCGCTGCCGGACAGCCTTGGTGAACCGTCCACAAATACGGAGATATCGCCATTCTTGGCCGTTACCTTCACCGCATACTCCGTGTCCGGCAACAGGTCATGTCCCGGGAGGACTGTCTCGGTAAGCTTCTGCCAGGCTGTGTTATACAGGATCCAGGCCGAGGTTCCGTCTGCCCGGGTGCGGTAACCGATCCGGGTGGAGCCGGTGCTGTCCTGACGGTCGAAGATGTACAGGATACCATTATCAGGCATCACAGACGGTGTCTTTAGCACGAAATCCAGCTGATAAGATGTAAAGCTGCGGTCGAGTAAAGCAGTCGCCCCGTTCAGAAGCTTATAGCGGCGGTTCCCGTCCGGATCAGCCGCGATGCTGCGGTTCGGGTCTACCGGCCAGCCGTTCCCCCCGTTCTCAAAGTCTGTCTCATGCATGATATTGGAGACCGTTATTGCAATGTCCGCTTTAATGAGCGGATTTACCGTTGATACGGCCGAAATGACGGTCTGCCCTTCGTAAACTGCCTCAACCACTCCCGTACTGTTCACCGTAGCCACCGCCGGGTTGGCCGACTGCCAGGTAACGCCCGTCTCGGGTGTATCCGACGGATCAAAAGCCAGCTGCAATTGCCGCTGTTCCCCGGCGGCGAGACGCACGCTACTCTCTGCCGGGATGATTCCGGCAAGTTCGGTAGTCGGTGCCTTGAACTGAATGTCATCGAACAGCATATGGCTGACATTGCTGACGTAGAAGCCGACTTTACCTTCCGCATTGTGTCCCGGATCATTGCCCTTCAGGCGAAAATCTCCATCCAGGTAGACGCTGATGTCACCGCCCTTAACGAGCATTTTGACCGCATATTCCGTATTCGGCTGGAGGTCGTGTCCAGGCAGCTTCACCTCCTTCAGCACTGTCCAGGCTGAATTATAGAGCAGCCAGGCGGAGCTGCCGTCTGCCCGCGTCTTGTAGCCAATCCGGCTGGAGCCGCTGCCGGCCTGGCGGTCAAAGATATACAGAGTCACATTATTCCCCATCGTCTCGGGGGTCTTCAGCCGAAAGCTCAGCTCGTAATCAGAGAAGCTTTTAGGACTGAGCGCCGAGGCTCCATTCAGCACCTTGTACCAGCGGTTGCCGTCCAGCTTCACTATGCTGCGGTTCCCGTCCTGGACCCAGCCGTTTGCGCCGGATTCGAAATCCGTGAAATCCATCACACCGTCGCCCGCTTCTACCGTGACACTAACCGTAGCTGTCAGCAGCGGATTTTCCGCCGATGCCACGGTGATGACCGTGTTGCCGGCTGCTTGGCCGGTGACTATACCTGCGCCATCCACAACCGCGATGCCGGGATCGGCTGAGGTGAAGGTCAGAGCGGGATTATCTGCGTTCCACGGAAGTACTGCTGTCTGCAGCTTTACCGTTTTCCAGCGGTCCACGGTGATTTCACTGTCATAAGCGACCACCCCCTGAATCGGATGGCTTGTAGGACCTGCCGTCGTGCCTGCTTTACCGGTTAGGCCGATTTCTGCGAATGGAATGTCAGGGAACCCGGGTATGGCAGCGAATACTTCCGCATCGGGCCGGAGCGACAGGTCACCGCCCGCCAGATTGGTGAAGCCGGGATCCTCCGTAGTCACCCAGTTATCTGCATACTGAACCAGCCCGAATTTGTCGTATGCCCCATATACATTGGTCGTTACGCTGCGCGGCAGCGACGGATTATAGACAACATTCCCCTGAAACGTATTGGTGTCAGGATAATAACGGTTCTCCGTGAAGAAATTCGCCAGCTCAGGGTATTTGGTCATATAAGGTGTTCCTGTGAAATTGTTGTTAGCCGCAAACAGCGCCTGCCACTTCGGCATGTAATTCAGCGGCACCTGATCATCCGGCTCATCGCCGAGAAACATATCCGCGTAGTCATAGGGAACCTTGCTGTCGATAAAAATATTGTTGCGGGTCAGAATATGCGCACCGCCGTTGTTTTTAATGGCCGAATTGCCCATTTTGTAAAAGATATTTTCGTCGATAGTAAGTCCCATGGTGAAATTGTCGGGATATACCCCTTCCACCCCGGCTTTGGTTTCGCCGATGTTGTGAAAGTAGTTACGCCTGATGACAGTACCCCGCTCATGTGGCTGCTCACCCGCATTCATGTAGATGGCACCAAGGTCGGAGAAGGTTGTACATACATCATAAATTTCGTTATACTCCACGGCATGGTCGTTGCCGAAGATCAGCACGCCGGGATGAGGCGCATCATGCAGCTCATTATGCGACATCCGGTTGCCGACACCTGACAGTAGAACCCCGGGATTATAGGCTTTGTGATAGTAGGCAAAATCATGGATATGCGAATTTTCCACGGAATTATTTCCCGGCTGCAGCGTTGTTTTGTTGCCCCCCGCCAGCGTGACGGCAGTACCTCCGATATGATGAATGTGGGTGCTGATGATGGCGTGGTCCGTGCCCGGTGCTCCGTCGAAAATATTGTAATAAAACCGGCTCTGCGTATTGACCAGCACACCGCTGTTGGTGAAGTTGCGGATTTCGCTGTTCAGGATCCGCATGTGACTTCCGCCCATGAACACAGCTGCCGAATCGCGGCCGTTCTCCAGCACCAGCTCGGAGAAATCGATGTATGATGCATCCAGCGCGTTGATCATCGGTGTCTTCAGCATCGTCACTTCAATATCCGGGTCCGCTGCTGCAAACTCGGCGTTCGGCAGGAAATACAGCTTGCCGGCCTGGCGGTCGATATAATATTCACCGGGCATATCAATTTCCTCGAGCAGATTTTGCGCAAAATGAAAATCCGGATACCAGTTTTTGAAGAGGCCGCTCATTTCCCCGTAACGGAGCGTGATGCTTTTGGCGGCTGTATCGATCGAAGCAATTTTGTTGTACGACCATTCCCAGCTGTAGCCAAAAATGCCGTCCAGCCAGATGTCGTCCGCCTGTGTCCAGTACTGCGGCCGGTCATACGTATACGTGAAGGTGCCTCCGCGCGTATGCACTTCCCCGTTCGGATCCTTCCGCGTCGGCCCCGGATCTAGAATTTCATCCATTTGTACTGTGCTTTCGTTGGGCCAGCGGGCCAGTGTCATGCCC
>NZ_LN831198.1:4277042-4285731 GCF_001368795.1 Paenibacillus ihuae
TACATACAATTCCATCGGCGGGACCTGGCTCAGGTCATTGGCCAGATAATATCCATGCCGGCTAAGCTGGCCGTAATCGGTGATCCCGAGTGCTGCCAGGTCGGCCGTCAGTACTTTTGTCCTTGCCTCGGTACTGATGATACGGCTGAGCACAGCCGGGTCAGTAACCGGAACGAACGCAGACTTGGCAAGCTGCTCCCCGCCTGACAACGTCACAGACTCACCCGGATAAGCGGTGTAAGTGATCGGCTTGCCCGCTTCCCCTGAATCCTGCTGACGCAATTCGAAGCTGGCCGTCCGTTCATACCTTCCTTCGCGTAAATATACAGTGACGCCGCCATTCGGCAACCCTTTCTTTGCCTTCAAAGAACGGATAGCGTCACGCGCCTTCTCAAGCGTCAGAAACGGGGCACTCTTTGTCCCCTTATTGGAATCGCTTCCATTTATGGATACATAAAACGTCTTCCCGGATGTCTTCTCCTCAGCAGATGCAGAAGATGCAAAGGGTGGACAGGGAGTCATCATGAACAACAGACCGGCCATAAGCGCTGCAAGCAACCTTTTTCTCACCAAAGCTCCTCTTCCTTTCCATGTGGGAATGTTGACGGCCGCGCCGGTATGATACCTTAGCGCAGCCGCCTTTGAGCAGCAGGTTCTTCCGAGTTCCTCCAGCGTTGCAGGTTTATCTATCTAGTTCTTACTTCTTTAATCCTTTATCTTTAAGGAATTGTTCGAATTGTTTGGTCACTTCCGCTACATATTTCTCTTCGCCCGCTTCCTTCAGCTTGCCGTACAGTACAGGCCATGTTTCTTCAAAATCCAGTGTTCCGGTAACCAGGCCGCGCTTGTATTCCCCCCACACGGCATTCAGGTTGGCGATCTCCGTATTGACCGGCTCGGAATTGAACTTGAAGGCACCGACAGGATTGACTTCGGAATCGGAATTGATCTTTTTGGTCTCCTCCCAGACGTTCTCCGGCTGTCCTTCCTTCAGATAAGAATTAAATACGCTGCCAAAAACCCAGTCCATATTCGGCAGATACCGGGAATCCGGCAGCGCCTTAATGTAATCACCTGTCGTCTTCTCATAGTGAACACCGGCAATACCATTACAGAGCAGATTGTACAGCTCCTTGTCGGTATTCACCAGATTCAGCAGCATCATTGCCCGTTCCGGATTAGGGGCGGTACGGCTGATCGACTGGTTGGTCGTCGCCGAGTAGCCGTTGGAGAACCAGTCGCTGAGCGGAACCGTGATGACCTCATTGCCGCCGTTTTTCGCTTTAACTTCGGCTTCTACCCCCGGCTTCAGCGTAACGTTGAAATCTACGGCAATCTGGCCTTTCGCCAAATAATCGTTCATCTTTTCAGTAGCAGCGTCTTTGTAAATGTAACCTTCTTTATACCATTTGCTGGCCAGCCGGAAATTGTCCAGCTCTTCTTCCGGATAGCGGTACAGTGTATAATTCGGATCATCTGTTTTGATGTAGAAATGATCATCCAGGCCCGGAACTACCCAGTATTTATCATCATGCGACTGAGGATTGATAAAAGAAGTGCCGAATACGCCAAACGGAATTATATCCGGTTCATTCTGCTTAATTTGGGCCAGGAAAGGTTCAATATCGGCAATTTTTTTGATGGAAGCGGTATCAAGTTTGTACTTATCGGCAAACCGCTTCTGGATGATGAATCCGTAACGGGAACCGTTGATCTGCTGGTTAGGGATACCGTAGATCTCCCCGTCAACCGAAAGACCGTCCCACATCACCTGCGGAACATCTGCCTTCAGCTCCGGCGCATATTCATCCAGGAGAGCATCCATCGGCTGAATGGCTCCTTTGCGCACCAGCTCCTCCGGCTTCAGCATGTAGCCGGTCCAGAGAATATCGAACTTCTCGCCCGCTGCAAGCACGGTGTTCATCTTCTGCACATAGTCCCCGACGGCAACAGGCATCAGCTTGACCGTGGCGTTGATCTTTTCCTTCACAATCTTGTTAACTTCCTCTTGGACCTTCGCCTGGTCGGCCTGAAGCTGCGACAGCGGATAATACCAGGTCAGTTCAACCGGCTTCAGCTCCCCGGCATTTCCCGAATCCGGTGCTGCACTTTGCACACCTTCTGTACCGCTGCCTTCCGTACTGCTTGCCCCGTTACCGTTAGCATTGCCGTTATTGTTGCCGCCGCAGCCGGCCAGAACCGACGCCGCAATCAATACGAGCGCCAAAACCCCAAACAGTCTTTTTTTCATTCGAGTGACCTCCTGTACTTTGTACATGATTGTATGTTAACCCTTTAGGGAGCCAACCGTAAGCCCTTTGACAAAAAAGCGTTGAAAGAACGGGAAGATAACCACCATCGGTCCGCCCGCCAGCACGGCTATCGCCATCCGCGCCGAACTGTTGGGGAAACTCGCCAGATCGATACCGAGCTGTCCTGTAAACTCCGAATTCGTGGTAAGAAACTCAATACTGTTGAGTGTCCGCACCAGCAGCAGCTGCAGCGGCACTTTGTTGGGATCATCGATGTAGAGCATCGCGTTGAACCATTCATTCCAATACGTAAATGAAATCAGGAGACCCAGAGTAGCAAGCGCCGGTGTGGATAAGGGCAGGATAATCCGGAAGAAAATACGGAATTCCCGCGCCCCGTCGATTTTGGCTGATTCAATGATCTCATGCGGGATTTTGGACATGAACCCTTTCATGACCATGATGTTGAACGGTGACAGCAGGATCGGCAGAATAAGCGCCCACAGGCTGTCTTTCAGATGCAGGTATTGCGTAATGAGGATATAGGAGGGAACGAGCCCCCCGCTGAACAGCATAGTGAAAAACACATAAAATGTCGTTACCCGGTTGTACCGGTAATCCTGTCTTGAAATGACGTAGGCGGTCATCGCAGTCAGCAGCAGACCGGCCAGCGATCCAACTACTGTCACCGTAAGGGTCACCCCGTAGGCCCTGAGCAGAATGTCAGGAGCATCAAGCAAGTAGCGGTAGGCATCCAGACTGAACGACGTAGGAATAAACTGATAGCCGTTTTGGGTCAGCGCCGTTTCATCCGTCAGCGATACCGCTATGACAAGCAGAAACGGCAGGATGACGACAAGGGAGAGCACCGTAAACAGCAGGTTAATGAACAGCTTGGAGAATTCGAATTTTCGGGCCACTGCCATGGCACCTCCTTACCACAGGGAATTATCTGGATTGATTTTGCGTACGATTGCGTTGGCCGACAGCACCAGCACCAGACCGACAACCGACTGGTAAAAGCCTGTAGCCGCCGACATGCTTACATTGCCGACTTCCCGCAGCGCACGATAAACATAGGTATCGATGATATCCGTAGAGCCGTAGAGAAAGCCTGAATTGTTCGGTATAAAGTAATGCAGCCCGAAGTCGCCGCGGAACATGTTGCCGATGGACAGGATCAGCATAATAATGATGATTGGTGCCATCAGTGGAATCGTGATCTTGAACGCCATCTGCCGCTTGGTTGCTCCGTCGATCCGCGCCGCCTCGTAATATTCGCTGTTGATGCCGATGATGCCGGCAAAATAAATCAGCGTGTTGAACCCGACCACTTTCCATAATTGAACCAGGATGAGGATCACCGGCCACGGTGCGGCATTCTGGTACCAGCTCACCGGCTCGAGACCGAAGGACTCCAGGGTGCGGTTGATAAAGCCGTCAGAATGGTTCAAAAAGGCGTACGCCACATAACCCACCAGCACCCACGATAAAAAATGGGGCAGAAACAAGGCCGTCTGGTAGAACTTGCTCCACTTGGCCTTGATTTCGTTCATCAGAATGGCCAGCAGCAGTGCAACTGAGGTGCCCACCAGAATGTAAGCGGTATTATAAAGAACCGTGTTGCGGGTAATCCGCCATGCCGTATCCGTGGTGAACAAATAACGGAAATTATCAAGCCCTACCCACTTGCTGCCGAATATGCCGAGATCATAGCGGTAATTTTTAAAGGCGATAATCAGGCCGATCATTGGAATATAGGCAAAAATTAATTTGTACAATATTCCCGGCAGCGAGAGCAGGAACAGCTCCCGGTTGTTCTTGAAATGGTGAAGCTCTCTTCCGATCCACGTCTTTCTGCGTTTTCCCGGCGGTGCACCCGCATGTGCCCCTTGCTGAGTCAGTGAAACGTTCTTCAACATAGCCAAAGCCCCTTCCTTTCCTTCCTTAGCGGCTGCCTGTGTTCCAGGCTTTGCACGACTAACAATAGCGTGGAATAAGGCTTTGGCGGTACTGTACAATTGCAGGATTGCTGTACAGAGGGGCTGTATTGTTACCGGATTCCTGTTCCGGCGCGGCTGAACTTTGCAGCAGAACGGCAAAAGGCCCGCACAATGAATAGCATTCATCTGCGGGCCCGGTTTACGTATAATTTGGAGCTGTTTTATTTGCTGCGGTCTATAGCTGATTTCAGACGGTATTCCTTGGGCGTCGTCCCGTAGCGGCGTTTGAACAGCCGGTAGAAATAGCTCTCATTGCCAAACCCGACCTTTTCCATAATCTCCGTCACGGTTAAGTCCTTCTGCTCCAGGTACTCTCTGGCATAGGCCAGGCGTGCTGTGTTGATCTGATCGACTACAGTCGTTCCTTCCTGCGTCTTGAACACCTGGCCCAAATAAACGGAGCTCATCTTCAGCATGTCGGCAATCCGCTGCACATTGAGGTCAGGGTCAGCGTAATGCTTGTCGATAATTTCCTTCACCGTTTCAGCCAGCAGCCGGTTCTTATCCTCGCGCCCGCTCCGCCGCTGCTCCGCAACCTCGTGCACAACCTCCAGCAGTACAGCCTCAATCTCATCCAGTGTCTCTTTTTCAAGAATTCGCCGGTTAATGGCCTGCAGGTTGACTGACACCGGATTAACGTTGTGATTGTTCATTTCACCAAGCGTATTGCTTAGTGTAACCGCCAGATGAAGGACCGCTGAGAACATATTATCGAAGCTGAACCCCCCGATCAGTTCTCTCCAGCTGCGGATCGCTTGCTCTGTCTCCACCAGATCCCCGCCTTTAAGTCCTTCCGTCAGCTGCCGTTCCAGCTCCTGCGGGATACGCAGCGAATCATTCCGCTCATTCTCCCGGAGAAGAGCAGGTTCAAGTACCGCTCCCTTGCCGTATATCATCCGGTAGTTAGAATGGCGCACCGCCAGATTGTAATGCTGCGAAATGCAGCGGTAATCCGTGAATATGTCGCTCAGTGTAACCGTGAAGGTAATACGGTAATAGCCAAGAATAGTTTGTTGAAGCTCCCTGAAGCTCTCTCCCAGCTTCTCCAGCCTTCCCGTTTCGCTTCCGACGATAAAGACGAGATGCCCGCTTTTCATATCCGCCGCTTCACAGGAACCGTCAAGGCGCAGCAGCTCCTGCCCGATATTGCCGATGGCAAAGTATAGCAGCGATTCCATGGGCAAACCCGGGCCAGAAGCGATTCCCTGCAGATCGTCGATCTGCACCAGCGCCAGGCGGAGCGGGGACGGATAAGCGATATCAATCCCGTACTGCTCCCTGATCTGCAGAAACGCCCCTTCGTCTACGCTGCCGCTGAGTCCGATCAGGCTCCGCAGCTGGTAGACCTTAGCAATATTGGACTGCGATGCCCGTTCCTGCTCCAGCCCCTTTAGCTTGCCGAGCATCTCGGTCACGTTGGCTGTAATCAGCGACAGCTCATCCTTCACCTGCGGCGCGCCGCGCTCATCCTGCGGCACCAGCGTCAGCAGCTGGCCCACCGGCTTATAGAGCCGCAGCGAAAAGAACACGGACAGCATTACAGCGAGCAGCACTACAGACAGCGTTACTGCCAGTTCCGTCCACTTCATCTGCCGGACGCTGCCCAGCACGACATCATAATCCTGCATACTGACAATCTGCCAGTTATTCAGGGCTTTACTCAGATAAGTGACCTTATACTTTCTGTCTCCGTACGTGTAGTTAAAAGAATCAAGCGGTGTGTCCGAGGAAGAAATCCGCGGCAGCAAATCCTGCTTAATATTAAGTCCGGCCGGAAGCTGCCCGTCGGTCGAAATAAGCACCTCACCTTCGCTGTCGGTGACGAAAAGGACATCATTTTCCCGCTCAGCCACATGATTAAGCGCTTTCATGTTATCCAGCATCCATCCCGGCTTTACGGTCAGAATCAGCACATTGTCATTGATGGAACCCAGGGAATCCCCGTCATACATGAAGAAAGCAAACACGTCGATTCCTTCGTTCTTACCGTCAAGATCCAGGGGAATCAGCTGCAGCTTCGGCAAATCGGCCCGGGAGGCCATATAATCCTCTAAGGCACTGTAAAGGAGGCTGTTATCAATGTCATGGTTCAGCGAGGAGAAGAACCGGTGCTGCGCACCGTTGTAAAAGACCGCAGCGTGCAGATACGGGGAAGCGGCCACCGTATGGTTCAGCCGTTCGATCTTCAGAATGCTTTGCCTGTAATCCGCACCGGACTTCAGCGCAATCAGTTCTTCGTCATTGTACAGGGAAACCGCCAAATCCTTTACAATGCTATTCATGTTCTCAATGTTGTAGTTCATTTGGGTCAGCAGCTTGCGGTCAGCTTCATTTTGCAGGCTAAGCACCTTGCCGCGGGCATTGGTGTTCAAAACAAACGAAGCGATGGCCAGTATGGCGACAACAAGCATAAAGCTGAGCAAAATCCGCTGTAAATATTTGCGCGAGCGGATCGTCTGTAATACATTCATGGGTCCTCTCTCCCTGCTCTTAGGGTGACCTTAATATAATCCCGCGCGATTTTGCTTGTCAATCCTCGTTATCCTGAAACGTCCTCCGGGCATCTTCCCCGTCAGGCCATGTCCCCGGCTCCGCCTGAAACAGCTCCCGCAGAAGTGTCCGCGCTATCACCCCGTGACCCGATGCATCCGGATGGATACCATCACCATAGCGATATGAGCTGTTAATTGAGCGTTCCTGCCGGATATGCTCCAGCAGCGGAGTGCGCAGATCAATGATGCCGTCAGCGGGGCAGCTCCCTGATAACAGCCACTCCGCATAACGCTCAAGTACACGGTCATAATCCCTGTAGGGCGCTAAATAGCTGAAACCGGACGCCTCCGCAGGCAGAAGCTGGCCGTTCATTGAAGTGGCGTCGAACGGCGGCGGGGTCATCAGTACGACCTTGGCCCCCGCTTCGCGGATCTGTGCACTCAGCCGCAGCATACCTGTCCTATAGGCGGCAAACCGTGCTTCAGAGTAGGGATGGTAGATCCCGTCATTCATGCCATAGCACGCTACGGCCACGCCGGGAACTGCTTCCGCAAGTTCTTTTGCCAGGCGTTCATGCACACAGGGCCGCGGGAACGGATGATCCGCTTCGCTGAGACCCGAGGCTGTCTCACTGGGAACACCGTGTGCAGCCAGTTTCACATCCAGGTCCGGACGGTGCTTGCGCAGCCATTCTCCGGCCAGACGGATATAGAGGCCGTCAGCTGTAATGCTGTCCCCAAGAAACAAAATGAGCGGCTTCATGGAATCTTTAGTTATCTTGTCTGTAAATAAATGCAGCATATTTCTCCCTCCTGACGATCACGCAGGCCCTTTACCGGTCATAATCGGACGGTACACCCGCAACCTAATGGTAGCGCCGCGTGCCCTTTTCCGCCTTGACGATATCGACCATCTTTAGCATAATATGGCCATGACAACCAAACTATTTGCGCGGGACATCGGGCTTGAACCCGGATTCACCTTCAGAATCCAGAAGTGTCCGCTGACCCATGATTACTACGTCCATAGCCATGACTTCTCCGAACTCGTCGTCATTTTGTCGGGAAACGCGGTACATATTATCGAGGGAAGGGAGTATCCGGTTAGCGCCGGCCAGGTTTTTCTAATCCACAGCAATGTTTCCCACGGTTACAAGAATGTCGACGGGATCGAATACGTTAACGTGATGTTCCAGCCTGAACAGCTGCTGCAGCAGTCCGAGCTCAGGCTGATGCCGGGTTTTCAGGCGCTGTTCTATATCGAGCCTTTCTACCGGAAGGAGATGTACTTCAAAGGCATGCTCACCCTTGACGCCGGACAGCTCCGGGAGGCTACCCGTCTGCTGGACTGTATTCTGGGAGAGCATGAACAACAGCAGGAAGGGTACAGACTAATGATCCGTACCTATTTCACCGCCCTCGTTGGCATGCTGTCACGATATTATCAGAACAGCAGCGGACGGGAGGATAACAAAGCGCTGCGGATCGGTGAGACCGTTACTTATATCGAGGAGCATTTTTTGCAGCCGATCACCCTGCAATCCATGGCAGATATGGCCTACCTGTCAACCCGCCAGTTCCTGAGAGTCTTCACCCGCAACTATCAGACGACACCTATGGATTATGTCATCCGCAAGCGGCTGGATTATTCCTGCACGCTGCTGCGGAGCCCGGACCTCTCCATATCCCAGGTCGCCTTGGACAGCGGCTTCCACGACCAAAACTATTACTCCCGCCAGTTCCGCAAGGTATTTAACTGCACGCCCAGCGAATACCGCGAGAAAATACGGGACTCCGGGCAGGCATCCCCAGTCAATCCTTGAACGCCTCCGTACCGGCGGCCGTCTCATCCTTTTGACGCAGCCGCCGCCGATACGCTCCGGGGGTTACGCCAAACCTCGCACGGAACAGACGCGTCATGTAATTGGCATCTTGAATGCCT
>NZ_LN831198.1:4285875-4288436 GCF_001368795.1 Paenibacillus ihuae
GAAATGCCCAGCACCGCACCGCTGAGCAGTTTTTTGGCTTCTTCCAGTCGCAGGTGCAGCACGTACTGCAGCGGCGTTGTGCCGATATGCTGTTTCATGCACCTCGTTATATAATCCGCCTGGAAATGCAGCTCCTCCTCAAGTCCTGCAAGATTAAACGGCTGCCTCCAGTGAACGTCCAGATAGCTTGCTGCTGCCCGGGCCAGCCGTACTGTAGGCTCTGGCAGAGCAGTCCGCGCGCATTCCGCCTGAAGCAGAGACATCAGCCCGGCCAGCAGCAGATGAAGCCGGAGTGCATTTTCAACGTTCAGCCGGCTGTGAATCTCGTTCATCTCATGCAGAATCGGCTCCAGTGCCTCTACATCGACTGCGGCGAATTTCGGCATGTACAGACGCTGCTGCCCAGAAGGCTCCTCATCCTCTACCGTACCTTTGGCCAGCAGCGACGGCCAGGGGATATCCTCCTGCCGGATATAAGCCGGCTTACACGCATGGATGAAGTGTACCCAGTATATCTCTGTATCCTCTTCACAGGCTCTATGCCCGAAATGCGGCAGCCCCGCCTCCAGTGCCAGCAGCTTACCCGGACCAATCTCGTATTCCTTATCCTGTTCTGTCATATAGAGTGTTCCCCGCTTCACCAGCAACAGATCGTACACTGGGAAGGTGCGGGCGAAATGCCGGTCTCCCGGTGACCAGACGGCATGTCCCACCGTGACGAACTGCGGCAGCGGCGGGATGGCGAATTCAAGGCACAGCACCGTATATCTCTCCTGTCAAAGTCGATTTTGTGCTATTCAAAGTCTATATTATCACTGGCTGCCCTGGCGGAAAAGAGGTACATTGACTGGGAATCCGCTTTACATCCAACCATATAAGGGGCTGTTTATCAATGCGTTTTCGTCAGGTTCACCTCGACTTCCATACTTCCGAAGCCATTCCCGGCATTGGACAGGAATTCTCCAAAACCCAGTTTCAAGCCATGCTGCGTGCAGGGCATGTAGATTCAATCACCGTGTTCTCCAAATGCCATCACGGCTGGGCTTATCATCCCAGTGAAGCCAATGAAATGCATCCGCATCTCTCCTTTGACCTGCTGGGGGAAATGATCACGGCGGCTCACGAGATCGGGGTCCGGACACCGGTATATTTGTCGGCTGGTCTTGATGAGAAGCTGGCGCGCCGCCATCCCGAGTGGCTGATCCGCGATGCAGAGGACCGGACACGCTGGGTGAAGGACTTTATGACGCCGGGTTACCATGAGTTTTGCCTGCGCACGCCATATCTGGACATTTTGCTGGCCCAAATCCATGAGGTGGTCTCCAGGTACGATGCAGACGGCATCTTTCTCGACATCGTCGGCGCCCGCAAATGCCGCTGCCAGTATTGTGTGGCCGCACTTCGGGCAGCCGGCCAGGACCCCCGCGACGAAACATCCGTAGTTGCCATGGGCGAAGCGACTTATCTGAACTATGCACGCCGCGTTCGGGAGACCATCGACGCCGTGAAGCCCGGTCTTCCGGTCTATCACAACAACGGTCATCAGCAGCGGGGCCGCCGTGATCTCGTCCATGTCAACAGCCATCTCGAACTGGAATCGCTCCCGACCGGAGGCTGGGGCTACGATCACTTCCCATTATCGGCACGGTACGCCCAGCCTCTGGGCATGGAATTTCTCGGCATGACCGGCAAATTCCATACCTCATGGGGCGAATTCGGCGGCTACAAGCATCCGAACGCACTGCGGTTTGAAGCCGCACTCAGTCTCGCCCACGGCGCCAAATGCTCCATCGGCGACCAGCTTCACCCTTCAGGCCGGATGGACGAAGCAACCTACGCCTTGATCGGCGCTGCCTACGCCGAGGTAGAGGCGAAGGAGCCATGGTGCAGGCGGGGTAGAAGTCGGTTGCCGACATCGCGGTCCTGTCCCTGGAAGCGGCGCGTGAGGCCTGTCCCGGCGGTCACGAACTGAAGGGGCAGCGCAATCTGGCCGATCCCGGTGTCGTACGCATGCTGACTGAAGGCCACTGCCTGTTCGACATCGTGGATATGTCCAGCGATTTCACCGCCTACAAGGTGCTGATTCTGCCGGACGAGGTGCCGGTATGGCCGGAATTGGCCGGTGCCATAGAAGCCTTTACGGCAGGAGGCGGCAAGGTGCTGGCCACCGGGCGTTCGGGTCTGAACACGGCCGGGGATGCTTTTGCGCTGAACCTCGGAGTCAAATGGCTTGGAGTTAATCCGTACCGGCCTGCTTATTTCCATCCGCACTTCACGCCCGGTGCCCTGCTGCCCGCCTCCTTTGTGATGTACAGCGAGGGTCAGCTAGTTGAACTTAACGGCGGCCATTCACTGGGCCACTTGGAGAATCCGTATTTCAACCGTGATGTCTTCTCCTTTTGTTCGCATCAGCACACCCCCGGTACCAGAGAAGACAAGGGTCCAGGCATGGTCGAGAGTGAAGACGGAATCTATATCGCCTGGGAGGTGTTCAGCGATTATGCGGATGGCGGACATCTCATCCTGAAGGAGATGGTGCTCCATGCCCTATCCCGGCTGCT
>NZ_LN831198.1:4288462-4294587 GCF_001368795.1 Paenibacillus ihuae
CCAGCGTGTCTATCTTGCCCCGTCAATGACAGAGCTGCCGTTTACGGCAGGCCAGGAGGGCGAGCTCTCTTATACCGTTCCTTATCTGGAGAATCACCAGATGGCAGTGATAGAGCTGGCGTAGCCAAAGCACTCTCTGGTGAGTACACATATTTATAAAAATAAGGGACGTCGCAGCAGCCTCCGGCTTCTGTAACCTCCCTTTTTTAATCCGCTATCCGCGTGTTATTTCTTTTCACCTGGATATCCCTGCTGCTTGCCCAAAATAATCCTCAGTTGTGATCCTCCGGTTTGATAACACCTTTTTTGATGATTATATTTCCGTATAATGCCTCTTCACCCGTAATTACAATGGCATAACTCTGCCTGGAGCGGTTATAGAACGCAAAGCGTTCCTCGTATTCGATAGTTGCCGCCTCATCATGTTTGGAGATAATGTCTTCATAAGTAGACCAGATCACCGGTACCGTGTTGTCACCTTCAACCACAGCCATGAACGCTGCCTGGTGCGCCGCATAATGATCCAGGGGAAGCAGTTCAAGGATCGCATCAAGCAGCCGGGGAACCCCGATGCCATCGTATCTTAACACTCTGGAATGCAGCGCATGCCCCGGATAATTGGCATCCGCCAGCACAAGCTCATCCCCATGGCCCATCTCCATCAGTACCCGAACCAGTTCGGGGGACAGGAGCTTCGGTATTTTCTTCAGCATGTTGTTCCTCCATATAAATTGAACTTGTGAATCTTTTATTTAAGGGAATGGTCGTGACTCCTGAGAATGTTTGGACTTCCGGCCGCTGCCCTTCTGCAGATTTCTTGATTCCCTAATGTTTATTACATGTTCAATCCATATTGAATAAAGCTACATTCCGTAGAATGACCTTAAAGCAACCAGCTCATCAATACGGTTCTGGGGCAATTCCCGCTCACCGTTAATCATTCGCGTAATAAACGTCAGCTTAGCTGTATATTCGAGCCTTTCCATGTTCAGGTAGGCGCTCATTACATCCTTGCCCCAAGTCAATGCACCGTGGCTCTCCAGCAGGACTGCTGTTTTCTTGCCCAGAAAAGGAATCAGTGAATCCGGGATCTCTTCCGTCGAAGGTGTCCCGTACTCTGCCAGCGGAATATCCCCCATGGCAATTACAGACTCAGGCATCATCATCTTGTCCAGGCTTTCTCCTTTGATGGCAAATGCAGTTGCATATGGAGGATGCGCATGAACTACACCTTTCATCTCAGGCAGCTCATTATAAATCTTAAGGTGCATTTTCACTTCAGTAGACGGACGGTAGCCTTCCGCAGCTTCAAGAATCTCCCCCTGCAGATTAACCTTTACGAGCATATGCGGCTTTAGATACCCTTTGCTGACTCCGGTCGGTGAAGTAAGAATCTCTGTTTCCGATAAGCGTGCAGATATGTTGCCGTCATTAGCGGCTATAAAATCCTTGTTAAACAGATTTCTGCCTATATCACAAATTAGCAGCCGCAATTCCTCTTCCGAATGATTCATTGGTTACTCTCCTTTATTTAACGGATGATTTATAAAGCCGGATAATAACTGGAAAGCGTACAGGAACGTGCCACAAGCTCTCTGACCTCAGAGGTTTGAACGGCTCCCAAGGCCGTTAATTGAACAGCGATATTCCCGATCGCACTCGCCTCTACAGGTCCGGCGACAATTTCCTTGCCGGTAGCATCTGCCGTAAGCTGGCAAAGAAGAATATTCTGAATCCCGCCGCCGACCATATGAATTCTGCGGATGTTCTGTCCGCTTAGCGCTTCCAGCTCTTTAATCGTCTCTGCGTATGAGAAGGCCAGACTGTTCAGAATCGTTAGAATGATCTCTGCCTTTGTCCGCGGCGGTGTCTGCCCGGTCCGGGTACAATACGCCTCTATCCGTCCAGGCATATCGCCAGGTGTACTGAAGAGTGCATCATTCGGATCAATAACCGGGGCAGCATACGCTGTCCTGTGAACACTCTGTGCAAGCAGGGCAGCCTCAGGATGAGACACCGGTTCACCCGCTTCCGCCCAGCACCGCTGCGTTTCCTGCAAAATCCACAGCCCTGTAATATTCTTCAGCAGACGATTGCTGCCCCCATAGCAGCTTTCATTGGTAAACCCGTATTCACGGGCCAGCTCCGTAATTACAGGCCGCTCACTCTCCATGCCCACCAGGGACCATGTTCCACAGCTGATAAACGCGGCATCCGGTTTGGATATATAGGGGATTGAGGCCACCGCAGAAGCCGTGTCATGTGAGGCTCCGGCAATCACCTTGAGCGGACCGATGCCAAGCTCTTCCTGCAGGGCAGGCAATACAGGGCCGATGACTGTCCCAGCCGGAACCAGTGCAGGAATCAGGTCAACCGGGAGACCCAGCCTGTTCAGTACCTCCAGGGAAGGTCCAGCTCCCCCTGCGGCCAGCAGGCCGCTTGTACTCCAAATCGTCTGCTCCGCCACACCAACACCCGAGAACAGGTAATGGAACAAGTCAGGCATCATCAGCATTTTGTCCGCAGTCTCTCTTAGCCAAGGGCTGATTCGCAGATCGGCAAACAGTTGATATACTGTATTGATCCTGGCCGATTGGTTACCTGTTAGCTGAAACTGTTCTTCCGGCGGCAATAGGGACTCAAGGATGCCCGCACTGGCAGCTGTTCTCTGATCCCTGTAATGGTGCGGCGAATACAGCAGCTGTCCTTGGCTGTCAATGAAGCCGTAATCGACTCCCCATGTATCTACGCTTAAAGCCGTCAATGCACCCTGAGCCTTAGCGGCTTTCCGTATGCCCTGCTTCATTTCGTGAAAAATCCTCAGAACATCCCAGTATAAATGTCCGCCCGCGTGTACCGGCTGATTAGCGAAACGGTGAATTTCTTCCAGGTGAATACTCTCACCGTCATACACGCCCAGCATAACCCTGCCGGAGCTTGCCCCCAGATCCATTGCCAGCAAATTTATAGCCTCGCTCATATTATCCGCACCTGCTTCATTTGAGGAATTAATACAGCGGCCCGAAGTTCCGGCAGGCTCTGTAATCCGCACTCTCCAGATCCTCTGTACCGAATAATGACCATACCCGCGGTCTGAAAATACGTGACTCTTCCACATTGTGCATACTGACCGGAATCCGCAGGATAGATGCAAGTGTTATCAGATCTGCACCGATATGCCCGTAGCTTATTGCCCCATGGTTGGCTCCCCAATTGTTCATGACATCGTAAACAGATTTAAATGAGCCCTGATTCGTCAGCTTTGGCGCGAACCAGGTCGTTGGCCATGTCGGATCAGTCCGTTCATCCAGCGTCTTATGAACAGCTTCGGGCAATTCCACAGTGAAACCCTCTACAAGCTGAAGTACAGGACCGAGTCCCTTAACCAGGTTGAGACGGGCCATCGTAACCGGCATTCCGCCTTTAGTCAGATAATCCGTAGAGAAGCCTCCTCCCCGGAAATATTCCTGCGATGCAGCGCGGAAGCGGGTCTGTGCGATACAGCGATCCGCTTCTTCATCCGTAATCTCCCAGAAAGGCTTAATCGCCGGCTTTCCGTCAATACTCTGCTCTCCTGTTCCATCCAGCGCCGCGGAGCCGGAGTTAATCAGATGTAATAGTCCGTTTGCCGCGTCTCCCTCCAGCGTATATCCGGTTACACGTTCAACAGCGGCAGGACTCCAGTACGTGCGGACATCGGCGAATATTTGTGCGGTGTTCGTGAGCAGATAGTTGAACAGCATGGTTACGCCATTCAAGCTGTCATTTTCAGTTGCCACAATATAAGGTGCGCGTCTGCCGTTCCAGTCAAAGGAGGAGTTCAGCAGCGTCTCCATGAAATCCCCGTTCGGAAAATGATCCGTCCAATGCCGCTGGCCCTGAAAGCCGCCGACAAGTGCATTATGCCCGTTCGCTTCTTCCTCGAAGCCAAGCTCGGCCAGCTTAGGATTACCGACCATGAGGTCACGCGCAATGAGGGTCATTTTCACACATGTCTCCCATTGTTTTTCCTTTTCCTCATCGCTGATTTGCAGCTCCGGCGGGTTATTATCTGCTCCGATCCGGCAATTCTCCTTGACCCAGGCCAGCGCGTGCTCAAATTCTGCTTGATCATAGATTTCTTCCTCAAACCGGCGGACAAATTCAGACATATCCACATACTCATTGCGCATGCCCAAATATTCCTGGAAAAACTGCTCATTAACAATCGAACCCGCGATCCCCATGGAGACAGAGCCCATAGACAAATAGGATTTGCCCTTCATCAAGGCTGCTGCCAGAGCAGATTTGGCAAACTGCAGCAGCTTGGACTGTACATCCGCCGGAATCTCTTCGCTGCCGGAATCCTGAACGTCCTCACCGTATATCCCGAAAGCCGGAATTCCCTTTTGCGCATAAGCAGACAGTACCGCAGCCAGATATACCGCACCCGGACGCTCGGTTCCATTAAATCCCCATACTGCATGAGGAATAGTGGCATCCATATCCATGGTTTCCGAACCATAACACCAGCACGGGGTTACAGTAATAGACACTCCAACATTTTCACTTGCAAACTTCTGTGCGGCAGCCGCGGCTTCCTTAACACCGCCAATTGTAGAATCAGCGATAACACACTCTACTTGAGAACCATCCGGATAAAAAAGCTTTTCTTCCAGAAATTTGGCCACACGCTGCGCCATGCCCATCGTTTGGACTTCCAGCGATTCGCGGACACCGCGTCTTCTGCCATCAATGGTGGGCCGGATACCAATCTTCGGATAATTTGTTGCCACTGCTGTTCCTCCTCAAATTAAGTGGTTGAATATTGCGGCAAATCCATTTTAAAAAAAAATCAATCCTGTGGATGAAGCGCTATCATTTATGCTTTGAGACTGATTAAATAAAGTTCATGTTAATAATAGAATCGAAATACAATGAAGTCAACAACAAACCACATAATGATCTTATGTTTTTGTGGTTTAATGTGATATTATTAAAAAATAGTGTGGGTTTTATGATGATTTCTGACTACCTCTTTGTAAATTGTAGTACACTATGAATAGTAAATGATTTTAATTAAGGGTGGATTAGACATGAAGGCATTTGAACGGCGGGACCTCATTATTAACGAGCTTTATAGACATAAAAAAGTGCATGTCGCTGACCTCGCTCAAAAATTCCAGGTATCCGAAGAGACGATCCGGCGCGATCTGGACAAACTCGATAAAGAAGGACTGGCCAAAAAGAATTACGGCGGCGCCATTTTGAATGCGCATACCAATGAAGATCCTTCCTATGCAATCAGACACCAGATCAACCTTGAAGCCAAAGGCATTATTGCCGCCAATGTGCTGGACTTGATTAATGACGGGGACAGTCTGATGACCGATACCAGTACAACAGCTTTTGAAGCCTTACGCAAAATTACCGAAGCCAAACAGAATCTAACGATAATCACCAACTCATTGGCTGTTTTGTCCGAGTTCCAGCATTCCGGCCACAAGCTGATCTCAACCGGTGGTACTTTAGGGCCTGAAACCAGCTCCTTCGTAGGCCCCACAGCTTCCCAGAGTATACAAAAGTACAATGTGGATGTAGCTCTATTCAGCTGTAAAGCGCTGTCTATGACGGGAGGCCTCAGTGATTCCAACGAGGAAGAGAGCGAACTAAAAATTCTAATGCAAAAGCAGGCCAGTAAAGTCGTGCTGCTCGTAGACCATTCCAAGTTTGACCGGATTGCCTTCATCAAGCTCTTCAGCTTTGATAAGGTCGATTACATTGTGACCGATCAGAAGCCTTCGGAGGAATGGATTTCTTTTCTAAATGAATATCAGGTATCCGTTCTCTACGGTTCTGACATGTAAACTACACTTCACCAGGAAGGGGCTTGCACTAAAACTAAGAAGCCCCCATTCCACCATGTCTGTACACTCAGGAGGTCGGGCAAAGGTACATTGTAATTGTAATAAACATAAAAACAGGCTTACAAAATCGCCCGAAAGCAAATTGTAAGCCTGTTCTGATAATACCGGCGAGAGGACTCGAACCTCCACGGTTTCCCACTCGATTTTGAGTCGAGCGCGTCTGCCATTCCGCCACGCCGGCATAAATTTAAATGTTATTTAAAATAATGGCGCGCCCTG
>NZ_LN831198.1:4294709-4295883 GCF_001368795.1 Paenibacillus ihuae
AAAAGTATTGTCTTCCTCAATGGTTCATCTGGTGGAGGCTGAGGGGTTCGAACCCCCGACCCTCTGCTTGTAAGGCAGATGCTCTCCCAGCTGAGCTAAGCCTCCATCGAAAGAAGCAACTTAATGATCTTATCACATATCCCTTATAAAAGCAATCTTTATTCAGGAAAATGGTGACCCGTATGGGATTCGAACCCATGTTACCTCCGTGAAAGGGAGGTGTCTTAACCCCTTGACCAACGGGCCATATCATCAATGTCGTTTGTGACAACAAAAAATATTATACCAATTATTCTGTAATATAGCAATACTTTATTTACTAATTTTTATCTATGTACTAGGAGGCCATTCCAATAATGACAACACGGACTCAGAGACTTCTTCTAAGCTTAATGAATCCGTATCTAAATGCCGTCGGAATAATGCCTGTTGCAGCCCGCTAAGGCATCTGTCGATCTGCTGTGCAGCCCAAGAGTCCTCTCTCTCGCCACGGCTCCTTAACCGCCTTAACAGGGTCTCCCGTGAAGCACACAATGTGAAATGATGAACTACAATTCCTTCATTTTGCAGCCTGCCCGTCAGTTCCATCAAATAAGCTGGTTCTACAATCGTCATGGGTACGATGATCGTCCCGTTATATTCAGAATCGATGTGCTTTAACATCGCATAATTGATTTCACGCCAAAGCGGATAATCCTGAAAATCATTTTTTAGCATTCCTTCAGGAAGATTTTTACTAATATATTCCCCAGCATTCTCCGGATCAAACACAAAGGAATTTGCTATTTTACGGTTCAGCTCTGCAGCCGTTTGTGTCTTTCCGGAACCAAAAGCTCCATTGATCCAAATAATCAACAACACCACTCCCAAGATAGTTCATAATTCCCTGTATAACTAATCCGTGTAACGAACAAAAGACCACTGCTGATATGATCAACAGTGGTCTTAAGTGCTTGGCGGCGTCCTACTCTCCCAGGACCCTTCGGTCCAAGTACCATCGGCGCTGGAAGGCTTAACGGTCGTGTTCGGGATGGGTACGCGTGGAACCCTTCCGCTATCGCCACCAAACGGGCATTTACAGCGTAAATGCATATTCAGGTCTCAGCATCGCCAAATGCTGAATATCATGTCTTTATCAATCAACCGCTAGGGCCTCATGAATCAGAACTTGATT
>NZ_LN831199.1:0-10462 GCF_001368795.1 Paenibacillus ihuae
TTTTTTCGAGCGATTACTTCACCCGAATCACTTCGAGAAAATAACCGACCGAAAATATCTAGAAAGAGCGATTGCTCATTTTGAAACTGACGATTCATTAAATGAATCTTGAAAAATTAACGCGTTCCATTTGTTCAGTTTTCAAAGAACTTGCTCCCGGCGTTTCAACATTGTGTCTCTTGCACAGGAATTAGATCATATCATGTTTCATTATTACTTGTCAACTTATTTTTCTCTCAGCCAATCACTTGGCGTTGATGTCTCATAAGCACAAGAGATAATATATCATGCTGGGCAGATGTTTGCAAACTTTTTTTTACAAAATAATAATCTGGTGTATATTTGGCCTATCCGGGGCACAAATTGAGTTCCATAACGCTTTGGTTGTGGCTAAAATAGGATCTATTGAATCCCTCCGATTCATTCCTATTATTATCTGCTTGGAAAGGAGTTCAGATGAACAGTAATAGTAACTATCCCGCGGACACTCCTTCATCTGTTTTGGAAGTCAAGGAGCAGCGCAATCTGCAACAGGCTACGATTTACAAGATTCTGCTGGCAGTCAGCTTTGTTCATTTATTCAATGATTCCGTTCAGGCGCTTATTCCGGCGATGTTTCCTACACTTAAGGATAATCTGCTGCTGTCCTTCAGCCAGGTAGGCTGGATTGCTTTTGCCCTAAACATCACCTCTTCGGTGATCCAGCCGGTGATCGGCTATGCGGCCGACCGCAAACCCCGCCCCATTCTCCTGCCGCTTGGCATGTGTTGTACGTTCGCCGGAGTGTTCCTTTTAGCTTTTGCAGACAATTATGCTCTGGTAATCTTCTCTGTCATGCTCGTAGGGTTCGGGTCGGCAGCCTTCCACCCGGAAGGGATGCGCGTCGCTCACATGGCGGCAGGTCAGCGCAAAGGACTCTCCCAGTCGATCTTCCAGGTAGGCGGTAACGCCGGACAATCCTTAGGACCCTTGCTCATGAAGTGGGTGTTTATTCCATTCGGACAGATCGGGGCGCTCGGGTTCACGGTTTTCGCCGCTGCCGGAATCGCGGTTCAGACCTATGTGGCCAGGTGGTACCGTGAAATGCTGAACTCCGGGTACACGTTCCGTAAAAAGTCCTCAGGAGGCACAATCGATCCCGCCCGCCGTAAAAGCATCCTGATGGCCACAGTTATTCTCGTCTTTATCGTTTTTGTCCGTTCCTGGTATGGCGCCTCCATCGGCGGATATTATGCTTTCTACTTAATGGATAACTACGGAATGAAGCTGGATGACGCCCAAGTCTACATCTTTATGTATCTGGCAGCCGGTGCCGTAGGTACCTTTTTTGGCGGCCCGCTTGCTGACCGTTTCGGGCGGCGTAATCTTATTCTGATCTCCATGGTAGGTACGGTGCCGTTTGCGCTTGCGCTTCCTTTTGTGGATCATTTCTGGGCTGCAGTTCTTCTGGTAATCTCCGGCTTCGTACTGCTGTCCAGCTTTTCGGTAACAGTAATCTATGCGCAGATGCTGTACCCTGGCAATATCGGCACAGTCTCAGGGCTTATCACCGGTCTGGCCTTTGGACTCGGCGGTATCGGCTCCGTAGTAATCGGTGAGCTTATTGACCGGATTGGCATCACAACAGTGTTCGTAGCCTGCGGCTTCCTTCCGCTGCTCGGTCTGCTTGCGCTCCTGCTGCCTGGTGATAAGAAGCTGGAGCAATGGGCGGCTGAATAGCTGCAGGACTTTTCATAACAAGTTCCTTCATAAGGTCCATCATTCTCCGTTACCGGGGATTGATGGGCTTTTTGGCACATTCTCTTATTGAAGGCATACCTGCTGAATAGCAAAATTATTCATCCGCTGTTTTTTGCGGTACAATTAATTCAAACTTGAAATAACCGGTACAGCTCCGGAGGCTCGAGGAGGGATATCGCTTGAAAAAGATGTTGGGGAATATCCGCAAAGGGTACGGAAAAAAGCTGGTCTCGATTCATATGTGGAATGCATGGCTGGTGCTGTTTCTGGCTTTGAGCGGACTGCTGCTGGTGGGCGGCTTCTGGCGTGAAGTGCTGGGTGAAGGCAGAGTGTGGCTAAAATGGGCTCATATCGCTTTTGGACTGGTTCTGCTTATTCCGGTCATCTATTATTTGCTGCTTGCCGCCAAGCATTGGAAGAGGCTGAAGGGAAAAACCGCCCAAAAGACAAACGTAATCTTCGTGCTCCTTCTCCTTGTCGGCTGGATTGTATCCGGTATTGTGCTGTGGCAATTCAGACTTGCCGGGCCACGGGCAGCCAATATGGCGCTTTTGGTCCATGATCTCCTCACCTGGATCGGGCTTCCTGTCATTATCTATCACTCCATCACCAGGGTTAAATGGCTGAAGGAACCTAAGATGCGTTCTGTCATCCCTGAACAGGATGCTGGTGAGAGTGGGGGTGCTTCGGGCGGACAGCAACGTCCTGCGGCTACCGGTGGACCCCAGCCTGTGTATACGCGGCGCGGATTCATTAAGCTTGCAGTGGGAGCTGGTCTTGCAATAACGGTCGGTCCCACCTTTGTGAGGTGGATCGGCAAGTCGTTTCAGCTTCCCGGGTCTGCAGAGTATGCGGCCAATAACGCCAATGCCCTGCTCCCCGATCCCGTGCCGCTGGCTGAATCCTCCCCGCCGATAGGCGGCGGTGCCGAAGGGAACTTCCGGGTGTATACCGTAACGGACATTCCCGCCTTCGATAACTCCAACTGGTCGTTTACGATCAACGGTCTGGTGGATAAGACCTTCACCTGGAACTGGGAAGAGTTCGTCAGGCTGCAGCGCGAGGTGCAGGTTAGTGATTTTCACTGCGTCACCGGCTGGTCTGTCTATAAAAACACATGGGAGGGCCTCCCTCTTTACAAGCTGCTCGATATGGCCGGTGTACAAAACAAAGCCACAACGGTCAAATTTTACTCCGGTGACGGTGTTTATACCGACTCTCTTACGCTTGCTCAAGCCCGGATGGAGGACGTGATGGTCGCGGTTATGCATGACGGCCAGCCCATTCCTAATCAGCTGGGCGGACCGGTACGCCTAATTACTCCGCAAATGTATGCTTACAAATCGGTCAAATGGCTGAACCGGATCGAATTAATCGAAGAAGATCATGTCGGATACTGGGAACAGCGGGGTTATGATAAGGACGCCTGGGTGCCCGGTGCGAAAAGGGTATAACTGCTGCGAGTGTCATCTATAGTTAAACTACAAAAGCCTTCTTTCCCGTCAGGGATAAGAAGGCTTTTGTAGTTTAGGTACTATAAGCTTTTAAAGGACGCATCGTACAGGCGGAACATCGTTTTGTAGCCCGACTCATCAATCTTGATCCCGACATCCAGGCGTCCCGAAATTTCCAGAGGGCCCGAGGTATAGCGGAGCTTGCTGCCTTCAGGCACAAATACAATCATAATCTTGTTCCAGTAGGTCTCATCGCCGTTATCGAACGGGCATTCTGCACCCGGCTCCGGAATGAGCAGAAACCAGTTCTTCTCAAAGGAAAGGACTTCACCCATAAAGCCTTTTATCGTAACCTTGCTGCCGGTAAGATCCCAGAAACGCTCTGAGGGGCGGGTCTGGTCACTGCCATCGAAAAAACTGTTCCAGTCAATCTCCGTGTTTCCTGTGGAGGATGCCGCCGCTGGATTTGATACCCGAGCGGGCTGAGACGGGCTGGCGGCCTGGACGGGGCTGACTTTCGCTGATTCCGCTTCGGCGCTGTTCTTCTCTTCGTCCTTAACCTCTTCCGGACTAGCACCTTGTACAGGAGAAGGAGAGGCAGCGCCCGGAATGGAGCCTGCAGTCTTCTTGGTAGGCTTCTGTGTAACAGCCGCTGCAGATGCAGAAGGTTTAGACGTAGCTGGCACCTTGTCTTCAGCGGCTGGGGCTGGGCCTTCGGATGGCACTTCAGCTTGAGCCTCAGCTACGGCAGGGCTGGAAGTGACAGCCGCAGTTTCTACTTCCGGAGAGTTCTCCACCGCAGGAGAGGCTTCTGCAGAAGCTTGCGGAGCAGCAGTCGCCTCAGCAGCGGCCAATATATCAGAGCTGCCCGAAGCTTCCGATACCGCTGCAAAGGATTCTCCGCTGCCTTCATCTGCCTTATCCTGACCGCATGCCTGAAGCAGCAGCATACAGATAACGGCCGCGGACGTCAGGATCCGTCTTCCCTGTAATCGTATCAAGTGTGTGTCCCTCCTATGATTTGAACAAAGCGAGCGGATGCATCCGGTACATCCGGAAGGCCGGCCCCAGAGAGGACAGCAACCCTATGGAGAGTGCACCTGCAGCAATAAGCCAATGCTCCGGTGTCCAATGATAAGGTTCTATCTGGATACCTGCCTGTGCGAACAACGCATCCTTCAGCAGGTATGCTCCGAGATGGCCGAGCAGCAGACCGAATATGAGTCCGGCAGCCGTTACCAGCAAACCTTCACTGGTTAATGTAAGCCATACATAAGCCCTGGATTTTCCGAGAAGACGTAAAAGTCCTACATCCTTGGTGCGCTCTCCGACAGCTGCAATCAGAGACAACAAAATCGCAATGCCGGCCAGCAGCACACAAATAGCCGTCAGCACGCTTAGCAGCCTGGAACCCTGATCTACCGCATTCAGCACATCTGAAACCGCCTTGCTTGTATAAGCCGCCTGAACACCATTACTCCCGTCGAGTGCCTGCTTCAGATCGTGGGCCCCCAACAGACTGGCCGGTTTGACCAGCACCGCTGTAATCTCCCGATCCTCAGGTGCAAGTTCATGTACAGCCCAGGCGTAGTCCACGGTTGTAAATACGGCACGGTCATCCGGGGTATGGAGTTCAGGGAGAATGCCTGCTACGGTGTAGTGGAAGCTCTCATGGGCATGTTCTTCATCATGTTCTTCATCGTGCTCTCCAGCCCCATGATTCTCTCCATGTTCCGCTTCTGCTGATTCGTGGGCCTCTTCCTGCACAAGCCCGTGCGCACCCGAAAAGGTATCCCCTACCTTCAGTCCCAGAGACTCGGCGACATACGCGCCAACAATGGTTTCACCGGTACGGGTATACATAACACCTTCCTGCAGCTTGCTGTCCCCGTAGCGGGTAAAGAAATAGCCGGAATCCATCCCGACGATCGGAAACCCCTTGAAATTGTCACCCGTTGTCATGGCAAAAGCCTGATCGACGGACTTATCCTGCTTCGCCTGATCCAGAACGGCAAGCGGAATATTTCCGGTTGGCGCACCGATATGGTAAAAGGTGTTTAGTACAAGCTGAGTCTCACTGCCTGCAGCCCCAATAACAAGATCAAATGGACCGTAGCCTTTTTTGGCGCCCTGCTCTACACTCTCGCGGGACAAAGTCAGCAGAACAATAAAAGCAACCGTAATTGCTACTGCACATACGGTAAGCAAAGACAGGAACCGCCGGTGCAGCACGTTTCGGAGGGTTAGTCTGAACAGACTCATATTGTTACCTCTTCCCTTTTCCCGCGGATAATCCTCTGCTGAGGCGATGTCTCCCGGCGCACTTCATTGATATCCTGAATGTTCAGGCAGTGCGGAAAGCGGTCCGCCATGTTGAGGTCATGAGTTACAACGATTAAGGTATGTCCATGGGCTTCGCTTAGCTCCAGCAAAAGAGAGGAAATCTCATCCGCTGTCTCCCAATCCAGGCTGCCTGTAGGCTCATCCGCCAGCAGAAGCGGCGGCTGATTAACCAATGCCCGTACAATCGCAACCCGCTGCTGCTGGCCGCGTGACAGCTGGGAAGGCAGATGCTGTCCTCTATCGGATAGTCCCACCTGCTCCAGCCAATAGTCAACCACCTGCTTCCTCTCCTTGCGCGAAAGCCGGGAGGTCATCGCAATCTCAACATTCTGCCTGGCTGTCAACGAAGGAATGAGGTGAAAGTCCTGCAGCACATAGCCGATAGAGGAGGCTCGGAAGGCATCGCGCTTCGCCTCTGCCAAACTGTGAAGCGGCTGGCCGTTCACCGCTATTTCACCGCTGTCTGCCCGCAGAATTCCGCTAACCAGATGCAGAAGCGTGCTTTTACCGGACCCGCTGGGTCCGGTAATGGCTACACGCTCTCCTTTTTCAACTGTCCACTCTGGTATATCCAGTATCCGTACAACTCTTCCGTCGACCTTAAATTGTTTCTGTAAATCTCGAATTTGGAGCAACCAGGCCACTCCTATCTCAATATGATCCGTTCGGACAAAGCATCCCAGGTTAAGGTTGTGCCCTTCAGCTGACTGAATGCGCTAAGCGGGAGATACAATACGCCATTATCAACATCAACTGTATAAGCTGCTGTTTTGCCGTTCAGCTTAGCTGTTTTGTCCGTCAGGTTAACCTCAATAGTATTCTTCGCAAGGCTTAGCTTCGCAGTAGCCGTATCCCCTTTATAAGTTCCTCCAAGCGCTTTGACGAGTGCCCCGGCCGGATAGAGGACCTCGTTGTCGCGGCTGATTTTAAACTTCGGATACACATATTTGGACTGCAGCTCTGCTGAGCTCTTCTCCAAATTCAGACCCAGGATGCCTGCACCCGCTGTTGCAATTTGAGTGTTGTCCACCTGACCCTTAACCTTGTCTGCGATCGGACCATACGCCCAGATTCCGACATCCACTGCGGAGTGCCCATGACCGGACCAGCCTACCAGGAGACGCTTGGAAATCACCGCATTATACGCGCCTTCACGTTTATAAGAGGAGCCGTCGCCATTCATGATCTGGGTAACTTCCTCATCGGAAAGATCTGTAATCCATGTATTCGCCGTTACGATACTGCGGATCTCTTCCGGTGTCTGCGCTGCCTCAAGACTTGCTGCCAGGCTTTCGGAGGAGTGCTTTTGCTTGTTCCACAAATCGATGTTGATTTCGTAGATATTGTCGCGGGAGAGGGACAGGCCGCCTGTTTCATGGTCTGCTGTGACTACCACGGAAGTATTGCCGTTTTTCTTCGCAAATTCAATCGCCGTCTTAAATGCGGCATCAAAGTCAAGTGTCTCCTGAACAAGTGTTGGAAGATCGTTAGCATGACCGGAATGGTCGATACGACCGCCTTCAATCATCATGACAAAGCCGTCTTTATCCGTGGACAAAATACTCAGCGCTTTGGAGGTCATTGCCGCGAGACTCGGGATTTCCGCAGTCCGATCCGGAACATAGGCAACATGCGAGTTGCCGAACAGGCCCAGAACCTTGGTATTTTTAGAGGTGAGCGCATTTAAGGCAGAAGTATTCTCGACCACAGTGTATCCTTTGGCTTTAAAATCAGGGAGGAGGTTCTTGTCCGTACGTTTGCCCTTCTCATCCTTGGTTACAAAAAACTGCTTACCGCCGCCCATGAGGACATCTACGCCGCTCTCCAGATACTGCGAGGCAATCGCCGATTCATTATCGCGGCTGCGGACATGGGAGGCGTAAACGGCTGGTGTGGCATGAGTGATGCGAGCCGTGGTTACAAGCCCGGTTGCCTTGCCGCTGCTCTCGGCAGCTTCAATGATGGAGGCAAACGGTTTAGCTACATCCTCGTTGGATACACTGATCCCCGCATTATATGTTTTATGGCCTGTAGCAAATGCAGTACCGGCTGAAGCAGAGTCTGTGACGATCCCCGAAACGACTTTCCCGCCGTCCTCTCCACGGTCTGCATATGTAGTTGCTTGTCCTACATAATATGGATCGATGTTCAGATGATTGACACCCTTGGTGTATTGCTGAAAATATCTTGCCGCAGAAACTTGTGCCGGACCCATACCGTCGCCAATCAGAACGATGAGGTTTTGAGACTGGGCTTTGGCCGTTCCCCCTGCTTTAGTTGTGCTTTGTGCTGCTCCGGCGAGGGTTGCCCCCGAAACTACAGCTGCAGCCAATCCTCCAAAAACGATGCCCTTCATAAGCTTCTTCATTGTATACCCCTTCCTGGTTATAATGATTCTTAACCAAGCTTACCTTGGAAAGGTTAACGAATTGTCAAAATAAGTAATGGGTTATATTAAATTATCAGTTGTTCATATATTGCTGCAACGTTGAAAAAGCCCTGTAACCTTTCGCCGCAAAGCGAATCGATCACAGGACTCTGTTCTTGTATTTGTATGCTCATTAATCTGGCCAGCTTACATTTCAAGCAGCCGGATCAGTTCCTCTTCATCCTCAATAACTTGAATACCGAGCTGCTGTGCCTTGGCCAGCTTGCTGCCCGCCTTTTCCCCGGCAATGACCAGGTCCGTCTTTTTGGAGACACTTCCGGACACCTTGGCCCCCAGCGCCTCCAGACGTTCCGCCGCTTCCTCCCGGGTCAGTTTCTGCAGTGAACCGGTTAAGACGACCGTTTTGCCGCTGAAGAAGGAGTTAGTATTGACCTGGCGCGGGGCTTCAGGAGCCTTGGCCTCTACGCCCAGGTTCAGCATACGGTTGATACTGGTGGCCACAAACGGATCCGCAAAGAAGCTTACGATGCTCTCAGCCACAATTCCGCCGATATCAGGCAGACCCGCCAGCTCCTCTGCTGTTGCGTTCATTACTGCTTCCAGACTGCGGTAGTGCTCGGCCAGCATCCGGGTTGTCGCTTTGCCGGTATTCGGGATACCCAGAGCGTACAGGAATGAAGCAAGATCACGCCCCTTGCTCTCCTCCAGCGCTTTGATCAGATTATCCGCCTTTTTCTCCCCGAAGCGGTCCAGCTTCACCAGCTGCTCGAAGGTCAATTCATATAAATCGGCCGGCTCACGCACGCCCAGTTCTTCATGCAGCTGGCCGGCAGTCTTCTCGCTGAACGTCTCAATATCCATCGCATCGCGGGAAGCGAAATGGGTAATCCGGCTGATAATCTGCGGCTTGCAGTCCAGCTTGTTGTTGCAGAACAGATGAGCTCCGCGCATTTCCAGCGGGAACCCGCAGGCAGGACAGTTATCCGGGAAGATGATCTCCCCGCCGTCGCTTTCATCAGTTACCTTGCCGAGAATTTCCGGTATGACATCATTGGAGCGGCGGATGAAGACCCGGGTTCCCAGCGCATATTTAAGGTTCTTGCGTTCAATATCTCCTACATTGTTGAGTGTACAGTTCTGGACGGTAACACCAGCCAGCTCGACTGCTTCTACACGCGCCAGCGGAGTGACTTTGCCGGTACGGCCTACATTCCAGCTGACCGACTCCAAAATGGTTGTCGTTTCTTCCGCCTCGAACTTGTAAGCCACTGCCCAGCGCGGAAACTTGTCCGTGTAGCCCAGCGCCTCGCGAATCCGGAAGTCGGTCACCTTGATGACCGCCCCATCGATCAGATAATCAAGGCCGGAACGGCTTGTTTCAATCTCGGCCAGCTGCTCGGTAACCTCATCGAACTGATCGAAATAGGTGAGGTATGGGTTCACTTTGAAACGGTTGTTCCGCAGGAAAGCCATCATCTCCTGATGATCGGCAAACTGCACCCCTTCGGCATAACCCACATTATAAAAGAAAGCATTCAGCCTGCGGTCAGCTGTAGTCTTCGGGTTCAGGTTGCGCAGTGCACCTGCGGCTCCGTTACGGGCATTCTTCAGCGGCTCGGCTGCACGGGTATTGTAGTCAGCCAGTACAGACAGATTCATGATCCCTTCACCCTGGACTTCAATCAGGCCTTCCTTGAAGGGAATGGTGAGCGGAACCGATTTGATGGTCTTCACCTGAGCGAGAATTCCTTCACCCGTTACCCCGTTACCTCTGGTTGCAGCCTGTACAAGCACACCATCACGATAGGTCAGGTTAAGGGTCAACCCGTCGAATTTCAGTTCTACCGCATAGCAAGGCTCCGGCAGCGGTGTCTGAGGATTCTTCGTATTATAATCGTTCACCAGCTTGAGCACCCGGGCATTCCAGCTCCGCAGCTGCTCGATGTTCTGCGCCTTATCCAGGCTCCATAAAGGTGCAAGATGTCGGTGGGGAGTAAATCCCTTCAGCAGCTCGCCTCCAACACGCTGGGTCGGAGAATCAGGGAGCACAATGCCGCTCTCCGCTTCAAGCTGAACCAGCTTATCATAGAGCACATCATATTCCTTGTCGCTGATCTGCGGCGCATCCAAGGTGTAATAGTGGTAATTGTACTGATTCAGCTCTGCCACGAGCTCTTCCATGGTATGCATAACGTCCATCCGGGCGCATCCCTCCGTCATAAGGATAATATCTACAAGATGAACTTAAGAATGAAGTAGTGGAGCTAGATCACATTCTTAAGTTCACGTTCTATAGCATGTGAATGACACATCTACTACTCTTTATATTCTAAAAATGCATTCGCTATCCCTGGCCGGATTATTCGACCTTGGTAATCGGGGCAAATCCGGCAAGCAGCCGCTTCACACCCACCGGTGCCGGAAAAGCGATCTGCAGCTCCGTATCGTTGCCGCTGCCCTTGACGGACACAATGGTGCCTGTGCCCCATTTGCCGTGGGCAACCTTGTCGCCCGCCTTGTAGTCACCGGGCGCCGC
>NZ_LN831199.1:10753-20131 GCF_001368795.1 Paenibacillus ihuae
TACTGCCGCCAAAGCCGGCTGCCCCGCCGCCTGCCGGCGCATTCCCGGCAGCGCCTGTACGGCTGCCGAAGTTCCCCCGGCCGCCGCCGCCGAAGCCGCGGCCGCCATAGGCACCGCCAACCTCCGCGCCACCGCGCCGGAAGCGGTCCGATTCCTTAACCGTATCTTCCTTCAGCTCCTCCGGAATCTCCTCCAGGAAGCGGGACGGCGCATTGGCGGTCGTCCGTCCGAACAGCGTGCGCATTCTTGCGCAGCTGAGGAACAGCTGCTTCTCCGCACGTGTAATGCCTACATAAGCCAGCCGGCGTTCCTCTTCCAATTCATCATTGTCCTGGAAAGCACGGCTGTGCGGGAATACCCCTTCCTCCATCCCGATGATGAAGACTGTCGGGAACTCCAGCCCCTTCGCGCTGTGCATCGTCATCAGGACAACAGCATCGCTGCGTTCCTCTTCATCATTCACACTGTCGATATCCGCAATCAGCGCCAGATCGGTAAGGAAGGAGACCAGGGACTTGTCTTCATTATTTTTCTCAAACTCCATCGTAACCGACAGGAATTCATCAATATTCTCCAGGCGGGAGCGGGATTCGAGTGTATTCTCATTTTGCAGCTCCAGCCGGTACTGAGACAGCTCCAGAATTTTCTCGGTCAGCTCGGTCACCGACAGGAACTCTACCATCCGGTGCAGCGCTTCGATCATATCGTAAAACTCCACCAGTGCATTCCGCGTCCGGCCGGCAAAGCCGAGATCGTCCACCGTCTGCAGCACCCGGTATATCGATACACCGCGTTCTGCTGCCGCAACAGCAAGCTTGCCGATTGTCGTATCTCCCAGACCGCGCTTAGGCACATTGATAATCCGCGCTAAGCTGATATCATCATCGGGATTGGACAAGAGACGCAGATAAGCCAGGAGGTCTTTGATTTCTTTACGGTCATAGAACTTAATCCCGCCGACGATCTGATACGGAATATCGGATTTGATCAGAATTTCTTCTATTACACGGGACTGGGCATTGGTACGGTACAGAATCGCATGGTTCTGATAGGCCTGCCCCTGCTTAACGTTCTTGCTGATTTCACCGGTAACAAAATATCCCTCATCATGCTCGGAATCCCCGCGGAACACTTTGATCTTCGGGCCTTCGTCCGAATCCGTCCACAGCTTCTTCGGCTTACGGCCGGTGTTCAGCGCTATAACGCCATTGGCAGCGTTCAGAATATTGGAGGTCGAGCGGTAGTTCTGCTCCAGCAGAATGGTTTTGGCCTCCGGGTAATCCTCTTCAAAGTTTAGAATATTGGTAATATCTGCTCCGCGCCAGCGGTAGATGGACTGGTCGCTGTCGCCGACGACGCAAATCCGGTGATGGCTGTCCGCAAGCATGCGGCAGAGCATGTACTGCGCCCGGTTCGTATCCTGATACTCATCGACATGAATGTACTTGAATTTCTTCTGGTAAAAATCAAGCACCTCAGGCACTTCCTTGAATAATTGAATCGTCTTCATAATCAAGTCGTCAAAATCAAGCGAGTTATTGCTTCTCAGCCGCTGCTGATACTTTGTATACACCTTAGCGACAAGCCCTTCAAAATAATCGCCGATCTTCTGCTCATACTGCGCCGGAGTGATCAGTTCATTCTTGTTCGTACTGATTACTGCCTGCACCGCTTTGGGCTCAAACTTCTTGGTGTCGATATTCAGATCCTTCATGCAGTTGCGGATAACAGACAATTGGTCCGTAGAATCGAGAATGGAAAAATTAGAGGTGAACCCGATCCGTTCAATATCCTTGCGCAGAATCCGCACACACATCGAGTGGAAGGTGGATACCCAGATATCCCGCCCCTCCGGGCCGACCAGCTTGGAGACACGCTCCTGCATTTCGCGGGCCGCTTTATTCGTAAAGGTAATCGCCAGGATCGCCCAAGGCGGCGCTTTGCGGTTCGCAATCAGCCAGGCAATACGGTGGGTAAGCACGCGCGTCTTACCGCTGCCCGCTCCGGCCATAATCAAGAGTGGTCCTTCGGTGGTTTCTACAGCCTGGCGCTGTGGAGGATTCAGCCGGCTTACGGCGTCCTGTATGTTAATAAGTTGCATGTGTGACATGCTCCTTTCCAATATAAGCTTGATATAGCTAATCCAATTGAATCTTCGGTGTCTGCTTAACAGCCTGCACGGTGAGCAGCGCCTGCTGCACATCTCGGTAAATAATATTGCCTACAACGACGGTATCGCAAAGGGCAGCCGCCTGCTCCGCCTCAGCCTCGCCGGTAATTCCGCCTCCGTAAAAAAGCTGGCTGTTCTCCACCGTCTCCCTAACTTCCCGCACCGTCTCCATATTGCCGAACGTCCCGCTGTATTCGAGGTAAACGACCGGCAGCTGCATCAGCTTGTCCGCGATCTGCGCATAGGCCGCAGCCCCACGAGTGCTTAAGCGGCTGTCTGCGCCTGTAAGACGGGCTACAGCTGAGTCCTCATGCAAGACGATGTACCCTTCTGTCAGCAGCAACTCCCACGGGATCAGGCTGCCAAAGCACTCTATCGCCTTGCGGTGGTGACCGAGAATCCAGTCCGTGTCAGAAGTATTCAGTACCATAGGAATCATATATAAATCAAATCCCGGCACGGCCGCTTCCAGCTCCGAAACCTCCAGTGCACAGGGAAGCTCATACTGCCGCACTCTGGCGAGCAGCCGGGTGGTATTCTCATAAGTAACGCCTGTGGACCCGCCTACGAGAATGGCATCGGTACCGGAACAGCAAATGGCTTCCAGCTCCTGGTCACCGAGCTCACGGTCCGGGTCCAGCTTGAATACATGCCGCCACGGCTGTATGAATTGCCGCATTTCATTCATCCATCGTCCATCCTCACCAATTTATCTAAACATCCCCTGCGTTACACAGAGCATCGTCACAGGTTATTTATGCCAAGTCAAAAACACTCCCGCCACCGCAAAAACCGTAACTCTAGTCTATGCCAGCACAAAGGGGAGTGTCAATTTAAAGCAGAGAAAAATACGAACATTTTTTCGTGTTTTTTTGGATCCTTTAGCGTAATCCGCGAATTCCGTCCAAGTCATCCTCTGAAACAAAATCGGTATAAAATCCGTCCACTCCCATCCGGGACAGCTTCGTAATCTCCTGTTCATCGTTGAGCGTATGCACATAAACGCGGGCTCCGGCCCGTTTCAGCTTCTGGACAAAGCTCTTGGTGGCTCTGGTGACCGGCATCGTAATCCCCACCCCAGTATCTTTAACGAAGTCAAGCACCTGCTCATCACTATCCTGGGATTGATACAGGGTATAGATCACCTCCGGGAAAGCATATACCTTATTTACTACGTCCAGCATATCGCGGCTGTAAATTTGCGGAACAATCCGTTCCAGCAGCGAAGGATCTTTCCGCTTAGCAGCTTCAACAATGAGCGTAAACTGCCTGGTTACCAGCTCGGGATCATGCTCCTTTGTATCCGTTACAATATAAGCATCCGGGTAGGCAATCATCAGATCCATAATCTTGTCGATGTCGAGCGGGGAATACAGTTCAAGGATCGGACTATCCATAACCTCATTATAACTAAGCACCGTCCCTTGTTTGGCGGCAGGAAGCACATCAAGCTGACCCAGCAGCTTACTCATATTTCCTGTCCACTCATGACGGGCAATCAGCTTATTGTCTGTTGTAAGCAGTAAATCCGTTTCAAACAGCCGGCTACCCTGCTCATAATTGGCAACAAAAGCATCGAGAGTATTCGTATACGTATGACCGTTAATCCCGCCCATCGCATGGGCAATGATCCGGTATGCTGTAAAGCCGGTTGCCGGTTCTTCTTCCTTGGGCCATAGGGTAATCACGAGTAAAAGTATAAGTGCAGCAACCATGATGACTGACGCTGTTAGCTTTCTTTTATCCATAATAGTGGGTTTCCTTTGCCGGGTGTAGTGTAGAAAAAGCAAAAACGGCTGTAGCCTTATAGAAGGATGGCAACCGTTTCTATGGAAGATATAAAATTAATAGGCATTTTTGAAGCCGTTGCGGATCGTTCTGACAATAATCCGGATATCAAACAGCAGCGACCAGTTTTCAATATAGAAAATATCATGCTTGATCCGCTCTTCAATCGAGGTATCGCCGCGCAGGCCGTTGCTCTGTGCCCAGCCGGTAATTCCCGGGCGCACATGATGCTTGACCATATATTTCGGGATCTCATCACGGAACTGCTCTACATAAAACGGACGTTCGGGCCGCGGGCCTACCACACTCATCTGCCCCAGCAGCACATTAAAGAACTGCGGCAGCTCATCCAGGTTGGTCCGGCGGATAAAGGTTCCGAACCGGGTGCGGCGGGGATCCTCCTTCGTGCTCCAACCGGTATCCTCTTCCCCATCCGTCTGCATCTTCATCGAACGAAATTTATACATCATAAAGTTTCGCCGGTTGAGCCCTACCCGCTCCTGCTTGAAGATAACCGGTCCAGGTGAGGTAACCCGCACACCCAGTGCTACAATAAGCATTACAGGAGACATCATAACTAGGGCGAACAGCGAGAACACAATATCGAACGCCCGCTTAGCCAGCTTGTTACCAGTCATATCCAGCGGGATGTCACGCACATTGATCATTGGCATTCCGGCAAAATTGTCAAAGTAAGGACGGGCCGGCAGGTAGTCGAAGAAATCGGGAATAATCAGCGTCCGCACACCCGCTTTTTCGCAGGCGGCAATAATGGCCGGATATTTGGAGTGGGCATCCAGCGGAAGCGCCAGGATCACCTCGTCCACTGGAAGCATCTCAAGCATTCCTGGAAGCTCATCGACCGTACCCAGAATCGGCTTAAAGCGCTGTTCTTCGATACCGTCCCATTTATGGTAGTCATCCAGGAATCCGATCGTCTCATATCCCAGCTCCGGGTATTGCACGAGATTATTATAAAATCTTTTACCCAGAGTACCGGCCCCTATAATCAGGACAAACTGGCGGTTGTAGCCTTTTTCCCGCAGCGATTTCAACATTGACTTCAGCACATAACGGTACAGCATGATGGATAAAATATTGAAGCCCATATAAATGGCCAGATATTGACGGGAAATATTAATTTCCTTCAGGAAGAACATCACGCCAAGCAGGATGAAGATTGCCATCACATGCACTTGAAAAATTTTGAGGAATTCGTCGACAAAACGCTTCTTGCGCTTCGGCAGATATAGAGACAACACGATCCCGATAAACACAGCAATCACGGCGTACATTATGCTCCAATAAGCATACGATTCTACCGGAAGTGTATTGTAGGACTCCAGCAAACCGCTCTTAAACTTCAGCCACCACGCTGCCAGAAAAGACAGCTGAATCACCAGAAAGTCGGTAACCATATACAGCTGGGTCAAAAACTTCTGATTACGGCGGATCATAATCTCACCTCAGCCTTCGATTCAATCTGTGGTCCGGCTTCTCCGGAAACCGTTAAGCTCTGTGCTGGAGAAGGTACCGCACGCGGGATAATCAGCGCATTACGCAGCAGCGACAACATAAATTTCACACCCACTCCGGCATATACCGTTCCATTAATTATACTGTTGTATTGCCTGCTATAATGCTTGCGGTGAAATAATATCATCGCTCTATGAAACTCATACACGATCTTAAACGGCCTGCGCCGCGCACTGCCGCCCTTCAGATGAATGATCGATGTCTGCGGATAGTAGTAGATTCCCCAGCCGGCTTCTTTAATCCGGTAGCACCAGTCCAAATCTTCACCGTACATAAAAAACTCTTCATCCAGCCCGCCCACCTGGTCAATCGTCTTCCGCCGGAGCAGCATGAATGCCCCGACTAAACAATCAACGGGGTAAGCCTGATCCGGATCTAAGTAGCCTAACTGATATCCATTAAATTTGGGTTTGTCCGGAAACAGCTTGCTGAAACCAAAAGCATAATAGAACGATGCGGAAGGCGTCGGGAATCCTCTCTTGCAGGCTTTGTCCAGCGAACCATCCGGTAAAATCACCTTACAGCCCGAAGCCCCGAGATCCGGACGGCTGTCCATGAAGGAAACCATGGTCTCCAGTGTATCCCGGCGAATCACCGTATCGGAATTAAGCAGCAGCACGTAACGTCCTGAAGCAACCTCCATCCCCTGGTTGTTGCCCCGGGCGAATCCGACATTCTCTGAATTGGCAATCAGCAGCACATCCGGAAACTCTGCGCTGATCTTCTCTACCGAATCATCATGGGAATGATTGTCTATCAAAATAATCTCATAGGAATAGTTCGTATCCGATTCATAAACCGACCTTATGCAGTCCAGCGTCAGGCGGCATGTGTTGTAATTGAGGATTAATATACTAACATCTACATTCACTGCACTACGCTCCTGACAAATATAGTAATCTATCGACAATTATTATAACACAATCAAACTATGCTGTTTAAATACTATATCTTAGAAACTAGCAGTTCTGATGCTGTCACGCTGATTTATATTTGCTATTTCACATAAAATAAGCCATAACTGATTGGTAAGCTAACAAATATGAATTTATGATTTTCAATATGGTTTTAAGTACTAGAATTTCAGTATTTCTTATAGGGTCAGAGTATCTTCATATTATTTAGAGTTAACATTTTTACTAAGAATACTTTTCCCAAATTTCATTAGAGGTCTCTCATAATAATGATATGAGCAGTAGGCTAATAGGAATGTCAATATAAATGTAAGAATAAATGTTAATATATAAGATATACTTTCATGCTCAGAGAAGTGAATCCACTGTAAAAAACCTGTCTGCATGTATAATATCAGCACTATTGGATGTATTAAATACAAGCCAAAACTGCTTAAGCCAATAGAAATAAAAAACCAATTAGTAAACACTCTTGGTGGAAAACATGAGAAATATAGTATCAAAAAGATAAAACATACGGCTATCAAAACATCACCAAATCTATTATTAATCATATCAGTAAAAAAGTATAACCATAAAAATGGAATGCTTACTATTGGAAAAACCACGCGAAAACTCTTCTTATTAAAATCTATCGCTTTATAAAGGTTATAGCTAACTATTCCTGCCGAAAAAAACATAAACTGATTAAAAAAATTTAAATCAAAAGCAGATTCGGATATTTTTTTCAGCTCATTACCAAAGAAGTTAAACCGATAAAATACAAATGCCGATATGACAAATATAATTATGGTATTCGTCAATGACCTATTTAATATCACAATTAATGGGAATATAAAGTAAAATATCCATTCAACACCAATCGACCATCCAGCCCATACAATGCTCTCTTGTTTACCTGGTAATAAACCAAAAATAAAGGAAATATCTGCTATAATCTCAGTTTTTGCTACATTAGCATTAAATAACAGAGGCAAAGCGAAGAAATAAAAAACTATACATAAATAGAATAGAGGAGCAATTCTAAAAAATCGTCCCACATAGAAGTCTTTGATTGCGCCGTTCTTATCAATCTTCATTTCATAGCCATAAAATAAAGAGAATGCGCTCAATGCGTAAAATAAACGGACTCCTATATCCAGTTTAGATACCACTGGTGTTAATATTGTTTTCTCAGCATACCCTCCTAAATATAGAACATGAAAGAAAATAATCATAGTTGCTGCAATACCTCTTAATGAATCTAAACCAACTAATCGTTTTCCATCCACATTATTCAAAATTACTCCTCCAAACATCATAAAAAGCCCGAAAGATAAGTAGTATATGTTCTTTCGGGCAATGAATATTTTTAGAAATTCATTTTTTATTTTTCTAATATCTCATATAAAAACTCTCTTAACCCCTCTCGCCAATGGCGAATGTCCTCAAATTCATTTGTACGGATAGACAAATGCTCCATCACCGAATACCGCGGGCGCGGAGCCGGACGTGGGAACTGCTCGGTACCACAAGGTTCAAGCTTAGCAGTAAACTTAAGACCGAGAATATCTTCGGCCTCTTCGAAAATCGCTTGTGTAAACTCATACCATGTGCAAAACCCACTATTAGAAGCGTGGTACACACCATACTTTTCAGTCTGGATCAGCTCCAGCAGGAAGTTAGCCAAATCTACTGTATAGGTCGGAGAGCCTGTTTGGTCATTCACCACTTGCAGCAGCGGCTTTTCCCGCCCCAGCTTCAGCATTGTTTTCACGAAGTTGTTACCATACTTACCATATACCCAAGAGGTGCGGACAATGAAAAACTTAGAAGAAAGGGACTGCACCAGAATTTCTCCAGCCCGTTTCGACTTGCCGTAAATGCTCTTAGGATCGGTATTATCATATTCATGATAAGGCTGGGTGCCCATGCCATCAAAAACATAATCCGTACTAATGTACACCAGCTTAGCTCCTGCTCTTTCGGCAGCAAGGGCTACATTCCGGCTACCGGTAGCATTGATCACATAAGCTGCATCAATATCAGTCTCCGCCGCATCCACAGCAGTATGGGCAGCGCAATGAAAGACTGCATCCGGACGGAAGCCGGAGATGATCTCTATACACTGATCCAGATCCGTAATGTCCATTTCCTGACGGTCGCAGCCAAGCACCTCATATCCCTGCTTTTGCAACAGCAGCACCAGGTCCTGCCCCAGCTGGCCGGCTGAACCTGTAACAAGTACTCTCATGTTAGACATTACAGCGAATCCCCCAAGCGGCTGCCGTATTGGAGCGCGGCATACTTCTGGTATTCTCCGGACTGGATACGGGTCCACCATTCCTTGTTATTCAAGTACCACTGTATCGTTTCTTTAATCCCCGTTTCAAACGTATGCTTCGGCTTCCAGCCCAGTTGGTTTGTAATCTTGGTTGGATCAATGCCGTAGCGGCGGTCATGACCAGGACGGTCCTGAACATAGGTAATCAGTGAATCTGGTTTACCCAGCTCCTGAAGCACTGTGTTTACAATATGCACATTGGTGCGCTCGTTATTGCCGCCAATGTTATAGACTTCGCCGTTTACCCCTTCATGAATAACCAGATCAATTGCACTGCAGTGGTCTTCAACATACAGCCAGTCACGGATGTTCATTCCATCGCCATACACCGGCAGCGCCTGATCAGCAAGCGCACGCGAGATCATCAGCGGAATCAGCTTCTCCGGGAATTGATACGGGCCATAGTTATTGGAACAGCGTGTAATATTAACCGGCAAGCCAAAGGTTTCATGGTAAGCACGCACCAGCAAATCCCCACCCGCTTTGCTCGCGGAATAAGGGCTGTTCGGAGTTAACGGCGTTTCTTCGGTGAAGAGACCAGTCGCGCCCAGTGTTCCGTATACTTCATCCGTAGAAACCTGAACGAACTTCGTTACGCTGTATTTTTTTGCTGCATCCAAAAGCACCTGCGTACCCAACACATTCGT
>NZ_LN831199.1:20544-35686 GCF_001368795.1 Paenibacillus ihuae
CAACACATTCGTCTTCACAAACACATCCGGCTCCAAAATACTCCGGTCCACATGCGATTCCGCCGCGAAATTGACCACAACGTCAACACCCTGGCTGAACAGCGCATCCATCGCCTGCACATCCGTAATGTCAGCTTTGGCAAATGTATAATTCGGGTTGCCTTCTACAGACTTCAAATTCTCCAGGTTCCCCGCATACGTCAGTGCATCCACGTTGACGATCTTGTATTCCGGATGCTGCTGCAGCATGTATATTACGAAGTTGCTGCCGATAAAGCCGGCCCCACCGGTAACGAGTAATTTCATAATTAATTTTACCCCCAGATATTTTTTAATTATTCTTATACTATTCACTACATTTGTCGAAGTGCTTCATTATTAATATAAGCCTCTTAACTCTTGCGAAATGTATAATATTTGTGACCTACATAGTTAGATATTGTATAAAGAGCTGATGCTACTAAAATAGAAACATTTTCAGTAAGTTTACTCTTTTCCAGCAATCCAGCATCATCCATGAGCATATTCAATATATGACCAAGATAATATGAAATTAGGTAGCAGAGTAATGAAATTAAGAAAAATCTCCAAACTGTTTTATTTGTACTTTTTTTAGATTGAAAAGTAAAGTTTTTATTTAATACATAACTGCAAATAATTCCGATAATATTCCCCAAACTGGTTGATACCCAATAGTTAAAATGCAAAGTATTAAATAGGATAAATATCGAACCTAATCCAACCAAGGTGTTTAAGACACCCACCAAGATAAACTTAAAAAACGTAATGTTCTCGTAAAACTTCTCTTTTAACCAGCCCATAACTGTCATACTAATTTTTCCTAGAAACTGATGAAGATGGGATATTTATTTCTTCTCTAACAAGAAATAGGGGTCGTCTTTTAGTTTCATTATAGATTCTTCCTATATACTCTCCAATAATTCCTAACGTAATTAATTGTATACCTCCAAAGAACAATATAGCCACCATTAGAGAAGGATAACCTGCAACTGGATTACCAAAAAAGATAGTATTAAAAATGAGATAAATCATGTAGATAAAAGAAGTGATTGATACAAAAAATCCTAGGTAGGAAGAAAATTGCAACGGTGCAAAGCTGAATGAGGTAATACCTTCAATTGCAAAGTTCCACAACTTCCAGTAATTAAAACTAGTTTTCCCAGCGAATCGAGCCTCTCGTTCGTAAGTAATACTAGTTTGTTTATAGCCCACCCAACTGAAAAGTCCTTTCATAAATCGATGATGCTCAGGTAGTTGGTTCAAAGCGTCGACAACTTGCCTAGACATAAGCCGAAAATCACCTGTATCCTCAGGGATGTCGATTCTTGTTAGCTTAGCTATGACTCTATAGAACATGTGTGCAGTCATTTTTTTAAGTGCAGTTTCGCCTTCTCGCTTAGTGCGTGTTGCATACACAACATCATATCCCTCAGTCCACTTATTCACTAATAGTGGAATAACATCAGGAGGATCTTGCAAGTCAGCATCAATTGGAATAATTGCATCTCCTGAAGCATATTTTAGACCTGCAGACATTGCAACCTCTTTGCCAAAGTTCCTCGATAAATCGATTACCTTGATTCGTTCGTCATTGTGTGCCAGTTCTCTAAGCAGCAATAGAGTATTGTCTTTACTCCCATCATTTATACATATAATTTCGAAGTTATATGAATTCTTCAACATAGTACTTGTGATACTTCTATAAAAAGTATCGATATTAGCCTCTTCATTGTACATAGGAACTATAAGTGACAACTTAAACTCCATGCCTTTTTCATCCTCTTCACTTATTTATAGATCAGAACTAATACTTATTCACTCGCAAGTATCGATTCCAAATCATTAATTTGGAACGATGGGTCGTTTCCTTTTGTTGTAAAGTAATCGATATCATCTTTAACCTCTGACTTTTCCAACTGAATCAAAGAGGAGGTTTTTCCAAAGAGATCTTTGATTTCTATCGTCTTCCCAGCTTCAATACTAATTGTTTTTATTCCTATAACAACATCCTGTTTATTCCCCAAGTCGATTCTAAGATTGTGTATATTTTTGGCGGGCAATTTAGTAACTAGTTTATTATCGTCATTCATATCAACTTTAACTGAGTTATTTTCATTAAACCCTTTTCCTAAATCGTAAAAAATTTGAATTTCTTCTGAAAGCTCACCAGCAAAATCGATAGTGATTCCCGTACCCTTATCCGTATAATCATTAACAAATTCAAGTTGCGGATCACTACCGCTAGTGATCAATTCCAGATAATCCACCTTATTTGTCACTGAGTAAATATCATGTTGTGGAATTAGCATTTCTTGTAATTGGGCACTATCGTAATTTTTTATTATATTTTTATTTTGAATAGTAATTTTTGAAATTTCAATTTTTTCATTTGCATGAATCCCGGGATCAAATCTGAATCTATAAATAGGCTTATTAGGAAGTTTAAAATAGAGTCTTTTTCCGTCTGTTTGGTTATAAATCCCTGCGTAGGAAGTGTCTGACTCGTTGTATCCTTTACCGGTATCATAATATAATTGATACTGATTGATAACGGGCTCCTTCAGTTCAACAACTAATACAGGGGTGTCAATCACAACTGAATCCAAGCCGTAAAATTTTGCAAAATGCTCATTAGATGTATATTTAGGATTCATAGTGATATCAAAAATAAATACTCTGTCACTCCCTTCTACAGAATATTTGGGAAGTCGCACATCATAATTCCCAGTCTCTATACTTTCTGCGACTACTTTCTCTCTTAGAGCATTTTCATGTCCTACTGTCTGCATATCATTATAAAGATTAGTAACTGATAGAAAGAATGGAATTATAGCGACTATCATTATAGCAACTAGAAACTTTTGATTAATGCAGGAAGATAATACCATTATTGAAATAACTATAAAGATTGCGCCTATAAACGTAGCCCGAGTTGGAAACTCAGGAGAAGCAATCATTGCAAGATACGAGGTAAACCCTGATAGGAAAAGTAACAGAGTTAAGCTAATATTTTTTGTTTTTGATTCAGCTTTTGTAAACAAAACATAAATAAACATTACTAAAAACAAAATAAATAAGGATAACTGTTCGTGAAGCACAATATATTTCATTGATTGAATAAAGCCATGAATCTGGTCCCTTAAGCTTAAATCGAAATACATTTTTTCTTTTCTTACCCCATTACCAGGAGCCAGAAGAAGAAATATAGCCCCAATAATAAGACCCATACTTCCACTTATAAACCAATACGGAATTTTTTTGTGCTTGTAGATTATAAATATAAAAGCACTACCTACAAATACAACTGCTGTAACAGCAGCATTTTCTTGCGACCAGCCTGCCAGTAAACCTAAGAAGAACATTACTACAACGCTCGCTATGTTATTTCTAATGATATATTTATCTTCCAGCAAATATCTATAAGGCAACAGGAATACCAAGACAAATACCGTAGACCATAAGTAGTTGATAGATCCTGCAAGCCAGAATGTTGTTTGCCCCATTACAGGCATCAGAAACCATAAAAGTAGAGTTACGATAATAAAATCCCGCAAATCCTCTTTATTATTAAATTTTCTAACCCGAACAAAAGAACATACTAAATATATTAAAAACAAAATAAAAATCGAATTGAAAATATTAAAATAATCTTTGCCCACCAGTAAAAAAATTTGAACTATACCATGTATGAGTATTCTGCCTGTCCAATTAAAATATAAATAATGTTGTGAACGGATAATATCATAAATGCTGCCTAACTTAGCATCGCCACCACTAATAAAGCTGTAATAGAATTCGTCATTCCAATAGGGCGTAAAGCCATTAAGCTTGAGAAAATACCCAAAAATGACTATAGATAAGAAAATTATTATTGCTCTATAAATGTTAATCGTTTTATCATCAACATTAATCTCAATTTTCATTTATAACATCCTTAGTTAATTATTATATTTAATTATTAAAGTTGATTTCGCCTTTTCCCAACTGATTCCATGATTCCTGTAATTCTTACTTTCGATCATTAAACGATTGTCTTAACTGATAAAACAAGTTTAATGGTGTCATAGAAAACAACCAGAATTTTTGAAGTGACATGTTTTCAATTCGTGTTAAAAACTCACTCTTCCAATTCTGAGGACTAGGGCACAAGCTATTAAGTAAATTTTTCTTCCTACACTTATAAAAAAAACATCCTAATACAGTTTTCACTTCTCTATCTACAACGTTATCCAACTGCAAATATGAGTTATTCCCATGCAGCCTATAGTAATAGTTAGTTTCCGGTATATATAGGGGTTCTGTAAGTATTAAGCTTTTCAGAATAAAGTCCCAATCATGACAGTACTTTAAGTTCCTAAATCCCCCTACATTATTATATATCTCTCGAGTAAATAACATATTCCCTGTAGATATAGCTGCATTATGAGGAATAAGGGACCACCCTACTGTTGGAAAGTCTTGTATTGAATTTTGAACTGCAACAAACTTACCAGCTTCGCCATTGGTACTGTCGACCAACATTCCTTCCCCATCAATCACACTTATCTTTGAGAAAGAAAACTTAGCATTTTGGGAATACATTGCTGCCATCATTACCTCAAACCGATTGTCATCATAAAGATCATCCGCATTTAGAATCGAGATATATTCACCCCTGGAAGCATTAATTCCCTCGTTTATAGAAAAATGAGCACCCCGATTCACTTCATGCTTTATAAATTGTATCTTCCCATCAAAACGTTGCTTTATCTTTTCCTGTGATATTAATTGGTTGATCAGTGTCACGCTATTATCTTTGGAAAAATCATCAACAATCACTAACTCTAAATTCTCATATGTTTGAGAAACTATAGACTCTAAGGATTGAACAATAAATTTCTCATAATTATAAGATGGAACAATAACACTAACTAAAGGGGGATTGGTCATAGCGTTCTCTCCTAGTTTATTAGCGAACATTTAATGCTCTTTGTGTAGCTTCCAGATATCCATGTCCATACTTGGTATCCGGCTCTAAATGAGTGCCTTCGGCCCATTCATTCCATGCATTCACAAAAACAACTTGATTATCTTTTCTGTTAAATTTCCTAGTGTAGTCAATTAATCCAATCATCCACTTCTCATATTCAGCAGGTGAGGCGTCAAAGAATATATTAGAAGATTTTTTTCTTCTGGCAGTATTATCCCAACTCAACATGGCACCACGAAACCATTTGTAATCATTGGAATTCTTTTTTCGCAAATTCCGCTCTACAACCTCTCTATAATTATAAATGTTTCCATCAAATTCAGGATCCAACCCTTTAATCTGATTGGAAATCTCAGCTGCATAGACACCATGTGGAGGGAATTCAACTGCAGAGTCACACCCATGAAGCTCTGGATCCTGCTGTCCAAAGGATTGGACCATACACACATGTAAATCCTTAATCCCGTTTTCTTGACATTTTTCTTTCCAAAACTTCACTGTATTCTTCAAATCGGGAAACAGTTCTGCTCGGTAAATTAGAATTATCGGAACTCCATCTTCAATACAAATATATCTACTATCTTTCAACATAGGAATAACCTCTTCAATAAACCTTTTGTCTGAGTCTTCATCATGAATCTGCTGCATAAGCAATTCTTTTTCTTGACCATCCCATCTTCTAGACCAGCTTTCATTAGCCCAGCATATACAAAAAGGAAAGTCCAATTCTTTATTTGCAATCATATCATTAAGCGGTTTTTCAAGAAGCCTCTTTCCATTGAACCAGTAATAGTAATAGCAGAACCCAAAGATGCTATATTTTCTAGCTAATTCTACTTGGCGTTCTCTTATATCTTTATCTTCTACTAAGTTATAGTAGCCTAAATCAGTTGGAATTTGAGGCTGATAATGACCTTCATATAAAGGAAGAGCCTTTGTAACATTTGTCCATTCTGTAAATCCTTTTCCCCACCACTCATTATTCTCAGGAATTTCATGATATTGTGGAAGATAGAAGGGAATGATTTTAATTTTTCTTTTTCTCCTTCCTCCCATTGGGACACAGAAGCACGCTTATGATAAATAACCTGTGGTATATGTTGAATAACCTTACTTTGTGTGATGAGATTATCTTTCAATAATGAATAATGGTCTATTCCGGAATTTTCCTTCATAATCTCTGATTTAACAAACACTGGACCAATAAATTCACTTTTATTTTTGATATCCGATAAAATAAATTCCCCCTTAAAAAGGGGCGCAAAGTGTTCTTCTCCCATAAATCTGTCTTCATCCATATAAATCAGATCACTATTTGTTTCCTTAATTGCTTGTGAAGCATAATAAAGAGTATTAATAGATATGAAATCCTCCTCTTCAAGAACAAATGTATAGTCACCAGAAATATGAGGTAAAGCAGCATTAATATGATCCATAAAATTATCACTGGCTACTTCGATTAGTTTAAGTTGAGACTTCTCAAAATAGTTGGTAAGTCCAACGATATTTTTTCCAACTATTATTATTTCGTATTTAGTGAAAGACTGCCTTTTCACGGAATCCAAGCATGTTTTTAAAAGCTGGAGATCTCCGCTATGGAAAGGCAAAACAATCGAGAACAAAGGATCACTAGCAGACTCAATGTATTTCATTGGTTCTTGTTCCACAAACTTGTAGGATTCATAGTTTTGCTGCATTCCCGAGTCAGAGGAATGGTTAATCAACAACGTCTCAGCTCTTGTAATGACCCATTTAAAGCCATGTTCTCTCCATTTTCGGTATCCTTTTTTCATCAACCGAAAAATGCTTTCATTACCATACATATTCGCATATTTCTCAAGAGCAAGTCTGAAGTATGAAACAAAGGATATTTTTTCAAAGCTTAGATTTTCAAATTTAAAATCTCCTGGCATATCCCCTGGATCTAACCTTATATCCTTAACATCATTGTCAAATTTAACAATTTTAAAATGTGTGTTTTCTTTTTCATTCAGCACACCTAGAAGTAATGAATTTTCTTGACTATATCCTTCTCCATAATTTATATAGAGGCGTAAATATCTAGTGTCGTTAGATGCTCCTTGCCAAACTATTTTATAGAATCCCTTTACAAATGTTTCATTAAAGTACATCTGCGGATCATTATTGAGACTATTCCACTCATTAGAAGATTCGTTCATTGCTTTCATCTCTAAACCATATAAAGAGGAAACGTTCATTGTTTTTTTCATTTGTTCTTTCCTTTCGCTTCACCTTTAATTTTCCTACCTAAACTATTTAATTTCTGCATAGTTCGCCACCAAATAGTACTTTCGATTTCACTTATAATTTCTTTACTTATTTTCAAATCTTTTTGTAAAATTTCTTTTTCGCTTATAAGTTGAGAATTTTCATGACAGAGTTCATTATTCACCTTGTTTTGTTCTAATAGTTCAGATTCTAGTCTTTTCGATTCAACCTCGAGACTAAGATTAATATCTTGAACAGTCTGGAGCAATCCCTGCTTCTCATCTATCCGTAATTGATAATCCAAGATTGTTTGTTGTGAAAACTCCCTCTCTTTTTCAAGATTATTCTCCAATGAACTAAGAAACCTTGTTAATTCTTCATACCGCTTACCAATTTGAATAAAAAATCCCTCTTCTAAAAAATGAATATATTTCAAAGTGATTTCAATTCTAGAGGCTTGAAAACCAGGCTCAATAAAAAAGTATACTTGAGGATCATCCGTAGCAAAAAAATGTGTGGAGTCCATTACAAAACTCGCATTTGTATCCATCAGGCTCAATTCAAGAGCTTTGTCAGCGGAGTCATATGCAATTGCTTTTTCGATACGGATAACGCTACTCTTATCCGCTGGATCAAATCTAAAATTTTTCATATTGGCGTCAACGGAAAATTGGAGAATTGATGTTTGTGAATCAACACCAATCCTCATGCTGTCTTCCTCAGAAAATATATCTTCATTCGAGTTCTTGTAGAATAATTGACTCGTGATTATTTCCGGCTCTTTAAACTCAAAAGGACTACTTTTTTTAAGGTAACCATTCTGTCGGACTGTTGCTTGATTAGTTCCCACAAAGTCAGCAAATGCAATCGACATCTTCGTATAGTGCACTATTCTCTCATCAGATATTTCAAAGACGTCAAATAATTCGTTAACATCTACGAAATTAACTAATGATGAATAATGCGCGTAATAGAAAGTATTGATAGCTCTAAAGGCTACAAACTCAACAGGCACTGGAAAATTCAAAACCCATTCGTAATCTAGTACTTTAAATTCTTGATTCTTTAAAAGGAAGATGTTATCAAAATTCAAATCTATGTTAGGGGTAATAAATGACTTCAAGCCTTCAAGGGGATATTTCTTGTTAAAAAAGCTAACGAATTGTTCCGTATTGCTAAAAGTCGTATAGTTAAAACAGGCAACCTCATTAATAAATTGTTTGTATAATTCAATATAATAAAAGAAATCTTTTTTCTTCTTGTTAAGAGCAGCCTCTAAAATCAACTCATCAAGACTATACGCAGTTATGTATTCAAATATTATTGAATCATCTTGAAGTTGAGGCCGCAGCAAAATATCCTCTTTATAATGCATATTCAAATCTTTATAGTTCTGCATAATCTTTCGAATATGCGCGACACCAGACGGAGCAACAGCTTGTTTCATCACTTTCTTAAGACCGTCTTCTTCATAAATAACGGTTTTCATTTGAAAGTGAGGATGTCGGTCTTTACTATATCTCGCATATAGTATATTCACTACTTCTCACTCCTCAAAGTGGTTAATTAGCTTTTATTTTGAAAAGACAAGGAAAGAATTGGAGAAAAAGGGGTATTCACCTTCACTATGCAGAATGCTATTGTATACAGCTTGTTCGCTAAAAAGGATCGTTCTAGATTGATCATAATTAACTAAATTATTTTGCAACTCCCCGATCTTCGGCAATCTTCCATCTGAATAAATTGAATTCGGTAGTTTGTAGTCAGGGTATGGATAGTAGAACCTATTTTCTTTAAATCCTGCATCAAGTAGTTTTGTGGTTAGTTCCGATTTAGAAAAAGTGGATACTTGTCGGTTAGATGGATAGTTTTCCAAACCATCGAAAAGCACTCCGGTATGATCCTCTTTACTTCCTGCCCAATATTTCAAACCGAATTTATTTTCTATTGCAATTATTAAGGTTCCATTAGGTTTAAGATTCTTCTTTATATTTTTCAAAAAATCGTTATAGGGTGAATTGGAAATAGTATACATCGCTGCGTATTCCAACACACCAATGAGAGTTATATAATCAAACTTCTTATCGAATTCAATATCATTCAAATTACCTACAATGATTTCCAAGTTTTGTTTATCTCTATTGCGGTGATAGTTTATTAACGATCTCTTTTTTGACAGTTCAACCGAAGTTACATGCTTACATTTGTCGCAAAGAACTCCTGTAATAGCACCGCAACCCGCCCCAATTTCTAAGACTTCAGCTCCCTTGTCAAAGGGATACCACTCCAGCAGGTTATGTCTTTTACTGGAAAAATGATATAGTATAGGCCATCGATTATCATTAGCAATGATATTATCAAAATCTGTATTATTCTTAGCGATTTCAAGCATTTCATCTTCTATTTCACCATCAGAGTACAGATCTTCTCCACTATAAAACGAAAAATTGAGCCGCTTGTCTTCATAACTGTCCACTTATTCCAATCCTCTCATTCTTTATAACTTTAATTTCAGAATCCATATCAAAGAATCCCACACTGTTTTTATTGGCAATTACATGAATATTAAATATATCGTATAATCTATTGTATACAACAAAATCATTATTTTCATACCCGGTGCAGCCGAAGGAGATCAAATAATCTCCACCTTGCAGTGAAATATCCTGAGTAAATTCTATTACATATATGTCATTTTTGCTTATTGAGCCTGTATTAATTGATTCAAGCATTGTATTAGTACCCGTAATTTCAGTACCTCTAATGTCCTTTATGCTAAAGGCAAAAATGGGATCCACAATATCTTCATTGAAAAGCACTTTAATCTTCAGCTTAAATTCTTTGCCCTTCATTATGACATTTGTTAAATCTCCAGTATGATCAAAGACTCCAAAATCGATAATTTGAGCTTTATTATTCCCATAATCACTAAAAGAAGGATTAATATTAATTCCCTTCTTCCATTCGGATTTAATATTTTCTATTTTGTTACCCTCTTTTTCCATTCCAGTGAATTGGTTTACTAATATTTTCTTATAAAGATCAATCATAGGACCGGGCGAGCCTTCATCAACGATTACTCCTTCGTTCATCACAATGACCCTATCACAATATTTCATCACGCTACTCATATCATGAGTAACGAATATTATGGTCTTACCCTGCTCCTTAAATTCACTGAATTTTTTGAAACACTTAGCCTGAAAGAAAATATCACCTACTGACAAGGCTTCATCAACAATCAATATCTCAGGCTCAACATTAATCGCCACAGCAAATGCTAGCCTCACAAACATACCGCTCGAATATGTTTTTACCGGCTGATGAATAAAATCCCCTATATCAGCAAAAGCAATAATATCATCGATTTTTTCATCAACATCTTCCTTGCTCATCCCCATCATAGTGCCATTTAAATATACATTCTCCAAACCGGAAAAATCAGGATTAAACCCTGCTCCCAGTTCTAATAGAGCGGATATTCTGCCGTTAACGGATATCTCTCCTGAGGTTGGAGACAGAACTCCAGTCATTATTTTCAGAAGAGTGGACTTCCCAGAACCATTCTTTCCGATAATACCCAAAGCCTCTCCCTTTTGAACATGTAACGTCACATTATTCAGGGCAAAGAAATCTTTATGATAGTTCTTGCCAGTTATGCTTAAAGACTCCTTTAAACGATCCAGAGGATTTTTATACAATTTATATATTTTTGTAAGATTATTTATTACTATCACATTACTCATTTCTACTCTCCTTAATTCTACAAAACATCAGCGAAGTGAGGTTTTAATTTTTTATACATTAATCCGCCTACCAGCAATAAACCAAAGGTAATTATCCAAAAATACAAAGTTTCGAAAGGTTTTTCCCAAAACCAGACTTTATTCAAAAAACAATCACGATAACCTTCTGCAATATAATAGAAAGGATTAAGTTTAAATAAAAATTGATATTTAGCAGGTGTTATGTCCAAAGACCAAACGATAGGAGTTAACCAGAATCCAATTTGAACTATAATTGAAACGATCTGATTCATATCCCTAAAGAATGGAACAATAGAGGATGTAATAAAACTAACTCCAATTAACAAGACCACCATACCAGCTAAGTAATATACCACTTGCAACCAAAATATGCCCGGATAGATCCCATAGATAATTAGGATGATAAGAAGGAATAACAAGAAAAATAAATGAATAAAAAACGATGACAAAATTTTCACAAGCGGTAGTATACTGATTTTAAAAACAACTTTTTTCACTAAAAAACTATATTCTGTAAAGCTTAAAGTTGCATTTGCAAATGCCTCTGCAAAGTAAAACCACGGGATCATCCCACAAATAAGCCACACCACAAATGGAGCTCCGCTCGTCGTTACCCCGGATCGAAAACCAACTTGAAAAACAAACCAATAAAGTAGAATTGTAATTAAGGGATTGGCAAATGCCCAGAATATCCCAAAATAAGACCCCTTAAATTTTTTCTTGAAATCATTTTGCGCCAAATTATATATTAATTTGATTCTTGAGTTCATTTCTTGTGACATTAATAATTTTAACAATTCACTATCTCCTTCTACTAATAAATTGATGCTCCTTTTAGAAAGTAACTACTTATGCTAAAATATCCACGTACCTACAGGAAAAGGAGATTAAAACGTGTCGAAACCAGTATACGGTAAAAATGCAGCTCAGTCGAGAAATGTTGAAAAAATATCCAGCCAGGTGTGGGCATTGGTTGCTGCGTTCATCCTGTTTTTGATCTGGACACCGTTCCAGGTGGCATTATTTAACGGACAGCAGCTGGACTTTGAAAAGCCGATTTATGTATCCTCCCTGCTTAGCGGCCTTATGCTGCTGGTCTGGATGGGCTTGTACTTTAAAAAGTTCAAGCTGGAGGAGCAGCGCGACCTGGTTGTTGTTGCATCACTGCTGCTACCAATCACGTATGCCTTGTCGCTCTTTGGCGCTGCTTCGCATTATATGGCGATGAATCTGCTGTTGATCCAGAGCATGTATATAGCAATATTCATTATAGCGTTATATCTGCTCAAGCAAAAGCAACTAAATGTTGTCATTCAAAATGCAATTCTTGCGGTTTCTTATTTTATTGTCGCTTTTGGGCTGATTAACTGGCTGGGAGGGGCGAAATTTGCCGGCTCTCTGGTTGGCTGGTTTTCTAACAGCGTGCGCGACAGCAAATACTTGGATGCCGTGATGACAGACTCTAACGGTCTGCGCCTGACTTCTGTTTTCCAATATGCGAATACATATGCCGCTTTTCTGATGGCATTTCTGTTTGTTGCCGTCTTCGCCCTGATCCGCTCCAAAAAGTGGTACGGGACGCTGACGCATGGTTTTATGCTGGTGCCGATTATCGTATCCCTGCTGCTGACATTATCCCGTGGCGGACTTGTCATGCTGCCGGTGGTCTTCATCCTGCTATTGATTCTGCTTAAGCCCGCTCAGCAGATTCTCTGGATAATTCATCTTGCACTTGCCGGCATTGCCGCTCTGGCGGTAACTAACCCGCTGACTACTCTCGGTACAGAACTCAATACGGCCTTCACCTCTGGTGCTGCTGTTAAGGGCTGGGCTTACCTGATTGTTGCTTCTATTGTAGTAGCAGGGCTCGGATGGGCGGTACAGCGGTTTGTAGCTCCTTGGCTCGAGCAAAAGCTCGGTGCTTGGGGCTCCCGCAAGCTTACTGGATTGTGGCTTCCGCTCGGTTCCCTTGTCCTTGTCGGTATTATTGCTTTCCTGCTGATTGGGACAAGCGTGCGCAGTATCCTGCCTGCCAACATCGAAACCCGGCTGGAGAACATCAACTTTAAGCAGCATAGTGTTCTGGAACGTTTCACATTTTATAAAGATGCCTTAAAGGTTGTTAAGGATTATCCGATTCTCGGCGCCGGCGGCGGCGGCTGGGCATCGCTATACGAGCATTATCAGAATAACCCTTACACAAGCCGCCAGGCGCATAACTTCTTCCTGCAGTATTTAATCGAGGTCGGGATTGTCGGTTTTATCGTGTTTATCGGCTTTATCGGATATATTTTCTACAAGTACATCCGCGGTTACCTGAAACGTGATAAGGATGACTTTGCGAATGGCTACTTCTTCTATATTATTACGCTATCCATTCTGGTACACAGCTTGCTGGATTTCAACTTAAGTTATGCTTTTATGGGCATCTTGGTCTTCCTAAGCCTTGCCGGTATGAGTGTAGCGATGGACAGCAGAACCTTGCGCCGGAACTGGAATAAATCAAGCCTGCGGATTGGCTACTTCGCCATCCTTGCTGCAGGCACTCTGTTCCTGCTGTTCCTGACCATCGGCTACCTCGGATCGAGCAACGCCGCAATGAAAGCTAAGAACCTCATCGGGGTGAGCCAGTCCTATGAAGAAATCAAAGCTCCACTGGTAGAAGCGTTAAAAGACCGTCCTTTCCATCCGGAATCGGCGCTATACCTTTCCTCTATGGACCAGCAGGTATTTAATCAGACGAAGGATGAGCAATACCTTGAGGAAGCCTACAGTGTTGTGTCCCGTGCAGTTGAGGACGAACCTTATAATAAAGAGCTTTTGAAGCAATTGGTAGGTTACTATGATCTAAAAGGCCAAGGTGATCTCAGCTATACTGTTTACCGCGATAATGCAGATAAGTTCAACTGGGATATCGAATGGTATGACGCTCTGATCAGCCGTTCTTTTACCCTTGCATACGCCGCCTATGATCAGAAGGATGATAACAAGAAGCAGGAGTATCTCGCAGAAGGCCTTGAGGCTTACAAACATGTAGTTGACGGTGTTGAGCATCTGAAGACTCTGCCTCCTGAACAGCTACAGGGACGTCCGTTCTCCGTTACACCTAGCATCGCTCTGAATGCCGGCAAACTCCAGCTGATGTCGGGCGATAACGAAACTGCGGCAGCTACTCTGAAAACCGGCCTAAGCGAAGATTATAAAGACGCCACAAACCGCGAGATTGCCCGATGGTACCTGGCTGCACTGAAACGCAGCGGAGGCCAGGATCAAGCTGTATACGATCTGCTGATTGCAGCTGATGCTGCGGAAGCGGCGCAGATTGATGCGATTGTTGCGCAGCAGTTCTAAGAGCTTCTCACAAGCTTTACCTGATACACTTAATCATAAAAGGGACAAGCTGCAGAATGCAGCTTGTCCCTTTTATATTGGACCGGTATGAATGGATGCCGTTTATTATTCCAGTATTATAGCTTTGCCGCTTTCCCGGCTTCGCTGTCGATTACTTGTTTCAGATAATCCAGCAGACCTTCCTTGAGCTCCTCATGCTGCAGCGCATAATGAATAGTTGTCTGGATAAAACCCATTTTCTCACCGACGTCATGGCGTTTGCCTTCGAAATCATACGCGATAATCCGTTCCACTTCACTAAGCCGTGCGATGGCATCTGTGAGCTGGATTTCTCCGCCTACCCCCACCTGCTGCTCCCCGAGCATATCAAAAATACGCGGGGTTAAGATATACCTTCCCAGGATGGCCAGGTTGGACGGTGCATCCTCACGTTTTGGCTTTTCTACCAGCCGGTTGGCTTTGTAGACGCGGTCTGCCAGGGCATTGCCGTCTACCAGCCCGTAACGGGATACCTCTTCCCAAGGCACTGGCTGAACACCGACTATGGAGGATTTATACTGGTCATAGACCTCAATCATCTGTTTGAGGCATGGCTTGTCTGATTCAACGATATCGTCACCCAGCAGAACCGCAAACGGTTCATTGCCGATAAATTTGCGGGCACACCAGATGGCATGTCCCAGGCCGCGCGGTTCCTTTTGGCGGATGTAGTGGATGTCGGCCATCTCCGAGGATTTGCGAACAGACTCGAGCAGCTCCCACTTCTGTTCCTCCGCCAGGTTGAATTCCAGCTCAAAAGAATTAT
>NZ_LN831199.1:36246-42820 GCF_001368795.1 Paenibacillus ihuae
AAGAATTATCAAAATGGTCCTCAATCGCGCGCTTGCCCTTCCCGGTTACGATGATAATATCCTCGATTCCCGAGGCAACGGCTTCTTCGACAATATATTGAATCGTCGGTTTGTCTACAATCGGCAGCATTTCCTTGGGCATCGCTTTAGTGGCGGGCAGAAAGCGGGTCCCCAGCCCGGCCGCGGGGATAATAGCCTTACGAATCTTCATGATATAGCTCCTTCTGTCTGCTTTAGTTCTTTGCACCCCAGTCTCCGTAGAAACTTGGCATAATTAAATTCATTATAGCAGTTCAGGAAGTTTTTTGGCAGTAATATTGTTATATATTAGGAGTGGTTACTCTTTATACAAAAAGAGCCAGGGTGCCTTCAGGCGCAGCTAATATGCCCCTGAGTCATCCTGACTCTATATAATAATTTGTACTCCACTAGAGCTTCAGCCAGTCAGCCGGACTTTACTTGGCATTCACCAGTTGTCCGCGTGTGACCCCAAGCTGGTTAGTAGCCTTGAGGCTCTTCCAGACTTGAGTGCCGGAGATCTCACCGCGCAGCGCACGGGTATAGAGACTGATGACCTCAGCCACCTGCTCCGGTTTTTCTTCCAGAAACTCCACCCGGAAGGAGGAGACACCCAGCTCACGGAAATTATTCAAGTATTCCGCACCGGACTGTTCCACAGCATTATAAACAGTGTTGCGGCAGCCTTCGTCTACACGAACAGGATGGGACATCCCAATCCGGTCCTGCAGGGAAGCACGGTGCTCTTCACAAGGGCGCCCGCAATTTGTGTAGTCGGTCCCTTCGCTCATGAAGGTGCAGTACACACAATGCTCGGTATGGAACATCGGAAGATGCTGATGGATCACAACCTCCATGCGAGAGGTATCGCTGTGCTCAAGCAGATCTACCATTTGCTGAATGTTCAGATCATAGGACGGCGTCACTGTATCTAAGCCGGCGTTCAGGAATAGCTCCACCGCCTTGTGGTTGGCGATATTCAGCGAGAAGTCGCCGATCAGGCGCGGATGCACGACATCCGGCTGCTCCATACGGCGCTTGAGATAGTAATACAGCGCGCCTGTATTACGTACCAGCACCGCATCCGGCTCCAGGCGCAGGATATTGGCGTGGTAGCCGTTCTCGCCCGGCATATGGATGCGCGGCGTGGCCAGCGCTATACTGGCCCCCGCAGCCCGCACAGCGTCCACCGCTGCCGGGAACTGCTTGATGAACTCAAAGTCGGCGTAAATGCTTCTTACGCCGGCTTCGAGCGCAGCCTGCACCTGCGGCAGGCTGCGGCACAGCGCGGTGAGCTCCGCCTCACCGCGCGGGCCTGCGGCGCCCCTGCGGAAGGCGTCGCCGTAAACCTCTACCGCCCGTTTCACGTAGATGGGCGGCTTCGGGCGCTCGCCGGCAAGCAGCTCCACCGCCTGGCGGCGGATGCTGTTCAGCTCGCGCATAGGCACGATCACGTCGCCTTCCAGCTGCGACTCGAGCGCCTCAAGCTGGAACACGGTCCCGCCCAGGCGGCCGAATTGTTCTTCCAGCAGGGCGGCATCCATCGGACGCTTCTGCGCGGTTTCCAGCAGCAGCTCCGAATCCACGCGGACCGTGACGTTCTTCTGAACGTCGGTCCACCAGGTGGCCAGTGGCTCGCCTACGCGGCCTGCTACCTTCACCTGAACCGGGAAGACGCGGTACGGCTTCTCGGTTTCGTAGGACTGGCGCAGCGCCTTGTCGAGCGCCGGGTCATTGGTCTTCCAGATGCGGTCGCCGACATGCAGGCGGCGCAGATCAACGTCATTGCGCCCCGGGACGATGTCGATGATCCAGCCTTCTCCGGCTTCACCCTCAAGCTTCACACCTTTGCGGCGCAGATCATAGACGCGGCCGCCTTCTTCTTTTTTCGTCGGATCACCGGCATCGAACACAATACCGTCACCGCGTTTGAGCGGAGCATGAATCCGGCAGACAACACCGTCACGCAGAATCTGCTCGACCGTTCCCATGTACACACCACGGCTTTTTGGAAAAGTTCCGTCCACCAGCTTCTTATTATTCGTCCCATCCAGGAAGCCATGCGTGAAGCCACGGGAGAAGCTCTGCTGCAGCTCACGGATATCTTCCTTGGAGGTAGGAGACCAGTTCCCGTCAAAATAACGGTCAATCGCTTTACGGTATTTGCTCACCACGTTAGCCACATACTCCGGGCTTTTGAGCCGGCCTTCAATTTTGAAGGAGGTGACACCCGCTTCGATCAGCTCCGGCATCAGATCTATTGCGGCCAGATCCTTAGGAGACAGCAGGTAAGTCACATCCCCCATCGGCTTCACTTCGCCATCCACCATAAGATCATATGGTAAACGGCAGGCTTGGGCACATTCACCGCGGTTCGCGGAACGCCCGCCCCACATTTCCGAAGTCAGGCATTGCCCCGAATAGGAGACACACAACGCACCGTGCACGAACACCTCCATCGGCAGGCGGGCCTGATCCCCGATAGTCCGGATTTGTTTCAGATTATTTTCCCGGCCGAGCACTACGCGCTCCATTCCCCAGGGCTTCGTGAACTCCACCGCTTCCGGCGACGTAATTGTCATTTGTGTTGAGCCGTGGATCGGGAAATCCGGAGAAATCTCGCGGATCATTTTGACCAGCCCCAAATCCTGCACAATTACCGCATCCACACCCGCATCCACACAGGCATCGATCAGCTCCTTGGCATCGGCCAGCTCATTTTCAAACACCAGTATATTAAACGTCAGAAAGCCCTTCACGCCATAACTATGGAGAAATGCCATAATTTCCGGCAGCTCGTCCATACGGAAGTTGTTGGCTCTCGCCCGTGCATTAAACTTCTCTACGCCAAAAAAGACGGCATCTGCTCCGTTCGCCACTGCTGCACGCATACAATCCCAGTCACCGGCCGGGGCCAGCAGCTCCACGTCTTCTCTGCGTAATCCTTGCTCGTTCATTTATATCCTCCCAAACCGCTGTTTAGCGGGTCTTTTCCAAATCTTTAACTTATTAATTGTATCAAATATCACATCGCTGCGCCATCAAAATAGGACCACCTGGATCTAATTTTCAGTTCTGAGATATCTTAGTGTACACATGAGTTCTTTACCCTAATAGACAAATCAAGAACATACAGCGTAAAATATAATTTGAAAAGATAATACGAAAAAGATTACACTGTTACCAAAATTTATATGTAGCAAGGAGAGTCGAAAAAGGTTATGAAAGGCATAATTCTTGCGGGAGGAAGCGGCACCCGCCTTTATCCTCTCACAATGGTGACCAGCAAACAGTTATTGCCGGTCTATGACAAGCCAATGATTTATTATCCTCTATCCACGCTGATGCTGGCAGGCATCAAAGATATACTAATTATCTCTACTGCTGAGGATACGCCCCGTTTTGAAAATTTGCTCGGCGATGGCTCCCAGTTCGGAATTTCGCTGCAATACATTGTTCAGCCAAGTCCCGACGGACTTGCACAGGCCTTTATTTTGGGTGAATCGTTTATTGGGGAAGATTCCGTGGCTATGATTCTTGGAGACAACATTTACTACGGCAACGGCATGACCAAGATCCTTAAACAAGCTGCCGGAAAAGAACGTGGCGCAACAGTTTTTGGCTACCATGTACCTGATCCCGAACGCTTCGGTGTGGTGGAATTTGACGAAGACGGCAAAGTTCTCAGTGTCGAAGAAAAGCCGGAGCAACCTAAATCCAATTATGCGGTTACCGGCCTGTATTTCTATGACAATCGCGTGGTTTCTTTAGCTAAGGAAGTGAAGCCGTCGCACCGAGGGGAATTAGAAATCACGTCAATTAATGAAGCCTATTTGAAATTGGGAGAACTGGATGTTGCCCTGCTCGGACGCGGTTTCACCTGGTTGGATACCGGAACACACCAAAGTCTGGTTGACGCTACTAATTTTGTCAGAACGATTGAAGATCATCAGGGTATTAAAATTTCTGCCCCCGAAGAAATTGCTTATATTAATGGCTGGATTACAAAGGAACATCTGCTGGAATGTGGACATAAACTGAATAAGACCGGCTACGGTCAATATCTGATTAAAGTAGCCAACGGAAAAATCCAATTTTAAAAGCTGAAAGAGTGAAGAAGATGAATTTTACCAAAACTAATCTAGAGGGCGTCATCGTTGTTGAACCGGCAGTCTTTGGAGATCACCGAGGCTGGTTTATGGAAACCTATAACGAAGCAAAGTTCCAGGACCAAAGTCTTGACTATAAGTTCGTTCAAGACAATCAGTCCTATTCGGCCGTCAAGGGAACTTTGCGTGGACTGCATTTCCAACTGAATCCCAAAGCTCAAACCAAGCTCGTCCGCTGCACACGTGGATCCATTTATGATGTGGCGGTAGATATCCGTCAAGGCAGCCCATCTTACGGCAAGTGGTTCGGTGTTGAACTAACCGCTGAGAACAAGAAGCAACTACTCATTCCCAAAGGCTTCGCCCACGGTTTCATAACGCTGACTGAGGACGTGGAGGTTCAATACAAATGCGATGAGCTGTACGCACCAGAATGTGATGGCGGTATTTTGTGGAATGATCCTGACATCGGTATTGAATGGCCTATCAATGTTACTCCTGTGCTGTCTGCCAAAGATGAGAAAGCCCCTCTGCTTAAAGATGTCTCACATAATTTTGTATATTAAAAGATAGTATGTTGTATTGATCGCGGTAGATTATTCAAGACGATGCCCGTCTTCACTACAGACAGATTCAGCACAAATAACGACCGAGGCCACAAACGGCCATGGTCGTTATTTGCAATATATCATCTTTTTTCTTCCCCGCCAATTGTAGCGATTGAAACCATTTGCAGCAGCGCCTACTGAGCTAGTGTTAGATTAGCATCGTTCAGAGTCAGAAGGAGCTTGTAGATCAAGGAATTAGGAATTACACACAAAGGAATGTCGTTTTTGCTCATTTTCGGGTAGTAAATCTATCCACTGAATTATCTGGAGCCATTTCCTCAGTTCTCAAGGCCCCTTAACACTTTCCTCTTCTACTCAAATTTTCAAGGTCTTCTAATATTCGTTTAGTGGGCCTCAAATCTTCAATTGTTCTCAGCTTGGTTAAGAGGTAAGTGTACATTTCCGGTCAGCTTAACCAGTTCATAATCATCGCATAATCGGAAACGGCAAATACCAGCAGGCTCACCACACCGAAGGCAATAGCAAACTTGTTCTTCTGGGGAGCTCGGAGCAGCCGAAAGACACCGATAAAGATCAGGATGGTGAACATAATCATAAAAAGATCAAAGGTATGAAATTTAGACGGTTCTTGCACAGCAGCTTCTGCAAGCAGCATGGCATTACCTCCTCAAAAGTGTTGTCAAGCAAGGTCCTCTAATCCATATCTCCCTCTATGTTATCGCTACCATTTGCCAGGCGCAATAGGAAATCCGCAAAAAATCGGTAAATGTCACAAGAAATATTTTTCACAGCTGTTTTTAGCCTTCAAAATATGAATAACCTCATTGACGATAAAGAAAACAATCCACGCCCAAGTTAAAACTCCATCGAAGTGTCAGGGAACTATCAGCAGGACCTTATGAAGCTATAAAGAATCGTTATATCGTTTGCTACAACTCTCACAGCCTGTTCTTGGCGGGTTATGTTACCATCGAGCATAATATCACAGGAATACTACCGGAATTTATGCAATATCACTGAAGGGGATATCCTGGCAGAGAGGAAGTTATACGATGGCTTACGAACCGGTTTGGAGTGCTGATCCAGAAAAGCTGAGCAAATTCGAATTTGTTAAACTGCAGAAAGACGGGCTGGACATCATCCGCACTATTATTGAAAAATATGCCCTGGAGGGGTTTGATTCTATCCCGGCTGACGAGCTTGATCTTTTTAAGTGGCGGGGTCTATCAGCAAAAGCCGCGAAACGGCCATTTCATGATGCGTGTCCGCATCAATACCGGAATTATGACCTCGGAACAGGCGAGAGCCATTGCCGAGATCGCCCGATTGTACGGGCGTGGGCTGATTGATGTAACCACCCGGCAGGCTGTCCAGTTTCACTGGCTGACGGTTGAGAATTTCCCTGACATTTTCCGGAGACTGGAGGCTGCCTCGCTCTATTCCTATGAAGCCTGCGGGGATTGTCCGCGGACCATCGTGGGTAATCCGCTGGCGGGAATCGACAAGGACGAGCTGTTCGATACGACCGCTATCGTGGAGCAGCTGAATGATTTCTTTATGCTGAACCGGGATTTCTCCAACCTGCCGCGTAAATTCAAGTTGTCTGTCTCCGCCAATTACTATAACAATGGACAAGCCGAGATCAACGATCTGTCGTATACCCCGGCTGTCAAAATCATTGACGGACAAGAAACTGCCGGGTTCCATGTGATGGTGGGCGGCGGACTCTCCGCAAAACCGCATCTGGCGCAAAAACTCAATGTATTTGTCAAACCGGAAGAAGCGCTTAAGGTCGCAGCCGGAGTTGTGACGCTGTTCCGTGATTACGGGTACCGTGAAAAACGCCATCACTCCCGCCTTAAGTTTCTCGTTGCCGAT
>NZ_LN831199.1:43015-59512 GCF_001368795.1 Paenibacillus ihuae
CCCGCCTTAAGTTTCTCGTTGCCGATTGGGGTGCTGAAAAATTCAAGGAAAAGCTGTTTGAGATTATTGGCGAGCTGCCTTCACGCGGTGAAGACAAAACGCTCGGCTGGCAGGCCGCTTATTTCGACGGTGTACATCCGCAGCGCCAGGCAGGGCTGAATTATGTCGGACTGAACGTTCCGGTTGGACGCCTGAACAGCGATGAGCTTATGCTGCTAGCGGACCTCTCTGACACCTACGGTGAAGGTAAAATTCGTACAACCATGTCACAAAACATCATTCTCAGCGGCATCCCGGATGACAAGCTCCCCGAGCTTCTCCAGGCACCCTTACTACAGAGATTGTCCCCGGAGGCCAAAAACTTCATCAGCCGCACCGTATCCTGTACCGGCAATGAATTTTGCAATCTGGCACTCGTGGAAACGAAAGAGCGTGCTGTGAGTGTAGCTGAATATCTTGATGAGCGGCTGCAGCTGGAGGAAAAGCTGCGGATTCATTTCATCGGCTGTCCGAACGGCTGCGGACAAAAGCATGTCGCCGATATCGGTCTGCAGGGCTCACTGATCAAAACACCGGAAGGTATGGTGGATGCCTTCGACATCGCGATCGGAGGAACCCTGGGCACCGGCGATCAAGGACCGGCTGCCCAGTTTACCCGCCCGCTAAAAGGCCGGGTAAAGGCCGAACGGGTAGGTCCGGTTCTGGAGCAGCTGATTACATATTACAGTCAGCAGCGGAGTGAGCCGGAGAACTTCCATTCTTTTGTTGAACGTGTAGGCATTCCGGTAATTCAGGAGCAGTTCACAGCGATTTTGGCCGCTGAGGCTTGAAGTAAGCTGAGTTAAGTTAAGTTGAATTAAATTAAGGTAAAGAACTTTAAATAATTCCTGTGTATTCATCAAGTTCGACCGTGCATATTAGGACTTACATGTAGGACTGTACTGTAATCGTTGGACTGAACATATTGTAATGTGCACAATTATAAGCACAAAAAACACGCCGCATGCGGGATAACCGCGTGCGGCGTGTTCTGGTTTGGATGGCTGGTTGCTATTAAAGGGAATTTCTCCACTTATTATGTCCTATTCTGGTTCCAAGCCAAAGTAGCGGGAAAAAGTCCAACTAAATCTAACGGTTCAAAGATATTGGGCAACTAAAGGGCGATTTAACTGGAGCTTTTCCACCTAAACCCTCCAAAACCGCGGAAATGAGTAATTTAGTTTGCTTTATTCCAACTACTCACTCTCCCACTACTAATGGGGTTGCATCCTCATTGCCCTCACACTACTTATTGGGGTGCACCCTACCATTGCGCCCTCTCAATAACGGCATTAGCTTACTATACGGTTTCCGATGTTTGCAGCTCCATGGCCTCCGTCCGCTCTGTATCGCGGATCAGGATTGGTTTCAGATATCTGCCGGTATAGGATTCTTCCACGGTAATCAGCTTCTCCGGGGTTCCGGTTGCCAGTACAGTTCCGCCGCCGCTGCCGCCTTCCGGACCCATATCAATGATGTAATCTGCCGTTTTGATCACGTCGAGATTATGTTCAATGACCAGGACCGATTCGCCGGAGTCCACGAGTCGATGCAGGACCTCCAGCAGACGGCCGATATCGTCGACATGCAGCCCGGTGGTCGGCTCATCCAGGATATAAAGCGTCTTACCTGTGCTGCGGCGGTACAGCTCGGAGGCCAGCTTCACGCGCTGGGCTTCGCCGCCGGACAATGTCGTTCCGGGCTGGCCAATATTGATATACCCAAGGCCCACATCCATCAGCGTCTGCATTTTGCGGTGAATCCGCGGAATGTTCTTGAAGAACTCGGTGGCATCCTCTACGGTCATCTCCAGCACATCAGCGATGCTCTTGCCTTTATATTTAACTTCCAGGGTCTCCCGGTTATATCGTTTGCCTTTGCACACTTCACAAGGTACATAGACATCCGGCAGGAAATGCATTTCAATCTTAATGATTCCGTCTCCACGGCAGGCCTCACAGCGTCCGCCCTTCACGTTAAAGCTGAACCGGCCCTTTTGGAAGCCGCGTACCTTGGCCTCATTGGTTTTGGAGAATAGATCACGGATATCATCGAACACCCCGGTATAGGTTGCCGGATTCGAGCGGGGAGTACGGCCAATCGGCGACTGGTCGATCTCAATGACCTTATCCAAGTTCTCCAGGCCGCGGATTTCCTTGTGCAGGCCCGGACGGACCTTCACCGCTCTATTCAACTGCCGGGCCAGACTCTTATAGAGAATCTCGTTGACCAGAGAGGACTTGCCTGAACCGGAGACGCCGGTCACAGCCGTAAAGACACCCAGCGGGATCTTCACGTTGACGTTCTTCAGGTTGTTCTCTTTAGCTCCGCGGATCTCGATCCAGCGGTCATCGGTCGGCCGCCGCTTGGAGGTAACCGGAATGAACTTGCGACCGCTCAAATATTCCCCGGTTAAGGAGTTCGGATCATTCATAATCTCCTGTGGTGTGCCTTGGGCAATCACGTTCCCGCCGTGAATCCCTGCACCCGGGCCGATATCTATAATATAGTCAGCAGCCATCATCGTATCCTCATCATGTTCAACCACGATTAGGGTATTGCCGAGATCGCGCATATGCGCCAGTGTGGAGATCAGCCGGTCGTTGTCCCGTTGATGCAATCCGATACTGGGCTCGTCCAGAATGTACAGAACGCCCATTAGACTGGAGCCGATCTGGGTAGCGAGCCTAATCCGCTGGGCTTCTCCGCCTGATAGCGATCCCGCCGCACGGCTGAGCGTCAGATAATTCAAACCTACATTGACGAGGAAGCCGAGCCGGCTGCTGATCTCTTTCAGGATGAGATGGGCAATAGCTGTTTCTTTCTCATTCAATACAAGACCCTGGAAGAACTCTTGGCAGTCGCCAATAGAGAGGTCCGTCACATCCGCCACATTGCGGTCGTTGATCGTAACAGCGAGAATTTCCTTCTTCAGACGTTTGCCCTTGCAGACATGACAAGGCTTGGCGCTCATGAAGCCTTCGATAAATTCACGGATACCCTCGGAAGCAGTATCCCGGTAGCGCCGTTCCAGGTTAGGAATAATTCCTTCAAAGGCAACCAACGCATCTTTCTTCTGGCCAAAGTCGTTCTCATACCGGAAGCGGATCTTCTCACTGCCCGTTCCGTGCAGCAGCTTATTCATCTGTTCAGGTGTTAGCGTGCTTACCGGAACATTCTGCGGAATTTTAAAATGCTCGCAGACCGACTTCAGAAACTGCGGATAATAGTTAGAGGTGCTGCCGGTCCAGGCCAGAAAAGCGCCATCTTCGATCGATTTCTCCGGGTCAGGAATCAGCAGGTCCGGATCGACAACCATATTCAACCCCAGACCATCGCATTCCGGGCAGGCCCCGAAAGGACTGTTGAAGGAGAACATCCGCGGGGCTAGCTCCTCAATACTGAAACCGCACACCGGGCAGGCAAAATTCGAACTGAACAGCAGCTCCTCCTGGCCGATAATATCCACCAGAATCTGACCGCCGGACAGCTTGAGTGCGGTTTCGAGGGAGTCGGTCAGCCGGGTCTGTACATCATCCTTAATGACGATACGGTCTACTACAACTTCTATGGTATGCTTCTTATTTTTCTCGAGCTCAATCTCTTCCGTAACTTCACGCAGCTCTCCATCGACACGCACACGAACGAAGCCCTGCTTCGAGATGTCGCTGAACAGGCCTTTATGCTCGCCTTTGCGCCCGGAAATGACCGGTGCCAGAATCTGCAGCCGGGTCTTCTCGGGATACTGCATAATCCGGTCAACCATCTGCTCCACTGTCTGCGATGTAATTTCAATGCCGTGATCCGGGCAATGAGGATGTCCGATCCGGGCAAACAGCAGGCGCAGATAATCGTAAATCTCCGTTACCGTTCCTACCGTCGAACGCGGGTTACGGCTCGTAGTCTTCTGGTCAATCGAAATTGCCGGGGACAAGCCATCGATGGAATCAACATCGGGCTTCTCCATCTGACCCAGGAACTGGCGGGCATAAGCCGAGAGGGATTCTACATAACGCCGCTGTCCCTCGGCATAGATCGTATCGAACGCAAGCGATGATTTGCCGGAGCCGCTAAGTCCCGTCAGCACAACGAAGCGGTCCCGCGGAATCGTTACGTCAATGTTCTTGAGATTGTGCGCCCTCGCGCCTTTGATTACTATGTTTTCGTTCGCCAACGGTAAAACCTCCTAATTGAAATACTTAAAGAAATTTTTATGAAAAATTTTCGATCCCTCCCAAACCCTCCCTTCCAAGGGAGGGCCCCAAGGGCTGCGCCCTCTGGACACCCGCAAGGGTTGGCGAAGGAGTGTGGCGGGATGGACTTAGTTACCTTGGTGCAAGGAGCGCTTATCCCTACGGGACCGCTGGTATGCAGACGCTCCGGGGGCTGTCCCTTCGGGATGCGCTAACTGCTTAACTACGGCTGTCCCTTCGGGATGCGCTAACTGCCTAACTGCGGCTGTCCCTTCAGGATGCGCTAACTGCTTAACTGCGGCTGTCCCTTCGGGATGCGCTAACTGCCTAACTGCGGCTGTCCCTTCGGGATGCGCTAACTGCCTAACTGCGGCTGTCCCTTCGGGAGGCGTAGGCATTTTATCTAAAAAGAACGGCCTGGGAAGCGCCGTTCCGGTTCGTACTTGGAAGTATTGCTTTATTCGGCCCGTAGCTCCAGTAAAGCGTCGCGCAGCTCGGCAGCGCGTTCGAATTGCAGGTTCTTGGCGGCATCCTTCATCTCGGCTTCCAGACGCTGCATCAGGCTTTGTTTGTCTTTCTTGTTCATCTTGCCGCCCACGCCGGTGAGATATTCGGCTTTGGACTCGGCCACCTTGGTTGCTTCGATGATTTCGCGGATCTTCTTATTGATTGTCGTTGGTGTGATGCCATGCTTCTCGTTATAAGCAATTTGAATCGCCCGGCGGCGTTCGGTCTCGCTGATCGCCTTCTCCATGGAGTCCGTGATACGGTCGCCGTACATAATAACACGGCCTCCTGAGTTACGGGCTGCCCGGCCGATGGTCTGAATCAGGGAACGCTCTGAGCGGAGGAAACCCTCCTTATCGGCGTCGAGAATCGCGACTAAGGATACCTCCGGCAAATCCAGTCCTTCTCTTAACAAGTTAATACCCACCAGAACATGGAACGTACCGAGACGGAGGTCGCGCAGAATTGCCATCCGCTCAAGCGTCTTAATGTCGGAGTGCATGTAGCGGACCTTGATGCCGATTTCCTTGAAGTAATCGGTTAGATCCTCTGACATCTTCTTCGTCAGCGTAGTCACCAGTACCCGTTCGTCCCGCTCAACACGTTCACGGATTTCGCTGATCAGATCATCGATCTGCCCTTCTGTCGGGCGCACCTCGATAATCGGGTCCAGCAGACCGGTAGGCCGGATGATCTGCTGCACCATCGTGTCGCAGTGTTCCATTTCGTAAGGGCCGGGCGTCGCTGAGACATAGACGATCTGCTTCACTTTGTCTTCGAATTCCTCAAACTGCAGCGGCCGGTTGTCCAGGGCGGACGGCAGGCGGAAGCCATGCTCCACCAGCACAGTCTTGCGCGCCCGGTCACCGTTGTACATGGCCCGGATCTGCGGCAGAGTGACATGGGATTCATCAATGACAATCAGCATGTCATCCGGGAAATAATCCATCAGGGTATACGGGGTCGCTCCCGGTTCCCGGAAGGTCAGCGGTCCGGAATAGTTCTCAATCCCGGAGCAGAAGCCGACTTCCTTCATCATTTCGATATCATAACGGGTCCGCTGCTCCAGACGCTGGGCTTCCAGCAGCTTGCCTGCTTCGCGGAGCACCGCCAGCCGTTCCTCCAGCTCGCGTTCAATATTGACCAGCGCAACCCGCATAGTCTCCTCTTGGGTAACAAAGTGAGAAGCCGGGAATATCGCTATATGATCGCGTTCACCGATAAGCTCTCCGGTCAAGACATCAATCTCGGTAATCCGCTCAATCTCATCACCGAACAGCTCGACCCGGATGGCATGTTCTCCCTGTGATGCCGGGAAAATCTCAACGACATCTCCGCGCACACGGAACGTGCCGCGTACGAAATTGATGTCATTGCGCTGATACTGGATATCCACAAGCCGGCTAAGAATCTGATTGCGCGGCTTCTCCATGCCTACACGCAAAGAGAGCAGGAGACTCCCATATTCCTGCGGCGAACCGAGACCGTAAATGCAGGATACGCTCGCCACAATAATAACGTCACGCCGTTCAAACAAGGAGCTGGTTGCGGAGTGCCGCAGCTTATCTATCTCTTCATTAATGCTGGAATCTTTCTCGATGTAGGTGTCGGAGGAGGGAATGTAGGCTTCCGGCTGATAGTAATCGTAGTAGCTGACGAAGTAGTCGACGGAATTGCTCGGAAAAAACTCCTTGAACTCGCTTGCCAGCTGTGCAGCCAGCGTCTTGTTGTGTGCGATAACCAATGTGGGCCGGTTTAGCTTGGATATCAGTTGTGCAATCGTAAAGGTCTTCCCTGTACCGGTTGCTCCCAGCAGCGTCTGGTGCTTCTTGCCCTGCCGGATGCCGTTCAATAATTCCTCTATGGCATGAGGCTGATCGCCCTGGGGTGTATACTCGGACTCCAGTTTAAAAGTCTTCGTACTGACGACAATGTCGCTCATTTGCCCGTCTCCCCTCTATCGTCTAAAATATACTAATATATTATAATTGTGGTCTGATTGTCCTAATCCCATACGATACAAAAAAATATGGAAGATAAGAATACGTGTTCCCGTTTATTATACAGTGTTGCCTACCTTGATGCAAACCATAATATATTGAAAACTAAGGAGACTGATCCTATGGATATTACCTCAATTATCGGCCTCCTGGCCGGACTGGCCGCCCTTGTCGGCGGTTTCTTCTGGGAAGGGGGCAACCTGTCCGGACTGCTGCAGCTCAACGCCGCCGTCATTGTATTCGGAGGAACGCTGGCCGCTGTTCTTATCAGCTTTCCCGCCTCCAAGCTGCGCTCCATCCCTTCTGCGCTGCGCATCGCTTTTGGCAGACAGCCGGATACCAACTTTGTCAAAGCGGAAGAGTTAGTATCTATGGCTGCCATTACACGGCGGGGCGGAGTGCTCGCACTGGAGGAGCAGGCTGAGGAGCATCCCGATCCCTTTACACGCGAAGGGCTGCTGCTCATTGTCGACGGAACAGATCCGGATCAGGTCCGCCAGATTCTGGAGCTGGATATGGATGCCAAAGAACTGAAATATGAAAGCTATGCCAAAATCTTTGAAGCAGCCGGAGGTTACGCTCCGACCATGGGCATCATCGGCACCGTCATGGGACTTATTCATGTACTCAGCAATCTATCCGACCCGTCCAATCTGGGGTCATCCATAGCCGTCGCATTTACAGCAACATTATATGGTGTAGCGAGCGCTAATTTAATATTTTTACCCATCGCCTCCAAAATCAAATCCCGCAGCCAAACGGAGCTGAACAGCATGGAAATGCTTCTCGTCGGCATCCTTGCCCTGCAGAACGGGGATCATCCTCAGCTCGTGCGCAAGAAGCTGAGCTCTTTTGTGGCGGATTCAGCAGCGGATAAAGACAACCCTTCAAGAGGCCTGCTATGAGGCAGAGAAACCGGCGCTGCCGCAGGGGAAACGCGCATGAGCCCAGGGACCGCTGGATGATTACCTATGCGGATCTGATTACGCTGCTGCTTATCTTTTTCGTCATCATGTACGCTATGAGCAGCCTCGATACGGAGAAATATAAAATAGTCACCGGCTCGCTCTCCGAGACCTTTAAGACAGGGAACCCTGTACTTGAAGGGGGTAGCGGACTGCTGGACGGGGAAAACGGAAGTCAGAACAGCAGCAGCCCCGCAAACGGGCAGGTAGAAGAAACCGGCAGCGGAAATGGCGAAAACGCCGGTAACAGCGATAGTCCGGAATCAGGGAACCCAAATGCAGAAACAGGTACCTCCGGGGAGAGCCAGAATGTGCAGCCGTCGGCGCGGGAGCTGGCTTTTCGCGAGCAGGAAGCTAAGCTGGCTGCCCTGATGGGGGTTATCACTAAATATGTCGAAGAGAATAATCTTGACGGCCAGATCTTTGTCGCGGACAAGCCGCAGGGCATAGCCATTACGCTGAGCGACCGCTTTCTGTTCGATGTCGGCAGAGCTGAGCTGAAGCCGCCTGCGCTTCCGGCCTTACGCCAACTCTCCGGATTATTCCGCGGGATCGGGGCTTCCATCAGTATCGAAGGGCATACGGATAATACTCCGGTATCTGCCGGTTCGCGGTACAATGACAACTGGGAGCTTTCGGGTGCCCGCGCCCTTTCGGTGCTTCGCTTTTTCCTGGACAGTGAGGGGTTGAGTCCCGCTACCTTCCAGTATGCAGGATATGCCGACACCAGACCCGCTTACGATAATTCAACCCCAGAGGGCCGCCAGAAGAACCGCCGGGTAGAGCTGATTGTCCTGCGCCAGCTGCAGGAGGAAGAATAACCGATTCGTTTCAGCCAAGAGATCAGCAGAGTGTAATATCTAAAATTTGCTGACAGGGAGTCTGAAATCGGATGAATAAAACCCATGAAATAACAGCTGATTCCTCACGATATTGGGGAATGATCCGGCTGTTTATTTCCCTGCTGATTACTGCTTTTGTCTCAATCTGGATTACTTCAGGAATTGGTTTTACATCCAATGTATTGGTCATGCTTACTTCGAAGGATTTTTTCTGGGGGAAAATTGCCCACAGTTATCCCGCCAGCAAGCTGGTCTGGATGGCGGGACAATATGTGCTGGCCGGAGGAGCGTTTGCCTTGGCATGGTATGCCTATTGGTGGACACTTTCCAGTCATTCGGAGACCAGAGTCATCCGCTGCTTTCCTCTGCAGCTGCTGTTTGCTTACGTACCGCTGCTATTGCTTTTTTTACAGATAAATCCTGTATATAATCCGGATCAGATGATTCCTTTAGCCGCTGGCGAAGTGAAATTTTCTCTCTGTATGGGTATGTCTGCTGTGCTTCTATTTCCCTTTTACTCTATCTTCGCCTACTGTTTTGTGCTGCGTCTCAACGCATCGCCAAGCCGTATTATCAGGCTTCTGCTCCTCCTTATTTCATTTGCACTAATTGGCATGGGACTGCTGCCGCTTTTATGGCGGATAGCCCCGCATCTTTACCCTGGGCTTAACAACTTCCCCAACTTGTATTAAGGATAGCTGCACAAGCTGCACAAAAAGGCAGAACCCGCACAGCATGATTGTGCCGCAAAAAGGTTCCGCCACTATATTTCTGATACTCCTCCCTCTGGCGAAGATAGGAATACCTTTTTTTATTTGCACAAATTGTACAGCTCTTATTCCCCTACCAGTTCGCGGTAAGCAGCCGCATCCAGCAGTCCGGAAACCGCCTCGTCATACCCGCCGTCAAGCTCCAGTTCAAAGATCCATCCGCCGCTGTATGGCTCGTCATTGATCAGTTCCGGGCTGGCCTCCAGCGCATCGTTGATTTTGGTCACCTTTCCTGAGACCGGTGAATATAATTCGGAAACCGTCTTTACAGACTCAATGCTGCCCACACTATCGCCGGCAGAAATAGCTGAACCCACTTCCGGAAACTCCACAAATACGATATCGCCAAGCAAATGCTGGGCATGATCCGTAATCCCGACCCGTACTACGCGTCCTTCACCCTGCTGCGCCCATTCGTGCTCTTCGCTGTATCGCAGGTTGTCTAACACTTCACTCATTTCAAGCCGCCTCATTTCCGAATTTGGTGTTGTAAATTTAGTTATAGACTAAGTTATCGTCCTCCGCAATGTCAATATTACTGACAGGAAATTAAAATTTGTCATCTTTTTGACGTTTTTTTGTTGACAGCGCAGCTCGATACCCGGTTTAATGGAGACAGCAGAAAACATATGGTTGGCGAATGATGGCATAGGGAGAGACTGTCTCACGAAGACGGCGCCGAAGGAGTAAGCCCCGTAGCGGGTGAATCTCTCAGGCAAAAGGACCTTTGCCGGACGCATCTCTGGAGAGCATCAGACCCTGCACCCGCAGCGTACTGATCACCAACGGGGAAACCTGCCGGCTTTTGATGCTGTGCAGGGTAACTCTCAGGTACAAAGGACAGAGCGGAAGGCTATTTATGCGCGCAGCGCGTATTTGGCCTCCGCTCTGTTCCTTTTTTTACTGTCTACAGAACCGGGCACCGCAACCTTCCGGGAGCGGAACGGCCGCTTTTGCTTGCATGTAATCAGACCAAGGGAGTGAGCACATGGATGCTTTGAAAAGAACGCCTTTTTACGGCCTTTATTCCGCTTATGCAGAGGCAAGATGTATCGATTTCGGCGGCTGGGAGCTGCCGGTGCAGTTCACCGGGATTGTCAAGGAGCATGAGGCGGTCCGCCAGCAGGCCGGATTGTTCGACGTATCGCACATGGGGGAATTTATGGTCACCGGCAGCGGCTCGGAAGCCTTCCTGCAGCAAATGACGACCAATGATGTCAGCCGCCTCACGGACGGCGCGGCGCAGTATACCCTGCTGCTCTACCCTAACGGCGGAGTTGTGGATGACCTGCTGGTCTACCGCCTCGGCGAGGAACGCTACATGCTCGTCGTCAACGCCTCCAACATCGACAAAGACCTCCAGTGGCTGCAGGAGCATCTCACTGCTGAATTCAGCGGAGTCAGCCTGAAGAATGTCTCGGACGAAACACTGCTGCTTGCCCTTCAGGGCCCGCTGGCTGAGAGCATTCTCAGCGAAGTTACTTCGGCTCCGGTCGCTGAGCTGAAGCCTTTTCACTTCATCGAGCACGCCATGGTCTGCGGCGTAGAGGTGCTCCTCTCCCGTACCGGTTACACCGGCGAGGACGGCTTCGAGCTGTATGCCCCGCAGGATACAGCAGCAGCCTTGTGGAACGGCCTGCTGGCAGCCGGAAGCAAGCACGGACTTACGCCGGCCGGCCTCGGCGCGCGCGACACGCTCCGCTTCGAAGCGAAGCTGCCGCTGTACGGCCAGGAGCTGTCGGCGGACATCACCCCGCTGGAAGCGGGCGTGCAGTTCTTCGTCAAGCTGGATAAAGCCGGCTTCATCGGCAAGGAAGCGCTGGTGAAGCAGAAGGAAGCCGGCCTGCCCCGCCGCCTCGTAGGACTGGAAATGATCGACCGGGGGATCCCCCGCTCCCATTATCCCGTCTACGCGGATGGCGTAAAGATCGGCGAAGTAACCACCGGCACCCAGTCCCCGACACTCAAACGCAATCTCGGACTTGCGCTGCTGGATGCAGCTTACAGTGAAATCGGCACAGAAGTTTACGTGGAGATCCGCGGCAAGCAGCTGAAGGCTGCCGTCGTCAAAGCACCGTTCTACAAAAAGAGCCAAGGAGTGAAGCCGCAATGAAACACCGCTATCTGCCTATGACTGAACAAGACCGCCAAGAGATGATGGAAGCGGTCGGAATTCAGTCCATAGAGGAATTGTTCTCCGATATTCCGCAGGCTGTCCGTTATCAGGGCACGATGCCAATGTCGGAAGCTCTGGATGAATACGCTCTGCTCCGCCACATGAAAGAATTGGCTGACAAAAATGCCAATTTCGATACCCATGCCAGCTTCCTCGGCGCCGGGCTCTATGACCACCATATCCCGGTTGTCATCAACCATGTCATTTCCCGTTCGGAATTCTATACAGCTTATACCCCGTATCAGCCGGAGATCAGCCAGGGCGAGCTGCAGGCGATCTTCGAATTTCAATCCTACATCTGTGAGCTGACAGGCATGAAAGTAGCCAATGCCAGTATGTATGACGGCGCTACTGCTTTCTCGGAAGCGGCTGTTCTGGCGGCAGGTGCTACGAAACGCAAGAAACTGATTGTTTCCCGCACGGTTCACCCGGAGGCACGCCAGGTGCTGAGCACTTCGGCCGGCGCCTGGGGTCTGGAAGTCGTGGAAATTGACTATAAAGACGGCGTAACCGATCAGGCGAAGCTGGCTGAAGCCATCGACGCTGATACTGCAGCAGTATTGGTGCAGTCCCCGAACTTCTTCGGGGCGATTGAGGACCTTGGTGCCATCGAGCCGCTGATCCATGCGGTTAAAGGCCTGTTCGTCGTTAGCGCCAACCCGCTGGCGCTGGGCGTTCTGGAAACGCCGGGCAAGCTCGGGGCCGACATTGTAGTCGGCGACGCGCAGCCGCTCGGCATTCCCGCTTCACTCGGCGGTCCAACCTGCGGCTTCTTCGCCGTAGCGGAGCCGCTGATGCGCCGCATGCCGGGCCGGATCGTCGGCCAGACGGTGGACCGTAACGGCAAACGCGGCTTCGTCCTGACCCTTCAGGCCCGCGAACAGCATATCCGCCGCGAAAAGGCGACCTCCAACATTTGCTCCAACCAGGCACTGCTGGCGTTGTGCGCTTCCGTATACTTGTCCGTAATGGGCAAAGAAGGCATGCGCGAGGTTGGCGGGCTGAATATCCGCAAGAGCCATTATGCCGCAGGCAAGCTAGGAGAATTGAATGGTGCAGCCCCTGCGTTTACCGCGCCGTTCTTCAATGAATTCGTCCTGAAGCTTCCGGAAGGAAGCAGCGTCAGCGAGATTAACTCGAAGCTGATTCATGCAGGCTTTATCGGCGGTTATGATCTGGGCCGTGACTATCCGGAGCTTAGCGGACATATGCTGATTGCCGTCACTGAGAAACGAAGCAAGTCTGAAATCGACCAATTCGCCAAGCTATTGGAGGGCTGTATATGAAACCGGAACAAAGTCTGATCTTTGAGCTTAGCCGTCCCGGCCGCTCAGCCTATTCCCTGCCGGTATGCGATGTTCCCGAGGATGAAGCGATGGAGTCGCTGATTCCGGCCGGACTGCTGCGCAGCGAGCCAGTTGTACTTCCGGAAGTATCCGAAGTGGATGTCATCCGCCACTATACTGCCCTTTCCCGCCGCAACTTCGGCGTCGACAACGGCTTCTACCCGCTCGGCTCCTGTACGATGAAATATAATCCGAAGATTAATGAAGATGTCGCCCGCTTCCCGGGACTGGCCAAGATTCACCCTTACCAGCCGGAAGAAAGCATTCAAGGCGCACTTGAACTGATGTATACCCTGCAAAAGGATCTGGCCGCACTTACCGGTATGGATGCCGTCTCGCTCCAGCCAGCTGCCGGAGCCCATGGCGAATGGACCGGCCTGATGATGATCCGCGCCTACCATGAGAGCCGCGGAGAGACCCGCACGAAGGTCATCGTACCGGATTCCTCGCATGGTACCAACCCGGCCAGCGCCGCAGCTGCGGGCCTTGCAACCGTAACGATTCCTTCAAATAGCAAAGGAATGGTTGATCTTGAAGCCCTGAAAGCAGCCGTCGGCAGCGACACCGCTGCATTGATGCTGACAAATCCAAGCACGCTCGGCCTGTTCGAGACGCAGATCGTGGAGATCGCTGCGATTGTCCACGAAGCCGGCGGACTGCTCTATTACGATGGAGCGAATTCCAATGCAATCATGGGTATCACCCGCCCGGGCGATATGGGCTTCGACGTTGTGCATTTGAATCTGCACAAGACAATGAGCACCCCGCACGGCGGCGGCGGTCCGGGAGCAGGACCTGTCGGTGTGAAGGCGAAGCTGATTCCGTTCCTGCCGCAGCCAACTGTAGTCCAGAACGAAGACAGCAGCTTCTCGCTGAACTACGGCGGACCGGAATCGATTGGCCGGGTCAAAGCTTTTTACGGCAACTTCGGTATCCTCGTCCGTGCTTATGCCTATATCCGCACCTATGGGCCGGACGGCCTGCGTGAGGTTTCCGAGAACGCCGTGCTGAACGCCAACTATATGATGCACCGGCTGGCGCCGTATTTTGAAATCCCGTATCCGGGTGTCTGCAAGCATGAATTCGTGATGTCCGGCCGGAATCTCAAGCAGTACGGCGTACGTACACTGGACGTGGCCAAACGGCTGCTCGACTTCGGCTACCACCCGCCGACCGTCTATTTCCCGCTGACCGTCGAAGAGTGTATGATGATCGAACCAACCGAAACCGAAAGCAAGGAAACGCTCGACGGCTTCATTGAAACGATGATTAGAATCGTTAAGGAAGCCCAGGAAACGCCGGAGATCGTGATCAACGCTCCGCACACTACGGAGATCAGCCGTCTGGATGAGACCCAGGCTGCGCGGAAGCCGGTATTGAACTGTTCTTGCGGCTAAACCCTCAAATTAATTAAAGGAGCCCACACTACACTTCGGGCTCCTTTTTCATAGTTATAAAAACGTCTGTTGATTGGCGGGCTCAGGCGAAAGCTTCTTGATGAACTGCCAGCGGTCACTTACATTCATTTTATTATAGATACTCTTAATTACATTTCTGACCGTACCTTCACTAATCCCTAACTCGTTAGAAATGTACAGTGCACTTTTTTCCGCTAACCAGCTTTGAGCGACGTCCTTCTCTCTCCCGGTCAAGCCATATTCATCAAAAATCATTTCCAGCTTAAGCAGCTGTAGCTCAGGGTTACTCCGCATCCATTTCCCGCTGACATTGTCTGCGATCTGCCGCATTAAGGGAATGGCCAACTCGATTGGCTGCCCCCTATAAAAGGAAATATCCACATATCCTTGTATAACACCCTCTGAATAAAGTGGTGAACAAACGCAATTCCAATCAAAGAATATAGGGTTTGTATGCTCCATCCCTTTGACGACTCCAATAGAATTCATTTCCATAGCCAGCGAAACAGCATTCAGCCCAAGCTCCTGTTTGGCAAAACTCGTTCCTACCCCTAATCCGGCTTTAGCAAGTTCTGCTTGTATTTCAGGGGATGAAGGATGCAAATCAAGAATCTCTCCCGTATGATCGGTCAGAAAAACTGCAAAGTCTACGGATATGTAACTGCTAATTTTAAGCATCTCGTTATGTAAGGAACTAATCATTGCTTTGTGATATATAGAATTCTGCTCCGTCTCCCGGAAAGATTGCGCTCTCATTTCTTCGCGGGCTTGTGAGCTACCTGATACTTTTGCCTCGTAAAAAAAATCTATTTGTTCCTTATTAAAATCTTCAGGTGAGTACCACATTTTTGTCTGATCGTGAGCTGCCGTCAATTCAAGCCCTCCTGATTTCCATCATTTATACTAAAAAAAGGATAACACTCTGAATTTACATATTCAAGCTATCAGTGTCCTCAGAAACGCGGTAACGGATCTATCACAAAGAAGAATAAATGTAAATGCCCACCTCTTAACATTACCCCCTGCAAAAACTTATGATAATCTTTCATGTAAGATAAGCAATAATTTCATTTTGGGAGCATCTATATGAAAAAAAAACAAACTCGGTTTGTTGATACTTTTTGTATTTCTTATCCATTTGCTTAATTTATTGTATTCTTATTTCAGAACGGGTTCCATTGAACGGTTTTCTTTATTCATTGTGCTAGTGCTTTTAATCATGTATATCTTATTTTTCCATTGTAATAAATCATTCCGGAAAAACAAAGAATCAACAACCTTCAGGATGAAGGAGTGAATCTGACTAAGCTTTTGCTGAAGATTTGGCCCGTCATTTTTATTTCCACTTTATTTCTCATGTTAAAGCTTATGACTTTTTTGACTAACGCAGCTACAGAACTGGTACGAGAGGCATACACTATAGGCTTCAGCTTTGGTACATTTCTTGAGCAGTTGTTTTAATATGAAACACTCAGCGGCTATCCCGGTCTGCATTAAGGACCGCTGGAGAGCCGTTTTTTTTCGCAGCATCCGCTAGGATCCAATACTATTTTTCAGTTGTCGATTTAATCTGATAGTTTTCGACATCCGCCAAATGCTATATTTACTGGACATGTCTTTTGAGAGATGAAAAAAATTCATGATGAAGGAGGATTACCCTTGAGTATTATTGAAGCCAGAGGGCTGTCCAAGTCCTTTCTGCAGGCGGTGAAGGAACCGGGGCTAAAGGGTGCGCTCAAGCATCTGCTTGTGCCGAGGAACGTTACCAAGGTCGCGGTGCAGCCGCTGGACCTGAGCATTGAAGCCGGTGAGACTGTCGCCTATGTGGGGCCGAACGGTGCCGGCAAGTCCACCACGATCAAGATGCTTAGCGGAATACTGATGCCCTCTGCGGGCAGTATTTCTGTAAACGGTATCAATCCGTATAAAAAAAGAATGGAGAACGCCGCTCAAATCGGCGCCGTCTTCGGCCAGCGCACCCAGCTGTGGTGGGATATCCCGATTGTGGAGTCTTTTTCGCTGCTGAAGGATATCTACCAGATCCCCGAAGCGGTGTACCGGACAAATCTCGACCAGTTTATTGAACTGCTGGGTATGAGTGAATTCATTCACTTATCCGCCCGCAAGCTCTCTCTCGGCCAGCGTATGCGTGCGGATTTGGCCGCCGCCCTTTTACATACCCCGCCTATTGTCTATCTGGATGAACCGACGATCGGCCTGGATGTCTCCGTGAAGCAGAAG
>NZ_LN831199.1:59868-72024 GCF_001368795.1 Paenibacillus ihuae
TGAAGCAGAAGATCCGCGAATTCATCAAAAAAATCAATCAGGAACAGCAGACTACCGTGATGCCCACCACCCATGATCTAGGCGATATCGAAGACCTGTGCAAACGGCTGATTATCATCGACCACGGCTCGATTATTTATGACGGCAGCCTGAGTGAGGTGAAATCGCGCTTTGCCAAAAGCCGGGTGATTTTCTTTCAGGTGGGCTCCCCGATGCCGGAGCTTTATGAACAGCTGGCGCAGACCGACGGAATCAAGCTGGAGCTGCAAAATGAACAGGAGTTCTCGGTCTCTTTTGACCGGTATGAATATACCGCCAGCGATGTGGTCAGCCGGGTAATGCGGCATGGGGAGGTCATTGACTTCCGGATGGAAGATGCCAACATCGAGCAGGTGATTAAAGCCGTATATGACGGAAATCTGGACCTGAATCAAAGCGGTAAATAAGGAGGTATAGCCAAAGTCATGTCTGCCATCCAAATGAAGAAATACAGGAGCATTGCCAACCGCTCCCTGCAAAATGTGCTGGCCTACCGGACCTCGTACGTCATCGGCTTCCTGGCGAATGCCGTGAATCTGCTGGCGATCTACTTTTTATGGCAAGGGATTTACAGCGGCCGGGCAGAGGTCGGAGGCTATAGCTGGGATCAGATGAAGACCTATCTGCTGGTCACCTTTCTGGCCAATTCCGTGCTCTCCTGGTACTCCGAAACGTCCATCTCCGGTAAAATCCTCGACGGGAGTGTTGCTGTAGACTTGCTGAAGCCGATTGATTTCCAGACCGCCCGCTTCTCGGAGACACTTGGTGCCAGCCTGCTCGAAGGCGGAATGAGCGCCGTCCTGCTGATCCTCTTTGCCTCCTTTCTGTCCGGGATCACTCTCCCGCATTCACTGCTGGTCTATTTCCTGTTCGCATTAAGCCTGCTTGGGGCGATTCTGGTGAAATTCGGCGTTGTGTATCTGGCGGCATTGCTGTGCTTCTGGTCTACCGGCTCAATGGGCATCGTCTGGACCCGGATTGCCGTCACTAACCTGTTGTCCGGTGCGCTTGTGCCGCTGGCCTTTTTTCCGGACTGGCTGGAGCGGCTCGCATTATGGCTGCCGTTTCAGAGCATCATTCATACGCCGACGATAATTTTTCTGCAGCAGGCCGGTACGATGGAAAGTCTGAAGCTGATCGCGCTGCAAGCCTTCTGGGGTATAGCGCTCTGGATTGCCGGTAAATGGATGTGGAACTGGGCGGTCCGCCAGGTAACGATTCATGGAGGCTAAGTCGAAAGGAGTGAAGACCGGTGCGGGTGTCACGAATGTTCTATCTGTACAGAAGGCTGTACGTGCAGCAGCTCAAAGCCATTCTTGAGTATAACAAGGATTCTACATCTTAATGTGCTCCGCGGCGCTAACACAGGTGCTGGGTTTTGTCTTCCTTTGGGTGATCTATGACCGGATTCCCGACATCAACGGCTGGCAGTTCTGGGAAGTGACGTTTATGTATGCGATGATTTTTGTGACCGAGGGCGTGGGCTCGTTATTTTTTGAAGGCACCTGGCGGATGGGCAGACTGGTAAATATGGGCGAGCTGGACCGCTATCTGCTGCGGCCGGTACCTGTAGTACTGCAGGTCTTTTGCACAGGTATCGGAATCAACGGCCTCGGCAACCTGCTCATCGGCGGAGTGATTATCTGGCAATCGCTGGTTCACGGACAGATCCACTGGACCCTGGGCAAAATCGCCATCACCCTCCTGCTCCTCCTGACAGCGGTGATTATCCGGGTATCGATCAATCTGGCTGCCAATTCGGCCGCCTTCTGGATTAAAACCGCCGGCAATGCTTTTCCGCTGATGGTGCATAATCTGGCTGACCTGGCCAAATATCCGCTCACGCTGTTCCCGCAGGCCATTCGCGTGTTCGTTTCCACTCTGCTCCCTTATGCCTTCATCAGCTTTTACCCGGCAACCTATATTTTCGGGAAAAGCGAATGGTCCGGCTGGTGGATGCTCGCTCCTGTCGCGGCGCTGGGAAGTGCGGCAGCTGCGTATGGCATCTTCCGCTTCGGGCTTTCCCGTTATGAGAGTACAGGAAACTAGACGGCCCAAGCAAGTATGAAGCACAACAAATAAGAGCAGTGCGGAGATTCCGCACTGCTCTTATTATTTACCATTACTGCGATATTCAGAGTTACCTCTCAAGCCTTGCCTAAGCGGCAGCTCCGGATTTGACAGCCTGCTTGCGTTCCTTGGCCGATTTACGGAAATACAGCAGCTCATAAATGGCCGGTACAACCAGCAGCGTGAGCAAGGTTGCTGCGGTTAAGCCGCCGATGACTACAATCGCAAGACTCTGCGAGACGATGCTTCCCTGCTCAGAATGTCCGAACAGGAGCGGCAGCATCGCGCAGACCGTGGCAATGGCCGTCATCAGAATCGGACGCATCCGTGTGCCAGTTGCTTCGAGAATTGCGGCGCGGATCGGCATATGCTCCTCGTTCTGCTTAATCCGGTCAATCAGTACCACCGCATTCGTGACTACGATCCCTATAAGCATCAGCGCACCGAACAAGGCGGTGAAGTCAGGAGTAACGCCCGAAATAATCAGCGCTACGATGGCACCAATGGCCGCAAGCGGCAGCGAGAACATGATAGCCAGCGGTGCACGCAGTGTCTTAAATGTCAGCACCATAATCAGATACACCAGTCCGATGGAGATCAGTGCGGTCATTCCAAGATCGCTGAAGTCTCCGGCCTGATCGGCTGAAGCACCTCCGGCATACAAGCTTACCCCTTCCGGCAGCGTAATGCTGTCCGTCTGCTTTTTGATATCGGCTCCGATTGCCGACACTTTCTTCGGATCAACCTCTGCGGTAATGCGCACATAAGGCTTGCCGTCCTTATGATAGAGCATGGCCGGCTGATCTGTGACTTCCAGAGAAGCTACATCAGAGAGCTGCTTCGGACCGCCGGAGGTCATAATCGTGATCTTTTGGAGATCCTCCTGCGACTGTGGTTTCAATACCGGCTCCAACAATACGGCCGCCGGAGAACCATCGAGCTCCATCTGACCCAGCGGAACCGGGTTAAGCATTGCGCTCAGCTGCATGGAGATTTCCTGGGCGTTGGCTACTGCAGGATCAACCTTGAAGGCAAATACCGGTTTGGTATCCTCCATATTGCTGCTGACCTTCTCCACGCCTTCGATACTTTCTATTTTGGACGCCGCCTCTTTGGCAACCTTATTAATTACGGCGAGATCATCGCCGACGATATCCACATATTCACTCGTTGAAGTAGAGCCCATCATGCTGGCTTCATTCGCCGTCAGTGTTGCCCCGGCATAGCTGTCCTGCAGACCACGGATATGGTCAAGGAAGGCCTGAGCATCAGCATCCTCCTTCATCATAACGGTATAGTCCACCTGGGTCACCGAGGTTACACTGCCCCATCTGGCCGAATCCGCGCTGTTCCCGGATTGCATGATTACCGTCTCCGCCTGCGGCTGGCCCATCATTTCCTGCTCCAGCTGTTTGCCCTTCTCCAGCACTTCCGTTACCGGCACATCGTTCGGATATACCAGCTGAACGGCTACCATGCTGGCATCCGAAGCATTAAGCGCTCCCTTCGGCATATTGATATAAGCGGCAATCGAACCGACAAGCAGTACGAGACCCAGCGTCAGCGTAATCCACTTGCGGTGAAGATTCCATTCCAGGAAACGGCTGAACCACTTGGCAGGCTCATGCTCCTTCATCGAGGAGCCGCGCAGCAGCCATGAGCTCAGAAGCGGCACGACAGTCAGCGCTACTACCAGCGAAGTGAGCAGGGAATAGGTTACCGTTAAGGCAAACGGCAGCAGGAAGGCCTGCAGGCCGCCGCGCAGCAGTCCCATCGGCAGGAAGACCGCAACCGTGGCAAGCGTCGAACTGGTAATCGCTCTGGCTACCTCCCGGGTTGCGCTGATCACCAGATCCTTCGAAAGGGACTCCTTCTGCAGCCTCCGGTAAATATTCTCGATCACCACGATACTGTCATCGACCAGACGTCCGACCGCAACGGCCACCCCGCCCAGTGTGACGATATTCAAAGTAATACCGGAAACATTAAGCAGATACAGCGTCACGGCCAGAGACAGCGGAATGGAGACAGCCGTAATCAGCGTAGCCCGGATATTACGCAGGAACAGCAGAATGACGATCGTTGCGAACAAAGCGCCGAGCAGAACCTCACGCATCATACTATTAACCGAGGTGACCACCATATCGGAGGTGCTGAAGATCACGGAGAGCTCGGCATTTTTTACACTTTTATTAATGCTGTCCGCGGTATCGCGTACCTTCTCACCCACATCAACCGCATTGGCACCCGCTTCTTTGGTGACTACGGCGAACAGCACATCCTTACCGTTCGAGCGGCTCACGCTCTCCTGGTCTACTTTGGCTTCCACGGCAGCAACATCCTGAAGAGTCACACCGGCAGCCACGGGAAGCTTCTTTAGTGTATCGATGCTGTCAATCGAGGACACAACGTTCACATTGCCTGTCTGGCCGCCAATGGTCTGCTCACCGATGGACGCCGACACGCTGCGGCCTTGAAGCAGTCCCAGCACCTGGGCGGTGGATACTCCTTCGGCTGCCATCGCCTGCGGATCAAGCTTCACATTCACCTGCGGGCTGGTTTTGCCGTAGAGCGCTACACTGGCTACTCCGTCTATCTTCTGCAGCTCGGGAATAATCGTATTCTCGGCGATCGCCAGATTATCCTTAGTGAGCCCCTCATCGAAAGACAGGGTCGCCTGGCTGACAGGAATCATCGAGGTGTTAAGCTGAATAATGAAGGGGTCCATGACACCCTCCGGGAAATGCAGTGCGCCGACGGCTTTTTCAACCTCCTGCGCCGCTTCCTTCATATTGGTCTTCCCGTCAAAATAAATGTCCACCTGGGCATACCCGTCACCGGAAGTAGACATTTGCTCGGTTTTGCCTTTCACCGCTGAGGTTGCCGCCTCAATCGGCTTCGTAACATTCGTTTCCATGGCATGAGCATCCTGGCCCGGGCCCAGTACGGTAACTGTCACCTGCGGATTATCAGCCTCCGGCATAAATTCCATCGGCAATGAAGTATAACTCAGCATTCCCATCACAAGCGCCATGACGACCAGAAGACCCACAGCCCCCTTATTGCCGAATGACCATTTTGTTAACCACGTCATTTTCTAAATCCCCTTCCACCCCAGTATTTTAGTTTAGCTTCTTATGTCTGTATCCGTTATGTATGAACTGCCGCTTTCTTGCTTTAGTGTAGTGTCTTTTGGTTAATGCCAAAACCGCCTGGCGGAGGGTTTCGTACTCCGTCTTAGGTCGGGGTTCTTCCCCCTCCCGGGACAGAGGAACGCAAAATTGAAGGTGTCCTTACAAAAGAAAAGAAGAGCCCCGGTATAGGCTCCTCCTTGTAAAGCATCTATTTGTTTAACACGATTGATTATTCCGAAGAGTCTCCTACTCCAGATAAAATACCTCACGAAGCGGCTCCATCGGCGTTTCTTCATTGAAATCAAACGATCCCTCCACCATCTTCGAGGTTATCGCGTTCCATCTGTTGCAGGCTTCGCTCTGGGCAATGTAGGCAAAGGCCGCTTCCTTGTCGTCACATTCAAAGCAGTAGAAAAATTGATTACCGTTCTGAAAAATCGAATAATTAGTAATACCCGCCTTACTGTGCTCCTCCAGAATCTCCGCCCAAGGATTCAAGTGCATCTGCACGTACTCCTCCAGACACTCTTCCTTCACCCGCCAGGTCCAAGCCAACTTATTGCTGTTCTCCATCTCATAACCTCCTAAAAGTATGGTGAGCATAGACTTTAATACAATAGCCAGTAGGCTAAACTCCCGAAATTATCTCCATTGTATTGCCTGTGAGCCTGCACCGGTTGACTTCATCTATGTATTCGCGGTTTGATATACCGTGGCGTGAATAATCCATCTTAGCGGCCCTCTCTTATGATACCGTTTACATTGCAGCTTTAGCAACTATTTTGCGAGAATAAGCAAGTAAACCTGCTGCTCCCGGTCACTTTCGACTAGGAGCAGCAGGCTCCGGTAATTCACCATGACTATGATCCTGAACGCGGCTGACTGCTTAAGCGCTGATACCTGCCTCATTAGGCCGGAGAGTCGCAGATCCGAAGGCCAGCAGAATTGCCGCCATCAGGCCGAGCACCGCAAAGGGAAGCCACAGCTCATTCCAGCCTCCGCCGGTGGCAGCTATGTCCACCGCCTGGATAGCCCACTTCTGCGGTGTGAAATTGGCAGCCTTCTGCATATATTCCGGCATGATGGAGAGCGGCCAGAAGCATCCGCCCAGCATACAGGTCGGCGTAAGAATGAGCGCGTTCAGCATTCCCGCATTCCGGGGATTGCGGATCAGGCCGGCTACAGTACCGGCGATGCCCATCGATACAAGCATAAATGCAGCCAGCACCAGGAAGTACAGGTACATGGGTACTTCATAGTCATAGCGCAGAACCCATTTGCCCAGTGACAGCACTACTGCAATCTGAATGATTCCAACCAGGAAGCTGCCGAGGAAATTGCCCAAGGCAATTTCATATGCGCGAACCGGGGCACTATACATGCGCATCATTGTCCGGCCTCTGCGGTCATCCATAATTAAGTTCACTGTACTGGTTACCAGGTTCATCAGGAACATCAGTGTCATGCCCGTTATGACTCCCAATGTCTGCCGGGGATACAAATCATAATCCGTCCGTATACTTCCTACGTTATGCTGCTCTGCCTGCTGCAGAATCGTGGTAAACTGCGCCTCAGGCTCCCCCGCACCGGCGGCCCCCTTCACCGTCCCTGCCGTTATCAGCATTTCGCCCGCGATAGCGGCGGCCTTCATTTTGATCAGAACCGAATCCTCCGATGCTTTCAGCTCGTAGACGGTCAGCTGCGGCTGAGTGCCGTTCAGTAATTCCGTTGTGTAGTCAGCCGGAATCAGGAGTCCGGCCACTCCTTCCTGCCCGATTACACTTTCCTTCATCTTCTCCTCATCACTGCTCTCCACCAGCTTGTAATCCCCGGTTTTCTCCAGTTCGGCCAGCAGATGTTTCCCTCCGGCGCCGGTATCCCTATTGGTATACAGTAAGGTTGCATCAGAGCCCTCAGCTACGCCTCCGGTAATCGAAATAATTCCCGCGACCACGATGCTCGGCAGCAAAATATACATGAGCATCCCTCTGCGGGTGCCGATAGTCCGTTTGACCATATTCCAGCCGATCGTCAAAATGTTATTCATGGTAACCCACCTTTCGGTATGTGAACAGGACCGCGCTGAACAAAACGAGGCAAATAACCGACATTACGAGCAAATTCGGTAAAATCTGCCCTAACCCGGAATGCAGCATCATCCGGATCATGGCCTGCTGCTCCCAGTGGTTTATTGTAAAGGCACCTACGCTGTTCACCCATGCATCCGGAAGCGGCGCCATCCCCCCGCTGAGAAAGGTCATGACTACCGTAACAATGTTGATGATATTAATCGCGCTTGTTCTTGTTTTGCTGAACATGCAGATGAGAATGGAGAAGGTCATCGAGGCAATGATCATCAGCAGGCAGAACAGCATCAGCAGGCCCGGACGGTTGCCCCAATAGACACCGAACAGCACATCGGTAAAGAAAATAATTGCCGCACACTGCAGCACCGTCACCACACCGACTCCCAGCATTTTGCCGATGAACAGCTGTGAGCCTTTTACGGGCATGGAGTTGATGCGGAAGAGGGTGTGGCTGTCTTTCTCGCTGAACAGAGAGTGAGTAACTGTAAGGCCGCTATATAGCAGGAACATCAGCAGCATGGATGCCGCATAGAACTGGGAGGCTGTGTAGGTTTTCCCGCCGTTGTTAAGGTCCCCGAGCTTCACCGGAGACTGCTCAGCCGCCACCGGCATTGCTGCCGTGATCGCTGCCGGTCCTAGCGTCATTGCTGCAGCCTGCCTGTAATTGATGGTGCTAAGAAAATTGTCAAACACTGTCCCTGCAACGGTATTGTCACTATGATTTTTGCCGAGAATGAACTCCAGCTCCGCCTTTTTGCCGCTTTGAACTTCGTTGTCAAAACCCTGCGGCACAATGACTGCATATCCGTATTTACCTGTGCGTAGTCCGCTCTCCGCTTCCTGGCGGGTCTTTACTTCTGCGGGAATAATGTAATCCTTAACCTCATCCGATTTCACAAAAGCCTCAAGCATTGCAGATTTCCCGGAATCCGCAGCCGAGGAGTACACTACAGCCGTCTTTACCAGATCGACCGATTCCGAGCCCTCAACCCCGACAACTCCCGAGAGTGAAGCCCCCAGCAGAAATATCAGCACCAGCGGCAGCAGAAGCATATTTAGCAGCAACGTGCGCGAACGCAGCTGCCGGCGCAGCTCATAGGTCATAATCGTCCAAATATTCATTTCAGCTTCTCCCCTTCCTCAGTCCCGCAGGGTCCGTCCGGTCAGGCTGAGGAACAGCGTCTCCAGATCCGGCTCTTCAATATGCAGGGAGACAATGACCCCCTCATGCTTAGCGAAAATAAACAGAATGTCCTGCAGCTCACTTTGCGAAGACGGCAGATAAAGCTCTACGGCATCCTGCACAACCTCAACACGATTGATCCGCGGATGCTTGCCCAGTTCATTAATCAGCGCCGGTGTAATATTCAGGGCATTCACGACTATTTTCTCCTCATGGGCGACCCGTTCACGCAGTTCCTTCTCCGTGCCGCAGGCAATGATATGCCCCTTATCCATAATGGCCACCCGGTCGCAAATTGCCGCAACCTCCTCCATGTAATGGCTGGTATAGATAATCGTGGAACCAAGCTTATTCAAGGCTTTGACTGAATCCAGGATATGATTACGCGACTGCGGGTCAATGCCGACGGTCGGCTCATCCATAATGATCAGCTTCGGCCGGTGCATGATTGCACACGCGATATTTAACCGCCGCTTCATCCCGCCCGAGAAGGTGGACGGCTTCTCCTTGGCCCGGTCGCTCAGGCCGGTAAAAGCAAGCGCCTCTTCCGTCCGTTCATTCAGCAGACTGCCCCGCAGCCCGTAAAGCTTGCCGAAGAATCGCACATTTTCCGCTGCCGTCAATGCTTCATACAAAGCCAGCTCCTGGGGGACCAGGCCAATTCTTTTTTTGACCTCTATCGGCTGATCTTTGACTGACAGTCCGTCAATCCGGATTTCACCGGAATCGTACTTGAGCAGGCCGCATATCATGCTGATCGTTGTGCTTTTTCCCGCGCCATTTGGCCCCAGCAGCCCGAATATTTCTCCTTCTTGAATATTGAAATTCACGTGGTCAACCGTCAGCTTCTGATCATACCGTTTCACTACATCACTGAGTACCGCAAGAGTCATCCGCTCATCTCTCCTGTTCTTATCGCTTCTATAGTTTCCATTGTAGCGCATCCGGGACGCATCCGAAGGTACGTAAAGTCATTTGCTTAGGTGACTAAAGTCATCTCCTGAACCGGGAGGGGAATATGCTAAGATGAATGTAATCTTATATTTCAATACAAAGGATGACTTACTTGACCAGAGAACTGAAGCTAATCCGCTACGGTCTTATTGTTGTTCCGGCTGTCATTTCAATATATGTATACGACTACTCCGATTATGGATTATTCACCTTCTATCTCCTGGTGCAGCTGCTGCTCGCAACGATCGGTGCAAGGCTGCCCAAATCACTGCCTCTTCTGGTCGTTGTTCTTGAACTGCTGTTCAGTGCCTGGATGTGCCAAACGTACGGCATGCTGATGATTTTCCCGGCGATTTCCGCGCTGCTCTGTTATTCCCGGTTTCAGCCGAAGACGGTTCCTATTCTGCTAGCCCTTCTTCATCTGACTGTCCTGAATGTCGCCTTCAGCACCTCAGCACCGTACGAAAGAGCTTATATGAACCTCACCTTCCTGCTCATGACTGGATTGAATGAGCTGCTGCGCAGGACAGGACGCGGACGTGAAGACACCCTGTTTCTGTATGACGAGCTGCGCAAAAAGCATTTCGAGCTGGACGAGGCCCGCAACCGGCTCCTGGAATTCACCGCACAGGTTGAGAAGGCAGCTACAGCCGAGGAACGGATCCGCATCTCCCGCCAGCTGCATGATGATATCGGACACCGCCTGATCCGGGTCAAAATGATGGTTGAAGCCGCGATCCACACCCTGCCGGCTGCTCCGGAGACGGGGATGAACATGATGAGCCAGATCCGCGACCAGCTTGCCGCCAGCATGGATGATATGCGTGCCGCGATCAGGCAGGTGAACTACTCTCCACAGCTTGAAGGCGCTTATGCCTTGGATCAGCTGCTGGAGGAGACCGGCCGTGATACCGGGATCAAGACGTCGTATCAGGTACATGGCTACCCCTTTGCACTGTATCCCAGCCTTCAGGTCGTACTCTATAAAAATGCCCGGGAGTCGCTAACCAATGCCTTGAGGCATGGAAAAGCGACCGCTGTATGGATCTCCATGTTCTACAGTGAGCATGAGGTTGTCATGGAAGTCAGCAACAACGGTGCACTGCCTGGGAAAGATCAGCTGCGCAGGCTCCGGGCCGGCGGAATGGGCCTGGAAGGTATGCGTGAGCGTACCCGTCTGATTGGCGGAACACTGGAGCTGCGCCCGGAGACGCCGTTCACCGTAATCACCCGGCTGCCGGTTTACCGGCAGGGGGAGTATAAGCCGCCGAATCTTCCATAACAAATCCAATCCAAGGAGCGCATAGTTCATGATAAAAGTAGTGATTGTTGACGATGATTCTTTTATCCGCGAGAGTCTGAAGGTACTGGTCGGGCTGGATGCCGAGATTGAAGTCGTAGGCAGTGCGGGCGATGGACATGAAGCACTCGCACTGCTCCAGGTACTGTCTCAGCCCGATGTCGTACTAATGGATATCCGGATGCCGAACTGTGATGGCGTCGAGGGAACCCGCCGCATCAAAACATCCTATCCGCAGATCTCCGTACTGATGCTGACCACCTTTGACGATGATGAGTACATTATCGAAGCGCTGCGCAACGGGGCCAGCGGATATCTGCTGAAGAACATCCCGCCGGACCGGATTATTCAGGGCATCAAAACCGTCCATGAAGGCAACATGCTGATCCACCCCGACATCGCCCGCAAAATGGCCGGATTTCTGCAGCCGGCTTCACGGCCTGAGGCAGCGGAGCAGCCCCAGCTTGACTCTTACGGTCTGACCAAAGCTGAACTGGCCGTAGTATCATCTATTGCAGAAGGACTGACCAATAAAGAGATTGCCGGAAAGCTGTTCCTTAGCGAGGGAACGGTTAAAAACTACATCACCGATATTCTTAGCAAGCTCGGTCTGCGTGACCGGACACAGATCGCAATCTTTTATCTGAAAAGCCGGCGGGAGAAGTAAATAACATATAAAAAAGGCCAGCTTCCTGCATGTACCGCAGAAGCTGGCCTTTGACTATAGCTATGGAGTTGTTGTTCGGTATCAGCCCTCTGCCGGTTCCTGCTTAGGCAGGTCCGGCTGGCTTGGCTGGGCTGCTGCCGTACTTACCCGCTGCAGCCCGCCTGCTGACAGCGCTCTGCGGCGTGTACGGGTTCCCGTCTTCATCCCGATAATCCCGAAGATGCTGGACGGCTTCGCCTCAGCCGTTACCGCCTCATCCGGCTCCGGCACAAGGATCATGCCGAGCTGATGGTGGTCCCCGTCATAAATCGGCCGCTGCAGGTATTTGCTCTCGCCCTCACGGTTCTGCACCTCCAGCTTGCAGTACGCCGGGTTCATGCGCAGCGCCTCATGCAGCTGCGCCGCATCGGTCAACAGGACACCATTGACCTTCAGCAGCACTTCACCCGGCAGGATGCCCAGCTCCTGTGCCGGGCTGCCCGGCAATACGGCCAGCACCTTGCGGCCGACGGGCGGATGCACGAAGCTGGGACTGGTGCTGCGCTCCTCCAGAGCGCTGTACCAGCTTAGGCCTTCGTGCAGGAGAAGCGCGAGCAGCGCCGCGACCAGCGTCAGCGGGCTCCACCAGGCGGCCAGCAGGCTGACGCCCAGCAAAAGGGTGCTGTACGCCAGCAGCCGTCCTGCCGTGCGGGCAGCCTTGCGCCCGGGCAACAGGCTCTGGG
>NZ_LN831199.1:72050-76317 GCF_001368795.1 Paenibacillus ihuae
TGATTCCCGTCCCGGAGGGAATCAGCAGGAACAGCGGCAGCGGCCAGAAGGCCTCAAGCTGGTAGCCGCCGACGACCTTGCCGCGCTTGCCTGCCAGGAAAAGCGGCGTCGCCAGCCGTGCGCCCTGCCAGCGCGCGAGCAGCGCTTCCGCGAGATGAAGCAGCGCGGCCAGCACAAGCAGCGCCGGGATATCCATCTCCCGCAGCGCCGTTACCAGCCTGCCGGCCGTTCCGTCCTGAAGTAGATCCGGAAAGAACGAGAAGATAAACTGCATAATCCCTAACAAGCCTATGGAGTAAGCGAAGCATAAATACCGCACACGGAATAACATCAGGATCAGACTGACGATCCAGATACAAATTACAGCATCAGGCGGGAGAGAGATCCCCAAGGCTACAGCAGCCAGTGAAACCAGCAGCCCCATCATAAGTCCGCTCCAAATCGTCCGCCAGGTTTCCGCGCCCCAGCTGTGCTGCTTCACATGAATCAGTTTGCGTTCCAGCGCAACCTGTCTGCGGTAGTAAAGGGCTATAAATAAAAGTGCAATATAGTAATAAGGCTGTATCAGCAGATGTATGACCGCTGTGCCCAAGCTTGTTAGCAGTTCTAGCATATCATTCAAACCGTCGTCACACTCCTTTATGCTGAAGATAGCGAGCTTTCCTGCAGAAAGCTTTTAGCGGATGCCAATGCTCCGTAGGCTCAAATACCATCTGATTGCTTATGATTGTACTTTGTACAGTAGAACGCTCAAGATTCATCGACAAATCGCATTCTGCTGTACAAAGTGCAATAGCTTTTGTTTTCCGACTGAATTCGCAGGGATCTGCTGCACAAAGTACAATAGAACATACCCGTACTTTTTTGGAATGAAATCTAGTACCATAACTTTTGATAGACTCTTCTCAACTTTTCAGCTTCGAAATATATTCATTCTAGAAAAAAAGAAGGCTGAATTCAGCCTTCTTACTTTTTCGACGCCGCTTCCTTAATTTCCTTCCGTACCTCTTCGATTCCCTTGTTGCGCTGGTTGTCATGGGCCGGGTCCTGAATGACTTTGATCAGTGCCAGCTCCAGTGCTTCTGCGGTCTTGGCATCGATAATACCCGTTGCCTGCAGCTTGGATGCACTCTGGAATTTCTTCACCGCATCCTTCGTTCCGGCATCGAAATATCCGTCTTTGCGGCCCGGCTTGTAGCCCAGACCGTCCAGCATCGTCTGCGCGCTCTTCACATCCGAGCTGTTCATGTTGTATTGCAGGGTCACACTTTTGTTAATCGGTGCCACCGAGAAGTAATCCGGCTGCGCCACCGCGATATCCGGCTTGATACCCTTGCCGTGAATCCAGGTACCGTCCGGCGTCAGCCACTTGGCGATGGTAATCTTGAGCAGGCTGCCATCCCCAAGCTCTTTCTCAAAGCTTGTCTGCACCGTGCCCTTGCCGAACGAATTCTCGCCGATCAGCTTGGCTCCGGCCGATTGCTGCAGAGCCCCGGCCAGAATCTCCGATGCGCTTGCGCTGCCTTTGTTCATCAGAACAACGACAGGATAATCCTTACTTGAGCCTTTGGAGTTATAAATGTCGAGCGGCTTGCCTTTCTCATCTACCTGTACAATCGCCTTGCCTTTAGGCACGAACAGCTCCGCCATCTCGATAACTCTTTGCAGCACACCGCCGGGATCATTGCGGACATCAATGACGAGTCCTTTCATGCCCTGCTTCTCCAGACTAGCCAGCTCTTCCTTAAACCGCTCGGCGGTGTTCATGGAGAACTGGGTAACTTCGATTACGCCGACTCCGTCCTTTTCCATGGTGGCATAGACGGTTTCCAGCTTCACATCATCGCGGGTAATCACGAACTCCAGCGGCACCGCAGAACCTGTACGCTGGATCTTGAGCGTAGCCTTGCTGCCCTTAGGCCCCCGGATCTTGGCCACAGCATCATTCAGCTCAAGCCCGTCCAGGGATTCGCCGTTCACCGACAGAATAATATCCTTAGCCTGAATCCCGGCCTTTTCAGCCGGCGCTCCCTTGATCGGTGAGACAACGACGACCTTGCCGTTATCCGAGGATACCTCCGCACCGATTCCTGAGAAGGAACCTTCAATACTCTCCTCGAATTTCTCGGCGGTTTCTTTGCCCATATAATTGGAATAAGGGTCTCCCAATGCTTCCATCATACCGTTGACAGCACCATCGATCAGCTTGTCCCGGTCTACAGCCTCGTAATAGTTCGATTCAATCAGGCTCAGCGCGGTACCCAGCTTCTGGGATTCCTTCTCCTGTAAGCCGCTGGTCTGCAATACCGCAGCCACGCCTTCACCGGCAGCTTGTCCGAAGACCTGCGCATAGCCGGTCACGCCCAGGGTCAGGAGGCTGCCGCATAACAACGCAGCGACGATCATAAAGGCCGCCGTGCTTTTCTTTAACATGATGTTCCCACCGTCCCTTCATGTAGAGCTCGTGTATCCCGTAGCCGTCCGGAAAGGACGGTATCTCTTCCAGTATATGCCGCAGCGTGTATTAATATTTATTAGGCCTAAAATTTAGAGATACGGCATCGGATCGACGGTTTTACCGTCAATCCGCACCTCGAAATGAAGATGCGGGCCTGTAGAACGACCGGTCGATCCCGATTCGGCGATGACCTGGCCTCTGTCTACCTTCTCGCCGGTTTTGACTTTTAGACCGCCTTCACGGATATGGCCGTATAGTGTCCATACACCGCCGCCGTGATCGATGATCACGCAGTATCCGTAGCCGCTCCACCATTCGGCGACCAGTACGGTCCCGGAATCAGCGGCATGAATGTCCGTCCCCTGTGCAACCGCAAAGTCTACGCCGGTATGCATTTTGCCGACTTCACCGGTTACCGGATGTGTCCGGTAACCGTACCCCGAGGAAATCCGCGCCGAGCCTACAGGGAGCAGGAACGGTCCGTTACCTCCGGCATATTCCGAGGATGAGCTTGAACTGCTGACGCTTCTGGAGGCTTTGGCTTTAGCTGCAGCTGCGGCTCTGCGCGCCGCTTCCGCCTTGGCCGCAGCCGCTTTGCGTGCCGCTTCCTCCGCCTTTATTTTGTCCTTCTGCTCTTCAAGAGCCGAACGTTCGCTGGCCAGCTGCACCAGCTTAGCGTTCTGCTCTTCATTAACTTCATCAGCTTCATGGATCTCTTCATCGTAATAAGCGATAAGCTCCTGCTTCTCGGCTTCCTTCTCCTTAAGCACCGTGCGCTGGGATTCCAGATCCGTATAGAGCTGCTTGGCCTGGGCGTATTGCCCCTCAAGCTCCTGCTTCTTCGCGATCACTGTCTGCTTGTCCAGCTTATGCTGCACCAGCAGATCCTGATCCTGGTCTACAATCATCTTCAGCGAGTCGGCCCGGTCCAGGAAATCCGAGAAGCTCGTTGAAGACAGCAGTACGTCAAGATACGAAACTGCCCCATCTGTATACATCAGTCTGACGCGGGATTCCAGCAGTTTCTCACGCGAAGCAACACGCGCCTCCGCTTCATCCAGCTCGGCCGCCGTAACATTCAGCGACTGCTCCGTGCTGGCGATTTTGCCGGAGATGGTCGTCATCTCACCTTTTACCTGGGCAATCTGATCCAGTACGTACTGGAGATTCAACGTTGTTTTGTTCTTATAGTGCTGGGCTACCTGATTGCGGGAAGCGGCTTGCTCCTGTGCTGCCTTAGCGGCCTGCACCTCTTGCTGCAGCTTCTTCAGCTGCTTATCTATTTCCGAAACCGTTGTTTTCTTGGCATATCCGTCAGAGGGCCCTAATAAAGTGACAGCCAGCAGTGCTACGGCTAATCCGGCGGCAATCTTCTTCAACTCGCACTCCCCATCCTTTTACTCATTTATTTAAAGTTGCTTAACAGTGAACTGACATTATACTCTCAGGAATTTGCGGATTGACACGGTACTTCCCCAGACGCCGATCAGTACGCCCAGACCGACCAGCAGCCCGCAGAGCAGCACCCAGATATCTTCAAACGGGATGAGCTGCAGTCCCAGCATCGGATCTCCCTGTACGGAATTCGTAAGACTGCTGTATCCGATATACAGCACGCCAGAGGTCACAAGTGAACCAACCAGCCCGATGAGCGCCCCCTCAATAAAGAACGGCCAGCGGATAAAATAATTCGTCGCCCCCACCAGCTTCATGATACCGATCTCCTTGCGGCGGGCGAGAATCGTTACACGAATCGTATTGGAAATCAGGAACATCGACATCAGGGCCAGACCTGCTACAAAAATAAAG
>NZ_LN831199.1:76418-83493 GCF_001368795.1 Paenibacillus ihuae
AATAAAGCCTATATTGCGTACAGCGCGCGTAATCTTAAACAGCGTCTCCACGGAGCCTTTTCCGTAGTTTACTTTATATATCGGCTGCTCTTCATGCGTTTTGTTTAGTGCTTCTATCTTATCTGCTACAAACGGAACTGTGGTGGGTTCAATGACCTCTACCAGCAGCTTATCCGGCAGCGGGTTATTATCTTCGTCAAAGCCTTCCAGCAGCTCGGCTGCATCCGGTCCCATATCCTCGCGGAATTCCTTAAGGCCCTGCTCTTTGGACACGAACTCGACCTTGCTGACTTCCGGCATGCTGCCGATTTCGTTCTGCAGCGTTTCACGCAGCTTCTCGTCGGTATTCAGCGTCAGATGCACATTGATCTGCACCTGGCTGTCCGCCTTGTCCGCTACGGAATTAACATTAAGCACAAGCAGTATAAAGACACCAAGCACGAATAAGGAGACGACAATAGATGTGATGGAAGCCACCGACATCCAGCCGTTGCGGAATACGTTTTTGAAGCCTTCCCGCACATGCCGCAAGAAGGTTTTAAAACTCATAACCATATTCCCCTCTCACTTGGTCTCTGACAATATTCCCATTCTCGATCGCCAGCACCCGTTTGCGCATTTTGTTGACAATATCCCTGTTGTGGGTAGCCATCACAATCGTTGTGCCGCGAAAATTAATCTCGTCAAGGAGCTGCATAATTCCCCAGGAAGTCTCGGGGTCCAGGTTGCCTGTAGGCTCGTCCGCAATAATGACGGAAGGGTTATTGACAATCGCCCTGGCAATGGCGATCCGCTGCTGTTCCCCGCCTGAGAGCTGAGAGGGCTCGCGGTTCGCTTTGCTGCGCAGGCCGACTAATTCGAGCACTTCAGGGACACGTTTCCTGATAACCTTCTTCGGCGCTTCGATAACTTCCATCGCAAATGCAACATTCTCATAGGCCGTCAGCTTCGGCAGCAGCCGGAAATCCTGGAACACTACGCCGATATTACGCCGGACGTATGGGATTTTACGCGGTTTAAGCTTTCCTATGTTGAATCCGCCTACCGAGATCTGTCCCTTCGTCGGAGTCTCTTCTCTATAAATTAATTTCATGAACGTTGATTTCCCTGCGCCGGATGGTCCGACGACATATACGAACTCGTTGCGGTCGATCTTGACGGATATTCCCTGAAGCGCGTGGGTTCCGTTGGGGTAAGTCTTCCAGACATCCTGCATTTCGATCAAAATTATCACTTCCCGATTCTGACATATTCCGCCGGTTCTTCAGTTTCGACATCAAACCGCGGAAGCTTCCATAAACTGCACAAATTACCGCAGGCGTATCTATTGTAACAAATCTGTAACTGCTTGAGTACCCGAAAGTTTTACAGGCACCGCACATATATATAAATTACCGGCTCTTGTCCGGCTGTCTCAGAACAGTATTACATTCGCTCCACCGTTGTTAAAATCCTGCCCGCCGGCAGCTTCTGCTTCTATATATCTGCTTCAAAAACTGATCATTGTAGGCTCACTTTATCCGGCGCGCTGCATGGCAGCGCAAATCCGCCACCCTGAAGGGGTTTATCAGATGAAAAAAAAACACGCCGCCCTCATCACCGTAATCGGGCTGCTTCTGGCCGGATCCCTTCTGGCCGGGGGGCTTCATGTATATGGAAATCAGAAAACGATCCCCAAGGGCACCCGGCTCGCAGGCTGGGATATCGGCGGGATGGACATATCTGAGGTCCGCAGCGGACTAGCTGCGAGGCTAAGCGCTCTGGAGGCTGTCCCGCTGATTCTCAAGGCGGAAGGAAACACCGAGATGACCGTCACCTTGGAGCAGGCCGGAACAACTTATGAGGCAGAGGAATTTCTGCAGGGGCTGAAGGAGTTAACAGACGGAGGACTGCTCCAGCGTGTCCAAGCCCGGCGGAGCTTTGCCAGCTCTTGGGGCCTCGGCATTCATCTGGAGATTAAGCAGCTGCAGAGCAGCTTAAGTCCGGCTTGGGAACGAGAATCCTTCGGTATCCCGGCAGATGCAACCCGGCGTATTACCGTAGATGATCAAATCGTCTACACCCCGGAAACGACCTCCTATGAGATCGACTGGCATGGACTGGAGCTTGCCCTGCGGGCAGCCCTTCCTACCCGGCTCAGCAGCTTCCTGACGGGTAAGAGCATTACCCTTGAAGTGCCATTAACCGTTCAAGAGCCGGCTGTAACACTGCAGGCTCTGAAGGACCAGGGGATTGAGCGTAAGATTTCGCAGTTCAGCACCTCTCTGGGCTTAAGCGGTCCAGGCCGTACCTTCAACGTGGAGGCCGCAGCGAAGGCCGTCAACGGCACGATGCTGCCGCCGGGGGCAATCTTCGATTACGGCAAAGCCATTGAAAAAGCCCAGGCGGAATCCGGTTTCCGCGAGGCGCCGGTCATTGTGAACGGGAAGCTGCAGCCCGGTACCGGCGGAGGAATCCGCCAGGTCTCCAGCACGCTTTATAACGCAGCTCTCCGATCCGGCCTGGAGATTGTGGAACGCCGCAATCACTCCCTGCCGGTCAGCTATCTGCCCAAAGGTCAGGATGCGACCTTTTCCCAAGGGTATATCAATTTCCGTTTTCGCAATAATACCGGTAAATATCTGATCATTAAGGCGGCCGTCCAGGGCCGGACGCTAACTGTAAAGCTGTTCGGCACCTTCCCGAGAAATGTCTACTATTCCGTTCAATCCCAAACGGTTGAGGTGCTTCAGCCCGCAGCTAAATATGTGGCGGATTCCTCTCTGCCCCGCGGCGGTACCCGTATTCTGCAGAGCGGAAAGGCAGGTTATATCGTCGAAACCTATATCACACGGTTCGTTGACGGCAAACCCGAAGAGAAGAAGAAGCTCTCCCGCGATGTATACCCTGCCCAGAAGCAAGTGATCGCCATCAACCGCAGCGGCATGAGCAATGCTGCCCGGCCGGAATCCCGGAAGAAGCCGCTGGTGGAAGACGGGGTGAGCAGCAGTGAATAAGAAATTACGGGTGGCGGGAAATAACCGCTATTCAGAGCGTTCAGCAAAAAAGACGGTTCAGAATACGTTCTGACCGTCTTTTTGTGCAGCTTTATAACACTGCTGGAATTACGCAGTTTATTTTACACTGTCATTACTTTGGTAATTATTGGAGTTTACGCAGGCACATTATACTGGGACAATATCCGCTGTAGAAAGGATGAAGAAGGTTGAGCAATGTATTAACATCTGAATGGTCCACAGTGATCCGCAGTGCCCCCTCTGTTCCGGCTTCTCTCACCTGCCGTGAAACACTGCGCGTAATGTTCCAGCATCCGGAATCGAAATGCATCGTTGTCTGCAATGAGGGGAACGAGCCGGTGGGACTGCTGATGTGCGAACGCTTCTTTTTAAAAGCTACCGGACGTCTGGGCACGGACCACTTTTACCGGGAATCCATAACCAGGCTGATGAACAGCAAGCCCCTGATTGCCGATATATCCTCCCCTGCCGCCTCCGTATTGGCTGAAGCCATGAACCGCCCCGAAAGCATGAAAAATGATTGCATCATTATTACCTCCCAAGGCAAGCTCGCCGGTGTTGTTTACCCTTCAGACATGCTTTGCTCCCGGAAGTAAGGCATGTTCCCCCTGCCCGGCGTTATCCTCCGTTATAACTAACTGTATCTGTAACTGCCTTAGAACAAGGTATCCGGTGACATATCGATTCTCCAGTAGCCGTTTACTTTTTTCAATTTGACCACTACCATTTCATTCGCCCCCTGGCCGTCAGGCTGTGGCACACTCAATTCGAATACCGCAGTGGTTGCTGTTTTGGAGACCATAATGGCTGTAGCCTTATCATACTGAAGCGCGTTGCCCACATCGGCATTTACCTGCGCCATTCTTCCCTTATACTCCAGGAATTGTGTCTGCACATAAAAGGCAGCGGCATTGTGCGTGTATGCTCTTTTTATGTAATTCATCAGTTGTTGCTTGGTGCCAAGGTCGCTGGAAAGGTAACGGTAATTCATTCCGTTGTATACGAATGTTTCCGGATTGTATACATTTCCGCTCCCGCTGGCGTAGGTAAATAATTTTTTGGCGTGAACGACGAGCGGAATAATGCTTTTCACCGTCAGATTGTTAATCGTGGCCGGGCCCTCTTTACCCGGTACAGAAACCGCTACGGTCTTTATGGCCGTGCTTCCGGTGTCCGGAGTAGCTGCCATTGCCCCGCTCCCTGCCGATACCAGCCCCAGTGCCAGGGCCAACGAACCTCTCATCCACTTCTTGTTCATTCTCCATTCCTCCTTGTTGTTCTGCTTCACCCACTAGATCGCAGTTACTTCCATTACAATGACCGTTACTTTATACTTTACGGCAGCTTGTAAGCTAAAATACCCAATTCATGTAGGAGTGAAAACGGATTTATGGGGGGATGCGAACAAAAAACTCCGCCCTCATTTGATAAGAAGGCGAAGCTGGGATTTGTTGCTTATTTTACTTCCAGGTTACAGGTAATTATAACTATTTAATGGCAACTTGTGCCTCTGTCTTCGGGGAATCCGGTGCATCCTCATAATAAGCTGTGAAAGAGATATTAGCTGTAATAATGCTTCCAGTCTCCCCACTTGCAGCCGAATCCTCCGACTGCTGAAAGCTAAAAGAATCCACATTGATGATACGCGGCATAAGCTGCAGCGCAGTCAGCCAGTTCCGGATACTGGTATACTCCCCTTCCACGATTGCTGTCATTTTCAGCTGCTTGACCGTAGGAAAGGCGACATCGGACGAGCCCGTCATCTCCTGAATGGGATTGTTCTCACCAATCGCGAAGCCAATATCCTTAAGCCTTGCATTCGTATAACTGCCGATTGTCCGCAGATCAAGTATGAGCTGTTCACTGCTGTCGCCGCGCGGAAGCTGTGCCAGCAGAGCTTCTTGCTCCTGATTGGCTTCAGATGAACTCTTCAACTCGTCAATCTTCGTTTTCAGAAGCCCATTTTGCTGTTCCAGCTGCCCAATCTGCTGATCCTGATCAGCAATCTGGCGGTTAACCGGCTTTACCCCAAACATGAAGAAGGCAAACAGCAGCAGAAACAGCACAAGTACCCCTAGCACTATGGGCGAACGATATTTATTGATCTGTTCCATTCTCTGCAGCCCCCCCTTCATTATTCTGCGTAGCGGTAACCGGGTTGTCTGCTTTCAAGTTTACCTTATAAATGGCGGTGTAGGCTCCGGCCAGTGAAGCAGCAGACCCTGAATCGGCTTCACCTTCGGACAATTTCTCGATGGATGCATCCACAGTAAAGGACATCTTCCGCAGCTTAACCAGATATTCGGAAGCCTGCTCCATTCCCGGAACGTTCACGGTCAGATCAATCGAGGTGAGATAGGTATAATTGATATTCCGCAGAGCACTGCCTTGCGGCAATCCTTCCGCCAGTTCATTTAACACAGAAACGATGTTTAGTTTATACTTCATAATCTCATCTATTGCTGCCTTGCGGTCCAGTTTGGCGGACCCTCCGTTATTAAGCTGGGTTAACTCGCTTTGGAGCATAGCACTCCGGGCCTGCAGTCCTTGCAGCTGCTGCTTCTGGTCACTTAATTCACCCTTACCCGAAGCAAAATAAATGCCGATTCCCAGTGTACCAAGCAGCCAAAGTCCCACGAGCGCGATGACCACATAAGGGAATAACACGGCCTCCCTATCTTCGCGGGGTAAGAGATCAATATGGCGGATACGATGGCCGAAAGCGGCCCCAGTAGCGACACGGTAGCTGTTCAGCTCCGGGTCCTGCCCTGCATCGGCTTCCAGCTGGTCCAGATTGACCGGGATAATCTCCTGTTCGGTCAGCGACTGACGCAGTTCTGCGTGAAGCTGTCTGCGTATGCCCGGCGTTCCTGTAATCAGCACATTGCTGATTCGGGTGCTCCCATCATGCAAGCTGTATTGATAGAAATTCAGCATCCGGGATATCTCGGCAGTGATCTCGACCATTTGCTCAGGTGACAGCACTTCCTCAGGCATTTCCAACGAGGCGGCCGCTTCCGCGACATACGCAGTCATCTCAGGCTCCTTAGGTGCTTCCATTCGGTTCTGATGCAAATCAGCTACGTTAATCGTCCGGCTAAATACGGGATTTCCATCCCGGTACATATAAATGTCCAGCATGGACTGCTCCAGATGGATCAGCATCGTCTCGTTAAACAGTTCTCCCTGGCCGGCAGTAATAGTACGGGCAAGGGCAGTGGCAGATATTTCAACACTTTGAACCCGCAGTCCTGCAGCTTCCAATACATCAATGTAGTCCTGAATGGACTGCCGGGGTGCGGCAAAAACGAGCAGCTGGCTCTGGTCCTCGTCCACCCCTGTTGTCACATAATCATAAACGGGATTCTCAAAAGGCAGATGAAGGCCGGTTTCTACCTCCAGCTTCACGAGTTGCTCCAGCTCTTTTTCGTTCGTGCTCGGAATGCTCATCTTACGGATAATGATTTGTGCCGGCGGGATGGCTAAGGATACCCTAGCCCCCCTCAGTCCTTCCTGCTTCACCCAAGGCTTGAGGGCACCAAGCAGTGCCTCGCTGTCTGCGACCCGGTTCTCCACGATCATTCCGGAAGGCAGGGCAAGCGTCCCTTTTTTGCGGACCTCCCAGGTCTTGTTTTTCTTTACGCTGATGTAGCGAACCGCAGATTCTTCAATCGAAATCCCAATCGCCTGTTGACCTAGTACAAGCATGCGATGATAACCCTCCTAACCGATAAACGTGAGATAAAAACGAATCATGTCCGGGCCATACAGGAATGCAACCAGTGTGCCGAACGCCAAAAAAGGCCCAAATGGAATATGCTGTTTTTTTTGAACAACACCCGCAAGCTGCAAGCCTCCGCCAACTGCCGTACCAAGCGCACAGGCGACCAGAAACGCCACAATAACATTCGGCCAGCCGAGCAGCCAGCCCAGCAGCGCAAACAGCTTGACATCCCCCATTCCCATACCGCCAAACAGTGCCAACAGTAAAAGAACGCCGCCTCCGCAGAGCGCACCAAGCAGATGAACCCAGAGCGGCTCTTCTGTCATAAAAGGAA
>NZ_LN831199.1:84726-94520 GCF_001368795.1 Paenibacillus ihuae
CAGATGAACCCAGAGCGGCTCTTCTGTCATAAAAGGAACAAGTATCAGAAAGAGCGGAATGAAAAACAGCAGCACCTTGTCCGGAATCAGCATGTATTTCAGATCCGCGACCGTAATAATAACCGACAAGCTGGCCAGCAGCAGCCCCATCAGCCCTTTCAGCGTAAGCCCCAGCTCCAGATACATCCAGAGAAACAGGAGCCCCGTCGCCGCTTCGCCGACCGGATATAGAGGAGAGACTTTTGTTCCGCAGTAACGGCACTTCCCGCCCGACAGCAGATAGCTGAAGACCGGAAACAGATCACGTACACCCAGCCTTGTGTTACATTTCGGACAGCGTGACGGTGGATGCAGCAGCGACTCTCCCGCCGGTACCCGCAGTGCCACCACATTAAAAAACGAACCAAGTACCAGCCCGAGCAACGTGATATAAATGGCAATGAATATAGTCATGGTAGTGTAGGGTCCCTTTCAGGGGTTTTAAAAAAGGAATCGGAATGGTTCCGATTCCTTAGAGAAGATATTAACTATTTCGAAGACTTCAGAACATCTGCTACTACAAAAGTATGTGGAACAGCAACTGCTCCTGTCGTTGTAGCTGTGGAAGATAATGAAAGTGCAGACAGAACTCCATCAGTAAAAGTAACGGTGCCGGCTGTAATTGGATTTTTATCACTAGGCAGCAATAATGTTGCCTCCAGATAATTTCCCGCTTGCAATTGAGCAATAGTAACTGTGTCTGTAGTACCAGTAGCAGCAGTATTAGAATCAAAAGCGCCGTTTCTTTCTGCTGTTATAAGCATACGTGCTGCATCATAAACTTGACGAGCAGTTGCTACATCCGCATCTTCTTTTGTGTTATTAATTATACCGCCAATCATAGGAATCGCAATAACCGCAATAATCCCCAAAATAACGATAACCGCCAAAAGCTCGATCAGTGTAAACCCCTTCTGGTTCTCTTCCTTGCTCAATCTTTTTTTGATAGCTTGTGCCAACATTTCATTTTCCCCCTTGAATTTAGTAGTGTTGTAGTGCCGATAGAAAACATATTCTACAATTTCTTGTCTTCCTTGCTGCCTTGCCCTGATATAGAAACAAATCCTCCCATCGTCCAGCACCAGCGAAAGTTTCTTGGACTCCGCACCGCCTTCCCGGCGTCACCCCTCTCAATATATACAAGGAACCGCAAGGCTCACATATTACCATACAGACTGAACATCGGCAGCATAATGCTTGCCACTATAAGCCCTACCACGCCGGCCAAAAAGGCAATCAGCAGCGGCTCGAGCAGTGATTTCAGGCGGTCGACCGTGTTCTCTACATCCATCTCGTAGAAATCGGCAACCTTAGACAGCATTGTATCCAGAGCACCCGTTTCTTCTCCGATGGCGATCATCTGCGTCACAAGCGGCGGGAAGACCCACGCCTTCTTAAGCGGCTCAGACAGCGGTTTACCCTGCCGCAATGAATCCCCTGCACTGCGGATAAACTTCCCGATCACCTTGTTGCCCGCTACCTCCTCCACAATTGCCAGTGATTGCAGAATGGGAACGGAGCTGGCATATAACGAAGCGAAGGTACGGGTAAACTGGGCGATAGAGCCCTTCTGGTTCAGCTTGCCGAACACCGGCAGCTTCAGCTTGGCATAATCAATTGCGTAAGCGCCTTTCTCCGTCCGCTTGGCTACCTGATACGCCGCGATCACCAGCAGCACGCCGAGGATCCAGAAATACCACTGTCCCTGAATGCTTTTGCTAAGTGCCAGTACCATCTTCGTAATGGCCGGCAGCTCCGCATTCATCGACTCGAACATCGTGACGAACTGCGGCACGATTGCCCACAGCAGGTAGACCACCGCTCCGATAGCCATCACTCCGACGGTGATCGGATAGGTCAGCGCGGATTTGATTTTTTCGGTCGTCGTATGCTGCTTCTCAAAGAACATTGCCAGCCGCTCCAGCGTGCCTTCCATATTCCCTGACTCTTCGCCTGCACGGATCATGCTGACAAACAGCGGCGGGAAAATTTTCTTATGGTCTTGCACAGCCTGAGAAAAGGCTATTCCGCGCATCAGGCTGGAGCCGACATCCTGCAGCGCTTTACGGAGCGGCTTGCTCTCGGTCTGTTCTGCCAAAATCCGGGTTGCATCCACAATCGAGACCCCCGCACGCATAAGGGTGGCGAACTGGCGGCAGTAGATGATGAAATGAATCGTCTTGACCGGATTCCCGATATAAAGCTCCATTTGCAAGATCGAGGTCTTGCGTTCTACCAGCGAAAATACGATCAGACCACGCTTGCGAAGCTCTTCCATCGCAGCAGGCTTGTCCGATGCGGTCAATTTGCCCTTGATCTGCCTGCCCGATGAGGTCTTAACCTGATATTCAAACAATGCCATCAGCTGCCCACCTCATTCATGTAGGCTTTGGCTGCATCCGGTTGAACCAGCCCTTGGGCCAGATATTCACGGATGCTCATCTCCAGCGTATGCATACCAAGCGCCCGGCCTGTCTGCATGACATTTTTAATCTGGTGTGTCTTTTCTGTCCGGATCAGATTGGCGACAGCTGGCGTATTGACCAGAATTTCTGTTGCGCACAGGCGGCCGCGTCCTCCAGCCCGCGGGAATAGCCGCTGGCTAATGACCGCAAGCAGGACCGAGGCCAGCTGCGAGCGAATCTGCCCCTGCTGATGGCCCGGAAATGCATCGATGATCCGGTCAATTGTCTGCGGGGCATCCGTGGTGTGGAGCGTAGCCAATACCAGGTGCCCTGTTTCCGCTGCTGTAATGGCCGCCGATATCGTCTCCAAATCGCGCATCTCCCCGACAAGAATCACATCAGGGTCCTGCCGCAGAGCAGCCCGCAGCCCGCTTGAGAAGCTGTCCGTATCACTGCCAACTTCCCGCTGGTCGACCAGACATGTACCATGCCCGTGCAGGAACTCGATCGGATCTTCAAGCGTAACGATATGCTTGCTCTCCGATTGATTAATGGAGTGGATCATGGCTGCCAGCGTGGAGGATTTACCGCTGCCCGTCGGGCCTGTCACCAGGATCAAGCCCTGGGGCTTCCTGGCCAGAGAGGCCAGCAACGGCGGCATGCTGAGCTGTTGTAATGATGGAACGTCTGCCGGTATGGACCGCGCAGCGATGCTGATGCCGCTGCGCTGACGGAAGACGTTCACCCGGTACCTGACTCCATTCTCGAGCGGAAAGGAAAAATCAGCCTCCCCTACAGCGGCAAGGGTCTTACTGTGACGTTCGCCCATCAGCAATTCGGCCATCGCGGCCGATTCCTCAGGGCTGACGGCCTCTCCTTCAATCCGATGAAGCGCTCCGTCAATCCTTATGACCGGCGGAGAACCTACGGAAATATGCAAATCGGAAGCTTTGGAGGAATAGGCCATATGGAGCAGCTCTATTATGTCTCTTGTGAATGTCGTCATCGGCTTCTTCCTCCCTCGAAATCAGTCCATCTTCTGATGGTTTTATTAGTGTGACACCGTCTCGCGCAGAACCTCCTGAAGGGTAGTCATGCCTTGCGTAACCTTAAGGAATCCGTCCTCCATCAGTTGTGCCAGCCCGCTTGTCCGGGCAGCAGACTTCATTTCTTCCACTGTTGCCATATTCGTAATCAGTTCCCGCAGATGATCATTAATCGTCAGCACCTCATGAATGGCAATACGTCCTCGGTAGCCCGTGGTATTGCAGCTGCCGCAGCCCCGGCCGCGATACAGTCGTTCAGTCGGCAGACCGTGCTTACGAAGGACAATCGCTTCCTGCTCCGACGGTTTGTATGTTTCTTTGCAGTCGCTGCAGATCTTGCGGACCAGACGCTGGGCGACTACGCCAATTAGTGAGGAAGCGATAAGATAAGGTTCAATTCCCATATCCCGCAGTCTTGAAATTGTACTGACTGCATCATTGGTATGCAGCGTTGACAGCACTAAGTGCCCGGTAAGTGAAGCTCTCACTGCAATCTCAGCGGTTTCTGTATCCCGGATTTCCCCAACCATCACAATATTCGGGTCCTGACGCAGAATGGAACGGAGTCCCGCTGCAAAGGTCAGTCCTACCGCAGGATTCACATGAACCTGATTGACCCCTTCGAGCTGATATTCCACCGGATCTTCGACCGTGATTATATTGGAACTCTCCACGTTAAGCTGGTTCAGTGCTGAATACAGTGTAGTGGTCTTCCCGCTTCCCGTTGGCCCTGTAATCAGCAGAATGCCGTAAGGTTTGGCAATCATATCCCTGAACGCAGCATGATTAGGCTCGCTGAAGCCAAGGCTGTCCACCGATTTGATACCTGTGCTTAGGTCAAGCAGCCGGAGTACAATTTTCTCCCCGTGCATCGTGGGCAGAGAGGACACCCGGATGTCGACCATCTTGTAGTCGAACTGCATCTTGATCCGGCCGTCCTGGGGAAGCCGCCGCTCGGCAATGTTGAGCTTGGCCATAATCTTCAGCCTGGCAGTAATAAAGCCTTGCATTTGTTTAGGAATAACACGTTCCGTCCGCAGCGCTCCGTCAATCCGGTAACGGATCGTGAGATTATTCTCGCCTGGATCGACATGAATATCGGATGCCCGCAGCGCAACAGCCTGCTGAATCATCTGGTTAACGAGCCGGACAATCGGCGAGTCCTCGTCCGTAATCTCTGTCTCTTCAATCTCTTCCTGGGTAGGAAGTTCTACCATCATCTGGCTCATTGAATCGCGCATCCCGTAATGCCGGGCTATCGCCCGCTGGAGTTCGTCACGGGTAGAGATCGCCGGTTCAATCTTGAATCCGGTGCTCATCCGCAGATCCTCAATGGCGAAATAGTCCAGCGGATCCGCCATGGCAACCATCAGCTTCCCGCCCTCTTTCATAAATGGCAGTACCTGATAGCGCTTGGCCATACTCTCCGGAATAATCTGCGTGATTGCCGGATCAATCTGATATTTAAACAAGCTGACATGCGGGATGCCCAGCTGGAATTCCAATACTTCAATTAACTGCTGTTCGGTGATATAGCCCTGCGAGATTAAGAGATCTCCGAGCTTGCGTTTGGTCTTGCGCTGTTCACCCAGAGCCTCAAGCAGCTGTTCCTGCGAGATAATGCCGTTCTCTACCAGCAGGTCCCCGAGTCGCTTTTTTATGATTGCCAACGTCCACTCATCCCCACTTCATAGAGTTTATTATTTATATATCGGATACTAGAAGAAGAGATTTAGGCCATGAACTACAGTTTTACCAAGACAAGGCCGATATCATTATGTATTCCGGTGCAATTTTAAATAATAAAAATATTGGAAATCTATGAAATTATAGTTCCAAATACTTAAAAATTAGGGTAATTTTTCATAGATAATCATTGCCTATACATGTAAATTGTCCTAGAATGATATATAGCATATAACTGTTTTATTTACAATTAAGATTTCCAATTTCCGACCGAATTCGATACAACTCTTAATATTTCTACCAATTTATTCAATATATTATCAGGGGGAATCGTCAAATGAAATTATTAAGGCGCAAAAAGTGGATTCTGATTTCTGGAATCTCGCTGTCGATTCTTATCATTGCCGCATTTATTCAAGGTTTCCTTGTATCCGTTAATGCTACCAATACTAATTACACCATTCGTATCCTGGAGATTACCGACCCGAACAGCGGCAGCCTCAAGCTTAGTGAAAGCGATCCTTTCCCCTTTAGCGAATTAGATGACCTGCAGAATGTATCCAATGTTAAAATTGACACCATTACCATGAAGCGGTTCGTGTCCCTGCGTGAGAATTGGGACGGCAAATACGATGCCATTTATATCGGTAAAGGTGACTACAGCACAACGTTGATTAACAGCAATGGAAACAGCAGCACAACCGTTAGACAAGAAGCCCATAAAACCTTAAGCATCGAGAATGATATTACCCTGCTTAAAGCAAAGGAAATAACCGACTATTACATTAATAAGGGCCTCTATGTATTTTTGCGGGAGGAGACATTCACCGCCCAAGCTACAGCTACGGCCAAACAGGGGAATTTGTACGCTACCTTTAATCCTTACCGCACCGCCGCTAAATCAAATATTATTTTTCTTAACAACAAGGCAGCGCTGGACAATTTCACAGCAAAAATCAAAGATGCCTCTTCTCCCTATCTGACTGGCCTGACCCAGCGTCCGAGACTTACACTGACTAATAAGGCCGATATTATTAGCTACCGTAATACGCCAAGTCATGCTTACGTTTCAGGAGACACATTGAGCTTTAATGTTAAGCTAGACAATATTACCAATTTAACTCAGCGTCCCGTCCGGGTCCGCTTATTTATGAACGTAGACTCTTCACTGCCCATGAAGGAGAACAACGTCGTTGCTACTGAAATTATGAGTTCCTCGTCGGGAACAATCAGCTATAAGCTTCCACAGACCTATTCAGGTCCTTTGTACTGGAAAATGGAAATTACCGATACCCTGAGCGATTTGAAAGATTTCGACTCCGGCGTCATACTCTACAAAGGCATCAAGCCGGTAATTAAGGTGCTGCAGGTAATGCCGGCTGGCTTGACAGACAGTAATTTGAAAAGCACTGTATACAAAAACATGGACTCCTCCTATTTGACCAGAACGAACAGTAAGGATTTCGAGATACAGATCACACCAATAGATATGAATGCCTTCAACACATATATTGCCAACCATATCAGCGCAACCGATCCTACCTCCGGACTAAACGGAGTCTACGATATGATCGTATTCGGCTTCCAGGACATGTACGACCGTGTCAGCACACCAATGCTATCCAAAGCTGCTGCAGATGCGGTAAAGGCCTTTGCCGAACAAACGAAGCAAAGTCTGATGCTGACCCATGACACCATTTTCCGTGAGGTCGATGCCAATCCGGCTACACCGGCATTGGACCCCTTTGTGGAGAGCACTACGGGCGGAGTCCAGAACCTGAACTATTGGAGTTCCTATTTCCATGACATGGTTGGCCAGGCACAGCCGCGGACCTATCTGGGCGGCAGTGCAGTCAATCCATCAACGAAGGTAGTGTCGGTAAACGAAGGCCTTTTGACGCAGTATCCCTTCGATCTCGACAAAGTTGACCTGACTTCAAGTACGGGACGCTACACAGTTGCCACTACCCATGACCAGTTCTTCCCGCTGAACCTGGAGCGGGCTGATGTCATTCCTTGGTACAACATTTCCGGATCCGGCCGGGATACCGATGACAGCTATAACCACTTCTACACGTACTCTGTCGGCAACATTACTTTTTCCGGCACAGGCCATACCAACAAAAACTTCCCCCAGTGGGAACAGATGCTGTTCGTCAATACAATGTACCGTGCGTTTACCGGAGCTAACCACGCTCCTGAGATTACAGTTGCTATGCCCGTGGATAAGAGTATCAAGCCTTCGTACCAGGACAAACTCGTTGTTAGTTATACAGTCAATGATTGGGATCTTAAGGATAAAGATCTCCTCACTGGCATTAAGTTTAAGGTTAATAACGAATACTTGTCTGATTATGAAATGGCCGAGAAGACAGTGCAGTCCGGGGAGACCGTAACACAAACCTTTAACAACCCGCTTCCCGAAGGAGGCGCCCTTCAGATTGAGATTACGGCTAAGGACAGCCAGGGAGCCCTCTCTACCAGAACGGTGAACGTAACCGTAGAAAAGGTAGGTTCGAATCTAACTCTTAGCCGGACTGTGTCTTCGAGTGCAGTGGAAAGAGGCGATACTGCTAACCCTCTTATCCTTACTTATACCGTTACACCGAACTCGATTCCTGCTTATACCGTTCAGAACGGAGAGCAGACGATTAGTAATCTGACAATTTCAAATATCGAGTATTCTGAGCGCTTCCCGGCAAATCTTGAATTTATAGATCCTCTGCCAGCCAGTACTTCCAAGAGCGGCAGTCTTACATCCGGGTATACACTGACGAGAAGCCTTGGTGAAATTAAATATCATTTGTCTGCGGATGGTAAAACTTTCGAGCCAGACACCGGCCAAACCATTAATTTCAGCCTTAATGCTGTCGCAGGTGAGAAGAAATCCTATTTGCTGGAGAATGCAAAATTGAGTTTTGAAGAGATACATGCTACCTCAGAGATTTACAGATCAGTAAATAGTATTAGCAGTGAATTTAATGCGTTCTTGTTTGGCGACATTAAGCTGAAGAGTACCAGTACAGACGGGAATCTGGCAGCAGCCGGAAATGCGGAGTTTACCAGCTATAGTCTTAACGGGCACGGTACCCGAACTCTGGTAGTCGGAGGAAACTTTATATTCAATGGCGGAAATGGTGCTACAATTCATGGCAACGTTATTTATGGGGGGACATCTACAGTTACAGAGAATAATCCCGTTAAAGGTTCTATAACCAAAGGAACTCCAATCGATTTTACAGAAACCCAGCGGCTTATGCTGCTAGAGTCCAGCAGTCTTGATTCACTGGCCGCAGAGGTTGTTGATGACCAATCTCTAGACTTCACCGGCACGGATAGTAATCGGAATGTTTTTGATGTTACAACGGATACTCTGAAAAATGTCAAGATAGAGGCTCCGGAAAGCTCGACGGTTATTATCAATGTACATGGAGAATCCGTTTCAATGCAGGGCGGCTTTACCTTGAAAAATGTCAAAAGCAATCATGTGCTTCTAAACTTCCCTGAAGCGAAGTCACTTACTATTGGCGGGATACAAGTTGATGCTACCATTCTAGCGCCTTTAGCCAGCGTACAGTTCGACAACGGTCAAATATCCGGTACTCTTATTGCTAAAAAGCTTTACACCGATAACGGCGGATCTTTAAGACTGGATGTATTCACCGGAACGCTTCCGGAGGTCGTAAATGATACTCCCCCTGACCGGCCAAAGCAGACGATTTACTTTAACCCGGCAAGCTTTGAAGCTATCGTAAAAGTAACCTCTCTCTCACTTCAGGGAGCACGGATCAATATGAACACCGAGCTCGGGATGAAATCTATGGTTACTGTCCTGCCGGACGATGCGAGCAATAAGGAAGTCTCCTGGGTTTCTCTGAACCCGGATATTGCTACGGTTACCGATGAAGGTGTAGTTAGAGGCATTAAGGCGGGAACAGCTTCGATTCAAATTACGGCGAGAGACAGCAGTGGTGTTACAACTTCGGCAATAGTAGAAGTCATTTCTCCCGATCTGAATATCTCAGGGCCAATCCAGGCTTATGTAGGTGATCATCCAGCATTTGAGGCGCTGTATAATACGGCTGACATCATTGAAGGTTACGAATGGTCAATTAAACGGGACAGTAATTCGGCAGGAGCTACCCTCAGTATACCTTCGGGTTCGCTTAACGAACATGTTACTATGACGGCTACCCGGTCCGGTCAGGCTACACTCGTGGCGACTGTAAAGACTAACAAGTTTAAAGATGGAGCGGCTACCAAAGAACTGACAGTAGCTTTCACCAATCCTGTAAGCCAGATCACCATTGACGGAGTATCCCAGGTAAATGTCGGGCAAAAAATTCCGCTACAGGTAAGAGTGGTTCTACCGGATAATGCTGATCCCGCTGTTTATACCTGGAGCCTGGAAGGCGCCGGTGGCACCTACGCACAAATTATTCCTGGCAGCACCACCAGCAGCATAGAGTTAAAAGGACTGCAGATTACCGGGAAAAACGATCCTGTCATCGTGAAAGTTACTACACCGGGCCCTGTCCCGGGACAGCCTGTCACGGCAACTGCTCTAATTACGGTGGGGGCAAGATTAACCAATATAAGTCTGCCTCCGTCGATCGAC
>NZ_LN831199.1:94546-114198 GCF_001368795.1 Paenibacillus ihuae
GACATCGGGGTGGGGAGCGAGAATTCTCATGACCTGTTTAACATCAGGGATCTCACCTTATTCCCTGTGAGCATGACGCTGGCCGATATCGAAGGCAAGCTGGAATGGACCAGCAGCAATCCTGCTGTAGTTAGTGTAACAGGGAACGGCGTAATTACCGGTATCATTAAGGGTTCGGCAACGGTCACTGCCACCTATAAGGATAATCCTGCAATTAAAGATTCGATTCAGGTGAATGTGATTAATGAGGACCGCTACTAAAAGCGCTGTAAGCTAAAAAAATCTCTCCGTCCCCTGAGGATGGTAATCAAAAAGAACCCCCGGGTAATGCCAGCATGACTTTACTGGTACCCCGGGGGTTCCTTTCGGTTGATGATCTTTTCTAATCCAGCTTCACGCCTTCAACACGGATATTGACCGTATTAACACGGGGTAACCCTGCCTGCTGGTCGTTAAAGATCTGATCATTGTAGGTAGCTTTGAAGCGGATCAAGCTGTTATTAGCGGTAATTGCGATATCTCCAGTACCTTCTGACGCACTGCCGCGGACAGCATTGATCGTCAGGTCTCCTTTGGCGAAGAATCCGCCGCTTAGCGAAAAGATTGAACCTACACCGTACAGCTTCGCATCGGAATCCGTATAGAAGAACGCATCCAGCGGGGCAGGTTCATTATTCGTGAAGGCTGCCAGCCGGTTAATCAGAATTCTGCCTTGGGATATGAGCACCAGCTCTTTGTTATTCAATCCTTTGATCGAGGCGTCTTCGACAATGGTCGTGTAATCCTCTGCCGAGTCTGGTGCGGAAGCCCGGAGAGCAAAAATCGTCGAGTCGAATTCCACCTTCCCGCGGATTTCTACTTTCCCAGTAACAAGAATATTTGCCCGCACTTGAATCGGCGTAGCATTCCCGTAATTATTGATAATTAAATCTCCGTCAATGATATACCAGTTGCGGGGTGAGGTTGAGTTTTTAGCGCTTTGTGTATAATTAATTCCGCTTAGCTCGGTTCCATCTAACGTCAAATTGCCTTTATAGATTACAGATTTGCTCGGCTGAGTCAACTGCTGCACTGCAGTATTGTAATCCGTCAGATTCTTCTTGCCTTGTTCCGAAGTATCAGCAGGGTCAGGCTTGGAAGGAAGCACCGGATGATCAAATATAAATTGATAATTAGTGCCCAGATAATTAACCAGATTGCCGGATGCCAGGTTCTCAGAAATCTTCTTTCTATCCGCTCCGGCCCCTACCGCCTCAGCAATTTTATCGATAAAAGAGTACTCCACATTCACCTCAACGAAGCTGCGGTGATTCTTAATTTTCACGTTCTCCTGGGGGATTTTGCCGGTCATCGAGGTGGAGGGAGTAAGTTTATCCGCTGTAACCGGTTGTTCGCCCTGTTCCTGATAGACAAGCTTATTCAGTGATTGAACATGGGCTTCGCCCGAGAGCTCAAAGGGTTTGGATACAAAGGAGTGGTCTCTAGTTTTATACTTATATAGAGCGGTGTCACTAATGGTCAGTGTATTGCCGGCATATATATTACCCTGAATATAAGGCGAACCGTTAATGGTTAAATTATTCTCTGAACCCAAGGTATACTTCAGGAAATCCGGAAAAGTATCGATTACCACCGTCTGCGAAAGCGTCCGGGTTACACCGTTTACATCCGCCTCAGCAGTTAGAGTCAGTCTGTAACTGACCGATTGACCTGCCTGGGCGGGTCCGCTTTTTACAGAATTGACCTTAACAATTTTACCTACTGCAGTCACACCCTCAGTCTGAACCAGGTCGGTGCTTACCAGCAGTCCATTCGATCCGCCTGCCTGTAAACTTTGCAGAAAACTCGCAATCTTGCCATCCAGCTCATTTTGGCTTAAGTCAACACTCTTACCAACCTCTTTATTAAGGCTTGCAGTAATATAGGCTATCGCTTCATCGAGGGTCTTCTCCGCCAGGTGCAGGCTCTGAACGTCGTTCTTCCGTGTCTCCGTCCGCTGTGCCCCCCCGACTGCTGCGCTCAGCACACTAAGCCCAAGGATGGTAAGCAGCAAAACAATAAACATCACCAGCACAAGAGCGGATCCCTGCTCTTCCCTGAAGCGCCGTGCTGCTACTCCTAGTCTTTTATAAAAGATATGACGCTGTGACGGTTCAGACATCTGCCAGCCACCTCCTAAAATCCGAATTTACTTTCAAGTTCCATAGTGTAAGCTCTGCCGTCATACATCTGGGTAAGTTGTAACTTGATCTTTATAAGTCCGGTATCGCAGGAAAAGCCAGACTGGCAGGTCCTTCCATCAGCAGAGGTTGAAGAAATGACCGAACCCGTTAGACTAGAGTCAATGGAAGTCCGGGGGTCATTCGAATCAGGTACGGCCGTAATTGCCCCAATAACAAGGCTGCCTCCCGAAAAGGCGATCATCTCATCTGCAGCTGACCTTTTTTTCAGAGTAATCCCGTTTATGTTGGTGGTATTTATTACACTTTCGGGAGCATAGGTATATAGTTCATTAATAATTGTAGACATAATAATATCGGCTTCATCCCGCAAAGCGTTCTCGATCGTTATTTTATGATAACTGCGGAAGCCAAACATGGTTACCATTGAAATAATGCCGACTATCATAGAAAAGAGTGTTAAGGCTGCGATCATCTCGATTAAGGTAAATCCATGCTCCGACTTCAACCGCTCAGCGTATTTTTTCATCTGTAATATAACCCTCCACCACTGTACTGGCAGTATGGCCATTAGGGCCGCCAGGACCTGTTACCGTTACTTCTACCGGAATTAAATAAGGTGCCATCTCTTGTTTGCGGATATCCACCGTACCCGCCGTGTTGCCGCTGGTTCTGCCATTCCTCATTTCCTGATGCAGATTAGCCTGATAAGTAATATCCACCTGATAGCTGACATTATTGATTACCGGATTAAGCACATTGGCAAGTGTATTCACGTCCGTTATTATGGCATCATAGACGGCACAGCTTACCGAAGTCTCCGTAAGAGGAACACAGCCCGATGCCTTAATACTGGAGTGCCCTGCAACTGCAGGCTGCGTCCCTTGTGCCGGTGTGCCCTGAAAATACACGCTCATCGTCTCAAAATCCTGCTTCTCCATATAAAAAAGCGCGTTCCGCGCCAGATTGACCATAATTGTCTTATTCTGGTTCGATTTCGAGTAGGACAGCGCCCGGGTAAAATAAGAGGTTAGCACTAGGGATACAATCGAGAGAATGACAATGGCTGCCAGCACCTCAATCAAGGTAAACCCATTTTCTGTGCCCCCTGTTGTATTCCGTTTATCTTTCAATACCATCCGGTTCGCTCCTTATCCTGTTCTGCCTGTCATAAGTCCTATTTCCTGCACCGTTCTGAATCTTTCTACCTATTCCCATTATATTCTTTCATTAGTTGCCCCAGCAATCCTATTAGGCACAATTATTCTAGAGATTTCTACTATGTATATCGGTTAAGCGCTGTGCTATCATTTGTGCTAAAAGGAGGATGTATCCATGGCTTTAATAGAATGTAAATTTTATTCCGAAGTGCTCGGATTAAGCACCTCAATGACGGTTATTCTGCCGCAGCAGACGACTACGCAAATCGGCCTCAGCAATGTCAAAAGGGGAGATCTTCACCCGACACTCTACCTGCTGCACGGTTTATCCGATGACGACTCCATCTGGCTGCGCCGGACCTCGATTGAACGGTATGTGGCAGAGCTGGGTATCGCCGTAGTTATGCCGCAGGTACACCGCAGCTTTTATACGGATATGGCGGGCGGGGGCAATTACTGGACCTTTATCAGTGAGGAGCTGCCGGCGCTCGCACGCTCGTTCTTCCCGCTGTCACCAAAACGTGAGGATAACTTCGTAGCCGGTCTCTCCATGGGCGGGTATGGAGCGTTTAAGCTGGGACTGCGCAAGCCGGAGACTTTTGCTGCTGCAGCGAGCCTTTCCGGGGCGCTGGATATGGCGCATGATTTCATCAACTGGGAAAACCCTTCCCAGAAGAGCCGGGAGTATGAGCTTATTTTCGGGCAAGAGGATATCGACGGCACTCCCAATGATCTGCTGTGGCTGCTCAAGGAAGTAGACCGCTCCAAGGGACCGAAACCGCTTCTCTACCAATGCTGCGGCACGGAGGATTTCCTGTATGAAAATAATCAGAGCTTCCGCAAAGCCTGTGCCAAGACTTCACTATCTCTAACCTATGAAGAAGGTCCGGGCGCACATGAGTGGGGCTACTGGGATACCAAAATCCAAGATGTGCTGAAATGGCTGCCGCTAGGTAAATAATGAACACATCTTCTTAAATGAAGCTATATTAAACAAGCCAGTCTTTGTATAGACTGGCTTGTTACATTATTTGTTTTTACTAACTACCAGCAGGGATTCGATCCTGCAAAAATTTTTCCTTTATATTGAACGCCTTATACGTAGTATATATGGTAATATATCATTTCCCATGACATCATGAATGGAATATCCGGGTATGCTTGGAATTCGTTGACCATCAAAATCCTCAATATTCTTAGGCACATGCCAGTGCCAAGGGTCAAATTGTGTAATCTCATCCGGTGTTCCACCAGGATGGTAATGTGCATGGAACTTTTGGATAATCACTCCATTGTTCGCATACCAATCATAATAGTATTCGATGAGTTGATTACCCTCGAAAATTTCACGACATTTAAGATATCCATCATAATAGTGAAATGTAATCTTTGCGTTGATTTCTCTGCCTTTTTTGTGGTCCAACTCTCCTCTTGGAGTTTCAGAATAACGTACTTCTAATATTTCTTTGTAGAGGTACTCAAGGTTAGAAAAAACTGTTTTGTTAAGTCCGAGAAACTGCTGTCGCACTAGCTAACCTCGCTTTGTATGACCACCAAATTGAAGCGTCGGTATCCTCTTGTGTTAGCTCTCTGATTGTCTTGTCACCAAAAATCTCTTCAAATGATCCGCCGTAATTTTTTTCAAATTCCAGAATGGATTCTTTCAGATATGTAACCTCATCAACTGCAGGTTCTTGGTTTTCAGCTTCCCAATTTGCTTTAAGGACTGAAACAGAAACAGATTTACCATTTGCAAAGGTGACTACTGAATCTTCCGGGATTCTGGCCCAACGCTTTTCTTCTTTTTCAACTCCTTTAATCTTCCCCTCGCGAATCCAAGTGTTAATCGTCTGTACAGAAACACCAATATACTTGGCTACTTCTGTAGTCGAGAAGGATACTGAACTGGTTTGTTCGTTTCCTGATTCTTGCGAGATGTGTTGGAGCAACATTGAAGTATACTCATAGAGTTTATCCTTATCAAGTAAATAGGCTTCATCCCATAGGTTAATATAACGCTCAGCACCTTTAACTGTGACAAGCAGGTTTTTTAGAAGAGCCGCCGTAATTAGTATGTCAGTATCAACCATACTCTTCACGTAACTCTGAGCTGGAGCTCCTGTTAACATTGTTCTTTCAATAACTGTTGGACGCATGATCATATCACCTCTCCTCCTCATTATACAGTCTATGTTCAATTAATCAATAAAGTGAAAGTGAATTGAAAGAAAATTTAAATATTATTATTAACTTTTAATTATTTTTTAACCAATTTCCTAAGAAAAATTCAGTTTCCGAAAAAACCGCAGAAAGAATTATGTGAATAGATCAACTTGAGGTTTCCAGCTGATCGGATAAATAAGAAGACTGTCCTTTCCGTATATTTACGGTAAGGACAGTCTTCTGTCTAAGTCATATGTGATAAGATACTTCATCTGATCATGTCTGATATCCGGATTAACCCAATTGCTTATTCGGCACTCTTGGCATGCTGCGCTACCCATTTGCCCGCTTCCACTAAGGAAGCTTCAGCCCGTTCAATCGCCGCTTTAACCTGCACAGTGGCCGTGCCGCCGTAGACGTTACGGGCATTCACTACAGCCTCAGGCTGCAGAACAGCATAAATCTGGTCATCGAATAGCGGTGAGAACTGCTTGAATTCATCGAGTGTCAGATCGAGCAGGAATTTGCCTTCATTGATACAGTACAACACGGTTTTGCCGATCACCTCATGAGCCTGGCGGAAAGGCAGTCCCTTGCCTACCAGGAAGTCAGCGATATCGGTTGCATTGGAGAAGTCGGTATTGACCGCTTCACGCATCCGTCCTTTGTTCACCTTCATGGTGGAGATCATCGGTGCGAACAGCTGCAGCGCTCCTGTCAGTGTGGCTACTGTATCGAACATGCCCTCTTTGTCTTCCTGCATATCCTTATTGTAAGCCAGCGGCAGCGATTTGAGCACGGTCAAGAGACCGATCAGGTTGCCGTAGACACGGCCTGTTTTGCCGCGCACCAGTTCCGGCACATCCGGATTCTTCTTCTGCGGCATGATGCTGCTGCCGGTGCAGAACGCATCGTCCAGCTCCACGAAGCTGAATTCCGTGCTGCTCCACAGCACGAGCTCTTCACTGAGCCGGGACAAATGGGTCATGATCAGCGCGGCGTTCGCCAGGAATTCAACAATGAAGTCGCGGTCGCTGACCGCATCGAGACTATTCTCATACACACTGTCAAAACCAAGCTGCTCTGCCACAAAATGACGGTCAATCGGGAACGTCGTTCCGGCCAGAGCCCCCGCGCCCAGCGGAAGCACATTGATCCGCTTGTAGCTGTCCGTCAGGCGCTCCGCATCGCGGCGGAACATGGATACGTAAGCCAGCAGATGATGGGCGAACAGGATCGGCTGTGCGCGCTGCAAATGCGTGTAGCCGGGCACAATCGTCTCCACATTGTCTTTAGCCTGTTCAATCAGGGCTTCCTGCAGTTCATGCAAAAGTCCCACGAACTCCACTACCCGGTTACGAAGATACAAATGCATGTCCGTCGCTACCTGGTCGTTGCGGCTGCGTCCTGTGTGCAGCTTGCCGCCTACCGGACCGACTTCTTCGATCAGATTCTTTTCGATATTCATATGAATATCTTCGTCCGCTACAGAGAATTCAATCTCGCCTGCCCGAACCTTATCCAGCACCTTATTCAGCCCGGCCTTGATGATTTCGACATCCTCCTGCGGCAGAATACCGCATTTGCCCAGCATCGTCACATGAGCCAGACTGCCCTGCACATCCTCTTCGGCCAGCGCCTTATCAAATCCGATGGATGCCGTATATTCCTCCACCAGCTTGTTTGTTCCTTTGGTAAACCGTCCGCCCCAAAGCTTGCTCACCTGTTATGTCCTCCTCTGATGGACGATAGAAGGGCCGCTCCTGTCCTGACGGAGGAACGGCCTTCTAGTGTCCGCTTATATGATATGCTGCTATAAAACCGCTTATATAGACCGAACTTGTAATTTATATTTTGGGTTTAGCCGTGACTACAGAGAATGTTTGGACTTCCGGCCGCTGTTGTCTTCCGATTTCTTGATTTAACCGCTATTGGCGGTAGAAATCCGAAGACAAAGGCGGACGCTACCGCTCCTACAGTTCCAAAATCCCCTTCCGCCACTCTTCCCTCCTGTATGTTTTCAAGTACGATCTATATCGGCTAAAATAATCTACTTATTGGACTCTGCCACTCCGGCAGAAACCTTCAGACGCAGTGCATTCAGGCGGATAAAGCCTGTCGCATCCCCCTGGTCATACGCCTGGGTCGGATCTGCTTCCATCGTAGCGATGTCCGGATTGTACAGGCTGACCGGAGATTTCACACCGGCTCCGATGATGTTGCCTTTGTACAGCTTCACGCGAACCGTACCGGTTACGTTCTTCTGGCTCTCGTTCACCAGTGCCTGCAGCGCAAGACGCTCAGGAGCGAACCAGAAGCCGTTATATACCAGCGTACTGTAACGGGTAATCAGGCTGTCACGCAGGTTCATCACTTCACGGTCCATCGTGATGGATTCCATTTTGCGGTGAGCGGTGAACAGGATGGTTCCGCCTGGGGTCTCGTACACGCCGCGGCTCTTCATGCCGACAAAACGGTTCTCAACCATGTCCACACGTCCGATACCGTGCTTGCCGCCCAGCTCATTCAGCTTCTCCATCACCTGCAGCGGAGTCAACGCTTCACCGTTCAGAGCCACACAGTTGCCTTTCAGGAAGTCCAGCTCCAGGTATTCCGCTTCATCCGGAGCATCCTCAGGGGCATTGCTGAGCAGGAACATTTCTTTGTTCTCTGGAGCACTTGGGTCAAACCAAGGATCTTCCAGCACGCCGCTCTCATAGCTGATGTGAAGCAGATTACGGTCCATCGAATACGGCTTCGCCGCCGATGCCTGCACCGGAATGCCATTGGCTTCAGCGTAGGCAATCATTTCCGCACGGCCCGGGAACTGGTTGCGGAACTCTTCCAGCCGCCAAGGCGCAATCACCTTGATGCTTGGCGACAAAGCCGCCGCATTCAACTCGAAGCGGACCTGGTCATTCCCTTTGCCGGTTGCGCCATGGGCAATCGCTGTAGCGCCTTCGGCGATGGCAATGTCCACCATACGCTTAGCGATCAGCGGACGGGCAATGCTAGTTCCGAGCAGATACTGGCCTTCATACAGCGCACCCGACTGGAACATCGGATAGATGAAGTCATTCGCGAACTCGTCGCGCAGATCGTCGATGTAGACCTTCGATGCGCCGGTTGCCAGCGCTTTTTCCTCCAGACCGTCAAGCTCTTCCTTCTGTCCGATATCGGCAGTGAAGGCAATAATCTCCGCATCATAGGTTTCTTTCAGCCATTTCAGGATGACTGAGGTATCCAGTCCGCCGGAATAGGCGAGTACGATTTTTTCTTTTGCCATGGGGGTGCAACTTCCTTTCGGTGTGGGGGTATAGGATCAACTTCAGAATATTGCTTAAACAACACCGGTGGCCGGACGCAGGCTGCGTGAAGGTTTGGACTTTCGGCCGCTGTTGTCAGCAGATTTCTTGATTTGTACCGCTGTTCGCGGTGGAAATCCGCAGACAAAGGCGGACGCTACCGCTCCTACAGTTCCAAACTTCACTCCGCTGCTTAGCACCGGAATTGTAACGCGTCATAATCTAAGCTCATCCTATATAGTGTTTTATATAGTATAAGACCAAGTAAGGTTCTTTACAGAATCAAACCGGAATATATTTTAAAAGTTAAGCTGACTTGATATACCGCAAGTCCCGCTTCAACAGGTACTTCCCAGACATATTAGTTGGAATTCCTCCACCTAGATCCAGGTTGGACGGTCATATCTGCGTCTTAGGTGGAATCTCTCCACTTATATCCGTTTACATACCACCTTGGTGATACTTTCCGAAAAATTAAGTGGAGATTATCCAACTAGAATTTGATTGTAGGTGTTTGAACGGAAATCAAGCGGTGAAATTCCAATTAATCATAAATCAGATAGCTACAACAAAAGTAGCAGAACTGCCTCAGCTTAGCCCATGAGCGCAGCCATCAGCGCTTTTTGCGCATGCAGGCGGTTCTCAGCCTGGTCAAAGATGACCGAGTTCGGGCCGTCGATCACGCCGGTGCTGACCTCTTCCTCACGGTGGGCCGGCAGGCAGTGCAGGAACAGGTAGTCGCTCTTCGCGCCTTTTACCAGTTCTTCATTGACCTGGTAGTCCTTGAACGCTGCTTCACGCGCCAGCTGCTCGGCTTCAAAGCCCATGCTCGCCCATACATCTGTGTAGATGACGTCAGCATCCTGCACCGCTTCCTGCGGGCTGCGGGTGATAACGATGTTCGCGCCGGTCTCTTTACCAATCTCACGCGCCTCGGCAACTACTGCTGCGTCAGGCTCATAGCCTTCCGGTCCGGCAATCGAGACATGTACGCCCAGCTTGGCCCCGCCGATCAGCAGGGAATGCGCCATGTTGTTGCCGTCGCCGATGTAGGCGAGCTTGAGGCCTTTGAGCTTGCCTTTATGCTCGTAGACCGTCTGGTAGTCAGCCAGTACCTGACACGGATGTGCCAGGTCGCTTAGTCCGTTGATTACGGGTACTGAAGCGAAGCGGGCCAGCTCCTCCACCTTATCATGACCGAAGGTACGGATCATGATGCCGTCAAGGTAACGGGACATAACCTGTGCTGTATCGCCAACCGTTTCTCCGCGTCCAAGCTGGATGTCATTTTTGCTGAGAAACAGCGCATGACCGCCAAGCTGAAACATTCCGACCTCGAAGGATACGCGTGTGCGGGTCGAGGATTTTTCAAAAATAAGTCCAATTGTCTTACCTTTCAGCGGCTGGTAGACCTCACCGTTCTTTTGCTTCTGCTTCAGCTCTATAGCCAGATCAATCAGATATGTGATTTCCTCCGGACTATAGTCGTTCAGCTCCAGCAAATCACGGCCTTTGAGCTGCTGTGCGATAGTCGTCTTATCGCTTTGTACTCCCTGGCTCATGAATGTGCCTCCCCGTTAACTTTGTTAGCATAAGTATGAATGAGCTGGACAAGAATGTCCACCGCCTGGCGGATCTCATCCTCACTCACATATAGATTAGGCAGCAGCCGGATCACGTTCGGTCCGGCCTGCACGAATAACAGTCCCTGTTTCTGTCCGGCCAGTACAATATCCCCTACCGGCTCTGCACACTCGATCCCGATCAAGAGGCCTTTGCCGCGGATTTCCTTCACAAAAGGCGTATCCGCCAGCTGCTCTCTCAGCAGTCCGCGCAGGAACTCGCCCATCTCCTCGGCACGCTGCGGCAGCTCGTCTTCGAGCATGGTCTCGATCGTCGCTTCCATCACCGCTGCAGCCAGCGGCGTGCCGCCGAAGGTGCTGGCGTGGCTGCCCGGGCTGAATGCTTCGCGCAGATATCCTTTGCCGAGCATTACGCCTGCCGGAAATCCGCTGGCTACCCCTTTGGCCAAGGTGAAAATATCCGGCTCAATGCCGTAATGCTGATGTGCAAACAACTTGCCTGTACGGCCCATGCCGGTCTGCACTTCATCCACGAGCAGCAGCAGGCCGTGCTCTTTGCACAGCTCGACTACAGCATCCAGGAACTCCTGCTGGACTTCCAGCACGCCGCCTTCAGCCAGGATCATCTCCAGCATAATCGCTGCAGTATTCTCCGTAATGGCTGCTTTTAATGCCGGCAGATCATGCAGAGGTACGGTCTTGAAGCCCTCAGGCAGCGGCAGAAAGCCTTCCTTCACCTTTTGCTGCCCGGTCGCCGTCAGCGTCGCCAGGGTACGTCCATGGAAGGACTGCTCAAACGTAATGATTTCATAGCGCCCCGTTCCCTTTACCTTCTGGTGATAGCGGCGCGCTAGCTTAATCGCGGCTTCATTCGCCTCTGCTCCGCTGTTGCAAAAGAACACCTGATCCGCACAGCTGTTGCCCGTAAGCAGCGCAGCCACCCGGTCCTGCCCCGGAATGTGGAACAGATTCGATACATGCCACAGTGTATCAATCTGTGCCTTCAGCTTCGCGCCGACCTTCTCGGGAGCATGGCCCAGACTCGTCACCGCGAGTCCGCACATGAAGTCGAGATATTTGTTGCCCTGATCATCCCAGACCCAGCTGCCTTTGCCCTTGACCAGACTAAGATCATATCTGGCGTAGGACGGGAATACCGCACTCAGCTTGGCAGGAGCAGCCTCCTGAACCTCTGTTTCCCCTGAACGGGTATCCGCAGCCCCTGTTAAAGAATCTTTTTCCGCCTGTGTAAGCTCACTCATTCTTAGTCACTCTCCCACCATGCTGCTTCCGGTAAACCGGCAGCGCTCTAATTTTGGTAATACCGCCCATGCGACTTGTCTCGACTCTATTGTAACAAACTACGAACGGATAATTCTCGTGCCCAGCTTCTCCCCGCCCAGCACACGGCTCAGCACCTGGGGCTCCTTGCCGTCTACAATAACAACCTCGGACACGCTGCCCTGGATGCAGTCCATAGCGGCCCGCACTTTAGGAATCATTCCGCCGTAAATCTCGCCGCTGGCAATTAATTCTTCGATCTCTGTCACAGTCACCGATGGAAGCACGACCTTCTCACCGCCAATCGTCCGCATAATCCCGGGAACATCCGTAACCACAATCATGGAAGGCGACTCTACAAAGGAAGCCACCGCACCTGCCGCCGTATCCGCATTAATATTGTAACGCTGCCCCCCGGCATCTACACCTATAGGTGCAATAACCGGGATATAACCGAGTGCGATAATGCCCTTTACGATCTCCGCTTTAACCTCGGTGACCTCTCCTACCTGTCCTACTTCATCGCTGTTGGCTACGGGCCGCGCTGTAATCAGATTACCGTCAACACCGGACAAACCGAGAGCCTGCCCGCCACTTCCCTGGATTCTTCGGACAATCGCCTTATTGATGCTCCCCGCGAGCGTCATCTCTACGACATCCAGCACTTCTTCCGTCGTCACCCGCAGACCGTTCACGAAACTGCTCTCAATCCCAAGCTTCGCCAGATTGCCGGAAATCGCCGGCCCGCCGCCATGCACGATCACAGGCTGAACCCCGCTGCCCTGCAGCTCTCTTAGATCCTCAAAAAAAGAATCCGGCAGCGCAGCCAGCGTACTCCCGCCGCATTTCATCACGAACAGCTTCTCATTCTTTTGATCCGTCATTATCTCGGTACCCTCCTTATGGACTTATGCCAGCCGCCCGTCAGGTGCGGTATGCAGCATTAATGCGCACATAATCATAAGTGAGGTCGCAGCCCCAGGCTGTTGCCTTACCGTCGCCGTCGGACAGAATCACAGTAATCAGCACCGTATCCGTCTTTTGCAAATAATGAAGAGCCTTCTCTTCATCAAAAGGCACCGGCCGCGACGCACGCAGCACTTCTATATCACCCAATGAAATATCCACCTTCTCCGGCGATACCGGAACCCCGGCGCGTCCCACCGCTGCAATAATCCGCCCCCAGTTGGCATCTGCGCCAAAAATCGCCGATTTCACCAGACTTGAGCCGACCACCGTCTTCGCAATTGCGGCTGCAGCTTCATCATGTACGGCACCGCTGATCTGGACCTCAATCAGTTTCGTCGCCCCTTCACCGTCACGGGCAATCGCCTTCGCCAGATGCTGGCACACATGCGTGAACGCAGCGGCAAAAGCATGCCAGTCCGGATGCAGCCGTGTCAGCTTCTCATTGCCGGCCAGCCCGCTGGCCATCGTCACCAGCATATCATTCGTGCTTGTATCTCCATCCACAGTAATCATATTAAAGGTAGTATTGGTAGCCGTTCGCAGCAGACGGAGCAGGTCTTCTCCCTCAATCACAGCATCCGTCGTCATGAAGCCCAGCATCGTTGCCATATTCGGATGAATCATTCCTGAACCCTTGGCCGCTCCGGCAATCGTCACTTCTTCTCCGCCTACGAGCACTTTGACGCAGCATTCTTTTTTCACCAGATCCGTTGTCAAAATCGCCTGGCAGAACTCCTCTGCACCAGCAGCGCCTCCATCCAGCTTCTCCGGCAGTCCGGCAATCCCGCTGCGTACACGGTCCATCTTCAGCAATTCGCCGATCACACCAGTCGAAGCGACAGCAACATCCTGCTCGTTCACACCTAAAGCTCTGGCCGCGGCAGCACGCATCTCGTATGCATCGGCTTCGCCTTGATCACCCGTACAGGCATTAGCATTCCCGCTGTTCACGATGACAGCCTGCAGCGTACCATTCGCGAGACTTTCACGCGTTACTTTGAGCGGCGCTGCCTGAAATACATTGGTCGTGTACACGGCTGCAGCCGTTGCCGGAACTTCGCACAGAATGGCCGCAAGGTCGTTGCGCTCGGTTTTTTTGAGGCCGCAGTGCAGCCCTCCGGAGGTGAAGCCCTTTGGTGCAGTAATACTTCCGCCTTCTACGACGGTATATGCTTTGTTCTCGCTCATTGTATGTTTAACCGCTGAACCTTAAGGATACACTGGTGTGTAACCAAGGCCGCGGGTTTCCTCCCATCCCATCATCAAATTCAGGTTCTGAATCGCTTGACCTGCTGCGCCCTTAACGATGTTGTCAATGACGGACACAATGGTTACCCGACCTGTACGGGCATCTGTGGAGAAGCCGATATCGCAATAGTTCGAGCCGCTGACTTCTTTTGTTGCCGGAAGCACTCCAGCAGCGCGGACCCGCACAAACGGCCTGCCTGCATAATATTTACGGTATAATTCCACAAAATCCTGCTCGCTGTAATCCCCGTTCATCCCCGCATACATCGTGCTCATAATTCCCCGGGTCATCGGCACCAGATGGGTAGTGAACGTCACGGTTACCTTTTGTCCTGAGATATCAGTAAGTACCTGCTCAATCTCCGGAATATGCTGGTGTTTATTAACTTTATAAGCCTTAAAGTTCTCATTCACCTCGGCAAAATGAACCCCAAGATTCGCTCCCCGGCCTGATCCGGAAACACCCGACTTCGCATCAATAATAATACTCTCCGGTCTGATCCAGCCCGCTTCTACTGCAGGGATCAGCCCAAGCAGCGTAGCTGTCGGATAACAGCCGGGATTGGAGATGAACTCGGCACCTGCCGCACGTTCACCATACACTTCGCATAAGCCGTAGACCGCCTTCTCCAGATAAGCTTCGGGCGGAGCCGTGTGCTTATACCATTGTTCATATTCCGCGCCGTCCTTGAGCCGGAAATCACCGGACAGATCGACGACCTTCAGACCCGCTTCCAGCAGCTGCGGCACCAGCTTACCACTGACACCTGACGGCGTTGCTGTGAACACAACATCCGCTCTGCCGGCGATTTCCGCCGGATCTACACCGTCCAGCTTGCGCTCCACGATCCCTGTCAAATGCGGAAACCCAAGTTCGATAGGCTCTCCCGCGCTTGACGAGGAAATTACCGAAGTGATCTCTATATCCGGATGGTTCTGCAGCAGCCTGATCAGCTCTACGCCCCCATATCCTGTCGATCCAACAATCGCCGCTCTCAGCTTGCCTCCCACTGTCATCCCCGCTTTCTGACTATTTCTTCAATGCATACCGTCCTGCAAATATGTATTATTATACGACCGAATTAATATAAATACAACACGTAACGTTAACTTTCTTGGAGAGCTTAATTGTAAAAAAAGAGAAGCGCAAGCCTCTCCTATGGAGATTCTACGCTTCTCTTTTAAACCCTTCACCCAGCACCTCGTGGGCCTCGGTAATAATAACGAACGCACCCGGATCCACGGAGCGGACAATTGCTTTTAGCCGGGTAATCTCATTCTGGCCGACTACCACCATTAGCACCGTACGATTGTCCCCCGTATAACCGCCCTGCGCATTCAGCTTCGTCAGCCCGCGGTCCAGATCATTCAGAATCGCCTGCGAGATTTCCTCCGTCTGATCCGAAATAATATAGGCCACCTTAGTTACACTAAAACCCACTTCCAGTGCATTAATGACTCTGCCGGTCACAAACAATCCAATCAGCGCGTACATAGCCTGCTCCATGCCCAGCACAAAAGCCGCCAGCGTGATGACCGTACCATCCAGCAGCACTACAGACAGCGAGAAGCTGAAGCCGGTGATTTTCTGAATAATCTGCGCCAAAATCGTAAGACCGCCAGTAGATCCGCGCCCGCGGAACACCAGCCCCAGCCCTAATCCCACAGCAATGCCCCCATAAATCGAAGCCAGCAGTGGATTGGTGGTCGGAACCGGACCATCCTTGGTCAGATAGATAAATAGCGGCAGCACAAAGCTGCCCAGCAGGGAGCGCATGCCGTACTGCTTGCCGAGGAAAATGACACCGAGAATGAACAACGGTATATTGAGTGCCCACTGGGTAAATGCCGGCTCCGCGCCAAACCAGGCTTCTGCGAGTACGGACAAGCCGGATACCCCGCCCGAAGCGATCCGGTTCGGCAGGAAAAAGAGGTTGAATCCCAGTCCGGTAATCAGCGAGCCGATTAGAATTAACGCTACATCCACCGTATGGCGCAGCGGCCCGTTCAGTGGAATCAGCGGAGGTTTGTTGCGTGAATTGACTTTTTGCATATCTAGCTTCTCCTTAAGATGTAATTGGGGCATCACTTCAATAAATGATATAGGTTGTCCAGTATTTATACTTCCTATCTGATCAGTCAAAAGTTCTTGTAGAAGAATCAAGGTTCATTCTAATCATTAGCAGTTGACGGAGGGCACTGAAACGTAGATAACAGGAATGACTCCCTCTAATCAGAGAGAGATCCACGATTGTATGGGATTAGCGGGGAAACCTCCCTCTAGATTCGGCCTTTCGTCACGTTTAAGTGCATTTGAGCAAGATTACAGGGAGGTATTCCCGGTAGTTCAATTATGTAGGACTTTTTCTATAAATAACGGGACTTCTTCCTCGTATTCGTTCAGGTATTGCATGTTGTATTGGTGATGCATCAGGGTCACTGCTCCATCCTGCTCAGTATAATTATCCATAACGAAATCCAGACACGAAATCGTTGATGTCGAGCGCGATTCGCTAGTTTCCTGGTGCTGTAGGGTTTTTTATTGTTCTGTTCCTATTATCTCTCCAAAAAAAATCCCTACACCTCCGAAGACGCGTAGGAATACAGTTTGCTTATTCAACTTCAGTCTTAATCTGGCTGCGCAAATATCCGTCAATAAACGGATTCAGATCGCCATCCATTACCGCTCCTGTGTTCCCGGTTTCCACGGAAGTACGGTGATCCTTTACCATGCTATAGGGATGGAACACATAAGAGCGAATCTGGCTGCCCCAGGCAATATCAGATTGCTCACCGCGAATCTCATCAAGCTGCTGCTGCTGTTCCTGCAATTTCCGCTCATACAGCTTCGAACGCAGCATTTTCATCGCCTGCTCCCGGTTCTTGATCTGCGAGCGTTCGTTCTGGCAGGTAACAACCACGCCTGACGGCAAGTGGGTAATCCGCACCGCTGAATCTGTTGTATTGATGTGCTGACCGCCCGCGCCACTGGCCCGGTACGTATCGATTTTCAGATCCTCTGTACGGATCTCCACATCAACATCATCGGTAATCTCTGGAACCACATCACAGGAAACGAATGAGGTATGGCGTCTTCCGGAAGAATCGAACGGCGAGATACGCACCAGCCGGTGTACACCTTTTTCAGCCTTCAAATAGCCATAGGCGTTGAAGCCCTTGATCAGCAGCGTGACACTCTTGATGCCCGCTTCGTCGCCCGGCAAGTAGTCGAGTACCTCAACCTTGAAGCCGTTCTTTTCGGCCCAGCGGGTATACATGCGCAGCAGCATTTGTCCCCAGTCCTGGGACTCCGTTCCGCCCGCACCCGGATGCAGCTCCAGAATAGCATTCAGTTTGTCATACGGCTGATTAAGCAGCAGTTGCAGCTCAAAGTCATCGACTTTGCCGGCTACAGCGCGGATCGTTCCCGCAACCTCTGCCGCCAGCTCTTCGTCGCCTTCTTCATCGGCCAGCTCCGCCATCATTGCGGCATCATCATACTCCTGCTGCAGCTTCTCAAACTGGTCCACGGAGGATTTCACCGCATTCATTTCACCGATGACACCCTGTGCCTTCTCGGGATCATCCCAGAAGCCAGGCGCAGCCATCTTCTCTTCAAAGTTCGCAATCATCTCAAGCTTGAGGTCTAAGTCAAAGAGACCCCCTAAGGTTGGTTAGTTTCTTGCCTATTTCACGCAGATCCTGCTTTACGTTGGAATCGATCAATGGGATCACTTCACCTTTCATAATAAAATGCTGGGCCGGGCCGCCCGATTGGAGCCTTTGTAGATCCGGTTCTATTATGCCGCTTTACGGAGTTGACACTTCAAAACTGCAATCCCGGTTAGAACGCAGCTCCAGGGAATGTTTGGACTTCCGGCCACTGTTGTCTTCCGATTTCCTGATTTGAACCGATGATAGCGGTAGAAATCCGAAGACAAAGGCGGACGCTATCGCTCCTACAGTTCCAAACTTCCCTTCCGCTACTCCCACCTGGGTTATGTTTTTTGAAGCTCTCGCTCCTGCTCCGCGGCGCAATTCCCAAATCCCCAAAACTCCAAAAAAGCGGCCGGGCCGCAAACGGGGTGTCCCCCGGGCCCAGCCGCTTTTTATTGTCATTATAAACCTAAAGAATTAACACAATTCTTATATCTTATGCGTTCTGGCCGTGGCAGTTCTTGTACTTCTTGCCGCTGCCGCACGGGCAAGGGTCGTTGCGGCCGATAGCAGCCTCAACATGCACAGGACGTTTCTCAACCGGTTCGGCGTTGGTGGAGATTTTGTCCTCCTCCACTACCGACTGCCGCTCCTGATTCGTTTCGATGTGCGCCTTCATAATATAAGTAGCGACTTCTTCCTGAATGCTGGCAGTCATGGCGTTGAACATCTCAAAGCCTTCAAACTGATATTCACGAAGCGGATCGGTACCGCCGTAAGCGCGAAGGTGAATCCCTTGACGGAGCTGATCCATTGCGTCAATATGATCCATCCATTTGCTGTCTACGGAACGAAGCACGATAACCTTCTCGAATTCACGTACCAGCTCAGAGCCGAGACGCTCTTCACGTTCGGAATACTTCTGCATCACACGGTCGAAGATGTATTCGACGATTTCTTCGACTTCCTTACCCCAGAGATCATCACGGGTGAGGGCACCTTCATCCAGCAGCTTGCTGTTCACATAATCAGCAACCTCTTGAAGCTCCCAGTTTTCCGGAATATCATCACTGCAGTGTGCACGTACCACACGGTCAATGACCGGCTGGATCATTTCCGTTACAACATCTTTGATATTATCGGATTCAAGAATTTCACGGCGCTGTTTGTAGATAATCTCGCGCTGCTGATTCATTACATCATCATATTGCAGTACGACTTTGCGGATATCAAAGTTATTGCCTTCCACCCGCTTCTGGGCAGATTCAACGGCACGGGTAATCATGCGGCTCTCAATCGGCTGATCTTCTTCAAATCCGAGACGGTCCATCATATTCAGGACATTGTCCGCGCCGAAACGCTTCATGAGCTCATCGCCGAGGGATAAATAGAACTGAGTCGAACCCGGGTCGCCCTGGCGTCCCGCACGTCCGCGCAGCTGGTTATCAATCCGGCGGGATTCATGGCGCTCCGTACCAATGATATGCAGACCACCGAGATCCGTTACACCTTCACCCAGCACAATATCGGTACCGCGGCCAGCCATGTTCGTAGCGATTGTTACGGTTCCCGGTTGTCCGGCATGCGAGATAATCTCCGCTTCGGATTCATGATGTTTAGCATTCAGCACTTGGTGTCTTACACCTTTGCGCTTCAGCATTTCCGATACGCGTTCGGAATTCTCGATCGATACGGTACCTACCAGCACCGGTTGATTCTTTTTATGGCGTTCAACGATCTCTGCTACCACCGCGTTAAATTTGCCGTTCTCGCTCTTGTAGACCACGTCAGGCATATCCACACGCTGGTTCGGCTTGTTCGTAGGAACCTGCAGAACTTCAAGACCGTAGATTTTTTTGAATTCCTCTTCTTCCGTCTTCGCAGTACCTGTCATCCCGCCAAGCTTGCGGTACATCCGGAAATAGTTCTGGAAGGTGATTGTAGCCAGCGTCATGCTCTCGTTCTGTACCTCGATCTCTTCCTTCGCTTCGATCGCCTGGTGCAGCCCGTCGCTGTAACGGCGCCCAGCCATCAACCGGCCCGTAAACTCATCGACGATGACAACCTCATCACCATTCACTACATAGTCTACGTCACGGCGCATAA
>NZ_LN831199.1:114224-123718 GCF_001368795.1 Paenibacillus ihuae
CACGGCGCATAATTACATTAGCCTTAAGTGCCTGGACGATATGATGATTAAGTGTCACATGACTATGATCATAAAGGTTCTCAACACCAAAAGCGCGTTCAGCCGTAGCGACGCCCTTCTCTGTCAAAGCCACCGATTTCACTTTAATATCTACTGTATAGTCCTCTTCAGCAGTCAGCTTCTTCACAAAGCGGTCTGCAGCATAATACAGTTCTGTCGATTTCTCGGCTTGTCCGGAAATAATAAGCGGAGTCCGCGCTTCATCGATTAGAATGGAGTCAACTTCATCAATAATACAGAAATATAGCGGGCGCTGTACCATTTGCTCCTTATAGAGCACCATGTTGTCACGCAAGTAGTCAAAGCCGAATTCATTGTTGGTGCCATACGTAATATCGCAGGCATAGGCTTGTTGTTTATCAGCATGGTCCATGCCGTTCAGGTTCACCCCAACCGTCATGCCCAGGAAGTTATAAATTTGTGCCATTTGCGCACTGTCACGCTGTGCCAAATAATCATTTACCGTTACAACATGCACACCCTTACCGAGCAATGCATTCAAGTAGACCGGCAATGTCCCTACCAGTGTCTTACCTTCACCTGTCTTCATCTCGGAGATCCGGCCTTCATGCAGCGCCATACCTCCAACTAGCTGTACGTCAAAATGCCGCATGCCCAGCGTCCGTTTGGAAGCTTCGCGTACGGTTGCAAATGCCTCAGGAAGAATTTCCTCGAGGGTCTCGCCTTTTTCGATCCGGGCACGGAATTCTTCGGTCTTAGCCTGGAGCGCTTCATCCGAGAGCGCTACGAAATCCGGCTCCATCGCATTAATTACTTCGACCGTCTTCATCAGACGTTTGACATCGCGTTCATTGGTGTCACCGAATATTTTCTTTACAAGTCCTAGCATGGTTAACCCCTTTCATGCAACACAGATGGTGGAATCGAGCCCATCCTCACTAATATTGAAAGGGCCATATATTATTTCGATTCCGCTGCTTCATAAATTGTAACAGTTTGTAAGAGAAGCCGCAATACGAGTAGCTGTAACCTTATTTGGCAAAATATAAGAAGCTGAGCTTTCTTCCCCTTTATATACGCACAAGAGCCCTATTCGCTGAAGCGAATAGGGGCTCGGTTAATTGTCTTAGTCATACTGAAGCGAAGAAAACATTCCCAGCATCTACTTTTGGGTATTTACAGGTCTAGTTCTGTTCGATCAGGCCGTACTTCCCATCATTCCGTTTGTATACAACACTCACTTCAGAAGTGTCAATGTTGGAGAATACAAAGAAATTATGTCCAACCATGTTCATTTGCAGAATCGCTTCCTCGACATCCATAGGCTTCAAGGTGAAGCGCTTGTTCCGCACAACTTCCAAATCATCATAATCCTGTTCCTGATCCTCAACAGCTACGGCACCGGCCGATCCTTCCACGAACAAGGTCTTCAAGCTGCCTTCCTGACGGAACTTACGATTGAGTTTGGTCTTATGCTTGCGAATTTGACGTTCCAGCTTGTCCACTACGGCATCGATGGATGCATACATATCATCGCTGCGATCCTCGGCACGAAGCGTAACACCCGCCAGTGGAATGGTTACTTCCACCGTATGAAGGCCACGAACAACGCCAAGCGTCACAAATCCTTCTGAGGTAGGGGGTGCATCGAAATACTTCTCAAGTCTGCTGAGCTTCTTATCAACATAGTCTCTCAAAGCGTCGGTCACTTCAATTTGTTGACCTCGAATGCTGAATTGCATGGGCACTCCTCCTTTGTTTACGTTCTCATTATACCAAATTGTCAGGCCTAAGTAAAAAGCAATTCATTACAGACTTTACATTTACCTTACATATGTCCAACTTTCTTTTATTTTACAAACAGAAAGTCCGGAAAGGGCAATCTTCTTTCCCTTATCCGGACCTAGTCTGGCTTATAGTATTATTCCTGATACCCTTAAATTATATAATCAAATTACTCATACCGCGTATTTTTTCCTTCACAGCCGCCATTTCTTATGGCTATTTGGTATGAATCCGCAGAATTTCTACGGGCGACCATGAGCTGCCACTGCCTGTGATGACATATACCTTATAATCGGTGTGGGCAGTAAGTCCGCTTAACGTCAGAGTTTGTCTAACTCCTGGAGCTGGAGCCGGTGAAATAGTGCCTGTCCAAGGTGCACTCAACTGAACGCCACTGCTATTTTGACCGGCAGCAACCTGTGCTGCGCTAGGATCGGCAGCATTAGCCGGCAATACAACATATCTTACCGGGGCAGATGCGCCTCCCGTTTGACCGTAGGATACATAGACATCAGCAGTTACAGTCCCCATGGAGCCCGGACTAAGCTCTGTAATCGCCGTAGCACCGCCTGAGGCTGTAGTCAAACGCAGAGTTGACACGGTCGACCAGCTTCCAACAGAATCCGAAAGCGCGATATAAGCCGCATACTCGGTGTTAGCCTGTAGTCCATAAACGGAGAAAGAAACCTTCGTATTACCAGTTGCTGCTACTTTTCCATAGTTTACTCCTGCAGTTCCTGTACTGGTCAGGCCTTTTGTGATCTGCAGGGTGCTTGGAACTGCCGCAGTGCTGGTGTAAGGGGCGACTACATAATAAACTGCCCCCGTCACTGACGGTGTCAGATACACGTCTGCTGTAACAGAACCGACATGCCCATAAGTAATATTGCTGACCGTTGGCGCAATGGTTCCTCCACCGCCACCTCCGCCACCGCTTCCTCCACCGGTCGTGCTTGTAGGCGTTGGGGTTGGCGTAGCTGTTGCTGATGGAGTAGGAGTAGGTGTTACCGGGTTACCTGAACCGCTCGGCTTGTTCGCCGCTGAGTTTCCAATAATACCTACGGCCTCAGCTCTGGTCAGTGGTCTCTTAGGCCCGAAGGTTCCATCCGGGTAACCGTTGATGATGTTCTTAGCTGCCGCGGCTGCAACTGCACCCTTGGCCCATGAGGCAATTTGGGCGCTGTCCTTGAACGTAAGAGAGGTGTTGCTGCTATCCAAGCTAAGAAGCTTGGCAGTAATTACTGCAGCTTCCTGACGGGTAAGCGGACTGGCAGAACGGAATGTATTATTCTCATAGCCGCCGATGTATCCGGCTTTTACGGCTTTTGCCACTTCGCTATAAGCCCAGTTGGAGTTCTTAAGATCTTTGAACGCAATAGATGCCGTTTCCGTGAACCCAAACAGGCGATTCACCAGGGCAACATATTCCCCGCGGGTGATGGGCTTATTCGGCTTCACAGTGCCGTCAGCATACCCTTGCAAATAACCCTTATTGAGCCAATCCTGCAGTTGGTTTTGTGCCCAGTGCCCTTGAATATCCTTGGCAGCCGGTGCAGCTGAGACACTACCCAGAGCCCCGAACAACATGCTAACCCCAAGCAAACCAGTCATCAAACCGCGCAATGCTTTCTTCATCTTCATTCTGCTGTCCATCCTCCTAAAAGTTTTGTGAGCATAGCCTGCCGATTAGCATCGTACAAAAGCGACACTGGAAGCGTATGCTTAAAATTGGAGAGCCTCCGCTTTGCATAAACACTTGTCCAAAACCTGCTTCGGAAGCATACTGTTAGTTCTGTCAGCTTAGGCAGTATGAAATAATTCAGGCACCGCTTATTTTGGAACCATTATCCGTAGTACATGGGCTTTAGCATCACTGTACATCTATCGCTAATTACATCATTTTCAACCATACGCCTAAGCTGCAATTAGTCTGCATCGAGGCAAGAACGTAGGCCCAACATCTTTAATTACCCAGATTTTGCATTACTCTAACATAAATTTGGAAATTCATGTGAGGTTTTCGCTTTTCGCACCCCTTTCCGTACAACAAAAAAGACCTTGGGAAAATCCCAAGGTCTGTGCTAGCGTAGTCTCAATTGCTAACCATCTACCATATATGTAGGTCGGCTGCGCCGGATGATTATAATTTGATGACGTTAGCTGCTTGTGGTCCGCGTGCGCCTTCTACGATATCAAACTCTACGGATTGACCTTCATCCAAAGTCTTGAAACCGTCAGTTTGGATTGCGGAGAAGTGTACGAATACGTCGCCACCGTCGGCAGTTTCGATGAAACCATAACCTTTTTCTGCGTTAAACCATTTAACTTTACCTTCCATTGATTAAACATTCCCTTCGTCATCAGATGAACGTGAGTCTTGCTCACAATTCGACTATACCACCGCTGCTTCTCTATTGTCAATTGGAAAAGTAAATGTTTACTTTCAATAATTTACCATTCATTAATTTAAAAATAAAGTAGCTTAAACTGTGATCATTTCATCAAAAAAGGAGCAGACGCTTTATACTACCCGTCTGCTCCTGAGATGAAACATCAGGAAATTATTATTTTTTGCGGTCCATTAGGATGCTGTCGGGGGTGTAGGCAGCTTCGTAGGCGTTGCGTTGGGCTTTGGCTTGGTTGCGTTTTTGGAGCCAATCACGGGCTTCCTGCCGAAGCTCATTCATGCGTGCAGTGATTTCAAGATCTCGATGCAAAATTCGTTCGATTTCAATTTTCTGCGGCCCCGATGCAGGAATCGACGAGAACTGTCGGATGATGTTATCAATCAGCTTTTGACGCTCTTCCACGAAAGACTCAAACTCTTCGAATTCAGCTTGGTATAATCGCTCCATCATATTCTGCGTTAACAGCTGCAGCTCTGAAATAAGTTTATCTTTATCCATTAGTACTTTCCATAGAGGTGCTTTCTGGGCTCTGACCTGCTGCGATCTTTGAAGCCTGAAGCCAAGTTTCCCGTATTTCAGTTAAGTAACCTAGCGCTTCTTCTGCCTTAGTCTTATCTTTACGGATATTGGCTTCAACCAGCAAAAAATTTGTATATTCGTACATAGTGAATAAATTATTGGATACATCGTAAGAGTAATTAAGAGTACTCATCAGTTCACTGATTATGGTTTGAGCCTTACCAAGATTTGTATTGGCTTTTTCGTAATCATTCTTCTCCAACCCATCCATACCAGCCCTCACAAAACGGATTGCTCCGTCGTAGAGCATAAGCACTAATTGAGCAGGGGTTGATGTTTGCACAGCAGATTGTCGGTACTTTTCGTATGGAGATTTAATCATTGATTTCACCCTCTATTATGATGTAGTGCCTAGACTCGATAAAAGGCTTGAGGATTGAGCATTCAGCTTGCTTATAGCTTTTTCCATTGCAGTGAATTGATTATAATAACGCGTTTCTATCATAGTCAAATTTTTCTGAAGAGCCGTAATACGGGAGTTATATTCCTTTAACTTTTTCCCCATAACACTCTCTTCTTTATAAGTACCAGTGAGATTAGCAGAAAATCTATCCGTACCTGCTCTGTCGGAGATATCTTTTAGTACAGCACTTGTTTTGTCAGCTAATTTATCAAAAAGACCTGAAGATGGTGAACTAGCGGTTCCTTGAAATAAATCAATGATCTTCTGTGGATTCTTATTCAACGCCTCTTTAAAAGCAGTTTCATTCAAAATCAGTTTACCATTCTCCGAATATGTCCCTGTTGTAATACCTATAGAACTGAGATCGCCCAAGTTTTCTGTTATAAGTAATCGCATGGAGGAAATCGATGATTTCAGGATATCATCATTTTTGAGCAAGCCACTTTTAGCCTTTTCTGTCCATGCTAAAATATCACTTTCCTCCATCTCTTTCTTCTGTTCATCAGTTAGCGGAGTGAAATCACGATATTTTGCTTCATTAACTTTTGTATTCAATGCACTAATTAATTTATTGTATTCTTCTATAAATGCTTTGATAGTTTCTAAAGGTTTTTCAGGATCTGTTTGAGTAGTTACTTTAGTTGACCCGTTTGTTCCTGTCTCTGCCATCAAAGTAAACTGAATCCCATTTACGACAAATACGTTTGAACTTTTAGTTAAGGATTCGCCATTAATTACAACAGCTGCATCACTACCATTTACAAACAAACTGTTATCGATCCCATTAAATAGGCTCAACAGATTAGTGCCTGTTCCTGTCCCTATATCAACCTTACCCTCTGCACCCATAGTATTAGATGAAATTATAAATTGTCCTTTAATTTCGTCAAAGCTTGCTGTCACATTCGCTTTTTCATTTGAATTTATTTGTGCAATGACTTCCGAGATGCGGACATCACCATTAAAAGTGAATGTCTGATCATTTACTTTTAGAGTATAGGGTTCAGCAGGTACTGGAGACAACTTAGAACTTAGTTGATTGAGTGTTGAATCCGAAGTAAATCCTTTGCCAGCCCCGGCAGTTTTAACTGTTTCTTTTGTTGCCAAACTTGCTACAGTTATCTCCATATCAATTCCATTTGCAGTTGCCAAAGCTTCTGCCTTTACCGCAGACGTATTGCCACTCACTAATGCCTTATTGGCATTTAGAGCTGAAGATATACCAAATTTATCAATTAATTTGTTGTTTCGGAAGTCGTATAGTTTACTATTAATTTCACGGTAACTATCTCTCTTCCAGTCCAGTAATTGTTTATCCTGATTTAGTTTTTCTAGCGGGACGCGCTTATTCATCATCATACTCTTAACCATACTATCGATATCCATCCCTGAGAATCCATTAATTCTATTTACCAAAGTTGCCCCCCCTTATCTTAAATTCTTTCATCAATGAGTAAACCGGCAATTTCCATCATTTTCGCGACCAAATCCAGCGTTTTTTCAGGAGGCACCTCACGAATAAGCTCTCCGGTCTCTTTGTTCATTACCTTTACCATTATGTCATGTGTTTTTTCATGTATACTAATCTCTAATGTTGTTTGAGGACCTTGCAAAGATTTAACTGCTCGCTCAATGGTTCTAATAAGCTGTTCATCGGCAATAGATACATTGACACCCTGTCTCTCTTTCGTCCCCAGGTCCTTGACATCCCGAATAATGGGGCTATCACTAGCAGGTATAGGCATATTAACAGTACTAACTCCGGATTCCACTTTACTTTGATTCCCGATAGATGCAGCAGCGGCGGAAAGAGAAAACTGCACGTTCATGTATCTAGCCTCCAGCAACAATAATTTATATTATATATATCGGTTTCGATTAGGAATATATTAGGATTAAGAATGAAAAATAACTTGCCACAGATGTATAGTAAATCATTCTTCATAAATACATTCTATATACAAAAAGCCCCAGGGATCCCCCTGGGGCTTGAAACATTGTTTGAAGATTAACGAAGCAATTGCAGAACACCCTGTGGTTGTTGATTTGCTTGTGCCAACATAGCTTGAGCTGCTTGAGCCAAGATGTTGTTCTTCGTTTGTTGCATCATTTCTTTAGCCATGTCTACGTCACGAACACGCGATTCAGCAGCTGTCAAGTTCTCGGAAGAAGTATTCAAGTTGTTGATTGTGTGTTCCAAACGGTTTTGGTAAGCTCCCAGTTTAGCGCGTTCGCCAGAAACTGTTTCCAAAGCTTTGTTGATAGTAGTAATAGAAGAAGATGCTTTGCTTGCTGTAGTAACATCAATTGCGTCTACACCAATCGAAGCAGCTCTCATATCTTCTACGGAGATTTTAAGCGTTTGGTTTTCGTTTGCACCGATTTGCATTGAGAGTTCATCTTTGTTAATTGTAATTGTTGAAGTAGAGGCATCTGCTCCCTTGGCATTCAACACGAGACCTTTAAGTGCTCCGTCTGTAATAGTCAGGTTACGGCCATCGTTAGCATCAACTTGTACACCAACTGCTGCACCACCTACAGTAATCGTAGCATTTTCACCAGCTGTAGAAACTGCTGCGCCTACCAGACCAGCAGCCGCATTACCTGCAATGGTATTAGTTTGAGTACCAACTTTATTATTCGTTAATACTAGGTTGTTAGAAACAATAGATGCAGTTAATCCAGTTTTATCTTTGTATTCGTTTAATTTACTAGCAATTTGGTCTGCTGTATAAGCACCAGCTTCAAATTTGATCGTTGTTCCATTAAGAACAAGGGAGTCATTGGTATCTTTAGTGATTGTAACTCCACCAGAAAGGTCTATTGCACCCGTTTCTTTACCTTGTACAGCAGCATTTGTTACAACAACTGCATAACTACCTTCAGTGATCGTCGAAGCCAATGCAGACTTAATTCCTACGTTAGCAGGAGTTCCGGATACAGCTTTTGTACCGTAGTCACCAGTCAAAAGGGACTTGGTATTGAACTCAGTAGTAGTTGCAATTCTGTCGATTTCTTCTGTCAACTGATTGATTTCTTTCTGTAATTCTCCACGGTCAGTAGAAGTATTTGTGTCATTCGCAGATTGTACCGAAAGTTCACGCATACGTTGTAGAATGCTGTGAGTTTCGCTAAGTGCACCCTCAGCAGTTTGAATCAAAGAAATTGCATCTTGTGAGTTCTTGGAAGCCATATCCAAACCGCGGATTTGACCGCGCATTTTTTCGGAGATTGCCAAACCAGCGGCATCATCACCAGCACGGTTGATGCGAAGACCAGAAGACAACTTCTCGATGTTTTTGTTAGTATTGGCAGTGTTAGTAGACAGTTGGCGGTGAGTATTCAACGCCGCGATATTGTGGTTAATAATCATTTGATATTTCCTCCCTGAAATTAAGTTAGTTCCACATCCATGTGGTAAGCGCTGAGCCATTAAGGTCGGCCGCCCTGCCGACTCAGTGCCTAATACATATATCGACGGTATATCCCCAACTGTTTAGAGATTTTTTAAGATTTTTTTGAAAATTATCAGATTTTTCTTCAGAAATATAAAAAAGTAGCTAAATTAGCTACCCCAATTGGTGATTCGTTGAATTCATTCTTTATGAGTACTTCCTCCGCGAAGCCGATTCATCAATGCATTCAAATCAGATTTCTGCGGAGATACCGATTCTCGATTAGATTGCTGTATGGAGAGATAAACTTCCTTACGGAAAATATCAACGTTTTTAGGAGCGGAGATACCAACCTTAACAATATCTCCTTCCACACTAAGAATTGTCAGTTCGATCTGGTCCTGAATAACAATCGATTCTCCTTTTTTGCGAGAAAGTACGAGCATGTTATCCACCATCCTTTCCGTCTGTAGTGGGTTGTTCCGGCAGTAAGCTATGTTTGGTATGGTAAGGCGCATTGTGCAATACGATTTGCTTACCGATTTGTCTGGCTGGATTCAGCACAATCGGAGCCAACAAATTAATTGTTGTATGTTCTATCTGTTCCCTAACTGTAATAATACAACGAATCAGTACCTCGGAATGAATTTTAAGTTCTCTTGCCTCATCATCGGATAGTTCAAACTCATAAGAAGGATAGAAAGCAAACGGATCACCGAGAAAAAAAGACAATCCTTGATTGTTCACAGACTGTAAGTACCAGAACGGAGCTTCCTCCATAGCTATCAAAGCAAACTCTGTCTCCTCATCAAAACCTGGCAGACCTTTGGGAAAACGATAGATCTGATCATCACTCACTTCAATTCTACCCCAAGACAACGTTTCTATAATCAAATCAATTCA
>NZ_LN831199.1:123744-130394 GCF_001368795.1 Paenibacillus ihuae
AGTTTGAATTAAATTGTAAAGAATATATAGCAGAAAAGCTATAGAGGTGCTGTAAGGCACATCTATAGCTTGGAAGCAACTTAAACACTGAGATTCGGAGGAATAAATTGTAATGAACCATAGCTTTGCATATAAACATCTAGCTTACCACGGGTGAACTCAATCTCAGGAGCATTCCTTTCGATCTTCACATCCACTTGAGCAGGCCGATAACTGAGCTGCGGCGCTTGTGTCTGGATATGAATGTCCACATTGTCATAGGACGCAGGGCTACGAGTCTCAGGAAAGGAGTTCGGTTCAGTATCCATACCATAGACTTCACCAATTGTATTCCCTGGCTTAAAAAATTCGGCCATCCGGTTTCCTTGCTCAACCCTCTTGGCTATTCCTTGTAAATACAACTGTTCAATACCGGAATAAATACGTTTATTCATATCCAACATGTTGCCGCCGTTATAGGCTGCCCATGCTCTTGATTGATCTATAGTTAGTTCTGGACGGGTGGATTGAACGGTAAGTTCTCCTAGAGTAGTCGTTATACTTAAATCAGCCTTGGGCTGTCTTATAGCAAATGTACCTGCATCTGCATCTATGTGCATGACAGCAGGAGACTTACGTATTTGTATGATAGATTGGATCATCAAGATCCCCCCACTATCTTATGAAATCGACCAGAGAAGTTGAGATAATCTTTGCACCCACGGATAGCGAAGCATTGTAGATATTCTCCTGGATTTTAGACTGCATAATCAATCCTTCATAGTCTGCATCCTCAGTTTTCGCCTGCAGATCCGTTAGATTCGTATTCAGGTCACTTAAACGTTCCTGCATTAATTCAACACGGTTCGTTTTGGCTCCTATTTCAGAGCGGGCTGTTAATATGGTTTCCATTCTCGAGTCAAGATTAACAAGTTGAGCCGAGACTGCTGTAAAATCACCGGATTTTAGTGCCAAAGAAATACTATTAATGGTCGAAAACAAATTGTCAGGATTACTTGTATGACCGAACACATCATTTCCGGTCATATTAATTGGCAGTTGAACACCTTCACCTACAATATATTGAATCTGACCGGGGTCAGTAGTTATAACCTTAGATACATCGTACGTACCATCCGTGCTTTTAGCAAAATCATAAGGTTTGGTGTCATATTTCTCACCATTAAAAATATACTTGCCATTCAATTGACTGTTAGAAATATCCACCAGCTGTTCCTTAAGCTGCATTACTTCCTCATTAATACTATCCAGAGCGGACTGCGGATTGCTTCCGGTTGAGGCTTGTACAGTAAGCTCGCGTAAACGCTGAACTACATCTCCAGCTTGTCCCAGCACGGTATCGTTATAATCAAGCCACGACAAAGCGCTGTCTACATTCTTGGTGTACTGCTCATTGGACGACAGCTCGGCACGGTAACGCAGGGAATAAGTAATCCCAACCGGATCATCGGAGGGTTTGTTAATCTTTCGACCAGTAGCTAGCTGAAGCTGCGTGTCGTTCATCGTACGCGCATTACGGTTCAGGTTAAGCAGCAGCTGTGAATTCATCATATTGGAGGTGACCCTCAACATAATCTGTTCCTCCTTTATCTGCCGACTGTGCCGGTAGAATTAATTAGTTTATCAAGCATCTCATCATAGGTAGTCATAAACCGCGCAGCAGCACTATAGGCATGCTGGAACACCAGCATATTCGACATTTCCTCATCTAAAGACACTCCACTTACGGACTGGCGCCGTGAGTTCACTTGGTCCACCAAATAATCCGAGTTACTCGCCTGACGTGCAGCTTCCTGGGATTGGATCCCCAGTTGCCCTACCATGGAGCTTAGATAGGAACCAACAGTGCCGCTCTTGATGCCATCTGCTGTAGTGAATGTATTGTTATCCTTCATGTTACTGAACAAAAGAGCCAGAGTGTTATTTCCTTTTATTACGGATACTTTACCCGCACTGTCCGTTGTAGCCCGAAGAGAAGTCGCAAACAATGTCGGATCAGCGGCGATTTCCGGATTCAACCGGAGATTCGCTGCCGTGATAGTTTCCCCGGCCATTAAAGGTGTAAAGAAATCTCTGCCTGAACTGCCGTCCAGCGCATAACCCAACTGATGCAGTCCATTCAGACCTTTGACTGTAGTCTTCAAATCACCGGTAAGCGGCACTGGGACTGCTGCACCTGCCAGGAGTGTAGTTTTGGTTCCATCAGAATTAATGATTTCTGAATCCTTCAGAACAGTTGTCCCTGCAGGAAGAGTGGAGCCTGCCGGAATCGTAACCTGCACCTCGCCAGTGGCGATTGTATTGGCCATATTATCCAGCTGTTTTTTATAATCCGCTACATACGTTTTGCTGGAAAAAATCATCCCGTACGCCTCACCGGCCTTCAGCTCACCTGATGCATAAGCACTATTAAGAAACGCACTGTCAACTGTATTAGGTACTGGCCCTTGAACAAGCTGTTGCCCACCAAGCGAGATATTATATCCGGCATCGGTATCTACAACGGTGATATTGATGATCTTGGAAAGCTTGTCCGTCATCAAATCGCGTTGATCCCGCAAATCGTTGGCTTGGTCACCCATGCCTTCAATTTTGGCAATAGACTGGTTCAAATCGGCGATTGAGCTCAGATAACTCTGAATCTCTTTTCCCTTAACATCGATATTTGTATTGAGATCCCGGTCCAGGTTACTTAACTGGGTACTCATATAATTCATAGCATCCGTAAGTGACTGTGCGGTCTGTACTACAATCTTGCGGGCTGTAGGATCTTCCGGATTTTTGCTCAGGTCCGACCAAGATTTCCAAAAGTTATCAAGTACAGTCCGGATACCTGTATCCGAGGGTTCATTCACGATAGCCTCCAGTTTGTCCAGTGTATCCGATTGGATACTCCAATTGCCGCTGGCAGAGCTCTCACCACGGTACTGGTCATCCAGAAACATTTCCCGGATCCGTTCTATTGACGTGAATTCAACACCGGTCCCCATCTGGCCTGGAACTGTAGAGTTATTGAGACCATATGCCTCAATAGGCAATGCAGCTTTCATGTTCACCCGCTGGCGGGTGTATCCTTCCGTATTGGCGTTGGCGATGTTGTGTCCTGTCGTATTGAGTGCAGCGGTCTGAGTAAAAAGACTCCGTCTTGCCGTCTCGATTGAATGAAATGTGGATGTCATACTGCTAATTCCTCCCTATGAATGCTCCGGCAAAACGGAATGCAAGAAAGATCGATCTATCCGCGGGTGTCAAAAAGTCCTGGCCTAGTGCTGCTATATCCCTTGTCGGATGGATGATGGTAGGTGAAATCCTGGTTTGGTCTACCGACAAGCAAATCCAGGGAATAATCTATAAAGGTAAGCGACTGCTCAATCAGCTTCTGATTCAGCTCGTTGGCTTTTTTCAAGCGGTGAAGTGTATTAGAAAGCTTCTGCTGAACTTGCTGCAGACGCGATTTATCCTCAGGGTCAAATACAAGCCGGGACAGCTCGGTCAGATTCAGGTTCAGATTCGAACGGATGCCTACACCTTGTAAAAAGGTAAACGCCGCCTCTGCACGCTGCTCCTCGAGCTGCCCAATCAGCTTCATCAGCTTGGACTCGCGGTTCATGATGTCAATCAGACCATCCACCTTATTGTCCATAATCGTCTGTTTCTTGATGGCGGCCAGATCAAGCATCTGAAGATGCGTCTCGTCCAGCCGCTCAAGAAGTTCAAGTAATCTCGTCAATGCCATGGATGGGTTCACCTAATTCTCGGAGGATTGCTTAAAGTAGGGGGCGAGTGTCTCTGCGAGTTTGGCTGCGTCAACTTGGTAGGTACCTGCGGAAACTTGCTGTTTCAGGCTCTGGATCTTATCAGCGCGTGCTGCGTCGATTGTGCCGCTTTTCTGTGCTTGAAGGAGCTTAATAGCTTCATCGGAAATCGAAACCTCATCTTTACGGGTGCTCTTCTTGGTTTGATCCTGGCGCTGTGATTCAGCATTTCTTTGATACGGGTTAATTGGATTGATTCGTCCGGTCTCGTTAATTTTCATAACTTCCACCTTCCTTATAAAATAAAATAGCCGATAATCTTTACTAAGTTTATCGGCCTTTAATGAATCATTCTTTATAGCTGAAAACGTTTTTTCCCAAAAGATTTAGTTGTCACGAAGTTTATCAACAACACGATATGCTCCGCCAGATGATTTTTGGGTCGGCTCAGGTGTCACGTTTTCCTTAGCCGCGTTGGAAAGATCTCTCCTCAAACGGTTGCGGCAGCTTTCACACATATGTCCATCGCGGATTAACGTCCCACACACTTCACAAGGCAACATCATATTGGGAGCATTCGCTATGGAAATCCGTCCTTCACGGATAAAACGGGTAATTTCTTTGATTGATATTTCCGTGGCATCGGATAATTCCTGAATATTAGTTCCTCTGTTTTTGCGCAGATATTCTACACAGGTTTCGTATTGATGCTCAAGCTCTTTGATGCAGGGCTGGCATATATCCATAATGTTTTTGACATACAGACGGCCGCATCTTGGACAATTGTCTACATTCATTTTCAGCAGCGGCTCCTTTCCTTACATTTTGTGCAGCATAGAATCAACTTATGCTTAGATTACATGATTGCACAAGCATAGTCTATGATTAGTATCGGCTAGTTAAGGATTTTAGTTATATTATACGGACAAAATTGTCAGGAAGCACATTCAAAACACTCCTGCACCGCCTATGACCGGGCCCAGGTCAAGCTATATATTTCAGCAGCTTTTCCATAGCCGTCACACAGCGTTTTTATAGTATCAGCGCAGGCGCGTATGGTGCTCCCTGTAGTATAAATATCATCTACTATAACAATCTGCAGCGGACGCGTTCTTTTTCCCAAGGTTTCCAGCCACACCTCAAACTGCAATAGGACAGCTCCATCCGGATTTCCTGCAAAAGCATGCTTCATATCCGCGATTCGTTCCGCCCGGTGTTTAAAGCTTTGTTTACCGGTATGGTGGGTGCGGACCAAAAGCGGGAGCTGCGGAATCCCCCTGCGCCCGGACAGCACATCCGCCAGCCGCTCCGCCTGATTGAATCCCCGTTCAACAAGCCGCGATTCCGAGACAGGCACAGGGACAAACAGATCTGCCTGCCATCGATGGTTACTAGCAGATTGCTTGCCGCGGAATAAGGGCCTTGTAAATACCCTCTGTGCTTTTTGGAATTCTGCAATCCCCTGCTGTCTCCGTTCTCTTTCTGCTTTAAGCCGGATGTAGGCTCTATCCAGCATTGAGCCTAACAGTGGAGCAAGCTGTTCATTCCCCCGATATTTATATTGACCTAGGATTTCGCGCATCACACTTGTATAAGCTACTGCACTCCGGTTGCAGACAATCGGTACGGCTTCACCGCTGCGGCTGCAGTCGGGGCAGCCGACATGGCGTCCGCATTTCTGGCAGCGGGGATGCCTGATCCAAGGAATAGCCTCTTCACAAACTGCACAGATACCGTGCAGGCCTGCTGCCGGGCGGCTGGTTTTGCCGCAAATCAGGCATTGAAGCAAAGAAGGGGCAAGTAAGTAGCGGACTTTGGTAAGCCACGCAGTTAATGTGTCCATGAAGATTCCCTCCTGTCCAGATATCCCTGCTTGCGGGCAATCGAGTTCATGGTACGGATCTGCCCGATGGCTTTGCGCTGTGACCGGGTCCACTCCGGTGATAAGAAGTTTACCCTGCCGGCAGGGTCATCTTTGGAGCGCCCGGCACGGCCAGCCATTTGAACCAGCGAGGCTTCATCAAACAGTTTACTGTCTGCGTCCAAAATATAAACATCACTACGGGGAACGGTAACTCCCCGTTCCAGGATGGTTGTTGTGACCAGGATGGTGATTGCCCTGTTACGGAAGGCAATGACCTTATCGGTTCTGTCCCGATCTTTAGATGAGGTGCCCTCTATGCACACACCGGGGATTTTCCGGCGAAGAAGGGTCAGTAACCCTTCAATTTGAGCGATCCGGGCCACAAAGATAAAGATTTGCGCCTCACGTGCAAGCGACCTGTGCAAGGCTTGCAGGAACGCTGCGGGCAGGGCCCCGCGCTTCATGCATAACTGGACGGGATTCATCGGTATACGGCGGGGCACAGGCAACGGATGTCCATGATACCGTACGGGCACTCTGGCATGAGGCAGCTTCCCTGAATGCGCCTGCCGCTGCAGCTTCTGCGGCGGTGTCGCCGACAAGAAGATAAACACTCCATCCGGCTTGCAGGCCTGTTCAGCAGCAAAAGCCAGCATTGGATTGTTATGGTAAGGATAAGCATCCAACTCATCGATAATGACCAGATCAAAGCCATGTTGAAACCTTAGCAGCTGATGCGTGGTTGCAATCGTCAATTGACCCGGTACCCAGCGGTCCTGGCTGCCGCCGTACAGCACGGCCAGCGTCTCCGCCGGGAAGGCCCGGGCGAGCCGCGGGGCCAGCTCCAGCACGACGTCGCGGCGCGGCGTCGCCACCAGTGCCCGGCCTCCGGCAGCGAGCACTGCCTCCAGGAGCGGGAACGTGATCTCCGTTTTCCCCGCTCCCGTCACTGCCCAGAGCAGGAACCGCTCTGGGCCTGTGCCGGCGGCGTGCTGGCGCCGCGCCGTCAAGAACCGCAATGCAGCGATGGC
>NZ_LN831199.1:130431-150124 GCF_001368795.1 Paenibacillus ihuae
CATAGGCTCTGCTATCTTCTGCCCTCTTGTTAAGCGAGTTACTTCGATCGCCTCTCTTTCCTTCAGCATTCCCGCTACTAGAGTTGCTGCGACCCGCTCTATTTCTCTCAACCTTCCTGCTACCAGTATTACTATAATCGGCTCTCTCGCCTTCTGCCTCGTGACGATTATTCTTCCGCTCTTTCCCCTTCCCCACCATTCCGGCACTTACGGCAGCTTGCAGCTTCAATCGCCCCTGCAGATGGGCAAGCTGGGCACCAGACTGCCAGTCCTGCCCCATTCCTGGAAGCTGCTCCGCCAGCAATGCTTCCACCTCCGGCTGAAGCAGCGAGCGGCCGGAGAGCGTCTCCACCAGGAGGTCCGCTGCGATACTGAGAGATTCTTTTTCCCGCTCCTGCAGAACACCCCCTCTCCCATTCCCACTTCTGACACAAGGTCCAAAATCTGCATTATGCTGCCCCCCTTTCTTCAACGGTTCCGTAATTATCTCAACATGATTCATCCATGTTCTTTGCTGCTTTCCCCCTGACTCTTTCTCTCTCCGCATTTCTTCCTGAAGAGATTCTTTTAGATAAACTGCCCACTCCTCGGATGACCACCGGCGCATTACTTTATGGAAACGGAAGCGCTCCCGCAGCTTCACCGCCCAACCGAGGGGGAGTGAAGTGGAGAGAATGACCAGTTTGTCTGCTGCTCTGCCGCTCCAGCCACGTTCTCCTGCCCCACTCCACCACAAAAGGTCGACAGCCAGATTCAGTGAAACCCATATTTTAAAGCGCCCGTCATCTTCAACTGCATACACACTGACTCTCATCACAACGCCTCCTGCTTGGCTATGTAACATACATCCATATATAATCTCTCTACTTTGAAATTGGCCGTTACAATAGTGAATGTTTAACTTCCGGCCGCAGCCTGTCTGCTGAGTTACCCCATCCTTATGACCTTACAATCCCCTCCTCCAAAACAAAAAAGCACACTCCCCTATTACTGGAGAGTGTGCTTCACCCGTTCCTTGCATATTTAGTCAGCATTCGCCGCGTCTTGATTGCGATCCCCCGCTTCCCGGCATCCGCAAATCGATAACAATTTCCCGCTGGTATTCATCCTCGCCCGCTACAGAGCGAAAATGCATCAATGGTGCAATATCAATTGCAGAACCGCTGTATGCCAATTTAGTGGCTACTGCTAATGTCTCATCCTTCGATTCATCATCCAGCACAGTCACCTGATACAGTTTTCCAGTCCAAAAAGCATGAAAAGCCAGCATCCGGATGTACCCTTCAATAACTGCTTCATGATTGCGTGTGATCAAAAAATAATGAATCCGCTTACCGGACCGCATGACCCTTCGGGTCTGTTCCCGGTGATGCAGAATGTGAATGAGGATCACCGCAGATGCGTAAACAGCCACAATCCATATTAACTGGGCTACCATGGAGATGCACCTCCTCTTTATACCGACACTATATGCCGGTGTTACAAGGTCGGTGACTGCCCATGGTTCCCTGAAGCCTGCGTGCCTGCCTGCTCTGCCTCCGGGTTGAAACGATTTCTTCCGGTTGCTCATTAAATCAGCATTTTGCAAAATTCGAATATATAAAATGTCTTAGGTTCATTTTATATAACTGCGACTGAAACAATACGTTGGCCAGAGCCAGAATGCAGCCCTTACGTTATGTAATGTTGTTCCGGATCATTTGGATTCTCCAAAACGCTCAGTTAAATTCAAGCCGGTTACAGAGTGACCCAGCCATATTTGATCGAATTGATTACAGCCTGTGTACGGTCATCAACTTCCATTTTTTGCAGGATGCTGCTGACATGGTTCTTGACGGTTTTCTCGCTGATAAAGAGGTATTCCCCAATATTCTTGTTACTCTTGCCTTCGGCCATCAGCCGCAGAACCTCAGCCTCACGGCGGGTCAGCGGATTGTTGTCACCAGCGACAAATTTAACGCCTGCTTCCTTCACCGGGGTTTCAGCCATTGCCCCTGTCTCATTAAGATAGGTCATGCGGCGCAGCTGGTTAATCAGCTTGCCTGTAACCTTCGGATGAATGAAGGCATGACCCTCGCAGACAGAGCGTATGGCATTAATGAGCGACTCCGCCTCCATATCCTTGAGCAAATAGCCGTTGGCACCCTTGCGCAGCGTTTCGAACACATAACTCTCATCATCATGAATCGATAAAATAATGACTTTAACATCCGGGAACATCTCCCGGAGCTTTTGTGTAGCCTCTACACCGTTCTCGATAGGCATGTTGATGTCCATCAGTACGATATCCGGTTTGTTGACGTTGCAAAATTCCAATACCTGGATGCCGTCACCACATTCCCCGATGACCTCAATATCATCCTCCATATTTAAAATTCGTTTAAGCCCTTCACGAAACAATTGATGATCATCGGCCAAAAGAACTTTTATAGGCGATTTACCAGTGATTTGGTTCTCCATCACATTACTCCTTCCCCTTTTCCACATTCGTCGGAATGTGAATTACGATTGTTGTGCCTTGATTCTCTGCAGATTCTATTTCCATTCTTCCTTCGAGTAACTCTACACGCTCCCGCATACCTACCAGCCCAAAACTTTCACGGCTGCCCTGCTCACTTACCTTTTTCACATTAAAACCTACCCCGTTATCCTTCACCACAATCTTGATCAGCTGTGCCTGATAAGTGATTTCTACAAGCACATAACTCGGATAAGCGTGTTTGGCGGCATTCGACAAGCCTTCCTGAACAAGGCGGTATACTGCGGCTTCCATGGCTGAAGATAAACGATGCTCCTTACCTCTGGTTTCAAAAGCGGTACGGATCTTTGTTTTCTCCTCATAATCATGGACGTACTTCCGCAGCGTCGGAATTAGGCCAAGGTCATCGAGCGCCATCGGACGCAAGTTGAAAATCACCTTACGCATTTCCTCCAGGCTGTAACGGACCTGCCCTTTTAAGTCTATTACTTCGTCCTGCACTAGCCCATATTCCTGCTTCACCAGCATTCTTTCTACAATTTCCGTCCTAAGGACTAAATTCGCCAGCATTTGAGCAGGACCGTCATGAATTTCCCGGGCAATTCTTTTCCGTTCCTCTTCTTGCGCCAAAATTATTTTAAGTCCGATCATTTGTCTGTTCTTCGCAGTTTCGACAATTCTCGTCACTTGTCCCATTTCTCCGGACAGGTACTCAATAACAACACTCATTTGCGAACCGATCGATTCTGCGCGTTCTACCGAATTTTCGACACTGCGAACCCGCAGCTGCAGTTCGTCCCGCCTGCTTCGAAGATAGATTTCACGCTCTCTTGTCATCATGAGTTCGAGCTGAAGCTCAGTAGCCTTCTCATAAGCAATCCGGATGTCTTTCTCCGAATATCGGACAAAATCACGGCTGACTTCCGTCAGCCGGATCCGGGAGCGGTGGTATTGCAGCTCCAGCTTGTCCACCTTTTGCAATGTTTCATCCGTTTCTTCCATGACCCTCTGCAGTTCTTTGGTGAGTGCAACAAGCTCATCCCGTGCAACCTGCAATATTTCAAAAATCTGATACTTGCTGCTCTCCATCACGTCGATGGTATTCTTAATGACGCGATCTATCGCATCGGCTTGAAATTCCACGGATGCTTGCCCCATTTCTATCGGATCGTATTAAAGGCTTTCCTTTAATATTACCATATCACGATTCGATAGTTACGGTCTTCGTTTTCTGTTCCCATTTTACAGTCAATCCGAGCTGTTCCGAGACGAGCCGAAGAGGTACTAAAGTCCTGCCATCTAGGATTAAAGGAGCTACTTCGGCGCTTTGCCGCTTGCCGTTCAATATATATTCTTTCTTGTTTACAGTCAGATCAAGCGCCTTGGCACCGCGCAGCACCATGATTTTCTTAGTGCTCTGATCCCAGGCAGCACTTCCGCCAAAAGCATCCAGCACATATTTTATCGGCACATATGTGGTACCATCCTTGACGATCGGAGCTACATCTATCGACTTCTTAGTCCCATTTACCGTCATCGCTTTGGAGCCGATGATCATTGAAGCCGAACCTTGGGGAAGACCGGCTTCACTGGACAGCGAAGGCATCACGAAGGAAAGATTATCGAAAGCAACGGTACCTGTCTTAGCCCGTTCGTCCTGACCTTCCTCTACATTCACTACATACACTCTTTTCAGCAGCGCAGGGAATTTAATAGCTGCCCCCGATAAATCAATATTCAGGCTCTTCCAGCCGTTCCAGTCAATGACCTTAGCGAGATCAATATAAGCCGTTGCTCCAGCGCTGTCCACCACTTCCGCCCGCAGCCAGTTAAGGCTCATATCCCCCATAACATCAAGTGACATCGAAGTGGCGGCTGCCGGAATGCTTTTGCCGGAGGTTCCGTTAAGCTGGGCATAGGCATACATTTTACCGCTTCCTGCAGTCATGTCATAGCTGAGGGACAACACCTTGGAACCTGCCCGCTCCGCCGTTCCAGCCACGATCGCGGCCGTTCCTGTGACACTGCTCACATTCGAAGTAAAGGCGATCGGATAAGTAACATTATCAAAATTCTCCCACGGTGTAGCTGCTGCAGTCGATAAAACAACCGCAGTACTGAACCCGTCGTACCGGGCAATCGCATACCCCGTGGTGACACCTGCGTTTACCGAGTCAACCGTCAGCTTGCCATCCTGCACACTGCCCTTGAACCCGACAAATTCCCATTTCAGCGCTGAATTTGGCACAGCCAGTGTCGCGCCGCTTTTAGCAACTGCTGTGACGGGTACGGAGACCGATGCACCAGCCGCCAGAGGAGCTGTAGCCGTTCCTGCGGTCAGGCTGGCAAGATCGTCACCGCCCAGAACGGTAACCTTCGCAGAAGCACTTGCCGCGCCGCTGGTCGCGGTAAGTGTAACTGGTCCTGCTTTGACACCAGTCACTTCGCCTGCATTCACTGTAGCACTGCCGCCGCTGGATACCCATGCCGGATTAGATGAAGCCACATCTATCGGATTATAATACGTATCATAGCCTTTTAACGTATAGGTTGCCTTTTGCCCGATCAGAAGTGTTGAGCTACCGCTGATCTTTATTCCTTTTACCTCACCCTGCGGGGCTAACGTGTAGACTCCCAAGCCGTTGACTATGCTGCGCTGCTCCGTGCCGTATTCCGTATTAAAGGTTAGCGAAGTCGACGTTTCAGCCAGTGGACGGTCTACCATGGTCGTAGAGCCCCCTCCGTCCAGGTTTATCCCCTTCCAGACACCGATATTGGTCATGAATGATTGCAGTTCTGTCAGTGACATACCGGCACTATTGGCATTATCCTCTACCGCAATGACATATACGTAACGGCCATCCTGAGAATAACCAAGTGCTGTACGGGCCCGGTAGCCGCCGATACTGCTCGTTGACCTCGAGAAGGTGGCTGCTCTACCGTTGTTGACCAGGATGGTATGTCCGCCAATCATCATTTGCAGACTTGCCGGATCCACAGTTTGCTGTGTTGTTTTAGATTTCAAGGAATACACACTGCTCAGCTTTTGACCTACTGCCAGATGTGCCTTGACGAACTGTGCTGCAAGCCCGTGTGTCCGCAGGATATAAGCCCCTTTCGGAACTGCCATCGGCAATGCTGCATCTAATGAGATTTGAGTGATCGTATCATTCTCTACCAATACCTCCGTTGGCGTGGTAGAGCTATTCTTCGGCCGGGCCAGTGCGGTCCAGGCATCTGTATAAAGATAGGCAGCATTGGCATGGCTATATGTGGAACTGCCGCCTTCCGGGCTGTAAGCCCCTTTATTAATACCTGACAGTGGAAACTGGGCACCATCCTCAGCTGTGACCAGTCCTTCAAAAGCATACTCGTCGATCACCGGCTGGCGGTCTTTAGTCACTGCAAAAGCGTACATTCCTTCAAGCTGTGATGGTGTAGAAACCACAACCCCGCTTGAAATTTGTCCCCCTATTGGGGCACCTTCGCCGCCGGTGTTGAAATAATCACCGTTAACTGCAGCTACTGCTCCAGTTTCAGCTGCCATACCGCCAGTACTTTGACGGGTAGTCAGGTTACCGCCCTTTCCGGTCATTACATCAAGGGACACATAAGGATTACTCAAATCTACACGGATGACATCAGCCAGCCCGGTAGCGTTTATGCCCGAACGTTGTGTTGTGAACTTATATTTCATCATCATTGCACCAGAAGTGATCACTTCTTCACCCAGCTTGGTCACTGTAAAAGAACTCGCTGCTGCCTGGGCTACTGGTATAGTAGAAGATCCCCATCCAGGCAGTCCTTCGCTTCCGATTACCGGCATGATCCAGAGTACACCGGCTAATGATGCAGCAATCCAGCGTTTGGCAGGTAACCTTCTTCCCCCCTGTGCATGCTCTTCGTTTCTCTTCTCCATGGAAACTTCATTCATTTCAGTGTAACTCTCCCATCTCTTTTTTTAATATAAGTTCTCTGATATCCGCATCTATTTTTCCAGTCAAAGAACAGGCTTCCATTTTTCCTTAACACTTTAATAGACTGAAATGAAGCCAAAAAGTTGCGAAGTTTGCTAGATTCCGTCCTATTTAAGAGCCTGGTAAGTCTATGCAGATATAAGAAGAAACGGCTTTGCCATCCTATTAGGGAAGGGATCCGTTTCTGCTGGAAAGAGAAAGATAGTGTATTGGGTAAAACAAAGAAGTGCTTATCTTAACACAAAAAAGCCCCGCAAAGCGGGGCCTTAGCCTGATAACTTGTTTATTCTACAGGAAACCTGCCATACCGAGCATGCGCTGCAGCATCACCGCTGCTTGGGCCCTGGTTGCGTTACCCTGTGGTTGGAACTCAGTGGTGGTCATTCCCAGTATAATTCCTTCCTGCACAGCTTTGGCCACAAATTCAGCACTTGCATTCTGGATTTTACCTCTGTCTTTGAAGGCACTTAGCGCAGATGAAGCGGTACCGTTCAGTGTGATTGGATTCTTCGTATATTCCATCGCACGGATAATCATAATGGCCAGCTGTTCCCGGGTAATATTGTCATTCGGCCGGAAGGTACCGTCTGTATTCCCTGTAATAATACCAGCTTTAGCCGCTGCCCCAATATAATCACCTGTCTGGGTGGAAGGCTGAACATCTCTGAATTGCTGTGCGGTCACCCTGTCCCCCAGCAGCCCCAGTCCCCTGCTGAGCATTACTGCAAATTCAGCCCGGGTGATCTTCATTTCCGGCTTAAACGCGGTACCGTAACTGCTGTCGATAATATTTTTGGCAGCAAGTAAATCTACAGTCGTCTTTGCCCAGTGCTTGCTCATATCGGTAAAGCTGCGGGTTGAGAGGAACGTACCGACTACCTGATTGCCTGTTGTACTGGCCTTGATTACTGTATAACTTCCGGCCGGGCCAATCTTGGTAGGCAGATAGGCAGCATCATAATAGGCAAGATCCAGTCTGGCTGCTGATACCTGTTCATTGTTCAATGTTGAGGTCGTGCGCACGGCATACTCTCCCGGTACAGTAAGGACGGTACCATTGGAATAATTGCCGCTGACCACGGCGCTCAGCCGGATATCGGTCAAACTGGTTACAGGTTGCAGCCCTTGTGTTCTAAGCTTTTGCTCGAAAGGCGTGTATGTGCCGGATGGAACCTTCTCCAGCCGGAGTACAAGCGATATCGTGTTGCTGTCTGCGATCAGGTTTGCGGCGAGGCTGTTCATATTGATATCATCCAGCGCCAGAGTAAACATGCTGTCACCGTAGCGAACCCCGAACGTCGAATTACTGTTGCGGTTTACGGCATCCAGCAGCGGTTTGAGCGGTACTGAAACATAGGCGGCTAGCTCTGTCGACGGGACTTCAAATACTAAGGATGGCGTGCCCAGCTTATTAAGATATTCATAGCTGGCAGCCAGGCGATCCGTGGTCAGTGTATATCGTTTGAGCGACTGGCTGTAAACGGAACGATCATCTGCCACTGAAGCCGAGTCACTCTTGAGCAGCGGATATTCCTTCCCAAATTCACCTGCAGTGAGCGTACCCAGATAGGAAGGACGGCTAGCCGTTGTGCTGGTTCCCCCAGTCAGGTTCTGAACGGAAAGTGCTGTAAATGACGCAAGGGCATTCCCGCTAACATCAAAAATCCCTCCAGCTCCTGTCATATAGGACAGGTCAACGGCTTGTCCGGTTTTAACTACGGTAGACAGAACTAATTTCAGGGTTGCACCGGAAACATTGAAAGATTGTACCCCTACAATACTTCCGTCTACTCTAACTGCGAATTGCCCGGCATATAGGGACGTACTGGCCTGCATACTTTTACTGAAAGTAACGGTAAGCTCATCACCAGTGATAGTTGCTGAACTGATATTCGGCACTGTCGTTACATTACTTCCCGAGATAGATACCGGCCCAAGATTAATGTAGGCTGCCCTATTACCATTCAAATCACTGATTCCGGCAGTCCCCGGAACATAAGAGATTGTGGTGTAACTCGTTGTTGAAAGTGTACTCTCTACAGTAAGTGTTACTTGATTTCCGCTTATGGCTACGTTGGTTACATAGTTAGGCGTACTTCCCACCAGAACTGAGAACTGACTGATCATCGGCAGATTTCCCGAGGACAATCCTTCATTATAAGTAAGTATAATCTGCTTGCCTGAACCGGCTGCGCTCTGATATACCGGTGCGGTCGTATCGCTGGTGTTGCGGATATAGAAATCGCTGAAGTTAGTTATGTTCTGACCGTACTGATCCTGAAGCGGATAAGAGCCGGCGATGTAGGTTATCCGGACAGCCTGGCCGCTTGATGCTACATTATTTACGCCTAAAGTAACAGTCGAACCGCTGGAGCTAACAGAATTAACGCCCAATGAAACGCCGTCTGCGTACACATAGAACTGGGCATAACCAGCTGTAGAAGCAGTTCTCAGCACATCATTAAAATTCAAAACTACAGTCTTTCCAGACAAAGTTCCTTCTTTGGGTGTAGGCAATGCTGATTGAACCGAATTCGTTACCTGCCGTGATGAGAAACTGTTTGCGGTATTTCCGCTCAAGTCTTGAATGGTTCTCAAGCCGCCTGAATAGGAGATCTTAACAATTTGCCCTACAGCTACACCCGTGCTAAGCGTCACATATACGCTGTCTCCCTGAATGTAAATACTTTCGATCGCTCTTTTCTCATCATTGACCGTTACTGAAAAACTGCTCATCAGCAATGATACCGATGAATTAAGCGGCTCGTCGTATTTTAAACGGATAGTACGATTATTCTCGAGCACTGCTGAAGAGAGATTGGGGGACATCTTATCTAACGCTATGGTCCGGAAGCTCCAGGAGCTCTTTCCGTTAATCCCCTCGTATTGATTATTATTACTGTCAACAAATGTCCCTTTGGCGATATCAATATAATAGGTTGTGTCGTTTTCTAGTGATGTCGAAGGTACAATAACATATTCCTTAGAATTAGTACCTTGAACTACAGATACAGTTGTTGTTAGTTTTGTCCCGCTGCTTTTATACAGAGCTACTCCACTCTCGGCGGTTAAAGTTGCCGCCTGGTTGAATGCAATTTTAATAGGTTCACCAGTACCTACAGACTCACTGCGGTCAGCCGGACTAAGCGCTGTTACGCCAAATCCCGTAAGCGACGTGGTTGTGAAGCTCCAGGTATAAGGTCCTGAAGCAGGGAAAATATTACCGTCCTGATCATAAAAAGCCCCTTGCGGAATGGTCACCGTATACTTAGTATTGCTTAACAGCGGACTCACGGCAGAAGCAGCAGCCACCGTAATAAAACGGGTTCCCCCTCCCGTAACCGCAGAGGAGTTCACATTGAAAGTTCTGGTACCGTCTGAAGTACCGGGAGATAAACTGATTATTCCCGTAGCCGGCATCATCGGCTGGTCAAAGGTTAGCTGGAGATTGCCCGTTGTCGGGACTGCACCCGCTCCGTCTGCTGGAGATACGCTTACCGATGAGACTGTGGAACCTTTTACAGAAAAACTCCAGACATTCCCTGTAGAAATCCCTGCAAAGGATTTATTGTCATCATCTTTCAGAGCATAGGGATCAACCAGCACGTAATAGCTGCTGCCAGAGATCAGTTTACTTGCCAAAGTCAAAGTCACCGTGGTTGTGGAGGCATCATTTTGTAAATTGACATACCCCTCGCCGTCTTTGAGCTTAAACTCCTGCACTACAGTGTTGTCTGATGAGGCGATAAGCTTAATTGAGCCCCCACCCCGCTGAAGCTTCTTATTAAGCTTAAAACTTAGCTGAGAAAGGGTGCTATCCACCCGTGAATAATTCGCAGGAGAATAATCACTTGCAGTGATAGTTGTGTTAATAGATGGAGCGGTCGTGAAGGTCCAAGAAGCTGCCGCTGATTCCAGTCCCAGTCCGTCTTTAAACATGCCTTGGGGCACGTTAACGGTATAGGTCTTATTGTACTCAAGCTCCTTACCTAATTTGAGCTGATATTGCATTGAACTGCTAATTAGGCCTGAGCTCCCCACAGGGATAGTTACATAGGGTTGACTGGCCCCTAGTGCTGTAACGGTGATGTCTCCACTCTGCGGAGTTACCTGACGGTCGAAGCTTAGTTTGATGGAAGACGCTACGCTCACATTCACCTCTCCCTGGACAGGGGATGTGGACATGCTAAATTCATTTGCGGCATGCACTGCTGAGCTTCCGATTCCGATAGACGAATACCCTGTACCTAGCACCAGGTTTCCTGCCAGAATGAGTGCTGTCCATATTGAAATTTTCCTTTTCATGCGGTGATAGACTCCTCTCAAGCCATACTATCTCGTCTTTATACATATTCTTATATTTCGGCTAAAAGGCTTCCAAAGTTTAGAAGACTTCCAAGTGTGGATCACTCCTAAATCCTAACTTCTTCAGCTGAAATTAAAAAAGCCCGCAGACTTCAATCTTCTCATAAAAAGAAGACCTGTCTGCGGGCTTGTCTATATTGATGTATAAATTAGATCCCGGCCTGAGCTTTAAGCATTTCTGCTTTATCCACACGTTCCCAAGGAAGATCGACATCGGTACGGCCAAAATGACCATAAGCCGCGGTCTGTCTGTAAATCGGTTTGCGCAAATCCAGCATGGAGATAATTCCGGCAGGACGAAGATCAAAATTGCTGCTGATGAGGTCAGCCAGCTTTTCTTCACTGATCTTCCCTGTTCCGTATGTATCCACATTAATCGATACAGGATTAGCGACCCCAATTGCATAAGCCAATTGAATTTCACATTTGGAAGCAAGGCCGGCAGCAACCAGATTCTTCGCGACATAACGGGCTGCATAGGCAGCAGAGCGGTCGACTTTGGTTGGATCTTTCCCAGAGAATGCTCCTCCGCCATGACGGGCATATCCGCCATATGTATCAACAATAATCTTGCGTCCGGTTAATCCGGCATCACCCTGCGGACCGCCAATGACAAAACGGCCTGTCGGATTAATGAAATACTTAGTGTTATCATCGAGCAATTCAGCCGGAACAACCGGCAGAATAACGTGTTCTTTAATATCTGCCTGGATCTGTTCCAGTGAAATTTCCTCTGCGTGCTGAGTCGATACTACAATTGTATCTACACGTACCGGTTTTTCATCCTGATACTCAATCGTTACCTGAGTTTTGCCATCCGGACGCAAATATTCCAAAGTACCGTCTTTGCGGACTTCAGACAAACGGCGGGCAATCCGGTGTGACAGGGCGATCGGCAAAGGCATTAATTCAGGCGTTTCATCTGTCGCAAAACCAAACATCAGGCCTTGGTCACCTGCGCCAATATTTGCAGTTTCTTCAGCAACTTGTGCAGGATCACGATGCTCCAGTGCCGCATTTACACCCTGTGCGATATCAGCAGACTGTTCATTCAGTGAGCTAAGCACAGCACAAGTATTATAATCAAAACCATATTTTGCACGGGTATAGCCAATTTCCTTAATCGTATTGCGTACAATGGCCGGAATATCTACATACTCCGACTTGGTGCTAATCTCGCCAATGACGAGCACAAGACCAGTTGCTACAGCTACCTCGCAGGCAACGCGGGCATTTGGATCATTGGCCAAAAAAGCATCCAGCACTGCATCAGAAATCTGATCACAGATTTTATCCGGATGTCCCTCTGTTACGGACTCGGAAGTAAACAAATGACGTCCTTTAATAGACACGTACAACAACCTCCCATATTGTTAGTCTGACACTGTATAAGGGGGCTCCTTAGTGATAACAGGCCAAATAAAATAAGAATAAATTAAGAAATTATAGATGCCGTCTTCAAAAAATGAACCTTTTCCATATGGAAAAGGTTTAAGGCTTTCCTCAAAAGTCATATTATCTTATTTGCCGGATGGTGTCAATTAAAGGCAGTCTCAACCGGCGTTTGCAGAAGTTATGTGAAAAGAGACTGCTCAGCTTGCTTGACAAGCCTCTTCGTAATTTCTCCGCCAACAGAACCATTATCTCTGGAGCTTAAATGGCCAAGATACTGACTCCGTCCAATTCCTGCAGCCCCTCCAAGAGCTCCAAGTTCAGAAGCAAACTCCGTATCTGCTCCTCCGCCATAAGAAGCACCATATAGACCGAATTCTGTTGCAATTTCATATTGCATTTGTTTCAGCATTGCGCGACTTTCCGGTACCACTGTGCGATTAGTACGTGCCATGTTACAGCACCTCCTGAAATTATTTTTAAAGATTACAGGAAGTATTCTGCGCCTGTTCCATGGCTTTGAGTCCGTTTAATGTTTGTCAGCAGTGGGAAAGAGTTCCGGTGTATGAGGATCCCTCCCACAGGGTATCCTTAATATTAATGAAATAGTATTTCTTCTTTATTTCAATGTGTAAGAACCTCGTACCATGACTACAAGTCCTAAGGTTTGACCTTCTTGAACAGTAATCCCCCGTCCATCACGGGGAAATGATAACAAATGATTAGATGGTGCTGCAAGCCCGTTGGCAAGATCGGTGCCATCCGTCAAATCAGCGACGCCATTACTGTCCTGTGAATAAATTACAGCTTTACCCGCCCGGACAATAAATTCAGCACCTGCACCAGCAATTAGAGTCTGGCCCGGTTTCACATCAACAATTATAACTTCATTACTGCTTGGAGCCGGAGAAGATGATGGTGCAGCAGTTGCAACAGGTGTTGCGGTTGCCGTAGGTGCCTGAGTAGATATTGTTCCACCTTGAAGTGCCTTTTGAATTTGTTGATCCACATAACTTTTTGTTACAACGGGATCATCAGCCGTACCTGGCTGCGAGCCGACACTTGCGCCTTCTGCAGTGATGTTGAGTACAGAACCTGCCCATACACTACAAGCAAGCAGCCCGGTTGCCATGGAAATTTTCCAAACGGTTTTCATCAGCTTCCTCCTTCAGAATTCAAAAAATACTAAAAAAAAGAATAGCCTCCGAAGAGGCTATTCTGGGCTTCGGTAAAACCGAATTACTTAGTTGCAGTAACTGTAACGCTGTTGTCGATTTTGTTCGTCGATCCATCTGTAATAGTAGAAGTGTCAGCGATCTTAACAGTGATGTTACCAACATAAGCAGCTCTCAGGTCAAGTGCACCTGCACTTGCAGAAGTGTAAGCAAGGATTTCAGTTGCTTGAACAACTCCGTCAGAGTTATTGTCGATGTACAGTACATCAGCACTGTTGTAAACACCTTTTGCTGCATTGATTTGCAAGAAGTACTTGCTGCCGGAGCCAGAAGCTACAGTTACAACACCGCTCTTCTTAATTTCAACGCCGTTAACAGTAACAACGAAGTCTGCTCCTGTTGGAGCACTTACGGATTCACTGAAGTTAACAATCAACTTCGTGGAGTCATCCACTGATACGGAAGCGGTAGCCAGCTTAGGAGCAATACCATCAACCAGAGCGATTCCCTGTGCAAGCTTAGGAGTAATTGTGTTACCTACGGAATCTTGGATACCGGTAATCAAGAAGTCATAACCTTTGGAAGCACTGATTCCGCTTGTAGGGATATAAACCTTAACCACCAGGTTCGCGCTAGCAGTACCACTGTAATCAGTAGTTACATAAGAACCAGCTGGCAGAGCCTTAGCATCCAATGTGTAGTTGTTGATGTTAGTAACAGTGCTGAGGTTCAGACCGTTAGCATCTTGAATTGTGTAAGTGATAACTTGATCCGATCCGCTAGCAGTTGTTGCAGTTGGGTTGCTCACGAACACCGGTTGGCTGGAGTCAGTAGTTGAAGTAGCAGTGATAGCTACAGTTTGCACAGATGCGGCGTTACCGTTTAGTTGTGCAGACTTATCTTTAACCAGGCCGGATGGCAGACGCAATGTGTAGTTACCAGCTGCAAAACCAGTTACAGTGAATGTCACTGTAGCATTGCTGTCGCTGTATGCATAAGTAGCAGTAGTTGCAGTTGTTGCACCGGATGTGCCAATAAGAGTTACTTCCTTAGCAACACCAGTCGAATCATTAATCAGTGTCAACTTAGATCCATTGGTAACAGTGATAGCTTCAGAGAACTTCACTACCAAACCTGTTGATCCATAAGTAACACTTGCAACCGTAGGAGCTACAGTGTCCTTAGTGAAAGTAACAGCTTGAGTTGAAGTTGCAGTTGTTGCATTACCCAGAAGGTCTCTAATTCCGGCAGCAATAGTAACAGTTCCGTTGAATACGCCATTAGACCAAGCTGGTGTAGTTGCAGTAGTCAAAGTGAATGTTTTGCTGTCGCTTCCAGCGGAAGGAATCAACGAACCTTGGTTAACTCCGCTAGCGTTCAGCAATGTGAACACACCGTTCAGGGAGTTGATGTCAACAGCTTTGCTGAATACAACTTTGATTGTGTTTTCGCCGGATACAGCGAAGCTAGTGATTGTTGGAAGTTCAACATCAGCTACTACAGTTACAGTAGTCTTTGTTGGGTTTGGAGTAATGTAGTTGCCAGCGAAGTCTTTAACGTTCAGGAACGAAACGTCATAAGTTTTGCCAGTAACCAGAGTTGTTGTAGTTGTCAATACCACTTCGTCAAGGCTAGATCCAGTTGTTGCAGGAGCGGATACACCGTCAACATAAGCAGTAATTACACCAGAAGGACTAGATACTACTGGCTCACTGAATTTAACAACAACTTTGTTAGTAGTTGCTTTAGCAGTGGAAGTTACGGATACGATTGTAGGTGCAGCAGTATCAGCAACAGTAATCAGCTGTGTGTAAGGAGTAAGAGCAACACCAGTGTCAGTCTTAACAGATTTAGTTACAGTTACAGTGTATTGACCTTTGAAGTATTCGTTAAGTTCTGGAGTCAGTGTCAACTCAGTTTTGTCAGAAGACAATACAGCGTTGGCTTTGTTGATGTTAACTGCTTGAGCATCTGTCAAGTAAGTAACAGCAACTACACCGTCAACCAAAGTATTATCGGATGCGATAACAGTGCTGGAATCCAGAGCACGGTTGAATTTAACAACCAGCTGTTTGGAGTTCGGAGTAGTTACGGAAACTACTTTAGGAGCTGCCAAAGTTACTTTAACGCCTGCATAGTCAAAGCCTTTGTATTTGAACGTAGGAATTGTAGTTTCTACGCCTTCAACCAGGGCTGTTGTCAATGTCAGTGTAGTAGTTGTTTTGTCAGCGAAAGTTACCAACACGGTTGTTGGAGTCAAAGCTTCTGCGCCAGCAACAGCTACTTTAGTTGTCATGTTGTCAACTGCATAAGCTGCTTCTACTACCAAAGAGCGAGTAGCGTTAGCTTTGAAGTTGGTGCCTTGAGCAACCAGACCAGCGTTGATAACTGCTTGTGCATAGCCTTTAGCCCATGCAGATGCGGAGTTATCAGTTGTTGCCGGAGTTTCCAGTTTCAAAGCGCGGAACAATACAGCCGCTACTTCTTCAACTGTTACTTTACCGTTGTAGTCGAAGATACCTTTAACAGTATCTTTACCTTGCATCAAGTTTGCTGCAGTTACAGCTTCGATGTAAGGAACAGCCCAGTTAGTAGCTGTGTAACCTTTGTCTTTGTAAGACAATTTACCAGTTACTTCTGAAAGGCCGAACAATTTAGTAACGATCTTAGCGAACTCTGCACGAGTCAGATCTTTTTCAAGGTGAGCTTGACCATCTGGGTATCCGTTAAGAACACCTTTAGCTGCCAAAGCATCAAATTTTGCTTGTGGAGTTGTTGCAGTTTCACCAAACGCTACAGAGGCAAACATCGAGAATGCCATTGCTGTAGATAATGCTACGGATAAAATTTTCTTCATAACCTTTTTTTCTCCTCCTTGGACGTTCATGAACTGAGATTTTTCTTTAGTTGGGTAGCTCATGTCACTCATTAGCCGATGCACCCCCTTTCCCGAGTTGAGCATATTAAGTATAAATAATGTCTGTGACGGGTATCACAGAAACTTGTAAACAGGTTTAAGGCATAGTAATACTAGATTCCTAATTCTACCTAAGTATTATACAATGTGCCTCAAGTCACGTAAAGCTAATTTTTCCATTCGGCATTGCCCTAGCTATTAGGGTTATTTAACAAATGCCTGGTGTAAATGACTCTACACCTTAAACGCAGGAGTTCCGGAAAAGTTGCGCTTTGTTCAAAAATAATTTTTAAACCGCTGTATCCCGCTCCCCGTTCCAATAGAAGATAGATATGTATGTTCTACTAACTATTGTTAATGTTGGGTGACTACGGGAATTAGTATAGCATGGAGGTTTGGTAACGTCATTAAGCAATATTTGTTAAGTAAATAAACATAATTCCCCTTTTTTAAACTCCCCCCTTTCCTCATCCTGGAAAATGAAAAAGCGCCGATTCCGGCGCTTTCCTTATATAACATATAAACTAACGTATCTTCATCGATAGTTGAATCAATTCCTGGCGTTTCTCAGGACTGGCATTTACATTCTCGTACATGGCATCAATAGCCTCACGGTTCTCGCGGTAGGTCTTCTCATGTTTAATTGTGGTGTGGGACCATTCTATCAAGGCATTCTCGGCGATAACAAGATCATTGTATGCATCATGGAAACCTGTAGCTTGTACAAGCTCTTCCATTACCTCTTGTGTAATCTCCTGCAACGCCCGTTTTGCGGCGATCTCTCTTTCCAAAACTTTTGCTCTATTCTCAAACAAATTCTTTGCTTTCGTGTAATCCAATTGCGCTTTTGATAAAATCGGTTTCATCGATGGCTTTCACCTTTCAGAAAAAATTATTTTCTAAATTATTGTAACGTAAAACAGTGCAGATTACAAAGTTAATGTCGATGGCATATATTTTCCATTAAAAAGGACAGGCCCGCGAACAGTTTCGCGGACCTGTCGTTCTATTACTACATTAATTGAAGGTTTTCGGGAAGATGCTCGTGCTCTTCTGCAAGAGTGACACAGCAATCTTTCCGGCTTCCGCTCTAGTCAGCTTGCCCTTCGGGTTGAAATTATATACCGGTTTAGTTTGGCCCGTAATCGTCACTGCACTGCCTGACATGATTTTGGCTTTAGATACCGCATCAATGGCTGGTCTGGAGTAAAAGTCCATACTTCCCGAATCCACAAACGACTTGGTAAGAGTGGTCAGTAGCTTGTCATCGTTGAGCGCCATTTTAAGCTTCAGGGCTCTTGCAATCATCACGGCCGCCTGTTCTCTTGTTAACGGCTGATCCGGGCCGAAGAACCCATCGCTTAAGCCTGTTATGATACCTGCTCTTGCAGCGGTCTCGATATGCTTGAAGTCCCATGTTGTCGAAACTGCCTCCGGCACAATATCAAAGAAGGTTTGCTGGCTATTATTGTAGCTTAAAGGGATATTCAGCCCTTTCACCAGCAGGGTAGCAAATTCACCACGTGTAGTCGTATCATCGGCTCCAAATTGATCGAACCTAAGATTTTTCATAATTCCTTTGGAATATAATCCGTTAAGGACATTTCTTGCCCATGGGTGATTCGTGATGTCTGTATATCCACGGCGGAGCTTCATTACTGTGTAATACCCAAATTGATCAAAAGCTACAGTGATCGTATGTTTCTTCGTATCGACCTCGCCGCCAATGTTCTCCCATTGTCCTGAGTCTGTATACCGGTACACTGTTATCGTTGATCCAACCTCATCCACAATATTGGGACTAAACGTAAGAGTCAGTTCCCCACGCTGTGAAGGAACAATTTTGCGTTCGGCTTCAATTTGTGTGAAATTACCTTCTACCGAATATGGCGCAATACCATTTGTAGCCGGTTTATAAAGCGCAGTGCCCTTAGTTCCCTTTTCCCCAAGACCTCCACTGATCCAGTAAATGTCGGATACCCGGGAGAAGTTATTGGTTTCTACTGTAGAGTTAAAACGTAATACCAAATCCGAAGGAATTAGCAATGTGCTTTGACCTCCTGGTGTGCGGGCATCTGCATCTACGTTGATTGTGTTGCCATAATCGTTTTTACGCTCAACAACACCATCTACCGGATCTGCAATCCCGAATAGCAGCTTGGTATCAGGATAGTACTTTGCCGCGCCGGAGCTAGTGTTTCCCTTCATTAGTGTACCCTTTGGAAACGAAAGCTCGAGTCCCTTGTTGAATACACTATACTTAGCTGCAACCTTTTCAGCCATGAATTGCGTGTCCACTTGTACGGCACTTGCGTAATAGACGGTGATTGTATCATTTATGGTTGCCGCAGCACGAACAATCTGGATTTTTATTGTTGTTGCTTTATCTGGTTTCAAACCAACATAATCCAACGTAAATCTGTTCGGCAAATCTGTACGTTGCACAGCTTCATACTTATCAATTAAAACCTTTGTTGCCCCTTCAGCTTCAATATCAAAACGGACAAAGTTTTTATTGACGACAATCTGTTTTCCAACCGTTTCTACTGGAGATAAGATGCGGTATGGAGAGACTTCACGCTCTACCTCCAAACGTTGATTCGTGCGCGCACCGGTTTCATTGATTAATTCTAGGTTATATACAATACTTCCCGCGGTTTCCGCCGGAATATCCATGATCCGCAGAATGAAATCAGTGCTGCTGCCCACAAAATCATAGTAGTAGGTCTTTCCTCTGTAAGTGAACTGCGTTGGCCCTGCTTTGGCAGAGGTTGTACCCAGGATCTTATTATCCAGGGAAAGGAACAGTTCAGACCCTTGGTAAAGGTTAAGCTTATTCGCTGCTCCACCTCTGAGTACCAAATCGTAGCTGGTTTGGCTGGTGACATACTTTTCATCCTTATAGATGAACTCAGAAGTCAATCCAAGAATATCGTTAAGCTCTTTATCCGTATAGTCCTTAATATTCGTATGGCTAAGGGCAGCTCTGCCTTTAGGCAGCTTGGGATGGAATTGTGACAGGTTGGATACATTGGTATCTACAATATAGATTTTCAGTTCCTTGCGTATTTCTCTCTTATTACCCACATTGTCCATGGAGGTCCCGGTGAATACAATTTTATTCTCTCCATATACGAGGGGGCCCGAAGCAGAAATATTCAATACAAATGAGAATTTCGGGTCGGTCGTCGGATTAAATTTATCAGTAGGCTGTAGTGCTGGATTCAGTTTATCATTTGAAGTTCCGTTGACGAAAAATTGGGCGTTGCTGATATTCTCGAACCCGATATATTCACCTGATACCAACATTGTATTAGCAGCATTAGCTGAACTGAACGTATAGGTCTGACCATCATTTAAGTTAGCTACATAAATATAGTTCTTGGAG
>NZ_LN831199.1:150150-162014 GCF_001368795.1 Paenibacillus ihuae
ATCATTTAAGTTAGCTACATAAATATAGTTCTTGGAGACATAAGCAATATCTGCATTATAGAAAGATTGCGAACCTGAAAATTGAAATTTCACCTTTTGTTGCCCGTTGGAGAAGCCAACAACTTTATAGACAGCCTCATTAGAACCGAGGTTATTGAGGTTAGTTTGTTTCTCTAACTTCAGCGATGCCCCCAAAGGGAGGTATGAACCCAATAAAGTTGAGGGTGCCGCGCTAGACTTCACCATAATGAAAAAGTCAGGTGTTTCAACTTCAGCACCATTTAAAGGAAGCTTAGATAATGTTTTAGCGTCAATATTACCTGTAGAAACTTCCTTATAACCTGAAAGATAGTACATATCCGTAATGACGGTCTCACCCGCCAGGAACTTATAAGTTTCTTTGACCGATGTAGTGTAGGTCCCGTACTTAATACCGACGATTACGCTAGAAGTTCCTGCAGTAAGCGCAAATGAACTTGTAGTCTGGAATGTGATTAAACGGTATTGAGGCGTCACACCATCCGGAGCCGGGATAATGATTTCTTTCTGTGCTGTTGTACCAGTCGTTGTACTAAATGTACCGTCTGAGGCAATCGTATAGGATTCCAATACATCGATTGGAACGACCACATCGTTAATTTTCACTTCATGATCCGCTTCAAAGGACTTAGTGCTGGCGTTATACGGCAAAAGTACCTGTCCCATAATCTTGGCCGTGGTATCGTTAGCTGTCAGAGTAGGGATATTATCCAAGATACTATAAGCCTTGTAGACGGGTGGCGTCAGCGTTGAATCGCCGTGTGTGATTTGCAGATCGGTAAACGGCTTGTTGGTGTCAAAATAATACACCGAACGTTTAATAGCAATGGAGTCGGCTGCATTCTGCACTATGATGTCCAGCGTGTTTTCCCCAGATTTCAAAGTGAGAGCTGGTGTGAAAAAGGTTCCATCCTCAAGAAGCGAGGTTTGCAGCGAAGAGCCACCGTTGAGGGATACCCCTACCTTGGTTGCATTCGTAACATTACCCTGGATCGTGATCTGCTGGTTAGGTACAACAACCTTGGTACCTTCATTTAAGTTAATGGCAGTGGGTCCTCCTCCAAGTACTTGAAGAGACGAAATGTAAGGGACCTTATCGTAAAGCACATAAAACGATTCGGAGCGTTGCAAGGAGCCTTGCATGCCTGAAAAAGTAATTTTATTATATCCTGCAAAGAGGGTTAGGCCACTTGCTATAAACCGGTTATCCGGGTTTAAAGTGTCCGTAGTTACCGCTCCAGTAGTAGTATGGGTCTCATCTGTAACCCATTTCCCCCCACTCTGCGTCATCTGTTGCACAGTAACCTTCATTGTGGAAGCAGTTACCTGCGCATAGGTACCCGTTATGGAGAAGTTAGGAGCACTTGTCTTATATACAGTATTTCTTGTGATTGCTGTTGCACCAGTGACCGCTGTTTGGTCAAGACTTGCTGTATTCCGCAGCGTGAGATCATCCGGACTGAAGTAGGTCGTGGTTGCTGCCGCTGCTAGCGGCGTGTATTTACCAGGAAACATGGAAACGATCAGAGCCGCCAGCAGCAGCCAAACGAATGCTCTCTTAAAGCGTAACATGTGTTATATCTCTCCTTTGAGTATATGTTCTCGATATCCTTCACTTTGTTCTTTATCGGTCATAGCGGCAGTTTTTTTTAGGAATACAATAAAAAAGCTCATCCTAAAAAGGATGAGCTTTGTAAATTAAAGGAATATAATAGCAGATTACCGTTTCTGGTGCCTTTATGACTTGGATCCGCGCTCCGGACTAACCTTCATTCGCATTCTTAAAAGAAAGTCAATTAGCGGACGTTTGGTCTTACTGATAACGCCGGTAATTTCAGCACCAATCTGCAGGAAGAACAGCATAACGCAAATGACTACGAAGGTTACCCAGTTCGCTTCATAGAGTGAAGCGGACGTTTGAATAACAGCCAGTACTCCGAAGAAAGCAGCAATGCCGTAAATGATGAGAACGGTTTGACGGTGACTGAACCCAAGCTCGCGCAGGCAGTGATGCAGATGCCCTTTGTCTGGTGCAAAGATAGGTTTCTTCTGCAGCTTGCGGCGGACTATGGCGAAGAATGTATCCGATAGAGGAACTCCAATGATCAGGAGTGGAGTAATAAAGGACACGACCGCAATTTGTTTAAATCCTAGCAGCGCCAAGAGTGCAAGACAGAAGCCTAAGAACAGTGAACCTGTATCGCCCATGAAGATTTTTGCCGGGTGAAAGTTGAAGAACAGAAAACCCAGTATACTGCCAAGCAACAGCAGGCACAGGAGCGCAACCATTGTATTGCCCATCAAAAATGCCATTACAGCGATTGTAGCAATTGCAATTCCGGATACACCGGCAGCTAGCCCGTCCAACCCGTCGATCAGGTTAACGGCATTAGTGACACCGACAATCCAGAAGATCGTCAGCGGAACAGCGATCCAGCTCTCCAGTGAAGAATAGGTATTGTTAAAAGGAATATTCACGAAATCAACAGTAATGCCAAACCCGAAAACTACGATGCAGGCTGCGGCAATTTGACCCAGCAGCTTCACTTTAGCTGAAAGCTCGAACCGGTCATCAAATCCCCCGATAAGAACAATCAGTCCGCCGCCGCACAGCAGCGCTTTGATGAAGTTAGCCTCCCGCGGAGTGAAATCGTAAGGAATAATTGGCAATACGGCAAGCAGGCCTAACACAAACGCCAGAAATATACCTAGCCCACCAAGGCGTGGCATTATCTTCGTATGCACTTTACGGGCGTTCGGCACATCTGTAGCACCAATCTTAATAGCGAATTTCTTCACCAGTGGCGTCAACAGGAGCGCAAGTCCCATGCACACAACAAATCCGGCGATGTATATAATTAACATTTGAAAAGTCGACCCCCATTTCTCTACCGCATTGAATTATACGCTGAACTAAAAGTAAATTCCAATTCCGTTTTTAGGCTGTTGTTCGGATTTTTCCGGTAAATTCACGCTTTTCACTGAACTTTTGTTACTTTATCTTTCTCACGCACCACTTTTACTGCGAATTTCGGCAGTGCAAGCATTCTTTTGTATCGGGTCGGCTCTTTGAGAAGGCGATATAACCACTCTGCCCGGAGTTTCTGGAAAGCTTTAGGAGCCCGTTTGCTTTTGCCTGAGATCACATCAAAGCTCCCGCCCACTCCCATCATCACAGGAATATTCAGCCGGGACTTGTACTTGGCGATCCACGGTTCCTGGCTGTCTGCACCTCTGGCGACAAAAAGCAGATCTGGCTGAGAGCGGGTAATATCCGCAATAATCTCCTCGTCTGCTTCCGGTCCAAAGTAACCATCCCGGTAGCCGGATATTACGATACGCGGATATTGAGTTTGTAACCTTGAAGCGGTCTCCCGAATCACATCCGGTGCAGAACCGAGAAGATAGACCCTCCAGTTATAGACTTCGCCTTGGCGCAGCAATTCATGTAAAAGATCAAATCCTGCTACACGCTCAGCTACAGGCTCTTTGCAATATTCCGCTGCCCATACAACACCCGTTCCGTCAGGGACGACCAATTCTGCTGACTTCATAATCTCCATATAGGCCGGATTATCGAGTGCAGTCATAACCATGATGGGGTTGGCCGTAATCACTTGATGCGGCTCCCGGTTACGTACAGCCTCGGTCAAATAGGAAACCGTAGCTTTCATGTCGACTTTGGATACCCGTATACCAAAAATTGGAACAGTGGGCAAAACACTATCTGCTTTCACGTTCAATCATCCTTTACGGCGGAAATATTCGGTAATTTGCCGGGCCGGAGCCTCGGCTGCTTCAACTAAGGCTGCGATTAACGGCTCCCGCTCCCGTTTCCACGCTTCCTCTTTTTCCAGAAGGTGTAGAATTTCAGCCGCAACCATGCTGCCTTCCAATGTATTAGTCGATCCTACCGGCTTGCAGCGGATTCGCTCCAGGAAATGATCAATCTTGGGGTCGTAGGAGATACCCATTAGAGGCACACGTCTGCCGGCGGCGTAGATCAGGCTGTGCAGGCGCATACCGATCAGAGCGTCACACTCCGCAACCTCACGCAGCATCTGCTGGGGATGAAGCGCATCCTCACACAAACTAACTGCTCCTCCAAGCGCTGCTATCTTCTTCTCCAGCTTCTGCATCACATATCTTGAGGCTTCATTGTCTGGCGGATGGTGAAAAGGCAGGAACCGCAAGTGAAGCGGTGCTTCGGCACAGGCTTGTACCAGCCCTTCAGCGATCGCATCCAGCTCCCGCCGCGATTCCTCCCAATACCGCACTGATACGCCTACAGTCTTCAGTGCAGAAACTGGGCTATTGGGAGATTGAGGATCCTGGGCTGGCGTTCCGGGTGCCCCTGGAAGCTCCAGACCCATAACAGGGTCGGGAACCACCTCAATCTTACTCCCGTCAAGTCCCATACTTTGCAGCAGCAGACGGGACTGCTCGTCCCGCACAGACACATAGACACATTTGCGGAATACGGATTTGATCAGCGGATGGAACAGTTTCCGGCTCACCGGACCGATGCCTTGGGCATAAATAAAGGTAGGCTTTCCCATCCACTGGGCAAGCTTAACTATACCTAGGTAATAAGGAATAGTCTTGCTGCCTGTTACATCCTGAAGCAGGCTGCCTCCCCCGCTGATAAGTCCGTCACTTTCCGAGATTGCGCGCCGGACTTCACCCAGCTTCATCCGGTGGACGGATTTCACCCCATACGTGGCGGCCGTCCATTCCGGATCTATGGATAACACAATAGGCTCAATAGTAATGCCGGCAGCCTGAGACTGCTTCTGCAATGCGTTTAGAATAGACTGCAGCACTGCCTCGTCCCCGCTGTTACGGAAACCGTAGTAGCCGGAAATGATTATTTTCTGAGCAGTGGCGACCATCGTTTCCAACACCCTTCCGCAATCTGCCATACCAAGGCGGCGATAAGACCAATAATTAGGCCAAGTCCCAAGCCAAGCCCCCCGCGAATTACTGAGATTAATACCGGAGTATGAATATGGGCGAAAGTATCCACCATTGATAGCTGGCCAATTACCGCGACAATCATGATAAAGGCGGCATTCCGGTATTTATAGGCCATAAAGGCACCCAGAATAAACAACGGATGAGCGAGCAGGAATTCCTTATTCCTAGGACGCACACCCACTGTATTCTCCAGGAAGGTACGGAATGACATTTCAAGCGAGCTTACACTGCCGCTATTGCCGGTACGGCTTAGGTAATACATACCCATCACGCCGAGAATGCCGGCAGCAATAACCCAGGCAAGGGTGATCGGTGTCCGAAGTAGTTTGCCTGTCTTGTTAAACGCGAACTCTCCGCGATATAAGAGCACATAGAGCCCAGTCAGGGCAATTGGAGCCAGATGCAGCAGGCTGACGCCGCGGAACTGATTGAGCACCAGACTGTACGTAATATTGTTGAGTAATGCGATGACAAACGGTACGGCACTCAGTGAAATTAGCGCAGTCTTTATATAGAGGACAAGACTATGCGCCAACCGGCGCCCCGGGCTCATAACCACATAGGTTAGTGTACTCTTCCGCAGCGGCGGGCCTTGTTCATTGATTTTGCGGACAGCCAGCACCGTTGCAACCGTCGGGGCACTGATCGCCACTGCAAGTGCCAGCGCCTGTTCAAACAGCTCCGGCTTCAGCAGCATCAGTCCTGCACTTCCGACCAGACCCAGTGCCCAAGCCGCTAGGGTAAGCCAAGGAATGAAGTAAGATACAAGAAGTGCAACCATAGATACCGCGCCAATCACAGCTCCCAGCTTGAAGTAACGCTGATAAGAGGAATCAACAACCTCAAAAGCCGTAGCCTGACCCAGAGTAAAACCGTTATCTTCGATTTTATTCACTGCCCCATCCGGGCCGCTAAGGCTGGTTACCAGGTTGTCCAAGGTGTCGGTAACCTGAGCCTTAGTGGTATCCCGTGATGGAATGGTATTGAGATAGATCATCCGGATATTACGGTCCTTAGTGGCCAGCGCAAAGCGGTCAGCAATGACTTCCGGAGATAGTCCGGAATCACCTTCGCTGAGAGAATATAGCCGGGTCACATTATAATCGAGCAGATAAGACAGTCTGTTAAATCCTTTTTGCTGTACTTTAATGTTCTCAATTGCAGCAATTCCCATTCCGCGTTCCTTAAGAAGATCTGCGAATGCAGAGAGGCTGCTTACGGAAGCATCATCATTGAATCCCTTAACAGATTCGCCTTCAAAAAGAATCCGTTTAACTCCAAGCTCCTGATAACGATCCAGCAGCTTCGTAACAGCCTCCTGGTTATATGCTAAAGAATCAACCAGGCGGGGCACAATATTAAAGTCCTTCTCATGCAGCATTTCCAGATTAAACGGGTCCGGCTGCAGCGGCTTCAGTGTTGCGTCCTCCAGCGGAGTTTTGATGATAAGTCCCTGCTGTCCGCGGAAGCTCCAGTTTTCAGTTGCGATATCAAGACGATTGAAGGCTTCCTGTATGATCGGTGCGAGCACCGAACTATTCTCCGTGCTCGTGAAGAGGACGTATGTATAGTTCTCATTTTCCGGAATCACCGTGTCTGTCAAATTTGCGATGTCAGCCGCACCCCATAACATCAGGCGGCGGGTTTTGCGGTAATCCTCAAGCGTGCTCTCATAAATGGCCATACTCTGCACACCGGCATCCTTCAAGCGGTCAAGCTGTTCAGATATATAGTCCTTAGGATTTACGCGGTAGCTGGCTACCTCTACGAGATCACGATAATCAAATACAAATTCAACCGTCTTGGAAGACTTCTCCGTCTGCAGGCGGTCGTATACAACCGGGAGAGCGGCCAAAACACCAATCACCACGAGTATCCACAACCACTTACGCGAAGCTATATTCCATCGTTGCCATTTCTGCTGCACCAAAAGTACCTCCTCTTTCACTTCAAAACACCTAAACTCAAGCAGAAACGGACGTGCGTCCTGTGAGGAGCAGTATCCGTTTCTGTAGAAAACTTAATATCTTGTAGGATATATTATTTCCCGTCCACACGGGACATAACCTGCTGCGTCAGCGCAGCTACCTTGTCTTTTGCATTCTGGAGCGATTCACCGCGAACGGCAAAATACACTTTGATTTTCGGCTCTGTGCCGGATGGGCGCAGGCAGAACCAGGATCCGTCAGACAGCAGGTACTTCAGTACATTTTCCTTCGGCAGGCCATTCAGGCCGAGTGAGTAATCAAGGACCTCGGTTACAGAGGCACCGGCAATTTCCTGTGGCGGGCTAGTGCGCCAGTCATTCATAATTTCCTGAATTTGCGCTACACCGTCTTTGCCCTTAAGTGTGCGGGACTCCAGGCTTTCCAGGAAGTAGCCAAACTGCTCATACAGCTCTTGAAGGACATCATACAGCGTCTTGCCCTGCGCCTTGTAATAGGCACCCGCTTCCGCAATGAGCATGGAGGCAAGCACAGCATCCTTGTCGCGGGCATAGTTGCCGGCAAGATAACCGTAGCTCTCTTCATATCCAAAGAGGTACGTATACTCCCCGGACTGCTCGAATTGGGTCATTTTCTCCCCGATATATTTGAATCCGGTCAGTGTATTAAATACAGTAGCGCCATAATGGGAAGCTACGGCTGCCCCCATTTCGCTGGTAACAATGGTCTTAACCACTGCACCGTTGCTTGGCAGCTTACCTTGTTCCTGCAGACGGCTCAGATAGTAATGGATCATCAGCGCACCGGACTGGTTGCCGGACAGAACCACGAATTTGCCTTCATTGTCGCGCACAACGGCTCCCATACGGTCGGCATCCGGATCGGTACCGATCAGCAGATCAGCGCCCAGCTCCTCACCCAGCTTGATCGCAAGGGTGAACGCTTCGCGTTCCTCAGGATTCGGAGACTTCACGGTTGAAAACTCAGAATCCGGCTGCTCCTGCTCCGGTACGATATGAACCTCGGTAAAGCCGATCTTCTTCAAAACGCTGCGGACCGGCAGATTCCCAGTTCCATGCAGCGGAGTGTAGACAATTTTGAAATCACGGCCAAGTGTAGAAGTGATTTGCTCACGGGCAACACTGACAGCCGCCACCGTATCTGTGAAGGCCTCATCTTCCTGCTCTCCCAGCCAATGCAGCAAGCCTTGACTCTCGGCTTCTTCACGGGAAATACGTTTTACACCATTGAAGGAATCAACCTCCAATATGTAGGAGATAACCTTTTCCGCTTCATGCGGAACCAGCTGTCCGCCTTCGGAATTATACACTTTATAGCCGTTGTACTCCGGAGGGTTATGGCTGGCTGTAATCACTACGCCCCCAGTAGCCTTCAAATGGCGTACAGTGAAGCTCAGCTGTGGTGTGGACCGCAGCGAAGGGAACAGATGCGCTTCAATGCCGTTACCAGCCAGTACGAGCGCAGCCTCCAAAGTGAATTCCGGGGAGAACCGGCGGGAATCATGAGCGATTACGACGGAAGGTCTGCCTTCCCCGGTATGCTGTTCCAGAATATAATTAGCGAACCCCTGAGTAGCTCTGCCTACCGTATAACGGTTAATCCGGTTGCTGCCGGCACCAATCACACCGCGCAAACCGCCTGTACCAAATTCTAAATCCCTGTAGAACCGCTCTTCCAGCTCTTGCGGCTCATTCACAAGAAGGTTCAGTTCTGCCTTGGTGTTCTCGTCCACAGAAGGGTCCTGAAGCCAGCGTGATAAAGTTTCTTCGGCTTTCGGGCTTAATTGAGTCATATGAATCTCTCCTTCTCCATCTATGATATATGATTTTATAACAGGTACTAGCTTAGTGCGAACATAATTTCTCCGGAAGCCACAATCTTGCCATCCACTTTGGCAGTAGCTTGGCCTTTTCCGATGCTGCCCTTAAGTCTGGTGATTTCCACTTCAAGCGTAAGCGTATCCCCCGGCACTACCTGACCACGGAAACGGAATCCGTCCAGACCTGCCAGAAAACCAATCTTCCCGCGGTTGGCTTCAACTCCCAGAATAGCCACAGCACCGACCTGAGCCAGCGCTTCCGTAATCAGCACACCCGGCATTACCGGATATCCCGGAAAATGGCCGGCGAAGAACGGTTCGTTCACCGTCACATTCTTGATGCCTACTGCCCGTTTGCCCATTTCTATTTCGATAATTTTGTCCACCAGCAGAAATGGAGGCCGGTGGGGGATTATTTCTTGAATTTCATTGATATTAAGCATGTTGGCAAAGCTCCTTTCGGATATAACCGCGTGTTCAAACAATCCCTGCTACTGGACTCAGCATTATTCTTTGCTAAAGACTGCATAAATATGGACTGCTTCGGAAAAAACTATAATTATCCTTCACGACCTGCAGCAGTGGAGGTTGAGATAAGGGGCTTTCTCCGCCGCACGCGGCAGCATGGCGGAGAGGGCCCTTTTTGGACTTATCAGAAATATATATCCTGGCGCCCCCTTAGTCCCCAATCATTATACATTTTCCAGTATAAAAAAGAAAACTCCCCTGTACAACAAGGGAGTTCTAAAAAGGCTCTAAATTAAGGTGAGAACACCAGATCATATACATGCTTCCATGTGCTCCACTCGAGCACATCGCTTAATTCTCTTTTGCCCAGGATGACATATCCGGCAACTAACCCTCCTGCAAGTGCAGCTATCAGCAGCAGGGGAATCAGAAACCACTGAATGATCGTCCATTTGGATACACCGCGCCGTTTCACCGGCTGCTGGGTTTCCTCTTCGGGCTTATGTTTACTCTGAACACTCATTCCTTCACCTACCCGCGCATATTATTGGCCAGGCCAAGCATCTGGTCACTGGAAGAAAGCGCCCGGGCGGCAAGCTGATAGGTACGCTGAATCTGCATCATTTCCGTCATTTCCTTACTGAGATCCACATTGGACTGCTCCAGATAACCGGAACGCACGCCTACTGCTGAAGCTTCACCCGGTTCTCTTTGAAGAAAAGCCTGCTCCGCCGTAACCCCTTCAGGAAGCACATAGAAATTACCATCCACAGCCTGCAGCGCAGTCTTGCTCAGCGGCTCCACAATCATGATTGTGCCCGCTACCTGTACAGGATCGTTCTCACCGTTCTTGGTGAGTACCCGGCCCTTCTCATCTATCGCAGCACTTACATTGGCAGGCACTGTAAGCGGGTTGCCTTCTGTATTCAGGACCGGATTCCCCACATTGTCCACCAGCATCATACGTTTAGCGTCAGCCGGATCAGGCGCAAAGTGAAAATCACCTTGGCGTGTAAAGGCCGTGCCCCCGTTGACCTGAACCCCGAATAATCCATTCCCCTGCAGCGCCAGGTCTGTCGGATTACCGGTCTCCTGTAGCGTGCCTTCCTCCCAATTGCTTGTTACCGTAGCCACACGGACACCAAAACCGATATTAAAGCCGAGTGGCGTACTGCGGCCAGGCTGATCGTACTCTTTGGACTGCTGCTGAACACGGGTCAGCACATCCTCAAAAGAGCCTTCCTTGCTCTTGTAACCATTCGTGTTCATATTGGCAATATTATCTGCAATGATATCAAGCCGTGCCTGAAGACTGGACATTGAGACGGCTGCACCGATTGTTGAATTGTTCACAGATCAAACCTCCCAAAAGCTTAGTAAGCATTGCTACTGCGGCCTATACTCTGCCCACTTCATTCACTGTCTTCTGCAGGCTGGTGTCATAGAATTGGATAACTTTCTGGTTGGCCTCATAAGCCCGGTAGGCTGCGTTCAAATCAACCGTTACCTGGGTAGCATCGACGTTGGAGCCTTCCAGATACCCCTGTCGCACCTGCAGATTATCACCGGCATCCGCATACCGGATTTCAGCAGCATCCGCATCATCAGCGTGGAAAACACCATTCCCGTCACGCACCAGCTCCTGCGGTTTGGTGATTACGCTGATGCCAAGCTTCGTTCCGGAAGGAAGACCTGTAGCCGGATCCAGCAGATTACCCTGCCCGTCCACTTTAAGATTATCCTGCGGCTCTGTCAATACCAGCGGGTTGCCGGCAGCGTCGAGTACCTTGAACCCTCCAGAGCTTAATACTTCACCCGCTGCATTTACCGTGAAGCTGCCGTTTCTTGTATATAAATTGTTGCCTTCGTTATCTTGAACAGTGAAGAACGCCTGAGGCCGGTAAATAACCTCACCGTCGGCATTTACATATTTACCCGAGCCGTCAAAAACAATATTCTCTCCGGTCGCGGGGTCCTGAATCAACAAGTCGGTGGATAACGCAAAATCATAGGGCTTGCCACTTTCAATCAGATCTCCCTGCAAATATTGGGAAATCGACTGCTCGGCAAATACCCCCGTATTGAGGCGGCCGACCTGCTTCGCAGTGCCTCCGCTCATCGCTGAGATCAATACTTCAGGAAAAGCGTGGCTGACGCTGTCGACCTGCTTGTACCCCGTTGTATTCATATTGGCAATGTTCTGCGTCGCCGTGTCATGTCTACGCTGCTGCGTAACCATACCGGCAGCGGCCGTATATAATCCTCTAATCATGAGGGCAATTCCCCTTCCTGAATCTGCTGTTATCCCTTATATCGGCAGCTTAGAACTTTTTCTTAACGACCTTGTCCAAATGATCCAGCATAATCCCGGTTCCTTTGACCACGCAATGCATCGGATCTTCCGCCACCCAGACCGGAACATGCAGCTGTTCAGAGAGCAGCTCGTCCAGCCCGTTAAGCAGCGCACCGCCGCCCGTCAGGACGACTCCCCGGTCAATAATATCTGCCGACAGCTCCGGAGGTGTACGCTCCAGCACCGATTTGGCCGCAGCCACAATCATCGAAACCGGGTCCCACAGCGCTTCCTTCACTTC
>NZ_LN831199.1:162040-165280 GCF_001368795.1 Paenibacillus ihuae
CGAAACCGGGTCCCACAGCGCTTCCTTCACTTCGCCGGATGAAATTGTGAGCGTCTGGGGAAGTCCGCTTACCATGTCCCGTCCCCTGATATCCATCTCGGCCTTCATGCCGCCGGGGCGGACCGAGCCGATGGAAACCTTAATATCCTCAGCGGTACGTTCACCGATTAACAGTTTGTACTTCTGCTTAATATATTTTAAAATGGCCTCGTCGAACTTGTCCCCTGCGACTTTAATCGAGGAGGCGGTAACGACGTCGCCCATGGACAGGACAGCTACATCCGTCGTTCCGCCGCCGATATCGACGACCATATTTCCGCTTGGTTGATAAATATCCATACCCGCTCCGATGGCAGCGGCTTTAGGTTCTTCCTCCAGATAAACATCCCTGGCCCCGCTGCGTTCGGCTGCTTCCCGGATTGATTTCTGTTCAACTGATGTTATGTTCGTGGGGGCGCAGATCAATATGCGGGGCTTGGAGTACCAGGTACGTCCGCCAACGCGGTCGATGAAATACTTCAGCATCATTTCCGTTATGGCAAAATCAGCAATGACACCGTCCCTGAGAGGACGAATAGTAGTAATATTACCAGGTGTACGTCCAACCATGCGACGTGCCTGTTCCCCAACTGCAAGGACCCGCCTCGTATCACTTTCAAGTGTGACCACGGAGGGTTCATCCAGAACGACTCCCCTCCCTTTGACATGAATGAGCACATTGGCAGTGCCGAGATCGATTCCGATATCCTTGCTAAGCATAATAAAAGAGCCCCCAAAGTGTTATTTTAAATGAGAATAGTAAGTTGAAGAACGTGAACTTAATAATGTTGAAACGCTTCATTATTAAGTTCATCTTGTGTAGTACCAAATTTAAAAATACCATACTTTAGGGGAAGTATACAATGCGATAAAACTGAATAATAGCTTAAAAATCCAAAAATATCATGGCTTTGAGGCTACAGCAACCTCGCGTTTTTTACCGGTCGTTTTTTTATACTTAATTTTTGTCGCTTCTCCCCCCCGCAGATGACGAATCGATTTGTGATATTCGAGAATGTGCTTCACCTGATCCGCTAAATCCGGGTTAATTTCCGGCAAACGTTCGGTTAGATCTTTATGCACCGTGCTCTTTGATACGCCAAATTCCTTGGCTATGGTCCGGACCGTATGCCTGGTTTCCACGATGCAGCGTCCGATTTTGATCGTCCGTTCCTTGATGTAATCGTGCACGCTCCCGCCTCCCAACTGTGGATAGTTTGGTACATTATATGAGGGGCGGGCCTATATATTCGCGCTTTCAGGACGTGACAAGCCCGGGAAGGCTCATTTTATTTCATGGACAACCGTAAAGAGCCCGGATTTCGCGGAATGGGACTAAAGATGTGCTTTTAGTAATAAGCTTAGAGTTACCCCACCGTGGAGCGCACAAAAAAACAGGAGGCCTGCGCCCCCTGAGAAAAAATGCATTTTAGCGTTGTGTCAGCAGATCAGACGGATTTACAGGCTTTCCATCCTCGTACACTTCAAAGTGCACATGGTTGCCGAGATCCTTCTCAATTTCACTGCGTCCCGCTGTTGCCGGCGTATCGCCCTGCTTCACTTCATCGCCTTGCTTCACTTTGATATCACCGAGGCTCTGATACACGGTCTTCAGATTACCGGGATGGGTAATCTCAACAACCTTGCCGAATACCGCAACATCTTCCACCCGTGTCACTTCACCGCTAAGTGCAGCTTTGACATCAAACGTTTTGTTATCCTCACGGGCGATGTCGATGCCGTTATTGGTTACAAAGGTGTTGTCATACTGTACCATGGCTGCAACGTGATTTTCTTCGGTCCCATTTTCATCGTAGAACGGTTTAACCACTTCCACATCACTTGGGCTGGCCACCGGCCAAGCCAGGTTTTCTGCCGATGCGACAACTTCGACTGCTGCAGGATCTCCAGCCGTACCGGCTTCATTGCCGGAACCAGCGGTGTCCTGTGAAACTACAGCGGCGGTGTCAGGATTCAGCGGCTTCTGGCCGGCATCCTGATAGAACCACACCAAGGTTAGTATAAGAGCCGCTGCCGCCGTGTAGACTGCCGGGAATACCCAGCGTCTCGATAATACTCTGTTCCATGAAGAAGGCTTAGCGCCTGAATCTCCCTGCTTGTTTTTGAGAGATTCATCATGGGTTTGTTTGTTTTTGTCTTGTTCATTCATAGTTTATCACCTCAGTAACCAGTGTTACCGGGCGATCCGCTTTTATACGTATCTTTTAAGTTATTTTTTCAGAAGAGTTGAGACTTGGGTAAAAGAGATGCCGCTGTAGTAGTGTTTGAGAATCTGAGTGGCTGTGCTGCCTTCCTTGGCCATCCCGTTCGCCCCCCACTGGCTCATTCCTACTCCATGCCCGTTTCCGTAGGTGGTGATGAGTACTTTACTGCCTTGCCGCTTCCAGGTGAACTGGCTGGAGCGCAGCCCCAGCTTCTCTCGTACCTCGCGTCCGGTGAACACGGTTCCCCCGATGGAAATCTCCTTGACCCGGTGCCCGTCAGTGAGCGACAGGACCACAGCCGGCAGAGCAGAGGAGGATACCGGCTTCACCTTCCCGGTTGCAGACAGACCCGCGGAGGCTGGAAGGGCTTTGGACTCCAGCCCCAGCTTGCTGAGCAGCTCAGAGGTACTGAAGCTGACCGTTACTGCGAGATTCGGTGTAATCGCCAGCTCCCACGGGCTGGCTACGCTGCGTAAATAAGGAACGGCAAAATTCCAGTAGTCTTCCGAATTTTCGGTATAGCCTCCGCTGGAGGCGAAGAAGGAAGCCGTAATCGGCTGCCCCTTATAGGTCATGATCACTCCGCGCGTCTCTAAGGCCGCGCGGCGGAGCTTGGCCAGCGCGGCGCTTTTGCCGCCGTGCTCCCAATCCCGTTCCAGCGTTGCCTGCGATACGTAAGCCTGATGGCTTACCGTATCACTTACATCCGCCTCCAGAACGGGCACCCCGCTGTGGTCGCCGGCCATCAGGCGGCGAACGATGAAGGTGCGTGCGGCCACGGCCTGCGCTTTGAGCGCTTCGAGCTCAAAGTCGGCAGGCATCTCGGCCGCCAGCACGCCGCTGACGTAGTCCTCCAGCGGCAGGGTCTCGATTTGTCCGCTCCGCGACAAATAGACGGAGACCTCCGGCTGCGGGACTTCCGCAGCCGCTGCCGGCGCAGCCGGGGAGGCCGTGGCCTGCGGCACGGCCGGCGGCA
>NZ_LN831199.1:165395-167089 GCF_001368795.1 Paenibacillus ihuae
CGTTCATGTTGTGGAATTCATCCACATGCATGAACCGGTTCTCAAATACCGTCTCCGTTACAACTGCAGTGCCTTCCGAGCGGAGCAGCAGCGCCATCATCTGCGACTGCATATCGGTCGGGAAACCAGGGTACGGCAATGTCTTCAAATCCACAGCCTTCAGCGGCTTATCGCCGATAACCCGTATACCGTTCTCATCAGGGATAATAGTAACGCCCATTTCCTCCATTTTGGCAATAACAGGACCGAGGTGATCGGCAATTGCGCCTTCCACATACACATCACCGCCTGTAATCGCTGCAGCCGCCATATAGGTACCAGCTTCGATCCGGTCAGGGATCACATGATGCTTCACGCCATGCAGGCGCTCAACCCCTTCAATCCGGATAACGCCTGTTCCTGCACCGCGGACAATACCGCCCATACCGTTCAGGTAATTGGCTAAATCGACAATTTCCGGTTCCTTCGCGGCATTCTCGATCACCGTAACACCTTCAGCGAGTGCTGCGGCCATCATTATATTTTCGGTCGCTCCTACGCTGGCTACATCCAGATACACTTTAGCCCCGCGCAGCCGTCCGTTTGATTTCGCTTCAATGTAGCCCTGACCCAGACTGATTTCAGCTCCCAGAGCTTCAAACCCTTTGAGATGCTGGTCAATCGGTCTCGTGCCGATGGCACAGCCTCCAGGCAGGGAAATACGCGTATGCCCCATACGGGACAGGAGTGGGCCCATTACTAAGAAGGATGCCCGCATTTTCCGCACCCATTCATAAGGCGCTTCACAGGAAGTAATGCTTCTAGCATCAACCTCGATGATATCGTTCTGGTATGTAACACCCGCACCCAGAGATTCCAGCACTTTGCTGATGGTCATTACATCGTCTAGCGGAGGAGCGTCCACAATGACGCTTACTCCTTCTTCTGCCAATAGAGAGGCGGCTATGATCGGTAGTACGGAATTTTTTGCGCCGCTTACTTTCACGCTCCCGGTCAATCTGTTGCCACCGCGGACGATAAATTTGCTCATTTCGGTTTCCCTCCGCGTCCATTATTTCTTAAATTAATTTTGAATGTAAGATGCATCTGTTAAAATATCGGATATTCGGCCAGTGTGCCCGATGTGCGGGCACGTTCCTTAAACATCAGTGTTAACATAATAAAACCTTATTATTCGACATCATTTTCACTGGGTTGGCCTAAGACAGATATAACCAAACCCCTAGTCATTAAAACATGTTACGAATCTGTCCGCTCCAGCTCAAGTAATCCAGCAGGAAGCCCGCCACGAAGTGGCCGAGGACGATTGCCAGCAGTAAGTGCAGCAGTCTGCCTTGTGGGCTCTTGGGATATCTTATGATCAAATCGAGCTTAAGGTTCTGAAGTGCCCACCAAGATAATACTACACAGAGCAAAGAAACGATCATTGAGACCAAACCGCTGGTACTGATCGCGCTGGACAAATCATCATACAACATTTGATCCATCTAACCCCTCCGTGTATATGTTACTTGGAAATCGACTCTTATATCATACTTGCGTAGATGAAAAGAATCCAGTACTTTTGCAAATTTTTAAACATTACATGCTCAGATAACTTGTGTTGTTACTAGATAGTCACATAATAATAGTTTTGCTCCAACCAAGAAGAAACGGTTTTACCGCCCTTTTTAAGGACGATATCCGTTTCTGCG
>NZ_LN831199.1:167115-184163 GCF_001368795.1 Paenibacillus ihuae
AGAGTTGAACCATATAAATTCTTATCTAATAAAAAAGCAGCCAAGCCAGAGGCTTGACCGCTTATATGATTACTGTTGTCCTTTTCCAGTGGACACTTGGATCCGTGTAACGGCGCGTTGGAGCGCCAGCTCCGCACGGCGGTGATCAATATCATCTTGTTTACTACGGGACTGAAGACGGCGCTGAGCCCGTTCTTTAGCCGCTTCGGCACGTTCAACATCGATATCCGTAGGCAGCTCGGCACTTTCGGCCAGCACGGTCACCTTGTCTTTATGCACTTCCACGAACCCGCCATGAACAGCGATAACAGTCGCAACACCATCCGATTTGACAGTCAGCGGAGCAACCTGAAGTGGAGTCACAAGTGGAATATGTCCCGGCAAAATGCCCAGCTCGCCATCAACTCCACGTACAGTCAGGCTGGTAACCTGCTTAGAGTAGACCAGACGCTCCGGCGTGACTATTTCGAGCAAAAAGGTATTCACTTCTATTCCTCCTCAAAGCTTTACGAAGTAAAGCTCGCTATCAAAAAGCATTATCTAACAGAGTTACATTGATTTCGCTTTTTCGACCGCTTCTTCAATCGTGCCTACAAAGAGGAATGCTGCTTCCGGAAGATTATCATGCTTGCCTTCCAGAATTTCCTTGAAGCTGCGCACAGTTTCCTTGATTGGCACATATTTACCCTTAAAGCCGGTAAATTGTTCTGCCACGTGGAAAGGCTGGGACAGGAAGCGTTCAACTTTACGGGCACGGGCAACGATAACCTTATCTTCCTCACTCAGCTCATCCATACCCAGGATCGCAATGATATCCTGAAGCTCAGTGTAGCGCTGCAAAAGCTGCTTAACGCCTTGTGCCACGTTGTAGTGCTCATCGCCGACAATTTCCGGAGCCAGGATACGCGAGCTGGAAGCCAGTGGATCAACCGCCGGGAAAATCCCCTTCTCGGAAATTTTACGTTCAAGGTTGGTTGTTGCATCCAAGTGGGCAAACGCTGTAGCCGGAGCCGGGTCAGTATAGTCATCCGCCGGTACATAGATCGCTTGGATCGAGGTAACCGAGCCCTTCTTGGTAGAAGTGATACGCTCCTGCAATTGACCCATTTCAGTTGCCAGTGTAGGCTGGTAACCTACCGCAGACGGCATGCGGCCAAGCAGCGCTGATACTTCGGAACCCGCTTGGGTAAAGCGGAATATATTATCGATAAAGAGCAGCGTATCGCGGCCTTCCACATCACGGAAATACTCCGCCATGGTCAAACCGGTCAGAGCTACACGAAGACGTGCGCCCGGCGGCTCATTCATTTGTCCGAACACCATTGCCGTTTTCTTGATAACGCCGGAGTCGGTCATTTCATGATACAAGTCATTACCTTCACGGGTACGTTCACCAACACCGGCAAATACGGAGATACCGCCGTGTTCCTGTGCGATGTTATTGATCAGTTCCTGGATGGTTACCGTTTTACCTACGCCGGCACCGCCGAACAGGCCGATTTTACCGCCCTTAGCGTAAGGGGCCAGCAAGTCGATAACCTTGATTCCTGTTTCCAGAATTTCTGCTTGCGTCGACAGTTCATCAAATGTCGGAGCAAGACGGTGAATCGGGTTGCGCTCTGCAACTACCTCAGCGCCGTTATCAATAGGATTGCCCAGCACGTTGAATACGCGGCCAAGTGTAGCTGCGCCAACCGGAACCGAAATCGGTCCGCCCTGGTCAATAACCTCAAGCCCGCGTACCAGGCCGTCTGTAGACGACATTGCGATACAACGAACCAGATTGTCACCCAGGTGATTGGAAACCTCAAGTGTCAAATCAATAGTGCGGCCGTTTTCCAAGCTGGTTTCAATCTTGATAGCGTTGAAAATCTCGGGCAACTGGCCGCGTTCAAATTCAATATCGACAACCGGACCCATAATGCTTACAACGCGTCCTTTGTTCATCTTAATATTTCCCTCCTCGAAAGCTGTTGCATTGAGAAGAAACGGAAATGCCTTCTCTTCAGATCCGGCATCCGTTCCTTAATTCTTAAGACTGCGCGTTCGCTCCGGCCACAATCTCGGTAATTTCCTGTGTAATTGCTGCCTGACGGGCACGGTTATACGTAAGTCTGAGTTCACCGATCATTTTCGACGCGTTCTTCGTTGCACTGCCCATCGCTGTCATCTTCGCTCCCAGCTCACTGGCTTTGCCGTCAAGAACTGCACTGTAAATCAGCGTTTCCGCATATTTCGGAAGCAGTACTCCGAGTACACCTTCCGGTGAAGGCTCGTATTCGTAGCTTGCGCTTGCTTCGCGGTGTTCTGTTCCGCTTACTGCATCCATCGGCAGGAGACGGTTAACCGTCGGTACCTGGCTGATGGCATTGACGAACCGGTTGTAGCAGATATACAGCTCGTCAAACACGCCTGTTTCGAACTGCTGAACCGCAGAGTAAGCAATCGACTTGATGTCGGAGAATTTCGGCGTATCGGACAGCTCGGTGATTTCCTCTACAATCGGGTATTCACGGCGGCGCAAAAAGTCACGGCCTTTCCGGCCGATTACGAACAAAGCATACTCGTCTTTGGAGGCATGCCGCTCTGCCAGCAGCAACGTGAGCATACGCAGAACATTGGCATTGTATCCACCGGCAAGACCTCTGTCGGAGGTAACAATAAGATAAGCGGTCTTTTTCACGGGACGGCTCACCAGCATCGGATGGGTAACACCCTGGGTACTGGCAGCAATGTTCGATACGACCTCTTTCAGCTTCTCCGAGTAAGGACGGGCAGCTTCCGCTTTCTCCTGCGCTTTGCGGAGTTTCGAGGCAGCTACCATCTCCATTGCCTTTGTGATCTGTCTGGTGTTTTGAACGCTCTTGATTTGACGTTTAATATCACGCATGCTTCTTGCCATGATTTCACCACCTTAGAGCTTTGACGAAGTCAAAGCTATCTTCGTAAGCGTAAACTGAGCTTTGACGAAGTCAAAGCTATCTTCGAAAGAATATCCCAAAGCTTTGGCGCCGCCAAAGCTCCGGTTCAGACTAACTTTGTATGTGTATAACGATTAGCTCGTCGCAAAGCCTTTTTTGAATTTATCAATAGCTTCTTTGAGGGCTGCTTCGTTATCTGCAGTCAAATCTTTAGTATCCGTGATGGATTTAACGATTCCGGCAGCGCTGGTGTCCACAAAAGCCAGGAATTCCTTTTCAAAACGTCTTACGTCTTTGACAGGAATATCATCCAAATGGCCTTTGACAGCTGTATACAAGCTGATTACCTGATGTTCTACAGCCAGAGGCTGGTTAACACCCTGTTTGAGAATTTCCATCATACGTGCACCGCGGTTCAGACGGGCCTGCGTAGATTTATCCAGATCGGAACCAAATTGGGAGAATGCCTGAAGTTCGCGGTATTGGGCCAAATCCAGACGGAGTGAGCCGGCAACCTTCTTCATTGCTTTGATCTGCGCGGAACCGCCTACACGGGATACGGAGATACCGACGTTGATCGCCGGACGCTGACCGGAATAGAACAGGTCGGATTCCAGGAAGATCTGGCCGTCGGTAATCGAGATTACGTTCGTTGGAATGTAAGCCGATACGTCAGATGCCTGTGTTTCGATGAATGGCAGCGCGGTTAATGAACCTCCACCAAGCTCATCGCTAAGCTTAGCCGCACGCTCCAAAAGACGGGAGTGCAGATAGAATACGTCACCAGGGAACGCTTCGCGGCCCGGTGGACGGCGGAGCAGCAGGGACAATTCGCGGTAAGCGGAAGCTTGCTTCGAAAGGTCATCATAAATGACAAGGACATGCTCGCCTTTGTACATGAAGTACTCGCCCATTGCGCAGCCTGCGTATGGAGCGATATACAGCAGCGGAGACGGCTCGGAAGCCGAAGCTGTTACAACGATTGTATACTCCAGTGCGCCGTGGCGGCGGAGAGTTTCAACAACCTGTGCTACAGTCGATTGTTTCTGGCCGATGGCAACATAGATACATTTCATGCCATTGCCTTTTTGGTTGATGATGGCATCGATTGCGATAGCCGTTTTACCGGTCTGACGGTCACCGATGATAAGCTCACGTTGTCCGCGGCCGATCGGAACCATCGCATCAATCGCTTTGAGGCCGGTCTGCATCGGCTCATGTACCGATTTGCGGTCGATAACGCCTGGAGCGTTATGTTCCACAGGACGGAATTCAGTGGTTGCAATTGGACCTTTGCCGTCGAGCGGCTGTCCGAGTGCATTCACTACACGGCCCAGCATAGCTTCGCCAACCGGAACCTGCATAATTTGTCCGGTACGTTTTACTTGATCGCCTTCACGAATTGCCGTGTACTCACCCAGGATAACAACACCGACGTTGCTTTCTTCCAGGTTGAGCGCCATGCCCACTACTCCGTTGGAGAACTCCAGCAGTTCCCCTGCCATCGCGTTTTCCAGACCGTAGACACGGGCGATACCGTCGCCGACTTGAATAACAGTGCCGATCTCGGCAACTTCAATATCGGCTTTATATTGCTCAATTTGACTTTTGATCAAACTGCTGATCTCTTCAGGTCTAATGCTCAATATCCTCACCCCTATCTTCTATGCTTCTCATTAAAAGATTTCTCAAGACGCGTAAGTTTGCCGGACAGACTGCCGTCATACAGCGTATCGCCGATCACAACCTTCAATCCGCCAAGCAGGCTCTTGTCAACGAGATTCGTAATACGAATCTTGCGTTTTGTAAGCTGGCTGAACTCATTAGCCACATTATCCTGCTCTTCCTGACTCAGAACATATGTGGAGTATACAGTCGCATCGCCGATACCTAAGGCGTCACCTTCTATTTTCACATACGCTTCAAGCAGATCAGCAAAAATATCGGTTCTGCCCCGCTCCACCAGCATCTCTACCGTATTAAGCACGACATCCGAGAGCTTATCCTGAAGTACAGTGCGCAGCACCTTCAGCTTGTCGGACTGTGAGATGCGCGGTGCAAGAATAAACCGCTTCACCTCTTCATCGAAATGAAGCACCTCGACTACTGCCTTAAGCTGTTCTTCCACTTCAAGCGTAATGCCCTTTTCTACCGCGGCACTGTATAGGGCTTTGGCGTAACGTTTGGCAACTACCGTACTGCGACTCATGATCGGCCTCCTACCTCTTTGAGGTATTGATCAACAAGCTGTTCCTGTTCGCCGTCAACCTTAACTTCTTTTTCAAGCAATTTGGAAGCGATTCGAACCGAAGCTGTTCCCAGCTCGCTGCGCAGTGCTTCCACAGCCTTGTTCTTTTCGTTAGCAATATCACGGACAGCCTCATCTTTAAGACGCGCAGCTTCAACTTTAGCCTGATCCATTAGCTTGTCAGCCTGGTTAAGACTTGTAGCCTGGGACTGCTGAATAATCTGCTGAGCCTCTTCGCGGGCCTTCTGCAAAGCTTGCTTCTGTTCTTCTACATAAGCGACCGCCTGCTCTCTGGTCTTAGCCGCTTCATCCATCTGCTGCATCACGAGTTCACGGCGTTTCTCCATGATTCCGAACAGTTTGCTGAATGCAAACTTACTGAGCAGGAAATACAGGATTACAAATGCAGCAATTGAAAACACTATATTGGTCCAAACTATAGTCAATGTGGTCACTCCTTTCCGTTACCGCGGTGTGCGGATATATACAAAAGTAAGGCGCGGATGGCACTTGCCCTCCCCGCCAAACCGCAAGAACGGTTTATTATGAAAACATGATCAAGAATGCGATAACCGTTGCTGCCAAAGGAATTACTTCGACGATACCTACACCGATAAACATTGTAGTCTGCAGTGCGTTACGTGCTTCCGGCTGACGGGCGATGGATTCTACCGTTCTGCTTACGATCATACCGTTACCAAGACCTGCACCGAGTGCGCCCAAACCAACCGCGATTGCTGCTGCCAAAAATTCCATTTAAAATATCCTCCTTTAATTTCGGTTCATTTTTTTGTGTGTTTAATGATATAAAAATCTCCCGCGAAAACCAAATGACAATTGCCGTTTAGTTTCACGGCAGTTCATTAATGTGCTTCTTCTTCGTGAATAGTCATCTGTGCGATGTAAACCATCGTCAGGATTGTGAAAATAAACGCCTGAAGTGCTCCTACAAAGATACTGAAGCCCTGCCAGATTGCCAAGAACGGAATACTGACTATACTCAGCTTCAGGATAACCGTGATCAAAACCTCACCGGCAAAGATGTTTGCGAACAAACGAATGGCCAGCGCTACAGGCTTAGCAAGGTTCTCGATGATGTTGAGCGGTAGAAAGATTGGAAACGGCTCGATATAGTGTTTGAAATAATGTTTGCCGTTCTGCTTAATGCCCAGGAAGTTCATCAATACGAAAACGATAATCGCAAGGCCTGCCGTAATGTTGATATCGGCAGTCGGTGACTTATACCACAGCAGCTCAACATGTTCACCGTGTGCAAGGTCTTTGGTCGCTTCAATCACGTGTCCAAAAATGTACACCGGCTCATGGGCCTCAGTGATGAAGGAAAAAGGCAGACCAAGGAGATTGGAGACAAAGATAAACAGTATCAGCGTCAATCCCAGTGATATGTAAGGCTTGCCCTTCTTCAAGTCCATAGCGCTGCTGATTATTCCCTGTACAAATTCGACTACCCACTCCATAAAGTTATGGAGTCTGGACGGATTGTCGACAGACAGGTTGCGGACAGACAGCATAACCAGAACGAATACGATGATCGAGCTGATTAGCAGTGTCAGAACAGCAGATAAATCAATTGGTATGCTGCCAAAATAGATTAATGGCATGTCATGCATGGTATCATCCCCCTTTCCCTTTAATCTTACATCTTGTTCCTTACACTTAAGTAAATCCCTACTGGAATAGAGAGCAGTTGGGGAAGAAACAATCCGGAAATGGTTGCCTCCAGCGGGAAATGCTCAATTCTGACGGAGAACATAGTAACCAGAATTGCAAAGCAGATCCGTGTGACAAACCCAAGACTGAAGGCCTTACCCTCATTACTTGCAACCGACTCGGCTACCCGCCTCACCTTCACGGCCAGATAACGGAAATTCACTATGCCCGCAAGCAACCCGAGCGACATCCCCAGTGTAACTGCGCGGGTCTCATGATGAAGAGCCCATCCCATCAGCAATCCTGCCATCAGGACTACTGTGACTCTGGTTACGGCATTGATCATGGGAGTCATATTATCCATTTTGCTCCCCCAGAAATTTTTTGATTAATACGGCGACATTTATAATCCCCAGAATCATTCCGGAAATTGTGCCGATAGCAAGCCAATACTGAGGGCCGTCAATCTGGCGTTGAAGCCACCTTGCCACAAAATAACCTATAATAATGTAAGCGGCAAGCAACGTACCTGCGCTGCCAATAACGAGGGCAGTTTTTCCCAGTCCGGCCTCATCTTTTTGTTCTTTCATAGGCTACAATCCCAACTAATTTTACTGAATATCCAGACTCTTTGTCAATTCATTGAAAATTGCTCAAAAGTGTATGAAAACATGAAAATAATCACAGCAAAATTATTCAAAACCATACAAACCGTACAGTTTCACTGTATGCTGTATTCTCAATTTCAATTATTAGTGTTTGCAGCATTAAATATCATTTGTGAACATTCTGTGAAATTCCACCGGACGTTCTTCAACGGCGCCGAAATGGTGCAAAATCGCATTGACAATTCTTTCGGAGGCTTTGCCGTCTCCATACGGGTTGGCGGCCCGACTCATTGACTGATACAGTTCCTGGTCAGTCAGCAGAGCATGTGTCCGTTGATACACCTTCTCCTCGTCCGTCCCCACTAGCTCCAATGTTCCGGCCTCGATCCCTTCCGGGCGCTCGGTTGTATCACGCAGCACAAGCACAGGAACTCCAAAGGAAGGAGCTTCCTCCTGCAGGCCGCCGGAATCGGTCAATATCAGGTGGGTATGCGGATAAAAATTGTGCAGGTCAACAACATCCAGCGGATCAATCAGCTTAATTCTCGGATGCCCGCCCAGAATCTCATGAGCCGGTTCCTTAACTGCAGGACTTGGATGCACGGGATAAACAATGGCTACATCTTCAAATTCATCAGCGATTCTTTTGACAGCACGGAAAATATGACGGTGCGGTTCGCCTTGAGACTCTCTGCGGTGCGCCGTCATTAAAATGAGTCTTTTTCCTGCCGCAAAATCCAATACAGGATGCCGGTAATCCGGCTGTACGGTATATTGAAACACATCGGTTACGGTGTTGCCTGTGATATAGATACTTGACTCTTTTTTGTTCTCATGTCTCAAATTACCGGCTGACCAATCCGTTGGAGCAAAATGCAAATCTGCCAAAACGCCTGTCAGCTGGCGGTTCATTTCCTCAGGATATGGGGAAAGTTTGTTCCAGGTCCGAAGTCCCGCTTCTACATGTCCTACCTGAATTTGCTGCAGGAAGGAGGCATAGCTGGCCAGGAAAGTCGTCAGCGTATCCCCGTGCACCAGCACCAGATCAGGCTTAGCTTCACGAAGTACAGGTTCCAGCCCCTCCAGCACGCGTATCGAAATTTCATTCAGCGTCTGGCGGTCCTTCATCACGTCCAGATCATAGTCGGGAACGATCTTGAAAACTTCCAGCACCTGGTCCAGCAATTCACGGTGTTGCGCGGTTACGCATACAACGGATTCAATCTGCTCAGGGTGTCTGTTCAGCTCGAGCACCAGCGGCGCCATTTTGATCGCCTCAGGGCGCACTCCGAAAATCGTCATCACTTTAATTTTGGACATAAACCCCTAACCTCTCTTCTACTAGATAAGCAATCTATCGCGTTTGTTCTATAATACAATGCCGCTAATTACTTAGTTCCGTATAAACGGTCTCCCGCATCTCCAAGTCCCGGAACAATATATCCATGATCGTTCAGATGATCATCTAGTGCAGCCACATAAATGTCCACATCAGGGTGGGCAGCTTGTACAGCAGCAACACCTTCTGGAGCAGCTATCAGGTTCATCATTTTAATCTGGGTGCATCCGCGGTTCTTCAGCGAGGTGATTGCCGCAATGGCCGAACCCCCGGTCGCCAGCATCGGATCGATAACGATCAGCTCACGCTCCTGCACATCCGTAGGAAGCTTAATGTAGTATTCTACCGGCTGTAGCGTATCCGGATCACGGAAAAGGCCGACATGTCCCACTTTGGCTGCAGGGAGCAATTTCAGAACCCCTTCAAGCATTCCAAGGCCGGCGCGGAGAATCGGAATCAGACCCAACATTCTTCCCGAAATCACTTTGCTCTGTGTTTCAGCCACTGGCGTCTGTACTGTAATTGTCTCCAGCGGAATATCGCGTGTAATCTCATAGGCCATGAGTGTAGCCACTTCATCCACATGTTCTCTGAACTCTTTCGTGTTGGTCCGCACATCGCGGATAAATGTCAGTTTGTGCTGAATCAAAGGATGATCGCAAATCACCAATTTTCCCATTCTTGTCCCTCCGGTAATTATGAGTCTTGTTAGCTGCAGAAAGCGCTTTTGCTTCTTCCATGGCTAAATCTTGTCTATTATATCATCACCCGGTGCGTATTTCACCTCCGAAGGGAAAGTAACGCCCGGGAAAAAGCAACTTTAATCGAATACGCGCTCACAGTAAGTTTCAGGAAGCACATCCATCCCTCTGGTTATAAACCGCCCTTAGTTTGTACTGATTTAAACTTTTAATACTTTTCACATTATTTTCACTGTTTTTTATGAAAATTCCATGAACTTTCATAGACGTTTCATAATATTTCTCGACATTTTTTGTACTTAAATTGTGAACGTTATGCAACTTTTACCTACAGAAAAGCAAAAAAACTCCGCAAAGACTGCCAGAAACAGTCCTTGCGAAGGTAGATTCAGCCTCATTAAATTCTGCAGGCAGAATTTTAGTACTGCAAGCCCGGGTAGATCGGATATTGCTCTGTTAACGCAGCTACCTCACGGGCAGCTTCAGCCAATTTGGCTTCGTCCTTAGGATTCTTCAGAACATTTGCGATAATCCGGCCAATGGTTACCATAGCCTGCTCGTCCATACCGCGGGAAGTAACCGCAGGGGTTCCGATCCGGATGCCACTCGTTACAAACGGGCTGGTAGGATCGAACGGAATGGCGTTTTTGTTCACAGTGATGCCAATGGAATCGAGTACCCTTTCTGCATCTTTCCCTGTGATGTTCAGATTACGGGTATCGAGCAGCATCAGGTGGTTATCTGTGCCGCCGGAAACAATGTTGACCCCTTCACCGATCAGTGTTTCTGCCAGCACCTTCGCATTCTTCACTACGTTTTGGGCATAGGTCTTAAAGGACGGCTGCAAGGCTTCGCCAAACGATACCGCCTTAGACGCAATCACATGCATCAGCGGTCCGCCCTGCGAGCCCGGGAATACCGCTTTATCAATGGCAGCAGCCCAAGGCTGTCTGCACAGAATCATTCCACCGCGCGGTCCGCGCAAAGTTTTGTGAGTCGTCGTGGTCACGAAGTGGGCATGAGGCACCGGACTCGGATGAAGACCAGCAGCAACCAGACCGGCGATATGAGCCATATCGACCATGAACAGCGCACCAACATCATTAGCTATGGAACCCAGCGCTTCAAAATCAATAGTCCGCGGGTATGCACTTGCACCGGCAACAATCAGTTTAGGACGGTGTTTGAAGGCGGCTTTGCGCACTTCATCATAATCAATCAGGAATGTATCTTCTTGCACGCCATAAGCTACGAAGTTATACAGCAGGCCGGAGGCATTTACCGGACTTCCGTGCGTTAAATGCCCGCCATGAGCAAGGTTCATACCAAGAACAGTGTCACCGGGATTGAGTGCGGCCAGATAAACTGCCATATTCGCCTGAGCACCGGAATGCGGCTGAACATTGGCATGATCGGCGCCGAACAGCTGCTTGGCACGGTCACGGGCAAGGTTCTCTACGATATCAACATCTTCACAGCCGCCATAATAGCGTTTGCCCGGATAGCCTTCAGCATATTTATTCGTAAGAACAGAACCCATGGCTTCCATTACAGCTTCACTGACGATATTCTCCGAAGCAATAAGCTCAATGTTGGCACGCTGACGGCTCAGCTCCAGTCCCATTGCTTCCAGTACTGCCGGGTCACTCTTGCGCAATTGTTCCATTATTCTTATTTCCTCCCTGAGTAGCTCTTAATTTTTATAATTCTTAATAATCTGATTTCCGCCCATTCCTTCAATCACACTGCCTGGAACCGTTTGTCTCTTGCGTCCGGTATACAGCGCGTTCTCCGCCGACCAGAGGCGGCCTGCTAAAGGCTGCATTCACTCTGGCGGAGCCGATGTAGCGCAGGCTCGGCCGGAAGGGTACTGCAACCCGGCGCAGATGCATGCCGATCAGCGTCTCGCCGATATCGATCCCGGCATGGGCCTCGATAGTCTCAGCCAGAACCGGATCAGCCATGAAGCTGTAGGCGACAGCGGCCATCGAGCCGCCGGCACCCGGGACGGGCACAGCCGATACCTCTCTCAGTCTTAGGGACTCCAGCAGGGAACGTTCCATAACCAGCGAGCGGTTCAAATGCTCGCAGCACTGGTATACTGTATGAAATCCGCGTTCCTCAGCAACCTGACGTATCCCCTGCAGCAGCTGCTGCGCCACTTCCAGAGCGCCTCCGGTGCCGATGCGGACACCGGCAACCTCACTGGTGCTGGCCCCGACTACCAGAATTTTGCCGGGTCCGAGCTTGCCTGCTTCAGCAAGCTCAGCCACTACAGCAGCGGTTGCCGCCGTCAAGGAAAGCTCCGCACCCGCCGGAGCCTCCGTTTGTTCCGGCATTCCGCCGGCTGCACGTTCTTCCCAAGAGTCCTGCTTCATGACTTCTTCCATCACTTCCGCCTCCCTCAAGCGCATACACACTCACATTTTAAACAAAAAAGAGCAGTCCGCAGCAAACTGCGGATGTGCTCTTTTGCCCAGGCGACCGGCCGTTTATTCCAGTGCTCCATCGTGGTTTCATCCACACTTGTCGCCAGTTACACCGGAACCGGGTAATATTTATTACATCTTAAAGGATAGCCCGTGAAAAATCAACCATCTTTACAAACGGCGTAAGGACTCCAGCTTGTCGAGCAGACTATATAATGCAGTACGGATCTCAGCCGCCGTAAGTTCATAATCTTCCCGGGAGCCGCCGAACGGATCCGAAATATCGAAGCTTGGAATCCGCTGCCTTATTTCGATGATCCGCTGCAAATCGGCCGACTTCGGCTCCTTGCCCAGCGCCAGGTTCAGCTCCGCTTCTGCATACAGGCTGTCCAGCTCCCTGATATCACCATTTACAGCCTCTTCATTATAGACATATTCTTTGAGCGTATGCGTCTTAGATACTGCGCTCGGGAAATACTGCAGCAGATGCCGTTTATGACCGCCAGTCAGCGTCAGCACCAGATCAGCCCAATTCACGATCTCCGCGCTAAGCTGGGTAGAACTCATATGATCATTGATTCCTTCGTCCCGCAGAATGGCTGCGGCATGTCTGGATACGGAAGTGCCGGAAATGGCTGAAACGCCTGCAGACCGCACTTCCAGCTCGATTCCCCGCTCCTTCGCGAGCTTCCGCAAAAGTCCCTCGGCCATAGGACTGCGGCACGTATTTCCGGTGCAGACGAATAAAATATGCAGCATGCTTTCCACCTCCATGAAAGGATGAATTAAAATTCTTTTGCCGTTATTGTATCAGAAGATGAACAGCAAGCCAAACGCCAGAAGAATCGCCCCGCCCAGCGCTTCCCCGTAATCGCCCAGTCCGCGGCTGACCCGCCTTCCCAGCAATAGACCGGTAATGGACATAATGCCGCCGCATAACCCAAATGCTAATACGGTTAGAACTATGCTATTCACAAACATTCCAAGGGACACACCTACAGAGAAGGAATCCACACTCACACTAAGCGAAATGAGCAGCATTCCCCAGAACGTCCCATGATCAATCGCCCGGCTGCTGTCCTCTTTCCGAAAAGAGTTAAACACCATATGTCCGCCCAGCAGCAGAAGCAGCCCGCCTGCGGCATACGTTGTGACTTGTCCAAGCAAGTGCCCTACATAACTGCCGGTAAACAAGCCAAGCAGCGGCATCAGCACATGAAAAAAAGCAATCAGCAGGCTGAGCTGCAGCACATGCAAAAGACGGATGCCTTTCATCCCGATCCCTACGCCCAGGGAAAATGCGTCCATCCCCAGTGCGATTGCCATAATGGCAATTGTTACAATCTGGCCCCACCCAGCATAAACCCCCGCCATGCCCATACCCCCAAAGTCCGAAAGTCTTGTACAACAACGATATGCGGACAAGGGGACAATCATGACTGAACATGAGAGGATACGGTGTCTGAGAGGCACAACGTGAAAACGGCTCCAGCTGGTGGAACCGCCACTCCCTACTGCACCACAACTATATTAACTGTGACTCAAGCCCACAACCCGCTGATCCAGTTCCACAGATTCTGCAGCATCTCCCAGAGGAAGAATCGCACCTTAGGAGCTTCCGCTTCTCCGCCCGCAGCTTTTCCTGCGGCAGAAACGGTTTGGACAGTCTCTTTGTCTGAAGCAGCTATCTTTCCGCCAGTCTCCTCCGCCGCGGCAGAAGCAGTCTCTGTCCCTTTAGCAGCAGCATCACCGGATCCTGCATCGATAAGCAGAGCGGCGGGAACAGCACGCACCACCAATTCTGTCCTTTCCCTGCCCCGAGGGTAACGCGCACAGCCTCGTAATCTCCTGCCGGATACACGGTTCCCCCGTACATCTTGGTCGGGAATGGAACAACGCCCAGCTCAACTTTATAGTCATACCCGATGCCTCTCTTCTGGAGTTCTCCGGCAACGAGTTCGTTCAGCTCCGGCAGGTGGCGTCTGATTAAGGCCCGTGCCTGCTCCAGGCTCTGCGGGTCTTCAAGTGCGGAGACCCACTGGTTCATCTGTTCAACAATTTTGTCGCGGATCTGGCGTTTGACCAGCTGGTCTGCGGCTCCGTCCGAATTCGCCAGAATACGCAGGCGGATGGATTCCTGCGGAATCGCAACCTCCGCTACAGCCGCATCGCTCTTTTGTCCTTCCCAAACCATCATGAGTACCATCAAAAATGAAAATAAAATAGCAGTATACTTAAAAGTTACCCGCAAGGAATCCTGTCTCTCCGGCGATATCAATCTCATTTCCAGCAGCCCCTCTCCCTGAACCTCTTATGTCTTCAGTATGTCCGGAGAAGAGAGACTGCAAACCTAGCAATCTATTAAAAGTTTGTTAATGCCAGTGGAGCTAGGGCCGATCAGAAATGCAAGGCAGGTACTGGCAGCTCCTCCTCTACATCCTGTCCGTATAGCAGCACGCTCATGGCAATGCCCATGCTGGCCATATTGATTACAACCGAGGTGCCTCCGTAGCTGATGAACGGGAGTGTAATGCCAGTCAGCGGCATAAGTCCGATGTACGCACCGATGTTCTCAAGAATCTGATACAGCAGCATGGCCACGATGCCGATAATCAGAAACGGGCCTGCCCGGTCTTTGCACTCCAGGGCGATCAGAATCATCCGGTGAATCAGAATAAAAAACAGCAGCAGGAGCAGCGATGCCCCGATAAACCCGAACTCTTCCGCAATCTGTGCAAAGATCGCATCCGAGTAGATCACCGGAATTTTATTCGACTGGACGGATCCGCCCTGCAGATACCCTTCTCCGCTCATTCCGCCGGAGGCAATCGCTATTTTGGCATTGCGCGTCTGATAGCTGTCATCACTGCTTGCAAGCTCCGGCACGAGCCAGGGGTCGAAGCGTTTGACGAAATGCTCGCGGCCGATGGTTGTGCTCATAAAATCCGTCATTTGCTCATGATAATGGATATAGCTGTAAATGAAGCCGAGGAGTGCGCCTCCGGCAATAATCAGGCCAATCAGCGCATGGGTCCATTTAATCCGGCCGATCCACAGCAGACCCACCAGGATAACCATATAGCTAAGCGCATTACCCAGATCATTCTGGCTGATGACCACCGCGAATGGCAGCAGGGCCACCAGACTCAGCGGCACAATGTCGCGCCAAAACAGGAGCTGGCTTTTATTTTTACGGACCAGCAGAGAGGCCAGCGCCAGAATGAGCACCAGCTTAAACAGTTCGGCAGGCTGAAAGCTGAAGGATCCCACACTAAGCCAACCCTTCGCCCCGTACTTCACCGTCCCGAAAAGACTCACAAGTACCAGAATCCCTACGCCTCCTAAATAAATGTAGAGCGCAAGTTTAACAAGCAAACGGTAATCAAACAATGATAATCCGAAAAAAGCCACAAACCCCAGCCCATACCATCGGATCATCTGCAGGTGCATCCCATCTTCATCCCGTCCGTGCGTTACACTGTATATCGATAAGATACTGACAGCCATCAGCATAAGCAGCACAACAACAATGACACCGTCTATCTTTTTGACTCGCTGCAGCATAGGAAGACTCCTGACTGTATTCGAATTTTGCCTTGCCGGCATATCCATCGCACTAAACTGGAGGATTCCGTTATTTTACATTCTAAAGCAACTTGAGGGTCCAATACAATTTTTTATAATAGGTCCATATATTCCCTCAGGCCGCAAAAGAAAAACCGCCGGTCCCCATTCAGATGGAGCCAGCGGTTTAATAACGTTCATCTCTCAGCCTTGCTTCGCAGCTGCAGGATAAGCCGCAGGAGTCGGCAGATTCTCTTCAACTTCCCGTCCGTGGAGCCGCACACTCATCACCAGACCGATGCTGGCCATGTTGATCAGTAGCGAGGTCCCCCCAAAGCTGACGAACGGCAGCGTAATGCCGGTTAGCGGCATAAGTCCGATAAACGCACCAATATTCTCAAAAATCTGGTACAGAATCATCGCCACGATACCCACAATCAGGAACGGGCCGCCACGGTCTTTGCATTCCAGGGCAATTAGAATCATCCGGTGAATCAGGATAAAATACAACAGCAGCAGCAGCGCCGAACCGACAAACCCAAACTCCTCAGCAATCTGCACAAAGATCGAGTCGGAATACGTATAAGGCACCCGGTCCGTTTGCACAGAGCTGCCTTGCGTATAACCTTCCCCGCTCATGCCGCCTGAGGCAATTGCCAGCTTGGCGTTTTTGGTATGGTAGCTGGCCTTGGCGGTCGCTTTCTCCGGAACCAGCCAAGGGTCGAACCGCTCCACCCAATGGGAGCGCCCGATATCTGTGAGAAAGGTCTTGATCTGATCATGATAGTGTATATAGCTCATAATTCCGGCTGCCGCCGTACTTGCTATAATCAGCAGACCAATCAGCGCATGCGAAAATTTAATATTCCCGATCCACAGCAGACCCACCAGAATTACGATATAGGAGAGCGCATTACCAAGGTCATTTTGACTGATTACAATCAGAAAAGGCAGTATGGTAAGCAACCCCAGCGGCACGACATCCTTCCAGAAGAGCAGCCTGTTCTTGTTCTTGCGGACCAGCACTGCCGCCAGAAACAGGATCAGGATCAGCTTAAACAGTTCCGCCGGCTGGAGGCTGAATCCGCCGAACTTCAACCAGCCCTGGGCGCCGTTCTGCGTTTTACCGATAAAGCTGACCAGGACCAGTATCCCGATCCCGGTAATATAGATATATAGCGCATATTTGACGATCAGCCGGTAATCAATGAACGTCAGTCCGAGAAAGGCAACCATGCCGAGGATATAGAACTTGATCATCTTAATGTGCATACCGTCCAGGTCTTTTCGTCCATGGGTCACACTGTATATAGAGAAAATGCTGATGACCATCAGCAGTAATAGAACAATTACAATAGCACCGTCAATCTTTTTAATCTTCTGAAGCATATTCTGTCTCCTTACTCAGTACTGGAGCTTCCAGTTCACGCTTAGTTAGAAGTCCGTCAATTCTATTGTAAAGGAAGGGGCAGCAAAAATACAATTTCACCGCAGGCCGTTCGTCTAACACTGCGGGGGAGCGTACCGGGACCCGCTAACGGGCGATGCCTAGCACATGGCGGGAATT
>NZ_LN831199.1:184189-192133 GCF_001368795.1 Paenibacillus ihuae
CGCCCGGCGAGATGTCGCCGGCGCAGACCCGCCACGCCGGCGCTTCCGCCGCCAGCGTGACGGAGATCGCACCGCTGCCGGCGCCGATATCGACGGCGGCCAGCGGCCTTGCCGCGCGCGCGTCGCCTGCAGCGGCAGGGACAAGCCCGTCCGGCCACAGCTCTGCGCCGTACTTCAGGATGGCCTCGACGAGCAACTCCGTCTCCGGCCGCGGAATCAGCACGTCCGGCGTCACTTCGAACGCCCGGCCGTAAAATTCCTGCTCGCCGATGATATACTGCACCGGCTCACCTGCCGCACGGCGGTTCACTCCGGCCTCCCAGGCCGCTTTTACCGCAGCCGGAAAAGGATCCGCCAGCGCCATATAATAGGCGGCACCGGACAAGCCCAGCACATGCTCCAGCAGGAGCTGGCTGCTGCGCTGCGGTTCATTGCACCCGCTTTTGTCCAAAAAAGAAGAAGCCTCCGCAAAGGCTTCCCGGATGCTTTGCAATTCCGACATGACATAGAAGTCGTGTTTCAAAGCATTATTCTCCTTTTTCCATCAATTCCGCTTGTTCCGCAATCGACAGTGCCGAAATAATATCGGTGATCTCCCCGTTCATTACCTGCTCCAGACGGTGCAGGGTAAGACCGATACGGTGATCCGTTACCCGGCTCTGCGGGAAGTTATAGGTGCGGATCCGCTCACTGCGGTCACCTGTGCCGACTTTGCTCTTGCGTTCGCCGGCATATTTCGCTTCCTCTTCCTGACGCTTGAGGTCCGAGATACGGGCACGCAGTACCTGCAGAGCCTTCTCTTTGTTGGAGTTCTGCGATTTACCGTCCTGACAAGTGGCTACAATCCCTGTAGGTACATGAGTTACACGGACTGCAGATTTGGTTGTATTAACTGACTGTCCGCCCGCTCCGCTGGAACAGAAGGTATCTACACGGATGTCTTTATCGTGAATCTCGATTTCGAATTCTTCCGCTTCCGGCATAACCGCCACGGTTGAAGTAGAGGTATGAATCCGTCCGCCGGATTCTGTAGCAGGAATACGCTGAACACGGTGTGCGCCGCTCTCATATTTCATCTTGCTGTACGCACCGCGGCCGTTAATAAGGAAGATAACTTCCTTGAAGCCGCCCAGGTCATTGGTATTCACATCCATCAGCTCGACGCGCCAGCCTTGGGCATCGGCATAACGGGTGTACATCCGGTACAGGTCAGAGGCAAACAATGCCGCTTCATCTCCACCGGCCGCGCCGCGGATTTCGACGATTACGTTCTTGTCGTCATTCGGGTCTTTCGGCAGCAGCAGGATGCGGATTTTCTCCTCCAGCTCCACCTGGCGTGAGGAAAGGTCGTCAATTTCCATTTTGACCATTTCCTTCATTTCATCATCAAGCTTCTCGGCCTGCATCATCTTGGCTGCCTCAAGCTCTTCCATTACATTTTTATATTCAGCATAAGCCTCAAAGGCAGGCTGCAGATCAGATTGTTCTTTGGAATAGTCCCTCAGTTTCTTACTGTCGTTTGCAACATCCGGGTCACAAAGCAGTTCACTGAGTTTCTCATAGCGGTCCGCCAATGATTGCAATCGGTCCAACAACAAGGGAATTCACCTCTCCTGGTTCAATATATTCGAAAAAATACTTAAAATTATGGATTACAATAACAATAGATATACGACTTTATATTATATCACCGATTCTGCTTATTGGCTACAGTGCATAGTCCATAGACAGCAAATCTTTTGAAAAAAGGGGACTTACCCTCTTTATGTACAGCCCTGTATTCTAGTATGCAGTACCTTTAGCGATGATATTCTATTCAGCCTGTAAAAAAGAAGCCACTCCGGAGCGGAAACCCGCCACGAAATGGCCTCTCTATCTTCAAGCGTTAAAGCTTGGTCTATACGTTGAACCGGAAATGCATAACATCGCCGTCCTGTACGAGATATTCCTTGCCTTCCAGACGGAGCTGTCCGCGTTCCTTGGCACCGTTCATGGAACCGGCAGCCAAAAGGTCCGCATAAGCTACAACTTCCGCACGGATGAAGCCGCGTTCGAAGTCCGTATGAATCACACCGGCTGCTCCAGGGGCTTTGGTGCCCTTGCGGATCGTCCAGGCGCGGACTTCCTGCACACCTGCAGTGAAGTAAGTGTACAAGCCCAGCAGCTTGTAGGCTGCTTTGATCAGGCGGTTAAGCCCGGATTCCTGCAGGCCCAGCTCTTCGAGGAACATGGCTTTGTCTTCGCCTTCCAGCTCAGCAATCTCCGCTTCCACCTTCGCACTGATCGGCACCACTTCGGCGTTCTCGCCTGCTGCGAACTCGCGTACCTGCTGAACATAAGGGTTCTCTTCGGCGCTGGCTACTTCATCCTCGCCCACGTTGGCCGCATACAGCACCGGCTTCAGGGTGAGCAGGTGAAGATCACGCACGATCAGACGCTCGTCATCGGATAATTCCACGCTGCGTGCAGGCTGGTCTTGATAGAGAGCTTCCTTAACGCGCTCCAGAACTTCAACTTCCTGGGCGTATTTCTTGTCGCCGCCCTTGATGTTTTTGCGGGAGCGTTCGATGCGTTTCTCGATGCTCTCCAGGTCAGCCAGAATGAGCTCCAGGTTGATTGTCTGGATGTCGCTGATCGGATTCACCTTACCGTCTACATGCGTTACGTTCTCGTCCACAAAGCAGCGTACGACGTGAACAATCGCATCAACCTCGCGGATATGAGCCAGGAACTTGTTGCCAAGGCCCTCACCCTTGCTCGCGCCGCGCACGAGTCCGGCAATATCAACAAATTCAAAAGCGGTCGGAACTGTCTTGTTCGGCTGCACCAGCTCGGTCAGCTTATCGAGACGTTCGTCCGGCACTTCCACGACACCGACGTTCGGGTCAATGGTGCAGAAGGGATAGTTTGCGGATTCCGCTCCCGCTTGGGTGATTGCATTAAATAATGTGGATTTACCTACGTTTGGCAGTCCAACGATACCAGCTTTCAAAGCCATTTATATGACAACTCCTATTTTCGGTTGTATTGATCTACCGCATAATTACCGACTTGATCTAAACCATTATATATTAGAACAAAACCTCCAGCAACAGCGGATGTCCCGATGGTGTGCCAAATAAAAGGCGGCTGCAGGCCGCGGGCTAATCCGAATCGGCCAGCTCCAAACGCCAAAAAGACCCCCGAAGGAGTCTTTTATGCCATTCGTGCGGCGGTCACTCTACAGTTTTTTGGACATGGTGATATCGGTGATCTGGAAGCCCATTTTTTGATACAGCTTAAAGGCCCGGTCATTGTCCCCAAAGACATGCAGGCCAATCCGCGTTACATTCATTTTGCGGGCTTCTTCATCCAGGGCGGTCAGCGCCATAGATCCGTATCCATTCCGTTGATAGGGTTCAAAGATATAGAAGTCATAGATGAAAGCTTCTTTGCCCTGGCGTCCTTCAATCACGTTGAACCAGATGTATCCGGCCTGGGCATCGCTCTCTGTCTCCACAATGGAATATAGGTAGGCACCTTCTGTGTAGAGGCCGTGGGGCAGATAACGGGTCATTTCTTCCTGTGACAGCTTCATTGCCGTCTCTTTTTCCCAGGCACCGATTCTTATTTTATCCTCCGCATAGTCACGGGTAGATTGATTTAAAAAAAACTGAAATGTCGGTTCGTCCATTTGGACCAATTTAATCATTAGCTATAGCCCTCTTACTTCCTTAAAATGTCGTCTTGCTTCTACCGCCGGAGCAGCCGCTGGCTGGCGCGCAAAGCCGCCAGATCCGGTGCGCCGATGCCGAACATTGCCGTCCGCAGCTCCAGCTCTACCTGGGCGAGCGCCCGGTCCAGCGCCTCCTCGGAATCCACAGCCGGTCCCAGCAGGTTCCGGCCGAAGCCGGCGAGATCTGCGCCCAGTGCCAGTGCCTTGGCGGCATCCACGCCGTGCTTCAGTCCGCCGCTGCCGATCAGCGCGCCGTGCGGGGACACGGCCCGCACCTCCCGGATGCATTCAGCGGTTGGGATGCCCCAGTCGGCGAAGGCCTCCGCCGCCGCCCGCCGCACCGGATCGGTGTTGCGGAACTTCTCGACCTGGCTCCAGGAGGTGCCGCCTGCACCGGCAACATCGATAAAGGCTGCACCGGCATTATACAGCCGGAGCGCTGTATCGCCGTCGATCCCCCAGCCGACTTCCTTCACACCGACCGGGATTTCCAGCGCCTGGCACACTTTTTCGATCTGTGCGAGCAAGGAGGCAAACCCGGTATTGCCTTCGGGCTGAAAAATCTCCTGCAGCCCGTTCAGGTGCAGCACCAGCCAGTCCGCACCTGCGATGTCCACGGCTCTCCGGCATTCTTCGGCGCCGAAGCCGTAGGATAACTGCACGGCGCCGATATTCGCGATGACCGGAATTCCAGCGGCCTTGTCTCGTACATGGAAGGTCTCCGCCAGCTCCGCACGCTCTACCGCAGCGCGGACCGAGCCGACACCAAGCGCCCAGCCTCGGCGGCCCGCTGCAATGGCCAGCCGGGCATTAATCGCTCCGGTCGCCTTGCTGCCGCCAGTCATCGAGCTGATCAGCAGCGGTGTCTGCAGCTCACGTCCCAGGAAAACGGTACGCAGTGAAATGTCCTCATAGTTCAGTTCAGGCAGCGCATTATGACGGAACCGGTACTGCTCGAATCCGGTGGTAATGCCGCTGCCGCCCACTTCCTCATTCAGGCAGAGACGCACATGCTCAAGCTTGCGCTCCCCCGTGCCGGAGGCAGGCAGCAGCGGCGCAGACTGCGTATTGTCTTTGTCTGCAGCCTGCGGCATTACGCTTTGACTTAAACCGCTAAATTCCTGTTTGCCCGGCGGCATCTGATTCATGCTCGTTCCTCCTGTTCCACACTCTATATACACGCGAAGGCCCCGGCAGCCTTCCATATGGCCTCATCTGCACAAGCATTGCTTCATTATAGCATATCACCGCACGTCATTTTACCAGCCTTGCACCAGACCTGAATTATAGGCTCCTCGCGATGGTTTCGCCAACGAGCCTGCCTGAAAGCGATACAACCGGCGTACCTCCGCCGGGATGTGTTGTTCCGCCAACATACCACAGTCCTTTGACATCCTTCGAACGGTTTCCGGGCCGGAAAAATGTCTGCCGCACGGAATTGGAGGAAATACCGTAAATCGCTCCACGGTGAGCTAAGGTATCATCAGCGATATCCTGCGGCGTGTAATGCTGCAGCACTTCTGCCTGACCAATGCCGGAAATTCCGTGTGCATCCAGCATCGCCAGTACCTTATTTCCGTAAACTGCAGTTTCTTCCTTCCAGTCGCAGACACCGCTTAAATAGGGGGCATTAGCCAGAATGAACAGATTACTTGCGCCTTCCGGCGCCATATCTGGCTCTGAATAGCCCGAATGACATACATACACAGCAGGCTCGCGCGGAGGACGTTTTTCCTTAAAGATATCCTTGAATTCCGGTTCATACTGTTCGGGAAAAAATACGGTATGATGCAGCAGGGTATCATATTTACGCTGCACGCCCGCCAAAGTTACGAGGCCGGACAGCGACGGCTCATAAGAAGCTATTTTGCGGTCACTCATTCCCGGGCGAGTGTGCCGGGGCAGCAGCATCCGGTTGATGCTGAGCACATCCCCGCCGGCAATTACAGTCTTTGCAGGATAGAAACCGTTCACTGTCTCTACACCTTCCACCTCACCGTTCTTCACGGAGATTTCTGTAACCTCTGTCCCGGTTACCACCTGAACGCCCAGCTTCTCAGCCAGGGAAACCAGCCCCTCCACCAGCTTATACGTTCCGCCGTGAACTCCATAGACCCCTTCCTGGCTCTCAGATGTGCCAGCATGGCAAAAATCGCCGGTGACTGAAAGGGCGATGAGCCGACATAAGTAGCATAACGGCCCAGCATCGCCAGGGTGTGAGGATGGCTAAAGTACCGGCCCAGCAGGGAATGCAGAGAGAGAAAGGGACGTACACGCACGAGACCGCGCATAAGGGCGGGAGATAATTTGTCCTTCCAGGAGAGCAGCAGTCTGCCCAGAAACTGCTGTTCACTGAGACGGTACAACGCGGCAGCTTCGCTCATAAACTCCGGATAACGGGCAGCATCGGCGGGGCTGTAAGCTGCAATCTGTTCCTGCATAAACCCGGCATTCTTCGAGAAATCCACCACGGTGCCGTCGGCAAACACATTGCGTGTCCGCGGCTCCAGCTCATAGAGCTGGACATAGTCTTCCATCGTTTCACCGGCAAGCTCATACAGGGAACGAAAAACATGCGGCATTGTAATCGTACTGGGTCCCCTGTCAAAGGTATAACCTTGCTGCGTGATACGCTGCAGCTTGCCTCCGGGTCGGGGCTGCCGTTCCAGCACGGTCACCTTCCAGCCCTTTGCAGCCAGTGTCACCGCGCAGGATAAGCTGCCGAATCCGGCGCCAATAATGACTGCTTCCGGTTTCATCGGTATCTCCTCCCTTTCCATTCATAGCCCCGGCCGGAATGGCTGCCGCGCCAGGAGCTTACTGCAATGCCTGTCAGGCATAGGATGCTTGCCGGAATCAGGAAACAGTACCAAAGGGGCTGTCTGCCCGCAGAATCACTGATCCGCTTCACGGCCATGCCTGCCGCACACGCGCAAACTGACCATAGAAGACCCTGCACCTCTCCTGTCAGGCCAAAGTAACCGGCTGCCGCATAAGGCAGCACATATAGCAGCATATAGAGCAGCAATATGCCCAGCAGCAGCGAGGGTCTGCGGTCCAGGCCGGCATAGATGTTCTTACGGTAGCCATTCCACACCTCCGCCGCATTATGGTACATCCGCATTTCAGCATGTTCCGTAATGTCAGCCAGCAGCACCGGTTCACCCGCATGCTTAACCGCACGGGCCAGAGCCATACCATCCACAAGCTCGCCCCGGATTGCTGCATGCCCTCCGCAGCGGGTGTAACTGTCCCGGCGGATCAGCATAAAGCCGCCATGGGCGGCCACAAAACGGGGATCCTGCGATCCCCGGACGAGCATAACCGGCAGATGGCTGATTACTGTGAAGCCCATTAGCGGAACAACCAGCCGCTCCAGCCAGGAGCCGGTAATCTGCCGGGGGAAGCCGGTGATCAGACCGCTCCCCTGCTGTTCTGCTGCAGCAAGGGTCGCTTGCAGTGCTCCCGGGCGCAGCCGAACATCGGCATCCAGGAACAGCAGCCATTTCCCGCCGGCAGCCTCCGCCAGCTGCGCGCAGGCATGAGACTTGCCGAGCCAGCCTGCCGGCAGCTCACGGCCCGGCAGTACCCGGACGCGGCCCTGTCCGGCTGCAGCGGCAATCGCTCCCGTACCGTCACTGGAGCGGTCGTCCAGCACCAGGATTTCCGCCCGCCAGCCGTCCGGGGGATCACAATCCAGCACGGAGGCAAGGCAGGCCGCAATCCCCTCTGCCTCATCACGGGCGGGGACCAGTACAGATACCGTTTGGACCGGCACATCAGCCATAGGCAGCATTTTTGTAGGAGTGTTGCCCTTCAGCCGGCTTCCCAGCTTCGGAAGCTGCGCAGCATTCCATACTGCAAACAGCAGCTGTAGCAGCAGGATAAAGGTGATCCCTTGCAGGAGGCTTATCATCGTCCAGTCCTTCCTTTCAGGGCATCCAGCCATTCATTCGTGGATCTTCCGGTCTTCATCAGGGGCCTGAAGCTTGCCGGCATGTAACCTTTGTGGTTAAGGATCAGCCTGCTGTGGGCCTCAAGCTGTGCTCCAAGCGCTGCCTCAAGCTCCCGGGCAATACTGCGCCTGTCCATATCCCCCCAGGGAAGTATAAGCGGAGCCCCGGCCAGAAGAGTTGCCTCCGGTTTCGTATGGCGGAACAGGCCGTGGTATAGCGTAACCGGCACAACGGCAGCCTGCGGACACAGGCGCAGCACCAGCGCAGCCCCTT
>NZ_LN831199.1:192159-198056 GCF_001368795.1 Paenibacillus ihuae
GGCGCAGCACCAGCGCAGCCCCTTCCTTTAGAACCAGCGGGCGGTGCCCGAGCGGCATAATCTCCCCTTCGGGGTAGATCCAGACACTGCCGCCTTCACGCAGCAGCCTTGCCGTATACCGCAGAGAGGCGCTGACTTCCCCGCTACTGCTGCGGTTAATGGAATACGCTCCGAGCTTGCGGAAGAGGGGATATTTGCGCAGCTGCTCCTCCTCCATCATGAAATAATGCCCGGTGCCGCCCAGCCGTCCGGCTGCATGGTAAGCCAGCAGGCCATCCCACCATGAGCTGTGGTTCATCAGGTAGAGCACAGGCCGGCCGGCGGCAGCTGGCGGCTGCAGCTCACCCGAAAGTCCAATGAAATGAAAATGCCTGCGGAGTAAATACAGCGAATTGTAGCTGTAGAATAACCGGTTAAAGCTTCGGGATTTGGCGGCTTCCAGCATAGCGCAGACTCCCTTCCGAAAGAACAGCGCCAAGTACGGCTATAACCGTGCAGAGCACCAGTCCTTCACGCAGTCCTATAAGCCCGAACATAATCAGAATCGCCTGATATAAGCGGGTCCCTCTGCGGGCTGCCCGAAAGGACAGCTGTACATTGGGCAGGAACAGGGACAACAGTCCTCCAACCACGAACCAACCGGCAAAATTGCTCCAGGGGACGCCATATAATCCGCCGCCATTCTCCCAATGCCAGAAATCGCTGGCGTGAGCGACAGGATCAAGCACCAGATCCAGCAGCACGCTCCAGAAGCCGGTCTGAACAGCTCTTAACCCCCGCGAACGGAGCCCGGTTTGGCCAAAATCAAAACTTAACAGCACAGCATTGCACACTACAGCGATCCAGGCAAATCCCAGCGTGACCGGCACGCCGTAGACAAGCGGTCCAAGGGCAGAAGAATATTCATAATTGCCAAACAGACGCCCGGAGTGGACCCCTACCCATTCCACAGCCATCCCGCCGGTCCAGATCAGAACAGCCGGGAGCCATAGGGGGCGGTAGCTTTTTTTATCTGAAAAAATGACTGACCGGTCGGACATAAATGGCTGTACTTGACCCTTGGCTATCAAATCCAAGGCATAAACCGCATATAGAATCAGAAACAAACCACTGGAAAACTCCAGGCTCTTGGGAATACTGAACAGGATCAGCAGCAATGCGCCAATGGCATACCATATCCAGAATAGGGTCCTGATCATCAGTACACCATGGCATACCGTGCAGCCGTGCGCCGGAACATTAGAATCTTCGCCTCGTCGCTGACGTAAGCCCGCTTGTGGAACACATCATAATTTTCAGCAGCCACTGCATCGAGTATTGCGGCATAAAAGGCGGCAGCCAGCTCTACGGCCATTCCGCTCTGGGGAGGATACGTCCAGACATTATCGAGACCCCGCTTAAAATAAGTCAATGCATCTCTTTTCAATTCCTGAAGTACGGCAATAAACCGTTCATTGACTTCGCCCTGAGCCAGCTCTTCCTCGCTGTAACCGTTTCTCTGCAGTACTTCAAGGGGGAGATACCTGCGTCCGCGCCTTAAATCCTCGCCGACATCACGTATAATGTTGACAAGCTGCATGCCCATTCCAAGCGATATACCCGCTGCCCGCGCCTCTTCGTTATCGTCATCCCGCAGAACTGGAAGCAGCATCTCTCCAACTGTCCCCGCTACAAGATAACAATAAGATTCCAGCTGCTCCATCGTCTCATAATGCGTAAAGGTGAGATCCCGCAGCTGGCCTTCCATTTGCAGCAAAAACGGCTCTTGGCTCAATTGGGGAAAGCTGCTGAACAGCCAGCGCAGAGCCGGCCAGATGAAATGCCCCTCGGCCTGCTCCAGCTTCAAGAACATGCTGCGGAGCTCATGAATGGTGTACGGTGAATTCTCCGGCTCATCCACACTGTCATCAATGATCCGGCAAAACGCATAAATAACATGCACTGCTTCGCGGCGCGGGCTGGGCAGACCGTCAAACGCTTTATGGAAGGAAGAAGATCCTCTTCTCATCAGTTCCCCGCATTGCAGCAAAATTGTTTCATTCATGGATACTCATCTCCTTCATCATTTCATGTACAGCCAGCCTTGCTCCCTGCATTACAATCGGTACTCCGCCGCCGGGATGTACGGATGCGCCGGCTGCGTATAATCCTTGTATCGGATAGGGCTTCGGCTGTGGCCGGAAGACACCCGATTGCCCCAGCACAGGCGCTATCCCGAAGCTGCCTCCGCCGAACAGCCCCTCCTCCTGTGCATCAGCAGGTGTACGGAGCTTACGCCACGTGATACTCCCGACAAGCCCCGGAAATCCGCGGGCTTCCGCATCCGCGAGCACCCTGTCGGCCAGCGGTCCGGCCAGGCCCGCCCAATCCAGGTCCGGGTCTGTCGGAACAGGGATAAGAAAATACAATACGCTTTCGCCGGGAGGAGCCGCGTGTTCATCGAGCACCGCCGGATTAAATACATAATAAGAAGGGCTATGGGAGAGCTTCCCGTGATCGAACAATTCACGCAGGTTGTCATTCAGGCTCTCCGGCAGGAAAAACTGGTGCACCTGTGAATCCGGCCATCTTCTGGCCGCTCCCGCATAGATCAGCAGACAGCCCGAGGAAGGCTTGAACCTGCTGCCCCCGGATTTCTTCGGCACTACTGAAGAACCCCCCAACAGCCCCTCCAAATACGGAAAATCACCGTTATACAGCACAGCGTCGTAGGGAATAGCTTCACCCTGAATGACAACTCCGCGGCAGCGTCCGCCGCTTACGGTCAGCGCCTCGACCTCAGTGTCTGTATGAATCTCCACGCCCCGTTCTTCCAGCTCGCGAGCTATAATCTGCGGCAGCCTGCCGTACCCGCCCTTCAGCATCCAGATGCCGAAGGCATGCTCGGCGTAAGGCAGCATAGTGTAAATCCCCGGTGTGCGGAAAGGGGCCCCGCCGATGTATAAGCTTTGCAATGAAAAGGCATCCTTCAGCTCTTCACTCTTGAAATATTCTCCCACTGCCGACCGCAGGCTCTTATAGGCGCGCAGCCGGGCCATCAGCGACAGGTTACCCGGACTGAAAAAATCGCGTTTACGCCGGAAGCCCCGTTCCAGAAAAGAAGCCTTGCCCCGGGGATACAGCTCCGACATATCCTTCATGAAGCGAATAAACCCCGCGCCTTCTCCCGGATAGTTACGGTCAATCTCTGCAGCCTGCTCCTGAATATTGGCATACTTAGTCAGGACACGCCCACTCTTGAAGTGAATCCGGCAGAGCGGATCACAGTGCAGCAGCTCCAGGCTCCCGGCCGGCAGCCCGCCTTCCTCCAGAATACCCAGCAGCATCTCGGGAAGCAGCACGATCGTCGGCCCCTGGTCGATCCGGTAAGGCCCCTTCTCTTCGAAGGCAACCCGCCCGCCCACCTGCGGGGCACGCTCATACAGTACAACCTCTTGCCCCTGGCGGCTAAGCAGCAATGCGGCAGTCAGCCCGCCGATGCCGCCGCCGACAATAGCAACCCGGCTCACAGCGCAGCTCCCGTGCCGGCAACGCCTGTCTGGACTACGGCTTTACTGCGGGCTGCGCGGTCATGCTCCTGCAGCAGGCGCGCACTGATCTTAGCCGACTCGAAGATCGTCGGCAGCCCGCTGCCCGGATGGGTGCCGCCGCCGACCAGCCAAATGCCGCGGACCTCCTGGAAGGTATTATGCGGGCGCAGATACATCATCTGCCCGAGGTTATGGGCCAGATTAAAGGTGGCCCCGTTATATACGTCCAGTTTGTTCTGCCAGTCGAGCGGCGAGAAGAACTGGCTCTCCTCCACTCTGGAGGACAATCCCCTAAGCTGCGGAATACGCTCCAGCCGTTCCATCATCTCTTCCTCAACGATGGCGCTCTCCTGGTTCCAGTCAATTCCGGCCTGAAGATTGGGGACCGGCATCAGCACGTACAGCGAGGATTTTCCTGCAGGAGCCAGGGTAGGATCTATAACCGAAGGGTTATGCACATAAATCGAAGGATCCTCCGACAACGTGCCAAGCCGTGTAATTTCATCTACATTTCTCCGGTAATCTTCCGCGAAATGAACAGAATGATGGCCAAGGTCTACAGCACCGTCCACCCCCAGATACAGCATCGCCGTCGAGCAGGAGTAACGCTTGCGCTCCAGCTTGGCAGGAGTGTATCTCTTGAGTACGCCGGGCTCAAACAGCCGTGTCATTGCCGAACCGAAGTCTGCCCCGATGACGATATAATCCGCGTCCACGCTCTCTCCGTTCTCCAGCAGCAGCCCCGCTGCATGGCCGTTCTTGACCAAGATGCGCTCTACTCCGCAGGAAGTATGGATGCGGCCGCCATGCTCCTTAATGACCTCCCCCATAGCCTGAAGTACCCGGTTAATGCCGCCTATCGGATGATAAAGGCCGTAGCGGTGCTCCAGATAAGACAATATGGTAAAGGTTCCGGGGCATTCCCATGGTGACATGCCGAGGTATTTGGCCTGGAAGGTAAAGGCATAGCGCAGCCGCTCATCATCAAAATACCGGGATAAACGGTTATACACCGTATCCGTGGCATGAAGCTTAGGGAGCGCGTGCAGCACATCTTTTTTCACATAATCGCGGGGGGATTCAAAGGGACGCTGCAGCAGCGGCATGACCCTGCCGAACTTATCGTCTTCATCAGCCATAAACCGGCGGTAGCCTGCCCCATTCCCCGGGAACAGCCGCTCAATCTCCTCCGCAGTCTGATCCTGGTTCGTTGAGGGCCTGAATACGGTATCTCCGAAATGCAGGGAGTAGAGCGGATCCAGCTCTTGCAGAGATACATAGGAATGCAGGGAGCGCCCTGCTGAAGCGAACAGCTCCTCCAGCAGATGCGGCATCATCAGAAAGGTGGCCCCGCGGTCAAAGCGGTATTCCCCCAGCCGGAGTTCTCCCGACCTTCCGCCAACGACCTTCTGCTTCTCATAAACCTCTACCTCGTAGCCCTCGGCAGCCAGAAGCATAGCCGCGGCTAGACCACCGGGGCCTGCACCGACTACAGCAACCTTTGCGGCACTTTTTCCAATCATCTGCTCCACTCCCTCTTCTATGTTTCTATACGATTTCTATACGATAAGGACATCCGTTACAAACATTATACAAAAACTATACATTGTTGATACAGATATCATACATATTTTATGGGTCTGTGTAAATAACGCAAAAAAGAACCCTTCGACATCACCCGAAAGTGATACCTAAGGATTCTTTCTCCCGCCCGGTTCAGGGCCTGCTCTTTATTCCTGTAAACAGATAATCAAACCAGTCCTGCCAGCGCTCCGCAGGCTCATTTATAATAGCAACGGCTTCCGGAGAGGAAAACTCAGCCCCCTCAAAACCTTTGCCTCCCAGAATAAACTGCACCCCAGGGCAGGCTTCGCTCAAACGTTTAATGAGACCCTCGCAGTAGGGAAGCCGTTCCTTGCCAGTAAGCGACAGGCAAATCGCCCCGATCCGGTTCTGATTTTCCAGCATCGCCATGACCCCTTCTTCCGGCGTGTTAGCCCCCAGATAAATGACCTCGGCTCCGTTCTTCCGCAGGAAAAGCGAGAACAGCAGCAGTCCTACCTGATGATGCTCCCCCTCCGGGCAAAAAGCCAATACCTTCGGTAAATAGGCATGGACCGGAAACACATGGAAGAATTGATAAAAGCGGTTTGAGACCATATGGGTCATATAGTGTTCCTGTGCTACTGTTGCCGTACCCTGTTCCCAGGCATCACCGACCCTGACCAGCACCGGTACGAGCACCTGATGAAACATCGCCTCATACCCGTACATCGAGAAGCCAAAGTCGATCAGCGCATTCGCCCGTTCCCCCTGGAATTCGAGCAGAGCCGTGTAGATCTGCTGCTTCATCTTCTCAAAAGCTTC
>NZ_LN831199.1:198082-209615 GCF_001368795.1 Paenibacillus ihuae
TCTCAAAAGCTTCCTGGGGCGTTCCGCCAGCTCCTGCATGCAGGTCCTCCATAGGCTTCTCTTTGCGGGCCTTCAGCAGCCGTACCGCATGCGAGATGCTGATGCCCTGCTTCTCGGTCTGCTCCTTCAGCCAGCGCAGATCTTCGATGTTCTCCTGGCTATACAGCCTGTAGCCGGATTCGGTCCGTTCAGGGGTAACTGCCTGATATCTGTTTTCCCAGGCCCTCAGCGTGACAGACGGAATATCCAGCATTTCGACGACCTGTTTGATAGAGTACACGTAGCACCCCACTCTCTTTCCCTATACCCGCTGCATGATTTTGAATAGTTAAACCTTATACAAATAATCTACACTCATTATACATATGCATAAGTATTATGTCATCAGAGGTTATAGGCTATCCCGGCACGAAGAGAGATAAAAATAACTTTACACAAATTCTGCAACACTATGGAATCAGATATTTGCCGTCTATCTGCTTCACTTCTCCCTCCAGAGCGGTAATAGTTGTTACAAAGCCGGAGCATACCCAGGAGGATCGCCCTATGAATGCAAGCAAACAACCCAGCCCGCAGGAACGGCTGTATCAATCCAGCAACTCTATGACCGGTTCATCCCTCACCTCTAAAAGACGAAAACTCCCGCACCGGCGCATATGGCTGATTGCCGCTGTCCTGCTTATTCTCTGGCTGGCCGGCGTAATGATCTATCAGACCCACAAACCGCTGCCGCCGGGCCTTTCTTATGAGAGCCCTGTTTATCATACTGACAATGTGAGCTTCTTACACGATCTGACCTATCAGGCGGGTAGCGGGGACGAAGAGCGGGAGGAGCAAATTTTGCCGAGAATTCTGCAAATCATCGATGAGTCCCGGCAGTTTCTGGTGATCGATCTGTTCCTGTTCAACGACTATACCCATAAAGACCAGCAGTACCCTGCTGTCAGCCGGAAGCTTGCCGATAAGCTTATCGCCCACAAAGCCGCTTATCCTGCCATGGATATCGTCTTCATAACCGATGAGGTCAACACCAATTACGGCTCCGCCTCCAATCATCTGCTGGATGAGCTGAAATCGGCAGGCATCAAGGTAGTGATAACCGATGTAGATGCACTCCGCGATTCGACGCCTGCCTACTCCGCCGTATGGCGCACCTTCATCCAGTGGTTCGGCCAGTCCGGCAACGGCTGGATTCCGAATCTTATGGCCAGCGAAGGGCCGGATATTACAGCCCGTTCTTATTTAAAGCTGCTCAATGTAAAGGCCAATCACCGCAAAGTTGTGGTCAGTGAGAATACCGCACTCATCTCCTCCGGCAACGTGCATGATGCCAGTGCCTACCATTCCAATATAGCGCTGGAGGTACAGGGCCCGGTTATTGCCGATATCCTGCGGTCTGAGCAGGCTGCGGCCGACCTCTCGGATGCCGGCCCGCTGCTGGGCAAGACGCCTGAATTCACGCAGACGGCTGAAGCTGCCGGCGGTCCGCTGGAGGTACGCTATTTAACGGAGGGCAAAGTATATAAGTACGCACTTGAAGGGATCCGCGGGGCGGAGCAGGGGGATGTCATCTGGATGGGGATGTTCTACCTTGCCGATGATGCCATTATCAACGCCCTGCTGGAGGCATCAGAGCGCGGCGCGGAGGTACGCCTCCTGCTGGACCCGAATCAGAATGCCTTCGGCCGGGACAAGATCGGTATCCCGAACCGCCCGGTCGCCATGGACCTGAACCGGCGTTCAGACGGGAAAATCGGGATCCGCTGGTACAATACCGGCAAAGAACAGTATCATACCAAGCTGATGTTTATCGACAAGGCCTCAGGCAAATCGGTTGTCCTTGGCGGTTCAACCAATTTCACGGCCCGCAACCTCGACGATTACAATCTGGAGAATGATCTCTGGGTGGCTGTTCCGCAGGATCATCAGCTATACACTGAGATATCCGGCTATTTCAACCGGCTGTGGACTAACGAAGGCGCAGAATACAGTCTGCCGCTGGAGGAATATCAGAGCGATGTGACCTGGCTGAAATATGTCATCTTTCGGATACAGGTAAGCCTTGGATTCACAACATTCTAAGAACCGAAAGACAGCAAAAACCGCTGGAAGCCACATAGCTTCCGGCGGTTTTTTTGCTTACAAGAGCGGTGACATCAGCCGTGCCGCTGATTCCAGCAGCCGCTCGAGCAGCCTTTTGTTCATGAAGGTCTCATGCACAATCTGGCGTGTCGACAGCAGGTCGCGCTCAAAATCAGCTACAATACGGGACACGCTCTCGGTCTGCAGGAGCAGCGCGTTCACCTCAAAATTAAGATGGAAGCTGCGCATATCCATATTCGCCGTACCGATAGTGGCGATCTCGCCGTCTGTAATCAGCAGCTTCGAGTGGATAAAGCCCTTCTCGTATTCGTAAATCTTCACGCCTGACTCCAGCAGCGCCGGAAAATAGGAGTGCGAAGCCAGAAACGGCAGCCATTTATCCGGTTTGGCCGGAAACAGAAGACGCACATCCAGGCCGGACATGGCGGCAACCCGCAGTGCGGTCAGGATATCCTCATCAGGGATAAAGTAGGGGCTGGCAATCCATACCGATTTTTCCGCAGAAGTAATCATGGAGAAGAAGATGTTCTTGAGGGCCCGGCGCTCATTGTCCGGTCCGCTGGCAATAATCTGTACTGCCCCGTCCCCGTTTGTAAAACGCAGCTGCGGGGAGAGATAATCCTGCTCCAGTATCTTCTCCCCGGTCGTATGCATCCAGTCCTGCAGGAAAATAATCTGCATCGTCCGCACGGCCTCACCACGGAGCAGCATATGCGTATCGCGCCAGAACCCGTATGTCTTGCTGCGGCTGAGGTACTCATCCCCAACGTTAAGTCCGCCCATAAAGCCGACATCCCCGTCAATGACCACAATCTTGCGGTGATTGCGGTAATTCACCCGGCTGGAGAAAAAGGACGTAGAATTGCCGTACGCCGCCACCTGTACCCCTGCATCCGTCAATTCCTTGAGGAAGGCTTTGGAAAGCTGGATGCTGCCGACGGCGTCATACATAAATCTGACCGTGACGCCTGCCCGGGCCTTTTCAATCAGAATCTGCTGAATGCGTGTTCCGATGTGGTCAGCCCGAAAAATATAATATTCCATATGAATATGATGCTGTGCCTGCCGCAGCTCCAGCAGCAAGGTACCGAATGTCTCTTCGCCGTTGGTCAGAATCCGCGTTTCCGAACTGAAGGAAATCGGTGTCCGGGCCAGCCTTTGTGACAGACCCAGCAGCTTTTGGCGGGAGGGTTCAAAAATAGACCAGTCCTGATGTGTGCGCAGTGCATCATTCTCAATCCGCTCGTAAGCCATCTGATCGCGCTGTGCCTTCTTATCATATTTGCGCCGCTTGAACACGTTTTGTCCAAAGAGGAAATAAAAGACCAGCCCGAGTACCGGAATCAGCGCAAGCAGCAGAATCCAGGCCATGGTTGTGGAGGGATTGCGGTTTTCCATGAAAATGCCAAGCCCGATGGAGATGACGGTCAGCGTGGAGAAAATACTGATGATTGTCCCGGCGGTACTGCCGAAAATGCCGAACCCAAAATAATAAAATGCCAGTAATGCAGCAATAATGACTATAGCCTGCAATCCTCTTCTCATGGGTAACCTACCTTCTCTTTCTACCTACGATCACTAAAATGTCACATTTATATATTACCTGAAGAATACGTTTCTTCCTACTGCAAACCACTGCATAAAGGAAATTACAACAATACTGTAACCTCTGCTGCAACAGGATTTGTATTGTTCCGGAATATATACTATAATCACTTTGACCTTCAAGTCAATAATAGAACCAACAAGTCAGAAAGGAGCTTGACTGTTTCGTGGCTGATAAAAATGCAACTAAAAAAGAGCAGATTATCAAGACAGCAATGCAGCTATTCGCTGTGAAAGGCTCGTCCTCCACGTCCATGCAGGAGATTGCCGAGCTTTGCGGAATATCGAAGGGCAGTCTATACCTGGTGTTCAAGTCCAAGGAAGAGCTGGAGCGCAGCATTTATATATATTGCTTCCGCATGATCCGTGATCCGTTGCAGCGTGAGGAGCAGCAGAGCCGCAGTACCCCAAAAGAAAAGCTGCGCAACCAGGTTGAAATCCTGCTCACCCATGTATACGAGCTGCGCGAATTTTTGCAGCGTCAATTCCAGGAAATCGCCGGAAAGGGCGGAACGGAGGTTCCAGAATGGATCCGCAAGTCCAATGCTCCCCTGCTGCTCTGGTTCCAGAACAAGCTGGAGATCCTCTACGGCCGGGAGATTCTCCCGTACACCGGAGATTTATTCCTGTTCGCAGACGGGATGATTCACGCCTTCATCCGGCTTATCTTCAATCAGGAGTCTCCGGTTGCCATTGCCCGGCTGGCCGATCATCTGGTGGACCTGCTCGACATCGTTGCAGCCGGCTTGCTCACCGGCCGTAAAGAGCCGCTGATTTCCCCCGCCATTCTGGAAAATTGGATGAACGTGCAGGAGGACAGCCAGCGCAGAAATCCGCTGCAGCTGATCAAAGAAATGAAGGCGCTGCTCACAAGTGTTCCGGCAGCAGAGCAGCAGAGTGTAGAAGACGGCCTGGAATCACTGGCTGTACTGGAGAGTGAATTTCTCATGCCGAATCCCCGCAAAGTTATCATCCGCGGGATGCTGGCCAACCTTCAGGAACATCCTGTCCTACACGAGGAGCTGGCCGCCCTGCAAAAATTGATATCGCCCTATATGCCGAATTCATGCGGGTTTCACTAACCCGCGGAGCAAATGGAAGTGGAAGCAGAGAGAAATAACGGATAGGCAGGCAGCACAACATTAATTTAGGGTTTTCCAGCAGTGAAAGCCCGAGAGGAGCAGAATCATACTTATGAAAAGCTTGATTAATTTTTCCCTCAGAAACAAATTCGCGATTTGGCTTCTGACGATCATTATCGTGTTCGCGGGTCTGTACAGCGGACTTACCATGAAGCAAGAGACTCTGCCTAATATCAGCATCCCTTATCTCAGCGTGACTACAATCTATCCGGGTGCAGCGCCTGAGGGTGTCGTAAATGACGTCAGCAAACCGCTGGAACAAAAGCTGCGCAATGTAGACGGCGTCAAAATGATCACCTCCTCCTCACTCGAGAATGCTTCCAGCATTCAAATCGAGTTTGATTACGGAACGAATCTGGACAATGCTACAGCAGCGGTACGCGAGGCACTTAATGACGTAACACTGCCGGATGAGGCTCAGAAGCCGGCCATCTCCCGGTTCAGTCTCAGCTCGCTTCCGGTCATCTCGCTCAGTTTGACGGATAACGGCTCAGCTGATCTGGAAGAGCTCACACGCATTGCTGAGAACGACATCCGTCCTGCCCTGGAAGATATCGAAGGCGTAGCTTCCGTATCCATCGCCGGGCAATATGTGAAGGAAGTCTCCCTTAAGTTTGATCAGGCCAAACTGAAACAATACGGCCTGACTGAAGATACGATCAAAGGTATGGTTCAGGCCTCCTCCCTCCGGGTGCCGCTCGGCTTGTTCGAAATGGAGAAATCGCAAAAAGCAGTTGTCGTGGACGGCAATATCACCACCGTGGACGACCTTAAGAATCTGGCAATTCCGCTGGTGCCATCAGCTGCCGGTACAACTGATGCCGGAGCAGGTGCAACAGGTTCAGCCGGTACAGGTGCAGCGGGTGCTGCAGCCAGCCCAGGATTGCCGACAGTGAAGCTGGGAGAGCTGGCAGCCATTGAGGTTACCGGCAAATCGGAGTCCATCTCCCGTACAAACGGCAAAGAATCCATCGGAATTCAGATCGTAAAGGCCAATGACGCGAATACCGTTGATGTTGTAAACGGCGTTAAGGATAAGACCGAAGAATTGAAGCAGCAATACAAGGACTTGGAACTGACGGTTCTGCTCGATCAAGGCAAGCCCATTGAGGATTCCGTGAACACTATGCTGTCCAAGGCCGCTTTCGGCGCCTTGTTCGCCGTACTTATCATTCTGCTGTTCCTGCGGAATATCCGTTCAACCATTATTTCCATCATCTCCATCCCGTTGTCGCTGCTCATCGCCGTTTTGTGTCTGCGCCAGATGGATATTACTCTTAACATGATGACACTTGGGGCAATGACCGTCGCCATCGGCCGCGTGGTCGATGACTCTATCGTTGTAATCGAGAATATTTACCGGCGCATGACGCTATCCGGTGAGAAGCTGCGCGGCAGAGAACTGATCAGTGCGGCTACGCGTGAAATGTTTGTACCGATCATGTCTTCCACAATCGTTACGATCGCCGTGTTCCTGCCGCTTGCTTTTGTCAGTGGTATGGTAGGCGAACTGTTCCTGCCTTTCGCACTAACCATGGTCTTCTCGCTCATCGCATCACTGGTTGTAGCCATTACCCTGGTGCCCGCACTGGCCCACTCGCTATTCCGTAACGGCCTGAAGAAAGGCAAAAAGAACCATGTGGAGAAGCCGGGTAAAATGGCTGTTGGCTACCAAAAGATCCTGAACTGGTGTCTTTCCCACAAGCTGATTACGTTTGGCGCTGCTGTTCTCTTACTGGCAGGCAGCTTGTTCCTGATCAAACCGATCGGTGTGAGCTTTATGCCATCCCAGGAAGACAAGAGCATAATCATGACCTTCTCGCCAAAAGCCGGGCAAACTGCTGAGGATGTGCAGCAGCAAGGCCTGAAGGCGGAAAAATTTATTTTGGCCCAAGAGCATGTAGTGAACATGCAGTATTCCATCGGGGGCAGCGGGTTCATGGGAATGGGCTCGAACAACTCCGGCCTTTTCTATATCACCTATGACAGCGATACTCCTGATTTCGAAACCGTCAAAGAAGAGCTGATTGAAAATCTGACCAAGGAAGTGCCGGATGGCGTGTGGGGCGATATGTCCGGCATGGCGGGCGGTGGCCTGGGCGGCAATACGCTGACTGTGAATATTTTTGGCGATACACTGGATCAGTTAAAGCCGGTGGCCGATGAGATTGCCGGAATCGTGAATGCCGACACCGAAAACTTCAAGGATGGAGAGACCAGCCTCTCCGAATCGTATGAGCAATATACCGTTGTTGCCGATCAGGCGAAGCTCAGCTCGCTAGGTCTCACCGCAGGACAAATTGCCATGAAGCTGAGTCCGGTCAATACCCGTCCGGTACTGACAGAGGTGGCTGTTGACGGCAAGAACTACAATGTTTACATTGAAGCCGATACCACTAAATACAGCAGTATTCAAGAGATGGAAGCTGCCACATTGACCTCACCGCTCGGATTCACAGTGTCGGTCAGCCAAGTGGCTACCATTGAAAAAGGCACATCGCCGGATTCCATTACCCGCATTGACGGTAAAATGAGCGTCGATGTGACCGCGGATATTATCGCCAGTGATGTAAACAGCGCTTCGAACAGTGTGAAGGAGAAGGTTGAAGCGCTGGATCTGCCTGACGGCGTGACTGTATCCTTCGGCGGTGTAACTGAGCAGATCAATGAAACCTTCGGCCAGCTCGGAATCGCCATGGCAGCCGCGATTGCCATCGTATACTTCGTGCTTGTCGTAACGTTCGGCGGCGGTCTCGCACCGTTCGCCATCCTGTTCTCCCTGCCGTTCACGGTAATCGGAGCCCTCGTCGCTCTGCTCCTGGCCGGAGAAACGCTGAACGTCTCTGCACTTATGGGCGCACTCATGCTGATCGGTATCGTTGTGACCAACGCGATCGTACTGATCGACCGGGTTATTCACAAGGAAAAAGAAGGCATGCCTACGCGCCAGGCACTGCTTGAGGCCGGCGGTACCCGCCTTCGTCCGATTCTAATGACCGCACTAGCCACTATCGGCGCTCTGCTCCCGCTGGTAAGCGGGCTGGAGAACAGCGCCGGCATTATCTCCAGGGGTCTGGGCGTGACCGTTATCGGCGGTCTGGTCAGCTCCACCCTGCTGACACTCGTAGTTGTGCCGGTGGTCTACGAATTCCTGATGAAATTCCGCAGCAAACGGGTTGAGGAGTAACTTCTAGTAATTCTTATAATTTCAAAAAAGGCGCCTTTCCATAAGTGGAAGGGCGCCTTTTGGGTTTTGTGTTCTGGATGAAACTGTGCGGACCAGCTTAGAAATCTCCTCAGGCTTAGGCCATCGTTGCCGTGCTGCTCTCCAGTGAAGCTCTCCAGGCCCGCAGCATCTGCAGATCCTGCGGCAGGAATTCCTCAAGCATATGGCTGAGGCCAAGATAGAGCGGACTGTCCGTCGCCGCATTAAAACGGCTGCAGAACTGCGGTGTCCATTTCAGCAAATGCTCTTCAAGGAACCGTTCCTGAATGTCCAGCAGCTCCATGGCGCTGCGGATGGAGAAGCTGTTAAACAGCATCCGCTCATGCATCACTGCCATGAATTCAAGCTCAATCGCAATATGGTCATCCGCTTCCCCGCTGCATTTCTTGAAGACAATCCCCGCCGAGGCATAGACATCGGAGAGCACATTGCAGAACTCCTGCTCACGGCCGAGCTGCGCTGCTTCGCGTGCAACAAAAAGGCTTACCGGACGCTCATTCATCAGTCTGGTGTACTCAAGGGTCTCCTTCTCGCAGATCATCGGCAGCTCTGACGGGTTCTGACTGCACAGGTAGCGTTTCAATTCCCGTCCACCCTCCGTCATTTCAGCAGCCATGGCCATTTGGCGGTTGGTGCTCCACCGGGCAACGAGTGAAAGCGATGGTTTCCGGCCGTAAAAATCAACTAAGATCTGATATATTAATCCCCGGCTCTCCAGCCAGCGGGTAAAAACCTCCGGTACGACAATTGCTGGAACAGTTGGTATCGTCATTTGTAAAACCTCCCTATTGGTTTGACCGAGGCGCAAGCCTTTAAGGAGCTTAATAACTGCCGCGCTTCCGGTATCATAGCTGTATTCTTTCGCATAAGGTCAACATCATCGCCAAGCCCTTATTCTTGGGCACCTTTATTATATCGAAAATGTTAAGCGCTTTCAGTGAGCATTCTATGACCAATAACTTAAATTGTCGTACTTCTGTCAAAATTAGACTGTGCCTTTCTGCTTCTGTCCCCTATTATTTAGATGGTTATTAGATTGACGGGAGCCATGGTAATCTTTAAAATTTAAATAAAAATGCAACAATAGAAGGGAGAGGCCTATGGAACCGCTGACGGACCCTTTTGGACGTTTACATGACTATATCCGCATTTCGGTTACCGACCGCTGCAACCTGCGCTGCATTTATTGTATGCCGGCGGAGGGAATGCAATTCCAGCCGCAGGACGAGATTATGAGCTATGAGGAAATTACCGCTGTAGTGAAGGCGCTGGCGCCGCTCGGGCTGAGCAAGGTGCGGCTCACTGGCGGAGAACCGCTGGTCCGCAAGGATCTTGAGCAGCTTGTAGCCATGATTGCCGCTATCCCGGGCATTGATGATATATCGCTGACCACCAACGGCCTGATGCTTCCCGCCAAAGCCCTACTCCTGAAGCAGGCAGGACTGTCACGGGTGAACATCAGCCTGGACTCACTGAAGCAGGACCGCTTCTCGATGATTACGCGCGGCGGTGATGTCGCCAAGGTGCTGAAGGGCATCGAGGCCGCCGAGGCTGCCGGACTCTCTCCGATCAAGCTGAATGTCGTGCTGATGAAAGGCATTAATGATGATGAGATCAAGGATTTCATCTCACTCACCCTGAACAGCCCGCTGAACGTGCGCTTCATCGAGTACATGCCGATCGGCAGCGCAAGCGACTCCTGGCGGCAGACTTATCTGCCGCTGGAGACCGTCGTTGAGGCATGCACCGCTGCAGGCTGGGAGACAGAGGAAGCAGACATGCCTTCGGGCAACGGCCCTTCGCAGAACCGGCGTGTCGTCGGGGCACGCGGCACCTTCGGGCTGATCCATCCGGTCAGCGAGCATTTCTGCGACAACTGCAACCGGCTGCGGCTGACGGCTGACGGCCATATCAAGGCCTGCCTGTACTGGGCGGATGAATACAATGTCCGTCCACTCGTTCAGGACCCTGCCGCCGTGCAGGCGTTATTCCGCCAGGCGCTCGGCAACAAGCCCCATAATCACGAGATGGCGCTGGCGCTGGAGAAAAAGGCGCAGAGCCATACTCCGACCGCGCGGCGCATGTCGCAGATCGGCGGATAGCGCTGGTATATATACAGAACAAACAGCTCCCCTCCTGCATCAGGAGGGGAGCTGTTTGTGAATGATTATTTCATTGTCCCAGTGCCATCCACGCCTACAATGTTCTCCATAACTGAAGACTCATATAGATCGCAATGGCCCAAATCAGCAAGGCCGACCCCTGATTCATCAGCCGGATCAGCCTGCCTGAAGTATCCGCCTGACCAAGCATCCTTCCCGCTGCCGCCAAGCCCAGGAACCATACCCAGGACACTCCAGCGGTTGCTGCGGCGAACCCCCAGCGCTCCACACCCTCATAGCCGAGGGAGCCTGTACCGATGACACCCACTGTGTCCAGCAGGGCATGCGGGTTCAACAGGGATACGGACAAGGCATAGCCAATCTGCCCTCTAGGAGAGAGCTGTTTCATGTTCCCTGCAGCCGGAGCAGCCGACCATATCTGCCAGCCCATGAACAGCAGGAAAAGAACCCCCGCTCCGTAAACAACAGGTGTCAGCCATTCCAGTGTCAGAAGCAGCAGTGAGACCCCCCCGACAGCAGCACCGATGAGTAGCGTATCACACAGAGCCGCGGTTATAACCACAGGCAGTACAGTGCGAAACCGGGGATGCAACACTCCCTGGTTGAAAACAAATATATTCTGTACGCCCAGTGGTAAAATCAGTCCAAAGGCCAAGATTATTCCGTGTACTATTGCTTGTATCATCCTTCCGGCTTCCCTTCCATCTGCGCTGTATGTCTAACTGGTGCACGGTCAGCTTCAGCCTTCCGCGGCAGTACTGATCTTACACCAGCATCTTTGTTCCGGTAACCATCCAAACTCCGGGGAAACACCCAGCCAAATTCTGAAATGCCTTCAATGCATGATATACTCCGGTTATAAGTGTCCGGTAGCGGACCTGTTATTTATCTTACCAAAAAGGAGCCTGTTCATTGAGACCTGAACATCCGTTAAACCATCCGGCTTCAACTTCCCCGCTTGCGGATACACAGAGAGAATGGGTGCCCGATCCGGCTTCGCCCCTGCCGCTGCACAGGCAAATTTCCGCCTTCCTCATGGCCAAAATCAGCAGTGGGGCCTGGCCTCCAGGCATGAGGCTGGCCCCGCAGCGCGAGCTCTGCCGTCAGCTTGGTGTCAACCGCAGCACTTTAGTAACTGCGCTGGGGGTACTGGCTGAACGGGGACTCATTGAAGGCAGACGCGGCGGCGGAACCCGGGTCACCGCTGTGCAGGCTGACGGGAAGGCTGAAGGCGCTAAGCCTTTCGGCAATTGGAATGACTACTTGGAGGAGGGAACCCACTACCCCAATCTGCCTGCAGTACAGGCTATCAACCGGCTGGAGTATGAGCCGGG
>NZ_LN831199.1:209641-211360 GCF_001368795.1 Paenibacillus ihuae
GAGCCGGGCCTGATCCGGCTCGGCACCGGTGAGCCTGCGCCCGGGCTGCTGCCCGGGGCGGCCATGACCCGGGTGCTGGCTGAGCTCGCCGCCCGGCCGCTGCCGCCGCTGTCCTATGAGGAGCCGCTAGGCAGCCCCTCCCTCCGCCGCTCCGTAAGCCGCGAGCTGCTCAAAAGCGGAATTGCGGCGGACCCCGCCTCCATTCTGATTACCTCCGGCGCGCTCCAGGGCCTGCAGCTGATCGCGCTGGGCCTGCTGCCCCGCGGCTCGACCATCCTGCTTGAGAAGCCGTCCTACCTGTATTCCATTCACGCCTTTCAGTCTGCAGGCGTGAAATTCAGCGGCCTGCCTATGGATCAGGGCGGTTTGCTTACCGGGCGCATAGCAGCGGAAGCCTTGCGTACTAAGGCGGCAATGCTCTATACCATTCCAAGCTTCCATAATCCTACGGGGATTGTCATGGATCGAGAGCGGCGGCAGGCGGTCATGAAGATAACAGGCGAGCTTGGACTGCCCATTCTCGAAGACGGAGCTTATCAGGAGCTGTGGCTTGATTCCCCGCCGCCACCGCCGCTGAAGGCACTCGACCGTGAAGGAAGAGTGCTGCATCTGGGCACACTCTCCAAAGCAGCCAGTCCGGGCCTGCGCATCGGCTGGATCGTCGGCCCGGAGCCGGTCATCCGCCGGCTCGCAGACATTAAGATGCAGACCGATTACGGCGCAAGCTCCCTGTCACAGCTCGCCGCTGCACGATGGCTTGATGGGGGTTATCACGAGGAGCATCTTACGGTGCTGCGCGGTAAGCTGCGCGAGCGGCGTGAATTCATGCGGCAGCTGCTGCAGGCCCATTTCACAGAGCTGGCCACATGGAGCATTCCGGCCGGAGGCTTCTATATCTGGCTCTCGCTGCACCAGCCGATGCCGCTTCGCCGGCTCTTTACGGCAGCGCTTCAGGCCGGACTGCTGCTGAATACCGGGGATCTGTACGACCGCGGGGACAGCCGGCATCTACGGCTGTCTTACGCCTATGCATCGCCCGAAGAGCTAAGATGCGGCTTACCGGCTTTAGCTGGCATTATCAAACAAAACATCAACCGACAATCATAGGGTTGGCACTGCACCCTATGGGTCGTTTGATGTCTTGTAACGTACTATTTAAGCTGCTGCGGAAGCCGGACTACAAAAGCCGTACCCTCACCGGGGCGGCTTGTTACGTTTATGCTACCTTCGTGGAGATCGACAATTTTCTTCACCAGTGACAGTCCCAGCCCGCTTCCGCCTCCGCTTGCGCTCCTGGCCTTATCTACTTTATAGAAACGCTCAAAAATCCGCGGCAGCTCCTCCCCGGTGATGCCGATTCCGCTGTCCCGGATCTCCACCTCGATCCCTTGCTCCAGCGTCTGGAGCCGGACAGCAATCCGCCCGCCCTGCGGAGTGAATTTGATGCTGTTATGCAGCAGATTGGTCCACACCTGGCTCATGAGATCCTGAACGGCATAGACCACCGTCTCCTCAAGCTCAGCCTCCACTTCGATATCCTTGTCCAGCCACTGCGGCTCGGAGGCGAGAACCATCTCACGCAGCTGCTTATCCAGCCGGTAGGGCTTTGCTTCGAACGGAAAGCTGCCCGCCTCAAGTAGAGACAGCTTCAGCAGGTTGTCACTGAGTCCCGACAGGCGGCTGGCCTCCGCTTCGATAATGTCCAGATAATGCCGCCTG
>NZ_LN831199.1:211386-213245 GCF_001368795.1 Paenibacillus ihuae
CCGCTTCGATAATGTCCAGATAATGCCGCCTGTTCTCTGCACTCAGCCCCTCGTTCTGGAGCGCGCGGGCGAAGCCGCGGATGGAGGTCAGCGGTGACTGGATCTCATGCGAGACATTGGAGATGAAATCCTGGCGCATGATCTCCATCCGGCTCAGTTCGCTGGCCATTTCATTAATCCCCTCCACGATGCTGCCGAATTGCCCGTAGCGTCTGCTGTTCTCCAGCTCTACCTTGAAATTCCCCTTGGAGATTTGCCGCATCGCGGTAATGATCGGGATATAAAAAGCTCTTTCATCCCCTCTCAGGCGTCCGATCAGCGCTGCGGTTCCGGCCAGCAGGAATAGAATGAGAAACTGCAGCACCATTGTCACCAGCTGGGACTTATACGGCGTAAGGGACCAGTTAAAATGCTTCTCCAGCAGCCTCAGCCCGAAATACCCGCCGTTCCAGGAAAGATAGAAGCCTGTGAGCACCATGAGGATTCCCATAATCGCTCTTAAAATCTCCCCGGCTCTGCTATCCCTCATCTATTTGTCCACCTCCAGGCGGTAGCCCAGCCCGCGGAGCGTGCGGATGGTGAAGCCGCAGGTTTCCCGGGGAAACCGCTCGCGCAGCCGCCCCACATGCACATCCAGCGTCCGTTCGTTGCCCTCGAAATCATAACCCCAGATTTCTTCGATCAGCCGGTCGCGCGTGAGCGTCTGGCCGGGATAGCTGGCCAATTTAAACAGCAGTTCGAATTCCTTAAGCGGCAGGGTGAGCTCGCCCAGCTCCGAAGACACCTCATAGGTTTTGCGGTTCATCCGTAACCGCCCGACCATGACGCTCTGCGCGGCGGAAATCTGATACCGCTTCAGCAGCGCCCTTACTCTGGCGATCAGCACCAGCGGCTCAAACGGCTTGACCAGATAATCATCCGTGCCCAGCTCAAAGCCTTTGACGATCTGCGAAGTCTCCCCTTTGGCCGTCAGCATCAGAATCGGAAAATCATAACGTCTGCGCAGCTCGCGGCACAGCTCCCAGCCGTCCATCTTCGGCATCATTACATCAATAATGGCCAAATCTGCACTTTTATCCTCTAGCAGCCTCATTGCCTCCACGCCATCAGAAGCACTGTATACTTCGTCGATTCCCTCAGCTCTCAGAAAGACTTCCACCAATTCGCGGATATGCGGATCGTCGTCTACCACCAGAATTTTGGGCATGATCAGCTGATACCTCCTCTGCCTGGCCGCCCTCCGGCTCCGGTGTGTTCATTTGCAGCTGCTGCGCCGCGAATTCACGGTACAGCTCATGACTGCGCAGCAGTTCTTCATGAGTGCCTCTGCCGGTAATCCGGCCTTTTTCCATAAAAACAATCTGATCCGCGTTCACAACTGTTGCCAGCCGGTGGGCAATGACAATCGTCGTCCGGCCTTTCATCAGATTCGACAGGGCCTTCTGTACCACTGCCTCGGACTGGCTGTCCAGGCTAGAGGTCGCCTCATCCAGCATCAGAATCTGCGGATCACGCAGCAGCGCCCGGGCAATGGCAATCCGCTGGCGTTGACCCCCGGACAGCTTCACGCCACGTTCGCCGACATCGGTCTGGTATCCGTCCGGCAGCTCCTCAATGAACTTGTCGGCATAAGCCATCTCCGCTGCGCGGCGCATTTCCGCCTCACTAACCTCCCGGTCCAGCCCGTAGCCTAGATTATCCGCAATCGTGCCGGCGAGCAGCGGACTTTCCTGGGAGACGTACCCGATCAGCTTCCGCCAGGAACGCAGTGAGAACGTGGTTACAGGCTTACTGCCCAGTTTAATAACACCATGATCCGGTTGATAGAACCGCTCCAGCATTGAAAATAAAGTGGTTTT
>NZ_LN831199.1:213271-216668 GCF_001368795.1 Paenibacillus ihuae
TTTTCCGTCCGCCGCTCGGGCCGACAATCGCTGTAACCTGGCCAGGCTGCATCGTAAAGCTGACCTTATTCAGCACCTGCTCTCCCGACTTATATCCAAAGCTTAGGTCTTCTACAATAATAGGAGCTTCCACCTGAGCAGCTTCCTCTGCCCCTTCGTATACCTCCTCTTCCACTGTCAGCGTTTCAATGATCCGTTCCGAAGCGCCTTTGGCCTTCTGGATTTGGGTAAAGAACTGGGTCAGCTGGGTCAGCGGCATTACAATCTGGATCAGATACAAGATAAAAGCGACCAGTTCCCCTGCGGTCAAGGCACCCGAAGATACCTGCATCCCTCCGTAGCCGATAATCACCACCAGCAGCATCATGAACACGAAGGAGACGAGCGGACTGATCATCGCGCTGATTTTTCCCTCCCGGATGCCAAAAGAGAGCAGATTCATAATTCCGGTCCGTCCCGCCTCATATTCCCGCTGTTCCGCCCCGGAGGATTTCACCAGCCGGATTTCCGAGAGTACCCCGCTAAGCGTAGCGGTAAAAGAAGCCGTTTCATCCTGCGTTCCTTTAGAAATCTTATACATCTGCCGGCCCAGCGGGACAAGAATAAGTGCGGATAACGGAAGCACCGTGAACAGCACCAGCGTCATTTTCCAGTTCAGGTACAGCAGCACGGAAATCGAGCCGACAATCGAAATGACGCCGGTGAACAGACTGGCCAGATGCTCTGAGATGAGGGTTTTGAGAATCCCGGTATCATTCGTCATCCGGCTGACGCTTTCGCCGGTGCGGTTATCGTTGAAATAGGACACCGGCAGGACGAGGAACTTGCGCCATAGCCGGTCGCGCAGCGCAGCTACGGTCTTCTGCCCCACATAGTTCAGCAAATAGATCGAGACACCCCCGGCAATCGTCTGGGCGATAAAAGCACCAGCTATTCCGGCAATCTGCAGCTTGCTGATCGACGAAATGGAGAAGCCGTCAACCAGATTCTTAGTGAACATAGGGATGACAAGGCCAACCAGGGTTGAGATCATACTGAGCAGCACAGCGAGCGTGAGCAGGCCGTAGGAAGGTTTCGTCTGATGCAGCAGCTTCAGGAACGGCTTCATCGCCGCACCCTGCCGTTTCTGCGGGGATTTAGTGTTCTCCATCGGAATTCCTCTTTTCTGGCGGATTAATCTTTGGGAGCTATATTCACGTTTCTCCGCCTGGCCACTATAATAAGCTTGCAATTTAAACTGAAGTTAAACGGATATCCGAAAATACTACCCGTTTGCGGGACGATGCGCCAGCAAGGCAGCAGCGGCATAATCCTCCGGTGTGTTCATATTGTACAAAGGGGAAGGAGCCGGCGGGAATGACGAAAAGCCGGATTCCGGCACATAGAGAACATCCAGCGTCTCAAGAAAGTCCATCACCTTGAAATTTCCGGCGCTAAGTGCGGCTTTGAGTGCCGGAAGCGCCCGCTTATGGTACAGTCCGAGCAGGGGCTGTACCCGGCCTTGGCAGGATACAGCAACAGCAGCATCCGCCCCATGGCCGCCCGCTGTTGCGCTGCCCTGCGAATAAGCCTGTGCATGATAGCGGAGTATATACTGCAGGAACTCCGCAGAAGCAAACGGCAGATCACAAGCCGCGACCAGATTCCATTCATTCTGAGAATGGGTAAGCGCTGCATGCAGTCCGGCCAGGGGGCCGCAGCCCTGATATTCATCTGCAATCTGCGGCAATCCGAGGAAGCTGTACTCCCGCCGCTCCCGTGGGCCGCAGGCAATGACCGTGCTGCCGGCCAGACTTGAAAGCTCGTCTGCCAGCCTGGCAATCACGGGTCTTCCATCAAGCTCAAGCAGCGCTTTGTCACGGCCCATCCGCCTCGAGGCCCCTCCTGTCAAAAGAATTCCCGTATACTGTGGCATCCTGTCCTCCTGCTGGAATTTTGTATATTCTAAAACGGTCCAATCTTTAGCAATCCCATCTAGGGTTATCGTATCAGACTTTGGTGTATGAAAACAGATCGTAGTCTAATGCCTCTTTCCAGCGGACATCAAAGGCTGCAGGGAGCTGTAATTAGACGATTAGACTCCCTGGCAGAAAAGCGTCCAAAAACTTGGTTTGTATCCCTTTTCAACAAATGTTACAGTGATAGAAGCGGCCTATTCTATGGTGCTGCTAATAAATGTAAGGCATCTGGCGGGAAAGGAGTGCCAAATTTGCGGGAGAATTTTAATAAGCAGCAATCGTTCACCTCTCTGAAATGGTTTAACTTCTTTGTGTACGGGACTGTTGTGCTCTTTACCAGCTTCTTTCCGCTCTACCTGCAGGATGTCGGAATGAACAAGGTTGAGATCGGAAGCCTGATGTCCGTAGGCGCGCTGGTTTCCATTGTGGCCAACCCGTTCTGGGGCATTTGGAGTGACAAGTATCAGAATATCCGGCGGATCGTCCTTGTCATGCTGACAGGAACCCTGGTCTTATCGCAGCTTGTGTTTCAGGCGCATACATATGAGATGATTTATATCTCCATTCTTTTCTTTTACTTCTTTCAGGGCCCGCTGTTCGCCCAGAGCAACACGATGATTCTCAGCTATATCGAAGGCACCAATCACCGTTTCAGCTCCTTCCGGCTGTGGGGATCGCTCGGCTGGGCGCTGACCGCGATTCTGGCCGGCCCGGTGATCGAATGGGCAGGTGTTTCCGTGCTGTCCTATCTGTTCGCGGCACTGCTCTGTTTGGCGATGCTCGCACTGGTTGCGCTGCCGAGGCTGAACCACTCGATCGGGATTGCCCCGCTGCCGTTCAAGGGCTTCCGGCAAATTTTTTATAATCCGTTCTTTCTGTGCTTTATCTTCTTCGGCATCCTGGTGTCCATCCCCAATACGATGAACAACACCTTTGTGTCGCTGTACATCACGGAGCTTGGCGGAAGCAAAACCATGATCGGACTTGCCGTATTCCTCTCCGCCATACTTGAAGTAGGAGTACTCGTGCTGTGCGACCGCTTCCTGAAACGCCAAATTTCTGTGCTGCTCGGCTTGCTGGCCGCGGTAAGCGCCTTGTTCCTTGTACGCTGGTGGCTGATGGCCGGATCGACAACGCCGCTTCAGGTAGCCATGATCCAGATTCTGCACTGCATTACCTTCGGCGGATTCTTCTATGTCGGCACACAGCTCACGATGCTGCTCGTCCCGAGGCCGTACCGTTCTTCGGGACAGGCCCTTTACACCCTGACCTGGAGCGGAATTTCCGGCATTCTTGGCGGCGTGCTGGGCGGATGGCTGTACCAGAACCTCGGGGCGCAAAGCATGTATCAGTCCGGTGTATTCCTTACCTTCATCGGAACACTCGGCTTCGGCATAATGGGCCTGTTCGTCAGCCGCGGCGGCTACCGGCCTCCGGCA
>NZ_LN831199.1:216694-233522 GCF_001368795.1 Paenibacillus ihuae
ATTGTGCCGAGCTGGACAGAATGAAACAAAACAAAACACAGCACATCATAGCTGGCCGGATGTCATTGACCCGGTAAACGCTGAGGCCTATAATCAAAAAAAACGGACGAAGAACGTCCCGTACTCCATGCTTCATTGGGGTGCGGGACTTTTTATTATTATATTTGTATTTGTATAGAGGAGGCTAATGAGGATGGGGTTTGCAGAAGAACATCAAAAGTGGCTCGCATATCACAAGAAAATGAGAACCGGAGAACGCCTGGACCGGCTGGAGCGCGGGCATGGTCATGGAGAAAGAATGTTTGTGGAGCGGGTATGGTGGCCCATTTTCGGTCATTTGGACGATCTGCACCCTGAATATGAGGTTGCGGATTGGCGGGGGCGGCCATATTTTGTTGATTTGGTGTGGAAACCGGGTCAAGTGAAGTTTGCCGTCGAGATAAAAGGCTATGGGCCCCATGTGCAGCATACGGACCGGACCCGGTACCGGCAGGAGTTAAATCGGGAAACGTATCTGCAAATCGCCGGATATCGTGTTGTCTCGGTTCCGTACGATGATCTGGAATCCACACCGGAGCTGACAATATCCCTGTTTAAGTCTTTGTTAATTCCATATTTGCTGAAGAATGCGGATGGTGAGAGGAGTCAGTATACAAGGCTGGAAAGGGATATTCTGCGCATGGCGGCACGCTCTAACGGGTTGATTCGCCCTGTTGATCTGGTGAAGGAGCTTGGAGTCAATCCGCGTACAATAAGAAAATTCATGAAGCAGCTGTGTGAAAAGGGGAAATTCAGACCCGTACCGGCCGAAGGCAGTAATAGGATCTGCCGGTATGAGTATATTCACTCATTATTGGATAATGAGATATGGTAATTTGTAGATATTCCGCGGATCAGAGCTACTAATACCTCTGATTTCGCGGAATAGTGGGCTACTCAGCAGTATGAGAGGCACTTATACCTCTCATTTCGTGGAGACTGGGTTACTCAGCAGTATGAGAGGTACTAATACCTCCGATTTCGTGGAAATTGGGCTAGGCGGCGGTATGAGAGGCACTTATACCTCTGATTTTGCGGATAGTGGGTTACTCAGCAGTATGAGAGGTACTAATACCTCCGATTTCGTGGAAACTGAGCTACTCGGCAGTATGAGAGGCACTTATACCTCTGATTTCGTGGATAGTGGGCCAGCTCGCCGAATCAGACGCACTTATACCTCTGATCCCGCAGAATAGTGGGCTACTCAGCAGTATGAGAGGTACTAATACCTCCGATTTTGCGGATAGTGGGCTAGTCGGCGTTATGAGAGGCACCTATACCGCCGCTTCCACCGCAGTTCGAGGCCAGAACACATGCTGAGATCAAACAAAGAGGCTGTCTCCGCCATTTATAAATGGAGAGAAAGCCTCTAAGTTATTCAGACTTATTTAGCGGGCTGGAACGAGCTTTTTAGCGAAACGACCAGATTGAACACGGGATGTCCAGGGGCCGAATATTTACTGTCCACGTTGAAGTAACCGTGGCGGAAGAATTGGAACTTGTCCTGTGGTACGCTGTCCTTCAGCCCAGGTTCCACGAAGCCCTGCAGGATCTCGATGGATTTCGGGTTGAGCTGATCCAGGAAGCTTGGCTCCGGCTTGTCGGCGGATGGCTCAAGACCTTCAACGTCGGCCTCCGCATCGGCTTCTTCAGCAGAAATCAGCGGCTCGTAGAGTCGGAATTCCGCCGGAACGGCTTGGCTGGCATCTACCCAGTGCAGGGTACCCTTGACTTTACGGCCGGTAAATCCGCTGCCGCTCCGCGTCTCCGGATCATACGTGCAGTGCAGCTCCACAACTTCACCGTTCTCATCTTTAATGAACTCGTTGCACTTGATGAAATAAGCATTCTTCAGGCGCACTTCGTTGCCCGGGAACAGGCGGAAATATTTGTTCGGCGGAATCTCCATGAAATCATCACGCTCAATATAGATTTCCCGGGAGAATGGAATCTGGCGGTTGCCCATTTCGGGATTCTCCACATTATTCTCAATCTCAAAATATTCCGTCTGGCCTTCCGGATAATTCGTGATAACCACCTTCAGCGGCCGCAGCACAGCCATCGTCCGGGGCACGGTCAGCTTCAGATCCTCACGGATGAAATGCTCCAGCATCTGCAGATCCACAAGGCCCTGGCTTTTGGAAATACCGGTCTCATGCACGAAGCTGCGGATGGCTTCCGGAGTATATCCCCGGCGGCGCAATCCGGAAATGGTCGGCATGCGGGGATCATCCCAGCCGTCCACATGGCCTTCATCCACGAGCAGCTTCAGCTTGCGTTTGCTTGTTACCGTCTGGGCGAGGTTCAGGCGGCCGAATTCGTATTGATGCGGCACAGCCGGCATCTCGCATTCAGCAATAACCCAGTCATAGAACGGGCGCTGATCCTCGAACTCCAGGGAGCACAGGGAGTGGGTCACACTTTCAATGGCATCCTCCAGCGGATGTGCGAAGGTATACATCGGATAGATGCACCAGGCATCGCCTGTATTATGGTGGTGGGAGTGCGAAATCCGGTAAATCACCGGATCACGCAGATTGATATTAGGCGAAGCCATATCAATCTTGGCGCGCAGCACCTTCTCGCCGTCCTTGAACTCACCTGCACGCATGCGCCGGAACAGATCCAGGCTCTCTTCGGCGCTGCGCTCGCGGTAAGGGCTGTTCTTGCCGGGCTCAGTTAATGTGCCGCGAAGCTCACGGATTTGATCGGCTGAGAGGTCATCCACATAGGCTTTGCCCTTCTGGATCAGCAGTTCGGCCCGTTCGTACATTTCCCCGAAATAATCAGAAGCAAACCGCAGCTCATCCCATTCGTAACCGAGCCACTTCACGTCCTCCTGAATAGAATTTACATATTCCGTATCCTCTTTCAGCGGGTTCGTGTCGTCGAAGCGCAAATTGGTCTTGCCGCCGAATTCATCAGCCAGTGTAAAGTTAATCCAGATCGCCTTGGCATGTCCGATATGTAAATAACCGTTCGGCTCCGGCGGAAAGCGGGTGACCACTTCCTTTACTTTACCTGAGCTCAAATCTTCGGTAATGACATTCTTGATGAAATTGGAGGGTGTTCCACGGTTCTCCACAGCTATCAACCTCTCGTTCTGTAATATTACTTCTTCCTTGTATGAACATGTTTCCTATTAATATACCCGTTAACCGTAGAATGATCAATGAAATGGGGAATTAAGCCATCCCGGATAGCCCTTTGACTTCCCTCAAGGCGATAGAGTAGCATGGAAATCATAAAGCAAAAGGGGGACTTATAACAATGAAGCCAATTAAGCTGCCTAAAGAGCAGCGCGACCTGATTACAGAGAATATCTGTGCCTACTTCGAAGCCGAACGCGGAGAGACGATCGGCCATCTAGCTGCGGATAACCTGCTGGAATTCTTCCTGAAGGAGCTGGGACCGGCAATCTATAACGGCGCGCTCAGCGACTGCCGCACCCTGGCAATACAGCGGATGCAGTCACTGGAGGAGGACATTTACGCCCTCGAATGGAAAAAGCGTTAAGCACCATACCGGCCTTGTGCCGTACAAGGAGGCAGCCGCATGTTTAATTATGTGATAGATGATGAGCTTGTGCTGAAGCTGCTGATGCCGGAGCATGCCCGCCAGATGTTCGCCCTGGTCGAACGCTCGCGGCTGCGGCTGCGGCAATGGCTGCCATGGGTCGACGGAGTAACCGAACAATCCCATATCGCATCATTTATTCAAAATGCCGTCAAGCAAGGCAGCGAAAATGGCGGCTTCACCGCCGGACTATGGGTCCGGGATGAGCTGGCCGGCATTATCGGCTATCATCAGATCGACTGGCAGAGCCGTTCGGTCGGCATTGGCTACTGGCTGGGGGAAGGCTACGAGGACTATGGCTATATGACCAGCGCCTGCCGGGTCTTCATTGATTACGCCCTGCTGGAAATGGAGCTGAACCGTATCGAAATCCGCTGTGCGACCGGCAATAAATCCAGCCGGGCGATCCCCGAGCGGCTCGGCTTTGTGTTCGAAGGTGTCCTGCGCCAGGCTGAAAAGCTGCCGGGCGGCTATGTGAACCACGCCGTATACGGCCTGCTGCGCAGCGAGTGGAAGCTGCTCGGCTGAGCAGCGCACAAAAAAATGCCTGGAGGCTTTGTCACTCCAGGCATTTTGACTTCCTGACAGACCTTAGGAATCAGCTGCCTCTGTCCTAACCCTCTTCTGCACTCAGCCATCGCCGAAACTTTTCCCGGGTTACCAAAGACAGGGTTTCCAGCTCCGAGAGTTCGGGCAAGTCGGATCGGTCCGTACGCCCGTGCTCCATCAGGTACAGTACCCGTCTGACCGGAAAGCTGCCTGCACCGGACTCCCGCTTAACGATCGCGTCACCCGCAGCAATCATGCCTTCACGCAGTACCCGGAAATAGAAGCCGCTGTACCCCGTAGCCAGCACCTTGGCCGGCATATCGGCAGGACCATGCTTCTGAGAAAGCTTGAAGCATGGGAACCGGGGCTGGCTGACCTGCAGCAGGCAGGAGCCAATCTCGTATACATCCCCGATGCAGACCTCAGTCTCCAGCAGTCCGCGGACTGTAAGATTCTCGCCAAAGGCTGAATTCTCCAGCTTCTTGCCAAGCTGCTCCTCCCAGTAAGCATAATGCTCAACCGGATACACACAAACCGCCTTGTCCGGACCGCCGTGGTTGACCAGATCAGCCTGTCCATCCCCGTCGAAACCCCCGGTATGCAGACGAACCGGCCCCATCGCAGGCAGCTTGTAAATCCCTGTCTCCAGCGGCTTACCGCGGTAGTCCACCTTTACCGGCTTACCCACATTAAGCGAAATGACTTCCATCTTCATTCCCTCCTGTCAGCATACAGCACATAAAGACTTCATCCACATAATGTCCGCTGAGATAGAACTCATCCTTCAGCCGGCCCTCCTCGTGAAACCCGCATTTGCGGTAAAAGGCTAAGGCCGGCTCATTACTCGACAGCACCCGCAGACGAAGCTTGCGGATTCCGTGCGCTGCCGCATGACGTTTGATAGCTTCGATCAGCATGCCGCCAATGCCCTGCCGCTGAAACCGCCGATGCACGGCGATATTCACCTCACACACATGCCGGTTGCTCTCCATGCCGCTCGGACAGCCAAAGCCGACATATCCGCAAAGCACCCCTTCCTGCAGGGCGACCAGCTGGGAGCCTGGAGGCGCATGCAGCAGATAATCCTCACGCGAACGCCACATCAAAGGGCCCGGCGTCGTATCCTCCGTCCAGATCATGTTGTCCAACACGATCAGCTCCCGGGCATCCTTGATTTCGGAGGGCCGGATCGTAAGCTGGCCTCCATTGACTTGTTGCATAGCTCTTCCACCCCTTGCCTTACCTTTAAAAAATCTCTAGGTTCTTATCCCGCAAGTTCATTCCATTTGCATCCATTATACCGTATTTTGTTCCAGTGTACGGGCTGAACGGTTGACATATGCATGGACGATAAAGAAGCCTACCGCCAATACTGCCATTCCGCAGGCGAGCCAGGCGGTGGGCGCAAGCCCGCCGGTATCATACAGGCTGCCCATTAGATACGGCCCGATGACTCTGCCGGCTGCACCGATGCCCCCGCTGAGCCCCAAATAGAATGGGGCATTCCGGCCGGCATAATCCGAGATAAAAGCCGGGGTTGCCGGTGAAATCAGCATCTCGCCCAGCGTTGCCAGCACCATGCCGGGATAGCTCGGCATTAATAGAATAACTGCGTATCCGCTCAAATAGAACACGGCACTTGCCGTCATCTGGGCGGTTGAAGTTCCGGCAAACCAGCGTTTGATGAGGCTGACCAGCGGCTGGGCGGCAAAGATCAGGATACCGTTGAGCGTCCATAGAAAGCTGTAAAGGCTTTTGGACCAGCCCTCCGAAATAATAAACGGCGATACGCCTGTATTCCAGACCGAGTTGCCAAGCAGGAGGAACATGGAGCCAAGCGCCATATACAAATAGATCCGGGTATTCCCCATCAGCTTCCAGCCTGACTGGTCCCGGTGGCGGGACCTCTGCTGCAGTTCATTATGAGCCGGAGCATTGCCGATTTTCCGCAGATAAACCAGGAAAAACACAGCGAATATAGCCGAGGTTAGCCCGTTCATCACAAAGCTCAGCTTATAGGAAAGATCAGCCAGCACCCCGCTGAGCCCGGTGCCCAGCGCCACCCCGATATTATTCGCAACATAGATTACATTGAAAAGCTCCCCGCGCCGCTCTGCAAAGCGGAAGCCGACAAAGGCCTGAATCGCAGGCTGCGACATGGAGTTAAACAGACCCACGAGACCCATAACCACCATGAACATATGCCAGTTTCCGCTTGCCGCAGGCAGGGCGAACAAAGCGAGGGCATTCATGGCCAGACCGCCGACAATCAGCTGTTTCACACCTACCTTATGATAGAGCGAGCCGCCCAGCAATTGTCCGGCGATTCCCCCAAGCGATTGAATAACAATAACGAGTGCAGCATCCTTCATGCTGCGCCCCAGCTCATCGAATACATACATCGTTACAAGCGGCCACATGAGTGCACTGCCGGTCGCATTGACGAGACTTGCGATCAAAAATACTTTGACTTCCTTCGGATAGTCTTGCAGAAACTTCATGACTTGTCTTTCATCCCCTGTTACATATATGTCTTAATTCCATCCAGTATCCGCCCAAAACAGGGTGAAGGGCAAGCTTATGCATTGACGTTATGACGCGTCACTCGAACACAGAACGTTTGATGTTTCTTAATCTAAAGTTGCATAGAACCGGGTGAAACAAAGGCCTGCTCCCGCTTCTTGACTTCAACGGTGGCCGAGAAAAAAGTCGCCCCGCCGTCCATGTCGCTCAGCCGGTCCGGCGTAAGCACATTCACCCGCTGCCTTGTTCCCTGGCCTTCCCACCACAGCCCCTGGCTGATCACTGTACCTGGCAGCATTTTCTCAGTAACCATAGCCGTGAGTTCTACGATACCTCTGCCGTTATACACGGTAATATCATCACCGTCTGCAATATCCCGTGCCGCCGCATCCTCCGGATGAATCTGCAGTGCCGGTTTTTTCTCCATCTTCTTATGCTTGTCTACATTGCCGAACGTCGAATTCAGGAAATTATGGTTCGGCGGGGAGATGAACATCAGCGGATACGCTGCTCCCTGCTCCGGACGCCGCATCCCGTCATACCCTTCCTTCAGCGGGGTATACTGAGGCAGCGGAGGCAAGCCTGCCTGCTCCATTGCTTGGGAATAAAGTTCAATTTTGCCCGAAGGGGTGGGCAGGTTCTCCAGATAATGCTCTTTGGGCGTCATGTCCAGCTTGACGAACCGCTCCGCCATTAGCCGTTCCAGCGTAACCCCGTTCATATACGGATTGCGGGGATGGTCAAGCGTCTCACGGATCATCTCAAGCTCGGACTGGCCGAAGATTTCCGGGTCAAAGCCCATAGCCTGTCCCAGCAGTGAGAAAAGCTCCACATTGCTTTTGCACTCCCCCTGCTTCTCCAGTATCGGCTCCTGAAGCTGCATATAATGATGCCAGTAAGAGCCGAATAAATCCGTATTCTCAAAGGTCGAGGTGGCCGGCAGCACGATATCGGCATACAGCGCCGTGTCGGTCATAAACAGATCATGCACAACCGTGAACAGGTCCTCACGGGCAAAGCCTGCCTTTACCTTATCAGCATTAGGGGCAACCACAAGCGGATTGCTGCAATAGACGAACAGGCTCATAATCGGCTGTTCTTTCAGCTCCAGGGCCTCGCCGATCCGGTTCATATTAATGCTGCGCGCCCGCGGATTGCTCCGCAAATCGGGACGGGCCAGCGCCCGGGCGTTGGTCGAGGAATAGGCGCCGTTGGACTTGATCGCCCCGCCGCCCGGCTTCAGCCACGCGCCGACCAGCGCCGGCAGACAGGCGATGCTGCGGACATTCATCCCGCCATTGTCGTGATGCTGCAGACCGTTGCCGATATGGATATACGGAACCTTCGCTTCGCCATACAGCTTGGCAAGCTGTTCGATATCCTGCACAGCCACGCCTGTAATCTGCGATACCAGCTCCGGCGGGTAGCCCAGCGCCTGCTCACGCAGTTCCTTATGTCCTACTGTGTACTTTTCGAGAAAGCTATCGTCCGTCAGCCCGTCCCGGAACAGAATGTGCATCAGTCCCAGCGCGAGTGCGGTATCTGTACCGGGGTAGAGCGGAAGGAACCAGTCCCCCCACTGGGCTGTCCGGTTGCGGTGCACATCAATGACTACTACCTTCGCCCCGCGCTTACGCGCCTGCTCCGCGAATACGACCTGATGCATGTTGGTGCTCACAATATTGCCGCCCCAGACGATAATCAGATCGGCATTTACCGTGTCCTCCGGGCTGGCTCCCCCGTCCATTCCCATGGTGTACACCCAGCCGGCTGTACCGGCCGCGCTGCAGATTTTGGCATCCAGCCGGCTTGCGCCCAGCCTGTTAAAGAAGCGCCGGTCCATACCGCCCACGCTGAGCACGCCCATATTGCCGTAGAAATAGTACGGGAGGATGCTCTCCGGCCCGTATTCCTGTGACAGCTGCTTGAAGCGTCCGGCAATTTCCGTAATTGCTTCATCCCAGCTGATCCGCTCGAAGGCTCCGCTGCCCTTCGGGCCGGTGCGGCGGAGGGGATGCATCAGACGCTCGGGATGGTGTACGCGCTCCGCCATGTTCCGCACCTTATTGCAGATGGCTCCCCGGGTCACCGGATGCTCGGGATTACCTTCTACTTTTACAATTTTCCCATCCTGTTTATGCACCAGCAGTCCGCAGGTGTCTGGGCAATCCAGTGGACATACCGCCGGAAATATGCCGTCTTTGCTATGCTTCAAGGCAATAGCCCTCCCTTTTATATTGGGTATGATGATCTCTTGAGTTCATAATATAGCTTATCTTTTCATTGTAAGCCCAGCTCTTCCGGGCGTAAAGAAAATAGCTGTAAACGCCCTGTTTCGTTCTAAGAATCCCCGGGTAATAGAGCATATGAAACACTCCCTATTTATTCGCCGTGAGCCCGATTTCGTTCCCCCGAGTCGGATATGCACGGCGAATTTTGTGTTGTCCGTATTAGATATTTCCCCATATAAAAAAGACATTCCCTGAGCGTTCCTCCCCAAACTCCGCATAAGCGGACTGGAGATAAACAAGCACAAGGAATGTCTATGACAGTAAGCGTATCTTATAAGTTCAATTCAGGATGGCTGAGCTTGCAACTTAAGCGTGTTTCTTCACGCCGGAAGCGGCTACGCCTTCTACGGCTTGAACAGCTGCAGGCGTTTTGCGCAGATAAGCCATATAATAGGCTGCCCCTACAAAAATGGCTCCCCCGGTAAGATTGCCGAGCCAGACCGGAACAAAGTTGCCGAAATACTGGGCCCAGGTGAAATGTCCTTCGAATATAGCAGCAGGGATCAGGAACATGTTAGCTACAACGTGCTGGAAGCCAATGGCTACGAAGGCCATCGTCGGGAACCAGATCCCGAGAATTTTGCCGCTAAAATTATCCGCTCCGTAGGAGAGCCATACTGCCAGTGCCACCAGCCAGTTACAGCCAATCCCCGAGACAAAAGCCTGCAGGAAGGTTACATCAATCTTATGTTCGGCCATATCGACCAGTTTATCCAGATATACTCCATCTGCAGTAAGACCGACCACGTGACCGAAGAAATAAGCAACGAACAATGCACCTGCCAGATTGCTGAGCGTAATCAGCACGAGGTTCTTGATCACTTCCCAGAACGAAATCTTCTTCGCCATGAACGCCAGCGGTACCGCCATCATATTGCCTGTCAGAAGCTCTCCTCCGGCCAGCAGCACCAGAATAAGCCCTACCGGAAAGACGGAAGCCCCGATAAAGTTAGCGATGGAGCCCCATTCCTTCGGCGCGCCGGCAATGACGCGAATATCCAGTAAAAATCCGAGCGCAATAAACGCTCCTCCCAGAAAACCGAGAATGAGTACAGCGGCAAGCGGGTTGTGGGCTTTCTTGATCCCGTTCTCTACCGTGACCTCGGCGATCTGCTGCGGTTTGTTATAAGCCATGATTCCTATCCCCTTCTATTTACTTAAAATTTGTTCCTTTATGCCATTGTAGCGTGATCCCAATCACATTTACGTGATAAATGTCACCACAAGAAAGACATCGTGAAAGTTTTCACTGACATGTCAAATTTACCTTAGGAAGGAGAAGGTGCATAGGATAAAAAACACACGGGGGCAATTTTTCAGAGTCCGTGCAGACAGCACAAAAAAACCGGAGCTGCGGGCTCCGGTTTTCAGCTTTTTATTATACAGTTACGGTTTCTTTACGTTCGATAGTTTTTGGCAGCGCCTGAAGGCCGGCTGTATTGAGGAAGTTCCAAGGCTTGTTGTAATGCGGCTGGAAGAAGAAATCAATGAAGGCCAGCTGGTCCACAGTCATGCGGTTCTGAATGCAAACCGACACGGTATTGATCGATTGGGTCAGATCCATCTTGGACATAATCTGTGCACCGAGAATCCGGCGGGTACCGCGGGCATAGACCACTTTCAACTGCACCTGTTCAAAGGTAGGCATAAATTCCGGACGGTAGTTGTCCGTAATCATTACACTTTCTACATCCATACCTTCAGCCTTAGCTGCATCCTCAGTCAGACCGGTGCCGGCGATGTTATCTTCATAGATTTTGATTCCCGAAGTTCCCTGTGTTCCCATGTAAGGAATGGTGTTCTCCACCAGATTACGGGCGACCAGTGTTCCCATACGGACGGCATTCGTTGCCAGCGGGATATAGGCATGCTGTCCGGTCGGGTTGTAATGGATCGCACAGCTGTCACCGGCAGCGAAGACATCCGGCACACTGGTCTGCATATAGTCATTGACCATGATGGCGCCATTAGGTAGCATATCAACCTGTCCCTTAAGCAGCTCTGTATTCGGACGGAAACCGATGCAGAGGATAACCAGGTCCGTCTCATGCTCGCCTTTGCTTGTAATCACTTTGGTTACTTTACCGTTCTCTCCGGTAAACGAGCTGACCTTTTCGCCGAGAGCCAGCTTAATACCGTGATCCTCAAGCGACTTCTGGATCGGAGTGGTGAATTCCTCATCGAGATATTTACTCAGGATGCGGTCCTCGCCATCAATCAGCGTCACCTGCTTGCCGTTCATCTGGAAAGCTTCTACCAGCTCTACACCGATATATCCGGCACCAACAACCGTAATTCTGTTGACCTGCTGTGCTCTTTCAATAATGGTATTGGAATGGTTATAGTTCTTCGAGAGCAGAATGCCGTCCAGCTCCATGCCGTCCAGCTTCGGAACAATCGGCCATGAACCCGTCGTCATGATCAGCTTGTCATAGGAATCATTGAATTCCTCACCGGTCGCCAAGTTGCGGGCGCGCAGTGTTTTGCCGGCTGTGTCTACCTTGATGACCTCATGGCGCATTTTAGTTGTCACACCGAGTTCAGCAAGCTTTTCCGGTGACGAATAGAACAAGCCTTGCGGATCTTTAATAACTCCACCCACATATAGAGCAATGCCGCACGACAAGAAGGAAATATTATCATTGCGTTCGTAAACCGTAATTTCGGCGTCCGGGTAAAGCTGTGCGGTATTAACAATTGCGGCGGTTCCGGCATGGGTACATCCAATGACTGCTACTTTCATGATTTCTTCCTCCTCCAAATTGGCAAGCATATTTATTTGTTTTTATTTGTGATTAATTTCACTTTATTTACTGATTATATTGTGATTTTTCTCACATTACAAGTATAATTGTGATTTTTCTCACATTGTTCACAAATGGGTTCGTCTGATGCCGCGTTAGCTGCAGCCTGTGCCCTGCTCCGATTGCCTTAGTTTCTCCGGATGGGTGCAGTTTATGTCCATTTACAGCAGGGAGCAGGAGGAAGCGGAGGGGAAATCAGCTGTGAATAAAAACAGTGCCAAGCAGATTTCGCTTGGCACTGGGAGTTTACAGGAGATGCACTCTATAATATTAAGACTATTCCAGACCGTGAAGTACACCGTCTTCGTCCACCCGCAGCCCTTCAGCCGCCGGCTTGGCCGGAAGTCCCGGCATGGTGACGATATTGCCCGTAATCACAACAGCAAAGCCGGCACCAAGCGACAATGTAATATCCCGGATACCCATTGTGAAGCCCTCAGGGGCGCCCAGCAGTCTCGGCTGGTCAGAGAAGGAATACGGGGTTTTGGCCATACATACCTGAAGCTGCTGCAGGCCAAGCTTCTCAATGACAGCCAGACTGCGCTTCGCCGCCGGTGAGAAGGCTACCCCTGAGCCGTGATAGATTTCGGTGACGATTTTGTTGATCTTGGACGGAATATCCAGGTGATCCTCATACAGCGGAGCGAACTTTACGGCCTGATCACTGCCCAGCAGCTTTTTCAGTTCCGCTGCCAGCTCTTGCCCGCCCGCACTGCCTTCTGCCCATACTTTAGAGACAGCAACAGGTACACCCAGGCGGCGGCAGGCTTCCAGCACATCATTCACTTCATCCGGTGCATCGCCCTCAAAATGATTCAGCGCCACCAGTACCGGCACACCGAATTTACCAAGATTCTCAATATGGCGCTCCATGTTCGCAAGTCCCGAGAGCAGCGCAGCCCGGTTGCCGGCATACAGCTCTTCCTTGCGCACACCGCCGTTGTACTTCAGCGATTTCACCGTAACAACGAGTACTGCTGCCGAAGGGGCAAGGCCCGCCTGGCGGCATTTGATATCCATGAATTTCTCTGCACCCAGATCGGCTCCAAAGCCGGCTTCCGTCACGACCACCTCACCCAGCTTGAGCGCATAGCGGGTACCGATGACGCTGCTGCAACCATGGGCGATGTTGGCGAAAGGCCCGCCGTGGACAATCACCGGCGTTCCTTCCAGCGTCTGCACCAGATTAGGCTTCACCGCTTCTTTCAGCAGCGCAGTCATGGCCTCCACCGCGCCGATATCCTTGGCCGTTACCGGCTGGCCCTGCATATCATAGCCGACCAGCATCCGGCTCAGCCGCTGCTTCAGGTCGGCAAGATCGTCGCACAGACAGAGTACGGCCATGATCTCAGAAGCTGTTGTAATCTGGAATCCGCTCTCGCGTACCGTACCGTTGCCGTCTCCCAGCCCGGTCACAATGCTGCGCAGGCTCCGGTCATTCATGTCCAGGACACGTTTCCAGACGATGCGCTGCGGATCAAGCTCTAGAAGGTTACCCTGGAAAATATGGTTATCAATCATCGCCGACAGCAGATTATGCGCAGATGTAACCGCATGGATATCGCCTGTAAAGTGAAGATTGATCTCATCAGCCGGAACAATCTGCGACTTGCCGCCGCCGGTAGCTCCACCCTTCATCCCCAGGCATGGCCCGAGCGAAGGCTCGCGGAGCGCGGCTACCGTCTTAACTCCTGCCGCATTCATCGCCTGGGCCAGCCCGATGGTAGTTAACGTCTTGCCTTCCCCTGCAGGGGTAGGATTAACTGCGGTAACCAGTACCAGCTTGCCATCCGGCTTATGCTTGAGTTCCTCCCATAAGGACGGGGCGAGCTTGCTTTTATATTTACCGTAAAGCTCCAAATGCTCCTCATTGATCCCTGCTGCCGATGCCACCTCTGTAATTAACCTCATAACGTTTTAAAAACCCTCCTGCCGTTATTATCCTGTTCAGCTTCCCTGTTTATACCCAAACGTCATCGTGAGCGGTAATGTTCCTCTTTCAAAGAATACAGTGTCCCTGAAAAGTTTCAAGGACTATTTTCACTGTGTATCATTAGTGTAGCTTTCAGATCCCCAAACAAAAAGAAACGGCATAGCCGCCCTTATATGGACGGTATCCGTTTCTTCGGGAATGAACAGGATAAGCAGCAGGCTACAGCAAAGCTTCAATAAGCCCCTTCATCGTTTCCGGCGACTCCTTCGGCTCCACCCGTGCGGTCACATTTCCGCTGCGGTCTACAAGAAACTTGGTGAAATTCCACTGGATGTCACTGCTTTCACCCTCACCCGGCTGCTGACCCTTCAAATATTGAAACAGCGGGCTGGCTTCCGGTCCGTTTACATCAATTTTGGCGAAGATAGGGAATTTAACACCATAGTTGATCTGGCAGAATTCTTCGGCTTCCTCGCTCGTGCCCGGCTCCTGGCCGGCGAATTGATTGCAGGGAAAGCCCAGAACGACAAGTCCTTGATCTCCATACTGTTCGTAAAGCTTCTGAAGATCACCATACTGCGGTGTAAGTCCGCATTTGCTGGCTGTGTTGGCTATCAGCAGCACTTTACCTTCATAATCCTTAAGCGGCACTTCCTTACCCGAGGGGGTCACTCCGGCAAAACTGTAGATCGACATTCGCTCTTCATCCTTTCCATGGCCTCATGTGTCCACCATATCATACCGTAAGCAGGCACATGAATACAAAATCAGGCCATGCTTCACTGCTGTGCCAGCTTCACGAGCATATGCGCCAGCCGGTGTCTTTCTTCTTTGCTGCCGACCTTCCACAGCTCCAGCAGGAGCTTCTCCTCACTATTGCGCGGCTCTTCGTGGGCGGCCAGATAATCAGCGATTTTTTCGGCTGCCACAGCGAGCTGTTCTTCGTCCAGTCCGATTTTTTGCGCCAGTTGAATACGCTTACTCAAATAACCTTTAAAGTCCTCAAAGTTATTCAAGATCCGCTCTTTCTGTTGCGGTTCAATCCGCTCCAGGGCATCATTCACCCGGTTAATACTGACATTTCCGTCCTTGCTGACCACATGATTATGTTCGGACATATTACCGCCTCCCGCTCTCCAAGAATAGGGTTTCCCACTACTTAACCAGCCGTATCCGGGGTGAACCACCTGCAGACCCCCGTTAACCCGCTTCCGCCACAGCCGTACACAAAAAACAGGCGGCCCGTGATCCGGAACCGCCTGCTTCTTATTTCGATACCGGAACGGCATCGTAGTATTCTTCCAGGGTAATGCCTTTTGCAGCGATCTCTTTAGCAATATCCTGACCTACATAACGGATGTGCCAAGGCTCGTACATATAACCGGTAATCCCCTGCTTGCCTTCCGGATAGCGGATAATAAACCGTATTCGGCAGCGTGGGCCGCCAGCCAGTCGGCTTCCTTCGTTCCCCCGAAGCAGCTCTCAGCGGCGCATTTGCCGTCACTGCCCGATACGTCAATCGCGAGGCCAGTCTGATGCTCACTGTGGCCGGGTACTGCACTGTACGTGCGGGCCTTCTCTTCGCCGTCTCTGGCTACATAGTTGTTAAACAGCGTGGTCTGCGTCTTCTCAGAACGGTAGGCGGACACACCCGCCAAATAGACACCGTCCTTCTTCGCGCCTGCGAACATCCGCTCCAGAGCCCCGGCTGCAGTCTTGCGCATCATCCGCTTCTCAATCTTTTCCGAGAAAATAAACGGCACATCCGGATACACCAGATCCGCAGGCTTGTACCCGTCCGGCAGCTGATACTGTTTGTTAACCATAACAGTCATACTGTCCGGTTCAGCTGCAGTCTGCTCCGCTGCAGGGTCACCTGTACCGCTGCTGCCCGCGTCAGTGGGCTTAGCAGTTGCAGGCTTAGCGGTTGCGGCCGGCGAAGGCTCAGCGCTAGCCTGATTGCCGGAAGTGTCCGGCTTGTCCGTAGGTGCAGCGGTAGGCTCGCTTCCTGTGGCCGCATCCGATGCCTCCGGAGCATCCGAGGCTACTGCCGAAGGGAGGGGCGAGGGCTCGGGCGACGAGTCTGGCGGAGCCTGAAGATCATTTCCCGCCCCTGCGGACGCGCCTTCTTCTATGGAAGCCGATGGAGAAGGGGAGGTGTATTTACCGATCCCCCAGCCCACGGCAATCACGGCGATAAACAAGATAACGATTTTGACAGTCCTAGACATATGCTGTTGCTTCCTCTCAAGTAAGTTATGAATGCTTCATGCTGTACATGTACATTATAGACAAGCTTTGCGTCCAAAATGTTTCAAATTCTTAAATAACTTCCCGCGCCTGAAGGAAGACGAAAAAAAATGTTACCACAGAACGCCAGCCAGGAGGCCGGCCGTCCTATGGTAACAAGTTTTTAAGGATGAACTCCAGTGCCTTTATCTGGATGAGCCGCGTCCGCCGCGTGAGCCGCCGGCGTTCTTGCCGCGGCTGCCGCCACGGGACTGGCTGCCGCTTCCGCCGCTGCGTCCGCCCGAGCCGAAGCCGCCTTTGCCGCCCTTGGAGCCGCCGCGTGAACCGCCGCCCTTAGGAGCCGGTGCAGATGAGCTCCAGGCACCTGCCTCATTACTGCGGGCCACATTGGCTCTATGCTTAGGGCTGGCCTGAGCCCCGCCCGGATTGTAGCCGCTGCCGGAGCCGGCACCTTTGGAGGCGCCGTAGCTGAACCCGCCGGCTTCCGCGCCACGGGCTACATTGGTGCTGTAGCCGCTGCTCGGGCCGCCACCTGAACCGGCGGCCCCTCTGCCGCCGCGCTGGCCGGCGGCTTTCGCTCCGGCTGCAGAGCCTGCAGCCGCGCTGTTACTGCGGGGGTCGAAGCTGCCGTAGCCGCCGCCCGGTCTTGGCTTCGCCGCGCTTTTGCCGGCGGATTCCCCGCCTCTAGGCGCAGCTGCGCCATAAGCGCTGCGCTTGCCCCCGGCCGCTTCCTTGCGGCCGCGGTTCTCAGCAGGCGCGTCCCAGCTGCCTGCTTCCTTGCCGCGTGCGCGTCCGCCAAGGCGTGCACCGGCTTCCGCACGCGGCGCTCCGCCGCTGCGTCCCTGGCCGCGCCCGCCGCGGCC
>NZ_LN831199.1:233548-241618 GCF_001368795.1 Paenibacillus ihuae
GCCCCGCGGGGAGCCGCCGCCCTGCACAGCGGTGAATTCGCCTACGCCGAATTCATCCTTCTCGTAGCGGCGGCGGTCCAGCTGCTGGGAAATCCCGTGCTCGATCAGATCGAGCAGGTTGTATTCACGCGGCGAGGCGAGGGTGATCGCCAGGCCTTCGCCGCCGGCCCGGCCGGTCCGGCCGATCCGGTGGATATAGCTGTCCGCATCCAGCGGCAGGTCATAGTTGAAAACATGGGTAATGCCTTCAACGTCAAGACCCCGGGCGGCAACGTCCGTTGCAACCAGAAGCTGCAGCTTGGCATCGCGGAACCGCTTCATGACCGCTTCACGCTTGCCCTGGGACAGATCACCGTGCAGCTCGTCACAGTCGTAGCCGGCTGCCTGCAGCGCTTCGTTCAGCTTCGAAACCCGGCGCTTGGTCCGGCAGAAAATAATCGCAAGGTACGGACGGTCCCGCTCAATTAGTGCCTGCAGCGCTTCTTCCTTATTGCGGTCTGAGCATTCAACGACCTGCTGGCGGATATTGTCCAGCGGGATCGGCGAGCCGCTCTTGATGATGATATCTAGCGGCTCCTTCATATAATTCGCAGCCAGACGTTTGATCGGATCCGGCATCGTCGCAGAGAAAAGCATTGTCTGACGGCGGTAAGGCACAGCCGTGATAATCGTCTCCACATCCTCCAGGAAGCCCATATGCAGCATCTGGTCTGCTTCATCGAGGACGAGCATCTTCACTCCGTTCAGATCCAGCGTCTCGCGGCGCATATGATCAAGCACTCTTCCCGGCGTACCGATAATCAGATGTCTGCCGCCTTCCAGCTTGCGCAGCTGTTTCTCTACATCCTGCCCGCCGTATACCGCCAGAATCTTCACACCCGTATGACGCGCCAGCTTGCGCGCCTCTTCGGTAATCTGCAGTGCCAGCTCGCGCGTCGGCGCCAGAATCAGCGCCTGCGGATAAGCCGCCTCTACGCGGATCTTGTCCATAATCGGCAACAGGAAGGCCAGTGTCTTCCCGGTACCTGTCTTTGCTCTGGCAATGACGTCCAGACCCTGCACCAGCGGCGGAATAGATTCTTCCTGGACCGGCGTCGGCTTGACGATGCCTTGTCCTTTTAGCAGATCAGTTAATACCTCAGAAACTCCTAATCCCTTAAAACCTGACAATTGCTCCACCTCACTAAATTCTTGGATTTATTCTGCTTACATAACTTATAGGCATCCATGTTCGGAGTAATGTACGTTCATATTCCCTCATTAAGGGGCAAACAAAAGCGGAAGAACCCGTCTACCCAGGTCCTTCCGTCCCATTTGCCGCCTCTTGCCCTGCAGGTGTGCGGTCAAAGTTCGGTTTCTAGGGCAGCAGCGATCCACCGGACATACATGACGGCACTCCTTTTGCGTTCCATTACACTCTATACAATAGTCTGTCCGGCTTTTGGCGCACGGAAACAGTAAGCTTAGAAAGTTATCCTTCTTATTGTACTTGATATCAGGGCATTTGTGTGTAACTGCGCGAGAATAATTATTACGGGCTCCATTGTATCTAGAATCTGCCCGATTTAAAAATCGACAGCAGCAGCCAGATCACCATCAGCAGCGCTATGACTGAACCGATCTCCACGGTGGGGAAATCCCACAGCACAGAAGGCTCGCCGCGCAGCGATGAGCCGATAATCAGCCCGGCCATAATGATGCTGAAGGCAAGCAGCACAATGCTGAATGACAGGCGGTTGCCGACCCGGCTGAACTTATGCTCCAGATCCTTCAGCTCGGGAACCACCACTTCCACCTTCAGTTTGCCGCTGCTGATCAGCGCTGACAGCTGGCGGGCCTGTGAAGGCAGCTCCACCAGGCTTTCAGCCAGATCAGCGACACCGCCGAGCAGCTTGCGCTGCACCCGGCTGCTGCTGAAGCGCTGCTTCACCAGCTGCCTGCCAAAGGGCTCAGCCATCTGCACAATACTGAAGGAAGGGTCCAGATTCGCCACAATCCCCTCCAGCGTCAGCATCGTTTTGCCAAGCATCGCCAGGTCCGGCGGAATGACCAGCCTGTGCTTACGGGCAATGCCGAACAAATCGTTCAGCGCCTTGCCGATACTCACCTGATTGAACGGGATGTCATAATAGGACTCCCTCATCCGGTCCATATCATCCCGCAGCGCGGCACGGTCGGCATTCTCGGGAATAACCCCCAGACGCAAAATCGCCCGCACCATCGAATCGGTATTCCTGCGCATCAGCGCAATGACCAGCGCAGACAGGCTGTCCTTCATCTCTTCACTGAGCCGCCCGACCATCCCGAAATCAATCAGTGCCAGCTTGCCGTTCTCCAGCAGCATCACATTGCCGGGATGGGGATCGGCATGAAAAAATCCGTGAATAAAGATCTGGTCCAGCATCATCTCTACCAGCTGCTGCGCAATGGTCTTCAGCTTCATCCCCCGCCCCAGCAGCTCCTCCCGGCGGTTCAGTGTAATCCCGCTGACGAATTCCATGGTCAGCACCCTGGCCGAGCTGTAGTCCCAATAGATCGCGGGAATTACAACCTTGGCCTTAGCTTGCTCCGGCTGCTGGCCGGCAATGCGCTCGGCATTGCGGCCCTCCTGGGCGTAATCCAGCTCGGCCAGCAGGGAGCGTGAGAATTCCTCCACCATCCGGGTCAGTCCATATTGCTTCGCCCAGTCCAGCCGTCTTTCGGCCAAGGCGCTTAAATCCTGAAGAATTTCCAGATCCCGGTTCATCGTGCGCGTCACACCCGGACGCTGTATCTTAACCGCTACGCTCTGGCCGCCGTGCAGCACGGCCCGGTGCACCTGGCCAATCGAAGCCGCAGCGATAGGGGTATCCTCAAACCTTTGAAAAATTTCATCAAGCGGCTGATCCAGCTCCTGCTCGACAATACTCCGCGCCGTCTCCGCCGAAAACGGCGGCACATTATCCTGCAGCTTGACCAGCTCCGCTATAATGGGCTCGGGCAGCAAATCGGAACGGGTGCTGGCGAGCTGGCCTAACTTCACAAAGGTCGGTCCTAAATCCTCCAGCACGCGGCGTATGCGCTCTCCTACTGTCAGACTCGTATGAATCTCCTGCGTCATAATCCGGCGCGGTAATGACAGCAGATGGTAGAGCCCCAGCTCCTCCACCATATAGCCGAAGCCATGACGCATTAGCGCCATGGCAATGGTCCGGTACCGCCCGGCATGTCTGATTCGAACTGCCATTTAATCCGTACGCGTATCCGTGATAGTATCCTCCTGGGGAGAGGTGCCCTCCAGCTCGGCTACACGCCGCTCAAGTGCGGCAATCCGTGTCTCGAGTTCAGTAACATCGCTCTGTGCAGGAACCTTCAGCTCCTTGAGCACACGCTGAACCTGCTCCTGTACGGCGGTCTTGAACGCACCGCGTTCTTCTTCGCCGCGTTCCACCAGCCGGTCAACAAGCGCTTTGGACTCTGAGGGAGCGAGCTCCCCGCGTTTAACCAGCTCATCTACTGCCTTCTCGACCTTCTCTTTGCTGACAATGGTGAGGCCTACTCCTAAAGAGATTGCTTTTTTGAACAGATCACTCATGGCACTTTCCTCCCAAAGATTCCAGTTATGGATAAAGTATACCCCTTGTCGGCCTATTTCACAAAATTCAGGCTGCAAGGGGCAGGTTTAATGACAAAATGAAGTTATCTGGGAATGCGGGCTGCCCAAGTTGCCGCCCGCAGAATTAATTCACGGACTGCAGGATGGCGGAAGGAGGGCTCATGATGACCGGGCATCAGGAACACTACGCGTCCCTGCCCGTAACTGTGACACCACGCTGCCGGGTACGTTTCGCCGTCCGCCTCATATTCAAGCAGGATGGTTTTTTCTGTAAACGGATCGAATTCAAAGCGGTACGGCTCCTCATCCAGCTGAAAGTCCTCCATGCCCTCGGTAATATCATGCTCCTGTACTTTAAAGTTCAGGGAGGTATACGGCGGATGGCCGGTAAATCTGCCGCCGATCAGCTGGGCCAGCTCATAGCGTTTGGCCAGTGATATGCCGGTATGCATAACAATGAGTCCTCCCCCTCCGCTCACATAACTAAGCAGACCTGCGGTCTGCTGGGGAGAAACCGTCTCGTTCCACAACTCATTATAGGAAATGCAAAGATCATAGCCGGCTAAATGCTCTCCGAGCAGCAGCTTTTTATTCTCTGAGCATTGTACGGTCAGCAGGTCATTCAGAATTTCGCTGATTTGTTTGTCCACGCCCTGCAGCGGGTGGAAGCGGGGATGGGTATAATCGCCCAGCAGCAGGCATTTTCTCTTGTCCATAGGTATCCTCCTTCAAGGTTCTTCGGTTTAAAAACGTCGCACATGTTGCTACTATTCTAAGTAAAACTGCTCCGGATGTCCATGCTCAGGCAAAAACAAAACCCGCCCAGGGGCGGGAATGAATTTCTTCGCCTGACTCAGCGCCTCGCGGCTACATAACGCCCCAGTTCAACGAACATACTCCCCATCCGTTCATGTTCGGGCATCACGATCCTTTGCACGCCTTCCTCTAATAGGGCTTGGGAAGTGATCTTCCCTACAGAAACGGCCAGCACTCCATGTTCGAAGGCCTGTACCATTTCTTCCAGCTTACCCTGCTCCCGTGCGTGCCCGGACAGGAAGCGGAATTGCGGCGCACTGGTAAAAGCTACGGCATCTACCTTGCTCTCCAGGATGTCGGCCAGCAGCAAATCCAACGCTCCCGGCTCCGGCGGGGTATGGCGGTAAGGCTGCACCTCACGGACCCTTGCTCCGGACGCTTCCAGCCAGGCTGTGAGCCTGGGGGCTGATTCTCCATGCAGCTGCAGCACGATCTCTTTGCCCTGCAAATCGAATTCCTGCAGCCCGCGGATCAGCCCGCTGGTGCTTCCGTCGTCATCACGGACAGCCGGGACAAGTCCGCGTTTCTTCAGGGCATTGACTGTTTTGTAGCCCCGCGCAGCAATAGGTGAACCGGCGAGAATCTCCAGAAACCGGCTGGCGATCCCCATATTCTCAGCCATGCCGAATATCGCGTCCAGCCCCATTCCTGTTGTCAGAATGACCCAATCCGGCGGCTGTAAGGTCCAGGCGGTCAGTCCTTGACGCAGCGCCTCGTCATCCAGAAATACCGTACCCTGGGCCGGACGATACACTGCCGTGCCGCCCATATTCTCCACAAGCCTGGCCATTTCCTCTGATTTGCGCGGACCTGCCAGAGCGACAGTAATCCCCTTTAATTGCTCTGCCATGAACTCTTCTCCCCCTCGTAACCCTGCATTATTGTTTATCAGTATACTTGCAAAGGGCGGGAAAAGAAAAGTGCTGCCGGGTAATTCCCGGTCAGGAAGCGCTGCCGGTATCCTCAGACTTGACCTGAACTGCAGCGGACCCTGCCTGCTCAGGATAAAGCTTGAAGCGGCCCACCAGCTTCTGCAGCTCTTCCGCCAGATGGCTCAGGTTCATCGTCGAAGAGGAGATTTCCTCCACGGCCGCGAGCTGTTCCTGAGCAGCTGCAGAGATCGTCTCTGTATTGCCGGCAGCCTCCCTGGAAATGCCGCCAATCTCGCCGATTGCCCGTTCCATGCTTACGGCTTCGGAAGTCAGGGAGCGAACGGCCCCGTCCATCGCTTCAATTTTTTCCGCTGCACCTTTAACTGCCCTGCGGATCCGTGAGAACGAACGGCCGGTGGTATCCACGGCCAGGATGCCGTCCGACACCTTGCTCTTCGCGCTTTCCATCGTCACTGTTGCCTGCTTCATCTCTTCGTTAATGGAGAAGATCTGCTCAGAGATCTGCCGGGCCGATTTCTCCGATTCTTCCGCCAGCTTGCGTACTTCAGAAGCGACCACTGCGAAACCGCGCCCCTGCTCACCCGCACGTGCGGCTTCGATGGAAGCGTTCAGTGCGAGCAGATTGGTCTGCCGCGAAATTCCCGTGATTACGCCGACAATGCCGTGAATCTGCTCCGTGCGCTCATTTAGTTTATCGATTACCCCGCCCAGCTCCTCCACGGTCTCATGAATGCCATTGATTTTGTCCACCACACTGATTACCGAATCGTTGCCCTCGGAAGCAGACTGCGACGTCTTGTCCATCATTGCCGAGACCTGCTCCATGAAACCGGAAATGTTCTGAACCTCACCAGCTGTGGCTGCTGTGCTCTCCATTCCCTTTTCCACACTGTCCGCCTGGCGTTCTGTACCCGCCGCTACTTCCTGAATCGCCAGAGTGACATGCTCGATGGCTCTGGTTGTCTGCTCAGCGCCGGCTGCAAGCTCTTCAGCAGAAGAGGACACATCGTCGGTCATCTCCTGCACACCGATAATCATTTCACGAAGGCTCGCGACCATTGACCGGAAGTTGTCGGCGAGCATACCGAGCTCATCCCGGCGGAAGATTCCAATATCCTCTGAAAGATCTCCCTTCGCAATGACCGCGGTAGCTTTGCGGAGCCTGTTAAGCGGCCGCAGGATAGACTCTACATTGAAGTAGATCAGTACCAGTGCCAGCAAGACTGAGATGCCGATCACAAGAATGGCGGTATTGCGGATGTCGGATGTCGCGCTGGATACTTCACTTTTACTGATGGTACCCCCGATTCTCCAGCCGGTTAGATCATTCAGCTTATACGTCATTTTTTTATGTAAATCCTTGTAGACATAATTAAAGGAGCCGGATTCGGATTCGAACATCTTCTTCACAAATTCCTCTGTGGATTCCTGCCCTAGCGTCTCAGTAGGATGTACAAGGTACTTTTTGCTGCTGTCGACAATAAATATATAACCCTGCTCGCCTACTTTAATACTGGTCAGATCAGCCAGGGCCGACAGATCAAGGTCGAGCGCCACCACGCCATCCCCCCCTTCAAGCACAGCCGAGATAGCGATCGCCGTCTCCTTATTTACTGTCTCAAAGGCCGGAGAGATTACGATACCCTGGCCGTGCTTAAGGGCACTGATATAGGAATTCTGCTTGCGCGGATCATACCCGTCCGGAAGCTTAGCCTCAGAAGCATGTAACGTACTGGCCCGGCTCGTTCCAACATAAATATCAAGTACATCCGGATGCAGTGCAGCATATTCCTTCAATCGGGCAGTAATATCAGCCGGGGCTCCTCCCGATTCTGCATTGACCGCCTCTGCTGTAAGCTGTGCAGCGAAATAATTGATATCGTTTATTTTAGACTGGATGTTGGCATTGATGATCTCATTGACTGCCGCTACGCTCTCCGCAGCATTATTCATCAGTTGTCCTTCTACCCTGCTGCTGGCGGATTGATAGGTCTGCCAGCCGATAATGATGCTGGGAACCAGCAGGACAAGCAGGTATGTAAGAATAAGCTTCATACGGATGTTTATGTGGAATTTTTTATTCATGGGATTCACGCTCTCTTTCGTCTGGGTCTTAAGTATGAATGATTTAGTACTAGGATATATATAATTATATATCGCACGTTAAATCCCTTTTTTTGAGCATTATTTATTCTTATAATCCTATAACATCTGAGAATTTTGATAGAAGAGCAAAAAAAGACCGTTCAAATGAAAACGGTCTTTTGTTATATATTTAACCTTTTCTTGCAGCCGCCCTGAATATTGCAGGTCCTGTCCAGCCCTTAATTTACAATTTTATTCTTACAGGCCGTGCATACGCCTCCGAATACTACATGGGCATGGGAAATGGTATATCCGGTTTCCTCAGCCACTGTATTCATCCATTCCTCCGGCACATGGGTCATTACTTCATCCACAGCACCGCAGACATCGCAAAGGATATGCTGGTGATCGTCCAGGCGGGCATCGTATCTGCTGGCGGCCTCACCCAGCTTCAGCTCACGGATCATCTGTTTATCTGTAAGATAACGCAGCGAGTTATACACCGTGCCGTAGGCCAGGTTATGTCCCTGCTCTACCAGCCGGTTCATCACTTCTGCGGCAGTCGGATGGTCATGCGAATTACGGACGATATCATAAACGGCTTGCCGCTGTGAGGTCAAATTCAGGGTTCTCATCTTTATCATCCTTTAACTTATTTTTAGATCAAGTATAAATCCTGAA
>NZ_LN831199.1:241644-247539 GCF_001368795.1 Paenibacillus ihuae
TATCATCCTTTAACTTATTTTTAGATCAAGTATAAATCCTGAACACCCCAGCGTCAATCCATTCGTCCGCCTATCTGATCATTCCAGAATATTTCACCCCCACGGCAGCTTCCACCTGAAACTTCAGCCGTAGATACCACCTCTCCCAATCCCGCAATTCCGTGCTGTTATTCCAGTGACGGGCTCCATAGTGGATTCCCTGTTTTTGGAAAGATATGCAGCTTGTCACTTCTGATATATTTCTCAAGTTCTCCTGATGCCTGCAAAATATCTATTCTCAGTGTCCCAAGCCTTTCCCGCAGCTCGTCCAGCACCTGATGGTTCACCCGGCTGTCATCGTACAGGATGGCCACCTTGGTTCTTGAAATATTTCCGATCACCATCGATTCCATTTTGAGTTCAGCGGATTGATAGCGCCGGCGGATCAGATTCAGGTTCACTGCCAGGTTTTCGGTCAGCGCATCAGATGGACCCTGTGTCACACTTTCCGTCATGTTCTCACTAACACTTCTGCTCTCCGCCTTCAGGGCATCGAAGAAGCATAATTCTCCCTCTACGTGGACACAGGCATAACCGCTCAGCATCAGCTCCAATACCTGCTTTCCTGTCTTGCCCTCTTCGCTGCCGGGATAGTATCTCAGATACTCTGAATAGACCGCCGGATTATCTATCTCATAAAAGGGCGCAATAATACTCCGGTTGATGATCTGCGGGTCGGTGATGCTTTTGATATACAGTAAGCCTGCCTTCCCGGAAGGCGCCGTCAGCATTCTTTCATCCAGGTCCGCAAAATGGTCGAACTGTCATTTGATCCATTCCACGGATATTTTCTCCACTATCTGCTGCACGGGCATCTTTATCCTCCTCTGCCGGATTCTCCCGAAGCTGAACCTTATTTGGGCACAGCAGTTCTTATTTCATGCACATGGCACTGTCAGGTTTCTTTTAACAGTAATGTGGTAATAAATGAAATGAAATCTTGCATATGGAGGGATCGGATAATGAATACACCGAACATGAACTCACAAGGTCTTCCCCAATTTCCGGAATCGTTATGGAGAGGTACGACTGAACTGCCTTCCTTTCCGAGGCTTGCGGAAGACCATGTTACTGATGTGGCAATCGTAGGCGCGGGAATAACGGGGATTACGGCGGCCTATCTCCTTAGTAAAGCAGGCTATAAGGTCACCCTGCTGGAAGCAGGAGAGATTCTTACGGGAACTACCGGATTTACCACTGCCAAGATCACTGCCCAGCACGGGATGATCTATCATGATCTGCTGAGTCATTTCGGTGAGGAGCAGGCGCGGGCTTACTTCCAATCTCATAGTGAATCGCTGGAGTGGATCCTTGCCACAGCCGGAGAGCTGGATCTGTCCTGCGGAATTCATCGTGAGTCCGCCTATCTTTATGCCGATCAGGGAGACGAAAAAACGCTGAAGCAGCTGGAAAAGGAGTTCAAGGCTTACGAGAAGCTGGGTCTGCCGGGAGAATGGCTGGACTATGTCCCGCTCCCGCTGATGGCCGGAGGAGCCATTAAGCTGGCAGGGCAGGCACGTTTCCATCCTCTGGAGTACCTTAAGGGGATGCTGCAGGCTGTCCTCGACAAAGGCGGCGTTGTCTACGAGCACACCACGATTGGCGAAAAGGTGGACAAAGGCGACCGCCTCACGCTGTACACCGAAGGCAGCGAGCATCAAATCCGCTGCCGTCATGCCATCTCCGCCTCCCATTTCCCGTTCTATGACGGAGGCGGGCTATACTTCACACGCCTGCATGCTGACCGTTCCTACGCTCTGGCAATCGAGCCGGAAACGGACTTTGAGGGCGGCATGTACCTCAGCGCCGGAAATCCTACACGTTCTCTGCGTGCCGTGGAATGGGGCGACAAGAGACTTGTGATTGTCGGCGGAGAGAACCACAAGACCGGACAGGGGATCTGCACCTTTGGCCACTATGAGAAGCTGGAGCTGTTCGCCGGAGAATTGCTGGGGATTAAGCAAATTCCCTTCCGCTGGTCAGCACAGGACCTCGTTACACTGGATAGAGTCCCTTACATCGGACGGGCAGCAGAAGATGAAGAAATCTATATCGCCACCGGCTACGGCAAATGGGGGATGACCAGCGGGACACTGGCTGCACGTATGATCACGGATCAGATTCAGGGGAAGACGAATCCATACAGCAGTCTGTACGATCCTTCCCGCTTCAAAGCGAACCCCGGCATCAAAAACTTCATTGTGCAGAATGCCAATGTCGCCAAAGAGCTGGTAGCCGGCAAGGTGGAGATTGTCCGCAAAAAGACAAGCGATCTGGAGCCGGATGAGGGCGCGGTTGTCTTTCATGACGGCAAACGCGTCGGTGCTTACCGTGACCCTGAAGGCCAGCTGCATCTGGTGGACCGGACCTGCACCCATATGGGCTGTGAATGCGAGTGGAATAACGGCGAACGTTCCTGGGACTGCCCTTGTCACGGCTCCCGCTTCTCCTATGAGGGTAAGGTGCTGGAAGGCCCGGCTACAGTGCCGCTTACGAAGCTTACGCCGGAAAAGTGATTGTCCGCTTCCACTCAGGTATAATAGGGTTGTAAAGGAACCTCAATAATAGAGCGATAGGGAGCGTGAAGAAAAGTCATGGATTTAAGAGGAAAAAGCATTGTGATCACAGGTGCCGGCAAAGGAATCGGCAAAGCATTAGCGATGGCATTAGCCAAGGAGGGCGCAAACCTGGGCCTGATCTCCAGAACATCTGCGGATCTGGAGGCACTGAAATCAGCCTTGACCGAAGTCTATGATGTCAAGGTAAGCATTGCTGTAGCCGATATTTCTGTACGTGAAGAGGCGGAGCGGGCCGTTGTCTCGCTGCAGCATGAGCTTGGCGCCTTCGATGCACTGATTAATAATGCCGGGATCGCCAAATTCGGTACTTTCCTGGAGATGGATCCGGCTGACTGGGAGAAGCATATGGAGGTCAACCTGTTCGGTACCTACTATGTAACCCGTGCAGCTCTGCCAGCCATGATTGAGCGCAGCAGCGGTAACATCATCAACATTTCCTCCACAGCCGGTGAACGCGGTTTTGCCACCGGTTCGGCCTACTGTGCCTCCAAATTTGCCCTCATGGGCATGACTGAAGCACTCGCCCAGGAGGTGCGCAAGCACAATATCCGGGTCGTGGCGCTGACGCCAAGCACGGTTAATACGGGTCTGGCCGAAAATGCCGGCCTCAAGATCGGCGATGAAGACCGGATGATGCAGCCGGAGGATGTAGCCGAACTGGCCTTAGCGGCACTGAAGCTGCCGGATCGCGTATTCCTGAAGACCGCAGGCATCTGGACGACCAATCCGCAATAAATGAGCTTGGCTTAGCTGTTATTTTCACGATACTTTGACTTTGAGGGGGAACTGCTAATATGCTGGTCGTCACCAATACAATAAAGGTCAAGGAAGGCCACGGGGCAACCCTGGCCCAGCGTTTTGGCGGGGCAAGCGGTGTACAGGCCATGCCCGGCTTTGTCCGGCTGGAAGTATGGCACAGCGCCGCCAAAGAAGGCGTGGAAGAGCTGAAAGTCTGCACCGTATGGGAGAATGAGGAAGCGTTCAAGGGCTGGACAGCCAGCCCCTCCTTCCGCGAATCACACCGCGGAGCAGGCGGAAATGAAGTCATCCTGGGCGCTTCGCTCGACAAATACGAGCTTGTGATCAGCCGCCAGCCGGAGCAATAATATCCCCCTGCATATCGCAGCAGGTTATACAGGAACAGGGATGCCAGCCTTAGACCTTAGGGTCTAAGCGAAGGCATCCCTGTTTGTTGTTCAGGCTTAAGCAGCAGCCTTAATAATGATCATCGGCGCCCGCAGGCAGCGGTTTCTCCAGTTCCTGATGCTTGCCGGGCCAGAACGCCAGGCGGCCAAAAAGCACGGTGATCGCCGGCACCAGAAACGGCCGGACAATGAAGGTGTCTAGCAGCACCCCGATCGCGGTAATGATGCCAAACTGCACCAGCACTTGAATCGGCAGGCTGGCAAGGACAGCGAAGGTTCCTGCCAGGATTAGCCCGGCGGAGGTAATGACCGATCCGGTTTCATTAACCCCTTCGGCAATCGCCTGCTTGAGCGGCATCCGTCTGCGCTTCTTCCAGATGTTAGAGATCATGAAGATATTATAATCCTCACCGAGTGCAACCAGGAAGACGAAGGAATACAGCGGAATCGATCCCTGAATCGCATCGGCGCCCAGTAGATAATGAATAATAATCCAGCCGAGCCCAAGGGCCGAGAAGAAGGACAGAATGACGGTTGCCACCAGGTAGACGGTTGCCGTCACCGACCGCAAATAGATCAGCAGCAGCAGGGTAATCAATCCGATAACCACCGGTATGATCAGGTCGGTATCGCGTTCACCCAGCTCTTTGGTATCGTACTGGGTTGCCGTCTGCCCGCTGATCCATACACTGTCTTCCGCATGATCCAGGCCTGATTCAGCCAGCGCCTGCTCAGCTGTTTCCAGCAGTACCGGAATATGGCTCATTGCCTCAAGTGAATACGGATTGCTCTTGAACTCAATATCAAAGCCTACAATATCCTTATTAACCGCACCCTGCTGCGGGTCGGACACCGTATCTATATAGGATATCCCGCCCAAAACGGCCTTGAAATCCTCTCCGCTTACTTGTCCTTGTGTATCAATGATGAGCTTGGCCGGAGCCAGCTCCCCGGGGGAGAATTGTGTGCCGATCAGATCAAAGCCTTGCCGGGACTCCATATCCTTCGGAAAAGAAGACAAAATATCATAGGTGAATTTAATCCCGCTGGAGAAGGAAGCCAGAATGCCAAGACCAATAATCGTTACCGCCACAATCGTCCAGGGACGGGAGACCACCAGGCCGCCGATTCCCTTTTTGCGGGTTTTGGGCTTTGGAACCGGTTTGCCTTTGGCTCTTGCGCGCTCCGCTTCCATCTGCGGTGTGCGCGGCACAAACGGGAAGAACGACATCCGCCCGAAGATTGCCAGCAGTGCCGGCACCAGTGTCAGGCTGGCGATACCCATGATAAGAATGGATACGCTGAACGGAATCGCAAAGCGGTGGTAGGCTCCATACTTCGCCAGCAGCAATGCAAACAGCGCAAGCACGACCGTGAAGCCGCTCATCGCAATCGCACCGGAAGAATGGGTAATCGCGCTAAGCAGTGCGCGCCCTTTGTTCTCTTCCACTTTGAGCATCTGACGGAACCGCGAGATCAGGAAGAGGCAATAGTCGGTTCCCGCGCCGAACAGCAGCACCGTCATAATCGACACGGCCTGGGAATCGACCGTAATCCAGCCCTCCCGGGCCATAAGTCCAAGCAGCGGACTGGTAACACCATAGGCAAATCCTACCGCTATAAGCGGAATCAGCGCCAGAATCGGCGAACGGTAGATCAGCAGCAGGAATACAAGCACAAGAACGACTGTCGCAATCAGTAAGGAGACATCCGCGTCCTTGAACAGGCCGGTTGCATCAATGGAGATTCCTACAGGCCCGGATACCCGGAGGCTGAGTTCACTGCCGTCCACCTTGGCCGCCGCCGGATCACTACCGGTCTCCTTACTAATCACCGACTTCATTTCCGTTATCGCTTCACCCAGCTGATCACTGTCTGCAGCCTTGTCAAAGAGCACAGGAGTGACCAGAGTACTGCGGTCCTCCGACAGTGAAGCCTGCAGCGCCTGCGGCGGCAGCTGCCCGAGCGGCGGCACATAATTCTGATGCGGAAGCGGCTGCTGCTCCAGCTTGCCGTATACCGCGATGATATGTACTAGATCCTCCTCTGATAATCCGCCTTCGCGGTGCCACACCAGCAGTGCCGGCACACCGCTGCCGCCTGGAAACTCCTGCTCTGCAACAGCAGCTGCC
>NZ_LN831199.1:247565-249291 GCF_001368795.1 Paenibacillus ihuae
CTGCTCTGCAACAGCAGCTGCCCGGACGGACTGAGCGGTTTCGGGAAGATTTTGCGCATTGTTCAGCACCTGTGAATTTACGGAAGGCCAAAGAACTGTAAGGATCCCCACCAGCACAATCCATATCAGCAGAGTGATCCATTTTGTAGTACGGCCTGCCACCCATTTCCCGTAGCCCGACATTTTATCAATCCCCTCTTTACCCCGGTCCTCAAAAATGAGCCGCGGGTCATTTTATTACCCTTATCATATATACCCTAAAATTTTTAAGCAAATCTTTTTTTCTGATACAAGAAACGCCCCTCTGTTTTAGTAGTATAGTTCTACTGTAAAAACAGAAGGACGTTCGTCCTTTGTGGTAACTATTCAGATTAAATCGGGTTAGGCAGCTCTATCTTTAGCCTGCATCCGGCAGGTCATCGCCTGAGAATTGGCTGTTGTAGAGATCGGCATAGAATCCGCCCTGTTCCAGCAGCCAGGCATGCGTACCTTTTTCAATCACACTGCCCTGGTTCATCACCAGAATGAGATCAGCGTCGCGGATGGTTGACAGGCGGTGGGCAATAACAAAGCTTGTTCTGCCGGTCATCAGCGTCTTCATCGCTTTCTGAATCTGCACTTCGGTCCGGGTATCTACGCTGCTGGTCGCTTCATCCAGAATCAGAATCGAAGGATCAGCCAAAATTGCCCGGGCAATGGTCAGCAGCTGCTTCTGTCCTTGGGAGATATTGGAGGCTTCCTCATTCAGGATTGTATTGTAGCCGAGCGGAAGTGTCCGGATAAAGTGATCCGCGTGCGCAGCTTTGGCAGCCCGGATAACATCGGCTTCGCTAGCGCCTTCCCGGCCATAAGCGATATTGTCGCGGATGGTGCCATTGAACAGCCAGGTGTCCTGCAGCACCATACCGAATTTGCTGCGCAGCTCACTGCGCTTCATGTCGGTAATATTCACACCGTCGATGATAATCTCTCCGCCGCTAATTTCATAGAACCGCATCAGCAGGTTGATCAGCGTCGTTTTACCGGCACCGGTCGGTCCTACAATCGCAATCGTCTGTCCGGGACTGACATCAATGTTCATGTCCTCGATCAGAATCGCATCCGGTTTGTATCCAAATTTCACATGGCGGAACTCCACAGCACCTTCATCCGCGCCTTTGGCCTGCTTCGCCAGGGAGGCTGAAGTCTCAGGCACTTCCTCTTCTTCATCCAGCAGTTCAAAAACACGCTCTGCTGAAGCAATCGTTGATTGTATAATGTTGGCGATATTCGCTGTTTGGGTAATCGGCATTGTAAACTGTCGCGAATATTGGATGAAGGCCTGAATATCACCGACTTCAATAACCTTCTTGGTAACAAAAATCCCGCCGACCACACAGACCAGCACATACCCCAGATTCCCGATGAACATCATCAGCGGCATGATCATTCCGGACATGAACTGGGAACGCCAGCCGGAGTTATAAAGGTCATCATTGATTTTATTGAACTCGTTAAGCGATTGCTGCTCACGGCCGAAGGCTTTTACAATCCGGTGACCGGTATACATTTCCTCCACGTGGCCGTTTAACTGGCCGAGCGATTTCTGCTGGCCGATGAAATAGCCCTGGGAACGTTTGGTGATCGCCATAATAACTGCAAAGCTAAGCGGCAGGGTAACTATGGTGATCAGAGTCAGCCAAGGGCTGATCGTCAGCATCATGATGATAACGCCGATAATGGTCAC
>NZ_LN831199.1:249721-296428 GCF_001368795.1 Paenibacillus ihuae
ATGATAACGCCGATAATGGTCACAATGGAAGTAATCAGCTGGGTTAAACTCTGCTGCAGCGTTGTACTGATGTTGTCCACATCATTGGTGGCGCGGCTGAGAATTTCCCCATGGGTCCGGGAATCGAAATATTTCAGCGGCAAGCGCTCCAGCTTGCTGTTGACCTGCTCACGCATATCGAATACAACCTTCTGGGCAACGTCAGCCATCACATATTGCTGGATATAGCTGAACAAAGCGCTAAACAGGTACAGACCGCCCAGAATAAGCAGAATTTTATTCACATAATCAAAATCAATCGCAGCTCCCGGGACACCCATCAGCAGCCCGTAAGCTCCTTCGAACAGCTTGGTTGTTGCTTTACCCATGACCTTCGGACTGAAAATGCTGAATACAGTACTGGCTATGGCCGTTATAAACACGATAAGCAGCTGCACCTGACGGGGCCGCAGATACGTGATCAGCCGGCGGAGCGTGCCTTTGAAATCCTTGGCCTTCTCCGGAGGCATTCCCATGCCGGGGCCGCCGTGGCCTGGTCCGAAGCCGCCGCCGCGGGCCGGAGGCTTCATTTGCCGATTTTGCTCACTCATGCTATTTCCTCCTCTGACAACTGCGAGGATACGATCTCGCGGTACACTTCACTATTCTCCATCAGCTCGCGGTGATTACCGATTCCGGCAATGGTACCCTCATCCAGTACGATAATCCGGTCGGCGTCCATAACCGTGCTGACCCGCTGGGCAACAATCAGCACCGTTGATTCCGTCGTCTCCTCTTTAAGTGCAGCCCGCAGCTTAGCGTCCGTCTTAAAGTCGAGTGCGGAGAAGCTGTCGTCAAACAAGTATACTTCCGGTTTTCTTACCAGAGCCCGGGCAATGGAGAGCCGCTGCTTCTGGCCGCCGGAGACATTGCTGCCGCCTTGGGCAATCTCCGAGTTAAAGCCTTCCTTCATCGCTGAGACGAAGTCATACGCCTGCGCTACCTTTGCTGCATGAATAACCTCTTCATCGGTAGCGTCATCTTTACCATAGCGGATATTCTCGCTGATTGTTCCGGTGAACAACACCGCCTTCTGCGGGATATAACCGATCTTGCTGCGCAGATCCTCCTGTGTCATCTCGCGGACATCGACACCATCCACCCGTACGGCGCCTTCAATGACATCATAGAATCTCGGAATCATGCTGAGCAGTGTAGATTTACCCGATCCGGTACCGCCGATAATGGCTGTAATCTCACCGGGGCGGGCGCTGAAGCTGATACCGGACAGGGCCGGCTGCTCGGCTCCAGGATAGGAGAAGGACACATTGTCGAATTCGACAAAGCCATGCATGGCATCACGACCGTCTTTTTTGGTGGCTGTAGCTGTAGTCTGAAGCTCTCCTCTGGTCGGGTCATTGATCTCAGGCTGCATATCGAGCACTTCGTTGATCCGCAGTGCGGAAGCGGAAGCTCTGGGAATCAGCACGAACATCATGGATACCATGATCAGGGAGAACATAATTTGCATCGCATATTGAATAAAAGCCATCAGCGAGCCGACCTGCAGGTCGCCGTCACCAATCCGGATACCACCGTAGTACAGAATGCCGATCATTGAAAAGTTCATAACAAGCATCATGACAGGCATTAATCCGGCCATGATTTTGTTAACCTTAATGGCAGTTCCCGTCAGATCCTGGTTGGCTGCACTGAATCTTCTGTTCTCATGATCGATCCGGTTAAATGAACGGATAACTCGGATACCGGTCAAATGCTCGCGCAGCACACGGTTCAGTGTATCCAGCTTGACCTGAATCGCTTTGAACAGCGGCAGCCCCTTCATCCCGATGAAGAAAATCGCTCCAACGAGCACCGGAATTACAACTACAAAGATCAGGGACAGCTTGGCATCCTCTGACACCGCCATAATAATCCCCCCGATCATCATCATCGGAGCGCCGACCATCATGCGGAGCATCATCGTCAATACGGTTTGTACTTGGGTAATATCGTTAGTTGTGCGTGTAATCAGTGATGCTGTGCCGATTTTATCAAATTCATGCAGCGTAAAATTCTCTACATGACTGAACATTTTCGAGCGCGTGTTTTTCCCGAAGCCTGCGGCTACCTTCGCCGACAAATAACTGGCAATCACGGAGCAAAGCGCACCGCCGCCTGCCACAAGCAGCATATAGGCACCGATTCTCCAGATATAGTCACGGTCGCCATGTACGATTCCTTTATCCACGATGTCGGACATCAGGGTTGGAAGATACAAATCGCCCATGGATTGCAGAAAGACAAGGATTAATATAGCTGCAACGCCCCACCGAAAGGGCTTAAGTCCTTTTAACAATTTAATCAAGCTTCTCATCTCCGTTCATTTGTAACCGGTCTAAGTCAGGCCGCGGATTATTTTCTATAAACCCATGTACCTTCAGCAAGAGATCCGCCAGAAGGGTGCTCTCTTCCTCACCCAAATATTCCACCAGCTTGTTCAGGGAAGCATCCATGTGCTCTCTCGCTTTTCTTGTGATCACTCTGCCCTGCTCCGTCAGCCGGATGCGCACAACTCTCCGGTCAGAAAGATCCGGCTGTCTCTCGACCATGTCCTTGGCCTCAAGGCTGTTGATAAGCTGCGTAACTGTGGGAGGCGTTATCCCCAGCAAACGGCTGATTTCAGATACTTTGAGCCCTTCCTCCGCAGAACGCGATTTTTTTGCAAGGCATATCAGTAAAGTCATTTCACTTGGCTTATGCCCTTCAACAGCCTGATGCACATGTGCTTTGCGCAGCTGCCGCAGAGCCATAAACAGCTTTTGTGCGACTGGATTTTCATTATTTATCCCAATGCTTCCCATCCCCTTATTTTACTTAGGTTAACTAATAATTAAATACAATATTAATTAGGCAACCTAATTATATTTTCAATACAATTCTTTGTCAAACATTGAATGCGTTATCAAATATTACGGAATGACGAACAAATCAGCAGTGCTGCAACACGCCAAAAACTCCCCCGCCGGGGCGGAGGAGCGCTTGGATTAATCGATTTGAGAGACCTGCTTAGAAGGAACGCTCTGCCATGGCAGAACGCCGTTCCCTGTTCGCAGCCAGATCCTGATGTTTTCTTAGTCCTTTAAGGAGTTCCCTGTACAGCAGCAGCTGATGTCCGCCCGCACTCTCGCGGGTCTCTTCAAATAACGTTACACATTCGAGGATGTCTTTCGCACTGTTAAGCTGAATTGCCGCCTTGAGACATTGCAAAATATAATCGACACCCCGCGTATATTGTCTGCGTTCTGAATAGTATAGAGCCAGCTGATACCCGAGCCGGTAGATCCGTTCGATGTTGAGGCGATCCTGAAGCTGTTCAAACCCGGCCATTTCCGCTGAAAACTGTTCCAGTACATGATCTACAGAATAATCGAAACGGTTGGCAGCCTCCAGAATACTCACCAGGCCCGATAGAATCTCACTGGGCTGCTTCACCATATATGCCGTATACTCCGGCAGAACCGCAAAATTCCCCACCTGCATTTCCAGGGTAAAGCTATTGCCAACGGCAAAGGAACGGAAGGCCTCGACGATGCGCAGCCCCTCTTCATCCAGGAGTTCAAACCAGCCCAGGTCAGCATACATAGCTGTAAACTTTTGGGCTTCCTCATATTTCCCCTGTTTGGTGAGCGCGGTCGCCTTCATCAAATGTCCATGGGCATAATACAGCACGAGCGGCCGCAGCAGCTGTAACTCTTCCGTACGTCTGCCCGTCTTCTTCCGCAGCTGCTCCCGGTAAATCCCGTCAGCCAGTGCCCTCAGCTCATCAGTGTATCTCTCCATGTCTGACCACCGGTGCAGCGTGAAGCAGACATTTGCCAGCTTAAGCAGCCCGTCCAGCTGCAGATGGTCTGGAATACGGCCGCGGAACGGCTCAAAGGTGATGACCGCCCGCAGCATTTCTTCCATGTCCATAACAGATTCCAGCGATTTGAAGATACGGTACTGGCTGATGGCCAGACGTTCGGATGAGCTGTCCTGCTCATGTTCAACAATGATTTTATAAAAGGCCTTTGCTTCCTGAATCTTCCCGCCGGCAAATAATTTCTCCGCTACCGAGTAGACTACATCCAGCGGCTTGGGATATTCCATGATTCTGTTAATAATTTCATCGACACACTGCTGTTTACCGGTCTCCACACAACGGATTAAAAAGGGCTCCACCCGGCGGCGCGAGACCTTGTCTTCACTGAAGCATTCATCTACATAAAGGGTATAAAACCAACCCTCCGGGAATCCAAAGGCCTTCGTGAGTGCATCCAGTTGTCCCAGGGAGACCGGCTTAGGAGGATTACCATGAAGAATGGCGCTCAGACTCCCCCGGTTGAGGCCGGATACTTTCGCAAATGAGGCGAGGTTATACCCGGAGCGGAACAGATTATTCTCGATTTCGGAGCGTAATGTTGTCAGTTTCATCTCCACCCGGCACCTTCCTCAGCGGCTTAAATAGACTCTTCTATTAATTGCCATTATAGGGGATGACTATAGAAAGCACAACAAAAGGGCCCCGCGGCAACGGGACCTTAATAATAAAAACTTAAATAATTTTAATGGTTTATCCTGGTAAAGCAGCGAAGGGATGGCACCTGATATCTCTATTACAAAATTAAGACTGCAGCTGCAGTAAGCACTACTGCTGGAAGGCTGCTTTGCTTCTAACCCGCTTGCTTTTGGTGATTTTCCCGTACGGGGCGTCTTCATTTTGGCGGCTCCGCAGACTCTCCATCATTTTGTTCTGGGCCAGGACAATATAGCCATCCAGCCGTTGGCTGAGCTCCACAACCGTATGGTCGCTGAGGCTGCGTTCCTGCGCTACCTCCAGCAGCTCGCTTCTAAGGCTCTCTATAGTAATGAATAACTCATCTTCTCTATAATCTCTTCTAGGCTCTTCATGGGAAGTCCGGTAAAAATTCACGTTTAGTCACCTGCCCTCTATCAACTTCTCCACTATCATAAGGCATGATGCCAAAAAACATATTTTGAAAAAAAAGAAAAAATTGTCGAAGATATTACAAGTGTAAATTTACTTTTATTCATTTTTTCCCGCTTGTTCCGGGGGAAGATAACGCTCCCCGAGCACGCGCATGGCAAAAGCAATCCATTCCTTCGCTGCGAAGGATAAATAGCGGTCTCGGCGCCAGATCATGCCAAGCTGCCAGGGAATGACCGGCTCTGTCAACGGAATGACCGCAATCCGTGTACGGTCCATATCCCGGCAGATCGTCTCCGGCAGCAAGGCGATACCCATGCCGGCTGCCACCATCCGGCTGATTAAGTCCCATTGCGAGCTCTCGTATACGACCTTCGGCTGAAAACCAGCCTTCACGCATTCCGTAATAATCCGGTCATGCAGGGCAAAATCCTCGCGGAACAGCACAAACTCCTCCGCCTCCAGCTCCTTCAGGGCAACAAAGTCTGCACCTGCCAGACGGTGCCCTACCGGCACCAAAAGCTCCAGCTTCTCTTCCACAAAAGTAAAACAGTGAAATTTAGCCGTATTTACAGGAAGCACAATGGCCCCGATGTCCAGCAGGCCCGTCTCCACGTCATCTTCTACTTTTTTGGCTCCGTCTTCATGCAGGCGGATGGTCACGTCCGGATAACGCCGGTGGAACTCCCCGATGACCGCAGGGAAAAAGCTTGCCCCCACCATGGGCGGCAGGCCGATACGGATATGGCCGCGCTGCAGATTGCGCAGACCGTCCAGCTCGGAAGAGAGGCTGATGAAGGACTCTACAATATTTTGCGCTTTTGCCAGCAGGATTTCACCCGCATCGGTTAATCTTATGCTTTTGCCTTCACGGTAAAAAAGGTCTGCCCCAAGCTCTTCCTCCAAATTACGGATCATTTTGCTGATCGTCGGCTGGGTAATAAACAGGGATTCCGCCGCTCTGGAGAAGCTGTTCAGCCTTGCCGCCTGCACAAAATACTGCAGCTGTCTGATTTCCATATCCTCACCTCATATATAGACAAAAAGAATGTCACTTATTCGTTATATTCATTTTACCTATGAAAATAATTGTTGTAAACTTTCATTAGAATGAAAGGAGCGAAGCCTTATGAAAAAAATAACTCTAGGCTTGCTGCAGGTTGCCGGACTTACGGCCTTCTCCATGCTTATTAATACCCTAACTCCTATGCTGCATATTCCCATTCCCGGAAGTATCATCGGGATGATCATTTTGTTCCTGCTGCTGGAATCCGGTACGGTCCGCTTGAACTGGGTCGAGGTGGGTGCCTCCTGGCTGCTTGCTGAACTGCTGCTGTTTTTCATTCCCTCCGCTGTGGGAGTGATGAAATATTCAAGACTGCTTGAGGCAGACGGCCTTCAGGTGCTGGCGGTTGTCCTTGTCGGAACCTTTGCCGTCATGGCCGGCTCCGGACTGCTTACCGGCGCAATTTATAAAGTAAAGGAGCGTAGAGACTCATGATTACAGGAATGCTTCTGCTCGGCCTCACGCTGCTGGTCTATCTGCTGGCGAAACGGATCTATACTTCCAGCGGCAAAATGTATTTCTCTCCGCTCATCATCACCCCGCTGATTATTATCAGCATTCTGCTGGTGACGGGAATTCCTTATGACTCTTACAATGCGGGAGGCCAGTGGCTGACGAAGCTGCTGCAGCCGGCGACTATCGCCTTTGCGATCCCACTTCATAAAAACTTCAAGGTGCTCAAAAAGCACGCCGCCGAAATTGCGGCTGGCGTGCTGTCAGGTACGGTAATTGCCGTTCTTTCTTCCATGCTGCTGGCCAAATGGCTGCATCTAAGCGGTGAAGTGGCTACCAGTCTTGTGCCCCGGTCGGTAACTACACCGATCGCCATGAGCATCTCGCAAAGCATCGGCGGCGTCCCGAGCATCACGGCTGTTTTTGTCATCCTGACCGGTGTACTGGGAACGATGATGGGACCTTCCGTACTTCGCCTCTTCCGCATTGACAATGAAATTGCGCGCGGTGTATCGCTGGGAACCGCTGCGCACGGTACCGGTACCTCCAAGGCCTTCGAGTTCAGCTCCCTGACCGGCACCATCTCAAGTATCGCTATGATTCTAACAGCGCTGTTCTCCATCGGCCTTGCGCCTGCGCTGCTCTCTGTTTTCCTCCACTAGGCCGACCCCGCTTGGGCCACAGCCCTGCTGATCAGTAATTGCTGATCAGCAGGGCTTTTTTTCCCTACAGCCTAACCGGCAGGCCGCTCTGCGCTGAATCAAAAGCAGCGCAGGTCACTTTCAGCGTCTTATAGCCGTCCTCATAATCACTCAGAATACGCGAACGGTCTCCGGTCCGTACCGCGTGCAGAAACGCTTGGCTCTCCGTCAGGTAGGGATTCCCTGTGCTCACATATTCTTTACTGTCGCCGCTGCGCGTTTCCAGCAGACGCTCGGGATTCCAGTCCAGAAGCCCGTTGTCATTATAGAAGCTGATGCCGCAGCGGCCCACCCCGCCCGGCAGCACGCAGGTATTGGAGATGTTCGCGATAATACCGTTTGCCAGCTTCAGCGATACCGTGCCCACATCAGACACGGTCACTCTTTCATGCCGCTCATGCATGATCCGGTTGCCGAACAGCCCGTAGACCTCAGTTATTTCACCAGCCAGATATCGCAGCAGGTCAACGATATGGGTGGTCTGTTCCGTAAACTGTCCGCCGGACTGCTCCTGATTGCGCCACCAGGCTACGCCCGGCATGTCGCCCATCCATTGTCCGACGATCATGCCTACCTTATCGCCTTCCAGCGCCGCCTTAAGCCGCTGGACATTCTCTTGATAGCGGAAGTGATAGCCCACCGAGGTCAGCAGATTAAGCTCCTTGATATCCTGCAGGAGGCTGGCCGGAATTTCTGTGCTCGAGCCAAGCGGCTTCTCGATGAAGAAAGGAATCTCGCGTCTAATCAGCGCCCGCTCTATCGCCCCGTGTGATTGCGGAGGGACACAAATATAGACCGCGTCCAGCTTCTGGCCATCCAGCATGTCCGTAATTTCCCCATAGCCTTCGGCCCCGTAAGGCCGGGCCATGTCTTCACCCTTAGCCTGGCTGCTGCCGCATACGGCTTTGAGCGTCACATCCTCCATTCCCGCCAGCAAATCCGCGTGTACTTTGGAGAACCAGCCGGTGCCTACGATTCCGATATTAAGTGTCATAATATTCCCTCCTGTGGTGGCTATAAAGTGGGCTAGAAAACTGCTGAATAGGCTGGAGCCGAAACTGCGGGGAATGTTTGGACTTCCGGCCGCTGTTAGGTTTGGATTTCCTGATAAAAAGCGCTATCCACGGTTGAAATCCAAACCTAAAGGCGGACGCTAACGCTCCTACAGTTCCAAACTTCCCCTCCGTTTCTGCTGCCCATTCAGGTGAATTTCAAAATCCCAGCTTATATAGCCGATTTTTTCCGCCTCTTTTACAGCCTAATATAGTTTGCAATTCTATAATTATATAAACAATTATAAGCGCTTACGTCATGACAAGGTAGTCCCGCCATTCCTCAGGAAGCAGACCCCGGTAGGGATGCTGGAGGAACCGGTCATCCGCCAGTATAATCGTTCCGTTGTCGCTCTCGCTGCGGATCAGCCGGCCCCCGGCCTGCAGCACCTTGCACATGCCCGGGAAGACATAGGCATAATCGAAGCCGTTCTTACCCTGGGATTGGAAATACGCGCGCAGCAGGTTACGCTCAAGCCCGACCTGCGGCAAACCGACACCTACAACCATTACACCGTTCAGGCGGTCGCCCGGCAAATCAACCCCCTCCGAGAAAATCCCGCCCAGCACGGCGAAGCCAAGCAGGGTCTGCGGGTTATCCGGGCGGAAGGAGGCGAGGAAGCTCTCCCTGTCCGGTTCGCTCATACCGGTGCTTTGCACAAGCGTGGGGACCTCCGGATATTTCTCGGCAAACAGCGCATATACATTCTGCAGATAAGCATAGGAAGGGAAAAACACGAGATAGTTGCCCTTACGGGCTGTCATTCCCTTCAGCGCATCACAGAGCGGGAACAGGGAATCCTCCCGGTCACGGTAACGCGTGGACACCGGAAGCACGGATACCTGCCATTGTTCCTTATGAAAAGGCGAAGGAACCATGAGGCTGTAATCCTCCTCCCGCGCCCCCAGCATGTCCCTGTAATACGAGAGGGGGGACAGCGTTGCCGAGAACAGAATCTGGCTGCGGAAGCTTTTGCCCATTTGCTGCAGCAGGTAGGAAGGGTCCAGATTGAACAGCTTCAGATATACATCCCCTCGCTGAACCTCGGCATAGGTGATATACCGCTCATCGTAAGTTTTAAATGTGCGCAGCATGCCCTGTACCGCATAATACGTATCCAGCAGCCCGTCTCCGTCTTCGTCTTCCCCGGGCGATGCCATAAGCGGCGGAGAGGGGGACAGTAGCTCCGCTTCCGCTTCCGCTTCCAGAGCAAAGGTCTCCAGTAAGGCCGGCAGCTCCTCCGGATAGGTGCTCCATTCCCCTTCACCTGCTTCACTGCAGCTTTTGCGCAAGGCGATGAAGAAGGCATTGACTGCTTTGGCCGCTGTGCTGAGGGCTTTATTGCCCGATTTATACTGCCGCTGCAGTGCAAGAAACGGTGCCTTAGACAAACTGGCCGAATACATCTCACGCCCGCGGTCTACCAGATTATGCGCTTCATCCACCAGCAGGACTGTTTTCTTCTTCCGTTCCTCCGCCAGCCGCTTGAGGCTGATCCTGGGATCATAGATATAGTTGTAATCACAAATGACCGCATCGCAGGCATAGGCTGCATCGAGCGAGAACTCGAACGGGCAGATTTCATGCTTCCTGGCATATGAGGCAATAACCTCCTGTGTCATCAGGGTCTCATGCTCCAGCATATCCAGCAGCGCTGTATTAATCCGGTCATAATAACCTTCTCTATAAGGGCAGAATTCCTTGCTGCAGAGGCCTTCCTCACGAAAGCAGGCTTTGTCCTTGGCTGTTAGTGTAATAGCATGCAGATGCAGGCCCTGATCAACCAGCATAGCTATCGCCGCTTGGGCAGCCAGCCGGTTCACCGTCTTGGCCGTCAAATAGAACAGCCCGGCCGCTTTACCTTCGCCCAGCGCTTTCAGCGCCGGAAAGAGCGTAGACATGGTTTTGCCGATGCCCGTCGGTGCCTGTGCAAACAGATTGACACCCTCCGAAACCGACTTATAAACTGCAGCAGCGAAATGCCGCTGTCCCTCCCGGTAAGCGGGAAAAGGAAACGACAACTGCCGGATGCTGATATCCTTCTTGTTCCCGTGGCGGACCATCAGCTCTGCATAAGGAGCATACTTGGCAACTGTATCTGCAGCGAAGACGCCCAGTTCCTCCCGCGTAACATTCCTGTACAAGCTCTGCTGCTCCTCACCACCGCGCCGGACATAGGTAAGCTTCACTTCTATACCGGATAGCTCCTGCTCAAGACAAATCATGTAGGCATACATAAGCGCCTGCGCCCAGTGGACATCCCGTCCTGCGAAATCTGGCTCCAGCAGTTCGGCCGTAGATTTAATCTCTTCCACCGTAACGGTCCCATTCTCTCCGGTCAACAAGCCGTCACATCGTCCATCGATGACGAATAGAAGCCCTTCATGGGGAATCTCCGTCTTAAGGTAGACCTCCTTGCGGTCTCCTTCCTTATATTGCTTCTGGATATGCTGATGAATACGTGTCCCTTCTGCCATTGCCGCACCGCTGCGGAATCCCGGCTCCAAGCTGCCGCTGCTGAACACATATTCCACCAAAGTCCTTACCGAAAGGGAAAATACCGCATATTCCATATAGAGTCCACCTCCATTATCCGCCTTGCCCTTTTTGGCGCAGGCAGTCATTTTCGTGTTTTTTTCCCTGTATACCCTCATTTGCATAAGATAATCTCTGCTGCAGAGATGCGCATCTGATCTTACGCATTCCACGGGGCTTATACGGCAATTCTGTTTTTTGACATTCAACGGTCAGCGCTGCATAATAAGTTCTATTAATATGGAATTTTCTTGTCTTTACGCTGCATCCTCCCAGCCGGGAAGCGGCGTTTCATCCCGTAGAAAGAAGGCGAAGCTGTGTCATCTTTAACCATTAGACGGTGGTTGGTCAAACCATTCATCTTTTTCACGATCATTTTTATCCTTAAAAGTTTCCTGGCCTGGGGCGTTATTTTCGGCGACTTGCTGTCCTGGAAATCTATAATTACTGAAATCCCTTTTGTCTGGGCCCTTTTTTGTCTTATTGAGGCCTTCGCCTCCAAACGGAAGCTCGGGTATTACATGCTGGTGAACCTGCTAGTTACCGCTATCTTTTTTGCTGCCATTATGTATTTCAAATACTATGGTGTCATTGTCACATACCATGCAGCCGAGCAGGTGAATCAGGTCACTGCTGTGCGCAACAGTGTATTTTCATTAATGGACCCGTATTATCTGCTGATTTTTGCCGATATCATTCTTCTTGGCGTGTACTTCTTCTTTAATAAAAAAGGCCGTGACCATAAAAAAGAAAACATCAACCGCCGCACCGGAGCCTCAAAGTTCTCGTACAGCCTACTGTTCGCGGTGTCATTCGGACTGTGCCTGTTCAACATTCTGCCCAATAAGGCCAGCATGAATGAAATCAAGAAAGCCCAGGAAATGGGTCTCCTCAATTATGAGGCTTATACCATTTTTGCTCAAGACAAACCGGAACTGGTGAAGGCCAGCGAGATTACCCAGGATGTCATTAACCAGGTGAAGGGCATCGACACGGCTGCGGTCTCCCCGTTCCAGGGTACTGCTAAAGGCAAGAACCTGATTATCATCCAGCTGGAGTCCTTCCAGAGCTTTTTGCTGGGGCTCACGATCGACGGTAAGGAAATTACACCGAACCTGAACAGCCTGATGAAAGAGAGCCTGTATTTCCCTAACTTCTATCAGATGGTGGGCCAGGGGAATACATCCGATGCTGAATTCGTAGTCAACTCTTCCTTCTATATTCCGCCGCAAGGTGCGGCAACGATGTCTTATGTCGATAAAGAGCTGCCGAGTCTGCCCCGTCTCCTGCAGGCAAACGGTTATCAGACAGCAACCTTCCATACGAATGATGTGGAATTCTGGAACCGCGGCGAGCTATACAGTGCGCTGGGCTGGGAGCATTATTATGACCATAAGTTCTTCGGTAATGAGGATACCTTCTTCTTCGGGGCATCCGATGAAGTACTCTACCGCAAAACGGCCGATAAGCTCAAAGAAATGGAAGGGGACGGCAAACCCTTCTACGCTCAGGTGATTTCGATGTCTGCCCACCATCCGTTTACGATTCCTGCAGAGAAATACCAGATGAAGCTGCCGGAGCGTTATGAAGGTACTTTTGTCGGTGACTATGTCCGGTCCCAGAATTATGCCGACTATGCCTTCGGACAATTTGTTGAAGAGCTCAAAGCCAACGGCCTCTGGGACAACAGTCTGATCATGGTATACGGAGACCATATGGGTCTGCCGATATATTCACTGGATCATGATGACAAGCAATTAATGGAGGAAATTCACGGGCATGAATATGGGTATGCCGACATGCTTAACATTCCGCTCATTATCCATGAACAGGGCAGCCTTACGCCGCAGACACTCGAACAGGTCGGCGGAGAAGTCGATATTATGCCGACAGCAGCCAGCCTGCTGGGTGTACCGATGGCTGACACCATTCATTTTGGCCAGGACATCACCGCCCAGACTTACAATCTGCTGCCGCAGCGTTACTATCTGCCGACCGGGTCCTTTATCGCCAGTTCCGCATTGCTCATTCCCGGCAACAGCTTTGAGGACAACACGCAGTACACCCTTGCTGCCGGAGGGAAATCCCCTGCCGGAACCGAAGATGAATACACCCGTGCGCTGAGATTACGCCAGCTGTCGGACAGCTATGTTACGCAGCTGCCGGACAAAGCGCCGGACAAAGAATAAGCTTAGTTATTCATTAGACAAACAGCCACGCTCCTAAGTTGGAGCGTGGCTGTTTGTCGTTTCAACGGGTATAAGCCGGCCGGTTATCGTTCCTGCTTCTCCAGCAGCGTATAATATTCGGCAAAATTCTTCAATTCCTCCGGCTTTAAAATCGATAAGTGTTCGGTCAACAGAAGCAGCGACCGGTATTGTGCTTCTTTGAGCAGTTCCTCGCCCTTCGTGGTAAGCGTCACACTGACGGCTCTGCGGTCATTCTCATCCGGAACACGGGCGATAAGCTCCAGCAGCTCCAGACGGTCCAACATGACGGTAACCGCGCTCGATTTCACCTCAAGCTTCTCGGCAAGCTGGATGACCCTCGCCTGCTTCTCTTGTGCAATGATATGCAGTAGGTGAAACTGCGGAACAGTAAGGCCCATTTCTTTATGCAAAGACATCTGTGATGTAATTCTGCGTTGTACTCTCCACATGGATAATCCCAAGGATTCTACCAACGGATCAATTTGCTGCGGCATTCCTTTCACTCCCAGTCCGTTTGTCCTGCATCTAGCGTATCATTTTTACAGGTTATGATTCAATGCTTTTTGTCTTTGGTATGACAAGTATCATTGCAAGGCTGCTTTTTTCAGACAAATTCGTCCTTTTTCGACACAAAAAAACTACATTCTATGGGCCCAGCGATGCGCTATAATCTTAGCAGTGATAGCAATTATCACATAAAATTAACTATAGTCAGGGTTGGTGGTGCTAAAAATGAAATTGGCAACAAAATTAACTTGGATGATGCTCATTGTATTACTTCTTGTCGGATCATCCATCGGGTTCTTCGGATACCGCGCTGCGTACAATCAGTTAGATGAAGCGGCGGGTATTGAATTGGTAGGCTGCGCCAATATCACAACCGGCCTCGTTGACCCCGTTGACATAGCGGCTCTTGCCGCAGGAGACAACAGTAAACTTTCCGCCATCGAGGATCGTATTGGCTGGATTAATGCGCATAAACCGATTTTCAAGGAAGCATTCATCCTTTCCTTAGACGGCAAAATACTTGCCGCAGATGCTAATTTCAAAAAGAGGGGATATAAAGCAGGGGACTCCTTTTATTTTTCAGAAAAAGATAAAGATATGATTACTACCATGAAGCATTCCGCATACTCCGAAGTTTATACATATCAAGGTACCTCTCTTAAAACCGGTTACGGCCCCATCTATCAGGATCACGACCCAACCAAACCTATCATTGCACTCATGGCTATCAATTTCGACGGTTCTCTGATTCAGGAACGGACACAGGATATCATTGTTCAGCCCTTCATTATCGGTATATCTATTCTGGCCGTGGCGATCCTTGCCGCATACCTGTTCATCCGCCGCCTGGTAAGTCCGCTGACTAAGCTCTCCAGCTCCGTAAACACCGTAGCTAAGGGTGATCTTTCCCATGATCCGCTTCTGTTTGACAGCAAGGACGAGATTGGCACACTGGCCCGTGATTTCAATGAGATGACCACAAGCCTGCGCACTCTTATCACTCAGGTCAACGATACTTCCATGCTGGTGGCCTCTTCATCACAGGAGCTGTCCGCCAGTGCACAGGAGACAAACCGCGCCGGTGAGCACAGTGTCAATGTTACCCTCGAATTAGCCGACGGGGCTCATACCCAGCTGCGGAATTTGGAGGGAAGCTACCGGTCCGTTCAGGAGATGTCCCGGTTTATCACTGAGATCGCCAATAATGCGGACAGCGCAATGAATACGGCTGCCAGCAATGCCCTTAAGGCCCGTACAGGCCGGGAATCTATGGATTCCACCACCTCGCAGATGCAGGTTGTCAGTGACAGCATCACTGACCTGTCCGAAATCATCGAATCCCTCGGCAGTCACTCCAAGGAGATCGAGAACATTGTGGGCACGATCGCCGGCATCGCGGAAGAGACGAATCTATTGTCTCTGAACGCAGCCATCGAAGCTGCCCGTGCCGGAGAAGAAGGCCGCGGCTTTGCCGTAGTTGCCGGATCCGTACGCAAGCTGGCAGAACGCTCCGCCCAGTCCGCCGGCCAGATCGGCCAATTGGTCAGCCTGATTGTCACCCAAATGGACAAGGCCGGAGAGACGATGAGACGGTCTACCGGTGAAATGGTAGAAGGCAGAGAAATGATTATGGCCGCTGGACAGTCGTTCTCCGAGATTGAAGACTCCGTATCGGATATGTCCTCGCAGAGCCAACAGATCTCGGAAACCGTACGCGAGCTGGCGCTGATCTCCGAGGGCCTAGTAGAAGCGATCCAGAGCATTGTGGCCGTCTCCAACCAAACCGCCGAAGGTGCAGAGACATTGTCCGCCTCCTCGCAGGAACAGCTTGCCGCGATGCAGGAAGTGGAGTCCTCCGCGGCCTTTCTCTCTTCGCTTGCGGAGAAGCTGCAGGTTCTTGTCGAGAACTTTAAAATTTAGGATTTGTTATAAAAATACTTAAAAACAATTTCAGGTGAAGGACGCAGCTGCGGGGAATGTTTGGACTTCCGGCCGCTGTTGTCCCCCGATTTCTTTCTTTATACCGCTGAGCGGTAGAAATCCGGGGACAAAGGCGGACGCTAACGCTCCTACAGTTCCAAACTTCCCCTCCGCCGCTACCACCAATGATTTTTTAGTTTAAGATTTATAAAGAATCCCCCTATTTAAAGAGGGGGAACAAAAAAGCAGCCAGTCCTATTTCATCGGACTTGGCTGCTTTTTTAGTGCTTGTAAACAACAAAGCTGCCCCGCGCATGAATGGATCACGCACGGGGCAGCCTCAGATTAAAGATTAAAGGGACAGCTTGGAGGTGAATGATCCACCCCAAGCTGTCCCTTATCCTAATGCCCAAAGACAAAAACAGGAATATTAATAGTTTAGTCTAAGCCGTATTCTCAATAAACCACTGGCCCAGCTCATTCACCGGCATCGGACGGCCGTAGTAGAAGCCCTGCATGACCCGGCAGCCCAAGGACTGCAGCAGCTCGATCTGCTCCGGTGTCTCCACGCCCTCGGCCACCACCTCCATATTGAGGTTGCTGGCTATGGCGATAATATTGCTGATAATCGCTTTTTTGGAGTGCATCTTGCTCTTGCGGATGAAGACCTGATCAATCTTGAGCGTATTAACCGGAATCTCATCCAGATTGCCGAGTGACGAGAAGCCGGTACCAAAGTCATCCAGCGAGACCCGTACCCCAAGAGCCCGGAGTTTGGAGAGCTGGGCAACCGTCTCTTCCATATTGTTCATGGCAATCGATTCGGTGATCTCCAGCTCCAGGAAGTGCGGCTCCAGCCCCGAGCGGATGAGTGCCTCTTCTACTACATCATACAGGCTGCCGCCCTCAAACATCCGCGCCGACATGTTGATGGATACAGGCACGTTCGCTACCTCTGCCCGGTGCCACAGCATATTCTGGCCGCACACTTCGTGCAGCATCCAGTAGGTGATCGGCACGATCAGTCCCGTCTCCTCGGCAATCGGAATGAATTCCGCCGGCGAGATAATTCCATGCTCCGGATGTCTCCAGCGCAGCAGTGCCTCAAGACCGACAGTGACATTCATGAGTGAATCCCACTTAGGCTGGTAGACTACCATAAATTCAGAACGGGCGAGTGCCCTGCGCAGATCCTTCTCCAGGGACATCCGCCGCACCTGATGACGGTTCATCTCCTGGTCGAATACACTGAATTTATTCTTGCCGGAGTCTTTGGAGGTGTACAGTGCCGTGTCAGCGGCTTTCATAAGCGCAGATCGGTCCGTGCCGTGCACCGGAGCCATGCTGATCCCGATGCTGGCTGTCACATACAGCTCGTTGCCCTCGACGCTGTAGGATTTCTTAATCTCCCGCAGAATATGCTGTGCCGCCTCCTGGGCATCATCTATCCCGCAATCGGGCAGAGCAATCAGAAATTCGTCGCCGCCGAGCCGGAAGACCTTGCCTTTCAGGGAGACACATTTTCTTAACCGGTCTGCGACCTCCTGCAACAGCAAATCACCGACATCATGTCCGAGCGTATCATTAATCGACTTAAAGCGGTCCAGGTCCACAAAAAACACCGCACCTGAATTCACCCCGAAAAACTCATCCTTGAAATAACGCTCCAGGCCATGCCGGTTCGGCAACTCTGTCAGCGGATCATTATAGGCCATGATTTCCAGCACATGACGGTCGAGGAAAACAGCCCCTCCGGAGATGGCTAGCATAAACAGGGCAACCAGTGAAACTCCGGTCAGCAGGATAACATTCTCCATGGCAAATGGCTTTGTTCCAAGCCAGCTTTCAAGCTCCAGGCGGCTTGCTCTTAGACTTATAAAATGCATGCCTGTAACCGCGAATCCGATGAATAGCGCGGAGCCAAGCTTCCAGAAATTAAAATTCCCTTGTCCCCTGAATTTCCTGAATAACAATATACCGACATAAGATGCCAGCAGGGTGACGATTACGGAGATACCTTGGGCAACAGGATCATAATGGAGATTGCCTTCTGTCTCCAGAGTGGAAATGCCGGCATAGTGCATCGCCCAAAGTCCGGCCCCAAGCACAACTGCACCCGATGCAAGCCAGAACCTGCGGATTTTACGGTTGGAATGGGAAACCTGTGAAATCAGGTTAAGCGCTGAATAAGCAGCTATTACAGCAAGCGCAAAAGATAGTAAAACAATCCATGTATTATAGTGGGTTCCCATCTGATCCATAGTTGACCTCTTCACCGGTTATATTATCATTATCGCCGCAGCTCATTCTCAAGTATAAAAACCTATTTACGAATATCAGATAAATGGAAGAGTGTAGAAAGATTATAGAGTTCCATGAGAAGTGACTTTAGCTGTATTCTACCTTGTATTTGCTATACTGTCTAAGTAAATACTGGAACTTTGACCCTTTTTTTGCCGACGGCAATAAATGTCCATATTTGTCAAAGCCCTACAAGCGCAAGGTTGGAATCTGCCGCGGCCGCGAAGCTGCATCCGAGAAAGAAACACTCCAGATCCACCAGTTGGCGATCACCAGAATTGGAGCATAGATGTAGATTCCGAACGGTATCAGGGTGACCAGATAATGCATTCCCGCAAAAAGTATCAATATAAACAGCTGCACAAACGCGCTTCCGGTAAATTCCTTCTGCCCGGCAGCGCTGTACTTCTCCGAAAAGGGAAGTGACTTCGGCAAAAGACGGAAGCACAGTACAGAATACACAAGCAGGGACAGCAGCACAATAATCAGATGCGGCACCAGCCGTACTCCGAACAGCCACAGGAATATTGCTGAGTCTATAACAAAAAGCGGCAGCAGCAGACGGAGAACGGCAGCCTTAAGCATGCCGCGGTAGACCGGAGCTGTCTCACGTATAGGAATAGCCTTATAAATCCAGGCGGCTTTGTAGCTTGTTGAATATCGCAGCATTTGTACAGCGGTCATCATCAGCAGGGCACAGAAATAGATGAACAAAAAGGCTCTGGAGTTGCGGACTGCATCCATATTTCCGCTGCTCAGCGAGTTAAAGATGAAGATGAACGGCAGAATCAGGGACAGCCCGAAAGTGGGATATACTTTGAGCTTGAAATCCCGCTCATTACGCATCATCGACCAGGTAAAGCGGAAGAACATGGCCTCCTCCTTACTCCGGCAGACGATTTCTGACAACCGCCGCGGCAGGCGCCCGCTGTCTTTTCCGCCAACTCCCTGTTCCGCCAGCTTCTGCAGGCTCCGCTCAAACAGCGGCATCAGCTTAATGTAAACCGCAAGCAGCAGTACCGGAATCACAAGCGCCAGCACCGCCATTACCGTGAGATTGGCTGAACGGGTCTCGCCCAGCAGACGTTCGAACGGGGACGCAAACCAGACAGGTGCAAGGAAATACTGCCACCAGGCCGGTTTAAAGGAAATGCTAAGATCCGCCATATCGAACAGCCGGGAAATCAGCTGGTAACCCACCGTAATCCCGATGGACAGAATGATCTGGACATAATTAATGATGTCCTTCAGCTTTTCCCCATCAAATATCCGTAGAATCAACAGATAAATGAGGCCCGTAATCACCAGTATCAGGCAATCCATCAGGATAACTTCTGCGGCATAGATGAGAAAAAAGAGCACTCCCTGCCTAAATAAGGAGACTAACAGCGAAGGCCCCATGATGGTCAGCGTTAACGTAAACAGGTAGATCAAGATATGTAAGCTTTTGGCCATGTTTAATGTCCGGCGGTTCACCGGTCTTACAAACAGGATATTTTTATCCCGTAAATCCAGCATGACCGACGAGAAATCCGAGATTAGCGTAGTGGATATCATAAACATTGCAATCCCGAAGGCGATGCTCATTGAAAATAGATAATTGCCCTCCGGCACCACAAAGGCGATCAACACCAGCCCGAGCAGTAAATAGATCCACTGTATCCGAAAAGGAGATCCCCCCGTATTCTGCTTACTCTCCTTCCCCCCTGCAAGCACAGTCGGCGTCCGCCTGCCGTCCATCGTTAGTTTAAGCTGGAGAATGTTGCGCAGTACCGGGTAGTCGACTCCCATTCTCCGAAAGCAGCCCTGCAGCCGGTCCAACAGCCTCAGCACGAAAAAGTCATTCATGCCGGGCACCTTCTCCGATGACCGCAACAAACTCACCGGCAATATCCCGGTATTTATCAAATCCGGTCAGTTCATTGAAAATCCCTTCAAGTGACCCTTCCTTACTCTGTTCCTTGAGCTCAGCAAAACTTCCGTCCGCCACAATATCCCCGCCGTCAATCAGAATAATCCGGCTGCTGATCTTCTCAACGACATCCATAATATGCGAGGAGTAAAAGATCGTTTTGCCCCTTGCAGCAAGTGAAGCAAAAATCTCCTTAACGATCATTACACTGTTGGCATCCAAACCGCTCAGCGGCTCATCCAGAAACAAAATATCAGGATCATGCAGCATACTGGAAATCAGCAGCACCTTCTGCTTCATCCCCTTGGAAAAGGAAGCGATCCGCATATCGTATGCCCGTTCCAGGTTCAGCAGTCCCATCAGCTTCTCCGCTTTGGCATCCGCCTCAGCCCGGTTCATTCCATAGAGTTCACCGATAAAGGTCAGATACTCTCTGGCGGTCAGGCTGTCATACATCTCGGCAACTTCAGGGACGTAACCGATCCGTTTTTTGTACGCAGCATCACCGTCTGCGATATCCCTGCCAAAAATACTTACTGTGCCGGTGTATCCTTCTACCAGGCCGAGCATAATTTTGACCGTTGTGCTTTTGCCTGCCCCGTTGGGACCGATATAACCGATAATTTGTCCGGGGTAGACCGCAAGATCGATGCCCCGCAGCACCATCCTGTCACTGTAGTTCATCCATAGGCCGGAAATCGAAATTACCGGTTCTTCCGCAAGGCTCATTAGAGAAGCTCCTCTCAGAATCTGTAATAGGAAACTTTATAGAAATTTCTTCAATAGTATTACTATATTATCAAAATTTAACTCTATATTTCTATTAGGTTTTATACCTTATAAGGCAGAATACAAAAAAACTCCGTACCCGCAAGTGCAAGCGGGGACGGAGTTTTTTCAGGGACAAAATCCTATAGCAGGCTGATCCGCTCGCGCCGGCGGGCAGATTCAAGACAGGCTTCAATCAATTTCATACTCTGCACCGGGTCATCATCGGCAACAAGAGGCTTGTCCCCGAAGACGGCAGCGGCAAAATTATCGGCCTGACGGACATACGGGTTGGCTCCGGTAGCCGCAAAACGGCTCACTTCCCCGCCGGTATGCACGAAGAACTCTGCGTCTTCGAATCTGGCATTGAACGGCATGGGAATCTCAATCCGCCCCTCTGTGCCGAGGACCTCCAGCAGCTGGCGGTTATAGGCCCACATGCCGCAATCGAAGATCAGACTCACGCCGCCGGGAAATTCGACCAGGCCCGAGGCCATCATATCCACATTGTCATGCTCTGGCGAGAAAATCGCCTGAACCGTCACTGCTTCCGGTTCGGCACCAAACAGCAGGCGCGCCGCGCTGAGCGGATAGCAGCCGACATCGTACAACGAGCCTCCGCCCCATGCCGACTTGAAGCGGATATTCGAAGTATCTCCGGCATCATTATAGGTGAATGTTCCGCGGATCGACCGCAGCTCACCTATATCCCCCCGCGATATGATCTCCCGCAGCTCGGCAATCCGCGGATGATGCCGGTACATATAAGCTTCTGCCAAATGTACACCCGCTTTGCGGCAAGCCTCTACCATCTCCGCGGCTTCGGTGCTGTTCAGGGCAATCGGCTTCTCGCAGAGCACATGCTTGCCCGCCTCCGCCGCACGGATTACCCACTGCCGGTGAAGATGATTCGGAAGCGGAATATAGACCGCGTCAATCTCTTCATCGGCCAGCAGCTCCTCATAGCTGCCGTAGGCCTTCCCGATGCCAAACTCCGCGGCTACAGCACTGCTTTTTTCAAGTCCCCGGCTCGCCACCGCTGCGATAATACCGGTTTCCGATTCCTGTATTGCCGGCATGACAGAACCCGTTGCAATCTGGGCACATCCGATAATTCCCCACCGAAGTTTCTGCGTCATAGATGTACACCTTCCTTATATAAGATTGTCATTATATCTACTGACACCATATCATAGAATTCGCCGCTTCTCTATTTTTGAATGCCTCCGGAAACAACAAAAAAGCAGCGCCCGCGGCATTTCTCCGTCAGGGCGCTGCTAATTTACTTAGGGGTTTGTGACTTTTAAATCCATAAATCCAGGCTGCTCAGCACAACAGCAATACCCAGCACAACAATCCGCGCCGTGCTCATCAGCACGAAGTTTTTGACCGCCAGAATAAAGGTCACAGCCTTCTCCTGCTTCTCATAGAACAGGGAAATGTTGCGGCGCAAAGGAACCAGCGTAATCAGCAGCAGTGCTACCAGCACCGGATTCACACCTATAATCAGCAGAACAATCAGATCGAGATATGAGACATAATAGAGCATTCTAAACAGGAGAAGCGCATTCTTGCGCCCGATGTAGACCGGCAGGGTATACCTGCGGTTCTCCAGGTCATCTTCGATGTCGCAGATGTTGTTGGCCAGCATAATTCCCGCAATCCCCAGAATGGCCGGTACAGAGAACCAGAAGATGTACAGAACCTCGACAAAGTTAATGTGCAGATCGATCCAGCCGTCCCGCAGCAGCAGGGTGACTAGGCTCTGGTCCGAGTGAATATAGGCGGAGATAAAGATAATCACAAAGCCCATAAAGAGACCCGAGAACAGTTCGCCCAGCGGCATCCGAGAGATCGGAATCGGCCCGAATGAATACAGAATGCCGATCAGAAACGACAGTCCGCCCAGCAAAAAGATAATCAGCCCGGTCTGGGCCACGAGAGCAATTCCGCACCCGACAGCCAGCATGAGCAGAACTGCAATGGTCGCTACCACGGTGCTCTCTTTCAGCTTATAGTGAACGATGGCATTATGAGTCTCATAACCGTAGCCATGCTTTTTGGCCGCTTTTTTGAAATCGTAATAGTTGTTAATGGCCGTTGTCGCCATATCGAAGCTCAGCAGGGACACGAACATCAGGATCGAACGCAGAACATAGAAATCCTCAAACCGGTATAAGGCATACAGCGTCCCCAGCAGAAACGGGATAACACTGGCCACCTTGGTCGGCAGCTCGACAAACCTCAGAAAGCTCCTTACATTCACCGCAAATCACCCTTATTCCTCAAATATGCACCTTATTTTGCGGTGGTTGTTACGGTCACCGGTGACCATTCGGCGATCACCGTCTGCCCATGTGCCGATACGCTGCCCTCCGGAGTCAGATCCTTCTCTGTCATAATGCCGAGGGCAATGGTGAAGCTGTTAAACTTGATTGGCACATTCTGCTCGCGGCGCACCTCCTGGCCGTTTACGTAGAACACAGCTTCATCCTTGCCGCGGTGATACGTGATTTTGTACGTGTTGAACTCCCGCGGTTTAAAATCGGCAGCCTCTTTAAAAATGCAGAAATATTTCGTTCCGCCTGTCTCAGGCACCGTTACGCCAGGGAAGGGCAGCACACCGTATACACTAGCATACTTATCATTCCCGGCGAAAAAATCAAGCGCTGCACCTGTTGTGAAATCGAGCAGATTCAGTGAGACATATCCGTCATACAGATCCCCCGGTGCTGTCCCCTGTGTACGGGCGCGGATCTGCAGCTCGAAGCTGATCTCCCCGTCCTCCGGCACCTCTACCGGCTTAGCCGAATAATACATATGCTTCGCATTGTCGAGAATCTGGACATGATTATGCTGGCGGCTCAGCTGTGCCCGGACATACAGGAAGCCGTTCCGTACAATCACTACAGCCTCAGGCTCACGGTAAGCCCAGAAAGAGCCGTCAGGCAACGTAAATCCGCCGGTCTTCCACACTTTCCCTTCTGTCAGAATAGTATGGAAATCTCCAATTATGGTTTGACCGTTCAAGACAGGCTGTACTTCTCCGGTTATTTCTTTGTTCTTGTCCATAATCGCGCTCTCTTTCTGTAATTATTAGGATATGCTAAGCGGTTAAATGTTAGATTAAGCCTTGAATCAGCAAGGCCAGTGCCATGATCGCACCGCAGCGCACGGATGCCTGCTGTGAAGCGCCCATAAGCGGCAGATATGCAGGCGAAGCATTCTGCGGCTGCAGTCCGCGGTACACATGCACCGGTGCAACTGCGGTAAGCAGCGCAAGCAGGCCATAGACCGGCAGCACGCCAAACATCACGCATACAATCAGTGATACATAGGAGATAAGCAGCAGGATCTGCGAGAACACCAGCGCCCTGCGTTCGCCCCAGACTACAACCAGGGTACGTTTTCCGGCCTGCTTGTCCGCTCTCCAGTGCAGGAAATGATGATTGAATAAGAGCAGCGTCGTAAGTAGGCCTACAGGCACCGACAGCAGCACGGGCTTCAGACTGAACTCACCGGTCTGCACGAAATAAGAGCCCAGCACAGGCATAATGCCAAAGGCGACGAAGATCGCAAACTCACTGTAGCCCTTGCCCCGGTATCCGAAGCGAAGCGGCGGAGCGACATAGAAATAGGCAATCAGTGCGCCGGCTGCGACGAACCAGAGTGTCTCCCAGCCGCTCGAAATGCTGAGAAACAGGCCGCAGGCCACAGCTACAGCTAGGAGCCCCCACGTCAATGAAGCAAAAAGGGATTCCGGCATCAGCCCCCCTGATAAAAACCCGGAATTCGTCGATATCATTCCCGGCGTATTCTTCGCTTCAGTATCGGTTCCATTACGGAAGTCCCATAAATCATTCACCATATTCGAGAACAAATGGGCTGCAACTGCACCGATAATTGTGATAACAAACAAAAAAGGATGGAAACTCCCTTCCCATACATATGCCCCAACCGTTCCCAAAACAACCGGAATGAGCATCACGGGAATCGTTCCAAACCGTGTGATCTTCTTAAATAATTTCCATTTATCCATGCCGAGAGATATCCCCTTCTCTATATTCCTGTGATTAATATTATTGCACAACTATTATACATCAAAATTCGACACTTTGGAGAGAAATCCGTTGCAAAATATTACCTAATCATGGTACACTGGATTAGGTGGTACTTATTTCCCATAAAAGTCTATAACTACTAAAAGGGGAGCATCATGAAGCTGAGCAGAAAAATAATGATCTTCATAAGTGTTGTAGCCCTGCTCGGATTAGGAGTCACATATCTCCTGCTGCACCTCATTCTGTTGAACCGTTTCGAGAAGCTGGATCAAGAAGCATTAAGGGACAGGCTGGATGATGTGGTCTCTTCTTATCAGAGCGAGCTGATGAATATGAAGACAGGCCTGCTGAAATACTCGATCTGGGATGAAACCTATCAATTCATGGAATCAGCTGCGCCAGCTGGGCGTGCGGATCCAATCGGCCAAGCCTATCTAAACCGAAATTTCAGCCCGGTAACCTATGAAATTAATCATTTCGATATCATCGCCCTGCTGAATTCTTCCGGACTTCCGCTGTATGGCGGCGAATATCATTCGGATTCCGGCAAGGTATCTCCGCTAAAATCTGAATACCTCACCCTATTTAATCTTATCAATCGCAGGCTCCCGGGGTTTTCGGGCGCAGAGGACAGCAAGGCCGGCGTAGTCCTTCTGGATGAAGGCCCCATGCTGATTACCCTTACTCCTATAGTTAACAACAACAAAGACAAGCCTGTAATCGGGACGGCAATCGCCGGAAGAATGCTGCAGCAGGAGGAAGTGACCCGTATCTGGGATGAAACGACCTCCTCACTCCAGATGACCCGCATCACCTCAGGCACAATTGCCGAAAGCGGGGGCCAGCCAGTCTGGATGAGCTCCGGCTCCAGCCGGATGATGTCGATTCACACCGTGATCTACGACCTGTTCGGCGACCCCGGAGTGATGATTACCCTTAAGCATCCGCGGCAGATTTATGAGAGCGGAATGGAGTCGATTCTAAACTTCAGGCGCTTCTTCTTTGCCTTCACGCTGGTATTGTGCATAGCCAGCCTTCTTTTTGTCAGACGGTTCATTCTGGGAAGAATGTATGCACTCATGAGGAATATCCGTGCTATCGGCAACAGCAAAGATTTATCCATAAGAATCAGGAGTTCGGGCAGGGATGAATTCGGCGATGTTGAGCATGAATTCAACCGTATGATAGATTCCCTGCAGCAGGCTCAGGCAGAACTGCAGCAGCAGGCGATGCTCGATCCGCTGACCCAGCTGCCAAACCGCTCGCTTTTTTTCAACAGGCTTAATGAAGCCATTGCCTCCGCTTCAGGCGCCGGCAAACAGATTGTACTGGTCTTTATTGATCTGGATCATTTCAAGACCGTTAACGACACACTGGGGCATGATTTCGGGGATGACATGCTGAAAGAAATTGCCTTACGGATCTCAAGGGTTATCGGCAGGAATGATGTGGTGTCCCGGCTAGGCGGTGACGAATTCACCATCCTGCTATCCGACGTTCCCGATGCCGCCAGTATGTCAATGCAGCTGTCACAAATCCAGGAGGCTCTCTCGCTGCCGCATCGTATTCAGGGGCATTTACTCTACAATACCGCAAGCATCGGTGTCAGCATCTATCCGGAGAACGGCGGAGACGCAGATTATCTGGTCAAGCAGGCCGATCTGGCGATGTTTCATGTGAAGGAGTCGGGCCGCAACAGTGTCCTTCACTACTCGGAGGCTCTGGAGGAGAGCATCCGGCGCAGAAAAACATTATCCCAGCAGCTGCTGTCCGCCGCAGATAATGATGAATTCGAGGTCCATTACCAGCCGATTCTAAGTTCAGATAACCTGAAGGTGGCGAAGCTGGAAGCCTTGCTGCGCTGGACCAGCCCTTCTTACGGCCCCGTCTCTCCCGCTGAGTTCATCCCGCTCGCCGAAACCAGCGGCTCCATTATAAACATCGGCAGCTGGGTGCTGAGGCAGGTCTGCTCCGACCTGCAAGGCTTCCGTAAGAACGGCCTTGAGCTGACAGCAGCAGTCAATATCTCTGCTGTGCAGCTGATGCAGTCAGACCTGCGCGGGCTGCTGCTTGGGCTGCTTGAGGAGTATAAGCTGCCAAGCTCCAGCCTGGAGCTTGAAATAACGGAGAGCGTGCTGGTCTCAGGGGACAACATTCTCTCATCCTTACAGGAGCTTGGGAACTGCGGGTTCCGCATTTCCCTCGATGATTTCGGTACAGGCTTCTCTTCCCTAAGCTACCTTCGCCGCTTCCCGGTAGATGTGATTAAGATCGACCGTTCCTTTATCTCCGAGATGACCTTGGAGCCGCAGGGCGACGTACTCGTCAATTCCATTATTGAGCTGAGCCATAACCTCGGATTGAAGGTGGTTTCCGAAGGTATAGAGCTTCAGGAGCAGTTCGACCTGCTCCGCCGGCTCGGCAGTGACGAGCTGCAGGGCTACTTCATCAGCAAGCCGATCCGGGCCATGCATATCCCTGCTTTTTTATCACAAAATTATCTGTTTAACGACAAAAACTGACTACTTCTTTTATAGGCAAGCTCTTGACGATATGATATGATAGGCAAGCTGATAACAGCACCCGCTCCGGGTGCTGTTATCCTATGCGAACACTTTTGAAAATTGGAGGCATTTATTGCTATGTCAGCGCAACCGCAAACAACGCAATCCGTCAAAATCGTCACTGCCGACCCCAGCGCCATCGGCTTGTTCGGACTTGCTATCGTCACCTTGGTCGCTTCTTCACAAAAGCTCGAAATTACAACAGGTCTCAGCTACTGTATTCCTTGGGCCATCTTCCTCGGAGCCTTCGCGCAGCTGTTCGCTTCCATTCAGGATGCCAAACACAACAACACGTTCGGCATGACTGCTTTTGGCGCATATGCCTTCTTCTGGTTCGGCATGGGTGCAAGCTGGCTGATCAAGCTCGGTGTATTCGGTACAGTTCTGGCCGAAGGCGTGGATCCCAAGCAGCTTGGATTTGTTTTTCTCGGATATCTGGTATTCACCTTGTTTATGACCCTTGGGGCTGTCGAAGCCAACCGGGTACTGCTGATCATCTTTATCTTGATTGACTTCCTGTTCCTCGGCTTGTCTATGGATGCTTTCGGTGTCGCTGCTGAGTTCTTCCACAAGCTGGCTGCCGTTTCGGAAATGGCCATCGGTATCGTCTCACTCTATGGCTGCGGCGCATCTGTGCTTAACGCTCACTTCGGACGCACATTCCTGCCGATCGGCGCACCACTGCGTATTTTCAAGAAATAAACCTACGCAACCTATGTAAAAATCCATAAAGCAACAACTGCAAGAGCAACGGATAAATACAAGCTGCCCTTTGGCGGAATGTGTCTATCCGTTTTTTCTTTTTTTCACGCCCGCTATAAGGTTTTCCCTTGCGCAATGACGCTAAAAATGACATGCTATAGAGACACCTACGACATATCTCGACATTTTTCGGTGGGCAGGAACCACTTTTGGTCAAATTGCTAATATAATGTTGAATTTTTTGATATCGGAGGCACTCCATGGCTTTCATTAATAAAAAGCCTTTAACGATCATCCTCGGCTTCTTAGTCGCGCTACAACTCTCTCTGTTCTATTATTACTCCTTATCGGTAGACCGGGAATACCGGGCTGAAAAAGCCGATCTGTCCTCACATGCAGTCACACTCACATCGAACCTTGAAGAGAAAGTATCGATTGTCAAAGGCGTAAGTTCCTTTATTCAAACAGTAGGGTTTGATGCAACGCCCTCTATTATTAACCAGTACCTGATTACCGCCTATACCAACTCAAGCCAAACGGTTATGAATATCATGATCGCACCGGGCGGAACCATCCGTTATCTCTATCCGCTCACCGGCAATACTTCCATTCTCAATAAAAGCCTGCTGCTCGATCCTGTTCTGTCCTCACCTGGAATGATTCAGGAAACGATCCGCTCACGCGGTATTACCATTGACGGTCCACGGACACTGGCCCAGGGCGATTATGGGATGGTGATCAGGCAGGCTATTTATAACGGAAACACTTTTGCCGGCATTGTCTCGGTTACCGTTCGGGCGGATGACATCGCAGAGCAGCTGCAGCTTCAGGATTCCCCGGTGTATGTAATGACACAGGATCATACGCTGCTATTCAGCAATCAAACCAAAATGGCAGGCGAGCAGGTTACCACTCCCATTGAAGTGTATAATCAGCACTGGCTGATGGGGACCCCTTTTCCGGTACAGAAAAAGTGGGAAGTGTTCCGCAGCGTTCTTTGGATTGACATTGCACTTTTACTTGTTTTCGCCTTTATTCTATATTACTTCTGGCACCAGGGCCGGTTTAACATTGAACTCGAGCGTGTGGTTAGTATCCGTACCCGCGATCTTCGTGTCTCTAAGCGGCTGTACGAGAAGCTCGCTCATTATGACAGCCTGACCGAAATCCCGAACCGGCGGTATTTTATGGACGAATTTGAGCGCCTTCTGCAGAGTTCAGACCCGGCGCAGACCTATACATTGTTCTTTTTCGACTTGAACCGGTTTAAGGAAATCAATGATACCCTCGGCCATTCTACAGGCGATCAGGTTATCAAAATACTGGCGGGCAGGCTCAAGAACAGCCATCTGCCCTTCAAGCTGTTCGCACGTACCGGCGGCGACGAGTTCGTCATGATATTCTCCGATTTAGCCCAGGAGGAGATTCCGCAGCTGGCCGGACAAATCAGCGCATTGATCTCTGAGACCCTGCTGATTGCCGGTGCCCACCTAAGCTTGTCTACTAGCATTGGAGTCTCGCTGTATCCTGAGCACTCCCTCAATAAAGACGATCTGCTGAAATTTGCCGATATGTCGATGTACCAGGCGAAATCCCAGGAGGACTGCAATTACTTTATATTCGACTGGGAGCTGCGCGAGAAGCTGGAACAGAAGACGATGATCGCCAAGTACCTGCACTCTGCGCTGGAGCGTGAGGAGTTCGTGCTTCATTACCAGCCGCAAATCAACGCCGTTACCGGTAAAATGATCGGGATGGAGGCGCTGATCCGCTGGAACCATCCGGAGAAGGGGCTGATCGGGCCCGGTACCTTCATCGCTGCCGTAGAGGAAGCCGGACTGATGATTCAGCTGACAGACTGGGTGCTCCGCGAGGTCTGCCGGCAGCTCTGCGAATGGAGAAAGATGGGTATACCGCTGCTGCGTACTTCCATCAACATCTCCAACAGCTGGTTCTATAACCGCAACCTGATCGAGAATCTGCTGTCTGTGCTTGATCATTACGGGCTGGGCACGAATGTGCTAGAGTTCGAGATCACGGAAAGCACGGCACTGCTGGAAGAACATTATCCGCTGCTTCAGCAGATGCGCGACCATGGAATTATCGTTTCGATTGATGACTTCGGCACTAAATATTCATCGCTCAATTACCTGAAGCATTTCCCTGTCAACAAGATCAAGATTGACCGGACCTTCATCACCGGCATCGGCATCAGCTCGATTGACGAGACGATTATCAAGTCAATTGTGTTTGTCGCCTCGCAGCTCGGCTATGATCTGATTGCAGAAGGCGTCGAAACGATCGAGCAGCTGGAGTTCCTGGTCAAACACGATTGCCCGCATATTCAGGGCTTCTACTTCTTCCCGCCGCTGCCGGCGGAGGAGATCATCAAGCTGGCTTCCTGAGCAGCTCCCGGCTATCCTGAACTTTGATTCTCAAATATGCGGCCCGCGCTTGGTAAAACGGCTGCGGACCGCTATAATAAACAAGAACATGATGTTAAACCGAAAGGATTTCGAGATAATGAATGCGTTTTCCACCTCCGAATTAATCGGAACAGCCATCTTTGCGCTGATTCTTGCTATTCTCGCCTACCGGATTATCCGCGGCATGCCGAAGATGGCCGGAAATATTACCGCTTTCCGTAAAAGAACACTGGTGTGGACTCAGGTTGCACTGGTGCTGACCGTCCTCCAATTGAATTTCAAGGCCGGCGACTGGCGGTTTGCAATCATCCTGGGGCTGATCGTACTGTTTACCGGCAGTGTCTGGGGGGCTGCCCGGTATTATGACATGCGCCGTCCGCCTGAAGCAGATTCCTCCGGGCAGGATACGCCGGGCGAATAAACCGCAAGGCCCAGGCCTTAGACCACACCATCTCAAGCTCCCTTAGGGGAGCTTTTTTACTAATCAGGGACAACCGTCAGGAGGGGTAACGTGAAACATGACCACAGTTACGGGGTCTACGGGTTCCGCTTCAATGAGCCTGAGCGCCTGCCGCTGCTCAGCCTCTTCGCCGTGGGACACCAATTGGAGACGAGTCCGGCGTACTCCTGGAACGGAATGGAGCGCAGTGACGGGCCGCTGCTGCTTTTTCAATATACGACTGAGGGCACAGGCATATTCGATACTGAACGCGAGAGCTTCAGGATCGGCCCCGGAAGAGGCTTCATGGCTGAAATCCCCGGCAACCACCGGTACTACCATCCCGGCGGAGCGGTGCCCTGGGAGTTCTACTTCATCCTGTTCCGGCCGCAGCTGGCTCTGCCGCTGTGGGAAGACATCAAGTCCAAGCTCGGCCCTGCCCCGGCCATTGACCCGGGAAGTATTCCGATCCGCCTGCTGCGCGACATCGCCCGTGAAGCTCATGACGGCAAAATAACCGACCCGTATATCGCTTCTTCACTGCTCTACCAGTTCTTGATGGAGCTGGGCCGGCTGGCCGCAAGCGGGCCGCATCATACGGCGGAATGGCCGCCGGCAGTGCGGCAATCCGTCAGCTTCATCGAAGCACGCTACCATTCGATGATTGGCCAGGAACAGCTGGCCGAGCAGGTAGGACTATCTAAATTCCATCTGCTCCGCATCTTTAGCAAACATGTCGGTGTGACCCCGAATGAATATTTAAACCGGGTGCGGACCCGGCATGCGGTAGAACTGCTGAGAACCACCGACCGGAGCATTGAAGCCATTGCTGCCGAGCTCGGATACTCTTCAGGCAGCTATTTCATTAAAGTCTTTCAGAAGCTGACCGGACAAACGCCTGGCGCTTTCCGTTCCGGGAGCGGCAGTCTGCACTATAACCGCCTGTTTTTTGATTAGGACCTCAATAAACAGCAATTTAGTGCTATTCATATGCCTATATTACTGTAGAACTGTATGTATAAAGGAATTATGATGTCTCTATAACAGCAACTTTATTTCATCGCTCCGGCTAAGGAGCTTTAAGGAGACGACATCTTAATGAATCATTTACAGTATGCCAAGACACCGCCGATGGGCTGGAACAGCTGGGACTGCTACGGGGCAGCCGTTACCGAGCAGGAAATCCGCGGGAATGCCGAATATATGGCGGCGAATTTACAGCAATTCGGCTGGGAATATGTCGTTGTGGATATTCAGTGGTATGAGCCTGGAGCCGTATCCTCACAGTACCGGCCCTTTGTTCCGCTGGAGATGGATGAATACTCCCGGCTGATGCCGGCCGTGAACCGCTTCCCCTCAGCTGAAGGCGGGCAGGGCTTCCGCCCGTTATCGGATTACGTGCATAGCCTGGGCCTGAAATTCGGGATTCACATTATGCGCGGCATTCCAAGGCAAGCCGCTCATGCGGCATCCGCTATCAAAGGCTCCCGGGCTACTGCCCGCGATATTGCCCATCCGAATTCCATCTGTCCCTGGAATACGGATATGTACGGGGTTGATGCCGCTGCGGAAGGCGCACAGGCTTATTACAACTCGTTGTTCGAGCTGTATGCCGAGTGGGGTGTAGACTTCGTGAAAGTCGATGATATTGCAGCGTCAAGACTATACGATACCCACCAGCCGGAGATCGCACTGATCCATAACGCGATCGAGCATTGCGGCCGCCCGATGGTGCTCAGCCTCTCGCCCGGACCGGCACCGGTAGAGTACGCCGACTTCTTCGGCGGGCACGCCAATATGTGGCGGATCACCGATGACTTCTGGGATCACTGGGAGCTGCTGCTGGACATGTTCGACCGCTGTGAGCGCTGGCAGGGCAAAGCCGGGGACGGCAGCTGGCCGGACTGCGATATGCTGCCGCTCGGCCATATCGGCATCCGCTCGGTAGACGGCGGCGGGGCAGACCGCTGGACGCGGTTTACACGAGACGAGCAGATTACGATGATGACCTTGTGGAGCATCTTCCGTTCTCCACTGTTCTTCGGCGGGGAGCTGCGCGACAATGACGAATGGACTCTAGGCTTGCTGACTAACCGGGATGTACTGGATATGCACAACAGCAGTAGCGGCGCCCGGCTCGTCAGCCGTGAGAATGACCGTGTTGTATGGTCGGCGGAGGGTACGAACGGCGTGAAGTACATTGCGCTGTTCAATACAGGTGAAGCCGCGCAGACAGTCTCCGTACAGCTGACAGCACTGAATCTGGAAGGCCCATTGTCCGTCAAGGAACTGTGGAGCGGAGAAGAAGTGCCGCTTACCGGGGACGGCTTGGCTAGCGTGGTTGCTCCGCACGGCGCGGTGTTATACCGCCTGCAGCCGTGCTAATTAGGTTTACGGAAGGCGAAGGCGGTACACCAGCGGGATTTTCTCCGCCTAACTCCCTTCTGACGGTTTTCCACTAGAATCACTTGTGTGAGCGGCAAGCTTCCCGTGAAGAGGAAGCTTGCCGTTTTTTACATCAACGGTAAGTTAATATGTTGAGCACCCCCTCCCTACCGGCACATCTTTGTGACAGCAGGCATACTTCTCGCCGCCGCAACCATACTAATTACATTCTATGAGATGACGGAGGAATGCAGAGATGGCTAAAAAATTGAACCTGCTGATGTTCAGCGGTGAATACGACAAGGCGATGGCGGGACTGATTCTTGCCAATGCGGCACGGGATATTGAGGTGGAGGTTACGATGTTTTTCGCCTTCTGGGGATTATTTCTGGTTCGGGATCCGGAAAAAATGACGCTGGAGGACAAAACGATTTATGAGAAGCTGATGGATGTTATTACCCCGAAGGGCCCGCAGCAGCTGCCGCTCTCGCGGATGAATTTCAGCGGCCTGGGACGGATGATGCTGGAGGAAATGATGGAGGACAATAACGCGCCGAAGCTGATTCATTTTCTTAAGGGCGCACGCAAAAAGAACATCAAATTCTACGCCTGCAAGCTGTCTGTAGAGATTATGGGGTTCAAGCCGGAGGAATTCCTGCCGGAGGTAGAGATTATAGATGCCTCCGCTTATCTGAAGGATGCGCTGGAAAGTGATATGCAGCTGTTCATATAAGAGCTGATGGGCTTTAACCTATTCCCTCCGCCGGGCATATACTGAGCCAGGAAGACACCGCTGTGTGAAAAAGGATGCGGCGATACTCCTTATCGCCTGTTTTCTTCGTTACCAGTACCCGTGTCTGCGAGAACTAACCGGCTGGAGGGATTGTCTGTGCTAAGCATCAACCATGCCTTTTCAGAAGAGGCGCCGGCTTCACTAGAGGCACATTTCGCTGCTTTCCGGGAGCACACGATCGGCATCCGGCATCACATAACTACTCCTTATGGACGGCAACCGCTGCTCTATGCCGACTGGACAGCCAGCGGCCGTTTATACGAGCCGATTGAACGTACCGTACAGGAGGTATTCGGCCCTTATGTGAGCAATCCGCATACCGAGTCGAATACTACCGGGCTGACCATGACCCTTGCCTATACCGAGGCACGGAATATTATAAGAAAGCATGTACATGCGGGACCGGAAGATGTCCTGCTCTTCTGCGGCAACGGCACGACCGGTGCGATCAACAAGCTGCAGCGGCTGATGGGACTGAAGCTGCCGGAATGGCAGCGCCGGAATTTCCGCTGTACCCCGGAGGAACGTCCGGTGATCTTCACCAGCCATATGGAGCATCACTCCAACCTGCTGCCTTGGCAGGAGGGGATAGGCGATGTGGTTACGGTACCGGCCGGGGCGGACGGCAATATCGATTTGCATGCGCTTGAGGATCTGCTCCGTCTCCACCGGAACCGCCGTTATAAGATCGGCTCCTTCACCGCCTGCTCCAACGTAACGGGGATTCAGACCCCCTACGCTAAGCTTGCTGCAGCCATGCACCGTCACGGCGGAGTATGCTTTGTGGATTTTGCCGCCAGCGCCCCTTATGAGGATATCGATATGCACCCCTCCTCTCCGCTGGAGAAGCTCGATGCTGTTTTTTTCTCCCCTCACAAATTCCTCGGCGGCCCCGGCACGAATGGAGTGCTGCTGTTCGATGCTGCGCTCTGCAGCGGCAGACTGCCGGATGAACCGGGCGGGGGCACCGTCGTCTGGGTCAACCCATGGGGAGGACGCCGTTACATAGATGAGGTAGAGGTCCGTGAGGACGGGGGCACACCAGGGTTCCTCCAGGCTTTTCGCACAGCGCTATGCCTGAAGCTGAAAGAGCGGATGAACGGCTGCGGGGGGTTGATGAGGCTGCGGGAACAGGAGCTGTGCCGCCAGCTCTTGTCCGGACTCGCACGGATTCCCGGCTGCTCCATACTGGCCGGTGAGCAGACGGAGCGCCATGGTATCGTGTCGTTTACACTGCAGGATATCCATTACAACCTGGCCGTCCAGCTGCTGAATGACCGCTTTGGGATTCAGGCCCGCGGGGGTTGTTCCTGTGCCGGTCCTTATGGGCACTATCTGCTGGGACTTGGCCACAAGCAGTCCGAGCAGATCATTCAGGCGCTCCATGCCGGTGACCAGTCTTCGAAGCCGGGCTGGGTCCGGCTCTCCCTGCATCCCATTATGACTGCCCGCGAGGTGGACCGGATGATAACGGCAGTGCAGGGCATTGTCAGCCATATTGCGGAGTGGAGCCTTGATTACTGCTATAACGCCGCTACGAACAGCTGGCTCCATAACTCCGGACAATTAGAGACAGAACAAGCGGTCAGCCGGCTGTTTAGGGTATAGCGGGTCACTCGCTTAGGCTGCCCCGTCCTCTTTCGCCGCCCGGGCAAACCGGGCCTCTATCGCCTTGACACACCATAAGGAGACACCGATAAACAGCAGCACATAGATAATCTCCCATGGATTGCGGATAAACCGGTCTACATCATTCCCGATATAGGAGACTGCGAATACCATAATCGCTTTGCCGGCACAGAGCGCAAGCAGATAAGAACGCAGACGCATGCCGGCAAGCCCGGCGGCCATATTAATGACCACAAACGGGCCGACCGGAAACAGACTAAGCAGAAAAACATAGCTGAATCCGCTCTGCCGGACCCAGGTCATGCTCTTGGCTACTTTCGGCCGCCTGGCCCACTTCTGCAGATACGGGTGGGAAGCGATTTTGCGGATAATCAGGAAGGTCGTCACACAGCCCGCCACCAGCCCGATCCATGAATATAAAAAGCCTAGCCATAAACCGTAAACCGCCCCATTTAACCCTACAATTGCAATAGTGGGCAGCGGCGGAACGAATGATTTCATAAACGTCAGCCCGATTCCGGGCAGCGGCCCGAGGGTGCGGTATTGTTCCAGCATCAGCCGGAGCCGCTCCTCTGTCAGCCATGACATCACATCCAGCAAGTACATCAATTACTCTCTCCTCATCACACTCCGAATTTCACCCATCTACTCCTCTCAATTATACAATAATTCTGTTCAGCCACGCTGAAAAGACCCCGCCAGAACATACCCGGTGGAAACGGGCCAGCCCGGGTTCTCCTTTCAGTCCAATATGCGGACGCCGGAGTGTCTTTTAGGGTTGCCAGTTCTATTTCCCTCATGTAACGTGTTCTTATATTGACTGACAACAAAGGGGGAAAATTGGATGTTAATACAAGCAGAGCTTCTCGATTTACGGCTGACCACCGGGCAGGATCTCGATTTTGTGCTGGCTGCGGAGCAGGATGAGAATAACCGCCGCTACATTGGACAATGGACGAGGGACAAGCATGCTGCAGCCATCACGGATGAAGATATGCTGCATCTGATCCTTCAGGAGAAGTCCGGCCAACCGGCTGGCTACGTGATTATTACGGGACTGCAGGACCCCAATTTGACCGTCTGCATTATGCGGATTGTCGTTCATGTCCAGGGCCGCGGATACGGCAAAAGGTTACTCGCACTGCTCACAGAATGGATCTTCACGCATACAGAGACGCACCGGCTATGGCTGGACGTCAATGAGCTGAATTCCAGAGCACGGCATGTGTATGAAGGGGTAGGCTTCAAGGTGGACGGTGCACTCCGCGAATCCATTAAACGGGGTGACATTTTTGAGACGCTGCTGATTATGTCGGTTCTGCGCCAGGAGTATATGGAACGCGGGCAGAAGCTGGTATAAATAAAAGACTGCCGGCTGTCTCCACGCATCAGCGCGTCCGCAACCGGCAGTCTGCCTATATTTGAACTTTAAAATGCCGGAACTACAGCCACGCCGTATTTGTCCTCAATGAATTGCTTCACATCCGGACTGGTCAGCGCTTCATCCAGTTTCTTAATTTCATCCCGGTTCTCATCTCCGCTGCGGACGACAATGACATTGGCATACGGTGAATTGGCGTCCTCACGGAACAGGGCCGACTTCGGATCAATCCCGGATTCCAGCACTATATTGGTATTGATGACTGCACCATCCAGATCAGGCAGCGCACGCGGGAGAGTAGCAGAATCGGCCTCAACGAACTCCAAATTATGCGGGTTCTCAGCGATATCCTTAGGCGTGGCCTCATAGGTGGTTAAGCCATCCTTCAGTTTAATCAGTCCCTGCTGCTGCAGCAGTACAAGTGCTCTGTATTCATTCGAAGGATTGTTCGGGATGCCGATCTTGGCCCCATCCGGCAGTTCTTCTTTGGATTTCAGCTTCTCGGAGTAGAATCCGATGGGCTCTACATGCACCTTGGCCGTTACGGCAAAATCGTACCCCTTCTCCTCCTTGATCGAATCCAGATAAGGCACATGTTGAAAATAATTGGCATCAATCTGCTTCTCCTGCAGTGCCGGATTCAGCTGACCCTCGTCATCCAGTGTGACAATTTCCAGATCAATACCCTCTTCCTTCAGCTTCGGTTTGATGAACTCCAGAATCTCTGCATGCGGCACAGCAGCCGCACCCACCTTAAGTGTAATCTCCTTGCCGGCATTTCCGCCGGAATTCCCTTCTGCAGCCGCCTTTGCCTCATCATTGTTTTTGTCTGCACCGCAGCCTGACAGTACCCCCGCCAGAACAATCATCAATGCGACAAGCAGGCTCCCCTGTTTCTTCATCCTCATCCCTACCCCTTCTTAGAATCTATATTTTTTTAAAACATCATTACCTTGAATAGTGTTAATATCCTTGTTATAGGAATTATGTAATCCTGTTTACTAATGACCCACTGTCTTATTCGCTCTTACAGCGCTTCCGGTCGATAGCCCGGGAGACATAGTCACCCGTCCATTGCAGGATCTGAACGATCAGTATAATCAGCAGTACGGTACCGATTAGAATATCTGTCCGGAAACGCTGATAACCAAAGCGGATCGCCAGACTGCCCAGCCCGCCGGCACCGATGGCCCCTGCCACCGCCGTAAATTCCGTGATCGAGATGACTGCTATAGTCATGCCGCGCACAAGTGCAGGCAGCGCCTCAGGAATGATGACCTGCGCAATAATCGTAAAGGGATGTGCCCCCACGGACTTGGCTGCTTCAATCTTACCCGGCTCCACCTCCCGCAGCGAGCTCTCGATAATTCTGCCAAGGAACGGTGCCGCCCCGATGGACAGGGAGACAATCGCTGCCGTAGGTCCAAGCGAGGTGCCGACAATCAGCCGCGACAGCGGGAGCAGCAGCACGATCAGAATGATGAACGGAATAGACCGTACGCCGTTAATCGCTGTGCTGAGCAGCCCGTTAACCCGGGGAGCGGGCAGAACTCCGCCCTTCTCAGTGACCACCAGAGTCACACCCAGCAGTGAACCCAGCAAAAGTGCAAACATAGAGGACCAGGCCACCATATACAAGGTCTGCTGCAGCCCGGTCCACAGCAGTTCAACCATATCTTCCTTCATCGCATAATTACCGCCTTCTCCTGAGTGTTTCCGTCTTTGTAGTAATTGAATATATTCACAAACTGCTTCGCCGTCTCACTCTCCGGCCGGTAGAACAGCTGCTCTACCGGTCCGCTCTCCACGATCCGCCCGCCTTCAATTACCGCAGCATTGTCGCAGATATGCCGCAGCACATCCATTTCATGTGTGATTAAGACAATAGTAATCTGCAGCTTACGGTTAATATCCTGCAGCAATTCCAGAATTGAATGCGTCGTCTGCGGGTCCAGCGCCGAGGTGGCTTCATCGGAGAGCAGCACATCCGGCTCCACGGCAAGCGCGCGTGCAATTCCAACCCGCTGTTTCTGGCCGCCGCTGAGCTGCGACGGATACACATCCGCTTTGTCGCTTAACCCTACCAGCTCCAGAATTTCTGCCACACGCCGCTTCGTTTCCGGCTTGGAGAACCCGGCTACCCGGAGCGGGAACGCCACATTCCCGTATACCGTCTTGGCTTCCAGCAGATTAAACTGCTGAAAGATCATGCCGATTCGGCGGCGGGCCAGCCGCAGCTGCTTGCCTTTCAGATCCGTAATTGCTACACCCCCTACCTCTACACTGCCCGAATCTGGCCGCTCCAAGAGGTTGAGACAGCGGATCAGCGTGGACTTTCCCGCCCCGCTTGCGCCGATAATGCCGAAGATCTCGCCTTTGCCGATATGAAGATTAATATCCTGCAGTGCAGACACCTGCCCGGCACGCGTCGCATAGCTTTTATTCAAATGCTTCACTGCAATCATCGATCCATTCGCCCCCTTCTCCAGCCGGATGAACAACAAAAAAAGATCAAGCCGCTACCGTATAGACGGTAAAGCCTGATCTCCAGTTTACTGGTCGACCCTGTTATATTCCGATTAAATCCATGGGAATAATATAGTACACCCTCAAAAAACTGTCAATCCTAATCTTTACATCCCAATCATGCCAAAGGGCCATGATCCGAAGATCACAGCCCCTAGTTTGATAGGATTCACTTAAATAACCGTTTCTATTGGCGCAGCCGGCTTTCTCCCGGCAAAAACCACCGTTGTCACATGCTTCCGCGCATCTGCTGTCAGCAGCAGCAGCTCCACCGGGCTTTGTCCCGGACCGCCGGGAGCGAAGGTAACTCTGGCCCCGTCCAGGTCCTCAGCGATACGGATCACTTGGTAGCCTTGTTCCAGCAGAGCATCAATGGCCTGCCGCTCCTGGTCAAACTCATCGAATGCAGACATCTTAGACCACTCCTCCGCTGATTTCCGCTTTGACTGGACGCGCCGCTTCGGCTTCAAACCGTTTGCGGTGTAGGTATTTACCGGAGCCAGCCTGCCCGACGAACTGTTTGTCACGAATGACAAATTCACCGCGGCTGAGGACGGAGACCGGCTCGCCCTTAATTTCGAAGCCTTCAAACGCATTATAATCGACGTTCATATGATGGGTTTCTGCTGAGATGGTTCTTTCCACGGATGGATCGAAAATGACAATATCGGCGTCGCTGCCGATGGCGATCGTCCCCTTTTGCGGGAATAAACCGAACAGCTTGGCGCTGGAGGTGGAGATGATATCCACGAATTTATTAAGCGAGATCCGGCCCTTCTGCACACCCTCAGAGTAGAGCAGGCTGAAGCGGTCCTCAATGGTCGGTCCACCGTTCGGAATTTTGGAGAAGTCACCGAGTCCGAGGTCCTTCTGTCCCTTGAAATCGAACGAGCACTGGTCGGAGCCGATGGTCTGCAGCGTGCCGCTCCAAAGCGCATCCCACAGCACATCCTGGTTCCACTGCTCGCGCAGCGGCGGAGACCAGACATATTTGGCACCTTCGAAATCCGGTTTCTCCAGCGCCGTCTGATCCAGCACCAGATACTGCGGACAGGTCTCTCCGTAGACGCGCAGCCCCTTTTTGCGGGCTTCGGCGATTTTCCAGGCAGCTTCGGCACAGGTCACGTGCACGACATAGAGCTGGGAATCGGTTAGCTCTGTCAAATAAGCAGCCCGGCCGGTCGCTTCACCCTCCAGCTCCGGAGGCCGGGTCAGTGCATGGTAGATCGGATCCGTGTTGCCGGCTGCGAGAGCCTGCTCCACCAGATACTCAATTACATCACCGTTCTCGGCATGAACCATGACGAGCGCGCCTTCCCGCTTGGCGGCCTGCAGCGTCTTGAACAGCACGCCGTCATCAGCCTGGAAGGTGTTCTTGTACGCCATGAATACCTTCAGCGAGGTAATCCCCTCGTCTTCAATAATCTGCGGCAGCTCTGCGAGCACCTTGTCGTTCAGCTCCGAGACCATCAGGTGGAAGCTGTAGTCAATAACCGCCTTATCCTGCGATTTGTTATGCCAGGTATCCACGGCGCCCTGCAGCGGCTGGCCCTTGGTGGTCAGGCAAAAATCAATAATGGTTGTTGTGCCCCCGTAAGCGGCCGCAATCGTCCCGCTCTCAAAATCATCGGCGGTGACAGTTCCTCCAAAGGGCATGTCGAGATGGGTGTGGGGATCAATTCCCCCGGGAAATACATAACAGCCGGAGGCGTCTACGATTTCAGCATCCGGCGCTTCCAGATTCAAGCCGATTCCGGTCACAATCCCGTCCTCGATTAGAAGGTCCCCTGCATAAGTGTCCGCTGCGGTAACGATAATGCCGTTTTTGATGATCTTTTTCATCCTAAACCACCTCCGCTTCCGAATATGAGCCGTTCAAGCCGCTGATCACCTGATTCCGCTGATTCCAGGTCATTGGCGCCACGCCGCTATCCAGGGCGACCATATCAATCGCGCCGTCCGCCGGGCAGACAATGGAGCACAGATTACAGCCTACGCAGTCTTCCTCACGCACTTGCAGAATTGCCTTACCATCAGCACCCGTCAGCATATCGATACACTGATGCGAGGCATCCTCGCAGGCAATATGGCATTTATTACAGTTGATGCAGTTGTCTTCGTTAATCCGGGCAACCACTTTATAGTTAAGGTCCAGATCACCCCAGTTGGAGTATTTAGGCACTGATTTGCCAATCAGCTCCGTTACCGAAGCCAGACCCTTGTCATCCAGATAATTGTTCAGGCCGTCGATCATTTCTTCAACGATCCGGAAGCCGTGATGCATTACCGCCGTACAGACCTGAATCCCGGTGGAACCCGTCAGCATGAATTCGACCACGTCCTGCCAGGTGGAAATTCCACCGATCCCGGAGATCGGGACACCGACCCCGCGGTCCCGGGCGCATTCGGCCACCATGCTCAGGGCAATCGGCTTCACCGCCGGGCCGCAATAGCCGCCGTGCGCGCCTTGGCCGCCGACATTTGGAATCGTGTTCCAGCTGTGAATATCCACTCCTGCCAGACTGTTAATCGTATTGATCAGGCTGATCGCGTCCGCACCGCCTTTAACCGCATGCCGGGCAACGACCGTAATGTCGGTAATATTCGGGGTCAGCTTCACGATAACCGGCGTGGTCGCCACTTCCTTCACCCAGGTCGTCTGCGCCTGCACCAGATCAGGCTGCTGTCCGGAGGCCGCACCCATTCCACGCTCGGCCATGCCGTGCGGACAGCCGAAGTTGAGCTCCAGCCCGTCTACACCGACCGCTTCCACCCGTTTGACGATCTCATGCCACTTTTCCTGCTTCGGTTCTACCATCAGGGAGGCAATAATCGCATGATTCGGAAATCTCTTCTTCGTCTCATAGATTTCCTTCAGGTTCACTTCCAGCGGACGGTCCGTAATCAGCTCTATGTTGTTAAAGCCCGCTACCCGTTGTCCATTAAAGTGCACTGCTGCAAACCGGGACGAGGTGTTAATGACCGGTTCGCCCAACGTCTTCCAGACCGCCCCTCCCCAGCCGGCCTCGAAGGCCCGCTGCACTTGGTAACCTGTATTGGTAGGCGGCGCAGAGGCCAGCCAGAATGGATTGGGTGACTTGATTCCTGCAAGATCAATACTCAAATCTGCCATTGATATTCCCTCCCTGTCATATGAAGTCCGCCTAAACCAGCCGGGCCCGTGCTGCTCACATACTCCCGGTTATACCGCGGAGCCTACTACGCTGTCCTGCAGACCCGATAATTGCTTCACAATCGCATAGGCTGCATCCTTGCCCTGCTGTGCCGCGGACACCACCATCGCTTCACCTTTGCCAGAACCAAAAACAATATCCCCAGCCGCAAAAATCATTGGATCAGACGTCCGGCCGGTCTTCTCATCAATCTTCACTACACCCCAATTGTGCTCCAGACCCAGCGCCTCGATCAGATCAATGCGCCGTTTCTGCCCGATCGCTACTACTACGGCGTCGACCGGCATCACGAATTCCGAGCCTTCAATAGGCATTGGCGTCAGGCGCCCGTCTTTGCCGGTCTCGCCGGTCAGCTTCATCTGCACACATTCCAGCCCGGTCACATTGCCCAGCTCATCGCCGACAATCCGCTTCGGCAGCGTCAGCCAATTGAATTCCACACCCTCCTGCTTGGCGAATTCATATTCGAAGTCGTAGGCTGTCATCTCGCTCCGGGTGCGGCGGTAGACCATCTTCACATTCGCTGCTCCGAGCCGCATGGAGCAGGTCGCAGCATCAATCGCGGTGTTCCCTGCGCCAATGACCGCAACACGCTGACCCATCAGCTCCAGAGTCGGGATACCCGTCTTCGTGGTCTCCACGAGCTCTATAGCATCGTATACACCGGACAGCTTCTCGCCCTCTATTCCCAGCGGAGGAACATAACCCATTCCTGCTGCCAGTACAATCGCATCGTACTCCGCTTTGAGCTCCTCTACCGCAACGTCAACACCAACCTTTACCCCGGTACGGAATTCAACGCCCAGCTTCTCAACCTGCTCTACTTCCCACAGCGAGATGGACTGCGGCAGCCGGAACGAAACGATCCCGTGAGTATCCAGTCCTCCGGCAAGCTGCTTGGCCTCATAGATCACTACAGCAAACCCTTCGCGCGCCAGCTCTCTGGCGGCGGACAATCCTGCAGGGCCGCCGCCGATTACAGCGACCTTTTTGCCGTTCGGCACACCGGCCTTAAACAACTGGACACCGCTGTTAATCGCCCAGTCAGTGGCATAACGCTGCAGCAGTCCGATTTGAATCGGCGCCGAAGCATCGTTCAGCACGCAGGCGCCCTCGCATAGCTCCTCGGTCGGACAGACACGCGCACAGCTGGCCCCCACCGGATTGGAATCCATGATGGTCTGTGCGGAGCCCTTCAGATTATCGGTCGCAATCCGCTTAATAAAGGAAGGAATATTGATGCTGGTCGGGCAGGCTTTAATGCAGGGCGCATCATAACAATAGAGGCAGCGGTTGGATTCCTCAATTGCACCTTTGCGGCTGAGCCCGAGCTCAGCCTCGGCGAAGTTTCGCATGAACATGTCAGGCGTGAATGCAGTTAACGGAGAAGTGTGCTCCATCAGTTATCCCTCCCTTTGGACAATTGGTGTTTTTTAGGCGTTGCAGAAAATCCTTATCCCCGGCTTCTAAATCATACTTGTGTTATATAATATAACATTATTACGATAATTGCCTTAATATTTTGCTTACATATAAGGAGTGATGTAGTAGAATATATCTTAAATCATAAAAAATGTCCTTTTTCTATCTGCTCGGGTTATATATTCTAACATATCATAATCAAACTATAGTCATTTCGATTTTTCGTTACATTAGACACATTGTCTAATTTCAAAAGTGTATTTTTTACGTGAACGCAAGTGACAGGGCAAAAGAGCGAGGGGGAAAGCATATGGATTGGGAACTTGTATTTACCATCCGCGATGCGCTGAAAAGACCGCTGTCCGCAGAGGCGGAGATCATCGGCGGCAAACACGGGCTGAACCGGGCCATCCGCTGGGTGCATGTGCTGGAGAGCGCCAGCTTCGAAAGTCTGATCCACGGTGAGGAAATGATTCTGACTACAGGCATGGGTGCGTGTGCAGATATTGCTTCTTCCTTATCCTTTATGCAGAATCTGATTGATAAGAACGCCGCCTGCTTATGTATCGAGCTGGGGGCTTACTTCAGCAGCATCCCGCAGGAGATGATCGAGCTGGCCAACCGCCACGATTTTCCGCTGATCATTTTTACCCGTACCGTACGCTTCGTAGATATCACACTCGACCTGCATTCCCTCATCATTAACCGTCATCACCGGATGCTCCAGGAGCTGGAGAGCATCTCCCGCGAATTTCACCGTCTGACACTGACTTCCCAGGGCACCCTGAAGGTGCTGCAGTTATTATGCAAAAGCACCCGCACCCAGATTGTTTATATGCAGCTGCAGGGTAAACCTTTGTTCTTCCCGGCACTTTCGCCGGATGAGCAGACTCCGCTGCTGAGCTTCTTCGAGGCCTTCAGCGAGGAGATGGAGGGGGTGCAGCCCGATGCCGCACCCTATATCCGCGAATACGGCCATAAGATGATTGCGGTTAAGCCGGTGGGCGCACTCGACCAGACCTGGGCCTATATCCTGATGGTCTGCAATCACAAGCCGCAGGAATTCGACTGTCTGCTGCTGGATTCCGCTTCCCTCTCGATTGCCCAGGAGCTGCTGCGCACCCGCTATATGGAAGAACGCAAGCTGTTCTCCGAGAATCTGTGGGTCGATGAGCTGATCAGCGGGCGCACCCAGGACGATAACCGGCTCAAAGGGCTGGTCGGCCCCGATTTCAATGTTGTGAACGAACTGCCCTACCGCGTCTGCCTGATTGAAATCGAGAATCCGCGCGACGTCAAATGGAACAGCTCGGAAAATGACTGGGAATCGATCACCTTCCACCTGTCGCTCATTCTGCGTTCCCTCTTCGAGAAATACTCCCTGCGGCCGCTGATCACACTCAAGAACAACCGCCTGACTGTCATTGCACTCGACATCCAGTCGAAGCTTCCCGGCAAGCTGCGGCTGCAGCAGGCACTGGATGCCCTGCAGCATATCCGGGCCGACGAGAAGCTGAAGGACCTGCAGCTCGTCATCGGAGTCAGCAAGTCCCATAAGGGTCTGAAGCATGCCTACGCCGGATATCAGGAATCCGTACAGGCCCTGTCACTCTATTCGTGTTACCAAAAATCCGTGCTGTTCTACGAGGAGCTCGGGGTGTTCCAGCTTCTGCTCAACCTGAACGACGGCAAGACACTGGAGAACTTCATCCGCAGCTATCTCGGGCCGCTGATTGACCATGACCAGTCCAAAGGCAGTGAACTGCTGCTGACGCTCCGCGTATTCCTTGATCATGACGGCTCGAAGCAAATCGCGGCCCGTAATCTGTTCATCGTCAGACAATCGCTCTACTACCGGCTGGACAAAATCACCGAGCTGCTCGGCGAGGACTTCATGCTCCCGGAGAACCGCATATCGATTCAGGTTGCCCTGCGCGCCTATCAGCTTCTATATCCGGAGAAGCTCACTTTGCCCAGCTCCCGTTCAGCACAGCTGTGAGTGTCTCCACAATGAACTGGATGTCCTCATCGGTAGAGGACAGCGGAGGCGCAACGGTCAGCACGTTATTGAATCCTGCCACCGTATCCCCGTTTTTGCCGATGATGAGTCCCTTAGCTTTGCACCCGGCAATAACACCTTTGACAATATCCAGATCGGCTGGCTGCTTAGTGACTTTGTCGGCCACCAGTTCAATGCCGAGAACCAGCCCGAAGCTGCGGATATCGCCGACCAGCTTGTGCTCCAGCAGCCCGGAAAGCCCGCTGTACAGCCTTTGCCCCAGAATGTCTGCACGCTCTACCAGATTCTCCTGCTCCAGCACTTCCAGATTACGCAGTGCCAGAGCACACGCAGCCGGATTGCCGCCGAAGGTGTTGACGTGGCGGAAATGGCCGTAGCTGTCACTGTTATCCTTGAAGGCTTCATAAATATCCTTGCGCACTGCCGTTGCCGAGAGCGGGAGGTAAGCACTGGTCAAGCCTTTGGCCATGGTGACGATATCCGGCTTGATTCCGAAATTCTGGTGGCCGAATTTACGCCCGGACCGCCCGAAGCCGCAGATCACCTCGTCAATAATCAGCAGCACGCCATGCTTCCGGCAGATTTCCTGCACCCGGTCCAGATACACCTGGTGCGGCACGATCACACCGCCGCCGGTAATGACCGGCTCCATAATCACGGCCGCAACCGTCTCAACGCCTTCCCAGACGATCGTATCCTCAATCGCCTGCGCACATTGCAGGTTGAATTCCTCTACGGTCATGCCTGCGGGACGGCGGTAGCTGTCCGGC
>NZ_LN831199.1:296454-309070 GCF_001368795.1 Paenibacillus ihuae
GCAGGAACCCTGCAACCAGCGGCTCATATTTATATTTGCGCTGCGCCTGGCCTGTCGCCGACAGCGCCCCGAGCGAGCTGCCGTGGTAGCCGCGGTAGCGGGCAATGAATTTATGCCGGTAATGCTGGCCGATCTGCTGCTGGTACTGGCGCGCTATTTTGAAGGCCGCCTCGTTCGCTTCCGATCCGCTGTTGGAGAAGAAGATCACATAATCGCCCTCCAGCCATTCGTTCAGCTTCTCGGCGAGCGCGATAGCCGGCATATGGCTCTGGGTCAGGGGAAAGTACGGCAGGCTGAGCAGCTGATTGTAAGCCGCCTCGGCCAGCTCCTTGCGTCCATATCCGACATTTACACACCACAGTCCGGACATGCCGTCCAAAAATTTGTTTCCATCGATATCGGTAACCCATGATCCGCTGGCTGAAGCTGCAATCATCGGCGGATTCGCCTCGCTGTAAGGTGTAATGTTATGCCATAAATACTGCTGATCCTTCTTGACGGCCGCTTCGCTCTCTTTGCCCAGGCTCTGCATGGCAACTCTCTCCTCTCGATACTCCAGTTTATTTAACATGCATCTGATGCGGCTAATAACGTGCAGTAATCATCTTCTTACGGGTATAGAATTCAACACCGTCACGGCCATTCGCGTGCAGGTCTCCATAGAACGATTTCTTGTAGCCCGAGAAGGGGAAAAAGGCCATCGGTGCCGGCACCCCGAGATTCACGCCCAGCATCCCCGCATCAATCTCTTCCCGGAACTCACGGATCGCCCGGGCACTGTCTGTATATAGGCAGGCCCCATTAGCAAACGGCGAGCGGTTCGTAACCTCAATCGCTTCGGCGAGATCCTTCACACGTACGACCGACAGCAGCGGAGCAAAAATCTCATCCTGCCAGATGGTCATCCCCGGCTCAACACGGTCAAAAATGGTCGGACCGAGGAAATAACCTGCACCGGAGACCGCGCTATCCTTCCGCCCGTCACGCACCAGCTCCGCCTGCTCCGCGAGTCCCGTTTCGATATAAGCAATCGTCCGTTCCTTATTCGACTGGCGGATAACCGGACCCAGGAAGACACCGTCCTCCTTGCCGTTCCCGATCTTAAGTCCGTCAGCAGCCTCTACCAGGCGGCTTACCAGATCATCAGCGACCGCCTCATGCACAACTACAACGGCGCAGGCCATGCAGCGCTCACCCGCTGAGCCGAAAGCCGCGGCAATAATGTTCTTGACCGCGTTATCGAGGTCTGCGTCAGGAAGCACAATGGAATGATTTTTGGCTCCGGCCAGAGCCTGCACCCGCTTGCCGTGGGCCGTTCCCTGCTTATATACGTATTCCGCTACCGGCTGCGAGCCGACGAAGGAAATCGCCTTCACTTCTTCATGCTCCAGCAGCCCGTTTACCACCTCATGTGCGCCGTGCACCACATTCAGTACACCTGGCGGAAACCCGGCTTCGGCAAACAGCTCAGCCAGCCGGTTGACCAGCAGCGGCGTCCGCTCGGAAGGCTTCAGGACAAAGGTATTGCCGCAGGCGATGGCCAGCGGAAACATCCAGCAGGGCACCATCATCGGGAAATTAAATGGTGCAATCCCGCCGATAACCCCCAGCGGATAGCGGTACATCCCCGATTCAATTCCGGTAGCAATGTCCGGCAGCTGGCTGCCCATCATCAGCGTCGGAATGCCGGAGGCAAATTCCACACACTCGATGCCGCGCTGCACTTCACCCAGCGCCTCCTCCAGGCTTTTGCCGTTCTCCAGTGTGATCAGCTCGGCCAGCTCATTCCAGTGCTGTACCAGCAGCTGCTGGTACTGGAAGAAATAGCGGGCCCGCCGCGGAACGGCCACCTTTTTCCACGATTTAAAAGCCAGCGCCGCCACCTGTACCGCATCATCCAGCTCTTCCTTACTCGAAATCGGAACGTAAGCGATTACCTCACCGGTCGCCGGATTATACACCTCCTCCTCTTTCCCGGAGCGTGATTCCACCCAAGTACCGTTGACATAATTCTTAACCTTTCCTGCCTGCCCTACTAGTAAGGACATCCCCTTCACCTCTTTCATCATCTGAGTTGCCGATTATAATAGATGACCGCCACATCCGGCGGTCATCTATTAGGAATATGAGCGAAAATCCTTATTTTGCCGCCATCTCTACAATTTCGTTCGTATAGGCTTCATCCACTTTGGAGGCTTCTTTGATTACACCGAACTTAAGTGCGATATCCGCGGTCTGCTGGAAGGCTGCTGCATCGGTATAACCCATTTTGGCAGCATCGAAGCCTTCCGGCTGAATCAGCTTGGCAACCTCAGTCATCATCGTCAGCTGATGCTCACGGGTGGTACTGCCTTCCTCTGCCAGCTTCATTACACTGTCTACTGCCGCTTCAGGGTCAGCAATGGCATCTTTCCAGCCCTTGAGGGAAGCGCGGACGAACTTGGCTGCCGTCTCCTTGTTCTCTGCCAGCCATTCTTTGTTAGCAAACAGATTATCTTCCAGCATCGCCACGCCCTCGTCATTCATGTCGATAACATTCAGGTCTTCCGCCTTAATGCCCGACTCCAACACTACCTGATATTCGTTGTAGGTCATCGCCGAAGCGGCGTCAATCTCACCGCCGAGGAACTGGTCCATCGTGAAGCCCTGCTTCGTGAAGTTCAGATCCTTATTGGAATCCAGTTTGTACTTATCAAACAATGCCAGAATCTCAAACTCATTGCCGCCCATCCAGTTGCCGACCTTCTTGCCCTTCAGGTCCGCCGGTCCGCTGATTCCCGCATCCTTCTTGGAGACCAGAACAAGTCCGCTCTTCTGGAAGATTTGCGCGATCTGCACCAGCGGCATTTCCTGCTCCTGGCTGGTCAACAGGCTCGCCACCCAGTCCACACCGATATCCGCCGATCCGCCAGCCACCTGCTGCTCCGGTACGATATCCGGTCCGCCCGGCAGAATCTCCACCTTAAGCCCTTCCTCTGCGTAATATCCTTTATCCTGTGCCAGGAAATAACCGGCGAACTGAGCCTGAGGCACCCATTTCAGCTGCAGCTTCACTGTTACCGGGTCTGCAGCCGGTTCTGTTGTTGCCGCTGTCTCCGGTGATGCAGACGCCTCTGTTCCTGCCGTCGCCTCTGCCGCAGACGTATTATTATTGTTGTTCCCGCCACAGCCTGCCAGCAAAGAGATGACCATGATCATTACCGCCAGCAGCAGCCCACCACGAAATTTGCCTTTTTTCCCGTTCATCAAATGCAACTCCCCCTACCAATTTGAGTTTGTAGTCCTGCAAAAGCACAGCATGGTTACCGTCGTGGTGACTGTATGCATACGGCCCGCGGTCAGGTTCTCTATTTCCCCTCACGCGATAGTCCGGATGTAATGGGATAAGGGTGTTACGAACGCTGGGAGCTATGCCATTTGATGAATACCTTCTCCAGCCGTTCAACAATCAGGTAAAAGAGGACTCCGGCAATCGCCGCAAGCACAATACACGACCAGCCCAGCGGCATCTTCGCCACCTTGATCGAATTGGAGAGCAGATAGCCGAGCCCCCTTGAGGAGAAGAAGAACTCTCCCACTATCGCTCCGATCATACTGGCAGTAGCATTGATTTTCAGCGCCGTGAACACATACGGCAGACTGTTCTGGATCCGCAGATAGCGGAACACTGCGGGCTTGCCGGCGGCATAGGAATGCATCAGATCCAGCGCCAGCGGGTCTACAGCCGCCATACCCTTATAGGCATTGATCGCCATCGCCGCCATCGTGGTCGCGGTAACAATCGCGGCCCGTGAGCCGATGCCGTCACCGAACCACAGATTCATAATCGGAGCGAGCGCCACAATCGGCACCGCGTTGAGCGCAGCCACAAGGGTCAGGCTGCCGCCGCCCCAGCGGGGCCAGGCGGTTGCCGCCAGGGCAATCAGGAAGCCGCAGGCCGAGCCGATCAGCATTCCCACTACCGCCTCGGTCAAGGTATAGCCGGTATAAGACAGCAGCAGGCTGTAATTCTCCCGCATCGCTTCCCAAATGGCTGAGGGCAGCGGGAGCTGATACTTTTTCAGGTCAAACAGCTTATGAAACACCTGAAATTCCCAGAGGAGCAGGAACAGCACTCCGGCCAGCAGAGGGAGAATCACACCAGGATTAAGCCATTTCAAAAGCCGGCGTTTGCCTTTTTGCTTCTGCGGACCGGACGATACACTATTTCTCGTTGTTATCAGAGAAGGTGATGCCTCCTCGGTTCCGGCAGCAGTAATATAGGAAGGTTCGCGTACAGAGTTAGTTCCCATCAGCGGTCCCCTCCCTTCGGACGAAACTCAGGCTGCCATGGCGCTACCAGCCGTTCAATCAGAGTCATCAGCCAATAGCTGGCGATCCCAAGCAGCGCCCCGACCAGCACCGTAGACCAGAACATATAGGTATGGGACGGGCCGTAATAAAGATTGCGCAGCATAATCACACCGATGCCGTGCTGGGCTCCCATCAGTTCCACCAGAATCGCTCCGGTTACGGCCAGGGGGGCAGCGATTTTGAGGCCGCTGAACAGTCCGGGCAGTGCAGCCGGAAAACGCAGCTTCCAGTATACAGCCCAAGGCTTGGCGGCATAGGAGTGCATCAATTCAACGGCCGATAGATCAACACTGCGCAGACCGCGCAGCATATTCAGGGCAACCGGAAAAAAGGTAATGTAGCCGGAGATAATAATCCGTGACACCTGTTCATCCCGCACAATCCCATAGATGATCGGGGCAAGCCCGAGAATCGGAATCATCTGTGAGGCAACGGCATAAGGGAAGGCGAGCTGTTCAATCGTCCTGGACAGGCTCATCAGCACAGCGAGGAGCACGCCGGCTGCGGCACCAATCAGAAATCCGATACCGGCATTACCGAAGGTCGCTCCCCCTTCCTTCAGCAGCGTGCCGCTGTACTTCCACAAGGTCGCAGCCACTTCATGCACATAAGGCAGCTTGGATTGGGCCAGCGGCGTTTTGGCCACATGAAGCAGCATCCAGGAGACTGCCTCCCATACAACCAGCAGGCCGAAGATCCAGACGAACAGCGGCAGAACGCGGCTGCGCATAATCGGGCTGTTCCCCTTCATTCGCTACACCCCTTCGAAACTGTCGCGGATACGGGCGATCAGTTCAAAAAACTGCGGGCTGTTTCTCATCTCAGCTGTGCGCGGACGCGGCAGCGGGATATCAACGACGGCGGACAGCCTGCCCGGATGCGGGGAGAGGACAAAGACCCGGTCAGAGAGGAAAATCGATTCGGGGATACTATGGGTTACAAAAACGATCGTGCTCTGCACCTTACTCCAGACGGACAGCAGCTCCTCATTCAGGCGCTCACGGGTAAACTCATCCAGCGCGGAGAACGGCTCATCCATCAGCAGAATCTCCGGCTCCATCGAAAGCGCACGGGCGATGGCGACGCGCTGCTGCATACCGCCGCTGAGCTGCCAGGGATATTTATCGGCGAACCCCTGCAGACCTACAAGATCCAGCAGCTCCAGCGCCTTATCCTCGCGGACCGATTTCTTGACACCCATCAGCTCAAGCGGCAATGTAATATTATGTTTCACCTTACGCCAGTCATAAAGCACAGGGCTTTGAAAAACAATTCCATATTTTTGCGCCAGTCTGGCTTCCTTGGCACTCTTACCTGCCACCGTGACGTTGCCGGCCGTTGGTGTCAAGAGATCTGCCATCAGTCTGAGCAGTGTCGTTTTGCCGCATCCGGAAGGACCCAGTAAAGAAACGAACTCGCCTTTGGCAATATCCAGGCTTACCTGATGCAGTGCGAGCACATCCGCAGTCTCCGTCTGATAGCGCATTTCGACATTTTCCAGTAGTATTTCAGGAATTTTCGTCGCTACAAGTGACATGTCCAGTCCCCCTTCATCCCTGAATCGGATTATTGTATGTTAAATAACATAACATATATTGATTTAAAACGATGATAATATTTTTATCATGTAGTATTAACTAACATGTTACACTTTGCTCCCCGGACACTCACTAGACAAAAAGTAAAATTGCACCTTCTAAATTCCGTCACTTTGTCTAGCCGCCGGCTATTATTGTTACGGATCCCTTCAAATCTGTGATACTATTTACTCATATATCCTTGCTAAAACAGGAGACTATTTACCGATGCTAAATGCACATAATAATGCCCCATGGTTATCTAAGGCGCTGTTTACGGCCCCGGATCTTGCATCTGATGATCATCCTGCATGGAGGAACATCACATGGGCTCTTTAATTTCAAATTATATTGTCATCGTCTCCATATCCGGTGTACTTAGCGCACTCCTTGCCCTGTTTGCTTATTATAAGAAGACCGATTTCGCGGGGATCAAGCCGTTTATTTACAGCTCCTTCTTTTCAGCGGTCTATACGTTCGGCTTTGCACTGGAGCTGTCGGGGAGCACCATGGAGGAGATCGGGTTCTGGATCAAAGTAGAGTATCTGGGCATGCCCTTTATCGCGCCTTCCAGCCTGATTATGATTATGTACTTCGTGGGACTGGAGCGTTTAATTAATAAAAAGCTGCTGACGCTGCTGTATTCCATTCCCTGCATCTCCGTACTGCTCGTATGGACCAATGAGTCTCATCATTTGTTCTACCAGTCGATGCTGTTCCGGGAAAATGCCCCCACTCCGCTGGTTGATGTCGTGATGGGCCCCTGGTATATCGTGCAGGGCAGCATGACCTTCGGATGTATGCTGGCCGGAATGTGCCTGATTCTCTGGCAGTGGAACCGGATGAAGCGGGTCTACCGGAGGCAGATGATTACGATTTTTATCGGGCAATTTCTCCCGGCTCTGGGCGCATTCCTCTACCTGATAGACAAGACTCCCTACGGCATGGATCCCGTGCCGATTATCATGAGCATAACTTCAACACTGTATATTTGGGCCATTCTCTCCCGGGGGATGCTGACTGCAGCTCCCATTGCCCGTGAGAATCTGTTCGAGAGCATGCGTGACGGGGTGCTGGTCACCGACCGTTCCGATATGCTGATCGACTACAACCGGGCCGCTACCGAAATGCTGGAGGGCCTGGACTCCTCGGCTATCGGGCATCCTTTGGCCAAGCTGTTTCTGCCTGCCGGCAAAGAAGCCGTGGATTATGTAATGAATGCGGACCCGCTGCTGAGTGAGGAGCGGGAGCTGGCCTGGAATTTTGGCGGCAGTACTTGTTATTATCAGGTCCGCTCCTCTCCGGTACTGAAAAAGGATGGCAGTCTGGCCGGACGGATGATTATGCTGATCGACGTGACCGAACGGACCCTGCTCCAGGAGAAGCTGCAGCAGCTTGCGACCATTGATAGCCTGACCGGCATTTATAACCGCACCTATTTCATGGAACGGAGCCGCACGCTGCTGGAAGAGGCCTCTATGAATCAGATCCCGGTCTCGATCATTTTGCTGGACATCGACTTTTTCAAAAATATCAATGACCGTTATGGTCATCAGTATGGTGATATGGCGCTCCAGCACATTGTGGGGGTATGCCGCAGACATACCCGCGAAGGGGATGTATTCGGTCGTTACGGAGGCGAGGAATTCGTGATGTGTCTGCCTGACACATCACTCCAGCAAGCGGCTTTATTGTCGGAGGCGATCCGTAAGGATATTGAACGCAGCGCATTTTATACACTTTCAGGACCTATCAATGTAACGGCCAGCTTCGGGGTGGCCGAGGCTGGCCGGGAGAATATCTCCCTGGAAGAGCTGCTCTCCGAAGCCGATCATGCCCTGTACACTTCCAAGCGCAACGGCCGCAATGCTGTTCACATGTCCAGCGGGGCAGCTATTACCCATTTCACTCCGCTCTAGTAAATACTGCATTACGCCAGACAGCCCCGTTCCATTGGAAACGGGGCTGTCTGTATACTATCTGTTTGTATGCAATAAGGCTTGAATCTGTTTATTTCGGTCCGGCCATGAAATAGTCCACGCCCTTCAGCAAATCTCCGGGCAGCTCTTCAAGCTTCAGGTAATCTTTCATTTCCAGCACTACCCGCTCCCGGTTGTGTCCGAACACATCCACCACCCGGGCCAAACGTTCCCATGGCGCCAGATCAGCGCGGAAATCCTGGTCATTCATCGGAACACCATGAGACTCTACATACCATTCCGCACCGAATCCGTACGCCATTTCAAGCAGTCTAAGGAAGCCGGTGCTGCTGTACTTATACGGGCCGCCATAAACGGAAGGACCCAGCGCATCCCCCAGGAATAGAACCTTGTCCTCTTGAACATAGAGCACGCAGGAGTCTGCCGAGTGATCACCGCCGACATGAATCAGCTCACAAGTCACTCCCCCAAGATCAAAAGTGATCCTGCCAGTGAATATAATATCCGGCTGCCTAATGGTAACCGCCCCGGAATCACCGTATTCCAGACGGATATGCTGCACGCTTGCTTCACTGATTGTACCTGCCTGTACCAGTTCAGCCATTTCTTCGTCTGACCAGCCGCGTCCGCTTAGCGCAGCCAGCGCTTCTGCGGTTTCTTTGTGGGCAACTGCCGGAATATCCCAAGCGCTCATGCCGAAGCTGTGATCCCAATGCCAGTGCGTCAGCACCAGCATATCCGGCAGCCGGCACCCTCGCCGCTCCAATTCCTCGCGGAACAGTCCGGCATGGGCAGGCGAAGCGCCCGCATCCATCAAAAGTGTGCGCCGCTCTCCTGTAATTGCCGCCAGCACCGGACGGTCGGTTGCATGCTCCGCGTGCATGATCAGAATATGCGGACTAATCTGCTCGAATTTATGCTCCATTCCCAGCATCCTCCTGTGCAATCAATCAAGATGAATTAAGGCAGGCCGGCAAAGTATATCCCGTCATTCTTTTGGCGATAACAGCACCCATAGCGATATCTCCGGAACAGGCATGCTTGCAGCCGCTTTATCTCTCCATGTTGCATCAAATGGACGTATTAATCAACTGCAGTTGTTTGCGACAGCAGGGTTTAAGTTTATATAGAGATTAGTTAATCTCAATCGGCCCTGTGGACGGGACAACCGATAAGGAGGAATTTGCGATGATCAAGATCGGGCTAACCGGTTTCGGGGACCATGAAGAGCTATACGGCAAAATCAAACCTGCCGGACGCCTGCCTGCATACAGCGCACATTTTCCCATCGTGGAAATCGACAGTTCCTTTTATGCTGTGCAGCCGGTCAAAAATTACGTGAAATGGGTCAGCCAGACCCCCGATGAATTCAAGTTTATCGTTAAAGCCTACCAGGGGATGACTGGGCACCTGCGCAGAACCAAGAATTATTACGATACGCCAGGAGAAATGTACGAGGCCTTCCATACCTCCATTGCCCCGGTAAAAGCAGCCGGGAAGCTGGCGATGGCTCTCTTCCAATTCCCTCCATGGTTCGATTGCACCAAGGAAAATGTGGAATTTCTCCGCGAGGCCAAGGAACGGATGCTCGATGTCCCGGCTGCAGTCGAATTCCGCAATGAATCCTGGTACAGTCCGGAAATGCGTGATAAAACACTAGGCTTTCTTACCCGGGAAGGCTGGATTCATACCGTAGCCGACGAGCCTCAGGCAGGATCAGGCTCCATTCCGGTTGTGCCTGTAGCGACTACACCGGATATTACCTATGTCCGGCTGCACGGCCGCAATACACAAGGCTGGAATCAGAGCAGCCACCCCGACTGGCGTAAGCTGCGCTATTTGTACCGCTACAGCACAGAAGAACTGACAGAGTGGCGTGAACGGCTGCGGGAGCTTGAAAAAACATGCCGGGAGCTTTATGTGGTCTTCAATAATAATTCCGCCGGGGATGCCACACCCAATGCGAAAGAATTACAGGCATTACTGGGAATTGACGGCGGCCTGGCACCGCTTCAGTTAGACTTATTCAACTAAGCCCCGCTAGCTCCAGGTTCTACATATACCTCCCTTACTCCTTGGCAACGCTTTGAACCACCAAAAATCACTATTCAGCACTTGAATTTATAAGGAGGCAAACAGGGAATGAAGAGAAATCATACGATGATGCAGTTTTTCGAATGGCATGTTGCGGCAGACGGGCAGCACTGGAAGAGGCTGACGGAGATGGCGCCGGAGCTGAAGGCCGGATTTATTGACTCCGTCTGGGTTCCGCCTGTAACGAAGGCCATTACACCGGAAGACACGGGTTATGGAGTGTATGATTTGTACGATCTGGGTGAGTTTGACCAAAAAGGAATGGTCCGCACGAAATACGGCACGAAGCAGGAGCTGGTCGAGGCCATTGCCGAGTGCTTGAAGAACGGCATTGCCGTATACGTTGATCTCGTCATGAATCATAAAGCGGGTGCAGACGAGACAGAAGTCTTTGAAGTTATTGAGGTTGACCCGAACGACCGCAACAAAGAAATCTCTGCCCCCTTCGAGATTGAAGGCTGGACCAAGTTCACTTTTCCGGGGCGCGGTGATGAGTATTCCTCCTTCAAATGGGATCATACCCATTTCAACGGCACTGATTTTGATGCAAAGGAAGGCCGGACAGGGGTATTCCGGATCCACGGGGAGAACAAGTCCTGGAATACGAACGTCGACGACGAGTTCGGCAACTATGATTACCTGATGTTCGCCAATATCGATTACAGCCACGAGGATGTCAAACGCGAGATGCTGGATTGGGGAAAATGGCTGGTCGATACGCTGCAGTGCAGCGGTTACCGGCTCGATGCCATCAAGCATATCAACCATGAGTTCATTAAGGAATTCGCCCTGGAAATGGGTAAAAAACGGGGTGAGGACTTCTACATCGTCGGCGAATTCTGGAACGACAATCTGGAAGCCTGCCGGGAATTCCTGAATACGGTGGATTATCAGATCGACCTGTTCGATGTGTCGCTGCATTATAAGCTCTACGCAGCCGCGCTGGGTGGCAGGGATTTCGATCTGACGCATATTTTTGATGACACGCTTGTCCAGACTCACCCCGGCAATGCCGTAACCTTCGTGGATAACCATGATTCGCAGCCCCACGAGGCGCTGGAATCCTGGGTTGGCGACTGGTTTAAGCAGAGCGCCTATGCCCTGATCCTCCTGCGGCGGGACGGGTATCCGGTGGTCTTCTACGGTGACTATTACGGAATCGGCGGGCCGGTTCCGGTAGAAGGCAAAAAAGCGGCCATTGATCCGCTGCTGTACACCCGCTATCACAAAGCCTACGGGGAACAGGATGATTATTTCGACCATCCCAACACGATCGGCTGGGTGCGGCGCGGCGTGGAGGAGCTTACGGGCTCAGGCTGTGCGGTGATCATCTCCAATGGAGACAACGGCGAGAAACGGATGTTTGTGGGTGAAGAGCGTGCCGGGGAAGTCTGGGAGGATTTCACCCATAACCGCGAAGAGCAGGTGACGATTGGCGAGGATGGCTGGGCCGTGTTCCCGGTGAATGGCGGCAGTGTCTCCGTCTGGGCCCTGCCGGACGGGGAGAATACGGAACCGGAAGAGGCTCCCGCAAGCGGAGAGGACGCGTAAGCAATCAAAAAGAGGAGAGCCTTCTGCCGCGCAGGCAGAAGGCTCTCCTCTTTGCTGTACCTGGGATCAGCGGCTGAGCGGCGGATGCTCGCCCTCAGCCCATCCCCCGTTATCACTGTTCAGAATACGTTCCATCGGATACACCTGACGCACGGCGGTTACGACCCCTGCGCATAACACGGCTTTGATCAGATCCCCCGGAATGAACGGCCACATGCCCGCGGTTAACGCTTTGGTGAGCGAATCCATACCTGTGGAATGCGCCAGCCACCATACCCCTCCGGGATAGACAAGCAGCGCGCCAAACAGGAAATTGGCGGTAAGCAGCTTAGGAAATGTATATTTATTCTGCTGTGTGCGCTCGGCGCACAGGCCGATCAGAAAAGCTGCAAACGGCCAGGATAAAATATAGCCTGCTGTCGGCCCGACCAGCACGGCCATCCCTCCGTTGCCGCCCATCACCGGGAATCCGGCTGCGGCCAGACCAATGACAATCAGCACCGCCAAGGTGCCGTAGCGTGCTCCAAGAATAGCGCCTGCCAGCATGACAGCCAGTGTCTGCAGCGTAATCGGCACAGCCGAAAAAGGCAGGTAAATTTTAATAAAGCTGAGTGCGATCATGACTCCGGCAAACAATGCGCTGAATATCAGGCCGCGAATCGTCCACTTTTTCATTTGTAGCAATCCCCCCATTTTTTTAGGAACACTATACCATCCCGCTCCTTATACATCAATCTCTAATCTCTGATATAATCAAGAGCAATTGCGCATTAACACTGTCAGGGAAGCAGGTAAGATTGATGATTACGGCCCAAAATTTATCTTTGTTCTTCCGGGACGGCCAGTACAGGCTGCCGGTATTGCAGGGAATTACCATTCCTATTGAACGCGGCGAGTGGGTCGCGCTTACCGGGGCAAACGGCTGCGGCAAATCGTCTCTGATCCGTCTGTTAAACGGTCTCAATATTCCGGCCGGAGGCAGCTTAACCGCAGCCGGACTTGATCTGCGTTCACCGGAGAACCGCACTGCGGTCAAGCAGCATATTCAGCTTGTATTCCAGAATCCCGAGGCCCAGAACGTGGGCTCTACCCCTTACGAGG
>NZ_LN831199.1:309154-318883 GCF_001368795.1 Paenibacillus ihuae
GACATAGCCTTCGGCCTGGAGAACCGGGGGTTATCCCCGGGCGAGATGAAGAAGCGGATCAGCCGGGTACTGCAGCAGGTGGGGCTGGCGCATAAATCGGAAACCGATATCTCCGCCCTGTCCGGCGGGGAACGGCAGCGTCTCGCGGTAGCCTGCTGTCTCGCGCTTCAGGCTGAGATGATAATCTTCGATGAGGCTACATCCATGCTGGACCCCGCCGGACGCAGCGGCATTCTGGAGCTGGCCCGGAACCTATGGCGTGAGGGAACGACCATTCTCTGGGTCACCCAGCGGGTAGAGGAGCTTGCAGAGAGTCCAAGAGTAGCGGTTATGGGGCCGGGAACCATGTTGTATGACGGCGATCCCCGGACCCTGTTCTACAGCTCGGATCTGCCCGGCCAGCTGGGCTGGGAGCCTGCACCGGTGATCTCCATCGGAAGGCTGCTACAGGCGAAGGGCTGGCCCCTCAGGCTGCTGCCGCTGACCGAGCAGGAACTGGAGGCCATCCTATGAGCATGAGCATCCGGGCGGAGAAGGTCTCATTCTTCTACGATACTGCAGCCGCCCTCCAGGACATCAATCTGGAGATCAGCCAAGGAACACTGACCGTCCTCTGCGGGGTGACCGGAAGCGGCAAGTCCACTCTGCTGCGGGTGCTTGCGGGACTTGCCGCCCCTGCTGCGGGAAGGGTTGTTTATACTGCTGACCCAGGGGGTGGGCCTAACGTATCCATAGTATTCCAACAGCCGGAGACCCAGCTGTTTGCTGGCAATGTGCATAAGGAAATTGAGTATGGTCTGGAGCAGCACGGGGTGCCGAAGGCGCAGCGGGCGGAGCGGATCCGCAGCGCCCTGACCAAGGTAGGACTGCCTTATGAGAGCTTCGCCGGACGTTCTCCTTTTCTCCTCAGCGGAGGAGAAAAACGGCGGCTGTGTATCGCTGCCGCTATCGCTGTACAGCCCGGGCTGCTGATTCTAGACGAGCCGACCGCGGGCCTTGATCCGCAGGCGGCGCAGGCGCTGCTTACGCTGGTGCAGGAACTGCGGGCGGGCGGCATCACCCTGATCATCGGCACGCATGATCTGGACAGCTTCTTGCCGCTGGCCGACCAAGCGGTCGTGATGTCCCAAGGCTCCGTCCATTATAACGGACCCGCCGCACCGCTGGCGGCTGACCATCTGCTGCTCCGTTCAGCCGGACTGGAACCGCCCGCCTACTCGCGTATCGGGCACAGACTCCGCCGGCAGGGACTGCTGGCGGAGCAGCCGGACAACCTGGATGCGCTGCTGGCCGGGCTGAGCTTGGTGCTGCCTCCCGCACCTGCGGAAGCTGGCAGGCCTCAGATTCCTGAAGGAGCGCAGCAGGAGGCTCCGCCTTCCAAGGACAGTCCGGAGGCTCCTGTCAGGAAGCATAGCCAAACAGCCCCGCGCCGGGGTTCCTGGCAGGGGCTTGACCCCCGCGTGAAATGGCTGGGGATGGTGCTGGGTTCACTGGTTGTACTGGGCATGAACAGCCTGACTCCGCTGCTGCTCACATCTGCCCTCATTGCCGGATTAATCGGCTCTGCGGGAATTCCCTGGAGCCGGACGGCAAGGTTCTTCCGCCCGTTCCTGCTGATGTTCCTGTTCCTCTGGCTGCTGTCTGCGCTAAGCTGGGCATCCCCGGACATTACCCTCGGGTTCCTGGGCTTCAGCTCGGCAGGCATCCTGCGCGGGGGGCTGAATGTGCTGCGCTTCCTGCTGCTGATTGCCCTTGGCTTCCTGTTCACGGAGACGACCACCGGCGCGCCGCTGCGCGAAGCGCTGGAGTGGGCCATTGCCCCGCTGAAGAAGCTGGGCATCCGTACCCGGGGCTGGTCGCTGGCTGTATCCGTCACGCTGCAGTTCGTGCCCTGGATTCTCGGCAAACTGAGCCAGCTGCAGCTGGCGCTGAAGTCGCGCGGAAGACTTCAGCGCGGCCTCACGCGCTGGAGTCCCCGGCAGATTAGCTTACTGATTGTGCCGCTTCTGATTCTTGTCATCGGCATGGGGGATGAGCTGGCTACAGCCGTTGAATCCCGCGGTTATGACCCGAAAAAAGCACGTACTCCGTCTTATGAGCTGGACTGGCAGCCTATGGACACGCTAGTGCTGGCCTGCGTTATGCTTGTGTCGGCTATGCTGTGGTGGATCTCCCGGATCAGCTGAGCTTATAGCTCAGCATGTATTCCGTATGCCCGTCGATTACGCCAAGCTGCGGATCGTTCACAGTCCATTTCCCGGGAATGTCCATCTCCCGGCAGGCCAGCTCGAAATTGCAGGCCGCAATGCCGAGATCGATCCGCTGCATTTCAAAGCCCAGCTTGTTCCCGCTATAATTCGGCGTATGCTGCAGATAGAAATGTGCCTGCCGCCGGTCAGCGGACAGCACGATCCGCCAGGGCTGCTTGTTGGAAGCCGAAGGGCCCAGCCGGACCATCTCCAGCGGAGCGGCCAGCCTGCCGGCCGATTCCGGAGCCAGCTGTTTACCGAATCCCGAGTCAAAGTACAGATCGCGCCACGGCTTTTTCTGATCCGCTTTGACAACATAACGCATGGTTGCGTCCAGCAGCCGCTGCTTCTCCCGTGCATAGCCGAGCGGTGTGATGCAGGGAATGATCTCTCCGGGCGCAAGCTCAAGCTCACGGGCAAAGGAATTGCGGTTAAAGGTTCCGCCAATCCAGCAGGTGCCCAGGCCAAGGCCGGTAGCATAAAGAATCAGCTTATGAAAAATATATCCGAACTCCAGCAGCGCCGTCTGGTCGTTGCGTACCACGCCAACCAGATAGGCCTGCGGATTCTGAATAATCCCGTATGCGCCGAGCTTGATGCCCTTGCCGTCTTCGCCCCCGCTTTTGGCCCAGATCCACTCCATCCTTGCCTTTCCTCCGAAGGGCCCGAGCAGATTCTCCTCCTGGTGCAGATAGTCGATAATAGAAGCGTGAACCTCTTCACTAATCGGTGTCGTCTCATAGGTGCGTACTGATTTCCGCTTCTCAATGATATCCATAACGGCGATGCCCAATATACTCAGCCCCTTTTCTTCTACCGGCTATATAACAATTCCATTAATGCAACAATTATATATCAATACAATAATTCCCAATAGAACGTAATTTTTTTCACATCCTAATATTAACATCTATAGATGTTTATGCATAGCCAAGGCATTTCAGCCGTTCGCTCATCCATTACCCGTTTCAGGGAACGGACGCTTACCTCCCCGCACCAAAAAGAGGACCCCTTCACGGCAAAGGATGTCCTCTTTGGGTTGCTGCTTACTACGGTGCGATCTTAAACGCGAATGTCAAATCTGCCTTCACTGTCTGTGGTGGCGTTAGCGATTTGCTCTGCACTTGCTGCAGTAAGCGAATTGCTGTTAGCAGGTTTTTCAGGAGGTGCGCTCTGAGCTGCCGCAGAGGAGCTGCTGCTCTTAGACTTCTGGGCAATCTGCGCCTCGATCTGCTTAATCTGCTGCTCAATCTGCTTAGTTTTGGTTTCCTTGGTTTTTTCGTCGTCCTTACTGGATGCGACCTTCTCCAAGTCGGCCTCCAGTTTCGCTTTTTGTTTTTCCAGCGAGCTGGTATCAGTTGCACTGGAAGAGGTATAAGAAGTCGAAGCGGCGGCGGATGTAGCGGATGAAATATTCATGCTTGTCCCTCCTTTCACCACTTCAATATACCCCCTATACCCGAACCTAACGTTAAAATGGGCTGAAAGTTTGCTGAAAGTGCCTGAAGGAGGGAACTGCAGCTATCCCTGCTTCCCTACGCCGGAATCAACGCCTGTGCTGCCTTTAGCCCTGGATTTGCGGTTGACCAGCATTACGCTCAGCAGGATAATGACAAGTCCCGCGACCGTATTGGCATAGACCGGCTCGTTCAGGAAGAGAACACCCCACATCAGCCCGAATACCGGAACCAGGAAAGTTACACTGACGGTTTTTACCGCACCCACACTCTGAATCAGGTAAAAATATAATAGATAAGCGACAGCCGTACAAATGATAGATAAGCCGAGCACAGAGTAGACCGCCCCCGCTGACGGCAAATGCCGGGGAGCAAAAATGACCGCGAGCGGAAGCAGCACTATAGCAGCTCCAAGCTGCTGGCCGGCGGCAAGCGTAAGCGGTGCAAGGCCACGGCCGACACGGGCGGCATACAGCCCGCCGAAGCCGTAAGAAAGCGCAGCCCCGAGGGAAAAGAAGACCGACAACAGCACCCTTCCCTCAAGCGGCACCGGACTCCACCCGACCAGAACAGCCACGCCCACAAGTCCGATGATTAAGCCGATGGATTTCGAAATTCCCGGCTTCTCGCCAAGGGTTCCCCAGGCGGCAAGCGCTGTGAACATCGGGGTAGTCGCATTTAGAATGGCTGCCAGTGTGGCGTTCAGCTCCAGCTCAGCCATGCAGATCAGTGTAAAAGGCAGCGCGGCGTTCAGCGCCCCAAGCAGCAGAAACTGCTTCCAGTGCCGCCCCATCCCAAGCTTCTTCCGTGTAATCCTGGCGTAGAGCAGCAAAGCGGCTGCAGCCAGCGTTACGCGGAGTTCCGTGGTAAACACCGGCCCCAGCTCAGGAGAGGCGATTCTCATAAACAGAAAGGATGCTCCCCAGGCAAATGCCAGCAGCAGCAGGACCGTAAAGTCTTTCCGGCTCATCTCAGATCCCCCTTCCTGCAGAGCAGCAGATAGGACAGAATGGAACACAGACCGGCCCCTGCGATGACTAACGCCATCGGAATTGCCGTTTCGTCGCCGCCAAGGCCGACCAGCGGAGCCACGCAGCCGCCCAGCAGCAGCGGCAATAGTCCGAGCAGCGCCGAGGCGCTTCCTGCCGATTCACCCTGGTCCTGCATGGCCAGCGAGAAGCTGGTCGTGCCGACCAATCCGACGCTCGAGACCACAGCGAACAGGCAGATCAGGATCGGCAGCAGGCCGCCTCCGGCCAGAACCGCAGCCAGCAGCAGTACTCCGCCGAGCGTGCAGAGTGCAAGACCGCTGGCAAGCAGCTTCCGCTCGCCAAGTCTCCCGGACAATCTGCCGGCAATCTGTCCGGAGAGGATAATACCGAACCCGTTAACGGCAAAGATCAGACTGTATATTTGCGGAGAGACCCCGAACAAATTCTGCAGGACAAACGAAGAACCCGAAATATACGCAAACATCGCTGCAGTAACAAACCCCTGGGAAAGGGCATAACCCATAAACCGTCCGTTGCCGAGCAGCCCGCGGAAGGTAAGCAGTGTCCCTCTAATCCCGCTTCTCACGCGCCGCTCCTTCGGCAGCGTCTCCGGCAGCCGCAGCAGAATCATCGCGCAGAAGAGCAGCCCGGCGCAAAAGAGTACAATAAACACACCCTGCCAAGTCGTTACTCTAAGCAGCTGCCCCCCGAGTATCGGTGCAAAAATCGGTCCCAGCCCGTTGACAATCATCAGGAGTGAGAAGAATCTGGTTAATTCTGAGCCGCTGTACAGGTCGCGGACCGCCGCCCGCGAGATGACCACCCCTACAGAGCCGGCAAAGCCCTGAATAAAGCGCAGCACGACCAGCAGCCCAATGGAGGGGCTGAATGCGCACAGCAATGAAGATACGCTATAAATCAGCATGCCGATCAGCAGCGGGCGGCGGCGGCCATGGACATCACTGAGCGGTCCGGCCACCAGCTGACCGGAGGCCAGTCCCAGCAGAAAGAAGGTCAGACTAAGCTGCACCAGCGCAGCACTGGTTCCGAAATACCTGCCGAGCTCAGGCAGGGCAGGCAGATACATATCAATCGACAAAGGGCCAATCGTCGCAACGGCCCCCAGAATGAGTATCAGCTGCAGTCTCTGTTTCCGGGACGGCCCCTCTGCCGGGAGCACGCGGTTATCCATTTTTTCTCTGATCATGATACAATGACGCCAACCTTTCTGCAGCAACCCTCAGGCCTGTTTTTAGTAATCTCCATACTACCTGATCGGGGACAGAATGTTCAATGCTTTTTCCCTAATCCAAAAAACCGCCCGCAGGAGCTTTTAAGAGGTTGTCAGCACTCTTAGCAGCGGCCCCACAGGCGGCTATAGGTGATATTCTTTTTCCAGACTTGAACTTAATTCATATGCTGACCCAGCCAATTCCGGGCGGCCTCCACCTCGGCTGTACTGAGGCGATGGCCTTGATTCCCCCAGTGGGCGGTAACATCCGCTCCTGACCCCTGCAGCAGCTGCTCCAGCTCCCGGGTCTCCTCAGCCTTGATCAGCGGGTCATTGGTTCCAGCCCCGATGAATACGGAGACACCGGCAAGGGAAGGCAATGTCAGACCCCGCAGCGGAACCATCGGATGCAGCAGCACCGCAGTGCGGAAGATGCTTCCGTAATGGAAGAGCAGGCTCCCGGCAATGTTGGCTCCGTTGGAGTAGCCGGCGGCCACGAGATTGCTGCTGTCGAAGCCGTACTGGGCAGCGGCACTGTCCAGGAACTGCTTCACCTCATGGGTACGGAAGATCAGATCCTCCTCATCGAATACCCCTTCAGCGAGACGGCGGAAGTAACGCGGCATGCCATTCTCCAGCACATTTCCCCGGATACCCAGCACTGAGGAGCCGGGAGACAGCATTTCCGCCAGCGGGATCAGATCATGCTCGTTGCCGCCGGTGCCATGGAATAATACGAGGGCCGGCAGGGTGGCATCCGTACCTTTTTTAAAGATATGAATCATAGCTGGTTCACCTCCACTTCACGGATTTCAAACGGGCTCAGCTTCGCTTCGATCACTGCACGATTGGGTTCAAACCATACTGGCAGCATCAGCTTCTGCCCTATTTTATCCGGGTCCTCATCACGGGCAAAGCCTGGAGGATCGGTAGCAATCTCGAACAGGATGCCGCCTTCCTCGCGGAAGTAGATGGCGTTAAAGTACTGGCGGTCCTGCACCGGCGTCGGCTGGTAGCCATGACTCTGCACGGTCCGGCCCCACTGGAGCTGCTCGGCATCATCTTTGGCACGCCAAGCGATGTGATGCACCGTACCTGTTCCTCCGCCGCCCTGAGGCACCGGCGCTGCTTTCAGGTCAATAATATTGCCAAGATCACCTGTAGAGCGGAAACGGATATAACCGTCGCCTTCGGCGATCTGCTCAAGGCCCAGCGTACGGGTCAGTGTATCCGCCGTTTTGTCAGGGTCCATGCTGTACAGGACTGCGCCTCCAAAGCCTTTAACCGCATGCTCGGTAGGTACTCCCCCGAAGGACCAGGTGCTGAGCGGGCCGGCTTCACGTTCCACCAGCTCGATCCGCAAGCCGTCATAATCGGCGAAAGACAGGTAGGACTCCGAAATCCGGGTTACTTTGGTCACGGGAATCTGGTAGGCAGCCAGCCGCTCCTCCCAGAATCCCAGCGATCCGGCCGGCACAGCGTAGGTGGTTACCCCGACCTGGCCGCCGCCAATTCTGCCTTTACGGCCGGTCGCCCAAGGGAAAAAGGTGATGATCGTACCCGGAGCACCCTGCTCATTCCCGAAATAGAGATGGTAGACCTCCGGAGCGTCAAAGTTAATCGTCTTTTTTACCAGTCTCAGCCCGAGAATCCCGGCATAGAAGTCGGCGTTGCGCTGCGCATCCTTAACAAAAGCGGTAATATGGTGAATGCCTGCAGTTTGTAGAGTCATCGTATCCATCTCCTTAAGAGTTTTGTGAGGGTAAACCCCTTTGTATTTTCATCGTACAAAACTTACTTCGGAAGCTTACGCTTAGGTTTTGTGAGCATGAACGTCCTTGTGGTACGTCGGAAAAATACTTAGTTAAAGAACAGTGCATCCAGCGAAATCGATCCCGGACCGGTCAGCGCCACTGCGACTGCTACTACAAGTACTGTCAGCGGGAACTCTATCCCGTTAGCTGTGGACCAGAAGCCGTTAGGAGCATGAACCTTGATAATCGCGCCCAGCATCGTTGCCGCAATCAGCACAGCTGCCACCGGTGTCAGCAGGCCGGCTGTAAACAGTACGCCTCCGACCAGCTCCATTAGTCCCGCCATTACCGCCATCGCTACCCCTGGCTTAATTCCGATAGATTCCATCCAGCCTCCGGTTCCCTTCGGGCCGTAGCCTCCAAACCAGCCAAACAGCTTCTGCGCCCCATGTCCGATAAAAGCAACCCCGATTACAAGTCTCAATAACAATAATCCTACACTTACCATAATAAACACTCTCCATTCTCTTCGATTTAATTATCTTAACCTTAAGATATATGTGAAAAATTTTTTGACCTGCCCTAATCTGCAAACCGCTTAGCGGCTTGGCAAAAGCAAATGCGGAACCGTCAGGGACACTTCCACCCCGCCATTACTGGTTCTACATACCTTTGCCAAGCTTCTTCAGCAGCCCAATCGCCTGATCTTTCTCTTCCTGATTCAGCCCGCCCATCAGACCATGAATGGAAGCCACGTGGCGGGGAAAAATGTCATCGAACAGCTCGCGTCCCGCTTCCGTAATCTCGGCATAAGTCACGCGGCGGTCTTCATCGCATGGCACCCGCTTCAGCAGCCCCCGCTTCTCCAGCTTATCGATGTTATAAGTGATGCTGCCGCTGGTGACGAGAATTTTCTCCCCGATCTGCTGCAGCGGAATTCTTGTTCTATGGTAGAGCACTTCCAGCACCATGAATTCAGCCGATGCCAGCCCATGACTCTTCATATCCTTAACCGCATGATCCATCAAGCTTTTGTAAGCTTTGGACAGAACCACGAACAGTTTCAGCGATGACGCCTGCTCCTCATCCGGGCTGCCTGTCGTTTTGCTTATGAGTTCATTGTAGTCGCTCATCATATACACCTCCTGTCAACTGTGCTGTCTGCTATCTCTGCGGATTGCCGAAGCATTTGTCTTTAAGTTAACTATCTTTAAGTTAAGATAAATATACGCCATCTATTCTCTGTTGTCAACAGTTGTTCTAAAAATAATCCCGCGCGGTTTGACCTCACTTTCAAAACGGCGTATCCTTTTTGTTGCGGCGCTGGAGAATTCAACAGCAAAGAAGTAAACACCCAGGCTGATTAGCGGCCTGTTATGAATATTCCGGATCCCTGTCTAGGATGCAGACGGCACATCCTTGTTAGTGAAACAGAAGCCGTACAGCTATACTCGGGGACAGGTGCTTATAAATGTATTCCGTGCAATTATATACGGTAGAATCCCCCGTTCCTGAAATTTAAATGTATTCTATACAATTAAAATGGCTGAGCCAGCGTTTTTCAGTGCAAACCGGGATTTTTAATTGCACGAAATGCAGCTATCTCCTCCCATGTTCCGGAAAGACAGATGATAACTGTACAGAATACAGTTATCAATCGTTGCCGGTTATTGCAAAGATGCCATCTGGCATCTGCGGTCACTTCACATGGATCAGCCTGGCAGCTGGTCAACAGCTGAATCGCGTGATGACCGATTTCATTTATAACTACATATCACATCGTTATTTATATAGAGGAGGCTCATTATGGAAGCGAAGAATGATCGACATCCGGAGGCTGCCGCGGGCATAGCTGCGGCGGAAGAAGCCCGTGCACCGCGCGTGCTGATCGTGACGGCAGTCGCGGCCGAGCGCGAAGCCGTCCTGCGCGGCCTGAGAGGCAGCCGCAGGTTCGAGGTGATCGCTGCGGGCGCCGGCACCGCAGCCGCTGCGGCGGGTACCGCCGCTGCTCTGGCAGCCGGCCCGTACGGCTGCGTCATCAGCGCC
>NZ_LN831199.1:319350-351504 GCF_001368795.1 Paenibacillus ihuae
GGCGGCGCGCTTGGCCGGGGCTGCGGCCCGCTGGTCCTGACCCGCAAAGGCCCGGGCGCGCTCAAGCGCCCGGAGGAGCTGTCCGGCCGCCGGATTGCCGTACCGAGCGAGCGCTCCACCGCGTATTTGCTGTTCCGCCTATGGGCGGCCCAGCAGGTGCCGGACGGCCCTGCTGAGATTGTGGTCATGCCGTTCGATGAGATTATGCCGGCCGTACGCGACGGCCATATCGATGCCGGCCTGGTTATTCACGAAGCACGCTTCACCTATCCTTCCTACGGCCTGAACCTGCTGACCGATCTGGGCAGCTGGTGGGAAAGTGACACCGGCCTGCCGATCCCGCTCGGAGCGATCATCGCCCGCCGCGGCCTGGACCACGAAGCCATTGCCGGCTGGATTCGCAGCTCACTGCAATATGCTTGGGATCACCCCACCGATTCCAGAGAGTATGTGCTGGATCATGCCCAGGAGCTTTCGCCAGAGGTCGCCAAATCGCATATTGATCTTTACGTGAATGAGTTTTCGATGAACCTTGGGGACGACGGCTACGCCGCAATTTCAGCTTTGCTGGATCGCGCAGCCGCCGAAGGGCTTGTGCCTGCCGTTGATCCGGCGCTGCTGCGCTAAGATACCCGTAGAGTTCCTATCCGCCAGTGCGTTGAAGCTTAATCATCAATGATGGGAGAGAATTCCATGATTCCTGCAGGCAACAGCAAGCAGAATATTGACCGGTTCTTGGGATTTCAGGACGAATACGACCGTTACCGCCCGGAGGCTCCGCCGATAGTTACCAGTCTGCTGAGCAATTATTTGGGCGGACGGCCTTCCGTGGTTGCCGATATCGGCTGCGGGACGGGATTGTCCACGTTTCTATGGAAGAATGCCGCCGATTCTGTAATTGGCATTGAACCTAATCCAGACATGCTGAGTAAAGCGGTAGAGAAGCTCAACCTTGAGGATGAGGTACAATCACTGTCCTTCATCCAGGGCTATTCCAATCAGCTTCCGCTCGATTCCGGCAGCGTCGATATCATTACCTGCTCCCAGTCCTTCCATTGGATGGAGCCGCAGAGCACCTTGCAGGAGATTGCCCGCTGCCTGCGGACTGGCGGCGTATTCGCCGCTTATGATTGCGACTGGCCGCTGGTGCTTCAGGCAGATATTGAAGCCAGGTATAATCTTCTGATTGCTGCTGCCGACAATCTGCTGGCTGAGCTGCAGCCCGAATCCCAGCGGGCGCATAAATGGGATAAGGAGGGCCACCTGGCCCGGATTCAGGCCAGCGGTCATTTCAAGTTCACGCGGGAAATCGTATTCCATAATACCGAAACCTGCGACGCCGGGCGGTACGTAGGGCTTACGCTCAGCCAAGGCGGCATTCAAACGGTACTGAAGACCGGCTCTACTGCTCTGGACGCGGACCTAGCCGAATTCTCTGCTGCGGTAGAAGCCTACTTCGACGGCCGGACGCTGCCGGTTCTGATCAGCTACCGGATGAGGATTGGGATTAAGTAACTGTCTGACTGAGCGGTTTAGGAAATTAGGCGATTTGCCTGTTCACCCGCACAACTTTATCTTATACTTATTGCAACGAGACGAAGAACGTCCCGGCTGTCCTCCTTGAGGGAAGCCGGGACGTTTTCTATTTTAACGGGGAGTGTGAGTGTTTATGTCATTTGAAAACGCACATCAGCAATTTATTGCAGGACATCTTGCAGGAAGGCCGTCGGGAGAACGGCGGGGGCGGCTGGAAAGAGGACATCAGCATGCGGAGGTGCTGTTCCTGCGCAATGTCTGGTGGCCGCTGCGGGGCGATTTCGCCAAACTTCATCCTGAATATGAGGTGACGGATTGGCGCGGGCGGTCCTATTTTGCCGACTTCGCCTGGCTTCCGGGGCACATCCGACTGCTTATTGAAATTAAGGGCTACGCCTCCCACGTCCGCGATATGGACAGGCATAAATTCTGCAGTGAGCTGAACCGCGAAACCTTCCTGCAGGCGATGGGATACCGTGTTGTTTCTTTTGCCTATGACGATGTTGAGCAGCACCCCGAGCTTTGTATAAGTTTACTTCGACTGATTATGGGCAGATATCAGGCTGCCGAGGCTCCTGTATCACGGCTGCAGCTTATGGAGCAGGAGGTCATCCGTCTGGCCATCCAGCTAACCGGGACTGTCCGCCCCCAGGATGTTAAGCAGCACTTCGGCATTGACTACAAAACAGCAGTCCGCACGCTGCGCAGTCTGTCTGATAAGGGCTGGCTGCTCCCCTCCTGCCGGGGCAATCAAGAAAGAGTCGTCCGTTATGAACTGGCGCATGGTGTGCTGGATTATTTCAGTTAGGTAGCTTGTCGAGAATAACGTCACACTTGCTGTGGCTGTTTGCTCTCGCTATTTAAGAATAGTATTTTATCCTCATGCCAGCAAACAGCTAAGTGGAAAAAGGCAATCTATTGGGCTCCTTAAAGCGGTTTTTGAATGATTAGTTGGAAAAAAGCAATTTAGTTTGTCCTCTTCAGCCCAATTCTCTTGATGATGGCTAGATTAAGTGGACTTTTTCCAACTAGCCTGCTTCTACGCTCGATTGATGATCATTTAACTGGATAAATTCCTGTTAAGTATACGGAGCCGGGAAATTTTCGAACCAGATGCACCGGAAGTGGCACCATAAGCACCAGAAGCACCACCGTAGCGAAAAACCAACAAATTTACGCGCAGACAAACACATCTTCACTATTCATCAGCCTGACATGAGATACAAGTCGTCTGAGGACTCACCAGCCCCGCTTCTATCCAAAAAACAAGCGCCCAACCGCGATAACTCCGCGATTGGACGCTTGTCCGACCAGCACATAGCCTGTCTACTTCTTGTTCATCTTAAACTTCAGGAACAGTTCGTTGTAATGGGCGAGCATCCGCTTGCCGAGGTTGTCGTAAACCTCCAGGCGGTCGGTAATCGCCGCAGGCGGGTAGAAACGTTCATCGCCGGAAATATCTTCGGGCAGCAGCGCAAGTGCGGGAACGTTAGGGGTGGAATACCCTACGTATTCGGCATTCTGTGCTGCCACTTCTGGCCGGAGCATGAAGTCGATGAACTTGTGTGCACCCTCCACGTTGGCTGCCGTCTTCGGGATGACCATGTTGTCGAACCACTTGTTCGAGCCTTCCTCCGGCACTACATAGTCAAGCTTGTCATTCTCATCCATAATCTCCGAAGCATCGCCGGACCAGACGATCCCGACGGCTGCTTCTTCATTAGCCAGCAGCATCTTGATCTCGTCACCGACAATCGCCTTCACGTTAGGCGAGAGCTTTTTCAGCTTGGACAGCGCCTCCTGCAGATGCTCTTCATTCGTATCATTAACCGAATAGTGCAGGCTGTTCAGCGCCATGCCCATGACCTCGCGGGCTCCGTCGACCAGGAAGATATTATTGTTCAGCCTGCGGTCCCAGAGGGAATCCCAGCTGCTGAAATCAATGTCCCCGGTCATCTCAGGATTGTAGATAATCCCTACCGTTCCCCAGAAATAAGGCACCGAATATTTGTTGCCCGGATCGAAGGACAGGTCCATGAATCTGGAATCGATATTAGCCAGATTCGGAATTTTGCTGTGATCCAGCGGCAATAGCAGGTTCTCCTCCCGCATCTTGGCGATGGCATAGTCGGAAGGAACCACGACATCAAAGACCGTTCCGCCCTGCTCCACCTTGGTCAGCATCGCTTCATTCGAATCAAAGGTCTGGTAGATAACTGTAATCCCGGTCTCCTTCTCGAACTGCTCCAGGAGATCAGGATCAATGTAATCGCCCCAGTTATAAATAGTCAGCGTATTACCGCCCGTATATCCTTCCGCCGAGTTCAGCCTGGAGCCGAGGAGCATCAGGCCGAAAGCAACGAGCAGAATCGCCAGAAATGCATTGATCAGCTGTTTCATCTAGGCACCCCCGCTTCCGCAACCGGCTCTGCTACCGCAGCGGCCGGACGGCCCTTCCGCTGGTTCAGGAAATAGTATCCGACGACGAGCAGGATCGTAAAGAGGAAAATCAGTGTCGAGAGTGCATTGATCGACAGCGATACCCCTTGCCGTGCCCGGGAGTAAATCTCCACAGAGAGTGTGGAGTAGCCATTCCCGGTTACGAAGAACGTCACCGCGAAATCATCCAATGAATAGGTCAGCGCCATGAAGAAACCGCTGAAGATCCCGGGCTTGATGATCGGCAGAATCACCTTGGTCAGGACATTCAGCCTGCTGGCCCCGAGGTCGCGGGCGGCATCGGTCAGCGTCGGGCTCATCTCCTGCAGATGCGGCAGAATCATCAGCACGGCAATTGGCACGCTGAACGCCACATGGGAGAGCAACACGGAGGTGAAGCCAAGCTTAATGCCGGCAATGGTGAACAGGATCAGAAAGGAAGCCCCGATAATAACGTCTGGACTGACGATCAGCACATTGTTCAGCGAGAGCAGTGCGTTCTTTGACCGGCGGCTGCGGCTGCGCTGGATAGCAAGCGCACCGATAACCGCCAGCAATGTGGCAATCGCCGAAGACAGGAGCGCAATGACCAGCGTGTTGATTACAATAATGATCAGGCGCGTATCCTGCAGGACTTCCCGGTAATAATCGAGCGTAAAGCCCTCGAATTTATGCATCGTGCCGCCGCTGTTAAACGAGTAGTACATCAGATAGAAGATCGGCGCGTACAGTACAACAAACACCAGCACCAGATAAAGGTTAGCAATCCCGTTTTTATTTTTCATGCCGCACCCCTTTCCGCGAGCTGCCCGTAAGGATCATGAACAGCGCCATGATGGCGATCAGGAAGACGGCAACCGTCGAGCCCATGCCCCAGTCCTGCGTAACCAGGAAGTGCTGTTCAATCGCGGTGCCCAGCGTAATCACCCGGTTGCCGGCGATCAGACGCGTAATCATAAACAGCGACAGCGCAGGAATGAATACAGCCATACACCCGGAGCGTACTCCGGAGACCGTCAGCGGAAAAATAACCCGCCGGAACGTCGTCCATCCGGAAGCGCCCAAATCGCGCGCGGCATCCACGAGAGACAGGTTCAGCTCCTCCAGGGCGCTGAAGATCGGCAGAATCATGAACGGAATAAAAATATAAACCGAGACAAACACAAAGCTGAAACCGGTAAAGAGAATTTGCTGCTCCCCGAGCCCCAGAAGGTCAAAGAAGCTGTTCACCGGCCCGAAGGTGCCGAAGATCCCGATAAACGCGTACGTCTTCAGCAGCAGATTGATCCAGGTCGGCAGGATAATCAGCAGCAGCCACAGCTGCTTATGCTTCGTGCGGGTCAGCAGATAAGCGGCCGGATACGCTACAAGCAGCGAAAACAGCGTGATCAGGAACGCATACCAGAAGGAGTTCAGCATCATTCTCATATATACCGGCGTAAAGAAATTCACATAATTGTCCAGTGTCAGATGCCCGTCCAGATCAAACAGGGAGTAGTAAATAACCAGCAACACCGGGGCGATTACAAACAGGGCGATCCATAAATAATAAGGAATGAGATAGTACGACCGGCCCTTATTGTTCATGGCTCTCCACCTCGCCGTAAGCTTCCAGACGTCTGTCGAATTCTTCCTCCGTTTCACCAAAACGCATAACATGAATCGCTTCCGGATCAAAATAGAGTCCGATCTCGCTGCCCACCTCAGCCTTGCGTGTAGAGTGGACCAGCCATTCATGGCCGGATTCATCGTAACAGCTGATCTCATAGTGTACTCCCCGGAACAGCTGGGAATCGACGCGTACCTTCAGTTTACCCTGCTCCAGTGTTGCGATTTCCAAATCCTCCGGACGGATCACAATCTCAACCGATTCATTCGGCTTAAGCCCCGCATCCACGCATTCAAAACGGTGGCCGCCCCATTCCACCAGATAATCCTCGATCATAACACCGGGTACGATATTTGACTCTCCGATGAAATCAGCGACGAACCGGTTGATCGGCTCATCATAAATATCGTTCGGTGTGCCGCTCTGCTCGATTTTCCCTTTGTTCATGACAAAGATCCAGTCAGACATCGCCAGCGCTTCCTCCTGGTCATGGGTAACGAAGATGAACGTGATGCCGAGCCGCTGCTGCATTTCCCGCAGGATATACTGCATCTCCGTACGCAGCTTCAGGTCTAGCGCGGACAACGGCTCGTCCAGCAGCAGTACCTGCGGCTCGTTGACGATCGCGCGGGCAATCGCTACACGCTGTCTTTGTCCTCCGGACATCTCGTTGATCGCGCGCTGTTCGTAGCCGACAAGGTTGACGAACCGCAGCGCTTCCTGCACCTTTTGGGTAATAACATCCTTCTTAAGCTTCTTAATGCGCAGTCCGAAAGCCACATTCTCGAATACGTTCAGGTGGGGAAACAGGGCATAATCCTGAAACACCGTGTTCACCTGACGCTCATTGGCGGGAATGTGGTTGATCATTTTACCGTTTAGATAAATAGAGCCTTCAGTCGGTTCGGCAAAACCGGCGATCAGACGCAGAATGGTCGTCTTGCCGCAGCCGGACGGTCCCAGCAGTGTATAAAATTTGCCGCGTTCGATTTCGAAGCTGACACCTTTTAACACAGCCTCCTCATCATCATATTGCTTAGTAACCTGGTCAAAAGAAATAATAGTGCCTTCCGGGGTAGCGATAGCTAACGACCTCCCTTACCTTATGTATTACAACCATTTACCCTCATCTAACAGCGCACAATCGGCCTTGTTGGGCTTAGCACTGCCTAGGCGACAATTCCGCCTCCGCTTCGACAACATTTCATATTATATAGCATATAGGATGTATCCCATAGATGCGATAGCTAACAACGCTTATAGCCTTGCAGAATCTTAACAAGTTCGTAAAAAATAGCCCTCTTTACGCTGCGTATGAGGTGCTATAATGAAACCGTCTGAAAATACATTGAAAATTCCTCTTTTTATGAAAGAAGATGACTGAAAATGAACGAGGGGTTACAAGACCGCCTTGAGAAATTTGGATTATCCCTTTATATGATACGGATCACACTGGCTGCTTCGCTCTCCTGGGTGGCAGTTCATAGCCTGTACGGTGACCATTACTTATATTTTGCCCCGCTTGCAGCTATCTTGATCACACAAGGAACGGTTAAAGCCTCGCTTGAAAAAGGCTTCTACCGCCTGCTCGGCATTGTGCTCGGCGGAACGGTCAGCCTGATTGTCGGCCGCTTCCTGGATATCGGCATTCTCTCGATCCTGCTGATCCTGCTGCTGGGCATCGGTATTGCCACCGCGTGCCGGATTAATATTCAGGCCGTCTCACAGGTTGGCGTGACCTCTGTTCTCGCGCTTACCTTCTACCATGATCACTATATTGTGTGGAGGGTTGCCGAGACCCTGATCGGCGTACTGATTGCCTTATTGATCAATATGATTATCGTCCCGCCCAAAGGGTTCGTCAAGGTGAAAAGCCTGGCACTCGAAGGAAGCCTGCTGCTGGCGGATTCCCTGAGCGGGATGGCTACTGGCGGCAGGGACGCAGCAAAGGCCCAGAAGGCGCTGACACGCTCCGGGGAACTGCTCGCGAAGAGTGTCCGGCTGCGGCAGGAAATGCAATTCACCTTATCGCACTACCCCTGCCGCAGAGGACTGCGCGGGATGACACAGGCTACGGCCCATCTGCAGAAGGTTCACTTCTATGTCAAAGAGATTGCCGATGAGCTCTCTCTCCTGCCTGCGCATTATGCTGCTGCAGACTGGATGGTGGAGGTTGCCGGCGCAACAGCCGACTGCATCGCCCTGTACGGGACCAAGACATTGTCGGACGCCGAAGTCCAGCGCTCACTCCAGGAGTCGCTCCGGCATGCCCGTGATCTGCAGCTGGCCTGGTTCTCCGAGCTGCAGGGAATATGCCCGCTGACGGCTATCCGCGATCTCGGTGCTGTTTTCTCTCACCTTAACCGGGTGCTGGAGGTCATCGAACAGGCCGATTATGCGGCAGTTTCAGTCGCACCTCTGCCGGCAAGAGCCGAAGCTGCACGCAGTATCCATCTTGTAAAAAAAGGACTCTCCCACAAGCTTTAAGCTTGGGAGTGTCCTTTTTTTTGCTGCTGCAAAATCTATATATTTCAGGTGAAATTACAGTTGAAAACCGGCTCATACAGGAATAAAATTAGGATTGTTTAGTGAAGTTGTCGAAATGCAGTACTATAGTACCAGTTATGATCATTTTATTGTCGAATACCTCATTAAATGACCTCATGCTGAGTGTTTATCATGTTTCATGTATAAAGGCAAACTGCCCGAAAGGGCGGGACGCAAAGCAATGGGCCTAACAATGCCGTTGTGCATTCATGGCTGCCAGGCTGCCGGTTTGATAATACAAAAAGCGAGGTTATACCTATGCCGCAGCGCACCCTTGACTATTCCCGGCATGTGTTCAGTAAAACAATGCCGGCCTTTAGCACTACTTTTCCTATGGAGTCCTCTACCCCGTCCTATCCGGTCAGCGGAATGGGCGGAAATGAAGATAAAGATGGAATAATCATTGTACAGAATGATCAGATTTTCATCACCCCCCCTTTACGCGGCGGCAAGGCTGCCCTGATTTCTGCTGTTCACCCTGTCGTCCTGAAGATGGACGGAGGGAAGGTAACTGAACCTATCAGGGTCACTTCAGCCAAACATTTGAGCTGGGAGATCAGCGAGAAGCCGCAGTACCAGATTACGATTTCCGAGGATAAGCTGAGAGCCTACTTTACCCTCTACCGTGTGGAGAAGTACGCCTGGAAGCTCGTGAATTGCCCCGCCTCCGCCGAAGTCTCTGTCCGGGCGGAGCCGGACTATGATCTGCTGCTATCTAAGCTGACTGTAGACCAGATTCTGGCCGGCTTCCCGAAGAGCTCCTTCATCCCTAATCTCAACATTCCTGCCCTTTACGCCGAATTGAATAATCCGACCTATCTTCCGGTCTGCATTGCTGTGGGCAAAGCCCCGGTTCCCGGTACCAATGGCAGGCTGGAGCTCTTGCTGCAACCGGATATGACCGGAGAATTCAGCAGTTCCGAAGCTCCCGACCCTTTGAATTATCTCGGTTATCCAGGGATAGCGTCTGTCCTGCCGGGAGAAGTGCTGGCCCGCAAATTGCCTCCGCGGGAAGGATTGCCCGGCTTTGACGTGTATGGCGGCATTCTGCCGTCACCCCAGCCGGAAGATATCCGGCTGATACCCGCCGCCGATACCTCGCTGCTTCCAGGCGGAGAGATTATCGCGCTGCGTGAAGGAAGACCCCGGATCACAGGCATCGGCACACCGGTGGTGAGCATTGATTTCCCGTCTGCCTATATTATGCCGGAGGGCCTGGACACTGGAGACGGGGCCTTTATGTTCGCAGGGGATGTGGTTGCACCGGAAGGAATCAGGGAACAATCCATCATTGAGGTTTTAGGTAATGTCTACATATATGGCGATGTCCAGGGGGCTGTGATTGCCGCCACAGGCAGCATTGTGATCCGGGGAACGGTAACAGACTGCCAATTATATTCCGGCTGTTACGGAGTGAGACAAGGGCGGCTGCACCTGCATCCCGCTCACCTGATTGAGGAAATAACAGCACTGAGAAAAGCAGCCAGGCTGCTGGAGCAGAATCTTCAGTCACGTCAGCAGACGGTGAAATACGGACTGGTAGTTATGCTGCTGCTGGAAAGTAAATGCAGCCATATACCGGGTCTGCTCACCGGATTTCAGAAACTGCTTTTGGACTAATGAGTCAGCCTGTCCTATGGACATAGAGCAAATTAAACATATGCTGGAGGTCTTCCTGCACCCGGGGCAGTTCACCGACTTCATAACAGATTCCGTGATTGGGACGTTGTTGAAGCTGCTTGAGGCGTTCTGCGCGCGGATTGAAGGCCTGCAGGAGGCGAATGCCCGGATTGATGTTTCAGAGGCAGAAGGATGCATGCTTCAAGCCGGCGGAGACCTCTATATACATAAAGAAGGCGTCAGAAACTGCACGCTGCGGGCATCCGGGAATGTTCAATTCCTCATGGAACAATCGGTATGCAGCGGATCCATAGTCGAAGCGGGCGGAGCGATCACCTTGCAGAGCGCCGGTGCAGAAGCCGGCCAGCAATCGGTCCTTACAGCAGGGAGTACAATTAGTGCCCGCCGGATTTCCGCTACCCGCTTGAGTATTGGCGAATATACTACGGAGATTGATGATTTGCTGGAGGATGCGGTATTCACAGCCCAGGATCTGCGGACGGCTAATCAGAGATAGTGCAATCTGTTTACGCTTACATACAGTTTTTCAGCCCAATTAAAGAGCCTGACGGACCTCATACAGTATCCGGCAGGCTCTTTTTATTTTATCCGTGCATCCGCCCCAGCTTAACATTCACCAGAATAATGCTAGCCACGATCAGCAGCATACCCACAATCAGATTGGTCGTAATCTGCTCATGCAGCAGCACCACGCTTGAACCTATGGAGATCAGCGGGATCAGGAAGGTAAACGAACCGACCTTACCGGCCTCCCCTTCATTGATCAGCTTAAAGTACACCATCCAGCCGAGCGCGATGACGAACACCGCAATGAACAGTGTGTTAACAATAAAAGCACTGTTCCAGGTAATTGCTGACCAGCTTTCCGTGGCCGAACCGGCTGCCAGCAGAATCACTCCGCCGATCATGATCTGCATCGCCGTCATCCACAGCATGTCTACCCGCGCCGCATTCCGTTTCGTATAAATGGTAGCGAATGCCCAGCTGAGTGCGCTGGCCAGCGCAAGCAGAACGCCGACAGGAGAGATGCTTCCGTTGAACCCGCCGATGCTTAGGGCGGCTACCCCCAGAAAGCCGAGCAGCAGGCCGAATATTTTGAGCCCGTACATGCTCTCCCCTAGCCAGATCCAGGCAAAGATGCCCAGCAGCACCGGCTGCAGAAACACAATGGCCGAGAACAGCCCGGAAGGCACATACTGCAGGCCTATCGTCTGGAAGCCGTAATAAAAGACGATACTGAGTATCGCCGATGTCAGATAGACCGGCCACAGCCGCCTGAACTGAAGCTGCTTCCATTTCGGCAGGGCAGCGGAGATCAGGATGATACCGGCAATCACCGTCCGGATGCCGGCAAACAGCAGCGGAGGAGCATAGGATAAGGCGATTTTGGACAGGGGCCAGTTGATCCCCCAGACAATCACCAAAAAAGTAAGCAGAGCTATCGTTTTATTACGTCCGGACATTTATTCACCTCTTGTATCATTTTCATTCCAAATGATACAATAATCACAGTCATAATTGAAATGAATTATAATCATGAGGGGCATACCAAATCCGATATGAACAACAATCAGATTCGCCTGTTTGTCAAAATTGCCGAAACCGGAAGCTTCACCAAAGCCGGCTTGGAGCTGAATATGACCCAGCCGGCGGTCAGCCGCGCTATTTCCGCCCTCGAAACGGAAATGGACGTCAAGCTGCTGCTTCGCGACCGCCGCAGCGGGCTGATGCTCACAGAGGTGGGCAAACGTGTCCTGATTCTTTTCCGGGAAATTCTCAGCGGGTTCAATAAGGTCGAGCAGGAGATTTCCGCAGAGAAAGGACTGGAGAAGGGGCTGATCCGGATCGGAGCCTTTCCGGTGGCCGCCGCTTACTTTGTGCCCAAGATGATCCGCTCGATTAAGAACAGGTATCCGGGGATCGAAATCTCCGTCCATGAAGGCTCGGTGGCCGAGGTGAAGGAATGGCTGGAAACACGCCAGATTGATGTCGGGCTGATTATTCCGCCGCATGAGGAATTTGAGACCCTTCCGCTTTTTCGGGAGAAACTGTATGCGGTGCTGCCCGGCGGCCATCCGCTGGGACAACACCAGGTTATTGATGTGAAGGACCTGGAGCACGAACCGATGATGATCTGCAGAGCGGGCTATGAGCCTCCAGTGCTTGATTTATTCGAGAGAGCCGGCAGTGAGCTGAACGTGAAATATGTTGTCAACAGCTATAACACAGCGCTGAACATGATCCAGGAGGGTCTGGCCGTAGGCGTGCTGTCCCAGCTGTCGCTGCTCGCGCCGCCTGATGATGTTATCATCCGGGAGCTTTTCCCCGATGCTTACCGGGATGTCCATCTTGCTGTCCATTCGCTGGAGGAAGCATCCATCGCCGTCAGATTGCTCATTGATACTGCGCTCGAATTATTCGCGGAAGCCGGAAATCTAAGTCCTGCTGCAAACATTGTAAAGGAGTGAATACTTATGAAGACAAACCGTCTGGGAAACAGCGGGCTGCAGGTATCGGCACTGGGCCTTGGAACGAATGCTTTTGGCAAACGGGCCGATCAGCAGACCTCGATTGAGATTATTCATACCGCACTGGATCAGGGGATCAACTTCATCGATACCGCCAATATTTATGCCGGTACCGAATCGGAAAGAATCATCGGGCTGGCTCTGGAAGGCAGGCGGGATCGTGCAGTTCTGGCCACCAAGGCCGGTCTGCCGCGGGCCGAAGGCCCGAATGGGAGCGGCTCCTCCCGCCATCACCTGATGCTGGAGCTGGAAGGCAGCCTCCGCCGCCTGAAGACGGATTATGTGGATCTGTATCAGATCCATACTTTCGATCAGTATACCCCGCTGGAGGAAACTCTACGCACCCTGGATGATATGGTGTCCGCGGGGAAGGTCCGTTATATCGGCGCCTCTAATTACGCGGCCTGGGAACTGATGAAGGCGCTGGGGATCAGCGAAGCGCGGAATCTGATCAAGTACAGCTCGATTCAGTGCAGCTATTCGCTGGCCGACCGGACTCCCGAGAACGAGCTGCTCCCGCTCTGCCTGGATCAGGGATTGGGGATCATTCCTTATTTCCCGCTGGCTGGGGGCATACTGACCGACAAATACAGCGGCAACGGCGCTGCGCCTGCCGGATCGCGTGCTGAAACCGATCCGAACTTTAACCGTTTCCTTACCCCTGAGCGGATTGCGCTGGGGAATGAGGTCAGCCGGGTCGCCGCAGACCTCGGAACCTCGCCCACAGCCTTGTCCTTAGCCTGGCTGATGAGCAGGCCCGCTGTATCCACGGTTATCGTAGGGGCTACACGGGTGGAGCAGGTGCAGCAGAATCTGCAGAGCACCGCTCTTGAGCTGGACGCGGAGACCCTCGACAAGCTGGAAGAAGCCAGCCGCCCGTTCCGCAGCGGCGAGCCGTTCGCCGTCTACCGTTTGCCTTAACTGCAAAACGCCAAGAAGCCTATAGCTCCTCTCCCTGCCGGTATCGGCGGGCTGAGCTATAGGCTTTTTTAACGGAATATTATTGCTTATTTATACGGCTGCGATGAATCGCTCCATATCTTCTTCTACGGTTGTAATGCCGCCGATTCCAAAGTTATCGACCAGTACTTTAGCCACATTCGGCGATAGGAAGGCCGGCAGTGTCGGGCCGAGATGAATGTTTTTGACCCCCAGGTGCAGCAGCGCCAGCAGTACAATTACCGCCTTCTGCTCATACCAGGCAATATTGTAGGCAATCGGCAGGTCGTTGATATCGTCCAGTCCGAACACTTCCTTCAGCTTCAGGGCAATGACTACAAGGGAATAGGAATCATTGCATTGTCCGGCATCCAGCACTCGCGGAATTCCGCCGATATCGCCGAGGTCGAGCTTGTTGTATTTGTACTTCGCACAGCCTGCGGTAAGAATGACAGTATCCCCCGGCAGTTCAGCAGCAAAGTCAGTGTAGTAATTGCGGCTCTTCATCCGGCCGTCGCAGCCTGCCATCACGAAGAATTGCTTAATCGCCCCGCTCTGGACCGCTTCTACCACCTGATCCGCCACATTCATAACCGCCGCATGAGCGAACCCGCCGACAATCTCTCCAGTCTCAATCTCGGTCGGAGCTTCACAGCCCTTGGCCTGTGCAATAATCGCGGAGAAATCCTTTACTCCATTAGCATCTGCCGGAATATGCTGCACTCCCGGGAAGCCGGTGTTGCCTGTCGTATATAACCGGTCTATATAGCTGTCCTTAGGCGGTACGATGCAGTTCGTAGTCATCAGAATCGGACCGTTGAAGCTGGCAAATTCCTCATTCTGCTTCCACCAGGCATTGCCGTAGTTGCCTACAAAGTGGCTATACTTCTTGAAGGCCGGATAATAGTGGGCCGGCAGCATCTCACTGTGCGTATACACATCCACTCCAGTTCCCTCTGTCTGCTTCAGCAGCTCTTCCATATCTTTCAGGTCATGACCGCTGATCAGAATCCCCGGATTCTGTCCTACACCGATGTTCACTTTAGTGATTTCCGGGTTGCCATAAGTGGTTGTGTTAGCCTGGTCGAGCAGTGCCATCACATCCACGCCGAACTTGCCGCACTCCAGCACAAGCGCAGTCAGTTCATCCGCACTCAGACTATCATCCAGCACCGACGCCAGACCTTTTTCCATAAAAGCATGGGTTCCTTCATCCGCAAATCCCAGCACGGACGCATGTTCCATATAGGCAGCCATTCCCTTGAGCCCGTACGTCAGCAGTTCGCGCAGGGAACGGACATCTTCATTCTCCGTCGACAGAACGCCAACCATCTCTGACTTGGCCAGCAGTTCCTCTTCGGTATCCGCTGTCCAAAGTGCGGCATCATGATTCCCGAGAGGTACCGCCGCTCCAGCCTCCTTCAACCTGCTGCTCCACTGGTCACGCAAGGTAAGCCCTGTTCTTATTCTGTCAATAAAAGCTTCCGGGACAAAATTCGCATTGGTTATCGTAGCAAACATACTCTCTATAATGAACTTATCTGTGGCAGAGTCGGTGATGCCTAATTCCCGGCCTCGGCGTGCAAAGATGGAAATGCCTTTCAGTGTGTAGATCAGCAAATCCTGAAGATTAGCAACTTCACTCGTCTTCCCGCATACTCCCTGGATGGTACAGCCCGTTCCTTTGGCCGCTTCCTGGCATTGAAAACAAAACATGCTGCTCATAGCGTGTTCACTCCTTTAATGGGTATCGTTACACAGGGCAGAGACTGTTCATCCGCCTTTACAGTTACTGCTTATTGTAGTAGACTTTCGCCATACTATCGGTAACGGATGTTACCGAATAAATTTAAATTTGGAGGAAAATGATGAAGCCGGACCCTGCCGTACTGCAGTCCTGTCTGCTGTTCCGGGGCAAGTCTGTGGACGAGATAGAAGCACTGCTGCAAAAGATGCTGTACTCCGTTTCTTCCTACCAGAAGAACATGCTGATCTTCGCCGAGGGCGACACTGCGGACCGGATCGGAATCATTCTCTCCGGGCGGGTCGAGGTCCAGAAGACCCATCCCACCGGCAGCAGCGTAACTATCGCCCATTTAAATGTCGGACAGACGATCGGGGAAGCCGTACTGTTCCGCAGAGAAAATATAGTCCCGGCTACTGCCACGGCTACAGGCCCCTGCTCTATCCTGTTTATTGGCAAGCAGGAGCTGCTGAGGCTGTTCACCACAGATACAGACGTGCTGACCCGCTTCATTGAGAATCTGTCTGAACGGCTGGTGCTGGTGAACCGCAAAATCGAGATGCTGTCCGCAGGCCCGCTGCGGAGGCGGATGATTTACTTTCTGCTGGAGCAGGCAATGCAGCAGGCTTCAGACGTCATCTCACTGCCGTTCAGCCGCAAAGAGTGGGCGGAGCATTTGAATACTGCGCGTCCTTCACTATCCCGTGAAATGGGCTACTTGCGCGACATCGGCTGGATTGAGTTTAAAGGCAGCCGGATTGCCCTGCTGAACCGTGAAGCTATGAATGACTACATCCGCACCGACAGTACGATTTCCGGCAAAGAGAAATAACCATTCGTTACATCCCATTGGAGGGTTCAGTAATGCCTGAAGTTAGCGAGCAAAGCATAGGCCTTATGCTGGCCGAGCACAGACAATTTTTTGACAGCAGGGTGACCAGGGAGACGGCCTTCCGGCTCCGTCAGCTGCAGAAGCTGGGAGATGCCATCCGCAGGCACGAATCCCGGATCATCGAGGCGCTGAATCAGGATCTGCACAAAAGCGAGTTCGAAGCCTACGCCACGGAAATCGGCTTCACGCTGGACAGCATCGGCTATATGATGAAGCATCTCAAGCGGTGGATGAAGCCCGTTAAGGTCCAATCTCCACTGCACATGTTTCCGTCGAAAAGCCTGATCATCAGTGAGCCTTACGGCACCGTACTCATTATCGGGCCATTCAATTACCCGTTCCAGCTGCTGATCGAGCCGCTGATCGGGGCTATCGCCGCCGGCAACTGTGCAGTTCTGAAGCCGTCAGAGAGCACACCGGCCGTTTCGGCCGTGATCGAGGAATTGATCAAGGAAACCTTCGAGCCCGGCTATATCCGGGTAGTGCAGGGCGAGAAGGAAACGACCAATCTGCTGATCCACGCCAAGTTTGACTATATTTTCTTCACCGGCAGCGTGCCCGTCGGCAAAATTGTCATGGCAGCAGCCGCCAAGCAGCTGGTTCCCGTCACCCTGGAGCTGGGCGGCAAAAGCCCGGTCATTGTCGATAAAACGGCCAATCTGGAGACGGCTGCCAAGCGGATCGTCTGGGGGAAGCTAATCAATGTCGGGCAAACCTGCATCGCACCGGATTACCTGCTGGTCCACAAGGAGGTTGCCGCAGAGCTGATCACCCTGATGAAGCAATCCATCAGAGCCTTTTACGGAGAGAATCCCTCTAGCAATCCGGATTACGGGCGGATCGTGAATGAGCGCCAGCTGCAGAGAATTGCCGGAATGATCGAAAAGGACCGCTCCAAGATTATTGCGGGCGGCACCGTTCTGCCGGAGGATCTGTACATTGAGCCTACCTTGCTCTACCCCGCCGCTTGGAGTGACGCCGCGATGGAGGATGAAATCTTCGGGCCCGTGCTGCCGATTATCGAATTTGGCCGGCTGGAGGAAGCGATCAGCAGCATCAATCAGCATCCGAAGCCGCTGGCCCTCTATCTGTTTACCGAGGACAAGCAGGTGGAGCAGCAGGTACTGGGCAGTGTATCCTTCGGGGGAGGCTGCGTGAATGATACCATCAGCCATGTCGCCAGCTCCCGCCTGCCGTTTGGCGGTGTCGGCAATTCCGGCATCGGCGGGTATCACGGCAAGCACAGCTTTGACTTGTTCTCCCACCGCAAGAGCATCGTCAAAAGAAGCTCAAGGGTCGATTTCGGCATTGTGTACCCGCCTTACGGCAATAAGATTAAGCTGGTGCGCAAGTTATTGAAGTAGAGGAGCCTGAGAATATTTCAATGGAGAGTGAGGGGATACGATGGAGCGCAAACAGGTATTTACAGGTTCGCCTTGGGAGTCCGTTGTAGGCTATTGCCGGGCTATCCGCGTCGGGAACCGAATTGAGGTAGCCGGAACTACGGCTATGCGGGATGGAGAGGTTGCCTTTGAAGACAATCCTTACGGGCAGACCAAATTCATTCTGCAGACGATTGAGAAAGCACTGAATGAACTCGGCGCTGACCTCTCTCAGGTTGTCAGAACAAGAATGTTTGTTACGGATATCTCGAAGTGGGAGGAATACGGCAAAGCGCACGGTGAATTCTTCAAAAATATCCAGCCGGTCGCGACCATGGTTGAGGTCAAGGCGCTTATCGATCCCCGGCTGCTGATTGAAATTGAAGTGGAAGCTGTTGCACAGTAAAGCTAGGAACACCAAAAAGCGGCTATCCTGATCCGGAATAGCCGCCTTTTGGGTAAGTTTAAACTCTGTCCATGTGATTGAATTCTCCCTGAATTCCCGCCTCAGCCGGCACGTCTGCCCTTTACCCAGTCCGCCACATCCTGCTGCGGAATCGGCTTGCTGATGAAGTAGCCCTGGATTTTGTCACAGCTGGTCCGTTCCAGAAAGGCGAGCTGTTCCGGAGTTTCCACGCCTTCGGCAGTGACGTTCAGCCCCATGTCATGTCCGATCGTGACGATGGACCGGGCAAGTGACATGTTGTTAGGGGTATCGATACTGTCGATGAACGACTTGTCGATCTTCAGAGTCGTGATCGGCAGCTGCTTCAAATAACTGAGTGAGGAATAGCCTGTCCCGAAATCATCCAGGGCGATGCCGATCCCCATCTCCTTCAGCGACTCCAGCTTCGTGCTGATTGCTTCAAAGGATTCCATGAAGATGGACTCCGTAATCTCCAGCTCCAGGTATTCCGGAGGCAGGCCGGTTTCCTGCAGAATCCCCAGTACCATATCTGTGAAATCATCCAGCATCAGCTGAATCACTGAAATGTTCACCGAGATATGATAGCCCTCATTGCCCTGTCCATGCAGATCCTTAATAAACTGGCAGGCCGTACGGAGCACCCATTCCCCGATCGGCACAATGAGCCGGCAGTCTTCGGCGATCTTAATGAACGATAGCGGGGAAACAAAACCAAGCACCGGACTGTTCCAGCGGATCAGGGCCTCAAACCCCCAGATTCCACCCGAAGCGGTATCCACCAGCGGCTGATAGTGCAGCGTCAGCTCATGATTGGCGATAGCATTCCGGAGATGCGATTCAATCACCATGCGTTCATCAAAATGCTGCTGCATATCCCGTCCGTAGATGACATACGTCCCTTTACCTGCTTCTTTTGCTTTATACATCGCAATATCCGCATTCTTCAGCAATTCCTCTGCATTGACCCCATTGTCCGGATATTGGGCTATTCCGATACTTGTGGAAATATGTACAATGCTGTCGTCAAGCTGGAACGGCTCCCTAAAACCCTGCACCAGGGAATCCGCGTAGGCAGTCACTTCTGCATAACCCTTGCTGTCCTGGAACAGAATGACGAATTCATCACCGCCAAACCGGAAATGCCTGCTGCGGCTATCTGACAGTTCCAGCAGCCGCTCGCCAACCTTCACCAGCAATTCATCCCCAAAGGTATGGCCCATCGTATCATTAATATATTTGAAATTATCGATGTCGAGGAAGAACAGCGCCGCGTGCCCGCCCGAATGTTCCTTGATGAACTGCTCCAGCGCTTCAGTCAGGGACAGGCGGTTCGGCAAGCCGCTGAGCACATCGTTATAGGCCAGCTGCCGGTACTTCTCTTCACTGTTCTGCAGCAGTTCCTGGTTCTCCACCACTTTGTTGTACTGCTCCATCAGCTCATCCTGCAGTGCCGTAAGCTCCTCGTAGGTAGACTCCAGCTCCTGATAACTCATCTGCAGCTTGCTCTCGTATGCTTTGCGGTCCGTGACATCAACCATGGAGCCGGCAAAACGGACGAAGCCGCCGCTGTTATTGCGCAGTACCTTGCCCCGGGCCTGGAACCACTTATATTCTCCCGATTTGCTCCGCATCCGGAATTCACTGTAGTAATAAGAGGTTCGGCCCTCCAGATGCTGGGTGCGCTGGCGGTTCTCCTGATCTGCATCCTCAGGATGGATGAGATCTCTCCATCCGCCATGACCTTCACCTACTTCATCCCGCTCATATCCGAGCAGCTCATACCAGCTGTCAGAGAAATAGTAGACCATGGTCGACATATCGACATCCCAGATAACCGCATCCGAGGCATAGGTCGCCAGATCGAAGCGCTCGTTGCTTTTCTCCAGATTATTGCGGATCCGTTTGACAAGCTGTACGTAAAACAACAGGATTAGAATAAAAGCCAGCAAGACCGCAAACGCGGCGATGATACTGAGCACCAGCTCCTTATACGTCTCATAGAAGGAAAAGGGCTTGTTAATGACTTCGCTGCCCTCCGGCAGCTTTTTCAGGGACACATGGAACCGCTGCAGTTCATTGTAATCAAAAACATCGCGCACGCTGCTGTCATTGACGACCGGGATATTGTCCGGGCGCTCCCCCTGCAGAATCCTCACAGCCAGGTCGGCTGCCGTCTGCCCCTGAATTAATCCGCTAATCAGACTTCCCCCAAAAGCTCCGTGATTTAAGCCGAAATCATAGATATGGTATACCGGAACACTGCTGCTTTTGCCCAGCTCACTTGAGAACCGGTCAAATTCAGCCGTTCTTCCGGTCGAGTCACTAAAGTATGTAGTCATTAGCACAATACTGTCTGATGGAAGGGCCGAGACTTGATCTATAATCTGTTGTCTGGAGAGGCGATTCATCGGATATAGCTGCAGCTCCGGGTAAAGTGACGAAATCTGGTCCATCACCATTTGGCCGGTGGAGAGTCCGCTTTCCGTATTGTCATACAAGACATATACTTTACGGAGAGACGGATTGATTTCCAGCGCCATTTGAACCGTATGGACAGGATTAATCTTTTCGATGACACCAGTAATATTATTTAAATCATGCAAACCTTCCACACCCAGTTCGTTAATGCCGCTGAATATGACCGGTGCGTTATCCAAAAGTTCTTGGCGGTATTTAATGGCGAAGTTCAGTGCAGCATCATCCGTCGTAATAATGGCGTCAATATGCATCGATTGATACTTGAGCTTGATCGTCTGATAGAACTGCTTGAGGTTGTCATTGCCGGGGTAACGTTTCCAATCCATATACTCACTGTAGATCACAGGCTGCTCGGCTGCACTCTTGAGCGTCTCTTCAATGCCGGCCCCCTGATCGTCTGTCCAGGCAAACCCTTTATGATAGGAATGCAGTACAAGCACATTCTTAGGCGGCAGTTCCTCTGCACTGGCAGACGCCGGCTGATAAAGGAACCCATACAGCATAAGAAATAACAGGAAGCCCTTGAATACCTTGAGATGAGTTTTTCTTAAGCCCATAAGTACACTCCCATTCATCGATCCCAAAGTAAAAACCGGAAGATTTCGACAATAATTAATTCGTTGAAACCCTTCTTCCATCCTCTTTTGCTTGAAAAAAGCGTTAACATTCACTGTGTCTGGGCTATGCTACCTAATAATAGGACTGTCTGCTTTAATTATATGGGCAAACGCTGATTTTTGAAATCATTAATAGGATGAATAAGGCCAGTCCTGGATAGACACTGCGCCGGCATCCACGTTAGAATTATTTTGTTAAGATCCGCTTAGGGACAGGAGGCTGATATTATGCCTACAATTAAAGATGTAGCACTAAAGGCAGGCGTTTCGGTTACCACCGTATCCCGGGTGCTCAACAACAGGGGGTATCTAAGCGAGGAACTGAAGAAAAAGGTTCTGCTGGCGATGGATGAATTGAACTACCGGCCTAATGAGCTGGCCCGTTCGCTCAGCCGTTCAAGGTCCAATATTATCGGACTGATCATCCCCCATGTCTCGCATCCCTTCTTCGGTGAACTTACGGGCTATATTGAGGAGCATGCCTACCGTAACGGCTGCAAGCTTCTGCTCTGTAATTCCTGGCAGGATAAACACAAGGAACTGGAATATATCGATATGCTGCGATCCAGCCGGGTGGACGGGATCATTATGGGCAGCCATACACTGGAGGTAGAGGCCTACCAGCAGATGAATCTGCCCCTGGTCACCTTTGACCGGCAGATCTCACCCGATATTCCTTATGTGTGTTCAGATAACTACCTTGGCGGCCAATTGGCTACGACGTTATTAATTGAAAAAGGCTGCAGGAATATCGCCCATATCGGCGGACATCCCGGCCTGAATATATTATCAGGGCTCCGTGCGGAGGCTTTTGCCAATACCGCAGCTGCACATCATATTCAGCATACTTTACTGCATACGGATGATAACAGCTTTGATGTCGCAGCGTATGAGCGGCTGCTTGCGCAATTGTTCCGTGAACAGCCCGGCATTGACGGGATCTTTGCCGGCAGCGATATGATCGCCGCCTATGCCCTTAAGGCCTGCATGGAGCGCGGCAGACGGGTACCCGGGGATGTGCGGATTGTCGGCTATGACGGCATTGCGCTGCGCAATATGCTCGGACTTCCGCTCAGCACGATCCACCAGCCCATTGAAGCGATGGGCAAGCTGGCCGTGGAGTTAATTATCCGGCAAGTGCATGGAGAGAGCGTCTCCGCAGAGTACATACTGCCTGTTGAGCTGGAAGAAGGCGCTACGACATAATAACTGCCTGGCCGGTTATATCAGAAGTCAGAAGCGCTATATCCGTCCACACCACAGCCTGTTTCGACAAAATATGAGTTTTAGTCGTCTACTAGGCAACCACTCCTATTTACTGGGAGCTGCACAACAAGATAAGTGAGAGGCAGTGATGATTCATGACCGATTCTACAATTTCAGAACTGACGCGACTGTTGAGCGCTGTTCCCGAGGCTTTTGCCCGGGTTGATGCCGCAGACGCAGCCGCCCCCCGTCCGGGAGGCAAATGGTCCAAGCTGCAGCTGCTCGGCCATCTATGCGACTCGGCGCTTAACAATCTGTCCCGCTTTATCAAAGTGCAATACGAGCCTCAGCCGCTCAGCCTAGCCCTCTACGACCAGAATGAATGGGTAGCCGCCCAGCAGTATGCCGGCACCCCCCGGGAAGAGATCTTATCGCTCTGGATCAGTCTCAACCAGTCCGTCCTTCGGGTGATATCCGTTCTTTCCCCTGCCCAGCTTGAGCTTGTGTTCCTGCTTGAAACTGGAGAAACGGTCACCCTTCAGTGGCTGATTGACGATTATCTGAACCATATGAAGCATCATCTGGGACAGATCTTTCCCGATACGGAGTTATAGGGAATGCTCTTATACATCTAAATCGTGCCAGATAACAGCAAAGCCGCGGCTTCTCCCTTAAGGAGAATCGCGGCTTTAGGTTTGTTGTGTAACAGCTCCGTTATTTCCTGAGCAGCTCCAGGAGCATTTCCAGGGTCAGCTCTGAGGTTGAAGACAGCAGGAGATCCGCTTCGCCCAGCAGCTCCGCGCTGCCGATGCCTACGGCTGTCATGCCGGCAGCCTTGATGGCGGCTATTCCCGCCGCTGCATCCTCCACACCAATGCAATTGCCTGGTGTTACTCCAAGCAACTCCGCTGCTGTCAGGAAGATTTCCGGGTCGGGCTTGCCCCTGCGCAGCCCGGCCGGATCGGCTATCGCCTGAAACCGGCGGGCAATGCCGAGCCGCTCCAGAATCAGCGGAGCATTCAGGCTGGCCGAGGCCAGTGCGGCATCAATGCCCCGCTGCTCCAGGGAATCCAGCAGCTCCGCGATACCCGGCAGCAGATGTTCTGGCGTGATGCTACCGATCATCTGCCGGTAGTGATCGTTCTTCTTCTCTGCCAGCCGAAGCCGCTCTGCTTCCGTTAACTTGAGACCGCTGCCCTCCAGCACAATATCCAGCGATTCCATGCGGCTAACCCCCTTCAGCCGTTCATTCTTCTCACGGCTGAAGGGGATGCCCAGCTCATCGGCCAGGGCTTGCCATGCCTGGTAGTGGAACTCGGCAGAGTCGGTGATCACGCCGTCCAGATCGAAGATTACTGCCTCGAGCTGCCGGGCAAGCGGGACACTCACCGGTTCCTGCGGTAGCAGCGTTAAGATCCGGTCTCTGTATTTGATCTGAAGGCTGGTGCCTTCCAGCAGAGTATAAACGGCTGCTCCGCTGTCCACGTAGATGTCCAGCAGCTGGCCGCGGACTGTAATCTTGAAGCGGTAGCTCTCCCACTGCTCCGGCAGCACCGGAGCAAAGCACAGCATCCCGTTATACTGCCGCAATCCGCCGAACCCGTTCACAATGGACATCCAGGAACCAGCCATGGCGGCCATATGCAGCCCGTCCTTGGCGTTGCGGTTAATGTCATCCAGATCCATCCGTACGGTGCGGTCGAAGTAGGCATACGCCCCGGCCAAATCGCCGATTTCTGCCGAGACGATGCTGTGAATGCAGGGCGACAAGGAGGAGTCATGTGTCGTCAGCGGCTCGTAGTACTTATAATTACGGATTTTATCGGCCAGGCTGAACTTGTCTCCGAGCAGGAACATCGCCATTACCAGATCCGCCTGCTTGAGCACCTGGTGGCGGTAGATCACCAGCGGATGATAATTCAGCAGCAGCGGGTATTTATCGGCAGGCGTATTCTCGAAATCCCATTTCCGCTTCGTCAGGAACGTGTCATCCTGTGCATAGATGCCCAGTTCCTCGTCAAACGGAATAAACATCTTCCCGGCAGCTTCCTTCCAGCTCTCCGCCTCTTTCATGGACAGGCCAATCGCCTGCCGGAGCCGCTCGTAATCCTCCGGATAGTGCTGCTCCAGCAGCCGGGCGGTCTCATAGGCATAGAGGAACTGGTCCTGGACCATCAGATTGGTGTAGGCATTGTTATTCACTATTGCCGTGTATTCATCAGGCCCCGTTACGGCATCGATGCAGAAGGCTCCACCGCGCGCCGGATTGAAATGCCCGAGATCCAGCCAGAAGCGCGAGGTTTCGAAGAGAATCTCCGCCCCCTTACTGACCAGAAAACCAAGGTCGCCCGTCGCCTGCACATATTGCTTGAGCCCATAGGCGATATCTGCGTTGATATGTGCCTGGGCCGTACCCGCCGGGAAATAGGCGGAGTTCTCTTCGCCGTCTATCGTACGCCAGGGATACAGTGCCCCCTTCTGCGACATCACGGCGGCCCGTTCCCGTGCCTTGCCGAGTGTGGCATAACGGAATTCCAGGAGCGCCCGGCTGACAGCCGGCTGTGTGTACGTAAAGAACGGCAGCATGTACATTTCCGTATCCCAGAAGTAGTGGCCTTCGTACCCTTCGCCGGTCAGTCCCTTGGCGGCAATGTTTGTTACACCATCCCTGCCGGTGGACTGCAGCAGCTGAAACATATTGAAGCGGATGCCCTGCTGCAGTGCGGAATCGCCCTTGATCTCCACATCGGTATGTCCCCAAAACTGATCGAGATACGACTGCTGTTCATCCGCCAAGCTGCTGAAGCCACAGGTTTCAGCCATGCTGAGCACCTTAACGCTCCGGCTCTGCAGCTCCTCTTCCGGATAGTCCTTCGAGGTATGGTACGTAATATATTTGGTCAATGTCACGGATTCCCCGCTCTGCACCGCAGCTCCGTAACAGACCCAGATCCGCTGGCCGATGAGCTGCCGGCTCAGCTCACGGCCGGACTCCGCCTGCAGCCCGTGGCTTACAGCCGTCAGCAGGGCAAACCGGGTATGCCGCGTCCGCTGCCGCATCCAGAGGATGTCCGCCGCTTCGTCATAACCAGCATCTTCCAGCAGCAGGCTGGGTTCGGCACTGCCCGATCCGAGCCGCGGGTCATCGCTGGCCTCGGTACGGGTAATCTGCCCGTCCAGTGCTGAGACAAACTGCAGCGTGCCGGAGAAATTCAGCGCCGTCACCTTGTATTCGATTGCAGCCAGGTGCTTGTGCTGCAGGGATACCATCCGACGGATCATAAGCAGCAGGCGGTGTCCCGCCGGAGATTCCCATTCCACCTCGCGGTGCAGGATGCCGCTCTTCATATCCAGCCACCGCCGGTAGCGGTGCACGATCCCGCTGTCCAGCCGGAAGGTGTGTCCTTCAATGCTCAGCTCTATTATCCGCGCATCGGTCACATTGAGCATCGACTGGTTCCGCGCCGGGAGCCCGAAGGCCCCCTCGGGATATACAATCGGCTCAGAGTCATAGAAACCGTTCAGGTAGTTCCCGGCAACCGAGGTGCCGGCCGTTCCATGGTAGCCTTCCTCGAAGTTGCCGCGCATGCCGATATACCCGTTGCCGAGCGCAAACACACTCTCGCTCCGCTGATTGTTCTCATCCTCAAAGGCATCCTCGCCGAGACTCCATTCCCGGTAAGGGTACAACGCCGGCGGATGCTCATATGGCTTCATCTTCATGGTAGTTATTCTCCTCCATTCGCTGCTAACCTTTCACGGATCCGCCCATCAGCCCTCTGACGAAATACTTTTGCAGCAGGAAGAAAATCGCCAGCGGCATCAGCATCGAGATGAATGCAGCGGAAGTCAGCAGATGCCAGTCATTGCCCCGTGAGCCGACCAGATCCGCAATCTTCATCGACATGACCTGAACAGAAGGCTGGTTGCCGATAAAGATCAGTGACACCAGATAATCATTCCATACCCAGAGGAACTGGAAGATGCCGATGGAGGCCAGTGCAGGCACGGACAGCGGCAGAATCAGTCTGCTGAATATCGTGAAGTGGCTCGCCCCGTCGATAAACGCCGACTCGAACAAATCCTTGGGCAGCTGGCTGATAAAGTTATACATAAAATAGGTAACCAGCGGCAGGCCGAAGGCGGTATGCGCCAGCCAGATACCGAGATAGCTTCCGTTCAGCCCGAGCGCCGTATAATCCTTCAGCACCGGAATCAGTGCCACCTGAATCGGAATGACCAGCATGGCTATGATGATTACGAATAAAGTTTTGCGGCCCGGAAAACGCAGCCAGGCAAAGGCATAGGCGGCAAAAGAGGCAATCAGCACCGGAATGACCGTGGCCGGAACTGCTATCGTCAGCGTATTCCAGAACGCCTGCGATAAGCCCGTGCCCTTCTGCATCGTTTCACTGCCATCAGCTTCCTTGAGTTTATACTCCTTACCGGACAGCACATTGTTATAATTGTCGAGCGTCAGATCAGGAACTGTTTTCCATCCCTGCTCCTGCACATTGATTGTGCGTGCCCGGCGGTTCTCCCAGATCAGGCGGCTGTCGTCCGCCTTCACGCCCGCTTTTAACTGGTCATCGCTGTAGGTCTTGCCGTTCACCTCAATCGGCTCCCGCAGATCCACATCCTTGGACAGCTTCAAGGTCTCGCCTGCCGTCCATTCCTGATGGGGGAATACCTTCCACCAGCCGGTCTGAAGAATATCCGCTGCCGGACGGAAGGAGGAAATAAAGAGCCCCAGTGTCGGAAGTAGCCAGATGAAGCAGATGACGCCGAGTATAAGGTTAACTACCGTTTTGCTGCCTTTTCTTTTCTTTTTGCCGACCATTAGAATCCCCCCTGCTTGCGGAACTGACGCAGATTAATCAGAATGACAGGCAATACTGCGATCAGGAGCACAATAGCCAGCGTAGAGCCGTAACCGAAATTACGGTACATGAAGAACTGCCGATAGAACTGCGTCGCTACTACTTCTGTATCGTATTGACCTCCCGTCATCACCATGACGACGTCAAATATTTTCAATGTAAAGACGATGATCGTTGTAGTCACAGTGAGGATGGTGGAAGAGATGAACGGAATCATAATTCCGAAGAAAATCTTCACCTCACCGGCGCCGTCGACGCGTGCTGCTTCGAGAATATCGTCAGGAACGCCTTTGATTGCTGCGGAAAAGATAACCATTGCAAACCCCGTCTGCATCCAGATCAGGATGATAATGAGGAAGAAATTATTCCAGGGCTGCAGCATACTCGTCCAGGCCTGCGGTTCACCGCCAAAATAAGTGACCATCGCGTTCAGCAGTCCGATCTGCTCATCACCCGGCTGATAATAATAGACAAACTTCCAGATAACGCCTGCGGCGACAAAAGAAATGGCCATTGGCATGAAAATGATCGATTTGGCGATTTTCTCGTAGCTGCTGCGGTCGGCCAGAATGGCAATGAGCAGCCCGAAGCAGACACAGGCCAGCGTGCCGACAAACACCCACAGCAGATTGTTGCGCAGTGCCGTAGCCATCAAGTGGTCGCTGAAGATCGCTGCATAGTTGCTGAGTCCCACGAATTTCTCTGAAGAAGCGTTGAAAAAGCTTAAGTACAGTGTCCGCAGCGCCGGCAGGATTAACAGCCAGCCGAGGATAATGACCGCAGGTCCGATAAAAATATAGGGAAGCACCTTTCTGCGGATATGATCAGGGTACTGTTCAACGGCCCAGGTCAGGGTGTAGTAGATCAGATAAACACCCAACACGCCCCACAGCACCGCCAGAACGGCAGTCAGAAGCGGATTAAGCGTGGAATCACGGAAAAACATGAAGATCAGCCCGTTGACAACGATGTTCGCGAGCAGCACACCGAGTGATAACAGCACCGCCCTGGCACTGATTCTCTGCTTGGCCTGCGTACCCGTAGCCCCGGGCTTCGCCTTTATTTGTGCATCCATAGTAGCTCCTCCTATAAGTTTTGCGCAGCAAAACTTGCCTCGTAAGCATACGCTTGGTTTTGTGCAGCAAAACTCTTTTCGTAAGCGGTCAAACAAATAAAAAGAGGGGCAGGGTGTCATTCACAGCAGTCTGCCCCTCTTCCAAACCATGGTGTTCCTGAGATTTGCCTGCCTTACCTCTTACTCTTAGTTGTTCCAGCCGGACTGAATCTGTTCCAGCGCCTGATCCAGCGTAGCTGTACCGCTCACGTAGTCCGTCATGCCTTTCCAGAATGTTCCCGCGCCCACCTTACCCGGCATGAGGTCGGAGCCGTCAAACCGCAGGGTCGAAGCATCCTGTACCAGCTTTGCCATCCGGCGGTCAGACTCGGATTGGTACCAGTCGAGCGAAGCGTCATTCATTGGAGCAATTACGCCGCCTGATTGTACCCAGCTCTTGATCGATTCGCCTGTGGTGAAGAATTCCATAACCGCACGCACTTCCGGACGGTCATTGAACATCGCATAGATGTCACCGGCTACGAGTACCGGTTTGCCGTACTGCTCATCAATCGGCGGCAGGTAGAACCAGTCGTAGTCTTCATCAACCTTAGCCGTTTCCGGGAAGAAGCTTGTAATAAAGTTTCCGATCAGGTTGAACCAGGCCTTTGGCGGATTCTCGAACATTGGCTTCGGCGCGTCGCCGAAGGCTGTAGTTACAATCGATTTGGTGCCGCCGTATACATAATCTTTGTTAAGCCAGATCTTAGACATAATTTCCACTGCGTTTTTCACTTCCGGAGAAGTGAACGGCAGCTCGCCGCTGACCCACTTGTCATAATTCTCCGGTGTTGTTGTACGCAGCATGATATTTTCGATCCAGTCCGTTGCCGGCCAGCCTGTAGCTGCACCGCTCTCAATGCCGATCGCCCATGCCGGATCGCCATCCTTGGCAATCTGCTCCGTGAGCGCCATCAGCTCATCCCAGGTCTGTGGAACCGTATAACCTGCTTCATCAAACTGCTTCTTCGGATACCAGACCAGACTCTTTACATTGCTGCGGTTCCAGATCCCGGCCATGATCTTGCCGTCTTTGCCGTCCATGGTGGACATGTCGAGCCAGCTCTGATTGTAATTGCCCTTGAGCTTCTCCTGATCAAGCACACCCGTCAGGTCAACCACCTTGCCGGTTTTGGCAATAGAGGCGAGCAGGCCCGGCTGCGGGAAATCGGCGATATCCGGGGCATTGCCGCCATCAACCCGGATGTTGATTGTAGCTTCGAACTCTTTCGAGCCTTCATATTGAATATCAATGCCGGTTTTTTCTTCGAATTCTTTGATACTACTCTCAAACTTTACTTGGTCAGCGTCCACGAATGGTCCGAACATCGTTACTTTGGTTCCTTTATATTCACCTTTCATCGCTAATTCCAGCGGGCTTCCGGTTGCTGTGCCTCCTGCATTATTTGTCGATGGCTGGTTGTTATCAGTAGCCGGTGCTTCTGTTGCAGTCGGCGGATCGGTTGGTGCGGCAGCATTATTGTTGTTATTTCCGCCGCATCCGCTCAGCATCATGGTAAAGGATAAACACAGCACCATAGCGAGTGACAGTTTACGTCCTGGAGCTTTCTTCATGTTTTCATACATCCCCTTATAATTGTATTAGAGACTGCATTTTGTCTGCCTGTTTCCGGGAATCTCCCTCGTCTGCCCGCTGAACCACCTCCTTGCAAAGCTTTTCAAAAATAGGTACATAACCTGGTTTCTGCCTAAATATGCTCATCACCGAGACTACAATATAACGCTTACATTTCCATATTATCATATAATGTATGCGTTTCCAACCATCACCCCGCATAATTTTCTCTTTTTTATTTCAATATTTAAATTTAGTAGTGAACTGTAGAAGATCCTCTTAAGGTGTCGAAATAAACCGTCATTAAATACTGTTAAATCAGGCTTTATTGCGGTGATCCTTACGGGCGGGACATCTGAAAAGCTTTTCATATTAGAATGGAAACGTCCTTGCTATCCTTATACAAAGACAGCGGCGTTTCATCATACAGACCGGCATCAGCTTATTTCTCCCGGGAGGATTCTCTCACAATTAGCTTATGCTCCATTTTTTCTTTCATTACAGCAACACTGCCGGTAGTCAGCAATTCATGCAGCTTCTCGGCGGCCCGGTAGCCCAGCTGGTAGATTGGTTGGGCAATGGTCGTTAGTTTGGGAATAAACATGCCGGACATCCGCAAATTATCAAATCCGATTACGGATACCTGCCCCGGCACCAGGATATTGCGATCCTTGAGATACGAAATCGTCCCCATAGCGAACTCATCAGCCACACAGAAAACAGCGGTGAGCTCCGGGTAATCGCTGAACAGCTCATGCGATGCCTGATAGGCATGCTCGAAACGGTGGTTGGCGTACTTGATCTTCTCCACATTCCGCTCCAGCCCGGATTCCGTAAGCGCTCTGACAAACCCGGCAACACGCGGCGGTCCGGATACCGAATTGTCGTGATTGAAGCCGATCATGCCGATTTCCTTGTGTCCCAGCTCGATAAGGAACTTCACGGCCTCGTAAGCCGCCAGCTCATCATCCACCTCTACAGATGGAACCTCGTATTCATCAGAATGCGAAGACACCAGCACAAAAGGAATTCTGCAATCCACCAGCTTCTCATAATATTCCGGATAGAGCACATCACTGGCGAACACGATCCCATCCACCTGCTTCTCATGGAAAGTATCGATATAGGACAGCATCCGCTCCTTGTCACGGTCGGTATTGCAGATCATCAGGCTGTAACCGAGCTTAATGCAGGCATCCTGCATCCCGCGGATCACTCCTGCAAAATACAGGTTCTCAATATCGGGAATGAGCAGGCCAAGTGTAAAAGACTTCTTGTAAATTAACCCGCGCGCAAACGCATTGGGCTGATACTTCAGTTCCTTAATGGCCTCAATGACCCTGTTGCGCTTGCCTGGTACTACCGTCTCCGGCGCATTCATTACCCGGGATACGGTACTGATCGACACCTCCGCCAATCTGGCGACATCTTTAATTGTTGGTTTCATAGACGTAACTTCCTTTTTAGAAAAGCTTTTCAAAACGATTATAACAAGGTCTCCCTAAATTGACAATAGAATTTTTGAAACGCTTACATTTTATTTTTTTGAATGTTATTGAGCTATTTCTATACCCATTCTATTGAGCAAGCTACAATTTTTATAGACCAAGCCCTTCAACTCTGAAAAGCTTCTCAAATTAGCTTCTGCAGCTGCCCTAGCCGCATCTGAACGAAAAAGGCCATCACTGAGGGAAGCTTTCTGTAGTTCCTGAGGCGGAACAGTGCGGCTGGCCGAAAGTTCGCTTCGGCGTGTCGTGGCTTGCTAGGTTGAGCTGGTGGATGCTTAGCTAACCATTCCTTGATCTCAGTAGTTGGAATTTCTCCATCTACTTTTCTCTCGTCGGGCCCCGGGCAGGACTTAATTGGATTTTCTCCAACTATTTTCTTCTCTATGGATCAAAATCAGCAGATTACAGGCATTTTACTGGAGGAATTCCATATATATTCTGCTTTCAGGCGAAAATGGATGAATTAGTTGGAGGTTTTCCTACTAAGCTTTTGGCAGGCAAGTCCAGCCCTTCGGATAAGCCAATCCATCAGCCGCTGGACTATCCATAGAGCATACGCCGTAGCCTTCATATCCAAAACAGTACTATAGATCTCTATCTCCTCTCCTCGCCTTCATCCATCCTCGCCTCTTCGCTTCTTATTCCTTACTCACTTCCCCACGACCACAAACTTACTTAAAGTGTGTAAATAATATTATTTCATGTTATAATTACCGGGTAGATCAATTCATAGCTGCAAATACTGCTGTAAGATGCTTAAGTCTATAACTTGGAGGGATTATTGTGAAACAACTGCGGGACATTCCCATTTCCGTGCTGGATCTCGCTCCGATTGTGGAGGGCGGAACAGCTGCGGATTCACTGCATAACACATTAGATTTAGCACGCCATGCCGAAGGTTGGGGGTATCACCGCTATTGGCTGGCGGAACATCATAATATGACTGGTATTGCCAGCTCGGCTACCTCTGTCGTTATCGGACATGTGGCTGCCGGAACCAAGAGCATCCGTGTAGGTTCCGGGGGCATTATGCTCAGCAACCATGCTCCGCTCATGATTGCTGAACAGTTCGGAACCCTGGAGTCCCTGTT
>NZ_LN831199.1:351530-353410 GCF_001368795.1 Paenibacillus ihuae
TCCCTGTTTCCGGGACGCATTGATCTCGGGCTTGGCCGGGCACCCGGCTCCGACCAGGCGGCTGCAAGAGCACTGCGGCGCGGCCTCGGCAGTGACGGCAGCGAATTTCCTGAGCAGCTGAGCGAGCTCAGAGCCTACTTCGATCCGAACGGCGCGGGTTCTCGTCCGCTCGGGGTGCGCGCCACACCGGGCGAAGGCTTGAACGTACCGATCTGGCTGCTCGGATCAAGCGGGTTCAGCGCCCAGCTTGCGGGTCAGCTGGGCTTGCCGTTCGCTTTTGCCAGCCACTTTGCACCGGATTATCTGCTGCCTGCACTCCATCTATACCGCAGCAGCTTCAAGCCGTCAGCTGCACTCGACAAGCCGCATGTCATGGTTGGTCTCGGCATTACCGCCGCCGACACCACTGGAGCAGCACGCTGGCTGGCCACTTCGCAGCAGCAGCAGTTCCTGAACATTATCCGCGGCCGCACCGGCAAGCTCCAGCCACCGGTTGATGACATGGAGAGCCTATGGTCTCCCCAGGAAAAAGCTCTCCTGCTCGATAAGCAGAAATATTCCATTGCCGGAGACAAAACATATATCAAGGATCGTCTTCTGCAGGTGCTGGAGGAAACCGGGGCGGATGAATGGATTATTGCCTCGCAGATTTATGATCATACAGCACGGTTACGTTCCTACGAGCTGGTAGCGGAGCTAATCAAGGACAACTAAAACGAATTTCCGTTTGAATCATTAGCAAGGAGATTACCCGGGGATAGGGAACTATCACTTCCTTCCGGATAATCTCCTTGTTTTTTGTGTTTTGTTCTTAATAAAAAACCTTGGTTTTCGATATAACCCAAGAAATAGTTAGAAAACGGAAGCTATTACCTGATATCAACCTGAAATTATGTATATATTACTCATTTTCAATGAATTAAGGCGCTCCTATCGTTTTTGTTTATTTAAATTATTGATTATACTGTAATTATTCGTTATAACGAACTTACATATGACCATACTATCTGTAAGTACTTTTTCAATAGGCTGTAGCACCTCAAACATAGTAGTCCTCCAAAATACCACTTATGTCGACAAGCGGTGGGGAAACAGCACAGATCCGGCGGATTCTTGTCGGGCTGTGCGGGGGCAGCGTTGCTTTCCAGTAGAAAGGGGCGGAGGAAAGTGAAGAAAAGATATCATATGACCATAATTGGCGCCTACATTCTAATTGTGCTGATCGGTGTTATCTGGCATGCCGGAGGTGTAAGTGCAGAGGACACGATTAAACTCACGGTCAATTCGCATACTCAAAGTACCGCCATTATGAGTAATATGCAGCCAGGGGACAAGAGTTCCTCAGAATATACGGTTATTAACGAAGGGTCAGAGCCGTTTGATTACTTTGTAAATTTCGACTTTCTCTCCGGAGACGTGGATTTGTACAATATTCTGCAAATGACCCTGCAAAAAGAGGGAGTAATCCTCTATTCCGGAGTGATGAGCCAGGCGGAGGGCCGTGTCGCCATAGGATCACTCCCCGGTGGCGGAACGGAAGCAATTCAAATGGATGTGGTTTTTCCCGCTGAGGCAGGCAATGAGTTTCAGGGGAAAAAGGTTGGCGTTGCCTTTAACTTCACCGCCTCCGCTTCACCGCAGCCGTCAACGGAACCTAGCCCTACACCTTCGGCTTCTGCTTCACCGGGGCCATCTGATGGAGCCAGCCCTACGCCTTCCAGTACTGTTTCACCGAATCCGTCAAGCAGCCCTAGCCCTGCACCGACATTTACCTCCATCCCTGGGGGTTCGCAACCACCTTCGTCATCGCCTGCTCCGTCAGCAACTCCGGCTGTGACAGCTACACCGGGGACAGATGAAGTTACTGTAACTGATGCACC
>NZ_LN831199.1:353436-361409 GCF_001368795.1 Paenibacillus ihuae
AACTGATGCACCTGTTCCACTCGGTGGCGGCGACAATGCTCAAGCAACACCTTCTCCGGACTCAGGAAGCATAGCTACCGGCAGTTCGCCTACTCCGTCTGCCGATCCCGGGGTGACGGTGGATGATGACGAGCTCCCGCTCTCCCCGCCGGATGGCGGCGATAAACTGCCTGATACAGCAGAACCGTGGTATAACCTGATCTTAATCAGTATGGCGGTAGCGATCCTCAGCATCATCGTGCTGCGCAGACTTAATTCGAAGAAATAAGCCTAAGGGCTGAAGGTTGGAGGAGAGAGTATGAGGATGCGTTCCGGGGTAGCTTTTGCCGTGAAGCTGATCTTCCTGCTCTGTCTCTGTGTGCTGGTGTATTCTGCCGTGCAAATCTTCAAAGCGCCCGTGGAAGCCCGTCATGCCCTGGAGGATTGGGCGAAAAAGAGGGAGGAAGCTCCCCGCCTTACCGTCCCGGAAGACGAAACTCCGCTTCCTGCCGGTATGGTCAGCCTTCCCGGAGAACCGGACAATTCCAGCGCCAGCACCAGCCAATCCGGCACCACCTACACAGAGGGCGAGGTCATCGGAGAGATCTATTTTCCATCGCTGAACAAAAGAGTGGCCATCCTCGAAGGAACACAGCGTCCGCAGCTGAAGAGAGGAGCCGGGCACTACACGGGAAGCGCAGTAGTGGGCACAAGCGGCAACAGCGTGCTGGCCGGTCATCGCGATACAGTATTCCGCAGTCTCGGCAGCCTAAAAAAACATGATCTTATCGAGGTAGAGACGGTAGACGGCAAGTTCGTGTATGAGGTTACAGGCAGTACGATTGTAGATGGCGAAGAGCGGGGGGCGATTAAAGAGAGCGATACCCCCATCCTTACGCTGATCACCTGCTATCCGTTCAGCTATGTCGGCTCCGCGCCGGAACGCTATTTGCTCTCCGCCTCGCTGATCCGCCGGGAGCCGCTGCTTCAGGAACAGCATTGAGATTTTTCTTAAGCAGATGGACCTGCAAAAGATGAGTCCCCGCACAGAACATGCTAATATAGAACTGCGGCACAAAAAAGCGGCTGTACCGGCCATCAGCCGGACGGCCTGTTTCTGCGGGAAGGTTCTGGCTTACGGATAGAGAATTCTATACTTAGATGTTGTTAGATGAAGAGGAGATGACTTGAATTGAAGGATGAACTGATTAAGCGGTTCGTTTCGTATGCGGAAATAGATACCCAGTCTAATGAAGAGAGCGATACCTGCCCCTCCACTCCCGGCCAGATGGAGCTGGCCCGCAAGCTGGTGTCTGAACTGCAGGAGCTGGGTCTAACGGAAGTGACGGTGGACGAGCATGCCTATGTTATGGCTACCTTGCCTGCGAACAGTGACAAGGATGTTCCAACCATTGGCTTCCTGGCCCACCTGGATACGGCGACCGATTTCACCGGAGCGAATGTGAAGCCGCAAATCATCGAGAACTATGACGGCGGAGATATTGTGCTGAACCCGGAGCTGAATATCGTCCTGTCAACGGACAGCTTCCCGGAGCTGCCTGAATACAAGGGGCATACGCTGATTACAACAGATGGCACTACGCTGCTGGGTGCAGACAACAAAGCCGGGATCGCCGAGATCATGACTGCCATGGCCTACCTGCTGGCCCACCCTGAAATCAAACACGGCAAAATCAGAGTCGCCTTTACTCCCGATGAGGAAATTGGACGCGGACCGCATAAGTTCGATGTTGCCGCCTTTGGCGCCTCGTATGCTTACACTGTTGACGGTGGACCCCTCGGTGAGCTGGAATACGAGAGCTTCAATGCCGCTGCCGCCAAAATCAGCTTCAAGGGCGTCAACGTTCACCCGGGAACCGCAAAAGGTAAAATGGTGCATTCCTCGAAAATCGCCATGGCCTTCCATCTCAGACTGCCTGCGGGTGAAGCACCTGAATTTACAGACGGCTATGAGGGCTTCTACCATCTGATCTCCATGCAGGGCTCGGCGGAGCACAGCAAGCTGGCTTATATTATCCGGGACTTTGACCGCGCGAACTTCGAGAAACGTAAAGCGAATATCGCCGCTATCGTCGATGAATTCAAATCCACCTATGGTGACGACAATGTTGTGCTGGAAATGAATGACCAGTATTATAATATGCGTGAAAAAATTGAGCCGGTCCGCCATATCGTCGACATCGCCCACGAAGCAATGGTGAACCTCGGCATCTCGCCGGTGATTCGCCCAATCCGCGGCGGTACAGATGGTTCACAGCTGTCCTATATGGGGCTGCCGACGCCGAACATTTTTACCGGGGGAGAAAACTTCCACGGCAAGTTTGAATACGCCTCAGTCGATGTGATGCTGAAGGCCGTAAACGTAATTATTGAAATTGCCAGACTGTTTGAGCAAAACAGTAACTAATGATATGAACAGAGAAGCCCCCGGTCAAAAGCAGATGCTTTAACCGGGGGCATTTTGTGCTGAAAAATATCTATACCACATACTATACAACTGCCTTCGAATGTAAAAATCAGGATTTTGCAGTCTGCAACGGACTCAGGAGATCTTATTTCCGTCTGGAGCAGCATTCCGGAAAGCTAACGGACCCAAATGCGCTTATTGACGGCAATTGACCCGAAATCAGGCTACTGGAACGGCAATAAGTGCGCTGCAGTCCGTTAGTCTCGTGAAATGTCCCTCAGATAGAAAATAAGGTCTTTCCAGTCCGCTAGCCACCGAAATGCTACAAGCATCACCCTAACGGTGCCGCCCCTACTATTCTTCTGCAACCGTGCATCATGCATCGGCCGATTAGCAGAGAATGCAGCGCTAACTACTACGCGGGGCGCAGCCACTGTGATCAAGCCGGTGCCTTGCTAAAAGATGCTCTGCCGAAGGCCTGCTTAAGCCTTAACCGGCACCCAGCCTGGTGTATTGGTGATCGCGCCCCAGAGCGGGTCAGGGATCACAAGCTCACCTTGCGCTGCAGGGTCCAGTTCCGTCTTAATTTCACTGGCGCGGCCTTCCGCTACCTTCTGTACCCAGTCCGGTTCGATCAGCAGCGGGCGGCCCAGAGCCACCAGGTCAATGCCGGTGTCCAGAGCCTTCAGCGCATCTTCCGCCGTGTACAGTGAACCGACGCCGATGACCGGTACGGCACCGGCACGGTCAACAATCTGCTCAATTCTCGGCCGGCTGTCTTCCGTGCCGCGGCGCGGCAGCGACCACAGCTCCATGAGCGATGCATGCAGATAATCCAGCCCTTCCCCTTTGAGCGCATCAATCAGCGCAAAGGTCTCAGCCATCGTAATTCCCGGTGTTTCCGGTTCCTCTGGGGAGAAGCGGTAGCCGACCAGAAACGGGGAAGACGCATATTCACTAACGACCCGCTTCACTTCGCGCAGAACGGCGAGCGGGAAGGTCAGGCGCTTCTCCAGGCTTCCGCCCCAGCGGTCTTCGCGCAGATTAGAATGCGGGGAGAAGAACTGCTGAACCAGATAACCGTTTGCTCCATGAATTTCCACACCATCGAAGCCAGCGATAATCGCCCGGCGGGTAGCCGCCCCGAAATCTGCGATAATGACTTGAATTTCTTCATCGGTCAGCGTACGCGGCACCGGTCCTTGCCCGCCGCCCGGCAGCTCCGCTGGAACACTGCTTGCACTGACGGTCTGGCCATCCGGCAGCAGATCCGGCGGGCACTGGCGTCCGCCATGGAAAATCTGCAGCACAGCCTTGGCTCCATGGCCCTTAATAGCATCCGCCAGCTCACGCAGGCTTGGAATCAGCTCGTCACTGTCGGCACCGAATTCACCGGGGAAGCCTTTCCCGCTCCGGCTCACATACACGCAGGCCGTGATGACCATGCCTACGCCTTTGGAGCGGCGGATATAATAATCGATTTCCGCCTTGGAAACCGTGCCATCCTCATTGGAAGAGAAGTTGGTCATCGGGGCCATAACCACCCGGTTTTTCAGTGTAATTCCATTTTTGAAATCGTAGGTGTCCAGCAGCGGACTGTAATTGGTTTGCGTCATGTCTTATTCCCTCCATTATTATAATCTATATAAGTATCACGGCAGGCGGCGATGAGCGGTGAACACATCACAGAATACCGCTATCTCTCTGCCTTAGCCGTATCCTTCCAGATCACTTTGTTTCCGTAATTTTTGCCCCAGTCATACATCATGCGCAGGACAGGCAGCAGGCTCTGCCCGTATTCTGTTAAAGAGTATTCTACTCTCGGAGGGACCTCGGCATACACCTTTCTTAACACAAGCTGGTCTTCCTCCAGCTCACGAAGCTGATTCGTCAGCATTTTTTGCGTAATATGGGGAATCAGCTTCTTCAGCTCACTGAAACGTTTGGTTCCTTCCAGGCCAAGATGCCACAGGATAATCAGCTTCCATTTCCCGCCGATGACGGCGAGTGTAAGCTCCTTCTCACAATTGATTTCCTGCAAATTAATACGGTCTTTAATATCCGTTGCCAAGATATGCGTCCTCCTTTCGTTCTCCACCATCATACTACAAAACACCCGGGGGCCGCACATCGCCGGCGGGAGCGCCGGACCAGAGTCCATTACACATAAAGAACCGCAGGCTCGGCCTGCGGTCTTTATAGAAATATTGGTGTACTGCCGGGTGGGGTTTATTCGCTGACTAAGCTTCCCTGCAGATTAGCTGCACTGAAGTCCGGCTGTGCTTCGATTGTGGTATCACCTGCAGCTTTGGCCTTTTCGAGTGCGGCATTATAACGGGTATTCAGATCCTGAATCTCCTTGTCCAGATCCCCGCCGGTAAAGATAAATCTGTTGAATACGTCCATCTTCTTGGTTCCCTCCAGGCGTCCTTCCGTAGCCCCGAATGGAGTGGCCGGATAGATTCCGTCAAATTTCGTCGGCAGGAAGTATTCGATTCCCGGGATATCCGGAGCTTTCGCTGCAGCAGCAACAGAAGGAATAACCGAAACGCCGTATCCGCCTTCCTGGTACGCAGTCTGCACCTCATCGCTGTACATCCACTCGATGAATTTCCAGGCTGCTTCCTTCTGCCCGGAATCCTTGCTCATCGCCAGATAGCTGCCGGAAATAACCTGGCTGGCACCGTTCTGCTTGCCGTCCACGGTCGGAGGCAACGCTGCAGCCCAGCGGATATCCGTCGGAAATTGGGTTTTGTATACGCTAGGCTCAACAGAGTGATTGAAGTACATCCCGATTTTGCCTTGGGCGAACTGGGCCCGCAGCGGGTCAATATCGAGCGATTCCGAACCCGGCATCATGCTGCCGTCCTCCACAATCTGGCGCAGCGCTTCAAGCGTCTCTTTGTACATACCGAAGTCAAACTGGCCGGTCTGGAAGTTGAAGCCTTCCGTCCCTACTGTCTTGCTTAGGGTCGTAATCGGATGGGCAATACGTTCAAACCCGCTTCCGCTCTTGAAGTTACCGGCCAGGCCATAAGCGCCGATGTCTTTACCCGCTGCGGTAATCTTCTTGGCATCCTCCACCATTTCAGCCAGTGTGGTCGGCGGCGCGGCAATACCGGCCTTCTCGAACAGGTCGACGTTATAGATCAGGCGCCAGAACTGGCCGATATTCGGCAGGGTGTAGATTTTGCCGTCAATGGTATTCTTCTCATTAATGAGTACGTTCTCGAACCGGCTCTTCATTTCGGGCGTAATGTATTCGTCAAAGGATTCCAGATAGCCCTTCTTCACCCAGGTCGGCACGTTTCCTGTATCCACCCGCAGAATGTCCGGCGCCTGTTTACTGGAGAAGGCGATGTCCACGGACTGGGCATAGTTATCGGCCATCACTTTAAATTCAATATCCACACCCGGATTAAGCCCCTCGTATTCACTGATTTTTTGCTCAATGAAATCAGAATCATGACGGTCAATCGACCAGTAGACCAGCTTGGTTTGCTCAGTGGGTTTATCACTGCTGCCTTCTGCCTCTGTTGTTGCATTATTGTTCGAGGAGCATGCAGCCAGTGATCCTGCCAGCAGCAGCGAAGCTCCAGCTAACATCCATTGATTTTTTTTCATCTAAAAACCCTCCCTTTTCTTTTTGTAATCGCATTCATTTGATATAAAAATTATAGAATGCCTGCCGGGTTGTAAGTGAAGGAGAAAACAACTATTCAGGGGAGACGAAATCACTGTTTCCGCGCGAGCCGGCTGCAGTGTACTTGGAACGGAAGTCCGTCGGCGTCATACCGGTATATTTTTTGAACAGCTCAGTGAAATAAGGACGGTCCTCATAGCCCAGGGAGACAGCGATATCCTGCACCTGCATACCCTCCAGCACCATTTCCTTGGCCTTCTCCATCCGGCGGCTGATAATATATTGGGCCAGCGTCATGCCCATCTCTTTTTTGAACAGATTGGAGAAATAACTCGGGCTGAGATGCACCTCTCTGGCACAATCGGCCACAGAAAGGTTGCGGTGCAGATTTCCGTTGATATGGGCGATAGCCCGCTCCACCAGCACCCGCGCATCACTGGACTGGCGGATCTGTACATAGGTACAGCCCTGGCGGCAAAATTCACGAATCTGCCTGCGCAGCTCCTCAAAGGAAGCCGCTCCGTTCATGTCGGCCAGCTTCTTCTCCAGCATTTTGACCTCCGCGTCCGAGGCCTTGTCAGAGAACACACGGTGAATCGAATGTGCCAGCTCCAGACACATCGTCTTGTCGATGGCCGGGTCAGGCAGGGCGGGAGCATTCAGCCACTCACTCCATATATGATCCAGCTCTTCCTCCGCCTTGGCCAGATTAGCCGAACGTAGGCAGTAGAGCAGTTCCTTCTCTTTATCAAAAGAGTATCTGGGCAGCACAGCCTCTCCCTCCGGCGAATCGGCATAGCGGTACACGCTGTTCCCGCCGGTCAGAAACGTATTGGTCAGTGCAGACAGCGCCTGGGCATAGGATACCGAAAGCTGCCCGGCCTCCTCCACCTCCCCGCCGAGTCCGATGGAAACGGTCTGGTACGTATGCCGGCAGACATTCTCCCGGCATTTCTCGGCAATCTGCTCCGCATCAAGCTCCGCAGGGGGATTCATCACGATAACAAACTGATTGACATGCTCACGGAAGACAATCCCCTGCGTATACCCGCCAATCGTCTCCTCCAGAATGTTCTGCACCGCAAAGCGGATCAGCTCCACCTCAGACACCGGCATGGCCGCCGTGCGTTCGGCAAAAAAGTCAATTTCCGCGGCCATCACGCAAAAGCCGCTGCTGTTCATCGTAATCGCATAGAAATCCCACTGCTGGCTGAGATGCTGCTGCCTGCTGCCGTAACGGATGAGCAGACGCATATACTCCTGGCGCAGATACGGCATGCTCTCCCGCAGCTTCTGCTCCATCCCCCGCATCTGCTCGGCCTGCGAGCGCTCCCGCTCCAGTACTTCTTTCGCCTTCAGCACGGATTCAAGCACCTGCGGCTTGGTAAAGGGCTTGACGATCAGGTCAAAGGCCCCGAGCTTCACTGCCTCCTGGGCATAGGTGAAATCGGAATAGCCGGTCAGAAAGATCAGCTTGATATCCGGCTGCTCGGACTGAATGATCCGCATCATCTCCAGCCCGTCGGTAAAGGGCATGCGGATGTCGGTGAGTACAATATCCGGCCGGTGCCTGCGGATCTGCATCAGCCCTTCTTCCCCGTTGCCCGCCGTTGCCGCAACTACAATGCCATGCTCCTCCCAGGGAATCCTCTGCGACAAGCCGCGCACAACGGCCGGAATATCGTCAACAATGCATATTTTAATAGGCTCAGCGTGGCTCAGGATAAACTCCACCTTCCATCGGTATTGAGAGTATGGCTTCTGTTTCGATATATGGGCGGCTGCGGAAGGATAATGCCGCCTCCTTGCCGTAATACAGCTGCAGACGGCTGCAGATATTGGACAGCGCATAGCCTCCGCTGGAGACAGGCTCCCTCAGGCTTGCATTCAGCTGCTCCGCGTCCATGCCCGACCCGTTGTCGG
>NZ_LN831199.1:361435-364218 GCF_001368795.1 Paenibacillus ihuae
CAGCTGGGAGAAGTTCGCAAAGAACCGGTCTGTATTATGGGCTTGTATATCCCTTATCGTCTGTTTGTACGCTTCACTCAGCATCATGGTGGAGGAGGCCACAATGATCTGCTTCAGCTTCTGGTCCAGCACGTTGACGGACTGGTTCAGCACATTGCGGTTCAGGTCGACCGAGTTCCGTTCCATCGCCCGCGAAGCAATCGAGTAGGCCCAGGAGCCGGTAATTGAGATACAAAAGATAGTTAGTGCGGTAAAAGACAGCCATATTCTTTTCTTCAGCGAGGTCCGGTACAGCCAGGCCTTCAGCATGATTCCACATCCTTCGTTGACTGGCTGCCGGAAAAATCCCGCGCTACTCTCTTAGCCCTTCACGGAGCCAGCTGTCATCTGCATGAATGTTTTATTGGCAAAAATGTAGACAATGATCATCGGCAGCATGGACACACATGCACCGGCAAGCATTAATTGCGGCTGTGCCGCATCCCCCACGCCGTATTTCAGCCCGGCGAGACCCACGGTAAGTGTCTGCAGGGCAGGCTGTGTCATCGTAAATACCAGCGGCAGAATATATTCATTCCATGCACCGCGGAAGGTCCAGAGCGCTGTGACTCCCAGTGCGGGCGTCAGAAGCGGCAAGATAACACGAAAGTATACGCTATAGAAGTTGCAGCCGTCAATAAAGGCCGCTTCGTCCAGTTCCTTCGGAATGGCTCTTACAAAGCCGATCAGCATGAAGAATGCAGTCGCATGGGCGCTGATCAGGATGATGATGACGCCCCAGAGCGATTTTTGCAGATGAAGGGCGACCATAAGATCGAACTGGGGACGCAGGACAACCGCACCGATCGAGATGAACAGGGTACAGGACTGGATGACCACGTACAGCCTTTTCCCGTAGAAATCAACCCTCGCAACCGCATAAGCGGCCATCGTTCCTATCAATAGAGTCCCTATCGTCGTAAAGGTACTGATAAATACGCTGTTCCAGGTAAAGCGTGCGAAATTGGCCGACGTCCAGGCCTGCGCGTAGTTATCCAACTTCCATTCCTTCGGCAGCAGCGATGTGCCGGTAGTCAGCTCCAGATTCGATTTCAGCGACCCGAAAAAAGCCAATATAAGCGGGAATAACGCCAACGCCGCTACCAGGAGCAGGAAAATCCACAGCAGTATCCGGGACAGCAGCGCCTTCGTCTTTATCGAACCGGCGGTCTGCGCCGAGGCTATTTTCGTTTCCGCGTGTAATGTGCTCACTGTTCATTCTCCTCTCTTTTAATAGATGTCATTCAGTTTCTTGGATACATAGAAGTAAATCAGTGTGATCAGGCCGACGATAACTGCCGTTGTGAATCCGACCGCACTGCCGTAACCGAATTGCTGGATGCTCGATCCTCCGCTCGATACCGGGAAGAACAGTTTATAGAGATAGAGATACATGACTTCCGTTTTGCCGTAAGGCCCGCCTTCGGTCAGTACCATAATGCTCTCGTAGCCCTTCAGAGAGACGGTGATCGCCAGCATGATGATCATCTGCAGCACAGGCCCCAGCATCGGAACGGTAATACTCCACATCTTCCGCAGCGGCCCCGCCCCGTCTAGGGAGGCGGCTTCATAAAGATCCTCCGGAATATTCTGCAGCCCTGCAATAAAGAGCAGCATATAGTTACCGACCGCACCCCAGATCGCGATGATAATTGCCGTTACTAAAGCATGCTTGGCGCCCAGCCAGTCTATGGGAGCGGATACAATTCCGGCGCCCATCAGCAGCTGATTCACCATTCCGTTGTAGGAGTTGAAAATAACGTAGAACACGATCGCCATGACCGAAGCACTGATTACGGTAGGCATGAAATAAATCGCCCGCAGCAGCTGGCGTCCTTTCAGGGCGCGGTTGAGCACCACAGCCAATACAAACGAGAGCGGGATGGTGATCACCAGCTTGCCGCCTGCATAGATGAAGGTGTTAACCACGGACTTCCAGAAATCCTTATCCCGCAGCAGCCGCTCGAAATTATCCAGACCGACGAAGAGCGGCGTGCCGAAGCCCTGATAATCATAGAACATGTACTTCAAAGCCCAGAAGACGGGATACACCCCAAAAATCAGCGTCAGAATGAGGCTGGGCGCTACAAAGGTCCAGGCGTTTATTTGACGTTTCGTTCCATTCATTGATTGTTCCTCCTGTCTATTCGGCTTACGCCTCTTGCCTTAATCATAAGTCCCCAGGCACATACACAGTTAGGGAGAAAGCGACTGCGGTAAGGGGGAGAATTTCACTTTTTCATCGAAAATAAGTCGCTTTGTCCCCTCTCCTTCCTGAGTTTATCCATCCCGGTCCCGTTCACGGGGCAGCTATACTTATAGAAGAAAGCAGGTAACGCAGCAGGAATATATCTTCACAGGGAGGCTTGAACTTACCAATGAATTCAGCATACAACGGCGCCGCCGGAGCCCGTCCCTTCGGCTGTTATGACCGGGAGCAGCTGGGGGAAATCCGCAGCAGAATAGAGCAGATTCCTGCGGTTGCACAGGAGTACGCGAGACAGCGGCGGCTGTCCGGGGAATTCGCCGCCCGGGAGGCAGCTGCTCCGCTTCACCGGCTTGGTGTATTCCGGGTAGAACCGTTCGTCTTCAAGGTTCCTGCCGGGGCTGCCTACCTGAAGCTGGCTGTACAGGTCCAGGGTAGGGGCATTGCCCGGATCGGCGGCGTACGGCTGACGCACTCCCAGCTTGGGCTGCCGGTGGTGCTGTTGAACGGCGGATTCGGGCAGGGGCTGGCCGGCTGG
>NZ_LN831199.1:364244-365635 GCF_001368795.1 Paenibacillus ihuae
CGGGCAGGGGCTGGCCGGCTGGGCCCAAGAGCCGGGAAGCGGCAGTACGATCCAGCTGGAGCAAGTGGCCGGTGGCGGGAGCGGACTGCAGCCTTCCGGTGTGACGCCATCCGGCGGTGCAGCGAAGGAGAATGTGCAGTGCGTGCGGATCAGTAATCCCACGGAGGAGGTACGGACGACTCTAGGTTATGAGGAGCGCCTGCCGGTACAAACAGGCGATTATTACGGCATCCAGACCGAACTCAGCCTGGAAGCTCCGCTTGCCGGCGGCGGCGTATGCACCGGGGTTATCTTCCTGGATGCGGCAGGCCGGCTGCTCGGACCGATTCAGCTCTCGCCGCTCTTCAACCGGCGTACGCTGACCAACTGGGCGTATCTGCTTGAGGCTGCCGGTACCGATGCCAACTTGTATATGGTCTCAGGCGAAGAACCGTATGCCGGACTGGCGAAGCGCAAGCTGCAGTACATACTGGCTGATATGCGGCAGGGCATGGATATTTTCCGCCGGGACGGCTGGCATGATGACGACACGTATGGTGCTGTGCATATCGGCCGGGGACTGGCTGCCGTCTCGGTCATCTATGACCAGATTGCAGCCAGCGGAGTGTTCGCTGATCGGGAAACGGCGGCACTGCTGGCCGATTTCCGCTATATCGCGGCGATGATGATGGATACCGCCTACTACCGGTTCGACCTTGCGACCTTCCCCGATGAGAAGGGCGGCAAACGTAGCAACTGGAATGCCGACCGGGCGACCGGGCTAGGGGTGTATGCCCTGCTCTTCCCGCAGGAACCCGAGAGCGGAGATTATCTGGAGCACGCCCGCTCCGTAATCGACTGGCAGCTGGCGGAAGTGGTTGATCCGGATGGCGCCTGGCCGGAGAATGTGCGTTATCACGGCGCTGTGCTGCACCGTTATTTTCTGTTCTTCGCCCTGCTTAAGCGGCTGAAGGGCGTAGATTATTTCCGGCACCCCAAGGTCAAGGCGATGTACCGCTTCCTGATGGGAATCGTGACCGCGAAGGACCGGATTCAAAGCGGCCCGGCCGGCGCACCTGTTCTGCTCACCCCGGCCGTCGGTGATGCTAATGTGCAGGAGCAATGGTTCCGCCTGCTCGGCTACGCCGCTCCGTTCTATGCCGGGGAAGATCCGCAGCTGGCGGGAGAAATGATCTGGACCTGGAAGCACGGCGGCGCGCCGGTCCAGGATACCGGGGCATTTCCGCTGCCGCTGGTCCCGCTGCTGTATCCGCAGCCGGAGCTTCCGGAGCGCCATCCCGCTCTCCGCTCTGCGCATTATCCCGGCATCGGCTATGTCATCTTCCGCAGCGGGGCTGAGAACCTGCAGAACTACGCCATTTACGAGGCTTCACCGCTGACCTATCACGCCC
>NZ_LN831199.1:365661-383366 GCF_001368795.1 Paenibacillus ihuae
GCAGCGGGGCTGAGAACCTGCAGAACTACGCCATTTACGAGGCTTCACCGCTGACCTATCACGCCCATCATGATGAAGGCCACTTCTCCATCTGGGCGGACGGGGTTCCCCTGACGCTGGATGCCGGAACCGGGGGCTATTACAACGGGGATCGGCACTGGTATGTGTCCGGAGCGGCGCATAATACCGTCCAGTTCAAAGATGAAGCCGGAGGCTTCGCCGACGGACCGCTGCAAAGCGTCTGCCGGGAAGTCCGCTTCTCAGAGGAGCTTGATTATGCCAGAAGCCTTATTCCGGATGTCCGCGCCGGGGAATATGAGCGGCATTTCCTGTATATCAAAGCAGGATTTGACGCTTACCTGGTCTGGGACCGGATCGGGGACGGGGCTGACAGCGTCTGGAATCTGCATACGCTGAGTACGGAAGCCGAAGTCGCGGCGCAGACCATTGATGCCGCCTGCTTAGGCGGCATGCGGCTGGGCGTGCATATCGCCGAACCCGCCCTTCCTGTCATCACGACCGGAAAGGGTGCGGCAGGCGGGGCTTACCCGCTGGCTGCGCAGCAGCATTTCCGCGTGCATGCCCACGCCGGAGAAGATTACGTGGTGCTGCTGCATCCGCGGGCAGCAGGGGCGCCCGCGCTCCAGCTGGAGCAGCTGGAGTGCGAAGACGCCGGTGATGGCGTCCGCCTGTATAAGCTTTGCCGCGCGGACGGTTTCTGGTGTGTCGCCGCCCTCAACGGCTCCGGGCAGGCCCGCCGTGTCCACATCCCCGGCGGCACCCCGCTCCGGCTGCTGGGCACAGCAGAGATGGCTATGGCCGAATTCACTGAAGACAGAGCAAAGAAAGTCGGGACTACGGAGCCGGGATCGGAGATTTACGGGAATGTGGAGTCTGGATCGGTCATTCGAGGGGATGCAGCTTCCGGCATCCTGAACCTTGAACCTGGATCCATTCAGATTGCCGTGCCGTTATAAGCGTTTTTGAGACAAATCTCTAAGCGCTGGCAGCGCCGGTTATTCGATTCCCGGTATGAAAACCCGGGAGCATCAGATGAATTGGAGTGGGAAAAGTTCCCGTTAATTCATTTGGTTTGGCCTGACACCCGGGTGTAGCGGGAAAAAGTCCCGCTAATTTCCCGGAAAACGCTGATTTCATGCACATCGGGAGCATTTAGACGGAGGAAATCCCGCTAACACTACTCTCCGCCCAGCACGGCAAAAATTAGAGGGGGAAAATCCCGCTACCGTTCCAGAAACAGTTACTTTTAAGCTGGAATGCGGGGACATCCGAATAGCAGAACAGCTAACAAATGCAGTTAACACAAGGAGGAAATAGAATATGAGTAATCTTGGAGTATGGGAACCGGCGGAGCCGGGGGTCAAACGCTGCATCCTGAATGCGGCAGCGAGCCTGATGATGATGGAGGTTCATTTCGAGAAAGGCGCCGAAGGTTATGAGCATAGCCATCCCCATGAACAGATGAGCTATTGCCTGCGCGGAAGCTTCGTATTCCGCATCGACGGCAAGGAGTATGCCGTATCGGCTGGCGAGAGCATTGCCATTCCGCCCAATGCCAAACATGGGGTGACGGCTCTTGAGGCTGATTCAGCACTGCTGGATGCCTTTACCCCCATCCGTGAGGATTTGCTTAAGCGATAGGCGGTAGGCCGGTTGATAGCCATCACGTCTAATCGTACCTGGTGCAGGGAGCCATACACTTGTGGAATTACCCTCACTTGAGCCATTCCCCGCATCGTAAAACAGCCTGCCCGGAAGCCCGGACAGGCTGTTTGGTGATATTATTCGAGATTAGCATGCTTGCCGAACATCTGGCTGGTTGTCTGGCCGGTCCATTCCATCAGCCGCAGAATGACCGCATCATAGAACAGCAGCAGTGTCTGTTCGAACAGGGACGCCATGGGCTGGATGGTGGCCCGCTCCCCGCTGGCCTCCTTGGCAACACCCGGCAGCTTCACCGTGTAATCGGCCAGACTGCCGAGAGTAGACTCCGGCGCTATCGTTACCAGGACAACCGCAGCGCCGAGCGCCCGGGCTTTCTCTGCCATGGCGATCAGGCTTTTCGTTTCCCCGGAGCCGGAGCCGAGGACCAGTACATCTCCGGCCTCAATACCCGGGGTCACGGTTTCACCGACCACGTAAGCCGCCCGGCCGGCATGCATCAGCCGCATGGCGAACGCCCGGCCCATCAGCCCGGAGCGGCCTGCGCCAGCCACAAAAATCTTACCGGAACGCTGAAGCAGCCCGGCAAACGCCTCTGCCGCTTCGGCATCCAGCTGCCCAGCTGAACGCTCCAGCTCCTTCACGATCTCCTGCGCGTAGCTCACTGTATCCATAAGAGGATTAGGCCTGGCTGACGAGACGCTTCATTTCGGCTGCCGCTGACCTTTGATCGCTTTCACCGGTAATGCCCCCGCCTACGATGACAAGATCAGGACCGGCTGCAATGACTTCCGGCAGTGTGCTCAGCTTGATGCCGCCGGCAATTGCCGTCTTCGCCTGTTTGACGACACCCTTGATCGCCTGCAAATCAGCAAAGGAGTTTTTGCCCTCAGCCTGATGGTCATAACCGGAGTGAACACAGACATAATCTACACCAAGAGCGTCTACCTCAGCAGCCCGGCCGGCAATATCCTTCACATTGATCAGGTCGACCAGAATTTCACGTCCGCTTTTTTTCGCTTCCTCAACAGCGCCTTTAATAGTGGAGTCATCCGAAACGCCAAGTACAGTCACGATGTCTGCTCCCGCTTCAGCCGCCTTCATGACTTCATACCCGCCTGCATCCATGATTTTCAGATCCGCCAGCACAGTCAGTGCAGGAAAAGCGTCCTTAATCGCTTTAACTGCATGCAATCCCTCATTAATGACAATCGGCGTACCGATTTCCACCACATCAATAAATTCTGCCACCTCCGAGACAATTTCCTTGGCTCCGGCGATATCGACAAGATCGAGCGCTAACTGCAATTTCATATATATATGCTCCTTTTCAATATATTTTTGTAAGTGCTGCACTAAGTGTAAGTTCATACATCCCAAAAAGGAAGTAGGCACTTTCCCGTATTGTAGTTACCCGGAGGATACTATTGGACTCTATAGGGCTCCGAACAGTGGCAGCTCTGAAAGAAAAACGTATAAACTTTTCACTATTTTCGTAAAAATACTGCAATTTCATAAAAGCTGTGCTAACATACACTGGATTCGAATAAAGCTTAATGACCAGCAATCATAGATGAAAGAAACGAAAGCGCAAGAGTTCAATCTGATGAAGCTGACCTGGCCGATATTCCTGGAATTATTCCTGTTCATGCTGATGGGCAGCGTGGATACGTTCATGATCAGCTCGGTATCAGACGATGCCGTTTCCGGTGTCGGGGCAGCGAATCAGATTATTGCTATGGCTATACTTGTCCTCAGTGTAATCGGCAATGGCGCGGCTATCGTCGTCTCCCAGTATCTCGGCTCCAGGAAGCCCCAGGAAGCGGCCAATGTGACCGGCAATGCCATCACGCTGAATCTGGCGGTAGGACTTGTCCTCAGCACAATCCTGCTGCTGTTCGGCGGCAATCTGCTGGCTGCCCTGAATGTAACCGGTGATATCCTCGTGCATGCCAAAGTGTATATGAATATCGTCGGGGGCGGGATCTTCCTGCAGGCATTGCTTAATGCCCTGGCAACCACCATTCGTACACACGGCTTCACCAAGCAGACGATGATGGTCTCCCTGCTGATGAATGTGATCCATGTGGTCGGCAACTACCTCCTGATCTTCGGACATTTCGGCCTGCCTGCACTCGGTGTGCAAGGAGCTGCAATCTCTACAGTAACAAGCCGGCTGATCTGCCTGGTGCTATTCTTCCTGCTGCTCTACCGGATTATGCACGTAAAGGTCAAATGGGCTTATTACACCCGCCTGTCCAAAAAATATGTGCTGCAAATTCTCAAAATCGGTATTCCGTCCGCTTTTGAATCGATTACCTATCAGTCTTGCCAGCTTGTATTTACTCTATATATTACTTACCTTGGTGCTGAAGCCATGGCTACCCGCCAATATGCCCTGAATATCTCCAGCTATATTTTCCTGTTCAGCGTGGCGGTGTCGATGGGAACCTCCATTATTGTCGGCCATCTTGTCGGTGCCAAACGGCAGCAGGAAGCCTACTCCCGGGTATTTACGAGTGTGAAGTGGGCACTGCTCGTCACCATAATTATGGATGCTGTTGTTATTCTGTTCCGCGTCCCCCTGTTCGGACTGTTTACCGATAATGAGTCGATTATTATGATGGGTGCGCAGGTGATTCTGCTCAGCTTCTTCCTGGAAACGGGCCGCACCTGCAATCTTGTAATCATCAACTCCCTGCGGGCCTCGGGCGATGCCAAGTTCCCGGTATACATGGGCCTGATCTCAATGGTGTGCATGAGCCTGCCGCTCGGATATGTGCTGGTGTTCCAGCTTCACCTTGGCCTCGCCGGTGTATGGATCGCCACCGCTTTTGACGAATGGGTGAGGGCTGTTATTATGTATTTCCGCTGGAAGAGCAGAGCCTGGGAGAAGCATGGTCTGATCCAGCACGACACCGAGGCGCAGCCGGTGAATTCTTCTGCTGCCGCAGCGCATTAAATTTGTACACCAAAACCAAAAAGCGGTCCGCCAAGGTCTATAGACCTGACGGACCGCTTTTTACTCTATAACATTTTCTATAGACACCAGGGCTGCCCAACTTCAAATGCCCTTCTCTGCAGCTTCCTTATGCTTCGCAGCGAATTCTTCAGGGGTTACCGCCTTGGCGAACAGCGCCTGGATCATGTCCAAATGAACCTGGGCGGCACCCGGCTTCATTTGCACATCGGCGAACAAAGTAATGCTGCTGGCATTATTCAGTTCATTGAGCAGATCCACATAGAGCTGGGGCAGATTGCTATTCGCCGTATCCACCTTAGTTGCCGGTATCACACCGGCAGTAGTCACGGAATCCTCGCCCCACTTCGATACGAAGTATTCCACGAATGCCTTGGCTTCTTCCTTCACCTTGGACGCTTCGGAAACGAACAGCCCGACACCGGGACCGCCAACCCAGCTGTTAATATTACCTTTGCCGCCAGCGACAGTCGGGAATTTGAAGAAGCCGACCTTGTCCTTGAACTCCTGCGGAATATCCGGGTTGGTCGTGAAATTCGGCAGCTCCCAGGTTCCCGTCAGGTACAGGGCCGCCTTTTCGTTTACAAATTCGGACTTGCCTTCATCGTTGGACAAGCCGTTAAAGCCTTTGTTGAAGGCGTCCATATCAACCAGAGTCTGCACTTCGGCAGCCGCCCGGATCAGGCCCGGATCTTCGAAGGAGCCTGTGCCATTGGTGGCCTTCTTGAGTGTATCGCTGCCGGCAATCCGGTCAGCCAGATACATGTACCACAGGGATCCGGTCCAGCGGTCCTTGTTCCCAAGCGCAATCGGGGCTACACCGTTATCGGCCAGTGTTTGTATAACCTGCTTCAATTGTTCATAGGTGGTCGGAACCTGTAAATTATATTTTGCAAAAATATCCTTGTTGTAGTAGATCGGCGAGATGTTCAGCTCGATGGGCAGTGCATAGGTTTTGCCGCCCACCATGTAGGCTTCCGTCGTACCGGCAACAAATTTATCCCTCAGCCGGTCACCGCTCAGAATATCATCCAGCGGGGCGAACAAATCGCCTTTGACATAAGGCTCCATGAAGCCTGCCGCCCAAGTAATTCCTACATCCGGAAGCTCGTTGGAAGCGGAGAGCACCTTGAGCTTATTCTTATACTGTTCATTCTCGAGCACTTCCTGTTTAACGGTAATGTTCGGATGCTCGTTCTCGTATTCATCTATAATCTGCTCTACCAGCTTATTCTGCTGTGCCGAGCTGGCCGCCGGCCATAAGTGCATCATAGTGAGCGTGACTTTTGGTTCAGGAGCGCCATTGACTGTATCCTTACTTCCGTTATTGCTCTTACCGCCGCAGCCAGCAAGCACGAGCGCAAGCAGGAGACACCAAATCAGGCCTATAGTCAACTTGTCCCTTGGCATTGCTATAACCTCCATTGTTTTGGCTGCGCCATCTGTAACCGTTATCAATTAAATTCTAGCATTCTGCTTGGAGGCTTATAAGACCAAATATATTGGCAAAACTTCCACTTTTATTGGATTTCCGTCTGGTTGTCCTCTGCCTGCTGGTGCCGGTAACGGCTCGGACTGACGCCCTCCAGGGACTTAAACACCTTGATAAAATACTTGTCTGTCTTATAACCTACACGTTCACCGATTTCGCCGATAGACAGCCGTGACTGCAGCAGCATCTCTTTAGCCCGCTGAATCCTCAGGCGAGACAGATATTCACTGAAGGGCACCCCGGCCTGTTCCTTGAACAGGACACTGAAGTAGCTGGCATTCAGGTGAATGCGCGCGGCAACCTCAGCCATCGTCAGCTGCTCATGCAGATGCTGCTCCACATAAGCGATCGCCTCCCTTACCGGTTCCCCCATTCCGCTTCCGTCCGGATCAATCTGGAACAGCTTCGGGTCGACGAGCTTCTCCAGCTTCTCGCGCCGCTGCACCTCTTCCTCCTGCTTCAGGGCAGCCTCCACCACCTGAAGCAGCTCCGCCTTATCCAGAGGCTTCAGCAGATAATTAAAAGCCCCAAGCCGCATGGCCTGCTGCACATAATCAAACTCGGCATACCCTGAAATCACGATAACAACCGGCTGGCGGGGCCGCTCCTTCAATGAGCGGATCAGATCAATTCCGCTGACCTCCGGCATCCGCACATCAGTAATCAGCAGATGCACCTGCTCATGCAGCAGCCGCTGGCGGGCCTCGACCCCGTTATCGGCGGTTTCCACCACGTATCTGCCACCGGCCCATACCTCCAGCGTCTGCTTAATGCCCTGCCGCGTCCGCGGCTCATCATCCACGATCAGAATTTTTTTGCTGCCCAGGCTCATACATATCTCCCCCATGATTCGGTATTTCAAAAGTAATAACCGTCCCTGCAGACGGCTCACTGCCGATAACCAGTCCTTCATGCTCTGCGTCTTTCCCGCCATAATAAAGCTTAAGCCGCCGCTGGACATTCACAAGACCTACCCCTGTCCCCTTGGAGGAAATGGACGGGCCGCCCTCCAGTGCACTGCGAAGCGCACTTAGCCTCTCTGCATCCATTCCGGGTCCATTGTCGGACACTGTAACCCGGGTCCATCCTGACCGCCCGGAAGGCGTGATCAGGATACTGACAGTACCGCTGCCGACACGGCTCTCCACTCCATGCAGAATGGCATTTTCGACAATCGGCTGAATCAGCAGCTTCGGTACCGGCACAGCAGCTTCCGGCTGTTCCAGTTCAATCGTCCAGGTCAGCCGCTCGCCCATACGCATCTCCATGATCTGCAGATACCGCCGCACCTGCTCCAGCTCTTCCCCGAGGGTAACCCATTCATCCATATTCGGACTTCCGATAATATAGCGGAACAACCGCGACATGACAACTACCAGCCCTGCCAGCTCTTCTTCCCCCTTCTCCTCCAGCGACCAATTGAACGCCTCCAGGGTATTGAACAAAAAATGGGGATTGATTTGCGCCTGCAGTGCCTTCAGCTCCGTACGGCTTTGCAGCATTTCTTTTTCATAGACTACCCGGATCAGATCATTCATATTTGCAATCATTCCGTTGTACGTGTTATTCAGCTCCCGGAGCTCCATCGTGGAGACCGGCTCCGGATTAGGGGTCAGCACCCCAAGCCTCGTCTTGCGCATCGCCCGGATCAGATGAATTATCGGCCTGGTAATCATCGTGGAGAGCAGGAACGAGAGCGACAGAAACAGCAGTGTTCCAATTCCGCCTGAGAACAGAAGCACTGTCCGGAGGACAGAGATGCCTTTTGTCACATAGCTGACAGGCGTAAGCACCAGCAGTGTCCAGTTCGCCTTGTCCGAACGCTGCTTGACCTGCACGTATTCCTTGCCCCGGAAGCTCACGGTCTGATCGTCGGTCCAAAGGAGCGGCAGGAGATTGGGCTCTGGCGTTTCACTGCTGCCAAGCAGATGCCCCTCATCACTGACCAGCATGATCGATTCTCCGCTGTCACTGCCGGAGAGCGGATCGTCCAGCTGAAAGTAACTGCGCTGGATCTTGGCCATCAGGTAGCCGCCCCGCGAGAACCAGCGGTCCATCAGACTGACCTGACGGATGGCCAGCAGACTCTGGTCATCATTCGGATCGACGCCGATCCAGACCAGCCGGCCTTTCTGCTTATTGGCTTCAGCGATATAACGGTTGTCGATCCGGGTGCTGAGGGTGCCGTCTTTAATCGGGAACAGCAGCCGGTAATCGGCAGTATACAGCTCCAGTGAGCCGACACTCGGCATGTAGGCCTGATAGCTGGATACGATCTGCAGCAGCGATTGGCGCTGGTTGAAGGACACCTCTTTACCGTTAAGCTCCTCCAGCAGCAGCTGCTGAACCGTCGGGTGGTTGGCCACCTGCTCCATCAGGCTGTCTATCTGGCCGATCAGCGCATCCAGCCTGCCGTTAGCCTGAACTGCGGTCTGCTGAATGTGCCGTTCTGCATTATCTTTAAGGAGCGAAGAAACCCTGTCATACACGAACGCACCTGAAACTGCGATAATAACCAGCATGACACCCAGAAATCCCAGGAATATTTGATTACGCAGTGTATTCATTTCTCTAAATCTGCTGAACACATAGCCTCCCCCTCACTGACAGCGTTTCCAACTCTATTTTCCAGAAGTCCGCCTGATTGTCAAGGACATTCATCTGCCAACACAGCAAAAAGCCCGTTCCTCAGAGGGAACCGGCGGGTCTGCTTCAAGCTGCTTATCGGATCGAAATCCCTTTTTTCATTTCCTTCATCTCATGATTCGTGTTCACGAGCATGGGCAGGATCTTCATGCTTCGGGTCATCGGCGAATTGCACTGCCAGCAGGTAGGTACATATTGAAACGCGAAATTGTCACGCATCCATCCGGTGCAGCCCTCTTTGGTGCAGGACCAAATGGCAGTATCCTCCTGTGGAAGATCCTCCAGTGCTTTTTTACGAAAATACATAAGTACCCCTCCCTCTAGTTCAAATCTGACGATTGGTATAACCTCTACAGGAACTTAGGACAGGCGGCTCTCTCTACATAAAAAAAGCTGCCCTCAACTGATGTTAAGGGCAGCTTAGTTTTCATACTACAGTTTTACAACGTTTTCGGCTTGTGGTCCACGAGCGCCTTGAGTTACGTTGAACTCAACGCGTTGGCCTTCGTCCAAAGACTTGAAGCCTTCGCCAGTGATTGCGGAGAAGTGTACGAATACGTCGCTTCCACCTTCAACCTCGATAAAACCGAAACCTTTGTCTGCATTGAACCATTTAACTGTACCTGTTTGCATTTGTATTACCTCCAATAGATTATTTAACACATGTCCTTTTATTCCTACGTATTGTACGAACAAATAAAAATTCACACATTGGAAAAGGATTCATACGCACAAATGATAACCTTTTACAATATGTGAATTAAGGGTTAAATTTATGATTAATTTCATTGTAGCACACTAAAAGACCGAAAGCAAAGAATTTAAGAAATTAATTTCAGGGAACTAAGATAGACTGGAGCGGTTTATGCTCCTTGACAGAGAATAAACCGCTTAGCAGCATGACTTAATCAATATATCCGGCCAGGCCCTTATCCATCAGATAATCCATTTCCGCATCGAGAATGGTTTCCACTGTCAGCTCGTCCAGCTTCACATCACGCTGGCCTGTTACATAATCAACCAGATCATCATTATCAATATCAACGTCGCCTTTGCTGTCCGCTTTGGCATTGTTGATGAAGGTCTGCTCATGCTTGAGGACCCGCTTAATCAGCTCGGGATCCACCTTAGTCTTTGCAGCCAATACGGCCAGCAGCTCCTGCTCGTTTACTTTATCGCTCATAATTGTTATTCACTCCTCTCCCGTTATTGCACAACTATTGTAGCATAGGTCCGGCCTGCACCACTCTTTCTTCATCATCTCCACCACGGAGAAGATGGATACGTCTCGGCCCCCACATGAACCGGCTCGTCAATTCTTGGCGTAGCCAGCCGCAAGCCATGCTCCTTCGCAGCCCGCAGCACCCGCTCCACAGGATCAGTCCAGTCATGCATGGCTAATGTAAAGGCCCCCCAATGAATCGGAATCATCAGCTTGCCCTGCAGATCAATCTGGGCCTGGACCGTCTGTTCCGGCATCATATGAATATCGGACCAGCGCAGGTCATACTGCCCGCATTCCATCAGCGTCAGATCAAACGGGCCGTATTTCTGCCCGATTTCTGCAAAATGCGGCCCGTAGCCGCTATCCCCGCTGAAGAAGATCTTGGCATCCTCTCCCCGGATGATCCAGGAGCACCACAGCGTGGTGTTACGGTCCAGCAGGCTGCGTCCCGAGAAATGCCGCGCGGGTGCGCTTGTGAGCGTCAATCCGGCAAAGGTGACTTCATCCCACCAGTCAAACTCACGGATACGCTCCCCGCTGATGCCCCACCGCTTCAGGTGGGCGCCGACACCAAGCGGCACGATGAACATGGAGGCTTTTTGCTGCAGCTGTCTGATCGTTCCATAATCGAGATGGTCATAATGATCATGAGAGAGCAGCACAGCATCAATAGGCGGAAGATCAGCCAGCTCTATCGGCAGCTGCCTGCTGTAGCGCTTGCCGCCGATGGCTGGAAAGGGGGACGGCGTGCGCCCCAGCATCGGATCCAGAAACAGGGTGACTCCTTCGATCTCCAGCAATACTGCCGAATGTCCGAACCAGGTCGCCTTAGTTTCCCTGTTCTGCTGAATAGAACTGGTAAGCAGCGGCTGGGGCAGCAGCGGTGTCTTAGGCCTGGAGTTCGGATTGCCTTTGACGAAATCCTTCAGGATCGAAAGGCCGCCTCCCGGAGGGCTCTCTATCCCCGCCACCGGAAAGGGATAAACAAATTTGCCCTGCTGGTATTGAGGTGAGCGGCTAATCGCCGCCCGCTCTGCCTTGGAGGCCCGTGCGCCAAATGCGGGGTATAAGGTCATTACGAAATAAACAGCGGCAATCAGCGCCAGGATCGCCGCTGCGATAAGAATAAAGGTCATACAGTCGTCCTTCTCTCCTGCCAAATTAAGATCATGGACATATTATAAGGCGCTGCATTGGGCCGGGCAAACTTTCTGCCTGTCCCCTACGACTAAAGGTTCCAGCCGGGGATTTGCCGCAAGTCCCCATCCCAGATCTGCACCGTGCTGTTAACCGGAACACCCCGGGGTGACGAGGCTGTCTGAATATAGCAGGAAGCAATCCCCACTGCATTTGCACCGGCGATGTCCGTGCGCGGATCATTGCCGATCATGATCGCCGAGCTCAGATTTGCGCCGTAGGTTTCCGTCAAATAGCGGTAGAATAACGGATCGGGCTTGCTCACACCGGCCTCCGAGGAAATGGCGATCCCGTCAAATAAATGCAGGATGCCCAGCATGGTCAGCTCTGCCTCAATGAAGGTTTTCTGGCCGTTGGAGAGCAGGAAGACCTTTTTGCCGCCGCTTCTTAACCGGCCGAGAATCTCGGCCACACCGTCATACAGGGAAATATGAATCATGGATAAGGTCCGCAGCCACCTTACTGTTTCATGGAGCCAGGCCTGTCCGGGTTCACCGCCCAGATCACGGGCCACTTCCCGGAACACCTCTTCCATTACGAAATCAGGAAACTGGCAGTGGCGGGCAGCAGCCTCCAGCTGCCGGTCCCGTTCGGCGAGGAACCGCTTCTGCAGCTCTTCCCCTGTAATATTCAGGCCATGATAACTGAAATGCAGCGACAGACGTTCCCAGACCTCAGCCTGCTCTTCATCCGTCTCAATATCGATCAGCGTGCCGTACAAATCAAAGATATACGTATCATACATTTCTGCCAATCCCTCCTTATCTGATATAAAAAGTATGCAACAAAATTGAGCTCCCCGGCGTTTAATAAACGACACACACCTGACTAACTCACCTAAAGGAGCTTACACACATGAGACCATCCCTGAAAACAAGCGCAGTCCTCCTGACCTTATCCCTGGCCCTTTCTACCGGAGCCGTTTCCGCCGCTCCTATGGTCACTTCATTGAATGCGGACACAGCGCCGCAGGCAGCCAGCAGTTCTGCCGCTAAGACATTCACTATTGAGCTGAACGGCTCGGCCATTTCCGGGAAGGGCTTCCAGCCTTCTGGTGCCAAAGAGCCTCTGATTCCGCTACGCATCGTCGCAGAGGCCCTGGGCTTCACCGTCACCTGGAATACAACTACCAAAGCGGTTGATTTGAACAAAGGGAATATCTTTACAACGGTTAAGAGCGGTGAGAACCGTTATGCCGTCAACAAAATGAACACTACACTCAGCACAGCCCCGCTGACGAAGGAGAACAAGCTGTATGTGCCGGCTTCCTTTGTAAGTAAGGTGCTGCGCCAGACCATTTCCGTGGAGGGACAGCAAATCGTGATTGCCCCGGCCGCAGAACATATGAAGGAGAACGGCGTCATCACCGCCATCAACACTGACGGGAAATATCCATCCGTGCAGATTAAAGGTACTGGCACCTCCGGCATCGTACTAAATGTAGGCGAAGATACCCTCTTCCAGATGGCCGACGGTACTAGGCTGACACTGGCTGACCTGCAAATCGGCATGACCGTGGAAGCAGAACACGCCATGTTCTCAACTAGAAGCCTGCCGCCGCAGACACCAGCTTATCAGATAACGGTGCAGGACACAGAGAAGCCAGCCATGCTGCTCGGTACGGAAGGGACTATTGAGAGTGTAACCACCTCTGAAGACGGCACCCGCATGATCCGCATTAAGGGTACCGGTCTTAGCGAAGCGTCACAAAGCGAGATTGTACTCCGCTTATCCGCCGATACTGCGCTGGTTAAGGAAACCGGAGAGGCAGTGGACGCCGCAGCTATCGTGCAGGGTGCGAAGGTGATCGGCTTCTATGGCCCGATGCTGACCAAGAGCCTGCCGGCAATCGGAACAGCCTGGAAAGTGGTTGTTGTAACCCCTCAGTCCTAATAATAAAAAAAAACGAACCTCTTTTCACACCGCAGGGATGTGGACAGCCAGGTTCGTTTTTTATTTGCGGACCTGCATCAGAACCGGCCGCCGTCCCAGCGTAACCCTGTTTTTGCCGGCGGTCTTGGATATATACAGGGCCTCGTCAGCCTCACGGTAAAAATCCTCAAAGGTTGCATCACAGCGCTCCGTGAACGCAATGCCGATGCTGACCGTAAGCCTGATCTGAAGTCCGCCTTCCAGCCTGACGATATGCTTCTGCACCTCGGCACGAAAGGTTTCCGCTTCCCTGAGCGCGGCCTCTTCGCTGTCTGCAAAGAAGCATACAGCGAACTCCTCGCCTCCAATCCTGCCGGCGATTCCGTTATTTCCGTATAGCTTAAGTACCTTTTTGGAGAAATCGACCAGTGCCTGGTCTCCGGCCATATGACCGTATGTATCATTTATTAACTTGAAATCATCAATGTCAAACAGCAGCAGCGCCTTTCCTGACCCATCCTGCTTGGCATAGTTCTGCACCAGGCGCATGAAGTGCCTCCGGTTGTAGAGGCCGGTGAGATCATCTACAGTCGCCTGGTACAGCAGCTCGCGCTCATACCGCTTTTTCTCACTGAGATCACGGATCACGATGAGCATGCCTGCAGCCTGACCGTAATTGTTCTCGGTGGCGATCAGAGACAGCCCGTAACAGACCTCTGCCGTACCGGGAACCTCAACTTCGAACTGGCCCTCAATCCGCTGATAGTAATACACCGCTATTTCCCCGTACTGCTCCAGCAGCATGAAGATATTTTTGCCCACCCATGAGCTGACCTGCCGCTCTGCCAAGGCCGTGAGCATAAGCTCCCCCGCTTCGTTCACATCAATAATATTGTTGTAGCGGTCTGTCAGCACGATGCCATCCTTCATTTTCTCGACAATTTGCTTCTTCGCCCGGGGGTATAAGGAGAGCTCAGGATCCCTGAACAAAGAGAAATAGGCTATGAGTACAGGCGGCAAATAGGTAAATGCGGTAAATCCGACAACGGTTATCTTGAGCAGCGGAAGTAAAAAGATAGAGGCGACTGGAATGAAGAGACTGGCCAGCAGCAGCACATTCCATTTGAAATAATATTTCGATGAGCTCTGCAGGGAAACCGCAAGCAGAAAAACAGCGTACACACCAAAAAGCTGGTCATAGGCAATCAAGGCCATGTTCAGCACGGTCGGGTGCACTACGATTCCGCTCACGCCCGCCACTGTATTCATGCCCACGCTGCTACGCATCAGATGATGGTAAGAGTCTGTAAAGATCAGCAGTATATCCAAAACTACCGGAATGCTAATCACTGCAAGCCGCCTGTTCAGCCCCGCCGAAGAACGCGATATGTAATCTTTGATAACAGCATATGTAAATATGGTGCTGAGCAGCAGCGGGACCTGCTGAATGTTTCTAAACCACAGCTTGGCCTGAAAGGAAGCAGAGAGGATCTCTCCGGCCGTAGCCGCAAATATTACGCTGACCAGCAGCATTAAGATCCATAAATAGCGTCTTCCTGGTGTGTTGTGATGCTTATAAGAGTTGACGCCCATGTAGAGACTTAGAACACTGCCCATAATTAAATAATAGGGATAACCCTGCATCCACGGCATGTCATATTTCTCCTATTTTTGTGATAGCCCTGACTTATTATATCCTACTCTTTTGCACAATTGAACCATTCAGAACAAATGTGTCTTATTTTGGAAGCAGAAAATGTCTAGAATATGCCAGAGATACACACGAAGACCCTACAGGCAGCCTGTAGAGTCTTCAAAAAGGTGAGAAGTGTTTATTTAGTTATGCCAGTTTCCAATTGCTAGGGAGCTTTTCCTGAAAACAACCGTCGCCACCCTCGGTTCCTTTTCCATTTCAGATAGTACATGGGTGAATCAACTACCTTTCGGAATACACATTACATGCCGTTCCATCCGTTAATTGATAATTTCCACTTCCCACCTGCTTATTATTACCCGCAAAATTCACCGCTTAAACAGAAAAAAGGATACTGCACCGTCATCACATGACTGCGCAAGTATCCCTTTTCTGCTGACTGGATCCCTTATTTCTTCTGGGCCAACCGTTGTTTGAACTTGTCCACACGGCCGCCAGTTTCTGCATCTCTCTGTTTGCCTGTATAGAAAGGGTGCGATGCGGAGCTTGCGTCCACACGGATCACCGGATACGTGTTGCCGTCTTCCCATTCCATTGTTTCACCGGATGACTTAGTGGATGAGCTCAAGAACTTGAAGCCCACGCTGGCATCCAGGAAAATGACCTGGTTAACTCTTGGGTGTATTCCTTCTTTCATAGTGATAACCTCCTTCCCGAAAACATTGTCTATATTCATATGAAGCCATCTCTAGGTCTATTGATAACTAAGCTTTAGACGAAGGGAAATGCGTAAATCTTACGATTTTCCACACCTCTTCATCATACGCGCTCTCCACCCGGGAGTCAACCTAAGCCCGATTTCAGGGAATGCATATATTCTTTACCAACAAATCTGCTCCTATACCGGTGCTCCATTACAACGACTTCATCGTACCTCCGTCTATCAGCAGCGATTGGCCCGTAATGTAAGTATTGGCGAAGGAGCCAAGGAATACAAGGATCACACCAATTAAAGTAAGTAGTATATTTGTCATTATTTAGAAACTAATTTGGAACACATTCGTCTATATATGTGGAAAATAATTTTATTTGAAGATGATGGGATGAAAATTTGGAATTCAGTATTGTTAACATTAAATGCTGCAATAATCTTATCTTTTATAAAGGAGTATGAACATGCTGAAAAAATTAGGATTTGCTTTATTACTTCTATGCACTCTAGCAACAAATTCGGGAATAAGTTTTGCATCTTCAATAATAACTCAAATCGATATTTCTGAAACAGCTATAGACTATGCTGTTTATGTTCCTCAAAGTGATGGCAACTTCCACAATGGCTTGTTATTAGCCTATAAATCGGATGGGACGATTACGTACTATAACACCCAAGGAAAGAAGGCATTTACTCTTCCCTCTGAGATTAAACCCGTAAGCGATTTTCATGATCAACGCGCAATGGTAGTCAACACAAAAACGAAGCTCATTGGCTTCATTAATACAAAGGGTGTTTTAGCTGTCCCCTGTGTATATACAGGCGGCGGATATTTTTCTGAGGGGGTAGCCTATGTATCTAATTTAAAGGAACATATGCTAATTGACAGGACAGGGAAAATAGTCAGCAGGTTTACAACACCGTATGGATCTGAATATTCATTCATTAATGGCTTAGCAGTGGCGTATGCTCCAAAAACAGGGGAAATGGGGTTTATTAATACATCAGGTGAATTGGCTATCCCTTATGAATACACATATGCCCGAAGCTTTTCCGAAGAACTGGCGCTAGTTCAAAATAAGAAAGGGATGTATGGGTACATCGATTCAAAAGGTAAATCAGTTATTCCCTTTAAATACAAATCAGGGACGGACTTTTCCGAAGGATTGGCGGGTGTGCAAAACAGCAAAGGGAAATGGGGATTCATTGATGAAAAAGGGAAGACTATTCTTGCTTTTAAATATGATAACGTTAGTAATTTTAGTGAGGGCTTAGCCATTGTTTATAATGATCAAGGAGAAATTGGTTATATCAACAAAAAGGGAAAGTTAGTTATTGGTTATCGGAAATACGTTAGAGCATTTCCCTTTAAAGAAGGGATTGCTTTAGTAGGGATTGAAGATAAAACGGATGTTCAAGGTAAATATGGTTACATGGATCGCCAAGGAAAAATGCTTACCAAATTTGAATTCACAGTACAGTCTTCTTCATCTTTTGATAATGGGTATGCTGTAGGATTGATTGCTCAAGGTAAGGGGTTCATTCTGACAAAGCGCACAACCCCAGTGACAACTTCACCAGATCAAACGCAAGTTGATTCGTCTGCTGCCTATTTGACTTATTCAAATAAAGATCTAGGATTTTCTTTAGAATTACCGACGAGTTGGGAAAATAAATATTCTATTAAAGAAATAGATAATTATGTAGCGTTCTTGCATACCGAGTCTAAATTAAAAACTAAAGCACAAGGCGAATTATTTGTGATCATTCGTTACCCTGGTAAAATGACAAATGAGCAAGTGCTTTTGGGGGGTGGTGGCATGAGAAGTCTTGTATTCACTACAGATAAATATTCTTATGTTGTAGCCACTCCAACAGGCGTTGAATATTCAGATGAAACAGAAGATGATTATCGTAAAATGTTTGCGGATATTCCCTGGATTTTGAGAACGGTTAAAAATATTGCTGATTGTTGAATCTAAGTGGATTTTCTCCATTTATTTGTCCATCCCCTACCCGAATTAGAGGCTAGTGGGAAAAACTCCACTTAATTGTACCGATTTTGCTCCCAAGGGGAAGTATAGTCCGAAATAGGTGGACATTTTCCACTAGACATGCATAAAAGCTAACATGAAAATTCAGTTGAAACAATTTACTATTTATGGATAAAAAAGATAGGATTGCTCTGGTGGAAAATGAAAAAAGCCCTAATGTAGAGAGTGTAGGCAAGTTACCCATATCTCT
>NZ_LN831199.1:383452-388995 GCF_001368795.1 Paenibacillus ihuae
TTAAAATTCAAACTGTAAAATTATTACTTTCGTTTAATTTTAGCTCACGTGTTAGGTTCTGCGCATGTCTAGTGGACATTTTCCACCTACTCTACGTAAATTACGGAAATCAAAGGAATTAGATGGAGAAAATCCAACTAAACTCTGAAGCCTGGAAAATTTGCGTTGAACCTTTAGCAACTTACATTAACGCCAAGTCCGGTAAGCTGTTAACCATATGACAAAAAACCCGAGAGGCTCACCGATATGGAGTCGCAACTCGGGTTATTCAAAGTCTACACATCGTACTCCAATTGCTTTTTAGCCTGCACAATGAAATCCAGCGGATTCTCGATTGTCTCGGTCTCGTGCTGCACAGCTCCGATCTTAAGCCCCAGATTCACCTTATATTTGCTCGAGAATTCATGCTCATTCAATTCCTGGAGCTTGTATTTAATCCGTTCGATCACGATTTTGGCACCTTCACGATCTGTAAAGAGCAGCAGCCCCCAGGTAGCGTCCTCCTTATCCAGCAAGTATAGCGCATCATTGGTACGGATGCTGGACTGGCTGAGCTGGGAGACGTCATAAATCGCGTCAGACAGCTGATCCTCTGGAATCAGACGGCGGATTTCACTCCAATACTTCACCTTGATGACAAGCAGCGTGAGCGGAATCCCATAGCGGGTAGAAATCCCTGTAAACAGGCTGGCATCCTTCTGAAAAGCGACACTGTTCCGCAGGTCGGTGTTCTCATCAACGGTAGCCAGATTAGCCGTCGTCTTCTTCAGCCGCTCATTCTCGGCCTCAAGCTCCCGCGAGCTTGAGGTGAAGATCCACAGCACCACCGTAATCAGCGGAACCATGATCAGCCAGAAATACGTGCTGATGCCGATCGTCTCTCCCCGCGACACGGTCTGATAGACGATGAAGAAGCCATAACCGAAGATAAAGGCGAGATTGAGGGCCAGGCCGGCAGTCACCGTGGTGAAATAGGTTACAAGCGCCAGAATAAACGCGATATTCAGAATGATAATATTCTGGATATAATCATTGCCCGAGCCGGCGATAAACACAATACAGATGAACACCAGCACAAGAAAGCCAAGGAACCCCAGATCGGAGACCAGACTGCTGCGGTTACGTCTCATGTCTATCACCACGTTTCTTCATATGTTTACGGAGCAGCAGAAGCAGCGCTACAAGAACCAGGGTAACCACAAGGACCACGGCAATGACGAAACCAAGCACATCGCTGCGCTCCACGATTTGCGATAGTGCGGAGTCAGGCTTTGCCCCCGTAACCGTCTTGAACCTGTACGCGCTGACGTTTCCGTCCTTGTCCGCAACCACACCATCACCATAGACCTTCCACTTATCCTTTTCGCTGGCGATCAGCCTGGAAGCCAGGTAATAATCCCCGGAGTTCACCGCTGTTACCGCCATAAGCCCGCGGCCGCTTTCGTAAGGGGAATCCACCAGCTGCAAAGTTCCAATCTCTGCACCGTACCGCTCTTCAATGCTCATTTTCTCATTGGAAACCAGCGTTGCTCCGTCCTTGCTGTACCTGAAATACAGCTTGTCATTGCTATCCCGGATGACCTTATTGTTCTTATAGGAACCAATGGCCAGAATATTGTTGTTCTTCAGGTTGTCTGCACTGACCTCATCCGTGTAATAATGAATGTCTCCGGTATTCCCACTTGTATATTGACCCAGCAGATTAAAGACATTCGCCAGACTCTGATACGTATAGTCATCCATCTCCTGCGGCAGAACTACGGCAACATGGTTATAGATTCCGTCACGCAGGAACGGATACGGGTAATTGTTAAACAGCAGGTCCGTACGGTCTTTAGTATTCAGATGCAGCAGTGACTCCTTGCCGATATATGCCCAGGGCATCTGCTCCGTATTCGGCGTGCAGACTGCACTCTGCATTTCCAGATCAAAGGCCACCTTCACCGAGAAGTTCCCGGAAATCCCCAGGTTCTGCGGCACCGTCAAGGTCAGCGTGTCGCCATTCGCCAGCTCCTTCGTCAGCTTTTTGCTGCCGATCGGCGTATCATTAATGCTTACCGTAACGAGTGAACGGGCGAAATCCAGATTCTCGGCATAGCGGAAATCGAGACTGATTTTCCCGGAATCGGCAATCGAGCGGTTGGACGGCAAAGAGACGAAATACGTCTGCTCCCGGTGGTTCGGCCCGGATAACTTATCTCCGGTCTCCGTGAGCGTCACATCCGAACTGATGACAGAAGCCGGCTCGTCCACCTCTGTGGCATCATCGATCACCTTCAAATCACTATTCATCTGACTCATCAGCCCGGTGCTCGCAGCCATTCTCCCAGCCTTGATCAGCAGACTCTCGTCCTTCGAGGTTACTACCAGCGTAGGCCGGGTATCCTTGTTCACCAGCTGAATCAGCGCATGTGTGGTCAGATCCTCCGTCCCGCTGAGCTGCTGCTTCAGTTCACCCGGCACATGGTCGTACATGGCGACCAGCACCACCGCATTCTTGCCCTGTACGGAATCTTCCCGGTAAGGCAGCATTCCGATCGTCTTATCCGTCAGGGCATTCCCTTTGGCGAATCCCGACAGGGCATAAGTGGCCGACTCCAGCTCAGCACTGCTGGCATTCACCGGCACCGTCATCAGACTCTTATTGCTCTTTACGGTATCTATTCCGGAGAACCGTTCACTGAAATCACGGATGCCCCCGGTCAGTGCTTTGGAAGTATAGGTCACGGCAATGCCCGAAGTATTGAAAAAGTGCAGCCAGTTATCGGGCGAGTTGTCCACATAACACACCTGATTATTGTCCCCGGCCGTCTTGAGATCACCCTGCAGGGTGAGTGTGTTGCTGTTTTCTTTCAGAAAAGCCTTAGGCGCAGGAATACTCAACATCTGCTCCCCGTTATTGTCCGGAGAAGGACGGAACGAGTAGAAGGGCGTGCCATTCAGCGACAGGGTTACACTTGACTGCTGGTCCTTCGTAATCTGCGAAATTTGGAAGTGCAGATTGATCTTCACACTGTCCACATTCCAGTAATCCATTACCGAAAAATACTGCTGCTGCGCCTCTCCGCCCGAGAGCGAAGTGTCGCTGCCTGTAAAGGAGGTCTCATACGTCAGTTTGCCAGCTCCGGGAAGTGCAGCGGCGGCAGCGGCTGCCGGAAGCTGAATCAGGACAAGGGAGAGGCAGAGCGCCCATATCATCATCTGTTTTTTTATCATCTTCTGTATCTCCTGTATGTCTTATTTCTCTTCCTCCGGCCTTTAATAGCGCTCGGTTTTATACCATTTCGCTTCCCGTTTGAAGATGACATCCTTGAGGTAGTTGTACATTCCATAGGCGGCGACAACCATCCACAGCTGGCAGTACGAGACATACATCAGCAGGATGATCCAAAAGTTCGATAGGCTCATCTCGCCCTTCTCTGTGGTAAGCGTGACGAAGATCCCCACTACAAACAGCACAATGGCCAGCAGCCATAGAAAACTGCTTAGTCCGGCAATCGTCGTATGAACATAACCCATCGCATGCAGCACAAGCAGCAGATCGGAGGTGATCAGCGAGATCAGCAGCAGGAAGTAGATCGACACGTAATATAGAATATCAAACCGGATTCTGGACGCTGTCCGGTCGAACAGCAGCGGCAGGTTTTTGACAATGACATAGACATTCCCCTTCGCCCAGCGGGTCCGCTGCTTGAACCAGACCTTCACGGTCTGCGGCTCCTGCTCCCAGGTCACCGACTTCGGCTGGAACTTGATCCGGTAGCCCATCATATAGATCCGGAAGCTGATTTCGGTATCCTCGGCAATCGCTTTGACGTCCCAGCCGCCGATGTCTTCTACAATCGACCTGCGCATAATAAAGTTCGTTCCGGGAATCGTGCACAGCTTGAACAGCTTCCACCGCCCCGCCTGCGCCATCCACTGAAATGAGAGCGTCTCTATATTAATAAACCGTGTGAGCAGACTGGCATCACGATTGCGGGTTCTGAACTTGCCGATAACGGCGCCGAGGCTTGAATCTGATACAATCTCAGCAACCAGATATTTCAGTGCTGTCCGCTCCGGCGTATTATCGGCATCATAAATGGCAATCAGCTGGCCTCTGCTTCGGGCAAATCCGATGTTGAGCGCATTGGACTTTCCTTTGCCGCCAGTGACAGAATCGGTGTTGATGACCAGCAAATTACGCTGCGGGTTCCGCTCCTGTATATCTCCCAGCAGCTGGGCGCTGTTATCCGATGAGTTATCATTAATGACGATAATCTCATAACGGTCATGCGGGTAATCAAGCGCCAGCAGGGATTCCACGGTTTTGCTGATGACGACACCCTCATTATGCGCGGGAACCATGATGGTCACAAACGGATACTCGCCCTTAATCTCAGGGACACCCTCACTCTCCGTTTGAATGTAATACAAATAACCGGCTATAATCAGGGCCACATTCACCAGCAGCAGCGACCAGATACAGATCACCGCAATCACCATCAGCACGTCTGAGATCGTCATGTTGTTCTCCTAACATAAAAATTGTTCATTTCAGGTATTTCTTCCGGTACAGCCTGTAGCCGACCGTGAGCAGTCCCCCGAAGAGCAGAAGCGCGACGGTAATCACTACGATAAAAAATTTGCTTTGCACACTGAACAATGTCTTGAAGCTTTTGAACTGCTCTTCTTTGTATTGATAATCACTGCTTACCGTTTCCGGCACATAGTCAATATTGAGCGTGTTGCCGTTCACTTTAACAACGCCGTCCGCGGAGCTTACAGTGTTCATATCCGTAGCTACCGTATGGTCAGCCTGCTTATAATCGGCAAAGGTCATCCATAAGTCGTACACAGTCTGCAGCAGCAGCGTAAGTCCGGCCTCATCCTCCGGAAGATTCACTGTAACAGCGGCATCCATCGGCAGCTGCGGCATGGCCTTCCCCTCATGCTTCAGGCTCTGCAGGAATTCCGGCGTTATACTGTACAGCGAGGAGGCAAAGCTTGCGGAAATGTTGGTCTCTTCCGTATGGATCACGTTCTCGTCCGGAAACAGCAACACGGAGTCAAAAAAACCCATGCCAGCTGAAGCATATTCCTTGTCGTAGGTCCAGAAGGCTTCCGCACCCATACCAAGCGGCGCTATGCCGTTCTCGGCCAGCAGATTAATGAACCCGCTCATCTTGCCGCCGAGCGTATGATCACTGCTGTTAATGGAGGGCATCAGGGCCGGAGCATTCACCAGAATGCTTCCGTTCTTCGCCTGAACCACCTTGAGCGCCTTCAAGTACCGCTGCATGGCCGGAAAATCCGTGTTGCTGAATACCGGCCGCACACTGGCGGTGAACGGTATGCCGGCCTCATACAGCCGGCCGGCCAGTTCCTCCAGCAGCGCCAGATCTGAGAACGGATAAATTTCCTTAATCACCAGATAAGGTCCGGCCGCAGAAGCAGCCCCCAGCCAATCCTTCAGCACAGCAGCTGCCGCCAGCACACTGGCATCGCCTTTCTCCAGGTAAGAGATATATGTGAAGTTCCCGGAACTAACAGCATACGGC
>NZ_LN831199.1:389030-403115 GCF_001368795.1 Paenibacillus ihuae
GCACCTGCAGCAGCTTAAGATCCTCTGAGCGGAACGCCCCGGCCGTAAGCGTTGCACTCTCCTCCTCCGCCAGTCCGGCGGACAGCTGCAAGGCCTGCTCCAGCCTGGCCGGGGGTTGATAGCCAATATGCAAATATTGTCCGTTGTACTGCTCTAAATCTTCCATATACGGCTTATTCTGAGACAGCGTCAGATCAGCCGCATTGATAACAGTTATGACGCTTGAGAACGCCGTCATCATCCCCTGCTCATAGCGGTCCAGCGCAGCCACAGTGACCTGCACATGATACGCGGCCAGCTGGCGCTGCAACTCCCGCACATTGCCTTCCCGCGGGGTGCCTGCTGCCAGGCTGTCATACAGCAGCAGAACCTTGGGCTGCTGCACGGCGGGCTGCGCTTCGGCGGAAGCGTGAGCCGGGACAGCCGGCTGGACTAATGCAGCTATAATCAGCAGCAGCGCCACCAGCAGCGTGAGCCCGGCATCCTTATGCCGGCTCATGCGCTGACGCCCTCCTGCACCTTCGGAATTTGGCCGGCTCTGTCCGCTGCCGGTTCGCGGCTGCCCGAGACTCTCCGCCCGACCACACCGGATACTGCCAGAAGCGAGACCAGATCAAACGACAGGGTGAACAAAAATTCATGCTTCGAGATGTCCGCATCCCCCGCTCCGATGATGGAAACCAGAATCCCGGACAAGCCTATCGCCATGCTGGCCACAATCAGCATCATCCGCTGCAAACCCCTGGGATCCCGCGCCTTCAACGCTTTTATAAAGGACGGCATATACAAACCGATGACCAGCACCATCCAGAGCAGAATGAACCCGAAGGTTTTGGGGGCCAGAATCCCCTTCAACAGACTATAGAGTGTAAAAAAGTGGCTCTGGGCCCGGAATTCCTTACCCGCCGTTTCCTCATAATTGCCCATAGCCGCCGGCTTGATCGAAAAAGCGCTCTGGGCAGCCACATTGAGCATCGAGCTGAGCTGGCTAGGGTTCCTGACATAATATTTCAGAATAGAGACAAAACCGTATTTGCTGTAGAAATCCTTCTCCAGAAGCGGAGAATTCACATCGACCGTCCCGTATTGCTCATAGTAAATATTGCTTTTTAGAATCGCATACTGCCCATTGATCCCGAAGGATTCCAGCGAAGTCTCCGGATTGGCAGAATCCTGCAGTACGCCGCGGGTCATCGCATGATACTGGTTGATGTTTACGAATTCCTTGGAGATATTGAGATAGGTTCCAATTCCGGCAGCCAGCAGCAGAATCAGCGAGACCACCGTCAGAATGCGGAAAATCCGGTCTCTCCTTACCCACAAAAGCGAGATACCCAGCACCGATAAAATAATGCCTACAGGAGCATTCTGTTGTTTGGAGGTCGTCAGAATCAGCCCGCTGATTACAAACAGCCCCAGCAGAAAATAATCATTGTACCGCTTGCGGTACAGCAGCAGCCATGCGGCAAAGATAAACAGCATCATGATCAGCACAAGGCTCTCACTGTAAAAAGAATTGAAATAAGCGGTGTATCCCGTATCGCCAAAAACAAAAACCGCCAGCACCGCCACGATCATCCCCTGCTTCCGGGTCATCCGGCACGTGATCGCTTCCACCAGCAAATAAACAGCGGCTACATAAAGAATCGTATAGACTGCCGCCTGGAACCGGATATCGAACACCGTGCTGCTGAACAGCAGTTTATTCAGGGCTATAGCCAGCTTGATGAACAGAGACTGGGAAGAATCAAGGGTCGCCCCATTCTCGTTATAGTATTGATAGATTCCAAAATGCTTCACGAAATAGCCAAAATACTGGCTGTCATAATCCGGCTGGCTGAAATAGAGTCCGTTGCTGTAAATATTGCGGAAAAAGTCACCGTTATCAGCCATCCCGATATAGGGAGCCGTAAACAGGGCGATCACCGTAATCAGCAGTACTCCGAAGGCCGCTATAAAGGCGGGGGATGCACGGAAGCCGGCAAGCATGACGCCCTGCCGCAGGGTTGTTTTCACAGTGTTGTAGATCATGCGGATTCACCTTCGTTATTGTTCGTTTTTGGGCTGATAGGAATAGGCTAATAAAGCCATCAGATTGTCAAAAGAGTACGCCTGGCCGGTATTCGGATCACCAAACCCGCCGTACAGCGGACTTGCAGGATCGGTAATTCTGAACTCGTTCATCCGCTTGATACCTGCTTCATAGAGGGCATCATCACCGGCCTCCGCACCTATCATCGCCGTCAGCGCATAGATTGCTGTGGAGCGGACATCATTCGCCGGTTTTCCTTCACGGGTATATTGTCCGTACAGCGTACCTGCCTCGACCTGCTGCTTGATGAAGCGGATGCTCTCCGGATGCTGGCGGCCCACCTCTGCCAAATTCAGTATGCTCAGCAGCGATTCTACTGTATTGATATGTTCCGATTCGTATGCTCCAGACTTATAGTCATATCTCGTTTCATAGAAAGGAAACTGGTCTGACAGATAGCCCTCCTCAAGAATTCCGCTCATATTATCCAACAAAATATCCAAATATTCGCTATCAATCGACAATTTTCGCAACACACTCAGATTAATATAACATAAAGTAATAAACCCGTTATTTTGTTGGTATAAATTGTCATATAGATCATACATGTTTCCGTCTTTAACATTACTGGAATAGAATCTTCTGGAATATTGCTCAGCTTCCTCTGTATACTGCTGATTCCCGAAAACCTCTCCCGCAGCAAATAAAGCACCGATCATCCGCAGGTCGTCCACCGCCGCATTAACCGCGTACTGTTTCTGCAGTTTCGGGCTGTACCGGTAGCTGAATCCGCCCTCCATGTCGAAGGTCTGTTTACCGAGCGCCCATTGCCGGGCAAAAAGCTGTGCATCACCGCTGCGGACAGCACCTAACATCATCAGGGAGGCTGATTCGCTTAATACCTCATGACCGGTGGCGGCTTCTGCCGACTGATCCGTATCCAGTAAGTTGGTATACACTCCAAAGGGGCCGGTGAGTTTCGTATTTATGAAATTATATACTTCCTGCTTTTCTTTTACATTCTCTTCTGACGGCTGCACAGGTCCCGCTGATGGACTGGGCGACACTGCTGCACTTGCTGAAGGCACCGGCTCCGCCCCACTGCTACAGGCGGATAGGAAGGCAAGAGACATCAGACAAGCAAGAACTGTGCTGTGTCCTCTACCCAAATCATCACTCTCCATGAAAGGCGTATTTTGTCGATAACTATATTACGGTAATATTAGTCACAAAGTTGACAGTTTCACCAATCATTTTGTGTCAAAATAATAAATGATTCGTTTTACCTGCTATTTTTTGTAAAAAGCCGGACTTATAACACAAATAGAGCTGCCTTCAGGTCGAAAACAACTCTCGGCAGCTCTATGGGTATGAAGAATAAATTAGATCATTGCCGTTCCTATCCTTTGATTCTACGGTAAGTTTCTTCATCGGTGACAATATACAAACGTGCATCGGCCGGGATCGGCTGGTCTAGCTTACGGTTAATGCCCATATCGCTATGGTCGGAAATTAGGGTAGCCCCCTGAAGGAGCAGATCCTGAAAGGCTTCCCCGTAGGTTCGCCAGGCCGGATTCCGCGGCACTTCATAGATGTCATCGCCATGCTGGCGGCTGAGCAGCTGGCTGATCACCTCAGAATTCCCTTCCTGCAGTGCCGACCTCACGGCCAGCCTGGAGATGGCATCATGCGAGAGTACGAACTCATTCACATGAACATGCCGGAAATTCTTTATATTTTTCTCCTGCATAATCTCGACTGTCGTATGTACCTGCGGGGCGATCCGCTCAATGCTGGAGACAATCAGCAGCGATTTGCCGTCAATCAGCGAGGCTTCGTCTATGCGGTTGTCGCCAAATACAATGGCCGCTCTTGCTTCCCTGATGCCGGCCTTCAGCAGAATATCGTCGCTCGAGGCATCGCCGCTGATGAAATGCACCTGCTCCATCTGCTCCAGCGGATGCTGGCCTGTCTCATCAATGATGACAATCCGGCACCTCGGGTCATAACATAGAATCTCATCCACAGCCGCCTGTGTTTTTCGGCTCCAGTTAATCAGCAGCACATGATTTTTCCCGTGAAAGCTCAAGGTTCCAGCTCCTCTCCTTCTCTGTATCTCCCCCATGGCTTCAACAACTTTGCCGATAACCAAACTCAACAGACCGATGCCAAAAATGTATAGAAAAATAGTGAACAGCTTACCCGAAAACGTCTTGGCAAAAAAGTCGCCATACCCGACGGTAGACATCGTTGTCATTACCCAGTAGAACGCGTTGAACCAGTTGTTAAAGGTACCAGGCTCCAGTGTGTAGGCAATGGTGGCGCTCAGAACAACAAAACAAAGAATCATAAGTGCAATGGTCTTCTTCTTAAGAGCCATCAGCTTTCCTGATATTCTGAGGAGAAAATGCATCCGCCCGCCCCTCTTCCCTAATTAATGTGGTGCCCCGCACAGATGACACCGTGCGGGGCAGCCCCAAAAGCTTAAATGATCAGACTGCTCACGGCAAAGGAGGTTCCGATGAAAACCAGACAGAGCATGGTGCCCACGGCTACATTTCCCTTCTGCAGCTGTTCGGATATTCTGAAGCCAGGGGTAAACAGCTCAAATATCCAGTACGCTGCGATCAGGCAGACATACCCTACAGTAAACCACAGCATCATATGCCAGATCGACGTATTCGTATAGGCCGCTACCCCAATGATAATCGCCGTAGCCAGGAATTTGCCGCCGAGCGCCAGAGCCACAGCGACATTGCCCTTCTTAATCTCGTCCATATCCTTATATGGAGTCATCAAGGTAAAGACGACCATGCCAAGCACTTGCAGCAGAATGATCGTTAAAACACTTACTACCAGATTAATAACTATCGTCAATTTGCCCACCCCCGAAATTTCGCATAAGCCGAATCATAATCGGCGAAATCATGCACTTCCTCCAGCACTACAGAGGCTGTCTTTGCTTTCTCCAGTGCCGTGTAGCGCTTATCGTCTATCGGCTGCTTGATCCGGTTGCCGGAGGGCAGCTCAAGCACGGCGAAGTTTCTCGTCTTCTCCTGGTACTTGGTCTTGTATACCCCGACAAGATCAACATCGGTGGTAATCGATACCTTCAGATTCTTCAGATCTTCCGCTGCCGTCTCTTGCGTCCCGTACGATTTGATCGTAGTCCAGGCGGACAGGCGGACCTCATTCTTCTGATCAGCATCTGTAGTCAACTCGGCATCCATAAACTGCAGCGTCCAAATTTTGTCGCCCGTAGCATAATTGCCGTCATTGGGCAGAAGCTCATTATCTGGCAATACAGTCATGTCACTGCCTACCAAATCGCCCACTGTACTCTCTACTACCCGGTAATCCCAGGGTACACGTGATACGCTGGCGGTTGTTTCTGCTGAAGTCCCGGTATGAAATACGCTGTCTTCGTTGCTGGAGCATGCACTCAGCAGCACCGCAAGCAGCAGCATACCCAACACTGCACTCAGCCGGATCCTCGCCTTTCCGTTGATCCGCTTCTCTCTCCGTTGGTTCCTATTCAAGCTCCCTCACTCCTAGCGCGATAAAATGACTGGCATTGCCTGTAATCGGCCCGCCTGCCCGCCCGAGCAGCCCGCAGGGCTTCCCGTTAATCACGAACATGCCGGTCAGCAGATGAAGCTCGCCCTCCGCCGTTTGAATCCGGGCCAGCTGTGCCCGCTTCTGGTACACGGTCGGGAATAATACACTGCTGTCAAAGCCTTCCTCATCCTGAAGCTCAAGTTCTCCGGTGTCCCCATACAGGCGTACGGAACCACCTTCACGTCCGAACACCGATTTGGACACAAAGCTTCCGGAGAATACCGGCTTGTTGTAGGTCGGCAGGATGTAGCTGGAAATGGCCCCGCGTTCTTCTTCGGTAAACAGCAGCCCAAGTTCATACATGCCCCATACCGCGGCAATCAGTCCCTTGGACTGCAGCAGAATGCTGTGCGGGCCGTTGAACAGCTGCAGGCGCCCGGTCTCTATGGCATAAGCAAGGGCATCTCCGCCTTCATCAACCGCCATCCATTCCTTCGGATACAGGGCGAACATCCGCTCAATTCTCCGGTTCTCCCCGTCATATACCGTTCCGTTATCAATCCATAAATCCAGACAATCCACACATTTAATGTCCAGGCCGCTGTGGCGGACCAGCGCCTCAATCGTGCCGGAATCCTCCTGATGAGAGCCATAAGCCACACAGGCTGCCGTGTCCGGGCGTTCCTCACCCCAGGCTCCGGCAAGCTGCTCCTTCATCCCAGCATTCGGGCTGGATATTCCGGCCTGCCCGCAGATCCATGGTGTCGCAATGGAAGCTTCCACATAACCTGTAGGCGTATCCGCATTCAGCTCCAGCAGCTTAATACTGCCGTCATCCGCCACGGCAAAATCAAACCGGGCATAACGGCTGATCAGGCCCGGTTCCGGCAGCGGCATATCATCCAGCATCTGCCACAGTACAGGAGGAATGCCGAGCAGATCATACAGATCATGCCTGCGGTGGACGTACCGTACCGCTTTGTCGAGGATCATCCATAACTTCCCGGAAGCCTCCTCCAGCTCCCGGTAAAGCTCTCCCGGCATGACTGCAATAGCATCCAGCCAGTACTCTTCCCCCCCAAGATCAGCCCAAGTAAAGCCCAGCTCACGCAGCTGTTCTACCCGGGGCGCCCGTTCCAGCGCTGACTGATCCAGTAATTGAAAGACACTCTCTACCTTGGTCATCCGCCGAAACCGCTCTTGCTGGAGCCGGACCGGGATGACGAACCGGACTTGCTGGAGCTTGAACTCTTGGAAGAGCCCAGGCCACTTGATGTGCCTCCGACCCCGCCGGCCTTGGAAGAGCCTCTTCGGGTGATTGAACCCGTGGAAGAGGTGGATGTTCTCGGCTTAACCACTGACCCGGCGACCGGCTTATTCTGAAAGCTGCCGCTGTTGTAAGACGGCGGTCTATAGGTAGTCCGTGTACCGCCGTAATAGGTTGGCCGGTCATTGTACCAGCCTCTGGACGAATAGAAGGAACCACTGTTGAACAGCATGTGGTAGAGCAGCAGATCGTCCCAGCCAAACCCGGAGTTGTAGCCGCCGTAGTTATTGATGACTGTCGTTCCGCCTGAGGTAACAACTCCCGTCCCCTCCTGCACCGTTTCTCCAGCGTTCTCTTCCGGATAGGGAATGTTCCAGTCTACATTTTTGTCAAAATAAGCTTTGACCTCTTCGGTCGACCAGGAGACCAGCTGCGGTTCTTCTCCGCTGCCGCTCCCGGTTGCATGAACGCCTCCCGGAATGAACATCGCATTGGCCAGCAGCGCAATGCCCAGCGAGGTAGACAATACACGCAGCGGTTTGCCTTCCGCATTAAACAATTTGGAACCGGCTGATTCTCTGTCCGGTCCCTTCGGTTGTTGCTCATCGTTCTCCAACCTTAATGCCTCCTTTCCTGACACCTACATTTAGTCTTCGGTCCGCATCGGGACGAGCAGAAGCTCCAGCTTCCCCTGGTCCACATTCAGCCGCCCTTCAACCGCTTCATACTCCCGGTTGCCGACTACAAGGTAATTGACATGCTCCAGCGCGGTAATCATATTCATGCTCCACGTGCGCTCCTCAATGACGCGAAGGTCGCCCTCCGGCATTTTTTCCAGCAGAATGACACCCATTCCATTATCCACTTATTACACTTCCTTCCTGTTAACTATTACGCTTCTGATACGCAATTATCCTCTTTTCGTTTCATCCTGAACAGGAACAGAAGGAAGGGAAAGGGTACTAAAAGACCTTTTGTACCCAGTTATCCATAATGCTGCCGGGATGAATACCTAATTCGCTTTGCAAAAGCGTTTTGTAGTTTTCGTAGTGGTTTCTGAAACCGATAAAATCACCCAGATCCGCATAACTGCGCAGTGCCAGCCTGCAAATATCCTCCGAATAGGGATCTACCTCCTGCAGTGCAGTCAGCCGGGTAAGTGCCTGCTGCGGACGCTGGGAGCCCAGTTCATACTCTGCCGAACGGAGTGCCATCTGGAGATACTTGGCCCGCAGCTCCTTGCGCTTCGTCTCGGCCCAGTCATAATGATGCTCGCCTAAATAATCCCCGCGGTATAAGGCCAGCACAGCCTCCCGGCGCTCCCATTCCTGTTCGTTCTCCACAGGTCCGCCCAGCCAGCCGCGCACGAATTGCTCCACATCCAGCATCACATTCCCTAAAACCAGGCGGTAGCGTTCCTGCGAAAATTCCACAACCACGTCCATCCCCCAGGTTTTCAGGAGCTTGCGGATATGATACACCGTTGTATGCAGATTGGTAACCGCCTTCTCCGGCTGGAAGTCCGGCCAGACCAGATCCACGATCATATCCTTCAGGATCCATTGCCCGTGGTAATGAAGCATTAACGCGAAAACCTCCTGCGCCTTGCTTGTTCTCCACTGTGTTTTCCGCCCGGGGTCATTCTGATCCATGAACTCAAGCCGTTTGAAGCTGCGGATATAGGGATTGTCTTCGGCTGCGGGGGATGCGGAAGCTTCCTCTGCCGGTTCTTCGCGGCCCACCAGCCGCTCCAGCGTTTTGTTCAGCCGCTGGGCAGTAACCGGTTTTAAGAGATAATCTACCGCATTTAGTTCAAACGCATCAATGGCATAGTCAGTGTATGCCGTAATGTAGACAATCCGGATACTGCGGTCCACTCCCATAATATGCTCGGCTGCTTCCAGGCCATTCATCTCCGGCATTCCGATATCCAGAAAGACGATATCGGCCTTCTCCTGCTGCAGATGCTGGAGCCCCATTTTCCCCGAAGTGTATTTGCCGGTAATTTGCAGCCGCCCGTCTCTGGCCAGCAGGCGTTCAAGATGCTGCAGCGCAGGTTTCTCATCATCTATCAATATTGCCTTCATAGGCCGGGTTCACCTCTTATTTGTCATTCTAAAGCTGCATCCGTTCGGGGAATGGCGAAGGAAATACGGGTTCCCGTGCCGGGAACACTCTCAATCATTAGACCCGTTCCATATATTTTGAGCAGCCGCCGCTGAATATTTCTCAGACCAATGCCGCCTCCGGTACGTTCTTCCGACAGCACCTCACCAATCTGCTCATGGGACATTCCGATTCCGTCATCAGAGACAGCAACCACCAGCTGGCGCGGCAGAAGCCTGATCGTCAACGTGACCGTTCCTCCGGCTTCCTTTTGCATCAGTCCATGATTTACGGCATTTTCGACTATCGGCTGAATGCTGAGCGGCGGGACCAGCTCCCTGATTCCCTCGGGCACATCGATTTCAATGTTCAGCCGTTCGTCAAACCTTGCCTTCTCCAGAGCGAGATAAGAGCGCACCAGCTCCAGCTCCTTCCCGATCGGTACGGTTTGCCCGCGGTTCTGAAAGTCAAAGCTGCTGCGCAGATATTGGCTAAGATCCAGCAGCAGATCGGTTGCCTTCTCCGGATCATCCGGACAAACCGAGATAATAGCATTAAGCGCATTATATAGAAAATGGGGCTTAATCTGCGCCTGCAAAAAAGCGATTTCTGTCTCAACAGACATGCGGATCGACTTGCGCATATCAAGCAGGGTCTGCGCACGCGCCCTGAATTCCCTTAGCTCTACAGGCCGGCTCAAATAATCATTGGCGCCTGCCTCCAAAACGGTCTGAATATCCTCCGGGCGGTTCCCGGCGGTCAGAACGAGTATCGGCAGCTCCGATAAGATGAACCGCTCACGAATGGCTTGGCATAAGGCCAATGCCGGCATTCCCGGTATAGCCCAATCCATGACAACCAGATCAAGGTCAGGCTGCTCCTGCATAATCATTAGTGCTTCAGGGCCGCTGACAGCCGTAATTACCTGATGCTTCTCCAGCCGGAGCGCATTGGAAAGCACCTGCAGATTAACAGGATCATTATCAACAACAAGGATAGTGCAGCATTCCCCTTCCGAAATCCGTCCAAGCGGATCTTCTTCCAGCTGCGCCGTGGCTGCTGTTTCCCAGCCTGTAATCTCCAGATACTCCTGAGCGGGAAATGCCGTCCGGTCTTTCAGGACCGGCAGGGTAAAACGGAACACCGTCCCTTCTCCCAGGGTGGAATGCACCTCGATCCTTCCACCGTTCAGCTCCACCAGCTTCTGGGTAATGCTGAGGCCCAGACCGTTTTCACGGTACATTTTCTGGGCTGCGGCGCCTTGCGGATCAAAGGCATCAAAGAGCGTCCGCAGGCGTTCCGGCGCGATTCCTGCCCCGGTATCAGCTACCTGAATAACCACATAATCTTCTATAACCTTTGCCGACACAGTTATCACACCCTGATGGGTATAATTTAGGGCATTTGCCAGTAAATTGAACAGAATTTGCGCCAGACGCTGTTCATCTGTTTCTAGCAGCGGAAGTTCATCCGGCAGCTCCAGCCTGAAGTTAAGCTTGGGATTGCCCGTCACATGACGGGTAACCTCGATGACAGAAGAAGCTACGCTCCGCAGGTCTACAGCCTCCCGCTGCAGGAATAGATCCCCGTGGTTCAGCTTGGCGAAATCCGCCATGTCATTGATCAATGCGGACAGCCTCTTGCCGGTGGAGACCACCATTGACAGCTGTTCGTTCTGTTTGGCGTTTAACGGGCCTGCCGCCCCTGCCACAAGCGTCTGCGCAATGTTCACAATCCCCTGCAGGGGTCTGCGCAATTCACGTGAGGTAGCTCCCATAAACTCATCCTTCAGCCCGTCCAGCGTGAGCAGCCTGCGGGAGAGCTGCTCCACTTCCAGGAAGGAAGCGGCATACTGGCGGGCCATCATAATGGCTTGAAGAAATCCGAACAGAAAAATTTCATAGGACAGCACGTAATAGTGGAACAACAGGTTCCAGACACTGGCCAGATAATAAATGATGACTACACTCAGACTCTCTATACTGACCATCATCAGGAACATGTTCTTCGGATTTTGCCTTGTTCCGACTACCATCGAGTAGAGCACAAAGCTTATAGAAACTGCACCCCAAGTTAGCAGCATCCCCTCCAGATAACTGAAGTACTGTGCCGGAACGAACACTGCAATCAGCAGCAGCACGGAAGTAATCGCTTTGGAGGCTCTCATAACCGCTTGAGGCATCGGATAGTTGATCGAGTTAGCTACGTATCTGAGCAGATAGTAATAGACAAGTGTGGAGGAGGCGAGCTGCAGCTTCAGCACAATTTCATAAGGCAGGCCGGGCATTACAGCGGAAATCAATTTCTCTCCGTGCGTCAGAATGTACACAAGAGCCGCTAGGCTGAACAATCCCAGGTACAGCGTAATTCCCCGGCTCGCCCTTACCCTGGAGAACATCAGCAGAAACAAGGCAAGCGCAAAAAAACCGAACAGTGTTGCCCCGTCCACAAACAGGGCAAATTCCCGGTGCTTCAGGATCGTTGACTGGTCACCGAGGATGATCGGCTGGACAATCCCGCCGGAAGAATAATTATAATTCGCCACCTGCACAATAACTTCCAGTTTATCGCCGTCGACTGCGGCAAATCCCATGTAGGGAATGTTGTTGCTTTTCCCCTGTGACGGGGTTACTGCAGGAAGACCGCTTCTGCCGATCTCCTGTCCGTTCAGAAATACTCTGCTAGCTGTCCGGATATTAAGCGTCCGCAAGCCGTATATAATATCCTGACCGCCGAAAACCCTCGCCTGCAGACGGTAGGTGGCGTATCCTTTTGCCTGACTTTTATCTGTATCTAATATGTAGGTATTCCATTTCTCCGGCACATTAATCATCGTGGACACAGAGGGAGCCGTCCCGTCCGCATGCGTTGAATGAAAATCATCCGGTGTCAGCAGCCTGCCACGGTAAAACTCCCATTCCCCGTTCAGCTTCACGGCACCGTCCTCTTGAAAATCCCATTCCCGCAGATCGATCACACCCTGCCTAGAAACGGGTATATCCTGCTTAACCATAACATTCTGAAGGATGGAGAACAGCGGCACTATGCATACCAGCAGCAGGCTGGCCAGTATGCTCAGCCAATATTTCTTCATATTCTCTGCCCCTTTCTGGCTCGTGTGAAAATTATACATTGGAATACTTTCGTAAATAAAGAAAAAAACCGATTCCCACTTATTTCGGAATCGGCAGTCAAACTTATTATAGATTGGATTTGGAAGATTTTATTGCATCTCTTGGGCAGGCGCCGGAGAGGCTGCAGCAACGGTATGATCCTGGGTCTTGGATAAAAAGATGTTTAGAATAATCGCTGTCAGCGATCCCGAAACGATACCGTTTTGCAGCAGCATTCTGGCGAATTCCGGCAGCTGGTCAAACATGGAAGGCAGTACTGCGGAACCTAAGCCAACGGCAATGCTGCAGGCGGCAATCAGCAGATTGCCGTCCTTGCGCAGATCCACCTCGGACAGAATAGACATCCCGGAAGCGGCAACGGACCCGAACATCACGATCATTGCACCGCCCAGCACCGCATTAGGAACAACGGTTGTCAGCGCAGCCAGCTTAGGCAGCAGACCCAGCACAACCATAATTCCGCCTGCCGCGAAGATCACATTGCGTGTCTTGACACGGGTCAGGGACAAGAGGCCGACATTTTGGGAGAACGCCGTATACGGAAAAGCGTTGAACAGCCCGCCCAGCATGATCGCCAGCCCTTCAGAGCGCAGGCCGTTCACGATTTGCTTATCCTCCACCTTCTGATCCGTAGCCTTGCCGACCGCGAAATACACACCGGTCGATTCGACCATCGAGACGATATTGACAATTATCATCGTGAAAATTGCCGTCACACTAAACTGCGGCCAGCCGAAATAGAAAGGCTGGGCAATACTGACGTAAGAGGCCGTGCCCACGGCAGCGAAATCGACCAGACCGAAGAAGTAGCCGATTGCCGTACCGACAGCGAGGCCTACCAGCACGGAAACGGAACGCAGGAAGCCTGTAGCCAGCCGGTTCACCACAAGGATAACCAGCAGCGTGATCAAGGCCAGCAACAAATTGCGGGGCTGTCCGAAATCGGGGCTGCCCTGCCCGCCGGCCACATTGTTCATCGCTACCGGAATGAGCGACAGTCCGATGATCGTCACCACAGATCCGGTGACTACCGTTGGGAAGAACTTCAGCAGCTTTCCGTAAACCGGGGCTGCCAGCACAACAAACAGTCCGGATATAATAATCGCACCATAAGCCGTCGCCAGGTTAGACCCCGAAGCAATCGCAATGATCGGGCTGACCGCAGTAAATGTGCAGCCAAGCACGACAGGAAGGCCGCTGCCGAAGTGTTTACTGCCGATTACCTGCAGTAATGTGGCCAACCCGCAGGTGAATAAATCGGCGGCAATCAGATAAGCCATCTGCGCTGCGCTTAAATTCAGTGCGCCCCCTACAACCAGCGGTACAATGACCGCCCCCGCGTACATCGCCAGCACATGCTGTAATCCCAGGGCGAATACCTTTTGCTTACTTAACATCCCGCACTCTCCTTAATCTGCTCTTCATTAGCGACAAAATGAACTTCTCCCGGAGCCATGGAAGAGATGCGTGCCAGTGCATGCACCGGAATGCCTCTCTTCTCCAGCAGGCTCCGCCCTTCCTGAAAGCTCTTCTCAATCACACAGCCCACGCCCAGCAGCTGTGCCCCTGATTCCTTAACAATATCAGCCAGTCCGACCAGCGCAGCCCCGGTAGCGAGGAAATCATCAACGATCAGCACCTTGTCCTCCGGCCCCAGATATTTCTGTGAAATGCTGATCAGATAGTCTTCCTGACGGGTAAACGAATGAACCGGTGCCGAATACACATCTTCTGACAAGGTAACAGCCTTCTTTTTCTTGGCATAAATAAAGGGAACGCCCAGCGCAATCCCCGCTGCCATGGCGAACTGGATTCCGCTGGCCTCCACGGTTAAGATCTTTGTAACCGGCAAATGTCCAAAGACCGTCTTGAACTCCTGCCCGATTTGCAGGGCAAGCTCTGTATCCACCTGGTGGTTCAGAAACGAGTCTACCTTCAGTACAGTCTCCGACAGAATCAGGCCTTCTTCTCTAATACGTTCCTCTAAA
>NZ_LN831199.1:403141-405519 GCF_001368795.1 Paenibacillus ihuae
ACCTTCAGTACAGTCTCCGACAGAATCAGGCCTTCTTCTCTAATACGTTCCTCTAATACTCTCATAACAGCAGCTTCTCTCCTTCAAGGTTCTTCCCGCCCAATTCCTTACTGAAACAAAAAAAGGACAGATTCACTTGAGCGTTTCTCTCAAGTGAATCTGTCCTTCTGGGCTTTTGTCCCTAAGTGGTGTAACACATCGCAGTGTCCGCATCGCTCGGACCAGCCCTTCCAATGCCGCCGCGCGGCATAGAAAACGGAACCCTAGATGCGCTATTTCACTCATAGTCGGACAATTACGATGGTTATCCGGTAGAAACTTATGGGCCATATTCCCAAGATTATATGAGTTGTTATATGAATAATCCGATTAAAACCTTTGTATATCTTACACGCTCTGTACGCTCCTTACAAGCATAAATTCATGAAAAATTTCAGCATTTAATGACAATTTTTCATGAGATACATATATTTTCTTTCACAACCGGCAGCCGGACAATAATAAAACTGAAGAAAACTGCTGTGAATGCCGAAAATCATACTAATTTATGGTTTAACCGGCCTTTTGCCCCCGTTTGCCCTATCACCGCTTCTCTATTAAAAGTATAATTAGTAAAACTAGCGATATAAAGGCGGAGTAGCATGAAAATAAAACAACAGATTGAGTTAGCGGCACTCGCTTCTATACTGCTGCTTGGCAGTATGATTACTATATCTATTATCTATCTGGAAGGAGTTCCGCTCTATCTGTCTTTAGTGGCGGGTACAGCAGGTATTTTGCTCAGCACTTTCTTCCTGGTTCGCATTCACCGGAGTTTAACCCGCGGTATCGGCAGGATCCTGACAATATCGCAGGATATCGCCCAAGGCACACTTGATTCCTCGGGCAAGGCCGCTGCCGGTAATGATGAATTGGGACAGCTGGCACAGTCCTTTTATACCCTTGGAATTGATCTGCACCACAAGACGGAGGAAGAACGCAGTCTGCGGCTGAAGGCTGAAGAACAGGCCTGGATCAATACCGAGGTGTCGGAAATGGCCCTGATGCTTCAGGGCTCCGTGCACTTGCAGACGGCGGCACGCATCTTCATCGGCCGGCTGGCGTCTGCTGTCGGCGGAAGCTACGGGGCGGTGTACATGGTGCAGCATAACCAGCTGCAATTCAAGGCCGGCTATGCTTTTGATGAAGCCTCCGTGAACCTTGAACCGTTCGGGCTGGGCAGCGGACTGGTTGGTCAATGCGCAGTTGACAGGCAAATGATCGTGATGCACAATCTGCCGGAGAATTACATCAGGGTTCACTCCGGACTGGGCGAAGCAGTCCCCTCCACACTGATTCTGCTGCCGGTACTTTATGAGACCGAGGTAGTCGCCGTGGTTGAACTGGCCCTGATGAAAGAACTGGCCGATAAGGAGCTGCAACTCATCGAGCGGACCGGCCAGAATATGGGGGTTCTGATCAACACACTGGCCCATGTCGCCCGTATAGAAGAACTGCTCAGTGAAACTCAAATGCAGAAGGATGAACTTGAGGCGCAGACCGAGGAGCTGCAGGCCCAGACCCAGGAGCTGGAGGCGCAGACAGAAGAACTGCTGGCGCAAACCGAGGAGCTGCAGGCACAGACCAAGGAATTGGCTACCTCCAACAATAATCTGCAGCAGCAGATGGAGCTGACCGCACGGCAGAAAGAGGAGATTCAGGAGCAGGCCGACGCGCTATTGGCCCAGACGAATGAGCTCCAGGACCAAAAGGAAGAGCTGCAGGCCCAGACCCAGGAGCTGCTGGCGCAAACCGAAGAATTAGCCGTCTCCAACAGTCATCTGCAGCAGCAGATGAAGCTTACCGAACAGCAGAAAGCCGAGATCAAAGCCCAGGCGGAAGAGATCTTCATGGCCGCACAATACAAGTCGGAGTTCCTTGCCAATGTCTCGCATGAACTGCGTACACCGCTGAACAGCCTGCTGATCCTGTCACAGATTCTGGCTGAGAACAAGGAAGGTAATCTCGGTGTAAAACAGCTTGAATACGTGCATACCATCTTCTCGGCCGGCAAGGATCTGCTGCAGCTGATCGATGAGATTCTCGATCTGGCGAAGCTCGAGGTCGGCAAAATGACGCCTGTGCTGGAGCCCGTCGCGCTGCATGATGTCAGCACTCATCTGTTCCGCCGGTTCGAGCAGCAGGCGAAGAAAAAGAATATCCGCTTTGACGTCCATTGTGACAGCAGACTGCCGGAGCATCTCATGACCGACGGCCACCGGCTCCAGCAGATCATTAACAATCTGCTGTCGAACGCTCTGAAGTTCACTCCCGAACAGGGCTCTGTTTCCCTGTCGATCCGCCCAAGCAGCGATGAAGTGATCTTCTCGGTCAGCGAC
>NZ_LN831199.1:405545-413677 GCF_001368795.1 Paenibacillus ihuae
GTCAGCGACACCGGGATCGGCATTGCTCCGTCCAAGCTGGACAGCATCTTCGAGGCCTTCCAGCAGGCCGACGGCACAACCAGCCGCAAGTACGGCGGAACGGGCCTGGGCCTCACCATCTGCCGTGAGCTGGCTACCCTGCTCGGCGGAAGAATCGAGGTCGACTCCCTGGAAGGCAAGGGCAGCACCTTCTCGCTGACCATCCCCGCTGCGCTGCCTGATGAGAATGCCCTTGCCCAGGTAGCCGCCTCCTTCGCAGCTGCGGTCCCTATGGAGATCATTGACCAGGAACCTGAGGTCAATGACCACTCTGCTTTCCGCGAGTCCTTCGTACCGGACATTTCGATTTCCAATCCGAAGCTGCTGCAGTTCGCTGAAATGGACGATGACCGGAATAATCTCGTTAGCGGTGACACTCTGCTTCTGATTATCGAAGAGGATGCCGAATTCGCGGCGATTCTGCTGAAGCTGGCCCGCAGCAGGGGCTTCAAGGCGATTGTGGCCTTCCAGGGCGACCAGGGTCTCGCTTTGGCCCATGCCTACAAACCGGATGCGATTCTGCTCGACCTGCACCTCCCCGTTCTTGACGGCTGGTCGATCATCAGCCGGCTGAAGAGCCGGCCGGAGCTGCGCCACATTCCGGTGCACGTCATCTCAACCACCGAAGAGAACCAGCAGAGCCTGGCGATGGGCGCCCTCTCCTTTTGGAAGAAGCCGAGCGATCAGGCCGAGCTGGAAGCTTCCTTCCTGCAGATTGAGACGTATATCCGGCGTCCGGTCAAAAGCCTGCTGATCGTAGAGGACAACCAGCTGCTGCGCAGCAGCCTTGTGGAGTTCATCGCGCATCCCGATGTGCGCATTGTCGCCGTCGGTACCGGGCGGGAAGCCATGGAGCAGCTGAGCAGCCACCATTTTGACTGCATGGTGCTGGATCTGGGCTTATCCGACATCAGCGGCTTTGATCTGCTCGAGCAGGTCAAAACCAACCGCAAGCTGCAGACCCTGCCGGTCATTATCTATACCGGAAAAGATCTCAGCAAGACCGACGAGCAGCGGCTGAAGCATTACGCCGAGAGCATTGTGATCAAGAATGTGCGTTCGATGGAGCGGCTCTTCGATGAAACCGCGCTATACCTGCACCGCAAGCATGCCGACCTGCCGCCGGACAAACAGCTGCTGATCGAGAAGCTGCATAACCCGGAGGCCGCCTTTGCCGGGAAAAGCATTCTGCTCGTGGATGATGATATGCGTAATATCTTTGCGCTCTCGAGTGTGCTTGAAGGCTATAATATGGAGATCAGCTTTGCCCAGAACGGCCGGGAAGCGCTGGAGCATCTGGAGCAGCATCCGGAAACCCAGCTTGTATTCATGGATATTATGATGCCGGAAATGGACGGGTACGAGACGATGAAGCATATCCGCTTAAGGCCCGAGTATGACCAGGTGGTAATTATAGCCCTGACCGCGCGTGCTTTGGAGGAGGACCGGATCAAATGCCTGCAGGCCGGTGCCTCCGACTACATCTCCAAGCCGATAAACACTACACAGCTGGTCACTGTGCTCAAGGTATGGTTAATTCAGTAACTGCCGGAGCACAGCAACGGACCTACAGAACATTTTGACTCGGTGGGAGGAACTATGGAATATCCTGTAAATATTTTACTTGTAGACGACCGGCCGGATGAATTTCTCTCCATTCAGGCCCTGCTCGCGGACACACCCTATCAGCTGATTGGCGCAACCTCCGGGATGGATGCCCTGAAATGCCTGCTGGAGCAGGAATTCGCGCTAATTATTATGGATGTGCTGATGCCGGACATGGATGGCTTCGAAACGGCCAAACGGATAAAAATGCGCAAAAAATCGCAGGATATCCCGATTATTTTTCTAACCGCACTTACCTCTGAGCTGGAGAACTATATGATGGCCTATTCAGCCGGAGCAATTGATTTTCTGACGAAGCCCTTCCATCCCCTTGTCCTGAAAAGCAAGATCGACGGCTTCGTCCGCCTGTACCAGACCCGCAAAGAGCTGCAGATTAAATCGCAGGAGCTGGAGTCGGCCAATACCGTGCTCACGGAACTGAAGGAGACGGCTGAGCTTGCCCTAAGGATCAAAAGCGGCTTTCTCGCCATGATGAGCCATGAAATCCGCACCCCGCTCAATGGCATTATCGCAATGTCGGATGTGCTGAGAACCTCGGAGCTGGCGCCGGATGATCTGGAGATGGCTGAAATCATTCATACCAGCGGTCATGCGCTGCTGTCTGTCATCAACCACATTCTTGATTTCACGAAGATTGAATCCGGCACAATGGAGCTGGACTACGAGCTGTTCAACTTCCGCTCCTGCCTCAAGGAAACGATCGACCTGTTCAGAGCGCTGGCCATGGAACGCAACCTGCAGCTGGAAATGTTCATTGACCCGAATATTCCGGACCTGCTGGTCGGTGACCCCAACCGGATTAGACAGGTACTCAACAATCTGATCGGTAACGCGATTAAATTCACTTCCAGCGGAAGTGTGAAGGTCCATGCGGGCCTCAGACAGGTGCTGGATGGCGTGCTGCAGCTGGAATTCGTCATTGAGGACACAGGCATCGGGATCCCCGCTGACAAAATGAAATATCTGTTCCAGCCCTTCACCCAGATCGGCGCGACCATTGACCGCAAGTTCAAGGGGACGGGCCTTGGGCTCTCGATCTGCAAAATGCTGGTGGAGCTGATGGGCGGTACCATCTACGCCCGGCCGGATATGGAGCAGGGCGCGGCGTTTGTCTTCACGATTCAGGTCACCGAAGGCAGCCCGGATTAAGATCCGCTGCTCCAACCCGGCAATTTCAATTTCTGATGGCCACAAAGCCCCTCTTTCTCACAGAGAAGGAGGGGCTTTGTTTGTCGTACTTGCCTGTAGGCAGCTCAGACACTGCCTACCGCGGCAATCAGCACCGGCAGCACAAGGAAGGAAGCCAGCGTGGTCCAGACTATACAGCGCGAGACCAGCGAAGGCGAGCTGCCGAAGCGTTCAGCCAGCACGACGGAATTGACGGCGACCGGCATGGAAGCCAGGATGAGCAGCACCGAAAACAGCGTGCCGGTGATATTCAGCAGGAGCAGGACGAGCAAGGCGATCAGCGGAGCCAGCAGCAGGCGGACGGTCAGGCCCGTCCAGAAGGCAAGCTGCACATTGCGCTCCGTGTGGGCAGCCTGACCTTGACCATCTGGGCACCGAGGATTGCCAGGACCACCGGCGAATACGCCCCGGCCACCATGGACACCCCTGTGGCCAGCTCATGCGGCAGCTGCAGGCCGAGCGCCCGCAGCAGAAAAGCCAGAATCGCCGCGTAGATGGCTGGCAGGGCGAACACCGATTTCACGGCGCTGCGGACATTAAACTGCGATCTGGCGGCGAAATACACGCCGATCGTATTGACAATGACCATCTGGGCGATGACATAAACGGATGCCTTGTCGAGCCCCAGCTGGCCGAAGGCCAGCAGTACAAGCGGCAGCCCGTAATTCACGCTGTTGGTAAAGGTGGAGATCAGGGTCAGTCCGGCTGCCTCCGGCGGAGCCAGTCTCAGGATCCGGCCGAGCAATACTGCCACGATCCATAAGAACAGCAAGTTCAGCAGCGCAAAGGCAAGCGTCTTATAAACATCATCAAGGGAAATCTCAGCCTTAGCCAGCGTATCCAGAATGATCGCCGGGCTCAAAAAATACAGATAAAGCGTCAGCAGCGGCTTGGTATCTAAATTCTTGTAACGGCCCAGCAGCGCACCGGCGGTAACGGGAATGGACAGCGGCACAATGACCTCTACTAAAGTCGACAATACGCTATGAATCACGGGCCAGGACTCCTCTGTTCTATAGTTAATCCCTACTATATCTCCGTAAACAGGAGCCGTCTAAGATATGGAAACAATATGCTTGATAGACAATGCCTATGGCAGCACATAACGGATTTGTAACAGGCACGGTGCTGCATGTGGATGGCGGACACCGTATGGTTTAGGAGCTTATATATAGAAAAAATCCCTGTTCCCCGGCAATTGGCCCGGAAACAGGGATTTTTTAATTACAGTGCTTTGATCTCCAGCAGCTCATATTTAATGACGCCCATTGGAGCATTAACGCTGATAATATCGCCAACTTTTTTACCGATAAGCTCTTTGCCCAGCGGGCTTTCGTACGAAATCTTGTTATCCAGCACATCGGCCTCAGCCGGTCCCACCACTCTATATTCGATTCTTTCCGAGTATTCCACATCATTCAGAATTACGATGGAGCCTACGCTCACTGCACTCAGATCCATGCTGCTGGAATCAACGATCTGTGCCTTAGTCAGCATTTTCTCCAGAATCATGATGCGGGTCTCCATGAATGACTGATCTTCCTTGGCCGAGTGGTATTCGCTGTTCTCCTTCAGGTCGCCATAGCTGATCGCCAGCTTAAGCCGGGCCGCAAGCTCTTTGCGCCCTACTTCCTTGAGCTCCCTAAGCTCTTCCTCGAGCTTGGCCAACCCTTCTTTGGTCAAGAATACTTCTTCATTGGACATGTTTCACAACTCCTATTTTTGCCTGCTTTATTGTATTCTACCCCATATTTCCTAAACATGCGAAAAAAATAAGTGGATGCCGCGGATAAACGCCACACTTTTGATACAGGCTAAAAATTCCAAATCATATAAAATATTGTGGTTACACATCTAATACAGTCAGGAGTCCAAAATTCTAATGTTAACTTTACACAAAGGATTCAATGTCATGAAAGCATGTCTGATCGCCGCACTCCTTCTGCCGCTTATGAACTTATCCTTTCCCGCAGCCCGGGCAGAGGCAGCTCCTGCCGGAACACCAGCCTATGATGTCGTGGTGATCGGGAGTGAGATCCAAGGGGTGCTGCTTGCCCGTGAAGCCTGCAAGACCGGATTAAAAGTTCTAATCCTTGATCCCCGTAGCAAACCCGGCGGCGAGCTGATCCAGGGACAAATGTTCTTCCTGGATGATGTGAACGACAATAAGCAGCGGAGCCTCGTGCAGGGAGAAATTAAGAACCTTATGAATAGCTATAAGGCCGGTACCATCCGCAAAGCCACGGATTTCAACCGCTATTACGACCAGCTGATCAAGGGGATTCCCTTGAAGAGCAGTATCGTCATTGACGCCGTTAGTACAGAGCCTCTGGGTAAAAGCAAAACAATGAACTCCCTCGTCTACTACGGCAAAGACGGTGTTAAGCATACGATTCAAGCCCGTTACTGGGTGGAGAATACCGATTACGCCGCGTTAAGCGCAAGACTCGGTGAAGCCCGGATTCCGGGGATGGAAACCATTTATAACGGCAAAAAGCCGGACTATATGGCCGCAACCTATATGCTTAATTTTAGGAATGTGGACTGGGCCAAGCTGCACCAGAGTATTCTTGAGGATTATCCTTTAACCAATGTCCGTAAGAAATACGGCCCCAACACCTACGTTGATTGGCATTTTGCTACCGGCTTCAGCAATGTTACCAACAAATATATAACCAAGGACAAGCTTCTGAAGCTGCGCGGACTCAATGCCACCTATCAAAAAAACGGCCAAGTCATCATTAACGGCCTGCTTATATACGACGTAGATCCCTCCAATCCCCAATCGGTAGAAATGGCCATCAGTAAGGCAAAAGCGGAGGCCCCGTTTATCCTAAGCTTCTTGCGCAGCAACATTCCCGGATTTGCCAAGGCCGAACTGAACGGATTTCCCGAGTATCTATATATCCGCGACTATAACCGCTATGAGACCAAGTATGTACTGGAATATGCTGATGTGATGTCCAGACGGATGTTCTGGGATAATGTCAGCCTTGGCGGTTATTCCATCGACCTGCAGGGAACCCGGAATATTCCTAAGGGGATCGGTTTCGGCAAACCGGACCGTTATGGCCTCCCGCTGCGCTCATTCCAGCTGAAATCCTATGACAATGTGATTGTTACCGGAAAAAATGTCGGCGCCAGCATCAAGGCCTACGGCAGTGCACGGATCATGGCCACTACGGCTCTTGCAGCACAAACCATCGGAATCATTCTGGGACGGGAGCAGAATAAGCGGCTGGTTGATCTGAATGCCGCCGATTTCCAGAGGATCCACCAATATCTCGAATCCCAATATAAAATTGTTCTGCGTTAAACTTCCTACTATAATATCCCTAGCTCAACGTTCATTAGCTCTCAGCTGCAACAACAGCCTCTTTCGCCCGTCAGGGCCGGAAGAGGCTGTTGTTTTCGGATACCCTTTATTCTTCTTTACACCTTCACTTCCTGCTTGGCGGAAGCAGATTTCTCTGCGGCTGCTCCCCCATGTCCCCGGCCTGTTCTCAGCAGGAAGGTCAGCGGAATGGCGAGCAGGCCGACCACCGTGGCAATGAGGAAGATGTCCTGCACACTCATTGTCATTCCCTGCGCTTTCAGCATGGAGCCGGCAGCAGAAGCTGAATCACCTCTCAGTTCCTTCAGATGCACAAGGGACCGCGAGGACAGCAGCGAGCTGAACACTGCAATGGATAGTGCGCCCGTCGCCTGGCGGACCCAGTTTGTCACAGATGAGGCATGCCCGGTAATCTGTTTGGGCACGGCAGACATCCCGGCATTAGTCACGGGCATAAAGGCCAGGGCGATCCCTACATTGCGCAGCGTCATCAACAGGGCAATATACGTATGTGTAGCCGCCATTGTAATGTGGCTGAGCTCCCAGGTTGAAAGGCTAAGCAGCAGAATACCGCCGAGAATCAGCCAGAATGGGCCGACCTTGGAATACAGCTTGCCGACCACGGGCGATAATACCGCCATGGCGATGGAGCCGGGCAGCAGCACCAGAGCTGTCTTCAACGGAGTAGACTGCTGGATATCCTGCAGGAAGACCGGAATCAGGAACGTCCCCGAATAGAGGGCGACGGTGATGATGCAGTTAATGATCAGACTGTACGTGAAGCGGTTCTGCCGGAAGACGGTCAGGTTCAGCAGCGGCTCCTTCAGGGACAGCTCTCTGCGGATGAAATAAGCCAGGGTGATGCACCCGGTAACCAGCAGCGAGAGCGTCTTCCAGGAGGTCCAGCCCCAGGCGTTCCCTTTATTAAAGGCCAGAATAATGAAGGCACTGCTGAGAATAACCGTTACAAAACCCGGCAGATCAAAGCTCTTGGACACACCGGCGCTCCGCTGGAAGGGCAGGCATTTAAGGGCTACTACAATAGCAATAATCCCTATAGGCAGGTTAATGAGGAACAGGGACTCCCAGCCGAAGTAGCCGGTCAGCCAGCCGCCCAGCGTGGGTCCGAATGCCGGAGCCAGCATGGAAGACAGACTCCACAGGCTCATGGCAAAGGCCTGCTTCTCCTTGGCGATGAACTGATAAATCATGGTCATGGTCGTAGGAATAATCAGCCCCCCGAATACCCCTTGGAGAATCCGGAAGGTAATGAGTGAATGAATACTCCAGGATACGGTACATAGTCCGGAGAAGAGGGTAAAGCCCGACAAGGCAAACACGTACAAATATTTGTAGCTCCACTTGTCGCCAAAATAGCCGACAACCGGAGCCACAACTCCAGTAGCCAGCAGATAACCGGTAATCATCCACTGGACGGTGCTGATTTCCGCATGAAAATCCTTCAGAAATACCGGAAAGGCCACATTAATGGTCGTCGTGCTCAGGATCGCCATAAAATTGCCGAAAAATATCGCCAGTATAATAAGCCAGAACGATGAAGCATTTGCCTTTTGCTGATTCAATGGGTTCACTTCAACTTTCTATATCAAATAGGTGTATAATACAATCAATAATATATGTGTATTATACAACTATTGATTTGAAAGTCAATGTGACTTGTTTCATGGCACTTTCAAAGCAGCCGGCCATTTTTAACCGTGCGCCTGTATTTTCACTTATACTATGGAGAAGAGTATTGAACAAAGGACTGAATAATCCAATGGATGAAAAAAATCTTGATGCCCTTAACAATGAGATGATGACCCTGATACGCCGTTCCACGCTGGACAAGAAACATGGCGGACTGGACCGCTCGTCCTACACGCTGCTCCATTATCTCTCCAGGCACGATAAGACTGGTGTTAAGGCGCTGGCCGAAGAGCTC
>NZ_LN831199.1:413838-459917 GCF_001368795.1 Paenibacillus ihuae
ATGTCGTGCGGATTCCTGATCCGCAGGATGGAAGATCAAGCTATTTTCAGATTACGGAGTTTGGGGCGCAGACCCTGGCCAATGCCCGGCGGCTCCGCCTGCAGCGGTATGAGGAGATTTTCGAAGATTGGTCACCTGAGGAATGCCAAACGTTCCGCACGTTGCTGGCCAAACTTAACCGTAAGCTGACGGAGTAGCATCCCCCCCCTTAAAAGGATTGACGAAAGTAGATCCAGCTGGTAGATTAGATTAAATTAATCATACGGTTCGACTCGGAATTACATTTTAGCCAAAGGGGCTGATCCCTATTAACTTTGTTTTCTTTTCCCCTCATTTCCCTAAGAACAGTGCTGATTTCTGTACCCAGCTGCAGCGCCAGGGGGTCATCGTACTCGGGATTGGTGACGCCGAATATGCCCATTTAGAGGACAAGCTGCAGCTCGCGCTTACGGAATATTACAAGGTCTCTGATCTGGAAAATTATGAGGAGATTCTGCGGGCCGTCGGCTATTTCACCCATAAATACGGCAAAATCGACCGCTTCGAGTCGCTGAACGAATACTGGCTGGAGCAGGACGCAAATATCCGGACCGATTTCAACATTTACGGCACGAAGAACGATTTCGTCGCTAACCTGAAACAGAAGTCCAAGATGAAAGAGTTTTTCCGCAAAAGCGGGGTAAGCACCGTCCAGTTTTCTACCGGAACTACCCGCGACAGTGTAGACGAATTCATCCGCAGTGCCGGATTCCCGCTGGTGGTGAAGCCGGACCTCGGTTCCGGAGCCAGCAATACTTACAAAATCAGCAATGAGGAAGAGCTGCAGCTTTTTTTTGATACGAAGCCTGCGGATGTCTCCTTCATTATTGAGGAATTCATTGACGGGGTGATTCTCACCTATGACGGGCTGGTGGATATTAACGGGGAAGTGCGGTTTGCCGTCAGCCATCTGTTCGAGAACAGCGTCATGGAAGTGGTCAACACCGATAACCATCTCTATTATTTCTGCCTGAAGGAGATCAGTCCTGAGGTCGAGGAGGCCGGACGGAGTATCCTGAAGGCTTTTGACATCCGGGAGCGGTTCTTCCATATCGAACTGTTCAAGTCGAATAAGGACGGCCGGATCATCGCGCTAGAGGTGAATATGCGTCCGCCCGGCGCGTGGATGACCGATGCCATTAACTTCTCATATGATATCGATGTGTATAAAGAATGGGCGGGTATGATCGCAAATAATGAGGTCGGCGGCCCTTATGAAGGCAAATATTATACCGGCTATGCCAGCCGCAAGCAGCACAAGCCTTACACGCACAGCCATGAAGACATCTACCGCACCTACGGCGCGAAGATTGTGAATTACGCCGAGATCGAAGAGGTATTCAGCAGAGCGATGGGCAACAGCGCCTACCAGTTCCGTTCTCCATCCTTAGAAGATGTCAGGGAAATCGTAAGGTATATACAACAAGTAGAGGGATAGGATGTGTTAATGGATGAAGACAAGCTACCGCAAGGAATACAGCCGTCACCTGCAGAGGGACATGGAGTATAAAGTATACGGCCACGCCGGCAAACCGATGCTTGTCTTCCCCACCTCGCTCGGCAGATTCTATCAATACGAGGATTCCGGGATGATTGAAACGCTCTCCGGGTTCATCGAGGCCGGTAAGCTGCAGATCTGGGCCTGCGACAGCATCGACGAAGAGACCTTTTTCTCCACCCACTGGAACCATGAGGACAAGGCCATCCGGCATGAACAGTACGACAAGTACATTACGCAGGAGCTGATTCCCGGCATTCTTCATGAGAGCAAAGGGAACAATGGCGGGGACGACCAGAAAATCCTTATTTCCGGCTGCTCCATGGGCGCGTACTACAGCGCCGGCTTCTTTTTCCGTTATCCGCAGTTTTTCGATACCTTAATCGCCCTGAGCGGCGTCTATTCCACCTATTATTTCTTCGGGGACTATATGAGCGAGAACGTCTACTTCAATTCTCCGCTCCACTACCTGCCCGGCCTGAATGATGAGCATTATCTGGGTCAATACCGCAGCAGCCAGATCATCCTCTGTGTCGGACAAGGAGCCTATGAAGACGAGATGCTTCATGAGACCCGTCTGCTCCAGGACCTGCTGCAGCGCAAGGGCATTCCTGCACGAATTGACTATTGGGGCCATGATGTGAACCATGACTGGCCTTGGTGGAACAAGCAGATTCATTATTATGTCAGCAGCTGCCTGTAATATCCGCCTATCTATATAGCAAAAAGCCCCGGGTTAACGTGCTTATCCCGGGGCTTCCTTGTGTTCCGTTATTCCGGCAGATGCTCTTTGCAGAACTGAGCCAGCTCAGCTTCCTCGTCCTCTTCCAGATCAAACTCCAGCAGCTTGCCGGTCGCCGTTTCCAGCAGATCGCAAGAGACTACCTTAACGTCTCCTTCTTCGACTTTGATCACTGCCCGGGCAGATACGCCGTTCTCTTCGTATAACTCGTCCTCTTCCGGCACATCCAGATTGACGACGAACTCATATCGTTTGCCGCTCAGAATACCAAAAGGGTCTTTAATATTCTCGGCGGTGTAACTCGTAAATGTCAGCACTGCGCATTCCTCTTTTCCTGAATCTCTGCTGAGGCTATTGTATCACAAAATCAGGAACCGGCAAGGATGCCCGGACAGAGCAGCTTCAGCTTACCCGACCACCGCTGTGTCCGCTTTGGTCTTCTTGATCTGCTTGCTGCGCAGCTGGCCGCAGGCGGCGTCGATATCCACACCATGCTCCAGCCGGGTGCTGACGCTGACGCCCTGCTTCTTCAAGGTGTCAAAAAAGGCCCGCACCGTCTCCCGCTCCGTCCGCTGGTATTGGCTGTGCTCATCCACCGGGTTATACGGAATCAGGTTCACATTAACCAGCTGCCGGCGGTCGCCGATCAGTTCGGCCAGCTCCAGGGCATGCTCCTGGCGGTCATTGATATCCTTCAGCAGAATATACTCCAGCGTAATCCGCCGGTTCGTCTTCTCCAGATAGTAATCAATCGCCGGCATTAGTTTCTCTATAGGAATCGCGCGGTTGATCTTCATGATCCGGGTCCGCAGCTCATTATTCGGCGCATGTAAAGAAATCGCGAGGTTCACCTGCATATTGGCATCGGCGAATTCTCTGATTTTGTCGGCCAGACCGCTCGTGGAGACGGTGATGCCTTTGCCCGCAATCGCCAGCCCTTTATGATCCTTGACCGTGGTCAGGAAGTTCAGCAGGTGCGTAAAATTATCGAACGGCTCGCCGATGCCCATTACCACGACATGGCTGACCCGTTGTCCAAGCCCGGCCTGGTCCAGATGCTGCTGGACCTTCATAATCTGCTCCACAATCTCTCCGCTCGACAGGTCACGGCTCTTCGCCAAAAGCCCGCTGGCACAGAAGCTGCAGCCAATATTACAGCCGACCTGAGTGGTCACGCAGACAGACAGGCCATACTTCTGGCGCATCAGTACAGTTTCAATCAAGTTGCCGTCATTCAGGCGGAACAGGAACTTAATCGTGCCGTCGGCCGATTCCTGCTTCACATGCTCTTCCATCGTCTGAAACACAAAATGCTCCGCCAGCAGCCGGACGCAGTCTTGATTCATCTCCGACATACCTTCAAAGCCGGTGACCCGCTTGCGGTACAGATACTCCCATACCTGTGAGGCGCGTGACTTCTTATGCCCGTGCTCCAGCAGCCATGACGCCAGTTGCTCCAGAGTTAATCCATAAATGGATTGTTTATTCATTATTTATCCTCTTTTCAAAACATTAAAGTTCAGTCTATAATACTCATTCTCTCAAATTTATTTTATTAAAACAAGGGGAATTACCGCCTGCGGCCCCGGTATATGACAATTTCAGGCCAACGTACAAAAAAGCGCACCCCCGCCAAGAGTACGCTCTTCCTGCTGATCTTATTTGAAAATGGCGAATTTCAGCCCTTTTTCCTTCAGGTAGGCAATGATTTCGGGCAGCACTTGAACCGTAATGCTCTTCTCATGCAGCAGATATATGCCGCCGGACGGTTCGGTATGATAGAAATAATTCAGAATCTTCTCCGGACTGTCCGCCTTCCAGTCCTCCGGATCACGGTTCCAGAGCAGCACCTTCAGGTGCTGTCTGCCGGCCTCTTCCGCCAGCTGCTGATTCACCGCTCCATAAGGAGGACGGAAGATCGTGACCGGGCCGGTAATCAGCTGCTCCAGCGACTGGCTCGCCCGCGCCAGATTATTCCGGTTCTCTTCCGCACTGTTAGCGGTCAGATCACTGTGGTCCCAGGAATGATTGCCGACCGGCATCCCGTGTTCATCCGCATAGCTGACTGCCTCCGGATAATGGCTGACATTCTGACCGATGAACAGAAAATTCGCCGCTACGCCTGCCTTCACGAGAATATCCACGAGCAGTTCCGTGTAACGCGACGGGCCGTCATCAAAGGATAGTGCGACATAGCCTTTTGGCAGGCTGTACTCACTGCTATCTCCGGTAAGCTCAATCTCCTCATAAGACAGCTTCGGCTGCTCAGGCGGCTCCACTGGTATCGGGCCTGCCTCCGTTTGTCTGCTCTGGAGAGCAGCCAGCCGGACGTCCGGAATATAAGCGGCCGGTGCACGCTCCTCCGCCCCCGGTCCAGCCGTTTCCGCGGACACATCCTGCTTCGCTTCCACACTGTTCGTAAACAGCTCCACCTCGCCATCCATACGCAGGAGGAACACCGCCAGCAGAAAGCTGAACACGAGGCCCCGCAGGAGGATGGGCCAACTCCACAGCGCTGTCCGTTCGCGCTTCTGCCGCGGAGGTGCTGCCGGAACAGTCACTTCAGCCACTTGCGGGGCTGGTTCGGCGGAAGGTGCCTCTTCAGGCTGATTAAGCAGAGACAGCAGCAATGTATAGCCTTCCGAACAGGCAAAATACAGCGTTTCGCTGAATGTCCGGTTCATTTTGACCAGGCTGCTGAAATGGGTTCCGCGAAACGGGTCCCACTTCGTGTAAAGCGACAGCCGTACTCTCTGCCCTTCAAAAGGGCCTAATGCAAGGAGTTGCAGATATGTATATTCATCGATGCTTATCATTTGTCTCTTATGTGATCCGCCGCTGCGGGTAAGACCTACCTCCATCTGACAGCCATCCGGGCTGTGCTCAAGCGACAATAGCTCAACCATCAGAGTGGCGCTTATGTCATGAACCGGCATAGGCTCTAGGTATCCCCGTTTCCTTCATTACGCTCTGCAGCGGGCATGCTGCCGCCAAAAGGAACCGTCATCCGGTTCGTGAAATCGCTGATCATGCTGGAGAGGTAGGCTTTCTCCTGCCGGACCGTTTCGTACTTCTGTCTTAAATGGCTGTTCTCCGTTTCCAGCCTTCCGATCTTTTCTTCCAGCTCGTTCATCTTCTTCAGCTTTTCCGCATGGGCTTCGTTATGCTTCTGCACCAGATTGGCGTACTTTTGCTGCTCCAGATCAATCGTGCTCTTCAGTTCATCCATTTCGCCTGACAAGGATGCATGCAGCTCGCGGTAGTCCTCGAGCACCTGGTCGACCTTAAGATTCCTCTCCACCAGCTTCTGCTCAAGCTCCATAATGTTCTTTTCCCGGTCCTCAATCACCTTATTCAGGTTCTTCAGATCCTTATTCAGCCGCTCCACATGTCCGCTGGAATGGGTCAGCCGGTCCTGCAGCTCATGATTATTGGTCTCGGCATGCGCTCTGGCCTGGATCATCTGCTCCACGGCAAAGATCAGATCGAGCGATTTCTTGTCCAGCTGCGCCTTGCCTGTTGAGATCAGGCTGGCCGGGCTCTCATTCTTCTCATAGCTGTCCACGTCTTCCGGAGGGGCTTCCTCCACTTGCATCTTTGGAACCATGCCCGGCCTCAGCGTTTTATCCACCGCATCTCTTTTTTTGAAAAAAGGAGCAGCCATCTATAAATCACCTCATTATAATGTCAAAAAATGTCGAGCATATACGAGATTATTATAGATGATTTGCCCGGTGTATAAGTGAGCCTTAATGTCTAACTTTGTTAAATATATCCTAAGGCCCAGTTTATCTGTGAAGGAAGGATTACCCAAGCCTTTGGAACGATTTATGAACACAAACACAGCAAAAAGCGCAGCCCCAAAGGACTACGCTTATGCATCGACAGCTTATTTATACAGTACTTTCTCTACATTGTATTTCGCCTTGAGCTTGTTCACGATGTACGTTTCATAAATCTCCCGGTCTACCGGATCTTCGACGATGCAGACTTCAATCTTGGTGACCTCTTCGCGGTGCCCCTTCATTACCGATACAGTGTCTTCGAAATGCTTTTTGATCCGGGGTCTAAGCTTTCTGGCTTTGCCCACAAACAGCAGCTCATCCTGATCATTGTAGAACATGAAGATGCCGCCTGCTTCCCGTGTGATCAGGTGAAAGTCCGTAAACCCGTAAATATGGCTTAGTTCAGGATTCTCCTGTTTGAATATGGTTACATCCGGTGCAGGAATTGTAATGCTGATCATTCGTGCTCACTTCCCTCTTATATATAGAAATAAATAGTATCACAGATCAATGGGCCTGACTATTTCTATCTTCCGCCGGAAAGGTTGTTTTTAGTCCCCGGTTCACAAAGATTTCGCCTGCCTCCCGGGCGAGACGGAATGCATAACGTGCTCCACACCTGTCACGGCTGATGATGGAAGGGACAAGATGCTGCTCATCAATAGCTCAATCATAGTAACTCCTGCCGGATTAAGCAAGAATCAGGGCGGACGGCACCCGGACTTATCTTTAATTCACCACAAATGCAGCTGCAATCAAGGAAAAGACAGAGCAGCTGTTGAATATAGAACCTTGAGTCTTCCTGTTAAAATAGGGAAGAGACCGGCTCGGAAGCCCAGTATAGGAGGAATTTGCAGTGAGTACGATTATTCAGTTTCCTGAAGATTTTGTCTGGGGGGTCTCCACCTCTGCCTATCAGATTGAAGGCTCCCTGGACAAGGATGGGCGCGGGCCAAGCATATGGGACGAGCTCGCCGCCATTCCAGGCCGTATTTATAACGGCGATGATGCCAGTGTGGCCTGCGACAGCTATGAGCGCTACGAGGAGGATATCCGGCTGATGAAAGAGCTGGGCGTCAAAGCCTACCGCTTCTCCGTCTCCTGGCCGCGCATTTATCCGACCGGCAGCGGTGAAGTGAATCCGAAAGGGATAGCGTATTACAAAAAACTCGTCACAGCGCTGCTCGATTGCGGCATTGAGCCCTTCTGCACGCTCTACCACCGGGAGCTGCCGCAGGCGTTGCAGGAGCAGGGCGGCTGGGAGAACCGGAATACCATCGATGCTTTTGTCCAGTTTGCCGAAACCATGTTCCGGGAATTCGACGGCTTGATCAAGCACTGGATTACGTTCAACGAGCCTTGGTGCATCGCCATTAACGGCCATCTGCTGGGCAGACATGCGCCGGGTATCCAGAGCTGGCAGTCGGCCATCCAGGTCGCTCACCATGTCCTGGTAGCGCACGGGGCTACAGTACGCAAGTTCCGGGAACTCGGTACGGCAGGTGTCATCGGCTATGCGCCGGACATTTACTGGTACGAGCCGTTCTCGCAGAAGCAGGAGGATGTGGACGCGGCCTACCGTGCTTTCTCCATCTATACCTGGTTTGTAACGCCGGTCTTTGCCGGCAAATATCCCGGAGCCATGGCGGAATGGTTCAAGACCAAAGGCGCTGAGCCGGTGATTGAAGCAGGAGATATGGGGCTTATTTCGCAAAAGCTTGATTTCCTGGGCCTGAATTTCTACGGCGGCAACATCGTGCGGCACAAAGCGGGGAATAACTATCTGGACCTTGAGCATGTGGACATCGGCTATGACAAGTCCGACAAGGGCTGGTTTATTTTCCCGGATGGGCTGTATTTGACCCTAAACTGGCTAAAAGAGCTGTGCGGCCCGCTGCCGATCTATATTACCGAAAATGGCGCCTGCTACAATGACGAGGTCATTGACGGACGGGTGCCGGATGAGCGGAGAATCCGCTTTTTGCAGAGCCATATTACCGAGCTGGGCCGGGCCATCGACTCCGGGGTCAACGTTAAGGGTTATCTTACCTGGTCACTGATGGACAACTTCGAGTGGGCGTTCGGCTACTCCTGCCGCTTCGGACTGGTGCATGTCGATTTCCGCACACAGAAACGGACGCCGAAAGAAAGCTATTACTGGTACCAGAAGCTGATCCGCAAAAACTGGCTGGAAATCGAGAGCAGATAGGAGCGTGAACCATGAGTAAATTCGGAATGTATGCAAAATTCACCGCCAAACCGGGCCAGCGCGATGCCCTGGCGGCCATTCTGCTGGAAAGTGCAGCTGCTGCCGAGACTATAGACGAATGTGAGCTGTACATTATCAATATCTCCGATAATGAGCCCGATATCCTCTGGGTAACAGAGGTGTGGAGCAGCCCGGAGGCCCATGCAGCCTCACTCACCCTTGAAGACACCCAAGCCGCGATACGGCGCGCCATACCGCTGATTGCCGGTATCGAGTCTACGAAGATCAAGCCGGTAGGCGGCAAAGGGCTGGTATTCCGCTAAAGCCGGAATAAGCCTGGCTGCCTGGCTATTCGCTGTCTAATTCGGCCAGCCGGGCCATAATTCTCCGTTTACGGTAGAGCATCTGTGCCGCTTCCGCCACATCCTCCAGTGCCTTACGGTTGATGAATGCGCCAAAAAACATCCCGGCCACCGGAACAGTCTGCAGCAGCTTCTTCCAGCCCCAGTTGTCGCGGTAGACAGTGATCACCTCGCGCCAGCCCTGGATGGAGGAGACGGCGGCGTTTGCACCGGCTGTAATATCACCGTCGCCTCCGGCCTGCAAATTCAGCTCTCGGAGGATCGTCCGCTTACCCACGATGTCTGAAGATGCAAACTGCATCACCTTCACTGTAAAGATCCGCTCGGCTTTATCTGTTGGATTATATCCGTAGCATAACCCGATCTCCTGAATGACCTTCAGCGACAGGCCCAGAATAGCAGGAATATCGGCAGCGAGCGTGAACACACCGCCGAAGCCTGTGGTCGCTCCCTGCGCCGTTGCAACATTGCGGCTGCTCTGACTAAGCCTCTGTGCAGCGGCATCCATAACGGCCAGCGGGAACGGACCTTTCTCCGGGGCTCCCGCAGCCTTGCTTGCAGCTTCCATCAGCAGTCCCACCTTGCGGCCGGCCACCAGATAGTTGCCCCCGTTCTGAATATAGCTGCCCAGCTCGTCCAGCAGCTTGCCCACCTTCTCGTGAATCACCTTCGGGGTGACCTTGTCGAGCAGTTTGAACGGCAGCCGGGTGATCCGGTCCCAGATCATCAGCTTGTTCTGTTCCTTCTCCCACCTGGCAATTCCGGCAAGCGCAGCCTGCAGCTCCTCCCGTGTTTCCAGATGTGCGAATGGTTCCGCGGATTCTCGCATATAATCGCCTCCTCATATCTCTTACATTTATAACCCGAAATGGGGGGTTTGAATGCGGTTGTCCGCGTTTAGCTCAGGATTTAACCACAGGAAAAAGGCATTCCCGGCCATTGCCGGAAACGCCGAGACCTTGCTGCCTATGAGTAGCCTAGTCTTCGAATCGGTATGCTTGCTCTTGCAGGCCGGCCAATCTTTCTTTTTCGTCAGCCAGCCGTTCCTCGGTCAGCTCCACACCGTGTCTGCCGACAGAGCCCTCCGGGGCATGCCGTACAGCTTCCTCGGCATGCTCCAGACTATTCTCTGCCTGGGTAAGGGTCTGCTCGTTCGGATGGCTCAGCGCCTGGGATACGGCATTATGCAGCTTCGTTACCGAGTCCTGCGCCTGATCCACTGTACTATTCGTGCGCAGACTGGATTCATAATGTTTCATACTAAGAACACTCCCCCTTCTCACGCTTTCGTTCCCCATTAGCATGGATAGGGAGAGCCTTTCTTATGCACCGGGGCTTTGGGCAGGCGCCATTATACCAGGAACATAGCGACCACTGTCATCGCCGCGAGACCCAGCAGGACCGGCTTCAGGTTGCGCCGGGCCAGTTCGAACGGGCTGACGCCGCAAATGGCGGCAGCCGGAATGAGTGCCCACGGAATCAGTGTGCCGCCGCCAACCCAGATGGCGGTCACCTGGCCAAGGGCAGTCAGCGTTGCGGCGCCGGAGTGAATCGCCGCCGCAAACATCTGGGCAATCGAGCCGGCCAGCGAGATGCCCGAGAAGCCGGAGCCGTCAAGACCGGTGATCGCCCCGATCACCGTCAGCGTTACGGCTCCTACCGCGCCATTAAGCGGCACATGGTCCGCCAGGGCGACGCCCAGGTCGTTCACGATGCCGTGGGAGCCGGCCGGCAGCGTGCTGCCGAACAGTTCGGTAAAGGCCGAATCGCCGAGATAAAAGAAGGCGGCAATTGGAATCACCGGCCCGAACACCTTGAAGCCGAACACAAACCCTTCGATCAGATAAGAGGTAACTTTCTCCAGGCCCTGATTCCGGTGGGCCAGCAGCGTAATGACAATAAGAATGAACACAGCTGTTCCGCCGACAAGGGCAGTCGCATCGCCGCCCTGCAGGTTAAGGGCGAACATCGCCGCCAGATCCAGCAGGAACAGCAGCGGAATGGCGATTGCCAGCCCTTTTCTAAGATTCGTGCTCATGAACACCGGTGCTGTATCTTCCGCCTCAGCTGCTGTAAGCGGGCCTGCTCCGCCTTTGAAGGATACGAGTCCGTCTCTCCAGGTCCCGTTCTTCTGATCCCTGCGCATCATCCAGAAGGCGGAGACCGTAGTCACCAGCCCCATAACAATAACCAGCGGGATGCTTGCCTCCATCACACTAGATACCGGAAGACCGGCGGCATCCGCCGTCAGCTTCGGAGCTCCCTGGATAATATAATCACCGGATAACGCGATGCCGTGGCCGAACAGGTTCATTGCCATCGCCGCGCCAAGTGCGGGCAGGCCAACCCGCAGCGCCACCGGCAGCAGTACGGCACCAACCAGTGCAACTGCAGGCGAAGGCCAGAAGAAGAGCGAGGTCACCATCATAATCAGCCCGATGCCCCAGTAGGCCATCGCCGGGGTACGCAGGAAGCGGGTAAGCGGAGCGACCATCGCCTCATTGATGCCTGTGATAATCAGAATCCGGCTCATCGCCACAATAATGGAGATAATCATAATGGTGCCCAGCAGCTCTTTGGTTGCATAGACAAAGGAGTTGAAGATCCCCGACACCGAACCGCTGAGCGTTTCTGTAGCCAGCAGCCCGAGGGCGAAGATCCCGGCCACACAGATCATGGTCGTATCACGCCGCCGGATCAGCAGCGCCAGGATGAACACAATAAAGGTCAGATATACATAGTGGATCGCACCTAAATGGATGTCCATTATAGATAGCGCCTCCTTTCCTTTATAGCAAGATGGTGCTATATGCTATGCAGCGGGCTGGGCGTTTGTTCGCTGGTTCCGGCAGGAAATTACAGTATCCGCCAGCTTCATGAAAGGCATTATCGGCTGGAGCCAGCGGACAGCAAAAGCCACTCCGGTAAGCCGGAGCGGCTTTTTCTTTTAACTCATCCTGTAGAATGTCCTTAACGGCAATCCACCTTGCTAATGCATTGACGTACAGCCTGCAGCACCACATCCGGATCGGACATCTGCGGAAAATGTCCGCTTTGGGGAGCCAGTATATGCTGGCTCTGCGGGCTCAGCTGCAAGAAGTCCAGTTGATTTGCCGTTCTTAACTGATAGGCATGCTCCGGCATCATAGGCGGTTTTTTGCCTCCGGATACTACCACTAACGGAACAGCCGGAAACGGGCCTGCCTGCTCGATTTGCTTAACGGTCTCTTCTACAAAGTGAGTCTCGTTCCACTTTTTGTGCGAAGAGAGGGTGTCTAATTTCTGAAACAGCCGATTGATTGCCCGGATCCATCCGGGCTGTGTCTCATTGATGGCCAGATCCTTGGGGTGGCTGGATTCTAGTAATACGACTCCTGCAATTTCTTCGGGGTATCTCCTGGCAAACAGATTGGCATATAACCCGCCTAGCGAATGCCCCACCAGAATATAAGGAGGACGGAGGGCTGCTTCCTGAAGCAGCTGCCTAAGTGAGGACACGATGGCCTCACCGTGTTGAGGACTTGTCGGCTTATCGCTCCCTCCAACACCAAACCGGTTATATGCGAAGATTTCAACCTCTTCCGCCAATGTAGGATACACTTTGTACCACCCCTCCACAGGTCCGCTGCCTCCATTGATCAGAATAACGGCAGGTAAGCCTTCACCGGATTTTGCATATTCCAGGTTTCCGGATGCGGTGTGAATTTTTTGCTTAACGATAGGTTTCATAGTACCCTCACTTTATTGTTGAGTTATCGTTCCTGATACGCTATCGCCGCGAATGGGTTGCAGGCCACCCCTGAAGGAGGGCGGAATAACAATAGTTTTGCCCCCGTGCTGTTGTGCGGATACCTGGAAATGGATATGCGGCTCCGAAGAATTCCCGGAGTTGCCGCAAAGCCCGATGAGCTGGCCTGCCTTAACGTTATCTCCCGCCTTAACCTGGACGGAGCCCTTCTTAAGATGCGCGATCGTGCTATATTCTCCATTGGCATGCTGAAGGGTTACCGAATTGCCTGCAGGCTGCTGTTCATTCATCATCCCTACCGGCTCATTATCTATGATGCCATCCACAGCCTGAACCACTACACCGTCTGCCGGGGCAAACACTTTCCCGCCAAAAGCGTAATAACTGCTGTTGAGCTTGGGATTTCCTTCGTAGGTATAGCCGTTCTTTTCTTTTACTAGATCATAAGCATAGCGATTGTGCTCGTACTCATAGTGATAGTTGACGAAGATATCATTTCCGCCCCAAAAGACAAGCCAGTCTCCTTCAAAAGGGAGATCAAAGACAGTCTTGGAGTAAGCTTCGTCTGTTTCCGGATACTTGGAGTGGTTGTTGATTTGCATTCCGGAGATGAGCCCTTTCCCGTCGATCGTAGCCGTCAGCCCCTTATCCCCTGAAGGGTCGCTCCATACCCATGACTCGTACCCGTTGATCCGCAAGTCCGATGTGAGCTGGAAGGAATCAATGCCCTCTACAAATTGCTGACCCATGGAACGGAATTCCTCAAGCATGACTAAATTCTTCATTTCCTCACTGAACTGCAGGTAGAGCCGTTCATATTCACCGGCAAGAATCATCGCTGCAATATCCGCTCCCCCAATTCGCTTCTTGTCATTAGTTATTTCTTTTGGCGTGTTCATGGTATCAGCCTCCCGACCGGTTTCATTTTTGGCCGCACAGCCTGTAACAAACAGGAGCGCAGTTAGGATGGTAAGACTATAAATCAAGGCTCCCCTCTTCCATGTAGGCACCCGGTTGTCCCCCCCCTGCTTAATTGGTTATACCCAGAATAACAAACGAGTCTTACCATCCGATTAAGCAGATCTTACCTCTTCATAAACTATTCTTGCGTTATAAGCTTAAAAATTAAGCTTTTGGTAAGGTTGTGTTATCCGTGAGGTAATGCAGACGTGATACAATGGAAGAAATTTCTTGGATGGGAGGATGAACCGTGAAGGATGCCAGGATACTGATAGTTGATGATGAACGTGCGATTGTAGAGATGATGGTAACCGTGCTCCGGAAAGAGGGGTTTTCCCATATCGACACAGTCTTCGATGGAGAAGCAGCGCTTGCGGCCTGTGCACATACAATCTATGATCTTGTGCTGCTTGACGTAACGATGCCTGGAGCCAGCGGCCTTGAGATTTGTCCCTTCATTCGCCGTACCACCAATGCTCCCATTTTATTTCTGACGGCCAGAACTTCAGATTTCGACAAGCTCTCAGGGTTTGCTGTAGGGGGAGATGATTACATAACGAAACCGTTTAACCCGCTGGAGGTCGTGGCCAGGATCAGCGCACAGCTGCGCAGATATATGCAGGCTAAACCGCAAGAGCCCTTCTCTGTGCGCATTTATGATTTTGGCCGTTTTCAATTGAACGAATCCGAAGCAACGCTGACGGTAGAGGGACAGATTGCCCATTGTCCGGCACAGGTATATCAGTTACTGCTGTTCTTGTGCAGACATCCTAACCGTATATTCAGCAAGAGTGAACTGTTTGAGCGGGTATGGGGGGAGGAGCTCTACCATGATGACAATACTGTTATGGTTCATATTCACCGTATCCGTGAGAGAATAGAGATTCATCCCTCCAAGCCCCGGTATCTTGTGAATGTAAGAGGGATGGGATACAAGCTGGTTCTCCCCGGCAAGGAGGCGGGCAATGATTCGTAGACGGTTAGCGGTACGGTTCGCTGTTCAAATGGCCATAGCCGGGGCAGTTTTGGTGATCATCGCTGTTCTCGTTGTCCTATGGATGTTCGAAAGGCTTGAGGATATCGAAATCAGGCGCAATTTTGCACCGGCGGGGATATCTCGTCTGATCTCGGAAGCAGACATTGACGCTCAGGGGCTGATCGTGGATGCAGCCTTAATGCAAAGGCTGCAGGAAGACGGCGGCTGGCTGCAAAGTCTGGATCAGCAGGGCAGGGTACTTCAATCCTTTAATGCACCGAGTGACTTGCCCGCCCGCTATGTTCCCGGTCAGCTAATGGATTATTGGTTAGGCGACGAACCGTTTCCCTATACCTTAGGACTGTGGATTCAGGAGAAAGAGGGTATCGTATACACCTTGCTCTACGGTACACGGTCCCGGACGAAAGATCTGCTTCAGCGGATCATCGATGATGGCCAGATTCAGGGACATCAGATCCGCTTTTCCGGCAGCACAATAACGCAGCTGAAGCAAACAGCGGGCTGGGTGCAGGTTCTTGACCGTACTGGCAGGGAAACAGCGTCCTGGAGCAAACCCGGAGATACCCCTTCCTTGTATACGTTACAGGACTTGGCGCTTCAATCTGTGAACCAGACTCCCAGCGGTTTCCTGATAGATTCGCAATATGACAAGCGTTCCGGGCTGACCTGGGTTCTGCAATATCCGGCAGCACAAAGTACTGTAAGGGTATCACGCTATCCGGTACTGGAGTCAGAAGTGCAAGTGATGATTATCGGAATTGCTGCGTTTCTGCTTGCTGCATTCGTGGTTTTTATCCTGCTTTCTCTCTGGTATGCCAACCGGTTCGGTGCCCCGGTTCTCTATATTCTCGGCTGGATCCAAAAGCTGGGCAAAGGGGACTACAGCAGGCAGGAAGGTGTTACCAGCCGAAGGCGAAATCTAAGAGTCCGGTGGAAACGCGGATACCGCGTTTTTGGCGAGGTAATGGATTCGATTGATTCCCTTGCCGCCAAGCTTCGCGCAGCGAAGGATGCTGAAGAGCAGACCCAGAAATACAGGGAAGAGTGGATCGCCGGAGTTACCCATGATATGAAGACGCCGCTCGCTTCTATTCAAGGGTATGCGCATATGCTGGAAGCCGGTAAATACAGCTGGTCCGAGGAGGAAGTGCGGAGGTTTGCCTCAACGATATTGGAGAAGACGGCCTATATGAACAATCTAATCAATGATCTTGCTTTAACCTACAGGCTTAGAAATGGCGCTATCCCTGTTCCTGTGGAGGAGACGGATATCGCAGCCCTTTTATCCGGATCTGTGGCACGCACCCAAGAGCATCCTGCATTTGAAGACAGCAGGATCAGCTGCCTGCTGCCATCCACACCGATAACCGCAGCCGTATATCCACCCTGGTTCAACCGTGTAGTCGATAATATCGTCGCCAACAGCCTTCTTCACAATGCGCCGGGTACACGAATAGAGATTGAATTGACCGAGCTTCCGGGGAACGGCTTTCGTATAGAGTTCAAAGATAATGGCCAGGGAATGGATGATCAGACCCTTGCGGCCTTATTCGACCGATATTACCGCGGAACGAATACCGACAGCTCTACAGAAGGAAGCGGACTTGGAATGGCTGTAACAAAAGAACTGGTCCAGGCGATGGGTGGACAGATCGAAGTGGAGTCACAACGCGGCCAAGGTACGGTGATACGGCTGATCTTCTTCTAGGGCAGCTCATCAGTCTTACTGTCAGAATATCTGAAATACCGTTACATAGCGGCAAAGAAGGGGGGAGCCTGACGGCTCCCCCCTTCCTGTTTCTAACCAAAAGCGTACTACGTTTATTGTGTCAAAGCACCAGCCGCAGCATCCTCGCCGCCGAGACGCCCGGAGGTGAAGGAGTAGCCGATGCCGACACCGTTGCCGACATAAGTATCATTAAACAATACGCCTTCCGATTCCAGACCGACAGCGTACAGGCCCTTGATTGGCACCCGCTTGTCGTTCAGCACCTGGAACTTAGTGTTGACGAGCAATCCGCCAACTGAACCGAGATTGTTGATCTCGGCGATCACCGCGTAATAAGGGCCGCTCTCTCCCATCGGAAGCAGATATTCCTTGACTTTGCCGAACTCGGTATCCACGCCGGTCTTAGCCGCTTCCTGATATTTAGTGAAGGCATCAGTGAATACAGCGGCATCCATGCCGGCATTCTGGGCCAATTCTTCAATGGTGTTACCTTTGTATCCGTCTCCGTTAGCAACCATAGACTCGAATACTTTGTCCGCATCCTTCCAGGGATTGTCCAGGGTGAACTTATCGGCAAAGGCTGCATAGAATTCCGGCGGCATTCCCGGCAGAGCAGGTGCTTTTACCCCGTTCATTCCTTTCGCCTTAAGCGCATCGATTTGCGATTGTGAGACGATAACCAGATGATAGGCTCCGTTAAAAGCACTGGTATTGGCCGCTGCTACAGCTGTAAGTGTCGCCGCTTCATCTCTGAATCTCGCGCCGGAAGGACCGACGTTCATGAAGTTAGGCAGGTAGGTTGTCATCAGCGGATAGCTGGCCTCAAACGGCTCATACTCCGCTTTCAGCTTCTCCGTGGATCTGGCCAGGGTCTGATGCAGCATCTGTCCGCCGAAATTATCAGGAACCTTCGCGCCGGCATCCCATGACATCTGCAGGCCTTCCCCGATATTCTGGCCGAGGCCGCCGTTTACACCCTCGAAGCCGAAGGCTTCTTTGACCATTTCTTTGTTAGCGGCATAACCGCCGGTTGCCATCACAATGCTTTTGCCTGTAATTTCGAGGGTTGTGCCGTCCGCCTTCTCAGCCACTACTCCGGTTACTTCTCCGTTAGCGCCTGTAATCAGCTTCTTGGCAGTGGTTTCGGTAATGACCTGTCCCCCGCCCTTTTCCACCGATTCCGCCAGCATTGCCCGCAGCAGTTCTTGACGCGTATCGTAAGCCGGCAGCATATGCAGCTGTTCTCCGGCGAAATTAATGAAGGTCGTCGGATAGCCCTTTTTGGCCAGCCAGTCATAGGTATCTCCGGATTTGGTCACATACTGGCGGATTGCCGCCGCATCCACCCGCCAGTGGTTATTGACGATCCAGTCGGAGATTTCCTTCTCGACGCTGATTTTAAGCCCGCTGCTGACTGCAGCTGAAGAATTGTAGAACTTGCCCGCCCAGGACAGATTGCTTGCTCCGCCGATTGTAGCGGTCTTCTCAATAATGATAACCTTCGCGCCTTTATCCGCAGCCGATACAGCTGCCGACACGCCGGATGCTCCTGCTCCCACGACGACGACATCAGCCGAGAGCTGCTCCGTTTTACCTTCACCCGCCTTGGCGACTTCACGTGATTTGAAAGCCTCTACGTTACTGCCCGCCTGGTTGAGGGCATCTTCTACCGCAGCCAGAATGGCATTGCTGGACTCGGAAGCACCGCTAACCGCATCAACTGCGAGGGTCTGGCCGGCAATAATCTCGTCCTTGATCTTATTGATGGCCTCCACACCGATGCCTGCAGTTTCAGTCTGGCTGACGACCTTGATATCCGTAATAGTCTGCGCGGCATCCAGTGTAACCTCTACCTGGATTTTACCGTCTTTGCCGTCGGCCTCCGCCTTGTAAGTTCCCGCTTTAAAAGAAGCCGGTATCTCGCTGCTGTCCGCCGCCCCCTGCGTGGCCTCAGGCGACGCCGATGGCTGCTCTGAAGCCGCCGGTTCAGCGGAATTACCGCTGCAGCCGCTGATGACTGCCAGAATCATAACGAGACATAGCGGCAAAATGAACATTCTAGAAATGGTTTGCTTGCGCACTTCTATTTCCCCCCATATGGTTATTGGCAGACCGTTTTCTCTGCTATAGGCCGCCTGTATGCCACCGAGTGTAAACCTTGGTGCAGCACCAAGGTCAATGAAATAGTTGTGAATTTTTTCTCATAGTGAATCTGGAGAATACAGTCCGGGTTTGTTTAGACAGGAATGTTGATCTCCAAATAAGATTTGTTCTCCCCTTTAACTCGTTCCGTGAAAAGAATCTTGCCGTATATATCGCCGGTGACCGTATAACGGTGTTCCTCGGCGTAATCGAGCATAAACTGGAAGGCCTTCTGTTCGATATATTCTTCATCAGAAGCGACGATAACCGCAGAGATACAGGTGCCGGGCGGAAGATACTCCACGCTGTCGTTCAGGCATACCCCAAGCCGCTCCTGATCTTCTTCAAGCAGCGCCAGACCCCAGCTGTAATCAAACTCCCCGTCACTGCTGAATCCGGCCGTGTTCCGGGTGCGGAAGGAATAGAAGGTGAACGGCAGCAGCTCCATCCATGCTTGCACTGTTCTTTTCAGGCATTCCTTCTGCAGCAGATGATTTTTGTTCGTCTGCCGGATCCGGTACATACCCGGCATCTGCTTAATCCGGCACTTGTAGAAGGATTCGCCGATGACCTTTAGCTCCTTATGGATGTCATTGATTTTGTCCAGCAGCATCGTGCTCCGCCGGATCTCCGCTTCTAATTGCAGCTGTGCGGCGGCAATGGATTCCACTACCCGCTCCGCCGGCGCTTCGTTGATCAGCTCCGCCACATCCTGAAGGGGAATCTGCATACTGCGGTACCAGCGGCTCGACAGCAGATTCCGGGCATCCAAATCATCGAAGTAACGATAATTGTTGTGATGATCCTTCATTGGCCTGACAATATCATGCTTCTCATAAAGCCGCAGCGTATCCGCTGTGATTCCAAGAATTGATGCGAACTCCCCGATAGAATATTTCATAAAAAAGCCCCCCAGCTCTAACGAAACTCATTATTTCATATACTTAATGATAATAGGTTCTGCCCGGGGCTTTTGTGGTCTTTATCACATGGCAGCTATTCAGCCCTCTCAGAACGAAGCCTTGTATTTTTCCAGTCGCCTGCAGCTGCAGCTCTCCTATATACTTAAATATATCAATGAACGCTATGCGCGGAGGTGACTCCCTATGAATCTAACGGAAAAAGTGCAAAGCCTTCCCCTAACGCCGGGTGTCTATCTGATGAAGGACAGCCTCGGCCACATCATTTATGTCGGCAAGGCGAAGCAGCTGCGGAAACGGGTGCAGTCTTATTTTTACAATAACAAAGGCCACTCTCCCAAGGTGGTGCAGCTCGTCCGCAACATCAGAGACCTTGAATACAGACTGACCGATACGGAGTTTGAGGCCTTCATGCTGGAATGCCAGCTGATCAAAGAAATCAAACCAATGTACAATAAAAAAATGAAAAATCCGCTGACCTACAGCTACATCTCTATCCGCGCGGATAGGACCGGGCGCCGCCAGATTGAAGTGGGCTATGATCCCGGCCCTCACGGACAGCAGCTGCATTTCGGTCCCTATACGAGCAGGAGCACTGTCGAGCGGGCGGTACAGGGGATCAAAGAAAGCCAGCGGATTCTCTGCAGCAGCCCGCACACCGGGCATTCGCTCTGCCTCAACCACTCGCTTGGCCTCTGTATCGGAATGTGCGGCGGCGGAGAAGCACTGGATACCTATAATACAATTATGGACCGGATTATCGCTCTTCTGGACGGAAGTGACAGGGGGATACTTAACGACCTGGAACAGCGTATGGACGAGGCGGCAGAGCGGTTTGATTTCGAGGCGGCCGCCAAATACCGCGATTATGCAGGAGCGGTTCAGGCGCTGCTCCAGAAGGAGCAGGTCACCCGGTTCACCGGAGAGAACAAAAACATTGCGGTGCTGGAGCCGGTGGACGAGCATACCCTTAAACTGATCCTGATCAAAGGCGCAAGGATCCTCTTCCGTACCAAGCTGGATATAAGCCAGCCGGATATGGAACAGCTGCACAGCACAGTACTCGCGGCGATCACCGGGCATTTCGCTGCTGCATCCTCTGAGCTGGCCGCAGAGATCAGCCGCCATACGATTGATGAAGCCCAGATCATCTACAGCTATCTGAAGAGCAGCTCCGGCAGCTATCTGATTGTTCCTCAGGAATGGCTTGGCAAGAAGCCGGAGCCCTTGCTGGCGGAAGCTGTTCACAGACTTCTGGAAAATTCTATGTCTACTCTTTAAAGTTGGACGGCTCCTTAACGTACCACTCCGTCAAGCCACAGGTTGAACAGACATAGGGAACGAGTTCACTGGTTTTCTTGGCTGCAAATACTCTGTCCTGCTTTTTGATAGCAGAAAATTGCCCAACCGTATTTGTCGCTGTACATTCTATCAGCTTGACACCGCAATTCCGGCACATATGTATCATTTCAATCATCTCCTTCTATAATTTTCAAGATCTGATTCATATATCCGTATAGTGATGTTTGATATTGGTTATGGAATGCAGGGTCACCGTCTTTTTGACCGTTCCCTCTCCGATCAGATATACATTTTGCAGTTTCTGGACAAGCATCAACGTCAATATTTCACTACAGCTTGCTGTATGATGATTAACAAGTATAAATATTTTTTTAAAGCTATAGCCCTCACTATTGATTTTCCGGTGTATTACTTGCTTCTCTTTATAATTCAAGAGCAGCATGTCACATCTGGGAAGCAGTGGTCTGGCGATTTTCAGACAAGCATCCAATTTGCCGCCGCTGTTATTTCTGAGATCCAGGATCAAGTAAGTCATATGCTGGTACTTATGTAATAAACCTTCAATATCAATAGCCGACTCATCATTAAAATTAGTAAAAGAAATGTACAAAATATCATGCAGCTTGATATCAGACTTTACTGAATCGATTTTTTTTCTCTTCACAAATGATTTACCCGGGTAAAAATAATTAAATTGAGTATAAACTGAATCTGTAGTACTGCTCACAAACTCCTGAAAATCCAGATGAGAAACCTTTCGTTTGTTCAGCAGAGTATGCTTTTTCTCTTTATAAGCATCCTCCATTGCTAAGTTTAATTCTTTTTCTTCATACACCTCGACAAGCATTTTGACTAGCCGTTTGGGAATATAGCGATGTGGTCTGAGTGTAAGCATTCCTCATTCCTCTATTGTGTTACTTTCCTCAAATGTCTTAAGCAGCTTCTGTGTGTTGATAATTAAATTCTCTTTGTTCGGATTATTAACGATCCAGTAAGAAAACCATAAAACGAATAGGGCCAGGACAAACGACAAGCCTGTGAGCTGCAGAGAAACATGTATCTCTTTTCCGTAATAAAACAAAAACAAAAAAGGATTGGCATAAATCAACAAGCCTGCCACAGATGCCAAAACCTGCTTGAATTTGGAGTAATCCGAATAATGAATTGTAGAAAACCCAATGATTGAGGCACCAATTACTATATTCAGGACATTGTGCAGCATTGCCTTAGTGGTTATATTGAAGTCTATACCGAACAGGAAGGGTCCGCTAAGAACAGCCAGCCACAAGATAATGTTTGAATAGATAAAACCAATTACTGCAGTGTATAAAAGGTTTACCAACCATATTTTTTTTATTGAAGTATTCGTCGCCAGTATGACTTCAGTAGATACAAGTTCTTCAATGGAGAAAAATACGAATGTCTGCAGGAGGATTACGCTCAGGGAATAAAATGCGATTATATTTTCTGTTTTTATATTCAACATTAACAATAAGAATAAGTAAGCCGCCGGCAGGATAAAAAATACGAGCATTCTGATTTTGCTTCTTTGGAATTCGTTATATTTCTTCCACATTAACGCTCTCATATTACAGGCTCCTTCTCACGATTCTTTCTTTCCTTATGTCTCTTCTAAGAACAAAGTTCAATACGGTTATCAATAGAAAGCTTACGAGCACTGCAATTACGAACTCTTTTTTGTCCAGGTTTAGGATCAGGTAGTAAACAAGGTAATCAAGCAATAACACAGTAAATTTATATTTTTTACCAAGCCGCCATATCAGTTTATATAACATCAGGTGATATGCAAAAACCCAGGCCAACAAGCAGGCAATCTCTAAGAAATTCATATTAAAAGATACGTCAGCTACATGAAGAGTCATAATATTGATGCCTGAAACTACAATACACTTACACATTAAATATATCGTTTTGCCAAGACAGATATTTTCCACATTTATAGGCAATGCCAGTAAGGACTCTATGCTCTGATTCATATCCGAAAGGATCATTTCCATCTGAAAAACAAAATAAATGGCCAGCAGCAAATAAACATCATAATTTTGAAAAGAACTTTTATACCTGATTAAAACGTAGTTCCCAAGAATAATAAACAATAAAGAAACCAGATTTGATCTCGTCCTTAATTTATCCTTTTTAATTTCACGCCAAAATATCGTTTTATAAATGCTCATAGGCCTCCATACCAATTACTCATTAATAATTTTATTGTACAAATGCTTCAAATCATTGTTCACTTTCTTCATCTCCAGAATCTCCACATTATCGCTTACAATCCACCTGGACAAATGATTTGTCTCGTCCTTTAGTTGAACAAACACTCCCTCCTCGATTATTTTGCAGGATAGCACAAAGGGCTGGTCCTTTAGTTTGTTTATCAGCTGATTATTGTCTTCCGACTTTAGAACATAGGTGTTGTCTGAATAAGCTTTCTCCAGTTCGTTGTATGTATTCATATGAAGAATGCTACCCTTTTTGAGAAATGCCACATGTGTGCATACCTCCTGCAATTCGTTGAGGTCATGTGAATTGAAAATGATAGTACAGCCTTTACCTGTAAGCTCTTGGATAAACTCCTTTAGGAGCATTCTGCCTTCTACATCTAATCCTCTGCTGGGTTCGTCCAAAATTAATAATTCCGGTTCATTGATGAGTGCACGGGCAATAGCCAGTCTTTGTTTCATCCCCCTGGAAAAAAAGGTGATCTTATCTGATCTCTTATCAAACAAGTCAACCTTTTTTAGCAGCCGTCCTATTCTTTCTGATCTTTCCGGATATTTGGCTGAAGGGTAATAAATACGATCAAAGAATTCGAGGTTATCCCAACAATTCAGGTCTTTAAAAAGGCCGATATTGTCCAATAGGAAGCCTATTTTATTTCTGACTGAAGTATATTCCTTAGAAGACACATCAACATTATTTACCAGAATTTTTCCTTCGGTGGTATTGTACAGATTCAGAATCATTCTGATAATTGTTGTTTTCCCGGCACCATTTGGCCCCACAATAGAAAAGACAGACCCCCTGGTGATTTGGAGATTAATTTTGTTGATAATCTCTTGTTCGCCTATCCTTTTTGTAACATCTATTAATTTGACTTCCATAGTCCAGCCTCCAAGTTATACTCACAGCTTTTTTCGTATTGACCTTATTACATGCATTACATGCATATGTGAACTACCCCCACCTATAGAGGTGTGAGCTTCTTGGGAACAGCCCAGACTTGCTCTGAATGACTTACATCCGAAGCAGCGGTTAGGCTTATACGCCAAGCGATCCCCGTAGTCCCTGCGGTTCAATCAAATGTTATACCCGTACAGTTCCGTGGAGCTGACGTAGCCCTTCCGCCCGGATGTTTATACTTGCGTTCACGTCCCGGTCATGCGTTGTTCCGCAGCTTGGGCAGCTCCATTCCCGGATATGTAGTCCTTTCTTTCCATCCCGATGTCCACAGGACGAACAAATCTGACTGGAGGGGAACCAGCGTCCAACCTGGATCACTTGTTTCCCATACCACTCTGCTTTGTAGGTCAGTTTGGACAGAAAGGTAGACCACGAGACATCATGCAGCGTACGAGCAAGCCTGTGATTTCGAACAAGCCCTTTGACATTCAGGGTCTCCACACAGATCACGTCGTGGTTGTTGACGAGATACGTACTGAGTTTGTTCTGAAAGTCGTTTCGCTGATTGGATATTTTTTGATGCAACTTAGCCACAAGAATGAGTTGCTTCTGGTAATTGCGGCTGTCTGCGAGTAAGCGTCCCTCTTTCTTTGCCTGCCCAGCTCGGCGCGATAGCTTGCGCTGGGCCTTTGCCAATGGGTCTGAGGTTTTCGCCAGATGGTTCAGATTTTGGACTTTCTTTCCGTCTGAGAAAGCAGCAAAAGAAGTTACGCCGAGGTCCATCCCGATGACGGAACCGGTTTTTTTCTTAGCTTCCACTTCGGTTTCGCACAGAATCGAGACAAAATACTTCCCAGTCGCGGTACGCGAGATCGTAGCCGTTTTAATGAGACCCTGAAGCTGCCGATGCAGCTTGATCCGCACTGGTTCCATTTTGGGCAGTTTCAAATAACGTCCTGCCACAATGGCGATCGTCCCATTCTGATTGTTCGTCGTGTAGGATTGAACAGGATTTTTGCGCGATTTCCATTTTGGAAAACCGGAGGAGGGCTTACTGAAAAAGTTGTTATAGGCTGCGTTCAGATGAAGCTGGGCATTGCATAGCGCCAAGCTGTCGACTTCTTTAAGAAAGGGAAATTCATTTTTGTATTGGGCAGGTGTGGGAAACTTGATTTTTTCGCCGGTTCCCCGGTTCTTTTTGTAGGATTCGATGCGGTCATTCAGCATGAGGTTGTAGACTTTGCGTACACAGCCGAAGCTCTTGGCAAAGAATTCGGCCTGCTGATCGCTCGGATACAAGCGATACTTGAAGGCTTTGAGCACGAAAACTCACCTCGATTTTCCACGGTTCAAAATAAGAATGTATGTTCTTGTTTTTATTTTACCGAAAATCTCCTGATAAGCAAAGGTAAACCGTTGTCATTCATCCCGCCACTTTAGAAGTGGGGGAATTCTGATAACTATTCGTTAAACTCACACCGGATACACTTGCCGGATTTGCCCTTGGTATAAACAGGCTTATTCCAATGCTCTTCTACAAGAATCTTTAATATGCTTGAAATGCCCATTCTGTTTACATTCCCGATCACCTCATCCCGTTTGCCCAGACAGCTTATGACATCGCCATTATGACAAATGGTTATTCTGCCGCTTAAGCACCAGTCATTCATTTTCTTGATAAAAAATTTATTCATCCCTGTTTTAATAATCGAGCTCTCTCTAATTACCAGATTCTAAACAAATTAATATATACATTGGTCTCCAGCGGCAGTCCATCAATTTTAATCAGGCCATTGGTACTTATTGTGACATTGAGCTGTTGGTTCAATCCATAGTTAACGATGTCGACCAGATGAGGGAAAACAGCCGGTTCCCCGCCCGTTAACACCAAATTTGTTACGCCAAAAAAGCTAAGCTCGTCAATGAGTTTATACCACTCTTCTTCCTTCAAGCTGTTGGAATTATTTTCTAATTTTATACACATTGGACAAAAAGCGCTACTACAAAAACTGCAGTCCAGATTACACTGATTAGTCAGTTGTAATATCGCGGAACTGATTACGGGGGTATCTTTCCAAAACTTCTTCTGATTAAAACATTTACCGTTCTGAGCTTATCTATATATATATTTTGGTATCTGAAAAAAACCCCCAGCCCATACTGCTTAAATCCTTAACCAGCTTCTCATCGGTGCTTACCTTTTCATTCTTAATTATAATTCCAATACCTGTCAAAAATTCAATGGGCGTCCGAACTGCAAAAATTAGAGTCCGAGTGGTATATTGTTTTAATTTTTTGGATTTTAACTTTTAATGGAATAGATGTTAATTATTAAATTCTATAATATAATTTATGTAAAAATATAGGATGTTATTGTATACTGTTTATTGTCTGTTTTTTGCGCATTCATTTGCAGGGAGGGTTAAAATTTGATTAACATTGCAGTGTGTGATGATGATATTAATGAGATCGCCCGGTTACAAAAAATGTTTGCAAGACTTGCTGTTTGCTCTTCATTTGACATACAAATTCATTACTTCACATCTGGAGAGCAACTCCTTCGAAAATATAAAGAGCAAACGCCCTCAGCATTTCAGATTATAATGCTTGATATAGAAATGCCTGATATTAATGGAATTGACTTAGCCCAAGAAATACGAAATTCCCCGGATTTTGATGTACAAATTGTCTTCCTGACAAATCACCCTGCTTATATACTGGATAGCCTGGACACCCAACCCTTTCAGTATTTAATAAAGCCGGTCCCTTATGAGTTTTTTGAATCCAAAATGTTCAAACTGTTAAATTACCTGTATTCTCAGTCCAAGAAGTATTTATCTATTAAAATTGAAGGAGAGGACTTTTTCTTTAGATATTCGGAGATTGTAGCCATACAGAAAAGCAAGAAGGTGGTTGGGCGGGACTATATGGAGATTATTACTACGTCGGAGGAGTATTATACTTCCAAAGGAATCTTATCGGAGATTTATTCAAAGCTGGAATTTCCGTTTCTGCAGGTTCATCGTTCAGTACTTATTAATCTGGATCATCTCCGTAAATTGACAGCATCTTCGGTTATCATGATCAATGATTCTCAGTTCCCCCTCAGCCGTTCTAAATCCAGGCTTGTTAAAGAAGCATTGGCACGAAATTTGGTTACGGGTCTAAAAAGCAATGTTTAAAGAACTTTCAATATGGTATATGGGGGCTTCTTTGTTTTCTATTTTTATAGCCAAACGTTACTTTTCAATATATTTTCAAACGCTCCGGAATAACACATGCTTTCGATTATTTTACCTGTCTATGGGAAGCATTCTGTATACCCTATCAAATTCACTCATTCTGCCCATTATTGTTCACGCCTGTCTGACCGTTTCCGGAACCTTGCTGTTTGCCGTTGTTTATAGAGATGGAGCTGCCCGGATTATGTACTATTCATTCAGATACGTATCTCTGGTAGCCATAACACACATTGGTTCCAGCTGCCTTTTTTTTCTACTTATTAAATTTACACCTCTGAATGTATTTAAAGATGAATCCCAATTAATAATTATCTTACTGTCATTACTATTTTTATTTCTCCTTATAACTTTTAGCTCATCAACAAAAAAAGAAATTACACCCGGTTTGTCTAAATTGCAATGCTTCGCCTTCATTCTGATCCTTATCAGTAATATATTTATCACCGCTTATCTGTTCATTAACAACAAGCACAACACGCCATATCTTCTTGCTGCGATGGCAATATCATGCACTTGCCTATTTATCATTTATTATTTTGAGCTGGCTGCCAAAGCCACTAAACTATCTAAAATAAACAACCAGCTAAATGAACAATTTGTAGCTCAAGATAACAATTTAAAACACATGTCAAATACGTTTAAGAGCATCCAGAGTGTAATTCACGATATCAACAAGCAATTAATATACATTGAAAAATGTATTGTTGAAGACTTGCCGCAAGATGCTGTTATACATATAAACCAAATTCTTCGAAAAGTTCATCATTCATATCATCTTGTAAATACCGGAAACATAATCATTGATGCGCTTGTGGGTTATACCCTAAATACCGCTAACCAAAAAAGAATTGAGGTTACCCATCAAATTCATGCAGTTCCGAATAACATCAGCATCGAGCGGTATGATCTATGTATACTCATGGGAAATATTCTGGACAACGCAATAGAAGCTGTGGAGGGGATTGGACAGAAGCCGAAGTGGATCGAGATCAATATTCACTCTAAGAAAAACTTTCTTATTATACAAGTTATCAACCCTTATGAAGTCGATCATGCTGAATCCGATTCCGGCAGGTATGATTGCAAAACACGCGGTTATGGCTTAGACAACATTAGAAATGTAACCGATAAATACGGAGGAAGTATGAGCGTCTTGAAAAATGAATCCACCTTCGATATCATTGCTGTTTTACCTTTCTCCAAAATCGCCTAAAAGAGAAGGCGGCCCTGTATACAGAGCCGCCTTCTCTTTTGCTTTACTGCAAAACCTCCACTGGTGTACCAGATGTTTTTGATGTCTTAAGCCTTGGCGCCATTCAGGATTTCACTTACACCCTCACTAAGCGGCTTAAGCGGACGCTGCAGCAGCTTCTCCAGGTCGCCACTCTCGATGTCCAGTGCTCCTTCACGGATTGCGGCCTGGATTGCAACCACAATCGGCAGCACCGCTTCCGGCACACCCGCTCCAGCCATCACACTGGAATATGTAGCATCATCCACCTGCTGCACCTGCACTTCCTTGCCGAGCACGCTGCCGACAACCGCCGCCAGTTCCCCTTGGGTAGCCGGTTTGCCGGATAATTCGTAGACCGAATTCTGGTGGCCTTCAGCGGCGAGAACAGCAGCTGCTGCCTCTGCATAATCACGGCGGGTTGCCCAGCCAACCTTGCCTTCTCCGGCAGAAGTCAGCCAAGGTGCTCCGGCTGCAGCAGCCTGAATTGAGCCGGCCTCATTCTCCAAATACCAGTTGTTGCGCAGGAAGGAGTACGGAATGCCGGATTCACGAATGAATTGCTCGGTTGCACGGTGTACCGGAGCGAGGAACAGGGAGCTGGAATCTGCATGCCCGACGCTGGTATAGACGATGAAGCCTACGCCTGCACGTACTGCAGCTTCTACAGCCGCCTTATGCTGGCGGATACGTGTGTCATTGTCGCCGTCTGCCGAGACAATCAGCAGGCGCTCCACACCGGCAAACGCCGCATCCAAAGTCTCCGGCTGATCGAAATCGCCGTGGCGGACGTCAACACCGCGAGCCCGCAGGTTATCCGCCTTCTCCGGGTTTCTTACACTGGCCACAAGACTGCCGGCGGGTACAGATTTCAGTAAAGCTTCTGCCACGATAGAACCAAATTGTCCGGTTGCACCTGTTAATCCGATCTTCATCTCAATTTCCTCCATTTAAGAACTATTTATTTGTGTTGCTGTGCATTTCATGTTGTATTCAAGGATTCGCGCTTCCTGTAACTATTGTAGTTACAAGTTGGCTGGTTGTCAAATCCTTTGTTTTTCGTGACGCAAAAAGCGGCCCGCCCATAGCCTGGGGAGCCCGCCGTCAGTCCATTTATTTGTTAGCCTTCCCGCATAGTGCTATTCTTAACAGCAAAAGAATTCCATTACCGTTACTCAGAAAGGTTCTGTATTATGCCTAAACCAAGAGCATCTGTTTATCAGCGTTATCTTCCGTCCGTTAATCCAGACCCGGAGTACAGCGGAGCTGCCTACTGGTTCATCACCCATTCAGGCAAGCTGCTGGTAAACGAAACTTCCGGACAAGCCGATATCCCGCAGCTGGAATCGCCGGATCAGCTTGCGGCCGCCCCCACCCGGATACTTTATCTTGGCCTGTTCGCCGGCACACCCTGCTTCGCGGCAGAGGTTCCTTCAGATATGCCTGAACCTGCCGGTATGGCCTTCCATCCTCTGCGCACCTTGTATGATGTGCTCGATGAGGATGTATTCCATCTGGCGGGAAGGGCCCTGCAGCTGCTGGCCTGGGATGAGACCCATCAATTCTGCGGCAAGTGCGGCACAGCTACCGTCCTCTCCGGGGCAGAGCATGCCCGGGTCTGCCCGGCATGCGGACAGGTCAGTTATCCGCGGATCGCACCGGCGGTGATCACCGCGATCCTGAAGGACGGCCAGATTCTGCTCGCCCATGCACCGCATTTCCAGAATAATATGTACGGGCTGATTGCCGGCTTCGTCGAGCCGGGCGAAACGCTTGAGGACTGCGTGCAGCGTGAAATCAGCGAGGAAGTGGGCATCAAGGTCAAGAACATCCAATATTTCGGCAGCCAGCAGTGGCCCTTCCCCCATTCGCTAATGGTCGGCTTCCTGGCCGAATACGAGAGTGGAGAAATTACCGTAGACGGGGTAGAGCTGGACCACGCCGCCTGGTTCAAGCCGGACAATCTCCCGAATATCCCGCCACATGTCAGTATTGCCCGCAAAATCATAGACTGGTACGTGGAGCAATACAGCTAACCGGCTGCTCCTATCCCCTTACCGTCTTGAAATAGCGGTATACCTGCTGAAGCTTGCGCTCATGCTTGCCGCGCGGACTCTCCATGCTGCCGAACTCAAAAAACTTCACCTTGCGGATTCCGACATAGTTGAACAATGCTTTACGCATCAGGATCTTGTGCGCATTACCCAGCCACAGCAGCGGATAATGCGCCGGTCCCTTCATGACGGAGATGCACACTACAGACTTCCCCTTCAGCAGCCCCTCCGGCAGCATCCCGCCCTTATCCCTGTAAGCGAAGCCTGAAGCAAACATCTGATCAATGTACCCCATGAGCATCGCCGGAGGCCGGCCCCACCAGATCGGATAGACCAGTACAATCCGGTCGGCCCAGATCAGCTGCTCCCTGTACACGGCCAGCCTCGGATCGCTGTGCATATCTCTGCGGCGTTTCTGTTCATTAAACACCAGCACCGGATCAAAGCCCTCCTCATATAAATCCAGCACTTTAATTTCTGTAACTTCAGAATTCTCCCGGCTGCCCCGCAGCACCTCCTGTAAAAAAGCATAGCTGAGGCTCTGATGATTCGGATGAGTATAGATAACCAGTGTGTTCATGTCGGCACCCCTTTACTTATCATTTGATAACCAAAGGGTAGCACACCTGAAATTTAGTTGTCAAATGATAATTGTATTTTGATAATTATTTTGCTATGGTGTCCTCAAGAGGTGATCCTGTGGACAACAATACTTTATTTCAGAAATTTGTGACCTTCACCACCGCCGTCCATCAAATAACCAGTGAAATATCCAAAGATGTGAAATCTGAGGCACTAACGCCTTTGCAGTATAAAATTCTCGAATATATTGCGGTAAGCCAGCCGGTTACACTGAGCGAAATCAGCGATTGCATGCACATGTCTATGCCTAATACGAGCCGGGAGCTGAAGAAATTAACGGAGAAGCAGCTGTGCGAGCGGGTGACCGATCCCGGGGACCGGCGCAAGCAGGGCATCACGCTGTCCGCTGCAGGCCAAGACATGATGAACGAAGCGTTCCGGCACATCGGGATCCGGTTCGCCGAGCGCACCGGACATCTGAGCGAAGCCGAACGCCAAGAGATCACTCGGGCGCTTGATCTGCTGCAGGAAAAGTATTTTATTGAGCGCTGCCCTACTCTCCCCAATAAGCCAAGCTGCTTAGCGGATGCAATGAGCAAATGAAAAGGCGCCCATACAAAGGCGCCATTATAAGTGCTGTATACGATTTATTTTTAGAAGGAATAGCCGGCGAATTTCTCCGCATTACTTATGCTGGACCAAATATCAGGACTCTCCCCGCCTATATGCCAGTAGGCAATTCCCGCCAGCTTGTGCTTCACTGCCAGATTGTATTTTGCCGTAAGAGACCGTCCGTCCTCCAGCCAGAGAGTATGCTTCAGTGACTGCTTGGTATAGCTGGCCACATATTGCCCCAGTGTGCTGTTCCATACAGGGTGCAGTGAATAGCTGCTCAAGAGCTGGTTCTGCTGGGTTAGCGAAAGTTCAGCGGACGACGGAGTGATGCCGTTCTGCTTGAGCGTCCAGTCACGGGTGTATAGAGGCATTGCCAAAATCACCTTTTCGGCGGATACAGATTTCAGCAGTGTGCTTACCGCGTGCTGAACATAGGGCAGCGAAGCGTTAGAGCCGGGCCTCATACTCCCGCTATAGTGCTCGTCATATCCCATCATCACCAGATAATCAGCCTGCCTGCCAAGTGCCGCATAATCAAAAGCCTCCGTCCAGTCTGTCCCGAGATCGGGCGACACATCTATCGACAGCACTGCGCCTAGCGCATGAAGCCTCCCGGCCAGCTGTGTAATGAAAGCGGTCAGCGAAGCCCGGTCTGCCGCTGCCACATTCTCAAAATCAATATTCAGCCCATCCAGGCCGTATGTACTGACTAATCCCGCCAGTTGATTAACCGCCGTATTCCTCGCTGCTGTACTGGACAGCATTTGATGTGTCGCCGCCTGATCAAACCGGTTACCGACCAGCGGCCACACCTGCTTGCCGTTCTTCTTCGCCCAGGTTACCAGTGAAGCCACCGTGGAATCCGGGACTACACCCGTACTCCCTACAAAATACCAGCGCGGAGATAAGGTATTCACATTGGACTGCAGAATATTACTCTCATACTCTGTGGTCGTCTGGCCATACTGCCATCCCAGCACAATGTGCGGGTCCTTCGCACCCGCCAGCTCTGCCGTCCATTTCTCCTGCTGCAGCACCCGGTACAGGAGCACTGCCGTTTCCTGCCTTGTAATCGGGGCGGCCGGGCGGAAAGCACCTGTTCCGTCGCCTTTCATCAAGCCTAAGCGGTTTACAGCTTCCACGGCACTGTCTGCCCAGGCAGCGATGGTGCTTGCGTCGGTAAACACCGTTGCCCCGCCCGCATTGCTCCCCGTTTGCTTGAACGCTTTGGTTAACCAGACGGCAGCCTCTTGACGCGTTACCGGCTTCGCCGGTGCAAAGGTGGATGCCGAGGTGCCGCCCGCCAGACCCAGCTGAACCGCTGCCTGTATCCAGCCGTAATACCATGCGCCCTTCCCGGTATCTATATAGGGAGAGACAGGACTGGCCACAGGCTCAAGCTTCAGCAGCCGGCCCAGCATCGTAATGAACTCCGCTCTCGTCACCTTACCCTCCGGCGAGAAGCTGGTCTCCGATATGCCGGTTAATATTTTCCGCTTATATAAGTCTATGATCTCATTCTTGGCATAGCTGGCTGCTATATCGTCAAAGGGCAGCGTAGCCTCAGCGGAGACAGACTGGCCATACGGAATAAACAGCCCGGCTGCGCACAAGACGGCGGCTGCACCCGCTGCTAATCTTCCCACCATACTCTTCATAATATTAAAGAAGCCTCCTTCGGGGTTCAATTTGCCGAAAGTATACCAGAGACCGAGTCTATTATCATCGCAAAAATACTGGAAGGAAAATGAATAGCGGCAGATTCCGTGGCAGCCAGCGTTTAATTAAAAACCCGCGTGGTTATGAATGTGGATAGAGCAAATCTTTTAGGAGGTCATTCCATTATGAAGGATTCCGGTTCACCTGGCAGAATTCCCGCTGCTGCGGGCAGTTCCGGCCTCACCGCGCAGGCGGTAGATGCTATTGAGGATCTGTCCGGCGTCCATCCGGGCTACCGCCGTGCGCATGCCAAGGGGATTTGCTGCCGCGCGGTCTTCCGCCCGAACGGACTCGCCGCCCCTTTCACTACTGCTGCACATCTTCAGGAACAGGAGGTAGAGGCGGTTGTCCGTTTCTCCGGCAGCTCTACCGATCCGGCACTGGCTGATCTCCTCTCCCCGGCCAAAGGGATGGCCGTGCAGTTTAGCTTGCCGGATGGCAGTATTACGAATTTAGTCGGGGTGACGCTGCCGGTTTTTTTCGCCCGTACCCCTGAATCCTTTGTTGACATCGTTCGTTCCGTGCACCGGGCACGCGCAGGCAATCTCGGTCCGTTGGAGCTGATCAAGGAGATTTCGGCCCACTTCACCGAGAGTAAGTCCAGCTTCCTTGCCCTCAAAAAGCTGCAGCCGCCCGCCAGCTATGCCGAGTCTCATTATTACTGCATTCATACTTACTTCTTCGTGGATACTGGGGGGAACAAGCGGCCGGTGAAATTCGAATGGACCCCGGTTACCGGAGTCCGTGCCCTGTCCCTGGAGGATGCCTCACAGCAGCCGGACCATTATCTGGAGGATGAGCTGGTGCTGCGCCTGCAGGATGAGTCCCCCGTGTTTCAGCTGGCCGTTATTTTTGGTGAGGAGGACGACCCAACCGACGATCCGACCCATGCCTGGCCCGACGAGCGGAGGCGGATCGAAATCGGGAGCCTGCACCTTACAGAAATTATTGACGAGCCGGAAGGGCTGCTGATGGACCCGGCTGAGGTTCCGGAAGGCATAGCCTTGTCTGAGGATCCTATCCTTCATTTCCGCCACAGCGCCTACGGGGAATCCTTCCGCAGGCGGCGTGAAGAACACTAACCTGAGGACGAGAGGACGAGGTTACCGATGGAACAAGCAATGATTATTATCAATCCTACTTCCGGTAAAGAAGAAGGACCCGCACATATTACCATGGTGGAAGAAATTCTGCGTGCGAAGGGGTATGAAATTACGATTAATGAGACGCAAAAGGCGGGGGATGCAACGTCTTTCTGCATCGCGGCATGTGAAGAAGGCTATGAACTGGTGGTTTCGATAGGCGGAGATGGCACACTGCACGAGGTGATCAACGGACTGGGCGGTCAGCTGCACCGCCCGAAGCTTGGGATTATCCCGCTTGGAACGGTTAATGATTTCGCCCGGGCCATCGGGCTTCCTCTGGTTCCGGAGGAGGCGATTAAGGCGCTCGCCTCCTCCAGCACCCGCGCAGTGGATGCCGGCCGGTTAAATGACCGCTTATTTATTAATGTGGTAGCCGCCGGGGCGATTGCTGAATCCGTCTCTTCAGTAACCTCTGAGGATAAGTCGAAGCTGGGGGCGCTGGCCTATTTCAAGGAGGGCATTAAAGAACTGACAGGAAACACTGCTCATCATCTGACCATCACCCATGACGGTGAGATATGGGAAGGGGACTCCCCGCTGTTTATTGCCGCATTAACGAATTCTGTCGGCGGATTTGAGCGGCTGGCACCCGGTGCGGCCGTTGACGACGGCCTGATCCACTGCTTTATCATCAAAGACCTCACGATTCTGAGTACCCTGACCGCAAGCATCTCTCTCCTGCTCGGCAATCTTAGTAATCATAAGGATGTTATTTACTTTACGGCGCGCAGCGTGACGGTCCAGTCATCCGACTCCATGCGGACCAATGTTGACGGCGAAGAGGGACCGGCGCTGCCGATCCGGCTTAGTGTGCTTCCCCATTATATCGAGGTCATAGTACCGGAGCCATAATCCTCCGGATTGCAGAGTATCTGGTTTAAGTGCTTTTCTGCAGCTTGCGGATATAGACGATCTGGCCGATATGATAAGCATTATGCGTTGCCGCATTGCTGATGATCTCCCACCACCGGGCCGGCTCAGGGAAGCCGGTCACTTGCGCTTCCATGCTGTCTTCACCAAGGAGTGTCTGCCACCGCAGCAGCACCTCCAGCAGAGCTACGCTCAACTCACTATAAGACAAATTCTCCGGCAGGATAAAGCTGGCATTGTTGTCGCCGATCGGCGGCACCGCATCCACACGGCCTTCGCTATACCGGATCTGCCAGGTTTCATTCCAATACCGCAAATGCTGCGTCAGCTCGGCAATACTGTTACTGCCTGTTCCCGGTTTCCAAAAGGCTTCCTCTTCCGTAATTCCCTGAACGGCCTGCATGAACGGCAGGTGCCAGCTGGGATCATTGGCACCCGCGAGCAATTGATTGGCCAGCACCTCTTTGGCATGAACCATAGCTCTCACTCCTCCGGCTTATATTCACTTAATTTTCCTTGATAGATTAATTCCAGCCTTCCGCTCTGGCGGAAATCATCCGGCGTCACGAGCGCAGGAAGCTTATTCCACAGCTTAATTCCGGAACGGTCCAGTATTTCCGCAACGAATTGCGAGCAAAAGTAAGAGTTGCTGAATTCAACCGGCTCTTTCAGCGCGATGCCGATTACACCGAGAATGTTGTACAGGTACTTCTGCTGGCTGCGGATAAAAATATGCAGAACCCGCTTCATTTTCTCCACTTCACGCTCCGTGACTTGAAGCTTGTAGATAACGCAGGTCGTATTCGGATATTTGCTGTAGGTGCCTGTCTGAATATCTTCCTTCACAAAGCCCCCGTTCAATGGATTGCTGGGATGCTTTCTCCCGAAGCTGTACATCTCTGACAGATCACGGGTAAATGAGATTGAGGCATGGTTATACGGAGCCTTCGTGTAGCCCTGAATGAGCCTGGTAAACAGTGTGCCTGTATTCGTAAGCAAAATAAAGACCGATTGATTACCTTCCATTTACAAATTTTCCCCTTATCATGTTCGGACATTTCCTTCATAATAACATATGATTCCTTTAATGGAATCCTATCCTGAAACAGGCTGGTGATCGGCTCTTGAACAGCTCTTTGTTTACGCTACTCCTTATTACGGCCGGCCTTTCGGCCATTCATCTGATCTATCTCGCTGTCAGCAGGCTTCAGAAGGATAAGGATTATACCGGTATCGGCTTCCGCATCAAAACCTGGTGGGGCATGCTGTTTATTTTCTGCCTGGCCACGCTGTTCAATGCAGTGGTGTCCCTGCTGTCGCTGATGGTGCTGTGCTTCTTCTCGCTTAAAGAATATTTCTCCATGATCCGTACGCGCAAGGCCGACCGCAGGCTGTTCCTGTGGGCTTATCTGGCGATTCCGCTGCAGTTCTACTGGATCTATATTGAGTGGTACGGCATGTTCATCGTCTTTATACCGGTCTACGTCTTCCTGCTGCTGCCGCTCCCCCGGCTCCTGAATAAGGGGACGCTCGGCTTTCTGCGCAGTGTCAGCTCCACCCAGTGGGGGATGATGCTGATGGTATTCGGGCTCAGCCATCTGGCCTATTTCCAGTTCGCCACTCCGGAATACGGCGCGGGGCTGGTACTCTTCCTGGTGGTGCTCACCCAGCTGAACGATGTGGCCCACTATCTGGGGTCGCTTTATTTCGGCAAGCACAAGGTCGTTCCGACCGCCAACCCGCATCTGACCTGGGAGGGCTTTGTTTGCGGATTTGTGGCCACAACAACCGTGTCCTATCTCATCTATCCGTACCTGACCCCGCTCACTCCGCTGTTCGGACTGCTGTCAGGGGTGCTGATCAGCCTGAGCGGCTATTTTGGCAGCCTGACTGTCTCCGTATTGAAGCGTGACCTGCTGATCGGGGACGATGATAAATTCGCCGCCCTGCAAAAAAGCTATCTGAGCCGGGTCGACAGCCTGGCGTACACCTCACCGATCTTTTTCCATGTGATCCGGTATTTCTTTGATTTCATGTAAACCTGGCCGGCGGACAGCGGGGCTCTCTTGGGTTACCGTTGCCCGCTTTCGGCGGATTCAACGGTATTTATACCGTTCATTTCGCTCCATTGCCCTCTTTCGGCGGATTCAACGGTATTTATACCGTTTATCTCGCCCCACTGCCCGCTTTCGGCGAAGGATAACGTGACTTTACTGGATCTTATAATTTCCTAAACAATACACAAACAAGCTGGCGCATTTCGCGTCAGCTTGTTCGTTCTTGTTCTTAATTATTGTGTGTCATCGCCTGCCGGCGGAGTGCCTCCCGCCATTCCGCGGTCAGGTCTTGTACCGCCGCCGAAGCCGCCTTGGCCGCGGCCGCCGCCACCCATGCCGCCCATACCCTGGGTTGCTTCGGTAACACCGGATTCATTCAGCCAGGTTACGCTGCTGGAGAGGTCGAAGCTTACGACTTCTGTGCCGCCGCTGTAAGTACCGTCTGTATACACTCCGTCTACTGCGGTGCCTGTCGAGCTGCCGCCGGTGGAGAGGGTGTACGAGCCGCCTTCTTTCAGGTCAGGCGAGCTGATTACAACCGAGCGGTAGCTCTTCGATGGAGCAAAGGTTGCAATGGTGTTGCCGTCACTATCCTGCAGGTTCACCAGCTGTCCGGCTTCCTGTGAATCCGTAAAGGTCATGGCGATAGAATACTGGCTGGAAGCATCGCCAGGTGCCTGCAGCATACCCGCGCTTCCTGCCACAACCAGATATCCGCCGGTGATTTCGAAGGAACCGTCATAATCGAGGGCGCCGTTGCCGTCATTGGTCGGACCGTAGACGGTAACGGTACCGCCGCTCATTGTGATCGCCCCGTTGGAATCCAGACCGTCGCCTGTAGCATCTACAGTCAGTGTGCCGCCGGTAATCGTCAGCATATTGCTGCCGGAGCTTGCGAACTGATCCTGTCCGCCCGATGTTTGTCCGGCATTAGTATCATTGCCGCCCGCTACGTTGACGCCGTCATCGGAGGCTACCACATCAATGTCACCGCCGGAGATGGTAATATTGCCGCCTTCAATCCCTTCATAGCTCTTGGTGATGTTCACGGTGCCGCCGGAGATGGCTGTCAGGCTGTCGGCGTGAATGCCGTCATCTCCTGCCTCAATCTGGAACTCCCCATCTGTGATCGACACGTTGCTGTTGCTGTGTACCGCATCATCTGCGGAGTCAAGCGTGAAGCTGCCGCCGTTAACGGTAAGGTCACCACCGGATTTCAGCCCCTTCATGCTGGTCGATTCTGTTTCGGTAGTGGCTGCAGTAGCAGTGGATGCCGCAGCACTGCTGTCTGCTGGTGCCGGTGCTACGGTTCCTGCTGCGGTCCCTTCTGCGGTCCCTTCTGCGGTCCCTGCTGCAGTTCCTTCTGCTGCCTCTGCTGTAGCGCCTGCCACTGCATCAGCCGCTGGCCTATCCGGCGGCGCAGCCTGTGTACCGTCCGCGGACGGAGCCTGGCCGCGCATACCGCCGCCCATGCCGCCTCCGCCAAAGCCGCCGCCACCGAAGCCGCCTTGATCGCCTGTCTTCACTTCAGCATTGGCACTGCCTCCGCCGGTCACCAGATTATACGTGCCACCGTCAATCACAAGAGAAGTCTCGCCTTGAATACCGTCATTTACAGCCGTAATATCAAAGGTTCCTCCGGCAATAGCAATGAAGCCTTTGTCTGCCTCTTCAGCATTGGTCGACTTGATCCCGTCGCCTTCCGCTTTGATGGTAATATTCCCGTCCTGCACAGCTACCAGGTCTTTCCCGACCATCCCGTCATCTGCAGCCTGTACTTCAATTGTGCCGGAGACGATTTTCAGATCATCTTTACTTGCAATCCCGTCGTTATAGTTGCCGTTAACCTTCAGCGTCCCGGTTCCGTTAATGGTCAGATCCGCCTTGCTGAAAATCGCTGCACTCGGCTCATCCGTAGCCGCATCCGGGTACACATATTTTGTGGCATCGGTTACTGTGTTCACCGTACCGTCTTCCAGCGTCATGATTACCTTGCCGGCTTCCTTAATGTAGACTGGTGCACTGCTGCTGTTCGTGAGCTCTGCCCCGTTCAGCACGAGATGCACGCTGCTGTCATCCTGTACATCAATGATAATCTGTCCGTCACTCAGGGTGCCGCTCAGCACATAGGTTCCGCCAGCCGAGATGGTTACCGTGTTACTGGAAGCAGCCGCGCCGGTTCCAGTCACGGTGGCACTGGTTCCGCTTAACGCAATCGTAGTGGCGCTGTCAGCGCTCCAGGCTGCCGCTTTGTCTTCTTCATCAAAGCTGACGAGGTCCGCCGCCTTCACACTTGCCAGTTGTACACTTGCTGCAGCCCCGCTGGCTGCAGCTGCTGTAGTTACTGCTGCCGTACCAGCAGAGGAAGAGGTAGAGGCATTGCTGGTTGTGCTGCAGGCTGACATGACAGCTGCGAGCAGCAGAATCAGCCCCGCTTTGCTTGCCATTATAAATTTACTCATATCGGATCAATCCTTTCAGTTTCTGGTTTAGTATTCCGTGGTAGTGGGGCACATCGTAAGCGACAGATCCAGGTTGCCGTTCCGGGTGCGGATGGCATCCAGGAATTCTTTCTGGCTCGTGTGCTCATCAAGGGTAACGTTATACACCAGCTCATAGAGGCTGCCGAGCTCGGTGGTTCTGATCTTTTTCAGCTCATAAGCGACATTGAACTTGTTGAACACTTCGGCAAAAGCTTCTTCATAGCCCAGATTTTCCGGGATGGTTACCTTCAGCGTTTTTTGCGCTGATTTTCTTACGCCAAAGCCGGTGCGATTCAGGATTACCATGATGATGCAGAGAATAATTGTGAACAGGACTGCGTAAGCATACGCGCCGACGCCGCAGGCTAGGCCCGATGCCATCGTGAATAAGACAAAAGTGATATCCTTAGGATCGCCGGGTGCACTTCTGAAGCGGATAATCGAGAACGCTCCGGCCAGACTGAAGGCTCTGGCAACGTTGCTGCCGATCAGGAGAATGATGATGGCTACAATAACAGGCAGCAGTACCATGGTGAGCGTGAAGCTTTGCGAATAACCGGCAGGGCTTGTTTTCATATAAGTGAAGCTGATCAGCGCGCCCAGCGCCAGGGAGATCAGAATAGTCAGCACTGCATTGCCAAAGGTTAGCTCCGTGGAATCAGAGACGGCGGCGAAGATGGAATCAAGCATAGAGTACACTCTCACTTTCTACTTTGCTGTTTCTCAGCATTTTTTTATATTCATTGCCGTATTTGGAGAAGCTGGTGCGGTACATTTGATGCTCTGAGAGCATTTTGGACAGCCAGACCGGAATCGTCTTCTCGGCTTTGACCTCCATTAGCCACTGGCCCGGCTCCATCAGCAGTTCGCCATGCGTGCCATGCTCCATCTTGAGATCGTACCGCCGGCTTCTGATATTCGTATCAAAGGTGATTCTGAGATCACGGTTATTTTTGCAGAACAGGGCTTTGCGGTCGTACGAGAGATACACCATCGGTTTAAGGTCATAACAGCTCAGGAAGTACTTGATTTCCTCAATCACCTGCTTGTTCATGTAGTCCTTGTATTCCGGCGGATTACCTGTGCGGACAAAATCATAAGCCTCATGCAGCTTGAGCGGGGTTCTTCTTTTGTTGACGAGACCGAATACCTTTTTCTTGATTTCCAGGTAGACCTTCGAGTCTTCATTCGGAACACCGTAAGCTCTGAGGCGGAGCTTCTCTTTGTATTTCGGCTTGGACAGGCTGTTGCGGATTAGCGTGTTGCTCGGTGTGTCGTAGTACAGATTAGTAATGGAATAAAACTCATGCTGTTTGTTGTAATCATCCGGTTCCATATATTCAAGCAGTTCATTATAGAGCTGGTGGTAGGCTGTAGTATCGAACAAGTATTTGTTCTCATATCGGTTGAATACTTCGATAGCCATGGGGATCAGTTCCTTTCTTATTGGAGTAGTTCGCGTGTCTCGCTTGCTTATGAATGTATCTTAGCGGCTAAACCTTTAATGAATCTTAAATGCTTTTTACACTGCGTTGATTTATTTACACTCGATTAACAATTGTGTTTTTGGGCTACCACGGATATATAGTAGAGGCTTTATCTTTTGTCGCCGCGGTTAAGGTTGGTTAAAGGTAATCTTGATATAATAGCGGAAGTTAAGCAGTACACATCAAGCACGCAGAGGATGACAAACCTATGAGAATATTAATCGTCGAAGATGAGGTGCATCTGGCTGAGGCCGTTACCCAAATCTTGAAAAAACATAATTATTCGGTCGACGCGGTACATGACGGCAGATCGGGCATGGACTACGCGCTGAGCGGGATCTATGATCTCCTGCTGCTTGACATCATGATGCCGGAGCTGGATGGAATCAGCCTGCTGCGGGCGCTCCGGACCAAGGGCGTAGCCACTCCTGTCATCTTCCTGACTGCAAAAGGAGAAATTACCGATATGGTGACCGGGCTGGACTACGGGGCCGATGACTATATTGCCAAGCCCTTTTCGTCGGAAGAGCTGTTGGCGAGAATCCGTGCAGTGCTGCGGCGTAAAGGTGAGATTCTGCCGGATGATGCGCTGAAGTTCGGGGATCTGGAGCTGAATACAACCAATTTGCGGCTTACAGTGAGCGGTAAGGAAATGAAGCTGAACCTGAAGGAGAGCGAGCTGCTGGAGCTGCTGATTCTGCGTAAGCAATCCGTAACCTCCAAGGAGCAGATTATCGAGAAGCTGTGGGGGTTCGATTCGGAAGCTGAGCATAACAATGTGGAGGTGTACATCTCTTTTCTGCGTAAAAAGCTGACGTTCCTCGGCTCGGGGACACGGATCAGCACGATACGGAATGTAGGCTATGTATTAGAGGTGAATGCCTGATGTTCACAAAGCTCAGAAACCGCTTCTTGATTGTGAATCTGGTGACGATCTCCGTAATGATGCTGGCCGCCTTTGCTACCATCTATGTTATTAACTACTTGGATGTTCATAATGATATCAACAGGGATCTGCAGCGGAGCGTGGAATTGTACCAGAAGCCCGGCAACGGGGAGCGCCACGGCGGGATTACCGGTGGATTTGATGGCGGCGCGGATGGCGGGATTGACGACGGAATGCAGCGTCAGGACGGCGGTTCATTCGGCAAGATAGGCGATCCTCCGCCGGAGCGTCTGATTTCCTTCATGATTGAAACGGATGCCGAGTGGAACCAGGTAGGTACACCTGCATCACAGCTAACCATGGATGACGAATTTTATGCTCAGGCGCTGCAGGAAGCCGTGGACATGGATACCACCCGGGGACAATTCGAGCTGGACGGCAGTCTCTGGATCTTTGAGATCAAGCCGACCACTGACGGGCATAAGCTCGTATTCCTTGACATTACCGCCAGACAGAAGATTCTTACAAATCTGATCTATACCTTCTCTCTTGTCGGTGTCGTGATGCTGATTATCCTGTATTTCACCAGCCGCTACTTTGCGAACCGTTCCATCAAGCCGGTAAAGGAGGCCTTCGATAAGCAAAAGCAGTTCATCGCTGACGCCTCCCATGAGCTGAAAACACCGCTCGCCATCATCAATACCAATACCGATGTGCTGTTTGCCAATGAGGAAGACACGATTTTTAACCAGTCCAAATGGCTGCATTATATCAAATCAGAGACGGAGCGGATGGCGAAGCTGACCAATGATCTGCTCTATCTGACGGAAATGGATGATTCCCGCACCGGTATGGTTCACGCTCCCTTCAACATCAGCGAAGCGGTTGAGAATATCATCCTGACTATGGAAGCCGTCATCTTCGAGAAGAATGTCGCGCTGGAGTATGACATTGAGCCTAATCTGACCGTTCAAGGCAACAGTGAGCAGATTAAGCAGGTTGTCATGATTCTGCTGGACAATGCCGTGAAATATACGGGGCCGAAAGGCGAGGTGACCCTGTCCCTGCGCAGACAGTATAACGATGTAGTGCTGGCCGTCACCAACACCGGAGAGGGTATCGCTCCAGAGCATCTCACCCGGATCTTCGACCGGTTCTACCGGACTGATACGTCCCGTGCGCGTAAGCAGGGCGGCTACGGCCTCGGACTTGCGATCGCCAAATCGATCGTCGAGCAGCAGCATAAAGGCAAGATCTACGCAAAAAGCGTGGCCGGTGAATCCACTACGTTCTATGTCCAGCTGTCCCAATAGCGTCTTTCGGTGAAACCAAGTGAAGGACCCTTCCGTATCAGAATTATTATGGAAGGAGGAGATTCTCAGCAATGTCCATGTTCAAAAGAATGCTCGCGAGCGCAGGAATCGGTGCCGCCGAAGTTAATCTTATGCTCCATCAAGATGTGGTTAGAGCAGGAGATACACTCAGCGGAATCGTCCGTATCCAGGGCGGCCGCGTAGATCAGAAGGTTGATGATGTGTACGCCTTCGTTAAGACCCGTTACGTGAAGGAGCATAATGATGCCAAGAGCCATGTGGAAGCGACGATAGCCAAGTTTCTGCTCGCTTCCGGATTCATCGTGGAAGCAGAGAAGGTCTATGAGTTCCCTGTATCCTTCCAGCTTCCGGGAGTTACTCCGGTAACGATGGGCAGAACTCCCGTATGGATTCAGACTGGACTGGATATCAAAGAAGCTGTGGACCCGAAGGACGAGGACCATCTCCAGGTGCTGCCTCATTCGCATTCGGCGGTTGTTCTGGATGCTGCAGCCCAGCTCGGCTTCCGGCTCCGCGAGGTCAGCTGTGAATACGCTCCTCATTACGGTAAAAGAAACGGGCTCCCCTTCGTTCAGGAATTTGAATTCTCACCTTCCAGCCAATTCCGCGGCCAGCTGGATGAGCTGGAAATCATGTTCTACCCGGATGAGCATGGTGTTGAGCTGCTGCTGCAAGTCGACCGCAGAGCACGCGGATTATCCGGACTGTTCGCCGAAGCGCTAAATGCGGATGAGAGCTTCGTGAAGCTTCGCTTTGACCGCAGTCATCTGGCAGCGGGAACCGGCTATATCGCCGATCAGCTGCTCGCAGCAATCCGCAGACACGCTTAATTGTAAGCGTTAAGCATAGGAAATGACAAAAGAGCTGTCCCACTCGCGGGCAGCTCTTTTGCTCTATAAATTCAACTATGCAGAATTTCTTGCAGATAGGCGCTTAACACCCTGGCCGCCTGCTCATGGGCTAATTTACCCGGATGGCTCCTCGCGCCTACGCTTTCCTCTGTAATATTGGGTAGCTGGAATACTGAGACCTTCCGGTCTCCCGATTTCGCCGTGTAGCTATTTACTGCGCGGTAGATAGCCGGCATCATCGGGAGTCCCAGCATTCCGTACACCCACACCATATGCGCCTCCGGGTTATATTGTCTGAGCTTCACAAGGAACGACTCCGCCGCGGCCTCGAAAGCCTGCAGATCCTCCGCGTTGACGGTGCCGTCATCGTTCAACCGCTGTTTATAGACTTGGCCGCTGGCCGGATCAGTCCATTCCGGAGAATAAAAAGCGCCGCCGTCATTGGTACCCAGATTAACGATCACAGCATTAGGCTGCCACGCGTCAAAGTCATTCCCCTGAGTGGCTCCGAGTGCTTCGTTCCGTTCCCCGCGGAGCACCCCGCAGACCTGCCCGTAATAATCCGGCAGATTGCGGTTCGGATTATTATCCCAGCTTGTCAGCACACCCCATCCGCTCTGGGAAAGAACCCGGTAATCGGCCTTCAGCGCTTCTGCTGTCATGGCCGTATAATTATCAGTTGCGCTGAACCACATTGGAATCCAGTCTTCCTCCGCTTTCGCGCCGATCACACCTTCACCTGAGGTGATGCTGTCCCCGATGAACTCAAGCTTGAGCGCCCGGTCTGGAACCGGCAGGAACTCCCCGTCGAACTTAACGGCGTGTATCTGCAGACAGCATCCCGGGTCGTCGCTCATGGCCTGCAGCTCTTTGACGATCCGGACATTCTTCACAGCACTCTCATTCATGCCTCTGAATACACAGACCCAATACCTGCCTGCCGTTAACATCTGTCTGCTGACAGGAAAGGAATTGATCACTATGCTGATCCACGGCTCATAGAGGTCATAATCCACCTCTACTTCCACCCATAGCTCCGAGCCTGTGGCATTGAATTCAACCGCGCTTCCGGTCCAGAACAGGGTGAGGGGAGCAAGGCTCCCCGTAGTTCTGCCGTGAACCTTCACATGTGCAACTTCAGATAAGGCCGCTTCCTTTAGCTTCCCGTTCTCTTTCATCCCATGTTCCTCCCGGATTTCCCTTATAAGAGCACTTACCCTTGCTTGATCGGTGCCGCCAGCACAATCTGTCCTCTGGGTGTTACTCCGCCGCCATCCGGCTCCAGCGTGATTGCCACAGTGTCGTATTCCTGCGGCTCAAAGGTATAATACAGCGCCCCGTTGCCTCCCTGTGACACGAAGGTGCCCGCATTCTGCGGGACGTCGCCCTTGATCAGCCAGACCTGATAGACCTCTGTACCCTTAAGCTCCGGCAGCTGCTCAGCCTGTACCACGAGATGCGTCCCGCTCTTGTCTGCGATAATGGTTGCCAGGCCTTTCGCCGCCATATCCGCGACAGCCGGACTCAGCGCAACCGCTTCACTCACCTTGAGCCCCTGCAGCGGCTCTGTACTGACAGCTACCTGCTGCTTCAGCCGGCCGACATCCTCGCGCAGCTGGCCGGTATAGACGAGCAGCACCACAACCGCTGCCGCGAGCCCAGTGCTGAGATAGCGCCAGACGGGCAATCTTCTGACCGCCGGCACAGCCGTTTCCACTTTAATTTCACGCTCTACCGGAAGCGCCTTAGGCGCCTCAGTTACAGGCTTACGCTCTACATGAACCGGTGCATCTGCTTTGAATACAGAAGACATAATCCGCTTTTTCATCCCCAGCGGCGGTGCAACAGGCTCAGAGGCAAGAGGGAGCATGCCGATTACCTGGCGGTATTCCTTTACCAGTTTCTCACATTCCGGACATTCCTGTAAATGAACCTCGAACCGCTCC
>NZ_LN831199.1:459943-480978 GCF_001368795.1 Paenibacillus ihuae
CATTCCGGACATTCCTGTAAATGAACCTCGAACCGCTCCATTTCATCATCCTGAAGTGCGCCAGCGCATACAATTCAGCCCATTCGCATAAGTCGTTTCTCTCTTCAGTCATGGACATGATCCCTCCTTCCCCAGTGGATTAAACGCTTCTGCAGCTGCTTCATAGCCAGCCTGACCCTGCTTTTGACCGTACCCAGCGGTACGGCAACACGAATCGCTACCTCCTGCTGCGTCAGACCCTGGTAATAGATCAGATCCACTACCTGCTGCTGGTCCCGGCTCAGCTCCTGCAGAGCCTCTCTTACCTGCTCTCCGACCATCATCAGCTCGACCATATCCTCGGTCATGGTTCCGGTATCGCGGACCTGCTGCAATTCCTCAGAACCGGCAGGCTGCTGCGGAACTCCTGAATTCTTTTTACGGAGCTGGTCGATGGCAATATTTCGTGTAACCGTAAACATCCAGGTTGAAAGCTTTCCCTTGGCGGAGTCATACTGCTCCGCGTTCTTCCATATACGCATAAATAATTCCTGCATGACTTCCTCGGCCGCCATCGAATCCTTCACAATCCGGTACGCAAAGCTATAGATCATCCCTTCGTACCGGTCGTAGAGCATTTCGAGGGCAGCCGGGTCTTTTTGCCTGATAAGCTCCATCAACTGCCCGTCGTCAGCGACATCGTACAATCTTAAGCCCCCCATTTCCCCTGCATAACCTCTAAGATGGATTTTTCGCATGAGCCTCTAAGTTGGATGAATATATACTTCAAATTTAATTTACTAAAAAGTGATCCAACTCCAGGTTTCCTACGTTCCACTGAGTATAACCGCTTTTGATTAGCGGCTCAACTTTGAATGAAGGAGTGATTGAATTGAAAAAACTGCAAAGTAAGCTGGCCATCCTGATGCTGTGTCTGAGTTTATTTGTACCTGTGCTTGCCAGTGCCCATGAAGTGGATACGAACGGGGCCGCACCCAATTTACAGGCAACACTGGGTGAGCTGCTCGGGGAGCATGCCCTGCTGGCTGTAATTGCGATGCAAAAAGGCTATGACGGAGCCGCAGATTTCGGAGATGCCGCCGCTGCTCTGGGTAAGAATACAGATGACCTCAGTGCAGCGATCGCTTCCGTCTACGGGCAAGCCGCAGGCGATGCCTTCAAACCCATCTGGTCCTCCCATATCGGCTACTTCGTAGACTATGTGAAAGCTACAGCCGCTAAAGACGAAGCCGGTCGCCAAAAAGCCGTTGCTGAACTGGAAGAATACCGGATGAAGCAGGCTGAGTTCTTCCACAATGCCAACCCGGAATATTTCCAGACGGCTGCCATTGCAGACGGTCTGAAAATGCATATTGGCCACCTGCTGGATGCCTTCAACAGCTATGTGAATAAAGATTATGCCGCCGCTTATGCGGACACCCGGACAGCCTATGCGCATATGTTCATGACCGCCGCTGCACTGTCCGCCGGAATTGAGGCCCAGTTCCCTGCTAAATTCCCTGCGGAGTCTGTAGCCTCACCGGGAATCGACCTGCGTGCCGGGCTTGGACAATTGCTTGGTGAGCATGCCACCCTGGCCGCACTTGCTATGCAAAAAGGCATCAACGGCGCACCTGACTTTACCGCTGCGGCGGGTGTCCTGAACAGCAACACCGAAGACCTGTCTGCGGCGATTGCCTCCGTGTACGGCACGGCTGCAGGCGATGCCTTTAAGACGATCTGGACTTCCCATATCGGATATTTTGTGGATTATGTAAAGGCTACTGCGGCGGGTGATGAAGCCGGACGGCAGAAGGCGGTTGCTGAGCTGGAAGACTACCGGATGAAGCAGGCCGCGTTCTTCCATAGCGCAAATCCCGCTTACTTTGAAACAGCAGCCATCGCCGAAGGCTTGAAAATGCACATCGGCCACCTGCTGGACACGTTCAACAGCTATGTAAATAAAGACTTCGCTAACGCGTATACCTTCGAACGCACCGCCTATGCCCATATGTTCATGACGGCAAGTGAGCTAACCGGCGGCATCGTTGCCCAGTTCCCGGACAAGTTCCACGGGAAAACTGCAGCATCGGCTGCAGACATGACCACCATCTCGATGATGACAGGCAGCACAGCTGTGACCGTTAACGGTAAAACCAGCAAGATGGATGTCACACCGGTCATGAAAAAAGGCAGCATCTTCATCCCGCTCCGTTACCTCGGCGAAGCCATTGGCGTCGACGTTACCTGGGACAACACTAAGAAAACGCTCTGGATCAAAGACGGCGCGAACACCGCAGTCTTCTGGGCCGGACAGTCCTACATGGAGCTGAACGGGCAGCGCAAGAACATCGGAGCTCCTGTATTCCTGGATAGCGGCCGCGTACAGGTTCCTGTGCGCTTCATCGCCGAATTGCTCGGCTGGGATGTGAAGTGGACACAGAGTAATGGGGCGATTACGCTGACGAAGTCAATGCCGGCAGCAACGGCAACGATGGGGCATAGCCATTAATTGCTTGAAGCTTGTAAAAGAGAAGGCCATCCCTTGGCGGGATGGCCTCGATTGTCTAATAATTCTCCCCGCGGTAATACCGCTCCAGCTTATGCTCCAAGTGAACAAGCTGCGCTTTCTTCTTCTCGATATCCTCCAGCAGCGCCTGCCTCTGGTCCTCAATGAGCTTCGTTCGCTCCGGCAGGGTAGACGTTCCCGTCTTGACCATGTCGTAGTACCTCTTAATCTCCTCCACACTCATGCCTGTCTCACGCAGACATTTCAGAAATTCCAGCCAGCCGATCACATCTTCACTGTACAGCCGGTTGTTCTGTTCATTGCGGACCGCAGGCTCCAGTAAGCCTTTGCGTTCATAGAACCGGATCGCCCCTATGTTCAGCCCTACCTGCTTGGCAACCTGTCCAATCGTAAACATCTTCATCACGTCCTGAATTTTAGTGTTGACCTACACTTAGTGTAGCATAGTAAGCTTCGGATTATGGATAGATTTCACTCTGAGGAAAGAGGGATAAAGATGATGAAGACAGCTTTGGTAACAGGCGCAAATAAAGGGATTGGACTGGAGATCGCAAGACAGCTCGGGGCAGCGGGCTGGAAGGTATTGCTCGGTGCACGCAGCATAGAGCGGGGTGAGGCCGCAGTTGCCGAATTAACCGGCCAGGGCCTGGATGTGGAGTTTCTGGAGCTGGATATGACGAATCAGGACAGCATTGAACAGGCCGCTGCTGCCATTCAGACCCGCTACTCCGATCTGGCGCTTCTGATTAACAATGCCGGCATGCCGGGGGCGTTCTCCAGCTCGTTCAGTGCGACCCGGGAGGAGGATTTGCGGAACGCTTTTGAAGTGAACTTCTTCGGAACCTTCCGGCTGAACCAGCGTCTGTTCCCGCTCCTGAAGCAGAATGAAGGTACGATTGTGAATGTCTCGACGGATATGGCCTCACTTCACTTCATGCAGCACGCGGAGCATGCGCTGAATGCGTTCGACTACAACGCCTCCAAAACAGCCAACAATGCCATGACCGTCGCGATGGCCATCGAACTGAGCAACAGCAACGCCCAGGTATTCGCAGTTACCCCCGGGTTCACGAAGACCGATCTGAACGGCAATGCCGAAGGCGGAAAATCCAAGGAAGACGGGGCAGCGATCATCGTGGGCTACGCCACAGACGGCAAGCGCCATAACGGAGAATTTTTGGATGTGAGTGGCGTATACGCCTGGTAAAAGAGTACGATTACCCAAAAAACCGGGAGAGCCTCTGCTTTCCCGGTTTTTGTATATCAGCAGCATCTTCATCAATCGTGATTTGCGGCTGTCCTCCTATACTGCTTACTCCTGATCCAGCGGCTGACGGATTCCGTCCTCATAGAAATCGAATACCAGCTGCTGCTGTGTGCCTTTTACCGCATAGAACACATCTGCCAGCGTCTTTCCCTTCCGTTTCTTCCCAAGCTCACGCTCCAGCCACTCCCGGGTCAGCCCGTGCAGCTTCATATTATCCTCCACCAGCACCCCATCCATAATCAGCTCCACAGGAAAATCCTGCGCACGCTGAGGAATTCCCATATCCTTTTTGGTCACAAACTGGTAGGCTTCCTTCTTCAATATAGAGACCTCTCCATTGTCCTCAAGTACGGCGTAGTCCACTTCTTCGATGTTGAAGATTCCCTTTTCCCTTAAGGATTGGTCCAGCGAATCCAGGGTATAGCGGATCTTTTTCATGTTGTTTTCCATGATCTTGCCATCTTCAATGAGAACGGTAGGAGAGCCGGAGATCCAGCTTCTCATCTTGCGGTTCTTTAGGGCCAGGACTGACAGCAGAAAGGCGGTAGCCGTAAACACCACAAGAGCTAAGACTAAATATGAGGCTTTCAAGCTGACATTAAACGCAAGGTTGGCCGCAAGAGAGCCCAGCGTAATACTGGTCACAAAATCATGAAAGGTCATATTGGAAATCGTCTGCTTGCCCAGTATTCTGGGAATGAACAGAAGAAGTACAACCGATAGAATCGCCCGGAACAAAATTTCAGTATAGGTCATCCTTACCTCCTCCTCTCCCCATTATCCCCAAACGCAAACCGCAACATATCCTTCAGAATAAAATCTCCGGTACGTATCCGGAACTAATTGCTCCGCTGCAATCTTCTAACAAACCAGGCGATCATCAGCCCGCCTATAACCAGCCCCAGCAGACCTTCCCCGTTAATCAGAATCAGCCTGCCCCCGACTATACCTTGCTGATTCGTATAAATATCGCCGAGCACTGCCGTATTTACAACATTCCAGACCGAATGAAAGAACAACACCGGCAACAGGCTGCCCGATAAATAGTAGCAATAGGAAAATGCGAAATTAACCGTAAACACAACACAAGCCTGGATGGCACACAGCAGCAGCGGATGACTCATTCCGGTTGCCTGGGCCAGGAGAAACACGGCTGGAACATGATACAACGCCCATACTGCCCCTACAATAAGAGTCGCTTTTATCTTTCCGTGTTGCACGGTGAGCTTCGGAAGCAGATACCCCCGCCAGCCATATTCTTCTCCTAACACCGCGAACAGATTGACGATAATCATGATCACCATTTTTATGATTCCTCCGGTATCGGGGAGTTCATCAGACTTAAACGTTCCGATCCCGAGCAGCTGCGAGACAACCGCACACAGCAGCACTAAGCCTATAGGATAACCAATGCCAAATAACAGAGCTTTGAGGTTCCCTTTGTTTTTGCCAGTGACCCGTTCTTTCAGCAGAAACTTTCTAAAGCCCACTGCGATAAGCGCCGGAATAAACATAATGATTGAAAAATATTTCACACCTACTTCGGGGTCAATGAATAAAACTGCAGTCACGAGCCAGGCGGTCAACAGTACGGTAATTGAATACAGGGTTTCAGCTTTAAGCCGCAATAGACCATTTCTAATCATAAGTGAGCACTCCCATTATTAAATATTTCCCTCTCATCACCCTTTCATTGTATTGCCGTAAGCGATTTGCAGAAACAGACTTTAGTAAGCATTGTGATTATGACTTTAGTAATCTATTACTCCTCTTGAACAAACAGGTATAATGTAAAAGGATGGAATTCATAAGGCGGATGTGATCTGTTGTGGATGTATATGAGCCCCTAAAAAACAAACCGGCAATTCTGATGTTGGTCTTCCGGATCGCAATTACTCTACTGGTATTATATGAGATCCTGATGCAGCCCCATCTTTCCACAGAAGCGCAAGCGGCTTACATTGCCGGGATTCTGCTTATTCAATTGAATGATTATTTTCGGATTCGCCTCTATCTTTTCTTTAGAAACAACCGGATGCTGTACTTTGGATCTATGGCTGCGAGCATCGCCGGAATCGGTTTATACATGGTGCAGTTCGACAGCTTGGCTACAGACGTCTATTTTGTCTTCCCGGTTATTGAAATGTTCCTGTACAGCAGCAAGATTCAGCCCGGTTTATTGGCTTTTCATATGGCCGTCTTCTTGTATACGCTAATTCAGCTTAAAGCTGACGTTACGCATTCTCTCTTCGCTTATCTGGCTATGCTGCTGCTCGCCTATCTGTTCCGCAGCAATAGTCTGCAGAAGAAGAAAGGCGAGGCCTTAAATATTGAGCTGTCTGAAGCCAATGCCAAGCTTAAAGAAATTACCATCGCCCAGGAACGAACGCGGATTGCCCAGGAGCTGCATGATTCCATCGGACATGGGCTTGTCTCACTAAAAATGCATCTGGAGTATGCCGGGAATGTAGCGGACGTGAACCCGCAAAAAACGAAGGAGGTCATCACCAAAGCTCTCGCTATTTCACAGGCAAGCATTGATGATCTCCGGAAGGCTGTCGCCGTGCTGAAGTCGAGCGCCTTAAACGAACGGATGGAGCTTCAGAAGTCCCTGAACCAGATGATCAACAGTATACAAGTGAAGGGACGGCTGGCGTTTACATTTGATTTTGATGACGCTGTGGAAGTTGCCACCCCGGATATTAAACATGCGATTTACAGCACGGTGCGGGAAGCGGTAACCAACGGGTTGAAGCACGGCAAGGCCCGGACCTTTTATATTGAAATAAAAAAATGCAGGAGCATTATCCAGGTGGTTGTACACAATGATGGCGAGGCCTGTAATCATCTGCAGAAGTCGCACGGCATCCGAGGTATTGAGGAACGGATATACTCCCTGGAGGGAACCGTCCAGTTCTCCTCTGACCATGACCGCAGCTTTGCAGTCACCGCCGAAATTCCATATGTCGCAGCCAAGGAGCTGGTATAGGTGATTGAGATCCTAATTGTAGATGACCAGGGGATCGTAAGAGACGGATTAAAAATGATTTTGAGCTTATATGAGGAGATTGCCATCGTGGGCGAGGCTGCTAACGGAGAAGAGCTGCTTACCCTTTTGCAGAGCAAGGTTCCTGACGTTATTCTGATGGACATCCGAATGCCTGTTATGAACGGTATCGAGGCTACGGCAATCGTGAAACAGCTCTATCCCGGGGTGAAGGTCATCATCCTGACCACCTTTGATGAAGATGAATATATCTTCGACGGTCTGAGAAGTGGTGCTGACGGCTATATCCTCAAAGACTCTGATTCAAAAGAAATCATCAAATGTATCCGGGCCGCGAACGAAGGCAATCTCCTGCTCCACCCGCAGGTAACCACAAGAATTGTCAATGCCCTGTATGCCATACCGCCCAAGCCGGCAGAGCAAGCCGCAGCAAAACCAGATCTACGCCAGCTGCTGACCCCGCGGGAAATGGATGTAGCCGAACAAGTGATGCAGGGAAAGAGTAATAAGGCGATCGGCCAGGCTCTATTCGTAACGGAGGGTACCGTTAAAAATTATGTATCCCATATCCTCGACAAGCTTCAGCTGAGCAGCCGCAGCGAACTGATCCTCTATCTCCAGGGAAAATAGACCTCATAACTTACATAATTCCAATCCAATTTAAGGTGGTTTCTTCCTATGGCAATTAAAGCGGTATTATTTGATTTCGACGGTACGCTTGCCGATACGCTGCCGTTATCATTCACTGCCTTTAGAACCGTGTTCAAACAATATGAGAATAGGGATGTAACGAGTGATGAGCTGGTTGCGATGTTCGGCCCGACGGAGGAAGAGATCATTGAAGCTAACTTTAGCAATAAAGCTGCTGTGCCCCAGGCTATTCAGGATTATTTCTCAATCTATGAAACAGGCCACGCCGGAGAATCGGTCCGGAATCAGGAGATTGCCGGCTTGCTGCAATGGCTGAAGGATCAGGGCATCAAGACCGCGGTGATTACCGGCAAAGGAAAACGAGCTTACCGGCTCTCCTCTGAGGCGCTGAACATGCGGGAGTTCTTCCAGCTGGCGATTACAGGTGATGACGTGGTGAACCCCAAGCCTGACCCGGAGGGCATCCATAAAGCGCTGGACATTCTGGGCATAGACCCGGCAGACGCTGTGTTCATCGGCGACAGCAATGCCGATATCCTCGCCGGCAAAGCCGCCGGACTGCGTACCTACGGCGTACGCTGGCTGTCTACTTATCAGAGCCAGACTTATGATGTGGAGCCGGATGGAGTATTCAACCATGTCTCTGAATTTCTTGAGTTGTTGGCAGAGGACCGCAAGTAGAGGTAGAGTAACGCAGAGTATAGGGAAGAGACCGCAGCCCCCGCTGGCTGCGGTCTCTTTGCTGCCCAGAAAAAAGTAAAATCCGGCCTGTTTATGTAGAACAATAGTTCACTGCTTCACTCGCCTTTACTCGCAATAACACTTTGTTTAGCGAATGGACACCACCTTTGTCACCCTTGCAGGGAGTCGCTCCGGAAAGGCGAATTGTTAATAGCAAAATACCCCAAGCGGAGGAATCAAAATGGAAATGTACAAGACCAAGGAAGTTGCAGAGCTGCTGTCCGTCAGCCAGACCACGATTAAACGTTGGGCCGCCATGTTCCCTAATGTCTTTCCAAAGGACCGGTTTGGGCACTATATCTTCTCCCAGCAGGAAGTCAGTCTGCTAAAGTCTATTAAAACCCGCATCGATAAGGGGGAAACCCTGGACCGCATTACGCTGACAGGCCACAACCAGCCTGCAGGGCCGCTGCAAAGCACACGTCCCGTGCAGACAGAGGATAAACCCATGCATGAAATGTGGTCCCGCATCACACAAATCGAACACTCGCTTGACCAGAAAGCGGACGAGGTGGTCTCCGTACAGCTGCTCCGCCAGCGCGAGGAGCTTGAAGACCTGCGCCAGATGATTCAGCAGCTGGCGTTATCTATAGAAACGATACAACATCCAGGACTCCAGGCAGCCGCAGCCCATGAAGAGCTTCACCCCGTTGCCGCCGCCAGGCTTACGGCCCCGCCTAAGAAACGCAGCCTGCTGCGTACTTTATTCTCGCTGTGAAGACAATCAGCCCAGGCCCCATGAATACGGGATCTGGGCTGATTCTATGTTACTCCTGCTGCTGCAATAAGCTCTTGGCTGCCTCCACTAACTGCTCTTTGGTCATCGACACGGAGTCCGTCTGGACATGATAAGCCACAGCCTTGTCTCCGGTTTGACTGAGCCAAGTCACGTCCTGATGGACAGGGCTCTGCCCGAACAGCGACTGATCATTCTTCAAATAATGTGCGGTTATTCCGCCGATCTGGGCATCTTCAGAAGTAATCCCGGGAGGACTTAATTGAAAGATCACGGAATTACTATCACTGCCGGCAATTTGCCAGGTTAAATAAAGCGTGTCACCGGCTGCATTGCGGTAAACAGAAGTATAGGTTGCCACAATATCATTGGATGCACCGGTTTTGCGCCACAGCATCTCACTTCCCGACTTCTTGCCCTCGGCCTTCAGCTCATCCAGAATAGCGTAATCATCCGTCCCTAAAGTAGCCTGGAAAGGCGATGTCTCCATGCCTTCGGCCAGATGATAGCTCCCCAGCAGGGTTTCGGGAAGCTTCTCCTTAACACCCTGCTGCTGCAGTGCAGTTTTCCATGCCTCTACCGGAATAAGCAGCGGATTATTGATGCCGAAGACAACAGATGTCCCATCTACCTCCAGGTCATAATCCCGAAGATATACGACGGCTGATTCACCGGGACTTAATTGTGCTTTTACTTGCTGCAGGGAACCACGGATCTTCGCCACATCCTCTTGCTTGAACTCCAGCTTCTGCTCTGTCCGGTTGCTGACAGACAGCTTGCCGTGATCGAAGAACAGCAGTTTCCCGCCTGCATAGCCGAAGCCGCACACTAAGATAAGGATAAGCGTAACCACGACGAACTTTGGCATTTTACTTTTTTTAAACATCAATGATTTTCCCCTTTGGTGCATCACATGCTGCCTGTATTCCGCCGTTATCCGGACATCCAGATCGGAAGGACACTTCCGGGAATCCCGTTCGAACCCCTCTGCCAGCTGCTTCTCAATAGACAAAGCCATCCCCCTCCTTTCGTACATCCTGCCCGTCAAATTGGCGGCGTAATTGCTTAAGCGCATGATGATGCCTGGATTTTACAGTGCCTAACCGAATCTTCAAGAGCCTGGAGATTTCCTCTAGAGAACAATCCTGATAATAGCGGAGGACGATAACCTCCTTCAGCTTGAGTGGTAGCGTCTGGAGGAGCGGAAACAATTCCAGCTGGTCATCCAGCGCCGTAAACCGCATCTCTGCAGCGGAACCTGCCGACCTCAGAGTGCTGAGCTTCAGCTTTTCCGTAATCCGAAAGAGACGCCATTCCTTCCGCTTCCAGCCCCGTACCTGCCTGACAATCAAACCGCTGAACCATGAGCCAAAATTCTGCTGGGGATCATACTTATGCACACTTCTAAAGAGCTCAAGATACACCTCGCTCATAATATCACCGGTATCCTGCGGACGGGGGGCGAGATAGCTGATGAAGCGGTAAGCATGATCCCGTGTAGCTTCGTAAACGATCTGGAACGCTTGTTCATCTCCCTGGCTCATCCGGATAAGCCACGGGGTTAAATCTAAGTCCTTCATAAGGCCGGCCTCCATTCAGGTGTTACAACGGATATTGGCTCGATGGGGTAAAAAGGTTCAAATGGGCAGGAGGGAAAATATAAGGCGGTTCACTCTGCTTAAATAACGCCGATCCTATTCACCGGTGTTCAATCCACAAAAATATAGTTAAGATAACGGTAGAGTTACAACAGAAGCGTCACTTTATCCATATGCCGGCCAACAACGAGTGGAAGGATTGTATCGGCTGCAATAGTAAATTTATAGTGGGAAAACCTCCACCTAAACCTTTCAGTTTCACCGTAAATCAGGCTTTAAGTGGAAAATCTCCACCTAAATTCCCGGAAAATGCTCATTTAGAAATGTATGTAAGGAATTAGTGGGACAATTTCCCACCAGAATCTTTCTCTGTCCCTTCTAGTGATAATTAGATGGAGAAAATCCCACTACTATGCCTACACAAAGTTCAACAAGCCTGTGCCTCTCAAGGAGCGCCTTTGGGACGAGCCACACTGCTTCCATGCTTAAAATTAGTTAGTTTATTCTTTACACCACAGCTTGCCTCAGGCAGGCCAAGAAGGAGCCACTTATAACTATGTCCGTCCTTGAAATCATTCCCTGGATTGTCGCTTCCGCTGTTCTGCTGTCAGTGGTTTGGATTGTGCTCGTAAGCTGGAGAAACGGGATCTCGCCGATGCCCACTTCCAAGTCTGTTCGGCTGGCGGTTGCTGCTGAGGTGAACCGGACCCTGGGGTACGGCAATATCATTGAGGCGGGGTCCGGCTGGGGGACGCTTGGGCTGGACGTTATTCGCCATTGTCCCGGCAAAAGGCTGACCGGTATTGAGAACTCCAGCCTGCCTTTGTGGTTTTCCCAGCTGCTCACTGTGCTGATCACCCACTTACTGCCGGCTGCCGTCAGCCGGGAAAGTCTGCGTAACAGGGTCTATTTTAAGCGGGGGGATATTTATAAATACTCCTATGGTGATGCCGACATTGTGCTCTCTTATTTGTTTCCTGGCGCAATGAAACGGCTGGCGGAGAAGTTTAAGCAGGAGCTGCCGCCCGGCGCAGTGGTGATCAGCGTCTGCTTTGCCTTGCCGGGCAGGCAGCCTATCCGTACTATAACCTGCAAGGATCGTCTGCGGACCAAGGTATATGTGTATGCCTACTGAAATCACTAACCATTTACTGATTTGCAGCGAAATCCGCTGAAGCCAGAACTACAGAAGTCTCGATTTGCCGCTCCGGGATATCCCAGTACTTTTGCAGGAGCATCTTCTTCTCATTAGCCGTAACCAGAGCAAATCCGTTCTTAACATAAAAAGAGATCGCCCAGGACGCAGCTTCCCAGGTACCGATCAGGATAGGTTTCTCCGTAAGGGAAGTAATATGTCTTAACAGGGAGGACCCGATGCCGCCTTGACGCCGGGCTGTGGTGACATAAGCATGCCGGATCAATGCCACCTCTCCTTTATCCTGAATGCCCATTACCCCCACAAGCTCTCCGTCCTCTTCGATCCCCCAGAAAACAACACCATACTCAATCTCTTGGCCCAGCTCTTCCTGGCTCATATACGGCTCGTGATACCGGTCAGCTGGAATAACCCCGTGGTATGCCTTGGCTGCATCGTTAATAATCCGGTACATGGTATCCTCATCTTGTTTCCCGCATAATCGAATCATTCTAGCCCTCCTATGGTTCGTTCAGATTTGTTGCTTGTGCTCCAGAACAAATTGAATAACATCTGCGGCAAACCGCTCCGGTTCTTCGAAATGAGGCAAATGGCCGCATTCTTCATAAATCTTCAGCGTTCCGTTCCTGACATCTGTTATGAAGGTTTGCGTCTGCATGTCACAGATAATCGGATCATGTCTGCCTTTGATCAGAAGAACAGGCACCGACAGGTCTTTAAGTCTGGGAAGCACCGAGTCGAACATACGTCCTTCCGCCATCAGTTTGGACAAGTGTATATAACTGCGCCTTCCATACTCCTCTACCTCACTGTCTGAATACAGCATCTCTGTGTAGTTGTTACCCTCATTTGGTGTATACACCTTCATTCTCAGATCGCCTAGCCCTTCACCTAATTCAAAAAAGGCATTTAAAGTTTCCAGAGGCGGCTGAGACCCGTCTGCTGCTGCAAGACATGCCCGCGCTTGTTCTGCATTCCCGATCGATTCGTACAGTCTTGCTGCTTTTCGCAGCCAATTGTGAATGGATTTAGGCAGATCCAAAGAAGGCCCCTCCAAGATTAGACTTTCAACCGGATCCGGATATTGGCTCGCATAGAGAACACCTAATAAACCGCCAAAGGAATGACCAAGTACAGACCACTGTTTAATCCCGAGATGGTAGCGCAGCTGCTCACAGTCCTCCACCAAATCCTGAAGCGTTAACGGCTCATCTTCCCCGATTGCCTCTGAACGCCATACTCCGCGCTGGTCGATACCAATTAAGCGGAGTTTATCCGCAAGCCGCTGCGGCTGATGCAGCATGAATTCATAACAGCTTTCTCCAGGTCCGCCGTGCAGATACAGCAGCGTTGGAGCATCTTCGTCACCATGAATTTCTACATACATTTGTTTGCCGCGAACCTCTATTAATACGCCCTCCATACAGACCTTCCTTTCCAACAGATTTAGCAGGTAAAAGACACATCCGTGCCTAGCCTGGTGACTGTGATTAGCCGCTTGAAGCCTTCAACTAATTCCATATAGTATTCCTTGTCGAACTCAAACCCGCCGGACAAGGATGTTCTGGGTAGTTTGGAAAAATTATCAACCCTAATAAGCTTATTGTAACCCTTAAAGTCCCTCCCGGCCATTACGGCCTATACGGACTGAGATGCCGTTATTTCCGGAATCATGTGCATAAGCACAGCGCCTGCGGACTCCACAGACGTTAATATGAATTAAATCGTGTACATTGGAGCTTTTCGGTAGAAATAACGGCGGCTGAGTCCGTTAAAGAGTCAAAATATTGAAAAATCAGCAAATAACGCCTCCTGAGTCCGCAACAGTCCGCCACTAGCAATCTCTCCATATCAAAAAGCAGAGCAGTAACTCTCCCCTCAATGACGGGAAAATCGCTGCCCTGCTCCATTGTCTTACGTTGTGGACTCAGATCTGTTCTGCTTAAACTTCTTTATTGCTTATTCGCCAGGAAAGCGTCGATCTGCGCTTGCAGCTCGGCCTGAATTTTCTCAACGCCTGCCGATTTCAGCTGCTTGCTCAGGTCTGCGAGACCCTTATCGATATTGTCGATTACGCCATATTCGAGCGGAATGGCGTAGCGGAGCATTACATTGCCGACATTGGCAATTTCCGTTTTCACTTTGCTGTTGTCGAATACGAAGGTTTCAAGATCATAGTGGTAGACACCCGATTCCCAGTTTTTAACGAAATCGGAAGCTTCCTGCGGGAAGGCTTCATTGTCGCGGTTAAGCGGCGAGTTGAAGTTCCAGTTCGAGAAGCCGGTATAGTTCGGGTTCTTGTCGAGTGCTTTGTATTTGTCATCGCCAACCGGTTCATAGTGTACGCCGCTGATACCGTACATCATCAGGTCATGCAGTTGTTTATCATTTTGCATCAGATTGATGAACATCAGGGAACGTTCCACATTCTTCGAAGTGGCATGGATCGATGTACCGTTCTGTGTGGAGATCGCTACCGATTTCTTCTTGCCCTGGTTGATGTCAGCCAGTGCTACTTCATAAGGCGAGTTTTCCTGACGCATCAGCGCCATCAGTGCACCAAGGGTACCGTTGTTGTGCGTAATGGATGCGGTTTTGCCTGCTTTGAAGTCTGCCTGATGGTCGTTTTTGCTGTTCAGTACGTTTTTCGACCAGGCATTGTTATCCGCAAGATCCTTGTAATAAACCAGCAGATCCTTGAATTCCTGTGTTTCATAAACGTTGAATACTTTGCCTGCCGGATCGTCTAATTTGAAGGCAAACGGAAGGTCAAGGTCGAACATATTCCATTCGTTCTGCTGCTTCAGCAGTACACGGTCCAGGTTATGATATTTCCAGTCGCCTGTTTCCGGTGTGAACGGGGTAACACCCTTCTCTTTTTCAGCGATAGTCTTCAAGTAAGTAGCATACGATTCCGGGCTGTTGATCTCAGGAAGATTGTATTTCTTGCGCAAATCCTCACGATACAGGATCATCTTCTCAACTGACTCGCCTCTGTTTTGCGGAACCATGTACAGCTTACCGTTAACCTTAGCCTGATCCCAGCTTACATCGGACATAGCTGCTACCGTCTCCGGCATGTATTTATTAAGCAGCTCATCGGTCAGTTCCAGGAATCCGCCTTTCAGCGACTGATCATTGTAGCCGGCCCAGTTCGCCGAATAGATGAGGTCAAAATCTTCATTGGCCGCCAGCTTCAGCGGATATTTCTGCGCCCAGTCAGACCAGTCCAGGAACTCGCCTTCTACAGTCGCATTGATCTTTTCTTTCAATACTTTGTTGATTTCTGCAAAAACACTATCATAATCTACCGGCTTAGGTCCCACAAAAATCATTTTCAGCTTCACTTCTTTGGATGTATCGATGGCATCTGAAGCTGCAGGATCTGTCGCATTCCCGGTGTCTGTAGCGGTATTTGCTGCATTATTGGTAGCCTCTGCCGGTGTATTGGCATTGTTATTACCGCCGCCGCATGCACTCAGAATCATAACGAAGGTTAAAACGAGCGCCAGCAACATCATTCTATTTCTTTTTAGCATCTCAAGCCTTCCCCCTTGTAGTTAGATATGAAATCTATTGATAAACCGGGTATACCCGGGTTCATCCTTTCACCGCGCCAATCGTTAAGCCTTGGACAAAGTATCTCTGCACGAATGGATAAGCCAGCAGAATCGGACCCGTTGCCACGACGGTCATAGCCATTTTGAGGCTCTCGGTCGGAATCGCAGTGGTTACTACAGCCCCGGCCCCCATCATCGCTTTACGCATACCATCCATATTGCCCAGCATCTTGTACAAATAATACTGGAGCGGCATCAGCTTCTCATCGGATATAAACAGCAGGGCATTGTACCAGTCATTCCAGTAAGCCAGGGCCAGGAACAATCCGATGGTAGCGAGAGCCGGCTTCGAGAGCGGCAGGATCAGGCGGAGGTAAATCTTGAAATCGCCCGCACCGTCAATTTTAGCCGATTCGATAATCGCTTCCGGAATGCTGCTCATAAACGACTTCATAACAATGATGTAGAAAACGTTGAGCATCATCGGTACGATCAAGGCCATTGGCGTATCCTTCATGTTGAGGTAGTTGACAATGAGCAGGTACCACGGAACCAGCCCGCCGCTAAACAGCGTCGTGAAGAAGAAGAAGAACGAAAACTTATTCCGCCATTTGAAATCCTTACGGCACAGTACATAAGCAGTCATAGATGTCAGGAACAAGCCAAGCAGCGTACCGGTTACTGTAACCCCAATGGTTACCAGGTAGGCATTTATCATTTCCTGCGGGTATTTGAACAGAATGCTATAAGCCTCGGTAGAGAAGGCTGTCGGTATAAACTGGTAGCCATCCGTTACGATCTTCGTTTCTTCAGTAAAGGATGAAGATACGACAAGAATAAACGGGAAGATACATAAAAGGGCGAGTATGCTCAGGGATACATAACCTATGCCTGAAAATATTTTACGATCAAGCTGCTTCATATCGTTACCTCCATTATAGAAAACTAGTCTTTATGCGGCTTAGAAAAGGGCGCGGTCTTTGTCGTACTTGCGGACAGCATAGTTTACAGTCATGATTGTCGCGAATCCGAGCACCGATTGGAACACGCCAGCCGCAGCCGACATCCCTATATCATTGGAAGTAATCAGCGATCTGAACACGAAGGTATCGATAACGTCTGTCGAGGAGAACAGCAGCCCGTTGTTGCCGACCATGTTGTAGAACATCCCGAAATCTCCGCGGAATATGTTCCCGACCGCCAGCAGCACCAGAATAATAATCGTCGGATACAGATTCGGTATCGTCACTTTCATAATCCGCTGGAAAATGTTAGCGCCGTCAATTTCGGCCGCTTCGTACATCTCGGTATCGATACCGGAAATCGCGGCCAGGTACATTACCGTACCATATCCAAGACTCTTCCAGGCGGCTACGATAACCAGAATATACGGCCAGTAAGCAGGTGTATTGTAAATATCGACAGGCTCAAGGCCGAGGCCCCGAAGCAGCGCGTTCACTGTGCCGATATCATAATTGAGCAGGTTATAGGCAATCGCGCCGACAACGACCCAGGAGATAAAATAAGGCAGAAACAGCGCCGACTGCGTAATTTTGCGGAACCACTTGCCCCCGACCTCAAACAGCATAATCGCTGCAAAGATCTGCAGAACGTTATTCACAGTGATAAACGCAATGTTGTATAGTGCCGTATTTCGTGTGACCCTCCAGGCATCCCCTGATTCAAAGAAAAAGCGGAAATTATCCAGCCCGTTCCAGGCGCTTCCGAAGATTCCTCCGGCGTAATCATATTTCTTAAAGGCAATTACGATACCCGCCATCGGGATATAAGCAAACAGGAGAAAAAATGCAACTGCCGGTGCCAGCATCAGTAAGAGAACCTTGTAATTTTTCAAATCGCTCCAGAATGTATGCCCTTTCATTTCTGCACCCCTCTCTTCTCTATATTCTTATTATAAGAGGGAGCGGGCGGCAGGATAATTCAGCGAAACAACTAAACCTAATACTAATTCAACGATTTACTATAAAGAGTGAACTTGTGGTCTTTTCATTTTGGGATTGGCCGTGACTACAGAGAATGTTTGGACTTCCGGCCGCTGTTAGGTTTGGATTTCTTGATTAAAACCGTTATCCACGGTTGAAATCCAAACCTAAAGGCGGACGCTACCTCTCCTCCAGTTCCAAAATTCCCCTCCGCCACTTTTCCCTAAATATTTATTTTCAAGTTCAATCTATATAGTAAAAAAACAAGCCCCTGTTCCGTCCGGAATAGGAGCCTATCCAACGTATTCAGATTTTATGTTTCTTCCGGTACTCACCGGGCGACATTCCCATATGCTGCTTGAACTGCCGGTTGAAATAAATGATATTTTTATAGCCGGCCTGTTCCGCAATCTCATACACTTTTTTTGTCGGATCCTGTAGAAGCTCACATACCCGTTTCATGCGGAGTTCACCGACAAAGTCACTGAACAGGCTGTTCGTTTCTACCTTGAACAAATGGCCCAGATAGTTGGGGGTGAAGTCGAAATGGGCGGCCACCTCGTTTAAGGTGATCTTTTGGTCCAGTCTGCCCTTCACATATTCGGTGATTTCATCGATCAGCTTCCGTTTCTGCCGCTGGCGCTTCAAATACAGCCGCTCGGACAGCTCGAAGAATCTTCTCCGCAGCCAGGACAGGATATCATGCACCGTTTCGAACTGGAACAGTACAAAAGGCTGATGGGATTCCCAATTCAGAATCTCGTACAGATGCTCGTTCATCTGCCGAAGATCGGCATGAAGCTTGGAGGTAATCCGGATAATGATATCGTAAATATCGTTTTTCTGCGAGAGCGGGCTGTCCCCGGCAAACAGCTGCAGCAGACAATCGTCAATCGTGGTCAGATCATAGTCGAGCATAGCCTTAAGCATCCGGTCCACAATTTCCTCTAAATCGGAAGCGATTCTCTCCTTCGGGTGCCACTCTGAGGCATCCTGGATAAGCCGGTTTTTGCCGACAATCCATTTAATGCTGAGTGCAGCCTGGGCCTGCCGGTAGGAATCATGCAGCTTGACCGCTTCTGTGGTGTACATCCCTCTTCCAATCGTAATGGAGCAGTTAAACTGCTGATAAAACGTCCGGATCAGCTCCTCCAGCAAGGCGTTGAAATGCTGTTCCTGTACCGCAGCCAAGATCACAAAGTGATAATCATAGGTCATGATCACCATACCCAAATTATGCTCCTGGGCGAAATTCCGGATGAACTGGCTGGCATTGCTGCTCCATGCGCTCCGCTCTTCTTCACTCCACCCTTTCATCTTCCAGGCCATATCATCGATCTCCACGATGGCGACCGCCGACGCGCCTTGTAAGTAAGACGTCAGCACACTCTGCACATGCGTCTCCACCTGCCCCGGAGCAGACTCATTGAACCAGCGCAGCAGCAGCTCCTGATTGACCAGCGACAGCGTTTCGGATAAGGACATATCCTGCTCCCTCTCCTGCTTGATCTTGGAGCAGAGTCTGGACAGCATCTCATTAAGCTCATCGTCACCCACAGGCTTGAGCAGATAATCGGATGCATTCAATTGAATCGCCTCTCTGGCATAGCTGAAGTCCTGATGTCCGCTAATAAAAACGATTTCCACCTCAGGATTCAGCTCTTTTGCCTTCCGCGCAAATTCCACCCCCGTCATAATCGGCATGCGGATATCGGAGAGAATAATGTCAATCCGGTGCTGCTCCATCAATTTCAATGCGGCAAAGCCGCTTGTCGCCGTTCTGACACTATGCAAAGGCAAATGTTCGCTGCCCGCGACGCGCCGCCTGAGCCATTCCAGATCGATAGCCTCGTCATCCACCAGCAGAATGTTAATTTCCATTGCCATCCCTTTACTCCCCCATTACTTCACGTATTTCTGCATTCTCCACCGGTAAAATAATTTGCACGGTTGTTCCTGCGCCATAATAGCTGCCGATCTGCATCCCAAAATCATTGCCGTATCTCAGCTTGATCCGTTCCTCTACGTTCTTCAGGCCATAGCTGCCCGTCTGAAACGTGCTCGAACGCATTTTTCGCAGCGTATCCGGCCGCATGCCGATCCCGTTATCAATCACCTTGAGCTCGATGCGGTCACCAAGCCGCTTTCCCGTAATCCGGATTGCGATCGTCTCCCCGAACCAGGCATGCTTGAATATATTTTCGACAAACGGCTGCAGGATCAGCTTGATAATCGGAACCTGTAAAATTTCCGGATCAATATCGTAATAGACCTCGAAGGCGTCCGCATATTTGACTCTCTGGATCTCCAGATACATTCTCACCTGCTCCAGCTCTTTTTCAAGCGAGATGTACACCTGGCCTTCATTCAAGGTAAGCCGGTAAAATTTCGACAGTCCCTGTACCATCTGCGTCACCTTCTCGACTTCGCCCAGGTTAGCCAGACTGCCGATGGTCGATAATGTATTGTATAAGAAATGCGGGCTGATTTGGGCCTGCAGCACATCCAGCTCCGCCTGCTTTTTCTGGATACCCTGCACATATACGTTATGAATCAGCTCCTGGATGCTTGCCGCCATTTGATTAAAGCTGTTCGCAATGTAGACAAATTCATCATTCCCCGGAAAGCCGATCCGCTTGTAAAAGTTTCCTTCCTGAAAGGAGCGGGCCAAATAGACGATCCGCTTAATTTTCTTGCCGGAAATGCGGGCAACCAGGAAGCCGATCACAGCCATCACCAAAAAGCTGATAGCGCACACGGTAGTGATCACCTTCTGCATCCGGCTCGCATCCTTGTTCAAATAGGTGTGCGGAACCCGCGCCTCGATGACATAGCCCGATAACGAAATATCCTCACTAATGATTAAATAAGCGTCCTGCTTGGCCTGCTTGTCCACTGCACCCCGTTCATATAGCGTCAGTCCGCTAGTCCGGTCAATCAGGCGCAGATCCAGACCCTGATCAACCGGAAAGGTATCGAAACTGCCGAACAGCTCGTCAATTCTCGCGGTAACCCGGATATAACCTATAACAGCCGGGGCTGCATTTGAAGCAACCAGCTTGCGGAAATACGAAATATTGCCCAGTTCGCGGTCGCTGTCCGCCTGCAGCCACACGCTGTCTTTATTATTCGCGACAAGCGAATTGAACCATTCCGTATTCTCAATAGCCCGCAGGGGCAGCACATAATAATCGCTTCTGCCGATGGGGGCCGACATTTCATCACCGGTAATTTCAAGCATCGACTCATTTACGGCATATATCGCAAGTCTCAGCTTGTTCCCGTATAATTGCAGAGGAGCCTTCATATAAGGAACGATATCATCCCGCATTTTGAGCATATTCTCCAGAGGCTCTCCCCTAAACTGCAGCGCATTCTGGAAATTCGTATTGAGAAACAGCGAATTGCTCATCCGTTTGATTTCATCGGTCTGGTATTCGATATTGTTTCTTGTCTGTTTCAGGGCCGTCCGTACATTCGTTTCCGCCATCTCGGTCCTGGATTCCACGAGCATCGTATAAGCAATATAACCAACCAGTATATCTGTCAGGAGTACAAGAATGAGATACGGGATCATCATCTTATAGGTGAACGGGATATACTTTTTACTGGACAAGAACCTCTCCATCGTCATGCTCCCTTATTTCCGTGTTAATGGCACACCTTTTAGTTTCATCCATTCTACAACGAACTGAAAGCGGTTACTATATTAAACTTGTGAGCTTTCTATTTTGGGATTGGCCGTGACTACAGAGAATGTTTGGACTTCCGGCCGCTGTTGTCTTCAGATTTCTAGATTGTAACCGCTATTAGCGGTAGAAATCTGAAGACAAAGGCGGACGCTACCGCTCCTCCAGTTCCAAAATT
>NZ_LN831199.1:481004-491801 GCF_001368795.1 Paenibacillus ihuae
CCGCTCCTCCAGTTCCAAAATTCCCCTACATCACTTTTCCCTATATGTTTATTCACATGAATAATGGAGTTTTACGAGAGCGACAATAAACCCCACATCCTCCGGTTACGGCTGCATTCCGTCCTCAATCCGCTTCATGAACTCTTCCACAGCGCTGTAGCCGAGCTGCTTGAGGTACCAGTTGTTGGCTGCAGCCTCGATCAGTCCGGCGATGTCGCGTCCCGGCTGAAGCTGAATCTCAATATGCGGGATCCGTACCCCGAGATATTCACTATACTGAGTCACCTGCTCCAGTTCATTGTTCAGGGAATTCTCCTGCCACGGGCATAGTTCGATGTCCAGGACGATCCGGGTTTCATCCTGAAATGCCGTGCGGCCGTATTGGCGTACAACGTTAATCAGGCCTATACTCCGCAGAGCCAGGAACTCGCGTGTGGTCTCATTATGGGTTCCCAGCAGCGTAGCCGGGCCCAGCTTTTTAAGCACGACAATATCGTCCGCTACGAACCGGTGGCCTCTGCCAATGAGCGTATGCGCGGTTTCGCTTTTGCCGATGCCGGACTTGCCACGCAGCAGGATGCCGATGCCCGACACATTAATGCATACCCCGTGAATCGACAGCTCAGGCGCAAGTGTCTTCACCAGATAGCTGTCCAGTTTGGCAATGAACTCTGTCGTTGTCTCCGGCGTCCGCAGCAGGGGAATGCCCTCCTGATCGCAGAACAGAGTCAGGTAAGGGATTTCCTGCTGGCCTGTCGTGACAACGAAGCATGGCGGGTGATATTTTACAATGTTTCCGATATGCAGCATGCGGTCTTCTACGCTTAGCGTCAATAAATAATTAATTTCCTTGCGGCCGAGCACCTGCACCCGTTCCATAGGGAAGAAATCAAAATATCCGACAAACTCCAGGCCCGGTCTGTGCGTCCGCGGGCGGGTAATCGTGCGGTCCATACGGCTGGCTCCGGCAAGCACTTCCAAATGAAATTTCTCGGTAAGACTTTGAACAGTGATCGACTTCATAATTGTTCTCCTCCTGCGGCCTTCTCTTTTTCATATTCCCCTAAATAGCTTGTATTCTAACCATGCTGAATATATATTAAAATCAATATATAAGACTTTAGACCCATAAAGCTTCATAATTACCAATAATAGCAAGAAGGTGTAGCAATTGAGTTTGGGATCCTGTGTTGATTTAATCCTGTGTTTTATTTTATTTCTATTGTTTATATACATATTTGCTTCTGTCACGATTACGAAATTGCACAAGGTATATTTAGCCTTTCACTTTTTCATGATGCTGTGGCCTTACTGCCAGTTCGCGATCAAAACCGTCGATAATCCGGTCTATCAGCTGTTTTATTTAAAGCTTGCCTTCGTGGATGCTGCTATGCTGACTACAGGCTGGATTTTTTTCACCATTCTGATTTCCGGCCAAACCCAATTTCTAAAGCGGAAAATATTGATGCTTCTAATCATCCCGGCCTTCATCTCCTCGCTCGGTGTGGTGCTGAATCCGAACGGCTGGTTTGTTCTTCCGGTTAACGGCGGATATGTCGAAAGAATCTATGGCCCTATTTTCTGGATCAATATTTCCATCCTCATTATCCACGCCATTGTTTCCTTATATATTCTATATGTAGCGCTCGTCTCTGACCAGACAGACCGGATAAAAAACCAGGTCATCTACATGCTTAAAGGAATCCTTGCGGTAACCGTGTTTCTTCTGCTTGATATCTTCCTGAATGTCGTCCTCGACGATTATCTGCCGGTCATTCCGGGATTCACTTCTCTGGGCATAGTGATATCCGCCGTTTTCTTCCTGATTACCATTCACCAGGATAAAGTATTTGATATTGTGACCATCGCCCATCAGGACATTATTGATACGATGGAATACGGAATACTGGTGCTTGATGACCAGGAGCGGGTGGTAGAGATTAATCAGGCGCTGCACCCCTACTCGGTGCTGAAGACCGGTGACCGGTTCGATATGGAAGTCATCCTGCCGGACAGTGCAGAACATGCAGAACTTTTTCTGCATAAATATCTGAAACAGCCGGATGAGAGCGCTGAAATTGAATTTCTGCATCAAGGCAACGGGTTATACATCAGTATTCATGTCGCGCCTATTAAAGTCAGTGCCGTCAGGGTTGGGCGGATCATCACCTTCCAGAATATCACAGAGCTCCGCCGGCTCATTGATGAGACTAATCATCAGAATACCATTCTGCAGGAAAGAAATGAATCCTTAATTAAGGTGCAGGAGGAGCTATTTCAGACGAACCGCAAGCTTATGAAGATGGCCATCACCGACAGCCTGACAGGATGCTATAACCGTCATTATCTGACGCAGCAGCTAGAAAAAGAAGTTAACCGGAGCCGGGATTATGCACTCCCGTCTGCACTTATCCTGATCGATATCGATTTCTTCAAAGCGGTGAATGACCGTTACGGTCACTTAGCCGGGGATGCGGTGATTTGCGGGACAGTCGAGGTCCTCCAGCAAACGCTGCGGCAGGATGATATTCTGGCCCGGTACGGCGGAGAGGAATTCATTATCTATTTACCCGGTACGGATGAGGCCCAAGCCCTCGCTATAGCGGAGCAGCTCAAATCCAATATCGAATCCAATAAAATGAGTATCGATAATATAGATCATCCGGTGTCGGTTACCATCAGCATGGGTCTGCTAAGTGTCAGTGATTTCAAGGCCCGGCAGCCCAAGGAGGCTTCCGCCTACTTGAGCGACTTGTTCAAAACGGTTGACCAGGCCCTGTATGCCGCTAAACATCAAGGCCGCAACCGGATAGTCCAGGTTAGGGGGTAAAGGAAAAGACCAGTTCCGGGCGGGCGAAATCCGCCGTTTGAACTGGTCTTCACTCTTTTATTGAAGCCTGATAAGCCCCAGTGCTAGTGCATGGCTTCCGCAAGCCCGGTGAAAATCACGCCCAGCGCATAGGCGCCGGCATCGGGATAACCGAGGCTCCGCTCGCCGACCGTACCCGCTCTGCCCATCCGGGCCACGATCGTTTCGGTCTGCTTGGCTCCTTCCACAGCGGCAGCCGCCGCCTTGCCTGAAGCCGTGCGGAAATCTGCACCCTGCAGGGCACTGTTCTTCCACGATTCGGCGTAGGGAACCAGCGCATCGATGAGCGTCTTGTCACCCACTACAGCCCCTCTGCCAAATGCTCTTTCTCCGGTGTCCTGAATGCCTTTGACTACAGCAGCCATCATCTCAGCGAACTCCTGCATCGATAATTCGCTTCTGGCTCCGGCATATTTGCCCGCAGCCCGGAAGCCTGAACCCCAAATGGGGCCGGAAGCCCCGCCGCAGTGCTCCATAATAACCAGCGAGCAGGCATCCAGGAAGCTTCCGATATCTGAAATATGCTTCTCCGTAATCTCTTTCCATTCTGTCTTTAATTGCTTGAACCCTTTGGCGACACTCATTCCAAAGTCACCGTCTCCGGCATGGGCATCCAGCTCACAGAACGGAATCTCATTCTGGATAATGATTTCGCTCATTTTATCCATGCCGTACAGCAGATTGTTCAGGGTCAGCTTATCTCCTGTAATCGTGGCATAATCCGCATCCGTCTCACAGTTAAAGGATACCGGCTGCTCCTGCTCCGGCTCCCTGACGGCCTCTGTATATTTCACCGGTTCGAACGGTCCCTGCAGGAACAAGGCAGGGGTATGACACTCGTCAGCAAGCAGCTCCTTGAGCTGATCATCCAGCTTCATCAGCGACAGGGAGGCCCCTGCCATATCGATGCTGGTCATGAAATTACCGGCCAGTACGTTATGTACTGTAATTTGTCTGGCATCCAGTTCACGGACGACCGAGTTGTTCAGCAGATACAGCTCCTGAAGCGGGGTGCCGCCGAATCCGTTGACGAGTACGGTAACCTCCCGGACCTTGTCTCCGCTTGCGTTCAGGCTCTCCAGTAAGGCAGAAACCATTCTGCCTGCCAGCTCATCGGCTGTTACGACAGGCTCTCTGCGGATACCTGGCTCACCGTGAATGCCGACCCCATATTCCATTTCATTCTCCTCAAGCTTGAAGGTAGGCGTTCCCTTGGCCGGAACCGTGCAGGAAGTGAAGGCGAAGCCGATGCTCCGGGTATGATCAATTGCCTTTTGGGCCGCTTCCTTCACCTCCCGCAGGGACATTCCCCGCTCTGCTGCCGCCCCGGCGATCTTATGCACCAGGACCGTACCGGCTACCCCTCTTTTGCCGACGGTGTAGAGGCTGTCTTCCACGGCGATATCATCATCGACCTTCACATAATCGACCTCAATGCCGTCTTCGCCCGCCAGAAACGCGGCATTCTTGAAATTCATCATATCGCCGCTGTAATTTTTGATAATTAACAGGGTTCCCTTCTGCCCCGCCGTAGAGCGGATCGCCTGGTACACCTGAATTTGGGAGGGAGACGCGAAGATATCGCCGCAGACTGCGGCATCCAGCATCCCTTTCCCGACGAATCCGGCATGGGCTGGTTCATGTCCGCTTCCCCCGCCGCTGATTAACGTCACTTTGTCCGGATTCAACTGCTTCTTCGTGATGACTTTGTACTTGCTGTTGAATTCCAGTTCAGGATGGGCCAGCACCAGCCCGCTGCACATCTCCCGTACCATTGTCTCCGGTGTGTTTATGATTTTCTTCATTTTATACCCCCTTGGCCAGCTTGTAGTTCCGGCCTAACTGGTCTGCTACCCGAATGGCTGCGGCAACAGCTTCTGCAGTGACCGGGAACGGCATCGAATGAATCGACTCTTCCGCAATGCAGGCTTTCTGCGCCACATGCAGCAGCTCTTCAGGCGAAATGCTGTCCACTCCAATGTCTGCCAGGCAGACTGGAAGACCCACAGAGACACAGAATTCCAGTACCTCGTTCAGCTCGCTGCCGGCAGCATTCTCAAGCACCAATTGGGTGATAGTACTGAACGCCACCTTCTCGCCGTGATAATAGTGATGCGTTCCCTCAAGCGAGGTCAGCCCGTTATGAATCGCATGGGCAGCAGCAAGTCCGCCGCTTTCAAACCCGAGGCCCGATAACAGGATATTAGCTTCTATAATATTCTCCAGCGCAGGTGTGACCTGATTGCAGTCGCTCGCCACCTTGGCATTTAGTCCGTCTTTGAGTAAAGTTTCATAGCAGAACTTCGCCAGCACAAGTGCCGTATTTGTTCCTTTAGCAGGTCCGCACACGCCCTCGCGTACACCGCAAGGCAGGCCCGCATTGACATTCGAGTAGGAGTTTGAAGTCGCCCGGGCTTCGAAATAAGTCGAGAGCGCATCCCCCATTCCGGATACGAGAAATCTTGTCGGCGCATTTGCAATCACCGTTGTATCGATCATGACTACACTGGGACTTTGCTTGAAATAAGCATAGTCATCGAACTGTCCCTCCGGTGTGTACAGAACTGCGGAATGGCTTGTCGGCGCATCGGTCGCCGCGATCGTCGGCACGATAATCAAGGCTTCGCCTTCGGCTACGCATTTCGCCGTATCAATCGCCTTGCCTCCGCCGAGGCCGATAGTACAGGAACAGGAATTCTCCTGGGCCAGCTCCTTGAGGCGCGCGACCTCTTCGCGGGAGCATTCACCCCGGAAGTTGCTCTCTACGAGCGTAATCTTGAACTTATCGGCGGTAAAATCAAGCTTCGCCTGCACACGCTTCACGTCATCCGGGTGGGCGATAAGAAGTGCTGAATTGCCGAAGGTCTGTACAAAGTAACCGAGGTTGAAGAGCTCATCCTCACCTTGCACATATTTAGTTGGGCTGATAAAGGCTTTTCTCATCTGAACTCCTCCTAAAAGTTTTGCGGAAGATCCGCTTCTTTTGAAATAGCTTTGCAGCAAAACTGGCTTCGGAAGCATAGACCTAGTTTTGCGGAAGATCCGCTTCTTCTGAAATAACTTTGCAGCAAAACTGGCTTCGGAAGCATTAGCTAATTCCTTTTATAGGTCAAGTATAGTCTGCCCAATATCGATAAGCACTGTACTATCCCCACTAAATTAAGCGTTTTCACATTGTGTTTTCTTGTTATATACTTGTCTAATAGTATAATCTTGCACTCATATTCCCAATTACCTATGCTTTCGCAACATTAAGGAGGACAACCATGAGCAATCCGCTGTTCAATCTGGAGAATATTATCGATCTGGAGAAATGGCATGTACTGCAGGACTCCCTAGCGCTCGTCACCAAGATGGCGATTATTACCGTTAACTATAAAGGTATCCCCGTCAGCAAGCACAGCTACTGCCAGCCCTTCTGCCAGGGAGTGAGGAAGGATGAGGTGCTGTCGCCATACTGCCAAAAATGCGATGCCCGGGGCGGCCTTGAAGCCGTAAGGCTCAATGCCCCTTATATCTATCAATGCCATTTCAACATTGTCGATATTGCTATCCCGATCATCATTGATAATCTATACATCGGAGCGGTCATGGCCGGACAGATCAGGCTACGTGATTCCGGCCAGCAGCTGGAGCAGTTGGTCTCACGGCCGCCGAGTGCCGATACGGGAGACAAGTTCAAGGCGCTTGAAGCGGAGTATGCGTCTTTGCCTACCTTATCCTATGAAGAAGTATCAACCACCGCAGATATGTTATTCCACCTGTGCAATTATGTTGTAGGTGAAGCCATCTCGAAAAATACGACGATCCAGATGTACAAAAAAACGCTGCTCAGGGAACCGGCCTCACCCGTCATCGACCTTGCTCCTGCCTCCAATCAGGTGTACGGCCATCTTCAGGCGATGCAAAACGAGCTATCCCATACGCTGGTGGAACATTCGATTAAGGAGCTTAGCGTGATGCAGTTCCGGTCATCCAATCCGCTGCTGCAGCCTGCCTTTGATTATTTCTATCAGCATAAGCACAGGAATATTACCCTGAACGACATGGCCAAACAATGCCACATCAGCCCGAGCTATTTCAGCCGGATCTTCACCAAAGAGACCGGGGAGAACTTCTCCACCTTCGCTCCGCGGCTGAAGATCGAGTGGGCCAAGCAGCTCCTGGAGACAACCGATCAGCCCGTCAATCAGATCAGCGACACGTTAGGCTTCTGTGATGCCGGCTATTTCATTAAGACATTCAAAAAGTTTGAACACCTCACCCCTTCCGTATACCGGACTATGTATAGGGATAGACAACAATGAGTACAATATTTTCAACAGAAACAGAAACTAAACAGGACATACCTGAGTTAATATCTTAACAGACCAAAAACAGCATGACTCAAGCGGGGGTTCAGTCCCCATCGGAGCCATGCTGTTTGTTTTTATGTCCTATAACTATCCCTAGCCGCAGGATTCATGTACTATGTCAGAAATAAGCATGCTTCTGCGGTGCTTCTTCGCGCAGGCCCAGCGTCTTCGTAATGGACGCCAGCACCTCCTGAAGCATTTCCGGGTGTGCCGCCAGGGACACGCCATAGGAAGGGATCATTTCTTTAATTTTCGGCTCCCACTCCTTCATGTGCTGCGGGAAGCACTTTTCCAGCACCTCCAGCATGACATGAACAGCCGTAGATGCTCCCGGAGATGCGCCAAGCAGCGCAGCTATCGAGCCATCGGCGGCGCTGACCACCTCCGTACCAAATTGAAGTGTCCCTTTGCCATCCGCGGTGTCCTTGATTACCTGCACACGCTGGCCGGCAACGACGATTTTCCAGTCTTCGCTTTTGGCGTTCGGGATAAACTCGCGCAGTTCATTCATCCGCTGCTCATTCGATAGCATCAGCTGCTGAATCAGATATTTGGTCAGAGCCATTTCCTTGGCACCTGCCGCCAGCATCGTGAACAGATTATTCGGTTTAACCGAATTAATCAAATCCAGGTTGGAGCCTGTTTTGAGGAACTTCGGCGAGAAGCCGGCAAACGGGCCGAATAGCAGCGCCTTTTGATTGCCGATATACCGGGTATCCAGATGCGGAACAGACATAGGCGGAGCGCCGAGCTTGGCTTTCCCGTATACTTTTGCATGATGCCGCGCGACAACCTCGGGATTCTGGCAGACCATGAATAATCCGCTCACCGGAAACCCTCCGATATGTTTGGACTCCGGGATGCCGGTTTTTTGCAATAAAGACAGGCTTCCGCCGCCAGCACCGATAAAGACGAATTTGGCCGCATGGTATTCAATCTGCCCGTTATCCAGATTCTGCACTTTAACCTTCCACAAGCCATCGCCAGTCCGTTTAATATCCTTAATCCCGTGCTTGTAGTGGACCTCAACCTTCCGGCTTTGCAAATGGTCGAATAACAGCCGGGTCAACGCGCCAAAGTTAACATCTGTTCCTGCGTCAGTTTTGGTTGCGGCGACCGGCTGATTCGGGGTGCGTCCCTCCATCATCAGCGGGATCCATTCCTTCAGCTTCCGGGGGTCATCGGAGAACTCCATCCCTTGAAACAGCGGATTTTTTGATAGCGCTTTAAATCGCTTGTTCAAAAAACTAACCGCCTGCTCCCCCTCCACCCAGCTCATGTGCGGGATCGGCATAATGAAGTCCTGCGGACGGCGAATTAAATTGTGGTTCACCAGATAAGACCAGAACTGTCTGGAGAGCTGGAACTGTTCGTTGATTTTGACAGCTTTACTGATATCTACCGACCCGTCGGGCTTCTCAGACGTATAGTTGAGCTCACACAGTGCGGCATGACCCGTACCTGCATTGTTCCATTCGTTAGAGCTTTCTTCTCCCGCACCTGCAAGCTTCTCAAACACTTTAATTTCCCAGTCCGGGGCCAGCTCTTTCAGCAAAGCTCCCAAAGTTGCGCTCATGACTCCTGCACCAATTAAGATAATGTCTGTTTTTTTCTGTACGCTGCTCATAAAAAACCTTCCTTATCTCTTGTATATTTGCAATAAGAAGCCGGGCCGCTCAGGGGCTAAAAGAAGCAAGGCTCCACTCAGGGATACTATTAAAAAGGTTATCGGCTATTATCAGATAATTATATACAATTTGAAGCAAATAAAAAATCAAAAGTTCAGCGCTGCTGCCTCCAGCTGTCTAATCACTTCGGTGCGCGCCTGCTCCGTGAATTCCAGTCCGCCGCCCGTTTGGACAATCCGGCCTTCGCCGATCCGTCTGTCCAGCCAATCGCTGACAAAACCCGGAGCATATCCGCCCTGCCCGAACTCGCCGCCGAAGGCAATCATCGAGGGGTACACCTCAAGATATGCTTCACGGCTTGGCTGCGGATAGGCATTCGTATACAGCCAGAACTGCACATCATACATGAGCAGCGACAATTCATCTGCGTGAAAAGAGAAGTACCCCTTCTCCTCAACAATACGCGTGCACACCGCCCGGATTCGGGACTCTAGCTGCTCTGCTTCTGTTACCCGGCTGCACAGCTCCGTCAGCAGAGGCGAGAACCGGCCCTGTGCTACCTTGCGCAGATTCTCTTCCTTATCTTCCTCTGAGGTATCGAATGCCTCCTCATTCACCAGCCCGCGGATAAAGGTCTCGAAATCTGGCGCCAGATACGTAATTTCGTAGTTATCCTCCTGATTCACATGAATAACCTCCGGCTCCCCGTCCTTCCCGCAATAGCGGTAGTCCAGCATGATCACATCATGTCCGGCTGACGGACAATCGCAGATCACCACGCCAATGTCAGGATAACCCCATTCTTCAATCATGAACGGACTGCCCAGCTCCCCGCAGAGAGAGTATTGTTTGTCCCGGCCGATGCCCATAATTCCGGTTATGGCGACATGATCCTCTGCCCAGGAGGTCGCTTCTTCTGTAGGAAAGCATGTATTATACGGAACGCCGCCGTTGTGCTGCTTCATCAGCGCAATGTAGGAAGCCGGCAGCTTGTAGCCGAGTTCCTCCTCAACCGAGGCGATCAGCTGATCACCGGGCGGCTCCAGGACATATTCCTTCAGGGCATAGTCACTGTCATCCCAGAAGGCAGACAGGTCCATCCCTTCAAAAGGCACCGCACGCTCCGCTTGCTCAGAATCTCTGCGCTGTCTGCTGAGCTCCCGTCTCATTAAAGTCAGCTTCTCTTTAGCCGCTTTCTGCCAGCTCCACTCGAGCAGTCTTGCCGAATCGCCGTCATCCGGGTCTAGAGCCACCGCGTGGCCGAACGCCTGCGAAGCTTCCTCATATCTCTTGAGATAATAATAAGAATATCCTATGCGGAAATGCCACAGCGGGTCGCTCTGCCCTTCCCCGGCTATCTGCTGAAACTGCTCCAGCCCTTCCTCATAACGTTCCAGATTGTTATACGCTCTGCCCAGGCTGCTGATGATTCCGTAGTCCCTTTCACCCGGAGGAATCTCCAGCAGAGTGTCAACAATCTGCTGATGCTCTCCGTCCTCATGCCACTTTGCCAGCTGTGCGGTCAGGATAGTATCCATAGCCCTGTAACCTGCCTCCCCAGTCCAAATATGATGCTATTATTCTACCAGACTGGAGACAGCAAATGGAAATCAGCAGAACCTTCGCGCTAAAGGAAATAAGGTTCTTTTGTCGAATACCTATGCCTAAACCGGCTATTTGTACAATTTTTGCCAATCACACCACGGGAGGAATGAATCATATGGCTTTTACGATTAATAATCTCAAAGATAACAATAATGTTGTGATTAAGGAACAGCTTGGCGGATTTACAGTGATCGAATACAAAGAGGATTTGAGCAGTACAACTATGCTGGAAGCACAAGCCAACTACTTCATGAGCAAGATCAATATGCGCAATAAGCAGCTGATGATCGAACTGAATAACAGTGAGGTTATGTTGAGCGCTGGTGCTATGCAGTATATG
>NZ_LN831199.1:491827-499807 GCF_001368795.1 Paenibacillus ihuae
TGCAGTATATGGTGGGGAATATCGAAATGACCTCAGGTGTGAAGGGTGTCGGCGGTCTGATGCGCAACATTGTATCCAGTGCAGTCTCCGGATCCAGTGCCATTAAGCCGCTTTATAAGGGGACGGGGACCATTCTTTTGGAAACCACCTACAAGTACCTGTGGTTAATTGACGTCGACAACGACCATATTGTCATAGACGATGGTATGTTCCTGGCTTGCGAGAGCACGCTTGAGATCGCTGTAGCTGCGCGTAAGAATCTGTCCTCTGCGGCACTGGGCGGAGAAGGCCTGTTCAATCTAAGTGCCCGCGGCAAAGGTATCCTGGCCTTGGAAGCGCCGATTCCCACTGAAGAGGCTGTTGTGATTGAACTGCAGAACGATGTGCTGAAGGTGGATGGTAATTTCGCGCTCATGTGGTCTAACTCACTGGACTTCAGCGTGGAGAAATCCGGAAAAACCAAGCTAGGCTCCGCCGCTTCCGGCGAAGGACTGGTCAATGTGTACCGCGGAACCGGCATGGTATGGCTGGCACCGCTGATGCAATACAAGAACAGCCCGTTAATGCCTGCCGCTGCACGGCCATAAAGGCCTGGTAAAGGGCTGGAAAGTAAACTACCCGCAAGCGCGCCCCAGTAATTCACCGGAGCGCGCTATTTGTTCTGCCTAGAACTCCTGTCTCTTGACTTAAGTCAATGAAGCGCCGTTGCCCGCTGAGTACAATTGAGTCATCTATTTAAATAGGGGGTCATGTTGATGTCTGCTGCAGTGGCACGAACCGGTGGTATTTCAATTATTCTAATGGCGGTAACCGCCGCAATTTCGTACGGAACAATTCATGGAAGTCTTATTGTTGATGGGGATGCTGCCGCTACCATCAGTCACCTGACTGCTTCTCCTCTGCTGTTCAGAGCTGAAATTCTCGGCTGGGTGCTGATTATAGCCTGTGACATCATAGCCGCCTGGGCCTTATATACGGTCCTGAAGCCGGTGGATAAGGGCCTGTCCCTGTTGGGTGCATGGCTGCGTCTATCCTATACAGCGGTACTCGCCGTTGCCGTCTCTTGTCTGGTTATCGTCTCACTGCTTACAGGCAGCAGGGGGCAAGAGCTATCCGGCTTCACATCCGGTGAGCTGCAGGCGGAAGTGATGCTTTTTCTCGGGGCTTTTGAAGCGGTATGGTCGATCGGTCTGATTCTGTTTGGGGGCCATCTGCTGATTGTGGGGCTGCTGGCGTTACGATCGCGGAACATTCCGAAGCTGCTTACCATTCTGTTGCTGCTGGCCTCAGCCGGTTATGCTGTTGTCCATCTGAGCCGCACCCTTGCTCCGGGGGGTGAAGATGTTATTAAAGTGGTGGAATGGATATTCATGCTGCCGATGACTGCAGGAGAGCTGGGCCTTGGCCTATGGCTGCTCTTCAGAGTTCCAGCTCCGCGTGTTCCCGGTAAATCCGCTTCTTGATCCGGCTCAACGATTCCGGCGTCATTCCAAGATAGCTCGCCAATTGATGCTGGGGAACACGGCTGATGAGTCCCGGTCTTTGGTGAAGCAGAGCCTTCAGGCGTTCTTCGGGCGTGGAAGCAATAAAAGTGGCAAACTCCTCCTGTACCTGCCCGAAGCTCTCCTCAATCATCCGGCGGGTCATCATCTCCAGCTGTGTGTGTTTGGCATACATCTCCCTCTCCGTATCCAGCGGGCCGACGACGAGCACCGAGTTCTCCAGACAGGTCAGCGTGTAATCCGACGACTTATCCGGTTTATGCGCATTAAAGATGGAGATCGCCTGCTCCTCGGTATAGAAGTTGGAAGTCACTTCCCGGCCCGTAACGTCAACAGCATGCTGCCGCACGCATCCCTTAAGGACAAAATAACATTTGCCCGGGACCTCTCCCTGTCTCAGCAGAACTGTTCCCTTACTGTAAGTTTCCACCAGGATTTCATCCAGGATAGCGTGCTGCTCTGCTTCACTCAAAGAGGTTAGCCGGGACATATATTGTTGTAACAGTTGCTTCATCCTCAGACCTTCCTTCCGGCTACAAAATGAACAGTGATATGCTCCATTGTAACAGGATTTTAGCAGGTCCAAATCACACATTTATGCCCTTTCCAGAATTAATTCCTGTTTTAAACGGCCCAGCTGCAAAAGATGATGCCGGTAGTGCATCTCAACAAGCAGGAACCATTCCTCCGCACTCAGCCCGCCGAACCGCGGATGAGGCACTGTATTTTGCCGGGAAGCTTCTGCGAGCGCAGGTTCAATCTCCTTCATCCTCCGGATGACCGTGTGTAATCCTTCAATCAGCTGCTCCTTGCTCTCCGGCTGCTCCGGCGTATATTCCGGGGAAGGCGGAACCTGAACCCGGATGGGCGGAAAACTGCCTTGGGCAAAAATAGCCGTACCAGCCTCGGTTTTTTCCGCTGAAGCTCCCTGTAGCTCTTGGGCCTGTCCCAGACATTGATCCACATTACGAAGCTGCATATACAGCGCCGAATTAATGAGATGCTGAAACATCTGTCCGATGGACCACCCGTTGTCACTTGGTGTTTGCTTCAGTTGAACCAGACTGAATTGATCCAGCTCCTGCAGATAATATGCTGTTGTTTCTTCAAATCGTTGTAAGGCTTCCTTTGTTGTAACCATCGTTCTCAGCTCCCTTTGTCATCTTTCTTCCCAAGTATACAAAAACGCTACTGACAACATTATGTCAGTAGCGTTTTAACATATTCTCCAATTCATTTCTCATCCGCTGCCGGAAGGATTCCGGCTCCAGTACAACTACTCCGCCTCCCCAGCTGAGCACGTATTGCAGCAATTCCTCCGGCTGCCGGACCCGAAAGGTCATCAGCAGCCCTTCCGGATGATCTTCTATGGTTTCTAAATAATAGTTATTCGATTCCTTCACCTTATCAGCCATGTCAGGCTGAACCAGAATGCGGACAAGAATATTGCGTTCATCCGGAGGCTTGTATGCCTCTAAATTGAAATCCGCCGGCAGCTTAAAGCCTGCTTCCAGTTCCATAAGCTCCGTCATCCGGGACAACCGGAAATGACGGATGTCCTGGCGCAGCTCACACCATCCCGTCAGTACCCATGCCCCCTGGTGAAGCACAAGTCCATAGGGGGCAACTGTACGCATACTTCGCCGGTTTCCGTCCGCTTCAGCGACTCTTTTGGCATAGCGGAAGCTTACTTTCCGCTCCTCTGCAATCGCCCGGCGAATCGTCTCTAAGTAGGCCCTCTCTAGGATTCGCCCTGCATCTTCAGCGGTTGCAAGCAGCCGGAAGCTTTTGCGTATGCGGACGGCCTCACTGCGGACCGGTTCCGGCAGGATGGCTTCAATCTTCCTCCTGGAAGTCCGGGACTTGCTCCCATAATGGGAATCAAACCACTGCTCAATGAAATCCGTCCCGATAAGCAGGGTCACGGCTTCTTCCACCGTGAAACTGACCGGCGGCAGGAAATACCCCTCCATCAAGGTGTATCCCTGCCCGGGCGCCCCTACCACGGATACGCCGGCTTCACTCAGTGCCTGAATGTCCCTGTAGATAGTTCTTACGCTGGTTTCAAATGTAGCGGCTAAATCCTCCGCCCGTAACATTTTACCCCGCTGGAGTTCAAGCACTATGGCTAACATACGATCCGTTTTGTTCATTTGGCAGCCTCCTTTCCGGGAGTTTGGTTTGATTTCATTCTGCCATCCAAAAAGTGTTGAGAAAGGCAGTCCTGAACCCGGCCTGTTCCATATTTGCATGGCTGGCCGAGCCGAACTCCACATCTGTATAAACCGCCTTCATCCCAAGTCTGGCGGCCTCCGCAAGCCGGTGCTTAATCAGGGACGACTGACACCCTTTGCCCCGGTAAGCCGGGAAGGTATAATCATTTGCCAGGTAGCCCTCTGCCCCATGTAGAAACAAGGAGCCCATAGCCGCTGGTTCTCCATCTATTCTTAGCATGTAATTCATGAAATCTGCCCTATAGAAGTACTCCTTGGACCTCGCAATCATCTCCGTGGTCATCTCCATCCCGCCCGCAGACTTCCCGATCCATTCTATAAATTCCTCCGCAGTCTCCTCCGTCACCCGTTCAAACTGAAATGCCGGAGTTTCCAGCCCGTCCAGCGGCTGAAGCATAACCATAAAGACAAGCTGCTCCGCGGGAAAAAAACCTTTTTTGCATAGCGCCCGGGCCACTTCTTCTGTCATATGGTCAGGAGACATATCAAAGCAAGGGGCAGCGCCAGCATAATAACTCAACAGCTCATCCAGCTCTGGAAGCATCTGAGGCCCGAACCCCTTGATGCGATTATAGTAAATCGAAGCCGGGTCCGTAGAGTCCCGAAGCAAGGTGACGCTGTTTACCGTCTGGACCTCGAGCTGTCTCTTTACAGGAACCAGCGACCGGCTTGCATTCAACCGGGTAAGCTCTATTTCCATTCGTTCAATATGATTCACATAATCTAAAGGCTTCATAGTAACAACATCTCCTCACGAAATACATTGAGCTTGTGGTGCTTCTATGCAGGGGGATTTTCTCCATCTAAACTCATATGGACGGGGCGGAGGATAACCCTAGCAGGAATTTCTCCCTCTAATATCTCTACTATGGCTAAAAATCAGCGTTATTCATGAAATTAGCTGGAGCATTTCCATCTAAAGTCTGATTTCTGGCAATAATAAAAGGTTTAGCGGGAGGATTTCCCACTATTATTTATCTATTAACTCTACTCTTCCTCATCCCATAATTCACCCTATCAACAGACCTGAACTTATTATAATGATTTCCCCCTGTCTGTTTCCACTTATATATCCGTGAGCTACCTGCATGCGGGACGCCTTCCCTGTCAATAAATCTGCGTATTCAAAAAGAGCAGCGATTCTCCGGTAAACGGAAGAATCGCTGCTCTGCTGTCTTATTCCTTTATTGAAGCCCTGTTACGATTACAATTCCCCGATTAACGCCTTGATTGAGCTGTCAGTTTCCAAAGCGCGGATAATAAGCGACACGGCTTCGGCGCGGGTGGCATTGCTTCGCGGTGCGAAGGACGAAGCCGCTACCCCCTGAATCAGATTAGTTGAGGCTGCCTGCTTAATGGCTGCGGCAGCCCAGTAATCGCTGCTCACATCGTTAAAGCTCACCGCTGTGCCTGTCGGAAGCACTCCAAGATTCAGCATACGGCCGATGATCGTCACCATTTCGGCACGGGAGATGGTGGTACCCGGTTTGAAGCTGCCGTCCGCGTAGCCGGTTATGACTCCCTTCTCCGCCAAAGCACCGATATAACCGGCGGCCCAATTCGAGCCGGCATCCCGGAATTCTGCTCCAGCCGCATTAGCCTCTAGTCCGAAGGCACGGGCAATCATAGCTGTGAATTCGGCTCTGGTGACCGGAGCATTCGGACGGAAGGAACCATCTGCGTAACCGCCGATAATCTGCAGCTTGACGGCTGCCGCAATGGTGCTGGCACCCCAGTGGCCTGTGGTGTCACTGAAGGTTTTGTTGATATTTTTCGTTGCGGCAATGGCATCACTCACTGTTTTCCGAACCGTTTCCCGGCTGACTACACCCGCCTGGAAAGGATTCACTTGATCCACCGGTACCGGTGCTTGTGTACCCGGTTGTTCCCCTGGTACTACAGGATTGGCAGGAGCGTTTGTTGTACCGCCTGTGGTTCCGCCCGGGGTAGTTGTTAGAACCTCCTGAATTCGGGTTACTGCTGCTTGTCGTATCGGTAATGATGAGCCCAACCTGATTGTTCTGATAGACAATCAGGGCACTGCGTGTGCTAGGCAGACCGTCAATCTGGACGGAGGTAAACTCTCCGTTTCGCTGACTGACGCCATGGGTAATAAGCGGGATCAGTCCGCCGGCAGGTACATAGTTGTTCGCAAAATGCACCTTCAGCTTCCCGTTCATATTCACTGCTCTCTTGATGTCTAGTACATCACCTGCACCGGTAAGGTTGAGCTCGAGGGTGCCCTCCGCAGATTGCGTGAAGCCTCCTCCGATTGTCATCTTGCCGTAGACGTTCTCCACTACAGAGCCGCGGGTGTTCAGCACATCACCGCTGCCGAAGGCTGTTGCCGAATCGCCTTCAAGGGTCCCGGCGCTTACCTCGGTACCGCCGGAATACGTATTGCTTCCCGTCAGCGTCAAGGTACCGGTCCCTTCCTTAGTCAGTTTACCTGAGCCAGAGATATGGTTCCGCCAGCGGTCCGCTGCATAGAAGCCGCCTTTACCGGCATCCATCGTTACCGTGACATCTGTGTTGAAAGCGCTGTATCCGTCAGCGGCTGCGAAGAGGTTCAGCCTTCCCCAGCCTTCCGGATCATCCAGCAGCGGATAACCGGACTGGATTCCTGTTGTGGCCAGTACCGCCCGGCGCTGCTCAGCACTCAGATAAGGCAAGCGGGTTTCCAGTAACACTTCTGCCCCCTTGGGAACAACCACAGGCTTGGCCGTGGAGTTGATCTGCGGGAAGCCGTAGGTCAGTCTCTGGGTGAACTGTGCTTTGTTCTTCTCATAATCACTGAACCGGTCTTCCGCCGTGCCGGTCTCTGTCAGCAGGGCTGCATGGGCCTGATCATAGGCCGCCTTCTTCAGCTCGGCGTTATCCGGGTCAGCCAGGGTCGCCGCCGTCAGCGCCGTCGCCATGACTCGCCCGCCCATCACATCGAATGGAGAATGCATGCCCGCGATAATCCGGCTGTTCCCCATCTCTGAAGCCCGGGTCAGCAGCTCCTGGAACCGCTCAGGCACCGCGTAAGCAAGTGACAATGCGGCAAGATAGGAGGCGTTGGTATGGCCGCTCGGGAAGCCGCCATCTGTAGCCGGCGTTGTACTCATCGCCGGCACCAGAGTAGGCACGATGATCGAAGGGTCCTTCCAGCGGAACGGACGCATATAATTGTAGAAATTTTTGGCCTGGGTTGTTGATGCATAGTTGCCGCGGATCTTTCCGATCAAGTCTACCATTTTGCCCAGCTCTGAATCGGAATTACCGCCTTTATTGGCGCCGTTGCCGTCCGTGTACTTCACCGTAGTGGCATCACCCGGAATGCTGGTAATCGTCGTGTACGTACCCGATTTGGCGCGGTACACCTCAGATAGAGAACCCAGACCGTCGGCCGCTCCATAGGTCTGGTTCCTGCGGTCATCGTAATACGCCATGTCTTCCTCTGCCTTAGTACGGGTAGCTGCAAGGCCGGCTACATATTGAATGTTGGCATCCAGTATGCTGCTGTTCAGCTTGGTGCCGTTATTCCAGGTAGAACCGGGTGTCCAGAGCTCCAGGAATCCGGAGAGGATCCCGATGGCCGGGTTGGAGTAGACCGCCATATTAACCGGAGTGTTATTCTTGTAGTTGTCTACGAAATGTCCCCATTTCGGAGCAGCCGGCAGTTCGATCGAAGAATCCGCTGAAGCCGCAGCCGCAGGATGTACCGTGACAGAATTAGTGAGGAGAACCAGACCCGCAGCAACAGATAGCAACCTTCTTTTAGACTGTGTGTTCAATTGTGTTAGCCCCTATCCTAATTAGTATTCGATTCGAATCGGTCTCAATGTAGCATCGCAGGTCCGGGTCTTCAATATGACAATTTCGCAATTCTATCAATTTGGGAACATTTCAGCCGGATTTAGCAATTTTATATTCTTTTAACATAAATCATGAATAGTTGCATTAGGGACTAGTGTATAATCCGCCTGGGAGGAGAATACGCCTTGAAAAAATGGAGTTCAGCATTCACCAGCCTGGCTATATCGTACATTTCTGTTGTTCTTGTCATTGTTCTCTTGCTCTGTTCTGTTTTTTATATTTATTTCTCAACCCACTATAAGGAAGAACTGAGAAGCCGGAATCAGCTGCTCCTTAAAAATACCGCCGGAACCATTGAAGCTTCCGTGCTGCAAAGAGTCCAGCAGATCTATCTGGAGGTCTCCCTGAAGCAGACGGCAACGCTGCGCCTGCTCGCTGGTGCT
>NZ_LN831199.1:499833-516393 GCF_001368795.1 Paenibacillus ihuae
CGAATCTCAGCAAAGTAAGCAGCCTTCAGGATATGCTCCAGGCAGAGGTAGCCAGCAACTCGGACATCGTACAGGCGGTGCATCTGTATTCCCCAGGGCAGCAGGTCATGCTCTCCTCGCTCTATGGGCTGAAATATAGAGCTGACCAGGGGACCGGTGCAGCGTTCTGGATGGACTGGATTAACGGAATGGACAATAGCTCCCTCAACAGCCTATGGACTGAAGCACGCTGGGTGCCCGAAGATATCAGCTCCAGCGTACCCGGAGGCAGCGGCAGTCACCTGATCACCTATGCGCACAGTTATCCCTTTCAGTCCTCCGGCGCAGACAGTGATTTAATCATTGCGATAGACGTGAAAGAGAGCGCAATACGCGCCATAATGCAGAATATGATGCCCCCGCAATATCAGAGCACCTTTATTTCCGGCCCGTCCGGAAAGATGATGGCTGGTTCCGGTCAGGCTCCGATGGCTCAGGGGACCGGCTACGCTCCCAGCATTGCGAAGGCATGGACCTCTCCGGAGGATGCCGGGAGCTTTAGCGAGAACATTAACGATACCTCTTACGTAATTTCGTATCAGACTCTGCCATCGGCCGGCTGGAAAATATTCAGCGCCGCTCCGGCCAGCCTGTTCTATGAGAGGTGGAGTGTGGTCCAGCAGCTCATCCTGGGGATTTGTCTGTTCGCCCTTTTACTGGGCATCGGCCTGTCGGGAATTCTGGCAAAAGCAAACTATAGCCCGATCAAGCGGCTGCTCGGTACAATCAGGGACTTCACCGGCCCTGCCCCTGAGCAGGCTATGAACGAGTTCAAAGTCATCGACTCCGCCTTCATCCGTCTAAACGATAAAGTCAGCAGTCTGGAAGATACCCTGCAGGCCAGCACCCCGCATATCAAACAGAATCTGATCCTGAACCTTCTGCAGAACAGCACTGCCAGTGAACCTATGGCGATAGATCCGGAGTTCCTGGGGATCTCCCTGGAGCATACCCATTTCTGCTGTCTGCTCCTGAATACACGGGGGGCCTACACACATATGAGCTCCACTCATATTCAAGCGGCAATGGCCCGGATAACCAGTCAGCTGGAGGAAATCCGGTTTCCGGGAACCCGTATCATTGCCGAAGAGCTTCCGGACAAACGGATTATTGGAATTGTATGTGCACGTGAAGCATCCGGGGCGCTTGTGGAGCAGATCTCTCAGCTGATGGTATCGGAGGGCAGGCAGCAGTTCCAGATGGAGGTGCAGCTCTCGCAAGGGTGCTGGGTAAGCGCGATGGCTGATCTCCATATCAGCTATTCCGAGGCGCAGACGTTGATGAAATATGCCTATTTTCTGCCCGAGACTGTTATTTTGAAGGACCGGAGCCTCCTGGAGCGGGAGAGCAGTCTTGATGAGATTCCGCAGCCGGCCCTCATGAAGTTCAAAGACAAGCTGCAGGCCCGCAAGCTTGACGAGATCGCTGCAGCTCTTGAGCAGTTGATCACTCCCATGCGGGAAGACCGCTTCCCTGCCGATTATTGCCACTTCATTCTGGCGAATACCGTATTTGTCTACTCTGATTATTTGAAAAGCATCCGCTATAAGCATCCTGTTCACGGACACATGGATCTGTATAACGAGTATATTGCCCTCTCCAATATCCTTCATTTCCGGGAGTGGCTCCTCCATTCGATTACGGCCTTCATCGCCGAGACCGAGAAGCGGAACAGCGACAGGGCACTGTCTACGATTGAAGCGGCCAAGCAATATATCGAGCGCCACCTGTCCGGGGATCTGTCTCTGGATGTTGTGTCCTCCAAGGTATTCATCAGTCCGAAGTATTTGAGTAAGCTTTTTAAGGAAGAGCTTGGCGTTACCTATACTGACTACATCACCGGCAGGCGTATGGAACAGGCCACACGGCTTCTTGCAAATAACGATATGTCCGTCGAACAAATTGCGGTTACGGTCGGTTATGGGACTACAGCTTATTTCATCAAGCGGTTTAAGGAGATGTATGGCTGTACGCCGGGGAATTACCTGCGTACCGTTAATGAGGTGCAGCCGCTGCAAGCAGAGACTAGTTTTTGATAAGGAAGGTATCGCATGATAAAAAACACATTCCGGCGTTATGCCGCCTTAATGGCCGTGCCTTTGGTTCTGCTTGTCCTCGGTTTCATCAGCGGCTGCGCCCGACTGCAGGACTGGCGGTCGGCTGCACAGGAGCCCCCGGACGCTCCAGCCTCCGCCGCCCCCAGGTACACGATCTCCTGGACGATGCACCAGAACCTGCCGGTGCCCGAAGATGCGGAGATGGTGAGGTACGTGGAGGAGAAATTCCAGGTAGATCTGGACATCTGGAATCTGGCGAACAATAAATACGAGACGCTCCTTAATATGAAGCTGGTCCAGGGTTCCGTCCCGGATCTGTTCCGGGTTAGACAGACTCAGGATCTGCTGGACTATCAGCAGCAGGGTCTGATCGCCGAAATCCCCAAGGACATGCTGAACACGTATGCGCCTAACATCATGAGAGCTATCCGGGAATATGCGCCCGCTTACCAGGACTTTGGCGTGATCGACGGCAAGTATTACGGCATCCCTGTCGTCAATCCCACTAATATCTACCGGGTTCCTGTAGTCTACCGGCAGGATTGGCTGGACAAGCTTGGCCTGCCGGTGCCGCAGACGCTGTCTGATTTCGAGAAGACCATCTACGCCTTCGCGAACGAAGACCCCGACGGCAACGGCATCAAGGATACCTACGGCTTGTCGCTGGAAGGGATGAATGTGGTCTTCGGCGCATTCGGACAGATGGTCTTTACCGATCAGCTCTACTTCAGCAAGAAGGGGCAGCAGCTGGTCGTCGGCGCGTTGGAGCCGGAAATGAAGGAAGCTCTGCACTATCTCCGCAAATGGTACCGGGACGGGGTGATCGATCCGGAGTTCATCACCGGAGAGAACAATGGCGGCTACAAGCATCTGTCCCATGCCTTTATCAATGGCCGGATCGGCATGACCTCTATGGGCAATTACTATCACTGGATTCAGGATGGTGATTACATGACCTGGAGCTACGATAGCCAGAAGAATGCCCAAGAAATCCCGGTGAAGGCCACCTTTAACGTGAAGGAATTAACTGCCAAGAATCCGCAGGCCCGGATTGTCTTCGGCCGCCCCTTTAGCGGACCGGAGGGCAAACGCGGCTCCAAAGCCTATGACATGCTGATGAGCTTCACCGCGATCGGTGCGAATGCCGCAAGCGAGCCGGGCAAGCTTGCGGCCATCCTGCAGATTCTGGACTACGTCAGCGCGAATCCCGACCCGGATACAGATGCCGCGATGAAATACGGGGTTCCGGGGACGCATTGGGCATGGGCTGGAAACGCCAAGAAGGAGATCGCCCTGCTGCCTCCCTATGACCAGACCTTCAGTTATCAGAATACGATCGGCACGAATATAGGCATGACAATGCCGTTCATGCCCACGGACCGGAGAGAGCAGTGGGCTTCATCCCTGGGGCTGGATCAGGACGGAATCTACAATGCCCTGGAAGTTGCCACTCCCGCTCTGGTCAGGAACGGTCCTGAGCTTATTAAGCTTAGAAACGAGGCCTATATCGCTTTTATCACGGGAGAACGGCCGTTAGAGGAGTTCGGGATGTTCGTTAAGGCGTTCATGGCAGCGGGAGGAACAGAAGTACTGCAAGAGGCAAATGAATAGTCAAGCAAGCCCATCGGCAAAATTCCGCCTAAGCAATTGGCCCGGAGACAGATCGCTTCATTCTTAATATCACAAAAAGTAAGCACATTGTAGCCGGGTTTGAGTTGACCGTTTCGCATGTGATCTTCCTTCATCCGCTGAGAACGAAAGCGGTTGAGCGTGCGGAAATCCAAAAATCTGGACATATCAGCGATTGGAACAACGTTTCGTTCGCGGAGTGTCCTCACCAAGCACAATCGCCTATCCAACTCCAAAAAGAAGGAGTGTCCCAGCCATTTCTGATGGCTTATGGGACACCCCCTTGCGTTAAAGGAACTCATCAGTGCGGATCAGACCCAGTCTTCTCGCTTCCACAATGGCTTCTGATCTTGAACGTACGTTCAGCTTCTCAAAAATACGGGTCAGGTTGTATTCAACGGTCCGCTGGCTCATCAGCAGCTTGGTTGCGATATCCTTGTTGCTGCTTCCGCTGGAGACCTCCTGAAGGATCTCCTGTTCGCGCTCATTAATCGAAACTTCCTCCATTAATTTTTCTTCCCTGCCCTGATTAAGACGAATATCTCTTCGCCGCAGCTGCCGCAGCAGGGAGACCGGAATGACAGCCTCGTCCCGGAGGGCGCAGCGGAGTGCATTCAATAATTGTTCACGGGTGGATGTCTTGCTGACCACCCCGCTGACTCCTGCTTCCACCAGCACATTAAAGTTAGGACTGATCTCGTACCCTGTATAGATAAGAATACGGCTGTCAGGCCTGGTTCGCATAATCCGCTTCGTCAATTCGATACCATTAATTACAGGCATATTCAAATCAAATAACAGGACATCGAAGTCCTCCTGCTCAATCAGCTCCAGCGCTTCCATTGCCGAAATCAGTACCGTGACTTGCATATCGGGGTCCTGCTCAATCATATTTTTGGTTCCTTCACCAACGGAAGGATGATCGTCTACCAGTAAAATCCGTACCATCCTGTCTCCTCCTTGCTTTCACTATGCTTCCTGACTCAATCTTGCTGCATCAAGCGGCAGGACAATCCGTACTTCAAGTCCTTGACCCGGCGCTGACTGAAATGTGATCTCACCTTCAAGGCTGTTCACCCGTTCCTTAATACCCGATAAGCCCATATGGTGATAGGAATCCTGCAGCTCCTCCAGCTTGAGCCCGATTCCGTTATCTTTATAAGTAAGCAGGATATCGTGATTCCTTTCCTGCCCGAGCGCAATCCTAATGGTGGATGCTCTGGCATGCTTGCTGGCGTTGCGCAGCAGCTCCTGGACAATCCGGTAAAGGGTAAGCAGCTGATCGTCATTAATATCGGCCGTGAACGTTCCCGGATGAAAATCAACTACAAAATCAGACCGGATCTGGGCCTGCTCGAATAGTCCCCGCAAGGCTTCGATAATGCCCATCTCCTGAAGCAATGGAGGCCTCAGCTCATTGCAGGTCTCACGGATCTGGTGAATGACATCAAGTAAACCCTCCTTGATATTATCCAGCTTCTGGTGCAGCTCCGGTCCCATTTCATGGTCAAGCATAGCCGATTCCAGGTTGCGGTACCAGATCAGCTGATCCTGAAGTGCGGAGTCATGCAGATCGGAGGCTAGCTTCCGCCGCTCCTTCTCAGACAGCGTAAAGATTAGCCTGGAAAGCCAAGGCGATGAAGCATTTCCATTCTTTTTGCGGAATTCGGCCTCCAGCTCTTCCACCAGGCTCTCCACCAAATATAAGTTCTCATAGACAATCGCGCTGTAGTTGGCAAGCGTTCGCAGCCAGGCCAATTCATCCAAATTGTATTTGGTCCGGCTTCCCTTGTCGTCCAGCCACAGGATATGCAGCAGATTGAGCTTCTTTCCCGCAACGACACCAATTCCGCGCTCCAGACTGAAAATCGTACCCACATCCAGCTTTCCTGCAGCAGACTGGATAGCGGCAATCAGCGAGTCCCGGATACCGTCCAGCGGTTCACTCAGCGTCAGCTCCTGCAGCCGGTTCGTATCCACCGTAACAAAAACAGCTTTTTTTACCGGCAGCACCTGATAAATTTCCTGCTCCAGCACCCGTTCCAGATCCGCACGCTTCATGACGCGGGATATCCTGGCCGAGAAGCGGCCCAGGCTCCCCTGAAAATTATGCATATCCTTATTCAGGCTTGGCCGCAGCTTCAAATCGGCGTATTCCTTCAGAAAAAGCATCATAATAATAAGCAAATAAGAAACAAGGAACAGCTGCCCCCATCTTACCCAAAATTGATTATGCTGGGTCAACAGAAGAGAGGAGAGCACCGAAATGACGACTGTCGGAAAAAAAGCAATGCATGCATAGTAAAAAAAACGGTTCAGCAAAAAATCAACATCAAACAGCTGTTTCGTCGTGAACATATACAGATAGACCAGCGGAATGATTAACAGAAAGATCGCGGAAATTTCCGACGACAGAAAAGCTGCACCAAACAATTTCGGAATCGCAAACAAACAGATAAACGGAGCGAACCCTGATACATGTCCGATCAGAATAAATTTGAACAGTGAACGCATAGGACTGTTTTGTTTGCGGTGCAGGACGAACTTCTGAATCAGCCTAATCACAATATAAATATTGATTCCGGCAAAGTAGAGTGACATCAATGCCGAATTATAATCGCCCAATCTGCTTCTGAAAAACACCCTGGTGATTTCTATGACATTGATGGCAGCTATTATGAGATAGAAAATCCGCATAGTGTAGCAGCCTGCAAACTTCTCCTGGAAACGTTCCAGATATAATTTTAGAAATTCAAGAAAAAAAATGGGGACTAAGGACATGGTAAAAAACAGCAGCACCCTCCCCATAGGATCAGCCCGCCCTGAAGAAAAAGAGCTGAAATAGGCCAGTCCTATGGATAAGAAGAATAAAATAAGCTGAATGGCCGCCGGGTCCGACTTTTTCCTCCGGTATACTACGATAGATAACCCCGAGAACATTAGTAGCGCTATCCACGGTAATATTAGATGAGTCAACAGCTCTTCTCTGGATAACTGTAGGTTAACATCAAGGGTTATCCGCTTTAGAATTCCATCCGGTCCCGCCCGGTCCAGAACAATGGATGACGCCTGTTCAAGCGAGTCGAACATACGGATGGGATAATAGTCCTTTGCCTGTTGACCATTTACCTCCACGATATGATCCCCGGTATATATTCTCCCGAATCCCCAATAGTTCCGTGAGGAGCTCTCTGATACTATAATCTGTCCCTGATTATTCTCCGCAACCGTTACTCCCAGATACGGATGAGTATAAATCGATATCGTTAGGTATCCGGCTATCAGGCTCAGCAGTAAGACAAAGAGCGCAATCTTAAGGTGATGTTTCAATATAGTCCCTCTCCATCTATTGATTAACAACGATTTATAGTTTAGCCCCAGAGAACAAGACGCATCGGATTCTCGGTCAGCTCATCTTTTGCTTTGAGTACATCCATAAGTGCTCTCTGCTCCAGTGCGCTCATACCCGCCAATTGGAGTTGCCCCCGATTGCCATTCATCCATTCTCCGGAGTTGCTCATAATATTCTGGAACATTTCTTTTACCATTCCAAATCCCTCCAATTGGGTTGTTGTTAAGAGATCATTTCTCTTAATCCCAATATACAGGCCATTTCAAAGAATGGAAACGATAACCAGTCCAGTATTTCACGCAAATCGAATTGCGGTATGTTGCGTGGTAGAGCTGCAAAATTGCGGTGCGTACAACTGGCATTTATTCGGCAAAGGATAACATCATATCTTTCCAATAAGGGGTAGGGTTCAGCTGCTCGACATATTCCAGATAACGGTAATAATGCGTCCTCATCCGAAAAGAGGTGTAGATCAGGGTACCCGTCGAGGCGATAATCTGCTCCAGCTCCTGCCGGCGGTCCGCCACATCAGCGAAATCAAGCCTGCCCTCAAAATAGTCGGTAATCCACTCCTCCTCACCGGCTACGGCCTCCAGCAAATACAACGTCGGCAGCGTCTTTTTCCGGTTCAGGAAATCATTTTTGTCGTCCCAATTCAGCAGATCCCGGATATCATTTTTGATCTGGGCGGCGATTCCCAGCTCCTCCGCATATCGTTTAACTTCCTCGCGCCATTCTCCCGTTGCCAGGACCGTGCCGATCATGGCCGCGGTAACCAGCAGCGCTGCCGATTTTTGCGTTACCATACGGATATAATCCTCTTCGGTGTGCACATTGTTATACAAATCCGTCATCTGCCCGTTCACCGCCGTAATGATTCCCTGATGTATGAGCTGAGCTGCCAGTTGCCGCCGTTCGGCTGAAAAACCGGTAGACAGCATCATCTGGCCAGACAGGGACAGCATGCCTATGCCTATATTCAAGGCGATTCCCGGGGGAAGCTGGTTCCAGGCCATTTTGCCGTTATCCTGATCCTGAATATCATCAATAATATCCAGACTCAGAATCATTAGTTCAACCGCTGCAGCCGCTTTGTAGATATCCTTCATATCCTCGCCTTTGAACATCCGGTAATGAAGTACTGTCATTTTGCCGAAGAGCATCGCTTCCTGCAGTTTATCTTCAAGACATGCCAGGGCATGCCCGTAGAGCTCCGGAACACTGAAATAGCTTCTCAGGGCCTCCCGCAGCTCCGACTCCAGTCTATCCACCACTTGCTCCACTCTCTGTCCCCCCGCCTCATCATCATTAAAAAACCCGCAATATAATATATTCCATATCTATAAAATATCACCTTCCGTATCAACGATGAAAATATAAAAAAAGCCGGCTCCACCTGCTAGTCAGGGGGTAAGCCGGCTTATCTAGACCTCTCTCGTATGGTCGCTTCGCAGCTGATCATCAAGCATAAACACAATTTCTTCATCGGGCATGCCGTACAGCCGCCCCAATCTAACAGCTTCGGCGAGATTGTGTTCAACCTGCACCCGACATAAGTCACGGGCATCCTGAATCGAATCTGCCTTGACAAAGGTGCCGATCCCTCTTCGTACCGATAGCAGCCCTTCCCGCTCCAGATCAGCATACACCCGGCGGACAGTCACCAGGCTGCAGGCCAATTGCTCTGCTAATTCCCGTAATGACGGCAGGGGTTCGCCATCCGGCAGTATTCCGCCGGCAATCAGATGGCGAAGCTGTTCCCGGATTTGCACATAGATCGGCTCACTGGATTGCGGTGCTAACGATATCGGCAAATATCTCATTCTTCTTCGCTCCCCGCTCTGCTGTCCGCGTTACTTGGCCCGGACTTCCCGTTCAAAAATCAGCTCGAAGTAATTCGCCGTCCCGAAGCCCTGAGTATTGGGAGCAAAAATCTGCAGCAGCCTCCAGCCCTGTGCAGCATGTTCGTGGACAACCCCGTGATAATCCTGTACAGGCTTATTTTCAATGATCCCGCGTAAATCAATTCTCACAAACTGGTATTCAAGCATCCCTACTTCTCCTCCCGGTATATAAGACTGGCCAAGATCACATCGTAATATCCGTCAAGTCCAAGCAGCTCGTGGGCCGCCTTATCATAAAAGGTCATGACCGGAACAAGCGGCACCCCCTGCTCCTGAGACAAGGAGACAAGACGCTCTGTCCACCGGCCGCCCTCAAGCAAGGAGAGCCGGTATCCGCGTTCCCCGAACAGCCGGTTGCTCCGCTGCAGATTGGCAGAGATAAAGACAGCCAAATCCCCGTCGCGAACGTCCAGTTCTGTTGTAAACAGGATCTGCACCCAGCCGGAGTCTGCTACTTCTTTGACATAATCGACAAACTGCCCGGAAGGACTGCAATAAAAAACCTCATACCGGCCGCTAACCCGGTTCTTGGATACAAAATATAAATCAAGCGAGTCGAGCTGCTCTGCGGTCCCCCATTGCTGTAAATGCCCGTAATCCCAAAACGGCAGCCTGGAGTCATTCCCCTGGGCTATCCCTGCAGCGAGCTTCGCCATCACCGGATGCTTCAGCGGATCGATTCTCTCCAGGCCGGTCCGCTCTGCGCCGAAATACCGCTTGGCCGGAGTGACCGCTCCGTTCATCTGCGTAAACAGATTGCGCAGCATTTTCATTCTTGCCCGGGTAAGCACCTCAAGCTGCGGATAATGATTAGAGTTCTGATGATAGGTCATCGCCAGATGCTCGTCATTGATATCCTGGTCTGATCTCCAGTCCATATATTTGATTGGCATGCATGACACATCCTTCTTCTCGTTATAAGAGCTGCTGTACGTCATGGAAACGGATGTGGGCTGCAGTTCAACAGCTGCGGTGAGATGGGCTCGGCCCGCAGTCCCAGCTTCACCGGCGTCTCATAGATCCGCTTGCTGGTAATCAGCCTTTCATTCTCGCTGCGAGGCAGCTGGACCGTTCCCGGAACAATCATTTTAACGACATGCATCCCCAGTTCCCGCACATCGTCTGTGGTCAGATCAACGCACAGCACTTCCAAACCCTGCTTGGCAAATTGATTCACAAGATACTCAAGCTGCTCCGCCTCACTCCCTTCAGAGATCGGGGGCGGGGGCGGCACGCTTCTCACCTCAGAGGAAGCAGCGGTAAACATCAGCTCCTCATAGGCAAAGGGCTGTTCATAGTACGGCAGCCTCAGACCGTAATCAGTTACCTGATGCGGCAGAAGCGACGGAATGCTCTTGGAATAGATCTGCATCTTGTTGCCGATGAACAGCTGGCTGATCTCCATGAGCGCCTTACCGATTGCGCCTTCCATCGACAGTCTCGCCGAGCCCCCGACCGATACTTTACCGTCCCGGGTCATAAGCAGCCCGAATACAGAGGGAATGCCGAGGTCACTGGTCGTATCCATAACCGTAAGGTCAAACCTGTTCCGGTCCAGCAGCTCCTGAAACGGACGGGCAATGGCCGAATGGCGGATGTCCAGCCGCGGCAGAGACAGCGAGTTATACCACATGATCATAAAAGCATCCCGCTCAATGATCTCCAGCAAGCCGCTAATCATCGCTTGCTCAAGCGTCGCCCCGGCAGCAGAACCAGTCATCAGGCCGAAACAAATGGCTTCTTCCTCTGCGCTCTGGGGGAGATAGGAGTCCCAGGCGACGGCCGCAGGCACCCATTTCCGCTTGTTCGCGGTGAGGCTGTACCCCTCAACCCAGCGTACCCGGGTATGCTCGGTAAATGGCCGGTACGGGAACTGCCATTGCTCATATTGCTCCTTCGTGAAGAGCGGCAGCTCATCCGGATGGAGCGCGCGATCCCCAAGCTCCTTCCAGGACGCCAGCTGCAGGCGCTCCGGGATAACATAAGCAGCGCAGTAGCGTTCGATTGCTTCTGCAACGGCCGACACACTTGCTTCCTCCAGCGTAAATCCCATTCCGCTGGCAAAAAAATCAATCAGGCCATGCTGGCCTTCCGCCAAAAATTTCGGATTGGCGGGGGCAGCAAGGCTTAAGTATAACGCCGGATCTCCGGGATCCGGGCTTATATTCATCAAGCCTTTTACCATTCCCCCATGCGGGCTGATGGCTTTGCGCAGGTAATCCGGCAGAGTATCCTGCCTGCCGGGAAAGGACTCAGCATAGCCGGCGGCCGGGCTCCCTCCCGAGCGGCTTACCAGCCGGCGGCTCATGATTCAAGCACCAGCCCGGCTTCATGCCAGGGCTGCGCGGCAAGCCTCGGCTCATGTCTCATGCCGCAGCAGGGGCAGGTTGGAAGCTTATATACGGGATTAATCTCGCCCTGCAGATGAAAGGCATCAAAATCAAGCACATGGCCCAAAGACAACGGCGGAAAGCTGCTGGTGTGGCGTGAGATCCATTTTGCCGCCTCTGTTGCAATGATGCCGCTCAGCACCGACCAGGACAAGTCGAATATGGCATTTCGCGGCTCCAGGGGTCTCATACCGTGGGAGCGTTCCCGGCGCAGGACGCATTCATAGCACGCCGAGCAGCCGGGAATGAGAATGGGGCCGATTCTGCCGGCGGAATGCGAGAACCTGACGGGCAGCCAGGTGATGTGATGCTCCAGCGCATAGCGGTTGAAGTCTTCTCCCCATTGCTCTGCCTGGAGCACAATGACCAGCTCCGCTTCCTTGCTTACTTCCGTGAACTGATTCACCTTATCGACCTGAACACCGAGTCCGCTGAGCAGAGCCTCAATAGGATCCGCGGAATTGATGCCGTCTTCAGTGCACAAGATCGTTATCTTGCTCATACGAATCCGCCTCTCTCTCCAGGACAAGACATCTCACGTTCTCGTCGCCTTCCAGTTTGTACATATGCGACTCTGCAATGCGGAACGCAGACTCTTCAATCGCCTGCAGAATATCCTCTTCAGCAAAAAACTTTTTGAAGGTAGAACCGAAAATACGTTTGGTCTCCCCGTTCTGGATCACTTCGGCATAAAAATTCATAACCGCGCTCTGCTGCTGCAGGTTCTCCTCTTCACCGATCAGGACGAATTGCTTGTGGTCAGGACCCAGGTTGAGCGTAACACTATTAATTCTTCCGCCGCGGTAATCGGAATTGTGGCTTTGATTAGACAGCACATAATCGAAGATGAACCGTCCACCCGGCTCCAGATGCCGCTCTACCGTCCCCAGCATCCGCTTGAAATCATGTAATTCTCTCAGCAGGCTGATGCTTGTAGCAGACAGCACGATCAGCGGAAACCGCTCACCCAGCTTGAAATCCGTCATATCGCCCTGCACCGTCTCAATCCGGCTGCTTAACCGGGCAGGCAACTGGGCCTGCTTCTTCCGGCAAATCTTCAGCATGTCTTCAGACAGGTCCAAGCCGGTTACACTGAATCCGCGGTTGGCCAGATGCATTAATATTCTGCCGGACCCGCAGGCAAGCTCGAGTACCTTTCGCCCTTCCGCCAGCTTCCCCGCCTGCTCCAGAATGAGTGCAATATCATAATCCGTCCGACCGGTAACCGCCTCGTAAAATTCAGAATAATAGCCCTCGTACAGATCAAAATCAACACTGCCCGGCATATTCAAATTACGCAATTCCTGAAAAACTCCGAAATACATGGGCTTCTGCCTCCTTCATTTGCAGTTTATATAATCGTCCATCCACCATCGACAACAAGATTATGGCCTGTAATCATCCCTGCCCCGTCCGTAGCCAGGAAAAAAGCGGCCTGCGCCACGTCCTCAGGACGGGCAAACTTCCGAAGCGGCACCTTCGGCATATTCGAACGCTGAAAATGCGGGTCCTGGATCAGCTGCTCATTGGCATCCGTGATTACAAATGTAGGTGACACCGCATTTACCCGAATTCCGTACTTCGCCCACTCGATAGCCAGCGCCTTGGTCAGATGAATCACTCCCGCCTTGCTGGCACAGTAAGGTGCCCGGTTCTCATTGCCGACAACACCGTGCTGCGAGGCAATCATGACAATGGAGCCGCGTTTCTTCCTGACCATGCTTTTGGCAGCCTCTCTGGTAAGGAAGAAGGTGCCCTTCAAATTGGTGTCGACGACGAAATCCCAATCCTCCTGCGACAAATGAAGAGCCGGTGACAGCAGGTTTACCCCGGCATTATTAATCAGGTAATTAAGCTCCACACCCTGCTGCTCCATAGCGCTGATGCAGGCCTCAATTCCGGCAATATCACGAAGGTCCAGGCTTTCGCACTTTACCTCGACTCCATGCTCTTCCTCCAGCGTCCGGGCAACCTCCAGCAGCTGATCCATCAGCTGCGGCAGCTCCGTCAGCACCAGATCGGAGCCGGCCCGGGCGAATTGAAGGGCAATCTCCGCACCAATCCCCCGGCTGGCTCCTGTAACAAGTGTCCACTGTCCGGTCAGCTCCCTGCCGGTATGGACCTGAGCATCCTCAGTATGCGAACGAAGCATGTAATCCGGCTCCTTGGCAATCCATTCAAGCGCCATACGATCCCTCCTCTTTTTTATAAAGATCTCATTGCTTTGTAGATCAGCTTAGGACTCGGCTTTTGACCGTAGAGCAGTACACCGATCTGATAGATTTTGGCCGACAGCCAGCATGCGGCAAGCGTGGTAATCAGCAGGATGCCAATCGAAACTGAGATTTCCATCAAACTCGGATCGGACATTCCTACCCGGGCAAACATCACAAATGGGGTAAAGAACGGAATATAGGAAGTAATGGTTGCAAGCGATCCATCCACGTTCATCATGCTGAACACAGCAAGCACCAGCGCTCCCATCAACAGCAGGGATACCGGCAGAGTCACCTGATTAATCTCCTCACTGCGGCTGACAAGCGAACCGGCAGCGGCGAATAATGCAGCATAGAAGAAATAGCCCAAGATGAAGAAGATGCTCAGCACCACGATTGTTTTAACATCAAGGAATGTGAAGTCAAGCTGAAAACCAAGCAGCTCTATGTCCGTGCCGCCCCCGTTAACCGAAAGCATCAGGCAGGCTGCACCGATAATGATGGCAAACTGCAGCAGTCCGGCAAGCCCGACGCCCAGTACTTTACCGAATAACAGCTGGGTCGGCTTCACCTTGGTAATTAGAATTTCTTTTACCCTCGAGCCCTTTTCCACAGAGACGGATGTAGCGACATTTCCGCCGTAGAGATAGATTAGGAAATAGAGCAGAAAAGTAATGAGATAAATCGGCATATAGGTCGTCGTAATCGATTTACTGCCGGCCTTTAGTTCTTCGACCTGTACCCTCAGCGAGGCGGTAACCCGCTCCTTGTCAGTCTGATTCAGCTCCAGCCGCTCCAGTTGGGACATTGTATACAGATTCTGGACGTAATAATTAAGCTGGCCCAGATAAGCCGAGGAATCATCCTTTTTGTTAACCGTCACGGTAAGCACCGGCTGATGATTCTCCTCCGTGATGGTTACAATCCCCAGCACTTCATCCTCTTTCTCCAGTCTAGCCTGCTCGGCAGCCAGATCGGCCTCCTGAATGACCCGCCACGTATAAGAGTCTGATACCTGTTCCTTAAAGCCGTCGGTATTGTGCACGATGCCGGTCTGATCGAGAATTACAATGTCGCCGTCTGTCGTCTCAGCTGCAGTACTGAGGAATTTAGGCAGGATGATCAGCGCGGCCAGCAGCACAATCATAATTACCGTCATGATTCTGAAAGCCTTGGAACGCAGGCGTTCCATGAAGGAATAGGTAAATACCAGCCCGAATTGTCTCATGATACCTCACCTACCTTTTCAATAAAGATCTCATGGAGCGTAGGTTCCTTAATCTCGAACTTCAGCAGGTTAATCCCGTCTCTGGTCAGCTGCTGAAGCAGTTGATTCCCCTGCTCCTCATGGGCAATTTCCAGCTGCCATTCATGGGCATTTGAAGATATCCGTTCCGCCGGCAGCCCGTAGGACACCAGATGGGGCAACAGGTCGCGCTCACTTCTAAGCAGAAGATTCGTCCGGCCATAAGAGCGTTTAATATCCATCAGATTACCTGATACCATCATTCGCCCCCGCTTCAGGATGCAGATGTTCTCGCAGAATTGCTCCACATGGCCCATCTGGTGGCTGGAGAAAATCAGTGTCTTTCCATGATCAATCAGCTCCTTGACCACAGAGGCCAGCAATTCGGAATTTACGGGGTCCAGTCCGCTAAACGGCTCATCCAGAATGATCAGCTCAGGGTCATGCAGCAAGGCGGAAATAATCTGGACCTTCTGCTGATTTCCTTTGGAGAGCTGCTCTACTTTTTTGTGCTCATATTCCTCAATTCCCAGACGCTCCAGCCAGCGCCTCATGGCCTGGATGGCTTCGGCCCGGCTCATGCCCTCCAGTCTGGCAAAATACACAAGCTGCTCACTGACCTTCTCCTTCGGGTATAAGCCCCGTTCCTCAGGCAAGTAACCGATGCGGGGGCGGTTGGCTGTGATCGGCACCCCTTCCCACTGCACCTCGCCTGCATCATAATCAAGCAGGCCGAGAATCGAGCGGATGGTCGTCGTCTTGCCGGCACCATTGCCGCCGAGCAGCCCGAATGCCTTGCCCGAGGCAGCCTTCAGGGATATTCCGTGCAGCACCTTTGTCTCGCCATATGTTTTGACCAATTGTTTAACTTCAAGTGTCATTGTGTAGTCCACCTTTCTTCACATTAACTTGCCTTCTATACCCCGCTAGCGAGCTTCTTCGCAAATTTGGCTGCATGGTAGAGCAGAACCAGACATAATACTCCGGTCACTATGAAGCTCACTGCCCCTATCAGGGAGTACAGCCGCTGCTGGATACTGTATATTCCCCATCCCCAGAAGCATGGGGTGAACAGCGATGCGAGCATTCCGTAAGCCAGCAATATGGCTTGCTCCTTCCTGCCTGCTCCCGCCAGCGCCATACCTGGAGCTGACTGGGCAACCTTCTTCCGCGGAACAAATCCTTTGAACAGAAGGGCAAATGCCTTGGAGCGGAGGTTCACGATGCCTAGCGCGTGGCTAAGCATCCAATACCCGTCCAGCTTGACCAGAGGGAGCATGTTCAGCACACTGAGTCCCAGATTTGCCAGGCCGTAGTATAGCAGCACCGGCACGTTAATCCCGTTGTAACTCAAGCTGTAGTAAAGAATCATCGCCACGGAAGTCATCAGCCATTGGCTGAATATACCCGCGAACAGAACAGCCAGTTTATGCCGTTTCTTCTTGAAGGTATAGGTGTCGCTCACATCGCAGAACATGGCCGGGCTGAAATAGAAGAGCATCGCTCCCAGCCTGGTGACACGCCCTCCGTAATGCTTGCACACCATGCCGTGAGCACACTCGTGAACGACGGTCGTCAACAGCAGCATGATATAAATCAAGACGTATCCGCCTGCACCCAGCTGCGGTATTGCCTGTATGGAAGCGTCATTGACCAGCAGGCCCATAGCCGTTGCAATGATCAAGACGTAGATCACCATCGTAACCGGGTGAAGCAGGCGCCGGATC
>NZ_LN831199.1:516419-558875 GCF_001368795.1 Paenibacillus ihuae
CCGGATCACCGGACGCAGGGCGGTCAGCCGCTCATCGGGGTTAACCGTCAGGAATTTGATCGCGGTCAGATCTTCAATCTTCCAGTTCCAGCTCCATTTGCGCGCCGCCGGTGTCTCCCCGGCTTCGGAGGAATGGCTCAGAAACCCCCACTCCGCAAACTTCCCGGTCATATATTCACGTTCAGTCTCTGTGAGTGTTCCCGGGTATCCCTCTCCGTCTGCTGCGCTTAACAGATAGCGCAGGAACTCTGTCTCCCGGAGGCCCAGCTTTACAAACCTGTGGCTGGATATATGTTGAACTAAGAAATAGTTGTTTTCGGTCTCATGAAATTCAAGATGTGTTATCGATTCCATTCACTCTCACCCTCTCAAGCCGCTTATAATAGGGGCCCCCTCCTGCCCGGGCAGAATACGTCTTTCCAAGCAGAAGAGGCTTCCCAATGGTTTAGGAAATATTAAATGTATTAGGTCAAGGCAATAACTGCGACTACGCCTCCAGCGATGGTCACTCCAACGGCCACGCCTTCAAAGAAATCTCTTCCGCTGCCCGGTGCAGCGACATCTTCCAGCAGTTCCATTTGCAAACCCAGTCCATTATTCATCTTCGATTCTCTCCTCATATTGGATTTAGTAAGTACAGCCGATCAGGCTATTTCCGTAATTAGGTCAACACCACGATTGCCGTACCGGTAACGATCGCAATACCTACGCCAACACCCGCCAGAAATGCACCGTCTCCCGGGGCTGCAACAGATTCCATTTCCTCAAACTGCAAAGCCAGCGCTTGATTCATCATGAACTTCTCCTCCATTAAATAAATTTTGTTTTTTATAAGGTGAACATTGCCTCCGTTACTACCGCTGCTGATATTAAGTCAGCGCTACGCCGATACCTACACCGATACCAATACCGATTGCGATGTCCTTCCAGTCCGGAGCTGTTACAGCTTCCATTTCTTCGAATTGCAGGGAAAGATTCTTTTGCATGGATACTCACCTCCCTTCAAGGTCAGCTAACAGGACGTTTCCCGGTATAACGGCAGATTAAGTCAGCGCTACGCCAATACCTACACCGATACCAATGCCGATTGCGATGTCCTTCCAGTCCGGAGCTGTTACAGCTTCCATTTCTTCGAATTGCAGGGAAAGATTCTTTTGCATGATACTCACCTCCTCTCACGATCAATCTCAGAGTTTAATGCCGAATGTTTCTGAAGTATGGAGCAGATCGAAAAACTGTATATTCTGTTCCGTTATCCGAAGTGTCAAGTTTCCAGCAAACCATTGGCTCATGCCGGTGGTGGGACATTATTCTCACCTCCCTCCCAGTACCTTCCGGACGATCGATACGATCTCCAGCACCTCCTCCTCCTTGATAATGAAGGGCGGGAACAGATGGAACCCGGAGGTTAACCCTGGTGTGTGAAACGGATATACGATTAACCCCCGGCGCTTCAGCTTGCCGGCAATATCCGCCAGCTCCTCTGGCGGCAGACACTCCTCTGCACGATGCCTGCTCCGCAGCGCAACGCCGATCATCAGGCCTTTTCCCCTTACCTCCAGATATAGAGGGTTGCCTTGCAGCGCCTGATCCAGAGCGGAACGAAGCAGCTGTCCTCTTGCACTTACCGCTTCCAGCATGCCCGGCTGTTCCAGCGCTTCCAGCGTAGCTATTCCGGCTGCGCAAGCGATGGGATTGCCGTTCTGCGTGGAGAGATGCTCGATGTGGGAGCCTGCAAGAGCAAAGGCCTGCCGTATCGCTTCGCTGAACAGGGTGGCCCCCAGCGGTAAATAGCCGCTGTTAATCCCCTTGGAGAGACAGAGAATATCAGGGGTAACCCCGCTGTGCTCGAAGGCAAACATTTTGCCGGTACGCCCCATCCCCGTAGCCACTTCATCAAAAGCAAGCAGCACATCGTGCTCCAGGCACAGTTCCTTGAGCCTTTGCAGATAAGCCTCAGGAATAGGAATAATCCCCCCTGAGCCGATGATCGGCTCCAGCATGAATCCGGCCATCACATGCCCCTCACGGGCAAATAATGCTTCCAGCTGACCGAGTTGTCTGCTCAGACAATCCCCGGCAAGGTTACCCGGTGTACAATGCTTGCACACAGGCACCGGATGGAACAGGAAGCCGGGTACTTTCGGACCATAACTCTCGGAAATCTCCTGATCGATCCCGCTGGCGCTCATGGAACCGTAATAACTGCCGTGGTACGATTTGTCCAGAACAGCGATGACGTTCTTATGCAGCTGATGCCGTAACTGATGGTATTTGCGCATTAGTTTGATCGCCAGCTCCACGGATTCCGAACCGGTGCATGTGAAGGCAACCTTAGTCAGATTATCCGGTGTTAGCTGCAGCAGCTTCTCGGCAAACTGCAGGGTCACCGGATTGCTGTAATCCACGGGATTCACATAGGCCAGCGCATCCAATTGCTCCATGATGGCTTGGCGTATTCCGGGATGACGGTAACCCAGGGATACATTCCACAGTCCGCTGATCCCGTCGATATAAATTTTACCGTTCGTATCCTGAACATAGATGCCTTCCCCTGCTGCAAGTGAAGTAACCTCATCTCCGAGCCGGACATCCTTAAGCGGATGCACCATCGGGTATTGCCGGGTTGTCGTTAACATAGGGGTACCCCCTCCTTTCATACAGCCCTCGCTGCTTGCATCAGACAGCCTTCCTTAGCGAACAAGCCAAGCGCCTGTGTAACCAGGCGGGCTGCAAACTCACCCTCCACCTGATAGCGTGTCATCAGTTCCTGTTCCAGCTCTGTTCTCTCCGCACCGCTCATCAATCCTTCCAGTATCAGCGCCATCGGCTCGTTCAGCTTCATCAGCTTTTGGCTGCCCGCATGGAACAGCATCGGCTGCTCTCCAATGAAGAAGAGGAATACCGTTTCAAGCACCGCTGTGCTCACAGGCATATGCGGCTCCGGCTGTCTCCAGAGATGTGTACATGCCGGAAGAGAGACGCGCAGCTCGTGGACTTCGATGTTCTGAAGCGAACGGGCATACTTACTAAGGCCTTTAAATACCTGCACCATCTGCATATAGCGGTGGAGCAGCTTGTGCTTCTTGCGCAGCTCACAATACTGCTGGCGGTTCAAATATTCAGGCAGGAAGCTGCACTTGGAGCAGGAATCCTTAATCTCACAGGTCCGGCAGCCCCTGAGCAGCTGCTCCTCCTCTGAGACCACAGACACCTGGGTTAATAGCTGATCCAGTGAATCTCCCACCTGACCGATGACGGCGCAGCCCCGGCAGGGGGATATCCGGTCATCGCCGTCAACAAAGATCCGGGGCAGCTGTCTGGCTGCGCACGAATGTACCCCCGACCAGCGGCAGCTCTCCATAAGATCCGCCTGTATTTCATAGGCGTACCGGAACATGCCGGACTTGCTGAACAGCTCTACGTCTTCAAGAAACCGGTCCATGTCTTCCACACTTTCCAGATTTAACAGCTGAAAGCGGGGGGCTCTGCCTGATGGCGCAACGTTCATTTCCTGAGCCTGGGAATATTGCAGCTGCCGGATCTCCAGCGGTTCCATATGAAGAAAGTCGTTTAATTGCAGCTCATATTCGTATTCGCCCAGCCGGTTAATCTGGTGTGCATTGGATAAGTAGTAGGAGTTCTGCTCAGACTGGCGCTCCCATTCCAGATAAGCTTCGTTCTCCCGCTTCCATACCCCCTCCGGGCCAGCGTACATCGTATCCGTAGAAGAAGGAACCCTGACCGGGTTATGCTCGAAGAGAATGGCGCTGTTGATTGCCGAATACTCTGCCAGCCCCTGCACCGTTGCCTGATTCCATTCTCCTTCGGTATAACCGATATGCTTAACTCCGCTGCCCAGCACCTGATGCGGATATTGTCCGGTCATGTATGCCATGAACCCGTTAATCAGCGCCTGCTCCTCTTCTTGCCGAAGATACCGCTGCAGGAATGCTGCTATGGACTCCGGTACAGGAACCTTATGCTCATCCGGTGCCAGCCCTGCGATATCAAGCTGCACATCACCGGCCTGCAGAAGGCCTTCATTCACCCAAAGGGTCAACAGAGCTGCTGTATTCTCAGCTTCGCCTTCCAGAATATCCGTCGTTTCATCGATGAGCACTGCAGCCAGCTTAACCCCGGCAGATGTTCTCTTCAGGCTCTCTGTTAATTGAAAAGCTTCATTAAACTGAAGTTTATTCATTGTTAGCGGAATTCTAATAATGATCTGTGTAATGCCCGCTTGCAGCAACCGGGTATATTCACTCTGCTCCAGGAGCCATTCCAACGGTATCTCGGCGCTGTAACCTGCTGTCAGCTGCCTGGACGCTTCAAGTGCCTCGCAGATCGCTGCTCTGCCCCTCTTCCCGGCCAAGTAATGAAATCCTTCAAGGGACAGCTGCCTTTCCGGTCCAAGCTGCTGAAGTGCGAGATTCAGATCTTCGCTGAAGCGTTCCTTGGAATGGGTGCGGATGTTATGCCCATACCCGTTTCGATCAGCGCATTTAATAGAAGAAATCACCGGCCAGCGCTGCTTCAAAGCCTCTTCCCATATCCCGTTCAGCCGGTCCAGTCGGGTATCAGCGCTACCCTCGCCATCCAGCTGAGATACTGCCTTTCCAGCAGCGACGCTCCAGGCAGTGAACCGGCTTACCGGTATGAAGCCACCTACCGCCTCTTCCCAGCCGTCGTCTGCTTCTGCCAGGCGGAGCAATGTCTGCTCCGGTTCCCAGAGAACCAGTCCGTCAGCAGCAATGTCAGCAGGAAGCGAGGTACCGTTCATGCCAAGACCATTGCCGAACCATACGATCCGGCTTCCTTCGTCCAATTCCTTCACCGCTTCTGTCAGGCTCCGGCACAGGCGGTAATTCGCTGGTGTCACGTACAGAGCCATTCGCTCATTCCCCATAGCTACCAGCTCTTCCGCTGCTTCATATAAGGTAGACAAGTTGTTCTGCATATATTGGGTTGCTGTTATACCATTCTGTCTTAAATATGTTCTTGCATACCGGCAATCCAGATTGTCACCAGCTATAAACAAGCGGGCAGCATGCTGCTGAAAGTAAGCGATCGTCATCCCGCGTCCGAACGATAAACCGAACATGTCGTCAGGCTCCTTTCCAGTTTTCACTTTCTATCACTTCATCTATCAACCAGTACTTATCAGCTCGTGTTGTTCTTCTTGTACCAATCATAATCTATTTTTTCCAATTCTACACCGAAAACCCATATACGCTTTCCCACAATTCCATTGCGCTTTTTGCACCGCAACCGGGCCGCCACATCTGCCGCATAACACGCAATCCGGCTGCGCAACCGGACATTTACCCCGAAGCCTGCACTTTGCGGCTTGCGCCTCCGCATAGCTATAAAAGACACCCGCCAACAGGTTGGCGGGTGTCTTTTACAGCTATTTGATATCCGTCGCTATACTGCCTTCCTTCACCCTTTTGCTCGGTCTGGGATACAGAATATATAAGAGAACAAACCATAGCGGAGTAAAGAGCAACGCCGGGCGTGTTTCTTCGGCGATCAGCATAATAATGAGTATCGCAGCAAACAAAGCCAGAACCACATAATTTATTGCCGGCGTTAAGGGAGCTTTGAACTTGGATGCAGCCTGGAGTTCCGGCCGGGTCTTCTTATATTTGATATGGCACACAAGCACGACGCCCCATACCCATATAAAACAAATGGCACTAATCGTTGTCACAATTCCAAAAGCCTGCTCCGGAATAAGCTTGCTCAATAGAGCGCCTGCGGATATGACAAGCGTTGAAATAAACAGCGAGTTTGCAGGCACATGATTTTTATTCAGTTTGGAAAAATGAGTTGACGCCTGCTTGTTCTTGCCCAGGTTATAAAGAATCCGGCTTGTGGAGAACATCCCGCTGTTGCAGGCGGATGCGGCTGAAGTTAATACGACGAAATTAATGATCCCGGCGGCGATTGGAATTCCTACTAAGCTAAAGGTTTTCACAAAAGGGCTTTCCGACGCATTGAGCTCTGTCCATGGGTTAATGCATAGCAGGACAAAAAGAGCTCCCACATAGAAAAATAGAATCCGCAGAGGAATTTTGTTGATCGCCGACGGTATGTTTTTCTCTGGATTGGAGGTTTCTGCTGCCGATACGCCCACCAGCTCTACACCGACATAAGCGAAGACTACCATTTGGAAGGAAAATAAGAATCCTTTAACGCCGTTCGGAAATACTCCCCCGTGTTCCCAGAGGTTTCTTACCGTCACCGATCCCGCATCCGTCTTAAATCCCATGACCAGTAAAATAACCCCAATGCCAATTAAGGCGAGAATCGTGATGACCTTGATTAGAGCAAACCAAAACTCGAGTTCGCCGAAGTTTTTGACGGTCAATAAGTTAAGCCCTAATAAAATGACCAGGCAGGCGATGGCAGGTACCCATTGTGGGATATCAAACCAATACTGCACATACACCCCAACAGCGATGACATCGGCCATAGCCGTCATAATCCAACAGAACCAATAAGTCCATCCGGTGATGAAGGCGGCCCGGGGTCCGAGATAGTCCTCGGCAATATCCGTAAACGATTGATATCCCGCTTTGGACAGCAGGAGTTCACCCAGTGCCCGCATTACAAAAAACACCGCAATCCCTACGATTAAATACGTAATCATAATGGATGGACCTGCCTGCTGAATCGCCTTGCCCGAGCCTAAGAATAATCCCGTACCAATTGTGCCGCCGATCGCAATCAGTTGAACATGCCGATTGGCCAGCTCTCTCTTTAATTCCGATTGTGCCATAACCCGTTCCCCCTTAATGAATTACATTGCAATGATGCCAATAAAAAAAAGAGATTGGATGTCATCCAATCTCCCGGTTCATAAGAATATGAAATAATACTTGCCCTGCTGACAGCTGTCAGCATAACAAATACATATTCCTTACTCTTCTGTCCTTTTGCCTGAGATTGTGAACCCTTCGGCGCCGCGGTTTCCCGCAGTCTCTCCAGAAGCTGCTCCTGCTATAGTGTGATCCATAGCAATCATAGCTTGCGAATTATGAATTTAAGTCGTTCTGTCGTTCTGATATTCTAACATATTACTTGCGATGTGAATATTGTTGCTGTGATAAAAGTCTCCTTAAGGTTGGTGGTAAATAGATCCAGTAAGGCCAGGCAAATATTCAATTGCTCCGGATGCCGCGCTGCCATACTCCGCGAATCGATAACGTGTCCGAGATATTCGCTGCCGGGTCCCCGTCAACCAAGACCAAATCCGCCCGCGCCCCCTCTACGATAGTTCCGCGATCAGTCAGGCCGAAACGGCGGGCTATTTTCGAGGTAGCTGACTGAAGGGCTTCTACAGGGGTAAATCCCGCTTCTACTAATAGCTGCATCTCATGGTGCACACTGGCTCCATGGGCAAGTCCGCCCAGCGACGGAACCGGTACAGAGACATCCGTACCCACCAGGATATCTACGCCTGCACGATGAAGGTCCATTACATTCCGGTAGTTATCTTCCATGCTGCCTTGAGGGTAAGTATTGAAGCTGGCATTCAGCGTGTCGATCCATTCCGGGCTGAGCTTGGAGCTCACACGCGGATCCCCTGCCAATTCCGATGCAGGGTTACCGATAATTGAGGAGTTCAAGACGAGGCAGGGTGTAACAAAAGCGCCTGCCTCTGCAATCATTCTCACCAGATCCGGGGTGGTCTCGGGCCGGTCAATGAATAAGTGAGCGAGTCCCTCAACCCCGACTTCTATGGCTTGCCGGGCAGATTCGGCTGTCAATACATGGGCAATCGCAATCTTGTGATGCCGGTGTGCTTCCTCTACAGCGGCCCTCAGAATATCCTGGCTTAGGACAGGCAGCCCGGGAGCAGCTAATACCGTCCCTTCTTCAATCATAATCTTGATATAGTCGGCTCCTTCTCTTACTTGTTCGTTTACGAATGCCAGTGCTTCTTCCCGGTTGGTTACCGCGGGTGCCTCTCCATGATCATGAGCATGGGCATGGGCGGCCAGCATGGCATTGCGGTCCTCCTCGCTCATCTTCTCCAGTTCCTTCAGTACAAAATCCGGGATTTCGCCATCCCCCGGCATGAGCTCATCGGGATGCCCGCCTGGAGGGGTAACCGCCATTCCGGCAGACCGTACATCGGCAATATCCCCGATCCCTTTCAATTGCGCTTCGCGGCCGCTTTGGGTGAACCCGCCCATCATTTCCAGTTCAGTTGTCACTCCGAATTTCAGTGCATCCCGCAGGCCCTCTACGGAAGTGTGAACGTGAGCATCCATCAGACCGGGCAGCAAAGTCCCTCCTTCTGCGTCGATAATATCCGCATGCTCCGGTATTTCTCCGCCTACCGATAGGATTTGTTCGCCTTCAATCAGAACCGTAGTGGGTCTGATCACTTTCTCTCCGTCAAATACACGCACATTGGTGATTGCAGTAATCATTGTTTTAGCCTCCTAAAATAAATGTAATTTATGATTGAAATATAACAGTTTGAATTCTAACTGTCAATATAATGATTAATTGTGTTCTAACAGTTTGTCTTTGACATTTTGTTTCCCGAAAATTAAGATAATCTTATAATTAGGTTTTAACCTATCGTAAAGGAGTCAGGCACAGGATGACGAAGCAAGCTTTGCATACCCCTTACTCCGATATCATCCGGGATATTGGGATGAAGATCAGAGGCATGGCCAATACCCGATTATCAGAGCTGGGACTTAACACTCAACAAGGGCAGATGATGGGCTACATTTTTGAAAATCAGGACAAAGGCGTGATCCAGAAGGATCTGGCCGATCACTTTAACCGTACAGGAGCCACGATTACCAGTATGCTGCAAGGGTTAGAGAAAAAAGGGTACATTAAACGGGAGATTCCCAAAGAGAACGAGCGGCAAAAACGAATATATCTATTGAAAAAAGGGTCCGACCTCGTCGAAGAGTTCGACGAAATCTTCATGGAAGTAGAGAACAGCATTACCCGGGGCCTTACCGAGGAAGAAAGCGAGACCTTCATGAAGTTATTAATCAAAGTTAAAACGACCATGTAGCCTGTAAAGCAGGGAGCTTCATTGGTACTAATGATAAGCTCCAAGGCTGCTTTCTTCGGTAACTTTTGGCAAGAGAAAGCAGCCCGCCCCGGTGTCTCTACGCAGAACTATTCAATTTTGTACGTTATTTCGTAACTGCCCTTGGTATGCTTACCATTAATTTTAAACCTGTACTTCCCGTCCTTGCTTACTTCAATCTTCTCATTTCCTGATTCGTTAGTACTTATGCTCTGGACCAGCTGATTATCGGGATCGTAAAAATTTATTGTCAGTTCCCCTTTTTTAACCTCGGACTGATAGTCAACAGCAAGCGTATCGCCCTTCTTGAGGCTAACCTTCTTCTCATCCGTACCCGTAAACAGCTTATAGGAAGCAGCAATCTTATTTTTAGTGCTGGAGCTCGACCCCACAAACATTAACCTCTTATCGCAAGCAGCCAGCATCGTTACAATCACAAGGACCAAAATCCCCGAAAACACCCATTTCCTCTTCATCTCTGTTGACACCCCTTAAGATTGGATTAACTTGCCGCAGTGAGGACATTGTTTCGTTTTATTCCTCGGTTCAGTTTCCGAGAGAGAGTGATGCTGCCGGCGGGCGAACAAATAGAACAGAAGTCCGATGAAATTCGGAATATAAATGACGGCTAACATCCACAGCCAGGCATTCATATTTCTCTTTGAAGCGTCTTTGTAGATGAACACAGCAATTAGCGCATTTAAAGCAATAAAAAGCACTGCCAATCCCAATATCACAAAGACCCATACAAAATCGTCCTCGCATGCATCATCCATATAAGGAGCCATTGCGAAGGAAAGAGCACCAAATCCCAATACAACAATTGCCGTAAACGCCCAGAAAATAAACTTTTCAAGTCTCATTCGGTTATTCATAGTTCTCCTTTCTGAAATTGCAAATTCCGCTTAGTACGCTGAAGGCTCCAAAGTGCTTCCAAAGAAGTTGTAAAGCAATATTGCTACTGCAATGGCCTGAAATAGGAAAAACACAATTAATATTACTATTTTCCAGAACAAGAGCAGCGGACCGGCTAATAAAAAAACCGCAAGTACCAGAACTATAATCAAATTCAGTGCAACTGCGCCGATCAGAGCGCCCATATGATTGCCTTCTCTAATTTTTCGAAGTGTATGGGGGACTAAATAAGGGGGAGTCGCTACTGGAGCGCTGAAATATTCTTGTAAAAGCTTCTCTCTTCCCGTTGGTTCATTCATTATCCCAGCTCCTCCATTTTCGCTTTAAGTAATTTTTTTCCTTGGTTTAGTCTAGACTTTACGGTTCCCAGTGGAACACCAAGGATCTCTCCAATGCTCTCATAGCTGAATTCTTCATAGTAATACAGAATCAACGGGGCCAGATAACGTTTAGGCAAATTGCGCAGACATTGTTCCAAGTACAGATCCTGCTCTTTTCTCAGTAGATATTCTTCCGTTAAAGGTGCGGAATCACTAATTTCCGTAAATCCGCTATGTTCAGAGCTCCAAGCAAACGTCAGACGTTCGCGCAGCCTTTTCAATTTCCGGTATCGATCCCTATGCAAATTGATGGTCACCTGAAACAGCCAAGCTTTAAAAGGCCGCTCGGGATCATACATTCCCAGCTTACGGAATATACGCACCCATACCTCCTGGAATAAGTCTTCTGCCTCTTGCCTATCCAAGGAAAGATGACAGCAAAACCGATATAAATCATCTTTATATCTGTTTATCAAAAGTTCAAAATCTTCTTGCTTCCCGGATTTATAACCTTCTATAAGCTGTCTATCGCTAATCATTCTTCCCCCCCGCCTGCCCTTTCATCTTACATTACGAAAAATAAAGGAATATTGTTCGGAATTTCACAAACAAAATTAGTTATTTAATACTAGTAATGGTAGTCTGTGAAATAGCTCCGGTGTTGACTTAACTCATTGTTCATCATAAATATTCGGTTATTTCATAATAAAAGAGATACCTTTGGGGTATCTCCTCATGTATTGATAACTTTTTATAGAAGCTTACCATTTCCTCCATTTATACTCTCCCTCAATTCGGGTTTACAACGGTCTTCTTCTTACGGTATAAGCTCCATTTCTTCAGGTAGTAGGCTACAATGACGAAAACAGCCATAATACCGGTATACGTCAAAATGACATTGACGACGTTCACATTGCCTCCCTTTTCCCCCCGGTTGAATCCAGATTGACCTTCTCCGCCGGAAGGCCTCCCTTCTCTCATTCCACCCCGCTCTCCGCCTGCGAAAGCCTCCTTGCTCCCGAAGCCAGTTTGCTGCGTGTTTACGCCGAAAGCTGAAACCGAGCTTTTTAGATGAGTGACGTAAGATGTCTGATTGATTTGGTATAAACCGAATAGCAGTATGATCACCGTCAAGCCTTGAGCAACATACCGCATCCAGGTCCGGCCCTTCTTTATGCTGGTTATTTTCTTACACATGTTCACGACCCACTGCCAATGAAGCCCGACATGAATCCCGATCAATGCCAGTACCAGGAAAGATACCGAGATATGGGTCATTTTAAACCAATTCTCGTTGCCCACATTAATATTCGGAAATACGACATGGGAAATAAGGATCCCGCTGACAATGATGAACGTCATGGAAACCAGCAACAGGAAATTTAGCGCATAACTGCCGCGTACTCTCCAGGATAAACTGCGGTTAAACATTTTTAGAGTGACCCGCTTCACCCAACCCAAATTCAGAAGAATATGAGTGATGTATGCACAGGCAAAAAAGAGGCCTGCTATTTCATGAAACGCTAACCCGCCTAACACATTTTTGTTGAAAAACAAAACGAACAATAAGCTCATTGCTATATCAAGCGCAAATTTGACATAGTTGATTTTTTTCATCTTCATTTCAACTCCCCATATCTGCTTTTTACTCAGTATGAGGCTCGAACCTTTAGTGAAGCTTAAATTAGTTTTAATGCCTTTCATCCATAAAAAAAGAGCCGCCCAAACGTTATGGGCAACTCTTTCTGCAATTAATGTTCAAGCTCCGTATAAATTTGAAAGGTCACGCCGAATTTATCTGTTACATCACCAAATCCAGGGCTGAAGGGTTCTTCTCTAAACGGCATATTGACTTGCCCTTCCTGCCGCAAAGCCTCATAAATCCGTTTGGATTGTTCTACGTCGTTTGTGGTAATGCAAATGGTTACCCGTTTCCCGCTTTCAATAGGCGAACCGCCTGGGGTATCCGATAACATCAGCTCTGTCACACCGACCTTTAACTTAGCATGCGCTACAAGACCGCTCAGATCATCAGTGAACGTAGTAGGCATGTCCGGCATTTCACCGTAAGTAATTATGGAGAGGACTTCTGCATCTATGGCTTGTTCATAAAACTGAATGGCTTCCTTTACCCGTCCCTCCAAAGTAATATAAGGGGTGAGTTTTAACGTCATAAGATTGTTCCTCCTCGAGTTTGGATTCGATTGTGATTCATAAGTATAGACGATCCGGCACCCGTTAAATCATCGGTATACCCGAAAAAAATTCTGGTTATCGTCCAAACCTGCAGGCAATCCAATGTAAACTTCATTCTCGGAGCGATGTCATATCCAATCTTTCACCAATGTTGTATACTATTTTTTTTGCTCCCGCTGTTGAGACTAATATGGGGGTAGTCTGACTAAGGGATAATACTTTAAGCAGGGAATTTTGTTAACTATCAAGGGAGGAAGTAGCAGCATGGCTGATTTAAACAAACAAAGAGTTGTGGAAAGTGTTCCGCAACGGGGATTTTTTGGACATCCTAAAGGGTTATTTACTCTGTTCTTCACAGAGTTTTGGGAGCGGTTTTCCTATTATGGAATGAGAGCTATCCTTGTTTATTATATGTATTACGAGCTGAGCCAAGGCGGACTCGGCATGGAGGAGAGCACAGCTCTCGCCATTATGTCTATTTATGGTTCACTTGTCTATATGTCCGGGATTATTGGCGGCTGGTTGGCGGACCGGATATTCGGTGCGTCAAGGGCTGTATTCTACGGCGGTATATTAATCATGCTCGGGCATATCACCTTGGCCATCCCGGGGAGTATTACCTTATTTTTTGTTTCCATGGTTCTGATCGTACTGGGTACGGGCTTGCTGAAGCCTAATGTATCCAGTATTGTAGGTGAGCTTTACAGCGAACAGGATGGACGCCGGGATGCAGGATTCAGTATATACTACATGGGCATCAACCTGGGAGCCTTCATCGCACCGCTAATTGTAGGATACATCGGGGATTATAATTTCCACCTGGGCTTCAGTATTGCTGCCGTCGGTATGTTTCTGGGATTAATCATGTTCATCTCTACCAAGAAAAAAAACCTCGGTCTAGCAGGCACTTTAGTCGCAAGTCCGTTATCACAAGCCGAACGAAAAAAAGTATTCCTTATCTTCGGTATCAGTGCCGTACTTCTCGCTGTTATCGTGGCTGTTACGATTCCGTTAGGTCTGTTAACGTTTAAATCCTTTATAACGATTGTAGGTATTCTGGGAATTCTGATTCCCACCCTGTATTTTATTGTCATGTTCCGTAGTCCGCTCACAACAAGCGTAGAGCGCTCAAGACTCGTTGCCTATATTCCGCTGTTTATTGCAGCGATTATGTTCTGGGCGATTCAGGAACAAGGGTCAACCATCCTTGCCAGTTATGCAGATAAACGAACACAACTCGATTTTGCCGGAATGCATATTCGTCCAGCCTGGTTCCAGTCTTTAAATCCTTTGTTTGTTATCACGTTGGCCCCCCTCTTCGCCTGGTTGTGGGTGAAGCTTGGGAACCGGCAGCCTTCAATTCCGAAGAAATTCGCCTTGGGTCTATTATTTGCCGGATTATCCTTCCTTGTGATCCTGTTACCAGCTTACTTTGGCGGTGAGGATTCCCTGGTTAATCCGTTATGGCTCGTTCTTAGCTATTTCATCGTTGTACTGGGGGAATTGTGTCTGTCTCCTGTAGGACTGTCGGCTACGACCAAGCTAGCACCCTCCGCCTTCTCCGCCCAGACCATGAGCTTATGGTTCTTATCCAATGCGGCTGCCCAGGCAATTAATGCGCAGATTGTTAAGTTTTATTCGGCTGACACTGAGATGGTATACTTTGGTGTCATTGGAGGCGCAGCCATCCTCCTGAGTATTCTGCTCTACTTGTTCTCCCGGACAATCCAGGGGTACATGAAGGGGATACAGTAAACGATACTCCCTTTGATAATTAATTCACATCCACAAAATCCAGCAGCCGCACGGATCATCCTCCGTGCGGCTGCTGTTGGTTTATTGAAATGTGCCGCAAGCCGCATCATTTCCAGGTGAAGAACTTATCGCCCGAATCTCTACTATTGGGATATTAATTCTCCTGATCGATGACAACGCCGTTTCAAAGATACCCTCTTAAAAATACTATATATCAAAAGGATGGTGATAAAAAATGAGTATAAGTCCACTCTGTAGACAGTTTGCGGAGATTTTTGGTGGTGAGCCCCAGGTAGTTAATGGGGTATGTGTTGCAACTAAGCTACGTACTAATATTAAGGTGCGGATCTTGGGCAGACGTTCAAAAGGCTTATTCACACTTCCGTTCGGCATTTCCTTCGAGAGTGTTGGTAAAGACGGCAGAGCACTATGCCTTGGGGAATCTGTAATCCTCACCCGGGAAATCAATCCATTTATCTCTGAACTCCGCAAAGCAGGCATTAAAGTAACTGCTCTTCATAATCACTGGTTATTTACGAACCCGAACATCTGGTATATCCATTGGGAAGCCGTCCAAAAACCCCTGGTATTCGCCAGAAAAGTGCGGAAAGCCTCCAGAGTCCTGACCAATAAACCTGTTGGTCCCATAGTATGTAAGCCTTCCAGCAAAAAATAATGTAACCGTATTACATCTCTTAGAGCATCATCAGCATCAGCACCAAGACAGGCTGGAACATCTACGCAAAAATATGGAACGTTATGAAAGTATACCTCGCTTGAAAGTGAACATTTCGGTGATTAAGAATTATATTTCCTATTGTAAAAAATAGAGCATCTATGGGAAGCTCCTTATACTCTGCGTTTTCAAAATAAAAGCAAAAGGGTTCGAGCATCTGTAGCTCGAACCCTTTTGCTTTTTCTATATCTATGGACGGAGGAAGCGGATAAACGGGGGATTGTTGCAACTCCCGAGATTCGTTATGATGATAATAAAGTGTGACAGTGAATTCCGCAATACTTCGGCATCCCTCAAAAATAGGAGGTTGTCCATGAAGCTAAACGGTTTATTCCTTCTCATCGGTTTGATATTGTCCGTCATATCTAAGTTGTATCACTTTAAGTTCAAAGATCAGGCTCATATTGGAAATATGATTGTTATTCCCGCCGCAGTATCTTTTTGTCTGGCCATTCTATATAGTTTGCCGAAATTCAATAGGATGGTGGAATCCGCCCAATGGAAAGCATTCCTCACTGCAGCCTCAGCTTGTGGAGCCGTAGTTTCCTTTCAACTCATGATGATTCTTCTTATGGGGGACAAAAATACAAACGGTTTGTATTGGCTATTACCCTTCATTTTGTTGCTGGGGATATTTTTTAAGCTATGGTCCAAGTAATCCACAAAAAGCGTCAGAGCCACGCCTCCTGGGAAGCGTGGCTCCTACTCCAATCAACCCTTCAAGAATTGCAGCAATGCATCGTTAAATTCCTTAGGGTGGGTAGCATTGAACCCGTGAGGGCCGCCCTCAATCACGACTAACTGACTGCCTGCGATCCGCTCATGCGCTTTTTGGCCACTGATCTCGACAGGAACGATCGCATCGGCGTCACCGTGGAGAATAAGCGTTGGTACATTAAATTTCTCAAGGTCCCCGCGGAAATCGGTATAGCTAAATGCCGCGATGCAATCGAGTGTGCCTTTCGGCGACGCGAAAGCTGCAATGTCACGATTGTATAAGCGGAACGCTTCGTTTACCAAGTCCGTTCTGTCTCCGGAGGCGAAGAAATTGGTTGTGAACCCATCCAGAAACGCTAGACGGTCCGCCTTCACCCCGTCTTGAAATCCTTGAATAGTCGCATCGTCAAATCCGCCGTCCGGGTTATCCGATGATTTGTACAGATATGGAGGGATCGCACCGGCCAGCACCGCTTTTGATACCCGCTCCGTTCCATAAGTACCGATGTAACGCGCTACTTCGCCTCCGCCCATGGAGAACCCGACGAGGGTCACATCCTGGAGCTCCAGGTGTTCAATCAATGTGTGCAAATCCGCCGCGAATGTATCATACTCGTATCCGTTCCACGGCTGGGAGGACTGGCCGAATCCGCGGCGATCATACGTAATCACCCGATAACCGGCTTCCACTAGTGCAGGTACTTGCTTCTCCCAGGATCTTCCGCTAAGCGGCCAGCCATGGATCAGTACAACCGGCTTACCGGTCCCGACATCCTCATAATGAAGCTCGATTGCAATTCCATTCTCCTGTCCAACTGTAACGTTTGCCATTGATATATCCCTCCGTTTTTTGTTTGATGACTCCATGAGCTTCCAGCTATTTATTTTTTAGCGATAAAAGAATTATGTTGATGATTACCGTATTCTTGGATCTCCTCCTTCACTATAAAATTTATCTAAAATTTTTAACGTCCGGAATATACCAATTAATAGTCTAGCTGTCAACGTCCAAATGAAATGGTTTATTTTGTCGAATTTTAATGAATTCACTTTAAACTCTATTACTCTTATGACTAAAGATCTATTTGCTTACTAATATCATTTAGACATGAGATGCGCGTAAACACCTATGCATGACAAAAAAACCAGCAGACCCGCTCCGGGACCTGCTGGTTTTCTTGTATGTAAGCTATTTCGCCGAGCCGGACTCAATCCTGAAGCACAGGCTCCAGCACTTTATCCTGAACAGTGAGACTGTTAATGGGTGTATTGTTGATCCACGATAGCGCGAGCGTGCCCTCACCCATATGAACGCCTACGACCGGGACAAAGGTCATAATTTCCGTACGCACAGAAGGCGACATTTCCTTGATCGCCGACTCCAGGCTCAGCGCCTCTTCCATATTGTTGGCATGCATAATACAAATATCCTGAATCAGCCGGATATCCTGGCCGAGTGTCTCCAGCAGCTTTTGCTTCGTTTTCTTGAAGGTGCGGATTTTGTCCACGACGACAACTTTGCCTTTATCGAATTTCAGCAGCAGGTGAATCCGCATCAGCTGGCCCAGCAGAAGCTGGGAGCCGGAGAGCCGCCCGCTGCGGTGCAGCTGGCTCAGACTGGCAGGGATCAGATAGAAAGACATCTCTTGGATGATATTTTCGATTCTGCTCTTGATCTCCAGCGCAGAACAGCCTGCCTGCTGCCAGTGAACGCCGCGCATAATCATCTCGCGGATCGGGTAAGCGCCTACCTTGGAATCAATGCCAATTACAGTAACGCCAGCAATGTCTGCTGCCTGCATTGATGTTTGGAAGGTTCCGCTAAGCTCGGAGGAACAATGTATCGCAATAATTTCATCATAGTCTTCCTTCAGGCGCTCGTATAATTCCACGAACTCACCGATTGGCGGCTGGGAGCTGCCGACCTTGTCATTCTGGCGCATTTTATCATAGAACTGATCAGCAGTAATATCAATATTCTCTTTATAACATTCATTATTGACAATTAGACGGAGAGGAACAATATAAACATGGTTATTACTGGCGAATTCAGAATCAATTGTGCTGGTGCTGTCGGTTACCCAGGCTATGGATTTCAAGGTCACAACTCTCTTTCGTTGGGGATTGGCTACGATCAGGAATCAGCAGCTTAAACTATCTGCATATTCGTAAATTATACAGGAAGCCAAGCACCCGTATAGCGATTACGGAAAAATCCCAGCACTTTTTTTCAACTTAATTCGACATAAATTCACATTATACATGATAGATATACCTATTAGAGAAGAGGCCGGATGTGGTATGTAGAGACACCAAAAAACGGATGCACCTCCTGCTAAGGAAGCCGCATCCGTTCAATAACGTTTCACATGTGTTGATGGTGAGTCGCTAATCATTAGATATCAAGCGCAGCATGATATCCTTGATAAATTGCAGTCGTGATGGTAGACGCTTTAACACAATCTCCAATTTGTGCTACATAAGGTGCACAATCTATTAACTCATCGACGACATTTCTTCTGGCTCGTTGTCCGAGTGCACAAATTACTGAAGTACCCGGAATAAGATGTTCTTCACCATTTGGATCAGCGCAAACAACACCTTCTTGGGTAACATACAGCCCTTTATATCCTAAATGAACGTGAATGTTGTTCTTTTCGATTTCTTTTCGCATACTCGGGCGATGTCTGATATTAGCATCTGGAGCCAGCTCCGTTCTTTTCTTGAAACCTACATCCTTGGGGATAAATAATTGGTTGCCGAGATTCTTGGATTCTACCGTATCTGGATCAGCGATCATGTAACAGCCGTGGATGCGGCATTTCTTGACCGCGCTCCCCGCTTGAAAATCGTGAGCAATATTTCCGGCGGATACGATAATCTGCATATTCCCGAAATCAGCCGCCGCGGAAGAATGGCGACCAATACACCGGGAGTTCTAAACGACACGGTGGCCGATACGATCTTCGGTCTGCTGGTGGCCACGGCGCGTCGGATGCCGGAGCTGGACCGGTACGTTCGAAACGGGCGCGCGAGTTTAAGCTCGCGAGTTTAAGCTGATGAAGAAGACCGCCATTTTCATCAACGGATCTAGAGGAGCGACCGTCGACGAAGAGGCGCTGGTCGAGGCGCTGCGCAGCGGAACGATCCGGGAGGCAGGACTGGACGTGTACGTGCAGCAGCCGCTTCCGGACCATCATCCGCTGACGGCGCTGGATAATGCGGTTCTGCTGCCGCATATCGGTTCGGTACTCGGGAGACCCGGCTGGAAATGGCCTGGGCGGCGACAAGAAACCTGGTGGCCGGGATTAAAGGCGAGACGCCGGCAAACCTGATCTAAGGCATAACAAGAACAGAGCGGACACAAAGGATGCCCCGAAAGCCATTATTGGTATGGCTTTCGGGGCATCTTAGTTGGCGCGTATCAGGCTCGTCCGCGATGCTTGAAGTAATTGACGCCGGTTCGTCCCGACGCCGCCTGGACCATCCGGAGCGCCGCGGCCCCCGCGGCTTCCGCGAGCCGTTCTTCCTCGACATGAACGAGCCGTCCGTCTTTCACGACAATTCGGCCCCCGACCACGGTCATATCGACGTTCTGGCTGATGCCCGTGACGACAGGCAGAGCCGTGTCGTTGAACAAAGCGCCGGCATATTCCAGCCTTCGCGAGTCAATCATGAACAGGTCTCCCGCCTTGCCGACCTCCAGAGAGCCGATCGCGTCCTCCCAGCCGAGCACTCTCGACGATCCGACCGTACCAAGCCATAAGCTTTCTTCAGCCGTCGGACCCGCGCTTCCGGCGGTCAGCTTGTGCAACAGGTAGGCCTGACGCGCCTCTCCGAGCAGATTGGACGCGTCGTTGGACGCCGAGCCGTCCACGCCGAGTCCGACGTGAACGCCCGCCTGCAGCATGCTTCGTACAGGGAATACCCCCGATGACAGCTTCATATTGCTGCTCGGACAATGGGCGACGCCGCACCCGCAGGCGCCCATCCGGCGGATTTCATCGCCGCTGAAATGGATGCCGTGCGCGTACCACACATCGCGTCCGATCCAGCCCGTCTTCTCCATGTATTCGAGAGGCCGGAGTCCGAGTTTTGCTTGGCAGAAGTCCTCTTCATCCTTCGTCTCGGCCAGGTGGGTATGCATCCGGACGCCGTAGCTGCGCGCCAGGCGGGCGGATTCCCGCAGAAGATCCTCGGACACCGAAAAAGGCGAGCAGGGCGCGACGCCGACGCGGACCATTGAGAATTTAGAGGCGTCATGATAGGTTTCAATAACCCGGCGGGTGTCCCTCAGAATGACTTCCGCCGTCTGCGTCACCTCGTCCGGCGGAAGCCCTCCTTGGGACCTGCCCAGGTTCATGGAGCCCCGTGTCGGGTAAAAGCGGATGCCGAGCTCTCCGGCGGCGCGGATTTCCTCGTCGATCAGCTCTCCGCTCACGGCGTCCGGGAAACAATAAAAGTGATCGGAAGCGGTGGTGCAGCCGGTCTTCAGCAGTTCGCCGAGGCCTACCATGGCACTCAGATAAACATCCTCCGGCCGCATGTGGCGCCATATTTCGTACAGCGTCAGCAGCCAGTCGAATAGCTCGCAGTCCTGGGCCCGGGGGATGTTCCGGGTAAATGTCTGGTATAAGTGATGATGGGTGTTGATCAGCCCGGGATAGACGATCTTTCCCGAGGCGTCAATGACGGTGTCGGCGTCCTCGTAGGGAATGTCCGTCCCGATGGCTTTGATTTCCTGTCCTTCGATGAACAGGCTTCCTCCGGGGTAGCAGCGGCGCTGCGGGTCCATGGTGATAATGTTGCGGGCATTCTTGATCAGCAATGTGTTCATGCCAAACCTCCCTTTGAAATGTAAAATGCAAAAAATCCCAACCGCGAGCGCAATATCGTAGATATCGCGTTCGTAGTTAGGATTTTACGGACCCCAGTAGAGCCCCCGAACCGATTATCGGGGTTATACGAACAACCTATAAAGTTGCTATTAGTATACGTAGGCATTAAATGGATGTCAACCGTCTTGAGCGTCATACACCCCGGGATACCGAATGGCTTGACGTATGATATCCTGACTTCAGCCGCCTGGAATCGCATGAGCACATGCTGAATTCGCATGCTTTTAAATGTTGTCAACAACGTTCATGCCGAAACCCTGTTTACAATTTGGTGGCAAAGAAAGCGCTTCGATTTAAATTCTCTTAGAGCATCATCTGCATCAGCATCAAGACAGGCTGAAACATTTACGCAATAATATGGGACGTTATGAAAGTATACCTCCGCTTGAAAGTGAACATTTGGGTGATTATCTTGTATTAGATGGTGCAATTTTACGGGAAACTGTAACGATACAATGGCTGGAGAATTATATTTCCTATTGTAAAAAATAGAGTATCTATGGGAAGCTCCTCATACACTACGTTTTCAAAATAAAAGCTAAAAGCAAAAGGGTTCGAGCATCTGTAGCTCGGACCCTTTTGCTTTTTCTATACGAAGCGTAGTTCCCCCTCACAATCAGCCGTTCAAGAATTGCAGTAATTCATGGTTAAATCCCTTAGCGTGGGTAGCATTGAATCCGTGGGGGCCGCCATCAATTACGACTAACTGGCTGCCTGCGATCCGCTCATGCGCTTTTTGGCCACTGATCTCGACAGGAACGATCGCATCGGCGTCACCATGGAGAATAAGCGTTGGCAATTTAAATTTCTCAAGGTCCTCACGGAAATCGGTATAACTGAATGCGGAGATGCAATCAAGTGTGCCTTTCGGCGATGCAAAAGCCGCAATATCGCGATTGTATAAGCGGAACGCTACGAAGACAGCCCCATTACTCTAAGGCCGTCTTTCGGTCGCATTTTTATGATTTTCTCTGTCTCCACGTGCATTGTATATTTAGTGGCCTTGTACCCACCGCCTGAATTTACCTAACTTGCCTTTAACTCTCCGCCCCTTGTATCGTTCGATTTTCATTAATCCGCACTTTATAAGACTCCCCCCATGCTTTCATAGACACAATGACCGGTTCCAGAGTCCTTCCGAAATCAGTAAGGGAGTATTCTACTTTTGGCGGAACCTCTTTGTATATTTCTCGATGAATAATGCCATCCCGTTCAAGCTCTCTTAACTGCAGTGTGAGCATAAACTGTGTAATTCCCGGGTTGAGGCGCCTAAATTCATTGAATCTTTTCGTTCCTTCCATGAGCTGATAGAGAATGATCCCCTTCCATTTTCCACCAATTATATCCAGTGTTGTTTCAACCGGACATGCTTGCATATCCGGATTCACTCCATATTTGTTTCTTCGGTCTCCCATCAGCTTATCCCCCCAACGGTTTGATTTTTAATACTATATCATAAAAATATGCGTACTTACTTAAAGCAATCGAATTGATTTACAATGCAACTGTACAACATTTCCTATTTGAGAGGATGGATATCATGAATACTCACCAAAAGATAAAAGCAGTCGGCGCATACCGATACCTCCCAATATCCAATCCGGAAAGCCTTATTGATCTGCATTTGGATAAACCGGAACCTACAGGCCGCGATTTGCTGGTAAATGTAAAAGCAATCTCTGTCAACCCTGCAGACGTAGGCGTTCGCGAAAATCATAATTACGAAGCCGAATCACCGAAGATTCTTGGTTGGGATGCTGCCGGAATCGTAGAACAAGTCGGTCCTGACTGTCAATTGTTTAAACCTGGGGATAAGATCTATTATGCAGGAAGTGTGTCTCGACCAGGCAGTAATAGTGAATTTCACTTGGTTGATGAACGAATTGTCGGAAATATGCCCAGAAGTTTGGATTTCGCAGCCGCAGCCGCATTACCGCTTACCTCGATAACTGCATGGGAGGGCCTATTTGATCGTTTAGGAATTAGCATAAACGCACATGTAAACAAAAGTATACTTATTATCGGTGCAGCTGGAGGAGTGGGATCGATTGCCATTCAGCTTGCCAAATTAGCAGGTTTGACTGTCATCGCTACTGCTTCGCGTCCAGAGTCAACTCAGTGGGTCAAACGTCTAGGTGCGGATTTTATAATAAACCACAATAACCCTTTTCTACCTCAGCTCAAGGAATTCGGTATAGATACCGTAGATTATATCTTCTGCTTGAATGAAACTGTACAGCATCTATCGAATATGGCGGACGCCATTACCCCCCAAGGTAAAATTTGCTGTATTGTTCCTACAGATAAGGCTACCTGGGCAGGAAATTTGAAAATGGACTTGCTGTTTTCTAAAAGTGTAACGTTTGTATGGGAGTTCATGTTTACACGGTCCTTGTTTCATACCAGAGATATGATTAAACAACACGAATTGCTGAATCGCCTGGCGGACTTAATCGATGATGGCAAATTAAAAACTACACTAAATGAACGACTAGAACCCATTAATGCAGCAAACCTACGTTTGGCACATGAGAAGTTGGAAACTGGACGATCCATTGGAAAAATTGTATTAGAAAACTTCTAATATACGAAGAAGGCTCGTTCGGTCCCAAAAAGCGGTAATGGCATAGACTAGAATAAGGCCCCTTGCCAATAGGGGGCCTTATTGTGTACAAAGGTATGATACAGGCGGGTAACTAAATCCCTTTTTATTCTTATTGAACTACGAGTCTTTGAGATCTCGCAGCAGGCTCTACTTGCCTCCTACGCCCATGCAATTCGTTGGATTATCCAATTGGAGAATGATCTCCTTCGCTTTTTATCATATGCTCTTCTCTATACTGGCCGGGACTAACGCCTACATGCTTCTTGAACACTTGGCAGAAATACCGCTGGTTATCGTATCCGACATAAGAGGATATTTTAGAGATTTTGAAGCTGCTTTCCCTCAGCATCTTTTTCGCTTTTACGATGCGCAGCAAAGTGACATATTCCAGAATCGTTTGCCCAGTTGATTTAGAATATAAGTTACTTACATAGGAAGCGTTGAGATCAAACCGCTCTGCCAATTGATCAAGCTGGATATTCTCATGATAATGGGATTCAAGATAAGCTTTGATTTCATAAACCACCTTTTCTTTCAGGGTAGTCTTCGTTACGTTCAAATAAAATTGTATACTCTGCGCCAAATCCATGCATATTTTCTTTAAAGATGCCCAATCCGGCGCTTCATGTATCTCTTCAATCAGCCGCATGCGGTCTCCGATCACTCTCTCAATCTTGATTCCATAGTCCTGCCCGATCAGATCGTGCAACCGGTTTGCCCACAGTGCGCCTGTCTTCTTCAGGGTAACGGGAGCGATTAATTGCTTTGTCCCCCATTCCGTCCAACATTCAAGCATCTCTTCGAACTCTTTTTGTTCGTAACGGATAAAGGATTGTATTTGATTAGACCACTCGGAGACTACTCTTTCAGAAACGCGGGTAATCTCCGGCCAGCTATTCACGTTCATTACCGGAACGCCGAAGAACAAACCCATTTGACATGCCTTGTCGGCAGCCAAAAAAGAGATGTGCGCATGCATGATATTGGTTACAACCGGACCGATTCCAAACGACAATGAAATATCGTCCAATGAACTGTCATTCGAAAATGTTACGGCTGCAGCCATCAGAATTTCCGTTAATGGCGCGTACTCCTCCAGGTTCGCCATGCATAATAAGATGACCTTCTGCTGCTCGTAGAAAAGCTCCACGACGATTCCGCGATTCGCCAAAAAGCTCAGGAGAGCATCCGTAACACCCTTGTTCTTCATTCGTTCGAGCCAAAGCGTCGCCGAGCTTCCGATCAGGATCGCTGCAAACTGGTCATAACCTTCGAATGGCGTTTGATCGAATGTTGGACGTTTCCCATGGACGATTAGATCCGTAAACACCGCTGAATCTAATGCTTTTGCAATTCGAAGCTCAGGGCGATTCCCTGTTTGATCCGCTTTACGCTCCAGACGCTCGATCGCCCTAGAGACGGTCTTGGCCACTTCCTCGAGCTCTGTCGGTTTGATCAGATAATCCACTGCCTCCAGCTCAATGGCTTCTTTGGCATATTCAAACTCGGAATATCCGCTCACGATGATGCATTCTGCTTTGCGGCCGTTCTCCTTCAGGGCACGGATCAGATCAAGCCCGTTCAGGCCGGGCATCCGAATATCTGTCAGGACAATGTCAGGATCCGACTGAAGAATCCGTTCCAGCGCTTGTTTGCCGTTGTTTGCTGTCCCCACGATCTGTACCCCAGATGCGTCCCAATCGATCATGGCCGACAACGTTTCCACCACGAGCTGTTCGTCATCCGCTATAAAAAGTTTATACAAGACATGTCCCCCCTTCATAGCCCGACCTCAATCCATTATACCGATCTCAAGGGTAACTTTGGTTCCGGCACCCGGAACGCTGTCTATGCAGATCCCACGCTCTTGGCCGTAATGCAATTGGATCCTTTCCTGTATGTTCCTTAAGGCATATCCCCTCGGCTGCATAACAGCAGGATCAAAACCCACTCCGTCATCCTCAACTTCGAATACAAGCGTTGCCCCTTCTCTTCGGCCCCGAATAGCAATGTTCCCTTTATCCTCTTTCAACTCGATTCCATGAAAAATCGCATTTTCTACCAACGGCTGAATAAGAAGCTTCAGCATGCGGATGTGCTCGATTCCAGGTTCGAGGTCGATTGTCACTTCGAATTTCCCTCGATAGCGGATATTCTGAATCTCCAAATAATTTCTTACTTGGTCGATTTCATTGCCGACAGTTGTAATGTAGTCCCCGTTGTTCAAGCTTAATTTAAAAATATTCGAAAGAGACATGACCATTTTGGAAATGTTTTTGGCACCGATTCGTTCCGCCATCAGATATATGGAATTCAGCGTATTGTATAGGAAATGAGGGTTGATTTGACTCTGCAGCGCATGCAGCTCCGCTTCCTTCTCCTTCAGCTTGGCTTCGATCAATTTGTCCGATAATTCGGTATTGGTACGGAAGGTCCGCAAGAACTGATTGCCGATTTTGCCGATTTCGTCTTCCTCTTCAAAGAGGATGCCTTCGATTTCATCCCGTTTTGCCACTTTTCTGGCGACGGAAGAGAGCAAAGTCAATTGCTTGGTGATCCGGTTTGAGATCAGAAAAGAGCCATAGGCGGCGAGCAGGAAAGCCATCAGCGTCAATGAGAGCGTAACATTGCGGATCAGGATGATTTCCGAATTGATGCTCGAATAGGGGATCATGCTGACCACTTTCCACCGGGTTCCCGGATTGGTTGCGAAGGTGATGACATACCGTTCTCCGCCCATCGTTGCGATGCGGTTGCCTTGTTCAGGCAAATCATTAAGCTGATTCAATTCTTTTTGCGGAATCTTTTTAAAATCGGTGTTGCGGGAATTTGAATAGATGATTTTGTTTTGCTCCAGGATCATCAAATCCCCTTTTTCCCTGTTGGAAATGTTCTTGAACATTTCATCAAAGACTCGTCTATCGATCGAAATGATCAACATCCCGATCGGTTCAAGCGTATCGAGATTATTTAATTGCTTACCGTACAACAGCAGGTTCGGACTGTCCTTGACAAGCCGGACTTCATCGCTGTTCAGCCATAATCCCCGGCCGCCCATGGCGCTCACCTGCTTATACCATTTCGACCGGGAGACCGCCTGATAGATATTGTCGTAACTGAATCTGTCCCATTGATTCGTGACCATCAGTTCCCTTTGTTCGCTGCCTACGAAAACGTAACGTATATATGATTTATTGTTGGAAATATTGACGATCAAACTGCGAGTGGCATTTTGAAGGTCATAGATTTCCTTGAAATCAGGCTTGTCATAGGAAAGGAAGGACTGAACATCACGGGAAGACAACATCAGTTTCGAAATCGCTTCAACGTCATTCACGAAAGTTTGGATATTCCAATTGATGGAGCCCAGCAAATTGGAGGTGGTATCAGACATCTTGTTCTCAATCACCCTGCTCAAATAGACAAAGGTTAAGGAGGCGATAAGGACAAGCGGCAGCAGAGAGCAGATGATGGACAAAATGATGATCTTGCTGCGGATGCTAATCGATAGGAACAGCCGGTTTATTTTCATGGAATCCCTCTGACTGAGAAGAGTGTAGAACCTGGTATCTTCAGTATACCTTAGCCCAAGGTATATGGGAGATTAACCTTTAGTCGCTCCTGCGGTCATGCCGGAAATAACGCTCTTGTTGAAGCTGAAGTAAACCAGCATGGTCGGGATCGTCGTGATGCTGATAGCGGCAAAGGTTGCTCCCCAATCCGTTAAACCGTACTGGCCGATGTAATCCATTAAGCCCACCGGAATGGTCCGGGATTTCAGGTCGTGAATAAACGTATTCGCGAAGATAAACTCATTCCAGACAAAAATCAGATTCATGACGACAACCGTGACAATCGTATTCCGGGACAGAGGGAAGATCATCCGCCAGAACACCTGGTAGACACCGCAGCCGTCCATGACAGCCGCCTCCATAATCTCGTTCGAGATGTATTTGTAGAAGCTCACGAAAAGATAGATCGAAATAGGTAGAGCAAAACCTACCTGGGGCAAAATCAGAGAGGTGAGCGTATTGATAATCCCCAGTTTGTTATAAAGAATGAACAGCGGGATAAGCACAACTTGGATCGGGATCATGATTCCGCACAGAAATAAGAACAGCACGCTTTGGCTCCATTTAAACGACATCTTCTCAATAACGAAAGCGGCCATGGCGCTGAACAAGATCACCAGCACGATGGTCGTCATGGCGACGATCAGACTGTTGGAAAAATAAGTCCCCAGATTTCCTTTATGCCACACGCTCAGGTAATTTTCGAATGAGAATCGGCTGGGGAGGCTAAGCGGGTTGTTGCCGGCAAAATCGGTGGGCGCCTTAAAGCTGGAGATGAACACCCAGACAATCGGATAAACTTGAATGACAAGAAGAGCAAATGAAATACTCACAACAATCGCTTTGGAATAGCCGGTAAATTTCATCTTCAGGTCTCCTTACTGTCCATCATCCGTCTGATAAAGGCGACTGCGATGAGGCTTTCAATGACGATAAATACGGCCATCGCGCTTCCATAACCGAAGTCCAGACTGGAGAATGCAGTTTTGTACATATAAGTCGGCAACAATTCCGTTACACGGCCGGGTCCCCCGTTCGTCATGAGATACGGGATGTCGAACCCTTTTAGCGCGCCCGTAGTAGCCATAATGATAGAAACCATAAGTACAGGCTTAATCAGCGGCATTTTAATTGAACGAAACAGATTCCAGGAAGAAGCTCCGTCAATTCTGGCAGCTTCCTCAATATCTGAAGGAATGGAAATTAGCGCACTATACAGGATAATCATATAAAGACCGATAAAACGCCAGCCTTCGGGTACCGATACGGCAGCCAGCGCCCACTTCAAGTCGGAAAGCCAAGGCCTGCTCCAGTCTCCGAGGCCGATCTGCTGCAGCACATAGTTCAACATTCCGACCGGATCGAACGAATACACATTTTGGAACAGCTGCGCGATGGCTACCGACGTGATAATAGCAGGAGCGAAATACAGCGTTTTGAACAATTCCCTGCCTTTGGTGATACTGGTCAGCAAGATGGCCACCAGCAAACCGAGAAACACCTGCATGACCACAATGATCAAAACATAGGTCAGGTTGTTGCTGAATGCCTTCCAGAACGTTTTGTCGCCTCCGAACATCTTGGCATAATTATCAAAGCCGATGTAGACCATATCGGATACCCCGTCCCAGGAGAAGAAGCTAAAGTACATCGACCAAAGGATGGGCGCCAGAACGGTGAGCAAATACACCAGTAATGCAGGCAACAGGAAGACGAGAGCGGCTTTGTGATTGCGTAGGATTTTATCCATACCCTTGCTCATTCCCCATTTTAGTATTATTTGGCTTGCATAGCTGGCCAACCGGATTCCGGCTGGCCGTTTGTTCAATGCGGCTATTTGAAATATTTCGGCGCGTTTTCTTTAATGGCTTGATCCATGAGCTCCGCAAAATCATCCGGAGTATGGGCCCCGAGAGCCAAAGCATTCAGCTCGTTGCCAAGCAGCTCGTTCGTGGCCGGGTCGAGGCGCGTATCCCACGGGACCGCGAAGACGCTTCCCGATTTCGCGATTTCCTCTTGAATCTTATAGAAAATTTCCGGCATCCCCTGCGTCTGATCAAGCGAATACTTGAAAGGCGAGAACTGGCCTTTTTTCGTATAGGCCTCCGGGTATTTCTCCAGAAGGAACTTGACGAATTCCTTCATCGTATCATCGAAGGTATCCTGGTTAAATGCAACGCCGATGCCCGAGTTAATGAAATAATCATTGTCTGCCGTCTTGGCGCCTTCCATCATGGGAAGCCGGAAGAATCCGATGTTATCCTTCATTTCCGCGCTCAGTTTATCGTTTGCGAAATTCATAGTTTCCCACGAGCCCATGTAATAGATGCCGGCTTTGCCGGCCAGGAACAGGTCGCGTGCTGCCGTGTAATCCGTTGCCGTGAATCCTTGCTGGAAATACCCTTTGGTACCCAGTTCGTGTACGAAATTAATGCCTGCCATGCCGGCCGGGTCCTTGAAGGAGGCTTTACCCTGCTTCACATTCTCGATGAAATCATTGCCTGTCATGCGGAAAGGCTTGTACGCCAGGTACCGAAGCACCGGCCATTTGTCCTTACCGTCGACGGCAATCGGCGTAATCCCGCCCTGCTTCAGCTTCTCGGCAACCTGCATGAACTCATCGAACGTCTTCGGCGGCTCAAGGCCGAGATTCTTAAACATCTTGATGTTGTACCAGAATACCTCAATCCCGTATTCGAGCGGGAAAGTGTACATGCTACCATCTGCGAACTGTTGGTATTGCAAGGCTACCGGACGGAATTCATCGTATTTCCCAAGCTCCTGCAGCAGTTTTTTCATATCTACCAGCTTTCCCTGCTGCACCAGCTTGGAAGCATAGGCATCAGGATCGGTATCGAACATAGCGGGCATCTCGTTGCTCGCAATCAAGGTCCGCAGCTTCTGCAAATAGGACGGGCGATCACCGGTGCCTTCCAGAACTAGTTCGAAATCCGGATGCGTTTTGGAGAACTCGTCTGCAATTTCTTTTACGGTAACCGCCGGAGGGCTGTCCACGCCGCGGGCTACGAACCATTTGTAGGTTTTCTTGTCTACCTTCGCCGGAGTTGCCGATCCGTTTCCTGCAGCGCCGTTATTGTTGTTGCCGCCTCCGCATGCGCTCACCAATGCCACCAGAACAACAAGCGATAACGCCAAGGCCAATCTTTTGACATAATATTTCATGTAAATGACCTCCTGTTAGTTGGGAACCGAAATAAACGCCTGTTCGAAATTCGCCCGGCCCTCCTGGACAAAGCAACCCCAGCTGCCCGCTTTTAAATTATACAAGCGCGTAGTCATGGCGACCTGATCGGCCAAGTATACGACGCAAACGGAATTTTCTACAACAATCTTGATATCGTAAACCGTATCGGCTTGTAAATCTATCGGCACTTCCAGCTCTACCGCATGCGGACGATCTCCGTCGATGTGCCATTGCGCCTCGCCCTTCACCCTGCGGGGCCACATGTCAAACACCAGGCGGTTATGAATTGGTTCAAGGCGAATGTAATAAGCTTCGTCGAGCTCCCCGCTTGCGCGAAGCATGATGCCGCAGCTTCGGGTTCCTGTAGCGAAGGACAGCCGAGCCGAAATTTTGCAAGTTTCGGGCATGGAGCCGGCTGATATGCAGGCAAATGTTTCGTTAGCCTCCGCAGTTATGTGTCCCTCTGACTCCTTCCAATTCCCGATCCGCGAACCCCACTCAGCTGCCTGCTTTTTTGCAAAATGCCGGGAAACGGTCTCCGGTATGCGAACCGTTAACGTTCCATCCGGTTCTTGAACGACTTCGTGTACGACCAAGTTTCCGGCCCATTGCCAATCTCCATAATCGTCCTCGTTGTCCTTGCTGGGATCCCAGCCGAAAGCGTACCGCTTGTTTCCGTCACTCCATGTTTTTGCGGCATAGAACGCTCTGGCGTCAAACGCGTCGTTTCTCGGCGCCGTCCAAGGTCCGCTCAAAGATTTGCTCATGCGGTAATGGGTGACGAACCGGTCTGAGAACGTGGAGTAAACCAGATACCACCATTCCCCGATCCGGAACAAGTCCGGACATTCGTGCGTAACGTACATTTGGGGATCCCAGAAAGGCTTGCGGATCTCCCATTTCTTGAGATCCCTTGAAGCGCAGAGTCCGATGCTCCCCCGGCGCCGGGAAGGACCTTCTTTGTTCCTTGCGGCGAGAAGCATCCAGTACTCCCCCGCCTCATCGTTCCAGAACACGAAGGGATCGCGCCAGTCATGTCTTTCGTAATGAATACCGTCCGAATAGAAGGTATCTTCAGGGATTTTCCGCCACGATTCCATATCCGTGCTCACAGCATGCATGACACATTGGAGCGGCACTCCGTCCTCGACGAATTCCGGATTCGGATTGAGACCGGTATAGAACAGATGGTATTCACCTTCCGCTTCGAGGATCGAGCCGGTATAGCAGTTCAGGTCCTGCTCGCTCGCACTTCCGTGCTTCAGCATTTCGCCTTTTTCTTCGTAGTGCACGAAATCGCTTGTACGAAGCTCGAACCATGAGGTGCCTTCTCCGTGAATTTTCTTGTTCTCCCTCCAATCATGGAGATAGAACAAACGAAAGCTCCCGTCTTTATAGAAGGGGATAAGGTCTCCCACCCAAGCCCCATCCGGCTTGTAAAACAAGTTAGTCATTGTTTGTAACCCCTTTCTTTTATCATAACTTGATTATAGAAGAAGTTGAAAGCGCTTTAAATTCTAACTTCTTTGTCATATGTTCAATATTTTTTGTTTTCCTAATTTAATGAAAAGACTGAGGATCAATATGTCCGAGAAGGATTTCGATATGGCGGCCTCTTCAGGCGGGATGATGATGGGGATGAGCAACGCGTAAGGGGCGGAAGTTGGGAGGTTACTCTGCTTTTTACAAATGACCCGCAATTAAGGGATTACGCTGATTCCTGTGCTTTATATCGCCAATCAAATGAACGGCTTCCACGGGGTGGTCTGGTCGTTTAGGTACATTAGAATCGATACACTGCCGCCTCTTAAAGCAAGAAGGTACGGAAAAGCCGGTACAAAATTGACCGGAGTGCTGCTCCCGCTTTTCTGCACCAGTTGGGCCTCCAGCAGCCGGATTTGCCGCTGCAGCTGCTCCCGGCGATAAGGAGTCTGCATCTCGCTACCCTGCGCCGCATTCACCTTGTCCAGCTTCATCATCAGCAGGTTTCGCTGCTTCTCCAGGGAACTGACATCGCTCTGTGTGCCGCCATGATCTGTCCCTCCGTTTCGTAAAAATCCCTTCAAGGTAAATCAAAACTTGCCCTACTTATGATACAGTTCACCGTGATGGCTGAAGCGGCAAATTGTGGTTTTATGGTTTTTTCAATAATGTCACGACAAAAGAGGTTGTCCCCATCGCACTTTTCGCCTCAATTCCCCCTCCATGCAATGTGACGATACTTTTAGCAATAGCAAGTCCCAAGCCTGATCCGCCCGTATATTCTGAACGTGACTTTTCTACTCTATAAAATCTCTCAAAAATATAGGGAAGATCGACACTTGGTATTGATTTCCCATAATTCTTCACTTCAACTTCAACGGTTTGTTTCGAGTCTCTTACGATAAGATCAATATATTTCCCTTCTTTTCCGTATCTCATGGCGTTTTGAATAAGGTTCTCAAACACCCTGGCTATTTTATTCCCATCTCCTACAATGACAGGATTATCACTCTTTATGAATGTCCTCATTTGCATGTTTGCTGCTTGAATTTGAATCCTATGCTGTACAACTAACTGATTTATCATTTCTTCAATATTTATGGATTGATCGCTTACCAGCGTTTCTTTGTTTTGGACATAGGTATATTCAAACAAATCATTAATTAAATGATGTAATCGTTCGGCCTTAGCATTCACAATCTGTATATAAGCCCGAAGCTCGACTTCGTCCCTGTATTCATCTTCATTGATAAGATTCAAGTATCCGATGATAGAGGTTAGCGGTGATCTAAGGTCATGGGCAACATTGGTCACCAAATCATTTTTTATCTGTTCGGATCTCCGCTCTTCCTCAATGGCCTTCCGGGCTTGAATGACTACATTATTAATATGAGTAGCAAGCTCATTTAAACCGGCTTCTGCTCGCTCTTCAACTTTATAATTAAAATTACCGTTAGCAATAAGCTCAACTTCACGTATCATATGATTAAATTCAATTGAAACATAGCGCTTTTTTTCAACTTGATAGAACAACAACAGGTATCGTAAGAAAATCAACCCAATAATCAAAGGAACAAGTATGGCCCAGAGAGGAGAAAGGAGATTCACTATGAAGGCTACCGAACCAAACTGTTTCTGAAAATAATATATTGAGGAAAATAAAATAGCTGCTGTTACCGCCGATGCTATTAGGGATAGCAGGACATAGAGAATTGCTTTCCAAACCGGAATGGTTTTAATAATAAATAACGTATTATTTTTCAATTTTATAACCAACTCCCCAAACCGTTTGAATAACCGCTTCTCCTGTTGCTGCAGAAATTTTATCTCTTAGGTTACTGATATGAACCATAACGGTCTTATTAGATCCAGTACCGATTTCATTCCATACCTTTTCAAAAATCTCCTCTGATCCGAACACTCTTCCGCGGTTTTTGGCCAGCAAATACAAAATATCAAATTCAATCGCGGTCAACCTTATTTCTTGCCCCTGAGCATGAACCGTGTGGCTTTGTTTATCAATTTTTAGGGAGTGGATATAGATACTATCCGGATCTTTAACTGTTGGCTGATAATTAGCTCTGCGTAACAATGCCTTTACTCTGGCTGTTAATTCCAACGGATTAAAGGGCTTGATCAAATAATCATCAGCACCAGTCATTAAACCAACGATTTTATCCATATCCTCCGTTTTTGCACTTAGCATCAGGACTGGAATTTCATGCTCTTTTCGAATTTCTCTGCAGACATCCAGTCCATTCATTTTGGGCATCATAACATCTAATATCACGAGATCAACAGAGTGACGCTCCATAAATTGAAGGGCTTCAACTCCATCGTGCACTGTATAGATTTGATAGCCTTCATTGCGCAGATACACTCCAATTAACTCGGCAATCTCTTTATCATCATCTACAATAACTATCTCTGTACTCATAGTTTCTCCCCTCAAAACCCGGGCTCTATGTCACCCTAATCTTAACTTATGCAATATATGATTCCCATTGCTTCTCTTTAATAGTCCGTTTATTACTATATACCCCAAGATTGCTCCAGCGGTATTGGCAATTAGATCATTGATATCCGTGCTCCTGCCGTTGCCACATATTATTCTGATCATCATCTGAAGAACCTCAATAGATAAACTGAGAAAGAAACCGGAATAGGCTACGTTTTTTAAGGATTCAAACTTTTTATGGAGTAATGGCAGATACATCCCAAAAGGCATTAACATAATGATGTTTAATATAAAAGTTTTTATGTCGATCGTTAATATTGGAATGAAATTAATCGTCTTGTACCAAGGAGTCAGATTAGCATATTTGCCAATATTCACTTCGATGGGGAAAAACACTAACTGCATGACACACAATAAGTAAATACTAAACGTGATTATTATTAAATATTGGGCTACACTACGTTTCCTTTTTTTCCACAGGGCATCTGCAACCAAATACAGAAGAACTAATAAGAACATGGGTGCGAGGATATAGGTGGATTGAATCGTAAACATAATCGATTGTTCCATGCTACTTCCTCCTTATTTAAGATGTTAGCTTAACTTTGACAAGAAAAATGGGACTGTTGAACAGTCCCGTTCAGCCCATCCAACATGCTTATTTCGCAACCGGAATGATAAGCCCATCGATCGATATACTTGTAATCAACGCTGCATCTAAGAAGACCTTTTTACCCTCTTTGTTTAAATTATAGTGCCATTCAAATCCCCGATCTGATGTACTTGTTGAGCCTAAATAAAGTTCAGTTTCCTTGCCGTCTGATGTCGAAATGCTAATTTTAGGGTTATATTCCGGTAATTGATCACTGTGCCCATCTAAGCGGTTACCTTCAATGCCAATCCCAATGGTGGACAAATTTATCGTTTGAAGAGACAGCTTTTCTTGTTGCTGTGAGAGGGTATGATCTACTCCGATAGTGTACGATGTACTGCTCTCTTGTGCTGTAAAAGTATTCTGGAACGGACCCTTAGCAATAACGGCTCCTGTAATGTTATTCACTACGGCATCCGCCTGAATCGTAACTTTCTTTCCTTTCAGACTACTCGGTGTATCGACATCAAACATGGCGATGATCTTCTTACCGTCCTCTGTCACTCTTTGCTCCACCATGTAACTGGCATCCTTTGCCCAATTCAGTTCAAGTGCAGCAATGGCTGCATCCTGCGGGAAAACCGTGCCGTCTTCGTTCTCAAAAGAAACGATAATGATCGCACCGTTTCCTGCAATAATGCTTTCTTCTACCGTTGTTTTCATCCCTGCCATTACTTTAGACTGATTAATTAAGGTCGCAGATCCCGCCGAAATTTCGGTATTCCCATTAAAAAAACTTTTGAAAACACTCCTATCTGATGAAGCTAGAGCTGAGGTTCCCATCGCCATTAATGATATTGCTGCCACAACCGCTGTACCTGCCACCCATTTTGTTCTCTTCGTTGGTTTATTCCCATTCTGATTGTTGTTCATGGTACATTCCTCCAATTATTTATTTTGTGGTGTTCTTGGTGATGTACTTAGTTTAATCAGCAGTTTCTAAGTTCTTTTAAAGAACATTTAAAGATTTACTAAATTTTCAGGGGAGCCGGGGATTACGCATCTGATTGTGGCTGATAAAGGCTAGACTCTATACAAAAAAGCACCGTACCCTTCAATTATGAAGAGCATGGTGCTGATGGTTCCGCCGTCAATGACACACTCCCATTCCTAGTGAATCTCTCGAGAAACTGTTCTATTTGGTCCATGTAACCCGGCACCGTGATCTGCCTGGGCATGAAGAGACTGATCATTACTGCCCGAAGATCGGAATCAGCTGTTTTCGTGCTTAACATCGAATGCTCTGCGTCAGGGAAGACCTCAACCGTCAGCAGTTCCGGCTTTACGTTATTGCGATACACATGCTCAGTCTCTGTCCAATCAACATGGATATCTTCTTCCCCCAAAAGCAGGAGTACTGGAGAATTAAAATGACGAAGATCGTCCGTTGCGTCTGACAAGAAGTTTTTACTGACAAAGGTCCATCTGTCCTCCGGCATCACGCTGCTTCCCTGCGCCATTTTTAGATATTCGTCATATTCGGCCTGTTTGGCTAAGAGCTGCCGTACCCGGTAGTCGTACGTTTCTTCGGCTTGAATGTCTTTTTCCGAATAACCGTCCTTGATCATCTGCTCACGAGTATGATAGGCTCCTTGCCGTATCCAGTTAATGGCGGGCGATACAAGAATACTGAAGGCTAACTGCTCCTTCCCGGCAAGCTTAGGAATGACCCATCCGGCCTGACTGGCGCCCCATACCCCGATCCTGTTCGGATCGATCAACGGATGCCCTTTTGCCCATGTAATCGCCTCACGAGCCTCATCTGCCCGATCATCCATGCTCTGTTCCAGCCAGCTTCCCTCAGACCCGCCGATCCCTCTTTTATTCAGGGATAAGGAGGCATAGCCGAGGCTAGCTAACCGCTCCCATAACGGCTTGTACCCGTCATCGTGTGTTGCATTAATCGGTCCATCCCCATGGATAAAGAGGACTAATCCCAGCTTGCCTGCAGCGTTCTTAGGCAGCACCAAAGTTCCCGTAAGTTTGCCGGTGGACGATGGGATCTCGACCCTCTGCTCTACCATGTCAAAACGGTTTTGCTCCAAAATATATAATCCTATACCGCCAATAAGCAGTACGACGATCATCGCATAGATTAAGCTCTTTTTTTTCCTCATTGTTTCTTTAAAATCCCTCCCTCCTCTGTACCCTATACTCCCACTCCGATTCGTTGAATAACAGATGCAATATAAACCGATTCTCCCGGGACAGTGTTTGGAACGATAATTGGTCATATAGCTGCTGAGCGCGCGGGTTACTGCCCGAGACGTACAGGCTTAGGCGATCCAGACCCGGGTCCATATCCACAACCTGCTGTGCCCATTGCAAAAGCAGCTTTCCAACGCCCTTGCTTCTCTGGTCCGAATGAACAACAAGGTCTGCTATATAACATTCGCCAGACTCAGGTTGATGATCTAGTACATATAGGCCGATCAGCATTTTGATCAGGTTCCATCTGCCAAATTGGCTGAGCATCCTCCATGACGGCAGCTTCTGCCTGCTCTTTTTTGTGTCAACAACCGGTTTCCATTTCATCGCTATGCTCCCAATCACCTCTCCCTGTTGCAGGGCGACCATTCTTTGAGTGGACGGTTCAGTTGGGATGTATTCCAGCAGCTTTTCGAAAAATAGAGCCAGATCATCCTCATTCATCTTGGTCAGCATGTTGAATTTGCCATGGAACGCTTGAGCCAGTAATCTTCCGACTTGTTTATTGTACCGGGAATGCATAGGCTCTATCGTAATTGGTACTGTCCCTATGTTGGATTTCCCCCTTCAGACTTTGCAACCGGTGCGATCAAGGCCTGTAGCTCATAGTGCAGCATATCGGGACTAAATAGAGATAAATATGATCTTTCAATGACAACCAGAGGCCCCAAAAGAGGGATAGATTGTGCAGCAGCATAGTCGAAAAATTGTTCAATCCGATGCTCAAGCTCTTCCTCCTGAATAATACATTGCCGGGTAAGGTACTCTCCTTCAGATAAAGCAACATCTCCCGGAGCCTCAGTTTCCAGATATAAGGTAACGGTATCCGAACCGTCATACAGGTAATGGATATCGGATTCAAACAAGTTCGGGATGTGGTCGGCCTGTTCAGCAAGTACTGCCGCGTTAAGCCTCGTATGTGAATCCAGCTGAATAAAGCTTTTAAGAAATGTGGATTTACGCTTCTTAATGTGGAATTGGCCGGGCTGCAAGCTGTAGCTTTGCTGCTCCTGTAACACTTTGAGAATGAACTGCCGAAGTTCTTGGAGGCGCAGCAGCTCTGCTTCGATATTCTGCAAGGAATGATGAAGCAGCTGTAGATGCTGATCTGCAGAATGGGAAATCATGCATTCTTTAATGGACTGGACAGGTACCTCCAATTTGCGGAGCAATAGGATACGGGCTAACTCGTAGATTTGATCCATACCATACTTCCTATACTGATTTGTATCCGTGTAAGCAGGCTGAAGAACACCCTTCTCTTCAAAATAACGGATTTGATGGACCGACACGTTCATCAGCTTAGCAAGTTCACTAATCGTAATTTCGCTTTTTATAACGATCACTCCTACAGTTGAGGCTGGAATATATCTCAACAGTACACCTTAGGTCTGACCTAAGGTCAAGTGTCATGCTAACAACACTAAAAAAATAGACAGCCCCATTACTCGAAGACCGTAACACATGCCTCCTGCGCATTCGCCTGATAAAGGGCCTCTGAAATGACGCCCATAAAGGGATCAGAAATGAGATTGATTTTGTCAACAAGACGGTAAATTAAGGGGTCTATGTGGTTCAAAGGGAGTGTCCGCACACTCCCTTTTTTTCGCTGTTACTTGGTACGGTTCACCGCGCTGTCTGCAACGGGAGATTTTCTGTTATACATTATATATTTAATGTAAAACATAAAAAATATATTGTAATAGATAAATTCAAGTGCTATAATATTTCCAGATAACTTACAATTAAACATAGAAAGGATTCGAATCGTTATGAAACAGAAGAATGAAACTGCAAAAAAAATAAATCATTATACTAAAGTTACCCTTGCGGTTTGGTACTTTGTTTTAGGAGCCGGTATCTTCATGTTCATTGCCGCCTCTGTTTTTATAGGACTCCATTACATGGACAAATTACCCCTGGGTCACCTGGTAATCGAGTTTACCACTCCTGGACTTCAAATTAATGTGGATAGCAAACTGCTATCGGGTTTTTCAACCCCAGCTATCGTTTCCATCGGAATGAATATCCTAGCGACGTGGATTCTCTTGCTTTATTTAGTGCGGCAGTTTTCGAATATTTTCAAATCGTTTTTAGATCATCATTCTCCGTTTATCATGAACAATGTCTATAGGCTAAGACATATTTCTTATTCTTTCTTCCTGTACTCCGCTGTCATTCTCGTTTTGGGAATTATCCTAAAACAACTTTTCACCCAAGACTTCCTATTACCTGGTACAGAACATCTAAGGTTACATATTCGTGCTTCCATCCCGTTTTGGCCTATCCTATGTGGAATCTTCGCTATGGGAATGGCTGAAATATTTCATTACGGGTTAAAACTGCAGCAGGACAACGATTCCATCGTATGAGGTGACTAGAATGGCGATAATCATTAGACTAGATCGGGTTATGGCAGATAGAAAAATATCATTAAATGAACTTGCCGATAAAGTAGGCATATCAACGGTTAACTTATCATTGCTTAAAAACGGGAAAGTTAAAGGGATCCGATTCAATACCCTTGAAGCGATCTGTAAGGAGCTCAACTGTCAGCCTGGAGATATTCTCGAGTATACCGAAATTCAATGAGGGATGATTCGTATTACAATGGCGGATTTCTCGGGGTGGCCAATATGAGAAAGTACTTCATGCTTGCATTCATCAGTATCACATTATTGCTATCAAGCGGACAGGTTTATGCCTGTACCTCGTTTGCTGTCTACTCCAAAGACATTGTTTTATACGGTATGAACTTCGATTACCCGGATGCAGAGATCATGCTAAAGCCGTCCCAGAAGGGCAGTATCAAGGTATTTTCCATTATGTTTAAGGATAGCTCCAAGGGGGCGGGCGGTGAATTCAGCCCTACGGTTCAATATAATTCGAAAGGTTTATTTATATCTTCGCAAATGCAATACCCGCAAACCTCAGGTAAAAGCAGGCCGGGAAAAGGCGAGTTCTATTTCGATGCGATGGATAACTATCTTTATAGCACAGGAGACTCCAATATAATCAAGGAGTTCTTGGTCTCCAATCGAATCGTTCAATATCCCTATCCGACCTTGCACCGATTAGTTGCAGACAAGAACGGAAACGCCATGATCGTGGAAAGCGGCGATCACAAGAATGAAATGATAACGATGAAGAATGATTTTATTATCATGACCAACTATAAAAACTCGGACTATACGAACACGGATGCAAAATTTATTCAAGGAATAGGGGCTGACAGATATAAGGTTGCTAGTGAATATCTATCGAAGTATATGAATGTCTTCAATATTGACCGCGGACTGGAACTGTTGAGCATAACAAAACAAGATACCGGCAATTATCCAACCCAATGTACAATGCTGTTTGATCCTCAAAACAACGAAATATATATTTCCTTTAAAGGCAATTTTAACAAGGTTTGGAAGTGGAATGTTGACAAGCGTACGATTGAAACCTACAAGGGATTTCATAAATACACCAAGATATTAATTCCGGTTGAAGGCATTACGGTCTCAGAGTTACTTCATTTGAACAAGAGTAAAAGCGACTCTGCTGTAGCCCTGGAGATCCCTTTTGCGGTTATCATTGTTGGACTTTTTATACTAGCGCTCATGGCATTTACGAAAATCAACAATAAACGCATCCTTTACATTACATGGTCCGTTTTAGCATTAGGTGCAACCTTTTCGGCCACATACCTTCTACAGGGGAGTTATCCGATCCTCACTTTTATTTGGATACTCGTGCCGTTCATTTATTTATGTAAATCAAACAATGTACACGAAATCCCTATAAAGGAAATGCCAATAAAAAAATTCCTGAAGTATATGAACATGAATTTATGTGTAGTGCTTGTTGTGTTTGCTGTATTCGAACCATGGTCAAGCACCTATAAATCCTTCATTCACCTTGTCAGCAAAGGGCAACATCCAGATACAACCTTTGCATGGCTGAACCAGTATGATCTCTTTTCATCATTAGCGGGAATGTATTTTTACAGTGGGTTTGTCACTATGTTCGGCGAAGAACTCTTCTTTAGAGGATATTTATTACACTTACTTAGAGCTAAAATCGGAAATAAAAGGGCCATTTTCGTTCAGTCGGCACTATTTTCATTATGCTGCGGCGCCCCTATGTTTATGTTTATGTCCTTTACACAGGGAGTAATATTCACTATATATGCTATGACCATCGGTATTGCCGGGGGATGGACCGTTTTGAGAACCGGGAGCATTTTGCCAAGTCTATTTACGGCAGCAACAACAAACCTGATATTGGTTGTTCTATTTAGATAATTTCCGCTAATCTGTTCCTGACTCTAAGTGCTTCATTTTTTTGAAGTGCACCTTCTCGAGTACCTTATACAATTGCTAAGATCGTAATATTCTTCACATGCACCAAAATTTTACAATGATAAGCTTAATAATATATGCCTTATGACACTTTAGGAGGTAATTCAATGAGCAAGTACGACGAAGCCATGAAGCTGCTGGAAGAACAAGTGGGTAATAAGGACGGCCTGATCACTCTGTCCACTATCGCGCTGGAACCGGGGGCCAATGGCAAAAGCCGTCCCGCCGCCCGCATTGTGGATGCCTATTATGAGGACGGCGCGTTCTACACCGTCACTTACGCGACCTCAGGCAAGATGCAGCAGATCGCCCAGAACCCCGAAGTCGCCGTTTGTATCATCGTCGAGAACTTTACGGCCGATGGTATCGGTGAGAACCTGGGCTGGGTATGTGAAGAGAAGAACGCAGAGATGATGACAAAGCTGCGCACCATATTCGCCGATTGGTATTACGAAGCCAATAACGATGAAGACCCTAACACATGCCTGCTGCGCATTCGCCTGATAAAGGGCCTCTGGAATGACGCCCATAAAGGGATCAGAAATGAGATTGATTTTGTCCATAAGACCGTAAGTTAAGGGGTCTATATGGTTCAACCTTATTGGATTAATGTGAAGTAGGCATTTGATAATAGACAATGTTAGCTTAAAGGGAGTGTGAGGATACTCCCTTTTTTGGCCGTTATTTGTGGTGGGGTTCTCCGCGCTGTCACTAACGGGCAGTTTCACTTACAGTAATGACGACATTTCCCTTCTTATGTTTCTGTTCGACATAACGATGGGCATCAGGAATTTGTTCCAACGAATAGCGTCTGTCTATAACTGGTTTAATGTTACCGGCTGCAAGTTGCTCTTGTAGGAAGATAAGATCTTCAACGCGAGGCTTTTGTGACATAGCCACACTCACATATTTTCCGTTCGTACGCAGTGCTTTTTTGAATGTCGATTCTTTGACTTTCGATATCATTTTCCCAACGGCATCAAAGATTAGATCATAGCTTTCTTCAAGCGCCATGAAATCCTGTTTCGTATAATCTATAACCCGATCGGCTCCTATAGATCTTACCATCTCAAGATTGGCAGTACTGCATACCCCTGTTACATCTGCCCCGTAATATTTGGCAAGCTGCACCGCATAAGTCCCCACACTTCCAGAGGCACCATAAATAAGGACCTTCATTCCGCTCGCGATATTCCCCTTCCTTAGAAAGTTCAACGCGGTTATTCCCCCGATGGGAACAGCGGCAGCCTCCTCATAGCTCACATTGGCCGGTTTGATGGCCACCAATCCATCTTCAGGCAAACATTTGTACTCGGCA
>NZ_LN831199.1:558901-565177 GCF_001368795.1 Paenibacillus ihuae
GTACTCGGCATATGCACCGAAGCCAAAACCACAAGACGCGAATACTTGATCACCGATTTTAAATCGTGTTACATCTTTGCCTGCGGCTTCAACTTCCCCGGCTAACTCAAACCCCAATATCGTTACTTTTTTGGGCCTTAAAAGACCATTGTACAGTCTTGCAAGGAATGGGTCGGCCTTTCGCATGCGCCAGTCCCCCGCTGTTACCGTTGCCGCATATATTTTGACCAGTATCTCATTATCCTTCGGTGTAGGTTTCTCTAGCTCCTTCAGATGAAGAACATCGGGCGATCCGTATTTGGCATATACAATTGCTCTCATCCTCTACCCCCTATCTATTTCCCTCATTGCTCCTCTGAGTTTTCGTAAAAGAATACCTCTTCCAACGCTAAGTTAAAGGCATGAGCAATACGAAAGGCCAACTCCAGTGAAGGAGAGTAGTTTCCTTTTTCAAGAGCTACGATCGTTTGTCTGGTTACACCTGCCTTGTCGGCTAGCTGCTGCTGAGTCATTTCATTAAGATTGAATCGTAATTTTCTGATGTAATTGCCAACAAGAACTTTACCCATCTTAGACTCCTCTCCTGTAGTAATATATTCTCGAAATTGAACCGGTTATGTCTGAAAGAAATCCGGAGACGATTAGGACGATGAACATCACCTTCAAAGGCTGGTCTATAACCAATGAGCCCATAGCCAGAAGGAAGCCACTGATAAACATAGCGAATGAATTTCGAATGGCGAACAAGCCGATGCGCTTATCCAGTTCGTCCGCGAATGCAGGTTCTTTTTCACCCGTTGTCATACGGAAGACGATGTTAAAAAGAATGCTGATCACGATATGTGCTGCGATGGAAACCAAGGTCAATACAAGAACGAAGGATCCCCAGTAATGGAAGGTTACTTTTGAATCCAACACTTCATTGGGATACTGCGGGTACCTATACAGCAAATACAGTGTAAAAATGAGTATGGTGCTGATTAGCGATACGATACTCTTCTTTTCTTGATAAGTCATGTATGACACCACCTATAGTAAAGTACTCTAAACATAATGTATACCAAACTATACATTAAGTCAACTTTATTATACAAAAATCCGATCACCATTTGACTCTTTTTGTGAACGTCCGAAAATGAATAAAGGCGAATTTCCATTCAACAATGAATGAGAACTCGCCTTTTTTTATCAATAGCTACCAGTTATTTTCGAGGCTTACTTTGCTATAATCGGCACGAATATATCTGATAGATGATAGCCCATTTTCTCTTTGAATATCTTGGGTGTAGTGACATGGGTCATAACGTATCGCTCTGCTGGATCATTCTCGTTTGTTGATAGTTCGAAGCAACCGCTTGCTTCTACCCATGAACGAATAGAGGCTTTCGTTTCCTCAATTGCTTCTTCCTCTGCGTCCTTTGAAGCCGCAACCGCATACAATCCCCCAGGAAAATCAACAACCTCGTATCCGCCTGTATCCTCATGTCCTTCAGGCAGCGCAAAAAACCATTCCAAATACCGTTGCTTGTCGTTATACCACATAAAGTCACGGGGTGTAATGTAATGCTTGATATTGATGGATGACCACCATTGGTCGAACGCTTCGAAATCCTCCATAGCCGATAGGTTTCCCGAATTAACGACCTTTAGCGGTGGAATCTCGATTACACGGATTCTCTCCATTTTCACTTACCTCCCAGGATAAATGTAGTTTCTTACCCAAGAGATTAGGGGAATTGGATGAATTAGCAAATGATATGGATCACCACAACACCTATAGAACGAAATAGAGGGTCAACTGCTCGAGTACCTTATTTAGTTGAACCATATATCATCTGAAGTACCTACACCTGGAATTGGACCGTTTACTACAATAGAATCGATGAACTTTCGTCTCTCTACAAAAAAAGAAGGTGCGAAAAGGCCGGTTCATCACCGGATGTTTTTCGCACCTTCGCTCTCCTACCCTAAATTAACGCGTCGAAATGGCCTTCCTCGTTCACCGTCGCCGTCCGGGGATCGGTTAAACCGATGCCCTTGAGGCCTCCCTTTCCTTCAGCCCGCCAAAGGGGAATATGATCTTGAAGCGGAGAAGCCGGTACAAAATTGACCGGGGTGCTGCTCCCGCTTTTCTGCACCAGTTGGGACTCCAGCAGCCGGATTTGCCGCTGCAGCTGCTCCCGGCGATAAGGTCTCTGCATCTCACTTCCCTGCGCCGCATTCACTTTATCCAGTTCCATCATCAGCCGTTCACGCTGCCTCTCCAGGGAACTGACATCGCTTTGTGTACCACCGTAAGCTGCAATAGCCTGAACCGGGCTGATGCCTGATACTGTCTGTGCCGCCATGATCTTCCCCTCCATTTCCTTGGCTACCACCCTAAATTCAGCCAAATCAGTTAGTTCTAATCATTTCTATTACCCGGCAGCACCCGCCATGACAACATTCCAGGCCGCATATGGTATAAAATCGTCGCATAGTCTCATTCGGTTGCTGGCTTCAACCCTACCAACGACCCAGCTCGCAGAAAAAACTTTCGTACCATTTTGACCAGAGTTGCCGCTACTTATGATACAGTTGTCCGTAACGGGGGTATTAAATCCCACTATTCACGATCTTCTTTAATCTTCATAGACTCTCTATGTCCGGCTTCCCGGCTTGCAGCCTCAAGACGGCGAAAACGCCTGAGATCCGCCTTCCGAATCGGAAGCGGCTCTTTGCGAAGCAGGATTAGCAGAGACGCAATCAGCAGCAGCAGCACAATAGTGAACGGCAACGCAGAGATCAGTGAAGCCGTCTGTAGTGCTTCAAGCCCTCCGGCGCGGAGCAGTACTGCAGAAATGCTCGAGATAAGCAGCCCCCAGACGATCTTAGTGAATAAGGATGGATTCAAACTCCCGAAGGTGGTCATGCTTGCCAGAATAAATGTTGCTGAATCGGCCGATGTGACCAGAAAAGTCAAAATCAACAGAATTGATATGACTGACAGCGCATTGGTAAACGGCAGATTCTCAAAGGTTATGAACAAGGCGGAGGTCAAATCTGTCTTGACAGCAGCCGCAATTGAAGTGCCGGCATTTAAATCATACCAGAGCGCTGTCCCGCCAAACGTTGCAATCCAGAGACAGGCTATAGCCGGAGGTACAATCATTACGCCGAGTATGAATTCGCGTATGGTTCTTCCTTTGGACACACGGGCGATGAAGGCCCCCACAAATGGTGACCAGGCAATGGCCCAAGCCCAATAGAAGATCGTCCATTCCCGGACCCAAGACCCTCCCAGATAGGGTTGCATACGCAGGCTGTGATGGATGAAATCTGTGAAATAGTCACCCAGTGCGACCGTAAAGGTCTCCAGAATAAATACCGTCGGACCTGTAAAAAACACGAATAGCAACAAGCCAAGCGCAAGCCCAAGATTCAAATTGCTCAGATAGCGGATTCCTTTTTCTAATCCTGTTAAAGAGGACAGCATATAAGCGATGAATAGAAACGCCAGAATCATCAATTGAGTCCCGTATCCGCCCTGATGGCCAAATACGGCGCCGAGTCCGCCGTTCATCTGCATCACACCGAGTCCGAGCGATGTAGCCACACCCATGACCGTAGCAATTACCGCCAATGAGTCAATTGTACTCTTGACGAGCGGGCTTTTGCCGGTAACAGGCTCTAATGCGGTAGATACTAATCCATTTCGCTTCTTGGTGAACTGCAGGAAGGCGATCGCCAATCCCATAAGCGCGAATATCGCCCATTGGCTAATTCCCCAGTGAAAGAAGGAATAGCCCATCGCCACACGGGCGGCCGCCGGTGTCAATGCTTCTTCACTTGCATAAGGAGGAGTAACGAAATGACTCATCGGCTCCGCAACTCCATAGAACACCAGACCTACACCAAAGCCTGCCGAGAACAGCATACCGATCCAAGTAAAGAAGGGAAACTCCGGCCGTTCCCGCTCACCTCCAAGCCGAACAGAGCCGAATTTGCTTAGTGCCAAGCTGATCAGGAACAGAATAATCAAGAACACAGTGATCAGATAGAACCAACCGAAGTTCACTGTAGTAAAGTTGAATAAGGCTTCAGCCACACGTCCGAATGCGACCGGAACAACAGCTCCGAGAACAGCCAGGGCTAGAATCACCGCGGCTGACACATAGAATACCGGATTCTTCAACACTTTCCTCAAATCTTCTCTCATGTTAACCCCCTCTGTCTGATAGCATCCCAATGTATGTGTAAGATATGTATTTCTGGATAAATGCAGGCGATATTTCAGTTCGTATGTTTAAATACCGGCGTGCTCTTCTCACGTCTCAACGTATAATCCGGCAGGGCATTTTAAAAAAAACCGTCATGGATGACACTTTCGTGCACCCTGACGGTTTTACGTGTTATTTCGCTTTTTCCCAAACCAGATTATCAATTTTCCAGCCCGCATTCGTGTAAACCAAAGTGATGATTTCATTGTGCGGAGCATACAGGCCATCACCGACCACATTAGTTACCGTGATCGCCTTACCGTCCTTTGCGTTTTCGATGCTCACACTGTCTTCGGTAAGACTGTTGATGAACGTCCCCTCCAACAGCTCACCACCCTCGTAAGCATACGCCCACGTTCCGTCTTTTTCCTTGAGGTTGCCACCCTTTAGCTCGATCTGATCCACATAATTGCGGGTGAACAGCGGGTCATAGTGCTCATAAATTTCTTCTGTGGTTAGCATCGGCTTCTCCGCGAACAGCTTGTTACTCAACTCGATCGCTTGTGAGATTAGCGTGATGGCTTCCTCTTTGTTTAAAGGCTTGATTTCCTTGGATTCTGTAGAAGTATTCACCGGTTCGGAATCTGTTTTGCTGGAACAACCCGTAATCATCAAAGCTGCAATCAGCAAGAGCATACCCGGCCATTGTAAAAATTTCACCATTCTGCACTCCCTTGTCTTTAATGATGGCACTGCCGCTTTCTTTTAGTCTTCCGTGGCACGCCTTACACCATTCTAAACGCAGGGCGCTTCAGTAATGTTTCAGCATAATTATGATCGGCTTAATTTTGCTTGTCGGCTTCTTCGTCTTCATTTCCAATCAATAAACAGAGCTTAGTTGTGTACTTCAAATTGTAAGCGCCGTAAGATAAGTTTTAACTATCAATAGGGAGTTGAGACGATGGATTCAAAAAATGATCTCAGTAACCAGTACGTTAAGAGTGTTAACGCAAAAGAACAACTATTAGAGAAACTGAACCTTACTGCATTATCAGAAGAAGATTTACATAAGCTACTCTTGCTTAATTGTGAGATGAATGAACTGGTCGGAACGATGATTGAAGCAGGACTTATACAAATTGATGTTTCTCAATAAACCAACGAAGCGATACCATTGACTCATAGGTCGATTCAGTATCGCTTTTCTATTTCCTGAGCTTAATTGGTATGGTATCATATGGATATTCTACTGCCGGGAGCTGTGCCATGATGATTAATTCTAAAGAGCTTATTCAAAGAATGGAAGCCACCTTAAAGAACATTGGCTATGATCTAGATAGAGCAATTAATGAACTTGGTCAAGTAAACAGATCAGAACGTAGAGATCAGGGGGAATCATTCTCCAGAGATGAACACATTAAAGGTCTTATTTTATCCTTCCTCAGTAATCAAAGACCTTGGGGTCCTATCGTTGAAAATATGGACAAGATAACTGAAATCTTCTTTGATTTTCAAATCGACAAGATCAAACATGCAGATAAACCACTACTGGCGAAACAATTGAAAGACATCAAATGTGGGAATCGCTCAGTTGATAAGCAGATGGAAAGCCTTGATTATAACATACGCATATTCGAGCAAATTGAAGTTGTTTATGGCAGTCTTGATGAGTTTGTTGTAAGTGACACTCCTGATAACATTGCTTGGGAATTAGGGCAAGGAAGAAAATATAAGCTCAAGCAGATGGGCTATACGTTGGCTCTGGAATATTTGCGAAATGTCGGTATTAAGGCAATCAAACCTGATTTACATATTAGGCGCATAATAGGTGATGAAAGATTAAATTTATACAGCGGCTATCCATCAGAAGTTGAAGCCGTGAATATAATGAATAGATTTGCTGTTGAATCCGGCGTGAACATGACATATCTAGATAATTTAATGTGGCTCTATTGCGCTGTCGATTACGCAAATGTCTGTGGCAGTGATCCAAAATGTAATTTGTGCGAGTTACGTCATAATTGCAATATGGGGATTACAAAGCAAGCAGTATAAAAAAAATGCCTAAGAACCAAGC
>NZ_LN831199.1:565203-570266 GCF_001368795.1 Paenibacillus ihuae
TACGTACGTGTAGCATTTTTTTGTCTAAATAATTCTAATTATAAGGACAGTTAGTCTTTATCTCTTAATGAGAGCACCGTTAAAATAGCACTAATGATCGTTATTGTGTACATGAAAAAATCAATATACTTTGAATCACTCATACCCAGTAACTTTAGGGCTAGGCCAAATAATCCAAATATAACAATAAGGGAAATTATAACTATCTTTTTCTTTCTTTGTATAATTTCAAGTAGTTGGAAATTTCGCTTAGCCTTACTTGGTTTAACCGGTTCGTAGTTGTTAATCTGGTCTATGTATTGTACTAGCAATTCATACTCATTCTCGTTATAAGGTCTTTCGTTTATTTTGCATTCGTATAGGCTGTTTAATGATGTGAAAAACCCCAGACTCAGATCCTTGTTATGCTCAATTATACTTCGAAACTTGCTGCTTGGAATATTTGCTAGTTTTGAGGTAACTAAAGTAATCTCATTACTTTCAAATATGTATAGAGATTTTGCATGAGTGTCCATTTTGTATAAATACCTTTTAAAAAGCAAAAGCAATTCATTAAATTTGTAAGATAATCGTTTGTTCTTTTCAATCTCAGAAATAACTAACTCTATCAATACAAAGAACTGATTATTAAAATTCCCCAGTCTTGATAATGGGTTGTAGCTATCGGTAATCACTAATCCAATTATCGAAATAAACCAACCCCCAATAAATATCATGCCCCAATAGTTTTTCTTGTCGTTTCCTAGAAATACCCCCCAATAGAGAGACTGAATCAGTGTATAAATCACTAACAAACCTAATAGAATCATAGCGATTGCAACTATTCGTTTACTGATCGCTCTCCTACGCAACTTCGCAGCTATTTTTCTATCTCTCGTTAATATTTCTAGAAACTCTACTCTTTTCATCGGTAATCCCCTTGATATAGTATGATTGTCCAAATAGCAATTTATGTGTACAAATAATAGCCTGCTAAGTACGATCTCCACATGATTTGTAAGGAAATTACTTTCAGGAGGTAACCCTATAAGCAAGCTATTAAAACTGTTGTTGGCTACGTCCGTATTAGTTCTGATTCGCAGTAAGATAATACTTCAGTATCAGAACAGAAAAAGAGAATACAGGCATATTGTACCAGTCGGGATTGGAAATTAAAAGAGATTTTTGTCGATGAATCAAAGTCTGGCTCTAAAATTGACGAAAGAATCGAATATGCTAAAATGCATGAATTTGCTCGTGATAAGAGAAACGAAATAGATGCTATTGTCGTTTTCAAATCAGACAGAATACATCGTCACTTGAAGAATTTGCTGATTATGATCGAAGATGATTTTCAGCCACAGAGTATTGCATTCATAAGCGACTCTGAAAACTTTGATACTTCAAGGACTTCGATATGCTATATTTTTCGAAACACAGCATACACTGGCTTACTCACTTATGATGGCAAGAAGGAAAAGAATCAAATACAGGTTAAAGCTGCTATTCCAGCAATAGTGTCCAGGCAATTGTTCAATAAAGTTCAAGCGCATCGAGAACAGAAAAGAAAGACGAGCTCATGACTATGGACAAGAAAAAGCGACTCCTGAAGGTCTCCAGTGCGTTCGTGAATAACCAAAAAATACCTCCAATCAGAATTCAGGGCAAGTGGCTGAATGTTCTGGGGTTTTCTATTAGATGCAGGGTTGAAATTGAAGAAAATCAAGGGGAATTGCGAATTAAGATTTTGAAGAGCGAAGAATAATAGCCGATCTAGCAAATTGTTTAACATTTCAATCGGCCTAATATAATTCCCTAATGCAGACCAACTACAAAATGAAGAAAACAAGAGCTGCTCTTTACATTCGAGTAAGCACAGAAGAACAAGCGAAAGAAGGATACAGCTTAGAAGCGCAAGAAGTAACGCTAAGAAAATATTGTGATATGTACAGTCTAATCGTAGCAGAAAAATAAATTGATAATGGCAAGAGCGGAAAAAATACTGATCGACCTGAACTGCAACGATTATTGAAAGATTGCGAAAAAGGAAGATTCGATACTGTGTTAGTCTGGAAGATATCTAGACTATCGAGAAATCTGAATGACTTACTAATACTGGTCGATCAATTTGTTCTTCCAGAGCGTCATCAGGCAGATTCACTTCGGTTTCCCGAAGGACATGCGAAGCATAGAACTGGAATTCAACCCGCAGGTGCAACAGCATTTTTTTGAACTGGCCCCTTCTGCCGAAACGGCGGCAGGGGCCTCCGTTAGAATGATGCGCAAACAGGCTCCTGCGAGTTTATTTATACTACAGAATGATGCGGTATCTTGAAGGGGACTTTTGCCGATTCACAGCAATTGCTATTTTTTAATTATCTCATGAAGGAAATATTCTAGACCTTCTTTTGTTGGGTTTATATCATTGTGTACGATGTAAGGGACGTCTAGAATATTGGAGATTTCATGAGAGTATATCATTTCCTCTTCTAAAAATTTCTTGAGAAAACTTATACTAACAACTTCTGTACCTCTATTTTTTAATCTTGAGTATATAATTTCAATAGGCGCTGAAAGAACTATTATCCCTTTAATTTGAAGGCTAAAAAAAGTCGACTTAGGTATTCGGCTAATAACACCATGCTTATCTAGCAAGCAAAAATGTCCCTCAAGAATAAATAAATTATTATGCAATCGAAGCTCTTTAATTGCTTCAATTAATATATTTTGGTTCTCATCAATATTTGAGACTTTTTTGTTTTCAAAATAGTCAATATTTGTTTTGCTAGAAATGAGCTGGCTTGCAGAGAATGACTTAATATTATATTGTGCCGATATCTCTTTACAAAAAGAGGTTTTACCTACCCCGTGTATTCCTGCAACGAATATAATATTTCTCATAATTTATCTATTCCCTTCTTTCTTTAATATAGCAATATGATTGAGGTGCTTTAAAATTCTTATCATCCTGGAAAGGATCTATTGGAATATCAAATAATATAGCTTTTTTTATTTTTATGGCATATCCTTTATTTCTATTTTCAAAGTATTCTCGGAAGAAGTTATAACTAATTCCAGAGTGTTCGCTTGTAGCCTTCCAGATTGATTCTGGTTCGTCAATCAGTATTTCCTCTATGAAGATTTCTCCGACAATTTTCCCTACCGGCTTAGTAGAGTATACCAAAATAGATTCGACCTCCCTTTTAAAAATACTTTTCCTATATTCATACTTTTTTTCTCCACTAAATATCTTCTTAACAAATTCCGGTTTAATTGATAATAGAACTTTCATATTTTCATCTATTCCCTTCAGTACGAAATTTATTGACTCTATTTAAATTGTACATTATCATAAATAATTTAAGGACAGGTTTTAATCGGTAGTCAATCATACGTATATGTATTATATCAAATTACATAATATATGATTCTAAGGGAGTTAATAATATGAAAAGCTATGCGATTTGGTGTAAGAACAATGATCTATCTGCCGTCCCAAAACTTGACGTTCATATAAATTTGTGGAAGCTACCTAAAAGAAAAAATAGGTTTCTTAAGTTATTTAACTATTCAGAAAACAATTATATGTTGCTTGACTTTGGATTAAAAGTCTCAGAAATTAGTCAAGTAAGTGAAATAAAGATATTCTTACCTTATACAATTAATAAGGAACAGATATTAGATCTAGGCGAATTTTTCTTAAACCATACAAATCTTATCATTGGAGTATTCAATAAGGATTATACAGTTGAAATTGGTACAGAACCTAAGCAAATTCTAATTAACAAAGGTGAGACAGATGAGTTTATTATATATTTGCTTGACATACAGAATGAAGATTGTGCAATAGAGGAGAAATTCGGTGGTTCTTTGATTACGATAAAAATACCCGAAGAGTTAAAAACCAAAAATAAACCTCTTTACTATCGATTTAGAATTAACTCTCCAGCTCTAAACAGTATGGTTAAAAGAATTAAAGCAAGCTCGATATTTGAAAGTGCTTTAGCATATACAGAAGTTGTCGACTTAAGATTCAATGAGAAAAGATTATATGAGAGGTCTATGTCTGAAAAAGTTAAAGAAGAAGGTGAGTTCAAAATTGAAAAACTTCACTTTCTTTTAATGACTAACGCCCAAGATGAAATTATTTCCACTGGAGAGGGCCATTCTTGTCGTCAATTAGAAGATATTTGGAATAATTACACACAAGAGGAATACGATTTAGAGAATATCCTTGCTTATCATTGGAAAGCTAAAGATGTTTCATCACATAATTCATTGGTTAAACTTAAAATTCAAAGGTCGACATTAAGAAAAGTTATTATATACCTCATTACATTGGGTATTCTTTCCATAATATATAACTTAGTTACTGACCCCATAAAAGAGCACATTACAGAGCCTTTGGGTGGTTTTATTAATAACTTTTTCACAAATCGTGAAGGAAACTAATACTATATAGCGAATTATTACTTAAGGTGGTGAAGCCAGTGAATAACAACAGTCTAATATTAATATCTGATTTCAAAAGTAGCCCTAAAGAGCTTAATTTTCATGTTGAAAATGTTTATAACTCATTAATTACATTGAATAGAGAATACCCAGGTTTTGATAATTGGTATTACTCCAAGGTAATACCCGAATTAAAAAAAGGTAGCCGGGACATAATTATGGCATACAATAACCAAGTACTTTCAGGGGTATCTATTCTAAAAAAACTAAAATAGAAAAAAAAATATGCACTATTCGAATATCTCCTAAGTATAGAAAAAATGGACTAGGTAAAATACTCCTCGAAAAAAGCTTAGAGATACTTGAAACCGATAGTCCAATAATTACAGTGTCAAATAGTAAGGTGTATCAATTCAATCCACTTCTAGAATACTTTGGATTTAAACTATCTCAAGTAGTTAAAAACTATTATGTTAACTCAACGGAAGAACATGTTTATAACGGATTTTTGGAAGAAAATCTTCGAAAAAAAAAGAACTTGTATCCATTAATTTCACTCTAACTACGTTTATAAAGCCCTTCCTGCTAAATAAGCTGGAGCGGCTTTTTATTTTTATATCTGTTGTAGCAAA
>NZ_LN831199.1:570401-572984 GCF_001368795.1 Paenibacillus ihuae
CCCGTCGGCCTCTCAAAAAGACTTTTCCTTACTTCTGACACGTTCACTGCGATGGTTGAAGCGGCAAGTTTTAGAGCCGCCCAGTACTGGGCGGCTCTTTCTTGTTCTTTTATGTTAAGCTGAACGATTAGCAAGGAAGACAGCGATATACTGGTCAGCAATGATCGATTAGTCCAACACCAGAGAACAAATACTCTTTGTGTTCAATGACCTCTTTCAAATCCTGAATATAACTACCAAAGTTAACCGGAGCATTATCAAATAAATACGCTTCACCATAACACTCTGTACGCGGAATACCCCAATCGCAGAGTCTGCCGTCCGGGCATTTATGTACGCCATAATCTGACCGCTGCCGCTGTTGGTTTCACTCCCGCCATCATGTCGCAAGAAACCATCCCTTTGGCTACCTACACAATCTCTTTATTGAAATGTCCTCTTGTGTCTGTTTCCTGATTAAAGACAGCATTATTCATTGAGCCATTTATTTTACCTGACGCCATATTAATGACTTTCACAACCTGCTCTTTTGATTCAACTGTGAAGTTTAATCTGAGCGCCTCGATTCCTTTGATGTTTGGTAGCTCATCTAAAAGATTAAGCGTCTTCCCATTAAGGAGAGTCGTTGTACAATCATTATGGGAAATGATAGGGAACGTTCCGTGCTCATCTTTTAACTCATAGCTCTTCGTTTTGCAAATTCTGCATTGATTCATTTTTTTCATCGGACAATATTTTGTAAACATCAAAGGAGCCTTGCCATATACAATCATTTCCAGTGCTGGATAGCCGTCATTCTCTTCATAATAGGCTTTCATTAAATCTTCAATTTGGCTCTCATTCAACTCATAAGATAAAGTGACTCGTTTTGCACCTAATTTATATAATTCATAGCAACTAGTAGCATTAACAACATTTAGAGAATAGTCCGTAACAAACGGATTCGTTGCTCTGTAGTGATAAATTCCACCATATCCTCCGATTAGCAGCTGCCCTTCTTTTTCCTTATAATCATTCTGATTTCTTCTAACAACGTTTTTAAAATAGATTTCCTTAATTCCACAGCTCACGCAAGCATCATACTGCTCCTTAGTCGTTACAGAGGCCGTAAGGTATGGTTTTACAGGGGCAAAGCTTATTTTTTCTTTTGCTTCCAAAGCCTTGGTTCTTTTCTTGTGGCTGTTAAGCTTTAAGTCATACAAGCCCAATACAATATCTCTTCTTGCTGCATTTAACAGTTTAGCTGGAATAAACGCATTGCATTCCTCGTAATCCACATGATTAAGTTCGAATATCGTATCATTTAATCTTGAAAATTGCTTGATTACCTGGTCTTTTGTTGTTGGATTATTAATGGCTTCGCCTAGTATTTCCTCACTCTCATATAAATAATGAAAGCCTAAGCCCTCTGCATCTATGAAAAGCTTTGAATCTGGACTTGCATATACTCTAATATCTAGGTTAAACCGCTTAAATTCTTTTTCCAGTGATGCTTCTAATTCTTTGTTATAAAAATAATCCTTCGTTTTATATACTAAATCTCCCGTAGACAACTTTTCTGTAACTTTGATATAGCAGACAACATCTGCTTTGTTAATTAAGCCGCCATCTTTATCGTACAGTTTGGCAACCGTTAGATTAATATCTTCATTGTTATGACTTATTCGGATGGTATCGTTTTGATTCAAAGTACGTGTAAGTGTTATTTCATAACGATCTTTATCGATCTTGCTGATGGTTCCAATTGGATACCCAAAGTTATTAGGTCTTGAAATGTTTGTAATATTTCTCCGATCTTCGTGAAACAAATATCCTTTAGTAAATGTCCTGTTGAATGTTTTTTTGAGATTTTCTTTATCTTCTTCGGTTATTTTATGATCTAAGGCCATGCGATATTTGGATACAACATTAGCAACATACGTAGGCGCTTTCATTCTGCCTTCTATTTTTAAAGAATCGATTTCTTTTAAATCATGGATGTAATCGATTGTGTTTAGGTCCTTAGTAGATAGAATATAGCTGTTCCCTAAAGACGTATCTGTTGTCTTATCGATTAGCTGATACTCCTTACGGCATGAACCCACACATCTTCCGCGATTTGCGCATCGATTGCCGAGTAATCCTGACATTAGACAGTTTCCCGAATAAGATACACATAAAGCTCCGTGTACGAAAATTTCTAAAGGTATGTCAGCGATTCTTTTGATCTCTTTTACTTTTTCAGTCTCAACCTCGCGGGACAGAACAACTCTTTTAGCACCAAGTTCTTTAAATAATAAAGTTCCGTCTACATCGTCTATTCCCATTTGAGTTGAACAATGTGCTTCCATATCAGAAAAGTTTTTAACGATATAATCGAAAGCAGTCAGGTCCTGGACGATAATGCCATCAACACCGACTTTATTTAATTCGTTTATCTGCTCTTTCATCTCTTCAACTTCGTTTTCAAAAACGATGGTATTCATTGCAACATAGATTTTAACGTCCCTCAGGTGCGCATATGTAACAGCCTCTTTTAACGATTCTAAATCAAAATTAGATGAGTATGCACGTGCACCAAATTTTTGCATTCCTAAGTATATT
>NZ_LN831199.1:573010-586378 GCF_001368795.1 Paenibacillus ihuae
GCATCACAACCATTAGAAATTGCAGCTTTTAAAGCCTCCATATTTCCCGCCGGAGCTAGTAATTCAGTCATTTTTTTCTCCTTATACCCTTAAATTAAAAAAAATTTGTAGTTACTTGTGATACGTTCTCCGTAACATGGAGCTGCATCACCATAGCTATCCTTGAGTTTATCCCGATGGAGCAGCATGATGCTGTGACCCAGCGCATGGAGGATATGACGCGGGCTTACTAGGATTCAGTATGTGAGTCAGACTGTAAAGTGAAAACAGAAACGGTTGAGCCATAGTGATAACGGAGCAGCTTTCAAAGAAACGATTAAGGAAGCCGTCACCGTTGGCGTTGGACAGCATGATGTAGTGATCGAGCTTATTGATACTTTGACGCGCGGCGTATTACCAATCTATCGGCTCGGGTAAAGCCTATGCACAGCAAGTAGCAAGAGAAGCAATAGAATATCATGCGTAATGAAAAAGAGAACACCTACGATGGACATTCTCCTTTGTGTGGCTTGTTAAATGTGGGGTAAGGTGGTGTGTGAATATGGTCAGGTGTCGATACATCGCCCATCTCACATTGTTTTTCTAGATTCGCCAGGGGCTCCAGGTCAAGCTGAGGCACTTCAGTTGCTAGGCTTTGATTTCAAAGGTTGTATTTTTTTCATTTCCAACCAATTTACAATTTTTTCGCCGTTACTTGTGATACGGTTCACCGTAACACTCTAACGTCGAATGTAAGGGCATCCATTTGGATGCCCTTCGTAGTAGATTTGATATAGAAGTTGTGAACGGTGAACCGCTGCTTTTATCTCCCACAATTCGTTGGTGTGTGATGCGGGCTTAAGTCGTTTACTGCGCGGTCCACCCTCCGTCAACCATTAGCGTGACGCCCGTTACCATGTCGCTTGCCGGCGAAGCCAGATAAATGACCGCACCTGCGACATCGCTGATCTCAGCCAGTCGTCGGCTGGGTACTCTCGCCAGTACCCCTTCTAAATAAGCGGGATCATCCAGACGATCTGAATTTCCTGGCGTGTATGTAAAGGTTGGCCCGACTGCGTTCACATTCACACCCTTAGCAGACCATTCCAATGCCAGAACTTTCGTCAACTGATTAACCCCGCCCTTGGAGGCGCAATATACAGCGTGATCTACGATGCCAACGACACTAGCCTGTGAGCTCATATTTATGATCTTGCCATATCCCTGAGCAAGCATAATCTTCCCTGCCGACTGACAACAGAAAAACAAACCTTTGAGATTAACATCCATCATGTTGTCCCAATCTTCTTCTGTAACATCAACTGCTGGATGATTGTCGCCCAGTCCGGCATTGTTAACTAAAATATCCAATCTTCCAAAGTGCATTTTTACCTGATGTATTACTAGATCGATCTCCTTAACATCCTGAACATCCAGTGCAAAAGCTACAGCGTCGCCTCCGTTAGCCCGGATTTCCGATACTAATTGATCCAGTTCTTCCCCGTTTCTTGCTGCAACAGCAACCTTCGCGCCAGCGTGAGCCATTGCTTTTGCAAGCCCAAACCCGATCCCTCTACTAGCTCCTGTTATCACGGCAATCTTGTCAGTCAAATCAAATTGCGGGTACATCTTAGAGAGCACCCTCTTCCTTGCATTCATCTATTTTATATATTATTGTTTCATAGCTATCCGCCCATAATGCCGAAGAATCTTTCTCGGTGTGAAGATCATCCCTTCCAGTGCGATAGAGCATATTTCTCCTATCTTTGATAAATTCGTCTACATGGGCTTTCTCATCAAAATGAACGAGCACAGCATCCTCTGACAAATTAACGATAACCAAAAACTTGACGCCTTCGTGCTGCCTAATATAGGATAACACCATTTTTTCCGAGTTACGTACGAACTCTAATTCACCCGCCCAAAATGCCGGCTCATTTATTCGAAGATGGATCAGGAATTTATAGTGCTCGAACATCCGTGTATCAAATGAATCCCAGTTGAGTCTTATATTCATCGAATAAGGACGTCCATGTTTCCATCGTATTCTCATTAAATTCCTGTCCCATCATGACGAGGGGAACGCCTTCGAGCGTCAATAAGATCGAAGCAGCTGGTCCGGCATGCTCCACGCCTAAATACTCGTAGATTCTGGACTGTTCTTTCTCCTCAAGCCAATTCATCCTCAACGCGTTTTTAGGAAAGCTGTACTTGTATGAGTTATGGATCGTGATGAAATCCTGCTGCGTAATCGTTCCCTCGATCATCTGACGAATAAGAATGCGAGGATTGCCGTTGTAGGTCAAATCACAGGATTCAAGATGATGATATTCGTCGTAGGACTGAGAGATCAGGATAAGATCCGATTTGACTTCCTGCAAGGCTTGCTTGATCTCCGTGAGGAAATCATAAGGGGTTATGTCCGAATCATCCAATCGAATGCCGTCAAAATCAAACTCGGTAATCCAGTATTTCATGGCCTCGATGACATACTGCCTCATGTCGCGATTGCTAAACTCTAGTCCGGCAAAATATTCGCGAAGAGGCACGTCATAATAGATTTCCCCTTGGTCATTGTGCGTAAAATATTCCGGATGACTTTTCGTCAGAATATGATCTGCGCTGGCGCGGTTCAAGACCCAATCCAGAATGACTCGGATCCCGTTCTCATGGGATTTGCGCATAAAGAACAATACATCCTCTTTCGTTCCGAATGCCGGGTCAATCGAATAAAAGTCTTTTACCGCATAGGGGTCGCCGTATGTACCGATCCTGCGTTCTTGACCCACTTCGTTGAACGGCATCAGCCAAAGCGTATTAATTCCCAGCTCTTTGAAATAGCTTATCTTGTCAGCTAGTCCTCGGAAACCGGTGTCCGTGAACGCACGGAGATGCAACTCATAAATAACCGATTTTTTAATCCATTCCGGACTAGGAAGTGCCATAAAGTTCTCATACATATACCCCGGATGACTTATTGATATATCATTCGTTCGAATGAGCACATCGCCATCTTCGGTTACCGTAATCGCCGAGTTATTCTGCGCATCTTCCGACACACTTGGATTGAGCGGGTCTAAAATCCATGCTTCCCCGTTCACCACGAATTTGTAAAGATGCCTTCCCTTAAAAATAGGTAATTCAATTTCCCAACCGGTCCCATCTTCCATTCTGTTCATGTAATTTCGATCGCCGTTCCAATTATTAAAGGTCCCTGCTAAGGCAACGCTATCAACAGGCGTATCCGTATAATAAACAAATCGTACACCTTTCGTTCCCTTTGTTGGAGATTTAGTTAGCACGGGATGACCTCCCTTAAGTAGACTCTTGACTCATAGGGCAAAAGGCGTTCCTCAGCCAGCGTTTCATGCGTATTTGAATCTACATTGGATAACAGTAATTGAATGGATGGGTCAGCTAGAACCTTTCGAACCTCCACGTGTACCGATGTGGCTGCGAAGTTCATAACTACGATCAATTGTTTATTTCCTAACGTCCTGGTAAAGGCCAGAATGGATGAATGGTCAGGGAGAAGGGGTTCGTATTTGCCATACACAGCAACGAGATGTTGTTTGCGAAGTGCAATCAGTTGCTTGTAATAGTTCAAGATGGAGTTTGGTTCTTTCTCCCTTCCCCTACATTGATCCAGCTCGCATTGGGATTCGCTTGAATCCACGGCGTTCCGGTTGTGAACCCGCCATGCGGATGGTCATTCCATTGCATGGGCGTTCGGGCGTTGTCTCTGCTGGATTGGTGGATAGCCCTCATGATCCGATTCTCCGTCCAACCTTCCTTCTGTGCCAGGCGATAAAATTGATGGGTCACGCTATCTCGATAGTCATCGATGGCATCCAACTTAATATTCGTCATGCCGATTTCTTCCCCTTGGTAGATATAGGGAGTACCTTCCAGCAGAAACATCAGGGTTGCCAATAGCTTCGCGGACTCGATACGGAAATCTTGATCATTTCCAAAACGGGAAACTGCTCGCGGTTGGTCATGGTTGCTCCAGAAGTTAGCATTCCATCCTTTGGCGTGTAATTTCGTTTGCCATTGATTTAAAATCTCTCTGAGTTCAGACAACTGCCAAGGCGTCTTTTCCCAGCTTTCAAGACCTTTATTGTTATTGTCCATGCTAATATGCTCAAAGTGAAAGACCATATTAAGCTCGTCTCGATTTTCGCCTACATACAACAAAGCTTCTTCCGGACCCGTGTTAGCCGCTTCCCCGACGGTCATGATGTCATAGTGACGGAACACTTCGTGATGAAGATGTTGAATATGATCGTGTACCTTGGGCAGATTCGAGAAGTAATGATGCGCGGATACGATTTTCTCATGAGCCGGCGCTTCTGCATCCGGATAACCGTCCATCTTGACGATATGATTGATCGCATCGATACGAAATCCATCCAAGCCTTTATCCAGCCACCATCGTACCATGCGATGAAGCTCCTCTATTAAAAGCGGATTCTCCCAATTCAGATCCGGTTGCTTTCGGTTGAAAATATGCAAATAATACTCATCCGATTGTTCATCATATTCCCATGCAGAACCTCCGAAGAATGATCCCCAGTTCGATGGCGGCTCATTGTTTTCTTTTCCTTTTCTCCAAATATAATAGTCCCGTTTAGGGCTGTCTTTGGATGCACGGGCTTCTACGAACCAAGGATGTTCGTCCGAGGTATGGTTTAAAACGAGATCGGCGATCACTTTGATGCCCCTGCGATGCGCTTCGTCCAACAATTGGCCAAAGTCTTCCATCGTTCCGAACTCTTCGGATACCGCATAATAATCGCTGATATCATAACCGTTATCATCGTTTGGCGATTTGTAGAACGGACAGATCCAAATCACGTCAACACCTAAATCGTGGAGATAATCCAGCTTTGAAATAATCCCTTGAAGGTCTCCAATGCCATCCCCATTAGTATCCATGAAACTTCTCGGGTAAATTTGATACACGACACTTTCTTTCCACCATTTCCTTGCATACGCTACTTCTTGCACCATATAGAGTCACCTCGAAGATTTTTTATAAATTCTCTTCTTCTATCGTATCCGTATTGAAATAGGCTTCCAATACCCGATACCACTCCATCATGATGCTATTCTGTTGTGTTCATCCGCTCCTACCATGAATGGTGTCTTTAAAGCTTTTAGGAGAACAATGATGAATTCGTTTAAACAGCTTGTAGAAGTGCGATATATTCGGCAAGCCGACCTGCTCGGCAATTTGAGCAATACTGAGATCCTCGGTCAGAAGCAAGCGTTCTGCATATTTGATTCTGCGATGAATGACATAGTCAGTGAACGTCATACCCAGGGTTTGTTTAAAATATTTAAGGAAATACGTATAGCTGAAATTAACGAGAAGACTTGCCTGCTCCACCGTTATTTTATCGGATAAATGCGCCTCCACATAATCGAAAACTAGCTTTAGCTTGGCATAGTTCATCGATCGGTTGTGATCTAGCTTCCCCTCATTGTCATGACGTAATAATAAAAAGAGACTCTTCTTTACTAAATAGTTAATAGCCATCTCATAGCCTCTTTGCCTCTGTTCATGTTCCCTATGCAATTCTAGTACGGTCGTGTAAAATTGTTTCCTCAGTTCCGCATTGTCTCGAAACAACGAGTTTAACTTGACCAAAGGCATCAATGATTCCTGAAACAAATAAAGAAAAGGGAGCATGTTGGAATCTAAGAATGCCCCCAGCTCGAATTGGATGACCACATAATCAACCACTTGATTTGGTTTTCTCAAATCAAGATGGGGGTGGCAAGAACCCAAAATTAACACATCCCCCGCTCGCAATTGATAAACTTCTTCAGGTGTGTGAATTTCCATTGTTCCAGATCGTACAGCAATAATCTCTAGCTCCGGATGGAAATGCCACCCATGCTGACAGATTACCGTCGTATGAAAGCTGCGGATTTGAATACGAAGCAAAGGATCGTTATAAACAATAGGTTCTTTATATAATTCCATAAGAGAGATACCTCCAGAACAGAGTTCATTCAGATTTTCGCCTCACTAATATATGGTTCTCCGCGCTGTCTGTAACGGCAAGTTATAGATTCATCCTTGCTGTGGCATAGGTCCCAGCACCACGAATAAAGATAAATAAGCGACTGCAGTCATGGCTTGGGGCCATCAGCGGCAGCCGCTTTATTATGCTATTATATCTTATTTGCCGGTTTCCGGCATGATCCAAACAACCTCGCACAAGCGAACAAAGAAGGTCGAATCCCTTTCTTGAATCACGACATGATCTGGTTTTGCATCAACCACCATTCCGCTCACTGATCCCCGAACCGTATCGAGAACCACTCTTTTTCCGATCAGACTGCTTACGGCTGCGTACACGTAAGGCTCAACGACTACGACCTGAATCGGCTGGTTCATGTTCGGCATTGGATACATCGGCTGATTCATGCTCATGTTCATTTGGGGCATTACAGTTGATGGAATCATATTATTCATGCGCGAATCCCTCCATTGCAATAATCATACATAACCGATGTATGAACCCGCCCATGGAATAGTTCATAACCCCGTTGATATATGGGTGAAATCGCAGTTAACAATTACAGTGCAACGCTCCTGCTGGCTTCTCCACAAAAAATTGCCGTTACTTATGATCCTTAGATTAAGGTGGCTATGCTTGGGGATTGCGCCTACCACAGATTTCGCCCTACTTATGGTACGGTTCTCCCCGATTTATCTTCACCGCACGATAAATCTGCTCCACCAGCACCAGCCGCATGAGCTGATGGGGCAGCGTCATGCGGCCGAAGCTCATGCGCTGCTGGGCGCGGCGCATGACGTCATCGGAGAGGCCATGGCTGCCTCCGATGACGAAGACGACATGGCTCGTCCCGTAGGTGCCGAGCCGGTCGATTTCAGCGGCCAGCTCCTCGGAGCTCCAGAGCTTGCCGTCGATCGCGAGCGCAATGACATGCGCTTCGCTCTTGATGTGCGCGAGGATACGCTCGCCCTCGCGCACCTTCACCTGGACAACCTCAGCATCGCTGAGATTGTCCGGAGCCTTCTCATCCGCCACCTCAATCATCTGGAACTTGAGGTAGGGGGTCAATCGCTTGGCGTACTCCGCGATGCCGCTCACCAAATATTTTTCCTTCAATTTGCCTACGCCGATGATTTGAATGAACATATTTTCCTCCTGTGGGATAACCCTATATAAACATCGTGCCGCTGGGAATGTCCGTAACCCTATGCATGTCCTCTGCCCGGCCTTCGTTGTTCCTCTGTAGAAACAGCAAAAGGACGTATCCGTTACGTCCTCTCCGCTTATTGATATCCTCTTATGTTTACCATATTTCCGGGTAAGAATAAACCGGAACCCGCCTTATCTCAGCCATTCTAGTTGATTTTGTTCTTCCTGCTATTCCAGCCCTTCCTCCTGCTCGGCAAACAGCTCGGGCTGTTCTGAGGAGTCATATGCCTGTAGGACAGAATCCAGCAGGCCGGGAAAACGCTCGTTTAGGTCATCGGTGCGCAGCGACAGAATACGTTGGGTGCCCTGCGCCCGTGTATAGACCACGCCCGCTTCGCGCAGCGTCCGGGCATGATGGGACATTGTGGATTTAGCAATCGGCACCTTAAAGCTGTTGCAGGCCTGCTCGCCATGCTTGCGGATTTCTGACACTACATATAAACGGATCGGATCGCTAAGCGCATACAGCACAGATGCCAGCTGGAGGTCCTTGCGGTCCGGATGATGAAGCAGCTTCATATAAAAGACTCCTTTGAAATACAGATGAGTACTTAAATTTCTTTGTAATTTTGCATCTTCCTAATTGCATTTTACATCAGTGCATGCTATATTTCAATTGTTCGTAAGTAATCGAACTATTAAACATTAGAAATAAAGGAGTGGCAATCACATGAGCTCATTACATACCTCTGAGGATCATGCAGGCAATTCAAACGCTGCAGTGGAAGCCACTCTTCCACGCGAAGGGCTGCTGACCCTGCTGTTCAGTGTCGCTGTAGTACTTGTCATTATGAATACGGCTATGTTCAATCTGGCGCTGCCTGATGTGACCGAGGCCTTCGGCATCACAGCTGCATCCGCCTCCTGGATTGTTACCGGGTATTCTATTATGTTCTCGATCGCTTCGATCACATACAGCCGGCTGTCTGATTTCCTGCCGATCCGGCGTCTGCTGATCATCGGCCTGCTTACACTGGGGTTTGCGGCTATAGCCGGCTTTTTCAGCACTAACTTTATCTTCCTGCTTATCGTGCGCATTCTGCAGGCATCAGGTGCAGGGGCGGTTATGTCTCTGTCACTTGTTCTGTTCACCCGTTATGTCCCGCAGGCCCGCCGCGGCAAAGCGATGGCGACCATCATGTCCGCCGTCTCGCTGGGACTGGGCCTTGGCCCGGTCGCAGGCGGTTCCATTGTCGAGTATCTCGGCTGGCACTGGCTGTTCGCAGTAACGGCAGCCATTCTGCTGCTGGTACCATTGTTCCTGTTCCTGCTGCCCAGAGAAGTGCCTGCCCGCGGCACATTTGATGTGCTTGGCGGAGTGTTCCTCGGCGTCGGCACCACAGGCCTGCTGCTGTTCCTGACCAGCGGCCTGTGGGTTGCCCTGATCGCCGGTATGGCCGCGATTGCCTTATTCGTAGGCCGCATCCGCAGCACACCCGATCCGTTCGTGATGCCAGCGCTGTTCCGCAACCGCTCGTATCTCGTGCTGGCGCTGGTCGGGATCGCCTCCTACCTGTGCAGCTTCGCTACCCTGTTCCTGCTGCCGCAGATTCTGACCCATCGCTTCGGCTTCAGCGCCAGCCATGCCGGGCTGGTGATTTTCCCCGGCTCACTGCTGGCGATCTTCGTCTCCCGCACCGTGGGGCGGATCATCGACCGCTATGGCAATGCCGGCATCCTGCGCTTCGCCCCGCTGCTGGTGCTGGCGGCAACCGTGCTGTTCGCTCTCTTCGCCGGACAGTCCTGGATAGCCGTCATGCTGGTCTACATGATTATGAGCCTGTCCTTTACCGTGCTGTCCAGCAGCGTATCGAATGAAATCTCGCGGATTCTGCCTTCTTCGCAGATCGGCTCCGGCATGGGGCTGTTCCAGCTGCTGCAATTCTTCAGTGGAGCGTTCAGCGTGGCGATGGCCGCGAGCGCCCTGGAATGGCAGCGCGGATTGCCGCTCTCCACGGCCTACTCCAACATCTACTGGGGGCTGTCGATTGCCGCTCTGATTGCCATTGTCTCAGCAGTTGCCTACCGGCGCGGCAACAACCGCAGCAGCTCGCTAGCCGATATGGCCGATGCAGCAGACGCATAATGTATCATAAACACACCAAAACACCCCGCAGACCGCTCTCACGGCTGCAGGGTGTTTTTAAGTTACAGCAGTCCTTTAGACCACCAGATATTCCGCATTCTTCTCACATTCCGCACATTTCGCCGGCGGGTCCCAGTCCGAGAACTCGGTCTCCTTCAGATCCACAACATCCGGTGCATCCTCGTACTCGTCCACAAATTTGTCGATGGCCAGCTCTACGTGTTCCTTACATACTACGTACATTCAATCAAGCATCCCTTTCTGTGCCGCTGCGGTGTATACTTCTACTACTGTTCTACCACACTTCCCCGTAAAAAGGAACCTTCCACAGCGTAAAAATCCAGCTTTATTCCCGTCCTGTAAACTTCGTGGTATCCCCGGCAATCAGCATGAGCGCATCCTGCCAGAACGCCAGGGAATGTACATCAATATCCATCAGCTTCGCGGCATCTGCGATACTCCGGGTACTGGTTGCCGAGAGGAACTGCTCATAGCGGCTTACGAAGTCTGCTCCCCGCTTCTTGTACTGCGCAAAGAGCCCCTTGGAGAACAGTAGCCCGAAGGAATACGGGAAATTCAGGAATTCATTGCCTGACATGTAATACCCGGCCTTGCTGATCCACTGGTATGGATGAATCGAATCCTGCAGTACACTGTCGCCGTATGCGGCATGCATCGATTCCAGCATCAGCGCATTCAGCTCGTCCACGGAGAGAGGTCCGGATTTCCTGCGGGCATACAGCCTGCTCTCAAAACAATACCGGGCATAGAAATCTACAATATAATACCCGGCATCCGACAGTCCCCGTTCCAGAATAGCATCCGCTTCCCCGGCGGGTGCAGACTGCAGCAGTTCATAGCCTATCAGACTCTCGCAAAAAATCGACGCCGTCTCCGCAATCGGCACAGGATATTCCGTGTTGACCATACTTTGCCCGGCAAGACGGCTGCTGTGGTAGGCATGTCCGATCTCATGGGCCAGCACGCTCACATCTATATAATTGCCGTTAAAGCTCGTGATCATCCGGCTCTCCCCGATCGGGAAAATATCAACACACATGCCGAAATTCCCTTTGCCGCTCCGCGGCTCGGCATCGATCCAGCGCTGCTCGAACACCTTGCGGGCGAATCCGCCAAGCTCACTGCTAAACCTGCTGAAGCCGTTAATAATCATCGCTTGTGCTTCGGCATAAGAGATGGTAGCCGGAGACTCCCCGCCTATTGGCGCAAACACATCATAAAACGGCAGCTGCCCGGGATAACCCAGCAGTTCAGCTTTTTTGGCATAGTACCGGTGAAATACCGGCAGACTCTCCCGGATCGCCTGCAGCATTACTTGCAATGTCTCCTGATCCATCCGCGAAGCGGCCAGCACTTTATGCAGCGGTGAAGCGTAGCCTCTCAATTCATAGACCGCCGCTGCCTCACCGCATACGGCATTGATGCACGCTGCGCTTTGTTCCGCTACACTGCGGCATGCTTGGTGCTCGGCTTCTGCCGCCGCCTTCCGTACCGCTGCATCCGGGTCATAGACGAGATTCCGCAGCTCAGCCAGCGACAAACTCTGCATTTTCCCGTCCAGCTCCACATCTGTCCGCAGGGTGGACAACGTCCGCATATACAGGCGTTCCCAAGCTTTCGAGCCGGTAGCCTGCATCCGGGCAATCACGGCTTCACCTTCTTCACTCAGCAAATGCTGAGATCTGCCCTGCAGCTCACACAGATAGAAGCTATGCTGCTCAAGATAGGCACTGGAAGCGATACTTGTCTCCAGCATATCCGGATGGATTCTGGCCAGCCATTTGCTGAAGCTTACTAAGGCTTCTCCTGCGCCAAGGGTAACCTCCTCCAGCTCGTCCATCAGATTCATCGCTTCCGTATGACTGCTGTCGGCGCTGAAGCTTAATTCGGCGAAGCTGAACAACCGGAGATAGATGCTTTTGTAAGCATTATATTGTCTAAGGAACTGTTCCATCACTCCGGCGACATCTTGTCCATTATGTAACTGCGAGGCTGACCAAGTACTCAGCTCCCCGGCAAGTGTCTCCACATGCCTGCGGTCCTGCTGAAACAACTCTGACTGAAACGAAGGATAAATCGAGTCCAATTCCCATGTTAACTGCATTTTTAACCCTCTCCTTAACTCTTCAATTATATCACGCTTGCAAATTTGGAGGTCCATGGAAATAATAGATATAATCATACTATCCGGAAAGGAGCACCGCTCATGGTCAATCAGTCCATTACTGAAGGGGTCATCCGCACACGCTCAAAGCTGCGCAGAGATCTGCTAATTTCGATTTTTGATGAGTTCGACGGCGGTATTATGGCCCTAAGCCCGGTCAACCGGTCGGAGAAATACGGCAAAATGGCACAGAGCGCCTTTTCATTCTACCGCGGGAGCGCTTATCTGTTCTATTTTGATACGACCAGGCAGTACTTCCCTTACCATAGCTCGCCCGCCCGTCCTACCTGGATTCAAGGGGATCTGCATTTCGAGAATTTCGGTGCCTTCCGCAGTGAAGACGGGGATATCGTCTATGACGTGAATGATTTTGACGAAGGGTATGTCGGCTCTTATCTCTACGATCTGCTGCGCATGGCGGTCAGTATTGCCCTTGTCGGCAGGCAGCTTGGCTACAGCGATGCGGAGCAGCACAAGTTGATTGAGAGCTACGCAGCAGCCTATTCCCGGCAAATCCGCCGCTTCGCCCAAGGCAAAGACAATCCCGCTAACTTCGTCATCAATGAGGATACCGCCAAAGGGCCGGTGAAGAAGCTGCTCCGCAAGCTGGAAAAGCGCCGGCAGAGCCACTTTCTGGAGAGGGTTACCGCCCAAATGCAGAGCAGCCGGGTGTTCCTGGAGACCTCCGAGCTGCTGATTCCCGGTGCTGCCGAGCAGGCCGAGCTTGAACAAGCCTGGAGCTTCTATACGCAGACGGTGGTCACACGCAGACTGAATGAGGAGCATTTCCGGATCAAGGACATTGCGGTCAAACGCGGTTCGGGAACGGCATCGATTGGACTGGACCGCTATTATATTCTAATCGAGGGCGGTTTGGAGCAGGCTGGCGAGGATGATACCGTACTGGAAGTAAAAGAGGTCCGCGCACCGGTTCCCGCCTATTTCATGCCGTATTCGGAGTCGTTCTGGCAATCCTTTACCCATCAGGGCAAACGGGTATCCGCTACCCAGCAGGCCATGCACCACAAAGCTGATCCCTACCTTGGCTTCCTGACGCTGGGCGGCCGGGACTTCTATGTCAGGGAGCGTTCCCCGTACAAAAAAAGACTCAAGCTAGAGGATATTACTGACTCCGGGGAATTGATCCGGGTGCTGGAGGTGATGGGCAGCCTGACCGCCAAAATGCATGCCCGCGCTGATGCCGACGTCGACAAAGGAATCCTTGGCTATCATAGCGAGCAGGAGATTTCCAAAGCCATGGGCCCCGATCCTGATGCCTTTGCCCGGTACATTGCAGAGTGGGCTTACAGTTATGCCGGACAGGTAGAGAAAGATTACGCTATGTTTAAAGATTGGGTAGTGGAAAGGTACGGTTTATAACAGGAAGAAGAAACGAAATACACATAGATTCTTATATTTCAAAAAAGCTCTCTCTGTCCACAACCGGACAGAAAGAGCTTTTTGGTGTTCTATATTTATTCCCCGGGGGCTGCACTCATAAACGCGCTTGGCCGGTCCAGCTCATACAGCTTGCGGTAGCGCGGTTCCCTGTCCATTAGCTCGGCATGGGTGCCGCGCATTTCCACCTGGCCGTTCTCCATAAAAATCACTTCATCCATTTGTTCTGCGCCTACCAGATGATGTGTGACCCAGATCAGCGTCTTGCCTGCCATAGCCTCGAACATGGTGGCCAGCAGCTCGCGCTCCGTGCGCGGGTCAAGGCCTACCGTCGGCTCATCCAGCACAACCACCGGCGTGTTCTGCAGCAGAATCCGGGCCAGGGCTATCCGCTGGCGTTCGCCGCCGGAGAAGCGCTGCCCGGCCTCGCGCACCGGTGTATTGTAGCCTTCGGGCAGCGAAGAGATCAGCGTATCCAG
>NZ_LN831199.1:586746-605899 GCF_001368795.1 Paenibacillus ihuae
CAATGAGCTGCGGAATCTGCTCACCGTAGGCAACTGCGTCAACTCCGTTAATCGTTGCCGAGCCGACAGTTGGCGTGATCACGCCCTGCACGATCTTCAGCAGCGTGGATTTGCCGGCTCCGCTGCGGCCAATGACCGCAATCTTCCGGCCTTGCGGAATGCCCAGGGTCAGATTCTGGATTGACCAGTCATCCCCCGTTGCATAGCGGTATCCTGCAGACTTCAATTCGATATGAGTCTGACCGGATGCCTGAATCGTCTGCATGGCAGCGGCGGCTAGAGCCGCAGCCTCTGCACTCTTGGCTTCTGCCGCTGGATGGGGCACAGCCTCCTTCGCCGCTTCCACACCGTTCAAGCGTTCCAGGGAATTGCGGTACTGCGGAATTTTCTCGACGGCCTCGGAGACCGGCAGAAAGGCATCCGCAACAGGGAACACAACCAGCACGAACGCTGCAATCAGCGTCCCGGCAATGGCGCCGTCCGCAAATTGTCCTGCCGCCCAGTAGAGCATCGAGAGCACGCCAAGTCCGACAACGGCCTGGCCGATGAACATACGCAGGCGCGACCAGCTGCGCAGCGCCCCGTCCGTACGGGCGACTTTGGCCTCGTCCGCCTCATAGGTTGCCACGAACTGCGCCTGCCGTCCGCTAATCATCCAGTCGCCCATCCCGAGCACAGCATCGGTCAGCTTCTGGTAGAGCCGGTTGCGCTCCTGCTTCACCTGCCGCTGGCGGCTTTGCGTCAGCAGCAGCGAGATCAGCGGCAGCACGACTACCAGCACCAGCATATATAGCCCCATTAAGAGGGCAAAAGCCAAATCGAACGTACCCAGTGAAATCACCGCTGCCGCATAAATCAGCAGTGCGATAATACTCGGAAATACGGTGCGCAGATATACATTTTGCAGATACTCGATGTCGTCCGCCAGCATCCCGAGAATATCTCCGGTGCGGAAGCGCGAAGACAGGAAGAGCGCCTGCGGCTCCAGAATGTTGTACAGCCGGATACGCATCTTCGAGAGAATCCGCAGAATGGTATCATGACCTACCAGCCGCTCCACATAGTGGATCACAGCGCGGCTTGTCCCGAAGGTGCGCACGCCGACAATCGGCACATAGATCATTAGAATATTTTCCGGCGGTATGGAGGCTTTGGAGATCAGGAAACCCGAGGTGTACATCAGGGACGAAGCCGAGAAGATCGTCAGCGCCCCCAGGGCAATGATCAGCAGGAACCGCCAGAAGTAAGCAGAAGCATAGGGAGCAAACCATCCTTCACGTTTCAATGGATTCCCTCCAGTTGACTTTGAATAAGCTCATAATAGGCACTCTTGCGCTCAATCAGTTCGCGGTGCGTACCAACCTCAGCTACCTTGCCCTTCTGCATCACGATAATCAGATCCATGTCGATCATCCAGTGCAGCCGGTGGGTCGCCAGGAACACCAGTTTCCCCTCAAACAGCGGAAGCATCGTTTCCTTAAGCTCATATTCAGTCTCAATATCAAGATGGGCCGTCGGCTCATCGAGCAGCATCACCGGACGGCTGCTCAGCAATGCCCGGGCCAGCGCAACACGCTGTTCCTGTCCGCCGCTGAGTGAGCGTCCGCCGCCGCCAATCATTTCATCTAGTCCGTTCGGAAGGGACGAGACAAGCTTCGATAATCCGGCCGCCTCTACTACCGAAGCCACGTCTTCCATTGACGCCTCCGGATAATAGAACCGCACATTATCTGCCAGCGTTCCGCTGAAGATATACGGCTTCTGCGGGATATACGCAGTCTGTCTGTGCCATTCCTCATCGGTCAGCGCACTGACCCGGTTCCCGTTAATGACGATGCTGCCGGAGGTAGGGTGCAGGAATCCGCCCAGAATATCGACCAGCGTCGATTTGCCGGCCCCGCTCTCCCCGATAATCCCAATCTTCACGGCGCCTGTCACTTCCAGGCTCACATCTGCCAGCGAAGAGATGCCGTCTGCTTCATATTGGACGCCTACCTGCTCAAGCTTCAGCACACTGTCCGGCTTCCAGCCGAAGGTCCCTGACTGAAGCGGCTGAACAGTCTTATTACCGTCAGCCTCAAGAGCCACGGCCTTGACGGTTTCCCGGTCGATGATATCCTTCATTGCTTCTCCGGCTTCTTTGCCGTCCAGGGTTGCATGGAAGTCAGCACCAACCAGCCTAACCGGCAGGAAATATTCAGGTGCCAGAATCAGAATCGTCAGCCCGGTGACCAGAGTCATCTCCTCATTAATCAGCCGCAGGCCGAGGCTCACGGCGACGGACGCAACAGACAGCATCGTGAAGAAGTCCATCGCGAACGAAGACAGAAAAGCTACTCGAAGCGTACGCATCGTAGCTGAGCGGTACCGGTCGCTGACAGCAGCAATGCTCTCGCTATGACTACGGCTGCGTCCGAGAAACTTCAGCGTCTCCAGTCCCCGCAGTGAATCCACAAAGTGGTTGGACAACGTCCGGTACGATTTCAGCTGACGGTCCATCTGCTTGCGGGCCGTCATCCCGATCAGAATCATAAAGACAATGATGATCGGCATCGTTAAGGTCAGAATGACCCCGCTTGATGTATCCAGCATATAGATATACACGAGCAGCAGCCACGGCGTAACGCCCATGCCCACCATCCGCGGAATAATCAGTTCAAGGTACGTACGGAACTTGGTTACCCCTTCAAGTACAATGGTAACCAGTGTCCCCGTTCCCCGGTCACCTGCCAGCCTTGGCCCCAGTTCGAACAGCTTGTCCATCATTTGTCTCCGCATGCTGCTGCCGGTATTCTCCGCAAAACGGTAAGAAACCCGGCTCATCAGCATTGCGCAGGCATGGCGTACAAGAAACGCAAGAAGGAACAAGAGCATAGTCGCCCCTTGTTCCTTCAGCGGTTCTCCCGCAAACAGCGCAGAGACTACCTCTGCCAGCGATTTCGCCAGCAGCAGTATGGACAGGCTTTGCACCAGGGTAAGGAAGCCCACGATCAGAAAGACCGGCTTAACTCCTTTGTACCCAAGCAAATTTTTATCCATTAGTATTCAAGATGCTCCTTCTCGTGAACCCGTTTGTGGAAGATGAAATAACTCCAGATCTGATAGCCGAGCACGAACGGCAGCAGTGACAGCGCCACAATGGTCATAACCTTCAGTGAGTAATGTCCGGATGCAGCATTCGTGATCGTTAAGTTAAACGCCGAATCAATCGAGCTGATCATAACCCGCGGGAACAATCCAACGAAGACTGAAAGAACCGACAGAGCCATTACCGCTCCCGTCATGCCGAAAGCCCATCCGTCCTTCTTAATGCTCATGAAATAACCGGACAGTACATAAGCGGCAATCCCCAGAACTACCAGCACCAGCAGCAGGGCTCCGCGTTGTTCAAATACATCTGTCATGAAATAAGTCATGATTACAAAAGCAAGGAGCAATGCAGCCAGCGGAAGCAGCAGCTTCTGGGCCAGCTTGCGTGCCCGTACCTGCAGATCGCCAACGGTGCGCAGCGTAGTGAACATAAGCCCATGGACCAGGCAGAGCATGACAACCGTGAGTCCGGCTACTACTGTATAACCATTTACGATATCGAAGAATCCGGCATACATCTGCATATCCCCGTCAATCGGCAGCCCTTTGATGAAGCTGGCGAATACAACGGCAAGCAGGAAAGGCGGCAGGAAGCTTCCGAAGAAAATGCAGGCGTCCCAGGTTCTTTTCCAGGCCAGTGAATCGCGTTTGCCTCTGAATTCAAAGGCTACACCGCGGGCAATCAGCGCCAGCAGGGCGAAGACGAACGGAATATAGAATCCGCTGAACAGCGTGGCATACCAGTTCGGGAAAGCGGCGAACATCGCCCCTGCCCCTGTCAGCAGCCATACCTCGTTGGCATCCCAGAAAGGTCCAATCGAGTTAATCAGCACCCGGCGCTCCGTATCATTCTTGGCCAGGATCTGTGTTTCCATTCCTACGCCGAAGTCAAAGCCTTCCAGAAAGAAGAATCCGATAAATAAGACCGCAATCAGTACAAACCATAATTCATTAAGAGAAAGCATGCGTTGTTCCCTCCTTGCTATACGGATCATGTGATTCACCGTGATCGTGATCCATGTGATAAGGGCCTTTTTTGATAACTTTGACAAACAAACCGATCAATACAATACCCAATATGGCATAGATGGCGTTAAAAGTAATTACCGAGAACAGGATCGAACCCGCCGAAACGTTAGGGGATACACTGTCTTCTGTCGTCATAAGGCCAAATACAGTCCAAGGCTGACGTCCGATTTCGGTCATAATCCAGCCCGCAGTATTAGCGATTGGCGGAAGCAAGAGCCCCCAGAACATGAACCGCATAAACCAGGTATTCGGACGTTCCATCTTTTTACGCCACATCAGATACATCGCATACAGGCCAAGTACGACCATGAGCGAGCCTGCAACAACCATGATCCGGAAGCTCCAGAACGTAGTGCGCACAGGCGGAATATAATTCCCGGGACCATACTGTTGTTCATATTCAGCCTGCAGGGTATTCATTCCTTTGACGCTGCCTGAGAATTCACTGTAGGAGAGGAAACTCAGCAGGTAAGGAATCTTGATTTCCCCGGTATTCACTTTATTTACAGGATCGATAAAAGCAGTAACCGTCCATGCCCCCGGGTCTCCGCTGTCTTCCCAGAGTCCTTCAGAAGCGGCCATTTTCATCGGCTGTGTTTCGACCAGGTACTGTGCCTGAGCATGTCCGGCAACGGCTACACCCACCGAAGAGACGATACCGACTATCGCCGCAATTTCGAACGATCTTCTGAAGAAAGCCACATCCTGCTTCTTCAGCATTTTATATGCACTGATACCGGTCACCAGGAACGCGCCCGTTGCATAGGCGGCGAGCAGGGTATGCGGTAATTCAACCAGTAATTGTCCATTTGTAATCAGCGCCAGGAAATCATTCATCTCAGCCCGGCCATTATTTATGGCAAAACCGACAGGGTGCTGCATAAAAGAGTTCGCTGTGAGAATCCAGAACGCCGACAGGGTAGTTCCCAGTGCAACCATCCAGATCGCCAGCAGGTGAATCTTCTTGGAAACCTTGTCCCAGCCAAAAATCCATAATCCGATAAACGTGGATTCCAGGAAGAAGGCCAGCAGCGCTTCAATCGCCAGCGGTGCTCCGAACACATCACCTACAAAGCGTGAATAGTCCGACCAGTTCATTCCGAACTGGAACTCCTGCAGAATTCCTGTTACTACACCCACTGCGAAGTTAATCAGGAAAAGCTTCCCCCAGAACTGCGCCATTCTTTTGTACTCTTCATTGCCTTTTCTGACGTACATCGTTTCCATAATCGCAATCAGCAGTGCCAGACCAATCGACACCGGTACAAAGAAATAATGAAAGATCGTCGTCGACGCAAATTGTATACGCGACAGCATTACTGTATCCATATTTCTCCCCTTCCTTCTCCCCATTCATTACATCTATTCTGTCAAAAATTTAAGGACCGCAGTGTGACAATAATCACATTATACACCCCGTTTAACGCTAAAAATCAATAAATTTGTGACAAATATCACAATATCACGCCTAGAAAGCAAAAAAAATAAGACGGTTTCACCGTCTTGGATTTGTTCATCGTTCTATATTAAGCTTGACTCATAAAGGCATTGGTCAGGTAATGGAAATACCCTTCTTCAATGATTTTAGATCGCCATTGGAATTAAGCAGTTGCGGCAGCATCTTCATACTGCGGACCATTGGGGCATGACAGAGACGGCAAGAAGGCGCATGTTCAAATGCGAAATTGTCCCTCATCCATCCATTGCAACCATCATTGGTACAGGCCCAAATTGCGGTATTTTCTTCCGGTACTTCCTCCATAGGCTTCTTCCGGTAGTTCATTGCCGTTCCTCCCTTCCTTTATGTCACATGCCTGAGAAACAAGTAAAAAAGCATCTAACGATGCTCTTACAGGGTGCTGACAAATCCTTCGTTAGCGTTATTCTTCTCTGCTAAGATCAGGCTGTATTTGCGATGGTGAAGTTCGGTCTGATCTTTATAAAAAAAGACCGTCCCAACTTACAAAAGCAGGGACGGTGCTTCTATTATTACAGTTTTACAACGTTTTCGGCTTGTGGTCCACGGTTGCCTTGAACAACGTTGAATTCAACGCGTTGGCCTTCGTCCAAAGTTTTGAATCCTTCGCCAGTGATAGCGGAGAAGTGTACGAGTACGTCGCTTCCGCCTTCAACTTCGATGAATCCGAATCCTTTTTCTGCGTTGAACCATTTAACTGTACCTGTTTGCATGTGTGTTACCTCCACAAATTTAAATTAATATGTTCTTTTTATCTTCAAACAAAGAAAAAATTCACACATTGAAAAAGGTTGTTATTCCAAATGACAGCCCTTTTCAATGTGAAAATAAGGTATCAAATGTATGATTATTCTCATGTTACCACACCCGCGGAACAAAGGCAAGCCGGCTTATCCGAAATTCTCCGTTTTTTCCCTTATAAGGAGTACTTACCAATGTAAGGGCTGCCAGTCTACATATAAAGGAAATTTCCGCCTTGTATCATTCATTACCCACTTCAATTTAGGCTGAAACGGTGCCGTCCCAAAAAAATATCAGGACGGCCAAGCCGCTTCCTTTTTCATGACTGCCTCTTCATTATATGCAGCTGATACTGTTTTTATTCCTCCGGTTTCTCAAGAAGTTTCACCGTAACCTGGCCCGCTTCTCCATTCCGGTAATAAGTAATCTTCAACTCGTCACCGATCTTGGTCTGCTCATAAAGATATTTACGCAGGGAGAGAGTAGATGTAATCGGCTGATCATTAAACTTCGTAATCACATCGTTGAACTGAAGACCTGCAGCTTGTGCCGGTCCCACCGCATCGAGTACGACTACGCCGTCTTTTACAGATGTCGGAAGATTCAGTTCCTTAACCTGATCTTCCGCGAGAGGTACATAAGGATTATTAAGATCTACCGAATAGACGCCCAAGTAAGAACGGGATATTCTGCCGTTAGCTGCCAGCTCATCGGCCGTCTCGATCACATGGTTAGCCGGGATGGCAAATCCAAGTCCTTCCACGCCGGTATCCGAGATTTTCATCGTATTGATCCCGATCACCTGGCCGTCCAGATCAACAAGAGCGCCGCCGCTGTTGCCTTCGTTAATCGCTGCGTCCGTCTGGATTACTTCCTGCTCCCAATCATAGACGCCATCCTGATTCAGCGATACCGGGATCGTCCGCTCCGTGTAGCTCACAATGCCCGAGGTCAGGGTGTCGCCAAGACCAAGCGGATTGCCAATCGCAATAACCGTCTCGCCAAGCCGCAGCTTGGAGGAATCACCGATCTGGGCTACGGTCGTAATACCCTCAGCATCCATGGACAGCACAGCAATATCCGTCACCTTATCTGCTCCGACCAGAGTAGCTTTGTGGGTCACACCGTCCACCGTTACTACTTCCAGCTTGCCCGTACCTTCAATAACATGATTATTCGTAATGATAAAGGCCTTATTATCGTCTTTCTTATAGATAACTCCCGAACCGAGTGCAGACTCATCGAGAATATTGAGTTCCTTATTATCTTCCTTATGGTTAATGATGCTTACAACCGCAGGGCGTACCAGTGCCGCAGCCTGAATAATCCGGTCATAGGGATCTCCGCTGCTTGCGGTTACCTTCTGGTTCACATTCTGTGTCTGGGCTCCGCTCTCTTCTGTCAGCTGACCTGTAACAAGACTGAATAATAGAACCGCAACAACCGCACTGACTACAGAGCTGATTACCGATACCTGCCACGTTGCCAGGCTTCGCCGGGTTTTGTGCACCGTCCATTTCCGGCTGGTGAACACCTTGGAATTCTCCTGCTCTCTACTTTTGCGGCGTGACACTTTGGTTGAATAGAAATCATCATCGAACAATCCCACCGGTACATCTCTCCCCTCTATTGCTAACTGCATTCAAGACCTGAACGCCAAGCAACCACGCCCGAGCTTATTGCTGTATCTCTTAGACTCCAGGAAGTGCTAAAAGGTTTCACTTTATTCATTCACCACAATAGTGTGAGTTGTAAGCGCAAGGGGTCTTTTGATTCTTGCAACATATCAGAATAATAAGCAAGTCTCAGGAATATTTTGCAACTTAAAAGACTACAATAATAGAAGTGCTGCTCACGACAAACGCTTAATCCGTTCAATATAATTGTATCACACGCCGGGGCACCGCCCACGATTTTTCTGCTGCAAAATGCATGCAAATTTTTAACAGGTGAGCATTAGTTACAGCCGAAAAGGAGGAAATGACATGGAATCTTTTTCTACCAGTATGGACCTTGTACAATTTATAGGCAAACTTGGTGATCTAAAGGACGAACACTATCATCTGATTCTGGTCCAGAGCGCCCTGATTGAACTGCTGATCGATAAGGGAGTTTTCTCACGCCAGGAGCTGGACCATAAAATAACGGAAGTAGACCGCCTTATGACTGGCTCACCTTATCCCATGGCGTAGGCTGGTCATAATAGGTATCGCACAATTTGAACTCACTATCTTTGTAGAAGCATCCCCGATCCTCCATCGCTCCGCGAACCGACATTTTGGCCAGGTCCATCATATTATGATCCCGGCTTAAGTGTGCCAGATAGGTCCGCTTGGTCCGTCCGGTAAGAATCTCACTAAGCGCTGCTCCGGCTGCCTCATTCGAGAGATGGCCCATATCGCCAAGAATCCGCCGCTTCGTGTTCCACGGGTAACGCCCCATTCTCAGCATCTCGATATCATGATTGGCTTCAAGTACAAGAACGTCCGCGCCTTCAAGCGCCAGCCTTACTTTGTCGCTCACATAGCCAAGATCCGTCGCTACACACAGCTTTTCCTTACCGTCATAAAAGTTATAGCCTACCGGTTCAGCCGCATCATGGGAGATCGCAAAGGATTCTACTCTCAAGCTGCCGAAGTCCCGGTACCCGCCGGTCTCCATAATGATCCGGTTATGCTCGGGAATCGTGCCAATCCCTTTCTCTATCGCCCCCCAGGTATTGGTGTTGGCGTAGATCGGAAGATCATATTTACGCGCCATGGCCCCGAGCCCCTTAATGTGATCGGAATGCTCATGTGTAACCAGAATGCCGTCTATATCCTTACCTGTAAGCTCGCGCATAGCCAGTAGCTCATCGATCCGCTTGGCACTGAGGCCGGCGTCAATCATCAGCGTTGTTTCCCCGTTTCGCACTACTGTCACATTACCGGTAGAACCGCTGGACAGCACTGTAAATGAAATCCCCATCTCTCCTGCTCCTTCTACTCTGTTGTCTTCGGACTGATAATGTCCGCACTTATGGCATCCACGTAATAAGCGCTGCCGTTCTCCAGCATAAAACGCCACATCGGCGAAGCCACCTGACTTTCGGAGTTGAACAATTCCCCGTAATAACCGAGTTCAATCTCCTTCACTACCGAGTCTGCCGGAAAATACTTTTCAATCAGACTGCTGAGTGCCTGGGAGGCCGGAAGCACCTTCTGCACATCCTTGTCTTCGCTGCTGCTGGCTCCAATCTCAATCTTCGGCCACCGGTAGGCTACGATCTTCTGATTGTTGTTAATCAGCTCCAGCCTTACTTGAAACAAGGAGTATTTGTTATCGACCAGCGGATGAAGCACGAACTTGCCAACCTGTCCGACCTCGGTCTCCTGCTCATCAAAGCGGTATTTGGCAATATCCTTGATCTGCCCCTCAAGCGCACTGCTGAGTTCCGAGAAGGAGGAATAGATGAGTCCGCTGTCTATCGGCTCCTCCAGCTCAGTGGGCGGATTGTTCTGCTCTTCACCGGAATAAGTATATGTGATATCAGGCAGCTGCGGCGTAGCCGCCGGAATCGGGCACAGCACACGTATCCCCTTCTGCTCCATAACTGCCTGCGTTTCTGCCGAGAGGGAAGTAAAGTCCAGGTTGGCGCTCGCCTGATCCCGCAGATCCATCCACAGCTGATAACACAGCAGCAGATTCAATACCAGAAAAGCGTATATCAGCACATTTTTGGCTTTTCCCCAGTCCATACGTTCCCTCCTAAAAGTTTTATGAGCGTATGCTTCATTGAACTTACTTCGAATAAAACTCACTTCGGAAGCATCTGCTTAGTTTTGTTAGCATCACATCTATGAACCTGCTTCGGACAAAACTAGCTTCGGAAGCATCCGCTTAGTTTTGTTAGCATCACATCTATGAACAACCCTAATTCAATGTGAGCACACTTCCGTCCTCAAGCGTTACCCGCCAGACCGGCACCAGCCGCAGCGTTTCCCTTTGCTCTACAGGAATATAGGCCGGAATCAGATCCTTCACAGGTGAGCTTGAGCTGATGCGTTCCAGCTTAAGCTTGAGTTCTTCTCCTCCGGGCAGCTCCACAACCGTCTTTACAGCCTGGTCTTCCTCCGTATACATCAGTGAACGCTCATAGGACGATACAGTTCCCTGCTGCAGCTCCAAATTGATGACGCCATACTGCAGCTGCGGTTTGCTCATAATCGGATAGGATCCGTAATACTGCTGGAAAGAAACTTTGCGCTCCTGATTGTCTTCCTCCGTGGACGCCAGCCGGTAGGTTCCGTTCCATCCCCCATGCTTATTGACAAAATCGACCGCTTCCAGCGCATCCTTTGCAGACGTACTCTCCCCGGCAGGCAGCGCCGCAGGATCACTGTAGCTCATCCAGTTCTGCTCCTGATCAACCTGTAGGCTGCGCTTGCTGTCGGTATAGATCTTCGAGCCGTCTTTTTCCGGAATATACCTAGTACTTCCCGCATCGAAGAAAAGATTGCTCTGCATTTGTTCAATGGTATACATGCCTGACGGTATTTCAGCCTCAACCAAAGACAGCTTCTGCTCAGGTACATAATAATCACCGTTTACAGCCGTATAGGGCGTCCAGTTGGTTCCGAAATCGACATGCTGCTGCACGTCCTGAACGGTGAGATCGGCTTTAGCCGCTTCATAAACGATGTCACCTCTGGTGCTGAAAAAGACGGCATGTGCCTTCGAATCATTTTTGACATTGTAAATCCAGATCCGGTCAATGCTCTCTCCCTCAAACAATGAATCAGGAGACAGCTGCATAACCCGCTGCAGCAGTGTTACCGGGATGCCTGCACCGAAGGACAGCTCAATGCCGGGATTCTCATTCCGGATCTGATTCCAGTCAAAATCCTGCACCGGGCGCCGCTGGAAGCTTTCAAAGCCGCGTCCTTTGAGTCGGCCCAGGATCAGATCATAAAAAGTAGAGTCGGGGTAAAACAGTGTATGCTTGCCCCCGCCCATATGAATAATCATTCTATCCGGATAGAGCAGGTTCTCAACCTTTTCTTCCGGGCCCATATTGTCTGTCTTTACATACAGATTCTCTGACAATACTGCTGAGTCACTGCCTGGAAGCCGGTATATCAGATAATAGCTTTCTACCAGACTGCCCGCTACCAGTAAGGCCAGAACCCAGGTTTTTATTCTTTCTTTCATCCCTCACTCCCCCTTTGCTGGTGCAGAGGCAGCGTAAATGTGACGAGTGAACCTTCGTTTAGCTCGGATTGCAGGGAAATCGAACCGCCATGCGCTTTGACAATTTCCCGGGCAATGGACAATCCAAGTCCGGTGCCGCCCATATTCCGCGAACGGGCCTTATCCACCCGGTAAAAGCGTTCAAAGATACGTTCAATATCCTTCTTAGGAATCCCGATTCCGGAGTCCCGTACGGAAATAGCCAGCATGCCGTCCTCGCTCTTCACTGCCTGCAGGCCGATCGTCCCGCCCTCCGGCGTGTATTTCAGCGCATTGGAGACCAGATTGCCAAGCACCTGATCAATCTGATCGCGGTCCAGCCAGGCGGAAGCAACATCCTTATGGACAACCGTACTGATATGAATCCGCTTCTGGCGGATCTGGAAGGAGAACCGGTCAGCGACATCCTCCAGCATCTCGGAGATATCCGTCTGCTGAATACGCAAGCTGGATTCCTTGGAATCCAGCCGCGAGAGATGCAGCAGGTCCGTTACTAGGCGGATCATCCGCTCAGTCTCATTACGGATAACCCCGACGAAGCGTACTGCAAGCTGCGGATCATCGAGTGCTCCGTCATCAAGGGCTTCAACATAGCTCTTGATCGTCGTCAGCGGCGTCCGCAGCTCATGCGAGACGTTGGCCACGAACTCGCGCCGAGATTCTTCCAGATTCTCCTGCTCGGTGACATCCTGCAGCACAGCAATCGTACCGGCGATTCCGCCGCCTTCACGGCGGTGGATCGGAGTAAAGGTAACCCTCACGATATTGGGATCCCCTCCGCCCATCGGGGAGAGGTGAATCATTGCCGATTGGGCATTACCCTCCGCCAGCGATCCCGACTGCTCATGATTCAGGCCGAGAAGCTCATCTAGCGGCGCACCTTCCGGCAGCGGGCCTTCCGAGCCCAGCATGTGGGCGGCGCGGGTATTCATCAGAATGACCACCCCGCTCTCGTCGGTCGCTACAACTCCATCACTCATATTCGTCAGGATCGAGGCAAGCTTCTCCTTCTCTTCCTCGTTCTGAGACAGAGCTTCACGAAGCCTGCCTGTCATATAATTAAAAGCCTGGCTAAGCTGCCCGATTTCATCATTGCCGAACTCCGGCATCTTCCGGTTAAACCGGCCTTCGGCAAGCGCGGTGGCATGCCGGGTCATCTCTTTAATCGGATGAGTAATCGTATGAGCGAGAATCACGCACAATACGGCAGTAAGCGCCAGTGCCAGGAGCAGTCCTGAGAGGAACACGCTGTTAATCCGGCTCATGGTAGCGTATAAATCCTTCATATCTGCGGCAATATAGATAGCCCCTACCACTTTATCACCGGAAAGTACCGGCTTGGCTACAACCTTCTTCCGCACATTATCATCAGCAATAATATATTCTTCATTGTCACTGATCCCTTGCAGCGCCCGGCTGACCACAGTCTGGGTATTGCGTTGTCCGACATAATCATTCTGGGAGGGGACAGAGGTGGTAATGATTTTGCCGCTTGCATCAAGCACCTGGATCTCTGCACCGTTGATATACAGATTGTTGACCATGCCGCGCAGGCTCTCTACTGCCGTTTCTTCATCTGCGGTTCCGGCTTCGCTGCCAAGCTTGTCTGCAGTCAGGATTGAGAGCATCTCCGCCCGGGCCTTCAGATCCTTGGTGAAATTCTCTGTCAGTGAATTCTTCATCGAACTGACAAAATAAACCCCGATAAGCTGCATCGCCACTAGAATCAGCAGGACATAGATAATGGTTAGCCTGGCCTGAATCGTCCGGAAAAAGGACAGCCCTTTTTTCATCACAGGCCTCCGCTTTTGGGGCTATGCATCAAATAACCGAGTCCCCGCCGGGTGAAGATATATTCCGGTTTACTGGGATTCTCCTCAATTTTTTCTCTCAGACGGCGGATTGTTACGTCCACGGTCCGCACATCACCGAAGTATTCAAAGCCCCATACGGCCTGCAGCAGATGCTCCCGCGTCATTACTTTGCCGGCATGGCGGATCATATAGTAGAGCAGCTCATATTCGCGGTGTGTCAGGTCCAGTGCTTCGCCGTCTTTATAGACCATATACATATCGGTATCGACGAACAGGCCGAAATGATGCACACCCTGTTTGCTCTCTGCCATTTCGCTTAGCGATCCGGGCGGAGTCGGCTTATGCTGGCGCCGCATCTGGGCCTTGACTCTGGCCAGCAGCTCTCGTGTGCTGAAGGGCTTGGTCACATAATCATCAGCGCCAAGCTCAAGGCCAAGCACCTTGTCAATCTCCCCGTCCTTAGCTGTGAGCATAATGATGGGAATGTCCAGATGAGCTGAGCGCACCTCACGGCAGACATCCATTCCGTCTTTGCCGGGAAGCATGAGGTCAAGCAGCATCAGATCGGGGCGAATAGATAGCGCAAGCTCCACCGCACTGTTGCCGTCAAAGGCGCAGATTACCTCATAGCCTTCTTTTTCTAAATTGAATTTTAAAATATCAGCAATAGGCTGTTCATCGTCTACTACCAGAATCGTTCCCATCTGCATATGCTCTGCTTCACCTTTCTCACCATACTTTTCATTGATTCTTTTATTTTAACATACCTGTCCTATAGAACGTGAACTTAAGAATGTTCCACTAGAACTTCGTGCTTAAGTTCATCTTATCTAGCGTCACATCCTACCTCTGGTCAAACTTAAAGCCGCCCGGAATATTCCGGACGGCTGAGGTATGTTATGAATTATTTCAAGTATTTCAGCGGATTGACCGCCGTACCGTTCTTGCGGATTTCAAAATGAAGATGAGTACCGGTCGAACGCCCCGTATTGCCCATTATGCCAATCTTACCGCCTTGCTCAAGCCGTTGACCAACCGATACAGAAATACTGCTCAAGTGGCCGTAATAGGTTGTATACCCATTCTTGTGATCGACGATAACAACATTGCCATACCCGCTCTGCACCCCGGCGAAAGTAACGGTTCCTGCATCGGCTGATTTAATTGTGCGGTTGCCCGATACAAGGTCGATCCCTTTATGAGCACGTCCCCACCGTTCGCCGAAGCTGCTGGATAATGCTGCGCCGCTAACCGGCCAGGCGAACATACCTGTTCCTTCACCGACAACCTTCGTTCCCCGGTAGACCACCTCAGGCAATGACGCCTTCACTACTGTCTGGCCGAGCCACTCTTCCTTTACGACCAGGCCGTTTTCCTTCGTCAGCCGGTACTGCATTTCCTTCAGCCCGGTCTGGCCTGGACGCACTACCTTACTCTTGCCTGCTGGCAGCTGATCGCTGGTACGGACAATAACCTCAGGTTCTGTGACCACCTGCTCGGTCACCTGTTCTACCGTAACTACCGTAAGCTCAGGCTGCGGAACCGTTAATTGCAGCTCATCCCCGATCTGCAGGGTGAGCTCCTTCACCGCAGGATTGTTACGAAAAATCTCATCCTGCGTAATACTGAACCGTTTGGCAATTCCGGAGATCGTATCGCCTTCCTGTACGGTATAGACAACCGGTTCGTCTTTGCCTTTGGTCAGTGCCTTGACCGCTTCCTCGACGCTCATGACTTTGTTGGGGTCAGCCTTTACCGGAACAATGCTCACTTTTTCCTCAATGGAGGCCGATTCAATCTTATCCCCACTAGCTGATGTAGCAAGAGTCTTACTGCTGGCAGCCGACATCTTCTTCAGCTGGACACCAGCCGCCGCCGCTGCCGCCGGAACATAATGCTCCTTGACGCCCTGCAGCACCGCATTTGCTGTCTCCTGATCCTTGACGATCCCGACAGATTTGCCATCGACAGTCAATTGTACCCCAACCGCGTATGCCCTAAGCATGCCATCCAGCTTGTCCAAGGTACCTTCACTGTCAATTTCCGGTTTATATGCCTGTTCCTGCTCCGTTGTAATGCCACTTGTCTGCAGTACCATTACTGAATCCGGATACTTTGTCTGATATTCCTGCCGCTTCTCTTCGAACAGCCGGTCAAGTTCAGACTCCTCACTGATCTTGCCGATTTCCTCGCCCTTCACCAGTACCTTGTAATAGGTTACCGTATTTGCGGCAACATATTTCTTCTCTGCCCCGACTAAAAAGGCAGACAGCAGCACCAGACCGGCAGAAGCCGCGATCCAGGTGCGCCGCAATCTCCGCGGTTTAGGTTCCTGATGAAAGACATTGGCTTCGCTCTCTGCGCTGAATTCCGCGGGTGTCTTTTCACTGCTCCGCAGCTTCCCCATCCGGCGCATGAATTTAAATCCCTTCATCAAACTCTCCCTTTCAATTGCCCGTTCAGTCCGCTATACGAGCGGACAAGCTTGTTTTACGACCCCTTATATATATTCTGCTGCATCTATTTTTCTATTTGCGTTAGTGTGAATGATCATGTTGTCCTGAACTGAGAAGATACGGTTCTAAAGCCCTTAGGAAACCGGACAATATCCCCTCATCCAGCGAAAAATATAAGTATAAATCATACCGTGAAACCTATGTTTTTCAGCCGTTTAAAAGGTTACAAAAAATTAACCCCTTCTAGTCCTTTTTTACTGTACCATAGCCGGGAGAAAAATTTCAACTTAGTTGTCATGGCAAAACCCGCGAAAATCGCGGGTTTTTATCCAAAATATGACGTTTAAACATTATAATTGTGTCAATAAAGTGACGCTTATTTAATCCTGCACATTCTCCTCTGCTCCAGGTGTAAGCATTTTCATAAGCATCTCGTATTCATCCTGATTCACGTATTTGGCAATGACTTCCTGTATTTCCTTCACTTCACCTTCTGTCAATCCATCCTCCATCGCTGTGGAGATCTTCTGCATCTCCTCCTGTGGAAGCTTGGTCATCAGAATGTTGAAGATATTGGCCTTCTCCTCAGCCGGCAGGCTGTCCTTCAGCTCGCTCATCGCATCCGGTGTCATAACCAGCTGCTGATCCAGGCCCCCGTCACTCTGTTTGTCCGCATCTGCAGCTTCTCCCATAACGGCCAAGGCGTCTTCGGGCACCTTTTCCTCAACAGCCTTATCACTATCCTTAGCGGGTATATTGCCGGTTTTCTCCTTGTCCGTCTGGGTTGCAGCAGGAACGGTGTCCTTCAGATCGTCCTTGATATCCGTAGCATCCGCCTTCGCCCCCATTCCCGTCAGACTTTTCACAAAGCCGCCGATGCCCGGTTCTGGTCCATCCAATTTAATATCAAAGCTTGCCAGAACAGACTGAATGTATGTATTGACTACATATGCGGTAGTCAGTACGGATAGCGCGCTGGCCAGCACGACGATCAGGCATACGCCAATTGCACTTTTAACTATTTTCACCATCATCTCTCCTTGCCCTCTGTCTTATCCCATTTCCCGTAAGATCAGTCCTTAAGTGCTGTATTCTTCCAGTATTGACCAGATTGGGCAGCGGGAAACCTGCAGCAGGCAAAGAGAGTACTGCCAGGGAATACACTGTGTACAAAAAAAAGAGCCCCATCCGGGACCCTTGTGTTATATAGCTTAGATATAGATAGGCAATACCTGATTAGTCTGCTCACGATTACGTCCCACAGAGAAGATCGCGATCGGAATGCCTGTAAGCTCTGCTACACGTTCTACGTATCGGCGTGTATTGGCCGGCAGATCGTCCAAAGTCTTGGCTGCGGTGATATCCTCGTTCCAGCCTGGAAGCTCTTCATAGACCGCTTCACATTCAGCCAGCATTTTCAGACTGGCCGGATAGTGGGTAATTACCTCACCGCGGAATTTGTAGCCTGTGCAGATTTTGACCGTTTCCAGTCCGCTGAGCACATCCAGCGAGTTGAGTGACAGGCCGGTAATTCCGCTGACACGGCGGGCATGACGCACAACTACACTGTCAAACCAGCCGACACGGCGGGCGCGTCCGGTTACAGTACCGTATTCATGGCCGGTCTCACGGATGTAATCGCCGGTTGCATCGTTCAGCTCTGTTGGGAACGGGCCATCGCCGACACGGGTTGTGTAAGCTTTGGCAACGCCGATAACCTGCTTGATCTTCGACGGACCCACACCGGAACCGATGCATACACCGCCGGCTGATGGATTCGAGGAAGTTACAAACGGATATGTCCCTTGGTCGATATCCAGCATTACACCTTGTGCACCTTCGAACAACACTCTGGAATCCGCATCAATTGCATCATTGAGTACAACCGAAGTGTCGGTTACATAACCGCGGAGCACTTCTGCATACTCCAGATATTTCACCAGGATCTCTTCCACATCAAGCGGCTCTGCACCGTATACCTGTGTGATAACCTGGTTCTTCTCTTCCATTAAGTGACGAAGTCTAAGCTCGAATTCCTCAGCGTCCATCAGATCGGCGATCCGGATACCATTGCGGGCAGCTTTGTCCATATAAGCGGGACCGATTCCTTTGCGGGTCGTGCCAATTTTGTTCGGGCCTTTGCGGTCTTCTTCAAGCGCATCCAGCAGCATATGATAGGGCATAATGACATGGGCACGATCACTGATCACCAGATTTTTGGTGTCGAAGCCGTTCTCATGAATATAATTAATTTCTTGGATCAGGGCTTCGGGATTGATCACCATTCCGTTACCGATTACGCAAGTTTTCTCTTTATAAAATACACCAGATGGAATCAAGCTCAGCTTGAATTTCTTCCCGTCAATCAGAATCGTGTGACCGGCATTGTTACCCCCCTGATACCGGGCGACCACATCTGCGCTCTCCGCCAGAAAATCCGTGATCTTCCCTTTGCCTTCGTCTCCCCATTGTGTTCCCACGACGACTACCGTTGACATGTTCATTCCTCCGTAGGTGCTAGCTTAGCACCATTATTTTTCATAATATGGGCTCTGTACAGCGTTCTTATGTACGCAGCCCTCCGGACGCTATGCGGTTTAACCCGCTAAAGCACAATAACCAGTGTAACAGCGGTACTTTTTAAAGTCAAATAAAAACGAACGATCACACACTGAAATGTGCAATCGTTCGGATATTGTGCATAAATCGCCTAACCTGCAAATGGTTCAGCATGCGCCCGCTCGTAGTTGACGAACTTGTTAAAGTTCTTCAAGAAAACAAGCTCTACGGTGCCTACAGGACCATTACGCTGTTTGGCAATAATTATTTCAATAATGTTCTTCTTTTCCGTGTCCTGGTTATAGTAATCATCACGGTACAGGAAGGCTACGATATCAGCATCCTGCTCGATTGAACCCGATTCACGAAGGTCACTCATCATCGGACGTTTATCCTGACGCTGCTCTACACCACGGCTAAGCTGGGACAGGGCAATGACCGGCACATCCAATTCGCGGGCAATCTGCTTCAGTGTACGCGAGATCTCCGATACTTCCTGCTGGCGGTTCTCCCCGCCCTTGCCGCGTCCCTGAATCAGCTGCAAGTAGTCAATGACGATCATGCCAAGGCCTTTTTCCTTCTTAAGCCTGCGGCATTTGGCGCGGATATCCGTAACTGTAACCCCGGGCGTATCATCAATATAGATTTCCGCCTCAGACAGAGACTGAATTCCCATCGTCAGCTTGGACCAGTCGTCATCGCTCTTGAATTCACCGGTACGCATAATATTGGCATCCAGATTGGCTTCGGCACATATC
>NZ_LN831199.1:605925-610548 GCF_001368795.1 Paenibacillus ihuae
CATATCATACGCTGTACCAGCTGCGGGGCCGACATTTCCAGACTGAAGATGGCAACCGTCTCTTTGGCGCGGACCGCCACATTCTGGGCAATATTCAGCGCGAATGCCGTTTTCCCTACAGAAGGACGGGCTGCCACAATGATCAAGTCATTGCGCTGGAAACCGTTGGTCATATGGTCGAGATCGACGAAGCCCGTCGGAATCCCCGATGTGCCGCCTTTATTCTGATGGAGCAGCTCTACGCGGTCAAATACCTGCATGAGCACATCGCGGATGGCAATAAACCCGCTGCCGCTGCGGCGGTTAGAGATTTCTAAGATCCGCCGCTCCGCATCGCTTAGCATGATGCCTACATCTTCGCCGCCGGTATAACCTTCGCTGACAATTTGCGTCGCTGTGCGGATCAGCCGCCGCAGCATCGCCTTTTCCTCGATAATTTGAGCGTAATAGTCCACGTTGGCCGCAGTCGGCACTGCATGCGCCAGCTTAGCCAAATAGCTGACACCGCCGATATCCTCAAGCTCTCCCCTGTCCTGAAGCCGGGAAGTCAGGGTAATCAGGTCAATCGGCTGGCTCTCTTCTCCGAGCTGCACCATCGCCTCAAAAATCATCTGATGCGGTTTATCGTAGAAGTCTTCGGTATTCACCCGCTCCATCGCGGTAATCAGCGCTTCATCATGCAGCAGAACAGCACCTAGTACGGCCTGCTCCGCCTCCAGATTCTGCGGGGGAACCCGATCGAAAAAGAGATCTCCACCCATGTTACTCCTCCGTTACCTGAACCGTGAGGTTAGCCTTTACTTCAGTATGCAGCTTTACCTGAACCTGGAACGTACCCACATGGCGGATCGGGTCGCTCAGCTCAATTTTGCGCTTGTCAATAACGATACCTTGGGCTGCAGCCAGCGTTTCCGCAATCTGCTTGCTGGTGATTGCACCGAACAGGCGGCCGCCCTCACCCGATTTCGCTTTTAGCGTCAGTGTCAGCTCGTCCAGCTTCTTGCCGAGCTGCTGTGCTTCCGCCTTCTCCTGGTCCTTGCGGCGCTGTTCAGCAGCAGCCTGGTTCTCCAGTGTTTTTACATTGCCTTCTGTAGCTGGACGAACCAGCCCGCGCGGCAGCAGGAAGTTAGCTGCATACCCTTCCGATACCTCTTTAACCTGCCCCTTCTTGCCTTGTCCCTTAACATCTTTTATGAAAATGACCTTCATTCGAACAGCCCCTCTTTCGCTTCAATTTCAGCCAGCACTTCCAGCAGTCTGGCTTCTGCTTCCTTGCTTGTTCCTTCAAGCTGTACCGCAGCGTTGGATAGATGCCCGCCGCCGCCCAGCTTCTCCATCACTACCTGAACATTCATCCGCCCGAGTGAGCGGGCGCTGATGCCGATCAGGCCGTCAGGCCGCTCACTGATGACAAAGGATGCCACCACGTTAGTCATCCCAAGCAGCGTATCTGCGGTCTGGGCGATAAGCAGCTGCGGGATTTTCATTCCCGGTGCGGTTACAACCAGCGCTATATGATCATACACCATTCGCGCATGCTTGATAATTTCGGCTTTGGAGATATACTCCTGTAAATCCTCCTTCAGCATCCGCTGAATAAGGATGGTATCCGCCCCGATCCGCCGCAGGAAACCTGCCGCTTCAAAGGTGCGGGATCCAGTATGGAGGGCAAAATGCTTCGTATCCACCGTAATCCCGGCGAGCAGCATAGTTGCCTCCAGCGGGCTAAGCTTGATCTTATCGTGGATATATTGCAGCAGCTCTGTTACAAGCTCGCAGGTTGAGGATGCGTACGGCTCAAGATACACCAGCACCGCTTCGTTGATGAATTCCTCGCCCCTCCGGTGATGGTCTACAACCACAATCCGGCTGGCATACTGCACAAGGCGCGGCTCCATCGTCATAGAGGCCTTATGGGTATCTACAACGATCAGCAGCGTGTGCTCGGTCATGACCTGCAGCGCCTGCTCCGTGGTAATAAAGGTCTTGTACAGATCCTCGTCCCGCTTGATCTGCTCCATCATCCGGGTAATGGAGGGATTGGGGGTCTCCATTACAATACTAGCTTCAACATTGTACATCTGGGCCGCTTTGAGCAGGCCAATTGCTGCCCCTACGGCATCGATATCAGGGTTACGGTGCCCCATAATCAGCACCTTATCGCTCTCCTGCATCAGATCGCGCAGGGCATGGGCAATAACCCGCGCCCGGACTCTCGTCCGCTTCTCTGCGGCATTGCTCTTGCCGCCGTAGAAGGACAGGCGCTGGCCTGCCTTCACGGCTGCCTGGTCTCCGCCGCGTCCCAGCGCCATGTCCAGACTGGATTGCGCCAGCGCTCCGAGCTCGCTGGCAGACTCCGCGCCATACGCGAGGCCGATGCTCAGCGTCATCGGCACCTTAAGGTCGGCAGTCATTTCGCGCACCTCATCAAGGATGACAAACCGGCTCTCCTCGAGTGCCTGCAGGCTGCGGTGATTAAGCAGCATCAGGTAGCGCTCGGAAGACAGCCGCCGGAGATACACCTCGAACTGTTTGCTCCACTCGGTAATCTCACTGGCCACCTTGGCGATCAGCGAGGTACGCTGCTGGTCATCCATACCCTGAGCCGCTTCATCGAGATTGTCCATCATTACAATGCCAATAGCCAGTTTCTCTTCTTCATAGCGCTCACGCAGCACTACAAGCTCAGTAATGTCATATAGATACAGCATACGTTCACTGGGAATAATCACTGCCTGATAATACCGGTCGTCTACAGTGATCTCCTGTCTGACATCCTTAAGTGTGCCGATGTCCTTGGCGATTTCCCGCTTAACTGGGCCACTACCTGTTAGTGCAGGCACTACATCAGGCAGTAATTCCTGCAGTTCTTCGCCTACCAGCGATTTGCGGCTAAAAATATCACTGGCATTGCGGTTGTTCCATTCCACCGTGCGGTCCTCGCTGTAGAGGATGATTCCAAGGGGGAGCATACTGACTGCTTCTCCTTCGACCCGCTTGATTCGAAAGGACAGTCCGTTAATATATTCCACCAGATTGCGCCTGAACGCCAGCTCCGCCTGCAGCATCGAGAAGCACAAAGTGCCGGCCAGAAACAAACTGGTCACACCCAGAACCCAGTTGTATATACTAACGATGATAATAAGGACCAGCAACAGCATGAACGCCCAGACGGTATGATAGCCGTGCCAGCGTCTTTGCAGAAATTTAGGCATGACCTCTCACCCTATCGTTTCGATTTCTTCACAAGCTCCCGCAGCGGGAACGCAATATCGATAATACCGATAATCCAAAGCCCCGGCAGCCAGACGACGAGCAGTGACAGCAATATGGCCACAATCTTACTCCACTTCCGCTCATGGACCAGGAAGAACACGAAACCGATGGTCTGAATCTTAAAGACAATTTGGAGTAATGGCAGCAGATTGGCGGAGATCATCAGCATAAAGCTGCTATCTGAATTGCCAAAGAACAGGCTAATTACGACGCCCAGCAGATAGTACCAGATAAATGATCTTGAAAGTCTCCATTCGCGCGCAGGCTTCAGCTTCGGAACCGCATATCCCATACTGTTAAGGATAGGGCGAACAATGGAGTGGGTGATTACAGCCATCATAAAGGAGCTTAGCATCAGTGTCATCGGAATGACCTGTATCGTCATATGACTGATCGTGTTTACATCCTCAGATGTAAGGTTGAACTCACTGATCATCGGGTTGCCTGTACCCAGATCGGAGAGCGGGGACATCACCATTTGCATCATATCATTCACGTAAGTGGAAAGATCAAAATTAAACAGCGCTGTACCAATCACCAGCAGCAGCAGAAACTCGCCCAGAATAGTAACGGTTCCTGCCATGATGGTGGACAACGCCGAGGAGCGTTTCTTATACCATCGTCCCATAACTAAAGCCGGGATCAGGAAATACAGTGCTAATAATACGTAGACAGGTGTAATCAGGCCTACAATCAGCAGGATCGGCAATAGATGCACAATAAACTGTTTTGTACTCAGGGTAGTGAACAACACTACGGCCGGAATAGTTAAAAAAAGTGTAGTAATGATGAGCAGCGGGGTTGATAGGGATAGCAGCAGCAGCAAGTAGGCGATGCTCCATGCCACAGATGTCCAGCGAAATTTCAACAGTTTTCACCTCTTACGCATATGTTCTTCTAACGCAGATATATCCTGGTACCATTCTTCAAGCTGATGCCCTTCCTGCCTGTGCTTTCTTAGCTTCTCCAGTAATAAATCATCCAGTTCGCGGTAAGGAATGCCAAGTCTGCGGCCCAATATATATGAGCTCATAATCAGACTCGCCAGACTGTCGCCTACACGGGCGGTACTGCCTTCCCAAAGCGCTTTAAATAACCGTGAGACTTGATCGATTACTTCGGTCTTTAACCACTCAATAACCTTGGCGCGTTTGGCCACATCCAGATCCTTCGGCACATTGGGCATGTCTCTCTACCTCCGGCAAAAAGCATTATTCTCCATTATAGCATAAATATTTCCCAGTCACACGGGAGGGACCAGCCGCCTAAAAACTGCATAATCATGCCTTTCAAAAAAGGCCCGTATTCCGTTATCGCCGGAAATACAGGCCCTAAAGTTCATCTGCT
>NZ_LN831199.1:610574-612495 GCF_001368795.1 Paenibacillus ihuae
GCCGGGAGACGACCTTCTCACAATATTCAATGATTTGACTCCGGCGGACAATACCGATGAACCGGTTCATGTCATCAACCACCGGCACAAAGTTCTGCACTTTAGCCAGGTTGATCAGATCTTCCATATCCGCATCGATTGAGACCGGCAGATTATTCATCCGCAGCGGTACATCCTTCAGCAAATATTTTGAAGCATTCTCGAAGGTAACCGTCCCGCCCGAATCCTTCATGTACCAGAGCAGATCTCCTTCTGTCACCGTACCGGCATATTCTCCGTTGCGGTTCAGAATCGGTACAGCGGTATAGCGGTGAAACTCCATCCGTTCCAAGGTCTGGCGCAGTGTTGAATCCAAGGTAACACAGGCCACTTCTTGTTTCGGAAGTAAAAAAAACGCAATATTCATCTCTTGATCCTCCTCAAAGAGTTCCGAAGGAATTAACCCTGCTATTAGGGCACCCGTAGTAATACGCTTCACCCAGCAATTAGTTCCACTCCATTATACCATGAAGACAGGAAGCAGCAGCCACTAACATTACACATGGCTGCTGCATTCTTACTCTTATGGTATATGCTAAGGGCTAAATTACTGTGCTGCTGCCGTAGCCGAAGGCTCCAGTGCATTTTCAGCTTTGCCCGGTTCGATCAGCTGACTTACCGGAGTGCCCGCATTCATCCAGTTGTCGATCATCGCCTGGGCTTCGCTCAAATCCTCATCATCGACGACATCATAATAAACGCCATCAATCCGCTTGCCCTCACCCATAACCGTAAAGCTGGAGATATCCATATCCCTGCCGCCCATAAACTTCTTGGCGAGACTGATAATGGTGGATGGCTCCAGGTCGGTCTTGAAGTTTTCGCCCATAATATCCAGCAGCTCAGGTATTTTACCAATTTGGCTGATCGATAACATTTTATTCGCTACTACATCAATAAAGACCTGCTGACGTTTCGTCCGGTTAAAATCACTGTCTTCACGGTAGCGTGTATAGTTGAGTGCTTCTTCACCGCTATAATTCGATTTACCACCTTCGATGGTGAACTTCTCATGATCGGCGCCTTTGTTCACAATATCCTTTTTGATGGGCAACGGAACACCGCCGATGGCATCGACCGCATCCTTTAGACCCTGGAAATTGATCGTTGCATAATATTGAATGTCATGGCCGAGCAGCGCTTCCAGTGTATCTTTAGCCATCTGCTGACCGCCGAAAGCATACGCATGGGTTATTTTATCCTTTTTATTGTCCTTGTGCCCGATGATTTCTGTATACGTATCGCGGGGGATGGAGATCAGCAGAATTTTGTAATCCTCCGGACGGATAACAGCATAGATCATCGTATCCGAACGTGCTGTCTCATTCGCACGCTGGTCTGTTCCCAGCAGCATTAAGGAGAATGGATCGCTTTTGTAGACAACGGGTTCCGCCTGTACAGTGGACGTGCTGTCCTTAACCAGCGGCTCATACGACTCTTCTGCCAGTTTGGACTCCACCCGGTCGGCCAGGAAAAGATCAAAGGCCAGTACAGAAAGCGGCTTTTGAAACAAAAAACCTCCGGCGAGAAGCACTACAACGGCTATAAGGGCTATATACCTTTTTTTAAACTTATTTTTTTCATAAATGGGTTCCTTCTTTTTGTTGGAATATACAGAATAAATAAATGATTGCTTGCGATCTATTTACAATGCCTGCCTGCCACTTACCAGGCACTCATATCTGAATTTCTCTAGGCCGTCTTGCTTGCCCTATTCGGTCTTATTGTCCCCCCTTTCAGGAATCAGGGTCATTCTAATTGTAGAATAAACCTGGAAAACTGCTTTGACACAAACAATATTTCTATTGTAATCACTTGTGCCTTAAAAAGAAATAACAAAAAACGACATTAATTGTGTGTTAGCTGCCGGTAATTACTTAAG
>NZ_LN831199.1:613293-646540 GCF_001368795.1 Paenibacillus ihuae
GTATATGACGCTCAAAATTGCGATTTGTTTTATTCCGGCAAAAAAAACAGAACCGGCAAGCCCGATGTGTATATCATCACGGGGGCCCTGTGGTTCTGTTGCTGTTTAGTCCATTTCCTTAATCCACCATTTGTCCGGCTCAATAATATTGCTCATGGAATCGACATGCACACCCTGCAGGCGCTTGTTTACAGCAGTAATATTCACCCGCTCTGCAAAAAAGATCATAGGCACTTCCTCATTAATCAGCTTCTGCCATTCATAATAGATCTGCTTCCGGTATTCCCTATCATAAGCTTTGTTCCCTACTCCTTCACGAATCAGCTCTTCGCTCTGCTCCGAGGACCAGCGGGAGTAGTTCCACAAATCGGTTGCCCGCCAGAGTCCCGAAGGATCAGGATCGCTTGCCAGCCCCCATACTCCGTTGAACAATTCAACAGTAGGGTCATCCTTTTCCACTGCCTCATAAAAAAGATTGAGCTCCTTAAGTGCCCCGCCATTCAGCCGCACATCTAACCCAACATCCCGCCAATTCTGTAAAATAGCCTGTGTCCGCTCTTCAGTCGTACTGCTGCCGCTCATAGCATCATAATGAATAACCAGCTTCTGGCCCTTCGGATCCTCACGCATTCCATCGCCGTCTACATCGAGATAACCCGCTTTATCAAGCAGAACCTCCGCCTTCTCCGGGCTGTATGGATACGTATCAATTTCAGCATCGGCAATCTTGGCCCAGCTGGAGCTTGGAATCGGTGTCTCAATCAGCTTGCCCAGTCCATAAGAGTATTGGTTAATAATCCCTTCCCGGTCCAGGGCGTAATACATTGCTTTGCGCAGCCGTTTGTCGGTGAATTTGGGGTTGTCCATCACATTCCGCTGTGCAGCTTCATCCCAATGGCCGAATTTAAAGCCTATGTATTCGTAAGACAGTTCCGGAGATTGCATGAGGGATATGTTATCGAGCTCTTTAAGTGCAGCAAAGGTCTCCCGCGGTGCCGTACCAATATCAATGCCGCCCGTTTCCAAAAGCCCGGTAATTTCACTCTCCTTTACTACCTTATAGTTAATGCCATCTAATAAAGCCTTGCCCTTATAATAATTATCAAACCGCTGCATCCGGACAAGCTGGCCAGGCTGAATCTCCTTCACCTCAAAGGGTCCAATGCCGATCGGCCTTTTGCGTACCTGATCACTGTCGGCCATATCTTTAACAGCTACTCCGCTAAAATATTTCTTATTCATCGGATACGGCCACAAGTTGTCGATGGTGTTCACCCGTGCCGAATTTACGGTAATCCTGAGCGTATACGGGTCTATAACCTTTACACCGCTTAGCTGATCTGTTTCTCCGCGATGGTAGGCTTCCACACCCTTTATCATTTCCACACTATAATACCTGGAGCCTGTATAATCAGGGCTTGCGATCGTCTCCAGCGCAAACTTCCAGTCTTCAACCGTCAATTCATCGCCATTATGCCAGCGGACCCCCGGTCTGATGTTAAAGGTAAATACGGTATGATCATCGGATTCCTTCCAGGAAGCGATATTAGGAACGGTACTCAAATCATCCTTCACAGTAAACATAGCCTCGGTAATGAAATCAAGCACATTAGAATCATCTTCGCCCTCAAAAAACGCCGGATCAAACAGGCCCTGGAAAGGAGCAGTATATGCATAGGTAACGGTACCGCCTGAGATGGCTTTATCCTCCGCCTTGCTGTAGCGTACCGGGTAGGAATCTCCGCCTGAACCAGCGCCATTACATGCCGACAGAATAATTGTCATTACCAGCAGAAGTCCGCTGATCTTGAATTTAAGCATGAAGTCCTTCCTTTCTTCTGTACCCGCAGTTAAGTGAAAGCGTTTTCCGATATTTATTTTATTAAAAATGGTTTTTATTACTCTCATCTAATTCCGTAATAAGCTATATATATCATATAATGCGTAAATTTTTAAATCATGAATTTAACAAACTACAATATTGAGGATAACCAATAATCGTGCAGATGTGAAGCCCAATAAATGGATGCTGTATATGGGAGGGTATTCCCCCGGTCAAAAAGGCCTGCCCACCGGGCAGACCTGCAGCTATAAATCTCCGTTCAATCCTCTTCGTCTGTGTGGATGATGCTTAAACCCTCGACATGCCGTTTTCGCATCAGTTTGCGCTTTTTCCGGTCTTCCTTGGTCTCGAAAATAATATCGAAATCGTAGTCCTCCGGGTACAGCTCATCCTTAGACAAGTAGGGTTTTAGCCGTTTATGGTTGAAGCGCATTTTTTCCTTCTGGATCATTACACCCACTATGCCCATACTGTCTTGTTTTGCATAGACGATCCCTGTCCGGTTAAGCGAGCTGACGTAAACGGCATCGCCAATTTCAAAGCCGGATGTCGGTTTTTTGTTGTCTTTTGCCGAATCCGCCTCATCCTCTACCCGGGCTGGCTTATCTTCTTCGGAATTTCTGCGCAGCTCATGCTTGGGATGTGCTCTTATGCCCTTCCCTCTGCCTGCCGCCATCCCCGGCCCCTGCTGCTCCCGCTGCTGTACCACCAGCTGGTGTGAACGCCGGATAACCTCTACAGGAATGCCCAGCTTCTCGGCAATTTGCAGCGCGTAACTCTCTCCAGCCTCGCCGATGGTCAACCTGTACAATGGCTGCAGTGTATCCTTATCAAACTCCATCCGCGCATTTTCGAAACCCGGGGTAGACGCTGCGAATACTTTTAACTCGCTAAAATGCGTGGTAACGATAATATTGGCCCCACGCCGGTTCAACTCCTCCAGAATAGCAATGGAGAGTGCAAAGCCCTCTCCTGGGTCTGTCCCCGCCGCCAGCTCATCAATCAGCAGCAGCACGCCTCTGCCAGCGTAGCGCAGCATGCCTTCTATACTTTTCATTTGGGCCGAGAAGGTGCTTAGAGACTGTGTAAGGCTCTGTCCGTCACCAATCACACTGATCATATCTGAGAATACTGTAAAATCGCTGTTCTCCTCCACGGGAACCAGCAGCCCGGACTGCACCATCGCAGTCAGGAGGCCCAGCGTCTTGAGGACAACTGTTTTCCCGCCGGTATTAGGGCCGGTAACAATCAGTGATTTGTAGCCCGCGCCGAACTCCAGGCTTACAGGTACCATATCCTTCAGTTCGGGATGTCTGCCGCCGTTCATCCGTAAGAATCCCCGCTCATTTAAGGCCACCTTCCTCGCCCCGAGAGTCCTGGCGTATTTAGCCTTGGCAAAGATGAAGTCATAGGTGCCTGTTACTTCAATATTAATACGCAGCGCCTCCTGCTCTTGCTCTACAAGGCCGCTCAGCATACTCAGGATAATGCCCTCTTCCCTGGCTTCATCCGCTGCCAGCAGCTCAAGCTCGCTCTGCAGGGCGGCTACCTCATAAGGCTCCACGAACACCGTCTGCCCGCTGGTGGACTGGTCCAGCACAGCTCCCTTCACCTGCTTGTGATACTCCCGTTTCACAGGGATGACATACCGGCCGCCGCGCATGCTGACCAGGTTCTCCTGAAGGATCGGCTGGTGCCGGGACATAATGCTCTCCAGCTTTCTTTGCAGCCGTTCCTTAGCCACTGCCAGCTTCTTCCGCACCCGCTCCAGTCCCTTGCTTGCTTGGGTCTCGATTACCCCGAAGCGGATACAGCGCTCAATCTCTTCCCTTACCTGATTCAGCTCCAGCAGCGACGCTCCATAAGCAGCAATACGCGGGGCAATCTGCTCTTTGGAAGCCATATACTTGCGCAGCTGACTGCAGCTATTCAGAAAAGTAATGATGGCCGTGAAATCCTGCTCATTGTAGAGATACCCGGTGCCCATCAGAGACATGATCCATTCGATGCCCTCTAATGATGGCAGTGGAACACTTGCCCCGCGCTCCAGCAGCTCCTTGGCCTCTTCTGTTTCATCCATTGCCCGGTGTATAGCCGGCAGATATGTCATCGGACTCATTTCACTCACCATTCTCCGGCCTTCATAAGATACAGCATGCCGTGCTACATCCTTTTTAATGTCTTCATACCCGAGTGTGTTTAGACTTTCCAAATTCACTGGTATTCCTCCTCTATTCTTCAACTGTCATCGGTATTTGTTCCTAACGCAAAAAAGGGCAAAGACTGCACTATGCAGTCCTTGCCCTCATTTAAATGGAATTGTCCCCTTTATGTGCTGACCTCCGGCTTCACAACAAAAAATCATGCCCGGAAAACAGAAAAAACCGTGCTCAAGAGCACGGTTGATCACAAAGAGAACAATAGCCGTAAAGAGGCCATGTTGACGCTTCGCGTGTTCTTAACTAATCATCCACTCTGCGATAAGCTCAGTATGATTACACATACTCAAACAGAGCAAGCCTCCGGTAAAAACGAGTCCTGCTGTTACTTATCCTGAAGTGATATGAAATTGCTTAGTTAAGAACGCTCACCAACATCAAAATTTCCCCTTTAGTTATAGGATACCTGTAATTTACTACATTCTGCTAAGAGAGTCAATTCCCAGTGAAGAAATTGAACACCCATGTGATTCCATTCCTGCTGTCAGCAACTTGTGCATGCAGGGCCCCAAAAAAGGTCTTTTGCAGCTCAACCTGGACTTTTCCGCCATCCTCCACCAGCTTCCCGTAGATGCTGCGTAGCTCTTCCTCGCTCTCCAGTGCCATAATAATGCTGACATTCTCTGTTTTGGCACCCCGGCCATAATCATCAGAGAAATGGATCAGGCTGGATCCGAGCACCAGATCGGCATGCAGCAGCTTGCCGTTATGCTCATTCAGTACCTTGATTTCACCGCCGAATACGCTTTGGTAATACGCCACTGATTCACGTACATTCTCAATAATTACATAGGGGCTTGCACTGATCATCGTTATTCCTCCGGCCTTATAATTGGACAGCTACCAGCCGTCACTTCTTCTTATTATATACAATGGCGGCGCTGGTTACCAAGCCTTGAACAGGCTCACTCTACTCCTCTGCAGACATAACAAAAAAGCAGCCGGTTTCCCGGCTGCTTCATAAAACGTCCTATTCCGTTGTGTAAGGCAGCAGCGCGATTTGACGCGAGCGTTTTACAGCAATGGTCAGAGCGCGTTGGTATTTTGCACTTGTACCAGTTACACGACGCGGCAAAATCTTTCCGCGTTCGCTGATGAACTTCTTAAGAAGCTCAGTGTCTTTGTAATCAATGTGAGTAATCTTGTTCACAGTGAAGTAGCACACTTTTTTGCGCTTGTTGCGTCCACCACGACGTGCCGGTCTTTTGTCGTTGTCTCCGCCTTCTCTTTGTTTGAAAGCCATGTTCAGTTCAGTCCTTCCTTATTAAAATGGCAAATCATCGTCCGATATATCGATCGGTTTTCCATCGCCCGAAAAAGGATCTTGATTATTGTTGCTGCGCGAGAAATTGTTGTTATTTCCGCGTCCACTGTTACCGCCGCCACCATAGGATGGTTCTTCGGGTACATTTCCGCCACTTGGCGCATTGCCACCTTCACGATTCTGCGAGGATTCCAGGAAACGGACATTATCGGCAATAACTTCAGTAACGTATACACGTTTACCTTCGTTATTCTCGTAATTCCGTACTTGGATGCGGCCTTCTACGGCTGCCAGACGCCCTTTGCGCAAGTAATTGGCACAGGTCTCAGCCAGCTGTCTCCAGGTTACTACCGGGATGAAGTCCGCTTCGCGTTCACCGTTCTGGCCCGTAAAGTTGCGGTCTACGGCAAGCGTAAACTGCGTTACGGCAACACCAGCGGGAGTATAACGAAGTTCCGGGTCACGGGTCAACCGACCGATCAGAATGATACGGTTCAACAATTCAATCCCCTCCTTTTAAGCGATTCGTTACAAAGCTTGTCAAGATCTTAGGCAACGTCGTTCGTAATGAGATAACGAATAACTTCGTCGGAAATCTTCATGAGACGCTCGAGTTCAGTAACTACTGCAGGTTCTGCAGTAAAGTTAACCAAAACATAAACGCCATCACGGAATTTCTTGATCTCATACGCAAGACGGCGTTTACCTTGCACATCGTGCTTTGTAATTTCTCCGCCGTTGGAGATGACGCCTTGGAATTTTTCGACTGCTGCTTGAACGGCTTCTTGTTCAATGTCAGGACGAATAATGTACATGACTTCATATTTGCGCATAATTTTCACCTCCTTATGGTCTGCGGCCCCTGATCACGTCAGGAGCAAGGAACGAGCACAAACATAGACTCGCACCAAATTAATATACCAAATAGTTCTGCTGATTGCAAGTACTAATAATCCTCGGCAGATCATGGGAGCTTATGGGCTACATGAACAGCGCCCGGCCGGCGCACAATATAACCGCATTACCACATCATCTGAGGAGGGATCATCATGGGTGAACAAACTGAATATGAAAAAGGCGACAAAGCTCCAAACCCGGGAGTCTATACAGAAGTAGGCGAAGCCCGCAGCTTCCACACCCAAATCACAAATCCAAAACGCATCACAATGGAAAAGGGAGATACCTTTCCTGAGACTACAAACAAGGACCGCAAGTGGAAAAAGGTTGAAAAAGCCCGGGTCCATTAATTTTTTCATATCACATGTATAAGGACCCGGGTTTCGGCCCATAATAAACTCAGGCAGTACAAAAGAGAGGTGTGGTTCCGTTGGACGTCGTAGACGAACACAATCACTGGGATTCTGATTCAGCAACTATTGTAACCCGGGAACAGTAAGGCTGGCCCTTAAAAAAGGTATCAGCTTTTGCAATACCCAATCACTTTAGCGGCTATAAACAGAGAAATTCCGAACATCATTGATGTACTGCCTCTGGAGAGAGATCCGCAAGGATCTCTCTTTTTGTTGTGCAGTTATGAGGATATTTCAAGTCAAGCAAACAAAAAAACCTCCGCAGCAGCGAAGGTTCTAATTATCAATGGTATTAGTAGTAATTGCTGTAGTGGCGGAGAGGGTGGGATTCGAACCCACGCACGCTGTGACACGCCTAACTGATTTCGAGTCAGCCCCCTTGGGCCACTTGGGTACCTCTCCGCAGCAAGATTTATTGTATCATGTCATCTGCAGTTTTGCAAGCTTAATTATTCTGTAAGCCTTCTTCTTTTGAACGCAGCACCTTTTTCAGGTTTTTCTCGAATTTGGCGCGGGGAATTAAAACACTGTGCTGGCAGCCGACGCATTTTATCCGAATATCCATCCCCATCCGGATGATCTCCATCTCATTGGTTCCGCAGGGATGGGGCTTCTTCATCAGAACAATATCCCCTAATTGAAAAACCTTCCGTTCCATCAGTTCTCCCCCTTTTCTCCCTCTTGAGCAGCAGCGACCTGTCTTCGTGGTACATCACCTGCCGCCTCTTCGGCCTGCACTTCATGCTCACGGGCCTTCCGCTCAGCCTCCGCTTCTTCCAGTGCCGTCTGCTTCTCCAGTGCTTGCTTAATATCGCTTTGGATCTGCCGCTGCGCTGCGTCTCTGGCATTGGGCTGGCAATTGGCCGCTACACGAATTACGTATTCTGAGGTATTCATGGATTGAATCCCCAGAATATTCGGATAGGCCAGTATACTCTCATTCCGCTCTTCAATCCCCTGTAACGCTTCGCCGATCAGAGCAAGTGTGGTTTCAAGTCCCCGCTCAATCTTCACAGGCACATCCACCACCGCCAAGGCATTCGCCAGTGAATAGTTGGTTACGTTGATGATTGTACCGTTCGGGATAATGTGAACCTCGCCTGTAGTGCTGAGCAGTCTGGTCGTTCTAAGACCGATCATTTCTACAGTTCCTTTATAGGTTCCCGTCTGAATCACATCGCCTACCGCGAACTGATCCTCAAAAATAATAAAGAAGCCGGTAATTACATCCTTGACCAAACTCTGCGCTCCGAAACCGATAGCCAGACCAACAACACCGGCTCCGGCCAGCAGCGGCCCAAGATTGAAATTGAATTCAGACAGAATCAGCATAATCATGACAAAATTACAGATGACCGTAACCACATTTTTCAGAAGCCCGCCTACGGTAGAAAAACGGCGGCTGTTTGCCAGTAATCTCCCCCTGGTTTCCCGTTCCATCGAGCGGTCAATGATTTGGTACACAACCTTAATAATAACCCGGGTCAGAACAATGATTAATAAAATCCGCAGGCCTGAAAACAGCACGTTAACCCACATATTTGCATCAGTAACCCATCTCCATACCTCATCCTTGAAGTGGACCACCTGCTCTACAGCATCAGGCGTTGTCGCCTCGAGTAGCCATCTATTCATATGATCCCTCCTTACTCCTCTACCTCTATGTAGCCGTTGCCCTCTCCATTCTTACTGAATATTCCGCGGATTTCAACATTCTGTTCGGCAATCAGCGTGCGGACTCCAACAAGATCAGCTTTAAAAAATTGGATCGACATCGCGCACCCTGCGGTAATTTCTTTGGGAGTCGGGAAGATATCGATTTCGATTTCCGCATATTCAAGCAGCATTTCAGCGCGCAGCGCCTGCTGCGTAGAATCAAATGCAATCAGCAGCTCTTCCTCCATGTCTACGCCTCCCTCTGGTCTTAAGGTCCTATCTCTTGCACCTGTAGTATAAAATCCCTCTTTCATCCATATACTAGGATCATTAACTAACATTCTCCCCGCGGACAGATGGCTTAAGCTATCAGCAATCTATGGAAATGGAATGGCAGACTGCTGGTATATTCGTAGAAGTTCCGCCGCAGAAAGGAAGATTATATGAATTTCTCTTCTCAAGCTGTCCCGCTGCCAGAGCCGTCTTGTTTAAAAATATCACATGCTGATCCTAACATCTACTCGGCGATCATGCACCGTTTGCTTTTCCACTTGTCACGTACCCGTCCGGATACTCCAATTGTGATCGTCTGTGTAGGTACGGACCGCTCTACCGGCGACTCCCTTGGCCCATTGGTCGGTACGGCGCTAGCCCGCTTTCACAGTCCCTTATTCCATCTTTACGGAACACTGGACGAGCCTGTACACGCCGTGAATCTCGAAGAGACTTTGACTCTAATTCACAATAAATATAGTGATCCCTTTATCATTGGTATTGATGCCTGTCTGGGGCATTCCGCCAGTGTCGGCTGCATCCAGGTCGTGGATGGCCCGCTGCGCCCCGGAGCTGGCGTGAATAAACAGCTGCCTCCAGTCGGTGATATCCACCTGACCGGTATTGTCAATGTCGGCGGATTTATGGAGTATTTTGTATTGCAGAATACCCGGCTGAGTCTTGTCATGCGTCTATCTGACATTATTGCCGTCAGCCTCTATTCCGCATTAAAACAATGGAAGCTTCATGCTAAATCTGCTGCAGCGCTAGAGCAATAACATCCTTCTCCTCCGGTGAGAGCGGGTACTGGGAAGTTCCGCCTTCCAGCGGTTTGGAGTATATATAAGAATTCTCGCGGTTGTGCAGGCTCGTTAATACCACACCACTGCTGCTGTCATCAATTATTGCCATTGAAAAGCTTAAGTCATTTCCGCGTTCACCAAATGCGTTATACCGCTTCATCGCAACTTTTGATTTCATACCGCGCATTTTAGTCTGTGCTGCTTCAATTAACGCCTTGTGTTCACGCTGGCCTTCTTCAAGCATTTCACTCTGATTCTTTAGATCAATCAGCAGGCTTTCCAGATCCTCGACACCGTTCCCGCTCATCATCGCTTCATATTTGCGCCGCATTTTACGCAGCTTGCTGCCCTGAATGATCTGGATAATTACCAGCACCAACAGAATAACAGCAGCAGCAAATACAACTAATGATAACTGTTCACTAATTATTTGATTCAGCTCTGACATATATGGACCATCCTTTTGTATTTATCTGCTGGAGTGAAGGCCATATAACTCTGCCATGGCATCCAGCAATCTGTTAATATCTTGTTCTGTCGAGCTTACACCTACACTTGCCCGCACAGCTCCACTCTCCAGCGTCTCAACGGCTTGATGAGCTAATGGCGTGCAATGCATTCCAGCCCGTACAGCTATGTTGTATCCCCGGTCCAGCCGATGTGCAATATCTGCAGATTCCTGTCCCTCGATTGTAAAAGAAACAATTCCGCTCCTTGGAGCGCCGATCGTAGGACCAAGCAGCCTTATACCAGGAATTGCAGACAATCCCTCCATCATTTTCTGCGTTAATATCCATTCTTGATGATGGATGTTTTGTGTGCCCAGCGATTTAATGATTTTTACACCAGCGAGCAGTCCGGCTATGCCCACTGCATTCTGTGTTCCTGCCTCATAGCGGTCCGGGCGTACCGCCGGTTGTTCGCTGTTTTCGGATTGGCTGCCGGTTCCCCCGAGCATCAAAGGTTCCAGATCAAGCTCTGGAGAAATATAGAGTCCTCCTGTCCCTTGTGGACCGAGCAGACCCTTATGTCCCGGAAAAGCAAGCAAATCAATGTTCATCTCTTTCACATTGATATCCAGTGAACCAGCACTTTGGGCTGCATCGACCAGAAAAACAGCACCCTTAGATTTGGAGATATCGCCTATGTCACCAATCGGGAGTATACTGCCAAGCAGATTCGAGCTATGATTGCAGATCACCATTTTAGTATTAGTTTTGAAGAGCCTATTCAATTCCTGCAGATTGATTTGCCCCTCTTTATCGACCCGCAAATAATCAACCTCTACCCCCATTGTCCGGCGCAAATATTCTAGTGGCCTGCGTACAGAATTATGCTCAGTCATCGTCGATATTACATGATGCCCTGGTTGAAGTGTACCCTTAATGGCCATATTTAGCCCCATCGTTGTATTGTGGGTAAAGGCAATATCCTGGGCATTTGATATTGCAAACAGTTCAGCCAGCAAGGCGCGCGCTCTCACAAGCACCCTGCCTGTCCCTATAGCCAGCGAGTGGTTGCCGCGCCCGGCATTAGCCCCCGAGTGTTCCAGTGCTTCCATCATCGCCACAGCCACCTCTGGCGGCTTAGGCCAGGATGTTGCCGCATGATCCAGATATACCAGTGGCTCCATTCTCTAACCTCACTTTTCGAGTTTAAAAAACATACCCCTCCATATCCGTGTTAAGGATACCTCAGGATATGTTTTCGGGCAAAGATATTCAAATCAGTTCCCCAATAGTTCAAGCAGTCTTTCCAAGTCTTGGGCGCTGTAATAGTTGATTTCGATCTTCCCTTTTTCCTTGCCTTGCTTAATTTTTACCGTGGTTTTAAATCTTTCACGCAACCCTTCCTCTACATTATCAATGTACGGATCACGTTTAACAATTTTAGCCTTTACTCCAGCAGTAGGTTTACGGTCAAGATTCTTCACTACCTCTTCCAGTTGCCTTACACTCCATTGCTGTTCCACGCATTGTTCGGCCAGTTGTTTTACAGTCTCGGAATCTTTCAGTGCCACAATTGCCCGGGCATGACCCATCGAAATTGTTCCACGTGAAACATAATCCTTAACTTCTTCCGGCAAAGTGAGCAGCCGCAAAAAGTTAGCGATATGAGATCTCGACTTCCCTACCTTCAGAGATAATTCCTCCTGAGTCAGTGAAAACTGATCCATTAAACCTTGGTATGCAACAGCAACTTCCATCGCATTCAGATTTTCACGTTGCAAGTTTTCAATCAGGGCAATTTCCATCACCTGTTGATCACTCAAACTTCGCACAACAGCAGGAATTGTTGCTTTTCCGCAATATTGGGACGCCCGGAATCTGCGTTCACCGGCGATGATTTCATATCCCTTTAACACGCTGCGGACAATAATCGGCTGAATGACTCCATGTTGTCTTATGGACTCAGCCAGTTCTTGAATGGCTTCTTCATTGAAATCCTTGCGCGGCTGATAAGGATTAGCCCGCAACTGACCCAAAGGTATCTCCACAACCTTATCATCTTCGTTGATCGACAAGGATGGAATTAATGCATCTAGACCTTTCCCTAAACGCTTACTCATAAGAGATCACTTCCTTTGCCAACTCTAAGTACACTTCTGCTCCTTTGGAACGGGTATCATACGTAATTATGGATTGTCCATGCGAAGGAGCTTCGCTAAGACGAACATTACGGGGGATAATCGTTCTATATACCTTCTCCTGGAAATACTTTTTGACCTCTTCAATAACTTGAATCCCCAGATTTGTCCGGGCATCAAGCATGGTCAGCAGTACTCCCTCAATTTTCAGATGAGTATTAAGATTTTTTTGCACTAACCGCACTGTATTGAGCAATTGGCTGAGTCCCTCCAGCGCATAATACTCACACTGGATTGGTATAATGACTGAGTCTGCCGCAGTGAGTGAATTAATAGTAAGAATGCCGAGAGAAGGCGGGCAATCGATGATGATGTAATCATAATTGTTTTTCACCGCATTGAGTGCTTTTTTGAGCTTCAGTTCTCTGGAGATCGTCGACACTAATTCGATTTCAGCACCTGCCAATTGAATCGTAGCCGGAATAATATCGAGCCCTTCGATCTGCGTCTGTAGAATTGTTTCTTGAGGGTTGGCCTCATTAATAAGTATATCGTAAATGCAATTTGCTACATCCGCTTTGTTGACACCAACGCCGCTTGTAGTGTTGCCTTGCGGATCGATATCGACAAGAAGCACTCTTCTCCCCAAAGTAGCCATTCCGGCACCCAGGTTCACGGAGGTTGTCGTTTTACCAACGCCGCCTTTTTGATTTGCTATGGCAATAATCTTGGACACTTATTTCACCTCGAATTGTTAGAAAGAATCATCTTGTAGTTTCTGAAGTTGTAACGGCGCAGACCGTGAATTAAACGGCATCACTTATTGCAACAAATATAAACAAATATACAGGTATTATTATCAACGAGCTCATCCGCCGGTATAATCCGATTGTAGTCATACAAAAGGCGGCCAATCACCTCAGGGCCGCCTTCAGCTTTTGAAACAATTTATCGTTTTGGGATCTGAATCACAATCTCATAATGGTCGCCGCGGTCATTTTCCGAGGTCTTTATTTCCATCCCTGAGCCTGATACCATATCAATGGATTGACGAATTGTATTAAGCGCTAGACGAACGTCCTTGGTGTAGGAAACCCGTTTTGATTTTTTGGTCTGATTAACAGCTTTGTAAAAGGCAATGCGAGCTTCAGTCTGCTTTACATTCAAGCCCTTGGCAATAATCTCAGCCAGCACTTTCAACTGCATTTCCACACTGTCCAGAGATAACAAGGAACGAGCATGTCTCTCTGTGATCTGTCGTTCCATGAGGGCCGTCTTCACTTGCTCAGGCAGCTGTAGGAGGCGAATCTTATTTGCGATCGTGGATTGGCTTTTCCCTAATCGCTGTGCCAAGCTCTCTTGAGTCAATTGATGAAGATCAATCAATTTCTGATAAGCAATAGCTTCCTCAATAGAGGTCAAACCTTCGCGCTGCAAATTTTCTATTAATGCAATTGATGCAGCCTGAGAATCATTGAACTCACGAACAATAGCCGGAATGGTCTCCAAGCCGAGCTTCTTAACCGCACGCCAACGTCGTTCACCAGCGATAATCTCATACAAAGAATCACGCACTCGCACAACGATGGGTTGAATAACTCCGTGAGTTTTGATGGTCTGACATAGCTCGTCTATCTTCTCATCATCAAAAATTGTCCGTGGTTGATAAGGACTACTAATTACCTCATGAACCGGGATCTGTTTGATCTCTTCTCCGCTGCTCCGCTCGGTAAATCCAAAAAGCTTGGTGAATTGTTCTTTCATTCCGTTCATAACCACCTAGTTTCGTTATAGTACGATCCTCTTGACCTTGCCTGGAAAAAAGCTTATCGTACAGCATTCAATGCAGCCTGGAACCCCCAGGCAAAAAAACGCTCATATCCGGAAGAAACTCCAATCCGGACAATCGCTGAAATTCTATCACTATATTATTCTATCACTTTTCCGCTCATAATCCTATTCTCCATAAAGACCTATTTTTCCTGTTTTTTAAGATCTGCATAAAACTATTTAATTAATCCCTAACACACAAAAAAACAAGCCTCCATGGATTAAAGGCTTGTTGTTTTGCATGCTATAGAACGCTAATTTATACTCAATTACATTGTTTCACGTGAAACAATCAGATCAGGGGTGATTTGGCAGGCATTCCTGCTTTGCGGGGATATTTGGCCGGTGTAGCTCCTGTTTTGCGGATCATCACGATATGCCGCGCCGATTCCTCTACAGGCAGGCTGAATGACTCAACTTGCTTGAGTTCAGCCCGCAATTCCTTGAGGCTTCTTTTAGCTTCGGTTAATTCCTCAGCAAGATCATTACCCTTCATCGCTGCGAAAATACCGTCTTTTCGCGTGAAAGGAAGACAAAATTCATTCAGCAGTGATAAACGTGCTACGGCACGGGCAGTTACTACATCATACGCATCACGATGAACAAATTGTCTGGCTACATCCTCCGCCCGGCCATGAATGAGCTCTACTCCGGTTAATCCTAAGGTGTCACATACATGCTGGAGAAACGAAATTCTTTTACTTAAAGAATCCACAATTGTCAGCTTTAAATGCGGGAAACAAATTTTCAAGGGAATACCGGGAAAACCTGCTCCTGATCCGATGTCTGCCAGACTTTTTACATCATCCATGTTTAGATAGAAGGCAAGAGAAAGTGAGTCGTAAAAATGCTTCATATAAACCTGACTGCGTTCAGTGATTCCCGTAAGGTTCATCTTCTCATTCCACGAGACCAGTTCCTGATAATAAAGCTCAAATTGCTCCAACTGCCGGGGGGTAAGCTGAAGGCCCCGCTCTTGTAAAAGGGCAATGAATTGTGTTGAAGTACTGTCCATAAATTATCCTTTCGCCGCCGTTACTCGGTTGTAATGCTCTAAGTGCACAAGTAGAATCGAAATGTCAGCCGGTGTGACTCCGGCAATCCGTGAAGCTTGTCCGATAGATATCGGGGCAATCTTCGTCAGCTTCTGCCGGGCTTCCATAGCCAGCCCATGAATCTCATTATAGTTAATATCATCCGGGATTTTCTTCTTTTCCATCTTTTGCAGCTTTTCCACATGTGCCAGCTGTTTCTCAATATATCCTGCATATTTAATCTGAATCTCTACCTGCTCCTTCATCTCTTCATCAAGGAATTCAGGGGCTGGAGATATTTGATCAACAAAGCTGTAAGCAAGCTCGGGACGGCGCATCAGTGTAAGCAGGTTACTGCCATCTACAATAGCGGCAGACTCGAACGCTGCTAATACTTCATTGACTTCTACCGGTTTTACTTTTGTTTCTTTAAGCCGGACAATTTCACGTTCGACTGTTTCCTTTTTATTAAGGAAGGCTTCATAACGCTGCTGCGGTATCAAACCAATCTCATAGCCAATAGGCGTCAACCGCAGGTCGGCATTGTCATGACGAAGCAGCAACCGGTATTCTGCCCGTGATGTAAGAAGACGGTACGGCTCATTAGTTCCTTTAGTCACCAGATCATCAATCAGCACTCCAATATAACCTTGGGAACGATCGAGAATCACCGGTTCTTTCTCCTGCACTTTACGGGCAGCATTAATGCCGGCCATTACGCCTTGTCCAGCTGCTTCCTCATATCCGGATGTGCCATTGATCTGTCCTGCAGTGAACAGTCCCGGCAGACGCTTGGTTTCGAGTGAAGGCCACAGCTGGGTAGGGACCATCGCATCATATTCAATCGCATAGCCGTTACGCATCATTTCTACCTTTTCCATTCCCGGGATAGAGCGAAGCACTGCTAATTGAACATCCTCCGGCAGACTGGTGGAAAGACCCTGTACATAGTACTCCGAAGTGTTTTTTCCTTCCGGTTCAAGAAAAATCTGGTGTTGCGACTTGTCGCTAAACCGGACCACCTTGTCTTCAATGGAAGGGCAGTAACGCGGACCTGTTCCTTCAATAATACCGGTAAACATTGGAGCACGGTGAAGATTGTCATTAATGATCTGATGCGTCACTGGAGAAGTGTAGGTCAGCCAGCAAGGAAGTTGTTCGTTTTGCGACGATTTAGTTTCAAAAGAAAAGAACTTCGGCTTATCATCACCCGGCTGAATTTCTGTCTTGGAGAAATCAATCGTATCTTTATGCACACGCGGCGGTGTTCCGGTCTTAAAGCGAACCAGATCGAAGCCCAGCTCACGCAGGTTTTCCGACAGGCGTACTGAAGGCTGCTGATTGTTTGGTCCGCTCTCATAAGTCAGCTCACCCATAATTACTTTTCCGCGCAAATAAGTTCCGGTCGTCAAAATAACAGTCTTACTACGGTATATAGTACCAGTCTTTGTAATCACACCGGCACAGTGTCCGTCTTCAACGATTAGTTCCTCTACCATTCCCTGACGAAGCGTCAGGTTAGGTGTCTTCTCCATCGTTTCTTTCATGGCATGCTGATAAAGGAATTTATCCGCCTGCGCGCGCAGGGCATGAACTGCTGGTCCTTTACCGGTATTGAGCATCCGCAGCTGAATAAAAGTCTTGTCGATGTTACGGCCCATTTCTCCGCCAAGCGCATCGATTTCACGGACTACATGTCCTTTGGCCGGACCGCCAATCGAAGGATTACACGGCATGAATGCCACCATATCCAGGTTAATAGTAATCATCAAAGTGTTGCAGCCCATCCGGGCTGCAGCCAGTGCAGCTTCGCAGCCGGCATGCCCGGCGCCTATGACCACTACGTCATAGCTGCCTCCTTCATAGCTCATCTCTTATTCCTCCTAATAGCTTCATATAACAAGCTTGATTATATAGTTTTATGCAGAACAAGGATCCCATCCGGACCCCTTGCCGCATATTATTTGCCCAGACAGAACTGCGAGAAAATCTGGTCTAGCAGCGAATCAGCAGCGGTATCACCGATAATCTCCCCAAGCTGCTCCCAAGCCAGACGCACGTCAATTTGAATCATATCAATTGGAACAAACATATCAGCTGCTTCAAAAGCATCCTGCAGCGATTTATACGCTTTTTTGAGCAAGGCGATATGCCGTACATTACTGACATAAGTAAGATCGCCCGATTCCAGTTTGCCGCCGAAAAACAGCTCCGAAATGGCTTCCTCCAGCTTATCCAGCCCTTCCTCCTCCAGCACCGACATCGGCACAATGCTCGATTCGTCAAAGAACGTAAGCAGCTTGGCTTTGTCCAGGCGTGGCGGTAAGTCCATTTTATTCATGATGACTAAGGCTTGTCTACCGTGGATTTGTTCCATTAGTGCCAATTCATCCTCATGCAATTCTTCATTTGTATTAAGGACAAGCAGGATCAGATCAGCATCACTGAAAGCTGCCTTGGAACGTTCTACACCGATTTTCTCAACGACATCCATGGTTTCCCGGATACCGGCGGTATCCAGGAGCTTCAGTGGGATATTGTTGATCGTTACATATTCTTCTATTACATCACGCGTTGTTCCCGGAATATCGGTTACAATCGCTTTGTTGTCACGGGCAAGCGCATTAAGCAAGGAGGACTTGCCGACATTAGGGCGGCCGACAATGGCCGTCGTAATACCTTCACGCAGAATTTTTCCTTCATTGGCCGTCTTCAGCAGCTTATTGATACCTTCCATTACCTCACTGCTTTTCTCTTTAATGAACTCGGCCGTAAATTCTTCCACATCATGCTCAGGATAATCAATATTCACTTCAATGTGAGCCAGAGTCTCTATAAGGGTATGGCGCAAACTCTTGATCCGCTCGGATAACGATCCGCTGACCTGTTTCAGGGCAACGGAAAATGCACGGTCCGATTTTGAACGAATCAAATCTATGACCGCTTCCGCCTGAGAGAGATCAATCCGCCCGCCCAGAAAAGCGCGCTTGGTGAATTCACCCGGCTCGGCTAATCGGATATCCTGCTGCAGAAGCAGATCCATCACTCTTCTGACTGAGATCACTCCGCCATGGGCACTGATCTCCACTACATCCTCTGTTGTGAAGGATCGTGGTCCCTTCATTACAGTCACCAGGACCTCTTCCATCCGTTCTCCGTCCACCGGGTTAATAATATGACCATAATGAACGGTATGAGAAGCTACTTCCGTAAGCGGGGTTGTACTGCGGAACAAAGGGGCAACCTCAGATATAGCTTCCGGTCCGCTCACGCGGATAATTGCAATTCCGCCCTCGCCCAGTGCCGTCGATACGGCAGCAATGGTGTCACTAAGCATGCTGTTTCTCACCTCATTATATTGTTTAATTTAGAATGTGAATTCCGAAAATCTTATGGTTCTAAAAAAAACAATGACCCCTTACATTGGTCAAGGAGTCATTGCGGCTGTATTCATCTCTACTTCAATGTTATAACGACGCGCCGGTTAGGTTCTTCACCTTTGCTAAGCGTGCTGACTTGACGATGATCCTGCAGCCTGGAATGGATAATCTTACGCTCCTGTGGCGACATGGGCTCCAGCACAACCTCTTTACGGGTCCGAACTACACGGCCAGCCAACCGGTCAGCCAGTTCTTCTAATGTCTTCTTGCGGCGTTCGCGGAAATTCTCCGCATCAAGCACCAGACGGATGAAACTGTCAGAATAACGGTTGGCCACAATATTAGCCAAATACTGCAGAGCATCGAGAGTTTGTCCTCTTCTGCCAATCAGGAGGCCGAGATCCGGACCGGAGATTTGCAGAATGGTCGATTCCTTGGTATGAACGATTTCCACTTCCACTGTGAGCCCCATGCTCTTGGCGACATCTACAATGAAATGAACGGCCTCTTGGTAAGCTTCCTCCACCGGTTGTCCGGAATCTTGGCGCGGCACACCGCCGCCAGCCTCCTGTTTGCTCTCTCGTGTTGACTGCTGAGGCAGTGACGGAGCACTCGCCGCTGACGCCGGTGCGGCTTCGGTAATCAAGGTGAGTTCCACCTTGGCACTTTTCGCACCGATCAATCCAAGGAATCCTTTTGACGGCTGTTCAAGTACGTTGACCGTTACCCGGTCCTTTTGAACTCCAAGCTGGCCCAGTCCCCGTTCCACAGCTTCTTCAATGGTTTTCCCTGTTGCGACGACTTTGCTCATTTTGACTTTTTGGCCCCCTTCGTTGCTTTGCCGCTATTGCCTTTGGCAGCAGGAGTAACATCCTTGCGAGCGCTTGTACCCTTGCCCTTCACAAGATTAATTTCTTTGCCGGTATCGGCAGCTGCGACAGCCAATTTGGTCTTATCGTTGTTGCGGTATAAGAAGTAGTTCTGAATGATGGTATAGATGTTGCTGTATACCCAGTACAAAGGAAGAGCAGCCGGGAAGTTGTACGACATGATGAATATCAGAACCGGATATACCATCATCATGAACTGCATCGGACCCTGCTGCTGAACCGGATTCATTTTGGTCATCATCCGGGTCTGGAGGAACGTTGTAGCCGCAGCTAGCAGCGGCAGGATAAACAATTTATCCGGTTCCCCCAGCTGAAGCCATAAGAAAGAATGCTCCCGCAGATCAGGGTTATAATAAATCGAGTTGTAAAGCGCGATAAAAATCGGCATTTGCACAATCAGCGGCAGACAGCCTGCCATAGGGTTAACTTTGTTCTCCTGGAAGAGACGCATTGTTTCCTGCTGCACCTTTTCAGGCTCATCTTTATATTTTTTCTTAATCTTCTCGAGTTCCGGTTGAATGGCCTGCATCGCACGCGAGCTCTTCACCTGTTTCATGGTAAGCGGCAAAATTAACGTGCGGACAATGATAACCATTACAAGGACGGCCAGTCCATATTGTCCATTAAACCACTTTGCGAACGTATCGAGGGCGATGGCGAAATAATAAACTACATTACTTTGCCAGAAGCCTCCGTTTTTTAAATCCTCCGTTGTGTGCGTCACTGCAGTTGACGGAGAGCATCCCGACAAAACAGCGATCATTAGAACCATTAACCCGAGGAGAAGAAACATTTTTCCTCGTTTAGTCTTCAATAGAGACACTTCAAAACCCCTCTCTTAAACATTCCATTGCACCGTAAATCATACCATAATTATGAATACAAATAAACAAGCCTCTTCCGCAGCCATTACTTGCGTGAAGCCTTGAGCAGCTTGGCTTTGCGCAGCACATGGAGGGCACTTTTCTCGAGCTCCGCATAATCCATGTTTAGGGCTCCTTTTCTCACGATAAATACCATATCCAGCCCGCCGGCAATTTCCGGCTCGTGATGACGGACAATTTCCTTCACCAGTCGTCTCATCCGGTTGCGGACGACGGCGTTTCCGACCTTTTTGCTGACCGACACACCAAGCCGGAACCGCTCCACCTCTTTTCTGCTGAACCAGTACACAACAAACTGATGATTCGCAAATGACTTCCCATGGCGGTATACGCGGCTGAAGTCCGCACGGTTTCGTAATCGTAAACTTTTGTGCACGGGAATCTCCTATTCAAATACCGGGCTTTAGGGAAGCTCCGGAAATTTATCTTCTAATTAGTATAGTCATCCGGCTGCCGCCATAAACGGCTTGTCCGGGATCAAGCATGTTCTTCATTATATCTGCGTATACATAAGAAGAAACGGCCTTGCCGTCCTTTTTAGGGAGGTATCCGTTTCAGCGAGAAAGAGAAGGATAATTTAGAGTATGACACTTATAAATTCTTATCTGTTAAAAAAGGCCCGCAAAGTGTAGCCAGGAGCCTTTGCAGAGCCTAAAAAGTGTCCATTCACAAATAAGAAAACGGCTTTCTTCCATATAACAGGACGATATCCGTTTCTGCCCTATATAAGGAAGCAAAAAATACAGATCTGCATTTATGCCCCCTTATATTTAAAAAAGGACCACCGCAGTGGTCCCTAAGTGGCCTAACTTACGCACTCAAAACTTTTCTGCCTTTCAGGCGGCGGGCTGCCAGCACTTTACGGCCGTTTTTCGTGCTCATTCTTTTGCGGAAACCATGCACCTTCTTGCGTTTGCTCACATTCGGTTTGAACGTCGGTCTCATGTATTGCACCTCCCTTACAGGATCTTAATTACTGTCATATTAGCAGAAACGGTCTAAGCCGCCCTTTTGAGTAGGGACAGTATCTACAAGTATTATCAATTAAATTTGGAGACATATCCTCACAGAAAACACCTTTATATATTTAAACACAGAATCGTCCCAAAAGTCAACCGTTTCTCTGTACTCCCTCCTCCTGTCCGCAGATTGTTTATCCACAGTCCTTTAGATTCAAAAAACTAATCCACAAGCTTTTACAGTTATCCACCTGTGACTAAAAAATAAATCCACATTCACAAAAGTGAGCACAACCTGTGTATAAAAAAATAGGGGACATGACGGAACCTGTCGAACGGTAAACAAATTATCAACAATATGTAGTGGTGTTCTTAAAAATTATACACAAGTGATTGAATTTGTGGATAAAATGGCTCGGCTCATTGAAAAACAAGGGTGGTTTTGCTATGATGGTATTACTTTTGAATGTGAATAGATTTGTTTGTTCTCTATATTATCAACAAGCTGTGGATAAAGTTGTGAACAATTCAAATTTATCCATATTTTTTTGTCTCTTGATATTGCATATTGGGGATAAGATTCAGCACGAACCCATTTTCTTCGACATTTCCACTTCATGGCTGACGCCACATTTGGAAGATTTAAAGGAGTGACAGTCTGTGGACAGCCATACTTCCGAATTATGGCAGCAAATTTTATCGATTATTCAAACTAAACTAAGCAAACCGAGTTTTGATACATGGTTTAAAGCGACGAAAGCATTATCGTTTAGCTCTCAGGCCCTTATCATCTCGGCACCTACAACTTTTGCCGTAGAATGGCTGGAAAGTCGTTACACAAAACTGGTAGGAGCTACAGTTTATGAGGTTACCGGACAACAGGTGGACGTCAAATTTGTAATTGAGGAGAACAAACCCTCAGAGCCTGTAATTCAACAGATGGCGCCTTCGCCTGCAGTATCGCGTGAAGAAGCGCAGACCCATCTGCTTAATCCGAAATATACGTTCGATACGTTCGTAATCGGTTCCGGCAACCGTTTTGCGCATGCAGCCTCGCTGGCTGTGGCCGAAGCGCCGGCCAAGGCTTATAACCCCCTCTTCTTGTACGGCGGCGTGGGACTGGGAAAAACCCACTTAATGCATGCCATCGGGCACTATGTGCTGGAACATAACCCTAACAATAAGGTTATCTACATCTCGTCCGAGAAATTTACGAATGAGTTCATCAATTCCATCCGTGACAACCGCGGCGAAAGCTTCCGCAACAAATACCGCAATGTTGACATTCTGCTAATTGACGATATTCAATTCCTGGCCGGCAAAGAGTCTACGCAGGAGGAATTTTTCCATACGTTTAACGCTCTGCATGAAGAACGCAAGCAAATCATCATCTCCAGTGACCGTCCGCCAAAGGAAATTCCAACACTGGAAGAACGGCTGCGCTCCCGGTTTGAATGGGGACTTATTACCGATATTCAGCCGCCGGATCTGGAGACGCGGATTGCCATTCTGCGTAAAAAGGCCAAAGCGGAGAACCTTGACATCCCCAATGAGGCAATGATGTATATCGCTAACCAGATTGATACGAATATCCGTGAGCTGGAAGGCGCGCTGATCCGGGTTGTGGCTTACTCCTCACTAACCAACCAGGATGTAACCACTCATCTGGCAGCCGAGGCACTGAAGGACATTATCCCGTCCAGCCGGCCAAAAATGATCACCATCGGTGATATTCAGCAAAAGGTCGGAGAATACTACAATTTGCGCATGGAAGATTTCAAAGCGCGCAAACGTACCAAAGCCGTCGCTTTTCCGCGGCAAATCGCAATGTATCTCTCGCGTGAACTAACGGATTATTCGCTGCCTAAGATTGGCGAAGCCTTTGGAGGACGCGATCATACAACTGTAATTCATGCCCATGAGAAGATAACACAGTCATTAAAGGTCGATCAGGAGTTGTACAAAGTGGTCAATAATCTTGCGGAGAAAATTAAAAATCCTTCCTAAGAGGAACAAAGAGCCTATACACAATCTATACACATGTGGGTAGGCTTAATTTTATGCTGTTTAAGGGAGTTATCCACATAAACGGAGCCCCTACTACTAATACTATTAAAGATCTATAATAATTCATCTTCTAAGAGCAGGTTTCAAAGAGGATAAACGTAAGCCTATTTCCCAACTTTTCAGCTAGGAGTGAAATCATGAAAATAAGCATTCTTAAAAATGAACTCAACGAATCCATCGGGCATGTATCCAAAGCTATCTCCAGCAGAACGACTATTCCGATTCTGACCGGCATCAAGTTTGAAGTTAGCCATCAGGGAGTTACACTGACTGCAAGCGACACGGATATTTCGATTCAATCCTTCATTCCGGCTGAAAATGACAGCCATACGATCGTAAAAGTCGAACAGCCCGGAAGCGTAGTGCTTCCTGCCAAATTCTTCGTTGAGATTATCAAGAAGCTTCCCTCCAAAGAAATTCACATGGAAGTCAAGGAAGGCTTCCAAACCTATATCTCCTCCGGATCCACCGAGATTCAAATCGTCGGTCTTGATCCTGAGGAATTTCCTGTTCTGCCCAGCATTGAAGAGAATGAAACGATCTCTCTGCCGGGCGACCTGCTGAAGAATATGATCAAACAGACCGCTTTCTCCATCTCTACCCAAGAAACAACACCAATCCTCACCGGGATTCTGTGGAATTTGAGCGATAATGAATTCAAATTCACGGCGACTGACCGCCACCGCCTGGCCACACGAGCAGCGCACCTGGAAGGTACAGAAAGCGTACAATTTGCGAATGTCGTAATCGCCGGCAAAACGCTGAATGAGCTGAGTAAAATTATTCCGGACCAGAATATGCTGGTTGATATTGTCGTGGCCGATAACCAGGTTCTGTTCAAAATCGATAAAGTGCTGTTCTATTCGCGCATCCTGGACGGCATTTATCCGGATACTTCTAGAATTATTCCGACCAACTACAAAACAGAACTAACGCTCGATACAAAAAAATTAAGCGAATCCATCGACCGTGCTTATTTGCTGTCCCGTGAGGAAAAAACAAATATTGTGCGCATGCAGACTTTGGATAACGGTGATGTTGAGATCTCCTCCAGCTCCTCAGAGCTGGGTAAAGTCCGTGAAGAACTGGAAGTCATTGATTTCAAAGGCGAACCGCTGAAAATTTCCTTCAACTCGAAATATATGCTGGATGTGCTGAAGGTTGTCGAAAGCGAGCAGCTGGTTATTGCTTTTACGGGCATGATGAGTCCGATCATCTTACGGCCTCTAGATGAGAGCCGCAGCCTGTATGTGATTCTGCCTTACCGCACAACTAACTAACGCCGCTGTTCACGGACCTGTGGATAAGTGGTGGAAAGGATAAAAAAACATGAAAAAAATACTTATCCACAGTGGATATATTAAGCTCGACCAATTCCTGAAGCTCTCTGATTGTGTATCCACAGGGGGAATGGCTAAGGCTTTGCTGCAGGAGGGCCATGTGCTCGTTAACGGAGAAAAAGAAGATCGGCGTGGAAGAAAGCTCTACCCGGGTGATAGAATAGAGGTACAGGACAACGGCGTTTTTGAGGTTGAAGGCGGCGGAATAAAAGAGTAGTACTTCGGGGAGGCTTAAGCTTCGTGTTTGTCAAAAATATCGGTCTGCAGCATTATCGCAACTACGGGTTGCTGCGTCTGGAAAATCTGGGCGATGTGAACCTGATTCTTGGCCAGAACGCCCAGGGCAAAACAAACCTCATGGAGGCTCTGTTTGTTCTGGCGATGACGAAAAGCCACCGCACATCCAAGGACAAGGAGCTCATTTCGTTTGATGCTCCAGGAGGATCTGCTCAGATTGTTGCCGAAGTAGAGCGCAAGTACGGGGATTTGAAGCTGGAGCTGACGTTGTCCGCCCAGGGCAAAAAAGCCAGGATCAACGGACTGGAGCAGCGCCGGCTGAGCGAATTTGTCGGCTCGCTTAATGTGGTCATGTTTGCTCCGGAAGATTTGGAAATTGTCAAAGGTACGCCGGGTATCCGCCGCCGTTTTCTCGATATGGAAATCGGGCAGGTGCAGCCCAGCTACCTTTTTCACTTACAGCAGTATCAGAAAGTCCTCCTCCAGAGAGGCAATTTGCTGAAGCAGCTATGGGGCAAGGAAGCTGCAGGCAAAGAGCTTTTAGAAATATGGGATGCCCAACTTGTAGAGCATGGTGTTAAAATCGTCAAAAAAAGGAAACAATTCATAAAGAAGCTGCAAATATGGGCAGAGAGCATTCACCGGGGCATTACGAACGGCGGAGAAGAGCTTAAACTGCTGTATGTTCCTTCCTTCGGAGAGCGTGAAGAGGAAGATGAAGCTGTCTTATTGGACAAATTTATGTTAAAGTTATCACAAACGAGAGAACAGGAAATCAGGCGCGGCATGACGCTGACGGGTCCCCATAGGGATGACCTGTCCTTTTTTATCAACGGAAGAGAAGCTCAGGTCTACGGTTCCCAGGGACAGCAGCGTACGACAGCTTTATCGCTCAAGCTGGCGGAAATTGAACTGATCCATGAGGAAATCGGAGAGTATCCTGTGCTGCTTCTTGATGACGTTTTGTCCGAACTTGATCCCTATCGTCAGACCCAGCTTATCGAAACTTTCCAGAGCAAGGTGCAGACCTTCATCACCGCCACCGGTGTGGAGAGTTTAAATGCTGATAAGCTTAAGGACGCAAGCCTGTTTCATGTTCATGAAGGAAAAGTGGAGAATTAAAGAGCGGAGGCAGAGCATGTATATTCATTTGGGCGGGGAGAAGATTATCAGGTCTTCAGAATTGATTGCTATATTTGATATATCGATTGAGAAATCCTCCAAGGTGTCGAAGCAGTTCATCGTTCATTCGGGCCAGGACAAAAAATTGGAACGAATCGGTGAAGAGGAAGCGAAATCCATCGTCGTCACCAAAAATACGGTATACTACTCCCCTATATCCTCCTCCACTCTCAAAAAAAGAGCCAAAATCTTGTTAGAGATATAGTTTAATCTGGGTTACAAGAGATAATCTGAAAGAAGTAGGTGAAGGCATGTCAATGAATCAACCGACATATGATGAGAGCCAGATTCAGGTGCTTGAGGGGCTGGAAGCTGTTCGGAAACGTCCCGGCATGTACATCGGCTCCACTAGTGCCAAAGGTCTGCATCATTTGGTCTGGGAGGTTGTCGATAATAGTATCGATGAGGCGCTGGCAGGTTTTTGCGACCGGATTCAAGTGATTATACATGAAGATAACAGTGTTACCGTTATTGATAACGGGCGGGGGATTCCTGTTGGTGAGAATGTGAAGCTGAAGAAATCAACGCTTGAAGTTGTAATGACTGTCCTGCATGCAGGCGGTAAGTTCGGCGGCGGCGGGTACAAGGTATCCGGCGGTCTGCATGGCGTAGGTATTTCAGTCGTGAACGCCTTGTCCGAGAAGGTAGTTGTAACCGTTAAGCGTGACGGCCATGTCTACCAGCAGGAATACAGACGAGGTGCACCGCAGTATGATATCAAAATCATCGGAGATTCCGATGAAACCGGCACAACTACAACTTTCCTTCCCGACCCGGAGATTTTTACCGAAACGACTGTTTTTGAATATTCTACATTGCTTACACGTATTCGTGAGCTGGCTTTTCTTAACAAGGGGATTGAGCTTTCGCTGCTGGATGAACGGACGGGAGTTTCCAACTCGTTCAGATATGATGGCGGTATCGTTGAGTATGTGAAATATTTGAACGAGAAAAAAGAAGCACTGCACGAGGAACCTATCTACGTGGAAGGCTCACGGGATATGATTGCAGTTGAAGTAGCCCTGCAGTACAACGATTCTTATACAGAGAACATTTACTCTTTTGCTAATAATATCAATACGCACGAAGGCGGGACGCATGAATCCGGCTTTAAGAGCGCCTTGACAAGAATAATCAATGACTATGCCCGCAAGACGGGAGTTATTAAGGATAGCAGCGGCAACCTGACCGGGGATGATGTTCGTGAAGGGTTAACGGCGATTATTTCCGTTAAAATTCCTGAGCCGCAGTTCGAAGGCCAGACGAAGACTAAGCTTGGCAACAGTGAAGTACGCGGAATTGTAGAGTCGCTGTTCGGGGAGAAGCTCCAGGAGTTTCTGGAAGAGAACCCGGCGGTTTCACGGCGTGTGCTGGAGAAATCCCTGCAGGCTTCCCGTGCCCGTGAAGCGGCACGTAAAGCCCGTGAGCTGACCCGGCGTAAGAGTGCGCTTGAAGTCAGCGCCCTTCCCGGTAAGCTGGCTGACTGTTCGTCCAAGGATGCTTCGATCAGCGAGTTGTACATCGTCGAAGGGGACTCTGCCGGCGGATCTGCCAAGCAGGGGCGCGACCGTCATTTCCAGGCGATTCTGCCGCTGCGCGGGAAGATCCTGAACGTCGAGAAGGCAAGGCTTGACCGTATTTTGTCCAATGCTGAAATCCGGGCGATTATTACCGCTCTCGGAACAGGCATCAGCGATGATTTCGATCTGTCCAAAGCCCGTTACCACAAAATTGTTATCATGACCGATGCAGACGTCGACGGTGCCCATATCCGTACCCTGCTGCTAACCTTCTTCTACCGCTACATGCGGAAGATTATCGAAGCGGGATATATCTATATCGCGCAGCCGCCGCTGTTCAAGATTGAGCGCAACAAGGTAATCCGCTACGCTCAAACCGAGAGAGAACGCGATGAAATTATCGCTACCTTTGGTGAGAATGTTAAGGTCAATGTTCAGCGCTATAAAGGTCTCGGAGAAATGAATGCCACTCAGCTGTGGGATACTACCATGGACCCTGAGAGCCGTATGATGCTGCAGGTAACGATTGAGGATGCTATTTTGGCTGACGGTATTTTTGATACACTGATGGGTGATAACGTTGAACCGCGCCGTGAGTTTATTCAGGAGCATGCGCAATCGGTTCGTAACCTTGATATCTGATAATACCCCCTGACAGATGACAGACACAGACCCCCGGCTTCTATTCGTAATTGAATAGCAGACCGGGGGTTTTATTATAGTTTGGAGAGAAGTTTGCGGCGGGGGCGGGTTGCTGGCCGGGTTCTTTTTAAACGTCCATAGGCAACAGCATAGCGGTGAATTCTGCGGTAAATGGATTTATCGGGAAACATTTTGAACACCATGATCGCGGGGAGTGTGTTAACCTCAAGCAGCCACAGGTCATGATGCTGATCTATTGCCACGTCCAACCCGATTTCTTTGAGTCCGGGGTAGGCGGTTTCAAGCTGTGCGGCAATTTTGACTCCCAATGATTTAAGCTGCTGAATCGTTTTCGCCATTTCCCCTGGCTTCATGTGCTCTTTAAACAATGCCTCCACGGAGATTATACTGCCCCCGTTATGATAGTTCGTGACTACTTTTTGCGGTGCGGCCACTCTTCCGAGCATACCTGTGGTCTCCCAGGAGCCACCCGGATTTTTTTGTGTGAGCACGCGCAGATCAAACGGCCTTCCCTGGTGGCACAGCAGATCGATTCCCTGCTGCACCAGATAGGGACGTCCTTTGATTTTAGAGATTAATGCAGCATGGAGTTCTTCTACCGAGTTATATACCTCTGCATCCTTGGCATATCGTAAAATGTACATGACCTGCTCCCGTGTTTCGGGTACACCACTGTCTGCTGCTGTGTCCTCAAGATCCGGTTGCTGTCCGCTGGGGCTTAAGTGTACTGTGCGCCGTTCGGCCCGCATAACCCCGGTACCATAGGTCCCGCGGTCAGGCTTAATATATACCGTGCCATAGACTTCAAGCAGCTCAGACAAATGCTCCATCTTATATTTTCGCGTTTCCGGAATGAAGATTGCCAGCAGACGGTTTTGCAGGATGACTGCTGTTTTAGCCCATTTACTGGACACCCGTTGAATCCTCATTATCTTCCTCCTAGCCTATTCTTCATTGAATTTTGCATGCTTAATTGTCAGGACAAGCTAGCTAAATAATGTTATAATATAAGGATATGAGGTTATGCCTCTATGAGCGAAAATAGGGCCATAAAGCCACTCCTCTTGTCTGTATAGTCTATGTACTGAAGGCATTGGCGGAAAGGGCATATACCCCTACATGTGCTAAAAGAAATGAATAATAGCAGATATAAGGCTACCCGTGTTTAATTGTGCTGTTTTTGTGAAAGTAATATAATAAAGGGTAGCGGTTTTTAACTGAAGGAGGTCCAGCAACTCATGGCTGAACAAAATAACCCGCAAATCAAAGATCGGGACATTGGTGAGGAAATGCGCGAATCCTTTATGGATTACGCAATGAGCATCATTGTAAGCCGAGCTTTGCCGGATGTGCGGGACGGACTTAAGCCTGTTCACCGACGCATTTTGTTTGCGATGTCGGAACTCGGAATGTCTCCGGATAAACCTCACAAGAAGTCAGCGAGAATCGTCGGCGAGGTTATCGGTAAGTACCACCCTCACGGAGACTCTGCCGTATATGAGACGATGGTACGTATGGCCCAGGATTTCTCTATGCGGTATATGCTCGTAGACGGTCACGGAAACTTCGGTTCGATCGATGGAGATATGGCTGCAGCGATGCGTTACACAGAAGCACGCCTCTCCAAAATCGCAGGTGAAATGCTTCGTGATCTCAACAAGGAAACTGTTGATTTCGCACCCAACTATGACGGTGAAGAGCATGAGCCTGTAGTTCTGCCTGCCCGTTATCCCAACCTGCTTGTAAACGGGGTATCAGGGATAGCTGTAGGTATGGCTACCAATATTCCTCCGCATAATTTAGGTGAGGTCATTGATGGCGTACAGGCAATGATCAAGAATCCGGACATTACACCTATGGAACTCATGGAATATATTCAAGGGCCGGATTTCCCTACGGCTGGCTACATCTTAGGCCGCGAGGGTATTCGCCAGGCCTATCGCACAGGCCGCGGATCGGTTACGATGCGTGCCAAAGCGACAATTGAAGAGAACAATGGTAAAGCCCGGATCATCGTGCATGAATTGCCTTATCAGGTCAACAAGGCGAGACTGGTTGAGAAGATTGCAGAGCTCGTACGCGAGAAGCGGATTGAGGGCATAACAGATCTGCGGGATGAATCCGACCGTACCGGTATGCGTGTAGTGGTCGAGATGAGACGCGATGTTAATCCGAGTGTTGTACTGAATAACCTGTACAAGCATACGGCAATGCAATCTACATTCGGCATCAATATGTTGGCGATCGTGAACAATCAGCCGGAAATTCTCAATCTTCGTGATGTGCTGTATCACTATTTGCAGCACCAAATTGAAGTTATCCGCCGCCGGACTGTCTTTGATCTGAAGAAGGCAGAGGCACGGGCACATATTCTGGAAGGTCTGCGCATTGCGCTGGATCATCTGGATGAGGTAATCGCCCTGATCAGAGCTTCACGGACAACAGATATTGCCCGTGAAGGCCTGATGGAGACCTTCAGCCTTAGCATCGAGCAGGCACAAGCGATCCTTGATATGCGGATGCAGCGTCTGACCGGTCTGGAACGTGAGAAAATTGAGAATGAATATAACGAGCTGCTGGCCAAGATTGCGGAGTACCGCGAGATTTTGGCTAATGAGCATCTTGTACTGGAGATTATCAGTAATGAGCTTCAGGAAATTCGCGATAAATTTTCCGATGACCGCCGTACTGAAATCACCGTTGGGGAAGAGAGCATTCTTGATGAGGATCTGATTCCGCGTGAAGAAGTCGTCATCACTATTACGCATACCGGCTACATCAAGCGCCTGCCGGTCAGCACCTACCGCAGCCAGAAGCGCGGCGGACGCGGCGTCATTGGCATGGACACTAAGGATGAGGATTTCGTGGAGCATCTCTTCGTGAGCAATTCTCATAACTATCTGATGTTCTTTACCGATAAGGGTAAAGTATACCGGATTAAGGCCTATGAGATTCCAGAGCTTGGACGTACTGCACGGGGAACACCAATCATCAACCTGATTCAGATCGAGCAGGGTGAGAAGATCAGTGCAGTAATTCAGGTTGAAGAAGCAGACAGCGACAAGTATCTGTTCTTTGCGACCCGTGAGGGGATCGTGAAGAAGACGCCTCTGGAAGATTACAATAACATCCGCAAAGGCGGACTGATTGCGATCAATCTCCGCGAAGAGGATTCCTTGATCGAAGTGAAGCTGACCGACGGTCAGCAGAACCTGATTATCGGTACTGCGCGCGGTATGTCAATTACCTTCTCCGAGAACGATGTACGTTCAATGGGCCGCAGTGCAACCGGGGTTAAGGGGATCACCCTTGATGACAACGACCATGTCATCGGTATGGATTGCGTGGATAAGGAGCTTGAAGTGCTGATCGTAACGACCAAAGGTTACGGCAAACGGACACCTGCCGGTGATTACCGTTCCCAGACCCGTGGCGGTAAAGGGATTAAGACGATCAATCTTACGGATAAGAATGGCCCGGTAGTCGGTCTGAAGGTTGTTAAGAATGATGAAGACCTGATGATTATCACGACAAGCGGAACATTGATCCGTACAAGCATGGATGGTATTTCTACTATGGGCCGTTATGCACAGGGCGTTAAGCTGATCAACATCCGTGAGGATGATGCTGTAGCTACTCTTTGCAGAGCGGACAAAGAAGAGGAAGATCTGTCTGAACACGAGGATGGCGAAGAAATACAAGGTACAATAGTAGACGAAATAGAACCGGTGACTGATTCAGAGCCTGAAGCAGATGCTGAAGGTGAAGAGGATAGTCTCGAGTAGATTTAACTAATGAAGCATGAGTTTCTGATCCCAGGAGCTCATGCTTTTTTACGTCTGGAAATGGAGTACAACAATATATTTTAGGAATTAACTGCACACTATCTAGTCGCTTGCCGATATCCATAATATAATTAGAGAGTTAGGCGGTTAGTTGCCGCAAGGTAGCATTGGTGGCCGGTAATGTTCAGTCTCTCCAGCAGAGCAGCATTCCTGAGCGTAAGTTTCACAGAGACAGAGGGGCTGAGTTTATGCCAAACATATCCGTTGCAGAAGTAAAACCAGGTTCGAAAATTATTAAAGACGTCGTTACCCCCTTGGGGAGCGTACTATTCTCTAAGGGTAAGGTCATATTACCCCGGGATATTGAGATTTTGCAGGCTTTCCTGGTTCAACAGGTTGAGATAGAGGGAGCCCAGGGTGAGAACAAGCCCTCAGAGCCGGCTAAAGCCGGTACGAAGCCTGTCTCGGTTAAAACAGGAGCGACCATCAATGAGTCGTTGCTTGCCAAGAGCAATTCTCCCCTTCATGATGAGTACGAGAAAATGCTGGCCTTGGTTAAGCAGAGCTACCGTTCTGTTGCCGCAGCTCCGCTGCCTATTTATGAATTGCGGAGTCAGTTAGAGGCACTGATCAATGAGCTCAAGGATTATCATGTCTTAAAATTTACTCCGCGCGTTATTAATGATCAGGACTATAATTATCATAACGCTGTACTTTCAGCTCTAACCTCTTATAAAATAGCCCAATGGTGCGGATATCCGCAGAAGGATTGGATGCAGGCTGCTTTTGCCGGCTTGCTGCATGATATAGGAAATGTGAAGGTTGATGTCTCACTGCTGCAGAAGCCGACTCCGCTGAGCGGTGCTGAGTTAGAAGAGGTCCGCAGACATACAACCTATGGTTACCAGCTGCTCCGGAATGTTACGGCGATTAATGAAGGAGTCAGACTCGCTGCCCTTCAGCATCATGAGAAAATAGATGGTTCGGGTTATCCGTTGCATCTGGAGGGTACCCAGATTCATTTTTACGCTAAGATTGTTGCGGTGGCCGATATCTTCCACGCAATGACCCTGGAGAAAGCCTACAGGAAGGCACAGTCGCCTTACAAGGTATTGGAGCAGATTCTTACGGAGAGCTTCGGTAAGCTTGATCCGGTGATTGTTCAGACCTTTATTCAAAAAACAACCGACTTATACAATGGAACCAGAATCATGCTAAGTGATGGACGTCATGGTGAAATCATTTTCACTGACCGCAGCAATCCTACCCGTCCGATGGTTCAAGTCGAAGGCAAAATTGTGAATCTGATGCTTGAGCGTGAATTATACATTCAGGAGATCATCGCTTAGTCTGGTTCCATGCATTGTATAAAGCTGTGTTACCTTCCGGTTCTGTTGATTGGGAGCGGGATGAGACACAGCTTTTAATTTGAAATCAATTTTAAAATAATGCTTGCAATCAAACGCCATACATGATATATTCTATTTCTGGCCGCGAAACATCAACGCCGAGCTCGAAAAA
>NZ_LN831200.1:0-12009 GCF_001368795.1 Paenibacillus ihuae
GCATGCTCTAATTTTGGATCTCACCGAAGTGATTTCCAGATACTCACTCGTTGTTCAGTTTTCAAAGATCAAGTTCGTTGTCAGTGATGATTATCTCGTCACCAGCAACTCTTATAATATATCATGTTTTTCGATTGAATGCAACATTTATTTTTAAGTAAGTTAGCAATTCATATCGGATAATCATGTTCCAGTCCTTCTCAACATTTTGCTGTTCCCGACCGGATTTATAATATAACACGACTTATCCTGTAAAGACAACCCACAGCTTTTTCCAAATTTAAAATAGGTACCGCAGACTAATTAAATCTGCTATGCAACATGCCCTAAGGGATTGTTAAAAAAGCATATAAGGCTGCTAAAGAGTGACCGCAGCCTTATATGCTTGCACAACTAGTGTGTGATTAAGAATGATTAGTTCGAAATCCATGGATTCTTGCTTTTCTTAGCGCTTCCCGACCGGCTGTTCTGGTTCCCCCCCTGTTTGGAAGCAGGTTTACCGGACTTGGCTCCAGCAAGGCTTGATGTTTTAACCTTAGCTGCTCCTGCTTTATTGCTACGGTTTTTCGTCTTTGTTGCAGCCTCCGTAGTATTAACTGCTGCTTGAGGTGTATTAAGCTCAATAGGCTCTGGCTCCAGTATTTCCGGTACCCGGTTATGATGCGCAAAGTTCTCCATGCCCGGATAGGACGGATAGGCAGGAATGCCGGATATCGGGGAGTTTGCATATGTTTCAAACGGCGCTACAGAATTCGCTGCGGTATTAGGGAAGGTATCCGCTCCTACCCCATAAGGAGAGATTACGCCAGGCTGTGGCATATAAACCGGATAACCACCAAAAACCGGCTGTTCATAACCATAGTGCTGCATAGGAGCTTCCCCACCGCAGCCACAGGATGGCCATGGCAGATTCATCGTCTGTCCGCCATATTGGGGCACTCCATAAGACGGATAGTCGACGGCTGGGCTTACTGCGGTTAATGGGCCAGCATTGTAGTCCTGGGTATAGTTCGGATACCACGGTTCCTGAGCTTCTGCGACGGGATACATATTACCCGGATAAATATAGGGGGGCATGCACTCCTGCATATAAGCGGCTGGCTGAATATAATTCTGTGCGGGATTCACGCCCATCACCGGCATCGCCTGCTCATAATAAGGATATAGCTGCGGGCAATCAAAAGCATACGGATTCTCGTTTAATCCAGGGTAACCCGCTGTTTTATCACATGGCATTTCCTTATTAGGAGTCCAGTACGCCTGCTGAACCTCCGTTTTCCCCTTCTCTTTAGGCATCTCGTAGGCGACAGCCTCCTGTGCAGGAACCGAGATTTGTACATACAGGCTTTGAGACTCATGGACCATCTGGACAGGTGAGACCTCCGGTGCCTTGTTTACTTCAGGAGCTATGTTCACTACTTCAGGAGCTATGTTTACTTCAGGAGCTATGTTCACTTCAGGAGCTGTTTTCACTTCTGGAGCTGTTTTCACTTCTGGAGCTAAGTTCGCTTCAGGTTCTTTAGAAATTACTGGTTCGGGAACAGGTGCAGGCATAGGAGCTGCTTCCTGCACGGCTTCTTCTTTAGGTCCAGTGTATGTTTTACCGCCGACCTTCGTTTTATCTACCACCGCAGGTGATGTGGCTTCGGGCTGAATAGGAGTAGTATTGCTTTGAGTGGATTGAGGCTGTATTGCAGTTGCATTAGACTTTTTAGGAATATTGACGATTTCACCTGTCAGAAGCGCATTGGGGTTTTTAAGCTGCGGATTGGCATCAATAATTTCCTTTAACGTGATTCCCCAAGCCTTGGACAATTTCCAGAGCGTATCTCCTTGTTTAACTGTATGTTTATAGAAAAGCTCACTGTTATCCGGCACTGGTGTCGGAGCGGAAGGGATCTTGACCTTATCCCCTAAAACAAGCACATCAGGATTACTGATTTGCGGATTGGCCTCAATGATTTTTTGCAGCGATACTCCGTACTTTTGCGATAATGCATAGAGCGTATCGCCTTGTTTGACAATGTGTATTTTCACGCAGCATTAACCTCCTAAAAGTGCTTAATTGTTGGAGCGCGTTGCCATCCTTACAGCTGCAAATTCCGGCTCAGAGCTTCCTGCACTGATCTCGAGCATCGTTATATGCGGTACAGCCGCCTCCTTCGTTACTACATCTTATGCAGCCCATGGGCGATTGACATCCCTGGAACAAAAAAAATCCTTTCATGACTCGCATGAAAGGATTTTTGATATAGATGGAGATCCGGCAAACGATACTGGATTAGCCCCAAACCTTATAGCCATCTTTATCCACAGCATTGCGGAATTCTTCAAGAAGCTGCAGCGTAATCGGACCTGCATGTCCCTCTCCGATAATCCGGCCGTCGATTTCGCGTGCGGCGATAACTTCGGCTGCGGTTCCGGTAAAGAAAACTTCATCGGCGATATAAACGTCATGCATAGTGAACGGTTCTTCTTTCAAAGGCAGCCCCAGCTTCTCGCAGAGCTCGATAATCGCCAGGCGGGTGATGCCTTCCAGCGCACCCAGGTAGCAAGGCGGCGTATACACTACTCCTCTTTTGACAATGAAGATATTGTCCCCGGAGCCTTCGGTTACATAACCTTGAGCGTTCATCATAATCGCTTCGTCGGCTTCCGCCAGATTGGACTGGATTTTGACGAGGATGTTATTCAGATAGTTAAGCGATTTGATCTTCGGATTGAGTGCATCCGGGATGTTGCGGCGCTGGGATACAGAAACTGCACGTAAGCCGGTCAGGTAAGCCTGTTCGGGATAAATTGCTAACTGCTCCACAATAATGATTACACTGGCCTTAGGGCAGCGGCGCGGATCTAGTCCCAGGTTGCCTGGACCGCGTGAAACGATTAAACGGATATAACCGTTGCGCATTTCATTCAGACGAATCGTCTCTGCCATTGCTTCCAGCATCTCATCGTAAGTCAGCGGAATGTCCAGCATAATTGATTTGGCCGAATCATACAGCCTGTCCAGATGCTCTTTGCATTTAAAAATGTTGCCGTTATAAATACGGATGCCTTCAAAAATGCCATCTCCATAAAGAAACCCGTGATCAAATACGGATACCTTTGCATTTTCCTTTGTTACGTGTTGTCCATCCAGATAGATCCATTGCTCAGCCATGAACTTACTGCACCTCCGCTTTCTCTTCCTCATAGGTGTATGTGGGATACGAGCCCAGAATCCGTACCTGACAGCCCAAAGCCTTGATCTCTTCAATCGCCGCAGGGAGCAGGACAGATTCTATCGGTTCCAGCACATCAATGTAGAAATAATAAGTACCCAGTTTCTTCTTCGTTGGCCTTGATTCAATACGTGATAAATTCAGACGCCGCCAGGCAAATGCGGACAGCACCTGATGCAGGGCTCCCGGAAAATCCTCCGGCAGGGTTACAAGAATACTTGTCTTATCACCGGCGCTCTTCTGTGGAAGGGCCAGCTTGTGCGGTCCCACCAGCACGAAACGCGTGTAATTGTTATGGTGATCGGTAATCTTGCGGTCAACAATCTCAAGGTTATGCGTAGACGCCCCAAGCGCTGTACCGATGGCAGCCCAGCCTTTGCCGGGATTGTTCTTCACAATTTCCACGGCTTCTGAGGTGCTCCCTACTGATTCCAGCTCAGCCTGCGGGGCATGCTCACGGACGAACTGCAGGCATTGTGCCATAGCGACAGGGTGAGAGAGAATCTTCACTACTTTGCTGTAGTCCTTATGCCCGCTGCTGTCCATAAGTTCCCCGGGATTACTGATCAAATTCTGAACCGACGGATAAATCCACTCCGCCTGCATAGGCAGATTCACTTCATTAATGAGCCAGTCAATATGCAAACTGACCGATCCCTCGATCGTATTCTCAATCGGAATTACACTGTAATCGGTAGAACCGCCGGCCGTAGAGAGAAAAACGTCGGAAATCAGCTTGCGATGTACGATCCGGACAGGCTCATCACCAAACAAATGCAGCAGCGCTTCGTGGGATACGGTGCCCTGCGGCAATACCGCTATTGACTTCATAACTGTACTTCTCCTTTTATCATATCCAAAAATGAATGGTTTTGCATCCCGTTTCTTTCCAGCAGCTCTACAGTTACACCAGCGCCGGAAGGCGGCAGCCAGCAGGTCTGGGCCTTAATACCGTGCTCAAGCATCGTTTCCTTCAGAAAAAGCTCCAACTCCTGCTTCTTACTCTCTTTCCGGTCCACCAGACACAGCAGCGTCGGTCCCGCTCCGCTAAGCGCAATGCCCAGCGCCCCATGCTGCGGAGCTTCAGCCAGCAGCTTCTCCATTCCGGGTACGAGCGGTGCACGGTAGGGCTGATGCAGGCGGTCCTGCATCGCCCGGCTGATTAAATCCAGCCTGCCAGTGGCAAAGGCTGCTGTTAAAAGCGAAGTCCGGCTAATGTTATACACCGCATCACTTACGGTAATTTCAGCCGGTAACACCCCGCGGGCCTTAGTCGTTGCCAGCTCGAATTCCGGAATAACGACCAGCACCTCAAGGCCCTGCGGCGGCTCGATCCGGATATAATCGGCATGTACACCGTCCCAGACAGCCGTAATAATGCCCCCGAACAACGATGCTCCGACATTATCCGGATGCTTTTCCAGTGCGCAGGCCATGTCGAACAATTTCGCATTATCCAGCGGTGATCCAATCATAGCATTCGCTGCTGCCATTCCGCCAACGATTGCCGAGGCACTGCTGCCAAGACCGCGTGTCAGCGGGATTTCGGAATACACTGAAATCGACAGCTCGGGAACCGAAACTCCGGCTTCATCGAACACCATTTGGGCCACCTGATAAATCAGGTTGCTTTTGTCACCGGCAACCCCGTTCATTTCGTCTCCAAAAAAGTGAAAAACCGTCTCCTCCGCCTCTTCCATCTCAATCCATTCATACAGGGAGAGGGCCATCCCCAACGTATCAAAGCCGGGCCCCAGATTGGCGGTACTGGCGGGTACTTTTACTCTAGACCTTCCGTACATACTCATAGCTGGTGAAATCTCCTTCATTTTTTTTGCGCGGTATAATAGCTGTTCAGAAGGAGTGTTATCCCTCTACGCGATAGTGGCTCTTAATCCGATGGATGACCGCAAGCTCCTCGAGATGCCGCATTACTTTATTCATACTCGCCTTGCTGGCATTATGCGTTACAATAATAATTTCCGCGTCAGGATTATTCGGATTAGCTTGCTGTACTACGGAATCAAGACTGACATCGTACTCTGCAAACACCTGGGTAATCTTCGCCAGTACCCCCGCTTTATCATCGACATGCAGCAGCAAAAAGTTCTTATAAAAAATAGCTTCATCGCTCTTAAGTTTCTTCTGTTTGTAAGGTACAATCTGCTTCAGTCCATTTACGCCAAGCTTCAGGTTCTTAATCACAGCCACCAGATCGGCGACAATAGAAGTTGCCGTAGGCATGGCCCCTGCACCTGCACCGTAGAACATAGTTTCTCCAACAGCCTGCCCGTATACATAAACTGCATTAAATACGCCATTTACAGAAGCAAGCGGGTGACTGGTACGGATCATCGTCGGCTGGACGCTGATGCTGAACTCTTCATCCTCACGTTCTGCGATTCCCAGCAGCTTCATATCGTAACCAAGCCGTTTGGCAAAAGCGATATCTTCCTTGCTCACACCGGAAATCCCGCTGACACTGACATCATTCAGCTCCACATTTGTGCGGAAGCCGAGTGTGCCCAGAATAGCCATTTTGCGTGCAGCATCCAGGCCTTCCACATCCGAAGTGGGATCCGACTCCGCATAGCCCAGTTCCTGCGCTTCTTTAAGCACATCATTATAGGAGGCGCCTTCCTGGCTCATTTTACTCAATATGTAATTGGTTGTACCGTTAACAATCCCCATGATCTTCATAATTTTGTCGGAGGAAAAGCCTTCGATCAATGTGCGGATGATCGGAATCCCGCCGGCTACACTGGCCTCATAAAATACATCACACTGCTTCTCCTGTGCCTTAGCCAAGATTTCCGATCCATGGAGTGCCATCAGGTCTTTATTGGCGGTTACAATATGTTTGCCCCGCTCCAGCGCTTCAAGAATATATTCCTTTGTTCCGGCGATGCCGCCCATCACTTCGACGATTACATCAATTTCCGGATCGCGGATGAGCTCCCAGGGATCTGTAGTGATTTTGGCGGAATCGACTTCGATATCACGCGGCTTATCGGCGTTCTTAACAGCAATGCGTTCAATAATAATCGGTGAGCCCACTTGGCTGCTCAGATCCTCCTGATTTCCTTCAACGATACGGACCACGCCCGCACCGACTGTTCCCAGCCCCAATAGTCCAACTTTAACCGGCTTCATTTGGTTCCTCCTAAAAGTTTTATGAAGCTATACTTCCTAGATCAATTCTACGTAATAAAACTTGCTTGTTAACCCTGGCCGATGATTACGGCCCGCTTCACACCGGAGATTCCCTTGAGTCCTTCCAGCATGTCGCCCAGCTCTTCATTCAAATGTGAAATTTCCACAGAGATCACGACATTGGCCCGTCCCTGCAGCGGAATACTCTGGTTAATCGTCAACACGTTAGCCCCATGCACAGCGACACATCCCAGCACTTTGGACAGCATACCGGATTCATGCTCCAGATCAAGCGAAATCGTAACAATACGCTCACGCTCGAGCTGATGGATCAGATGAATACCATCTTTGTATTTATAAAAAGCACTGCGGCTAAGTCCAACCTGTTCTACACCTTCATGTACCGTCTTGGCGTCACCCGCTTCAAGCAGCTGTTTGACCTGCATGGTCTTCAGCACGGCATCAGGCAAAATGTCCTCCCGGACCAAATAATAGCGTTCTTTCACGAACGTCCTCACCCCAAAGACTTTTGTGTTTATATAGTGGACATTATACTTGAAAGGAACTGAAAAAAGCAATACATTTTCATAATCATGATTGTATTGAGTCATCCCCTGGATACAGTAAAACCCCCGACAAAAACGGGAACGCCACCACCTGACGATCCTGAGATTCCTCTTATTTCAGCGCTGCAAGCTCCCTGTTTCGCCGCTGGAGCGTAGCGGAAATACTCTCCGCCAGTTCACTCGCGGACTCTTCCCAATTGCTGCCCGGACTCTGAAGCGCCATCAGCAGGGCTACCTGATCATGCAGCAAAGAAATTTGCTGAGTAAGGGTAGCCTCAGTTGCGAACATACTGGAATGAACCGGCGCGCTGTATAGAAACTGTTCTTCTACGCCGGCAACCAGTTCTGTCAGCCATTCCGCTCCAGGATGCCTCCATGTACCGGCTAGCTCCCTTATATCCTGTAATTCCGCCAGATGCTGGCGATGGATCCGCGCAGCAACCTTAATTTTCCGTACCTTTGCTGCAGCACTCCGGCCGTAAATACCAGCTGCTCCAAGGATAACGGTACTGATAATCAGATTAGCCAGCTGTGATTCAGAGTAGCCCAGGATCATAAAGGAAAAAAAGTGAGGATGACTACTACAGCGTAAATTAAGCTCACGATACACGTATAACCCTTGTTCTTCCGCATAACTTCCCCCTTCACCCCTCCCTTCTTATGCTCCCACATTTGACATTCATTTCCGCTTATCATTGTAAACGATTTAAGGGCTGTTTAGGGTTGTTTGCACGAAAAAAACGCCGGCGGTGTTCTCCCCTGACGGGGAAACCACTGTCGGCGTTCCATACCTCTCTGCCTAACCGGCAGAGTTATTATTTAATAGTAGCTGCTGTTCTCTACAAACTCAAACTCGAATTCACCGATGCGGACAATTGTGCCTTCCACAGCGCCGCGTTTACGCAGCTCTGCGTCTACTCCCATATGCCGCAGCGTACGGGCTAGCTTCAGAATCGCATCATGCGTGCTTAGCTGCATGCGTTTGAGCATTTTCTCAATGCGCGGACTGCTGACAACGAACGCATCATTGTCACGTGTAACAGTGAAGGTATTATCATCCTCGGCTTCCAGCTTGTATACCTTACGTTCTGAAGTTTCTGCTACTTCTTCTACTACCGGTGCAACCGGGATGCTGTCGAGAATATCTGTTGCACGGTACAGCAGTTCCTGAACCCCCTGACGGGTAAGGGAAGAGATCGGCATAATCTCCATATCCGGGCGCAGTTCTGCTACCCGTTCACGGAAGGAAATCAGATTCGCTTCGGATTCTGGCATATCCATCTTGTTCGCTGCTACGATCTGCGGACGGTCAATCAGATTCGCATTGTATTGCTTCAGCTCATCATTAATGAGCACCCAATCTTCGAAAGGATCACGTCCCTCGGAACCGGACATATCCACTACATGGATAATAATGCGCGTACGTTCAACGTGGCGCAGGAATTCATGCCCCAGGCCCACGCCTTCGCTGGCACCCTCAATCAGACCGGGCAGATCCGCCATCACGAAGCTGCGGCCATCACCAACATCAACTACACCCAGGTTTGGAGTAATCGTAGTAAAGTGATACGCGCCGATCTTCGGCTGTGCCGCTGACACCACCGACAACAGTGTAGATTTGCCTACACTCGGGAAGCCTACCAGCCCTACATCCGCCATGACCTTAAGCTCCATGACAATATAACGTTCCTGGCCTTCTTCACCATTCTCTGCAAGCTCCGGTGCAGTATTGTTTGCAGTGGCAAAACGGGTATTTCCCCGTCCCCCGCGTCCGCCCTTCGCCACCACCACCTGCTGGCCGTGACGTGTCATATCAGCAATGACTTCCTGAGTATCATCATCAATCAGTACGGTTCCCGGAGGAATGCGCACGATCATGTGCTCGGCGTTCGCTCCGTGCTGGCTTTTGTTGCGGCCCTTTACTCCGCGTTCAGCTTTGAAGTGGCGCTGATAACGGAAATCCATCAAAGTACGCAAACCTTCATCCACGCGGAAAATAACGTCTCCCCCGCGTCCGCCGTCTCCACCGGCAGGACCGCCTTCCGGCACATACTTTTCCCGGCGGAACGCAACGAGTCCATCGCCGCCGTCGCCGCCCTTCACATAAATCTTAGCTTTATCTACGAACATTCATGTTCACCTTCCTTACATTCCCAGCGGTACACGCAGCTCTACGTAAGCCTCACTTGGCTTCCACTGCTCCGCCTTCATGATTTTGCCTTGTACTATATTATAAATTTGCCCCTGCAGCAGCTCGGGATTCCCATGATCCCCCTTGCTTTCGAAAGAGATGAGAATGTCTCCTCCATCCTGTGTAAAGCCGAGGCGGAGTGTCCGTGTATCTCCCTGTAGCGTGAGTCCGCTATATTGGTAAGCCCTTACCGTCTGCATAATCACAGAAGTCAGTTCGTCCCCTTGATCAGGAGTCAGCTTGTCCTCCAGCTGCAATCCTTCCTCTACCTGCACTTCCAGCTCCAGATTACTCCGGAAAGTGCGGAAGGACTGCAGATAGAACACCAGCGATGGAATGCCAAGCTTAGCGATCCGGCTATCCAGTGCTATACGTTCCTTTATTCTTTCCACACATTGTACGGATTTATCACGCTTCCCCAGCTGGATATATCCGTAAAGTACCTGCAGATCATTCATCCAGTCATGACGATGATGATTCAGTGTCCGGTTTGCCGCCTGTTGCAGAGTTTTCTCCTGTATGCGCAGTTCCTCTTCAAAATGACGCCGGTTGTAATAAAAGCTGAAAGCAAGCACCCCGGCTACCCATAATCCGAGCAGCAGGCATGTGAAAAAGGAGGTTTGCCAATACACGAGACCTAAAGGAAGCGCTACGGATAACATGACTGCCCAGATCAACCTTTTCCAGGATTTCATTCTTTCTCCCCGTCCCTCAGTTCGCAAAATTCATTCAAAATTATTAATCTGCCCCGAAGGGGCTTTTACCATTTTCCAGTATAACACAGCCGCCCGGTGCAATCACCAGCATTCAGACACTTAAACCGGGGATCCTAAAAACATAGCGTGCCACCCATACATTCTTATATTTTATCAAAAAAACCCCCGGCACTCATGCCGGAGGCTTCTACATACAAATGTGGTTCGGAAAGCTTACGCTTCCACTGCCGCTGCTACCGGAGCGACATCAACCGGGTACACGCTCACTTTTTTGCGATCGCGTCCCCAACGTTCGAACTTCACTACGCCATCAACCAGTGCGAACAACGTATCATCTTTACCGATGCCTACGTTAGTGCCCGGGTGAATTTTTGTTCCGCGTTGACGAACCAGAATGTTACCGCCGGTAACTGCTTGACCGTCAGCACGTTTCACGCCAAGACGCTTGGAGTGGGAATCACGTCCGTTCTTTGTGGAACCTACACCCTTTTTCGATGCGAATAATTGAAGATCCAATTTCAACATGTTGGTCAACCTCCTTCTTTAAATGATGACTTGCTGTATCTTAATATACTTCCCGTATGATTCTGCGATATCACTGAGCATTAAGACCATGGATTCCAGCAGCAGTTGAACTTTCGCGGACGTTTCAGCATCTTCAACAGAACCCAGGGTTCCGCTTAAAAAGCCATTCTTCATGGAAGTATCCATGGAGATTCCGGTCAGACTCTCAATTGAATTGACGGTACCCACCGTAACGGCTGATACTCCGGCACACACAATATCTTCACCGCGTTTGGCATAACCTGCATGCCCTTCCACCTCAAAACCGATAACAGCACCCATGTTCGAAGCCCGTGTAATCCGCACGTTAATCATTAACGCACCTTCTTACGCTTGAATCTTCTCGATAGTTACTTTAGTGTACGGTTGACGATGGCCTTGTTTCTTGTGGTAGTTCTTCTTAGGTTTGTATTTGTAAACTACAACCTTTTGGCCTTTACCATGTTTCTCGACTTTAGCTGTTACAGACGCGCCGCTAACCAGCGGAGTTCCTGCAGTCAGACCACCTTCGTTAGAAACAGCCAATACACGGTCAAACGTTACGCTTGCGCCGTCTTCAGCCACCAGCTTCTCAATGAACAAAACATCGCCCTCTTGGACTTTGTATTGTTTACCACCAGTTTCGATAATTGCATACATTGTACTTGCACCTCCTCATGTCTCAGACTCGCCTAGTCTAGGTGGCAAATTCCCGAAGGAACTGCGCTTATGTACCCGATCGGAGCGGTTACAGCATGTGCAGGATTAGAAGAATCAAACACATACTTGAAGATATTATCATACTTATTACCTATCGTCAATAGTATTGGAAAGGTATTTAAGAAGTTGCGGGTTACTCCAGCCAGGCCCCGACCTTGCCCGTGCCCCCGCAGCATTGGCAGATCACCGGGGCGAAGCTTGCCGAGTCATGCCTTGCTTTTTTACGGGTCATCTCCAGCAGTCCAAGATGGGTCCAGCCCAGAATATGCGTTTTGGTGCGGTCGCTGCTGACCACGCGCCCCAGCCGTTCCAATACTTGCCTGCGATGTTCTTCCAGTTCCATATCAATAAAATCGACTATAATAATGCCTCCGGTATCACGCAGACGGATCAGCCGGCCGATCTCCTCAGCAGCTAGCAGATTCGTACGTGTTACTGTCTCTTCGAGTGTCGCTCCGCCGGTATATTGAGCCGTATTGACATCAATGACGGTTAATGCCTCGGTTTCGTCCCAGATCAGTGTTGCTCCGCCCTCCAGGGTGATTTTGCGGCTGAAGCTCCGGAGCAGCTGCTCCTGCACGCCGTACGCGGTAAAGATCGGCTCCTGCCCGCGGTAAAATCCTACAGGCTTGTACCCCTCGGGGGCCATCTCCGCCAGAAAAGCCTCCGCTTCCCGAACGGCCTTGGCCGAGTCAATCATCAGCTCATCAAGCTGCGGATTGTAAGCATCACGGATAAAGCGCTGAACAATACTAAGATCGGAATGCAGCAGTGCCGGAGCGGACGCCTCTTCTGCCCGGCGGAGAATCAATTCCCACTGTGCCCGCAAAAAGGAAAGATCGCCTTCCACCGCGTCCGCCTGTTCATCCTCTGAAACCGTCCGCATGATCAGCCCT
>NZ_LN831200.1:12300-17510 GCF_001368795.1 Paenibacillus ihuae
GCATGATCAGCCCTTCCTCGCGCCGCCTCAGTCTTTCGCCGATGACTTTAAGCCGGTTCCGTTCCGATTCACGGCTGATTTTTTTGGACACCCCGACGTATTCGGCATAAGGCATGTACACCATCCAGCGTCCAGGCAGTGTGTAGTGGGTGGTCACCCTGGCTCCTTTGCCGCCGCGGGGCTCTTTGCGGACCTGAACGATGATCTCCTGGCCGGGCTGCAGCAGTGTATCAATGGAGGGCTTCACCTCCGGCTGCTTGTCCAAGTGCGGATGAAGTACATCATCAACATATAAAAAAGCATTTTTCTTCTGTCCGATATCGACAAAAGCGGCCTGCATGCCTGGCAGAACATTCATAACCCGTCCTTTATAATAACTGCCGACCAGCCCTTGCTGCTGATCGCGCTCAGCCGCATACTCCACCAGCCGCCCGTTCTCCAGAAGAGCCATCCGGGTAACATGCTGCGTGCAGTGAACGATCATTTGTTTCATGGCTTCACCTCTGGTATTCAATCATTCATGTATCTAAATTCCGAAATAGGAAGAGATCAGGCGCTGCTCCGGTAAAACGGCTACCACATTTTTATCATCATTCATCACATAAATAAAATGATATTGATTACGTTTAAATAGACGCAATATATCATCTAAAGGTTTCGCGGAAAAAGCAACAATAGGACGTGCGGCACTCCCCGAGCGTAGATGCCGTTCATAAGCCGCCTCCCTGTTCATCAGAAAAGCCACAAAGCGGTAAGGCAGATTACGCTGATCCGTAACATTCGAATAGAGCAGAAAAGCACCGATCATCAACAGGTTCAGCCGCAGGCCGCCGCCTGTCATAAGCGGAAGCACCGCATAGCAAATGACCAGCACGCTTGCTGTTATGCTCACTCTGCCGTTCCATAGGAGAGTGTAATAATAAGGCACCAGCATGCTAAGCGCAGCCTGAAGGATTTTGCCCCCGTCCAGAGGGAGCACCGGCAAAAGATTAAAAAGTGCAATAATGGCATTTGCCTGTATAAAATAAGCAAGAAAGGCACTATTGCCGCCTCCTGCATGCTGGAGGAGAAGAGCCATCACAATCATAATTCCGTTTTGCAGCGGTCCGGCAAGCGCGATGGTAATCTCCCGGCCGGCGGTGAGCCGCCCGTGATCCTCGATAACAGCCACACCCCCAAATGGAAGCAGCTGGACAGACTTGACCGTAACCCCATTAAGCAATGCGGCAATGACATGTCCCATTTCGTGAATAAATACGATTGTAAATAACGTTAGCAGTTCCAGGAACTGTCCGGTAATGACAGAGAGGAGCATAATCAGCACGAACAGCGGATGCAGCGACAGCTGGATTCCTAATATCCTAATCAAACGATACCACTTCAGCGGGATCAATATAAGTCTTGTCTTTCATAATTGCAAAAAAAAGCAGCGGCGCAGCCTGGTTCTCCGTATCCTGCATCCAGCCGACAGTATCCCCGCTCTGCACCCAGTCATCCGCCGATAATCTGGTTCCACTTAAATGGCCGTATTCCGCTGTTATATTACCGGTATGGCGAACAACAACCCGGATTCCTCCCTGTGCTTCTTTCGATACAGAGAGCACACGGCCCGTATCTACACTTTTCACCGTGACATTGCCGCTTGAATCGTCCAGAGGCATAATCTCCACGCCTGTCAGCGTGGAAGCGAAGGCGCGTACGATGCTTCCCTCCAGCGGAGCGTTTAAGGTGTGCGACGCGTTCACCTTTTGCGCCGGCACTTCATCTTCACCAAAAATCGGAATAAAGGAGGGCGCCCCGTTAAAATGCGCTTCATACCAGACCTGTGCCGCTGCGAAATCCATGTCATTACTCAGTACATCGGTAATAAAATCCTGCGCCTTAACCGCCCAAGGCTCTCGGGACATGAAGATGCCCCACACTGCCCCGAACACAAGGACACTGGCGACAGTACGCCGGATAAATCCGGCGGCAAACTGCGGTGTACCGCCTCCGCCCCCCTCGTCTATCCAGCCTCCGCGCTGCTGCTTCCACAGGAGCTCAGGGTCGGGCTCCGGTCCAGTTTGTGTCTCGCTTCGCTCCCCAAGTCCCCATTCCTTATAGCTCGTCACATTATCGCTCAGCGTAAACAGCGGCGGTGCCGCTGCTTCCGGGTTCTCATCCAGCAGGCTGCGGATACGTTCCTTGCGGCGTCCTTTGATGCCTGAATTCTGTTCCATATTCATCCCTCCGGCGGGCTTGTTTTAATGCTAGTTTATGAGACCGCAGCATCTGTTTAGAACAAGCCCCCACGGAAGGGAATACCAAGAAAAATCCCGCCGCAGATACTCTGCAGGCGGGATTATCATGGATAATTCTATAATTGCTCTACGTACCGTTTAACCCATACCAAAAAATTTCTTAAATTTACTAAATGCACCCGGCTTGCGGTCCAGCTGCATGAGCGGTACGGCATCACCCAGAATACGCCGCGCGATGTTACGGTAAGCGATCGCCGCAGGCGAGTTGGGATTCATCACCGTCGGCTCCCCGCTGTTCGCCGCCTTGATCACAAGCTCATCATCCGGAACAATTCCAATCAGGTCAATATTGAGCACTTGAAGGATGTCCTCTATATCGAGCATATCTCCCGACTTGACCAGACCCGGCCGGATTCGGTTGACCACCAGTTTCGGGGATTCCACACTGGATTGCTCCAGCAGCCCGATAATCCGGTCCGCATCCCTTACAGCGGCATGCTCCGGAGTGGTAACCACAATAGCTTTATCAGCACCGGCTATGGCATTGCGGAATCCGTGCTCAATCCCGGCGGGACAATCGATCAGGATGTACTCGTACTCCTTCTTCAGCTCCAGAATAATATCCTTTACCTGCTCAGGGGTAACGGACGTCTTGTCTTTCGTCTGTGCAGCCGGCAGCATATACAGCTCATCAAACCGTTTGTCCTTGACCAGCGCCTGATTCAGGCGGCAGCGTCCCTCCGCCACATCGACGAGGTCATAGATGATCCGGTTCTCCAGCCCCATAACTACATCCAGATTCCGCAGTCCGATATCCGTATCAACCAGACATACTTTTTTGCCCTGCAATGCAAGTGCGGTTCCAATGTTGGCTGTTGTGGTTGTTTTGCCAACTCCGCCTTTGCCCGAGGTTACGACAATCGCTTCTCCCATGGAGGCTACACCCCTTTAAACACATTTAAACCCTGACGTAATTTGACTATATTATGAATTTTGTCGATCTGCATAGCGCCGCTCGATAAATAGGCAAATTCCATGCTGCTCTCCCGGGTTCCCCATTCATCCGGAGGCCGGCTAATGACATCGGCGATCCGCAACTGTGTCGGTGACAATAAAGAAGCGGCAATAATCGCATCCTGATTGCCGTCCACTCCGGCATGAGCCATCCCTCTGAGTGCTCCGAGAATATAAATATCACCTGAACAGGTAATTGTACCTCCCGGATTCACATCGCCCAGAAACAACAGATTGCCCTGGTGATGCAGGACTTGCCCGGAACGAAGCATACCGCTCATCAGGAACAAGGCCTCAGGATCCACATTACCTTGATCTTCAACCGCTTCAATAGAGCGAATCAGCAGATTGCCCTGACTTTTTAGAATCTCCAGCACCGCCGCTTTGTCTTCATCGGTGACGGGGCGGCTCCCCAGCTTAACATCCACGTGCACAATCGGACCTGTTAAAATATTTTGATGGCTGTGCTCCAGCTTATAGCGAAGCTCGCTTAAGAGATCTTCAAAGGGACACTTGTCGTCTAGCAGGAATACCAGGCCGTCCTTGATGCCCTTAATCCTTACATGCTTGGATTTTACTGTCATATGCCTGTCCCCCCATCCTCATTCATTCGTTCCGGGTCAGGTAAATTCCTTCTTTGCGTGAAAGAAAATGCGGAGCCCGGTTATGCCGGTTCTTCCTTGCGGGTCTCTTTCTTCAATAATTCCAGCTGACGCCTTACCGGAATGTATAAGAGTAATCCGACGGCAAAATGAAAGAGCATGGTTGGAAGCATATAATTCAGAAGCGCCCAGTTATAGGGCTCCTGATTGAGATTGAACACACTGTAAATCGCAAACAGGATGCTGTCCTCCAGCAGACTGCCAAGCAGCACAACTGTCATCATCAGCGGAAGCGGCGCGCGCGGAATCTGGAAGACCAAACCAATCAGATAAGCGGACAGCCCCATTGCGAAGGAATGGGCACCCAGAATTCTGCCGTAGTAAACAATATCATGCAGCATGCCGAAAGATAGTCCTAAGATAAGTGCCGTATGCCGGTGATGATAGATCGTTACAAACAGGATCACGATAAAAACAAGATTAGGAATAATCCGCAATTCCCAGGCATCCGGAAGCAGCCAGGGTAGAATGGTGCCCTGAAGAATAAATAAAAGAAACAATAACAGTACAAGAACAGATCTGCGCATCCTCACTATTCCACACGCTCCTCCGTAAACACCACGAACAGATCCTTCCAATTCTGAAAGTCAGCCGTAGGGTCAATGAGCGCAGTCGAGGTATAGCCGAACTCCCCTTCCTGGACACTCTTCACTGTACCAATGGTCAATCCCCGCGGGTACACGCCGCCGCTGCCGGAAGAAATAATGGTATCTCCCGGAGCGATAGGGTCGCCTACCGGGATCTTGTTCATCTTAAGCATTCCCGTTTGCTGATCATAGCTTTCAACCATCCCGAAGCTTTGCTTTTCTTTGTTCAATACAGTTGCAGCAATCGGCGGCTGGGAATTAGGATCATTCGCATCCATCATTGTCATAAGCTTCACAGTTGAAGTGAAATTACTTACCTGACTGATGACTCCGACCAAGCCTTCCACAGAAATTACAGACATATTAGGTTTGATTCCGTCCTTAGAGCCAAGATCAATCACTATCGAGCTATTGCTCGGCTCTGTCGTCAAGCTGATGACCTGAGCAATATGCAGCTCATATTGGTAGAGCTTTTTCTGGGCCTCACGGAAATCCAGCTCTACTTTGTAATTCTCATTCTCTGCTTTTATGAAGTTGTAGGTCGCTTTATCCCGTGCGTACTGGGCAGCCAGAATTTTGAGCCGCTCGTTCTCTTCAGCAAGATCATGCAGATTCCCGATATCTTGGAAGAAGCCCGCTACATATCCAGCGGGCTTGTAGAACAAACTTTGCACGAATCCGGTTGTATCCCTGAGGAAATTCTCCGG
>NZ_LN831200.1:17923-24336 GCF_001368795.1 Paenibacillus ihuae
GTATCCCTGAGGAAATTCTCCGGCCAGGACAAGGCTTTCCTTGCGCCCAGGCTGAAGCCCATGACCACGATGAACATTACCAGTGTAATCAGCAGGATGAACAGACGTTTATTGTTAAACAGCTTAAACAGTTTCAACACCCTCTAACAACCGTATTTCACCCATATCAGGGGTTGATGTGCACATGCAGCAGTATATCCTATCGTTTAGGACGAAGTCCCGTATTGTTGCGGCTCTTGAACAGATGAATGTTCTCAAGCGCTTTGCCTGTTCCGATGACGACGCAATCCAAAGGATTCTCGGCAACGATTACCGGCATTCCCGTTTCACGTGCCAGCAGCTTGTCCAGGTTACGCAGAAGCGCTCCACCGCCGGTCAGCACAATGCCCCGGTCCATAATATCGGCAGCCAGCTCGGGAGGACATTTCTCCAGCGTCACTTTTACTGCTTCTACAATCGCATTCACCGTATCCGACAAAGCTTCACAGATCTCATCCGAGGTAATTGTGAGTGTCTTCGGTAGTCCGGTAACAAGATCGCGCCCGCGGATTTCCATCGTTTCCGCCTTCTCCAGCGGAAGGGCAGAGCCCACATCCATCTTCAGCTGCTCTGAAGTGCGTTCCCCGATCATCAGGTTATATTGGCGTTTGATGTACTGAATGATCGACTCATCTGCTTCATCGCCGGCTACACGTACGGAACGGCTGGTAACAATACCGCCAAGCGAGATGACTGCAACTTCAGTAGTTCCTCCGCCGATATCTACAACCATACTGCCTGTAGGCTCCCACACCGGAAGATCTGCACCGATTGCTGCAGCAAATGGCTCTTCGATAATGTAAGCCTCACGTGCGCCCGCCTGCTTGGTCGCATCCTCAACCGCACGCTGCTCAACCGCAGTAATGCCGGAAGGAACACAAACCATTACATTCGGATGACGCTGGAACATAGAGCGCTGCTTCTGTGCCTGGCGGATGAAATATTTAATCATTGTCGCTGTTGTATCAAAGTCTGCGATAACGCCATCTTTCATCGGACGGATCGCACGGATATTCCCCGGCGTACGGCCGATCATTTTTTTGGCGGATTCGCCTACAGCTTCAATCGTTTTGGTGTCTGTATTAATGGCCACCACGGAAGGCTCTCTGACTACAATCCCCTTACCGCGTACATAGACAAGCGTATTCGCTGTCCCCAGGTCAATTCCAAGATCTTTCGTAAAACCACCTAACATGCTTGTATTCTCCTTTTCCTAGTGAATCTGGACAATTATATTACATGTACCCTTTTTCTTTCAAACTAATAAACCGGCTGTCCCCGATAATCAGGTGATCCAGCACATCGATTCCGACAATTTCGCCTGCTTGAATCAGTCTTGACGTCAGGGCGATATCCTCGGGACTTGGCGTAGGATCGCCGCTTGGATGATTATGTGCACAGATTATCGCTGCACTGCTGCATTTCATGGCTGCCCGGAACACCTCCCGCGGATGCACAATAGAGGCGTTCAGACTCCCCATAGACAAAGTCTCCTGCGAGATTACATGATTCTTCGTATTCAAAAACAGGCAGACAAAGTGCTCCTTCTGTAAATAACGCAGCTGCTCCGTCAGAATCTCTGCTGCGTCCTGCGGGCAACGGATGGTGACCGGCTCAGTAAGCCTCGAATTCGCCATCCGCCTGCCCAGCTCTATGCCAGCTTTCAGTTGCACCGCCTTGGCAGGGCCGATGCCTTTAATATTCGTCAATTCTTCAATGCTCAGGTCCGCAAGCCCGCGCAGACCGCCAGACTTGTTCAGCAGCTGCTGGGCAATATGAATAGCCGATTCCCGGCGTGTACCCGTACGCAGCAGTATAGCCAGCAGCTCCGCTTGACTGAGTGATTCCGCCCCATAGTGCATCATGCGCTCTCGTGGTCGTTCTTCATGGGGGAGGTCCCGCAGCATAAATGATTGCGACTCCATCCCTATCCCTCTCTCCTTGCTATCCTTGCCGGTTCAGCACCGAAATCCCAAACCGGGTCAGCATGCCGCCAAGCAGCGACAACGGTAATCCGACCACGTTAAAGTAACAGCCCTCAATCTCTTCCACCAAAGTGGCGCCAAGGCCTTGTATCGCATAGGAGCCGGCTTTGTCGGCTGGCTCTCCGGTCGCTATGTAAGCGGAGATTTCCTCTTCGCCGAGTGCTCTCATCGTTACTGAGGTTACCCGGTGCGCCACTTCGGACTTGCCGTCCGGCAGCCCGATGCAGGCTACGCCGGTATACACCTGATGAGTCCGGCCCTGAAGCATGCTCAGCATGGCTTTGCTGTCCTGCTCATCCACCGGCTTGCCGAGCACCTTGCCATCCAGCACGACAATGGTGTCGCTGCCGACAATAACGGCATTCCGTTCTCCGGCGGCAGGCAATACGGCTTCTGCTTTGCGTAAAGCGAGCGTATGCACGATCATCTCCGGTGTAAAGTCCGGCGGCGTACTCTCGTCAGCATCGCTGACCAGCACCTCGAAAGGCAAGCCAAGGTTCGACATGAGTTCCCGGCGGCGAGGAGCCTGAGGCAAGGATAATGAGTCGTGAGTTATCATGCTCCACTGTATAAACGTCCCTTCTGAAGTCAGCAGCTGAAAGCTACAGTCTGCGGTACAGCCATACGGCTGTAATGATACCGGCGAGACTGAGCGGGCACAATTTCAAATGAATAGTGATATCATAGGTTATGATGTCCAAATCGGCTTGCGGCGACCACTTAAGAACAGTCGGGGCTGTAAGAAAAGACAGGGCTTTTACAGGCTCCAGCAGCTTGGCGATCCACGCCCCGGCCAGCCAGCCCAGAATAAGAAATAACAGCAGTGTTCCTACATTTTTCTTCTTCATCCACGTCTTCCCTCGCCATTTTTTGACACCTTAATTATTATACGGTGAAACTGAGTTCAATACAAACTCAAAATCCACATCGGTAAGGATTACCATTCAGCCTGGTAAAACCGGATGCTCCGGGTATCAAAAATCCCCCGGCCAGGGCGGGACACCGGGCCGGGGGATACTATATTTCCTGTCAACTAAGCAAGGAGAGCAGGCTCTTCTGACCTGCCAGGAAGCTCATCATCGAATCCTGCACTTCCCAGAGCAGTCCTTGCGCTTGATTCTTATTATATTCGTTAAGTGCTGCAATTCCCTGGCTCACGGATTTCTCCAGCCCTGCACAAAGGCTCTTCCCTTCGGCAGTCAGGCCCGGTTCCAGTCCTTTGACAGCCTCATTCCACTGCATATGAAGGTCACTGACAGCAGCGCTGTCCACGTTCCCGCCGGCTCCGCTAAGCAACGAAGCAGACAGGCTGCTCAGCTCATTCACCAGCTTCCCGCTGGCAGCAAAGTAGCTGTTCACAGCCTCAGAGGCCCCGGCAAAAACAGCCTGATCCGCGGCCGGCAATGTCACTTCTCTTACGTACAGCTCAATTCCCTAATTCTTTAGTCCGCTGCTAAGCAGCTTGGCCTGCTCGCGGTCAGGCGACATTCCGGCATAGACCCGGTTGCCGCCCTCAGGATCTAACCCGGCGGCGAGTCCCGCGGTGAGTAATTCCTGCTGAGCCTGCTGGGCTCCTGCCGGGGTACTGAACACACCGTATTGCAGCAGATAGTAGCTCTGCTCTGCAATTGCTACGGGTATGCGGCCTGCAGCAGAGATGTCCGGCAGCCCCGTGCCGCTGGTAGTCTGCTGGCCGGAAGAAGTATTCGCCTGGTTCTGAACGGCTGCAGTATTGGCTCCGGCAGCCCCGTTGCTGCCGCCATCATTCACACCGCTGATAAAGTTCAGCGCTGCGTAGCCCAGCAACACCCCAATCCCCAGCGCTCCGGCAACTGGAAGTGCGAATTTCCACCATTGCGTGGGACGGCGGGTCTGGTAAGAGCCTCCATAACTGACTCCGGAGTAGGAGATATCCCCGAAGTTCTCCGATTCGTCAGAAGACGCGAATTCCGAATACTGGCTGCCTTGTCTGTATTCTTCCTCATGAATGATAGCCGGGGGACGGCGCGAAGGTCTTTCCTGCAGATCATACACAGGCTCTACTTCGACATCCCTATAGGACCAAGTCTCTAAAGGGATTGTCTCCTCACGCTGCTGCGTGCTGCTATAATCCTTGGCTGTACCGAGACCTCCACCGCCTTCACTTATATCCTGCGGTGCTTGTCCGCTCTTGTCCTTGTTCATATCAAAGCGGAATGTCATTCTTCCGTTATTCAAATCTCACACCTCACTATCGTCTATTCGTTAAGAGAATATATGATAGAGAGGGGACGAATATGCTATTTTGCTATGATTACACCAAACTAAGCACTTTTTCCTTAATATTGCTTGCCTCATAATACTTCAGCAGTGTCCGGTAGGCCTGATCAGCTATAATTGATCCGAGTTCCGGGGTTTGCAGCAGCTTCACCACTTGTTCGGCAACTTCACCGGTGGTATCGGCCAGCAGAATACTCCGGCCCGGCTCGCAATATATTCCCTCCGCACTCTTCTGGCCCGTAACTACCGGTGTCCGCAGTGCCCAAGCCTCAAGAATGTTCAGCGGGTTGCCGCAGCCTTCACGGAGTGTAGTCACAACCGCCTTCACCCGTCGTATGTATGTGTACGCCTCTCCGCTCTCTTCAATGATACGCACAGAGGAATCAAGCTTGGCCAAAGCTGCAACCTCCGGATGAACCTCACTGCTGACTATGTAACATTTGCAGTCTGAAACCTTAGCCTTAATTAACGGATACACCTTCTTATGAAAGGTCAACGCCTCATTCTTGCCCTGAGTGGTGTGCATATTCCAGTGAAGCAGGATTGCATTCTCTTTGACGGCAGGCTCGCTGTATTGATAGTCGTCCAGATTGATAAAATGCGGCACGACATGAACCTTGCCGGCATCCGCAAAGGACAGAGCCTTGAACGCTAGGGCATCCCACTCGGAAGCCGTCAGCAGCAGCGCAGTTTTGTTCAATAATTTACGTTCATCCCGCCGGGACAGTGCCGCATTTAACTTATGATAACGTCTGCTTAGGCCGCGTTTACCCGCAGCTTTTCCCTCTGACTGCGTGCTCTCCAAGCGCTGTAAATCGGTAATAATTGCAGCTTCAGGCAGCAACGAAGACACTATATCAATGCAGTCGCCAGGAACTCCCTGCGCAATAAATACATGGCTGTATGTATGCAAGCTGCACAGACGTCTGATTTCTGCCTGCAGATCTTTATCTGCATAACTATGAACAGCTTTTCCCCGCAGCTTATATAGCGAATCCATCAGAGACTTGCGAGGCCTGGAAACTTGATTTACAGTGTGCATCCTAAGCGCAGGATCAGGGCGTAAAGTTGAATCACGCTGGCTTCTACAATATTCAAGCAGATCGATATCGAATCTCTCCAGCAGGATGCCGATCAGACTTTCTGTTCGTATTTCTCCTTCTGCATCATCCCCCAGACCTTGAATCTGGGCAGAAAGAAACAGCATTTTCTCTCTCATATCTCTAGCTCCTTGGTTCTATACAAATAATAAACCTCATATTAACGTGCAGAAAAAGCAGGCCGGATACACCCCCAGCCGCTTTTTATAGAACTTTAGTTGTAGATCAATAGTAGCGCAGTTTATTGAGAAAGATTGTCGATTTATGAGAGAAAAATTTTTTTATTTCTAAATATGAATAGTTTTAGACAAGACTCAGCAGTTTCTCCCTTACACTATCGGCCTCATAATTAGCCATCAGCGTCCGATGCGCCTGTTCCGCCAGCATGGCTCCCTGTTTACGATCCTGGAGCAATTGCACGACACTGCCGGCAAAAGTCACAGGATCATCGGCAATCATAATATTGCTGCCATGCTTGTAGAGCAAACCCTCCGCACCTTTGGTGCTGGAGACAACAGGGGTCTTCAGCGCCCAGGCTTCCAGTATCTTCAGACGGGTCCCGCTCCCTTCCAGCAGAGGTGCAATAACCACCTGTGCTTTCCGTACATAGTCAGCCACACTGTCTACATAACCGGTAATCACAATGGACGGATCCTTCTCCGCCAGTGCAGCCACATCAGGATGCACATCCCGGCCTACAATATACCATTTGATCTCCGGAACCTGTGCTTTGATCAGCGGATAGATATCGCGGTAGAAATAGACGGCTGCATTAACGTTCGGAAAATAGTTCATATTCCCTGGAAGGATGATCCACTTCTCTTTCTCCGGTTCTGCTTTTGAACGATAATCGCCGATCCGAATGAAGTTGGGGATGACATGTACTTTATAGGAATTTTTGCTGGACAGCGCTTTGAAGGACGATCCGTCCTGTTCAGAGGTTGTCAGCAGCAGATTGGTCTTATCCATCAGCTTCAGCTCATCCAGCCGGGTCCAGAACGCATTCAGCTTAAAATACAGCTTGGCGATA
>NZ_LN831200.1:24896-32110 GCF_001368795.1 Paenibacillus ihuae
AGAACGCATTCAGCTTAAAATACAGCTTGGCGATACCGTGCTTCTTTTGTGCCAGCTGTGCCGAGAGATTGCTCTCGAAATTGTGGGCATCCGTAATAATGACTGCCTCCGGCAGCACTCCGCGAACAATATCAATACAGGATCCTAGCAGGCTATGAGAGATAAAGACGTGACTATAGCTGTTCTGTTTGCTAAGCATAATAATCTGGCTGTGCATATCCATATCTGCATGACTCATATAAGAGCAGTTGCGCCACTTATAGAGTGAACGGAGCATCGCCTTACGGTAACTCATCCGACGTTCCACTTCATGCATGGTAAAGGCCGGCGCACTTTCTTGCGGCTTCTGTTCCCGCGGGTTCCGGTAGGTTAGCAGGTCTACCTCATATTTCATCATCAAAATATTCAGAATGTTGCCAGTCCTCAGTTTGCCGCCGCTGTCTTGCGGAAAAGGATTCTCAGCGGAAATAAACAGTAATCTTTCTTTCATGACCTCGTCTCCTACTCTCCACTTTATCTGTAATTTTTTGGGCATACTTATCCATTTAGGATATATTACCCCAAAGCGGCGCAGGTTTTTGTCGTTTTATAGGATTTTACATAAATATTTCAAAAAAATTTCTACTTCTAAAAGTGCAGTACCGCCATACAACAGGGTTGTACACGCTTCCATTAAAATTAAATAAATTTTATAAAAAAAGCGTATCCTTTCCGAATGATCAGAAAGAATACGCTTCGAGATATAGCTTCAATTATTTATGCTTGTTTACCGTGTTCCTTCAGAGCTTCCGCCAAGGTGTACCCGACCTTCCAGATATCTCCGGCGCCCATAGTGAGCACCAGATCACCTGGAGCAATACGGCCTTGCAGGTCTGCCAGTACGGCTTCCTTGGTCGGCAGATGCCTTGCCCCGGCGTTGCTATTCTGCACAATCAGCTCCACCAGTTTCGCGGAGGTCACGCCTTCAATCTGCTTCTCACCGGCCGGTGAGTAGATGTCGGTAATGATTACCTCGTCTGCTTCACTGAAGGCCCGGCTGAACGCATCCAGGAGGAAGAATGTCCTAGTATAACGCTGCGGCTGGAAGACGGCAATAATCCGTTTACCGGTAGCTTTGGCTGCGCTGATCGTAGCCTGAATTTCTGTAGGGTGATGCGCATAGTCATCAATCACCAGAATGTCATTGGCTTCGCCAAGCACCTGGAACCGGCGTTTGGCACCGTGGAATTTCACTATAGCGTCAGCGATGGCCTCGAAAGCGATGCCTGACTTCAGGCAGGCGATTACCGCAGCCATTGAATTGTACAGATTGTATTTTCCGGGAATGGACAGCCCAATCCGTCCCAGCACTTGACCGCGGCTGCTCATCGTATAGGAGACCAGCCGGTCACCCAGCACGATGTCAGTGGCGGTATAGTCCGCATCCGGCGAATGAATGCCGTAAGTGATGACATTGCCTTTCACTTCAGACAACAGCGAGCTTGCCGTCTCGTCATCGGCACAGACAATGGCCGTGCCGTCTTCACGAAGCTGATTCATAAACTGGACGTAGGCAGCCTTCAGCTTGCCGAAATCACCGCCATAGTTCTCCAGATGATCCGCTTCAATATTAGTCACAATCGCCAGCCAAGGATGGTACTGAAGGAAGGAGCCGTCACTCTCATCCGCTTCGGCCACGACGAACTCTCCTTGTCCGGCCTTAGCGTTGGTGCCGACATTCATAATCTCCCCGCCGATAATATATGTCGGGTCCACTCCGCAATCCTCCATAATCAAAGCGATCATCGAGGAGGTGGTTGTTTTGCCGTGCGCCCCTGCAACGGCAACTCCCTTGCGTTCATTCAGCAGCCGGGCCAGCATTTGGGAACGGTGCAGAACCGGGATTTTGAGACGCTCTGCCTCCACCCATTCCACATTGTCACTTGCCAGCGCCGTAGAGTAAACTACGAGATCCGCACCTTTTACCTGCTCCGCAGTATGTCCGATATAAACCTTGGCACCTTTGGCAATCAGTTTCTCTGTCAATTCCTGAGCTGCCACATCGGAGCCCGTAACCGTATATCCCATCTCTAGCATCACCCGGGCAATCGCGCTCATTCCGTAGCCGCCGATCCCTATAAAATGCACACGTTCAGTAGTATCCAACAGTTCGTCACCAGCCTTTTTCAGAATCGGGTTGCCGCAAAAGCGTACTGCGCACATCGGAGATCAGATACAGCGTGCCGGACACGACCGCAAGATCTTTCTCTGACGTGATCGACTGCAGCAGCTGCAGCGCCTTACCCCAATTACGTTCTACTATGATTTCCAAATTTTCTTTGGCATATTTATCCCGCAGACGTTCTGCGATGGCCTGCAGTTCTTCCGCGTCCATTTTCTTCCGGAAATCCGGTTCGGTCAGGATGAGCGTATCCACTATAGGCAGTATATGCTTGAAGTATGACTCATGATGCTTATTTGCCAGCATCCCCATGAGCAAATTTAATTTGCCGTACTTATAAAACTGCGGCAGGCTTTTGGCCAGACTCTCCGCGCCTTCGGGATTATGTGCCCCGTCGAGTACTATCCGCGGAGAGCGGCTTACTTCCTCCAGCCTTCCAGCCCAGAACGTATTCTTAAAGCCTTCCAGCACATCCTCGTCCTCCAGCATGAACGCCATGTATTGACGAAGAACCTCCAGCGTCATCATGGCCCCGGCCGCATTACTCAGCTGATGCTCGCCTTTCATGCCAATGCCAACGTCCAGCGAACGGAACGGGCCTTTGAAGTTAAAGCGCTGTACACCATCCTCAATCCCCGTCAGATCATAGCTGAAATCTTCTCCCGCCAGATAGAGGGTCGAGCGGCAGGCTGCCGCTTTGGCCTTAAGCACAGCGATAACTTCGGGCTGGCTCACGCAGCTGACTACAGGAACTCCGGGCTTGATGATTCCGGCTTTCTCACCGGCAATCTTCTCCAGGGTATCTCCCAGCACATCGGTATGATCATGGCCGACATTTGTAATCACGGACACGACTGGCGTCACGATGTTCGTTACATCCAGCCTTCCCCCAAGACCCGTCTCCCATACGACTACATCGGGATAACAGCGCTCCGCATAGTAGAGGATAGCCAGCGCCGTAGCCACTTCAAACATCGTGGGTGAACCCAGCTCAGTCCCGGCAATTTCTTCGACGAGCGGACGCAGCTTCTCCGCAAGCTCGGCGAGCGTCTCTTCAGGAATATCCATGCCATTATACTGAAAACGGTTGGTGAATTTGGTGATATAGGGAGAAGTGAACGTTCCAACGCTATACCCGCTCTTTAGCAGCACACTTGTCAAAAAAGCGCAGGTCGAGCCTTTGCCGTTCGTCCCCGCTACATGAATGAACTTCAGCTTGCGGTGCGGATTGCCCAGCTTCTCCATCAGCACTTCAATCCGCTCCAGCCCCGGACGGATGCCGAAAGGAATCAGACCGTTAATCCAGTCGACCGCTTCTGTATAAGAACTTAAGGGAGCGGTACCGCCGCTCCCGATCATCTCTTCCATGTCCCTTATCCTCTCAGCTCTGCGATGCGGGCCAGCACTTTCTCGCGCTTAGCGGAATAATCCGCCTGCTTAGCCCGTTCCTCTTCGATGACTTTAGCCGGTGCCTTGGCAACAAACCCCTGGTTACCAAGCTTCTTCTCTACGCGTTCTACTTCGCTGTTCAGCGTCTGCACTTCTTTTTCCAGACGGATAATTTCCTGTTCGATATCGATCAGACCGGATAGCGGCAGCAGGAGCTCTGCTCCTGTAACTACTGCGGACATAACCTTATCCGGAGTTTGCGGATTAAGGGCTGCTTCGAACGAAGAAGTATTGCAGAAACGCCCGATGTAATTATCGTTGCGGGCAATGATGCTAAGCGTTTCTTCGCTTCCGGCTTTGATGATCAGCTCAACCTTTTTACTCATCGGCACATTCACTTCAGCACGGATGTTACGAACCGCACGGATAACATCCATTAGCAGGTTCATTTCAGCAACAGCCTCAGGGTTCTCAAGTGCCGCATCATACACAGGCCACTGCGCAAGGGTAATCGTCTCGCCCTCATGCGGCAGATGCTGCCAGATTTCCTCGGTAATGAACGGCATGAACGGATGAATCAGGCGCAGCGTGCGGTCCAGCACATAGGCAAGCACCGATTGGGTCTTGGCTTTGGCGGCTGCATCCGCACCATAAAGCGACAGCTTCGCGAACTCGATATACCAGTCACACAGATCATCCCAAATGAAGTTGTACAGAAGACGGCCAGTCTCACCGTACTCGTACGAGTCAATTAGACGCGTAATATCGCGAGAAGTTTCGTTCAGGCGGTGTAAAATCCAGCGGTCCGCCGTCGTAAGCTCACCTGTAATGTCAATATCTGCAAAGCTTACACCTTCCAGATTCATCAGTGCGAAGCGGGAAGCATTCCAGATCTTATTGGCAAAATTGCGCGCCTGCTCTACCTTCTCCATACGGAAACGCAGATCCTGCCCGGCTGTGCTGCCCGTCGAAATCATGTACCGCATAGCATCCGCACCATATTGCTCGATCACATCCAGCGGATCAATCCCGTTGCCAAGCGACTTGGACATTTTACGTCCTTCTGCATCCCGTACCAGACCGTGCATGAAGACATCGTTAAACGGCTTCTTGCCGGTAAATTCGAGTGCAGAGAAGATCATACGGGCTACCCAGAAGTAAATGATGTCATAGCCGGTAACCAGGACATTGTTCGGGTAAAAACGCTGATAATCGCTGCTGTCCTCATCCGGCCAGCCGAGTGTGGCGAACGGCCACAGATTGGAGCTGAACCAGGTGTCGAGAACATCCTCATCCTGCTTCAGATCATCGAGACCGCTGATTTCGCGGGCTTCATCTTCGGAATACGCAACAAACACTTCACCCGTAGACTCAGAGTACCAGGCTGGGATGCGGTGTCCCCACCACAATTGGCGGGAAATACACCAGTCACGTACGTTTTCGATCCAGTTCAGATAGGTTTTCTCAAAACGGTCCGGCACGAAGTTAACGCCTTCACCGTTCTTCTGTGCAGTGATGGCGGCTTCGGCCAGCGGCTGCATCTTAACGAACCATTGGGTGGACAGGTAAGGCTCAACTACTGCCCCGGAACGCTCGCTGTGACCAACCTGGTGCACATGGTCTTCTATGGAGATCAGAACACCCTGTTCCTTCAGATCAGCAACGATATTCTTGCGGCATTCGCTGCGGTCCTGACCCTGGTAAGGTCCGGCTTCCTCATTCATCGTGCCGCCTTCGTCCATCACATTAATCTGCGGCAGGTTATGGCGCAGACCTACCTCGAAGTCGTTCGGATCATGGGCGGGGGTGATCTTCACCGCTCCGCTGCCAAATTCCTTCTCTACATAATCATCGGCAATAATCGGAATCTCCCGGCCGACGATTGGCAGAATCAGAGTTTTGCCGATCAGGTCTTTGTAGCGTTCATCCTTAGGATGCACCGCTACCGCTGTATCGCCCAGCATCGTCTCCGGACGCGTAGTGGCTACCGTAATGAAGCCGCTGCCGTCCTTAAGCGGATAACGCAGGTGGTACAGGTGTCCGTTAACTTCCTTATATTCCACTTCGATATCCGACAATGCGGTACGCGCAGCCGGATCCCAGTTGATAATACGCTTGCCGCGGTAGATCAGGCCTTTGCGGTACAGCTCAACAAAGACTTGGCGTACCCCCTTGGTCAATCCTTCGTCCAGCGTAAACCGCTCGCGCGAATAGTCCAGAGACAGCCCCATCTTCGCCCATTGCCCGTGAATGGTTTCGGCATACTGCTCTTTCCAGGCCCATACCTGCTCCAGGAATTTCTCGCGCCCGAGATCATGGCGTGAAATTCCCTGCTGGCGCAGCTTCTGCTCCACCTTGGTCTGGGTAGCGATCCCGGCATGGTCCGTTCCCGGCAGCCAGAGGGTATCAAAGCCCTGCATCCGCTTCACGCGGATCAGGATATCCTGCAGCGTGAAATCCAGCGCATGCCCGATGTGCAGCATCCCCGTTACGTTCGGCGGGGGAATTACGATGCTGTAAGGCTCGGCATCAGGCCGCATGCCGGCCTTGAAGAATTCGTTCTCCATCCAGTAGGTGTACCATTTCTGCTCTGCCGCCTTCGGATCATATGTAGTCGGCATTTCGCTCTTGGCGTTATTGTCAGCAGCGGCATTGTCTGCCGCAGCCTGCGTGTCCGGCAGCTCCGCTGCCGCATTAGTGTTGTGATCAGCCATGTTCTGAACCTCCATTAAGATAACTGTATTGTTTGTGGTCATGAAAATACAAAAAGGCCTTTCGTCTCAAAGGACGAAAGGCCATTCTTTCGCGGTACCACCTTTGTTTCGCGCTAACAGAAAATAAACCTCTGCCCGGATACCTTACGGTTCCAGAGCTTAGCGCGACACTCACGCAGATAACGGCTGCATCCGGCCACATCCTACACTGCAATCCTGATTCAGGGTATGCATTCAGAAGGGCGACTCCGGGGCGACTTCGGTGGCTGCATCCTGCGGAAATTCACAGCAATTACAATTCCGCTCTCTGAAGGGCTGACCGCCTACTCTTCCCGTTCCCAGTCTTTAGCTAAGTTTTACTTAATCCCATAATACAGTTAGTGCTATTCCTAGTCAACCAGCATACGCACAAACTGCGGGACTTATACCGCCCAAATAAAATATTTGGCGGAATACAAAAAGAAACCTCTCCTTTCTGAAAAATGGAAGTGTAACCTACCATTTTTTAAGGAGAGGTTTCTCAAGTACATAATCATGCCGTTCACGAAGCTCTAAGGAATGTATAAGACCTGCCCTTCCTCCACATTCTGGCCGGACAGCCGGTTGTACATGACCAGTTCCCGTGCACTCAGCTGATATTTCTCGGCTATAGTGTCCAGGGTATCTTCCCGCTGCACGATGCAGAGCCGGACTTTGCGGAACAGCTCGGCACTGCCCAATCCGCCGATGAAGCGGCTCTTCCATTCACTATCATTCCCGGCCTCTGGAATAGGCGCTGCAGGAACCGCTCCGCTCAGGGCGGCAGTCTCTTGCTCCTTATGGGCACGGCTTGAACTGAGTAATGAAGAGAAGGTGAGATGCTCCTTCGCAGGAGTCTCCTCTTCCTTCTTGCTTCCTAAGGCGATTTTCAGGTCCGTCTTTTCTTCCTGGGCGGGCAGCGTCTCCGGTGA
>NZ_LN831200.1:32305-35154 GCF_001368795.1 Paenibacillus ihuae
CGCCTCCGGTGAATGAAAGACTTCATTCTCCTTGTATTCGGCCGCCTCGGGGAGCACCTCTTCTTCATCCTGGGCCTGAACCTCAGGCGGAGCATTATCCTCTGCTTCGGCAGCAACTGAAGAAGGCTCTTCCCGGTTAAGCGTATAATTCTCTGCCACAGCTGTATCTTCTTCAAAAGCAGTCACTGGTGCAGCAGCAGGTATAACAGCATCTGCGAACGCACTGCCTGACACCTGCGCTAATTCCGGAGAGTTAAGCGTATTCGCAGCTTCCGCCTTCTCCCGCGCACCAAAAAAGTGTCCGGAAAGCGGCTCTGCATTGCCTTTATGAGAATCAAAGCTATGCGTCCGCAGCTTCGCTTCTTTGTCCTTCTGCAGCTGTGCTGAGGAGGTAGCAGGCTGAGTGTAGACGGAGCCTTCCACGAAAAGCGGATTAACTGCAGCTTCCGCTGTAAAAACAGCATTCTCGTGTTCATCTGCCGGGGCTTCAGCTGCACCTTCGCCGTAGGTCCACAACGAATTTTCATACAGGGCATCGTTATCATGCTCACGGGGTTCAGCCGGTGCATCACTTCCCCGGCCTTCTTGCTCCGGAGAATAAGCAACTGTGTACTCTTCCTGCTGCCAGGCGGGCCCAGGTTCCGTTCCGCCGATTCCCCGCAGGGAGAGCACGCCTGTTATGTTGACAGTACGCATTGTAAGCAGGTCAACATCGAAATTCTCGATCTCCACCCCAATGTCTTCAAGTGAACTGACTCGGGTCAGCGGAACTGTGATTTCAACGGGAATGGCATGCTCCAGACGCTCGGTCCGGTCATTTTCTCCCCGGTAAAGTCCGGTGAGCAGCAGCTGGCCGTAGAGCTCAGCCCGGTCCTCCCGCTGAATCACCTGAATATCCGGAATCAGCTCCACCTCTTCCAGCTCAGCTATTCCCGGAAGTTCTGCAGGTAGGTGGATGCGTTCATAAATATCAAACCGCAAGCCGTGGGACTGGTCAAACACGGGAAATATCCTCCTTCTTGGCATAATCTAACTCTGAGACAAGCCCAGAGCATAAGCCCAAAATGTTACTCCACTCATGTATATGCTTTAATCAGAAAGGCATGACTATTTTGGACACAACAGCATAAGTCACGGGTTATTTCACTTACCGGAGAGGATGCTGGCGGTGAGACTGAGGATATCTGCAGGAAAAATGCCGGGAATAGGCCGGGCTTTCCGTTTGATCAAATGCAAATGCAATACACCGGCAGCTGCGCCTGGCTGCAGCTTTCTCGTTCAGCAGATATAAGGTATTGCTCTCCTCACGGCTGCCCTATTCTCATGAATCCTTCTCTCCGGCAAATAGAATTCACTAATGAACAAAGTATTATATGACCGGCCCCGGTTCCCCGACATGGGTGAGAGTCTCTTTTGTACAACGAAGAAAATAGCCTGTAAATTTTCAAAATATATTTTTATCACGCCTCAACATTTCGGGTATAATCGGTATAACTCTGGAAAGGAAGTCAGGCGATGATGTCAAAAGCACGAATTTTCGATTTGTCACTGTTTGTTGCTGCTGTAGGCATAGCACTCGGGACGCATCCCGGTGTAGCCTTGAACTATACATATCTCAAAGCGATGCTGCTGTACTGGGTATTCGCCAGCTTTTATTTCCAGCTGCGCATTGTGACCCGGAGCGGAAACTCGACCATTGACTACGCTATTAGCTACACTTCCTCCTTTGGTATTTTTGCCGGCCCGCTGGGTACGCTGATCTATGAGATTTGTTACCGGTTTACCGTATTTATCTATAAAAAGAAAACCAGAACCGCTGATCCCGGCGAGTTCCTGGATACCTTCTACAATATCGGTTCCTTCACGCTTGGCGGTACTGCCGGCTATTATCTGTACACGCTGCTCCACCCGGTTGCTGAGCATTTCCCCGCCGGATACTGGCTGCTGTTCCTGCTGGTGGTCTGTGTCACAACCCTTATGTCCTCCGGTTTTCTGGTGATCACCTTTGCACTTTCAGGGGATATAAAGACGCGGAAAGAGGCGCTGAATCTGCTGTTCAAGAGCAGGAATCTGCTCGACTTCAGCAAAGTCGCACTAACCAATGCCCTGCTGCTGCGCCTGCTGCAAATGGAGAAATGGGAAATGCTGATCGCTCTTTTCCTGCTGAATTACATCGTCAGCCTCTCCTTCTTCTCGAAGTCGCAGAGCGCCCAGCATAAATTCGAACGGGACAAATTCGAGCAGATGGCTTACCAGGATTTTTTGACCGGCAGCTTCAACCGTGCCCATATGGACAAAATGATGAAAGAGCTTGACCAGAGCGGCGAATGCATCGGCATCGTGGTGGCAGACATCGACCGGTTCAAAAAAATCAACGACACCTATAATCATGCCGTCGGCGACAAAGTAATCATCGATTTTGCAGACACCCTGAAATCGCATTTGCAGGAGGAAGATATTCTCTTCCGCAGCGGAGGAGAAGAGTTCACCCTGTTCCTGAGAAATAAATCGTTCGGGGAGTGCCGGTCCATAATTGAAGAAATACTGAATGATATTGCAGAGCATTCCGCTACGGCGGAGTATGAGGACCAGATGATCAAAGTCAGGTATTCAGCTTCCTTCGGCCTCTATTACTACAAGACAGATCAGAGCAGCACCTCTATGCAAAAAGGTTATGTCTGCGCTGATCAGCTGCTGCTGGAGTCCAAAAAACTCGGCAGAAACCGGCTTACGCACAAAAATGAGCTGGCCGATTAATGCAAAGGCAGAAATCAGACAAAGAGCCGTTTCACCGGATAGTCCGGCTGAAACGGCTCTTTGCGTAGCCGGAGCGCAGAGAGAGGGCAGCT
>NZ_LN831200.1:35510-37520 GCF_001368795.1 Paenibacillus ihuae
AGCTCCTCCTTCTGTTACAGCTCAGTGGCATTGAATGTATCTCCGCCTGCAAGCGTGCCGGAATTGAATCCTTTATAGAACCAGCGTTTCCGCTGCTCCGAGGTTCCATGCGTGAAGCTGTCCGGCACCGCATAGCCCTGGGTCTGCTTCTGGATCGTATCATCGCCTACTGCGCTGGCTGCCGTCAATGCTTCGTCCAAGTCGCCTTCCTCCAACAGATTCATACCCTGGGCATGATTGGCCCACACACCGGCGAAATAATCGGCCTGCAGCTCAAAGCGGACCTGATATTTGTTGAATTCCGTCTCACTCAGGCTCTGGCGGAGCGCATTCAGCTTCTCCGAGGTTCCAAGCAGGGTCTGTACATGATGCCCTACCTCGTGGGCGATGACGTAGGCCATCGCAAAATCGCCCGGGGCCTGAAAGCGCTGCTGCAGCTCATCATAGAAACTCAGATCAATATATAGCTTGCTGTCGCCCGGACAATAAAAGGGTCCGACCGCCGAGCTTGCTGTCCCGCAGGCTGAGTCTACACTGCCGCTATAGAGCACCAGCGTAGGGTCCGTATAGGTCAATCCCTGCTGTGCGAATACCTCTGTCCAGATGTCCTCCGTATCTGCCAGCACGACAGAGACAAATTCCGCAAGCTCTTTATCCTGTGCCGTCTCCTGGTAAGGAGCATTGGAGGTGGTGCCGCCGGAAGTCAGACCTCCCAAAATATCACCGACATTGCCGCCGCTGAGCAGCGTTACGATCACCACCAGAATGATACCGCCGATCCCGCCGCCGACCATTTTGCCGCCGCCGCCCATGCCCCTGCGGTCCTCCACATTCGAGCTGCCTCTTCTACCCTGCCATTTCATAGCTGAGCCCCCCAGTCGTATTTACACTAAACGTTCATGTGAACAGAACTCTTATTAGTGTTATACCCAAAATCTGCAGAAGCTCACTTCCACTTGCTGGGTTTGCGGTGGAGTTAAGTAATCCCTCTCTTATCTGAGCTACAGGCGGAGTATAATTATTTGGGATATGCGTTTGGTGATACCAGTTATGGGCGTGGATCCTTACACTAATCTTGCATACGGTTTAGCTTTAGAGAAATATAATTAAATAATCATGGAGGTGAAACATTGAAGAAGCTGATATTGGGCATGTTCGCCCTTGTTTTTACCGCTACTGCCTTGTTTACTTTGTATCCCAAGAATGCAGAGGCATCCGTTGAGAAACAAATTGATGACAACACTACTTTGCTCGCTCGGCAAATCGAAAATGAAGGTAGTAACAAGACAAAACTGTCACTCAGCAGCAATCCTTATGACTATATCAAGGACAGCGAAGAATATGAAAATATAGTGAACCTGGGATATAAAGCTTTCCCGGTACTGGAGAAGAAGATTGATGAAAGCGAAGGCAGTGGTCTCTTTGACTATATTTACGCCGCTGCAATTGAAGAGATTGCAAAAGTAAACTTAAAAGAGGACGGTCCGACTCCCTGGGACACCGGCGAAAAATTCTCCGAAAAATGGAAGGTGAAATTAGAAAGTATTCCAAGAGATGTTGAGAAAATTGCGTCTTCCGAGCAATCCGATGATGATAAAATCAGATCCTTAACAAAGCTTGGACTTCCTGCGGTACCCTTTATAATCGATCAAGTAGAGACTGGTAAAACTGAATTATTTCCGGCAATTCAAAATTTAGTCTCAGACAGCGGGGATCTGGGCAAGTCCATTTCTCCAGTCGATTCAGCGCAATGGACTAAGGAGAATAAGGCTAAATTTGATGATCTGAAAAAATACGTACTGGAAAAATAATAAAACAAAAAGGCCGGGAGAAACGCCAGATTACAGGCGTTTCTCCCGGCCTTAAATATATTGCTTAGAGCTGAGGAGCTCCGAGCGACTCCCGCAGCCGCAGCATATCCTCCGGCCAGGGATCGGCTACCAGGATCTGCTCTTTGCTCCAGGGATGGCGGAAAGCCAGAGACTCACCGTGCAGCGCCTGGCGGCCCCG
>NZ_LN831200.1:37546-41309 GCF_001368795.1 Paenibacillus ihuae
CCCTCGCGGCGCAGCCGCGTGTGCAGCTTCAGCGGCATCCCGGCGGTCTCCAGCAGCCACCGGTCGATGGCTGCCTCCTTATCGGCCGCCCCGGTAACAGCCCGGCCGGGCATGGCTTCCAGCCATTCCCCGCGCCGGGTCCAGGCGCCGCCGCCCTTGAAGCCGGCGCCTTCTCCGCCAGCCGTCACAGCGATTTCAAGGCCTGGTAATGGGCCTCGATCGTATCGTCAATATCCTGCTCAGTATGCACACCAGAGACGAACATGCCTTCAAACTGCGACGGCGGAACGCTGATGCCCTGATCGAGCATTTTACCGAAGTAGGTACGGAATCTGTTCAGGTCGCTTGTCTTCGCCGTTTCGAAATTGTATACCGGCCCTTCTGTGAAGAACGGGCAGACCATAGAGCCTACGCGGTTGACCGTCAGCGGAATGCCAGTCTCCTGACTGTTGCGCTTCAGTCCTGCTTCCAGGCGCGCACCGAGCGTTTCCAGCCGGTCGTACACCTCCTCTGTCAGCAGCTTCAGCGTGCTGTAGCCGGCAGCCATCGCCAGCGGATTGCCGCTGAGCGTTCCCGCCTGATAGATCGGCCCGGAAGGCGCGATCTGCTCCATAATCTCTCTCCGGCCGCCATAAGCACCAACCGGAAGACCGCCGCCGATCACTTTGCCGAAGCAGGTCAGATCAGGATCAATGCCGAACAGCCCCTGCGCACAGCCCCGGTTCACCCGGAAGCCGGTCATCACCTCATCAAATATCAGCAAGGCCCCGTATCCTGTCGTCACCTTGCGCAAGCCTTCGAGGAAGCCCGGCTGCGGCGGCACAACGCCCATATTTCCGGCAATCGGCTCGACAATCACAGCGGCGATCTCGTTGCCGTAGCGTTCAAACGCGATTTTGGCACCTTCCAGATCGTTATAAGGCACGGTAATTGTATTCACCGCAACGCCCTCCGGCACTCCCGGACTGTCGGGCAGACCCAGCGTAGCCACACCCGAACCGGCTTTGATCAGCAGGCTGTCAGCATGTCCATGGTAGGAGCCCTCGAACTTGAGGATTTTGCTCCGTCCGGTATAGCCCCGGGCCAGGCGAATGGCGCTCATTGTAGCTTCCGTACCGGAGTTAACCATCCGCACGATGTCGACAGAGGGTACGCGCTCCACTACAGTTTTAGCCATTTCCGTCTCCAGCAGGGTAGGCGCCCCGAAGCTTGTCCCTTTTACCGCCGTCTCCTGCAGCGCTTGGACCACCTCAGGATGGGCATGACCCATAATGAGCGGCCCCCAGGAGCAGACATAGTCGATAAAGCTGTTGCCGTCGATATCATAGATGCGCGAGCCGATCCCGTGATCCACGTATACCGGTGTCAGACCCACGGATTTGAACGCCCGGACCGGGCTGTTCACCCCGCCGGGAATATACTGTTTTGCTTCTTCAAAAGCCGCCCTAGAAGCCTCTTCCCGGCGCGACAATGGCACATTGCCCATGCTTAATCACTCCTGTTCTGTTCTCTCGATTTAACCGCGCAGCCAGCGGGCGGCATCCTTCGCAAAATAAGTGATAATAATATCCGCGCCTGCGCGCTTCATGCCGGTAAGCATTTCCAGCACAACTGCTTTCTCATCAATCCAGCCTTGCAGCGCCGCTGCTTTGACCATAGAGTATTCCCCGCTCACATTGTAAGCCACCAGCGGCAGATCGAACTGGTCACGGATGGTCCGGATCACATCCAGATAAGCCAGCGCCGGTTTGACCATCAGCATATCTGCGCCTTCCAGCACATCCGAATCCGCTTCGCGAATGGCTTCCCGCAGGTTGGCAGGGTCCATCTGATAGGTTTTGCGGTTGCCGAACTGCGGTGCGGAATCAGCTGCCTCACGGAACGGGCCGTAGAAAGCAGAAGCGTATTTCACTGAATAAGACATAATCGGCACATGCTCGAACCCGTTCTCATCCAGTCCGGTACGGATCGCCTGCACGAATCCGTCCATCATGTTCGAAGGGGCAATAATATCCGCGCCTGCCTTGGCCTGCGATACCGCAGTACGGGTAAGCAGCTCCAGCGAAGCATCGTTGATCACATCGCCATGCACGACACCATCCACTACATGGGTATGGACCATACCGCAGTGGCCGTGATCCGTAAATTCACACAGGCACGTATCCGCAACAACCAGCAGCTCAGGATACCACTGCTTAATCAGCCGCGTTGCTTCCTGCACAATCCCGTCATCCGCGAAGCCGGAAGAACCAATGGCATCCTTGGTTTCAGGAATTCCGAACAGCAGAACAGCCGGAATGCCTAGCGCTGCAATCTCGTCTACCTCGGCCTTCAGCATATCCAGTGAAAAATGAAATACGCCCGGCATCGAACCGATCTCATTCTTCACTCCTGTTCCATAAGTCACAAAAATCGGCTGGATAAAGTCCAGCGTATTCAGCACCGTCTCCCGCACCATTCCGCGGATTCCGGCTGTACCGCGCAGACGGCGGTGCCGGGTAATTGGAAAACTCATTGGTATGTCCTCCTGTATAGTAGATATGTAAACATAATCCGAAAGCAATCAGCGCTGTTGTTGCTAACCCGCCGGTTGCAGCGTTCATGTGTTGTTCTGTTCATCACACTGCATATTATCCTGTACATACATGCTAGGCGCATTATCACTCTGCTTCCGTAAACAGTAATCCCGTTCGTAACCTGTACCTCTCCAACTAACCGCAGCTGCACTTTGTACAGTTAAATCGCCGAATTGCCTTTGAGTAACTCGTCTAGCTGTATTTCATACAGTTATTTTTGCGGATGAAACCATTTTTAGTCTAATTGAGCAAATTTAACTGTACAGAATACAGTTACTTGGCACAAGCGCAAATATTAGTCATTTTTAACTGTATAGAGTGCAATTAGCTCATAAGCTCATAAGAGCTCAAAGTTACTTGGTACAACAGCAATCATTACCTGCTTTTAACTGAACAAAGCGCAATTTCAGCGCTCTGCTTACGGCATTGAAATACGAGATCCCCCATTAAAAGCGCGGAGCCGGTTGCTCCCTGACGACAGCAACCCGATCAGCTGTCTCTACCTTAGTCTGGTCGACTCATTCCAGCGGCACAGCTCCTGCACCAGCCCTTCAATCGTCGCCTCTTCAGGCAGCAGTCCCGGGGTCAGGCCCGCCTCGACGGCGGTCTCTTCCGTTACCGGGCCGATGCAGGCGATTTTGACACCCGCCAGCAGTGAAAGCGGATCCTCCAGCCCCATTCGTTCCAGAATGCTCATGAAGTTGCGCACTGTCGATGAGCTGGTGAAGGTAACCGCGTGAATCCGCTTCTCCTCCAGCAGCCGGATCAGCTCAATATCATCCTCGCCGGTCACCACCGTCTCGTAGGTGTCCACTTCGGTCACCTCAAGCCCCAGCTCCCTCAGCTTGTCCGGCAGCCACTCGCGCGCCAGATCGCCGCGCGGCAGCAGCACCTTCTGCCCCGGCTCAAGCCGCGGGCCAAAGGCTTCGAGCAGCCCTTCCGCCTGGAAGCGGGCGGGCAGCTCCTCGGCCATCAGCCCGCGCTCCGCCAGCGCTGCGGCTGTCGCCGGCCCCACCGCGCCGATCTTCGCGCGGTGCAGGCCGCGGATGTCCACCTTAAGCTCCGCCAGGTGGTGCCAAAAGAACTCCACGCCGTTCGCGCTTGTGAAGAAAACCCAATCATAAGCTTCCAGCGCGCCCAGCGCGGAAGCAATGGCGGCTTTCTTCTCTGCGCCTTCCGGCATGACC
>NZ_LN831200.1:41410-90296 GCF_001368795.1 Paenibacillus ihuae
CGCCCAGCGCGGAAGCAATGGCGGCTTTCTTCTCTGCGCCTTCCGGCATGACCGTCTCAATGACCGGGAACTCGTAGGGTTCCCCGCCGAGCTCCTCAATGCGGTCCACCAGCTCGCTGGCCTGGCTGCGAGCGCGGGTCACGACGATGCGCTTGCCGAACAGCGGCAGCGCCTCTACCCACTGCAGCTGCTTGCGCTGCAGGACCACATCGCCGACGACGATCACCGCCGGCGGCTGGAAATCAGCCGCCTTGACCTTGTCCTCTATGTCGGCGAGCGTGCCCACAAGCGTCTCCTGATCGGCGCGCGTGCCCCAGCGGACCAGCGCCACCGGCGTCTCCGGCGGGCGCCCGTGCTTAATCAGCTGGGCGCTGATGTAGCCGATCTTGGCTACGCCCATCAGGAATACCAGTGTACCCGTGGCATTCGTGACCTTATCCCAATGAATGGAACGGTCCAGCTTATCCGGGCTCTCATGACCGGTGATAATCGACAGGGAGGAGGCGTAATCCCGGTGTGTCACCGGTATGCCGGCATACGCCGGCACGCTGATCGCCGACGTGATGCCAGGCACGATCTCATAGTAGATGCCGTGCCGCCGCAGCAGCTCCGCTTCTTCACCCACCCGGCCAAAAATCGTCGGATCTCCGCCCTTAAGCCGCACAACCGTCTTCCCCTCCAGCGCCAGATCAACCAGCAGCTGATTGATCTCCTCCTGCTTCATGGTATGGCGGTCAGGCAATTTCCCCACGTAAATTTTTTGACCGCCGGGTTTCATATGCTTCAGCAGCCTCGGGCTTGCGAGCCGGTCATAGACCAGCACATCCGCCTTTTGAATACACTCCAAGCCCTTCACAGTGATCAGCTTCGCATCTCCCGGACCCGCACCTACCAGATATACTTTCCCCGTCATCTCTATCATCCCCTTACATCCGCCAAAATCTTCTCCGCACCCCTGGCGATCAGCTTACGGGCTACCTCTTCGCCAAGCTGCACCGGGTCTTCGCCGCTGCAGGTTTCCTTAAGGATTACCGAGCCGTCCGGTGTTCCGACCATACCGGTCAGTGTAATGACTTGCCCCTTAGTTTCAGCTGTCCGCTCTGTTCCCGCAGCTTCGCCCGCACCGAGCACCGCATAAGCGCCGATCGGTACCTGGCAGCCGCCGTTCAATGCCCCCAGGAAGGTCCGTTCCGCCGCAACCGTCAGCGCCGTCTGCTCATCATTGTAGAGTGCAAGCAGCTTCCGCAGTTCCGTATCCTCCTCACGGCACTCAATGCCAAGCGCGCCTTGGCCTACTGCGGGAAGACACACCTCAGGCGGCAGATAGGCGCTTACCCGGTCCTGCCAGCCCATACGCGTCAGTCCGGCGGCAGCCAGCAGAATAGCGTCATATTCGCCGCTCTCCAGCTTCTTCAGCCGTGAGTCGATATTGCCGCGCACCGGCTCAATCACAAGATCCGGCCGCAGGGCAGCCAGCTGGCTGGAGCGGCGCAGACTGCTTGTGCCCACACGCGCGCCCTGCGGCAGTTCCTCCAGGCCCGATCCCCCGGAAGCAATCAGGCAGTCCCGCGGATCCACCCGCTTCGGAACAGCGCCATTCATTAAGCCCTCCGGCAATTCGGAAGGCATATCCTTCATACTATGTACTGCCATATCAATTTCACGGGCCAGCATCGCCTGCTCAATTTCCTTCACGAACAGTCCCTTGCCGCCTACTTTGGATAAGGTCACATCCAGAATACGGTCGCCCTTGGTCACGATTTTGTGCACCTCAAAGGTGAAATCGAAGCTATGCTCCGCACTTAGCCGTGTAAGATCCTCAATGACATGCCCTGTCTGGGTCAGCGCCAGAGCGCTTTGTCTGCTGCCTACAATAATTTTACGCATTCTCTCGTTCCTCCCGGTAACATCGCTCTGTCTTACTGCTCTCCCAATCATTGTACTCTTATCTAATCCGGGGCATGCCTGCCGTTCATCCGTCTGCCTGCAGTGCTATTAATTATATAAATAATGGTGTAAATAATGGTGTAAATGCCGTAAACTAGAGGGCTTACTGGTATAATTTGTTTCAAAAAAGTATTATCCAATAATTAATTGGATTTGCTCCTTCTAATCCCATCATATTCCGATATTTACGATGATTAGTTGGAAAACCTCCACCTAATTCGGTCCACACATCCATCTGGGCTCAATTTCGATACATTTAAGTGGAGTTATTCCCACTAGCACTCTGATTCCAAGTTTGAACTGAGAATTAGGTGGAGTAATTCCACTTAGCTTGAGCAGCAGATGATCTCTACAACAATTTCCTTAAAATCCGTTAAGCCGGGTCATAAAACCGGTTCCGCCATGGCCACTACCCGGCATTACCCGGCATTACCCGTCACTAATCGCCCCGGTTCCCGGCGATCCATGCCTCCACATCCTGCGGAGTCCACTCTATAAAGGTGCCCTGCCGCATCTCATTCAACACGTCCAGCCGGCTAAGCCTGCGCAGAAGCCGTCCCCGCACCTCAGCCGAGGGCTCGCGCCGCTTGATCTCGGTGCGCAGCTGATGCAAAAAATCCAGGTACGGTTCGTATTCCTCACCCAGCACCTCGCTCAGCTGTTCCGTAATCCTGGCCGCGGCAGACGGCCCTGCGCCTGAAGTTGAGACGGCTACCGTCAGCCTTCCCCGGCGCAGAACGCCGGGGGTAATGAAATTCCCCGCCTCAGCCCGGCTGGCCACATTCACCGGAAGTCCAAGCGAACGCGCCTCCGCAGCCACTTGCTCATTCACCTCGTCATCGCTACTCGTGGCATATACCAAAAAAGCCCCCCGGAGATCACCGGGTGCATAGCTGCGGTTCAACCAGTTCAGCCCGCCGGCCTCAGCGAGCGCGCTAAGTGCCGTACTCAGCGAGGGGCTGACAACAACGACCGCCGCCTCCGCATCAAGGAGCGCCAGCACCCTGCGCTCCGCTACGGCTCCACCGCCGATAACAATTACCTTTTGTCCCCTAAGATCCAGCATCACCGGCATATAATAGCTCATCCCGCTCACCTCCCGCCCCAGCCATGAAATTCAGACAACGAATTCAGCAGGAAGTTGAGGATAATGAAGGCGTAGCCTGATATGGCCCAGCGGGCCATAATGGTGCCGCTTCTACGTCCGGACCGTTTGAGGACAATATAAATAACATATACCCCCAGCCCGAGCAGTGTCGTCAGCACCTTGGAATCCTGAAACAGCGGTGTCCGCCCCTCAGCGATAATCGACGTAGCAGCGAGCAGCAGGGAGATGATCAGCAGCGGCACTCCGGCAAGGATCGCGGAATACGAATATTTGTCCATCGTTTCGAGACTCGGCAGGCGGCGGATACGGTCATCCCACTTTTTATTTTTGAGCTTCGTGTGCAGGAACAGGTACATTATTGCAAATACTGTCCCCAGTGTCAGTGCGCCAAAGCTCAGATTGGCCAAAATAATATGCATCGCCAGCCAGCCATGCACCGCACTCCAGCTTTCTAGGCTATGATCTGCCGCCGTCAGCCAGACCCGGTTGAGCAAAAATACACTGAAGCCGGCTCCGCTGAGCAGCAGAATGGTGAATTCACCGCCGCGCGTATACGCAACGGCCAGCGATGTCAAAACGATACTGAAGGAAAACCAGAACAGGAAGTCATAGGGAGTAAAGATCGGCAGGCCCTTCTCCTGGGAGAAGCGCACAGCAAGCCCGCCCGATTGCAAAATACCCACAACGGCAAGAAGCCCTGTGCCTATCCGCTTTCCGCCCGGATTCCGCCGAAGGCAATCCGAGAAAATAAACAGCAGGCTCAGGGCATATAGCAGCAGAGCAGTATCATATATTCCGTTCAGCAGTTGCATGCTGCTCACCCGCCCAGCAGGCCTGCCGGAGCAAAGACGGTCTTAGGCACATTGAAATCAGGGGTAGATGCACGTTCTTTGTCATTCTGCTGCACCGGAGCATTACTGCTTCCGCCTGGACCGGCTTCAAGCTGCTCCTGCAGGGCGAAGATTTGAGTGAAATACTCCAGAGCTTCATTTCCCTGCTTGCCGCCGGACATTTCCTTAATAACGTTAATCGGGTCATGCATCATCTGGTTGACGATGCTCTTCGTCAGACGGCGGATGACCTTGCGCTGGTGCTCATCCAGCTCAGGCAGCTTGTTGAACAGGCTGTCCATCGTCTCTTCATAAATTCCGTTCGATTTGTCCTGCAGCGCACGGATCACAGGTCTGACACCAAGCGTCTTCAGCCATACCTGGAATTCATCCATCTCGCCTGCGATCATAACTTCGATCTTCGCGGCTTCGCTGCGGCGCATCTCAAGGTTACTCTCTACGATGCCCTCCAGATCATCAATATCATAGAGAAAGACATCCGGGACACTCGAGGCCGCCGGATCAATATCACGCGGAACGGCAATGTCGATCATGAACAGCGGCCGCGACGGGCGGCGCTTCATGCCGGCGGCTACCTGATCAGCGGTCAGCACATAACCATCCGCTCCCGTAGAGCTGATAATAATATCTACATCATCGAGATGCTTCAGGGCTTCATCAATGGTACTCGGCTTGCCGGAGAACTTCTCCGCCAGTTCCACTGCCCGTGCCAGGGTACGGTTGGCGACAATAACCTCAGCCGCGCCGCTGCTGTACAGATGCTTCACCGTCAGCTCGCTCATTTTGCCTGCGCCGAGGATCAGCACTCTTTTGCCGGTAAACATTCCGAAGATCCGCTTGCCCAGCTCGACAGCCGCATAGCTGACCGAAACGGCACTTTCTCCGATGGAGGTCTCGCTGTGCGCCCGTTTGCCGAGCGTCACCGCCTGTTTGAACAGCTGGTTGAACCAGGTTCCAGTCACACCTTCACTCTGTGCAGTCAAAAAAGAATTGCGTACCTGTCCCAGAATCTGCGTCTCACCAATTACCATTGAATCCAGACCACAGGTCACACGGAACAGATGGGCAATCGCCTGCTCATCTTCGTATATATACATATGCTGCGTAAATTGTTCACTTTTCACATGAAACCACTGCTCTATGAAGCTGCGGATGAAGTATCCGCACATATGAAGCCGGTCTACGACCACATAAATTTCCGTCCGGTTGCAGGTGGCCACAATGACCCCTTCCAGCACGCTTTTGGTCTTCATCAGCTGATGAAGCGCTGCGGGCAAGTCCCTCTCCGCAAAAGCGAACTGCTCTCTCACCTCAACGGGAGCCGTACGGTAATTCAGGCCAACGACGACAATATGCATCGCTTGTTCACCATCCTAGTCTCTATTCAGTGGTGCAGGCACTGTTACAGTTTGATTGGATTAATTGGGACGTCTTTCACAAGTCCCCAAATCACGTGTGTTAAGTATATCACATCAAAATGTGACTTTTTGTATAACCTTTGAACTATTTATGACATCCAGATAATAATAATTATAATCAAGAACAAGTAAAATATCTATGGCTTCACAGATACCCAATTGTACTTTTGTTTTTTTAAAATTGGATTGTTCGCCGGATTCCTAGTCACCTGTAACCAAATCTCCATATTGCAGATCAACGGACGTTGAAGAAGCAGCTGTCTGTGGTATAGCTTAAGGTTTTTAATGATAGCAAACGGCGGTCCTCTAATGGCAGGACCGCCGTTAACTTTATCTATACAATATTGGGTATTATTATCTCAACTTTCGCAGCTTGAAATTGGGAGATAAGCCTTGATGTAATTGGGCAGAGCGGAGATCCACTGCTGGAGTTGACTTTTAATCATGGCGGATAGTTTCTTACCGACTTGATTAGCAATTTCGTTCATCAATTCCACCAGTTGTTGTAAAGCCACCGCCCAGTCCGAGGTGCCGACTTCATCACAAAGCAAATAAAACAGTCCACCGAGTGTTCGTTGATCCGTACTTTGCCGATGCTGCCAGGCCAGTAAAATATAGCGGGAAAAGACAATCGTGGTATGGCTAATAAGCAGATCGTAGGAGCGGCCTTGAAACTCTTTTTGCAGGAGTAGCAGGGATTTAGCGTATTTGAAGAAGACCTCGATGTCCCAACGAAGACTGTAGATTTGAATGATTTCCGGCGCCGTCAGCGTGAGATCGGTCGATAGAAGGGAATACCAGGAACCAGTTCTGTATGAATCTGGCGCAAAATATTCCGCTGTTTCCCCTGAACGCGCGCGGAGCGACTTGGTAAAGACCTTTGAGATCGACCTGCTTGCCATGAGCGAGATACCGCTTGTTGTCGTTTTTCACCATGCCAATGACATGGAGACCCTGGTCTACAATCCGCCCGATTAAGGGGGCATGCGTGAACCAGCTATCCATGAGTACGTAGGCTGCAGAAACCCCGGAAGCAATCGCCCGGTCCAGCAGTTCGGAGACCAGATGCGGGGCGGTAAGCAGTGCTTCTTTCCGCCGTTTGTAACCGCAGGAGCGCTTGTCGATTCCCGAATGGATACCGGTGATTCCGGCTTTTACGGAACTCAGCAAGGCAAAGTCTAAGGGAAGAAACGTATGACCATCCGACCAGCCTAAGGTCAACATACGAACCCCCTTGTAGTAAGCACCCGTCGCGTGATCCTTAAAACGAGCGAGCAGTTCGACCGCTTTGCTCCGATTTCGTTCAAACATGGAATCGTCCACGATGAAGACGGAGGTTCGCGTGACGGAAGTCAGCGTTTCAACTCGCTGTACGGTGTCACTGCTAAGTGAAGTCAAGAAGCGCCGCCAAGCAAAGCCGCTATGATTAAGAAAACGATAGACGGCATCTTTTCCTGGAAAGGCTTCGCCTTTGGCACTCTCTAGCAGACGGAACCAGTTTTTCTGGTGGAAGAGTAGCACGAAAACAAGCAGGAACAGATGGGAACAGGTATAACCGAAAGCCTTTTTGAATCCTGCCTTTCTTAAGTGCTTCAGTACTCCGAGTTCCTGAAAGGCAGGTCTCATTTCAGTTGGGAGTTGATCTAGGGACGACTTTTGCTTTATCATAGGGAGGACACCTCTTCTGTGGTTTAGTGGATCTCAACAATCTCACTTTACCAAATGAAGTGGTGTTTTTCTATGTTGCAAGATCGTTACTTAAGCAGGCTCCGCCTTAACCCCGGCTTGGGTTCAACTTGATTTTGACTCTGCGAAAGTTGAGTTATTATATACACCTAGACGACTTTTTCGACCTTAAATAATCTCATCAGGAACTGGGATATGAGTGTAGCTATAACGCAAATCCCCCCGCTGATAGCAGCATAACGGAAATTCAGGTAGCTGAAATCCATCCGCAGATAGTTTACCGCTGGAAAGGCCGCCACAATTCCCACTAATATCAGCATTCTGAAAATCTTCAACACAGCCTCACTGCCGTTGGTCGCCCACACAATAGCGTTGGCAATGTACAGAAATGCAGCCACACCCAGTATAACGGTCAAAGTGGAGGAGAACAAACTAAGTGCCCATACCGACCGGAATCCAAGCGCAGTAAATATACACCAGATCAGAACGCCGTTAATGAGTGCCATAACCACAACACGGATTAGGGCGAACAGCCACACCGCCAGCATAATTTTACCGGGCCTCGACACCACTGCCAGCAGAAAGCTCAGGTTCTTGTCGGCCTTTTCTTTAGTGAAGAACTGCAGCACATGCGGGATGCCTACATACAGCGCAAACACAAGTACGGACGACAGAAAACCGACAGCAATTAATGAATTGGTAAACATCAAGCGGTGTTCACGGGTCTCATTTAACTTGTGCAGTAGCGGAACAAAGCCATCTATGGACAGGCCCAGACTTTCTTCCAGCTCCCCCAGTTGACCAATCGTAAACACGAAAAAAATGCCAAACATCAGCACCTGCATGGTCAATGACCTTTTCCAATTCAGGGTTTGCACATCTTTTCTTAATAATGGCAGCAAGTACAGCCTCTCCTTTCCCGCCATAGGTTAATTTAATTTTGTGCAGCGGCTTGTTTGGTCGTCCTGTAGAAATCCTCCAGGGAGCTTTTCTCCTTAAAGAACTCCTGCACCTCAATGCCATGCTCCAGCAGAACCTGTAGCGGCTGCGTGATAAGCTCTGGTTTGACCGCGAACGTTACCGATTGCCCATCATGACCCGCTACCGTTATCCCTTCAATAGTACGAAGGAGCTCCGCCACTGTGTCCGGATTGCGGCAGGTAACAATGTAATGCTCGCTAATCCCGGTAATCTCCTGCAGTGCTTGATCTGCCACAATCCGGCCTTGGTGGATCATGATCACCTGATCGGCAATTTTCTCAATATCAAATAAATCATGAGAGCTGATGAGGATCGAAGTGCCCTGCTCCGAACAGATTCCGCTCAGCTTATCCCGCAAAAAAATTTTGGAATCCGGATCAAGCCCGTTGAAGGGCTCATCCAGAATCAGCAGTTCAGGCTCGTGCAATAATTCACGTATAATCATGAGCTTCTGCTTCATCCCTTTGGAATAACGCCCTACCTTCACGGAAGTTTTCAGCTCAAAATGTTGAACAAGCCTGCTGAACCGTTCCGCAATACTCTCTTTGTCCATTCCGCGGAGCCGTCCGAAAAACAGCACATTCTCCCACGCCAACATTTCGCCATATAGTCCGCCCTCGTCAAACACAATGCCAAAACGGTTCCTGCTCTTCTGGCTCATATTATAGGAAGGCTCGCCAAACATAGTACACACTCCCCCTGTGGGAGGATAAAGGCCTGTAATGCAGCGGATCGTTGAAGTCTTGCCTGCCCCGTTCTCCCCAATCAAAGCGCAGATTTGTGCCGGACGGGTAACGATGTCAACATCCTTAAGTACGGGATTGCCCTGCAGGCTCAGGTTTAATCCGCGTGTTTCGATAACCGGAGATACCATGGTTTTACCCCCTGAACATTACCAGGAACAGCCTGGTTTAAGTGTAACTGCTGCCGGCCAACTGTCTGAACGATTCCCCAACATTAAAATGTCTGCCTAAGCAGAAAAAATCAGAATCATGGGAAATAATCAGAATTTTATAGAAGGACTCATTCTCAATCATATTCATTACACAACTCTTCGTTACAGCATCCATATTGGCCGTTGGTTCATCCAGAATTACAATATCTTTGCCCGCCAGTACAGCCCTCAAAAAAGCAATCATCTGTCTTTGGCCACCCGAGACATTGGCTCCTCCATGACCGATTGCCGTATCCAACGCATCCGGAAAAACAGAGAAAAATGAATGAAGCTGATACCTCTCTATCAAATCCGTCAATTGACTGGTCTGTTCCGGCCGGCAGTCCAGCAGAATATTGTCCAGAATCGTACCTTGGAACAAATAGATCTTCTGTGATACATAGGAGATTCTGCTGCGCAGGTCAGATAATTTAATGGTTGATATATCTGTTCCATTGTAATAGATCGCTCCCTCATCCACAGGGTACAGGCCCAAAAGCAACTTGACAAAGGTGGTTTTGCCCGAGCCGTTGGCACCATTGAGAATTACGATGTCCCCTGTGTGCATGCTCTCATTGATATGGTCCAGCACGGGCCGCTGGTCATTTCCGGCACTATAGGAAAAGGAGATATTATTAATATACACGGATTCAATAGGCTCTGTAAGAATATCATTTCTTCCAATATAGGATTTATAGTCACACCAAAGGTAGCCATTGCCTGCACATTACCCAGCACTTTTGCCAGATAACCTGTGAAGGACACATAGTCACCCAGAGTCAATGTTTTCCCCAGGATCATGATCCCAGAGAATAGTAAAACAACAGCTCCAGACATGGAGCTGATGAGTCCTGAACTTTCCATATAACCGTTAACATTTTTGTTCTGCTGCAGAATCGCCGCAATAACATGATGTGTCTTGTTGTAGATACTTGATAAATAGCGCTGCTTGGCGCCGAGAACCTTAATCTCCTCAAGTCCGTTAAGGGTTTCAAAGACGACTCCCGCCATTTCAGCCGAACTTTCTCTTACCTTCCTTGTACTGGCACTCATCCGCCTGCTGTACCAGACTGTCACAGCAACATACAGCGGGATGATAGCAAGAACAATAAGCGATAGCTTTGGATTAATCCGGACCAGCAGAACTGCGGAGATCACACAATCAAATACGCCAATGATAATATTTATAACTGACGGAGAAAAAAGACTGGATACACTTCCGCTTTCGGAAATTCTTGACATCAGATAGCCTTTATCATGCTTATCGATAAATTCCATAGGCATATCTACCGTATGACCAATCATCTCCATCCGGAGGTTGTTGGAAGCATGGGTCCCAGCCTTGACAATATAGTATTTACCGATGAGAGACAGGAAATATCTTATCAGATGCAGACACAATATGATGATTATCTGTTGATACAGGAAGTCTGCACTCCCATGTGGGGAAGACAGATTGTCAATAATTCTACCGGTAATGAGCGGTATAGGCATGGCAATTAGAGATACCGCGGCAAGAGATCCGAACGACAGCAGCAGCAGCAGTCTGTTGCCCTCCAGATACGGCCTGAGAAACATAAGGTTGTTCCAGGATTTCTTCATATCTAATTCTTGAACATGCCTATAATAATAAACGTTGCGATATACAGGACAAATATGATGGCCAAAATCATACTCATCCTGCTTTTATTCTTCACTTTTTGATTAAGAACAACTGTAAAAATACCAATGAAGATAATACTCAGAATCATAATCAGATTGTTCATACCAAGCTCTCCTTTAAAGCATGCTTACAATATACTTTTGAGGACAATTCTCCTCCGGCACTTTCCTCAATAGCCCGGCAATCCGTACAAGCGTACCGCGAACTGCAGCTCCGGCAGGAATCTACTTTATCGAGCGCATACGTCCAATACTCCTGATATTCCCTCTTATCCACAATCCGCTTAAAAGAGTCATTCAGCACATTGCCAATCACTTCATCCCTCATCATCGGACACACGGTCACATCTCCGTTCCGGAATACGGACAGCTTGCCGTTCAAGCAAGGATGAAAGTCGACATTATGAAAAAAGCTGAGATCCGTAAAACAGCTGCCCGCACCTTTATCGCTGTATAAAAGCTCGTTATACACCGGGTCATCGCCAGTTTCATGTATAAAACTGTACTGCATGCCCAAGGGATTAAAATTTTTATAGTACTCTACAATCTCCTCCTGGAATTTATAGTTTATTTTATTCAATAATACATTAAAATAGAAGGGAATTCCTTTTTTTTCAATTTATTCATATTTTCGTAAAATTTTGAGAAGTCAGGGCGGTTTCTTACCAGCTGGTTAGATAATTCCTGATTGTGGGCAGAGGCATGAATAACGAAACTGGCATCTGACAGTTGCGCCCAGTTAACCTGTTCAATATCTAATAAGTTCGTATAAATAAAGATGCTGCTGAAACCCAGTTCATGCGCCTCTGCCAAAATTGTTGATAGCAGATCCCACTGCAGCAGCGGTTCCCCACCGATAATGTGCAGCGTTCTGCATCCTAATTTGTGGCTACGCTGCAGTACATCCCGGTAGTCATTCTGCTTCATCACGTTATCTTGACTGAATCCGCCGTACCGCTTGCACCCGGTCATCCGGTTCACCCGGTTGTCAGTGCTGCAATAAGCACATTCCAGATTACATTCATCGTTAATGTTCAGATACAGATTGGATATTCTTACTCTGTTCTTGGCAAAATCCCTGATGGAAGGAGGGAGGCCAAAACGCACCTTGTCGATATAAGCATTGTTATCATAGTAGCTCCCCATCCCTTTGTCTACAAGCTGGGACAACAGCAAGTAATTAATGTTCTCCACCTGTTCGACAGGCACTCCCCTGTTCAGTTCAAGCAGCATTGCCGCGTCTGCTGACGGTATATTCAGCATTACATTATCACTTAGATCATATATTGAAGCCTGGCGTTCTCCCTGTACAACGTAACAGTGTGATCCGGTCTTAAAAAACACATCAGACACCTCCATTTGTAAGTGCAGTTTCTACAATCAGCTTCAACATTTATCCATTACAAAACGAAAGGATTCGTACTTGCGGTCAATACTGTCTTTGTGTGCCGAGAAATCACGCATGGCATCCGGATTCCGCTCTAGAACACCGTATAATATAGACAGCTGTCTCTCAATGTCCGTTTTTCTCGTAGTGCAAATTCCTTTTACATCGAAATTGTCGCCTACAGCACAGCTCGCATAACACAGCCCGCAAATGGATTGATAAGGACATTCCTTACATTGTTCCGTAAATTTGCTGCTCCACTTCTCCACAATCTCGCTGATTGCGTTAATGTCTAAGCCGTCTTCACAGTTACCTATCGGAAATTGATAGCTTATCTTCTCACACATATGAAAGGTGCCATCAACGGCCACGAACATCCGGCTTCCCGGAATACAGGCATTTCCCAGCAAGGATGAATAATTTCTAGCATATGGATTGATGTTGCGATTATGACTTACTTTCAGACTGGTACCAAACAACCTTTCTTTGAAAAACATCTCGGACGTCCGGTTCTCACCATTTTCTGCCGTTATCTCCTGAAGGTATTGGTCGAGCAGCACGACCATGCTATCATTGCCGCCCCCGCTGTCACCCAACTCAGCATCCAATATCTTGGATAATCTGCCTCCCATGACCTTCATTATATGTTTCTCCTGGACGAAGAAATCGTTCAAAGCGACCATATCAGTCTCATTTTCATAACAACTAAGGATCATTGTCGGGAGCAGTTGCTCCTTGCCCTGTCTCTTGATCTCGGCAAGCAGCTTCCGGATATTCCCGTAGACTACTTCAAACGATCCTCGATCATTTGCAAAAACCCTGTTCTTATCATGCATCTCCTTGGAACCGTCAAGACTGACTGAGATCATCACGTTATGGGCAACTAAATATTCAATGATGGAATCTGTAAGCAGCGTTCCGTTGGTCGTCATAGAGAACATGGTCCTGAAGCCTTTCTGTTGGACATAGGCGATGACTTCTTGAATCAGATCAAACCTGAGCAAGGGTTCGCCCCCGTAGAATGAAATGACCGGCTGTTTATCCGGTGCGTACTCCTTCCATTCCTCAATGTAATCAATGTACTTCTGCACACTCTTCAGCGCAGTCTTCTTCTCCATCCTCTTAAAGGTATGCGTTCTCATCTCTTCATAATTTCCTGAGAAAATACAATATTTACACCTCAAATTACAATTTTCTGTAAGCCCGAGAATCAGCTGCGGATAAGGATAGGTTCTAAGTTCGTCCAAAATCATCTCTTTGCTCAGTTCTACCTCATGTGATCTGAATAGATCCCATTTTTTCATTAATTGCCTTGTTGGCAAGTCCGCACTTTTTAGTATTTATTTACCATTTTTATGCTTCCTCGCTGTAGTGGATGCCCGATGTCTGTTTAATAGAGGAGTTGTCGATACTGCCTAGTAAATAACTTTAATAGGTGGGAATGACGATGTGGACCTCATTAAGTAGTAAAGATAATATGATTGCCGAAATGTTCAAGGTTGCTTTGGAGCTTGAATAACCATGGAAATTGACCCACATAGAATATGATGACAAAGACGAAGCATGGCATTTGTACATCGACTTCGAGCGAGGATCCCTGTTTGCTTGCCCTTCCTGTGGTACTGCGTGCAAAGCCTACGATGCGGAGAAGAAGCAATGGCGTCATCTGGATTTTTGGAACTGGAAAACCTATATGCATGCCCGGGTCCCTCGGACGAACTGCGAACACGATACACGGATGTGGCGGATTTTTCATCACTATGTCCATGTAGCCATGAATGAACTGGATCTGACGAGCGTAAAACGAATTGCTGTGGACGAAACCTCGTCCCGTCGGGGCCATCGCTACATTACTTTATTTGTAGATGTAGATACCAAAACGGTGTTGTTTGCAACCGAAGGAAAGAGTAAGGATACCCTGGAGAAATTTAAACAACATCTGATGAACAAAGCGGCTACAACCACACAAATCCAGGAAATCTGCTGTGATATGTCTCCCGCATTCATTCGAGGCATTCAGGAGCAGTTCCCTGAGGCTGAAATTACTTTTGATAAGTTTCACGTCATGAAAATGGTGAATGAAGCCGTTGACGAACCCTCCCCCTTTATACCATGGGGTTAAGAATCTATTAAAATAGACAAATCTATGAACCTATTCTAGCCAACTTTACCCATCCAGTAGAGCGAAGAGCCATTTTTATTTTATAATTTCCTATTATTAACCTCAGATATAAAGACATATTGACATGGAACACATACGATGATAGCATGATGAAAATAACTAATGTCATATTTAATCACATCATTTAATAAAAAATGAATTGCACGTTAGCAAACACTAAAATCGCGTCATATTTTATTACAGGACATTCCTTATTCTCTTGTATAAGCTCATTAATTTGGTTTGAGCGTTTCTACAGGCAACCGTAAATTGCCCCAGGCTACAAGAGATACCGCATGACAGAAGAATCCCAGGCCGAGCAGCCGCAGACTTTGATGTGCCCGCTCCCCCTGGTGACCCTTTGTTCTGCTGGTGTCTCTTGTATTCTGGGGTTTTGTATATCCAGACAAAAGGAGTGAAGGCGATGAGCGCATTTCTTGCAAGACTCAGCGAATCGATCAGCAAGGCCAAAAACGTGAGGATTTATAAAAATAAAGACACCGCCTATGATTTCAAGCTGTATCCTTTTGGTGAACGCGGCACGTATATCGATCCCGAGCTGATCAGTGAAATTACCGATAATCTGGCCAGCAGCATTACGGAGCAGTTCCCCGCTTTTGATTATATTGTTTCGCCCGAGCCGGGCGGCCACACCTGGGGCATGCTGGCAGCCTACAAGCTGATGAAGCCGATGAATATTCTGCGCCTCAGCACCGAGTTGTACGAGAATTACGAGGTATGCATTAAACGGGAGACGGCTTATAACGAGAACTATATTTATTTTGACGGTTTTACGGCCGGAGATCGGGTACTTATTCTTGATGATGTGATCAGCTCAGGCGCAACGATCCGCTGCATCGCCCAGCAAATGGCGGATATGGGGGTAGAGCTCGTCGGGGTGCAGGGTATACTGGCCAAAGGTGAGCACTACAAACAGCTGGAAGCGGACTATGGAATCCCGGTGCGGGTGCTGTCCAAGGTGTAAGTGAATTCCAAGTAGCTCAGCTGACAAAACTTAAGTTTATGCTTCCGAAGCGAGTTTTGTACGAAGTCAATTCATGCAAGCTAAGCTTACAAAACTTTTAAGGAGTGAACAACCATGGCTTACTATTATGATCAGCCGTCCAGAACGTTTAGCGAGTTCCTGCTCGTTCCGAACCTGACGACCAAACAATGCATTCCAGGGAATGTAGATCTCAGAACCCCTGTGACCAAATTTCGGCGCGGCGAGACTCCGGCGCTGACAATGAATCTGCCGGTTACCTCTGCGGTGATGCAGGCGGTTTCTGACCATAATATGGCCATAGCCCTGGCCAAAAGCGGGGGAATCTCTTTCATCTATGGCTCCCAATCCGTGGAGCAGCAGGTGGAGATGGTCCGCAGGGTCAAAAAGTTCAAAGCCGGCTTTGTCCTGAGCGACTCCAACCTGCGTCCGGAGGATACACTGAAGGATGTGCTGGCCCTTAAAAACCGCAGCGGACACTCCACCATCGCCATCACGGATAACGGGGAGCCGACCGGTAAGCTTATGGGCATCGTCACCAGCCGCGATTACCGTGAAAACCGCCTGCCGCAGGAATGCCCGATTACCGAATTCATGACACCGCTGTCCGCACTGATCTACGCTGAAGAGGGGATTACGTTAACAGAAGCTAATGATATGATCTGGGACCATAAGTTGAACTGCCTGCCCATCGTGAACAGCAGCGGACATCTGGTGCATCTGGTCTTCCGCAAGGACTATGACAGCCACCAAGAGTATCCGCTGGAGCTGCATGACAGCAACAAGCAGCTGATCGTCGGCGCGGGCATCAACTCCCGGGATTACAAGGAACGGGTACCGGCGCTGGTTGAAGCGGGAGCAGATGTGCTCTGCATCGACTCCTCCGACGGTTATTCTGAATGGCAGGCGGAGACGATCCATTATATTAAGGAAACCTTCGGGGAGACGGTGAAGGTCGGAGCCGGCAATGTGGTCGACAAAGAAGGGTTCCTCTACCTGGTAGAAGCCGGAGCGGACTTCATCAAGGTCGGCATCGGCGGCGGCTCGATCTGCATTACCCGTGAGCAGAAGGGCATCGGCCGCGGCCAGGCCTCCTCCGTCATTGAGGTGGCGGCAGCCCGCCAGGAATATTATGAGCAAACAGGGATTTATGTCCCGATCTGCTCCGACGGCGGCATTGTCCATGACTACCACATCGTGCTGGCACTGGCTATGGGCGCTGACTTCGTCATGCTGGGCCGTTATTTCGCCAGATTCGACGAGAGCCCGGGCCGCAAGCTGCTCGTCGGCGGGAACTTCGTCAAAGAATATTGGGGCGAAGGCTCCAGCCGGGCCCGCAACTGGCAACGATACGACTTCGGGGGCGCCGACAAGGAGAGCAAGCTTGAATTCGAAGAGGGCGTGGATTCCTTCATCCCTTATGCCGGCAGACTCAAAGACAACCTGGACCTCAGCATCAGCAAAATCAAATCCACGATGTGCAACTGCGGTGCGCTGACCATTCCCCAGCTGCAGGAGCATGCCAAAATTACTCTGGTCTCCTCAACTACCATCTACGAAGGCGGGGCACATGATGTTATGCTTAAGGAGAAGGATCGAACATCCTAAGCATTGATTATGATTCACGAGGAGCAGTGGTTATGAAAGAACTTCGCAACGTACTGGTTAGCAAAGCCCAGCTTGAGAGCCGGGTGAAGGAGCTGGGCGCCGCCATCTCACGCGATTATGAAGGCAAAGAGCTCGTGCTCATTGGCATCCTGAAAGGCGCAGCCGTATTCATGGCCGACCTGATGCGGGAAATCACCTTCCCCGTGGCCATTGATTATATGTCCGTCTCCAGCTACGGCAGCAGCTCCACCACATCAGGCGTTATAACGATCAAGCAGGATATTAACACTGACATCCGCGGCAAGCATGTCCTGCTCGTCGAGGATCTGATCGACACCGGGCTCACCCTGCAGCATCTCATACAGCTGTTCGCCCTCCGAGAAGCGGCAAGCGTGTCCATCTGCACCATCCTCAGCAAGCCCTCCCGCCGTCTGGCCGATATTCCCATCGACTACTGCGGCATCGAGATCCCCGACGAATTCGTCGTCGGCTACGGCCTCGACTTTGCCGAACAGTACCGCAACCTGCCGGAGGTATGGATTGTAGAGACTGAGGAACAGCAGTAGCACCAGGCACCGCCAAAACAACGGACACCTCTCCCGCCAGCATTCATTCAGAATAACTGGGCAGGAGAAGTGTCCGTTGTTTTTTCAAATCATCCTGCAATCCTGTCCCATAGCACCTCAGCAACACTCGGACCATATTCCTGTGGATACATCAGCAGAGCAAAACACAAAGTGACCATAATTATGAATATCCACAGAACAACCTTATAGCGAAGTTGCAATCGTCCGAGCATCACCAAACTTAGAACGATGAGCAGCAGATTCATTATGATAATGATGGGTAAAGCAACAATTCTTCCGAGTCCGGTGTGCGGAAATTGATCTATTAAAATCAGGAGCAGAATGATACTCGGACTTAGCGCCGTCACAGCTTTCAGCAATACTTTTGAGGATAGTCCCACGAGCTGGTTGCCCTCCCTTCTTGTCTGTAATTACGCCGTGATCGAGCAGATTGAATCAAATTGGAATGAAAGAACGGTGATGGCCTTGAAACAGTTAACGATTCTACTCCTGCTCAGTGCTATGTTAGTCGGCGGCTGCAGCGGGAAGAACAATGTGTATTCAGGAATTGAACAGCAGGATCTTACAGGAATTACGACTGCCAAGGAGCTGGATTATATTTACGCGTACAAGGGACATACAAGCAACTGGGCTTCCACCTATTATATCTATCAGAAAAAAGATAGCGATAGTCATGTCTCCAGAGTATTTTTGAAATATATCGGCAAGGAGCCCGGCCCGTCAGGTGAAATGAAATACGCTTATACTACAGAAAGCGGCGGTGGCGGGAGCGGGACCCTATCTGATGCCGAGTCACCGTCCGTCATATACAACCTGGGCGGCAGCGGCGGAACCGGCGCAGTGCCCGAAAAAGACTCTGTTGTAAAGATGCATGTGGAGTGGAGCGGGGGTTCGGAGGACATTGAGCTGGAGCCTGAACTGTAGTCATTCCATGGGCAGCCCATGTAAAAAAGCAGAGCAGCGGTTATCCGTAACGGAATAATCGCTGCTCTGCTGTTTGTGATATCTTTTTCTCTTTTTAACTACTATTTTAATTGATATAAACGATAGATAAGCGCAGCCGCCTCCGCTTTGCTTGCGGTTTGAGCCGGACGGAAGCTATGATCCTCAAATCCTTCGAATAATTGGATACTCTTGGTCAATGCTACGCTTGCTGCTGCCCATTTCGATATTTTAGCCTTATCTGTGAAGATTGCATTGACGGATTCAGGCTGGGAGACAGCTTGCTTGCCATTATAGGCTGTAAGTGCCCGTGCAAGCATTGTAGCAATCTCTTCACGGGTGATAGTTGCTTTCGGGTCAAAAGCATTTGCTGATTTGCCTGTAATCATTCCCGCAGCATAAGCAGCGGCAATCTCATCATAATACGGATTGGATGATGAGATGTCCTTGAACGGCAGAAGCAATCCCTCACCGCTCAGACCATAAGCCCGGGCGATCATAGCAGCAAACTCTTGACGTGTAACTTTGTCCGAAGGACGGAACTCTGCACTCTGGTCCAGGATTCCCTTGTTCAACAAATAATTAATTTCCTGCACCGCCCAATGATTAGCAGAGACATCTGTGAAGGCAGCTTTGGCCAACATGACCGTATATCGGCTGAAGTGTCCTCTTGGTGTCGTTACGGTTTGAGTAACCGGGTCATATTTCCCCCCGACAGCTTCCCATGTAAGACTCTCATTATTAAGCAGATACACCGTCAGATTCTCCAGGTTGGCCCCGGAATATTTGGAAGTATCGATCGAAGATACATCAAAAGTTACTTCAATAGGTTTGGCGAAACTCTTAACCTGCTGACCGCCTACAGACGCGCTGAATTCCATCACAGGAATGCTGGCGAGCGGTTCAGCCTGACTAGGCTTGCTCACTACAGCATTCTCTACAACTTCAGCCGCCAGATTAATCGTCTGGCCTGCTTCTACAGTACCGAAGGTATCCGGTTCAAGCGTGAACGCGGTTTGATCCATCTGAATTTTTAAGCCGGCAATATCATTCTCTTTGACCAGCGAAAGGATTTCTGACGGAAGCGACGTATTCAGCTTATGAATCCCTTCTTCTACCGGTGGTACGTTGACGGTGATGCTCACTTTCAGATCTGCTGCGCTTCCTGAACCCAGCTTGCTTGTCAGATCTTTGGACAGATCGGACAGCGCCAGCTTCGCAGATTGAATCTGTGTGCTGATCAGCGTCTCATCAAGCTTCGAAGAAACAGTATTACCTGCCACCGTTACATTTGCCTTGGCAATCGTTACTTCTCCCGCTTTATTAAGAGCGGTCTGGCTTGAGGAGATTACGCTGTTCTTCAGCTTCTGGATGTCTTCCGCTGCCACACCCTGCACGTTATTGAGTACTGCTGCTGCATTCTCAATAAGCGTATGGGCGAGCGCAACGGCCTTGTCGGAGCTGTCCATTTTATTCAGCAGATATGGCGCGCTTCCAACAAGCTCTGTAATTGAGTCCACAATCTTCTGCTTCGCAGCAGAATCTTGGACCGTTGCGAGCAACCCTGCTGCCGTATCCATAGCCTTTGAGAGGCTCTTGCTGTTCTGCTCGGCTTCCGCAGAAGTAGTAGCAGATTTGAGCGAGACTGCGATGCTTGTGAGGGCCGTTTGCGCTGCTGCGGCCCGATCAGCAGCTGAACCCGTGGTATTCGTTAACAATTCTTCAAGCTTGTTATTCTGCTTCTCTACATTCTCGGTGACGTTTGCAGCAGATGGAGTTGGAGTTGGTGATGGAGTAACTATTCCAGTTCCAGTTCCAGTTCCAGTTCCAGTACCAGTACCAGTTCCGCTTCCATTGCCGTTACCATTGCCAGTTCCAGTTCCACTTCCACTTCCATTACCTACATCTGTTCCCGGTAAGTTTTCACCCGGATCCACAACAGTGCCGGTAGTCGTCTCAAGCACAATCTTCTTGTTCAGCGTGTAGCTCTGGCCATCAATGGTCAGTGAAGCCTTTATAATATACGTTCCATTAGGAAGATAACCAAAGTTCTCATCTGAAGTGTTATAGGTATAGGCAGTCAGCGGATAGCTGACCGATGAATCTGAGTATAGTTTTTTTCCAGACTCATCCTGAATTTCATAGGAAGCAGCCTCTGGAGTAACATATTTATACCAATTGGACCAGCCACCGTTAGCAATCACCAGAATCAGCGGCTTCTTAATCTGTCCGATTTGATTACCGGCAGTATCCACGAGTCCGATCTTCAGCCAGTTCACTCCGGCAGGGCGGGTCAGCTTTCCATCCTTCAGCCCAACGATGTCCAGCCCCTGTATGGTCTGCGGCGCAAGCTCAGTAAGTGTACCAGCCTTCAGTGTTCCAGGCGCAAAATGAATATCATACTGATACTCAATTGTACCAAAAGCTTTATCTACCTGTACTGTTACATCACCCGGAGTCAGCCGTACTTGATCAGCGTTATGGGCATAGCTCATAAGCTTCGATTGATTCGGTGTTAAATATTCAACGCTGTAAATCGATCCGGATTCTGGTGCAAGCAAGGTAGCCAGCCCAGAAGCAGAATCATCAAGTGTAAGTGTATTATCTCCCGCTCCAATAACAACGCCGTCACGGTAGATAAAGGTGTCTCCTTTAGTTTGGGCCAGCATACTGTAAGTCCCTTGCGTTGCGTAGAAGTAATTCTCATTCACCGCATTGCTGTCGATTACAAATGGAACGTTGTCTGCACCAGCCAAATCAGCTCTTACAACAGATAAATCCTCTGCAGGTCTATCTAATAACACTTTACTTACTTCCTGCAGCTCTTGTCTTGCATCCAGCACGAGCGAGTAATCCTTGCCTGGCTCCGTACGGACAGAACCGTACATATAGTAACCGAATTTAGATTCTACTCCCGTATAACTCCGGTTGTAGCGGATGAAGTCAACACCCACTACAGAAGGTGAATCCACAACCAGAATAGCTTGCGCTTCAGAAGTATTAATGAAGTAAGAGTCTCCTTGGTAGGAACCATTCTGACTCTTAACAACGGCCTGTACGCTGGCATAATCGAGTGGAACGCCTCCGGCATAACTGCTTCCTTCAGCCTTGTCCAACCCGCGAACGCGGATTACCGCCTGGGTCGCCGGATTAATCACCGCTGCCTTTACCTTTTTGAATAAGAAGCCCGGTTTCTTGAACATAAGTTCACCGATATAATAGGCCTGTTCTGAAGGGATTGTAAACTTCCCTTGAGCATCCGTAACTCCAAGCGCCTGACCATAACGGCTAATTTCCACACCGGCCTGCAATTCGCCTTGTCCGCCAGTGACATGCTGCCGAACAGTAATGGTTACATTTTGTGCCTGGTCAACCGTTAAATAAGGCTTCTCCACAAGGTCAACCAATTTACCGTCTTTGCCTCTGATCTCTACATCAAATTCATTCTTCGGCAGAACCTTCAGTACTGCCTCAGCCAGCGGTTCTCCATTTACATACTGACCGTTGGTATAGGTATAAGGTGAGAATTGAACTTTATAAGTCCCTGCAGTAACCGGCTTCCAATCCCGCATATTAATGCGCTCCAGATGGCCTTCCTGCTCTACAGTCGTCCAATACAGCGAATCATTCGCTATTACATTTCCGCTCTCATCTACAATCGACAACTTATAGCTGCCGTTCAGATCTACAATATTTCCATACTCATCTGTCATCACCACTTGGTTCTTAACACTTTCACCCAGTACAACCTGATTCCGCAGTTCATCTTGACCGTAGTAAGACGTATCGGGTACTACGACTTTGATCACGGCTGTATAGGTGCTGCCACCCTTCAGCGTATACTCGCTCTCGGCAGGTTTAAAAAATGATTTCAGTACAATCTGATTCGAGCTGTTGCTCTGGCTGGAAGCAGCAGTCGCGACAGTGGAAGTCAGACGATGAATTTCTTCACCCTTCTGCACATACAAAGTACCGCTGCCTGCAGGAAGAGTGGTACCGATCTGGCTATAATTAAGCTTATCATTGAGATAAGACACCAGCACTTGTCCCACACCTGCGCTCTGCAGGGGCACCTGAAGCTTCAAGGCACTGTAATCAGCCGGGTTTGCAGCCGTTGTTACTTCACCCGCAGCTTCCGTCGGCTTAATTCGATTACGGAAAACCACTTTGCCGTCTACACCCTGAATGGTACCGATGGCAGTGATTTCATATTCTTTATTCTTTTTGACGTAGATAGTAGGTGAAGTTAACTTTATATTGTTGTACCCACCATTAATCTGTTTATACTGGTTGTTATCAATTAGTGAATAAGATTCCAGCTGAACTGGCTTATTATCCCATGTGTAGTGTAGGCTCAGACGGCTATAATCGCTGCCAGCCTCAATAATCTCCTTGTGAACTCCGCTAACCGAGGAATACAATGCCGCTTGCCCCGTCTGGAATAAATACGTTCCAGTATCGGAAGTGATGACGTTTGTATAACTTCCTGATACTTCACCAGTTCTCAGCACTAGCACATCGATTCCAGAAACACCATAGCGGGTAACAGTTCCACTTGGCCAAGAAGAAGTGGAATTATGATTAAGCAGCTGCTTGCCGCCGGCATCCAGATAACGGACTGCAACGGTATAGGTACCTGCCTGCTGAAGATCCGTTACATAGATGGGCTTAGCTTCATATTGATCGGTTCCCTGTTTCAACAATACGAACAGAACAGGAGCGCTAATGGTTGAACTTATTTTATCCTTCAATTGAATCTGTCCATTTGCATCCGTTGTAAAGTTGTAAGAGTTGTAATTCATCCAAATAGCGACTGCTTCCTTCGCTAGCGGAACACCATTATTAAGGATGGTAAGTCTTACATTCTTATCATCACTGCGTATCTCTCCATTGGTTGCACTTACATATGTATTAGAATCCTTGGCCATTACTTCCACAGCAATGGTTATCCCCGTTGTCGAGGGTACCCGGATGATCTGTGGCAGGGTAACCACCGAACCTTGCTCACCTTCAAATTCTGCCTGAAGTGAGTATTCTTCACCGGCTGTCAATCCTTCAAAGGGAATGCTGCTATACTCAAGCGAATGATATACAGTATCCAGTACTGTAAGCTTCGCCTCACTTTTAGGCTTCACCTGGCGTGCAATTTCAGTTCCATCCTTAGTAAGGATAAACTTTACCTCTTGCAGAACCTTAAGATCTTTATAGGTGACATCTACTACACTGTTGACTGTAATCTTCTGCTTGCCATCCGGTGATTGTTCATTGGAGGCCATTCCCACTTTAAGTGAAGCAGCAGATACCCCAAGTACATTAACAAAAGATAAGAGTAATACTAAAATCAGCGAAACAGCCATTCTAAATTTCTTTGAATACATAACCCATCTCCTACTCCCCAGTAAATTCAAATCCTACCTATTCATAATTATTGAAGCCGTACAAACACAACTCCTTTCACAACTAAGCCCCATAAAAAAGCCGTCTAGTATGGATACTACATATATTTCATCGGTTGTGTCTGTTAATTCCTTAACAGGAAACAAAATTGAATTAATTCCAGGATAATACTTTCACGAAAATGTCGAAATTTCTGGATTTATGACTGATGTAGTTCTTTATGCAGGTATAAAGACGCGTTTTGGTTGTAGATTCTTGTCTTCTTAAATATTCAGAAAAAGGCGAACCAGAGATATTCTCTGTTCGCCTTCAGTTGCGTGCATCTATGCTGCATTTGAAAATAAGTGCAGGACTTCTCTTTAGCTGGTGCTGGAGTATAAACACGGACAAGAACGACAGTTATCCAAAAATCCATATGAATAACGAATTGGTAACTCTCAAGGAAGGCGTCAATGTCTTTACCTTCAAGGCTATAAACAGCCTAGGTAAAAACTCTGCTTGAGCCGTTCACATTCTCAACTTCTTCAGGTTAATATAGACCTTGGCATCCGCGTTCACTTTACCTGTAACCTCCGCTACCTGCTGTGGAACCTGCACCTCCAGTTTCACATCTGCAGTAGCTATCAAGTAAGAAGATTTCAGTACCCGGTAGAGTAATGTGGCAACTGAAGTACGAATTAATAGGACTGTTAGGTCTTAAGATGCCATCCGGAAAACCCTAGACCAATTTGTTATCTACAGCAACTGCCATTTCTTTAGCTAATTGCGGAGTTACATCCTCATAATCACTGAATTTATACTGCAAAACATTGTCTGCATTCACATTCTCCGTCTCAAGCCCCATTGCCCGAACCAAGGCAACTATAACATCTTCACGGTAGCACTTGCCTGCAAATCAAAAAAAAGGCTTTCCTTTCAAAGGAAAATACCCGGTGAACTATGAAATATTGAATATATTTATCTCTAACAGCTGACGGAGTGTTCCCAAGATAAAGTATCAACCGAGTACCCGTAGCTTCCATATCCTGACGTAGTGGTGTGGAATAGCGTTGCTATGTTGTATCTGATGAGATTATTGCTGAGGAGGATATTGGAACAAGAATAGAAAAAGTCATACGCTATATCGACCCCAAGCAAGCTCTTCCTGAAAAATACATAGACTCAACCATCGCCCCCGTCGAAAGTGTTCAATATGAAATTAAGGATGGGGATAGCAAACGTGAGTTTGAGGTTGAGATTGGTAGGAGGAGGAAGCACCTAGGTCGGTGCGCAGAGTAGCTGCTATAAATGAAGTAGATCCAGTACCCTGATACAGATACTATGGCTGCTGACTTAATAAAGAATAGTGTTGTTATACTTCATTCGCTTCTTAATCATCTGCAAGCTTGGAATTATCCCATTGCTTATTGCTTTCGACATTTCGCTATAGTACCATGCAAAATCTAGTCTTTCACAGACTATGTATAACATGTGTAGAATCCGGTTTGTTCATATAAAATACGGGATGGGAATAATCAAGGAACCGGTTAAACGGCTGGATACCGTAGGTGGGCTAGCTTCAATTTCTGATTTTTTTCATCATCTCTGATATCCCCCGCGAAATCTTCTTCTGCCGCATCAGGCCAGATCCTCTGTTCCATTAACCGATCACGTTATGTTTAGTTCCTTAGCTGTCGAATCCTTCTTTTAATGCCAAGATTGTCTTGAACGCTAATCAAATCATCGATTGTTCCGGCTAAAGAAATTGAATCCATGAAGTCCCATGAAGTCATGAATTCAAGTTCTGTCTGGTACATGATTTCTTCCATTTTCATTCTATAAAATTCCTATAACTTCCACCAACTACGTAGTTATCAATCCATCTACTCCTTTATTGTTTATTTTCTTAGCAGGAATTCCAGCGATAGTAATTCCTGATTCCAGAAAGGATTTTGTCACAACGGTATTTGCTCCTACCGCAATGTTATCGGCTAATTTAACATCTCCAAAAATTTTAGCCCCTGTACATATTACTATATTATTACCTAGATTAGGCATATGTTCTTCGCCACGTGTCGACCCTATTGTAACTCCGTGGTATATAACGCAATTCTTACCTACCCTAGATAAATTGTTCACTCGAATCCCTCCTCCATGAACAATATGCAGGCCAGAATCAAATACATTAATCGAGATAAATATCCCAAGTTTTAGCTGCAATTTATAAAACTTATACTTTAGCAACATTAAATATATTTTACTAAATAAGGACCGCTTAACATTTGAATAGTATTCAACTTTTCTTAACAACCTCTGAAACTTCCATTCTTCATCTTTAAAAATTCTTGGCCTCTTCCTCATTTCATGCCGACTTCTTCTATCTAACTCTATATATTGCAAATAATCTTCTTTCGTGTTTATCATTTGCTTCCCCACTTTTCACAATAGACTGCCTGCAGTTAATAAAATCCCCAAAACACCCTAAACATCTATAAGTTTTTCTTTATGTTCAGGAAAATCCCAGGAAATATAGATTTTTTAATACAATCGCATAAGAATAAATACTGAAATAATAGAATTTCATATATAGTTTTGGCTACTGTATTTCAGTATCGTTTATTTTACGAATTCAATCAAACTTATTTCTAAATTTATTTAGAATCAGATGCACATCTCTTATTCCGAATAAAAAAATTAGTAACAGATAAAAAACTAACCCAAAGAATATTGAAATAAAGAGAGCTAAGTATATATGTATTGATTGAGTCAAAAAACCAAAAAGAAACCTACATGCTATCCCCATAAAAATTGAAGCTAGAAAAGCTTTCAGCATAGAAAATAATATATTTTTAAGACCAAAAGAACCAATTTTTCTTCTTAACTTCCATATTAACATTAATGAACAAAATAACCCAGAGATACTAGTAGCAAGTGCCAACCCACTAATTCCGAGATATCTAGATAATATTACTATTAAGAAAATGTTTAACAGCATTGATTGAATCGCATTTATCATTGGAGTTTTGGTATCTTGTAAAGAATAGAAGACTGTAGATACTATTTCTCTAACTCCAAAACCTATCATCCCTATAGAATAATAAAACAAAACATTCGCAGTTAACAAAATATCATCACTATCAAAAGCACCTCTACCAAATAAAAGCTTTACCAATGGTTCTGAGAAAATCATATACCCTACTGTAGCTGGCAGTACTAATAATACAACACCATTTATAGATTCTTGTAATCCTCTCTTCACTCCACAAATGTTGTTCTCAGCCGCCATTTTGGAGATGGTTGGATACATAATAGTTAAGATAGCCGAAACTACAATGCCTTGAACAAAGGAATTTAGCGTATGAGCATAGTTTAAAGCAGAAATTCCGCCTATAGAAATTCTTGAAGCTACTGTTCTATCAACTAATTTATTTATAGTCTCAACGGAACTTCCTAAGAGAACAGGAATTATTGTGATAATAAGCGCTCTAAGATTTTTTTCCTTATAATCAAAGGAGAATTTATATCTATATCCACGTTTGTATGCAAATATAAATAGAAGTAAGGCTTGCGAAAATATAGAAAGAACACTTCCAATTGCTAGAAATACTGGTCCATAATTGTGTGAAATTAAGAGAAATATTATCATCAATATACTTAGTGGAATACCCGTAAGCGTTGTAATTATGTAATTCTGCTTTATTTGCAAATATCCCGAAAGAAGATAAACGAGCGCAGTGAAATATATCCCTATAATACTTATTCTACTTAAAAGTATTGTCAAGTTCAAAGTTTTTTCATCAAATCCAGAAGCAAATAACAACACAATTTGTTTTGTGAACAGTAATGTAATTATAATTATTAAAGTTGACAAAATAAAAATAAAATTCAGTAGATTGTTTGTAAAATAAGTACTCTGTCGCTCACCTTGCTCAATATTAATCTTATTGTACATTGGAATAAAACCGGTGGAGATTGCAGCTACTATTGCACTAAATATAACACTAGGGATTAATGTCGAAATTAAAAAAGCATCAGTAATATAGGAAGCACCAAAAAAATAAGCAAAGGCTACTTCTCTTAATAATCCTATTAATTTTGAAGCGATCGTAATTATCATTATTATTATTGCTATTTTTTTCATAGTATCTCCATAATGAGAATAAATTGATTTTATCTTTTCTCAAACATATTTAAAACTTTAAAAACTACAAAAAAAAGTATGAATTGCCAGGTCATATCTGAAAGATATCCTCTATAAAAATTAAAGAAAAAAATTATAAAAATAGCATATGCCGCTACACATAATGATTTAGTAGTAGTAGCTTTTATTGAAACTTTATACAAATAATTGGATATCATACCTAAAATAAACATGAATATCACTACCATGAAGATCCCGCCATTGATAAATGCATCACCAAAAATGTTTGCAAAAATCCCTCCACCAGCTAAATAAGCAGATTCGTTATATCTTGAAGCTAAAACTATCTGTAAAGGAAGTGGCTTTTCTACCCATATGCTCCGTGGTATAAAATTAAATATAATTCTTATGACGCCATTGACAGGAGATACAAAACCATCATTGATTACATTTTTATATATATCAAATGTAGCAAAAGATTCCATAGACATTTTCAACATATCCCAGAGATAATTATTTTCATTAAATTTTATCATCATATTTTTTATAACAGATATTAAAGAAATAAAATCTATAGAACCTACATAATCTCTTTTTATTAAAGTAATAAGCATAAAAAAAGGAGACATTATTAAAGCAATAAGAATCTTCACCCATCCTACTTTTATATAATTAAAGCTAATACCAAACAATCCAAAGAATATAAGAGACTTCACAATATCAAATCTTACTCTACCAGTGATTGCTGCAAGTACAGATAAAAAAGCAATAACAAAAAATAACTTTTTGTTGTTTTTCATATACCCAGCATATATATAAAACTTCACAAAAGATAACCCAGTTATGATTATCTGCTTATACAAAGTATTACTTCCTGCGGAATCTAAGTAACCGAGATTGTATGCATTTTGATTAATACCAACAAAAAAATAAGATAATATTGAATTAATATCTATCAATAAAAAAATCAACAGAATTAACTTTTTAAAATTGGTATCATGAAATTCATTACTTAAAAAGTCAATATTTATATTCAATTTACTTCCAATCAAAAATGAAAAAAAACCTATACAAGCTACAATTAAAGGAATGATATATTCAACTTTATGAACAGCAAATATAAAGGGTAATATTATAAAATAGATAAATAGAAAGAGATTCAAATAATTCGGATGTATTTTAGTTAATGAAAGTTTGAACATGATTACACTCCTATTTGCAAGCCTAGAATCAAATTTCCATGAAATCTCTTGTTTAAACACATTCTTATTCTAGAGATCAATCTAGACGGTATCGGATAATTGCATTTTTCTTGATATTAATTGACTGAATATTTCTAAATGAACTTGAGCCATATTTTCAATGTTAAACGACTGGATTTTCAATAATGAATTCTCACTCATTTCCTTTAGTAGTCTATCATTAAATAATATACTATTAATCTTTTCAGCAAGTGTTTTACAATTTTCTGAAGGAACAATATATCCATTTTCACCATTTTTAACCAACTCTAATCCTGCAATACACTTATCTGTAGTTATTACAGGTAGTCCATGTGCCATTGCTTCGTTAATCACAAGTCCCCATATATCCTCTCGGGTAGGCAAGACAAACAAATCCGCTGACTTGTAATACTTAGATAAATCTTCCTTATTTTTAAAATCAACAAATTTTACATTTTTCAGTTTCAAATTATCCCTCAATTTGATGAATTCTTCTGTTGGCTCTCCTCCCACAATATAGATGCCACATGATGATGGCAATTCCATACAAGAGTTCAACAATACATCAATTCCCTTTCTATAGATGAATTGCCCAACAGTTAATATAACTTTATCTTCATTAATATTTAATTCTTTTTTACATTTTATTTTTTCGTCTAAGGGTATTGGTTTGCTTAAAATATCTTCTTTTTTTAAAGATGTAAATGGGTATTTAAATATTCGCTCCTTTCTAGCTCCATAACTTAAATACTGTTCGTCTGTAATCCTTCCAGTACTTAACCAATATTCAGCACTACTAATAAAATGTGTTTTCAACATTTTTATTAATTGATTCTCTTCTAGTTTGACAAAAGCCCCATCGGATGAATAAACAAATGGAATACCCAATAGTCTTAGTTTTTCAATAGCTAACATAACAGTGGGAATATAGTAATTTGATATGACAATAAGATCATACTCATTTTTGTTAATATATTTTAATATTTTCAAATTAATTGCTTTATCATTTATTTTCCCCTTCTTCAAAAATATTGAACTAAAATTGTTAGCCTTTTTGGAAAACCAATTACTATTTAATTCACTTGAAACCTCAGCTAAAAATACTACTGTTAGGTCAACATATTTTCCCAATTCATTAAAAAAATCAACCCGATATGGAACAGGAATATTTTGAAAGTATAATATCTTCATTTGCTACTCCTTAATATAATTAATCAATTTATTCTCTTCTTCATCTATTTTAAACCCTTGTTTTTTTAGTTCAACGCTAAACTTTCGCATTAAATCTTTATTAGATATTAGTCGTTCAATACTATTAAACAATTGGTCAACATCAAATAAAGTAATGATGCCATTTACGTTGTTAATAATTTGTTCCTTAGCACCGGCAAAATCAGTCGTAACTATTGGCTTATAAAGACATCTAGCTTCTGCTAACGTTAAACAATATCCTTCATGCCTCGATGGTTGAACATATATATCACATTTTTCTAGATATGGGTAAGGATTTGTTCTCATACCTAATAGTATAAAATTGTTCTCTAATTTTAATTTATTTATGGCTTTTTCAAGTGCTTCTCTCTCATTTCCTTCACCAATAATATACCACTTGAAATCATATCCTTTATCTAGCAACTTTCTACAAACCTTTATTGCTAGATCATAACCCTTTTGTCTATCTAGCCGCCCTATAGATAATATATTTATTTGATTTTGATCAAAATCATTTATTCTATCACCAGACATTTTCTTTATTGTTTCTTGAGAAATTATATTATAAAATATTTCCGTTTTATCTTTGAATTCAGGAAAAATCCCTACATATTCATGCATCAATTGTTTTGAAACAGCGAAGAACTTGTCATATTTATCTAAATACTCTTTTAATATACCAGGGTGAAATTTAGATGTTAAAAAATCATTATGAATCCACGCTATTTTAATATCTGCGACAACCTTATCAGCTACGTATTTAACAATAAAAGGCATATGCATATGAAATGCAATTGCTACGTCATATTTTTTTTCTAATGACTGTATTTCTTCAAACTTTGTACTCATTTCTGGAATCGGGTCTTTTAGAACTTTCTTTTTAATTATTATATTGGCAGCTTTCAAAAACCTTAATTTTTTTACATTTTTTATAATTGAGGCTTTAGCTCCTCCAGCTAATAGTTCATCTACTAACTCTTTATTTAATGGTAATTCACCTTGAGTAACCCAAGAAGGAATAAATTCTAAAAAATCACCATTGGCTCTTACCATAAATATAGTTACTTCATAAAGATCCTTAGGAATCTCATTAATCAGTGACAACAAAGATTTCTCAACGCCTCCACAAATCATATGTGGAGTTATAAATAGTATTTTTTTTTCATCTCAGCTACCCTTTTCTATCAGGGATTTATATATACTTATATATTTTTTCCCGACATCCATTTTATTAAAATTGAGGGATTGACTTAAGCAATATTTTGAATAGTATTGCTTAGTATTCTTTTGAATTTGGAGAATACACTGATAAAGTTCATTAATTTCATTGTTCTTCACAATTAATCCACATTTTTCATTAATTGATTCTATACTCCCACCTGTATTAAAGGTGATGACAGGAGTGCCACAAGCTAAACTTTCAAGATTAGTTGTGGGAAAATTATCCTCTAGGGTTGGATTTACAAACACATCTACTGCTGTATATACTTCAGCTAATTCTTCGATATTTTGCGTTCTAGGTAATGCAATAATATTTTTAGGCAAATCAAGAATTTCTTTTTCTTTCAATCCAATTAAGACTATTTTATAGTTTTCATCTAATATTTTTGATAATTGCACAAAATAATCCAATCCTTTTCTTTTCTCCCAAAAACTAGCAACCCCTAGAATGACAAATTTATCTTTTAGTTGATATTTGTTTCTAAACTCACTTATTCTAGGCTTAAATAATTCCAAATCAATCCCATTATTTATAGTTGTTATATTATATTCTGATAAAAATGATTCATTTAATAACTCTGCTAACCACTTAGACGGTGTAATGATATTTAAGTCATTCACCTTACCAAATATTTCTTTTTTCTTAAAGTAGTTACTTTTAGAATTGTCTATTAAAAAACTTGAAGGGTAATTAGCTTTTTGTGGGCAATCATAACAACCTTGTTTCCATTTTCCGCAACCTTCGTAATCAAAATAAGCACAATGACCTGTAAACGGCCAACAATCATGCAGAGTCCAAACTACAGGTTTATTAGCCTTTTTAAGATAATCAAACAAGATACCTATATTTAAATAGTACCCGTGAATATTATGCAAATGGATAAGATCCGGATTTTTTTCTTGTATCTTTTTAATAAATGTTTTCGTTGCTCTTTTTGAACCAAATCCATGTTGATCAGTTAATCTTGTTTTAGCTACATGTCCGTACGTATCATACTTATTACCTATTTTAATTGTTTTACTACAATGCCTTGGCTCCCCTCTTCCATAACCAACATAACTATCAAAGCCATTAATAATAAGTGATTCATGAATATCCGTAACAATTTTTCCAGTACTTCCAAATCCGCAAACAGAATTAATCTGCAAAATCTTCATTCTATCTTCTCCATACAAACTTATTAATAATTCCAACATAACTTTGGATAATTTTCACTACTTTAGTTGATACATTATTATCACTATAGTCATTTGCTAATAAGTGAATTTCATGATTCATTTTCATGTTTATTGCTAACTCTACAGATTGTTCAATATTCTTTTCATCAATACCTCCTATAACTACGGAGCCTTTATCAAGAACTTCTGGACGCTCTGTTGATGTTCTTAATAGTACTCCCGCAAAGTTTAACATAGCGCTTTCTTCAGATAGAGTACCACTATCCGATAGTACGCAATAACTATTTTTCTGTAATTGATTATAATCAAAAAAGCCAAATGGTTTAAGATTTTGTACCAAAGGATGAAATTTAAAATTCCGTTGTTCAATATACTTCATACTTCTTGGGTGTGTAGAGTAAATTACGGGCAATTGATAACGTTCCGCAATTTTATTAATTGCGGTCATAAGAGAGATGAAATTCCGTTCATTATCAATATTTTCTTCCCGATGTGCAGAAACAAGTATATATTTCTCTGGTTCTAGGTTTAACCGTTCAAGTACATCACTTGCATCAATGTTCTCCATGTGAGCTTGAAGAACTTCTTGCATCGGAGATCCTGTAACAAAAATATGTTCTTTACGGAATCCCTCTGATAGAAGATATCTTCTGGAATGTTCTGTATAAGGCAGATTGATATCCGAGATATGGTCAACAATCTTGCGATTTATTTCTTCAGGGACATTTTGATCAAAACATCTGTTGCCTGCTTCCATATGAAAAATAGGTACTTTCAATCTTTTTGCAGCAATCGCACTGAGTGCACTGTTAGTATCACCTAAGATCAGCAGAGCATCTGGTTTTTCTTTTTCTAATACATCAAACGATTTTGCTATTATATTCCCCATCGTTTCGCCCAGATTAGTTCCCACTGCCTCAAGGAAGTAATCAGGTTGACGAAGTTCGAGTTCATTGAAGAATACTTCATTTAATGTATAATCCCAATTCTGCCCTGTATGTACTAAAATATGATTGAAATATCTATCGCAAGCTTTAATGCACTCAGACAAACGAATGATCTCTGGTCTGGTGCCAAGGATTGTCATAACTTTAAGCTTTTCCATTTTCTTAAACCTCCAAGTAATAAGTATCTGGCTTTTCAGGGTTAAACAATTCATTAGCCCAGAAAAGGGTTATTACATCACTAGTACCTGTATTAGTGATGGAATGTGTATATCCAGGTGGAATATCTATCACTCTCAAAGATAATCCATTCACAGGATATTCTAAGATTTCTTCTCCTTCAATCTGTCGAAACTTGACTACAGCTTCTCCTTCAATAACAAGGAATTTCTCTACTTTAGTATGATGCCAGTGGTTACCTCTTGTAATACCTGGTTTAGTTCGTGATATAAATACTTGACCTGAATGTTCCGTTTTAATGAACTCTGCTAACCATCCTCTGTTATCGTGTTTCATTTCCAAATCATATCCGAAATTGTCTTCTGGCAAATATGAGAGATAAGTACTGTAAAGAAAGCGTTCAAAATCACTTTTCAGACTCGAAATAACAAGTGTATTCCGGCTCTCTTTAAATGATACTAAGCTAGCTTCCAGATCCTTAAGCTTAACATTGAAGGAGCGCGAAATATCGCAGTAACCACTTGAGTTGGTTCCACTTAAAGTATCCATTGCAGCTATGAAGGATTCAACTACATCATCAATATAAACTAAATTAACTTCCGCTTCCGGATTATTCACTTGAATGGGTATTTCTCTGCTAATATTGTAGCACCAAGTTGCAACTACAGAATTATAGTTAGGTTTACTCCATTTCCCAAAAACATTGGGTAGTCTATATATAAATGTACTAGCTCCCTTTTGGTCTCCATAAGCGGAAATCGCTTCCTCAGCTGCGCGCTTGCTGTTCCCATATGGATTATCCTGTTCAGCTTGGATCGATGAAGAGAGAAGTATTGGAGTATTCTTTCCGTTCGAAATCAATATATTGATTAAGTGTTGAGTGACACCCAAATTACCAGTCATGAATTCCTCAGTATTCTCAGGCCGATTAATTCCAGCAAGATGATAAATGAAATCAGCCTTAAGTGCATATTCTTCTAATTCTTGGAGTGAATGCTTTGAATCAACCTTCATAACCTCAATATCATCTCTTCTGTTTAAAGACGCTACTAAGTTACGACCAATGAATCCGTAGGCACCTGTTACCAAAACAGTTTTCATTATTCTAGCCCCTGCCATTAAGTTCTTTATTAATCAGATCTAGACTTAACAAGAGTTCTTTAATCCCTTGAATATCTAATCTTTCTGTATTATGAGAATTGTATTCCCAACCCTCGGATATATCTTTATCGCCTTCTTCAAAGAATTTATCATAGTTCAAATCTCTCGTATCAGCAGAAATCCGGTAATAGCTTCCCAGATCAGTTGCTTTTGCCATCTCTTCCCGTGTAAGCAATGTCTCATATAACTTTTCACCATGTCTAGTTCCAATAACTCTTGTGTGACTATCTGACTGAAACAGTTCTTTCAAAGCTATAGCTAGTTCCCCTATTGTTGAAGCAGGAGCCTTCTGAACGAAAATATCTCCTTGAACTGCTTTGTTAAAAGCAAACAACACTAGTTCAACAGCATCTTCCAAGGACATTAGATAACGGGTCATATCAGGATCAGTAATTGTAATATCCTCATAATTTTTAATTTGATCAATGAACAATGGAATAACTGAACCTCTAGAGCACATCACATTTCCATAACGTGTGCCACAGATTAAGGTATCTTCAGGACTTACAGTCCTGGATTTAGCAACCATAACCTTTTCCATCATGGCTTTAGAAATTCCCATAGCATTGATAGGATATACTGCCTTATCTGTTGATAGACACACTACCTTTTTCACTCCAAAAGCAATGGCAGCATTAAGTACATTCTCAGTTCCCATAACATTTGTCTTAACAGCCTCCATAGGGAAAAATTCGCATGAAGGAACTTGTTTTAGGGCTGCCGCATGGAACACATAATCCACATTGTGCATCGCTGCTGCAACACTGTTATAGTCTCTAACATCCCCTATAAAGAATTTCACCTTATCGTTTCTTAGTTCTTTGCGCATATCATCTTGTTTCTTTTCATCCCGGGAGAAGATTCTAATTTCTTTAATTTCTGTATTTAGAAATCTCTTCAGCACCGCATTGCCAAAAGAGCCTGTCCCACCAGTTATTAATAATGTTTTATCTTTGAACATATTGTATTTCCTCCATTAATGACTCTCGTCCAAAATAAGTGTCCATTTCACTCAATAACTCTTGTTTATTAAAATTGGCATCATAATAGTTTCTTGCATTCATACCCATCTTTTTAAGTTCATCTGGTGACTTATTGAACATTTCGATAATAATCTCAGCAAGCTTTTCAGCATCTCCGGCAGGACTAGATAGACCCGCTTTTGCCTCATTAATGATTCGATTTGTTTCCCCATTAGCAGAAGCAATAATAGGTATTCCACAAGCCATATACGATTGTAGTTTTGCTGGAATTGTCATAGCAAACAATGGACTATCTGTTAAACACTGAAATGCAGCGTCACTGCTAGCTAAAAGTTCTGGTATTCTTGTTGCAGGTTGTCGGGGGATGAAATTGAACATTTCAGATATATCATTTGCAGTCACTAATTCTATTAACTCACTTTTATATCTACCATCACCAACAATATTAAATCTGACTTTATTTTTCATATTCTTTTCTTTAAGAATTAAAGCTGTTTTTGGAAGTATATCTAATCCCTGCGCGTTACCAATATTTCCAGCAAAAATGATATTAAATGTATCATCATTAGGAATTTCAGTAACAATACTCTTTTCTATAGGTACATAAAAGTCTTCTGCGTATTGAGGCCAATATGCTATCTTTTCTTCTTCAACCCCACGTTTAGCGATTGATTGAACAAAGCTGTTAGACGTAGCGAAAATTTTATCACAGCGGGCATATATATAGTCAACCATTTTACCAATGGCGCCAATAATATATTTATTATTAACTCCGGTTATAATCTGTACATTCTCAGGCCAAAGATCTTGAACATACAAGAAACATGGCACTTTCCTTTTTTTGGAATACCAAATACCTGGTAAAGCTTGAGTCATTGGAGAAACCTCAAATATAAAAACATAATCCGCCTTAATTCTAGTGAACATTTTCCAAAAGTACCCTGATATTACAAATGATAAATAATTCAATGCAAGCATCATTGAACTTTTCCCTCTTGGCACTAATGGTATTCTAATAATGTCCACACCATTATATGTTTCTCTGCGTCTTTTAAACAAACCATAACCGGGATAATACTTTCCTTGAGGATAATTAGGGATACCAGTTATTACCGTAACCTTATAACCTTTTTTGATCCACTCTGTACAGATATCATTAATACGAAATTGTTCAGGGTAAAAATATTGAGCTATAACTAGGATATGTTTGTTCACTCTTTACCCTTCCCATCTATAGTTTCTGTTAAAATAATCGATTCTCTTAAACTTCTAATTTGATAATCGTTTTTATACTTACTCATTTTTAAATTATATGCCAAGTTTCCAAACACCTTGTTCACCAACCCAATTTTAAATACTAATTTATTAGCAATAAAAGGATTAAATGCCTTGGTCAACTTAATATTTTTGCTATGTGCCTGAGCGATCATTAAGACCATCTGACTAGTATTCACATGCTCACGATTCTGGGGAAAGAAAAGCCCTTGTTCTTGGTTATCAACTATTAATTTGATAAACTCACAAAGATTATCTATGTGAAGCATACTACGCTTATTATCTATGTTAGGAAACAAAGGGAGTTTCCTCGAGAACTTTGCCAACACAGGATAGTTACCTTTAGAACCTCTTCCATAAATCATAGGTGGTCTTAAGACAGCAACTTTGAAGTCGTCATCTTCCAAAGCCCTTACCCCTTCCTCCGCTTGCAACTTACTGTTTCCATAAAAGTTATTAGGTTCTGGAATACTGTTTTCATCGATAAACCCGTCGCTCTTCTTTGCAGAACCATACACAATAATGCTGCTCATTAATATAAACTGTTTAACACTATTACTTTTAGCTTTTTTGGCGACTTTTATTGCAATGTCGCGATTTATTCTATAGTATTCTGCTTCCATTCCAGGATCAGTTGATACATGAGCAATACCAGCTAAATGTAAGACAACATTATATTGAGAGAAATCAAAGTCTTCCCAATCATTACCTCTTACAGATAATTCTTCAATTTCATACTGATGAGGAGATTGCTTTAGCCACTTAATTAGACATGTACCAATAAAACTCCCTTTACCAGTTATTAAAATCTTTATTTTATCCATATTATAGAATTGCCCCTTCAGTGCCAGACGATTTCCCCTGCTCAGTTGCCCCTTCTCTGATCCCTTCTGACTTAAGCACACTAAAAATAGTCAGCAAGAACACTTTAGAGTCCATTGTAAAAGAAATATTTTTGATATAATCACCATCAAGCTTTGCTTTTGCTTCAACTGGCAATTCATCTCGTCCGTTAATTTGTGCCCACCCGGTCAATCCAGGTTTAATATCATTCGCCTTATATTTGTCTCGTTCTAAGATAAGATCATATTGGTTCCAGAGTGCTGGTCGGGGACCAACAATGCTCATTTCACCCTTTAGAATATTTATAATTTGAGGTAATTCATCCAAACTTGTTCTACGAAGGAATCTGCCTACTTTGGTTATGTATAGATTGGGGTCTTGTAACAAATGAGTAGGCATATTGCTAGGCGTATCTATACGCATGGTTCTAAATTTGAGGATATAAAATTCCTTTTTACCCTTACCTATCCGTCTTTGTTTGAATAGGACAGGCCCTTTAGATGTTAATTTAATAATCAGTGCAATTATTAAGAAGAATGGCCACAAAAGGAACATTCCAAGTAAGGCCAATAGAAAATCAATAATTTGCTTTGTTATCATATAGGAAAAACTCATGAGCTCACCCATTCCTTTGGATCTCAGTAATAATTCACCAGAAATCACTACTACTTTTAGTAGTAATAACACTGATGAATTATTCACAAGCATAATATTTAATTTGTCATAGCTTCAGCTATTACTCTACCTGCCTCTAAGTCTGCCTCAAAAGCTTTTCTATACTGATTAATAACATCAGTGCTATAGCCATTAGCCTTAAGTTGTTGTTCAGCCTCAGCCACAATACTATTAAAGCTAGCTGTAAATGATGCTAATTGTTCTAGACCCTTGTTTTTAATACTCACTTTACTTGTATCATCTTTGGCAGCTACATACTCAAATGCAATACTCATTAATGTTGACTGGCTCTGAGTTTTTAATGCATTTAGCTTAGCTTCCGTTGCACTTGTTATATCTTCATAAGAAACTTTTCCAGAAGTTGAGCCACCAGCCTGTGTTGGAGTTGTAGTAGTTGCTCCCTGGCCTGCATTGCCTGGTGTGTTCCCTTCACTCACTTGTTCTTGGTATGACTTAGATGCAGCCGTAATAACCTTTGCTTTCTGATCCCAGTTGATTACGTTTCCCACCGATTCTGAAAGGAATCGAAGCGGTACATATAATGCTCCATTTAAGATATAACTAGATTGGTTAGCAGGTAGACTTTTAGCAACATCATCAAATACAAAGCTTGCCTTCACGGAAGTTAATGTTACAGGTTTAGAAGCCGAGAAAGTCGTTTTAGTATCCGCTGCATTCATAATATACTCTTTGATTACAACCTCCTCAGAACTGCTTGGTTTACCTACGGAAACCTTAAGGTTCTTGGCATCCCAATTCACGCTTTTTTGCAATGCATAAGACATAAATCTTACGGGTACATAAGTCGTATTATTATGAATAAATACCAGTTGACCGGAAGGCGGCACCATACTTACACCATCAAAGATCATTTTGACATTCATATTTTGAACCTTAATAGAGTTAGTGTAAGTATTAATTGTGGGTGTTGTGGTAGCAGCAACTGACGCAGCTGATGCAGATAGTGGTGCCGAAGCCGTTAATGGGGCAGCCCCAATGGATAAGAGGAGCAGTAGAGCTGCTGCAGGAATCTTGACTTTACTCATTGCTGTTCACTTCCTTCTTCTTGTGCTTTAAGCTGTTCTTCTTCGGCTAACACTTGTTCTTGTGTTTTCCCTTCACTTACACCATACTTCTTCGCAATCTGAGAAAGTTCATTATATTGTTCCTCTGACACTTTACCAAGGATAATACTGCGCGCTTCGCGTTTCTCATCTATGGTTAAGCCACCCGATGCTAACTCCTGCAAACGTTTGATGTCTGATACACTTAATTGACTCATCACAATAGATGCCACATCCGCTTTTTCTTTAACTGTAACATTTTCTTGTATTTGCTTAGCTTTATCAGCTGAGACCTGTGCAGTATATCCGCCCACATCTGTGTTCTTATCCGAGGACGGACTGCTTGATGCTTGGGGTTTTGTCGAAGGAGAAGCAATACTTACACTATTCTCAGCTGTCTTCTGTGCCGTGACAGGCTGACTAGTTGCAGTCTCTGAAGCAGGCGCTGATACAGGTGAGGTAGTTGCCGTTGGATTATTTGTATTGCTGACTGGGTTATCCGTAACAGCTTCAGTTGGCTTTACCGTTTCTGCAGGTGCTATAGTCGGTTCCAAGATTACGCTCCCGCTATTCGATACATTGTTAGATTCTAAATCCAAACCTCCGGCCATGGAGGTCATTAATTTATCTACTGCATAATTCGCAGCGAACAATCCACCGATTACTAATACTATGATTATAGACAGAGACCACGCCAGTATCTTCTTCCATCTCTTGTTGAACATAGTAATCCCTTCTTTCACAATAGTTAGCTAATAGCGGCTTGAGCAACAGGCTGCATGGGAACAATCTGATTAATCACTTCACGAATAGCACTTGGTTCCTCCGTCAATACACGTTCTAGCCGCTTAAATTCCAGCTCAAGCTGATTCTGACTGATTACATTTGGTTTACCTATAAATATACGATCATGTTGAGTCGAACCCAGATTCTCTTCATCTGTTAAGAGTTCTTCATAGAGCTTCTCACCTTCGCGGATACCAGAGAACGTAATATCAATATCCCTATAAGGCTCATATCCTGACAAGGTTATCAAATCCTCGGCCAAGGTAAGAATCTTCACAGGTTCACCCATATCCAGTACAAAGACCTCTCCGCCTTTGGCGAAGGAACCGGATTGGATGACCAGCTGCACTGCTTCAGGAATCGTCATGAAATATCGAACCATCTCAGGATGGGTAACGGTCACAGGTCCACCAGCTGCAATTTGCTGTTTGAAGGCTGGTATTACACTGCCCCGGCTGCCTAAGACATTACCAAAACGCACAGCAGAGAACTTAGTCTTACTAGTAGTATTCAAACTTTGTACATACATCTCTGCAATACGCTTGGTTGCCCCCATAACACTAGTAGGGTTAACTGCCTTGTCTGATGAAATCATGACAAAACGTTCTACTCCATAACGATCAGCACAATCAGCAACGTTTCTTGTTCCGAAGACGTTATTCTTAATCGCTTCTGATGGATTGCGCTCCATCAGAGGAACGTGTTTATGCGCTGCCGCATGAAAGACAACATGCGGTCTGAACGTGTGGAATACATCCATCATGCGGTTGCGGTCCTGTACATCTGCAATGACCGTAACGATCTCAAGATCAGGAAATTTCTTACGCAGTTCCATTTCAATCGTATAGATACTATTCTCACCATGGCCAAGTAGTAGAAGCTTCTCAGGAGCAAAAGGAGACACCTGACGGCACAACTCTGAGCCAATAGATCCGCCTGCACCTGTGACCATAACCGTCCTATTATGGACATAGCCTAGAATACCGTTCAAATCTGCTATAATCGGCTCACGTCCAAGTAAATCTTCTACACTTACATCACGAAGCTTCTTCACAGATATTTTCCCGGCAATCAGATCATTAAGTGCAGGAATAATTTTAAGCTTAGCACCCGTAGTTTTAGCTAAATTGATAATCTCGGAAATCTCGGTTCTGGATACAGATGGCATCGCAATAATGATCTCATGGATATCTTTTTCTTTGACGAGCCGCGGCAGATCATATCGGTTCCCCAGCACAGGCAGGCCTAAGATTGACATGTGATATTTGTTGTGATCATCATCTATGAACCCTATCACTCTCGTACCAGCAAAGGAAGGCCCCAACATCTCCTTCGCGATCAGCATGCCGCAATCCCCTGCTCCAACAATCAGTGCATGGGTTTCGGTTTCTATATTGGTTACCCGATCATTACGAAACACTCTCCATAAGAACCGCACTCCGCCAACCAAGACTAGAATCGTTTCCATCGAGCGGATTTCCACTCCAAAGGGTACACGCGCTGGGAGGAGCAGTAGTGCAATCGCATAGGAACTAATAGAACCGATGACAATGGCCTTAAGGATGGAGACAATCTCTCCAATACTGGCATATTGCCACATCCGCCGGTAAAGACCGAAATAGATCAAGCTTCCCCCAATAATAATCGTCGAGATGATGCCAAACTGCAGCATCTGGACCACATAATCATGAGGGATACCGTCATAGAACCGGAACCAATACGAGGTAGCAATACTGAACCAAATGATGGCCAGATCAATGAAGAACAACACGAACACTCTAGATTTTGCTGTCATTTTTAGTGCCTCCAAAAATAACATTTTCACTACCGAACACTGTCAATTTCCGTAGTAGTAATAATAGTAGCCTTCGCTTGCTTTGCGCTTGACGTTATTAAGTACTACCCCCAGCATCTTCGCCCCTACACGATCAAGATTGGCCTTAGCCTTAACAGCAATATCACGTTTTACCTTGCCATAGCTAACTACCATAATCACACCATCACTCTTAGAAGCCACAATCTGTGCATCCGTAACCGCTAAGAGCGGCGGAGTATCGAACAAAATCACATCAAACTGCTGACGTAATTCCTGCAGGACCGTACTCATCCGGTTCGAAGCCATCATCTCCGCCGGATTCGGAGGAATTGGGCCAGAAGTCATAAGGTAGAGGTTAGGAACTCCAGATTCCTGTATAACCTCGTTTAAATCCGCCTGCTGTGACAACAAAGAAGATAACCCGTAACGGTTGCTTAGAGAAAAGGTTTTGTGCGCCGTAGGCTTCCGCAAGTCTCCATCAATCAAAAGCACTTTCTTATCTGCTTGTGCATAGGCCGCCGCAAGATTCGCAGTTACCGTGGATTTCCCTTCCTCAGGTCCGGAGGACGTCACCATAATAATCTGAATCTGCTCATCAATCGAAGAAAAGTCAATATTGGTCCGCAAAGCCCGAAACGCTTCCGATACAGGCGAACGCGGATTCGTTACGGTAATCAGATGGCGTTGTTTATTTGGCTGCTGTGACATGTTCGAGATCCCCCGCCTTTCTGGATAGCTTCTGTGCTTGCGTTTCTGTGGACTTGGTCTCTTCTTGTCCGAGTCTGGTTATCATTGCTATCGTCGGGAGACCCAGGTATTTCTCAATGTCCTCTTCCGTCTTCAAGGTGTCATCCATGTACTCCAGCAGGAAGGCAATCCCCAGGCCGATCATCAGCGAAACGATAAAGGCAATCGCCAGGTTCATCACTACATTAGGTTCAACCGGTCCTGGTGCAACAGTAGGATTAAGCTTGGCTTCATTCAAAATCGATACGTTCTGTACATTGAACAGGGAAGGGATCTCCTGCTTGAACACAAGTGAAATGGCATTCACGATTTCTGCTGCTCTCTGATAAGAGTTATCTCGAACGACAAGTGTCATCACCTGCGTATTATTTACCGAACTCACATTAACCTTCTTCAGCAACTCTTCTGCAGTAGTGTTAAATTGCGGATAGTCCTTGGCTACAACATCCAGAATGGCTGGTGTCTTAATAATTTCCTTGTACGTGTTAATTAATTGAATATTAGTATTAATCTGATTCAAATCCAGCTGTGATGCCGTTGACTGCACTTGCTGTGTCTGATTAACAATAATCTTCGTTGAAGCTTCATACACCGGATTCTTAATGTATAGGCTATACACACCGGCAAGAAGACAGACGACGATAACAATACTTACAATCATCCACAGTCTCTTTCTTACAATCTGAAAATAATCGCGAAGATCCAATTCTTGTGCTGACAAGTGAATTTCCCTCCAAGCTGTTTCTGTAATATTTCAATTCACGCTAAAAAAGTGCCCCCTCTCACATTAACGAGAGGAGGCTCTCCACTTGCTTATTTCACTTCTTACTTGAAGTTCATTGTACGATAGATGATTACAGCTGCTTCTGCACGGGTAGCAGTAGCGTTCGGGTTGAACTTGCCTGCATTACCAATAACCAGGTTATTGCTGGCTGCAAGGGCTACGCCGTCTTTCAGGGAAGCACTGATCTTCGCTGCATCCGAGAATTTGCTAAGTGCTGTTGCATCAGCAGTTGCAGAAGGTTTGAGTGCTTTCACAGCACGGGAGATCATTGTAGCCATCTCAGCACGTGTGATTGTTGCATTCGGATCAAAGGTGGAAGAATTACGTCCAGTGATGATGCCCTTCTCAGCTGCAACAGCAACGTATGGAGCATACCAAGCAGTAGAGCTTACATCGCTGAAGCTTTCTGTTGCCGTGCTGTTCTCAAGGTTCAATGCACGGATCAGCATCTTCGCGAACTCAGCACGGGTAACATTGCTCTTAGGAGCGAACTTGCCGGAGCCGATACCTTCAATTGCGCCTTTAGCGGCTACAACTTGAATCTGTCTTCCAGCCCAAGCCTGTACGCTGGCAGTATCGCTGAAGCTTACTTTGTTCTCTACTACTGCGTAGGAAGAGAAGGTGTCGCGCGGTTCAACGATGAAATCACCGTCAACAACGCCGCCTTGGAATTGCAGTGCGCCGTAAACAACCTTCGCTACGGACAGAAGCTCTTTATCAAGCGATGCTGCACCAACCAGAGGAAGTTTGATTGTCAGTGGTTGTTTGAAGGTTGTTGTGGCTACTCCACCAACTGTCAGGTCGAAGGAATAGACTTTGGAAGCCAACTTCAAGCTAGTGATCGAAGTTACTGTGGTGTCAGCTTCTGTAGTAACCGTCAAAGTTACTGCATCGCTGAATTGGGTTACAGGAATTGTAACAGTCAGCCCGTTGAAGGTAACCGCGATATTCGCAATACCTTTAGCTTTAGCAGCTTCAATGATCGCTTTGGACAGTGGAACTTCTACAGTCGTTGCGTTCACTGTACCCAAGTTCAATGTTAGTGTAAGACCAGTTTTACCTGGGTTAGCTGCCAACAGTGCATCAAAGGCTTTGAGTACATCAGCATCTACCAGCTTCAATGTTGCTTTACCGTTAATAACACTTACCAAAGTAGATACATCATAAACGCCAGGAGTTGCACCTGGAGTAGTAACTGTTGTACCGCCTCCAGTACCGCCTCCAGTACCACCACCAGAAACAAGCGGATAAGTACGGATGTAGGCGAGAGCAAGTGCCTGTGCAGCAGGCTTAGCGGATTTGATCTGTGTATTCACATTATCAAATGTCTTCACCAGATCATCAGCTGTGATACCCAGGTTGTATACTGCATCACTTACAGTCAGTGCACCAACGCCAGTCTTGTGCTCAAGCACTTTGTAAACAGCATCCTTAACCAAGGTCTTCTGGGACTCTGGATTACCGATGAGGTTGATCATATCTGCAGTGGACTTGCTTCCCAGCAGATTGCGAAGTTCTGCCTCTACGCCGTTAGTAGCGAAGAAGAAGTCAAGAATATCGTCGAAGCTGAGGCTGTCCACTTTCGCTTTGGCTGCAATGTTGTTAAACAGCTTAACATTGTCAACATCATAACGGATGCCTTTAAGAACATCGAAATCACTTGCATATACATCATAAACTACGCTGGATACGCTCTTGAAGAGTTTCAGGGAAGTCGCTGTATCTGCATCGCTGAGTTTAAGTTTGCCGAGTACTGGTGCAAAAATTTCCTCGAACTTCGCTTTATCAATTCCAGCAACTTCTTTGGAATAGTTCTGCAAATAAGTTACTTCTGTTGCAGTAAGGTTATTGTAGATCGCCTTAATCTTGGTCTTTACTGAGTCGTGATCGACTGATGCTGCAGATGCTACGCCAGTCAGATGTTTAGCCAATCCTTCGCTGCTGAACGGAAACCCTGCTACGGATGCTGCTGCCATGCTTACTGCTAATGTTGATACTGCCAGTTTCTTCTTCAAAGACACTTTTCATCCACCTCTTTGTATGTAGTTATGTTTCTTATACTGCTGCGCTATCAGAAAAGTTCCGCCCTAACTCAAACTAATCTGATAAAATATAACAATAACCCAGTAATACCCATTCTACCATCAATTGAGAGATTGGTCATCCTTTACGAGAAAAAAAACCGAACATTCTATGAAGTTTCTTGCCGGAACTCGTATAAATGACCCGGATTATCTCCTCATTAGCGATGATTCTCTGCGAATTTTGGCGGAATTTGTCGGAAACCACAGTCCCCAGCTCTTTCTCCACAACCTTGAAAGCTTCACTTAGTCCAAACGGACGATGACTACAGTCATGTGCATCCGATGCAATAATATGGACAGCGTTTCTGCGGCACAGATCAAGCGACAGCTTCTGCAGTTTGCTGCCGAAGGTTCCGGCCAGACTCTGGGCGGTTACTTGACCCACTGCTCCCAGCTCTATTAATCTTTCTAATATGGCGGGACTAGCGGCAACCTCAGCATTGCGCTCCGGGTGGGCGATGACCGGAACGAAGCCTTGAATAACCAGTTCGTGGCAGGTCTCGTCCATTATGCGCGGCACACGTGAAGAAGGCATTTCCAGCAGGATGTATTTCGAATCCGCGAGAGTCAGCAATTGACTCTGCTCCAAATCATTCAGCAGATCCCCGTAAAGGCGGATCTCCTGGCCGGGAAGCACAAGCAAAGGAAGTCCAGCCTGCTGAATTCTCTCATTGAGCAGCTGTACTGCTTGTCCAATAGTTGGAGCGGGGTTCATATATACTCCATTAGCATGATGTGGTGTGGCTACAACAGTGGAAATGCCATCTTGTACGGCATCCTGTGCCATGGAGAGGGCCGCTTCCCAGTCGGTGGCTCCGTCATCCATAAAAGGCAAAATGTGGCTGTGAATATCTATCATATACTTTTTATCGGTCCTTTTCCACTAAAATTATATAGCATCTCAAAAAAATACAACCATTTCACTAGGAAATGATTGCCAAGTATATAGTTATTGTATCCTTAAGCCTCCAAAAATAGCAATCTATGAGCTATGAATGCAAGCTCCTCATCAATATCACCGGGATTCTCGGCAGACTGGAGGGTGTTGCGCTGATCCAGCAAACGATCAACTCTCCGGCGCAGTTCTTCTATCTCTCGTTCTATAGCATCTGACTTATACAGATTCATCATTTCTGAAAGAGAGTGCTTATGCTGATAGATCAGCTTGCTGCCAGAGGACGTCAATTCTGAGATCCGGCGGACAGAGCCTCTCTCATAATAATAGATCATGGTAAACCCATGATAGATTCTATTCACAGTCCCCGTTCCTTTATAGGTGACGAATAGTTTGCGGACGGCATTGTTCAGATGGGGATTAACCACCCGGCAGGATAGTGTGCACCAATGGATGTCGCCTTTACGTTCGACAGACAGGCGCACCTCTTCACCCCCGGCTTCCTCAAGAACAATCATCTGCTCCCCGCCTCCTAGAACCTTCACCCGGTGGCTGATATAGCAGGTATCGGCTGTGAGCAGAAACTGGTTCATCTGAAATTCCGTCATTTGCATAGTCGCATTTACATATTCTGTAGCCAATCGCTGAGCCATAACCATCCCTCTATTCTTTGTAAAGCCTTTACAATGATTATACATCGATGAGTGTGGGTTTTCTCATGAGCGGAAACAGACTGTCAGCTGATAATTCTACCTATACCTTGAGAATAGGAGGATAGTCAAAGGATTGCGCTCTATTGCTAACTTATACACAGGATAAGGCCTTGTTTCAGGATTCCTGCTCTTCTTCAGGCACAATTTCATTTCCTGCTATCTGCTCAGCTTGTTCATTCAGTTCATCCGGATCAGACATTTCATCCAAATCCTCTTCTGCTGACTGCAGACTATAATTCTCAATTAACGCCCACAGCTCATCCTTGCCAAGACCGATTTCCGACGAGAATGGGATGAAGTTATCTCCCGGTAGCACACCAAGTTCCTGTTTCATCACTTTGATATGTTTGGGCCAGCGCGTCTTAGGAATTTTATCGGCCTTAGTTGCCACCACGCAGAGCGGCAGGTCATAGTGCTTAAGCCAGTCAAACATCATCTTGTCATTGCCTGTCGGCGGATGACGCAGATCTACAGCAAGCAGGATCAGCTTCAGCGTGTCACGCTCCGCCATGTACCTTTGACCATTTTGCCCCCATGAGGCCCGCTGGGTTTTGGATACTTTGGCATAACCATATCCGGGAAAATCGACAAAATACATATCTTCATTCACACGGTAATAGTTCATATGCTGGGTTTTGCCCGGGGTGGAGCTGGTACGGGCCAGGTTCTTGCGGTTAATCATACGGTTAATTAAAGAGGACTTCCCGACGTTGGAGCGCCCTGCCAGAGCAATCTCTGGCAAGGCGTCCGTTGGGTATTGATCAGGGCCTACGGCACTGATGATAAATTCGGCATTGTTAACTTTCATAGGTCTTCCTTTCTAATGCACACTACTCGGCGCTTCACTGCTTATTTCTGTATGATGATGATCTACCAGCGCATGCTGCAGTACTTGATCCATATGGGATACAGGTACGAACTCCACATCATTACGCACACTCTCCGGAATATCCTTGAGGTCGCGTTCATTGTCCTTCGGAAGAAGGATTTTTTTGTAGCCGGCCCGGTGTGCTGCCAGCGATTTCTCCTTAAGTCCACCAATGGGCAGGACACGTCCGCGGAGTGTAATCTCGCCCGTCATCGCTACATCCTTCGAGACATACCGTTTCGTGAGTGCAGAGATCAGCGCGGTAGCAATGGTAATCCCGGCGGACGGGCCATCCTTCGGTATCGCACCCTCAGGGATGTGAATGTGAATATCGTTCTTCTCATGAAAATCTGGTGCCAGACCCAGCTCTTCCGCTTTGGAACGGGTGTAGCTGAAGGCGGCCTGTGCCGATTCCTTCATTACATCACCCAGCTGTCCGGT
>NZ_LN831200.1:91529-94952 GCF_001368795.1 Paenibacillus ihuae
TACATCACCCAGCTGTCCGGTCAGCGTCAGCTTGCCGGTGCCCTGGACTACCGTTACTTCAATCAGCAGAGTGTCACCGCCAACCTCCGTCCAGGCCAGCCCGGTAACCGTACCGATCTGATCTTCCAGCTCCGCCATTCCATAGCGGTACTTCGAGACACCAAGATAATCCTTGATCTCTCCTGGAAGAATGCTGACCTCTTGCTTCTCTCCGGATACAATCTGCTTCGCAGCCTTCCGGCAGAGCGCAGCAATCTGCTGCTCCAGATTACGAACCCCGGATTCCCGTGTGTATTCACGGACGATCTTCAGCAGCGAATCATCTTCAATCGTCAGCTGTGCATCCTCAAGTCCGTGGTTCTTGCGCTGCTTCGGCAGAAGGTAGCGGCTGGCAATCTGCAGCTTCTCAAGCTCCGTATAGCCGGGGATGAACAGCATCTCCATCCGGTCGAGCAGCGGACGCGGAATGTTATGCACAGCATTCGCCGTTGTCACGAACATTACGTTCGACAGATCGAACGGCAGCTCCACAAAGTGGTCGCTGAAGGTGTTGTTCTGTTCGGGGTCCAGCACTTCAAGCAGTGCTGCCGATGGATCGCCGCGGAAGTCAGCCGCCATCTTATCGATCTCATCGAGCAGGAAGACCGGATTAATGCTTCCTGCTGTCTTCATCCCTTGGATAATCCGGCCGGGCATAGCACCAACATAGGTGCGGCGGTGCCCGCGGATCTCAGCTTCATCACGCACCCCGCCGAGCGAGATGCGGACGAACTTACGGTTCAGGGAACGGGCGATGGAGCGCGCCAGTGAGGTTTTGCCGACGCCCGGAGGGCCTACGAGACAGAGAATCGGACCCTTCAGCTTCTTGACCAGCTTCTGCACTGCCAAGTATTCCAGCACGCGTTCCTTCGGCTTCTCAAGACCATAATGATCGGCATCCAGCACCTGTTCCGCTTTCAGAATATCCAGATCATCTTCCGTAGATTCGCTCCAAGGCAGACCGAGCAGCCAATCGACGTAGTTGCGGATGACACTGCCTTCGGCTGAGCTGCCAGGCATTTTTTCTAATCGGTCGATTTCCTTCTCAATCTTCTCCTGCACCCGCTCCGGCAGATTCTTCTCCTGCATTTGCGAGCGCAGCTCATCGGCTTCACCAGCCCGGCCCTCTTTCTCCCCGAGCTCTTTCTGGATCGCTTTCATCTGCTCACGCAGGTAATATTCTTTCTGGGTCTTCTCCATCTGCTTCTTCACCCGCTGGTTGATCTTACGCTCCAGCTCAAGCACTTCGCGCTCATTATTAAGAATGTCGAGCAGCTTCTCCAGACGTTTGCTGACGTCAATGGTCTCTAAGATTTCTTGCTTATCCTTAATCTTCAGTGCCAGGTGGCTTGTGATGACATCTGCCAGACGGCCAGGCTCTTCAATATCGGACACGGCAGCAAGCGTCTCTGGGGTGACCTTCTTGGATAAGGTGATGTAATGCTCGAACTGGCTCAGCACCGTCCGCATCAAGGCGTCGCTCTCCTGATCGACATCCTCCTGCTCCGGCAGCTCACGTGCCATAACCTCGTAATACTCCTCATTATCCGTATAATGAATAATTTCGGCCCGTTCCACTCCCTCTACCAGCACACGGATCGTGCCGTTCGGAAGCTTCAGCATCTGCCGCACATTCGCGACGGTGCCGACCCGAAAAATATCTTCTTGTCCAGGCTCCTCAATATTCACTTCTGACTGGGAGCAGAGGAGAATCAGGTTATCTTCAACCATAGCTTTTTCCAGCGCACGAACAGATTTCTCGCGACCTACGTCAAGGTGAAGAACCATGCTAGGGTACACGAGAAGACCTCTAAGCGGCAATAAAGGAAAACGACGACCTTTAGATTTGTTTGGTATCATCGCTTTCGCACCTCCCATGGTTCTCAAGTTATGTCATATGCATTCATTCTAACAAAAGCGGCATCAAAACACCAACTGGCGGCATGCAATACAGAAAGGTTGTTGGTCTGTTAGAGGACATTTGAAGAGTAAAAAAAACTCAAAACAGATTTTTGGCACAGTCTTTAGTATTTGTGGTTCTTCTGCAGAATATGTTTCAACAGTCTTTTTAACCAGCAGGAATAATTATTGAACAATAAAATAAAAAAAGCGCTTTACAGCGCATTTTCATTGGTTATTATGATTTTGTTTCCTGGGCGATCTGCCCAAAATACATATGAACCTACGCTTTCAACACCTTGACCAGCCCCATATGTGGGAGGTTTAATTCTCTCAATGAATTTAAAAGAATGCCCATCGAACCTGTAGTGATCCAGCCCTTGAGCGTACGCCTTCCCATATTCATTCGATCCGTGAAGATTTCCATAAAGGTCATCCTTATTGAAAAAGATACCTTGATATCCTCCCTCTCCACCAAATTGAGCAGACAGCGGATAAGCAGCCTGAAATCTAAATTTGCTATCAAACCTCCTGATTTCGTTCCTATCGTGGTATACCACCCAAAAAGAGCCTTTATATGTAGCCAGAGATTCAGCTGTTCCTTGTCCAATATCGTACTGTGCTACCTGCTTTAAGTCAGGAAGCCTATACTTGACCACGCGGCTAATACGCTCCTTTTCCGGCGGGGATGAATTGAAATTATAGACCGTAGCATACAGAAATCCATTGTTTGCAAAACAATCCCCAAATGACATAAAGCGCATTTTCTTATCCTTGCCTGTGTAGGCCTTTCTTTTCTCTGCTAAAAATTTACCGGAAGTTCCATAGACCGATATTGTATTAGAAAGGGAAAAATCCACATCCCGATCTGAAGTCACATATACCTTTTCTTTATCTGCAGCTACTCCTTGCCATCCTCGGTAGGATTTGTTCATCTGTATGAACTTAGGGCTCACACCCTCACTATTGGCACTGGCAGAAAAAGAAAATATTGATAAACCTATAATTATTAGAAAAAAAGGTCTTTTCAAAATACAACTCTCCCCAATTATGAATATCAAACATCATAATTGTATATTATAACCATTATTACATCAAGATTTTCCCATTCAACATGCAGACTCATTGATGTAAAAGGTGGAATTTTTGTATCCAAGCTAAAAAAGGAAGAAACCCTCAATTTGTTGATGAGGGATCTTCCTTTCTCTTTTCTTCTTCACTTAAATTTCATTATCCGAATATACCCCTTAAATCAATTATCCAGCCATCTACACCCCTCACCCCTGAGCACTCTCCCCCGAAGCATCCGCCTTAAGCAGCGAAGGCCCGGTTGAAAAGGTCTCGCCCGAGACCGCCGGCAGCCGCACATCGGCGGTCTCGGCTCCGAACAGGTGGCGGAATACCTCTTCTACGGTATCCACTGGAATGACCTGCAGCGGTGCAAGGTCGGCGAACAGGGACTGCCAGTTGTCCTTAGGAATGAGC
>NZ_LN831200.1:94978-97386 GCF_001368795.1 Paenibacillus ihuae
TTGTCCTTAGGAATGAGCACGGTTGTCGCGCCGGCCTGGAAGGCTGCCTCGACCTTGGCGATCACGCCGCCGACAGGCTTCACCCGGCCGTGAATGCCGATCTCCCCGGTGATAGCTACGGTGTTGTCCACTGGCAGGTGGCGGATCGCGGAGACAATGGCTACTGCCATGGCAACCCCGGCAGAGGGGCCGTCGATGGGCGTGCCGCCGGGGAAGTTCACATGGATGTCATAGCGGTCCGGCTCCAGGTTCATCATCCGCAGAACGGTCAGTACATTCTCAACCGACCCCTTAGCCATGCTCTTGCGGCGAATCGTCCGCGAACCGCCGCGGGTCTCCTCTTCATCAACAACGCCGGTGACATTCAGCCGGCCCTGGCCGTTCTGCGCAGGCGCTGCGGATACTTCGATCTCCAGCAACGTGCCCATGCCCGGGCCATAGACCGCCAGCCCATTGACCAGCCCGATCTGCGGGGCTGTCGGGATTTTGCGTTCTGTACGCAGCGGCAGCTGGCTGCTGCCGGCTACCCACTCCACTTCCGCTGCACTCAAGGTATCGCGCTGTTCCGTCAGTGCGAGCCCCGCAGCAAGCTGGATCATGTTCACGGCTTCCCGGCCGTTCGTGGCATACTGCTGTACCACTGTCACGGCTTCCGGGCTGGGCTTCAGGCCAATCTTCTGAATGGCATCCCGGGCAATAACGGCAATCTCATCAGGCAGCAGCGGACGGAAATAAATCTCCATGCAGCGTGAACGAAGTGCAGGTGATATTTCCTCGGGCGAACGCGTAGTGGCTCCAACCAGCCGGAAATCAGCCGGCAGGCCATTTTGAAAGATATCATGGATATAAGCAGGCGTATTGCTATCCTCGGAGTTATAGTAGGCACTCTCCAGCAGCACTTTCCGGTCTTCCAGCACCTTTAGCAGCTTGTTCATCTGAATCGGATGAAGCTCTCCGATCTCATCCAGAAACAATATTCCGCCATGTGCCTTCGTCACTGCTCCCGGCTTCGGCTGCGGTACGCCAGCCACACCCATTGCTCCTGCTCCCTGGTATATCGGGTCATGCACAGAGCCGATCAGCGGATCGGCAATCCCGCGTTCATCAAAGCGTGCTGTAGTCGCATCTATTTCAGTAAACTTGGCATCACTTTTAAAAGGAGAAAGTGAATTCTTCTTGGCTTCCTCCATCACAACACGGGCCGCTGCCGTCTTGCCGACACCCGGCGGTCCGTAGATGATCACATGCTGGGGATTCGCGCTGCACAGCGCGGCCTTCAAGGCACGCAGCCCGTCTTTTTGCCCGACGATATCGCTAATGGAGGCCGGCCGTGTCTTTTCCGAGAGCGGCTTCGTGAGAGAGATCATCCGCATTTTCCGCAGCTTGTCCAGCTCCTTGCGAGATTCCCGGTCCACCGCCGTCTTATTCGTCTTCTGCCCCCGCAGCAGATTCCAAAAATAAACGCCGATAACCAGTGCGAAAAAGAGCTGCACGATCATCAGCAATATTCCTAATTGCATAGGTCACCCTCCTGTTTCATTCAGTCTATCTGTCCTGCCCTTTTGGCTGCTACTAGGTAGTATAGCCGTTTCGGTCATTCATAAACGCTCCGGGGCAGGAATAATGACAGATTGGCCTAAACTTGAATAGAAACTGGGGATAAGCCCGTTGACCATTCGACAAGGCGGGACAGGGAGAGGCAGTAAGCAAGGACAGTAGCGTGAACATACCATTCAGGGAATTACGATTGCCCCTTAGTCCCAGTAGCTAAGAACATTACGAGCGAGCTCATACCTTACCTTTCGGATCCCCTCGCCACGTTTTACCGGATTCAGCCAGCCTTTTTCACATAGCTTGTATAATAGTTGCCGCGCCGTCTTAGCATCGATTGAAAAATAATCAGAAACATCCTGTGGACGTACGGATCCGGACTGACGCATGACAAAACGCATGATTTCTCTTTCTCCAAGCAGTAACTTTTCAACCGGAACAACCGCTGCCATATATCTGCTGAGAACCATACGGAGCAAAGTTATGCACAATTCTGGACGTTGCTCCACATCATCATAGGCAAAGGAAATCACTTGGTAGCCCATAGCACACAGAAAAGTTTCCCGATTTAGTTCATTGCTATACCTCTGTCTATCCATATCCTTAACATGTGCTGTGTAGCCTTTGATCTCCAGCAGCAGCCTGATTGTTCCCGGCAAAAAAGCAAAGTCAGCAAAATAGGAGCGGCCACGCCAGTCCAGAACCTCATACTCAGGATGAAGATCACAGAAATCACCACGCAGCGGCCACCACACATTCTGAAGAAATAACGCTTCGGCGTGCCGGTGACCTCTCTCCAGTCTCCCCTTGCGTTCTCCGGTTCTGGCATCCAGATGATACTGAATAAACTCATCGAT
>NZ_LN831200.1:97412-121520 GCF_001368795.1 Paenibacillus ihuae
CCCCTTGCGTTCTCCGGTTCTGGCATCCAGATGATACTGAATAAACTCATCGATAAGCTGTTTATGATCCATATCCGCGAATCCCCTTTGGATAAAAAATAAAAAACGCCCCATTCACCGCGGATCACCCGTGGTACAATGGGACGTTCATCGTCACCTTGCTTCATGCTATGAAAATCGGAGCTTCTATCTACAATTATAGGGAAATACGCCCGCTATAATACCCATTAAGCCTGCTTCACAAGCAATAAAGGGAATATCGCCCTTTAATTCATTCTATATCTTCGAATCGTTCTACGTTGATTGAATTAAAGGGAGGAAATCCCTCTATAATCTTCATTTCCCTGAATCGAGCCAAATTAGCGGGAGTGTTTCCCTTTAGCTATATTCAGCGCTGCTGATCCACCCGGTGTATCTATCCAGAGGTACTATGGCTTATGCAAAAGCAGAATAATATAGAATAAGTTCTACTATTCCTCCGGATTACCCACACTTACAGCCGGGGCCAATCCGGCATGCTTACGGCCCGGAATCTCACCGGTCTCTTCAAAAGCGATAACAATGGCGTCAATTTCCTTCTTAAGCTCGGATACAAGCTCCGCCTCAGGAACTTTACGGATCATTTGACCATAGCGGAACAGCAACCCTTCACCGCGGGCACCTGCGATACCAATATCCGCTTCACGCGCTTCTCCGGGACCATTAACGGCACAGCCCAGTACCGAGACTTTGATCGGCACCTTCAGCTTGGAGATATACTCTTCTACTTCATTGGCGATGGAGAAGAGGTCAATGTCCAGACGTCCGCAGGTCGGGCAGGAGATCAGGGTAGGTGCGTTAGAGATCAGACCAAAGGTCTTAAGCAGCTCACGCGCCACCTTAACCTCCTCGACAGGGTCAGCGCTCAGGGAGATGCGCACAGTGCTGCCGATACCCATGGAGAGCAGTGCACCGATTCCGGCGGAGCTCTTCACAGTACCGGCAAACAGTGTACCAGACTCGGTAATACCGAGGTGCAGCGGATAAGGAATGACTTCAGCTGCTTTACGGTAAGCTTCGATCGCCATCGGCACATCAGAGGCTTTGAGGGATACGATAATATCATGGAAGTCCAGTTCCTCAAGAATCCCGATATGATAAAGGGCGCTCTCAACCATCGCTTCCGGTGTCGGATAACCGTATTTCTCCAGGAGATGTGACTCCAGGGAACCGGCGTTTACGCCGATACGGATGGGAATTCCTTTGTCCTTGCAGGCTTTGACTACCGCTTCTACCTTGTCACGGCGGCCGATATTGCCGGGATTAATCCGCACCTTGTCGATGCCGTTCTCAATCGCCAGGAGTGCCAGTTTATAATTAAAATGAATGTCCGCCACCAGCGGAATGTGGATTTGCTTCTTGATTTCTTTGATCGCTGCAGCCGCCTCTTCATTGTTGACGGTAACACGCACGAGCTGGCAGCCCGCTTCCTCTAACCGCAGAATTTCAGCCACTGTAGCTTCCACGTCAGCAGTCTTGGTCGTACACATGCTTTGAATAGCAACCTCGTTGTTACCCCCGATAATAACTCCGCCGACATTGACGGGCCGGGTCTGGTGTCTCAAGAACATGGTTTTCTCCCCCATAACGATCAAAGCTCCACCCCTTCCGCCCACCTTATGAAGCGGGATCAGCGGAAACGGTGGAGACTATGACTTGTATTATTGTAAGGTCAGCGTGTCTTAGGCGCTTTCCTCTTTTTTCTTGTCTTTCTTAAGTCCCAGCTCAGGCAGAGCCTTCTCCTGCACAACCTGTTCTGTAATCACGCAGTCTTTAATATCATCGCGTGAAGGAACCTCATACATCACATCAAGCATAATGCTCTCAATGATGGCACGCAGACCGCGGGCACCTGTGTTGCGTTTGATCGCTTCCTTGGCAATAGCTTCAAGAGCCAGCGGTTCAAACTTCAGCGCCACATTGTCCATTTCCAGAAGCTTGATGTACTGCTTGGTCAATGCATTCTTCGGTTCAGACAGAATGCGGACCAGTGTATTCTCATCAAGCGGCTCGAGTGTGGAGATTACCGGCAGACGGCCGACAAACTCAGGAATGAGACCGAATTTGAGCAGATCCTCAGGCAATACCATGGAGAGGTATTCTCCGGCTTTCAGATCCTTCTGGCCTTCAACTGCAGCATTGAAGCCAATGACTTTTTTACCGATACGGCGTTTGATCATTTGCTCCAGACCATCAAAAGCACCGCCGACGATGAACAGAATGTTCGTTGTATCGATCTGGATGAACTCCTGATGAGGATGCTTGCGTCCGCCCTGCGGAGGTACAGAAGCAACTGTGCCTTCCAGGATCTTCAGCAGCGCCTGCTGTACACCTTCACCCGAAACGTCGCGGGTAATAGACGGATTCTCGGATTTGCGTGCTACTTTATCAATTTCGTCAATATAGATAATGCCGCGTTCGGCCTTCTCGACATCATAATCAGCAGCCTGAATCAGCTTCAGCAGAATGTTCTCAACATCTTCGCCGACGTAGCCCGCTTCCGTAAGGGAGGTTGCATCCGCAATAGCAAAAGGAACGTTGATGATCTTCGCCATCGTCTGGGCCAGCAGGGTTTTACCGGAGCCGGTTGGTCCGAGCAGCAGAATGTTGCTCTTCGTCAGTTCAACATCTTCAATCTTGCTCTGGCTGTTGACGCGCTTATAGTGATTGTATACGGCAACGGAGAGCGATTTCTTCGCCTGCTCCTGACCGATAACGTATTGGTCGAGAATATCACGGATTTCCTTCGGTTTCGGAATATCTTTCAGATCCAGCTCTTCCTCATGACCGAGCTCTTCCTCCACGATTTCCGTGCACAGCTCGATGCATTCGTCACATATATAAACACCAGGTCCAGCTACAAGCTTACGAACCTGCTCTTGTGATTTGCCGCAAAAGGAACATTTCAGCTGCCCTTTTTCATCGTTAAATTTAAACATCTTACCACCCCTTTAAGATATGATCGGTGAAGAGAGTACCTGGTCAATAAGCCCGTATTCCTTCGCTTCTTCCGCGCTCATGAAATTGTCGCGGTCCGTATCCCGTTCGATTTTTTCAAGGGGTTGACCCGTGCGATCCACATAAATTTGATTCAACTTCTGTCTCGTTTTGAGAATCCAGTCCGTATGAATCCAAATATCGGATGCCTGCCCCTGTACACCGCCGAGCGGTTGATGAATCATGACTTCACTGTTGGTCAGCGCATATCGTTTGCCTGGTGCTCCAGCGGTAAGCAACAGCGAACCCATACTGGCTGCCATCCCTACGCAAATCGTTGAAACATCCGGTTTAATATATTGCATCGTATCATATATACCCATGCCCGCTGTTACAGAACCACCGGGAGAGTTGATGTACAGGTGAATGTCTTTTTCTGGGTCATCTGCTGCCAGGAACAACAACTGGGCAATAATCAGATTGGCGACATCATCGTCAATCGCATTGCTCAGGAAGATGATGCGGTCCTTAAGCAATCTGGAATAGATATCGTATGAGCGTTCTCCACGACTTGTTGATTCCACAACCATAGGTACCAAACTCATGCCACCAACCTCTTTTCTCTATACAGATTAGTCTTTCCGTTTCAGAAATATTTTAACACGTTCGGGGCGGGATGTCATTTTTTCACTGGTTCGAAAATAACGTAATACCCCGCGTGCCTGCCATTATAGCGCACTTCCAGACAGAATGCCAACCCGCTTCCGGTTATGTATACCCAGACGTGCAGCCGCCGATAAAAAATAAGGCACGTAACAGAACTTACGTGCCTTATTGATTGCTATTTATGGAGGCCGGCTTGCTTGGCCGTTCTAGGTAAAATGGACTTAGGGAACAATCTTACTCCGCGCTTGCTTCTTCTGCTGCTGGAGCTTCTTCCGCCGCTTCAACTTCCACACTGCTTGCAATCAGCAGGTCGATGGTTTTGCGCAGAGAAATTTCTTCGCTCAAGCTGCTCAGGGAGCCGTTGGCTGCCAGGATGCTGCGGATTTCTTCAGGTGAACGTTTGAAGGATTCAGCCATAGTCGCAAGCTCTTGGTTTACTTCTTCTTCGGAAACCTCGATGTTCTCTTCCTTCGCAATCACTTCAAGCACCAGGTTGTTGCGAACGCGCTTCTCGGCATCGCTCTTCATCTGGCCTTCAAGATCTTCACGGGTTTGGCCGGAGAAGCTGAGGAACATGTCCATGTTCATGCCTTGTTGACGAAGACGGTTGTCGAAATCGCGAACCATGTTCTGAACTTCGCTGTTGATCATTGCTTCAGGAATTTCAACTTCTGCATTAGCTGCTGCTGCATCAACTACTGCAGTTTCGCGAACGCCTTTCAGCTCATCCTGTTTGCGGGATTCCAGCTGTGCCTTCAGGTCTGCTTTGTATTCTTCCAGGGTATCGAATTCACTTACATCCTTAGCGAACTCATCATCCAGTTCAGGAAGCTGTTTGCGTTTGATTTCATGCAGCTTCACTTTGAATACTGCTGCTTTACCGGCAAGGTTCTCTGCATGGTAAGCCTCAGGGAAAGTAACTTCAACATCCTTGAAATCTCCAGTAGCCATGCCTACAACCTGCTCTTCAAATCCAGGAATGAACGAGTTGCTGCCCAGCTCCAGGGAATGACGCTCAGCGGCGCCGCCTTCGAATGGCACACCGTCAACCGAACCGTCGAAGTCGATTACAGCGATATCGCCGTTAGCTGCTGCTCCTTCTTCAACTACAACCAGCTCAGCATGACGCTCTTGCAGACGTTTCAGTTCAGCATTCAGTTCGTCTTCGGTAACTTCAGCCTTTTGAACCGGAACTTCAAGGCCTTTGTACTGGCCAAGTTTCACTTCAGGCTTAACAGTAATCTTCGCTTTGAAGATGAAAGCTTGGCCTTTTGCGAATTGCTCGATGTCTACTTCAGGACGGTCTACAGGGAAGATATCTGTTTGTTCAACAGCTTCACCGTATACTTCTGGAAGAAGGATGTCGATTGCATCCTGGTACAGGCTCTCTACGCCAAAACGGGATTCAAAAATCGGCCGCGGCACTTTACCTTTACGGAAACCAGGCACGTTTGCTTTCTTAACTACTTTGTTAAATGCTTTGTCGAGTGCTGCAGCTACGCGTTCTGCTTCTACTTCGACTTCAAGAACTCCAAGGTTCTTCTCTATTTTTTCCCAAGTTGCTTTCATAATATACTTTTCCCTCCAAAATAGGTTACATGTTTACTTCAAATAATTACGCAAAATAATCACGCAATTCACGCACAGAATAACCATTATATTATATACAACATTGCTTTATTTATCAAGTCTAGAACTCTTAACAAATCCTTTGAGAGACCGATAGGCTCCTTCAAATTGAAAGCGCATGCCGTCTGTTATCCCGTACATTACACGCGTTTCTTCCTCCTGGCGGTTCCCGTTCAGGCTCTCCGAAACCATCTGATGCAGCGCACCCGCCCAAATATCCAGCAGGGCATCCTCACCTTCCAGCAATTTGTGATATTCAGAGGACCCATAAATCGACATAATAAACTGTCCCCAAAGCTCCTGCGCAAAATAATACAGGGTGGGCTCATGCACCTCTGCCTGCTCCGCCACCCGTTCCATCACCTGGCTGATCTGGGGCGGAAACTCGTCGTTCTGCAGCGGGACGGTTTCGATTTCAATCTGCGCCACCTCATGACCGCGGCCCAGCTTCACAATTCCTTGCGCCCCGCGTTTCTTCAGCGTCTGGAGGGTACGGAACTGCAGCAGCGGATGCACCGCAGTCTTTTGCAGCCAGGCAGTCAGCTTCTCATCCACTTCTCCGCCCTCCAGATAAGAGAGCTGCTCCAGTGCCAGGATCGTCGCTTCGGACAGCGGTTCATTCATCACCTTCCGCAGCAGCTTGTCGGGATAATCCGCATCCTCCTCCAGCTTCGACTTTGCCAAAATCCGGGCCATATCCTCTTCCTTAAGATCCTGTTCCGCACCGGAAGCGGTATGATCACTGTCTGCGTTCTCGGCGGCTTCCGGAAAGGCCGCTTCCAGCCAGCCCAGCAGCGACTGCCATTCCTCGTAGTGCCGCTCTTCCTGACCCTGGCATTGCAGCAGGAACCGCAGCAATGCCATCGCTTCCCCGTAGCGTTCACTCTCCAGCATTACCGTAAGCTGAATCTGATAATAATCCAGCGTTTTTGGAAATAGCACGATATTCTCTTTGGCGGGGGAATTGAATTGATTAATGAGGGCACCTCCTTTTCTCCGAACCATGATTAATTGTAGATTATAGCATAACCTATTCAGGTTTCAAAAAAACAAGTTGAAAAAGTTATTCAACTATGATAATATAATTTTTGCTTGCTTTTCACTGTTATCTCATGTCCCGGTAGCTCAGCCGGATAGAGCATGCGCCTTCTAAGCGCACGGTCGGGGGTTCGAATCCCTTCCGGGACGTCCTACAGAAACAGCCTTCCTTCGGGGAGGCTGTTTCTGCGTTCCGGGGGATGAGAACCCCCTCTTGGGGGGACGTTGGAGCATCATCTTCGGTAGGACCGCTTCGCAATCAGCCCGAATGGGCTGCATCCCTTCCGGGACGTCCTTCAGAAACAGCCTTCCTTCGGGGAGGCTGTTTCTGCGTTCCGGGGGGATGAGAACCCCCCCTCAAGCTTTAATTCGACTCCATCCGCAGCTTAATGGTGCGGATATTGTCGATGTTGAACACCATATTCTCCACCGGCTCCGTGATATCTGCCGTGTAGCGGTCGATCGTGACCCTGCCCAGATACATTTTGTGGACAGAGATGCTTTGTTTCGCCTTCAGATAAGACTGCGCACCGCTCTCTCCGCCTACATAAAAGGCTGAAATACTGCCTCCCGCCTCCAGCTTGGAGCCGCGGCACATCGAAAACGTCTTGCGAAACGAGATATTGCCGGAGGAGAACAGCTCGCTCTGCACAATACCGTCTCTGTGGATCATAATGTCGCCATTGGATTTAAGCGTGCTGTTCTGGCATTTTCCAATATTGACCTCCACCTTAGTCTCTTGCAATCGGGCCACGCCCATGTGCAGCTCTTCCAGCATGCTGATCACTCCGCTCAGAGCAGCCTCATTCATGAAGTCGACCAGCTGGGCCGGCTTTAACAGCAGATTCAGAAAATGCAGTGTTTGCTGAAGATCCTGATGGTACGAAGCCTGGACCGTCGCGAGCACGGAGAGCAGTTCCTTAGTGAGCTGCGGGATCTTGTGAAATTTACTCTCCAGCAGCAGGACCACCGCCTGTCCGTACTTCACGCTCTGTTTGCGGGCCTGGACCGCCTGGATGAGCAGCCGGACGGCTGTTCTCAGCAGCTGCGCTTCTTCAATCAACAGCTTGGAGCAATTGAAAATCCGGTTGTACAGCACGCCAAAATAGCCGGAATAGAGCTTGCTGTTCACCACATTTCCTTTGACGAGAATACTGCCGGTTGCGGTTATCGTGGAATTGTAAATGCTGCCGTCCACATATACATTCCCCAGGGATTCAATAATCATATTGTCTTCCACGTTGCCGCGGACAATCACATCGCCGGAAAAAAGAATATTGCCGGTCTTGATATTCACATTGCCGGGCACGATATAGGTCGTAGTAATGTCAAAATATTTGATCTTGTCACCGGTCACCCGGGGACGGCCTTCACGCAGCGCCCGGATCTCATTATTGATCAGCACCACGGTGTTATTTTTGGCAATGATATTCACATCGTTCGGCAGCGGCGGATATAATATTTCCCCGTATACATCACAGCCGGGAATCCCCTCGACTAAGGGAATTTTACGGGCAATGACCTCTCCTCTGATCACTGAAGGAATGCGGAGATGGCTGCGGAAATCCACTTGCCCTTCAATTTCACTGAACTCATTCTCTATCGTTTCTGAGAAAAACAGCTCCAGCTGCGCATTCTCCCCCGGGACAGCAGCCCGTCCCTTAGCAGCGGTTATCGGCTGATAGGTGGGATTCTGCAGCTCGGCATGAATTCCGGATATATTCAGGTTCTGTATAATTCCCCGATGCTCGAAATCAGTAATGATCCGGTTCAGACTCAGCAGTTCAACCACAGTCTCCGTATCCAATGCGGCCTCTACTTCTACTATGCTGGCTGAATAATAGTCATTCAATTTCCATTGATAGCGTTTTGGGGAATGTAAGGTGAAAAAAGCCTGCAGACGATCCTCGGATACCGTAATCGTATACAGCGGCGGCTCAATGATCTCCCACTCAACCGTATCCTGAGAGGTCACTTCAGCAGGGCCTGAAACAGGCTGTCCGTTGACAAGGATTACCACTGGAGGAGCGGCCGAAATCACCGCAGGTCTTCCTCCGGGCAACGGGTCCTGAACAAATATTTTGCCCGCACGGACAAGAACCCGTCCGCCGAGGTCATTCTCAAAATACTCAGGCTCCAAAAAGGTTTGCAGGGGCTCATCGTCATTCTGCGAAAGCTCCAGCATATTAATCAGCTTGTTCAGTTCCTGTTCGGACATATGATCGGGCATCTCGCTGCACCTCCTGGTTAATGCACAACGGTAGAAAGGCTGCGCTCTGTACGTAACTGCTCTCATTTTATTATTAATATTAAATTTAAGCAATTACGGATCATGGAAGGATTAGGAAATTGGAGCTTACCACCATCCCCCGCCTGACGCCTCCTCCACAATCGCTGCAACACCGGTGGCAATCTGTTCCGGACGGGCACGTGAAATGCTGATGCGCAGGAATTTCTCCCGCTCCAAATAGCCTGATAAATAGAATCCCTTACCTGAGACCACGCGGATCTTACGCTTGTAGAGACGCTTCTCTAGCTGCTCCAGATTTACGGTCTGGGGCAGCTTCATTTGAATATATATCCCGGAGTCTACGCGCGGCACCTCTATCAGCCCGGCTGAATTATAACGCAGCAGGGCTTCATTCAGCCGGGCCATCCGCTCCGCGTACAGGGTGTGGATTTTATGCTTATGGCGCTCATACATACCGTTCTTGATATAGATATCCAGTGCAGCCTGCGACAGAAGCGAGGTGTCCATATAGCTCTTATGAGCCTTGAAGACTGGCAGCAGCGGCTCCGGCAGGACAGCGGCTCCAAGGCTGAGACCCGGGAAAATGATTTTGGAGAAGCTTTTTAGATAGATCACATGCCCGGACCGGTCGAAGGCGGCAATGGGATCGAAAGGTCTGCTGTCCCCGAGATCAGCCATGTAGTCATCCTCCACCACATATACATCATATTTGCCGGCCAGCCGGGCTATTGCCTGGCGCTCCTCTTTCGTGTAAGAGGTTCCCAGCGGATTATGGTATCTCGACATCGTGTAGAAAAACTTAATCCCCCCTGTGCGGAAATACTCCTCCAGCAGCTGCAGATCAATCCCGTCCCCGGAGCGGGGAATACCGCTGACCGGAATCCCCTCCGCTTCCAAAAATCTCAGGTAAATATCATAACTCGGCTGTTCCACAAGCACCGTCTCTTTTCCGTTAGGAAAAGGCATCTTCGCAAGTATCCCCAGCGCCTGCTGCACCCCTGAGGTAATGAAGATCCGCCCGGGTGCGGCAAATACCTGTGTATCTGCCAAATGCGGCACCAGAGTCTGCCTCAAGGCTGCCAGTCCCTGTGTCTCCCCATAAGTGAACAAATGGTATTTGTAGGTGTCGATCGCTTTGTTCAGGCAGTGCTGAAAGTCCAGATAAGGGAACACATTCAAGTCGGGCGATGCCGATCCGAAATCAATGATTCCGTCCTCTGCCTGCAAGCTGCCCTCCCCCGGCTGCTCTACGACATAATATCCGCTCTGCGGAATGGAATAGATTACATGCTTCTGTTCCAGTTCCCGGTAAGCCCGGATCACCGTGCTGACACTGCAGCCGTAGCGGGCAGCGGCACTGCGGACTGACGGGAGCTTATGGCCGGAACGATAAGAGCCGCCGCTAATTTGTTGCTCCATCTCCATCAGGACTTTATCATACTTGCGCATACCCTTCCCCTCCTCCGATATCACCATTATAACGCGGATGCCGCCTAACTGTACCGGTACAGTTGTGATAATCTCCCGTTGTGGCTGAGTCCGAATCCCTTTAATTTAAAAATAACAGAGCGGGGGCGGCGCGGGTCCCCGTGATCTCAAACTGCATAGACAGAAAGGAAGTTTCCATCATGAAACAACAACCGGGTGTTAAGACCGCCTATATGCTTGCCGTACTGAATGCGGCGATTATCGGATTTTCATTTCTTTTTACCAAAATGGCTCTGGAGTTCTCCAGCCCGCTCGATACACTGGCCTTCCGTTTTGCCGGCTCGTTCATTGTCATATCTGTTCCAGTGGCCTGCGGCTGGGTCAAGCTGAGCTACCGGGGCAAGCCGCTATATAAAGTGCTGCTACTGGCAGCCATGTACCCGCTGGGCTTCTTCACCCTCCAGGTGTTCGGACTGCAGCATGCGACCTCCGCCGAGGGAGGGATTCTGTATTCATTCACCCCCGTGGTAACGCTGATTATCGCCTCCCTTTTCCTCAAAGAAGCCACATCATTCCTGCAAAAGCTGTCCATCTTCCTGTCGGTCTTCGGCGTAGTATTCATCTTCATTATGAAAGGCAGCAGCATTGACCTGTCGAACATGGCCGGAATCCTGATGCTGTTCCTGACTTGTGTCGCTTTTGCAGGGTACAGTGTACTGGCCCGTTCGCTTGCGAAGCAGTTCACCCCCTCCGAAATCAGCTACCTGATGATGGCGGTCGGCTTCATCGTATTCTTCGGCACATCGCTCATCAGCCATACGGCGGATAGAACACTGGGAGACTTGTTCACCCCGCTAAAGAGCGCCACCTTCACGCTGGCAATCCTATACTTAGGCGTAATTTCATCGCTGCTGACCACCCTGACGTCCAATTATATTTTGTCCAAAATCGAAGCTTCACGGATGAGTGTCTTCACGAATCTCTCGACTCTGGTCTCGATCGCAGCCGGAGCCTTGTTCCTGGGAGAAGAGGTAACCCTGTACCACTGGATCGGATCCGCGCTGATTATCGCCGGGGTCCTGGGGGCGAATATGTTCGGGCGGGGGCAGACAGGCCTAGTCAAAGAGTTTATCCGTCTGTAATGGGATCTCCGATAAACATGATTGTGCCCGTCTTCTTCATTGAACTCTCTCCTTCTTCGTTCCATCCTGATGGCATCAAAAATCGGACGGCCGGACATCCGGCCGCCCGCAAGTGGCGTTATGCTATTCGATTACAACCCTTTTTTCTTGAAGTGCCGGCTCTGAAGAGCAGCGTGGAGTCATTGAAGCCGTATTTACCGCCCCTTGCGGCGGTTTCCCAGCCACAGCGGGAACCTGAAAATGAAATTGATCAGCAGGACTACAAAGACAAGCACTGCCGCCGACTTGTCGGCAATTTGCCGCGCATCCTCGACGATCGCCTCGGATTGTACATACCACAGATGCACCGCCAGAGTCTCGCCGGGCGAGAACAGATTGAAGTCCCACATTTCGCCGGAGGTACTGAGGCCTGCGGTCAGGATAATGACCGCAGACTCCCCGAACGCGCGTCCGGCCACCAGACAGATGCCTGTGACAATGGCAGACATCGCCACGGGCAGCACCACCTTGCGGATGACGTGGAATTTGGTCATCCCCAGTGCGTAGCCGGCTTCGCGGATGTCGCCGGGCACCGCGCGCACGGCTTCTTCCGTAACGCGGGCCAGCATCGGCAGGTTAAGCAGCGCCAGGGAGACGCCGCCGCCGAGAATGGTCAGGCCGATATTGAAATATTCGGCGAAGATTGCCAGCCCCAGCATCCCGAATACAATCGAAGGGACGGAGGACAGCGACTCCACACAAATGCGCAGCGCACCGGTAAAACGGTTGTCCGGCGCGTATTCTGCCATATAAATTCCGGCCCCTACGCCGATCGGAATCGAAATCAGCAGGGAGATAAACAGAATGTAGAAGGAATTGAACAATACCGGGCCAATCCCGCCTCCGGGATCAATCTCCTCCGGCTGCTTAATCAGGAAATCGGGTCTAAGCGCCGGCAGACCTTTGCTTAGAATGGTAAAGAGCAGCCAGAAAATCAGCAGCATGACCAGCGCTCCCAGCGTATAGAAGCCGACGGTTGCAATTTTGTTGCGCCGCTGCGCACGTGCAGTATAACGTGTACGGGTGAAATTACTCATTATACATCCCCCCGTTTCCGGCCCAGCACGCGGATGACAAAGATCAGCACAAACGAAATCAGCAGCAGCAGGAAGGCCATCATATGCAGCGCGTAGTTCCAGGAGGAATCAAACTCGACATTGGAGATCTGCATGACAATGTTACTGGTCAGCACTGAGGACGGTGTGAATAGGGTTTTGGCCAGCTGCGGCGTATTGCCGATAACCATGACAACCGCCATCGTCTCACCGACTGCACGGGTCATGCCGAGGATAATGGCCGAGATAATTCCCCTTTTAGCCGCAGGCAGCACCACACGCATAATCACCTGCAGGCGGGTAGAACCCAGGGCGTAGGCCGCGTCACGGTATTTGCGCGGAACGGCAATAATGGCATCGTCACTGATCCGGCAGATCGTCGGCAGTACCATTAACGCTAGCACCAGCGCAGCCGCCAGCAGCCCGTCGCCCAGTCCTTCCCCGCTGACTCTGCGCAGAAATGGAAGCAGTACAGTAAGGCCCAGATAGCCGTATACAATGGAAGGTATGCCGACGAGCAGATCAAGCACCGGACGGATAAAGCTCTTCAGCCACTTCGGAGCGATCTCGGCGCAGAGCACGGCCATCCCGACTGAGACGGGCACCGCAATCAGCAGGGTCAATGCGGTCAGGGACAATGTATTTACGATAAAGGCGGCAGCTCCAAAGGCATCCTCCTCCGGGGTCCAGTTGAAGGACAGGAAGAATTCAGCCGGAGAGACGTGTGCGAACAGGAGCAGCGCCGTTTTTCCGATGAATACAACTACTAGGCCAAGCACAAAACAAAGTGCAAGGATGCTGAATAAGAAATAAAAACGGGATAATTTATTACCAAGCAGATGTCTGCGGTGGCGCTTTTCATTTACGCTGCTTTGCATTTGAACTGCATGCTTAGGTGATTTTGATGCCAGGCTTTGGACTGGTGCCCCCATACTTTCCCTCCTGTAAGCGGCCACCCCCGTACATTCCGGAGCTGGCCGCTGTTACCGTTCAATATAATGAAGCTGCTAGGTTAGCCTTTCATTGCTGCAATCGGAATGAACTTAAGCTTTTTCAGCGATCCGTTCTGGAATTTCTTGCTCTGCACATATTCGATGAATTCTTTGGTTGCGCCGGTCGGCTGACCTTTGGTCATGTAGTAGCCGTATGCCCAAATCTTGTACGAGCCATTGATTACGTTATCCGTAGTAGCTGCCACACCGTTGAATTTCACAGCCTTGATGTCGCTACCGGTTACATAGACGAGGTCGATGTAGCCAATGGAGTTAGGTGTAGTTGCAACTGCTGTTTTCATGTCACCGCTGGAGCCGGTTTCCTTATAGTTTTTCTCTTTTTTCACGATATCTCCGCCGCCCAGTGCCTTAGCCTGGTAGTTAACGCGTGTACCGGAACCGAATGAACGAGTGATTACAACGATGTTGGCATCCGATCCGCCGACATCCTTCCAGTTGGTGATTTTACCGGAGAAAATGCCTGCCAGCTGTTCGGTAGTCAGGTTGTCTACACCGACATTTTTGTTCACGATGGTGGCAAAAGGAATGACCGCTACCTTGTTCGCTACCTGTCCGTCAAATGCTTTGAAGCCCGGTACGTCAATGCTGGCATCCCAATCGCAGGCGCCGATATCGGCGATGCCTTTCTTCACGGCCTGCGGTCCGGTAACCGAACCCTTGCCGGAAGCGGCGATTTTCACTTTTGGATGCAGCTTCTGGAACTCTTTGGCTGCCTGCAGCGTGAGCGGAAGCAGTGCTGTGGAGCCGTTGACTGTAATTTTACCCTTGAGGCTGTCTGCCGCTGCAGCAATCCCTGCAAAAGATGCTGTTACCGCGATGACCGCTGTCAGTGCTGTTACCGTTAATTTTTTGAAAACCTTCATGAAATAATTCTCCTCCCGGCGTTTGCGCCGTTATATTATGTGGGTTTGGGTGGACTTGCTTATTTGGTGAGCTGAAGTGCCTGGCCGTTCTGGATCAGGAGTACTTTGCCGTCACTTACGATAGCCAGCTTGCTGCCGTCATGGGAAACCGCTACTTCCGAAACATCTTCGGTAGTGTGGAAGAGCGACGTTTTGCTGCCGTTTGCATCGATCGAATAAATCGTGGTGCTTCCGTCAGCCGCCGTACCGGATACGATAAGACCAGTGGTTACGCCGGTAGTCCAGGAAGGCTCTACATCAAGCGCGATGTTGGTAATAGCACCGTCTGCTCCAATGGACTTCAGGGTGTTCGCCGCATTTCCGTCCGGATCTGCGCTCAGGTAGGCTACAGTACCATTTGCCAAAATTTCAGGATACAGTTTGTTATCCAGTGCTGTAGTCAGAGCTGCCGGCTTCGCGTCTTTAGTGGAGAGGTCCAGCTTGTACAATTGCTCTCCGGCTTTGCTGAAGTCAACGGTCAGAGAATCTTCCGTGCTGTCAGCATCATTCTTGGCAACGCCGGTTACATTGACAATGTAGACCACGCTTTTCGCATCAGCAGACAGCCGAAGCTCCGATTTGTTCTCGACTTTATCTTCAAGAAGGGTTTTGACGGCTCCTGTATCTACAGAGATTTGGCCAATCTTCTCCTGCTTGTCGCCTTGGATGAAGTAGATCGTTTTGCCGTCCTGCGACCAGACCAAATCCATCTTCACGCTCGTATCCGTACCCAGTGGGGAAACCGCACCGCTCGACAGGTTGATCAGATTCAGCTGGCCTTTATCATCTGTGAATGCGCCCCATTTCTGATCTGGGGATACCGCGAAATCCAGTGCACTATCATTGGAAGAGAAAATATCATATACGCCCGGGAAAGCGCTGAATTTGAGCAGCTGGGCGGTTTCGGAATCGCTCCGGTTCGCAATGATGCTACCATCGGCGTTCCAGTGCAGCGTATCGAACTGGCCTTCCGGACGGGCAAAGCTCAGAATCGACTGGTCTTCAGCCGTAAGCTCACCGCCAAGGGCAGTAACCAGCTTGGTCAGCTCCACGTATACTTTTCCGTTATAGAGTACAGGGGCTACTGTGAACTGCTGCGATACTCCGTCCACCAGATAGCTTTTGGCACCTGCCTTAATCTGTACGGTATGTAATCCTTTACTGTCATTCAATTCAAAACCGGTGCTGCTGAGGATCACTTTGGCTCCTAGCTCCCCGGCCACTTCACTAAGGGAATACAGTTTGTAGCCGCTGCTGTCTATTGTGCTAAATGCAACCGGTAAGCTGTTGACTTTCCATGTCGCCTTAGCCGTTTTGACTGCTGATGTATTGACGGCGGCGGCGCTCACGTTGCTGCTAGTTGCCACAATGCTGCCTGCTCCCCCTGTTACGAGAAGTGCTGAAGCCAAAGCCGCGCCGAACCATTTACTATTTCTCAATTAGATTCACCCTTTTCCTATAGGTAACTGCTAATGTTATTTTCATCTACCAGTGTGAATTCTGTTCAAGAGGATTGTTATGGAAATATTAAGTAAATAAAAAGACCGGCCCCGAAATGCTTCGAGGTCGGCCTATGAGTAAACTCAGTGTAAAAACCGGAGTAAAATGTTTAAAAAAGTGTTGTAAATGTTAATTTTCAATCCAAGTGACTATAATCTCGGCACCGCCGGGTTTCGCTTCAGAGCTGCTGCCAATGATGGAATACGAGTAGCTGCCCGGGGCTTTTCCGCTAAAAATCAGATTGTTCTGATCCACAATTTCCGTATTACTATCTAATTCCTTGTCTTGAATGTACTTTTTATAGGTAGTGCCCAGCTTAGCCATACTTTCCTCTGTCTCATAGATCAGCATGGATGATTTCTTGCCGCCGACAAGCTCCCCTTCCGTAAAAGTGATGCCCGCCCCCTCAGGGATCGGCAAATCACCGGGAAAATACTGCGGGTCACGAATCTGCTCTTGAGCCAGCGTATGGAAATTCCCATCCCCTGTTTCCGTGCGGCTGCAAGCAACTAGCGAAACACCGGCGGCTAGCAGGATCAGCAGGGAAAAAACAGGTTTCTTGGCAGACCACATACAGAAACCTCCTCAATGATATAAACAGAGATATAAGCAGATATATGCAGAGTTTGATATAAACAGAGTTTAAGGTGATCGCAGCATATACCCTTATTTAACCAGTTTGACCTGGGTGCAAACGGAATTAGTGAAAATTTTAAGCTTCCTTGTTCGATATATATGGAAAATGTGACGACTTCCTGTATTCATGATGGACTCCAGGTTGTCTAGAGTGGGGCCCCGTTGCCAATTCGCGATAATCAAGCGCATAAGTGCACTTGATTCGGCATGGGCGGTCCGGGATTGCGGAATCAACGGGATTTTTCCCTTTGATTCTGCCATGTTGCGCCGGAATGGCGAAATCAACGGGATTTTTCCCTTTGATTCTGTCATGTTGCGCCGGAGTGGCGAAATCAACGGGATTTTTCCCTTTGATTCTGTCATGTTGCGCCGGAGTGGCGAAATCAACGGGTATTTTTCCCTTTGATTCTGTCATGTTGCGCCGGAGTGGCGAAATCAGGGTTTGCAGTGAAGTGAATGAACTTCAGTCCGGGAGTTGCATCCCTCACTTGGAGAATTCCATTGGTGCTTTACGTTTTATATTCCCATGGTGAACGAGGGTCGCTGTAAAAGTTCATATACTGGTCTAAAGAGCGCCGCGCTAACACCCCCACCCTGATACTGGAGGGTGCTTCTTTCACGATCTGAAGTACGATTTCTTCATAGGCTCGTTTCTGCTTCATTGGTGCTCGTCTCTCTGCTTCATGGTGCTCGTCTCTGCTTCATGAAGCTCGTCCCTGCTTCATGAGGCTCGCCGCCCTCTTCTTACTGTGTAGTAAATTGGGGCTAACTCTCCAGTTTGATTAGGGAGCCTAGCCTAAGAGCCTTTGCCTTTAGTTCCGCGCTGCGCCCGGTTATGCCTGCCTTTATTCACGATCAATTCCAGAATAGAAAAACCATAAATTCGATCTATTTAAGATCGATTTCACATCAATAAATAACGGTTTACTTTTCCAAAAGAATATTCTATATTAATGAGTGAGTACTCACTCATAATGATGAGAATCGAGGGGATCGACATGAATCAGGACACTCCGGTTATTACCGTAACCCATGTCAGCAGAGCGTTTGGCAGCAAGGATGTGCTTCGGGATATTAATCTTCAGGTAAATAAGGCAGAAACCTTTGGCCTTTTGGGTCCATCCGGCTCCGGCAAAACGACACTGGTGAAGCTTCTTACCGGCATTGACGAGGTCAGCTCAGGCGAAGTGCAGGTTATGGGAGTAAAGATTCCCGCGCTGCCGATGCTGCAGCAAATCGGATATATGGCCCAGTCCGATGCCTTATACACGGAGCTGAGCGCGAAGGAAAATCTGGAGTTTTTCGCCGCCCTCTATGGTCTTAAAGGCGGGAATCGTACACGGCGGATTGCCGATGTCATGGAACTGGTGAACCTGCAGGAGCATCTGCGCAAACGCGTGGATCAATATTCCGGAGGCATGAAGCGGCGCTTGTCGCTGGCGATCGCTCTCCTGCATGAGCCCCCGCTGCTCATTCTTGACGAGCCTACCGTGGGTATTGATCCGGTGCTGCGCCAGTCCATCTGGCGGGAGCTGCGGGAGCTGAACCGTCAGGGCACTACCATTGTGCTGACAACCCACGTAATGGACGAGGCCGAGAAATGCGACCGGCTGGGGATGATCCGGGATGGTGAACTGCTTGCTGTGGATACTCCAGCCGGGCTGATGCAGGCGAGCGGCTCCGCAACGATTGAGGAAGCTTTTCTATACTATGGAGGTGCCCGCAAATGAGAATCCGGGCCATTACAATTCGAATTCTACGGCAGTTTATTCATGATAAACGGACAATGGCACTGATGTTCATCGCGCCTCTGATCGTGCTCAGCTTAATGAGCCTGGTGTTCAACGGCGACGCTTATAAACCAAATATCGGCGTTACCGCAGGGGCGGCTGTCCTCACCCCTATGCTGGAAGCGCAGGATGCGGCGGTTACTGCATTCGCTACAGCTGAGCCGGGGAACACAGCACTGAAGGACGGCGAGATTGATGCCCTAATCACAATGGACGGAACCACTCCCGGTGTTGTGCTGGAAGGCAGTAACCCTACGGCCAACCGGGCTGTCATGCAGGCACTGCAGCAAGCTATGCAGCAGCTGCAGCCTGCCGGCTCCGGACAGGTTCAGCCGGCTGTCAGCTATCTGTACGGCGCTGAGGATATGACCACAATCGACCGTTTCGGGCCGATTATGATCGGCGTCTTCATCTTCTTCTTCGTCTTCCTGATCGCCGGTGTCTCCCTCCTGCGCGAACGGACGACCGGAACACTGGAGCGCCTGCTCTCCACGCCGCTGAAACGCTGGGAGATTGTACTCGGTTATGTCTGCGGCTTCGGCATCTTCACCGTCATCCAGGCGCTGCTGATCTCCTGGTTCTCCATCCAGGTGCTCGGCATTATGATGGCTGGCAGCTTCGGCTATGTGCTGCTGATGACGCTGCTGCTGGCGGTAACAGCACTTACTCTGGGTACGCTGCTCTCCGCATTTGCCGCCAATGAGCTGCAGATGATCCAGTTCATCCCGCTGGTCATTGTGCCGCAGATTTTCTTAAGCGGGCTGTTCCCGCTTGATACCCTTCCCCTGTGGCTGCAGCGGATCGGGCTGGCCACACCAATCTACTACGGTGCACAGGCGCTGATAGATATCATGATCCGCGGCAAAGGCTGGAGCGCTATCGCACTGGAGGTATATGTGCTGATCGGGTTCTCCCTCCTGTTCATGGCACTGAATGTTCTTGCCCTGCGCAAGCACCGGAAGATGTAGCATGGTGTAATTTGCCCGGCGCCCGTGATACTATTAAGGGATAGCATAAATTTGGAGGGCATCAACATGAAGAAGGACAGTGCTGAGCAGCACGAAATAGAGCAATGGATGGAGGAGCTGCTGGCACTTGGCGGAGACAAGCAAATGACGCCGAAGCAGATTTCTATTCTGGAGGCGGCGGTCGAAATCTTCTCCGATAAAGGCTTCTCGGCAGCGTCTACCAGTGAAATTGCCCAAAAGGCCGGAGTAGCTGAAGGGACGATTTTCCGCTATTACAAGACGAAAAAGGATCTGCTGCTGTCTATTGTAGGGCCGACCATGAGCCGTATGATTGCTCCCTTCGTGATGCGCAATTTTAACGGTGTGCTGGATATGCCTTTTGAGAGCTATGAGGCCTTTCTGCGGGCCTTTATCCTTAACCGCCTGGAATTTGCCCGCAATAACTTTAAAATTATACGGATTCTAATTCAAGAGATTCCCTTCCAGCCTGTACTGCGCAAGCATTTTTCCGAGAACATCCTCAGCCAGGTGCTGGAGCGCGTAACTGCTATTACCGAGCATTTCAAGGCTAAAGGCGAAATTATCGAGGCACCTACGCCAGCGATTATCCGCTTCACGGTCTCTTCGGTGATCGGTTATCTGGTGACCCGCCTGCTGCTGATGCCGGAGAAAGACTGGAATGATGAGGAAGAGATCAATCTGATCCTGAGCTTTATGCTCCACGGCATAGGCGGACCAGGACAGCAAGCAGAACAGTAAAAGCGTTCGGACGGCGGGTATTGCGGCTTCCGCGGCAGGACTTGTAGCTTCAGCGGCGGAGTGAGCGTATGATAGACCTTGGGGCAGCCCGGAAGTGAATTCTTCCGGGCTGCTTTTTTGTGCAGACTGTCATACCGCCCGGGGGGATTCCCCGCTGATTCACTCCGCACTTTGAGGCGTACGCTTGTTCTGCTATTATAAGAGAAACAAACGGCGGCATTAAAGCGATTAAGGATGTGATGTAAGCATGGGATTTTATGTGCCGGAACGGGTGATCAAGCTGCTGTGCGGCAGCGCATCCCTGGACAAAGGAATAGCCTACCACGAATCAGACATGGTCCGGTTAACTTATATAGAGAATGACGACACACTGGAATATTCTAAGTACCGGGCTGAGGTTCAAGGCCTGGAAAATTACGACGTAGCGCTTACGGTCGACAGCGACGGGGATGTGAATGCGGAATGCACCTGTCCTGCTTACTATCCCGGCGGGGCATTCTGCCAGCATATTGCAGCTGTGCTGGTGAGCATTCTCCGTCTTGAAGAGGGCGGGGGCCCCGGCGGACGGACGGCCGCTTCCAGTCTTCAGGCCCGGGGAGAATTGCCGGAAGCAGCCGGTGTCATTCCCACCCGCTATCCGGGCGCCGGCTCGGCGGAGCGTTCCGGTGACCGCCAGCTTGTGAACAGCATGCTGGGCGTGTTCGAGGGCAGCGGCCGTCCGCGCCCAAGCGGTACGGGAACCTATATCGATCTTAGAACACCGCTGCAGGTAGAGTTCATCTGCAAGCCGGTTTCACTCAGCTATGGCGCACCTATGCTCGGCATCGAACTCAGGATCGGGCCGAAGCGCCTCTATATCGTGCAAAAAATCAGAATGTTCCTGGACCGTCTTCAACGAGGTGAGCCCTTTGAGTTCTCCAGACATTTCATCTACGATCCCGCTTTGCACTCCTTTCATAAAGAAGACAATACAGTCCTGCAGAAGCTGATTGAGATTTTTCAGAATGAACAGATCTACCGTGCCGCCGTCAACCCCTATGCAGCACTCTCCGGAGGAATCGGCGGGGAACGGCTGCTGGCGGTTCCGCCTTTTTTCTGGGAGTCTGTGCTTCCGGCGCTGACCGCTGCCTCCTCTGCCTATTTACAGCAGGGCAACCTGTCCATGGAGAGACTTCAGATCTCCACAGAGACGCCACCGCTAAGCTTCGAGTTCGACCAGGCGTCAGAGGATGGCTACCGGCTGGATATTCTGGGGATGGCGCAGATTATGGTGCTTGAGGATTACGGGCTGGTGCTGTCCGAAGGCAGGCTGCTGAAGCTCCCGGCCGAGGAATGCCGCAGGCTTGCTGAGCTGAAGCGGATGCTGGCGGCCGCCCGCAAGGACGGAATCTCAATCGCCCCGGAGCAGATGGAGCCTTTTATGGACAAAGTCATTCCCGGGCTGAAAAAGCTGGGTCATGTGCATATTGCCGAAGCGATTGCGGACCGCATTGTCCAGACACAGCTGCAAGCCAGACTCTATTTGGACCGGGTCAGAGACCGGCTGCTGGCCGGCCTTGAATTTCAATACGGCGGCATTGTGATTAATCCGCTTGATGAACAGAGCCGTGAGCGGGGCAGCGAGGTCATTCTGATGCGTGACGGGGAGGCCGAACGGCGGATTCTCGAGCTGATGGAGCATGAGTCTTTTGCCCGGACGGAAGGCGGTTATATCATGAACGATGAAGAGGGGGAATATGATTTCCTCTACCACACGATTCCGCTGCTGGAGCCGCTGCTTCAGGTGTATGCCACCACTGCCGTCAAAGGACGAATTGCTGCCGATACTTTCACGCCTAAGGCTGTTTTGACCTGGAACGAAAAGACCGATTGGCTGGAATTCAAATTCGGGATGCAGGGTATACCGGAGGGTGAAATTGTACTGGTCCTCAAAGCGCTGCAGGAAAAGCGCAGATATTACCGGCTGCCGGACGGGGCGCTGCTGCCGCTGGAGAGTGCAGAATTCTTAGAAGTTATAGCGTTTATGAACGAGCTGGGGGTACATAGCGTTCCTTTCAACAAACCCCAGTTCTCCCTGCCTCTAGTCCATGGCCTGCAGCTGAATCCAGACGCAAAGCATGGAGATGCCGTAACGATCGGACGCTCCTTCCGCCGGCTGATGGCCAATATGGCAAGCCCAGAGAATCTGGACTTCCCCGTGCCGGACAGTCTGGCTTCCATTCTCCGCGACTATCAGCAGTTCGGATTCCAGTGGCTGAAGACCCTGGCCCACTACCGCTTCGGCGGCATTCTGGCTGATGATATGGGACTCGGCAAAACACTGCAAGCTATCGCCTTTCTGCTCTCGGAGCTGGCGGATATCCGCGAAGGGGGCAAGCCTGCCCTGATCGTTGCTCCAGCTTCCCTGCTCTACAACTGGCAGAATGAGCTGAAGAAGTTCGCACCCGGAATTAAGGCGGCCATCGCCGACGGGAACCTGAACGAGCGGAGCAAGGCCGTGCGTAATGCCGCCGGCGCTGACGTGATCATTACGTCTTACCCGCTGCTGCGCAGGGATATTGAGCTGTACGCCCGGCTCTCCTTCCATACGCTGATTCTGGATGAAGCCCAGATGATCAAGAACCATGCCACCCAGACTGCGCAAGCGGTAAAAATATTGCAGGCACGCTACCGCTTCGCCCTTACCGGAACGCCGGTGGAGAATGCGCTGGAGGATCTGTGGTCTATTTTCAGCGTCGTATTCCCCGGACTCTTCCCCGGCAAAAAAGCGTTTCATGACCTGCCCAGGGAAACAGTCGCGAAGCGGTCCCGGCCTTTTCTGCTGCGCCGCCTCAAAAGCGATGTGCTTAAGGAGCTGCCGGATAAAATCGAATCGCTTCAGGCCTCCGAGCTGCTGCCGGAGCAGAAGAAGCTGTACGTTGCTTATCTCGCGAGACTGCGGAAAGAAGCACTGAAGCATCTGGATAACGAAGGCTTCGGGCACGGCCGGATCAAGGTCCTCGCCGGGATTACAAGGCTGCGCCAGCTCTGCTGCCACCCTGCACTTTTCGTTGAAGGCTATGACGGGGGTTCGGCCAAGTTTGAGCAGCTGCTCGAAATTATTGAGGAATGCCGAAGCTCCGGCAAACGGATGCTGGTCTTCTCCCAATTCACCGAGATGCTCGGAATGATCGGACGTGAGCTTGCCCTGCAGGGCATCCAGCATTTCTATCTGGACGGCAAGACGCCTGCTTCGCAGCGCGTTGAACTGTGCAACAGGTTCAATGAAGGTGAACGTGACCTGTTCCTGGTATCCCTCAAAGCAGGCGGAACCGGTCTGAACCTGACTGGAGCAGACACGGTGATCCTGTATGACCTGTGGTGGAATCCTGCTGTCGAGCAGCAGGCGGCTGACCGGGCCCACCGGATCGGACAGAAAAAAGTGGTCCAGGTGATCCGCCTCGTTGCCCAAGGCACGGTGGAGGACAAAATGTATGAGCTGCAGCAGAAGAAAAAGAATCTGATCGACGAGGTCATCCAGCCCGGGGAAGAAGCACTATCCACGCTAAGCGAGCAGGATATCCGCGAGATTCTCATGATCTGATAGACCGCTGGTATAGAATGGTTTTATCAAAAGAGGGACTTCTACAGCCAAATGGCTTAGGAAGTCCCTCTTGCTCTATTCACTACAAAGATAAAGTCAGTATCAAGACGATGGTAAGAAAAAATCACAATATAGATTGAACTTGAAAATATTCTTTAAGGGGAAAGTGGCGGAGGGGAATTTTGGAGCTGGAGGAGCGGTAGCGTTCGCCTGAAAGTTTTCCGCAGGAAAGCTCGCTTCGGAAGCATAAGCTAGGTTTGGATTTCTACTGGGGTAAGCAGCAAAATTCAAGGAAATCCAAACCTAACAGCGGCCGGAAGCCCAAATATTCTCTGTAGTCACGGCTAATCCCCCAAATAGAAAAATCATAAGTTCAATCTATATAGCCCATGGAAAAGGAAAGAAAACGGGTGGTGAACTACACACCACCTCAGAGGTGGGTGCTTCTTGGTCAATAGAGCTACTGCTCCAAGTATACCCAAGCTTATAGGCTAGTTCCTAACCCAATCAGTGCAATTTACATTGCTAGTTTTAGAAGATTTATAGCAGCATTCCGATCTCTGTCGTGCTCTGTATGACATGCAGGGCATGACCATACACGTACAGCCAGATTCTTCACCTCTGCGTTTTTGTAGCCACAGCAGGAACATAATTGGCTGCTTGCAAAGTTTTTCGGTGCAATGATTAATGCTCTGCCGTACCATTCCGATTTGTAAGTAAGCATTTCTCTGAA
>NZ_LN831200.1:121546-122922 GCF_001368795.1 Paenibacillus ihuae
GCTATTTTTTCATGAAGCTTGGCAACTTTCAATCTTGCCTTATGTCGGTTATTGCTTCCTTTCTTCTTCCGAGACAAGTCCTTTTGCAGCTTCTTTAACCGTTTTTCAGAAATACGAAGATATTTAGGATTGGCGAACACTGCACCATCAGAAGTAACGGCAAAGTCCTTCAGTCCTAGATCAACCCCAATCTTCTTTTCTGCTTTAGCTAAAGGGACTATGTCTGTTTCAACTAAAACGGAAGCAAAGTATTTGCCTGATGGTGTTTTTGAGAGTGTGCATGATTTGATCTGCCCCGTGAATGGACGATGGACCTTGATCCGGATTCTTGTCTTTAGCTTCGGAATTTTGAGCGTTCCGTCTTTAATCGCTATTGTTCCATTTTGATTGTTTGTTGTAAAGCTGTCATTGTTTGTTTTCTTGCTTTTGTATTTAGGGAAACCCGCGTTATCAGTCCGAAAAAAATGCCTATTGGCTTTCTCCAGGTTGAGCTGTGCATTGGCTAAGGCAAGGCTGTCTACTTCTTTTAGCCACTGGAATTCTTTCTTCTATCTAGCAGGTGTATTATTGAGCATTTTTCCGCTCTGTTTATAATGTTCGATCTTATCCGCAAGCAAGGGCTGGAATTTGCGGTCGCTGCGCTCCTTTTGACAGGCAAGCTGAAGGTAGACTCCATTCAGATGTTTAGAGACGCTTCCCTGCTCGTGAGCCTGGTCGGGAAATATACATCCCTGAATCATTTGAGCGAGAGCAATGTAGATAAGCTGGTCAGCTTTCTCGATGATAACAGCAGCCTGACATTAAATGAAATTATGACCGCCTTAAAGAAAAAGGCCGATCTCTCATAAAAAATGATGATGCTCAAGGGGGCAAAAGAGCTTATGGGAAATTTGGATTTTGACGGGGAGAATTTTGCCGGTGCCCTGCTGCTGGTAATCGTAATTGCCCTGCTGATTTATGGCTCCACGGATATCAAAGATCTGACCGCTGCCCCGACCTCGGATTAAGGCCTCTCTGCCCCAGTTGACCGGAGGGGTACCAAAACCTGATATTTTTCAAAAAAAGGAATTAATTAAGGGATAGGCTCTTGCTTTCTCCCAAAAATTCGCTATACTGAAAAAAATCAATATGCAATCGATGAACGGGATAGTAGTGATTTGGATCTAGTCCTCAGCGAGCCGGGAGAGTGGAAACCGGTACAGGCCAACCCATGAAGCGCACCCGGGAGATGGACTTCTGAACTGACAGTAGGAAGCCCCGGCTGAAGACCGTTAACTTATGAGTGGCTAAACCGGCGGTTTAGCAACGAGAGTGGTACCGCGAGCGCAATAAGCCTTCGTCTCTTTTTTGAGATGAGGGCTTTTTCTTATGCATAC
>NZ_LN831200.1:122959-151825 GCF_001368795.1 Paenibacillus ihuae
TTCAACATTACAGGAGGTCATACCCATGTTAAGCCAGCTTATCAAAGACAGTTTGGAAAAGAGCGTAAGTCATGTATTTACAGCCCTCGGTGCTGATAGTGCAGAACAGGTAGTGATTGTGCTTGAACAGCCCGCTAATCCCGATTTCGGCGACTACTCCAGCAACATTGCCATGCAGCTGGCTAAGGTACTGCGCAAAGCCCCTATGGTCATTGCAGAGCTGATAACAACCGAGCTACGTCAGTCAGGACATTTAGGAGGATTAATTCAACATATCGACATCGCGGCACCGGGGTTCATTAATCTGTACATAGAATGGCGGGTATGGGCCGGACGCAGGTTTGAACTGCCCGCAGCTGCAGGGGAAAAGGTTATCATCGAACATACCTCTGTCAATCCCAATAAATCGATGCATATAGGCCACCTGAGAAACTCCTGTATCGGGGATGCGCTGGTAAGAATTTTGCGTAAAACCGGGTACGACGTAGAGGTCCATAATTATGTGGACGATCTCGGTAATCAGCTGGCAGATACGGTGGTTGGGCTATTGAATGTGCCGCTTGCGGGTGAACATGTGCGTTTTGGTGATTATTGCTGGGATATATATGCCGGTGTGAACAAGGAATACGCGCTGCATCCTGAGACGGTGCACAAACGGACGGAGATACTGCATGCTTTGGAAGAAGGGAACGCCAATACGGCCTGGCTGGGCAAACTGGTTGCGGAGCGGATTGTCAAAGAGCATGTGGAGGAGATGAAGGGGTTCGGCATCCGCTATGATTTGCTCGTCTGGGAGAGCAGCATTGTGAAGGAGGGCTTCTGGTCATCCGCGTTTGCGCTGCTGGAACAGACGGAAGTGTTTGTGCAGGAGACGGAGGGCAAGCTTGCGGGCTGCTGGATTTTGAAGCAGCCTGTGGAGGATGAAGAAGGGACAGATGCTGAGGAGCATCACAAAGATAAGGTGCTGGTGCGCTCGAACGGAATTTTGACCTATACCGCCAAAGATATTGCCTATCATCTCTGGAAGTTCGGACTTTTGGATAAGGATTTCACCTACAGCGAGTTTAATACCGGGCTTTGGACGACGGGTTTAACCGGGGAGCAACTGCCTTTTGGAGGGGCTGACAGGGTGGTCAACGTCATCGACTACAGACAGGAATATCCGCAGGCGATGGTCAAGCAGGCTTTGGAGGTGCTGGGGTTCAAGGAGCAGGCTGAGAAGCTGCATCATGTGAGCTATGGCGTTGTTTCACTCAGTCCCGCCTCCGCAGCGGAGCTTGGTATCGACACCACGGAGGGCAAATCCTCTTACGCCATGTCCGGCAGGCAGGGTATCGGCATCAAGGTCACCGAGCTGGTGCAGCTGATGGAGCATACCATTGAAACCACCCGGTCTGATAAAACCGGCCTCTCCAGCCGGCTCATCGCCACCGCAGCTATCCGTTATTATCTGCTGCGCTTCAATCTGGGGACAGAAATTATTTTTGATTTCAAGCAGGCCACAGAGATTTCCGGCAATACGGGAGTGTATCTGATGTACACCTACGCGCGGGCCGGCAGTGTGCTCAGCAAAGCTGTTGTTCCTGTTAATGTTGAACAAGCGGACGCTCTCCCGGAATTCCCGCCGTCGCTGGAAAAGGCGGAGCTTGCACTGCTGAGACATCTCAGCACCTGGCAGGATACTCTCTACAGTGCAAGCGTTCAGCTGACGCCGAATTCAATCTGCAACTATGCGCATACTCTGGCTTCACTGTTTAACAACTTTTACTCAGCCTGCCCGATCCTAAAAGGTGAAGCTGCCCGGATCTCCTTCCGCCTCTGGCTAACGTACAAATTCCAGGAGACGCTGGGGGATGTGCTGGAGGTGCTGGGACTGCCGAAGCCGGAACGGATGTAGCGTCAGAGCTTTTGTCAGACGGATACGAAATATGTTTATAGTGGAGGGTAAATTGAGGGAACTGTAAGATAATTCGACTGTCAAGCTAGTAGTACTGGAGATAAACAGAGTTACTCAAAAAATATAGCCGAGAGACCGGGGAGCTAAGGAGGTTAGCGGATGAGACACTGGCATACTAGGAGACCCGGGTGCTGAAAGCTTGCTTGATGGTGCCTGTGGTTAAAGTATAAGCGTGTGATGAATCGGGGATACAGCGCAGCGAATTTCAATTGTATTTCGTACAACTAGAATCGGAGGAAATAGGCGCTTTTGAATCTTATTGTATTTCATACAGTTAAATTTGATGAATTTGACCTTTACTTGCGATTCAAGGAAATCTAAATGTACAAAGTGCAGTTAGACTAGTTTCACCGGGCAAAAAGATAATTTTAACTGCACAAAGTACATTTATAACTTCCGGACGTAAAAAAAGACCTTTCCAACGCCCCACCCGGGCTTCTCATCCTCCGGACGCACACACAGCCTTCCCGGGGGAAGGCTGTTTTGGTGACGTCCCGGAAGGGATGCAGCCCTTTCGGGCTGATTGCGATGTCATCCTAACGATGCTTATGCTCCAACGCCCCCCCACCCGGGTTTCTCATCCCCCGGACGCACAAACAGCCTTCCCGAAGGAAGGCTGTTTTGGTGACGTCCCGGAAGGGATTCGAACCCCCGACCGTGCGCTTAGAAGGCGCATGCTCTATCCAACTGAGCTACCGGGACATGTCGACGACAGGACTGATTATTAACACTATGTATTAACGCAACGTTATTTATTATACCTCATTGAGATAATTTTTCAAGGCTGGAGACAAAGAAAAAACAATTTCTGCCCCCGGCAGCGGATGAAGCGGCGCAGAGCACCGCTTACTTTCCCCGCTTTCCGCTGCCGGAGCAGAGGCAGCAGCTTATGCTGCAGCCCTTAATGCCGTCCTGGCGTAACTTGCCGGAAGTGCTCCTCCAGCTGTTTTTTCAGATGGCCGAAGATGAGCAGCTCGCGCTGGAACTTGGACCGCTCATCCTCCGGACTCATGACAATACTGCCGGTAAACGCGCTGACTGTCACATCCTGGAAGGCATCATGCATATTGTTATCAAACCAATCGGTTTCGGTGTCCGCATCATTCGTCAGAATGCGCACAATTTCGTACCCTTCCTCACGCTGGTCTTCAACAATGTACACCAAAAGCGCGGAATCGCCTACAGCTCCCGGCAATACCCCTACTTCGGCACAAGGCGCACCGTCATATTCGGTCATTCTGCGGATTTTGGCGTCTTTAATGTAATACACTTGTCATCATCCCTCCTGGCAAATTTCCCTCTCCCTAGTGTTCGGATAAGGACATACATTTTATCCCTTCAATCGGCATATATCTGTATTACTTGGCAAAAAAGAAACAAGTGGAACCGGCTGCGCCGTCTCCAAAGGACCACAACCGTTTCAGCGAAAATATAAGGATCATTTTTTTGCGTAAAGCATATCCATTCTTATATTTGGACAACAATCGCACAAAAAGAGAGGATGAAACGACATGTGCGGAATAACCGGATTTATCCAGTGGCGCGGCGACCTAACACAGCACTCGCAGCTGCTCGTAAAAATGACTGAAACCTTATCCAACCGCGGACCCGATGCGGCCGGAACGTGGATATCAGGGCCTTGTGCCCTTGGACACCGCAGGCTCAGCGTGATTGACCCCGAGAACGGCGCACAGCCGATGATCGCCCGTCATGACGAACAGGTCTATGCCCTTGTGTATAACGGCGAATTGTATAATGCAGGCGAGCTCAAAAGCGAGCTCAAACAGCGCGGGCACCGCTTCCTGACCCAGTGTGACACGGAGGTTCTGCTCCACGCCTACATGGAATGGGGGCCTGACTGCACCGAGAAGCTGAACGGAATCTTTGCCTTTGCAGTCTGGGACAGCGTACGCGAGCATCTGTTTCTGGCACGTGACCGGCTTGGCGTGAAACCCTTGTTCTATAGCCAGGTGGATGATGTGTTTGTCTTCGGCTCTGAACCCAAAGCGCTGCTGCAGCATCCCAAGGTTCAGCCGAAGGTCGGACCGGAAGGTCTGGCAGAAATCTTCATCATCGGTCCGGCCCGCACACCGGGACAGGGTGTATACAAAGATATATTCGAGCTTCGCCCGGGTCATGCCATGATTTATAACCGGAATGGAATCCGTAAGTATGCTTACTGGGAACTGGAGAGCTACAATCACACCGATAATGTCGATGAAACAGCCGCCAAGGTGCGCGAACTGCTGCAGGATACGCTGGAGCGCCAGCTCGTCTCCGACGTTCCGGTCTGCTCCCTGCTGTCCGGCGGCCTGGATTCCAGCGCCTTGACCGCGCTCGCCGTTGATTATTACAACCGCAGCGGCCAAGGACAGGTGGACACTTATTCCGTCGATTATGTCGATAACGATAAGCATTTCAAAAGCCATACCTTCCAGCCCGGAGCAGACGGGCCGTGGATTAAGCGGATGGTTGATGAACTGAACACCAATCACCACTATGTCGCTTTTGATACCCCGGAGCTGGTGTCGGCGCTGGATAATGCCCTCTACTCGCGCGATTTGCCAGGGATGACCGATGTGGATTCGTCGCTGTATTTATTTTGCCGGGAAATTAAAAAGAATGCGACCGTAGCCATTTCGGGGGAAGCGGCTGACGAAATTTTTGGCGGATACCCCTGGTTCCACCGGGAAGAGATGCTGTCCTCCGGGACGTTCCCCTGGTCTGTGGCCCCCAAAATGCGCGCAGAACTATTGTCGCCCGAAGTCAGGGAATGGATACGTCCGCTGGAATATTTGGGCGACCGTTACAGCGATGCCGTGGCTGAGGTTCCGAAGCTTGACGGGGAGACCGGCAAACAGGCGCAAATGCGCGTGATGTCCTACCTCAATATTACCCGGTTCATGCCTACGCTCCTGGACCGCAAGGACCGGATGAGTATGGGTGTAGGGCTTGAAGTCCGTGTCCCTTACTGCGATCACCGGCTGGTGCAGTATGTGTTCAACATTCCCTGGGAAATTAAAACCGTCGGCAACCGCGAAAAAGGCATTCTGCGCAAAGCGCTGGAGGGCGTACTGCCGGATGATGTGCTCTACCGTAAAAAAAGCCCTTATCCCAAAACCCATAATCCCGCTTATTTAAACGCCGTACGTACACAGATGCTGAGTATTCTCGATGATTCCTCCTCTCCGATCCTGCCGTTCATCGATCCGGCCAAAATCCGCGAAATCGCGGCATCGCCGGAATCGTCGAGCAATCTGCCCTGGTTCGGCCAGCTGATGTCCGGACCGCAGCTGTTCGCTTATCTGGCTCAGGTAAATCTCTGGCTGAAAACGTACAACGTTTCGATCGGTTAAAGGAGGATGCCCGTGATTATTCCCACAGCGGGATAGGATAAAAACCTCTACAACTATAGATAAACATATCTTCGTTAAAGGGGTATTGTCCTTTATGCCAACCTCTGTAAAACCGGCTGCTCCGCCCGCAAAAAAACTGCTTCCCTTTATGCTTGTCGCCTTTGGATTCACCTGGCTGTGCTGGCTGCCGCTCCTGCTGAATAAGCAGTTTGCAGCCGGTATACCGGTGCTGCCCGGACAGTTCTATCTGGGCTCCTTCGGGCCGCTGCTCGGTACCCTGATCAGTCTGCAGCTGCCGGGTGGAGGAGGAATTGCCGCTTGGAGCAAAACCGCATTTTCTCTCGCTTTCCCTAAAAGGTGGCTGGCGATTGCCGCAGGTCTGCCGCTTGCTTACGGGGCGGTCGCCGTGCTGGCCCATACACTAATCACGGGGAGTATGCCGGATATGCACAGGTTCGGCCTGACCTCCGATCTTCCGCCGCAGTTTAATATCTGGATGACCTCAGGGATATGGATGCTGACCTTCGGTATCGGTGAGGAGAGCGGCTGGCGCGGTTATTTGCTGCCCGCGCTGCATAAGCGCTACTCCCTGTTCACCTCTGCTCTGCTGGTGGCGCTGATCTGGATGGCCTGGCATTTGCCTGCCTTCTGGTTCAACGAAAGCTACCTTGGAATGGGATTTGGGATCATAGGCTGGGCGATCAGCCTGACTTATGGTTCAGTCGTGCTGGCCTGGATCTGTGCGGGAAGCCGCTGGAGCATCCTTCCTGTCATCGTATGGCATGGCATTTTTGATCTGCTGACCGCCAGCGACCAGGCTGCTGAGGTAATGGCGATGGTCTGCAGTATGCTGGTCATTCTACATGGTGTCCTGCTGATGCGGACCCTCGGCAGACGCCGCAGCCAACCGCCCAGGCTGTAAACGGCAAAGGGAGAGAATTTAACAGTTGCTCCACTTATCCGAGCAAGACAAATAAAGAGCAAGTCACATTCCTGTGACTTGCTCTTTGTCTTTTATTACAGCCAACAGCCGCGATTGATCCGGTTTAGAAATTAAAGTTATCCGGATCCGGACCGAACCGGTGATTCTGGTTCAAATCCTCAATCGCCTTGACGTCATCGTCACTCAGGGTGAAGTCAAAGAATCCGGCATTTTCGACGATCCGCTCGGCATGCACCGATTTCGGAATCGTGATCACACCCTGCTGTAAATCCCAGCGCAGCACAATTTGTGCGACAGTTTTGCCGTATCGTTCCGCCAATTCTTTCAGCAGCGGCACATCCAGATTGCCTTGCATGAGGGGACTCCAGGCCTCAACCTGAATGTCATGCGCCTTAGCAAATTTCAGCACCTCACGCTGGGTCAGCAGCGGATGGAATTCGATCTGGTCGACTACAGGCACCACTCCGGTGTCATCAATAATATCCTGCAGATGATGCGTCTGAAAGTTGCTGACGCCGATCGATTTGACCAGCCCCTCCTTCTGCAGATGGATCAGCGCTTTCCAGGTATCCCGGTATTTGCCGGCCACCGGCCAGTGGATCAGATACAGATCAATCCTATCCAGCCCCAGCTTCTTCCGGCTCACCTCGAAGGCCTTCAGCGTGGATTCGTAGCCCTGATCGGGATTGCGCACCTTGGTTGTGATGAACAGCTCTTCCCGGGGCACCCCGCATTCCCGGATGGCTTGTCCGACACCTTCTTCATTATTATATCCGGCCGCTGTATCAATGCTGCGGTAACCTGTTTCAATAGCCGTCTTCACCGCATGGATGACTTCTTCGCCGTCTTTGGTCTGCCATACCCCAAGACCCAGCCACGGCATCGTTACTCCGTCATTCAATGTAGGCCCACCTGTAAACGGTCCGTTCATTTCGCTCATGGTTCACCCTCCAAGCTTGAATAGTTTGATCAAACTTCCTTAACCTTTATAGAGACTGTGTAATCAGCCGGATGCAAAGAACAGTATAGCAGATTGCTGCGGTACCGCCAAAAGCGCGGATCGCACCTCAAAAAAAAGAGCGCCACTGCAATCACAGTAGACGCTCCACCCCACTTATTTACTTTTCGATCAGCTTGAAATCGTCAAAATGAAACTCCGGCGATACGATGCAGGAGACCAGCACCGGCTCATCGCCAAGCGGCCGTGCCGCCTGCCAGACACCTGCCGGAATGACCACCTGCGGCTGCTGGCCGGCTGCAACGTCAATGCCGAGAACGACCTCAGTAACGTTCTCCGGCTGTTCGCCGCTGCCGCCGAGACTGAGCACAATCGGACTGCCGGAATGCCACAGCCAGATTTCATCTGAGAGCACAGTGTGCCATTCCGAAGCTTCGCCCGGGTGAAGCAGGAAATAAATAGACGACGCTGAGGCTCTTGGACCTGAGTAGCTGCCGCCAAGGGTTTCGTGCGGGATTTCGAAGGAAGAATTCCAAAGTCTTTTGTACCATCCGCCTTCAACGTGAGGCTGCAGCCCCAGCGCTTCCACCAGCGGAGAAATATCTTTTTGCGTCACAGTATCTTCTCCTTAAAGTTGTGCTGCATAAGCATCCACAGTTAATTTAGGTTTGCTTTTACTTTAACGGAATGTGCCGCGATTGTAAAACCTCCTGCTTATTTGCTCTCCTTGCTGGCCTTGAACACCTCAGCGATTGCACCCAGACTGCCAAGCGTTTCGACAGCGCTGGTCGGCAGGAACACTTTGTTGGCTGCTCCCTTGGAGATTTCTTTCACCGCATCAAAGGATTGGTACGCCAGCACCCGCTCATCCAGCCCTGCGGTGCTGATCAGCTGGATACGCGATTTCTCTGCTTCCGCCACTGCCTGAATCGCCTTGGCCTGACCGAGCGCTTCCAGCTCCTGCGCCTGCCGCAAGCCTTCCGCCTGACGGATACGCGCTTCCTTGTCACCTTCAGCCTTCAGGATCTTGCTCTGCTTGTCGCCTTCTGCGCGCAGGATCATATCCTGCTTGGCGGCTTCCGCCTCAAGGACAATCGCACGTTTGCTGCGTTCTGCCTTCATCTGCTTATCCATCGCTTCCTGGATATCGAGCGGCGGCTTAATATCAATGACCTCCACGCGTTCGATCCGTACGCCCCACTTTTCCGTCGCTTCATCCAGGGCGAGCCGGATATCCGAGGAGATTTTTTCCCGGCCGGACAGGGTTTCATCCAGCTCAAGCTTCCCGATAATCTGGCGCATTGTTGCCGTGGAGATGTTGCGTACCCCGTATACATAATCGGAGATCCCATAAGTCGCTTCTTCGGGGCCTACCACCTGATAAAAGATGATCGTATCAATCTGCACCTGTACGTTGTCCTTCGTAATGACCGTTTGCGGCGGCACATTGGCCTGTTGAATCCGCAAATCATGGTACGTCCGTACCTGATCGATAACCGGAATAAGGATGTTCAGACCCGGTGTAAGCAGGCGGTTAAATTTCCCGAGCCGTTCGACAACGCCTACCCTTTGCTGCGGAACGATTTTGATCGTCAGTGCGATAAATACTACGACAACGACAACGATAATTCCTAAAATGGCTAATTCCATCAGTACGTGTCCCCCCATCGTTCTACTTCAATAATCGTGGTACCTCTTTTAACAACGATAACCTTCTGATCCTTGCCCAGCGCTTCTGTGGACGTTGCACTCCACGTATCACCGCCTACTTTGACCTGCCCGTAACGCCCCGGCACAATCGGTTCCACGACCAGCCCCTGTCTGCCGACGATCTCCGTCCCGGTATCCTTGAACCCCCGGGAACTCCGGAGTCTGGCGGCCAGAGGTTTGGTAAATACCGTCAGCCCTAAAGCAACAAATGAACCTACTACCACCTGCAGGAATATTGCCTCCGGAAACAAGATTGCTGCCACACCGCCCGCCAAAGCTCCGATACTGAGCCATAACAAATAAAATGTAAACGTAAACATTTCTACAACAAACAAGACGCCGGCAATGATTAACCATAACGCCCAGACATCCATCGGTGACCCACCACCTTCCGCTATATACTACTATAACGAAATCAAAGGCACTTACGTTCCATAAATGTTAAAAACCGGGCAGCGGCATCATCATTATATTTCAGCTGGTGGAAGCTTATGAATACAGAGCCGCATTTCTGCAAAAACGCCTTACAATTTCCACAATAGGACACAAAGAAGCCCCACCTGACTGACTGCAGATAGGGCCTCTGATTGGTACAAATAGATTTAGGTGCAACGCTTACTGTGATCTTACCCGCAGCCGTAACACCCGCTACATCCGCTGCTTCGCGGCCAGCTTATCTGTCAGCAGCCTAAGCGCCATTCCCCGGTGGCTGATCTTCTGCTTCTCTTCCAGCGTCAGCTCAGCCATCGTCTTCTCATACTCGGGAAGGTAAAAGAGCGGATCATAGCCGAACCCTCCGCCACCCGCCGGCTCAGAGGTAATCCAGCCCTCCACTGTGCCTTCCGCCGTCAGCTCCTGGCCGTCCGCCGGATCATAAAGCGACAAGGCACAGACGAAACGGGCGGGACTGAGCAGCGGCTGGCCGGTATCCTCACCCTGCTTCAGTCCTTCCAGCTCGCTCAGCAGCTTGAGGTTATTATCCTGATCCCGGGCGTCCTCTCCGGCATAACGCGCCGAGTAGACCCCCGGGCGGCCGCCCAGCGCATCGACACAGAGACCGGAATCATCGGCCAGTACAGGCAGCCCGAGGGCCTCGCCGACCGCTTTGGATTTTTTGAATGCATTCTCGGCAAAGGTTGTCCCGTCTTCCACTACATCCGGCAGCTGCGGGTAGTCGAACATACTCCTCACGGTCAGTCCAAGCGGCGCAAAGGCATGCTGGAACTCACGGACCTTACCTTTATTTTTGGTTGCGACAATCAGAATTCCACCGCCGGCGTTCATGCTACACCTCTTGGCCAGGCTGGCCGGAAGGGATTTTGAGCGCGATCGGACCGAGCACTTCCTTCTGCACGGCAATCAGCTCGTAGATGCCTTTCTCCCCAAGACCTAGCAGCTGGTCAAGCTCCTGGCGGGTGAACGGCCGCTCTTCGCCGGTGCCCTGCACTTCAACAAATGCCCCGCCGCCGGTCATGACTACGTTCATATCGACTTTTGCTTTGGAATCCTCTTCATAGTTCAAATCAAGCAGCGTTTTGTCGCCCACCACACCGACGCTGATCGCAGCCAGATAATCTGTAATCGGGAAAACGCTCAGCTTATGCTGCAGCGCAATTTTGTTAATGGCAAACGCCATCGCCACAAGAGCGCCTGTGATCGAAGCTGTCCGCGTGCCGCCGTCCGCCTGGATAACGTCGCAGTCCAGCGTAATGCTGCGCTCGCCGAGCGCCTGAAGATTGACTACGGAACGAAGCGCCCGGCCAATCAGCCGCTGGATCTCCATCGTCCGTCCGGTCAGCTTGCCGCGTGCCGCCTCACGCTGGTTGCGCGTCTGGGTCGCCCGGGGAAGCATCGAATATTCAGCGGTTACCCAGCCTTTGCCTTGTCCTTTCAGAAACGGCGGGACTTTCTCATCCACCGTAGCGGTGACGATGACCTTCGTGTCTCCCATTTCAATCAGAACTGATCCCTCAGCATATTTATTCGTTTGGGTGGTTATTGTCAGCGGCCGGAGCTGGTCGTCGTTACGTCCGTTTGATCTCATGTTTTCTTCCTCCTGCATCTTGAATAGCTAAAGTTGTGATGAAAGTTCCCGCCTAGCGGGATGTATATTCTCTACTTTGAGCGAGAAACGGATAACATCCAGGGAAGGACGTTATCCGTTTTTCGCTTAGCAAACTTTATTCTATCAAAGAGCAGGCACAAAAGCATCTTTTAGCCCTGATAAAATCTTTTACAGCGGCAGCGCGTTCACATATTCCGGAGCAGAGACCGGCTTGCCATAGTCCACGTTGTTGGTTCCGGTGACCGTCTCAAGTCCGTTCAGGCGGATTTGGACCGGAGCATCCTCGGCATTTTGCGCTACCGTCAGCACCACGGATTCCAGCATTTCCTCCGGCACATTTTTGCCGTCTGTGAACATATCGTCAGTCAGGGATACGGTAACTACCCCATTCTGCCCGGCTTCCACGGAATCTAACACCGTTCCCCCGGTCATTGCCGTCTCCAGGCCGTTAGTAGACTCCGGTCCGGCGATCAGCTCTCCCAGTGCCGCCTTCACCTTGTCCTCTCCGGCGGGTACAAAACGTGTGACCGGAACATAATACTGGTGGGTACCGTCAGGCGTAGCTGCGGAGAAATATACCGTAACCGCGCTCAGGTTCATCTGCATCGGGCCATTCTTCGGCAGGTTGATCCCGAAGGCGCGTGACAGCGGACGATCCAGCGGTGTGCCCAAAAGCGGCATTTCTGTAAGCTTTTTACCGTCTACCCAGAGCTGTACACCCTGAATGCCTTCCTGGCCGGTCAATGTCCAGGTGATGGCTTCCAGGACCTTGCGTTCATCGGCAGCCTTGTAGTCGTTAAACGCCGAGTTAAATTCAACTACGGCCAGTTTGTCTTTGTCCACGGAGACATTCTTCACTTCTGTCCCTGCCGGAAGCACGCCCTGGAAGCCTTCCGGCAATGCGGATGCATACGGCCCTTTGCTCACCAGCGCAGTGAGTGAATCCTTCAGCATTGCCGCATTATCGCCGTCCGGAAGGGCAAGAGATACCGGAGCTAGCAGACCATTAGCGTCCTTGAGAAACACGGTAGTCCGTTCCCCGGGTGCGGCAGCTTCCGCTTTATCCGCAGTACTGCCTTCCGCTGCGGTTCCTTCACCGGCAACAGGCCCAAACACCCCGGTATCGAGCGTTGTGCTGTCACTGACTTCCAGCATTTGCGCCTCAATCTCTCCCGGCGGCGGATCAACCGATGCCGATTCCGAGCCGAACAGGCCGCAGCCGGACAAAAGAATGGGAACCGTGAGCAGACAAGCCGCAGACAACCCGCGGACTGTGTTCATATGCTTCATGAATCATTACCCCTTTCAATGCTAAGATCAGTTTGTACTGCTATGTATACGAGCCCTGTGCCCAAAAAATAACAACGGCTTATCCTAAATTGTTGGACAAAGCAGATCCTATTACACGGACAAGCTCCAAAAACTAATGCAATGCCGCAAGTGCCTGTAAGTCCTGCAAGCTTTCACTAGGCTTCCTGCATTTTAGACAACCGCAGCAGCAGCCGTTATAATAGTGGCAATTCAAATAATCAACCTATCCTTCCGATGAGGTGACTGATGAGTATGGCGAATATCAAAAACCCTTACAGTCTTAACAGCAAAGCGGTTGCCGAGGCGACCAAGTATTGGCTGCATAAGCGCGGCGTGACGATAGAAGAGATCGCTGAGCTTGTTTTGTTTCTGCAGCAAAAATATTATCCGAATCTGACGATCGAGGAATGTATCCATAACGTAGAAATGGTGCTGAGTAAACGCGAAGTGCAGAATGCGGTACTGACCGGGATTCAGCTGGATGTGCTGGCAGAGGAAGGCAAGCTGTTCACCCCGCTGCAGGATATGATCGAAAATGATGAGAGCTTATACGGAGTGGATGAAATCCTTGCCTTCTCCATTGTGAACGTATACGGCAGCATCGGCTTCACCAACTATGGTTACGTGGACAAGCTGAAGCCCGGTGTGCTGGAGCGGCTGAACGATAAAACCACCGGGCAGATTCACACCTACCTGGACGACATCGTCGGCGCAGTGGCCGCTGCCGCCAGCAGCCGCATTGCCCACCGCAAGCAAGCGGAACGCGAGCAGGAGCTCGGCCTCCCGCATGCCCCGGAGGATGCCGAAGAAGCCGCCAGAAAGCTGGCGGCGGAGGATGGGCTGGAGTAACCGGGCGATTCATTTAGTTGTACTTTGCGCAATTAAATCAAGCAAATAAGGCTGTAAATCAGCTTTAATTGTACTTGGTACAACTAAAAATCTGCTTGCGCTGCTTCTGAGCCTTTTCCCGTATACTTAATAGCACGGAATGCAATTACAGTGTTATGGGTGTAACTTTTGCTGCTTTTTACTGTACGAAGTGCAGTTAAACGGACTGACTTGAGCTAACTAAAAAAGCCATGGCCACATGAACCGGCCGGGATGCTCCCGGTGCTCTGTGGCATGGCTTTTGGCTGTGCATGTATACTTGCCGCGGGTGGCGGGGCCGCCGCCGGGCAGAGCGCAGCCCGCCCTACCTGTCCGCAGCCGCGAACAGGACCGGCCCGCCGGGCATAGGCGCAAGCTCCGCTGCCCGCCCCCGGCGCACCAGCTCGGTCAGATGCGCCAGCGCCTCGCTCATGGCGAAGCGCATCTGATGCGCGCTGGACACGCGGCTGCGGAACAGCGCTTCGCAGACCGCGAACCCGCTGAGCGGGCCGCTGTCCAGCAGCTGAGCGGCGGTATCCAGCCGCTCTTCATGGTGCCGGAGCAGGCTGTCCGCCCGCTCCGTCCACGCCGTGAACGGTTCCCGGTGGCCCGGGAACGCACGGCTCACCCTGAGGCTGCGCAGCGCGCGCAGCCCCGCAAGGAACGTCTGCAGCGGCTGCGGATCGCTGCCCGGCTGCAGGCCGACATTGGGCGAGATCTGCGGCAGAATTGCATCGCCGCAGAACACAAGCCCGCTGCCGGCCTCATACAAAGACACATGACCCGGCGCATGCCCGCCGGTCAGAACCGGCGTCCACTCCCGGCCGCCCATTACAAGCGGCACCGCAAGGTCAATATAGCTGATCTCCGCCTGCGGGGTAACCTGGGGCAGGAAGCTCACCAGATGCTCCCTGATCCCCCGGATCCATTCCTCCGGCATACCGTGCCGGAGGAACAGCAGCGGCAGCGCCTCATTAAGAGTCGCTACCCCGCCCCAGGACATCCCGGCCTCGGCGTGGGCCCTCTCCGACATCCATACCCGGCTGCCGCTGCGGGACTGCAGCCAGCCCGCCAGTCCGTAATGGTCAGGATGATGATGGGTAACCACAATTTTCTGTATATGGTCCCAGGATAAATCCAGCTCGTCCAGCACGCCCTCCCAGGCCAGCTCCGCCTCCTGCGTATGGGGACCGGGGTCAATCACCGTGATGCCGCCCTCCGGCTCTGTCACAATATAACAGTTCACCTGACGCAGCGGCGGATCCATCGGCACGGATACCTGAAGGATGCCGCTCTCCCAAGCCTTTATCTGTGCCTTCCGCATGGCTCCTTCACCGCCCTCTTTGAGTCTTCTGCCTGAAACCATCTAAGGACGGACACCAACGAAGATCATCCGTTTCGAATGTTCCTCATCGTACTCCCCTTCATCGTAATCGCCATGCACATCCTGAAGCTCCAGCCCGGCGGCGGCAATCAGCCTGCGGAACGTTTCCAACGGATAGAGCTTCACACGCTCGTGATACTTACGGGGCGTATCATCCCCTCGGGAGGTAAGGAGGATATCCTTCTTCACATAACCGTCTTCAATCCGGCGGGACTCGTCAATCAGACTATCCCCGTCCTCACGCGTGGAATGCGGTACAAGATGGCGGATGACATACGCCGGATTCAGAAAATCTATAATGAACCTGCCGCCTGGCTCCAGCATACGGTAAATTTCGCGCAGCACCTTCACCTGTTCTTCATCCTCCTCAAAATAGCCGAATGAAGTAAACAGATTAACTACTGCATCAAAACCGCCGGGGAGCGGCAGGCTGCGCATATCGGACTGCACCCAGGTCACTGCCCCGGCACCAGCCTGGGCACGGGCTTCACGCAGCAGGGTTTCGGACAGGTCAACGCCTGTTACCTCATAACCCGCTTCGGCAAGCGCCAGCGAATGGCGGCCCATGCCGCAGCATAGATCCAGGACCTTTGCTCCCTGCGGCAGCTCCAGCCAGCCGATCATCTGCTCCACCTCATGCCGGGCTCCGCAGAAATCCCTGTGCCGGTATACAATCAAATAATCTTCTCCGAAGCTTTTCTCGTACCATTCACTCATCTTCCTTCTCCTCCCGCACTCCTGCAATTATCTCTCTATGTATAATATGGTTACGATTGTAACCCCTTTTCCCTGTAAACTCAAAGAAGAGTCGCCTTTCCGCCATATTTCACGCGGTAGGCCTACTCTTCTCAATGAACTCATCTATGCCGTTCTAAATATACCCTTGCTTCATAAGGCCGAAGCTTCAGCCGGGTCAGATCCTCTTCTTTAACAGGAGGGTAGTTGGAGATCAGCAGCTCCTGCTTCCCGGCCGCAAAATCCGCAGGCAGCTCGAATACCGGCTCATGCTCAAAGAAATTCAGAATGACCAGGAGACGCTGATCCTCCAGGGTCCGGGTATAAGCATAAATCTCCGGATGGTCCTCCAGCAGCAGCGCGTATTCACCGTAGACAATGACCGGATGCTTTTTCCGCAGCTGGATCAGCTTTTTATAGTAGTTGTAGATCGAATCAGGGTCCTTTACCGCACTGGCCACATTGATCTCACGGAAGTTCGAATTCACGCGGATCCACGGTACGCCTGTGGTGAAGCCGCCATCCTCACTGGCGTCCCACTGCATCGGCGTGCGGGCGTTATCCCGGCTTTTTTTGTGGATCGCCGCCATGATGTCAGCCTCAGAGACGCCTTGGGTACGCTTTTCCTCATAGTAATTAAGCGTTTCCACATCCCGGTAATCATCGATGGACTCGAAGGCCACATTCGTCATGCCGATTTCTTCACCCTGGTAAATATACGGTGTCCCCTCCAGCATATGAATGAAGGTCGCCAGCATTTTGGCTGAAGGAATTCGGTAGTAAAGGTCATTACCGAACCGTGATACCGAGCGCGGCTGGTCATGATTGCACAAATAATTGGCATTCCACCCCCGGTTATGGAGAACGGTCTGCCAGTTGCTCATGATTTTTTTGAGGTCATGCAGACTCCAGGGGATGGTATCCCATCTCCCTCCGCCCGGAGCCGCACAATCCAGATTCATATGCTCAAACTGGAAGGTCATATTCAGCTCGCGGCGTCCGTCGCCGACATAATCCAGCGCCTGCTCCGGTCCGAGGCCCGACGTCTCCCCGACCGTCATAATATCGTAGAAGTACAGCACCTTGTCATGTAAATTCTGCAGGAGCGTGTGCACATGCGCGAGGTTTGAGAACATATCATAGGCGCGTACGGTTGCCGTTCCGCCGGGATTCAGGGCATCCGGGTAGCCCTCCGCCTTCACGATATGGGCAATCGCGTCAAACCGGAAGCCGTCGACGCCTTTTTTCAGCCACCACTGCACCATTTCATGCAGCTTGTCGATCACCGCTGGGTTCTCCCAGTTCAAATCGGGCTGATATTTGGAGTATAGATGCAGATAATATTCATCCGTCTGCGGATCAAGCTCCCACACCGAACCGCTGAAATAGGATTCCCAGTTGTTCGGGGGGCCGCCATTTTTACCTTTCCGCCATATATAGTAGTCCCGCTTGGGGTTGTCCTTCGAGCTCCGCGATTCTATGAACCATGGATGCTGGTGGGAAGTGTGGTTCAATACCAGGTCCATCATCAGCTTCATCCCCCGGGAATGCATCTCCCGCAGCATCACGTCAAAATCCTCCATCGTCCCGAATTCCTTCATAATATCGCAGTAATCACTGATATCATAGCCGTTGTCATGGTTCGGTGACTTATAAATCGGGCATACCCATATGACATCTACACCCAGGTCCTGCAAATAATCGAGCTTCGATATAATCCCGCGCAAATCACCGATCCCGTCACCGTTACTGTCCATGAAGCTGATCGGATAAATCTGGTACGCGACGCTTTCTTTCCACCATTTTGGATTCACTTGGACTCTCCTCCGCTTCTCCGGCTCCTGCCCGTGTTAGATATATTAATATATCTTAACCACCCTGAAGGAAGACAATCACACACCCTTTCAAAAATCAGAGTTCCAGCTGTCAGGCTCCGTCCGCTTTAAGCTCAAGCAGTCCCGGTATTGTTTTCTCAACCTGCCGGTACAGCTCCTGGCCGATCATACCTTCATCATGGATATAAAAAACCAGCAGCGACTGTTCCTGATAAGCCTTATAAGTCACCAAGTCCGCTGTGGCTGTATGTAGTTCAAAATCAGCCCAGCCCGCTTCGCGTTCCCCGGCCGTGGCAAACTGATATATGACCAGTTCTTGCTCATCCAGCAGGAAAACCAGCGGTTTCCTCCCTTTTAGCTCCCTCTGAAAACTATTCTCCGCGCGCACCTCCACGCTAGTCAGCTCCAGCCCCTGTCCGGCAAAAGCAGCAGAGATTTCCTCCGCCGTAAGCACTCTGGCCGCAGTCTCCTCTGTATCCCCGCCCCGGCCGCAGCCGGTAAGCAGCATTCCAAAGCCGAGGAGCAGCAGCAGTAATATCCCTGGCATCCGCAGCTTCATGCTCATCTTCATCTCTAACAGCCCCCTATCCGCTTCGTTTTATAAGTAATTGACGGCCTCATGTCAGACTTAGTTGCGGAACAAGCTGCCTTATCCTAATCGTGATTGCACTTTGTACAATGGATTATGCCGATATCACTGTAAAAGCAGCTTCTGCTGCATTTTGTGCAATAGAAAATTTCCCGGGAGCGCAAATAGCGGACTTTTCTCCAAATCTGCTGTATGAAATACAATAGAAAGCTTTTTCCACGCAAAAAAGGGCCTTTCTATTGCACATTCTGCAACAGAAAGCCCTTTGCCCCTCATACAGTTGTATTTTATACCATTTAAAACCCCGTAAGTCCGCACCTGTTCGATATAACTGTATGCTGTGCAACTAAAACTGCCCAATTCGGCTAAACAAGCTTTATACGACTGTTTAAGTGTAAGAATGCAACTAAAGGGATGACTTGAAGCTACATGGCGTTTTTTGTTGTACAAAGTGCAATTAAGCCGATCTGGTGTGGAAAAAGCGTGGGAGAAGCATGCCTCCTGCCGGCATAAACGGCTGAACGTTGCTTAAACAGCAGGTATGGGGGCGGCAGTACCTCGCGAAATATACCTGCTCCCCCACCGGAGCAAGTCCTGCACCATACTGCACTAACGGCGCACCCCGGAGCAGCTTGCAATATAGGCAAGGTCACCGGACAAGTCCGGTTAACCTCCACTAGCCTTTTCTGTCCACCTACAGCAGCCCCACCAGCTTCAGCCCTTCATAAATCCCGTTCTCGCTGACATGACTGGTTACATAAGACGCGGCTGCCTTCACTTCATCCTCCGCGTTGCCCATTGCGATTCCATGGCCGACAAAGCTGAGCATCTCCACATCATTGAGCCCGTCGCCAAACGCATAGACATCTTCTTTCGCCACACCGAGAGCTTTGATCATCTGGGCTATGCCATTAGCCTTGGAGCCGTTGCCTGGCAGCACATCCATACATAGCGGATGCCAGCGGACAAATTTAAACCCGGGGTATGCTTCTGCATACATCGCCTGGTTCTCCTGCGGACAGAAGATCATCGCCTGATAAATCTCGTTCTGCAGGAAATACTCTGCATCATGCGTGGGAAAAGCCAGCTTCAGCGAGCCGATACTTGTGTGGATGTACTCATGATCCGCGACATTCACCTTCATATCCAGCGCATCGATGTAGGCAACCGGGTGGTCGTTTTTTTCGGCAAACAGCGTAATTTCCTTCAGGGCTCCGGTATCCAGCGGATTGAGGTAGAGCTCCTTCCCTTCAAAAACAACATACTGCCCGTTGAGCGAGACATACGAGTCGATTCCCAGCTCTTCACGCAGCTCCTTAAACATATAAGAGGCTCTTCCGGTCGCAATGGCGACATTATGGCCCAGCCGTTTCAGTTCGGCAATGGCTTCCTTCGTGGAAGCAGGCACTACCTTATCTTCATCATAAATTGTACCGTCAATATCAAAAAAGATCGTCTTCTTCATCATGGCTCTCCATTCTCCTTGCTGTCTCTTTGAATTCATCCTGCCAAAATTGTAGATGCTTGCTGCAAGCTATGCAAGTTTTCAATTATGGTTACGTCAATTTTCCGAGAAAAACAGCGGCGAGTCTCCATTAACGGAAACTGCCGCTGCTTAACCTGTAAGATTTCAGCATCCTTCGGAACCTTCAGCCTTTAGTCGTCTTCACTTCATTCAGACCACATTCTGCGCCCGCTGCTGCTCTTCCATCAGCCACTGAATCAGCATGACCTCCGGAACGTTGCTTTTTCGGGCCTCCGCATATTCACGGACCTTCTCCAGCAGGAGTCCCGCCGTATCGGCGCTGACTTCAAGACCGCGCTGCTCCAGCACATGCGCGACACCGCCGCTGCCGGAATGCTTGCCCAGCACAAAGCGGTGGGCCCGGCCGACCTCCGCAGGATCAAACGTCTGATACGTAGCTCTCTCCTTCATCAGCCCGTCCACATGAATTCCCGACTCATGGGTAAACGCCAGCTGTCCCACAATGGGTTTGGCATCCCCGACATTGCGGCCGGAGGCGGCAATGACCTTATCCGCCAGGCCTTTGAGCAGCTCCAGCCGTATGGCGCATTCGCCGCCGTACAAATGACGCCAGGCCATGGCTACTTCCTCCATGGCCGCATTGCCGGTACGTTCACCGATACCGGCTACTGTTGTGCTGGCCCAGACCGCACCCGCCTCAATCCCGCTCAGCGTGTTGGCAACGGCCAGCCCGAAATCATTATGACAGTGTACCTCCAGCTCCACATCGGCGGGAACCGCGCCGAGCAGTGTATGAACCCGCTCGGCCATTTGGCCCGGATGATGGGCGGATACCGTATCCGCATAACGGAACCTGCGGATACCCTCTTTATATAAAGCATTCACCAGCTGAACCAAAAAACGCATATCCGCCCTGGAGGAATCCTCCATACCTACCGACACCGTCATGCCCAGCCTGAGCCCGTATTCTGCCGCATGAAGCAGCTTATTCAGCCCTTCCAGCGGAGACAGCCCAAGCTTGCCCTGCAACTGAATTTCCGAGACCGGGATGGACACATGACTCCAGTTCACCCCGGTGCTCCGCGCCTTGTCGATATCGCCAAGGGCCGAACGGTTCCAGGTCATCAGCTTCATGGGAAGTCCAAGTTCCGCGACCGCCGCGATGTCCGCCTGCTCCCGCTTGCCCATGGCAGGAATCCCTACCTCTGCCTGCTCTACTCCGCACTCCGACAGCAACTTTGCGATTTCCAGCTTTTCTGCCCGCGTGAATGATACTCCAGCCGCCTGTTCACCATCCCTAAGTGTCGTGTCACATAGCTTGAGACTTTTCACGGTTTACCTCCTTCTCCGCAGCAAGCGCAATTCGGATTACGGGAAATACGGACGCTATAACAGGCGAAGTCGAGTGAGCTGAAGCGATGCATTACGCCCGCATAAGTTGTCCCTACCCCTGTAATCCATTTTACGGCTTCCAGAGCTGCCAGACAACCCGCAATCCCGGAGGTGGCACCCAAAACTGGAAATCCGAACGGCTCCCACTGCGGCTGCACATCCGGGTAGAGGCATTCGAGGCAAGGGGTCAGACCAGGAATCATTGTTGTAAGTGAAATTTCGAAACCGTACATCGCCGCTTCCACCATCGGAGTAGCGGTATCCACACAGAGACGGTTCAAGGCATACCGCTCCGGAAAATCGTATCGGGCATCGATCACAATATCAGCACTCTCCACCCAAGGTTTGGCAAGATCATACTCAATTTTGGCATTGTAGCCCTCGATTTCCACATGCGGATTCAGACGTTTCAGCTGCGCTGTTGCCGTACTGATCCGCTCCATCCCCAAGGAATCGCTATCCATCAGAATCTGCCGGTTCAGATCAGGCGGAAGGATGATTCCTTCATGAGCCAAAATAAGCTTACCAACGCCTGCCGCTGCCAGGTACAGCGCAGCCGTTCCTCCTAACCCGCCAATGCCGGCTACCATCACCGTCGCTTCCTTCAGCGCCTGCTGTCCGCTCTCTCCGAGCAGCTTAAGCTGCCGGGCATACCGTTCAAGCTCCAACCCTCCGGCAAGCTGCTCCATACCTGTCGCCCCCTGTGACTGATTAGTTGTTTGCCGCCTAGCCCTCCAGGCTAAGCAAGCCGTGCAGAGCGGTCACTTCCTTGTATTTAGCCAGAAAGGCCAAACCTTCCTCCACACATTCCACCCCGTACCGGATCACCTTCTCCTCCGAAGTGAACGGGAAGGGAAAACCGGCCCGCAGACTTTTCAGAACCAGAATGACACGTCCGCTGTAGAGCAGCCCCCGGCCGAAGCCTTCATGGTTGATCTCGGCCGTACTCTGGATCATAGTGCCGCTTCTTTCTTCCATCACGCCGGCAATGGCCTGAAACATCAGCGGAACCTGCTGGCGTACTTTCGGAGAGACGGCACAGTTGAAATCGGACTGGCTTTTATCCTCAGAGGAAGCCAGGAACTGCTGTTCAATCTTCTCCTGCGGCGACAGCGCGGCATAGCGGCCAAAGAAATCTTCCGTATCGAGGAGATTGCATAACCGGCGGACAAAGGCATCCGCCGTCTCCTGATCCAGCTCCTTCCGGCCGGTACGGCTGCGTCGTTTCTGTAGCGCTCCGCCCGCAAGAGCCCCTTCTATCTGGGCTGAATGCTCCTTAGCCATGGGTCCCATCAGCTTCCTCCCCTTCCCCTATGCCTTCTTCTTCCGCCCGCAGTACCTTAGCCAGCCACATCGGCGGCTTGCCCTGCAGCATTTCGACCAGACGCTTCACCTGTTCATCTATGGGGCTTCCGAACGGAACCTTTACCGGCATAATCTTGCGCCGTGTTACCCGCGCCGCGGCCGAAGCGCCAATCTGCATAATGAAAATCAGGGTGCAGTCTCCTACGGCTTCCAGACGGCTCTCAATTTTCCCGGCTTCATCCTGGTTCAGAACCACCGGAAGTCTGCGCAGCTCTACAAGATCGCCGCCATTTTTGGTCACATTATATACAGCAAACATCGGACTCTGCCCGAAGTGGGCATTTACCCGGCTTCCGTCATCTGTGGCGAACGCTACTTTCACGGTATTTAGCCTCCCTCTGCATTAACAAATTCCCTGCCTTATTACTCCACTCCATTGCTCCTCTGTAGCCCACTGAAACGGACATATAAGCTCCAAGCTCGTTCCAGACCGGGAACCCCGCAGGCATAAACGCGGCTCCAATCCGCTGCGCGCCGGCAATTCCGTGCGAATTGCTGATCCACAGGTCTGCGCCCCCGCCCAATACCTCGGCATCATCCATGTCGCCTATCCATACCTCCCGCTCCATACCGGCGACGACCGGCGTCTCATAAGAGGCGATCAGTGCCTTCTGCTCCACACCGAGTTCCTCCAGCCATGCGGATATGGAGTACAGATGATCCGGCTCAAGTGCAGACACTACAGACATCCCGGCGAACTGGAAGTGCGCGTCAAGCATGCTGTCGAGAAGGTTTTCCCTTTGCCAGCAGTAGCGCAGCGGTACTGGTTCACCGCTGATCTGGTGCAGGAAATGCAGCATTTCATCCGAAGCCTTAAGGCCCATCGCTCCGTTAAACACTTTGTAAGGCGTACCCAGCGCATTGTGCAGCCGTCTCGCCGGCCGCTCCATGCTGGCTCCAACGGCGATGGTCAGTCCGGACTGCAGGCTCTGCAGCATCGAATCCAGCGGCACCCCGCCCCGGGTCAGCGGGGAAAAGCCGGTGAGCAGATGTCCGGATAATGAAGTGGAGATATCGGGCACCGCAATGACCTCAAACCCGAAGGCAGAGATCATTTCCTTAAGCTCCATCACATCGGCAGGGGTCAGAAAAGATCCCGGAAGCAGGGTGATCTGGCGGGTGTTTACCGTTCTTGAGCCCCGGTGCCCTACCTGCTGGATCATCTCGTCAATCATCGCTTCCACGGTCGCACTGAAGCCCGATTCGAGCGAACCTCGAAAGTCGGGCAGCACTACGGAGAATGCCAGCCCTCCCCGCATGTTCCGCTCCCGCTTGTAGCTCTTGAGCATCGTCGCATAATCCACTCCGGCAACATCGGTCAATTCCGTACCGATAATTCCGATAATGTCGGGACGGTGTTTGCTCAGCACGATATTGAGCGCTTCTTCCAGATTGCGGTTCGCGTCAAAAATAACATCCATCTCCTGAAGCGCGGAAGTCTGCACAGCAATCGGCTCACGGAAATGCCGGGTCAGCAGCGCCTTAGGAAAAGCTGAACAGCCTTGCGAGCCGTGTATCAGCGGCATGGCCCGGTAGCAGCCCTGAAGGGCAAGTACGGCACCGAGTGACTGGCCGATTTTGATCGGATTAACTGATGCCGGTTTGTTCCGTCTGTTAACGGTCATAAGGCACCTCTTTATCCCAGGGAGCCGGGCTCGCTGCAAGCTTCCAGATCGGATTAGCGAGTGAATAGGTCAGCTCCTTGGCCAGGCGCAGCAGACCTTCATACCCGGCATAAGCTTTATGTCTTTCCTGGTTGATATCAATGAACGGGATCTGTTCTTTCATGGCTACATACATATTGCGGCCGCCGGCGATCATGATGTCAGCTTTGCGCTCCCTAACGGTTTTGAGAATACGGGTTGCTCCGCCTTCCGGGATATATTCGGTGTCATCTCCAACCCGGTCGGCAATCCGCCGCACATCATCCTCTGTGCTTTTGTTCGTACCGACCCCGACCACCTGCACACCAAGTTCCTTCAGAGCGGAAATTACGGACCAGCTCTTGACGCCACCGGTATACAGCACGGCTCTTTTTCCTTTCAGAATCTTGCGGTACGGGCGTAAATCCTGTATCAGACGGCTCTCCTCACGTTCGGTTAGACGGTCAACCCGCCGCTCCATATCGCGGTCATTCATCAGATATGCCATCTGGCGCAAGGAATACGTTGTCTCCTTGGCCCCATAGAAGGAACCCTCGAAATACGGGATCCCGTATCTGGATTCCATCTCCTTGGCCAAACCGAGCAAGGCGCGGCTGCAGACGACCATATTTACCTTGGCACGGTGCGCCCAAGTGATCTCCTTATATCTGGCATCGCCTGTAATGCGTGATGTTACAGCGATGCCCGCGCTGTTCATCAGCTTCTCAATATCCCACATCTCGCCGGCGATATTGTATTCACCGATTAGATTGACACCCGGCGGTAACTCCGGCTCCGGTTCACCCGTACCGATCACATACTGCAGCAGGGCATCGCCTGCCAGCCTGTTGCCCAGATTTTTGCTGCCGACGAAGCCGGGGCTGTTGACCGGAATGACCGGTATCCCCAGCCTCTCGCCTGCTTCCTTGCATACAGCATCCATATCTTCACCGATGAGTGCAGTCACACAAGTCGAATATACAAATATTGCCGGAGGCGCAAAGCGCCCGGCAATGTAGTCAATGCTCTCTCTAAGTTTCTTTTCTCCGCCAAAAATAATATCGGAATCGTTCAGATCCGTGGCAAAACCATATTGGGAAAGCGAGGGTCCGCTTGAAAGCGTACCTCTGCTCTCCCAGCTGTTCCCGGCACAGGCAATCGGACCATGGACAAGATGTGCAGCATCCATAATCGGCAGCAGTGTGATTTGGGCTCCGTCGAAGGAGCAGCCTCCGGCCGCTTCACCAGGCTTAGGCCGCGGACAAGGCTTGGATTTGGGTGCCTTACTCCCGCAAGCCTCGGAATCAAACTCGTCTTTTCGAATAGGGTCCATCGGCTTTCATCTCCTTCGTTAAAGGTGGATGCTAACTCTACCTACATGCTAACCTGTATCAGAAACGGCACTTACACATCACTAGCAAGAATCCCGGCCTACCCCATTTCCTTATTTTCGCTAATAGAGGCATAGGCGAAAGGAAGAGAAATAGAGAACGCCGGGCATGATATTACTTTTTTACATTTATTCAAATTGATGTATGTTAAGTATACAATATGATTACAGAAAATTTCAGTAATTTCCATCACTTATCCATATAGTCAATCTGTAAAAATTCAAGTATTCTGCTTACCGAACCAGATCATAGTTGAAGCCGGAATTGTTGCGGTCCAGTTCATCCAGAACGGTATTGACGATCTGACTGAGCAGATTCAGTGCGCCCTGGTATCCAAGGATCGGATAACGGTGCATATGATGACGGTCAAAGATCGGGAATCCTACACGGATCAGCGGAACCTTCGCATCCTTGGCCGCGAATTTCAGATGCGAGCTGCCGATCGCCAGATCAACCGGATCTGTCAGCAGCAGCGAGCGCATATGCCACAGGTCATTTCCGACATATACCGTAGCTTCTGAGCCGTAAGGACTCGAAGCCAGCAGCGCTTCGGCCTCTTCCTTGAATTTCACATCATTGAAATCCACATCACCGTTCGAGCAGACGATATGCACAGGCTCCATGCCTACTTCCATACAGAATCCGATAAGTCCGATCAGCAGGTCCGGATCGCCTACCAGTGCCACACGCTTGCCGTGGAGATACGGATGGCTGTCGGTAAGTGCATCCACTACCCGGCCGCGCTCTTCCAGAAGCGAGGCCGGAATCGGCAGGCCTGTCAGTTCACTAATCGCTTCCAGCAGCTTGTCGGTTCCGGCAATGCCAAGTGGTGTGGACAGTGCGGAGACCTGCTGCTTCCAGGTTTCACTGATGAAATCCTGGGTTTTCTTCAGCGTGTACTTCTGAAGTGACAGCGTGCCAAGCGCGTTCGCGGCCAGAGGCACATCCGCCAGCTTCGTTCCGCCATAGTAGTACTCGTATTCACCGGTAGCCGGCGAGTCATAGTTGCCGCTGTGATCACCGAGAAGAGTATACTTGGTATCAAAAGCATCCAGGATTTTGCGGATCTCCGTAAAATTGCCGGTGTAAGGCTCAAATCCGAGCATCACGTTCAGCTTCTCTCCTGTTTCTTCGCCGCTGCCAGGCGTTGCCTTCAGGCCGGAACGTTCATACAGATAACTCAGGATGCCTTTCAGCATCGAATCATAGCCGGTAATATGCGAACCGACGAAGCTCGGCGTATTACAGAACGCAACCGGGAAATCTTCGGAGATTACGCCTTTTTGGCGGGCATTGCCGATAAAGGAGGACAGGTCATCCCCGATGACCTCAGCCATACAAGTGGTACAGAGTGCAACCATCTCCGGTTTGTAGAGTGCGATACTGTTCTCCAGACCGTCTATCAGATTGCTCATGCCGCCGAATACAGCTGCATCTTCGGTCATGGAAGACGAAACGGCCGGTGTAGGCTCTTTAAAATGGCGGCTTAAATGGCTGCGGAAATACGAGTTGCAGCCTTGCGAGCCGTGAACGAAGGGCAGGGTTTTCTCGAAGCCGAGCGCCGCCATAATCGAGCCGAGCGGCTGGCATGCCTTATGAGGATTAATGACAACCGCTTTACGGTTAAAGTTCTTCTCCATATACTCGGCAGATTGGGAGTAAGCGAGCGCTTCTGCGGTTTCCTGCTCACTGCAGGGTGCTTCGAATTGCTGCTTGTTCAGCCGCTGCTCCACGAACCGGTGCTCCGAGAACAGAGTGTTGTAATCTGGAATGTCCAGTCTGTCCTTACTCATATGCTCGCCTCCTCTTTTTGGACGGTTTCCTTCTTCTGGATCAGATTCCATACCGGGCTGTTCACAGTCATATCCATGTCCTTGGCAAAAATCTTAAACCCGTCGAAGCCGTGATAAGGACCGCTGTAATCCCAGGAGTGCATCTGGCGGAACGGAACACCCATTTTGTGATACACGTATTTTTCCTTAACACCCGAACCTACCAGATCAACATTCATTTTCTGGGCGAGCTCTTCCAGCTCGTAGGCGGTCGGATCATCCATAATGATCGTTCCTTCCTTCATCATCGGGAAGGTCTTCTCATAATCGTCTTTATGGGCAAATTCGTAACCGGAAGCCACGATGTCCATACCGAGATCCTCATAAGCGCCGATTGTGTGGCGGGAACGCAGACCGCCGATCATCAGGAGCACTTTTTTATTTTCAAGACGCGGTTTGTATTTATTGATAATGGCATCCATTGCCGGCTTGTGCTTCGCGATCATCTTCTCGCAATTCTCCTGGATCGTTTCGTCAAATAAGGCGGCGATGGCACGCAGGCTCTCATATGTTTTGGAAGGTCCGAAAAAGTTATATTCCATCCACGGAATACCGTAAGCCTTCTCCATATGCTCCACCATGTAGTTCATGGAACGGTGGCAGTGAATCAGGTTCAGCTTCGCCTTATGGGCGATTTCCAGCTCATTTAGGGTACCGTCACCGGACCACTGGGCAATCACACGAAGGCCCATTTCCTCGAGCAGGATCCGTGAGGCCCAGGCATCGCCGCCGATATTGTAGTCACCGATAATATTGACATCATAAGGACCGGTTTCGGCCAGCTCCGCTTTACCGAGCACGAAATCACGGATGGCATCATTGGCGATATGGTGACCCAGCGACTGGCTGACGCCGCGGAAGCCTTCACAGCGTACCGGAACGATCGGCATTTCCAGCTCTTTGGACATTTTCTTGGACACCGCTTCAATATCATCGCCGATCAGACCAACCGGACACTCGGATTGAACTGAAATCCCTTTGGCCAGCGGGAACATTTCGGTAATTTCCCGCATAATCACTTCAAGCTTCTTATCACCGCCGAAGACGATATCCGTCTCCTGGAAATCACTTGTGACCTGCATGGCGGTAAAATTATCGATTCCAAGCGTACCGCTCGCATAGTTGCGGCGGGTACCCCAGCTGTATTGTCCGCAGCCGATCGGTCCGTGGCTGATATGAACCATATCCTTGATCGGTCCCCAGACCACACCTTTAGAGCCTGCATAGGAGCATCCGCGCGGTGTCATGACACCGGGGCGTGATTTAATATTGGACTTCAGGGCACATGTGCCGCAGGTTTGCGCTTCTTCAGTATTGATCTGAAAGTGCTTTTCCCGGTCTTTCTTCGCTTTTTTGGGGTAGGCTTCCAACACTTCTTCAACCAGCTTCTTATTCGCTTCAATATCCAGTCCCATTATTGACCCTCCTTTTCATGGTGCAGACTGCCTAAGCCGCCCGCGTGGCTACTGTGCCATTGTGAGCTATTCCGGTGAACCTTCGTCTCTCCACTCCCGTTCACCGGTAACTCCCCATCTAACTCCGGTTTACTGCTTATTGTCCGGAAGCCTGCAGCTTCTGGATGGCGGCTTCTTCATCTTCGATGATACCGAATTCCATCAGCAGCTCTTCCAGCTCTTCCATGGAAATTGGGGTCGGAATGGTCAGCATTTTATTGTTCAGAATTTTCTCGGCCAGAAGTTCATATTCTTTGGCCTGCTTATGCTCCGGATTGTACTGGGCAACGGTCATTCTGCGCAGCTCGGCATGCTGAACGACATTGTCGCGTGGTACAAAGTGAATCATTTGTGTGTTCAAACGGCGGGCCAGCTCCATGATAAGCTCATCTTCACGGTCGGTGTTACGGCTGTTGCAGATCAGTCCGCCCAGTCTAACGCCGCCGCTGGTAGCATATTTCAGAATCCCGCGGGCGATATTGTTGGCTGCATACATCGCCATCATTTCACCGGAACAGACGATGTAGATCTCTTGTGCCTTGTTCTCACGGATCGGCATTGCGAAACCGCCGCACACAACGTCACCGAGTACG
>NZ_LN831200.1:151851-167450 GCF_001368795.1 Paenibacillus ihuae
CGGCATTGCCGGCAGTGGCGCATGACCTTCATCCCGTCACGCCCCAGCAGTTCCTGCAGATTGTAGTCAATTCCTTCGGACGGGGCGCTTTGCGGCCGTCCATTTCATACTGGCTGCCCGGTGCGATAATCAGCGGTGTTACGTTGTGCAGTGTGGCCCCGAGCTCTTTTACTCTTTTGGACACTGCAGGGAGATGATGATCGTTGACCCCCGGAATCATGATGGAGTTGACCTTGACGAGAATCCCCAGCTTCGCCAGCATCTCAAGCCCAATTAGCTGACGGCTGATCAGCAGCTCCGCCGCTTCCCTTCCTTCGTACCGCACCCCTTCATCAAACACCCAGGGATAAATTTCACGGCCGATATCAGGATCAATGGCGTTGATCGTAATGGTTACATGACGGATGCCAAGCTCAAGAATCTCATTCACATGCCGGTAAAGCGTAAGTCCATTCGTGCTGAGGCAGAGGCTGACATCAGGTACATGCTTCTTCACCCTGGCAAAGGTGTCGAAGGTCTGCTCCGGATTTGCCAGCGGATCTCCGGGACCGGCTACACCGACCACCGACAGCTGCATAAGCTGCGCTGCAACGCCCTTGACCTTGCGTTCGGCTTGCTCCGGCGACAGCACCTCACTGACCACGCCCGGCCTGCTCTCATTGACGCAGTCGAACTTGCGGTTGCAGTAATTGCACTGGATGTTACAGGCGGGAGCAACCGGGATGTGCATCCTGGCATAAAACCGATGGGCTTCCTCGCTGTAGCAAGGGTGGCGGCTGATCTCCTCCTCTGCTTCATTTGATATACACGACGACGGCTGCATCATTTCCCACCTCCTAAAAGTTTTACGAGCGTTACTTCCCTGATCCAGCTTCGAGTAAAACTCGCTTCGGAAGCATCCGCTTAGTTTTGCGAGCATTACATCCTTGGTCTGCTTCGAGTAAAACTCGCTTCGGAAGCATCAATTTGTTTTACTAGCCTTCGCTTTCTGGAATTGACTACACGACAGTTAAGTTAAGGACAATCTCGATTGTGTTATGTTTCCTAACAACAACCTCGCTTGGCCGCTTGAATTACTCTCATCATATTTTCAATACCCGGTACCGTCAATTACATCCAAGCTTAAAAAGCTCTTATTTCCCTCATGTTTGCAGTATCGCCATATCGCATGTCATCTTTTCTAACCTATACGTATCATGTTTCCGTTTCCATTTACCCCAATTTCCTATTGATATTTATTCTCACAGCCATTGACATTCGCTCATGGCTCATATATGATACTTCTAAGTCATTAACGCAACTTATAAAATTTAATATATCCCGTAAAGGGGAGTAGCTGTTCGAGCAGATACGAGTTGCCGTCTTCTTATGAAGATGTGTGCGTTTCTGTGAGAAATATAAGATATTGTATAGGTGAACGACCTGTACTTGCTTATATATCAGATAAAGTCGTCAGTACGAGAATATGAGGATATTCTCCGGCTCTATCGGCAATGAATCATTGTTAGCGAGACCTTTACCAATCAGGTTAGACCTTTATTCCAAAGGCTGATCTGTTTGGTAAAGGTCTTTTTTATATATAATTTGGTCAGAATAAGGTACTGTAGATATTTTCAAAAGATATTTACATCCACATGAGGAGGAAACAGCAATGGATTGGGGATTATTATTAGAATACGGTTGGGTATTGCTCGTTCTCGTAGCACTGGAAGGGCTGCTCGCCGCAGACAACGCTCTCGTACTGGCAATTATGGTAAAACATCTTCCTGATGAGGAGCGCAAAAAAGCGCTGTTTTATGGATTAGCCGGGGCGTTTGTTTTCAGATTCGGGTCACTTTTTGTCATCTCTTATCTGGTGGACATCTGGCAAGTACAAGCTATCGGCGCGATTTACCTGCTGTTTATAGCGGGAAATCACATATTCCGGAAGGTGCTGTTTAAGAAGCCGGTTACGGATGAAGCCAATGAGAGCGGTACTTCTCAAGCTGTCGATAAAAAGAAGTCCAGTTTCTGGTTCACTGTGCTGAAGGTTGAAGTAGCAGACATTGCGTTTGCAGTCGATTCGATCCTGGCCGCAGTAGCCCTTGCAGTTGCGCTTCCGGAAAGCGGCATCCGCCACATCGGCGGACTAGACGGCGGACAGTTCCTTGTTATTTTTGCCGGCGGCTTCATCGGTCTGGTTATTATGCGGTTCGCGGCTTCCTTCTTCGTCAAACTGCTGCATTCCCGTCCCGGTCTTGAAGTGGCCGCATTCTTCATCGTCGGCTGGGTCGGCGTGAAGCTGGCTGTTATTACGCTGGCTCACCCTTCCCTGGGTGTTTTGTCCGAGGATTTCGCCCACAGCACCTGGTGGAAAGCAACCTTCTATGTCGTGCTTGTTATCATCGCAGCTACAGGCTGGTTCATGAGCAGCCACAAAGTTGAAGAGCATGAAGGCGAGAATCCGGTTAAAGAGGTTGATCAACAGCTTGGCAAATAAAAAAGTATACTGTTAAAACAATAACCCGGAAGATACACACCATTACAGGTGCAATCTTCCGGGTTATTTGCTTACCGCTTCAATTGACTGTCCTTGACCGGCACTCCGAAATCCGGAGTCCCGTCCGGGTTCCAGTGGAAGACCTGGGCCCGCGTATGGCGGTTCGGGTCATACAGCGGATCGCCGGTAATCTCCTTATAGTTCCGGGCATGGTAGATAAGCACATCTTCCCCGTGCTCATTGACGGTAAAGCTGTTATGCCCCGGCCCGTATTGCCCGTTCTCCTCGGATGTGCAGAATACCGGCTCCGGTGATTTTGACCAGGATGCTGCATCGAGAAGATCGCTGTCTTCATTGGCTGCCAACAGCCCCATACAATAATTGTAATCAGTTGCGCTGGCCGAGTAGCTGATAAAAATTCGCCCGTTACGCTTAATGACCGCAGCTCCTTCATTGACACTGAAGCCGATAACCTCCCAGGGATACTGCGGAGTGGAAATCATCGTCTGCGTCCCCTGCAAAGTCCACGGATTACTCATTTCGGAAATATAGAGATTGGAATTTCCCGTAATCTCCGGATCCTTCTGCGCCCAGACATAATACAGAACCCCCTTGTGCTGAAAGGTTGTCGCATCCAGCGCGAACGATTCCCACGCAGTTTTCACTTGACCCTTCTCTGTCCATTCACCTTCCAGCGGGTTCACTGCATCATTCTCCAGCACATACATACGGTGATCGAACAGCCCTTCCTTCGTCTCCGTTGTATGCGCCGCAGCAAAGTAAATATACCATTTGCCGGAGATGTAATGAATTTCGGGCGCCCAGATATTGGCACTAAGCATCCCGGTCTCATACTTGCGCCAGGCTACTGCCGGCACCGCATCAGGCAATCCCTCAAGCGTCAGCGATCTCCTTACCTCAATCCGGTCATATTCCGGTACCGAAGCCGTGAAATAATAGTAACCGTCTGAATGCTTATACACCCAAGGATCAGCGCGTTGCTCTACCAGTGGATTGACATACTCTTGGTTCCTAGGCATGATCAGTTCTCCTTTTCAATAGCGGCTATTAAGCTTGCCTCTGTTTCCGTCCTCAAGGTATCATGACTTTTATTTCTTGTAAATATAAATTTATTAATAATTTTATAAACATAATCGAAATACGGACTATTCATTAGCGTATTAAGTAGAAAAAACCTTAAAAAAAGGTCCCTTTTTAGAATATATGAGCTATTGTTTTATATATGAATGAAATATATTAAATAAACGGAAAAAGGGGTGCACGGACGGAGTTGAAGGATGTATTGGAGGACAGTAAGGCCCAGATTGAGGAATTTCGTAAGGGGAAGCTTTTAAAGGAGAAAGAGATTTCTTAGTTAAAGGGTAAATGATTCCCTACATGGCACCGGTTTTTAAGATTGAACCTTTTGATACATCTGATGCAAAAGGATTAATTCAAAACCTTGTGAGATCTTAAATCCAGCACCTAATATCCAGTTTCATTAAAATGGCCCAATGTGCCTGATTCTTCTCGCTCTACGCTGGGGTAACTTCCCAAAGAAAACCCCGCGTTCTCCCGGCTATCGCCAAAATAACTACAAAAATAGGCCAACCAGAAGTTTCTGGCTGACCTAATAATACGAAGTCCCATCTTAGGGCTTCTATCATGGGGCTTCTTTTTTGAACTCTTCTGTGCTCAATAACCCAGATTAGGAATTGTTCTAAAAGTGAAGTTTACCTGGTTTACTTTCCATAACCCGTTGGCGTACACAAAGTTTGCCAGCCGGTCATAAACATAATTTTCTTCTCCCGTCATATCATTCCCAAAAATAACGGATTGGGTAATAGTTGCTGTGGTTTTACTGGTGTAGATAACAGAGGTTACAGGAGGAGCAAATAGGCTTTTTACGAAAGACAATGTGGCGGCTTTGTTTAATTGTTCAGACAGCACCTTAAGCTGTGACTCAGAGATCATCTGTGCGGCTGTAATCTGGCCGGCTGGCTGATCCATTCTCACTACGATTTGCTTGTCGTTCATGGAAATAATGGCTTGTTTGGCCTGTTGATCCCAGGAGACTTTTGCACCTAGAGACTGGCCAACAAACGCCATTGGAACATAGACCGTAGCACCTTTCCACAGTCTTAGATGTAAATTACCGTATTTAAAACCAGGGTGTGAATTAGCTATCTTCATCATTGATACATTGGTAATATGGTCAGAGTATTCGGAATTGATTGGTTTTAATAACTGGGTGGTGTCAGCTCTGCTGGCATCACCTTTTCCTCATTTTAAATTTGGCACCTGATAATTTTTGCTTTATTATATAATAAATTACATCTTTTAGGAGCGTTTCTATGGACAAAATGAAAAAGGAACTGTTGTCAAATCTTTGGGTTGTTTCGCTAGTGTTAAGTCTTTTATATAGTTTTTTTATAGTGAAAGTTGATAATCCTTTAGTATCTGGGACTCCCTACGTAAGCGACCCTGGTGGAGCGGTTGTTTTCGTGTTGTTCTTCCTTATATTATTTGGTCTCCATCTTCTGATTAGTTTAATTGGTTATGTTGTTACAAAAAACGCTGAATGGTCGTTGTTTAAGAGACTTTTCTTATTCAATGTAATAGGGCTTGTTATGATTGGAATCGTTTATTTATTTATAAATGAAATAATCGTATTCCTCTTGATTTTTTCACTTGTCGTTTACTCTATTATTCATTTGATAAATCATCGTAGAGTTTAGGGTGCTACAGGCAAAAAAACAACAAGTGTATGGTGTCAAAATAAAGTATTAGACTAGATTTCTGTAAGGGCTTAGTTGCCACTCTGCTTATTTCGTAAATGGATTATAATCTATTCTACGTTTTATTTTTCCAAATGAAAAAGGAGCTGTTTCCCGTTCCCCATGATATAAATATCAGGTTTCACCCAAACCGCTAATGCAAGCCTCCTCCCGCTACATTCATCTAACTTTTTTACATTCACATTTCTCTGGTTCAGTATACCTATTCCCCTTCAGTCTGTCCCCGGATTAATAATACTTCTAACCTTTTCACACAAATTCGAACGTTGCACTATTTACCACGGATCCTTTGAAAATATAAGCTAAAGTATGAGCATGAACGCGAGTCTGCTAAGCAGGCTGACAACCCTATAATTCAACAGGCAGGAGCTAGAATAATGACTATAAACAACACCGTTCCCCTTACAAAAGACCATTCTTTGCTGAACGATTTCCGGATGGATCAGGTCCAGGTTACCGATCCCTATTGTGTTAACGCCTTCTCCAAAGAGGTGCTTTATCTCAAAGGCTATGACCTGGACCGGCTGGTTGCCGGCTTCCGCGAGAACCGGGGGCTGCCGGCAAAAAGCGAAAAATACCCCGGCTGGGAAAGCACTGAAATCCGCGGCCATACGCTGGGCCATTATCTGACTGCGCTGTCACAGGCTTACCAGACTACCCGTAATGACAACCTTCTTGAGCGGCTGGAGTATGTCGTAAGCGAGCTTGCACTCTGCCAATTTGAGAGCGGTTACCTGTCGGCTTTTCCTGAGCAATTATTTGATAATGTCGAGAACAAACAGCCTGCCTGGGTGCCTTGGTACACGATGCATAAGATCATCGCCGGATTAATCGCTGTATACAATGCCACCGGCAGTAAAACGGCCTATCAGATTGTCACCGGCCTTGGCAACTGGGTGCATCAGCGCAGCTCAGGCTGGTCGGCGGAAATTCAGGAGCGGGTATTGTCTGTAGAATACGGCGGAATGAATGATTGCCTCTATGAGCTGTACAAAATCTCAGGGGATGAGCGCCACTTACAGGCCGCCCACCTGTTCGACGAGCTAACCCTCTTCACTCCGGTGCATGAGGGCCGGGATATTCTAAAGGGCAAGCATGCCAATACCACCATTCCGAAATTCCTCGGGGCGCTGAACCGGTACCGGGTGCTGGGCGACAGCGAACGCTTTTACCTGGAGACCGTACAGCAGTTCTGGGACATGGTCGTCTTCCATCACAGCTATATTACAGGCGGCAACAGTGAGTGGGAGCATTTCGGCGATCCGGATATTCTGGATGCGGAACGCTCGAATTTCACGGCTGAGACCTGCAACACTTACAATATGCTGAAGCTGAGCCGGGAATTATTCAAGATTACTGGCGAAGCCAAGTATATGGATTTCTATGAAAATACGTTCATTAACGCGATTCTTTCCTCGCAGAACCCGCATACCGGGATGACGATGTATTTTCAGCCGATGGCTACGGGCTACTTCAAGGTATACAGCTCCCCCTTCGACCATTTCTGGTGCTGCACCGGAACAGGCATGGAGAGCTTTACTAAACTGAATGACAGCATCTATTTCCATGGCGGCAGCAGTATTTATGTGAACCAATATCTAAGCTCTAGATTGAACGCTGAGGAATACGGCATTGAGCTGACTCAAACGGCTAATCTTCCGTACAACGACACCGCTGAATTTAAGATCCGCACGCTTAAGGACCAGGAGCAGTCCTTTGCCCTGCATCTGCGTTTGCCGGAATGGGTGGCCGGAGATATGGAGATTACGCTGAACGGGCAGCCGCAGGCTCTTCATCTGTCGGGACGTTATACCGTTCTGGACAGACTGTGGACTGACGGGGATACGCTCAGTATCCGCCTGCCGATGAAGCCGTCTTACCATACCTTGCCGGATGCGCCTAATGTGGTAGCCTTCAAGTATGGTCCGGTTGTACTGAGCGCTGCACTGGGAACCGAGGACCTCGCAGAATCCGCTACCGGCGTAGCAGTCAGTGTCCCGACCCGCAACATGCTGGTGAAGGACTTCATCACCCCTGCACAACAAAGTGTAAGCAGCTGGCTGGATAAGTTTGAAGAGCATTTTGTCCAGAAGGGCGGGGAGCTGGCCTTTGTTCTCCGGAATACCGATGAAGACCACCGGCTGGAATTCACCCCGCATTACAAGCAGCATAATGAGCGGTACGGAATCTACTGGAATCTGGTCGAAGCTGATTCAAGCGAGCTGCAGGAGCATATTCTGCAGGGCAAGCAGCGTCAGCGCGTACAGGAAGCTACGATTGACAGCCTGCCTGTGGGCAACGACCAGTACGAGCTGGAGCATAAAATCAAAGGTGAGAACACCTCGGTCGCTACCTGGGACGGATATAACATCAGACAGGCGGAGAACAACGGCTGGTTCAGCTATCAGCTTAAAGTTCTTCCCCACAGGGATAACTTCTTGGCGGTCACTTATTTCTCCGGCAGCAACGGCAGAACCATCGACATTTATGTACAGGGCGAGCTGCTGGTAAGCGACTTGCTGATGACCGATAAGGCGCGGTCTTTCTATACGAAAAGCTATCTGATTCCTGCAGACATCATCAATGACAGGACCGAGCTTGAGGTCAAATTTGTCATTCCGGGCGAGATGAACGGAATATTCGACCTGCTGCGGACGATGACAGACTTCGATCACCGTGCAGCGCTCCACAGTCTGAGCTTTGATACAGGATCACTTGATCAGCCGTTCGCAACTGATCTTGGCAGTTATACATTGACGGTTCCGTCCGGTACACAAACCGTAGAGCTGCGAGCCGTACCGGCACACAAAAATGCCTTGCTCTACTGCGGAGACATCCTAATCGATGACACACAGCCAAGGACCGTCCTCCTGCAAGACGACAGCACACTGGTCAACCTGACCGTCAAGGCTGAAGACCATGTGACCGAGCAGGAATACAGCATCAAGATCATTAAAGCCCCGGCAAACAAGTAACAAAGGATAACCAATTCAGCTATAACAAAAAAAGATCGTTCTGCATGCGCTGCTGTTCAGGCGCTCAGAACGATCTTTTTTAGAGTTGCGGACCCGGGTTTAGGCTTGAACCTTCCTTTCCCAGGTAAGTCCCCTGTTGCCGCGCTATCTTAACTGCTCCGGCAGCTTCTGCCTGGAGATTACTGCTGGCCAATCGGCTGGTCGGTTTTGCCTTGCAGTTCTACCAGCTTCATAATAATGGACGCCGCCTGTGCTTTTGTTATATACTGCTGCGGATTGAACTTGCCGTTCTCACCCTGCAGCAGGCCCAGCCGGACAACAAGGGCTACAGCACCTTTATTAGTGATACTGGCACTGTCGCTGAAGCTGGTTACCGTATTATCATTGCCAAGGAAGCCCGTAAGCTTGCTGTATTTCAAGAATGAGGATACCAGAACCGCAAGCTCCTCACGGGTGAGTTTATCCTCCGGCTTAATTACAGCATCCTTGTCCAGCCAGCTGCGGGAAACCGCAAAGTTCACAGCATCGTAGTACGGGCTATCCGTACTTACGCCGGCTATGGTCTTACGATCCTGCATATTGAAATATTGCGTATAATACGGCGTTGAAGCTTTCGCAATATAGTTAATCCATTCTCCTACGGTGATTTCCTGGTCCGGATATACTTTTCCGTCAGCATCCGGTGTAATGACCCCGTATTTCAGCAGCTCGTTTAATTGTTGTTCCGCAGCATGACCCTTCACGTCAACCGCGCTTGCCGAAGTATTCACCTGTCCGTACATCTCATAGACCGAGGCCCAGTTACCCGTCTGTGCATTCAGCACCTCGTAAGGCTTACTGGTATCTGCCGGCTGTGGCACATAGACCAGTTTGACCTTTGGCTCAACATGCACACTCGTTCCATAAGATCCGCCTATGAGATTGTATTGCAGCTTCAGGATATAGGTGTTCAGATATTTTTGCATTGCCTCCGCTTTGGTGACTACTGGAGCCGGTTGCTTGGTAATCAGGGCAAAGTCAGAATATCCATAGTTCGTATATGTCCGGAGCCTGCCGTAGCTATCGAGTTCAAGAGAAACAATACTGTTGCTTACCGGAATGCCATCGAAATAACGGATAAATTGATAGCGGTATCCATTTCCTTCCGGCAGAACACTCCAGGTTCCCCCATGCTCGGCAAGCTTCAGATTGCTGCCCGCTCCGTTATACAAGCGGTTGATCAGCTGAATCGCCTGCTTCTTCGCTTCAGCCTGGCTCAGCTTTTTCGTTCCGGCAGCCACTGGCTGCTGTGTCTTGATGTCTGCCGGATTGGCATATTGCTCAATCTGGAACTGAATCACCTCGCCGGTAGTCGCGTTCACTTCAGCATACGTACGTCCTGGCATTCCTGAATACGCAGCTTCTGCAGTATCACTCCAGCCCAGCGTCCAGACTTTCTGTTTACCGCTCTGATAATTAGCGTTTAGCGTCTGCCAGACTAGCTTACGGTTAGCCGGAATTGTAGCTACCTGTTTAACCCGTTTGACTGCTTCCTCAACGGTAAGCTCTTTACCGGTGTTTACCGGCTGGAAGACTTCTTTACCGGCGGGGATTGCCTCGTAGACCACCGGTGTTGGAGCAGCTTCTTTACCTTCATAGTCTATCCGTTTGCCGGTTTGCGCATCGATTGTATATAAAGCTTCCTCCTGCGCTCTCCAGCTGAGCACCCAGCTGTCCACTACGCCTTTCTTATAGATAGGGGTATAGTACAGCGCGATATCAAAACCCTCTTTAAATTTCTTCTCCGCCTGTTCCTTGGAAACAGCAGGTTTCGCGGACGGATACTCCCGCCCAAAGTAAGACTTATTGAATTGAATGATATTTCCGTTGCCGTCTACGGTAACCCGGATGGAGTCACTGTTTGAAGGCAGACCATTGGTCAGCAGCATAAAATTAAACGAATACTGAACTGGGCCAAAGAGTGCCGATTCATTCATCCATGTATTCTCTTCCACTTCCAGTTCACTGTTCTTCAGCGAAGGCGCTGCGGCGGCAATAAAGTTCCGGGCCTTCTCTAAAGCTTCTGCCCGTGACACTTTAGGCGGATAATAATTGTCGGCTTGCATAAACGGGAAATAGAGATATGTAGAGATCACATCACCTGTAATGGCATCGACCTCACTGGAAAAGCCATATCCTGTACTGCCGATTTGATATTCCCATTGAATGCTCCAGACCAGCTGGTTAGGATTTACCGGATAAGAATTGCCTGTGCCGATTTGGGCATTAGAGATCTTGGCATCCTTCAGAGCAGGAAACAACTCCCGCAGCTTCGCTACAGCCTGCTCCTGAGTCACCTTGGCTTTAGCCGGGTCTGCTGTTGCTGCTGCCGCTCCCAGCCCTGCCGATGCTGAAACTACGATGCCCTGTGAAGAGTAACTGGCATCCGCTGCGGCTAAACCGCCCGGAAGCATCAAGGCGAGTGCTACGGTAGTAATCAAAGCGGCTTTGGTAGTCTGATGAATGAACTGATTCCTGTCATTTTTCAAAATTTCATCCTCCTAAAGTTTTATGCCCTAACGGGCTATGAAAATAGGCTTGAGGTTTAACCAACAAACATCCTGTACATACCAGGCCTTCTCAAGAGATACGCTCATCATCGACAATAACCGGTGTTTTTCATCCCCACCCTTCTTACTCATGATCTGCCAGGCCAGTTCGTAGTAATAGAGTGTGTATTGAAAATGGTAATTAATTGGATGCATCATCCTGCCAATTAAAAATTCTACAAACAATGTTTATCTCCTGCATAAAAGTAATAAAAAGCCAGAAATATAATTGTCAAATTCATTCTTCCTCGTTCAATGTACGCACCTAAACAGCCATTCCTCCCAAACTGGAAATTCTCTAGTTAGGGAGGAGCAGCTGTACGTCTGGCCCGGCGGAATAAGCTTCCGCTGAGGGAGAACTTGGAATTGAAGAAGCAAAAGCGGGCTATTGATGCTCCGATCTCGCCAGCTTTCTTCCAATGAAATGAAGAAATTGAAGAAATGGCATAAATAAGAGGATTACAATCAGGCTGAAATACAAAATATCCGGGAACACAAACAGATCATTACGATTGAAGTAATCAATGCTTAGAGCACCGTATGGAAGAAGTAGAAGCACGCTCGTTGCCACGCCCGGCGTCCATCTTCTTAAAAACAGCGACACCCCTATGTGAAAGAAGGCGTGCAGGAACAATCCAAGGCTCAGCACCATGTAAAGAAGATAAAAATGATACTCATAAGCTAGGAATGCTGCGGCCGAAAATAGGACAAACAGCACTCCCACCGCTGCTGAGAATTGTGACCCCGTGAGGGAGGACATTTTTTCCACTCTGGCTTTGGCGAAACTAGGAATCTTATTGTATATTTGTTCCTTGTTCCTCTGAACCCATCCGGGAATAGGAATGATCTCTTCAAAATCATGAATCATAAATATGATCGGGAGCAGCCATAAAATACTGGTATCGCTAATCAACCGGTTCATTAAGCTCTCCTTTCTGCGGTTAAGGTCCAAAGCCTCTGGCGGATTTGTTCGTGGGGATACCTTTTCGTCTCAAGAATTTGGACTAGATATTCCAAGACCTTATCTCTGTCCGCACCGTCCGGTGAATAGCCGCGTGCTTCATACGTCCGTTTCATCTTGCTCATTTCACTATAAGGTATGATCACGCCTTCTTCATATTCCTCTTGATTGTAATTTCTGTTCCTCACAGACACAGCGATTCCCATACAAAGTGAAATAAAATGAGCGTCGTTCTGCCGGTACAAATCACTGCTCATATATTGGAGTAGAAGCGTGCGATCCTCCACTACATCGAAAGCCAAGCTTCTTATACCTGGTCTCGATTGGCGAAGCAAATTACGCAGAACCGTCTTAGGTCCTATTTCAACGGCAACCGTAATTCCGCTGCTTTGCAAGAAACGCATGGTATTGGACCATAATACGGGGGATACAATCTGTTCAGGTAAGGATTGTCTGATTTCATCCACCGAGCCATAAGGACTCGCCTTAAGGTTGGAAACAACCTCCCACTTGGGCATGCGGATATTCAGAGACTGCAGTTCTTCCACCAGTCTGTCTCTAGCTGGTAGCAATATCCGGCTATGAGCGGGTAAGCTTACCGGTAGCCGCTTATACTGGATTCCCCGTCTGTCCAGAACCCCCAAAGCCTCCTCCAGCTTCTTCTTATGCCCCGAGATTACAGTTTGGTGATCGGTGTTGTAATTAGACGGATGAACGAATTGATCGGGCTCGGAAACCAAAGCGCATAACTCTTCAACCACACCGGGACTAACACCTGAGACCGCAGCCATTCCTCCATCCACCTCTGCGCAGGCTTCCTCCATAAATTGTCCGCGTCTGGCAATCAGCCTGATTGCATCAGAGAAGTCGAGCGCCCCCGCACAGGTCAAAGCGGAGTACTCTCCCAGACTGTGTCCGGCAGAAACGGCCGGTTGAACGCCCACCCTCTCCTCGTAGACTTTGAACATGGCAACACTGTTAGCCAGTACTGCAAGTTGGGTGTTGCGGCTGCCGCCCAGCGCGGCTGCTTCTTCCGTACATAATTTTTTCACGTCTACTCCAGACCAGTCACTGGCTTCTTCATAGACTAAAGCGGCTTCCCGGCAAGAGCCGATCCATTCTTTTCCCATTCCAGTGTACTGAGAACCTTGTCCCGGAAACAGAAGTGCAAGCTTGTTCATCGCTAAACCACCTTTGCAATCAATATGCTCTTACAAAATCCTCTCTAAACTTCTTGCCATGATTCGGACATTAGGCTCGTTCAGCATTGAATAATGCGTGCCGGGAATGGGGTATACCCAGAAATCTGGGGACAGTCTTCCCCATTCGGCCAGATCCATACCTTGTTGTAAATTGATGTTCAATATCTCTAATATTTCTCCGGGCTGAGGTTGCTGTGCCTGAAAAAAATGCAGCCGCCCATTATACACTTCCTGCGGATTATGAGTTCTCAAGGCATTGTGATTGCTTACCCACACCTGGAAGAAATGCTTGATCTCCTCATCGGGCAGCAAGCTCAACTGAGTTGAATATTTCTTCAAATAGCCGACAATGCCCGCAATGTCCTCCCGAGGCTGCGTGATTACGCGCACAGACGGAGCCCTCTTATCCTCCCGACTGTTATCGTTTGGAAAGTACAAGGAAGCTATAATAGGGAATGCCTCGAGGAATTTCTCTTCGGTCATGACCTTGTTATTAAAATAAGCTTTAGGCGGATGACTGTCGAACAACAGCAGCTCCTCCACCAAATCCCCAGTCCGCTGTAATTGAAGCGACATTTCAAAGGCAACATTGCCTCCATAGGAGTGCCCCCCTAGTATATACGGCCCCTGAGGATATAAGCGCTTCATTATTTGAATATATTCGGCCGCTGTCTCCTCGATGCATTCCTTCTTTTCCCCTGCCCGCTCTGGGGACATCCCCACCTGTATAGCGAATATATTACGGTTGCAGTCTAATTCCTGAATCAGTGCCTTGTACACCATAACCGTTCCTCCCGCAGGATGGATCAGAAAGACCGGAGGCTGGGCATCATCGCCACTCCTGAGCCTCACCACACGCTCATCCGGCTCTCCGGTTTTCGCATGTTGAACATCCCCCTCCTTAAGCTTGGACAGCAATTGTTGTACCTGCGCTCCAAGGGTAGGCTCTGCTATGAACCTGGACAATGACAGCTTGGCTCCGAATTCCTGACTAATTTGAGCTTGAATCTGAATGGCCCGGAATGAATCCCCACCGGCCAGAAAAAAATCAGTATCCATATTTACTTGTTCCACCGGGAGGTGCCGCCGCCAAATTTCTATAAGTCTGGAGGCCACTTCCTCCGGGGATCTGCCACCAGCCTCATTAGGCACCGTGATACCCGGCTCCGTTTGGGGCTTAGCTTCAATCCAGTGACGCGTCCGTTCAAAGCTATATGTGGCTAATGACACTCTTCTGGCCGCAAGACCTTCATAGAACTTCTCCCAACCTATGGTTATACCGCCGCACCATAACGCTCCCATAGTCTCCATGATGCTTTGAAACAGCGAATAATCTGCCACATCATCTTGGATTCCGACGATCTGATGCACCTGCTCTGCGGCTTCCATAATCAACTCCATACAGCCGATATGGAGGATATGTCCACTTCTACGACTGCGGTCATAAATCTCAACTGCGGATTGGATATCAGCGTCTGTGCCGCGTCCTCGTCCGGATGATGCCGGGACCTCCAGCAGGATTTCCACCACATCCTCCACTCTGATCTGGCCGAGCAGCACCTTGATCGCATAGTGTCCATCGCCTGTGTAAGCGTAAGTATTCGGCATCAATCCAAAGTCGGTAATCATTCCAGAGATAAGCGCGCAGTTGCAGATATAAGAAGCCGCTCTCACGGCAGCCTGTTTGGTTAGCCAAGCTGGCCGCTCAGTGCATATCCTTCCAGCGGCGCAATCCAGCAAGTCGCTACAAGTCAGTCCATGCCTGCTCAGAATTTCCGAGCTTGCCAGCAGGCTGCTGGCAAAGGACCCTCCGCAAGCAGATATATGAGGATACAGCTTGTCCAACATCCCAACGTCCATATCGGAAACAAGCAAGGTCAACGGTAGAGGCCGGGATGGGGACTTCGTTGTCTCCGTAGTGGAGCCGAGCTTAGTCTTCAGTTCCTCCAAATTTCTGCAAACAATTGCCCGGCGGTAATTAAAGGGCTTTCGTCCAGTGGCAAGCGTACACGCAACATCAGCCAGTTGATATCCGGTCTTTTCCAGTTGGTTTAGCAGTTTGTCCGTGTAGCTGATCAATGATGTTTCTGTTTTGGCCGACAACGGCACCAGATACAGCGGCCGCTCCTCTCCCTTCATACACTCCGGCACATGCTCCTCCAGAATGATATGGCAGTTAGTCCCTCCGAGTCCGAAGGAACTGATGCCTGCAAACCGGGTTCCCTCGCTCTCCCATTCCTCACACTCCGTGTTGATATAGAACGGGCTTTTCTCCAGATTTAATTCCGGATTAGGGGATAGAAAATTTACGGTTGGCACCAATTTCCTGTAGTGCAGCATCAAGGCCACTTTAATCAAGCCTACAATGCCTGCTGCCACGTCCAGATGTCCTATTGAAGATTTGACGGACCCCAAAGCGCAAAAGGCCTTTTGATCAGTATATTCTGCATACACCTGACATAGAGCCGACAGCTCCACCGGATCTCCAAGCCGTGTGCCAGTTCCGTGAGCTTCCACATAGCTGATATCCTCCGGACGGACACCGGATAAATTAAGCGCATCCCGAATCGTCTGGATCTGGCCTTCAATTCCTGGA
>NZ_LN831200.1:167476-193541 GCF_001368795.1 Paenibacillus ihuae
AATCCGACTTTATGCAATCCGTCGTTTCTTACCGCGCTGGATTTGATTACGGCATAGATAGAGTCCCCCTCCCGAACCGCATCCTCATAGCGCTTCAGAATCACAACCCCGACTCCGTTTCCCGTTACCGTGCCGTTCGCATTTTCGTCAAATGCTCGGCATACCCCATCGGGTGACAAAATTCCGCCTTCGCTGAACTCGTACCCGACCCGTTGAGCCGATCTGACCGTAACGCCGCCAGCCGCCGCCATAGTACATTCTCCATTCAGTAAGCTTTGAATTGCCATATGCACAGCAACCAAAGAACTTGAGCACGCAGTCTGAACGGTCATGCTGGGGCCCGTTAAGCCCAGCTTGTATGATACCCTAGTGGAGAGAAAGTCCTTTTCGTTCCCAATCAGCAATGGGTGAATGCCCAGCGTATCCATCAGATCGCGATTCGGCAGCAGGTTGCGGTACAAGTATGTATTGGTGCTGGAACTTCCGAACATCCCGATGATACCCGGATAAACCCCCGGGATATTCCCGGAGTCCTCAAGAGCACTCCAGACAGCTTCCAGGAATATAAGATGCTGCGGGTCTGAAATGTCGGCCTCGGATGCGGACATGTCAAAAAAGTTGCTGTCGAATCCCTCTATCTCCTCCAGAACTCCACCAGCATTTACATAGTTGCTCTTAGTAAAAGCCACTTCCCCCTCCCGGGCCATTTCCTCGGTGGAAAAGAACTGTATGCTTTCTCTGCCTTGCATCAGGTTGTCCCAAAATTCATCCAAATTTCCCGCATCAGGTACCCGGCAGGACATTCCGATAATCGCAACATCGTAGCTCGTATCTTTATCCATAGTTAGTTACTCTCCCCCTCTACGGCTTTACTCTCCGATTCATTGCATGTTTTCTTAACTGCTGCTTGTCAATTCTGTCGGCAGTCACAGACGACGTCTTGTCATCCTTGTGCTTTGACTGTATGCTCTCGATATGCTGGGCCTGCTCCGCCACGGTAGAATATTGGAAGAGGTCCGCTATGCTGATATCCGCACATAATTGATCCTTTATACGATTGTGCAATTCCACCATAAGAATAGAATTCCCGCCCATATCAAAAAACGGATGATCTATTCCCACTTTGTCCATTGACAAAACTTCTCCCCACAAGCAGGCAAGCTTCCGTTGCAACTCGGTCTCAGGGGCGGAAAAGCTGCTCGACTCCAAGATACCGCAGACAACTGGTGGAAGGGCAGAGCGATCTATTTTGCCATTTGCATTCAGTGGAATCTGCTCAACGGCTAGAAAAGCGGATGGGATCATATAATCTGGCAATTTCCCCTTCAGAAACTTCCGCAGCGTCCCGGAATCAAATAGCTCTTGATAATGCAACACCACATAAGCCACAATTCTCTTGTCTTCATCGCGGCTGCCTTCTACCAGAACTACAGCATCCTTGATACCGGTAAAATCGAGGATTTTAGACCGGATCTCCCCCAGTTCAATCCGAAAGCCTCTAATTTTGACCTGTGAGTCCCGTCTTCCCAAATATTCAATATCTCCGTTCGGAAGATATCTTCCCATATCGCCTGAACGATACAGGCGATTGCCAGGAATTCCACCTATAAAATCATCAAGAAATTTCTCTGCGGTCAGTTCAGGACGATTGAAGTATCCCTTTGATACCCCGGCTCCTCCGACATAGATTTCACCGTACACACCAGGCGAAACCAAATTCTGATATTCATCAAGCAGATAGATCTGCAAATCGGGAATCGGTTCTCCGATAAAACTTCCGGTGGCGAACTCGGTATCGGCCATAGTGATGGGTCTGTAGGTAACATGGACTGTCGTTTCGGTAATTCCGTACATGTTGACCAATGTTGGTTCTTTGTCCCCATGACGCTCAAACCAAGGCCTCAGACTCTTGAGATCAAGCGCCTCTCCTCCAAAAATGACAACCCTCAACGCCAATGGATATTCTTGATGCAGGCTCAGGTCCACATTCATAAGTTGCTTGAATGCAGACGGGGTCTGATTCAACACCGTAACGCCTTCCGAGCTCAGCAGTCTGTAAAAAGCATGGGGTTCTCTGGTGACGTAGTAAGGAACGATAACAAGCTTTCCACCGTACAATAATGCCCCGAAAATTTCCCAAACCGAGAAGTCAAAGCTGAATGAATGAAAGAGTGTCCACGTATCCCGTTCGTCAAAGTTGTACCACGGTTTTGTTGAAGTAAACAGGCGGACGGCATTCCGGTGGCTGACCATAACGCCCTTTGGCTTTCCGGTCGAGCCGGACGTATAAATAATATAAGCAGTGTTTTCGGCGGTTACATCCTGGTTAGACTCTAGTATCTCCGCCGATTCCGGCACACGCCAATCTCCATCTACATACAAGATGTCCGTCTCGCCACCTTGGATCTTGGCAGCCAAATCCCGTTCGGTGATTATAACAGCAGGTTGAATATCCTGTATGATCTCGGCAATCCGTTCCGGAGGGGCTTGATGATGAATGGGAACATAAGTCCCACCTGCTTTAAGAACAGCCAGAATGGCCACGATCATATCGAGCGAGGGCTGCACAATCAAGGGCACCTTCACTTCGGGTCCGACACCCTTCGCATTTAAACAAGTAGCCAGAATGGAAGATTTCAGATGTAACTCGCTGTAAGTAATCTCCTCCTGCCCGCAAACTACGGCTGTTCTTGTAGGAAATCGCGCCGCCATCTTACCGACCTGACTGTGCAACGTTTCTTCTTCTGTAAACTTCGCGGCAGGAGAGTTCCAGACGTTCAGAATTCTCTCCCGTTCTTCCTTAGTAATTATGGGATAGGCGCCTATCTCCAGATCCGGCTTATCCAGCACCTCCGAGATGAGCTGAACATAATGAAGAGCCATGCGCTGGATAGTCTCTTCCTTGAACAATGCAGACTGGTAGTGAAACTGCCCTGACAACGAACCTTCGACTTCCTCCAGATACAGGGAAAGCTCATACTGGGAAGCATGTACCGACACCGGAACGGGCTGCAGGATTAAACATCCTAATTGAATAAGCGGTCTCTCTTCCGTGAAAAGAAAACGACCCGACCGGTTCGCGGATGTCGGCTTCTCGAACGTCAAAGAAACCTGGAAGACTGGCGTCCGGTTGCCGTTGCGTTGACCCTGAAGCTCCCGAACAATATTAAAGAAGGGGATATCTCCGTGGATCAAGCCCTCCATAGAAACTTGCTTCACATAAGCAACCAATTCCGGAAAAGAGAGGCTACTGTCAGCATCAATTCGGAGCGGAAGCATATTGACTAAGTACCCTATCGTATCTTTGAACCTGGCACTGCTTCTGCCGGTTGTCGGAGATCCGATGATTATATCCCTTTGCCCCGAATATTTCTGGAGAAGCATGTAATAGAAAGCAAGCATAATTACATAAACTGTAGCTCCATGGGCACCCGCTAGCCTTCTGATTCCATCTACCATCTTTGGATTCAGCTCGAAGGAACAAGAATGGCCTCTGTAATCTGCATACTCTCCTCTTGGATAGTCCGTTGGAAGATCCATGCAAGGCAGTAAACCGTTCAAAGTTTCTTTCCAGTAATCCAAGGAACGGCGGCCTTCCTTAGATGTCAGCAATCCCCCTTGCCACTTTGCAAACTCACTGTATAAAACCCCGGATGGGCCTGGAGAAGCCGTTCCGTGCTCAACCAGACTTGTGTAGATTAGCCCAAGCTCATTCAACAAAATACCCTGGCTCCAATAATCCATAGCAATATGGTGTATGGATATCAGGAGTATGCCCTGTCCCCCCGCCCTTTCAAAAAAATCAACTCTCATTACTTTGCCGTTCTCCAAATCAAAGGGATGCCTGGAACACTCGTGAACCAGAGGCTCAATCATTTCTTCCTCCAGATCGGATACCTCATGCACCGTCCAGAATTCTTCTCCAGTCATCACCTGCTGGACAACTTTAAAGAGGCCACCGCCATTCTCCCGATACCCGGTGCGCAAGATAGGGTGCTTGTCCCGCAAAATGCGGAAAGATTCCCGCAAAAGGTCAACCCTGATCTGATTATCAATCCGTGCACAAAAGTTCAAGTGGTACGCACAAGAGTCAGGAGCGAGTCGATATTGAAGAAACAATCCTTCCTGCCCTTTGGAGGCAGGAAAAGAGTCTCCGGTTAGACCAAGTTTATGTCTCAATATAGCTTCAGCAAGCTGGAGTTTCTGTGTCCTTTCGAGGGTCTGTTCCATTTTTTCCTCCTTAATTTGCCTTAGGTTACCGCTGTAGGGCATCTAATATCAGATCAAGCTCTTCCTCCGAATAACTGTTCAGACGGTTGTATACCGTCTCAATGTCCATGCTGTCCCAATTCAGTTCTTCCATCGTCGGGCTTGCCTCCATAGCAGTGGAAGCCCTGCTCTCCTCGATGATTCTGCCGGCAATGGACTCTATAGTATTTCCCTCCAGATAATAGGTGATCGGAAGCTGAACCCCATATTTCTCTTCAACCAGGTGGTGTAGCTCAATGGCCGTAATCGAATCGGTACCGAGCAGATGGATCGGCAACCCGATATCGATCGATTCACTTTCACCGGGAAGTAACCTTTTGAAAGCGGCAATCAAATCGGCAAGCACAGCCTCCCTGAGCTCATTCAAGGTGAGCTCCTTCGTCCAATCTGATGTAAATGCTGTGCGGGATTTACCTGTCCCCGTCTTGTCGGTCAGATGCTCATATACGTATACAAGGCTTAGTTTTTTTTCAAGATAGAGAGCTTTGCATTTACTTCTTTGGAGCTTGCCCGTACGGGTAAGCGGAAGCGATTGGGGAGGTACATAGAGCAGCTCCGCAATCCGAATTCCGTTGCGTACTTGAATATCCGCGATTGTCAGATCAGCCAGCCGGGAAAGTTCCTCCTTGTCGTGAAGTGCGGTTTCCACCACCACAATCAAGCGTTCTCCCTCGTTATCTTCAACCGAAAAAGCCGCACACTGCCCTATCGTCGTTGCCTGTCGGCGTACACCCGCCTCAATATCATCCGGGTAGAAATTCTGCCCTTTGATAATTATTATTTCCTTGAGTCTTCCGGTCAGAAAGAGATTGCCGTCGATCTTACAGGCCAAGTCCCCTGTCCTGAAGAATGGTCCCTCTCCCCCGGGCAAATTCATGCTGAAATCCTTCTTTGTTTGATCAGGATCATTCCAATATCTATCAGCAAGTCCGGAGCCCTTTACCCATATCTCGCCGATCTCGCCCGAGCCACACTCCCGCCCGCTGTTGCTGTCAACAATAACGGCCTGATACCCCGCAACTACCTGACCACAATTATAAATACCTGGAAGTGATTCAAGCATCTTCGGCGGTTCATTCAATGTGCTGATTGAGATAATGCCCGCCTCGGTCATTCCGTATCCTATGATCAGGCTATTCGCCGCAAAGCCATGCCTGGCAAAAGTGCGGGTAAAGCTGTCCACCGTGGAGGGAAGAATCCGCTCCGAGCCGCTGAGAGAAACTCGTAGATGACTCAAATCCAACCCTTCCGCCTGCTCCTGAGTATATGCGCCAGCCGCCAGCTTGTAGACAAAATCAGGACCAAGAAAAATGGTCGCTCTGCGCCGGGATAGCTCTGTTACCCAGTCAAGAGGGGATTGCAAAACTCGGAGCATGGGCAGAAAAATAACCTGAAGACCAAAAGTTAATGAAATGAAGACATTCAGCATCCCCATAATATGCTGCAACGGGCTGACACACACTGAACTGTCCGTATCCTGCAGTCGGAGACGGTCCTGAACTGACATCACATGACTGCTGAAGCTTTGATGCGTATGAACAACTCCCTTGGGCCTGCCTGTAGAACCGGATGTATACAAAATGAATGCTTCAGAGGCCGGGGATAGATCGACTGGTATGTATTCAGCCCCTTCCGGCAGCCCGTCAGTCGTATATATGCTATAACCTGGCAAGCGCGCCTGCAGCATGGGCTGCATCTCGGATGTGGTCAACAAAAGGTTTGTCAGGCAATCCGCGGAGAAAGCCTTGAGTTCCTCCACAAACGACGCGCTCTTGGTTAAATACATGGGAACCGCTATAACTCCTCCGAAGATACAGCCAAGGAATGCAACCGTAAATTCAATGTTCGAGTTGAATAGGAGAAGTACCCTACTCTTCGGCTGGCATCCCTTCGTGCGAAGAAGCGCGGCAATACCCTCGGCCCGGGTAATCAATTCGGAATAAGTAATTGCACGTTCCCCTGTTTCGTCCATTGGAACTTCTTTCAATATTTCTTTATCCGGCCATCTTGACGCTGACTGCCTAATGATCTCAAAGATACTGTTCACTGGCTTCTCCACCTTTTTATCACATTTCTTTATTGTCCATCGCTATTTCGGTACCCTGCTCCTGCCTTCGTCCCGTTCCTATGAAAAAGGAAAATAAGATGCCCAGCAACAGACCGACACTGCCGTATTTGAATGTATCACTGAACGAAGAGACCAATCCGGAATATAACTCAGGCTGAATCCGTTCAGGCCACAGTTTCTTCACTTCGTCTTGCTGAGACTGAAGAGCAGCTTTGGTCATCTCCAATTTGTCCGGAGCTACACCAGCCAGCACTTTGGCCCCTCTCTGCTGCATCAAGCCGATAACGCTCTCCATCTGGGGAACTTCACTACTGCTGGATACCTCGATGTCATTCACAGCATTAATCAATTCCTCTTGAGCGGCGGTGCTGAAGACTTTATCCGAACGGATAATGCCGATTATATCGGACTTTGCAGCCGTAATTTCACTGCCTATGGCCGCGTTCAAAATAGTGACAATGATAGCTACACCAAGCACTGCCCCAATAGAGCGTGTCATATTCATAATACCTGACGTAATACCAACCTTATCTTTAGGGACATTGCCGATGGCCGAATTCATCGTGGGTGCCAGCGCAAACCCCATACCCGCGCCAGCGATAGCCAGTCTGTATATTACATCAAGCCGATCCGATCCTGCAGTCAGGTCATTCATAAGAAACATTGACAGCGCGATGCAGCCCATTCCGGCAATGATAAGCCACCGTTCCCCCACCCTTTTGAGAAGCAGACTGGTAATTACCGAGAAGATGGCCGAGGACAACGGCATAACAGATAGAGTCACACCAGCCTCAAGCTCGCTGAGCCCCATCAACCGAGTCATGAAAAAAGAAATAAGCAGCGATATTGTCATGATGCCCGCGCCCAAAATAAGCAGAGTTAAGGATGCGGCATTGAAGGTGACATTCCTGAGGAGTGACAGGGGAATCATTGGCTTCTTTGTTGTAAGCTCCACCCAGACAAATAATGCCATAAAGATCAAGAAGGCTAAAAACAAGCACAGGATAAGCGGAGAGGTCCACCCTTCGTCGTTGGCCTGAATGAGCGCATAGGTGACAGAGAACAGCGAGACGGACAGTGTAAGCATCCCCGGAATGTCGAGTTGTTTGCCTGCTGTGGGATCATAGGATTCTTTGATGCAAAAGATCACTAAGAACAGAGCGACGATGCCGATCGGAACGTTGATCAAAAATATCGACTGCCAGTTGAACTGATCCGCTAAAAATCCTCCAAGCGTCGGCCCGCTTGCCGCCGCCAGCCCCGACACTACGGACCAAATGCCGAGCACCTTGCCCTGCTTGTCTTCCGGAGCCAAGTCAAGTGCGAGGGGAATGGATACCGGCAGAATAATTCCGCCGAATAATCCTTGAAGCACGCGAAATAAGATAAGCATCTCAGAGGATGGTGAGATAGCGCACAGAAATGACATCAGTGTAAAGAATAAAATACCGATCCCGAATATCTTCTTCCGGCCAAACTGGTCGGCCAATCTTGAAGCTGTAATGATAAAAACAGCAAACGCCAAATTATAGCCGTTGATTACCCAAGTGATGTTTTTCAGCGTGGTATTGTAGTAGCTCATCATCTCGGGAAGGGTGATGTTAATGATCGTTGTATCCAGTAATGCCATGAAAAACCCAAAATAACTGCCACAAATGCCAATTTGTTTTTTGTCCCGCTTATCATCTTCCAATCTCCACCCCCAGATTTTGTTATTTGTAATATTTTTCCTTGATCTCATCCGGCATTTCAGGCTCATGGGCAATCCACCAACATAACGTATTCACTCTCAGCACCACAAAGGCAACGGCCAATAAACTGATTACTTTCCAAGGAATTCTTTTCATTTGAGCTACATTCATGATCAGGTTCTCCCTCCCTAAAATTGGATATTTGTATTCTAGTAGACCATTTCTTCATCAAAATGATTGCAGATCGAAAAATTAGCCAATGAATGCAAGTCAATTTTTGGCATAACCGCGCTGCCCATAATACTGCCTATAAGTTGGGTGTCATATTCATTGCTACACTGATTTAAGTAAGGAGTATACACCTTGTTTATGGACCTGTAATAAAGCTTCTCACTCTTGTTCAGGTTAGTAGGCGCCTCGTCAATGAATTCATAGCGATTAAAATGTAAAGCATCTAGCAATGAGGCATGCAAATAGCGGTTATTAATAGATTCTGGATAAACAATATTGACATAAGGGATATCCTGTTGAAAGAATGCCAGTACCGATTTGGCTACAAAATCCACAGGCACTATGTTGACCTTTGAGTTGCGGGAAATGTGAATTCTTACACTTTCCGTACTACCCTGGTTTTGTAAATTCCAAAAGAACTTAGTCCAGCCGTAAAACACATCAAACTTGGAGATGTAATAAAGCGGTGCATCAATAAGTCTTCCGCAGACCACACTTGGCCTCAAAATTTGATACTTGATGTTTTTTTCGGTGCAATAGCTCTGAATGAATTTTTCGGTCAGATTTTTGCATTTCTCGTAATGATTCCTGAAACTATTGTCTTGATAAAAGGTGAAATTATCACCGATTACCCCATCTACAATGCCACAGGAGAATGCAGTACTCATAAACACCAATTTACTGTCAAACAGTTCTATGGCATGAATCAGATTTATTGTTCCCAGCCAATTAGTATGATGGACTTCTTGTTCAGCCGCAGCAGTATTAAAAAGATTAACAGACCCTGCGTTATGTATAACGTACAACTGCTCCTCTCTAGGGATTAGCGAACATAACTGCAGCCCAAGATCAGAATCTTCTAAATTTCCATCAATGGCGGTGATATTGTCCGCTAATTCCTGGTATTCATACTTTTTGAGATAATCGGGAAGATACTCATGGTTCAATAAATGCTCCACTCTTGCGGCTGCTGAGAGCCCCTTCTTTCCCCGTAATAGAATGTATATTTTATTTCTCCATGAAGTTTCCATAGCCACATTCAGAAACTCGTATAGCACGTGCCTCCCGATAAATCCTGTGACGCCGGTAATGAGAATATTGCCTTGAAGTTCAGAGGGCTTCATGGAATCTCCAGTAGAAGTCATATATACCCCTCCTTGTCCTGTGCCAAAAAATCATGCCCATGAATAAGGAAAACAGGGATTCCTGCAAAAGCCTTGGCAATTTTTCCAGTCAATATCTTTTCCATGATAAAACCTCCCATGATTTATATCTGCCGCTGCAAAGCGATAAAGCAGACGCAAAAGAACGTTATAAATTTCACAATCATACCCAATACAATCTTTTAATTTGGGCAGTATTCTGGATTAGGCTCTCGCTTCCAAACATTAGATAGTTGCGAAACAGTTAAGCCCAACAAACTTGCTAACAAGATTGGATTAGTATTTTGCAAGAAAATTAAAAAGCCATACGCCAATAACAGAAGGCAATTTATTAGTGTACCTATTTTTTGTGCGTTCTCCTGCCCCGACCTTGTACCTAAAGATACCAGTGAACAGACTAACAGCAGTAGCGCGGCTCCCCAAATTATCCTATATAGAATAAATTGATGTTGAAAAAAATGGATTGCAATCATACAGAATACAAAGGTACCCACAGATATGAAGTAGCATTGTAAAAATGTCCCGGCATGTCTACCTCCCCTCAAACTTCTTATTAGGAAGACCGTCCCTACCCAGGCTAGCGCTTCTAAAAAGCGTCCCATAAAAATGGAGAAAATTATCATCGTACAGAAAATAAGTAAGGTTTCGATCATGGCCTGTAACCCGTATTGGATTATTGATAGCTCCTTCTGCATGATAACTTTATGATGAACCATTCTCTTGCTCATCATATTAACTAACATCTCTATCATTTTTTTCCATCTCCCCCTAAACAATATATGATAATTATTCTGTCAAAGGAACGCCTTATATGCGAACCGCATGAAATTCTATGCGAATTGCATTTTTGGATTAATAATTTTAAGAACTGTCCTTGTGTTGATCTATAGACGGAATTCGCTATACTTAAAATATATGGAATAAATGGGAGGGAAGAGCTGATGTTATATGGTGGGATATGTGATGACGAAAGCGAAGTTTACGAAGAATTAAGTCGATTTTTCACACTTTTTGAAAGAAACATTAATTGTAAAATCTCCTTGACTTATTTTTCTTCAGGAGAAGAACTGCTAGAACACTATCAAAGCAAAAAGCCTCCTCATTTCCATTTTCTCTTTCTTGACATAGAAATGTCAGGTATAGATGGCCTGGAAACTGCAAAGCAAATACGTTCCTTCCCCAATAAAGAAGTCGCAATCTTATTTTTAAGCAGTCACCCGGAATATATCTTGGAAAGTTTTGAAGTATTTACATTCCAGTATTTACTAAAACCATTGACGTACAGTACCTTTGAATCAAAAATGATACGGCTTTATGACCATCTCAACTCTACCCTAACGTATTCAATAATATTGAAAGAGGAGCAAGGCGAGCATATTATCCCATTGTCTGAGGTTATATCCATTTTGAAAATAAAGCATTCTTTGGCACAAAATAAGTTGAAAATCATTACAACCCATGGAGAATTTTCCGTTACCGGAACTATATCATCCTATTCCAAAAAATTAGGAGCACCTTTCCTGCTGATTTACAGATCTGTCATTGTCAATATGGATTATATCCGAAGATTTACTGTTCGTTCCGTTGTACTTAGCAACCATCAGGAATTACCTATAAGCAGAGCTCACATTAAGCAAATTAAAGATTCCTATGCTCATTATATGGCAGGAAAATTTATTCTATGAAAATAACCTTACTGTTCTTTCTAGGAATGACTCTCATACAGCTCGTTCTACTGAATCGCTATTTTTTTGCTTTGCTCGGTTCTTCTCAACAAAATAAACTGCACACTACTTTTCATTATCTGCTGAGCGGAATTATCATTTATTTATCCTCAATCTCCTTTTTTCCTGTTGTCGTAACAGGTTCATTATCAATGAGCAGTGCATTTATCATCTCTTGGTGCTACCCTGCCCGGGTAGAATCAAAACTGATTTATTCAATTGTATACGTCATTTTGGGTTTCATAGCGGAAACACTGTCCTATGGACTCATTTCGCAATTTCATCTGACCTCTGATGCTATAGACTTAAGCAAAGAACAAACACGCTTACCCATTTTATTGCTATCATCACTTATTTTTTTCTTGTTCATTGTATTCATCAAGTTATTTAAAAGACAACGGGACCACAAGCTTAACACCTGGTACTACCTTATACTGGCGGTCATCAATATAGTTAGTCTTTTTATCTTACATACGCTTTTCTTCTATGCACAAGAAAATAACATGTATATTTATTCAGCCATTGCTGTCCTACTAATCAATGTTACTATCATCTATTTATTTGATGAATTAATCGAAAGCTTCCAGATGAAAGATGAGCTGCAAAGATTACATAAACAAACTGATTATCAAAATACCAGCTATCAGAAAATTTCAAACTCCTTTCAAATGACTAAACGAATTATCCATGATACGAATAAGCACTTTATTTATATTCGCGCCTGCATTCAAGCAGGGGAAAGGGAAAAGGCACTTGGTCATATCAGCAAAACTCTACAGGCGATGAAGAATTCTTATTTCGCGATAGCTACAGGTAACTTAGTCATTGATTCTTTACTAAATAATGCAATAAATATTTCTAATGAGAAAAATATACAAATAACACATCATATATGTATAGAGAATCTGGACATGATAGATCCTTTTGACCTGTGCATAGTAATCGGTAATATTTTAGACAATGCAGTCGAAGCGGCTCAGCTTCTTCCTACCCCTGCGGAACGATTCATATTAATTCGAATCTTCACGCAGTATCAAATGCTAACCATTTATACCGAAAATTCATATACCCCTTGCAACAAGAGGAGAATAAAGAAAAATAATGAGCTACACGGAGTAGGCCTGCTCAATATCCGGCAGATCACTGAAAGATATGGAGGTCATCTTACCGTAACGGCCAGAGAAACATTTAAAACTATTGTTGTCCTTCCTATAAATCGAGGAGCCTAATTTCATATAATCTGACGAATTATAGTTAATAAATCTAGTATCTGTTTAGGAGGTTATGATGAGATGAGCAGATTTTGGAGCTCTACCGCTGCAGGCCTGACTCCCTATATTCCCGGCGAACAGCCTTCTGAGGGGAGAATGATTAAATTAAACACTAACGAGAATCCGTATCCGCCCCCTCCGGCGGTGCTGGAAGCGATCCGCAGCGCTGCGGGCGACAGCCTGCGGCTGTATCCGGACCCTAACGCAAGCGGGTTGACTGCCGTTATTGCCGCGTACTTCGGCTTAGCCCCGGGCGGGGTATTTGTCGGCAACGGATCGGATGAAATCCTGGCGTTTGCGTTCCAGGCTTTTTTTGACCACGATCAGCCTGTGCTGTTCCCTGATGTTACTTACAGCTTCTATAGTGTATACGCCAACTTGTACAACCTTCCCTACACTGGTGTCCCGCTGGACAGGCAGTTCCGGATTCTTCCGTCAGCTTATCAAATACCGAACAGCGGGATCATCCTGCCCAATCCGAATGCACCGACAGCCATTCACCTGCCGCTGGAGCAAATCCGCGAGCTGCTGGAGCACAATAATGACCGTGTGCTGATTGTGGACGAAGCGTACATTGATTTCGGAGGTGAGTCAGCCGTCCCGCTAATTGCAGAATATCCTAACCTGCTGGTCATTCATACCTTGTCCAAATCCCGTTCCCTGGCCGGACTAAGGGTGGGTTATGCCCTTGGGCAGCCGGAGCTGATTGAGGGGCTTAACCGGGTGAAGAACTCGTTCAACTCCTATACGCTCGACCGTCTGGCTCTTGCAGGTGCAGAAGCAAGCTTCGCGGAAGAGGCTTACTTCCGCGAGAATATCGCCAGAATTGTGCGAACCAGAGAAGTTGCCGCAGCAGCCCTTAGGGAAGCTGGCTTCAACGTAACGGATTCCCAAGCCAACTTCCTCTTTGTCTCCCATCCTGCCGTCCCCGCACCGGTAATCTTCCGGAAGCTGCGGGAGCAGGGCATTCTGGTGCGCTATTTTGACAAGCCGAGGATTGATAATTATCTACGGATCACTGTGGGGACCGATGCAGAAATGGCGGCGCTGCTGAAGGCAATGAAGCAAATATTGCCGGAAGCGGACAGCCTGTAAAAAGCATTATTTGCGGGTACGGGAGCATCACCAATAGTATAAGCCTCGCCGCTGAGTCAGACTATAGGGTCAAACTAAACGGGGCTGTCCCAAAAGTAGTTTTTCTACGAACGGAGACAGATCACATTCATTCTCAAAAATGTAAAAGTCAACAGAACAGCGCTCCTCTGGTTATTGGAGGAGCGCTGTTCTGTGTTTTTGGTCCATGGCTGCTCGCTTTAGTAGATTGTGGGCGAGCGAAAGCCACCCGACTTCAAGCATCACTTTTTCCATGCCGCGAAGCAGAAATCGCCGGAAGCCCCGGTTGTTTTTCAGTTGGCCAAATACACTTTCCGGCTCAGTCATTTGACGTACCGCCAGGGCATAACCTTCTTCACTTCGAAGGAGTTCCCGGGCCTGACTTTGGTATCGTAGCCTTTCCAGGCTTACCGCAACTTCCCGGTTCCCTGCCGCCTTCGTACACCGATCTTTCAGCGGACACCCTTCGCAGCTCTTGCTTCGGTAATGACGCTTGCGAATCTCATATCCACTTTCTAGTGTTTCCTTGCTTTCTCTGTGGAAATGCAGCGTTTGCGCGGCTGGGCACGTCCAGTTATCCTCGGCTGCGTTGTACGTCCAATTCTCGATTTTACTAACATTTTCTTTCCAAGCTTTGCTTTTTCTTTATGGTAACTGCCGTATTTAACGACGGCTGTGATCTCTTCTTTTTCCAGATAAGCGTAGTTTTCTTCACTTCCATAGCTTGCATCTGCAATGATTGTCTGTGGAAGTTTCCCCAAGATCCGCCGTGCTATTTCCAGATGAGGCTCTAAACAGCGGGTATCCGTGGGCTTTTGGTAGGCACTGTAGGCTAAAATGAACTGATTTTCCGTGCCAATTTGCACATTGTATCCGGATCGGTTTTGCTGAAGCTGGTTCGGTCACCAAGCAGCTTTTGATACTGCTCGTATTTCAACAGCCTTGGCAACAGATCCTTCCGAAGCTTCCTAACGGCTTTTTTCAGCGGTTTATCTTTGGGCTTCTGCAGTAGTCTCTCTTCGAGCTCCCGAGTCGCACGCTCGAGTCTCTCACCACTCCTTTCGGAGGACTCGCCGAGTTCAGTCAGGTCTCTGCCTTGGTGTTCCTGTTCTTCTTGTTTCTCGGTAGCTTCGATGGTAGCAAACAGGTCATGCACCTTCTCCTGCAATTTCACTTTATGTTTGCTGACCGCCTTGCCCCAAACAAAAGTGTAGCGGTTAGCATTCGCCTCGATTTTGGTACCGTCGACAAAGTAGTGGTCGAGCGTTACATACTTTTCATCTGCAAGAAATTGAAGAACGGCGGTAAATACGGTTTCGAGGACGTCTTCATCCGCTCAGAACGGAAACGGTTGAGGGTGCGGAAGTCCGGACGCTGCCGTCCGGACAGCCACATGAAAGGAATGTTCTCCCGTACCGCTTTGGCGATTTGGCGAGAGGAATAAATTCGCTGGGTGTAAGCGTAGATGATGACTTTGGTGAGCATTTTAGGGTGGTAGCTGTCGCGGCCGCCCCCGGGATAAGCAGCGTCAAAGATGGAATCGTCCAGCCGATTGATGGCGGCGTTAACGACACGAACGAGATGATTTTGTGGGATGTCTTCTTCTAAATCCATTGGCAAGCAAAGTTGGTCCATGGTATATTGAATGTACAAAAGAAACCTCTCCTTTGAAATGGTTGGTCGCACTTCCATTTTACCAAAAGAGAGGTTTTTTTGTGTTTTTTAAGATTGCAGACCATTTTCCGCTTAAACAGCGGAGAGGACGGACTGATTGTGGAAAAGCGAACGCGGTCGCCTTGGTCTCCGGATTTTCACCGCAAAGGGGAATAGAAAAAATCTGGAGAGCACAGCGATTGTAACAACGGTCCGTTCACGCAGCGTCCATTCAAGTGCACACGTTGATCTTACTCAAAAAAAGGAGGCGTCCCAGAAGCCATTACATGGCCTTTTGGGACAGCCCCAACAGCTGACTCTTTGAGTCCTGCGCCAAATTCAACGGGATTTTTACCGCTCATTTCACACTTTTACCGGCTTGCGCCGAATTCAACGGGATTTTTACCGCTCATTTCACACTTTTACCCGATAACGCCTAATTCAACGGGACTTTTACCGCTCATTTCATACTTTTGCCCGATAACTCCGAATTCAACGGGACTTTTACCGCTCATTTCACACTTTTGCCCGGCTCGCACTAAATTCAACAGGCCCCCCACCCTGCACGTCTGCTAAACAAAAAGATAACTCATCACTGAGCCGCCTCCATAATACATTTACAATACTCTCCCTCACCGCCGCCACTTCATAAACTTGTAGTCCAGCAGATCCACCAGCAGGAACAATACAAAGCCCACTAAGCTAAACAGCATGATGCCTGCGTACATTTCCGGGTAATCCAGCCGCAGCCAGGCATCCATGATGAAGTAACCCATGCCATGCTCGGTGCCGTAGATCTCGGTGAAGAACAACACAGATATCGCCGTACCAAGTGAAATCCGGATTGTGCTGAGAATGACCGACAGTGCACCGGGCAGCGTCACATTCCAGAATTTCTGGACCGTGCCGGCACCGATACTGGTCAGTACATCATAGGTGTTCTCGGGGATTGCCTTGACCCCGTCACGTACAGAAATAATGATCTGGAACAGCAGAATGAGCATGATCATCAGCACCTTGGAGGTTTCCCCAAGCCCGAAGAACAGCATGACCACCGGCAGCAAGGCTATCTTCGGAATCGGATAGGTCAGATAAACGACCGGATCGAGCAATTTGTTCCACAGCGGTGAGCGCCCCATCAGCAGTCCAATCAGGAGACCGATGACCAGCGCCAGCAGAACGCCTTCAAAAATCCGCAGCAGGCTATAGCCGACGTTGAGCAGAACTTCCCGGCCTTCCAGCTGGAACATCGCCTTGTAGACCGAACCCGGACTGGGCAGAATCGGATGATTCATCAGCAGGTAGACGAGATACCAGACCAGATTCATACCAAAAAAGACAAACAACAACCGCAGCATGCGGGTAATCCGCTTGTTCATCACCATTTCTCCTGCATTACCTTTCTGATCCGTTTCGTCTGCTCAAAGAACTCATTACTTCCCCGTTTCTCCTCATGCTTCATGCCGAACACTGCGGTATTATCCAGAACCTCCACCGAATCCGCCTTGCCTGCAGGCAGGATGATAATCCGCTGGCCCAGCAGAATAGCCTCGTCCACATCATGCGTGACGAACAGCGCCGTTGCCGGATGGGCAAGCCAATTATCGAGAAAAATCTGCTGCAGCGCTACACGCGTCACGGCGTCCAGGGCCGAAAACGGCTCATCCAGCAGCATAATCTTCGGCAAAATGGCAAAGGCCCGGGCGATCGCTACCCGCTGCTGCTGGCCTCCGCTCAGTGAGAGCGGATAACGGTCCGCCAGATCGGCTATTCCCATGGAGCTAAGCCAGTGCGTAATCCGCGCTTCCCGCTCCGCTCTGTCCCCGCCGGCAGACCCGGTAATTTTCATCGCGATTTGGATATTGCCATGAACGGTCTTCCAGGGCAATAATCCGTAGTTCTGCGGAACAAGCCCGACCAGGATATCCTTGTCATGAACGGGTTTGCCGTTAAACAGCAGCTCTCCTGTATAATCCGGCAGCAGGCCGGCAATCGCCCGCAGAAGCGTCGATTTCCCGCTGCCGGAAGGCCCGATAATCGTATAGATCCCGTGCTCCGGCAGGGTCAGATTGACCTGACCCAGTGCCACCTGGCCGCTCTTGTACTCAACCTGGAGCTCTTTAATGCAAAGTCCGCTATTTCTTGAACTGGACATCGGAGATCACATCTTCAGCCGATATATTTTTGGTCAGCAGTCCTGTCTCCCGTGCCCAGGCAAAAGCTGCTTCCACTTCCTTCACATCCACCTGGTTCGCCGGCTGGTATTCCGGTACCTTAATCTCGTCCTTCAATGTTTCGGGGTAGCCTACTTCTTTAATAATCAGATCAATATATTCCGCCTGGTCATGAGAATTCATATACTCTACCGCATCATTATAAGCTGCATACATATCGCGAATTGCCTGCGGTTTGGCATCAATTACGCTTTGCGGGAAGGCGAGCACAAACGGATTGACGCCAGCGGAATGTGTAGAGCTAAGCACGCGAAGGCCGGCGGATTCCCCCATGGTCACAAAAGGCTCCGGCAGCACAGCGGCATCGGCTTTCTTGTTCTTAAGCAGCTCCAGACGGGTCGGAATCTGCGGCACTTCACTCACGGTGATATCCGCTTCGTTTAAACCCGCCTGCTTCAGCATCATTGCTACTGTATATTGAGTGGACGTGTTCTTGGACAAAATAACCGTTTTACCCTTCAGATCCTTCACATCCTGAATCTCATCGTTACCGGTCAGAAGGTCAAATTCACCGGTTGTTGTACTTGTGATCTTCACGTCCAGACCGGCTTCATTATAGATCGAGATGGCCACCAGATCGGCGCTGATGCCGTCTACTTTGCCTGCCTGGAACGCCACGTCGCGGTCCTTGGCACTCTTGAAGGTCTGAATATCCAGATTGACGTTATGCTCCTTGTCTAAGCCTTGCTCATGGGCGATGATAAATGGAATGGCGTCGATCGAAGGCAGCAGGCCCAGTGTTACAACTGCCGCTTCCGCCGGAGCCTTAGTAGCAGCCGCTCCCCCTGTATTGGCAGGGCCTGTATTGCTGCCACCGCTTGCTGTATTGTTATTGCCGCAGCCTGCCGCAACCATGCCTACCGCAGCGACCAGCATAAACAGCATCATCAGGTGTTTCCAGTTCTTTCTTTTCATGAATCTTCATGCCTCCATATCTTCTCTAGTATATTTCGCTTGCGCATTTATTCACATAAGGGCATAGAGAATCCTTTATGCTCCCCCGGGAAGCGTAAGTAATGCAATTTTACACCCATTGCCCTATTTTGTATATTTATAAATTTAAATAATAACGGCTGCATAAAAAAAACGATAGTGTTCCAGCACCTCCACCGGTTCGCACTATCGTTATATTAGTCAACTGTATTTGCCATAGTCTTTGATGAGTACTTTGGTATGGCACTTTACTTCTATCTCAGGGTATACCTCTCTCCAGTTCAAGCTTGTCCATTCCTTGAAGTTCAGCCTGTTCCGCACATACATTCCGATTCCCAGGCTGTCTACGTTATGCTCCTGCATCTGCTCCACCATCTTATCAGCTTTGGCCGTGATATATTCGGATATCTTCTGTTCTAGTTCATGACGTGCTTTGCTCTCATTAATCTTCTCTTCACCGGTGTATTCGAGTACCGAGCCTTGGATGGAAGCATAAATGTCGACCTTAAAGCGCCCGCCCGCCAGTTGATGCACTTTGATCTTGCGTTTGTTTAACAAGGAGCTTAACATGATGACCACTGGCCTGCCATCCTTGTCCCCTAAGTTAATCGCAACTTCCCCCTGCCTGAGATCATCGCGGAACAGGGCAAAGATAATCCCATCCTTGGCCGGAATCCTCATCACATACCGGTCCTCCTGAAACATTGCAACACCCTCAATGACCACCTTGTCACCCCCGTCTTTCACAATCGGAGCTACAGGGTCAATGCCGTCATCGCTGAAATCCCGGGAGAACTCATAAAGGGTGGTTGCCGGGACACTATTGCCAAAAGATTCCTTATCCAGCAGATGGGTGATATAGCGACCGGTATCGTTATGCGACTTGAACGTCTTGGACAGCAGATCTCCTGCACCCCCCTCGACTACAGTTACTCTGACTCCCAGCGCAATGGAAGGATCCCGCAGGAGTGTATCGATATAATCACCTAAGCCCGCTTTTGCCAGCTTCATTCCGTATAGGGTCTCTCTTACCTGCCCGCTGACGACCTTCAGATCGGATTGCAGGGAAAACTGCAGCCGGGCTGATTTTAGGCTGTCGCTTACGGTCGTCATGAGTTCACGGCGGACCTTTGAGGTGGGATCTGTAACCGGAACGCAGTAGGTCACCTTAAGCTGTTTATTGTCCAGCAGATCAAAGCTCGCCGTTTGGACCATCCCCAGCTTTTCAAGTATCCGCTCATCACTTTTGCAGCCGGTTAACAGCAGCAGAAGCAGAAGCACAGGAATCAGCCGGAGCTTAAGCATGAGAAGTTCCTCCTTTCAGTTGAATAAGCAGGATCATAATCAGTAACAGGGGGAGAAAAAAAGCAATACCCGTCACAGCATAGCCCAAATTGGTGATCCAGACATTTACCTCATCCAGAGTCTTGGGAATAAAAGAGACGCAATAGGAGCTGCCTAGCATAATGAACAGAAGTACCGGTGTTTTCACCTTCGGCATGATTCTTTGCATACTCAACTGAGCCGCCCACCAATACATCACAACCGTGACCAGTACTAAAAACAGAAAAAAACCGTAGAGCAGGTTTTCCAGCCGTTCAATAAACGGCAACTGGATATAGGCCAGTAAGTCCAGCACGGGATACAGCAGCTTTTTTAACTGACCCGGGCCGAAGAAGCCGAAACAGATCAGCGATAGACAGATATAGACGAACGACAAAAAGGCATTTCCGGCATAGATAGCGGTCATAGACTTTTTACTCTTACTCTTATTCATATACGGGAATAGCAGAATGGATAGCTCATAGCCCAAATAAGCGGCATACACTTCCATCGCCCCCTTGACCTGGTCATGCCCGCCCTGAAGAATAAACGGAGTTAACCGCGCCCAGCGAAAAGAGGGGAAGAACCACAGCAGCAGCCCAAACATCCAGATGGTCATCCAAAAGAAGAGGGTTACGGCGTTGGACATCCTGTATATCCCTTTTATCAGCATCATAAAAGCCAGTACGTCAATAGCCAGCTTAAACAGCATCGGATTTGTCGTCGGGAAAGCCAGCATTTGAAAGAGCAGCACATACTTTTTACCGATCATACAGCCAAAAATAAGCCAAACAGCTGTTAACCCGAAATAAAATGGATACAGGATTACCTTTGTAACCGACTGTTCCATAATTTCAAAGATGGAGCGCCCCTTCCCCAGCCGAAAAACCAAGGTGATTAAATAAATATTGAATGACGACAGCAGCAGACACGGGATGACCACAAGCCAGCCGTTCGTTCCGAAATAATCCGCCAGACTGCGCGGCAGGGTAAAGATAACGATTCCCGACTGAGTCATGTACACAAGAATGGCTATATGAAAGGGACTAAGCTTTTCTGGCATACCTACCATTCCTACTTTCTGTTTTTTTGCTTCACCCGGTTAGAGGTTGCCACCTGTGAGGGCCGGGTTCTGAGCATTGAAAAAGGTGCCCGGATGAATACATCCTTCCAATCCCTTGACTTCATCGGTGCAACGGGCATGACATAGGATGTACCCAGACTGGTAAGGCCGGATAAATGAATCACAACGACTGCGATCCCCATCACCAGCCCCATATTGCCCCAGAACCCGGTCAGAATAATAATCCCGAAACGGATCAGCCGGATTGAAGCGCTCATCATATAGCTGGGAATGACAAAGGACGCGATGGCGGAGGAAGCCACGGCAATAATCAGCACATTACTGGTCAGACCGGCCTGTACCGCCGCCTGTCCGATTACAATACCGCCTACGATCCCGATGGTCTGGCCGATCTTGGTAGGCAGACGGGCTCCAGCCTCACGCAGCAGCTCAATCATAATCTCCATCAGCAGCGCCTCATAGACCGGAGGGAAAGGGACTCTGTTGCGTGATTCGGCCAGCGTTCTCAGCAGGGCTTCTGGAATCATCTCGTAATGAAAAGTGGTCACGGAGACATACATCGCCGTAAAGGTTATGGTGATGAGCAATGCCATATATCTTAGCAGCCGCAAGGCTGTACCGAGTGCCCAACGCTGGTAGTAATCATCAGGAGAAGAGAAAAATTCAAAAAATGCAGCCGGTGCGCTGATCGCTGTCGGGCTGTTGTCAACAATGGCAACAATCCGTCCGGCAGCGAGCTTGGACGCGACAACATCCGGCCTTTCTGTAATGAGGAATTGGGGAAACACCGAATTCGGCATGTCCTCAATAAATTGGGTCAGCATCCCCCCGTCGTTAAGTGTATCCGTTTCAATGCTTTGGATCCGCCGCCCCATATCTTCAACAAGTACCGGATTGGCAATATCCTTGATATAGAGCAAATAAACAGCTGTTTTGGATATTTCACCGACAGCGTATTTTCTGATTTTGAGATGGGGACTTTTGAGTCTGCCGCGGATTAATGATATGTTCGTAAGCGCCGACTCGACAAAAGCATCATGAGGGCCTGCAATAATCGTTTCGGTCTCCGACTGCTGCACACTGCGCGCTTCCGGGCCATAGACATCCAATAAATAGACCATCCCCCGGTGAAAAATGGCAACATTGCCTTCCATGATACCGACAACTACCTGTTTGGGATCACTTTCGGTGGTAAATTGGGACTGCAGCAGCAGCTGGTCAACCTCATCCAGCCGGATTTTGGAAAAGGGCTCCTGAATCTCTTTGATGAATGAAGTCGTGTCCAACAAATGCGAAAAATACACAATATCGGTCTCAATTTCCGGATAGGACCGATGGTTCAAATCGGCGCATTGATCGAACTCTTCAAGAATATGTCCAAGCGAAAGCGGATTCTGCGCCATTGAACTCATTGAATACCCTCCCTGCCACTACTATTTCCGGGTAGTATTCCCAAAAAAACGCATGGATATTTATAGCAAAAAAACTCCATTACCCTGTAAGGGTAACGGAGGTTCTGTCCGGAGTTATTGGGCCGCACCGGTAACGGTTGTTCCGCTTTTGGTAATCTTGTAGCTTACAATCTCACCGCTCCAGAAATGGAATTTAAGAATGACTTCGCCATCGTTCACTTCTTTGAAGAAGTTTTCCTGCAGGCTGATCTCTCCCGCATCGTAGGAAGGACTAAACGTATAAGCAAATTCCTTGTAGGAGGTCCAGTTCTGCGGTCCTGCATTGCCGCCGGAGGCATATACGGCTTCCATGGTCGCCAAGAGATCACCGTTGAAATTTGTAGGGATTTTAAAGGAAGCCGTTGTTCCCTGGGTGCTGCTAAGGACCGGTGTACTGGAAACAATGAGATTAAAGGTCCAGTCGGCACCTTTATTGAATCCGGCCGTAAGAACTGCATTTACGCCCAGCTTGCCGGAGGAGATAAGGCTCTTCAGCTTGGCAGCTTTGAGTATCAGCTTATCTCCGTTCAGCGTATAGTCCGTCCCTTTCTTCAGCTTGCCGCCTGCCGTGCTGAGCGAGGTCAGCTTGTTGCCGTTCAGGTTCAGCGAAACTGTGACATCCTTAACCGCCTCACCCTTTTTCAAATAAATGAGATCGCTTTCAGCAGTTGCCGAACGTGTACTCCAGCTGTTCTTCATCATCGTAAATAGCTGGGGATCGGACCATTTAAAAGTCGTGCGGCCAAAATGCTGACCGTTATCCCATAACATAGAGGTAATCCGTTTTACTCTCAGATAGTTGGCCAGGAATTCAAAAAACTTCAGCTTTTCACCCTGCTCAATCGTTCCTGTATTCTTGTCGAAGCCGAGCAGGCCATATTCCCCTACGATTACAGGAATGCCTTTGGCGGTAAAGGTAGCATGCACCTTATCAAAGGTCTGGATAATGTCATTTTGCGTGTCGGCGTCAAATTTGGTGTATCCGGCAATATTAACGCTGAACGGCCAGAAGCCGTAATAATGTACCGTCGCAATCAGATTAGGGTCTTTCAGTCCGGTGATTGTCTGGTAGAGCACATCCATCCGTTCCTGGGTTGGAGAAGATTCGAGCGAAGGAAGCACCAGCGGACGTTCCGCATTCTTCCCGCCCGAGCTTCTCACGATACTGTGGAAGGACTTGTTAAGCTCTGTCAGCATTTGAGTCGCTTTGGCTTCGTCCGTAGTCCCCCCATCGGTGAACCGCGGCTCGTTGACGCTCTCGAACATCAGCTTATCCGGGTAGTTCTTAAACTTCGCCGCAATCTGGGTCCAGGCTGCATTGTAGCGGGCCAGCACCTCATCATGCTTCTTCTCCATCCCGCTGATCCACAGCCAGGAATCATGGTGAAGATTAATCATCACATACAGCTTTTCTTTCAGTGCCCAGTCCACTACCTGTTGAACTCTGGCGAGATAAGCAGCTTCAATGGTATAGTTCGGAGCCGCCCCAATATGAACATCCCAGGTCACCGGAATGCGGATGCTTTTGTATCCCTGGTCGGCGATTTTTTGGATCAGTTCCTGAGTGACCTTCGGATTGCCCCATGACGTTTCATCGGCCCCGGTAGCGTCGAGCGTATTGCCGAGGTTCCAGCCCGGCTGCATGGCATCAACATAGGATTGCATCGCGGATGTTGCAGGTTTTGCTTTGGCCGTCTGGTCTGCAGATGCAGCCGATACACCCGGCGTTATCAATGCGAGCAGCAGCAGCGTGGTGAACGCTAGCGATAGAAATGATTTCTTCTTAGGCATGAATACGATATTCCTCCCTTATGAATGAACGATCATTTTCTTCCAAACCCCCAAGCCTGGTACACCCGCCACCTCCATTCATATCATGTAACCGCTTACCTAAAAGAATATAACATCTTTCCCACTTGGCAAATAACCCAATAATTAGTGAAAAAATCCTATGAAAATTATTGATTCGGGTGGTAAAAGCGGACTTGGAGGGCTACCTTTGGGGATTGGCCGTGGCTATAGGGAATGTTTGGACTTCCGGCCGCTGCCCTTCTGCAGATTTCTTGATTTATACCGTTTCACGGTTGAAATCCGCAGACTGTTTATGCTTCCGAAGCTAGCTTTCCTACGGAAAGCTTTTAGGCGGACGCTTCCGCTCCTACGATTCCAAAATTCCCCTGCGCCACTTTTGCCTAAATGTAAATTTCAAGTTCAATCATATGGGGTGTGTAGGCAGAGTAGCGGGATTTTCTCCCGCTAATTTCTACCCTACATGCCTGAATTAACGTTTCTAGAGATTTTAGAGGGAGGTTTTCCACCTAAATCCTGCTTCCAGGCGAAAACGGACGGATTAGCTGGAGGATTTCCCGCTAGAATTTTTCTGAGGATTCATTCTCCAGCAACTCGACCTCTTCACCCTGCTGCTGTCTCCGTTTAATGTTAGCTCTGCCCCAGGAACACATTTGATGAATAATTTCGTTGGCAGTAATTCCATACTCGGTGATATAGTACTCCACTTTGGGAGGCATTTGAGAATATACATGTCTGCCGATGATGCCATCCTGTTCAAGCTCACGCAGCTGCTGGATCAGCACCTTTTGCGAAATTCCCGGAATACTGCGCTGTAATTCGCTTGTCCTTTTGGTGCCGGAAATTAAGTGACATACAATCAGCGCCTTCCACTTCCCCCCGATGATTTCAAGTGTTGCCTCTATGCCTAAGTTATATTGTTTCATGTTATTCGTACCACCTTATCAACGCTAGAATTCTATAGCTTATTTGCTTCTTTCAATAATCGCATAGATTCACTCTGCGTCCAATGCACACTTTGAGGTAACTAGGTTACTTCATTGTGTGTATTTACATTTTTTTGAACATGAAAAATAATGTAAGCAGATGGGTAACAAGCAAATCCGCTTATAAAGGAAAGGGGATAGATGATGAAAACTTTAGTGATCCTGGCACATCCGGATATAGAAGCTTCGAGAGTGAATAAAAGATGGAAACAGGAGCTACTTCAGCATCCGGACGAGATTACGATTCATGAGCTCTATAAGGAGTATCCGGACTGGAACATAGATGTAGTAAGAGAACAGAAGCTGCTGGAAGCCTACAGCCATGTCATCTTTCAGTTTCCGTTGTACTGGTATAGTTATCCGCCCTTACTAAAAAAGTGGCTGGATGATGTATTTACCCATGGCTGGGCCTACGGTTCAAACGGCAGGAAGCTCCAGGGTAAGAAGCTAGGATTAGCGATGTCGATCGGTGATAAGAAGGAGAATTATCTGCCCACGGGTTCTGTTTCCTTTACGGTAGATGAAGTTCTCGCCCCGTTCAAAGCTAGTACAATCCATGTCGGCGCAACTGCACTACCTCATTTTGCTGTCTTCGGAGCCTCATTTCAGGTGAGCGATAAAGAGATTGATCAGAGCGCGGCGGATTATATTCAATATATTATGCAGCATAGATAAGCAGCCACAGTCATTGTCCTACCAAGTGGGAAAAACTCCAACTATTCTATTCGTTTCTGCCTAAAATCGGGATATAGGTGGAATAGCTCCAACTAAATTCCGGAGAAACGATGCTTTGGGACTGTAGGGGGGATTTAAATGGAGAAAATCCAACTAGCATCTGCCCCCGTCCCGTCTTCAGGAAGTTAGTTGGAGGAAATCCCACTATCTGTACCAGCCCGTCAAAGCAAATGTTCTCCATGTAATCCCCTCTTTTTGAAGAGCTGCAGAGAGTAAAATACAGCTTATCCTACACCGTCCCCCGCTCAATAATCACATAGTCCAGCTTGCGGTGTACGGGCACGCTGCTGCCGGTGCTGATCTGCTCATGGATGATGCGGAAGGCAG
>NZ_LN831200.1:193656-201819 GCF_001368795.1 Paenibacillus ihuae
GGCAGCGGCTCCCATCTCGTAGAGATGGTTGTCGATGGTGGTGATGCCGAGCAGCCGGCCGATCGGCTGATTGTCGAAGCCCATGACCGCAAGATCCTCTGGGATGCGCAGCCCGTGCTTGCGGGCCTCGATGATCAGGCCCGCGGCGACATGATCACCGGTAATGATCAGCGCATCGGGCCGGTCCTTCATGTCCAGCAGTGAACGTGCTACCTCCGCTCCGTCCTCCTCCGCCATGCAGTCGTAGACCATCCAATCCTCCCGGAAGGGAAGGTTATTCTCGGATAGAAAAGTACGGAAGGCGTACTGCCGGATGGAGGCGCTGCTGCCGTTCTGCCTGCCCTCACAGTACCCGATTTTGCGGTAGCCTTTGCGGGTCAAGTACTCCAGGCCATGCCAAAAAGCCGAATAATGCTCAATATAAACCGAGGAGAAACGCCGTTCACCGCTGTCCTGGCAGGTAATGATCGGACCGTAATCCGTATATTTCTCGATCACCTCCGGCTGGAGCGCCGTAGACACGATGACCACGCCGTCAATTTCCTTGTTGCGCAGCATCTCAAGCACCTTCAGCTCCTCCTCCGCTGTATAATTGCTCTGGCAGAGAATCAGCCGGTACTGTGCATTCAGCGCTTCATGGGCCAGCCCGTCCATCACAATCGAGAAGTAGTATAAATTAATATACGGCAGAATTACCGCAATGGCTCCGGTACGCCCGGTAATCAGATGCACGGCATTCATATTCCGGGTGTAGTGTAATTGCTCTATGGTATTAAGCACGGCGGCTCTTTTGTTGTCGCTGACATAAGGATGATTATTAAGCACACGGGATACAGTCGTTACGGAAACCCCGGCGATGCGGGCGATTTCTTTAATGTTGGCCATCAGCAAGCTTCCTCCTGAATAGGATGGTACTGGTTTTATTTTACCACACCTGCCTTTAATAACTGCTCATGAAAAAAAGCTTGCTATGGAATCCATTTCATATACTACACTGGTTCTGCAACAGCTTACCGGACTAAACTGGCGTGACCGAAAGGGCGTGACAGACCGGTACAGTACGTGTTTTTGCCGCCGGAGGGCGGTTTTTTATTTTGCAAAGCATTACACTTCAGCTTGTCTGAAGCTGAAACATCCTTCACTGCAGTGACCAGCGCTAACAACAAAAAACCTCCCCTCATCCCGAAGGATAAAAGAAGGCATAAACGTGTCACTTCTGAAGCACGGTAGCTATATTTTCAGCTCCCCAAGCTTGATCAGCTCGACAACCGCTTGCGAACGGCCTTTTACGTTTAATTTTTGCATGACATTGGAGATGTGGTTGCGGACGGTTTTTTCACTGATGAATAACAATCCGGCAATATCCCGTGTAGTTTTGTCTTGCACAAGAAGCTCGAATACTTCGCGCTCGCGGTGCGTCAACAGAAATTTGCTGTGATGTTCGTTCCCTTTCAATGGTGTCACCCCTCCTTGCTCGGGTTTGTTTGGTATAACAAGGTAAAGGGATACAGTCAAATCATATTATGTATGCGGAATGTTAATTGTGCGGTAGTTGCCCTAAAATGGGCGCGGGAAAGATATCAGAATGATATGCGTTCTAACATGGTAAATAATTCATTTATAAGGTATGTTTCTGTCAGTACTATGTAACAGGTATTGCATGAATGTTCATTTGGGAGGGAATTATTTTGAAACCCTTATTATCATTTTTATTGGTCATAAGTTTCATATCTGCGATGGCTACGAGCGCAGAAGCCGGGTCCGGCACTAAGGATATTACGGTTATTATTGATGGAGTCAAGCAGAATTACAGTGTGATGCCGGTAAATGTGAAGGGCTCTGTACTTGTACCGATGCGGGCCATTTTTGAAACGCTGCAAGCCAAAGTCTATTGGAATCAAGCCAAACAACAGATTACGGCGGCAAGAGGCGTCTCCATTATCACGCTTACTGTTAATTCCACAGATGCATCTATTGACGGAAATTCTACCAAGCTTAATTCCTCTCCTCAAACAATAAACGGCAACACAATGATCCCGTTGCGTTTTGTCGCTGACGCGCTACGCGCTGATGTTAAATGGGACACAGCCAGCCAGACTGTCACAATTGACTCCAAGGGGCTTTCCACAGCCGTATCCAATGCCGCACCTCCAGCAGCCAATCCGGAAGACGACAAAGCGCAAATTGTAGCAGTCCTTACCCGGAATATTAATTCTTTAAGCAATGGTGACGGACAAGGGTACCTTGATACTTGGGATAAAACCTCCGAAACGCTGCAGAGCTTGGAGAACTACTTCAGCACTCAATCGTATCGTTACTCAATGGAGGGTATTCCAACGATACAATTAAACGGCTCAAGCGCCTCTGCTAAGCTGACCGAGATTGTATCGCGGGTTGACGATAAGGGCTTGCCGAGCGAGCGTCCTGCGTCTACCCATCGTAGTTTTTATACTGTGAACCTGATTAAACGGACAGGCGGGTGGAAAATACAAAGCTTTACGTCTTACCGGACGCCAGAGGTTGTTCCGGTTGCAGAATCTAAAGTAGACACCGGGGTATACGGGCTAATCCGCAATATGACCGTAGCTGAGTATAACCGGGATATTCAGGCTTATATGAACAGCTTCACCGGCCAGTCTCCGTCAACTACAGCTATTCAACAATGGATGGACCTGATTCATCTGAATGAAACGCTTGTGCCGGGCACCAGATTAACGTCTGCCAAAGGAACGGACTTGTATGGACCTGCAGCGAGCCTGGACATAACAATGAACGTATTCCCTATTGATGCCAACGGCAACTTCCTTGAGAATCAGGCGCCGTTCGCCGTAATTTACGCAATTGATGCAGCCAAGGAAAACGGCGAATGGAAAATCACAAGCATCAGGCTGAAAAGCAAACTTGACCCGGAACAAGCGAAGCTGCTTAGTCCATACATTCAGCAGTAACTCCTGAGAAATGAAGACTGAAATCTCATAAATAATATAAGAGCTGACTTTTCTTCAGAAGTGACACGTTTAAGCCTTCTTTTATCCTTCGGGGTGAGAGGAGGCTCTTTTGTTTACTCTCCAAAAGAGCGGATAGTGAGTTCGATCACCGTTAAAAATTTCTGACATGATAAATTAAAGCTATTAAGGCAACTCAGGAGGATTTGTGATGACAAGATTCGAACAACAAAGGCAATTTCTAAAATCTAATTTCCATGAATTCAAACATATAAAAACAGATAAGATCAAGGGAATAACACAGCCGCCAATTGTTAAGCCCTTTGATCCGAAATCAGTACTTATCGATTTGCCAAAGGTCAGCAAAGATGTTGTTAGTAACGAAAACATTTTTAATTGTATAGATCAGAGAAGAAGTACCCGGTTTTATTCTGCGGACACTTTATGTCTTGAGGAGTTATCCTATTTATTATGGGCAACCCAGGGGATCACAGGTATGAATAAGATTGGTCTTACGCTCCGAACGGTGCCCTGCAGCGGGGCGACACACACCTTTGAAACCTATTTAATGATTATGCGGGTAGAAGGCATTCAGCAGGGAATCTACAGATACCTTCCGGTGGAACACAAGCTTTTATTTATGTTTGAATTGGATGAGCTTGAACAAAAGATTGATGCGGTTACTTTGGATCAGCCCTTTGTCCCTAACTTTGCCAAAAAGGCTGCTGTACTGTTTGCATGGAGTACAACACCCTACCGGTCCGAATGGAAGTATGATATTTCAGCCCACAAAAAAATCCTCATCGATGTTGGTCATGTATGTCAAAACCTTTATTTATCCAGTGAATCCATCGGTGCAGGTGCATGCGCAATTGGAATCTATGATCAAAAGCTGATTGATGAAATTTTAAGATTAGACGGTGATGAAGAATTTGTGATCTATCTGAGCGCAGTCGGAAAGAAGCGGGAATAGCGGCCCGCAGGTGCTTCAGAAGTGACACCTTTATGCCTTCCCTTATCCTCCGGGATGAGGGGAGGTTTTTTGTTGCGGAAAATTACTGGTATAGGTATATATATTATGATTTAACAATAATAATATATTTAATAACATCACTTTTTTATTGTAAAACGATATATTTTGTGTTAAATTCGAATTAATCACAACAATAAGCGGGGGATTTATTATGGAACGTATGGAACGTGGTACAACACTTTTTTTGAAGGCGGCTGTGATTCTGATTGGCATTCCGGTACTTGCGATATGCATCTTTCTGGTACCGGGAATTGGGGAGTTTGCTGCTGAATTGTACCCGGATTATCGGTTTTTGAAGGTGCTCGTATGGATCGATTTGTATGCAACGGTGCTGCCCTTTTACTTCGCCCTGTATCAGACCTTTAAGCTGTTAGACTACATTGACAAGCACAAGGCGTTCTCGGAATTATCGGTGCAGGCTCTTAAGCGAATCAAATACTCTGCGATTGCCATCAGCAGCTTGTTTGTACTGGGCCTGCCTCTCTTCTACCTAATGGCGGAGAAAGACGATGCGCCCGGGATCATAGTCATCGGACTGATTCTGATTTTTGCCTCCATGGTAATCGCAGTGTTTGCGGCAGTGCTTCAAAGGCTTTTAAAAGAGGCCATCGAACTAAAATCCGAAATTGATCTGACGGTCTGAGGTGAACATAATGGCGATTATAATCAATATTGATGTGATGCTGGCAAAGCGGAAAATGAGCGTAACCGAGCTCTCGGAGCGGGTTGGAATCACGATGGCTAACCTTTCTATTCTGAAAAACGGCAAGGCAAAGGCGGTCCGGTTATCCACTTTAGAAGCGATTTGTAAGGCTTTAGAGTGTCAGCCCGGAGATATTCTGGAATACAAAAGCGATGACGGCAGGGAGTAAACCGAAGATAAACCCAATAAAAGGCCGCAGCTCCGGAGCATCCTCCGGGCCTGCGGCCTTTGGTTACAGGTTAAGTTATTCATTCCTTCTTTATCTGAAGCCGCTAAGATTAATGGTATTTGACCGACTTAATCCGGGCCTGTTCTTCATAAGTGAGCGGGCTTGGGGATTGTGGCGTATGCAGATGCCGTTGTACGGTGTATTCCATCTTCAGATACTCTTCCTCTCCGGAAGTCATCCCCGGCTGCCAAATTCCTACTACCCAATTTTTAAGTCCCTTAAGTCCTTCCAGCATTACGTTCATCCTCCTTGAGCGATGAAATCTATAGTCAACAGCTGTTTTGTTTACGCTTTCATTATAACATAACCAAGTAATTTTGAAAGAGGTGTCCACAGGAAAAAGACAATATTTTGTGACCATTGTATGATAACCTCATATTCCTCAAGGGTTTTGTATTCTTATGGAGGAACATTGTATTTATACAGGAGACACTTTGTACAAGCCTTGATTTCGACCCTATGTCTGCAAATCTAGCGCAGCGTTATTACCTAATACATCCCTTTTTGGAAGAGGACAGGATTGTATTTGTGATATACGTCACATTTTTTTGTTGACAGCCCCTATGCAGGGATTTATGATAAATCCAGCATAAATGATAACGATTATCATTTACACGTGAGGACGTTGCTCTACTATCTTTTACATAAACAAAGGGGTGTTCTAATTTGAAATTTAATTTCGCTGTTCCCGCCGGGCTGCTCGTTGCCTCCATTCTGTTCACCGGATGTGCAAGCAATGACAACAGCAATAACAACAATTCGGGAAATGAGGCAGCTGCTGCTGGCAGCAGTAGTGCAGCCAATGCGCCCGCTTCAACAACCGTACCCGCTGCTGCCGATTTAACCTCAGCTATTGAACAATACCGCAATTATGTAATCGAGCAATGCGATGAGTTCGTCAAAATGACCGAAAGCTTCACCACGGCTGTAAAAGCCGGACAGCTCGAGGAAGCCAAAGCGCTGTACGCCCCTTCACGCATGCACTATGAACGGATCGAACCGATTGCCGAAGCGCTGGGGGATCTGGATCCGAATATCGATGCCCGGGAAAATGATGTAGATCCGGCTGACTGGCGCGGCTTCCATAAGATTGAACAGGCCCTCTGGCAAAACGGGACGACTGACGGGATGTCTGAAGTCGCCGACCAGCTGTTGAAGGATGCGCAGCTGCTGCGCGCCAAGGTAGAAACCACCGATATCGATGCCACGCTGCTCGTTACCGGAGCCGTCGGCCTGCTGAACGAGGTCTCCTCCTCCAAAGTTACCGGTGAGGAAGAAAGATACTCCCATACGGATCTGTATGATTTTGTAGCCAATGTTGAGGGAGCACAGAAAATCTACGAGCTGCTCAAACCGGAGCTGGCGAAAAAAGACCCTGCACTGGAGAAGACAATCGGCGAACGGTTCACCATGCTTCTAAACGAACTGGCTCCTTTCAAATCCGGTGACGGTTATGTCTCCTATGAAACCCTGAAGGAAGACGAGATCCGCAAGCTGAGCCAGAATCTGGACGCTTTGGCTGAACCGCTGTCCAATATGGGTACTATTCTGGGAGTGTGACCGGCATGAAAAAGGATAAATCTGCAAAACCCGTGACGAAGCCGGGTGAAGGATTAATGGATCAAAAATTAAGCCGCCGCGATATCCTGCGGCTTACCGGCGTCGGCGGCCTGGGGCTGCTGCTGGGCGGGACCGGTGCAGGCAGCATCATCGCTGCCCGTAAGGCGTCCGAGCCTGCCCCTGCAGTACAGGCTGCGAATGCTGACACCATCCCATTCTACGGGAGTCATCAGAGCGGTATTCTGACACCTGCGCAGAACTTCATCGTTTTTGCGGCCTTTGATCTGACGACAACCAAGCTTGCCGAAGTGAAGCAGCTGCTGGAAGCATGGACTGCTGCCTCCGCCGCGCTCACTTCAGGCAGCCTGATCGGCAGCCTCAATGACAACCCCAACCTGCCCCCTTCCGATACCGGAGAAGCCGATGGGCTCACTCCCTCCAAATGTACGCTTACCTTTGGGGTTGGACCTGCCTTGTTTGACGGACGTTTCGGGCTGGCTTCGAAGCGTCCGTCTACGCTTGCGGATCTTCCGGCTTTTGCAGGAGATGCGCTGGAGCCGCAGTGGTGCGGCGGCGATCTCTGCGTGCAGGCCTGCGCCGACGATCTGCAGGTGGCATTCCACGCCATCCGCAATCTGGCGCGCATCGCCCGCGGCACTGCTGTGCTGCGCTGGACGCAGGAGGGCTTCCAGCGGACCGCCGGCGCCGATCCCAAAGGCGGCACGCCGCGCAATCTGCTGGGCTTCAAAGACGGTACCGGCAATCCGGATGTGACGGATGCAGCCGCCATGCAGGAAATCGTCTGGAGCGGCAGCGGCGACGGTCCTGCCTGGATGAACGGCGGCACCTACATGGCCGTACGGCGCGTACAGCTGCGCGTTGAGGTATGGGACCGCTCCCCGCTGAGCGATCAGGAAAATACCTTCGGGCGGTACCGGCAGAGCGGTGCGCCGATCGGTGCCAAGGACGAATTCGCCGACCTTAATCTGGAGGCGAAGGACGCGGCCGGACAGCCGGTTGTTCCCCCGAATTCCCACAGTGCGCTGTCGCATGGCGACGGATCGGTCAAGATTCTCCGCCGCTCCTACTCATACTCCAGCGGAATGAATCTCAAAACCGGCCAGCTCGATGCCGGTCTGCTGTTCATCAGCTTCCAAAAGGACCTGGTGAAGCAGTTCGTCAGCATCCAGCAGCGCCTCGCCAAAAGCGACATGCTGAATGAATACATTCTCCATACCGGCAGTGCCGTCTTTGCCTGCTTCCCGGGTGTCCGCGAGGGCGGATATATCGGGGAGACGCTGCTTGGCTAAAGCTTATGATCACGAATATCATTGAACGGAAGGGGTAACCCCTATGGGATGGTTGTTACATAACAAGTGGCGCCGTATGCTGGCCGCCGCGCTCTTAGGCGGCCTGCTCCTGCTGCTGCCAGGCAGGCCGGCAGCCTTCGCCGCGGCGGCGGAGCCGGTGCTGGACGAGCTGCTGCCGCCGGTCGGCAGCGCGCTCGTCCAAGCCGGCCAGGGCCGCTGGGAAGCGGCCGCCGCCGATGTAGAATCGTTCGCAGCGCTGTGGCGCACCGCGAACGAAGGCACGCCGGACCCGGCACTCGCCGGTCCGGCTGCCGAGGTAGACGCCGCACTCGCAGCTGCGGCGTCCGCCTTAGATGCGGGCGAAGATACGCCCGCATCTAAGG
>NZ_LN831200.1:201845-216334 GCF_001368795.1 Paenibacillus ihuae
GGGCGAAGCGCGGCGGCGAAGCTGCTGCCCGCGGCGAAGGCCACGCGGGATGCGGCGCAGCGCGCCGACTGGACGGCGGCGGCCCAGGCCTACCGCACCGTCGTTAACAGCTGGGCGCCGGCGGAGCGCGGCATCCGGGTGGACAATCCGGCGGTCTACGCCCAGCTGGAGACGAAGATCAGCCTGCTGCGGATCGCGCTGCAGGCCGAGCCGCTCCGCGAAGAAGCGGCCAAAGCCGAAGCAGAGGCGCTTTATACGCTGCTCTCCGATTACAGCGAAGGCAAAGCCATCGCTGCGGGAGACTCGTCAGCGGAGCCTGCTTCCATCGAAGGGCTGATCAGCTACCTGAACAAAGCATCCGCTGCCGCTACAGCCGGGGATAGCTCCGCTGCGGCCGGGATCATGGAGCAGTTCATCGTCGCCTGGCCATCGGCTGAAGGACAGGTACAAATTGCCTCACCCACAACGTACACCAATATCGAGAATGAAAGTGCAGACGTCACCGGCAAGCTGCTCTCCGATCCTCCAAAGCTTGCAGAAGCTCTGAAAGTGATCGATAACATGCTGGCGGAGCTGACGCCGCTGGCCGGCGAGACAGCTTACACCGCCTGGGATGCTGCCCTGATTCTGCTGCGTGAAGGGCTTGAAGCGATTCTAGTTCTGTCTGCCCTGCTGTCCTATCTCAAAAGGGAAGGCGGTCCAAAAACCCAGCGCTGGGTCTGGTCAGGTGCTGCTTCCGGTCTTATCCTCAGTATAGGTCTTGCCTTCCTGCTTACGCTTACGATATCGCAAGCGGCTTCCGGAGGAGCACGGGAGCTCATAGAAGGAATTACCGGACTTGTTGCCGTAGTAATGATGCTCACCATCGGACGCTGGATGCACAACAAATCGAACACTGCCGCCTGGAACCGGTACGTGGGACGGCAAGTGGATGGCGCGCTGGCCAAAGGCAGTCTGTGGTCTCTATTTTTCGTGGCGGCCCTGGCCGTTCTGCGGGAAGGCGCGGAGACAACGATTTTTTATGCCGGGATGGCTTCCTCCATTACAACCCCGCAGCTGCTGCTCGGGATTGGGGCCGCACTGGCCATGCTGATTATTGTGGGGTATGCCATTATCGCTCTGAGCGCCAAGCTGCCGATCGCCGCGTTCTTCCGCGTAGCCACCCTGCTGATCTATTATCTGGTCTTCCGTTTCCTTGGCGAGAGCCTTCATTCGCTTCAGGTGGCCGGCAAGCTGACGGCGCATGTAGAGAACGCATTACCTGCCGTAAGCTGGCTCGGGCTGTTCCCGACCTGGGAAACGCTGCTGCCGCAGCTTATGGTTCTGGTGTTTATCCTCTGGGAGATGCTGCGCGGCAGAACTAACAGGAAAACGCGTACAGTCAACTAATATCATAACTAGCTGAATCCCCGATAATCAGGGGTTATAAGAGCGGAGAACCATTACCCGAAGGTTTGGGAGGTTCTCCGCTTTTTTGGGGTGTTTATCCGTTCTGCTATCCCCCAATCCCCCTCTCTACACTTCTGCCGATCTACACATCTGTCCCACATTTATCTATCTGTCCCCCACTCTCCTATCCATCGTATCCAATATTCATCCGTGCATTTTCCACTAACTTTTATCTGTTAATCCAACTTTTATTACTAGCTACTTGGAATGAGGACTCTATATGAGTAACGCTCGCTTTAACCGGATGAAGGCACAGTAATGGGATTTTCTCCATCTAATTTCCTCTCCACGGGACGGTGACAGACGCTAGTCGGATATTCTCCATCTAATATCCTACGTATGGCTCAAAATCAGCATTTTTTGGAGTGTTAGCGGGAGATTTTCCGCCTAAAGTACGTTGTTAGGTGAAATAATTGAGATTAGTTGGAGGTTTTCCCACTAAAATCCCATCCGTTGATCCTTCGTTTGTTACACTTAGTTAGCTGTCAACACATCTATATCCACTTTATATCTACTTTATATTTACTTTGTATCCTTTTAATATCCGCTCGTATCCGCAAAAACTCTTGCTTGCATCCGGCAGGAATATGTTTTATTCTGATTATGAAAATTATTTTCTCCAATATGCACATAATACTAAAAATAATTTCAATCATATTATTATCCGTTCATCATGAAGAAAAGAAGGTGGAGAAATGTCTCCTATCCTACATGCCCTGGAGCATGAGCAGGCAAGCTTCTCCCAGATGGAACGCAAGCTGGCGGAGCGCATCCTGTCCTCCCCCGGAGAAGTGGTTCATATGGGGATCACAGAGCTGGCCGAGCAGTGCGGGATTAGCCCAGCTACAATTACACGTTTTTGCAAAGTCCTGCATTTCAAAGGCTTCCCTGATTTCAAGGTCAAGCTGGCGGCAGAGCTTGCGCATAGCGACGCCTCTCCGCAGGAGGGCAGATCTTCCTATCAGGACATCGTCGCCGGAAATCCGCTGCCCTTTATTGTCGAAGCGATGCAGGCCAACCATCTGACCTCCATCCGGGATACCACCTCGCTGCTTGACCTGGAGCGGCTGCAAAGTGCCATTGATCTGTTGTGCAACGCCCGCCGGGTCGATCTGTACGGGATGGCGACCTCGTCGATCGTCGCTCAGGATTTCTACCAGAAGCTGATCCGCATTGGTGTAAACTGCACTGCTTTTGCTGACTCCCATATGCAGATCACTTCCGCTTCCTCACTCTCCAAGGGTGATGTAGCCTTTGCAATCTCTTATTCGGGCGAAACCCCGGAAACCATCGATGCGTTAGCCTGTGCCGGAGCCAGCGGCGCGTCCACTATTTCGCTCACCTCATACGGCAGCAGCACACTGGCTACGCTGGCCGGCATCCCCTTATTCTCCTCCTCACTGGAGCAGGGAATGCGCCGGGGGGATATGGCTTCACGGATCGCACAGCTGCATATCATTGATATCCTGTTTACCGGGATGGTCAGTATCCGGTTCGGGGATTTCATCCCTAAGCTTGAGCAGTCTTATCTGAATGTCCAACATTACCGTCATAAACGGGGAGGCCAATCCTAATGAACATTCTTAAATTCAATAATGAAGAAGATTTCACAGAAACCGGTGCGAACCTGATCGTCAGCCTGCTGCAGAGCAATCCCAAAGCCGTGCTCGGCCTGGCTACCGGAAGCTCTCCGGTCGGCGTATATGCCCGGCTCGTGGAAATGTACCGTAAAGGCATCGTCAGCTTTGCCAAAGCCTCATCTTATAACCTGGATGAATACGTTGGCTTGCCGGAGGATCATCCCCAGAGCTACCGCAGCTTCATGAACGGGCATCTGTTCAATCATGTGGACATCGACCTTGCCCGTACCCATGTCCCTAACGGCAATGCACCCGATCTTACTGCCGAGTGTCTGGCCTATGACCAAATGCTGGAGGAGAACGGTCCGGTGGATCTGCAGATTCTCGGTATCGGCAGCAACGGGCATATCGGCTTCAATGAACCGGACGCGAGTCTTAGCAGCGGGACTCATGTGGTCGACCTGCTGGAAGAAACCCGGGAAGCTAATGCCCGCTTCTTCGACAAGCTGGATGATGTACCCCGCCAGGCGGTGACAATGGGCATCGGAGGCATCCTCAAAGCACGGCAGATTGTCCTGCTGGTGCGCGGTGAAGAAAAGGCCGAAGCAGTTAAAAATGCGCTGGAAGGTCCGATTACCACCCAATGCCCTGCCTCACTCCTGCAGAGCCATCCCAATGTTGTCGTGCTGCTGGATAAAGGAGCTGCAAAATGGCTGAAATAACCCCTTCCGGTGAGCTGCTCTACGGAAAAGTGCTGACCCCTTCAGGGCTGGTTGAACAGGGGGTGCTCGCTGTCTCCAGCGGAGTCATCCAGTATGCGGGAGAAGCTGCCTGGCTGCCCGAGGCTTATGCCCACTGGCCGGTGGGATGTAAAGAGAACAGCGGCCTGCTGATTCCCGGCTTTGTCGACGTACATGTGCATGGCGGGGCCGGTTACGATTTCATGTACAGCGACCGCGACTCCCTGGAGACCATTACCCGGTTTCACGCTTCACAGGGAACCACTACGATGCTGGCTACGACCATGACCGCTGCCAAAGCGGATATTGACCGGGTGCTGGCCGAGGTGAATGCTTACCAGGCAGCTGAGATGCCTTATGCCCAGCTGGCCGGTGTGCATCTGGAAGGACCGTTTATCAGTCCGAAATGGCCGGGTGCACAGAATCCCGGGCATATTGTCCCTGCCAGCATTGAATGGCTGGAAGCCTGGGAGCAGCAGTACCCGGGATTGATCCGCCAGGTTACCCTGGCACCGGAACGCGAAGGCGCACTGGAGGCGATCTCCTGGCTGCGGAAGCACGGAATTACAGCTGCTCTGGGACATACTAACGCTACCTTCGAGGAAGTTACCGCTGCGGCGGATGCCGGGCTGAATCAGGCTGTGCATATGTTCAATGCCATGACCCCGCTCCATCACCGCAAGCCGGGAGCCGCCGGTGCCGTAATGTTCGACGAGCGGATCCGCGCGGAGGTCATTGCTGACGGCATTCATGTGCATCCGGCGGCAATCGGCATTGTCGCCCGGCTTAAGAAGAATGCTAATCTGCTGCTGATTACGGACGCGATGTCCGCAACCGGACTGGACGACGGGGAATATACGATTGGCGATCTGCCCGTGCTTGTTCATGGCGGTGTTGCCACACTGAAGGATAATCCCGAGGCCTTGGCCGGAAGCACGCTCACGATGATCCGCGGCTTCCGCTTTCTTATTCAGGAAGTGGGCCTCAGCCTCGAAGAAGCTTCAAGAGCGGCCAGCCTTACCCCTGCCGTTTCCCTTGGCCTGCAGCGGACCATCGGATCCCTGGAAGCCGGTAAACGCGGTGATATTCTGCTGCTGGATGAATCACTGAACCTGAGCGGTGTATGGATAAACGGCCGCAAAGTTGTCCGGTAACCCGGCACAATGCCGCTTATAACCGCTTATAACCTAAGGAAGCAGCCATCCAAGGATGGCTGCTTTTTATTGTGACGCAGGGCCGCACGTAAAGAATAGCCCAAACCGTTTACAGGCATACTAGCTCCAGCCCATTTTTATGCGGCTGCAGCTTTATTTTCCGCTGTTTGCAGGGAAAATACGTTCAACCATGGTGCCGAATTCCTTGGCAAAGCCTCTCAGCGGATGGCCTGCACGGAACTCTTGAGCATAATAATCGGCCCGTTCCACAAAGTCAGGATTAGTCGAAACGTAGACATTTCTGATGCCCGTGTTTTGCTTTCTCACTACAGAAGCAATTCTATCCTTCATATCCGTAGTCAGGTCATTGTTATCCGTCATCTGATTGCTGTTATTTGGAGCGACACTGCGCGTGTCGATCCCGGTTCCCATACTATCATTGATATCCCGCTTCATACGGGTTCCATCGGTATAATTGCTGCCGGATAGTATACCGTTTCCGCCGTTGCCCGGATAGGCTCCCGGATTCGCGGTCCCGGCTCCTCCTACCGTCCCTGTCCCGGTATTGCTCTGCGGTATGCCATTCATGGATCCGCCCATGCCGGTCATGCCGGGAGTGCCGTTGACCGTTCCTCTTCCGCCTGTTCCATTCCCTGCACCCATTCCGTTAGTCATCGGTCCGCCAGTGCCGGAAAGCATCCCGGAGGTATTGTTTTGGAGGCCGTTGCCATTGTTATAAGTACGGTTATTAGTGCCCAAAGTATTCGGCTTGCCGTTTGTTTCGTCAAGCTTTACGGCAACATAAGCGCTTGTTCCGACCACCATAACATTTGCGGTGCTTACCTCAGGCATTGCAGCCACACGGTCGGCAAGCTCCTGGCTCATCTCCATTTTGTCATAGGAATTATTATTATTCCTAACCGAATTCACTTGAATCCGTCCGTCATGTGTTCCCCGGACACTGTTCGGTTGCACATCCGTGCTGTTTGCCGAATTGTTAGTTCCGCAGCCTGTAAGGCTGACCATCCCCAGGAGCAGCGCGGCTGTGACCGACGTGCTAAGCTTTGATCGCAACATGAATTCATCCTCCATCTCTTGACTGTGATGTGCAGCGTAACAAGGCTTAGCATAGCCTGCAGCTGGCCGGGCTATCCTGAAAGGATTTGGCACATGCTCCGGTTCACTGTCACGCGCGGTGAAAGATTCGCGTATCCTATAGACAGTAGGGCTCCGCAAGGCGAACTCAGGAGGGGTGAGCATGAAGCTTCTATTTACGTTTTATGTACCCAGCGGCGGGGTGGAGACCCTGAACACGCTGCGGTGTGAGAGTCTGCAGCGCGAGGGCATTGAGTGCCACGTTCTGTATCTCATGCCGGGTTCCTCAAAGCAAAACCAGCCGAACTATCCCGTATACATCGCTTCAGGAGATGAAGAAATCCGCACACTGCTTGAAAAAGAGCGTTTCGACGCCATTATTGTAACCTCCGATTACTTGTTGATGGAACGCCTGCGCCAGCTGGACTATGGCGGCATTCTGATATATGAATCCCAGGGACTCGGAAGACGCAGTGATGCAAAGGATGTGATTATAGATGCCGTTCCTTATCTGCGTTCCTATTGCAATGCCGTGCTGATTCCGCCTACTGAACATCTGCTGGAACTATTCATCTCGATCTGCCCCTGGCTGCACCGTTTTGTCATTCCGAACATCGTCGATGTCCAGTCCTTCCGGTTCCGTCCCGGGGAACCGCCCCGTGACCCGGTCATCGCCTGGGTAGGGCGTCTGGAGACCAATAAAAACTGGAGTGAATATCTGAAGATTGCTCATCAGATCCGCCGCTGCAAACCCGACCTTCATCTCTGGATGTTCCATGATCCCGATCTTGCCAGCGAGGAACAGAAACAGCAGTTTCATGAAGAATTGCATGCCCTGGGACTGAATGACCGTCTTGTTGTGTTCACGAATATTCCTAACCACATTATGCCCCGTTATTATTCCACTATTGCCTGCTCCGGCGGTTTCCTGCTGTCAACGTCGATTACGGAGGGATTCGGTTATGCAGTTGCGGAAGCCGTCTGCTGTACCTGCCCTGTCCTTAGCACCGATTCCGACGGTGTCCGGTCTTTTATCGTCCATAATTATTCCGGCAAGTTTTATCCGCTGGGCAATGTTGAGGCCGCTGTCACTGAAGGTCTGGAGCTGATGAATAATCTGGAACTGCGCAACAGCATCCGGAGACAGGGCAGAACGCATATGGTTTCACGTTTCGGCTCAGAGCATTATGCCCATTCGTTCCGCGAAATGCTGAATTCCTTCGGTATTTTCTAACCCTTATACGCAAAAAAGCCTTCAAGCCTGCCGGGTCATGCCTTACCGGGGTTGAAGGTTCTTTTTTGTACAAGGAAGAATTGGATTCATCCCTGCTTCGAGACCATATCAAACAGCTCAGACTGGAAAATCTGCACGCTTCTCTCCCAGGTGAACTGTAGTGAGTCGCTCTCCCCTTTGCAGGCAAGACGTTCGCGCAGCTCCTTGTCGCGGATTAATGAAATAATATCCTGGCCGAGCCTGTTCTCGTACCGGTAGGACATCAGACAGTTATGGCCATGCCTGCAGTACTCCATATTGCCTCCTGAATAGACCGTAACCAGTGCTGCCCCGCAGCGCATCGCTTCAAGACCGGGCAGGGAGCCGGAATCGAAGGTGCTGGAGCTGACAAAAATGTCGCTTTCATTATAGTGATAGCTTAATTCCGTATCATCAGAAGGCGTACGCAAATGGTAACGGTGATCATTCAGCATCTTCTTCAATGCAGCCGACTCAGCATATTCACCCGGAGGTGTAATCAGATAAATTTCCACCTCGGGATGCTGTTCCTTGACCCTATTAAGCTGCTCCAGAAGATACTCCTGCCCCCGGTGGCCCGAGAATCCGCCTTCCGGCTTGCGCAGGATTGCAGATACGACAAGACTTTTGCCCGCTGCCTCGCGAATATGCATATTCGTGAAGTCAGCGTTTACGCCTACCGGCACAACCCTCCCTTTGATACCATGGTTGAGCCGGATGACTTCCTGCTGCCAGCGTGACAACACCATAAGATTGCGGGTAATGCTGTAGGAAGCAAAAGAATGGTTATTATGAGGCAGAAAGGTTGGTTCATAGCAAAGCGCAAGCCTGATATGCAGCCCCTTCCCCTGCTCGCTCGCCCTCTGGGCTACAGGTACAGTAGTATAGTAATTCGAGATGATGACATCACTGTAGGGAAAATCATCCTCTGACAGCTTTTCGATCTCCCTGCCGAATTCTACCCTGCATTTCATCTCATACCCCACATGGCCTCCGCTGGGCATTAGGATCACTACTTCATGGCCAATATCGCTCATGCGGTTGGCTAATTCTGCCAGCATCCGCTGCGCGCCTCCCTTGGATAACGTTAGAATCGGGAATGTCAGTCTCATTGCCCTCTCTCCTTTCTCAGCAGCCGGGCGAGAACCCCGTTGTGTCTTGCCTGTACGACTTCAATCTCCCGGGTTTGCGCTTCGTTGTGAATGACAGAACCCATCTCCTTGTGGACACGGTAATCCAGCAGCGGCTCCTCGATATAGGACCATTCGCAGTGCGGCAGAATACGCAGCCACAGGTCGTAATCCTGGGTATACAGGAACCTCTCATCAAACAGCCCTACTTCGCGGAAAATATCCATATCGAGCAGAACAGAGCTGCCGTTAACCGGACAACCCTTCATCATTGTTGCGATCATTTCCGTCCGGCCGTTTAACAGGACACGAACCGCTTCGGAGACCCGTTCCCCGTGTTCATTAATGTAGTAATAAGCCGTATGATTAAAGAAGGTGCCCGTCTGCGCGAGGGCTATCATCTGCTGCTCTATTTTATCCGTGTGAAACAGGTCGTCTGCGCTTAACCAGGCAAAACATGCTCCGCTGGCAGCCTGAATTCCCAGGTTGAGTGCCGAGCCCGTACCGCCGTTTCTCTTTCGTATATAGATAATTTTATCCATAAACGGAGCGAGCTTCTCAGCATGCAGGGTTGAACCGTCATCCACCACAATGAGCTCAATGTCCGGATAAGTCTGGGCAAGCACACTTTCCACCGCAAGATGAACGTAAGGACAATTATAAAACGGGATGACCACCGAAACCTTGGATTGCTGATTCATGCGCTCACCTCCTTCCCGAATTTGCAGGCTAGACTATTTTGCAGGCGAGTAAAGCATCCAGCGGCGGATGGTCTGGCCCGAACGCTTCCCGGAAAGCCGGATTCTCTGCATGGTGAAACCCTTTAAGCACCGTAATCGAATAACCCAGCCTGAGAAAATCCTCCAGCTCCCAACCGCTCCAGTGCCTCTGATAATACTCACCCTGCAAATGAAAGTGATCCGTTCCTTCCTGCGGAAAAAAGCCGCGCGGTGTAAACACTACTACACGGTTAGAGGCAATAATCTCTGCTTTTCTCAGAAGCTCCAACCCTTCAGCCATGGTGAAATGCTCCAGGGAATCTATCAGTGTAACCGCCGAAAAGGTTCCCTGCAGAAACAGCTTATCAATATGAATGGCATCCGCGTGAAGCGGAATAATATGCGGTGATTTGTATTTGCGGTGCAGCAGATAAGGTCTGTAAATGTCCAGGCCAATCACCAGAGCAGCCTCATAACGTTCAAGCAGTGTACCTGTTCCGCTGCCAATATCCAGAATACTCTCGGAGAATTTCAGCTGCTCCAGCAGCACCGGCAGGAAGTCATACACTTAAATTTCCCGGTACATAGGCTCTCCTCCCCCAAATGATATTCATGTACTCATCCGCCCATAGAAGCGATTAGTCCGCGCAGCATCCCCTGATAACGGCTGTTCGTCGCAGCGGCTTCAGCCATAATGACATCAAAATGCTTGACTGTGCCCATTCCGCTATGCCGCCGGTAGGCGGTTAAGGACTGGTTCAGCATGACCGGCGGGTAACCGTTTAGAATCGCCCGGAACCAGAGATCATAATCATGCGTGTAGGGGAGCGATTCATTAAACAAGCCGATGGCTCCGAACAGCTCACGCTTGAACATTACTGTACAGCCGTTGATGGGATTGCCTTGCAGGAAACAGCGTAAAAATTCCAGCTGGTCCGGAAATACAAGTGAAGCGTTCATCCCGGTCAATTGCGATTCCCCGTTAATATAATGGAAATTCGTATACGAAATCAGGAGCCGGTTTTGTTCCATAAACTTGACCTGATTGTTGATCTTGTCATGGTAGAACATATCATCCGAGCTGAGCCAGACAACATAGTCCCCCGTAGAATGGAGAATCCCGTGATTCAATGCAGAGGCTGTTCCCCCGTTGGCTTTGCCCAGGTAATGAATATGGTTCAGATAAGGAGCAATACGGTCCGTATGAGCCGTAGATCCGTCATCGACTACGATGATCTCATAAGGCTGCCAGGATTGGGATAAGGCGCTTTGCAGCGCCTGTTCGATATAGGGGCAATTATAAAATGGAATAATAACCGAGACCTTCGGATAATTCATGTTCATGACAAACTTCCTCCCCTGCGAGAACGGTAATAGTCGACAATATCCTGAATGGAATGCTCAAGTCTGATTTCCGGTTTCCATCCAAGGATAGCGGCATTCTTTTCCGGCCCGTCAGCAGCATCCGGCTCACCGGAGCCTGCCGGCTTCACCGGCTGCTCTTCCGCAGTATCCGCCCCCCAGTCCATTAAGACTGGTGCCTCCGCATGGGCCAGCAGCTTCCCGGCAATATCCCCCAGGCTCCGCTGAGTTCCCGAATCAATGCGGTAGACGGTTCCGGTCTTGCCCTGGCGCAAAATGTAGTCGTAAGCCCGCACGGCGTCACGCACATCCAAAAAGTCCCGCAGCACATGCCTTGAAGAGAGCTTGAACGTCTGCGGCCCTGTATTCCTTCCTGCCGCAGCTTCTTCACTGCGCACAATATGCTGAGCGAGCAAAGAACAGAAGCCGGTCGAAGGGCCGGGGCCGATCAGGTTGCAGGGCTCTGCCAGCAGCACGGGCTGTTTGAACAGCGTCCCCCAGGCCAGTGACACCAGCTCCTCCAGCATTTTGCTAAAGCTGTACGGATGGGGCGGCCCGTCGGCCGTTCCGGGTCTGTATTTGAGCCTGGAGCCGGCCACCAGAATCCGGCCTGCCGGCCGGGCACGCAACGCTTCAAGCAAATACAGGGTAGCCATTACATTGGTTTCCATATAGAGCAGCGGATCCCGCCAGGATTCCGGAACAGAGTTCTTGCCCGCCAGGTGCAGTACCTCGTCCGGCGCCGCTTCAACAATCATAGCGGCAACAGCCTTCCGGTCGCTGAGGTCGCATTCCTGCACCCTGACACCTTCCGGGAAGCCCGCGGATAAGGCGGTGGGACGGTGTACCACAGCCGTAACCTCTGCTCCTGCATTATGGAAATAAGCTACAGCATGCCGTCCGGTAAAGCCGGCAGCTCCGGTAATCAGCAGCCTCCGCCCCTTCATGTGGACATCGCTGACCGGTTCATCCACTCCGCCAGCTCTGAGAGCATTGCCGGATAGGAAGGAAGCTCAAAATGAACATCGGTTCTCGTACTTACAAGTGTACGATCCTGAACATGAACAGAATCAGGCATGATCTCAACATCCTGTTTGTGGAATGCATGCTGCATATGAAGCAGCAGCTCGTATTTGCTAAGCGGCTCGGGGTGGGCCAAATGTATCAGGCCGGACACCTCCGAATCCAGCATTTTATCAACTGCTTTGGCCAGCTCCAGCGTGGTCACTCCATTCCACATGACCCGTTCATAACCGGAGACCGGACCTTTCTGGGCCAGGAACCATTCCATCAGCCCGATGCCGCCCCTCCGGATCTCCGGACCGATGATCGAGGTGCGGATCGTCAGGTGGCCGGGTGACCGGACTTCACCCAGACTTTTGGTAATTGCATAGACAGAAGTGCCATCGGCCGTATCCTCTTCCGTATAACCGCCGCGTGTTCCTTCGAAGACGCAGTCGGTGCTGATATGAATCAGCCGGGCATGCACGGCATCTGCAACCCGGCGCAGCCGGTGGGGCAAAAAACCGTTCACATGATACGCGCCGATCCGGTCACGTTCGGCAAATTGATTAAGGACCCCGAGTGCATTAATAATGCAATGAGGGGAGACCATTTCGACCAGTTTCTCTACGCCGGCAATATCGTCAGCATCCACATACAGCCCGCCAAGATCGCTCTTATCCCGGGTTGTATGGAAGACGTGATGTTTGCCCTGGCGGCGAAAATACGCCACCAGCATATGACCCGCCATACCGTTTCCGCCGAGGATAAGCAGTTTCACTCTAGGAACCCTCCCCGGATCAGGATGCTCTTGATCTCCTCCTGATCCATCAGATTATTCTCCGAGCTGAAGCTGTTAAAGGACACATGCGGATAATTCCGGTAATGGGCTTTCAGCTCCGGCATATCCAGCGTCGGGAGAATGACCAGGTACTGCTCATCATAGACAACCGTGGTCAGGCTCTCGAAATCACTCATCAGAATTTCATGTATCTTCTCCCCGGGACGGATGCCGGCTTCAATAATGCTGACATCATTTCTCCCCGAGGCTTCGATCAGCACCTCGGCCAGATCGACAATCCGGCAGGTCGGCATCGTCATGACGAAGATTTCCCCGCCGATGCTGACCTCGGAAGCTTTGAATAGCAGGGTGATCGCATCGCGGAGCGTGAAGAAGAAGCGGGTCATTTTCATATCGGTAATGCGTACCTGGCCCTTATCCTTGATCTGCTTCATGAACAGATGCACCACACTGCCGTTTGTTCCCAGCACATTCCCGCCGCGCACCGTTACGAACCGGGTGCCTGAGCCGAGCAGATTGGCATACACGAACAGCTTTTCGCCGATGGCTTTGGTCATGCCGTAGAAGTTAGACGGGTTCGCAGCTTTATCGGTGGAGATGTAGATCGCTTTCTCTACGTTGTTGGCAATGGCTGCTTCAATCACATTCTGGGTGCCGACCACATTTGTTTTGAGGGCTTCATACGGCTGATCCTCACATACCGGAACATGCTTCAGCGCAGCCAGATGGAACACATAGTCCACCCCGCGGCAGGCAGCCACCAGCGCATCCTTGTCTCGGATATCTCCGATAATGAAACTTAGGCGGTTATCTTCGTATTCCCTGCTCATCGCTACCTGGGCAGATTCGCTGCGGGAGAAGATAATGATTTCTTTAGGATTTTGCGGTAGAAGCTGCCGGATAAGTTCATGCCCCCAGGAACCCGTGCCGCCGGTGACCATAATCCGTTTATTATTAAACATGCAGGTTCCCTCCAAGCAAAAATTTGACTACTTTAGCCGAGACATCCGGTGTCAAATATCCTTCCGGTGCCTCCCACTCTGGACTCAGCGACGTCATCAGCCGGGTACAGCGCAGAATGCTGTTCTGCTCCACACCCGACACTACATTGCTTCCGCAATCCACCGTCTCCGGACGTTCAGTCGTCCTGCGGATCGTTACGGTTGGCACGCCCATCAGGCAGCATTCCTCCTGGACGGTTCCGCTGTCGGTAATCGCACAGAGGGCATACTGTTCCAGATGGACAAAATCAAAAAATCCGAAAGGCTCATGGAATTCTACCAGCGGGTTCATGGCCAATGGGAACGCTTCTGTCAGCTTAGAGCGGGTGCGGGGATGTATACTGCAGATCAGGCGGATTCCAAAACGCTCAGCCACCAGATTGAGTCCCGACATAATCTGCAGCAGCGCTTCAGGATCATCCACATTCTCCGCCCTGTGGGCGGTCACAAGAAAATACTGGCCTGCCGTCAGATTCAGGCGGGATAGAATGTCACTGCTGTTGATTTGCGCCTGATAATGCGTAATGACTTCATAAATCGGGTTGCCGGTGAGTACGATACGCTGGCTGGGAAACCCTTCGCTGACCAGATGCCGCTTACTCTGCTGTGTATATGGCATATTAATGGTGGAAACGGCATCTATGACACGGCGGTTTTTCTCTTCCGGCACTTTTAAATCGTAGCAGCGGTTGCCCGCCTCCATATGCACTACCGGAATGCCCATTCGCTCCGCGAGAATGGCACACAGCGCACTGTTCGTATCCCCCAGGAGGAGAATGCGGTCCGGCTGCTCCTGCAGCAGGATGCTCTCCAGACTTCCGAACATGGCGGCCAGCTGTCCGCCCAGTCCCGCCTGCTTATCCTGCAGCACATAATCCGGTGCCCGCAGCCCCAGCTCCGCAAAGAAAATCCCGCTTAGGCTGGCCGTGAAGTTCTGGCCCGTATGCACCAGCACATGCCGCTCCGCATGCTTGTCGAGCAGCGGAATGATTACGCTGAGCCGGATAATCTCGGGCCGTGTGCCCAAAATCGTCATGATCTTCATGGGTTCACTCCCCTTTGTGGTTAACCTGCCTTACGAATAGGGCAGGGTGGAATTGATGTCTGTTGCAGCTTCAGCAGCCCGGCTGCCGGCCGCGCCTTAACTGCGGCGCGACTACCGGCGGCTCTGCGCGCGCCGCCCGGTCCGCTTGCCGCGGTGCC
>NZ_LN831200.1:216360-223660 GCF_001368795.1 Paenibacillus ihuae
CGTAGACGGCGTCGATGCGCTCCCGCGCCTGGCTGCCGATGGCGGCGGCCAGATTCGGCTCCGCCAGCAGGCTGTTTACGCGCTCGGCCAGTGCGCCGATATTCGCCGCCGGGGCGAGCAGCCCGCCGCAGCCGGCGGCATGCAGCACTTCGTACAGCCCGCCGGAGTCATAGGCGACAACCGGCTTGCCGAAGGCCATTCCTTCCAGTGCCGTCATGCCGAAGCCTTCGCGGATCAGGCTGGGAACAACCAGCAGATCCATCGCGCAATAGGCGGAAGGAAGCGATTCTTCATATCCGTAGAATTTAAACCGGGAGGTCAGCCCCTCGAGCTTTACCTTACGGACGCAGCGTTCATAATAGCTTTTGTCTCCCGGAGTACCGATGACCAGAAACTTGGCATCCGGATGCTGCGCGCTCACCAGGACTGCCATTTTGACGAAATGCTCCAGTCCTTTTTCTTTATTAATGAAAGAAGAAATATAGCCGATGAGCGGTTCTCCGGGCGCTACCCGCAGTTCCCGCCGCCGTTCGCTCCGGAGCGTACTCCAGGCTTCCATCATCATTTCTTGGTCATTCCAGGACGGCGGAATCTGTGTCACCTTGCCCTCACGGATATCCACCGGAAAACAAGCCGCTGCGTTTGGGAAATGGCCAGTATCTCATCGCTGTTCCTGTGGATCAGCTCTACGCTGATTCCGGTGTAATCGTTGTCGGTGATCGTCTCGGAGATCTTCCAAACGACTGGAATGCCCAGAGACTTCGCCGCCATCGCCGGCAAAGCATGCACACAGGTGCTTGAAATAATGAGTGCCGGCCGGAGTGCCGCAAGCCAGTCTGTCAGCTCGCGGTATTCCCGGCTCTCCTGGAGCTTGCGGATATCCGCCTCCAGTCCGGCATATGGGGTATACATTCCGTAGACCAGAGGAATCGGGATCACCTGTACACTCAGCCCGGAGCTGCGGGCCTTACGGGTAAGCTTCCCATCCTGGGGGGCTACGAGAATACAGTTGAAATAGGAAGACAGCTCCCGGGCAAAGAACAGCAGCAGCTTCTCTGCACCCGTTATACTGCGTGTATTGGAAACGTGGGAAAAGAGGACAATTGTAGCTTTGTCGGCCATGGTGTTTCGGCGCTCCCTGGCAAGGGGCCTTGAGCGACCATTCACCTCCTTCAAAGTTTTACGAAGCTTAGGCTACGAAGCACTTCTCCGCAGTAAAACTCGCTTCGGAAGCATTCGCTTAGTTTTACTTGCCTCTTGTTTCAGTTGAACCTGATCCTGGCTGCATCTGGTAAGGGGGCGAACGCCAAGGTCCAGTACTCAGTATATTGAGGAGGAACAGATGCCGGCACGACACCTGTCCCCTGGTAAGCGCACATTTTCAATTTTTTGCCCGCCGCGGCCGGTTAGCCGTAGATTATGGTTAACAGCTGATTCAGGCGTTTGGTGTAGGTATGATCCTTCAACGTCCGTTCAAAGGCGCGCAGCGCCATATCCCGCCGCTGCTCCTCATGGGTCAGGTAATAACGGATTTTATCCATCATCTCCTGCGGGCTTGAGAAGGTATCAATTTCTTCACCGACCTTATAGAAGGAGCCCATATCATCTCTGGCATCGCTCAGCTGCAGCGTACCGCTGGCTGCGATTTCGAAGGTGCGGGGATTGGGTGAGGCAGCCGGAATATTCAGCTTATTGTTATTATCCATTTCATCCACATGGGCACGGTGAAGATTAATAACAATTTTGGAGCCGCTGTAGGTGACCGCAGTCTCCTGCGGAGTCATCCACTTGCCGATTTCAATACGCTCCCCGTACAGCGGAGCCTCAGGCAGACGGTCCCACCAAATGCCGTTAATGACAGTGTTGTAGCTCATCAGCTCCGGCATAATGTCACGGAAGAAATTGATCCGGTTCCAGTAGGCGGAGCCGATGAAGCTGACATCCCGTTGTACCGGTGAACGTCCTGTCGTCGGACGGTAATGCTCCCGGTGGGCGGCAAAAGGCAGGTAATGTACCTCAGTACAGCCAAGGCTGCGGTAAATTTCCACGCAATTGAGCTCCAGTGTGAACACATAGTCGTAATGGGCTACGATATTAGTCGTGAAATCTGTATAATATGGATCATCCGTCAGCCAGATCGCAGTCTTAATGCCCCTGCCCCGCAGCTCAGCAACCTGATCAAGCGGCAATTCAAGACCGTCCAGCACCAGCACCAGGTCAGGCCGCTGCGCGTCTGCGAGCCCCACCAGATTCTGGCGGACATCGGTAATTGTGACTTGGGTCGTCAGTTTTTGCAGCGCATAAAGAACGGCTTCATCCAGCGGGGAATAAGGATACCCTTTGCCCGAGGCTACATACATCACATGAAGGTTCCGCACCGCAATCGGCTCCTCCGGACGGCCGTCCAGAATGGCGAGCCTTCCCCGTAAATATCCCTCATCGTAGCCTATCTTGAAGCCGGTCAGGCGTCCGCGCAGCTTTTCTTCTTCCGCCGGTGTCCGCGGCAGCGGAGGTGCGGGCATTATAAATTCATTGTTCATGAGTAATCGCTCCTTCATCCCATTCTGATTTCACAGTTGTGAAGTAATCACATTCAACAATTGAGGCAGCCTAGCGGTGAATGTATGATGACGCAGTGTTGTCTGCAGCCCCCGGAGGGCAAACTTCTGGCGCTCTTTCTCATGCTTCAGGTAATAGTCGATTTTGCGTTTCAGCTCTTCGGTGGAGGCGAAGGTCTCTAAGTCATGGCCCGGGCGGTAATAGCTTCCTAAATCCTCACGGATATCTGTCAGCTGCATGGTTCCGCAGGCACTGATTTCATAGGTACGGGGATTAATAGAGCGTGACGGCAGCTGAAAGGTGTTGCGGTTATCCTGCCCGCCCTCCCACGGCCGGTGGATATTAATGACCAGCTTAGCACCGCTGTAATAATTCGCCGTTTCCTCCGGCGGAATAAAGCCGCTTTTGATGAAAGGAGACAGCTCTTCGAACTGGCTCAGCCGCTCCCAGAAACCGCCGGCGATCAGCACTTTCTTGCCCTTAAGATAGGGCGCCAGCTCGTCAAACAGTGCAGTACGGTTGCGGAAGGCGTTGCCGATGAACACAATATCAAACCGATGCTGCGGTCCGGTCCTGCGCGGATAGAACATTTGGGGATTCACGCAGAGCGGAAGGTAATGAACAGAGCCCGCCCCGAGCGAGCGGTAAAACTCAACACATCCCAGCTCATGCGTAAACACGTGATCATAATGCAGGCAGATGACGGAGGTATCTTCGGTAAAGTAAGGGTCATCCGCAAACCAGATTGCCGTAGGAATCCCAAGCTTTTTGATTTCATCAATTTGTTCCAGGTGGTTCTCCGGAAACACATGCAGCCCGTTCATGACGAGGACTGCTCCCGGCATTTCCCGCGCCGCCACCTCCAGCATCGTCTCAGGTGTGCTGAGCACCAGCTCACTCACCAACAGCCTGAGTGCTTCTGCGATCCCTGTGTCTATCGCCTCAAAGCCCTGGGGCACATACATCAGCTTAAACGGCCGGCACGCTACCACCTCCGGAGAATTCAGGCGTTTCACAGCTTCACATAAGCCGAGACGGTATCCTTCCTGATAGCCATCCCGATAATCCCGCGGACGCGTTCTTCTCTTTTTTGCTTTCACGGCTTTCACCCTGCCCCGTCATATTCTCAAGACAGTAGTACTATATGCGGAGTCAGCATCCGCCTCATGGACATCTGCCACGACTGAAGATAAATTGGCAGATGCCCCCTGTCGATCACCCGGGTTGCCCGAACCTTTGCCGATTCCTTCCACTGGGATACACTTGTACCCTGTCACAATACCCCTCTGAAAAGTTGTAAAAATACCTTTGTTTCCGTCCATTCCGCCCGCCAGCAGGAAATCAAAGGTAAAAATACCTTTGTTCCTGCCGTTCCCGCCCGTCAGCGGGAAATCAAAGGGAAAAATACCTTTGTTTCCGCCTTTTCCGCCCGCCAGCGGGATATCAAAGGGAAAAATCCCTTTATTTCCACCCTTTCTGCCCGCCAGCAGGATATCAAAGGGAAAAATCCCTTTATTTCCAACCTTTCCGCCCGGCCCGCCATTCCCGTCCTGCCCATCCCGCCAACAAACACAAAAAAGACATCCGGGCGGGATAACCGTCCAGATGTCTAAGATATACAGCTCTCTATTCTATTATTTCCTAATAAGGCACATCGTCTTTGTCCGTGAGGCAGTCAGTATATTCATTCAATAGTGCATCCAGCTTCACGGATTGGCGGAGTACTCTTATATCCTGCATTCCAAATTCCAGGGCAAGCCTGTTCAGCTCCTGCCTTGCCTGCTCAATTCTGTCCCTATGATCATCATTCCCCATAGCGGCCCCCTAACTCAGATGAGGCTGTACAGCCATTTGTTAAACTTTTACTAAAGTTCCAAACACATTGTATTCGAAAATGAACCGTCGGTCAATTCCTAGATATTCCAGAAATCCGTCTCCCCATGCTTACGGCAATGTGCACAAGCCCACCGAACATGATCACAGCCATCAGATCAAAACTCACATTGAACAGAAACAGATGCTTACCGATATCCGCCCTGCCGTCGCCAAGAACCGGGACCAGGAATGAGAACAGTCCGATCAGCCCGATCAGCAGCAGCAGTTCGCCGGCTATCCGTCCCGCCAGCTCTTTTGTACGGAAATAATGGAACAGCACTCCCGCGTAATACACCAGGTAGAATAGAATGAGGAAGCCGAGGGTGTGAGGAATATGCTTGTCTTTAAACTGGCTCCAGACACTGTAGGTGTGGCTCAGCGCTCCAGCCGGTTTCCCCTCCGATTTCTCATAGTTTCCCAGATACTGCGGGCGGATGTCCATACTGTTCTTGGCTGCATATTTCATATGCTCTATCACCCGTCCGGGATGCTTAATATAGAAGAAGAGCACATCCTTATGGGAGACCCGGTCATAGAAATCAGGCGTAAGCGACGGATCATCCTGCTTGATGGCGGTATCCTTCTGAAAATAATTTGTTCCCGCCAGCACCTCAAGGTGTTCCGGCAGTCCCAGATCGCGCAGATCTCCGCGTACATCCGGTGATTCATTCAGAATCCCGAAAAACACAGTCTGATACAGATTGATATGCTTGAGTTCCTTGGGGGCTGCCATATACAGCACTACCGAGACCAGAGCCACTGCCACCGCGAACCGACGGGCCAGCCTCCGGAAGTTCCCCTCCCCGGGAAGTGACCCCAGCCGCACAAAAATCAACGAGAAGACGAGCCCGACCGGAGCATTCTGGATTTTGGAGCAGATCAGGAACAATACAGCTATAAAGAACAGCGTCAGCCCTTTCCGGGTCGGCCTTTCCTGTGCCGTCAGCCTCAGACCCAGCGCAAACGTAAGCAGCATTGATACCATTGACACCGGTTCGCCGAAGAGCGAATTAAAATAAGCCAAATAGCCAATATCATAAAAGACAAATAACATCCCGGCCCCCAGCAGCAATCCTGTCACCACAGAGTACTTAGCTCCAAGCTTCACAATCAGCCAGGTCGCGGCAAGCAGCAGCAGCGCATACACCGCTCCCAGCAGGCGGATATCAAAATAACTGCCATGAAACACTCCGGAGAGAAGTCTCGGGACCAATACCAGCAGAATCTGAGAGGAAGGATAGAAGCCTTGAAACAGATTTTCATAGGAAAACCTTGCATGGCTGAAGCTGAAAAAACGGTCAGCATAGCTTTCTGCAGCATTATAGTAATTCAGTCCGACGGTATCCATCATCCGCTTGAAATCCCCGTTGTCAGCTACCCCGATAAAAGGCTGCAGGAATAGCAGATAGAGAATTAGGCCGCAACCGGCAAGAGCCACCAGGTACTCGGGTTTTAATATTCTTTTGTTCATAGCTCCCCCTAACGCTGCGGCAGCAGCTTCACGTATTCATCGGACAGGCCCATCAGCTGCAGAATATAGTTGTAGTCGTCCTCATAGGGGCTGAAATCTGCCACCGGCTGGAGTGTATCCAGCGAAACGGCTGTACCGTCAGCGAATCCTTTGCCCGGAACGAACATAATCTCATCATTAAAAAAAGAACCCGTAGGCAGATAATAGCGCATACCGACGACATTGCGGCCGATATTCAGCAGATCATGCCCGAATGCTGTAAACCCTTCGTCCTTGAGCGAGACACCCAGCAGATTAGCCACAGTCGGAAGAATGTCCAGCTGGCCTCCGGTGCGTTCCACCGTCTGCCCCTGGGTCATACCCGGCACATGCACGATCAGCGGGATATTGAAGCGGCTGATCCGGGAATCATACGGCGTACCGAGTGCTTCCTCCACCTGCTCCGGCGGCACATCCTGCGGCTGCAGCCCGAAATGGTCGCCGTACAGCACAAGCACCGTGTTATCCCATAGTCCCTGCTGCTTCAGCCCGTCAATCAGAGTGCCGACAGCATAGTCCGTATAGTTAATCGCCGTCAGATAATCTCCAAGCATCGTATCCTGCAGATTATCCGGCAATGTAATTCTTTTGTAGTCATCCGGAATCTTGAACGGGTGATGGCTGGAGGCCGTCACCAGCTGGGCATAGAATGGCGTGCCTTTCTGCTTCAGCTCCACGAGCTTCTCTACAGCAGTGATATAGAGCTGCTCGTCTGAGGCGCCGAAGGCGTTGAAATGATCATTTTTGAAGGAACCTTTATCATAATAGCCGTTAAAGCCCAGTGCCGGGTACAGCTCATTGCGGTTCCAGAAGCCGACCTTATTCACATGAAACGTGTAGGCCTCATAACCCTTATCCCGCAAAAGCCGCGGCAGGCCCGGAAGCTCCCGGTCTCCAAAGCCGGTGGACATTGCCAGCGTGCCGATCGGATAGATCGAAGTATTGCTCATAAATTCGGCATCGGAAGTATTACCCGGACCAATCTGCTGGTAAACATAGGGAAAATAAAAGCCTTCTCCGGCCAGACTATTCAGCACCGGTGTCAGCTCCTGCCCGTCCAGCGATTGATGCAGCGGGAAGTTCTGGAAAGCCTCCAGTTGAATCACGATTACATTCTTGCCCTTTTGCGAGCCGAAATACTCCGGCATCGTACCGGCAGGCTTATCACTGTACGGGTAGCCAGCCTCCAACTGCGCTACCTTGGCAATCGTTTCCTTAATATCGCCAGTGCCGATTAAGCCGTTATCCTCCTGCGCCTTAATCGCCGCAACCACTTCATAATTCAGGAACCCGGCGCTCTCCGCCTGTACCAGCTCGTTCGTAATGCTGCGTGCCGCATGAACGGAGTAGGCTGAC
>NZ_LN831200.1:223686-229199 GCF_001368795.1 Paenibacillus ihuae
TGCGGACCGGGTGGGCGGGGCCCCGCTGCCATCTGCGGATCAGTGCATACAGCATCATCACCACAAGATCAGCGAAGAACAGGTAATCAATGGCTTGAATCGTTGATTCCACACTCTCTTTGACCTGAAAGACCTGATTCAGCTCATAGAAGGCCAGATAGGTCGGAACCGAACCGAAATGATTGAAATACACACTGGCTGCGAACAGCAGCAGCGATAAAATCGTATTGAAGATCCAATAAGCGCCCGTCTTCATGCGCCGCGGAAGAATAACGGTCAGAATCCCCATAATCAGCAGTACCGGTGCCAGATCGGCGGCAATCCACTCCCAGGCAATCTGTTCAAAAAACAGTCCTCTCAACAGCAGCAGCTTCAGCCAGATGAGTCCGGCTACAATATAGAACTGCACCGGCAGCAGCTTGGCTTGGTTCTCGTTCATCTTATCCCCTCTTACTTCTATTCCGTATTTTTCTGTAAAATAACTTCCACTTTTCTGTAAAATATCAGATTTCTCTAGTATAGCAATACTTGTTTTGTTAATCAAAAAGAGACGCCGCCCGGTATGGGCGTACGTCTCTATCCTGCCTACTTCCATTGCTCCATTCCTGCATTGCTTCATTAATATAGAGTATTAATATCTCGCGCCATATTTAAACTGTACATCACCCCGTCCAGATTATATGAAGCCCTGATGGAGGGGGCATCCCCCCGGCTTTCAAAGGTAATAACCCCAGGCTGCGACTCATATTTATCCAGCATATAATCCTCCAGCCGGATATCAAATAGTTCGTCTGCAATTGCAGCAGCCGCACTCTGCAGCTTGGCATTATCCATCTCCAGCAGCTGCCGGTCCTGCTTAGCAAGCTTTTTCGGATCCTCCGATTTGGCGATGATTAACGACTGAACGGTAATGTCCAGGACAGCATGCGTAGCATAGTCCAGCGTAACAATTGAGGATTTACTTACGTCAGGTCCATAGATCAGAGTAATTTCACCGTACATGCCTTCCCCGGTATAACGGATAATCTTGCTCAAGTCCTCATCCCCTCCGCTTCGAATCAGCCTTAGCGCCTTTAGTCCGGCTTCCTTTAATTCCTCACTGACATCGCTCTGATCTACATTGAAGCCGGCCCGGACATAAACGCCATTTGTGAAGTTAATATCGGCATCTTCTGCATGTACAACATTCTTAACTTCTACAGTTTTATCCGCTGTATTCCCGTAATCGGCATAACGCGTTAACCCCGTAGCCTGAAATTCCCGCTTATACCCGAGCTCCTGCAATTTTTTCCGGGCCTCAGCGATTAGCTTGCTGCCGATTTCTCCCGGTCCATACGAAGCACACATGCTGTACATAGTTACTTCCCCCGTCTCCTTGCTAATTTGGAAAAATGCGAAGGAGTCCGATTGTTCGCTCTCTCTGTAAACGAGCTGTACGTAGTCCTTATTTCCCTCCCGCAATAGTTTTTCAAAAGGAAGCCTCTTGCCAAGCTGCTTCAGCATCAGCTGTTCCGCATTCTTTTTTAGCGCTTCATCGGTAAGCACAGGATTACTCTCCACAGGAAGGGTGATGCCTGCCGAATTGCCTTCTTTTGCAGGTATACTGTTCAAGTACAACGCCCCTGCTCCTGCCAGCACCAGGACAACGGCGGCGGCTGCCAGCAAGCCCCGGAACCTGAATCCGGCTCTGACTTCGCCTGGCCTGCCCTGCTGTACACGCCGGATCACCCTTTCAGCAGAGGAATCGGTAAATTTCGGCTCCTGGAACGGCCCTTTGCGTGCCTGTTCATACCACTGCGGCTCATGCTCCTCCATCACTTCATCCCCCTTAGTTTGTCCTGGACTTTATGCCGCGCACGGTGCAGCCTTGACTTGACGGTTCCCGGAGGCAGCCCGGTCAGACCGGCGATTTCATTAACCGACAGCTCTGCCTTCAGGTCCAGTACCAGCACCTCGCGCAGCTTCTCCGGCAGCTTCATGATGATGTCCCAGATGTCCCTCGTCTGCTGGTTACCCAAATATTCCATCTCCGCGGAACGCGAAGTGCCGAGCTGCTCCACCAAGGTGCCATGCTGTCCCGGATCTGCCCCTTGCCGCTCCGCGTACACAGGCGAAAGACTCTGAACCCCGCCGCCCCACAGGCCTGTGCGGAAAAATCGTGATTTCCGGTAAGAGAAAACCGTGTTGCGCGCGATCGTAAACAGCCAGGCCTTGAAGCTGGAAGTTCCCCTGTACGTGCCAATCCGGTAAAAGCATTTCACGAATACTTCCTGCGTGAGATCATCTGCCTGCTCGGCATTTTTAGTCAGATAATAGATATAGTTCCAGATATCATTTCCGTACAGGCCCATTACCTGCCGCAGCAGATCTTCATTCATGGTTTCGGCATCCTTCAGCTCATCCGGCGTTATCCGTTCATCCCGGTTCTCCCGTTCAACCCGCTTATCCAGCTCCAGCTCCAATTGCACTCACCTCACCTTATACGACCCCTTTATTAGGCAAAAGGTTCCCTTTATTTTCTATTTTTTAGTTTGCTAAAAGTGAATCGATTGCACTCTATGACACAGATTGATTGCAGAAAATGCAGCCCTTTTAACAACCACCGCATTTTGGCTTTAAGTGTACTTCCTACAGTTATAACGAAGAAAAGACCGGTATTAGCCGCTGTAATTGTATTCTCTACAGTTAGAGTTAGGTCATGCTCCACTTTTGCTCCATTACTGGGGGTTTAATTGTACAGAGTACAGCTACATCAGTTTCAGCGCAAAACAGGCCTCTCCAGTTGTATTAAATACACTTAGAGCCAGTTAGAGCCAATATAACAGAAAAAAATGTCCTCTATCTCCGGAGATCATTTCAAGATTATTAGATATCCTTGGCAGCAAACACACGCAGCGAAATCAGATAGGAGCAGAATAGAACCAGCACATAGCCGAGACCCACAATAACCGGAAGCAGAATGCTGTCCGTCTTGCCTGTACTCACCCAGTGCGACAGGCCTGGCAACCACTCCACCAGCTTAGAAGCCGCGCTAACACTAAGCATAATCAGCATGATGAAGACAAAATTGACCACCTGTGTCCCCTTCCGGCCCAGCCAATAATAGAGAGGAAGGTAGAATGATGCAAGTAGCGGAAAGGCGGCAAGGCACAGGGCAAGCTCTCTCCAGGCTAGAGGGCCGGTTGTCCGGCCGGACAGGAACGCGACCAGGTACAGCAGCAGCGTACATACCAGGCTGACCATTCCGTAAGGCAGAATGGCCAAATATTTGGCCAGCACCAGCTGCTGTCTGGGGACCGGAAGGCTAATCAGAAATTTCTGATTATTCTGCTGCACATCAAGTGTGCAGGAATTGATCAGCAGAATCATGGCAGGGAACAGGGCGAACAGTGTATAGCCGTCGAAATTCGTATAGCCCATAACCAGATAATACGGGATAAGCAGCAGTATAAACTTTTGGATGAGGATGAAGTCTTTACGGATCAGATACAGCGAATTATACACGTACATCACTTCCTTTTACTGAAAAGTACATAATTTCCTCCAAGCTGGGCGTCTCGCAAATGGCCGTTTCCTTGAAGTAACGCTCCCCCTCACTCCGGTTCTGGATCAGCCCCTCGAAGCCGTGCGCGCTCTCCCGGATACCGAGGAATAAGCGGCGGACGTCACGGTCGAGCAGTTCTTTGCCGCCTTTGACCAGCAGATATTTCTCGGCCAGCGCCTCCTTCATCTCATGGAACACGATCCGCCCGTCGTTAATGAACACAATATAATCGGCAATCCGGTCCAGATCCGTTGTGTTATGCGTTGAGAAAATAATCGACTTCCGCTCGTCCTGAATATGTTCTGTAAGCAAATCCAGCAGCTCTCTGCGGAACACCGGATCAAGCCCTGAAGTAGGTTCGTCCATAATGAGCAAATCTGCCCCATGCGACAACGCTATTGCCAGTGAAAACTTAACTTTCATCCCCTTGGACAGATCCTTGATCTTCTTGCCCGGGGGCAGCTTGAACAGCTCCTGGTATTTCATGTATGTATCCTCATCCCAGCGGCTGTAGAACGGGACAATCACCTTTTTCATCTGTTTAACCGTAAGCTGCTCGTAGTATATATTCTCGTCAGACACGTAGCCGATCCGGTCTTTATTCGCCGGCAGATGCTCCTTGTGATCCAGCCCGAACAGCTGAATCTCTCCCTGGTCCGGATGGACCATGCCCATGATCATCTTGATCAGCGTCGTTTTGCCTGCCCCGTTCGGGCCGATCAGTCCGGTAATATACCCTTCCTTCACCCCCAGTGAAATATTCTGCAGCTGAAAATGTCCATAGCTCTTGTGCAGATGATCCAGTCTGATGCAATCACTCATTCCTGTTCCTCCTCGTATAGCAGCTTCAGCATATCTGTAAGCTCAGCATAATTGAGACTCAGCATTCTGCTCTCGTCAATGATCTCCTTCAGCTTCAGCTCCAGCATCCGCAGACGCTGCTCTTTGATAAATTCCTGATCCGCCCCGGATACAAAGGAACCCTTGCCGACGATGGAGTTGATCAGCCCTTCCCGCTCCAGTTCCTCGTAAGCCCGCTTCGTCGTGATCACACTGATCTGCAGCTCCTTGGCCAGCAGGCGGATGGATGGCAGAGGCGTTCCCGATACAAGCTCCCCCTGCAGAATCAGCTGACGGATCTGGGCCACAATCTGGGCATATATCGGCTCTCCGGAAGTACTTGATATCAATATGTTCATCCTGCGGCACCATCATCCTTACGTTAATTGTATTTAGTGTATATATTTAATATATACATTATATGAGGATGTGTCAATTCCAAAAAGATAAGGGCTGCGAAAGCTCGCCCCCCTTGATCTCTATTCAAAATAAATACGCTAAAATACCAATCCCGCCCACCAACAAGGCGATAATAATCAGTACACCGCCCGCAATCACCACTGATTTTCTCTTTTCCGGGTCATCAGCTGTATTCTTATAGGCACTGATAATTATTAGTGGTAACCCTAAGAACCCAAGCATAGCCCAATTTCCAATGCTTTCTCTTTGCTGACTAAATAAAGAATATCTTTCAAAAATTTTAACCAGACCAAGCATAATAGACATTGATGCAATTAAACTCATACCCAGAGACACAAACAGATCATATTTGTGCCGGTCCTTTACGATATGAAATATAAAAGGGATCGCTAATCCAATAGACACAAATAAATATACCGGCAACGGAAGACTCTCGTAAAAGCTTATTATAGTGAACACTCCCACCCCAAAAATCATATCTTTCCGATTGTGAGGTTATAGCTTCTTTATGTCAACAAGGACAAAAAGCCCACACAATAGTTAGTCGTGGGCATAAGTCGTATATTCATATATTCGTATACACTATAATGTTTTCAACTAATCTTCGAATGAACCAGCAGCCGTTTGATCGAGCGGTTGGCCTCGTGCAGCACGGTGTCTTTATCCACGGTCTTCAGCAGTCCTTTATCCATCAGGATTTCACCATCGA
>NZ_LN831200.1:229225-242441 GCF_001368795.1 Paenibacillus ihuae
GGGTCGATATCATAGGAAGGGAAGGTGTGGAAGTTGTAGAGGTTCAGGATGGCCAGGTCGGCTTTTTTGCCGACTTCGATGCTGCCGATCTTGTCTTCCATACCTACTGCCTTGGCGCCACCGATGGTTGCCATCCGGAACACGCTGCGCGCATCCATGGTCGTCGGGCCATGATGCGGTTTCTGGATGATCGCCGCCAGCCGCATTTCGTTGAACATATCCAGGTTGTTGTTGCAAGGCGCGCCGTCGGCACCCAGACTAAGGTGAACGTGATCGTGCAGCATACCCGGCGTATCCGCAATACCTGAAGCCAGCTTCAGATTGGAGCCAGGGCAGTGGCTGACATGCACCCCGCGATCCCGTAAAATCCGCTTCTCCTCCGCATCCAGCCACACGCAGTGCGCCAGAATCAGGCGTTCATTCGCCAGCCCTAAGTGATCCAGATACACAACGTTGCGCATGCCGGTCATTGCCTGGACAATTTCGATTTCCCCCTGATTCTCGGAGGCATGAGTGTGTACTTTGACGTTATAACGCGCCGACAGGTCACGCACCTCCTTCAACAGCGGCTCGGTGCAGGAGATGACAAAACGCGGCGAGAACGCGTACTGAATCCGCCCGTTGTCATAGCCGTTCCATTTCTCCAGCAGATCCACACTCTCCTGGAGGGATGCCGCCGTATCCTCCTGCAGCGCTTCAGGGACATCGCCGCCCTTCTGGTCCATCATCACCTTGCCGGAGAGGGCGCGGATGCCGCTTTTGGCTATCGCCTGAAAAGCAAAATCCGTATGGTTGACCGTCTCCATATCAACAATCGTCGTCGTGCCGCTGGAGATCAGCTCTCCAATCCCAAGCATGGCGGAATAGTACAGTGAATCCTCATCATGCGCCGCTTCCAGCGGCCAGATCCGTTTACGCAGCCAGTCCATCAGCTCTAAGTCATCCCCCTTGCCGCGGAACAGCGTCTGGCAGAGATGGATATGCGTCTGCACAAAGCCGGGAATGACCGTACGGTTCGTCGCGTCGATCACCCGTTCATCCCCCTGCGCCGTAAGACCGCTGCCGATTTCAACAATCAGGCTGTCTTTAATCCGGATATCTCCATGAAAGATCTCTTCCTGTTTGTTCATCGTAATAATCTCTGCATTTTTGATCAGAATGTTCGCCATAACCCGATTCCCCCTCGTTCAATTCACAGTTTGCTTATGCAGATAACACAAAAAGGCCACAAAAATATGCCGCAGCATATTTTCGTAGCCAGAAATTTACGGTTCCCGGTAGAGACCCTTAAACCAATTATTAAGGATATACGAAAAAAAAGGATTATTCAGTTGTTATGAATAACCCCATGATAAACGAAAGACAAACCTTATGTCAATATTATTAACATCAATTATGTGAAAAATGGAATGAATATATGTTTTATTTATCAAAAATCAAATTACATGTAATATTTATTAACATATTTCACCTATTTACTTCCGAATAAACCCTCTTCAAATAAGTCCACAGTTCGAATGATTGTATTTACTGCAATAGATTGGCTCCTTATCTGCGGTAAATCTCCTTCTAATGTATTTTGTACATTAGATTTCCGGGATTCGGGTCAAAGTCACTTTTTTCGCCGAGTTCTGTTGTATAAAGTGCAGTAGATTCAGTTTTACACATGGTTTTGAGGGAATCTGCTGCAGGAAGTACAATAGAATGCCTCTTAACCTAATATGGAACTGAAGTCGGAGGGAAGCACAATCTATGAGCGATAGCAGTACATATCCTATGCCCCTTCTACAATCAGCACCTTCTCAAACACCGGAAAACTCACTGCCCGGTGAGGAAAAAACACTTCGCCCCTGCGTTCATAGCCGAGACTCGGATATAAAGCCAGCGCCCGGGTATTCTTCGAATAGGTATCCAGCCGGATGCTGCTGTAACCTTCCCTTCGTGCATGTTCTTCGGAAAAAGCGATCAGCTTGCGGGCGATGCCCTTGCCCTGCACCTCGGGATGAACCGCCAGCCGGTGCATGATCAGATGCCGCCCTTGCTCCTGGGACCACTGAATGCTCTGATAAAGCTCACTCGGGTGCTCGTCCAGCACAATAATGCCGGCAATGGCTTCATTATCTATGTAGGCGTATAATGTCCCCCGTTCAATATCCTGTCCGATGACTTCCCGGTTAGGATAGCTGTCATCCCATTGGTCGCTTCCGCCTGCCTGCATGGCTTGTACGCATTTGGCAATCAGCTCCATAATCTCCCCGGTTTCCTCTGCCAGTGCCTTGCGGATCTCGTTACTGCTCATGGTATCCCTGCTTTCCTGCCTAAAGTTTTGAACCCGTCAAAGATTCTTTAGAGAAGTCTATCATATCTGGGAGCAGATTCAATAGAGAGCCTGCTATCTTAGCACAGCAAGCCCCTTATTTGTTTAGCAGGCACAAAGGAAGGAGCGGGGATAAGCGGCCTATAAAGGAAGCCAGGACACATCACCTGAAACGCCCCCTCTATAGACCTGCTTTATAAGCCCCTCACCTGTTGGCCCTCGTGCTTATCAGCCCAGCTCCAGCTTATGCCCGTCCTCGAAGCCCTTGGCGAAACCGGCGTCGAATCCCACGTTGTATGCTTCGGTGTAGCCCTGCTGAAAGGCGTCTCCCGGCGGCGTTTCCGGAGGGACGCCTAGGTCCGGGGGGAGCGGAACTACCTGCGGTGCCGGCGGTGCCTCGATGACCGGCACGACCTGTACCGGCGGCTGCACCACCACCTGCACTCTCCGGGCAAGCCGGCGGCGGAGTCTTCTTTTCTTGCGCAGCAGAAGTCCTCTCTTAGTAGTCTTGCCATAACGGAGCTTACGGGTTTTACGGCCGGCACCTCTGCGGATTTTGGCCTTCCTGGTCAACAGCAGGACTCGTCTGCGGGCTGCCCTGCCTGAACGCTTGATCGCTTTCTTTCTCTTCATCCTTCTACTCCTCCTGTACTCCATGTACTTTGGAGGTTCCGTTTGCGCATGCCGTGCTTAGCCATGGCGCAGCAGGAATTCCCCGTTTGGGCTGATGCAGCGAAATACCGGACATCATCCGGCACATGGCGCTTTGATATTGGCTTAGGATTCTGATATTGTCACTCAGCTTGCGGGCCGTCAGCTCCGATTGCCCCGTAATTTCGGCGATACTCTCCAGAATCGCAGCGAGTGCGGCCTGGCTGCGGGCGATGGAGCGGATCATCTCCAGCTTGACGGCGTGTTCGGAGAGAAGCCCGCCGCTCATTTGCTGTCGTCCCCGAAATCGAAGCCGTCACCGGACATGCCTCCGAAGCCCTCGCCGCTTTCCTCTTCACCGCTGCCCAGTACTGCTTTTAAGTTGCTGTACAGCCCATTTTCCAGCTTGGTCAGCCCCTCTACCATTTCCACAATCACCTCATGGATGGAGAGGGATCCCCTCAACTGCTCTTCATGGCTGTCGAACGATCTAGCATGGATATGATGCTGTGTCCACTGCTTTACCTTTTCCGCTTCCACCGCTTTGGCCTCGAGAATCATCGCGATGTTCCACTGGATCGTAGCGGTTGACTCCAGCATTTGCAGAAAAGCCTTTTCTCTGCTCATTTTCCGCCTCCTGCCTGCTTAAGCGCTACTCTTCTTCCTGACCGCTTAATTCTTTGATTACCCGGCCTACCCCTTCGGCCATTGCTTCTTCCAGATCAGCAATAGCATTCAAATAGGCAATGATATTCTTGTTGACCTGACCGTGGCTTTCGACCAGTCCGCTGAATCCGCCAAAATCAGGCTCCGCATCCGGCAGATCATGGACTATTTGTGACATACGGACGGCTACGTGGCGTTCGGCGTCAAGAATCCGCGCCATTTGTTCGTGCGTATGGGCCATGTGCTGCAGCACCTTGGTTATTTTATTCTGCACCTTCATGTCTCCTTTGCTCAAACGCCCTGCTACAGCATATGCGGCAGAAGCCCTGACGGTGCGGGGAACTGTTATGCTTGCGGTCCGGATTATACAGCACAGATATTGACAGGTCATGGCGGTCAGGAATATGCTGAATGCTGAAATTGAACTTTTTTCCAGCTGGACATCCGGCGGTAAGAGTTATGTGGATCGGGGGAATTTGAATATATGATACTTTCCGGCAAGCGTTTGGATTTGCAGCCTTTAACCGCCGCAGAGCTGTCCGCAAGCGTAGGTCGCTATACTGCGGCCGCACTGGAACAGTCGCTCGGGCTAAAGCTTGCAGCTTCTATACTTGATGAAGAAATGCTATATGCGATGAAGGTCCGCTATTCCAAAGTGCTGCAGAATGAAGACAATTATTTGTGGTTTACTTGCTGGGCGGTGATCCATCGCGGGGAACAGCAGGTGATTGGATTCCTTATCCTGAAAGGACAGCCCAATGAGCGGGGTGAGGTTATCATCGGCTACATCATAGACGAGAGTCACTGGGGCCAAGGATATGCGACAGAAGCGGTCGGGTGTGTGAACGAATGGATCTTCAGCCACCCTGAAGCCTGCTGGGTCATCGCCGATACGGAGCCGGATAATTTTGCATCCCACAAAGTGCTAAAACATCTGGGCGCCGAGCAATACCGTGAAACGGAGGAGCTTCTCTGGTGGCGGATTGCCCGGCCGCAAACGCAAAGATGACTCCCGGCAAATCCGGAAGCCATCTGGTATTCAAACCGTCCCCCATTCTAAATTCATACAAAAATCATCCTTTCCCCAGCCGCTTAGCATTCGCCAGAACCGCCCGGTTCAGCAGTTGCGCTCCGGCCTTCGCATGATTAACCATCGCTCCCAGCTGCTGTTTTGTTTCCGGCGGCAGCTCTGCGTAATCGGTGGTGAAGGTACGGCATTGCAACAGCGTACTGCGCAGCCCCTCCGAAGTGGAGACGCTTAGTGCCGTAATCTCCTGAATTTCCTTACGGGTTACTGCTATCACCCGGACCTGGGCGCGGATTGCAGCAGCCTCCGTATTGGCCTGCTCAGCGATCTTCTTATTCTTGCCGCTTTTCAGTAAGCCTGCGGTCAGAATCGCACCGCCTCCGACATCCCGGCCTGCTGTAGGCCCGGCTAATCCCGGCAGTGCCGTACCTGCTACAGTTACGGAGGAGGCGATATTGGCTTTACTAATCTTTTTTTCCAGTGGATGGAGCAGGCCGGAGAACTTTTTGGACTCAATCTTGATGACCTTTAGATCCATATCCAGTGCCGCGGGCTTATTCCGCAAATTATTAACAAACTCCCAGGACTCATCAATGATAGACTTAAGCACCCTGCGCTTGTCCAGCAGCACCTCTGCATCTTCCGCGAGCCGCTTATTTTCAGACTCATATCTGGACTGTTCCACCCTCAGATTCCCGAGAGCTTCTCTACACAGATCCTTGTTAAACATATGTACGCCTCCCGCAGCAGCCAATAATTATGTAGTTCCAAAGACGTAAGACCAAATCTCTACATACGCAGTATACCTAAATTTTGGGTAAGGGTCACTAGCGGGGTTATTAGGCGTCACAAAAGGGTTGAAGCAAAAGAACACGCGCCCTAAGGCAGCGTATTCTTCAGCTTCTCTCCGGCCTCCTGCAGCGACTGGAAGGTACCGGCATCGCTCCACCATTCCTTAAGCACATCATAGGTAAGCTTGCGCTCTCCGGCATAAATGTTGTTTACATCGGTAATTTCCAGCTCCCCTCTTCGCGAGGGGGCAATGCGGCGGATAATATCAAACACGGCTTCATCATACATATAAATTCCGGTTACACAGAACTTGGTTTTCGGCTGCTCCGGCTTTTCTTCGATGTAGGCGATCAGGGAAGCATCCTCACTGTCGAATACGGGAACCCCGTATCTCCGTGCATCTTCCACCGGCTTCAGCAATACTTTTGCCGTCCCCTGCGGCTGCTCCTGATATTTCTCCATGTAGGCGCCCAGATCATCCATAAACAGATTGTCACCCAGCAGGACGACAAACCGTTCGCCGGGGAGAATGAACCCTTCCGCAAGTTCCAGCGCTTCCGCAATCCCTCCTGCTTCTTCCTGGATTTTATAGGTCAGAGATACGCCGAATTCTGCACCGCTGCCCAAAAAATCCGTATACTGCCCCGCAGACTGCTTGCTGATAACCAGGAGAATATCGGTGATCCCGCCCCGGCGCAACCGGTCTATACCGTAACACACCATAGGATATTTGCCGACCGGAAGCAAATGTTTGTTCATAAGCCGGGTCAGCGGATAAAGCCTGGTTCCTTTTCCGCCCGCCAGTATGACTCCTTTCACTTACTTTCCTCCCTTTTATCTGTGTCTTTAGCCTTCGAGTCAGCATTTCAGATGAAATGTGCCGGATCCAAATGCCATTTACTCATAAAAAGCTTACGGTTACGTTCCACCAGCTCCTGAAGCTCAATGGGATACACTTGCTTGAAGCTGGCGCTTCCTTCATGATGCACCAGACAATCGCCGGCAATCAGCAGCCTGAAACCCTTCAGACGGGCTCGATAGCAGTAGTCATCATCCTCGTAATGGCCCGGTGAATACCGCTCATCGAGCAAGCCTACCGTATCAAGCAGCGTTCGTTTGAACAAGAAGCACAATCCTACAAGCCGCACTGTTTCCATCCATTTCAGAGGATTGCGGATATTCGCCGCCAACGCCTCACTGTGAAAACCGGGCATATCTGTATAAGTTGTCCTTACCTTCTGCCGCCCGCTGGCATAATTTGTAACAGGGCCAACGATGCCGATATCCCATGAACTATACAGAGCGGCTTTCAGATTGGAGAGCCAGTTATGCGAGACGATCACGTCGTTATTCAGCAGCAGGAGCTCATCGCCTGAGGCCAGCTGCAGCCCCATATTGCAGGCAAGCGGAAAGCCGCGGTTCTCCGGAAGAGAAATAAACATCAGCTGCTGATTGCGGCAGTAAGCATCCGTGCCGTCGGTCGAAGCATTGTCGACAACAATAATTTCATAGGGCGTATCTGTGTACCGCCTTATCGACTCGACACAGGCCTGCAGCAGATGCCGCCCGTTATAAGTCGGGATAATAATGCTGGTGAGCGTCATATACCATTCCTCCAGGCCGCTAGCTGGCGCCGCTGCTCCTGCAGACTCTCAACGGAATGCATCCGGCGCTGGGCAAGAACCTCAAGCAGCGCTTCTGCATGATCACCGGCAATCAGCTGCTCCACCCTATTCCCGGCGCCTGTATTGCCTTGCCGCAGCCGGTTCTGCTTGAACACATTGACGGTCCCCGCCTTCTCCACCCGCAGCTGCTTCATTAGCGAGATTGCCTGAGCTTTGGGTGGAACCATCAGTTCACGGTAGCCGATCACTTCCAGCGCACGCCGCGACAAAGCATGGGGCACCGCGGTCATAGAGCTGACCCCGAGATCGCTCCGGCCAAGAACGGCATTCAGGTACAGCTTACAGCGGGTAACATCATCACTGAGTCCAAATGGCGGCAGCAGATGATCCAGATCATTCAGCGCCACATCCACTCCACCGTCTACAGCAGCAGCAAACCCGGCCAGCTGCGAAGCAGATATAACCATATCTCCATCCAGGAACAGCAGGATATCCCCGCGGCTAAGCTTGGCACCAAGCGCCCGCCCCACATCATGCCCCGCCGTTTCCGGACAATGCACGATCATCGCCTGCGGACACAATCTGGTGCGCTCAAAGCTGTTGTCGGTGCACCCGTTAAGCACAACGATGATTTCCTGCGGATGCAGGCGCATTACCTGCTTCAGCAGCGGCGGCAGGGTACGTGCTTCATTCCTTGCCGAGATGATCACTGACAGCGATCCGCGAAGCCCCCGGAGCAGCCGCTGCGGCTGACGGCCTGCAGGCTTGCGGCCGGTTGACCGCGCTGTGCCGGCTGCGTTCCGGCGGATGGAAGTGCTGGCAGGTCTCCGCCGTTTCTGCTTCGGGCGGATTACCGCCTTAGTGCTCGGGGCCTTCATCTCACCATCTCCCTTCGCCGTCCGGCATCGCCATACCCAGCCCGTTTGCCCCTGCGTTCAAGCAGCAGAGCGACCGCCTCCAGGTGATCCCTGAGGATAATCTCCTGTAAGGGATCTTTGCCTTCCGCTTTACGGCGGACAGCGTTCATCCGGCCGACAGGCACCTTGTGCACCGCCTTCACTTTCAGCCCCTCCAGTACTGCACGGGCATAGGCCAGCGGCGGCCTGGACAGAGAAGCGCTCCCCAGAGCCGTAAGCGCCGCGCGGCTGAGCGCATGGGGAACCGCCGTCAGGGAATATCCCTGCAGATCCGGCCGTCCAAGCATAATATTGAGTGCATACTTGGAGAGCACTACGGGATGCGGAAACCTGCTGCGGACCGGACCGGAGTAATTATTCAAAGCTACATCCTCCCCGCCGCTGACCGCTTCCACGAACGGGCGCAGTTCGGCAGCGGGAATAACCAGATCCCCGTCAGTAAACAGCAGGATTTCACCCCTGGCTGCTTCCGCTCCAACACTCCGGCCTACATCGTGCCCGAGCGGATATGTGAAAGAGAGGACCTTCGCACCCATGCTGTACGCAATTTCTGCCGTATTATCGGCAGAGCCGTTGACAATCACTATAACCTCACAGCGCGGATGAACGCCTCTGGCTTCAGCAATGACTGCGGCGATCGTCCGCGCCTCATTCATCGCCGGAATAATCACCGACACATAGGGCTCCGGATGATTCACGGCAGGCAGTACTGCCGCGGGCCGCGGCCGGGAGTTTCTTCGCGCTGCTTGAGAAGCCCGCCGCCCCGAGCGGCGGGCAGATGTTCGTCTATGCTGTTTCAAGCTCATCCACCTTCCTTCGGAGGGCATACTCCCGGGCTGAGGGTTACACCACAGTCTATGTAATCCGCTGTCCCTCGTAACGGCGCATGTCTCCCTTCGCACAGAAAATTGGACAAATGCCATCCCTCCCGGCTGCAGATGAACCCATAATTTTTCGAAACTTTTCAGCCAAACAAAAAAAACCACGGATCAATGAATGACCAGTGGTTTGTATGTACATTTTTTTCAAGACCTTATTCAACATCATACCAAAATTATTATTATAAGTCTATATTTTTCCAATGGTTTAATTTACGCTATAGCTATAAGACAGTGACTGGAGCTGATGCAGTGAGAATGTAATTCAAGCAGGCGGGAGGATGAATCATCAGGATCAGAAACGGAAGGGAAGGCAAAAACAAATTCTTATAACAACGCATAAACATCATTAAAGTGAAAGAGGTGAAGCATAAATGGATGACATCATATCCGTAAGCAATGTTTCAAAAACATATAAAATCGCCATAAAAGAGCCTGGATTATCAGCCAGCATCAAAAATTTATTTTCAAGAAAATTCGAGAACAAGGTTGCTGTCGATCACATCAGCTTCTCCATCAAACCGGGGGAATTTATTGGATTCATCGGCCCTAATGGTGCGGGAAAAACAACAACCATAAAAATGCTATCGGGAATTATCCATCCTTCAGAGGGTTCAATAAGCGTAATGGGATATACCCCGCATCGCCTAGAGAATAACTTTAAGAGGAGCTTTGCGATCACTATGGGGCAAAAAAATCAATTGTGGTGGGACATTCCGGCGATAGATTCGTTTCAGTTAATCAAGGAAATTTACGAAATAACAGATGACGATTATACCCGCACCCTTCAGGAGCTAACCGAATTATTGGATGTACAACCGCTCTATAATACGCCTTTAAGAAATCTGTCTTTGGGTGAGCGAATGAAATTCGAGCTTATTGGCGCACTCTTGCACAACCCCAAAGTATTGTTCCTGGATGAACCTACGATTGGCCTGGACGTTTCCTCAAGACGCAGAATCAGGGACTTTTTAAAATATATCAATGCGGAAAAGAAGGTGACGGTCATTTTGACCAGTCATTATCCGGAGGATATAACAGAGCTGTGCAACCGCATTATTGCAATCTCGCACGGAAACATCATCTACGATGGTTCGATCCATGCCTTAAACAAGGATGACATTTTCGAAAGCTTGTTCAATAAATAACGGACGGGTGTAAACAATGAAAAAATACGTTCAGGTCATGAAACTTAATCTGCAGACCTCCTTCGCTTATAAAGGGAATTTTATGCTCAGCTCATTGATGGATGTATTCAGGGTTGTAGCGGAAATTGCGTTCTGGGGCGTCTTATTCGATAATCTTCCGGGCAGCGAGCTAAGCGGTTATCAGTTCAATTCAATCGTAAGCTACTACATTGCGATGTTTATTATTTCATCCTTCACGAATGTCGGAAGTACCGGCTATAAGGTAGCTAATGATATAAAAGACGGGGTTTTAAACAATTTACTGGTCAGGCCAATCCATTATATCGGATATTGCTTCACTGAAACCGTATCCCAGAAGCTGCTTAACCTGATAATCGCTATGCTGATGTTTATACCCGTTATAGTTTTTCGGTTTGGAGATTTAGATGCAGGAATGACTCTGGAGCAATTGGGCTGGTTCCCGGTGGTGATACTAGGCTCGTTAATCTTGAGCTTTTTCATCAATATCCTGGTTAGTCTGTTTGTGTTTTGGATGACAGAGGTGACCTCATTATTCTTTCTAAAAGATATTATTCTTGATCTTGCCTCGGGCAGAGTATTCCCGTTAGATCTGTTCCCGAAAACACTGCTAAACGCATTTTCCGTTCTTCCCTTTATGTATTGCACGTATTTTCCGGCAGTAATGATTACGAAAGGATGGTCAGCGGCGGAATTATACCGCGGTCTAGGGATACAGCTTGTGTGGATTCTTGGGCTATACGGCTTGATTCAAATCTTTTGGAGATTGGGCCTAAAAAAATATACAGGAACAGGCGCGTGAGACGGATATGAGATACGTGAGATTATACCGGATATTTGTCGAACAAAGTCTTATGAAAATGGCGGCATATAAATTTAATTTTTTTACAGTATTCCTCACCATTACTGCTTACTTTTCTGTACAGCTGATCTTTATGCATCTCGTTTACTCGAATGTAGATTCACTGGCCGGCTGGACCAGATACGAAATGTTTTTTTATATCGGCACTTTTAACATTATCGACTCGCTGTGGACGTTTGGGCCATTTTTTAACCTTTTGGCGATTCCGGGCGTAATCAGGAGCGGGGCGCTGGATTACTATATAACCAAGCCGGTAAACTCACAGTTTCTGATCAGTCTCAGAAATGTAGATCCCGGTTCCATAATAAGCGCACTGGCAGGCGTTACACTGATAACGTTTGCCCTTATCCAGGGAGGGATGGAGCTTACCTACGCAAGGGCTGGATTATATATAGTTTCTATCTTTCACGCTTTATTAATCCAATACTCTGTCTACTTTATCTTTACCTGCTTAGCATTCTGGCTGGTCAAGGCTGATTTTGTAGACTCCATACACGGAATTCTCTGTTACTTTTCAACCCGGCCGGTAGATATTTATAAAGGCTTTATCCGTTTTGTACTCAGCTATGTATTGCCGTATGGATTAGCCTTAACCGTTGCCTCCAAAGCAGCTGTAAAAACGATTCAGTTTCCGGAGTACACCTTGTTTCTTATACTCAGCTGGTCCATTTTCGCAGTTTCGGTCGGCGTTTGGAGGTTTTCATTGAAGCACTATAGTTCTGCGAGCTCCTAGGGACTGAATTATTGCCTGAATCTCTCAAAATAACGCCACAAAGCGGGGCTTCTGCTTCGGGAATTACATACAAATTATTATCCTTCAAAAAAGCGCAGCCATCGGCTGCGCTTTTCCCCCTTCTATTCTGTTGTTCCTCTATTTAATCAAAGGCCCGATGCTCTACAGCCGGTTTAGCCGGCGGGGAACCAAGGGCGATCCAAGATAACACACCGTAGAAATGCGGAGTTTCGCGCAAACGGTCTACGGTTACAACCGCTTCTCCGCTGGCTCTGCTCTTCAGTGAGGCATGGAAGAAAGGCTGGTTGGTCATCGCCACGAGCACATAACCGGTATGGCCAAAGGCTTCATCGAACGGTACAGTCACATCCACGCTCTCTGCGTTACCGTTGAACATGAATGCCGTCATTCCGAACTGCTGCAGCACTTCCCGGTTTCCGGCACTCTGTACCGGACTGAAGGAGAGATGCTCTGTACCGACTGAGCCGTGGGCCAGATGGTCTCCATTAACTGCGCCGGATGCGATATGGTAGCTCTGCACACTCTCTTCTTCCAGGTGCCGGGATTGAATTGCGAAGGAAGCCAGTTTAGATGCGTCCACCGCTTCGTCCTGAAGCGCGGAGGCGCCAACGGCACCCTCGGCCAGATGCTCCTCTCCAATACTGCCGGAAGCCAGTTTGGCAGCGGTAATGCTGCCGTCCGGGAGCAGCTCTGCACTGCGGACTTCTTCTGCCAGATGCGTCAGTTTTATGATTTCCGGAAGCAAATGCCGCTCTTCCAGAATTCCGTCAGCCAGATGCTCACTGCAGACACTTTCCTGCTGCAGATGGTGTGAATGCACTGCTCCGGCCGCAAGCTTCTCCGAACCGATGCTGCCGTCGGACAGCATCTCGGATTTCACTGCCCCTTCAGCGAGATGATCGGCCGTTATGCTGCCACTCTGGATGTGCCGGCTTTCCACCGCATCTGCAGCCAAGTGGCCTCCATATACACTGCCAGGAGCCAGCTGGAAGGAACCTACTGCGCCCTCAGCCAGTTTCGCAGGGCCTATACTGCCATCAGGCAGCAGCTCAGAGGTCAGTGTATCCTCGGACAGATGTTTCAAGGTAATGCTGCCGTTCCGGATATGGCGGCTATCCACCGCCTCTGATGCTATGTGGCCTCCATATATACTGCCAGGGGCCAGCTGGAAGGAGCCGATAGAGCCTTCTGCCAGCTTCTTGGAGGTTATGCTGCCATCAGGCAGCAGCTCAGAAGTCAGCACCTCCTTGGACAGATGCTTCAAGGTAATACTGCTGTTCCGGATATGGCGGCTATCCACTGCTTCCGGAGCCAAGTGGCCTCCATATACGCTCCCGGCTGCAAGCTTCCGTGAGCCGACAGAACCGTCTGCCAGCTTATCTGCACCGATGCTGCCGTCCGGCAGAATGTCCGCGCTGCGGACTTCTCCCGCCAGATGGGCCAGCGTAATCTCGCCTTCGCCGATATGCCGGCTCTCCACTGCGGCTTCCGTCAGATGGGTGCCGTCAATGCTTCCAGCCGACAAATGGCGGGATGCTATAGCAGCATCAGCCAGTTTAGA
>NZ_LN831200.1:242467-248000 GCF_001368795.1 Paenibacillus ihuae
GAACCGACGGAGCTGTCAGCCAGCTTAGCAGCACTGATGCTGCCGTCCGGCAGAATCTCTGCACTGCGGACTTCCTCGGCCAGGTGGGCCAGCGTAATCTCGCCTTCACCGATGTGCCGGCTCTCCACTGCGGCTTCCGCCAGATGGCTGCCGTCAATGCTGCCGGAGGACAGGTGGCGGGAGGTCACAGCTTCATCTGCCAGCTTGGAACTGACAATACTGCCGTCCTGCACTTGTATAGAAGAGACTGAACTAGGGAGGATATGGCCGTTACCGATCGACATCGGGCGGATGTGTGCCCCGCCGATGCTTGCCGGCGCCAGATGTCTTCCCTGCACTGCGGTATCGCTGATAGAGGCAGGAACGACCGCTCCCGGCGCTAAGTGCTCGGCTGTCACCGCAGCAGGCGCCAGCTTGGGAGAACTCACACTGCCATCAGCCAGCTTGATGGATGTAACGGACAAATCACTAAGCTTATCGGTCGAGATGCTTTCCGGCGATATCTTTAATGAAGTCACAGCATGATCTGCCAGGTGATGCGGCTGCACCGCCCCTGCAGCCAGGTGAACTTCCTTCACTGCACCTGAAGCCAGCTTGTCGCCGGTCACTGCTCCGGCCTGCAGAGCTGTGCTGCTGACACTGTTCTCGGCGAGATGCTTGCGCTCAACGGCACCCGGAGCCAGGTGTTCGGTATCTACTACCGCACCTTGCAGCACCCGGCCGCTGACGCTGGCATCCGCCAGATGTTTTTCCTCCACCGCACAGAAAGCGATATGCTCTCCGCTCACGGCTTCCCGGACAATGGTATGGCTGCTCACGGAACCGGGAGCCAGCTTCGCACCGATAACCGACCCGTCTGCCAATTTGGCAGTAGTTACACTATGCGGAAGGAGATGGTCTGTCGTGACGGATTCATGCGCCAGCTGTTTACCGGTTACCGCACCGGAAGCCAGGTGGGTATTCAGCACCGCACCTGCCTGCAGCTGTTCTGAACCTACGGATTCAGTGCTCAAGTGGGACTGATCCACCGCTTCACGCTGGATGTGAGCGGAGGTAATCGCCTGCATGGCAATCTGCGGACTGCGGACTGCCGACTTCGCCAGATGGCGGGTCGTTACCGCTTCATCGGCCAGCTTATGCGTCAGGATGCTTTGGTCGGCGATTTTGGAGGAGGTCACCGCCTGCTCGACAATCTGCGCCGTCCCCACAGCCCCTTCCGCCAGCTTCACAAAAGAAATACTCCGGTCAGCCAGATGATTTGCCTTGATTTCCCCGTCACCGATATGGGTCCCGTTTATGCTCTCCGAACTCAGGTGCTGGCTGCGTACAGCCCGCTCTCCGAGCTGCCGTGAGCCGACCGCACCATCGGCCAGATGCCCGCTCTCGATCACAGCAGAGCCCAGCTGCTCTTTGCCGATCAGCTTGTCGGCCAGCTGCTCCCGCCCGATCGCACCGGGGGCCAGATGCTTCGCGGTCACCGCCCCTTCCTTCAGATGGCTGCTGCCGATGCTGCCCTCAGCCAGCTTGGCGCCGGTGATTTCGCCATCGGCAATTTTGTCACCGGATACTGCGTCATCCGCCAGCTTGGAGCGGTCTATAATGCCGTTCGCCAGGTGGCGGCTGACAATGCTGCTGCTTAGAATTTTCTCGCCGCTAACGGCACCGTCCTCCAGCAGCTCAGAGGTGATCAGCAGCTCGCTCAAATGGCGGCCGGAGATCGAGCGGTCCGCGATCTGCTCTCCTCCGATCGTGCGGTCAGCCAGCTTTTCCGGCCCGATACTTCCGTTTTTCAGCTTTTCGCCGCCGATCGAATAATCCAGCAGCTTGCCTCCGCTGACACTTCCTTCGGCCAAATGCTCGCCCGATACCGACTCAGGGGCCAGTTTGGACGAGGTAATCGCCTTATCCGCGATGTTAATACTCTGTACTGCATAATCCTGCAGCCACGGCGTGCCGATAATGCCGAATTTCAGCTTGGACCCGTCGATCGTCCGGGGAGCGATTTTCGGACCGGTCACTGCGGCCTCCGAAAGATCATCGGTGTACACCTTCTGCAGCCGTTCCTTCTCCGTCACAAGCGGAGCAGCCGGCACTTTTAATGGAGAAACCGCCTCTATCTCAAGCGCTTCTTCCACTGCCGGCTTCAGCAGCTGATTCGTTTCTAGGGCGGCCGGCTGTGCCGGAAGCTCCGCTGTGCCAACGCCGCTAACCTGCAGAGTCTGGTCTGGCACGCTCACCTCCGCCACCGTATCCGCGCCTTCGGCTGGCGTAGTATTCCCCTCCTGTACCCTTGGACCGCTTCGCAGCATGCTCAATTCTGTTTTATTGGGATTATCTACATAATAGAGTCGTTTTTTTGAGCTGTTATGCCGGTTCTTTCTGGAGCCCTTCACAAGCAGTCTCCTCCTTCCATCGAATGTTTCTCCTAGGCATCATATGCAGTAAGGTAGGCGGATGACACCCTTTTGCAGCATGCCTGCCATTCTTTACACCCGTAAGATCCTGCTTCAAAAAAGGGCATCTGCCGCCGCGCATTCGTCCATCCCCCGAAGCCCCGTACAAACATACAATGCTAAAGAAGGGGAACCGCCGTAATTACAGAAGATAACGGGAGGAACGAACATGGGGCAAAAGCTCGTGGGAATACTGCTAAATGCCGCTATGCACCGGGGCGTTCCCCGGTTAAAAACGGGACAGGAGTCGCTGGAAAGCTATGAGGAGGCTGCCGCCGCCTACGGAATGATCCCCTGCTTTCTGCAGCTCTCCGACATCAATCCGGAATCAGGGTTCAGCATCGCTTACGTGAAGGGAAGTCAGGGATACGTCAGAACCGTCATCCCGACACCGGGCGTGATTCATAACAGGGCGATCTACAGCCAGGGCAGCACCGGGATCGACCGGCTGCTGGGGCAGGGCCTCCTGATATTTAATACATGTAACCGCTACGGAAAAGATCAGATTCACGGACTGCTGGAGCAGACTGAAGCACTACAGTGCTTTTTACCTGACTCAAGGACCGGATTGTCCGGGCTGAAGGAAATGATGAACCGCTATTCTGACCTCATTCTCAAACCGTGCCGCGGCAGTGTCGGCAAGGGCGTCATGCGCCTGTCCCGGATCAGTGCGCGCCGCTGGACCTGGAGTTATCTCCCTTCCGGCTCGCGCCGCTGGTTGAGCAGTACGGTGGACCCGCAGGCTTTGCCAAGGGCCCTGCGGTTACGCTTCGCATCCGTACCCTATCTGGTACAGGAACGCATTCCGCTGGCTGAGGTCAGCGGCCGGCCCTTTGATCTGCGGGTCACCGTGCAGCGCGGCTGGGGCGGAGAGTGGCAGGTAACCGGCATGTTCGCCAAACTTGCGGCACCTGGCGGATTTGTCTCGAACATTGCCAGAGGCGGTGAAGCGTTAAGCGCATCCGCTGTTCTGAATCAGGTCTTCACCGGTAGTGCAGCGGCACGTATCCGCATGTCCGTCACATCTCTCAGTCTCTCTATCGCTCACCAGCTGGAGAGAAACCTGCCAGGCCTTGCCGATATCGGACTGGATATCGGCATCACCAGGGACCAGCGTCTGTATTTCATCGAATGCAACGGGCGCGACCAGCGCTATGGATTCCAGAAAGCCGGGCTGAGCGGAACCTGGAAAGACAGCTACCGCAGGCCGATGGGCTATGCCCGTTTCCTGCTTGAAGATCCCGCAAGGTATATCCGTTATTGATTTGTCTCTTATTCTATGTCAATATAATGCAGAGCGGTAACGGTCCCGGAAGCGGGACCGTTACTCTGCATGATGGAAGGGAGATAATCATGGTTAAACAATTGCTGCGGCTGATGACTGAGCTGTCCTCACGAAGATGGCTTTCCCGGTTAATGGGAGCTTTCTCCCATAGCAGACTCAGCCGTTTTTTGATCCCGGTATTCATTCGGACTTATCATATTCCTGCCGCCGAAGCGGAGAAGCCGTCCGGCGAATACCACACGCTAAATGAATTTTTCAGCCGCCGGCTGAAGCCTGGAATGCGCATAGTAGCGGATGGGGCTGATGTGGTTGCCAGTCCGGTAGACGCTCTGATTACCGCCATGGGTGAGATTCATTCCGGAACCATTATGAATGTTAAAGGGCAGGATTACCTGCTGGAAGAATTGCTTAACCACTCTCCGCATATGGAGCTGTACAAAAAGGGCTTCTTCTTCGTACTGTACTTAAGCCCGACGGATTATCACCGGATTCACGCGCCGCTTACCGGACGCAGGATTGAGAGCGACTACATCCGCGGCCGGGCCTATCCCGTCAACGAATTCGGCATGAGACATATGAAGAGTGTGCTGAGCCGCAATGAACGGCTCATTACTTATATTGCCGGAGCCAACGGTGAAGCCGCCGTTGTGAAGGTTGGTGCGATGAATGTGAGCAGCATTCATTATTCGGATGCTGAAGCGGATCAGTGGCAGATCGGAGAGGACCTCGCCTATTTCGAATTCGGTTCTACGGTGGTGCTGCTGCTTGAGAACGGCACCTTTACTCCGCGGCCCGGACTAACGGGCGAGACCAAGGTTAAGATGGGGGAACTGTTGGGGACACTGCGGCGCCCTACTTAAACCGCCAGGACATACTTCAAAGCCCCGTCCAAGGAGCGCAGGCAATCCCTTGGACGGGGCTTTGATTTGTATAAAAACTCTCACAAAAGATATATATTTACTTTTACCGCACAAATGTGTTGGCTACCCGCTCGGATTTTAGAAAGTAAGACACCCAAATCATGCAGGTAAAGCCTGTTCTTATAAGATCACGGAGGCTGCCGCCTTGGCCCGTCTCTCTGATCAGCGGTATGTTCAGCTGCAGAATATAATCAATAATAGCTATTAGCAGGTTGCAGCAATAGAGCAGAATGATGATGCGGGGCAATATGGATTTTTTCCGGTAAAACAACACCAAAGTAACGACAGAGAAGAGCAGCAGCAGCAGATTTGCCGAAGCCTCGAATACAAGCAGGGTAGCCCACAGCGGATGATATAATTCTCCCTGTTTGGATGTGGCCATGTCCCAGTACTCCGATTGAAAGCTTGGAAGGTTATAGTTCAGCAACTGTGTCGCCACTAAAATTAGCGTTGCAAACAATCCGATCTGCACAAGTATCAGCCAGCCCCCCAGACCCGAAGGCCCTAGCGGCCTATATGCTTGCGTTTCCTGTTGAATCTCCGTTTCCATACATTTTCCTCCTAAATTATTGTAGTGTTGGGTGCTTGCTCCATATCATGTTTCATTCTCCGTATCATCTTGTTCAATATAAGGCACTGAAATATCTTTTGCGTTCCCAGATACAACAGGTTTTCCAGTCAAATAACTAGGAAAATCGCTGTATTTCTTTTCAACGGATTCAATCATATCGTAAAATCATCATAATAAGATCTACTATGTGATCCTGAGTATGTAGAAATTGTGTACTCATCATTAATCAACGTATCTGCATTATTAGTAGCAGGCGGCAAAAAGAATCCGTTGGCTGATGAATTAAGATCAACACTGTTATTAA
>NZ_LN831200.1:248026-252279 GCF_001368795.1 Paenibacillus ihuae
CGACCGTATCCTCCAGGCTCTCCCCTCGCGGAATATCGCCCGGGCGCACCTCCTTGTAGCGGATGTCGTTTCTGGCATAGCGCGGGTCATCCGGCGTAAGCAGTGGGGGGCGGACTGACAGGCTGCGCCGCCAGATATGCAGCTGCTCCTCGCCGTACTTAACGGCGGTTTCGCTTTTGCTCAGACCCTGCAGCGCCCCGTAATGGCGCTCGTTCAGCTTCCAGGATTTCTGTACAGGAATCCACAGCAGATCCATCTCCTCCAGCACATAGTTAAGCGTCTTAATCGAACGCTTCAGCACCGAAGCAAAGGCCAGATCGAAGGAGTAGCCCGCATCCTTTAGCAGCTTGCCGGCGGCTTTGGCTTCCTGAACCCCTTTTTCCGTCAGATCGGGATCACTCCAGCCTGTAAACAGATTCTGGCGGTTGTATTCACTCTCTCCATGCCGGATCAACACAACTTCGTACATATCCTCTCACCTCTAACCTTTGATTTCAGTTCTTCTGCTCCGCTTAAGTATATGTCATCTCGAGCCGCTCATCCTCATTATCCTTATACCCCGGCAGGTCCATGCGGATACGCCTGAAGCTGAGAGGCCGGCCCGTCTCATACAAATTTCAAAAAAACCGGATGCCTTCCGGCCCCGGTTCTCTTACATCTATCGCTGTATCCTTGCGTCTTAGTCTGCTTGCTTTAGAACCACTGGTCTGTGGTCATGCCGCTATTCTGCTTCAAGCGTCTCCAGCGGTTCCGGCATAGTCCGGCGCTCCCGCACTTGAGGGCATTGTTTGAAATCCGGCGTCCTCTTGTCATACCTGTGTTCTCCCCTTCCAGGCTGTATGTAAATCTTCTGTAAACCAGGTTGCAACGTATTTACCCCCGGAGTAAAAAGCTGAAACAAAGCAGCCGGAAGAGGAGGACGGGGGCAAGGTCAGCGGATTTCAGACGGGCTTTTCCCCGTGTGCTGCTTGAACTGGCGGCTGAAAAAGAAAATATCACGGTAGCCTAGCGCATCTGCCACCTCGGTGACATTCATTCCGGCGTACAGCAGCAGATGCTGGGCCCGTTCAATCCGGGCACGGATCACATACGACTGGACCGAGGAGCCGGTAATCTCCTTAAATTTAATTGAGAAGTAACGGGGGGACAATCCCGCCCGGGCCGCCAGGTCCTCCACCCGGTGTGCAGCACCCGGATGCTGGCTGACATAATTGGCTACCTCGTGGATAATTTCAGTCAGATGGTTGCTTACATGCCGCTCCACCGGCATCATCCGGTCCTCACGCAGCAGATGGATCATCAGCTGCTTCAAAATCAGCTGCCCCTCCTCCTCGGCAGCGAAGGTTTTGACCAGAAATAAACGTACATAACGGGCAAGCAGATGCTCGAATTCCACCGTCTCTGTCAGCTCACGGTATGGCTGGGGGACCTCTGTCACCTCTTCTGCAACATCAAAGTGAATGTATGTAATCACCAGCGGCTTTTGCGGATTATGTGTCGCATAAGTAGAATCACCCGGGCGGAACAGGAAGCAGCTTCCCTTACCCACCTGAAAAGGCACACCGCTGCGTACAACCGTACCTTCCCCGCTCCAAACATAAAATAAATCATAATTTTGCAGCGGCTTCTCTCTTTTCTGCCATCTCCAGCCCGGTTCGCAGACAATCTTCGCCAGGGCCGGCAGAATTACAAAAGAGGATGGCGATGCATGCAGCATAATATTCCCTCCTAAAAGTTTTGTTCAGCATAATCCTCAATGGAATTACTTCGTGAACAAAACTGTCTTCGTAAGCATCAGCTTAGTTTTGTTCAGCATAATCTTCTATAGAATTACTTCGTGAACAAAACTGACTTCGTAAGCATACGTTTTCCTTACAATACATAATACCTTGTCACGTTCCATTTTGCACATCGTTCCAGGCTAACAACAGGCGGTTCATGCCCTCCTCCAGCGCCTCAGCATCGAGGTGGGCAAAAGAAAAGCAGGCCGCTGCGCTCCCCGGCCTGATCCGGTACAGCGCTGCGTCGCGGAAGTCCGTGCCGCACCGCCGTGCCGCCGCCCGGAAGGCGGCGAACTCCGCCTCTGTGCGCAGCCAGCGCGCATAGATACTTAGGCCTGCATCGCCAGGCAGCGCCTGGAAGATCGTCCCGAGCCGCGCGGCCAGCAAGGCGCGGAAAACCCGTGCGCGCTCGCCATAGATGCGCGTCATGCGCCGCAGGTGGCGGCTGTACCCGCCGGTGCCCATGAACCGCGCCAAGGCCCGCTGTTCCAGCTGGCCTGCCGGGAGCGGCTCATACAATGCCTTGGCGGCAGTGACCGGCTCTGCCAGCGAGGGCGGCAGCACGGCGAAGCCGAGCCGCAGCCCGAAGAACATGCTGCTCGTGAAGGAGCCGACATAGACGACCCGCTCCTCGCGGTCAAGCGCTTTGAGCGGCTCTATAGGCCGGCCGCCCCAGCGGAACTCGCTGTCATAATCATCCTCGATGATGACCGCCTGGTGCCGCTGTGCCCATTCCAGCAGGCGGCGGCGCCGGTCCAGCGGCAGCACCGCGCCGGTGGGGAACTGGCGGCTCGGTGTGACGAAGAGCAGCCGTGCCTCCCAGTCCTCCGGGACAAGTCCGGCCTCGTCCACCCGGCCCGGCAGCAGCGTGCCGCCGCCAATCTCCACCGCCCTTCGGATGCCGTGAAATCCGGGATCCTCGACCACAGCGCTGCTTCCCTGCTCCAGCAGAAGCTGCGCCAGAATAACAATGCCTTGCATTGAGCCGCTGAACAGCACGATCTGCTCCGCATCGGTGCGGATTCCCCGGGTCATCCGCAAATGGGCGGCAATCGCCCGCCGCAGGCCTTCATCACCCTGCGGAGGACAATAGCTCTCCAGCAGTCCGCCTTGTTTGCCTCCCGCATAGTTGAGTGCGCTCCGCCATTCAGCATACGGAAAATGCTCCATCTGCATTCCGCTGCTGCGGAAGCTGATGAAGTCCGCTCCGGCCCGTTCATAGACCGAGAGCTTCCGCTCCATCAGGCGTTCCCCCCAGGCCGTGAGCCTAATCGGCGCTGCGGCCGAAGACGCTGGGCAGGACGTCCTGTTTACAAGGGCTGCATTCCCGCTGTATCCCCCGCCAGCAGCTTCTTCCTCATGTTCTGGTGATACATTCAGAAGATCACCAGAACCCTTGCCCGCTGCACGCGGTTCACCGGTTTCCGGCTTACTGCCTCCAGCTCCGCTGCTTCCTCCCGTTCCGGTAAAGAATCCGTCACCTGAAACAAACGTGCCCCGCCCCCGTTCCGTCTTGATATATCCGTCGGCCAGCAGCATATCGTATACCTGCGAGGCCGACCCGCGTGATAGCAGATACAGCCCGGCCAGCTTCCTTGTGGAAGGCAGCCGGGCCCCTCCCGGCAGCGTCCCGTCAAGAATCGCTGCACGGAGCGCATGATATAACGCCAGATATTTGTAGCGGTACATGTCCAGATACTGGTCATACGGCAGCGTAAAATTCATGCTTTATCCCTCATCTCAAAAGTGGACCATTGAAATTAATGTAAACCGGTACTTTTTCATTGTCAATTCCTCCTCTATGCTAAATGAAATTCCATGGAGCACACGCTTCACATCAAGAGAGAGGATGAGCAGGATGCGCAGAAAAGAGTTTAAGATTGAGCAGGAAGAGGAAATCAGGGAATTTTTACAGGGGATGAGCTTTGGGTTTCTGGGAACCAGTGACGAACAAGGAGCCCCTAGGGTAACCCCGCTGAACTTTGTCTACGATCAGGGAAATTTTTATTTCCACGGCAGTCATGCCGGCGGCAAAATGGAGAGCATCCGGCAGCAGCAGCAGGTCTGCTTCACAGTAGCGGATGAATATGCACTTATTCCCTCCTACTTCAGCGACCCCGAGCTGGCCTGCCCTGCCACCGCTTACTTCAAAAGCGTAACCGCCTACGGACAAGCCGAAATGGTTGAAGATAGTACAGAGAAGGCCGCCGTATTGTCGCTTTTCATGCAGAAGCTTCAGCCGCAGGGCGGCTATGCGCCAATTGTTGCTGATGATCCAAGGTACCGTTCACGGTTGAGGGGGGTTGCCGTCGTGCGGATCGTGCCTGAGGAATTAACGGCCAAATTTAAATTCGGCCAGAATCTGAAGGAGGATGAACGGGCGGGGGTCACCCGGGGGCTTGCCGAGCGGAATGGGGAGCGCGATGCTGAAACGCTGGAAATGATGAAAAAATNTTGCCCTTACCACAGTTA
>NZ_LN831200.1:252305-283625 GCF_001368795.1 Paenibacillus ihuae
GCCCTTACCACAGTTAAGATGGCAGATTCCTCGGAAATTTTTCGAAAAGTATTCATAAAATGCGGCTTTCTTAAGTGACGACAGCAAACCGCGGTGATATAATGTTAGGCAATGTTAACGTATATCCCAGAAGAATACCGGAAGGATGAAACTGATGAATCCACTGGCTGGACAATTGAACGAAAGCATCAAGACAGGCAATGAACATGTGTACGATATGCTCTCGGGTCTTGGCAAAGCAATCTATTTCCCGAAAGAAGGCATCCTGAGCCAATCCGCCGAAGCGACGGCTCATGCCAAGAAATACAATGCAACCATCGGTATCGCGACGGAGAAGGGCATGCCTATGCACCTTGCCGTCATTCAGGATAAGCTGTCCGCTTACAGTCCCAAAGACCTGTACGGCTATGCTCCACCTGCCGGCAAACCGGAGCTGCGCACCGTATGGCGGGAAAAGATGCTGCGCGAGAATCCGTCGCTGGAAGGCAAATCCTTCAGCAACCCTATCGTGACCAATGCCCTGACACACGGGCTTAGTATTGTTGCCGACCTGTTCGCAGAGGAAGGCGATGCGATCATCTATCCGGATAAGAACTGGGAGAATTACGAACTGACCTTCGGCATCCGCCGTCTCAGCGAAATCGTCAATTATCCGCTCTTTACTGAAGATATGAAGTTCAACAGCGAAGGCTTGCTTGATACGCTGCTGGCCCAGAAGGACCGCGGTAAAGCAATCGTGCTGCTAAACTTCCCAAATAATCCTACCGGTTATACACCAGGCCTCGAAGAAGGAGAAGCCATCGTTGCCGCCATTCTCCGCGCGGCTGAGGAAGGCATCAATATCGTCGTCGTCAGCGATGATGCCTATTTCGGACTCTTTTTCGAAAACTCACTCAAGGAATCACTGTTCGGACGTCTTGCCAATCTGCACCCGCGCGTGCTTGCCGTCAAGATTGACGGAGCCACCAAGGAAGAATTCGTATGGGGCTTCCGTGTCGGCTTCATTACTTATGCTTCCGAGGATAAGGATCTATTGGCCGCTCTCGAGCAGAAGACGCTGGGCATTATCCGTGCTACGATTTCCAGCGGGGCGCACCCGTCGCAGACGTTTGTGCTGGATGCCTTGAAATCACCACAGTTCTTAGAGCAGAAGGAAGAGAAGTTCCAGATTATGAAAGGCCGTGCCAACAAAGTGAAGTCGCTGCTGGACAGCGGAAAGTACGGCGATGACGTCTGGACCTATTATCCATTCAATTCCGGTTATTTCATGTGCCTGAAGCTGCACACTGTGTCAGCTGAAGACCTGCGGCTCCATCTGATCCATCAATATGGTCTGGGCACCATTGCCCTGGGCGAGACCGATCTGCGCGTAGCCTTCTCCTGTATAGAAGAAGAACAGCTTGAGGATCTGTTTGATCTGGTATATGCAGGCATCCGTGACTTGGAAAAAGCCGAATAACGAATTAGAGTACAGCGAACAGCTCCGGGATAACCGGAGCTGTTTTTTTGACGCCTCTCACGGCATTGGCCTATACACGTTCTTCCCCCGGCACATACAATACGATGTACACAAGTACAACAACACATTCGAAAGGGGAATGAACATGAGCGAAGAAGTAAGAGGCGGATACGGATACCCTGGATTTACAAGCACTGGTGCAATTCTTGTTCTCTTTATCCTGCTGGTTATCATCAGCCGTTCACTCTTTGTCTAACCGGGAATGATGATCCCGGGAGGGAGCCCCGGCTCTCTCCCCTCTCCCGTGTTACACGCCATTCCCTATCAGGCGGAAGCTATGAGGGTCTGTGATACTTCTTGATATACAGCAAAGAGGCCTTAAGGAGAGCCAGTGCTCTTCTTAAGGCCTTCTGCTGTTATAAATTATTCCCTTCCAACCATAAACTGCTCTACTAATTCCTGTACCGTTTCCTTACCCTGACCCCCAGATACCCAACAATCTTCAGTTGCCCTGCATACACTATACATGTTATAGTCCGATTCATCTTTTTGCTTGATATCTGCCAAAGTATTATCTAAATTGTGCCAGGCTTCGTCTTTAAGAAAGAATATAGCCGTGAAAAATCCCCCCACACCTGCGGAGATTAATTCCTTATGCAGCTGATCAATCATTAACGCGGCAGCTTTCTTGTCCAATGCTCCACTATACTGAATAAATACATCTATCCCTGCCGTATATGGGTAATCCCTTACCTCAGTGAAAGAGTCATACTTACTATCTGGTAAAGAGCCAAATGGGCCCAGGAAGTACTCCATGTCCAGTTTAGTCTGCTGTTTCCAGATACTCCCCACCCGGTCTTTAACAATTACCGAAAGTTTATCTGCCATTATATAATTGATATACCCATCCTCGATGACATTTTCTTTTTCCCAGAACTCTACAGCAAAGGACTTGGCAGAATCCTTATCTGGGTAGGCTATAGCTTTCAGTCCAGCCTTATCTCCGCCAGTCAAAGCCCCTATACGATAATATTTTAACAGTTCTACATTTTCTAACGTGAAGTCTTCTGAATACTTATTCTCTAAATAAGCCTCCATCTTCTTGGCCCGCGGATCACTTGAAAAGTCCTTATTGCCGATACTGCACGATGATACTACGAAAGCTGCTAGCGCAACTAAGAGTGAGAGAGAAGTCTTCCTAACCATGTAGTCTGCTTTCCTCCTAAAATGAGTTACTTTGGTCCAATTAATCTGCTTTCTCTTCCTTAGGCTGTAAACCACATACATATTATCATATTGCTGAGGAAATATTCCATATATATTACCAAATAAATACAGAAGCCTATAACCGGTTCAGCCATATCACTTCGATTGAACTTCTTGATCTATAGTAAAGAGGCCTTAAGGAGAGCTCATGCTCTTCTCAAGGCCTCTTTGCTGTTATAAATCGTCGTCCGGATCCAATGCTTTGCGCTTCATATAGACCTTGAAGAAATAAGCCAGCAGCGCACCGGCCAGTAAGCTGCCGATTGCCGGCAGCGGACGTTCTCCCAGAGTTAATAGGAAAGGCCATCCTAATACCAGTACCAGGACCAGCTGAGTACGGAAAATAAATTGTGTTGTGTTGTCCCCCTTGCTGCCTGCAGGCAGCGGATACACGGTCAGCCAGAACGACTCACTGTGCAGTTTACGCAGTGCCGACAGCTGAACGCCGATAAGGAACAGGAAGAGCAAATAGATGCCGCTGCCGGTATAGCTCGCGCGGTTCCACCAGACCAGCAGCAGCGCCAGCACAGCCATCCGCATGACAATGCCGAAGATATCGCCCCTGGCAAAGCTCTTAGTCAGCAAAAAGCGGTATGCGCTGTCCCGGCGCCAGGCGATGCCGCTGCCCCAGCGGGACAGATAGCGCCGGCCGTAGACCCGCTGCTCACGCCCCGGAACATCCACGAACCAGCCGAGCATCATCAGAGCTCTTGTCCCCTGATTCCGCTCTGTAGCGATCAGCCGCTCCCAGGGAACGCCATGACGGTTCGGAACGCTGAGCGCTGCCAGATAAGCTGCCGCCAGAATAACGATAAAGATTAATGCCTGCAGCGACGGTTGCCACAGCCATGCAGCGATCATCAGCCCGAGGGCCGACCAGCGCAGCAGTCTAAGCCCAGCCGAAGCAGGACGCGAGAGCATCGCGATTTCCCGCCATAGCCCGTAGCTCGACAGCAACTTCACCGCAATCAGCACCACGGCTGTATGCAGCAGCTGCTTCGGAGATTCGTCCGTACGTATGTACAAAGGCCAGAGTGTAATGAGGATAAAAGCCAACCGCAGAATTTTCCATACATTCCCGCTCACCCAGGCCGGAGCGAAGTACTCTCTCATCCGGTGGCCCTGCGGGAGCAGAAAGACCGTATCCGGGCTCTGCAGATAGGTCCGGAAGCTGCTGTGCACTGCTGCAGGCAGCAGCAGAATCAGCATAATCCAGCGGATCGGCAGATCTGCCGGGGTGTCGCGGAGCAGTGCGGTGTACCAGGCGGAGAAGACTATCAGCACCAGCAGCAGCAGCATCGCTACACCGCTCTTAATGACATAGCCTACATACGGGAGCATGCTTCCCATGAACCGGCTGCGCCGCTGCCGGCGCAGCTCTTTCAAATCCATATCATTTCCCTCCCTGCACCAGTTCGTAGAACAGCTGCTCCAGGTTAAGGCCGCGAAGTCCGGCGGCTTCGGTCATTTCCGTAAGCGTACCCTGGGCAATGACCTTGCCGCGGTGCAGCACAATGAAGCGGTCGCAATAATTCTCGATGGTAGAAAGAATATGAGAGCTAAGCAGGATGGAAGCCCCTGATTTCTTCAGATCCAGCATGAAATCGAGCAGGGAACGGATACCTAGCGGATCAAGTCCCAAAAAAGGCTCATCAATAACATAGAGCGCCGGCCGTGCCACGAAGGCACACATAATCATGACCTTCTGCTTCATGCCCTTGGACAAGTGGGAGGACAATGTATCCATCTTGTCCTCCATATTGAACAGTGCCGCCAGCTGACCGGTGCGCGATTCATAATCGCTGCGATCCACGCCATAAGCCCTGGCCGTAAATTCGACATGCTCCCGTACCGTCATTTCTTCATATAACAGAGGCGATTCCGGCACGAATGTCAGCGCACTGTGATACCCTTCCGGGTCGCTGCTCCGGGTCTTGCCCTGTACGGTAATTTCACCTTTGTGGGGCGACATCAGCCCCAGAATATGCTTCATGGTCGTACTTTTGCCCGCTCCATTGAGTCCGATCAGTCCAACCATTTCACCGGGCTGTACCTGAAGGCCGATATCATGAAGCACCGGCTTGTTGAGACTATATCCTCCGCTTAAGCCCGTAATTTGCAGTACGGGGGCAGTATTCATTGACCGTCACCTCTCGGGGTTTTGTCCTTGAGCCATTTCGGAGCTCCCTTATTCTTACGGTTCTTCTCACGCTCGCTACTGCTGCTGCGTGCTTTGCCCGCCGGAGCGGCCGGGCTGCGTCCGCCTGCGGCTTGGCCTGTACCGTGATGCGGCTCACGCCGTACCTCTCCGCCGGCACTTGGGCTGCCTGCCAGTCCCTGACGCGCTGCCGCCGGTCTGGCACCTGCAGCATCCGGCTGCACAGCTGCCGTCCGCACCGGCTTGCTGCTGCCCGGTGCAGCACTTTCCCGGTGCGGTGCGTCAGATCCGCCGCTTCCTCGGCTGCCGCTTGCAGGTCTGCGGACTTCATCCGCCGGCCGCACCTTGCCGGCGGACATCGCCCGCTCATCCAGCTGGATGTCCAGCTCACGGGCAAACTTGCGCATGATGAAGGTCTGCTGCTCGGTAACAATCGTAACCGACAGGCCGCGCTTGCCCATGCGTCCCGTACGTCCGGCCCGGTGCACATAGTGCTCGGAATCAAATGCCGGGTCGTAGCTGACCACAAGTGTCAGATTCTCAATATCCAGACCCCGGGCTGCTACATCGCTGGCTACCAGCACCCGGAACTTCCCGCTCTTGAACTTAGCCAGCACATTACTGCGCGTAACCTTGTCGGCATCACCATAGAGCGCCGCTGCGCTCAGGCCGAGATGGTTCAGCTTCGCCTGTACTTCGGCTATGTCCTCAGTGGCGTTAACGAACACAATGGCCCGTTCCGGGTTGTAGTGGCGGATGACACGGCGCAGCATATCCATCTTGTTCCGCTCCTCGGCCACCACGTAATGATGCTCCAGTGACTGCGCGGTCATAACCCCCGGATCAATTCCGACTTCAGCCGGATTTTTCATCTCCCGGGCAGCCAAAGCTTTGGTTTCCGGCCCGATGGTTGCCGACAGCATGATGAGCTGGCGTGTGCGCAAGGCGCTGCTGACGATCTTGGCTACCTCGCCTGCTCCGCTAAGCTGGAACATCTGGTCCGCCTCATCGATGACAATCGTGGTGACTTCGTGCATTTTCAGCTTGCGCAGGCCAATCAGCTCCCGGATGCGGCCCGGGGTGCCGACGACAAGCTGCGGGTGTTCACGCAGCTTGTCGATCTGGCGTTTAATTGCAGCACCGCCGATCAGTCCCATCACCTTGATGCCGCGGTGATCTCCGTACCGCTCCGCCTCGCGGAGAATTTGCATGGCCAGTTCCTGGGTTGGGGCCAGCACCAGCTTCTGCACCACTCTCTGCTCCGGATTAATCCCTTGAAGCAGCGGCAGCAGGTATGCCAAAGTCTTGCCTGTTCCTGTCTGGGAAGCGGCCAGCACATCCCTTCCCTCCAGCAGAAGCGGGATCGTCTGCTCCTGAACAGGGGATGGGGCGGTAATGCCGAATTCCGACAATCTGGCAACAAGGTCTTCCTGGATGCCGATGGCCGCAAAAGATGCGTTAGTCATAATTGTATTTCATCCTTTTCGCTTGAGTTAATATCATCATTATATGCCAAAAAGGCCTCTCCACCAAATGGAAGGCCGTATCTTTAGAGTAGGGCTGATATCCGCTTAGCTCAGCCTGCAGAAAAGAGGATGATCCGCCGGATAACAACGGGCCTCTTCTTCCCTGCACATCTATCTACGGTTCATTGCGTTATAAGTCAGCTTATCCGCCAGACGGGGGAATAAGGCGTACAGGCGGATACCGAAAGCAGCAAGCCCCGGAAGATCCACTTCTTCTTTGCCCTTCTCCATCAGCTTCACGATCTTGGCGGAGACATGCTGCGGAGTCATCATCATTCTGGCTACACTCTTCTCGTAGTTGCCGGAAGGATCTGCCGTTTTGAAGAAATCGGTGGCAATCGGTCCCGGATTGACAGCTGATACGATAATGCCGCTCTTGCGAAGCTCCTGGCGCAGGGCATTCGTAAAGCCCAGTACCGCATGTTTGGTAGCCGTATAGGCAACCGCCCGGGCTGTGCCGATTTTGCCGGCCATGGAGGCCACGTTCACAATCTGGCCGCTCCCCCGCTGAAGCATATGCGGAACAACAGCTTTGGTGCAGCGGACGATCCCCATATAGTTGACGTCCATCATATCGGCAAATTCCTGCGGCTCCATCTCGGTAAATCCGGCAAATTTGCCGTAACCGGCGTTGTTCAGCAGGATATCGATTCTGTCGTAAACGTCAAGAATTTCAGCGAACACCCGCTCAACCTCGGCCTCATTTGTAACATCGCAGGTGTACAGTCCAAAAACGCCCGGAATACCGGCCGCCGTTTCTTTCAGCTTATCTTCCGAACGGGCCAGCAAAATGGGAACAGCCCCCCGCTTGCTGAGCATCTGCGCCGTGATTGCACCGATCCCGCTCGAAGCTCCTGTAATAACCACAATTTTGTCTTTAAGTTGCATGAATATCCATCAGCTCCTAATGATCACCCTAAGAAATCATCACTTGAATATCCAGTTCCCCGATCCCTTCCATCAGAAGCGGAATGCTCAGTGCTCTGCGAGGAAATACCGACATGCTTTCGAGCTTCATCAGCTTCGGCGGGGTAATGTCCACGGATACTCCCTGATTGGATAGAATCGTACTGGCATTGCCGCTGATCATATTGCCCAGCTCTGATATTGCGCTCTGCCCCATTTCATCCATCTCTGCAATCGGATAGCCGCCCATCATTGCCGATACGATCTTGAGTGCCACCTGTTCAGCGATTCCAAAGACGATATCTCCGCTTAACTGACCTGTCATTCCCACTTGAATCCATATATGATTATCGATCAGTTCAATATCCTTAATTCCCAGATTACCGGTGGATGGCGAGACTTGAATCACCTGCTCAATTACAATTCGTGCAGACTCTAGAAACGGATTAATTACTTCTGCTTTCATGAAAGTGCTGTCCCCCCTCTACCAGGCTTTAGTCATATACCAAAAGTCCTAAGTAATAATGTTTTATTATACTTCATATATCGGCATTATTCACCAAAAATTAATGGTCTTGTCGAATGAATTCTCAAGATAGTTTTTGCGGTAACATTGCCCTGCACGTTGTAATCTCCTATAATTTAATCAAATACCAACATTCCGCGTAATATACACCTGATTATTCCGCCAAAGCAAGCTCTGAAACCCTGCATATTGCGGCGGTTCAGCACGGCTTCGAATAAGGAGAAAACAAGAAAAAAGTCTTATTTTCCTAAGTAAAAGTCAGACTCAGCCATCCTGTGAAAACGCCCGGTTTTCACATTATACAAATAACCAGCGACACGATTCGGTAGGCCAAAGGGGGCAAGTCCATGAACATTAGCCAGCTGGAGACACTGATCACGATCTCCAAAACCATGAGCTTTCGCAAGGCAGGCGAACTGCTTAATCTGACCCAGCCGGCAGTTTCGGCACAAATCAAAAGCCTTGAGGAAGAGTTCAAAACGCAGCTCGTTGACCGGAACCAGCCGGTTACCTTAACAGACAGAGGCAAAGTGTTCCTTACGCATGCGGAGCAGATTGTAAGTATTGTGGAGGAATTGAAGCAGCGTCTGGCCGATTTGGAGGAGAATCCCCAGGGGCATATCATTCTTGGTACAACAACCTCCATTGCCATTCAGATTCTGCCGCGCATCCTGTCTTATTTCCAGGACCAGTTCCCGCATATCAAAACTTCGATTTCATCGATGTCCTCATCGCAGATTTATCAGCATGTGGAGAACGGCCTGGTGGATGTCGGCATCGGCTATCTGATCGGGCAAAGTCCGGGGATGACTACCTCAGTCCTTTATTACGACACCTTTGAACTGGTGGTATCACCTAGGCATCCGCTGGCCCAAGTCAAATCTGCAGGCATTGAAGCCCTCGGCAAAACACCGCTCATTCTGCTGTCGCCGGACACCGTCGGCCGCAAATTTGTCGATGAGGTGCTCGCTAAGCACGGCATCCAGCCGCAGGTGATCATGGAGCTGACGAGCAGTGAGGAAGTCAAGCGGATGGTCGAGCTGGATCTTGGCGCAGCCGTAATTTCCAAACAGTCTGTTACAGCTGAAGTCCGGAGCGGCACACTCAAAATCGTCCCGATTATCGAGCTCGAGGTCACGCATCCTGTCGGGGTCATTACCAAATCAGGCAAATATGTCAATTCCGCCATGCGGCAGTTCCTGAGCGATCTGAAAGGCATGCCGGAGACCCAGTTTATCGGTTCTGAGTAAACAGCATCATTTGCTGCTATCGTACACACACTATGGCCAAAGGAGATGTTTCACTCATGAAGTTTGATCTGCATACCCATCATTTCCGCTGCGGCCATGCCGACGGAAGCATCCGGGATTATATAGAGGCGGGTATCGCCGCCGGTCTTAGTGTCATTGGTATTTCCGATCACACGCCTTATTTTGCCAGCCCATCCGAGCAGGCATTTCCCCGCATCGCAATGGCCAAATCCGAAATAGCGAATTACGTAGATGAAGTATTGTCTCTGCAAAAAGAATATGCCGGCACCATTGATGTTCTGCTTGGCATCGAATCAGACTATTTCCCCCAGCACGCTGAACTGTACCGGACCACGCTGGCCGCCTATCCCTTTGACTATATCATTGGTTCGGTACATAACGTCGAGGGTGACAGCATCTTCAACAAGAGCCGCTGGAAAAAGCTCGGGCCGAAGCAAATGCACGCGGTCAAAGCAGAGTATTACCGGCTGATCACCGAATCCGCCCGCAGCGGCATGTTCCAGATTCTCGGCCACATTGATGCCATGAAGGGGAACTATCCGAACTTCTCGCAGATCCCGGCAGCCGCTGAGATTGACGAATGCCTCCGCGTCATCGGCGAATGCGGTGTAGCGATTGAGATCAACACCTCAGGCGGTACCAAGCTGTGCGGCGGCTGGTATCCGTCCGATGATATTCTGGAGCGCGCCCTGCACTTCGGTGTAGAGGTCACCTTCGGCTCCGATGCACATAAGCCTTCCCGGGTCGCGGATCAGCAGGTGGCTGTGGCCGCCCGTCTCAAGGAAATCGGGTTTACACACTGGGTGTACTTCAAGCATAAAGAGAAACAGACCGTAGCACTATAGATGGAAGTAACAAAAAGCCTCCGCCTGCAGGAACTTGCAGACGGAGGCTTTGTTAGAGAGCAGACCCTCCATTTAACATGGCGGCCGTAAACCATTGCGGTGCTTATTGTTATTTCTGTAGATTATCGCAGGTAAAGCCCTGCTGCGGGAGTGTCCGCCCGGCGTCGCCGTACTGCGGATTCATGGCATAGAAATGGGCGATCGTGGCACTCCAGTCCCGCTCCGTCAGGCCCAGGTCTTTAAGGTACTCCCGGTATGCATTGTTGTATTCCTGGATACTCCCCCGCAGGTCCGGATTGTAGGACTCCTCATGATACACCGCCTCCAGCGGAAGACGCGGCTTCTTGGGCAGCTCTTCACCAGGGTATCCAACGCACAGGCCGACTACCGGAAATACATACTCCGGCAGCTGCAGAAGCTCAATCACGCCGGCCGTATTGCGGCGGATTCCGCCGATGGGAATGATACCGAGGCCCAGGGATTCGGCAGCGGCAACCGCACTCTCCAGCGCGATTCCCACATCCACTGCCCCGACGAGCAGCGCATCCACATCACCGGCTGACTCGAACGGCTGCCCCTCCAGCTCGCCGGCTAATTTAGTACGGTAAAAATCCATACAGAACACTAAAAATACCGGTGCATCAGCCACGTGCTTCTGATTCCCGCTCAGCACAGACAGCTGTTCCTTTCGCTGCTCATTCTGCACGGCAATAACCGTTACCTGCTGCCCGTTGACCCAGGATGGGGCCGATTGCGCAGCTTCAATAATCAGCCTTAGCTTATCCGCTTCCACCGGCCGCTGCTCATATTTGCGGAACGAACGGTGATTGTTCAAGGTCTTCAGCACTTCATTCAAAGTATAATTACCTCCCGAAAGTGAATAAACGTACAACATCTCCATTTATCATACCCCAATGAACTCGGGCACCGCCAGTCTCCGGGGATATACGCAAAAAAAATGGACCCGATTCCTCGGGTCCCAGCAGCAGTTATATTTTCAAAAGGGGGTCATGTACTTAGTTTAACCGGACACTGTTAGAGTTTGATAACGGCTTTATTTCAATTGTGTAACAAAGTGAATACTTTCATTACATCACCCGAGCCATCAGCCATCGGCAGGATACGCTCCAGCGCCAGCCCGTTTTTGAGCATGACCCCTTCGCTTCTCAGGTTGTCGCCACGGCAGCGTCCCTCCACCTTAGCCAGTCCAAGCTCCTGCCGTGCATAGCTCAGCAGCAGTCCGACTGCTTCTGTAGCGAGCCCCGCTCCCCAGCAGTCGGGATGCAGCATATAGCCGAGCACGGCTTTACCCTCATGCCGGTTCCAGTTCTGCAGGGAGACTGTTCCAATCAGCTCCTCCCCGCCTCTTGGATAGATGCCGGCATGCAATGCGCACGGATCATATGCATAGATCATCCGGTGCACCAGTTTGTCCAGCACCGCCTTCTGGGAGCCCGCTCCGCAGCGCAGCACAATATGCGGCTGTACCTCCGGGTGCGAGAGAAGGTCCAGCAGCCTGCCGGCTTCGGCGGGCTGCATCGGCCTCAGTTCAACCGCTGCTCCTTGTTGGGCGATCAATGATATGGATTCGTAAGTAATCATATTTTCCCCTCTTCTCTGCAGCTGATGGTTGAAGTCCCTGAGTCCATTCCTTTATTAAGCAGCTGACAGTGGATATGCTGTCACCCTCCGCTAGGCCCGGCGCAGGGTGAACACGGTCAGCTCCGGCCTGCACAGCAGCCTGAAAGGCATATAGGTTTCGCCGAAACCTCTGTTCACATAAACCGGCATTGCTTTTTTCGCGGTGTAATATAATCCGTTTATGTATTTCTGCGAGCCGTAAGGCGTGTATGCTGCTCCGACAAAAGGCAGGCGGATCTGGCCGCCATGGCTGTGCCCGGACAATTGCAGATGGAAGGGGTAGCTTTCGGCAGTATCCGCATAATCCGGCTCATGCATAAGCAGCACCGTAAACGTGTCATCCGGTATACCTTTCAGCGCAGCTTCAGGATCAGGAGCGCTCTTCAGCATGTCTTCCAGGCCCGCAACTGCGATCCTCGCGCCGCCCTGCCGGATCAGAAAGGACTGATTCCTGAGCACGACAAAACCGGCGGATTGCAATAAGCGGGTTAACAGCTCGGTGTTTTTATAATCATGATTGCCAAAAATCGCGTATTTGCCCAGCGGAGCCGTCAACTCTGCAAGCACAGCTACGGAATCCTCCAGGTCTTCGGCATTACTGTCCACAATATCCCCGGTGAAGCAGATGATGTCCGGCTGTACTTCCTTAATATGCTTTACGAGTCGCCTCACATCATGTGCATCCTTATTGAAGCCCAGATGAGCATCGCTGAAATGCACCAGCCGGATCCCGGAAAAAGCGGAAGGAAGCTGCTTCAGGGCCAGCTCCAGCTTCGTAACCTCAAGCCAGTTGGGCTCTCCCTGCCAGACATAACCGCTTGTAAGCAGCCCTGCACCAAACACTGTGGCCGCTCCCCTGGCCAGGAACTGGCGGCGGGTTATTTTGCGTCCCTTTTCCGGTACAGGAGCGCTATAACGGCCGCTTCCGTCTGCCGGATTTGTTTCATGATTGGGAGAAGTCCCGGGCGATCCTGTATTCATAGGGAGATTCTCCTTTCTAAACTTGATTATTAGTTTGTTGGATCAGACTGTGCTGACTTCTCCTTCTCTTTCTCTTCCTCCATCTCTTCCTCTACCTCCTCCGCCTTTTTTTCGACGGCATCCTCTATATCCACCTCAATCGCTGCCTCAATTTCTTCCTCCGTGCCCGAACCGAGGATTTTGCGGAACAATCCCAGCATGGACAGGGCATAAGCTACCGTAATGAAGCTGAAGCTGATCTGCATAACGACCACCAGCCGCGAGGTATTATCCGTCGGAGCCACATCCCCGTACCCCACAGTTGTAAAGGTAGCCACACTAAAGTATAGGAAGGTAATCAGCTGGCTGAGCAGATCATCACCAAGCCCATGGCCTTGAAAGGAGGACTGTCCAAACAGCTTATATATGGATGTATATACAACCGTAAAAAAAGTAATGCAGGTAAAGGCAGCGATGCTGATGCGGACCAGCGTTTGCTGCATTCTCACTTCTTTGCTGTTCGACTGCTTAATTTCATGGAAGATAAACAGGATATAGAACAGCACAGAGGCCAGTACAAAAAGTAAAATCAGCCCCCGCAGCCCGCGGTTGCCCGGCACAATCGCCCCGAGGTCAATCCAGTTCAGCAAATCCTCGACCGAAATCAGCACATAAATCAGGATTGGCGCGAGCAGCACCGCTTTGCCCATCCAGCTCAGCTTCATCCGGTAAAACCACAACGACAGCAGGGTAATAATTACAGCTGCATTGAAGGTCCATATCCAAAAGTCCATGGCTTTAAACTCCTGTCCGTGTGGCCTGCGGGCTCACTTCTCATTCTCTCCGTTAGTCCCGCCGCTCGTTATACGGACTTTTCCGGGCGGGGGGTCACGGTGATCCGGCATTCTTCCTCAGGTGTCTCCTGATACGCGCGAGCAATACCTTTATCCGCAATCTCCCTTTGGCTGACCCGGCGAAGCTTGAAGGCTACTTCAACCTCCCGGGTGAACGGGAAGGGTTCAAGCAGCAGTGTAGATGCATCCTGCCATTCTGCCGTAATTATCCGTCCTGAGGTAAAGCTGAAATCCTCGCTGCCCGAAAAACCGTCTGTCCACCAGGGATGCTCCTCGGATTTGGGACTCCCCGGCTCATTCAGTCCCAGATACAGCGACAGATCGTCACAGAACTGCAGCAGTCTGGCGTCGTAGTAGAGCTCTGCCTCGCCAATCGGATCAGCGTTCTGTTCCAGCTCCCGGTGAATGCGCGCTCTGCGCTCCGCTTCATCCTTCAGATAGTTGTTCAACTCCGGATTTTCCTCGCCCGATACCTCAATCAGCCGTTCGAAATGCAGGCTGCATAGCAGGGCGCCATACAGAGTATCTGCTTCTATCTCATTAAGGCCGCGTCTATAGAACGTGAGTTTCGGCACAACCGGAAAATCTATGAAGCTGTACGGGGCACCTTCCGCATCATTCCAGAAAGGCGTTTCGTCCAGATCGATCCAGCCCCGGTCATGATTGCTGATTGCCCTCAGCACTTCCGCCCGGCGTCTGGGTACCGGCACTTGCTCTTCCTTGAAGCTTGCTGCAAATTCTCCGGCCAGACGCCCGTGCTCATGCTGTTTAATCATTACAAATGCTCCGTCCTGCTCCCGACAAATCACCGTAATTCCTCCTTGATTCTCCATGGCCTGAAAGCCGCTTTAGCTACGGAGATTATAACATATCCATCTATAATTGTTTAAGTTTGGCTTTTCCGGACTGTTCCTATGTATTCACGGAATTGTATACCATGTACCCATTTCTCCGGCCAAAAGAAACACATTGCTTTAATAATATCATCCCATGCAAAAAGCCGCCCCCTGCGGCAAAATATGCCTTGAGGGACGGCCCGTAACTGATTTAGAGTATGAATGCTGCGTTACACACCCAGCCAGCGTTTGAACATATGCTTGGTGGTCTGTTTGTTGATTTCAGCGATAGAAGTGGTGAGCGGAATGCCCTTCGGACAAGCACGTACGCAGTTCTGCGAGTTGCCGCAGCCGTCGATGCCGCCATCCTCCATCAGAGCCTCCAGGCGTTCGTCGGCGTTCATTTCGCCCGTAGGATGGGCATTGAACAGGCGTACCTGGGAGATGGCTGCCGGACCGATGAAATTTGTCTTTTCATTAACATTCGGGCAAGCCTCCAGACAGACGCCGCAGGTCATGCATTTGGACAATTCGTAAGCCCATTGGCGTTTCTTCTCCGCCATCCGCGGACCGGGACCCAGATCATACGTACCGTCAATCGGAATCCATGCTTTGACACGCTTGAGCGCACTAAACATCCGGCTGCGGTCGATCACAAGGTCACGCACTACAGGGAACGTCTTCATGGGTTCAATCCGCACCGGCTGCTCTAGATTATCGATCAGCGCCGCGCAGGCCTGGCGCGGCTTGCCGTTGATTACCATTGAGCAGGCGCCGCACACTTCCTCCAGACAGTTGGAGTCCCAGCAGACCGGAACTGTACTGTCGCCCGTAGCGTTGACCGGATTACGCTGGATTTCCATCAGGGCGCTGATTACATTCATTCCCGGCCGGTAGGCCAGTTCAAATTCCTCGGTATAGGGCGAGCTCTCCGGTTCGTCCTGGCGGGTAATGATAAACTTTACGTTTTTGGGAGCTGCAACAGTTTCCGCCATATCGGTTACCTCCTAAAAGTTTTGTGAGCAAAGCTTCTCCGACTATCCTTCGTTCAAAACTCGCTTCGGAAGCATACGCTAAGTTTTGTGAGCGTTACTCCTCTGGTTTTCCTTCGTACAAAACTCGCTTCGGAAGCATAGATTAAAGTTTTTAACGTATGATGATCTTCCGATTTGGGTGCTAATTGCACTTCATACAACTAAAACCGGGGGTTAAAATTCATTTCACGATTTAACTGCACTTTGTACATTTATATACTACGAAATAGCTAAATTCCGTCTATCCGGGAGATTTTAACTGTAAAGAATACAATTATTCGTCTCCCGTGCCTCCGTCGGGCTGAAATAGCTGCACGATATACACTTATACGTAGATTTCTGCCGCCAGTATATGCCGGCCATCCGGCACTGTACCATTTTTATATATTCACGGAGCTTCTTAGTCCTTCGAGTAGTCGCGTACCCGCGGAGGAATCAGCGAGACATCGACCTCTTCATAGGAGATTTCCGGGCCATTCGGGGTCCAGGTCGCTTTAGTTGTCTTGAGGAATTCCTCGTCATTCCGCTTCGGGAACTCCGGTTTGTAATGGGCTCCACGGCTCTCATTCCGCAGCAGCGCGCCAAGCGTCATCGCCTCGGACAGCTCCAGCATATTCCACAGCTGGCGGGTGAAGGCAACGCCCTGGTTATTCCAGCGCGAGGTATCACTCATATTGATTCTGCCGTAGCGCTCTTTGAGTTCCTTGATTTTGCCGATGGTAGCCTCAAGCCTCTTGTTCTCACGCACCACCGTCATGTTCGCGGTCATCCACTCGCCCAGCTCTTTGTGGATCACATATGCATTCTCTGTGCCGGACATCGCCAGCAGAGATTCGTATTTGTCTGTCTGTTTCTTATGGAAGCTGTCGAACACGGTGGACGGGATGTCCTGCACCGACTTCTTCAGTCCCTTAATATATTCCACGGCTTTGGGGCCTGCGACCATCCCGCCGTAAATCGCTGACACCAGCGAGTTCGCGCCGAGCCGGTTTGCGCCGTGATACTGGTATTCACATTCCCCTGCTGCGAACAGTCCGGGGATATTCGTCATCTGGTTATAATCGACCCACATACCGCCCATGGAGTAATGGACAGCCGGGAAGATTTTCATTGGAATCTTGCGGGGATCATCCCCCATGAATTTCTCATAAATCTCGATAATACCGCCAAGCTTGACATCAAGCTCCTTCGGATCCTTATGCGACAGGTCCAGGTAAACCATGTTCTCGCCGTTAATACCGAGCCCCTGGTCCACACACACATTAAAAATCTCCCGGGTAGCGATATCGCGCGGCACCAGATTTCCGTACGACGGATATTTCTCCTCCAGGAAATACCACGGCTTGCCGTCCTTATAGGTCCAGATGCGTCCGCCTTCCCCGCGGGCCGATTCTGACATCAGGCGCAGCTTGTCATCTCCGGGGATTGCCGTCGGATGAATCTGAATGAATTCCCCGTTGGCATAATGCACACCCTGCTGGTATACGGCACTGGCTGCAGTTCCTGTATTAATAACCGAGTTCGTCGTTTTGCCGAAAATAATCCCCGGACCGCCGCTGGCCAGAATCACCGCATCCGCCGGGAAGGTCTGAATTTCCATGGTCTTCAGGTTCTGGGCGCTGATACCGCGGCAGACGCCGGCATCGTCAAGAATCACTGAGAGAAACTCCCAGTTCTCGCTTTTGGTGACCAGCCCTTCCGATTCCCAGCGCCGTACCTGCTCATCCAGCGCATACAGCAGCTGCTGGCCGGTCGTAGCTCCGGCAAACGCTGTACGGTGACGCTTGGTCCCGCCGAACCGGCGGAAGTCGAGCAGCCCCTCCGGGGTGCGGTTGAACATGACGCCCATCCGGTCCATTAGATGGATAATGCCCGGCGCGGCCTCGCACATCGCTTTGACCGGAGGCTGGTTCGCCAGGAAGTCACCGCCGTAGACGGTGTCGTCGAAATGCTCCCAGGGTGAGTCGCCCTCACCCTTGGTATTAACGGCTCCGTTGATGCCGCCTTGTGCGCAGACGGAGTGCGATCTTTTGACAGGGACCAGAGAGAATAGATGAACACGCGCGCCGGATTCCGCCGCCTTGATGGTAGCCATCAGGCCGGCCAGCCCGCCGCCCACGATAATGATATCGGCTGATGCCATGATTGTTCACTCCTAAAGTTTTGTGAGCATATGCTCCTTGATAGGCTTCGTACAAAACTTGCTCCGGAAGCATACGCTAAAGTTTTGTTAGGATATACTTCTTGAATCGGCTTCGTACAAAACTCGCTACGGAAGCATACACTTAAGTTTTGTTAGGATAGCTTCCTGAATTTGCTTCGGCAAAACTGACTTCGGAAGCATTCGCTTAAGTTTTGTCGTACCGCTAATATACAAATGTTTGCTGTGCAGTCCAGCCTCTAAATGGAATGCTGCGGCGGATAAGGACAGCGTGTCAAATTCCACGCCCCGCTTAAGAGAATGACCTGAGGATCTGTGCAGCCGAAGCTGCAGCCTGGAATTCGTTGTCACGGAACGTGAACAGCGACAGCAGGAACATGAAAGTAACAATTACGAAAAGGCCGAGACAGAGTACAGAGGACACTTTTTGCGAACGCGGTCCGACGGTAACTCCCCAGCTGATCAGGAAGGACCAGAGACCGTTGGAGAAATGGAAGCAGGCAGCCACAACACCGACTACATATACGGCTAGCAGCAGCGGCTGGGTTGCGATGTCATGCATTACGCCGCCAAGCTCTTCATGCTCTACATTCCCGACTGCCACCTGGACACGGGTCTGGAACAGATGCCACACGATAAAGATGAAGGTAATAATACCGCTGATGCGCTGCAGCGTATAACGCCAGTTCCGTTCCAGGTTGAAGCGGTTCAGGTTCGGCTTGGATTGATAGGCGATATACAGCCCGTAGACTCCATGGTAGAGCAGTGGAAGCCAAATACCGAACAATTCCAGGAAGAAGACCAGCGGCAGACTGTTCAGCCATAGCACACTGTCGGTGAAACCGGAAGCGCCACCCTCTACTGCCGCGAAATTCGTCATCATATGTTCGATGAAGAAGAATCCGAGCGGGATAACGCCGAGCAAGGAATGAATCTTTCTGGAATAAAATCCTCTCATGCAAAGTGTCCCCTTTCCTAGTTAAAACAGCGTTTTCATTAATGAGCATACACCGCCGGGAGTACAGTTGAAACAGGGGAACGAAGGCCTCAGAAGCTCGCCAAATCTCTATTTTCACCACTATCCATTGTTTTCCCGGACATTGCTCTATTATTCACAATATGTGAATATCTTGTGTCACTTTTCATGTTACTCTTTTTTCGCTTATAAGGGAATTGCAATCTAATTATTAAACGTTATACAATAATTGCATAAGAATATTTTTAATATGATAATAATTCTCATTTAAAGCAAGTATTTCCCCACACAGCAGCCTTTTTTCTATATAAAGCAAACATTCTTTAGTGAATTGGCTATGCCTTTTATCACTTTCATCCATATCCGTTCAAGCGTAAAGTAGCAGCATTACCACAGACTTCCTCAAAGGAGAACTCCGTTATGTTTGATGATTTGGACATTTTCGCCGCGGTCGTGGAGCATTCCAGCCTCAACCGGGCATCGCGCCAGCTCAATCTGTCCCAGCCTGCCCTCTCACGTAAAATCTCCAAGCTGGAGGAGCGCCTTGGCGTTTCATTATTCAACCGCTTCGGCAAACGGCTGGAGCTGACTGAGGTGGGCCGCCTTACCTACACCTATGCCCTGGAGCAGCGGCAGCAGCGTTCCAAATTTCTTGAGGCCCTGTCCAAATTCAAGGAAGGCGAGCCGCAGCTCGTCACACTGGGGGCCAGCCTGACGACGCTTCAGACGACACTGCCTCCGCTTGTGAATGCTTATATGAATAAATATCCGGCGGCGGAGCTGAAGCTGATCACCGGCAAAACGCATGAAATCGTCTCAGCCGTCAATGAGGGCAAATGCGATGTCGGCATCATCGCCTCCTCGATCCAGGAGCCGGGCCTGCGCTGCATTCCATTGTTCGAGGACCAGCTCAGGCTGGTCGCCTCCGAGCATCATCCCCTGACCTTAACCGCGAAGCTGACCATGGAGCATCTGTCCCGGCTGCCGATGATCCTCTTCTCCAAAGGCACCTGGTACCGCCGGATGACGGATGAGCTGTTCCAGCGCTGCGGGGTCGATCCGGACGTGCGGATGGAGATCGACTCCTTCGAAGCGATCGTCCGGCTGCTGCCGACGATCAAGGCTGCTGCACTGCTGCCGAAGTCATATCTTCGTCCGGAGCTGCTGAACGGCGGCGGGCTCGTCTCTCTGCACATCAAGGAGCTGGAGCAGACCCAGCGCACCACCTGCCTGATCTATCAGGGCAGCGGGGGACTAAGTACAGCGGCACGCTGTCTCGTGCAGGTCACGGAGGAAGTATTCCTCGACGGACGCGAATAACACACGCAAATAACACAATCCCCGGCAGGCGTCCATATCAAATATGGATCGGCCCGCCGGGGATTGTTCTTCTGTGCGGCTATTCAGTTAGTTCGGTCGAAGCGGGATTAACGGAACTTGCCTGCGTCAATGGCCGCCTGCTTCTCATCAAGGATTTCCTGATAACCCGCTTCCAGGTAAGTTTTCTTAGCGGCTTCATAGGTTGCGTCAAACTCAGCTACTGGAGCGAGTGCGATCTTCACGTACAATTCCTGGAATAGGGTATCCAGGTCCGTCTTATACTCGTTTACCTTATCAAGTACAACGGTGAACAGTGCATCAGGTGTACGGAATTCCGCCGTCTCATCATAATATTTCACCAAATCATTGGCGAGAGCCTCATAGCCGGCCGGTGCCCAGTTGCGGAGATTGGCCGTACGGGTTTTTGCTTCATCCGGATATTGCGCAATTTCGGTCACAAGGCCCCAATAGTCTTTGTTGTTGTTCTGCGACAGAACGGATTCGCCTTTATAATCCGGATTCTTCAGAGCGATACCTTCTGCATCAAGCGTATAGTTCTCCCCTTCAATACCGTTCTGGAACTTGAACAGATTCTCAGGCTGGCTGAGCCATTCGAGATACATCCAGACTGCAGCACGTTCCTCAGGTGTAGATTCGTAGTTGATCCCCATGATGAAGCCAAACGGCCAGTAAGCGCGTCCCTGAGGCTTCAGGCCTTCCGGAACACCTGCAAAGGGAGGAACTACTGCAAATTCAGCATCCGGGTTGTTCACAAGAGTAGCTGCAAAAACATCCGTATTGTTTGTCAGATAGAATCCGTAGCTGCCTGTTTTGCCGGCAACGAATTCAGATTTAACCTTATTATCATCATTGCGCAGATAGAACTCTTTATCAATGAGGCCGTTATTGTATTGATAGTTCAGATTACGCAGGTAGCGCTCGGTTTCAACGGTGGTCAAATCACCAACGCTAAGATCGGAATAAAGTGCACGGTATTTCGCGTCGACCGGCCAATCGCGGAAGGCGTAGTTATAATTGAAGCTGTGTTGAATCAGGCTTCCGCCGGTCACACCGAGCCCGGCTTCCTTCCATTTCACCAGCATCTCATTGTATTTCTCCAGCGAAGTCAAATCTTCAACCTTCATGCCCACCTTCTCAACCCAGTCCTTACGGATAACGTTGACGAAGTTGTCGGCCTCAGGGCGTGCGGCGAAGAAGAAAATATTTTTGTCGTCAACAACCCCGTATTGCTTAATTGTATCACCCATGTTTTTCCAGTAAGTTGGAGCATATTTCTCAATTTCAGCATAATCGAGCGGCTGCATAACATCTTCGCCGTAATAGGTAAGTGCCTGCGGCATATCGTAATGGAAAATAATATCCGGAGCTTTGTGTGACGCCAGCAGCTGCTCAAAATCGGTTACTTCGCCTTTACGGGTAATTGGCACGTAATTGACTTGAATATTGTACTTATCACCGAATTCCTTCTGAACCCAGCGGGTGTAATAGTTATCGCTTACATTCCAGCCCTCGAAAGCACGCTCATAGACCGGAATATCCAGACTGACCTTTTCCTTAAAGCCCTTTGAAAAGTCGTTAGAGCTTCCTTCGCTCTGATTATTGGCGGCTGCAGTCTCAGCAGGCTTGTTAGACTCCGCATTCTGATTATTATTATTTCCCCCGGAGCATCCGGCCAGCATGCCAGCCGTCATGACAGATGCCATCATTAACGAAACAAAGCTTTTTTTGTTCATCGCGATTCCCCCAATTTTAATTTTCGGACTGAAGAATTACTATTCTGGAACATAAGACTACTCCTTGACTGCTCCGAGCATAACACCCTGAACAAAGTATTTCTGAACAAAGGGGTACACGCAGAGAATAGGCAGAGTGGCAAACACAACGACTGATGCTTTAAGTACTTCCGGATTACTGAGCGATACCTGGGTTGCTTCCAATTGGAAGCTTTCACTTGCCTGAATGACCAGATAATACAGCTTGAGCTGCAGCGGCCGCAGATCCGTTTCATGCTTAATGTAGAACAATGCATCCTGGTAAGCATTCCAGCGTCCAACCGCATAGAAGAGTGCAAGTGTCGCCATAATCGGTTTGGACAACGGGAGGACAATACTAAGCAGGATTCGGAAATGCCCGGCACCGTCGATCCGCGCAGATTCTTCCAGACTTACGGGAATACTGCTCGTTAGAGAAGTCTTCATAATCAGCAGGTTGAAGGCACTGAACGACAACGGTAAAACCAGTGACCATATCGTATCCATCAGTCCCAGATTGTTAATGTTCATATAGTCCGGGATGATACCTCCACTAAAGTACATCGTGAACAGGAAGATGAAGGTGATTACTCTACGGCCTTTAAACTGTGTTCTGGACAGCGGGTACGCGGCGCAGATGGTCAGGACCATCCCCAGTATGGTGAACAACACAGTCACTATAACCGAGATGTACAGTGAACGAAGGATGCTGGCATCTGCAAATATTTTCTTGTACGCTTCTATGGTGATTCCCTCAGGCCAAAGAAAGACCTTGTTGGCAATGACAAAGGAGTCAGAACTCAGGGATTTGGACACGACATGCAGAAACGGCAACAAGCACGCTAGTGAAGCAATAATTAGAACGAGGCGGATCAGCAATTCCCAGATGTCCAAACGCCCTTTACGTGGTGCGGCAGGGTTGCCGGTTGATGCTCTCATGGTTTCTCTCCTTTCTTATAATATTCCATCCTCGCCAAGCTTCTTAGCCACGCGGTCAGCCGTTATTACTAGAATAATACCGATGACGGACTGGAATAGCCCTAGCGCTGTCGCACGGCTGAAATTGCCGCTCTCGATCCCCCAACGGTACACCAGCACCGGTATGGTTGTTGTGAACTCCGTGGTGGCCTTATTCTGCAGAGCGAAGATACGCTCGAATGAGCCCTCCATAACTTTCCCCAGGTTCATAATCAGCAAGGTTACAATGGTCGCACGAATGGAAGGAACGGTAATATTCCATACCTTTCTCCAGCGTCCTGCTCCATCGACGGTAGCCGCTTCATACATCTCCGGGTTAATCCCGCTCATGGCTGCCAAGTAGATGATGGTTCCCCATCCCATACTCTGCCACACACCGATTGCCAGATAGCTGATCAGCCAATGGGTGTCTTCCTGCAGGAACGGAATACGATTTCCGCCCATGAGTTCAATAAAATTGTTAACAACACCGCTTCCCTCACTTAGGAGCTGATAACCGATGGCCCCGATAATGACCCAGGAAAGGAAGTGCGGCAGGTACAGCAGCGTCTGATTTACGCGTTTGAATCTTACACTTTTGACCTCATTCAGCAGGATCGCCAGCGCAATCGGCATCGTAAAGCTGAAGCAGAGATCCAGAATGTTGAGCAGCAGTGTATTGCGGACCGCACGGGCAAAATCAGGTTTGGAGAAGATCTCCTGGAATATCTGAAACCCTACCCACTCACTGCCCCAAAAGCCCCTTGCAATTTTGTAGTCTTTAAAAGCGATTACAAGTCCGGTCATCGGCAGATATTTGAAAACGATTACAAAAGCTAGTGGAAATAGTACGAGTAAATATAGCTGCCAGTCACGCTGCAAATAATACCCGATTCCCTGTTTCTTACTTAATAGAGCTGTATGATTTGTTTTTGAAGCGCTTGCAACTTTCAAAGTTTCACCTCCTACACCAAGTTATCACCTTGCCAGTCAGGTCAACCGGCTCGAGTTCTATGCTATTCCCTTTGCCCTGTTTTGAAAATCATGAGTATTGATGATCCCCATCAAATTTGATCGAAGCCCGGTTTTATCAGCTTCTGCGACGTCATTATGATCAAATATGATAGGCATTCCCAAAAATAAAACGCTTTCATTTATAAACAAAGGCCGCCGCCAAAGCGGCCAAGAGGAAGCTCCTAGGAGCTTTTACTCTTGGCCGATTTGTAACTGCTTGGCGGCATGCCTTCGTATTTGCGGAAAAACCTGTTGAAGCTCTGGACATTGAAGTAACCAACCTCTGCGGCAATTTGCTTAATGGTAAGCTCAGTGTCCATCAGCAGCTCTTTGGCCTTCTCAATGCGCAGCTGATTCACGAAATCTATCATACTGCTTCCGGTTTGCTCATACACGATCTTGCGCATATAGGAGTAACTGATGCCGATTTCCTTCGCCATATCCTCGAAAACAATTTCTTCCCGGTAATTTCCCTTCAAATATTGAATGATCCGCTCTCCATGGTTGGTATCACCGGCGCTTCGGTCCAGGCTCTGCATAATTTCACGGAAAAATTCATGCAAATACTCCTCCAGCTCATCAAGCGTATCCATCGCAGCCAGAATAGAGTAAATATTGCCTTTACCCATAATCATTCTTCCGGTGCCGATATGATTCTCACGGAGATGCTTGATGGTCGCACCAATCAACTGGTGATAGATGAACATGATATTATCGTATGAAATATTCTCTTCTGAGCTAATCTGGCAGCGGATGATCTGAAGCTCTTTGATAATCCCGTCCAGATTGCCTGCATCCAGGAAGTTGAGAATCCGCCGCTCACTGCTTTCAGAATCCATGTATTTGCGGCTGTTCTCCTCTTCCTCCTGCCAGTACATAATACTTCCGGCACCATTGATGATCCGCTGCTTAATCAGTTCCATCGCTTCAAACAACCGCTGGGTGACCATTTCAGGCGCATCAGCCAAATCGCTTACGCCAATCGTCACCGAATGTCCCAGCAGCTCTGATGACTGATCGCGGATCGTTTCCAGCGCCTGATGGATCTGGCCGGCGCTTTGCCCGTGCTCATCCGGGCTAAAGTTCATTACAATAACTATACATCCGTCGTTATGATAGACAGAACGGGCCAGAATTGCCGCTGGAAAAAGACTTTCGTATTTCGTATTGAGCAGATACCGGTGGTAGCTGCGTGTCTCCACATTGGTATTGCCCACATAACGTCTATACTGGTCGATGGAGACAACGGCGATTCTGTAATAAGCTTCCGGAAAAACCTCTGTGAGCCGGGGCGTAATCTCCCCGCGCAAAAGACGGTGAACGGCAAGACTGCGGGTATCCTGTTCGCGTTCCTGCAGCAGCTGGAACAGACCTTCCTCTTCCTCCTGCATTCGTTTGAACGCCAGATCCAGGAAAGCTAGTTCATTCTTATTCACCACACCCAAGTCACTTTTCGCCCGGATCGTCTGCACCAATTGCCGGAGCGGTCTGGACAGCCATGTCGCCAGAAAAACAGCAAGTACCGTTCCCAGCAAAATAATAGCACCGGTAAGCAAAATGATATTCCCCTGCATTTCACGGGATTTGCTCATCAGCTCATCCATGGAGCTCCAGCTTACATTCCACCATCCGGACACATCTGAACGGCTCCACGCATAAACCAGCCGTTTGCCGTCAAGCTCATGGAACGTATATCCTTCATTTGTTTCCTGGGTGAGCATTTCCTGGAGAAAGGGAAGTTTAAAGCCGTCCGTGAGCAGCAGCGACTTGTCATTATAGGAAATCACTTTACCGTCAGGTGCCAGAAGCAGGGTGTTATTATCCCCAACCTCTGTAGCATGCAGATAATTGCCGATCTGGCTCTCACGCATGTTGACAACAATTAAGCCGCGCGTGGTGGAAGACAGTCGGTTAAGGGGATACACATACGACACTACATTAACGCCGGAGTCCACCTTGCGGGGAACCCACACGCCGCTGATTCCTCTCCGCCCTTCAAGAGCTTCCGTAGTCCATTCAAGCGGCTCATAGTGCTCCAGCTTCGTGATACCGCTATCCGTAGAAATCACATAATCCGCACCCTCCAAGTGGAAATAGGAGGAGTATACACCGTCTACCCGGCGGTTCAGATTAAGCAGCTCTTTGAATACAGATAACGACCGGCTCACGTTGTTGTAATTAGAGTTAAGCTCACTGTAGGTATCTACACTGCGGATAGGTTCAAATATATTGGTCGCTGCCAGCCGCGACGTGTCCTGCGCCAGATTAGCAAGTGCATTCTCGTTTAATTTGCGGTTGGCATCCAGCCCGGCAAGTGTCGATTCTCCGATGGCTGCTTCTGAGTTCTCTATTATCTGTGATCCGCTGTACCAGGTCAGGATGGCGGTCGGAATGGCCATGATACAGAATAGAATCAATGCCAGCTGCAGCATCATCGGTATTTTTTTCATGTTTGATCCCCCTATGATCTCTATATAAGATTAAGTCAGGCAATTTTGAGAAACAGGATCAGCTTTTGGAGGCCAAGCTCCCTTATTCCTTGAACGACTAGTTCCGCAATCCGCAGACTGCCCCGCTCCTGAAAGTGGGTATTGTCGACAATTCCGCCCGGATGGTTCATCCATTCTCCCGGGGCGCCCCAGAGGAAGATCGACTTTGTCTCTTGCGGCCCGGCCTCTTCAAATAAGCGTTTGCTCTTCCCGGCAAGATCGATGAGCGGGACCTCTTCTTCTGCTGCGAGCTGCCTTACAGCTTCCAAGTAGTCGCCATGCGTATCCGTCAGCTTGCCGTCGGCATCGTAATACCGCCGGTGTACAGAAGTTATCAGCACCGGGATAGTCTGTTTGGCGCGTGCTCGGGCAATATACTGGCGAAGATACTCCGGATAGGTTGTGTGCGGATCTGTATGACGGGCCTCGTCCCATTTTTGATCGTTATGTCCGAATTGGATAAATAAATAATCGCCTTCCTTAATTTCTTCCATGATCGTATCCAGGCGCCCCTCCTGAATAAAGCTCTTGGAGCTTCGCCCCCCGACGGCATGATTGGCAACGGCAACATCATGTTTGAAGTAGAACTGAAGCATCTGCCCCCAGCCGGAGAACGGAAATGCCTTCTCATCGCCTGCATCCGTCACCGTAGAATCACCCGCCAGAAAAAGCGTAATCTGTTCATCCGAACGTGTGATTTCAAGCGCATTGATCCGGGGAGCGGCCCCGCCGAAGCGAAGCCTCAGCTGACCCCCGCGGACATTCACACCGAACATTTCACGGGCAGTTTGTCCGGCAACTGTACGGAAATTTTTCAGTACAAGCCTCTCCCCGTTGGTTTTCAGCGTTGTGCAGGTCGGCGCTTCCTCATCTCCGATCAGAACGGAGACAATGTAATTCCCGTCTTCCACATCCGCCAGAAACGCTGTATCAAACGGAATGATGAAATCCCCGCTGAGCGGCTCCTCCCCCCGGACATGTTCTGTGACGCGGGAAGGGTCGACAAAGCCGTACCCTTTTTCACTATTATATGTATCTGATGAAGAAACCTTGGTATATCCTGCTGCTGCATCCCCGAAGGGTCCGAAATCAAAACGCAACGTCATGTTTAATCCCCCTGTTAAGCTAAATAATGGTTTGCTAGGCAACACGAAGCAGAACGATGACTGTTTAGCCGCTACCAATAGAAGCGCTTACAATAAGTGTCTACATAATTTCATCTCATAGTTACACCGATTACTATTATTTTATCATTTAAAGAAACGTTTTATATATATGTCTAGGAATTTTTTTAGAAAAACCGAAAAATCAATGACATCACAAGCAGAAACTAACGATGCTGATCCTAAAAACATTGTAGTAAAGGCTGCGGTCATCTATTATTATCAATAACATATTTTCTATTATTTACAAGAACAGCATTGTTCTGCACCGGCACGATTAAGGTTCAGGTGCGATGCTCGTAATCCCATCTCATAATAAGGAGTTATAACGTGAAATCTATCTATTTGCTCCTGATCGTGGCGGCCCTTCTTTTAACGGGGTGTACTATCACTATAGATAACAAAAAGAATTCTGTAGACACAGTTCCGTACACAGGAAAGGCGCTGCATCTGGCCGTTGTCGGTGAAGCCCCGTCCGTTAGAGAGCAGCAGGTGAAGTTCTCGGCAATCACTTTGGAGGAGCTGCTGGGCAGCCAATCCCTGGAAGCGGACTATGATGCTGTATTCATTATGAAGGAGCATTTACCTGAAGCTGCGGATGCCCGGTATGCAAAGGTTTATAAAACCGCCGGTCTCCCGTTCTTTTTTATCGAGTCGAAGAAATCTTATATGCCGTTTGTACTTGAAGATGTTGCCTATGAGGATATTAAAGATATCAATAATGGTGTGTATGCCACAGGATATTTTAACTCTGAGGGAAAATGGGAGTTCTGGGGGACTGGGCTGCACAATGATACAATCAACAGCACCAATATCAAATCCGCCTATTCACGGGTATTCGAAGCCATCAATAATTGGCCGCAAAAATAACAAAAGCCCGGACTGTTGTCCGGGCTTTGCCGTGTTCTTGTACTAAGCCTCCACATTCACAGCCTGATCCTCAAACTCTTCAATGCTCTCATTGGAGCCGATGACAACCATAATGTCGCCTTGGCTTACATGGTCATGGGCAGTAGGTGCCACAATAATCCCATCCTGCCGGTTAAGGGCAATAATGCTGCAGCCGTACTTGCCGCGGGTATTCAGCTCTGAGAGGCTTTTTCCGTCCATGCAGGAGGGTACAGTCAGCTCGACAATTTTGTAATCCTTGGAGATTTCGATGTAATCCAGCAAATGGGGAGTCACCAGCTGATGCGCTACACGGATCCCCATATCCCGTTCAGGAAAAATAACCCGGTCCACGCCCAGCTTCGACAGCGCACGTCCGTGCAGGATCGAGATCGCCTTCGCTACTACCTGCTTGATACCCAGCTCCTTCAGCAGAATCGCCGCCAAAATGCTCCGCTCCATATTGTCACCGATGGCGACAATGCCGCAGTCGAAATTGCGTACGCCCAGGGAACGCATGATGCCCTCATCGGTAGCATCCGCCATCACCGCGTGAGTCAGCTGCCCGCTCATTTCCTCTACCCGCTCTTCCATATGGTCGATTCCGAGCACTTCATAGCCCATAGCCATCAGCTCAAGCGCCAGACTTGATCCGAAGCGGCCAAGGCCGATCACAACAAACTGCTGTGCTTTCATAGTTTCATTAACCCCTTATCCAATTATCATTTTGCCTTCCGGATACTTATACAATGCTTTACCCTGTTTCGGGCCCAGTGCATAGGCCAGTGTCAACAGACCCAGACGTCCGGCGAACATGGTCAGGCAGATCAGAATTCTGCCGGTCTCCGATAACTCCGGGGTCAGTCCCATACTGAGTCCTACGGTAGCGAAAGCTGAAGTGGTCTCAAATAAAATCATTAGGAACGGCCGTCCTTCCGTCGTTGAGAGCACCATGGAAACGGCAACGATCAGCAGCAGGGCAAGCAAGGTAATCGTCAGCGCCTTGAAGACACGTTCCTGAGCCAGCCGGTAGCGGAACAGCACAATGTCCTCACGTCCGCGCAGCATCGAGATAACCGCACCAATCATCAGTGTGAAGGTTGTTGTCTTGATCCCCCCGCCGGTCGAGCCCGGAGAAGCCCCGATGAACATCAGTATCACAATGAAAAACTGCGTAGCCTGGCGAAGACCGGCAATATCCACCGTATTGGCACCTGCCGTACGCGGCGTTACCGATTGAAAGAATGCAGCCCATATTTTACCGCCAAAGTTAAGTTGTCCGAACGTATTCGGATTACTAAACTCAAAAATAAAGACCACTACCGTTCCGATCAGGATCAGCGCTGCCGTCATCGACAGAACCACCTTGCTGTGCAGCATCAGTCTGCGGCTTTTGCGGTAATCGATCAGGTCAGCCATAACGATAAATCCGATACCCCCGGAAATAATCAGGAACATGACGACGATGTTGACTACAGGATCGCCGGCATATCCGGTCAGGCTGCGGAAGTCCCCGAAGATATCAAATCCGGCATTATTGAACATAGACACGGCATGAAAGATGCCGAAATATAAAGCGCGGCCAAAATCCATATCCGCCGCCCAGCGCAGCGTCAGCAGAACCGCACCGCCTGCTTCTATCGCCAGTGAATACACCAGCACCTTGCGGATCAGCCGTACTATGCCCTCCATTGAGCTTTGATTCATAGCTTCCTGGAGGATCAGCCGGTCCCGTAGTGAGATTTTACGTTTCAGCAGTAGTGCAAACAAGGTCGCCATCGTCATAAAGCCGAGACCTCCGACCTGAATCAGCACCAGGATGACTATTTGTCCGAATACACTGAAATAGGTACCGGTGTCCACCACTACAAGTCCGGTTACACAGGTTGCGGAAGTTGCAGTGAAAAGCGCATCTATAAATATTAGTGAATGACCAGATGCACTGGAATAGGGGAGCATTAATAGCAGTGTTCCGATCAGAATAGCCGTGGCAAAGCCAAGTACCAGAATCTGGGGCGGAGACAGCTTAAGGAATCTGAATTCCGCAAATTTAGGAAGGGGTGAAGCCAAGTTTCTCATCCTCTCGCAAGTTTCTTGTTCTTATAAGCAAATGTAATATTTATCAGATAAACATACAAATTATATACGTTATTGTCCAGCATCACAAAGCAGATTTCCGGATGTGAGGAATCTCTCTTGAAATTGTATGGTGAGTAGTGGTACACTCCAATCACATATTGTATGGTGATTACCCATACACATTACAACATGAAGCTAGTACTACATTCGGAAGGAGCACCCTATGGATCAGTCCTTTGAGCTTTTGCCGGAGCAGTTTCAAATCAATCCCTCGCTGCCGATCTACGAACAGTTTGTAGAAGCTATTCAGGGAAGAATCGTCAGCGGCATCATTCCGCCCGGCTCGCGGCTGCCTTCAGTCAGAGATCTGGCTGCGGGGAGAGGTGTCAATCCTACTACCGCGGCCAGAACCTATCAGGAGCTGGAGCGTATGGGGCTGATCGTTACCTACCGCGGACAGGGAACGTTTGTCACCAGGGAAGATGCTGTAATCGGCGAGGCCCGCAAGGTTATCATGCGCAAGGCAATAAAGGAATTTAAAGCTGCAGCGGATACACTTGGCATCTCCGCTGAGCAATTGCTGGAATTCGATAAGGAGGATTCAAATGACACCTTATAAGCTTAACACTGAAGCTGCAGAACCTGCGGCGGTAGAGTGCCGCGACCTAAAACTTAAAATCAAGAAGAAAATCATTCTGGACGATATCAGCTTCGATATTCCGCAAGGCAGCCTGACCGGTCTGCTCGGACCTAACGGTGCAGGCAAGTCCTCCCTGCTGCGCATCATCTCCGGGCTGGCGTCTCCAGATGCCGGTGCGGTGCAAATTTTCGGTAAGCCTGCAGGTGTGAAGCAGCTCGGCAATCTCTCGCTGCTGCCCGACCGCAGCAGTCTCCCCGGCTGGCTGAGCGTTAAGGAATGGCTGGAATTTGCCTGCGGGATCTACCCGGACTGGGATCAGGCCAAAGCCTGGGAACTGCAGCAGCAGCTGTCCGTTTCCGGAGAGTCACTGATCTCGGCAATGTCCCGCGGGGAGGAAGCACGGCTTCAGCTCCTGACCTGCCTGTCACGCAAGGCTCCGCTGATCATTCTGGATGAACCGTTCACCGGCGTTGATCTGATCTCCAGAGAACGGATCGCTTCGGCTGTAGTGGGTGAACTCGCTGACGGTGCACGGACCTTCCTTATCGCGACCCATGATATCCGCGAAATGGAGCTGCT
>NZ_LN831200.1:283651-295668 GCF_001368795.1 Paenibacillus ihuae
TCGAGGATGTAGAACAGCTCCGCCGTTCCGGGAAATCGGTGGAATCACGTTACCGGGAAGTGTTCGCATGACTGGGCTGAAGACGCTTGTCCAGCTGGAGTACAGCCGTTACAGCCTGTCCAGGCAGGGGAAATATCGCCCTATAGTACTTGCCTTATCACTTATCATTCTGCTGCTGGCTGCCGGAGTCTACCTTCCGGGCCCGAGAGCATCGGAGCGTTCACCGTTCATTTATGCTGTTTTGCTGCTCTGGACAACCGCTATTGCAATCTCTGCTCTTCATATGCTGATATTCATGAACCAGAGCCACCGGGATTGGATGCTGACTTTCCCGCACTCCAGGCTGAAGCTGCTGTATGCCAAGGGAATCAGCCTGCTCCGCCATAACCTGAATCTCACGCTTCCCGTTCTGGCTGCAGCCGTTTCCCTCTACTTCATCTCCGTCCAGGCCGGCTGGTATCAGCCGCTGCCGGCAGGCGGTCTGCTGTATATCATTGCAGCTTACACTCTATTCATAATCGTCTCTCTGCCAGTAGCAGTTACCTTCGGGCTGGCGGTCAGCCTGCTTATGCGGGCAGGCAAAGCAGCACTGCTGCTGCTGTTTCCTTATACTATACTGTGGATACTTCCGCTCATGATAGACAGTATCCTAAGTATCAGCTACTCCGGCACGCAGTCTCTGAAGTTCAGCGCTCCAGGATATGTGCTGTGTGCTGCACTCGCAGTGTGCCTGATCGGTTGGCCGCTCTGCTATCAGTTAATGCGGCTAATTGCCGCAAAAGGACTGGACGCAGCAAGCGGAGCCGGCCGGTCCACTATTGCTCCCTCTTCCGGTCGTCCTGGCTTGGTGTACAAAAGAAGCAGCCTTACCGGCCAAACTGCACCTTTTATTACCCTGTACCGTCTCTCTATCAGCCGGGTTCACCGGATAGAGAGGCATCCGGCTATAGTTATCCTAAAGCTTACCGTTCCGTTCATCATTGCTGCCGCCGCATATTTCGGCTCCTCTGATGAAGACGGGAGCTTGTCCGTCGCAAGGTCTCTCTTTATGATGCCGGTTCTGTTCAGCAGTGTATGGATGATCAGCCGCAGCAGCATTGAACGCAAGCACCAGTCCTGGTGGCTGAGCTTCCCGCAGAGCCGGCTGGTTCTGCTGCTGTCCGGAGTCGCAGCGGTCTGGACTACGGCTATGCGGATACTCACCGTTCTGGCCGTTTCCGCTTTTGCCGGGAGCGTTACCGGACTGATTACCGGCAGAACCACAGCTCAGGAGCTGTCCTACAACCTGACCTGGCTGCTCTTTTCCTTCCTGCTCTTCACATTGGCACTGACGGTTATCCTCTGTCTGCTGCAGGCTGAATATTATCTGCTGAAATCACCGGTACTGACCATTCTGATGCTTCCTCTGGCATTACTTGGTCCTTTGCACAGTATATTGATTAACAAATATATAATCCCTGACAGCTTGACCGGCGGAGCACTGCCCGACTGGAGTATGCTCGGCTGGATCTCGGTAATCGCTTTGCCCCTCGCGCTGTGCTGTCTTCCGGCCGGTGCCAAGTATTATCATCTCAGCTTAATACAGCCTAAGAGTAAAACCTCACAAACAAAACAAGCATAAGCCCGGCCTCACTTACGTAAATGTAAAGGAAGAACAGGGAATTTTTTGTAACTCCCCGGCCCATGCTATTATAATAAGTAAGGTGTGAGCACAACAAACATCCACTCCGCTCCTTTGCGGTACTTGAGGGGATGAAATTTCAGATTAATCCATTACTAGGAGGCGTTTCATGAATTCCGTCGGCCAGCCTTTACAGCAGCGGCCTCTTACCACCAGAGTCATTCTCGCGGGTGTGCTTGGTCTTATCGTATTCATTATGTTTCAGGTGGCCCCTCAGCTCCTCTCCGGTTCGGGCGAGAAAGACACTACCGTCATCAGCAAGACCGAAGCCCGCACGAAAGCTGCTGCATTCGCAGTACAGCAGCTCGGCCATTCACAGACTGCACAGGATGAATGGATGGTGAGCTACCAGACCGACTCCTCCTTTTACGGCTATATGTCCCGGGAGAAGCTTCTGGAGGACTATAGTAAAAAGAAGCTTGATCAACGGTATCCGTTCGATGTCTTTCATGCTGTACTTTATACTTCCGGTAACTCTCATCCGCTTCTTGCTGTTGATCTCAATATGTATACAGGCGAGGTTGCAGCCTTTGCACTGGGTGCGAATGCGAATTCCGGCGAGGGACAGAACTACGGAAGTATTCCCGCCGCAGGCACTTCGAAGGGAATATACGTTGAAGGCAGCGAAAACGGCGGCCTGACGCTTGAACAAAAAGAAAATCTGGCCCGCCAATGGCTTAAGTTATGGGGAGCCAACCCGGCCAAGCTGCAGATCGAAGCTAACAACGAAGGCTACGGGCTTGTCTATTCGGACAGCTCGGTCAAAGTGGGCGAGTCACCGCTGAGTTATCAGTTTAGTTTTCTGGACGGGGACGTCTCGTACTTCAGAGCCGGCTTTACCGCTCCAGCCTGGCATGACACCTATGTAGAGGATCAGACCTCTCTGGCTAAAAAGCTGACTCTTTACGGGTATGGACTGCCAACGCTGGCCCTGGGTATTCTCGCGCTGATCTTCAGCATCCTGAGAAGGGGACACACTTCTTTTGTACGGGGGATCTTTTTGAGCTCGGTGCATTTTCTGATCATGATGGTCAGCACGTACAATATGCTGCCGGAATCAAGTGCAGACAATGCTGAGGCCCGCATAACCGCAGTCGTCATGTTCATCATCTACGCTCTCTACAGCCTGCTGATGTCTTCACTGCTCTACTTCTCACTGGTCGGAGGCAACGGCCTGTGGCGCCAGGAAGAAGGCCTGAATCCCTGGCCGCGTGCCAAAGAGCCCGGTTACGGCAAGTATGTGCTGGACAGTATTCGTGCCGGCTATGTATGGGCGCTTATTCTGCTGGGTGTGCAGACAGTTATGTTCATTATTCTATCGTATACACTCCATAACTGGTCGACCACGGACGCCAGCCAGTCTCCCTATAATATGAGATATGCCTGGCTGCTGCCGATCGTCGCCTGGCTTGCCGGCTTATCCGAGGAGGCCGTCTACCGTCTGTTCGGCATCCGGATGCTCAAGAAGCTCGTCAAGAATACCTTTATCGCTTCGCTGATCACCACATTGATCTGGGCTTTCGGCCATACGCTGTATCCGATTTATCCGGTCAGCTCACGGCCGATTGAGCTGACGGTCATCGGATTGCTGTTCAGTTACATTTTCATCCGTTACGGCTTTATTGCCGTGATGTTCGCCCATGTCGTATTTGACAGCATCCTGATGGGTGCGACACTGATCTTCATGCAGGAGAGTGTGAATATAGGTGCCGGTATCGTCACAATCATCATGCCGTTTGTCGTCGGCTATATCGTGTACCGGTTTAATCCGCCGAACAAGCCGGAGCATCCGGACCATCCGAAGCCACAGGGGCCGGAAGAGCCGTTTCAGCCCGCTGGCGTTTAAACTAACCATTCGTAAGAGAAGACGGCTTAGTCCTTATAGTTCATAAAAAGGAGGTGTTCCGAGCGCTGCCGTGCAGCCTGCGAAACACCTCTCTTTATTTTCTTTTGAAGAACCGGTCAAAGATCACCAGTGCAACTACTATTGTAAGCACCTGCATTAGAAACTGTGGAAGCAGAAAAATATATCCCATAAAGAACCCCCTATATAATACAAAATAATGTAATTATATAGTATTTCTGCGCAACTGTTGGTTATCCTTTATTATCCTTTTTCCACATCAGGCGCTGTGGGGTCGGGTTTCTGCGAATTCAAAGGGATTTATACCTCTGATTTCGCCATATGACCGGGTTTCTGCGAATTCAAAGGGATTTATACCTCTGATTTCGCCATATGACCGGGTTTCTGCGAATTCAGAGGGATTTATACCTCTGATTTCGCCATGGGGCCGGGTTGGAGGCCACTAAGGTGTATTAATATATAAAAGGCCAACCCGTAAGGGTCAGCCTGCTAAGAATTCACTAGTATAGACAATTCAAACACTTCTAACTAAGACAGCTCTTCATCGTTAAGCGCCGCAAGGATCTGCCCTGCCAGCTTTTCTCCGATGGAAAGCGGACGGAAATCCTCGATAGAGGCTTCCTTAATTTTCTTCAGTGAGCCAAAATGCTTAAGCAGCAGCTTCCGCCGCTTCTCGCCGATCCCCGGAATGGAATCCAGCTTCGAGGTTACCATCGATTTGCCGCGCTGCTCGCGGTGGAAGGTGATCGCGAAGCGGTGAACCTCATCCTGAATGCGCTGCAGCAGGTAGAATTCCTGGCTGTCCCGTGCCAGCGGCACCGGTTCGGCGGAATCGCCGATCAACAGCTGGGCCGTCTTATGCTTATCGTCCTTAACGAGACCGCAGACCGGAATGTAGAGCCCCAGCTCATTCTGCAATATATCAATCGCCGAGGAAATCTGCCCTTTGCCGCCATCCACGACAATCAGATCCGGCTGCGGCAGATCCTCCTTCAGCACCCGTTCATACCGGCGGCGGATCACCTCACGCATCGTTTCATAATCATCAGGCCCCTGCACCGTGCGGACCTTGTATTTGCGGTATTCCTTGCGTGCAGGTTTGCCGTCAATGAAGACGACCATGGCTGAGACCGGATTGGTTCCCTGGATATTCGAGTTATCGAATGCTTCGATCCGGTTCAGGGATTCCAGCCCCAGACTATGGCCGAGGCCGAATGCCGCCCCGGAAGTACGCTCCTCATCACGTTCAATGAGCCGGAACTTCTCGTCAAGCGCCACACGGCTGTTCTGGCAGGCCATGCCGACCATCTGCTTCTTCAGCCCGCGCTGCGGCACAAGCACCTTGACGCCCAGCCACTCCTGCAGGGCAGCAGCACCGCCGGCTGCATCTACCGTACCGACTGCGGCAGCTTCGGCGGCCGCAGCTTCGCGTTCCGCGTCCTGCTCTGCCGGCTCCAGCTCTCCGCCGGCATCTTCACTGTCAATCTCCGCGGCTAGTCTGCCAGCCGTCACCGCAATAGCTGCCGCTGCTCCGGACGGTTTCTCCGTGCCCTCGCTCACCGCCTCCGGCAGCAGAATTTCCTGCGGCAGCGCCGGGTTATCACTGTAATACTGCGTGACATACGACATGAAGTCGCTGTAAGCTTCCCCGTAGAACGGAAAAGCGGACGAGTGGCGCTGGATCATTTTGCCCTGGCGCATGTACAGAATCTGCACGCACATCCAGCCCTTGTCCACGGCATAACCGAATACATCGCGGTCTTTCGTATCCGCAGTACTGATCTTCTGCTTCTCCATCAAGGCATCGATGTGGATAATCTGGTCACGCAGCTCCTTGGCGCGTTCGAAGTACAGCTCCTCCGCAGCCTCCTGCATTTTCTGCTGCAGGTCCTTCTTGACCGCTTCATGTCCTCCTCCAAGGAAAGAGGCGATATCGCGCGTTATTTCATCATAAGCTGACTTAGGGACTTCCTTCTCGCAAGGGGCCAGACATTGGCCCATATGGTAATACAGGCACACTTCTTTCGGCATCACACCACATTTGCGCAGCGGATACATCCGGTCCAGCAGCTTTTTGGTCTGCTGTGCGGCATAGCTATTCGGATACGGTCCGAAATATTTAGCTTTATCTTTAAGCACCCGGCGTGTCACTTCCAGACGCGGATGCGCTTCATTCGTTATTTTCAGGTACGGAAACGTCTTGTCATCCTTCAGGAGTACGTTATACCGCGGCATATGCTTTTTAATTAGATTACACTCCAGGATGAGCGCTTCCATATTGCTGGAGGTAACAATGTATTCAAAATCTACAATATTGGCGACAAGCCGCTGGGTTTTCCCGTTATGGCTGCCTGTAAAATAAGACCGGACGCGGTTCTTCAGCACTTTGGCCTTGCCTACATAGATAATGGTGCCTTCTTCATTCTTCATCAGATAGCACCCGGGCAGGTCGGGCAGCAGTGCCAGCTTATTGCGGATATTATCGCTATAGTCCATAATTTCTCCCCCACCTAGTACTGCACAGTCATGAAACAGAACCCCGCACAGCAGAGCTTACTTAGTAATTAATGATAAGGTAAGTTTAACACACAAAGCGCCTCCGGATAAACCGAAGGCGCCTGTGTTCAGAGCCGCTAGGCCCCGGATTCAGCAGTTATAATCAGACTTATTGATGTTTAGCCACGATATTCTTAAGGGAATCCTTGGAGTTCAATCCAACAACTTTATCTACGGGTTGACCGTCTTTGAAGAAGATCAGCGTAGGAATGCTCATTACTCCAAAGCGGGAAGCCGTTTCCGGATTCTCGTCTACATTTAATTTGGCAATTTTCACGCCGTCTCCCAGCTCGGTGGACAATTCCTCTAAGATAGGGGCAAGCATTTTGCAAGGGCCGCACCAAGGAGCCCAGAAGTCTACTACTACAGTACCTTGACCTTCAACTTCATTAACGAAGGATTGGTCAGACACGTTCACGATAGCCATGATATTGTTCCTCCTTTAAATTTTGCGAAGCAATATCCGCCTCCATAGCGTGCGCTAGCTTAAGCGAATTCACTCCGTAATGTTAGCTGGAAAAAATGCTTCATGTAATATGATAACCAGATTACCATTTACCGACACATTCACAGTATAACATATATACAACGCTTTTGGGAAATGTTTTAGACAATTACATTGTATAAAACCAATTATTTTAGCGTCTTCCGCTTCTTTACAACTTCCCGGAGAGTCCTTATACTTGAGGAAAGCGCATTATTTGTCAATGACTTCTCTCACATGTATAACTGTAACCTAATGCAGTACAGACTTGCAAGCCGCAAGGAGGAAGAAGCTATGGATGTCAATGCTAAGGTACGGGACCCGCGGGAGCATATCAACGAAGAACCCCGCAACGATCTGGGCGATTTAATGACCGGTTTCTTCGGAATGACCGGATTCATGACTGTCGTATTTTTCGGAATGGTCATCGTCAAATTCATTTTTTCCGAGTAACGGCTAACCACAGCAAAAAGTCCGGCAGTTCCCGCGGAAGGTCAACGGGGCGCCGGACTTTTGTGTACACATCTCCTTCATGGTTTCGTAGGTGTATGCGTTCCATGCGACTGAAACCAGATTTTATGAAATTCGAGCCAGCCGTAAGCGTTAATCGAAACTCCGTGGACTGCTCTATGATAAGCGGTGTTGTTTTTCTTGTGGACCAGGAACAGAACTGAGCTCGTATCCCGCATGAGCATTTCCAGTTCGGCCAGCATTTGTCGGTGCACTCTCTGTTCCGGTTCACGAAAGATCGCATTTACCTTCTGCCGTACAACTTCCGCTGTCTCTGCATCAAATGCAGACTGCAAATAGTTTTTTTGCAGATACATTTGAATTTCGCTTACTTCATCATCCCCAAGTACACTTCCAAACAACCGGACATCATGCTGTGAAGACAGCAGCTCTCCCGCCTTCTCTTCCTCCACACGATCAACGACTTCAACCTCCACATGGATCCCGAATTGCCCCGCCTGCTCCTGAATCCAAATTGCATCCCGGCGGTGAAATGAGTTTACATGCAGCCTGAGCATTTCACCTGAGTAACCGCTCGTCGTGAGAAGCTTGTGTATTACCAAAGGATCCGGAGAAGGGCTGTTCCCGTCACCCCCGGCCTGTTCTCCCGGAAGATAGCGGAATCCAGAAGCAGGGTATAGCCGGTCCTCTCCCAGTTCATCAATCATCTTGTTCCGGTCAATCAGCAGATCCAGCGCTTTCCGAAAATCGGGATGGTTCTGCGGACCCTCTTTATGCTGATTGAACACTAGCAGATTGCAGCAGGAAAATCCGGTTTCTAAATCCACCCACTCACCGCCGCCTCCCTCCAGCACCTTCTGATACTCCTTGGATGCATCTCCGTGTGAGGACATGACCGAGGACCAGTCAGGTTCTGGAAAGCGTTCTGCTTCCATCCCTGACAAGATTAAGATTTCAACCCGGTCGAGCTGCGGCCGGCCCCGAAAATGCTGTGCAAAAGCTTCCAGTACACATATTCCATCACTATGCCGCTCCATCCGAAATGGCCCGGTGCCTAGCGGACGAACCGCAAAATCAGCTTCAGTATAACTGGTCATATCAGCAGAGATTATACTTGCAGGGATCGTACACAAAAAACGCAAAAATAAATAATTCGGCTCCCGCAGCCGGATTCGGACGGTTACGGCATCAAGCGCCTCAATCTCATTAATATCCTGAAACATCCAGGCCCCTTCGTAGGCCTCAGGCTGCAGGCGGAGCCGGTTCAGCGAGAACAAGACATCTCCGGAATTTAGTTCCTTGCCATGGTGAAACAACACACCTTTTCGCAGATGAAATGTCCATTCCCTGTTATCGGCGCTCTTCCGCCAGGAATGGGCTATGCAGGGTTCGATTGTCCGGTTTGCCTGGTTATATTCCACCAATGTATTAAATAGCTGCCCCGCCATATGGCAATCGAAAGCATAATATACCCGCCCAGGGTCCAGCGTGAAAATCTGCCGGTAAACCGGAAAGCGAAGTGTATCCCGCAGGGTTGCTTGAACAAGCTGTGTAGAGAAACCAATTCCCTGGGACAGCCAGTCCCTAAACTGCTCTTTTACCGCATATCCTCCGAACCGGTTCATCAGCTCCATGGCATCTTGTACGTTGCCTTGTTCCATCTTAAGCTTCACTTCCTGCAGCAGAATGGCATCCGAATCAGCCAGCAGTGTCAGAATAGAGGAATGGCCGCGGCCTAAACCGGACTGCCAGTTAATCCACCCCATTCCGCTAAGCGTACGGGTGATCTGTTTGGCATAACGCGGTGTACAATGCCAAATCCGGGCAAGCCTCTCTACCGTTACCGGGAAAGGCCGCCCTGCTTCATGCTCTTTGGCTGCGCAGCGGAGCTCCAAAAAATGCAGGGCTGCCGTTAACATATACTCTCCTCCGTAACTAAAAGGTGATCTCACTTGGCTATATTGTACCCTTTTCATCCTCTTTTTGGCAGCTATACTTAAGCCAAACGACAACAAAAGGATGATGAGCATGATAAACGATACGAAACAGCAGCATACAACAAAGGCAGCATTTCATCCTGTAGCTTGGGGTGTGATACTCGGAACCTTTCTATCCAGAACCGGCTTCTTCATGACGATTCCTTTCCTTGGAATCTATATGGGAATAATAAAAGGCATTGATCCGGCAACCATTGGCGCTATTCTGGCTGTCAGTTTATTTGCCGGAACCTGGGGAAGTTTTGCCGGCGGAGCAATTTCAGACCGCATTGGCCGTTACCCGGTGATGGTTGGTTCGATGACTTTATGGAGTTTTGTTTTTATAGGCTTCGCCTTTGCGGATACAACCTGGCTTTTTTTCTTGTTAAGCGGTTTGAACGGGCTATTCCGCAGCCTGTTTGAACCGACTGCCCGGGCTTTGCTCACCGATGTGACGCCCGAGGAACGCCGGACAGATGTGTTTAACGCGAGGTATTTCGCCATTAATGTCGGAGGGGCCATAGGGCCGCTGTTAGGACTTAAACTTGGCATCGGGAGTTCTTCATCACTGCTGCCTTTTGTACTGAGTGCTGCTATTTATTTCTTTTACGCTATCGTCCTGATTCTCTTCAGCATCAAATATAAGCCCGCAGCCGGAAATGCTTCCAGGTCCGTTCCGTTTAAGCAAATGGTTGGCATTATTTTTACAGACAAGGTATTCCTTTATTTCCTGACCGGCAACATCTTTGTTTTCGGAGCCTACTCGCATCTGGATACCACCTTATCGCAATATATCGGCCATGAGCGGATTGGGACGTACTCGCTATTATTCATAATCAATACACTATCCGTCGTGACGCTGCAATATCCGCTGGTAAAACTGATGAAGCGGTTTTCTTCAATGGCCGCCCTAAAAGCCGGATGTGTGTTTTTCGGACTCGGTTTGCTGGGACTGGGTTCATTCCATCAAGTTACGCTGCTGGTCTTGTCGATGATCGTCTTTACACTCGGTGAGATTCTATGCTTTGTGATCGGAGATGTGCTGATTGGCGAAATTGCACCTGCACACCTAAGAGGCGCCTATTACGGGGCCAGCGGGTTTGCTTTTATCGGGCAAAGCATTTGTACCTGGTTAGGCGGAATTCTGCTGCAAACTTTGGGCTTTGATCAGGGGCCGTTCATTTTCAGCATCCTCATGCTGCTTACTTTTGTAGCATATCCATTTTTTCACCGCGGCCAGCAGCTGCGGAAGCAGCAGGCAGAGAAGCCAGAACGAAGCCGGAATACCGTGCCCGGCACATCAATTTAAAAGAAATGAAACGCAAATAAACAGCGGGGCTGGGGAGTTATTCGTCCCCGGCCCCGCTGTTTATTATATGTCCGCGCGGATACCCAAGTAACCGATTTACCGGTTGGTTCCGCGCTGATTCTCTCCATGCAGAGGAATTACATCAACAAACGGAGCGATCCGGTCCATCAGCCGCTGGCCTTTGTAGACCTCTTCTCCGTCCTTGCTGGTGAAGCTGAGATGCTTCTCCAGGCCATCCAGCGGATAATTCGAGGTATAGAAGGTCGGCTTGCGGTTCATCCGGTAGTTCAGAATGGCCCCCAGCACATGGTCACGCGCCCAGGGATTCAAATTCTCCGCACCAATATCATCAAAAATCAGCAGATCACAGTTTTTCAGTGTATCTACCGTTTCCTTCAGCTTCTGGCCGTCCAGCATAATCGACTTCAGATCCTCGATAAAATCAGGCATGTACACAATCACGCCGCTGTACCCGGCAACCGCCAGCTCGTGGAGCAGGTAGCACATCAGGAAGGTTTTTCCTGTCCCGAAGGTACCATGCAGATAGATCCCCTGCGAAGTCAGCCCGTCTTCTTTGACTCCGGTAATATAATCAAATATTTTGTTCACGGCTGAGGCCCTGCGCGGGTCTTTGCCCATAATATCCATTTCATCATAGCCGCCGTTCAGCACGCGCTCATCCACATAGAAGCTGCGGATCCGTTTGCGGATGCTGTCCTGGTTGTCTTGGGCTACCTTCAGATTGCAGGCTGTCTTACGTTCATATAAATCCGGTGAGCCGTTTACCGTCTCAACCGTTAACTTGCTGTAATGGCCCTGGAAATCATTCGGGCAGTTGTCTAAACCCGGACAGTTCGCGCAATTGCGGCTCTCCTGTACATACTGGTACAGCCGGCTCAGATGAAGCCGCAGCCGCGGCTCATCCAGCTCGGGATGCTCGGCTTGAAGCTGCTTAACCAAGGGATGGCTCAGCAAATTCTGCTCAACATCACGGGAACGCTGGCGCAGAGCCGGATTGTTCATCGAACGCAGCACTTCGCCCATAGACTCCATTGCTGCACCTCGCTTTCTTTACGGCGTCCTAAGAGCGCCCTTCTTCTTGCCGGCCTTAATCTCGGCCGCTTTCTTCATCATCGCCGCGAATTCTTCATCCGATACGGTTCCGGCACTGCCGTCATCGAGCACAATCGGAATCTCCGGCTTGCCTGAACGTCCGCTGCTCTTGGCATACGAACGCTGGCGTGTTCCGGACGCCGCTCCGGAAGAACCGGAGGCTGCACCTTTGCCCTTGACCTTGGACTGGTCGCGGATGTAACGCACGGCTTTCTCGTAGGTGTTCACTTGCTTCACCAGCATATTGGAAGCAATCGCCTCGACGAAATTGCGGTTCATCCGCTGATCACCGCCGGAAGCCACCATCGTCATCAGATAATGGATGAGTACATTAATAACTTCCCCGCTCAGCTTATAATTGAGATCTATTTTCTCAAAAATATCCATTAACTGGCCCGGAACTGCACCCGGAAAAAAGGTTTGCAGCAGCCGGGTATAAGGCTCGTTACGGAGCATCATATTATATTGGTGGATATCGCATTTGGACAGGAATTGCGGAGGCACCTCGACATAATACTCCATCTCTACCGGCTGCTCCTGCAGGATGTTGGAATCATCTGTTT
>NZ_LN831200.1:295694-322321 GCF_001368795.1 Paenibacillus ihuae
GAGGCACCTCGACATAATACTCCATCTCTACCGGCTGCTCCTGCAGGATGTTGGAATCATCTGTTTCCCCGGCGACAGCCGAGCGCAGCGAAACCACCTTCGCCGCAGCAATTTCCCGTTTCTCCTGGCGTTTCATATCCTGGCGGAAATGCTGGCTCGCCTTATGCTGCAGCGTATCCAGTATCACTTCGCCGTCTGGTGTGAACACGTCATCCTCATCGAGCAAGCGGCATAAATCCTGCGGACCCAGCTCGTACTTGCGGGCTACGTAGTTAATCACGCCCATTTGGGTATGGTCAAAGCGCAGCTTCTCGACATGAACCCGGTTCACTGACTCCCTTGGAAACCGTAGAATGATATCGCTGTACCCGATCGCCGGCTCACCGTTCTCGCTGAATCCGGGCTGACGCACCGTAGCCACTTCGGCCAGAGCCTGCTCCAGCTCATAATCAATCACATGCGTATTTAACTGGAAAATATCATAAAATGGCAGGGATATATTCTCTTTGCCGATCGAACGGCGGCTCCATTCTTCCGGTTCCCGGTTCCAGAACTGCTCACGCAGCGACAGCACGGCGAACTTGCCGATCTTGTCACGCAGCAGCAGCGTCAGATGCTGGGTTGCAAAAAAATCAGCCGGCGACAGCGGCGGCATCAGCTCGTATTCATACATATAATCATCATTCTCCGGCATGTAAATCCGGCAGGTGGCAAGCAGCCCCACCGCCTCCAGCCTGGAAGCCTGATCCACTAAATATTTACGGCCCTTCTCGTTCGGTTCAACACCCAGCGTCATAAACAGCCTGCGCTGCTGCTCCACTGCGGAGTAGCCGATCGCTTCTGCCGGAATATGCTCAAACAGCAGCCTGTAGAGGCTGATTGCAAAGGCTCCAACCATCGGCTGATAGACCGAGCCCAGCATACGTGAATCCACATGGCTTAGACCGAATTCGCGGGAAACGCAGTACCGATGATGTTCGGTGAAATGATGCAGGTTACTCATGCGCATCTGCGGAAACCTCCCCCTCTTCTACACGAATTCATATAGATTTCTATTCTATCACAAAACACCCGGCCGGAAATGTAAAAAAAGAACCAAATAACCTCCTTTTCAGCGTAAAATCGACATCTTTTAAACGCTTGCTGGCGATAGCGAAAAATAATAGAAATCGCACAAGAAAAAGCAGCTTGACTGTCACAATGAAAAAAAACGGCATCACCGTCCCTTTGCAGGGATAGCCGCCGTTTCTGTGCTGTATAAATTTCATTAAAACATCTTGTAGCCGCCAAGCCGCAGCTTCTGGATGGTCCAGCCGCTTAGTACTGCACCAGCCAATCCGGCAATGCCGGTAAGATAATCAACGACATGGAAGGTGCTCAGGTGCTCCCAGAGCGACACTGCATTCCGGTCCCAGATGGAATAGACGACTACGGGCAAAATTACGATCACGAACAGATATGCGGGGAACCAGGTTGTCTTCATTAACATATTAAGGATAAAGCCGATGCCAAACATCATGACAAAGAATAAAACGGCCAGAACAAATACAGGAATAAACCCCATCGTACCGTCATCCCCTCTCTCTATAAAGAACCGCACATAAAACCTTATTTAATAGTAAGTTTACTAGAAAAAATGTAGCGAAGCAATGAACATTATTACTGTTCCAGTTCCGAACCCGGCAAATGCCGGTACGGGGGTTTGCTCTTGGCCGCCCGCTTGCGATACAATGCTAATAGATCAATCGGATCATACATAGAAGCGTATGCTTTCGAATTAAGTTTTAAAACTTTTAAGGAGTGAGAACATGAACGAAGCTGCTTTGACACTGGAAGGCTGGTATGCACTGCATGACTTCCGCTCTCTGGACTGGACAGCCTGGACAGCTGCCGATGACGAGGAACGCGCTGTTGCCCTGGAGGAGCTTCATGCTTTTATGGAAGAATGGGGGCCCGTGGAGGAAGCCAAGGTAGGAAGCTCTGCAGTATATGCTATCGTCGGCCAGAAGGCTGATTTCGTGATGATGTTTCTGCGGGAAAGCCTTGAAGCCCTGAATGCTCTTGAAACTGCCTTTAACAAAATCGCCTTTGCCCAATATACCACCAAGTCTTATTCCTACGTCAGTATTGTTGAACTAAGCAACTATGCTGCTGGCGGCAATTCCGGAGACGGAAGTGATCCGATGCAGAATCCGCATGTTGCCGCCCGTCTGAAGCCGATTTTGCCGCAAGCGAAGCATATCTGCTTCTACCCGATGAATAAGAAGCGCGAACTTGCTGACAACTGGTACATGCTCGATATGGATAAACGCCGTGAACTGATGCATTCACACGGACTGATCGGACGCGGTTATGCCGGCAAGGTGAAGCAGATTATTACCGGCTCCGTCGGTTTTGACGACTGGGAGTGGGGCGTGACCCTCTTCGCAGAGGATGCGCTGCAATTCAAGAAGCTGGTGTATGAAATGCGCTTTGACGAGGTCAGTGCCCGCTATGGCGAGTTTGGCCCGTTCTATGTCGGCAATCTGCTGACTCCGGAGACCTTTGAAGACATGCTTAAACTGTAAAACAAGAAGAAACGGTTTCCGTCCTTTCTAAGGACGGTATCCGTTTCTGCGAGAAAGAGAAGGATAATTTAGAGTGTGAAACATACAAATTCTTATCTTTTAATAAAGGGTGTGCTTCCGCTTCATGCGGAGTCACACCCTTTAGTTGTATAATTTACCAAACCGACAGAGAACTAACGGACCTGCTCTGTGCCCGAATCTTCGTCTTCAACGTCCTCTTCGCGCAGACTCTCCAAATATTCAGCCGTTGCCCGGTCGCGGGCCCGGCTCTTATCCTTTAGCCGTTCAATCGCCGGCAGTATAAGCAGATCAATTTCCTTCTGGATATGATAAGCCAGATCATACCGGCTCTGATCCTCAAGGAAGGATCCAACCTCAATCAGACCGTTGTAGCGGTCCAGCTCCTCACGCGTCAACAGCCCACGAACTTGCACGCTGCAGTGACGCATCTTAGAAGAATCTTCCTTTCTTAAGCACCAGCGGAATGCCCCCGATAATGAACAGGTAGCGCATATCGACAACCTTCTTGAGTTGTGCAGCTGTCCAGCCCTTATACTTCTTGTCACCGACTACGGCAATGCCTTGTCCTTTACCCAGCGAAGCTACAGTACCCTTGTTGCTGAAGGCAAACTTCTTCGGCTGCTGGCTGCGGATGGCGGCCACCAGATTATAGGCACAGCATTCACCCTGCTGCATCGCGATTTGTGCGGTTGGCGGGTATGGACGCCCTTCAGGGTTAATCATCAGGGAGCCGTCACCAATGATAAAGATATTCTCGTGGCCCGGCACACGCAGGTATTCATCAACCTTCACCCGTCCGCGCATCGCTTCAAAGCCGGCCGCTTCAATCAGACGGTTACCGCGGATACCGCCGGTCCAGACAATTGTCGAGGCTTTGATCTCTTCACCGGTTGCGAGAATGACACCATTCGGCAGGCACTCCTTGATGGCTACACCGATTTTGAAAGTAACACCCTTCTTCGTCAGCACAGTCATGGCATGTTCCACAAGCTCAGGGGCAAACCCCGGAAGTGCCGTCGGCGCAGCTTCCACATTGTAGATGTTCACCATGCTTGGATCAACGTCATATTCCTTGCACAGGTCCGGGATGCGGTCGGCAAGCTCCGCTACAAATTCAATACCGCTGAAGCCCGCTCCTCCTACCACAAAATTAATATGCTCCTGGGCATTATTTTCATTTTTATATTTGGCAAACTGATATTCGATATGCTCCCGGATCAGCCGCACGGAATTAATGCTGCGGATCGTGAGCGCATATTTATCAAGTCCCGGGATACCGAACGTTTCTGGCTCGCCCCCGAGAGCAATCACGAGATAATCGTAAGACAGTGTGCCGTCTTCAAGGATGACTTTTTTCTGTTGGGTGCGGATTTCCTGCACGGAAGATTTCACGAGGTCAATCTTAAATTCGTCTATCAATTTGGATATAGATACACGTGTATGTTCAATGCTGTCCGTTCCCGCAGCTGGCATATGCAGATGGGTGGTGAAATAATGATACTCATGGCGGTTTACCAGCGTCACATCTGCTTCATTATAGTTCAAAGCTTTCTGCAGCCGTTGGGCGGTCAAAATACCTCCATATCCCGCGCCTAGGATGACAATTTTGGGAATACTGCTCATGTTCCGGCTCCTTCCAACAGGTGAATCTGTCTATGTGTTATTTTTTGTCAAATAATTCAGGTTCTTTTGTGAATTTATACACTTAAATTCAGAAGAATTTCCAATCAAACTTAAAGGATTTCTAAAATAACCATATCCATTGTAAACCTTAGTATCGTTTTAATCAAATATAATCATACAAACAAACGTCACAGTTTTCAGTTCCTTCAAAGCCTTTGCAGGGCAGTGCCACAATGATTATAATGAGTAAGTACGCTAAGTATGGCATTTTGAAACTATCAACTCGGAGGTGTAATATTACGTGACACTAGAGCAATCCGGCGTTCCTATGAGCGACCTCTTAATTATAGGCGGCGGTCCTGCCGGCATGTTTGCCGCCTTCTACGGCGGTATGCGCCAGGCGTCGGTAACCCTTATTGAAAGCATGCCCCAGCTGGGGGGGCAGCTCGCTGCCCTTTATCCTGAAAAATATATTTATGATGTGGCTGGTTTCCCGAAAATCACCGCACAGGAGCTGGTAGATAACCTGTCCCGGCAAATGGAGCTGTTCCAGTCTAATATCTGCCTGGAGGAGAAGGTGGTGTCGGTCGAGAAGCGGGATGAACGCCATTTCGTTACGACTACCGATAAAGCCGAGTACCATAGCAAGGCGGTTATCATCACTGCCGGTGTAGGCGCATTTGAACCCCGGCGTCTGGAGCTTCCGGAAGCGCAGCGGTTTGAGAAAGCCAATCTGCATTATTTTGTAGGCGATTTGAATGCCTTCAAGGGCAAGAAGGTGCTGATCAGCGGCGGCGGAGACTCCGCAGTCGACTGGGCACTCATGCTTGAACCGATCGCGGAGCAGGTCACGCTGATTCACCGCCGCGATAAATTCCGCGCTCATGAACACAGTGTGGAGAATCTGATGGCCTCCAAGGTAAATGTGATTACCCCTTCGGAGATCACTGAATTGCACGGGGAAGAATTCATAACCAAGGTTACACTGTCCCATATCAAAACCAAGGAAACACAGGAGATTGAAGTGGACAGTGTCATTGTCAATTTCGGCTTCGTATCTTCGCTGGGTCCGATTGCGCAGTGGGGCATTGAAATCGAGAGCAATTCGATCGTTGTAGACTCACGTATGGAGACGAACATTCCGGGGATCTTTGCCGCAGGCGATATTACTACTTACCCTGGCAAGCTGAAGCTGATTGCAGTCGGATTCGGAGAAGCGCCTACAGCGGTTAACAATGCTAAGGTATACCTTGATCCGGATGCCAAGCTATCCCCGGGGCACAGCAGTAATCTTAAGCTCTAGACGGCAGCTTACAGGCTAGACTAATCCACAAATAAAAGGGTATCCTTTCAGGTTGATTCCACTCCAACTTGAAAAGATACCCTATTTTGTGCCGCTTGCGGTTATGACTAAGCTGCTGCTGCAAAAATGAAACTATTTGTTTTAATGTAGAACCGCATGTGCTGGAGAGTGTAAGTTCCGTTTGCGAATTTCAGCGAGCAAAAGAGCGATGAAATCATGCTCTAATTGGAGCTCTATCGCTCTTTGGTAAGAGTCCAACAGCATCTCATCCGACAATTCAACCATAACGTTCACCTACCTTTCCTTTATTTGGATCTGAATCTATCATAGCAAACTATCATTTTTCGAACAAGCGTTCTTACTATCCACAAGGTTCTGTGGAAATCCTGTGCATAATATGTTAATAAGGGTTGCAAAGGCGTTAACTCCGCAGTGGAATATGGGGATAATAGTTATGCACAGGAGCTTTCCACGCAGATAGTCTAAAAAAATATTTTGGAATGTTCATAATATAGAAATGAATACCACATATTACCTCAGAAAATGCGCGACTAAACGCAATTCTATCCTATTATTATCTTTATCGTCAATTCTTAAAAATTTATTAATTACTTAGGTCTTGTATTCACTTCGAGGATCCAAATTTTCCCCCGCTGGTCAACGGCGTAGTCAAAACCCAGCTCACCGATACCCGGAAAGTGTCTTTCCAGCAGTTCAATACAGACATGCGTCAGACGGCGCATTTCCGCTTTCTTGGCCGATGTGCTGATCCGCGGCAGCGATCTGCGCAGACCATGCCTGCAGCTCATCATCGTACCGCCTTTGCATAGATTCGTTACGAACAGACCCGGCCGCGCTAATCTCCCCACCATAGAACGGAATTCCCAATGCGCGCCGTTCTTTACAACCTTCACTCTGTAATCAATGGGACGGCCGCCTATCCGGGCTAGCGAGATCCCCTGCTGAATCATATAACGCCGTTTAACCTTTACTCTGTCGAGCGCATGTTTCATTGATGTGAAATCACGATATACACGGGTTCTATGCATATAAGTGAAACCATATCCCCGGCGGTCCCGGAATACCTTAATAACTCCATATCCCCCGCCGCCTACAATCGGCTTAATCACTACGTTTCCGTATCTTCCCAGCATAGCTGACAGTCCGGCAGCACTATATTCCTTCGTTCGTGGAATGTAACCGGCAACCCGTGAATCGCTAAGCAGCGCCTCGGTTTTCAGCCACTTGCTGGCCAGTTCTCTTCCTGCCATGTTCCCCTCTCCTTTCGCAATCCCAGCCTACCCTATAGATTACTCAGAAAAGGTCCCGCCCTCCTGTATGATTGTCCGTGTAAGAAGCTCTTCACAGCAAAAAAGGGCATATGGCAGCGGGGCCGTATGTCCTGGGGGCTATCCACCCGGATATCCGGGAAGATTGCGGAAACTGTTGATTTTTCTGCGATGCCTTCGACGATCCTCGGCAATTACTGCCCGCTGTCGAATTATCAGTGAAATGCCCCGGGGCCTACAGCACTTATCGCTTGTATCGATAGTGAAGGGACCAATAAGTATGGATTAAGCCCCAAATATTGAATCTCGCATTTCTAGATTCACAGGCCTTTTCCCGCACTGGAAAAATCTTAAAATTCATTGTATTATTACCCTGTGAGGGGGCTTACTAATGGCACAATTGTTCGAGATATTGTATTGGTTTGCGATGATCGGCATGTCTGTTGTCTTGGCGGGTACCACAATTCTTGTCTGTGCGCTCGGATTCAAGTTTATGAAGGACCGCCGCAGAATCCTCGGTGCTAGCTGCATCGCCTTTTCCCTGGGTGCCGCTGCCCTGATTGTTTTTATGATTAACTTCAAATTCATCGTTCCCGCCTGATTGCCAGCTGTGAGCAATACTATACTCTATGAAAAAGAGAACAAACAGCTTGTGCACATAGTCTGGTTGATTCGCTGAATTCTGTTTCTTCTATTGTAAATAGAACAAAGTAAAAGTGGCAGTCTCATAGGATTCACGTAAGCACCTGGTGAGGACGCTCCGCGAACGGACCGTTGTTCCAATCGCTGTTGTCTCCAGATTTTATTGATTCTCCTTAGCTTTGAAAATCCGGAGACAAAGGTGACCGCTACCGCTTTTGCGCGGGTCAGTCCGTCCTCTCCGCTGTTTAAGCGAGAATCGCACTTACAAGCTTTCTATAAGAAAATAAAAAAAGAAAAGAAACCACTTTTTTGGTAAATGGAAGTGCAACTAACCATTTCAAAAGAGTGGTTTCCTTTTGTACATACTATACACGATGGACCAACTTTAGGACTCAAGCTTATTTAGAGAGCTTCCTTCGTTTGTGTAATTCGGCTAATCAACTCTTCGAAATACGGCTTCAGCCCGGTTGCCTGTCCCAGATGATTCAACCCCCACTCCGCAAACTTCAATGAAGAATTCAAATCCCCGACGAATTCATGGGTTCTGGCAATAACAAGTGCAAGACGCAAATCCAGCGGAGCCCCCATGCTCATTTGCTGTTTGCTCCTTCCAGCCTTCAATTCCTCCAAGGTTATGGACAGAATTGGCTCCGGAAAACCCTTGAATTGGTCAAAATATTCCAGACCGCGCACTTTGAATACCTTGTACATTCTATTAATCGTTCTGATGGCGTCCGCTTCACTTTTCCCATATTCAAACCAGCCGGCTTGAGCCTGTGCGGGACCAAATATTCTCTGAGTCCAGGGGATTCCGGCTTCTATTCGCTCTCTAAATTCACAGTCGTAGACGGTTAGGTTATGGTTGTCCGCTTTTTCATTTAATCCGATGGGCAAGAAATCCAAATGTACCCCCAGCTCAATGATACACGATCCACCGTACCGGTTTCCTTGTATAACCAAGGTATATATAAAATGCTCATCCGAATTCTTGCGGAAGTGGTGGTCCGAACCCATGAATCCCAACTGATTCAACCGCGGCTTCAGATGTAACTGCAGTAGTTTTCTAAACTCCGTTGTAAGCATGCTGTAATTCCCCCGCTATCTTCCGGCTGCTTGTTTCGTTAAAGCTTAGTTACCTTATGTATTCATTCAATTCCGCTTCCCTTTTCTTCAGGTGAAGGTAACGCTCCGCCCGCTCAAAGATCTGCTGGTAGAGAAACATAAGGGTCAAAATACGCTCCGAATCACCATCTGCCAGCATTTTTTCCATAATCGCTATCTTATCCTTAAAATAACTCGTATCTACAATCTGGCCATAGTCTGCAATAGCCTGCTTAAATACCGCCAATTGCCCGGGAATTTCTCTCTGCACCTCATCAAAAAACTCAGCTTCAATCTCATACCGGTTCGTTGGTTTCGACCATATGTAATTCAACTTCTCCATTAGCCATAGATGAAACGGGGCGATTAGCGGATACAAGGGCTCATAGAAGGTGAGCTCGTCCCGCAATTTAATCAGCTCTTTCCGGGCTATTCTTCGTCTTATGTATTTAATCATGTACACCCCTCCTGAGTGATGGCGCAAGTCTGCATTTTTTACACCTTAAAAAGGATTTCATCACCGGTCTTATTCTTGTTAAACGGGCCTCTGTAATGGATGAATCTAAATTCAATTCCTGACAGTTCATCAGGCAGTGGCGGAGACACTACATATTTGTAAAATGCATGGTCAGAACGGCTTCCCCCACTCATCATCCGGCAATCATATTGTTCGCTTATGAATAACTCGAAATGGTTATGTTCATGAGCATGCAATAGAGGCTCCGGGTCCCCATCCCAATCTACGTTAAGCACAAGGACACTTGCGTTACGGTATTGCCTTATTGACGATAGCGTATAAAAGCGTCCTCCTTTCTCAGCTGCCTTCAGGAGGGATATGTGCTTTCTGAATTCCGCCGGCTCAACCATGGGCTTAAACTGTTCTTCATTCATCAGGGTACCGAAAAGCGCTTTCAGGAAATCCTCATGGATTCCAAAACCTGCTGACCATTCCGAAATCAGCTCAAACGGCGGAAAGCCCGGATCATTCCCCGAGATATCCTTCCTCTGCTTAATCAAGGAACATATTTGCTCATCAATTTCTCTGATTCTCTCATCATAATGCTCTGTTGGACGTTCAAAGGGCATACGTTTCAAAGTGAACCTCCTCACCAATATAAAAAAACCTCTTGAAAAGTGCAGTACATCATACACCATTCAAGAGGTTCAAAACGGTTACCTAACCGACATTAGCACGGCTCAGCGCTCGGCTGACCCGCATCTTCCTTCGTACGGAACGATGAACCACATCCGCATGTAGCGGTAGCATTCGGATTATTAATGGTGAAGCCTCCGGTCATGCCGGATTCCTCAAAGTCGATCTCCAGACCGTCCAGGTAACGGATATCATCTTTGCTTACGACTACTTTAAGGCCTTCAATATCCATATATACATCCTGATCGGTTTCGTTATCGTCAAATCCCATAGCGTAAGAGAACCCGCTGCAGCCGCCCGGAGTTACGCCAAGGCGAAGGAACATATTCGGTACTTCCTGTTCAGCCAGCATCGTCTTGAGTTGTCCCGCTGCCGTTTCACTGATTGTAATCATGTTCTCTAGCCTCCTTAAAAATACTCTATATAAAGCTAAGTATACTCCACTATTCCCCTTCCCTCAAGTCATAACTGTGCTGCCGTAGAGCTGGGGCTGAACCGGATATGCGAACTTTCTCCACTGGTTGCTCACCCTTGGAGAGAGGTTTATAATAGGGAAAGCGATGCGCTGTAAAATTCGGAAATTTGTCACGAGGCTGTTGTCGCCTCTATTTTTATGCTTAATAGCACCGGCTAGGTATTCCGGTATTAATTCTGCGGGTGCTTTCGCCTCGCCAACCTTCAGGAGGAAATCATATGTCTACACTTATAACACCACACACGGATGCCAGAATGGCGGGCATTATTGAGAAAGTTCGCGGCGGAGAACGATTAAACTTGGAAGATGGCGTTTATTTATATGAAAGTGATGATTTGCTCACGATCGGCCAGCTTGCAAACGAGGTCAATCTGCGCAAAAACGGAAATAGGGTCTATTTTATTGAGAATATGAGTCTATACTTCACCAATGTTTGCGAATCCCGTTGCGCATTCTGCAATTTCCGCAAAGATGACGGCGAAGAAGGCGCATACACCCTTTCCGGTCAGGAAATGGTGCAATATGTCGAACAGCATATTCACCCTGGGGTACGGGAATTCCATATTGTCGGGGGCCATAATGATAAGGTGCCCTTCCAGTATTACGTTGATTCATTGAAAGCCCTGAATGAACGTTTTCCTGAGGTAACCCTCAAGGCCTATACGGCAGCTGAAATTGACTTCTTCACCCGTATCAGCGGACTCAGCATCCGCGAAGTCCTGGAGGAGCTGCGGGCGGCAGGGCTTAAGTCGCTGACCGGCGGCGGTGCGGAAATTCTGTCCGACCAGTACCGTAAAAAAATGCGGGTTGATAAAGCAAATGTAAAGGAATATCTTCAGGTTCACCGGACGGCACATCAAATCGGCATGAAGACCCACACCACCATGCTGTATGGTTCGATCGAATCCCGCGAAGACCGCATCCGCCATATGCTGCAGATTCGCGAGCTGCAGGATGAGACGAACGGCTTCATGGTGTTCATCCCGCTGTCCATGCAGCCTAAGAACCGGAATGCCGGAATTATGCGCCGCAACTCGGCGTATGAGGATCTTAAGACTATTGCGGTCAGCCGGTTAATGCTGGATAATTTCGACCACATCAAAGCCTACTTCATTAATATTGGCGTGCAGCTGACTCAGGTTGCTCTTAGCTTCGGGGCATCCGATGTACATGGAACGATTCTGAAGGAACGGATCAGCCATGCGGCAGGGGCCTTGACTCCTGTAGGCATTACCCGCGAAGAACTGATCTGGCTCGTGAAAGGCGCCGGACGTATTCCGGTGGAACGGGACACCTTCTATAACGAGATCAAGGTTTACGAATAGCGCCAGCAATGATCCATATTGGAAAGGAAGATCGGTCCGCATGAGAACATTACTCGTCCTAGGCGGCGGCTACGGCGGCCTTGCCCTGATCCAGGAATTACTCGACCACCATCTCCCGCACGATGTTGAGATCGTCTTGATTGACCGGATGCCTTATCAGGGAATCAAGACTGAGTATTATGCCCTTGCTGCAGGTACAGTGAACGACTATCATCTGCGCATCCAGTTTCCGGTCCACCCACGTTTAACTGTACGCTACGGCGAGGTCGGTTCCATTGATCTGGACAGCAGGATCGTCATCCTGGAATCCGGTGAGCCGGTTTCCTACGATGTCCTAGCGATTGCTCTGGGCTGCACGGATAATTATCATGGAATTCCGGGGGCGGAGCAATATACCTGCAGTATCCAGAGCTTCTCCGGCACCCGGGAAACCTACCGCCGGCTGAACGATATTAAGCCTTACGGAACGGTTAATATCGTCGGCGGAGGCCTGAGCGGAGTAGAGATGGCTGCAGAGTTGCGTGAAAGCCGCCCAGACCTCAATATCTCGATCCTGGACCGGGGAGAACGTGTCTTGTCCGCTTTTCCGGCCAAGCTGTCGAAGTACGTAGAGGAATGGTTCAGTGAACACCAGGTGCAGACGCTGGGGCGTGTCTCTGTTTCCCATGTCGAAAAGGATGCCATTTTTAACGGCACCCAGGAAATTCCTGCCGATGTAACAGTATGGACAGCGGGTATCCAGCCAGTGAAAGTTGTGCAGCAGCTGGAGCTGCCCAAAGACCGCGGCGGACGGATTATTGTCGGACCGCATTTTAATGTAGCCGACTATCCGGAAGTATACGTGATCGGGGACTGTGCCAGCCTGCCCTTTGCACCAAGCGCACAAGCCGCCGGTGCCCAAGGCGAACAGGTCGCACAGGTTCTGCAGGCGCTATGGCGCGGCGATACTCCGAAGCTGGGCAGGATCAAGCTCAAGGGGACCCTTGGCTCGCTCGGCAAAAACGCCGGCTTCGGCCTTATGGGCCGCCGGTCTGTAATGGGGCGTGTGCCCCGCCTGCTCAAAAGCGGTGTGCTCTGGATGTCCAAGCGGCATTTCGGTTAATTTAACTTTCTCGGGACTAGTCCAATTCGAGGCTGTCCCAAGCTTCCTGCTCTTTGATGGCAGTCTCGATGGCTTCCTCCAGCGCTGCCGGGGAATCCGCCTCGATGATTTCGCCGTCGACCATGGCGAACGGTCTCAGGTAACATTCACCGCAGTTATTCAGGCAACCATATTCAATGACATCATATTCGGGATTCAGCTCCAGCTTGTCTTTAAGCGGCCCAGTCCCGTGCCCGATATTGCTGGCACAAAATTCAATAATTGGTCTCATGTTGTTCTCCTTATTCTGCCCTAACCATTTTATTTTTAACTTTTTGTACTATAATGAACATACGAAAGGAGTGATTGAGAAATGAGTGAGAATGCACAAAGCACCACCATGTATGATGAGGTTCTGGAAGTGCTCGATAAACTTCGTCCGTTCCTGCAGCGCGATGGCGGTGACGTTGAACTGATTGATGTTGAAGACGGCATTGTTAAGCTGAAGCTTATGGGTGCCTGCGGCAGCTGCCCAAGCTCCACGATCACGCTGAAAGCCGGGATCGAACGTGCCCTACTTGAAGAAGTAGAAGGCGTAGAAGAAGTTGTTCAAGTATTCTAATCCCGTTTTATACGTCCCGGCCTCTCTTAGCAGAGAGCCGGGATTTTTTATATTATAGAGGATTTCACCAGGAGCCACAACCCGGAGCAGCTTTCTGATATGCTAAAAAAGACATCCCAAGCAGTCATTGGCATGACTTGGGACGTCTTTTCATTATTCAGGCAGCCGCATCCGGCAGCTGCTTAAAATGCCGGGATGATCGAACCTTGGTATTTCTCTTCGATGAAGGCTTTTGCTTCTGCAGAGTTCAGTGCTGCAGCAAGCTTCTGGATCGCATCGGAATCTTTATTGTCCGGACGTGCCACCAGGATGTTGGCGTAAGGAGAATCTGTACCTTCGATGAACAAGGCATCCTTCGTTGGCACAAGACCTGCTTCGAGCGCGAAGTTGGTGTTGATCAGGGCCAGGTCAACTTCATCCAGCTGGCGCGGAAGCATTGCTGCATCCAGTTCGATGATGTCCAGGTTCTTTTTATTTTCAGTAATATCAGCCTTCGTGGATGTGATGTTGGTATCGTCCTTAAGGGTGATCAGACCATTCTTGGCCAGCAGAATCAAAGCACGTCCTCCGTTGGTTGCATCGTTTGGAATCGCTACTTTTGCGCCATCAGCCAATTCGTCAATCGATTTGATCTTTTTGGAATAGGCGCCGAATGGCTCCACGTGTACAGCTGTTACAGATACCAGGTCGGTACCGTTCTTGCTGTTCTGGTCATCCAGGTAAGGCTGGTGCTGGAAGAAGTTCGCATCCAGTGCTTTCTCAGCCAGCTGTGTGTTCGGCAGGATATAATCCGTGAATTCTTTGATTTCCAGTGTAATGCCTTGTGCTTCAAGCAGCGGAGCGATAGCCTTCAGAATTTCTGCATGCGGTACAGGAGACGCACCAACAACAAGTGTTACCGGTTCTGCTGCAGGTTCAGTGGTAGGTTCTGCGGAAGTATCTGCCGCCGGTGCATTCGTTGCCGCGGAGTTCGCAGCATTATTGGCACTATTATTGTTGCCGCAAGCTGCCAGCACGAGTACTAAGGTCAAGCTAAAGAACGTCAAAAGTACTTTTTTCATCAGTAAATCCCCCTCTAATATGTGTGTATGAATAAGGCTATATCTGGAAGTACCTTATTTCCGGGTAAAATATTGAACCAGCCGGTCACCGACCATTTGCAGCAGCTGCACTAGTATAACCATCAGCACTACAGAGATAATCATAACTTCTTTCTCATACCGGTAGTAGCCGTAACGGATTGCCAAGTCACCAAGACCGCCGCCGCCGATCATCCCCGACATGGCTGTATAGGAGACGAGGGTTACGAGTGTAATCGTCACTCCGGCCAGTAAACCTGGACGGGCCTCCGGCAAAAGAACGCGCAGCACAATCTGCCCTGTAGAGGCTCCCATGCCTTGTGCCGCTTCAATTACCCCCCGGTCAACCTCACGGAGTGCCGTCTCGACCAGTCTGGCAAAAAACGGAAGCCGCACCGATGACCAGCGCCGGAATCGTTCCTAGTACACCAATCGAGGTGCCCATGATCGTCTTACTTAGCGGAATCAGAGCCACCATCAGAATCAGGAATGGAACGGACCGCAGGATGTTAACGAGCAGAGATAATACCGAGTAAACTGCTCTGATAAAGCTGTTTTTCGACTTCCCCCATAAATATAACACAATTCCGAGTGGTAAACCAAGAATAATTGTGAATATTCCGGAATAAGCTAACATTTTTAGTGTGGCTACGGATGCATCCAGCATTTCTTCCCAATTGATATCATTAAAATTCAAGCCGGCCATTACGAAATCACCTCCACATCAAGACCTTGTGCCGCAAGCTCCGCCAGGGTAGCATCAATCGCCTCAATCGATCCTTCAAAGCGGACAATCAGCTGGCCGTAAGGCACATCTTTAATGGTCGAGATCGTACCCTGAAGAATCGCAAAGCTGACGCCTGTGCCGCGCACAACGTGGGATAACGTAGACTCGTAGGTTTTTTGTCCGAGAAAAGTGATTTTGACCGCTTTGGTGTTCTCTCCGTTTACCGCTTCTATAGCCGCTCTTAGCGGACCGTCCTGCTGGGTTTCACTACGGATAAAGTCCTTTGTCACCTCATGCTTCGGCTTCAGGAACACCTCCGCCACCTCACCCTGTTCAACAATTCCACCGCCATGAATAACCGCTACCCGGTCGCAGATACTCTGAATGACATGCATCTCATGGGTAATCAGTACAATGGTCAGATGAAACTTCCGGTTAATGTCCAGCAGCAGCCGCAGAATGGAGTCAGTGGTCTGCGGATCCAGCGCCGAGGTCGCTTCATCGCAGAGAAGTACATCCGGATCACTGGCGAGCGCACGGGCTACGCCAACCCGCTGTTTTTGTCCGCCTGAGAGCTGGGCCGGATATTTGTTCCGGTGCTGCTCAAGTCCGACCAGAACCAGCAGATCCTTGACCTTGCGTTCAATGTCCGCCTTTGGCGTACCGGCCAGACGCAGCGGAAAAGCGATATTGTCATATACTGTAGCAGAAGACAACAGATTAAAGTGCTGAAAGATCATCCCGATCTTGCGCCGCTTCTCCTGCAGCTGGCCCTGGCTGAGGCTGGTCAACTCGACGCCATCCACCCAGACCTCACCTTTCGTCGGGCGCTCCAGCAGATTGATGCAGCGGATCAGCGTGCTTTTGCCTGCACCGGAATGACCGATCACGCCGAAGATCTCGCCCTTTTGAATGGACAGATTTAAGCCCGAGAGCGCCACAGCAGCTTTGCTTCCTTTTCCGTATACCTTAGTCAACTCTTTTAACTCTATCAATTTCTGTCGTTCCCCCTTAATGCATATTTCCATGTATCAAAAAAGCCCCTTACGATCGGTTGCAGATCGCAAGAGGCCCTGTGCGTTTAGTTACAATGCCTTCTCATCTGCCAACGGCGTTTACCCGCGCCATTGTAGGAATTAGCACCATGACACTTGTACTCAGTACAGTTTCTTTACTGGATACAAATCGGTTGCCGGGCTTCATCGGGCCTATCCCTCCGCCGCTCTCGATAAGATTATGATATGAAATTAGTGCCGTATAGTTATCTTAGGATGTAAGAGTATAATGCAAGCCTAAGTATAGTGAGTTTCAGGTTTTTTGTCAAAGGAAGATTTTTACGCTTTAACGTGAGTCTGTCTTCACACCCGCTTTTGGCTGGAGGCATTCTTGTGCCACTGCTCATTACTGTACCGGAAGGCGGCACATAAAGATTTGCAGACCATCTCCAAACCCTGCCTCAAATCCTCCAGATGACTGTCCAGATCCTCAAGTTGAATTTTGTCGTGCAGCCCCTGATGCCTCTGCCAGAGATCATCCTGCATTTCGGCATTCATATAATGAATTTCTGCATTGCGTCGTTTGCGCAGATTCTGCAGCGGCTCCCGGTAAGAGTTCTTAATATTCTCCAGTTCATCCGCCAGCGGGGTATGCTCTTTGAGCAGCTGGAACTGCCGCAGTACCGTGAAATAGGAGAAGTGGGCTTTGGTCTGGCTTGTATTCAGATTATACAGGCTGTTCAGCACCGTTCCCAGCTTGTCCAGCAGGGAAAAGACACGAATAAAGCCGTTTTTATAGAAATAAACATAACGGGCATATTCGCCCTGCTCCGTTACCGACATATCATCCATATACCCGGCAACCACCGATTTGCGGTAAAAGGCGGCCGCGAACCAGCTCTGCTCCAGTTCATCCAGTGAGGAGATTAGCCCGCGTGTCCAGATTTCCAACTTACGGTATTCATGGTTGCGGTCTTCATGTGCGTTCATCTCCTTGCGCAGCATGGACGCCACTTTTGCCATGTTATCCATCGCATCAGCGAGCACGCCGCTGTTCTGGCGCGGAGGTTCTCCCAGTAATACCCGCAGCATGTCTTATCCCCCTCAAAATAAAGAAAAATGTATACTATCCCTGCCGGAAATAGCTGCTCCAATTGCGGTCCACCATATCCAGCGTACTCGTGCATGGCGATTGCTCTTCATCATCACCAGACTTCATACGTGCATCGATCACAATGGGCAGCTTGTAGCCGATGTGGTGCTGCTTCACTTCGGCTTCTGCGTAGATATCGTCAGCCGGATTGAACCGGGTGAACACTGTCCAGAGAAAAGAGGTCTGTGTACGGACTGTCACCGCAGCGTGTTCCACGATAATCACCAGCGGCCAGGCTGTATTCCGTTCGCGCAGCGCAGTGTTCAGCCGGACCGGAAGCTCAGGATCTTCTTCATAGGATGCACCGGAAACGATTAAACATCCGCCGCAATACGGAATGGCTTCTGTAATTCCTGGCAGGAGGCCTTCCGTGTAAGTACGGGGAAGCTCACGCACCGCGTGTCCGATACCTATAATCACAGCTTGACTGTCCGGGGCGGGTGTACGTTCAGCCGGTTCCGGCCTCACTCGCGCTGTACTTCTAAACACATGCAGATCTGTCCCCGGGTTGAACCGTTCCAGCACAGCTTCCAGCAATTTAGGGAAATCGGAAAAAGCGGCCGGCTCGCTCGTCAGCAGCAGGAACCGACTAACCGACAGCTGCCGCTCCCCCAAAATGCGGAAAGCCGTACCCAGAGCATCCTGTGGTGAACTATCCTGAACAACCGCGGCAGCCAATCCATCCGGGCCAGATTCAGAATAAGTCCAGAAAGCATGGACCGACGGCATAGTCAAATGATGGACAGGGGATAGCACCTGCTGGAGAAAATCGACTAAGTAGTAATTCTCTTCACGCGGAGTGACGGCAATCGTCGCGGGGTAAATCGCGTCCTTGCGGTGCCACATCCGCTGCACATGCATTACGGGGGCAATATGCTGCGGGAAATGATAATTATCATTCTTGATAAAAGCGCCCGCCTGACTCTGCCCATACGGAGAGACCAGTCCGCGGAGCGCAAATTCCGCTTCAGCCGGGATGGAGTGTCCGCCCAGCGGATCTTTGACCATTAGCAGTTTTCCGCCCAGGACCATCGATGCGAATACCAGATCCGGGAGCCATGCCGGTCCGGGAGCGCTTGCTGCAGCAATCAGCGCCGGGGGGCCGCCGATGAATACAGATACCGGCAGCGCTTCCCCCTGATGCTCGGTCTCCTGATGATACAGTCCGGCTCCTTTATGCTTTTGCCAGTGAATACCTGCCGTACTGTCATCAATGATTTGGATCCGGTGCATTCCAAGGTTATGCTTCTGCGGATTGTTCAAGCTTTCTGTGTAGACTAGCGGAAGGGTAATATAAGCTCCTTCCGATTCCTGCCAGCTTGTTACACGCGGCAGCTCGCGAAGCGGATCGGAAGTACGGCATACCCCCAGCACCGGAGCCTCACCCTGCGGCACATGTCTGGTTCCCACTTTCAGCAGGTCGAAAATCAGTGCTTTTTCCTTCCACAGGCTGGTGAGTGTAGGCGGAAGCAGCGTTTCAGCTGCACCCATCAGCGCTTTTACTAGCTGCTCCGGACGGCTGCCAAATGCTCTCTCGACCCGCTGGGCAGTCCCGAATAGATTAGTCGCTACGGGAAACGGCGTTCCTTTTACATTGGTAAATAACAATGCCGGCCCTTCCTCCCGTGCAACACGCCGGTGAATCTCCGGAAGCTCCAGATAAGGGTCTACCTGAGTTTCAATTACGGCAAGATCCTTGTCTTTGCGAAGCTGCTCGATCCACTGGCGCAAATTTCTGTATCCCACTATATTGTTCCTCCTCGAACATGGCAGATTACTTTTTCAATTTACTAAGCTGCCACACACGTACACTCATGTAGCAAAGTACACCAAACAATCCGGCAATCAGCAGGATGTGGGCCAATGCGGCAAATATGTACAATCTCTCGTTATACAGCGTATGAACTACAGCTGCACCGCTCAATACCTGCAGCAGGCAGAGTGTAACGGCACTAACGCCAAGCGCTCTCAGCTCAGCCAGTCCTTTGTACCTCCAGAACGCCAAGTGGCCTAGTACAGCCACCAGAAGAAACAGCAGTGCCGCTGCGATCCGGTGCATAAACACGATGCCCACGCCGCCTGAAAGCTCGGGAACCCATTCCCCGTTACAGAGCGGCCAGCCGGAGCAGCCTCCCTGTGAATCTGTATGGCTGACATAAGCCCCGATATAGACAACGATATAAGAATATAACGCTGTAATCCACGTTAAGTTGCGGAAGCCCCGGCTGACTGCTGGCCCCCGGCTATCGTTTTCTTCCCCGGATTCAAGACTTCGTTTCGTACCCAGAGCCAGCATTAGTGAGCTTGCAAACGCTATCAAAGAGAAGCCCATATGCAGCGCCATTACCGCAGCAGACTGGGATTTGATTACCGCAAGCGCTCCCATTCCGCCCTGCACAACAACGAACAGGAGCGTTAACAAGGCATACACCAATAAATCCTTCTGCTTCCGTCCATAACGCCAGAAGGCATACACGGAGGCCAGTGATAATAGACCCGCCAATCCGCTGAACAGACGGTGGGTATATTCAATCAGCGAGCCGATTGTATAAGCCGGAATCAGCTTACCATGGCACAGCGGCCATTCATTTCCGCATTCCAGCCCTGAGCCAGTCTTGGTTACTACGGCGCCTCCGAACAAGGCGAGGAACATAATGAGGCAGGTTATGTAGCTGAGCCATTTCAAATGTGTTGTCGTCAATTGGATCACCCGCATTTGTAGGAATGGATGGAAGAATTCATAGAGAGATTGAAAAAAACACCGCTTCTGCTCTGGTAGGGCGAAAGCGGTGCTTCAGGCTTCATTACTTGTGAATACTCAGATAAACCTCGAGGGCTCTGTTCAGGAAATTCTCGATTTCCTCACGGGATTTGCGCAGCTTGTTCACGAAGCGCACAAGTTCCCGGCCATCGCTGTAAGCGACAAAGCTTGGAATGCCCAGGATATTCTGTTCCTGGCTGACATCACCGACAGCGTCTACGTCGACTTCAACCAGCGTGAGGCGGTTTTCATACTTCTGTTCAACCTCCGGCATAAACGGGTCGATAAATTTGCAATCGGAGCACCAGTCGGCTTTGAACACGGCAACGGTTAAGCGTGGCGATTGAATAGCCACCTGAAATTCCGCAGGGGAAGAGATTTTATCCATTAAGGTTCAATCCTTTCTGGGTTAAACTGTATACTTGCCTTTCTCTCTAAGTGAAGCAAATTGTGCTCAGGAAGTCAATTGAAAAAGACAAATTAAAACAAATATCACAGCATTATTCGTTTGTACGTACCCGAGCAGGCTGCAGTTTCATCAGCGGGTTCAGCACTTTCTGCAGAACACGCGGATAACCGGCAATCTCCTGCCGGCTGAGCACACCCAGAACAATCAGCAGGACCAGATAAATGATTACAACCGCCGCACCTACAACCAGACAGGTAATAAGGAAAGCAACGCGTGCAGGCATGAAGTGGGTAAGCATAACACCCGCTTCGTTCAGGCTGTAGCCAATCCCGCCGGACGCCAGTACGGCAACGGCGAAGCCGCCCCAGCGTTTGCCCATAATCTCAAAGGGCACAATCGATTTAAGCATCCGCAGATTCAGCAAAGTAATGACGATAAAGCAGAGTGCCGTTGCACCGATAATACCGTAAATACCGAATACCTTGCTGAGCAGGAAGCTGCCCGCAAGCTTCACGAGAATCCCGGCAAGCACATAATACATGGAGATCCGCGATTTCCCCATCCCCAGCAGGATCGAGTTGGTCGTCATCATCGTAATCTGGAAAATCGTCCCGATCGTCAGCATGGCGACGATTCCGCTGCCGTCCAGACCGGAAAACAGCAGTCCGTTCACGGAATAGGCAGCCACAGAGAGTGCCAATACAATCGGCATACCCGTCAGAATGGATATACGCAAAGCCAACGTAATCTGACGCTTAAGATGAACTTCATCACGTCGGGCGTAAGCTGCCGAAATAATCGGAATCAGCGATGTTCCCAGTGCGATGGCCAGAACCGGAGGTATGCCAGCTACACTTTGGGCCCGGGTAGTTAAGATACCCAGTGCCTCTGTCGCACTCTCCCGTCCGATCTGATCAATTAACAGGGGAACCGCAAGCGATGTATCAATAACATTTACTACAGGAATAGTAAGGGAAGATAGCACGATTGGAATGGACAAGGTAAAAATATCTTTGTATATACTCCAGATAGGCAGCTTCTCGGCTGAATTATAATTCAGATTCTGCTCCTTATCCGCACGGCGCAGCTTCATTGCAAAATAAATCATTACAGCGAATGCCGCTATACTTCCCAGCACACTGCCGAAGGAAGCCCCCGCAGAGATAACGGTATTGTTATAACCTTGCTGCAGTAAAATATAGGCGAGTAAAATAGCTGTTAACACCCGTGCAACCTGCTCCACGATCTGAGAAATCCCGCCGGCCATCATATTATTACGGCCTTGGAAATACCCCCGCATCATGGCTATGGCCGGGAATAAAAGCAGTGCTGGTGCGATCGCTCTGACCGCCATCGCTGATTCGGGTACATCGGCGATATGAGTGGCATAAAACGGCGCTCCGAAGTATAGCAGCAGGGTCATAATGACACCGGCCGCGACCGAGAAGAGGAGCGCTGCATGGTACACTTGTCTTGCCTCTTCCGGGCGGTTCAATGCATACCGCTCCGAAACCATTTTACTTAGGGTACTTGGAATGCCGGCAGTAGCTACGGTTAGCAACATTAAGTAAATATTGTTGGACACCCCGAAGGATGCCCGCCCGATATCATCGAATATATGGTCCAGCGGAACCCGCTGTACCAGACCCAGTACGCGGGCCACAAGCGCGGCTGCGGCCAGAATAAGCGTACCTTTGACAAAAGACTCTTTCTTCGACAAACTGTTTCGCCTTCTTCTCTGTTAATTTAATACACACTGATCCAGATAAAGAATAGGACCACCATAACAATCTGCAATATCACTTTGACAACCGTGCTGGTAAATAAGCCAAGCAAGGAACCGAAACTGACCTTGACCGCTTTGCCGGGATTTGCGCCCACGATCAGCTCTCCGACAAATGCGCCCACGAACGGGCCGATGATCAGGCCGAAGGCCGGAATCACGAATGGGCCTACGATTAACCCAATTGTACTGCCGATGACTGAAGCGCGTGAGCCCCCGAATTTCTTGACACCCCAGGCTCCGACGATATAATCAGCCACAAACAATACGACCACAATCAGCGTCTGGATAATCCAGAAAAATGCGCCGAAGGAATGGAAGGAGAAGAACCATCCGTACACAAAAAAGGCCAGATAAATCGCCAGCGCACCAGGCAGTATCGGATATACCGCCCCGGCCAGCCCTACAGCAAACAAAGCAATGATCAGAATCCAACCCAGGATTGCCATACGTTCATCCCCTAAGTTTTGATAGCATCCGCTTCTTGGATATCCTTCGCAAACTTCCTTCGAAGCGTACTCTTCGTTTTGATAGCATACACTTCACTGATATTACTTCGCAAAACTCGCATCGGAAGCATACACAAATTTGACGGTCCAATAGCGGGATTTCCTCCACTTATATTTCTCCTGACGAAGGAGGAATGAAACCATATGAGGATTTCCTCCACTTAATTCTTCCGTTGTCCAGCAAATGAGCGTTTTTCGGAGGAATTAAAGGGAGGTTTTCCAACTAAATGCTGCTTTGCAGCAAAAATGGAGAAAATAGCTGGAGGTTTTCCCATTAATACTATTCAACTGGCGGGTATCAGCTTCCTTGATTTACTTCGCTTAAAATATATTTCTCAATGACTTCCGCAATGCCGTCCTCGTTGTTCGTGGCGACTACAGCGTCCGCCTCCTGCTGTACGGTCTTCTGGGCGTTGCCCATAGCAACGCCGAGCCCGGCCTGCTGGATAGCCGCCAGATCGTTAAGGCTGTCGCCAACTGCAACCACCTCGTTCATCTCGATGCCGAGAAGCTTACAGACTTCACCGATCCCGTAAGCCTTGTTCACGCCAAGCGGATTGATCTCCAGATTATGCGGGGTGGAATTGGTAATTTCCAGTCCTCCCAGATCCTGAAGCTGCATCAGCAGTTTATGGCGGATCTCATCATCTTCCGTAGAATAGCCGAATTTAAGCCATTCTCTGCCCGTAATGTCCCCGTCCCAATTCTTGCGGTTGTAGACCTGCTCAGTGGAGTAAGCCCAGAACCAGATGCCATATTCCTCTGCAATCTTATACAGCTGTTCAATCAGCGCAGGATCCATCAGGGAGCGGCGGAATAACTCATAGGGCTCGCGCCAGATCTCGCTGCCGTTAACGGTGATCATTGGTGTCTTAAGGCCAAGCTGCTCCGCGTAAGGCATGGCGCTTCTGAACGCCCGCCCGGTAGAGAGGCAGACGTGAACGCCGGCATCGACCGCTTTTGTAATCCATTCCACCGTTTTCGGGGTAATCACTTGATCGTCATTCAGTAAGGTTCCGTCCATATCCAGTGCAAGCAGGCGGTATTTGGCAGTCATTGCCACCCCTCCATTTCTTGTATGCCCTATATAAATTGAAGGGCTAATTTGTATATCCTTAATTGGTTGCATCTGCTGCTCCTGTTGCGTCTGCATCCGTTCCCTCTGTCCCAGCACCCACCCCATCGGCAGCAGAATCTGCAGACTGCAGCGTTTTCTTCGGCACCCCATCCAGACCATATTCCCAGTCATAAGCATCGAAAATTTTACGGGCAACCGGTGCTGCGCTGTTGGAACCGAAGCCGCCCTCAGGAATGACTACAGCAACAGCAAGCTTCGGATTCTCGCGCGGAGCAAAAGCAATAAATACCCCGTTATCGCGGTTTTTATTGGTTCTGTCCGTTTGCTGCGAGGTCCCTGTTTTGCGGGCAAAATCATAAGGGAAATCAGTGAACGCAGTAACGTCACTGTTCATACCTTTTTTGATCTCATTCCAAAAGGACTTATCGAAGGTGGTTACCTCATCCAGGACCTGACGCCCGAACTCTTTAACCGTTTGGCCTTCGGAGTCTGTAATTTTGCTGACCAGCTGCGGTTTAATCCGCACGCCTTCATTCGCCAGTGTCGAAGCATATTGGGCAAGCTGAAGCACTGTATAGCGCCCCTGCTGGCCAAACGAAGCATAGATCAATGCGGCTTGCGCACTGCCGGCTGCTTCAGTATTGGTATAGTTGATCTGGCCCAGATACTCTCTAGGCAATCCGCTTTGCGTCGAGACGCCCAGACCGAATTCCTTCATATATTTATCCCAGACTTCGATCCCGCTGCTCTGGTATTTCTCCCACAGCTTCTTGCCGACCATATCGACCATGAAGACGTTAGAGGATTTCTCAATCGCTCTCGCCGGGTCCATCGAACCGTATACGTGACCCGAAGCGTTGCGCACCGAAGCATTATCATTTTTACCGAAATAAGCAATACCCTTATCGTTATATACCGTTGAAGTGGAAAAGAAACCTTCATTCAGACCAATCAGCACACTCAGCGGCTTGATCGTGGAGCCGAGCAGCACCGTAGAACCAAATTCATGGCCCGACATCCCCGAAGAATAGGGGGTAATCGTTCCGTTCTGATAATTGCCCATGATCTTATTCCACACATCGGTGTCCATCTTTTCAGCTGTCCATACATTGGTATCGTAGTCCGGCATACTCGCCATGGCAACGATATTTCCGGTGTCTACCTCCATCGCAACCGCGTAACCGGTCAGTGCATCCGGATGGGTCTGCCCTTGGACAGAATGGGTATGCAGCCAGCTGATTTGATCCGTAATGGCCTGTTCCGTTTTCAGCTGTATGTTTTTATTAATCGTGGTCCAAATATCGTTGCCTTTGACAGGTGGCACAACCTCTTCAACCTTTTCAGCCATATTCTGTGGATTAATCGAAATAACCTGATAGCCGTTTTTGCCGCGGAGCTCGCGCTGATACTGCAGTTCAAGCCCGTCGAATCCGACAAATTCATCATCTTTATAGCTCAGGCCGGGATCAGCATCAATCTTCTTCATGGCCGATTGAATATTCTTATAAATATCCAGACTGCTTGAGGATTTAAACGGCTTAATATAGCCGATCGTCTGCACTGCTACCGTATCCTTGTCATAGTGGCGGCTGCTCTCCTCGACAATTTCCAGACCCGGATATTCGCTTTTATGCTCCATAAAATAGGCTACTTCATCTGAAGTCAGCCCCGCCTTAATCCGCCGAGCCATAAATCCCGAATACTTTTTGAAATACAGATCCAGTGAATCGATGATATCCTCCTGCGTCAGCTGTGCTGCATTCGGATCACCGTATTTATGAAAATCCTCGACCAGCCTGGCGGCAAGCGCCTCCCCTTTGGCTTTTGCTTCCGGGGTCAGTGTTGTTTCACCAGTAACTTTGTCTGTGGTTTTGGCAGTATATTCTTTGGTTAGCGTAATGTACAGCGATTGTACTGAAGTCGAATAAGCGAGTTCTTCGCCTCCCGCTGCACGAATGACGCCCCGGATAGCCGCAAGCGGCACATTCTTGGTATCACGGCTGGTCTCTACCTCAGTCAAGGTAGGGCCTTCCACAAACTGCAAGACTGCAAGACGAATGATAATGACACAAAAAATAATAAACGTGCTGAAGAAAAACACGTTAATCCGCAGGCCAAGTGAACTCTTGCTGGTGGTTTCGTCTGGCGGAGAGGCCTGCTTACGGAAAAAACTCACAATTTTTCACTCCTTTACATCCTAAATAAACCTTTATGGCATCCAGGGTATTATCCTATCGAATTGTACCATAGATTCACGGCGTACCGCCTCTTTGTCACAGTACATCCTCTTTCATGTGGGTTTTATCAAAATCCTTGACGTTAAACCAGTTCCCGCTGGAGGCCCAGGTGGAATCCAGCGGAATCCAGGCCTGCCTGAGGGCGATATACACTTCATTCCAGGCATGAGGTCCATATCCGCCTTGTCCATCGTAACCCCGTCCGGTCACGACCCGCACCTGAAGTCCCTGCGAACGGGCCATTACCGCATACAGCCGGGCATAGTCTATACAGACACCAAGCCGGGTATCAAACGTATCCTGCGGCGTCTGCTCATGCCAGATCCGGTTCTGCTCATAGTTCTCCGCCTTGGCATAGTCATAAGAAATCCGCGAGCCTATCCAATCATACAGCAGCTTGGCCTTTTGCTCCTCATCCTTGCCCGGACTGGCTATTTCCGCAGCAGCCTCCGCGATATTCGCAGAAATATCATGATCGATAACCTCATATTTCCGCCGGAGAATATCATTCATCTCTGCGGCCACCGCTTTGGTCAGAACCGGCAGCCTGCTGCGCACTTTCTCACCGGCGAGCGGGTCGAACACGGCAGCCGCGCTCTGGCTGTAGATTGGAGAGGCTTCTACATAGCGGCTGAAGCTGCTGTCCGGATTCATTCCCACTCCAATATAGAGGGCAAAAACCAGCACCAGCCCG
>NZ_LN831200.1:322347-340548 GCF_001368795.1 Paenibacillus ihuae
ACCAGCCCGATCGCAAGTCCAATGACCGCTCGCTTAGCCGGCTGGCCTGGGTAATCTTCCTGTCGTGCGGCCTCACTGTCCGTCTAGGCAGGCGAAACGGCAGCAGCAGGAAGAGCAGACCCAGCAGCGGGCGGATGAGACTATAGCATAAAAGGAGCAGCAAAAAAAAACGCACCATCGGAGAGCCTTCCAGCACCGATACTGCGGTGTAGTATAACTGCTGCCAGCCGCTTAGCTGGCTATCCGGAAGCACAACTCCCGCAGCCCAGACCTGGGCACGGGGAGAGATATAGAGCGCTGCGGGAACAGCGATTACCAGAGCTGCCGCAGCAAGCAGTCCCGTTCCGAGAAGACCGAACAAACCGCCTGCTGCCCGGCTGAATCCGCGGCTCCAGCCCTGCATGAGAGAGAAAAGTACAATTAGCAGTAATATAATTGAGATGACATTGGCCTCACTAAGACTTTCGATCCAGCTGTTCAGCATACTCTGACCTCCTTTCTGTCACCCGCTGCCCATTTAAGCGTTGATATAGCAATCTTAATTCATTCCCGGCTTAGTTACCGTTCTTCCGGGCTTCTTCGATAAAGGTTTTGGTTGTATCGGTTACACTCCACTTGCCAAGGCTAACCCCGCGGAAGGTCACATCAACCTTGTCCTCTCCTGCTGTTCCCTTCACCTCCAGATTCGGCGTTGTAATGGTAAACGTGCCGTCACCGCCTGAAGTATATTTCGCTTCTTTGGCTTCGCTCAGCATGACCTCCTGTGCTTCGCTCTTCAGCGTGCTTACCGTACTGTCCGCAACCTTATTCACAGCATTACCGAGCTGATCCATCGTAACTCCGCTGTAAATGAACAGACCGGCTACGATAACAATAACAATTGCCCATTTGAGTACCGTTTTGACCAGATTAATTACAGCAAACAGCAGGACAAGCGCTATTACAATAACAAGCCAGTTCTCTCTAATAAATTGTGACCACACTGCCGGATCCATCAATTTTACAACACCCCTATCACAAATTTCGTTCGATCAGGGAGCAAGCCCCTCAAGATCTTCATTAATATTAATTATTATACATGAATGTCTCTTATAATTCATGGTTGCCTGGCCGTATGCGCTGCAGCTGAATAAATTGGTATAAGCCCCCAGGGTCTCACGTAAAGTACAAGTAGGCCTTATCCCATCCCTAGCATTGAATAAGCCGGCTGTGCCCTCTGGTACAGGACCCGGCCCTTTAGGAGGTGTATTCCGTGAAAACCGCACTGTGGCTCTATTTGTTTTTGTTTCTGGCCTTCTTTGATCTGCACGCCCAGTATCCCATTCTGACTCCGTTTGCAATCTCACTCGGCGCGGGGCCGGCCTTCATCGGCTGGATGATGGGCATGTATTCGCTGACTCACCTTCCCGGCAATCTGCTGGCCGGCGTGCTGGTTGACCGCAATGGCAGCCGCCGCTATATCGTCTTTAGCCTGACGGCGGCCGGAGTGATTCTGCTGCTGCAGGCCCATGCACAACTCCCTTGGCATCTGCTGATGCTGCGGGCAGCCAGCGGCTTTGCGCTGGCATTCCTCTCGCCTGCCTGTATGACGCTGCTGGCCTCCCTGTCGTCTGATGCGGAGACACAAGGCAAATACATGTCCGGACATGGCATCATCCACACCCTGGCCTCGGTAGTGTCTCCGGCAGCCGGAGCCTACATTGTGCACAAGACAGGCTACTCCGGCACGTTCAGCACCCTCGGCTGGCTATTGATCGCCACCGGGCTCATGGCCTTATTCAGCGTACCGAAGCATTCCCCTGCACTATCTCCTGTTCCAGCGCCCCAAGCTTTACAGGATAAACCGGCCCGCCCGGCCCCTGTTCAGGCCAAAGTGACAAAGCGCTATTATCTGCTGCCCTTCTTCGCCTCCTGTTCCCAGGGGGTGCTGTTCTTCGAGCTGCCGCTGTCCCAGGGAAAGGACGGAATGGTCTCCACCGGTATCCTGCTCTCCCTACTGAGTCTCGGGGCGCTAGCCACGCTCAGCCTGTTTTTTCTGAACCGCCTCTCACCGGCTGCCCGGATCGCCGCCGCGCTGCTCGGTATGGCTCTATGCTTCTTTACTCTGGCTGCATTTACCAGCATTCCTCCAGGTGTCGTGCTCTTCCTGCTCGGTGCAGCAAAAGGCGTGCTGTTTCCGGCCATGGCTTCACTGTTCATCAGTCTGGGCAGCGGCGGCCACTTGGGCCGCACGTTCTCGCTGCAGTCGATTGCAATGTCCCTTGGCGCTTTTGCCGGACCGGTTGCAGCCGGACAGCTGCGCGATTACGTATCCCCTTATTTCATTGCCTTTGTGCTGCTGATGACTGCCATTATCCTGCTTCCGCCTAGAGGGGATAACAAGCCCGCACCTTACCGCACCGGCCTGAACAGTCATGCTGCTTAGGAAACACTCAGTTCTTTATTTTAGGTTAGTATGGGGATCACCCGGCCGCGGCCGGGTGATCTTTCTTTTACGACATTTCCCGGGGAATGAACAGCTCTTACGCGCCGCCCTGTTAAAAATGACGAACCTTAGGTAAAATATATCTAAGCACAATACGTAATAATCACTTTACTTACGGGGGCGACTGCATATGTCCATTACCATCATTGTCGAAGGCAAAAACGACCGGAGCCGATTACGCCGTCTGCTTGATCCGGAAGTCGACATTTTGTGCACCTTCGGTACACTGAGCACCCTCAAGCTGGAGTCACTGCGGCATAAAATCGGTGATGGAGACGTCTATCTCTACATGGATAACGACAGCTCAGGCAAAAAAATCCGCGGCATTCTGCGCGACGCCTTTCCGGATGCCGTTCATATTTACACCCGCAGAGGATATGCAGGTGTGGAGGGCACTCCGGATGAATACAGCATTACCCAGCTCGAAAAAGCCGGGCTTGAGGAATATATCATCTATCCGCAGCCCCTTCCTTTTATGGAATCGTAGCCGCACAATAAAGCCTTGCCCGGTCTGCCGCGTAAGAAGCGGAGCCGAGCAAGGCTTTTTAATGTAGGAATCATTTAATTGCGGGCCAGCTTGTTCAATGCATCTGCAAGAAACTCAGGCGTTACGTTCTCCGAATCTCCGGCATCGTAGAGCCCGCGGAGCTGATTGTCCCGGTCCACCAGTCCAATGAGATTGGCGTGGGCGAAATTATCCTTGTTGTCCCCATAGATAAGAACTTTGAAGGAATCCGCCGCAAGCTTACGGACTTGCTCCTGATCTCCGCGCAGAAAATACCAGCCGTCATAATTAACATGGAAGCGGTCAGCGAATGTTTTGATCGCCTCACGCGTATCATTCTTCGGGTCAAAGGATATGGAGATAAATTCACGTCCTTACCGAAGCTGCCGTCCTTTTCCAGCAAATCCTGGGTTTCGGACAGCATATACGTCGTTATCGGACAGACATCCGGACATTCCGTAAAAAAGAAATAGACCAGCCGCGCCTTCCCCTGCGTATCGGCCAGCGTGACTAGCTTTCCGTCCACATTCTCCAGAGAGAAATCCTGTACCTCCCCGATCACCGGCAGTTTACTTTTGGCAAAGCTCAGCGAATTGACTGCTAAATAAACCGCCAGACCCAGCGCAATCAGCAGCAGCAGCCAGGTCCATTTGTAGCGTTTCAAGGTATGCACAGGTGCCTCTCCCCCTCTTAACCGTGAATCGTATTCAGCACAAGCACGATCAGACTGACTGTCAGGTAATTAATGGAGAAAAAGAAATTCTTCTTGGCCCAGGCATCATCATCCTTCGCCTTGAAGCCGGTCAGCGTTAAATACAGCCAAACCAGGGACAAGCCCGCAGATATAAAGAGGTAAAAAATCCCTGCATAATCATACATGTACATCAGCACCGGAATAGGCAGCAGCAGCGCGACATAAGGAATCATCTGGAACTTGGTCCGCCGGACTCCCTTCACTACAGGCAGCAGCGGAAAACCTGCCGCTCTGTATTCTTCTTTGCGGCGGATGCCAAGCGCCCAGAAATGGGGCGGCTGCCACAGGAACAGCATGGCGAAGAGCAGCCACGCCCCGAGATCCACCTTGCCTGTAACCGCTACATATCCGATCACGGGAGGCATTGCTCCGGATATAGCTCCTACCGAGGTACTCCATGTAGATGTTCTTTTAAGCCAAAGCGTGTAAACTACTACATAAACAAACATGCCGACAATGCCGAACAGCCCGGCGAGCACACCGCAGAAAGCAAACAACACAGCCAGACCTGCAATACCAAGCCCGATGGCATAGAGCAGCACTGTGTTCGGCTTAAGTCTGCCGGTCGGCAGTCCGCGTTCGCGGGTCCGCTCCATCTTCATATCCAGGTCACGGTCAAAATAATTATTGAACACACAGGCTGAAGCCATGACCAGCATTGTTCCAAGCAATGTCAGTATTAATTTACCGTACTCTACATTCCAGCCCGAGGCCACCCAGTATCCTGCAAAAGCAGCGATCAGGTTAGAGCGGATAATGCCCGGCTTCGTTACTGTAATGAAATCACGCCAGCTGGCGCCTTCCCGGGGCGATTTGGCGGAAGCAGCTGCGGAATCGGAATATCTCAATTGATTGTCCACGTATGGTGTTCCTCCTTCTAAGGGACTTCTAAGCGATCCGTCGGAGTTTAAGAATGGTTGTTTCGTTCTTAATTGAGAATGATATCCACCCCGCTGTTAACTTTATCATAACAAACCAGGAAAGACTTTGACAATCATTGACCAAGATGTTCATCAATTTGACAATTGAGTGACTAAATTTATTCTCTTCCCTTAAATAAGTCGGTGTAAAATTGGGTAGTTATTAATAGGGAACTTCCGTACAAAGGAGATCTGACCAATGGATACTGCAACACATTTTGTAATGGGCCTCGGACTCGCCGGACTCTCTTTCGTTGATCCTGCCGTTGCCTCACAGCCGACGCTGGCTGGTGCTGTAATGATCGCCACAGTACTGGCTTCTCAAGCCCCAGATGCTGACACTGCGCTGCGTCTGAAGAACAACGCCCTGTACATCCGCAATCACCGGGGAATCACCCATTCTCTGCCCTTTCTGCTGCTCTGGCCGGCTCTGATTACGCTTGTCATCGGGCCGATATTCGGATTTACAGATCTTCATAACCTGAGTCATATTGCCCTCTGGAGCTTCATCGGAGTTGCCGTCCATGTGTTCTCAGATCTGTTCAATACCTATGGAACTCAAGCTGCACGCCCGTTTACGGAGAAATGGATCGCCTGGAACATTATCCATATCTTTGATCCATTTATCTTCGGCAGCCATGCGGCTGCGATTATTCTCTGGATTAGCGGGATTATTCCTCCGGCCCCCTTATTTATCGTTCTGTATATCTGCGTGGCCGTGTACTACATCTGGCGGACGCTTGTGCACGCTCGGATTACACGCAATATCAAAAATAAGGATGTCCACCACGATCAGGGTGACCGCTACTTCGTCATCCCTACGATCTCGCCTTCGCGCTGGAATGTGGTTAAAGCCAAACCGGATGGCAGCTACAATGTCGGTTTACTGAATGGCGGACGTCTCGAATGGTTCAAGCATGCGGTGTGCTCCACTCACCCCGCTGTAGAGCATTCCAAGTCACATCCGGATATTCAGGCCTTTCTTTATTTTACCTCTTACGCCGTAGCCGAGGTTGAAGAACTGACCTCTGGTTATATTGTACGCTGGGGAGATGTGCGTTATTTACACCGCAAGCAATTCCCTTTCGTGGCGGTGCTCGTGATGGACGGCCAGTATCATCCGCTCAACACCTATGTGGGCTGGCTCAGCAGCGAAAAGCTGGACGAGCGGTTTGCAATCGACCCCGGTTCGATGAAGTTGTAGTTAAGGAGCAAAATTAAACAGCCGTCAAAGCAGTGGTCCTCCCGAAACCGGAGGATCACTGCTTTGTTTTATCCCCCTCTTGACGCCTGGCGCTGCTTAAGGCACAATCACCATAAAGCGTTTCCACCTATTAACCACGTCAAAGAAAACCCGCAGCGCGGGAGCGCTGCGGGTTCATTCACTTGCTATTATAGAAAGGAAGGCTGCATGTATGGGTAAAGGTCTGTCACTCTGGTTCGCAACCTCTTCAATATTGATTCTTACAGCCGCCTCCATCTGTATCAGCTATAATATCTGGCTGGCACTGCTGCTGGGTGTCCTGTGTGTTCTTAACATCGGCTGGGGGTTTATCCTGAAGGCCCGGCTGAGACGCAAACAGGAGAACAGTAGGCAGCAGTCCTCTTAACGGTAAGGCAGGAAGCCCATCCGCTCCTTAACTCCGGCCAGGGTCTGGGAAGCCACATTGCGGGCGCGTTCCGCCCCCTCAGCAAGGATGTCACTGAGGGTGCCGGAGCTGCGGATCTCATGATACCGCTGCTGCAGCGGCTCAAGCGTAGCTACCAGGACCTCACCAAGATCCTTCTTGAAGCCTCCGTACATTTGGCCTTCATACTTGTCGGCAATCTGCTGCAGACTCATGCCGGAGCACTCGGCATAAATGCTCATCAGATTGCTGATTTCCGGCTTGTTCGCTGGATCGAACACAACCTCACGGCCCGAGTCGGTTGTCGCACGGCTGATTTTTTTGCGGATGATATCCGGTGTATCCAGTAATGCGATATAGCTGCCGGCGTTGGGATTGCTTTTGCTCATTTTTTTACTGGCGTCATCCAGCGACATGATCCGTGCACCCACTTCTGGAATATAAGGCTCAGGAACAGTAAAGAAATCTCCAAACCGGTGATTGAAGCGGCCCGCCAAATCACGGGTTAATTCCAGATGCTGCTTCTGGTCTTCCCCAACCGGTACCAGGTCTGCATTATAGATCAGAATATCCGCGGCCATCAGTGACGGATACACGAACAGTCCCGCACCGACTGAGTCTTTGCCGGAGGATTTGTCCTTGAACTGTGTCATGCGCTCCAGCTCGCCCATGGCGGTCAGCGTAGTTAAGATCCAGCCCAGCTCTGCGTGCTGAGGCACATGCGACTGCATGTAGACATTCGAGATTTTCGGATCAATGCCGGCAGCCAGATAAAGCGCCGCTACCGATTCCGAATTCTCGCGGAGCGCCGCAGGATCCTGGGCGACCGTGATGGCGTGCAGATCCACCACCATGAAGAAACATTCGTGCTCATTTTGCAGTTTTACGAAATTCTTAATAGCACCGATATAATTACCGAGTGTCAATGAACCGCTGGGCTGAATGCCTGACAATACTTTTTTAGCCATAATAGTACCTACCTCCATCAATTTATTCCGCTTTCCGTGAACGCAAAAAGGTCCCACATCCGCAAGGGACGTGAGACCGTGGTGCCACCCTTATTCGCTGTTTGGACATTCCTCAAAAATATCCTCCAAACAGCCTTAGCTTCCGTTAACGGAGAAGAACCGTCCGGTCTACTAAGGCCTGCAGCCTGTTCAAACGCGGCGCTCAAGGGTCCATTCAGTCAGGAGTGTCCCACCGGTTCGCATCAACCACCGGCTTTCTGAAGGTGCACTTTCCGCTTACTTGTCCCTGTCATCACATTGTCATCATAACTTAATGCATTCATCATAGAGCGATACAGAGAAGTTGTCAAATCGCCTAACCACGGGTACATAAATCTGTTATGATAAGGATATTCGTGTTCTTTGCGATCAAGTTAAGTTAAAGGAGCCAATCTCTCATGAAACAGGTGACCAAAGGGCAGTGGGGCGGTTTTGACACTTATATTCTGCATAGCCGCGAGCTGGAAGTCACGCTTTTGCCGCGGCTGGGAAACAACGTCATTTCCTTATGGGACCACAAGGAACAGCGGCAAATCCTGCGCAGGCCTGATGAAAGCGACTTAGCTTATTATATGCAGAAGCCATATCATTTCGGCATCCCGCTTTTAGTTCCCCCCGGGCGCATACGCAAAGGACAATTTGAGTTCAAGGGCATCCTGTACCAGTTCGATCAGAATACAGCTGAATATAACCATATCCACGGCCTACACCGGACGCAGTCCTGGTGTGTGAGCGATATCGAAGAGGACGAAGAAGGCTGCGCGGTAACGACGGAATTCAACACTGCGGACGATGCCCACTGGTTGGAGCAATTTCCAGAGCCGCTGCGGTTTGAAATGACGTTCCGGCTTCAGGATGCCCGGCTTCAGCAGACGCTGAAGGTTACTCATTTAGGGTCTAACAGCATTCCTTTCGGAATTGGATACCATACCTGGTTCATGATCGATGGTGAACCGGAGCGCTGGAACCTAAGACTGCCTGTTGAAAGCATCTACGAATTGAACCCGGAGCTGCTGCCCAGCGGCAAAGTGCTTCCTCTAGGGACGCTAGATTCTTTACACCAGGGAATGAACCTGAAGGGTACGGATCTGGACACTGTACTGAGGATTGGAGATAGACAGCCGGCAGAAGCTCTGCTGATGCGCGAGGACGGGTACGGGATCCGCTATACTGCGGACAGAGCCCATTTCCGCCACTGGGTGGTTTATACCAAAGGCCCGGCAGAACAGTATTTGTGTGCCGAACCGTATACCTGGCTGCCTGATGCGCCAAACCTTCAGCAGGATGATTCCTTCACAGGATTAATTACACTAAATCCTGGTGAGACACTGACTTTGCCGTGCACCCTTGAAATGATCTATCCTAAGCTCTAAACTTCATATAATTACCATCCTTAAAACCTTCTGATCTCGTGCATGAATTCTTCTCCTTGCGCCCATACTATCTTCACAACGGACGAAGGAGGTGAACAAACATGGGTCAAGCAGGTCAACAAGGTCGTGGAAGCCGTTCCAATAACCTGGTCGTTCCACAAGCGAATGCAGCGCTGCAGCAGTTGAAATATGAAGCAGCACAAGAGCTTGGTGTTACGATTCCTCAAGACGGTTACTACGGTAACTACACTTCCCGCGAAACAGGTTCTTTGGGAGGATATATCACCAAACGTCTGGTACAACTGGCAGAACAACAACTGTCTGGTCGTTCGTAGTAGCCTTATTTTAAGTGGATTTATCCGGCAGGCTAATACCTGATACGGAGTAGTTTTCCGGCCCGTCTATCGCTTCTTGTTGGAGCGTAGGCGGGCTTTTTGCTAAGGAATGATCTATGTATGGCTCAGCCGAAATACTGATCGGAAGCATCACCGGAATGCGGGCCTTTCGGTGCGCGGATCATCAGATTGGCCATATTATAATTCGACTCCAGAATAGCATCAACAACCACCATTCCCTGGCGGACCGCAAATTCATAGCTGATCTCGCCGTGTGTCCAGCGCCGTTTGTATTTCAGGCTTTCCAGCGCCATAAGCCGGAACGAGGATTGCTGGCCGGAGCTGAGTCCATCATGTTCAGCTGTTATTGCGCCACCGCGGCCGGACAGCGGATTATGGCGGATACCAAATTTGCCGATGACATTATTCCTGATTTGCATAAAAACCGTACCGGAATTTAGCCCTGACAATTCCTCCTGCAGTTCCTTAAACACTAAATCCACCTGTCTCGCCAGTGAGAGTTGTTCCGTCCGTAGCATATTGTTCCTCCTAAAAGTTTTGTTAGCAGAAGCATAAACTTAAGTTTTGTCAGCAATGCTTCTCCGCTTATTCAGTTTTTGTAGAAAAACACCTTCGCATTTATGTCTTGCAGGCCTTATATAAGGCTTTAGGCTCATTATAGGATACTAAATTCAGCGCTACAACATTATTCAACATAATTGGGTGAAAGTCCCTATAAATGCGCAATTTACATTATTGATAAATAGGATTCCCGTTATATAGCGACTATTTTCGACAAAAAAGCAGTTAAAAAAAGCCCCTAAACAGGGGCTTTTGCGCGTTCACACATAGATTGAACATTATAAACCATTATTCAAAAAAATGAATTGTCTAACTTTTGACAAACATTTAAGCAAATTGCTCGGTCATCCGCAGGAATTCGTTAATATCTTCGACGATCAAGTCGACAGCTCCCTGCCAGAAGTCTGGCTTCTTAAGATCAACGCCGAGATGTCTCAAGACCAGATCCTCCAGCGTCATCACGCCAGTATCCCGCAGCAGGTTATCATATTTATCTGCAAACGATGTACCTTCTTGCAGGGCTAACCGGTACAGCCCGGTACTGAACATATACCCGACAGTGTACGGGAAGTTGTAGAACGGAACATCCGTGATGTAGAAATGCAGCTTGGACGCCCAGAAATGCGGATGATATTCAGAGAGCACTCCGCAGAAGGCTTCCTTCTGGGCTTCTTCCATCAGTGCCGACAGTTCTTCGGCATTAACCAGACCTTCTTTGCGCTTCTCGTAGAAACGGGTCTCAAACAGGAAACGGGCGTGGATATTCATGAAAAAGGCAACGCTGTTCTGAATTTTCGCTTCAAGCAATGCAAGCTTCTCATCAGCTTCAGTGGATGCCTTCACCTGAGCATCGGCTACAATCACTTCGGCAAAAGTCGAGGCCGTCTCCGCGACATTCATCGCGTAGTTCTGATTGAACAGCGGCTGGTCATCGAGCAGGAAGGAGTGATAAGCATGGCCCAGCTCGTGTGCCAGTGTCGAAACATTGGAAGGCGTGCCGCTATAGGTCATAAAAATGCGTGATTCCTTACTCTCGGGGAAAGATACACAGAAGCCGCCTGGACGCTTAGCCGGACGGTCTTCGACCTCAATCCAGTTATTGTCGAAAGCATGCTCGGCAAAATCCGCCATCCTCGGACTGAATTTGCGGAATTGCGTTACAATGTCTGCTGCTGCTGCTTCATAAGGAATTTTGCCGGAGGATTTGCCGACCGGTGCATCAACATCGACCCAGGATAATGCATCCTTGCCGAGAACCTTGGCTTTCCGCTGCAAATACGATACAAGTGCAGGTTTGTTTCTGGTAATTACATCCCACATCATATCCAAGGTGGCACGCGACATCCGGTTGATGCCAAGCGGTTCCTTCAGCACATCGTCCCAGCCTCTTCCCTTGTACAGCATCAGGCGGAAGCCTGCCAGATGATTGAGGGTGTCGGCACTGTAATCCGCAGCAGCAGCCCAGGTCTCTTCCCATTTGCGGAACATGGTCTCACGTACACTCGCATCGTCATCGCTCAGCTTGTTGAACGCTTGGCCGACAGACAGCAGCTTCGTTCCGTCTTTGTCTTCAAAGGGAATCTGGATCGAGCCTACAATCGTCTCATAATGCTCGCTCCAGCCATGATAGCCGTCTACGGCAAGCTCCAGCGCAAGGCTCTCCAGCTCCGGGCTCATCTTCTCACGGGCCAGGTCACGGCTTTCACTTAGTACGAAAGAGAGCGGTGCAATCTCAGGACGGGCCATCCACTGTGCCCAAACCGCGTCTGATGTCTGGCGAAGTACACTATCGAACTGCGAGCTGATCCCCTCGAACCCGGCGCCCAGCCCTGTTACTTTGGAGGACAGCCGGACAGCTCCTTTGTCCTGCTGATTCTGGGCACCCAGACAGCCGGTAAACTCCGCTGCCTGAGTCAGGCGGCCGGCGCAGCTCTGCAGCAGCTCGATTACGCCATCCAGTGCTGTGGTAGCGTCTGCGTCAGCAGGAGATTCTGCGCCAGCAACCTGCTTGCGCAAAGATTCAATATCCGCTTCGAGCTTCTTAAGAAAGTCCTCAAACTGGGGAGAGGATGAGCCTCCCGGGAAAATAGAATCCAAATCCCAGGTTAACGATATCGGTTGTTTCATTGGTTTCCACCATTCCTTTGCTATCATCTGGTTTTCTTTGTATTTGGCCTGAAGCCATGGTAAAGTGAATTACGAAAAGCGTGGCGCCAGCGGCTCCACAGCTAACATTAAACTTAGGAGGGCTGCAACATGAAACCACTGCAAATTTCACCGGAAACAGCGATCACCCTATCCAAACAGCTGGGCGTTCCCCTGGAACACTTGATGCATATGCCTCAACATATTTTGCTGCAAAAAATCGCCGAATTATCCAAGAAGCAGAGTGAAGGTACCAGCGGGACAGAGGCATCACCTGAGAAGGAAACCGAATGATTCCTTTCAGCCATACCTGGCCTTATGACATTATTTATGGTGACCTGTATGTACAATATTGTCCGTTCTGCAACGAGGAAAATGTACTTTTGCCGATGAAGCCGAAGGAATTGCAGCTCGTGCGCGACGGCAAAAAAAAGCTGCTGGTTTTCCCCTGCTGCAGTACAAGCCCGACGGTCATCGATAATGACGCCGACTATCTGCTGTTTGACCGTGTTGTCCGCTGAGTAATCGGAGTAAACAACCCAATATACCGCTGTTATCATGACAGCTGCTATAAAGCGCAAAAGAGGGCTCCCTCTGTTTTGCGCTTTTTTGACTGCACATACCTGCACTCCGCTACAAGCGGCTATAGATTGGGAATGCTGTCCGGATCAACATTTTCACCGCGCATCTGTTCGCGCAGCAGCGTCCATTGCTCACGGGCCGCCCGGATCATCGCTGCATCCATAATCCTCTGGTCATTGATCAGACGCGAGAACCATTTCACTGCGTTCAAATACTCCCCTATTCGTCGGTTCAGCTCACCAATCAGAAACATCAGGCGGGCATCATTGCCGCCCATTCCGTCGTTCTCAAATACCTTGATATACTCATCCAGGGAATACCGCAGGAAACGCTGCTCCAGCGCCGTCTCCCCCTTATAACGGTACATCCAGGCGATATGGTGCAGATGGCTGGCAATAATCCGTTCCTTGTCCTGGATACATTGAGCGCATATCAGCGCAAGCTTGTAGGTTTCAAGAGCGGTTTCCCAGTTGCGTTTCCCGCCGAAATCGCGGTTTTTCCACCGGCTTCCTACCTGTTCGATAAATGCTTTGCGCTGCCAGTCGGCCAGCTTGTCGGCTGAATTCTCCGTGGAGGCGAACCCGCATTTCGGGCAGACGCGCACCACATAATAATCGGGATTCTCATCTTTGTAATAGGAGCAGAAATCTGCATCACGGCGTATCGCTCTTTTAAGGCTTGGGCGCACCCGCGAGGTGGAAAATTCATGCTCACAGTTGCTGCAAATTACGTTAATTGAATACAGGGGGACTAACTCTGTCAAATGCCCTCATCCTTTCGCGATCAACTACTCCTTACTCCTCAGGCATGTTGACAAAATGATGTGCGGGTCCAGCAAGCCGGTTCAAAACAAATGAACGGAGCGGTTCCTCTACACCGGTTTCCTCCAGTGCCTCTTTCATACAGTCCAGCCATTCGTCGGCACGCTCCGGTGTAATCGGAACATGCATATGTCTTGCTCTCATCATCGGATGGCCATGCTGCTGTGAGAATAGTGCAGGCCCGCCAAAAAACTGACTGAGAAATTGATACTGCTTTTCCATAACAGGAGTAATATCGGCAGGGAATAACGGGCTTAGCTGCGGATGAAGCTGCACCTTGGCATAAAACACTTCCACCAGACGGTGAAGTCCCTCAGCGCCCCCCAGGTTCTCATATAGACTAGCGTTTGGATTCATCGGAGGTTACCAGCTTTCTTCCATATTAATGTACGGCTAAATTTATTATACCAAAAAAAAAGGCGCTAAACTTAAGTTTAGCACCTTGGGAGTTATTTAATAGGTCCTAAATTCCTCATCACCTGGAGGGACGAGCGAGACCCGGATAACATATACAAAAGCACAAACGAGAACTCCGGCAACCACACTCATCACCATCACTCCATCCCTAATTATTAATATAAAATAGGTGTGCACTAATTAATTTTATAATACCATAATTCAAGCTGAAAATCACAGAAAATTGTAATCGCTTTCCGAACTTTTTTGTGCTGTTTGTCCTACTTTCTGCATACATCTAACCATAGACCGGGAGGCGTTGCTTATGACTTTGAAAAAGCTGGGCGGACCGCTGCTGGGCCTGCTCCTGGCCGGCTGTATGCTGCTGGTGCTGCTGCACCCGGCAAACACGCTTGCCGCAGCACTGCGCGGGCTGGCCATCTGGTGGGACGTGCTGTTCCCTTCGCTGTTTCCATTCTTTGTCATTTCCGAAATGCTGCTTGGCTTCGGGGTAGTGCATCTTTTCGGAGCTCTGCTCGATCCGCTCATGCGCCCGCTGTTCAATATCCCCGGCAGCGGCGGTTTTGTGGCGGCCATGGGATACGTATCAGGATATCCAGTCGGTGCCAAATTAACCGCAAAGCTGCGCGAACAGCAACTGATCAGCCGGGTGGAAGGCGAGCGGCTGGTGGCCTTCACGACCTCATCGGACCCGATTTTTCTTCTGGGAGCGGTGTCTGTCGGTTTTTTTCACGATGCCTCCTTAGGGCTTGTACTGGCACTCTCGCACTACGGCGGCGGATTGATCGTGGGTCTTCTGATGGCCTTTCACGGCCGCCAGGACAAGTCCGCTGCCGTATCTGCGCTACCTGGCGAGTCGTCCGGGCTTCCACAGGCTGCAGGGGGACAGCGCCAAGGAAGGCTGCGCTTAGCGCTGAACTCCATGGCTGAGGCCCGGCACAGGGACGGACGGAGTTTGGGTGAGCTGCTCAAAAGCGCAGTGCAGTCCTCACTGCAGCTTATTATTGTCGTTGGAGGACTGGTTGTATTCTTCAACGTGCTAATGGAGCTGCTCACCCGCGCCGGAATTATGTCGGCCCTGTTTAGTGTCCTTGGCAGCCTGCTGTCCTTTGCGGGCTTCCCGCCCGGGCTGTCAGCGGCACTCGCCAGCGGCTTCTTCGAGGTAACGATAGGCGCCCGTTCAGCCGGTGAAGCCGTTGCCTCTGTACCCCTGCAGTTCAAAGCTGCGACGGCAGCCTTCATCCTCTCTTGGGGCGGATTATCGGTTCACGCCCAGGTGGCGAGCATTCTGAACGGCACAGGCCTGCGCTATCTGCCCTTTATGGCAGCAAGGCTGGTGCACGCTTTCCTGTCGGCGGTCTTGCTGCTCCTTCTCTGGAAACCTGTTGTTGGTTCCAGGCTGTCTGCAGGCTTCAGCTCTTTACCTGTTTTTGCCGGATTCGCCTCTTCACCGGTCTCCGGCTTGGCCGCCAGCCTCGGTCTGCTGGGTGTGCTGCTGGGAGCAGCCCTGCTGCTGTCACTACTGGTCTGGCTGCTGCGAAAAACTCCGCTGCTCCGGCCGCGGCCATAAGCAGACTATTAGTATTCCCTTCAGGCATTCTGCACACCGCCGCGTCGATTCTTTACAGGTTCAAATATTGTGTTCCAGGTCAAGATTGATTATGATCGTTGTATGACTGAAACATACAAAGGAGCCTGTACATCTTGAGATATTATGTTCTGGACCGCGGAGACGAATTGTCCATTAAACTTGCGGAGCAGTTTCACAAGCTGGCGGCGGAGCGTAACCTGGAGCTGGATGCAGAGTCTCCGGAAATCGTCATCTCCATTGGCGGAGACGGGACCATGCTGCATGCCTTTCATACGTTTATCGATCAGATTCCCAATCTCGCTTTTGTCGGTGTGCACACCGGCCATCTGGGCTTTTATGCAGATTGGAAGGCAGAGGAGCTGCCTGCCCTGATCGACCATATGTGCGGAACAACCGATTTAGCGCCACATCAGCCGCTCATCGTGCGCTATCCGCTGCTAGAGCTGGAAATTCACAAGAAATCCGGTTCCACTTCCCATATTGCGCTTAATGAGTTCACCCTAAAGGGTGTTGACGGAACAGTGGTCATCCAGATGGATATCAATGATGTTACCTTCGAAATGTTCCGCGGGGACGGACTGTGCATTTCTACACCGTCAGGCAGTACAGCCTATAACAAAAGCCTTGGCGGCGCAATGGTGCATCCTTCGATAGAAGCGCTGCAGATTGCCGAGATAGCTTCCATTAATAATCGAGTATTCCGTACGATGGGTTCGCCCCTTATGCTGCCCAAGCATCATCACTGCGACATTTTTTCGCGCAAGGATCAGCGTCTTTTGCTGACGGTCGACCATAACAATATTCCTGTGGATGATCTGATTTCTGTCCGCTGCCAAGTATCCGACAAAAAAATAAGCTTTGCCCGGTACCGCCCGTTCCCTTTCTGGAACCGTGTCCGCGAAGCTTTTCTGATCTAAGGATCAGACTCACCTATGATTCACTAGCCGGGAAATGCAAGCAATCCCGGCTCTTTTGTGCGCAGGTAAATTTTACAAACTTTTCTATTCTATCTGACATGAATTGATAGACATAGAGAAAAATCAAATGGTATAATGAACCTATTTTACATAGTGTTGCTACTTAAAGGAGAGAGAAACTGTTGAAAAAACTATTGTCCTTAATTGGAGTAAGCCTACTGGCTCTCGTGCTTGCGGTCCCTGCGTTTGCCGCCGCCAAACCGATCTCCGTCTATGTCAACGGCAGCAGTCTTACCTTCCCTGCCGGTGCCCCGTACCTTGATAATAACTCTGTACTGGTACCTTTCCGGGTTGTTTTTGAAAAGCTTGGAATGCAGGTGTTATGGGATGCCAAGACTGGAACGGTTACCGGTACCGGCGCTAATCTTACGATCAGCCTCAAAATCGGCAGCAACCGTGCATCCGTCAACGGTACGGTTAAGAAACTGACAGTAGCCCCTGTTTCCAGCAAAGGCACCACCTACGTCCCGCTCCGTTTTGTAGCTGAGGCTACCGGCGGCACTGCGGTCTGGGATGCTGTTAACAGAAGTGTGAAGATCACCACTGCTGTCTCAACAGCAGCAAGTGATGAGAAAGCTATTACAGCACTCATCAAGCAGGCTGTCCAATATTATAATGAGGAAAAAGCCGTAAGCTATTACTCCCTTGTGGATGACGGAGACAGCTATACGGATGAGGTCTCTTCCTTGAACTCCTTTTTCCAGAATTATGACATGAAAACTACACTTGAGACTCTTAAAATCCTAAGTATTCAAGGCGATGAAGCCACTGTCTACACCGTCGAGAAAGAAATCCGGACCGGCGGATATTATATCCCGGATGAGAAAGTCGAATACCTGTACAATCTCGTCCGCACCAATGGTGTATGGAAAATTTCCGAAATTAATACTCAGGAAAAGACCGTTCTGCTGACACGTGAACAAGGCATGAAATCCGCCGAAATTCCGCAAGGCTACGCAACCACCATCAAGGACAATCTCAGCAAGTATTTCCAGGCAATGACGAGTGAGAACATCGACGGAACGATGGCCCAGATGAGCTCATACGGAGAAGACTATGATTCATCCAGCAAGGCAGATTTGCAGGATATTTTCGACAATTATGATCTTAAATATACACTGAATACCTCGAATATCTACTACTATGCTTCAGATGAAGCCGCTGTTTACGCTGAAGTTACTGTAAAGGATGCCGGAACTGGTGAAACCTACGAACAACCAATGGTCTTCTTGTTCTATCAATCGGAGAGCGGGACTTGGACGATCGATGATTTCTACTATCTTGATTAGACTGGCAGCAAGCTCAGGAGGCATTACAATCGCATTACCAAATAAACTCAAAGGGTGCATCCACTAATGAAATCAGCTAAAGTGATCACTGCTGTTCTCAGCGGCTGTCTGGCGCTGTCTGTCATGTTCTCGCCGGCAGCTCTGGCAGCCGACAGCACGCAGACCTCTTCAAATACCGATCTGATTAATGAAATCATGCAATATTTAGAAAGCTACAATGTAGAAGGCGTTGATCACGATACATTGATCCGCGGCGCGATTGACGGAATGGTTAACACACTGGAGGATCCATACAGCACCTACTTTACCAAAGAAGAAGCCGCTGAGTTTGAGAGTATGGTCGACCTTGAATATGTAGGCATCGGTGTCAGACTGGTATATACTCCTGTTACTAAAGAGCTATACATTGAAGAGGTTATTGCGGGTTCACCGGCTGAGCAGGCCGGCCTGAAACGCGGGGACACTATCCTCAAAATCAATGGCGTTGCGGTTAGTGATACTGCGGGCGATGAACTCGCCGGTACCGCGGGAACGAAGGTTTCCCTGCTCATCAGCAGAAACGGTGCCAGCAAAACCATCAGCGTGACCAGAAATGATATCACATCGGCCTCAGTCACCGGACAAATCATTGGTGATCATACCGCCTATATCACGATTACCGGTTTCAGCCAGAGTGCTGATGAAGAATTCTCTAAAGTTCTTGACAGCATGCGGGCAGCCGGAATGAACTCACTGGTTCTGGATTTGCGCGATAATACAGGCGGCTATATGGATTCGGCCTATAATATCG
>NZ_LN831200.1:340574-346095 GCF_001368795.1 Paenibacillus ihuae
ATAATATCGCCTCTAAATTCATAGATTCAGGGATCATGATGTACACCTCCGATCAAAGCGGTGCGCTGACTCCGGTAACGATTACTGCCGGCAGCAAAATTGGCGTACCGGTAGTTGTACTCACCAATGAATACACTGCCAGCGCTTCTGAAGCATTGACAGGCGCCTTACGGGACAACAAGCTTGCAACCATTGTCGGTACCCGTTCTTACGGTAAAGCCCGGATCCAGAGCCTTCTGCCTGTCTCCAATGGCGATATGCTGAAGCTGACCACCATGAAGTATCTAACGCCGAATAAGGAAGACTTCAACCATATCGGACTGGCTCCGGATATTGAAGTAGAGGGCTCCACGGCTCAGCTGATCACCGCCCTGCAGATTGCAGGTCTGACCAGCATCACTCTGGCCGGCGATAACCACATCCTGGATGTTAATGGTCATGCATTTGCCGGAAATCTTGGGTTGGTAAAGCAGGGAACTAAGGTGTATGCTTCGGCACGCGTTCTCGCTGCGCTTGTGGAAAGTGACATTACTTGGGATGCCAAGAACAAGAAAGTACTGCTCACGAACGGAGCCGGCAAAGCATTCGGCTTCACGCTGGCCTCCAAAGATGCCATTTCCAAGGACTATGAAACATTGATTGAACTTGGTGCTTTCGCGAAGAAGTTTCCCGCGTTCACTTGGAGCTACAATGCTTCAACTAAACAATTGAAATTATCTGTTAAATAACTTTTTCATCAACCAGTAAGACGAAAAGAGCACCTCATCACGCCATTTATATGGCTGATGGGGTGCTCTTTTTGATAGACCGCCGTTAATTTGAAGGGTTTTGCGGCGGATTAGAAGCCTGGTTGTGCGAGTGATTCGAATGATGGTTGTGCTGCCTGCCTTGAGACTCTTTATGGTTCTTCTTGCCCTGTGTGTCCTTATTCCGGTGATTCCGGCTCTGATGCTCACGAACTGGTCTATCCTTGCCATTATGCTCTCTGGAGGAAGCCCCTCCGTCCTTATTCCGTTCCGGAGAATGATTCGTTGAGGATTTGGCCGGAGCTTCCCGTTGTTCTCTAATGGTTGCCGACGGCTCTGAAGATTCCTCTAAGGACTGCTCTTCCGTACCGGGTTCAGTAATTTCTTTGATTAGAATATCCTTAAAGGTTCCCTCTTTCGGCAGTTCCTTCAGCTTATGCAGCACAAAATAGGCACAGCCAAAGTTGCAATACTCATTAATATAATCCACCATGCCGGAAATCGCTGTATCCCGGTTCACCTTAGGGTGATTGTCCCGGTAAAAGCCCTTTAAGCGCAGCTGGCTGTAGCCCCAGTCACCGATTATATAATCGTAACGGTCCAGGACCTCGCTGTAACGCCCGCGAAATGCCTCCGGGTTCCAGCCGTCTTTATGATCGAGCATCAGCTCGTAACCTTTTCCACCTATAACGATCAAGCGTGTGTCGCCTGCCTTTCATTTTATCTGAGAGGGAGCGTTGATGGAGCCTGTCATTCCGATGAATACTGGATTTCCAGCCGCGTGTACCGCTGATTAGAGTGAACATGTGGAGATTTTATTTAGGGATTAGTCGTGACTGCAGAGAATGTTTGGACTTCCGGCCGCTGTTGTCTTCAGATTTCTTGATTTAAACCGCTGTCAGCGGTAGAAATCTGAAGACAAAGGCGGACGCTACCGCTCCTCCAGTTCCAAAATTCCCCTCCGCCACTTTTCCCAAAATATTTTATCAAGTTCAATCTATATTGTCTGATAAAATCAGACAACTACGGTCGCTGCCGCTCCTCCAATTCCAAAATCCCTCTCCATGACTCCCATCAACGCGGGTGGTGTAGCAAACCCCGGGAGCAAGTTGATTGCTTGCGCTCCAACCCCCACCTTTATTACCTTAAACCTTAAAAATCCGCAAGCCTTACAGGCTCACAGAACGCTCCTCACGGGTCTTAGCAGCGGACTTGACCTGATCGTGCGCATGGTACGAGCTGCGGACAAGCGGTCCTGCTTCCACATGACTGAAGCCGCGTTGCAGGCCCTCTTGCTTAAGTGCAGCGAATTCTTCCGGCGGATAGTATTTCACCACGTCCAGATGTTTGTCGGAAGGCTGCAGGTATTGCCCTAAAGTCAATATATCACAATCTACTGCCCGGAGGTCATCCATGGCCTGCAGGATCTCGTCCCATTCCTCGCCTACGCCAAGCATGATGCTCGATTTGGTCGGAATATCAGGCTTCATCTCCTTGGCCCGTCGCAGCAGTTCCAGGGACCGGCGGTACTTGGCTTTTGCCCGTACACGGTCAGACATCCGCTCTACCGTTTCGATATTATGATTCAGAATATCCGGACGGCTGTTCATGACAATCTCCAGACTCTCCCGGTCTCCGAGAAAATCAGGAATCAGCACTTCAACACTGCATAACGGAAGCCGCTTGCGGATAGCCGCCACGGTCTCGGCAAAGATACTGGCGCCTCCATCCTTCAGATCATCACGGGCTACACTAGTTACTACACAGTGCTTAAGCTTCATACCTTCTGCCGCTTCTGCAACGCGTTCCGGCTCGAGAAGATCAAGCTCCGTGGGCTGGCCTGTATTAACAGCACAGAACCGGCAGGCACGTGTACAAATGTCGCCGAGAATCATAAAGGTTGCCGTGCGGTTCGCCCAGCATTCATAAATATTCGGGCAGCGCGCTTCTTCACATACGGTATGTAAAGTTTTGGACCGCATCATGCCTTTAATATCCTGATAATTATCACCGGTCGTTAACTTGATTCTAATCCAGTCTGGCTTGGGCTGTTTGGCTGTTCGGTTTGTCAAAATAATGAACCCCGCTTTCACCTGAATATAAGTCTCATGGTTAAAAGTTGCTGCCTCATATTATAGCATGTGCAATAGGCAATTGCCTGTTTTTGTGAAATTTGCCTGACTAAATTTTATCTCTCCGATCAGGACCTTGGGCAGATACGGATAAAAAACAGCATTTTGCTCCAATCTATAACCAAGACACCCGGCAGCTGCCTAAGCTAAGGCCGTTGCCGCCATTCCACGCCCGGATTATAGGAGGTAGTTATCATGCTGGCCTTGTTCAAAAAGACCCTACCATGGAGAACCGTATTGTGCCTGTCCGCAGCCGCAATGCTGTGGGGCGCAAGCCAGGCTGCCGCCGCTGAAGCCGCCCGGAGGGGCAGCCTTCCTGCAGTCCAGTCCGGCAGCTCTTCCGCAGCAGGCATAGTTGACCCTGCAGCAGCACGAAAAGAATTGTATGAGCAGATGAGTGCAGCCACCGGTATTCCCTGGTTCCGCTTCGCTGCGATTGATCAATACGAACGGACCATCGCCAAGAAAAAAGCACCCGCAGATGCACTAGCACCCTCCCGCATTACCGCCATCAGCATTCCGGGTCCGGTATGGTCCGGCCCGTTGAATCCGGACCAGGCTGATAATTCTCCGGACTCGATCAGTTTCTTTGGCGGAATGGGGGTTGACGGTTCTGGAGATGGCCTAGCTGATTCTTCAAACGATGCCGATTTGCTCTACAGCATGGCAAGGCATCTGCTGAAATACGGAAATTCAGTCAATGACTTCAGTATCGGCGTCTGGGAGTATTATCATAACGGCCGTGCCGCCCAGCGTGTGGCCCAGTTTGCCAAGCTGTATGAGCATTTTGGACGGCTGGATTTATCGGGTAGTGCCTTTCCGCTGCCCCTCGGAAATAAATATGCTTACCGCAGCACCTGGGGCACAGGCAGAAGCTGGGGAGGCGCCCGTATTCATGAAGGAACGGATCTTTTTGCCCCTCAAGGCCTGCCTGTACGCAGCACCTGCTTCGGCATCGTTGAGACTAAAGGCTGGAACCGCTACGGCGGCTGGCGGATCGGTATCCGCGATATTGAGAACCGCTACCATTATTACGCGCACTTATCCGGGTATGATAAGTCGGTCACACGCGGAGATATTGTAACACCAGGCCAGATTATCGGCTGGGTCGGCAGCTCCGGCTACGGCAGCCCCGGCACTCAAGGCAAATTCCCTCCGCATCTGCATTACGGCATTTATCGTGACCGCGGGACTACGGAATGGGCCTTTGATCCGTATCCGCTGCTGAAGCAGTGGGAGAATCAGGAGTACCGGGCACTCCGGAAAAATAAGAAGAGTAAATAAGCATTCTTAAATCTGCCGGATTTCAGGACAGCAGCAAACAACCGAAGGGTTCAATCTCCGCAAGAATCCGGCCAGAATTCCGGATGGTTGCCCCGCTGAGCAGGTCGGTCAGAACATTTTTGTCAGAACGGAGGCTGCAAAGGTCAAGCTGGTAGGCGTTCGGAGAATTGTTAATGATCACGCCGATCTTATCCTGTTTATAGCGCCGGACAAAGCCAAGCACGCCCCGCACTTCGTCTGTGAACCAGGGGCGGAATTCACCTTTTTGCAGGATGGTATGCTGTCTTCTCAGGGTAATCAGCTTCTTGTACCAATCATGCAGCTCGGCATTCTGCTCCTGCGCCTGCCAGAGCATGGGTTTCCGGCAGTGCGGATCGGTCGCTCCCTCCATGCCAACCTCGTCTCCGTAATATATCATCGGAATGCCGATATAGGTCAGCTGGAAAAAAACAGCCAGCTTCATCCGCTGAAGTGCCGTGCCTTCCCGGTCCCAGCCGCGTCCATTCTCCTTGCAGGCTGTCAGAAAACGCTCTGTATCATGGCTTCCGAGCAGCTGGAACATGGCCGAGTTGGCTTGATCGTTGCATAGGGCTTCAGCATGAAGCAGCTGCTCCATAAAGCGCACCGGTCCGCCCGCCTGCAGTGCAAAAAACTCCAGCACCGCCTCCCGCAGAACATAATTCATACCGCCGTCAAACTGGTCTCCCCTTAGCCAAGGGCCGGATGCATGCATAATTTCCCCGATCAGCAGCAGTTCGGGAAACTCTGCTTTCAGCTCCCGGCGCAGCCGTGTCCAGAACTGCGGGTTCACTTCATTCGCCACATCCAGACGCCAGCCGTCGATTCCCGTTTCACGTACCCAATATTTAGCCACAGCAAGCATATAATCAGCTGTCTCGGGGTTATCCATATTCAGCTTAGGCATAGAAGCTTCTGCTTTGGCGAAGGTTTCATAGGTAGGCGAGGGATGCTGACGGACCGGGTAGGAACGGATAAAGAACCAGTCTTTATAGCGTGATTGCTCGCCATGCTCCAGGACATCCCTGAACGCAAAAAACGTATCTCCCGCATGGTTGAACACCGCATCCAGCAATACTTTAATGCCATGACGGTGTGCTTCTTCAACAAGTGCCTTAAGGTCGTCTATGCTGCCAAAGGACGGGTCAATCCGGTAATAATCCGAAGTATTATATTTATGTTCAGAGGGCGACTCAAAGATAGGCGTCATGTATACAGCGGTTACTCCCAGCTCCTGGAGATAGGGTATTTTATCGGTGATGCCCTGCAGAGTTCCCTCGTTGAAGCTGCTGGGATAAATCTGATAGACTACAGCCCCGGTGCTCCATGACGGCAGCTTCA
>NZ_LN831200.1:346525-368516 GCF_001368795.1 Paenibacillus ihuae
GCTCCATGACGGCAGCTTCAGCGCCTCAGGCCTGTGCATATAGGCATACTGAAAAGCCCCCGCATGCTCTCTGTTTACAGCCACTCCCCTCTCTCCGTACCATACATACTCACCAGCCGGGTTCTGGGCATGAAACAAATATCTGCATTTACCGGTTTCCGTTAAAATGACGGCTTCATGAATCTCATAGGCACCTGCAGAACCGATCCGCTCCATCAGCAGCGGCTGTTCACTGCCGGGTGAATCATAACGGTCGGAATGAATTACGGTACAGCATAGCTGCTGGCCGCCTTGCACGAATAACCGCAGCTTCAATGCACCTGGGCCGGCGGGAAAAGCAAACGGGTCTTCGGCAGTATGATAGAAAAACCAGTGTTTCGGCATATTTATACAGTCTCCTTTAAAGGTATGATTGATCCGGTTCTGTTGATATAAAATGAACTATTTACCGATTTGAGGAAACCGGTTTCCCTCAATCGAAATTAACATGTGCTGGATATGTTGTCAATGTAATTCAGACGTATTGCATACAGCAAAAGCCTATTCCACAGACTGATGTGAAATAGGCTCTTCCTGGGGCATAACGCTGTTCCCCAAGTTCCATGCTCGTCATGAAGCTCCCGAGCTTTCAATGAATTGCAGCACTTCGTTCATTACCCGCTTACTGTCGTTGCAATGGCAGACCATATGGCCGTCTTTTTTCTATCATGAGCACCTGCTTGCGTTCGGAGGGAATGGTCTGCTTAAGAAAGCCTGCGCTTTTGGTCTTTACCAGGTGGTCCCTTTTGCCCTGCACGATCAGGGTGGGGATTGTAATTTGCGGATAGATGTCAAAGCTCTCACGGACGAGCCGCTGAAACTCCCGGGTAGCCTTTGCCGGTGTGGAGCCGAATTTGCTGAAGTAATTCTTAAGCATGGTCAGACTGCCCAGCGTTCTCAGAATCTCCAGCGGATTCAGCGGAAATACAGGCGTTGAGAGCAGTGTGAGTGATTTGATATTGGCCGGATATTGCACAGACAGATGAGAGGCGATCAGCGCACCGGTGGAAAAACCGATAAGGTGAACCGCCTCATAATCTTCAAGCAGCTTGTTCAATTCATCTTCAGCACTTTTCCGCCAGTCAAAACGGTCTGACTGAAGCAAATCCTGTCTGCTGCCGCCATGGCCCTTCAATGTAAACGTCCGGGAATGGTAATTATGCTGCTCCATAAACTGTGATAACGGGGAGATTTCATATTCGCCGCCGGTGAAGCCGTGAATGAACAAACAGCCGTTCATGACCTGTCCTCTTTTCCTATAGGGGGATATACCGTAGACTTATGGTTTTACGGCTTATTTTATCCATTTATTGAAAATTAAACCTTAACGGTGTAATCGTCAAGGTTTAATTCATGAACAGCATTCTCCAAATACTTGGGCAGCGCTGTCCCTACGCTCCTAAGCAAGCACCACCGCCGCGTTGTTACTCCCCTCCGCTGCCCTCTGTGCTGCTGTTCACCTCATTCCCCGCGTTCCCTGAATTTCCGCTGCCGGAAGACGGTGTGTCTGCAGCACCGTAGTCCTGATCCGCGCCTGTTCCGTTTTCCCCGGCATCTGACCCGGTATCCGTTTCCCCAGTCTTGGCTCCGGACTGTTCAGGTGCCGGAATTGCAATCCCCGGCGCGTTGCTGCCATTCTCACCGACAGGCTTGCCCTGGTTGTCGTAATAATACATCGGCACATCTCCCACAACCATCAGATAAGACACAGGAATTTCTGTATCCACCACCTGCGGCTCCATATCAAATGGAACGACGACGGCGACTTCGGTAACGATATGAATATATACCTCGACCAGAATCATATTAATACCCGCATTTTTCTGGCGGGTATTCAGCTCCACCTTCACCGCTCCCTGCGGTTCAATCTTAATCGGAACATCGGGACCGAAGGAGGCAATGAGCGGACTGTCCAGCGCCTGGCCGAGCGGAATATGCTCTGTCCGGTTATGCAGCTCCTGCAGCGTGGACTGGATGACTTCTGCCGCCTGTGAGGTGATCCGCATATGCTCTCTATAATTAAGCATGAAGCCTGATATTTTGCCGTTCTTATCCGTTTTCCAGTCGATCAGCGCCTCCGCGTCCCCCCCATCGGCAACCTGGGAGGTAATTGCCTTGTTAATCGATTCCGTGGCGATTTGCTTCACCCGGATCTGGGCCAGGTGGATGATCGGCGGACGCAGATGCTTCTCCACATAACGCAGGCCCTGCAGCACACCCAGTACCAGCACCAGGCTCAGAATGAGCCAGAAGCGCCCCCGCCTCCGAGGACGTGGTGCAGCTCCGGTGCCGCCCCCTTTCCTGCCGCCGCCCGCCAGCCTGAACAGCTTCCCGCCGCCCTGGACTCCGTCGGTCATGCCCTGGCCGGACAGCCGGCTTACGGAGCTCCGCGGTCTTGCCTTAAAGGCCGTACTGCGCCCCGCCGGTCGCGGAGTTCCGGCTCTCGACGGCTTCGCCTTGAATGCCGGGCTTCGCCCTGCCGGTCTCGGCAAGCCGTTCCAGCTCACCTTCGGCAGCCGCAGGCGGCCCAGGTTCGGCATCACGGCTCTCCGGCTTCCCCATTTTCGAATTCTGCCCATGCTTTATTCGTCCCTCCCGGTAATCCCTGCGGTCAAGCCGCCTCTAATTACTATAGGGTATTCAGACAGAGTGCAAAAAAGAAGAACGTCCCTCCAGTGCAGGCACTGTAAGAAACGTTCTTACACGATGATAATATGATGTTACTCCATCCGTTTCCGCTTATCCTCCTGTAAATGTCCCCAGTGGAAACGCACAAAGATTCCAAGCAGAACCGCAATGAATACCGCATACCAGAGCAGGAACCCGTTCCATTCCTCCCGCGGGACAATAAGGGATGAACCAATCGTTCCAAACAGCCAGATATAGGACAGGTTGCCAAGCACCGTGCCCCAGATATAAGCCCGGGCTTTAATCGGCGAAACCGCGGACATAAAATTAATAATATTGCTGGGCATAATGGGCACGGTACGCAGCAGGACCAGTGTCCAGATCCCGTACCGGTCGAGATAACGCTGCCACTTGTCATAACGCTTCAGCTTGGAGCGCCATTTCCGGTCGAACCAGCCAAACAGGAATCTGCGAAACAGGAAATAAATGAGGATCGAGCCTAAATTGCAGGCCATCCAGCTGACCAGCATTCCGCCAATGATATTAAATTCGGATACATGGAGAACAATCAGTACCGCCAGCGGAAAAAATCCGAATAAACTCTGCAGCAGGGTAAGAGGAATCGTCGCCAGTAGAATGTAGGGACCGCTTAGGCCCAGACTTTGCAGCAGCCAATCAATCCAAGTGTTTATGGTCTCTGTCATGGAGCTGTCTCCTTTCTCGGCTATTGCTTCACCAGCTCCGCTAAGTACTTATATATAGTTTATTTTTCAAGAAAAACACCCCTTACGGGGTGTTTATTAAACAAAGATTATAAGGTGCTTATGAAGATGTATGTAAAGAACAAGCTCCGGCTAAGAAGAGACGGATTCGTTGGTCACCTCAAGACGGTTACAGTTTTGTAGCCATATGTTCTTTTCATCATAGCATACATCTTCATCTGCTGCAAAAGCGGACAAGCCGCACGTTTATGCTATTTTTGTGCCTGAACGGTCCAGCTATTCACCTGATCGGCATGCTCTTCCACCCAGCTCTTGGCTGCATCCTCCGGTGCTGCTCCGGCCTGAATATCAACCATAACCTGTTCCATATCTTCAGAGGTCCAGTTGAATTGATCCAGGAATTGATACACCTCCGGCATATCCTCCGCTAGGCCCGTACGCACCATAGTATGGATCTGCTCTGCCCCTCCATATACACTTTGCGGGTCTTCCAGATATTTCAGGTCCATATTGGCGAACATCCAGTGCGGTGTCCAGGCCGTCACTACAATCGGCTCATTGTTCTGATATGCTTTTTCCAGCTCCTGAACCATTGCCGCTGACGAGCTTTCTAGCAGCGTATAGTCACCCAGTCCGTAGTCTGTAATAGCCTGCTCGGTAGACATCATAATCCCGGCCCCCGGCTCAATACCGACAATCCGGCCCTGCAGCTTTTCCGCCAAATCACTGTTCTTCAAATCTTCAATCGAGTTGATATCCATATACGTCGGAACAGCAAGGCCGGTCTTTGTGCCCTCCAGATTAGGGCCTAAATCCTTTATTTTATCGCCATACTGTTCCAGGTAAGAAGCATGTGTGCTGGGCAGCCATGCGGCAACCATTGCATCGGCACTTCCGTCAGCAATGCCTGCCCACATCGGGCCGGCGTCCACCTGCAGCATTTCCACAGTCATACCGAGCTTTGACTCCAGCACTTCTTTGACGATATAAGTACTGGCAATTTCCGAATCCCAGGCCACATACGCCAGCTTCACCGTTTTCCCGCCGCCTGCCTCCGATGAACATCCGGCCAAGAGAGCTACCAGCAGCACAGTTAGTAGTAATCCTACACTTTTCTTCTTTATCAATCTCTTCACACTCCTATTGTTGTTTGGGTTTGAACAGCTTCTGTGTCAGGCGGTCGAGCAGAATCGCAATAATGACGATCGCAATCCCTGCTTCAAAGCCCGCTCCGGTCTTCGCCTGTGATACCGCCCGGTATACGTAGGCTCCTACGCCCTGCGCACCGATCATCGACGAGATCACGACCATCGACAGCGACAGCATAATCGTCTGGTTAATGCCGGCCATTATGGTCGGCAGGGCAATCGGCAGCTGAAGCTTGAACAGCTTCTGTGCTGCCGTAGATCCGAAGGCATCCGCCGCTTCCACCAGCTCAGGCGATACCTGGCGAATCCCCAGATTCGTTAGCCGGATCGTTGGAGGAATCGCAAATATAATAGAAGCAATCACTCCGGGAACGACGCCCAGCGAGAAAAAGGATACCGCGGGCAGCAGGTATACAAACGCAGGCATGGTCTGCATAAAATCGAGCACCGGAGTCACAATATTCTGCACCGTCTTGCTCTGGGCACAAAGCACGCCGACCGGAACGCCGATCAGTACAGCCAGTACCGAGGCGGTTAATACCAGTGCCAGCGACTGCATGGACGGGTTCCACAGGCCGAGATTATCAATCAGCAGCAGCCCGATCACCGCAAACAGCGCCATACGCCATTTACCGATCCAATAGGCCAATGCGGTAATAATTAGCGTAAGAACAAGGGCTGGAAGGAATGTTAATGCCGCTTCAATCCCGTTTACCATTCCGCCGATCAGCGCATGAATAAGATCAAAGAACGGGCCAAAATAAGTCATCAGCCAGTCCTCCAGCCACTCAATGCCTTTGCCGACCGGTAATTTAGGGATGTTCATGAGCCGAAACCTCCTTCCGGAACCGCATTGCCGGCAAGTGCGGACAGCACGGCTCCTTTGATTACAATTCCCTTAAGCTTGTCGCTCTCGTCCACCACTGCAACGGGCAGATGGGTCTCCGACATCAGCTCAAACAGATCATTCAGCAGGGTATCCGGGCCGACACGGGGAATTTCCCGCTGCAGCACTTCAAGAATGCTTTTATTTTCTTTCAGTGCTCTTGAAGCATCGTCCGCCGTAAGCACACCCTGCAGCTTCATTTCATTATTCGCCACGTACAGGCTGGATACGCCGCTGTCCCGCATGAGCTGCAAGGCAACCCGGGGTCCGCGCTCCGGACGGATCATTTCCGGCTGGCGCATAATGTGGGAGGCGGTCAGTACTTTGGACAAATCCACGTCCTCGACAAACCGTTCTACATATTTATTGGCCGGCTGAATAAGAATTTCTTCCGGTGTGCCGATCTGTACAATCACCCCATCCTTCATCAGGGCAATCCGGTCGCCGATACGTAGCGCCTCATCCAGATCATGGGTGATGAAGACGATCGTCTTCTTCACTCTGGCCTGCAGCTCCAGCAGCTCCTGCTGCATATCCTTGCGGATCAGCGGATCCAGCCCACTGAAGGCTTCATCCATCAGCAGAATATCAGGATCATTGGCAAGCCCCCGGGCCAGGCCGACTCGCTGCTGCATGCCGCCGCTTAGCTGATCAGGGCGGTGGTTCTCCCAGCCTTTCAGGCCTACCAGCTCCAGAGCCTCCATCGCAAGTCGGGTCCGCTCTTTTTTATCTACACCCTGCACTTCAAGACCGTATTCGGCATTGGCCAGCACGCTGCGGTGCGGGAACAGGGCAAACTTCTGAAACACCATACCGATATTTTTACGCCGGAACGTACGCAGCTCTTCGGAATTCATCTTGACTACATCCTTGCCTTTGAACAAAACCTGGCCCCCGGTGGGCTCAATCAAACGGTTCAATAAACGGACAAGCGTCGATTTGCCGCTGCCCGACAAGCCCATAATGACAAATATTTCTCCTTCGTCGATGCTGAACTCGGCCTTATTGACTCCTACAGTCAGCTTGGCCTCCCGGGCAATTTTCTCTTTGGACCAGCCTTGTTCCAGTAATGGAAGGGCCCGTCCTGCATCGTTACCGAATACTTTGGTAAGTTGCTTCACCTCTATAATTGCCATGGTGACCTCCTTTTCCCCTTATGTTATTCAGGTAGTTGCTTCTCACTAAGTGTAGCGGAGTTGTGAAAAGACACGCAAAGCCCATATACGCTAAAAATTTAGTGTACAGTTTTAACTTTACGTACTTTACATAAAGAATACTCTGTTTTACGCCATATTCCGTTCCGCATGAATTCTTTACTTATCGATAAGGATTTGATTACAATACATTTGAGAGGTTTGCAGTCTATCAGCCTATTCCTCAGGAGGGACATCATGAATGATTTAGAAGGGCTTCCGCCCGAGCAGATACAGCGAATCAGCAAGGCCCGCGAGCGGGTGATTGATTCCATCGGCAAAAATATGGATTTGTACGGAATTACGCTGTCCATCGGGCATTTATATGGATATATGTATTTTAATGAGGGACCTGTCACGCTGGATGATTTAAGCCGCACCATGGGGATGAGCAAGACCTCCATGAGTACAGGCGTCCGCACGCTGCTTGATCTGAAGATGATCGACAAAGTATGGGGAAAAGGTACTCGCAAGGATCTGTTCGAGGTCGTGCCCGACTGGCATCAGAACTTCAGCGACTATTTCTCGATCAAATGGCGCAAAGCCGTGGAGGGCAACATGACTGCACTGGCCAAGTCGCTGGCGGAAATCGAAAAGATGCAGGCCGAGTACGCAGAGGATGCGGAGGTGCTGCGGCTGCTGACGAATGATGAAGCCAAAATTGAGGAAGCCATCAAATACTACCGCTGGCTGCTAAAGCTGATCGAGGCGCTGGAAACCGGCAAAATTTTTGAACTTATTCCCAAGGAAACCTAATCGTATATCATTAAAAAAAAGCCGTGCTCCCATACAGGGAGCCACGGCTATTTGTTGTACTGCAAGCTATTCTTTTTTTAATCAAGGAAGCTCTGCGAGGGTTACGTTATCAATTACTATCTGATTGCCCGCTTTAACCGCTTGATTCGTTTCCGCGCTGTTGCCTGCGATAAGTCCCATGAGAAACACCAGATGCGCCAAGGAATCCGTTGCCCCATCCATAGTAAAGGTATAGCTGTATTCACTCATTTCGTCCGTCAGAGCAACCTGCCGGGCCGGCAGATATTTGGTGTAATCCCCGCCTTTATGCTCAACAGCCACTTCGATCAGCCGGTCAATGTCGGAGCGGGCCTGAAACGTCAGCTTATACGTCTTGCCCTGTTCAAGCTTGAGCTCCGCGTAATCTACCTGCGCACTGTAATTGGCTCCGCCGGTTCCCGTCAGGCTGACAGCCAATTCCCCGTTCAGAGCCCGGGCGGAGCCGGTTCCGTCAAAGTACTGCGTCCAGCCGGCCATCCCTTTTGCTGCATCAAAGGTTCCGTTATCTAGAGTGCCGCTTGCCGGCTCCACCGGTGTACTTCCGGTTACTTCTGTGATGACAATATCGTCCAGAGACAGCGTATGCGGCGTGCTGTTTGCCGTTTTATCGTCACCCGCACTGGCGCCGATCAGAACATTCAACTTCAGCGGATTGCCGTCGGCCACTGTAAACTGTGCCTTGTAGGTCGCCCATGTGGCCGTAATATTAAACCTCGCCTGCGCAGCAGCGGCAGAGGTTCCGCTGTATTCCACGATAATCTGCCGCGGTACCGTCGATTTCGCCTTGAAGCTCAGCTCATAGGTTTTGCCGGCCTGAAGCCGGATGCCTTCCTGGAAGAACTGGTTGGCCCAAGTCTGGCTGCCGGCGGCGCTGATCTCGATATTAGCCACACCCTCATCTGCACTAAATGCAGCAGCCCCGCCTTCCCCGGACCATGTAGACCAGCCGGTGCGGCCGCTGCTAAATGACCCGTTAACCACCAGATTATGGTCATTCGCCAGAATGACCTGCGTGACAGCCGCATTCACATACCCCTCGGCTTCCACAGTGACCGTATAGCTTCCTTCAGCCGGGAAGGCTGCGGCAGCGATAGTGATGACACCGGGCTGAACCGTATATTGTCCGTCTGCTACTGCAGTTCCATTCACCTTGACCGCCCCAATCTTGCTGCGCCAGGCGGCATTATCTATGAATGCCAGCTCAATCGGCTGCCCGGCTCTGTTATTGCTGCTGTCGCCCTGCAGCTCCTGAGGCTTGGCGGGAGCATTCTTAATCTCAAACTTCACATTATCGATGGTAATATCATGGGATCCGGGAATACTGACGCCATCCACCTTGCCCATCAGAAATTTCAGCGACAGCGTATCCTTCTCGCCCTGGCGGAATTCGAACCTGTAATGGGCGCCATCCGGCGATACATCAATGATCTGGCTAAAAGAAGGCTTATACGACGCATTCTCCGCGTTGACGCTGATTTTGCGGGCAACGCTGGATTTGGCATCGAACTCAATGATGTATTCCGTTCCGCCAGCCACCTTCAGCCCATTCTGGAACAGCATGACCGAATAATTCAGGCTGCCGTTATTCAAAATGCTGAATTTGGCAGCCCCATCCGTTACGGCTGCCGCGCTCTGTCCGCCCTGCTCGGTCAACAGCCGTTCCCAATTGCTCCAGCCAAAGCTGAAATCTCCGTTGGCCAGCGGGTAATAGACCAGAGACGGATCATAATAGGTGCTCGTGCGAAGCAAGACGACATTATCCAGACGTACGGTGCCCGGCGAGCCGCCGAGCCGCAGAACGAATTGCCCTTCATGATCGGTTGCTCCGGCAAGTCCCAAGAATTCGGCAGTGATGCTATTCGCTCCCGCAGTAAGCTGTACCTCTCGTGAGGCATAAAGCGTTCCATCCTTGCCTCGCAGTTCTACTGCCGCTGTGCGGGCGGAAGTGACACCCGCGTCAAAGGTTAGCTTGTAATCCTGGCCCTGCACAAGGAAAATCCCCTTCTGCAGCAGGATGACATCTGCTCCCGCATCACCGCTGCCTGTTATCTGCAGCTGCAGCTGTCCCTCACCGTCAACATGGCTGCTGACCTCTGCCCCGCCGGAAGCTGCGGTATGCCAATAGCTCAGCCGGTCTGTCTCACCGAGGTCAAAGGTGCCGTTGTACAGATGATTGCCGCTTCCCAGCGGCATCTTAGCGCTGTCATGTTCGAACGGAATGCTGTCAATCTCCTCCAGCCGGGCATTGCCCAGCCACACCGGGGAGCTGTTCGTACCCAGGTTGAATTCAACCCGTGCTGCAATATCGGAATTCTCCTTCATCTGGAACATCATTTCATAGTGGCCCATTGTTCCGGTCAGCTCAGCCTTGAGTCCCGGAGAATACGCCTGATAGCCGCGTGATGCTCCGCCGGTCAGCCTGGCATTCATGCTCCGCGTAGCATCCGTTTTCGCATCAAAGCTGAGCTTGTAGAATCTTCCCTTAGCCAATGACACGATTGCCTGCGGCTGAATCGAATAGGAATTTCCGCCCGCGCTGCTGATGTTTACCTTGAGGAAATTCGCTCCGCCAACCGGTTCAAGCGATACTGCTGCATCAGCTCCGTCTTCCTTGTACAGCACCCAGTGCGCTGTATTCGGAATACCCATACCCGCATCGCCCTCCGCCTGCTCCGTGAATCCGTTGTTATGGATAAAGTTGCCGTCCGCCAGCGGAGCAAGTGAGCCCTCCAGATACGGCTCCTTCGCAAGTGTTACCGGGACCGGCTCACGGTAAGCTCTGCCTGTCAACTCGTATACCCGTACATAATCGATTTCCATCGACTGCGGGAATACCGTCTCATCTGTCGGATTGCCGTCAAAGTTGCCGCCGACAGCCAGATTCAGCAGGAGATGGAACTCCTGGTTGAACGGTGCCGGATAAGCATTGTTAGCCGGCTGGCCGCTGCTGAGGCTGTACCAGTCATTTTTGGTCGAGTAGAGGACACCGTCCACATACCAGCGGATTTCCCCTGGCTCCCATTCGATCGAATAGGTATGGAACTGTGCGATGGTTCCGTTATCCGGGAACACATATTCCTTGCCGGAGTAGACATTATCCGGCCACTGGCCCCCATAATGAATGGTACCGGCAACGGTGTTCGGACGGCTGCCCCAGCCTTCCATAATATCAATTTCACCGGATGCGGCCCATGTGCCGTAGACATAGTCCTCCGGCAGCATCCAGATGGCAGGCCATAAGCCTTTACCGGTCGGAGCTTTCGCGCGGATCTCAAATTTGCCGTATTTCTTGCCGAACAGCCCCTTCGTCTTAATGCGCGAGGATGTATATTCCTTACCGTTCTGCGCCTCTTTGCGTGCGGTAATAATGAGATTGCCGTCTGATTCTTTTACATTCTTCTCGTCACTCGTATACCATTCCAGCTCATTGTTGCCCCAGCCGGGATTGCCGACAGCCGAACCGTCTCCAAGATCATAAGTCCACTTCGCGGGATCGATGACACCGTCATTAAATTCATCATTCCACACCAGCGTCCAAGGGTCCACCGCCGGTGTAGGCGTGGCTGTTGGTGTTGGTGTTGGCGTTGGTGTTGGTGTTGGTGTTGCTGTTGGTGTTGGCGTTGGTGTTGGTGTTGGTGTTGGTGTTGGTGTTGGTGTTGGTGTTGGTGTTGGTACAGCCGTCGGGGCTGCTGTAGCGCCGGAACCGGAGGAGCCGCCGCTCGCCGGAGACGGGCTGGAGGCTGGTGCAACCACCTTCAGCTCACTGCTGCTGCCTTTAGTTAGCGCCGCACCGCCGCTGGTGACGCTCTCGGCATTATTCGTGACAGCACCGAAGCTTCCGTTACCCAGCAGCGCTGTGCCCGCGGCATTCGCGGAAATCAGCAGCTCTGCGACCCGGGCATTGCCGGCAAGCAGAATCTGGCTTGGAGTATTCAAGGTAAGCTTACCCAGCTTGCCGGAGAGGCTCAGCGCTAAGCTGCCTGCTCGGTTATCCGCCGTACTGGCATTGCTGAACTCCCCCTTCAATGTCACCGCCTTGGCTCCTGAGCGGATTTCAACATCCGTAAATCCAGCCCCGGTCAGCTTCCCTTCCTCCAGTGTTGCCCCCGAGTCAAGCTGTACCGTTCCAACTGCCGTCCCGCTGCCGGCATAAATCCGCACATGGCCGCCGGGTCTCGCTACCACTACCTTCCCAAGCTTACTGTTCTCCAGGTTCACACTATGTTCTCCGCCTCCGCGGATGAAGGTTGTATCCGTGACCTGCACCCCGTGAAGTATGGCGTTGCCTTCGCCAATCCCTTCGGTGAGGTAGAGATTGCCTTCGATTACTGTGTCCTGCAAAAGAATATCCGTACTGTTCAGCACTACGTTACCTTTTACAGTTCCCAAAGAAACCTCTCCCGGAGATGTAACGAGTCCGGGGACCATCAGATCCGCGATCCGGGCCAGCTCGGCGCGGCTAATGTCTCCATTCGGCTTAAATAAGCCTCCGGGATAGCCTTGTAAATAACCGGCTGCCGTAAGTGCCGCAATGGCATCGGTCAGCTCATTGCCTGCGCCCGCCAGATCCGTGTAAACTGCATTCTGTTTAGCGGCTTCCAGCCGGAAAATCTTCTGCAGCGCCACGGCTGCCTCGGCACGCGACAGTTTGGCAGATGGATGAATGAGGTTGTCGGGGTCAGCGCTTAAGTATCCTGCGGCGATGCCTTTGGCAATGTCGGTGCTGAACCAGAGATGCCCTGCCGCATCGGAAGGGAGCACAGCCGCCTCGGCCTTGTAATTAAATATCCGGTTCATAATGACGGCGAACTCCGCCTTCGTCACCTGATTATTCGGACGGAAGGTTCCGTCTCCGTACCCTCCGATAATGCCAGTCTCACTCCAGCGCTGCACCGACCGGGCGGCCCAATGGTCCGCTTTCACATCAGTAAACGCTTTCATATTACTGACTGCAACAGACTGCTGTGCGTTTACCGCCGGCGCTGCAGTAACTGAACCGCTGCCCAGCGGCGACAACAGGCCGGTCACTAGGGCCACTGCAGCAAGCGCCGCCGAAATATTCTTTTTCATCCAGTGTATTCCTCCTCAATTTACAGTAACGTTTCCTCTTGAGTGATATCGAAATCGGTTTCGATCTACCGGGCAAGAATTGTTTGACTTGTTTAGGGAAGTTGAATAGACTTAAATGTGACTATTTTTTGTACCGGAATTATGCTTGAAATTCATCAAAAAACGGCATTACTACAGTCTTTTCAGTTCTGGCTCATTATCAAGCGGAGGGTGGACAAGCATACAAATGAATATCAAAAAAATTGCCGAAATGGCCGGTGTTTCTGTCTCTACCGTTTCGAAAATTATGAACAATTACAGCGATGTTTCCGAAAAAACGAAACAACGGGTGCTGGAGATTATCGAACAAACCGGATATTCCCCCTCAAATTCTGCTAAAACGCTGGCGACCAAGAAGTCCAATCTAATCGGTGTTATTTTTGCCGGTGAGCTTAACGTTGAGATTACGCATCCTTTTTTTGTGGAGGTGCTGAACTCCTTCAAGAAGCAGATGGGCGTGCTGGGTTACGACCTTATTTTTTTCTCCAACGAGAAGTTCGTCAACGGCGGAGACTACTTCTCCCGTTGCGTACATTTCCATGTGGACGGCTGTGTTATTATCTCCGGAGAAAAGATGGAGCCAGCTATCCGTGATCTAGATATGAGCAGCATTCCCTGCATCGGCGTCGACCTGGAGCTTAAGGGCAGGAAGTCCGGATACGTGATGTCGGATAATTTCCAGATCGCCTCCAAGGTTGTAGAGCATTTCTATCTGCTGGGCTACAGGGAGCTGGGCTTCATCGGCAGCACGGGCGACTCGGATATCTCCAATCAGCGGGAAGCGGGATATATCAAGGCGATCGAAAGCTTTGGCCTGACCCTGAATCCCAAGTGGTTCACGCATGGCGATGATTTCTTCGAGCCTAGCGGCTACACGGCGATGCAGCGTCTGCTTGAGCGCGGCAGTCTGCCCCGGGCCGTTTTTGCCGCATCTGATTTATTGGCTCTCGGGGCGATCCGCGCCCTCAAGGAGCATGGTCTCCGCATTCCTGAGGATGTTGCCGTAATCGGCTGTGATGATATCGAAGCCTGCAAATACACCAGCCCTACGCTGACCACGATCCGCCAGAACAAGGAACGCCTCGGAGTGCTTGCCGCCCACATGCTGTTTGACCTCATCAACAACCAGTCAGAAGGCGGCTCCTTTGTCGTTGAGCCCGCCCTGATCATCCGCGAATCCTGCGGCAGCGGCTTGAACCGCTGACTACGAAATCCGGCGGAGCTATTCTCTAAGACTGAGCTTACGAACCACGGATTCGGAAACAATTCCGAATTTAATTGCACTTTGTACAGTAGAAACGGGCCATAAAGCATCCCGCAGCGATTCTATTGTATTCTGTACAGTTAAAATGGTCTGAATCGCCAAATCCATCCCTTTTCCGCAAATTCAGTTGTACAGAATACAATTAAACCCGGTTTCGGGCCCCTACTGAGCGACTCTATTGCACAAAATGCAATTACAACGAATACGGCCTTGAACTCTACCCGATATTCCTCCAGGCAGACTGCTAAATAAACCATGAAATGAACTCCGCAAATGACAACTCTGAGATTCCAACGCTGTGAATAAGAAAGCTCATTAAGAACAGGCGCTACGCGATCCCCCCTCACCGAAAACGTTTTCGATAATATAATCTCTCATTTCAAGTTAGCCTTCAAGGCACGGTTTTTCTGATTTCAGGGTCCATTTTTCGGATATGAGGGGGAGAGAACCCCAATCAGCCTCTCCCCCGCAGTAGCTTACGCAGCTCTATAAAACAGCAGGCGGCTTAACCTGCTCATCCAGACTAAGCTCAACCAGCAGACCGGCTTGCGCCAGACCAGCACCGAAGCCGTAGAGCAGCGCCCGCTGGCCGCTTTGCACCTTGCCTTCCCGGATGCCGAGGTCCAGCGCAAGCGGAATACTGGCGGCAGAGGTATTGCCGAAGTATTCAAGGCTGTACAGTGCCTGCTCAAAAGGATATTCCAGGCGCTCGCAGATCGGCTCGATCATCCGCAGATTGGCGCTGTGCGGAATGAACCAGTCCACCTGCGCAAGCGTTGCTCCGGCGTTGTCCAGTACCTGCCGCACCCCATGCGGAACCGTTCGCACCGCCCATTTGAACACCTCCCGGCCGTTCTGAACCAGCTTCCCGGTATCCGAAAGCGCTACGCCATTAACCCTACTTGCCAGTCCTGTACGGTAGACATGATGCGCTCCGCCGCCGTCACTGCTGAGATGGAAGCCCAGAAAACGGTCCTGCTGCTCATCGGTCTCCACGAGCACCGCACCGGCCCCGTCGCCAAACAGAATGCAGGTACTGCGGTCACTGTAGTCCGTAATTTTGGACAGTGCATCAGCTCCGAGCACGAGCACCTTACGGTGCAGGCCCGAAGCCACATAGGCGTAGGCGGTGTGCAGCGCGTAGACAAAGCCGGCACAGGCAGCGCTCATATCGAACGCTCCGGCAGTCAGCGGAATGCCGAGACGGTGCTGGATGATGGAGGCTACCGAGGGAAAAGAAAAATCAGCTGTGCTCGTAGCCACGATAACCATGTCCACATCCGCGGCAGTTTTTCCGTAACGTGTAAGCAAATCCCGGACAGCAGCAACGCATAAATCACTGGTATATTCATCCTCACGGCTGATTCTGCGTTCACGGATACCCGTCCGCTGCACAATCCACTCATCATTCGTCTCCACCATTTGCTCCAAATCGCTATTAGCCAGCCTGCGGGCAGGGACATATGATCCGATGGCTGTAATTTTCGCACCCTTCATTTTTCACTCACCTCGTGTAATTTATAGTATCTGGTATTAGTACTTGGTACTAAGTATATCCGGACGCACAGTAAATTGCAAAATAAGAATACTGGAAAGCCGACAAAAAGAGCCATGACCTCAAGTGAGGCCACAGCTCCATTTAAAATTACTTATAATGCTAATGCTTACTTAATGGCAAACCTGTTTACGTTTTTCCTTCAGTTTTTTTCCTTCTGGTGGTTTCTTTCAGCTGTTCGCCGGCATAACTTCAACCTGCTCAACCAGCTTTTCCGGCTTGGCGGTGTTTCTGGATACACAGCTGATGACCTGAACATTCTCACCATTCTCGACATAAAAAGCGGGGCCTTCGTGGTTCTCGACCGTCACCTGCTGAAACTGAACATCACGCACATTCCCCAGAAAAAATCCGCGGTTATTCATGTTTTCGATGCCTGTCATCATATCCGGTTGGCCAGGGACAGCATTATGAGCCATCGAAATATCGACACTCGTGAAGCTGATTTCCGAAACATACTGCTCTGCCAGCCCATACAGGAAACCTGCAGCGGCATGGACGTTGCGGGCGGTGATGTTGGCGAAATGAATCCGCCTTACAGCCGGCGTCTCCACAGTCACCGGATAGGGATTTTTATCCCAGACATACTTCTCTTTGCCCTTTGGCCCGCAGAAATAATACAGATTGATCGTAAACGGGCAGATGACACCGTCCATCACAATATTGCTGACCCGGATATCTTCAATGGTACCACCGCGTCCCCGCCGTGATTTCATGCGGATTCCGCGGTCCGTCTCCTTGAACACACAGTTGCTGATCGTCACATTGCGGATATCTCCGCTCATCTCACTGCCCAGCACCACGGCTCCGTGCCCGTGGATCATCGTGCAATTCATAATCGAAATATTCTCGCAAGGGATACGCTCTGCCGTATCTTCGGTTCCCGCTTTGATCGCAATGCAGTCATCGCCGACATCGATGTTACAATTACTGATCCGTACGCCCGAACAGGACTCCGGATTAATCCCGTCCGTATTCGGTGAATCGGCCGGGTTCAGGATGGAGATATTGTCTATGGTCACATTGCTGCACAGAATCGGATTGACCGTCCAGCTCGGTGAATTCTGCAGCGTCACGTCCTTGATCGTAACCCGGCGGCAGTTGTTCAGGCCGATCAGCGTCGGCCGGGGATACTCCAGCGCCTCAGGGTGATTCCGGTGCTTGTTCCACCAGGGTGCGCCGTTGCCTTCCAAGGTCCCGCTTCCGGTAATGGATACATTCACTGCATTCTCAGCATAAATACAAGGGGCATGAACCTGGCGCTTCACTCCCTCCCATCGGGCTTCCACTGCCGGATAGTCTGCCGGATCTGTGCTGAAGCTCAGCACCGCCCCGGGGCTTAAGCGCAGCTCAATATTGCTCCGCAGCCGCACCGCTCCGGTAATGAAGGTTCCTGCGGGAACATAGACGGTTCCCCCTCCATGATTACCGGCTGCTTCAATAGCGGCCGCAATAGCACCGGTCGCAGGGACCGGGCTATCTCGGAGCGCACCGTAATCTACAATGTTATACATCGGTTACTCTCTCCTCTCAAGCCTCAGCCGGCATCAGCTCTTCGAGCCCGCCCCGTACAGGGACTGAATCTCCACGCAAGCCATCACCAGCGCCCCAACGCCATGAAGGTCATTGCTTACTTTAGGGCGGGTTACGTAGTTCTCATAATCACCCGCCGAGGTGCCGATGCAGATGTCCGGGAGAATCAGCCGGCCTTGTTCATCCTGCTGCAGCACCCTGATCAGTCCCTCGTAGCCTTTCCGGGCCGCAAGGACAGCTCCTGCTTCATCACTAGTAAGGCCCAGCTTCACCGCTTTGGCAATGGTATACACGAACAGGCATGAGCCGGAAGTCTCCAGCCAATTGTCCGGCTCAGCGCCCTTGTCAACAACCTGATACCACAGACCGCTCACCGGGTCCTGATACCGGATCAGCGCCTGCACGAATTCACTCAGTGCAGCGGCCAGCTCCGGCTGTCCCGGCTCTTCTGCCGGCAGCAGGTCCAGGAACTGTGACAAGGCCAGACCGTACCAGCCGAGCGAGCGGCTCCAAAATTCAGGGGAGCAGCCTGTTTCCTTATCAGCCCAAGGCATACGCCGGCTCTCATCCCAAGCGTGATACAGCAGGCCCGTTGCTTCATCCTTCATATATTTGCGCATCAGCTTCTCCTGATGCAGAACACTTTGACGCAGCTCTACTTCGCCATAGGCATTCGCATATTTCAGCGAGAACACTCCAGCCATATACAATCCGTCGAGCCACATCTGATACGGATATTTATCTTTATGCCAATATCCGCCTTCGGACGTCCGGTTGACAGTCAGCAGCAGATTCCGCAGCTTCTCCGCAGCAATCTTGTACTTCTCTTTGCCTGTCCGTTCATGCAGCGTGAACAGCAGCAGCCCCGCCTGTACCGCATCCAGCTCATCCCGGGCGAAATATAGATTACCATATTCATCCACAAGGTCATCTACATAGGCCTGAATATATTCGATATAACGCTCTTCCCCGGCAGCTTGCCACAGCAGCTCCATCCCGCACAGAAACACGCCTTGATGGTAATGCCAGCGGTGGGCAGGAGGAAGCTCTCCCGCCTGATAAGTATCCATTAAAGAATCACAGGCCTTGCGGGCCCATTCCATGGGCGTTTTTGACAGACTGCCTATCATCTCTCTTCCTACCCCTTCCATATGAGAGTCTCTGTACCACAATTATCCCTTCATTGAACCCAGCATGGCCCCTTTGGCAAAATGTTTCTGCAGGAACGGATACACCATCAGAATCGGCAGGGTTGCCACCACGATAACGGCCATCTTGATCGACTGGTCCGGCGGCGGAACAGCCGCATCGAGGGTGGAGCTGTGATCCATCCCGCTGGCCAGGACAACAATCTGCCGCAGCAGCACCTGAATCGGCCACTTGGCGCTGTCATCCAGATACAGAATCGCACTCATATAAGTGTTCCAATAGGTAACCGCATAGAACAGCGAAATGGTCGCGATCGCCGGCATGGACAGGGGCAGCACAATCCGGAACAGAATACCGAAGTCGTTGCAGCCGTCGATTTTGGCGGATTCCTCAAGACCCTCCGGGATGTTCTGGAAAAAGTTTTTGAGAATAATCATGTTGAACGCACTGATCGCTGACGGCAGAATAAGCGCCGAATAGGAATCGATTAGCCCCAGCTCCTTCACAACAAGGAACGTAGGAATCATGCCGCCATGGAACAGCATCGTGAACACAACCAGGAAATTGACCACATTCCGTCCGTCCAGATCTCTTCTGGAGAGTCCGTAAGCCATCAGCGCCGTGATGAACATACTGAACAGGGTACCGATCAGCGTAACTCCAATAGATACACCCATCGCTTTAAAAATCGTATCCGTAGAAAAAATAAATTTATACGCTTCAAAGCTCCACACTTTCGGGATCAGTACAAATTTGCTCGCTGCGATTTCCGCACTCGTTGTGAAGGAGCCTGCCACCACGTGAATAAAAGGCAGCACCGTCACGAGCGCAATGAGGGCCAGCAGCGTAAAGTTAACCGCAGCAAAAATTCTGCCGCCTATGGATCTGTCTTCTACCATTATCAATTCCTCCCGCAGTCTCTCAATAAACGCCTTCTTCGCCCATTTTTTTGGACAGCTTGTTGACGGACATGACCATAATCAGTCCAATAATCGATTTGAAGAATCCGATAGCTGTACTGTAACTGAACTGACCTTGTCTCAAACCAGCAGTATAGACATACGTATCAATAATTTCCGCAACCTCTCGATTCATGGAGTTCAGCATCAGGTAGACATGCTCAAATCCAAGATCCAGCACGGAACCAATTTTCAGAATGAGCAGGGTAATGATGACGCTGCGGATCGCCGGCAGGGTAATATGCCAGATCTGTCTCAGCCGTCCGGCACCATCCATACGTGCAGCTTCATACAGCCCGGGATCGATAGCGGCAATGGAGGCCAGATAAATGATCGTTCCCCAGCCTGCTTCCCTCCAGATGATCTGAATGATGTACATCGGCCTGAACCAGCCCGGATTCAGCAGAAAGTTAATTGGCTCGAAGCCAAAATAAATCAGCAGCTCGTTGATAATCCCTCCGTCCATCGTGACCATAACATAGGTGATGGAGACGACAATAACCCATGACATGAAGTGAGGCAGGTAAACGAGAGTCTGGAAAAACCGTTTGAAGAATGTGCCCCTAAGCTCATTCAGCATCAGAGCGAGGATAATCGGCACCGGAAAATAAAAAATAATATTCATTCCGAACAATATGAGCGTGTTGCCCAGAATATTGAGGAAATCCGGCTCGCTGAACAGGCGTTTAAAATGCTCCATACCGACCCATTCACTGCCGGTGATGCCTTGATAAGGCTTGTAATCCTGAAAAGAAATAACCAGTCCGTACATCGGCAAATATTTAAAAAGAACGAAAAACAGCACTCCCGGTATCAGCATGACGTACAGATATTTATTTCTCCACAGCCGCTTTTTGAGCTCACTGCTGCTCTTATAGCTTGCGGGCTTCAGCTCGGGAACCCTACTAGCCTGAGCGGTGACTTCCTGCATAATCCTCTTCCTTTCTGCTTCCTAAATTTCCAGCCTGACTGTGGGTTAGTGTGGTTACAGAGGGCTGCCGAAGCTGCTTCGCCAGCCTTCTGTACACTTGATTATCTATGATACATATTCACAAGCGGCATTCTATTTTTTGTATACAGCGTTGTATTCCTCGATAATGGCCGCTCCGCCGCGGCTCTTCCAGGCTTCCACTTGTTTTTCAAATCCGGCTTTGTCCAACTGTCCGTAAATATAGTTGTAGGTGGCATCCGTAATAATCTGCTGAAGCTCAACGCCCTTAGAAGTATAGGTCGGTGAATCCAGAGCAGCTGTCGGGTCAGCTACACCCACTTTGACATTTTCCAGCACCAGCTCTTCGGCATGAATCCGGCCAGGCAATACGTTCAAGCTTTGGTACATGCCATTGGTTTCATATTCACCGATTACGCTGTCCTTATAGCCTTTAACCTCGCGTTCAATCAGTTCTTTGTCGTCTGCCGGTTTAGCTTTGCCGTCTACAACGGTGTAGTGTGTGCCTTCAATCCCCCAGTACATCAGGTTGGCGACTTCCGGAGTCATCATCTTGTCAAAGAAGGTCAGAATCTTCTTCAGCTCGGCTTCATCCTTAACCGCAGATTTCGGGAACAGCACAACGTTGTTATAGCCTGGAATCATCCATTGGGCGAATTTACCGTCAGGTCCGGCTACCATACTATGCGTATCCAGCACAGCATCCGGGAAGTTTTTGATCAGGTCCTTGTTAAGGGTATCGATATCCTGCATGGATCCGCCGATGTACAGCCCTGCTTTGCCGCTGACGAACATATTTACGGCATCGGTCTTACTGGTGGCTGCGAAATCCTTGTTCATGTATCCGCCGTCACGCAGCTTTTTGAAGAAATCCATCGTGTCGATATATTGCGGGAAGGTGAATTCCGGTGCAAGCTGGCCATCCTTCTCACCCCAGTTGTTCGGCGTGCCGAACCAGGAGGAGATGGTTTTGAAGGCCCCGTACACCAGCTCATTGCGGTCCACGAGTCCGATCGTGTCTTTTTTACCGTTGCCGTCCGGATCCTTCTCCGTGAAGGCTTGGGCCATAGCCAACAGTTCATCCAGATTGGCCGGAGCCTTAAGTCCGAGCTTATCCGCCCAATCCTTGCGGTAGATGATCCCCTGACGGGCTAGCGGGCGGCCGATATACAGGGAGTACAGCTTGCCATCCACTTTGGTATTGTTGAGAATTTCCGGTTTCAGCTTGTTGAGGTTCGGGAACTCCGTTAAGTAAGGCCCGATTTCCCAGAACTGTCCATCCTTAATCGATTCTTTCATCTGGATGAATGTGGTCTGGTTCTTCAAATAAGTCACTTGCGGCAGGGAGCCTGTGGCGAAGGAAGAATTCAGCTTCTCTTCATAGGTATCCGCCGGGAAAAATTGATAAGTCAGCTTGGTATTGGTCAATTTCTCCACTGCGGCCTTGATTGTATCCGGCGGGGTCTCTGCCGTGTTCAATGGAAGCATAATCTTAATTTCTGTCGGTTTTTCCGGCTCTGGTGCCGGCTCTGTGGTTGCGGTATTGGTTCCGCCGCTGGTGCCGGAATCTTTGGTGGCCGCTGCTTCATTATTACCGTTGTTGTTGTTGCCGCACGCCGCAGTCAGCATACTGAATGTTAACAGCGAGCTAAGAAGCAGGGTAAAGGATTTTTTCGTCATACCTTTTTGACCTCCGTTTGACTTGTATTGGTTACAAGCCTCACACTACAGCCTTGGCCAGGTTACGAAAACAATCATTTACTCATAGTGGGGGCTTTGGGGCGGGAGTCTGGGGAAATGATTATCGGGTGATGAGGGGCAGATAAGGTGAAAGGAAACTTAAGGGGGATGGGGAGCTGGTGGGGAGCTGCTTGGCGAGGTGGAGTCGTACCTCCAGGGAATGTTTGGACTTCCGGCCGCTGTTGTCTGCAGATGTTTACGATTATATCGCTTTCAGCGGATAACATCTGCAGACAAAGGCGGACGCTTCGCTCCTACAGTTCCAAACTTCCCCTCCGTTACTTCTCACCTCTCTGAGGGTTTCCTTTCAACTTATCCGGTT
>NZ_LN831200.1:368542-395474 GCF_001368795.1 Paenibacillus ihuae
TTAACCAATTCTTACGGACTCAGATGACTCTATTGGCGGGATTCCGGACACAGACGCGGCTTAGCGGACTCCAGCGCCGTTATTTGCTATGGAATTGTCCAAATCAGCGCTTTTCAGCTTACTTAACTGCATCTGTGTCCGTAAGGGCGCTAAAACGCAGAATAATCAACAACTAGCGTCTCCTGGGTCCGTTAGCGAAGGGAGTAAAGCAATAATCGGAATACGGGAATGCGGGAATGCGGGAATGCCGAAACACAAATGGCAAGAGGAGCAACTGTCGAGCGATAAAGTCGCGGGTACAAAGAATAATAGTTAGTGGGAGCGGGACCCAATTTCGGCGTTGATGGAGGGGTTTCGGCGAACGTCAGGCAGTTAACCAATTCTTACGGACTCAGATGACTCTAATTGCGGGATTCCGGACACAGACGCGGCGTAGCGGACTCCAGCGCCGTTTTTGCTATGGAATTGTCCAAATCAGCGCTTTTCAGCTTACTTAACTGCATCTGTGTCCGTAAGAGCGCTAAAACGCAGAATAATCAACAACTAGCGTCTCCTGGGTCCGTTAGCGGAGGGAGTAAAGCAATTGCAGGAATGTCGGAATGCGGGAATGCGGGAATGACAGAAGCACAGATGGCAAGAGGAGCAACTGTCGAGCGATAAAGTCACGGGTACAAAGAATAATAGTTAGTGGGAGCGGGACCCAATTTCGGCGTTAATGGAAGAATTTTGGCGTGTGCTAGGAAGGTAACCAATTCTTACGGACTCAGATGACTCTATTGGCGGGATTCCGGACACAGACGCGGCGTAGCGGACTCCAGCGCCGTTATTTGCTATGGAATTGTCCAAATCAGCGCTTTTCAGCTTACTTAACTGCATCTGTGTCCGTAAGGGCGCTAAAACGCGGAAAAATCAAGAACTAGCGTCTCCTGTGTCCGTTAGCAGCAGCCACAGCCTAAACAGCAGCCACAGCCTAAAAAAGCAGTGCCCCTCCTGATCCCAGGAGAGCCACTGCTCTGTTTTATTCCGGCGGTTAGGATCAGCTTCTGCTTAGCCTAGCTGCATAGTAGTTACGCAAGTATCATTTTTCTCGAATGTAGAAATGTCAGACTCGGCTTTTTTACCATTTTGTTCAATGGTAACGTGATACGTCTTATCCCGCGGGAGCCACAGATCGATAAATCCGTTAGGCTGGGATTTCACCGTTTCGTTGTCCATTACCGGATTGCCTTCGGCGTCTTGAACGGATATGTTAAACTCTTGTTCCACCATCTCACCCTGACAACCGGTCAGGCTATGGGTTGCGCATGGATGGGTTTTGTTGACGTAAGGTGCAATGGAGACAAAAAACTCATCGCCCGGCAAGCTATAGGTAGCCGATGTGCCGCCGCTCTCTTTGACGATCAGCTCAGTTGATGAAATGGAAGCCGATTCAGCGGTGATACTGCGGTTGCTGTAATCGTGTACCAGCTGTTTAAGGGTTTGGGTATCCGCCGGGCTTGGGCCTGCACTTTCCCGGGCGTTATTTTCTGCATACAGATAGGTTCCTAAGCCAATGACTACGGCTAATCCGGCAGTCAGCAAGACTTGTTTCCTCATAGAATGTCATCCTCCAGTCTCTCTACTATTATTATAGTCCAGGGAGCACTCCTGCAAACAAGACGAATCTATGACAATATGCCTTCCTACTGCCCGCCCTCCGCTCTGGCCGCCACCTCAGCGTACTCCTGCATGATCAGACTGCCGCCGCTGGATTTCCATTTATCCACTTCCTCCTTAAACTCTGCAGCATTGATATTGCCGATAATATAATTGTAAGTAGCATCCACAATGATCGTTGAGAGCTCCACATTCTTTTCATCAAACGTCGGGGAGCTCAGCGTGAGTGTCGGATCGTCCACGAGAAACTGTTCGTTGTCTTGGCTCAGCTGATCCGCCAGGGCGGTCAGCTGCTCTTTTTGCGCCACCTCCATGACGTTCTTGTTGCTGATATCGGCGATCATCAGAGAATAGAGCGGGCTGACCTCATTCACCCGCAGCTGCGAGGTTTCCTCAGGCAGAATAACCTTCCCGTTCTCGAGTTTATAATGGCGGCCTTCGATTCCGTACCTCATCAGATTTGCTACGTCCTTGTCCATCGTCCGGTCAAAAAAGCGCAGCACCTGCTTCAGTTCCTCTTCCGTCGCAATCGCTTTTTTGGAGAAGAGATACAGCCCGTTGTAGTTGGGAATCGACCATACTTTATAGCCGTCAGGCCCTTTAATCCGGTTGATCAGGGTAAGCTCGGCCAGCGGATTAATCACCTGTGCTTCAATGGACAGCCGCTGCACATCCGTCATGCTTCCAATGAAGACCCCCGCAGTCCCGCGGATGAATTTATCCCGCTGCACTTCCTTGCTGGTCAGGGCGAAGTCCTGATTGATGATTTTTTCATTATATAGCTTGCGCATGAAGTTCATCGTGTCCATGTATTGGGGCGTCGCGAACTCCGGGATGAACTGCCCGTTCTCCAGCTTCCAGTTATTCGGCGTACCGAAATAAGAGCTGAGCGTTTTGAATACACCATAGACCAGATCATTGCGGTCAACCAGGCCGATCGTGTCCCGCTTGCCATTGCCGTCCGGATCCTTATAGGTAAACTGCTTCATAACCTCATACAGCTCATCCAGCGTTTGCGGTTTGCTTAGCTTAAGATGATCCAGCCAATCCTTACGGATGATGATCCCCTGCCGGGAAGAAGGCCGCTCGGTATACAGGCCGTAAATTTTGCCGTCCACGGCGGACTGGCTGAGTATCGCAGGATCGAGCTGCTGCAGATTCGGGAATTCCTTAAGATAAGGGCCGATTTCCCAAAAAGCGTCCGAACGGACCGCCGGTTTCACCAGATTATAATCGGTAAATTTAACAAACGTAACCTTTCCCAGCGAATTGGTCGTCAGGGCAGTGTTCATTTTATCTGTATAGACGCCTTCAGGTACCCAGGTAATATTGAGCTTCACGCCAGTGAGCTTCTCAATTTCCGTTACGATATCCTTCGAAGGGGTTTGCGGAAAATGCAGCGGAGCCAGAATCGAGATCGACGACGGAGTCTGGCTGGGAAGCGGCTGAACAGAATTCACATTACTGCAAGCGCTTAATAAAAAGGACGGGAGTAAGATAAGCAGACAGAAATACCGGACTGCCGTTCTCCGTGCGAGGTCTCTATGCATTCCTAGTTCCTCCTAAATAGAAATAATCTTACGTATTATGTATTGATATAACTGCCAATTATTGAATATTATTCAAACTGTAGTCATTATTAGAGATAATGATTATTGCGGCACCAGATGATTATTGTTATTATCCTTCGTGATGCATAAACTTAAAGCAGGCTGTTTCTACCTAAAGTAAAGGTGCTGAATCCAGTGAAACACTTAAGCTTCCTAAGTAAATTAACCTTATTCACCTTTGTAATCAGCACGCTTCCTGTGCTGTTCATCGGTTCTTTCTCTTATCTCACATCCTCCAGCGAAATTCAAAAAAATGTTAACAAAAGCAAAAAGGAACTCATTTTACAAATCAACTCAAATGTAGAGCATAAGCTGACTACTGTCAACCAGACCCTGAACCAGGTCGTTAATTCTTCTGTACTTAAAAAAGCATTGAATAACCCGCTAAATGTAAGCGATTTCATTTTATATAACGACCTGAGAAACGAAATCCGCAATATGCAGTCCTTTGACACGAAGCTGGAAGATGTGATTCTGCTGAATCAGCGGGAAAACTGGATGATCAAGAATTCCGGGCTCTACCGTCTGAATGAATACCAGAATTATGAGCAGCTTGCCAATCTGATGAATGTGCCCGACTCCACCTCCTGGGTACTCAACCCCTCTTCCCTGTTCTACAGCGAGGAGAGCATTAACGTTACAGGTTGTGATTACAGCATTAGTCTGATCAAGAAGCTGCCCACCTCCAAGCTGCAAAAGTACGGGCTGGCCGTTGCCAATATCCCTGCCTGCAGCCTTCAGGATTTCATCAACTCTGAGATAGATCCGCTGGACAGTATTATTGTCCTCGATGAATCCGGCAGAATATTGCTGCACCCGGATAAGACGCTGATCGGCCAGCCTGCCGTTGCGAGCGGATTTACGGATTTCCCGCTCGTTTCCGGCAAAGCAAAGCCTACAGGACAATTTAAGACCGTCATCGGTAAACAGGATTACTCTGTCACTTATTTGCGTTCGCAGCTGAACGGCTGGACCTACCTGTCGGTAACTTCCATTGAAGGATTGACCAAGGAGTCGGGCAAAATCGGGACATACACAATCATTGTCTGTGCTATGATGCTGCTGTTGTCCATTCTGCTCGCCTGGCTCGGTTCCCGCCGCATGTATACTCCAATCGAACGGCTGCTGAATCAGATGGGGCTGCGCAGGCCGGGAATTACAGCAAAGTTTAACGATGAGTTCCAGTCGATCGGCGAGCAGATGCATCATTTATTCCAGTCCAAATCACAGCTCGAAAAGGAGCTGAACCAGCATCTCCAGCAGGTGCGCACCTTTTTCCTGACAAAAGCCTTTCAGGGCAATATAAGAAAGCGCGAGCTGCTTGAGGAGCTGGAACAATACGGCTACCAGCCCTTAGTGGAAGAATGGAGAACAATGGCCGTCATTACGCTCAGCATCGACTTTTCTGCAGAGACCAGCTATGACAAAAAGGATCTCCACCTGCTGCTGTTTGCCGCCCATAATATGATTGAAGAACTCGTTCCGCCGGAAGGCAGACTTGCTCCGGTGATCATCGACCACGCCGTTGTCACGCTGATTGGAAGCATGGAAGATAATGCGGAATCTTTTCACCAGACACTCTATGCCTTGACGGAGAATCTGCAGCAGGAAATTAACAATTACCTGAAGCTGCAGGTCAGTATCGGGTTAAGTCTGCCTTTTCACAGCATCGATAAACTGTCTATTGCTTACAAGGAAGGTCTCGAAGCTTTGAAATACCGGATCACACTTGGCAAAGGCATCATCATCCAGTATGAGAATATCAACTCCGGCAAGCACTATCTCAATTTGAACTATCCGACACATACCGAAAATGACCTGATGGATGCCATCAAGCTGGCCGATACCGAAAAGGCGAAGGAGCTGCTGCATAAGCTGTTTGCCTGTATTTTTAAGCTGGGGCTGTCACCGCAGGAATACCAGATTCCGCTGACCCGCCTGCTGGGTAATATCCTCATTATGATGCAGGAGTCAGGGATTAGCCTGAATCAGATCTATCATGCGAACGGTTCGTTATTCGAGGAGCTGACCGATCTGCATATTGTCGCCGAGATCGAAGACTGGTTCTGGAGTATCGTGATTCTGCCGATGATCAAGATTTTCCACAGCCGGCAAAATGCCCAGTACCATAATATTTCCGAGAAGATTATCGACATTGTGCAGCATGATTATGATAAGGATCTGACGCTGGAGGAATGCGCATCGCGGCTTCATTATAACGCTAACTATATCAGCAGTGTCTTCCGCAAGGAGACGCAGTATTATTTCAGTGAATATCTCGCAATGTACCGGTTCAAAATGGCCAAAAAATGGCTGGAGGAAACCGATATGCCGATCAAGGACATTGCCGCGAAGCTCAGATACAATAATTCGCAGAACTTCATCCGCTCCTTCCGTAAGCAGGAGGGCATGACGCCGGGCCAATACCGTGACAACGCAAGCTCCCGGCCCAAAGCGGTACCGGATGATTACTGAGTAAGGGCGTTGCGCGATTTTCTGGATCTGATAAACCAAAGAACACCAGCTGCGAGAATCAGTATAAGGCCTCCGCCTGCGACCAGGATATTCTTAATATCCGGTACATATACTACCAGGCGGAGCGGCTCGGAATCCGCCAGCGTAATGCGCCAGGTTAAGGTGTTTCCCTCTTGGGAGACTGCATTATTCGCTCCATATAAGTCATAAGGCAGTGTTAATTTAAAATTAACAGCCAGGCTCTGCATCAGCAGCCTTGCCAGTGATTTCGGCATGTTCAGCGTTCCAATGCCGTCTATGATCTGATCCGAATACGCATTCAGCTTCGGCCGGGCCACGATATCATACTTGGTGTACAGCCATTTGTCTGCTGTAACGACCTGTGTATCCGCAATATCCAGACTCCCGGCATTCGCCTGCATATCCTCGAAGGAATCATACGACTTCAGGACTTCATATTTGGTGGATTTACCGCTTGGGCTCTTGTTCAGTTGAATCCCTGCGGCAGTAAGTCTTGTCGTCAGCACTTCCTCCAGCTTGCCGCCGACCATGGATTCCGCCCGGGCATCCAGCAAAATGCTGAACGCTAAATCTAGACCCCCGTCCTTCTTCACAGTCATATGCGCCGTTCCGCTGGCACAGCCGGCCAGGAGAAGCAATATGAACAGGATTAGCATGGTAAAACATAATCTTATCCCTTTCACTCTCATCCCTCCCGTTGCTTCTTATCTCTATTCATTATACATAATCACGAACACAAGTAAGACCGCAAGCCACCGGTAATCCGGATGCCTGCGGTCTTTTGATTTAACAGCGTTTATTTTTTCAAATGATAGGGAACTGTAGTAATAATTACATTTCTGCGGTACAGCAGATGAGCGCGGATCAGCAGGCTGGACTGGTTATGGAGAATGTTATGCCAGCCCTTCTTGGGTATGAACTGCGGTACGATTACAGTCACCTGATAATTGGACTCACTTGCCTTGCGCTGAACCGTATCGATAAACTTGGTCAGCGGATGGATGATGCTGCGGTAAGGCGAATACAGCGTCACTAGCCTGATCTCGGGGTGGAACTTCTTCCACTTCTCTTCAAATATATCCTCATCATCCCGCTCAAACGGGACATGTACAGCAATAATCTGATCGGCGGACAATGATTGCGCATAGCGCAGCGAGTTCTCCACCACATGGGTAATCCCGGCAACTGGCAGGATGATAATATTGCCTTCAATCGCCAGAGGCTCTTCTTCACAGGTTGAGATCCGCAGCTGGTCAGCCACTGCCTCGTAATGCTTGCGGATCCGGTAAAAGAGCAGGATGATCAGCGGCAGGAAGACCAGCACCGGCCATACCTGCGGGAACTTGGTCAGGAAGAACATAATGGTAACAATGAAGCTGATTAATGCGCCGGTCGTGTTGATAATCAGCTTGCTGACCCAGCCTTCCGGCTTCTGGCGGATCCATTTAATCATCATGCCGGTCTGGGACAGCGTAAAGGGAATGAATACCCCCACCGCATACAGCGGAATCAGATGCTCCGTGCGTCCCTCGAAGGCGATGATCAGAATAATCGAGAGGATTCCAAGGCTGAGTATACCGTTCGAATACCCGAGCCGGTCACCGCGGACCGTGAACATTCTCGGGATAAATTTATCCTTAGCCAGATTAACCGCCAGCAGCGGAAATGCCGAATACCCCGTATTCGCCGCCAGAATCAGAATCAGAGCCGTGGTCCCTTGGACAAAGAAATACATGAAGTTCCGCCCAAAGACCTGCTCAGCAATCTCAGAAACGACGGTCACCTTTTCATTCGGCGTTATCCCATAGTAGTATGCCAAGATCACAATTCCTGAAAATAACAAAGCCAGCAGTATACCCATGGCAGCGAGCGTCTTGGCCGCATTGTTCGGCGCCGGTGTCTTGAAATTGGGAATGGCATTGGAAATCGCCTCAACCCCGGTCAAGGCTGAGCTGCCCGACGAGAACGCTTTTAGCAGCAGAAACAGGCTGATCCCTGCTACTGGTGTACCTATAGGGGTATGAAGATCTGCCGGTACGTCTCCGGATACAATCCGCAACAGCCCCATTCCGATCATTACCAAGATTGCAAGCACAAACAGATACACAGGGTAGGCCAGGAATGATGCTGACTCCGTGACCCCCCGTAAATTCAGGGTCGTTATCAGCAGAACAAATAGGACGGCGATAATTACATTGGACGAATGCAGGCTGGGAAAAGCTGAAGTAATCGCATCCGTACCCGCAGATACACTTACGGCAACCGTTAATATATAGTCCACCAGCAGTGAGCCTCCGGCCACCAGACCGGGATATTTGCCCAGGTTCTCTTTAGACACAACGTAAGCTCCGCCGCCATGAGGGTAAGCAAAAATGATTTGCCGGTAAGATAAAATCAGGGCCGTGAGCAGTACAAGAACTCCAATGGCTATAGGAATCGAATACCAGAACGCAGCCGTACTGAGCGTAATCAGAACCAGCAGAATCTGCTCAGGACCATAAGCAACCGAGGATAATGCATCTGATGATAAAATAGCCAGTGCCTTTTTTTTGTTTAATTTCTGGTCGCCCAATTGATCTGATTTCAGCGGTCGTCCAATCAGGAGTCTTTTTACCGAAATCATCATCTGCCTCACCCGACTTTTTTTTAAGTTATATTACCCAGAAAAGCATTGATTAAATTCAACCCATAATATACATTTCACCAAGCAATTGCGCAACAGATTAATTCGGGGCAATTTAAAGCCAGTCCTCGGCAAGCAGCTGTTTCAGCAGCTGTACCTGCTCCGTACCGATCCGCGCGGATATTTCCTGCTCAATTCCCTGCTTGATCTCCAGCATCCTCCGGCACACATCGATTCCTTTTGACGTCAGGATGATATATTTATCACGGCTGTTCCCCTGCACCTGAACGGTCTCCACATACCCCTCGTCCAGCAGCACATTGATCGATTTTTGCGCTCCCTGGCGGGAAATACTGATTTGCCGGCTGATTTCCGAGATGGATAGCCTGCCGTGCAGCTCCAGCTTTGCCAGAATATGCGTTTCAGTGTGATTCAGCGGATCACCGCTCAGTCCAGTTACTTGTTCCCGCAGAACCTTATGTTTCTCACTGACCAGGTCAATCAGATTTAAATCGCGGATGTACTCCTTCATGTAAAGGTCCTCCAATAATAGGATGCAAATTCAGTTTGAATGATCGCTTTAATATTTGTCAACTTGGTTGACAATATTCCACCCTCCTGCTAATATAAGTGAAGCGTGAACACTTAACTTTAAGGGAGTTTGAACAATGGGTAAAAATAAAAAAGAAGCACTGATTTTCACCAGTATGATGTGCTTCTTAATGGTCGTCGGAATGAGCTTTTATAACGTAATTCTATTCAATGGTGCAACTAATAAAGTATTCCTTGAAGTTGCTGTCGGCTTGCTGCCGGCACTGATCGTCGCATTATTCCTGGACATTGTTGTCATCAGCAAAATCGCCAAAGGACTGGCCTTTAAGCTGGTTAAACCCTCCGATCCAATGATCAAAAAAGTGCTGACCATTTCCGTCTTCATGGTTTGCGGTATGGTTATCTGCATGTCCCTATATGGCACACTAGCACACTACGGATTCGGAGACAACTTCCTCCGTCACTACCTGTCCATCCTCGGACTTAATTTCATCTGTGCCCTGCCGCTCCAGCTGCTGGTGGTCGGACCGCTGACCCGCTTCCTGTTCACAAGAATTTTCCCGGTGAACACTGCGGTGCAAAGCGCATAAGCATTGCTTGATCCGGCAGATTATTGGGTAATAATGGATATCATTCTGCCAGGAAAGGATGTTGTGCCGTGCTTACCAAAAAGGATGGTATCTCCCTCTTCGTTCTTGTCGCAGCTCTTGTACTCATTAATATCTTCGGCTCATCCCTGGATTCGCTGATGTGGGACAAATTCACCTTGCTGATGAACTGTTTTCTGGCCCAAGGCGTGTTCATCACGCTCTTGAATCTGTTCAGGCCAAGTGTTAACCGCAGACCGTCCATCGGTTTAATCCTGCTGTCACTGCTTACCGGACTCATCGCTCTCGTAATTATTATCGCTTCCGAGATGAGCCTGCTGAATCAGATTTTACTAATTTTTCTCCAGGCCCTGGTTACTTACGCCGAATCCCTGCTGCTGCGCAAGGAGCTAAAGGGAGAGAATGGCCGGCAGATTTAAGCTCTATATCCATCACAGAAACAAACAGTCCCGTGTGCATTAGATCTGCACCGGGACTATTTGTCGTAATACCATAAATCTTTCTGTTGTAATGAATTCATATTGAAAACTTCGGAGAGATTTAGAAATCCAGATACCACTTCTGAGCGTCCGCACCGGGTTGAATGGCCGCCAGGGTCAGGCTCAGTCCATCCTCAGAGACAGCCAGCGCCAGATGATTATGAACAGAGAGGATGACCGCTGAGCCGTCCATATTCTTTTGGATGATCCAGCGCTGATTGTTGTAACCTAAGTAGGAATAGAGCTGGATTACGTTCCGCTCCGTGTTCAGATCAAGGGCCTGGCCGGAAGCCGTGCGGATGGAGTAAGAACCTGCTTCATCGCCCGTCGGCACGAACGTCCACTTTTGATCTGACGCTTCATGGGTATCGCTGACCGTGACGGGTTCACCATTTACCTGGTTAGCCGCATACACGGATTTCCGGAATACTTCATTTACCACGCTTGAGGTCATCAGGCTCGCTGGAACCGCTCCGCTTACATTTACGTTCTGATAAGAAGCAGAACCCCCGAATACATGCAGTCCAAAATGGCCTGCCGCAAAGGTTCCGTCGTGCACATCCATGATCCGATCCCCTCCCAGGTACACTGTAATATGCGGTCCGTCCGCTTGTATCTTTAAACGATACGTACGTTCCGGAAGAATAAAGGCTGGAAACTTCGCCAGCACCTGCCGTTCTTCAAAACGCCCGTCTATTTTATAGAACAGACGGACCGACTTCATATTCGGGTCCAGATTGAGGTAATAACCGCTGCGCCCGTCCGGGCTTGCCCGGAATAGGAGGGAGCCCGCTCCACCGGCCTTGCCGAGCTTCATCTCAGCTTCATAAGTGAAATCGCCCGCCTGCTCCCCGGCAATATAATTCGCATCGCCGCCGGTGTAATTCCCGCGGATACCGTCTTCACTGATCAGCCAGGAAGCCATGGACAGATCTTTGGTCCAGCCGCTGAGGTTAGTACGGAACTCCCCTCCGGAGACTTTCACTTGAACAGTTGCAGATGCCTTTCCATTTGGAGTGGATACTGTAATGACGGCCGCCCCTGCTTTTAACGCCTCAATCACCGCCTGGGAATTGCCTGCCGCCTTTATGTTGACGGCTTCCGGATTGCTGGACTTCCATTTCAGCGGCTCTGTACCTCTGCCGGGTCCATTTTCCAGGGCCGCCTGCAGCGTTTCTATATGCCCTACACCCAGTTCATGGTCACGGGTATCCATGACAATCCGGGTGGAGAGAACCGGCTCAGAATTCCACACCGACCCCAGTTTATTTACTTTCAGGGAGACCATCTTCACATTGCCGCCCTTGGTATAGAAACTCATTCCCCGGCTGGCCGGGTCCGGAAAAATGACATCCGAGAACACGGACTCCCCGTCATTCACAAACACCTCAACTGAGGATTCATCCACCAGAATACGCAGCCTGATCCGGCCGTTCTCCGTTATCGCCTGCGTTTCATGACTGGTACTGAACAGGCTTGAGAAATCAGTTATTCCGGAAAGGGAACGGTCTACAAACACCGTGCTTACGCCCGGCTTGTAGCCCACAACCGTCTTCTGGTCAGCACCAGCACCCTCACGCACGTTAAATCCGAATTCTGATACACTGCTGCCGGCGGGAATCTCCACCTCAGCTTCGATTTCGTAGGCACCGGAGGTCAGGCCTTTCAGCAGATTTGGCGAAGAGGGGCTGACATCCTTGTTAGACGCCGAATAAAGTGCGCTGCGCAGCAATTCCAGCTCTTTGACCGGACTCTGGGCAAGCCGTATCCCGTCACCCGTCTTCACCAGGGTCACTTCTCTCGGGATCGTCAATTGTCCCTTCCAGCCTAATGTAGGAAAGGCGAACGGATAATCCCAGTTTGACATCCAGGCCAGCATCACTCTGCGTCCATCCTGCATGTCAGAGAAGGACATGGAGGCATAGAACTCTTTGCCAAAATCAGTTCTCAGCACGGTTCCAGCCGGATTATCATTCACGAACTTCCCTTCGGCCGTCAGACTCCCCACGAAATATTCCGCATCCGAACCGCCCGTTGCCTGATTCGCTCCTGTACTGATCATGAGTACCCATTTCTTCTCTGTTGTCCCCTGAACCGTAAGCGGGAACAGGTCTGGGCATTCCCACACACCGCCACGGACATATTCGCCGTAACCCCAATTGTCAGTCAGCGTCCAGTCAAGCAAATTCGTTGAGCTAAAAAAACGGATATGATCGCCGCCTGACACGACCATAATCCAGCGGTTATTCACCTCATCACGCACTACCTTCGGATCACGGAAATCCCAGCCTCCAGGGTCCTCTCCGCTTCTTCCGGGGTTCTCAATAACAATAGGACGATCCTTGGCATATTCCCACGTGCGCCCCTGATCCTTGCTGTAAGCCAGACCAATCCGCTGATTGCCGTTAAAGGCATCCGGATTAAAGGAAGTATAGTAGGCGAGAAGCCCCTGGCCGCCCGAATCCGTGAATAGGCCTGAGGCATTATTCAAATCTGCTACAGCAGCTCCAGACCAGACATGCCCGTAATCATTCCAGGGAAGGGCGATAGGAAGGCGCTTCCAACTCAGCATATCTTTGCTGACTGCATGCGCCCATGTCCCCCCCATCCTGATGAAAGAGATGATATTCCCCGGCAAAATAGACCAGGCCGTTCGGATCACTCACAGAACCGCGCATCGGTGTGTAATGATACTGCGGCCGGTATTTTTCATTATTATAGCTAGCAGCATCTGTCACATAAGTATTCTGAAAATAGGCGGTCCCGCTGTTTACTACAAGGCCTGCGTTCCCGTTTGAGTACGAACTATCCGTAACATCAATGGCCGCCGGAGTATATCCATCTACAAAAATTTGAATCCTTTCCCCCTTCGCATGTACCTCTACCGCATGCTTTGCCCCTGCCGGGCTCGGATAAGTACGTGCTGAGCTTGCGATGACCGTGCCGTTCGCTTTGATTAAACGGACGCTAAGCTGATCCGCCTCCCTCACAAGAGAAGCTTCATATCCGCTTAATCCGTCAGCAGAGGACCGGAAAGCGAGGCCTGCAGTCCCATCGTCAGGAAATGAAATCTGCCCCTCGTACACCAGATCGGCAGCCGGCTTGTTATAGATCAGCAGTGCCTTGCTCTGATTGGCGGAGGTCCCTTTTTTACCGCTAAGATCAGGCTGCCACTGCCCTGTACTTGCCAGCACTGTCTCCAGGTTCCCCTGCAGATCGCTTACGGTGATATTCTGGAACAATGCAGCCCCATCCCAGACATGGAGTCCGAGCTGCCCGGAGCGATATGCCTCGTCCTCAATATCCATCACAGGCTTGTATTGATTTCCCCAATATACCTTTAGTGAGGGGCCGTCTGCCTTCACCTTAAGATGATAGATTTCGCCCTGGACCAAGGGAATCTGGCGCTCCTCATTTAGCCTGCCTTCCCCGCCGCCAGCGTCCCGTAAACGGATCATGCCTGCCTGAGGTAGGATTTGCAGCATGTAGGCCTGCTGCCCATCCCTACTTGAACGGAATAGCAGCGTAGCCTCAGGCTCTCCCTCCTTAATCATTACGTCAGCTTCATAGATAAAGTCATCCGCAGTGGTCTGCGATAACGCCAGCACATTTTCCTGCGGGTCCGATGTCAGCAGAAGCCCTTCCGCTGTGTTCTCCAGCCTGCCTTTTCCGGCCACATGCCATCCCATCAGGTTGCTGTTTAGATTGGTAGCGGTTTCAGAAATAGACATTCCCTCCTTTATCTCTTTGGCGAACGTCTCATCTGCAGCCAGGGCCCAGTCTGTCTCACGATTAACTGTAATCATCGAAGTCACCAAGATTCCCGCAGTGAGCAGGAGGTTTAATGTGAATTTTGCTTTCCGGTTCATCCTTTCCCCTCTTTTCCTGTAAATGATAAGTCCTTTTGAAGAGAAAGGCCGGCTTGTTACGTATGCATAACTGCCGACCTTGCTTGTTGGTTTATATAATTGAAGCTTGATTGCTTATCGCTGATAGTCCCAAGGCCAGAGCGCCGCATAACCCCGCCTGCTGGCCGAGGCCCGGCGCAACAATGTACTCCTCTATGTGATCCAGAATCGCACTTGAACTAACATACCCGTTCAGGTTCCGGCGTACGGCCTCCCGGATCAGGGGAAACAGCTGCGGCTGCTGCATCACACCGCCGCCCAAAATAATCTTCTGTGGAGAGAGCAGTAAAACAGCATCTGTTAAAGCCCCTGCAATATAGAAGGCCTCCATCTCCCATGCCTTGTGATCCGCCGGAAGCTCATGACCCTTTTTCCCCCATCTGGCTTCAATCGCAGGACCCGCCGCCATTCCTTCGAGACAATCCCCATGATAAGGACAGATCCCGGCAAAATCATCTTCCGGATGGCGCCTCGTCAGCACATGCCCGCCCTCGGGATGTACAAGACCATGGACTAACCGGCCTTCCGCATATACACCGACACCAATACCCGTGCCTACGGTCATGTACAAGCAACTGGACATGCCCTGGGCAGCCCCCCATTTGACCTCGCCATATACAGCTGCGTTAACATCCGTATCCCAGCCGAACGGAACAGGGAAGACTTGCTTTAGAGTCCCGAGCAGGTCATAATTCGCCCAACCCGGCTTAGGCGTGGTCGTAACGTAGCCGTAGGCCCTGCTGCCATGAGCGATGTCGATCGGACCAAACGATCCAATGCCGATGGCTTCTACCCCTTTACCTTGAAAATAATCAATCACTCTGGGCATCGTCTGATCCGGATGTCCGGTCGGGAAGCTGATCTGATCCTCAATCCGCCCGCTTTCATCACCAATCCCGCAGACAAATTTCGTTCCGCCTGCCTCAATCGCTCCTATACGCATGTAAGTTCCTCCTCCCGGTTACTGGTTGCTGCCGTCTGCAGCAGATGAGGCCAGCTTATAGATATCCAGCGAAAGGAACACAACCTCTTCATGTTCTGCAAAAGCAGCAAGACCGGCGGATTCAGGCTCAGGGAAAATCAGATCCGTAAGGACTGCCTGCCCCCCGCTCGCGAACACCTCAACCGAGGAACGATCCACATAAATACACAGATCATAGACAGCATTCGATGCCGCAAGCTTTGCGGAATGGAGCCCCGGGAACAGCTCATGAAAGTCCATCTTCCCGGAGGCTGTGCGGTCTATATACAGCTCTTCCGTTTGCGCGTTTATCCCGGCGGCGGTCTGCTGCTTGGCACCTGCTTTTACCCGGAAGCCGGCAGACGTACCAGGTGTGAGCTTTGCCTCAATAACGTAAGCATCCAGCTGAAGGCTGGCACAAGCCGCATTGATCTCTTGTACAGAAACATTTGTAAGGGACAAGACTGGGATACGCGCTGCTTCCAGCTCTTTAGCAGGCTTCTGAATGAGTGTCGCTTCCCCGTTTCTCGTTTCCAGCGTTAGCTCCCGGGGAATGGTCATCGCTCCGCGGAATCCTTCCGTCGGTGTCTGCTGAGCATACATCCAGTTGCTCATCCAGCCGATGAACAGGCGTCTTCCGGCTTCCTCGGGAAGATCCGACCAGCTGACTCCGGCATAATTATCCCTGCCGTAATCCACCCAGCGGATGTGCTGCGAGGCTTCGTCAGGAGTGAATACCGCTCCGTCGAAGTCACCTGTGAAATACTGTGTTCTTGAGCCTTCCTCAAAGGCCGGATCAGCGCCGATGCTCACGAGCATCACCCATTTGGTGTTATCCTTATCCCCATCTACAGCGAGCGGGAACAGGTCCGGGCACTCCCATACCCCGTCATGTGAACCAATGCCTGCGCCGAATTCGCTGGCAAAGGTCCAGTGAATCAGATCAGGCGAATGATACAGGCACACTGTCTGGCCGCAGGCTACGATCATCACCCACCGGCTCCGTTCTTTATCCCAGAACACCTTGGGATCACGGAAATCAATGAAGCGATCATGGGTCAGCACCGGATTTCCGGCGTATTTAATCCACGTTCTGCCGTTATCCTTGCTGTACGCAATACTTTGGTACTGTACCGGAGGTTTTCCTTCCGGCCTATTCAGGTGGTGTGTGAAGATTGCAACCAGCCCCGGCTTATCCTCAAAAAATCCCGTTGTATTCTTCCAGTCAACAACGGCACTGCCCGAGAAGATCATGCCCAGTTCATCCGGCACCAGCGCGATCGGCAGCTCCTCCCAAGCAACCAGATCCCTGCTCACCGCATGGCCCCAGTGCATCTCCCCCATAGTCATTCCATCCGGGTGATGCTGGAAGAACAGATGGTATTCGCCCTCGAAATATACCAGCCCGTTCGGATCATTCATCCAATTTTGCTGAGGTGAAAAATGATAGACACCCCGGTAGTTTTGTTTGGTTATCGCTGACATTATGATTTCTCCTTTTCTCCTGGATAGATTGAACCGGGAAGTTTAGAGCAAAGGTCAGTCGCAGCTGTGGGAATGCTTGGCTTCCGGCCGCTAACAGGATTGCACTTAGAGTGAACTTGTGATTTTTTATTTAGGGGATTGGCCGCGGCTGCAGGGAATGTTTGGACTTCCGGCCTCTGTTGTCTTCGAATTTCTTGATTAGACCGCTGTTCGCGGTTGAAATCCGAAGACAAAGGCGGACGCTATCGCTCCTACAGTTCCAAAATTCCCCTCCGCCACTTTTCCCCTATTTCTGTTTTTCAAGTTCAATCAATGTGACCTATCCTTCTGATGCCGGCTTTCAGTTCCAAGCTTCCCCTCCGCCGCTTCGCTTCCTTTCCTCAAGACTCCAGTTCAATCTAAAATATTTTTATATTTATATTATTTTTGCGTTGCTCTGTCGTAGCCGCCCTGCTTGATCTTCAGCCATTCCTGCAGGCCCAGGCGGTCCAGCTCTTTGAGATAGTCATTCCACTCTGCATCGATTTTGCCGTTCTGGTACCACTCGGTGCGCATTCTGAGCACATAGGCGAACAAGTCGGTTTCAATGGTCGTCAGGCGGTCCAGCTCGTCAATGGAATGGAATACGCTCGGCATAACGTTCTCGGCCTTCATTTTTGGAGCCATGATGTTCTTGATGATATCCATTCTGCCCTTGGCATCATCCGGCATGGTTGTATATTTATTATAGTAGGAATCCAGGATGGCCAGCGGTCCGCCGATGCTTGTTTTCTCGCGCAGCTCAACCGGAGCAGCACCATCCAGCGGCAAATGCTTCAGCATGCCCTTGGCTTCATCAAATTCGAAGATGTTCTGCTGGGTATCATCCCCGTAGGTTCCCCAGTTGTTTTGTACGGACTGGATTGGGTCATACAGCTGATCCACCCACTTCGCCGTGGTTTCCAGGTTTTTATTCGCACTGGTCACGACCATTTTACCGCGTCCAAGACCCAGACCGTTCGTACGGGTTACGTTGATTTCACCGTCCGGGCCAGCCAGCGGCGGCATAACTTCATAAGCATCGTTCGCTCCGGAGATGTTCGCTTTATCCCAGGAGAAATAGAGGCCGTACTTCTGATCCTTCCCCTTAGCCAGGTAAGTACTCCAGTCCTGGGTATACGCTTCGATATCAATGAGTCCTTCTGTATACAGCTCGTGGATAAACGACACCGCATTTTTATAATCTTCCTGCGCAGCCGTAAAGATCACCTTGCCGTCATTGCTTACGACCGCATGGTCAGGGTTTTCACCGAGTCCGAACGAACCAAACAGGAAGGCTAAATCCTCCGCTCCCGGCTTATTAATGAAGGACAGAGGAATTTCATCAGCCTGACCGTTGCCGTTCGGATCCTTTGTCTTAAAGGCAATCAGCACCTGCTTCAATTCTTCCGTCGTTGTCGGCATCTTGAGGCCCAGCTTATTCAGCCATTCCACGTTGATCCAAGGCATACTGTCCACCGCCTGGATTCTTTCTTTGCCGTTCCCCAGCTCTTCGATCCATGGGAAGGCGTAAATGTTGCCGTCAGGTGCTGTGATCATGCTTTTGTATTCAGGGGCTTCTTCCAGCACTTTTTTAAAATTAGGCATATTCTGCTCGATCAAATCATTCAGCGGGATGATGGTGCCGTCCTTGGCAAGCTTCAGCAGCTCATAGTCACTGTAGTCGGCATTAAAAATCGCATCAGGAAGATCGCCGCTGGCAACGGCCAGGTTTCTTTTTTCCACAAACACATCTCTGGTGAAGTTTTTCCAGTTGATATGCACATTCGTTTTTTCTTCGAGGCGTTTATTGATCAGCTTGTCATTCGGGTCGGACGGGGCCAGCGGGGAGCTTTGGGTAATGAAGTTCAAGGTCACTTTCCCGTTTGGATCCTGTTTTTCACTGGCAGCGTTACCTCCTCCGCCCCCGCCGCCGCATGCGGCAAGGAACATGAAGGAAGCAAGGACAGAGGCAGAAGCTGCTTTTGACAAAACCTTTGATCTTTTTGATCTTTTCATCTGATATGACCTCCAAAGTAATAATGAATGAAAGAACCTTATCTATGTGCAGTCCGCTTCCTATTTGATGGAGCCGACCATGACACCTTTCTCAAAGTACTTCTGGAAAAACGGATACATAATGATCAGCGGCAGGCTGGAGACAACGATCGCGGCATATTTGATGATTTCAGACAAACGTTTCATTTCCGCTGCAGCCAGCTGATCACTGATCATGCCGGGGTCTACCTGATTCTGGATCAGGATGGAGCGCAGAACGAGCTGCAGCGGGTGAAGGTTCGGATTATCGAGATAAATCATGGCATCAAAGTACGAATTCCACTGGCCGACAAAGGCATACAGTGCAAGCACAAAGATGATCGGTTTAGAGAGCGGCAATACGATGCTGAAGAAAATCCTCATCTCCGAGGCCCCGTCCACATTGGACGCCTCCTTTAGCTCGTTCGGCACACCTTTGAAGAAGGTTCTGGACAAAATAATATTCCATACATTGAAGGCCCCCGGGATAATGACAGCCCACACGGTATCCAGCAGTCCCAGATTCTTAACCAGCAGGTAAGTCGGGACAAGCCCGCCGCCAAAGAACATCGTGAACAGGAACAGGGTCATGAAAAAGCCTTTCCCCTTCATCCGGTCATCTGACAGGGCATACCCGGCACAGACAGAGACCATCACGGTCAGAACAGCAAAGGAAGAGGCATAAAAAACAGCGTTTGCAAATCCCCGGAGCATCGCAGGATTGGTAAGGATCATCTTATAGCCTTCAGTGGACCAGTCGGAAATCTTGAACGACAGCCCTTGGCTGAGCAGGACCGACGGGTCCATGAAGGAGGCGATCACCACATAAATGAGCGGAAGAATCACAATCAGCACGGCCAGTGTCAAAAAGGCGGCGTTCAGTGCGAGCATAAAACGGTCCAGCCGCGAATGTTTTACGAACATGACTTGTTGCTCCTTTCTTAGTAAAGACCTTCGCCCTCATTCAGCCTCTTCACTGTGAAGTTCACCGTTAGGAGCAGGATGACGTTGATGATTGAGTTAAACAGCCCCACTGCAGCTGAGTAAGCATAGTCACCTGACTGAAGGCCGATTTTGTATACATAGGTCGGGATGATCTCCGAGGTCGGGAGGTTCGTGGCCGTCTGCATCAGATAAGCCTTTTCAAATCCGATCGACATGATACCGCCCGCAGCTAGGATAAATACAATGGCCATAATCGGCCGGATGGTCGGAAGATCGATATGACGGATTCTTTGCAGAAGGTTCGCGCCGTCTAAGTTTGCTGCATTATGTAACTCAGGGTCCACGTTGGCCAGCGCCGCCACATAGATGATGGAAGCCCAGCCCGCACCCGTCCATATATCAGACAGAATATAAATCCAGCGGAAGTACTCCGGCCGTGACATAAACATTACCGGTTCACCTGTTATCCAGCTAAACAGCTGGTTAATCGGTCCTGTCGGGGATAAGAAGATGAACAGCATACCCACCACGACAACGACGGATATGAAGTTAGGGGCATACAGGAACAGCTGGATGTTCTTTTTCACTCCGGCCCGGCGGACCTGATTGAGCATCAGCGCAAGCAGAATGGGAACAGGGAAGCTCAGAATCAGACCGAAAAAACTCAATTTAAGCGTATTCATAAAAATAACTTCGAAGTTCGGAGAAGACAGGAATTTCTCGAAGTTGTACAGTCCCACCCATTCACTGCCCAGGATGCCTTTGACCGGGCTGAAATCCTTAAAGGCGATAATCGCACCATACATAGGACCGTATTTAAAAATTAAGGTCAGGATCAGCGCCGGTGACAGCATTAAATACAGGAAATAATGCTTCTTGAAATATTCCATCAGGGAACTCTTCCGCCTAGCCGCCAGTTTTCGGTGATTCACTTCTATTGAGTTGTGCAATGCCTTTACCTCCATTCTTTACATGGTTTATAGTTCACTGCTTCAGGGATGCCACTAAAAAGGCTTACATTTTGGCGCATATGCCCTCTGGTTCTTTTACAATTTAACAAAGACCGCTGGATCAGTCAATACATTTTGTAAAAATAAATTTGTTCATTTGACTATTATTTTGCTCGTAAATGGCTTGTTTAGATTGTCAAAATTCATAAAAGACTAATTCACGGTGCAAAAAGGTCCTTATTTCAACCTAATACACTCAAAATGACTGCCGTTCAAGAACGTACTAGCAAACATTCACAATAGAAAATGTAAACTAAATTGTGCATTTGTAAAATTTAGATTGCTATTTTGAGAAAACTATTATACATTTAAGGGAGTGAAACGAAGAGAATCAATACTATAGAGGTGAACCTACATATATGGCACGGGGAAAAGTAACGATACAGGATATCGCCGATGCGCTGGGGATCTCCAGAAACACGGCCTCCAAAGCTTTGAACGGAACCGAAGGCCTGCCTGAAGAAACCCGAAACAAAGTCATCAAGAAGGCGATTGAGTTAAAGTATAAACAATTTTCTTTGATGGAACCGGAAACCGTCCTGCCGAAGAGCTCCCGGAATATCGCTTTATTAACAGAAAATCTGCCCAACACCTCCCACTTTGGATCGACGTTGATCAGTGGCCTGGAGAAGCGGATCAGTGCCGAGGGGTATAATCTGTCGATTCACATTATCCGGGAGATTGACCAGAAATCGCTGTCCCTTCCGAATAATTTCGATGTCGCTAATGTGGACGGTATCATCTGTATCGAACTGTTTAATTTGGCTTACAGCAATTTGATTACAAGTCTTGGAATTCCGACGATCTTCATCGACTGCTCTGCACATGTCTGCTACCCGGATTTCCGTGCGGATGTCTTGTTAATGGAGAACGAGCACAGTACGTACCAGCTTACCAAAAAGTTGATTGATGGCGGTTACACGACCTTGGGGTTCATCGGGGATTATAATCATTGCCGGAGCTTTAATGAGCGGTGGGTAGGGTTTAACCGCGCGCTGACCGAGGCCGGAATCCAGCTTGATCCTGCACAGTGTGTTCTGGATGAGGATGATCTTTTTTTCGCCAGCCAAGGCTGGGCGGAAGAGAAGCTGAACGGCATCGCGGAGCTCCCGTCCGCTTTTGTATGCGCGAACGATTATATCGCTGTGAATTTTATGAAATCGCTTAAGAATCTGAATCATTCTATTCCCGGCGATATTGTCGTTTGCGGATTTGATAATGGTCCGGAATCGAAAATTATTGAGCCGCACCTGACCACCGTTCATATCTACAGCAATGAAATGGGTGTCAAAGCTGCCGAAATGCTGCTGTCCCGGATTAATACTCCAGAACAGCCTTATCAGGTCTCTCATATCTATACGAAACCGGTCTATAGAGCATCAACACCGGATATTAAAGAATAGCCGCTAGTACCGGCTGATCCGCCGCTGCTCAAGCTTTTTACTGGCCTGCTTATAGACAAGGTAGGTCATCTCACTCAGATTCACGATCCCGAGGGCCCGTTCGCCGGGAATTGAATACGTATTTGAGCCCATATCACAGTTCATCCGGGCGCCGTCATAGCAGATCCTTTCCACCGGCGTATGGCCGTGAATAACCGGCTTCCCCCCAGTGAAGGCGAGCAGTTCTGAACGCGGCACCTGATAGAAATCAAATTCATTCATCCATAGTATATCCCGGTTCTGCTGCTCCAGCGGCTGCCTGGTATCCAGTCCGGCGTGGGTATACACATACTCGTCATCCTCAAAATATACAGGCAAAGAGTATGCCCATTCCATGTGCCCGCGCCGGATGGTTTCATCAGCCCAATGTGCATCAAAACTCTCAAGTGTCTCCTGCCCGCCATGGCTAAGCCAAAGTCTGTCTCCGTGCTTAAGATAATCCCCCATCATCTCTTCATGATTGCCCATCAGCACATGGACTCGCTCCGGAAATTGCTCAGCCAGCTGCCGGATCAGCTTCACTACCCCGCCGGAGTTATCTCCGCGGTTAATCATATCTCCTCCGATCACCAGCTGGTCAACATTCAGCTCTACTCCCGCCTGCTTCAAGAGCAGCTTCAAACCCTTTTCATCGCCGTGAATATCAGTCACAAAAAATTTCCTCATTCCTGTCCTCCCTTCTCAGGTTCACTTTATAGCTCCTATCATATCAGCCGCGGCAAGGCTTCGCCTTTACCATTTTGCAACTACTTTGCCGGCAGGTTGGGATATACTAGCCACAGATGAACCAAAGGAGATTATAACTTATGAATAAATCCGCTTTAAGCGCCCTTCTCTTCTTAACCTTAATAGCCTCAGGCTGCGGTGCCCCCAAGGCTCCCAGTGATTTGCTCCGGGCCCCCTCACAGGGCAGCGCCGATGGGACCATTACCAGTGTCGTGAAATCTTTTCTCCCGGCTAATGCCCACCTGACAGTTCCCGTCCATTCCGAATCCGGCAGCGCCATCCAGCTCCAGGATCTCGATAAAGACGGCCAGAATGAAATTCTGGCCTTTTATAAAACAGACAAAACCGACTATGAGATCAATACGCTTGTCCTTAGCCAAACCGGCGGGGACTGGAACAAGCTGACCACAATTACCGGGGTGGGCAGTCAGCTGGATTATGTACAGTTTGCAGATGTTACTGCAGACGGGCAGACGGATATGCTGCTGGGTTTCAGCGGCGGCCAGGGACTCAGCAACGAGCTGTCTGTCTACAGTCTGAATAGCGGCGTGCTGACCGAAGTGCTTAAGCAGGCTTATGATTATTTGGCGGTCGGCGATCTGACTGGGGAGAGAAAGACAGATATCGCCCTATTCCAGACAACCTTTACCACGGACATGCAGCCGGTTGCCCGCCTGCAATTATTACGGCTGAGCGGGGGCAAGCAGCAGAGCCTTGCCGACCAGACGCTTGACGGGGCTGTGATTCAGGCTGTATTCGCTAAGGCGGCGCCAGCCGCCAGCGCATTGTTCGTAGATATGGCCATTGGTGCCCATTCTTCCTATACCCTGCTCCTGACTTGGGAAAATGGTAAATTTATTGATATACTGGCAACAGATAATTATCATCATGCAGAGCTTTCGGACAGCAAGGATATTACACTGGCACCCTTTACACCAGGCCCAGGCGGTAAACTGGGAGAGAACAATATGGCGGTCAAGGATTACCCGCTGTACAGCTCGGACGCGAACGGTGACGGTATTGTTGAGGTCGGATTCCTTGTTCCGCCTGCCGGAACAGAGAGTATGGCTCCGCTGGCCACTCCGTTTATCACCAAATATTATCAGTGGGACGGACAATCGGGTCTGAAGTTCACGGAAGAGAAGTTCGACAGATGGGGCTTCAACTTCCATATCCCACAGAACTGGAGAGGGAAATACACGCTTGAGACTGCCGGGGAATCTCCTGTCCCGTGGGAGAGTATCAGCTTTATCTACCATGATCCCGCATCCGGAGAAGAGGCTGCGCTGCTTGAACTGCGCCTGCTCACCAAGCAGGACTGGCAGGCCGCAGAAGCTGTACTGAAGGCACAGAAAAGGTCCTATCAGCTGCTCTATGAGCTTCAGAATACAGAGGATACTGCGGCACCGACGGTGCTCATTGCAGTGCTGCCGCCGGCGGATGCTGCCAGTAAGCTGAGCGGTGCTTCCCTTACGGAGTATAACCAGCTTAAAATATCGCTTACAGAAGTCCGGCAGCTGGCCGGCACACCGCAGCAGCCTTTGCTATAACAAGGAGGGTCTCCATGAAGGTGCTGGTATTGGAAGATGAAAAGCCTATACGTGATTTTCTTCAGGTGAATCTGAAGCGTGCAGGCTTTGAGGTTGCCGAAGCAGCCACTGGCGAAGCCGCATTGGCGGCCGCCCGGGAGCAGCGGGATTTTGACATCGCTATTCTGGATCTGATGCTTCCCGGGATCAGCGGATTTGAGGTATGCGCACACCTGCGCAGGGAATTCCCCCGGCTGGGAATCATTATGCTGACCGCCAAGAGCCAGGAAATCGATAAAGTGATGGGGCTGGATTCGGGTGCCGATGATTATGTAATCAAGCCCTTCAGTCCGGTTGAATTACTGGCCCGGGTCCGGTCATTATACCGGCGGATGTATCCGGGGGAAGAGGTGCTTCAGGAGAACAGCATCCAGCTGCCCCCCTTTACCCTTATGCTTGATGAACGGAAATTACTGAAGAATACGGCCGAGATTCCTTTGACGCCGACGGAATTCTCCATTGTCCGACTGCTCATGGAGCAGCCTAACAAGGCAATGAACCGGGATGATATTCTGACCTCGGTCTGGGGGCAGTATTTCATGGGGGAGCTTAAGATCGTTGATGTAAATATCAGCCGGATCCGGCAAAAGATCGGCCAAGACGCCTCCGGGCCGCAATATCTGGAGACGGTGTGGGGATTCGGCTATCTATGGAGGGTACAACATTGCTGAAAGGTATCAGGTCCCGACTCATACTCTATATAACTATTGTCCTGCTCCTGATCGTACTGCTGCTGGAAGGGGTGTTTATTGTGGCTGTCCACTACTTTTATCTGGGCAGTGCGATGGAGACGCTCTCCTCACGGGCCACGACCTCCGCTACCTTTTTCAATAAGTATCTGGAAGGCTATTCGATCAATGAGCGGGCTAGGTATATTCTGGAGAATCTCTCCCCTGAAGAGAGCAGCAAGGTTGAGGTGCTTAACACTGCCGGCAATGTCATAATCAACTCTTTCGGCTTCTCCAGCTCAGAGCTGATCGATACTCCTGACGTCAAATCTGCTCTAGCCGGCGGTAAGGGAAGCTACCAGAGCCTCACGCCGGTGAACGGTGAACGGATTATGGCTGTGTCCATCCCTTTAAGGGAATCCGGAATGAATATCGGTGTGCTTCGCTACTCTATTTCTGCAGAGCCTCTATACCACGTGATCCTCAAAATCGTGCTGAATGCGGTTTGGGTTGGGTTGCTTGTCATTCTGTTCGGCTTTGTGCTCAGTCTGCTTATCGCCAAGCGCATCGTAGGTCCGATTCAGCAGCTAACCTCAGTAGCCAAAGAAATGGCTACCGGGAACTTTGCAGCCAAGGCGGCGAAGCAGCATGATGATGAGATCGGCACGCTCGCGGTCACACTCAATTACATGTCTGAGGAAATCCTCAAGAGCGAAAAAATCAAATATGACTTCATCTCTTCCGTCACGCATGAGCTTCGTACTCCCCTAACCTCAATCAAAGGCTGGGGCGAGACACTGCTTATGGGTGATTTGTCCGATAAAAAAGAGACCCTGCAGGGTCTCGAGGTAATGACTGGAGAGACGGACCGGCTAATCGGCCTGGTGGAGGATCTGCTCGACTTCTCCAAATTCCAGGCCGGTGAGATTACTGTTGAGCTTCAGCCGTATGATCTTAGAGGACTGCTTGAGGATCTGCTGCTGCAGTTCAGATACCGCGGGCAGACGAAGCAAATCCGGCTCTATGCGGATATTCCCGATCAGCCCTTGACGGTCGACGGCGACTTCAACCGGCTGAAGCAGGTGTTTGTCAATCTGCTGGACAATGCTTTTAAGTTCACACCGGCAGAGGGAGCAGTGCGTATTACAGCGGTCAGCCAGGATGCGCTGATTGTTATCACGGTAACGGATACCGGTGAGTGTATTGAGGCGGCTGATCTGGAGAAGCTGGGCACCAAATTCTTCAAAGGGAAATCACGCCAGTCGGGAAGCGGTCTGGGTCTGGCGATCTGCAAGGAAATCATCGGACTGCATGGCGGCAGTCTGCGCATCGAGAGTGAATTCACCAAAGGAACTTCCGTCATTGTAGAGCTGCCGCGTTATCAGGTTTAGCAGCAGACAGCTCTAGGGACAGCATTTAAATAGGCCGTTCAATCGTAAAAATCTCACCAATAGCTGCATAGTTATTACCCGCTAAACGGCTTACCGCCGCTAATTGAACCGGGTCGATTCTGCACTGGTCGTAGATGGCCTCGTCAATGTGAAATTGTACGACCTTGCCGATGATCAGCTCAAATCCGGGGAATTTCACCGCCTGTTCCAGTCTGCACTCCATCCGGACTTTGGCTTCCCTGACCCCCGGTACGGCAATCACCGAGCTGTCCACCGGTGTTAAACCGGCTAATGAAATTTCACTTTGATCGGGGGCAAGGGGAGCGGCGGTCATATTGACCTGCTCCACATTTTGCCGGTCCACGATGTGTACAACAAATTCCTTGGTGTCCAGTATGTTTCTCGCCGTATCCTTCAGTTTGCCCGCTGAGTGCTGGATAGATAGTGAAATCATCGGCGGATTCGAAGAGACAATATTGAAATAGCTGAATGGCGCACCGTTCAGGACCCCCTCCTCCGACACGGTCGTTACAAAAGCAATCGGTCTCGGGATAATAGTTCCCACCAGCAGTTTATAGTTGTCTCTTTCCGTATTCGTTAACGGATCAATTGCAATCACGTCGATCATCCCTTTCTTATTAGCGGTTTAGTCCAGCTCTCTTACTTGAAACGGCAGCAGGATCTGTTCAATCTTGTCTCTGTGCGGCTCATACTGTGCAGGCAGCATC
>NZ_LN831200.1:395558-407091 GCF_001368795.1 Paenibacillus ihuae
GCCCGGAGGATCGGTGGCGATTTCGAACAATATCTCTCCGTGCTCTCTAAAGTAAATCGCGTTAAAATAATTCCGGTCCTGCACTGGAGTTACTCCATATCCATTATCGTGCACATAGTTCTGCCATTCCAGCTGATCCTGATCGTCTTTAGCTCTCCAGGCGATATGATGCACCGTTCCGACACCCATTTCTCCACGCTCTACCGCAGTCCGTTTGAGATCAATCACGTTCCCGAGATCGGCAGCAGATTGATAACGTGCGATATCATCCTCTTTGCCGATGAACGTCAGTCCTAGTACCTTCTCTAACAGCTCAGCTGTTGCATCCGGATGAGTGGACAACAGTGTGGCACCACCGAAGCCTTTGATCGCAACCTCCGGTGTGACTCCCCCGAAATTCCAGGAGTTAAGGTCTCCGGCCTCCCGTTCCACCAATTCTAAATGCAGCCCGTGCGGGTCGTCAAATTCAAGCACCTGTTCCCCAAAGCGTTCCATTTCCGTAAAAGCAACCTTAAACTTCGCAAGTCTCTCTTTCCAAAAAGCCATGGCCCCCACCGGAATGCTGTAAGTCGTTACACCGACTTGACCTCCGCCGATTTTTCCCTGATAAGCATCCGGCCAAGGGAAGAACGTAATAATCGTGCCCGGCTTCCCGCCGTCATTGCCGAAATAAAAGTGATACGTACCCGGATCATCGAAATTAACCGTCTGTTTGACCAGACGCAGTCCAAGTACCCCCGCGTAAAAATCCATATTTTCCTGAGGGTGCCCGACAATCGCTGTAATATGATGAATCCCCATTGTTTGCTTAGTCATTAGAATCGACTCCTTTATGTTATTAGTTTGGTTTAAGAAAAAGATGTTAAACAATACTACGCTTTAAAGACTCTTAACATTAAGATATTAGTTTTAAAATTATCTTTAAGTTAAGATAATTTCTGATATCAATGTACTCAATTCCCGACACAAAGTCAAGGGTTTATCTGATATAAATTCAGATGAATAAAAAAGCCCTGATGGATCAAGGATTTCTTGACCATCAGGACTATAAGTATGAGCTTAAGTCAAATTCGTTATCCCTTTCGGATGAGCGAACGGTACATCAGGAACAGGAAATACGGCGCTCCGATCAGCATTATAATCAGTCCGGAGGGAATTTCGACCGGCGCCATAACGGTTCTTCCGATCGTATCGGCAATCACCAGCAGCAGTCCCCCAAGCAGTCCGGACAAAATAATCGAACGTCTTGTGTGATGCCCGATCATCATCCGCACTGCATGCGGCGCCATAAGCCCGAGAAAACCAATCGTTCCTACACTGGCAACGGCTCCGGCTGCAAGCAGAACACCCAGAATCATCGCATAGAGCCGCGTACCCCGGACCGGCAGGCCAAAGCCTACTGAACTATCGTCGCCAAACGCCAGCAGATCGAACTTCCGCCCCAGATAGTACGCAAGCGGCAAAAGGATAATCAGGAATATAAACAGGCTGTAGAACTGATCCCAGCCCCGTCCATAGGTAGAGCCCGTCAGCCAGATATAGGAACTGGCGCCGTACAGACTTGCTTTGACGATCATAATCTGGATGCCTGCAGAGCCGACAGCCGAGACGGCGATGCCGAGCAGAATAAGAACAGACGGATTCAGGCTTCGGCGCCAGGCCAGCGAAAATACAACGGCGGCTGCGGCAGCTCCGCCCGCAATCGCGGCAAACGGAAGCATTGCAATCGTCATTGCAGGCCAGGCGACCATCACGAGCATCGCGGCAAAGCCTGCGCCTGAGGTTACACCGATAATGGAGGCGTCAGCCAGCGGATTTCGGACAGCGCTTTGAATCAGGACGCCGCTGACGGCAAGCGCGATCCCGCCGCAAGCCGCTACGAGCGTTCGCGGCAGCCGTAAGTTCAGCAGAACGGAATAGGATTGTTCTCCCTTGCCGGCAAGGCTGCCCAGCAGCTCACCGAGCGGTATTCTGGTTCCTCCGAGCGATAAACTCACGAGGATGATTGCGAGAAGCAGTACCGTCATCAGGATTACAGTCGGAACAAAACGCATACGCAGCGCAGCCCCCCCGACACTCATAGATGACTGCCCGGAGCTGGACCCCGAAATATTTTTCATTTTGGTGAGCACCAGCCAAATAAGCCAAGGTGCCCCGATAATGGCCATAACGGCACCGACTGGCATTTCCCCTACACTGCTCCTCACTACACGGGCAAGGGTATCCGCTGCCGTAATGAGCAGCGCTCCCCACAGGGCGCTCGCAGGTAGTAACAGGCTATGTTTACGGATCCCGCTAAGCCGGACAAGATGCGGGGCAACCAGGTCGACGAAGCCGATCGGTCCGACGACACTGACTACGACTGCGGCCATCAGGACCGAGATGGCCAGACCCAGCGCCCGGCTTAATCCTACTCGCTGTCCCAGGGAACGGGCAGTAGACTCATCCAGCTCCAGCGCATCGAATTGCCTGCCCGCGAACATCGCTGCCCCTAGAAGTACAAGAACATAAGGCCAGGCATACCGGACGCCGTCCCAATCCAGCTGAATCAGGGAACCCGCTCCCCACAGAAATAAATTTTGCGTCTCTGTCTGCTTGAATATATGTATAGCTGATGTGAACGCTCCAAGCACCAGCGACACGATCATGCCTGACAGTGCCAGCCGAACAGGCGTAGCCGACTTCCCGCCGCTGAGCAGATAAGCAGCCAGTGCAGCCAGCAGTCCCCCTGCAACCGCCAGCAGGAATGGAAACTGCTGCTGCAGCGCCGGGAAAAATACCACGCCAAGAACAACCGTAAAGTAAGCCCCGGCATTTATTCCCAGAGTGTCTGAGGATGCCAGCGGATTCTTCGTTATGGTCTGCAGTAAAGCGCCGGCTGCTGCCAAAGCCGCCCCGGCCAGAATACCAATAACCGTGCGCGGCATCCGGATATCCCAGACCAGATTATGCTCCATCACATCCTGGCGGTGAAGCAGTGCATTCAATACAGTCCCTGCCGGGATCTTCGCCTCCCCGAAGCCGAGGCTCAGCACGAACAGAACGAAAAGGGCGGCAATGCCGCCCCCGAATATCCCAATCAGCGGCCAGTTCAACCCGCTAGACGATTCCTTGCTGTTGTTCCCGTTCATCACGATGCTCATTTCGTTAAACTTTTTACAACTTCATCCACAATAACTTTAGAGGAAACCGGACCGCCGAACACCCAGGTAGCGCTGTCCAGTGCGAAGGTACGTTTCTCCTTGACGAAATTAAGACCCTTCCACACCGAATTATCCTTGAGCTCGTTCGCAAAAATGTCATCATCCTTTTGGACGATATAAATCAGATTCGTATCCTGTACAGATGGCAGGGCTTCAACCGTCGATGTGCTGAATCCATAAGCCTCAAAGGTTTCAGATTTCCAGTCGTTCTTCAGGCCAATCCGGTCCAGTGTCTGTACCGCAAGAGAGTTGTCGGTGAAAAGACGCATCGTCGCTGCATTCTGATAGCTGAACGCTTGGGTCAACACGTAATTCAGGCCTTCCTTACCTGCTGCGGCCAGCTTCTCTTTTGCCTCCGCATAATGTGCATCCAAATCGGCCAATACCTTATCGCCTTCTGCGGTTTTTCCGACAGCGGCTGCAATGGTTTTGAAGGTATCTTCCATCATCGTGTATTGATCGCCTTGCCCTTCTGGCGGGTACAAGCCGAAAATCAGTGTTGGTGCAATACCCTTCAATTGCTCATAAATCGCTTCGTGACTATCGGTATTGGCGATAATCAGATCCGGCTGCAGTGCAGCAATCGTCTCCAGATTCGGCTCACCGCGCGTACCGACATCTGTTACTTTCTCATCCAGCGGAGCTTCTCCGGTTACCCACACTTTATAGCCTTTATTATCGGCATTCCCTACCGGCTGCATGCCCAAAGCAATAATATCTTCAGTAAATGTCCACTCCAGCACCACAACCTTTTGCGCAGGCTTGTCCAGTGTAATCTCACCTTTAGCATCTTTCAGTACAACCGGGCCTGCAGCGGCTTCACTGCTGTTGTTTGCAGCAGCTGCATTGTTGGCGGCCGCTCCAGCGTCAGTGGCTGCCGGACTATTGTTCGCATTGTTTGAACCGCAGCCTGCCACAACCAGTACGACAGCAATAACCATAACCAAACTCAATAACCTTCTGTGCATCTTGTAATATCCCCCTGGTATTCAGATAAATGTTTCTATGATAGCGATTATCATTACGCTGATAATGATTATCATTTTTATTCATACTAGTTATCTTATATGTGATTTTCCGTAAAGTCAAAGTTAAAATTTAAATCATAAGAAAAAACTCCATTCCAACACTCTGGTAACCCGGCTTCGTTGCCGCATCAGCGCTATTTTATAAGTACTTGAGAAACTATTACACAAACAAAAAACGGCAGCGCCTCCTTAGCAAAGGACAGCGCAGCCGTTTCTATTAGAACTCAAAGGACAAGGTTTAATTCTTCATCTGACACACACTCCCTCGTTTTTTGAGCCAGCCAATTACCATAGCATCTATGAATCCTGCATATGCACCTTTCAGAACACCATATTTAGATACTCCGTATTTCCGCTCATGATGGGTAACTGATACCTCAATGACAGAGAATCCATTCATCTTGGCCAGTGTCGGCAGGAAACGGTGCATTCCATTGTATAAACGGAAGCTGTCGGCCACCCCCCTGGTAAAGAGCTTTAGGGGACAACCTGCGTCATAAACCGCTTCTCCAGTGATCCAATTACGGACTCTATCTCCGGTACGCGAGGATATTACCTTAAGTCTAGTATCTTTACGCACCAAGCGTCTTCCGTTTACAAAATCAATCTTTCCGATAAACGGCATCAGTTTGAAGATATCCCGGGGATCTGTCTGCAGGTCAGTAAAGAACTCCGGTCCTTGCTTCCGTCATTCACCAGCACGATTTCATAATTCTCAATCTTTCCTTTCAAGGCATCAGTGACACTCAAGTAAAGATTATATATATTTCCCTCTTCGTTATAGACAGGCACGACGACTGAAAGACGGATCATAGGAAACACCTCAATTTCTAGAAATCTCCGTTCCGTTACCCAGCTCGATTTTTCAGCCGAGACGTCTGACTTTGGTTTCATCCTTTATTTCGAGCCGCTTCTTCTCCACTTCCTCCATCACTCCCTCACCCTCCACATCAAGATTCGGCAGCAAGCGGTCCAGCCACTTCGGAAAATACCAGGCTGATTTCCCGAGCAGCGTCATCACGCCAGGAACAATGAGCATCCGGACGACAAAAGCGTCAAACAGAACACCAAAGGCGAGCGCCAGCCCCATAACCTTAACCATTGGCTCCTCGGCCAGAACAAATCCTGTAAAGACGGCAACCATAATCAGTCCTGCTGCCGTTACCACTCCGCCGCTGTGTCGTATACCGGCTAGAACGGATTTTTTGGCATCTCCGCTCTTCTTGAACTCCTCACGCATCCGGCTGACCAGGAACACCTCGTAGTCCATCGCCAGACCGAACAGTACACCGACTACAATGATCGGCAGGAAATTAAATACCGGTGCCTTCGCATAAAAGTGGAACAGATTCTGGAAATGTCCATCTTGTACAACATAGGTAACGAATCCTAAGGTTGCGCCGAGCGACAGGATAAATCCGAGCACTGCCTTAATTGGAACCAGAATCGAACGGAACACCAGCATAAGCAGTACAAAGGCCAGGCCGACAATAATCAGGCAGAATTTAGGCAAGGCCTGATTCAGTTTCTGAGTGATATCGATATTGACAGCAGTGCTGCCGGTTACACCAATCTTAACGTGATCCTGCTGCTCTATTTCCGGTGCCTTATCACGAATCAGATGGACAAGGTCTATCGTTTCCGAATCATTGGGTCCTGTTGCCGGCATAACGGTAATCAGCGACACTTTTCCGGATGGGCCGGTGACCGGCGGGTTTACCGCAATAACGTTGGGATAGGTTTTCACTTCATTAATTACTTTTGTGAGATTAGCCGCAGCTTCCTGGCCGCCATCCGTTTCCGCTAGAATGACCAACGGTCCGTGGTAACCCTCACCGTAAGCTTCGGACAGAAGATCGTAAGCCCGGCGTTCGGTCTTATCCGGTGATTTATGCCCGTCATTTCCAAGCCCCGTCTCCATGTGGAAGAACGGTAGGGCAATGGTTCCTAGCAGTGCTACACCCAGTACAACAGCCACTAAAGGCTGTCCGGTAACAAATTCTCCCCATACATTGCCGCGTTTTGCCGCCTTTTGATTACTTCCTGTACCTTTGGAACGCTTGGCTGGCGCTTTAATCTTCCCCCCCAGCAACTCCAGAATCACCGGAACGACGAATATGGTTAGGAGTATTGCGGTGAAGACAGTAAGCGCACCTGCTGTACCCATAGCGGTAAGAAACGGTACTCCAACAAAGGAAAATCCGATTAGCGCGATGATAACGGTCACTCCTGCAAACACTACTGCACTCCCGGCCGTTCCGTTCGCGATGGCAATCGCTTCCCGTCTTTCATAACCTTCAGCAAGCTGCTGACGGTATCTGGCGATAATGAACAGTGCATAATCAATGCCTACGGCCAGTCCAAGCATACCTGCAAGCGATAAGGCAAACGACGGAATGTCAAACAGGCTCGTTCCGATGATAATCAGCATGATCCCAAAACCAAGGCCCAAGGCCGCCGTCAGGATCGGCAGAACTCCGGTAAGGATAGAACCAAGTGCAACCGCAAGGATAACAAGAGCCAATAATACCCCGAGTCCTTCGGTCGGACTGCTGGTTGCCATTTTTACGTAGCCGTCCCCGATCAGTTCGGCCTGCCACCCGGCATCCCGTAGGGTGTCCGCAACCTGAATTACTGTGTCTTTCGATGCCTCGGTGACATCTGCACCCGGCACTTTATAAGTAATCGTGGCATAGCCGATCGTGCTGCCTGCATTGAGTGAATGGTTATCGTACGGACTGACAACCGAAGCCACCTCCGGATCTGCTGCCACTTCTTTGAGCTGCGTGCCAATTAGCTGCTGAGCTGCGTCGGAAGCTAACGTTTCATTATCCGGAGCTTTCAGTACAAGCTGGGTCTTACCACGGTCACCCTGCGGATTCGGAAATTCCTTCTCCATAACCTCCAGTGTTTTTTGCGAGGCCAGCCCGGGGATGTTGGTCTCCTCTCCAAAATGGATTCCCATAGACAGTGCCACAATAGCTGCTACTACTAACAGAGTAATGCTTCCTATAAGGACCTTAATCCGGTTCTTTGCCGACCAGAATCCCATCCGGTACAATAATTTTGACATCTCAGTATCGTCTCCTCTTTATTGTGTTTTCTATGTCTTTATCTTATAGAACCGGTGGCCTGTCGCCATCGTCCGAACGGGCGGGACATCTTTGCCCTTTCGGGCAGCCCATTATACACAAAGAAAGAGCCCCACAATGTAGGGCCCTGCATCAATGCTTATTTTATAGCTCCTTGTTACAGCTTCTGTCCTCCCTGATAGGCGGTTTCATCCTGGCGAACCTTCCAGCCCGCGGCCTTCGCCTGCTCAAGCAGCTCGGTTCCGTCATCCAGCGGCTTATATCCGATCAATGCTTCCAAATAATCGATATTGTAGTAATTGTCACTATTGCCTGAGGTGCCATACAGATTCAAATACGGCATTCGCTCATCTGCTTCGATGCAGCAAATAACCAGCTGCAGCATGTCACGCTCCGAGATCCAAATATGCCCTGCACGCTCCGAATGAGGACGGTCATCTCCCGGAAAGTTGCCGATGCGGATATTGAAGGAAGAAATTTTGCCTTGATCCGCATATAGACGGCCAAGCAGCTCGATATAGCATTTACTCAGCCCGTAAAAGCTATCCGGACGGTAAGGGTCCAGCGGATCTGGCTTCTCGTCCGTCTTGTAGAACCCGGTGGCATGGTTGGAGCTGGCGAATACAATGCGTTTCACCCCGTTTTGCACCGCAGCTTCGAACAGCTTGTACGCACTGCTCACATTTCCCGGCAGCACCTTGCCGAGAAAATCCTCCTCATCCTTAATCCAGGCAAAATGGAGCACGGTATCCACATTCTGCGTCAGCTCAGCAAGCCTTGCCTCATCCGTAATGTCCAATTGCAGGATTCCTTGCCTGTCGTCCGCCTGAATATCCGCCCCGTTAACGTCATAGCGTCCATCTTCTTTAAGTCCCTGATAGATTACATTGCCTATTCTGCCACCCGCACCTGTTATAAGCAGTTTGCGTTTCATTATCGCAAGCTCCTTTCCCGTCCGTGGATTATCGCAATGTTAGTTATTACCCGGTTACATCTGTATAATCCCACGCTCCATAGCGGCAGCCACTGCCTGTGACCGGGAGTCCACTCCAAGTTTATTATAAATACTTGTTAGATGAGCTTTTACCGTCCGTTCTGAAATCCCTATGTCATAGGCAATTTCTTTACTCTTGAACCCCCGGGCGACGCTCTGCAGAATTTGCACCTCTTTATCGGACAACAGGGAACTCGCTCCCTTAGCCGGAACAGGGCTCCTCTGGTGATCACGGGCGGCAATTACCTTTTCCATGATCTCTGCTGACAGCAAGGTCTCCCCTCTCACTGCCGATTCGATATTTCTGAACAGATTCTCCCGGCTTGTATCCTTCAGCAGGTAACCTCTTGCCCCCAAGGCAAGACCGTTAATCATTAACTCATCCTCATTGTAGGTCGTCAAAATAATTACCGGTACGGATATATTCCTGTCTCTCAGTATCTGCATCGCTTCCAGTCCGCTCATCACCGGCATATTTAAATCCATCAGGATTACATCCGGCTGCACCTCATCAATCAGGCTCAGCGCCTGCTGTCCATTCTCTGCTTCCCCGACAATCTGAAACTGTTCACTTGTCTCCAGGATCAGCTTTAAGCCTTGCCGTACAACGAAATGATCGTCTACGATCAGGATTCTATATTGAGTCATCGTTTATTCTCCCTCGGTGAATAATGCTTCGATTGTAATGCTCGTCCCTTCCTGGCTGCTGTCGACTTCCAATTTGCCTCCGATCAGCCGAACCCGTTCCTGAAGACCCAAAAGACCATAATGTCCGGGCTCCTTACCAATAGCATTCGCGCTGAACCCGATTCCATTGTCTCTGATCACTATCCTCAGCCGTCCGTTCTGGTCAGACACACTCACCCACACTTTGTCCGCCTGGGCATGCCGGGCAATATTGGTAAGGCACTCCTTAACCATGTGCAGACTGTGTTCCATTAACATTCTGGACAAGCGTTTCGTGAGCTGCAGCTGAGTTACTGCGTCTATACCGGTCGCGTCTTTAAAATGCTGCACTTCAGCCTCAACGGATTCACTGAAATCCAGCTCAAAGGCCGACTTCAGCCGCAGATTATCAATGGCAAGCCGTGCTTCCGCCAGCGTCCGGCGGGCCTGCTTCATCGACAATCTGATGATTTCCTGCGTTCGCTCGGTACGGCCTTGCGTCAAATGCGCATCCGCAGCCTCAAGCTGCATAATCAGCCCTGCTACTCCCTGTGCCAGCGTATCATGCAGATCGCGGGCCATACGTTGACGTTCACCCGCAAGGGTCAGCTCCTCAACCTTCATATGCGCTTCCTTAAGATCACGCAAGAAATTCTGAATCCGGAGCCGTTCCTGAACCTGCTGAAAGAACAATAGAGCATAGGCCACCACAACAATCAGCATCAATGCAAAAAAGGGGAGGATAAAGATCAATCCGTCCGTATCGCTTAAAGTAAGGGCAGCATCAAAAAACAATACCAAACATATAACCGACACAAAAACAACATTTCTGATCCGGTACGAAAAGGCTAAGCTTTGCGCAACTAATACGGGAAGAAGCCCGATTAATACAGCCTGATAACCATCCGGCAGCAGAATTGCACATAGATAGATTAGAATACCCTGCACAGCAAAGTGCAGCCAGAATTGTTTGTTGGATATCCGGTAGAAATTCCAGTGCAGCAGAACATGGACCGTAAATAAACCGGTAAACACTATACTTCTTAATATTTGAGGCTCATGAATGAACTGCATCAGTATGGCCGCTACATAAACGACCGACACCCAGATCAGAACGGTCACTCTGGATTCGAATAATTCATTCATTAACACTAGTCCGTCTTTTTTTCTTTCACTTGGCCGCCCTCCTTATGTCCTATTATAAGGATTTATGCTCTGCGTTGATATGTACGAAGGTACATGTACCTTCGTACATCCCGTGCTGTCATCCAGCATCTAAGTCCGGCATTTGTGGCACAAAAAACAGCATAAAGCCGGTATTCAAAGAATACCGGCTTAGTCTGACTCTATTTTCAATAACTGCATAAACAATATTAATGTTCAATCTGTTCGTTTACCATGGAAGCTCATTATCCATATAAAAGAAACCGCCTGTTGGACCGTCCGCTGGCAGAGTCGCATACTGAACAGCTGTCCGTGCACCTTCTTCAGATGACAGTTCAGCTTTCTCTCCGCCCATGCGGGTCTTTACCAAACCTGGATGTACAGTGTTAATCTTCAGATTCGTCCCCTCATACTTCTTCGCCCAATACACCGTCAGCATGTTGAGTGCCGCCTTGGACGCTGCATAAGCAGGCGTAGCAAGCCGTTGTGCCAGCTCATTGCTCAGCAGGAACTGAATCGACCCCAAGGCACTGCTCTGGTTTACGATTCTGCCTGCATCGCTCTCCAGCAGCAGCGGCAGCAAAGCTTCGGTAATATGATAAGGCGCAAATGTATTGACCTCAAAAGTAGTTTCAAAAGCACCCTCGGCTTTCGACGGCTCCGCCCAGATCCCGGCGTTATTGACCAGAATATCCAGCTTGCCGTATTCCTCGCCGATCCATTTAGCCAGGGTGGCGATATGCTCACGATTGGTCACCTCAAGCTCTACACCTAAGGCATCAATCCCCAGTTCCTTCAATTGGCCGGCTGCTAAATCAGCATCAGCCTTAGTACGTGCAGACACTAATACCGTAATTCCCTGTTCTCCTAATTGTTTTGCGACTTCAAAACCGATCCCTTTGCTGGCTCCTGTTACTAGTGCGATTTTTTTACTCATCATAATTCCTCCTTGTTTTTGAGAATGATCATTCTAATTAATTCAAAAAAATAAACTATTGCCAATGGTGATGTCAGACAGCCGCAGCCAGTATCAAATCTATTAAGCTGACGGCAAGCACCGACTACAAAGCAGCCACAGTTCGTCTAATTAAAATGCTCAGGTTTTCTTGTTGTAGTGGCTAAACTGAGCATAAACCTTACTTCTAATGGAAGTAGTTCATATCCATCTATTTATGGAACTCCCCGATCTTTGTGAACAACCGTTCTAGTATTGCCATCACTTCTGTTCTCTTTCCTTGCTATGGTCATAGCTTAGCATAATGAGAACGATCGGTAAAGTATTATTTTACCGACCGTTCTCATTATATAACCCCGGTTGTTCAATGTTTTCATTCAATATACGCCCCATAAACAAAAAAAGCACCCCCAAGGGGATGCTCTCATTGT
>NZ_LN831201.1:0-10799 GCF_001368795.1 Paenibacillus ihuae
GTTCGATTTAGAAACGCAAGTCTTTTTTTGAAATTTCTTATTCAGTCATTTCAGTCAAACTTCCGTGCGCTCTAACAACGCTTACCTATAATACCGCAGATACATATGGAAAAGCAACCCCTTTAACTAAAAAAGATAACCGGCTTAATCCTTAAGCAGGTTATCTTGCGTATCGTAGATAGTTAATATAATGAATTATTAATAGAATTTTGCAGCGCTATATTTGCTTGCTACTTTGATCAACGCAGTATCTTTACTGTTCTTAGCCAGTCCAGCATCAACTGTTGTATCGATTGTTATCCATTTACCGTTTAGCAGCACTTCATTCCAAGCATGATACGTTGAAACATAAGTGGTATTGCCCATTACCAATTTGGTCGGGATTCCTTCACTGCGCAGCATGGTTGCAAATAGCGACGCATAATCGTAACAGATTCCTTTTTTGGTGAGCAGAGTGTTGTCGTTCTTCGGGATATAGTCCTGTGTTACATTTGCAGCTAGCAGATTATCATACTTCACATTTGCAACGATGTAGTTATAAATAGCTTTTACCTTGGCTTCATCTGTAGTAAGTCCTTGTGTAAGCTGTTTAGCTTTTAATACGGATTTATCAGAAGAGCTCCATTTCACGTTCTGTACTGAACTCAAGTATACGGCGTTGGCATTGCTCAAGTTGAGTACTACATTTTCGGAAGAGATTACTTTATATTTGTTGCCGCTTGTATTCTCAAGAATTGATACTTTATATGTGCCATTCCCCTGTTGCAGCGGAAAGGATTCTGTGGTTTGAAAAGCATATAAGTTGTAGGTATAGCTGTTGCCATCCTTAGTGATCATGACTTTGATACGCTTGTCTGCGGGTACATCATAGGAAACTTCGACAACGCCCTGATCCAGTTTCGCTGTATTTAACCAGCCCGTAGTTGCACTTGCAGCTGAAGCTGTGCTTGTCTGAACGGAAGTAACTACGACAAACAACGTTAATAACATAAAATAGAACTTTTTCATTGGATAAAACCCCTTTCGGTAGCTGGCTGCCATCCTTTCGGGAAGGCCCTTTAGCTTTGCGTCCCTACCTTTCGATAGGTTTGCCGTTATCGTTGCAGCTTTATCTGTTCTCTCATCTACCAATAAATGCTAGATTAGTCTCAAAAAAGCAAACAAAAAAAGCCCTCATTCGGTAGCTGGCTGCCATCCTTTCGGGAAGGCCCTCTAGCTTTGCGTCCCTACCTTTCGATAGGTTTGCCGTTATCGTGTATAGCTTTTATAGTTATATAGTATCATATTGTCATCTATATACAAGCCCCAAATTGCTAGATTTCTAACATTTTCCACTAAAATTTATCATATTTCGGGTCATTTCTCCCCAGCCTCAAATTCAGGATAATTTTGCATGGATTATCAAGCGGTGTGTCGGATTTACCAGCGGATCACAAGTAATCAGAGTAAGGATTTTATTCATGTTATCCCCATTCAGCACCGATACATCCGTCGGCTCTACTACGGATATATCATAAACCTCGTATTGGTATTCTTCTGTACTCGTTTTAATTGAGATCGTGTCACCAATCTTCACTTCATTTAACCGGTTGAACAGTCTCCCCATAGTTCTTGACCGGTGAGCGGCAATAGCTGCGTTTCCGACTTCGCCGAGCGGAGCCGTCTCCTTCATATGGGCAGCAGCATGCTTCATATTAGACTTGGTCGCCCCCTCTAAGACAGGCAGTTTCAAGTCAATCCGGTCGATCTGGATAATTCCGATGATCTTGCCGCCCACCTTAATCTCCGGAGAGGGCTGTGCTGATGGCAGCACCTGTTCCTCATCAGATGATTCTTCTGTGAGCAGCTGAGTCACTTCTGCGTACGATTTTTTCAGATCCGGCTGGGAGGTCGGGGCCATCTCACTATAAGCCTGTTCGGCCTCTTTCAGCAATTTATCCTGTTGTCTGTCGTTATACCACTCGTTTGCTTTCGGATACAGCATAACAAGGATTCCGGCCAGTATAATCAAATAGGAAAACTTCCGCATATACATCACCCCGTTAGTCTGGAACCGGGCAAGCCCTGTTCTAATATTTGTCTCAAAATACCCACATGCGGCTACCGAAGAAATTGATAATCACAGTGACAAACGTAACGAGCACCTTGGCAATAAGTACCTGAAGCCCGAAGCTGTCAGTCAGAAGATGCATTAGCAGCACTGAAATTCCAAGCACCACCAGATTGAGTACGATAAACTTCAACAGCTGCAGCCTGTCAGATCCATTCCTGCCTGCGTTTCGGTCACGAAAAGTCACCTTTCTATTCCACACAAAACTATTTGCTGTACCCGCACTATAAGAAATGATCTGCGCCGGGATATTGATCATGCCCAAGGAATGTAGCAGGGTGAATACTGCAAAATCAATCAGCGTATTCAGCAGCCCCACGGCATTGAATTTTAAGAACTGGATAACCCCCGCGTTCAGCTTCTTATCTGCCATCGTCATTGTCCTCTCGCAATACATCATATTCTCCGTCACTGTAGCCTTTGGTTTCGCGCACGATATAGAGCGGTCTGTCCTTAGATTCATCATAAATACGTCCGATATATTCTCCGATTACCCCAAGCAGCATCAGCACGATACCGTTAAATAGTAAATTGACACCCACTATAGAAGCCCAGCCGGGAACCGTCCAGGAAGTAAATAACTTCTGGAACAATACAAAAAACAGATAAAGAAAGCTAGTAAAGGACAGGAAAAAGCCAACGTATGAAGCTATTTTGAGCGGCTTATGCGAAAAGGAGGTGATGCCATCGAGCGCAAACCGGATCATTTTCTTAAGCGGGTACTTAGTCTCTCCGGCGAACCGCTCCTCCCGCACATATTCAACCATCGTCTGCCGGAAGCCCACCCAGCTCACCAGACCTCTGACATAACGGTTCTTCTCCTTCAGCCCCCGCAGCACATCACATACTTTGCGGTCAATCAGCCGGAAGTCGCCGGTATCCGTAGGAATCTCTACGCTCGTCATGCTGCTCAGCAAACGGTAGAAAAGCTTGGCGGTCACTTTTTTGAACAGCGTCTCCCCATGGCGCTTAATCCGCTTGGCGTAGACTACCTCATAGCCCTCTTTCCACTTGGCGATCATCTGCAAAATGACCTCAGGCGGGTCCTGAAGGTCCGCATCAATGACAACCACCGCTTGCCCCTCGGCATAATCCATCCCGGCCGTAATCGCGACCTGATGGCCAAAATTGCGCGAGAAGTCAATCAGCTTGACATGTTCATCCCGGCTGCTGATTCCGCGCATAATCTCTGCTGTACGGTCACGGCTGCCATCATTGACGAAGACCAGCTCATAGGAATCACCGCATTCGTCCATTACTTGTCGGAGACGCTCATACGTATGCTGAATGACCTCCTCCTCGTTGTACATCGGGACAATTACACTGTATCTGGCTTTCACCCTTGTTCCTCCTAAAAAGTTTAGTAAGATAAAACCGGCTGGCTCCTAGAACACCCAGGAAGGGAACCAGCGCAGCACAGTGTTGACATAATCGCCGCTCACCTGCATACCCGACAGCACCGGATAGAACAGGATAAAGAGCAGCGCGGCAAGGCCCACATAAGCATAACGGATATTCTTGGCTTCGGGATATTTGCTGTCCAGCAGCTTCATTACATATACAATTGCAAGAATCATGAACGGCACCATGGCGAAATAATGGTACAGGAACGTCTCACGCGGAACGAGCATCCAAGGCACGTATTGCGAGAAAAAGGCGATCCAGAGCATGTACAGGCTCTTGTCTCTACGCTTCACAGTAAGATAAACCGTACCAAGCATGGCGAAAATTCCGGTCCACCAGATCAGCGGATTGCCTATAGTGACAATACTGCTCACTTGACCTTCAGGCAAGCCTTCGCCGCCGCTAAAGAACCATACCGGACGCTTCATAAACGGCCATTCCCACCAGGAGGAGGCAAATGGATGTGTAGCTACCAGCTGGCTGTGGTAGTCATACATGTTTTTCTGGGCCTCGATCAGCCCTTTAATCGTGTAACCCTCGGCCGTAACGGACAGCACCGGGATAAAGGACAAACCATAGATAACAGCAGGAATAACTACAAAGAATACGATGCAGCTAGCCAGTGTAATGATGGTATTTTTCCAGAAGGATCTGTCAGCTGTAAGGCAGGCGGCCTTGAGCTCCTGATCACCCAGCTTGCCTTCCGCGAGTATACGCCCTGCTGATGTATGTTCCCTATAACGCTCGAACAACGAGAAAGCCAGCATGATCGCCAATCCGGCACCGCCGTACAGCACAATCCATTTAGAGGCGACGCCGATGCCGAAGAAAAGACCGGACCAGAATAGCGGTACCAGTGTCCGGCGCAGCGGTTCGCGGTAAAAATTCATTGTGAAATAGCGCTGCATGAAATAGAACATTAACATAATGAAGAATACGCCATACACATCTATCGTCGAGATGCGCGTCTGTGTAAAGTGCATGAAATCAAGTGCGAACAGTCCGGCGGCAAGCGCAGCGTAACGGCTTTTCCGGAATAACCGCAGAGCCATAATATAGATTAGCGGCAGCATGGCAATCCCAAACAGGGTACCGATAATCCGCCAGCCAAACGGATTTACGCCAAACAGCTCCATCCCCACTCCGATCAGAATTTTGCCAAACGGCGGATGGGTATTCTCATAGGCCACAATACCGTGAAAATGTTCATATGCTGTGCGTGCATGATAAATCTCATCAAAATACGTACTGTTCATAAAATTGGAGTTCTCCGGGATGACGGACTGTTCGTCGAACAGATTAGCAGGCTCGCCTCTTTTGGCAGCTGCTGCGGCATCCGGAGTGACGCTGGTTACGGGAAGAGGAGTTTTGCCTCCGCCTTGTTCATAGAAGGCCATTTCATTCAGGGTAAAACCAGGCGAAGTAACGGTCAGCTTCACATACCTTGCCGCTACGTTCAAAGGCTGGCTTTTCCAGATAAATACATTGCCCACTTCCTCATTCACATCCAGCGGACTGCTCCAGGCATCCGGAGTCTCGCTGAATTCCAGCTTAAATTTGCCGGTGCCCACTCCGCCGAATACATTTACGCGTTCCAGCTGTCTGCTCTGGCCCAGATCGACATAGAAGCTCTCGCCGCTGGCCGCTGGCTCCCATAAGGTTTCCGGCGCTTTGGTTGACCCCAGATTAATTAGCGCAAGCACTGCATAGACGGCAGTAATCGAAAGCATCCACACCCAGTCTTTACGCAGCAGCTTGAACTTAGCTTTACTCTTCTGATCCAGCGGACGGATGCCTTCGGCAAGCGCAAAATCAGCCGCATATTTCTCTGTATCCGTAGCCGGTGGCGCGAGAAGCTTGGTCTGTTTGCGGACATAAACCATATACCCGGTGTACAGCGTATATACCAGCAAAGCAAGATTGGCAATCGCAGTAACCAGCACGATTCCGTCCGACGGGGGATTATTCCCGGCATTGAGATGGGCCAGTGTATAGCCTACATTGATATACTGCGTTAAGGTGAAACCCAGAAACAGGGTCAGGAACCGCCGGTCACGACTCTCTATATAACTGAACAAACAGAGAATCAGGGCCGGGTAGATATAACGCTCATGCATTTTGGTGCCCAGCACGAACATAATCACGATTAGCAGCATACCGATAAAGTAGGATTTGGACAGCTCCTTGCGGTCTTTTTTGAAGGAAAAATAAACCGCCGCAGCTACTGCTGCAAGAATGAAAATAAAGCCCCACACGCGATAAGTTATTCCCAGCCACGTCAAATCCATGGACGACCACATAGGATCCGTCAGCGCATAGAGATTGAAGGCATTCACTGTAGAATAAGGATAAGACGATAAGGTATTCTTGTATAAATCAATCAGCCCGCCTATACCGCCGTTATTCCAGAAGAACGGGGCTGCCAGCAGGAGGAATATTCCCAGCCCGTAAAGGGCACCCACTGCCAGCTGCTTCCAGGCCCGGTGATGGTAGAACGCAAACAGCAGCACAGGCGTAAAAATCAGTGCCTGCGGCTTAACAAGCACAGCAATCGCAAACCAGATGGCAGAGCGGACAAAGGCTTTATCCGCAGCGCCCATAATACTTAACAGCAGAAATACCATAAAGAAGGAATCCGCCTGGCCCCAGGCTGCAGAGTCCATCAATACCGCCGGATTGAACAGGAACAGCAGCATTAAACCCATAGCTACACCAGACCCGAGCTTCTTGCGTCCGATCCGGTAAATGAGGCCGCCTAGCACCAGATCCGACACAATGGCCGGCAGCTTAAAGAGCAGCGTCTCCCCGCCCGAACCATGCGTGAAGCCGAACAGGCTGCGGACTGCACTCAGCAGATACAATATGTACAAATAACCCGGCGGGTAATCTGCGAAGTAGCCCTCCTCATAGAATCCGCCCGGACCTCTGTCGACTAGTCGCTGGCCCCAGGCAATAAAGGTATTCATATCATTCTGATACCCCTGGGCAGTCAGGCCGATCCAAACACGTAAAATAAAAGCAGCAGCGAACACAACATACAGCCATCTCGTATAGACACCATCCTGCTGCTGAAGCAGCTTGTTGCTGCGCAAAGCCCTATTATATAGAAGAGCAAAAAATACGCTGAATACTGCCGCGATCAGCAAAAGCTTAGCTGGTGATACTTTGTGCGGTGGCGCTTCAGCCTCACTGCCTCCCGCCTGGGCCACTGCGCCGCTATCCAGCGAAATAACACTTACTCCTTCAGGGGCAGCATCCAATTGCTCCACAGACAAGTCATCAAAATAGGCTTTGCCCTGAATCAGACTGGAGTAGCCGCCCAGAGCCGCACCTATGCCGAGTTCAGTCTGCTCTTTCCCGGTCTGGCCGACAAACTCCAGATATTGCCAGTCTCCGCCCGTATCCGTTGTAGCCGGGTACCCGCCGCCAATGCCAACCGGGAAAACATTTGCACCTAAGCCTTGGCCAGCGGTACTGGCAATTTTGATATATCCGGAAATCTTGTAGTAGCTGTCTGGAGTGACCGTAATATTCTGGATCCATTTCAGATGATTCGGTTCAAGATTCTCAATAACTGCAGCTTTGCTGCCGGAATGAACTTCCTCTGACTGAACCGATAGAATACCGGAGCTGTCTCCGGCAATCCAGGCATCCTTCGTCCAGCCGGCAGGCACTCCTTCTTCCCCTTCTTCAAAACCCGGATTCTGCAGCAGATTGCCTTCCGCATAAATACTTGTTACAGGAAGTACGAACATCAGCAGCATTAATACAAGGATTGCAGCCGCGCGTGTATTCTTGATCATCGTTCCAACCTCACCTCATCAATGTTAATCCAGCCGTTTCCGCCGGTTATGATAACCTTCGCCTGATCGCCCTGATGAAGGGCAATCGCGGGCAGTGTAATCTGATGATATTCTTCTCCAGCTGTCAGATCCGCTTCAGCCTGTAAGATATCATTCACTCGCAGACCGATCTTTCCGCCTCCGCCGCCGGCACTCACCAGAACAGACAGCTTGTATTCTCCCGGAGGTGATTGTGCTGTGAAGGCCTGGGTGATCGTTTTGTCCGCGCCCGCATCTAGGTAAGCCAGATAAGTTCCGGCTCCGGGGTTGTTGCTTGCCAACCCTGTCCCCTCCGAAAAGTTCCAGCCCGCGGCACCTTCCTCAAATCCTCCGTTAAAAAATCCTTTGCCCGTTGAAGGAACGAGAGGGGCATCCCCGACTTGAGGCTCTGTAGAGAGTAATACACTGTAATTGGCAAATCGTTTAACCGTATACCTTCCTTCTGCCGCTGCAGGGAGAGGGGTACTGTTACTAAAGATATATGCCGAGTTCCCGGATAACCTATCCGGCTTGCCGAACCTGTATCGGCCGAACGAGGAGACCTGCTGAAATGCATCTCCTGGGTTGGAATAGACGACCGATTCCCGAAAATCTTGTGGATTGATCTGCTCATAAAACAGGACATAAATGTAGGGCATATTGACTTCATCCGTAACGTAGACTTCTCCGGTACTGTGCTCAGAGGCATACTGTATTGCCTCACCAAGGGAATCAAAAAACGCCGGGCCGATTCTATCGGGGAAGTCCCGGAAATATACTCCTGCAAACGAAACGAACATCACTGTAAAAGCAGCAGCTGATAAAATGCCGGCGATTTTTAACTTTTGGTATAACCAGTTGAATCCCGCCGTAACCAGCATAATCACCGGATAAAAAATGATGTTAATCCGGTTAATATTCACAGTAGTGATAAAGGCCATCAGCATAGCTGTCAGGAGCCAGAGCAGAATTACCGCCCTCCCCGATTCCTTCCGTCCCTGCCGCCTCAGTGCCTGTATCATCACAATAAGTCCAATGAGTGCAAAGGGCAATGCAATCGGGTAGGCATAGCCGTACCACGATATAGAGTTCCATGGCAATCCGTCGCTTCCGCTCAGCATGATTTTAATAAATTCACGGAAATTGTCTGTGGCTGTCTGCAGCAGCTGCCCGCTGAATACAGAAGAAATCTGCTCCACCCGCGGCATCGTCAGCTTCGGAACAGACAGCAGCGGAGTCGTTATCGCCTGCAGGTCATAATGATTAATTACTATAAATAATAATATGGGCAGGGCCAGCAATACAAACAGCAGCCCATTCCAGAGCAGCGTACGGACTTTCAGGACTTTACTATACAATAGAAGAATTGCAGTCCCTAAGGCAAACACGGGAACAAAAAAATAAGCTGTACCATAAGCATACAACGACAAAGCCAGTACAGCGGTAAAAGCATATATCCATTTCGGGGAATGAAAGGTTTGCAGAATACAGTAGACAGCTATCAAAATCAGGGTTGGAAACAAATTGGATTCCAGAGCCCATCTCGACATCATGATATGCCACGGATTGATAACTATAAAAAACATGGCGGCTATGCATGCCGTTCTTGTAGTAAACAGCTGCTTTCATAATTAAATAGAAGAAGAGCATTCCGATAAGTCCCATCACAGCACTCAGAGCCCGCACCGACAGCGGTGTCAGTCCGAACAGCAGCAGGAAAGGCATCGACAAGTACGCATACAGCGCATTTTGTCCGCTGCCCCAGGCGGTTAGATGAATAGGCAAATGAACACCGCTGCGGTCTATCCCGTAATGAAGGATAGCGTAAGCGTCATAACCTATAGACGCCTCATCCTGATTCAACCCCGGCGGAACCGATCCTATATAAACCAGCCGAATGACCGTCCCCAGCACAAAAAGCAGCAGCGGCCAAGGATTGCTCTTACAGGAGTTATATATCCTATTAAGAATGCCGGACAACTTACATCACCTCTTCAACAATATAATCTAAATACCGGATGATGAAAAGTCCGAAGCAGCTCTTTGTCCTATTCTGAAGCTGTAAGCGCGGGGAAAAGAAGATACAAAAATAACGGCCCCTTCATCTCTGAAGGAGCCGTTAGCAATCGATTAAATAAGTTTATGAGACTTAGCCTTGGCTGCCGATCAGAGCATAACGCAGAATAATCAGAACTGCCAGTACCCACATCATCCAGTGGATATCATATTTTTTCTTGCCAGCCAGATTGGCTACGCCAGCAAGGATTACATAAGTTACAATCCCAAACGAAATCCCGTTGGCAATGTTATAAGTAAACGGCATAATCGCGAAGGTCAGGAAGGCCGGAATTGCATAAACCATATCCTGAAAGTCAATTTCACGGATCGATTGAGCCATAAGTACACCTACAATAATCAGGGCCGCTGCGGTAGCTGAACCAGGAATCAGCGCGACTACCGGAGCCAGGAACAATGCAAGCAGGAAGCAGACACCAGTGGTTACGGCAGTCAGACCTGTACGGCCGCCTTCGGCAACACCGGCAGCACTTTCGACATAAGCAGTTGTAGTGGAAGTACCGAGCATAGCGCCGCCTGTAACAGCAATTGCATCTACGAACATTGCATTTCCGACGCGTTTCTTGCCTTCTTCTTTATCCTTCATAATTCCTGCACGTTCAGCAGTACCTACCAGCGTACCGAAAGTATCAAACAGTTCAACAAAGGTAAAGGTGGCAATCGCCGAAACAATACCGGTATGCATGATGCCGTCCCAGTCAAATTCCATGAAGTTCAGCTGCGTGAAATCTGGAACCCAAGGGGTTTGAGGACTGTTAAGTGTGCTGAAATCAACCGCGCCCATAAGAATGGCGACCAATGTAGTACCCAGAATACCGAACAGAATTGCACCGCGTACCTGCAGCACCATCAGTACGGCAATCAGCAGCAGTCCGATGATTACCAGCTGAACGTTCGTATTTTCCAGGCTGCCCATATGAATAACCGTTTCGAAGGAAAGGACATCAGTAAACTTGTTAGCAGCAATGTCGCTGCCGGATTCAACGCCGATGGTCATAAGTCCGCTGTTCTTAAGACCGATAATCGTAATGAACAACCCGATACCAACTGTAATCGCATGCTTCAGACTGTCAGGAATAGCGGTAAGCAATATTTGCCGCACCCTGGTGACGGTCAGCAGAATAAAGATCAGACCGGAAATGAATACTGCAGTCAGACCCATCTGCCAGCTGAAAGGATGATCAGTCGTTTGCGAAGCTAAAACTACGGAAGCAAAATATGCATTAAGGCCCATACCAGGTGCCAGAGCTACCGGGAAATTAATGAACAGTCCCATGGCAATTGTAAAAATACCTGCTGCAAGTGCAGTAGCCAGAAATACAGAATACCAGCCCATATCAATGCGGCCGAAAGCTGTAAGCGTGCCGGGGTTCACCGACAGGATATAA
>NZ_LN831201.1:11090-12564 GCF_001368795.1 Paenibacillus ihuae
CCAGCTCTTCACCCAGCTTGCGGACTTCGTCCTTGAACAGTGTATTCAGCGGCTCGATCAGGCTGAACTTCATGTCTTCCGGCAGTCCGCCGACATTATGATGTGATTTGATGGTCTGTGCGGTTGCTGTTCCGCTCTCTACGATATCGGTATACAGCGTACCTTGGGCCAGGAACGAGAAATCACCCAGCTTGGCCGATTCTTCGTCGAAGCAATAGATAAATTCATTACCGATAATCTTGCGCTTCTGCTCAGGGTCGGAGACACCGGCCAGCTTGCTCATGAAACGATCCCGCGCATCAATCTTCACCACATGAATATCGAATTTGCCGACAAAGGTTTCCATTACGCTCTCCGCTTCACCTTTGCGGAGCAGGCCGTGGTCAATGAACATACAGGTCAATTGATCACCGATCGCCCGGTGAATCAGCATCGCCACTACCGAGGAGTCTACACCGCCGCTGAGGGCGCAGAGCACTTTTTTGTCGCCGACTTTGTCTTGGATATCCTTGACGGCATCCTCAATAAAGGATTCCATCGTCCATTTGCCTTCACAGCCGCAAACCTCGTACAGGAAGTTCGAGATCATCTCATTCCCGTTCACGGAGTGGCGTACCTCAGGATGGAACTGCACCGCGAAGAATTTGCGGTCTGCATGACTCATTGCCGCAATCGGAGCACTCTCTGTGCCGGCATCAAGCTTGAATCCTGTTGGAAGCTCCACTACATGATCGCCGTGGCTCATCCAAACGGTCTGACCGCTCTCCAGTCCGGTAGCAAGGACAGCGCCCATTTCAAAGTCAACGTTGGCCTTGCCGTATTCCCGCTTGTCCGCACGTTCTACCTTTCCGCCTTGCTGGTGGGCCATAAGCTGCATACCATAGCAAATCCCGAAAATTGGCAGACCCAAATCATAAATAGCCGGATCCACATGAGGTGCATCCTCAGCGTAAACACTGCTTGGTCCCCCGGAGAAAACAATCCCCTTCGGTGAAAGTGCCTTGATCTTCTCAATTGGCGTATTGTACGGCAGAAGCTCGCTGTATACCCCAAGGTCCCGAATTCTGCGCGCGATAAGTTGGTTATACTGTCCTCCAAAATCGAGAACGACGATAATTTCATTTGGCTTATTCATTACGTGCCTCCCTTGATTATTGGATTCATTATACTCATGGTTAATTCTTACCGTCAAGGAAAGCAGGGCACGTAATCCATAAGCTTTTTGCCCGTAAAGTCCGGCAATGAAAGGATCGGAGCCGGAGGAATAAAAGCCGGGCGGCTCTTTTGGAAAAATACCCGCTTCCGCCTTAGGCCAGGCGGAAGGTAATGGTCAGGCAGTGGCCGATAAAGGCGGCGGCTTCTACGCCGTCCTGCGGCCCTGCCCGGCCGGGGGGCGCCGCCCCGGCCGGACTGTACGCCAGCGATTCCCACTGGCGTACGAACTGCCGGACCGCGGCACGAAGCCGCGCGTCCT
>NZ_LN831201.1:12977-27826 GCF_001368795.1 Paenibacillus ihuae
CGCGCGCAGCGTAGCGGACGTCTCCTGCGGCGCGGCGGCAGGCGCCGCAGCGGGGAGTGCCGCCGGCTCCCGGGCGGCAAAAGCAGTCCCCGGCGTAGGATCGAAGGGTACCCAGCCCGCGCCGGGGAAATATACCTCCACCCAGGCATGGGCATCAGCCTGGGTGACCTTATAGCCCGGCTGCCCGCTGCCGCCGGCTTCAGGCGTCCCCGGCCCGTAGCCCTGGACATACCGGGCCGGGATACCGCTGCTGCGCAGCAGCACTGTCATCGCCGATGCGAAATGGACACAATAGCCCTGATTCGTGGTGAACAGGAAGTCATCCACGAAATCCTCACCGGCCTGCGGAATCCGGGTCTCCAGCGTGTAGGTGTAGCCGTTCTGCAAATAACCCTGTACGGCAGTGACAGCATCATAGCGGTTATTGGCAGAGGCAGTTAGCTGTCTGGAGAGTGTGGCAATCCGTCCGGGCAGGTCTGCCGGCAGCTGCAAATATGAATTGGCTACAGCCTGAGGGTCCGCTGTGTCCAGCTTGCGCAGTACTGCCGGATCACTCTCGGGCAGCAGTGATTTCACCGTATACCCTGTAATACCGGCAGAACCGGAAACTTTCGGCAGACGGAAGCGGTCCCTCTCCCGGTTAGCCAGCACATAACCCAGCCCGCTCCCGTCCTTCAGCTCCACCCGCTCCACATCCGCTACCGTTCCGGCACTGAACAGCGGGAGACCACCGGAAGAGGGTACGGCATACTCAATCTGCTGGATCAGCATCGCTTGGTCTCCGAATCCGGATGCTGACAGCTCCCGGGAAGGAAGTTCGCTTAAATTAAGCGGTGCATACAATGTGCTTTCCCTAATCCAGCGGCGGCCGTCATAGTAGGCAAGACTCTCTCCCCGCCAGTAGACCGGGCGGCTGGTAATGGCCGTAAATACGGGCGTTTTGCTGGAAGACAGCGGTGCTCCAAGCTCACCTTCCCCTGTGCCGTATCCTGTAGCTCCCGCTGAAGGCTGCTGTTCCTTCGTCTGATTTAGGACCCGGCTTTCGCCCCATTGCTGCAATTGCTTCATCACCGTCTGCAGTGTAACGGGTGCCGCCGGACGCGGGCCATACAGCTGTCCCCCTGTCCAGGCTGCTGCTGTCAGCAGTGTGGCGGTGATCAGGGTACAGCCTCCCCAGCGGATATAAGGAAGCTCGCGTTTCTCCGTCCGCTCCTTAAGACGCAGCAGTCCGCTGAGCCCCTGCATCCAGAGGATCAGCCCTGCCGTGACCAGCACATTGCTTGTGGTATTCATGCTGAATGCCATATCCAGTACAAGCAGATAACCTACAGTTACTATCGTGAACAGAGCCGTACTTCCCCTGTACAGCGCCAGCTGCTGCACGGAAGCAACCAGCAGGCCCCAGCCCAGTATCAGAATAAGCAGCCTGCTGTCCTCGCTTAGCTCCGATACCTGACCCGTGAAGAACAAAACCGTATCCTCCGGAATTCCCGCCGCGTAAGCTCCCAGCCATCCGGGGCCCTCATTTCTGGCACATGCCCAGTACCAGGTCAGAGTGATCAATACAAACTGGATTAAAAATTGCAGTACGCCGGGAACCCGGAAGCTGCCCCACAGAAGCAAGGCCCCTGCCGCAAGCATCAGAATCTCCAGCAGCTCCGCCGTGTCCGCCGTTTTCACCGACCGGTGCAAAGGCATCAGCCACTCCATAAACATTCCCAGAATAGCCAAAGAGAACAACAAACGGTAAGACAGAGGAATGCTGCCTCCGTTTCCCGTCTGACTGTTCTCCGCTTGTTGTTCTAGAACCGTCTGCTGTATATGCTCGGGCATTACCTGTACATTCTGCCCGTTTCGTTTACGTCTCCCTGACGAAGCTTCCGTCATTTCCGCGGCAACCGTTAGCGGCCTACCCCAGAGTCGGTCTCCCCGGAAATTCATGAAGCTCCGCCTCCTTATGCCCGTCTGGCGGAACCGGATGCAGACAGTACATCTTGGCTCCAAGCCGGGCCAGGCTGCTCCCAATCGTTCCTGCAGCATGATGCTTATATTCAACTGCCGGATTATTTAGAACCGCCGGATTCCGCAACTTGTCAGCCGCAGCGGGAGCTGGCTGGTCCCATACATAATACAGCTCTACTCTCACCCCTTGTACAAGGAACCGGGCAAGCGTCCGGGCTGCCTCTTCATCCAGCCGTCCGGTAACGACGGCCACTGTCATCCCGGGAATCCAGCCTTTCGATGCATCCTCCAGCAGGCGGCTGAGGCTGCGCGAGCCGCTAGGCGTAATTTCGGTCAGCATATCCTGCACTCTGCCGGGAAGCTTCCCAAGCCCCTCATGTCTGGCCAGCCCTTCCGGCCAGCCGCCGCTGAACAGCTGGACATAGGCTCCGCTGCGCTCTGCCGACAGCATCAGCCCCATTGCTGTGGATACAGCCTGTTCGAAGGCTGGGGCTGCAGTCCCCCGCTGGCTGCGCGGGGTCAGGGCGCTATATGGAATCTCGTAGTTCTCCGGGCTGTTGGCCAGCACAATGCATGTCATGCGTCCTTCTTCCCGCTCCGGCACCCGGCTCTGCAGCGAGCCCTTACGGGCGCTGTTCTTCCAGTGGATCCGGCTGAGCGGATCACCCGGTGCATAATCACGGATATCGGCTGCTTCACCGCTGTTCCGGCCCCGCTTCAGCGACAGCGCATCTCCGGACATGAGGATGCTCTCCGGCAAGTTTCCGCCGATATAGAGCGGCCTCGGAAGCACTTTGAAGCCTGCCTTTCCTTCGGGGCAGCAGCCGCCTGTGAACAGTCCGGGCAGATCCCCCCAGCTCATTCTGCAGCCGTGAAGCTGATGGATGCCGCGCGGCATCTCATGAAGCTTATAGACATAATGGAAGGAGCGCCGAAAGCCCGGAAACAGCAGTTCCTGATGCCAGCCGCCGCTCCAACAATCAGTGATGATCATCCAAGGGATCGGGAGCCAGGTGGAGAAGCTGACCTGCACCTCAACGTTCACATCATCTCCGGCTGCCGGGCGGGCAGGAGACATGCTGCGGACGATCTTTACGCTGCGCGGCCCGCAAGCCTGCAGCAGGAATCCGCCTAACATCAAAAGTCCGCTGGCTGTCAGGAGGAACAACAGGGAGGCTCCGCCCCGCCAGGCATATAACGCAGCAAGCACTGCAGCGATAGCAAGCATACGCAGCCACTGCAACACCATACTGCGGCTGTGCGGAAGAAGCCTTCCGGCGGCGGACAACTGGCCCTGCTGCTGCTCATTTTGTGTCTGCTCTATTAGAGATGAATAGGACAAGGGGACATCCTTCCTTTGCGGTCATAGACTAGCTCCGTAGTAAGTCTCCAGAGATCGTTGGAGGTACAGTACTAAGAAGCCTACTATTGTCTATTCTTCCCACGAAAAAGGGTACCCAAACCCCGCAAATCTCCTTCTGTACTATGGTTTCCTGCGATCAGCCCGCTTTGACCCGGCGCTCTCCCCCCGTTACCCGGGCCTCCAGCAGCGGATGTCCCGTCGCCTCAAGCAACTCGCGCAAAGGGAGCCACAAGGAAGAACCAATCATTACTACATTGGATTGTCTATACACGGTAGTGCCATCGTCCGAAATCAGCGTCAGGCGTTTCTTGACCGCATCAGCGCTGACATGACGTCCGTTCCAGATGATACTGCCGCTGCGGCTGGCTGCATTCCAGCTCACCTGTCCGCCCAGCCTTTCAATAACAGCCCGGAGCGGAACCATATACTGCCCTTCAATGACCCGGAATTCTCCCGGCTCAAGCTTCGCTTCCAGCATTCCCACCTCCAGAGCCAGCGGTTTGCCCGGTGCAAACAGTCCGGCATTCGGCAGAATATTGGAGGCAATCCAAGCCTTGGACGGTTTAGTCCGATCCGCCGCTGCAGCCGATGCAGACACCCTGAACTGCACCGGCTCCTGCCCTGCATCCAGTACATCAAACGTATATCCTGCAGCCTTGTATCTTGCGATAATCTCCGGCAGTGCCTTGGCGCTTTCGGAATGGCCTGCCCCGTCATGGAGCAGCAGAATAATGCTGGAAGCCGTCATCGAGGCTACCGATTGACGCAGGATCTCCGCTGCAGGCACTCCTTTGCGCTTGGAGTCCCCGCTGTCCACGGTCCAATCTGTGACGGTATATCCTGCTTCCTTCAGCAATTCAAAGTAGGTCGCATCAAAATGGCCATAGGTTCCCCCCGGTGCACGGACAAGCTGCGGCCGGAGACCTGTTATGTCCCGTACCACTTCTTCCGTCTGCTTGATCTGATTCCAGAATTCCGTGAATCCGCTATATAAATCATGGTAATTATGATTATAGGTATGATTCCCGATGGCATGCCCCTGCTCCCAGATGGCATTGATCAGCTCGGGGCGGCTCCTGGCCTGTTCTCCCAGCACAAAAAAGGTTGCCTTCACCCCCTGCTTGTGCAGGGTTTCCAGCACTGCAGGCGTCACATTACTGGGGCCGTCATCAAAAGTGAGGTAGACCGTCTTTTGCGCCTTCTTCTGCTCTTTCTTCTGCTCCTTCTTCTGCACCACGGGCACAATAGCTGCCGCAGGTTTCCCGGTTACAGTTGATACTCTGGCTGCACCATTCCCTGTTGTGCTGCGGCTTATCGGGACGAAAGGCAGCGTCACAGCTTGGGCAGGAACCGGGGATACTTTAGCCGGACTCACAGCCGGCTCGGGCAAATCTTGCGTCGCGGCAGCCGGAAGATTATTCTTAGAGAGTACAGATATTACACTTACTATTACTGCCATAGCAAGCAACCCGCGGATGATCATCCGGCGGATCAGTGTTCTTTTGCTAACCTTCATCTTCTCTACCTCCAGCATTCTATTGGCGCTTCAAGCTTATTGGTAGATTGTATGAAGACAAGCTTCAAAATAGAATTAGGCATGCTGCCCTTGGAGAGTGACTTGGTTATGGAAATGCTGAAATGGATTCAGGAGTTATTCGCCAATTACGGCTATAATGTGCTGTTCTTTGGACTTTTGCTGGAGTTTGTAGCCCTACCTTTTCCGGGGGAGACAACAATGGCCTTTGCAGGCTTCCTTTCTTATACCGGGAGGCTGGATTTCCCGACGCTGGTTGCTGTGGCTTTCGCAGGAACTACTGCCGGAATGACCATAACCTATCTCATCGGCCTCAAAGCGGGACTTCCCTTCATTCAGCGCTACGGCAAATGGTTTCTGTTCTCTCCCGCCAAGCTGGAGAAGACGCAGCGCTGGTTCGAGCGGTACGGGAGTCTTCTGATTTCCATCGGCTATTTTATCCCGGGAGTCCGCCACTTTACCGGTTATTTTGCCGGCATTACCGCTTTGCCCTTCCGCAAGTTTGCAATGTACGCCTACGGTGGAGCCCTGCTCTGGGTGCTGCTGTTTCTGGGCATCGGCAAAATATTCGGACCGCAATGGATGGGCATTTTTCACCTGTTCGAGCTGTATGCACCCTGGATCATCTCCGGTCTTGCGGCCCTTGCGGGGCTGATCATCATCTACCACTACCGCCGCACACTGGCTATCCGTCTGCTCCGGCGCAAACCGGATCTTGAACTGAAAGCCAAACTGAAGGAGACTTCCAAGGGCCGCTGAGGCCTTACATTTGCAATATCGAAAAAAGCAGCCAGACCCTTTCCAATGATTTTCGGAAAGGCCGCCCTGGCTGCTTTTTTCATACGCCCTGAACTTTAGTTTTCATACGATACCTTCTTTTGCCTATTCCTCGTTACAGCGTATCCAGCCAGCAGCAGCGCAATTCCTGCGAATCCCGCCCCGCCGGCGAAGCCGAGCATGCGCGGCTCTACGTAATCAAGCATCCAGCCGGCGCCCAGCATCGATATTCCCATGAGTATCCCGCCCGCCGCCGACAGCATTCCAAAAATCACAGGCTGCAGCTGAACCGGTGTCTCCCGCATGACAAGGGTGTCCAGACAGGCGTTGCCGAGTCCTCCCGCCAGAGACAGCAAAATATACAAGAAGAAGACATGAATGAAATGACTGCTTGCGCTGATTGTCATATGCAGCAGTCCTTCCAGCAGGAGACCCGTGAGCGCTATAGTCAGCAGCCGCTTCTGAAGCAGCCGGCCGGCAAAAAAGCTAAGGCTGAGTCCAATCCCAAGCGCCGCATAAAAAGTGCCAACACCTGCATCCCCGGCATGAAACTCCTGCACAGCATATACACTGATCAACACATTGTCCCAGCCGTTAATAACCGGCACCAGCAGTTCATACCCGATCACAATCTGCAGCGCCAGACTGCCCCGGGCCACAACTTTAAGGGTCTGGAAACGCCCTGCCGTTCCTTGACCCTCCGGTGCAGGTTCCTGGAACACTTCCTCTTCTGCCTGTACAGCTGACCTCCCGTCAGGCTGAGGGAAATGAAGCCCCCAGAGCAGCAATGCCGCCACTAAAAAGGATGCTGCATTCACAATGAACGCCATGTCCGGACCGAACCAGAGCGAGACGATACCGCCGATAAACGCGCCCAGAATGAGCACACAGCCGTTCATCAGCTGTTCCAGGCCGTTGATTCTAAGCAGAGCAGAGGAATCGGCCAGTAAAGGAATCGACGATTTGCGTACCGGGCTATAGATCGCTTCCCCCGCAGCCATTAAGAAACTGCCGGTATAAAGCACCCACAGCCTGCTTTCCCCATTGACCAGCAGAAATGACAATGCGACAGGGATACGCAGCAAATCCACCACAATCATAATGGCTTTGCGCGGCAGCCTGGTAGCCAGCATCCCCCCCAGCGGAGCCATAAAAAGATAGGGCAGCACCCGTACCCCGAGTGAAATACCTACCGCCATTCCTGACCCGGTCAGCTGAAGGACCAGTGCCAGCATGGCAACACTGCTGAAACGGTCTCCTATTCCGTTAATCAGTCCGGCAGCGAACAGCCTTGAATATCCCTTCGGCCGCTTTCCAGCCGGAAACGAAATCGCGTTAACCATTGTAATAACCCTCACAATTAAAATTAAATAAATATCTAATTAGATAATAGTCGAATTAAATAGTTATGGCAATGCTTTCTTTTCTTTCACTGGCGGAAATTATAGAATGATTGTTGATTGCCTTGTGTAAATTCACTGATAAAGAAGGTGCCCTCCTGTGAAAATAGACCGTCTGCTCTCCATCGTCATTCTGCTGATGAACCGCCCCCTGATCCAGGCTAAAGAGCTCGCCGATATGTTTGAGGTATCTGTCCGCACCATTTACCGTGATATTGACAGCATTAACGGAGCCGGCATTCCCGTCGTGACTTACCAGGGAGCTGGCGGCGGAATTGGGCTGATGGAGGGCTACCGCCTCGACCGCAATGTGCTGACGGAGCATGAGCTTGCCGACATTTTCACCGCGCTGCAAAGTGTATCCTCCGCCGGAGGGGGCGAGCACAGCCTGCTTATGGAAAAAATCAGCAGTGTTATTCCCCCATCCCAAACCGCTGCCTTCCGAAATAAAACCACCCAGCTGATTGTCGATTTCTCCCCTTGGGGGCTGCAGAGGCCGCTGGAGGAGCGGCTCACCCTGCTCAGGCTCTGGAGGAAACGGCCGCCGTTTCCTTCGAATATGTAGCTGCCGACGGTAAAATAAGCCACCGTTCTGTAGATCCCTACACGCTTGTACTCAAGGGACGGGCATGGTACTTGTACGGATTCTGTGCTGAGCGCGAGGATTTCCGGCTGTTTAAGCTGCTTCGCATGAAGTCGCTGATCAAGGAAAAGCGCAGCTATGTCCGGCAGGAGCTCCCCTTGAAAGAGCTGCCCTGGAGCAGCGGATGGTCAGCCCCCTCGGACACGACACCCGTTGTCCTGCACTATTCCGCTGAAGGCAGACATCTTGCGGAAGACTATTTTGATTACAGCGAGCTTCAGCCGGATAGGAACGGGGGATACACCGTGACTGTCTACTATCCGGAGGATCACTGGCTGTATGGTTTCCTGCTGGGGTTTGGAACCGCGGCCGAAGTACTGGAGCCGGAGCATATCCGTCTTAGGCTAGGTGAGATTGCGGCCAGAGTCGCCGCTACATACCAGGGCAGCGCCGGCGGTAATGCCTAAGCTCCATTAAATTAGCCATAAAAAAACGGGACGATCCCGCAGCCCCAAGGGCGGCCGGAAAGTCCCGTTTTCGTATGATTTATTTTACAGCCTGCGCTTGTTGAGATTTTACCGTATTAGGCGCTGCCGGCTCTGCTTCCTCTGACTTCAGGAAGTCCGCCTGCGGCGATGTTTTTTTGATGAATAGAGCCAGGACCAGAGCCACAACCGTCACCCATGTAGCCACTGTGAACGCATGTGTGATCCCGTTGATGGTTGCTTCCTGTGTAAGCTTGAGCATTGCAGCCTTATCACTCTGTGATACCGCACCGCTTGTTACAGCGTCCGTAATGTTGCTCTTCGTACGGTTGGTCATGAGGCTGACAAAAAGTGCCATCCCAAGTGCCCCTCCTACTGTACGCAGTGTATTCGACATTGCAGTACCATGCGAGCTAAGACGCTGTGGCAGCTGGTTAAGTCCGGCCGTCACAATCGGCATCATCAGCATGGACATCCCGAACATCCGGGCCGTATACGTCAGAATCAAGTGCGTGTAAGTCGTGGAGTCGGAAATCCGGCTGAACTCCCAGGTCGTAATGGTGGTAATCAGCAGACCGATAACGGCCAGCCATCTCGCGCCGATTTTATCAAAAATAATCCCTGTGATCGGAGACATAATTCCCATCAGAATGGCCCCGGGCAGCAGCATCAGACCAGATTCCATCGGTGTAAAGCCGCGGATGGTCTGCAGATAAATCGGCAGCAGAATCATACCGGCGTACATAGCCATGGTAACGATGATGTTGATTACTGTAGTAAGGGAAAACATGTTGTAACGGAAAATACGGAACTCGAGCAGCGGTTTATCCGTTGTAAGCTCGCGCCATACGAACAAGATCAGCGATACCACCCCTAAGATCAGGCAGGAGATTACTACCACGCTGTCCCAGCCGTCGGTTCCCGCATCACTGAAGCCGTACAGCAGTCCGCCAAACCCCAGGGTCGATAACACAATACCCAGCTTATCCAGCTTGGGAGAAGTAAGCTTCCCGACATTCTGCATCGCCTTCATCCCAAGCAGTGTGGAGAAAATGGCCAGCGGCAGTACGATGTAGAACAGCACACGCCACGAATAATTCTGTACCACCCAGCCGGATAGTGTCGGTCCAACAGCCGGGGCAAAAATCATCGCTACAGCCATAAGCCCCATCGCTTTCCCGCGTTCTTCGATCGGGAAGATGCGGAGGAACACAATGTTCATCAGCGGCATCAGAATACCGGCGCCGACAGCCTGAACCACACGTCCGACCATAATCATTTCAAAACCCGTTCCGACTGCACAAATTAATGTACCTATAGAAAATAATATCATTGCGGTAATAAACAGCTGGCGGGTAGTGAACTTCTCTACCAGATAGGCACTGATCGGAATCAGCACCCCGTTCACCAGCATAAAGCCAGTCGTTAGCCATTGCGCCGTATTGGCGGCAATATTCAAATCCTCCATCATCTTCGGCAGTGCCACATTCATCAGCGTCTGATTCAGCAGCGCGACAAAAGCACCGATCAGAAGCGCCGCGATAATCGGCCCTCTGCGGATGGCCTTGGCTTCACCGCCAGCGTTTGCAGTTATTGTACTCATAGCTACTTATTTTCTCTCCCTTGCACTAAAATTTTCAGAATTTCCCCGTGCAGCCGCAGCAGCTCTTGCGCATCCTCAGCAGGTATTTCGGTGAGGGGCTGCAGGTGCTTCCTGAGGGATTGCTTGCTAAGCTCCCTTATTTCGTTTCCCTTGTCGGTTACTGCCAGGTTAAATATACGTCTGTCGCTCTCCGAGCGTTGTCTGGTGATCAGCCCGGCCTTTACCATCCGGTCCACTACTCCGCTTGCTGCACTGTTCCCCAAATGAAGCAGATCGGCAAGCTCGGTGATGCCAATATCGGGATGCATCGCCAGTTTGCGCAGCACCATCAGCTGGGTCGATGTAATATTCAGCTCTTCTGCATCTTTCCACAACAGTTGCTGGAAATTATGAGTGATGCAACGGAAAGAAGAAAGAATATCATCCAGCTGTTTTTCCTTTTCTTCCACATTCATCGCCCCGTTCGCTCAAAATATAAATACTTCGCATACGAACTATTTTACTATTTACATATTTTTTAGTCAATGACTTGCTGAAATTTTCTGAAAATTAAACCATCTGTTTGCTTTCACTTACATTTTTAGATAGTGACGATCTTTCTTCGCTTAGGGTGGATTAACGCCGTAAAATTGTCACTTCTCAAATACGTTCAGATTTGGATTTTATTTATAATTAAGCTGGAAGAAGCATGGAGAGAAAAGCGGGGAACTTCGGATGAATCTTGAGCAGCGAAAACATTGGAATGCCAATCACAAAGTATTGACCGGGATACTATCCAGGACTGAAGAGTATCCTAACGCCATTGCCCTGTTCCTGGAACAGCACAGATGGCTGTATGCCTCCGGCCGGGAACCTTCCGTGCATCCAACCTATGAGGATACCATTCTCAGCGGTTTACTGGAGCAGACTTTCCGTGCTTATCCGGTCCGGACGTCCGCCAGTCACAACTCCATCGCCTGGCATCTTTGGCATTGTGCACGGATCGAAGACCTCACGATGAACATCCTAATCTCAGGCCAGGAGCAGCTCCTTCACAGTGGGGATTATGCAAGTAAATTGCAAACCCGCTTCATCCATACCGGCAACGGGATGGACGAGGGGGAAATTGCCGAGCTAAGCTCATCCATCTCCATTGATGCGTTATCAGATTACCGGCAGGCGGTTGCAGCGCGGACCCGTTTCATCATTCCCGCATTAAGTCCGGCTCAATTGAAACCCTTGCCCGCCGTACATAGCAACAACAATAAGCGGACCGGGGAGAACCCCCGGTCCGCTTGCTTATATATGTGCCTCCAAGAACTATACTCCGCTTCCGAAGGTCCCCAGCATCGCCGGCTGTATCAGGCTGGCTGCCGCCGGTTTAGTAGGCGTGCCGCTAACCAGTTCGCTGGCAATGGACATCATCAGCTTAATCCGGTTTGCCTGATTCACCACGCTGACTCCCGCATCGTAATCAATGGCAGCAATGTTGGCTCCGGGATACAGCTCCTTAAGCCCCTTAATCATTCCGCGCCCCGTGATATGGTTCGGCAGGCAGGCAAACGGCTGAATGCAGACAATATTATTCACACAGTTGTCCAGCAGATCCATCATTTCCGCGGTCAGGAACCACCCCTCGCCCATCTGATTGCCCACAGAGACAAGGCGGCTTGCCTTCTCGGCCAGGCCGTAAATGTTTTCTCTGCTCTTAGCCAGCCCCGCTTCCTCCAGCGCTACCTTGACCGGCTTGCGGTAAATTTCCAGATAAGAGATCAGCATCGGATTGATGTATCCCAGCCTCTTGCTCTTGCCGAATTGCTCCGCCTTGTAGATCGGGTTATAAATGCAATAGAAGATAAAATCCAGGAAATCAGGCATTACCGCTTCGCCGCCCTCCGCTTCGATCATCTCAATGATCCGGTTGTTGGCGTCCGGGTGGAACTTAATCAGAATTTCGCCGACAATACCGACTTTCGGCTTCAAGACCGAGTGGACCGGCAGACGGCTGAACTCGGCGACAATCCCGCGGATCACCCGTTTGTACTCACGGAACGAGAAGTTCGACAAGCTGCTCTTGCAGCGCTCCATGCCTTTACGGTACAGCAGTTCTGCGCTTCCCGGAATCCGCTCGTACGGTCTGAACCGGTGCAGGAGCCTCATCATCAGATCGCCGTAGCAGGCCGCTGCGACCAGCCGGTTGGCCAGCTTCAGGCTGATGCGGAAGCCGGGCTGATTCTCCATCCCCGAGGCATTCAGGGAGATTACCGGGATTTGCCCCAAATCAGAGTCTTTGAGCGCCTTCCGCAGCAGCGAGATATAGTTGGTAGCCCGGCACCCGCCTCCCGTCTGTGACATAATGACGGCGGTCCGGTTCGGATCGTAATCTCCGCTCTTAAGCGCCGACAGGATCTGCCCGATGGTTACTATGGCTGGATAACAGGCATCATTGTTAACGAACCTGAGGCCTTCCTCTGTCTCCTGCGGCCCGGTGGTTTCCAGCACCTTAAGACGGTATCCGGCATCACGGAAGACGCGTTCGAACAATTCAAAATGCACCGGCGACATCTGCGGCGCCAGAATCGTATACGTCTCCTTCATTTCCTTGGTAAATGGAACATTGGCCTGAGTCTTATACAGCAGCTGCGGCTGCACATCACTTCTCTCCCGCTCACGCATGGCTGCCTGAAGCGAGCGGAGGCGGATACGCGCTGCACCAAGATTGCTGATCTCATCAATCTTGATCAAGGTGTACACCTTGTTATGCCGCTCCATGATCTCCTGGACTGCATCACAGGTAATAGCATCGATACCGCAGCCGAAGGAGGTCAGCTGAACCAGCTCCAGATCGTTTCTGGAGGCCGCCAGACGCGCGGCACGGTACATCCGGGCATGGTAGGTCCATTGGTTGACCACCGCGACATCGCCCTCACTGCGGTCCAGATGGCAAACCGAATCCTCGGTCAGTACAGCGAGCCCCATCCCGGTGATCATATCGGCAATGCCGTGGTTGATCTCCGGATCGGCATGATAGGGATGACCGCAGAGCAGAATCCCTTTCGTGCCGGTTGTGCTCAGGAACTCCAGCGTTTCCTCGCCTTTCGTACGCACATCCTTTTTGGCATGCTCCGCTTCGGCCAGTCCCGCCTGGACCGCTGCGAATATTTCTTCCTTCGGAATTTCTGTAAACGTCTTGCTCAGCCCTTTGGTCAGGGCAGCAATATCGTCAAAGGTCAGGAACGGGCTGACGAGCGGAACTCCCCCCTCCTTCAGACTGTCCATATTGTTGCGGATAACCTCGGGATAGGAAGCGACCACCGGGCAGTTAAAATGATTCGTCGCCGCGTCATCCTCTTTCTTTTCGTACACAATCGCCGGGTAAAAGATGAAATCAACACCCTTGCCGACAAGACTTTGCACATGCCCGTGGGCCATTTTCGCCGGATAGCAAATCGATTCGGAAGGAATAGTGTCCATGCCGCTCTCGTACAGCTTTTTGCTGGATTTGGGGGACAGCACAGTCCGGTAGCGCAAAGTTGTAAAGAATGTATGCCAGAACGGATAGTTCTCGAACATGTTCATTGTCCGTGGAATCCCGACGGTTCCCCGCTCCGCCTGCTCCTCCGGAAGCCCTTCATAATCAAAGAATCTTTCATATTTATACTGCATCAGATTAGGCAGTGTGTTCTTCTTCTTCTTGCCCCCTGCCCCCCGCTCACAGCGGTTCCCGGTGACGTGGAAGCTCTTGTCAGGGAAACGGCTGATTGTCAATGCACAATTGTTGGCGCACAGGCCGCAGCGGCCCGGGGAAACCTCGTAGGTGAATGCATCCAGCTCTTCCGGACCAAGCAGTGTGCTGAATCCGCCGGCGCCGGCATTCTCCTTGGCAATCAGCGCACAGCCGTACGCTCCCATAACCCCGGCAATATCCGGTCTTACCACCATTCTGCCGGTCAGCTGCTCAAATGCCCGCAGAACCGCTTCATTATAGAAGGTTCCGCCCTGGACAATGATATTGCATCCCAGATCCTCAGGGTTGCGGATTTTGATGACCTTTTGCAGTGCATTCTTAATGACAGAATAGGCGAGTCCTGCCGACAGGTCGGCCAGGGAGGCGCCTTCCTTCTGCACCTGCTTCACCTTGGAGTTCATAAATACAGTACAGCGTGACCCCAAATTAACCGGCTTGCTCGATTCCAGCGCAGACTTAGCGAATTCCTCAATTCCAAGCTCCAGGGCAGAGGCAAAGCTCTCCAGGAACGAACCGCAGCCCGCTGAGCAGGCTTCGTTGAGCATCAGGCTGTCAATTGCACCTCCGCGGATTTTGATGCACTTCATATCCTGGCCGCCGATATCGAGAATAAAATCGACCTCCGGCATGAACTTGGAGGCTGCCTTATAATGGGCCACCGTCTCCACTTCTCCGCCGTCTGTGCGCAGTGCAGCCTTAATCAAGCCTTCACCATAACCGGTCGCATAGGAACCGGCTATATAACAGTCCTGCGGCAAAATCCGGTAGATTTCCTTCAGGGCATCACTGACGGACTGCAGCGGATTCCCCTTGTTGCTTCCATAAGAGGTATACAGGATTTCATCGTCAGCACCTGTGATCACCAGCTTCGTTGTGGTGGAGCCAGCGTCAATTCCGAGATAGCACGGGCCGCTGTAGTCTGCTAGCTCTGCGCGGGCAACCGAAGCTTTGCCGTGGCGCAGCCGGAAGTCGGCCAAGTCGGCCGCCGTTTCAAACAGCGGAGGCAGCTCGGCGTCCTCAGCACGGTCGGCCTTGAAATCGACCGCAGCAATCCGTGCGATCCAGTCAGCAAGCGGCAGCACAAGCGGCTCCGATTGCGACAGTGCTGAACCAATCGCTACAAAATACTGGGAGCGTTCCGGGAACAGGATCTCGCCTTCCTTAAGTCCCAGTGTCGCCGCAAACCGCTCCCGCAGCGCAGGCAGGAAGGTAAGCGGACCGCCCAAAAAAGCCACCCGGCCGCGGATCGGACGCCCGCAGGCCAGACCGCTGATGGTCTGGTTCACAATGCTCTGAAAGATCGAGGCGGCGACATCCTCACGCCGGGCCCCTTCATTAAGCAGCGGCTGCACATCACTTTTGGCAAATACACCGCAGCGCGAAGCGATGGGATAAATCCGCTCATGCTTCTCTGC
>NZ_LN831201.1:28386-39177 GCF_001368795.1 Paenibacillus ihuae
TGAGGCCATCTGATCGATGAATGCCCCCGTGCCGCCTGCACAGGCCGTATTCATCCGCTGCTCGATGCCGCCGTTTAAATAAATAATCTTGGCGTCTTCCCCGCCAAGTTCAATCGCCGTATCACACTGCGGGATCAGCTCACTGATCGCCTTGGTACAGGCAATAACCTCCTGAACGAAGGGGACTCCGCCAAGCTTCGATAAAGACAGGCCCGAGGAACCGCTTACAGTCAATGCTGCCTTCCTGTCCGCAAATCTGTCCCGGACATCAGACAGGAGGGATAGGGCAGCTTTTTTTATATCGCTATAGTGTCTAACATAGTCTTGATATACAATTGTATTCCGTTCCATAACAACCAATTTGGCCGTAGTTGATCCGACATCAAGCCCAATACGCATCATCATGCCATCCCCTTGCCATTCCCCAAATTTGAAGTAATATGAGGCAACTATATCATGAGAGCGCCTTAGGAAAGCTGTTAAAAATGTTATAGACTTTTACAAATCATTACCAGCATACTTAATTATTTCATGATTTCTTCTACTGCCTTTTCAACATGGCCTTTTACGCGGACTTTTTTCCATTCTGCCGTAAGTATGCCCTGCTCATCGATGAGAAAAGTGGAGCGCACGATGCCCATGAATTCTCTGCCATACAGTTTTTTCAGCTGCCAGACCCCGAACATTTCACTTACCAGATGCTCTTCATCTGACAATAACGGGAACGGCAGATTGTTCTTACTGATGAACTTGGTATGCGAAGCCAGACTGTCCGGGCTGATTCCCAGCACTACAGCTCCCCGGGCGGTGATTTCATCATGGGCGTCACGAAATTCGCAGGCTTCCTGGGTGCAGGCAGGCGTCATATTTTTTGGATAAAAATAAAGCAGCACTTTGCGTCCGCGGAACTGGCTTAAGCTCACCACCCCGCCCGTTGATGCAGGAAGCGTAAAGTCCGGGACCTGCTGCCCGATTTCGATTATATTCGTCATATGTATCCACTCCTTATATTTTTTCATTATAATTTTTCTAAAAAAATTGGCGGAATATTCCGAAATTGCTTGTATTCCTAAAAGAAATTATAATGTAGTCAATGTGAATGCGAAAGGAAGAACGAAATGCCACCAAGAAAGAACCGGCAAACAAAAGCCGGCAAATCAAAGAAGAAACCGCTGTTCTGGACTCTGGCAATTATACTCCTCCTAGTTGTCGGCGGGTCGATCTTTTACTTCACCTCTATCTACAACCAGCTGGACAATTTACACAAAACCGGTTCTGCTTCCCCTTTTGCAGCCGTTCCCTCTCCTTCAGCCGAAGCTGATCAACCTCCGGAATGGCAAGGTACCGAGCCCGTAAACATCCTCCTTATGGGTGTCGACGCGCGCGGAGTGAAGAAAGGCGAAGTCCCACGCTCGGATACGATGCTGGTTGCCTCTCTTGATCCTGTTAAGAAGAAGTTCTATGTATTCTCCATTCTCCGCGATACCTATGTGGACATTCCCGGATATGACAAGGAGCGCATTAATACAGCGATCACCCATGGTCCCAATACGGCGATGCAGACGGTCAGCGACCTGCTCGGCATCCCGATTCAATACTACGTCTACACCGATTTCCAAGGCTTCATTAAGCTGGTAGATGCGGTAGGCGGGATCGATTATGAGGTCGAGAAGGACATGGTCTACAAGACCATAGCCGACGGGCCTGAATACGACATTGATCTCAAACAGGGCTTCCAGCATCTTGATGGAAATATGGCACTGCAATATGTGCGCTTCCGCCATGACGCTACCTCCGATTTCACCCGGACAGAACGCCAGCGCGGCTTCCTAAAAGCCGTAGCGGACAAGGTAATCAGCACCACTTCGCTTCTCAAGCTGCCAAATATCCTCAAACAGGTTACCCCGTATATCGATACTAACCTGTCTATCGACGATATGTGGAAGCTGGCCAGCGTCGGTTACGACAGCTCGATGGGCGGCAGCGAACAGATTCCGCCAATGGAACTGCTGACTGAAGAAAAGACCAGCGGCGGCGCCTCTGTCATCGGCTTCAGCAGCGACGATGAGCTTAAGCAGTTCGTACAGGATACCATGACTGCACCCGAGCCGACGGCATCGCCTGAAGGCTCTCCCGATAGCAGTACATCAGCCACAAGCGGAAACTAGTGAAGCTCTACACCTACTCGGCCTAAGGACGGGCGGACAACGATATCCATCGCTGTTCGCCCGTTCCCTTGCCCAGAGGACATACGACACCCCCACAAAGTGGAGTCATTACATGGAAGCCGAATCAGGTACTTTGCGGGGACCCCAATAACTTTAATTTCTCTAACAGTAAGAAAGGATGATCTATTATGAACCGCAGCACATCAGCCCAATTATATGAGGAAGCTCTTCAGCATATTGTCGGGGGCGTCAACAGTCCCTCCCGTTCCTTCAAAGCCGTTGGCGGAGGCGCCCCGGTATTTATGAAACGCGCCGGAGGTTCCCGTTTCTGGGATGAGGACGGCAACGAATACATTGATTACCTAGCGGCATACGGCCCGATCATTACCGGCCATGCCCATCCGCATATCACAGCAGCGATTACCGAAGCTGCCCAGAACGGCATTCTCTACGGAACACCCACCCGGCTTGAAATCAAGCTGGCCAAGATGCTCAAGGAAGCCATCCCTTCGATGGATAAAGTACGCTTCGTCAACTCCGGTACGGAAGCCGTTATGACCACAATCCGCGTAGCCCGCGCTTATACGAAACGCAGCAAAATCGTTAAATTCGCCGGCTGCTATCACGGACATTCCGATCTGGTACTGGTAGCCGCAGGCTCCGGACCTTCCACCCTCGGCATCCCGGACAGCGCCGGTGTACCAGGCAGCATCGCCCAGGAGGTCATTACGGTTCCCTTCAATGATCTGGACAGCCTCCGCGCGGCACTGGAGAAATGGGGAGAGGATGTTGCCGCAGTTATGGTCGAGCCCATTGTCGGCAATTTCGGTATGGTTATGCCTAAACCGGGCTTTCTTGAAGGACTATGCAAGCTGGCGCATGACAATGGCTCCCTCGTCATTTACGACGAGGTGATCACCGCTTTCCGCTTCCACTACGGCTCCACCCAGACCTATGCGGGTCTTGATAACCATGAAGACATCACCCCGGATCTGACTGCGCTTGGCAAGATCATCGGCGGCGGTCTGCCGATCGGCGCTTACGGCGGCCGCAAGCATGTCATGGAGCAGGTTGCTCCGCTGGGACCGGCTTATCAGGCCGGAACCATGGCCGGCAACCCGGCCTCCATCTCGGCCGGAATTGCCTGTCTTGAAGTACTGCAGGGCGCAGGGGTGTACGAGGAAATGGAACGGCTGGCGATCCGCCTGACCGAAGGCCTGCAGGCTTCCGCAGACCGTCACGGCATTCCGCTGACGATCAACCGGATCCGCGGCGCATTCTCTACCCACTTCTGCGCTCATCCGATTACGAACTATGAAGAAGCACAGGATACAGACGGCGAAATGTTCGCCAGCTTCTTCCGCCATATGCTGGACCGCGGCATCAACCTTGCCCCGTCCAAATATGAGGCCTGGTTCCTGACTACAGCCCATACCGATGCTGATATTGATGCTACACTGGAAGCGGCTGAAGCCTCCTTCCAGGCCATGGCTGCGGAAAAATAATCTGTTCACCAGTAAACCTTTTTACGAGAAGAAGAAACGGGTACCCTCCTTTATTGGACGGTACCCGTTTTCTCTTCCTTCTAACTGCTTCCCTTACTCTTTTGCCACCCATGACTGAACAGGGAAGTAACCCCTACTACGGCAGTCAGCCTTACGATAAGCGGCATATCGTTGACAACCATAGTTATGATAACAAAGCTGATGACGATAGCTGCCTGTGCCGTAATATGCTTTTCGAACGTTCCTTGACGGATTCTGTAACCAAAAACACCGATGATTAACAAAGTGAGTCCCAGATATACAGCTGTAATTGCCATTTCAGTCCCGTTCATAATTTCTCCTATTGTTTCAGATCATAGAGGCTGCGGATTTCAACCCCCTGCGGCAGCTTGAACGGATTTTCCTGGTTGATCCGGTCGTAAAACATAATGCCGTCCAAATGGTCCATTTCATGCTGAATGATAATCGCCTGATACCCCTTGAATTTCACAACAACCTCCTGGCCGTCCAGGTTATAGCCTTTTACCTTCACCGACTCATAACGCGGTACAAACCCGTGTACCGGGCGGTCAACGGACAGGCAGCCTTCACTCTCAGGCAGATACACCATCGCCACCGAATGGCTCATGATCTTCGGGTTAACCCAGGCATGCTCCACCGTTTTCCCGTTCTCATCCTTCAGATACATCACGAACATCCGCTGCGTAAGGCCAATCTGATTGGCGGATAAGCCAACACCGGAGCGAAGTTTATATTTAGCGGAAAGCTCAGCGTCCTGGCTGTTTTTGAGAAACTGAAGCATGCAATCCAGCGCCTCCCGGTCCTGAATTTCCAGTGGCAGCTTTACCGGCTCTGTAACCGTGCGGAGCAAGGGGTCACCTTCCCGCACAATATCACCCATCGTAATGAGATAATCCGCCTTATATTTTGCATTAGACAACGAAATTCATCCACCTTTGCCAATATGGTTAATTATTAATTATAACTATAGTTGCATGCAGATTATGGATTTATAAATGCAGTCCGCAGTTTGCTGCTGTAATTCACATCAAAGCCAAGTCCGGTAGCGAGCGCGGCAAGCGGCAGATAGGTTTTGTCCTCTTTGCCAACCTTTTGCAGAAATGCCGGTGTATCAACCGCCTGATTCACGCCATTGACTTTAATAAACTTGGAGCCTATGGTAATGACGACCGTACGACCGCCAAATACAATGGTAGCGCTGGAGGTTTTATTGTCCCATTTCCCGTTAGCGCCTACTGCATTCAGAATATCCTTGAGCGCCAAAAAGTTCTGTCCGTTCTTCAGGATCGGCTTATTCGGCGTATTGAGCTCTACACCCTTTACCACAATGGACATTGGTGCAATATCGTTAGCTGTCGTCATTGCAGGGACAGCCGGTGTCCGGTACCCGCCCCACACCAGCTCGGCAAAGACCCGGGCAATTTTCTCATACCCCAGCTGGGTTGGATGAAAATCTGCTGCTCCCGCACCGATAATATGGGTCAGTGAGGCCTCCACTCCCGCGAATTGTGCGGCCACATGGGCTGTCAGCACAGGTGCTTCTGCCTTATTCAGGCTTGCCGTGATGCTATCAGCTACTCCGGTGAAACGCTCCGCAGCACTCATCAGTGTAGTATAATTCGCGCCGAGCGCAATTTTGGGAGCGGGCTGATATTGATCAGCCAGCAGAATGGCCGCAGCCGGATTGACAGCACGTATATTCTCCAGCGCAGTCTTCACGTTCGTGCCGTAGGCCGTCAAACGCTGTTCCAGTTGAGCATCAAAATCCGCAGTGGCCATTTCCTTCACATTCAGAAAAAGGCTGCTGACATCATTTCCTCCGACTGTAATTGTAATCAGGTCCGCTGCCGCAAGCTCCGTCTTGATTTGCGGCGTCAGCGCGGCAAACTGGCTGATCCGCGGATCACGCAGTCCGGCCTGTATACCATCCGGGGTAGTGGCCGTGCCGTCCTTAATAGCTACGGTATAGTTAAGCAGTCCCGCTGAGGTCAGCCCCAATATTCCGTAATTGCTGAGTGCGCTTCTTCCGTGATACCAGCCCTGTTCCAGCAGTCTTTCAGCATATCCGTAAGGTTTGGTGTTCGGGTCTGTCATTCCCGGTTCATACCCGGCAGTGACGGAGTCCCCTAACGCCACGATGCGAAAGACATCCTGCTCTGCTCCTTGTACTGCCGCCGCATCAGCCGCATCAACGGATCCTGTAGCTGTACTAAGAAGCAGCGTTAACAGAAGCATGCCGCTTGTTCCGGCAGCCATAATCTTTTTCCATGCCATCAGCATCGTACCCCTCCTACATTAATATAATTCCATTCTAACATTTGACCCGCCTCCCGCAAAGAAGCGGCTTCCCATTATTTGAGAAACCGCTCCATTACCAATCAATGTTCTATTGTTGTCCGTTTCCGGGCTCAGCAGTCTGACCTTTGCCCTTCTCCTGCTGCGGGCTAAGGCTCTTGCCCGAACGCTCCAGATATTTGTCGTAACGGTCATCCAGCTCATAAGCCATCTTGCGGTACCGCAGGGTTTCTTCCACGATAGGATCAAGCGTAGTCTGAATCCTGATCTCGTATTTGGGCGAAATTTGACGGATTTCCTTAGCCTTCCGGTCACCTTGTTCCATTTCGCCTTCCTGCAGCAATTCGCTCAGCTTACGCTCCAAATCATCATTATCGCCCATGCCTTGGCTGCCTCCTTAACGCTTATATCCCGTTGCTTCCGCTTCATTCAGCGCTGAAACCAGGAAATCATGAATATATCCGTTACTCACCACTACATGGCGTGTACCAATATCATAAGGATTGCCCAGCGTATCGGTCACTTTGCCTCCGGATTCAAGCACCAGCAGTACACCTGCGGCGCAATCCCATGGGCTTAAGCCGACCTCCCAGTAGCCGTCTACCCGGCCTGCTGCGACATAAGCCAGATGCAGTGCTGCCGATCCTCCGGCGCGGATTCCGCGAACCTGCGGCAGAATATGCTGCAGGCCGGCCATGTTCGCCGGCTGGGCGAAGGTCCGGTCCGGCGGGAATCCCATAGCGATGAGGCTGCTTCCCGGCTCCGTTTCACTGGACACGGAGGTAGGAATCCCGTGCATGTAAGCCCCTTTGCCCTTCTCTGCGACAAACATCTCGTCACGGATCGGGTCGTAAATAACCCCTACAGACAGTTCTCCCTTGATTGCTAGTGCAATGGAAACACAGTAGAAGGGAAAGCCGTGTACGAAATTGGTCGTTCCGTCAATCGGGTCTACAATCCACAGGTATTCATGCTTCCGCCCTTCCTCCAGAGCGGCTGTAACAGCGTCCGCACCCGGCATAACGCCTTCTTCCCCAAGAATGGCATGGTCGGGATAATGGGTCAGGATCAGCCGCCGGATCATCTGCTCCACACCTTTATCTACTTCAGTAACCAGATCCTGCGCCGACGTCTTGCTGCCCAGTTCCTTCACTTGTCCCTGTCTGCTCTTGATCCATTCCCCCGCCTTGGCCGCAGCGTTGATTGCCGCTGCCGTAAACCCCTTGCTCGTTACTACATAGGGCTCCCGTTCGTTCCGGTTATCAGGATTTAAAGGATTCATCTCTTCACTCCGCTTTCTTGAACTTGATCGCTCTCCCGTGAAACACTGCTATTAAGCGCACTTCCTGCTGCTTAAGTTTCATTCAACGTACCCTATTTCAGAATACTTATCAAGCCTTATCTAGGGTTCAATATTAACACTTGCTCCATCCAGCACTGTAATTCCGTTACCGGCTTCCGCCAGCTCCTTCATGGCATCCATCAGCCCGAACAGTGCACCGTCCTTTAATTTAGCTTCAATCATGACATCGACAGCAGGCGTATCCGCCGCAATCCGCTTCAGAAAAGCAAGCAGCGGCGCAGGCTCAACCCCGTCCGCATGGCTGCGGGGATCAGAGGGGCTGCGGGGGCTGGAGACGTGAATTTTGGGCGGGAGCAGTTCACCGGGCCGGACATCCGTCAGGGCGAGCTCACTCTTCCAGGTCTTCATGATATCCGGCCACAGCTCCCAGGGCAGCTCGCCCTCATTGTTCACCCACTGGTGATGAATATCCAGCACCATCGGCAGCCCCAGACTACGGCTGACTTCCAGCGTCTCTGGCGCGTTGAACGTCTTATCATCGTTCTCAAGCGTCATCCGCTCCTGCAGCCTTGCCGGCAGCTCTGCGAAATTTTCTTTGAACCGTGCTGATGCTGCAGGCTTGTCCCCGTAAGCCCCGCCGATATGGATATTGTTCTTGGCGGTTGCAGCAAGTCCCAGCGCATCCAGCATATCGGTATGATGCTGCAAATCACGGACGGAACTGGCCAGCACCTCGGGGCGCGGCGTACTCAGGACGGTGAAGTGGTCGGGATGAAAGGAGACCCGGAGGCCATGCTTTCTAATATATTCACCGACTTCAGCAAACTCCTCAGCCAGCGCCGCAAAAGGGTTCCAGTCCTGCAAGTTGGGATGCGTTGCGAGCGGAATCAGCTTGGACGTCAGCCGGTACACCTTAATATCCGAGCCGACGTTATGCTTCAAGAGACGCAGCGTATTATGCAGGTTCATCTTCGCCAGCTGCTCCAGACGCCGCAGCGCAGCTTCGCGGTCACCCAGCTTGTTAAAGCTGGACATGGTCATGGTCTTGGAGGGAGAGCAATCTTTGATGACTGTTGACATGGCCACATAACCGAAGCGGACAATCATCCTTCTTCCCCAAAGAACATTTCATAGGCAAGCGCAGTCTGCACCCGTGACTCTTCCTCATTCAGCTTACGTACCAGATCCATCTCAACTGCCGTTACTTCATTGCCCTGAAAATTAATCTCCGCAATCGAGGCGGAAATCTTCACAATCGCCACCGCAACATTCTCAGGGGTGTAGGCAATGACCTTCTGGCCGGTAGGATACACGCGGAAGCCTTGCTTTACCATTTTGGTACGCCCGTACTCCAGCAGTTCGTATAGCTCCTGCTCATTCTTGAATTTGCAGACTGAATTGAATTCCGATTGAAATCCCATTGCTTAAGGTTCTCCTTCCCGGCCGGATGAAATCCGCCGCTTAGCTTTGATATTATTCGTTGTCGTATTTGAGGCCCTGTCTAAACTGATACCGCTCCAGCGCCAGCTCGATCATGCGGTCCAGCAGCGTCTGGTAGGACACGCCGGTTTCGCGCCACAGCAGCGGATACATACTGAAGGGCGTAAAGCCCGGCATCGTATTTACTTCATTGATCAGAATCTTGCCGTCTGATCTCCGCAGGAAGAAGTCTGCCCGTGTAATGCCGCTGCCCTCAATCGCCCGGAAAGCCTGCAGTGCCGCTTCACGCAGACGGTCAGCGACTTCGGAATCCAGCGGGGCAGGGATCAGCATCTGCGACTTGCCGTCGATATATTTGGCCGCATAGTCATAATATTCTCCAGAAGAGACGATTTCACCCGGAACCGAAGCATCCGGCTCCTCATTCCCCAGCACGGCAACCTCTACCTCACGGGCATCAACAAATTCCTCGATAATAACCTTAGTATCATAACGGAGGGCAAATTCGACAGCCTTAACCAGACTTTCTTTGTCTACAGCCTTGGAAATGCCGACGCTCGAGCCCAGATTGGCCGGCTTGACGAATACCGGATAACCGAGCTTATCCTCCACACCGACGATCAGCTCATGGCTTTTACGCTTCCATGCACCGGCGCTGAAATAACAATACTCACATTGCTCAAGTCCCGCTTCTCCGAACAGCTTCTTCATCACAACCTTATCCATACCTGCCGATGAAGCCAGAACGCCTGCACCGATGTAAGGGATATTCGCCATTTCAAATAATCCCTGAATCGTGCCGTCTTCCCCGTTCGTTCCATGCAGCAGCGGGAACATGACATCAACCGCCTGCCCGCCACCGCTTAGCCCGCTGAATACGGTATTCAGTGCCGTTCCCATATCTCCTGCTGCCTCAGAGAGCTTCAGCTGCTCAATCCCGCTATACGGGGCGGTCAGCTTCTCCCCCACTTTCCACAGCCCCTGCTTGGAAATATAGAATGGAATAATTTCATATTTATCGTAGTCAAAAGCGTTCATGACCGCAAAAGCCGTCTGCAGCGATACTTCATGCTCTCCGGATTTGCCTCCGTACACCAGTCCTACGGTACATTTCGTGTTCCCCATGCCCTAACCTCTTTCTGAATTATAAGTAGTCATTGATATGAAAAAAACGGTAGGCCGTTCTGTCGGTCCATGCATAGGAATCACGGTAATCCCAGTAGCGATGGCGGCTGCTGACGGTCCGGGCATTCACCAGCGGCATACCTTCCGCGTCAAAAGCAGTTACAATGGTGCTGTGCTGGTAATGGCCGTTGCCGTCCCAGTCATACTGGATAATATCGCCGAGGCTAAGCTGGTCCGGACGCTCCATGGCTTCAGCGCGAAGACCGATGCTCCGGTGCCCGCTCAAATAACGCTCCAGGCTGTCCGACACGGCCCAGCTGAAGCTCCACCATTCCTGGGCTCCATTATAGCCTTTGTACCACCAGCCCGTTTCTCTTTTACCAGTATAGTTGATAGGCGCTCCCCCTGCAAAGAGACATTGGGAGACGTAATTCGTGCAATCCACCTCGAAAACCTCAAACTCCGGATTGCCGTCTTTCCACCAGCGGTCGGCATAGGCAGCCGCCTCCTCCCGGCGGTAGCGCACCTCTCTTGCGCCGCCGCTGCTGCGCTGCACTTTGCGGCTCAGCAGCGGCTGTGAGGGCCGCGGGGCAGGGAGAACTTCCCCCCATTTGGACATCCGCAGCGCCGGCTCCGTTTCAGCCGCTCTTCGCAGGAGGTTCCTCTCGGGTACACTACGCTCAATGTTCACAATCTCCCAGTTCTTCCCTGTCCGAACGAAGGTTAAGCGCTCCGATTCAATTTTATCCTCGCGGTGCGTGATTCCGCCCTTCTCATAATAAAACGCGCTGTGCAGGGCTACATCAGCCACAACCTCCCCAGAGCTCTGCCGGACGGTCCGCAGTGTGCGGACACCGGTCTCCCCGCGCAGCGGCGTAATTCCCCGGCGGTCATACCACTCCGCAAGGCGGCGGGACCGTTCGCCATGGGCTTT
>NZ_LN831201.1:39372-42625 GCF_001368795.1 Paenibacillus ihuae
TGGGCTTTGAGAAACCGGCTGTCCTTGACCGAGTGATGAACCGGCATAATCGCCGGAGCGACCCGCCCCTTATTCTCCTGATCTACATAAACATAGAGACTCTGTTTCCACTCCTGCTCCATTTCACGACCGCCTTTCGCTATTTGGCTGCTGTCCTATGTATATGAGCGAAGCTCTGCAGCTATACAGCCGGAAACAGGCAGGAACCGGGATTGTGCACGGACTGTCTGCTACAGTGTTTGATTAGGGTAGAAAATAGCCCCTGCATCATATCCTCCGTCTATTTCCATATGACGGAAAAGTGTGTGTGAAACGGCCCGCAGCAGGGGAAAACTAGGCCGAATGATCCGCAAAAAAAACTTTACTCTCCTCTATGTAACCGTTATACTTTAGATATACGCAATATGAAATGTAGTTTCATCAGATGAAACAAGGAGGCGCATATATGCCAAGCAAGGACCATTTTTCGCTATCCAAGAGCCTGGTGTCAGGCGGCAAAACTTATCGCTACTATCATCTTAATTCCCTCGAAGAGCAAGGTGCAGGCGACATTTCCCCCCTGCCCTTTTCGATCAAAGTATTACTTGAGGCCGCTGTCCGCCAATATGACGGCCGGGCGATTACGGAAGAACATGTTAAGCAGCTGGCCGGCTGGTCCGGCGGCATCGACCGCAATAAAGAAATTCCGTTTATTCCTGCCCGGATCGTCCTGCAGGACTTCACCGGTGTTCCGGTTGTTGTCGATCTGGCTGCTATGCGAGACACTGTTAAGAAGGCAGGCGGCGATCCCAAGAAGATCAATCCGCTGGTGCCAGTAGACCTTGTTATTGACCACTCCGTAATGGTTGATGCTTTCGGCACGGCCGATGCACTCGATTATAATATGAACGTTGAATTCGAACGGAATGAAGAACGTTACCGCTTCCTGCGCTGGGCGCAGACTGCTTTCAACAACTTCCGCGCCGTTCCGCCGGCAACCGGAATCGTCCATCAGGTTAACCTGGAGTATCTGGCTTCGGTTGCAACAACCAAAACCGTCGACGGTGAAACGGTAGTCTATCCGGATTCCCTAGTCGGCACCGATTCCCACACCACCATGATCAACGGCCTTGGCGTCGTCGGCTGGGGTGTCGGCGGTATCGAGGCAGAAGCCGGGATGCTGGGGCAGCCGCTGTATTTTGTCACACCGGATGTTGTGGGCTTCAAGCTTACCGGCAGTCTGGTAGAAGGTGCTACAGCAACCGATCTGGCACTGACCGTTACCCAAATGCTCCGTAAAAAGGGCGTAGTCGGCAAATTCGTAGAATTCTACGGTCCGGGTCTGGCCAACATCAGTCTGGCTGACCGCGCAACCGTCGCTAATATGGCTCCTGAGTATGGGGCAACCATCGGATTCTTCCCTGTTGATGACGAAACGCTGGCTTACCTGCGCAGCACCGGCCGTCCGGATGAACTGGTTGAACTGGTCGGGGATTACTATAAGGCACAGGGCATGTTCCGCACTGCTGATACCCCTGATCCGCAGTTCAGCGACATAATCGAGCTTGACCTGGCCTCCGTTGTTCCGAGCCTTGCCGGACCGAAACGTCCGCAGGACCGGGTAGAGCTGACACACATGAAGGAGAACTTCGAAGGTATTATCCGCACACCGGTTGATAAAGGCGGATATGGCCTCAGCGATGAGAAGATTGCCGAGGTTGTTGAGGTGCAGCATAAGAACGGAACCACCAGCAAGATGGGCACGGGAGCCGTTGTTATTGCCGCGATCACCAGCTGCACGAACACCTCCAACCCAAGCGTTATGCTCGGAGCGGGGCTACTCGCCAAAAAAGCTGTAGAACGCGGACTCACGAAACCGGGATACGTAAAAAGCAGCTTGACCCCGGGTTCCCTTGTGGTTACTGAATATCTGCAGAAGGCAGATTTGCTGAAGCCGCTGGAAGCTCTGGGCTTCTATCTGGCCGGATACGGCTGCGCGACCTGTATCGGCAACTCTGGTCCGCTGCCGGACGAAGTGAGCCAGGCCATCTCCGAACATGATATGACAGTAGCCGCTGTAATCTCCGGTAACCGTAACTTTGAAGGCCGCGTGCATGCCCAGGTCAAAGCCAACTATCTGGCTTCACCGCCGCTTGTTGTCGCTTACGCCCTAGCCGGTACGGTTAACATTGATCTGCAGACCGAGCCGCTCGGCTATGACCCGCAGGGAGAGCCTGTCTTCCTGAAGGATATCTGGCCAACTTCCGCTGAAATCCGCGAAGCCATCGGTCTCTCCCTGAGTCCGGAAATGTTCCGCCGCAAATATGAGAATGTCTTCACCGCTAACGAACGCTGGAATTCGATTCCTGTTCCGGAAGGCGAGTTGTATGAATGGGATGATAATTCTACCTACATTCAGAACCCGCCATTCTTCGAGAATCTGGCTGACGGCATCGGCGATATCAAAGACATCAGCAATGCACGTGTGCTGGCGCTGCTGGGTGATTCCGTTACAACTGACCACATCTCGCCTGCAGGCAATATTTCCACTTCCGGCCCCGCCGGGGAATATCTGCGCGGTCACGGTGTAGAACGCGCCGACTTCAACTCCTATGGCTCCCGCCGCGGAAACCATGAGGTAATGATGCGCGGTACATTCGCCAACATCAGGATCCGCAATGCAGTTGCTCCGGGTACAGAAGGCGGCGTGACCACCTTCCTGCCAAGTGAAGAAGTCATGTCTATCTACGACGCTTCCATGCTGTACCAGTCGGCTGGACAGAACCTGGTCGTTATTGCCGGTAAGGAGTACGGCACAGGCAGCTCACGCGACTGGGCAGCCAAAGGCACACTGCTGCTTGGCGTCAAAGCCGTCATCGCCGAGAGCTTCGAGCGGATTCACCGCAGCAACCTTGTCGGCATGGGCGTACTTCCGCTGCAGTTCCAGGAAGGCCACGGCTGGAGCAGCATGGGGCTGACCGGACGCGAGACCTTCAACATCACCGATCTCGACAATAACGTGCTGCCGGGCCAGGAATTGACTGTCACCGCTACCCGTGAAGACGGTACACAGTTCGACTTCCCGGTCATTGCGCGGCTGGACAGTACCGTTGACATTGATTACTACCGCAACGGCGGCATTCTGCAGACGGTGCTCCGCCAGATGCTGGCTGATGCTACAGCTTCGGAAACAGCACTGCCGGTGGAATAAACCCGCCTTAACCGCAACAGAATTCAGAAATAAAGAAACAGCCCCCGGTGCTCCTTTGTGAGC
>NZ_LN831201.1:42981-45778 GCF_001368795.1 Paenibacillus ihuae
GCTCCTTTGTGAGCACCGGGGGCTGTTTCTTTATTAAATCTCAATCCGTTCCGAGTTCAAAATCCGCTTGTAGACCAAGGCGATAATTTGTGAGCGGTCAGTCACATTCATTTTAGTAAAAATACGGCTCAAATGGTTCTTAACGGTATGCTCACTAATGAATAGGGCGCTGGCGATTTCTTTGTTCGTCTTCCCGTGCACAATCAGCTCCAGCACTTCTTCCTCACGCGGAGATATGCCCCATTCTTCCTTTGGCAGCGTCAAGGCCGCACTGTCCAGCAGCCTCTTGCCGGCAATCACCCTTTTCTTCGGCGGTGAATCCTCATGAATCCGCAGAAAAGACTGAAACGAAGACAGCAGCTGATCCCCTACCACAGCGGTCACCGCAGAGTTCAGGCGGAACCTGGACGGATCGATCCATTTTTGCGGAGAACCTTCAAGCTGTTCCGGCTGGGCCTGTCCTCCGATATGGTGAAGCACAAGCGCCAGCACCTGAACAACTGGCGGCAAGACCGGTTTCTCCATTTCTGAATGGCAGGCTGGCAATTGGTCCACCTGTTTAAGCACCATAAGCTCAGGCTTGAAAAATCCGTATTCCGCGACAAGCTCAGTCCGGAACGGAGCCAGCAGACCCGCCAGCTTCACTTGTTCCGATTCAGCTTCTGAAAGGCCGAGGAAGCGGGCAAAGGTGCAGGCCATGTCCGATACCTCCAGCGAGAGATTCTGTAATAAGGAATGATTGCTCTGAAGAAACTCGCGTAAATTTCTCAGAAACAATTCTGACTGCTTCAAATATCTGGCGTCCTTCTCGATAAGACATATGGACGTCACGGCCAGGGCGGCAACAGTCTCCAACAGGGGCATCCACCGCTCTGCTTCTTCCCGCTGCCTGAATCCAACGGATAACACTCCCCTGAATTCATTCCCGGACATCAGTGGACATTCAAGCAGGAGGGATCCCATAGCAGTCTCGTGGAAAATGGCTGACGACAGAAAAGATTGCGGGGAATAGCGGGCTTCCAGCTCCTGAATATAGTGAGCTTCAGACTCAGGCGTCCATCCTCTGGCGAAATATGTATTAGCAGGATATCCTTTATCCTGGAAGTAGACCAGTACAGAAGACGGATAAAATGGCAGTCCCATCACTACATTAAGTATCTGTGCCCCCAGCTCATGCAAAGATCCGCTCTGCGGGAGCAGTGCCGCCGCTTCCTTAAGCCATAGTGTACCTTCCTTGCATAGCTGTGCCTGGCGCAGCAGCTCTTCTCCCCGCTCTGATATACCCAGAAGCGAAGCAATCATTTTCTCCTGGTGCCCGCTCCCGCTCTCCAGACTGTTTCTTCCTGTGCCCGCTGTGAACATAAGGGCTCTTTTGCCCTTGTTAATCCGAACAGGATAACAAGATAGATATTCAGGCATTTCCAGTCCCAGCTGAGTGAAAAAAAGCGCTCTCGGATCTTTGGAAACCGCCTGCCAATGACGAGGCTCTTTACCTAGCGCAGCCTGACCCAAAAAGCCGTCCCCTTGCTGAAAAACCGCTTCCAGCAGCAGACGGGCATCCTTTCCCGCTGCATACTTCACCCTGAATTGACCTTCGTCCGTTTCCATGGCCAAGGCATACAAATCTCCCGCTGCCGTCTCGGCCAGCATCTGCAGGACTGCTTCAATATTCAGACAATCTTCTTCCAGATTTCCCAGGAGCCGCGTCATGATCATACCGCTTCGTTCTTCCTGCGGTTTAACCGCCCAGCCGGCGAACAACTTACACAGCAGACTGCTCAGCACCGTTAATTTCTCTCTGATTTCCGCTATCCGTTCCTGGCTATACTCAGGCATAGCAAGAAGCTCCGCATGGAGCTGCTTATAGTCGGGGTGATGCTTCATTTGGGCCCCGAAAATTTTCAGCACCTGTTCCTTGGCTCCCTGCTCCATGTAAAGTCCTGACCATAAATAGTAAATCTGGCCATACCCCGAAACCAGCGGACTGACGACGTACTTCAACCCCGGAATCCACTCCTCCAAGACGGTAGGGTGTGAGAACGGGCCCAGCCGGTGCAGCGGCGGTCCAAAGGGCCGTTCGAACCCCTGCAGTGAAGCCAGCATTTCCCCGTAGAACTTTCCGGTGATTGTGGGACGGGTGATCATGTCCCCTTCCTGATCGGTAAGCACAATAGCCTGACTCATCACAGCACCAAACGTGTCTTGAAGCTGCTGAATCTCCTCCATCAAAGATTCGGGTATTCCCACTTTCATATTCATAGAATCACCCCATACCCAAAATCAACCGAAAACTCATATATAGACAAATTATCCATTTCCAATTTACTCCCACTTTACCTTTGCTTTACTTTTATTTACCCTCATCTTACGTTCCTATAACGGATAATCTTGTTTAATCGATCATCAGGCCCATTTCGGCTGCATTTTCTGTCAGAATGGCCGCATATTGCTCCAGCGTCTCCCGGGACAGCCGGCTGACAGGCCCCGATAGTGACAGGGCTGCCACCACCTTGCCGCTGCGTCCGACGATCGGTACGGCCACTGCAGCCGCTCCGGGTTCCCGTTCCTCGAAGCTGGTCGCATAGCCGCAGCGCGTAATTTCCTTCAGCTGCTCCAGATAGAGGCTCCGGTCAACCGCCTCCGGCCAGGAGGAGTCAGCCAGCAGACGCACCTGCACTTCAGGCGGCGCGTAGGCAGCCAGCACCTTGCTGGAGGCGCCTACGGACAGCGGCAGCCGGGCCCCAATCTGCGCTACGCGCCGGATTGCCTGACGGCTCTGCACCGCCTGGATGCGTAC
>NZ_LN831201.1:45804-47165 GCF_001368795.1 Paenibacillus ihuae
CCGGGAGCAGCAATGCCGCCGGTTCATCCAGTGTCGGCAGGTGCGTGGACAGCTCCCAGATGCGGATGCCGAGCCGGTATTTATCCGTCGCTTCATTGCGCAGCAGAAAGCCCTTCTCCTCCAGTGTCGTCAGCAGCCGGTGTACTGTGCTTTTATGCAGACTGATTTTGGCGGCAATCTCCGTCAGGCTCAAATCGCTCTCCTGTGTAAAGCAAAGCAATATATCCAGCGCACGTTCTACGGCGCGAACAGTCAATTTACGGTCCTCCACAGCGTTCTCCCCTTACCTGTTTCATTAAATGAAACCCGGTTACATTATTCTACATAATCAACTCTATCTTAGTGCAAAAGTCCAAAGAAAGTCCAGCATATTCACAGGTCCGGAAAAGCTTGGGTTCCAGTTTACAGTTAGATTACAAAACATGCGAATTCATTGACTTTGCCGGGTCGTGACCCTACGATTAAACATATGAACTATTTTCTAGGAGTGGACGTTATGGATCTGGCAACTACACGTACTGGCACGCCGGTCTCCCGTAAACCTGATAAGCAAAAGCCAGGTGCAGCTCACCAGCTTTCTCTGCGGATGATTCGCGTTAAACATATTGTCGTAGCGCTTTTATTGTCGATATTTTTCTTTTTTGTCTTCTGCTTCATTGCACTCCATGCCTATATCGCCTGGGTACTGTCCAATCCGACGGTAGCCCCTCTCTATTCCACACCGATGATCGCCAAAGGGCTGGAGTATGAGGATGTGACCTTCTCTGCACTGGATGGCAGCCGTACGATGCAGGGCTGGTACATTCCGTCCGAAGGCGCCACCAAGACTATCGTCTTCAGCCATGGGTACGGGGCCAACCGCGAAGAGACCTGGGTTCCGATGTATGACCTGGCACACTATGCGCACAGCCTGAATTTCAATGTTGTCATGTTCGACTACGGTTTTGCTTCCCAGACCAGCAAGGACATCGCAACCGGCGGTAAAAAAGAATCCCAGCAGCTGCTCGGTGCCATAAAATTCGCTAAGGACAGGGGAGCCAGCGAAATCGTCGTCTGGGGCTTCTCGATGGGTGCTGGAACTGCACTCCAGGCGGGACTTGTGACGAAGGATGTCGATGCGATGATCCTGGACAGCACCTTCCTGCTGGAGCCGGACACGCTCTACCATAATATCAAGCAGAATATCAACCTTCCCCGCCAGCCTTCTCTTGAGATTATGGAAATGCTGTTTCCCGTGCTGAACGGAACAGGACTGAATCAGATTCCCTATTCCAAGGTGAAAAAACAGGACTACGCCTTCCCGATTCTGTTCATGCACGGCACCCTGGATGACAAGGCACCTTATCCGATTGCGGAGGAGC
>NZ_LN831201.1:47266-57414 GCF_001368795.1 Paenibacillus ihuae
ATCCGCCAGCTGAACGCCCTGCGGGAAGCAAGCAAGGCTGTAAAAGCCCAGCCGCTTGCCGGAACAGTGCTCCTGCATATTATCCGCGAGTCGGAGTATTTCCTGGCTGTGCTGGGCACGCTGAACACCCCGGGACAGGTTGCCGGACTCATGCGGAATGCAGCTGTGGATCAGCCAGCTCCGCTCCCCTTGGATAACAGGACGGACAGCCCGGGCGATCAGGAGCAGGCAGGGCTCAATGCTTCGCTGCCCGAAGCCCGGGAACCGGGCAGTGTACCTATCGGCGGTCACACCTTGCCTCCGCTTCCCTATGCCTATAATGCACTGGAGCCTTATATTGATGAAAAGACAATGACTATCCATCATGACAAACACCACAAAAGCTATGTAGACGGACTGAACAAAGCGGAAGTTAAGCTGGCAGAAGCCCGCAAACGCGGTGATTTTGACCTGGTTAAGCATTGGGAACGGGAGCTGGCCTTCAACGGTGCCGGTCATTATTTGCATACAATCTTCTGGAATGTCATGTCGCCTCAAGGCGGCGGACGCCCCACCGGAGCGCTGCTTGATGGCATTGAGCGCAGCTTCGGCAGCTATGACGCCTTCAAGGCACAATTCAGCGAAGCAGCGGGTAAGGTTGAAGGCGGCGGGCTGGGCGATTCTCGTCTGGAGCCCGCGCAGCCGCAGGCTGGAAATCCTGACCGCAGAGAAGCACCAGAATCTGTCGCAATGGGATGTGGTTCCGCTGCTGGCTCTGGATGTCTGGGAGCATGCCTACTACCTTAAGCACCAGAGTGACCGGGCGGGCTATATTAAAGACTGGTGGAAGGTCGTCAATTGGCCTTACGTCTCTGAGCGTTATGCCGCAGCCCGCAAGCTGATGTGGCAGCCCTATTAAGCTGACCGTACCGCCGGCTCCGGTCTAGCCGCCCAAATAGCAGCCGCTTCCCCGGCGGAATCCAAAAAGCCCGTCCAACACCGTAGTGTCGGGCGGGCTTCCAGGGTTGATGCGAATCCGGTTTATACCTTCTCCGCTCTATTCTTTAATCAAGGCCAGGAACTCTGCGCGTGCGGACGCATCTTCACGGAAAGAACCTCTGGTCGCCATGGTTACCGTCTTGCTGCCGGGTTTCTTCACCCCGCGGGAGCACATACACAGATGTTCCCCCTCCACAACTACCATCACACCATGCGGGCCCAGCACCTCTACCATAATGTCCGCGATTTGCGCTGTAATGCGTTCCTGCACCTGCAGGCGCCGGCTTACAGCCTCCACAAGCCGGGCCAGCTTGCTAAGCCCGGCAATATGTCCGCTTGGAACATAGCCGATATGCACCTTCCCGAAGAAAGGGGCCATGTGATGCTCACACTGGCTGTAATAGACGATATCTTTTACAATGACCAGCTCTTCATGAGACTCATCAAATGTTACACCGAGCGCCTCGCGGGGATCTATTGAATAACCGCCAAATATCTCCTCGTACATCCGCGTGACTCGTGCCGGCGTTTCCAGCAATCCTTCACGGCTGGTGTCTTCTCCGATTAACTCCAATATTTTCGCAACGTGGTACTCGATCTGCTCACGGTTCGCCGAAACTTTGCCGTTCGCGTATTCCTTGATGCCTCCCATGAAGCCTCCCCCTTCCGTCCGGTTATCCTTATCTCATTTATCCGGAACCGTTTATCTGCCTTTGCGGCCCTGTTTTGGTTTAGCAGCAGGAGCACGACCAGGCTGATTATTGTTTTTGAGCATTTGCTGGGCACGCTGCATTTGCTTACCGTTCAGATTATAGCCCATTTGCTTTGCAACCTTTTGCAGCATTTCAGGATCATTCTGCATCGTTGTCATTTGTCTGCGCAGATAGAAAACACCAATGGCAAATCCGCCGATCAGACCTACGACAAGCGTAATAATAGGTAATGCAATATTCATCTAAAGTCCACCTCTGCACTCTTTTGTCGGCATTGCCCGAGTGGGCACGCGATTATATCATAGCATTTCAACAACCGGACAGCAATTGGTAAATCCCATGGGCTAAAAGAGATATATTCCGGTCTGGTCCTGTGCCGATCGCCCGGCTTCCAGCTCCAGCAGGCGGCTCTTAACCGCCAGGCCTCCGGCATAACCCACAAGCGCACCTGCGGCTCCAATTACCCGGTGGCAGGGCACGATTACCGGCACGGGATTGCGGTTATTGGCTCCGCCGACAGCGCGCACCGCCTGCCGGTTCCCGACCGCCAGTGCCATCTCTTTATAGGAAGCCGATTCACCGTAGGGAATCGTAAGCAGCGCTCCCCATACCTGCCGCTGGAACGGCGTTCCGCGCATATCCAGCGGCAGCGTGAATTCCCGCAGCTCTCCGGCAAAATACGCCGTAAGCTGATGTTTGGCTTCGGCAAGCTTCTCTTCATCAGGCCTTAATTCCACTGCCCCGACCTGCAGCTTGAGCCATTTATTCATACTCTCCCGCGTCTCTGCGAGTGACCCGAACTTGATCAGGCACAGCCCCAAGTCTGTTGCACATAACGTCAAGGGACCAATCGGCGATTCCAGCTCACCGTAATAAACCGCCGTCCGGTTGCCGGCCTCTGCAAGCTTATTCATCGGCTTTCTCCTCCCGGTTCAGCAGCTTACCCTGAGCCCTGATCAGCATCTCCCGCACCTCGGCAACCTCTTCACCCTGCAGCGCCTGTTCGACAGCCCCCAGCGCCTCCTTGCCGCCGATCTTTCCCAGCGCCCAGGCTGCGGTTCCGCGCATCTCCGGACGAGTCTCCCGCAGAACAATCTCCGTAAGCTTCGGAACGGCCCCAGCCTCCTTGAAGTTTCCAAGGGCAATAACCGCATTCCGCTGGATCGGCTTCTTACCGCGCCAGGCCGCCGAGCTCATGCCGAATTTCTCTTTGAATTCACGGTTACTGAGTTCAAGAATCGGCAGGAGCAGCGGCTTTACAACCTCCGGATCCGGCTGCAGCTCGGGACGGTGGTTCCAGCTCTTGCCCCGGTTTTTGGGGCAGACAATCTGGCAGGTATCGCAGCCGTACAGGCGGTTACCGATCTTCGTCATGTATTCCTCACTCAGGAACCCCTTGGTCTGGGTCAAAAAGGAGATGCAGGCCTGGGCGTTAAGCTGTCCCGGTCCAACCAGAGCACCTGTAGGACAGGCATCAATACATTTCGTGCACTCTCCGCAGCCATCCTCAACTGCAGCATCGGGAGGGAACGGAATGTTCGTCACCATCTCCCCCAGATAGATCCATGATCCCCATTTCGGAGAAATAATCGCACAATTCTTACCGCTGAAGCCGATTCCCGCCCGTTCCGCTACAGCCCGGTCCACCAGCACGCCGGTATCGACCATACTTTCCATTACCGCATCAGGTACGCGTTCACGGATGAAGCCTTCGAGCTTCTCCAGCGCTTCACGCAGCACATGGTGATAGTCACGGCCCCAGGAGGCCCGGGCGAGTATCCCCCGCCGTGCCCCGGGTTCCGACTTTGGCGGATTCTCCATTTTGGAGGGATAAGCTACAGCAATTGCGAGAATAGACAATGGTTCACCGGACTTCAGCGCCGGGACTGTCCGCTTATCCAGATCCGGTTCTTCAAAACCGGATTCATACCCCTTATCCCGGTGCTCCTGAAGAATGTTTTTCAAATATAGAAAAGGGTCGGCCGAAGCAAACCCGATATCGTCGATGCCAAGCTGCGGTGCCGCCGCCTTAATTTCAGCCTTCAGATGTTCCCACTTAGAGAGCGGCGGGGCATATGCTGACTGAGCTTTGTTGTTCATTTCCGCCTTCTCCTTTACTTGCTTCTTATTTATACAGCCTAGCTATCCTTTCTTACAATGCGCCCAGCTTAGACAGAGGCCACCAGATATACTCGGCCTTTCCAACGATGGATGACAGCGGGACAGAGCCAAAAAAGCGGCTATCCTTGCTGGCTCCGGCATGGCGGTTGTCCCCCATAACAAAATAGGTCCCCTTCTCAACCGTCAGCGCCGGAAAATCGGAATCCTCAACCTCCGTATCAATATAGGGTTCATCCGCCAGTTCACCGTTCACATACAGCTGATGCTCTTTTACTTCTATAATATCTCCCGGGATCCCGATCACCCGCTTCACCAGATATTCCTTCCGGTCCGGCCCGGTACTGGGGTCATGGAGTACAATAACATCCCCCCGTCCGGGGGCCGCAAAGCTAAGGGTAATCTTATTAATGACCAGCTTCTCCCCTTCATACAGCGTAGGCTGCATGGAGTGGCCTATTACGGTCGAGACATTGAACACAAATATATTAAGCATGGACATGACTGCAAATACAATTACGGCCGTGATGAGCCAGTTCCTTAGTTCGATAATCCATTTGGGTCCCTGCCCTTTTCTGGAGCCGGTATGGGTGACAGAGCGGTATCTATGCTTGCGGCCACGCCTGAATTCCCCTTCAATTTCCCCGTTCATATGCCACCTTCTTGCCTCAAATGATAAATAAGGCCCTGCTAAAAACTTTTGCCCGTAACAATAGAAAAGCATATCTCCCTGCCATTTGCAATGGACACCGGGAAGATATGCTTTAGTATAATGGAACAATCTATGCAAGTCGTCATAGTTCTCTATTCTAGTAAATGTTTCCGCTTTCGCCGCGCCGAAATCAAAGAAAGTTATCCGACGATGCTGAGCTTACGTACTGATTTGAAGATTTGATCCTCGTTATAACCCATTGCTTCATACAGCGGCAGTGCAAAGGAGTTATGCTCATCAACAGCTACAAAAATACCGCTGACCTTGCGTGCCTGGAACCTGTTCTCCATCGCCGATACCAAACTTCTGCCAATTCCTCTGCGGCGGTAATCGGGATGAATGGCAATGCGGAAATAACAGCCATGATTCTTCTCGATCGTACCAATCAGCGCACCAACAATTTCTCCTTCTTCCTCAGCAACTACAATGAGATCGGAATCCCAAGAAAGCTGCCTGGAGAAGGGCTCGATTGTGCTCTCGAAACATTCTTCCGATAATGCGGTCTGCAGCAATTCAGTCACAGGGGTAACGTCGCTTAATTGAAAGGAACGAACGTGCATTCTTTAAAATCTCCCTTTTCTATGGCTTAGAATTTAACAAAAAGAAGGAGTTCCCGTAACAGTAAACAAAGAAAAAAAGCATAAGAAAAACCCAATGGATGATTTCGAAGAAGTTACCGGATCCATCGTCTGAAGAGATTTTTCTCCTGGTTAAAGAAGTATTAACCGAATGTTAAGCGGCCCGAAACATCTTCAATGTTCAAAAATCGAGGAATACCTGCTTTTATCTCTATTAAAGCATACTTTTCTGGTGATATCACCATTTTTCTTTAGTAATCGCTTTATATCAAGCGCTTTCATTGAACAACTTTACACAATTTCTTTAAAAAGGTAACTTTTCGTGTATAAACGTTCACACTCGGGGGGAATCTATATTTTTAACATAGCGTTAACACTTCCGGTCAGGTAATCAGGGAATTTACTTTACAAACATTTATGTTTGTTTAATGTTGCATTATTGTTCCAGATACGGTTTAATAATAGTATCTTATTGGTTACATACCCTATAAGACGCATCGGACATAAGGGGTTTTGACGTCAAGACCGCCAAAATTCTTTATCATACAAATTCTAATAAACTCAGGAGGGATTTTTCCATGGCATTTCAATTACCGGCACTTCCTTATCCGAACAACGCTCTCGAACCGCACATCGACGCATTGACGATGGAAATTCACCACGACAGACACCATAACACCTATGTGACGAACCTGAACGCTGCTTTGGAAAAGGCGCCCGAACTGCAAGACAAGAGCATTGAGGAACTCCTCACTGACCTGAACGCAGTACCTGAAGCGATCCGCACTGCAGTCCGCAACAACGGCGGCGGACACGCTAACCACACCCTGTTCTGGGAAGTTATCGGACCGAACGGCGGCGGCGCACCAACAGGCGCACTCGCAGCAGCCATTGACAGCGAACTGGGCGGCTTCGATAAATTCAAAGAAGATTTCGCTACTGCAGCAACTACCCGTTTCGGCAGCGGCTGGGCCTGGCTCGTTGTTAAAGACGGCAAGCTGGCTGTAACAAGCACACCTAACCAGGACAACCCGATCAGCGAAGGCGCGACACCTATCCTCGGCCTTGACGTTTGGGAGCATGCCTACTACCTGAACTACCAAAACAAACGCCCTGATTACATCAAAGCTTTCTGGAATGTAGTCAACTGGGAAGAAGTCGGCAAACGTTACGAAAGCGCAAAATAAGGTTCCGCAGCCTAAACAGCTGCCGCCTATCCAAGGCGCCTGATATTTCATAGCTTAAGCAAAACGGCTGCACCGTCCGCTCAGGACCGGATGCAGCCGTTTTTTCTTAGTTCAAAACATTTCAAATAATTAATCCAGAAGCTTATGCTGGTTCGAATTATAGTCAAATTAAGGTGCGCACCGATCTATTGCACTTTCTGCAGCAGATATCCATATAATCGGCCGGTAAACTGATTCTATTGTACTTTGTACATTAGAATCATGTAATTCAGGTGTTTTTGACCCCTACTCCCGTATTCTGTTGCACCAAATACAGCAGAATGCGATTCGTAACAGATTAATGAGAATTCTGTTGTACAAAGTACAATCATGAGGGTGAAAATAGAGACTTCTCCCCTGCCTTTGACGAGGGCCTTGCCGGCATTAGTGCTGGCAAGGCCCTCTCTTGTTCAGGCTACTGTTTCTGCTCTGCTTCATCGAAATAACGATTAAGCAGCTTAAGAAACACATTCGGAAAGGCATAATTGGCCATATCCTCACGGTTGATCCAGCGCACTGCGCCGCCGTCCTCCGGATGCCCGCTGCCGTCGGCAAACAGCTCCACAGGCGGCTCTGCAGCCGCGCCTGCACTGGCAGCGCGTGCCGCGCTGTCCCCGGCGGCATTGCCAGCCGCCGCCGCATAGGACGCCCGCGCTTCTGCCGCCAGCGGCAGCGCAAGGGCGTCCTCTTCCCTGCAGGTGTACACCTGCAGGGTCCAAACAATATGGCTGAACGTATGCTCCGCAGCCGTCCAGTGCCCTTCAGGCCGGGCGAAGATCCCGGCCTGGCGCAGGGACCGGCGCAGCCGGTCCAGCGCTGCCGCTTCCGGCAGCAGCGCGCCAGCAGCGCCGCTCTCCGCAGGCGGCGCCGGCCAGTGCGGCAGTTCCCACATGCGGGCTAACAGCCCGCTCTGTGGCCGCTGCCGGATCAGCACCCGGCCGGCGTGCTCGCCGCGGCCGGTCACCAGGGCCGCCAGCCGCTCCTCGGGGCGCGGCGGCTTGGCCTTGGTCTTGACGGGCAGCGAGGTCTCGCAGCCCGCCAGGCGCGCAGCGCAGTGCTCCATCACCGGGCAGGGCAGGCAGCGCGGTGATTTCGGCGTGCAGACAAGCGCGCCCAGCTCCATCAGCGCCTGATTGAAATGCGAAGCCTCTCCCTCCGGGATCAGCTCCGCTGCCAGGCGCTCCATCTTCACGCGGGTCGGTCCCTTGGCAATGTCGTCCTCCAGCAGGAAGTAACGGGACAAAACCCGCATCACATTGCCGTCTACCGCCGGCTCGGGCCGGTTGAAGGCAATGCTGAGAATAGCCCCGGCCGTATAAGGACCAACTCCCTTAAGCCCGAATACCGCATCGCGGTCATCCGGGACTTGTCCGCCGTACAGCTCCTTAACCTGCCGCGCCGCATGCTGCAGATTCCGGGCACGTGAATAGTAGCCCAGTCCCTCCCAGCATTTAAGCACTTCTTCTTCCGGCGCATCCGCCAAAGACTCCACCGTCGGGAAGCGCTCGATAAACCGGTTGAAATAAGGAATGACTGTGTCTACTCTTGTCTGCTGCAGCATAATTTCCGATATCCAGATATAATACGGATTGCGGTGGCGCCGCCATGGCAAGTCCCGTTTCTGCCCATGATACCATTCCAGCAGATTCGAGCTGAAAAACAACTTTACGTTCTGCTCCTGCTGCTCCTGTTGTTCATGCGTTGTCATCATTGTTCTCCTTGCTTCTGTATTCTCTGTGTATCGCAGAGCTAAACTTCCCCTCCGCTGCTTTTCCTGTATCATTTGAACTTTAGATTGACTCAAGCCGTTCTTTAGCCCCATCCATAATCCGCTCCACTACAGCAAACGTCGAAGCCAGCTCGCGGCTGTGGGTAATCGTAAGATGGATGATATGCTCCTGCTCCTTCATGTACAGCCTGGACCAGGCTTCTTCCGAGAGTGACACAGACGGCTTGCCGGACGCATCCGGCAGGATCTGAATATCCTGAAAGCCTACCTCGCGCCCAATGCCGCAGCCGAGTGCCTTAACAACAGCCTCCTTAGCTGCAAACCGGCCGGCAACGAATTCAGCGAGGTTACTCTTCCGCCCCTCCGCCAGCTCCAGTTCCCCCGGTGTCAGAATGCGCCGGATGAGCCTTGCTCCTGATTCTCTTTTCATTACAGCGCTGATCCGCTGGATTTCCGCCACATCATGCCCGATTCCGTAAATCAAAATTCCCCGCTCCTTATGGACGTTTTGCCCTCATCCGCCTTAATCTGCTGTCTATCTTTAACAGCTTTATTAATGGTATGATCTTCATATATATTCTTGGTATATAGAATAGATTATAGTCTGGGATTCTTTCTGCTATCTTAAAAGAAAAAGCCGCCAAAGTCTATCGGCCCGGCTTCTTCCCCACATCATGGACTTCACCGAGGAATCTTAATTCGATATAAGAGAGGGGGTTCGCCCGATGAACCGCAATTTCGAATTGCCCGCCGGAGAAGATGCTGTTTTACGCTGCTCGCATTTCCCTGCCCGCAACAAGGCTAAGAGTCTGATTGTTATCGCACACGGTTACAAGGGGTTCAAGGATTGGGGAATGTTCCCTTACCTCGCCGCTTCGCTCAGCAGGGACCATGAAGTCATCTCCTTTAATTTCTCCCATGCCGGAATCGGCGAGGACCTGCAGAATTTCACCGAGCTCGAGAAATTTGCCCGCAACACTTATAACCGTGAAATTAAAGATATGGAAATTCTCCTCTCCTATCTCAGCCAGCATCATAAATTTGGTGCGCTGCCTCTGTTCCTGCTGGGACACAGCCGCGGCGGCGGCGACAGTCTGCTCTACGCACTGGACCATCCGGATGAGCTTGCCGGAGTGATCTCCTGGAACGGAATTACGAACCTTGACTTGTTCACAGATGAACAAAAGCACGAAATGAAAACGCTGGGCCGGAGTCATGTGCTGAACGGCCGCACTGGCCAGCAGATGCCGCTGGATGCTGTACTTATAGAAGATCTGGAGCACCAGGCCGAGCGCTACAATATCCTCGAGCGGATGAAGTCCGCCAGCTTTCCGGTCATCCTGATCCAGGGGACAGAAGACGGTGAGCGGCTGCGGCAGGGATCAGCGCAGTTAATTAAGCTCCGGCCCGATATAGAGTGGGTGCAAATCGCCGGAGGCAACCATACCTTCTGCACAGTCCACCCGTTTATCGGATCAACCCCGCAGCTGGAGCAGGCCATTGCCGCTTCAGAAGCTTTTATCGATCATACGCTGGCGGCCCGGAACAGCACCTTATAACCCCTACTCAGGAGCCGCCAACGACAAAACCGCCTAAAGTGAGCTATTGCGCACTTCGGCGGTTTTTTGTGACTATATAGATTGAACTTATGATTATTCTATTTAGGGGATTAGCCGTGGCTACAAAGAATATTTGGGCTTCCGGCCGTGTCAGGTTTGGATTTCGAAGCGAGCTTTCCTGCGGAAAGCTTTCAGGCGGACGCTGCCGCTCCTCCAGCTCCAAAATTCCCCTCCGCCACTTTCCCCTTAATGTATATTTTCAAGTTCAATCTATATGGCAAGGGTATTCACACTATATTAACTAAATACCCGGGATGACATTGCGCTTATGCGCGCTTCTCCGGTAGTAGCCTTCCAGCTTTCCTGCCACCTCCGGGCTGATCTGTTTGCCCTCCAGATAGTCACTGTTATCCTCATAAGTAATACCCAGCTCCGTTTCATCCGTCTGACCCGGCCAGAGACCCGCCGTTGGCGCCTTGGTCACAATATCCCCCGGCACGCCCAAATAGGCTGCGAGCTGGCGTACCTGCCGCTT
>NZ_LN831201.1:58647-75161 GCF_001368795.1 Paenibacillus ihuae
TTAAGGGAACTCAGCGGGGTAATATCAACTGCACCATCGCCCCATTTGGTATAGAATCCGGTAATAGCTTCGGAAGCATGATCGGTTCCTACCACCAGCAGATTATTCTCAAAAGCGAGCGCATACTGCATCACCATACGAGTTCTCGCCTTCACATTGCCTTTGCCCTGATGCGTAATATGGCGGTGCTGTCCCAGCGCCTTCAGGCTGTGCTCTACTTCCAGAGCGATCTCGTTCACGGCTTCCTCAATATTGGTCTCTACCTTGTGGGTCAGCCCAAAAGCTTCAGCCACCGCATAGCTGTGCCCAATATCCTCCTGTTCCCCGTAAGGCTGGAAAACACCGAGTGTAATATATTCTTTGCCTTCCTCGGCCGTCAGCTCGTCTGTCGCCCGTTTGCACAATCCTGCAGCCACCGCGCTGTCTACACCGCCGCTGATCGCGATCAGCAGTCCTTTTGCACCAGCCTGCCGTACATAGGCTTTCAGGAAATCCACACGCCGCTCAGTCTCCGCTTCCACATTAATGGCCGGCTTTACGCCCAAGGCAGCAATAATCTCTTCTTGCAGGCTCACAACCATCCCCCGTTTCTGAACACATATGCTATATCTCGAAAAAAATCCCGCAAGCAGCCGGACTGCCGGCCGCCGCGAGATCACGTCAAATTACTCATTATTTACTGGCACAGACGATTAAACACTTCTTTTAATTCAGCAGCGATTTCAGCCGCCGAACGGTCTTCAACACCATGACGCTCAATAAAATGAACGAGTTCCCCGTCCTTCATCAAAGCGATGGAAGGCGAAGACGGCGGATATGGAGCGAAGTATTCACGTGCTTTGGCAGTGGCTTCCTTCTCCTGGCCCGCGAACACAGTGAACAGGTGATCCGGCAAAATTTCATTCTGCAAAGCTTGGGCTACACCGGGACGGCACTGGCCGGCTGCACAGCCGCAGACAGAATTGACAACAACAAGCGACGTTCCTTTTGCGGTTGGAAGAGTGGCTTCCACCTCTTCTGGAGTCAACAACTCCTGAAACCCGATACTAGTCAGGTCATTACGCATAGGCTGAATAGAATCCCGCATATATTGATTAAATGACATGGACATTCTTCTGCACTCTCCTTTGCCTTACAAAGTGTTTTGGTCAGGCTGCATTACCGCAGCACTTACTAACTTTATTATACATACATACCCTGTGAAAGCAAGGAATGCCGGCTAAGTCCACATCACTGCCCGGCCGGACTCACTTCCGCTTCAAATGGAAATGCAACTGTAAAAACTGTACCTCTGCCAGGCACCGAATCTACCTTTATTGTCCCGTTATGGCGCTCGGCAATACTTAAGCACAGAGGCAGGCCAAGGCCCGTACCATGATTTTTAGTTGTGAAAAAAGGTATAAATAGATTCCCGAGTTTATCTTGCGGAATACCGCTTCCTGTATCCATAATCATCAGTTCAACCTTATTGCCATTCAATTGTGTCTCCAGTGTGAGTACTCCCTTGGCATCCATCGCTTCCATTCCGTTGCGGGCCAAATTCAGGATCAGCTGCTTGATTTCCCTGACATTCAGCTTAAGCAGCGGCAGCGAAGGGCTTAAGCTTAGCTCAACACTCTGGCCGCGCAGATTGGCATCCGCCCAGATGAGAGGACCAAGTTCTTCTATTATAAGATGCAGCTGCACCTCTTCTTTATCTGAGATCCGGCTTTGGGCCAGTGAAAGAAAATCATTAATAATTCCATTGGCCCGGTCCAGCTCATCCATTACGATCTGATAATACGAATCAAGCTCCTCGGGGCTTTTTTCTCTCATGAGCTGTAAAAACCCGCGCACCACCGCCATGGGATTGCGGATTTCATGGGTGATACCCGCTGCCATCTGCCCCACCAGGGTCAGACGCTCCACATGGTCCAGCTCGATGCGGATTTTCTCTTCCTCCGTCACGTCCTGAACAATTATTACTACTCCGTCCGGAGGTTCGGTACCTTGCTGGAGCGGGGCGGTGTAGATTTGATATGTATAGCTGCCGCACTTAATTTTGGCATTGGAGCGCTGTTTGTTATAGAAGATTCCCTGAAGCTGTACAAAGGTCTGCTTGTCCACGCTGTCCCTGAATAACACCGCAGCCGGCCGGGAAAGAATCATCTCTCTAGTGAAATCGGGATAATGCCGGCGGACCAGCTTCAGCATAAATTCATTAAGTTCTGTTACATAACCCTGTTCGTTCATTGACATTATATTCAGCTGTACGATATCAGTAACCTGCTCCAGCTTCTTCGATTCCCACATGAATCTCTCAGAGATTCCTTTCATTTTTTCCTTAATCTGAACTTTATCCCAAGCGGTTTCGATAGAGTAGACCAGAAGACCGCCGAGCAGAAGCGTAGTGAACAGGTAAAGCGTAACCAGAATGGATTCGGGTGAATAGGTCTCAAATGCATGAACCCCCTTCATCTTGGGAACCAGGATAATGAATAGCATACTCGGGAACAGCACAACCCACAGTATAATTATTTTCTCTATAAGCTTAACTTCTTTAAATAGTCTCGCTAAGCCGAAGAGCAGCGGATACATCAGGATATTTGAATTAATGACCATATTGCTGAGTCCGGACGGCTCCGAGAACAAAGCGGTGTTCAGCAAAAAAAAGCCGGCCAGGCATAAACCTGAACGGCTGCTGCCATATAGGATACCAATGTAGGCCGGTAAAATAGCCAAATTCAAATAAACTTCTCCGACTAATGTCGTTGAAAGAATGGTACTGAAGGTAATACTAAGCGCACAGCCGATCATCAAAAATGCCTGATCATCGGGAAACCGCCGGTTTCTGCGGGCTATCTGGCCTTTATCCAGCCACCAGTGAAACAGAAATAAAAAGGAGCAGGCTGCCGATATTTGCAATATGATATCCTTTACCGCATTAATAATTGCAATCACTCCCTGAGTTTGACAAATTACCCTTTCCATTAAGATTAAAGCACAGCCAGACATTTCTGACAACGATAACTGTATACCGGGGCAGCTGCTCTGGATACGCCCCGCCGTAGGTGGTATGATGCCGTTAGCAGAGATAGAAATCCGCAAAACCTGATGCATATAAAGGAGAAGATTCATGAGCAACTATGATGTGATCGTCATTGGAGGCGGCCCCTCCGGGCTGATGGCCAGTGTAGCCGCAGCAGAGCACGGCGCCTCCGTGCTGCTGATTGACAAAGGGGGCAAGCTTGGCCGGAAGCTGGGAATCTCGGGCGGCGGGCGCTGCAACGTCACCAATGTTAAAGAAACCGCAGAGCTGATCGCCCATATCCCCGGCAACGGCCGGTTTTTGTACAGCGCATTCGATCATTTTAATAACCATGATATTATAGAGTTTTTTGAGAATCTGGGGATCGCCCTTAAGGAAGAGGACAACGGACGGGTGTTCCCTGTATCCGACAAAGCCTCAAGCGTCGTCTCTGCACTCATTGGCAAGGTCCGGAGTCTCGGTGTGCAGATTATGACCAATAGCCCGGTGCGGGAAGTACTCTATGCGGAAGGCGCAGTCCAGGGTGTACGGCTGGAATCAGGACAAGCCTTCGGCGCTGGGGCCGTGATTATTGCCACCGGCGGTAAATCCGTACCGCAGACAGGCTCCACTGGAGACGGCTATCCGTGGGCTGAGGCAGCGGGACACACGATCACGGAGCTCTTCCCGACGGAAGTACCCATCGTTTCACGCGAGGAATGGATCAAGTCAGGCGATCTGCAGGGACTGTCCCTGCGCGATGTGACACTTTCCGTCTGGAATGCAAAAGGCAAAAAGCTCATCTCCCACCGCGGGGATATGATCTTCACCCATTTTGGGCTGTCCGGACCGATTGCTCTGCGCTGCAGCCAGTTTCTGCGCCAGGTCCAGCGAAAGACAGGAACAGATGCCGTGGAGTTGTCCATTGACCTGTTTCCCGATCATCAGCCGCAGGAAGTGGAATCACAGCTGCTGCACAAACTCGAGCTGGAGCCCAAAAAAGCGATCCGCAACTCGCTGAAGGGCCTGCTCCCCGAGCGCCTGATTCCGCTTCTGCTGGCCAAAGCCGGGCTGGACGGGGATCTTACCGGCCATCATCTGCCCAAAAGCGGACTACAGTCTCTAGCAGCCCTGCTGAAGCGGATGCCCGTTATTGCGCACGGCACCCGTTCCCTGGCTGAGGCCTTTGTGACTGGCGGAGGCGTCAACCTGAAAGAAATCGATCCAAAGACAATGGAATCGAAGCTTACCCAAGGCCTCTACTTCTGCGGGGAAGTGCTGGATATCCACGGATATACCGGCGGCTACAACATTACCGCAGCCTTCTCCACAGGCTATACAGCAGGCAAGCACGCTGCCGGTCATTTGTAGACGTTTAGGCTTGACTGCCTCTCTTATATTTCAAAAAAAGCGTTGCTTGCGCAAGATCGCAAGCAACGCTTTTTGGATTATACGGCTTAATGCTCTGTCAGGCGGATGGTAGTGAATATACGTGAAATGAATACTCCCAGACCATAGCCCAAAGGTACAAACAGCAGCAGTCCCAACCATCCATACAAAGGGATACACACCACTGCTGAACACACCACTGTATATGGAATGATCAGGATTTTAATCGCCTTTGAGCCGGCTTCAGCCTTTTGTGACTTGGTAAACGGCAGGATGCCGATATAGTCATCGCCGGCAAAGAGCAGCCAGAAGGAGCTCAGCCAGTAGGACATTAATAAAGCCAACACCACGAGCAGGCCCCACTTCAGAATGGCCGGAGCAATAAATATGCCCCCATGGACACACCTGTGAAAGCGAAATACAGCTTCAAATGCGCCGGGTTGCGTACAAGCGCCTTAATTCCCGCCGCCGCGAAGCGGCTCTCCGGCAGTATCGAGGACAGCAGCGGCTGCGATTTGCGGAAGATCCAGGGTTTGTATCTGGTGGGACGCGGCTTATCCAGGACACCCCGCAGCAAGAGCCCGGCAATTCTCATCCGCTGCTTATAGTCTTCGCGCACATCGCTGAGAAAGGTCCCGCGCAGCTGGAGGCGGTAACGGACCGCCCAGACGGTCACCGCCGCGTAAACGGCTGCGGCAGCCAGCAGCATTAGCGGCCTGTTCTCCCAGAGGATAGCCAGCCGGACGTAGATTCCTGAGGGCACAGTGACTGCTGGAATAAGCCACAGCCAGCGGCGGAAGCCCTGGCGCTGTACCTTGACGACATGCCCCAGCAGCTTCACACTCCAGCCGGCGGTTACAGTAAGCAGCAGCAGCGACCCGGCTGCTCCCGGGCTTAGCCCGTAGCCGCGGATGATAAAGGGCAGCAGAATGGCAAAGACAGCAGCAATTTTCAGTGTGGTAACGATAAGACTATAGATTATTCCCCTGAGCAGGATACTATTGATCCAGTTCTGCCGCTGTCTGAGGAACAACAAATCGCCTTCCTGCAGCAGCAGCACCATTCCCCCGGTTACAAGCAGTATAGCAAACAGCAGTGGAATCATCGTGAAGGGGAGAAACGATGTCCAGGCAGGCATGTCCCCTTTCCAGAATCCGTAATAGAAGCGTCCGCCCAGCAGGCCGCCGGGGATAACGATATAGAGCAGCACTGTCCAGTCGGCTGCAGTCCGGATAATCGCGGATTGCTCGCGCCAATGCGAGAACAGCCGCCGCCGGAACAAACGCGGACCTGTAGGAAACGCGTATGCCGATCTGCTTTTCGGAGAATTGCTGTTTATTACCGCATCATCCCGTCCGCTCATGTTAATTCGTCGAAGCAATCAAACAACGACCCCTCCGGCAAATCAGCACTGTCGCGGATCTCCTCGAGTGTGCCTGTTGCAGTCATTCTTCCTCCGGAAATCAGCACGAAGCTGTCGCAGATTTTCTCAGCGGTATCCAGCACATGCGTAGACATAAGTACGCCTGCACCGCGCTGGCGCTCCGCCTCCAGCAGCCGCAGGAAATCCTTCGTGGCCCGGGGGTCAAGTCCGATAAACGGCTCGTCCACGATGTACACATCGGGCTGGACCAGAAAACCGAGCATCAGCATCATCTTTTGCTTCATGCCCTTGGAGAAGCCTGCCGGCAGGTCATCGCGCACATTGTCCATCCCGAATTGCACCAGAAGCTTCTCTGCGGTTGCCTCGAACTTGTCATAGGGCAGTCCATACGCCGCAGCCGCCAAATCGAGATGCTCCCAGAGTGTCAGATCCTCATAAAACACCGGCTGTTCCGGCACGTAGGCGTAGGATTTGTTCTCTCCGCCAATCGTCACCTTAGCTTTAGCATGCTTGAGCAGACCGAGCAGCGTCTTAATCGTCGTGCTTTTGCCGGCTCCGTTCGGGCCAATCAGTCCCAGCAGTTCACCCTGACGTACTTGAAAGGATATTCCTGATATCCGCTTATCCCCCGCTTCGTAACCAGCCTCATCAATGAATACCTCTAAAACGATTCCCCGCTCGTCCTCCACCTCTTCTATCTCTTCCATACCGCTTTCCATCTCCTAATGTTGAATACCCATTGTCCCGGATGGAATCCGGGCTTTTTACCATTATACGAACTATGGCTGAGATACATCAAACATAACTTGTGTGTCCGGCCCGCCCGCATTGTCCCTGTCCTCGATTCCGCTGCGCAGCACCAGCATTGCAAGGCCGGGTAGTGCGGCAGCGGTAAAGACTCATACGCTCCTCAATCTGCAGACGGATAGCCAAAATGACATTGTTTTTTTGCAGAATTGAAGCACCGTCAAAAAATTGTTTGATTTTTAATAATTAAAAGTGTGCTCATTGTGACAAATCACATGTTCTTCATTCATTGTTTAACGTATTGTAAGGTTATCTTAAGTTTTACTGCATAGCTGAAGCGTGCATACGGGCAATGATTCCAAAATGTGCGGGGAAACCCACACGATTAACGATAACGATAGAGGGTGGAGAAGCATGATACAATCCTATGAACGCGATACTCAATTAACACTGCATTTGTACCGGGTTTTTGCCAAGTCTTTCAAGAGCATCAACGAGCATGCCGTTACCGGAAGCAAGATTGAAGGCTTCAATCCGACAGCTTTCGCTGTGATGGAGGTTCTCTACTATAAGGGACCTCAGCCGATTCAGCAGATCGGTGCCAAGCTGCTGCTGCAGAGCGGCAACGTTACTTACGTGATTGACAAGCTCGAGGAACGCGGATACCTGCAGCGCAAACCTTGCGCGAATGACCGCCGTGTTATTTTCGCTGAGCTGACAGCAGAAGGCGAACAGCTGATGAGCGAGATGTATCCGAAATATTCGGAACGCCTGCACCTGGCTTTCAGCGGCCTGAACGATGATGAGAAAGAACAGATGATTATTCTGCTGAAGAAGATGGGTCTCCAAGCCGAGAAGCTCTCGCCGCTGCCCCGCAAGTAGGATAGCCAGAACAGATGTTGTGAATCTATTCACTATCTTTCCCCGGCTTGATTCATGATGACAAAGAAATGGCTGCACGATCCGCTCAGGACCGTGCAGCCATTTCTTTCTTTATGGATCCGTCTTTGACTTCATGATATATAAGTACTTTTAGCCTCTAAAAGTTATAACTTCTCACTATGAAGCAGAGCGTAAAGGCTCACGTCCTGAAAACCGGAAGCGGTATGGCGGTACTGACGCAGCATCCCTTCCTGCGAAAAGTTCAATGCCTGGAATAGCCCGTGTGCCCGGATATTGTCCGGATGACATAATGCTTCAATCCGGTTCAGGCCCATCGTACCGAAGCCGAAATTCAGCACTAGTTCCAGTGCTTCGCGCATATAACCTTGTCCCCAATAGGATGGAGACAGCTCGCAGCCGATTTCTCCACGGTAGGCTCCCGGCAGCTGCCATTGGTTATAGCCGCAGCTGCCGATAATCTCACCGTCCGGCAGGGTAATACTCCAGCGCAGGCTTTCTTCCTCCCGGGCCATTTGCAGCAGCAGAGCGATCAGCTGCTCCGCATCCCGGACCGATGCCAGCGGCGGGGTGTCCAGCCAGGGGGCAACAGCAGCATGCGTCCATATATCAAACAGCGCCGCTGCATGATCAGCAGCGATCGCCTGCAGTTCTATTCTTGTTCCGCTTAATGTTGGTGTAACCCCACGGCTTACATACAATCCCCTCGTCCCCTTTCATCTTTATAAGTATACTTCATAGGTAAGGATTTTCTTAATCCCTCCCGCACAAAAAAGCGTCTGCACCGGGCAGTCGATCTCCCCTGATGCTGACGCTGTTCATTGCCTGGAAAATGGGCAACCCTTCGTTTTAAAGCTTCCTAACTGCAGAAGCACGATACACGGACTTAACCCGAGGCTTTCGCCGCTTTGGCCGGTGTAAGCACCTCGGAGCACAGCACCTGCAGCTTCACCTGAATATCCTTGAATTCCTCGATTCCCGTACCGGTGATACTGAACGCATCGCCATGGGCAGTCAGGAAATTCTCCTGAGTGAGCCGTTCCAGTTCCTGCTTCACTTCGCGTTCTGCTACCCGGTACCCTAGTTTCTCAAGTTCCGGCAGCATCTCCGACAATGTCAAGTCCCTCTCATGTGCAAAATAAAGCATATGAATCCCTATGAACAAGTTCTGTACATCGGCGCGCATATTCCACTCCTTCCGGCCAAGAGCCTTCGATATAGTAAGCATTACCCTGGTAAGCCTAAGCGGAAACACCGGTTCAGCTCCAGTTACGGTATCGATTGTGACTCCTGCAAAAATCCGGTAATACTTGACGTATCGAGTCTAGCTGTACTATGTTGATAGTTACAGTTAAGGTTTCATTACTAACTCCATGTACAGGAAGGTGATGCTTCATGTTTCAGGCGATGCCCTACGACGGGACACGCAGCGAGCGCTTTGAAGCAGTGCTGATGCAGCTTGCGGCACTGATGGAAGGCGAACCGAATGCTATTGCCAATCTGGCAAATGCATCGGCATTGCTTAAATTCTCTCTACCGGATACCAATTGGACCGGTTTCTATTTATTTGACGGCAAGGAGCTTGTGCTCGGACCTTTTCAGGGACTGCCCGCATGCATTCGAATTCCGCTGGGCCGCGGGGTCTGCGGGACATCGGCTGAGGAGCGCCGTACGCTTGTCGTAGACGATGTTCATGCCTTTCCCGGACACATCGCCTGCGATGCCGCATCGAACAGTGAGATTGTCGTCCCCCTCCTAAAGGATGATCAATTGCTTGGCGTACTTGATATTGACAGTCCGCTTAAGCACCGCTTCGACGATGAGGAACGGCGCTTTCTGGAACGGTTCGCGGCTATGGTTGCCGAAGTACTGTAAGCACCGCGCAAAACATAAAGCCGTCACAGATGCAGGAATGCCCTGCGTCCGTGACGGCCTCTTTACTTTTGAGCTGATCCTTTACCTTATTACCTAACCGGCCTGATGTTCCATATTTCGGTCGCATAGCGGCTGATCGTATTATCACTGGAGAATTTGCCGGAGTGGCCAATGTTGATGATCGACTTCTTCAGCCATTCCTTCTGGTTGCGGTATGCGAGATCGATTTTGACATGTGTCTCCACATAGCCGGCAAAATCCTTGAGCACGAAGAACTCATCATTATTGTCAACCAGCGATTGATACAGCGTATCGAATTCCTGGGTATTGCAGCAAATCGGCCCCGGTGTCACCAGCTGATCCAGCACTTCTTTGACGCGCCCGTCACCATTATAGATATCACGGGAGTGATATCCCCCGAACTGGTAGTAATCAAGCACCTGCTCCGCCCGCAGACCGAACAGGAACATATTGTTGTCCCCGACCATTTCATGCATTTCCACATTAGCCCCGTCCATAGTGCCGATCGTCAGCGCGCCGTTCATCATAAACTTCATATTGCCCGTCCCGGAAGCTTCTTTGCTGGCCGTAGAGATCTGTTCGCTCACATCGGCAGCAGGGATGATCTTCTCTGCCAGGGATACCGAATAATTCTCCAGGAAAAAGATACGGATTTTGCCCTTAATATCCGGGTCTTTATTGACGACATCAGCGACAGTGTTAATGAGCTTGATAATCCGCTTGGCCAGATGATAGCTTGGTGCTGCCTTAGCCCCGAAAATGAAGGTGCGCGGCACCATATCCATGGACGGATTATCCTTAAGCTGATTGTACAAGTGCATAATATGCAGAATATTCAGCAGCTGGCGCTTGTAGGCATGCAGCCGTTTAACCTGTACATCAAAGATCGAATCAGGGTCTACCTGGATCCCATGCTTCTTGGCGATGTAATCAGACAGGCGCAGCTTGTTGCGGCGTTTGATCGCAGCCACCTGCTCCTGGAAGGACGCATCCTCACAATACTTGATCAGGCCGATCATCTCCTGCGGCTGATGAATCCAGCGGGTACCGATGGATTCATTGATGAGTCCAGCCAGCTCGGGATTGGCATGCAGCAGCCAGCGCCGGTGGGTAATCCCATTCGTTTTGTTATTGAACCGGTGCGGGTACATTTCATTAAACAGCCGCATCTCGCGCTTCTGCAGAATCTCCGTGTGCAGCGCTGCTACTCCATTGACACTGTGGCTCGCTACAATTGCCAGATGGGCCATGCGGACCTGATCATCATGAATGATCGCCATCTGGTTAATCCGCTCCTGGTCCCCGGGATACTTGCTCATCAGCTCACCGCAGAACCGGGCATTGATCTCCTCGATAATGAGGAAAATACGCGGCAGCAGCTCTTTCACCATCCCCATCGGCCATTTTTCCAGCGCTTCGCTAAGAATGGTATGGTTGGTGTAAGAGACCATCGTTGTCGTCATGCTCCAGGCCTTCTCCCAGCCTATGCCGTGCACATCCATCAGAATCCGCATCAGCTCGGGAATGACCAGTGTAGGGTGCGTATCATTGATATGCAGTGCAACCTTGTCCGGAAGCGATTCAATCGGAACCCCTGTTTTGCTGAACGTCCGCAGAATACTCTGAAGTCCTGCGCTGCATAAGAAATACTGCTGTTTCAGACGAAGCAGCTTCCCCTCGTACTGCGAATCATCAGGGTACAGGAATTCCGAGATGGATTCCACCGAGCGTTTGTACTCCAGAAACTTGTGATAATCCGAGCCCGTCAGCGATCCGGACATCCGGGAAGCCAGTGTAATCGACTCCGCGCTCCAGTTGCGGAGGGTATTCACATGCTTGCGGTCGGCACCAATAATCGGAATATCGTAAGGGACCGCGCGTACTGCTTCGTAATCCTTGTGTTCAAATGCCAGTTCACCATTCTCTTCACGGGTTTCAATATGTCCCCAGAACCGGACTTCCACCTGTTTGTCTTCCCGGCGCACTTCCCACACGTTATCATTCTGCAGCCAATAGTCAGGCAATTCCACCTGGTAGCCGTCCACAATCTTCTGCTCAAACAAGCCGTATTTGTAGCGGATGCCGCAGCCATGCCCCGCATACTGCAGGGAAGCCAGGGAATCCAGGAAGCAGGCAGCCAGCCGGCCAAGGCCGCCATTGCCAAGCCCTGCATCTGATTCTTCCTCTTCCACCTCCCGCAGATTAAATCCAAGCTCCGCAAGGCCATCGCGCACAACCTCAAGCACACCCATATTCAGCAAATTATTGCCAAGCAGCCGGCCGATCAGAAACTCCATGGAGAAATAATAGACCTGTTTGTCCTGATTGTTCTTATACTTCTGATTGGTTTCTGCCCAGTTCTTCCCTGCATTCTCACGAATCATATTTCCGATGATATTATACACGTCACCATTTGATGCTTCTTCCAGCGGCTTGCCCAGTTTCCCGATGAGTGTCTCGCGGAACACTTTTTTAAAGGTTTCTTTGTCGTTGAACAACAGCAGGTTCCTCCTGTCAGATGCATATTTTGTATGAAACATGGCCTCTATTGAAACTCAGGACCAGCAAGACTGCTATAGCGCACAGTCCAGCTGATCCTGGGGTTAAATTTTGCTGCTCTTGGCGATCACAAACGGACGTTTGCTATCCCCGACGAGAATCCGGTCCTTGCTTAAATGCACATCTTTATCCATGATGACATTCTCGATCACGGCATTCTCCTCAATAATACATTTCTGCATGATGACAGAATTAATAATTCTCGCACCTTCTCGCACCTGCACACCGCGAAAAATCACGCTGTTCTCCACCGTTCCGCCAATTATACAGCCGTTAGCGACCAGAGAATTGCTGACCTTGGCGCTGTCGAGATAGCGGGTAGGCGCTTCATACTTGATCTTCGTCTGCACCGGGTTTTCTTGGAACAAACCGCGATAATTCTCCTGCTTAAGCAGCTCAAGGCTATTCTTATAATAGCTCTCCAGTGAATTGATTACCGCATGGTAACCTTTATATTCATAGCCTGCAATCTTAAATTTAGCCCTGTTCTTCTGAATGACATCGCGGAAAAAGAAGCTCTCCCCGTGTGCAATGCAGTATTCCACCTGCTCCAGGAATAATTTCTTCTCCATGATGAAAATATCCAGATACACATTCGGATGATGTTTCTCCTGATGAATCTCTGTAACGAAGTTATCGTCATTCAATTCAAGCCGCAGGCACGGATCATGCTCCGGCTGAAGCTGGTCGATCGATTTATAGACAAGGGTGACATCAGCCCCCTGTTCCAAATGATACTGGAACACATCCTGCAGATCGACGGTGTTAATATGCTGACTGCCGGAGAATACAATATATTTGGCGGAAGCCCGCTTGAAGAAATCCAGGTTGTTGTGGTAATGCTGCAAATCTCCGAGCGATGTATCCGTCGGATCATTCCAGTCAGGCGGAAGAATGAACAGCCCCCCGTGCTTGCGGTTCATATCCCAGGACTTGCCGTCACCGAGATGGTCCATCAGCGAACGGTATTTGCGGCGGACAAACAGCCCGACACTCTCCAGATCCGCACGCATCATATTGGACAAGACAAAGTCAATCAGCCGGTAACGGCTGGCAAAAGGTACGGCCGCGCCGCAGCGGAAATAAGTTAACTCATTCAATTTGTCCAGTTCATGGTCAAGATTGATTACGCCCAAAAGTTCTTTCATCGCGGGTCACCGTCCTTTTTGGTTATATGGTTTTGGCTGCGACTGATTTCCGTTTCTTGCTGCGATTGTCGATCAGCAGAATTTCATCCTCATTCTCCCGTTCGATACCGATCTCCATATAATCCTCGATGACTGTATTTTCACTAATGATGGCTTTATGAATTCTTACATTCTTGCCGATCTTCACCTTAGGCATAATGACGGAGTCGGTAATGACACTGCCTTCACCCACTTCCACCCCGTAAAACAGCACCGAATGCTTAACCTCTCCATGCACAATGCAGCCCTCATTAATGATGCAGCTCGATACCTTCGCTTCAGGCGCCACGTATTGCGCCGGCTGATTCGGGTTACGGGTAAAAATACGCCAGTTCGGATCATTCAGGTTCAGCGGCGGATGGTCACTCAGCAGGTCCATATTAGCTTCCCACAGGCTGGTGACTGTACCAACATCTCTCCAGTAGCCTTCATAAGGATATGCATACAGGGAGTTACCGTCTTCAAGCATCAGAGGAATGATATCTTTGCCGAAGTCATGCGAGGAGCTTGCCTTCTCGCCATCTTCCAGCAGATGCTTGCGCAAAACGTCCCATTTGAAAATATATACACCCATGGAAGCCAGTGTGCTCTTCGGCTTGGCGGGCTTTTCATCAAATTCGTAAATTTTCAGGTCTTCATCCGTATTAAGAATACCAAAGCGGCTTGCTTCCTCCAGCGAAACATCAATGACCGAGATGGTGCAGTCGGCGTTTCTTGCTTTGTGGTATTGCAGCATTGCGTTGTAGTCCATTTTGTAAATATGATCCCCGGACAGGATAAGTACATGCTCCGGATCAAACTGGTCTACAAATTTGAGATTGCGGTAAATCGCATCAGCCGTTCCCCGGTACCAGCTGCTTCCGTTCTCCCGTTCATGCGGCGGCAGCACGAACACACCGCCATCTTTACGGTTCAAATCCCAGTCGCTGCCTACTCCGATGTATGAATGGAGAACAAGCGGCTCATATTGCGTCAGCACACCAACCGTATCAATACCCGAGTTGGAGCAATTGCTGAGCGGGAAATCGATAATCCGATAGGTTCCTCCAAAATACACAGCGGGTTTGGCAAGAGATTTCGTCAATCCCTTCAACCTTTTCCCTTGGCCTCCCGCCAATAGCATGGCTACCATTTCTTTTTTCTTCATGGAAGAGCCTCCTTGACATATGGGTATTGAAGCATGTAATCAAATGGGTTGAATAAATCATATGTTGCAGATCAGACTCAAACGCGAAATTCCAGAAAGAAGTGTACCAGAAAGAAGTCAAATGAAAGAAATGTGTTTGATAGGAAATTTGATAAGATTAAGAAACGGGGGAAAACAAAAGGAATCGGAACAAGTTGCCGGACTAAAAAGTTTAAAACATCCGGGTAGTATCCTTATTGTAAATTGTTCTAGGCCCGCCGTCAAAACCCTTTATTAGAACCTCAAAAAGTTAAATTTCCAACTATTTTCCTTAATATTGACATTCATATTCCGTATAAATAGATTAACCATTATGATTAACCATGAACGACATTTTCTAATCTTTGATTTTAAAGAGTTCTTCAGCAAACGTTCAACCTGATGTGTAATAATGTAGCTATCGCTTACTGTAAATGGAGGAACTATGATGAAAGCTGCCCAAGGTGTACGACTTTTGCTCGTTGATGACGAGCCTCATATACTCCAGTTCCTGGAACTGGGATTAATCAACGAAGGCTTTGAAGTGAAAACCGCCCCTGACGGGGCGAGCGCAATCGCCATTGCTGCGGATTTCAAGCCTCATGTCGCTATTCTTGATGTGATGATGCCGGGAATGGACGGATTCGAGGTCTGCCGCTACCTCCGGTCAGAAGAAACGGAAATTGCCGTGATCATGCTCACGGCCAAAGACGAAGTGGATGACCGCGTCAAAGGTCTGTCCATCGGCGCCGACGATTATATGGTTAAGCCGTTCAGCTTCGATGAACTGCTGGCCCGGATACAGGCCCGGCTACGGAATCAGTTTCCGGGTCTGCTCGGAGAAGTCCGCTGCGGATCGTTCCGGATTGACGGCAGACGCAAAGAGATCCGACACAGGGACGAGGTCCTGGAGCTTTCCCCTACCGAATATGAGCTGCTGCAATACCTGGTAATCAACCATGGCCTCGTGCTGAGCAAGCCGATGATTCTGGACAAGGTATGGGGCTATGATTTCGGAGGCGAAGAAAACATCGTCGAGGTCTATATCCGTTCCCTCCGTGAGAAGCTCGGCGATAAGGAGCACCGGATTATCCGCACGCTTCGCGGTGCAGGGTACCGGGTGGACCTGTTATGATTGCCCGCCTGTCTGGCCTCTTCCGCAGACATTCCGCACCACGCTCTCTGCGTAAGCAGCTGCTTGCCACATCACTGCTTATTCTATCCGCCCTCCTCCTGCTCATCGGAGTGCTGCAATATGTGCTAATGCGCAATTTCATCTACAGCAACAGGGCTGAATCTATGGAAGCTCAGCTGCATTCTGTGCCGCGTGATTTTTTTTATTCGCTGTATTCCCGAAATGCGGGAATAAATGCTGAGAATATAAGCAACGCAGGACAGCAGAATAATTCCCCAGACGCGGACACCTCCACCTCCGGCAGTACGTACAGCAGCGGAGCAGACGGCAACAGCTCCGGACAGAATGGTCTGACAGGCAGCCAAGGCTCGCTCGTACCGGGGGAGAACGGGGGAGGTAATATTGGCGGATTGCCGGGCGGAAACCCGGGAAATCTGCGGTCGGGAGAGAACGGACGCCCGCTGCTGCTTGACGCTCATACCACTATTGCTGTATACAGCTCAGACGGCACGTTTAAGGATCTCCAGCAGGACACCCTGTCCGAGTCTGTTGCCCCGCGGCTGAGCAATGAGAAATACGATGAACTGCTGAGCCATACAACGGTTAAAGCGACTGGAAAATACAAACTAATTACCGCCGCAGACGGCAGCCAGCATCTTGCTGTCTTCATGGATCTGGGAAGACCCGGCAGCAATAGAATCCTGCTGCAGATGAGTGTAGGGACGGGACCGCTGAAGGACGTAATTCTGCAGCAGCTGCTTATTTTTGGCGCTTTGTCGGTAGTGGCTTTGCTCGCCGGCTTATTCCTCTATTTGCCTGCGCTGCGCAAAACGCTGGTCCCCCTATCCAATATGGGCGAGGCGGCGCAGAGTATCGATGCCGGTAATCTGGACGTCCGTTTTCCCGTTGACCAGGGACAAATGGAAATTGACAAGCTCTCCCAATCCTTCAACGGGATGCTGGAGCGTCTGGAAATTTCCTTTCATAATGAACGTGAAGCCAAAGAGCAGATGCGGCGGTTCGCTGCTGATGCTTCCCACGAGCTGCGGACGCCGCTGACCTCGATTCACGGCTTCCTGGAGGTGCTGTTGCGCGGAGCTGCCGATAACAAAGAGCAGCTCTACAATGCTCTAAAGAGCATGCAC
>NZ_LN831201.1:75187-103657 GCF_001368795.1 Paenibacillus ihuae
CGCGGAGCTGCCGATAACAAAGAGCAGCTCTACAATGCTCTAAAGAGCATGCACGGGGAATCAAAACGGATCAACAAGCTGGTTGAGGATCTCCTGCTGCTGGCCCGAATGGACGGGGCCCCACAGCTCAGGGTCAAACAGCTGCCGCTGGGCGAAGTCATCGATGAAATGAAGCCGCAGCTGCTGGTGCTTGCCGGCAACCGTAAGGTTACTTTTGATCTTTCATACGGGATCAGCGGAATGGTTGACTCCGACAAAATCAAACAAGTCATTCTTAATCTATTCCATAATGCCGTACAGCATACGGATACCGAAAAAGGCAGTATCCATATTTCGCTGCACGCCCGGAATTCGGAAGCGAAACTCGCCGTTCGGGATAACGGAAGCGGCATCTCAGCCGAGCATATCCCCCATGTTTTTGAGCGGTTCTACCGTAGCGATTCGTCGCGCACACGGAAATACGGCGGTTCTGGCCTCGGCTTGTCGATTACCCAATCGATTGTTGAGGCGCATAACGGAGCAATCAGCGTCGAGAGCACACCGGGTGAAGGCACAAGCTTCAATATTACCTTACCGTGTCTATTGGATTAGTAGCTAATAAGCAGTAATCAACGTTATAATAGTAAGCAGGAAGCTAGGCTCACAAAACTTAAGCGTATGCTTCCGAAGCCAGTTTTGTACGAAACCAATCAGGAAGCTATGCTCACAAAACTTTTAGGAGGTCGCAATCCATGTATGAAATTGCAATTATCGGAGCCGGTCCTGCCGGTGCAAGTGCCGCCCTGTTCGCCGCCAAGGCGGGCAAAAAAACGCTGTTGATCGATAATGACAAGGGCATGACCCGCAGAGGCTGGTATGAGAACTTCTACGGAATCTCTGAAATCGGCGGCCCAGACCTCGTAGAAACCGGACATAAGCAAGCCGTCAAATTCGGAGCGGAGCTTGTGAACGATCAGGCTGTGAAGCTCACTGCGGGCAGCGGAGGTGTAGTCATTGAGAGCGAAGGTGGCGCTACTTATGAAGCAAAGCATGTGATCCTGGCTACAGGCGTACTGACGGATCTCGCCGCTAAGGCGGGCGTGGAGACCAAAGACGGCACGGAGCCGAGAATCAAAACTGTGGTTGCCGTGAATGCGGAAGGCAAAACCAATGTCGAAGGCATTTGGGCAGCAGGAACCGTGGCCGGAGTCAGTGTACATGCGATTATCACTGCCGGTGATGGTGCGAAGGTAGCCATCAACATTATCAGTGAGCTGAACGGCGCCCGATATGTGGACCACGATTTGCTGAAGGCATAATTCATTACGTTTGCTGATGTTTGCGCAGTAAGAGGCCAGCCGGGAATTACCGGCTGGCCTCTTTTGTACCATGGGGGAAGGTCATACAGCATCCGGTCGGACTGGAAGACTGGGCGAACAACAATTGAATCGCTAGATGGATCTCTAATTGTATTTCATACAGTTATTTTCCTCATTTTAAGACTGTAGAAGAAACAGCTGCACTTCGTACAATTACATTTGGGAAAATGGGCTGGAACTACGTAATTCTAAATATTTAATTGTACAGAGTACAGTTGGAGCTCAAATCATCCTAAAATCATCGTTGATAACTGCAAAATATACAGTTACTGGAACCCGAGGCTCTATTGGCATGCTAAGCACCCGATCTCAGCACCTAACAGTGAACCATCGCACCCATACCCAGTAACTGGATCTCTGCACAAAAGGCTATGCTTGATCATCATCAGCTCCGGCCGCTTCCGGATGCACTCTGGCCCCACAGCAGCGGCTCTGCTCCGGCATTATCTATGCTGCTGAGCAGCTTATGCAGATACGGCAGCAGCTGCGGGCGCAATTCTTCACGCTGCAGGCCGATTTCCAGCGTGGCCTGGATATAGCCGAACTTGTCGCCGATATCATACCGTTTGCCCTGCAGATCCAGCGCCAGCAGTCCTTCGCTTCGGCACAGCTCGTGCAGAGCATCCGTCAGCTGGTATTCCCCACCCGCGCCCCGCTCAAGCTTCGCCAGCACGGAGAATATCGAAGGCGGCAGAATGTAGCGGCCCATAATGGCATTGTCCGACGGTGCCGCCTGCGGCGACGGCTTTTCCACAAGTCCGCTTACCACATGCACGCCGCTGTCAGAACCGCCGGATGCTATGATGCCGTACTTGCTTACATCCTGCCGCGGCACCTGCTGAACGCCAACAATCGTCTTCTCCGCCCGTTCATACAGCTTCATCATTTGCGAAAGTGCCGGAGGTTCAGAGACCATAATATCGTCTCCGAGTAATACAGCGAACGGCTCATTGCCGATGAACTGCTCCGCACAGAGGATAGCATGCCCGAGTCCAAGCGGCTCTTTTTGGCGGATATAATGGATTGTTGCCAGCTCGCTGACCGCCTGCACCCCGCGCAGCAGGTCAAGCTTGCCTTTATCCAGCAGCGTCTGCTCCAGTTCAACCGATTTGTCAAAATGATCCTCAATCGACTTTTTGTTGCGTCCAGTCACGATAATAATGCTCTCTATCCCGGAGCGGACCGCCTCTTCCACAATATATTGGATCGCCGGCTTATCCACAATGGGCAGCATTTCCTTTGGTTGGGCCTAGGTTGCCGGAAGAAACCGCGTGCCCAGCCCTGCGGCCGGAATTACTGCTTTTCTGATCTTCATGCTGAACCGCTCCCTTCCGCCGTTATTTGTTAAGGTGGGCTACCTGGGGCTCCTGCACGGTCTTTTGCACCCTGCCTCCATAAAATTCCTGTACAATGTATAGCGGGCGGCCTTTGGTCTCGTCATAGATCCGGCCTACATATTCGCCCAGAATGCCCAGCATAATCAGGACGAACCCGTTGAAAGTTAAGGTAATACCGATCATCGACGCCCAGCCCTTAACGGCCGCGTCCGTAAAGAGCGCCAGGTAGAGCACATACATAAGGTATAGAAAACCTCCGGCTGACAGCAGACCTCCCAGGTAACCCGCAAGCTTCAGCGGTTTGTACGAGAAAGAGGTGATGCCGTCCAGGGACAGCTTGATCATGCGCTTGAGCGGGTATTTGGTCTCTCCGGCCAGCCGTTCGTCACGCTCATATTCGATCGCCTTCTGGCGAAACCCTACCCAGCTGACCAGGCCGCGTACAAACCGGTTTTTCTCCGGCAGGCGTTTGAGCTCATCGCAGACCTTGCGGTCAATAAGCCGGAAATCACCGGTATCGACCGGAATGGAAATATCCGTAGAATACCGGAGTATCCGGTAGAAGACGCTTGCCGTCCATTTTTTGAACAGTGACTCTCCGTTACGTTTGATGCGTTTGGCGTATACGACCTCGTAGCCCATTTTCCATTCCTCAATCATCTTCAGGATCAGTTCGGGCGGATCTTGCAGATCGGCATCGATAATAATCACCGCATCGCCCAGGGAATAGTCCATGCCGGCCGTAATCGCGATTTGGTGCCCGAAATTGCGGGATAGATCGATAAGCTTCACGCTCTCATCCCAGTAGCTGTATTCCTCTACCATTTGTGCACAGTTGTCTGTGCTGCCGTCATTAACAAAGAGTAATTCATAGGATTCTCCTGTCGTTCCCATCACTTTCTTGATCCGCCGGTAGGTCTCCTGAATCACTGCCTCTTCGTTAAACATCGGTATTATTACGGAATAGCGCACGTTGGTACTCATGAGCAGCTCCTCCTAAAAAGTTTTGTCCTGACTGCTTCGTTCTTAGGCTCATCCATTACTTAAGTGTAATTTCATACAACGTTCCGCCATTTACACCTGTTTCGCTTCCCTGCCAATCCGCTGACGGCACTGCTGTACCGTTCTCGGTGATCCAGCTGGTAATTTCAGAGTTGCTGCCGCCCCGTCCGCCGCCCATACCGCCGCTGGTAACGAGGAAATATTTCACTTTACCGCTCTCAACGAGCGCCTTCAGGGTGTCGGTCGTATAAGGCACGTCCGAGCTGTTGAACCCGTTCAGAATAACTACCTGCTCACCTTCGTCAATGATATACGGACCTGCTGTTCCGTAATCCATGGCAGCGAACAGATATTGTTCACCGGTGTTATGCTCCTTCAGGTAAGCCAGCAGACTCTCATTCACTCCGGTAGGGTTGTTTCTGCCCCCGCCTCCGAAGCCGCCGCTTTCGCTGCTGTCGGGTCCGGCTGCCGGAGTCATGCTGTTCAGCCCATAGGTGATCGGCGTAAACGCCCAGTAGAGCGGCCCGATCATAAGCACCAGCAGCCCCATTACCGCTGCTGCGTGGGCAAAAACTCTCTTCTCCTGGCCTTTAATGATTCTGACAAGAATCAGAAGGAGCGCTGCGGCAATTCCTGCCGCCAGAACCCCCGTCGACCATCCGCTGCCAATCGTATCGTCATAAGGATGAATAATGTACCACTGAAAGGCTGCTGTAGCCAGCACGGCCACGGGCAGCAGCCAGGAGAGCCAGCTTGAACGTTCCTTATAATAGTTCCAGAGCTGTGACCAGCCCGCACCGGCTAGCGCTGCAACCGGCGGAGCCATCATGATCAGATAATACTGATGGAAGAATCCGGCGATGCTGAAGAATCCCATAGCCGGCACCAGCCAGGCGAGCCAGAACAAAGCCTCTTTATGCTTCATGGTGAAGTTCTTCCGGCGTATGCCGGCAAAAATTCCAATTACGCCGAATAATACAAAGGGCAGTAGCCAGCTGGCCTGCCCGGACAATGCCGACTGGAACAACCTCAGCGGTCCGGCTGTACCTGTATTGAACATGCCACCGCCGCCGTTCATACCGCCGCCCATAATGCCGCGGCCTTGGCCGCCGTCAGCATCGCCGAACTGCCGGCCTTCTCCGTCCATTCTGCCTCCCGCGCCTTGTCCAGGCATTCCGCCATCATCGCCTGCCGGTCCCCCGGTGCCGCCCATCGCAGGCATCTCTCCGTTCATGCCCGGCATTTGTCCGCCACTCCATGACGGCATCTCTCCATTCATACCCGGCATCTGCCCGTCATTACTGAAATTGCCGCCGCCAAATCCAGGCATTCCGCCCCCGCTGCCGCCAGTGCTGCGGTCACCCGTCAACCGGGATACCCCGTTGTAGCCGAATGCCAGATTAAGCACAGAGTTGGTGCCGCTGCTCCCCATATATGGCCGCTTGCTTGCCGGGATGGAGTCAACGATGACCGCCCAGGAGAGTGAAATCACCAGCAGCACAGCAGTGCAGGCTGCCAGTACACCGGTTTTCTTCTTCCAACTCACTTTTGCCGCTAGAATATAGAACAGATAAAAGGCTGGTAGAACCATATATGCCTGCAGCATCTTCTCATTAAAGGCGACCCCGATCAGCCCAAAGGCGATGAGAAGACTGCCGATTGTATGATGTTTAGTTCCCTTGAATAAAAACCATGCTGCCAGCAAAAGCGTAAACACCAGCATAGCATCGATATTGTTCGTACGGCTGACAGCTGCAGCTACCGGAGTGGTAGCCATTGCCAGCGCGGCGAGGCGTGCTGCAGTTCTGCCAAAGCCGGGCTTTACCAGCAGATATACAATCAACACCGAACCCACGCCGCCGAGGGCCTGCGGCAGAATCACGCTCCAGCCGTGAAGACCGAAGATCATGGCGCTCAGCGTCTGAATCCAGAACGTCACCGGCGGTTTATCTACCGTTACCGAACCGGCAGAATCCAGTGAGGCGAAGAAGAAATTATGGAAGCTTTGCATCATGCTCCCCACCGCGGTTGTATAGTACGTATTTACATATTGGTCATTCCAGATTCCATAGCCGTATAGAAATGCAGCGAGCAGCAGTATGATCAGCAATACTACGTCAGAACCCAGCTTTTTAATGAAACTCATTGTCCCCCACTCCCATCGTTCAATTCTCCTTTAATCCGGCAGTGCTCTATCCCCAGTGTCAACCTTTGCCTAGGTGTATTATGGCACCCTTACCTTAACGGATAATGAAATCAAGCTGAATGTTAGCTGAATCCTCAAATCCAAGGAATCCCGGAGAATGTATTTCATCGAATCCTTACAACCACCGGAACAACCGCGCGCAAAAAAGCCCCGCATGGCGGGGCCTATACTACATGCTATGACCTGTGATGCTTGAAGAGCCGTCCTTAGAGCGCGCCCGTTTCTTAAACCTCAGGCTTTCCGACAAATTGCGGCCAGCTTGTTCACCGTGTTCCAGTTGCGGGCGGTGAGCTGCACACCGAGCAGCTTGTCCAGAGAAACCTTAAACAGCGGCGATTGGCTGACGCTTACCTCATACAATATGTACAACTCTTTACCAACTACCCGCAGCTTATCAGCTCCGTCCCCGTAGGGAAGAAGCTTCTCCAGAGAACCTGCAGACGGCGCCTGATCAAGAAATGAAACATACAGCCGCTTGAAATCCTCCAGGGCCTCCAGCTGAAAAGGGCTCGCCTGAATAGCGGACTCCAGCTCTTCCGCAGTACGAAGGATTACGGGAACCTCAAAGCCGAAGGTCTCCCTGATCCGCTTTTCTATCATCGGGACTAATCTTTCCCCTGAGGATTCCCCGTTCTCGAACACAACGTTACCGCTCTGGATATAGGTACGGACATTCCCACACCCGAGCGATTCAAACATCGCCTTTAGATCCTGCATTTTAATAATTTTATGGCCTCCGACATTAATGCCGCGCAGCAGCGCAATGTATGTGGGCATGATGCACCTCTTTCCCAAACAGGTTAGGCTTTGCGGACCGATCTCAGGCGTTTGCGGACTTCCTTGGCAAGCTGCTCCTTCTCTGCTACCGGAACGCCTTCGATTAAGCGGGCTGCGGCTACCGGCAGTATCCAGGCATTGACTTCAGCATAGCTTCCCCCCGATAGGCTAAGATACTCCCGGATATAGCCTTTTGTAAGCCTCTGCCTGATAAAGCCTGTGACCACTCTGGTAAACAGAGAGGTTCCCGGAGGCATTGCCCCTATACTTAACATCAGTACCGACCGTGCCGTATCTGCAGCAGGATTCCCAGTAATACCGGTCATCCAGTCAATGATCCAGGCTTCCTCATCCAGCAGCACATTGTCGGGATGGAAGTCGCCATGACACAGCTTGCTGCCCTCCGGCAGCTTCTCCAGCTGCTCCAGAACTGCCGATTTCTCCTCCATCGTGAGCATGGGTGCGGAAATGATATTTTTTCGCAGATAATCCTTATATAGTCCAAGTTCCGGATTGCCCTCAAGCTGATGCAGATTGTAATGCAGGGCCGCTAGTTTCTTAGAATATTCAGCCAATCTCCAAGGCTTCTCGCCAATCATCGCCAGCAGTGAGCGGCCATGAATCTGCTGAAATACGATCCCGCTTCTCCCCTCTGATTCGATCAGCTCAAGCGGCCGGGGAGTCCGGATTCCCTGGGCATGGACATATGTACTAACCTTGAATTCCTGTTCCACAGCCGCAGTGGGGAAGTCCTCCAGATAAAGCTTTAAAATGGTGCCCTCCCCATGTTCCCATACCTCTGCTGTCCGTCCAACTCCAATTCGGTTCCCCTGCATAACCTTCCTCCCGTTTAGTCCAGATTAATACTGGTGAAATGCTCTACTACCGGGAATGGGCTGTAGTAGGAATGCAGCAGGGCCTTCCATTCCTGATACTGCGCTGATCCTCTGAAGCCTACCGTATGATCCTCAAGGGTTCGCCACTTTACTAGCAGCAGATATTTGTGGTCATCCTCCAGACAGTGCTGCAGCTCATGTCCCAGGTAGCCTTCCATCGAGGCGATCAGGGGAGAGGCTTCTTTAAAACTGGCTTCAAATTCCGCGGTAAGCCCCGGCTTTACCTGCAGCATGGCTGCTTCCAATATCATCTGATCCACTCCTAGTTATATGCTTGAGATTACATCTATTTCAGGATTAGCAGTGACTACAAAAGAATGTTTGGACTTCCCGAGTTACCCCTGCAGTGCATCACGAAAGAACTCATGATAGAAATTAATAATCACCAGCAGCACCGCCAGCGACTCATTAACACTGCCCACTTCCAGCGCGTGATTGGCATCATCAATCCGGTACACCCTGATATTATGCAATCCGCCGATCTCTGCGGCATACTGCCCGCTGAACATTGGATCGCTGCCGCCATAAATGACACTGCCCCGGCTCTGCTGAATCCATGGAAGAGTCTCCGCGATCGGGGTCAAATACAGATGTGAGGTCTTCTGCTGCATAACCATCTCAGCCGCCAGCCGTCCGGCGATGACCGTCCCCATGCTTTTACTGATGAACAGCAGCTGCTCATACTCCGGAACTGCGGCAAGCGCAGCCTTGCATTCCTCTACGACAATATCCAGCTCTTCCCGTTTGAATCCCGCCCGTGCAATCTGATAACCATACTCCAGGATCAGAAGATCACAGCCGTATTCCGCTGCTACTTTGCCAGCGTAATCAAGCAAGGAGCGCTCGGCGGAATAATTCTGCCCCGGAAAGACAACAGCCAGCACCTTGGATTCCTGAACAAGATACTTATGCCTGACCTCTCTGCCCCAGTGCGAGGACATCATGATACTGGAAACGCTCACCAGGCTTCCTCCTTTCTGACGTTCATGCTGCAAACAGCCTGCGAAGGCATCTGCTATGTTTACCATTATAACGATCTTCGGCAAAGGTTGGAAATCTCAAAAAAACTCCCTGTAAGTAATGCAACAGGAAGTTGTGGTTCTTCTTACGCACATTTACTGCTGTGGGGTTGCAGCCTTACGGCTGGACCTTTTGGCCATAACCTCAGCCGTAACCCACAACGTCAGCGGAATGAACACCTGAAATGGAAGTGCATAAATTTTATAGATATGATAGGCAAAATACTGCATTTGCATAATGTCCATGTAGATGAAATCGGACAGATAGACCATGATCAGCCCCATCTGCAGCACCACGGAGCGGTAGCTCTTCAGCCGGAATACTTTCGCCATCCCATTGCAGGATACATACAGGCAGAGACTCACTTTGATAAACAGCGCCGTTACAAATACAATGGCCGCCGAACCTTCAATCCGGGTCAGGAAATCACCTACATTGATTCGGCTGACCGCCACATAGGAAGGAAAATACAGGGAGGATAAAATTTCAGGACCCAGCACAAGCAAATTACGCACAGAGATACCCGTAATTATCGTCCCCGCGAAGAGTACGCCGCTGAGCATAACCCGGGTCGCTGAACCTTTTTTGGGAAGAATGGTGAACGCACCAAGAAAAACCACAATCTCTGCAAACGGGAAGGTAACCGTGCCCCCAGCATCTGCAAAGACCGGACCCCACCCGCTGTCCAGAAGCGGCTTCAAATGATGAATTTCATATTTGGGAACGGAGAGCAGCTGGACAACAATAATAACCGCCAAGGTGAACAGCAGCAGAAATTTGGCGCTTCGTCCAAGCACCTCCATTCCCGCATTCACTACCCAAATACAGAGCAGACCGATAATCAGCATCGGTGCGATCATTGGCGTGGACGTCAAAGCGACCGTTTTACTGAATTCCCCGAAATTACGCAGCACCAGGGCCCCCAAATGCAAGGTATACCAAATGTAAAGGCACGAGAGCCCCCTGCCAAAATACGCACCGAATACCGAAATCAGCATATCGTAGAGATCTTTTCCCGGGAACAGGACATGCAGTCTCGCGTAGACAAGGATAAGAGGGACCGCAAGTGTCATAGCAATGATCAGAGCGATCCAACTGCTGTTGCCCGACTGCCCGGAGGCCCCCATAAACAGGGAGCTGCCGATAATGAACAGGATGACGATGCTGGTCGATTGTCCAGCCGGTATAATCTCTTTGCCCACGCCAGCTCCCTCCTTTCAGGCATACCCTAGAATAACATTTTAACAACATGGACAATCAGCGGTGAGGGACTGGGGATCTCCCAGTGCATCGATAATGCAAAGGCCAGTGAAAAAGAAACAAGGCATAGTGCAGAGCACATATAGAAGTCCCGCTTATTCCCTTGCTTCAGCAGCCCGTAGGGATCGAATAACACGATAACCGCATAAATCAGCACGATGTAAATGGGCAATTGTATTTAATCTCCTAACTTAATCGTTCTGGATGTTTTGGCTGTGCTCTTAATGATGATTTCCGAACTGACCTTCACGTTCAGACCGGTAAATTCCTCAGGCCACTTCTCCTTAAGTCCACGCCAGGCTTTCGGCATCTCTTCATGTATGACTTCGCCAAAACCAAATATATCGGCATGATATTCCTGCTGCACCTTACGGATAACGGAGAGAATCTTTTGCTGCAGGGCTTCACCCGCCCGTTTCTCAATAGCCTGAATACTTTCGTCACCGGCAAATCCCTCAGCACTCATCACCTCGTCCAGTCCAGTATGTGTGACAGTATGGATCTGCATTTCTAACCTGCCGTCCACCCATTTGGGCTTCACCTTCGTTCGGCTTGATAAAATCTCCAGAGAGTAGGTGGGAATCCCCTTTGCGTTTTTCACCTCCAGGACGCCTCCTTTAATTTTGTCTTTGGCAAAAAGAGAGTATTTGGTTTCTTCCCCATCCAATTTGCCGGCCATCCGGTCCCCCACAAATACCGCGGTTCCGTTCACGCGCTCATTTTTTTGGCCGTTCTTATCATTAATATCGATCAGCGGCGCTACAGCACTGTTCCCTAACGTCTCCAGCTTGTCGATGAAATCCCAGATTTGCACAACCGGTGCAGTGCTGGTAAAGGTCTCGTCATTCATCATCTGGGCCAGTTCATAGGAAATGATCGTTTTTGTCTCGCTGTTCAAATTCAGTACTTCGCGGGCATTTTTTTCACTCGATACAAATAGAAATACATCCGCCCGGGTCTCCGTATCCCTGCTGTACCAGTCAATGACTTTAATCAGGCCCTCCCGGGCCACCTCCTCGCTGAGGATAATAACCCTGGCATGACTCCACAGCAGCTTTTTGCCGGTCACAGAGATCATATTACGGGCAATATCAAATATCGTATTACCAGTGAGGCTCATCATTTTGAAGCTGGCCTGGCTCTGCTGCATCCCTCCCTGGGTATCGACCATTTCCACGGTTAGCTGCAGGTTGCCTTCCTTTTTATTCTTATCGATCGCTACACCGGCGACAATGGACATATCATCGATCTCCGAATAGTTCCAGCAGCCGGACAGGCTGATCAGCATAGCGGCAGAGAGCAGGGCAGACAGAATTTTAGACACGCTCTTCTTCATCGTTTGACCTGTCTCTTAGGCTGCTTCCGCTTCATATTCCGCGCACCGATAACCGCCGGACGCAGATACATGTCCCACCAGGGTGCACGGACAGCCGTATCCTTGATGTCCTGCGGCCGGATGGAGCCCACGCCAAGCATATAAGATACGCCGAAGGAGCGCAGGCTCATCAGATGAATCACCAGTCCCAGCAGGCCGAAGAAATACCCGTAGATCCCGAAAAAGAAAGCTGTCAGCAACAGCAGAATTCGCACGATAATCAAAGGCCCGGTGAGCCGGGGGTTGAGCAGCGTTGTGATCCCGGTCAGACCGACAACAATGACCATCGGTGCGCTGACGATCCGCGCATCTACAGCTGCCTGGCCCAGTACAAGCGCACCAACAATGCTGACCGCCTGGCCGATCGAATAGGGAATCCGTGCGCCTGCTTCACGCAGAATCTCAAAGATGGTCAGCATGAGAAACGCCTCGACAATGGTCGGAAAAGGAACCGACAGACGTGCCGTCGCTATACTAAGCAGCAGCAGCGTAGGCACCATCTCCTGACTGTACGTCACCAGCGCGACATAAACGGCAGGAATGCTGATCGACAGAAAGGCACCGATTACCCGGAGCAGCCGGTTAAACGTGGCGAAGGAATAATTGATATAGTAATCCTCACTGGCCTGGAAATTCTCCACAAATACATACGGCAGGGTCAAGGCAAACGGACTGCCTTCAATCAGCAGGGCAATCCGCCCTTCCATAATTTTGCTGACCACCGAATCCGGCCGCTCCGTACTTCCAATCATCTCAAAAGGGGAGTAGGGTTCATCGCGGATTAGCTCGGCCAGATACCCGGTATCCAGCAGATGGTCTATCTCCACCCGCGCCAGCCGTCCCTGCAGCTCCTCAAGAATATCCGGGGAGGCCAGGCTCTCCATATAACAGATGCAGGTTTGGGTTTTCGACCGCGTACCGATATCCGTAAACACAAACTTCAGATCGGAATTCTGCACTCTGCGGCGGATCAGGGTCAGATTGGTCAGCAGCGACTCATTAAAGCCCTCCCTTGGCCCCCGGATCGCTTTATCGGTTGATGGTTCTTCTATTGCCCGCGTCTCCCAGCCCTGAGCATTAATATTCAGCGCACCGGCATAGCCGTCCAGGAAAAAGATCGTTTTGCCGCCTACCACGGCGCCAATTAGTTCATCCAGCTTCTCCGAAGCGGTAATGTCGCTGATATTGATCACCCGGGTACGGATCGTTTCCATGAGCTCAGCCGGATTGCTACCATCCTCAGCGGTAAACTCATAGGTCATGACCGGCTTCGTAATCCCGTTCTGGATCAGATCCCTGTCGATCATTCCGTCAACATAGATGATGCCGCAGCGGATACGCTTGTCACGGGCATTCTCTATTACTCGTATTCTAAGTGTGCCATCATTTCTGAATATCCGCCGGAACAGCGCCATCATATCATCCAGAGAGCGGCTCAGGGGCTGCGAAGAATCTATTTTCAGGGCAGAACGGTCGCTGTTTTCTGTGTTTTTTGCATTTGCCACAGCCGTCACTCCTGTCCATGCTTTTGTCCAGATTATCCCCCGCTATCCTCACTCCTATTCGCCAATATTTTGCACTCATATTTCGGGAAAATAAAAAAGCCGCAGCTGCGGCTCTCTTACAAAAGAATGATAACGCCATATCTATTCTACAAACGTATTTCGGACTCTCTTGGAGCGTAAAACATAGGTGATCCAGATTAAGCAGGTTAGCATGGTCCGCGCGATGTCCTGGACTCTGTTGCCGCTGACCCAATCGTCTGAGGAAGGAATATTCGAGAGCAGCACAGCATCAACGATTAATACAAGCAGATTACCGAGGTAGAAGAAAATCAGCCAACGCGGAAACACCGATTTTTTGTTATACAGCAGTATAAGCAGGTAAGCTGCAAGCAGAACTATCACGATGTTAGCGATCACTTCAAACAACAGCGTAGGCCGCCACAGGTTATGATAATCCACCCCTCCGGGAGTAGTCAGCATATCCCAGGTCTCACTGCCAAAGGTACTGTTGAAAAATTGAAAAATCGTTAAAACGGTGCTGATAAGCGTAAGATACAGCCCGATTTGTATAAGCACCAGCCAGCCGCCAAGCCCTTTCGGGTGATCAGGCGACAGTCTCATTCCTTGTTGTCCGGGGATAAGCTTTCCCAAAGCATACACATCCTTTGATATAATTAGTTAATGAGTCCTACAGCAGCTGAAACTTGAAGGAGAACCTATGACACCATTTACTGCGAAGGTTATTGCAATTATTCAAGCCATACCCGAGGGAAAAGTAATGACCTACGGAGGGGTGGCCCGTGCTGCCGGAAGCCCTAGAGCCGCCAGACAGGTCGTGCGGATTCTGCATTCCATGAGCCGCAAATACAAGCTGCCGTGGCACAGAGTCGTCAATACCAAAGGTAGAATCGCTCTGGACGATGAATCCGGCTCCCTCCAGAAGCTATATCTGCTTGGTGAAGGGGTGCAGTTTGAGGACAATGGCGGGATCGACCTGGAGGAGTACCAGTTCCATCCGCAGCCTGATCCGGAGGATCAGCTTTTTCCGCCTTTGGCATAAGTCCTGCGGCTACTGCCGCTGCCCAGCCCGTTCAGCAAGAAATATAGCGTAGCGTAAATCACGAGCAGAACAGCAGCCACAAACAGGCTGAAGAACAGCGATTGCCGGTTCAGGCTGTCTTCGACCAGCTGATACAGCTGATGACGGTCTGTCAGTACATCCCAGCTGTTCAGCCGGTATACCCGGCCAAGCAATACACCATAGCCTCCAAGAGCACACGCGGCGAGTACAAAGATCCAGGAAAACACAAGATTGCTTTTGCGGCAGATCACGTTCTGAAATTGATACAGTGAGAAGAATCCCGTCAGCCAGCCGCTCCAGGTGAACAGAAGCAAGGTAACCAGATCATACCAGAACCGGCTCTGCACTTCTCCGCCGACGATATAGATGCTTTTTCTCGCGGTCAGATGCAGGAGATCCGTCATCAGATACGGCGCGTTTGGAAAAAACAGCAGCCAGGCAATCCCCAGCGGCAGCAGCAGGAGCCAGCCGACCTTCCGCTTATCCAGCATATATGCTGCACTTGAGAACAAAAAGGGAATCCAGGCCAGGAAAAAATTCCAGAGCAAAAAATCATAAAAATTATCCGTCCGCAGCGAAACTACGCGGTATACACCCAGAGTAGCCAGGGACAGTCCAGCGAGTAGCATAAACACCTTGCCATAATTAAGTTCCTTCATCAGGGTACAATCTCCTTATCCAGATTACATAGAGTACAGTTAGTTGTGTACAAATAGGGTATTCACCAGCCCATAATAAATATAACAGCCCGGGCATCAGGATGCACCCAGGCTGTTATATTTATATATAATTATGGAAGCTCTGCCCTACTGGATTCCGCTACTGAGCTTTCCCGCCACTGCCGGCTTTCTGCCTTTGAGGACGCCCCGGCCCGGCACTTCCTCCATTCCGGATAACGCTCCGCATTCCCGGAATGCGGCATGTCTGCAGCCTGCGCAGCGGTCTGTATGGATCATTCCCAGTGCTGCATTGATGGCATCTCCCGTGTGATCGAAGAAATGCTCGGCTCCGATTTTGTCGTACAGGCCTGTTCTCTTCAGCAGATCATACGGCTGGGGCTGGGCACCGGTAATCATCAGCTTTCCTCCGTCTGCCTGCAGCTGTTTCACAAGCTCCGCCAGATTTGCCTCACCTGTGGTGTCAATAAACGGCACCTTGCCCATCCGAAGGATAATAAGCTTCGCCTGGCCGGGGCCAAGCTCCGGCATTGTATCATTAAACCTGTAAGCAGCCCCGAAAAACAAAGGCCCCTCCACATTATAAATTCCGATCTGCGGGCAATCATGGCTGTCTGTCACCATATGCGCCGCTACCTTTACCGATGCAGGATCAGGCAGCACCTTGGCAACCAGATGGGTCTCACCCATCCGTTTGACGAACAGGATTACGGCCAGTACCAGCCCTACTTCCACCGCAACCGTTAAATCTGCGAATACCGTTAAGAGGAAAGTAATGGCCAGTACAAGGGAATCCCCCGTTCCCAGCTTCAGCAGCTGCAGGAACTGCTTGCGCTCGCTCATATTCCAGGCAACTACCATCAGGATCGGCGCCATAGCTGCAAGCGGAATGCTGGAAGCATACGGCGCAAACAACAATAGAATAAGGAACACTACAACGCCGTGAATCACACCTGACAGCGGAGAAGCGGCCCCGCTGCGGATATTCGTTGCCGTTCTGGCAATCGCGCCTGTCGCCGGAATTCCCCCGAACATCGGCGCGGCAATATTCGCGATGCCCTGGCCGATCAGTTCACGGTTGCTGTTATGGCGGCTGCCGGACATTCCGTCGGCCACCACCGCCGACAGCAGCGATTCAATCGCCCCCAGCATGGCGATTACAAATGCCGGGCGGAGCAGATGCCTGATCCGCTCCCAGGTGATCACGGGAAAGTGAAAGCTCGGCAGTGTGTTCGGAATATCGCCGTAAGCCGAGCCGATGGTAGTGACTTTACCGCTGAAGAACAATGCCGCAACCACACTGGCGCACAGCAGCCCGACCAGTGATCCCGGTACCTTGGGGGCAAAGCGCAGCCCCAGCACGACTACCGCAAAGCATATTGCAGCGGTCAGCACACTATACAGGTTCACCGTCGAGATGTGCATGCCAAGTTCCTTCATATTGTCGATGAAGGCTTCATGGCGTTTAATTCCCTTAAGCCCGAGGAAATTCCCGATCTGCCCGGTAAAGATAATGACGGCAATCCCGGCTGTAAAGCCGATGGTTACCGGCTTCGGAATAAACTTGATTAGAACGCCAAGCCTCAAGAGGCCCATAACCACGAGTATAACCCCGGCCATCATCCCTGCAATCAGCAGGTTCTCATACCCGTATTCCATGGCAATTGCGAACAAAATCGGAATGAATGCCCCCGTAGGCCCGCCAATCTGAAATTTCGAACCGCCGAATAAGGAAATCAGTATTCCGGCTACAATGGTCGTATAAATTCCGTACTCCGGTTTTACACCTGAAGCAATAGCAAATGCCATCCCGAGCGGGATGGCAATGACGCCGACGATTGTCCCTGAAATGATATCTTTACGCAAAGAAGCAATGTTGTAGCCTTGAAAACGGCCCCACCCTGTCATCCTCTAACCTTCTTTTCTTTAAATATCTGATTATTTGAATATATGAGCAACATTACTCCTGCCAGCCGTTCTTGTCAACGGGAAATCCGCCCTAATGAGGGCGGAAAGTTATTCGCTGCGGATACCCTCAAGGAGTGAAATAGCATTTACCAGGTGGTTATCGAAGATCTGTCTGGCCACTGCCAGCAGATCCTTAATCAGGGGATCGCGCAGAGAGTAAATCACCGTAGTTCCTTCCTTGACGCTGGCCACCACATTCTTGGCACGGAGGACGGCCAGCTGCTGGGATACCGCAGAGCCTTCCGAACCGAGAATCGCCTGCAGCTCATTTACATTCTTCTCGCCTTCGCTCAGCAGTTCCAGGATGCGGATCCGCATCGGATGAGCCAGCGCCTTGAAAAATTCCGTCTTAAATTGCTGAATATCGCTGTTCATTGGACTTCTGCTCCTTATAGCTGTACTTCAAACCTGTTGTTTTATCTTAGCCTATTTTTTCAGGAGTGGCTATGCAGATGTAATAATTATAGGCTTACAGCCGCTACCGCTCGGCTGATTAAATCACCGGATAGACCGCCAGCTCCCGGGTCCGTATCTCCACCCAGCCGCCCAGTGCCATCGGTTCACCCAGGCATTCGAACATGATCAATTCCGGCCCAAGCCGCAAATACCCCGTTCCGTCAGCCTCAATATTCTCCAGTATACCGGTTAATATCACCTGTTCCCCATCTATACGTATCCCGCAGTCACTGCTATTTACCGGAACTAGATCTACCCAGCGCATAATAAGAGCAGGCAGCTCAAATTCCGCCTCAAGCACAGCTCCGGGCTCCGGCGGAGACCCGCCGCCCCAGATCCCCCTGCCCTCACCGCAGTCGGCAGCAAACCACACCTCATTCTTCCTGATTCCATGCTTCAATAGCGTTATCTTCATCTCTGTGCCCCGCTTCTTCTTAATATCACTTATGCTATAAAGTTTGAACTTGTGGTTTTACTAATTTGGGTTTGGCCGTGACTACAGAGAATGTTCCGCAATAAACAGCTTCAATCCCGCGATCCGCTGCACGGCTTCCGCCAGCCGGGCTTCATCGCTTACCAGTCCGATCCGCACATAGCCTTCGCCATAAGCACCGAAGCCAATACCCGGAGCGACAACCACATGCGCCTGCTCCAGCAGCAGGTCCGCAAAGCTCTGAGAGGTATAGCCTTCCGGAACAGGAAGCCAGGCAAAGAAGGAGCCGCGCGGAGCCTCCACCTGCCAGCCGATTTGCTGCAGGCCGCTGATTAACGTGTTGCGCCGCATTTCATAACGGTCTACGTTCTCGCGGACACAATCCTGCGGACCCAGCAGCGCAGCAGCAGCCGCTTCCTGTACGGCCCCGAACAAGCTGACATACAGGTGATCCTGCAGCAGATTCAGGCTCTCGATCACACTGGCATTTCCTGCGGCAAAGGCCACCCGCCAGCCGGCCATATTATAGGTCTTCGACAAGGTATAAATTTCGATGCCGGTCTCCTTAGCCCCTGGTGTCTGGAGGAAGCTGACCGGCCGCTGCCCCTCATAGCCAATCGCAGCATACGCAAAATCATGCACCACACAAATGCTATGCTTCTCCGCAAATCTGACCGTCTCCAAAAAGAACTCACTGTCAGCCACCGCGCCGGTCGGGTTGTTCGGGTAGTTAAGAAACATCAGCTTCGCCTTGGCCGCCGTATCCGGGGGTATAGCCGTAAAGTCAGGCAGGAACCCGCGCTCCTCCTTGAGCGGCATCATCTCCATATCAGCCCGGGCCAGCTCAATACCAGACCAGTAATCCGGGTAACCGGGGTCCGGCACGAGTGCGGTATCACCCGGATTCAGCAGGCACTGCACTACCTCAACCAGTCCGGTTTTTCCGCCGAACAGAATAGCAATCTCCCGCTGCGGGTCCAGCTCTACACCATACTCCCGTTTATAAAAAGCTGCCGCAGCTTCTTTAAGATAGCCATGCCCGCGAAAAGGCGGGTACTTATGATTCATAGGGTCAACCGCCGCCCTCTGTAAGGCTTCTACAATATGAGACGGGGTAGGCATATCAGGATTGCCTTGCCCGAGATTAATGACATCACGTCCTTCAGCCGCTACCTGGCCGGCCCTGGAAACAAGCGCAGCAAAGAACTGCTTAGGCAAAGCACTCAGCACTTGGGAAGGTTCGAAAATATTCATTGCCGGGTCACCCTCTCGTTAATAGCATTACATATTGTATTTTATTCTAGCGGTTCGGGAAACCCAAAGCCAGCCGATTCATAATTTCACATGGGATGTTATAAAAATATGATGCTAAAAGACCGTTATATAGCAGTATAGACCTAGTAATCGAACCAATTAAACTATGAGTCTTAGCGAATATGTACTTAATGATTAGTAGTTTAGAAGGTTCATGGGATCTATACTTGCTTTGCATATGAGGGGATGATGAAACATGATCCGGCAAAAAAACAGATTAATGATTTGGATGTCAGCCGCAACGATTGCCATCAGTATTTTGATTCACCTGCTGCATAGGCAGTTTGATTTACTGAGCCTGGGCATGATTCACAACGAAGAGGAAGCCTTAACGATTGCCAGGTATTTTGCTTTTTCTATGAATGTACTGCTGGCCCTTCCGGTCATTTTCCTGGTTATTAACATTTGGTTATACAGCAAGAACAGGGAACATAAGTACATCCCTTTACTGAATACTTTGGCCATAACCTTCGGCAGCTTCTCCATGATCGCAGGCGGGGGCGGAACGGTAGAGTTTCACTTTTCCATTTTCATGGCGATTGCAATTGTTGCCTACTACGAAAATATCATGCTTACTCTGATAATGACCATTTTGTTTGCGGTGCAGCATATCCTGGGATTATTACTCGTCCCTGAGCTGGTGTTCGGAGTGTCGAGCTACCCTTTTAGCATGATGCTTATTCATGCCTTGTTCCTGCTTATGACCTCAGCGGCTACCATCCTGCAGATCATCTCTAAGCAAAAAATCACCTCACAGCTTGAAGGGGAGAAGACTAAAAAGCAGAACGAAGTTATCGTGCTCTTAGAGACGGTGAAGCAGCTCTCGGATGAGCTTGACCACACCTCCTCTGCCGTCTCTCAGCTGTCGGAAGGCAACATCCGCGTGAATACAGAGATGCTGCACTCGTTCAAAGAGGTATCGATCGGACTGAATGATCAAAGCGAATCGCTGGTCAGCATGGAGAATTCTGTACAATCTATCACTAAGATGATCGAACAGACCTCTCAGACCTCTTCAACCATGCAAAAAAGAACGGTAGCTACCGAGCAGGCCCTCGCGGATAACCAGCATAATACGAGAGTATTGTACGATCAGGTTACCCTCGTATCCGAAACGATTACGACAGCTACTGAAACCATTGTATCCCTGAACGAGTCCACTCAAAAAATCGAAGGCATCATTTCATTAATTCAGGACGTGGCTACCCAGACCAATTTGTTGGCCCTTAATGCTTCGATCGAGGCCGCAAGAGCCGGTGAGCATGGGAAGGGGTTTGCCGTGGTAGCAAGTGAAATCCGCAAACTGGCTGCGCGGAGCAATAATTCCACCGAAGAAATCAGACTCATTCTCAATAAAGTGCGGGAAGAAAGTGCCGCTTCTGTATCACAAATGGAGACCGGAAAACAAATCTCGGCTGAGTCTGTTACCTCTGCCAAAGAATTCATGTCAGATTTTGACCTGGTGTATCAAACCATCAGCCAGCTGGTGACAGCTATTAACGATCTTAATGGATCCATTCAGACTATCGAGTCAGCATCGCAGGAAATATCCAATGACATGACGAATATTTCCGCCGTTATCGAGGAGAATGTGGCTTCCATGGAGCAGCTGTCTGCAGGCAGTGAAAATCAAATGACCTCCTCCCAACAGGTCAACGACAAAATCAATGACCTACAAGAGCTCACCCATTCCCTGCGCAGAAAATTCGAAACCAGCTGAGGAGGCTGGCGATCCGGGGCAGAAATCAATGCTCGGAACCGGCCACACCGGCCCCATCCTTCTCTAGCACAAATAAGCCCGCAGAAGCCTGCTTACACCGCCATCCCATGAAGGGCAACTACCCTAGCCATGGCGGCGTGATGTAAACACAGGCTCCTGCGAGCTTTTTTCACAACAACTTGTCCTTACTTGCTGAACAGTTCTCCGTTATATACCTTAACATCCAGCGGTGCTGTCAGAAATTCGCCTGCTTTGGCCGCGAAGCCGGTGAAGTGCGGACTTGCATTATGACCGGCAACAGCTTCAGCATCACGCCATTCCTCCACCATAATATAGACATTGCTCCGGGAGACATGCTTGTACAGCTCATAAGAAATATTGCCTTCTTCCTCATGTGTAGCATTCAGCAGCGTCTCGGCTTCTGCCAGAAACTGCTCCTCTCGTTCGGGGTTCACTTGAAGTGTTGCATGAATAATAATCATTGTTCATTCCTCCTGGTTAGTAGATTATTTCCACTCCGCAATCTTATCGATCGGCAGACGTACGGATGGGTAGCCTTCGGCAGCAGCTTTCCCGATGGAGATCAGCATTACCGGAATGTACCGCTCTTTGTCCATACCGAACATTTCGGCAATCTGGTCCTTTTCGAATCCGCCGATTGCGTTGGTATCATACCCATGGGCACGGGCAGCCAGCATCAGCTGCATGGAGACCAGACCACCGTCAATCATCACGGTTTCTCTGTTGATATCCGCAGGCAGATTGGCGAAATGTACTGCCAGACGGGACAGCTGGCCTTCTTTCACTTCCTGCGGCATCAAGCCGCGCTCTACTGCAGTACCATAAATTTCTTCTCCATACTCGAAGTTGTTCAAATCGCCGAATACAGCGATCATAGCGGCAGAGGTTTCAACCTGCAGCTGGTTAAACTTGGCGATTGTCGCCAGCTTGGCTTTGGCTTCGGCACTTTCAATGATCAGGAAGCGCCAAGGCTGCATGTTTACTGAAGATGGAGCCAAGGTAGCTTCTGTAAGAATTTCGGTCATTTCTTCTTTGCTGATTTTGACACTTGGATCATACTGGCGCACGGAGCGGCGGCCGGAAATAATCGAATTGAAGTCATTTGTTTTCGTTGCATTCATGTGAAATAATCTCCTTTAATAGTTGGTATATGGGTGAAGGCTACAGTAGATTGATATTATGCTGCAGCCGGGTAAGCTTATCCACGAGTGACTTGCGGTCCTGCTCGTCAAATCCGGTAAGTAAACTGCTGATAAAACGGTTCTTCTCTTCCTTGTAGCAATGCACCTTATCCCGCCCTTGCTGGGTCAGCGAGACCAAAGTAACTCTATTGTCTATAGGGTTGTTACGGCGGGTGACCATTCCGCTCTCTTCCAGACCCCTCAAATGGCGGGTAATGGCTGCGGCATCGATATCGATTTCCTTCTGCAGCGCAATCTGGCTGATCTCTTCAACCTGGAACAGCTCATGGAGCAGGCGGAGCCTTGTGGGGCTGATGCCGGCACATCGTTCGAACTTCGGGCTTATTCCCTTGTTCAGCGCCTGCAGCAGTTCAAATATGCGTTCTTCGTCAGGCTGATGTCCCGTCAATGTTAACCTCCTTAAAATGTAGTGAGCTTAATGATTAATTAAATAGATTGTGCAAAATCTTCTTGACGAAAATTAGTTTACACCTATTTAATTGACCCGTCAACTATTTATTTTATATTCCTTTTTGATGCCCGCTGGCGGATTGCTTTGCCGGCAGAATGCTCTATAATTTTTAACTATGAAGGAGGCTGACGCATGAAAATATCCCTGATTCAGCTCGATATAGCATTTGGCAATCCCGGGGCAAATTATGCTGCGGCGGAACAGCTTATCCGCGGGGCCGCCGCAGCAAAGCCCGATTGCCTCATCCTGCCTGAACTATGGACGACCGGATACGATCTGACCCGGCTGGAACAGATTGCCGATCCTGACGGCGCACAGACAAAGGCCATGATCTCTGCACTCGCGAGGGAATACGGCATCAACATTGTGGCCGGCTCTGTTGCCAGCAAGCAGTCTGCCGGGATTACTAACAGCATGTTCGTCTTCAACCGTGAAGGCGGGCTGGCCGGCGAATACAGCAAGCTGCATCTGTTCCGGCTGATGGATGAGCATCGGTATCTGCAGCCGGGGGAAGCCAAAGGGCTGTTCACCCTGGACGGGGCTTTATGCGCCGGGCTGATCTGCTACGATATCCGCTTCCCGGAATGGGTCCGCGCCCACACGTCGCTTGGTGCCGAGGTGCTGTTCGTCAGTGCCGAATGGCCGATGCCGCGGCTTGCCCACTGGCGTGCCCTGCTGATCAGCCGGGCGATCGAGAATCAATGCTATGTTATCGCCTGCAACCGAGCCGGAGCCGATCCGGCGAACATCTTTGCCGGACATTCGATGATTATTGATCCTTGGGGGGACATTGTAAGTGAAGCTGGAGAGAGCGAGATGATTCTGAGCGGAAGCATTGATCTGCAGAAAGTCCGCGAGGTGCGCCAGCAGATTCCTATCTTCACTGACCGGCGGCCTGAGCTGTACTTGTAGCCATGAAGCTGCTGTTATCAGCAGGTGAATATGTACGAACTAAGCGGCTATGCCCATTAGAAGAAGAGCAGTGATCCCCCGTCACGGGGAATCACTGCTCGGGTTTCAAGATTAATGCTGCACAAGCTTATTCAGCGGGCATACCGCTCCCGCAGAATCTCCGCCGCTTCCAGCACACGATGATCGCTGTACTGGAGATCATACCCCGTCTCCTGCCGCAGCTGCGCGGCGGAGGTCAGCTGCACGCCCCGGCAGGCGGCCGCCTGCCGGATGCCTGCAGCAAACACCGCCGCTGCATCCGGCCCGCCGAGCTCGCCTAGCGCGGCAATCGTCTCCGGGCGGACCCGCGGATAGACCAGAGACTCGTCCCCTCCGGACGCAGTCTCATAGAATCCGCGGATCAGCTCCCCGCGCTCCTGTCCGGAGCCGGAGACGACCACAAACGCGTGCACGAAGTACGCGCTGCTCTGCCTACGCTGGGCAATGCCGCAGAACTTGCGGCCGCCGATCGCCAGATCGAAATCGCCCGGGCAGTACGAGCCGGCGATTTCTCCGGCCCTGATCCTTGCCGCGGCCTGCGGATGGCTTACGGCTGCAGCTTCGGCAATCAGCGAAGCCAGCAGCCGGAAGTCATCGTGAAAGTCCAGCTTGCCCGGAGCTTTCGGAAGAATCAGGGACACATTGACAATCCCCGCGTCAAGCGGCACGGCTGCACCGCCGGAGTGCCGGACTGCCGTGCGTATTCCCGCCTCTTCAAGCTCCGTCATCGCCGCTGCGGCTAAAGGCAGCTTGCTGTCCCGCAGACCCAGCGCAACCCCTCCGGGGTGACTCCAAAGATGCAGGGACGGCGGAACCGCTCCCGCTCCGATGTCCCGGCACAGCGTCTCTTCATAAGCGAACGGAATCAGCATATCCTCCGCTCCCGCCTCCGGCTGTTCTCCGGCAAAATGCTCAAAAACCGCCATTTCCGCAGGAAGAACGCTGACCGTTCTCTGCTCCTGCCCGTCAAAGAGTCTGCTTAATAGCCCCAAGCCCTCATGAGAAACCACTGATGATTACCCTCTTCCTCTAAGATGATTAATGGACTGTCCGCCTTTCCGGGCAGCCCGCTCTTCATTTCCGTGAAATATATACTGCTCCTATTGTAACCCATTCCCCTCCCGGCGCGAAGGCAAGGACACCTAAAGCATTTGAAATCGCTTCATCCAAGCGTTATCCTTATACTAAAGAAGATACTCCCCGTGCTAGACAGAATGTGCTGAAGTTCATGCAATACACACACAACCTTTAGGAGTGATGCCGCATGACCGTCGAACAGCTAACGAAGGACAAGCAAACCAGCAAGACCCGTCAATGGGAACAGGCGATGATCAAGCTCTATGTCAATTTCCGTGATTACAGCAAGGACGCGCTGAAGGATTTCGGAGATGAGGATATTCACCAGGCCAGGGTAAACAGCCGCAAGCTGCTGACACTGCTGTCGATTCTTGATCCCGATCATTCCTCCACCGCTGAGCTATATAGCACTTTTAAACAAGCCCAGAAGATGCTCGGCAAGGTAAGGGATGCAGATGTACTGATTAATTCCTTCAAAGAGCGGCGCAAACTGGCGAAGGAAGATGGCGACAACAAGACAGCGGAGCTGCTGAAGGCCGTCATTAAGCATCAGAAGGAGAAGCGGAAGGAGTACCGCAAGAAGCTGGAAAGCGGGCTTGCGCAGCTGACCGGAAAGGAATTGGACAGGCTCTGGACGGCTTTTCTCGCTGGCCCCCTGGAAGCCCTGACCGCCAAACGGGACGCAAACGTCGTCATGCGCGAGCTGGAGGTAGCCTTCGAACAGAAGAAAAAGGCCTGCAAAATGTTGTTTAAAGAACCTGAGGCGGAGTCCAAGGCTGCCTTCGAGGCCCTGCATGAGCTAAGAATATCGGCTAAGGAGCTGCGGTATACAGCGAGCTCTGCGGGTTTTGCACTCAATCAGAAATTTCATGCCCATGAAGAAATCTATAAGAACATTCAGGAGCAGCTGGGAGTGATTAATGACAAGCGGGTCTGGCTGGATACCCTGCAGTCCATTGGACGTGATGAGCTGGGGGTCGGCAAAAAGGCCTGGAGCGCATTTACCGGCAGCCTCAGAGAAGAGATACTGGAAGCCCTGCACCAGAACGAGGTTGTACCGGTTCCGGCTGCATTTGCCAAAGCGGCCTACAGCAGTACTGAGTGAACAATAAGCCCTTATAACTTCTGTAAACCCTGAACAGCTACTTTCTGATATGCAAAAAAAGGCGGGAAGCGCATGCCTGACATGCCCCTTCCCGCCTCTATGCGTTAACTGGTACTGCTGCTCACCGCGACATACTTTCTCAATACGCCTTGATAGACGGATTTCGGACGCAGACCAACCAGCTTCTCCACCGGCTGTCCTCCGCTGTACACGATCACAGTAGGCAGGCCCATGATGCCAGCCTCTGACGCCAGTTCAGGCAGCTCATCACAGTTAACCTTAACAATAGACACGCTGTCTGCATACTCCTCATCCAGTTCCTCCAGAATCGGCAGCAGCGTTCTGCAGGGCCCGCACCTCGGCGCACCGTAATCAACCAGCACCGTTCCGCTGCGGTTCAGCTCCGCCCGCAGGGCTTCCGCATGCTCCATATTCATAATTGCCATTATTCTTCCCTCCCGTGACTGTATGATCGTACGCTTAACAATTATCCAATTCAGCATTCCCGCGCTCAGAAGTCCCGCTCTCCATCTGCTCCTGCTGCATTGCAGCCATCCGCTGCTGGAGATTAAGCTTGATCTGACTCAGTTCAATAATCTGGCGTTCAATCTCCTCCAGCTTGCTGCGGTAGAGCGGCATCACCTCTGCACAGAAGGCCTCTTTATTCTTCAGTACACAATGCAGAAATCCGGCAATCTCCTCTGTCGACAGCCCCAGATTCAAATACAGCTTAATCGTCTCTACCGTTTCGACGGCCAGCGGCGAATACTCACGGTAGCCGTTGGCCTCCCGGAGCGGTGTAAGCAATCCTTGACGCTCATAATATCGCAGGGAACGGACACTTACGCCTGTCCGCGCTGCAAGTTCACCTATTTTCATGGCATTCTCCCCGGGGTTCATGAGAAATGGTCTGCTTCCAGTATAAACCCTGACACCAGTGTCAGGGTCAAGGCTTTTATTTCTGCCGTATCTTTTGCTTTAATTTTGAACTATGCTACAATCTTAATTACAAAAATATAGAATCCCAGGAGGGCGATTTACCGATGTCTATTCAACAACTCCATACTCTGGATGAACTGCACCAATATGTCGGGCAACCCGGCAAGAAACTGCTTTTCAAGCACAGCACAACCTGCCCGATCAGCGCCAAAGCCAACGAAGAGTTTCTGGCCTTTGCACAGAGCTCCGATACGCCGGCAGCTATTGTCCATGTGATTGAAGACCGCCCGGTCTCGAACCAGATTGCTGAAGAATTCGGCATCAAACATGAATCTCCGCAAATTTTCCTGCTTGAAGACGGGGAAGTCCGCTGGAACACCTCCCACTGGAAAATCACCCGCGATGCCATCAAGGAGGCAGTGAGCAAATGAGCCAGGCTGTAATTGTCTACTCTACATCTGGCTGCAGCGACTGTAATCAAGTAAAACAGCTGCTCACGGAACAAGGCATTCCGTTCGAAGTGCGCGATGTTATGACTAGTACGGTCTATCAGGAGGAAGTAGAGAAGCTCGGCTTCATGGGCGTACCTGTCACTGTATCCGGAGAATATGCCGTCAAAGGCTTCAACCTTCCTGAGCTTAAGGAACTTATAGCTGCAGCGAAATAGATTCATGAATGTAAAAAAGGTATCCCTCTGCTTCTGGGATACCTTTTTTTGCTGCCTTCAAACCTTTCCGCGTGCAAAAGTAAATAAAGTATCAGTCTACCCCCAACTATCTAAACAGCGGCAGCCTTAGACGAGAAATAAAGTCCTAGACTGCCGCTGTTATATTGAGCTAGCGTCTTCCGTGTTTACTGATCTTGTTAAGAAGTTTCGAAAGTCCAATAATAAAAAGCAAAGTTATTCCTGCAAAGATTGGCATTGATGAAGCAAATAACAAAACTACAACTACGAATAGCAAAACTCTAATTACCTTAATTGCAAGTATCATACGAAAACTCCTATTAGGTTTGTTACAGATACATTTCTTCAATTATTCCGAAATATCCTGCCCGTTAGATGAAATGAGGCCATGGCAGTCTACCACTTTATTTTTCTATTTGTGGAGGGCGTAGTCCATAGCGGGAGGCGTGGAGAGGTTAGATCCGAACGAAAACAATTGATGTCGGACGGTGAAGGTAGCTACGGGTACAGATATGAATAAGGATGTACTCATCGAAACGTTAAAACGCTCCAAGACATGAAGGCAGCCGTTATAATGTCAGTTCCTTCAACCAGGCAGCAAGGGCTATGCCAATCTCATCAGGCGAGTCTTCCTGGGGATAATGACGTCCACGAGCGGTGATCTCGGTTTGCACTGGCCAGGTACGGCAGAAATCCACATGAGTTGACGGCATCGTGCCTGGATCACAGTTGACGAATAGTTTTGGAATTGAGCTCTGCGCCATCCATTCACCGTAAGTGGTAACAATGTCAGTCACATCATCCGGATCGCCATCAAATGGAAGTTGTCGCGGCCAGGTTAGTGTAGGACGGCGTCCTTCGCCGGGCTGTGAGAATGGCCGACGATATTCTGTCATCTCTTCCTCCGTCAATTTACGCAGAATACCGATTGGAAGGTTAGTCTCAATGAAAGAGTTTTGTTCTAATACCATCTGTTCACCTTCCTGGGATCGCAATGCCTGGAAGATTTTCCGTCCCGATTCAGGGATCTCACTCCAGCTGCGAGGTTTTATAATTCCCTCCATGTAGGCGATCCCTTTCACGGCTTCCGGGTGGCGATACGCCCAATCAAATCCCAGGGCCGACCCCCAGTCGTGCACAACAAAGGTAACTCGTTCGCGAACGCTAAGTCGATTCAAAAGGGCATCGAGATAGCGACGGTTCTCGACAAAGGTGTAAGAGTCGGGTCCACTATTGGGAAGTTTCTCGGAGTCCCCCATGCCAATGAGATCAGGAACAATGCAGCGTCCGCGATTTTGAGCATAAGGAAGAATGTTCCGCCAGAGATAAGAGGAAGTAGGGTTGCCATGCAGGAAGACAATCGGATCGCCACTCCCTACCTCCACGTAAGCCATCTCTAGATCAAACACCCGTTGACGCTTTTTTTCGTAGGGAAAAGACGCACTAATCATTTAGCATCTCACCTTTCAATTTCGTTTTGAATGCAAGTACATACTTTCATATGTTGCTAAAGAAAAGCCCCGATCGGAGCTGTTCGAAGAGAAACTTAAATATTATTAGGGACTTAGCGCCTTAGTAAATAAACGTACGCTTTCTTCAATAAATTCGTTCAGCGTCTCATCCGAAACCGCTTCTTTCGCATTTAGTCTACTGA
>NZ_LN831201.1:103683-115203 GCF_001368795.1 Paenibacillus ihuae
AGTAAATAAACGTACGCTTTCTTCAATAAATTCGTTCAGCGTCTCATCCGAAACCGCTTCTTTCGCATTTAGTCTACTGATAAATGCTCCAAAATTCATCCACATGAACAATAATGCTTGGATTTCAGGATTTGAAGTGACAACTTTGCCTTGTGATGACATGATAGTTAGATATTCTGCGAGCAGGTTTTTTAAATGCTTGGGGTTGTTGGAAGCCTCTTGAAGAATTGAATCAGGAAGAGTACTACTTCCTTTTAGTGAGATTGAAATTAGTTTTCTGTTCCTATTCATGATGTTATGGTAAGTTCGGCTGAGTGTAAGAAGATCCTCATGCAGATTTCCTTTAAGCTCCTCGTTAAAAAGCTTTGTCATCTCATTGCCGTAGTGAAACCGGTTGAAAGCGGCCTCAAGCAGTTTTTCTTTCGTTCCAAAATGCCGAAATATGGTGACTTCGTTCACTCCGGCAGCTAATGCGATTTCTTTGGTAGTTGTACTGTCATATCCTTTTTCGGCCATGAGGTTGATGGTTGCCAGCAATATTTTCTCGCCAGTAGTTGGATTAGCGCTCATGAATCCTCCTCTTTTTTAATGCAAGTGCTTGCTTACATTTCCATTCTAGATTAAGTGTAACTAAATGTCAAGAGAGAGGGGATTGGATCCGTTTCGCAATAAAGTAGCTTACTTCGATTGTTACAAACGGGGAACGATAGTTAAAAGTAAAGGGGTTCCCATCTTAGTCATGGATAATTAGTCATGGATAATATGTAAAACCCTTTACTTTATTTGATTTTCTTAGAGGGTTTCTTTGTCCCTGGCAAAGAAACTCAGCAGATACCAAAACGGGAAAGGTTAAATGGGTAATCTCCATTGTTAGGCTTGCTATGGATGGCTAAGTACAGAAGACTCTTTTGTTTATGCGCCGGATGGCACGAAACGGGTATTAGCGAATATTGCCGCAGTTTATCAATCAGGGAAAACAATTTCGCCGTCTTTGCTGTTAACATCAAAAAATCCTACCTTGTGTTCTATAGCCAAATTTCAGATCGTAGTATATGCTTCCTTAGCTACGGAATAAGGGAAAGCCGCATAGATCACGGCGGAGCCCAGTGAGTAGTCGGTTAACCGGTTTTCAGTTCCGGCTTCCTCCATAGCTTCAAAAATCTCATCATCTACATTCATATTGGGAAAATGCTCCGATAATTTACTGTACAAGCGCTGCAACGACTCTGAGCAGACCGAAGGATCATTATATTCATGATTTTCCAACCATTTTACTTGCTCATCAAACCAATCTATAAATTTTTGCCTTTCCCTCGGTGCCCTGGACGGCTCGAAAACCATCAAATCATAGCTCAATAGAAGTCCTCCTAAATAGATTTCACTCCTATAATGGCGTTGAACACTTGCCCCCATCTTCTGACTTTCAATCTTATTTTTGTCCGATTATCGGAACGTATGTAGCGCGATAGCCGGATCTGTCATTTATGCTACGGTTCACACCACTATATCTAATAAAAGTATACTTTAATTATCAACGGAGTTATATGATAATCCTATTTTTTAATAGAAGATCATACCGTTTACTCTGCTAAACTGCCCGTTAGCGGAACGAAAAATGGAGCAGCTGCCGTCGGCAAACTGCTCCAAGTGTGTTGAACTATCGTTTCCCGTTAGGAAATTGAATCACTTCGAGGGAGCTTAATGAAGCATCGTCAGTCTAAATACTTTATTTTCTCGATACATCCGCTTTATACGTCTCTTCCCTGGTTCAATATTCACAATCTGCTACCAGATGACCCACATTCCCGCTATGGGTATAGATGACATGGTCCGCCCCAAGCCCTTTGTATACCAGTCTAGGATTCATGGAGGTGGTAATGACAAAGATAGGCTTCGTGGTCCACGTCCGGCACATCTGCACATAACGGCAGCATAAAGCCACACTGCTCTCGAACAGATAAATTCTGCCTACGGCAAACGTCGGCCTAAGCCAAGTGTTCAGATGCCGGGTATCGACCTCAAAAATAACCTCAACCCCCAGCTCCCGGAGCCGCGCGTGCTCAGAAGGATTGTTGGCAAGCCCTGCTATCCGGCAGCCTTTTATTTGGAGCATTCTAACAAACTGTTCCCCTGCCTTCGTCGGAGCGCAAATGAGCACATATTCCTCCTGGCCGTCCATCATTTTCTCCCCCTCTCGGCTTACGTCGCCGGAATTCATCTATACGGACACAGCAAAAAACCACAAAGGATTCCCTTTGTGGTCCAATAAACGGTCACAATGCGCCTATCCTCTCTACACTACGCTTACGAGGTTAGCTGCCGGATTCGGGCGTTGAGAGTCGCCCTACCTGTTAACCATACGAGACTTTTTCAGCTCTCGCAGTTTCCCAGGATTCACCCCATAACCGGTTCCGCCTCTCACGATCGGCTTCCGGTTGTCTGGTTCCCCCGCTCTCCATAGACGGAGATTAAGCGGATTGCTTATTTAATTGTGCTTAAACAGATGTAATCATACCTTCTACGAGGATCGGTTGTAAAACGCTAATAGCGCCCAAATAATGCATTAAAAGAGATGATTTCCGACTAATAGCGCTTACTTAAGCTTTATTCTCCCTAATCCTCTTATTTCCCTGCTTTTCTGAAGGGTTAGCAAAAGCAGATAAAGAATGCTAGTTCATAAATCTTTCGGAGGGGTTACAGCGTTTCTTGTCTTTTTTCATTAAAAATCAAAAGATGACGCCTGAGCGAGAAAATGACCTGATAAACGCTGATAAATAGTCTTTTCGACTAGCGCAGCCTTGTTCCCGCCGCAATTCCCTGCTAATCCGCAATTAGAGAATCCCTTTGCTTTTTTACAAAGACATGCCGGAAAGAGTATGATTCGTGTTGAATCGATTCGCAAAAATAATGATATTCGAACGCTGAATTCCCGCCCAGCGGGAAACGGGGGAACCATCCGGCTGATACGGCCATGGGGTGAATCCTGAGGAGACTGCGACTCCCGCATTCTCACCAGGTAGGGCGACTCTCACCGCCCGAATCCTGCAGCTAACCTCGTAAGTGTATAGAGAGAGCCCCTTGATTCCGCCACGTTTTGGCATCAGGCCTGTTTCCGCCTGTATCCGGACCGCAGCAGAGGTTCTCCTCTGCCTGCGGTTTTTTGCGCACCGCTATACATTTAAGTTAGACACTGTAATTCTCTATCTTGTCTATCTCTTAATCGAGGAAGGAACGTGCTGACATGCCTGACCTTTTATCCCCGCAGCCGGCCGCTGCCGCCGGATTTGAGCCATATATCCGGGAGTACAGCGGAGGTGTCCTTGCGCTCAGCTCCATTCTGCTCGGGAAGGGCAGTGAAGCTGAGCGGGTGACGGCCGTAACCTTCAACAAACTGTATGAGCCTTATTGCAAAGGAAAGCTCAAAGCAGCCGACTTTCCGGTAGAAGCCTACCGGGAGTGCATCCTGCAATGCACAAAATCCGCGAAGAGCCGGACTCTGCGCAACTCTAAAGAGTTGTCGTGGGACGATCAGCTCGTAAAAGCGCTATGGTATGGACTGCTGCTTCCGCTGCCCGAAATCGGCACAATTCTCGGTAAGAGCCTGCCGGCGCTGAAAGCTCAGCTCCGGCAGGTTCGTGAGCACACGGCGGGGCAGAAGCCGCTGAGATCACAGGCTAATTTGTCTATTGTGTAAATGGCGCGCCTGTTCTTCTGATTCTTTCACCAATAAAGCCGCAGCAATCCGCTGCGGCTTTATTAGCTTACTTGCCCTTACTGTTGCCCTTATTTTTGCTCTTGCCTTTGTCTGCATCTTTGCCCTTAACAGTGGCGCTCTTAGTAAAGCGCAGAAAAGCCATCAGGCATCCCAGGATTCCAAGACCAAGCAGCAAAGTCTGCAGCGCGCCCAGCACTGTTGAGCCTTCGGGCCTAAGCATACTGCTTACTATGATCAGTACAATGGAGACCGTGACCAGCACGGGGGTTTTTATGTTTAATTTCAAAATCACCACTCCTTACTATTAAGGTACACTATAAACGGCCGGATCACCAGTTTTAGTGGGTCCCTTAGCCGCTGTGCCCAAAAAGGCACCTCCGCATTAACTGCGGAGGTGCCTTTAAATCGTTGTCCCTGGAACGAATTATTAACTTAATGGCTGCGCTTATAATACTTGCCAAAGAATACGATCGCCATAAGCATTCCGGTAATGCCATTCGTGTTCTCAAATCTTACCATGTTATTTAGTTTCCAGACACTTCCTAATATATTATATTTGAACAAGTTTCTTCCATTCATTTAATGACGGGATGAGGTATGCTTGATAACGGATTTGAGCAATGTCAGTTCTATTTCATAACAAGGAGGTTATTTATTTGATTCAACAAATTATTGATGCACTAAATGAATTAACAGAAGGTGAGGGATATTTCTCTATTGATCAAGCCGTACGGGTAGACAACGACTTGCACCTCACCCTAACCATGTACAAGGAGGTTTACGGAAGAACTGTAGGAAAGCATGCCTCCTGGAGCATTATTTGCGAGGATGTACGTGATAACAACCTTGGAATCAGCAGCTCATTTCTTTATTTGCGTATTTTGAGAGATCATCCGGTTTTATTTAAATACAACAAACCCTACTTTTGGATTTTAGGTCCAAAAAAGATGGCGGAAAACGAAAAAATTTATGGTCAGCTTTTTAAAGAACTTTCTAATTTTCTAAATAAATATAATGCTGTTAATAGAATTCATGATTTTCTGCCTGTTCAGCCAGGTTTCACTCAAGGCCTTATTACACTTACCTTTGGGCCTCAGGAAATTGCAGATATTTACCGCAAGGTGCTGGAAAAGGAGTCCATGCAGGTTACGCTCGAGTCCTATCCGTTTATCCACTCCGATACAGGAACGGAACAAATCCTGCTGTTCGTTAATGCAGAACATTCCCTTTATGTTGTCGCTGAACATTTTCATATTACAAGAATGGATTAGCCTGCCTTTGATTTCAATTATATGAATAGGAGAACATTATAATTAAGAAAAATTGGGCTTACGGTTTAGGCATTCTTCTAACATTTACTCTATTTTTCAACTGCAGCTTTTCCGCGTTTGCTTCAGATTCTGCAGCGTACTATGTTTTCTCCGAAGAATAGTAGACAGTTTCGTTGCTTGTAAAGCACCAAAAAGCCCATCCAATAATCAAAACATTTCGACTCTGGATGAGCTCTTTAGTTTAAATAAGATCGTATTATTCGCTACGTTTATTGTACCTTCCAATGCTTACGATAGTCAGTAGCATACCTACAGTCCCTAAGCCGGCTAGTACGCCTTGCGAAAAATCCATTAGATTACTTCCATTAGATTGTATGAATTGACTGCAAATAATAGATGAGAAAGATGCCAAAAATAATGCAGCTACGTTTTGCTGTTGTTTTTTATTCATTTTATCCACTCCCTAATAAAAATTAATATAAATAATATTAAGTATTATAGTTGAATCTAAATTAATCACTTCAATTAGCCCCTAATAACCTCAAAATCCAACGAGTTATCCGGCTTATAAATAACCGCTTTTTTATACAGTATACTGATTTTTTCTCACAGTAGTCTATTTTACCTTTATCGAACTTTAAGAAAGCAAACCCTTGATTTATCAATGTTTTCCTTTAAATCAAGGGTCCAATATGTCTAGAACATGTGTGGCGATTCTGTCCGATTTATTCCCTTGAACTGTCCGAACTATAATGGCTACTCATATCCAAAATTTCCACTCCTTAAATTTTGTATGCCTTCATTGCTTTTCTAATCTCTTTGATACTAGGACGTTTACCATACATCAGGACACCTGTGCGGTAGATTTTGGCCGCCAGCCAGCCTAACAGGAAGATAGTGACCAGCAGAATAACCAGTGAAACTGCGATTTCCCATACAGCCACATCCCCGACACCGATCCGCAGCAGCATGCTGAGCGGTGAAGTGAACGGTACGTAGCTGGCGATCTTAACCAGCAGTGTGTCCGGTGCAGATACGCTGAAGGTCGGAATATAGTAGTTCACAAAACCCAGCATCATCACTGGCATGCTTGCCTGGCCCAGCTCCTCGGTGCGGCTCACGATCGAGCCTACAGCGGCATACATCAGCGCATACAGGAAGAAGCCCAGAATATAGAGGATGAGGCCGTAAACCAGAATGCCTACATTAAGTTGACTCAAGTCAAGATCGAAATCCGTCAGAATACCCGAGTTATGCGGCAGCAGCAGGTTCGCCGCAATGCTCGCGGCAATGATGGCAATCTGCAGCAGCCCGACCAGGAACACCCCAAGCACCTTGCCGAACATCTGGCTCAGCGGTGAAGCGCTCGTAATCAGAATTTCCATAATGCGCGAACTCTTCTCTGCTGTGACCTCAGCGGCAATCATATTGCCGGTCAGCATAATCGATAAGAAGAAGAGCATCAGCAGTACATAGACAATCACATAATTGATCGCTGGTGCAGATTCATCCTGACCGCCACCGTCAGTTCCGCTTCCTCCGCCGATCTGCTGTGTCCCTATCGTGACTGGCGTGAATATGGCGGACACCTCCTGCTGCGTCAGCTTTCCTTCCGTAATCAGCTGCGTATTGACTTGCTGCAGGGCAGCTTGCAGATAGCTCTGAATATCTCCGTCGAGCTCTCCTTCATTGCTGTGGTAAGTAACCGGGGGAATGCCTCCGCCAGCAGCAGTGCCGAAGGTGAGATAACCTTTAATATCGCCCTCTTTGATTCCCTTTAGAAGCGCCGCGTCCTCCTCAGACGCATAAGACTCAAGCAATACCTGGGTCTCGGAATCTTCCGGCGCAGTATAGGCCAGCAGGAGTTCCGATACCGGGGTTCCGACTTCCGTAACAACTCCGATGCGTGCAGCCCCGGCTTCATCGTCCCCGTTGAACTTATCGATAAAATAAGGAATGTTCATACCAATAGTAATCAGCAGCACGATGATCAGCGTTGTGATCGTAAAAGATTTTGTCCGTGCCTTATTTTTGAATGTAAATCCGATAATCGGTCCCAGCTTATTCATTGGATTCACCCACCGCTCTGATAAAGATTTGGTTTAGCGTCGGTTCCTTGATTTCGAAATGTTCAACTTCACCGGCAAGCACGGCGTGCTGCAAAATCCGCTGCGCTGCCCCAATCTCACTGATCGCCAGCACATAGCCCCGCTCCTGCCGCTGCACTGCGGTTACCCCGGCGATTCCCTCCAGTCCGGAGACTTCTCCAACCGTCCGCAGGAATACCTCCTCGCGCGGATAGCCCTTTTTGATCTCGCGGATATCGCCTTGAACTACTGTATTGGAACGGTCAAGGATGGTAATGTTCCGGCACAGCTCTTCGACATGCTCCATGCGGTGGGTAGAGAACAGGATACTCGTCCCCTGATCGCGCATCTCTCTGACAGTGTCCTTTAAGAGCTCTACATTTACCGGATCCAATCCGCTAAAGGCTTCATCGAGGATAAGAATTTGCGGTTTATGTACCACGGCAGCAATAAAGCCCATTTTCTGCTGATTGCCCTTGGAGAGCTCTTCAATCTTCTTGTTGTAATATTCCGGCACTTCGAAGCGGTCCAGCCAGTAACGCAGGCTCTTCTCCGCATCACCTGCCGCCATGCCGCGCAGCCGGGCCAGATAGATGATCTGCTCGCTGACCTTCACCTTCGGGTACAGGCCGCGCTCTTCCGGCAGATAGCCCATCAGGTGCTGCAGCTCGTTGTTGAACGGCTTGCCGTTATATAAAATCTTCCCTTCATCAGGATAAATCAGACCAAGCACCATGCGCATTGTTGTAGTTTTGCCGGCGCCGTTGGCCCCCAGCAGCCCATAAATTTCGCCTTGCTCCACCTTCAGGTTAATTCTGTTTACTGCCGTTTTGTCACCGTATTGCTTCACTACCTGTTCCAGCTTCAAAGCTTCCATCGTTAGTCCCCTCTCTTCTGGTCGATCAGGATTGGACAATGCCCTTGTGTCCATAAGCTGAGTATTTCATCCAATTCCAGAGCCCGGCTCTTAATAACCTTTACGCCCAGTTGTTGGATACGTTTCTCATTTTGATGAAATTTCTGGGTAATAAATGAAACCATTCCAGATTGCTCCCAGCTGAGATTAAGAACACCCGGCAATTCTGCCGCCAATTCCTGCAGTTCTTCCTCATCTGCAGCATTTACCCAGACCTCGTTCCAGGAGCCGAACAGACTGTCTTTCTCGGCCATGCCGAGCAGCTGCCCATGGTGCATAAGCACAATATAATCGGCCAGCCTCCGTACTTCCTCGATGATGTGGGTACAGATCAGCACAGTTGCGTTAGTCACATCCATATATTTACGCAGTGCTTCTATCAGGATCTTCCAGGCAAAAGGATCAAGACCGGAAGACGGCTCATCCAGCAGCAGCAGCTTGGGCCGCGCTGCCAGCGCAGCGGCAATCTCGAACTTGCGGCGCTCACCCTTGGACATTTTGCCCAGCCTTGCCCCTTGCGGCACCTCGAATCTGCCCAGTAATTCTTCGAAATACTGCTGGTTCCATGCCGGGTACCACTGACTTCGAAACTCAGCTGCCTCTTCCGCTGTCCATAGATTCTCTTCGCTCTGCGAGTTCTCCGGGACATAGGCAATGGTTTGCCGCAGGGCGAGCGGCATCCCCTTCCCGTGCGCCTCTTCATACCAGCGAATCTCGCCCTCTTCAGGGAAGCTCAGCTGCATCAGCATGTGCAGTAGTGTGCTTTTGCCGGAGCCATTCTGGCCTACTAGTGCGGTTATATAGCCCTGCGGGAGATTCAGATTAAGCGGTCCGATCATCCGGTTACGCCGTTTCTTGCTTACATTCCGCAGTTCTATGGCCTGTTGTACCATGCAATGACTCCACCCTTCATCCCTGTTTGTTATATTTGCTCTTCACTATGTCCGTAAATATCCGGGTCAGCTCTTCTGCACTGCATTGCACGGACAACCCGACATCGACGGCACTTTCCACTGCTTTGCTGACGGCGTCCAGCTTGTATTCCTCCATGGCGCCTTCCCCCACATGGGAGACGAAGGTACCTGTTCCCTGCCGGGTCCGCAGCAGCCCTTCATTCTCCAGATCCTGATAGACCCGGCGGACTGTAATGACGCTGCACTTCAGATCTCCGGCAAATTCGCGGATCGAAGGAAGCAGTGTACCTTCTGTTATTCCGCCGCTGATAATGAGTGACCGCAGCTGTGTTTCAATCTGATGGTACAGCGGCTCAGCGCTATTTTCGTTAATCTGAATGGGTATCCACATATTTACCACCGCCCTCTCATACGAGATCGCGGCTCTTAAGCCGTTGAATCGTCCATGCGGAGAACAGCTGCACCGATGCAGTTCCCAGCAGCAGCGTTCCCCACATCAGCGGGGACAACAGCCCCCACTCCTTAGAGTAGTTCGCAGTGTACAGAAACAAGTTTTCTCCAGCCAGACTAATGAGTAGAGCAGCAATGATGGACAGCAGCATGAAAAGAAAGAGCCATCCGCAGTAGGCTTTGCCGCTGGTCAGCAGTTCAATGAAAATGAACAACCCCGTAACGATCAGACCATAGCCGACCCAGGTCAAGGCGAAGGTCAGATAGGCCGGCAGAGGGAGCTCGTGCCGCATATCGGAGCTAAGGGTATAGATCAGGCCGAAGAACAGTACTCCGTTCAGCGAAAAAGAGAACACCATATGAAGCTTTCTTTTGCAGAGGATCACTGCAGATGGAACCGGCAAACTGCGCATGTAGGCCAGCATCCGGGTATAGGAATCTTCCATCACATACTTCATCGTCCGTCTGGAGAAGGTAAAGCCCAGCATAGGAATGACGGTAACGAGCATAAAGTCGGCAAGAACCTTACCCTCCCCTTCGCCCAGTACGTCATCTGTGACCATTCCGGTCATCATCCCCATATACCCCATTAATACGACTGCCCCAAGAAGTGCCCACACCAGCTTCAGCCTATCGCCGCGGAAGTCACTCCTAACAATAATCCAGGCCTGTTTAATTGTTGTCATGCTGCCTCAACCTCACTTTAATTCAGAGAATATACAGATTCAGTGTGTATAGCTCTGTGCTTACTGTATATATCTATATACACAGTATATGTCCTGTATTTTCCAGAGTCAAGGCTTTGTTTGGATAAATCTTGAAACTGTTACCTGTGGCCCTTTATGCTACTCGTAGACAATGTCACTTGGGGAGGTATATATATGTTTAAGGATCCTTGGTTTACGGTTCAGCGGATTGATGAGGACACCTTTGCTATCAGCGAATACGGGCATTGGGAGAAGGTTCATTCCTTTCTGCTGATCGGGCAGAGGAGAGCCGTCCTGATTGACACCGGCCTCGGAATCGGCAATATCCGTAAGATTACGGACGAGCTGACATCTTTGCCTGTTGATATATTCACCACCCATGTCCATACCGATCACATCGGGTGCCACGGGCTGTTCGCGGATATTTATGTTCATGAGGATGACCGGGATTGGCTCATTCACGGCATCCAAGGCTTAACAATTGAACAGATTCGAAAAGATATACGGCGGGATTTGAGCAAGCCGTTACCGGAAGGATTCAATCCGGAGACTTACACACCTTATCAAGGTATACCGGCCGGACTGCTTAAGGATGGCGAGGTCATTGATTTGGGAGGCCGAAGCTTGAAAGTGTACCATACTCCGGGTCATTCGCCGGGGCATTTATGCTTTTTAGAGGAACTCTCGGGTTTTTTATTCACAGGTGATCTACTGTATGATCAAACGCCTGTTTATGCCTTTTATCCTTCTACCAGTCCTGCGGATCTGGTCAACTCTCTGGAACGGATAGCGGGAATTCCGGGGGTCACGAGGGTATTCGGCTCGCACAATACGCTGGGGCTAAAGCCGGAGATTCTGGAGGAAGTGAAGCTTGCGGTTCATTATTTGCAGGAGAAGGAACTGATCCGGTTCGGTACCGGCATCCATGCCTTTAAGGGGTTCAGCATTAAATTCTAAGCTTCTGTGGAGGAGCCTTCAGGAGTACCTAACTCATGAACGGGTTCGGGGTTCGGGGTTCGGGGTTCGGGGTTCGGGGTTCGGGGTTGAAAGTGTGTTCCTTGGTTCGTTAGCTTATTAACTGGAAATTCGTTCAATTCCTTATAGATGCACTAAGCGGCGGCAGGGGAGAATATATTAACATTTGTACCTACTACAGACAGCTGTTTGTGAATTCTACGGGATTTATCCCACTAATTACGCCATGCAGCCCGTTTTCGGCAAATTCTACGGGATTTATCCCACTAATTTCGCCATGCAGCCCGTTTTCGGCAAATTCTACGGGATTTATCCCACTAATTTCGCCATGCAGCCCGTTTTCCGCAAATTCTATGGGATTTATCCCACTAATTTCGCCACGCAGCCAATTTTCCGCAAATTCTATGGGATTTATCCCATTATTTTCGCCACGCTGCCCGTTTTCAGCAAATTCTACGGGATTTATCCCACTAATTTCGCCACGC
>NZ_LN831201.1:115229-124265 GCF_001368795.1 Paenibacillus ihuae
CGTTTTCGGCAAATTCTACGGGACTTATCCCACTAATTTCGCCATGCAGCCCGTTTCGGCAAATTCTACGGGATTTATCCCACTAATTTCGCCACGCCGCCCGTTTTCGGCAAATTCTATGGGATTTATCCCACTAATTTCGCCATGCAGCCCACTATCTTCGAATTCGGAGGTAGTTATACCTCTGATTCCGCACCACTGCCCCATTCCTGCGCATTCAGAGGGACTTATACCTCTCATTCCATTGAATTTGGAGGATTCGCGCTGCCCGCTCACCTTATTCAAACCATAATAAAAAAAGGCCTGCGCATCAGCACCCTCCTTACGGAAGATGCCGGTACACAGACCGATTTCAAGACCAGTTAAAAACCCCAGATTGCATCCCAGACCGGTTTGGTATGCCCGCCCGGATAAAATATGTAGAGCAGCACGTAAACAGCAACCCCCGTAATGGCCGTAATGAACCAGGTTACAGCAGTCACTCTGCCCCATTTGCGGTGCTTCGCATACTTGGCTTGGAAGCCCAGTGTGAGTGTCGTAATCCCAAACACGGCTGCCACCGTAGCCAGTACAATATGAAAAATCAGAAAAATGTGGTACAAGAGCGACAGATCGTCCGGTCCGCCCCAGGATGTATTCCCTACAAACACTGTTCTTGACATGTACACAATGAAGAATAGGGTAGCAGCCACTGCGGCAGCGATCATTGTCTTCTTGTGTGCTTCACGTTTGCCCTTGATGATCTGTCTCCAACCGATAGCCACCAGCACCGCACTGAGTACGATGAAAGATGTACTGATCGTCGGAAATACTGTAAAGATATCCATGATTATCCTCCTCGGTGCTCTACCTGCTATGCGCGGGTCAAGACACCATCCCCCTGCTCGCCGGATGGCGCGGAAGTGTCCGCTTCGTCTTGCCTGTTCTCTTTTTTATACCAATGATAGAACACATAAGCAAGCATCGAGGCAAAAATAAATTCCTGAATGAACTTCATGGCGATGCCACCGACCTGCTGATCCACCTTAGGCGACAGTCCGCCGAAGAATGCCGGTCCGCCGAAAGTCTGCAGCAGCGAGGCCGGATCACCGGATACACAGTACCCCATCGCCCGTGCCCAGACACTCGGATCACTATAAGTCGCATAGAGCGGAGCCCCGGCAAAAATAATCAGCCCGCAGGCCGGGGTCAGCAGCACCATATTCAAAAAGATAAAGCCGATCTGGCCGAGGCTCCCGACCTTCCGGCGCTCCGGCAGCGGATTAATCAGCGTCCACCACATCAGCGCGGCTGTCAGAAACAGCATACCATAATACAGGCGGTGGACCGCAAAATGCAGCATCACATAATCATGAATCACCGGCAGATGATACAGAGAGAATAACCCGTTGAACAGCAGCGCCGCCACAACCGGATGGGCAAGGAAGGAGAGCCGCCGCAGAGGATTCACCTTCAGCAAGGCGCGCCAGCACCAGTCAGGGATGCCCAGCATCATCAGCGGAACCGCAATTAGATAGGATAAAGCCATGCTGACCATGTGGAAGGAAAACAGGATATGCCCGAGCAGACTCACCGGACCGCCCTGCGCCAGATAAAGCGCCAGCAGCCCGCCCATAAACAGCACTCTCTGCCGGACCGGAACCATAGCGGAACCGGGAAAACGCTGCGCCAGCGGACCGATCAGCAGCAGATACCCGGCGGCCAGCAGCAGCGTTGCTGCCAGTATCAGCGGGCTCCACAGGTCGGCAAAGCTAAAGTATTGTAATCCCAGCATCGTACAATTCCTCCCTTGTGCAGAGTTATAGGGTTGAGTATAGATATACAGAAGGGCTGCGATTGGGCAGCCTCAAGTTTCGTATGACACCTGTTCCTTACAGAAATTAGTTGGAATGGTTGGGATTCACTTGGATTCACTTGGATTCACTCGGCTTTACTCGGTTTTACTCCAACTAAATTCAGCCTCACCTTTCTACCGGGGCGGTTAGTGGGATTACCTCCAACTAATTTGCTCCATTGAGGCCAAGTCACTGCTTTCCAGCAGAAGTAGATGGAGTATTTCCACCTAATCTGCATTTTCGGGCAGAAATGCACCGATTAACTGGACAATCTCCCACTAATTGAAACGCCGAAGCTGAATCCCGAATCCTCCCGGCCACCCCACTCCCCCGTAAAGCAAAAAAGAGGCGACGGCTGCCGCCGGCCCCTTAAGATCGCCGCCTTACTCCCACCAGACCCAGTAAAGTGCCATCACGATGCAGGTCCCGGCGATAAAAAAGCCGCCCAGCATGAATATGATCGGCATCAGATGCCCCTTGTCCTTCAGATGCATCCAGAAGCCCATCTGCAAAAACACCTGCAGGACAGCCATGACCAGCAGCAGAATGACGGCAAAGGAAGCGTTGACGCCTCCCGCGGCTACCGCCGCAAACGCAATTAGTGTCAGTATGGCGGAGAAAATAAACACTACGATATGACGCTGAGGGCCCTCCTGCCGGTGGCGGTGCTTCACACTGCCCTCTTGCGGTTGCTGTTCCGTTACCATGGGTTCAGCCCACCTTTCCAAGCAGGTATACAACGGTGAAGATAAACACCCACACCACATCGATAAAATGCCAATACATCGCTGAGACGTAAATTTTAGGCGCAGTTACCACCGTCAGCCCCTTGCGGACAAGCTGGCCGATCAGCACGGAGATCCAGAGAATCCCGAAGGCAACATGTGCGCCGTGGAAGCCGACCAGCGTATAGAAGGCCGAGCTGAACGCACTGGTGGTCATGCCGAATTTCTCATGTCTCACATACTCGCTAAACTCGTAAATTTCCAGGCCGAGAAAGGCTGCACCCAGCACAACGGTAACGATCAGCCAGGAGCGCAGCTGAGCCGGCTGGTTCCGGTGCATCGCCTGGATGGCGAACACACTGGTCAGACTGCTGACCAGAAGCAGGAACGTCGCGGCCGCCACCAGCGGCAGGTGGAACAGCTCATTAGCGGACGGGCCTTCGTTTGTCTGATTGCGCAGTGCAAGGAATGTGGCGAACAGCGTACCGAAGAGTACAGCCTCCCCGCCGAGAAACAGCCAGAAGGCAAGCACCTTGTTGCGGCCTTCCAGTGTCGCTTTTTCCGGTTCGTGCGGCAGCGTTCCCTTCACTGCTTCAGCATGTGCGGTTGTCATTGGCTGATTCACCTTCCTTCCAGCTCTTCGGGCTCGATATGCCAGCCGTGGTCGTCATACAGCGAACGCATCAGCATTGATCCGAAGGTTATGAGCAGTCCAAGTCCGGTAACAATATAGTTGTTGAAGAGAAAGCTTAAAGCCTCACTGCTGAACGTATCGCGGCTGAACATAAATCCAAGTCCGGCAATAAAAATCCCTACGGACATCAGGAACGGCAGGATCGTCGCCGACGGCATATGAATCGATCCGACAGGCTCAGATGGCGTCATGCCTTTGTGTCCGGCGGTTTTTTCCTTCCAGAAGGCATCGATGCCGCGCACCAGCGGTGTCTGCTTGAAGTTGTACTCCGGCGGCGGCGAAGGAATTGTCCATTCGAGCGTCCGTCCGTCTTCCCAAGGATCATCCGCCGCATCGGCAGGCTTTCTGGAAGTAAGGAAGATATTCGCCAGGAAAAACAGCATGCCCACACCCATGAGTCCAGCACCAATCGTACTAATCAGATTCAACAGATCAAACTGCTGGTTAGGCAGATACGTGAACACGCGGCGCTGCATACCCATCAGACCAAGGAAGTGCTGCACGAAGAAGGTCATATGGAACCCGATAATAAAGGTCCAGAAGGTCCATTTGCCCAGACCCTCGTCTAGCATCCGTCCGAACATTTTCGGCCACCAGTAGTGCAGCCCGGCAAACAGGCCGAGCACCAGACCGCCGACAATGACATAGTGAAAATGAGCGACGACGAAATACGTGTCATGAAACTGGAAATCAGCAGGAGCAGAAGCCAGCATGACCCCTGTTACGCCGCCCATCGTGAAGGTAGGGATGAAGCCGACTGCAAACAGATTCGGGGTGGTGAAGCGCACCTGTCCGCCCCACATCGTAAACAGCCAGTTGAAGATTTTGATCCCGGTCGGAACGGCAATCAGCATCGTAGACACGGAGAATAGCGCGTTCGCTACCGGGCCGAGGCCGGTGGTAAACATATGATGCGCCCAGACCATGAATCCCAGGAAGGCAATCAGGATCGTTGCGAAGACCATCGAGCTGTAACCGAACAGTCTTTTACGAGCAAAGGTCGGGATGACTTCAGAAATAATGCCGAAGGCCGGCAGAATGAGAATATATACTTCGGGATGGCCGAAGATCCAGAAAATATGCTGCCAGAGCACCGGGTTGCCTCCCCCGCCAACCTCGAAGAAGTTCGCTCCGAGAATCCGGTCAAAGGTAAGCAGGACAAGTCCTACGGTAATGGCGGGAAAAGCAAATAGGATAATAGCGGAAGTGATAAAAGTGGTCCAGGCAAACATCGGCATCCGCATATAGGACATCCCCGGCGCACGCATCGTGATGATGGTCGCCAGAAAGTTAATGCCGCCGATCAGGGTGCCTAGTCCGGCAATCTGCAGGCCTATCGTATAGAAATCCACCCCGTGAGTGGCGCTGTAAGTTGTAGAGGATAGCGGGGTATATGATGTCCAGCCGGCATCAGGCGCACCGCCCATGATCCAGCTGAGATTGAGCAGAATGCCGCCGAACAGAAAGGTCCAGAAGCCGAGCGCATTCAGAAAAGGGAAGGCAACGTCGCGCGCGCCGATCTGCAGCGGAATAACCGCATTCATCAGGGCGAAGATAACGGGCATGACCCCGAGAAAGATCATCGTTGTACCGTGCATCGTGATTAATTCATTGAACGTCTGTGCATCCAGAAAGGTATTCATTGGCTTAATCAGCTGGATGCGGATCAGAATGGCCTCAAGCCCGCCGATGCCAAAAAACAAACCTCCGGCCCACAGGTACAGAATCGCGATTTTTTTATGATCGACGGTGGTGATCCAGTCCATTAGCCCGGTATGGCGTTTGACGCTGTGACCCGCCTCAGGCGGCCGGGCGGGATTCAAAGATTGCGCTGTCTGAGCCAAGGTTCCTACCCCCTTTTCAAATATGCTGCTTCCGCTTGTTGCTGCAGGCTTTAGTCCAGCGTGTAATCGGCCAGATACTCTGCGATTCCGTCAATCTCTTCATCTGTCAATCCGAGGTCCTTCTTCGGATCCAGCATCTTGTTGCCGGGCTTGACACCCTGCGGATCATGCAGCCAGGTTTTGAGATTATCCAGGATTGGAGCACCGTCTACACCCGTATTGTCATTCAGGAGAATGCCCGCTACCGATTCACGTGATCCGAACCCGGTCAGATCCGGACCCATCGCAACACCCTGGTCCCCAACGGCATGGCAGGTCAGGCAGGCGGATCTAAATTTCTCGGCAAGCTCCGGATCTTCCGGCAGGACAGCCGGGGACTTCATCGAAGCCAGCCACTGCTCAAACTCCGCATCGCTGACCGATTTCACCTTAAATTCCATGAAACCATGGGACGGACCGCACAGCTCCGCGCATTTGCCGCGGTAAACGCCTTCATTTGGCGCACTGAAGCTGAAACGGTTAATCGTACCGTCAGGGTTCGTATCCATTTTGCCCGCGAGGGAGGGCACCCAGAACGAATGCAGCACATCCGCAGTACTCAGCTCAAAAGCAATATCCTTACCGGCGGGGATCACCAGATCCTGCGCCGTTTTCACGCCATAATCGGTATACTCGAACTCCCACCAGTACTGGTGGCCGGTTACTTTAACCTTAATCGCATTTTTATCATCCGAGTGATCATTCCCGGCAGCAAATACTGCTTTGACCGTAGGAACGGCAAGTACAACCACCAGGATCAGCGGGATGACTGTCCAGATCACTTCCAGCTTGAAATTACCCTCTACCTGCTCGGGAATCTCACGCTGCTCCGGTTTTCTGCGGAAACGGATAAGCACATAAGCCGCAATGGAAAAGACGATCAACAGTACGACAATCATAATGGTGATCGCCAGCTTCATAAGATCGAACGAGCTTTCGGCTGCAGGTCCCTGCGGTCTGAGTACCGACAGGTCCTCCCGTCCGCATCCGGCAAGAATGAGTCCAAGTGTTGCGGTCATGGGAAGAAGCCGCTTTCCAGCCTGCCACGTTTTCATCATAGATCAACCCCGCTTTTCCCGATTTCGTAGAGTAGAGGATTTTCCTGTCAATTATAACAATCACTATTAATATAAGTTTAAGGGGGTGTTTTGTCAATCGTTCACAGCAAGTTCACAAAGTCTTTTTTGCTGATCAGAAGGCTTGTCACTACAGCATTTAATAGCGCTTACAAAAATTCCGGAAGCAAGTCCATTTTATAGTAAAACGCATACATATGTAATTATGTCTATTAATTCATTTGACTAATTAGAAAGGCTTTGAACTATTTTTTCAAAAAAAGTAAGCAAAAAAAACCGCATCCAGAGGCAGCGTTTCACCCGGGTACGGTTTATGAGAATCCTCATGGATGTAATTACAACTTTACTGTCGTCAAAATCAGAACACTATCCTGTGTGTATTAGGAGACGGATGAGTTGATTCTTCCCAGCTCATGCTCCACGACCATGGTCAGCTCTTCTTCATAGCCTCCCGTGATCCGATACTTCCGGACGTACTCCTTTACAAATTTCTTGGGATCTTTGGGCCGGAAAATGCGTGTCATTTCCCGTAGACTTTCCTTGACTTCGTTATGACCTTTGCTTGCCATGATCAGTTCCCTCCCAAAACATTGAAAATGAATGCTCCGTTGTAGAGAATGCATGATGAAAAGTCCGCCGTAACTTCGAAATGCAAGTTCAGAAACCGTAACACATACGTGGCTTGCATTATCCGCCTAGACTATCATTCCAGAGTTCTGGAGGTCCGTCTTGCCGGTGAAGCAGGTTCGTCGTGATTTGGGCTGAGAGTAAGACGCCTTGAGGCAGGACATCTTGACACTTTACTTACCCGAAGAGCCACTAGCTGAATCACTCCTTTCGGGCCTTATCGTTATATTGTATCATATTCAAGGCCAAGTTCCACCTTTCCTTGTAAAATATGCGTATGGATTTTTTAAAAAATTTATGTCTTCCACCGCAGGGGAGAGGGCAAACTTATGGTTAAAATATACTATCTGTACATCCAAAATCCCTAAAATAGACACTAACGCAGGAAGGGGAACGTTATGGACAACCGGCTATCCTTATTAAGCACGCCTTATAGCGCAACACCCCCAGTGCCGCAGACTGAACCGGAGGATACCGGAACCGGCAGCAGGCCGCTGGAGCAGGCTCACGAAGCAATCACCAAAACGTATCCTAAAATGCATAGTATGCTTGTCGTACGCCACGGGAAACTGATATTTGAACGGTATTACGGAAATCATCATGCAGGAATGCTGAATGATCTGCGCTCCGCCACCAAAAGCTTCGTCTCCATGCTCACCGGCATTGCCATCGGCAAAAGTGAAATCCCGGGAACCGATGTCTTAGTCCTGGATACGCTGCGTAAATATCTTACGGCTCCTCCTGCCCCGCAGCTTGAACAGCTTACATTGCATCATCTGCTGACCATGACCTCGGGCTTCCGCTGGATTACAGGCAATAAGCTTGGTGAGCCGCTTGTCCGGAATCTGCAGCGCAGCCGCCGCTGGGTGTCCTATATTCTAAGTTTACCCATAGATGCCGAAAATATCGGCTGTTTCCAGTACCGCAGCAGCGATTCGCATCTCCTCTCCGTCATGCTCAGCGAATTCACCGGACAGGATGCGTTCACCTATGCCAGGCAGCATCTGTTTGAGCCGCTGGACATTAGCCATGCTGCATGGCTGCCCAGCCCGGAGGGTCACAGTATGGGACACATCGGACTATATCTCACATCACGTGATCTCGCCAAAATCTCCATCTGCCTCCTGGACGGCGGCAAGCACGGAGGACGGCAGCTCATCCCGCAGAATTGGCTGGAAGCAGCCTTCACGGCACAGACGGCCGGCTATCCGGCTTACGGTGATTACGGCTATCAGTTCTGGAACGGACGCATGAGCGGTGAGGCTTACCGGCTCGCCCATGGCCACGGAGGCCAGCAAATCTGGCTGCTGCCGGACCTGAATGCCGCCGTCATTTTCACCGCAGAAAGTGCAGTAAACCGGTGGAAGAATCCGCGCAGATTGATTGAGCAGTATGTCATTCCGGCAATGAAACTCTAAAACCGGTTACATACCTTGTACGGGCAAATCATAGGCTCCTAGTGAAGAAGGAGCAAGGGGCTGGCTAACGAAATTATAGCCAGGCTACCCCCTTCTTCTCCAAGTACAAGGAGAGTGAGCGCTTTGTCCCCATTCAAATCTTCCACAGGACTGCCCGAAAATATTGCTGCTTGTGTATGCTACTTCTTCCCATTCATCGGCGGTATCGTGTTTCTTGCCCTGGAGAAACGCAGCCGCTTTGTGCTCTTTCATGCGCTGCAGTCTCTGATTACGTTCGGCCTGCTGATGATCGTTCATGTAATGAGCGGATTCATCCCCCTGCTCGGCGCACTGATCGGAGCTATTCTTTCGTTATGCAGCTTTGCCATCTGGCTGCTCATGATTTATCACACCCTGGGCGGAAGATGGTATAAGCTTCCCTGGGCGGGAGATCTGGCAGAAAGCCAGCTCCGCCACCTGTGATCTGCGCACATCTGCGGAGATCCAGGTTTTTGAGATTCCCTTTTGCCTGTCTACTCCGTACAATGGAATCAGGACATACAGGAATCTACAGGCTGGAGGAACATCCATGTATTTATTGATCATAAATCCCGCTTCCGGCGGCGGTGCGGGACAGCGTACCTGGCAGTCCGTCGAGGGCCTGCTGAAGTCGCGCGGCATCGCGCATGAGGCTCTGTTCACCCGGAGCCCGGAGCAGGCCGAGGCGCAGGTGCTTCATGCCCTGGCCCGCCGCGAGGACTGGCGCGCCGCGATCGTTATCGGCGGCGACGGCACGATC
>NZ_LN831201.1:124302-130832 GCF_001368795.1 Paenibacillus ihuae
TGCGCTGCGAGCCGGGCGCGCTGCGCGTGCTGACGCCGCTGGCCGCCGCGGCGCAGGTCGGAGCCGCTGAAGCCGGCTCCTGCCAGGCGAGTGGGTGATCCTGCCATGCCGGATCAATTAACCGGTCCGGCACCTCATGGAGGCAAGACATTCTCCATTGGAATCTGCTGCACTTAGCACAATCACAAGCAGCAGTACAGCAGCTTAAAGAACATTCTGTTGCAGTTTGTACAGTAGATTTTCCTTAATACCTACTTGTGACTGCTATTTTCCTGATTCTAATGCATGAAATGCAATAGAATTCAATTCGCACCTCGGAAATGGCGTATTCTGCAGCATAAAGTGCAATAGACATTCATGCCGCTCCATGGCAGCAACAAAGACGGTGAAGATCTAGTATAGGTCTCTATGGGCTCCGTCCGTTATACACCAAATTTGCGGCCGCACCAGATAGATAAATAAGCCCAAAGAGGGGGAACTCCAGCAACGGCTGGAATTCCCCTCTTTAGGCTTTTAACTAAGAATGTGTACACATTTTATAGATTACCAGGCTTCCCGCACCGCACGAAGTGCTCAGCCCGCCTGCACTCCATCTTCCTCCACAAATGAAATACGCCCATCCTCCAGAGAAGCAATGCGCACCAGCGATTCTACACGGTAGCCTGCTTCCTTCAGCAGCCGGTTACCCGGCTGGAAGGCCTTTTCGATCACGATGCCGATGCCTATGACTGTGCCGCCTGCCTGCTCGACAATCCGGGCCAATCCGAAGGCCGCTTCCCCGTTTGCGAGGAAGTCATCGACTATCAGCACACGTTCGCCGGGGGCGATGAACTTTTTGGAAACGGTAATATCATTGCTTTCTTTTTTCGTAAAAGAATAGACGGTCTCCACGTAAATATCTTCCGTCAGAGTCAGCGACTTCTGCTTGCGGGCAAAAATCAGCGGAACCTCAAGCTCCAGCGCCGTCATAATACCGGGTGCGATCCCGGAGGATTCGATGGTCAGCACCTTGGTCACTTCTTCTCCGGCAAAGCGGCGGGTAAATTCGCGGCCGACCTCACGCATCAGAAAGGGGTCCATCTGGTGATTCAGAAAAGAATCCACCTTGAGCACACCTTGACCGAGAACAATACCTTCATTGATGACCTTCTGTCTCAACAATTCCATTCGTGCTCCCTCTTTTCTCCTCAGATTCAAATGGACCCTGGTATCCTTCTTCTACAGACCGGTCGGCTTCTGCGGCAGCAGATTACCGACAATAGACTTCAGGTCGTGATCCTCTTTGCTGCCTGCCTTGCCGCCGTCATAGCTTGTAATCCGGATTTCCGAATACTTCTCTGCCGGATTCACCGGCTTGAAGATCAGCTTCTCACGGTCTTCCAGCCGAACATCGAATTTCATGTCCTTGAACATGTCGATCAGCTCTTTTTCCCCCGGCGTTTTACCTTCCTCCAGAAACAGCAGACCCCGCAATGACTTGGCGCCTTCGGGATGCTGCACATCAAAATGAACAATACATTCCACGCTTCTCACCTCCCCAGCTTAATGTCGGCTGCGCCTGCCCGGAGCTATTCCGCCTGATCCTTCCCGTGCTCATCCGTATCCTTATCATGCATCACATATTTGCTGTAAATGCGGCTGTAACGCTCACCATATCGTTGTGTCAGCTCAAGCCCCATATCTTCCTCAAGCTCGAAGAGCACCATTTCCTGCGAAAAGTGGTTCAGGAGCAGCTCAATCAGCACCTCATGCTCGGTCACTACCGCCTGGGCCGTACCGTCCTCATAACGCATGCCCAGCATGCACCAGCTCCGGTCAATGACAAACGAGAATTTCCGCCCTCCGCCCCTGCGCGCCTTCCCGCCCAGCGGCGGCCAGACCGGATACGGGGCCGGAGCTGCATTGCCGCCATCAAAGGCCCACAGTAGCTTCACTCCACGCAGCTCCGCCTGTTCCAGCTCATTGCGCAGCAGGGAGGCTTCCTCCCGCCACACATCCACCACAATTTCCTTCTCAGCCAAATTCAGCTGGCGGATCAGCGCCCCCAGCATATTGCGGTCACCCTCGATATTATAGAACGAAGGGCTAACCGGACCGCCGCGCGGCATTTCACTCTCCATATAGGCCAGTGAAGCCTGTACCCGGCGGAGATCATGGTCGCCAGCTCTTCCGGATCCAGCACGCTGTAACGTGCAGGCTCTCCTTCTCCGCATCTCACATACCCTTGCTGCGTCAGACGCTGAAGCGCGGCGTATACATTGGATCTTGATACTCCTAGCTGCTTTGCCACTTCGTAGCCCGAAGCCTCGCCTTTGGTAGCCAGCTCGACCATAATTTTGGATTCCATTTCCGTGAATCCCAAATTGCGCAGATGCAGCAGCAACTGTTCCATCTATGTTGTCCTCCTAATACGCTACAAGCTTAGTCGGTGAATCTAAGTACTCTGTTACTAGATTTGTTCTGAACCGCAGCGCGGGCACCACATCGAGCCCTTAGGCAGGTCTGCCCGGCAAATTTGGCATTTGACGATGTCCCGGACGGTTCCTTCGCTGACTGCCGCCGCTTCCTCTGAGTGCTCACCAGCCTTCCAATCCCGGATGCGGCGGTCCAGCTCAAGCTGTCTTTCCCGCTCCCGCTCCAGCTCGTCAGCTTCCCGGCGCCCCCGCTCACTCTCCGGGATATGGACGGCATACCTCTGTGCCTCAAGCTCCTCGTCATCATGCAGCACATCGGTGTACACGGTCCGGTGCTCGGTCCGCTGCTCTGTTCTCAGCGCTAACTCTTTTTCTTCCTCGGTCAGTTCATCTTCACCATAGTATTGATCTTCCTCATCATCATGAATCGTACGGATCGTTACGGCTGGTGCTTCTTTTTTGGGAGCCGGCGCCTCGAGCCTATGACCGCATTTCGGACAGAAATTCGCATCCAGCGCGACCACATTGCCGCATACGCACAGCCGTTCATTTTTGAGCTCAGCTATCTTGAAGCGCAGTTCATCAATCTGCTCCTGGTGTTTTAGACAAAGCTTAGACAGCTCCACCATTTTCCCTTCGGCCACCGACAGATCCCTTGCACGGTACCCGTCATAGAAAAGCTTGCCCATTTTCATAAATTCAAGTTCCATCTCGCGTTCAATATCGGAAATATGCCCATTCAGCTTACCTATTTCCACCGAGCTTTGCGCTTTTTCACTCACCCGGCTGGCACCGTCTTTAATGCGTTGCAGAATATTCATTGTAGTTCCTCCTTCTCCAGAGTGAGAATAGGGCTGATAATTAGCCAAAAAAGATCAGATGAACCTTACCGCTTCGCGCATTACCGGAAACGTGCTTCTATCATACCAAAAGTCTCGAATAGATTCATTATTTGTCGTTCTGTGTAAATTAGTAAACATAACCCGCACGCGAACCTTACCGAAACAAAGAGGGAGGGATTCACTTTGCCGGACGAACCCAAAACAAGTTATTTCGTTTCTGTGAATCACGGAATTATCCGGGATGTACCCGGTGACTCCAATGAATTTGAGGTGCTGGTATCCAAGGATGAGCTGACAGTGCTTCAAGATCTGCTTCAGAATCTGGGGCAAGAAGATAATTATGCCTTCCGCCGCGCCGCCGTGCCCTATAAATCCGCCGATCATGATGATGCTGCCGAACAGTTTGATAATGGAACCATCAGGCTCTACAGATATCTGCACCGCGTTGGAAGTGCTAAGACACAGCAAACTATCGAGCAGCTGGGCGTGCTTTCTAAACTGGAAAATACGGGGTATGAGGACAAGGGATATGGTGATGGATCACCTACGAACAAATAATTACGCCGGATAATCATTCTTTATGTGTGCTAATACGCTGATGTGGAAAGAATGTTTCCGCTTTTTTGGTGCGGGCCGTTTCAAGCGCTAACCCGTCCGGTTCTTTCGGTAACCCGCTAGGGATGTCGGATGTTATTTTGCTTCCAGGGCCTAAAATCGGTTAAACTGGAATAGTCACAAATAATGAAACCCGGGAGAGTCTCAGTGAAAGAAGACGATAGTACACAAGTTACACTGAATCAGCTGCAGGTGCATGTCAAGGATCTGCAGACGTGGCAGAGCAGTGAGGATTTCGCCAGACAGGTCGAGGATTTCAAAACCCTGCCGGCACTTTACCGCCATGCTTTGAACGAGCTTGAGAATAAAATTGATGTAATCAAAACGGAATGGCAGGTGCGCGACGGCTACTGTCCGATCGAGCATATCAAGTCACGGATTAAGGAACCCAAAAGCATCCTGAAAAAGATGCAACGCAAAGGGCATGAGTTCACCCTGGAGAATATGGAGCTGCACATTCATGATATTGCCGGCATGCGGATTGTCTGCGCCTTTGTAAAGGATATCTACCGGCTGGTAGATCATTTGTGTGTCCGCGAAGATATCAGGGTACTGGAGATCAAAGACTATATCGCCCAGCCTAAACCGAACGGTTATCAGAGTCTTCACGTCATTATAGCCATCCCGCTCGTACTGCTTGATGGAACCCGCTGGGTGAAGGCAGAGATTCAGCTGCGGACACTCGCCATGGACTTCTGGGCCAGTATGGAGCATATCCTCTACTATAAATTCGATAAGCAGCTGCCTCCGCATGTGGCCGAGGAGCTGAAGGAAGCGGCTCGTGCCGCAGACGAGCTGGATCAGAAGATGCTCCGCCTGCGCAGCGAAATTCTTGAGCTGTCCGGGGGTAGCCGCCCCACAGACAGTCCCGCTGGAGAATAGTCCCGTCCTCCCTGCAGGGATAGCAAGAACGGAAATCAAACAAGGCAGTGCGGGAGCAGCTATGATGCTGTTCCCGCACTGCCTTGCTGTTTTTCTCCAATTGCCTCTGCTTCGCCCGCTGGTTCTTAGAAGGACGTTCTGTCCTAGAATAGTCTCCGTCCACCGTACTCCAGAGACTTTCTTAAAGATTACATAAAAATGCAAACGTTTGCTCTACGGATGCAATCCATAAGAACTAAATATATCCATTACATCAAAAATTCACATAATATATGTTTATTCCTGGTACACGCTATGGTATATTTACCCTGAATTTCATACCAAAAAATAGGAGATGTCGTAAAATGTTCAAGAAAATGATGAAGAGATTCTCGATTTTCGGTTTGGCAGCCGTTTTTGTGCTAACGTTTGCACAATCTGTCTTTGCCAGTGACCAGCCGGTTCAACTGACTTCAGCCAATCTATATCTTTACAAGTATGGATACGTTGGATTCAGCGGCAATATCGAAGTAAGCAACTTGGGCTACCAGAAAACTGTAACTATTCACTATACTCCTGGAGACGGTAAGTGGTATGATACGAACGCCTCCTATCAAGCCCCAACGGACTCTACACATGAAAAATGGGGTTTTATGGTCTCCACCGATATCATGAACAATAATAATCCGCAGCTCACAAATGCCCAAACGATTCAATTTGCAATTAAGTATCAAGTCAATGGACAAACGTATTGGGACAATAACAACGGACAAAACTATTCCGTCAGCCGTTTTAATGAAAGTTCAACCATTCTTGGTAAACCGCAAGTCCTTCGCGCTTACGATGATTTATATAAGAACACCTTCTCGGGAAGTATATATGTCAAAAATTTAGACTACAGCAAAGAAGTTAAAATCAAGTATACAACCGATAACTGGAATACAACCAGGGAAGGATACGCCAGCTACTCCATGCCGGGGAACTCCGATGGCAGCGTAGAAATCTGGAATTTCAGCTTTAATAATATTGACCCAAGTGTTACGCAAATTCAGTACGCTATCTCCTACACCGCAATTGGACAAACGTACTGGGATAATAATTACGAGAACAACTACACAGTAAATCGCTATTAATACAGAAACATATCCGCGAACCTAATGCTCTTCTCCTTGTTTAAAACAGAATCTTCGCCCTTGGCCAAAGGAGGCCAAGGGCCTTTTTCGTCTACCGGATCTCCCTTACCGGAAGCTGAGCGAAATCAGCAGACTTTGCAGCGTCCGCCTGACGAAGCGACTCAAGCAATACAGGGTCAACCTGGCGGCCGAAGATTCCAACTTTGTCCGGTTGGGGAATGATTACGACAGGGCCATGAATATTACGGTCCACAGCGTCTGCGGTGCCTTAGTCCGGCTTCTGATCAACCGCCGCCCGGCGGGCGGCGGATTCTGCCACATGCCGCATGATTAGAGTAAGACCTTCGCTTGCCCTGGGCGTATTCGGCAATAAAGCCTCCCAGCTCTCCGTCACCTTCGCCACGACCGGCGAGGCAGGAAAAGGACGGGAAGCAATCTCACGAAACAAAGGCCCCGGCTGGTGCAGCGAGCCTTCGGCTGCCGCCTCCGCCAGCCATTCCCCGGTGGGTACAGCAGGGCCTTTCCGCTCCAGCCGGGCAAGCTCTGCAGCAAGCACACCACCCGGTGCCGTATGGGCCTCATCTTGAAGGGCCGTTTCCTCTTCCGTCCAGAGAGCAAATACAGCGCCCAGCAGCTCCTCCTTGCTCATTCCGCGCAGCAGGAAC
>NZ_LN831201.1:130858-142249 GCF_001368795.1 Paenibacillus ihuae
GCAAGCCGCTTCTTAACCCAGTCCAGTAGCCACCCCGGCTGCTGGGCTTCGGGGTTCCTGGCGTAACCCGCCGGATCCAGTTCAGCCGGCAGCAGCTGAAGCCCGGCCACACCGCCAGTCACTCTGCCTTGCAGGAGTTCGTAGAGTTCACCCGGATGTCCGGCAAGCTTCTGCAGCACTTCCTCTTTCCGTTCAGCAGACCACTGCGGAACTTCCAACGAGAGAACCGGCTTTACCGCCTGCTCCTGAATGGCGGCCGCTGCGCCGCCGGATCTTGTCCCCGGTGCTTCCGCTGCTTGGAGTAACCCCTGCATCTCCAGCACTTTGATAACACCCGGCTCGATGACTAGCCTCAGTTCCGGCTGTTCGCTCATGGATAATCCTCCTTTACTGAATCTGTATTACCTTTATTTACATCCAGTCCTGGCCTTGAAGCTCAATAAGCTCCTGCAGCTCATGGTTGGACATTTCGGTCAGCCAATTCTCCCCGGAACCGACAACCTGTTCGGAGAGGTTTTTCTTGCGTTCGATCAGTTCATCAATCCGTTCCTCCAGCGTGCCTTGGCAAATCAGCTTATGCACCTGCACATTCTTGTGCTGCCCGATACGGAAGGCCCTGTCGGTCGCCTGATTCTCAACGGCCGGATTCCACCAGCGGTCATAATGCACCACATGATTGGCCCGTGTAAGGTTCAGCCCTACACCACCCGCTTTGAGCGAGAGGACGAAGAATGCCGGACCCTCGCCTTCCTGGAACTCATGAACCATCTCATCACGCTCCCGTTTGGGAATGCCGCCATGCAGGAACAGCGGCGCTTTGCCGTATCTTTTGGCCAATCTGCTGACAAGCAGCTCACCCATCGCCACATACTGGGTGAAGATGAGCGCAGATTCCCCAAGTTCGGCGATGCTGTCCAGCACCTCGAACATCACTTCCATTTTGCCGGATTGTTCGCTGCGCAGGCTCCGCCCTTCTTCCTTGCGGAACAGCTGCGGGTGGTCACAGATTTGCTTCAGCTTGGTCAGAGATGAGAGGACCAGCCCGCGGCGGGCCATGCCGGAACGTTCGCCGATCACGCCAAGCATTTCGTCGACTACGCCCTTGTACAGTGCCGCCTGTGTCTCCGTCAGCGGACAATAGGATTTCAGCTCCAGCTTCTCCGGCAGATCCTTAGAAATGTCCGGATCACTCTTTAGCCGCCGGAGCAGGAATGGCGAAACCAGACGGTGCAGCTCCTGCAGCCGCTCCCCGCCTTCGCCGGAAACATACCGCTGGCGGAAAGAATGATACGATCCCAGATAACCCGGATTGAGAAAATGAAAAATGGACCATAGCTCACCGAGCCGGTTCTCCACCGGCGTGCCCGTCATGGCAATCCGGTGCGGAGCCGACAGCTTCATCACGCTCTGCGCCTGCTTCGTGCGGTGATTCTTGATATACTGTGCTTCATCCAGAACCACCGTGGACCAGCGAACTCCCGCCAGATCTTCACTGTCCCGGCCGGCTAAGTGATAGGTGGTCAGCACGATTTCATGACTGGCAGCAAGCTCTATGAATCCTTCACCGCGCACCCGTCTTCCCCCGTGATGAATATGCACGCTCAGCGACGGCGCAAAGCGCTGCAGCTCGCGCTGCCAGTTCCCGAGCAGTGAGGTCGGGCACAGAATCAGCACCGGCTCCCGCTTCTCTTCAGGCGGGGCTGTCAAGGCCCGGTCCAGCAGGCAGGTAATGACCTGAATGGTCTTTCCAAGCCCCATATCGTCAGCCAGGCATACACCAAAGCCCAGCCCGCTGAGTGCAGCCAGCCATTGAAACCCCCGCTCCTGATAAGGCCGCAGTGTCCCATGCAGGCTAGGCGGCACTGTGCGTACCGGAAGACTGCGCAGAATATCACCGTGCATGAGAGAGGACAGCAGCCCGTACGTTTCCATGCCTGTAACCGACATGCCTTTCCAGAGCCGTTCCTCCCCATCCTCTGCCTCCAGACGCATCCAGTCCGCTGCCGACATTTCTCCGCTTTCATGGCGTTTCATATATCTCAGCACCTGGCGGATCTCCTTGGGATCCACTTCGATCCACTCTCCCCGGAAGCGCACGAACGGCACTCCCGCCTCCACCAGGGCATTCAACTCTTCTTCAGTGATCGGATTGTCGCCAAGCGATGCTTCGATACGGAAGGAGATCAGCTCCTCCATACCCAGCGACGGTTGTGCAGGACCGTCCATTGTGCCTTGAGGGGGCTGCATCTTCATTCTCATCCCGATCCGCCGCCGCCCTTCACGGCTCCAGCGTGAGGGCATCTGTATAGTGATGCCCCACTCACGCAGCTGCTGCACGCTCTCCTTCAGGAAGAAGTAGAGGCGCTCCGGCTCAAGTATGGCGCCCGTCGGGGCCGGAACCGTCAGCGCACGCTGAATGTCCGGGGATATTCTTGCTGCCCGCCCCAGTGCAGACAGCAGCTGCTGCTGGATATTGCGGTACCGCTTGCCCCACAAGGTGAACTCGCGCTCGGCACTGCTCCAGATTGCCGCAGCCGGGAGCCAGACTTCCCCTTCCTCCCGGCTCTCTGCCCAGAAGGTCAAGCGCCATAGCTCGCTCTCCTCTGCTGGCGGCTCCAGACGCAGTCCCAGACTAAGCTGCCCGGCATTCTCCTCCTCTGACTCGGCATGCGGCACTTCACTTCCTGCGGTCCCGTTTACCGCTGAGAGCAGTTCAGTCACCTCAGCGGGCGTTCCCTGAACCGGAATATCCCGGCTGCCAGTAAGCAGACTGTTCCACCACAGTTCTGTCAGGGGCGAGGTTCCGCGGCGGTAATTCGCCTTATAAGGGACGAGTTGACTTTCTATGCCTGCAACAATTTTTTTGATTTCTGCAGTCATTACTGCCTGCAAGAAGGAATACAGCACATAGCCCCCGGCATCTTCACGCGAAGACAAATCCCCCTCCTCGGCAACATGGGTTCCGAGTGCCAGCACGGGCATGGACGCTGCCAGCTGCATAAAAAACTCCTTGTCCGCCTCATTCCGGAAAGCCGGGGACCAGCAGGCGGAAGCTGCCTGCTCCCCGCCTCTGCGGCGGGAGCCCATTGGGCGCGGCGGCATGGCGCCAGGCACAATCCCGCCTGTGCCCATCCGCTCCAGCGCGAACCTGGCTGCAGCCGCCCAGTAGCGCAGTTCGCCGCCTGCTTCCACTCCCTGGTCACGGCATACCTCTTCATCCCAGGCCAGCAGCAGCTCAAACGCATCCTTCGGCGTGAGGGCAAGCCCTTCAAGTGTACGCCCGGGCAATCCGCGCCGCGCCGTCCTCCCTTCCGTCAGAGCAGCAACCGGATATTTCACTTCCGCCAGCCGCAGCGCAGCACCCGCAAAAGGACGCCCTCCTCCCCGGAACTCCAGCTTCTTGATCACGCGTGTCCATGCGTCGACCTTAGGTTCTGAAGTTTCACCGGAGAAGCAAAATAAAACATCCCCTAACCATATTGCATACAGATGCTTAATCATTGGTGATCTCCTGTCTTTAAGCAAACAGAAAGAGCCAGCCCGTTCCATTTGGGGGACCGTATCCTTCTCCGCGAGAAATATATTTTGAACCGGAACAAATTCTTCATCCCTTCATCTTATACGAAAAAGCCGCGATTTAAAAACGTTTCTGCATTTTTTCTGTAATTTTATGTAGAAGTAGCAGTTAATCCTGCCTTCTAGCGGCACTGTATAGGGATGATTTGATAATATGGTAAAATCCGGAATGATTTTTCAAGAAAAGGGGCCACCCGCTAAGGGCAGCCCATTCCTCCTTCTTCACAGGTTATTCTGCCGCTCTGATCCGTAGTCCCCCGCCGCCCTGTTCTTCCGGGGTCTGAATAATAATCGCTCCGTTCTTACCGTTGCGCGTCCAGCCCTTGCGTCCTTGCTCCAGCTCTTCGAGACTGATCTCAGGCAGTCCGTCTACAGCATCAGCCTTGAAAAAAGGATAGCAGAGGGCAAACCGCAGCATTTCCCGCACCGGCTTATACGCATCGGCTGTATAGGACCAGTTGAGCAGCAGCCCGTCTCCCGTCCCTTCAGCCTGGACAATGAGCTGTGAATACTCACCCCTGCGGTAGCCAAAGCTGTGTCCGTCATCCTCATACAAGGTGAACAAGGCAGAGAACTCTTCCTCCTGCTCCGCACCATACAAATGGAAGGTAACCGTCTCTTGGACTTCCTCCAGCGCATACTGCTTCAGCGGCCCTTCGGCGACAAAGGTTCCCGCCTTCACATACATCGGCATGATGTGCAGCGGTGCTGCCGCAAGGATATGCCGCCCGCCCTCATGAATCTCTCCGTCCCAGTAATCCAGCCAGCAGCCTTCCGGCAAATATACCGAGCGGTGATCCGTATCCGGACGGTAGACGGGGGCAATCAGCACGTTCTCACCGAGTAGGAACTGGTCACACAGATTGGTCACACGCGGATCACGCGGGTACTCCAGAATCAGCGGACGGATTACCGGCAGGCCGCTGATTTCCGCTTCACGAAACAGATTATAGATATGCGGCATCCAGCGGTACCGCAGGCCGATGAATTCGCGGAGAATGCCTTCCACTTCCCCGCCGAAGGACCACGGCTCCTGGCGCAGCGTACCAATAGAGGAATGGTTCCGGCAGTAAGGAAAAAAGACCCCCATCTGTGTCCAGCGCACCAGCAGCTGTGCCGAGGTATGATGGGCGAAGCCGCCGATATCCGGTCCGGCAAAAGCCAGCCCGGACAGCCCCATATTAAGCACCATCGGAATGGCCATCGCCATATGCTCCCAGAAGCTGCGGTTGTCCCCGGTCCACACGGCCGCATACCGCTGGATGCCTGCATAACCCGCCCGGGTCAGCACAAAAGGACGCTCACCCGCCATATGCTCCACCAGCCCCTCATAGGTCGCCTTGGACATCATCATCCCGTACAAATTATGGTATTCCTCATGGGTCACCGGACGCCCGTTGTTAAAATGCATGACATCAAGATCCATCGTTTTGGACTCATTGAATACCGCCGGTTCATTCATATCATTCCAGATCCCCTGAATACCGAGGTCAGTATAATATTTATGCAGGTCCCCCCACCATTCGGCCGTCCGGCTGTCGCTGAAATCGGGGAATGCGCTGATGCCCGGCCAGACCTCACCGAAGAAGATATCGCCTTCAAGCCTGCGGCAGAAATGCTTATTCAGCACCCCTTCCTTATATACCTGGTATTTGGGGTCTTTTTTGACACCGGGATCTACAATCGGCACGATGCGCACACCAATTTCGCCAAGCTCAGCAATCATCTTCTCCGGCTCCGGGAAGTTTACAGGATCGAAGGTGAATACCCGGTACTCGTCCATATAATGAATATCCAGATAAATCACATCGCAGGGAATATTCTTCTCACGGAAGGTCCGGGCAAGCTGCAGCACCTCCTTCTGATTCATGTAGCTATAACGCGACTGATGATAACCGATCGCCCACTTGGGCGGAAGCGTAATCCGACCGGTCAGCGTTGTATATCTTTTGACCACATCCTTCATCTCTGGCCCGTTAATAAAATAAATATCATAAGCGCCCGTGGAGCAGCCAATCGTGAAGGCAACCCCGTGTGAGCGCATATCAAAATCACTCCGTCCGGCATTGTCCAGAAACAATCCATAGGTCAGTTCGCCGTGCATATGAATAATCAGCGGAATGGATTCGTATAATGCTTCAATTTCAGGCAGGTGAGGCGCAAAAACATCCGTATTCCAGTTGGTATAGTGCTCCCCGCGCTTATCCAGAAAGCTGGATTTTTCCCCCAGGCCATAAAAATGCGAATCCGGCTGCATGTCATACTCAGCATGGCTGGCACCGCGCGGATTCCAGCTCGTCATATTCTGCTGCATAATGACTTTACCGTCCCTATTCTCTACCCGGAGCAGAAAAGTCGTTTTCTCAATGACCACCGTAATGACACCAGTCGTAAAAATCAGCTGCTCTTCGGTTTCCTCTACCGGGAATAAATGGGGATTGCAGCGTTCTGCCAGCACCGCCTCGGTTGTCGTCAGATCCGGCACCTGGCTTCGAAAAACCTTCATCCGGAACATATCATCACTTAAAAATACAAACACCATTCCCCCGCATTCCCCGCGGACAATGTAGATGTTCTCTGAACGTTCCCAGGACACGATTCTTCCCGGGGTATTCCATGTCTCTGTCATCACCAGCGGCCCCATCTTTTCAGGGCGTATTGCTTCACTGCTCTCCATCTTCGCTTTCCCCTCCTGCTATCATCTTTCTTGCATTAAATACATATTACCCCGACTTGCTTGACGGCTATCCGCCAATTTCATGACCTGTAAGTCATTTTTTCGGAAAATAGTCTAAATTGCCGGCAAAGCGGGTATATTCTATTAGGTCAAGCCGTCACGTCTTCACTATAAAGCTTAGGAGTGAATTAATTATGCTGCGAAACAATCCTTATAAGTGGTGGAACCTGCTGTTTTTCCTGGGTGTCATCACAGTCAACACATTGTCTGTAGTCCTGCCGCTGGGGGGCAACAGCACCGGTGAAATCTCCGACATGTACCATACCTATCTCACACCGGCAGGCTATGCTTTCTCCATCTGGTCGGTTATCTATCTGCTGCTGGCCGGATTCGTTATTTATCAGTTCCGCCCAAATACCGGGTCGAGGGACTCCGTTCAATCTATCGGTATCTGGTTCGTGCTGAGCTGCATCTTTAATATGAGCTGGCTGTTTCTCTGGCATTATTTATACATCGAGCTTTCGCTGGCCGCTATGGTTCTGCTTCTGATCTCGCTGATCGTGATCTACCGGAAGACCCGAGCTATTGACCACCCGACTACAGGTGAACAATGGCTGATCCGCCTGCCCTTCAGCATTTATCTCGGCTGGATTTCAGTTGCTACCATCGTCAATGTCAGTATCGTGCTAGAGAAAAATAATTGGGACGGCTTTGGCCTGAGCGATCCTGCCTGGGCTGTGATTATGCTCTGTGTGGGCACCTTACTCGCAGTAATTGTCAGTTTCCCTCATCGTGACCCTATCTATCCGCTGGTTTTCGTATGGGCGTTCATCGCCATTGCTCTGGAGCAGCGGGAGACCAGCAGCATATTCGTAACCGGAGCGGTCACGGCGGGCCTACTGCTGCTCTATAGCCTATGGCTGCTGCTCACACCATGCCGCCGGAGATACTAACGGTCCTGCGAATAGGCAGGCATGTATGTATACAAAGAGGCCGCCCCGTTCATGATTGCTCATGGACGGAAGGCAGCCTCTTTGACGATCTGTTTCCCACAAAAAAATCCCCCGACGTCTCTGTTCGCACAGAGTCATTGAGAGATAATGCCATAAGGATTATAAGGACCTCTTTATTTCTTGCGTGCGACCGCTTCAATTTCCACCAGTCCGTCTTTGGGAAGCCGGGCCACCTCTACTGCACTGCGGGCCGGATAAGGCTCAGTGAAGAATGTGCTGTACACTTCATTGACAGCAGCAAAATCATTCATGTCCTTCAAATAGACTGTGGTCTTCACGACCTGATCCATCGAAGCGCCGGCTTCCTCAAGGATAGCCTTTACATTGCTAAGCGACTGCCGGGCCTGTTCCTGCACCCCTTCTGCCAATTCTCCGGTTTCCGGGTTCAGACCCAGCTGTCCAGAGGTGTACACCCAATTGCCGGCTGCAATAGCCTGACTGTAGGGCCCGATTGCTCCTGGCGCCTGGGTGGTTGCTATCTGCTTTTTACTCATAATAAGCTCCTCCTAAGGTGTACACGACATCTATGTCATTATGTACAGATGATTTATGTCCCATTGTACGTCCTTGACTTGGTTTATTGCAAACTCTGCATACCCTTCACCGGCCGCCGATTACATGGATAACCTCGTTCGTGTATATATGTACCCCGCCTGTATTGGCAAGGGCAATATTCACCATCGCTTTTGCTACCTTATCCCCGGGAATCGCCCGGTACCGGGCCAGCTTACCAACCATCGCGAAATCCAGAGCCTTCATGATAACGGCAGCAACTTGCTCGCCGAGTCTGTGTTCAGCCCGCTCCCCTAGCAGCAGCGACGGGCGAAAGATGTGCAGGCCATGAAAACCGACGGCTGTCAGCCCGTCCTCGGTCCGTCCTTTGGTCCGGGTGTAGAAGTTGCGTGATTGGGAACTTGCACCCATAGAGGAAACAACCAGAAACTGCTTCACACCGGATGCTTTAGCTATCGCTGCAGCTTCAAGCGGGTATTCCAGATCGACCCGCTCAAATTGTTTCTGCGAACCGGCCTTCTTGATCGTTGTGCCCAGGCAGCAGAAAACAGCATTTACCCCGGTGAATTGTTCCTTATATTGCCCTAGCTGCTCCCAGTCCATACGGATCTGCTTCAGCTTGGGATGGTTCAGCTCGAGCGGACGGCGGACGAGCACGCGCACCTCATCCCATTCCCCGGTTAGCAATTCCCGGGTAACCGCCTTGCCTATAAGTCCTGTAGCTCCAAGCACTACCGCTACCCTTGTCATTTCGACCTCTCCCTTTGCGTTGCCATATGCCCGGGCTTTTCTCTATTCATCCTTGAGAATCCGGCGGCCAAGCAGCAGCGCCAGCGCAATCATCAGTAACCCGACGACCACCTGCATCCCGTAGATTTGAGTCCACTCCGGCCAGGTAATAATCCATTCGTAAATCTTGCCTCCGATCAGCGGACCGAAAAAAGCCGCCAGCCCGGTGAGCGCCGCATACATCGCCATGTACATCGGCCGCTCCTTCTTGGGGGTGTCCCCGATAATAAAATTGAACGCCAGCTGATTAAATCCCCCTACACCCAGGCCAAACATAATATGAGCCGCAAACAGGACAGGCAGCACCGGCAGTACGGACAGCATTCCCCACATCAATGAGGAGAGCGCGATAATCGGCAGCGTCCAGAGCAGCAGCCTTTTGTTGCTGTATCTGGCATTCAGATTGCCCCAGACGTAGAAGCTGGCCATCATAAAGATCGTCTGGGACACATTCAGCAGCGATAAAGTCTGATAGTTAATATGCATAAGCTGCAGCATGACATAGGAATAGAGCGGAACGGTAAGATTCTGCAGCAGCAGCCAGGCGGAAAGAAATAGTGTTGATTTCATAAACAGCTTATCGTGAAGCGGTTTCTTAAACATCGGCAGAAATTCTTTTTCCTCTGACTTCTCAAATGGAACATCCGGATAAAAGCAGAACACAATAATGTTGGAAACCGAGAATATCCATACAACGATATACAAAATCAGAAATCCGTGCCCGCCCGGATACCGGTCCAGCACAATACCTCCGCCGTACATCACGAGACTTCCGAGCGCGTTCAGAAACGTATTGCGGATGCCGAAATAACGGCCTCTTACACGTGCGGGAACCAGGTCGCTAATGACCGAGGTCCATAGCATACCCCCCGCCGTATTGGCAATGAAGGCGACGGTATACATAACGATAAAAGCTGTAACCCAGTGTTCCTTAGGAAAGACAAAAGGCACAAGACCAGTCGCTGCCCAGAGCACTCTATGCAGGCCAATAAAGGTAACCATCGCCCATTTGCGGCTTGGCAGCTTTTGAATCAGAAAAGCAACACCAATCTGTGCTACGTTGACCAGCGTGGTAAGCGCCAGTACAAATCCAATCTGGCTGGAACTCGCCCCCAAATATAGCAGAAATCCAGTTAAAAACTGCCCTTGCAGCAGCACCTGGAAAATAGTCGATGGTATCCCTTCAAACGTAGCGACTCTAAGATTGTTGCGGTGAACCGAAGCTTTGCGGACACGTTTGGGACGAATACCCGGCAGCCTGTTTCTCATGATGTTCATGGGGGTGATAACACTCCTTTGATGCGGCATTGGCTCCATTCTACTCAGCATCACCCTGCTGTCAATACAGCAAAATCACAAATTATGTTGGAGCCGGAAGAAGCCTCCCCCCTTACCTGTTATAGAGGCAAATAAAGAGAGAACCTGCTTCCCTGCTTTTCCTTCACTGTGAAGCGTGATAAACCCGCCCAGAAGTCTGGCGAGATCATTGCTGATCGAGAGGCCAAGTCCGGTTCCGCCATATTTGCGGCCGATCGTTGCGTCTGCCTGCTGAAACGCTTCGAAGATGATGTCATGCTTCTCGGCGGCAATTCCAATGCCGGTATCCTGCACATCGAATACAATCCAGCGCCGCTGAAGCGCCCCCTCCTTCTGCTCAATCGTGCGGATATTCAGCGAGACCTGTCCTTCCAGTGTAAACTTAAAGGCATTGGAGAGCAGGTTACGGAGAATCTGCTGCACACGCTGAGGGTCGGAATGAATGACCTCCGGCACCTGGCCGTCAAGCGTAACCGTGAATTCCAGTCCCTTAAGCCTGGCTGCAACACTAAACTGCAACGTCAGCAGCTCCGGAATTTCACTCACGTTCAAATCTTCCTTGTTAATATCCAGCTTACCGGCCTCTACCTTGGATAAGTCCAGAATATCGTTAATAAGCATCAGCAGATCCTCGCCCGAGCGGTGAATGATCCCCGCATATTCCTTCGTCTCCTCCCGGTTCAGGGAATCATTGTTTTCCTCTATTAATTGAGACAGATTAATCACACTGTTGAGCGGCGTTCTCAGCTCATGTGACATCGTGGCCAGAAACTCTGATTTGTATTGGGAAGCCAGCGTCAGCTGCTTCGCTCTCTCCTCCAGAATAATTTTGTTCTTATGCAATTCTTCAGTCTGGGCGGACAGCAGCTCATTTGCTCTTATAATTTGTCCGTTGCGCAGCAGATCGAGCTGGAAATCGCGGATAATTAGTGCAAACAGCAGGCTGAGCACCAGCCCGGCAGATAAGGTTATAGGCATTATATCCGTAATGTATATCCGATTCGGCACCACGCCAAAGGCGATAATATTGACTGCATTCATTAAGTTCACAACTAGAATCACGACCAGTCTTTTGATCCAATAAGCCATATTCGAGCGGCGCACCCATAAGCTGAGGGCGGCACAGACAAACCCCAGAATGGACAAGTTAAGTACGCCCGCCACTGCCGCCTCGTTAATACCAAAGGTAAGCCGAGCAACCCCGATGCCGACGCCAATCAATATAAGGATAAAAGGCTGCGGGTAGGCTAAGGTGGAGATGATTAGAGGCACATACCTTAAATCAAAGATGGCATGCTCACCCAGCCGATATCCAAAAACAATGCTGATCCAACCGGCAAAGATCGCCAGAATGACCCAGCTTATCTTCTTCATCCGCTCAGGTGCATATGTAATGGTATGCTTATATATTAAATTGCTCAGATAGGCCAAAGTAATCAGTAGGGCTGTGTTGATAAAAAAGATTTTCAAATACTCCATAGCCTCACTCCCACAGCTTTTATTAAG
>NZ_LN831201.1:142275-149937 GCF_001368795.1 Paenibacillus ihuae
GAGCGCAAATCAAATTCGATTTACGCTCTTTTTCTGAGGTGAAAACCAGAGCCACACCGGATTCCAGCGCCTCTTGGTTACCTGCATACCGTCTGCTGTTGCGATGTCCGGGTCATGCTTCTCTTCGAGGTCACATTCGGCATGTGTCCAAATCTCTGCATCCGGAAATGTATAATACCGGGGATGATAGGTGCAGAACATGTCTCCTTGCTGCGTAAGCACGCGATCAGCATTTACTTCAATAATCCTGCCGGTGACGACGGTCGGTTTGTACATAAGACACCGCCTCTTCATGCAAATATGACTACCCTATCACCCGAAGCTTCATTTTAATTAACTGCGGACCGATTGTTCCCAATTGCGGTACTCCGCCTCTGCCTGATCTTTGGTATGACCATACCGCTCCTGCAATTTCCCGATTAATTTATCTTTTTCACCATCAATCACATCTAGATCATCATCGGTAAGCTGGCCCCACTGCTTTTTGGCCTCACCTTTAATCTGCATCCATTTACCTTTAAATACATTGCTGTCCATTACAAGTTCATCTCCTTAGTTTCCCTAATTTAAGGTATATTCAGAGTTTCACGTGCTAAGGATGTATTACCCCCTGCCATAGGAACTGAATCGGTAGGTTGTTAAGCAGGGCTTAGTATAGAAGTCGTATTTTGTCACATAATAGTCTCTAATATAGTATTCAAATCTTTTAAAATTTGATATAATCCAAATGCAGGTAAATTAGATACAGATAAATTATTTTATGTTTAGTGATTATTTTCACATGTACGATCAATTTATTGTGCTAAAATGCCTTCGGAGCAGAAACAAGATGTTTAAAATTTTATTGAATGTTTACTGATATATGTCAAAGTACTGCAACAAAAAGGGTTTCCTGCCGATAATAAGAGTGACATTTGTCATTTATAAAGTGATATTTATCACTTCCAAGTCTATTAAAATGTTTTACATTTTAATATATATATTTTAAACTAATTTGGAGGTCATCACAAATGAAAAAAGCTTCTGTAATTTTGTCGAGCGCACTGGTTCTTGGTACCCTGCTTGCTGGGTGTGGCAACAACAATAACAACGCTGCCAACACTGCCGCTACCAACGCTCCGGCTGAAACAACTGCTCCTGCAGCAACTAACTCCGGTAATGCCACAGCTGAGGCTGGACAATATCAAGATGGAACTTACTACGGAACAGCACCTGCTGACGAAGAAACAGGCTGGCAATCCTTCGTATTGCTGACTGTCGAAGGCGGAAAAATCACTAAAGCGGATTGGGACGCTTTCAATGTTAAGAACGCTGGCGACCTGAAGAAAAAAGTTTCTGAAGACGGCAATTACGGTCTGGTATCCAAAGGTGGTGCCCAAGCTGAATGGCATGAGCAAGCTGCTAGTGCTGAAGCCTTCCTGATTGAAAAGCAGGATCCGGCAGCAGTTGTTGTAAATGCTGAAGGCAAAACCGATGCAATCTCCGGTGTATCCGTTGGTGTCAGCGACTTCGTAGCAGCAGCACAAGCCGCTCTTGCTGCCGGCCCTACTGAAGCTGGTCCTTACAAAGACGGCGGATATAAAGCTGAAGGCGAAATGGATGCGAAATCCGGCTGGAAATCAACTGTAGCTCTGACTGTTGCTAACGGTAATATCGTAGCTGCTAATTTCAGCGGTGTAAATGCTGCTGGCGATGACAAGAAACAATACTCTGTAGATGGCAAATACGGCATGAAAGCCGGCGGCGCTTCTGCTGAATGGCATGAAGAAATCGCATTGGCTGAAAAGTATTTCCTTGACAATAAAGGTACCGCACCTACTTTGGATGCTGAAGGCAAAACCGATGCAATTTCCGGCGTATCCATCAACGTAGGCGAATACTTTACACTTGCAGAAAAAGCACTCGAAGGCGCGAAATAATTATTCGCTTACCTCTTGCAGCTAATCAGACGAATGAGGTGAATTTCTCTTGAAGAAAATAGTCATTTTGGGTGGCGGCTACGGCGGCGTACTCACGGCTAAGAAACTGGCAAAGAAATTTAAGAACGACAAAGATGTAGAAATCAAACTTATCGACCGGAATCCCTATCACACTCTATTGACTGAGCTGCATGAGGTTTCAGCGAACCGCGCGCCTGAGGATTCAATTAAGATTGATCTGAAGAAAATCTTTGCAGGTCTTAAAGTAGATGTAGTGCTTGATGAAATCAGCAATATTGATTTCAAAGGCAAAAAGCTTAAATCCGATAAAGCTACTTATGCATATGATTATCTGGTTATCGGTACAGGAAGCAAACCAACCTTCTTTGGTATTCCCGGAGCTGAAGAGAACACCTTCTCTTTCTGGTCCTATGACGATGCCGTTGCGCTGAAACGTCAAATCCGCGATATGTACACCAAAGCGGCTAAAGAAAAGAATCCGGCTGTACGCCGTTCCATGCTGACCTTCGTTATCATCGGTGCCGGCTTTACAGGTGTCGAGCTGGTCGGAGAAATGGCGGAACAACGCGAAGAATTGTGCAGGGAGTTCTTTATTGATCCTTCCGAAGTACGTCTCATCGTCGCTGATATGGCTCCGAAGGTTCTGCCTATCCTTCCGGATAAACTGATTCAAAAAGCCGAAGCCCGTCTTCGCAAGCTGAATGTAGAGATTGTAACCAGCGCGAAAATCACCGAAGTTGGAGCTGGCAGTGTTGCACTCGGCGAGAAAAACATTGTGGAAGCACAGACTATTGTCTGGACAGCCGGTGTTGAAGGTTCTGAAATCGTAGGAAATCTTGATGTTCAACAACAAGGACGCAAGCGTATTGTTACTAACGAACATCTGGAAAGTGTTGACCACAAGAACGTTTATGTTGTTGGGGATAACATCTTCTTCATCCCTGAAGGGGAGACCCGCCCTGTACCGCAAATGGTTGAGAACGCTGAACAAGCGGCTCCAATTATTGCCGGAAACATTACAGCGGATATCAAAGGCACTGCTAAGAAAGCCTACAAGCCAGGATTCCACGGTACTATGGTATCCATCGGCAGCCGCTACGGCGTAGCGAACGTTGGCCTTCCAGGCAAACTGTTTATGCTTACCGGATTTATGGCTATGCTGTCCAAGCATTTCATCAACATGTTCTATCTGTCGCAGGTAGTAGGTTTCAATAAAGTATGGACTTATATGATGCACGAGTTCTTCCATGTAGAGAACCGCAAGAGCTTCGTAGGCGGGTACTTCTCCAAACGTTCACCGAACTTCTGGCTCGTTCCGCTGCGTATGCTGCTTGGCGGCATGTGGCTCTATGAAGGTATCGATAAGCTGAAGAAGATCTGGGAAGATCCCGATAAGATTTTCCTCATTCCTGCTGCTCCATACGCAGATGCCACTTCAGCAGCAAGTGTGGCTGTAGATGCCGTTAAAACAACGGTAGATGCCCAGTCAGCAGCTTCAGCAGTATCTACTGCTAAAGAAGCAGTATCGGCACTTCCTGTTCCTGGTTTCATCTATGATATTACCAACTGGTTCATGGATCTGATGTTCTACAGCCCTGATGGTTCTTACACTTTCTTGGCAAAATGGTTCCAAATCGGCATGGTATGTGCCGAAATCGTCTTCGGTATTATGCTTATCGTTGGTCTGTTCACAGCTATTTCTGCATTGGCGACCATAGCGATGGCCGTTATGATCTGGTCCACCAAGATGGCAGCAACAGAAATGCTCTGGTACGTTGGAGCAGCTATTGCCTGCATCGGCGGATCGGGCAGCGTCTTCGGTCTTGACTACTACGTCCTGCCTTGGCTCAAGAAGCAATGGAAGAGAATTCCGCTCGTCCGGCGTTGGTATCTGTATACGGACTGATGCACCTCAATAGTATCTTCACCATTTATAAGGCATAATTCATTTAACCATATTATTATGTGATTTATGTGTGATACAGTTGAATAAGATATTCTTAAGAGTAATGTGTCCCTAGGACACATTACTCTCCTTATTTAACAAGGCTTTAAAGAATGGTTTTGTAGGGATAATCAGGGCATTGGTTGCTTCCGTCAAAACCGACATGAAGGAGAGGAGCTTAATGAACAGACAACTCATTGAAGATACCTTCCGGCTTTTACAGACTGAAATGTCCCCTATCGCCGGTATTCAATTGTATCTCTCTCCGGCGGAATGTGGGCAGTTGCTCGCGGTATTGGAACGCCATGATCTGGAATATGACCGCAAAGTCCATTTGCTAGGTATTTATACTATTCTTACCGTGGCGGCACAGCGCCATATGGAATGCGTCCCGCATCATCCCGAACTTACCCGCAACATTTTGGACGGAGATTATTTGTATAGCTTTTATCTGCAGTTTGCAGTGAAATGCCGTGAGCTGGACCTCGTCGCTTATTTGGCTCCATCCATTAAGAAATTGCAGATCAGACGTTCAAATGGAGACTTCGCAGAGCAAAATCCGGCGGCTGGAATCGAAGAGTTCCTTCTCCAAGAGCGCAGCCAGCGAAGCCGCACAAGCAAAGCCATTTGACAGGTGGGAATTCTAAACATGAAGCTGCATGAAGCCTTGAATATAGATCTGAATGAAATTAACCGTGAAATCGAAAATCTCGTGGCCCGTGATAAGGATGTTCCCAAAAAATCGCAGCTGGCCCAGAGCATTCTTGAGCTGGTCGGCTCCGGCGGCAAACGCCTCCGCCCGCTGATGGTTATAATTGGCGGACGATTTGGACGCAAGCCTTCAGGACGCAGAACCCTGCAGCTGTCCGCAGCTGCCGAGTTTATACACGCAGCCTCTTTAATTCATGATGATATAATCGACGATGCCGAGCTGCGGCGCGGCGGAGCCGCCCTGCATGTGAAGACCGGTGTCCTATCCGCTGTTCATATCGGCAATTATATGTCTGCCAGGGTAATCGAGCTGTTAAGCAAGTATACCGGAGACAAAAACCGCTACGTTCATGATCTGTCAGCCGTAGCTACCGCTCAACTCTGCCTTGGTGAATACCAGCAGATGGAGCATGCCTTCGATTATAATCTGACGCTTGAGCAATACCTGGAGAAATCCCGCAATAAAACAGCCCTGCTAATGGCTACCTGTCTTCGTGTCGGCGCATTGTCTACGGAGAGTTCAGAAGAAGTCGCACAGCTACTTTATACGTTTGGGGAAGCGCTGGGCATGTCCTTTCAGATACAGGATGACCTGCTTGACTTCACCCAATCCGCAGATGTGCTGGGCAAGCCAGCCGGCAGCGACCTGCGGCATGGCCAGGTAACCCTCCCCGTGCTCTTTGCGCTTCAGGACCCTAAGCTCGCTCCGGCGATTCGTTCGATAGGCCCCGCCTCCTCCGAAGAAGAGGTGTCATATGTACTGGATCTCATCATCAGCAGTGATGCCTTAGCCCGCACCGAGGCCGTCAGCCAGAGCTATCTGGATCAGGCCGCAGCCATCGCGCATCAGCTCTCCGATTATCCGGCCCATGCCGATCTGGACACTCTGCTGCAGTACTTTGCAGGGCGCGACCACTAATCACTGATGTAACCTATTTTTAAACACTTAACGCCTCACCTCAAACGCAAAAAAGAGCCCCCGGGCTCTTTTTTTGTATCCAATTTCCCCCACCGCTAAACCAGCCGAACGGAGCGCAGCGATCGTGAGTGAGTTTAGCATGGGGTTTTTGGTTTTTGGTTTTTGGTTTTTGGTTTTTGGTTTTTGGTTTAGGGGTTTGTTTTCCCCATAGCAAAAAGGCGCGTAGCCGAAGCCTTTACGCGCCTTTTGCCGCCCCCCTGCTGGGTAGGCATGTTGTCTTTTGTTGTTAGCCCAGGCGAGGTATAGGCGAGCGGAGAGGAATTTTGGAACTGTAGGAGCGATAGCGTCCGCCTTTATGTTTGGATTCCTACCGCGAATAGCGGTTTCCAATCAGGGAATCCAAACATAACAGCGGCCGGAAGTCCAAACATTCCTCGCAGCAGAGCACCCTAACCGAGCCGCCGCCGCCCCCTAGCTAACATAAAAATAATCAATCAGCGTACACAGCAATATCACCATACTGATCACCTGATTCAAATTATACGAAGCCACCTTCATCAGCTTCCGGTTCGAAGGTTTGATAATCCTGTGCTCCGTCATCAGGAGCAGGGTGGCTATGCCGATGCCCACAAGGTACATCCAGCCCAGATCACGCCAGAGGTACAAGAAGAGCAGCAGCATCACCATGATGAAATGCAGGCCCTTGGAGATGCGCAGGGCGTTCTCCAGCCCGAAGAAGCTCGGGATGGACCAGAGGCCGTGCCGCCGGTCAAAATCGATGTCCTGTGTGCCGTAGATGATGTCAAAGCCGGCAATCCACAGCATAACGACCGTGCCAATGACAAACGGTGTAAACGCGATATTCCCGGTCACGGCGAACCAGGCACCAATTGGTGCCGAAGCAATCACGAATCCCAGGTACAAGTGGCTGAGAAAGGTAAAGCGTTTAGTATAAGAGTAGGTAGAGATCAGGACAATCGCTACCGGCGACAACACCAGGCAGAGAAGGTTCAGCATACCGGAGGCAACAATAAACAGTGCATAGTTGATGACGATAAACAGAATAACTTCTTTCTCGGCCAGCAGCCGCTGCGGCAGATGCCGGTGTGCGGTGCGCGGATTCTGTTTATCAAAGGTACGGTCCACCAGCCGGTTAAAAGCATTGGCACCATTGCGGGCCCCGATCAGTGCGATAAGCCCCCACAGCATCATGTGGCCGGATGGCCATCCGCCTGCCGCCCAGACCATCGAAATGATGGCAAACGGCAGGGAGAAGAGCGTATGTGAGAACATGACCAGCTCGCTGAACATTTTCAGCTTAAGGGCTGTTGTTTTGAAAGCATTCAATATAACCATATCATTCGTCCTTTACCTTCGATTCCTGTCCGGCTTATCTACTCGGCCTGCACGGCCGCAGTTAGCCTATGAGCTGCTTGGAGCAGCACATCATTCAGTACTTTAAGCATATCATCGATATTCTCCGCTGTAACGACAAGCGGCGGCTGGAAGGCAAGAACATTGCGGTTCACGCCGTTTTTGCCGATCAGGTACCCCCGGTCCTTCATCTCTTCCAGCACATCATCCGTCAGCTCGGCCGCAGGGACCGCTGCATTGCCGGTTAATTCGGCGCCAAGCATGAAGCCGGTGCCCCGTACATCAGAGATGAGCACAGGATAAATTGCCTGAAGCTGCTGCAGGCCGCGTTTCAGACGTCCACCCAGCTCTGCAGCACGCTCCGGCAGCCGTTCACTCTCGATATAATCCAGGACAGCCAGTGCCGTCGCCGCAGACACCGGATTTCCACCAAAGGTAGAGGCCGATGGACGGTTCAACGAGCCGGCAATTTCATCCGTGGTTGCAAAGGCCGCCACCGGAACACCGTTGCCGAGCGCTTTTGCCATACTGATGATATCCGGAACGACTCCGAAATGCTCCATCGCAAACATGGCACCTGTACGTCCATAGCCGGTTTGAATTTCATCGTCAATCAGGAGTACACCATACTGCTCCAGCAGCGCTTTAACTTCGCGGAAATACGAGGGTGCCGGCATAATCATGCCTCCATTGCCCTGAATCGGTTCAACGATCATTGCGGCAATGCTGTCACCCTTCTCTTCCAGAACGCGCTTTAGGCTCTGAACCGAGCG
>NZ_LN831201.1:150052-167256 GCF_001368795.1 Paenibacillus ihuae
CCAGAACGCGCTTTAGGCTCTGAACCGAGCGAGCTGCAGCCTCCTCCAGCGACAGCTCAGGATGATACGGACGTTCAATAAAGGTAACATCCTCATCCAGATACTTGTCCGTCCGCCACATTGGCAGGCCGGTTACGCTCATTGTAAGATTGGTCCGCCCGTGCAGACCGCTCTCCAGCGCAATAAAACCCTTGCGCCCGGTATGCATTCTAGCCAGCAGCAATGCCCCCTCATTAGCTTCGGAGCCGCTGTTCACAAAAAAGCTACGGCTTAAGCCTCCCGGCAGCACCGCTTCCAGCCGTTCTGCAAGATCCACGTTCGGCTGTGTCAGATACACCGTTGATGTGTGCTGCAGCTGCTGCAGCTGCTCAATGGTGCGGGCCGTTATAGCCGGGTTGCAGTGGCCGCAGGCCACCACAGAAACACCGGCGAAGAAATCGGTGTATTCCTTGCCGTTCTCATCATAGACGTATTGCATGCTTCCCCGGACTACTTGCGGGGCATCACGATAAAAGTGTGCTGTACAAGGATAGAAATATTGCTTGCGTTTGGCGGCTACAGCCTCTCTGCCGATGAATGGTGATTGCTCCATCAAGATATCCTCTCTTTCATCTATGAAATGGTACAGCCTGCAGGAATGATCCAGGGCAATTTTTACTTATTATATCGTTCGTGCATGCCCCTAACCACCCATATTACTTGTGAAAAATATAACTTAGTAATCTGAAATGTATCGCTATATTTACTGCAGCTCTGTATTTTAAATTTTAGTTATTAATTGAATTGCAGAGAACCCAGGGTATATCCTGCATACACAGGCTGCAAACCGCCCAGCAGATCTTCTTTATCATTGGTTCCACCCATAACCGCTTGATAAGCTGTAATGATGGTCCGCAATTCATTGGTGCTATAAGTTGCTCCTTCAATCCGGAAGCTAGCAATCCCAAGATCACTCAGTTCACCCAGCAGCGGCAGGAAGCACAGTTCTTTGGAGAACAGCAGGTGGCAGCGGCCGTACTGGTCACGGTAGACCGGATTCTCGCCTTTGTCTGTCTTAAGTACGAGCACATTGTTGCTTACATGCAGATTATCTTCTTCACCAATCGGCTCCATAACCTCTGTGTTCTCAAACATATCATGCTCCATATACATCAGTGCCGGCGTACCGTGAACCACAACTTCAAGCGGCAGATCGCAGCGGGAGGTAAAGGCGGCAAAATGCTCCATGGTCATTTCCGTTGAAACCGTCAGCTTCTGAAGACCCAGCCCTGTGTACAAACCAGCGGAAAGATGATTATAAACGTTGAGATTGCTGTCTCCGATCATGGGATATCCCATATCCTTGAAGCGGTGAATCGCCCCTAAGTTGGTAACCAGCAGCCCGTCAACCGGCAGGCGTTCCCCGCTCAGCAATTGACTGAACTGATCAAAATGCAGCTCCGTCATCATCCGTGGCATCCCTAAGTACAGCTTCGTCCGGCCCTTCAGCGCCCCAAGTTCTTTAATATCCTGTTTGGTGAACGGCAGATCCGGCTCAAATACATCCCCCGGGAGATATAGATGGTCTACACCCAGTTCAAGCACCAGCTTTGCCTGCTCCATATTATTCACACGCACTGCAAGCTCAGGTTTAGCTGATTTTGCTTTCTTACCTTCTGCAAACCGTTCCCGCAGCTGCATTACCCGGTCCTCTGACAATTCCCGCTCTGCAGTAGGTGTGCTGAACACCTTGCCTGTGCTGTAAAATTTGCCTGTACCTTCATAACGGCGGTTAATATTCGATAAGCCCGGTTTGCCAAAAGCATAAGCAGTGGAAAAATCGCGTTTGCGGTTTTGGTAAAGCTCCTTGGAGTCTACGGTACGGTCAAAGCCGACCGGATCACTGATGTAGCGGTCAATGGCTTCACCGTAGCTGTTCGCCAGCCTAACCATAAATTCTTTGTCACGCATCCGGCCTTCGATCTTAAAGGAAGTAATCCCCGATTCGATCAGCTCCGGCAGATGCTCATACATGAACATATCCTTGACAGCCAGCGGATATTCTGCCGGGAAGACATAGCCGTCTTTCTTGATCCGGTAATCCCAGCGGCAAGGCTTCATGCATTTGCCCCGGTTGCTGCTCATCCCGAACACCTGGGAACTGAAATAGCAGTTGGCCCCGTGCACTGAACACATATCGCCGTGAATGAAATACTCCAGCTCCATACCGCTTCTCTGTCCCAGCAGCTTCGCCGTCTGCAAATCCATCTCACGCGAAGTCACTACCCGGCTTACCCCAAGCTCGCGCAGCGCGTAGATCATCTCCAGGTTGTGGACATTCATCATTACTGAAGCATGAACCGGGACCGTAAGCCCCATCTCGCGGATTAGCTCCAGCACGGCCATATCCTGCACAATCAGCGCATCGGGCTGAACCTCGTCCAGGAACCGCAGGTATTCTCTGGCTTCCTCCACATCTTCTTCACTGAACAGGTTATTGACGGTAACGTACACTTTTTTATCAAGATTGTGGGCAATCACCAGCGCCTGGGCAATTTCCTCGTGCGACAGATTGTAGCCTTTGCGCATCATTCTCATATTAAGGACCGGACCGCCAAAATACACCGCGTCACAAGCCGACTGAACAACATCCTTGAAAATCTCAAACGTGCCTGCCGGTGCCAATAATTCAATTTCCCTGCCATTAAAATAACGTGCCATGCTTGTTTCCCCCTAAAATATTACAATAATGCTACTGCAACTCCCATGATGACGAACATAACGACGAACAAAGTATCAGCCATGCCCCACCTCAGGCGGTGATACTGGCTGCGCGGGGCATCCATGCGGAAGCCGCGTGCTTCCATGGAATAGACAAGATCCTGGGCGCGCCGGAAGGCGCTGGTGATAACCGGTACAAGCAGCGATACGAGCATCCGGCCTTTTTCCTTCAGCGGCAGCTCCTTGAGATCCGCTCCCCGTGAGGCCTGGGCTTTCAGAATGATCTGCGCTTCATCGAGAATCGTCGGAATGAAGCGCAGGGCGATGCCAATCATCATCGTAAGCCGGTCCGGTGATAAACCCAGCTTCTTGAACGGGGAAAGAATACCTTCGAGGCCCTGATTCAGCTTGCCCGGTGTCGTGGTAAAGGTCAGCAGCGCCGTAAAGGTGATCAGAAACAACATGCGGATGACCGAAAATGACCCCAGACGCAGTCCGTCCTCGTACAGCGAAAAAGACCCCAGCGAGAGCCATACATCGCCTTCCTTCACCGACAGAATCTGTACAATGAAAATAAATAACATCAAAAACCGCAAAGGCTTGGCAGCCTTAATGAAATATTTGAGCGGAATACGCGTCGAGGCCATTACCGCAATCGAGAATACAGCCAGCAGCCCCATTGCTGCCCAGGAATGCGACAGCAGAATAATAACTAAATACAGTAGCATCCCGGTTATTTTGGAACGGGCATCCAGCTTGTGGACCCAGGACCCGGTCTCAATGCTGCGTCCAAGCAGCAGCCGTTCATTCATAGCCATCCCTCTTTCCCGCAGGCCTACTACTCTCCGCTTCTCCCTGCAGTGAGGCGATGCGTGCAGCAAGGCTCTCAGCAGTCAGGCAAGGCTTCTCGCCTTCCAGACCGAACCGCTCAGCAACCGCCCGCCAATACCGGAGCGAATGCGGAACTGTCAGCCCGCAGTTCTCCAGAATGTCAGGATCTGCAGCAAGCTCCTGCCCGCCCCCCTGAAAGGCAATCCGCCCTTCCCTCAGCAGCGCCCAGTGATCGGCATAAGGCAGCAGCTCGTCCATCCGGTGGGTTACGATGATAAATCGTCCGCCCCTGTTCGCGGCAGAGCCGCTCCAGAAGGCTGATCAGTTCTGCGCGGCTGACAGGATCCAGCGTCGCCGTCGGCTCATCCAGCACGACGATATCCGGGTCCATTGCAAGCACCGAAGCAATCGCCGCTTTGCGCATCTGGCCTCCGCTCAAGCGGAACGGATTGCGTTCCAGCAGACTAAGATCCAGACCCATATCCGTCATCGCCTGACGGGCCCTCAGTTTGGCTTCCTCCGGGCTCATGCCAAAATTAAGCGGTCCAAACATCAAATCCTTCTCCACGGTCTCTTCGAACATCTGCTGCTCCGGAAATTGAAAGACAAGGCCCACCCTGCGGCGGAGCGGCAGCAGCTTCGGCGATTTTTCGCCGGCCCGGATGGTTACATCAAGCACGCTGACTGTCCCTTCCGATGGCTTCAGAATCCCGTTGAACAGCTGAAGCAGTGTAGACTTGCCGGAGCCTGTTGCACCGGCAATTCCGACCATGGATCCTTTTAATATATTCAGATTAATATCATGCAGCGCCGTCTGCTTCCATAGGCTCCGGTCAGCGTAGGTATAGCTTACTTGCTGTAGTTGTATGGCCATAGTGTATCTATAAGCTCCTTTTCACTGGCGGGAACATCCACCTGGATCCCCAAGCGCTCTAGTTCACGGGCAAGCCTCCAGGGATAAGGCTCGCGCAGATGGCATTTCGTAAGCAGCTCTTGATTCCGAAACAGCTCAGCCGGCAGCACATCCGCTGCCAGTGTGCCTCCATGGAGCGCAAGCACCCGGTCAGAAGCCAGAATCTCATCGGCATCATGCGTAATCATCAGAATCGTATACCCTTCATCACGCATTCCCTGCAGGATATCCAGCAGCTCATCCCGGCTCCCCTCGTCCAACATGGAAGAGGCCTCGTCAAAGATGACGATGCCTGGCTTCATGGCAAGAATGGAGGCGATGGCAACCCGCTGTTTCTGACCGCCGGACAGCTCACCCGGGTGTTTGGACAGCAAATGGCCGATCCCCAGCTTCTCTGTATAGAATTTGAGGCGTTCGTCCATCTCTGTGTAGGATAAACACAGCCCTTCCAGGCCGAACAGGATGTCTTCCTCTACCGTTGCACCGATGAACTGATTATCGGGGTTCTGAAAGACCATGCCGATACAGCCGCGAATGGCTCCGATGTTAGCCTCTTCTAATCGGTGTCCGCAGACTACGATCTCTCCTGCGCTTTTGGGCAGCAGGTCATTCAGCAGCTTGACCAGCGTCGACTTGCCGCTGCCGTTCGGGCCGACCACGCTCACCCATTGTCCCTGAGGAATGGACAGCGTAATATTTTGCAGAATGGGGTGCTCCGGATCATATCCGAACGCCACTCCCTCCAGAGAGATGACTGCTGTTTCTTCTCCGGCTTCCGTTTCCTTGTAAGATTCATTCATGTTAGTCATCCTTCCGCAGCTACTGACCCGGTCAGTTCAGAAACTCTTCAAACAGCGAAATCTTCGACAGTGAAGCCACCAGATAACGCACCGCAAAGCCGACAAGAATCCCCGTCACAATACCTGTAACCAGCAATACAGGCAGATAGTATAAAATACTCGCAGAGTTAAATACCATAGATGCAGCCAGCAGCTGCCCGGTATTGTGGGCGAGTCCCCCGGCGATACTTATTCCGATGACACTGAGTTTCTTGCGGCCAAAGCGGACCAGCAGGAACATGACTACAAAACTGAGCAGTGAACCAAACAGACTGAAGAGCAAACTTGAGAAAGTACCGAGCAAAAATGCGGTAAGCAGGGTCTTCAGAATGACCAGCACAAAAGCGTCACGTCCGCGTAAAAAGAAAATACAGGTCAAAACCATTATGTTAGCAAATCCCAGCTTCGCTCCGGGCATCAGCCCCATTCCTGCGAGTGGAATCTGGGCTTCCACAATACTCAGCACTACGGCAACTGCAGCAAAAATCGCAATAATCACCGTTCTTTTCAAAGCCGTTGCTGATTCCTTACTGGACATAGCCATCGATCTCATCTCCTCCCGATGTCCCTGCAATTTCTACCAGTACCCGGTGCGGCAGACATACGATGGTCTGTTTAGGCTGAGTGATCCGTCCAAAACCAAGACATACCTTATCCGGACAGTCCGCATCATACATTTCGATTCCGTAATCATGTACCTTCAAAATGTTATAACCCCGGTCGGTACGGATTTCAATGGTCTGCTCTTCTTCTGTAAGTTGTACTGTCTTAAACAGTTTACCGTCCACCGTTATATTGGCCACGAGATTCTTGCCCGGCCCGCCTTTATCATCGTCCAGCCATCTTGGCACGAGAAAAGCAAGCGCAGCAATCAGCACGATGGAAATTAGCAGCACATCTGCGCGTTTCATAAAATTCTCCCTTATTTTTTAATTAAAATCCAGACTTAATAATTATAACGGTCTACCCTCAATCCTTCAATGAATGTAGTCGTTAATTGTCGGTTTTACAGAGCTGTTCACAAAATAGGCACGCAAGGAGAAGCGGACACCTCCACAAAATGGAAGTATCCGCTTTCGCTAGAAATATTAGGAGGTAGCTGCATTCACGGCATACTGCTTGGATTACCCCGTCCGGCCCGGATACTGTTTTTCGCCAGATTTTACAGTTTTCCCGAAGTAAGCCAGGAATAGTCCGGCGAACTCAGGATCCCACTGGCTGCCCCGGCCTTGTTCCAAAATCATCAGCGCCCGCTCATGATCCATCCCTTTCCGGTACGGACGGTCCGAGGTCATAGCATCATAAGCATCCGCTACTGCAATAATTCTGCCATGCAGCGGAATATCCGCTCCCGCCAGCCCATCAGGGTAACCTTTGCCGTCATAGCGTTCATGATGCGAGCGCACTCCGGTTAAATACGGAGCCATTTTCTCTACCGGTTCGATCTGGCGCAGAATATTTTCTCCGAGCACCGGATGACTTTTGATTTGGTCAAACTCTCCATCTGTAAGACTCCCCTCTTTGAACAGGACATTATCGGGGACGCCAATTTTTCCGATATCATGCAGCAGTGCTGACTTCCGCAAATCATCAAGACTTTGTCCGGATAGACCTGCCAATTGCCCGATGATGACAGAGTATTCCGCCACCCGAAGTGAATGACCGGCAGTGTAGGAATCACGGGCATCCAAGGCAACGGCGAGGGTCGTGAAGTAGCTGTCGAGCAGCTGCCGGTTCTGCTGCTCGCGTTCCTGCAGCCCCCGCACCATCATATTAAATCCGGCGACCAGCTTAGAAAATTCATCGGAATATTCATCCTGCACCTGCAGGAGGCGTCCATCCTTTACGTGATTCATCGCTTTGTACAGCTCATTGATCGGATGCTGTACACTGTTGGTCAAGAGGAGTGCCGCTACCGAGGAGAAAAAAGTACCGATCAGCAATACCATGCCTGCCCAGGCCCAATAGCTCTGCAGGCCAATCAGCCCGCTTTCGGTATTGTTCATGCGTATCTGTGTAGCCATAATAAAAAGAAACAGCGGAAACGTCCCGATCAGCATGCAGCTGATCAAAAATTTGGGACGGATCGGCACGAAGACATGACCCTCCAGCGAGAAATCCACATTGTACATCTCAAGCGCCCGGTTTCTGAATTCCTTAATCAGCGGAATAATCGCTGAGCAGGTCAGATAGAACTCAATCAGTGCATGCATGCTGGCAATAAGAACCGCCCCAATGATCGCGAGCAGCAGATAAAAATAAGGAATGCCGAGCAGTCCGCTGTGAATCATCCATAATGTCATCAGGGTTGCCGGCACAGACAAACCGAGCAGGTGGGGACCAAGAATCCGCAGGACTGCATGCCTTGGCAGCTGATGCGTGTGCAGATAAGCTTCTTCCAGCACAGCCAGCGTTGGTTTTGATCCCATTAACGCGGTGCGGACCGGTCTGATTTGCTTCAGGAATACGCTGACCTCTGCAACTGCCATAATCACGAACGAAAGCACCAGTACAATTATCAACCGGCCATACTCCACGGCGCTGATCTCCAGAGAAGACAGCAATATCAGACTACCCACCGCCATTACAGCAACAACGGAGCCGAACAAATAATTTCCGATCTGTTTCTTTAAAAAAGCCCCGTATATATTCATTTACTCTCCCGTCCCCAGTCATGCCGAGTGTTTTTTATATTTGCAGTAATATATGTTCCGTGATATAATAAAATAATATTTGTTTAGGTGTATTAAATATCCCCATCAAGAAGATGTCAGGCCGATTGCTTTGCTTCCTTTTATTATCGGCATTTTGGACACAAAATCTTACGTTTTCTTGCATGACTCTTCCTTTTTATGAGACTAAATTCGAACATAGCATTCCGATTCACACTGGCGCGGCCACGGAGCCGCAAGGACAAGAGAGAGGTAGGGCTTTTGTCGTTTTGGAAGGATTATTCTCGCCACACGGCTGCTGGAAATAACAAGGAATTACGATACCCGTTACGCTCACGAACGGCGGGGGATGAAATATACCGAGAAGACATGGCTTAGCTGCTTTCTAGTTGCAGGAAGCACATCCATGTGTGGAACATATAAGTGCCCGATAACCGCTGCATGCGGATATCGGGCACGTCTACTTTCCGGGGGTATATTCACGGATTAGCGTACATACCGTGCAATGAAATTATCTACTCTGGCGATATATTTGAATTTATCTGTGTCATAGGCAAGCCCATGTCCGGCTCCGTGCACCACCATCTTGTCCTTGGGAGCGCTGCAGGCCTGATATAATTCCTCCATCATAAAGAAGGGCACGAACTTATCGGCATCTCCGTGAATAAACGGGATCGGTACCTTTGCTTTGCGCACCTGCTTCAGCGCGGAGGCTTCACCGAAGAAATAACCTGCTCTGATCCGCGTAATCAGACTGGCGAAGTGGATAAAAGGAAAACCCGGCAAATGATACATCCGGCGGAGCTGGTAGGATAATTGTGCCTTCACCGAGCTATATCCGCAGTCGGCAACCACCGCTTTGACCTGCGGCGGAAGCTCTTCCCCTGAAGCCATCAGCACCGTTGCGCCTCCCATTGATACCCCGTGCAGTACAATCTGGGCCTGCGGCCCGGTCTCCCGAAGAACAAACTCTATCCATTTCAGATAATCCCTGCGCTCCGGCCAGCCGAATCCGATGTAATCCCCTTCACTCTGTCCATGCCCTCTGGCATCCGGAATCAGCACATTGTAGCCGGAATGCTCATAATAAATCTTGGCGGTTGCGCCCATGTCCTTGCCTTTCCCGGAATAACCGTGGGCAATGATCGCAGTCCGGCCTTCCGCCCGCTCAGACGGCAAAAAGTAGCCTTTCAGTTTCAAACCGTCGTCTGAGCGCAGCTCAACCTCCCGGAAATGCTGCCGGGAAATCCATTCTGCCCCTTCTCCCCAGGAAGCTCCGGCAACCGGCGGATCCACCTTCAAATCAGGCGTTTTCGCTAAAAATTCCTTCGGCGCCCGCTTGATTGCCACCCCGTAAAAATAGAAGCCCGCATAAACCAGCCCGGCGGTGGCGACAACTATAACTGCAACTAAAATGATCGTCCACATACATCCCGTCTCCTTAAGATACTGATTTCAGCATAGTATAACATGCCGCCTGCAGCTTCGGAAAACACCAAAAAAACTGTCGCCCTATTTACTCCGGCAACAGCTTCTGTAAAGCAAACACCAGTATATTTATAGCAGCTGCATCCAGCCGATCATGGACATCCACAAGGGAACACTTAAAACCAAACCGAAGATCAAACCGCGCCGGAGACTTCCTTCATATTTCATCATTATTCTCCTTCTTTCGTAAGCTTTATTTTCATCTTTAGTATTTCAAATTCAATATAAATCAATTCAAGATATTTTATTGTGAAAAAAGTCACATAAACCTGAATATTAAAAAATATATTTAATTATTTTAAAGTAAATGATCTAAATGCAACTTCGTGCTCCCTCCAGCCTAACAAAAAGGCCTTGCCATGGGAGTTGGCAAGACCTGCAGGGTACCATATAACACTGGGGGGTGTTTGGTAAATTCAATATAAATAATCTACCTGAAAATAAGCTGATAGTTACCTAAAGATTACATTAAAACCGTCCAATAGCCCAAAGTGCCGAAAACCACAACCAGAGCTACCGGATAAAGAATTCTCCGGCTGACCTTATCTTTAAATGCAAAAAACAGACAAAGCATGCAAAGCCACGCAATAAGAATACTGCCCATTTCCTATGCATACGCTCCTTCCTGAACATCTATAAAACCTCTATTAAGAAGATACCCGCCAGGTACCCGATACATACCACTTAGTTCAGCAGTGTCTGTGAGCGTCAGTTTCTTAGTGCAAGATCGTCCCCATTTACGATGATGTCCACTCTTGCTAAGAAGCTTCGAAATGTCTTTTGCATTATAGCTTATTTGCCCGTCATAGACCAGTTTATCGGCGCGATTAATTTCAATGGATTTTTATGGTATAATATATATACATTATACTTTTCTGGAAAGGATGTCGCTTATATTCATAAAAATAAGCATATTATTGAACATGAAGAATCTACAGGACGGCCGTTCACTTTACTAATCATTTGGACTTTCTTGAATTTAATTAGCTTTGGGAGATCTAATTCCATAAAGAAGAAAGTGGCTTTATACAAATCGCTAACCTTGCAGTCTCAAAATTTGAAATAGGGAGGATTATGAAAAGGTCTTAACTAGATCTATGATGATTTTTCCCATTCTATTTCTGATGATTTCTATTACAGGAACCACCTCGCGGATTAATAGACACAGAAAAGCCTCCCCACATTTTACTGTGGGAGGCTTCGTAAATCAGCGCCAGCGCACTACCGGAATAACACCTGGAATACGTTGGCCTATCGTATGTTTTACTGTCACATTCAACGATGATAAACGTTGATATATCAGGACTTTTGTGAACCAATGCTGGTGAAGGGAATTGAACCCCCGGCCTACGCATTACGAGTGCGTTGCTCTACCCCTGAGCTACACCAGCTTGAAGCAGGTTTGCCGTCAAACAAAAAAACATTATACAACTCCCATCCAAAAACGCAAGCCCCTTTTGTGCAGCCCGGGAACTAGCTGTCCTGCAGCTTGCTTTCTACCGATTGCAGCTTGCTGCGGCTTGTAGAAGGCTTGTCGCGGCGGTCATCGATTTTGAGCGAGGTAGATACACGCTGTGCCCCGGCTGTGAACGGAGATTCGTGCAGTGCTTCTACCGCAGCCAGAATCCGTGATACCGGCCCCTCAATAATCGTTCCCATAGAAGTAAGCTCAAAGGTGATCCCCTCAACCGTCTGCAATACCCGCTGCATGTCGGCCACATAACTGCTGAGACTGGTGCTGCCTGTACCGATTGGAATTACCGTAACTTCGCCAATAGCCATTTCTAAATCCCTCCTGAACAAGATTTGGTGAGCCTACCCGTTATCCAATCCGTTAAATCACGCTATTCTCTTCTTATTGTAACAACTCCGCTGTGCTCCCACAAATTGCCTTGAGGATCTGCGCCAGCCCCCTTTTATTCGAATCTATTAATACGTTTATTCGCTAGTCACAATTCCAGTGTCACAATCACTACATTTATGGAGTCTTTGTGGCATTTTTTCGGACAATTTATGACCCGAAACGCTGTTTTTTATGCTCAGGTTGTGGATTACCTGTGGACTAACTGTGGATCACTTGTGAGTAAGCGGGCCGAACCCGCGCCGGGAGCGGGTTTTTAAAAAGTGGTTTACAAACACAATATATTGGGTTATTTTTAACTAACGACAACAAAATATAGTGGAAACAGGTGCTTTGCTCTTAAATAGGGAGCTGAAGCTTAATAGGGAAACGCGGTGCAAATCCGCTGCGGTCCCGCCACTGTAACCGGATGCGGGAGGCCTAACGGGGCCTGCCTGCCAGCATCTTCCGGCATAAGAGCCACTGAGGGCGTGAAGCCCTTGGGAAGGCACGGAAGATGTACCGGAAGCCAGGAGACCTGCCTGTTTCCGGGCACCGTATTCATGCCTGCGAGGAACAGGAGAGGTGTCCGTATGCGGCCTGCAGCAGCAGAAATAGCCTACCCTTCTTTGGGGAGCACAGGGCTGCCGATACCTGAAGGCGATAACCCTTATCGCCTTCAGGTATCGGCTTCTGCAAAAAGACAAGAGGGCTAAGCTATGCCCGCTTATCTTTTACATCCAGACCACTGGAAATATCCGCTTGGCGGATATTTATGACGCATCCGGGCATTTTCCGCCTTCAAGGCGGGAGATGCCTTTTTACTGAGTTCAGATAGAGGGAATTATAGGAAAGTTATTACTAGAGCGACTATACCGAGAGGGGAGAGCTATACATGACGCTGCTGGAGAAATGGTACAATGGTGGACAAGCTGCACAGGAGGTTCTTTTGGAAGAAGTAATACATCTGGGACGGGATATTATCGAAAGCCGGGACCTCGACCTGCTGCGCGAGAATGCCAATTTGAACGGGGAGAGCTTCTCCGGTAAGATGAGCAAATTCGGCAGCGAGTATTCCAAATGGTATGCCCGCAATTTCACTATGCCGCCACAGCTCGTGCAGGCGACGCTCGATAATGTCGTGTACGTCCACGATCTGGACCAATACGCCATCGGAACCACCAACTGTATCTTCATCCCGTTTGAACGCCTGCTCCGTGAAGGCTTCAACACCGGCAACGGCAGCGTCCGTCCTCCGAACTCGATTATGACCGCGATGTCACTGGTTGCGATTATTTTCCAGTCTCAGCAGAATGCCCAGTACGGCGGGGTATCGGCCAATAAGATTGACTACGATCTTGCGCCTTATGTAACCAAATCCTTTGCCAAGCTGTTCCGTAAGGGACTGGAGTATTTCGAAGAAGGTCAAGCCGGCGAGCATCTTGGCGACATTTCCATGAGCCGCACAGATCTGGCTGAGCAGTATCCACGGGCATTCCGCTTCGCGCAGAAAGAAACCGAAAGCGAAACCCTGCAGGCTGCGGAGAGCATGATACATAATCTAAATACGATGTCCAGCCGCTCCGGCGGACAGATTCCTTTTACGAGCATCAACTACGGCACCTGCACCTCTCCGGAAGGCCAGCTGGTCATCAGCTCCCTGCTGACTGCGACGATGAACGGCCTCGGCAGCGGTGAAACCCCGGTGTTCCCGATTCAAATCTTCAAGTGCAAGCAAGGCGTGAATCAGCAGCAGGGCGATCCGAACTATGAGTTATTCCTCAAAGCAGCTGAATGCTCAGCCCGCAGACTGTATCCGAACTTCGCCAATCTGGATGCGCCGCTCAATCTGCAATATTACGATCCGGCCGATCCGGACACGGAATTTGCCACCATGGGCTGCCGCACCCGGGTGCTCGGCGACCGCTTCGGACGTAATCACTGCTCCGGCAAGGGTAACCTGTCCTTCAACACGCTGAACCTTGTGCGTCTGGGCCTCGCCTACGGTACGGCAACCGGCCGCCGTCTAGCCGCTGATGAGGAAGGCTTCTTCGATGACCTGAATCATTATATGGACATCGCACTGGAAGGTCTGCTGCACCGCTTCCGTATCCAGGCTTCCCAGAAAGCCAAAGCCTCGGACTTTATGATGCGCGAAGGTGTCTGGGAGGGCGGCGAACAGCTTGCACCTGATGACAGCGTAGGCGAGCTGCTCAAGCACGGCAGCCTGTCCATTGGCTTCATCGGTATGGCGGAGTGCATGAAGGCAATGTATGGCAAGCACCACGGCGAAGACATGGAAGTTCACGCCAAGGCACTCGCCATCGTCCGCCACATGCGCGAATACTGCGACCGCAAGAGCGACGAGCTGAATCTTAACATCACCCTGTTCGCCACACCGGCTGAAGGCCTGTCCGGCAAGTTCACTAAGGTGGACCGCAAGGTACTGGGCTCCATTCCGGGCGTAACCGACCGTGAATACTATACGAACTCTTTCCATATTCCTGTATACCATGAGCTCGGCGCCGCGCAGAAAATCAGCCTGGAAGCTCCTTTCCATGAATACTGCAACGCCGGAGCCATCTCCTATGTCGAGCTGAACGGCAATGCCCGCAGCAATCCGTCGGCTTTTGTCAAAATCATCAAGTACGCGCTGGAGCAGGAGATTAGCTACTTCAGCATCAACCACCCGATTGACCGCTGCTCCGGCTGCGGCTATGAAGGCGTAATCGGCACGAACTGCCCTTCCTGCGATGCACATGAGCATGATGTGCATATCCGCCGGCTGCGCCGGGTAACCGGATATCTGACTGGCGACTATCAGACCCGCTTCAATGCCGCCAAGCAGGCGGAAGTAAGAGACCGCATTAAGCATCTATGAATATTTGCGGCTACTACCCGGAATCGATTAACGAGGGAGAAGGCATGCGGGCCGTCCTCTTCCTCAGCGGCTGCCGGCACCGCTGCCCGGGCTGCTTCAACCCGAAGACGTGGAACTTCAATTTCGGCGAACCGTTCACACTGGAGCGGCAGCGCGAGATTATTGCCGAAATGGCTGCCAATCCGCTGCTGGACGGGCTGACGCTGGCGGGCGGCGATCCCTTTTTCTCGGCTGATGAGGCCTGCGGCTTCCTCCGTGAGCTCCGGACCGTGCTGCCCGACTTTCCGGTATGGATTTATACCGGTTACACCTATGAGGAGCTGACCGCTGCCCCCGGCTCACCGGAATGGAACCTGCTGGCCATGTGCCAGGTGGTCATCGACGGCCGGTTCGTCGAAGAGCTCAAGGACACTACGCTCCCTTACCGGGGCAGCAGCAACCAGCGGATCATTGATATCCCCGCCAGTCTGACAGGCAGCGAAGTCGTGCTTTGGCAGCCGGCAATGCTGTAACTATTAATTAAGCGATATTGTTTTCACAATACATGCTATAATCTACTCTTGTGTTTTTTATTGATGCGGATGCCGTCCTGCATAGGACGGTAATACGCTTTTCACTGGCCTTTCAGGCCGTTTTTTTCTCCCCTATAGATCAAATTTTGATATTCAAAATTAAACTAATATAGATTGAAGTTGAAATAACATTTAGGGATAAGTGGCGGAGGGGAATTTTGGAACTGGAGGAGCGTTAGCGATCGCCTTTGTCTACGGATTTCAACCGCATGAGCGGTATAAATCAAGAAATCTGTAGACAACAGCGACCGTAAGTCCAAATATTCACCGTAGTTGCGACTGCCCCTTGCTTCAAAAGACTTAAGTTCAATCTATATACACACGAAAGGATGATTAATTTTATGCCACAACTCGTAGTGAAACCCGATAACCGCCAGCTGGCTTTTGATGAAATGCGCCTTTCCGTATATGCCGACCGTATCCTGAACGGCCTGGAACAGTTAAGCAAAGAAACGCTGCTGCGCGGAGTGCAGTCCAAGCTGCGCCGTGAAGAGGTCAGCGGAGAAGAAATCAGCAGTGCTTTTACGATGAGCGCCCTTGAGCTTGTAACAAAGGAAGAACCGGACTGGAAGTTTGCCGCCGCCCGTTCGCTCTTGACTTCCCTCTATAAGAAGGCCGCCGTCAACCGCCGCTATAAAGCCTATCCGGAGGAGCCCTACGGTGAGCTCTATCCGCTGATTACCGATCTGGTCAAAAAAGGCATCTACCGCGAAGAGTTGCTGACTCACTACACTAAGGCGCAGATTGCCGAGCTTGGTGAATGTATCGATTACACCCGTGACCTGCTGTTCGATTATATCGGGCTGCTGACACTTTCCGACCGCTATCTGGCCCATGATTTTGACGGACGCGTGATGGAGCTCCCGCAGGAGCGTTACATGATTATCGCGATGTTCCTGATGCACCGTGAGCCGGAAGAGAAGCGCCTTGAACTGGTAAAAGAAGCCTACTGGGCCATGAGCAACATTTATATGACCGCTGCCACGCCAACCATGTCCAACGCCGGTAAAAAGGTCGCCGGGCAGCTCTCCAGCTGCTTCATCGACACAGTGGACGACTCGCTGGAGGGCATTTTCGACTCCAACACCGACGTAGCCCGGCTCAGCAAAATGGGCGGAGGCATCGGCGTCTACCTCGGCAAGGTCCGGGCCCGCGGCTCCGATATCCGTGGCCACAAGAACACCAGCTCCGGCGTTATCCCTTGGATCCGCCAGCTGAACAATACCGCTGTCAGCGTAGACCAGCTCGGCACGCGCAAAGGCGCGGTTGCGGTCTATCTTGATGTGTTCCATAAGGACATTCTCGCCTTCCTAGACCTGAAGCTGAACAACGGCGATGAGCGGATGCGCGCCCATGACGTGTTCCACGGTGTCTGCCTGCCCGATCTATTCATGGAAGCTGTAGAAGCACGCGGCCACTGGAACCTGTTCTGCCCGCATGAAGTGAAGAAGGTCATGGGCTGGAAAGACGCGAACGGCCGCGCGCTCGGCCTTGAAGATTTCTATGACGAAGAGCTTAGTCAAGGCGCTTTCCGCGAGAAATACGCTGAAGCCACGGCTAATCTGGAGCTCTCCCGCATCACGGTGCCGGCCATAGACATCATGAAGCGGATTATGAAGTCGCAGCTGGAGACCGGTACGCCGTATATGTTCTACCGCGATACCGTCAACCGCACCAATCCGAACCGCAATCAGGGCATGGTCTTCTCCTCCAACCTGTGCACGGAAATTATGCAGAACCAGTCGGCGACCGTTATCGAGCAGGAGGAACTGGTTACGAAGGACGGCCAGACCCGGATCGTCATCTCCAAAATCCCCGGCGACTTCGTAGTCTGCAACCTGAACTCCATTCACCTGGCCCGCGCAGTTCCGGCTGGCGTGCTGGAAAGACTGGTGCCGATTCAGGTCCGCATGCTCGACAATGTCATCGACATTAACAATATTGAAGTGCTGCAGGCGCAGTACACGAACAGCCAGTACCGCGCCGTCGGCCTCGGCACCTTCGGCCTGCACCATCTGCTGGCCCTGGAAGGCATCCGCTGGGAGTCCGAGGAAGCTATCGAATACAACGACCATCTGTATGAGCACATCAACTATCTGCTTGTGCGCTCCAGCATGGAGCTGGCCCGTGAAAAGGGGCGCTATCCGAAGTTCGCAGGCTCCGACTGGGAGACCGGCGAATACTTCACGAAACGCGGCTATACCAGCGGCGAACAGGAAGGCAAGTATGTAACGGCGGAGCAGTGGCGCCAGCTCCAGCAGGAAGTAGCTGCGGACGGCGTGCGCAACGCCTGGCTGTTCGCAATTGCGCCGAACGGCTCGACATCGATCATTGCCGGCTCCACCGCCAGCATCGATCCGCTCTATGAGCTGCTCTCCTACGAGGAGAAGACTACCTATAAGATCGCTAACCCGGCACCGGATCTGTCCGAGAAAACCATCTGGTACTACAAGACGGCGTTCCTGATT
>NZ_LN831201.1:167282-170601 GCF_001368795.1 Paenibacillus ihuae
GACCAGAACTGGTCCATCCGCATGGCTTCGGCCCGCCAGCGCCACGTCGATCAGGGACAGAGCTTCAACCTGTACGTGACGCCGGACATTAAGGCGACCGACTTCCTGCAGCTGCATCCGAACGCCTGGAAGGGCGGACTGAAGTCAACGTATTATGTGCGGAGCCGTGCCCTGACCATAGAAGAGTGTGAATCTTGCGCGAGCTAATTGTCTTAGTGCCTTGAACAGAAAAACGGTGATTTGTTCGTCACTGCGAGGAATGTTTGGGCTTCCGGTCGCTGTTGTCTGCAGATTTCTTTATTTGAACCGTTATTCACGGTTGAAATCCGCAGACAAAGGCGAACGCTGACGCTCCTACAGCTCCAAACTTCCTCTCCGTGACTCCATCACCGTTTTTATGGGCAAACCACCACAGAAAGATTAGCTCAGTCAAATTACAGGAGGGAACCTGAATGCAATTACAAAAGATTTTTAATACGGAAGCACCGAACCAATCGACCCGCATCATTGACGGGGAATGCTCGGGGATTCTGAACTGGAACGATATCCGCATGCCGCATATGTACAAGCTATACAAGGTACTGCTGCTTAACCACTGGATCGCTGACGAGATCCCGATGTCCAAGGATGCCCAGCAGTTCCCGCAGCTGGAAGCTGAAGAACAGCGTGTGTTCAAGATCAATATCTCGCTGCTGGCGGTGCTGGACTCGATGCAGACGATGTTCGTCGGCGACGTGAAGCGTTATTTTACCGACTCTTCGCTTGAAGCGATTTCGGCGATCATCGGACAGCAGGAGGTTGTACACAACCAGTCCTATTCCTATGTCCTCTCTTCGATTGTGTCTGACAGCGAGCAGAAGGAGATTTTTGAATACTGGAAGCATGATCCGGTGCTGCTGGAGCGTAACCAGTTCATCTCCGATATCTATCAAGAGTTCCGTGACGCGCCGTCGAAGGATACCTTTTTCCGCGCACTGGTGGCCGATCTCATCCTGGAAGGGATTTTCTTTTACAGCACATTCGCCTTCTTCTACAATCTGGCCCGTGACCAGAAAATGATGGCGACCAGCCAGATGATCTCCTACATCCAGCGTGACGAGAATCAGCATTGCTACTTCTTTGCGGAAGTGTTTAAGCAGCTGCTGGCCGATTTCCCTGAGCTGAACACGAAAGAGAACATGGACTACGTCTACCGTACCATTGACCGCGCTGTAGAGCTGGAAACCAACTGGGGACACTACACGCTGACCCACGTACGCGGCATCGACATGAACGNGCTGAGCGACTACATCAAATACATCGCTAATAAACGCCTGACCCTGATGGGCCTGGACAAAGCCTACCAGGGCGTAGACGTCAACTGCATGCCGTGGATCAAGCCTTTCTCGGATGAGGCGCTGAACGCGACTAAAACGGACTTCTTCGAAGCCAAATCGCGCAATTACGGCAAGGTCGGCGACGACAACGGATTTGACGATTTGTAAAAAAGAGCCGCTGCGCTGGCGCGAATATGCTGCGCTATAGCACAAGGTGAGGTGAAATCGTCTTCGTCTCATGGGAAAAGCGAATCTGTTGTATTTCGTGCAGCAGATTTGCCCAATTCCGGCTTGAATATGCGATCTGTTGCAGTTTTTGCAGCAGATTATTGGCAAATGGCCGTTTGGGGCATGTTCTGCTACTTTCTGTTGCACGAAGTGCAATCAAATCCAATTTCACCGCTCGAGGAAACGATTCTGCTGCACACATTGCAATAGAATCATAATCGGAGCAGCTCCAACTAATATATGGGCACGTGAAAAATCCCCGTACCGCCGGATTTCCGGCAGGTTGGGGATTTTGTCTGTTCTACTCACTCGTTGCTGGTTGCTGAGTTTGCTAATCAACGGATTTTTGGCAGTGTGTGGCTTTCAACTGTTATGTTCACACGTCGATAGTTGCTGGGGTAGCTACTCTCCGGCTTTGCGCGCCGCTTTATGCGCGGTTTCTTCCGCCAGCTCCTCCAGCACGCTGTTCAGGCGCAGCTTGAGCTCCTCAGCCAGTTCAACAACACCCTGATCGTTACGCACCGCCTGGGAGTCTACCGCATATACGCCGCCCAGGATATGACGTGCCCCGAGTACGGACAGCACCGGCTTCAGCGAGTAGTCAATTGCCAGCAGATGCGCGAGACTGCCGCCCATGAAGAGCGGAAGCACGATTTTGCCGGCGAGGCCTTTTTGCGGAACCAGATCAAGGAAGGTCTTCAGCACGCCTGTGTAAGAGGCCTTATACACCGGGCTAACCACGATTACCGCGTCCGCCTCAGCTACAAGCCCATTGGCTTTGACAATGGCTTCGCTCTCGAATTTGGTGTGAATCAGGTCCTCCGCCGGCAGCTCGGCTACATTAATCCGCTCCACTTCGAAACCGCGCCCGCGCAGATCCTCCTCTGCATATTCGATGACCGCGTTAATCCGTGATACCAGGGATGGCGTTCCGTTGATTACAACTATTTTGGCCACTTCTACACCTCTTCCGCTTCTGGTTATGAATAGAATATGCCATTTAATGCAGGCTTAATTACTTTAAATTAGTAATAATCCTATCAAAAAAGACGGATTATTGTCAAACTTGATCTACGCTGCTGGCAGATTCGGAGCCCTTGCATATGTCAGATTTCTGGGATATAATGATCGGCAAACCTACATCCCAATCAGGCCAATGACCGGCATCCAACCGTGAGGCGTCTGCGACCGGAGCAATGCTTTGTTCCCTAAGTTTACCGGGTTTCGCCCGTTACCGCGAAGACCAAAGAGGATCGGATTCCGCAGTGTAGCTGTATTTCTGGAGTTCGGTCAACCTGGGTGGCACCGCGAGCTGACGCTCCTCGTCCCATGGATGAGGGCGTTTTTTGTATTTTTTTAAGACAAAAAGGAGCGAATGCGGCATGCTGGACATGAACTGGATTAGGGAGAACGAAGAACTTGTGAGAAATACGGCGGTGTGGAAAAGAGTTGATTTCCCGCTGGATGAGCTGCTGGCGTGGGACAACAAGCGGCGTTTGCTGCGCCGCGAAACGGAACAGCACCGGGCAGAACGCAACGGGCTGACCAAAGAAGTAGAGCGGCTGCTGCGCCAGGGCGATGCTGCCGCCGGGGAGCAGGCTAAGGAACAGGTGAGGAAGCTGAACGTCCGGCTGACAACCCTGGAAGGTGATCTGGCAGAGGCCGACCGCCGCTGCGGGGAGCTTCTGCTGCTTGCGCCGAATCCCATATCGGCGGATACGCCAATCGGCAAGGACGACAGCGAGAACGTGGAGCTGCGGCGGACTGGAGCACTG
>NZ_LN831201.1:170627-177562 GCF_001368795.1 Paenibacillus ihuae
TACCGTGACGAGCACGGGCGGCTGCAGTATTGCCATACGCTGAACAACACCGCTGTAGCTACGCCACGGATTTTAATACCGCTGCTGGAGAACCACCAGCAGGAGGACGGGTCGATTTATATTCCGGCAGCGCTGCGTAAATATTTGAACGGATTAGAAAAGCTGGAGACAGCTCTGAAATAAATATAGGAATACCTGGCCCGGCAGTGATTCTCCCGTTATGGTGAATCATTGCCCGGCTTTTTGGCTATAGGCAGGTTGTTAAGGATTCCAGGAACGTTATGTATTGATTCTCCAGTGTTCTGACTTGCACCAGAGCTTAAGGGTTCGGCGAACAAGCTCACCTCCGATCACTGGACACCCCCTGCTTGGTTATACTTCCTATAAGCAAATTCACAAGATATTTACATGAATATTACATTACACTTACACAAAACCAGATCTCACACTGGCAAATATCAAGCAAACGGCCGATCTTATAGATTCCTCACTACATATTCCATTATTTTTGTGCATTTTGTATAAACTTACCTCCTTTTGATTTTAATCAATACAATTTTAATATATATTCATGTGAGACAACCTTTCATTTTACAAACGGATGTTACAATTTAGTAGGTTGTTAATCATAGTTTTGAGAGGAGTGGGTTTAGGATAATGGTTATTTCTCACAGGATGCAGAAATGGTTGTCCGCAGGGCTTGCAATGCTCATGCTTATCGGCATTGTATTACCTGCCGGACAAAGCGCACAGGCAGCAACGGATAACAGCAATATTGTAATCTCACAGGTCTACGGCGGCGGCGGCAACAGCGGCGCTGAATTCAAGAATGACTTTATTGAATTATATAACCCTACTGATAAGGCGGTGAGTCTTGACGGCTGGAAGGTTCGTTATGCAAGTCCCACAGGGGACTTGGCTGCATCAACGAACATTACTGCATTAACAGGCACCATTGCTGCAAAGGGATACTTTCTGATCCAGGAAGCAGCCGGCAGCGGCGGTACCAAAAATCTCCCGGCCCCAGATCTGACCGGCACAATACCTATGGGAGGATCCAACGGTAAAGTCGACCTCGTAAACAACGCCGATGCAAGTGTTGATATGGTCGGTTTCGGAACTGCAAACTCCTATGAAGGCAGCAGCGCTACAGGCGCGCTCAGCAGCACTCTTGCCGCTGTGCGTAAAGCTGCAGATGGTGCCCCTGCCGATAGCCGCGGCCTGGATACGAACAACAATGCTTCAGACTTCGCGGTTAAAACCCCTGATCCCCGCAACAGCAGCTATGGTCTTACTCAGGCCGTAAAAGCCGTGACCGCTACACCAGCAGGCAATGCCTGGCCGGCGGGCACTGCGATCTCCCTAAATACATCCACAGTAGGCGCATCGGTCTATGCCGCAGTTTACATAGACGGTGCCGGAGCAGAATATATGCCGTACAGCGGAGAAATCCAGCTGAATGCACCAACCACAATCAAGGCTTACGCTTCGGTATCGGATTCCGTATACAGCCCGGTGTCCACTTTTGATTATACTATTCTAGAGAAAACAGATATTGCCTCGGCAAGACCTGCGGCCAAAGGCCAGAATGTATGGACGGAAGGTATCGTTACCCGCATCGACGGTGCGAAAATGTACATTCAGGACGCAACTGCAGCCATCCTGCTATACGGTTTCCCGGCATTTGCTGAAGTCGGTGACCGCGTAGAAGTCCAAGGCGCGATGGATATCTACAGTAATCTGCAGGAGCTCAAGACTGTTACAACCCTTACCTATAAGGTTACCACCGAGAACGTTGGCATTCCGGCTCCCAAGTTGATCACAGCTGCCGATCTCTCAGCGGCCAACGGCGAAGCTTATGAAGCCCAGCTCGTCACACTGCAGGATGTGACTATCGACAGCAAGAACGGAAGTAACGTCATTGCCAGCCAAGGCAACCAGACATTCACGATTTACTCCGGGCTTTCTCAATTGACTGCGGGTAAACATTTTGATCAGATCACAGGTGTGATCGAGCAATTCAATTCTGTATATCAATTTATTCCACTAGGTGCAGAGAGCCTGGTAGAGGAGCTCTTCTCCGTTACCGCCAGTCCCGGTGCAGGCCGGATTATTATCGGCGGCCAGGTAACCCTCTCCAGTCCTACTGAGGGAGCGACGGTCTATTATACGCTTGACGGATCAGAGCCGACAGCATCCAGCACGTTGTACACTGCGCCAATCACTGTCAGCAAAGATACTGTGATCAAGGCTGTCGCTGTACTCGGAGCCCAGACCAGCAAGGTTTACACTTTCGAATACAAAGCTTCAGAGCTTCCGCGCATTCATGATATTCAGGGTGAGTCCCATACTTCCGACTATGCCGGACAGACTGTCACGGACATCGAAGGGATTGTTACCGAATATGGATATACTTTTGCAAACGGCAATTATAAAGGCTTTTTCATCCAGGACCCTAAGCCTGATAACAATGAGAACACATCTGAAGGAATTTTCGTATACAGCACCAACACCAGCCTGAAGCCCGCGATCGGTGATCATGTGGCAGTTACGGGGGTAGTCTCCGAATACAATGAAGGAAGCAGCAGCAATCTGACTTCCACACAGATTACTCTTAACACAATCAAGACTATCGCTACAGGCGCAGAATTGCCGGACCCTGTAGTACTTGGCAAAGGCGGACGGGCCATTCCAGCCTCAATCATCGACAACGACGGGCTGACTACTTTCCAGCCTTCTGAAGATGCCATGGACTTCTATGAATCACTTGAAGGCATGCTGGTTACCCTGCCGACTCCTACCATTATCAGTCCTTACTGGACAAGCGGCGGCAGCACATCGCTGGTATATAACATTCCTACAAGAGTGGAAAATACCACGGAAGATGTGATTACTCCTGCCGGAGGTCTTGTATTAAAAGGGGCCGGCAATCTCAATCCGCAGCGCCTTCTGATCGCCTATGGCAACCCTGGCCAGGAAGTTGGCACAGGTGACAAGTTTAATGGAGATGTTACAGGCGTGATCGGCTACAACAACGGCAACTATAAAGTTATTCCTGCCAATGGAAGCCTGCCGGGCATCACCCCAAGCACTTTCAAGCAGGAGACCTCCACGATTACTGTGGATGAAGACAAGTTGTTGATCGCCTCCTACAATATCGAGAATTATTATCCGGGCGTAGGTGCGGGTAAGATTCAGGAGCTGGCCGAGTCCATCACAGTAAATCTGAAAAAACCGGATATTATCAGCGTAGTAGAGATGCAGGACAGCGACGGGGAAGCCGACAACGGCACTGTCGAAGCCGGTGCAGCCGAGCTGATTCAAGCGATCCAGACAGCCGGAGGCCCAGCCTATAAATACATTGATGTTGCTCCGGTTAATAATCAGGACGGAGGAGCGCCTGGTGGTAACATCCGTGTCGGCTTCCTGTATAACCCGGCGAGAGTAGAACTGGCTGACAGCATCAATGGTCAAAAGGGCTCTTCCACCCAAGCGGTAGGCTACGATGCAGCTACAGATAAACTGACGTACAATCCGGGAAAAATCGATCCGGCCAATGCTGCATTTGCCAATTCCCGCAAGCCGCTTGCGGCACAATTTGAATTTAATGGCGAGAAGGTTATTGTAATCGCCAACCACTTCAATTCAAAATCCGGCGATAATGGTCCTTTCGGAAATGTTCAGCCTCCAGTGCTGTCCAGTGAAGCAACGCGCCATCAAATTGCTGCAGTGGTAAACGGCTTTGTCAAAGAGGTTCTAACAGCTAACCCTACTGCAAACATTGTCGCTCTTGGAGATTTGAACGATTTCCAGTTCACCGAAACTGCTACAATTCTTAAAGGCAATGAACTCGACAATCTGATCGACAAGCTGCCGCTTAATGAGCGGTACACTTATACCTATGACGGCAACTCGCAGGTACTCGACCATCTGCTGGTCAGTAAGAATCTGACCGCCTCATCCGAGATTGATGTTGTCCACCTGAATGCTGATTTCCCGGCATCACGCGGAAGAGTCTCCGATCATGATCCGGTTCTCGCACAGCTCGACCTGAATGCAGACTTCTCCTTGAGAGTCCTGCACACCAATGATACGCACAGTCATCTGGAAACGGTGGTTAAACGGATGACTGCCATTAAACAGGAGCGTACAGGCAACTCCATCCTGCTTGACGCAGGGGATGTATTCTCCGGTACTCTCTACTTCACCAAGTTTGAAGGGCTCGCCGATTTGGAATTCATGAACTACATCGGGTACGATGCCATGACTTTCGGGAATCATGAATTCGACAAAGGACTGCCGATCCTCAGAGCCTTTATCGACAAAGCTGAATTTCCATTCATCAGCTCGAATATCGACTTTACAACCAAGGATAATGAGCTCAAGAATATTTTCGTGAACAATGTCGGCGGATCGGATGCGGCTACCCCAATTGAGGACGGCCATATCTACCCATCCGTAATCAAGGAAGTGTATGGAGAGAAAATCGGCATCTTCGGTCTGACCACCGAGGACACGGTTGGTTTGTCCTCACCAGGCGATAACATCTCCTTCAAGGATTACAAGACAAGTGCTGAGAACACCGTCAAATCCTTACAAGCGCTGGGCATTAACAAAATCATCGCGGTATCCCACTTGGGTTACAACATTGACCAGCAACTGGCTGTACAGGTCACAGGTATCGACGTTATTGTCGGCGGACATACCCATACCAAGCTGGATGCACCAGTCGTCCTGAATGCGGACACCGAGCCTACACTGATTGTACAGACCGGTGAATACGGCACGTTCCTCGGTGAACTCGACGTCAACTTCGACAGCGACGGCGTAATCACTACGTATAACGGCAAGCTGATCGATACAACAAAGTTCGCTGAAGATGCAAAAGCCAAAGAAATGCTGACCGGGTATGATGCTGATCTGGCGGTAATCCGGCAGACCAAAGTTGGTGAATCCGCTGTCCCTCTGGTTTACGACCGGATGATTAACGGCAAGCTCACCCGCGTGGTCCGTAGTGAAGAGACTAATCTCGGAAATCTGATTGCCGACGGAATCAACGTCAAATCCAAGGAGCTCGTCAGCAAGCTGATTTCGGAAACGGAGCTTTCCACCATCAAGGGCTTTGTAGCCATTCAGAACGGCGGCGGCATCCGCAAAGGTATTGATCAAGGTGATATCACCTTGGAAAAAGTACTGAATGTAATGCCGTTCTCCAACAGCCTCGTGGCCCTCAAGGTTACCGGTCAGGAAATTATCGACTCACTCGAAAATGGTGTCAGCGGACTGGAAAGCGATCAAGGCCGTTTCGCTCAAGTCTCGGGAATGCGTTACACCTACGACTCCACCAAGAAACCGGAGATTATCAACGCCACAACGAATGTAGTAGAACAGAAAGGGGAGCGGATCATCTCTGTAGAGATCAAGCAGGCGAATGGCAGCTACACCGCAGTTGATCCTAATGCCTACTACATTCTCTCCACCAATTCCTTCATGGCTGGCGGCGGCGACTTCTACCGCTCCCTGGCCAAGGCCAAGGCAGACGGACGTTATTATGAGCTGTATCTGCCGGACTATGAGGTATTTACGGATTATCTAAAAAAAGTCGGTACGGTGAATATCAGTACGGAAGGCCGGATCACCGACCTGAAAGGAACCACTCCGGCTCCAACAGCTACACCTACACCTACACCTACACCTACACCGACTCCATCACCAACAGCTACCAGTGCACCTGGCGGAGGCGTAATAACCGTGACACCTTCACCTACAGCCAGCGCATCCGCAGCACCTGCGGCAACACCGCAGGTGACTACAATTACCGCAGCTGATTTGACTGCTAAACTGGCAGCTCTGCCGGCCGGCAGCAGCGAACTCGTCATTCCGGTTACCGCCACAACCGGCGGAGCCCAGATTGTGCTTCCGGGCAGTGTGCTGATCCAGCAGGCTGCGGCCAATCCGGCAACAGTGCTTACGTTTACTACAACGAACGGAAGCTCTTATTCACTTCCGCTCAGCCTCGTAAACGGAACGGCACTTGCAGTACAGCTAGGCAGCAGTGACTTCACGATCACCGTCTCCATTCTGTCAGCCAGCACGGCCACACTGAGCAGTGTGAACCAGGCTATTGCTGCACAAGCGGGTTCCGGCACCCTGGCAGCGCCGGTAATTGAGTTCAGCATCACTGCAAAATCGGCAACTACCAGCGTACCGCTGAACAGCTTCGGCAGCACCTATGTGAAACGGACGCTTACGGCTCCATCCATTTTGAATCCGGGATCGGCAACAGCCGTCTCCTTCGACCCGGTAACAGGAAAAATCGCCTTCGTACCCTCCGTATTCACCACGAAGGCAGATGGATCTACCGAGGTCACGATCAAACGCAACAGCAACAGCTATTATACCGTTGTCCAGTCTACCAAGACGTTCGGAGACATTACCGGCCACTGGGCTAAGTCAGCAATTGATCTCCTCGCATCCAAGCTGATTATTACCGGAACCAGTGCCACTGCATTCTCGCCTTCGCAGCAGGTAACCCGGGCAGAATTCGCTGCCCTGATTACCCGTTCGCTTGGTCTGGCGAAGGCCAGCAGCGGCACCACCTTCAGTGATGTCAGTGCGGGTGCATGGTATACGGATGCTGTGCAAACGGCAGCTGCAGCAGGACTGATCACCGGTTATACTGACGGCAGCTTCAAGCCAAGCAGTCCAATCACCCGCCAGGAGATGGCAGCGATCTTGTCCAAGGCCATGAAATTCACCGGCAAAACGTTAAATGGGGATCTCTCGGCGCTGAAGAAATTCAGTGACGCAGCAGCCCTCCCTGCCTGGTCTCAGACGGCGGTAGCGGAGATTGCCGCTGAGGGAATCATTCAGGGACAGCCGGACGGCTCGTTCGCTCCGCAGAAATCGGCTACCCGTGCGGAAGCCGCCACGAT
>NZ_LN831201.1:177588-182170 GCF_001368795.1 Paenibacillus ihuae
ACGATGCTGGAGAAAACCCTGAAGACACTCGGATTTATTAACTAACGTTTAACCTCACTTGAAAAGGCGGTTCCCCGGACGTGAATAACGTCCGCCGGGAACCGCCTTTTTTGCACACCGGGTATTTGGCCTCTTACCGTTCAGTTTCACCCGGTTATTCCGCAACTGTCTTAACCGGCACAGTCATCTCAAGCTCAGGAATATATTGCACCTTCACATGCCCATCCTCCCCAAGCTGGAATTCAGTGGTGCTGTTCTCTTTATATACATAGTGGTACGGTTTTATCGTGACGGATTCAGGTCTGGCAGCAAACGGTTCGAACCGTGTATCCATAATTAGAATACTTCCGTCCGTAGCACTTGATCCATTGCCGGAGAGCAGCTGTAATTTGTTTCCCCTGTCATCAAACAGATCATAGCCAATATCGTTTCTGCTGCTGCTCAGTTCCGAAATCGTCATTCCTTCCAGTTCAAGACGGGTCGTTATATTTGTCGTAACAGGAGTTAGTTCAATCTTATTCACCTGCAGGCTGACGTTCCTGTATGTGCGGCTGGTGGAAGGAGTCAGCACCACATTGTCCCTGATGTTCAGCTTTACCGGTATATTCAGCAAAAAGGGTTCTGCTATCCCTGTTATCTTAAAGCTGAGTGCAAGCTCGAATTGTTCCGGTAATGCCTGTCCGCCCTGATTGCGCAAATCCGAGAATTCAAGCACAAGCTTATCGCTATCCGGAATCGGGAACATAAACGGGCCTATGCTGCTTTCAGGCGCATAGGTGTTAAGCGGCTGCCCGTTAATCGTTAGCTCGACATCTGTCATGCCTTCCTGCAGAGACTCAGTCCTTTTGGACATCCCAGCGTCTTGTCCCTCAAGTTCGATGCCAATCGACACGCGGGTGCCGTCAAAGGTTACCGCCGTAGCCGCTACAGTCATCCCATCATGCGTATCCCTTGCCTCCGGGTCGCTGTAAAGCCCCCGTTCATCAGCAACCCTCAGTCCGAGATCGCCCGCCAATTGAAAGACCCTACCCATTCCCGGTATCTGCTTCAGGGTTTCCGCCGCTGCTGGTGATATCAGGCCTGTACCTGTTATAGCGGATAAAACCAGAATTGCTGCAGCAGCCACTGCGGCTGCCTTACGCCATACTTCCCTCCTTAGTGGTACGACGCGGTCCAAAGCCGGTTTATTCTGTTCATATCGCTCCATAATCCGCCGGGTCAAATTGACCTCAGCAGGGGTATCCCGGATCATTTTTTCAATCCGTCCCAAGTCATTATCCTCTATGGCTGCGCGGTTCTCCAAGTGTGATCCCTCCCTTCTCCTTTTGCCGGCCCAGCTTCTTACGCAAGCGCTCATATTTCTTCCGGATTCTGGCCGGATTCATCTCCATGATGCTGCCAATCTGCTCAAAGCTGTAATTCTCCAGCGCCCGCAGCAGCAAAATCTGCCGTTCCTCATCGCTCAACTGTGCCAGCAGCTCGTGAACCTTCTCCGTCAGACCCAAGGCGCTTCCATCCGCCTCTTCCTGCTGTTTTTTGTACAACTTGAACAATTTGAAGCCTCTGCTCCTCTTTTTTAGCAGGTCTGTGCAATGGTTTCGCGCTATCCTATACAGCCATGCCGAAAAAGAAGTTCTGGGTGAAAAGCGCGTGATATGCTGCAGCGCCTTGAGGAAGATATCCTGTGCCGAATCCTCCGCCTCTTCCCGGCTGCCCAGCAAATAGTAGCAATACAGATAAATCGGCCGCTGAAAATGCTCAATGATCCCTGTATAGGCTTGTACATCGCCTTGTTGAACCTGCTCCACGATAGATGCAAGCTCCTTTTCCGCGCCTGCTTTCTCTCTGGTCTCCTCCGCCCTTTTCATAACTCCCCTCCTTCCCATGCCTATATAACTGAAAAAAACGTATTTTGTGACATTTCTGTCCAAACAACTTCAATTCATTCCGTACATTCTCTGACGGCTGAATATTATTTATCCGTTATCTTGAAATCCGAGTTTTGTTCGCATATAATAAAACCAATAAACAGTTCTATATTTATAGAACAAATCAATCGGCATCACAACAACTGAAATGGGGACTCCGGTATGAGCTATAAGGTAGAAGTAGATTTTGCGCCAATGTATGAATGTATCGCCAGTTTGAATGCTTTTCTTTACAAACAGAATCATAATGCCATGGACGCCGGAAAACTCTGGGTCCGCGAGGTACAGGAGCAGTTCGCTCCGGTGCAGCTGCAGAGAATGCGGGAGATTATCACCATTGCCGAGGATTTCAGCTTAGCTCCATATATATGGACCTGCCCGGGCGAGCGCACCGTCAGCGGGTTCCTGAAATGGTTCGATGAACTGACCACGGGGGAGCTGTACGAGATCTCAGGCCGTTTCGGCCAATCCGTTCCCTCGAATCTGGCTGAGCTGCGAAGTGCTGCTATTGAGATCCTGCGCGTTTGGGATGCCGGCTATTTCAGCAGAATTGATCCGCAGATTCTTGAAGGGCTGCAGCAAGAGGCAGATGCCCGAAAAGACATGCTGACCGGCGGGAATGACATGGAGGTCTACGAGCAGGCCACAGCAGGCATGAGGCTGTATCCTGCCGGACAGCTGAAACAAGTCATCCTTATCCCGCATTATCATCCCCGGCCGCTGGTTACTTCGGCTTTTTATGATGAATATGTGTTCACCAGCTACTCCTGTGATGTCCTTCCACCGGAGGAAGGACGCCCAGCACCGGCGCTCCTGCGGCTTACCCGGGCTCTTTCAGACGAGACACGGCTGTACATTCTTCGCCTGCTTACCGGGAAGCAGCTGAATTTCACTGAGATTGTCAAGCTGGTCGGCCTGTCCAAAAGCACAATCCACTATCACCTGATCGCACTGCGTGCGGCTGGTCTGGTCATCGTCCATTACAACGGGAAGAGCATCTCCTACAGCCTGCGGCTGGAGGCCCTGACTGAATTGCCTCATCAAATCGGGACGTATCTGGAGAGCTAAACCGGGATCAATCCAAAGATAGAGGTGAGCCTGCCCATGTTAAAACGCAGTTATTTCGGACTGCTGTCCACCATATCCTTAAGCACCTTCGGTGATACTTTTGGACTCCTGGCCATGGAATGGATGGTCTATGAACTGACCGGCTCCAAGCTGGCCATGGGCGCGCTTGTACTCTGCTCCGGCATTCCGGAGCTGCTGATCCGCCTGCTGGGCTCGCCGCTGTCCGACCGGCTGAACCGCGTGCGCCTCATGGCCTTTCTGGCGGCCATTCGGCTGCTGGCCATCGCCCTGCCGCTCGGGATGGGCCTGGCCGGCCAGCTGCAGCTCTGGCATCTCTTCGCTGCTGCAGCGCTCAGCGGCGCCTGCTCCGCGCTGTTTCTGCCGACGGCTATGGCCATTGTTCCGGGCGTGGCCGGCGGCCGCAAGCTGATGCGCGCCTTTGCCGTCATTGACGGCTGCAAAGGCGCCGCTGCCCTGCTCGGCCCGGCACTGGCCGGCGTACTGACCGCCAGCAGCGGAGCAATACCGGCGCTCGGCATCAATGCGCTGTGCTATGCAGCCGCCATCGCCACCCTGCTGTGCCTGCCGAAGCTGGCGAAGCCCCAGGAAGCTGCCGGCAGCTTCTCCGTTCAGGCATACCTGAAGGAAATTGCCGAAGGATTCAGCTTCTATAAGCAGTTCCCGTCCATGCTGGCCATTATGATTATGGTCTCCATCAGCAACTTCAGCTCGATTGCCGTCTGGACCCTGATGGTCCCTTATGTCCGTGAAGTGCTGCAGCGGGATGCGGCAGCGCTGGGTACGCTAAGCACCGCTTCTGCGCTTGGCTATTTAACGGGGATCAGTGTGGTTTCACTGATGGGGGAAGTCAAACACCGGCGGCTTGTCATGCTCGGCAGCCTTGGCGGGATGGGCATCATCATTGCGCTGTGGGGCCTGATCCCAAGCTATCCGTTTGCGCTCACCGCCGCATTCAGCAGCGCTGCCTTGGGACCTTTCTTTGGTTCTATCAGCTCTACGCTGCATGGACGGCTGGTTCCCGGCAGCTTGCAGGGCCGGGTGAACTCGATCCGTTTCCTGATCGGCGGCAGCCTGCAGCCGGCCGGCGCTTTTGCCGGCGGATTGGTCGCAGAGGTCTACGGGGTCCCCACGCTGTTCCTGGCTGCAGGACTGCTGCCGGCCGTTTGCGCCGGACTTGCTACACTGCTTCCAGTTCTCAGGCCGCTTGACGGCGAACTCCAGGTGCCTCCAGCGGAATCCCGTCCGGGCGGCAGCAACGCAGCGCTGGTCACACTGGCCAAATAAGCAGCACAAACAGGCGATGCCCGCTTTTATCGGTTATCGCCTGCCGCCTATAACTATAGGAATGTCGCTGGTATTGTCCCGCAAAAAATTTAGGATTCCATTCCGGCTTCGCTACTTTCATAATGGCTGATATCCCCGTGCAGCAGGATTTCCGGCACACCATCTGTAATATCAATCCTGCACAGACAAGTAGGATAAATATAAGGCAGCTCCCACAGCTTATCCATAGCCCTGGCTTCAAAGTACGCCATCAGCACCTTGATCACCACCGTGTGCGTTAC
>NZ_LN831201.1:182196-191381 GCF_001368795.1 Paenibacillus ihuae
TGGCTTCAAAGTACGCCATCAGCACCTTGATCACCACCGTGTGCGTTACAATAAGCAGGGTCTGCCCTTCATGCCTGTCTACAATCTCCCGAAGCTTATTCAGCGCCCGCTCCTGTACCTCAGCGAACGTTTCACTGCCCTCTACGCCGAATTTTCCAGGATCTTCCCAGAAATAACGGTACTGCTCCGGATCGCTTTGCTTAATCGCGGAGGACTCACGGCCTTCCCAGCCGCCCATGCACAGCTCCTTGAAATCATCGCAAGCCGTTACAGGAATCTTCCGCTCCCCGAGAATCAGCTCCGCGGTGCGCAGCGTCCGCGGGCTGGAGCTTGCATACACCGCATCGATCTGCACCTCCTGCAGCCCCCGGCCGAGCCACTGCGCCTGCTGCACCCCAAGCGGAGTAAGCGCCGAGTCCTGGTGTCCCTGCATACGCTGCTGCACATTCCACTCTGTCTGGCCATGCCGTGTCAAATATACTGTTGTTGTCCCCATAACTCAGCCCTCTCCTTGTCAGGTCTTTCGCTATTTCCGCTTCCGCGCCAGCCAGCTTGCCGCATAATCCACGATCTCCCGCTGCGGGATCAGCTGTGCTGCTGAAGCTGCAACGTTACCATGGGTTATCCGGCCTGTCTCCCGGTCAAAGTCTTCACCAATCTCCGCAAAATCATCGGAATTCCAGTTCAGGTCCCTGAACTGCACCCACTCCCTGACTCCTCCCACCAGCATGGGCGCACCGGCAGTCACTTCCTGCTTCCCGGCATAATCAGCCCGGTACTCCGCCAGATGAAGAGAGGTATTGTTCAGACTATTCACGCCCAGCAGCAGTACGCTTCCGTTCAGGTCATAGATCCGGGCCAGCGGAGAATGCTCGCCAAAGGCGAACTCAAGCTCATGCCCGTCAATGATCTTATCCCTGTGTTTACCCCAGGCGGCAAAGGAATCAACTGGATGACTGCTGCGCCGGACCCCCCGCTGCTTGCGGAAGGTATCGGGTATAACGCCCATGCCCCTCAGCGGGGTTAGATCAGGATCATAAGCCGGCATCTGCTCCCTGATCGTCTGCCACCAGGCCTCCGGTACCGGAGGATTGCTCCAGCCTGCCGGATCGGTCAAATCGGAGGAGTGTGTCGGCATAACCAGCGTCCCCTCTGCGCCGAGCACCTCCTCCAGAGCCAGAATTACTGCTACCGGACCGCCAGCCACCCACTGGCCAAGCGATTTAAACGAGGAATGCAGCAGCAGCGTCATGCCCCACTGTACCCCTAACCTGCGGAAATCGGCCGCTAAGGTCTCTACCGTAATCAAATTGCCCTGCACTTCTTCCACTTTCCATCCCCCAAACGTTCAAGCCTTAATCAATAGAATTCCTTATCTTCCGGACGAATGGATCCGGGATCCAGCAGTTTCGCCCGGTACTCTCCCGGAGAGATTCCCTCCAATTCCTTGAACACACGGGTGAACTGCTTGCTGTTCTCGAATCCGACAGCTTCCGACACTCCCGACAGCTTCATGCGGCTGGACGACAGCAGCTCTTTCGCATGGCGGATGCGCACTTTTTTAAATATACGACAAAGCTCTCTCCGGTATAGGCCTTAAAAGCCTCACTGAAATAGGAGTAGCTAAGCGACACATAGTTGCTGACCATCGCCATATTCAGCGGGCGGGCATAATGCTCCTCAATATAAGCCAGTGCTGCTTCCATATCTGCATGCTCGGTATGTGCCGATCTTATCCCAATAATATAATCGTTCACACTAATGAGCAAATGCTCCAGGGCGCGGTAATAATCATGAAAATGGCGGTAATTGTACAAGTCGCCGACTGTACGATACAGCTTAAGCACCTCAACCGAAGCCTCCCCGTGTACCCGGAACACCTCATCCAGCACACGTTCGTTCATGCTCCGCGCGACACTCTCCAGGTAAGCCAAATCCAGGTGAGGCAAATGCTCCGTATGAAAAATAGTGCCCAGCAGGCTTTTGAGCTCCTTCTCACGCTCGGTACCCAGCATATTAAGCAGCTTGCGCAGCTCCTCATCCGGAGAGGGAAAGCTGAGCCGGCCCACCCGGATACTGGCATAATCCATAAAGCTCGCCTGCGGCGACAGGAAGGTATACTGCAGCGCGCGGCAGGCTTGCTTATAGCAGCTCTGGAACTCCCCGGGGCTGTGTCCCGCCTCAGCAACTCCAATAAGCAGCCCCTTAATTTCCTTCGCCTCCGCCAGCTCGTACAGGTTCCGGAAACGATCCCTGCCACTGCCGACCAGGACCAGCTTCCCTTCCCAATCCGTCAAAATTTCGCTAAAATGCTCCTCCAGCGGCCCGGACAGCCGTTCAAGCAACCCCTGAACCTCGCCCGGCTTCATTCGTGTACCGTCGTTATAATAGTAATTCAGCACGCCCACCGTAAAAGGCAGCTGCAGACGGCCCAGCTCCTCCTGCTGTTCAGAAGAAGGCTGTACATCCTGCTGCAGCAGCAACCGCTGCAGACGGGTGGCATGCAGCTCCTTGCGATAGCCTTCCGTCTCCTGCTCCAGCTGGTTCACGCCCGCTTCCTGCACCTGACGCTCCAGATTGATCTGCTCCAGGATGCCGAACAGCTCTTCACGGCGGATCGGCTTCAGCAGATAATCCTTGACCCGGTGGCGGATCGCGCTTTTGGCATATTCAAAATCATCATGGCCGCTCAGAATAACCACAGCCGGGCCTTTACCGGGTGCGGACTCCGCCGACAGATGCTCCAGCAGGGTAATGCCATCCATGACCGGCATTCGGATATCTGTGATGATGATATCTTTAGGCTCCTGCCGGAACAGCTCCAGGGCCTCCGCGCCGTTGCCGGCCAGTGCTATGCTGTAAAGGGACGGATATTCCCTCTCAATCATCGCCTTCAGACCTTGGCGGATCATTCTCTCATCATCTACAATCAGAAGTTTCTTCATGAACTTTTATCCCCCGTCAAAAGTACTTTAGGCAGCGTCATGAATACCGTAGTCCATTGCCCCGGCTCACTTTGCAGCTCCAGTCCGTAAGCCTCGCCATAGAACAGCTGCAGCCGCTGATGGACATTTCTGAGACCGATCCCCCCGGCCTTATAGCCCCCGGTTCCAGAACCGGAGAACTCCTGATTCTCCTCTTCCCTGGCGTAAATCGCCTCATGCAGAGCGGCCAGCCGTTCAGTTGTCAGCCCCAGGCCATTATCACGGATCAGGATAAACAGGTCTCCCTCTGCCTCTGTCACATCGATACGGATGGTGCGGCCAGTAAGCTCCTCTCCGCCAGTATTCCAGGCATGCTTCACACTGTTCTCAACGATTGGCTGCAGCGACATTTTCAGCACTTCCACTTCCAGATACGCATTCTCTATATTTAACTCCAGACGGATGGGGTGTTCAAAGCGGATATTCATAATTTCGATATAATTTTGAATATGGCGGATTTCATCCCGCAGCTTCACATATTCCCCGGACCATTTGAAGTTATAACGCATCATGCCGCCCAGCCAGGTCAAGGCATCCGAGATGGTGCGCTGGTCCTCAATCTCCGCAAGCATCTTGATATTTTCCAGCGTATTGTACAGAAAATGGGCATCAATCTGGTTATGCAGCGTGCGCAGCTCGGCTTCCTTCGAAAGCGCCTGCTTGTAGACAGCCTGAGCCACCAGGGTATTAATGGTATTCATCAGCTTGGAGAAATGATGCGCCAGCTCTCCCACCTCTCCGCCTCCGCGGATGGCAAGTCCCGTATAGGTCTCGCCTTTACGGACCTTTTTCATCGTCTCTGTCAGCAGCCGCAGCTTCTTGAGAATGAAGGCGTTCATGACATAGGCGATCAACGTAACCAGAAAAATAAACCCGATATTGGCGCCGATCAGCAGGTTGCGGGTCTGGGAGATATGCTTCATTACATCTTCCATGGACACCACATTGATCAGCGAAGCGCCGATCCGCTCAAGCGGAGTGTGAATCAGCATGAACGAGCTGCCGTTCTCCTTGTAATGAATGTTCCATTCCCCGGTCTCCCCGTAAATCTTCAGCCGCTCGGTAATGGCCTTTTCCAGCTGTTTATAGTTCTGTGTAAAAGAATTGTCAGTGCGTGTAAACAGCCGAATTCCAGAATCCGCAATGAACATCTGGGACTGGTTATCGCGTACATCCGTATACGTCTTCGGCGTGAAATTGTTCAGCATCATATCCACCTGGATCATCCCGACATGATGGCCGGCCGGAATGCTGATTGCCCGCAGCAGGGAAACCTTGGGCTGTCCCTCTGTCATTAAGTTGGTGTAGCGCTGCATCACATCGGGATCATCGCTCTGAAATACCCATAGCTCTCTTCCGTCCAGCCTCAAAGCTTCCTGATACCAGAGTTCGTTGTACACCCGTTCTTCACGCAAAATAATCGGCCAGATCTCGTACATGCTCTCGTTGTTTGAGTACAGGCGCAGATGCTCGATGCCCGGGTTATTCAGCTGGATCCTGCTCAGGTTCACAAAGGTAGAGGTATTAAATTCCACAAGCTCCCCGAGGGTCATTGCGCTTTTGTTTGACAGATAGCTTTTTACCTGCTGGTCGGAATCAGCAATCTGTGCCGCCCGCTCCATCACTTCAATCTGATTGACGATGTGCAGCTTCTCCATCTGCAGGAGGTAGTTGTTCTTGTCTATGGCATCACGGACATACGTATTGTTGATCGTCCTGAAGGAATACACCGAGACGAGCATACTCGGGCCGAGGATGATAAAAATATAAGCGGCCACCAGCCTGCTCTGCAGCGATCTGCGCCCCCACCAGTAGCTGAAGGAACTCCAAAGCTCTCTAATCCGTTTACGCATACGCACTCTCCCGTTATTGCATCGGTCCTGCAATTACATATATAGAAGAAAACAACCCAAAAGCCCGCGGTCAGCGGGCAATTGGGCTTAATCTATACTATTCCATGCCGAGTTTCTTTTTGTTTTCCTGATATTTGTTCTGTCTGTATGCATCGAAGGTAGAGAAGCCTTCCTTGTCTTTCTTCGCGAGATATTCACTCCAGATCTTGTCGAATTCGGCATCAGAGGAGGCCATCAGCAGTTTCGGGAACGTTTTGCCGCGAAGGTTCTTCAGCTTGGTAGCGATAATACCTTCCGGTGAGTTGCCGGTAGGGTCAATCAACTGGAACTCGGAGGTGTTGATCGCTTTACCGCGTGTCCAGTCTTCCAGCTGTTTGAACGGTTCTACCGATTTAGGCGCCCATTGATCGGTAATATTCGTGTTCTGCATCATCCAGAAGGTGAAGGAAGATCCGTATTTCTTATCAAATGCCGCACGGTCACTGTTCATCAGAGCAAATGCCTCAGGAAGGAATTGGTCCTTCCCGTCAATTGTATCATAGCTGACGCCTTTTTCGCCCAGATACAAGTCTTTATTTCCTTCCTCACTGTTCAGATAGCTGAGGAATTTGATCGCGCGTGCTTTATCTTTTACATTCTTGGAGATCAGCGTGACGGTCCAGCCGGAGATCCCAGGGCCGTTCAGTGTTGGCTGATCCAGCGCCGCATTGGAAGGTCCGTCTACAGCAATATAGGTCTGTTCAGGGTTCTTCTGGAAAATGGTACCGAGCTGTGAGGCAAAGTCAGTACGTTGGTACAGCATTGCAAAGTAGCGGCCTTGCGCGATTTTTTCTTCCATCTGTGCACGTTTGTCGATAAAGATGTCTTTCGCCAGCAGTCCGTCTTCATTCGCCTGACGGAGTGCCTTCATCCAGCGGACAAATTCAGGATCGGTTTCGCGCTCATACACCTTGCCGTCTTTTTGCCATGGGATCGCCAGGAAGTTCTGCAGGTAGCCTTCCAGCGAGTCATTACCGTTCTCTGTGAACTCATGCAAACCGAGTGGAATCAGCGGCTGGCCGTTCACTTCCGGGAATTTCTCCTGAGCCATTTTCAGTGCGTTCAGGAAGCCTTCCGGTGTACGCATATCCGGGCTGCCAATGGCTTCATAAATATCCTTGCGGACTACGAAGGTCTGGTTGGATACATAGTTCTTGCCGTATTTCTCATAATCAGCCGGTGAAGAAGAAGAGTTAGGATAGCCATATACATTGCCGTCCTCCTGAGTATACCAGCCGAGCTTATCTTTATCGGAAACCTTGTAGAAGTACGGATCATATTCATCCGCCAGCTTGTTGAGCGGAAGCACCATGTCTCCTTCAATCATTTTCTTGATGGCATCTTCCCAGAAGCCGAGTGTAATGAAGTCAGGCAGCTGTCCTGAAGCAATCATGGTGTTCAGCTTTTCATTCTCATTGCCGGCTGGCACGATAAAGTTAATGTTAACGCCGGTCTTTTTCGTTACATATTGCGAAGTAGGATCTACACCCCATTTATTAGGAAACCAGGAGAAGTTCAGATACCAGTCGAAGGTAATTGGTGAAGTGTCGCTTTTCCAGCCCGGCTCATCTGCCGATACGGCTGCGGCTGTAGGTTCTGTGGAAGCCTCCGCTGTTGCAGCCGGCGTATTGCTGTTCCCCTTATTTTCGTTGGCATTGCCACCGGCATTGTTGTTGCTTGAACAGCCTGACGCCGAGAAAGCCAGCATTAGCCCCAAGAGCAGCAGCACCATTGATTTCGGCTTGCGTTTCATGCCCATGCTTATTTACCCCTTTTCTAAAATGTTAATTATAAGCTCAACCCCGGAACCGGCCTTATGCTGACTCCGGAGGAGTTACCCTGTGTTAGACGGCTGCTAATCAGCCCTTGATCGAGCCGATCATCATGCCTTTTACGAAGTAGCGCTGCAGGAACGGATAGACGAACACAATCGGCAGCGTGGTCACCACCATCGTGGCCAGCTTGATGGACTGCGAGGTTACAGTCTTCGTAACGCTGCTGCCCTGCACGGCGACCATCATCTGGTTGGAGCTGGACTGGGCCACTACCCGGAACAGATAGGTCTGGATCGGCTGCAGGTCCGGGTTATTGATATAGATAATTCCGGCAAAATAATCATTCCATTGATACACCCCGTGGAAGAGGGCAATCGTCGCAATGACCGGCATCGAAACCGGCAGCACCACCCGGAGGAAAATCGACCAGTCATTGGCGCCGTCAATCCGCGCCGCTTCCTCAAGTCCCTCGGGAATTTCCCGGAAGAAGGTCATGAAGATAATCAGATCGAAGAAGCTGAACATTACCGGAATAATGTAGACCAGGAAATTATCTAGCAGGTGAAGATCCCGGTTCAGCAGAAACGTCGGAATCAGTCCCCCGTTGAAGAACAGCGTAATGGTACCGAGCAGAATGTAGAGCTTGCCGCCGATCAGGCCTTTGCGGGATAGCGCATAAGCTACCATCGCCGTGAAGAACACGTGCACCAGTACACCCAGGACCGTCTTGGCCACCGTAATGCCCATGGCCGTCATAATGCCGGGACTGGCGAATACAGCATCGAAGTTCTTCAGGGTAAACATGCGGGGCCACCAGTAAATCCCGCCCAGCATTGCGTCGTTTCCGTCGTTGAAGGCGTTGATCAGCACGTACCAGATCGGATATAAGGTAATGAAGCAGATGCACAGCATAACCAGATTGTTGGCGATATCGAATAGAGCCTCGCCTGTCGTTTTGCGTTTGAGAGAAAACATGGTATAGATCCTCCTTCTTCTAGAACAGCGACGTGTCGTTGATTTTTTTGGATACCTGGTTGGCAATCAGCAGCAGAATCAATGCTATGACCGCTTTTATCAAGGTGACCGCCGCAGAATAGGAGAAGCGGTTAGAGACAATCCCTGTATAGTAGATATAGTAATCAATTACATTACTGGCACTGTCGTTCAGTGAGTTGCGGAGCACCAGGATCTGATCAAAGTTGGAGTTCAGCACACCGCTGACCGCCAGGATGAACAGGATGCTGATTGTCGAGCGGATGGACGGCAGCGTCACAAACCACATTTTCTGAAAACGCCCGGCCCCGTCAATCGTAGCCGCTTCATACATTTCAGGCGATACCCCGGAGATAGCCGCCAGATAAATAATGGCCGACCAGCCAAGTTCCTTCCAAATGTCGGAGGTAATAATAATGGTCCAGAAGTAGCTCGGTTCAGCCAAATAGGTAATCGGCTTGTCAATCACATTCAGCGCCAGCAGGATATTGTTGATAATTCCCACATCCGCCAGCCAGGTAGCAAGGATACCGCCCAGGACAACCCAGGACAGGAAATGCGGCAGATAGGAAATGGTCTGAATCGTCTTTTTATAGCGCAGGGAACGGACCTCATTAAGAAACAGGGCGAAGATAATCGGCAGCGGGAATCCGATAAGCAGCTTGATCAAGCTGATGCCGAGTGTATTCTTAATCACGTTTCGCAAGTCCTCATCATCCAAGAATTCTCTGAAGTGGTCAAGTCCTACCCAGGGAGCCTCAGCGATCGACTTGACGATGTTATAATCCTTGAAGGAAATAATCAGCCCGTACATCGGAATGTAGTTGAAAATAATCATCCAGACCACGCCGAGCAGAGCCATTGTCTGCAGATGCTTTTGGGCAAGCAGCCTTTTCCAAAGTGAGCTTTTGCGACCTGAACCGGTTTCGATGGCAGCCGGAATCAGCTGCTTTTTCATCGGACCTATGCCGCCGCTTGTTTTATTCTCCATCGTATGGACCTCCAAGAACAATCTTTTTCTATATTTAAAGCGCTTGCAGCTCTATGTGCTTATTGTAACCGTCTTCACGGCTGAGGGTAAGGTAGCGAATTTCCGTTTTAGGGGCTCATTTTTCGGGTGAACATTTATGGGTACGGTAAGGGGGCTGGTGTGGGGTGTGGGGTGGACCGAGGTGGAAGTCGAATAGCGCTGCATACCGCTTGCCGCCTCTTTTCCGCCGAATCAGTGGGATTTATCCCTCTATTTTCCGCCTGTCGCCTCATTTCGGCCAAATCAGAGGGATTTATCCCTCTATTTTCCGCCTGCCGCCTCATTTCCGCGAAATCAGTGGGATTTATGCTGTTAGTATTAATTGTGGGCACCCGTTAAGAGAGCATGAATAATAAAATTAACGAGGAGGTGTCCACATGAGTGGAACGCGAAATAGCTACAATGACGAGTTTAAAAAGCAGACGGTAAAGTACATCCAGGAGCAGACCAAGACGGTGGCGGAACTGGCCCAGGAGCTGGATATCCCCGCAAAAACCTTACATCAATGGCT
>NZ_LN831201.1:191407-197760 GCF_001368795.1 Paenibacillus ihuae
ACAAGCCTATGAAGAAATCTACCAGTACATTGAATTTTTCTATAACCGCAAACGAATCCACGGCGCCCTAGGCTACATATCTCCGGTCCAGTTCGCAGCGAGATTCAAGCGAAAAGCAGCTTAATTTTGTCTTTTGGTGTCCACTTTCTTGACGGAGGTCCATTATCCCTCTATTTTCCGCTTACCCCTCCATTTCCGCCAAATCAGAGGGATTTATCCCTCTATTCTCCGCTTCCCCCTCCATTCCCGCTTACCGAGCCTTACAGCAATAAAAAAGGGAGGCTTCATCAGCCCCCCGCATTTTCCTCTACACCATTTCTGCCCGGATCGATGTTATCTCTCCCCGCCGCAGCGCTTCGGCGTCCTCACCACGCACCTGCGATCCGGCAATCTGCCGGACAGTGCCGTCACTGTAGACCAGTGTGAGCTGTCCGATGACCGCACGCTCCGCACCGTAAGTATCCGCATGCCGCGGGTTATAATAGGTTACTTCCGTCCCTCCAAGGAACGTAAACGACAGGTTGCCCTGTTCGTCAAATAGCCAGCCTGGCAGCGCCGGCGCCAATTCCAGCGTCAGCCCGCCATTCTCTACCGAGAACATCCGGCTTCCCGCCATCATCGTTCTCCACATGCTCAGGAACTCTGCTGTGGAGCCGCTGAGTCTGGCTACGAAGCCCCGTCCATGAGTTCCCGGATCCGGGTTGCCGCCTGTGCTGATGAAGGAGGAATTCTCCAGTGTGCTGCGCCCGTAGACCTCCGGATCAAGGAACGGAATCAGCGAAGTTCTCAGTTCGCTGAAGAATTCCTCATACAGCCCCGCCTTCAGCAGGGCCAGTAAATACTTGTAGGACATATGCAGGAAATTCGACTCCCGCTCCTGCCAGCCCGGTGTGAACGCCCGGATCCGCCCGATTTCATGCGATTCCTGCTCCAGGGATACAGAAGTCCGGTACATCGAGGTTACCGGATCGAACAATCCGCTATCCTTAACCGCACTGTAGATTTTCTTGGCCTGGCTGGTGCTTTCCAGGGTTTTAAGCCAGCGGGCCGGACCTTCCAGGAAATACGGCAGGGCGATCGCCTCGAATTCCTCCACTGTAGCCTTCGGCAGGCCATAGCCGCTAATCACCGGTTTACCCGCCTCATCCGTTACCGGCTGGTACCGCACAGCCTCAAAGCGGAAGTACGTCGGAACCAGTCCGCCGCCCATTTCAACAGCCCGGTCAATCCCGGCGTTAATTTTGTGCAGGAACTTGCCCAGCGCTTCCCGGATCACTGCAAGGCTAACATCAGCCTCCTCACCGGTGATTCCAAAACGGATACTCTCACGATAGGCCTCGCGCGCTGTAGCTACAGTATCCCAATAGTCAAATTCAGTGAGCCCCCCGCCAAGCACCGTGGCTGCAGCATGATGCACCCGCTCCAGCAGCAGGGCCATCTCTACCGGAAGTGCAACTGCCTTTTCACCCGTTTCTCCGCTCTCCAGGGACTCCAGCAGGAAGAGAATCATCCGTTTCAGCTCAAACGTTTCGCTCATCCCTGAGCCGAATAAGCCCGGAAGACCGTTCATCGCGTCATTCCAGCCCGGCTTGTTCCCTTCCATTTCTACCCCCATGCCGTAAGGATCAAGGGTAGCAAACTTGCTCAGGGTCAGGGACAGCATTTTGACGAACAGGCTCGTGCGGTAAATCTCCCCGAACCCGCCTGCCGTGCGCAGCCACTGGGTATCACCGGCTTTACGCTGCAGCTTATGCAGCTTCTCTTCATCTTCCAGCAGCGCACCATACTGCCGGACCTTGCCTTCGCTGATTACATACTTTTCGCTGCGCGGAAGCACATAAGCCGGGCTGTCATAGAAGGTGTAGGTCTCATCCCCGAACAACAGCTCTTCCTGCTTATCCGGGAAAACATCCAGGTAACCTTCGACCAGATCCAGATTATAGGTCCAGTGATCGCTCCAAAAGCCTTCGCCGAATGCGGCCTCAATATTCTGCTGTGACAGGGCAAGCACGCCGCGGAGAAACTCCTGTTCATCCACCTTCAGCACCGCATCATGATCGGCGATGTAGTTGATCAGCCGGCCCGGGGTGAACTTCCCTAAGCACAGCTCCGCAAGCTCTGCCTGGTGATCTGCTGCGGAAGCCGCAATCCACTCTTTAAGCTTCTCGGCATGTTCAGGCCGCACTTCAAAGCTGGTCCCCTGCACACTGAGCGGATTATAGCCGTCGGCCTGAATCAGGCTGTAGAACATTTTGATGTTGAAGCTGCCAACCTTCGGATGGAAAAACACATCATTCCGACGGTTCTGGTTCATATCGCGGAAGTTTCCGTTCCCCTGTGAATAATATTCCGGGGCCAGTGAGAAGAAATTGTAGTCCCGCTCCATATCGCCGTGCTTGCGTGAGTACAGGTGTACTACAAAGCCGTCATTTCCATTGTCAAAAATAAACGGATACCCGCCGCGCAGGAAGTTGTCGAGATACGACTGGCGGCAATAAGCATCGAACAAGGCTGAAGAAGTACGGGTGGCGATGTCAGCGGTCAGATTCTCGGTCAGCTCAGCCGCTTCCTGCGCCTTGCCAGTAATATATTCATCACGGCAGAGCTGATCCGCCTTCCGGTTGATTTTATCAATGTCGCTGACATGCCCGATAATCGTGTTCAGCGTCAGCTTGCTGCCTGGAACCAGAGTCCGCGTACTGCCGCTGAAGCCGCAAGGCACCTTATTTACCGGATACTGCGGCTGCTCCAGGAGCTCAGTCAGGGACAGCCCGGCGAACCGGTCCGGATAAGCAAGGGAGGTGTTGCCGCCAAAGATCAGCTCGAAATCGACAACCGGCTTCAGTAACTCCCCTTCCCCGGTAAAGGACAGATAGAAATGGCCGTTCTGGATTTCACTGATCTGCGCATCATCGTTCGTGCTGGAGCGCAGCTTGTAGAAGGGGATGCCTTGCTCCAGATTGTAGACTTCCATCCAGCTGCGCAGCAGGTTGCCCATTTCCTTGTATCCGCTGTTGGCTGACCCGTACGGAAGGATCTCCGGCAGGCCGTCCAGCAGCTCAAGCTCAAGCTCTTCACTGCCGGTATTCTCAATCTCCACCCGACGCACAAGGGCTGCATAGTCGTCATTTGGCAGATTGAAATAGTGCACGGTCGTCTTCAGGCCATGAACGGCATGGGACTCCTCGATCGTCAGCCCGTTTGGCAGAATCGTCATCTTACGCTTGGCCGCCGGATCGGGACGGGACGACTGGAACGGCTCATAGACCTCCTGAGAATGGCCCAGCTTAAGGAACGTGCGGAAGCCGGAGGATGATACATTTTTGTGGGAGATGTTCGCCGGTGAGAACTCCATGATCGGCGAGTTTTTGTCGCGCACCCCAAAGCTGCACACCCCCTGACCGCGGTTAACATAAAAGGTCCACATCGGAATCCCCTTAAGCCCGGCAAGCCCGGGTAAAAAACTGGCAAACGGCTTGTTCTCATGAAACTGCTCCATCACAAATTTGCCGGAATCAAAATAATAATTACTCATGTTGATGACCTCCTAAAAGTTTTGTTAGCATTACATCTTGGATTAGCTTCGTACAAAACTCGCATCGGAAGCATACGCTTAGTTTTGTTAGCACATAACATCTTGCCTGCTCCCAGTTTTGTTAACGCCGCAATTACGAAATCATATGTGTGGTAATGGAGTGCGGCGGCAGCTGGGAGCCGGCCTGCTCATCCCCCAGCCCAAGAGTCACGCTGCGTGCTTCCCCGCTCTCATTCATCAGCACAACAGCTATGCTGCCGTCCGGGTTGCGGAAAGCTGTGGACAGAATACCTTCTGCTGTGGATTCCAGTCCGATACGCACGGCCCCGGGAGCGATGAACTTGCTGAAATGCCCGATGTAATAATACGAACTGTTGTAATGAACCTCATCCGTAACCGTATCGGCGATAACTGGCGCATCGCAGAAATTGCCCACATGATTGGGCCCTCCGGTCTCATCCAGCACCAGATTCCAGTCCAGATACCCTTCCGTCCAGGCATTCAGATCACCGATCATATTGCGTCCGTAACGTTCTCCGGTGAACCATTCGCCAAGGCGCACTCCGCCTTCCTGGCAGCCTTCCGTGAACAGCACATGCTTATCCGGGAAAAGCTCATGCACCTTGGCTACCTTGTCGAATTCCTCACCGCCGTACCAGTGGATACCGGTACCCCATACATACTTCGCAGCCTCCGGGTCTGACAAAATAGGAGTTACACGCTCTACCATAATGTCGCGGTTGTGATCCCAAATGACGATATTTACATCCGCCATTCCGGCTTCATGCATAGCCGGGCCGAGATGATTTTTGACGAAATCCCGCTCTTCCTCAGCGCTGTATACACAGGAATCCCAGGTTTGCACCGCTGCCGGCTCATTCTGTACGGATACGGCCCAGACCGGAATCCCCTCTTTACGGTAAGCTTCAATAAACTTTGTGTAATACCGCGCCCAGACAGCGGCATACTCCGGCTTCAGCGATCCGCCATTATTCATCTCTCCGTTCGTCTTCATCCAGGCCGGCGGGCTCCAGGGCGAAGCCAGCATGGTAAAGGTGCCGCCTTTGACTTCCATGGCATCCTTAATCAGCGGCAGCACCCATTGATGATCATGGGAAATATCAAAGGTAGCCAGCTCTGTATCCCCATCCTGGACGTATGTATAGTTGCCGAGCGCGAAGTCACAGCTATGAATATGCACGCGCCCCATGCAGTAGCTTAAGCCTTCCTCGGGGTGAAAATAACTGCGTATCACCTCCGCCCGCTTACCCGGGCTCATCCGCGACAAGGTATAAGCCGCTGCTTCCGTAAAAGCGCCGCCAAAACCAATCACCTTCTGGAACTCCTTCTCCGGCTGCAGCTGAATATCAGCAGGCTGGCCGGCGGTATAGGTCTTAAACTGCAAACCTTCCCGTGGACTTAACCGTTCCCCTGTTTCTTTTGCTGTTACGACCGAGCGGGTTGCTGCCATTATGAATCCATCTCCTTAGTTAGGTTTAAAAACTCAAACCCAAATCGAAACCGGTTTCGATTTGTTTCGAAAAAAAAGCGCGTCCCGGCGAAACGCTGTTAAACCTCGCCAGGCGGCGCACAGGATTCCCGCACAACCACTTCCACAGGAAGTACGATGGCTTCCATTCCTGTCCCCTTGCGGTCAATTGAAGCAAGTAAAATTTCCGCTGCCCTTGTGCCAAGATTAGCCGTGTCCTGCCGGACTGTCGTTAGTGCCGGTGTGACGTATCTGGCAAGCTCGATATCGTCATAGCCCATAACGGAGATATCTTCCGGTACGGACAAGCCGTTGTCCCTGGCCGCCATTACGGCACCCAGTGCCAGCAAGTCGCCTGAAGCGAATACGGCAGTTGGACGGTCAGGCAATTCAAGCAGCCTCTGCATGGCGGCATACCCGTTCTCCAGTGCATAGAATGCGCCTTCAACGATGTAATCCTCACGAAGCTCCAGACCGTGCACCTTCATCGCCGCCGCATAGCCTTCCTCACGCCGTCTGCCCGGAATGGTGTTCATGCCGCCGGAAATATGAGCAATTCTGCTATGTCCCAGAGAAGTCAGATACTCTACCGCCAGCATTGCTCCGGCCGTATTATCCGAGCAGACCGTATGAGACTGAGCTGTCTCATAATCCAGAATCACTGTCGGAATATCGCTCTCCAGCAGCTCCAGGAAATACGGGTCTTCATAGTCGGAGAGGAACACCACCACACCGTCGACACCATGAATCCGGCAATTCTCCAAATACCCGCTCTGCTTGCCGCCGACATCCTTCGAGATGAACATCAGGGCATATCCTTTGGCTACAGCCACCTGTTTGAAGCTCTCAATAACCGCACCGAAAAAGGGATGGCGGATGCCTACCCCCGTGCCCTCCACAAACAATACACCGAGGGTCCAGGACTTCTTCGTGGTCAGTGTCCGGGCATGCGCGTTAGGCAGATAACCCATCTCCCGGGCTGTACGCAGAATTTCCTCCCGCGTCTTTTCCCGCACATCGGAATAGTTATTGAACGCCTTAGATACCGTAGTCGGAGAGTAACCGGTTTTTTTGGCGATATCATATATTGTAGTCATTCCGGTTCACCTCCAGGGTCAAATGAAAGCCCTTTTTTGTTCATTGCCATTCTAACTTCTTTCCTGCCGGCCGTCCAGCATAAAATAACTCTGCACCGGCGGCAGCAGGGTAACTGCCTGAATAAGCAGCCCAAGGCTTGTATAGAATACATGCACCATTGAGACAGCATTCATCATGTACGTCTGCACCAGAATCCAAATAATCTGCCCAAAGCCGATATAAAGGGAGAAT
>NZ_LN831201.1:197786-199519 GCF_001368795.1 Paenibacillus ihuae
GATATAAAGGGAGAATGTCCATGCACTATGCAATTCCCTGAAGGGGTTCAACGGCGCAGCCCAACCCCAGTCCGGCTTCTTAACCAGAGCGAAAAGCACCACCAGCGGCAGCACTCCAAAAACGAGGAACAGCAGCATACCCGGAATAATAAAATTATTAAAAGGGGATCTTTCCAGCACGGAAGTCGGCATCCCCATCATTTCTCCGCTCGGGTCAATCAGCAGCATCACCCCGCCGGCAATCGCTCCTACCCCCAGAAAAGCCTGAAGAATATACAGTAAAATAACAGCAGCCGGCCTTCTGTTGCTTTGCCTCATACCCAATTCCCCGCTTTCGTATTTTTTATTGATTTTACAGGTTTTCCCTAATTGCCGCCAAGACAGATGTCACAAATTAGAAAATTCGCTGCTTTTTTTACCTGCCGTGTGAATGGCCGCGCTTTACGCTATACTAAAGTTATCTTAAAAATGAGGGGAATGGACAGGCGCTGCTATAGCGTCCTTCCAAACATACTTATGACCGATATCAGCCTGCCTTTATCTAAACAATGCGCATATTGCCATCAGCATAAACCGCTCTCCGAATTCCGCAGGCGGACCGGCAAGCGGTCTAAGGGCCAGTCCCGCCGCGGGGCCTGCCGCGAATGCCGCAAGGCACGCGAGAGCGGTTCAGCCAAGGGGCTTCAGCAAGTCCAGAGGCCGGAGGCCTCTGTTTCGGCGCGGGCTTCCGCACCTGCGGCTACAGCCTCCGCTGCCAGACAGCCGGTGCAATCACCAGCAGTAGCCCCGGCAATTCTGCCGGGTCACAAGGCTGCCGCGCCTAAGGTGCATCAGCATTCCCTGCCGGAGCGCTCCAAGGAAGCCAAGCATCCAGCGGCTGCCGCAGGCAGCCGGGCAAAAGCGCGGCCGCGCCAGGGCGAACAACGGCGGAGGCCCCCGCAGACCGCGGGGTTCAAGCCGGAGCCCGGCGACTATTCTGCACTTATCCCCTCATCCAAGGGGATGATCCTCATGCGCGGCCACAGCGATAAAGGGCGGCGCTGGCATCAGGAAATCGACCTTGAGCTGGCGGTTACGCTCGTCCGGGAGCATGCCGCAGTGGTTGTAAACCGCCGCACCATCCGCCGCCTGTACAGCAACAAGGATTTCCGTGCTTTAATTCTGACAAGGGATAACTATACCTGTCATTTTTGCGGCTTGTATGGGGATACCATCGACCATCTTCTGCCCCGGGCCAAGGGCGGCCATACCACTCCCGATAACTGTGTCTGTGCCTGCAATCTGTGCAACCAGACCAAAGCGGATCAGTATGTCGAGGAATTCATGGGGCGTTAGGAGCCGTGCTGAGCAGAAAAAAAGGCGCCCGCCTGATACTAGCCGTTTAACCGGCAAAGTAGCATCAGGCGGAGCGCCTTCGGAACTATAATTATGCGGGCTGCGCACTTAGCCCGTAATATTCTTGACCCGCCCGACTTGACCGTCGCTCAGCCGCACCTTGATGCCGTGCGGATGGCGGGGTGAGTTGGTCAGAATATCTTTTACTGTACCATGGGTAAGTTTGCCTGTAGCCTGATCCTGCTTCAGCACAATATCCACCTCAAGTCCGGGACGGATATCCGCTCTAACTTGCCCGTTCATGATGTATTCCCCTTTCATGAAATGTAATGGATTCAACAATTACTGATAAGGATGGGACAGCTATGGCCTTCGGAATTAACAGAGAAGAATTGAAC
>NZ_LN831201.1:199545-204071 GCF_001368795.1 Paenibacillus ihuae
TAAGGATGGGACAGCTATGGCCTTCGGAATTAACAGAGAAGAATTGAACCGGTGGAAACAGGCGGTCTCCCGGGGGGAGATCGCTTTTTTTGACCCATTACTGGCTCGATCCGCGGTTTCCCGGAATCACCACCGTAACCAAGGTTGGCTGCAGCGACCTGCCCCGTCTCCGCCGCTGGTGTCAGCAGAACGGTCTTCCGCCGCAATATATCCATAACCGCAAACCCTTCCCCCACTTCGATCTGCTAGGACCGAAGCAGCCGGAAATTCTCCGGCAGGAGGGCATGTGGGAGCAGCTTGAACGTTTCCATATGTTATAAGAAAACATAATGCCTACCCGGCGAAATATAAGCCGATTACTTCTTGCTTCGCAAATCTTTCATAATCTGGCGCCCGGTAGGCGTCTGGGCCAGCCCGCCCCCGGCCGTCTCGCGGTGCTTCTCCGGCATGGCTGAGCCAACCTCAAGCATCACCTTGATCACTTCATCAGAAGGGATCACACTGCGCACACCTGCAAGCGCCATATCTGCTGCAGCCAGTGCGGTAACAGCACCGAAGCCGTTGCGCACGATGCAGGGAATCTCTACAAGCCCGCCCACCGGATCGCAAATCAGGCCAAGGGTATTCTTAAGCGCCAGCCCCACGGCATGAACCGCCTGGGCCGGTGTACCCCCCCGCAGCTCCGTCAGCGCTCCTGCAGCCATCCCGATCGCGGAACCGACTTCCGCCTGACAGCCGCCCTCTGCCCCGGATACAAAAGAGTTATTGGCAATAACATATCCGATTGCGCCTGCGGCAAACAATCCTGACACCATATAATCATCATCCCAGCCGAAACGCTCCTGGCAGCTGAGAAATACGCCGGGAATAATTCCGCAGGAACCTGCTGTCGGAGTAGCGATAATCCGCCCCATGGAGGCATTCACTTCCGATACGGCTAATGCGTAGGCCATCGCCTGTCCGGCTGGTCCCCCAAGACATGGCTCCTCCGCAGCATTGTAGGCGGCAACCCGCTGGGCATCGAGGCCCGTCAGGCCGCTGCGCGAGGTCGTATTCTCCGTCATGCCGCGTTGTACCGCCTCTTTCATTACGCCATAATACTGGCTCATCGTAGCGAATTCCTGGTCCTTCGAGCGTCCGGATTCCGCACTCTGCTCCTCCAGCATCAGTGCACCGATGCCAAGACCCCGCTCCCCGCATAATACAGCCAGCTGGCTTAAAGTTTGAAAATTCATGTTGTACTTTCCTTCCCTTTCTGTGCTCGCGTATCCTCGTTAAGATCCACCACTTTGACTGATTTCACAGCAGGCAGAGCGCGCAGCCCCTGAAGCAGTTCTGCAGTTGCCGGTTCATCCAGCTCCAGCACAGTCAGCGCCGCACCGCTGCGGTTCTTGCGGTCAAGAGACATGTGCCCGATGTTAAACTGGCCCTGGCGAATTACATCCGTAACACTGGCGAGTACCCCGAGATAATCCATGTGGTTGATAAGAACAGTCGGATACATTCCGGTCAGCTTAACCCCGAAACCGTCAATATCAACGATCTCTATATTTCCCCCGCCAATCGAGATCCCCGTCAGCGTCAATTCTGTGCCTGTGTCACGGCCGGTAAGACGCAGCTTCACGGTATTCGGATGAGGGAACAATCCCGCCCCCTGCCGGAAGGAAACCTCCATTCCGTCTTCAGCGGCCAGCTCAATGGAATCCGGCAAACGGTGGTCGTCTGTAGCAAAGTCCAGCAATCCGCCGACGATAGCCCGGTCGGTTCCATGCCCCTGATACGTTGCGGCAAACGAGCCAAAAAATATGACCTCCGCCTCACTCGGCACTTCGCCGAGCACCTGCCGGGCTGCTCTGCCGATCCGTGCCGCTCCTGCGGTATGTGAACTGGAAGGCCCGACCATCGCCGGGCCGATTATAGAGAACACATCTTTAAAACGCATTGTCAGATCACCTGCTATTCAATTTCGCCATTTACTTGCCTATATATTATACTGCACGAATGCAGAACCTACACCATTACATCAGTTGTCACTAAAAGCGCTGTAATACGTTTATTAGAAATCGGTATTCTGCGAAAAGAGCACAAGGCCGTCCCGCTCCTGCCAGCCGGTGCCCGACCAGAAGCTGCGTCCCAGCGTGTTGCCTTCAATAACCATCAGATGGCATTTCGCAATGCCCGCTTCCCGCAATGCGTTAAGCGAACGTGTCACCATTTCACGGCCGGCTCCCTTACCCCGGCAGGCACCGCTGACGGCTACATGATACATATACCCTCTCCGCCCGTCATGTCCGCACATCACAGTGCCGGCAAGCGTACCGTCCTTATCCTCGCATACCTGGCTAATACCGGGATTCCGCTCCAGATACCGCAGAATTTCTTCCCGGGAGTCAGCCTGGCTGAGGTTCATCCCTGCTGTATTCTCCCACAACTGATAGGCAGCCTCATAATCATCTGCAATCATTGCTCTGTATCGCATCGTTTTGTTCCCCGCTTTCCAAATTATTATTCTTCAGTTCCAACTTTAGGCTACGAGATTTAAGGCAATAAGAGTGCTGCTCCGGCTACCGCTTCCGTTAGCCTGCACCAGCATAGAGCGCACGCTTCTCTGGGCGCATGCATAAAAATATATAAAACAGACAGTGCGCAAGGAGGAGTATCACGCAATGAATCCTACTTACCCCTATTACGGGGAACAGACGATATGCCGCAAGCAGCCGGTTGCCTTCCCGCCCCAGCACCAGGACCGCCAGCCCGGTCTGGAGAGCCTGATGAATCCCCGGCCGATCAGTGAAGACCCGGACAGCCGCGGCAGCGGCAAGCTGCAGGGCAAGGTTGCTTTTATCAGCGGCGGAGACAGCGGGATCGGCAAGGCGGCGGCCATCGCTTTTGCCAAAGAAGGAGCGGATGTGGCCATTGCCTATCTGTATGAAGCCTCCGACGCCGAGGTCACAGCACAGCGTATTGAACAGCTTGGCCGCCGCTGCCTGCGGATTGAAACCGATTTACGGTATAGGCAAAACTGCTTCCAGGCGGTGGAGCAGACGGTACGGACCTTTGGCAGGCTGGATATTCTGGTCAACAATCTAGCTGTGCAGTATCCGCAGCAGAGCATTATGGACATCACCGAAGAGCAGCTGTACCAGACCTTTCAGACCAATGTTTTCCCTTACTTTTTCCTGACTCAGGCTGCACTGCCGCATCTGAACAAGGGAGCCTCCATCATCAATACCGCCTCCATTACCGCTTACCAGGGCAATAAGAAGCTGATCGACTATTCATCCACCAAAGGGGCCGTTGTCACCTTTACACGCTCTCTTGCCCTGTCACTTGCCGATACCGGAATCCGGGTCAACAGCGTTGCTCCAGGTCCGGTGTGGACCCCGCTCATCCCTTCCAGCTATTCCGCTGCCGAAGTCAGCGTATTCGGAACCGATACCCCGCTGGGGCGGGCCGCTCAACCCTATGAGCTTGCCGGAGCCTATGTCTATCTGGCCGGACCGGATTCTTCCTATGTAACCGGCACCTGCATTCATGTTAACGGCGGGGACATGGTCACCAGCTGATATGCGGGAAGAAGAGGTTACGACCGTTTGAAATCTGCACATTTAAAAAACGCCGGGTACTCTGCTGAGTCCGGCAGCGCCGTTCACCTAACCTGAAAGGACGTTATCATATGAACAGAATCAAAGAGTACGATCTGCCCTCTGTCCGGCTGTCTGCAGGCATGTACGCATTGTCCAAATTATCCGCTGCCGGATTGACCTTCATGCTGGTGTCGCTTGTACTGCTTGGTTTGCCGCATACAGACGGGGTGCCGGAGGGCTGGCCGGTTTCCGTGCCCTATGCCGTTTATGCCTACGGGCTGCCGGCCGCGCTCATTGCAGACGCCCTCCTGCGCATGTTCCGCTCCTCATCCCTCGGCCCTTCACTTGTCCTGTATGCCGCTACCGGATTCGGCGCCGGCTTATGGCTGGCCTCAGAGCAAGGCGGAGACGCACAGACCTGCGCTCTCTACGGTATTGGCGTGCTGCTGCTGTTCCGGCTTGCTCAGCAGTCCGGCGAACGCTATCCGCTTCTGCTGCCCGTATTCGCGCTATTCGTACCGCTGCTCTGCCTCGTGCTGATGTAAGCAGCTGGTTAAAGCGCTTCGATGATATCCCCGGCGATTAAACCCGCCGGATGGTTCCTCGCGCCGGCCGCCCGCTCCCCGGCAAGTCCGTGCAGATACACCCCGAAAGCCGCTGCCTGAACGGCATTCAGGCCTTGCGCCAGCAGGCCGGATATGATGCCTGTCAGCACATCGCCTGCTCCGCCTGTGCCCATTCCCGGATGGCCTGTGATATTAACATAGGCTTCTCCGTCAGGCGTGGCAATAACGGTATGCGCTCCTTTCAGTACGAGCACTACACCGTGCTGCCGGGCATAAGCCAGTGCCAGACCGATCCGGTCACGCTGCACCTCCGCTGTGGATATGCCGGCAAGCCGGGCCATTTCCCCGGGATGCGGCGTAAGAATGACGGGCC
>NZ_LN831201.1:204097-207335 GCF_001368795.1 Paenibacillus ihuae
GATGCGGCGTAAGAATGACGGGCCGGCCGGGGCTGGACCAGGCCGAATAGTCATAGTCCGCCAGGATGTTAAGGGCATCGGCATCCAGTACCAGCGGTCCCTTGGTGCCTTCCCACAGCATGCGGAGCCATTCCCCGTCCCCTTCAAACCGGCCAAGGCCGGGACCGGTGGCGGTCACATCGCGTACAGCGCCGAGCCGCAGCACCTCGGCAGCTGTCCCCGCATTCCAGGTGCCGTCCTCCCTGCCGCCGGCCGCGGCCAGCATGAGCTCCGGTGCGGCACCGATTACATAAGGCAGCAGCTTGTCCGGCAGCGCCCAGGTCACCAGACCGCAGCCTCCCCGCAGCGCGGCCCGGGCCGCGAGCAGACCCGCGCCGCTCATCGCAAGGCTTCCCGCCGCCAGCAGGACATGCCCGTAGGTGCCCTTGTGGCCCTCGGGCGAGCGGCGGCGCGACACGTCGACTCCCAGACGTGTCCGCAGCACTTCCGGGGTCAGCAGGCTGGCCTGCACCCCGGCCTCACGGGCCGAGGCAGCAGGGATGCCGATGGAGCGGACCACGACCTGCCCGGCGGCCCCGGCGCCGGGATACTGCACCAGGCCCCGCTTGAGAAACGCGAGGCATACGGTCACTGCTGCATGAATGCACGGCTCATGCAGCTCGCCCGTGTCCGCGTTCAGCCCGCTCGGGATGTCCGCGGACACAATTCTTTTGCCGCTGCTGTTCGCGGCGGCAATCAGGGCCGCATAGGCCCCGCGCGGGGCGCCCGCGCTGCCGGTGCCGAGCAGCGCATCGACGATGCCGCTGCAGGCGGCAAAGTCAATGACGTCCCGGCCGTAGACTACGGCCGGCAGCCCCAGGGCCGCTGCGGCGTCCCGCTGCACGGCCGCTTCGCCGGCCAGCGACTCCGGCGCGGCCGCGTACACCAGCGTGACGGCGATGCCAGCCTCACGCAGGTACCTGGCGGCGGCGAGGCCATCGCCGCCGTTGTTGCCCTTGCCGGCGAGGATCAGCCAATGCTCGCCGGCAGCGTCCAGGGTCAGCGCCCGGTCGCCGCTGACCGCAAAGCCGCTTCCGCTCCGGCCAGCCCGCTCACCATAGGCACTTCCTCCGCGCCGGCACAGCGCTACCACTTCCTCGGCAATTGCCCGTCCGGCATTCTCCATCAGAGCAATTGCCGGAATGCCCAGCTTCTCTATCGTCAAACGGTCCAGCTGCCGCATTTGCTCCGCAGTGACTAGATCCATTGTCCCCATCCCTTCCGCTGCACAATGTGCAGACCTGTTGGACTGTGTCCAGCTATAGTGGAAAAACTCCAACTAATTCACTCGTTTTCAACTTAGATCGGACTTTAAATGGAAAAACTCAATCTAATTTCCCAAGTAACGCTGATTTTAATCCAAAGGGGAGAAATTAGTGGGAGGAAATCCACTACGGTCCTCTCCCCATCCCCCCAGAAGAAATTAGTAGGAGAAAATCCCACTACGGTCTCTCCCCGTCGCTCGGAAAAAATTAGTGGGAGGACTCTGTAGCCCACTAATTCACCTCAGCCCTTCCACTCCCGCTTTTTAGTAAATTGTTCTCGTTTCAGTGATTTGCAGAGAGCTCCCTTATGCCAGCTGCACGGCCCTTCGTCTTACTTTTATCCATTAATCAACATGCAACCCGACAATCAATATTTAAGTAAAGGGTAAGCCTTACAGCGTATTATGCAATAAGCCTTACCCCTATCCGCCGGGACAGAATCCCTGCCTGTCCAAACCATTCCTTGTTATATCTTCCCCGATTCACCGCGCTTAATAAGCTACAGTAAACCGTTCACGGCTGAAATTGCCTTCCTCCAGCTCATCCACCACAGCTACCGCAAAATCCTCCACACTGATGCTGCTCTTCCCGTCCTCATCCGTAATCAGCCGGTCCAGGCCAATCCGGAACATGCCGGTCCGGCGGCCGGAAATAATGGCAGCGGGCGGACTGATGTACGTATAATCCAGCTCTGAGCTCCTATAGATTTCATAAGCATGTGCATGAGCGGCAGCCAGCGGCCGGAGGGCCTCCGGGAACCCGGGCGTATCCATCAGCCATTCACCAGACTCCGTCTTAAGGCTGCCTGCCCCGCCTACAATAATCAGGCGGGCTACACCGGCCTGCTGCATCCCTTCCAGCAGCGATTCTGCCGCCCTGAGCAGATCGTTCTCCTGCCCGGGGCCGGGGCCGAAGGCACTGATAATTTCCCCGTGGCCCGATACCGCTGCAGCTACGGATGCCGGATCCAGAATATCTGCGGATACAATCTGCAGACGCTCATGCTGCAGCTCTATGGATTCCGGATTGCGGACGGCAGCAGTCACCTCGTGTTTTCTTTTTAACGCTTCCTGTACAATCGCTTTCCCTATCGTTCCTGAGGCACCGAACACTACAACATCCATCCCTGCTTCCTCACTTTCCTGAACCTGTAATCAGCTAAAAATAACCCCACAATGTGGGGTCTGCCTCTGCTGTCGTCTATCCAATTATTAACCTCACCGCCGCAGAAACATCCCCTGCGAATCCGGCATTACCGGAACAAAGCCATACTGCCCGTACAGCTTCGCTGCCTCCCCGTCCGCGATAAGACTGACATAGGACTGTGCGGGAATAGTATCCAGATAATCCCGGATTTCACGCACAATCAGTTTGCCTAATCCTTGCCCCTGGTAAGAGGGTTTGACGGCGATATCCGTGACTTGAAAAAAACAGCCTCCGTCCCCGATCACACGCCCCATTCCAATCAGCAGCTCCCCGTCGTATAACGTTACCGCAAAACAAGAACGCGGAAGCCCCGACTCAGCACCCTCAGCACTCATCGGACTTAGCCCCGCTTCCACCCTCAGGGCCAGATACTGCTCTACTGTAGGAGGCACATAGCGGATCTCCGGTTTTCCTGTCATCCCCACGCTCTTCTCCCCCGTTCTCTGCCCAAGCCTGCTTGCAGGCATCCATACTGTTACCAATATATACGACAGCAGCAGCCGCAATCAAGCCGGGCCCGGATAAACTCAGCACTGGTTTTGAAACGTATAGCTTATCTTGACGTAAACTATAAGGAAATCCATGAAACTGTACCCCTGCATATTCTCAGTCCATAAAGACGGGTAACTAATAACAGACGAAGCCAACCTATTAACTTGAAAAGGACCGGTGAGGAATCATGTCATCCTTAGGAAAATTGTTTAAATGGGGGACTTTTGCGTACGAGG
>NZ_LN831201.1:207361-222611 GCF_001368795.1 Paenibacillus ihuae
TCCTTAGGAAAATTGTTTAAATGGGGGACTTTTGCGTACGAGGCTTTCCTGGCATTGCCGTTTATCGGTGGCGCCTTTGTGGTTGCCAACGCCTGGGTGCCGCTCGGCGTCGCCTTCCTGCTCCACGCGGCTGCGGTAATCATATTGCTGAGGGAACGCGGGCCATTCATCGGCAACATTGTCGGGATTGTCACCTCGATAGTCGCCTTCATTCCATTCGTCGGCTGGATCATGCATGCCATTACCGCGATTATCCTGCTGTTTGAAGGTATCTTTGCTTCCCGGCAGAGACCGCGGTATTAACCTGCTTGGGCAGTACCAAATGAAACAGAGCAGTGATTCTTCCAGCATTGGAAGATCGCTGCTCTGTTTGGTTTCTGTATCGTACCGAGCCGGAAAACCGCTATGCTGACAGTGGCAATCATTCCTGCTGCGAAAAAAGATGTTCAGTAGTAGGTTATAGCTTCTATCCCCGCCCCGCGGAACGGGTGTCGGTGCGCTGGCTTCCGGTTTCTACACTATAACGTGGATTAGCAGCGCTGTTCTCGAAGCGTTTGCGTTCCGTACGCTCCATCTGAACGATTTGGCCTTCATGCACCACAATATGCAGTGAGCCAAACTCCATGTTGTCCAGAAGTTCTGCAATCCGTGTTAGCCATACCTCATCCACCTTCAGTGGCTTAGCCATTCTCCAGCCTCCCTTTCCCCGGACAGGGGTGAATTCCGCTTCAATCCCGTAATATCCAACTTGTATACTGAGTTTTAACTTAGCATGGAACCAAAAGAGCTGTCAATGAGCATTTTTGCGTAACAGCCAGCTTTTGACGATCATCGTTACCAAGGCCAGCAGAAGCAGCAATGAAGCGACCGCGAAAGATGCAGAGAACTGATACTCGCTATACAAAATCTCGACATGCAGCGGCAGCGTGTTAGTTTCTCCGCGGATATGGCCGGATACTACGGATACCGCACCGAATTCTCCCATCGCCCGCGCATTGCAGAGAATGATCCCGTAGAGCAGGCCCCATTTAATATTGGGCAGTGTCACGCGGAAAAAGACCTGCCAGCCGCGTGCGCCCAGCGTAATCGCCGCTTCCTCTTCCTGTGTCCCCTGATCCTCCATCAGCGGAATCAGCTCACGGGCCACAAAGGGGAAGGTTACAAACAATGTCGCCAGCACAATACCGGGGAGCGCAAAGACAATTTTGATATCATGGTCGCTCAGCCAGGAGCCGAACCAGCCGTGCGAGCCGAACACGAGGATAAAGATCAGCCCCCCGATAACCGGCGATACAGCAAACGGCAGATCAATCAGCGTAATCAGGAACCCCTTGCCGCGGAAGCGGAACTTCGTTACGGCCCAAGCCGCTACCACACCGAAGACCGTATTAAGCGGAACAGTAATCGCCGCCACTAGCAGGGTCAGCCGCAATGCCGAGGCAGCATCCGGATCGATCAGGGCAGCAATGTAGACCTCCCAGCCCTGCTTCAGCGCCTCCGTCAGCACAACGATCAGCGGCAGGGCAATCAGCCAGAGCAGGACCAGCCCGGCGGCAGCGATCAGCACCCATTTCACCACGGGGGATTCGCTTGTGGCGGGTGAGGATACGCCGCTTTTCTGCTTTGGAGCATACATGGGCACTGTACCTGCCATGTTTATTCCCCCTAAAATTTGTAATAGCTAAATCCTCTACGGAAACGGGACAACCTACCGGGAACTCTTGCGAGCCCAGCGCTGAAGCGTATTGATCACCAGCAGCATCAGGAAGGAGATCAGCAGAAGCAATAGTGCCACCACCGTAGCACCGGCATAGTCGAATTGTTCCAGCTTGGTCATGATAAGCAGCGGGGCGATTTCCGTCCTCATCGGCATGTTGCCGGAGATGAAGACCACGGACCCGTATTCACCGATTCCTCTGGCAAAAGCCAAAGCGAACCCGGTAAGCAGCGCAGGCAGCAGTTCAGGCAGGATAATCCGCAGAAACGTCCGCCACCGGCTTGCACCCAGCGTTGCCGAAGCCTCCTCCATATCCCGGTCCAGATCCTCCAGCACCGGTTGTACGGTACGGACCACGAACGGAATACCGATAAACATCAGCGCCAGCGTAATACCGAGCGGCGTGAATGCCACCTTCAGCCCAAGCGGCTCCACCAGGGAGCCAATCCAGCCATTCTGAGAATAAAGTGCCGTCAGAGAGACACCTGCTACGGCGGTCGGCAGCGCGAACGGAAGATCGATTAGGGCGTCGAAGATCCGTCTGCCCGGAAACTCATAGCGTACCAGCACCCATGCCAGCAGCAGACCCAAAAAAGCATCCGTTAAAGCCGCTGCTGCCGCAGTGCTAAGGCTGACACGGTACGAGGCCAGAACGCGCGCATCTGTGGCCACATCCCAGAATTTAGCCCAGGTCAGTCCGGTGGAATTAAAGAGCAGCGCAGACAGCGGCAGCAGAACTACGAGACTCAGGTACAGTACGCTGTAGCCCATTGTAAGCCCGAAACCCGGAAGCACCTTGCGCTGCGCTGCAGCCGTGGAAGAGACATTCATTTACGCATTCATCCTTTCCTGCCTTCGGCTCCTATGCCGATCAGCACCCCTGACGGAATCATTCCCCGCAGGTTCTCTCCTTAACTGCCCGGCACATAAATCTTGTCGAAGATTCCGCCGTCATTGAAATGCTTCTCCTGTGTTTCTTTCCAGGTTCCGAATTTATCAGCCAGTGTGAACAGCTTAATCTCAGGGAATTGATCCTTAAACTTCTCTCTCACACTTTCCAGCGTAGGGCGGTAATAGTTCTCTGCAGCGATGGTCTGCCCCTCTTCGGAGTAGAGATACTTCAGATAAGCTTCGGACACTTCACGTGTATCTCTTTTGTCGACAATCTTGTCAACCACCGCAACCGGCGGCTCAGCCAGAATGCTCTCCGAAGGATTTACAATTTCGAATTTGTCCGGACCCAGCTCCTTAATCGACAGGTAAGCCTCATTCTCCCAGGCAATCAGCACATCGCCGATTCCCCGCTCAACAAAGGTGGTAGTGGAACCGCGCGCTCCGGTATCCAGTACGGGCACATGTTTGTATAAATTCTGTACAAATTCCTGCGCCTTAGCTTCGTCATTGTTGTTATGATCGAGCGCATAACCCCAGGCCGCCAGATAGTTCCAGCGGGCACCGCCGGAGGTTTTGGGATTTGGGGTAATCACTTCTACGCCTTCCTTGAGCAGATCCGGCCAGTCCTTGATGCCCTTCGGATTGCCTTTTCTAACGAGGAATACGATCGTCGAAGTGTACGGTGAGCTGTTATGCTCATATTTATTTTGCCAGCCCTCATTGATCAGGCCGGTTTCCTGCAGTGCATCGATGTCATAGCCAAGTGCCAGCGTAACGACATCGGCCTCCAGACCGTCAATGACAGCGCGGCTCTGTTTGCCCGACCCGCCATGGGACTGCTTGATCGTTACTTTCTGGCCGGTTTCCTGCTCCCAATAAGCAGCAAACGCCTTGTTGTAATTCTCATAAAGCTCGCGCGTAGGGTCATAGGATACATTCAGCAGCTCTACCGGATCTTTCGCCGGCGCCTTGGTCGCTTCAGCTGTAGCAGCCGCATTGGTTGCGGCAGTGGTGGCTTCCGGAGCGTCTGCCGCAGCATTCGCACTGTTATTCGCATTGTTATTGTTTCCGCATGCAGTAAGCCCTGCCGTCAGTAATAAGGTGAACCCGGCGATAAGCCCCTTCTTGATCCCTTTCTTCATTCCAAACCACTCCCCCATGTTTTCTCATAATAATGAATGATTCCGTACTTCTTATGAAATTCCGGTAGCAGAAAAAGACGCAGAAGGCCCACTTATGGCAGGTCAAACCGGTCCAAAGACACGTGTCTGCTTGCGTCAAGCGGGCGCTCCTCCGTCTGTACGGTAAGAACAATTTATTCGATTATTCCTACCTATTTAGTAGGTTATACACATAATACTGAATTCTCCGTACCGTGTCAAATCTTTTTTTCAAAATGACAGCAAGGTATTTCAGGGATACCGGCAGGGAAGCTGGTGGCTGCTGTTCCTGTAAGACCCACTTGTTATTAAAGCTGTAAAGTAATATTATTGCTACATCTTATAGGCCAAAAAAACAGAAATCACCGCAACTGCCGGGGGAGAGAATCATGGGAATGGATTTGGAGTATGTTCCGCAGCCGCAGCGAGCGCGGCTGCCGAGTCGCATACTTGGGGAAATGGCAAGACGCATTAAGGACACCTATGTATATGACACGAGATTATGGAGGACAGCGCTGGCCGGTCCTTGGACGATAGGGACCCTTGCCTTTATCCTTGCTGTTCTGGGCATCCCTACAGGACTCGGAACCGCAGCGGATATCATACTGGCTGCCGGTGCGGGAACTCTAGTGCTGGCGCTGGCCGGCAATATTCTGGCCCTGCTGCTGTCCTTAACCGGCCTCCGCTTTCCGCGGCTGTTTGCCGGTACCTTCCTGAGTTCCACGGGAGCTGTACTGTTAATCCTGTATTTTGCGGATATTGAGATTGAGGCCGCTGCCGTAATAGCTGGTATCGCCGCCCTGCTCGGCGGAGCAGCCGGTCTGTCCATCGGTCTGCTGCGCAGCAGACGGACCATTGCCGGAACGCTGCTGGCTATAGCCGTCCTGCTGGCTCCGCTGCCGCTATACGGCACCGGACACAGCGAGTCCGCCCGGAATACATCGTCTGTATCAAACGGAAATGCCGTTCCCATTGAAGCAGCCGATCCCGGCATTCCGGGGGATTATACGTATCAGTATTTCACTTACGGCAGCGGTCAAGATTTGCACCGTAAGGAGTATGGCGCAGACGTCACCCTGACCTCAGCTTCTGCCGATGCATCCGCCTTTATCAAGAACTGGCCTAAGCTCCGTACGATCTTCTGGGGATTCGACTACAATGCGCTTCCTGTCAATGCAAAGGTATGGATGCCTGACGGCGAAGGGCCCTTCCCGCTGGTACTGATGGTGCACGGCAATCACATGATGGAGGATTATTCAGAAGGCGGTTACGCCTACTTAGGCGAGCAGCTGGCCAGCCGGGGCTTCATTGCCGTCTCTCTGGACGAGAATTTTCTGAATTACTCGGCCTGGTCCGGCATTCCGGACAATGATTTCAAAGTGCGGACCTGGTTGATCCTCAAGCATCTGCAGCAAATCGGAAATTTCGCGCAGCAGCCCGGAAATCTTTTCTACCAGAAGGTCGATTATAGTCATACAGCCCTGCTGGGCCACAGCCGCGGCGGGCAGGCAGTTGCCATGGCTGCCGATGCCGCGCGCTGGTTCAAGGATGATCCTGTACTGGCAGCAACCAGGCAGTTCAACATTGTTTCGGTCATCGCCCTCGCTCCTACAGATAAAGCAATTGATAATCAGCAGGCACGGCTGAAGGATGTCAATTATCTGACACTGCAGGGTGCACGCGACGGCGATGTTCACGATTTCTACGGAGACCGGCAGTATATACGCTCCAGCTTCTCCAGCGGCTCCGCGGCCTTCAAAAGCTCGCTCTACATCGCCGATGCCAACCACAGCCAGTTCAATACAAGCTGGGGACTGTATGATCAGTCGCTGCCGGCCGGATTATTCCTTAGCCGCACGCAGATCATGGACGGTAACGAGCAGCGGCAAATTGCCAAGGTGTACGTCTCGGCATTTCTGGAGGCCACTTTGCACGGGCAAAGTGAATATCAGGATTTGTTCCGCGATTACCGCAGCGGAGCGCAGTGGCTGCCGGATACGGCTTACTATAGCCGGTTCCAGAGCGGCAGCTATATCCCGGTGGCTACCTTTGATGAGGACCGCAACAAGAATACGGTGACAGGCGGTACAGCCGCGGCCATAGGTCTGGACTGGACGGAAGAAACCGCTAAGGACCGGGAATCCAAGAGCAAAGCGACCTATGGCATCCTTCTGGAATACAAGGCCGGAGAAGACAATAAAGACGCTGCCTACAGCATCAGGCTTAAAGACAGCCTCTCCAGGGAGGTCGCCGGGTCGGGTGCCTCCGGCCTGACTTTCTCCATGGCGAACCGTAATGCCGATGCTCTGGAAGACGACAGTGCTCTAGTCTTAGCGGCGGAAATCCCGCCGGTTCCTGCTGTAGAAGTGGAATTGACTGACAGCAACCATATAAGCGCTCGCCTGCCACTGGAGAAAGTGATGGACATTCTGCCGCTGCCGCAGACAGAGTTTACGCTAAGCCCTTGGCTTGAGGAACGGGTTAGTAACGGTAAATACGGGGACCTTTCGGAGGCCATCTTTCAGACCTATGAGTTGCCAATCCAAAGCTTCCTTGAGGAAGAACCCCGCCTGAGCCCGGATGAGCTGACCGGAATAACCTTCTATCTGCAGGAAGCAGGCGATAAAATTATGCTCGACGATATCGGATTCTACACTGGAGAAGAGAATACAGAGGGCGGAGTGAAATAGCTGTCTGTGCAAATTGAGGATGAATTAAAGGTCTCCCTAACAGCCGCAAAGGCTGCTAAGGGAGACCCTTATTCTATATCAGCTGCAAGGGGGTCAGGCAGACCGGTGCTGTGATTTCTAGTTCATTGCCGGTAGGAATCAGCCGTCCGCTCTCGCTGTCAATTCTGAACGATACGATATTGTTGCTGTTCTGGTTGGCCGCAAGCAGCATGCCGCCGATAATTGTGAAATTACGCGGGGTCCGTCCGCCGGATATCACCCAATCGCCAGACTCCAGCAGCCCTGTCTCCGCGTCTATATAGAATAAACCCACACTGTCATGGCCGCGGTTAGACGCATACAGGAACCGTCCGCATGGCGAGACATGGATATCTGCGGCAGTATCATCGCTGCCGGCAGTATAATTTTCCGGCAAGGAACTGAGGCTTTGCAATAGTTTGAGGTCACCGTTCTGTTCATCATTGGCAAAGACAGTAATGGTGCTGTCCAGCTCATTTATCAGATAGATCCACTGCTTTGACGGATGCACCGCCAGGTGCCGCGGTCCCGCCCCCGGCGGCAGATTCACCTCACGGTGCGTAACCAGCTTACCGTCCTCGACACGGTAGAGCAGCACCTGGTCGATGCCAAGATCGCAGACCAGTACACGCCCGCCGGTACTGTCAGGAATAACCGAATGGGGATGCGGCGCTTCCTGCCGGTCCTGACGGATTCCTGAACCCTCATGCCTTACCTGGGCAGACATCTCTCCAAGTGAACCATCGGTATTCACCGGAAAGGCATTTACATTGCCCCCCATATAATTGGCTACGAATATGTAATCGCCTTGCGGACGAATGGAGACATAGCAAGGTGCTCCGCCTTCCGTGCGTCTGCCTCCCAGCGGATACAGCGCCCCGGTACCGTCTTCCACGGCAAAGGCATGAACCTCCCCTTCATCTTGCTCGCTTACCGCATAGAGTACGGTGCCCGAACGGTTTAAAGCCAGATACGACGGATTCTCAATGCCCTTTGTACCGTTCAGCACCCGCATTCCCCCTGTTTCCTTGTCCAGGGCCCCCAGCAGGATAGCTTCCTCTTCTTTAGAGCTGTAGGTTCCAATGTAAAACAATACTTCATTAGGCTGGTGCATGGCAGTATCCCCTTTTATAGTAAGTAGCGCATAGGCTTGTTTCCCTTTACTTATGTATACCCTCTACAGTGGAGTGTTCACTCACATCCGGCTCCTTTTTCACTATAACATGTTTATATACCCGGCACATGAACCGTGTTAAACAACCATTTTTAGGGCATACTGATATACAAAATATGCATCACCACAAAATTTCTCACATGGTTTAAATGTACGAGTCGAGGGTTAATAGTAACCATCGAAGAAACACAAACACATACAAAGGAGCTGAAGCAACATGAGTTTATTATGGATGTTGATTGTCGGTGGCGTGATTGGTTGGTTGGCAGGCCTGATTATGGGCAGAGATATTCCGGGAGGCATTATCGGTAACATCATTGCCGGTATTCTTGGTTCATGGCTCGGCGGCATGCTGCTGGGAAGCTGGGGACCTAAGATCAGTGATTTCTATGTCTTCCCTTCACTTATCGGTGCGATCGTCCTGATCTTTATCGTCAGCCTGATCCTTCGTTCGGTCGGCGGACGCAGCCGCTCTTAATCTGAATGGTTACGAGCGACCCTGAACCTGTTACAACTTATACTTGCATAATAAGCCCGTCAGGACCCCCTGGCGGGTTTATTGTGTTCCTTGCTTGCTGGGCGCCCCCATTCTGTATATATAGAAATATCTGCTATAATAAAAAAATAAGTGACACAAATCACAGAGAGGAACGTGTATCATGGGCAATATTAACCCCTCGCTTCTGCATGTGGGCTCCACTCTGGGAGCCGTGTTTATGGCGCTGATGGTTATTTTTATCCGTCTGAAGGCAAGCTCACGCCCGGTGACCATCCGCAAAATATGGATTCCGCCGCTAGGCATGTCAACAGGCTTTGCCATGTTCGTAGTACCTGAGGTGCGCTTCTACTGGTGGTGGGCGGTGCTGGCTTTCCTGATCGGCTGGTTTATTTTTGCCTATCCGCTGATGCGCAGTACCAAATTCGAAGAACGGGAGGGCCAGATTTACGCCCAGCGTTCCAAGAGCTTCGCCTTCATTCTGCTCGGTCTGCTGCTGGTCCGAACCGTACTGCATGAGTTCATCAACCAATATGTATCGATTCCGCAATCCGGCGGCCTATTCTTCATCCTGGCCTTCGGTATGATTCTTCACTGGCGGGTATTCATGTATAAGCGCTACACTCTTATGGCTCCCCCTGAGACCCGTATTCCGCAGACACGGGGGTAAGCCGTAAGCCGCACCGTATTATTCACAAAAGAGAGCATTCCATCGACCCCGCGGGCGCATGAATGCTCTTTTCGTCCTTGCCCGCAATTTCTTGTCACACAACCAATATAATTTGGCGTATGTTTGTCAACTTATATCCCGTAATCACATTTTCTGCATACAATATCTATATAGACCTCCCGGAAAATGATGACATCCTGCGTTAATTGTGACAAAAACCGGAAGACCGGCACCGGATTTTTCATTCTGATGTCAGGTAACTTGCGGTAAGATCATGTAAAATGTAGGCACGGGTATTACTTTTAGAGAGTGAGGGCAAGGCAATTGAAAACAAAATCGAGAAAAGTGGCGATCGTCGGCTCCGGCAATGTAGGTTCCAGCTGTGCCTATTCCATGGTCAATCAGGCGATATGCGATGAGATCATGATGGTCGACCGTACCTATGACCGCGCCATGGCACAAGCGCTTGACCTCTCGCATTGTATGGATTTCACAGGTACAGGGACCAAAGTATATGCCGGCACCGCCAGTGATTGCGGCAATATGGATGTTGTCATTCTGACCGCCGGAGCCAATCCCAAGCCTGGACAGACAAGGCTTGATGTCCTGGACGACGCTGCTGTCATAACCAGGGAGATTATTACGGAAATAATGGCCAGCGGATTCGACGGCATCTTTGTGGTGGCTGCCAATCCGGTCGATATTGTTACTTATATGGTATGGAAAATTTCCGGCCTGCCGCGCCACCGGATTATCGGAACCGGCACTTCCATCGACTCTTCACGCCTGAAGACGCTGCTCTCCGAGGTTTTCTCGATCGATCCGCGCAGCGTTAACGGCTACGCGCTCGGCGAGCATGGCGAGTCCCAATTCGTCGCCTGGTCTCATGTCACGATCGGCGGCAAACCGCTGCTGCAGATCCTGGAGCAGCACCGCGAACGTTTCCGCAGTCTCGATCTGGATGATATTGCCCGCAAGACCAAAGACGCAGGCTGGGAAATCTTCACCCGCAAAGGGTCGACCCATTTCGGCATCGGCAGTGCACTGGCTTATATTACCCGCTCGATTCTGAATGACGAGCACAAAATTATTGCGGTCTCGGCCATTCTTGACGGCGAGTACGGGCAACGGGATGTATGTGCCGGTGCACCGGCAATTATCGGAGGAGGCGGTATCCAGGAGCTGCTGGAGCTGAACCTCAGCGATCAGGAGTTCGCGAAGTTCGATGCCTCCTGCGGCATCATACGTTCCGGTATCGAAAGCTTGAACCTGGAACAAAAAATATAGGCTGATTGCTACACAGCAAGCCCCCCTAATTCTATAGGGGGGCTTGCTGCTGCAGCTATTCCTTCTATTCCTGCTATTTACCGGTATCTCTCGATTTCAGTCTTCAGCTCAGACATCATCAGCGTCAGGGATTGTGCCGAAGTCACCACTTTTTTCATCAGTTCCTTTTGCTCTTCGGAAGCCTCGGCAACCATTTGGGCATTTTCCGATGAGTTTCTGGCAATCGTCAGCATATCGGAGACGGAAGCTGTAATCTCTTCTGTTCCCGCCGACATCTGTTCGTTAGTGGCGGATACATCCTGAATTTGCGTCGAGACTTCACGCATCGACGAACGGATATGATCGAAGGTAGCTCCGACACTCTTCATTTTATTCATACCCTCGCCGATTTCAGTAATACTCTTCTCCATCGAATCGGCTGCATTTAGCGTCGAAGTCTGGATTTGCCGGATCAGTTCTACAATATGCACGATCGAGGTGTTTGTCCGTTCCGCCAGCTTCTTCACTTCATTCGCTACCACACCGAAGCCCCGGCCATGTTCACCCGCTCTGGCAGCCTCGATAGACGCATTCAACGACAGAAGCCCCGTCTGATTGGAAATCTCGGAAATCACGTCAACGATTTGCCCAATCTGCTCTGACTGCTGTGTAAGGGTAGCAATCAGCTCTGCGGTCTGTCCGGCAGTGGAACTGATGACTGTCATTTGTTCCAGTGTGGACTTTATTCCGTGGTAGCCGTTTTCCACCTCTGCGCTTACATTTTCCGCCTGATCGGACACACTTACCGAAGATTCCGCGATTTTCTGCAGCCCCACAGCCATTTCCTCTGTCGCGCGAGCGGACTGCTCCGAGCCTCTAAACTGCTCTTCCATGCCTTGAGCTACTTCCTTGACAACTTCGGCAATCTCCGCCGAGGTATCTGAAGACTCCTTGGCATATCCCAGCAAACCTTTAGCAGAAGCCGCTACTTCTACAACAGTTGCATCAATCATAGTGACAATGCCCGATAGAGAATCAATCATTTCATTAATGCTCTGGCTCATCTGGCCAATCTCATCGTCTGAGTCTACAACTACCCGCTCGCTTAACCGGCCCTCTGTCACCCGCTTCATTACTTGGGAGATCGCCGTAATCGGTTTTACAACCCGGCGGGTCAGATACAGCGATAAGATTACAACAACAATAATGACAGCAGCCACGAAAATAGCAGCTATCATCTGGGCCGAGGTCACCTTGGCATAAATTTCGCTTTTGGGCACATTAATCAGCAGCTTCCAGTCTGTACCGGGGACCTTTTTAAAATAGGTAATGACTTTTTTGCCGTCCTCGCCTTTGTACGTAACCGAGCCGCTTTCCCCGGCCAGAATGGTTTTGACTGCGTTCTTCATGGCTGGTTCTTTGGCGTAATCTGCGATGTTCTTCCCGATGCGCTGGGTATCAAAATAGGCGTAATAGTCCCCTGTTCCCGAGACAACATATCCGTATCCGCTCTCTGCCACCTTGATACTTTTGGCCATGTCCATCATCATTTCCGGTGTAACCGAGAAGGCAATCCCGCCGGCAAACTGCTTATCCTGCCCCACAACCGGAACAACTACCGGAATAATATATTTACTCAGCGGCTCAAGATAGGTCATGCCGGCTACCGCCGGAGTCAACGTCTCCTTGGCTTTGAGAAAATAATCCGCCTTCCCCATATCAGCCGTCAACCCCAGCATATTGGTCAGAAGCCCGTCTTTGTTAATGACACTGTAGCCCTCAGACTGCTTGTCGCTGTCCTCCATCACCTTAACAACCGGAAAAATCGTCTCCGGTTTCGAAGTATCGAACTCAGGATGCCGGACCACCAATTCCTGTACCGCTGAAGTTTTGGATACCAGCCATTCATCCAGCCGCGAGGCATTCATATCCAGAATCGTTTCCGCTAATGCTTCGCTGTCATCTCTGGTCACCCCGCCAAAATACTGAGTAAAGAAGATGGTAGACCCCAGTAAAGGCACAATAGAAATAGCTAATACAACCAGTGACCATTTTCTCTGCACTGAGGCTGATTTTCTTTTCGTTGCTTTCATTTTCACTTTTATCCAGCTATCCGCTTTGCTCTCCACCCTTAGTCCTCCCAGCAGTCCTAATGTCGATCTTCCATATGCTGTAAATACAGATTTATATATCGGCAAGAACAGACAATGCACATTATATAAACAACAAAAAATAAGCCTTAAGACCCACATTTTGGAATCTAAAAGACTTATTTTTCATATTTCCTCAATTATTTGATTTACCGCCTTATCAGCTGAGCTTATGCCAATTTATTCGGAACCTGCAATGCACGGACACTGTTAAGCACGGCAAGCACCGTGACGCCTACATCCGAGAATACCGCTTCCCACATCGTTGCAATCCCGAAGGCGCCAAGCAGCAGGAACACCGCTTTGACAGCCAGGGCGAAAATAATGTTCTGCCAGACAATACTCCGTGTACGCTTGGCAATACCAATCGCCGCCGCAATTTTCGATGGTTCATCCGTCATAATAACAATATCCGCCGCTTCAATGGCTGCATCCGAGCCTAGTCCGCCCATCGCTATCCCGACATCCGCTCTCGCCAGCACCGGTGTATCGTTAATGCCGTCACCGACAAAAACAATCTTCTCGCGCTGGCTTTTCCCGCGCTCCAAACGCTCGATAGCCTCTACCTTATGCTGCGGCAGCAGTCCGGCATGAACCTCGCCGATCCCCAGCTGCCGGCCAACGGCCTCAGCTACAGCTGTAGTGTCACCTGTCAGCATAACTGTTTTGCGGATGCCAAGCGCCTCAAGCGCTTTGATCGCTGCCAACGAGTCTTCCTTCACCTCATCAGCAATTACAAGATAACCGGCGTACTTATGATCCACGGCTATATGAACAACGGTCCCAATCTGCGCCGGGGTGCTTGCGGCAACCCCTTCACGTTCCATCAGCCTTGCATTCCCGGCGAGGACTGCTCTGCCTTCTACTGTAACCTCAATCCCGTGACCGGAGATTTCACTGTAGTCCGCAGTTGCTTCTCCGGAAATCTCCTTGCCATACGCCTTGCGGATGGATGCGGCAATCGGATGGCTGGAATGGCTCTCCGCATAGGCAGCCGTCCGCAGCAGCTCTTCTTCGGTGAATCCCTCAGAAGGGTAGATTCCCGTTACAGTGAATGCTCCTTTTGTCAGCGTACCTGTCTTATCGAAGACGACAATCTTCACATCGTTCAGCGCCTCCAGGAAATTACTGCCCTTGACCAGGATGCCGCTGCGTGAAGCTGCACCAATCCCTCCGAAGAAGCCGAGCGGAATGGAAACGACCAGCGCACAGGGACATGAAATGACGAGAAAGACCAGTGCACGGTAAATCCAATCCGAGAATGTTGCCCCGCTCAGCACCAGTGGAGGAAGGACGGCCAAAAGCAATGCTGTAATCACAACTACTGGTGTGTATCCACGGGCAAATTTGGTAATAAAGTTTTCTGTTTTTGCTTTGTTTCCTGCTGCATTCTGCACCAGCTCAAGAATTTTGGATACTGCTGAATCCCCGAAGGTCTGCGTAACTTCTACTGTAATTACGCCACTCTGGTTAATGAACCCGCTGAGCACCTGACTGCCCGGTTCAGCCGAACGCGGTACCGATTCTCCGGTAAGTGCCGAGGTGTCCATCATCGCCCTGCCTTCCAGAATGGTTCCGTCCAGCGGAACCTTCTCGCCCGGCTTCACGACGATCACATCGCCGATTCCCACTTCCTCCGGTGAAACCCGGCGCAGGTTGCCGTCTTCCTTGAGATAGGCGAATTCCGGCCGGATATCCATTAGGGCCGTTATGGAACGGCGCGAACGGTTAACCGCCATCCCCTGGAACAGCTCGCCAACCTGATAAAAGAGCATGACGGCGACGCCCTCGGGATATTCACCAATGGCAAAAGCCCCAATCGTGGCCAGAGCTATCAGAAACGTTCTCATCAAACACCTGGCCCCGGATAATATTGCGGGCTGCTGACAGCACGACTTCACCGCCGACAATAAGATAAGCGGCCAGGAAAAGCAGCAGCTCCGGGATTCCGTCGACCGGCAGAAACATTGCCGCAGCAGCCAGGAGACCGCCCCCGGCCAGTCGCAGCAGGATACGGCGTGTATCTCCTGTCCCGTGATCATGACTATGGCCATGGGCTTCCTCAGAAGTACCCTCATGCTGATGCGCAGTCCCCTGACTGTGATCATGATCATCATGGTCATTATGGGCATGACCACCTGCTTCGCCGGGATGGCCGGTATGGTCACTGCCGGTCTGCAGCGGCTTCCGGATGGCTCCGGTCTTCATTTCCCTTAGCTTAACATGCGGTTCAAGCGATAGTACCGTCTGCCGCGCCTGCTCTGAGATCGTCTCTGCCTCGGAGGCGGTGCTCTCCAGGGTCATCATTTTCATGGTGAAGTTGACGGAGCAGTAGGATACACCCTCGATTTTTTTAAGCTTGTTCTCAATTTTCATGGCGCAATTTGCGCAGTCCAGCCCTTCAAGCATCCACTGGCGTTTCACTTGCCCCTCTGCCGTACTCAAATGACTCATCTCCCTTGGATAAAACTATATATGAGTATTTGTTCATATGTTAACTTAAACACATTATATTCCTGTTAAACTTGTGGTGTCAACGCAGGATTTGTATAGTTTCTCCATTATTTTAGGATGCTAATGAAATCGCCTTTGCTCTTCATAACCAGAACAGGCATCCGTTCTTGCCTGGTAAGTTTGCCCTTGAAATTACGACTCAACAAGGATAATATTAATATATGAGCAATCATTCATATGTTATTTGAGGAAGGGGTATTTCTATGAATCATCATAGTCATGATCATACACATGTGGACCACAGTCATGGTCACGATCATAGTCACGGGCATGGTCAAGCACACTCTCATTCGCCCGGTGACCGGAACGGTCTGCTGATCGCATTACTCATTACCGGCGGTATTATGCTGCTCGAATTTTTCGGGGGACTTATTACAGACAGCCTGGCTCTGCTCTCAGACTCCGGGCATATGCTGAGCGATACCGCATCCCTGGCATTAAGTCTTGTTGCCATGATCTTCGCCGCCAAGCCGCCGACCGCGAAGAATTCCTACGGGTTTC
>NZ_LN831201.1:222637-227428 GCF_001368795.1 Paenibacillus ihuae
ACGGGTTTCACAGATTCGAAATTATGGCCGCTCTGTTCAACGGGATTACATTGTTTGTCATCGCCGGATTTATTCTGTGGGAAGCGTTCCAGCGCTTCAATGCGCCTCCGGAGGTTGCCAGCGGCACCATGATCATCATCGCTGCAGTCGGACTGCTGGCCAACCTCGTCAGCGCCTGGTCGCTGATGCGCAAAAGCAGCGGAACCGCGAACATCAACATCCGCAGCGCTTATCTGCATATTGTCAGCGATGCCCTTGGCTCCGTAGGGGCACTGCTTGCCGGGCTTGTCATGAATGTATTCTCCTGGTACATTGCCGATCCCATAATCAGCGTAATTGTGGCGCTGCTCATCCTGCGGAGCGCCTGGAGCGTAATCAGGCAGGCTTTCCATATCCTGATGGAGGGCACCCCGCTCACAGTGAATTCCGATGATGTCCGAAGAGCGCTGCTGCATATCGATGGCGTCATTGATGTTCATGATCTGCATATCTGGAGTATCACATCAGGACTAGATGCACTGAGCGCCCATCTGCTGATAGAAGATCACAGCGGCCAGCAGGACATTCTGCAGCAGGCCGTGCGCCTTGTAGAGCAGAAGTTCGGCATTCAGCATGCCACCCTGCAAGTGGAGAACTCTTCCCTACAGCATGACCATTTGAAAGTATAAGCCTGCCTGATTCATGCCAAAAAGAAACCGTCCCTGAGGCTTATTAGCCGTTAGGGGCGGTTTCTTCCGTCTAGCCCATCTATTCGTGCCGGATATGCTCATGCGTCTGCAGAAAAATCTGCTCGACATGCGCATCGTTCAGCGAATAATATACCGTCTTGCCTTCTTTGCGGCGCTTCACAATCCGCAGATTACGCAAATAGCGTAGCTGATGGGATACCGCCGATTGCCCCATGTCCAGGATGGAGGACAAATCGTGCACACACAGCTCTCTCTGTGACAATGCGTAGATGAGCCGCACCCTTGTGGGGTCGCCCAGCGCTTTGAACATCTCGGCCATTTTATCCGTGGTTCCCCGGTCAGGCAGAATGAGCGCCGCAGTCTCAGGCCCCAGCTCCGAACCACTACATGTGTTGTCGCATTCTTCAAGTGCCGCCGGCTCCATGCTCTCGCCCTCCTAGTTATGCTTCTCCGGTTGCACCGGTCGTTAATAAGATCTTCTACGATTAATTATAGAAAAAACTTTACACGATGTCCATGGAGAAGGCTTCCGTAGCAAAAAGCATAGCGGCCCGAGGGAACGGACGGTTAGACAGCCTTATGCCGGAAGGATAGCAGACCTGCGGTCAGAAATAGAAGCAGACTGCCGGACACTACAAGCATCAGCGTCTCCCCCGGCAGATTAAAGGCACCAAACTTGTCATCCCCCAACGGTGACATGGCCAGCAAAGGCTGGACCCATGGATAGTACGGACCATAAGTCGACGAATTGGCGATCAGCATATTCGGTATGGTCAGGCTTACGTTCACCGCCAGCGGTGCACCAAAGCTGCTCCAGCCTTGAGATACTCCCAGCTGCAGTGCCGCCAGCGGCAGACAGGCAAACCAGCCTCCGGCCAGGCTGGAGAAGAACAGCGCCCAGGGTACAGCCCCTTCAGCCCCGCGGTATATGCCCATCCCCAGCAGTGCTGCAAGAAATACCAATTGTACGGAAGCCAGCAGCACCATAATTACAGTGAATTTGGCGAGGTAGACAGAATTCCTTGTTACGGGAAGCGACAGCAGCATTTTCCAGCCGCCGTCGCTATGCTCGGCACGGCAGATCAACGCGGCGAAGATCCCTGAAAGTACCGGCAGAAACAATAAAGCATGGACTAACGACATGACATTAAGCAGCAACTGCCAGGTCATAGCCTCCCCATCCTGCTGCACATCCGCCAGCGCTCCAACAAGCAGTGCAACCGCCGGACTGACGAGAATCAGCAGCCAGACATTGGACCTCGACATCTTCAGTCTCTCCGACGAGAGAATTCGCAAGTAGCTCCGCATCGTTAGTCCACATCCTTTCGCACAAAATGAACAGCTCCCGGTATAATCACCAGCAGGCCAAGGAGCAGGCCGGACACTATGAATTGCCACGGTGAATCCGCACTCCAGGCCAAGGCAGGCCATGTCAGAGGTATCCATTCAGACAGGAACATAGCGAACAGGCTGAGCAGCGACAAGGTAATGCCGAGGGCTACCGGAAGGGTCTGATTACGGCTCGACAACGAGAACCATAGCTGCAGCGCAATCACAGGCAGTGCGGCAGCATAAGAAGATAAACCGATCCGAAGAATATCAGGATAGGGGACTGCCTGTGAACCAAACCCGAGGATCAGCCCTAAGACCAGGGTTCCTGCAGACAGCAGCAGACAAGAGCAGGCCAGCAGCAGCAGACAGAGCAGCAGCTTGGACATAAAGACAGAAATCCGCGAGATCGGCAACGCCAGCAGCTGTTTCCATGAGCTCATCTGATGCTCAACATTTGCGATCAGCGAACAGATCAGCGTCCCTCCCAGATATAGGGCCACCGGCACGAAATCGGCCACATTGCTCAGCAATCCGCCCCAGAGGTCTGCACGATACTGGTCCTTCAAATAATCATAGCGTATCCCGAAGTTCAGTCCCTGCATCAGAATAAGCCCAAGCGGACCCAGAAAGACCAGAAACCACAGCCCCTTGCCGCGTATCTTCAGCCAGTCTGCAGATAATGCCCGCCACATCATGATGCGCCTCCCTCAACCACCTGCAGGAAGAACTGCTCCAGTGACTGCCGGTGTTCTTCCACCCGGTAGACCGCATGCCCATTCTCCACCAGTTCCTTAATCAGTAGCGCCACTTCTTTATCGCTCATCCGGGGCAGAACCACCCGGCTCTCCTGCAGGGAGCCGCCGCAGCCTCTGCGTTTCGCCAGCTCCAGCGCAGCTTCGGGTTCGGACACGGCCAGCCGCAGCTCCCCGGCCGCCTGCTCCTGGAGATGGGCAATCGTGTCCTGATAGACCATCTTGCCTTGGCGGATAATGCCGACGGTATCGGCCATCTGCTCGATTTCACTCAGCAGGTGGCTCGATACCAGCACGGTAATTCCCTGCTCTACGGGAAGACGTTTAATCAGCGAACGGATCTCCTGGATCCCTGAAGGATCGAGGCCGTTCGTCGGCTCGTCAAGAATCAGCAGCTCCGGGCTGCCCAGCAGTGCGGCTGCTATGCCCAGCCGCTGCTTCATTCCGAGCGAGAACCCCTTGACCGGCCGCTTCTCTTCACCGGTTAAGGACACAATGTCCAGTACCTCAGCAATTCGGCTTTTGGGCACATCCAGAATCCGGCGGATCGCTTCCAGATTGTCCACTGCACTCAGATGCCCATAGTAGGAAGGAGACTCTACGAGTGAGCCTACCTTGCGCAGGATCTGCAGCTTATGCTTCCGCAGCTCCTGGCCGAAAATCTCAATCCGGCCGGAGGTCGGCTTGATCAGCCCTAACAGCATGCGGATGGTCGTTGTTTTGCCGGCGCCATTCGGTCCGAGGAACCCGTAGATTTCCCCTTTCCCTATATTCAGGTCCAGATGCTCTACCGCGGACCGGCCGCGGTAGACTTTCAATAAATCACTTGTTTTGATCACTGTTTGCTTCATTGTTCTCTTCACCCCGGTATCTAGCATATCGTCCCGAGGTTAAAGCAGCGGCTGGTGCAAGTTTAAATTTTGTTTAAATTTCGCTCCGGAGCCTGGCCGATCACAATCGAAGTCCCCTGCGGTGAGCTATCCGTTCTCCACTCCAGCTCCATTCGCTTCAGCAGTAAATCGACGATGGACAGGCCGAGTCCTGCACCTTTGGATTCTGAAGGACTCTCCATCCCCTTACCGTGGTCCGAGATCACAATCACACGCTGTCCCTTCCGGACATCCGCCCGGACCCGACATACTGCCCGTCATGTGCGTGGCGCATAATATTCTGGAAAAGATTATCGAGAATCCGGCGGAACCAGCTTTCATCAATGACCCAATAAAGCGGCTCAGCCTCCAGATCAATCGCCGCCTCAAAGCCTTCCTTCTCCCATAGCGGGTACCAGGCAGCAGCACTCTCCCGCAGCACCCGCAGCACATCCTTCTGCTCCAGCTTCAGGGTCATCCGGCCGCTGCTGAGCAGATTGTATGACAGCAGATTCTCGATCAGGCCGCTAAGGCTGTCAATCCTGATATCCATCAGCTCCAGCGATTCCTGTCCACGCTGTGACAGAACTTCCTTGCCGAGAACATGAAGATGGCTGCGGATCACAGTCAGCGGGGTACGCAAATCATGGGACAGATCCGATACCAGCCGCTTGCGCAGCCCTTCCTCCTCCAACTCGCGCTGACGGCTGGCGGAAAGCTCGGCCACCATAGAGTTAAAAGCCTCCTCAAGGCGGCCAATCTCATCTGCCCTGCCGGGGGCTATCGGCTGCGGAATGCCGGAGCCTCCCGTAAAGCTCATAGCGGTCTGCAGCCGGAGCAGCCGCTTGCGGATGCCGATGAAGAAGAGCCAGGAAACCGCAATAAACAGGGCGAAAATGATCAGCAGAACTAGAACATACCATGAACCTATACTCCTGACCTGATAGTCTCCTGTAACAACCGCCGGAATTTGCATGACCATAAAGCCTTGCCCGGCATCCATCTCATCACCCACAAACGCGACGATGGCCAGCGGATCCTGCTTCGTGCTCTCTTTCATGAAAGCGATCGCTTCAGGCGCACCCCACTGCTGCGGAAGCATATCAGCGCGGAGCTGCTCCCGCATCCGGGGATCATCTGGTGTAAGCG
>NZ_LN831201.1:227454-234881 GCF_001368795.1 Paenibacillus ihuae
CCCGGCGATGTTGGAATACTTCGCATATTCTTCCGGCGGCTGTTTCCCAGTCCAGCTGTTGAACATAGTGTATCCTGCCAGAGACAAAGGAAGCCCAACGGGTATGAACAGTAAGGCCGCGATAATAATCAGTAAATAACGGGAGAGCAATGAGCTATGGAACTTGCGCAGCTGCCAGGGTTTTCTCATGCCCTCACCCGGTAGCCGATGCCCCGTACGGTCTCAATAATCTGTGGAGCGGCCGGATCGAGCTCCAGCTTCTCGCGCAAATAGCGGATATGAACCATCAGTGTTTTGTCACCCTCCATATAGGCTTCGCCCCAGACCGCTTCATAAATCTGTTCCTTGGTCAGAATCTGGCCGAGATGACGCAGCAGATAGGTGAATATCTGGAACTGCTTGCCGGTCAGCAGAATCTCCCGGCCGGTTGCAGCCTCCTGAATGACATTATTTCCTTCATATACAATAAGATGCTTAAGTACCAGCGGCGAAGGCTCGGCAGCCCCGGTCCGTCTCAGCAGGACTTCTATCCGTGCGGCCAATTCATCGGGATGAAACGGCTTGGTCAGATAATCGTCAGCGAATTCCAGTCCCTGCAGCTTGTCATCGATCGAAGCACGTGCCGATAACATCAGGATCGGCAAGCCGGGGTACGCCCGTTTCAGCCTCTGTCCCACGGTGAACCCGTCGAGTCCGGGAAGCATCACATCAAGAACTGCCAGTTGGCAGCCGGCAGCCGCCTCCACTGCACCCTCGCCGCTTTCCAGCCAGCGCACAGCATATCCCCGTTCCCGCAGATCCGCAGAGACTGCACTGCCAATCTCCCGGTCATCCTCCACATACAGCAGTGTAACGCTCATACAGCTTCAGTTCCTTTCCTTAAGAAAATGCCCAAACAAGAAGAAACGGAGTTCCCTTCCCCTAAGGACGGTATCCGTTTCTTCAGCAAATAACCCCCGGGGCGGGCGATACACCGTCAGCGCCGCGGGGAGTATGTAAATGATGATCTTATGCAATAAATCCGAAACTCGCCGGGGGCTTGTCCTCCGGTTTACCGAAGAGATATCCCTGGCCCAGCAGAATGCCGATATCCCGGCAATACAGGAACTCTTCACGCCGCTCAATACCTTCAGCGAGTATTTCGGCTCCGAAGGCTGAAGCCCGGTTTAGGATATCGTTGATGGCCTTCTGTTTCACTGTATCTTGATCACAATAGCTAATCAGCGCCCGGTCAATCTTAACATAATCCGGCTGGAGACTGGACATGACCTCTACCGTAGAATAGCCTGCACCCACATCATCCAGAGCAACCCGCATCCCTTGTTTCCGGTATTCCGTAAAAATCGCCTGCAGATGCCTCATATCATCAATACGCTCAGTCTCGACAACTTCAAATACGAAGTCCTCCGGGTCCTGGTCAAGTCTCGTTATAGCTTCAAAGGTATGCGTAAGACAAAAACTTGGATTATAAATAGAAGAAGGCAGAAAATTAATAAACCGCTTGATGCCTTTAGGCAGCAGTCTCGCACTGGTCTCAATAGCCGAGATCCGCGCAGCCCTGTCCAAAAAGGAGTGAAAGCCGGTTTGCCGTGCAAGTTCGAACAGTTCATACGGCTGAAATACACTTCCTTGCGGCAGCGGCCGCAGCAGCAGCTCAAAACCTATAATCTCTTCATTAAAATTCACAATAGGCTGCATATGACTGGTAAAATCATGGTTGGAAATGATGGAAATCAGATTGTCATTGGCGAACCTTATCTCTAATTGATCCAAGGAAACCCAGCGTTCTGCCGATCCTTTGCCTGTCTTGCTGTTTATACATAACTCCAGCGAGTTATCCAGTTGTTTCTGGAGTAAATTCAGCAGCTTCAACAGGTCAAAAAGCGCCTCCCGGGATGTATACGTAATCTTCCCCGTATTCTTCGTGCCTGCAAACTCTACTCCTGCAGCCCGTAAAGCGGAGGCAAGTACGAAGGTAAAAGGCCGAAACCGGATCTCTCCTTCATCCTCCACCGGCTCAATTGCAGAGCAGTCCTTACAGTTCATAGACATCCTCCTTCGCATCAAATGACAAACTGAGGTCAAGTCATTATATCATGATTTACCAATTTTCAGCCACGGGCAGCACAGGATGACAAGGTTATACAAAAAACCACCTGCAAACCAGGGTCTGCGGGTGGCTGTGACCTTCTTTTATAGAACAGCAGTTGATCTGTTATTAGCTGACCGTGGTGCCAGCCTGCCAAACACCATGCTCCTTATTCTTGCCCATATACTCGATCCGTGTAGGCTCAAGCTCAAGAACCACATAGTCCGGATCATCCGGTCCCTTAAACCATTCTTCCAGGGATGGATTCCAGATCTTCGAGCGCAGACTGTCGTCTTTCGTGACAGCAACCCTTGCCTCAATCTCCAGCACATCCTTACCGCCGCCCTTTTCATAACCAAGCAGCAGAAAAGCATTCGGATTATCCTTCAGCTCCTCTACTTTATGCGTTTTGCGGTTAGTAGCCAGATAAATATTTAATCCGTCATGAAATACCGCCATATAACGTACTTTAGGCTTGTTGCCGGCTTCGATCGTACCAAAGGAACCGAACTTGTTGTCATCCAGCACCTTAATGATTGTCTGCTCCAGCTCTTTGTTATCCATTGACGAAACAGCTCCTTTCAGAAATCATGCAGATATAAATGTATATATCCGCTTCCGCAGTTTGGATTATGATAAAACCGTACTCACTATAGTGTACCCGCTCCCTTCATATTGAATCCGGGACAAATCCATGAACGGCAAGAAGCGGCACCCGGCATTAGCGCTGCTGCTTCTTTATACCGGCAATTGTTTCCGCTAAGCTTTGCTGCGTGGAAGTTAGGGTAATATAGAACATACCGATATCCTGTGTACAAGGTGGAAACATTCATGACAAAGCTTTTGACCGTGTCTGCCGAACCGGAATTACATACCGCACTGCTGCAGTTTATCTTTCCCTTCTCCATTAAGGATGGGGAGGATAGCTCGCTGGCAGGGCAGCTTCTGCAGGATGGCTTTACCCGATTTTTTCTGGATAACAAAGATCTCGAGAATGCTTATTACGGAGAAGGCTACTGCGTGTCCCATGAAAAAATGGAGCGCAGCTACCTGCCGTTCGCAGCCCATGTGCTGTTCCCGCGCGAGAAGGATGAGGATTCTTTCCGCCGGTTCTCGAAGGTCAATGACCTGCCCTGCCGGCTGGAGATGCCCCAGCAATCCGTCCATTTCCGGGTGCTGTCGACGGATGTATTCATCTGCCCGTTCCAGCTTGGATTCTTAACCGTGCGGGTCAGCATTGAAGAAGAGACGCTGCCGTTCAGCATGGTGCTGGAATTCGCCGACCGGTTCCGTACACTGGAGGATTCCTCCTTTCAGGACAAACAGACTTATATTCACTGTGACAGCAGATCCTTCGAACAGGTAGAGGATTTTGTGTTCAAGGATCTGACGCCCCGACTGGAGCCGTTTCTGGATCAAACGGAACTCGACGGCGCTTATTTCGAAACCCTGCCTTTTTTTGTCGATGAACGAATGATGGTTCAGGCCTTTTACGGCTTCACCTCCCAGGACAACGAGGATGAGCTCAGTGTGGAGATACGCTACCGTGCATCCCAGCTGGACGGGCTGGATCTAAGCGGCAATCCTTACATTAGCGCCAGCGATCCGGAGTATATAGAGAGCTATGTCCGGGATCATTCGTATAACCGCTGGGGCCCGGACACCTATTATATAACCAATGAACAGACCTTCTGCTGCCTGAGCCGGGCGGAGCCTGAGATCGCTACCCAGCTCATCAACCAGATGTACGGCCAATACTATTACGGGCTGCTGCTGAGCATTTTTCATAAAATCGTTCTGCTGAAGCTGGCTAACCTGCACTCCCGTCTGCGTATCAACCACGATTATGATGAAATCGAGAATCTGATCTTTCTGATCAACAAATTTTCGGCGAAATTCTATTTCCTCGAGCTGATCTCGCAGTCACAGGGCCGGGAGATTTTCTTCCAGCTGCGCAAGGTCTACGGCAATGACGCATTATTCGAGGAAGTGAAAATGACCTTAAATGATCTGTTCCAATACCAGGATAAATTTCAGGCCAAACGCAGGGATACGCTGCTGATGATCCTTACTGTATTTACAGTCGTAAGCGGCATCTACGGGATGAATCAGGTGATCGAGGATTTAAAGGGCAGGATCGACTGGAGCAAAATGCTGGGCTACTCCCCCTTTGAATATTTGGCGCTGTTCGTCACTTTTACAGGGATTGCCGTCAGCATCTTCCTGACCCTTAGAGAGCTGAGGAACGGGTTCCGCAGCCGCCGCAGGAAGCGGTTCTTTTCCAAGGATTGAAGGGAACGCTACTAGACAACCCCGGGGCAGGCCGCTATAATACAGCGTAGAACAAGCAATACCCGCAAACTTCATAGAATCAGGGGTGCTGGAATTGGCCGGCTGAGATTGTATCCCGCAAGATACTGACCCTTACACCTGATCTGGATAATGCCAGCGTAGGAATCTTAAATGCTTCCCGGCCCCCTGAGGCCGGAGCCTGCAACCTTGCGCAAATACCTGGCGTCCCGATCTTCGGGGCGCTTTTTTTGGCATATCAGAATGGTTTTTTTCAGAAACTGGAAGACTAGGGATTGCTGGAAGGAGTCGAGAAGAACAATGGGAGTCAAAAAAAGCTTAATGCTCTGCCTTACCTGCATCCTGAGTCTGTCTATTGCCGGATGCGGCAGCAACAACGGAAACAACGGAGGCAGCTCCGCAGCAGACAGTACCGCTGCCCCTGAATCTAGTGCCGCTGCGGCAACCGATGCGCCAAAACCGCTGACCAAAATCAAGGTCGCCCTGGACTGGACGCCGAACACGAACCACACCGGCCTGTATGCGGCCGAGGAACTGGGATACTATGAGGAAGAGGGGCTCGATGTGGAGATCGTGCAGCCCGGTGCAGCCGGTGCCGATACCATGGTGACCTCGGGTGAAGCCGCTTTTGGCATCAGCGCCCAGGAAGCACTGACACTGGCCCGTCTGCAGAATGTGCCGATCGTATCTATTGCCGCAATCATTCAGCATAATACATCCGGTTTCGCAGCACCGAAGGACCGTAAGATTACTTCGCCGAAGGATTTCGAAGGCAAAACCTACGGAGGCTGGGGTTCACCTGCTGAAGAAGCTGCGATGAAGGCGATCATGGACCCTGAGGGCGGAGATGTAAAGAAGGTCAAGCTGGTGAATATCGGGGAAGCCGATTATTTCACCGCCGTGAAACGCGATATTGATTTCGCCTGGATTTTCTACGCCTGGACCGGTATTGAGGCCGAGCTGCGCGGAGAGCCGCTGGATATGCTGTACCTCAAGGATTATGCGCCTCAGCTTGATTACTACACGCCGGTGCTGACCACAAGCGAGAAGGAAATCGCCGAGCAGCCTGAACTGGTGAAGGCTTTCCTCAAGGCGACGTCGAAAGGATATCAATACGCGATCGATAAGCCGGAAGAAGCGGCAGCCATCCTGACCAAAGCCGTACCGGATCTGGATCCTGAGCTTGTCCTGGCCAGCCAGAAATGGCTCAGCCCGAAATATAAGGATGATGCCGCCCGCTGGGGCGAGCAAAAAGCAGAGGTCTGGCAGAATTATGCCGACTGGATGTACGGCCTGAAGCTGCTGGATAAGCAGCTGGATGTAGACAGCACGTTTACTAATGAATTTTTGCCGGAGAATTAATCGGATATTCTAAGTACACTGAGAGGGTTGATTATTGTGGCAAATACACTGCTTAGCATTCAGGTTATTCCAAAAACGCCAAATGGCGAGGATTCCATTCCTTACGTCGATAAAGCCATTGAGGTTATTCAAAAGTCAGGCGTGAAGCATCAGGTGAACCCGCTGGATACTACGATGGAAGGCGAGATCACTGAGCTCCTGGAAGTCGTCCGCCAGATGCATGAGGCGCTGGTTGAGGCTGGAAGCCCAAGCATCATCTCACAGATCAAAATCGCCCATAACCCGAATGGCATCAGCATGGATAAGCTGACGGAGAAATACCGGTGAGATCGTACTTCAAGCAGATTTGGCCGCCCTTAGTGGCGGTCGTCTTGTTTTTGGGGATCTGGCAGGCGGCCGTATCTCTATTTCAGATCGAAGCCTATTTTCTGCCGGGCCCGGACGCGATATTCCGCGCTTCTGCGGATAATGCCGCCAGCATCTGGTCGCATACCGCGGCAACCCTGCGCCTTACCCTGATCGGCTTCCCGATCGGCACCGGCGTCGGCCTGATCGTAGCCTTGCTCCTGCATCTGCTGCCTTGGCTGAAGCGGGCGATCTATCCGCTGCTGATCCTCAGCCAGAATGTGCCTTCGATTGCCCTGGCACCGCTGCTGGTCATCTGGTTCGGCTTCGGTTTGCTGCCAAAAATTGTGTTAATCACACTCGTTTGCTTCTTCCCGGTTGCAGTTGCCGCTATGGGCGGCCTGGCGCAGAGCGACCGGACGATGATGAACTATATGAAGATGGCCGGCGCAAGCCAGTGGCAGATCTTCACCAAGCTGGAGCTGCCCGGCTCCCTGCCCGCACTGTTCTCCGGCGTCAGAATCTCCGCCACTTACGCCGTAATGGGCGCAGTCGTTGCCGAGTGGATCGGCGCGGACAAGGGACTCGGCTACTACATGCTGCTCCAGAAGTCGGCCTATCACACGGACAATGTGTTTGTTGCTATTGCTATTATTGTACTGTTAAGTCTTGTACTGTTCGCTATTATTGCCCTGTTGGAGAGATGGCTGGTGCGCTGGAAGCCGCGTAAGACCCCTTGAACAAAGGAAGCCGGAAGGCAATGGAGTAAGAGCAGCAAAAATACTTTATCCAAGCCTTCCTCAGGACAAAATGGAGTCTGACCTTAGTGGGATCTTCTCCACCTAATCGCCTTATGAAGGGGCAGAGACAGACAGCAGCGGGAATTTCTCCAACTAATTTCTCCCCTATGGTCCGGAAAAGGCAATTCAGGGGGATTTAACTGGAGTATTTCCAACTAAGTCTCGGGGTTAGACGAGACTTAGACAAATAGGTGGAGGTTTTCCCATTATTTCTTAGCAAGCCGCTTATTCGTGGTGACACGCTGCGAATCTAACCGGAAAGGAGGCTAACCCACATGACTCGACTAACTGATGCCGGAATAACAAAGGCCGGGTCCGAAAGTCCTTCGGATCCCGCAAGTACAGCAGGCCGTACTGCTGCCCGGAGCAGGCCGCCCGCCCTTGAGGTCAGCGGCATCTCCAAGACGTTCACCCGGGGCCGCAGCAGAACCCGTGTGCTGGACAATGTGTCCCTGACGGTGGAGCCGCAGGAATTCGTCTCCATCCTTGGACCGTCCGGCTGCGGTAAAAGCACCCTGTTC
>NZ_LN831201.1:235311-237885 GCF_001368795.1 Paenibacillus ihuae
AAAGCACTGCCGTCCATTTCAACCTGACGGCAGTGCTTTTGTTATGTAAATCAATCTGTCCCTGGAATGGCCGGATAACCCTTAGATCCAGCCCTTCTCCTCCGCCAGCCGCACCGCTTCGATCCGGCTTTTGACCTCCAGCTTGCTGAGGATCTCCGAGATGTAGTTGCGTACAGTGCCATAGGAGAGATGCAGCCCGCTGGCAATGTCGCCCGCAGACTGCCCCTTGCCCGCGAGCTTCAGAATTTCACGTTCCCGCTCCGACAGCGGGTTCTCCTCCCGCAGGCTGCCGAAGACCAGCTCAGGGGAGACTTCACGGTGCCCCTGCATCACGCGGCGGATCGCTTCGGCCAGTTTGTCTACCGGCTCATCCTTCAGCAGATACCCTTGAATCCCGGCCTTCACCCCCCGCTGGAAATACCCCGGCCGCGCAAAGGTGGTCAGGATGATGATTTTGGTGGGAACCCCCCTGTCTCGCAGAAGCTCCGCTACCTCAAGCCCGCTCATTAGCGGCATTTCAATGTCCATGAGGCAGACTTCGGGCTGGATTCTTTCGATTAAGGCAAGCGCCTCGGCGCCGTCACCAGCCTCCCCCGCAACTTCAATATCATCCTCCAGCTCCAAGAGCGAGGCCATTGCGCCGCGAAGGAGGCGCTGATCCTCGGCAATAACGATCCGTATCATGCAGTTACCCCTTCCTTTCCTTCTTTCACGATTCTCGGGATTACCACGGACAACGAGGTGCCTCTGGTGCCGCCTGGGCTAAGCGTCAAAGAACCGTCCATCAGCGACAGCCGCTCTGCCATCCCCTTTAGTCCGTTGCCCGCGCGGTAGGCTCCGCCAGCTTCACCGGTCTGACGCAGGCCGATCCCATTGTCTTCAATGGTAATCCTTACGTTGGCTTCTGTAATTCCAATAATGATCCTGCACCGGTCCGCTCCGCTGTGTTTCACTATATTCGTCACTGCCTCCTTGATGCAGAGGCTCAAAATATTCTGCGTCAGATCAGAAATTCCCGCCAGGGATGCATCGCCTTCTATTTCGAGGGCAATCTCCGCCGAACGCAGCATTTCGCCGGCCTCCGCCAGCTCTTCCGCTACGGATACGGCACGCATCTCAGACACCAGCTCCCGCACCTGGCGCAGCGCGGCGCGGGAGGTACGCTGAATCTCGCGCGCCTCCGCCTGCGCACGTTCAGGATCCTTCGCAGCCAGCTTTTCGACGAGCTGGCTCTTCAGCGTAATCAGTGACAGAGTATGGCCCATCGTATCATGCAGATCACGGGCAATCCGCATCCGCTCCTCGCGTTTTACCATTTCTTTGATCACCTCGTTCGCCTGGTCCAGCTTTCTTTCCAGCAGCCGGTTGCTGGTCAGAGAACGGGCGCCGAAGGGAAAAACCAGCATAATCAGCAGAAACGGGAACAGAAACACCAGACTGCCCAGCTCCATGCTCCGCATAGAGAGGAGCAGCGGGAACAGAACAGACAGGGCGAACACGGTGTAGGCACGCCTGAATAATGTCTTATCTGTATACCAGCCGATAAAGTTCGCGGCATAAAAACCGAGATAAAAATTATAAGGGGTGTAGAATACGCTCAGCACGACGACCAGCAGCAATTGAAGCCCCAGCCATAGATGAAAGGCTCTCCCGCTGCCTGCCCAGTACAACTGGCGGTAAGTAACGGCGAAGAGCACCAGCATGAGAACCCCGAGCAGCAGCTTGACTCCGTGCTCCGCCTGCAGGTTAAACGCCGGCATCAGCAGATAGAGCAGCCATACATACGGGAAAAAACCGAATCGTTGGGGAAACATATGAAACTGTTTTCGTGCCATCGTGGATTACACCGCTTCCTGTTTTTTTCGGATATATCCAAATAGTAGCATAAACATTGCCAGATATCCGAGTAAAATCAGCACCCCGCTCCACTGCGGATGGCCTCCCTGTACCACTCTCCACGCACCGTCCCCGTAGTTGTAGGAGGGCAGCCATCTGCCGATCCGCTGAACCGCCTGCGGCAGAATATCCAGCGGCATCCACATCCCGCCTAACAGCGCCAGCGCCATATATAAGACATTGCTGACACCGCTGGCTGTATCGACCCGCTTCATGAATCCGATTAATGTCCCCAAAGCCATAAACGGCAGTGCTCCGGCTACAATCCAGAGGCCGCTAAGCAGCCACTCCGCCGGACTAAGCGACAATCCATTCATCAGATAACCTGCTGCAAAAATACAAAGGACCGAGAAGAGGTGCATAATCGTCTGCCCGAACATTTTGCCGAAGAAATAAACAGAGGACGGCAGCGGCGTGATCCGGATGAAGGTATTCCAGCCCTGGGTGCGTTCCTGAACCAGCCGGATGCCGAGTGTCATAATGGATGAACCCATCACGCTGAACGCCGACATGGACATCAGGTAGTGCGCCTGCCACTGCCCGGCATCCTCTGCTCCCGTATTCACCACTTTGGTGAAGATAAAGTAGAACATAATCGGCATGATCAGAGACCAGAACACGTAATAGGGATTGCGCAGAATCCGCAGCAGCTCCGCCTTGCATTGGTTCATCATTAAT
>NZ_LN831201.1:237911-241219 GCF_001368795.1 Paenibacillus ihuae
GATTGCGCAGAATCCGCAGCAGCTCCGCCTTGCATTGGTTCATCATTAATTTCATTTTCATGACTGTACCGCCTCCGGTTCCAAGGTTAATTGTTCAAAAGCTGCATCGAGCCTTCCCTGATCTATCCGCACATCCTTCACCGCAAATCCGCCGGTAAAAATAGCCCTTAGCGCTTCGTCCGTATTGTCTGTTGTCACATGAATCCGGCCGTCCCTGTCGCTGATCCCCTTAATCACCGCCAGCCGCTCAAGCTGCCGGCTCAGCTCCCCGGCATCTCCCGCCGGCAGAAAAGACAATGAACGCTGCACCAGCCGCGATTTAATCTCCTCAGGGCTTCCGTCTGCGACCAGCGTCCCCCTGCTGAACAGCAGAATCCGGTCGGCAATATCCTCAGCCTCCTGCAGATAGTGCGTGGTGAACAGAATGGTCTTACCCTGCGCGGCCAGTCCGCGTACCGTCTCCCAGAACCGCCGCCGTGCTGTCGTGTCCAGCCCTACCGTCGGCTCATCCAGAAACAGCAGATCAGGATTGCCTGCCAGTGCCAAGGCAAAGCCAAGGCTGCGCTTCTGCCCGCCTGACAGCTTCTCGGCATACCGCATCAGATCAGCCGCTTCGAGCCCTGTGGCTGCATACAGCGCCTCTTCTTCCAGCGGCTGCGGATAGTAGCTGCGGATCAGCGAAATAATCTCATGTACCTTGAGCCGGTCCATAACGCTTACCTCCTGCAGCATCGCTCCGCTTCTCTCCCGGACCGCGCCATGCTTGGGCGGTAAGCCGAATACACGGACCCGCCCTTCCGTAGGTTCGGTCAAGCCCAGCAGCATCGACAGCATCGTAGTTTTGCCCGCTCCGTTGGGCCCAAGAATTGCCGTAACCGAGCCCTTGCCGATGGTGAAGCTGATACCGTCGACAGCTCTTTTGCCGTGAAATACTTTACTGACCTGCTCCATCTCAATTACATGCTCCATATCCGTTCCCCCCGCGTCCTTAATCTTCATATCCCAATGATATACGGAGCGGCGATATGACATTAGTAAGGACTGTCATTTCTTCAAACTGACAGTTGTCACCTCCGGGAGGAAAAAGCGCGTTCCGCGGAAATCAACGGGATTTTTACCTTTGTTCTCGCGGAAAGCGGGCACTTTCCCGGATTCAACGGGATTTTTCCCTTTGTTCTCACGGAAAACGGACGCTTACCCGGAATCAACGGGATTTTTACCTTTGTTCTCGTGGAAATCGGGCGCCTCCCGGGAATCAGCAGAATCCCCCTTACTGGAGTCACCTCCTTGTGGGGCAGCACAGGGCAATGCCGCAAACACTGTCCATTCACCGAAGACGTCCGCGTCTGCGGCAGCATCGGCCAACAAAAAAGCAAAAAAACAAGCACGGCTTCCCGGTTCCGGATAAGCCATGCTTGCCTGTGTTGTTTACAAGTTGCGCTATATATATGCTCTTCTACTTAGGAATCTGCAAATGGGGTAACCCCCGCATTTCTTGCTTTTCCCGGCATGAGGCGTCGGGCATACCCTCCTACGCCTCCCCCCATAAAAAAGCAAGGCAGCCCCGAGCTGCAATTACCGCTTCATAAATCCCTTATCCAGCAGAAACTCCTTCAAATGCAGCCGCGCAGGCTCGGCAAGCCGCTTCGCCATCATCGCCGACCAAGGGATATCGCTCTGCCCGCCGGTCCGCTCCAGCATATACTGCTGGATACCTTGTCATACAGCTTGACCTGTTCCTTGGTCTGCTCCTTATCGTAGCCGTTATGGTGCAGCACGGCCGCCAGCGGCAGCCGCGGACGCAGGCCGGACGCTCCGGCGGGAGTTCCCAGGCACATGCCGAATACAGGATAGACCAGCTCCGGGAGGCCCAGCAGCTCGGACACTGCTGCGCTGTTATTGCGGATACCGCCGATATAGACAATCCCGAGGCCCAGTGATTCAGCCGCAATGGCCGCATTCTGTGCGGCAAGGGCAACGTCAACAGTGGCCACAATCAGATTCTCCGTGGTGTCCTCGTAAGTAGGGATATCTCCCAGATGCGGTCCCGCTGTTTCGTGCAGCCGGTATAGATCAGCGCACCAGACCAGAAACACCGGACACTGCTCAATATAAGCCTGGTTGCCCGAGTAACCGGAGAGCTGTGCCTTAAGATCGGGATTCGTAACTGCAATGACACTATAGGCCTGAACATTACTGGAGGTGGAGGCCATCTGTGCCGCCCCGATAATAGCCGCCAGCTGCTCTCCGCTCACGGGCGTATCCAGGAACTGGCGCACGGAGGCATGCTTCATTAATAGAGAGAGTGTATCATTACCGACACTGCCCCCGGCCAATCGTTGCTCTTCACTCATGTTTATCGCTCCTTAGTACGGCCTTTGGTTACAGCTTTACCCGCTGCAGCCGCAGCGCGTTGAGTACAACCGATACGGAGCTGAATGCCATCGCAGCCCCGGCAAGCCATGGGGCCAGGAAGCCCAGCGCAGCAATCGGTATCCCAATTGTATTGTAAGCCAGCGCCCAGAACAAATTCTGCTTAATATTGCTCATGGTTCTGCGGCTCATCAGAATCGCATCGGGGATGCTCATCAGGTCCCCCCGCATGAGGGTGATATCCGCCGCTTCCATGGCCACATCGGTTCCAGTACCGATCGCCATCCCGGTATCTGCCGTGGCGAGCGCCGGTGCATCATTGATCCCGTCACCGACCATGGCCACCTTGTTGCCGCCGCTTTGCAGCCGGCGGATTTCGGCCGCTTTGCCTTCCGGCAACACCTCAGCCAGCACGGTGCGTATACCCGCCTGCTTAGCAATCGCTTCGGCAGTCAGTTTGTTGTCGCCGGTGATCATCACCACTTCAATACCCATTTCATGCAGTCTTGCCACAGCCGCCTTCGAGGTCTCCTTGATCGTATCGGCCACCGCCACGATTCCCGCGATGTCTCCATCCACCGATACCAGCATCGCGGTTTTTCCCTCCTGCTCCAGCTGCTTCATTAGTGGTGTCCATTGCCCGGTCTCCGCACCGCTCTCCTCCATCATCCGGCGCGTCCCGACCTGCACCGCCATCCCGTCAACCACCGCGAAGATTCCTCTGCCCGGCACGGCCTGAAACTGCTCCGCTACCGGCAGCTCAAGGGTCCGCGCGGCAGCAGCGGCTACGATGGCATCCGCCAGCGGATGCTCCGACAGCTTCTCTGCTGCGGCCGTAATGGAGAGCAGGCGGTTCTCAGCCAGCACTTTGCCGTGGACCGGGATTCCGGTAGTAGTAATAATATCTGTGAGCACCGGTTTGCCGCTGGTCACAG
>NZ_LN831201.1:241303-257007 GCF_001368795.1 Paenibacillus ihuae
AATATCTGTGAGCACCGGTTTGCCGCTGGTCACAGTTCCTGTCTTATCCAGCACGACGGTTTGGATCCCCTGCGCAGCTTCCAGATGCTCGCCGCCTTTAAACAGAATTCCGAATTCAGCTGCCCGGCCGGACCCTGCCATAATGGAAGTCGGGGTCGCCAGCCCCAAAGCACAAGGGCAGGCAATAACAAGCACGGCTATGGCTTTTTCCAGCGCATCGGAGAATTGCCCTGGCGCTCCCCATATATACCAGATTACAAACGTCAGCGCCGCAATGGCGACAACAATCGGCACGAAAATACCGGAGATGACATCGGCAATCCGCTGAATCGGTGCTTTGGAACCCTGAGCTTCCTCCACTACCCGGATAATCTGGGCCAGTGCAGTATCACGCCCTACCTTGTGGGCCTCAATCTTCAGCATCCCGTTCTTGTTCACAGTGGCCCCGATCACCGTATCACCCGGCTTCTTCTCCACGGGGATACTCTCGCCTGTCAGCATAGATTCATCTACCGAGGAGAGTCCCTCTATAACCTTACCGTCGACCGGAATCTTGGTTCCCGGCTTCACCAGCACAATATCCCCCGGAATCACCTCTTCTACAGAGATGCTCATCTCAGCCCCGCTGCGGATAACAAGTGCAGTCTTAGCCTGCAGACCCATTAAACTTCTGATTGCATCAGAGGAACGCCCCTTCGCCAAGGCCTCGAACCATTTGCCTACCAGAATCAGTGTAATCAGAATCGCACTGGTCTCATAATACATATCTACCGTATGGCTCATTCCGCTCATCCGGAGGGAATCTATCGTCAAGTACAAGCTGTAAAAATACGCCGCCGAGGTTCCCAGCACTACCAGCACATCCATATTGGCGCTGCCGTTCTTCAGCGCTTTATAGGCGCTCACATAGAACTGCCAGCCGATAATGAACTGCACCGGGGTAGCCAGTGCAAGCTGAAACCAGGGATTCATCAGCAGCTCCGGCGCCGGAATCCACGAGGTGAAGGAGAAATGCCCGACCATTGCCCATAGCAGCGGAAAGGACAGGACCGCCGAGATCATCCACTTATTGCGCTTGCGTATAATTTCCTGGCCCCGCTGGTCGGCTGTCTCTTTGCGGTCCTGTTTCAATGATGCCTTGTAGCCGATACTGCTGACCTTCTCCATAATATCTGCGGTGCTGATATTGCCGGGAGTATACTCCACATGAGCGGTCTCCAGCGCCAGATTTACGTTCACCGCCGCAATGCCGGGCATCCGACCGAGCACCTTCTCGATCCGGGCCGAGCAGGCCGCACAAGTCATGCCAGTGATATCAAAATCCGCCGATTCCTTAAGCGTATCATAGCCAAGTGAGCGGATTTTCTCTTCAATTTGCGGCAGACCTGCAACCGCAGGGTCAAAGCCCACCGTCGCCTGCTCCAGTGCAAGATTTACATTGGCCCGCGATACCCCCTCCATGCGCGATAACCCTTTCTCAATCCGGGCCGCGCAGGCGGAGCAGGTCATGCCTGTAATCTGCAGGGTCGCCTGCTGCAGGCCGGATTCTACCGTCTTTTCCATAGTCTTCGCACCTCCAGGTACCCCTATAGGGTATAATTATGTGAAAAAGAAAAGGCGTGGACGCCACCGGATCACATTAGATCCCGGCTCCAAGCCTTTATTGCCGGAATCCGGCTCACACTACGTCGTATCCCTGATCTTCAATAGCAGCTTTAATATCGTTCAGGCTTACTTTGCTCTCATCGTAATCGACCGCTACCTTCTTGGCTTGCAGGTCCACTTTAGCAGCAGCACCCAGGCCGCTTACGGCTTTCTCTACAGCACTGACACAGTGTCCGCAGGACATTCCTTCTACAGTTAATGTTACATTTGACATGATAAACCCTCCTATAAAATGTAGTGGTGGCTGTTAACCTCTATTGCCCTATTTCATAAGCTTGTTGACCGTAATCAGCAGTTCGTCGATAACCTCATGCTCTCCGGCTTCGATCCGCTCGATAATGCAGCTTCTCATGTGCCCTTCCAGCAGCAGCTTTCCGACTCCGCCGAGCGCAGCCTGTACTGCCGCAAGCTGATTCAGTACATCATCGCAGTAAGTATCCCGCTCGATCATGCCTTTAATACCGCGAATCTGACCCTCAATCCGGTTCAGACGGGTAGCAAGCCCATTCTTAAATTCCGCCGAATGATGACTCTTCCGTTCACCTGGAGTATGACAGCCGCTATCGCATGATGCAGAGGATTGCTTATCTTCGTTCGGTGCCATTCGAAATTACCTCCCCTATCCTGGCTACAGGTTTATCTTATTATACCCCATGGGGGTATGTCAAGAAAATTTTATCTGCACAAAAAAAGGATTTATGGCGAAGAACAGCGAATCAAAGATTCATTAAGAACAACCATTATTTACATATTTTCTAATCTTGAACAGAGGCGGGTAAGCTTAATGGTGTACGATGGCATCATCTTCGGACTGATAGTAGGGTTCTTCCGGGGCGGATTAAGACACGGCCTCGTTCAGTTCAGCAACATCCGGCTCAAAGCAGGCTGGATTTTCCCCCTGCTGCTGGTATTCCAATTTTTGTTGTATGATATTCAGGAGCGGTCGTCCACTGTAGCCGCAGCCAGCGGGTATATTTATATCGCTGTGTATGTGGTGGGGCTGATTTTTTTATGGTTGAACCGGCACAACAAAGGATTCTGGCTGATCTTGACGGGCGTATTCCTCAATTTTCTGGTTATGCTTGTCAACGGGGGGAGAATGCCGGTATCTTTTGAGGCAGCGTCTGTACTGGATCCGATTTACCTGCAGATGTTAAAAAGCGGCGATGCTGTCACCAAGCACTATCTGCTTGATGCTTCAACCCGTTTGCCTTTTCTGGGCGACATTATCCCCCTATCCAGCCCTTATCCGCGGACGCAGGCTATCAGTATTGGCGATGTGGTAATGAATCTCGGGATTTTTCTATACCTCCTGAACATTATGACACCTGCCGCAGTTGACCTGAAATCGCAGCCCAAAGTGCAGGGATAAGCCGCTAACTAAATAAAAAGGAGGGACTCCCATGAAAAAGAAACTGGAAGGCATCAAATATTCCCGTCTTGCGATCAATGCTATTATCGTAGCTTCCGTAATTATCGCTCTTACATCAGGTTTCAGAATCGGCGGACTATAATCTGGTCTCACTTAAGAAGCAGGCTGAAAACAGCCTGCTTTTTTGCAAATACTATTCATTTATCCCTAAAACCATTATTATGTACTCAGGCACATTTTGTTAATAAAGAGGGGTAATTATGTCAAAGTTTAAATCGTTTTCAGGCGTTATTAATTCTGGCCATATATACGCTCTGCTCATATGTCTTCTCGGAGTAGCGCTCTTTGGATACAGCAATCACTTAGAATTTCTAAACTATACTACTCCAAAATGGGTTTGGATTTATTCGCTTACCGGAGCCAGCTTACTACTTACCTTTTCTCTTGTTCAACTTCCTCCGGAGGGCAACGAGCTGACGATGGAATCCTCCGTGTATTTAGCATGCATCTTCGTCTTCGGCGGCTCCGGGGCTTTGACAGTACTTTTATTGAATTGCCTAATCTTCTACTTTTTTGATCGCAGCACCAGCTGGTGGAAGCATCTCACTAATTTCTCAATATACTCTGTGATGATCTGCCTCTCTTCTTATACATTCTCCCTATTCGGCGGACGGCCCGGGCCCCTTGTCAATGAGCATCTGACGGCTTATCTAATGACGCTTGCAGTCTATTTTATCGGCAACACGCTCTTGATCGGGCTATACTATTACATCCTATATAAAAGCACACTTTATGAAGCGATTAAGGATATTATTAAAGACTCCTTTATTGTATATATGTGCACCCTTGTCCTTTCTCTAATCCTGGTGGTCCTGATCGTTCACAACCAGTTTCTCGGTCTGGCTTTATTTTTATGTCTCAGCACGCTGATCTGCTATTCCTTTAAGCGACTGTTCGCCATGTACCGCAGCATTGAGGACCGGGCTAATACAGACCAGCGGACGGGACTATTCAATCACAGCTACTTTGAGGAAGTTTTGGAGCAGGAAATTCAGAAATCAAGGTCCTCCGGTGCGCCGCTGTCGCTTGCGATGATTGACCTTGACGACTTCAAGAAATATAACGATCATTTCGGCCATCTTCAGGGGGACAAGCTGATCTCCTTCGTCGGAGAAATGCTCAAAACCGAGTCCCAAAAATCCGGAACTGTTGCCGCACGCTACGGAGGCGAAGAGTTCACCCTGCTGATGCCCGGATATGACAGCCTGCAAGCCCGGGATTATATTGACCAGCTGCGCAAAAAACTCAACAATAGCAGCTTCGACGGTGTCGAAATTTTCCCGCTCGGCTGCCTCGCATTTTCAGCCGGCATTGCGGCCTGCAGCCTAGACATCCATGATAAATCACAGCTTGTCGATCAGGCCGATCAGGCCCTCTATTATTCCAAACGCCAAGGAAAGAATACTGTGCATACCTACGGGATGCATTCACCGCTGGAGCAGGAGCTTGATTTCAGCCAGGATGTGCGCGATATTGAGCAGCAGCTGAATCTGTTCATGTATAAGGACATGGAGACCTTCCGCCATTCCAAACGCGTCTTCCGTTATGCTATGGATATCAGCGAACTGCTGGACATCGACTCCATATCCAAAAGGAATTTCACCCTGGGCGCACTTATTCATGATATCGGTAAGCTGGAGATCCCCTGGAACATCCTTAACAAGAAAGACAAGCTTGCGCCTGAGGAATGGGAAATGGTCAAATGGCATGTCACCTGGGGCAAAAAAATGGCGCTTACCAATGATAAATTCAAGGAACTCGCTCCCTATATCGAGCTCCATCATGAACGTTACGACGGCAAAGGGTACCCCTACGGCTTCAAGGGCGAAGAAATCCCCCGTCTCTGCCGGATGCTGACCATTATCGACTCCTTTGATGCGATGACTACCGAAAGGCCATACCAGCCGACCAAGTCCTTTGAAGAAGCGATTATTGAGCTGCGGGCCTGTGCTGGAAGCCAGTTTGATCCGGAGCTCACTGAATTTTTCATTGAATACATCGAAACCCGGGAGCACCGCACCGGAGATACGGCGGTATAAAGCATCGCCGACTCCCGGCGGTGCTCTTTTTTTGCCCCAGCCTGATCCACTCTTTCTCATTCCAGCTCCCTTCCGCATACAGCCTTGGTATTAAGCCTATACTCACTACTAAACTACTTTGAAAATAATGGTTGCTCCCCTATTCAAATTTGAATATAATAAAAACTGTTTCAAGAACCAACGGAAAAGGAGCCTGCTAAGCATGCATACTAAAGAAAGTAATTTAAAACTCGTAGTTGTCGGCCTGCTGCTTGGGATTCTAATGTCCGCTATGGACAACACCATTGTAGCTTCAGCTATGGGCACCATTGTATCCGAGCTTGGCGGACTCGACAAAATCGTCTGGGTTACCTCTGCTTATATGGTCATGGTTATGGCCGGGACGCCAATCTTCGGTAAACTGTCCGATATGTACGGACGCAAGCGGTTCTTCATTTTTGGCCTTATTGTCTTCCTGGCGGGTTCCGCCCTGTGCGGAACGGCAACAAGCATTACACAGCTCAGCATCTACCGGGCCATCCAAGGCATCGGCGGCGGGGCACTGATGCCAATTGCCTTCACCATTGTCTTCGACATCTATCCGCCGGAAAAAAGAGGCAAGCTGACCGGTCTCTTTGGCGCCGTCTTCGGCATCTCCAGTGTCATCGGCCCGCTCCTCGGCGCCTATATTACCGATTACTTAAGCTGGCAGTGGGTATTCTATATCAATCTGCCCATCGGCATTGTGGCCTTTGTTCTGATTATGATGTCTTATAAGGAATCCGTCTCCCATGCCAAACAGCGCATTGACTGGGGTGGAGCTTTCACGCTTGTCGGCTCCATTATCTGCCTGATGTTTGCACTGGAGCTGGGCGGCAATCAATATGCTTGGGATTCTGCGGCTATCCTCGGCTTATTCGCCGGCTTTGCGGTCCTGCTGATTGCTTTCATCTTCATCGAGCGATACGCTTCTGAACCGGTCATCTCCTTCGCCATGTTTGGTAAACGCCTTTTCGCAACGAGCAGTGTAATCGGCTTGTTCTACGGCTCGACCTTTATCGTGGCAACTGTATATATCCCTATCTTTGTACAGGGTGTTTACGGCGGCTCGGCTACCAATTCAGGGCTTATTCTGATGCCGATGATGATCGGGACCGTCCTCGGCAGCCAGACCGGAGGACTGCTCACCACCAAAACCAGCTTCCGCAATATCATGCTTCTATCGGCTGTGTGCTTCCTTGCTGGGGTCTTCTGCTTGAGCACCCTGTCGCCGGATACCTCCCGGCTGATGCTTAATACCTTTATGGCACTGACCGGATTTGGTGTGGGCTTCTCCTTCTCCGTGCTCAGCATGTCCTCTATTCATCATTTCGATATGCGCCAGCGCGGATCAGCTACTTCCACCAGCACCTTTATGCGCTCGCTTGGCATGACACTCGGAATTACGATCTTCGGAATTATCCAGCGCAACGGCTTTACGAACAGCCTTAGCGATGCCTTTGGCGGCAGCGCAGAATCCGCTTCGTTTGGTGATTCGCGCGCAGCTCTGACACCAGAGGCAAGAGCCAACATTCCGGCTGCCGTACTGGATAAGATTACAGGGGCATTATCCGATTCCATCTCTCATACCTTTATGTGGGCGCTGATTCCTGCGGTGCTGGGCGTAGTCTTTGTATTCCTGATGCCTAAAGACCGCCTTACAGTTCAGCCAAAGGCTGCTCAGCACTCCACTGAACGCGGGTAACGGGCGATGTCTATGAAACTGGTGATCCTCGGTCTGCTTCAGGAGAAGGACATGCATCCTTATGAGATCACACTCATTATGAAGGAACGAATGTATGATCAGATGATGAAGCTGCAGATGGGCTCCCTCTACTATGCTGTCGACAAGCTGGCTGAGGATGATTATATTGAAGCTGTAGAGACGATCCGCAGCAATGACCGGCCGGACAAGACGATTTACCACATTACCGATAAGGGCAAGGCCTTGTTCGAGCAGCTTATACTGCAGCAGATTAAGAAAGTCGATCTGGTCTTTCATCCCCTCTATATGGCCCTGGCCCTCTCCCGCTATATCGACCAGGATAAAGTCGAGAAGGTACTGGAGGAACGGATCCGGGAGATAGAACATCAGGTCAACTATGCCTACCAGGTGTACGAAGACCATATTTCTGTCGTCCCCCGTTCGGCGCTTCATCTGATGTACGGCAGATATGAGCACAGTCTTACTGAACTGAAATGGCTGAAACGTCTCTATGAGGATGTTGCGGCACGCAAATTGAACGACTTCGGAACCCCGCTGTCGTTATAGGCAAGGAACAGAAGAGGCCCTCAGGGCCTCTTTGCTGTTTAACAGCAGCCTATTACGTGTATTAACGAACAAAACTGCAAAATGAGAGCGAGGAAACAAACATGAACGAAAACAAGAAGCCGCACGAGGACAAAAGACTGCAGGGAGACAACCGCGACCATCCGGAGCAATACCCGACGGATAAGCCCAGCCTGTTCGACATGCATGAAAGCGAGCAGAACGTCGATCCGATTCCGGTGGAGGATTTAACACTGGAAAAGCAAGAGGAGAAGGATAAGGAGGGCACGAAGCACCGTTCCTCCAGCGACAAAAAATACCACACCGGCTTCTAAAGGTGTACAATATTCCCTGATTCTTCAATTCCATAGTGACGGAGGGATATTTTTTGCTGAGAACGCTGCCACTTAACAAACGCGGAATTCCTGCCAGCCGCATAGCCTTAGGATGTATGGGGCTGGGCGGAGGCTGGGACCATGAACCGGTTACAGCTGAGAATATCAAACAGGGACATGAAGCAGTAGAAGCTGCATTGTCTATCGGCATCAATTTTTTTGATCATGCCGATATTTATACCCGCGGGAAAGCGGAGAAGGTATTCGGGCAGATCTTTAAAGACCGGCCGGGCCTGCGCGAAGAGATCATTATTCAATCCAAATGCGGCATCAAGCTGATTGAACCGGGGGATACCACCAATACGTTCGATATTTCCAGAGAGCATATTCTAAAAAGTGTCGACGGAACCTTATCCCGCCTCGGGACAGACTATATTGATATCCTGCTGCTGCATCGTCCTGATCCGCTGATGGACCCCGAAGAAGTAGCCGAAGCACTACATCAGCTCAAAGCGGCAGGAAAAGTGCGCCACTTCGGCGTCTCCAATATGAGCGCTGCTCAGATCAGGCTGCTCCAGCATTACTGTGACGAACCCTTTATCGTCAATCAGCTGCATATGAGTCTGGCCAAGATCAGCTGGCTTGATGCCATGGTCAGTGTGAACCGCGAGCCTTGGAAGGATATTACCTTTCCGGAGGGAACGATAGAATACTGCCGCATGGAGAACATCCAGCTGCAGGCCTGGGGGCCGCTGGCCCAGGGAAGCTTCAGCGGGCGTTCACTTGAAGGCCAGCCGGAGAATGTCGTGAATACAGCCGCACTGGTCAAAGAGCTTGCCCGGCAGAAGAATACGACGCCAGAGGCCATCGTTCTGTCCTGGCTGATGACCCATCCGGCGGCCATTCAGCCTGTCATCGGAACGGTGAATCCGCAGCGGATTGCCGCCTGCGCAGGTGCAGACAAGCTGGAGCTGACCCGCAAGGAATGGTATGACCTGTATGTAAGCTCACGCGGAGACAAGCTTCCTTAACCGCCAAGCAACTGCCCAGCCGGCAGAAGGCAGAATTCCCATGAGCTTGAAACTGCTTCTGACGTATACTATAATCTACCGAAACAAAGCAGCGGTTCTCCAGACATTGGAGGACCGCTGCTTTGCGTTATTGGCGATCTGTCAGACACGCTAATTGTTCTTTATAAAGAATATTTTACGTAAAACAGCGAAATTAGCAGTAATACAAAGATAATAACCCATTATTGTACGTTATTAAGAACTTTTAGGCTTAATTCACATTTTTCTTTTGCCCGGCGGACGGTGTATGATTTCCTTATCAAATCGTTCTTAATAAAGAACAAGTATAACGAATGAATGATCGTAAAGCCATGAGAGGGGGGCCAGCCTTTGTACCCCAGATCCGCCAGACGGCGTAAAAAAAAGCCAAGTAAAACCGGGCTTCGTATTCTGCAATCCGGTATGGCTGTATCCGTTCTTGTCCTGTACACCTCCGGTCAGATCGGCAGCACCTACGGAGAGTACAACACCTCGCTGCAGCAAACCAGCAGCATAGAGCTCTGCTCCGTCTTCCCGGGACAGCTTGAACAGCTGCTCTCGGAGCTGTCAGTGCACATCCACAGAATCATCGAGCTTAAGTCTTCTCTTGCCAGCCACAGCACGGCTGGAGAGTTCACAGGTCCCGCGGACCTCACAGCACTGTCTCCGGATGAGCTGGATCAGGCTGCAGAGCTTGTAGCAGGAAAGATTTACTCTGCCAATTCCGCCATTGCGGCAATTGATGCACAGCTCAACACCAACTTCAGGATCTGGCAGCAGATTCTGCAGGAGGCCAGTAGTGCGGCAGCTATTCTGCATCAGGCCTGGGGCTATATGCTCCAACTTGAACCCAATTGTCTGGAAATCCGTGATGCACAGATCTTCGGGCAAATCCAACTGGATTCTGCCCAAAGCGGAGTATTGTCTGAACCGCTTAAGAATACTTACAACGAAATTGTGGACTATCTAGGCTCTATTCATACAGCCGGCAGTATGCTGCCGCCAGGCAATCCTGACCGCGGATTACTTGGGCAGGAACACTCCCGCTTTTCCGGCGGCAGCGGGTTGCTTGATTTCATGGCCAAGGCATATGAAGCACAGCCTGATATTTCTGCCGAATTGCAGGCGGCCTATGAGCAGATGAATGCTGATCTAACCGCGACCCGGAGCAGCCTGTCCTCGGCAGTAAGCAGTCTGCACAATCAGCAGCTGGAAATCACAGATGCCAAGGCAAAGCTTCAGGAAGAAGCATTGGCGGAAAAAGCTGATGACGGCAAGCAGGACAATAAAGATCCTGCAGGTGACAAGATCCCGGTTGTTGAAGCTGGAGAAGGAAACCCAGAGATAACCGTCCCTGCGGTGCCGGACAACGGCAAACCTGCAGAAGATAAACCTGCAGAGGATAAGCCGGCGCCGGACAACAGCACCGCTCCAGACACTGCCGCCCCAGACGCCCCTGCTTCAGGTGTGGATACACCCGATCCGTCTCCAACACCGGCAGCAGTGCCTGTTCAGGACATAACCGAAAATGACAATACCGTACCGGAACTTCCCGCAGCTTCTCCTGTTCCGGTCACAGAACCCAGTAAAGGCGGCGATGAATAATGCGTATTAAAAAAATAGTCAGTACAGCACTGACCCTGCTGATGTCCCTTGTTTTCCTGCTTGTGGTAGTTGCCGTAGTGATCTCCAAAGCTTCCGGCGGCGAACCGGCTTTCTTCGGCTATCAGATCAAAACCGTCTTATCCGGCTCCATGGAACCCGGCATCCATACCGGCTCCATCGTTGCTATCAAGCCTGGCGGCGATATGACCCGGTTCCAAAAGGGCGATGTCATTACATTTATGAATCCTGAGAATATTCTGATCACCCACCGGGTCATCGATGCGACTGTAAACACTGCCACGGGTGAAGCTACCTATACAACCAAAGGCGATAATAATGATGCTGCGGATTCTGCTGCGGTCAGCTCAACGAATGTCGTAGGGCAATATTCCGGAGTAACAGTTCCTTATGTGGGGTACGCGATGAATTTCGCGGTTTCGAAGGCAGGCAGTGTCATGCTGATGATTATACCGGGTCTCCTGCTGCTGCTCTATGCACTCTACACCTCCTGGAAGGCCGTTTCCGCACTCGAGAAGAAAAGCGCCGCAGCCGCGCCGGCAGGCCCAGAAACCATGCCGCTTCAATAACTGATTGTTATCTCCCGTTTACGAAACGCGGAGTCACAATAATTAAAGGTACACCTGTTGCCAAAAAGATCTATGAGAGAGGGATGAACAAATGAATATTAAAAAAACACTGGGTCTCGGCGTTGCTTCCGCAGCGCTTGGCCTGACACTTGTCGGCGGAGGCACTTTCGCTTACTTTAGCGATTCCGCTCAGAGCACGGCTGCATTTAACAACGGAACTCTAAGCCTCACCTCTGACCCTGCTGTCATTGTTGATCTCAGCAATCTGAAGCCTGGCGATCTGATCACCAGAGATTTCAAACTGAAAAATGACGGCTCCCTCGACATTCCCAAGGTCTTGCTGAAGACTTCATCCGCAGTGACGGACACGAACAACAACAACGGCAGCCATAATCTGAAGGATGATATTATCGTTACTTTCCTGAATAACAACGACAAAAAACAGCCGGAGGTTCTTATCATTTCGCTCGCCGATCTGGAGAGCCAGAGCCCGGATCTCGTAGCCAGAAAATTACTGGGCACCGTGCTTGGAGGCGAAAAATCAGGCATTAAAGCGGGTACCGAGGATAAGCTCACCGTTCAATTTGCCTTCAAAGAAACCTTCCAGCCGCAAAACTACTACCAGGGCGACAAGCTGAAGCTTACCTGGAACTTCGAAGCCAGCCAGGGAGCCGGCGAATTTAAGTAAACCCTGCTATTCAATAATAAAAACATAACCGAGGAGGAATTTATATTATGGGTATCAAAAAAACACTGGGTCTGGGTATTGCATCGGCGGCACTGGGATTGTCTTTAATCGGGGGAGGAACGTTCGCTTACTTCAGCGATACTGCGCAGAGCACAGCCACCTTCGCGGCAGGAACTCTGGATCTGAATACCAGCCCGTCGGAAATCGTTAACCTCAGCAACCTCAAGCCTGGTGACATCGCCGTGCGCAACTTCACTCTGCAAAACAGCGGCTCACTCGATATCAAGGAGCTGAAACTGGCTAGCGCTTACACGGTAACTGATGCGGGTACGAATAACGCGGGACAGGATCTGGGTGACCATTTCAAAGTTAAGCTTCTCAAAGATACTTATGTCAGCGGCGACATCACCAATTTTGTCATCGGGGAAATCTCCCTGAAGGATCTGAAAAACACGGCTAACTATGATTTGATCAGCACCGGCGCACTGCCTGGCGGTATCGCAGCCGGACAATCCAAGGTCTTCAAGGTAGCCTTCGTCTTTGTAGACAACGGTCAGGATCAGAACGTATTCCAGGGAGATAAACTGGACCTTACCTGGACCTTCAATGCTAAACAAGGTTTAGGAGAACTTAAATAGTCGAGGTATTCTCACCAAAAAGGCATATCCTTCCCTAACCCGGGCGGGATATGCCTTTTTTATACACGGGACCGCAGCCGGTGACGACCAAACAATGATTTTTGTCCGCTATGAGAAAATTTGCTATACTGATAACAAAAAGTACGGAGGGCGTTTTAATCGTGCCAGATAATATGGGAAGTCGCATCCACCATCTCCGTTTGGAAAAGGGTTTGTCTTTATCTGAGCTGGCGGACAAGGCTGACGTGGCGAAATCATACCTAAGCAATGTGGAAAGAAACATTCAATCCAACCCCTCTATCCAATTCATCGAAAAGATCGCCGATGCGCTTCAGGTATCTATTCATGCACTGCTGTATGGCGAACCCCTGGAATCACAGGAGGCTTCACTCGACGGAGAATGGTTCCGGCTCGTACAGGAAGCTATGGCTTCAGGGATAAGCAAACGGGAATTTAAGGAATTTCTCGATTATCAGAAATGGCGGCTGGAGCAGAAGGATTAAAACGACTCCACTCTTCCCAGCCATACAGAAAAGGGCACAGCATCTCTTTCGCTGTGCCCTTTTCTGTATGTATCGTCCGGTCAGCCCCATCTCACATTACCTGCAACGTTTTTTCACTTAAAAACTGGCGGATCTCATCCACCTTGAGGCCGGCCTTCTTGGCCGACATCATCAAATACACCCATTCTAAATCCAGATCAACTGCCTGCAGTTCCCCATCATTCCCCTGGTTGGACATATCCAAGAAATCTCCTCCTAAGATTTTGCGTCCCCAGGCAGTCCGGCCGTCGTAGTATTTCTACATTAGACCCGAGACTTTGTGTCCCTGCCTTTCGGCGAGGTTTACCCTTTACTGGATCCTTCACATGAAAGGATCTGGCTAGAATTCATGAAACCGTTATCCGCAATAACATTATATAATGCCTTGCCCAAAAAGTGTGTCGATTAATGGAAATATATCATGAAAAGAATTTGAAAAAAATAGCTTAAATTTGTAATAATATGTGTAACTCAAATAGGCATTCTGCCAATTCTACCCCTTAGGACCTAAACTGAACCGCAACTATTTACCTATATATTTATTAAACCATATACCCAATTTTCAGAATTCAAAACACTAAAAAAATATATGATTGTTTCGCATCAATTATAGGCTGAATCATGCCGTTTTGCGAACGGAATAGATCAAAGTATGAATTGATTAGCCGCCCCTAAAGTAGCACAATAGGATAAGGAATGAAACCGCAAACATCGAGGCTCCACCTAACGCCGGTGCTGTTTGGGCGCATGTGGGGTTCATCCGTTAGGAGGATGTATTCATGGCAGCCAAAGGACCTTATAATGAATCCGTTTGGAGCAATTATTACGGACCGAATTTAGGTTATATTCAAGAGAAATATGAGCAGTTCGTTAATGATCCATCTTCTGTAGAACCTAACTACCGCGATCTTTTTACCACTTCCGGCCCTCCACCCCTGGATCCGGATATGGCCCAGGTACCGCAGCCTTCCATATCAGGAGATGCGGAGTGGCTGAAAAAGGCTGTAAGAGCCTCGAAGCTGATCGCTAATATTCGCATACATGGCCATCGGGCCGCCAACATTGATCCGCTGGACCGGGGGGAGAACCCTATGGCCCAGTGGCTGGATTATAAAACCTATGATTTGACCCGTGAGGATCTGCTGGCGTTGCCGGCTTCCCTGATCTGGGAGAACGCTCCGGGAGATGTCAAGACCGCATGGGATGCCGTCCAGCGCATGCTTCAGGCCTATACCCGGACTATTGCCTATGAATTCGGGCATGTGCATGACGAGAAGGAGCTGCGCTGGCTGAACAGTCAGGCGGAATCCACTAGCTCCCCTGCTCCCCTGAACAACAGTGAACGTAAAGAGCTGCTGAACCGGCTGATTCAGGTGGAACAGTTCGAGACCTTCCTGCACAAAACCTTTGTCGGCCAGAAACGCTTCAGTCTGGAAGGCAATGACGCCCTGGTACCGATGCTGGATGAAGTCGTGCGTGCGGCCGCCCATGACGGTGCAGAGCATATCCTGATGGGAATGGCTCACCGCGGACGCCTGAATGTATTGGCTCACATTCTGGGCAAACCGTATGATATTATTTTCTCAGAGTTCCATCACTCCCCGAATAAAGAGCTGTTTCCATCCGAAGGCTCCATGGGCATCAACTACGGCTGGACCGGCGATGTGAAGTACCATCTCGGTGCAGACCGTGCGGTAAGACAGGGAGAAACCGTGCGTACGCGGATCACGCTGGCCAACAACCCGAGCCATTTGGAATTCGTGAATCCAGTGGTTGAAGGCTTCACCCGTGCTGCTCAGGAGGACCGGAGCACACCGGGATTGCCGAAGCTGGACACGAGTAAAGCTATGGCTGTTCTTATGCACGGGGATGCCGCTTTCCCGGGTGAGGGCATCGTTGCGGAAACACTTAATATCGGCAAATTGAAAGGTTATCAGAATGGCGGCACCCTGCATATTATCGTCAATAACCGGATTGGCTTTACGACGGAAAGCGAGGATTCCAGATCTACCCACTATGCCAGCGACCTGGCGAAGGGCTATGAAATTCCGATTGTGCATGTCAACGCCGATGATCCGGAAGCCTGCATCTCAGCCGTCCGTCTGGCAAGTGCCTACCGCAATCTGTTCAAAAAGGATTTCGTGATTGATCTGATCGGCTACCGCCGTCACGGCCATAATGAGATGGATGACCCTGATACCACTCAGCCGATTGTCTACAGCAACGTCCGGAATCACCCGACGGTCTACAAAGTCTACGCCGAACGGCTGCAGAGCGAGAAAATCATTTCGGCGGAAGATGTGCAGCGTATGAATGCTGAGGCAGAAAGCGTACTGCAGGCAGCCTTTGAGTCTATGAAAGAAGGCAAGCACAAAAATGCAGAGTCCAAAACGGCAGTGGCTCTTGATGTGGGATCCGAGGCTCCGCGCACTACAGCAGTTCCGCTCAGCAGCCTACAGGAGATCAACCAGGAGCTGTTGACCGCGCCTCATGGCTTCAAGGTATATCCGAAGCTGGAGCGGATTCTCCAGCGGCGCAAGGATGCGCTCAAGGATGGAGAGCGGGTTGATTGGGCTTTGGCCGAAACGCTGGCCTTCGCGACCATTCTGAAGGACGGTACCCCGATCCGCCTCAGCGGACAGGATTCACAGCGCGGCACGTTTGCCCACCGCCACCTCGTACTGCATGACAGCGAGACAGGCGCACTGTACTCTCCGCTGCATCAGATCAAGTCATCTTCCGCTTCCTTCGGGGTATACAACAGCCCGCTCTCGGAAGCGTCGGTGCTCGGCTATGAGTATGGCTATAATGTGTTCGCCCCGGAAACCTTCGTCATC
>NZ_LN831201.1:257474-271358 GCF_001368795.1 Paenibacillus ihuae
GGCGCCGCAGGCTGCACCTGCGGCAGCGAAGCCCGCTGCGGCTAATGCAACGCCGCAGGACGGCAAGGCCGTGGAGCGCAAGCGCATGTCGCGCAGACGGCTGACGATTGCCAGCCGCCTGGTCGAAGCGCAGCAGACCGCGGCCATGCTGACCACCTTCAACGAGGTGGACATGACCGCCATCCTCGACATCCGCAAACGGCGCAAGGATGCCTTCAAAGAGAAGCATGATGTCGGACTCGGCTTCATGTCCTTCTTCACCAAGGCTGTCATCGGCGCGCTCAAAGCCTATCCGCTGCTGAATGCAGAGATTGACGGCGAGGAGCTGCTGATTAAGAAATTCTATGATATCGGCATCGCCGTTTCCGCCAAGGAAGGACTGGTCGTACCGGTTGTCCGTGATGCGGACCGGCTCAGCTTCCCGGAAATCGAGCGGCAGATCGGCGAACTGGCCGCCAAGGCCCGCGCCAACACGCTCAGTCTTCCGGAACTCCAGGGCGGCACCTTTACGATTACAAACGGTGGTGTATTCGGCTCCCTGCTCTCTACACCGATCCTGAATACCCCGCAGGTCGGCATTCTCGGCATGCACAAGATCCAGCTGCGTCCGATCGCGCTGGATGAGGAAAGAACCGTCAACCGGCCGATGATGTATATCGCCCTTTCCTACGATCACCGGATCGTGGACGGTTCGGAGGCGGTAAGCTTCCTCGTCAAGGTCAAGGAATTGCTGGAGGATCCGGAAGCGCTGCTGCTGGAGGGATAATTGCATAATAAGAGGGGTAAAGACAGGTTCACCGTCTTCTTACCCAAAACAACGAACCCGATTTCCACATCCTATGGTAATCGGGTTCGTCTTATTGTTTTTCCATTTATCCTGTTACGAACATGCTCCGCTTACAGTCCGCCCTTCATCAATTCACCTGCCAGCTTCAGCAGCTGCTCCTTGGTCAGCGCTCTATCCCCATAGGTCGTGAGCATAAAATAGGTATCCTGCCCTTCATTGTACCAGTTCAGGTAATGGTAAGTGACCACTTCAGGTCTGACCACATGATTATAGATGAGCTCCCGGCCGTCTACTTCAAGTTTCTCTGCCTGTTGCTCCGGCTGCTGATATACCGTCATGTTACCGCCGTTCATCAGGTAAGCCGAGATACCGACAATGGCTCCCTGCTTGGTATATTCTGCGCTCACATAGCCGGTTTCGGTCCAAGGCAGTATCTTCATGAACAGATTCCGCTTCTTATCCTGCTTGGCCTCGCCGATCAGCTCATGCAGTGCCTGGCTGTAGACCGGGTTGCTGTCCCGTTCTGCCTTTGGCGGGTACAAAGGATTCACCTTGCCATATTTAAAAGCATACCCTCCGGCGGTCTCTGGCAGGATAACAGGTGAGTGTTTGGTTTCCATTTGCTTCAGAAAGGCAGAATAGTCTGTAATCTTCTGCTCCTTGTAGGCAAATTGCAGTAAGCTCCCCGTCCCCTCAGAAATTGGTTCTCCTCTGACGTAATACACAATTTGCTCACCAGGCTCGGCAAAATTCATCAGCTTCTGCTCATATTTCGAATAGGAGGATATGCCACCGCCCTGCGGCATCTGGCTCTCCGCAAGATGCTGTACCTTGACCACTCCCTCTTTATTGCGGATCTGAATGTATTCCGAGGCTGCATAAGCCGTTACTGTGATCAGCAGCAGCAGGACCAGCAGCCCTGAGGTCGCTGCCGTTCTGCCGGCAAAACTTATCCCGCGCCCGCTCCGGACCTGCTCCATTCCCCTTACCCGCGCCATTACCTGTTCCGTTACGTTAATGCTGGGCAGCTGCTCCTCACGGGCAGCGGCTTCCCTTATATCTTGGTACCCGCTATGGATTCCGGTTCGTTCCAAGGGATCCCCTCCTCTGTCTGCATAGTTTCCCTGACTTTGCGCTTAATCCGTTCCATCCGCTTGTGCAGCGCATTAGGACTGCTGCTTAGAATCTGGCCCATCTCTTGAAAGGTGAGTTCCTCAAACACCCGCAGCATCAGAATGTTCCTTTCCTCCAGCGATAGCTGTGCCAGCGCCGACTCCAGGGCAGGGCTGAACAACCGCGCCTCCAGCTGCTGCTCCGCACTTGCCGTTATCGTATCCGGCCGGAAGATCCGCAGGATATGTCCCTGCAGCCGCCGCCGGCGGAGCAGATTAAAGCAATGATTGCCAGCGATCCTGTAGAGCCAGGCGGAGAAGCTTACATCTGGCTTGTACCCTCTGATCGACTGATAGGCTTTTACCAGAATGTCCTGCACCGCATCCTCGGCATCCTGCCTGTTTCCTAACAGACGGCAGCAATACCGGTAGATCGGCTGCTGAAAATAATCGACAATACAGGCGTATTGCTCCCGGTCTCCCTTTTGGACTTGTTCGACTACAGCCTCCACCTGCTTCGTATCTCTCAAATGCTCCTGTGACGTTGCCAGCACCTCCTAACTTGTATATCTCTACAACACATGGCAGCAGCAAAAAGTGCCTGCGTCCGATTTTTTTTTGTACGCGCCGGAATTTCCCATCCTATTACTTTTCGCTCCGCGGCAACACAGTCCTCTTAGCAGACTGTGTGCTTCATGCCTATCAAAAAAAGAGTTGCCTGCTTCTTCTGCCCGGGGCCGCTGCGATGAACGAACCAGACCAATGATCCTCATTAGCAATCAGCCTATTGTTCCTTTAAAATGAAACCGTAGCTATCAGTAAATCTAATCATGTTACGGAGGTACTGTCATTTGAGGATACATAATGAGGAAGAATTGCTGCGTCTAGTTGCGGGAGACCGCTGGATGATGGATATTCTGGCAGCCGTAAGCAGTCTGGAACTGTCGGACTGCTGGGTTTGCGCCGGATTTGTGCGCTCTAAAGTGTGGGATGTCCAGCATGGCTTTAACGACAGAACACCACTTGCGGATGTAGATGTAATCTATTTCGACCCGGAGGATACCCGCGAGGAAGTTGAGAAAGCCTGGGAAGCCCGGCTGCGGGAGATTGATCCTTCGGTCCCCTGGTCGGTCAAAAATCAAGCAAGAATGCATACCGTTAACAATTTGGCGCCCTATTCCTCCGCCACAGACGGCATGTCCAAATTCCCTGAAACGGCGACCGCCCTTGGTCTTGCTCTTACCGGACAGGGCGATATCCTATTATCTGCACCGCATGGGCTCAGAGATGTGCTGGACATGGTCGTGAGGCCCTCTCCGCTATTCAGTACTACCCCCCGGCTCAAGAGCATCTACGAAGAACGGGTGTCGAAAAAGAACTGGCAGGCGGTCTGGAATCAGCTGAAGATCCTTTCTGTAGTGGAATCCTGATCACGCATATTAAATTTCTGTACAACAACCGTATAAGAGTAACTTAAGAATATTCTATGCTCCGTAAAAATCTAAACAGCAGGCTCCTGTATTTCACAGTGCCTGCTGTCCGCATAATCCATACTGGATACCGTCACTCAACATATGACGTTCCTTCAGCCTATACCGCCAGATCTATCCCCACCACCCCCACTGTCTCCCCCTGCCCGTTCTTAATGGCCCGGGACAAAGTGATGCAGGAGCGTTTGGTAATCGCCGATACATACGGCCGGGAGACATATTCACCTTCGCTCATCGCCCCGTTCCACCAGTCGCGGCGTTTGGCGTTCATCAGTCCGGCCGCCGGCTCGGAGTAGATAAAGGTGCCATCCGTGCGGTTGGACCAGATCGCCTGGACATCAGGCACCCTTTTCATACAGGCAGTGAGCACATTGCCGTGGCTGACAGCATCCGGTGCACACAGCTCCTGCTTCGCTGAAATTTCCTGCAGCAGGCTCTGCATTTCCTGCAGCCGGGCAGCGTACTGGCTCATTTCAACAGTCTCCCGTCCGGCGATCTGGTTCACCGACTGCTGTAAAGCCTGCGACTCGCCAAGCAGACTGGCGCTGATCTCATTCAGCTGTCCAATTTGCGACCGCTGCCGTGTTACCTGCTCCAGCGTCAGATCTACACCGGCAATGGTCTCATTCACAATGGCTACCGCACCGCTTAGCTCCCCTGTCACTATACCGATCAGCCCGCTCTGCCGCGAGGCGGCGGTAACGGTATCGGCAACGGCGGTCCCTACCTCTTCGATTCTTGCCGACATATCGGACAGCCGCAGCTTCACAGCCGCTACTTCATCCACCCCATGGGAGACAGCATTCTGCTCTTTAGTTACTGAATCCAGCACCTGCCGGACCCCGTGATTGATATCCGACAGCACAGCTGAAGACCGTTCCACCGAGCTTCGGCTCTGATCGGCCAGCTGCCTGATGCGGCCGGCAACCACGGCAAATCCCCGTCCCTGCTCACCGGCCCGTGCCGCTTCAATCGAAGCATTCAACGCCAGCAGCGAGGTCTCATTCACAATCCCGACAATCAGGGAATTAATCTCCTCTACCAGGGCAAGATGACCGCTCAGTGCTGTGAACTTACTCAGCATATCCGCACTCTGCTCCTGTAATTCCGCCATCACCGCATCCGTGTTCCGGAGGGAGCCGAGCATGCCTGTCATCTCTTGACGGGCATCCAGCATATTTGCCCCCAGCCGTTCGGTCAGCTCCTTAATATGTGCGGTTACGTCCGCCACTCCGCCCATTGTCGCAAAAGCGCCTTCGATATTAGCCTTAGCCTCAGTACTGCGGGTCTGCAGGTCTACTTCATAGGCATGTGAATAATCGGCTGTCTGCTGCAGCCCTTCCGTATGGCGGCTGATTTCCTCAAGCGCCCCGTGCAGCCTGTCCGAGGTAACGACAATTTCATTGCTGAGACTTTCGACTTGGTCCCGGGTTTGCTTCAGAAGCTCTTCCCTCTGTAGTCCGCTGCGGTAAGCATTCCATGCGAACCCGCCGAGTGCCGCCATCAACACCAGGAACACCAGCTTATGGACCCAAAGCATATCAATCCATAACCCATACAGACCAACCAGCAGCAGCAACAGTGTGACTAGGACATTCTTACTCCGGCGAACTGACATTTCCAACTTCCACTCCAATCATGTTATGTATTCTAACATTATATCAACAGAGTTAAATAAAGGAAATACTTTCATTGATATAGCTTTATGCCTTAAGTCCCATACAATAAAACTCCATGAGTTAATCAGCCATGATTAAATCCCTTCACGAAAAAAAGCCATCTCCAAGCGCAAACACTTTGCACGAAGAGACAGCCCGCTTTATTGTATCTGTTATTTTAGGCAGTAACGGCTGCCCGCTCCAGGATCCCCCGCGCGATCCAGACTCCGGCTGCACCCGCCTGAGCCAGTCCCCGGGTTACACCTGCACCGTCCCCGCCGCAGTAGAGCCCGGAGATTTCCGTCTCCAGCCTGTCTGTCAGCTTCGGCCGGGCGGAATAGAACTTCGCTTCCACGCCGTAGAACAGTGTGTGTTCCGATGCGATGCCCGGCGTCACCTTTTCCAGTGCCTCTACCATTTCGATCAGGCTCTTCATAGTGATGTATGGCAGCACAAGGCCCAGATCACCGGGAACCGCCTCTTTCAGCGTCGGCTCGAGGAACCCTTCCTTGATCCGCGTCTCTGTAGAACGGCGTCCGCGCAGAATGTCGCCATATTTCTGCACAATTACGCCGCCGCTGGACAAATCATTGGCCCGTTTGCAAATTTCCCGGGCATATTCATTCGGCTTATCAAAAGGCTCTGTAAAGGTATGCGACACCAGCAGGGCAAAGTTCGTGTTTTTTGAGCCAAGCTTCGGATCCTTATACGAGTGGCCGTTCGCCGCCATCACACCGCTGTGATTTTCTACAACAACATGACCGGAAGGGTTGCTGCAGAACGTGCGGACACGGGTACCTACCGACGTATTGAAAATAAATTTGCCTTCATACAGGTGTTCATTAATCTCACGCATTACCACATCCGACGTCTCAACTCTTACCCCTACATCGACCTGATTATTATACATTTTCAGCCGGCGCTTCTTCAGCACCTCGGTCATCCATGCAGAGCCGTCACGGCCGGGGGCAATAATCACGTTATCTGCCTCATAACTCTCACCGTTTTTGAGTATAATTCCCGTAATCCGGTGGGAGCCGTCCTCCTTAACAGTAACAATATCCTGAACCTCGGTTCTGAATAACATATCAATTCGTGTTTTCAAATATTCATAGATTGATTTGAGAATCTCCAGGTTCTGCTCTGTGCCGAGATGCCGCACCTGCGCCCGCAAGAGCTTGAGTCCGGCGGCGTATCCGCGCTGCTCAATATTACGGATGCTCTCCGTGGTCGGGTCGGTAATTACCGGTGTCGCCCCATGCTCAAGGTTGATGGCATCCACGTATTCGATCAGCTCCAGCACCTTCGATGGGGCCAGGTAGTCGGTCATCCAGCCGCCGAACTCTGTTGTAATGTTAAATTTGCCGTCACTGTAAGCTCCCGCTCCCCCGAAACCGGCAGTGATCGAACAGGCAGGCAGACAGCCTGCGAATTCCTTACGCCCCGAAGCGGGCGGACACAGCTTGATTTTCTCCTCCAGGATCGGGCAGCTGCGGCGGTATATATCATGCCCCTTGTCCACAAGCAGTACCTTCAACTCGGGCGCTTTACGCGTCAATTCATAACAAGCGAATATTCCGGCCGGACCCGCACCCACGACAATCACATCATATTTACTCATCTGTTCTCTGTTCCTCCCAGGAAGAAACGGCTGTCCTGTGCCTGTAGCAATCAGGCGAGGGGCTCTCGTTTCTGCGATATCTATAGATTTCTGTAAACGCAACACAAAAAATCCCGGCCTCTTCATAGGTATGCAAAATGCACCCTATTCGTAGCCAGGAATTTACGGTTCCCTGTAGAAACCCCCAAACCCTATCTTCGGGGATATACGAACAGCATCAATTATTATATGAGCCAATTGAGATTTTACAGAAAACATACGAATGTGTCAAGGACATATACAATAGATAATTCGTCTTTATATCCTAAATAATGAACTATCAGCACCCAAGTATTCTAATATATCACCCAAACACGAACATTATAACACTTACAGCCTTTGGGAGGATAACCGAAACATTTGTCGAATATATAGATATATTGCTACTGGAAATGAGGAACTGTTCATGCATATCCCACCCCCAACTCCTCGCCAAAATCACTGGAACCGGGTGCTTCTGAATACATTCTGGCTGGTCCTGCTTGTTTATTTGGCAAGCCAGCTTTTTATCTCACTATCTATGTGGGGCCTTAGACCTGAATTTTCGGATCGTCAATATTTCGTTACCCATGTGTTCATTCCCGATTCCATCATCCTTGTCCTTATTCTCATCCTGGAATCGATCCGCAAATGGAAACCTGAGTACTCAGAGCTCTCGATTGTCTTTGCAAGTCATATCTATGCTATCCTGATCATTACAAATCTTAGTATAGATTATCCGGTGAAGCCGCTTATCATGCTTGCACCTCTGCTTGTATCCATGATTTATCTGAAAAGCAGTTATATGAAATTATCCTCAGCCATTTGTCTGATCTACACCGTTATGCTGTTTATTAGTACACCGTCCTACGAATATACGCTGCGGATCCAGCATGTTATTATCGCTCTGATCTTCGCCGCTACTGCACTGGCCGGATTTGGAGTCATTTGCCGGGGCAAAGACCTTATGCGGTCATTGGAAGACTCTGTAAAGTCGGAGCAGGATCTGCGTATCCAGAATATCATTATGGACCGGCTCTCCAAAATTGACCCTTTGACCGACCTGTATAACCATAAGACCTTTCATGAATATCTGGGCTGGCTCATTGAGCATCAGCAGAGCAACCCCTTTCCGATGCAGCTAGCGGTCCTGGATATCGACAATTTCAAAAAAGTGAATGACCAGTATGGGCACTGGGTAGGAGATATCGTTCTTAAGCAAGTAGCTGCTATGGTGCTGAAACATATCGGTACTGATGATTTTGCCGCCCGGTACGGAGGAGAGGAATTCGTAGTTATCCTGACCGCCAAGCCCCTGAATGAGGCCAATGAAATTATGGAGCGGATCCTTACAGGCATCGCAGGCATGCCGGTCGCGGAAATGGAGGGCAGCTCCGTAACCGTAAGCATCGGAATGCATGAGTTTTCAGTCACCGACTCGAAAAGCTTCACCTTCCAGCAGGCGGATGATGCCCTCTACGAAGCAAAGAAAACCGGTAAAAATAAAATTGTTTTGCTGTAGGCAAGCCGCCCCCTTTGATATCTGATCACGAAAAAGAAACGGATCTGCGTACATTCGCAGGTCCGTTTCTTTTTAATACAATCAATAAAAATTCTGATGCTCAAGCAGTTCCCAGACGCCGCGCTGAGGCACTGGCTTACTTACCAGATAGCCTTGAACCTTGTCACAGTCAGATTCGTTCAGGAATGCCAGCTGACTGACATCCTCCACTCCTTCGGCTACAACCTCAAGCCCCATTTTATGGCCAAGCACAATAATGGTATGGACGAATGTTTGGCTGTACGCGTCATCGGCCAGGGAATCGATAAAGATCTTATCCATTTTGAGCGTAGAAATCGGGAGGTGCTGCAAATAACTTAAGGACGAATAACCGGTTCCGAAATCATCCAGGGCAATACGGATGCCGCGTAACTTGAGCAACTCCAGCTTACTGACCGTATTTTCGAAGGATTCCATAAAGATGGATTCCGTAATCTCAAGCTCCAGACAGCTTGGTTCAAGGCCGCTTTCCTCCAGGCTTTCCAAGACCATTTCCACGAAATCCTCCTGCAGCAGCTGGATAATTGAAATGTTCACGGATATTTTGTGGAGCAGGCCGGTACGGTCATGGATGCTTTTCATAAAACTGCAGGCTTCTTTCAGCACCCATTCCCCAATATAAATAATCAGCCTGGAATCTTCAGCAATTTTAATGAAAGAGAGCGGAGATACAAATCCGAGCACCGGACTATTCCAGCGGATCAAAGCTTCAAAACCGGAGATCAAACCTGTCTTAATATCCACCTGAGGCTGATAGTGCAGCTCAAATTCATTGTTGTTCATTGCACTGCGCAGATGCTTCTCAATATTCATCCGTTCGTTGAACGGGGTATGCATCGATTTGTCATAGACGACGTAGGTGCCCTTTCCTTCCTCTTTGGCCCGGTACATCGCCACGTCGGCATTCTTAAGGATCTCCTCTGTAGTTTCCCCGTCTTCCGGGTAGAACGAAATGCCGATGCTGACGGATACATACAGATTACTCTCTCCGATAAGAAAAGATTTACGGAAGGCGCGCAGAATATTATCTGCTAAGGTAAGCACTTTATCACGGTTGACCGCGTCTTCGATAAATATCACGAATTCGTCGCCTCCGAGCCTGGAGAGCATCGCCTCATTCTGGACAAGCGACTCTAATCTCTCACTGGCCTTACGGATCAGAATATCCCCTGATTTATGACCCAGCGTATCGTTAATATATTTAAAATTATCTGTATCCACGAACAATAGCGCAGCTTTGCTTCCCGGCCGCCGGAAGTATTTCTCCATTGTGTCCAGCAGGGAGATACGGTTCGGCAGATTACTGAGCGAATCCATATAGGCCAGTCGGTGGATGTTCTTTTGATTCTCAAGCAGCATGTCGTATTGCTCTACAAGCTCCTGCTGTGTCGCCGTGAGCTGTTCATAGGTCCCCTCCAGCTCCTGGTAGCTGTTTTGCAGGTTGAGCTCCGCCTGCTTACGTCTGCTTATATCGATCAGGGAGCCATGGAACAGCACTACCCCATCTGCAGGGTTAATCATAGCTTTGCCTCTGACTTCAAACCAGATATAACTATTGTCCTTGGTGCGCATGCGGTATTCGGTTTCGTAGATCGGGGTCAGTCCGTTAAGGTGATCCTGCCTGGCTTTGTTTGCTGCCTGCTGGTCATTAGGGTGAATAATACTGAGCACCCCATTCTCGAACGAGTTAATCTCTTCCTCTGTATAGCCCATAACCTCATACCAGCGGTCTGACAGCTTATAGCTCCCGGTATTGGAGTCCAGCTCCCATATATAGGCCCCGGAGCCTTCGGAAGTCAGGCGGAAACGGCGTTCGCTTACACTCAGCTTGTGCAGCTGTTCCTGCAATTCAGCCTCTGTTGCCGACAGCTCCTCGTAGGTGGACTCCAGTTCCTCATAGCTGAGCTGCAGCTTAAGCCCGCTCTGTTTGCAGTCATCGATATCCAGCCCCACGAGAAGATAGATATTCTCATCCTGCTCGTCCATTCCGTTGATAAATGTAGTCCGGATAGAAAAAAAACGCGCTTCCATTGAATGATCCGGCAGCTTCAACTCCACATTATTGACGTAATCCTGGTTGACCGCCCTGGTCAGCAAATCCCGGAGCAGAGCAACTCCGCCTTTAAGTTCAGGAAGATCATCAAGCCTTTTGCCCAGCACTTCCTTCTCTTTTAGCCCGGTCATTTTTTCTGCATACTGATTAAAGCGCACAATACTCTTATCGCCTTGCACTGCCCACACCATCATGCCGGTATGTTCGATGACATCTTCAAAAAACTCCTGCTCCGAATGAATTCTCCGCCGGAGCCGCCGGATATATATCCTGATGCAAATAATCCCAAATAAAAGTACAGACACACCAATAACGATGCCGGAAATAATCCTGCCATATATCATTGCGGTGTAGCCGTCTGAATGGGTAAAGAAATACTGCTGATACAGCTCTTCAAAAGCCCCGGAGCGCTCGAGCCGCTCAAGCCTTGCATTGATATACGGGACAAGTCCGGACATTGATTTACTCACGCCATAAGCGACTTCTACAGGGTATAAATTGCTCATTTTGCGAATGATTTTACCCGTCAGTCCCCGCTCCACGATTAAATAATCGACAACTCCCTGATTCTCAAACAGGAGATCAATTTCGCCATTCTGGAGAGCTTTCAGCGCGTCCGGTACAGTTGCGTATTCTATGTATTGCGAAACATGCGCTTTGCTCTGCAGGACTGTTTCCGGGTATTGATCTTTGCCTACGCCGACTTTATATTTCCCCAGCGTGCTTAGGGTCACCTTCTCTTTGAGCATCTGCCGCGAGTACACGGAGACATAGCTCTTAAATACAGGAGTAGAGAATAATATGTCCTTTTTCCTTTGCTCCGTCACAGCCATAAGTCCGGTTGTGTGGATCCTCCCGTTCCTCAGCAGTTTATAGGTCTTCTCCCAATCACCCGTACTGTAATGAACCAGATAATTATGCTTCTCAAAAATCATGCTCGTCAGGTCAATATCAAAGCCGGTCAGATATCCATTCTCTACGTATTTATAAGGCGGATAATCTAATTCTGCCTGGTATCTTATGTCCTGTCTTTCAGCGTGAGCGGCAGCAGGGGGTGTAAGCATGAACACGATGCTAATTAGAAGCAAGAGTTTACACCGCTTCATCGCAATTCTCCTTTTTACAAAAAAATCAGCTAACGGCCTTTATAACATCCTGTATTCGACAAAAAATGGTAGCATTCCTGCTTCTCCCCTCTTAGATTGTGATAAAATGTGCAAACATCCCGCTGTCCGGAAGCTGGTATAACAGAAATAAAGTAAGAACCTATAATTTTATATTGCTTTTTACCGATAAAATGTGGATAATAGCATTAACAGTTGATAATGATTATCATTATTGTATACTAACATTTAATCCACTTCACTATATTGAGTTAAAGGAGACTGAACACCCATGAACGCAGCCACTACCCGGACGACATTACAGGTTGACGATTATTTGGATCTGCTCAATCTTGCAGTAAAAGTTGGAGATTTGAAATGGCAAAAGGAAATTAAATCCAGACTTCAATATATACTCTGCCTGCAAACCAGATAGCTGACATGCAGATTGCCGCATTCCCGTGTTCCGGGGATGCGGCTTTTTTTATTGCTCCCTTATCGAATGGATCTCCGCCCTCTGCATCGGCGGGACTTCGGATGTGTAATAATATATAATCAGCTTAATCAGCTGAACCATAGTCCTCTAGAACGGAGAGTGCCCTATTTGAAAAAATATATCGCCTTGTTCCTGATATTCAGTATGCTGTGGATGAACGGAGTCCAAGCCGCTGCCTACCTGCACAGCAGGGGCTGGTTACCGATGAAGCCGGATTGCTTACTGCGCAGGAAGCGGCCGCAATTGCCAATACTGCTGCCGGAGAGCCTTACACCTTCCACATCTTGACCATCGATTCATTGGAGGGAGCAGATTCAACCCGTTATGCCAGTGATGTCTACGATGCCTGGGCGCTAACCAGCCGGGATATTCTGCTGCTGATCTCCTCAGGAGACCAGCAGGTGGAGCTGAATTTCATTAATCCCGGGCTGCAGAATGCGCTGGACAGCTGGTCAAAGAGCCAGGGCGGAGGCACTGGAAGTTCGGCTATCACCAGTGTAATCGACTCCTATTTCATCCCTTCCGCCAGAACAGGAGACTTTGCAGAGGGGATCCGCGCTCTAATCACCGGGCTGCAGTCTCTGGGCAGCGCGCCAGGCAATGCGGGCGCTGGAGCCGGAAGCACGGGCGGAACCTCCAGCGGCAGCGCCGGAGGGACTGCCGGATCTGGACCCGGCACGGACAACGGGACCACAGCCGGTAATAGGGGCCAGAACGACGGTCTTCCGCTGCTGACAATCGCCGCAATTGTTGCAGGCGCCGCGCTGCTGGCATTCGTGTTGTTCGTGCTCTTTACCGGACTGCGCCGCCGTAAGCAGCTTGCAGCCCAGCAGGAGCAGCTGGCTGATTTGCTCGTGCAGACCAACCGCGCTATGGAGTCACTGCAGCCGTTCCAGGGTATCGTTCAGGGCAAAACCGGAGAGATGGTTGACGGTATCTCCAAACGCCTGGATGCACAGCTAGTGAACATCTCCGCGCTGCAAAACACAGGCTCTTCAGAGCCGGCCTTTTACCAGCTGGCTGCGCTTAAGACGGCGATTGTCCAGGCCGAGCAGACAGCAAACATGCTGCGCAGCTCGCTTGCCGAAGAAGTGCGGCAAATTGCCGTAATCAGTGATGCCGACCGTAATGTTAAGCAGCAGATTACCGAGCTCAAGAAGGACGCTCCCGGGCTTGACGGGCAGCTGCAGGATGCGGTTAAAGAGACCGGTTATGAACTGCAGGAAATTACCGAGGATCTGAAAGAGCTTGCCGAAGCAACGGCCAGGGCGGATCAGCTCGAGCTCTTCGATCCGATTGCCGCCCAGGACATTACACAGGAGGCACAGGAGCACCAAGAGAACATCGAGCAGGATCTGCGTGATGTTGACCTCTACGACGACAAACTGCAGGGCTTCCCCTCCGTTCTGGCTGCTGCACGCACGAAGCTTGACGGATTGATTGAACAGAACTCCCTGCACAATATGAAGGTCAAGCCATACGACAGTCTGGAGCAGGCGCGCAGAGCAGCAGAGACGCTGGAAGCGCCGCTGCGTATTGGAGACATGGATCAGGTTCGCAGCATTGCCGCTAACATGGACACACTGCTTGCCGAGGCTATCGCCATAACGGAACGGCAGGCACTGATCCGCCAGAATAACCTGCGCGATCTGGAGACGGTCCGCAGCAGCTGGGATGGACTGACCCGGCGGCGCAATGAACTGCAGAGCCGGCTTGCCGAAGCAAGATCCCGGTTCGCAGAGCAGCATCTCAGCAGTCTGGCTGAGGTACTGGATACAACCGGTGCCCGCCTGCGGCAAGGAGCGGGCGAAGTTCCGCAGATCGAAACCTGGACCAGTGATGAGCGCGGCGAATATGACAATGCCCGCAGCGGGCTGGACCGCCTGCTCACTCTGCAGGAGGAAACCTCCCGCCAGTTTAACAGTGTCTCGCAAAGCCTCGATGAACTGAGTGAACGGCTGGAGGCCGTAAAGCGGATCTTCCTC
>NZ_LN831201.1:271384-276170 GCF_001368795.1 Paenibacillus ihuae
ATTCGGCGCAGCGGCTGCTGGAGAGCCGGGGGTTAGCCGGCCGAAGCCGTTTCGAGGTGAGCCTGCTGCCGGAATATGGCCAGCTTGAGTCACGGCTGGCCGCCCGTCCATACAATCTAGATGATTTAGAAGCTCTTGGGCGCTCCTATGCTGCGCAGATCTCATCGTTTGCCGAAGAGGCGAACCGGCTTGTGCGGCAAAAGGAAGAGGCCGAGCGCCAGGCCCAGCTGGCCATGATGCGCGAGCGCCAGCTGAGAGAGCAGGCCCGCAAACGGATGTCTTCCGGTCCGCCCTCCTCCGGCGGATTCGGCGGAGGGCGTTCCTCCGGCGGCTCCTCCTGGGGTGGCGGCGGACGCTCCTCCGGCGGTTCCTCCTGGGGCGGCGGCGGCAAATCGGGCCGGAGTTCCGGCGGCTCCAAGTGGTAACCCTCCGCAAGAATTTAAGCCTCATATAGCAGAAGAACCCTCCCGCCAATATTGGCAGGAGGGTTCTTCGCGTTAAACATCTATTGCTGCTGCATCGCTGCTATGAAATCTCCAAAAGCCGCAGACAGCCCCCGTTCCTTACGGTAAATCAGCTGGATGTAGAACTTCTCCTGCTCCCCTTCTAGAGGAATTCCGATTAAAGCCCCGGAGTCAAGCTCCTCCTGGGCGGCATAACGGGGTAAAAAGGCCGTTCCCCAGCGGTGTTTCACCGCCTGCTTAATGCCTTCCAGATTCCCGAATTCCATATCAATTCTCGGCGTAATACCGGAATGCCGCAGCTCCTGCAGCAGCTGCCTGCGGTATGTGCAGGTCTCCTCCGTCAGCACCAGCGGTTCCGCCGACAGTGCGGAAGGGGCAATTGCCGGTTCAGCTGCCAGCGGGTGCTCCGGATGGACAACCACGAACAGCTCCTCCTGACGAAGCGGCAGCGAGACAATCTCTTCTGATTCATAGGGGACATCAAAAATCAGCCCGAAATCAGCAGCCTTCTCTTTGACATCCGCAAGAATCTGAACCTCGGAACCCGGCTGAACACGCAGCTGGACCCTGGGATGCTGCTCCCTGTAGCGGTGCAGACGGTGCGGCAGATAATAGGCGGCCAGCGTCTCGATCGCACCAATATTCAGTATGCCGCTGTTTCCGCCGGAGACAGCGCCCTTCGCCTCCCCGCTCAGCTCCAGCATCTGCCTCGCATAAGGAAGCAGGCTGTTCCCGGCAAAGGTGGGGATCATCCCCCGGCCGGAGCGTTCCAGCAGGACTGCTCCGTAAAGCTCTTCGAGCTTGCTAATCTGGGCCGTCACGCTGGATTGGGCATATCCCAGCTTTTCTGCTGCCCGGGTATAGCTTCCACAGGACACTACTTCGCAAAAGGTCCGCAAATAGGTGAGTTCCATGCCATCCCCCAACTATCAATATTTTCGATGTTTATTATGATTAACTATAGATAACTACAATTATAAATCCGTAATACAATAAAGCCAAGCAAAGCTAACCTAAGGAGGATGTTGAATGAATATCCAGGCAAAATCACAGGTTCTGTCCACTCCGGCAGCCGCACCCGCTGAGGCGGCGAATTATTTCTCTGCCAAAGGCTTATTTGAAACCGATGTAGCCGATGTCGCTTACGATCTGCGTGAAGGGATGACCGGCTTTACGCTGGTTGATGTCCGTGATTCTCTTGCTTATGAAGCTGCCCATCTGCCGGGCGCTGTTTCCCTGCCTTCCGGCCGGATACACAGTAATACCCCGCCCTTTTCCCGCGGGGGAGTTGCTGGTGCTCTACTGCTGGGGGCCTGCCTGCAACGGGGCCGGCAAAGCGGCTGCCAGACTTGCCGGCCAAGGCTACCAGGTTAAGGAGATGCTTGGAGGGATTGAGTATTGGCGGAAGGAAGGCGGAGCTCTGGAGGGCAGTCAACGTGAAGAAGCGCCTCTTTATTACACTATGCCGCCCATGTAGATCCTAGGCACCGCAAAAAAGACTTTGCTCCAGACGGAGCAAAGTCTTTTTCAATACGCAGTTTTATAGTTTTAATGAGAGTCCCCATGCTCCCCGTCCAGAAACGGCTTGTTCACGTAATAGTACATGACGCCCATCAGAACACCGCCGCCGATCAGATTTCCGAGGGTAACCGGAACCAGATTATGCACTACACCGCCCCATGAGATCGTACCGGGATGATCCAGCACAAGCGCTATAGCGAATGTACACATATTGGCAATGCTGTGTTCATATCCGGAGATGAAAAAGCAGAAGACAAACAGAACCATAGCGAACATTTTAGCTCCGTCGCTTTTCATGGACATCGGAACAAAAAACGCAAGACAAACCAGCCAGTTACACAGAATGGCCCGGAAAAATAGCTGTATCGCCGGAGCCTCCATCTTATGGGCTACGACATTCAGCAGAAATCCGTTTACGCTGGAATCATAGAACAGCCCGGTCAAAAAAATCAGCAGCGCAAACGCCGTAGCCCCGAGGATATTCCCGATATAGCTGATTACCCACATCCGGACAACCTCTGTCCATTGCATTTTGCGCCGTAATGCCGCGTACGTGTAATAAAAGGTGTCCCCTGTGAACAGATCCCCTCCACCATAGGAGATCAGAATGATCGCTGCCCCGAATGTGATTGCAGCCATCGGGTACGTCATCGGCGATTGCTCCATGTAGAAGAAGTTCCCTGTTTTAAACGCTACAATGACACCGAATCCGATGAACATACTGGCCAGCATCGCCCTGGCAATATAGCGTAAAACACTTTGCCGATAAATTTTCTGTTTCTTGAGTGCCAGTTTTTCAACCTGCAGCAGTGCCTCGTTCTCCATGTGACCTCCGCTTACGTCCGTATTTTCAGCAATAGTTGGGGCTGCACTGCAGCCTCGGGTTATTATACCCAATAAACCGCTGGAATTTACTTGAACCACGGAAGCGCAATAAAATTACTTTCTATTTGGAGAGAACCCACACTCTTTCGTTAGGTGTCATCTGCCGGGTCATTCAGCTTGGCAATCGCCTCTGCCTTTTCGCTGCTGGCTACGACGATGAGCACAAGTATCAGGCATCCCAGAATCATCCGCTGCACCCTCACTTCCTTCATATGTCGGCTTAGTAGTCAACTTATGCCCTGGGGCAGGGGATTATGAGTGGGATTCACCGCCAACTGGTACCGTTAGTTCAAAAAGCTGCTAAGCTCGCTATCTGTACCCGCTTGCTTCAGCGCCTGCGGCTGTGAACCTTCGTTCAGTCCGAGCCTGTTGTTCAGCTGAGTATTGATTGTCGTCATCTTGGACGTATAATCCTGGCAGCTCTCGATAATCCGGCGGTTGGACTGCTCAGACGTATCTAGGGCACTGAGCAGATCACCGATAGCCTGATTCACTGCTTCAAGAGACATAGAAGGCTTGGACAGCAGCTCTGTGGTCTTCTCGGTTGTAGTGCGCAGCAGGCGCGCATTCTCCTTGAACTGGTCCTCAATGGTTTTGTTCGTCGCTTCCACAGCGGAAATGACATTCTCCTGATCGGCCAGAGACATGGCAATCATCGCTGACACGGTGATCAGGTTAGAGGTTTTATCAATCGCGTTGTTAACGGAATCGATAAGTTTGTCATTATTGTCGTTGATGATATCTGTCGCGGCAATCGCCTGATTGTAGAGCAGGATCATCTCGGTCATCGACTGGATACGGACCATCACCTTGCGCAGGCCGCGCTCCAGATAGGCTTTGCGGAACTCATTCTCCGGTTTGGCGATTTCAACCTCGAACAGTTCCTTCAGCTTGTTGCCGAAGGCAATTTTGGTCTGGAGATTGTAAATTTCCTCCATGGAGGTGCGCTTCAGCTGCCGCATATTGACGATGCTCTCTTCGAGCGTGTCGCGGCCGTCACGCAGGCCGGTAACAATGGCGTCAATGTTCGTGCGGACGGACTGATATTTGTAAACGTAATTCTTTAACGGGCTTTTGCGGAGCACTTTGCCAAAAAAGCTTACATTCTTGCTCTGCTGCAGCGTTTCGCATTCATTGCGCAGCTTCATAATCATATTCGGCACTTCGACACGTTTGCCGGACATCAGGTCATTTACCGGGCGATCCAGCAGCTTCAGGGTCTGGCCAGCCTTTTCCTGAGTCTTTACCCCCAGCTTGCCGATATCGTCCATTAAGGAATCGAGAGCTACAGTATCCGTTTTTGCTACCTTTTCAATTAATTGTGAGGCTTCCTCGACTACCTTCTGCTCATCTTCTTGCTTGAGCTGCATTAACTGCGTGGACATGGGTTTCCCTCCTATAATTCGGAACTGCTGTAGCGCTGATGAATCAGTTCCGCCTTGGTCTGAAGTTCCATCAGGTCTTTATGTTCGATCGTTGAGGCGATATCCGAAATTTTGGAATCGACATCCCGCAGACCGTTCAGCAGCATTCTCCGGTTTTTCGTCTTCGCTTCGCCGCCCAGCCGCAGGAACGGATTGATCACCCCGTTCAGATCCTTCAGAACCAGTCTGCGGACGGTATGGTTAATCTCACCGTTGCCCAGCTCTTGCAGCAGCGGAAGAACACGCTGGATTCTTGCGAAGAGCGCCAGTGATTTCTCGACGATCTCATTATCCAGAGTGTCCTTCTGGCCTTCCGAAATAATCATATCCTCCAGAATGACCAGATACTCTACAACCGGAGCAAACTCTGCTCCGATCTTAATCTCGGCGTGCCCTCTGCCGGCTGCATCAGCTTGTCCAGCTGTATCCGCGCCTCCGGCTTCCGCTTCCCGCGTTACAGAGCGTCCGGCCGCGGGTGCCGGCAAAGCCGCT
>NZ_LN831201.1:276196-292641 GCF_001368795.1 Paenibacillus ihuae
GCCGGCAAAGCCGCTGCCGGAGCCTGTCCGGCCGGAAGAACCTCCGCAGGGAGGTTAACCCGTGTGCGCTTGCCGCCCCAAAGGCCGGCCGCAGCTCCGGCTACCGGCAGCAGCAGGGAGAGCAGCTCCGGCAGGAAACCGCCGGTTAATACCGCCACTACATATCCGGCAGCCGCGTACAGTATTACTTTTGATTTTGAATTCATTATTCTCACCTCTTGCAGGCTTCCTGCAGTTTGCTTAATTCACAGCGTCTTGAATGGTAGATTCAGCAAATATTTTCATAATCATCGGCTGTTCCACATGGCTTGCCAAGACATCCTCACCGAAGCGGACAGGCTGGACCTCACCGCCCAGTGCGCTTTTGACCGCCAGGTATGGAAAATTAATGCCCGACAGACAGGAGACATGAAGACCTCCCGACATCCGGGGATTGATCTCCAGCAGCTTGGGAACGGAACCGCCATACTTCATCTGAATATTAAAATTGAACGGAATCCGGTACGTTTCAGCTACCCGCTCTGCGATAAGCTCCAGTTCAGGAATATGCTCCATCACCCGCAGGCGTCCGGTATCCTTACGGCGTGGCACTGCCGCCAGAAGCTTGCCATTCTCATCGGCCAGACAATCTATACTGTATTCATAACCTTCCAGCAGCTCCATTACCATCAGGTCGGGGAAGGTTTCTGCGCCGGATAGAACGCGGTAGGCTTCATCGAAGGAAATATGCTGCGTCACATAGCCGAACAGCTCCTGCAGAGGACTGCGGCTATTGTTGATAATCCTGAAACCTAAGCCCCCTTCGGTTTCGGTCGGCTTGAAGCAGACCCGGAGTCCCTTGGCTACAAGATCCTCATATGCCGTCTTGAACTGCTCCGCAGTATGGACTACATGGTATTCAGGAATTTCCATTATTCCGCTTTCCTTAACCTTTTCATAGAACTTGCCTTTGTCCAGCATCATTTCCAGCAGATCCAGATCACGGCATACCAGCACCTTCGTACCGATCGCATCGAACTGCGCCGCATGCAGGGCGATATCCATCATATGCAGACGGGGGATGAAAATATCAATCTCATTACGGCGGCAAAAATCGATACAGAACTGTACGTATTCAATGCCTGTAACAGCCGGTTCGGTACCGGCGACATCGGCGCCTTGCAGCGACATATGCCTGATATCGGGGTGGGTTGCAAAGATTTGTACAGGAACACCATCCTCGTTATTGCGGATGAGATTCATATAATGATAAGCCACGGAAAACCAGCGGTTGAAATAAATATTTACCTTTTTCACTTCGGCCCAACTCCCAATGTCGATAGATTGTTATAAATCTCCCTTACATATAACATGATCTCATCCCCGGCAAAAACACCTTTCTGCTGCGTAAAAGGATAGTTTAATTTTACTTGAGTCACCTGCTGCTCGGCAAATATTTCTCCGTGGCATGGAGCCATGGCATAGTCGGCACTTTCCAGCAGACTCTTATCCAGCAGCGAATCGCCCGAAGCTACCATGGGCTCCGAACGGACGGTGCGCCGCACATGGATGATGGCATCGCTTTTATTCACAGCCTCGGGCACTATGTACAGCTTGCGGCCCTGTAGAGAAACTCTCCAGCCCAGTCCGTGCAAGCGCTCGGACATATGGTTAATCTCATCCAACGGCAGAAGATCACGATATACCATATACGTATAGAACAGCTCATCACAGTAACGCTCGCTGATAATCCAATCTGTATGCACTACAGAACGGACAATCTCCCTCACTTCTGCTGCCGCAGCAGAATTCTGCTCCACCAGCCCGCCGATATGACTCCGCCACTCTTGATCTACCACTCCGCCCACAAGGATATTTCCTCCGTTGCTGGTGACCGCATAATCCGGGATAAGCGTCTCCTGGAACAGGTTAATCCGCTTGTATTCCGCTATTGTACGTGTAGTTACCGGCATGAAAATAACGTTCGCCGTAAGCTCCTGAAGCAGTTCCAGAGCCTTACGGGAAATATACGCGGTTGTCTTCCCTTCAATAATCTCGGCAGGCACAAGCCCCGGGGTATCCTCGGGGACGCAGAGCGCGCCCAGCGAATAAATCAGCGTCCGGTCCAAATCGCTGGCATAGATCATTCGGCTTCCCCTCCCGTGAGCGGCTTGATGATGCCGCAGCAGGAATAGGCCAGCCCCGGGTATTCTTCTACCGGAACCCCACGCTCTTCTGCAAGCAGCAGAATATGGCGCAGATTCGGATTGCTCTTAGTATCGACAATAATCTTCCACGGCACTCTGCGCAGCAATACCCGGGTTGTTTCACCTACACCAGGTTTGATCAGATTGATATTATCCATCCCGAACTTCGTCTGAAGGGTCTGTATGTCACGCATTCCCCGCCAGGATACCTCCGGCGGAGAGGCCTGCATCTGCTCAGCAACGGCAACAGCCTGCTTCCTCACAGGAGCAAAATAAGGAGTAATTGCCCCGATGAATACATTGGAATAATCGTTATCCAGCCATTCTCTGTAGAATTTGGCTCCATGAAAGTCTCCCGGGCCAATAAGATCATCCCGCTGTACCGTACGGCTCAGCAGGCCTGACACCGTCGAATTGAGGCAAGCGCTTGGAATCAGATAATCTTCTCTGGTTCCATAGGTCCCGGAACAATATCCGGGATCAGCCAGCACAGCGAGATCATCGTTCAAAGCAACACCATATTTGTTGTAAAATCCGGCGCAGGATTCCATAAGGACACGGGTAATCGCGCCTTTGCCTGTCCAGCCATCCACGAACTGCAGCTTGGCCTCTGTCCCATGCTGCTGCAGAATGTAGAGAATGGCGTTTTCGTCCAGACCTTTGCCGCGGATAATCGAGACGCTGTAGTGCGGCAGTTCTGCTCCGTAGGTTTCGGCGATGTAGCGTTTGATCAGCACGCCTACCGGCGTTCCGGCCCGGGCCACGGGAGACAAGCACGGTACCCTCCGTTCCCCGCTGAGCCAGAATCCGCTCAGAGACTACCGCAACCGCCAGGGCCACCTTCGCTGCAGATTCCCGCAGCGTCTCCTGGAACAACTCAATATACTGCTCCGTTGGCTGATATTCCACCGGCAGCATCTCGGAATAACTCACTCCAGACTGGATTGCCTTCTCCCGCTCCGCCGTCCCCAGCTCCAGTGAAATATCGCTGAGATCCTTCAGCAGAAAAGTAACGTCTGCCGGGGGGTAGCTGCCCATAGGAACCGGAGGTGCTATTCTGTGGCGCATCACACGCTCCTGACTATCTGTCCCCTTCATCTGCCGCGGCCTCCCCTTCTTGTTCAGGAGCCAGTACGATCAGATGCACTTTGCTGCCCGCCAGTCCCTTTAGAATATCTGTCATCGGCTTAATCCGCTGATCCGGAACCTCACGTTCCAAGATTACAAAAATATCATCATACTGGCCGTGATCCACATTATAGATGTAGTTTGTGATTGCAGGATCACCGGCTGATGGATAGGCGTACGCGCTGTGCACCCCGTAATCGGGCCTGCGCTCCGGATGAATCGGGCTGCGTGTAGAGGACTGGTAGGACACTCCCTCCCCCATCTCCGCAGCAATCCGCATCGGCAGATACATGAATTCGCCTACGCCCATCACCAGTGTGCGGTTTCCTTCGCGCAGGTTGCGCAGCTGTTCCGCCACCCGCGTAACCTCCTGATCTATTGCCACATTATCGGCCGATTCGAGGCCGAAACGTCCGCTCAGCTTCAGGTAAGGCGAGCGATTGATCTCCCCGCAGGAATCAGTGGAGCTGACCATCAGCCGCTCCAGCCTGTCTCTCATGTAAGTAGTTACTACTGGCACTCCCGTGTCAGCATCCACCCGGCCTTTGCGTCCATCCGCCTCTAAGAGAGGCACACCTTTTACATTAATCGTTCCCTGCAGCAGCGATAAGGCTTTGATCTTAACGCCCAGCTCCTGCTCCAGGTCCCGGTAGGCTTGAATATTAGCATCACTTCTCCAGTCCAGCAGCGAGGCAACCACATATTCCCTGCGCGGAAATTTAGACTGGATATCACGAATGGTGTTAATAGCCGTATTCCCCGTCGTAATCTCATCATCCACCAGTATAACCGGCTCTTCCCCTGACAGCAGATCCGCATTCAGCGCATAGCAGAGATGGTCAACCGCATGGGAATGCTCTTCTTCAAAGCTGACAACCGATTCCATCTCCGGAATATCCTCACGGGTAGTATGAATATATGACGCTCCGCCGGCAAACATGTTGTACATACTATGACCCAGAGCGGTAGCCGTCTCGGCAAAACCGATAAAGACGACGGGACGCGGAAGCGTAAGCCGTGCCGCCAGCAGTTCACGGTAAGCCTCTTCTGCATAAAGGGGATGAATCAAGCCGTGAACCGCCTGGTCCAGCAGCTTGTCCATCGTATCACCGCCCGCCTCACCGCCCATTTCGCGGTATAGCAGCAGTCCCAGTGCAGCTCCGCTAAGCAGCGGGGCATTGGGATTTACTGGAATATGCTTACCAAGCACTTTGCTGACAAAGAGGAACGAACGTTTTTTATTAATCCGGGCAGCCATTGAAAATAACGATTCAACCGGCATATGAAAGGGGTTGGATGTTTCGGTTACCGTAACCAGCAGATTTTCAACAATATTAAACGTGTGAATATTCGTTCTCGGGTAGTAAGTAGGTAAAATGCTGTTGTTCATGTAACACCCCGTATACTTGAGATCGTAGTAAAATACGTTTCGCCCAGTTCAGATGCGGCTTAATTTCGTTCATTTTGTTAAAATATTCACTTTTAAATACACCACGGCTGCCATCGTTACTCTCCACAATACTTAACGCATCCACGTACTCCTCATGTCTAACTGTATACAAGGCCTGTACGGGTCTAAGCTGGGAAGGATGAATAATCGTTTTGCCTATGATGCCGTTCTCTTTATCCAAAGTTACTTCACGGATCAGACCCTCCATCGCTCTGGAGAAATAATTCGGCCTGCCGTAGGCATCCTTAAAAGAGATCTGCTGGCTCTGCGTACGGAGTCCCCTGTGTCCCTTATTGCCGAAATATTCCCACACGGGGCCTGAAATGACATAGCCCTCTTCCACCCGTCCGAATACATTGATGATATCCGAAATGCAGTCACGGATGGGAGTAAGGTCATAGATACTGATATCCGGGCTGCGGCGCAGTCCGAACAGGCTGGAGAAATCGGTTGCCCCGATCCTGACATTCAGCACATAATCGCGGTAATCACCGAGCAGATTGCGGATAGCAAGCAGGCTGTCAAGCCGGCACTCCCGGTAAATAATTGACGCGCTCTCCAGAATCGGCATACCGTACAGCACGGGTGCAGAATAGCTGCGCGAGCTGTTATAATCGGCAATGGCTTCAAAGAAATCTACACCGTTCTCTGCCGAGAATTTAGGGAAGACAAAGCCGGTCAGCATCGTAATCAGTGAACCCAACCGGAAAATCAGCTGCTGCAGCTGCTCAGGGCTTCGGACACGGATAAAAATCAGCGGGAGGCCGTTCTCGGGGTCAGGCTCATTCTCGGTATAGGCGGACAGAAAAGAAAGATGCCTAAACACCGACTCTTCAGCGAAACAGACCTCTCCATCGCCAATAGCATCCTCCAGATCGATGATTACCGTGACCAGGCCCGCCCCTCTGAGCTTCAAAATATCTTCGGCGACGCTGGCGCGGGTAGCCGGCATATAAAGCGCTGCCCCAACGGCATAGGCAAGCAACTCCTTGCTGGTACTATGGTTAAACGTAACAGGCGGAGAGTAGAATAATAACGTTTCTTGTTCCTTGGTCAGGTAATCGAAGTATTTCAAAGGCCGTTCCCCCTAAATCAATCCTTCTATTTCAAAAAAAGAATAGCCTCTCCTTATAGAGAGCTGCAGAACCGGTTAAGCCGTCCTATCGGGGACGGCTTCCGGCTTTCTCCAATACAAGCAAAGGCCAAGCTATTACATATACGATTACCCGGGAGGGAGCACTCCACCTTCCCTGTGAAGGTCTCCCTCCCTATGACACTGCTATAACTATTAGGCTTCTTTATCGATTTCCTTCTTTTTCTTCGCGGAACTATACAGAATGGTTCCCACAAAGACCGCAATCAGAACGGTAAAGAACACCACATGCGGCATTTCAAATCCAAAGGCTCCGGCAAGCATCTTAGCGGCAATAATGGCAATGAGCAGGAATGCGGCCTGCTCCAGCTCCGGGAATCTGGCAATCAGCTTCAGGAACACTTGGGCCACGCCACGCATCATGAGTACGCCGAGAATACCGCCCAGGAAGAGCACCCATACCTCACTGCTGAGACCGAAGGCTGCAATAACACTGTCAATACTGAAAGCAATATCCATTAATTCAACAAGGAGTACCGTCTTCCAGAAGGAGGCACCCTTGTTCTCCATATGTCCTTCTTCTCCGCTGCCTTTAAATAATCCTTTATAAGCAATGTAAAAGAGGTACAGGGCACCCAGAACTTTGACGAGCGTAAATTCAATTAAATACGTCCCTAGGCCAATAGCCAGGAATCGGAACACATAAGCACCCAATATTCCGTAAAACAACGCCTTCTTCTGCTGCTCTTTCGGCAGATGCCGAACCATGACCGCAAGCACTAGTGCGTTATCGGCGGAGAGCAGACCTTCCAGCAGAACCAGACTGCCGATAATACCCCAGCTCACCGGGTCAGAAAGTGTTCCGGCTATATCACTCCAGGAAAAGAAGTGCCCATAATTATCACTGATGTTTCTAAAAAAATCACTAAACCAATCCATCTCGCATTGCGCCTCCGGAAAAATAAAATTATTTGCTGCCCGCTACCCAGCGCAATCCCCATCCATAGGCCTGATCCATATCCTGATGGCCGCTGAAATATTGCACGAGCCGCTCGATACTGAATGTTTCATCACCGACGTTCTGTATAAGCGCAATCGCACACATGCCTTTGCGGTTGTTATGCTCATCCAGATTCACGATAATATCCGGCCCATCGCCTTGATGAATCGTAACAACACCATCTGCTTCAGACCAATGGGTAACTCCCTTATAGATAAAAGCAAAGATCAATACCCGTTTGATCTCGGCAACCCTGCTGCCGTTGATCCGCAGATTCTCGCCTGATTTCACGGAGCCTGTCCGGTCATCGCCATCGAGCATCACATAGGGCGGCTGCTGAAGATTACCAAAAGCATTGCCCAATGCCTGAACAACACCCTTTCTTCCATCTTTCAATTCATAGAGGCAAGCGAGGTCTAAATCTACGCCTCCCTTGCGGCTGAACAATCCTCCGCCTTGCCGCTGGTTCCAATTCAGATTAATAAGCACTTCACCAAGACCAGCGGCAGATTTCTTCAGATTAATTGAATCGCCTTTTTTCTTCAGTTCAATCTTCTTCAGATTGAGATTCAGCGAAGGCGCGGGAGCACTGGCCGCCGGGGCCGGCGGTACGGGTGCTGCCCGAGACGTTGGAGGAATCTCCGCCTTAGGAGCCGGCCTCGGCTCAAGGGAGGGGCCCGCCCTCTTAGGTTCAGGGGGAGCAGGCTCGTCCTCCACCTCAATGCCGTAGTTGGCGCATAATGCTGCAAGCCCGCCTTCAAAGCCGGCTACGATGACGCTGAATTTCCAATCACTGTTGTATCTATATAATTCTCCTACTACAACCGCCGTTTCCACAGAGAAATGATTTCCAAGATTACATCGCATGATTTCCTCGCCGGTTACCCGGTTTAGAATCCGGCAATGAGCATCTCCCATTTGCCCGAACATCTGATTTCGGCTCTCACCGTTATAAAGTGTAATTGCAAATGCGATCCTCATTGTTTCAGTGGGGACCTTGTCCAGTTCGATTTCGAAGTGCTTTAGGCCGTTTGTTTCGGCACCCGGTATATCCTTATAGCTGATATAAGGCGTAACAGGATTATTATAAAAGATCAGATCCTCATCGCTGCTTACTTTCGCCTGTGCTCCCAGTAAAAAAGCAGAAGCATCAATTTCCATTGATGCCGGAGCACGCCAACCGATCTCTACAATCAGAGATTTAAGTCCGGGGGTTCCACGGGTCAGATCAACTTTCTGACCTTTCACTGCTTCTACGCTCATTGGTTAAGCCACCTTTAAACTAATAGCTTTCATGTATAAAAAGGGCAGGATCACTGAGGATCCCGCCTTTGAAGCTGACTAAAGCCGCTATTGCGCATCCAGCCCGTAGTTTCTGCATAATGCGCTGAGACCGCCGGTAAAGCCACTGCCCACCGCCTGGAATTTCCAGTCTGCCCCATTGCGGTAAAACTCGCAGAATACAACGGCAGTCTCGGTTGAAAAGTCCTCGCCGAGATCGAAACGCAGAATTTCGCGATCATTACCGGCATCGACTACACGCACGAACGCATTGGATACCTGTCCGAAATTCTGGCCGCGAGATTCATAGTCATAAATGGTTACCGTAACCCCAATACGCTGGACATGTGCGGGCACTTTACTGAAATCAATAAGCACCTGCTCGTCATCCCCATCGCCTGCACCTGTACGGTTATCACCCGAATGCGTTACGGAGCCTGCGCCACCGCTCGGGTTGTTATAAAATACGAAGTCATCCTCACCCTTAGCCTTGCCGTCCTCATGCAGCAGGAATGCTGAAGCATCCAGGTCAAAATCTTTGCCTCCGCTATATTTGTTCGTATCCCAGCCTAGCCCTGCTACCACTTTCGTAAGACCCGGATTGGTCTTTGTAAGATCTATCCGCTGCCCTTTGGAAAGACTGATTGTCACTGGCTAAAACCTTCTTTCCTGATTTATTGCAATCCGTAGTCGCGGGTAAGGCCAGCCAGGCCGTCCTTGTAGCCGCTGCCAATTGCGCTGAATTTCCATTCGCCGGCATTGCGGTACAATTCGCCGACAACTACGCCGGTCTCGATGGAGAAGTCTTCCCCAAGGTCGAACCGGATCAGTTCCTCACTGTTAGCTTCGTTCAGGATGCGTACGTACGAACGGGATACCTGTCCGAAGTTCTGGCTTCTCTGCTCAGCTTCATAGATGGTGATCGTGAAGGCAATCTTCTCCACGTCAGCCGGAATATTAGGAAGATCCACTTGAATCTGCTCATCATCGCCTTCGCCGTCGCCGGTGCGGTTATCTCCGGTGTGAACTACCGAACCATTCTCATTCTGCTTATTGTTAAAGAAGATGAAGTTGGTCTCTTTAGCAACCTTGCCGCTTGCATTGGTCAAAAATACGGACACGTCAAGGTCAAAATCCTTGCCGCCGTCATATTTGTTGGTATCCCAGCCGAGGCCGACTGTAATCTTGGTCAAGCCCGGATTGGATTTCGTCAAATCAATCTTTTGTCCCTTAGATAAATTAATCGCCATGAGTAGAAACCTCTCTTCTATTAGATTTAAATGTATCGTTCAGCCAGTTGATTAATATGTGCTGCATGGGATCCTTCACCGATCGCCGCGAATTTCCATTCCTCGCCATGGCGGTAGAGCTCCCCGCATATAAGCGCCGTAAAGCCTGTGTAATTATCCGTCAGATTAAACCGAACCAGCTCGCCGCTGCCTGCAGCATTCATGATACGGATGTACGCGGATTTGATCATTCCGAAATCCTGCTTGCGGTTGACGGCATCATAAATATTAACCACAACCAGAACCTTGTGCACATCGGAAGGGATCGCCTTCAGATTGACCATGATCTGTTCGTCGTCTCCGTCTCCGTCACCGGTCAGGTTATCCCCGGAGTGAACAACCGAATTGTTCGGATTCTGTTTGTTGTGGAAGCATACAAGATTCGTTTTATTGACCAGCTTGCCGTTCTCACTAAGCAGCAGTGCTGAGGCATCGCAGTCCACGTTCGCCTGTTTCTTCACACCGAAGAACCCGCGGGCAGGCTCGGCGGGGTCCCAGCCCAAACCTACAATGACATTTGACAGCCCGGCATTACCTTTAGTTAAATCAATCTTCTGACCTTTTACCAGATTAATTCCAGCCAATTTCAAGTACCTCCGTTTCCGAAAAGAATCACAGCCTGTAAGTCTAGCATGAGGATGTTATATCAGTGATACGGTCAAGAACCTGTTTCGTTTCATCGAATTAATGGCAAATATCCAGCAGCCTTTAGAGGCTGAATTCGTTTGGACTGAGTCCCAGCACGCTGCAGATATTCCGTACAACGGCCTTTTCGTTTTCGTCAAAATCACCGTCAGCCGCCCCGATGGCAGAGCATACGCCTACAATGACGCGGCCGACTTCCGGTTTGCCGCTAAATTTAGCGATGGACTTGAGCGCTTCCTGTTTACCGATCTCCGGGGAGAATTCGAAATTGCTGACGTAGAAGTTAAACTGGGTAATGACATCTCTCATATCAAATACCTTGAGTTCGTTACTGAGGTTCATGTATCCGGCCATTTTGTTCTTCTCAGCCTCTTCAATCTTGCCGTCTGCAGCAGCCACTAAGGCGCAGCCCGCAACGACTGCATTCATGAAATCTTTATTTTTAAATTTCTTAACCTGTTCAGTCAGTCCGCTTTTAGTCGTGTTCAACCAATTTTTAAATGTGCTCATCGTATTCTCCTTCTATCATTATAAGTTATGATAACTAAAGATATCAGAGAGCCTCCTCTCCGTCATTTTGACAGATATTCGGTGTATTCGTCGACACTCCAGCCTACCCTTCTAATATAACCGATTGAAAAGTATTATTCTAGTTTTCCAGATTCTCACAGAACCTTCGACAAAAACTCCTGGGTACGCTCATGAGACGGATTGCCAAACAACTGCTCCGGGACACCTTCCTCTACGACAATACCTTGCTCCATAAACAGCACCCGGTCCCCTACTTCGCGGGCAAACCCCATCTCATGGGTAACCACAACCATGGTCATCCCCTCACGGGCCAAGTCCTTCATTACTGCAAGCACTTCACCGACCATTTCCGGGTCCAGCGCCGACGTCGGCTCATCAAAGAGCATGATCTTCGGCTCCATGGCAAGCGCACGGGCGATCGCTACACGCTGTGACTGACCGCCGGAGAGAGAAGCGGGGTACATCTCTGCCTTTTCGCTTAAGCCTACCTTTTGCAGCAGCTCCAGTGCCTTCTGCCGCGCCTTGTCCTCCGGCCACTTACGGACCTGCATCGGTGCCAGCATAATATTCTCGATCACCTTTTTGTGCGGAAACAGATTGAACTGCTGAAACACCATGCCAACCTCTGTACGGATATCGTTAATCCTTGTGCTTTTGGCCATCAAGGAAGTGCCTTCAATAATTATATCGCCGTTCTGCGGCTGCTCCAGCAAATTGAGACAGCGTAAAAAGGTCGATTTCCCCGAACCCGAAGGCCCGATGACCACTACGACCTCCCGGCTGTGAATATCCACGTTAATATCCGTGAGTACCTGGTGAGCTCCGAAGGATTTATGCAAATGTCTTACTGAGATAATTGGCTCCATAGGAACTTACACCTTCCGTTCGATATAATTGAGCAGCTTGCTGAGGGAATAGGTTAGGATGAAATAGATCAGGGCGGCCGTCAGATACGGTTCCCAAATTCGAAAATACTGGCCTTTCATTGTATTACTCCAGAACATAATTTCAGGTGCGGCTATAAGCGCCAGCAGTGAGGAATCTTTAACCAGGACAATAAATTCATTCCCGAACGCCGGAACCATCCGTTTGATCGCCTGCGGCAAAATAATAAAGCGCATGGCCTGCCATTTGGTCATTCCAAGCGATAATGCCGCTTCACGCTGCCCGGGATCGATAGACTGGATACCTGCGCGGAAAATCTCTGCGGAGTAGGCGGCCGAGTTCAGCGAAAGCGCCACAAACGAAGTCAGCAGCACATTAGTCGTTCCGTAAAAGGCTGGAATCACCCCGAAGTGTACGATCAGAATCTGCACATACAGCGGCGTTCCCCGAAAAAAGTTAATATAACAATGAAACGGCCAGCGGTAGATGGCCTTCGGCGCCATCTTGCCGAATCCGATCCCCAGCCCCAGAATAGAGCCGAACAGAATGGAGACGATGGATACGCCGATCGTAAACAATGTTCCTCGCAATAAAACCGGTAAATAATGAACGATGATGTCAAATCTGAAATCCATAGAACTCTTCCCTTCTCTTCTGCGTCTATCTTTCTCTATTGCTCTCTTCAAAAAAAGAAGCATGCGCAATAGCAATCATTACGCATGCTTTGTTGTTTCCCCGCCTTGCTTACTCAGCGCTCAGAAGAGTGGCCGTATCCGGCTCTTCCCCGAACCATGTTTTGTAGATTTCTGCATACTTTCCGTTCTCGATGATCGCCTTGATCGCCGGGTCCAGCTTAGCTTTCCATTCGCTGCCTTTCGGATAAAGGATGCCGTAGTACTCGGAACCGAAGTTCTCCTTATCAATAATTCCTGTCAGCTTCTCATTCGGATTGTTCTTAATATATTCATTCACGATGGCGATATCCGCCACAACCGCGTCCGCCCCACCAGCATTCAATTCCATTAACGCCACTGCGTTGCTGTCAAAGCGCTTCAGGTTGGCGTTGTCGAATCCCATAATTTCGCTCATCAGCTCATCAGCAGTCGTAGCACCCTGCACCGCTACCACTTTATCCTTCAGGTCCAGAGCGTTCTTGATGTCACTGCCTTCTTTGACCATGATCATGTTCGTCGATTCAAAATAAGGGATGGAGTAGTCATAGGTTTCCTTACGTTCATCCGTGATGGATACCGAAGAAAGACCGGCCTGATATTCCGTCCCCTGCTTCACGCTTGTAAGCATGGTATCCCAGCCCGTATTGGTTACCGAGTATTTAATCCCCGCTTCTTCCATAACCGCTTTGATGAAATCAATGTCAAAGCCCTTAATGGTATCCGTATCCATATACTCCATCGGGGCATAGCTGGCGTCGCTGGCGAATTTGATCATTTCACCCGCAGCACCATTGCTTGCCGCATTGTTATTCGAGCTGCAGCCCGCCATCGTAAGTACGAAGCATGCAGCTAAAGCTGACATGGCCCACTTTTTTCCGATCCCCATATTCCAATCCCCCTACTGTTTTTGTAAAATACTTAAAGAGATTTTATCAGATTAAAGCAGTGGTGACAATTAACTTTTCTTATTTGTGTTAGATTACATGACATATTATCGATAGATTGTAACATTTACTGCCTCCCCCCAGATTTGACACTCCCGGTACACAAAAAAAGGCTATCTCCGCGGAGATAGCCTTATAACACATAGCCGGCCAATAGAGAAGGCCGACTTAAGGGTGAAGCCTATAAATTCTTATCCTTTAAAACGTCAGATCGCCGTCATAGGAAGCAATCATCCGGTACAGCTCGGGACGGCGGTCGCGGAAAATCCCCCATTCAATCCGGCCGACCTCAAGGGCATCCAGATCGAATTCGCTGACCAGTACCGCCTGCTCATTCCGTCCGGCTTCGACAATCTTATTGCCCTGCGGGCCGGCGATGAACGAGGAACCGTAGAAGTTAATGCTGGATTCCTCGTCTGTTTCTTCACCAATCCGGTTGGAAGCCACGACGGGGATCAGGTTCGCCGCCGCATGACCCAGCATGCAGGTCTGCCAGTGGTCCTTAGAATCAATGGAGCCGTCCTGCGGCTCTGAACCGATGGCTGTCGGGTAGAACAGAATTTCCGCCCCCATCAGGCTCATCACTCTGGCCGCTTCCGGATACCACTGGTCCCAGCAGACGCCTACGCCGATTTTGGCATAGCGGGTATTCCATACCTTGAAGCCGGTATCACCGGGATTAAAGTAGAACTTCTCCTCATAACCGGGACCGTCCGGAATGTGACTCTTGCGGTACTTGCCCATTACGGTTCCGTCGGCATCAATGACCGCCAGCGAATTGTAGCGCGCATAGTTTTTCTTCTCATAAAAGCTGATGGGCAGCACCACTTGCAGCTCTTTGGCAACCGCCTTGAAATGGTTCACGGCTTTGTTGTGCTCAAGCTCAGTGGCATATGCGTAATAATCGGACTTCTCCTTCTGGCAGAAATACGGTGTTTCGAACAGCTCCTGCAGCAAAATAATCTGTGCTCCCTGTGACGCCGCTTCTCTAACCAGGACTTCAGCCTTGCGGATATTCTCATCAATGTCGCCGGAACAGCTCATTTGTGTTGCGGCTACCTTTACTTTTCTCACGTTGTTAGTCCTCCTTGCCATAATTCAATTATTTCCTTGCCGGCATCTGCTGGGTAGTGCAGTGCACATTTCCGCCCTCACCAATCACGGCCATACCGTTCACCGTGCGGATTCTGCGGTCAGGGAAGAGCCCGGCCAGCTGCTGCTCGGCCAGCTTATCCGTCTCTGCAGCCGTACCGCCGAATACCGGCAGGATGATGCCTCCGTTGACAAAATAAAAATTCAAGTAGCTGAGCGTCAGACGGCTGTCCTCATAATCAACCCGCGGAGGCTGGGCAATCCGGATAATCTCCAGTTTCCGGCCCTTAGCATCCACTGCATTCTCCAGAATACGCAGATTCTCCCGGGTAATCTCATAATTCTCGTCCTGCGGATCCTCACATACCTGGATAATTACTTTGCCCGGGGCGGCAAAACAAGCTATATTATCGACATGTCCGTCCGTCTCGTCGCCGCTGAGACCGCGTTTCAGCCAGATAATCGACTCTGCACCAGTGAATTTGCGCACATAATCCTCAATTTCTTCGCGGCTAAGCTCGGGATTGCGGTTGGTATTAAGCAGGCACTCCTCCGTGGTAATCAGAGTTCCTTCCCCATCGGTGTGGATCGAGCCTCCCTCCATGACCAGCGGTGCATCAAACCGTTCAACCTGCAGCTGCTCCAGAATCTGCGGGGCCACCTCATCATCGAGGTCCCAAGGCATATATTTGCCGCCCCAGGCATTGAACTTCCAGTTCACGCCGGCGAGCTTCCCGTCCCTAGCCGCAACAAACGTCGGCCCGTTATCACGCAGCCAGGCATCATTATGCCGGATCGGCAAAAGCGTTACATTGGCTCCAAGGCCCAGAGCCTCCACCGCTGCCTGTTCTTCAGGATTTACTATAACTGTTACTGGCTCAAACTCGGCAATCGCCTGTATAATCTCAGTATAGCCTTCGCTTACAGCTTTATAGTTATCCGGAAATACCATCGACGCCTGCACCGGCCAGGAGATGAAGGTCCGTTCATGCTTGTCCCATTCCGCGGGCATTGTATAGTTCAAATCTTTAGGATACATTCGTTAGCTACCTCTACTGGTTAAATTTGGAGCGGACTATAACTACTAAAAAGCTCCTTACCCATCATACAATAAACTGGTGACACGCTCAATTGCCAGAAAACAGCATGTTCACATATACGACGTATCTCTAATATTGACCATCGTTAGATTTTGTATAATACTGGAAGATATACAATTATAATTGCCGGACCTACAGCGTGAAAGGTGGTCATGACTTGGAACCTGCATCAACGATCCTAACAGAGCTCGAAGATTACATGAAAAGAGAAGCTTTGACGATTTCAAAATTTGCCGCGCGCTCGGGAATGAATTCCGGTACACTAAGTAATGTGATCCAGGGACATCGTCCGATTGCAATGCAGCAGCTTGACCGAATCACCATAGCCATGGATCTGCCTGAGGGCTATTTTTATGAACTGTATGTCGATAATTACATTATTAACGGCGCTCCGGACTGGCGGCGGATCGGACCTCTCCTACAGCGGTGCGCAGAACTGAATAAACTCGATTGCATCCACCGTGTAGTCCAGCACATTATGGACAAGCTGATTTACTCTCCCATGCTGTTTGATACGGCCGAAGAGCTGTTCAAACAGGGCAGCCATGCCGCCGCTGCACTGATATACGAAAGTGTCGCGGAAGGTGAACGTTTCCAGCATTCCGAACGACTTGCCCTCTGCCGGTATAGACTGTTTACAATCGGGCTCAGTGAGAGCCAGGATGCGAACCTGCATGCCGCCAATCAATTTGAACCTTATGTAGAACGCCTGGACGAAGCCGATCAGCTCGATGCGCTTAAGCATCTGGCCGATGTATATGCCTCCATGCACCGCTGGGAGAAGGTTGATGAGCTAGCCGAGCTTTTAGGCCAAAAAGCCAGGCTGCAGTATAAACAAACTACAAAAAAGGAAAGCACCCAGAAGCAGCCTGCACGACCGCTTATTTACTATATATTGTATGCACATTTATTGCGGTCACTGGTTTCCGATGAACTCGGCAATTATGATAACGCTCTATATCATGCTTCCTTATACTCTGATATGAGCTGGGTAAATACTCCATACAGCCAAGAAGAACAGCGGGTTATGGAGCAGTTTCAGGAATGGGCGGCGGCCAATATGTATTTATATCGCTTAATGGCCGGTGAAGTCGAGGTACTGCCTGAATATATACATTATGTTGAAACCAAGGAAGACGAGATCTTC
>NZ_LN831201.1:292667-295100 GCF_001368795.1 Paenibacillus ihuae
GCCTGAATATATACATTATGTTGAAACCAAGGAAGACGAGATCTTCCCGGCCTTATTTAAAATTATGCAGGCTGCTAACCGTTACGGGTTCAATGTTGATAACATTCTTGAGCGTTTTAAGAACCACTTGTCCTACAGAGAACAGCACAGCCGCTTAGGTAAATTCAATCTGCAATTGACGGGTGACCGATATACCCGTCTTCTGGCAGAGTTAGCAATTTACCATTTTAGTCGAAATAAATTCGAATTTGGCTTCCATTACTTACTAGAGAGTTTGGAATCATCTGTTACTATAAGAAATGACACCACCATTGTTAAATGTGTGGGGTTATTCGAGAAACACCGGGGATGTGCATCCCCGGAAGTCATTCAGAGGTACACAATTTCCATTAGCGAGGTGCAAAAAATCAATGAAGAGAAAGATGGCATTATTACTGTCAGTAGCTAGTATTGTGCTTCTCCTTGCCGTACCTGCGTATGCCAGCAGCAACGATTCATTTCAAGCTAATGTATTTCAGCCTATGACCCATGGTGCCGGGGGTTAAGAGTTCTTGCACAGTCTTTTAGCAACTACAGGTAGGATTAGTCTAAAATAGAACCAAAGAAGAAGCTGCGCCATTGGCGCAGCTTCTTCTTTGGTTTCCGCACATTTTTCACAATTCCGCTTTTTGACAGCATGTACTAACATACTCTTAAAGAGGGGGTTTTATGCAGAATAGTCTTGATTTATTATTACTTTATTCTACAATTGTATGTCTTTCACCACGTTGCCTTCAAAGTCCTTAATGGTGAATTTCCCGTCAACCAGAATCCCATAGGAATGCGGGTTATTCTCTTTCGGCAAAGAGATCGAACCCGGATTAAGTACATAAATACCTTCCTTTAGGTCAGCTACCGGAAGATGGGTATGCCCCTGGATAAAGACATCGCCCGGAACGAGCGGAGGCAATTGATCAATGCTGAAGCCATGACCGTGGGTGGCGTAGATTTTTCTGCCTTCATGAAGGATCAGCACATAATCGCCCATCATCGGAAACTGCAGCAGCATCTGATCCACCTCAGCATCGCAATTACCGCGCACAGCCACAAGTGATTTGCCGTAGGCATTCAGCCGGGCAGCGACGCCTTGCGGGTCGTACCCCTCCGGCAGCGGATTCCTCGGTCCGTGATACAAAAAATCCCCCAAGATCACAAGGGTATGCGGCTGTTCCTGCTCAGCCTTTTCTAAAGCCCGTTCCAGCCAAAACAGTGAGCCATGAATATCGGAGATAAACATTAGTTTCATCAGGTGATCTTCCCTTCCCTTATTCGCTTTCCTACTCATCTTACTTCCTCTTGTACCCGGAGCGCAAAACAGGACGCCGCTGGCGTCCTGTCTTGTCGCATACCTTAGTATTCACGGATTAATCAAGGCAGATTGGAGGCGCCCATCAAATAGCGGTCCACTTCACGCGCAGTCTGACGTCCTTCATCAATCGCCCATACTACTAGACTCTGTCCACGGCGCATGTCTCCGGCCGCAAATACGCCCTCGATATTGGTAGTTTGCGTACCGAACTCCGCCTTGGCATTGGAACGCTCATCACGCTCCACTCCAAGCTGATCCAGCACTGTATCTTCAGGTCCCGTGAAGCCAAGGGCCAGCAGCACAAGCTGCGTCTTAATGACTTCTTCGCTGCCCGGCACTTCCACTGGAATCATCCGCCCCTGCTCATTACGGGTCCACTCTATCCGTACGGTATGCAGCTCCTGGACATGTCCGCCATCATCTCCGACAAAACGTTTCGAAGAAACGAGATAGCGGCGCGGATCTTCCTGGTACAAGGAAGCTGCTTCCTGCTGGCCGTAATCCACCTTCAGTACTTTTGGCCATTCCGGCCAAGGGTTGCTGGCCTGACGGGTCAGGGGAGACTGCGGCATAATTTCGAGCTGGATTACACTGCGGCAGCCATGGCGGATGGAAGTCGCCACACAGTCGGTACCCGTGTCGCCGCCGCCGATAACTACTACGTCTTTGCCTGCAGCAGAGAGATATTCTCCGTCTGCCAGTCCGGAATCAAGCAGGCTCTTCGTGTTCAGCGTCAAAAACTCCATCGCCTGGTGTATACCGCGAAGCTCACGTCCCTCAATCGGCAGGTCACGCGCCTGCGTCGAGCCGCCGCACAGCACAACGGCATCATGGTCTTCCTGGAGCTGTGAAGCAGTAATATCTTTGCCGATTTCGGTCCGGGTCACAAAGGTAATCCCTTCGGCGGCCAGAAGATCCACACGCCGCTGAACGGTTTGCTTATCCAGCTTCATATTGGGAATCCCGTACGTCAGCAGCCCACCGATCCGGTCTGCCCGTTCATAAACAGTTACGGTATGTCCGGCCTTGTTGAGCTGTGCCGCACAGGCGAGTCCTGCAGGGCCTGAGCCGACTACGGCTACCTT
>NZ_LN831201.1:295126-304503 GCF_001368795.1 Paenibacillus ihuae
AGCCGACTACGGCTACCTTCTTGCCTGTACGGACCAAAGGAGGCTCAGGAACGATCCAGCCCTCAGCAAAACCTCTATCTACAATCGACCGCTCAATGGATTTGATGGTTACCGGCTTGCCGTTCAGTCCTACGGTGCAAGCCCCTTCGCAAGGCGAGGGACAGACACGTCCTGTAAACTCCGGAAAGTTATTGGTCTTATGCAGGCGCTTCAAGGCAACCTGCCAGTTGCCGCGGTATACTAAGTCATTCCACTCGGGAATCAGATTATGCAGCGGACAGCCGGATGCCATCCCGGAGAGCAGACGCCCCACATGACAGAATGGTGTTCCGCAGTCCATACAGCGGGCCCCTTGCTCCTTCAGCTTCTCTTCATCCATTGGTATTACAAATTCATCCCAGTTCTTAATGCGTTCTAAAGGCTCGCACTCCGCAGGAGCCTGCCGCTGATACTCTAAAAATCCGGTTGTTTTACCCATTCCTGTCATCCTCCGAGTTTCTCTGATTGGCCGTTACTCTCCGTCACCGACTAGTTATTTGTCACTGTAAAGCAGCAAAGCAAGAAGTTGTGATGTGACGGATTTCCGCCCCTTCACAGTACCTGTTAGGATCTTTCTTAGATTGAAATGCCTTAATATTATCATTTATCCACTATCGCCTAAATGAGCAATGTCACTTTTTTAGATAAAATTCCTGGGAATGGGCAAAGCGGTCTGGAGATGCTTTATTGGGCTTTAAACGCATTATAAGCAGCGCTGAATACTTCCAGCAGCAGAGCGGTAACCGGGAACACTACCCAGTTGATGTCCCACCGTTCAAATACAAAGCCGCTGATCAGAAAAATACATACGGCCAGCGGCCAGATAATGGCTGCAATGGACCCCTTGATACGGTTTTCTTCTTTCTTTTCCGGGATGTCAGTATACTCTTCTTCCTTGAGCAGGAACTTGAAGCTATCCTTGATACTTCCGTAGTAAATGAACAGAAAAACAGCCAATGCCACCAGTGCCAGCAGAAGGACCACACCATAAGCGGTAGCGTCGTCATTAATCATCGACCAGGTAATGACCGGAACCGGACTCAGCACACACAGGCATACCCCCATAGTCAGAGAAAGGGTGTATGTGGGAGTGAAAGCTCTGCTGCGCTGCTCAATTTCGGCGCGCAAAAAATGCGGCAGGGTAAAGCCCTTTTGCAAATCTTTATATTTCTCCGACACCGTACCACTGTAAATAAATAGTCCGACGGCTGGAGCCACCAGTACAAGCAGAATGATCACACCAAGGATTCCGGCTGTATCCCCAGAAATAACCCCTTGCAGAAAACCGTATTCCGCAAGAGTATTAAGCAGAATCAGTAAAGCTGGGCCGACGATGCACAGCATCACGCCAAGTCCCACCATGAATCCGGCTCTCTTTTTGGCAGCCATGTAGCTCCAGGTATCTTCCGGAGCCAGCTGCGGAAGCGGTGAATCTGCTCCCTCCACAGCGATGCCGAGCTCCTCCATCAGTTCATCGATATTGCCGAATTCGGAAATGACAATGCCTACCGCCTCATTCTCCGATTTCCCGTCCTGCTTCAGTTCGTAATACTTGTCTTCCATGCTCGACAGCAGATCCTGCTTCAGCTTGTAGGTCTGCTCAGTTCTGGGCAGAGCGGCGAACATATTGTTCAAATATCCGGTAATGGTATCCATCTCATTACAGCTCCTTTATAAATTTATTGACGACCTCCTGCGTGACCTTCCATTCCTCGCATTTCTCACGGTAATAGGCCAGACCCAGCGGAGTAATCCGGTAATAGGTGCGTCTTTTGCCAAACGTTTCATCCAAAAAAAAGGAATCAATATATCCGTTCTTCTCCAGCCGGGTGAATGCCGAATATAGCGTGGTCTCCTTCATAATGTATTTCTCGTCCGACAGCTTCCTGATGTTCTTGGATATTTCATATCCGTAGGATTCCCCATCGAGGAGCATGTAAAGGATAATCGTATCGTTGTATCCCCGAATGACATCACTGCTGATCAAGGTTCGTCCTCCTAAAAGTTTTGTAGCATAGGCTTCATTGGATCACTTCGCAAAACTTACTTCGAAAGCTTTTCGCGGTCAATTATTACTTCATCTGTCGTAGTAACTGAAGTGTAGCACATCTACTACGACAGGTGAAGTACTTTTTACACATATTGGCCGATAAAATGCAAAAAGAAACGGATACCCTCCCTTTCAGGGGTGGTATCCGTTTCTTATCCGGCAAAGCACATAGCAAGCGGTGCTGTTAAGCCTGCACAGCCAATACAACCATTCCAAGTCCCCGGACTGCCAGCTTATCTCCGGCAACACCCGTGACCAGCTCATCCCCGAACAGGATGCTCCATTCTCCAAGGGCAGGCAGGCTCAGCGAAGCTCCGTCCGGATTCGCATTATAGAGCACATACAAGTGCTTAGCAGAGTCTCCTCCGGCATGATCACGCAGCGTGTAGGCGACCGTACCGGCCGGCGACCGCTCAAAGATGAGCCGGTTGCGGATTTCTTCCGCAGTGCGCAGACGGAAGGCCGGATGCGCCTTGCGCAAAGCAATTAGCCGTCTCATATAAGCGACATCACTGGTATGCGCAGCGCAGCGTTCCCAATCCATGCGGTTGATCTCAACAGGCGACTTATAGCTGTTCTCAACCCCATCCTTAGTACGCATGAACTCCTGTCCGGCGTGAACAAACGGAATCCCCTGGCTCGTCAGCACCATGGCCGAGGCAAGGCGGTGCATCGCTTCACGGCGGGAATCGCTTATCCCCTCTGAGGACAGCACGATTTTATCCCACATCGTATGGTTATCATGGCATTCCACGAAGTTCACACACTGCTGCGGCTCGTCAGCAAACTGTCCTGTAGCTTGACCGTACACTACTCCGCCGGTAATCCCTGTCTTCACGGCCTGTTCAAGCCCACCCTTGCCGCCGATAAACCCCGGCTCCTCATACCGGAAGATGTTACCCTTCACTGCATCGCGGAAGCCGTCGTTAAAATGCCCGATGCCCGGCAGCACATCAGCGTTACTCTGGCTGGCCAGCCGCGAAGGGTCAAGCTCCGTGTCCATAATCCAGCCCTCGCCGATCGTTAGGATCGAAGGATCGATCTCATCCAATCTGCGGCGGACTTCCTGCATCGTCTCAATATCAATCAGTCCCATCAGATCAAAGCGGAAGCCGTCGATATGATACTCTCTGGCCCAGTAGAGGACGGATTCTACAATAAAACGGGACATCATCAGCCGTTCACTGGCGACATCATTGCCGCAGCCCGACCCGTTAGACAGACTGCCGTCCGGCTTATAGCGCAGATAGTAGCCGGGAACCAGCTTGGTGAAATTGACGCGGAACCCATCATATACATGATTGTAGACCACATCCATAATCACCCGCAGACCGCGGTCATGCAGCGCCTGGATCATAGTCTTCAATTCGCGGATGCGTACGCCCGGCACATAAGGATCGGTGGCGTAAGAACCCTCCGGCGCATTGTAATTCTTCGGATCATATCCCCAGTTATAATGGGGCTGGCTGAGCCTGGTCTCATCGACGCTTTCTGTAGCATAGTCGTAGATAGGCAGCAGCTGCACATGCGTTACCCCGAGGCCGGCAATATGATCAAGTCCGGTAAGAATTCCGCCCGGGCCGCGGGTGCCCTCTTCCGCCAGGCCAAGATATTGTCCCTTATGGGTAATGCCGCTCGCCGGATGGACGGATAAGTCACGCAAATGAAGCTCGTAGATTACAGCATCGACCGGATCGGCCAGAGGCGGCTTCTCGTCAGTCCAACGCTCAGGGTCAGTCTTGCGTAAATCCAGAATTGCGCCCCGGTCTCCGTTGACTCCGACAGCCCTGGCGTATGGATCTGCCGCTTCATTCCACTGCCCCCCGACACGCACCCGGTATGTATAGAACTTCCCGTCCAAGTCTCCGGCAACCGTCAGCCTCCAGACCCCGCGCACATCCCGGGTCATAGGCAAATGTTCTCCCTCAGCTTCCTGCGATGACTCATAGAGTACAACCTCTGCCTCTAATGCAGTGGGTGCCCATAGGCAAAAGGCGGATTGCACAGGAGTATAGCTTAGGCCAAGATCATCGCCATCATAACTGAAAAGATCATCAAAATCCTGATCGAACACGGAGATTCCGTCCGTGGCCGCCGGATCACCATAATAAATAGGTTCTTTCATTTCTTTTTGTACGGACAAGGCAACCTGTCTCCTTTACCCTTTAATAACTGGAATTATAGCGCCATTATCCATTTTGCGCAAACGTTTGTACAAAGTTTTTACCCGCTCAGACACAATGGCTACCCCCGGGTTATGTCCAATGCTACCATTGTGATGATATTCTGATTGGGAAGATAAGGAATACGCCGCTCCTGCCCCGGGCGGTAACCGCCGTCCCTAAGGCGGAGTCCATTATCGTGAACAAGGAGCACCGGCCCTTTTCCGCCAGCAGACTTTTCATAGCCGATCCCCAGAACCCAGTGATAATTGTAGGCAAAATCCCCTTGCCAGCGGAAGCTGAACCATTTGTCAAACTTGAGTGCTACCGGTCTTGCTGCATCAATCTCAGCTGTATACCGCTCCATATCATTAAAGACGGTTACAGTGTGCTGCCATCCGTTATGGCCGTCCTTCCCGGCAGCAGACCTGAGATATGCATGGATGCCTCGGGTGAAGCTGCGCGCACTCATGCCCCAAGGCCTTCCGCCGTGACGGCTGTATATGTTATTTATATGTGCTGCTTTGGTGTCAAAATGCCTCATTCCAGGAATAAAGGCTGCACCCTGCCGCGTGTGCCAATATTCCATTAACGCTGCCATAGTGGCAGGCCCGCAGGCCGAGCCGGGTGAACGAACACCCGGCTCCCACTGTGTATAGGGCTCTGCGGGAATCCGGCGGCTTAGCAGTGACTGTATCATAGGGATATCTTCTCCTGCCGCTCCCGCAGTATACGTTCAATGTCGGAAGCGAGAAAAGGCTTGCTGATAAAACCCTCCATACCTACAGCCAGACACTTCTCCCGATCCTCCGGTCTGGTGTAGGCAGTTACAGCTACCATATAGGGGCGGCTGCCGGTTACAGGCAGCCTACTAATCCGGGCCGCTGCACTTAGCCCGCTCATCACCGGCATCTGCACATCCATAAAGATAAGATCATAGTCCTGCTGCTGCACCGCTTGGAGCGCCTGTTCTCCATTTTCTACGAGGTCGGCGTTGTAGCCTCTTTTCTGCAGCATGGTCAGAAGCAGCTTTTGGTTGATCGGATGATCTTCGGCAACCAATATCCGCAGCGGACCGTATTTTGGTTCTGCAAAAGGGAGGCCCCCGGCTAACCGGATCGTTCCCTCCACCGACTCCGGCAATGCGTACAGGTTGCTGCCGGTGTCCTCTCCACTTTGGCCTGCCGGTTCCTTCTCCTCCGGCCTTACCATTTCCTCAGCATGTTCATCCGGGTCACTGTCAATATCAATAGGCAGCGTGAAATAGAAATTGGAGCCCTCCCCTTCTCTGCTGTCCACGGTAATTGCCCCGCCCATCAGCTCAACCAGCCGCTTGCAGATTGAAAGTCCAAGTCCGGTACCTCCGTATTTGCGGTTAATTGCCGGATGCAGCTGCGAAAAGGATTGAAATAACAGGGACTGCTTCTCGGACGGAATGCCAATCCCTGTATCCTGGACACTAAATTTCAGGGTCAGCTTGCGCCGGTTAGGACAGAATTGCGTCCCTACAGCAATAGAAACATGCCCCGTATCGGTAAACTTAACAGCATTGCTGACCAGGTTAACCAAGACCTGGCGCAGCCGGGCTGCATCCCCCATAATCAGCTCCGGTACATCGGGGTCTATCCGGCAGCTCAGCTCAATGTTTTTTTCCCTGGCTTTGGGCAGGAACAGCTCAGTGACACTTTCCATGACCCCTTCCAGGCTAAGCGGCTCATGCACCAGCGTCATTTTTCCGGCTTCAATTTTACTGAAATCCAGAATTTCATTCAGAATATACAGCAGGGAGGCACTGCTCTCACTGATAATATTGGCGTATCCACGCTGTTCCTCGTCAAGCTCTGTCTCAGCGAGCAGGTCTGTCATGCCCATAATGCCATTCATCGGAGTCCGCAGCTCATGGCTCATGATGGCCAGAAATTCCGATTTGGCCTGATCCGCCTTCTCTGCCGATTCTTTAGCGCGGATAATCTCCTTCTCATTGGTGTTATCCCGGAAGACGACAACCGCACCAATGCGCTCTCCTTTATCAAACAGAGGGGTGACCTGGTATTCAGCCAAAAAGCTTGATCCGTCTTTCCGCCATAACACCGTATCCTTGCTTGAAAGGGATTCCCCGGTCTGGACAGCCCGTATCAACGGGGATTCCTCTGGCCGGGAATAGATGCCGTCCCGTGCTGTCTGCTGGATATGGCCAAGATAAGGGCGTCCCATAATCTCGCCATAGGCAAAGCCCAGCATATCTGCACCGGCAGGGTTGATAAAGGTTATCCTTCCTTCCGTATCAAGGCCAAATATGCCCTCGGAGACTGCATTGAGGATCAGGGTATAATCATTGCTCAACTTCTCAATCTGCTCGGTATACCGGATGCGCTCGGTAATGTCGCGTGAAATCCCGTAGACACCGACAACCTCGTCATCGACTATAATCGGAATATTGACCGTATTGATCTCCACCAGATGTCCGTCTTTATGAATCAGCGTGAGCTCATAGCTTTGCGGGAATCCCTGGCAGGCCATAGAAAAATGATAATTTGTCTTTTCAATGTCCTTTTCATGCACGAGCGGCCCGTAATAATTACCGATCAGCTCTTCCATGGAGTAGCCGGACAATTTCTCCAAAATAGCATTCGCGGTTAAATAATCCCCCTGCAGGTTCATCGAATATACCGCAGACGGATTGTACTCAAACAACGATTTGTAACGCTGCTCATTCTCCTGCAACCTCGACTCGAACTGCTTCCGCTCCGTAATATCTCTGGCGACGGCAATAATCTCCACGACCTGTCCCTGCTCATCAAAAATGTACTTGCTGTTCGTCTCGAACCAGATGTAGCTGCCGTTTTTGTGGCGGTACCGGTAAGAGATCGGCGGAATGAATCCGGCTGCCTTATTTATCGTCAACTTCTCCTGGATCATCGGCAGATCGTCAGGGTGCAGATAGTCATAAGCACTGGTACCGATCATTTCTGCGGGCTCGTAACCAAGTAAAGTACGGCTGGCCGGGGAGCAATACAAAAAGACGACATCATCGACCGTATGTCGCGAAATCAGATCCAGTGAATTTTCTGACATCAGCCGGAAATTGCGTTCGCTCTCCCTGAGCTGCTGCTCCATCTGCTGCCGCTCGGTAATATCCTGCATCATGCCGATTAGCTTGACAGGCTTCCCTTCCGGACTATAGATCACATCCGACTGAATATTTACCGCAAGCAGGGTATTGTCAGGCAGGACCAGCCGGTAGGTAGCTTCGCTGGATTCTCCATGGTTCAGTGCCAGCTCTACATTCTCATACAGATAACCCAGGTCCTCCGGATGGACCAGCTTTGCGAACGTCTGGTAATCCACATCGGTTGGACCTACACTATAATGCAAAATACGCCGCAGCTCCTCCGAGAAGGCCAGCTTGCTTTTGACTAAATCCCAGGTCCAGGAGCCGATTCTTGCAACCCGCTGCGCTTCGGCGAGCGCTTCTTCATTCTGTTTGCGGCTCGTCACATTCCGGCCAATGCCCATAATTCTCGTAATTTCATTCTGCTCATTCCGGATAGCATGAAAAGAGGTTTCGAACCAGATATAATGCCCTTCCTTGTGGCGGAGACGGCGGGTATACGTATCATTCTGCAGAAGTCCCTCGAACGGCTTATGCAGGCCTGCGACATCATCCGGATGAAAGAATTCCAGGCGGTTTCTGCCGATCAGCTCTTCAGGCTCATAGCCGAGCAGCTTCTTCGCAGAAGGTGAAATAAAGCTCAGGATGCCGTCGGGCTGGGTAAAGGATATAATGCTTTGATCATCTTTTATAAATAAATCGTATAAATCGCGGCTGTCTACGGTCAGCTGATCAGCGATTTTCCTGTCGGTAATATCCATGGCATAAACTATAATATGCGGGAAGGCCTGTCCTTCTTCTGGACGGACAAGCGTAAGAGACAGCCATACAGGGCGTCCGGCACGGTTGTGAAATCTCAATTCTTTTACTACAGAAGCACCCGGCGGGAACGATTGCCCATCAATGCTCCCTGCCAGAGACAATCCTTCCAGCTCCGCCTGCGATGTATGATTACCGCTGCACAAAGCTCCTTCAAGAAAATCAGACCTACTACAGCCCAGAATATTGCAAAGCGCGGAGTTAACCTTAATCCACTTGTCCGCCTCTATGGCCCATACAGCCATTCCTACTGGAGACATCATGAATGCTTGATCCAGAATACTGCAGTTCTCTGCCAAGTAGTTCATTTTATAGGGGCCCCCTTCATCATGAGCCAGCTCTGTGCAGACTCTCAGTTGTACTTCTACCAGTATACGATAAGAGGAAGTCGGAAGAAATGTTCAGCGCAACTTCGGAAAGCAAACTACGAATTTTAAATGTTGACGGCTCTCTGCGGTTCATTTAGAGTGTTGGTTAATATCACATATTTAACCAATTACGATGGAAGCACCCGTAATAAAGGCTTATTGGCCTTTTATTTACGGGTGCTTTTTGCCGTTTGCGGACAATAGTGACGACAGGAGGAGAATCCCAAGTTGAACAAGCTTATGAAGACATTCCCTGCAGTACTGATGCTTATGGTGTCTTTATTCACCACAGCCGGTGCAGCAAACGCCACTGCTGCTGTACTGACACCTTCTATTCAGGCCGCCTTTGAGCTGACTGCTGCCACTGCTGAATCCTCAGCCAGAGTCAAGCTGAAAAGCCAGTACAGTGAACTCTCTGCCCAGACTGCACAGTATGAGAGCCGTCAAGAACAGATCCGTATCCTGCATGAGAGCAACGCACAAGCACTGCTTGTGGTCCGGAACCAGATCAAAGAGATCGATCAGGCTGTTGTGGCCAAGCTCACCTCTGCGGTCAGCAGCGCTAAGCAGCATTATCAGCCTCTCTTTGATCAATATAGTGCGCTTAATAACCGGATCACCCTGTTGAAGGGACTTAAGGACAAGACGCTGAATTCCGTGCTGCGCACACAGGCGGAGGCCATGAAAATTGCCGTCCAAATCGCCCGCCAGGAGATCCGGGACAAAGAAGCCCTTCTAAAGGCTGCCAAAGAGGAGCGCACCCGAAAGATTGCTGCAGCACGCAAAACCTTAGCCGGCATCGACAGCCCCCAGACCACCATCAAATC
>NZ_LN831201.1:304529-306753 GCF_001368795.1 Paenibacillus ihuae
AGTCCGCCATCCGCAAGCAGAATCCGGTTCTTGCCGGACAATCCCTGGCCTCACTCCTTTCCGGATACAAGCAGATTGCCGCCAGTAAACAGAAAATCATCGAGCTGGAACAAAAGGTTGCTGCAGTAATTGCAGCGACAGCGAAGCAAATCGCCGCCTGAACTAACCACGGGTGTCTTCCGCCTGTCAGTCCGCATATGGTAGGAAAGAGAGAACATCCGTTAAATGGGCCTTGAGGAGGCTGGAGCTATGCATATCTGTATTATTGCCCCGGAGCAGTTCCCGGTACCGGGAGACGGGTCTGTGGAGATTTGTATTTGGGCTATTGCCAAACAGTTATCCCAGAGACATAAAGTGACGATTCTAAGCCGCAGAACAGCCTTCCTGCCCGACTCAGCAGAACTGGAGCAGGTGCGGATCATCCGGCTGGCTTCAGGAACCCCCTCCCGTTACCAGGCTTCCGTGCTTCACTTTCTGGAGGGGGAATCTTTCGATATGATTCAGGTCGACAATCGTCCGCTTCTGATGGCCGCCGTAAAGCAGCAGCATCCGGAGACCCCGGTGCTGCTCTATCTCCACTCCTTAACCTTTGTACCCGCAGAAGCGAGAATTGCCCGCAGCCTTGCATACGCCAATACCGTTGCGGTCAACAGCAGGTCTTTGCAGAAGCGGCTTTCCAGGCGTTTTCCGGGGCTTTCTGGAAAGCTCAGTGTCGTTCCGCTGGGAGCTGACTTAACCCGCTTCACCCCTGTTGAATCGCCGGAGCGTCTGCTTCTGCGCAGAAAGTACCGGCTTCCACCGAAGTTTACTGTATTGTTCGTGGGCAGGGTTATTCCGCGCAAAGGAGTGCCGGTGCTGATCCGGGCCATGCAGCATCTGAACAAACGTCTGCCCGCCCATCTGATCATCGCAGGCCCGGGCAAACCGTTATATATCCGTAAGCTTAGGGGCCTGGCCAGCCGGCTCGGCGTATCCGTAACCTTCCTTGGAACTATCGCCCACGACCATATACACGGCTTGTATCAGGCTGCTGACTGTTTCGTCTGCCCTTCCCAGCGGCATGAATCCTTCGGATTGGTGAATGTGGAAGCTATGGCCTCAGGCCTGCCGGTCATCGCTTCGAACAATGGCGGTATCCGGGAGATCATCACTTCCGGTCTTAACGGCTATCTGGTGGACCGGTACCAGGAAGCATTGCCTTTTGCAAGGCTTATGCTCAGGGTAGGCCGGAATCCCAACCTAGCGGCAAAGATCGGAATGCAGGGCCGCAGCGATGCGCTGCGGACTTTCGAATGGCAGCATACTGCAGCGCATTTAGAGGAGCTGTACCGCCTGCTGCTCAAGCCGTAGCTGAGGAGTCTGCCTTACAGGCGCTCCTTTTCCTTTGCGACAATGTGTAACAAAGGATTTGTGATTATCTTCGCAGGATATAAGCAGCTGCAGCTATTATACTCATATTGTAAGCGTTGCCAATAACAAACTGTGTTAGTTTATACCGCTATCAAGATGCTGGCAACCCCCTACAACAACTATTCGCTGTAGAAAGGGTGCATCCTTATGTTAATGATCAAAGCCATTGTTAGACCCGAGAAAGCAGATGAGGTCATGGCTGAATTAATGCTGGCCGGTTTCCCCTCCATCAGTAAAATGGATTTGCTGGGCCGCGGTAAACAAAAGGGAATTCAAGTTGGAACCAACTACTACAATCAAATCTCCAAAAAGCTGCTGATGATCGTCATCAATGATGATGAGAAGGACGAGGTCATCAGCATTATTATGAGAACGGCAAGAACCGGCGAACAAGGCTCCTTCGGTGACGGCAAGATCTTTGTACTGCCTGTGCTGGAGACCTTCACGATCAGCAACGGTAAAAATCAACTGTAGCCGCTCATCTTCCTAAGTCATATCCCCATAATAAAGAGGCAGCAGAGCGTCGCCTGGACGGGAATCCCGCTCCAGGAAACGTTCTGCTGCCTCTTCCAAGTGTTATTATCCTCAAATCATCTGGATGACTGTCAGCACCAGACCCACGACAAAGCCGCATACGGCGCCGTTGACCCGGATCCACTGCAAGTCCTTGCCCACTTTATCCTCCAGCATGTTAACGAGGCTAGCATCGTCCATTTGATCCAGGTTTTCTTTGACCAATACACCAAGCCGGTAATGATTAGCCTCTACGAGGGCAATCAATGAAGCACAAATCCGTTCTTCCCAGCCCTGAATC
>NZ_LN831201.1:306839-309790 GCF_001368795.1 Paenibacillus ihuae
AGCATGGCATACAGCGCGAACAGCCTGCGCCCGCCGGAACTGCGGCCCTCCTCCAGCATTGCAGCTGCCTTGCCCCGGAAAACCTCCAGCTGCTGGTGCAGAAACGCAGCTGCTTCTTCGCCCTGCAGCTCTTTGTACGCCCAGTCTTTCAGCGCAGTGATCTTCGCTTCGTCATTCACAAGCTGGAATATGGCGACGCGGATTTCGCGGATCATTTCTTCCCGGTATGGACTGTCTGCTTCGCGGAAATCGCGGATACCTGACTGCAGCATGCCCTGCAGCATTTCTCCCAGCATGTCGGCGTCCATAAATCCTACAAAGGCCTGAAAGGCCATCCCCTTCAGCCCGCCAAGCTTTACTTCGGCCAGCTTCTCACTGGCGATCTTCCCCAGCATGGCACGCGTCTCCGGACGCCCGCTCCAGCCAGAAATTCCCTCCAGCGCATAATCAAGGGCAGCAATATCTTTGCCGTCATTCATCAGCCTGGTCGCGATCCGGTCTGCAGCAACGCCAAGCTCAGCATCCCGGACATAGTCCGCGAGAGCCGTTTGAAGATAAGGCACTGCTTGTTCCACCGGAAGACGCTGCACCAGCGAACTAAGCTGTCCGAGAATTTCGGTTCTTGCTTTTTTCCTGGACATAAATTTCGTCAGCAGCCCGCTGCCCAGAGAGACAATGCGGACCTTGCGCAGCTTGTTCTCAATGCTTGCCTTGTTCAGCAGTTCATTCTCCATGGAGGAGATCAGCGACTGCACGATTTTGTCCCGGTTCTTGAGCAGCAGCGAGGTATGCGGAATCCGCAGGCCCAGCGGGTGCCGGAACAGCGCGGTAACCGCGAACCAGTCAGCAATCCCGCCGACAAGGCCGGCCTCAAAGCCGCCTCTAAGCAGCTCGGTCCCTATATTTTCCGGTAAAAACAGCGTAATCAGAAAACCGCAGGCCATCACGGCAAGCGATATCGTAGCTAAATTTCTGGATTTCATTTTTTATCCCCCTTACCTATAAAACAATTCACAATGGGCAATGTAAGCTTAAAAGCGCTCAGGATGCCTGCTTGCTGGTCTACCTCTCATTGTAGCACGACCGGAGTCCTTTCTGAAAATCCCCCACTTACTTGAAAATGGATTTTTTATTTACACAGAATTAATGATAAAATACAAAGAATCATTTCACTGTCCCAGGTAGGGACAACTTTCGAAGCGGAAAAGGAGAACACTGCCATGCTGATTGCACTTGATATGGATGGAACGCTGCTGAATGAGGACGGCAAGATTAGCCCGGAGAACCGTGAGGCTATTGCAAACGCTCAGAGTCTGGGCCATATTGTGGCAATCGCCACCGGGCGTTCGTACATGGATGCGGAGCGGCAGCTGCGGCTGGCCGAGCTGGAGTGCCCTGTGATCAGCCTGAACGGAGCAGTGCTGACACTGCCTGACGGATCCATTGCGGCAAGCCGTCCGCTCGACAAAGAGGATATTATTCCTGCGCTGCGCTGGATGAATGAAATTACCGAACTTTATTACGAAGTGTACACCAAGGACAATGTATATGTAGAGCTGGACAAGCGTGTCCGCCTGGAAAAATTATCGGAGCTGAAGGACGAAGACATTCCCGACGGAGTAGGCTGGCTGCTGAAGGCGATGATCGCCAAGCAGTTTCAGCAGGCTGCGGTAACTTACGTAGAGAGCATGGAGGACGTGTGGAGCAAAGAAGACAACCCTATCTATAAAGCTCTGGCCTTCTCGCTGAGCCCTGAAGTGCTCAAAGAAGCATCTACACGGTTTGCCGCGATCCCCGGCCTGATTATCACTGCTTCGCATGAGAACAATATTGAGATCAACCACAAGGAGGCCAACAAGGGTAACGGCGTAAGCCTGCTGGCTGCCCACTACGGCATTCCGGCTGAACAGGTTGCTGTGATGGGCGACAGCTATAATGACCTCCCGATGTTTGAGAAGGCCGGTTACAAAATTGCCATGGGGAATGCCGCAGCCCTGCTCAAGGAAACCGCTGATTTCATCACACTGAGTAATGTAGAGCATGGTGTTGCCGCCGGAATCCGCCATCTTTTGGACCGGAAGTAGGAGGCCACTCATGATGAATATGTATCCGGGCATCGCCCAGCTGTACAACAACCGCCTGCTGCGGACGGAGCTGGAGTGCGAACTGTTTGAACAGGCGCTCGAAGGGCTGGCAGGTGATACCGAGGATGCTGTGATCCAGCAGATTTTCAAAGTATTCGATGATGAGACCGAGCACGAGGAAATGATGTTCAGCCTCGTTCATTTCGTGGAGAGCTGCCACATGGAGATGTACCTGACCCAGCTGCTGGAATCGCTGCCTGAGATGCTCGAGCCTGCCCGGGGCTGGGCCATCGTGCTGAACGAGCGAATCTTGAGCGATGATATCTTCCTGAAAGAATACGCCGCTATAGCCAAAGGCATGCCTCCACGGGTGAAGCGGGCACTGGCTTTTCTGCTCGAAGAGATCCGGGAGAACAAACCCCGCGGGTATGAGCGCAAAGTGAATTATATGCTTGGAAAGATAAAGTGACGGTTGCCCGAAATCCGGAAGGCTGCCGTTAAAAAAGGGGCTGCTGCTTATAGAGCCCTGGATGGGCCCACCCTCCAATTTAACTATTTTCAGCATTTCCCCGCCTGCAGCACCAGTCCTCATCCGCGTCCCATCCCCTGGCATAAAAATAACATTTCGCCAAAACAGATACGTGGTATAGTGTAAGTTGGCAAAAATCAACCCGTTAGTGGACTTAAATGAAGGTGAATCTAATGAACAAGCTTTTATTTCATAATATACCGCTGGGCGCAACCGGTGAGCGCATTCCCCAGGCGGCCATCGCTTCAGCCCGGACCAGCCGCGAAATGGTGAAACCGGAGGAAAGTGATGCCGCTTATTTCCGCAGTCTGGAAGAAGGGGGTATTCTGCTCTATCAG
>NZ_LN831202.1:0-1093 GCF_001368795.1 Paenibacillus ihuae
CGGAGCTGTACAATTCGCTGACCCAGTGATATGCCGCTGCGGCTGTGCGCAGATTGGCAGCGACAGCAAGATGGAAGACGCTCTCTTCATGGCTCAGCCTGACAATATGATTGGCAGTGATTCCGTTCTTCGACACCGGCGTCCCCGTAAGCAGCACTTCATACAGAGGCCGCGAGAGACTGGGCAGCTCGGATTGTACACTGCAGCAGGACATGTGACCCTGCTCCACCAGATGCTCCATGTAACCCAAATATTTACGGGCGGCATCGTACCGCAGCCCGTCCAGCACCACTACGATCAGCTTATTCGCTGCATCCGTCATCGTTAGGCTCCCTCCTGTTCCAGCTGCAGCAGCTGGGCCGGGTCCAGCAAAAGGGTAACCCCCTCGCCCTCCCGCACGCGCAGCCAGCGTCCGTCATTCAGCAAATCCACGGTTAGGCAAATTTCCGCCGCCTCCACGACAGCCCGGATAATATTGCCGAGCACAGATACAGATTGTACCGTCCCCTTCACAGCAATCATGCCGCCCGTGTCCTCCCCCGGCTTCTCGCCTTCCGGCAGCAGCCTAAGTGCTTCAGGCCGAATCGCGAAGCTGTCCGCTGCGCTACGCACGCTGCGGAACAGCGCAAGCGCCTCGGCCCGGGTCAGCACATTGTAGCTGCCCATGAACCGGGCGGCAAATTCCGTCCGCGGCGCTGTATACAGCTGCTCCGGTGAGCCCTCCTGAACAATCCGGCCCTGGTTCATGATGCAGATCCGGTCCGACAGAATCAGCGCCTCTTCCTGGTCGTGGGTAACGAACAGCGTCGTCATCCCCAGCCTCCGCTGGATCTGGCGGATTTCTGTCCGCAGGTTCTTACGGATCTTGGCGTCGAGTGCGCTAAGCGGTTCGTCCAGCAGCAGCAGCTTCGGCTGGACGGCGAGCGAGCGGGCCAGCGCCACCCGCTGCTGCTGGCCGCCGGATAGCGATTGCGGATACATATCCCGCTTATCTTCGAGATCAACCATCGCGAGCAGCTCCCGGCAGCGGCTGCGCCGCGCCGCAGGAGCCATCCCGCGCATGCGCATCCCGTATTCCACATTCTGGCTGACG
>NZ_LN831202.1:1384-23424 GCF_001368795.1 Paenibacillus ihuae
ACAGCGCCTCCAGGAAGCGGATGTCCTTAAACATCTCGCCAAACCAGCTGAAGGTCCAAGCCTCAGGCAGCAGGGTGTTCTGCCAGTTCTCTGCGAATGCGCACAGTCCCGTCGCCAGCAGCGGCAGCAGCAAATAGACCATGAGCAGCAGCATAAACGTACGCGGGGCCAGCCCGCTTCGCCGTGTGTTCATTGTCCTGCCTCCTCCAGGGCCGCAGCCCGTACGCCTGCTGAGGCTTCTCTCCGCCAGATCCGTTTCCGGGGCGGTATGCTGACAAAACCTTCGGTAAGCCGGACCATCCGCTGATTGAGATAAACGGCCAGCAGCGTACTCAGAGCCAGCAGAACGGCCAGCGTGCTGCCCATCTGCGGCTGGGTCACCACATCTCCGGCAACCAGCGAGCCGATGCGGACGGCCAGCAGATTATAGTTGCCGCCGACCAGCGCATAGGCAGTCGCGTAAGCCCCCATCGCATTGGCGAAGAGGATGCCGAGTGTGCCGAAGACCGCCGGTGACAGCACCGGCAGGCCTACGGTTCTCCAAAATTGCCAGGAGCCTGCCCCCAGCAGGGCAGCCGCTTCCTTCCACTGCTCCCGGATGCCATAAAAAGCCGGATAGAGCAGCAGCAGAGCCAGCGGAATCTGGAAATAGACATAGACCAGGATCAGCCCGGACCAGCTGTAGAGGTTAAAGTCCGAGAATACGCTCCAGCCCCACTGCTTGAACAGCAGCGTAAAGACGCCATTGTTGCCGAGCAGAATAATATAGGCAAACGCAAGCGGCACTCCGGCAAAATTCGAGGTCATATTCGAGAGCATCAGCAGCCTATCCCGCACCGCCGGGGTAAACCGGGTGATGCAGTAGGCACACAGCAGGCCAGCCGCGATGCCGATCACACTGGAGGCGGCAGAGATCAGCAGGCTGTTCTTGATTGCCTGCATATAATAGGCGCTCTGCACAGCGTGAAGATAATTGCCCAGCGTAAACCCGGTTCCGTCCTCCCTGCGAAAGCTGCCTGTCAGCATGGACAACAGGGGAACTACCTGAAAGGCGAGCACCATCAGCACAAAAGGAAGCAGGGCCAGAATGACCCCGCGTTGTCTCTGTTTCATCTTCTTCATTTAGTTCAAATGCACAAGCACACGTTCCTGCCACAGCTGCGGAATGCTCTTCGCCGTTTCTTCCCATGCCTTGTAGTCACCGACCGGCTTAGCGTTGACATATTCCTCTTTCGGCAGCAGCTTAGCAGATACATCCTCCGGCAGCTTGACGCTGTCGCGGATCGGTCGGGCGTAGCCCTTGGCCAGATTAATCTGGCCCTCATCGCTGAGGATGTACTCACGGGTCAGCTTGGCGGCATTCGGATGGGGTGCCCATTTATTGATGATTGTGGCATAACCGCTCACGACACTGCCCTCCTTCGGAATAGCGACGTCAAAGCCGTCCTTGCCGATCTGATCCCGGTAATTCAGCGCATTGAAATCCCAGAGCAGCGTCATTTCCACTTCACCCTTCTCGATGTTGGCGAGTGAAGCCTCGGCATTGGAGAGCCGGCCTTTTTTAGCCAGATCCTCAAAAAAAGCAATTCCCGGCTCAATATTCGACTCATCTCCGCCAAAAGCAATTGCGGCAGCAAGCACGGCCATCTGGGACTGCGCTGCTTTCGTTACATCGCCGACGATGATTTTGTAGCTGCCGTTCTTCAGGTCCTCCCAGCTTTTCGGCGGATCAGCCACCAGCTTGGTGTTGGTCAGGAAGGCGATGCTGCCCTGGTAGCCGACAATCCAGTTTCCGTCCTTGTCCTTGGCCCAATCGGGAATCTCGTCCCAATAGGAGGTTTTATACGGCTGGGTTACCCCTTTATCCACCGCAACCGGTCCGAAGGCAATCCCAACATCCCCGATATCGGCTGTCGGCTTGTCCTTCTCTGCCTCGAACTTGGCAATTTCCTCTGCGCTCGACATATCTGTATCTGTATGTGTAATTCCATACTTCCCTGTAATATCAGTCCACGTATCCTTCCAGTTGGCCCAGGAATCCGGCATGCCTACGCTGACTACCGCACCCTCCGTTTTGGCGGCGGCTTCAATTTCGCTTAAGCTCAGCTCCGTTCCGGCAGAATTCCCGGTTTCATCAGCCTTGGCCTCCGAGTTGGAACAAGCGGCAAGCAAGAGGACGAGCAAGGACAACATCAGACCCATAGATAACTGCTGTTTGAATCTCTTTTTCATGATTTCCCGTTCACTCCTAAATTCTTATTTGCGGGCGTTCTCTCTGTTCCAAGCTATTCGCTGCCCAACTGAAGTATATGGGGCCAGTATTTGCCGGGCATTAAGTGAAATAGAAACATTTGTAAACAAAAAGAAACGGGTTAACTGTCCTTTTAGGGACAGCACCCGTTTCTGTGAGAGATGATTAAGATCAGCGCTTCCGCGCCGCCACACTAACTACACCATAGCGGTACAGCACCCTGCGGCCAAACCAGCCGAACACCCGGTCCGTGAAAAAACCCATGAATCCCAGGCAGAACAGCCCCACAAAAATCCAGTCCGTGCGGAAGAACAGGCGGGAGTTCCAGATCAGATAGCCCACGCCTTCATTCGAGGCAATCATCTCCGCGCCGATAATCGCCATGTAGGAGGTCCCCATCGCCAGCCGTATCCCGGTGAAAATATAAGGCGTTGTCGCCGGAACGATCACATGCAGCAGGATCTGCCATTCACTGGCCCCCATGCTGCGGGCGGAACGGATTTTGTCCTCCTCCACCGACATTACGCCGGTCAGCGTATTCAGCACCACGATGAAGAAAGTCGCGTACATGATCAGGGCGATTTTCGACTGCTCGCCGATGCCGAACCATACGAGGAACAGCGTAATGAAGGCAATCGGCGGAATAAAGCGGATAAAATTCAGAAACGGCTCGGCAAAAATCCGGATGATATTCACTTTGCCGATGATCAGCCCGACCGGAATTGCCAGCAGACTGCCCAGCACCCAGCCCACCAGCACCCGGTAAAAGCTGATCCCGATATACTGCATCAGGGTGCCGTCGCTCACCAGCTCCCGCCCGCCTTTTAGCGTAGCCCACGGACCGGGGATCACATCAGGCCCGTATATTGCGGCGCCCAGCTGCCAGATGCCCAGTGCGGCAATCCACAGCAGAGAGACGGAGACCCATTTTTTCTCCACCCATTTCATCAGGTGTCACCCCCTTATCCTATTCTTCGAAATGTCCTTGAATTTGGTTATAGAGCGAGTAGAATTCCGGTGAGGCTACATCCCGCGGAAACGGCAGCGCATTGTCATAAATATCAGTGATATTGGAGGAAGGACCTACGGACATAATGCCGATCCGCTCACCAAGCAGCAGCGCCTCTTGAATATCATGTGTTACGAAAATAACCGTCTTATGCGTTTCCCGCCAGATGTTGACCAGCTCCTTCTGCATCGTCCGCCGGGTCATCGCATCCAGGGCCCCGAAGGGTTCATCCATCAAAAGAATCGCCGGATCATTCGCCAGTACACGGGCCAGCTGCACCCGCTGCTTCATGCCTCCGGACAATTCCTTCGGAAACTTCTCCTCATGACCGTTCAGCCCGACAAGTCCGATGTAGCGGTCAGAGATCTTGCGGCGTTCCGTTTTGGGCGTCTTCTTCATCCGCAATCCGAATTCCACGTTCTCACGAACGGTCAGCCACGGGAACAGGGAGGAATCCGCCTGCTGGAACACCACTGCACGGTCTCTCCCCGGTCTGTCGATCTCAATATTATCCACCTTCAGATTGCCCCCGGATTTGGAGACAAACCCGGCGATCATATTCAGCAGTGTCGATTTCCCGCAGCCGCTCGGGCCGAGCAGAACGAAGAATTCACCGCCTCTGATCACAAGATTCACATCTTTGATAATGTAATGAACGTCTCCGGCTGTCTGCTCACTGTAGCTTTTCCGGAGCTTCTCAATCTGAATGGTGTGCTGGCTCTGACTCGCTAGTGTAGACATTTGGACACCTCCTAAAAGTTTTGTGTAGCGATACCTCATGAATTTGCTTCGTTCAAAACTCGCTTCGGAAGCATACGCTTAGTTTTGTGTAGCAACACTTCAATGATTAGATTTCGGACAAAACTTGCTTCGGAAGCATAAGCTTAGTTTTGTGTAGCGGCTAGTTATTCCCCGTAAGTCACTGTATCCGGCAGAACCTGCTTAAGCGGCTCCAGATTCAGTTTGCTCTCCAGATCAAAGTCCTTCTCGATAATACCCGCATCAATCATGTATTTCTTCTGGCCGGCCAGACTGTCGTAAGCAGCAGGAGTAAAGCCGATGATCCATGGATTTAGAGGCAGATCCTTCAGCGTATTCTCCTTCGGCTGCTTCACTTCCGCATACATGAGATCCGCAACTTCGTCAGGATGGGCCTGGGCGTAGGTGGAAGCCTCATTCACCGCAGCCAGGAATTCGCCGATGCCACCGGGATTCGCCTGGATGAACTCGTCTCCGCTCACAAGTCCCATGCCCAGCCGTACTGGGGTTTTGGACATATCACTCAGCTCATGCACCCCTTCCAGCGCAGCCAGCTTATCAACCAGCGCCGAACCGATCACCCAGGCTGCATCAATGTCACCCTGCTTCAGGGCAATAAAAGCTTCGTCAAAACCGCCCTGCCCTGTTAAGGTTACATCACTTAGCGCAATCCCCTGCTCCTTCAGGTACTCATCCCACAAATACGGGATAAAGGTCCCCCGGATAAAGCTGAGGTTCTTTCCCTTCAGATCAGCAGCAGACTGAATATTGTCCCTTACGTAGAGCTTCCAGGCCGCAGCAGCCTGGTCGGTAGCCTGGCCGGCCGAAGCGATAATCGAATAGCCGCCCTTGGACACCGCATTCAGCACCGGAAAGTCTGCACCGTATGCTACATCCACCTGTTTAATGAACAAGGCGTTAACCCCTTCCGCCGGCGAAGCGAAGGTGATGATTTCAGCGTCGATGCCATGATTTTTGAAAAAGCCTTTATCCGCCGCTACCCGGAATACCGGGTTAGTGTTGGTGTCGGCGATTTTGATCTTAAGTGTCTTGTGCTGATTACCCGCAGCCTCTCCAGAGGCGGCCGCGTCCCCCTTGGAACTGCAGCCCGACAGGATAACAACAAGTGATATAGATAAGAGCAGGAATGCTGAACCGTACCATGATTTTTTCAAGACGATGCACCTCTTCGTTTATTAGTGATCTAGCCTTTTTTCTGAAGAACGCCTTCTTCTGCTGTTGCCACACAAGCGGCCCCCTCCATGAACGGCAGAGTTGTGGCGACACTCACTATTGAATCCGATCCCTTGGGTGCGGCACCCGGTACTCTGAAGCTGGTTACATCAATGGGCTCAATCTCTGTTTCCTGCGGTTTCTCAAGCTGTGGTACCCAGCTGTAAGGCACACGGTAGGAGCGGTAGACCATGTTGGTGTTTCTGCCGTCTTTATAAGGGGAGATATACTCCCAGACAATTTCATGCTCTGCCGTAACCTCAAACAATCTGCCGTTTGAACCTTCTGTGATCAGTGTATTACCGTTGGCAAGGCGCTGGGCCGAGCTGATATAAGGACTGTAGAATTTATAGGAGTCAGTGGGTACAGAGAAGCCGGCTTCTGCCGAGGTGTACTGCCACTCAATATCGAAGGTGACCGGATTAATCTCCAGAACCCGCGAGTGGTCGCGCACGGCATTCTTCTGTCCGTAGGGGGACGCAGGGTTAGGTAATCCGTAACCGCCCCAGCCGCCGTTATCGAATACGAGCAGGTTGCCTTCGCCCGGCAGCCCTTTCGGAATAATGTGGGCATGATGCTGCCCGATAATCCAGCCGATATGCTTCACTTCAGGCAGGTTATAGTCGGGGCCGAGCCGCCAGACAATCGCGCCTGTTGCCCGGTCTGTAATCGCGATAATGTTCGCTTCACGGGCATCCCAGATAATGTTGTCCGGGTGGAAACGCGCATCCCCGTTATCGTAGAATTTGTTCGGTCCTACATAGGAAGCCGAGTTGATGTGCAGCCAGTCGCCGACGCCCCCGCCCAGATGGCCGAAGGAGCGTGTATTCGGATCACGGAATAATACATTGCGGGCCGCTTCATCAAATCCAAGCTCTGCAAAATGGTCGCTGGCTGCCCATTCCCAGATCACATTTCCCTCAAAATCCACTTCAAGAATCGTATCATCCAGCAGTTCCTTGTTGGAGATTTCGTGGTTGTGTAGGTTTTTGTGGGCCAGAATCAGCGTCTTGCCGCTGTTCACCTTAGGTTCAAGGCCCGGAGCATAATAGCCGACCGGATTGCCTTCCCGCTGATAGTCATGATGCTGGCGTGCATACCACAGCGGTTCGTAGCCGGGATCCTCGATGTGCTCATAACCGTTGAATTTCCAGACAATATTGCCGTTCCAATCCACCTGTACCAGATCGACATTATCCTGAATGCCGAACTTCGGATCCCTTCTGCCTGTACTACCCAGCACGTAGCCGCCCGGGAGGATTTTGGCAGGGAAGCTGAGCAGGCCCTTCCACAGATGCACCTCTTTACCGTTCATGTCGATCAGCACAACCCCTTCTTCACCTGCCTGATAGACGGTATAACCGCTCCATGCCTTGGCCGGGTTATACACCGTAGCTCCTGTCGGATAAATTGTTGAGTGTCCCATGATCATCTCTCCTCAAAGTTTTTGTGAGCATAGACTTCCTGAGTTAGCTTCGTACAAAAACTAGCTTCGGAAGCATACGCTTAAGTTTTTGTGAGCTCATTATTCGTTAATAGCTAAGATACTTGTTCTCTGACGCGGTTTTTCGCGGCTTCTGTTCAGGGCGGGTCGCAGCGGCTTCGGTATTGTGCCGGGCCAGCTCCAGCAGAGTATCCGAGAAGCCTTCCAGATTCCCGATAATCCGTTCATAGAAACGGCTCTGCTGCGCAAGCTCCTCCTCCGTGAAACCCTCGAACAGAAGCGTGATACATCGGGCTCCCACATTGCTGCTCTGCTGAACTAGCTCCCGCCCTTTTGCCGTAATATCCAGCAATACTGTCCTGCGGTCATCTTCCTTCCGCCGGCGTACCGTGTACCCGCCTTTTTCCAGCTTGTCGCTCAGTGCCGTGATGGCACCGGAAGTGAAATCGAGCTGCTCTGCCAGATCGCCGAGCCGCTGCTCGCCCTCGCGGATAATCTTGTTCAGGATCAGCATGCCCGGCAGGGCAATGCCTCCCACCTTCACCCGGTCACGCTCCTTCACGAATCTTCTTACCATCTTGCGGAAGAGCCAGTCCGCCTCCTCCAGGCGCTCCCACTTTTCATCTGTCATGCGCTCCCTGCCTTCCTCCATAGCCAACAAAAAAAGGCTCCCGGCACACTCCCTCCATAGGGTAGTATTGCGGGAGCCTTTGGCGGTCCAATCGGCTCAGGTAATTATTTCACTGTTCATTTAATTAGTGGTGAACTATTGGTGTAATCATATATCCCTTTAAACCCACCTGTCAAGTATGAATTTAGACAAAAGTTAATTTCCCGCAACCCGCTCTGTATACTTCCGTATGAACTAGAGTAAACCTGGCACATACGATAACTCAAGGAGGAGTGAAGCGAATGAAGAAATACAGTCTAAGTCTGCTGCTGTTCATCCTGCTCATTGTACCGGGCTGCGGGTTTGCAGAAAAGGTGGGGAATAGCGTCAGCTTCACCGCCGATACAGCTTCTTACATGCAGACGCTGACAGAATTCGGGCAGGATATGGATTCGCTGGCAGCCGATGCAGCCACAAATCCGCAGGCTAAGGAGGCATTGGTAGAAAGGCTGGCTGCTCTGAAGGAACAGATTTCCGGGTATGCCAATCTTCAGGTTCCGGAGTATGCGACGGATCTGCATCAATCCATTGTCAGCTACAACGAGAAGCTTCAGCAGGGTCTGGATCAAGCTTCAACTAATCTGGAGGAGGGCAAAGCAGCCTTCGAATCGACAGGGATTCCGGAAACGATCAGCCAGATCAACGAGCTTTTGAACCAGCTTAACCAGCTAATTCCTTAATAGCAGCATTAATAAACGCCCGGGATATGGCATCAGCAGCTGCCATATCCCGGGCGCTTTTTCTCTTATGCCTTACGACAGCCTAATCACATATGTCGTGATCTGAAAGGCGTTATCCTTCAGCACAGCCGATGAAGCCAGCAGCTTCTTGCCGGAAGGACTCCAGCGCAGCTGGTCGGCAATCTCAATATCTCCAAGCAGCGGGGTCTGCTCCCCGGTCTCAAGTGTGGTGATGAACACGCCATTCTGGTCATCTGCTGCATTCTCAGCGATTAACGAATACGCCAGCTTGCTGCCGTCCGGCGACCAGCTGGTTCCGAAGACCTGCTGGCCCGAGGCCAGCTCCGACTGCTCATTGCCTTCGCTGTCACAGAGTACCAGCACCATCTCTCCCGGCTTGGTCCGCTTCACAATGGCCAGCTTGCTGCCGTTAGGAGACGGAACGACCCAGGCCACACTCTTTTTCAGAACCTTGGTCTGCTTGTTCTCAGTGTCATAGGCGCTAAGCTGCATTTCCTCACCAGTCACATAGTAGATGATGTTCCCCGACTGCCCCACCTCATGTACATACGCTTCACCGGGCTTCACAACAGCCTCCTTCGCGCCCTGCACATCAGTCCTATAAATAGTGCCGTCCATACTCGGAAAAATCACATGCCCGTCGTCCGCCCACGCTCCTTCTTCCAGCCGGAACGGAGCTTCGTCCACCTTGATAGAGGCGCCTGTATCTAGATTCATGATGTAGCCGAGGCCCACCACATCCTCTGCTTCTTTGTACAGAATATGCTTCTTATCAGGGGACAGCTGAGCAGAGCCGTAATTCTTGTCCCCTTCCTGGAGCGCAGTTTCCTCCCCGGAGGAAAGGTTATGCAAATAGAGATTATGCGGATAACGTTCCGTGCCTTCAATCGTCTGCGGGGTAAGATTCCGGTTTTCTTTGTCCACCGCAATGACATCCTCACTGACCCAGTCCATGCCGCGCACACCTTCGATCTTGTCGATACCCTCCAGCTTCAGCTTGGTGTATACAGACTCGCTGGTATTGTCCATTACTGTAATTTGGGTACCCGACTTGTCAATGACCTGCCGCGACTCCGTATTCCCCGAACTGCATGCCGTAGTCAGCACAAGCGCTGTGCCCAGCACCACCTGACCCGCCCTGCGCAGCCTGCCGCCTGTTAGTATAATCATCATTACTTCCCCCTACAGTGTTATTGCTCCAATGCCCCAAGCTTACCGGAAGAGTATTTCTAAAACGCTGCATAATGTTTCCAACTTGTAAAGTTTATTAATCCTCACGCCATTACCGGAAAAGAAAGCTGGAACGCCGAGCCTTCGCCCTCTGTCTCCAGCAGGACAATGCTGCCGTTCTGCTTCTCGACCAGATTGCGCACCAGTGACAGCCCGAGACCGGTGCCTCCCGACGCCCGGGAGCGGTCGCGGTTAACCGTATAGAAGGGCTCGAAGATTTTGTCCCGCGCTTCCGCCGGGATGCCGATGCCGGTATCGCTGATCGTGATCCATACCCGACCCTTCCGGACCTCACTGCGCAGATGGACAGCCCCCTGCGGGACATTATATTTAATGGCATTATCGATCAGGTTGATGAAGATATGCATGAAGCTCTCTTTGTCGATCCAGATGTGCACAGGCTCCGCCTCCAGCGTAATCGTCAGGCCGAACCGCTCGGCCTTGCCGTTCATCCGGCCGCAGATATCCCGCAGCCCTTCGGCTACCTCAAACAACTCCGCCTGCGATTCGAAATCATATTTCTCCAGTGCGGTCAGCTGCAGCACCTTGTCCACCATCTCATACAGCCGGTCACTTTCCTTGGCGATATTGGTCTTGGCCTCCAGCAGCAGCTTGGGATCATCATCATACATGTTAAGCAGGTCCACATAGGCCTTGATCGAGGTCAGCGGTGTCTTGAATTCATGGCTGATATTGCCGATATACTGCTTCTGCTGCTGTTCCAGCGCCTGAAGCTTCGTCACGGCGAGCTGTAATTTACGCTGCTCCTCATCCTTTGCGGCAATACTGCGCTCAATCTCCTTACTCATAAAATATATCCCTTCGGCCAGCTCACCCAGCTCATCCCTCCGCGTAAGCGGCGGAGATGTGATATATTCGGTCCGGCGGATCGACTCTGCCGCCTTCTTCAAGCGGCTGATCGCAGAGGCGGCGCGGTTGAAATACAAATAACCGGTAATGAAGCTTAGCAGGAGCACCGCGGCTCCGGTCGTCAGGAACAGATTGCGGAGGGTCTGCTGGAAGCTTTGCGCACTCTCAGCGAATATTGCAGCTGCACTACCCCCATCTGCCCATCCGGGCCTTGAAGCGGAGCCAGATAGAGCAGCTTGTCGCCTGCATTCTGGTAAGCGATCTTGTTCTGCAGCGCATAGGCCAGTGCATCGGCGATAGCGGCACTTCCCTGTGCAGGCTCACGCTGCACCGAGGTCCCTGCCTGCTCACCTTGCACATCGTACAGCGTGACCTCAAGACCGGTAAAGCCGGCCAGCTCGGCCGCCAGCTCACGCCCGCGCCGCTGCAGAAATTGCTGCGGGGGAAGCCGGACTCCCGTGTAGTAGGTCTGCTTCACCCGTAGATTGACGGTTTTGACATGCTGGGCGAGCGAGGCCTCCGCCTGGGTCAGCTCATTGCGCTCTACGCCGCGAAGCACGAAATAGCTCAGCACACTGATAGCCAGGATCAGCAGCAGCCCCAGGAACAGGCTGAATTTCAGCTTGATGCTGACTCTCATGAGTAGCTCCCGGCCGGTACAGCTTTATACCCGACGCCATAAACCGTCTGCAGCATATTCTGATACGGCTCGCCGAGCTTTTTGCGCAGACGCTGGATGTGGATATCCACGGTGCGCGTGCCGCCGGCATAGTCCATCTCCCATACCTGCTCCAGCAGCTCTTCCCGCATATATACACGCTGCGGATGGGAGAGCAGAAGCAGCAGCAGATCAAATTCCTTCGGCGTCAGCTCCAGCTCCTCATCCCCAAGCTCGGCAGAGCGCCTGTCGGGGTACACGCGCAGCGCACCATACTCGATTACCTCACCGGCGGCTTCACCTGTCTTCTTCTCCAGCCTGCGCAGCAGCGCCTTGACACGGGCCAGCAGCTCACGGATTTCAAACGGCTTGGTCATGTAATCATCTGCCCCTAGCTCCAACCCGACAATTTTATCGACAATATCATTTTTGACTGTCAGCAGAATAATCCCTATATCATCCCGGTTCTCCAGCCGGCGGCATACATCATAGCCGCTCAGCTTCGGCATCATCACGTCCAGCACCAGCACATTCGGATGGAAGGTCAGCACCTTGGAGAGCGCTTCCTCCCCGTCAGCGGCCGTATCCACCTCATAGCCTTCACGCCGCAGCGCATAGGCAATTGCACTGGAAATGCTCTGTTCGTCATCAACAACCAGTACTTTTTTATTCATCGGCGGTTCACCTTCTTCACCAGTAATTCACTACCTGAGCCTTTTAGGCATCCTATTGCTAGTATACCGTTGTTTAGCCACCGGACAAACCTTCAGAACCTGCCGGAACAGTTGCGGCCCAGGATACAGACGGCAAAAAACAGACCGGAGTCTCCTCCGGCCTGCTTACACCCCAAGCTTAATTTCCTAATAAACTGTATACCAGCTTCGCAGTTTCCGCCCGCGTAATCTTACCCTGCGGATCAAACCGGTTGCCGTTCTTGCCGTTGATCAGGCCCTTGGCCTGCAGTTCGCTCACCGCATCCTTTGCCCATGCGGAGATGCTGCCATCATCTGCGAATTTCACACCTGCAGCGGCAGTGTCCCGGGATGATGCACCGTTCTTATATTGCAGCAGTCTGCTCATCACAAGTGCCGCTTCTTCGCGTGTAATTGTGTCCTTCGGACGGAAGCTGCCTCCGTTGCCTTCCATAATTCCAAGCTCTGACATCTTCGCTACAGCTTGGGCATAATATGCGCCTTCCTGCACATCGGTAAAAGCACTAGCCCCCGCAGTGAGGGATGCACCTTCCAGTCCCATAACACGCATGGCCAGCACAGCAAAGTCCGCGCGCGTTACATTCGTCAGCGGTCCGAAGTGGTTCTCATCCACGCCCATGATCATGTGCTTGGCAGCCAGCTTTGTAATAAAGCTCTCGGCCCAGCTTCCGCTCACATCGCTGAATTGCTTGTGGTATTCCATTACCGCATAAGTTGAGAAGTGATCGGTCGTAAAGCTGACGGTGTTATTCTGAAATACCCCGCCCATATACTGTAGGCGGCTTCCGTCAATATAATAAACACCGGCATAATCCTGATTGACAGCCGCAAGCTGGGCTGACGTTAGCGTCAAGGCTACAGTTACTTTTCCCCTGAGCTGGTGAACCGTTGTTTCCTGACCTCTCACTGATGCTCTAAGCTCCACAGTGACGGCTGCCTTCGGCTGGCTCATCCCGTTAGCGGAACTGCTGCTTGTCTGGATTGCCTGCTCAATCTGTGATGTCAGCGCAGTATTAATAATCAGCTGCAGCTGATCACTGCCTGCCGGAATTTCCGGCAGCGATGAAGCCGGAACCGTCAGCTGGAATCCGGAGCCGATAACCTTCAATGCCTTCCCGCTGTCTGCGGCCTGCTTCACCCCTGCTGCATCCAGTACCAGCTGGATAGCCGCCTGGCCTGCAGCCCCATCGTTCAACCGAATCTGTACCGCTGCATCAGCTGATTCCTCAATCGCCTTCTGGAAATCGGCCAAGCTTGCGTTGTAGCTGCCATCGCTGCCTTTATTCAGCAGGATGCTGCCTTTATCCGCTGCAGCGCCTGCTGCCGGGCTTGGTGAAGCTGAGGCCGACGGTGCAGAGCCCGAACCCGGAATTGAAACCGGTGTGGGTGATGGCGTTACCTCTGGTGATGGTGAAGGCGTTCCCCCCGGTGCCGGGGTTGGCGTTGGCGTTGGCGTCGTTGTTGGTGTTACGTCCTCTTTTCCAGTGTAGAACCCCCAGATATCAGACAGCACACTGCCTGTATTCTCGTCTTCCACCTTGGTATACCACTGATAATAGCTATCCGGTTTCAGCTTGCTCCAGGTTGCCTTCACTTCCGAACCGCTGGCTACTCCAGCCTTCGCGGCAATCTCCTGGTCACTGTACACCTTCACGCCGATATAATCAGTCGCCACACGTTTGGTCACCGGCTGCAGATCCAGATCAAGCGTGAACTCATCTTTGCCGGGATATTCATTCTCATTGTAATAATTATAATCATCCAGGTACGGAGAGTAGGTCTTCACATGCAGCTGATTGTTCGCTATATCAAACTGAAGCAGCCGGATATATCCAAGACCGCCTTCAGCAGCCCCCTGGTAATCAGCCAGCATTTGATACACCTTGCGGTCGGCAACGCCGTCGCCATTGTCATCCAGCTGATCTACTTTTAGCTCGGCATCATGATAGTGTCCGGACAACGCTGCAAATACGTTCTTATTCGGCTTCACTACCTCTTCAAAAATCTTATCGGCGATTGGTGCGCGGTTGTTGGATACAAGCATGTATTCATGCAGGCACAGAATCGCTTTGCGCTCAGGATAACGGGCAACTACCTCGTTCATCCACTGAATTTCCTGGTCAGCCAATCCCCAGCCCATATAAACAATAATGAAATCATTGCCGTTCGCAGAAACGAGATCATAGTGCCCGCGGTTATTGTCGTAGGATCCCCCATAGATAGGGAGGTTCTTGAAACGCCATTCGCCAAAATACTCCCAGAATTTCGTATAATCGCCGTTCTGGTGACCAACATCATGATTGCCCGCAAGCACGCCGTAAGGAATTCCTGCATCCTCCAGCACCTTCATGTCCATGTCGGCCTCTTGCCATTCATATTCCTGATAGGATTTATCGACCACATCGCCGGTATGAATAACATATTTAAGGTTCAGGCTGTCTTTGTTGTCGGCAATCCACTGTACATTTTTACGGTAAATGTAAGGGTAGCTCTGCGAATAATATTGGGTATCGGACATCCATACAAAAGAGAAGTCATACGTGTCCTGAGTAACTGTTGCTGCCGGCACAGCAGAGATCTCATCCTGCACCATAACGGCAATCTTGCCGCCTTCGGCATATTCTCCGGCGGCTACTGTAGCTTTGAGTTCAAAGTCATCCGCAGCCGCAATCTTGTGATCCAGCAGGACCCAGTTCTGCAGCGCAGGGCTCCAGGCATACAGACTGACTTTCCGGCCCGGCAGAGAGTTACCCTTCCATTCAAGGTCCACACGGTCTGCAGCTTTTACGGATTCATCCAGTTTGATTTCATAACGCTGATACGGGAACTGCTCCACCGCATCATTGACCAGATAATTCCCGTCAACGGAACTGATTTTGCTATACTCTTCAGCAGTGAGCGCCTGTTCACCGGCAGGAACCGGCTGCTTAGGCGGCTCTGTGTCGGAAGCATTCTTAAAGCCAGCGAAGCCTTGCTCCGGATGGTTGGCATCATACTTGTACCCTTGGAAGAACTTAACGTTCAGCTTGTCACCCGTCGGGTCTTCTACCTTGACGGCCAGGCCCGGGTTAGTGCCGATGCTGCTTGCCCCATTGGCGGGTGCAACCAGCTGCGGCGCAAGCGGGTTCTCTTCAGGAACCTCGAAGGCAATCTGCTTCTCTGCCTTGTTGCCGACCTTATCGGTCGCCGTGATGGACAGATGATGGGTTCCCCCCGCAGCTTCCCGGATGAGGTGACATAAGGCAGTTCAATCTGCTTGTCATCCAGCTTCACGCTGACCTGATCCACACCGGCGTACACATCATCGATGGCAGCGTTAATCTTGAAATTGCCTCGGTAGGTCTTTCCTTCTTCAAGGTTCGGCTGGATAGACGGAGCAGTATTGTCCACAATGACCTTGGACTTCACTTGCCCGGACCCCAATACAAGCCCAATGGTGTGCGGCCCGTCCTGCACTGTTGTCGTATCCCAGTTGAAGGTCTTGGCACGCAGCAGCTCCGGCTTCAGTTCAAAGCGGAAGCCAATGGAGGGCAGCTTGCCCGTACTGTCGCCCATCTTGATTTCTTTATCGCGCCCGCTGTATGAAGGGTCCCATATCTCCGTTCCGTCAGCCAGCAATAGACGGACATTCTTGACCTCGAAGTCGTCTTTGTTCTCTTCCGGCCGCGGATCAAACGGAGAGGATTTAGATCCTGCACGGATGTAGATCACATTGTCCGCACCAGCCTGCAGTCTGTCAGCAGAAATCGGGAAGGACAGTGTTGTATAAGAGGTAATAGGGTCCAAAAACGTATACAAAATGCTCTGATCCCCTAATTCCTCAGGTCCCATCGTAACAGCGTTTTTGAAATAGTAATCAACATTCTTTGCTTCAAATACAAAGTAAGCATCATTCTCAAGCGTGCTATACGTCTGCTGGGAATCCATCACCTTGCCGTCAATGCTTAAGCCCAGCTCAGCGGCAGAGGCGTTTGCGGAGGTTCCCTTTACAGTAACGGCACCATGCAGCAGCGCATCATCCTTAACATTTAAACGCAGCGCCGACTGATCCGGCCCGCCGGTGACAGCCACCTTCATTTCTGGTGTTTCTGTCTCCTGTGTTCCGTCAGAAACTACAAAATAATACCGGATCTCATTTCTGCCGATCAAATCAGCGGAGGTTAATTTGAAATGGTACAGGTTATCATTGTAGTCCTGGGCCAGGTTATGGCTAACATAGTCCGGTTGCTTATCTGAGGCCACTCTCACTTCCACAGATGTAATTTCCATATTGTCATCGACAAATGCCCTAAGATCAAGGCTTGCCGATTGATCCACCTCGGTTACCCCGGTGAGGTCATTCACTGTAGGCGCTTCGTTATCCGGTTCGATATGAACCGGTATGCCAGGAACCTGCGCTGGCTCCGTAGTGCCCGGGGACGGAGCAGCCGCCCCGGAGCTGATCTTCAGCATTCTGCTGGAGCCATTCGCGGGATATTTATACAGCAGCGCTTTGTTTTCCTTGGTTTCGTCACCTTTAGTCCCGCCATTATAAATGGTGTCAGCATCATAATAAGCTGCGGAAATTTCCTTCTCCGTGTTGCTCTTGATGACGATCGCCCGGCGGCCGGAGTTGGCCATACCGTTACTTTTGATGAGGAAGAGATTTGTGCCTTCTACCAGACTTGTATTAAAAGCCGCATTAAAGTCGCTTGCCTTATAGCCGGCATTAGCACTGTTAATGACCCAGAATACTACCGACTGCTGCGCCGGAATCAGGAAGCTCTCCTGCGTGGACGGCCATTTCACATCCGCCGAAGCTCCTTTGTCGGTATCGCGGTAGAACAGCTTGTAGTTCTTGAAATCAAGCGGTTGGTCCGTATTGTTGTAAACCTCGATAAACTCAAAGGCGTCGCTGGAGGTTCCTGCTACGTTGGTGGAGTTGGGCAGCAGCTCCGTCACGAGCAGAGGCGGCACCGCCGCAGGATCGAATTCCGGCAGATTCACGTGTACCGAATAGCTCTCGGTGACATTCTTCACCCGGATGCTGTAGTTCAGCTCGGGTTCTTCCAGTGCCGCTGCCGGAATGACAGCAGAATAGTCCCCGCCGCCTGCCGGAGTCATGGCGATAACCGTATCCCGGAGCTGCGAAGAGGTACGGTACAGCAGCTCTACTGCGGGAGGCGTTTCCTGCGGCAGATTGGTAACCGCCGCATGAATGACGAGATCCGCCGGATCGGTACTGGCCACCGGAGTGTGGATAATCTCCGGTGACTTATCGGCAGGTACCGGAACCGGCACCTGCGCCGCTGTTACGGTTCCCGGTGTAGCTATATTCGTGCCGGCTTCGGCCATCGGTACCATTTCTGTACCCCCGGCTTCCGGATACTGGTAGACAATCCCGTTATTCTCCTTCACCTGATCCTTGGTGTAGGAAGCAGAACTAATCAGCGTATCCCCGGATTTACTTTTGATTTGCAGGTTGCGGGAGGAAGTGTTCGCCATGCCCCCTCCTCCGCTAATCCGGAAGAGGTTCACTCCCTCCTGCAGAGAAGCTGCTGGGGCAAAGTTAGCGATGAAACTCTCCGCAGTCGCCTCCTGGTTGGAACCGTTCATAATCCAGAACACAATATTCCCGCGGGCTGGAATAACCGCATCTCCGCCCGTAGTCCAAGTATCCCTGCCGTAATAATAGAAGTAGTAATCATTGAAACTAACCGGAGCATCGGTATTATTGTAGACCTCTACGAATTCATAACCATCGGCACCGCCTATGTTTTTCGTGTCTGGAACAAGCTCTGTAATGAGCAGAGCTCCCGCCTGGGCTGGTGCAGTATAGACAGCGGCTGTAACCGATTCCGCAGTATACTGTGCTTCCGGTTGCATTACTTCGTTCAAGGCCGATACAAGCTTGGATGATGATGTCTGCTGTAAATCCGGCGAAATCTCCTGGGCATATCCTCCAGGAACCATGACCCCAAGCATGAGACTGCTTGCAATCAAACCGGAAAACAAGCGTTTACCTCTGGTTGTAACTCTCAACTTTCGAACACTCCCCATATGTACAAATTTGCTTTCCATGCATAAACATGCAAGTAATTAGCCATTTCTTGAGTATACGGAGAGTCTGTCAGCCCACTGTCAGGCCAACGTAAAACTTAAGGTATTATTTAATTAAATTTAAGGTTGCTATCAGCTTGGTAATTTACAATAGGATTAGAGAAAATCCTACAATGACTACTACACCCCTTGATTGATACACAATATTAGCACACGAAAAGAGGATATTTACATGAACATAAAACGAGTGATGATTGTAGGGACCATGATTGTAGCTATGTCTTTCGGAGGAACAGCCTGGGGCAAAACTGCCGCCATCACCTCTCCGGTAGCGAAATGGTCTACTTCTGCGGCTGTGGCAGACAAGGACGAACTGCTTGAAGCACTGAACCAGTCCTCCGATGAAGAGCTGTACGAGGCTCTTTACGACGGTAAGTCCCTGAAGGACATTGCCGCAGAAAACGGCGGGAATATCCATAAGGTTATCAACCTCCAGGTCGCACAGCTGACTCAGCAGCTGGATTCGCGGCTGGCCAGCGGCAGCATTACAAGAGAACAATACGCAGCGCAAAAAGCCGAGGTAAGAGAGCTTGTGACCCAGAGTGTCACTACCACGTTCGGCTGATTGCAGAATACTTAGATTATGAAAAAGGCAGCCCGCTGGCAAATGCGGGCTGCCTCTCTTTTATGAACGGAATTCCGGCTATTTGCCAGGTTCATCACGGGTAATTTCAAGGATATCCAAGAAGAATACAAAGATCGGAATCCCGAGAATAAGTCCCCATACGCCAATATAGTGCTCGGAGAACAGCAGCACGATAAAGGTGTAGAACATCGGCAAGTTCATCTTCGAGGACATCAGCTTCGGATTCAGGAAATAGCCCTCCATGAAATGCAGCACGGCAATCATCGCGAGTACATAGACCGTCATTTCCAGCCCGCCGATGTTATAGCCGATAATGCAGAGCGGAACCAGCGAGATGACGAAGCCGACCACCGGAATCAGGCTGAGCAGGAAGATCATCACGGATAGCGCGAACAGATAAGGGAACGGTTCAAAAAAGAAGCCGAGTATCCATAACCCGATCACGGTAAAGAACGTATTGAACAGCGCGATCAGAATCTGCGCTTCAATGACCTTGCCGAAGGAGGAAATGAATTTTTTGCCGAAATACTCAAGCTCTACGTAGAACCAGGAAATCTTGCTCTCTCTCAGGCGGGAAGTAAAGCTGACGATGCGGCCCTTTTCCAGGATGAAAACAAAGCTCAGAATGGTGGATAATACGAAGGTGGTGCCCCAGTTGCTGATTTTGAACACATAATCAATACCGCCCTTTAGATAAGACTGATAGTTCAAATCCTTGAGCATGCCGAATAAGTATTGGGTAATCTCATTTTGCGGGATGTCTTCAGAAGTTAAATTCGATAAATAGGTGGTTAATTGCTTGACTTGCTCGAACACTTTGGGCAGATATTTAACCAGGGCAAGTACGATCATGGTGATGAGGGCCAGGTACAACACGATAATTATGACCTTGCTGTTCACCCGGATATACTTGCTGATCCGCTTCGTCAGCAGAACCTGAAAACTGTTCATCACGTAAGCAATCAAAAATGTCAGGAGCACTAAATTCAGCATGTCTCTGATACTGTAGAGCAGCAGTCCGATCAGCACCAGAATTCCAAAGCGCCGGATCGTTAAATTTGCATAATAACGCTTAAACACTTCCATTGTTCCTCTCCATTCGCTTACTACTATAGACTTAATTATAGTCTACAGTAATGAAAACTTTGATACAACTTAACCAGGCCGTAAAAATAGGCGAAAATGCGGACTTTATGTCGGATTCAAGAGAGATGCATCCGGTAGATGCTATAATGTGTAGACTATCTTTTAAAAATTCCTGATTTATCCAACATCAAATTCATTGGAGGTTGCATTTAATGAGCAAAATCATCTGCATTACCGGCGCCTCTTCCGGAATCGGCCTGGCATCGGCTCTGAAATTCGCCCGTGAAGGCTGGACTGTATACGCCGGCACGCGGAATCTGGCACGCGACCAGGAACTGTACCGCGAAGCAGGCAATCTGCATTTCGTCCATCTCGAAGTCACAGATCCGGATAGCATTCAGCTTGTGATCGACGAAATCAGCCGTAAGCACGGCTCGCTGGACGTACTGTTCTGCAATGCAGGGTTCGGCTACCTCCGCGCACTTGGACAAGCGCCGGTGGAAGATATCCACCGTGTCTTCGATACCAACGTATACGGCGTAATGCATACAATCCGGGCTGCACTGCCCTTGCTGCGTAAGAGCGGGTACGGTCATATCGTAGCCACTTCAAGCGTAGGCGGACTAGTTGGGCAGCCGATGAATGAAATATACTGCGCCAGCAAATTTGCGGTGGAAGGCCTGCTGGAAAGTCTGGCTACCTATTACAAACCGCAATTCAACATCGACGTGACTTTGCTGGAGGCGGGGGCGATTGCCACAGAATTCAACAAAACCGTGCTGGGGCATGTAGAAGGCACCGGCGGGATTCTGGAGGACGAATACAAGCCGGTAATTGATGCTTACACCGCAACCTTTCTGCAGCGGAATGTAGAACCCCAGACAGCAGAGTCCGTAGCCGACGTCATGTGGGAACTGGTGCATATGGAGACCAAGCCGCTACGTATCCGCACCTCGGAGCGGGCAGAAGCTTTTGTATCCCACAAAGTGAGTACCGACCCTACCGGCCTGGAAGGCGTACTCAGCACCCGCAAAATCCAGCTGAATATGTAAGGAAAGAACGGGCGCAGGATTCCTCCTTATCCTATTTCATGCTTCTTATCATACGTTTATCCCTGTTCCCGCGTTTCAGCCACTGAATAATAAGTTTGCAACCCCATCTGCCCAAAAAATTGCCCCCCGGACATATCGCCGGGGGGCAATTATTTTATCGTGCGGCTTACCGCTGGATCGGTTCAATCCGGTAGACTCCAGACTCCGTTCCCCCGCTGATCACCCAGCCAAAGGACAGAACGTCTTCCAGACGTTGTTTCTCGTCTGCCGTTAAAGACACCTCAACCGCTTCTTTGCCTTCCTCCAGCTCCAGCTGCGGCTCTATGCCGAGGGCGACAGAGATCCAGCTGCGGATGCCGCGGATCGTATTGTATTTAATCTGGTAGCCTTCCGTTACAGCCTGGCGGTATTCTTCCGGCTTCTCTGCTGCCAGAGCAGCGAGCTGTTGATAATCAAATTCGAACGGACTGTTGTCCACCGGCAGTTCTCCGGCAGAGGTAATTGCCAGCAGTTCTTCATTCGTCCAGCCCAGCCCCCGCAGTGACTCCAATAACAGCGCATCCCATTGTGATAATCTAACCCTATTCACTGTTTCTGACATGTTCTACAACCTCCCGCTTATTGCGCTGCCTCGAGCATAATTTTGAACTATATAGCGGAATACCCGGAATTACAATGAATGTTTTTTTCAAATCTGTAACTTAGAGGAAATTAGCAAAATTAGGGCTAGTCCCGTACGTCTCTAAATATATTGAATATATATAACTCATATCATCTATTTGTGAATGCAAGGGGATGTTCTATACCATGATAACCCTGTTCAGGAGGGTTCGGCTATGAGCGAGACTAAGACCCGGGTGCTGGTTGGCAGCCCGATTCACCAAAAACCGCAAATCCTGCATGAGTTCCTGAATTCACTGCTGCGCCTGCGGCGTGACGGAGTGACACTGGATTTCTATTTTATCGATGACAATGAGGATGATGCCGCAAGTGAGCTGCTCCGGAGGTTCGACCCGGACGGCAGCGAGGTCTTCCACCAGTCCTCCGGCTTCCATGATGCGTATATCCGCAATGATACCACTCATTTCTGGAATTCCGACCTGGTCTGGAAAGTGGCCGGCTTCAAAAATCTGATGATCCGCCGGGCAGAGGCCTTTGGCTATGATCATCTGTTCCTGATTGATTCCGACCTAATCCTCCATCCTGATACACTGCATCACCTGATCCGGACGGAGAAAGATATCATTTCGGAGATATTCTGGACCCAGTGGCAGCCCGGCACCTTACTGCAGCCGCAGGTCTGGATGCATGATGAATACAACCAGTGGGAGATTCTCCCTGGGGAAAAGGTAGGTCCGGAGGAGATCAACCGCAGATTCCAGCTATTCCTGTCCAGGCTCCAGCAGCCGGGAATTTATGAAGTAGGCGGACTCGGTGCATGCACCCTGATCAGCCGCCGGGCCATCGAGTCAGGAGTCAGCTATGACAGGATTCCGAATATTTCCTACTGGGGAGAAGACCGCCACTTCTGTATCCGTGCCGCTGCCCTTGGCATTCCGCTCTATGTGGATACTCATTATCCGGCCCTGCATCTGTACCGGGACAGCGACCTGGCCAAGGTCACAGACTACATCCGGCTTACAACCGCAGAGGTGACGGCGGGCGGGTCAGAGTCCGGG
>NZ_LN831202.1:23837-31339 GCF_001368795.1 Paenibacillus ihuae
AGACAAGGCCGGGGTAACGGCAGAGCCGCAGCACCGGCCGGATCCGGAGCCTGCTTCCGCCTTATGGTCGGCGGCGGAAGCGGAGAACCGCCTTCATAAAGATCCGCTGTCCCAGGAGGAGAAGTCCCCTGATGCCGCTAAGACTGCTCCTTCGTCTGCGGCAGCCAAGCGGCCCAAGCTCACGCTGATGATGGCTGTCAAAAACGAGGCTCCGCGCTTCCTGCGGACAGTACTGCAGGAGCACCGCAAATACATTGACGAAGCCGTCATTATCGATGATGGCAGCACTGATGATTCAGCGGACATTTGCCGGGAAGTCCTTCAGGGCATTCCGCTTCATCTCGTGCGCAATTCCGTCTCCAGGTTCAGCAATGAAGCCGAGCTGCGCAAGCAGCAATGGGAAGAGGTCGTCAAAACAAATCCCGAGTGGATTCTGAGCCTGGATGCGGATGAAATGTTTGAGGCACGTTTCGCCGAGGATATAGAGATTCTGCTGCGGGAGGACAACTGTGATCTGTTCTGCTTCCGGCTGTACGATTTCTGGGACGACCATCATTACCGTGAAGACATGTACTGGCGCTCCCACCAGAGCTACCGCCCGTTTCTGCTCCGCTACCGGGAGGATTTCCCTTATGTCTGGAATGACTCACCGCAGCACTGCGGACGGCTCCCGGAGAATATTTTTGAATTGCCCCATCAGCTAAGCAATCTGCGGCTCAAGCATCTCGGCTGGTCCCGGCCGGAATACCGGCTCGATAAATATATGCGCTATATGCAGCTGGACCCCGGCGGCATCTACGGATGGATGGAGCAATATCAGTCGATTCTCGACCAGCACCCCAAACTGGTTCCTTGGACAGAGTGAACGGTGATATAATGGACCTCATGTGGTTTGGGCTCCAAACCCGGTGATTTCAAAATCCAGGAGGTACATCTTGAAGGCTGACATCCGTCCAACACCGGCATCATCATCCAAACGCAACTATATTCTGCAGCTGCTGACCGTATTCGTCGGCTTTCTGATTTTCGGCTTTTCTGAAAATATCAAAGGGCCCGCCATTCCGCGTATCCAGAGCGATCTCCGGCTGGATGAAATGCAGCTCGGGACGCTACTGTCGCTGAATTCGCTCGGTTATCTGCTGGCCTGCACCTTCACTGCACTATTAATCCGTAAAATCGGCATCAAAGCGGTAAGCCTGCTCGCCTTCGGCTCAATGGCTGTATCGGGCGTTTTTATTTTCTTGTCCCACAGTTACCCGGCGCTGTCGGGCTCTTTTTTCCTGATGTATATCGGCAACGGGATGCTGGAGATTGGCCTGGCGGTGCTCGGTGCGCGGATTTTCGTGAAAAATACCGGCACGATGATGAATCTGTCCCATTTTTTCTACGGCCTTAGCTCCACCGTCGCGCCGCTGATTTCTTCCGGTCTGATGACCGTCACGATATTTGGCCATTTGCTGGATTGGCGGGGCGTCTATCTGATTATTCTCATGTTATCCGTCCTCCCGATGATTCCGGCCTTTCTCGGCAAATTCCCGGGCGATGCCACGCTGACGGAGGACCGTATTCCGTTATCGTCCATCTCCCGCGATCCGGTGATCTGGCTGCTGGTCGCTGTTCTTTCCTTTGGCGTCATTTCAGAGCTGGCCGTCGGCGGCTGGCTGGTTAACTTTCTGGAAAAAGCCTACGGCTGGCGTTCCGCCTCTGCTGCGGGCATGCTGTCTGCCTTTTTCCTCTGCTTCACGCTGGCCCGGCTCATTCTCGGCCCCGTGACCGACAAAATCGGCTTCGCCTTCTCGCTGATTCTTTTCTCCGGCTTCTCCGGGCTATGCACGTTCGCTGCCATCCTGCTTGGGGAGTCCGGTGCCGTCCTGTTTGCTATTGCCGGTGTCGGCATCGCGCCGGTCTACCCGACCATTATGGCGCTGATTGCCGACCGGTACCGCCAGGGCAGCGATACGGCGATTACCTTCATCGTCACCCTGATGGGCGTGGCCAGCGTGCTGGGCAACTATTTCATCGGCGCGATCACCGAGGGGATCAAGCAGCTGTTCTCCTCCGGTGCGGAGGAAGGTACCGGGCTGCTTCGCGGACTGCAGGCGGGCTACGGCTTCATCGGACTGTGCGCCCTGCTATGTTCAGTGTTCGCTTATCTGCTGTACCGTCATTTGCAGAAGAAGGGTGAGCTGCTCTAGATGTATTCTTCAGAAGATGGGTGTCATTTCTTTCGGGTGTAACCTAATCAAAAGCAAAAACAGCGATAAACCAGGATTTAACAATAATTCCTGGTTTATCGCTGTTTTATTATGTTTTCATATCACTTTAAAAAATCCACAGAACCAGGAAAATTATAAATGCAATAACAGCCACTGCGATAAGCAGATCAGTTACCTGCCTCCAAAAGCCCGGAACTCCTTCTGTATGATATTTTTGCGCATTTACATCATGATTAGCCTTGTGACCACCGGGATCCGGATTATTTGAGCTTGGGCCTGGATTAGAGAAGTCAGCCATGGGAATCATCTCCTTTATATAATTATACACCATATTATTTGCGGATTAACTATTTTTTTACATTTCAAAATTACCTCAAGATCCTATAATCCATTTCCCGTTCAAATGAATCGATAGCCAATTTCTTCAATGAAATAAGATCTCACGTCAAGTTCTTAGGGGATCAAAGCACAACAAAATAGCTGCCCAAGTACAGTTCTACGTTAACTAAGATGAGTCTCAGTCTGTATAGTGTACCAAAGCAGCTATTTTCATTGCACTTCTATTGGTAGTCAGCTTCTGCTGAAAGCCGCCTCAGGCCGCCGGATGGCCACATTCAGCCTGCCGTCCGCCTCATCAACCGCCAGGATTGAGCCTTCTTCCGCTTCCCCGGCGATCAGCGCCCGCGCAACGGGGGTCTCCAGGCTGCGCTGAATGAAGCGTTTCAGCGGTCTCGCCCCGTACACCGGATCGAAGCCCTCCTTGGCAATAAACCGCACCGCCGCTTCGCTCAGCGTAAGGCCGATGCCACGGTCAGCCAGCCGTGTACGCAAACCATCCGCCAATTTGACGACAATCTGCCCGATTTCACCCAGTGTCAGCGGTTTGAACATCACAATATCATCCACCCGGTTCAGGAACTCTGGGCGGAAATGGCCGCTCAGCTCCTTCATCACCCGGTCTTTGACCGCCTGCGTCAGCTCCCCGTTGTCATCCGTGCCCTGAATCAGGAGCGGAGAGCCGATATTCGAGGTCATGATGATGATCGAATTCTTGAAATCGACGATCCGGCCCTGGGAGTCGGTCAGCCGACCGTCATCCAGCAGCTGCAGCAGGATGTTGAAGACATCGGGGTGCGCCTTTTCCACTTCGTCCAGCAGTACAACAGTGTACGGCTGGCGGCGGACCGCCTCCGTAAGCTGGCCGCCTTCCTCATAGCCGATATACCCCGGAGGCGCACCAACAAGACGGGAGACGCTGTGCTTCTCCATGTACTCCGACATGTCGATGCGGATCATTCCGTCCTCCCGGTCGAACAGCGAAACAGCCAGCGCCTTCGCCAGCTCCGTCTTGCCGACACCGGTCGGCCCGAGGAACAGGAACGAACCGATCGGCCGGTTGGGGTCCTTGATCCCGGCCCGGGCACGCAGCACGGCGTCGGCCACAAGCGACACGGCCTCCTCCTGCCCGACCACCCGCTCATGCAGCGTCTCCTCCAGCCGCAGCAGCTTATCCCGCTCGCCTTCCACCAGTCTGCTTACCGGAACTCCCGTCCAGCGGGACACGATATCGGCGATCTCCTCTTCAGTCACGGCTTCGCGCAGCAGCCGGCTCTCCTGATCCTGCTGCGCCGCTTCCTCGGCAGCCTTAACCTGCTTCTCCAGCTCAGGAATGATACCGTAGCTCAGCTCCGCCGATTTATTCAGGTCATAGACCTCCTGCGCGTCGACCAGATCTTTGCGGGCCTGCTCCAGTCTTTTTTTCAGGTCGCGGATGCCCTGAATCGCGGACTTTTCTTTCTCCCAGCGGGCTGTCATGCCCAGATGCCTTTCCTTGAGGTCGGCCAGCTCCCGCTGCAGATTCTCCAGACGGCGGGCGCTCGCATCGTCGGTTTCCTTTTTCAGCGCGGCTTCTTCAATCTCCATCTGCATCAGCGGCGGGTAACCTCATCCATCTCACCCGGCATGGAGTCGATCTCGGTACGGATCATCGCGCAGGCTTCATCCACCAGATCAATCGCCTTATCCGGCAGGAAGCGGTCGGTGATATAGCGGTTCGATAACACGCCCGCAGCAACAAGTGCGCTGTCATGGATTTTGACCCCATGATGCACCTCAAACCGCTCCTTCAAGCCGCGCAGAATCGAAATCGTGTCCTCGACATCCGGCTCGCTGACCAGCACCTGCTGGAAGCGGCGCTCCAGCGCGGGGTCCTTCTCAATGTATTTGCGGTATTCATCCAGCGTTGTCGCCCCGATACAGTGCAATTCGCCGCGGGCCAGCATCGGCTTCAGCATATTCCCGGCATCCATCGCGCCTTCGGTTTTGCCCGCGCCGACAATCGTATGCAGCTCATCGATGAACAGGATAATCCGGCCGTTGCTCTCACGGATCTCCTTCAGTACGGCCTGCAGCCGCTCCTCGAATTCCCCGCGGTATTTGGCCCCGGCGACCAGAGCGCTCATATCCAGTGAGAAGATCGTCTTGTCCTTCAGCCCCTCCGGCACATCCCTGCGGACAATCCGGTGAGCCAGGCCTTCAACAATCGCTGTCTTCCCTACGCCGGGTTCGCCGATCAGCACCGGATTGTTCTTCGTCTTGCGGGAGAGGATACGGATCAGCCGGCGGATCTCCCCGTCGCGCCCGATGACGGGGTCGATCTTGCCGGCCCGCACTTCGGCCACCAGATCACGGCCGTACTTCTCCAGCACCTCATAGGTGGCCTCCGGCTCCCGGCTGGTCACCCGCTGATGGCCGCGGATGTCCGCAAGCACCGCCAGCAGCTTGTCGCGGGTCACGCCGCGGCTGGTGAACAATCCGCGCAGCTCGCGGTTCGCGCTGCCGGTATCGGATACCATCGCCAGTACGGCGTGCTCCACGGCCACGAACTCATCCTGCATCGCGGCCGCTTCCTTCTCGGCCTGCTCCAGCACCTCCAGCAGCGATGCCGAGGCATATCGCCGCATCGTCCCTGCACCCGATCCTCTGACACTCGGCTTCGGCTGCAGCAGCTCCTCCGTGCCGCGCAGCAGCTCGGCTGCGGGAATATTCATCTTCTGCAGCAGCCGCGGCAGCAGACCTTCATGCTGCTGAAGAAGCGCCTTCAGCAGGTGAAGATTATCAATCTCCTGATGGCCGCCTGCCGCAGCCAGCGACTGTGCCGCGGCGACGGCTTCCTGCAGCTTTTGCGTTAATTTATTGAAATCCATGGTCTTCAGCACCTTCCCTCTGGAACTTGTTCTTTATATGTTATTACCCTGGCGAAGTTACCCCTTTGCAGCCTTCTGCCGTCGCGTTCCGCCGCCCTGCCGTCCCGCTCCGGCCTGGAACTTGGACACTTCGGCCAGCTTACGGTATAGGTCCTTCTCAGCAATGCTGGTATCCGGCGGAATTACTATTTCAATAACGAACAGAATGTCGCCGTTCGCTCCGTTCTGGCGCTTCAGTCCCTTGCCGGGAATGCGCAGCGTTCTGCCACCTGCTGTTCCGGCCGGAATCTTCAGCTTGATGCTGCTGCCGTCGGGCAGCGGAACCTTCGCTTCCCCGCCGAGTACAGCCTGCCAAGGTGCAATTTCAACCGTACCGTACAGATCGCCGTCTTCGGCCTCGTAAAGCTCATGCGGGGCAAGATGCAGCACAATCAACAGGTCGCTAGCCTCTGCTGCACCTTTCTCTGCGCTGCCCGGCACACGAATGACCGTTCCTTCCGGAGAACGCGCCGGGATGCTTACCGTGACATCCTTTCCGCCCACCTGCACCCTGACATTTCCGCCCTTATAGGCCTGCTCCAGCGTAATCTCCAGCTGGGCCTGCATCATGCCCTGCGTTCCGCCGAATCCGCTGCCGCTGCCGGAGAAAAAATCAAACCCGGCCCGGTCCGCCGCGCCCCGGTTGCCAAAGAACATACTGAACAAATCCTCTTCGGGAATACCGCCAGCGGTGGAATAGCTTCCGCTCCAGCCGGCACCAAACGGCGACTCCCGGCCTGAACCGGAAGAAGCGCCGGCGGTTCTCCCGGCTCCCGACTGCCCGGGTCCGCCCGCCCCGTTACGAAGCTCCTCATCGTAGGCTTTGCGCTTTTCTTCGTTGCCAAGCACCTCGTAGGCTTCCGCCGCTTCCTTGAATTTCTCTTCAGCGCCCAGAGCCTTGTTGACATCAGGATGCCATTGTTTGGCCAGCTTCTGGTAGGCTTTTTTGATCTCCTGCCTGCTCGCCTGTTTGCCTACGCCTAGCGCATCATAGTAGTTTTTTTCCGCCACCATGGCCCTCTCCTTTCGCAAATTCCCTATACGAAACCGCTCATCCATTTATTCTATCCGTTTCCCAAAGAAAGACGCACCATAGCCGGTATCCCCCACTACAATGCGCCTTTTTATGAACTGCTATATGAAAAGCCCGGTGAAGCTGCCGTGACTGCGGAGCTCAGAGGGGACTTCGGCTGGCCGCCGGCCCGGAACCCACTGCTTCAGCACCTTCGCGCGAGACTTGAACAGCTTACTGAAGCTGCGGCCCGGATGTACCGTGGTCCTGAATCTCGATGCGCTTGCCGGCTGATTTTTGCCGTTTAGGCACCTCAAGCGACAGCAGTCCGTCCTTCAGCGAAGCGCGGATTTCGTCATCGTTAATATCCTGCACATAAAAACGGCGGACATACTCACCGTAGCGGCGTTCGCGGCGCACGATCTTGTGATCTTCGTTCTCCTGGCTGTTCTCATCTTTGCGCACGGCTTTAATCGTCAGATAAGGGCTGGCATAATCAATGTCGATTTCTTCTTTTTTGAAGCCGGGCAGTTCAGCCTCAATCAGATACGCCTGCTCACTCTCGCGGATATCCGTCCGGAAAGACAGGGTGGAACTGGTCATCGGGGCAAAAAAATCATCGTTGAACACTTCATTCAAGGACTTTGCCAATGCACCAAATGCGTCATCTCTGCGTTTTCCAAAAGGAACCAAATCAAACATCGCTCATTCTCCTCTCATTGACTTTTAATTTGAATTTGACTTTGACTTTATTTGACCTTCTGGTTTTATTATAGCCCTGCCTCTCCAGAATCTCAAAACCGGTATACGCCAAAAAACCGGGGAATCCCGGCGTTTCGGCTGATTTTACAGATACTTTTTGGGTGTAATTCACTTTTTGACCTATTTTGACCTTTATTTTATATAACGCTCCCGGTACTCATTTTCGAGCATGCTCATCATAACAACATCATGGTATTCATGATTATAAAAAAGCGTCTGCCGCCGCACGCCCTCCCGGACAAAACCGACGCTCTCATACACATGTGC
>NZ_LN831202.1:31899-37647 GCF_001368795.1 Paenibacillus ihuae
AGCAGCGCTTCCCGGCCATATCCTTGGTTCTGATGCCGCTCGTCACCGATGGCGAGACGCAGATTAGCGGTGCGGTTGCCCCGGTCCATATCCTGAATCGCGATGTCGCCGATCACCTCATCAGTCTCTTTAAGGGCAATCAGCAGCAATACGGCACTGTCATCCCCTGCTTTACGGTCGATATATGCTGAAATCTGCTCTTTATTGATATGCCTCTGCGTCCCTGTGAGCCTGCGTACCTCTGCACCATAGAACATATGGTAATACAGTCCGGCATCCTCCCCGTTCAGCGGGCGCAGATATACCTTATCCCCTATTAACAATCCCGAATGCTTGCTCATCATGCCATCCCCTGTCTCTTTTGGTAGCTCTATGGTATTTGAAATCTGTATGTTTTAAAATAGACAAAACCGTTAAATTCCAAAGGACAGATGGGAGAAGCCGATGCTGCTGGTTCCAATGCTCATTGATGACCGTAAGATCCCTTATTACATACAGCTCTATGATTATTTCAAAAAAGAGATCCTCGGCGGCACGCTGCCTGCGGATACCCGCCTGCCTTCCATCCGTACACTGGCCGTCCAGCTGAATATCAGCGCCACTCCCGTCGAGCTTGCCTACCAGCAGCTGTTGTCAGAAGGCTTCATCTCCAGCAAGCCGCGCAGCGGCTACGTGGTCCAGCCCATGCACATGCTCAGCGGGACAGTGGCAGAAGCAGGCGCAGACCATCCGCCGCTGTCCGTTCCACCGATCACCCCCCGTGACTCCCGGCAATATGCTTATGATTTTCATATTTCTAAAAATGACTTCTCCCTGTTCCCCCACAAAATCTGGCGCAGCCTCTACCAGGAGCAGCTGGCCAATCCTGATCTGCTGCAGTATGGCGACCCGCAGGGTGAACCGGCTCTCCGCAGGAGCATCGCAGCTCACCTGCGGCAATTCCGCGGCATGCGCTGCACGGCAGAGCAGGTCGTAATTGGAGGCGATCAGCATACGCTGACTTCGCTGCTCTGCCATATCCTGCCCGGCGGTGAACGGCGGCTTGGGATAGAAGAACCGGGCTACCCTCTGCTGCCGGCTGCTTTCCGCAGGAATGGCTATGAGATCCTTCCGGTTCCTTTACAGGAAGACGGACTTGATGTAGAGAAACTGTATAAGAACAGAGCCAGTAGTGTATATATCTCACCTTCCCACCAGTTTCCGTGCGGCATGATTATGTCCATAGCGAAACGCTATGCCCTGCTGGACTGGGCCCGGACTACCGGCAGCTATATCATAGAAGATGATTATGACGGTGAATTCCGCTACCACGGAAGGCCGGTTCCCGCTTTGCAAGGATTGCTGGAGCGCAGTCCGGTCATCTACATGGGCAGCTTTGCGCAGTCTGTGGCTCCCGCTCTTTGTATTCATTACATGGTGCTGCCGGAGAAGCTGCTGCCGGTATATCACGCTCTGGCGGGGGAGCTGTATCTGGAGCATTCCGCTTCCCGGCTGAATCAGATTGCGCTGCATTATTTTATGGAGAGAGGGTATTTCGCCAGGCATTTGCGGCGGATGCGGGTGCTCTACCAGAGAAAACATGATCTTCTCCTGCAGTCTATCCAGCAGGATTTCGGCGAGCAAGCGTCGGTGCGGGGGCAAGGAGCCGGGTTTCACATCCTGCTCAGGCTTAATTCCGGCACGCCTCCCCGCCTGCTGGCAGAAGCCGCGTCTGCCGCAGGCATCCGCGTGACTCCGATGTCTTATACCTGGTGGGAGCAGCCTTCAATGGATACGCCGGAATTCATCATAGGATTTGGGGGGATCCCTGAAAATTTGATCCAGGAGGGCATCCGCCGGCTGGCGGAGGTATGGCTGCCTTGGTGTAAAGAGGATTCCTCCATCAATTGAGCAGAGAGAGGTGCAAAAATGACGCTTAACCATTACCTGGGATCAGACAGGCCGCTGCGCACCGGAAGCTTCGGTTATGTATACACATACCAAAAGTACGCAGACATCCCCAAATCGGACGACCCAAGTGCACTTCACAACATCATTGATCTATCCCATTTGAATGATACCCTTGTCCAGGTGTTTGAGACTGATCTGGATGCGGCGGGGCTGGAGATCGCAGACGTGACCGCCTTACCGTGGAGGCAGAAGCTGCTTATAACTAAGCCTTATGTGTATGGGATAAGCGGTTCTTTTACTATTAGCAAGGAGATGAGGGAGCAGAGTCCCCTGTCTTTTGAAATCGGACGGAAATGCATCGGACTGCTGCTCTCCCACATGAATGACCATATGGAGGAAGGGGAATCCATGGAAATCTACTCTTGCTGGGACAGTGAGCTGGAGATGAACAGAAACACGGAGCTCGACTCTACCCTTCATCTGCCGGACTTTAAGCTGGGAGACGTCTTCGAACTGGCAGACAAGCAATTGATCCGGGTTACCAAATAGCTGAGACTAACGTTCTCCGTTAGAACAAGCACGCTTTCTTTTATTACATAATATCTTCGTACTGCGCAACAATCCATAATAATTTTCATGGAAACCAATACATTTATTGGGTAAAATAAATTGTGGAGGTGACTTTTATTTTTGAAAAATACATGGGTTTGTTCGCATTTCTGGCAATTATCTTTTTAGTAATAGTGTTTAATAAGTTTTTATTATGGTGGATAAAGGCTACCCTAGTGGCTTATTATTCTGTAATTTCTTATTTTTTTATTACGATTAGAAATAAAATTGATAGAGACTATGAGAATCTTCTTCCTGTACCAGATGCATATTGGGCTAAAAATTCAAGCTGGTTTAATACGATGCAATCTTTGTTATTCTTTCCAATGTTAATAATTCTTCTTTTTGTTTATTACAAATGGTTTACAGGCGTTAGAAGTAAGCAAGCTGAATTTTGGGTTATATTAAGCTGCATTCCAACTGTTATTACTATTTTGTTCTTTGCTTTTATGTTTTCATTTTCATACGGGTACAGACCATGAGGATTGTACCTTTTTACTGCGCTGTTTGCGTCAAATGCGACATAAAACCTCCACTTATCTTGTTCAACTAAACTGCCAGTTAGCGGAACTAAAAATGGAGCAGCTGCCGTTGGCAAACTGCTCCAAATGTGGTTGAACTATCGTACCGTTAGTTGAACAATTTCTTAACCAAAGAATGTATGCTTTAAAACCTACATAAGTTCTGTGATTTCCGTAATTTTCTTAATAACCATCGGTACGTCCTCTTCATTACAGCTGACTACAAAGAGGTGATCAGCTTCGCTATTTTTTGGAGCCGATGCTTCGCTCTTTTGTTGTCGAACAAGCACATCCTCGAACGTTGAAGCACTCCGAAAAATGTCTTTGCTACGCTGGCTTTCTTTTATCCTTAAATGAAGTACGTTATCTGGAATATCAAAATAGACCAGAATGGTTATAAATCCCTTCCTTCGAAAATAGTCCAGTAAGTCCATACGGCCGTTTCGTGTAAGATTAGAATTACATAGAACGAGGTGACAATCGGTCTGATTCACCGCATAATCGACTATTGTTTGAGTAACTGCATATTTCAGCGTATTCGGACCTTCTTTCGGACGTAAGGACTTATAGTAAGCGTTAATGAACAATGCGTGATTATCCTGGTCAATAATAACAACATTTTTCAACTTCAATTCTAATCGTTCAGCGAAAGTCGTCTTACCACTATGTGTTTTACCTACCGCTACGACAACAATTCTATTCATCATTAACCTCCTTACTTTGTTACATTTTATTCCACAGATTATCACGCAATTCTGTCCGTTCGCATGAAGCGTCCGCTGGTCTAATACTTTTTACCTCAGTCTACAACTTTATTTTCTTTGGACAATTACTGCGCTCATCACCAGATGCCGCCGCACGGCTTAGCTGTATTTCCCCAGTATTCCGGCAAGCATGAGCTTCAGCTCCTCCACCAGTTCAGGCGGTTCCTGTACCGTCGCTTCATGGCCGAGGCCGATAATAAACTTAGCGAAGAACCGGAGGTCGTTGCCGGGAACCTCCCCCTCCAGCCAGCCGGAGCCGTCCTCACGGGTATGCAGCAGAGAATCTGACCACACTTCCGCTTCGCAGGCCTGCACCCCTTCACCCGTCAGCTCAATGTACAGCCGGATCTGATTCCGGCTTTTTTCCGTTTGCGGCCCCCCGCCTTGCTTCGCTGCTCCGTATCCATTCCTGTTCCCCAAATGCACCATTCTCAAATCCAGCGGCGTCTGCCCCGAGGAATCATAGTCCACCGAATGAATCCGATCGCAGCGGAACACACGGATATCTTTACGCAGAAAACAATACGCCGGACAATACCACAACCCGTTGCTGGCATAAATACCGACCGGTTGAATCTGCCGCAGGCTTCGCTCGCCTTTGGATTCGTAAGCGATGAGCAGCACCTTTTGCCCGATGCCCGCTTCCAGCAGAATCGACAGGTAAGGAAACTCCGCCTGCCGCGCCGGGGTCAGGAAATCAATCCGGTTCTTCAGCTCATCAATCCGGTCACGGACATCCCCGGACATATAATTATAAAATTTGTGCAATGCGGAAAGCGACTCTTCCTTAAAGGGCAGATACTTGTAATGGCGCAGGGCATGGCTGGCAAAAAAAATCGCCACCGCCTCCTCCTCCGTAAAGGCAATCGGCGGAAGAATCCGTTCGTTCAGCACCTGATAGCCCCCGTGCGGGCCCACCTCTGAATACAGCGGAACCCCGAGTTCGCCCAGCTCCTGCAGATCCCGGAGAATGGTCCGCGTAGACACCCCGAATTCATCGGCCAGCTCTCTGACCGTAAATTTGCGTTTGCGGTTCACGGTCATCATCAGGTCCAGCAGGCGCTTCGATTTAGACATGGTATAGACCCCATTTATTTTATATTCATGACAATAACTGTCACTATTATAGTCTACAATGAAATCAAAGCCCAGCAGAAACGGGCTAATCTACAATTATATAAGTGAATTTAAGAATGCGGAGCTACATTTTTAAGTTCACTTCAACAAGGAGCGATGAAAGATGACGATTGAAGTAAATCCGTTTATCCTGCTTGAGGGAACTGCGCGCGGAGCGGTTTCTTTCTATCAGGAGAGTCTAGGCGCCAAGTTGCTTTTCATGCAAACCGTAGGCGAAGGCCCGCAGAATCCTGGAGCCCCCATGTCTGACGAAGAAAAAGCGCGCATTGCCCATTCCGTGCTGAAGATTGGCGAGACCACAATGTTTATAGCCGATCTGGAACCGGGGCAGACGCGGCAGACCGGCAACGGCCTCAATCTCTGTATTTCCACTGATACTGCTGAAGCCTCGGAACAGCTTTACAGCACCTTGAAGGAAGGCGGACATGTCGACATCGAGCTGGGCCCGGCCTATTTCAGCCCTGCCTACGGCATGGTTACCGACAAGTTCGGCGTGACCTTCCAGATCTTCACGAAGCGGCCGCGTTAGTCAGCCAGCACGCTGTATTATGATGAGATAAAAAGCCGGTAGTCCGGCGGCAATTCCAGACAAAATGCCACGACTTCTACCTTTGTAGAGTGTCATGGCATTGTTCTTGTTACGGGACGCTGACCTACTTACTTCAAGGACTGACTGCTATTTAATACAATGCCCGCCACAAGTAAAAGGTGGCGTAAGCCTCCCAGCCGCGCCAAGGCACCGCCAATTCCAGCAGCTCGGCTGGCGTAGGCTTGCGGTCCATGCCGGTGAGGAATTTCACCGCATTTTGCAGGCCTACATCGCCTAC
>NZ_LN831202.1:37842-40295 GCF_001368795.1 Paenibacillus ihuae
CGCATTTTGCAGGCCTACATCGCCTACAGGGTATGCGGTGGTATCGCGCAGGCAGCGCATCCGCACATACTGCGAGGTCCACGGCCCGATCCCCCTGAGCTTCAGCAGCCGCTGCTCGGCGGCTTCCGGGGACGGAAGGGCCAGCAGCTCTTCCCGGCTGAGTCCGCCTCCGGCAATCAGCGCAGCTACCTCCAGCACAGTCCGCGCTTTGTTGCGGGTCAGCTGCAGGCTGCACAACTCTTCCTGACTGACCGCCAGAAAAACCTCCGGCCGCGGAAAATGATAATACGTATGTCCTTCATACTCCAGCGACTCCCCGTATTCAGCGGTGAGCCGCTGCTTCAGCCTGTAGGCAAAGGCCAGATTCACCTGCTGTCCCAGTATCGCCCAGCATAAGGCTTCGAACAGATCAGGAATCCCGATGATCCGCAGTCCCCGTTCGCTAGCAGCCAGCGGCTGGAGCAGCGGGTCTGCATCAGCAATCCGGTAGAACGGGGCCAGATCACGGTTCAGATCGAACCATTCCACAATATAGCGGGCCAGATCTGCTATGGCCTCCGCGCCAGGACGGGCACCGGCCAGTAAGGCAGCCTTCAGGCGCGGCGGCTGATCCTCTGCTACGGTCAGCCTGACTAGCGCCGGCGCTCCTTCCAGAATAAACAGCCGGTTGACCCCCTCGCTATCCGAGCGGAACAAACATTCCAGCGGTGAGCGGTTCATATAGGCCAGACAAGCGCCCAGGTCAAAAAACTGCGGCAGCGGCAGGTCAAAAAGCAAATCGTTCATGGCCCGCCGCCCCCACATGTGTAATGCCTTCCAGCGCCAGCAGCTCCTGCTTCAGCTTCAGGCCGCCCCGGTAACCGGTTAATGTGCCGTTAGCGCCAATGACCCGGTGGCAGGGCACAATGACCGGTATCGGGTTCTGCCCGTTGGCCGCGCCCACCGCACGGACTGCCAGCGGTCTGCCGATCTGCACGGCAAGCTCCTTGTACGTAGCAACGCCGCCATAAGGAATCTGCGTCAGCCCTCTCCAGACCTCCTGTTGAAACGCTGTTCCCCACAGATCAAGCGGAAGGCCGCTGAAGCTGACCGGATTTCCGGCGAAATAGCTCTCCAGCAGATTAGTAACCCCCATATCGGCAAAAACTTCCGCGTTCTCTTCCAGCTCATGGGAAGGGGCATACATGTTCAGCCAGCCCTCCGGCAGCCGGCCCTGATCCTGCTCATAGGATACCCGGATCAGACCCTTATCACTGGCCCATAAGGTCCATCCCCTGTTTCCGAGACGAAGCGTATGGTGATAGATCTTAACCGGCTTAGCGGTTACGCTGTTCCTGATGTTCTTCATGAGAAGTCCCTCCCTTTGTATTGATTGCGGTATTCCGTCGGCGGCAGACCGTTCTTCCGCGCAAACCAGGCGGCGAAATGGGATGCGCCCTGAAAGCCGACCGCCCGCCCGATTTCAGCAACCGGCAAATCCGTAGTTGCCAGCAGCCCGCAGGCCTTCGCTATCCGCAGCTGATCCAGCTTCACGGCTGGAGACTGACCGTTTACACGTGTATAGGTCCGCTGCAGGTGAAACGGGCTGACCTTCAGCTGCTCAGCCAGCATCGGCAGCGTCAGCTTGTCTGCAAGCTGCGCCTCCATAATGGCGTCCGCCTGGGCGGCAAGCACCGCGTCGGGCCGGAGCACACCGCCTTCCTCCGGGCGGCATCGTTTACAAGGGCGGAAGCCGGCACGGGTCGCCTCCTCTAAAGACGTATAAAACTCTACATTTCCGGCCTTAGGCGTTCTGGCCCGGCAGGACGGGCGGCAGACAATACGGGTTGTAAGCACCGCTGTATAATACACTCCGTCATAAGTCGGTTCGCGTTTAACTACCGAATCATAGATGCGCTCAAATGTTATCTGGTCCATGTGAAATCACCTCATACGCCAGTATAAACGATTGCTTTTGCCTTATGCAGCCATTTGGAATAGGAGAGCAAGATTTCGACAGTATGTTGTCTGTATAGGACTCACCTTATAAAATATGGTAATATTATAATAATTTCCATTTTATATGAATAGGGAGGGACTTATGCGTAAATTTACATGGCCGCTAGGCAGTATTATTCTTTCCGTTGCTTTACTTACCGGCTGTAATTCAAATTCGTCCGGAAGCCAAAATCAGCCTGAAAGCGCCGCACCCGCACCGCAGAGCACAGCACCGGCAGCCGAGTCCGCCGCCCCAGCTAAGGAAGACATTCCGCCCGCTGAACTGGAGGCGGCCTTGAAAGCTGCCACCGAATACAAGAATGCAGAGTACACGGTCAAAGCCTCTGCAGATATTTTATCTAGCGAGTCTATAGAGCAGCGTAACGAAGTCATGAAGCCCTATTTCACAGCGGATTTCTACCAAAAAGCAGTCAGCACCCGCTACACCGCCCTTCCCTTGCAGGTCGTCCACAAGC
>NZ_LN831202.1:40651-42306 GCF_001368795.1 Paenibacillus ihuae
TACACCGCCCTTCCCTTGCAGGTCGTCCACAAGCAGCAGCTTTCGATCCAGCCGGACAACCTGCAGCTCACACTCAGTGACGGCCACAAGCAGGATATCGCCGAGCTGAAGTATACTCTGGATCTTGTACTGCTGAATGAGAAGGGCCAGGAACAGAAGCGGGTGCCGATGGAGGGGCTTTTAACGTTATTTAAGATCGAAGGAGCGTGGCTGGTGCAGGGAGACCGGTTCGATAATGCTGCGTTCAGCAAGCTCATAAACGGATAGTGCGAAGCATATAAATTCTTATCTTTTATAAAAAGAACCCTCCGGATAACGCCATTACAGCGTACGGAGGGTTATTCTATCTCTAATTTGATCTTTTATAATATATAATTACAGTTGTTAGGAGAATTTATTATATTGCAGCCTTCTGCGCTGTCAGATCAGAGGGGCCACCAGCTGCCGGAGGATTTTTCTTTTTCATATATCCGGAATAGTAGGCCGTGATGATCGGAACAAGGATCGAAGTCACGATTACGGAAGCGGCTACCAGCGCGGTTGCTGTTTCTGCTGCGGGCAGGAATTCCGGCTTCATATTTGCGACCAGCATCGGGTTGGCGACTGCCGCACCTGCGGTACTTGAGGCAGCGAGTCCTGCGGTACCGTTACCGCGGCCAATCCACTTGTCAGCAAAAATCAGCGGTACACCTGTAACAACGATTACTACGAGACCCAGCAGAATGCCCAGCAGGCCGGTATCTACAATGACACCAAGGTCAATCGAGCTACCCAGTGCGAAGCCGAAGAACGGAATGAGTGTCTGTGTTGCTTTGCCGAAATAGGCACGCAGGTCATGATCGAGGTTACCCAGCAGGAAACCGATCAGGAACGGAAGCACAGCGCCTACGAACACATGCGGTTCAAATACGGCTACCCCGGTACTGCCCAGAATCAACATGGTAACAAGCGGACCGGATTCAAGCGACATCAGTACGAAAGCACCGGATTCTTCTTTGGTACCGTACTGCTGCATAATGGAAGCATACAAGCCGCCGTTGGTCATATCCATTGCAGAGATAATTGCCAGTACCGATAAGCCGGCGAAGAAGCCGGTCTGTACGCCGCCCTCAGGCAGGAACTGGACAGCAATCAGGGCAATAACCCAAGCTACAGCGATTTTGGTCAATACCAGCGTACCGGATTTGCGCAGTACTGTCCCTGTAGCCCGTACATCAATTGCAGCGCCCATACAGAAGAACCATACTGCCAGAATCGGCACCGTACCTGTCATAAGGCCCTTCGTGAAGCCGCCAAAATATTCGCCCGCGTTCGGGAAAGCCGTGTGAATAATGGCTCCGAGGAACAGCGGCACCAGCATCATTCCGCCGGGAATTCTGTCGAGTGTTTTTTTGATTTTCATATCGTTTGATCATACCCTTCATCTAGTATTGTTAAGAAATCGATTAAATTAATTTACATTTTTTACTTATTATTCCTTGATGGGGCGCAGCAAACCAGTCCCTGGAGTTTCCCCCTGAGCTTATTTGCCTGACCGCGCTTTCATTTCAGTTACGGCTTAGCCCGAGCTCCGGAATCATTTTGGAGAATAAATCATCACTTTCCTTGAGCTGCCGCGAGAACGCCTTACCATCCGTAACCAGCAGTCCAAGTCC
>NZ_LN831202.1:42332-46409 GCF_001368795.1 Paenibacillus ihuae
ACAGCAAGCCCTCTCCATGTACTGGTGAAGTTCACATGTATTCCGGTCTGTTCCTCCAGCGTAGGCACGTCCGGCAGCGCTTCCGAGCGTTTGTCGGCATTAACGGCCAGCGTCCGCAGCTTTCCTTCATCCACGTATTTCTTCACCTCGGCAGGACTTACCGGTACCGCATCGACAAAACCGTCCATCAAGGCAGAGACGGCAGGCCCCGCACCTTCAAAAGGAATATGTGCAAACTTCACACCTGTTTCCCGTTCCAATGTTACGGCGGCTAAATGCCAAATGCTCCCCGTTCCTGCGTTTCCCATTTTCAATTCACCTGGATGCGCTTTCGCAAAGTCGAGAAATTCATTTACGGTTTGCCACGGCGCTTCGGCTCTTACGGTAATGGCGGAAGGATCAAAATTCGTTTGAGCGATGGGTTTAAACTTCTCATAAGTAATCGGCAATAGTCCCAAATGCGGCAGAATCGTTAGTTCTGCCGGTAAAAACGTCACCGTATAACCGTCAGCCTTGGCATTTGCACCCTCCATGAGTCCGACGGAACCTCCGCCGCCTGTCCGGTTAAGTACAATGACCGGCTGGCCCAGAACTTTCTCCGTAGCTTTGGCTAAAGCCCTTGCTGTAGTATCCGTTCCTCCGCCGGCGGCATATGGCACGATTAATGTGATCGGTTTCTCGGGGAAATCGCCACTTGTGCCCCCGCCGCTGTTATATCCGTTCATGCGGGCTAAGGTGAAGAGAAGCACAGCCATAATTACAGCTGCTGATCCAATCGCTATCTTTGTCGTCCGTTTCACAGGCCATCCCTCTTTCGTTAATCTATCCACCCCTGAATCCTTTGGACATCAGCCGCGTTTTTGGCAGCTGTGAAAGTTTTCTCAAATAGAACATTAACGTAAACAGAGGGTGGGCGGCAATCGTATTATCTTATTCCGAATCCTCAGAAACGCCGGAACCATGCGGTTTTGGCAGATCTGCATACTGATTGGAAGATTTGCTGTTCTCCCGGAACTTGCCCGGTGTTATCGATTTGCTCTTGCGGAAGACACGGATGAAGCTGTTCTCATTCTGGTAGCCGACAAGCTGGGCAATCTCGGATACTTTGAGGCTGCTGCCCCGCAGAAGCTCGCAGGCTTTGTCCATTCTCAGGTTGGTCAAATAGTCATAAAGGGTCGTTCCGGTCTCTTCCTTGAAGATGGTGCTTACCGAGGACACACCCATATTCACATGGGCGGCGATATCCTGCAGCCCGATATTTTGCTGCAAATGAGTCTCCATAAATTCAATCAAATTCTGCACCAGCAAATATTCCTTGGACAGTCGGTGCACTTCAAAGGCACTCGACATCTGGTCAACAATACTGCAGAGCATTTCTTCTATATCATTAAGATCAAGAGTCGTAACCTGATACCAGGTATAATCCGCCAGCTCCGCCGGGAGCGTATACCCTCCGGATGCGGCAATGTTGATGATTTCCTCCAGCAGATCATTCAAGACGCGGATAACCTTCTGCGGCTGGACTTCTTTTTTGCGCAGTTCGGCCGACCATCTATGCACCCACTGCCGGCCTGTAGCAGCATCGGAAATTCTCAGTGCATGCAGCACTTCCTGCTTCCAGGCATCATCAGCTGCTCCGCTGCCCTCATCAAGCCTGCCCTCCAGCCCGGAATAGTCGCGGACACGGCCATATCCTTCATACAGGCGGTAGGACAACGCCATTTCAGCTTCCGCGTATGACCGGGCTACCTGCGCAATCACCGGGACCTCAGTACCGATCCCTATGGATACGGATATTTGGAGTACCTCGGCTATAATATCGGCCATTTTCAGCGCCTCTTCATGCAGATTCTGACTGCCGCTCCCGCCTTTGGACTGCAGCAGCAGGGCCACACAATCCTTCCGGGGTGCCGTCGTGACAGTCCGCCAAGAAGGCTCGAAAAACTCAACTACAATGTTATTCATCGCATATTTAAGCAGCTGCTGATCCTCTTCGGTGTAAGCTGTCACCCAATGTGAATGACGGTCGATGGAAATGATCAGACTTTCAAAGGGGCCAGGTTCCCAGCCGGCAAAATAATGCTCCCACTTGGTTTCCGTTTCCTGCTTGCCGATACTCCGGGTAATCAGGTCGCTGAGGAATTTGGAGCGCAGCTCCGGGAGACTCCACTCCGCGACCAGTGATTTACTCTGGAAATCCCCGACCAGCTTGCCGATCACCGGCTCCAGATCATAGAGATTGCCATGGCCTATCCCCTTTTGCTCAGGGCTGAGCAGCTTGCTGATCCGTTTAAGCGGACGGAAGGCGGCGAAATTGTAATAATAAATCGCCGAGCACCCGACCGTGATCGAGATCAGCGACAGCATCAGCATCATATTGCGTGCTGTGGTTACGTTCTTCAGCAGCTGCTTCATCGGAACCAGCGAAACCAGCCGCCAGCCGGTGACATTGGAGAAGGCCTGATTGGCCATATAAGCCTGCCCCTCAATTTGGACATGGGCGAACGGGCTTACATCGATTTCGGACAGGACATCCTTCATTTCCTCCAGCGGGAAAGGCAGATTGAGCTTCGGATAGATCAAATCCCCCTCCAGGTTGTACACAAACTGATAACTGGACAGATGGGTGTACATCTTGGAGAACAGCGTATCGTAGTCGAGATCGATCAGCACTGCGCCGGTAACCTCCCCGTTCTGGACAATCGGCCGGGCGAGCGAGAGGAGCTCGGCACCCGCCAGCCGGGTATCCGTGCCGGTGTAGAGCCTTCTTTTGATCAGGAGCGGCTTCTCTTTAATTTCCTCCAGCCATTCGCTCCAGGCATGCTCCGGCGCATCCTCCCAGGAGGCTCTGTAGCCATATCCGCTTGAAACAACGGAATGATCCTGAAATTTAATCACACTGATCGAATGGATATCCGGTTCCGCCATTAGCGTATTGAGCACATTCTGCGGCTGCGCTGCAGCAATCCCAGCATGCGCAGCATCCGTGGAAATGTAGGCCAGGATCACCGGGTTAAACGATAAATCGACCGCTTTGTTATCCGCTTCCCGGAATGCCCGGTTCGTCACATCCAGATTGATCTGCAGCAATTCAACATTCGGTGTATTCAGTTCCGTATCCAGCGCCTGCCGGTACTCTCTGTAGGAGAAAAGGCCAATGATCGTAATGCATAGTGAAACACTTAGTGTCAGTATCAGAATCAGCCGGTTCTGTTTATTGTTAAGCAGGTATTTCAGTTTAAATCGCAACATCGGCAGTGCTTCATCCTTCCGCTATATAGATTGAACTTAAAAGAATAATCCCAAGTTCAATTTATTACATCCCTTGAGTATCAGACCTTAGAGCAGCAGGGTTGTCCTGCAATATGGAGCATATCATACTCTTTAGGATTTTAGAGATTTAGAGATTAAATTGTCATAGATAAATTTGAAGCCCCGGAAAGGGCACTGCGTGTTCTATTGCATTTTCTGCAGCAGATTTCCCCATTAACTTATCCAAAAAATGAGGCTGTTGTACTTTGTGCAGCAGAATCCTGTGATTGTGCTGTTTTCAGCTCCTGCTGCCGGGGGTATCCTTGAGTCAGGAAACTGCTCACTTAATAGAAACGAAAGAATAGCAAGCTGACCCTTTATAGGTGCTATAATAGGGGAACAAAGCAGGAACAAAGAATATTTTGCTACAGGAGACCGATTGCGATGCAGCCAAACTATGCCCTGGATGATGCCGAATGGGACAAGCTCATTTCGGATGCGGCCTATTATTTCGATGATTTAACCCTGAAGCGGGGATTTCAATATTATAAGCAGAACCGGGTGCAGACATTCTCCATCAGTGAACCCCGGAAAATGAGGGCAATGGTTGAAGGCCAGGAGAACTATGGCGTCTATATCAACCTCGACAATTTCCCCGGAAGTTACTGCGACTGTCCGGTGGACGGCCCCTGCAAGCATCTAGCGGCGGTACTCATGTATTATGCTGATGCGCAAAAGCGGTCCGTGGCTTCCCTGGCCAATGCCAAGGCGGTCATCAGCCGTCCCAAAGCAGCTGCTGCCAGCGCCGCAGTTCCAGCAGGAACC
>NZ_LN831202.1:46510-55894 GCF_001368795.1 Paenibacillus ihuae
CAGCGTGACCAGTGGCCGAAGCCGGCTGTACCGGCCGCACTGCAGGCCGAGCTTCGCAGCTATCAGCATGAAGGCTATGCCTGGCTGGCCTTTCTCCGCCGCTTCGGCCTCGGGGCTGTCCTGGCCGATGATATGGGCCTCGGCAAAACCGTGCAGCTGATCTCCTATCTCCTGCACCTGAAAGAGCTGGCGGCTGACCCGGCGGGCAGCCAGCCGCAGACGGATCCTCCGGGCTGGCCGGCACTGATCATCTGCCCGACCTCCGTACTCGGCAACTGGCAGAAGGAGCTGCAGCGTTTCGCCCCGTCTCTGAACGTCATGCTGCACTATGGCAGCAGGCGGCTGAATGCCGGGTACTTCTACGGTGCAGCCTCGCAGGCCGATGTAGTCTTGACCTCCTACGCCACGGCAGCATTAGACCAGGAGCTGCTGCAGCAGTTCACCTGGGCTGCAGTATGCCTGGATGAAGCGCAGAATATCAAAAACGCCGGGACGAAGCAGTCTGCGGCGGTGCGCAGCTTCCCGGCACTGCACCGGATTGCCCTGACAGGAACGCCGATTGAGAACCGGCTGTCAGAGCTATGGTCAATTTATGATTTTATTACACCGGGTTACCTGGGCAGCGCCAAGTCTTTCCAGGACCGGTTCGCGAATGCGATAGAGAAGGAACGGAATCCCGAGCGGACAGCGGATCTGCAGCGGCTCGTGAAGCCCTTCATGCTGCGCCGCAAAAAGAAAGATCCCCATATTCAGCTGGATCTTCCCGACAAAAATGAAATGAAGACCTATGTCAACCTGACCGCAGAGCAGGCAGCCCTCTATGACCAGCATGTAACCGGGCTGCTGGAGAAGATGAACAAGCTGGAAGGCATTGAACGCAAAGGCGCTATTCTCGCCGCGTTAACCAGCCTTAAGCAGCTCTGTGATCATCCTGTACTGCTGACGAAGGAGGCCCTGCCGGATCCGGCCGCGGAAGGCGGGCCGGGCACAGCCTCCCTGATTGAGCGTTCCGCGAAGCTGGAACGGCTGCTGGCGATGGTGCGGGAGCTGCGCGAAGAGAACGAACGCTGCCTGATCTTCACCCAGTATGTCGGCATGGGCCGGATGCTCCAGTCCGTGCTCCAGCAGGAGCTGAAGGAACCGGTGTTGTACCTTAACGGCAGCACCTCCAAACAGGCCCGCGACCGCATGATTGAGCAGTTCCAGGCCCCTTCGCCTCCGGACGGGTCTCCGGCGTCAGCCGGTCAGCCGAATGTATTCATCCTCTCCCTGAAAGCGGGCGGAGTCGGCCTCAATCTGACCGCAGCCAACCATGTCTTCCATTTCGACCGCTGGTGGAATCCGGCTGTGGAGAATCAGGCCACGGACCGCGCCTACCGGATGGGCCAGACCAAGGATGTTCAGGTGCATAAATTCATCTCGCTTGGAACCCTGGAGGAACGCATTGACGAGATGCTGGAGAGCAAGCAGCAGCTCAGCGATGATGTCATCTCAGGCTCCGAGAACTGGATTACCGAGCTCTCCACGGATGCGCTGAAGGATCTGTTCACCCTGCGCCGGGAATGGGTAAGCTGATTTGCCAGAAAATAATGGATGTGTTAAAATGGACTCAACTTTTAGGAACGGAGGGTTGCAAATGAATGTGATAGATTTTATCCGGATTCGTACTTTGCGCGGCTAATTCAGATATGAATAGCGCTAAAGTTCTGCCCATGTGCAGAGGACTCAGGATAGGTCTATCCATTTTTAAAGGCAGCCCGCAGTTTGACCGGGCGGACAGGGAATTAATGTGCCGCCTTCGCCTTTAGAAATCGCACTTCCATAGAAAATTGATCACCTAACCGAGCAGGTTGGAATAGGCCGCCTATTTCCGTTTGCCGGTACCGGATGTTTTGTTCATTTTCGCTGTGGGGTGCGCTTGCTGGTTGACGCCATGCATGCCATTGCATGGCCTTCCCGGCCTATTCTATTTCCTCTAATTCAAGCACAGGCAGATTACCGCCTGTGCTTTTTTCATGTCCGTTTAGCCCCTTAGCTCATAAGTCCGTCTTAGTCCGCACCATACCACTCGCAGCTTACACACATACAAATTTCAGGAGGTTGATGAATAGATGGAAGCCATACAGCAACAGGCAATAATCGTTGGTGTTCAACTGCAAAACGAGACGAATTTTGCATATTCGATGGAGGAGCTCCGCAATCTGGCTGCTGCCTGCAATATCAGGGTCATCGGTGAGCTAAGCCAGAAGGCCAGCCGGGTTAACCCTTCCCACTATCTGGGCACCGGTAAAATCCAGGAGCTGGGAGCGATGCTTGAAGATAAGGATACAGTCATTATCTTTAATGATGAGCTGACTCCCTCGCAGATCCGCAATCTGGAGTCTGCCCTGGGCCGTCAGGTCATTGACCGGACGATTCTGATTCTGAATATTTTTGCGGAGCGGGCCAAAACCAAGGAAGCACAGCTTCAGGTCGAAGTCGCCCAGCTGCAGTATATGCTTCCCCGCCTCACCGGCATGCGCGAATCGCTCGGCCGGCAGGGCGGCGGATCGGGCCTCAAGAACAGAGGGGCCGGTGAAACGAAGCTGGAGCTGGACCGCAGAAGAATCGAGGAACGGATTACCGCACTGCAAGCCGAACTGCAGACCCAGGTCGAACGGCGCCAGATTCAGCGCAGGCAGCGGCGTAAAAATGAAGTGCCGGTAATCTGTCTGGTCGGATATACGAATGCCGGCAAGTCCAGCCTGTTGAATGCGATGGTAGAGGAATATCATCCCGGATCGGGCAAGCAGGTATTTGCCAAGGATATGCTGTTCGCCACACTGGAAACGTCGGTCCGCAGCATTAAGCTTCCGGATCACAAAACCTTCCTGTTAACCGATACGGTAGGTTTCGTCAGCCAGCTGCCCCATCACCTCGTTAAGGCCTTCCGCTCTACACTGGAGGAAGTGACCGAGGCGGATCTGCTGGTCCATGTTGTCGACGCTTCCGATCCACAGCATGAACAGCATATGGAGGTAACGGCCGAGACGCTCAAAGCGCTGGGTGCAGAGGACATTCCCACGGTGTATGCCTACAATAAAGCGGATTTGACCGGCCGGCCTTATCCTGTTGTGGAGGGAGATTCGGTCACCCTCTCCGCCAGACAGGGCAGCGGAATCGCCGAGCTTACCGGACTGATCCGCAGGCATGTCTTTAATGACTACATTCAGTGTGAAATCCTGATCCCGTATGACCGCGGCAGCATCGTTTCGTATTTCAATGAACATGCCCATGTCCAGGAGGTCAGCTATGAAGAGCAGGGAACAAAGCTCCTGCTGGAGTGCAGAGCCGCTGACTATGAGCGGTTCCGCGGGGATTTCAGAGAGCTTTCGCATTAAAATTTTACGTTAAAAGGAGCTGAGCTCCAGGGATCGATACCCTGGAGCTCAGCTCCTTTATTGTATTCAGAAAGTGTCGTCCGCTGCCGGACCGGGACGCAGCCGCAGCGAGAAGGCCTCACCGGATTCAGCGTCTCTGCTCACCCGAAGTATACCTTCATCGGTTACCTCCACCCGCGGGCCTTCGCTGTCCTCAACCTCCAAGGCAGCGAGCGAGAACACAAAGGCAGCTTGCCGCAGGCTGGTGAAATCAATACTGCAGCGCGGGCCGGAATACAGAATCATATCCAGATTGATACTGTCCGAAGACCGGTCCAGCTGCCAGCTCAAGCTCCGCCCGGAATCCGGCTGTCCGGTGAATACCGCAAACCATGTCGTCAGACAGAAGACGGACTCCCCGATCTGCAGTTCGGCTCCCTCTTCGGTGAGCTCTGCTGTGATGCCGCCGGTATGACCGCCGATCTCCAGCCGCAGGCGGAAGTCCGCAACTTTGATTGCCCCGCTGATCCGGTCCAGATTAGGATGGGTGTCCCCGCCATCGGTCAGGAAATCAATTCCGAACAGCAAATCTCCCTGATCCTGTTTGGTTTTTATCCGGGCAGAGCAATAATCATAGCCGTCATGCAGGCAGCGCAGCCGGATATAGGCCGGAGTACCGTTATTGTTCACATAGGCCAGCAGCGGCCTTCTCTGATTCCATAAATCACTGTTCGTAAAGGAACCCATGCTGAACTGCGGCGTCATAAAAGTAACGGCCCATTTGCCGCTGCCGTCATCGGCATTGCCTTCATACAGCTGTCTCACTTCCTTAGTCGAAGGTGCCTTGAAGCAGTCCAGATAGGCGGCCGGACAATAAAATCCGCTGCCGTACCATTCCTCCTCATAGGGTAGCTCATCCCATGGAAAAAACATCACTTCACCCCTGGTCGCCATCTGCAGGAACGCCTTGCTCTGCTCACTCAGCAGCGTCTGGTAGGAGCGGGAGTGCGGGCCGGACCACTGCGCAGTCACGGGATGATAATATCCGGCTACCGTTTTCCAGGTCAGCTGAATCAGCTCATTGCACAGCTCCTTCACGGGACTGTCCGCAGACTCGCTCCGCAGCTTCGACAGCTCCAGAATGGCGATATAGGTATAAACGGGACTGTTAAACTCCTGAAAGGCCCCGCGCTCCATGGTATACGCATAAAGTTTTTTCAAGCGTTCCAGCCCATAGACTGCATAATCCTCCCGGCCGAGCTGCTCTCCGGCAATTCTGGTGACAAAGGCCCCCAGAATTGCAATATTGGTATAATCGGGTCCGACATTCCGCTTGGTAATCGCCTCACAGGCATAGTCCACCGAACGGATCGTTGCCTCGCGCAGCTCCTGCGGAAAACGGTGCCCGTGACGCGCCAGAGCCTGAATCAGCCGGCTGCCGCAGAAATCGGCCCAGTTCCAGTCCGGCGGTGCCATCATAGCGAGCGGCTCTTCATAGAACCAGGACCAGATGCCAAAGGTGGCGTGGCTCCGGTCCGTATCCTGCAGTGAAATCACCTGTGCTATGATGCCGAAGGCCCGCTGCTCCCATTCGGCGAGCTCTGTATCGAGCAGCCCCAGTGCATAGGACAACGAATCCCGCGTGGAATGGATAAATTCGGCCTGCTTCAAGGTGGTATGGTACCCCGGGCTGCTGAACGGCGAGCGCAGCATGGCAAGCTCCGGATGATAGCGGCCCTCCAGCCCCCGCATTTTGCGGATCAGCATTTCGCGCTGGTCAATGTCTTCTCAGGTATAACCTGCCGCATTATTCACGCTTATTTCCCTGCCTTTCTGACCGTGGTCACATTCGGCTGTCCGTTAGACTTCTGGCTCAGCGTCTGTGCCAGCAATTGCATTACCAGCCCCTGCCCGTACAATGCCGGATAGACAGCGATTTCATTATAGGCCTCAGCGGAAGGCATCACCGGAGTTCCGGCTGATACCCCCTTCACTTCACCGTCATCCGTAATGAGCGGAAGAATAGCACCGAGCGCCTGCTCCGCACCGGCCAGATAAGAGGGGTCCAGCATGCCGCTCTGTACGCCCCGGATGAATCCGCAGGCGATGCCGGCACTGCCCGAAGTTTCCTTATAATATTCCGGCCTGTCCAGGACCGTATGCCATAATCCGTCCTCCGCCTGGCAGGAGCTTAAGGCTGCAGCAAGCCTGTCATACCGGCTGTACAGCTCCCGGGGTATCTCGGTCAGCTCCTTAATCTCTGCCACAATCTGCGGAACGGCAAGCGTAATCCAGGCGTTGGCCCGCGCCCAGCGGACAGCCGACATATGGTTCCCCTCCCGGCAGTTCCAGCCATGGAACAGCAGCCCTGTCTGCTCATCCTGGAGCAGCCGCAGATGCAGCAGTGTCTGCTCCAGCGCCGCTTCCGCGATTCTGCGCTCCCCGGTCAGCCCGGCCTGCCGCGCCAGGAACAGCACGGCCATGTAGACCGTATCCGCCCATACCTGCTCCGGGAACTTGGCCGCTTCAGTAACGGTATGCTCCAGCGCCCCCTCCCGGGTTCTCGGCGCCGTCTCCAGCATCCAGCCGGCAATTTCACCGGCTTTCTCCAGAAACCAGCTATTCTGTGTCCTCCTGTACAGTCCGGGAAAAACTGCATAAGGAGCCATGGAATTAATCACCTTGATGCCTTCGGCCTGCTGCTTGTTCCGCTCTATCCACTCCAGCACATAATCGACGGCCTTGTCCCGGCCCGCAGCCTGGCCGTAATCCAGGATGGAAATGATGCCAACCCCCGGCACCCAGTCCCAGTGGCCGATGTCCATTCCCCAGTTGCCGCTGTGCTGCTCAGCGGTCATATACGCAAATACCCGCTCCAATATAGGCTCCAGCATAAGCTTAGTGTCGGACATGCTGCAGCCTCCTTGGACTCAGATAGTCTTCCTCAGGATCGGCATCCACAGGTGAATGTCCCAGGAACGGAGCTTCCCCGAACAGGGCTTTGACCGTGAACTCTACCGTTTCCTCGTGCAGTGAATATGCATTTACGAGTGTGTCGAGGAACGGCATATCCCGAAGCAGAAACGGCGTGGCAAAAGATACCCCGACCGGACGGATCGTCTCCGCATGCTGCAGCGCCCAGATGGCTTTGGCCGCTTCGCCCACCGGACGGGCCGAGTTCATCATGCCATGCAGCGGCATAAAATAAGGCACAAAGGCCGCATCCCAGCGGATCCCGGATTGTTCCCATTTCTGCAGCGTATTTAGCGGCTCGAATTCATCGAGAATATCCACCTGCAGCCCCCTTGCCTGGAGCTGATCAACGAACAGACCCATCCGCTCAAAGACCCGTCCCTGTGTTACTTTGTTCAACATGATGACCAGCACCCTGCGGGTCGTCTGCGGATCCAGCGGCAGGATATCTGCCCGGTTGCGTACAAGCGTGATACATTTCTCCGCAAGCTGTCTGCTCAGCTCTCTTGCCTGCCGGTCCTGCTCCGGCTTCAATTTATCATTCAGCAGCGGGACAGCGAGTGGGTCCCGTCCCTGTGCATCCAAATGCTGGAGGCTCAGCTCTGCCTTCATGGCCAGAATCCGCCGTACACTGGCATCCAGCCGTTCCATCGTTACCGCCCCTTGTGCCAGCGCCTTTTCCATGGTTTCAAAATACCTTATGCCCGGCCACAGCAGCACATCCGTCCCGCTGTTCAGGCAGTCCACCATCCGCTGCTCATAATCTCCCCAGGCCAGGAATCCGCCCATATCCAGCGCATCGGAAAGCACTACGCCTTCAAAGCTCATCCGCCCGCGCAGCAAATCCGTAGTAATCCGCCGCGAGACGGTTGCCGGAACCGGCTTCCGGCCCTGCACTGCGGCCCCTTCCATCCATGGAAGTGCAATATGCCCCGTCATATACGACATAAGCCCTTGATCGATCAAATGCTGTGAGACCTTGCCATAGGTGGACCACCATTCCTCCTCCGGCAGGCTGTTGACCGTGGTAATGATATGCTGATCCCGGTAATCCACCCCGTCACCCGGAAAATGCTTGGCGCAGGCGGCAATTCCGTAATCCTGCATCCCCCGCACCACAGCCGCGGACAAACGCAGAGCGCGCCCGGGCTCATCGCCCAGACAGCGGGTCGTGATCACCGGATTCATCCAGTTCAGCAGCAGATCCGTCCCCGGCGCCAGCGCCCAGGTGAACCCGGCCGCCCGGCCCTCGATCGCGGTATATTTGCCGTATTCGTAAGCCAGCGCTTCATCATCGGCTGCAGCGAGTGCGAGCAGCGGCGGGAACGCCGTCAGGCTTTTCACTGCTGAACCCGCGCCGAATTCCAGATCGCCGGAGAACAGCAGCGGGAATTTGCTGACCCTCTGCAGCAGCTCTACCCATTCCCGGTATTCCCCGGCTTTGCCCGCAGCCTTCTGGATCACCTCTCCGCCGATAAAAAAGCTGCCTACCGGATATTTCTCCAGGTACGCTCTGACTTCATCCTCATCTGTGGCCTTGAACGGCAGCCGGCCGGCATGGTCCTGCATCGTCTGCCCGATCTTTTCCCGCACACTCATGGATTGTAAAGTATGCTCCACCCAATCCTGCTCATCCTTCGTTAACGGCCTCCGCATGATCCCGATTCCTCCCGGTCATTTCTACTCCAAGTGTAACGAATAGCGGTGCAGCTCTAAATAAAGGCAACTATGAAATAAGTTCAAAATTCTATAATCGGTACTCGAATGTGGTGTTCATGGATGAACCAATGCTTTTCAAACATTTTTATATTTTGAGACTTAGTCCAAATAATGTTAATATATTGATGAAATTGACTAATGGTGGTGTTCGATATAGTTATAGTGACTGCAATAAAAGTCCCGAAATACATGGAACCTGAAATATATTCTTTATTTCTTAGTAACGTCGAAGAAAGAAAGAAGGAAAGAATCAGCCGCTTCTATAGAATGGAAGATTCTTATCGTACTCTCTTGGGTGATGCTTTGATTAGATATAAATTTAAACAATTAACCGGTTTTCACAATAATCAAATGAAAATAGAATTGAGCAGCTATGGCAAACCCTATACTGATCCTTCTTTTGGAGTACACTTTAACATAGCACATTCTGGGGATTGGGTTGTCTCAGTATTCGGAGAAACAAATGTTGGAATAGATATAGAGGAAATAAAACCAATTAACTTCGAAATCGCTAAAAAATATTTTTCATCCAGGGAAATTACCGATTTAACAAATCTGATTGATATCGATAAAAAATTATTCTATTTTTACGATTTGTGGACTTTAAAAGAAAGTTATATTAAAGCAATTGGAAGAGGGCTGTTTATCCCCCTTAATTCTTTTAGTATCTTCATGAACTCATCTAAGGAAATATTTATTGATGGAGCGGAGAATACAGTATTTTTTAAACAGTATAACCTTGACTGCTCTTATAAACTCTCAGTATGTTCTTATCTCTACGAATTTACTAATACTATAGAACAATGTACAGTCTATGATTTAATATAACTACCACTGAATCACAATCGAGTTGGAGAGCGCGGTAAGTCCTCATCTTCGAATTGGTTTGTAACGGAAATCAATATTTGTTGCATAAATGTAAAAAAATCACTTTATCCAATATTTAGTTTAATCTATGTAGCAGCAACCCCGCCTCCCGTAACTTGCAGGAAAACGGGGATTGCCGATTCAGCAGCATCGCTATCTGATTCCTGCTATCTGATCACTGCTCTCTAATCAATGCTGCCTAATCACTGCTGCCCGTCAGGGCAGGCTGATATGCAGCGTTTCAGACAATTTATTGTTCTCCTTGTTCATTTCCTCGTAGCGCCAGATATCATTGACGAAGAATTGGACCGTGAAATCGCCGATCGTCGGGACCGTCCAGCGCGGCGTTCCCTGGGCGCTGCTGTTTGCGGTCAGTGTAACCTCTTCCCCCGGCTGGATGACGCTGTTGTTCGTATCCGACCAGGAGACGACCCCGCCGTTGACGGAGAAGGCACCGCCCGTAATC
>NZ_LN831202.1:57127-71884 GCF_001368795.1 Paenibacillus ihuae
GGCCAAGCCCGGTGGAAGCGTTCAGCGGAGTCGGGCGTACGCCGATATTTTTGACCTTAGCCCAGAAAATTAAGGAGTCCCCCAGCTGAGGCGCCGTATGGCTTGAAGGCGAGCCATCGCTATTCACGATATTCCAGCCGATGTCCGTAATGGTCAGGTCCGGGCCCGGAACAGGCAGCGTGGCTTCATACCCCTCGAACTGGAAGCTGCTGACCATAACTGTCCCCTCACGCGCGATTACCTCAATCCGGTGCAGCCCGTAATCCAGTCCGGTCAGCTCGTAGACAATCTTATTGTCGCCCTCAAGACCGGCCTGTGGAATAACCACGGTTGCCTTCAGCTCCCCATCCACATAGACATCCGCGCTGCCCATATCGCTCTTGATGTCCGATCTCCAGCGGACGCCGATGCCGTTAAAATTAATCACCGCCGTGGCATCCGGCGAATAGGTCACATGAGACACTCCATTCGGAGCCGGCTCAAACCCGCTATAGTCGATATAAGCATTGTCATGCGCTACCGTATACCAGGCTGACACCGGAACAAAGGCCCCCTCCTCCAGCCTGAAATAATCGAGATTTGCCCCGTTTCCGCCGGAAGCAAAGGTAATCGTGTTATACCCCGGCTGAAGTGTGATGCCATACTGTCTAGCTGTAATATTGCTGGTCCAGCTTCCTGTGGTCGGCAATGAAATGGTCGAGAGCTTTTGCCCGTTGACATAAATATTCTTTTTCGAATCTTGATTGGAAGCGTATGCAATAGTTAAGGTATAACTGCCTCCGGAGGCCGAATAGAAGCCCTGGATCGAAATCGGACCGCCGTGGGTCTGCTCCACAACCTTTTTGCCGGAAGCGAGATTGTTGGTGCCGATTCTTAACGGCAGGGCAAACGCAGCAGCTTCTGCCTCGAATTTCGTGGGGTCCCCCGCCACATGCGGTGTAATAGGCATAGCCAGAGTAGTCGCCGATACGTCAGGCGTTAAGGCAGATACGTTGCCCGAGTCATCCACTGCCTGCACCCTGTAGCTGTATGCTGTTTCCGGGGCAACGCTGTAGTCATCAAAAAACGTAAGCTGTCCCGGCACGGTCATCACCGGCTCTGCTCCTCCGTCCCGGAATACGCGGTATCCGGTCACCGTATCATTGTCGGTCGAAGCATTCCAGCTCACTCTGATCTGTTCATGGCTTACAGCCGCCGCAGCAGCGCCGGTTGGAATAGTAGGAGCGATTGTCTCCAGTTCATCCAGGATATACTGCACCGTTTCGCCGGCCCCCAGAGTCACGTTAAGGGTGAGATGCGGAGTTGCCGTGAGCTGCACCGTAGAATGTGCAGCAGCATAGCTGTTGCCTGCCCCGAACACTTCACCGGTGTAGGTTCCGCTGGCCGGCATCTTCACCTTCACCCGCATCGTCAACGGCTCCTTCTCGAAGTTGACGAAGTTCAGCAGGATTTTATCTGCCGAGGCTCCAACGGTTGAGGTGCCGAGCGCCGAGGTATCGACTGCGCGGAAATAGGCTTTTTTACCGTTTAAGGCAAAGGTATTCACCACCTTGTAGCTGAGCGGGCTTCCATGGGTCGCGTATGCTGCAGCCAATCTGCGGAAGGTCTTCAGCCTTGTCTCTCCCCCCTCATTCTGATTAGCTGGCACGGCCACCGTATCTTCAAACCGGTGAGTATTCCAGTTAATGCCGGAGCCGAACAGTCCAAATTCCGTACCGTCATTGAAGAAGGCTGCATGCTGCATAATATGGTCCGCATAGCCGATGTCGCCGCGCATCTCCCGGTCAAAGGCAGCGGCAAACCTGTAAGCATATGTGCCGTATTTGGTGTTGTCGGAATGATTGTCATTGGCGCCGGTCTCGCTCATCGCCATTTTTTTGCCAAAGCCTTCATCCGATTGATTATACACACGCAGATTCTCATAGAGACTCGCACCAGGCAACGGCTGCACGCCTGTGCCGCCATAGCTGTGCCCGTTGGTCACATCGGACAGCTCCTCAATTTCCCGGCGCTGCTCCGCATCCCGTTCCCAGCCGTCGGGTGTCCCGTTGTAAGGCCAATACGCCCAGCCCGGTGCCACAATCTTAAGGTAAGGCTGGCTGTTACTCTGCCGCTCCTCATCCATCAGCTCATGGATCGCCACCACCGCCTGCTGGGCCCAGCCGAACAGTCCCGGCTCATTGCCCGTCTCGGCATACTGATACAGGTCGCCGAACTTGCTGACGAAAGCAGCATAATAGCTCCTCAGTGCCGCTGGTATCGTGCCGCCCGCCAGCTCCGAATTGCTCTTCCAGTTGCCGCCGATAATATTCAGCATCGGCTCCAGATTAAGGTCACGCAGTGCACTCAGATAATTGCGCCCCTGCGGGTCCCAGCCGCTGCTTGTGTCCGACCAGAAGGAGGCCCGCATCCAGTTGCCGCTGTAGGCAATGCCCATCCATTTGGTCATCGGAGCCAGATGGCGGATTGCATGCTCGTCATATTTGAAGGTGGACGCGGCCAAGGTGCTGCCCAGATGGATATACCGGCCATGAACCGGCTCAAGCGCCGGCGAATTCAGCGCATCCAGCCTGAAATAATCCCATTCGAACCATAAATATTGGTCTCCGGTATACCCGGGGGCCTGCGGGTCCGCATACAAACCCCGGTCTACAGCCAGCGTAAGCACATTTTTGCCGATATGCAGCTGTTCCTTGGGGATATAGAGCTTGTAGGTCTGCTTCCAGGTGTCCATTAAAGCGGTTTCACCATTGTTCAAGCCGGTAATTTGAATCAGCCCGCTCATCAGGCCGTTGGAGAATACCGCCAGTTGGGGAATGGCCGTGCTGGCATCAATGACCTTGAAGCTGAATTGAATCCCAAACTCAGGAACCTGCGCCAGCTGGTACGTGAGCTTCATTGTGCCGTTGGCATCAGCCTTCATTCCTTTGGAGATCGAGCTCCACCTTGCGGTAGGTACGGGGAGAGTGAGCTTTTCGCTAAATGCTTTTTCATATACGGATCCATATACATTTTCATATACACTGCTGTATACATTGCTGTATACGTTGTTATAATCGGCAAATTCAGATGAGCTGTTGTTCTTATTACCTACCTGCCACAACAAGCTCATCGGCGGCTCGTAAGTAGCGCTAGTTACCGTATCCGGGCTTAAGACCTGCTCCACCGGCTCTGCATTTGGCTGTACTTCCAGCACAGCCGAGGCAGCGGGTGAGGCAGCTTTTGCCCCAGGTCCGCCTGGTGCAATAAACGTGGTCATTACCAATAACAGGATAAGCAGTTTTGCTGTACTTTTATGAATTCGCACATTAACACCCTCTTCTCTAAATAAGATTAGGGCACCCCAAGTGCTGGCTCTGCGAATATGAATACCCGGTAACCGGGCAAGCGGCTTAAATCAAGACGCTTGCCGGAGACCGGGTCTGCTACTGCTTCAGTTTCTTATTTGGCGGCCAGAAATGCATCCATTTGCGTTTGAATCTCAGTGATTACAGCATCCAGTCCGGCAGCTTTCAGCTTGCTGTTCATTTCCTTCAGGATCGGTTCAGGATCTTTTTCCCCGGAGTACAGGGTGTTCTTATACTGCTTCGTAATATTGATCAGCGCCCCGATCTGCGACTGCACCTTTGTGGAATCAAAGACGAATCCGATGACCGGCGAGGTTTTGGAGTTGGCGTTCCAGTCTTTGTACAGCTGCACCCGTCTTGGATCCTCATCCTTATTCAAGTAGTTGAGCAGCACATTCCCGATCATCCAGGAAGAGACGGAGTTGTAGCCGCTGTCCGGAATGAACTCTACAGTGTTCGCATCCAGCTTCTTGTAGTGTTTGCCTTCAATACCGAAGGTGAGCAGGTTATACAGTACGGGATCGGTATGAATTAGGTTGATGAACATCATCGCCCGCTCCGGATTCTTGGAGGTTCTGGAGATGGCCAGCATCGAGCCTTGCAGACTCTTCGTGCCTACCTGCACCGGCAGAAGGGTTTTGATAATCATTGGCTTCTCAGCCAGACGTGTCCAGTCGTTGGTGGAGGTCGGGTTCATATTACCGTAGACGAACCAGGCTTTGCCGCTTTTTACAGCATCCTTCAGCTCTGTTTTGTCCGTGGCCCCATTCTTATTGATATAGCCGGCTTCGTACCATTTGCGGATCAGCTTCAGCCGTTCCAGGATTTCCGGAGTATCGTATTCGTTGAATACCTTCATCGTTTTGTAATCCAGCAGGGTCGGAATTTCATTGCTGCCGTCGAGGTCCTCGCTTTCCGGATACGCTGTGAACCAGTTGAGACTGTCCGTATGGTTCATGAACAAGGGGGACATGCCCGGCTCTTTTTCCTTAATGACCTTGAGCATAGGTTCAATATCTTCCAGCTTCGTAATGCTGTTCACATCAAAGCCGTACTTGTCGACGATCGCTTTATCAAAGGCAAAACCGACGGATTGGCCCAGTTCTTTTTCCGTTGGAATCGCATACAAATGTCCGTTTACAGTGGCAGCCTGCAGATACGCCGGATTAATCTGTGCTTTGGTTTCTTTGGCGTACTTATCCAGCAATTCCTCCAGCGGGGCATACGCACCCTTCGCGGCATTGGTCATGAAGTTCCAGGTATAGACCATGTCGAAGACTTCGCCGGACTGGATCATCAGATTGACTTTGTCAGCCGGTTTATCCCAGCTCAGCTGGTTGATTTTGATGGTGGCGTTGATTTTATCCTTCAAATAAGCATTGATCTCCTGCTCTACGGACGCTACGTCCTTATCCGGCCCGCCGGGCAGATACAGGGACAGCTCAACCTGCTCCAGCTCATTCGTTTTTTCAGTGGGGGCAGCGGTTTCAGTGGCGCTGGTGGCTGGAGCGGTGGTGCTTTTTGCCGTGGCCTCAGGGGCGGCGTTTTTGGTGTTATTCGTATTTCCTCCGCACCCGCTTAGTGTAAGCCCGATCATCAAAACAAGTGATAGCATTAGACCCGTGCCTTTTTTAATTGCCATTACTCTTTTCCTCCCTCTTACTTGAAAAATATATGCTAATCGGCGTCAGCCGAGGTTAGCCCTTAATGGAGCCAAGCGTTAAGCCTCTGATGAAATAGCGCTGGAAAAACGGATACGCCAGCACGATCGGACCAATCCCGATCAGGGCCATCGCCATGCGGATCGTCTCCCCCGGAAGTTTGGCCAGCTCGGTGGCCGAGCCCTGGATCAAAGCCCCGTTGCGGCTCAAATAGTCCGCCTGGGAGATCATTTTGTACATCAGGTACTGCAGGGAATAAAGATCGGTGTCGGTAATGAAGATCATGCTGTTGAACCAGTCGTTCCAGTAATGCAGAGTGTTGAACAGCCCAATCGTGGCAAAGACCGGCAGGGACAGCGGGAAAACAATCCGGAAAAAGGTTCTCAGCTCGCCGGCCCCGTCAATTTTGGAGGCTTCGATCAGTGCCGGGGGCACGGACATCTGGAAATAGGTTTTCATAATCAGCACATTGAACGGAGAGAGCAGCATCGGAACGATCAGCGCCCAGACCGAGTTTTTGAGATCGAGCACCTGCGTGTACACCATGTACCAGGGCACCAGACCCCCGCCGAACAGCATCGTAAAAAAGATCAGAAAGGCGAAAATGCCGCGATATTTGAAGTCCGCCCGGGAAATCGGATACGCATACAGCGAAGAAATAAATACACTCAGCAGTGTACCGATTACTGTGACAAAAATAGACACCCCATAGGCTTTTACAATGACGGTATAATCCTTGAAGATATAGGAATACGCCTCCAGGCTGAGCTTCTCCGGGAAAAATTGATACCCGTTCAGGACAATCGTATCGTAATCGGTAATGGAGATCATGAAGACCAGTACAATCGGCAGCAGGCAGGTGATCGTCAGGATGATAAATATAAGATGGAGCAGCATATTGGTGAATTTGGAGATTTCATTATTGGTCACAGCATTTCTCTCCTCCTAATCTTTCTTTACTCAGAAAACAGCCTGATCCTTATCAACCTTGCGCACGATCCAGTTCGAGCCGAGCACCAGGAAAAATCCGACCAATGACTGATATAAGCCTGCCGCTGCGGACATGCCGAGGTTGCCCATGTTGATCAGCGCGTTATAGACGTAGGTATCAATGACGAGCGTTGTCGGATACAGCGCCCCGGAATTCAGCGTTGTCTGGTAGAACAGCCCGAAGTCGGAGCGGAAAATACCGCCGATCGCCAGAATAGTGGTGATGATAATGACCGGCCGGATCAGCGGAATCGTGATATGCAGGATCTGCTTCCACTTGCTGGCGCCGTCGATCAGCGCGGCCTCATAATACTCGGAATCAATACCGATGATCGCCGCGAGATAAATTACACAGCCATAGCCGACCCCTTTCCAGAGGTTGATCAGCGGCAGAATGAACGGCCAGTACTTCGGCTCGGAATACCAGTTCAGCTCATTAAGCCCGAACAGGGACAGTACGCCTTTATTGATGAAACCGTATTCAACATTGAGAAAAGCGAACACGAGGTAGCTGACAACGACCATGGACAAAAAGTAGGGGAAGAACATGATGCTCTGATAAAATTTGGCCGCCAGCTTATTTCTCAGCTCATTCAGGGCGATCGCGATCGATACCGCAAAGACCAGATTGAGAATGATAAACACGAAATTGTACAGCACCGTGTTGCGCGTAATGATCCACGCATCCGAGGTTGCGAACAGGAACCTGAAGTTATCCAGTCCGACCCACGGGCTGCCCAGTATCCCGTCCACGTAGTTGATATTCTTGAAGGCAATGATAATCCCGAACATCGGCAGGTAATTGTTGATGAGCAAAAAGACAACGCCCGGCAGCAGCATGAGCAGCAGCACCTTATGCTTCAGCAAATGCTTGAATACGGAGCCTTTCTTGGCGGGGAGCCGCACCGGCTGGCTCTGCACCGTACGGACCGTACTCCTTTTCCCTTGAGTAATCATCACTTACGCCTCCTGATTCCATCATTCTCTCTCTTCATGTCTTAAGTGTAGCCGGAGCAGCCGATTTGCTAAATAAGACCATCTATAATAAAAGTTCGATAATCTATACAGTTTTACATCGCAGCCCCTCCATGCCTGATCCGCATAAAAAGAGCCGTCCACCGTTATAAATAGTGGACAGCTCTTTGCACATCGAATGCCAGACTACATTCCTTACTTCTTCTCTAAGCTCAGTATCTGCTCCAGACTCTGCGCCTTCAACGGGTCCTTCGGATCAAACCCCGGATAAATATATTCCTCATGCTTAAAAGAGTACCCTGTTGCCGCGATATCCAGCATCTGATTCAGCCGGGCAGTTTCGCCGCTCAGCGCTTCACTTAAGCTCTTCTCGCCGGATATAATCTGCAGATACAGCTGCAGCCGCGGGCGGTCGCCTGCATCCCGCGGCTCTATCGACACGGTGCTCGGATCATACTGGTCCATGATCTGCGGCGGGAGCGGATAGATCGAATCAGCCGCCGTCGGATAGAATTCCGTAAAGTGGGCCAGGCCGGGAGCCATGTTTGGCAGATTAAGAATGCCGTCAACAACCGGCAGGGCCAATGCCTGGTGGAACAGGATCGTCAGGAATTCTTCTGACTGCAGGAAGGTCCAGACCTTAATCGCTGCCTCACGGTCTGCAGCCGCGCTGTTCACAACGAGCGGAGAGTGCGGAATCATCATTAATGCCCCGGCCCCAAGTTTGGAGGCCTCCGTCACCGGCGGCATTGCTACCCCCCAGTCATCCTTTGGCATATATTCCTGCAATTTCACATAGTCTTTGCTGGTTACATACATCATGCCGATATTGCCGTCAGCGAACTGGCGCAGGGCACTGTTGCGCTTGAGCAGAGTCTCTCCCGGATACAGGCTGCCCTGTGCCTTCATATCCAGGAGCATCTGCAGCCATGGCTTATAACCGTTCAGGTCGTAATAACCGCTCCGGTAATTATACAGATACACACCGCTGTACGTATTCGACAGCTCCAGCCCAGTCTGCAGGCTGTACTGGCTGTCGCCGGCCGCAAGCGCGAACCCGTATTTGTTCACCCCGACTCCGGCCTGGCTGATCTTACCGGCAGCCGACTTCATATCGGCAAAGGTCGCCGGCGGCAGCTCCGGATCAAGGCCGGCAATCCGGAACAGCTGCTTGTTGTAGATCAGCCGAACGGTTTCAATGCTGGAGGGCATGAAATAAATTCCGCCCTTGAACAAGGAGCTTTCCGCATAGGCTCTGGCCCAGTCCGGAAATCTGTTCATGTCCCCGGGCGTCAGCGCGGAGGACAGATTAGCCAGGTACCCTTTGTTCACATAAGTAGCCAGCCAGGCATTGTCAACACTGAACACATCCGGCCCCTGTCCCGAGGTCATCAGCATATTCAGCGTATCATCATATACATCCGTAGAGATATTCATAATACTAATCTCAATCCCGTCCGGGTTCGTTTTGTTATATTGGTTAATCGCATTCTTCACTTCCAGATTCTCCGTCCAGTCATAGAGGGCGATCCGGATCTGGGTGCGCGGCTGCGCTTCGGGAACAGGCTCAGGTGCGAAATCAACCAGCAGCGGCCGGTCATAGGCGATCGCATAGACCACCAGCCCGCAGAGCAAAACAGCCATACTAAAGACGAGGATTCGTTTCATTATTACCTCCTGCGTTGACAGCGCGTCTTGGCACACCTTACAATGGATACCAGCTATTGGTTAATATATTCCATTATTAAATATATTCCAATACTATCCGATAAATGGCAAGTGAAGATTATTCTCCGGGACGGGGGAGGATTCCACTGAAGAAATTATTTGACACTCTGTCTAAAACCCTCTTTCTGTATAATTTCAGTATCCGCAGCCGGCTGATCCTCTATTTCCTGTTCCTGGTCCTGCTTCCTACGACGATTATATCCATCACCGTATACAACAAATCCGCCGATATTATCACCCGAAATGTGAATACATCGATCGAGAACAATCTTAATCTGGTACAGGATAACCTGGATCAGCGATTCACCAGCGCCAACAATTCGATGATCGCCCTCTACCTCAATACCGAATTCGCCGATCTGATCTCCTCTAACCGCCCTACCGACAGTACCGGAATCATTAATGAATTGGCCGCCCTCAACAAAATCCTGGAGAATTTCCCGGCGAACGGAACCTCGGGAAGCAGCTTTGTGCCAATGCTCTACATGCTGAACCGCCCGGAATATACCCAGTATAATTTCTCCAGACGCGTGTTTAATATCGATCAGATCTCGCTGAAGCCCTGGTATCTGGCCATTCCGGCCAAGTCCGATTTCACCGTCGTCGGGCTCAGCTCACTGGATTCAAGATTTACCATTAAGTTCGCCAAGCGCCTGTTCGGCATCCGGCATGCCCAGCTGCCCTTCGCCGGCCTGCTTACGATTGATATTCCGGTGAGCGAATTCAGCACACTGCTGGATCATTACAAGCCTACCCCCGGCAGCCGGATCTATATCATTGACCAGACAGGGACCATTGCCATTAGCCCTGAGGAGGGCTTGATCGGCCAGAACATCAGCACCCGGGATTATTTCAGCAAAATAAGCCCGGCCGATGCAGACTCCGGCACCTTTCATTCCTTCCGCCACGTCATCAGCGGCGAGAAGATGCTTGTCTCCTACCAGAATATTCAGGCTACCGGCTGGACGATTCTCTCTTTCTCTCCGGTCAGCGAGCTTAACGGGGAACTGGCCTCCTTCCAGCGGGTCATGTATGTCGTGATCGGCATCTGCATGCTGGTGTCACTGACGATGGCCCTGCTGCTGTCGGAAAATATCTCTGCGCCGATCCGCAAGTTCATCCAGTCGATGTCCCATGCCGAAAGCGGTAACTTCAACATCATCATCCGCTACCGACGCAAGGACGAATTCTCCTATTTATTCAACCGCTACAACAAGCTGCTGCAGCAGATCAAGGCGCTGATCGACAAGCTGTATGTCACCGAGCTGCGCAAAAAAGAAGCCGAGCTAAAAACACTCCAGGCTCAGATCAATCCGCATTTTCTCTATAATACGCTGGATTCGATCAACTGGCTGGCGATCAACCATAACGTTCCCGAGATCAGCAGTATGGTGACATCGCTGTCTGATTTTTTCAGATACAGCCTGAGTAAAGGGCGGAATATCATCCCGCTGCGCGATGAGCTGAAGCAGGTGGAGAGCTATCTCGGCATCCAGCAGTTCCGCTTCCAGGATAAGCTGGAGTACGAGCTGGAAGACGTGGACCCCCGGTTACTTACGGAATGCCTGGTGGTCAAGCTGAGCATTCAGCCGCTGGTGGAGAATGCGATTATTCACGGGATTCAGCAGCGCCGCGGCAAAGGAAAAATCCGCATCCGGGTGACTTCTGCCCAGGAAGTCCTGTTCGTTTCCGTTTTTGACGACGGGGTCGGTGCTGATCCTGAGCGGCTGAACCTGCTGCTGACCGATCAGCAGCCCGGCAACCAGTCCTACGGCATCCGTAATGTGCATACAAGAATCCAGCAATTTTTCGGGGAGGCCTATGGCATCCGTTATTATGCCAATAACGAGGATCACTCCGGCCTACTGGCCATGATCCGGTTTCCGGTCGTTACTACATGGAATGAGGTGATCGAAGATGTTGACCATGATCGTAGCGGATGATGAGCCGTTTATCCGGCGCAGCCTGATCCAGGTGTTCAAGTGGCAGGAAGAGTTCGGCATTGAGATTATCGGGGAGGCCTCAGACGGCCAGGAAGCCTATGATTTATGTATGGAGCTTAAGCCGGATATTCTGTTCACCGACATTATGATGCCTTTTCTGAACGGCCTCCAGGTCGCCGAGAAGCTCAAGGACGCGGATTGTCCAACCAAAATCATCATCATCAGCGGCGCCCAGGATTTCGCGTATGCCCAGAATGCCATGAAGGTGAACGCTGAAGGCTATATCCTGAAGCCGGTGAAGCTGGATGAGATCAGGGAGCTTTTCCGGAAAGTCACTGACCGCATCCACCACGAACGCGACAACCGGCTGAATCTCCAGCATCTGGGTAAGCAGCTTCAGGACAACATGCCGCTGATCCGCGAGAAATTTCTGCAGAATCTCATATTCGGCTTATACCGGAACGAACAGGAAATATGGGATAAAATCACTTATTTCAACCTGCCCTTCAGGCAAGGTGACCGGTTAACGGTTGGCGTACTGGAGCTTGATGACTACCTGAGCGCCGTCGCCAGGTTCTCGGAGGAATATAAGCAGCTGCTCTACTTTTCCATCCGGAATATTATGGACGAAATCATAAGCGCCCACCCGTGCGCGGTCAGCTTTGTGGCCGGCGAGAATGAATTCATTATGATATTCTGCTCACCGGAGGACCCTGCCGGAGAACCTCTCACCGGCCTCTGCAACAAGATGATTAGCAGCATTGGGGAATATTTGCGGCTGGACGCCTCCATCGGTATCGGCCGGGCCTGCTCCCTGGCTGGACAGCTTGAGGATTCCTACAAGGAGGCCACTGCTGCGCTGGCCCACAAATTTTATACCGGCCACGCTTCTGTCCTGTACTTCAAAGACATTCAGCCGGATACTGAGACGCTGCAGAGTACTTTCTTCTATACATTCCATGCCCGACTGATGAATGAGCTGAAGGCTGGGCATACGGACAATGTGATGGAGCTGCTGGATACACTGTTCACCAAGCTTGCGGGACCGCGGCTGCAAATCGATTATGTACAGAGCATCTGTGCGGAGATGATTTTCACCTCAGCCCGGACGCTCTATGAGATTGACGAGAATATTGAAGAGGTACTGAGTGACCGGATGACGATTATGGATACGCTATATACCCAGAAGAGCATTGCCGGGCTTAAGGCGTATATGCTGGAGCTTTTTCATGACCTCAGCACTTATGTCGCAGGCAAAAACACTTCCAAAAACAGCCGGGCCATCAGCCGGATCAAAACAATCGTGCAGGAAGGCTACGCCCGGGAGCTCTCCATTACCAAAATTGCCGAAGAGGTCTTCCTGACCCCCAACTATATCAGCCTGATTTTTAAGAAAGAGACCGGCGAGACGATCACCGACTATATCACCAAAATCCGCATGGGCAAGGCCAAGGAGCTGCTGCTGACAACCGATCTTAAAGTGATGGAGATCTCCGAGCGGGTCGGTTATGAGAACCCCCATTATTTCAGTACTGTCTTCAAAAAAACAGTCGGGGTGCATCCGCTCAAATACCGCTCAGGCAAGGATAGCTCCTCCTAGTTCAGCTATTTATAGATATAGGTGCGCACTCCGATTCTGGAGAAGATGGCGTTCTGCCCGTCTTTACCTTCCTTAGGGAGATTACCTCTCATGGCAAGCGTGCTGATATAATCAAAATTCGGATGGAGCGCCTCGTCGGTCAAATAAGCCGATGTCCGGCTGCCCGGCACTCTTTTCCGGTTAAGCGCGGTGATCATTTCCTCTGCGCTTTTGATGCCCAGTCCATGTCCGTAGTAGCGGTCCGGACCCATCATGATTGCGTTCTCCCCCTGCCACTCGGGCAAATCCGGGTCATGATCGGGATTCCTGAAATAGACCACATCGCCCGGCTGCATCTCAAACTGCTGGAACGTGGTGATCATCTGCAGATTTTTGTCATAATTCCAGTCCCACAGGAACAGGTCGGTGAAATAGCGGTCAAACGCTTCCGCCCCAATTGCACCAATCGTTGCTTTATATAGAATCATCACCATCGCCATTGCACATTCGAAGGCATAAAGCGGCCCGTTCTCAAAAATATCGTTGATCGCTGCCGATGGGCGTACCCCCGCCTTCAATTCAAATCCGCCGTTAACCGTACGGTTCCAGTATTTCGGATTGCAGCGGGAGTTCTTAAAATCGGAGAAGTCCGTTCCGCCAACACTCATTGATTTCGCCGCCGCAATGATTCCCGCCCGCATGTTCCGCTCAAAGTCTGAACCGCCGGGTGAGCCGTAGCCAATCCCCATTCTGTCAGCCCCTTTCCTGATTCATTCACAAAATATAGGTTATTGTACGTGTCAGCACCTCTGTTGGTGCGGAGCATCAAAAAAGAGTCCAAATCCCCCTTGCCGGGGACTGGACTCTTCCTTATGAAGCACTACGACGTGGACGCCGCACTGCCTGTATCCTCGTGAAACTGAAACCAGCTGTTCACCTGCGCCGTTTCCTCGGTGAGAATATCCAGATAAACCGAGGTACGGTAGTCGGTTTCTTTCAGGCTTCTGCCGGTAATTTCGGCGATCCGGTTCAGCCGGTACATCAGGGTGTTGGTATGAATATGCAGAAAAGCAGCCGACTCCTTGAGATTGCCGTCCAGCGTTAAATACACGGCGATCGTCTTGAGAAAATCACTTTTATGCTCACGGTCATGCAGTTTAAGCGGATGGAGCAGCGCACTCCGGCGGGTCCGGCTGCGCTTCTGTTCCATGATAGCCGGAATGTGAGCCCAAAAGCCGATTTGCTCGTAGAGCAGCAGCCCCCGGGCATGGTAGGGAAGCAGCTTCTTGATCTCCAGCACCGACAGTGCCTCGCGGTAGGCCAGAGCGGCAGAGGTATATTCCCTGTACCCCGGACTGCAGCCGGCGGCCAGCCGGCAGCCTTCACTGCGGCTCATATCCGCGAGCAGCTTGTTCACAAAAGAGGACAGAATTTCCGTTCCCTCTACCGGAAAAACAAAAGAAAACAGCAGAATCAGCCGGTTATGCTCAGCCGTCAGAAACAGGAGACGCTGCCCGGCATAGGCATCCATCACCTGCCGGAAACGCAGCAGAAAGTGCTCGTCGATGATCTTATCGCTCTCCAGCACTCCGATGTAGTAGCTCTCCGGCAGCAGGATCGACCAGGCTTCCGCTTCCTGGCGGATGCGCGGCTCCGTATCATAATGCGAGGTCAGCAGCTTCCAGAAGAAGTCCTCGAAAGCCTTATCCTGCTTGGTCTTCCAGCCGCGCTGCTTCAGCAGATAACGCCCGGCGATGCCGGCCGCCTTCTCGACAATCTCCTCGGCATAGCCCTCGGCGAGATTTCCCCGGTCCACTACCCAGATGTAACCCAGAATCTCCTGCTGGTGCTTGATGCACATGGCCAGCCTCGGTCCGAGCCCGACCTCCATCACCGCCGGAATGCGGATCGGATGCGCCGCGTTCTCCAGCTGGTGCATGACACCTTTTTTGCGGAGTCCGATGATGACCGTGTTCGGCACCCGTTTACCGATAATCGTGGAGATGCGCGCAGGGTCGCTCTCGAACTGATGGGAGCTGTAGCCGATGACATGGTGGTTGCTGTCCTCAATCGTCACCTGCGACTGCAGCGATTCACTAATGGTATCCGCCAAGGATTCCATGCTGTCAAAAAAACGATCAAATGTTGGCCCTGATTCTGTCAATGTTCCCACCCCAGCCCGAAGAATAACCGAATCTTGCACGTTTAGGTGTTTACATTATATTACTCAGATTTCCGGCTGACTAGGATAATATGCGAGAAAACCTAACATGAAAAGGGCGATTATGTCCAAATAAATCCGGTTTCGGCTAATTGGCCTCGTCCGGCTGACAGAGCTACCCGCCATCCCCCCGCTCATTCCGGCACTTTCCCCGATTCCGGGGATTTCAACGGGATTTTTCCTGCTCATTCCGGCACTTTCCCCGATTCCGGGGATTTCAACGGGATTTTTCCCGCTCATTCCGGCACTTTCCCCGATTCCGGGGATTTCAGCGGGATTTTTCCCGCTCATTCCGGCACTTTCCCCGATTCCG
>NZ_LN831202.1:71910-72994 GCF_001368795.1 Paenibacillus ihuae
GGGATTTCAGCGGGATTTTTCCCGTTCATTCCGAGCATCCACTCATTCCCGCTCATTCCGGGGAAGTAGCATCTTCTCACCCTAGACTTCTAAAGCTTTTAATCCTCCTCTTACTCTACCTGCAGAAAAAGCCCGGTGATTACTCACCGGACTGAAGTGGAAATACCCCTCTGTTCCCTTTAAGCTCCTAAATGCCAGTATGTCCTCAAGTCTGGCTCAGCGGAATGCCGACACCGCTCCCCATCTCCCACTCATGCCCCATTTATATTTCTCTCCGGGGCTTAGCTTAGCACATACTAGATCAGAGTGAACTCTTGCTCTACTGCTTTCTCTACCGTGAAGCACTCTTCCCCAAGAGCTTCCGCCACGGCCTGGCAGGTGATCTTGCCGTTGGCTACGTTGACGCCGCTCTTCAGGCCGGCATTGTCCTCGATCGCCTGGAATACACCTTTATTGGCTATTTGCAGTGCATAAGGAACCGTTACGTTGGTTAGAGCAATGGTCGAGGTTTTGGCTACAGCTCCCGGCATATTCGCTACCGAATAGTGCAGTACGCCGTGTTTCTCGAACACCGGATTGTCATGGGTAGTTACACGGTCAATCGTTTCTACGATCCCGCCCTGGTCGATGGCTACATCGACGATTACGGAGCCCGGCTTCATGGCTTTGACCATTTCTTCGGTGACAAGCTTCGGTGCTTTTGCGCCCGGGATCAATACGGCGCCAACCAGCAGATCAGCTTCAGCAACTGCTTTGGCAATGTTGTAAGGGTTCGAGATCAGCGTGCTGATCTGCGAGCCAAAAATATCATCCAGCTGACGGAGCCGGTCTGCACTCAGGTCAACAATTGTCACCTCAGCACCGAGGCCAATGGCCATTTTAGCTGCGTTCGTACCGACTACACCGCCGCCGATAATGCTGACCTTTCCTCTGCTGACGCCGGGAACACCGGATAACAGAATGCCTTGTCCGCCGTAGTTCTTCTGGAGGAACTGCGCGCCGAGCTGCACGGACATCCGTCCCGCCACTTCGCTCATGGGTGTAAGCAGCGGCAGTGTGCGTCCATCCACAACCGTTTCGTAAC
>NZ_LN831202.1:73020-89532 GCF_001368795.1 Paenibacillus ihuae
GTTTCGTAACCGATAGCGAAGACACCTTTGTCTTTCAGTGCGGATGCGAGGGCCGGTTCTGGAGCAAGGTGCAGATACGTGAACAGGATCAGACCCGGACGGAAGTAGCCGTATTCGCTTTCCAGCGGCTCTTTTACTTTCATGACCATTTCAGCGGCTGCCCATACAGCAGCTGCGTCAGCAATCAGCTCAGCTCCGGCTGCGGCATACTCTTCATTCAGGAATCCGCTGCCTACTCCCGCTCCGGCTTCCACCAGCACTTTATGTCCTTCAGCCACCAGGCTGACAACTCCGGCAGGGGTAATCGCTACGCGGTTTTCGTTATTCTTAATTTCTTTAGGTACGCCAATGATCATTATTAATCGCTCCCATCATATGTGGTTCTCTTATGTAAAGAATGATAACATACGAATTTCATTTGCATTTTGGGTAAAAAGAAAAACTTTATCTGCCATGATTGTGTTTTAACACAATGGAGTTGGCAAAAAACAACCATCATCCCCCAGGATCCATTGAACCGACAAGGGTTAACAGCTGCTGACCCCAGCCTGGCACACAACAAAAAGACACCATTACTGGTGTCCATTGCTATATATTCATCTGTTTCCGTCTCAGAAAGCCAAATTCACCTGCGTAATATTAACTGACACGCGTTAGCTGGATAGCACTGATAATACTGTCTCCAGCACAACATTCACACCCATTTCACATTCTTCATAGGAGGTAAGCTCTTCCTCACAGTGGCTTTTGCCGTTAACGCTGGGCACGAAGATCATCGCCGACGGCAGGAATCCGGCTACGAACTGGGCATCGTGGCCTGCTCCGCTGGCCATCTTTTTATGGGAATACCCCAGCTTGACCGCTGCCTGCTCCACAAGCTCACAGATCTGCGGATCAAACCATACGGTGTCGCGGCCCCATAGCTTCGTCTTCTGGACCGAACATCCCAGCAGCTCTTCCGGCAGGCCGGCAATAATATCTTCCACCTGACGGACGGTATCCATGTCCTTATGCCTTGCCTCCACGGTAAAAATCACCTTATTCGGAATCACCGTATGAATATTAGGCAGCACGTTCATCCGGCCCATGGTGTACACCAGCTCGGAATCAAGCACGCCCAGCTTGGTTCGCAGCTCCGTAATCAGATCGGTGGCGGCAAACAAGGCGTCCTTGCGCATATCCATCGGCGTCGTTCCGGCATGATCTGATTCACCTGTCACTTCAATCTCATAACAGGCCATCCCAACCACACAGTCAACCAGCCCGATCTTGAGGTTCTCCCGTTCCAGCACCGGACCCTGCTCGATGTGCAGCTCCAAATAAGCCGTCGCTTCGGTGATCCGATTGACCTCATCCCCGGCGTAGCCGCTCGCCAGCAGTGCTTCCTCGAAGGTCGTCCCTTCCTGGTCCTTCTTCCTCAGCATCACCGCCTTATCGAACTTGCCCGCGAGTACGCCGGACGCCATCATTGAAGGCTCGAAGCGTGCGCCCTCCTCATTGGTGAAATTCATTACCGTCACCGGAAGGCGCGGCGTAATGCCATGGTCAACCAGGGTTCTTACCACCTCAAGTCCGGCGATCACGCCCAGCACCCCGTCGAATCTGCCGCCTTTCTTCACCGTATCCAGATGGGAGCCGATTACTACGGGCGGACCCTCTTCCCTGCCGGCAAGCGTGGCATACATCGTACCCATATCATCAATCTTCACTGTCATCCCCAGTTCTTCACAACAGGAGGTAAAATAATCTCGTACCAGTACATCCTGCTCTGACAGCGACAGCCGGGTTACACCATTATTATCCGTACGTCCAAAATCGGCAAACGCCTCAATGGTATTCTTCAATCGCCCGCCGTTCACCAATACCTGCTGCAGCTTCATGTTATATATCCCTCCGCTTCGGATCATCATGTTATTATTGCTTTCTATATATGTTATACCAATCCTTTTTATTGTCATTGTACAGTTTGTAATAATTATTTTTTGTAAATGTTCACGTTGTGTTACAACACTGCAGAAGAGTTTGATAGAATATGAGCTATCACGAGATGAAGCTAGGATGAAAGGGGAACTGACAAATGAACACCATACTGCGCAGCGGAACTGCCGAAGCTGTCATTCGCACACTGGGGGCTGAGCTGGTCAGCTTCAAAAGGATGGATACGGACAATGAATATATCTGGAGCGGGGATGCGGAGTACTGGACAGGCCGCTCTCCGGTGCTGTTTCCGATTATTGGCGCAGCCCGGAACGGAGAGATCCGGACCGGCGGAAAGGCGTACACGATCGGCAATCACGGTTTTGCCAGACGCAGTGAATTCACCCTGGTAGAAGCCACCGACACGCATGCGGTCTTCTCGCTCTCGCAGAATGAGCAGACGCTCGCCAGCTACCCTTACCAATTTAAGCTGGTCCTGACCTACATCCTGAGCGGAAGCACGCTTGAGATCAGCTACCGCGTGGAGAATACCGATGAGCAGCAGATCTTCTTCCAGCTCGGTACCCATCCGGCCTTCAACTGCCCGGTGGACGGACAAGGAGCTATCACGGACTATTATCTGGAGTTCTCGGAACAGGAGAACCTCGAGCGTCTGTTCCTGAGCGATGCCGGTCTTGTCATCAGCGGCAAAAGCGAGCCGGTACTGGAAGGGGAACGCATTCTTCCGCTCTCCCATGAAATGTTCTTTGACGGTGCGCTGGTCTTCCAGAATGTGAAGTCAAAGCGCATTGCGCTAAGAAGCAAGCTTACAGATAAAAGCGTAATCGTCACCTCCAAGGGCTTCCCCGATCTTGGTCTCTGGCAGCCGAAAAATGCACCTTTTGTGTGCATCGAGCCTTGGCAGGGTATCGCGGACGGCGATACGTTCGATGGTGAACTGCAGGACAAGCAGGGCGTAATCGGCCTGGCACCAGGGGCAACTTTCGCCAGCTCGCTGACAATCGAAATTAATTAATAAGCAAAAAGGCCGTTGCACCTGTGGTTATACCAGGTGCTACGGCCTTCCTCTGTTAAAATGATTTTACTGGCTAAGTGTTTCTCCACCTTCATTCCGCACTGTGAACAAGTGGTCAATGGAAGCTTCCTCAATTTCATTAAACGCCCAGTTTGTCACTGGAACGTCCGGCCAGCTCGGTGTTGTGACACCGTACAGCGGCCCGCGTCCGAAAAGCCGGTTGACAACCTTCACGGCTTCAGCGCGTGTCAGGTTACCCGTCGGACGGTAAGTGCCATCCCCATAGCCGTTGATGATGTTAGCCTTGCTTGCTGCCGCAATTTCCTTGGCAGCCCAGTGGCTGCCGGTATCCATGAACCCGCTGGATGTAATGGCCGCAGTGTCCAGCTTCTTATATCTGGACGCAATAGCGGCAATTTCACCGCGGGTGATAGGAGCATCCGGCAGGAACTGGCCTTTGTCGTTACCCTGCATCAATCCAGCCGCTTTGACGAATTCGATTACGCCTTTTGCCCAATGACTATCCTTCACATCAGGGTAGGAAGAGGCGGCCAACGTTGCGGATGGGTCATACCCGAGGTTTCTTGCCAGAATTGCAGCCATTTCCGCACGGGTAATGGAATGGTCCGGCTTAAAGGTTCCATCGGTAAAGCCGTTGATGAATGCCTTGTGACCGGCAAGTTGCTGTTGTGCAGCCTCCGCTGAGGCAAGATACCGATCCCAGCCTTCCATGTTCAATATGGTGAATGTACTGAATTTGTTTACTTTAAACTGCAAACCAAGTTCACCTGTTTTGTAATCAACTACGGTTGCCTTAATCAATTCCTTGTCTCCATCACTATGCTCGACGAAGATCACAAGATTCGCCAGGAAATTCTGTCTTTCCGCGGGATCACTTGGCAGCTGTACGTCACGCAGAGGAAGGGTTAATGTAACCGGTCTGCTCTGCATATTAGTCTCAATAGTCATTGGACGGGCAACCACATCTATTTGCTTGTCCGCTGCTATTTCTCTGACAATGCGCTCAATTCTTGCCCGGTCTTCAACCTCTTTGCGCAGTGCCTGGTCCTTGATCGGTACAACATGGAAATACAAATCTTCTGTAAAATTGTCTAATGACGATTGCGGGATGAGAATTCTTACGTTCTCGGTGAAGACCTCCATGTTCACGTTGGAGTCACCAAGTGTTTTAATGGCATCCTTAGGAACCTTTACATTGATATCCGCAACCTGGTCCTTCTCATCCGGGATCATAATCCGGGCCGTATTATCCGAAGACCCGGCAATCTTCCGGACAACCTCCTCTACACGCTCTGTTATGAAGTTGACTACATCATGCAGAATTCCACCTGTATCCTGAGTACGTTGGATGACCGTTTCCGCCAGAACAGAACCCTGGCCCAGTTGTCCTGATTCTACTTTCACGGTAATCTCCTCTGTCGATGCAGTCATAACTGGTGCTGCTGGTGGCGCTGGCGCTGGCGTTGCCGGTGCTGGTGTTACTGGCGCTGGCGTTGCTGGCGCTGGTGTTGCCGGCGCTGGCGTCACTGGCGCTGGCGTTGCCGGCGCTGGCGTTGCCGGTGCTGGTGTTGCCGGCGCTGGCGTTGCCGGTGCTGGCGTTGCTGGCGCTGGCGTTGCTGGCGCTGGCGTTGCTGGCGCTGGCGTTGCCGGCGCTGGCGTTGCCGGCGCTGGCGTCACTGGCGCTGGTGTTACCGGCGCTGGCGTCACTGGCGCTGGCGTTGCCGGTGCTGGCGTTGCCGGTGCCGGCTCTACCGTTGGTGTTATTATGGGTTCTTCCGTTGGTATTGTTGTCGGTTCTACTGTCGGTGTTACTATTGGTTCTTCCGTTGGCGTTGCTGTCGGCAGTTCTGTCGGTTCTGCTGTCGGAGTCGGCGTTGCCGTCGGTGTTGGCGTTGGCGTAGGTTCAGGCTTGGCCTTAATAACATTGACAGTATAAGTTTTAACAGTACCGTCTTCCGCAGTGACCACAATATCAAATATATTGTCGCCCTCTACCAGATTACCCGGCAAAGCTCCATCTCTTCCCGCGATTTGACTTCCCGCTTTTGCGTCTGCCGCTACCGGGGTAAGAACTACAAAGTTCACATCACTCTCTACCTCTACCGTATAATTAGTAACTTCAGGATCAAAAGCAGGGTCCAATGCCCCAACATCTGTACCGATGCTGCTCAAATTAGCATTGGAAGAACGTGATTCCCGGGTGAAATCCAGCTCATAGACACTTTCTGTCTTTCCATCCTGCGCTGTGACCTTCAGGTATACGATGTTAAGGCCTTCTGCTAACTGGATAGGCATCGTTTGATCCACAGTGACACCATTGACGGTAATCCGCGCATTCAGGTCTCCTTTTACCGCACCCAGTTCTAAGTGATCCACTTCATAAGGTACCGATAAGAAGTATTTGAACACTTCACTCGAGAATTCAGGGTTGAGAATCTCTGTTCCTCTCACAGAGCTGACGGTTAAATGCGTTAGAGAGGAATCCTTCGGCAGAATGGCGCGATTCACAGTAACTGTATAGGTTTTTTTAGTACTGGCATCTGCAGCGGTAACCTCTACTGTGATTTGATTTGTGCCTTCATCCAGTGTCACACGGCTTCCAGTTACACCTGCGGAAGCTCCATTCTTTTTCAGGATGTAACTAGCCTCTTCATTATTCGTATTGATCCAAAAATCCATGCTGCTCACACTGTTGTCCACTTGGACAGAATAGTCACTGATTCCTTGCTGGAAGTCTGGTGTTAATTCGCCAGGAGAAACAATCAGATTATACAGTGAAGCATCTGCACTTGGGTTTCTCACCAGATTAATGGTATACATCTTCATACTTTCGTCTTGCGCTGTAACTCTGACTTCAATCACATTCAGTCCTGTAGTCAAAGGCACGGAATTGGGGTCTTCAACCCACACCCCATTTACAAAAACTAAGCTGCTGGCATTGGCATCATCAAATACCGTACTGAGCTTGGCTACAGAGATTTCATTCTGAACCGTAGCATTGTAGCTGAAAGTACCCGGAACCGGCGAAAGAGCGATCGCATGGTTCGATAAGTCCGTCATCGTGAGCTCAAGTAAACTCGCATTGGACGAAGCCGCTCGGACGACGGTTACCGTGTACTCCTTGGTAGTTGATTGATCAGCAGCCGTAACAACTACTGTAACTACATTCTCGCCAACAACCAATGGAATCGGCACCCCCCCTGCAGACCGGAGCCCGTTGATGGTATAGGTAGCTTGCACATCGCTTGTAGTCGCAGCAACAGTCATATTAGTGATATTGTTGGCTATATATTCGTAATAGGTTGAAGTTGCTCGGTCAAATCCGCCGGACAGCGGTTTACCGGACAAGGTGATATTGGTTAATTCCGCATCGGATGAGGCTTCTCGGACAATCGTCAATACATAATTCTTTGAAGTTAACCCATCTTCAGCTGTGACCTGAACATTGAATTCGTTAACTCCCACTTGCAGGTCGACCAATCTTGGCTGGGCACTCGCAGTCAAGTTACCGTTGAGACTAACCGTTGCCTGAAGTTCCTCAGTAGTTGGCGTTATCGTAAGCTCAGATACCTGGTTAGCTACGGTAACGGCATACCCGGTTTGATTCTTGTCATACACAGGATTGAGCACGCCTTTAGAAAGGACCAGATTGGACAGATCCGCATTGGAAGATGCCTTTCGGATAATATTGATAAGGGTTGTTTTCTCACGGGCTCCGCTCTGTGAGGTAACAACGATCTTGACCGTGTTCAGTCCGACACTCAAGCTTTTGGTGAAGGCTGTATTGTCCTGATGTTCATTCCCATCCACAGACAGGCTTGCCGCAGCGTCCAGTAGCTTAGGAGTAACACCCAGTGAAGAGACCTGATAGGGCACTTCAACCGAATAGCCGGTCTCATTGTTGTTGAATGCCGGTGTTATTGTTCCTGAAGAAACGCTTAATCCGGACAGATCTGCAACATCCGAAGGGGCACGCAGAATAAACAGGTTGTAAATTTTCTTCGTGATTCCATCCTGCGCCATTACTTCAATCACGTACTTATTATTCCCTGCGGCCAAATCAGTAACAATAAAAGGCGTACCGCTCGGATGAACCATACCGTTCACTTTTAGGATGGCATCCTCTGCAGCTGTCGGCGTAAACTCAGCAGCCGTTACAGCGTTCGCCACTTTCATCGTGTAGTCTGACTGATTAGTGATGAAGACCGGCGATAATCCAACCGGTGAAGCGGTCAGATTGGTCAGACTGGCATCACCAGACAGCTTTCTGACAATCGCAACTGTGTAGGTTTTTTGAGTCTTGCCGTCTTCTGCGGTAATTACCACGGAAATCACATTCTTTCCGTAGGCTAAATTTACATTTCCAGTGGCATTAGCGGATTCTGTAGAACCTATGCTTGCCCCGTTCAATGTTGCTGCCGCAAATAGACTGGACTTGATTACATCGACTTTGATCGAGCTTACATTATTTTCAACTGTCGCGGTATAGCTGCCGGTGTTGCTGCTGTAGACCGGAGACAGAGCAATGGGTTGTCCGCCGCTCAAGGTGGACAAGGCGAGCCCGCCTGCCGCAGCCAGATCGGCATCATTTCCCGGATAGCGGATCAAATCGAGCTGATATTCCTTAAAGTTGGTGGAGAATTTATCGGCTACTTTGATTTTCACCGGCTTATATACACCCACTGCCAGGCCGCTTACAGTAAAGGTCGGATAGGCACCCGATACGGTTACCCCAGAACCATTGTCGGCATAGGCGGTTACATTTACGTCAGCCGGATTCACTGCCGCTACATTTATACCAATACTGTTGTTCGGGCTGTTTCCGCTTTTGTTGGGCACATGAACTTTATTGTAAATAATCCCACGGTTAAAAGCAGGTGTCATCACACCTACAGAAGGCGTAATGGATTTAAGATCAAATTTCCCGGCCACCACACTTAACAAAAAGCTGCTGGCACTTGAAGTAGTTCCATCATTTACTGTGACGGTGACGGTAGAGGTCCCTGTCATGTTTGCGGTCGGAGTCAGATTAATAGTTCTATCCGATCCCTCACCTGTAAAAGTAATATTGGCATTCGCCAAAAGGGATGTATTGGACGAGGTTGCAGACAGTGTAAGCACATCTCCTGCATCCACATCTGTCAATTTAAACGGCTTCGATACAGGGGTATTGACCGAGGTCACCAGATTGGAGTTGAACCCTATACTCGACTGCCATTTCCCGCTGATGATATTTCCGTTCTTTACGCCTGTCGAGGAGTCCTTGGCTACAGCCCCATCGTTAGCATTATTGAACTTATAATTGACCATCAGATTGGCCTCGGACCCCGTAAGGCTGGTGTTCATCTGGCTTTCAATCTCCGCCTGGGTCTTAGCCTTTTTCCATATCCGGTAATCCCTCATACCGCCAACATAATTGGCATCCTGGGACCATGTACTCTCACCAATATAGTTATACGGTCTCGGCAGATTAGAGTTCTGGGCACTGGCATTCGCCATATCGGTGAGATCCATGAAACCGCTGCCTTTCAGAATCCCATTCCAATAGATATAAGCCTTTTTCTCTGCAGCATTGTAAACGGCGGCTACATGAACCCATTGGTTCAAAGGCAGCTGCTCCGTGGTTTTTACCATATAGGATTTGACTCTGGCACCTTTTTGCGGTAATGCTTCAAGGGCGATTCTTCCTGTACTTCCTTCAAACGTAAGATGTAAATTATAGTTATCAGGTCCATACGAAGTATCGAAAATACGGGCCCACGTTGGGGCACTGCTGGCATTTACCCAGGTTTCGATCGTAAGTGAATTGGTGTATATGTTTAGATCCGGAATCGTAACATATCCTTTACCGTCAAAATCAAGATAAGTACTCCCGCTGGACTCTGAAATATAAGGAGCGTCATTAACAGGTGTAACCACGATCTGCGCAGCTTGTTCCAGTTCGCTATAACTCTCTGTATCCCCGGAATATTCAGCGTTTACATTTACATAATTACCACTGGACTCTCCTGAAGCAAGCCAACTGCGATACTTGATTTGCGTCGTTCCATTCCAGTCCTTCTTCGGAACAAACCGGATCATTACATCTCTGCCGAAGACGGCAATCTTGCCGGTCTCTGGTGCCACAATAGACAACCATAACCCCCCGGCATTATACTGCCATTGCCCGTTGCTATTATCTACTTCGGAAATGCCAATCCCATTGCTATTTATGAGTGAAACGTATTTCCCGGCAGGTTCCAGCGTATCTTCGATGATTGTATCAAGTGGGCCTGAAGCCTGTGCCCGGGCAACGTATGGTATACCATAGAAATTACTGATGATCAGGATAAAAACCAAAGCCACGATCAAATGTCTTGATCTCTTTTTTATTTTCACAAACTCAGCCCCATTTATCTAAGATGTTAACCTCTAACCCGTATCGGCCCTCAGTCCTATCCTCCTTAGTGTAAGATGCTTATAATTTAATATATCGGATTTTTAGACAACGCATTTTATGTCGAATTAATAGAATTTCTTGTTAAATTCAAAAAAATTTACTAATTTACGTTCCTCAAACAGTAGACGGCTCCGTGTGATATCCAATCCGTGATATCCAATAAGTAAACTAAAGTAGTATATACAACCTTTTGATGCCAATAGTAAGCTTAAGTTAGCTTATAATCCCAAGTGAGATTTATAGACATAGGATGGGAGAATTGGATAAGGGAGTGGAGTATATGCAAGGATTGTCAGTGGCTATCTGCACAAGGAACCGGGTACAGGACCTGACACGGTGCATTCATTCTATAACTAAGCAGAGCATAGGCCGGACCTACCCTATAGAAGTCATTATTATTGACGACGGTGAAATACCCAAAGAAGTATTGAACAACTTTGAGGCTTTACTCGCAGCCAGCGGCTATCCCCTTATCTACTTCAGCAAAATAACTGACCGGGGATTATGGATGTCGCGGATCAAGGCTGTGGAGCTGTCCAACATGGACAAGATCCTCTTCCTCGACGATGACGTCGAAATCCCCGGTCATTATTTGGCCACTCTATACCAAACCTACCTCGATCATCCGAACTGTGCAGGAGTCGGCGGCGTCGCCATCGGTATGCGCAACAGCTTCCTCGGCACCATCCGCTGCCTTCTGTCCTTCCAGCAATCTCTCTCGAGCGGCAAGCTCTCCTTAAGCGGTCAAGCCGGGTCCATGTACAATTGGCACAAGGCGAGGAAAATCTTCAAGACTGAATTCCAGCACGGCTGCAACATGTCCTTCAAAAAGGAGGCCATCCGTGATCTGCAGCCTGTCCCTTGGCTCAAAAGCTACAGTGTCGGCGAAGATATTCTTATGTCCCGAATCGCCCGCAGGACCGGACCACTCTATATCAATCCCGAACTGAAACTCTTGCACCACGAATCTCCTGCTTCCAGGGACAATCTTGAGGACGTGGCCTATACAAGGGTGCTTAACCATGTACATTTGCTGAAAGACGAACGTTCGGGGCCGATCGGCTACCTTGCCCTGATCTGGACAACGCTCTATCTCATTCTGCGGGAGCAGCCCAAGAAGAATTTCCCGGCGATCAGAGGCTACAAAAAAGGGCTGAGGGAAATTTTCTCCAGGCAAACTGCCCGTTAAACCACTTCCGTTTCAAGTAGAAAATGCTTGTCGGCCAATAATAGGACCGTACCGTTTCAGCGAGAAATAGAAGGATAATTTATAGCGTCAACTATAAATTCTTATATTTCAGGAAAGGAGCAGCCGCATGAGTGTAAGTATTGTAGTTCCCATGTACAATTTAGAGCATTATGTAACGCCCTTGCTGCATTCACTCCTGGAGCAGAGCGAGAAGCGGTTCGAAGTGATTCTGGTCGATGACGGGTCTACCGACAGGACCTATGCGGTCGTGAACAGCTTCCTGGAGCAGCATTCCAGTCTGCAGGCCAAGCTGATCCGCACAGCCAATGCCGGCGTCAGCGCCGCCAGAAACACCGGACTAGCCGCAGCTGCCGGGGATTATGTGCTGTTCCTGGACGGAGATGATTATGCTGACAGCAGCCTGGTACAGAGGATCGGCAGCTCTGCCGGGCCGGACGTCATCTGCTGGGGCTACAACCTGGTCCGTGAGGATCAGTCAACGATTGTAAGCTTCACTTCTGCCGCGAGCGATACTACAGGCAGCGAAGCACTGCAGAATATTTTTATGCACAAAAGCCTGAGAATCTGGACCGGCAGCATTGCCTACAAGCGCAGCTTCCTGCTTGATCACGGCATCCGCTATACGGAGCGCTGTGTAAACGGCGAGGATCAGGAGTTTATCTATAAAGCCTTATCCAGAGCTGTACGGGTAGTCTCTATTCCGGAGGTTCTGTCTTATTATGTGCAGCGGACTTCCTCCATTACCGGTACGTATAATGTAGGCAAGTTCGATGTCGTCGCTGCCTTTAAACGGGTGGATGAATATTTCAAAGCCCATCCCTTCAGTGAAGCTGCCGCTATATCGGAGCTGCTGATGAACAGGGAAATGACCGAGAACTATTTCTACAACCTCAAAACCTGTCTGAACGGCACTACCGGAGCGGATATCCGCAGCCTGCTTGAAGATATCGGGCGCGCCTATCCCGGATTACCCCAGGAGATGAAGCTGATTATGAAGCACTACCAGGGGGATGACCGGCAGCTTGCACTGCACATCAAGGCCTTCTTAATTTCCCCGCCTTTATACGCGCGGTTAATCCGCTTAGACCGGAGCTGGATCCAGTTCAAACACAAGCTCAAAACCGTGATTTCCAGAAAGGAAATTAAGATATGAAGAAGATGATGATCTACGCATATACAGAATTCAACCTCGGCGACGATTTATTCATTAAGGTACTCTGCGAACGCTACCCGGATACCCGATTTATGATTATTGCTCCGCGTCTTTACAAGCTGGTCTTCAAGGACATTAAGAACCTCAAGGTCTATGCTTCCGATTCCGTGCTGTTCCGGGGCGTTAACTATGTCTTCCGCAAGCTGAAGCTGCACCCTAATTTTGTCCAGAGGCTGCTCGGGGATCAATCCGATGGAACCGTGCATATCGGCGGGTCTATTTTTATGCAGGGCGAGGGCTGGGCGGAATATGTGGCTGCTGCCGAGGACGTCCGCAACAAGAGCAAACCCTACTATCTCATGGGCGCCAATTTCGGCCCGTTTACCGATGAGGGATATGTTAAGCACTACCGGAAGGTGTTCCCGGAATATGCAGACGTCTGCTTCAGGGAGCAGTACTCCTATGATCTGTTCAAGGATCTGGACAATGTGCGGATGGCTCCGGATATTATTTTTCAGCTAAAATATGACAGCGCCCAACCAGCAGCGGAGAAGAACGGCAGCCAAGGCCGCACGATTGCGATCTCGGTAATCAAGCCCTCCTCCAAAGCTTTAACCGGGTTTGACGACCTCTATTATGAAAAAATGAAAGATGTTGCAATCCATTTCATTCAGCAGGGCTATGCCGTGCATTTCATGTCGTTCTGCCAGCACGAGGGTGACCAGGAGGCGATTACGCATATTCTTGGCCTTATTCCCGCTGAGTATCAGGGACAGACCCATGTGCATCTCTATAAAACAGATATTGATGACATTCTCGCGGCGCTATCGGGCGCAAGCTTTATCGTCGCCTCCAGATTCCATGCGATGATTCTCGGCTGGGTCTTCGGCAAACCGGTTTTCCCGATCGCCTACAGCAAAAAAATGATCAACGTCATGCAGGATGCCTATTTTGACGGCACATATACGGATTTCGCCCATTTGGCGGAGCTCACTCCGGAAATGGTCTATGAGAGCATGGCCACGAACACCATCGATGTGACTTTGCAGGCCAACCAGGCCGAGAAGCATTTCGAACAATTGGACGCCTATCTGTCTCCGGCACCGTTTGCCCTGGAAGGGAGACGCAGCTATGAAAGCTAAACGGAGCATGCTGAACCTGGGCTTCGGTCTTGCCAGCCAGGTAATCACCATTATCCTCGGCTTCTTCATTCCGCGGCTGATTATGGTTAACTACGGCTCGGAAGCGAACGGTCTGATCGCCTCAATTGTGCAGATTATCAGCTATTTCGCCCTGCTTGAAGCAGGAATCGGTGCAGCTTCGCTGCAGGCCCTCTATAAGCCTATTGCCGCGGGTGACCGCGGGCAGATCAATTCGATACTCGCCGCCTCGTCCAGCTACTACAAAAAAACCGGGATTTATTATTTCATCTCTGTTGTCCTGCTGGCCGTCATTTATCCGCTTGTTATCCATTCGGAGATCAGCGGTATAGCGATTATGGCGATTATCCTCTTCTCAGGCCTTGGCGGAGCGATCAATTATTATTTCCAGGGTAAATTCCGCATCCTGCTGATCGCCGAGGGCAAAAGCTATGTGGAGACCTCCATCGTCACGATTGCGAACATTATCAATAATGTAGTGCGGATCATCCTGCTGCTGCAGGGTGTGAACATTATCGCCGTTCAGGCCTCCTTCTTCGTGCTGACGCTGCTGCAGATCATTGCTTTCTACTACTATTCGCGGAAGCATTATAAGTGGATGGATCTGAACCAGAAGCCGGACTTCGCTGCCATCGGGCAAAAAAACTCGGTTATGGTGCATGAAATTTCCTATCTCGTCTTCCGCAATACGGATGTGCTGATCCTGACGATCTTCACCAACCTGAAAATTGTCAGCATTTACGTGATGTACAATATGATCTTCACCATTGTCGACAACATCGTCCAGACGGTGAACGGAAGCATCAAATCGGCGCTGGGGCAGAGCTATCATGAAGGCAAAGCGGCTTTTGTAAAGTTCTACGATGCGTACGAGGTATATTTCATGGGCCTAATCTTCTCCATCCTGACCGTGGTGTACATTGTAATTCTGCCGTTTATGCGCCTCTATACCGCCGGGGTCAACGATGTGAACTATATTGATTTCTGGCTGCCAGTCCTGTTCGTGGTCATCAAGCTGCTGACGAATGCCCGGACCTCGTCCAACAATCTGATTACGATCGCCGGACACTTCCGCAATACCCAGTTCCGCTCGATTCTGGAATCGGTGATTAACCTGGGGGCTTCTGTTATTTTCGTGATCTTCTTCGGCATTTACGGCGTGCTGATGGGCACGATCGCTGCTCTCTTATACCGTTCGATCGATATTATCGTCTATGCCAACAGAGTGCTGCTGGAGCGCAGCCCTTGGGTGACCTTCCGCCGCTGGCTGACCAATGTCGTTGTGTTCGCCGCTATCGTTGCTGCCGCTAACCTCATCGATATCAAAATGACCTCGTACACCGCCGTCATTCTGTGGAGCGTGCTGCTGGGTGTCATCATTCTGCCTCTTTATTTCCTGGTCGGCTCACTGATGGAGCGGGAAGTCTTCCATTACGCCTGGGGTTACGCCAAAAACGCCCTCACCAAGCTGCGGCTTAAACGCAAGGTTGCGGCGGGGCAAAGGGCCGGGGCTTAACCCTCTGCCGGATGGAAAAGCACGTAACCTGCCCAGCCAGGTGAGAGGACAACGCTGCAATTGCACTCTATACAGTTAAAACCCGGATTTCGGAGGCGACAAAAGAGGTAACTGTATTCTGTGCAGTTACACAGGTGGAATCTGCTTATAATGCGGTTAAATACTGTTTTAACTGTATGGAATGCATTTAAAAACAAAAATTCTCTCTTCCCGCCTCATTTAACTGTAGCTAATACAATTAAACGGGCAGAAGCCATATTTATTGAACTTAGTAAATAAACATTTAGGGAAAAGTGACGGAGGGGAATTTGGGAACTGTAAGAGCGGTAGCGTCCGCCTGAAAGCTTTCCGAAGGAAAGCTAGCATCGAAAGCATAAGCAGTTCACAGATTCCAACCGCTAATAGCTGGTTCAAATCAAGGAATCTGTGAACAACAGCGGCTGGAAGTCCAAACATTCTCTGTAGCCACGACCAATCCCAAAATACAAAAATCACAAGTTCAATTTATATAGCTCGCTTCCCGTAACTTTTTAAACAAGAACCATACCTTTAGGAGGGCTGAATATGGATCACAGCGAAGGATTGCATCAGGCCGGCTACCGATTACTGCATCAGCTCCATGGAGATATTCAGCATCCGCCCGCAGGCGGACTGTCCCGCGAAGACATCGTCACCAAATGCCGGAATATCAGCAGCGGAGCAGCCAATAACGCGGAGAAGGAACCGCTGGATACGTTAATCGGAGTCATTGAAGCCTACTTGTCAGGGCGTGCCTCTGCGGATGCGCTGCAGTTCTATTGTTCGGAGCAGTTCAATACGGACATTGGCAAAGAGTTCCCGGAGCTCCTGTCCGGGCTTGAGAAGCTGCGGATGACTGCACCGGAGAGCCAGCCTGCAGCATCCGCCGACCCGGCCAGCCTTCCCAAGATTAGCGTGATTATCACCACATACAATAGAAAAGACTTCCTCAACCAGGCGATTAACAGCATTCTGCGCCAGGATTATCCCCATAAAGAGATCACCGTCATCGATGACTGTTCCAGCGACGGAACGGATGCCATGATGGCTGCAAGCTTCGGGGAGGATCCGCGTGTCATTTATATGCGCAGCGAAACCAATCAGGGGCCGGGGAACAACCGGCGTAAGGCGTTCGCCGCTCACGGTGACGGGGAGTACATCCTGTTCCTGGACGATGATGACTACCTCATAGACTCCGGCTATTTCAGCAAGGCCGTAGGCTTCCATAAGCTCCATCCGGAAATTTCCTTTGTCGCGGCGAATGTCTTCATGGAATATTCCAAGTCGCAGCAGCTCAAAATTTCCAGCCTGGGACTGCGCAGCATCACGCCTAAGCAGGACTATTTTAAAAATTTCGAGCAAAAGAACTATCCCAAGCCCGCCTCCACGCTCACGACCATCTTTAAGCGGGAAGCGCTGATGGCGCTGGATATCCTGAACATGAACATGGTCAACGACGCTTCGATTTATCTGCGGGCGCTGCTGATCGGCGATGCCGGATTTATCGACACGATTGCCGGAGTTTACCGGATTCACGGCAACAATATTACCTTCAATCTCAGCCAGTCCTTCCTGATCGAGAATCTGGAGGAGAAGCGGCTGATCCGCAATATGGCCATTGAACGCTACGGCTACAGCAAGGCGGAAATGAACGAGTGGCTCAACCATAACGTCTATGACACCATTTCGTATTATCTGATGAACTCGGCCAAAAGCCATACCGATTTCAAGTTCATGTACAGCTGGGCCAGCACCCATTGCCCCAAAGCCTACAGCCAGCTCAAACGCGAGTTCCGCACCAAGCTGATGAAAAAGCAGCTGCTTCGCGTTTCTTTTGTAAGAACACTGTTGAACCGTTAACGCCCGGCTGCGGACCGGCTCCATATCACTCACCTGAAGACACCCTTAGGGTGTCTTTTTTAATAACTTATGTCATTTTACTAGACCGGAATACGTTATGTTGTAAGAAAACACTGTTAGAAAGTTAAGCCTGATACCTTGTATTTTTACGATACTCTAGAGTAAAGGGCTGGCCTAACCAG
>NZ_LN831202.1:89558-96122 GCF_001368795.1 Paenibacillus ihuae
TCATATAAAAAAACCGGCACCCTCCTTATTCGGAGGATGCCGGATTATCGTTTAAGCTTCTTTCAGCAGCTGATCGAGCAGCCTGAACGTCTCTTCCAGTTTGGTTTTGGAAATCCCGCCGTACAAATCGCCGATGTTCAGCTCATAATAACAGGAGTTTGCTCCGGTTTCCTTCAGCCTTGCGGCAAGGGCTACACCCGTCTGCGCACACACTTCGATTAGAATCGGTTCTGCCTGCTCTTTGGACAGGGCAAAATGGACATGGAACATATTCGACACCGGCACTTCCGGCAGCGTAGACACCTTGTCGCAAGCGTTGAACAGAGCCGCAAGCTCCTTGGCTTCCGTGTAATACTGTGCCATCCGGCCGGCCCGTTGCCGGTAGTAATATAGTGCTGGAATAATATACGGATACAGGCTGATCAGATCGCCGCCGTGCCGCCGCTTCCAGATCTTAGACTCCTCTGTAAAGTCCCTGCTGCCCGCGAGAATCGCTCCGGCAATGCCGCCTATGCCTTTGTAGAAGGAGATATACACACTGTCGAACAGCCCGCAGACCTCTGCCGCGGTCTTCCCGTAATACGGCAGCACCTCGAGCAGCCGGGCCCCGTCCAGATGCAGAATAATGCCCTGCTCACGGCAATAGGCGGAGATGGCTTCAAGCTCAGCATAATCCGGCAGCTGGCCGCCGATCTCGCGCTGGGGCAGCTCGAGAAGCAGGCAGGCAATGTCCTCTCCAATATTCCGCACATCCGCCAGCGTAATCAGACGGTCCTTGTCAGCAAGCAGTACCGGTTTGATATGGTGCAGCTCCTTCAGCCCGTCCTGCTCATGAATCTCCAAATGGCACAAAGGATGATAGGCGACAGTCTTCAACCCTTTGCGGTCGCACCAGATCCGGAGCGCAATCTGCTGAGCCATCGTTCCGCTCGGGAAGAAGACCGCTGATTCTTTACCGAGTACGCCTGCTATTTCCGCCTGGAAATCCTCGATGACTGCGCCGTCCCCGTATATATCACTGGCTATATTGCCTTCGGCAGCGGCAAATGCTTGTTTCAGCACCTGCACATCCCGTTTCCCGTGGCCCGCTAATTGAATCTCAGCTCCGTTAAAGGCCTCCAGCAATGTTATCTGTTCTGGCATAAGGGCAAAATCTCCTCTCAGGTACGCTATAATTGAACAATGTTCTAAAATTATAACATTTCACGGCAAATTTCTAAATTTCAAGAAGAATCAGCTTTAAAAACCTGTAAATCCTTATGTTTTTTTAAAAAATTCACGTTTTAGTACCTGTATCCGAGGTGAAATAAGTTTACCGCTGTGCTACAATATTGGAATTGCAAAGGCAATAGCTTAGGGAGGTTTATTACAACACCATGCTTATTATTGGTATCGCCGGCGGGACTGGTTCCGGCAAAACAACGGTAGCCCGCTCCGTCATTAACCGTCTTGGAACTGACAAAGTGACGTTCATATCTCAGGATAACTACTATAAAGACCATTCCTATCTCAGCCTCGAAGAACGCGGAGCAATCAATTACGATCATCCGCTGGCTTTTGACACGGAATTGCTGATTGAGCATCTCGATTGTCTGAAGTCAGGACAAGCCGCCTATGCTCCAGTGTATGATTTCACCACGCATGCCCGCTTCACAGACAAAACCGTTGAGCTGAAGCCCAACAACATTGTTATCGTGGAAGGCCTGCATGTGCTGTCCGACGAGAAGCTGCGGACACAGCTGAACATTAAGGTATTCGTTGATACTGACCCGGATGTACGGATTCTGCGCCGGGTGCTGCGCGATATTGAGGAACGCGGCCGGACGATCCGTTCGATCCACACGCAATATCTGACGACGGTCAAACCTATGCACGAGGCGTTTATCGAGCCTTCCAAGAAATACGCAGACCTCATCATCCCCGAAGGCGGGCAGAATGAAGTCGGCATCGAGCTATTGTCGGTATTGACCGCGAAATATTTGTCGGGCGATCAGCAGTGGAACGGAAGCACACGTTAAGGCATAACCGGATTTAAGCTTTGGGACAGACAGCTGCTGTGAGCAATCATGGCAGCTGTCTGTTCTTTACCTGCTGTTACGGGATCAATAATCCCAACACCTGCTTTCTACGCCAGCTTAATGTCATTATAATTAACACGGAAGACAATAATATCGGCTTAACGGATCAATAATTATAAAAAAACATAGGTTTGCGTAATATTTATTGACTGGTAGCGCTTTATTCCCTAAAATAACTGTTGATTATTCCCGGCCCATCCTCTATGATATTGTCATCAGGATGATAATAAAGTTTAAGCGCTTAAACTTTATAATTTTAACCCCAGAAATACCGAGCTTATCCGACTTTTATTTGCAACAAAAGTTAAAGCGCTTAAACTTTAATGATGAAAGGTTGGTGTGACCGTGATTAAGAGTGAAAGCCGGCGGCAGACGTTCTACATGTACATGTTCATATCGCCGTGGCTCATCGGCTTCCTTGTCTTCGCCCTTTATCCCATCTTGTCTTCACTCTACTACAGCTTCACTGATTATGACATTATCCATCCGCCCAGGTTCATCGGCCTGGCCAACTACACTGAGATGTTTGGCAATGAGCTGTTCTGGAAGTCTGTAACGGTCACGCTGAAATATACCTTCATTAGTGTACCTGTACAGCTGCTGCTGGCCCTCGGCTTCGCGCTGCTGCTGAATCAGACCCTTCCCCTGCGCGGGTTCTTCCGGACTGCGATGTATTTTCCCAGCATGGTCTCGGGGGTGGCGATGTCACTGCTCTGGTACTGGATCTTTAACCCGCAGATCGGACTCTTCAATTATATGCTCTCCTGGTTCGGCATTCCCGGCCCGGCGTGGCTGATGAGTCCCGACACTGCATTATACGCGCTCATTATCATGTCCTTCTGGACCGCCGGAGCAGGGATGATCCTCTTCCTGGCCGGATTGCAGGGTGTGCCGGGCAGCCTGATTGAAGCTGCCAGGCTCGATGGGGCGGGACGCTTGCGGATTTTTGTAAATATTACTCTGCCGATGATCTCCCCGGTCCTGCTGTTCCAGCTGATTATGGGCCTGATCGACTCCTTCCAGGTCTTTACCCAGGCATTTGTCATGACGCAGGGCGGTCCCAATTACTCCACCTGGTTCTACGTCTACAATCTGTACACCAGCGCCTTCAAGGAATACCGCGCCGGCTACTCTTCTGCACTGGCCTGGGTGCTGCTGATCGTAGTCATGCTGTTCACGGCCGTCATTATGAAGCTGTCTAACCGTTATGTTCACTATGAAGGAGGCGGACGCCGATGAGTATCGTCAAAGCTGCCAGCTCCCGGGCACCTTCATCCCTGCCGCACCGCCGGAAGGCTGACCCGGTCAAGATTGCCAGCTTCGCAGCCCTGCTGATTACAACCTTCCTGATGCTGCTGCCGCTGTTCTTCATGGTCTCCACCTCACTGAAATCGAAGCGCGAAATGCTGAAATTTCCGCCGACCTTTCTGCCGGAGAGCTGGGCCTTCGGCAATTACACAGAGATTTTTGATACGCTGCAGTTCGGCACGCTGTATAAGAACAGCCTGATTATCGGGGTGCTCACCGTCATCGGCACGCTGCTGTCCTCGGCACTGGTCGCTTACGGCTTCGCCAGATACCGCGGACGGGGCAACCAGCTCTGGTTCATTCTGCTGCTGAGCACCATGATGCTGCCTTATCCGGCGATAATGATTCCGCAATTCGTGCTCTTCTCCAAAATGCAGTGGATCGACACCTTCCTGCCGCTGGTCGTACCCGCCTTCTTCGGCTCGGCGTATAACATTTTTCTGCTGCGCCAATTCTTCTCCACACTGCCGGAGGAGCTGTTCGACGCCGGAAGAATCGATGGCTGCGGCGAGCTGAGGATGTGGCGGACGATCGCACTCCCACTATCGGCTCCGGCGCTGGCAACCGTGGCGATCTTTGCTTTTATCTACAGCTGGAATGATCTCTTGACCCCGGTGCTTTACTTAAGCTCCTCGGACAAATTCACGCTTCCGGTCGGCATGGCCTCACTCACCTCCTCCCGGTTCCGTATTCCGCCGTGGCATCTCTTAATGGTTGCCTCCGTGCTGGCGATGGTGCCGATTGTCACCCTGTTCGCCATCGCCCAGAAGCAGTTCGTGGAAGGCATTGTACTTACAGGCATCAAGTAATCTCCGCTGCTCTTGCCAGCGGCCCAATACTCTTGAAATGATGGAGGGATTATGGATGAATAAGAACACCATGAGAAAACGGTCCGCATTGCTGCTGGCCGCACTGTTGACTACAGCGGCGGCTTTGTCCGGCTGCGGCGGGGGGAAATCGGCAGGCAATGTGGCTACAGGCAGCGGAAACAACGGTAACAGCAGCGGCTCAGGCGAACAAGTGACGATTACGCATTATACGATTGATTCCGAGGACCGCACCTTCATCGAGAAGCTGATTCCTGACTTTGAGAAGGAGCACCCGAACATCAAGGTCAAAGTGGAAAAAGCGCCCTACGAGCAGTTCGACAGCAAGCTGCAGACCCTGATTGCCGGAGGCAAATCGCCCGATGTCACCAGCCACTACGGATACGGCGGTTTTGCCGAATATTACAACAAAGACATGCTGCTCGATCTGACCGACCTGATAGCCGAAGACGGGTTCAAAGCTGAGGATTACCATATCCCCGACAATCTGATGAAAATATACACGGTCAATGACCGTACCTACGGCATCCCGGTGAATATGTATGTCACGCTCATGCTGTACAACAAGGATATGTTCGATGCCGCGAAGCTCTCCTATCCGCCAAGTGACTACGAGGACAAGAGCTGGACGTTTGAGAAAATGGCCCTAGAAGCCAAAAAGATGACCGTAGTGTCGGACGACATCGCCAAAACCCAATACGGGGTTGACTTTACCTGGGCTGAACGCGACATGCGGCCGCTGTATTTCGGGGCTGAGCCGTACTCTGAGGATACGTGGACTAACGGGGGAGTGCCGTCTGAGACGTATTTTGACTCACCCGAGGTCATCTCCGCCTACCAGAAGCTGTTCGATCTGGTCTTCAAGGATAAGGTTTCACCAACCTCCGAGTGGAGCAAAAGTGTAGCGGGCCAGAACGGCGACCCCTTCGTAGCCGGCAAAATCGGCATGTCGATCGGCGGCTCCTGGAATCTGGCAGGCGCGAATGATTTTCCGTTCAAAATTGGCGTAGCCGCAGTCCCATGGGGCGGTAATGATAAAGTGCGGAGTACCTTGTATGTTGACCCGCTGCTGATTCTAAAAGGCTCGAAGCATCCGAAGGAAGCTTTTGAATGGATCAAGTTCCTGATGACTACCGAGGTTCAAGAGAAATCCATCGAGCTGAGCGGCGGCAATCCGCCGGTGAACACCGAGGCTGCGGAAGCATACTATAAGCATTTTGACGGCATTGATCCGGCCGATGTGAAGAAGGTGTACGAAGGTGCGGTCAAATACGGCTCTGAATCCTACAACCATCTGATCACCAACTATTCGCAGATCAACGACATGTTCATCAATGAGCTCCAGCCGGTCGAGACCGGCCACAAATCCCTTGAGGAAGTGATGCCGGTCATTCAGAACAAGGTCACCGAGATTATCAAGCGGTAACACCTTTAGCGGAACATCTCCCGACCCTGTATACTGGAGGTAGTATTATAGCTTCGGAAAATCACCGCAAGGAGCGCTGGAGATGAAAGTAAGTATATTTGATGTAGCCAAAAAATCGGGATTGTCCGTTGTTACCGTATCCCGCGTACTAAACGGCGCCGGATCCGTGCGGGAAAACAACCGGCAGAAGGTGCTCGATGCGATCAGGGAGCTGGACTACCGGCCGAGCGCGGCTGCCCGCAGTCTGGCCAGCGGGAAGACCGGAATTATCGGCCTGATCGTAACGACGCTGCAGGATTCCTTCTTCGATGCAGTGGTCAAAGAGCTGAACGAGGTGCTTGCGCTGCACGGGTATTTCCTGGCCATCTCCATCTCTACAGGTATGGAAGGCGGCGACAATCATTACCTGATCCAGGAGGACCGGGTAGACGGACTGATTCTGCTCTCGCCGATGGAGGAAGACAATTATCTCGTGGAGCTTAAGCGCCGGGGCATTCCCTACGTGCTGATCGATAATCAGCAGGAGAGTAATGATGCCTACTCGGTTACCATCGACAATGTCAAAGGCGGCTATGCCGCAGCCAGCCATCTGCTGGAGCTGGGGCACACCTCCATTGCCCATCTCTGCGGGCAGGAGATGTTCCGCAGCACGCGCGAGCGGCGCAGCGGCTTCCTGCAGGCGCTGCAGGAGAAAGGGCTGGAGCCGTTCGAAATTGTACACGGAGATTTCGATATCGGCATGGGTTATGATACGGGCAAACGCTGGCTCCGGGAGGGGAAGCTGCCCACGGCAGTGTTCGCGGGCGACGACAACATCGCGCTCGGCCTGATCAATGCCCTGATGGAGGCCGGCATCCGCGTGCCGCAAGAGGTGGCCGTGGTCGGCTATGACGACCACTATATTGCTTCGCAGCTCCGCCCGCAT
>NZ_LN831202.1:96159-102618 GCF_001368795.1 Paenibacillus ihuae
AGCATCCGGATTGATCCGGAGCTGATTGTGCGGGAATCGACTTCCGGGAAGTAGGGTGCCCGAGTACACGACTGTCCGACTGTCCGACTGTCTGACTGCCCTAGTGTCCGAGTACACGACTGCACGCCAAACGCCCGGTTTAAGAATTAGCTGGATTTCCTCCATCTAATTACACCGTTTTTTATAGTTTGCGATGATTAGCTGGAAAATCTCCACCTGTTTCGCATCATCCAGCCCTTCGGGGGCGGATTCCGGTTCAATTAAGTGGAGTTTTGCCCACTAGCATCCTAATCCCAGTGTTTGATGGAGAAATAAATGGAGAAATTCCACTTCATTTAATTAGCACACGCACAACAATGAAGGATTGCTCACAAAACTAAGCATATGCTTCCGAAGCAGTTTTGTACGATGAAATATCAGCGAAGTTATGCTCACAAAACTTTAGGAGTGACGACCATTGGCTTACTATATGGGGATCGATGGGGGCGGAAGTAAAACCTATGCCCTGCTGACCGATGCCGCGGGCAACGTGCTCGGCAAGGGCAGGAGCGGCAACGGCAATCACCAGACCGGCGTGGAGGAAGCCGCCGCGAATATCCGTGCAGCAGCGTTTGCCGCGCTGACGGAGGCCGGGCTCCGGCTTGAGGATGTTAGGCATACCTATCTCGGGCTCGCCGGAGCCGACCGCAAGACGGACTACGACATCCTCCATCCGCTGATCCGCGGCATCGGATTCAGCAGCTATACGATTGGCGGCGACACGATGATCGGCCTCCGGGCGGGCACGAACCGCCCGTACGGGGTTGCCCTGATCTGCGGCACCGGCACCAATGCCGCAGGACGTAACCGTGAAGGCCAGCACTTCCAGTGCGGCGGCTTCGATTATATGTACGGCGATTTCGGCGGCGGCGGCGCGCTGAATGTCGAGGTGTTCCGCACCGTGATCCGTGCCTGGGACGGGCGCGAGGCACCAACCCTGCTGACGGCAGCGCTGCTGGAGCTGCTGGGCTACAGGTCGGTCGAGGACATGTACAATGACTTCCTCGACCATGGCAAATCCGTGCCGCTGGATGCGGCGCGCCTGCTGTTCCCGGCGGCAGCGGCGGGCGATGCAGCCGCGCTTGCCATCCTGCACCGGCAGGGTGCCGAGCTTGGCAAGTCGGCAGCGGCCGTGATCCGCAGGCTGGGCATGGAGCATGACGTCTTCGACGTCGTGCTGGCCGGCAGCCTGCTGACGCGGGGGGACCGCGGCTGGATCCGCGGGCCAATTGAACAGGCTGTGCGCGAAGCCGCGCCGCAAGCCTCTGTTGTTACCTTGACCACAGAGCCCGTGGTCGGTGCGGTATGGTCTGCGTTGGAAAAGGGCGGCCTCAGCATCACCAGTGAAATCTATGACAAAATGCGTACCTTTCAAGAATTCGAACCCATTCCGATAACAACCAGACAGGAGTGATTCATCTTGGCAGCTAACCAAGGACTCAAGATCGCCGTGATCGGCGGCGGCTCTTCCTATACACCTGAACTGATCGAAGGCTTCATTCTCCATCATAAGGAGCTTCCTGTGACTGAGCTGTGGCTCGTGGATATTGAACCCGGCCTGCGTAAGCTGAACATCGTCGGCAGTCTCGCTAAGCGGATGGTGCAGGAATCGGGTCTCCCGATTACAGTCCACCTGACGACTGACCGCCGCGAGGCGATTGCCGGTGCCGACTTCGTCAGCACCCAGATCCGCGTGGGCATGCTGGACGCCCGCGCCCGCGATGAGTCCATTCCGCTCAAATACGGGGTCATCGGCCAGGAAACGACCGGCCCGGGCGGAATGATGAAAGCGCTGCGCACCATTCCCGTAATCCTGGACATCTGCCGGGATATCGAAGAGCTCGCTCCTGATGCCTGGCTGCTGAACTTCACCAACCCGGCGGGAATGGTGACTGAAGCGGTGCTGAGATACTCGAAGGTGAAGAGCATCGGCCTCTGCAATGCGCCGATCGGGCTGATCAAGCAGGTATCGGCGAAATACAATGCCGCGCCGGACCGGATTTATGCCGAGTTCGTCGGGCTTAATCACCTGCACTGGATTACCCGAATTGATGTCGAGGGTGAAGACAAGCTGGATGAGATGCTGGCCGATACGGCTGGCTACAGCGCGAAGAACGTCCCTGCACGGGAATGGAATCCCGAATTCCTGCAGTCCCTGCGTGCTCTGCCCTCTTATTATCTGAAATATTTCTACATGACCGACGCCATGCTCGAAGAGCAGCTGGCCTCCGCCAAGCAGGGTGCAAATCGTGCCGAAGTGGTCAAACGCGTCGAGGAAGAGCTGTTCGAAATTTACAGCAATCTGGAGCTGAAGGAGAAGCCGAAGCAGCTGGAGCAGCGCGGGGGTGCCTTTTATTCTGAAGCCGCCGTCAACCTGATGCGCTCCCTGCATAATGGCACGAATGATATCCAGACGCTGAACGTGGCGAACCGGGGTATTCTCAGCTTTTTGCCGGAGGATGCCAGTATTGAGGTCAACTGTGTTGTCACAAAGACCGGTCCGCTGCCGTTGCCGCTAACAAAAATCCCGCCGATGGCTAAGGGGCTGATCCATGCCGTGAAGACGTATGAGCAGCTGGCGATTGACGCAGCCGTCACCGGCGACCGCAGCCTGGCGATCCAGGCGCTCGCCCATCATCCGCTCGTGCCTTCCGTAGAGACGGCTATAGCTATGCTGGATGAAATGCTAGAGGCGAACAGGGAGTATCTGCCGAACTTTTTTGCCGGTAAAGAAGCGGCTTCGGCCGCTGCCGAATAACATCACTAAAGAGACTCCCTCTTGCAGATTCAACTCTGCGGATGGCAGTCTCTTTCTTTATATCTTCCATATTCCGTTTAAATGACCTTATGCTGGACCCATTTCTCCCCAAGGAACCGCCGCAGGAAGATGAAGCCCCGCACGCCCCACTCGCAGTTCATCGCCAGCCATACACCGACAATGCCCATACCGAACTGGATGCCGAGCAGGTATCCCAGTACCACGCGGAACAGCCACATCGACAGCATTGAGACCATCGATGTATATTTGGAGTCACCTGCGGCCCGGAGGGCCGACGGCGTAATGAAGCTGATCGACCAGAGCGGAATCTGGGCAATGGAATTGATCAGGAAGACCAGGAAAATGTCATCGATAATTTCAGCCGGAGGGTGGAACAAGGACACCAGCGGATGAAAAAACGGAAAAATCAGCAGCGCCATCAGCACAAAGGAAGCGGACGACAGCCAAAGAAACGATTTGACGAATTTCCGGGCGTCCTTCACATTTCTGCTGCCCATACATTGGCCTACCACTGTAATGAGCGTCAGGGACAAGGCATTCGCAGGAATCTGCATGACTCCGGCCAGGGTGGATGTGATGGCATTCGTGGCAATTGCATAGGTGCCCAGGCTGACGATGAAGACCTGGGTCAGAATCTTACCGCCGTTAAAAAACATCTGCTCTGCAGCAAACGGCAGGCCGATATTCATAATTCGTTTGAGCATCGACCAGTTCAAGACCAGCAGATCGCGGATCTTCACATGCAGCGTATTGTCCATCCGGAACAGATAGATAAGCGCGCAGACCGCAGCCAGATATCTGGATACGTTGACGGCAATGGTCATCCCGAACACACCCATGTGCAGACCGTTGATGAATACAAAATTCAGCAGAACATAGATCAGGTTCATGATCAGGGACAGCACGAGGGAAGCCCTAGTCCTGCCGATTCCGCGCAATGCGCCGCAGACCGCTTCTACAACAGCGATACCCAGATAGGACAGGCTGCTGCCGATCAGATACGTCCGGGCATTGGCCATTACCTCCGGCGAAGCCGCACCAAACAGCAGGTTCAGCAGCGGACCGTGAAGCACAATCCCGAACAAGCCGATGCATAGCGCCATCAAAGAGACTGATGAGACTGCACCGGCTGTGGCTTTGGAGACCATCTGGTCATTACCGCTCCCTTTATACTGCGCGACAACAACGGTCCCTCCTGTGGAAACTGCAATGAATACACTGATCAGAAAAATATTAAGTGAATCGATCATATTAACGGCGCTGATTGCCGCCACACCGGACGAGCTGATCATCGCCGTATTCACTAGATTCAGACCGACAATAAAGGCCTGATCGACCAGAAGCGGTATAAATAAAGCTATCATCTGGCGGTAATCTATCGATTCTCCGGAAAAATACTTGTCGAGGAACAGGCTGCCCCGTTTCCCCTTTACCTTGGGCTCTAGCATAACTTCACTTCTTTATATTAGAATTAGGGTTTCGTCATTCTAACATATGAGCTTTAGAAGTCAAGGAATCTGCCGATTCTCTCAGAGACTAGACACCACTTCTCATAGAAGAAGAGAGCGTCAGGGTGAATGTCTTATCGAACGGGGTCATCACATTGACCAGCACTGCCTTGCAGTTGTTCTGCAGCTTCGCTTCACGTACCGTTCTCGCCAGATGGCCAAGTTCTCCCCCCGTAAGTTCCACCCAGTCTTCGCCGCTGGTATAGCGGAGAACACCTCCGCTCCAGAGGTAGCAGTCCTCTTCGACCGCCTGCAGCTCGCCAGAAGTGAAGCTGCCTTCCCGGCCAAAAACAAAGGACAGCTGGGTCATGACCTCCCCCGGCTCCTCACAATACACCCGGATTGTCCAGCCCGTATCTGTGCGCTGCACCTCCGTCTCCACGCGGAACGTCTGTTCATGCGTGAGCGGACGGCTCTGGTGCGGGAGCAGATACCAGGGGCTGACCGCTGCTGCGGCAGTCGGCGGAAGAAGGGCTCCTTCTACCGGACCATAGTACCCTTTCTTCTGCTCGCCTGCGAGGCGGTACCCGGCGGACAGCTTCGTCATTTCCTGCATCGGGACGAATCCCGGATTGAAATAAGACGCCAATTGGACAGCCAGCAGCCGCACAGCACCATGGCGCAGCGCAAAGAAAGACGGTGTCTCCGTGATCAGTGTTACACTGGTATCTCCATCCCTAAAGCGGGCAACGGGTGCCCCGAAATCGGTATGCAGCCGGCTGTGGAAAATCCGCCCCTGATGACCGGCGGCCTCCATGTCCTGCAGATAGCTGTGCCGCAGAAAATCCCCGTTCAGTAGCGTCTCGTACTTCACGGGCAGCTCTGCCACTGCCCCGAAAGTCTGCTGAAGCTCCGGCTCAAGCAGCATCCTCACCAGCACATTGGCCGAGCAGACGCCCGGATGGCTGAGCGCCCGCCCGGCCCATTCCGCCATGGCTGCGAATTGCGCATCGTTGTCTGCACGGGCCAGAATTGCGTAGGGCAAATAATACGGAGAGAGATCATGGACACTCCCCAGATCCTGCCGTCCGGAATAATCGGTCACGACCTCGCCCGAGGGATGGACCAGATAGACCATCATCCGCAGATTCAGACGGACAGGCTCCAGGAGCTGCGGCCGGTCCAGCAGGCGGGCAGCATGAATCAGCATGATGTCGCTGACTGCATTGTAAATGCCGTTGCTGCGCTCTGTCCATTCCCCGTCCGGGGTAATGTCTATTCCCTCTGCCAGCCACTGATCTGCCCGCTGCACAAGCTCTTCCAGCCCAAACAGCTCATGCAGAAACCCAAGCGCCGCGCAGATTACCCAGCGATGGTTCGGGGTATGGACGCCGCCCGTAAGCATGACCGGCAGCGTCCGCTCAAGAAACAGCCTCATATTGTCCAGCACGGGCTGGAGCGGCTGCCATTCCTGCTGCGCCAGCAGCTGATAGAGCTGGGTATAGCCGACGATGACAAAGGCTGTATCCGGCGGGGAATGATAGTTCGTCCAGCCCGGGGAGATGGAGCCGTCCTCATGCTGGGCACGCAGCACGAACTCCGTTGCCAGCCGCAGCCGGTCTAGCAGCTCTTCATCCCGGTAGTACTTGGAATCGGGGTTTACCAGGGCGGCCCCCCAATAGCACATCTCGGTCGGTGTGCCGGTAGTGTGATTGACCCAGACAACGCCCGTACCGGGATCAATGGTGCCTCCGTAATAACGGCTCTCCGGATCAAGCACCTGCCGGGATAATCCGCTCTCTACCGCCAGATCATTGCTGGCCACCAGTTGCTTGTACATGATGGTTCCCTCCATTAAGAATCTTTTCTTGTATCATAACTGGTCCTCGTATAACTTATCTACAGCCGGTCCAGCTCCCTGCGGATACGTCCGGGAATTTCTGCAAACAGCTGGCTCCAGGAGACGAACAGATCCTCCCGGTCAGCATACATCCATTCCTCATAAGACAGAGAAGGCGTGAACCGGCAGGTCTGCAGATAACGCCGGACCCTCCGGTCTGTCTCTTCGTCCGTAGCCAGAATGCCGCGGAAGAAATCCCCGAAGATCAGCCCGTCCGCCCCGGCTTCCTCCTGCGTGCAGGAGGCAAAGGCCGGCAGCAGCTCAAAGACTTCGGGGATCGGGGAGAGCGCATG
>NZ_LN831202.1:102644-110554 GCF_001368795.1 Paenibacillus ihuae
GGCAGCAGCTCAAAGACTTCGGGGATCGGGGAGAGCGCATGCTTGCCGGGCTGGACATACAGAACGGCCCGCGTTCCGATCAGATTGGCGGAGCCGCGGAGCAGCCCTTTCAGGTATTTCCCGTGAAAGCTGGCTTCAACATCCGCCACCTCTCCGTTCCTGCCGATATACACCCACACATGCTCCAGATCATAGAGATGCTGGATATCATAATCGTAATATATCGCGTATTCCACAATGGCCGCCACTTTGGGACGGTTCACTGCCAGACGGCGCCGGAAGGAGGGGGAAACCCCGTCCTCCCGCAGCATAGTTACACCGAAGCAGACCGGGAAAAACGGCTCGCTCCGGTCGAACATTAAGCGCGGGGCATACAGGGCAGCTAGTTTGCGGTCTGCATCACTCAGTATACGGTCTTCATCGCTCAGTTTACGGTCCGCATCACTTAACTTGCGGTCTGCATCGCTCATAATCCGGTCTGCATCGCTTAGCTTATCATCTTCAGCGCTCAGCATGCCGCCTATCCCCTGCCCGCCAGCTTAGCCGTTAGCAGGCGGTGGCTCTCGTGGATTTCCTTCGGCCGGCAGGCCGCCTTCAGCTCATACACCTTGACCTGCGCCCGCTCAATCATCGGTAGATAGGCATCATAGAAATCCATATTTCCGCTGTTCACATAGGGACACCAGTGGTCGGAAAGGCCGATGGTCTCATGGACGTGGACGCCCACAATATCATCCATCAGCCCTTCCATCTCTCCTACACTGTCGTACAAGCCCATCCGGTCCATCATGATAGCGTGGCCGGTGTCATACCGGATGCCGACAGGTGCGCCCTTTAACGCGCTTATTACCTTTTTGGCTTCCGCGAGCGTTGGAATCTGCTGCGGCCGGGAGCGTGTCTCGATCCCGAAGCGGACATTTAAGCCCTTGGATGCCGCGCGGTTGCACACTTCATCCAGGCTGCGGATGATCGTCTGCACATAGCCGGCGCTATAAGCCTCCCGTCGTTCCAGCAGCTCCGTCCACTTGCTGCGGTACGCCTCCGAATCCCTGCCTTGTCCGCTGTAAATCTGCTCAAGCTCCTTGGCAATATCATTCGGAAAAGGCACTTCGCCGGGATGCACCACCACGGCCTCACCGCCATAACGCTGGGCGTACTCAGCCGAACGGACCAGCAGCTCCACCGCCCGCTGCCGCTTCGTCTCATCCCCGAAGCCCAGCAGCACGGAATCCGTGCCGTAATCAGGGTCGGGAACGTGAGGGAAGGTGTTGTGAACACTGGAGATGCCGATTTCCCCCCGCTCGATCATCGGCTCAATCGTTATCAGCATTGCTTCGGTGATATTATAGTTCAGCTCCACCCGCCGGAAGCCAAGCTCACGGATTTCCTGCAGCATGCTGCTGCCATCCGTATGCCGTTTAATATTCCAGCAGGTTGAGAATGAGAATGCTCCTTTGTCTTCCACAGCCTTGCTCTCCTTTCTGTACACCCTGCCTTGCAGATCACCCTTTGACAGCACCAAGCATGACGCCGCTGACAAAATATTTCTGCAGCCACGGGTACACGGCAAGGATCGGTACCGTAGCGAAGATGACCGTAGCCGCCTTGAGGCTCTCCGGGGTCAGCGCTGTCCGGTTGGCCCCCTCCATCTGTGTCAGTTCGGAGACCATATTGTTCTGCACCATCTGGAACAGCTTGAGCTGAAGCGGGTACAGATCGGGATTATTGATATACATTAGTGAATCCTGGAAGCCGTTCCAGCGTCCCACGGCATAGAAGAGCGCCAACGTAGCCATAACAGGCATGGATAAGGGCAGTACAATGCTCAATAATGTGCGGAAATGCGAGCTGCCATCGATTTCAGCCGATTCTTCCAAACTTGGCGGAATGTTGTTGAAGAAGGAGATCAGGATAATGAGGTTAAACGGGCTGACCAGACCAGGCAGAATCAGGGACCAGACCGAGTCGATCATCTTTAGATCACGGATCAGCAGGTATTCCGGAATAATCCCCCCGCTGAAAAACATCGTAATGATAATCAGATACATGAAAAACTTGCGGCCCCTCAGTTTACTGTTGGTCAGCGGATAGGCTGCTGCGATCGTGAAGATCATGCAAAGCAGCGTGGTGGCCACCGTCAGAATAATCGTGAAGATGAGCGAGCGGATCATCGCATTGTCAGAAAATACATTAATGTACGCATTCCAGTTCACTTCAATCGGGAAAAGCGTCACTTCTCCGGATGTGATTGCCCGGTTGGAGCTGAGCGACACAGCAATTACGTGCAAAAACGGAGCCAGACAGAACAGGACGAACAAGGTAACACATGTAATATTGACGATATCAAAAATCCGGTTTGAGGTGCGTTCACTCATAGCACTCCGCCTCCTTCTTTTATCATATGATGCCGTTGCCGGTCACTTTTTTCGAAATATAGTTGGAGCCGAGAATGAATACCAGCCCCACCACCGCCTGGAACAAACCGACTACAGTAGCCAGCGTATATTGGCCCGATTCCAGACCGATCCGGTATACGAAGGTGCTGAGCACATCGGAATATTCACGTACCGCTGTATTCCCGATGATGTAAGGACGGTCAAAGCCGATGCTGACCATTTTCCCGAGATTGAGGATCAGCAGGGTCACGATGGTTGGTTTAATGCTTGGAAGCGTAATATAGCGGATCTTCTTGAGCCTGGTGGCCCCATCGACTTCAGCGGCTTCGAACAGCTCGCGGTTGACACCGGTCAATGCTGCAAGATACAGGATGGTTCCCCAGCCGGCACTTTGCCAGACGCCAGTAAACAGGTACGTAATGAGCCAAGGATTCTTTTCGGTCAGGAATGGAATCGGGGAGAGGCCCAGCCCCTGCAGCACTTCGTTCACCATACCGGACTGGTTGCCAAATAATTGATAGACGATCCCCCCGATGATTACCCAGGAAATAAAGTGGGGGATGTAGAGAATGGTCTGCGATATTTTTTTGAACCATACCGCCTTGATTTCATACAGCATAATCGCCAGAATGATCGGGGCCGGAAAGGAGACCAGTAAATCCAGAAAATTCAACATAAACGTATTGCGCAGGGTGCTGTAGAACTCCCTCATGCCAAAAACCTCGCGGAAGGCGTCGAAGCCGATCCACTCACTGCCGCCGATCCCTTGGAACAAATTGAAATCCTTAAAAGCGATCTGCACACCATACATCGGACCATAGCGGAATATTAGAAAATAGATAATAGGCAGCGAAAGCAGCGCATAGAGTTGCCAATACCGTCTAAAGTAACTCGCTTTGCTCAAGTCGGTCTCCTCCTATGAGAAAAACCGGGTGAAGCGGCATCTCACCTCCCCCCCGGTTTTCACTTTATATTTGTTATTTAGCCGGAAGCTCCGTAAGCGCCTTCTCCAGCTCCGCCTTCAGCTTTTCTCCGCCCAGGGACATATAATCCTTCATCTCCTGCTCATATACGGATTCGAACTCTTCCGGCTTAGCCATCGCGGTCTTAACAATAATTACGGCCAGCTTATCATTGAGAGTAGTGCCGTATTGGCCTTCCGCTTCGATTGGCTTACCAAAGACGATCGGGCCGACGGTGTCGGTATTGGCAATTGCAATCGACTGCTTCAGCATTTCCTGGTTGCGTTCCGGGAAGCCGCTGATCCATGCCTTTTCGTTGGTCGCCTGATCCCCGAGGTTTTTGCCGTTGGAGATGATTGCTGTGTCACCGGCATTGAACAGACGGTCAGCGAATTCCTGGGAAACATCTGCCTTAACCACTGGAATGCCGTCTACCAGATCATAGTTCTCCCCTTCAACACCGCTGTAGATATCAATCAGGTTGTTCCCTGTAGCCATCCAGTCCAGATATTTAACCGCCTCAACTGCACGTTTGCTGCTCTTCGGAATCATGATGTACATACCGTTTGAGGCATAGCGGGATTTAATATGCTTGTTGTCGACCTTGGCATTGGTCAGAACGTCCACCGGAAGCACCTTGCTGCCCTGCACATTTTTGGTGAGATTATCAAGGGTACCGTCGGCATAGAACAGGACATCGACATCCTCCGACCAGTAGCCTACGTTGCCATTCTGAATATCCTTGCCCAGCTGGGTTTTATCCTCGTCCAGACTGAAGTCTTTACTAATCAGTCCTTCATTGTAGAGCTTATTGAGGAATTGCATCGCATCCTTGAAGCCCTCATGCAGCGGCAGCTCGTAGCGCTGGCTGTAGGTCAGATCGCCGCTGATCGGCTTCATAAAGGAATAGATCAGTGTCTCGAACTGGGCCGGAGCGAGCGCCATGCCCATAGGGATGTTTTTGCTTCCAAGGCCGCCCGGGTCCTTCTCTTTAAACGCTTTCAAAGTTGTATACAGCTCGTCAGTTGTTGTCGGTACAGGGAGGCCCAGTTTATCGAGCCAATCCTGGCGGATGTAGGAGCTGTATCGGCCCGTAATCGCCCGTTTGCCCGGAATAGCGAACTGCTTGCCTTCCAGCTGGCCGAACGACAGCGTTTCGTCTCCGATAAATTTCTTCAGATTCGAACCATATTGATCAAGCAGATCCCCGACATCTGTCAGGCCCCCCTGCTGGGCGTAGCGGTAAAATACGCTGGAATCATACGTAAATACAATATCAGGCACATCCGTGTTGCTTGCCATGAGTACATTGAGCTTCGTAACTTCCTCAGAGCGCTGAACCGGTACGAACTCGACATCAATGTTATTCGGATCACCGAAATTTTTCTGAATCAGCTGGGACAGATAGTTGTTGGTAATGGTATAAGGCTCCGGGCTGTTGCCGCGGTCAAAGATTTCCACCTTTAATGTAACGCGCTCGGCACTCTCACTTGGTGCTGCTGTACCTCCGTTTGCCGTGTTAGTCTTAGAATCAGAGGAGCAGCCCGCCAGCAGGGAAGCTCCCATTACTGCGGTCAATCCGATTCCGATGGCCTTCTTCAGAAATCCTTGGTTTACGTTCACTGTCATTGTTCCATCTCCTTCGCCTTTACAGGCTATAATGGTGACTTTATGATCCCCGTGCCTTCCACCTGTCCATCCCTAAGCGGAATCCATCTGATGTGCTGCTTGCCCGCTTGCTTGTTCGGGATGCCCACAGTATTCCATAACTTTCGACAGTCTGACAATAAACCTGTTTCGGATATGTCCCTTGCCGTGAATTCGGACTTCCGGTTTATCGGACCAACCATTTTCGTATGATAAACCGCTTTCATAAGCAGTAAAAAAGAAGCCGCATCCGTGTTTGCATGCCCCTGACGGAGGTATGCGGGCAGGAATGCGGCCTGGCTGACAAGAATGAGTCTTGATGATTCACTTTCGGTACCGGCAAGCTGAAAATCCTTCGCCACGAATTCAGGAACAAGACAACCGCCTTAGGCCTTGGATGCTCCGCGGCGCTTCAATGAACGGTAATCGCCCGGCGTGATGCCGGCAACCCGTTTAAATACCCTGCCGAACGTAATCGCATTCGCATAGCCCACCTGGAGTGCGATATCCTGCAGTGAGGATTCCGTCTCCAGCAGCAGCTGTTCCGCTTCCTTCATCCGCAGCTCCGTAACGAAATCAACAAATTTCATTTTGAATTCCGTTTTGAACAGGTAGCTGGCATATTTGCCGGACACCTGAAACCGGTCGCTTAAATGCTTCAGGGAAAGATCGGGATTGGCAAAGTTCTCTTCGATATAGTTCTTCATCTCGTTGACCATCGCCCGGTAGCTTTTGGTCTCACTGACAGAGACATAAGTCCGGAATAACTCCGTCAAATATTCAAACAGAATGCTCTTCACTTCTTCGATGGAGTCAGCCTTCTCCAGCCCCTTCAGCCGGACCCGGGCATTCTCTGCTGACAGCTCATCCTGCAGCTGCTCCGACATCACGGCCACTTCACGGCTCAGCATCTGCAGCATAGCCTGAATCAGTGAGCGGATATCGTCATCCTGCAGAAAATCCTGTTCAAACGCTTCAAAAATCCCCTCCAGCTGCTCCCGCCATTGACCGCTCGACATCCGGAACTGTTTGACAAACTCGGCAATCATCTGCAGATATTTATACGTTTCAAGCAGCGGCTGACGTGCTTCCCCGCATTCTGCCAGCGCGATATCTTCCTGCATCAGCAGCTTATGCTGCATGACATGTTCGGCTGCTGCATAAGACTCCCGGATCGTCCCCGGCCCGGCTGCAGCCGGGCCGATGCCGAAGCTGAGCGAGATACGCAAATTCTGCTCTACCCAGGAACGGCAGTCTTCAGCGAAAATGCGGATCTTGCCGGTCATTTCCTTATCGCTGCCGGTGGCCAGGAAGAGAATCGCTGCCCGCTCGGTCCCGACCCACTCCGCCCAGCCCTGAAGCTCAGCATTTCGCGCCAATTCCTGAAACACATTCATCAGGGCAAACTTGAGCGTGTTCTGGTCTCCCCTTGTATAGCGGTCCTCGAATACCTGCTCATAGCGGTTAATTTCGCTGAGCACAACCATAAAGCGGGATGAGGAATCAGCACCGGTGAGCGGTGACAGTTCCTCCAGCCGCTGAATGACGTTGTCGAGCCGCTCGCTGTGCAGCAGATCGGTGAACAGCTTGCTGCGCTGCAGCAGCAGGTTCTCCCTGCTTTTTTTATCATAATCCGTCATATGGTTGATCAGATCCTCCAGCACCCCGTCAATGAGCATCATTTCGTCAGGCCGGTCGGTCGACTGGTCCATCCTGCGGATCTGGTGGCCTTCAATCCGGTTCATAATGACCTGGATCGGTTTATAGTTGCGACGGGTCACATAGACCAGGTAAAAAATTGCACTTATAACGGTCCCAAGAGCAATCGCCACCCAAAGATAGGAAATCACAGACACCCAGCTAAACAGATTGCCTGCCTTGATTCCGCTGGAGAACGTCCAGCCGAGCCTCCCCAGATAAAGCGTGTTCAGCTGCTTGCCGCTTATGGAACTTTCGCTGTCCGAATGCGCCTGGTACACGGTCTGTCCATCGCTGCCGGAAATGGTCAGGAAAGAGAGCTGCTGATTGACCATGCTGTCGACAAGCTGCTCAATTCCGCTCATTTTGATATTGATCACCAGTACCCCCCCTGAGCCGAAGGGAAGCGGCATGGCTTTATTTATAGTAAGCACACGTATGGGCCTACGCTGAACGATTTCATATTTATATTCCCTGACGGGCTGCCAGCCTTCCGGCAGGACACCTGAGGTAATTTGCCTAATCCAGTCTTCGTCTACAAATCCGGTAAGCTCCTTCAATCCAGTTTCTGTTAAAACGCTTTCATTTCTTTTGTCGTACAGATAGATCGATTGGATGTAGGAGGATTCGTGAATAAGACCACGCAGGCTCTGGGCTACTGCATAGATTGCCCCCGTATCCGCTTCACCCTGATTATTGAAGTAACGCTTATAGGCATCGCTGCGCTCGGCAGCTTGCAGCACAGAGAGTTCGACCTCTTTGACCGTCCGGTCCACATTATCCATGAGATAACTGGCAGAGATGCGGTCCGCCTTCTTGGTCTCCATCCGTGAAATGTCATTGATAAATACAAACGAGGCAAAAATCAGGATTGTCACAGTTAGCAAAAAGATAGGAAAGTAGGACAGCAGCAATCGGTGATACCATGTACGGAACAATAGACAACCCCCTCCACAACCGTTAGGATACCAGGCCGCGGTCCGGCCGCTCCATGCACAAGCCGCTCCGGAAACCCGGCTGCGCTCTAATAATCGAAGCTTCCGTCCGGATTGCTGCCATTATAGCACATGCCCCCCGGGCCCGGCCAACGGAGCAAATAATGGATTCCCGTAACAACCTTCTTCCCGGAGTTAACGAACGAGACAGCCGGATGGCTCGAATCCAAACCGCAGAGTTTGGCTGCCAGAAGTAAGTGTGGGGCAACTTC
>NZ_LN831202.1:110580-113141 GCF_001368795.1 Paenibacillus ihuae
CGCCCGGTGGCCGGGTTTCCCCAATCAGAGGGATTTATCCCACTATTTTCGCCCGGTGGCCGGGTTTCCGTCCAATCAGTGGGATTTCCCACTGATTTCACCCGGTGGCCGGATTTCTGCCCGGGACGGCCGGGCTCCATCTTCTTACGAAGATTTCCTCCTTAATCCACACCTTTCAGATGCTTCTTATCCCTGCAACAATAGGAGTCCACACGCTCCTATCCAATGCAAAAGGCGGGGTGAGCACAGCCACAGCCGCGCAACCCCGCATCCACATTACCTGGGCAAACCCGCCAGATCACAACCGCCCGGCCGCCGCCCAAGCGGCTTATAAGCCGCTGACTTCCCGGATATAGCGGCGCGCCTTGATCGCGTATTCCAGCGGATCGGCCAGCGCCGGGTCCTGCTCCGCTTCCACCACAAACCACCCCGAATAGGATGCCGCTGCCAATTCTTCAAAAATCTCAGCAAACGCAATGCACCCGTCACCCGGCACGGTGAATGCTCCTGCTTTTACCGCCTGCAGGAAGCTGAGCCCATCCGAAATCACACGCTGGACAACCCCGGGCCGGATATCCTTTAAGTGGACATGCTTAATCCGCGGCAGATGGGTGCGCAGCACCTCCAAAGGATTCTCACCGGCAAAAGCCAGATGCCCCGTATCAAACAGCAGGGATACCTCGCCGGGATCGGTGAGCTCCATCAGCCGGGTAATTTCGGCCGCCGTCTGCACTCCGGTTCCCATATGGTGGTGATAGACAAGCGCCATATCCTTCTCGGCCGCCAGGCGGCCCAGCCCGCCCAAGCCTTTAGCGAGCGCCGCCCACTCACTTTCCGTAAACACAGGCTTAGCGGCGAATAGCGGCGTATCCATCTGCCCTTGGATGCTGCGTCCCTGCTCGGAAACTACAATCACTTTGGCTCCCATCTCATGCAGGAAGTCACGTTGTGCGATAAAAGCTTTCGCAGTCTCCTCATAAGGACCTGCCGTCAGATAGGCACTGAACCAGGCGCTGGCAATCTGCAGCCCGCGCAGTTCAAGCGCCCGGTGCAGCCGCTCCGGAGAACGCGGATATTTGTTGCCCACCTCGCTGCCTTCATACCCGGCAAGTGCCATCTCACTAATGCACTGCTCAAACGTATTGTCCCGCCCCAGTTCAGGCATATCATCATTAGTCCAGGCGATGGGGGCAATCGCCAGCCTTACCGTATGTTCTTTGAACATCATGGGTACTACCCCTTCCATTATCACAGGTATGACAGCAGGCTTCAGCCGCCCGCCGCAGAGTTTCCTTGCTAAGGCAGCACAAGCTGCTCAAGCAGCTTAATAACTGCGAGCCTTCTCCAGCTGCCCTTGTTTCTGCACGTAGGCGGCCTGCACGGCTTCGCTGCCGGACACTTCCGGCACACCGACATGCCACCAGGATCCATAGCCGTGTGTCATTGTCTTCGGCAGCACCTTGATGTCAATCAGCGTGGAACACGACTGCTTCCGGGCTTCCTCCAGTGCACTGCGCAGCTGCTCGGCCGTTGCTGCGCGGTAGGTTTTGACCCCATAGCCGGCGGCACTGGCCGCATAGTCGATGACCATCAGCCCGCCGCTCAGCCGGCCGTCTTGGCCGCGGTGGCGGAATTCTGTAGCCATGCTGTCGAGGCCCTGTTCCATCTGCAGATTGTTGATGCAGCCGAAGCCTGCATTGTCGAGCAGTATGACGTTGATCTTCTTGTTCTCCTGCAGGCTCGTTACCAGCTCCGAATGCAGCATCTGATAGCTGCCGTCTCCGACCAGGGCGTATACTTCCCGCTCCGGTTCAGCCAATTTGATGCCGAGAGCACCGGCGATCTCATACCCCATGCACGAAAATCCGTATTCCATATGGTAAGTATCCGGCACAGACGAATTCCACATCCGCTGCATATCACCCGGCAGGCTGCCAGCCGCTCCGATGACGATGGCGTCCTCAGGGATATATTCATTAAGTATTGCGAGCACCTGAGTCTGCGCCAGCGAAGTATTCAGCGCTTCTGCATACTCGGGTAGCCTCTCATCGAGATGTCCGGCAATTTCGGGCACGAATGAATGTGCCGGAAGGTCCGCTTCCTTCACGCCATCCCCCATTGCACTGCCATCCTTCACACTATCCTTCACACCATCCTCCAACGCACCGCCATCCTTCACACCATCCAACACACCGGCTTCCTTCGCGCCGCTATCCTTCGCGCCTCCCGCCTTCAAGCTACCCTTTATCCCCGTATACTCCACTTCAGCCAGACGGTTTCTTTCCGCTTCCCACGCCTTCTTTGCGGATGTGATTTCATCCGTATAAGCAGAGCGGTAGCCGCGTTCCTCCAAAGCAGCGGATAACGCCTTTAAGCCTTCAGCAGCATCACAGACCACAGCCAGCGCATCCAGCTTGGCTGCATGGTAAGGCGAGGCGTTGAGCGTCAGAAACTCCGCCTCAGGATGCGTGAACAGGCTCTTCGAGCCCGTGGTGAAGTCCGTAAACCGGGTGCCGACACCGATTACCAGATCGGCTTCCTGAGCCAGCGTATTGGCGCAG
>NZ_LN831202.1:113256-120952 GCF_001368795.1 Paenibacillus ihuae
CAGCAGTGCCGTCATCAGCTGCTCCGGCCGGTAAATCCGGTCCCAATATTTGCTCACCGCCTTAAAGGCATCATTCACTGTGATTGACAGGTTGTAAGTATGCTCCATCTGCTGCAGCACCGGATCGGGCTGGCGGGTGGCAAAGGTGTCACCGGGAAGCAGCAGAACAGGAATCTGATTCGCCGTTGCCGTCGCGGCAGCGGTCAGCATATTGGCCGAACCCGGCCCAACGGAAGCGGTGCAGGCCATAATCCGCCGCCTGCGGCTCTGCTTGGCGAACGCAGTCGCTGCATGCACCATTCCCTGCTCGTTCCGGCCCTGGTAAACCGTCAGCCCGCCCGGCGCTTCCTGCAGCGCCTGCCCCATTCCGAGTACGTTACCATGGCCAAATACGGTGAACATGCCATGGATGAAGCGTTCCGGGCCACTGCCAAAGTCCACATACTGCTGATCCAGGAATTTTACCAGCGCCTGCGCCGTCGTTAATCTGATTCGCTCCACTTCATTTCCTCCCTTCGCCTGTTCTACTGCCAGCGGGCAGTAACGACCTTTTTGCGTGTGTAGAATTCAACCCCGTCGCTTCCGTTCGCATGAAGATCACCGTAGAAGGAATCCTTCCAGCCGGAGAAGGGGAAGAAGGCCATCGGCGCCGGTACCCCGACATTAACCCCCAGCATGCCTGATTCGATATGCTCCCGGAAATACCGCACCTTCCCGCCGTCATTCGTAAAAATACAAGCCCCGTTGGCAAAACGCGAGCAATTGGCGATCTCCACCGCCTCTTCCACATTTTTGACCCGTATTACTGACAGCACAGGCGCAAATATTTCCTCCTGCCAGATCTTCATCTCCCGGGTCACCCCGTCAAACACCGTCGGGCCGATAAAATAACCTTCTCCCTGCACAGCCGTATCTTCCCGGCCGTCTCTGAGCAGCTTCGCTCCTTCAGCCACACCCTGATCAATGTAAGCGGCGGTTTTGTCCTTATGGCCTTGGCGGATGACCGGTCCGAGAAACGTATCTTCGTCCAGCCCGTTACCGATAGTCATCCCATCGCATTCACGCAGCAGAATCGAGATCAGCTCATCGGCAACCTCATCCTGCACCGTCACCACAGAGCAAGCCATGCAGCGCTCTCCGGCTGAGCCGAAGGCCGCATTCACAATCTGGTTGGCGGAAGCCTCAAGGTTCGCGTCTGCCAGGACGATGGAATGATTCTTTGCCCCGGCCAGCGCCTGAACCCGCTTCAGGTGGGCTGTTCCTTTTTTGTAGACATATTCAGCCACCGGCTGCGATCCGACAAAAGAAACCGCCTTAACCTCGGGATGCTCCAGCAGCCCGTTGACCACCTCATGCGCACCGTTCACTACATTGAGCACACCCTTCGGAAGTCCGGCTTCCGCCAGCAGTTCAACCAGGCGCGCCGCCAGCAGCGGGGTACGCTCCGAAGGCTTCAGCACAAAGGTGTTGCCACAGGCAATGGCCAGCGGGAACATCCAGCAGGGCACCATCATCGGAAAATTAAACGGTGTAATTCCGCCAACCACCCCGATGGGATAGCGGTACATCCCGGACTCCATTCCTGTCGCAATATCCGGCAGCTGCCGGCCCATCATCAGCGTCGGCGCACCAGCCGCGAACTCAACACACTCGATGCCGCGCTGTACCTCGCCGTAGGCTTCTTTGAAGCTTTTGCCGTTCTCCAGTGTAATAGTCTTCGCCAGTTCCTCCCAATGGTCTACGAGCAGTTGCTGATATTTGAATAAAATCCGTGCTCTGCGCGGCACCGGTGTTTTGGACCAGTCGGCAAAAGCTGCTTTCGCCGCCGCCACAGCCCGGTCAACATCGGCTCTGCCGGACAACGGAACTCTGGCCAGCTCCTCACCAGTAGCCGGATTCAACACCGGCTCTGTCAGCTTCGTATCCGCCTCTACCCATTGCCCGTCTATATAGTTGTTCAGTACTTGCACGGTTTGCTGTGCCATTCTGTCCACTCCCTCGGCTCTTATGATGTACTGCTGCTAATGTATTGCTGCACCGCTTTGCGATTCGATTGACTTTGCCTCTGCGGCTTCCGATACTTCCGCTGCCTCAGGTGCATCCGCTGCTTCCGCTGCTTCCGCCCTTCTCACTAAGCGCCTGAAACGATCTCCTCATTTGTCAGTAAGAACGCTTCCAATTCCTCCAGGGTCGGCATCGCGTCCGAGCAGCTGTGGCGGGAGATAACGATGGAGGCTGAAGCACTGCCGCGGCGCATGGCTTCACTGACACTGTCTCCGTGCATCAGGCTGTGGATGAAGGCGGAAGCATAAGAATCGCCGGCGCCGAACGTTTTCAGTACCTTGGCTGGAAAAATACCGCTCCGGTGACTCAGCCCGTCTGCTGTATAAGAGATCGAGCCGCTGCCGCCATGCTTGATGACTACCAGCTTCGCCTGATGCGAGAACCAGCGGCTGGCCGTTCTTTCATCGTCTTCGTCAGCCACATTGTACAGGCTCTCCATCATATTGAATTCCTCGCGGGTACCGATGATGCAGTGGCATTTCTCGGCAGCCAGATTATAGTAGACAGCCGTCTCTGCGGCCGATTTCCAAGTATACGGGCGGTAATCCAGATCAAAAAATACAGTGACGTTATGCTTGCGGGCAAACTCCAGTGCCAGAAACACTGCCTCACGGGAGGGACTCTGCGCCAGGGCGGTGCCGGAGATCAGCAGCGCCTTGGCCTGCCGGATGTAATCCTCCGAGATTTCCCCAGTATTCAGCAGCAGATCCGCCACATGGTCCCGGTACATCAGAATGCTGCATTCCTGCGGACTCTTAATTTCTGTAAAAGCAAGCCCCGTCACCGCACCGGTCCGGTCCACGCTCACCTGGCTGTCATCGATGCCATTCTGCTGCAGATAGGTGCGGATAAACCGGCCCATCTGGTCATCGGCAAGCTTGCCGATGAAGCCGGTGCGCAGGCCCAGCCGGGCCGTGCCGATTACGATATTGGCAGGCGAGCCGCCGACATATTTGGTAAAGGTCATGGTCTCTTCCATAGGTCTGCCGGTTTCATTGGCATTGAGGTCAATACAGAGCCGGCCGACGGCGATTAAGTCCAGCGGCCGGGCGGGATCAAACTGTAAACCGTTCATAGTGACGCCTCCTTGAAAAAACTTCAGAAAAAAGGGACCGGAACAACCACAGCCGGTTCTTCGAAACCAATACAAATCATTACCGGGGAAGGGTAAGCGCTTAACCTAATTTTCCCCTTTAGTATAGTTTAGAAATTCCGGTTTGGCAATCCTCAATTTGAAAGCGATATCACAATTGCTGCCCCAGATATTTGCAGACCCCCAGAAATAGAAAAATAAAAGACCCGTCAGCCGCCGCAAAGCGGGGAGACAGGTCTTCAGACAGAAACAAACATTAATTTAATTACAGCATCTATTGCTTCTTAATGCGGAGCAGGACCCGTGGAATGACGGACAATCAGCTCCGGCATCAGCATGATCTTGCGCTTGGGGCTATCCGGATTGTCGATCGATTCATTCAGCAGAATCATCGCCTGCTCGGTCATCTCGCGCAGGGGCTGGGCGATGCTGGTCAGGGAAGGATGACAAATTTCCGCCAGCATCGTATTGTCAAAGCCCACTACGGACAGATCACGGGGAATGGACAGGCCTGCGCCACGCGCCTCTTTGAGTACCCCGATCGCGAGCAGATCGTTGCAGGCGAATATCGCGGTCGGCCGCTGCTCCTCCGCCTGGCCCAGCATGACTGCCGCCGCCTTGCGGCCGTTCTCCAGCGTGGCCGAGGTGTGTGTAAGGTTAGCCGGATTGTCAAAGGGAACCCCCGCATCCTTCAGCGCATCCAGGAAGCCCTCGGCACGCAGCTTGCTCCCCGGCAGGTTGTCGGAGATAATTCCCAGCCTGCGGTGCCCCAGGGAGAGCAGATATTCCGTTGCCTGATACCCGCCTTTATAGTCATCGACCGTGACACTGTTGCCATCCATCATCCGGATATCGGCCGAGAACAGCACCAGCGGCACGTGGTCGGCCACTAGGCGGCGGATCATGTCCGTCTTCCCCGTATGGGAAGCTATGATCAGGCCGTCCACTCTTTTACGCAGGAGCAGCGAGATATATCTGGCCGCCTTCTCATCATCCCGGTCTGTGCTGCACACGATCAGGTCGCTCCCCTGCTCCTGGGCATAATCCTCAATACCGCGGGCCGTCTCGGCAAAAAAGGGATTGGCAATATCGGGAATCACCAGCCCGATCGTTCCCGTCCGGCGGCTTGTCAGCGCAGAGGCCACCAGGCTCGGCTGATAGTTCAGCTCCTCCATGACCCGGCCTACCTTCTCCCGCGTCTTGTCACTGATCCGCCCGCTCTTGTTCAATACCTTGGACACCGTAGCGATCGAGACTCCCGCTTCCCGTGCCACATCATAGATCGTAGGTTTCATCGTTAATAAGCCCGCCTTTACGTTCATGCCATCGTATACCTCGATTATAGGGAACTCACCCGGTGGTGTCTATTCAATAGGAGACGGCAGCTGTTCCGCCGAGTCCGCACAAAAGAGGCTTCCGCCATGCGGAAACCCCATGATTATTCGCGCATTTCACTGTAACCTACTCCTGCCCACCGGGCTTCCGCTGCCCGGCCTTGAACAGCCATTCATGCTCCGGATCGTTGTGAAAAACCCAGGTGCGGACCGGACCGGCCATCACGTTGAGATAATATGAATCATAGCCGGGCGGTGCAGACACCGGGTGATAGCCTTCCGGAACCAGCACAATGCTGCGGTCAGGCACGGCCATCGTCTCGTCCAGACTGCGGTCGTCATTGTACACCCGCTGTACTACAAAGCCATGGGAGGGATTTACCCGGTGATAGTACGTCTCCTCCAGATAGGACTCCGCCGGTAGATTATCCCGGTCATGCTTATGCGGCGGATAGCTGGACCAGTTGCCGCCGCCCGTGCGCACCTCCACGACCAGCAGGCTCTCGGCTTCGCTGCTCTCAGGCAGGATGTTGACCACCCGGCGGGACATACTGCCATAGCCGCGGTCCTCGGCCACAGCATCGGACGGGGCGATCAGCCGCGGGGCATACTTACCCGTCCCTGGTGCGAGGCAGGCGGCAAGCTCCAGCTCACTCAGAGCCGTAACCTCATAATGCGCGCCCGCCGGAACATATACCGCATACGGCGGCATATCCTCAAAGACGGACATGCGCCCGCCGATACCGGCGAACAGCTGGCCGTCCACTTTAACATCCGCCTTACCCGCCAGCAGCACCAGACAGATCTCGTTCCCTTCGGCGCTTCGCTTAAGCACATCTCCGGCCTGCAGCTGATACACTTCAAACCCTACGTATTTCCATCCGGCGTTCTCCTTGCTCACCGCGGCCACAAGCCCATCTTTGCCGGGCGCACCGGCCTTAATGATTAGATCAGACATCTTCACCGTCCTCCTCGGTCTTCGGTCTTCAAGGTATGCATCCGCTTACAAGGCTTGCATCTCCGATTGTCCCTCTCCGGCGCCGGCAGACAGCTTGACCGGAAGCCCGGTCCGCTGCGATTCCTTGGCGGCTACGGCAAGCCGCTCGGCCTGCTGACCGTCAAGCCCGCTGCAGATAAGCGGCTCCTGCAGGCGGATCGTACGGGCAAACGCGGCAACCTCATAGGTGAAGGCCTGGTTGTACCTCTCCAAGAAGAAATGCTGCGGCTGGTCGCGGGTGACCGAAGCTGCGGTGGATACCTCTACGGTCGTCGGACGGCAATTGTCGGCAGTGGCTGAGCCGAGCGAGCCGAACACCTCGACCCGCTGATCATAGCCATAGACCGCCTTCCGGCTGTTATCAATGACACAGATCGCTCCGCTGCTGAAAGTCAGCGTGATGACGGCCGTGTCCACATCGCCGCAGCGCCCGAACATCGGATCCACCAGATTGGCCCCACGAGTGTACACTTCCGTTACTTCCTCGCCCATCAGATAACGGGCCATATCAAAATCGTGAATCGTCATATCCATGAACATACCGCCGGAAGAGCGCACATACCCCTCGCCGGGAGGCTGAGGATCACGTGAAGTGATCTTCACAATATGCGGGCTGCCCAGCTCTCCTGACTGGACCAGCTGCTTGAGCTTACGGAAGCTCGGGTCCATCCGGCGGTTAAAGCCGACCTGAAGCAGCACGCCTGCTTCCTCTGCAATCTGCAGCGCCCGGCTGGTCTGCTCTGGCGACAGGCTGATCGGCTTCTCGCAGAAAATATGCTTCCCGGCGCGGGCGGCCCGCTCAATCCAGGTGGCATGGGTATCCGTTGGAGTGCAGATGAACACCGCCTCGATCTCCGGATCATTCAGAATGTCTTCCGCGTCCACGAATACCGGGCCCAGGCCGCGGCTCTCCGCCCAGGCCAGCAAATCCTCGCTGACTACCGCCTCGGCAATCGATTTCAGCTTAAATGACGGCATCACACGCAGATTATGCGCATGCAGACGGCCGATTCTTCCGGCGCCGATGATGCCAACTACGATTGGTTTTACCATATTCGCTTATCCTCCTCGAAGGGTAAGCGCTTAACCTTCCCGACAACAGTATACTTCATGTATCCGAAAGCTACAAGCAAATCTTTCGCCAAGCTGTACCGCATTTTATTTACAGCTTATTAGGGACCCGCACAGACTTCTAGGATGGCAGCACTTTGTTTGTGCAGGTCTGTTCTTCATCAGAACTATATGAAAAATTGTTTTGAAAGGCACATGCTTCTGATCAGGCTAAGTGGAATTTCTCCACCTCTTTTGCCCTCCAACGCTAGGATTAGAAGGCTAGTTGGAAAAACTCCACTTCATTGTACCGAATTCACCCCATAGGGGGCTTCTGGTTCGGAATAGATGGAGCTTTTCCAACTAATCATTATAAATTATGGATAATGACCGATTTAGCTGGAGAAAATCCAACTAATCTTTGGAGCCTCCTGTGCCATGACATACCTTGCCACGAAACTTTTCACTCCTGTGCCATGACACACCTTGCCACGAGACTCCTCCCTTCTGTTCCAGCGAAATGTAGCAACACAATCGCCCGAAGCATCATACCCCTACCTTTATTCGGGTAGATTCAGGGATCTATACTCCAGCACAAACCTCAGCAGTAATGCAGAGCTTCGCCGAGCGCGACCAGAGCCATCGCCTGACCGTAGGCCATGGGGGCAATAATGATGCCTTTATAATCTTCCTTGGCTGCACCAATCGGCGTGCCGCCCGATACGCCAAGCACTGTACCTTCATCGTCAATCCGGTCCAGCACAGCCTGAATTGCGCCCAGAGCCGGCTCAGCATAGCCCTCCGGCAGCAGCCCCCTGTGCACACCATGCAGAACACCGGCTGCGATGGCCGCTGATCCGGACGTTTCGGTATAACTGCCCGGATCGTCCAGCAGTGTATGCCACAGCCCGTCTTCACTCTGGCAGGCCAACAAGGCCTCTGCCTGTGCCTGCAGAATCTGCTGAAGATACGTGAAGACTCCGCTGTCCAGATACGGGCGCATCAGCTCCAGATACTCCGGCAGACCGAGCGTGAACCAGCCATTGCCGCGGCACCAGAAAGCTTCGCTGAAATTATGCCGGCCGCCAAAATGCCAGCCGTGGAAGAACAGGCCTGTCTTTTTGTCATACAGGTATTTAATATGCAGCAGCAGCTGAT
>NZ_LN831202.1:120978-152425 GCF_001368795.1 Paenibacillus ihuae
GCCGTCGGAAGGAACAAGGCCTGTCTTTTTGTTCATACAGGTAGTTTAATTATGCAGCAGCAGCTGATGCAGGGACGTCTGCCGCCACTGCGCATTATCGTATTTCACACCCATTTTTGCCGTGAACAGAATAGCCATAAACAGTGTATCAATCCAGATTTCATTCTCATGGAGTGTAATTTTGCTCTTATCCGCACCTGTTGTCACATGCTGATAGCCTTGCTCCAGTGTGCGGGGCAGGCCATTCATCAGCCAGTTTACCCATTCGAGACTCAGTTCCTCAGCCTCTGCCAGTTCCATCAGCGACAGCAGCGGGGCGGTCGTATTGATGTTCCGGCTGGGCAGTCCTTTCTCCAGCTGGCGGGCCATCCAGGGCTTGGCATAAGCCGTATACCGGCCGTCCCCGAAGTGCCGGTCCAGCTTTTGCAGACCATAGAGTCCCACGCCCTGCGGCCAGTCCCACTCCTCCATGCCGAAATCCCGGGCAAAATAACCCCGCCGTCCCGCATCCTCCCCCAGGTTCTGCAATTCAGCTTCGTTGTCCGGCCGGTCAAGCTTTAGCAGCTTTTCCGTTACACGATTCAGCTTTCCGGTTATCTCGTCCTTATTCACCCGGCTGTTCACCATCTGTTGCCCCTCTCCTGCCCCCGTCATGCCATACTCTCCTCTCATGTTCACACCTGCTGCAGCTTAATTCTAAACGTCCTGATCTCATAAGGCCGGATCTGGAAGGACAAGCCGTCCTCCCGCCATTCCCCCTGCGGCTCCTCCATTAAATTGCACTCCTGCCAGGATGCGATGGAATAGGCGCTCTCTATACGCACCTGAGTCCGCGAACCGGCATATTCATGCAGGCGCAGCACAATATCAGCACCATCTTCAGAGCGCTTGACGGCATCGACCAGCACATGTCCGCCTCCAATGGAGAATAGCGATTCACCTTCCAGCTGTCCCGGTACAGCATGCAGGGGATTATTCAGCTCCCAGGCCTCCTGGACCACTCCGCCTTCTACAAAATCACCGGTATGCGGATATAGCGCATACGTGAAGGCGTGACGCCCCTGATCCTGCTCCGGGTCGGGATGAACAGCCGATTTCAGCAGGGTCAGCCGCAGTACACTGTCTTTGATGTCATAACCGTATTTGCAGTCATTAAGCAGAGCTACGCCATATCCTTTCTCACTGACATCGGCCCACTGGTGGCCTACCGTTTCGAAACGGGCGTAATCCCAGCTCGTATTCCAGTGGGTCGGCCGTTTAACATTGCCGAACTGGATATCATAAGTCGCCTCCAGCGCGTGGATATCGACCGGGAAGGCCACCTTCAGCAGCTGGTTATGCCCCTGCCAGTCGATGACGGTCTTGAAATCCATTCTGGACGTATCACGGTAGAAGATGATGTCTTGGGTAATCACCGAACGGTGATACGTCCAGGCCATGCGCAGCACCGCCCGCAGCGGACCGTTCTCAGTCACCCTGCACTCCGTAAGCTGAGAGATTTCCGACATCTTCTCCTGATAGAAGATGTCGATGTCCCAGGCCTCATAATCCAGCGGCTTGTCTTCGAACACTTGAAGCACATTGCCGCGCTGTCCCGGCGCCAGAAGCTCACGGTCATTGCGACGGTCACGTATCGAAGTGAAATGGCCCCGATCATTCCAGGCCGCCTCAATCCTCGGAGTGGTCAGCCGGCGGCCGGCAATATCCGCAAGCTGTCCAACTTCCGAAGCCCGGGCATCCGCCGGCTCTGATACAAGCACCGCTGTGCCAAGCGCAGGCACAGAAGGAACATATACCAGTCTTCCGCCGTCTGCCGTCGGCTGCTGCTCCAGCAGCTTCCCGGCACGGTCCCGGATAACGGCCGGGCCGTCCGCTTCGCCCGCCAGTTCAAGATAACGCGGGCGGTCCCAGGTCGAGCTGTTCAGCAGCGTGAAGTATTTCGCCCCCTCAGAACCGCCGCTACAGCTGCTGCCCTGAGGGCTGCCGTAACCGCTTCCATCCCTACCTTCACCGCCGCCGTTAATTAAAGCCAGCGACCGCGCCTCCCCTTCCGCATATTCAAGGTCACTATCCTCGTAAACCTCTTTAATCGACGAACCCGGGATAATGTCATGGAACTGGTTGCGCAGCAGGATCTCCCAAATCCCGCGCAGTTCAGCCGCAGGATAAGCCGTTTCAAGATCGCCGCGTCTCACACCGGTCAGCGTGTGCAGCCACTCCGCATCGCGCAGCAGCAGCTCCAGGCGGCGGTTGTATTTTTTATTGCGTGCTTGCGAGGTATAGGTACCCCGGTGACATTCAAAGTATAATTCGCCGTTCCAGGTATGCACCTGGGATTCAGCACCGCGGATACGCTCATGCAGTCCGGTGAAATATTCCCCCGCGCTGCCCGTCTGAAGCTTAGGCATCCCCGGAAGCTTATCGAAACGCCGCCGAAGCTCCAGCATCTCCCGCGTAGGCCCGCCGCCCCCGTCACCCCAGCCGTAAGCAAACAGCAGATGATCGTTGATCTCCTTATCCTGATAGGAATTCCAGATCCCGCGCAGCAGTGCGGCTGTCATCCTGCCGTTATACGTATACGCATCCCCGTTCTTCTCCGAGGTTGTGATGAAATGTGTCAGAACCTCGGAACCATCCATCCCCCGCCACCAGAAGGTATCATGCGGCATCCGGTTGAACTGGTTCCAGCTGATTTTGGTCGTCATGAAGGTATCGATGCCTGACCCCCGCAGAATCTGCGGCAGCGCCCAGCTGTAGCCGAACACATCCGGCAGCCACAAATACTTGCTCTCGATGCCGAACTGTTCACGAAGGTAGCGCTTGCCCGTCAGAATCTGGCGGACCAGCGACTCGCCGGACGGAATATTGCAATCCGCCTCCAGCCACATCGCCCCTTCCGCCTCCCAGCGGCCTTCCTTGATCCGCTCTGCGATCCGTCCGAACAGCTCGGGATAATCACGCTCCAGATAGTCGTACAATTGCGGCTGTGTCTGCAGGAACTGATATTCCGGGAATTCCTCCATCAGCCGGAGCACGGTCGAGAAGGAACGTGCCGTTTTCTCGCGTGTATGCTTCAGCCGCCACAGCCAGGCAACATCAATATGGGTATGGCCTAAGGCCGTAATCGTCACATCAAAGGTCCGCGGCATGGCCTCAACCGCCTGGTTCAGGCTGGCATTTGCCCGGTACAGCGAGCGGATATGATCCTCCGAGCCGGGCTCAGACCAGTCGATTTCATTGAATGCGTCGTTCAGCGCCTTTTTCAGCCACTGCTTCTCCGGCTGGTCGCTGCCGAGATAACGGAAGGTGTCCAGTGCCGCCTGCGACATATAGAACAGATCATCAACCGTCTCATCCAGATAACCCAGCATCGCTTCGCTAATCCGGTGCTCCTGAATAACGGGCGGCCCTCCCCCCTCCAGACCTGACCATAACCGGAAGGCCAATTCCACAGTCTGTCCGCCTAATTCATCACCAAAAATAACCTCCCTATGGTTGTTATCCACACCCTGATAAGGCGCCCCGTTCACAAACAGCAGCGATTCGAACCCGGAGTTATTGAAGCTACCCGACTTCCCGAAATCAAATCTGCCTGCGAGCTTGAAGCCCTCTTTAGCTTCGGGCAGCACTACCACGGCACGTAGCCAGACATAGCGGTCACGCCCGCGCCAGTGTTCATGCAGCCTGATTGTGCTATCAAACACAACAGCCCCCGGATAAACACCATTAACTCCGTCCTCATCCTCCGCAAGCTCCAGCTCCGTAAGCTCTAGAACCTTGAGGTATCTGTACTTTCCGAGTTCGGCCTGGCGCCGGATCAGCTTTTCTTCGGTCAAAAACATCCTCTTCACCCCTTGTATCCGCTTTCACATCGCCACTATAGCAAATCCCCCCGCCCAAAAACTATCCATTAATTGCTGTAATAAACCGCATACATTGCAATTTTTGCTTTTCTGGACCTATAATACATGTAAATTATAAAATAAGGCGGCGAGGGCATATGCTTGAAAGTGACCTGTTATATGAGCAAGGGTATAGCGTACGCATTAACACTCCGGCTGACCCGCTTTTTTATTATTTTGACTATGACCAGCGGTCCCACAATATAAATATGGAGTTTCAGCATGACCACGATTTCTACGAAATTCATATTCTGCTCGATTCCAGGGCCACCCATATTATCGAAGGCAACGTTCATGCCCTGCGGCAATATGATATCGTTCTGCTTCGTCCGTACCGGCTGCACAAGACCCAGTATCCCGTCGGTCCGCCGCATAAACGGCTGATCATCAACTTTGCCGTGCCTACAAATACACCTGGTTTCGAAACCGCTTACAAAAATATGCTGCTCCCTTTCGGAGAAGAAGTCCCGATCTACCGGTTAACGGGCGAGCCGCGCAGAGCCGTATTCGCTCCCCTTAACACCATCTTCACCGTGTCCCACAGCGATTCACCGCTGAGTCCGGTACTGATTCACAGCCTGTTCCAGCAGTTTCTGTGCGCTTTAACCCAGCAGCGGGAGATGAACAGCTATGTACTGGAGGAAATCGGGAACGCGATGATGCAAAAAATATATTCCATCACCGCATGCATCCATAGCCGCTATAGCAGCGAGCTGTCTCTCGATTCGATCTCCAGGGAGTTCTATATCAGCCCCTACTATTTGTCGCACCAATTCAAGGCGGTCACTGGCTTTACCTTGACTGAATATATCCAGATGACCCGGGTCCGCAAGGCCCAGCAGCTGCTGATTCACACCCGGCACAAGATCTCCGCCATCGCTGAGCAGTGCGGCTTCAACAGCTTCTCGCAGTTCAACCGCATCTTCAATAAGCAGAGCGGCATGTCTCCGTCTGCCTTCCGCAAGCACCAGGCTTCCCCCGGCGCAGCGCCGGCCATTCTGTCTTACTGATCGAAGCTATATAGACTTTTTCTATTTTGGGATTAGCCGTGACTCCAGAGAAGGTTTGGACTTCCGGCCGCTGTTATCCTCAGATTTCCTGATTTTAACCGCTTTTCGCGGTAGAAATCCGAGGATAGCTTATGCTTCCGATGCTAGCTTTCCTTCAGAGAGCTTTCAGGCGGACGCATTCGCTCCTACAGTTCTAAACTTCTCATCCGCCACTTTTCCCTCAATGTTTATTTTCAAGTTCAATCTATATAGCTAATTCAGGATACGAAATAAAGACATGAAAAAAAGCTTCCGAACGCCCAAGGGGCCATTCGGAAGCTTTTTTCTTAGTATGCGGTCGAGAGGACTCGAACCTCCACGGTATTGCTACCACACGGACCTGAACCGTGCGCGTCTGCCAATTCCGCCACGACCGCAAAGTAATGTTTATTGCAGTGCAGGAGTTAATATATCATGAATTTCGGAACTCCGCAAGCTATTTTTTATTTTTCAGATAAACTCCCCAATGAATTCCCCGCTGCGCTGCTATATATTAGGGATGAGGTGATTGTATATGAGCAGGCCACATGTAACGGTAACCAGCCCCAATCTGCTGGATTCCATGCAGAAAGAACTCCATAACCGGCTGCAGGATTTCACTGCCTTGGATGGAGTCTGCGGCATTACCCTGAACGGCGGATGTTCACGCGGGTATGCCGATGAATTATCCGAGATCGATCTGGTCTTGTATCTGGAGGACGGCCAGCACGGGCAGTGGAGTAACGGGCGCTCCCCGCTTCCGCTGGGGATCACCAAGCTGGGCGAATATCTCTACGATATCAAGATTTCGAATTTGAACGAAGAGCAAAAGAAGCCTTGGGACAGTGTAGCCTTGTGGGATTTATCCTACGCCAGGATTCTGTATGACCCTTCCGGACAAATTGCCCGGTTCATGAGCGAGAAGCTGGCACAGCGGCCGGAACGTATGCAGGTCGAAGGCCTCATGTTCAACTGCTGGTGGCACTTCCGGCTGGCCGGGGATATTTGGCTCCACCGTGGAGATATCTTGCAGGGCCATGCCATGATGAATACAGCCGCAACTCAGTTAATTGAGGCTGTATTCATCGCGAACCGCGAATATGTACCGCATGCGAAATGGCTGATTCATCTGAGCCGTACCCTGCCCTGGACTCCAGCGGGGTGGGAAGCAGGACTGATGCAGATCATGAGCACCGGCGATTGCTCCCGGGAGAGCCTGATTACAAGGCAAGCTGCCATTCAGCGTATTTGGAGCGAAGTGGATGCCTATATCATCAGCCAGGAATGCCCGGGCTACCCGTTAAACATCATGCACAAAACGTTCTACGATCTGCTGGAGCTCCTGCTGGCTCATGACAACCTCACCCTGGAAACATGGACCGGCAGGATGACCTTATCCATGCTGTCGGCAGAACCGTTTATCCGCTTCACCACCGTCACTGAAGACCTGATTATCGTGGATAAACACAAGTTCATGTCCATCCGTCCCGCCGACCTGTATGCCTGGCACTCAGCCATTGTTGAGCAGTTACATGCTGAACTGCATCAGCAGCACTAATTCAACTGATAGTTGGATTTCCTGCTCTGATCCCCCTCCTTCCATCGCTGTTCATTTTGCCGGATGGAATTATAATGAAATTACGACGTCGAATTCAAATTCGGGAGAAGAATAATATGATCAGCAGTGAAAAAGTAGGCAAGCGGATCGCCATGCTCCGCCGGGAAAAGCAATTATCGCAGGAGCAGTTAGCGGAACACCTGCATGTCAGTGCCCAGGCGGTGTCCAAGTGGGAAACCGGCAAATCGCTGCCTGAAACGGCTACCCTGCCGCTGCTCTCCGGCATTCTGGGCCATTCGATCGACAGCATTCTGCTGCCGCAGGAGCTCACGGTTCTGTCAGCCGTGTACACCGACGGATACGAACAGCAGGATGTCACTCATTTTGTTAACCAGTTCATTACCGGCAGTAAACTTACTCTGGCCATCAGCGATCAGATCTTCCCGCAGTCCATTCATAGCGACCGCTGCAAGCTGCTTATCGTCAAATACGAGACGCCCGCCGGTATCTACTCCACCTACGTGCTGAAGGATCAGCACCTGGCGATCGACGTACATTCGAAAGGCTATACTCTTGGCAAAAGCGAGCTGGAGATTGTTCATGCCGCTTACGGCAATGAACATGCCAGCCGGGATGTGCTGGGGAAGATGAAGCACTATGCTTATTTTCAGTGGCCGCATTTTACGGTAGATCAGGAGCTTTTCCCAAGCGGAATGGGGCATGAGGGCAACGAGTATCTGCTGCTAGTCTACCTGAATGCAGACGGAATTCATGCGCTCAGCTGCATGGAAGGGGAACAGGTTCACTACAGCCCTGACCGGATGAGGCTATTTGCGGGCGGGTCTTCCCGTCAGCATTACACCGCAGAGAACGTAGGGCGCCTTGGTTTTGGCAAGGGAATGGATTGCTCGTGGGCAGGGGCGCTTTATACCTCGCTGTCCGCTATGGGTGTAGATACCCGCTATGAGGAGGTTATGGGAGTTTCCGGAGCCTGCTGGCGGGTGGCTTTTACCCCGGTATGGGACTACAGCTCAGCAGACGCCCTCGTTGCCTATGACTATGCCGCACCAGCCTTCAGCGCTTATGGGCTTACGGCCAGCTGGGCGAACCGGCTTACACCTGAGGAACGCAGACGGGAGAAGCTGCAAATCATGGAGAGCCTCCATAAGCATCATCTGCCGGTTGCCCTGAATCTAAGAGTCGCCCCCGAGTGGGGAGTCATTACGGGATATCTTGATGACGGCAGCACCCTCCTGTGCCGCAGCTATTTTGATGACGAGACCTTTAGTGAGCTGCAGGAAGATCCTGAATTCCGGGAGGCTATGGAGGCTAGCAAAGGGTATTTGTACGTAGACCATTGGCCGTATAAGCTGCTCTATATTGAAAGGCATGGCCCGATCCGGCCGGCACTGGACAGTCTGTATGCTTCCCTCCAGGTTAAGCTAGACTCTATGCAGGCCGGAGAGAATCATGGCTATCAGCTGGGATACAGCGCTTTGGCCGCCTGGCAGGAGGGCCTTCTTGATCACGTCTGGTACCAGGCAGCCGATACCGGGACGTTTACACGCCGCTACAGCGTGAATCACTTCTGCCTGATGGCGCTGAATGATGCCCGAAGAAGCGCTGCCTCCTACTTGCAAGCCTCGCTGCCGCTTTTGCAGGACCCGGCCGCTTACTCGCTCTTGGGGGAAATGGCTGCCGTATATGAACAAATGTACACACTGCTTGATCTTTTCTTCAGCCATATGAAGGAACCGGCTACCCTGCAGCAGGCCCAGGCTTCCCCGAAGCAGCTGTGGGACCAGAGCCAGCGGGAGCAGCAGGCCGACCTTCTGCACACTATGGCCGCGCTCGAACGCCGGGGAGATGAGCTGGCCGGGCAGCTGCTGGGGTATAAAGAAATCAGTATAAGTTGAACTTGAAGCTGTACCTTTCATATCAGATGACGGACGATTAAATGTTGCATTTACTGCAATAGAACGGCTCCCTATTCCAGGGTAAATCACCTTGTACTGTTTTTCGTACAGTAGATTCCTGGACTTCTTGGTCATCATCATCGGTTTCACCAAACTATTGTACAGAGTGCTGCAGATTCAGTATTACGTCTGATTTAAGGGGAATTTACTGCAGGAAGTGCAGGCCTGTTGATTAGCTAAAAAAAGGTAGAAAAAAGGCCGCCCATTCGTTAAAGTGTTTGTACCCCTACAAACATCCGAAACGAGGCGACCTCATGAGAAAGTCTACTTCAATCTCGAACATTCTGCAATCGGTGATTCCCAAAGAGAAACTCTCATCGTTTCTTCAAGAACTTGAATATGTCGATGTAGCACGAAAATTCACCGTCTATGACCTTTTTTTGTTCTTGGCGGAAGCTTCGTTCCAACAGTGGGATGGGTATCGGGATGGTGAAGCACGTATGGGTTTAGGTGGTCTTCGAACCGTGGACCATTCCACGCTCTCCAAAAAAGCGAAGGATGTTCCTTTCGAACTGTTTAAGCAGTTGCTGAACCTCATGATACGTTTGTGTAATCGCCCTACCCGAGGGCATTTAGGGATTCCCAAAGCGTTACTTCTTGTGGACTCTACCAAAATTACCGTCGGTAAAGAGCGGCTTCCTTGGGCTCCGCTGAAGGGCGAACGGGCTGGAATCAAATTACACGTTTCCTTGGTCGCCGACGAAGGCCGGCTCCACAAAGTGACCGAAACAACAGGGAATTCCCATGATTTTAAAAGCAGTCCCGATGTGATCGACAAGCGGTTTGTTGTTGTAGCGGATCGAGCGTACGGCAGTCACAAACGATTCGATGACTATCTGGAGCAGCACCAATTCTTTGTTATTCGGCTTCGGGATAACACTCTCTTTCAGTCCCCTGTCTCCCGAAACCGAAGCGAGCCCTTCACGGGAACACTGGAACAAGATTTCACTTGCCAATTGGGAAAAGGGCAACGGCTTTCAAAGCACCGCTTTCGCGTTGTGATCCTAAAAGATCCGAAAGACAACCCGGTGATTCTCGCTACAAATCTGCACTGGCACTCCGCCGAGCGGATTGCGGAAATCTACAAGAAGCGGTGGCAGATTGAGGTATTTTTCCGCTGGATTAAGCAGCATTTAAACATCCCGACCTTATTTGGAACAACGCCAAACGCCGTGTATGGACAGCTGTACACCGCTCTACTTGTGTATGTGTTACTGAAATTTCTGTTTGACGAAGGAAACGCAGTGGTACATTGGAGCGCAAAACTGACGTTTGCCGATTTTGACCGTTTATTTACGTTGCAATGTTTGCCTGTAGAATGGAATAGCTTTTTGGCAAATGATCTTAATTTTCCATAATTTAGCTAATCAACAGGCCTGCAGGAAGTGCAACAGAATGCATCTCTATAGGTTCCAGGAGTAGATTCCCGGACAAAAGGGATGTTCCAAGCAGCCATCTTCCGGCTTATGGGACATCCCTTTCCATGTGCGGTATTTAGTTCATATCAAAACCCATCAAAGCTTAACCCGCTGCTTCCTTCAGCTTACCGTGAGGCTTCTTCACCGGACGCAGATTTGACTCTATTGCAGTCCGCTAGCACCCTGTTATGTATCACTCCCTTGTGGAGGCAGCTGATGCATAGCTCGTAATAAATTCTACCAGAGACGGGGCCGGCAGCGGTCTGCTGATGAAGTAGCCTTGAAGCTCATCGCTGCCAAGATTGCACAGCAGGTCAAACTGTTCCTTCAGTTCCACGCCTTCGGAAACAACACGCAGGCCGAGGTTGTGGCTAAGTTCGATGATCGCGCGGACCAGTGTATCGTCGGAAGCCCCTGACTGAATACCGGCTACGAAGGAGCGGTCAATCTTGATAATATCTACCGGGAAGGTCCGCAGGTAGCTCAGCGACGAGAAGCCGGTGCCAAAATCATCGAGCGAAATGCAAAAGCCCATGCTGCGAAGATCTGCGAGAGAGGTGATGATGGATTCGTCCGACATCAGCATCGTCTCGGTAATTTCCAGCTCCAGGCTATCTGCTGTAAGCCCGTTGTCTGCCAGCGCCTCCTTCAATTGCTCCGGCAGACCGGGCTGCATGAGCTGCAGGCCCGAGATATTGACGGCTGCCTTCAGCCGAATGCCTTGATCTTGGAAGCTCCGCAGGTCTGCACAGACCTTGCGGAGCACCCAGTTACCGATACCGAGGATCGATCCGCCGGCTTCCGCCAGCGGAATGAACTCAGCGGGTGACACCGGCCCGAACGTCGGGCTTTTCCAGCGCAGCAACGCCTCAACCTTGACGATATCAAGCTTCGATGCGGAGAGAATCGGCTGATAATGCATCTCCAGCTCACCGTTGTCGACGGCGGAGCGCAGCTGTCTCCCGATCACTTTTTTGCGGCTGAAAGCCTCCTCCAGCCTTTCAGAATAGCGGTATATATTGTTCCGTCCGTTCTCCTTAACCTGAAACATCGCCAAATCGGCGGCCTTGACGAGAAGTTCGGCGTCCTCACCATTCTGCGGATAGATGCTGACCCCGATGCTCGCCGTACTATGAAATAACTGGCCGTTCAGCGTATGCGGTTCAGCCAGCACTTGCTGGATTTTGGCGATCTGGGCCTGAATATCCTCCGTACCGGAAAAACTTGAGAGAAGAATAGTGAACTCATCCCCGCCAAGCCGGGACACCAGATCATCCGGTCCGACAGCGCTGGCGAGCCGGTCCGCAATCTGTTTCAGGACCGCATCCCCGAAGTCATGTCCCCAGGTATCATTGACCGCTTTGAAATGATCGAGGTCGATGAACAGCAGAACAATCTGCCGGCCCTGGAGATTGGCCTTCCGAATGACCCGGTTCAGCGTCTCAAAAAAGAATGTGCGGTTCGGCAGCTGGGTCAACGGGTCGACCATGGCCTGCCGGTGCAGCTCTTCCTGTGCACGTTCCAACGAGGAAATCATTCGATTGAACTCCATCTCCACTTCACTGAGTTCATCCCGTCCCCTGATGTTGAGGCGGATCGACAGATCCCGGCTCTTGCCGATAATCCGGATACCGCGGACCAGCGCCGCCATCCGGGACAGAATTGTGCGTTTTACGAACAGCAGGCTGAGCAGGCTGATTCCGAGAGTAGAGATAACGAAGAACAGCGTGAAATTTGCCATCGCTTTTTTTCCGACTTCATAAATATGGCGCGGCTGCTCTATGGAAATCACGATTCCCGGATTGCCGAACAGATCATTGATGACGGCATGACCCTCCAGCCGGTTTCCGGGCAAATAACTCACCCATATGTTCTGCCCCCGGCTCTCCTTCAGCAGGTTACCCGAGGCCTTCTCTACGGTTATACCGGACGGACTAAGGGCCCCGACCCGGCTGATCTCTCTATCGTCCAGCTTCCGGCCGGCCACCGCCATCCCGGCGACGGGACCTGTCATATCATTGTGGAGAACGGGCTGTAAGGTAATCAGCATGGGACCGTCATTCAAGATGACCAATCCGGCAAAACGGTCCTCTGGTTTCGTAAGATGATCCAGCTGTTCCCGGAGATCTCCAAAAAGACTGACGATTTCCGGCGTAACCGGTGCTACCGTCTCCCCGCTGTAATCATACAAGCCGCTATAGACGGGACTGCCGCTCCGGTTGATCAGTGCAATAAGATCAAACCGGTTGCTCTGAAAAGTTCCCTCATCATAATTGCTGAGAATATAGGGATTCCGCAGGTCCGCGGACGTTCGGGAGGAGACATAATCATAGGTCTCGTCCCATGCCGAATAATTGAGCATCGTCTCGTTCATACCCCGAAGCTCGGATTCGTAGGTCTGGATGATATCGGACATGCGCCCTTCCAGCGCTTCCTGGTCTAACTCCGTGAACCGGTCCAGAAAAATCTTCTGCGAAATCACATATGTGGAGGCGAGGGCGAGCAGAGAAATAGTTATAATAAACAGTACAATCTTGGTTCGCAGCTTCATGGTAAATCTCCTAGGAAGTCGATTTCAAAATAGTAAATCTGACGAGCAGCGCAATATCTCTCTTTACTAATATCGACGATTCCGCCCGGAATGTATAGACATGTAACGGAAATAAACACACATGCCGGGCCAACCTCCTGAACTCCATGTGCATTGTCATAGAAGCCGGCGGCAAATTTTGGGCCGGATTAAGAGAAATGGCGGCCCCGAAAGGGGCCGCCTGATTCCATTTCCGGAAAATTACCGGAGGATATACTAAAGCTTATGGATAATTTATGCCTTACGCCTTCAACTCCAGCATCAGCACATTGACTGAGTTCGCCGGCAGGTTAAGAATGACTGTATCCTTCACGAGTGATATTCCGCGCTCCTGCGGGACAATTCTTTCATTGTTCTTCTGATTGACGTTAGGTACATGAACCAGCGGGGCTTCGCCGGTTAACGTAATCAGCTTCGCATCCGCTTCTACGTTCAGCTCCTGAAGCTTCAGCTCCGTCGCCTTCGCTACAGCATCCGGGTTAACCAGCTTCACGTACACATGCTCTGCATCCTTCGTGACCGAGTGGAACACTTCGCTGTTGTAAGCCTCCAGCTTGTAATCGAGAACCTTGCTTGCCGCCAGGCCGTCTGTATACGAGCAGATCAGATTGCTGCCTTTCGCACCGCCATAGTTCACAGTAATCGTGTAATCTGTATTGTCTGCAAGCGCTTCATAGCTGGCCGCTCTCAGGTTGCCCGCCGCCGTACTTGAGGAGTAATCCCCGAGTGTATAAGCCTCTACACCATCCTTGAATACTTTGACGCCGGTAGCATTGCCGCCGTAGCCGATGGCGTATTCGAGGACATTTTTATGTTCTGCTGAAATATCCGTTAACCCCACCCCTACGTAGAAACCGTCTTCGCCCGCGGCCTTCGAGGCAACAACTTCCACTGTATAGTCACTCCAGCTGTCGTTCAGAAGGTACAGGCCGTTCCGGCCGCCGCTTTGCGCCTTCAGCACAAGACCTTCGCCGGCTTGCAGCGAGCTGCCTGCAGAACCCGGGATGACCTGCCAAGCCGGATTCAGTTCCCGGGTGAAGTCCTGCTTAAGCAGTACACTGCCGTCCTTGTTAGAGGTTACAGTCACACGTTTCACCAGCACCTCAGCATTGCCTGCGGCAATTTCAATCCCGCCGTGCGGGATCAGCGCTGTAGGCTTGCCGTTTTTGTACGTGGAGAAAGAGGTTGCCAGTACTTTATTGCCCAAATATTTGGCGTAGAGCTGCTGCACATAATAGTTCGGCGTGAACAGACGGTCTCATCATCAAACCAGATGCAGTCCGGTGTCCAGCGGTACGTGCCGTCCGTCAGCACTTTGTTGAACAGCGGCGCATAAGCGGCCAGCAGCACAACGTCAGCGTTATTTTCGAAGCCCGTCATGACCGCAGCCTCGGCGACTGCGCCGGCCAGCGTATTTTTATCTGTGGAAGCATATTCTCCGACAAATACCTTGGAGGTTTCCTTCCAGTCTATACTGCCATCCGCTTGATAAGCTCTGTAGTAGTAGTTATACCGGTCTGCATTCTTGAGCAGGTACTCATTGGAACGGTAATAGTGCTCGTCTGCAATGGTATCCATGTAGTTCGGCTGATCCTTGTACCAGGTCACCGTTTCTTGAATGACCTTCTGCCCGTCGGCAAAAGCGACCTCCGCCGAACCGCTCAGATTACCGCTGAGGAATTTCCAGCCCTGCTGATAGGCATCGTCATCCGCCTGTGCACCGACTGTAGAGATAATGTGCAGCGTGTACCCCGGATAATTCCGTTCCATATAAGCATCAATAGAGGTCTTGAATACTTCGAAGTTGGCGAAGAATTCCGTCCCCCAGTTCTCATTGCCGACGCCCAGGTAACGCAGGTCAAACGGAGCTTCATGGCCCATCCTCCGGCGCATTGCCGCCCACTCATTGTGCTCAAAGTCCACACTGATGGCGAAATCGATCAGATCGGTAAAGTTCTTGATATAGTAATTGCGGAGCTCCCCGCCTGCCGGGTGGGCATAGTCCGAACGGGCCTGGCACAGCACACCGCAGGCCATTACCGGAAGCGGAGTAGCATTCAGGTCTTCAGCCAGCTGGAAATATTCCATATAGCCAAGACCCATGGTCATCATGTAGCCCCAGACGTTAAAATTCTCTTTGCGCAGCTCAATGTCGCCGATGGAATCCTTCCAGTCGTAGACATTCTCCCAGATGAAGGAACCCTCGGAAATACAGCCGCCCGGGAAGCGCAGGAACTTCGGATGCATATCGACAAGCGCGTTCACCAGATCTTTTCTCAGCCTGTAGTTCGGGTTGCCCTGATAGTTGGAATGGGCGGACTGCGAACGGGATTCTTCCCCTGCACCCCAGACATCACGCGGCATGAGCGAGACCATATCGATGGAGATCTCACCGTCAAACGTCAGCGCCAGCTGGCCCAGAACTGTAGAAGAGCCCGTTAATACGATCCCCGGCGCTACCCCGTATTTCTTCCAGGTGTTCCCGCCTTCTACTTCTACGGTAACTGAATCACTGATTGCAGCGCCATCAGTATCTTGAAGCTGGAGAGTGATTGTACCCGCTGACCCCGCCTTTGCCCAGATCGTGAAATCATACTTGCTGCCTGTCTTGACCGACATCGCGCAGTGCTGGTTGGAATCAGCGAACCCGCGGTTACGGATCGTCGCGCCATCAGCCACCGTCACATAATAGGAATTGACGTCCTTGTCAGTAATCCCGAAGAATTCATTTAGTCCGCCGTGATGCTGCGGAGCCATCTTGTCTGTATCCCCGGACCAGGCAAAGAGCGGCTCCCGGTTCCGTCCGGTGGAGCAGCCGCATTCGCCGGAGGCATGGGAGTAGGTATCGAAGGCAAAGGATTCGAACGAACGGTTCTGCACCAGCTCCGCATAGATTCCGCCATCCGCTGCATTATTAATATCCTCATAGAACAGGCCGTACATCACTTCACTGACATCAAGCACTTCCTGATTGCCATGAATGGTCAGCGTGTAAGGCGGCAGATGCTGCGGAAGCACGGAAACGGCAAAGCTTTTCTCAATCGAAACCGCACCTCTGCTTAGTACAGCGGTAATCGTTACTGCCTGCGCCGCGTCTATCTGCTGAATCTGCCCCTGATTGGACAGCACAGCAGGCTGGCTCGATGCCCAGGTTACGTTCACTTTTCCGCCCATCAGCGCTGACGGCAAAGTCAGGTCTTCCGTAACAATCGAGGTCGGGAACGACAGATACTTGTCTCTGGCCAGCTTCACGATCTCTTCATCCGTCAAAGACTCGCACATCACCTCAATGACCTCGTCCATCGACAGCCCCGCCTTATAAATCCGCAGATCAGAGAGCGATCCGGCAAAATCGGCATCAGCCTCATATTGCGAACGGCCAATAAAGTTCCGGCTATAGTTGCCGGCATCCGTAAACGACTCGAACCATCTGCGCAGCTGGGCGTAGTTGCCGCTGGAAGTCTGGCTGATCGAGCCGTCGGCAACCGCTTCCCCGTTCACATACACCACAGGACCCGCGCTGCTTAAGGTGCCGCCTTGAGTTCCGAGTACAGACAGGGCAATGTGCATCCACTCGCCTCCGGCGAAGCCCCTGCCCGGATCAACAACCAGATCGCCTCCGGCCGACAGCGTCCCGCGCAGGTTGCGGGTCAGGAACAGATAAGGTCCTGCTTCCCCCTTGCCAAAGTCAAAAATACGCTCCCAGACATTCGCGCCCTTGCCGAAGTGGACCCACGCCGCTACAGTCACGCCCGTGTTGTCGCTTACATCCTTAAGCAGATCAGCAGGCAGCTGGACGTAGGAAATACCGCTGGCCCCTCCCGCAAACGTTACAGCCATCCGGCCGTTTACCTCAGAGACTGCTGGTGCCGCTTGGCCGGAAGCCACACCGTCCCGCCCCTGGCCGGAGCTGTCTTTACCGGTATGTGCTGCATCCTCAAACTTGTAATGGGCAATGATCTGATCGCGGAAATTCGTCATTATGGTCTCTCCCTGTCATTTATTTAACATAAATATAAATCAATTCATAAATATAAATAGTATACTGATATACTACCCTATCCTGCGCTTATTTCTCAACTGTTAAATTGTGAACAGACCGGATCAATTTTTTAGTCCGGATAGCACAAGCCGTCTGCCATTCCCTGTGTACTATAGTAGTAAACAGGAAGGCGAGGTGATCCTTGATGGGAAATTCAGCAAAAGTCCGTAAGCAGGCCAAACAGCTGAAAGGCCGCAAGGTCTGCATTACGCTGCAAAACGGCCAGACGTACGTAGGATGGATAACCGGCTGTGAAAAGGAGGCTGTGATCCTCTCCGCCGTGCCGCGCACCCGCTCCAAACCGGGAAGAACACCCTCCCGCACAGAGCGGGCGGAAGTGTCCGCGTTTATGCCGCTTCTGGGCCCGCTGTTTGGCGGCTTGGGCGGGGCTGCCGGAGCCGGCGGCGCCGGGGGCGCGGGCCTGGGCGGCATCATGGGCGGCGGGCTGCGCTTCTTCGGGATGATTCAGCGGGCAATGCCTGTCGTGAAGATGGGCTACGGCATGATCAAGCAGATCCGGCCGTTTATGGAAGGGCTTAAGGGACTCATGGGCAAATAACAGCAAAAGGACTGTTCCGTTCGCCATGACACCGGCGGTTTGGAACAGTCCTTTTATTGGACACAGTTATTATTATGCTTATTATTTCATATACAACTTGACCAGCTCGTAGCATCTGTCCTTCGTGACACTTCCCAGCACAGCTGTATATTCCAGCGGCTCCATAGTTCCGCCTTCGAACTCTAATGAAGCTTCCTTTGCTGTTTTGTCCCTGTAGGTAATCCAGTCCAGCTGCTTCTCCTTCAGTGCTGCCATTTCGCCTTGAGACAGCTGCTGCTTAAGCTCATTATAAATTTCATTTAATGCCTTATCCCACCGTTCGTACTCCTGGTTCGCAGCCTCTCTCATCGATGCCGTTACTCCGGAGTCATATAAGGGTTGCAGATCCTTAAGTCCAGCTTCTATCGCATCCAGCTTAGCGATATACTCCTGCTGTGTTCCGGAAACGGCCGGTAGCTGTCCGGCAGCTGGAGAAGCCGCAGGAGCAGTCGTTGGCAGTGCAGTTGCCTCAGGCTGGGCATTATCAGGCGCGGCAGTTGCCGGTGCCGTAGAGGCTGGTGCTGCGGTCTCTTGCACAGCTTGGCTTGGTTCAGTCGAACTGTTCTTGGTATCCGTGTTATTACTGCAGCCGGCAAGTGCTAGACCGCTTACTAATATCGTCAAAAGCATTGCTTTTCTCATATCTGCTCTCAGCTCCCTTAGAGTTATGATTAAATGTCAGAGTACGTCCGCTATATCATTAAGACGAAACTGGGGGCGGATTGTTGCTTTATCTTATTAATTACACCGAAAAGCCCCAACCATCCGGGACGAGGCCAGAGTGTCTTGGGGCTTTTCTTATCATATTATATGCGGCCGAACCTACACCTGCTTGAATTCAATCCATTCAATCTGCATACCCGGCTTAATATGCTCGAACTTCATTTCATACAGGCCTGCTTCCAGCTCAGCCTTAACCAGCTTCAGCTGAATCCAATTGCCATCTGTCCCGTTCGTTTGAACGGTTGTCAGCACCTGGCCGTTAAGGGTCACGTTGCAGGCGCTCTGCGCCAGCTCAGTGTCCGGAGACATCACGCGGGCGAATAGCCGGTACACACCGGCCTGTTCAACCTTCATGAGAGTCTCTCCCCCAGCCGCCAGCCTGATCTGCCCTTGCCCGGACACGGATTGTGCCTGTTCCTCTGATAGTGCGGGATTAGCGGTGAAAGCTTCTATATTCTCTTCAATCACCTGATCTCTGGAGAACACCGGTGCCTGCATAATGAACTCGCAGATATTGATGGCATTGCGCTGCAGCTCACCACGGGTAAGCGTACCGTCCGCCAGGGATTCAATCGTATTATCGCCATAGGCATTGGTTTCTGCACCATAGTTGCTGACCACCATGTACAGGTCATTCTGGGCGCGGACCATCCAGTTCGTAAACTTGCGGTCCGGAGCCCCTCCATCAACAACATCGTTCATAACCGCCCACCAGTCGGTCATCACAATGCCTCGGAAGCCCCATTCCCCGCGCAGGATCGTGGTGTTGAGGTCATAGTTGGACGCCGCCCAGTGACCGTTCACCGGGTTGTACGAGGTCATGATCGAGTTCGCACCGCCCTCTTTGACGGCGATTTCGAAGCCTTTCAGATAAATCTCGCGCAGTGCGCGTTCAGACACCACCGCATCAACCTTGCTGCGGTATTTCTCCTGGTTGTTGCAGGCAAAATGCTTCAGTGTAGCGTTGGAGCCGCCTGTATGAATCCCGCGGGTGCAGGCCGCTGCGAATACTCCGGAGATTAGCGGATCTTCTGAGAAATACTCAAAGTTCCGCCCGTTCAGCGGGCTGCGGCGGATATTGAGGCCCGGTCCCAGCAGGGTGTCGATGTTGTTTCTCAGCAGTTCCTGACCTTCCATGACGTACAGCTCTTCAACCAGCTCCGCATTCCAGGTTGCCGCAAGCAGCGTACCGATTGCGACCTGGGTAGCCTTCTGTCCGCTGTCCATACGGATACCGGAAGGGCCATCCGACGTACAGGCCACCGGAATCCCGTAGCTGAACAGCTGATCGCTCACTCCGCCGAAGGCCGATGCCGTACCTGGCGTAACGAGCGGACTGCTCATCCCTTCGCCTCTAACCAGCGCAGCCAGATCCTCATCACTCAGCTGGGCGATGAATGCCTCCATGCTGGCTTTGCCCTCATGCACATCACGCAGCTTATAGCCTTGATCGCCGGTCTGCGGCAGTATCTGCGGCAGATTAGTCTCAATGCGCTTCGCCATATCCACCTTCCGCTTCGGCGCTTCCGCATAAGTCAGTTCATACGTGCCGTCTGCCTTGCGGGCTCCCGGCATCATTCTTGTAAAGCTCTGGGCCGGCGCCATTGCCTCCTGCAGCTGCTCCACCACTTCAAGCGTCTCCAGAATGTAGCCTTCTTTTCCTTCAACCGCAATCGCCTGTACCTTCTTCACGCTGGTTCCCGCATATAGACGGTAGGTTCCGGCTTCCAGCACATACGCGGACGGATGTCCCGTCACACCGGCGTCATCATAAGATGCCATGGAATGGAGGGCGAAGCTGAGGGTAAGCCGCTCCGATTGACCCGGCTGAAGCAGTCCGGTCTTGCCGAAGGCAGCCAGCGCTTTGACCGGTTGGCCCAGCTTGCCCTGCGGCGCTTCATAATAGACCTGTACAACTTCTTTTCCGGCATACTCATTGCCTGTATTGGTTACGGTTACGTCAATCGACGCATAAGTCTTGCCGTCTTTGGCCGACAGCTTCGCTTCTTCCGGCTCCACGCTGAAGGTTGTATACGACAGCCCGTACCCAAATTCATATTGAACCTTCTCCGGGCAGAATGTTTCAAAATAACGGTAACCCACATAGATATCTTCCTGATACAGGTTGGTGAACTCATTGCCGTAATTAACCGTCGACGGATAATCCCCGATAGAATACGCAATCGTGTCGGTCAGCTTGCCGCTTGGCGTTACGTCTCCGGCCAGCACGTCGGCAATCGCATTGCCGCCTTCCATACCGCCCTGCCAGGAATAAATAACGCAAGAAATCGGGTTGGCATAGCTTTCATCGTTCAGCCAGCTCATATCGATAATGTTCGACACGTTGAGCACGACTATGGTTTGCTCGAAATAAGCGGTTACCTGCTTCAGCATCGCTTTTTCTTCATCGTTCAGCTGATAACTGCCCGGCTCGTCGGCATTATCCTGGTCTTCTCCGGCAGTGCGTCCGATGACGATGATTGCCTTGTCGGACCGGCTTTTGGCCTGCTGCACCAGCTCATCAGACAGCGGCATTTCCTTCTGGTGCCAAGGCTCTGCTGCCCAGCCGCCTCCGCCATTGTCAAACGGATTCTGCCCGATCCACTGCTCATAGACCGCCGCCAGCTCCTCATTGACCTTAATATTCTTTTTACTGCGGAGCCCGTCCAGCAGATTGGTCGTATAAGCTACATGCACACTTCCGCCGGATCCGGTACCGCTCCGGTAATAGTTCACTTGGGTTCTGCCAAAAACTGAAGCGGTTTCGTTCTTGCGGAGCGGCAGTATATTCCCTTCATTTTTCAACAGGACTGCGCCTTCTGCAGCGACTACTCTGCTAAACTCAGCAAAGCCTTCTAATGGAATTCCAATTTTATCTGTGCTCAAGTTGCTTCCTCCCGTTTCTCATGTCGCTATCCATTGCAGGTTCTATAGAAAGGCGGTACAGCCCTTCCGAAAATTCTAATTTTCCACGAACCTATGCATACCCCTCACTATAAAGAATCCCCTTACAAGAATCAAAGGTTTGATAGGATTATTACAAATTTTCTTCAAAAATCAGCACAAAGCCCGCTCGGAGAGCGGGCTTGTAAATGTCGTCCAGACGGTACGTATTATTTACGGCGGCTCTTCATCATCCGGTTGTACATAATCAGCGCAGCAATAATCATCCCGATCATCGCCACACTGCCTGCCGATTCCGGCGTCATCCCAAACAATAGGCATATCGTATTCACCAGGGTCCTCGTCACCAGTGCGACCAAAATCAGCATAATCGGCCGCATGATATTATATCCTCTCATTTATGCAACACTCCCAGTCTATTTTTGCACAGCTTACGATGCTCATTCTATCTCTATTAACTGTTATTATAGCATAAGCAGGTATGCGGTTACATTTTTGCTGCACGGCTCTGCCATGACGGGGATGAAATAGAACGTTTTAATGTATTTCCGCGGAGTCCGGCCTGAAAATTGAAAAGTTATGTTCCATATTCTCCGTTATTTTGTTACTTCTGACGATTTTCCTGATCTGCTATTCTTGATTTGCAACGACAATATAAGGTTCACACAGGGAGGTTGTCGCTTTTGAAAAAGAAACGTTGGCTCACCGGATTCACATCGCTGGTTGTGCTCATGGGGCTGCTTGCAGGATGTTCCGGCAACGGCAGCAATTCATCCGCCTCAAATAATGAAAGCGCTGGCAGTAATGGTTCTTCCCAATCAAAAGACACGGTTACGCTTAAGATGTGGGGCGGCGTGCCGCCGGAATCCGGTCCGCAGGAGGTTATCGATAATTGGAACAAGGAGCATCCTGAGATTCAAGTGGAATATGTCCGCTTCGTGAATGATGATGACGGGAACCTCAAGCTAGATACGGCAATGATTACCGGGCAGGATGTAGATTTATTCGTGAACTATACCATCTCCCACGCCGCAAAACGGGTAGAGTCCAACCTGGCACTCGATCTGAGCCAATTCAGTGACTACAATATCGATGAAAAAATGGGTGCAGATGCGGGCAGCTGGAAAATTGACGATAAGTATTACGGTGTCCCTACGACGAAAAGCCCGTACTTCATTGCACTCAATAAGGATGCGTTAGACGCCGCGAATCTGCCGGTCCCGAAGGATTGGACCTGGGATGAGCTGCGCGAATATGCGAAGAAGCTCCAAACCGGTTCAGGCTACGGATTCATTCAGAATATGGAGCCCTATGTCGACCCTATTGATTCTGTGCTGTCCCAGGAAGGATACACCAAGGCGGACGGCAGCTCCAATCTGGATCATCCCCTCGTTAAAAAATGGCTGGAAACGCTGAATGCGATGATGGTCGACGATAAGACCACACCGCCGCTCGGCGAGCAATTAACTTCTAAAATGCCGGTTGAACAGGTCTTTCTTAGCGGTGAGGTGCCTATGCTCAACATCGGGGCATGGCTGCTGAGAAGCTCCAACAACTTCACGGACTTCCCCCGTGATTTCAAAATCGCCTTCGCCCCTGTCCCCCGGCTAGCTGAGAGTGCGGACAAGTATGTGACCCGCGGTGGCCTGGGTGACTATATCTCGATCAATGCCAAATCCAAACATCAGGAAGCCGCCTGGGAATTCCTGAAGTGGTATGCCGACGGAGGCATGGCGCCTATGGCCGCCGGCGGAAGACTGCCGGCATCCAAAGACGCCAACCAGGAAGAAGCGCTGGACAGTCTCCTTGGTGAAAAAAGCGACACCTATGATCTCGATTCCCTTATGTATGTCATGTTCGACAATACTACACCGACTTATGTGCGCAGCCTGCCGCAGGAGGTTATGGATCTGCGCGCCCAGGAGTATGAGAAGTATTTCCTTGGCTCACAATCGCTTGATCAGACCATAAGTGCCATGGTAAGCCGGCATAATGACTATTTGAAACAGAACAAATAAGGAGGATTACCCTCACACCAAAGGGGGAGAAACCATGATCTATGGCCAGGCAGAGCTGCACAATGTAGAGGAGCTGGTCCATATTGAAGGACGGCCCGGGCTGCTGATGCAGCGTGTGCCGGAAACCGTCCGCTCCGGCCTGCTGGAGAAGGGGCGGGAGCAAATCCGCAGAGCCGCCGCTATTGAAGTCCGCTTTGCTTCAGCAGGCGGAGCCTCGGTTACCTTGGCCAGCTATGGCGGTTCAAGCAAGGCTCAGGTATTCTATGGCGATTATTGGATGGAGGATTACATGATCGGGGAAACACCGCTGAACATCAGCACGGGCGAACTGGAGCCGATGTTCCAGTTCAGGTCTCCCTGGCGGGAGCAGGTTCCGCGGCAGTCCTTCGGTGCCATCTGGCGGATTGTAATCCAGGGCTATGAGGTCCATCTGGTGGACTTGGCACAGGAGCAGCTCCGCCCCCCGCTGCGGCATGAAGTGCCGGCGCTCCGGTATTTGGCTTACGGCACATCTATTACCTTCGGCCTCTCGGCCTCTTCCCCTGAGCTGTCTTATGTCAGCCAGACCGCCTGGAGGCTTGGCATGGATGCCGTTAATCTCGGCATGCCCGGCACCGCCTATTGTGAGCAGGCAATCGCCGATCATATCGCTGCCAGGAGCGATTGGGATATCGCCTCTCTATGCCTGTCTGTCAACATGCTCAACCAAGGCATCTCCGCCGGAGAATTCAGCGGGAAGGTGAAGGCGATGATTCATACCATCACTGCTGCCCGCCCGGGCAAACCGCTGGTATGCATCGGCCTGTTCCCAAGCTTCGCCGACCTCGGCTGGTCCTGGCCCGGCCGGGAGATGCAGTCCACCAGCCTTGAGTACAGGCAGGTGCTTAAGGAAGCCGCAGAAAGTTCCGGCTTTCCCCATGTTTATTATGTAGACGGGCGGGACCTGCTGGAGGACTGGCGGGGCTTATCCCATGACCTACTGCATCCGGCCAATTCCGGCATGATTCAAATCGGTGAACGGCTTGCCGGATTCATGCGTCCACTGCTGACTTTCAGACTATAGCTTGAATGGAGCGGGCATAGCCCGCTCTTTTTATATTGTCAAGCCATGCCGATAGAACAATTCTCTTCTTTTTTCAGTGAGAGGACTGGGTTTCTGCAACAAAACCATGCAATTTTAGATAACGGCTGTGCAGATTATTTAATATGGTATAATTTGAAGCAAAGCATGCCCTTGAACCGTTTACCATACTGCAGCGCATGGGAGGTCGCATCCGGGTGCCCAGACTAATCCGTTTTCTGGTTCCTCAAAAGTTGAAATACCGTCTGTTTACTGCCTTTGTATGTCTGATTCTGCTGCCCTTCGGTGCCCTGAATCTGTATAATTTCCAGCGCATCGAGACCCTGGTCCAGAAAAAGATCAGCCAGCAGAGCCATTACCAGCTGGAGCAGATGTACCGCACACTGGAGGATCAGATCAGTATCGCTTTTAAGACACTCATCTTTCTGCAGCAGGACGACACGGTTAAGTCGGTGCTGATTCATCCCGAGCAGCGCAATGAGCTGGAGAACAAACGGCTAATGGAGAACATCTTCAAGAATCTGAACAACAGCTTCTTTCTCTATAATCCTTCGGTTTATTTCATGATTCTGGACCTAACTGAAAGCGTATACACTTCCTATCCGCCAAAGGACGCTCTCATTTACAAGGACCTGCGCAACAATCCCGGCTTTAACAGAAGCCAGATGAATACAAGCTCTTACCACTGGGTTCCGAGTGACGGTAATTATGTGTTACGGGATGTTTCCACGAGCGCCTATCTGCTGTCTTTATACGCTTATCTGGAGGACACGCAGAATCAGACCTACGGAATGGCCCGGATCAGCATTGACTATTCCTATTGGCTGCGGTCCATTCACAAGCAGTCTGACCTGCAGCAGCAGTACTTCCTGATCACCCGCTCGGGGGAAAATATCTCCCAGTCTGTCCCGGACAGCGTGCTCGCAGAGGAAGTCAAAGCCAGGATCGCCGCACATCCCGGGCAGCAGTATTTTATCGACAAGGCTTCAAATTCCCTGATTAATTATATTTATGTGGAGTCCCTGGACTGGTATATTGTTAACCGCATTCCCCTGTCTGTGCTGTTTGTTGAGATCGAAGGGCTGAAACAACGGTACTTCCTTACCTTCTTTGCCCTGACCGGAATCTTTCTGATGATCACGCTGGTCATTTCTACGACCATTACCCGCCCCTTGTCCCATTTACAGAATAAAATGAAGGCGGCTGTGCAAAAAAACCTGAAAATCCGCCTGCCGGAGCATAAATTCAGCGGTGAGATTCTCGATTTGACCAAGAGCTTCAATACGATGCTTGATGACACCAACCTGCTGATTCAGAAGCTGAAGGCGGAGGAGCGCCAGAAGGAAGCTGTGCATTTTCAAATGCTGCTGGCGCAGACGAATCCCCACTTCCTGCTGAATACGCTGAATACGACCAAATGGATGGCGATCCGCGAGAATAATGAGGACATTACGAACATGACCCTTTCCCTCGGCAGGCTGCTGGAAGCCAGCTTGAATACCGACAAGGATCTGATTCATCTGAAGGATGAGCTCGAGCTGGTGCAGGCCTACGTTCATATTCAGCAGTTCCGCTACCGCCATAAATTCGACGTGACCTATGATTATGAGGAAGACATCCTTTATGCGCTTGTGCCCAAGCTGAGTCTCCAGCCTCTGGTGGAGAACGCCATTGTTCACGGGATTACCGCACTGCCGGGTAACGGGCTCATCCAAATTGCATTACGGCGCGATGGGCCTAAACTGATTGTTGAGATTAAGGACAACGGCGTCGGCATGGAGCAGGCCGGCAAGAACCGGGCACCGCGCAAGCGCCCCGGCATCGGATTAAGCAATATTAAAGAACGGCTCCGCCTGCTGTTCCGCGGGGAAGGGTCGATTGAGGTTCTGTCCTCCAGTGAAGGTGTAATGGTCCGGTTCACGATTCCGTTTCTGTTGTCCACCCCTTATGGCAATGAGCATCCGGCTTAATATCATGTACACCCGGGAGGTTATCTGCATGTGGAAAGTACTGCTGGTCGAGGATGAGGTATTTGTGCGGGAATCGGTACGGGAGATCATCGCCTGGGAAGAGCTGGGCTTTACCGTCAGCGGAGAAGCAGGAAATGGCGCAGAAGCGCTGGACATGATCCGGCAGGATACGCCTGACCTGGTCATCAGCGATATCATCATGCCGGAAATGGATGGTGTGGAGCTGCTCCGAAGAACCCGGGAAGAAGGCTACACCTCCCGTTTTGTGATGCTTACCTGTATGAGCGACTTCGAATATGTCCGGCAGGCGATGGAATACGGTGCCTCCAACTATATTTTGAAGCTGTCCATGAGTGTAAATTCGCTGCGTGAGACGCTGCAGAAGATCAGCAAGGAACTGCCGAAGGCCGGTGCAGCTGGCAGCAGGGATACCCGGAGCCTGTCGGCTGAGCTGCCGTCACCGCTTCCTGAGGAGGTCACCTCCCATCCGGAAATCCAGAAGATTCTGCAGTATCTGCATGCCAATTATGACCAGGATATTACCGTAAAGTCGATGTCCCAGTATGTCATGATGGCCGAGAATTATGTCAGCACGCTATTTAAAAGAAAAACAGGACAGACCCTGATCCATTACCTACATCAAATCCGCGTAAATCAGGCGATAGAGTATCTTCTTCATTCCGACATGCCCGTATACGAGATCGGAAACCGGGTCGGATTCGTCAACGATAATTACTTCATCAAAATATTCAAGCGCCTCACCTCGCAGACGCCAAGCCAGTTCAGACAGGCAAACAAAGGCAGGCAGCAGCCAATCAGCATGTAGCTATCTGTTTCTCAATTTCAAAGGGATGTCCCGAGGGGCCGTTGCGGCTGTCCGGGGCATCCCTTTTTGCATAGAACAAAACTACGGAGATACCGCCCTTCCGCCAGGGAAAATGTATATTTCTGTAGCATGAAGTCATTGGTTTTGTTCCTTATCCCTCCTCCGCCCGCTTGATATGCTTGAGGTGCAAGCAAAAGACCAAAAGGAGTGGGGCTATGTGAAGGCATCTTGGATGAAACGGCAGCAGTATCTGGGCTATCTTTTTATCGGGCCAAATATGATTGGCGTGATTTTATTCTTTATAATCCCTGCCGTCTATTCGTTTTACCTTATGTTCACGGATTACAAATTCATGGATCCAAATACCAAATTTACCGGCATGGCCAACATTCAAAGGATGCTTGGCGATGACATCTTTTATACGGCAATCAAGAATACGCTGCTGTTCCTGCTCTCTGTGCCTGTCTCCATCGGGCTGGCGTTCATCGTGGCCGTGATTTTAAACCGTTCCGTGTATATGAAAAAGCTGCTCCGCGCCTTATATTTCATGCCTTACATTACAAGCGGGGTCGCCGTAGCCTTCGTCTGGATGCTGCTGTTTCAGCCGAACAACGGGCCGATTAACGGCATATTGCGCTCCATCGGCATTGCGAATCCTCCCGGCTGGTTATCCACTATGGATTCCTCAATGTATGCTATCGACATTATCTGGGTCTGGTTTATGCTCGGCTATAACATGATCATCTATCTGGCTGCCTTGCAGGAAGTATCCTCCGAATTATTGGAAGCCGCCAAAATCGACGGTGCCCGCACCTGGCAGACCGTACGCAGTATCCTGTGGCCGCTGGTCAGTCCAACAACGTTTCTGCTGCTGATCACCGGACTCATCATGTCGATTAAGCAGTTTGGGATCATTCAGGCGATCACCCAGGGCGGACCGGGGAACAGCACGACTGTGTTATCCCTCTTCATCTACCAGAATGCCTTCCGCTATTACGAAATGGGCTATGCTTCTGCCGTATCCTGGGCCCTGTTCCTGATTATCATGATTTTCACCGTCATTCAATGGCTGGGCCAGAAACGCTGGGTTCACTACTAAGGAGCTGAGAACATTGAATAAAACAATAATGAATAAGAGCATCACCACGCTGATTATGCTGTTCTTCAGCATCGTGATGGTCGTGCCCTTCCTGTGGATGATCAGTACCTCATTTAAGACCCCGGCGGAAGTATTCCAGTATCCGATCCGGTGGATTCCCGCTCATTTCAATTGGAGCCATCATGTGAAGGTCTGGACGGGGGATAACAGCTTTGTGCTGTATTATCTGAATTCATTGAAGGTTGCTGTGCTCAGCACCATAGGCGCTGTCTGCTTGTCCGCCTTAGCCGCCTATGGATTTGCCAGAATAGAGTTCAAAGGCCGGAATACAATGTTTATGGTGTATTTATCTATGATGATGATCCCTCCTCAGGTGCTGTTTGTACCCAAATTCATCATGTTCGACTGGGCCGGCATTTTCAACACCCACTGGGCGCTTATTCTGCCCGGTATGTTCACCATCTTCGGGGTATTTATGATGCGGCAGTTTTTTCTCTCCGTACCCCATGAGATTTCTGAAGCGGCCTTTATCGACGGCGCCGGCCATTTCCGGATCTTCTCGCGGATTATCCTGCCGATGGCCAAGCCTTCGCTGGCTACCCTGGCGATCATCGACTTCTCATGGCACTGGAATGACTATGAGAATGCACTTGTCTTTTTGATCGACCATGACCTGTTCACCGTTCCGCTTGGCCTGCAGAATTTCATTCTCGAGAATAACGTGGACTACAACGGAATGATGGCGGCAGCGACCGCCGGTATTATCCCGATGATCCTCGTATTCCTGATCGGGCAGAAATATATTATCGAAGGTGTGGCAAGCTCGGCAGTTAAAGGCTGATCAGCCTGCATGAAGGGAGAGCGAAACAGTTATGAAAATGGAGCATGTACGCAGTGACGTTACGGTAGTGGGCGGAGGACTGGCAGGGGTATGCGCCGCCGTTGCCGCGGCCCGCCTCGGCAAAAAGGTTGCGCTGATTCAGAACCGTCCAGTCCTCGGAGGCAATTCCAGCAGCGAGGTCCGGGTATGGGTATGCGGGGCAACCGCCCACGGCACGAATCGCTATGCCCGGGAGACGGGAATCATGGGCGAGCTGTTCGTGGAGAACCAGTACCGCAATCCGGACGGCAATCCCTATCTGTGGGATCTGGTTATTCTGGAAACCGTCCTCGCCGAGCCCAATATTGCACTCTACCTCAATACGGATGTGCATGAAGTAGAGGCCGGAGGCGAAGAAGACGCGCGGCAGGTCCAAGCGGTTACCGGCTGGATGATGGGCTCGGAGCGGAGAATCCGCTTTGAGAGTCCGGTCTTCCTCGATTGTACGGGCGACGGCCTGATCGGATTCCTGGCCGGGGCCAAATTCCGGATCGGCCGGGAAGCGCGGCATGAATATAATGAAGAATGGGCCCCGGACACAGCTGACGACATTACACTCGGCAGTACGCTGCTCTTCTATACCAAGGATGCCGGTCATCCCGTGAGATTCGTTCCGCCATCCTTTGCCAAGGATATTTCTCAGACGAACATCCCGATGAAGCGGGTTATCCGCAGCGGCGATTCGGGCTGCCATTACTGGTGGATCGAATGGGGCGGGGAGCTGGATATCGTACACGACAACGAACGGATCCGTGACGAGCTCTGGGCTGTCATCTACGGAATCTGGGATTATATCAAGAATTCCGGCCAATTCGATGCCGCGAACATGACCCTCGAATGGGTCGGCTCCCAGCCGGGCAAGCGGGAATACCGCCGCTTCACCGGAGAATATACGCTGACCCAGAATGATATTATCAGCCAGAAGCTGTTTGAGGACCGGGTAGCCTTCGGCGGCTGGTCAATTGATCTGCATCCGCCGCAGGGCATGTATGCGGAAGCCAGCGGCTCGAAGCATATGCATGCCGACGGCAACTACCATATCCCGCTGCGCAGCCTGTATTCGGCCAATGTGTCCAATCTGCTGTTTGCCGGGCGCAACATTAGCGCGACCCATGTCGCGTTTGGGACCACGAGAGTCATGGCCACCTGCGCCATCATGGGCGAGGCAGCCGGAACAGCCGCCGCACTTTGTGTGGATAAGGGCCTAACGCCTGCAGAGCTGTCGCGGGAGCATACTCCGGCCCTGCAGCAGATGCTGCTGAAGCAGGATGCTTCGGTTCTCGGCCTGGTCAACTGTGATGCTGCCGACCTAGCCCGCCAGGCCAAGGTGTCCGCCTCCTCCTTCCTGTCTGGGATCTCCATCGGGGCAGGCGAGGAAAGATATTCCCTGGAGCATGACATTGCCATGCTGCTTCCCGCTGATCCGGGGATAAGCGGAACCCTGGAATGGCTGCTGGATGCAGCACAGGATACGGCGCTGAAGGTTGAACTCTGGAGCACCGGCCGGCCGGAAAATTACGTGCCAGCTGTACTGGAATATGAGACTGAAATATCTGTAAGCGCAGGAGACAGGCAATGGGTACCCGTCAGCCTGGACTGGACACCGGCAGAGGCCCAAAATGCCTTTATCATCGTACGCAGGAATCCAGCCATTCAGCTGTATCTTACCGCTAAGCCGCTGAGCGGACTGCTGGCCCTGGAGCGGGGGGCAGCTCCCGGGGTCTCCAAGGATTTGGAAGACCACGACAGCAGCCAGCCTGTGGTGGAGTGGAGCACCAAACGCCTGGTCCGCAAGGTCTTTTGCCTGCGTACCTCCTTCCCTACAAGCGCCTACCGGCCGGAGCATGCAATAGACGGCTACCGGCGGCCGTATGGCGGACCGCATCTCTGGCTCTCGGAATCTCTTGAACAGGATACAGAGCCCTGGCTTGCCCTGGAATGGGCAGAGAAGCAGCAGATCCGGGAAATCCAGCTTATATTTAATGATGATGTGAATGAGGATCTGATCAATCTGCATCATCACCGGACGCCTTTCGAAGTGATTCCCGAAATGGTCCGCTGCTATCGTCTCGAATCGCTGGATGATACAGGAAACTGGGTGACCATGCTTAGTGAGCAGAACAACCGGAAGCGGAACCGGGTTCATCTGCTGGAAGCCCCGCTTGAGACCCGGGCTGTCAGGGTAGTCGTTACAGCAACTAATGGTTCCCCTTATGCAGAGATTATTGAAGTCCGCGCCTATGCTTAATATCCGTTGATAGAGGATGCAAGCGCCTGCATTTACAACTCCTATAAGCAGAAAGGAGCCTTACGCTGAAGTCCGGCGGCAAGGCTCTTTTTGGCGAGCTGGTTGTTACATTCATCAGCCTCTGAATGACTTTGACAGGAACATTTGTTCGTGTTATACTACTCCTTATGAGGAGTGTGTTTCCGTGGATATGATGGAGAAACTTGAAATTTTAACAGCTTCGGCTAAATATGATGTAGCCTGCACCTCAAGCGGTTCAAGCCGTTCAGGGCAGCCCGGAAGCCTGGGCAATGCGGTCAGCATGGGTATCTGCCACAGCTTCGCAGCAGACGGGCGCTGCATTTCCCTGCTCAAGGTACTTATGACTAACGGCTGCATCTATGACTGCGCCTACTGCGTGAACCGCAAATCCAATCCTACACGGCGAGCTGCGTTTACACCCGAGGAGATTGCCAACCTTACGATGCAGTTCTACCGCCGCAATTACATAGAGGGCCTGTTCCTCAGCTCCGGCATCATGCGGAGTCCCGATTATACCACCGAGCAGCTGATTGCCGCCCTTGAGCTGCTGCGCAATGTCTATAAT
>NZ_LN831202.1:152451-164948 GCF_001368795.1 Paenibacillus ihuae
TGCGCAATGTCTATAATTTCAGAGGTTATATCCATGTAAAAGCCATTCCCGGCGCAGACGATGTGCTGCTGTCCCGGCTCGGCCTGCTTGCCGACCGCATGAGCGTCAACATTGAGCTGCCCTCCCAGGAAAGTCTCAACAAGCTGGCTCCGGACAAGAGCAAACAATCCATTCTGAAGCCGATGGGCCTCATCAAAAGTAAGATCAACGAGAACAGCTCGGATCTCGTCAAATATAAGCACGCTCCCCGCTTCGCGCCTGCCGGGCAGAGCACCCAGATGATTGTCGGCGCAACGCCGGATACCGATTATCAGATTCTGAACCTTACGGAAGGCCTTTACCGGAAGTACGGGCTGAAGCGTATTTTCTACTCTGCCTATACCCCCGTGGTCGAGGACTCACTCCTGCCCTCACTCGACACCAAACCGCCGCTGCTGCGGGAGCACCGGCTCTATCAGGCGGATTGGCTGCTGCGTTTCTACGGCTTTGAGGCTAAGGAGCTGCTGGATGAAGCTGCCCCCAACTTCAACCCGCTGCTGGATCCGAAATGCAGCTGGGCCATCAATCACCGGGAGCAATTCCCGGTGGAGATCAACCGCGCACCCTATGAGACGCTGCTGCGCGTGCCTGGCATCGGCGTAAGAAGCGCCCAGCGGATTCTCAAGGCGCGCAAGGCCGGAAGCCTGGATTTCTACGCGCTGAAGAAGCTCGGCGTGGTGCTCAAACGCGCCCAGTTCTTCATCACCTGCAAAGGCAAACCGCTGGAGGGGCTAAAGGTGGGCGAGCATACCCTGCTTCGTTCGCTCATGTCCGGGCAGGAGCTGGCCCGGTTTCAGCAGCCGGAGGTGGAGCAGCTCTCCTTCTTCGACGACAGTTATATGGCAGCCTTGCCGGAGGCAGGCACAGCGGCCGCCTTCGGGAAAGGGGTCTAGGCGTCATGTTCAAGACAACCGCCTTGGCCTACACTTATGACGGCAGCTTTGAGGGCCTGTTATGCTGTGTGTTCGAGAGCTATGAGTGGAAAGAAACTCCGCTGGCCATCCACTCTCTAGAAGAAGGGCAAGGGCTGCTGCTGGAGTCCAAATGGATTGAAACCGACAGCGTCAAGGCCGGCCGGGTGCTGCGCTCCATCCCGCTGAAGATCTCTCCCGAGGCGGAGGAGCTGGTACGGCTCGGCTTCTGGTCTAACGCCATGGATAAAGAAATGCTGCTGCTGAACTTCCTGTATCTCGGCTTTACCCATGGCCGCCGGGTCATGAACATGCTGGCCGACGATACGGTCAGTGCCCTGAACAAGGCCGTCCAGCAGCTCCGGCGGGAAGGGCATCATTATCTGGGCTTCGTGCGGTTCAGTGTATACGGTCCAGTCATGGCGGCAGTAATTGAACCCCGGGGGTACATCCTTCCCGTCATTGAGGATCATTTTTGCGACCGGTTCCAGAATGAGAGCTTCATGATCTACGACAAGACCCATGGGATGGCACTCCTCCACCAGCCCGGCCGGCAGGCCATCATTCCGCTGCAGGAATGGATTCCGCCCGAGCCGGACGAAGCGGAAGCAGCCTACCGCCGACTCTGGCAAGGATTCTACAACGCCATCGGAATCAAGGAGCGCAAGAACGACCGGCTGCGGGCATCCCTGATGCCGAAGCGCTACTGGAAGCAGCTGCCGGAGATGAGCGGCAACGCTCCGGCCCTGCCGGCGCTTGCTGCCAGGCAGGAGCAGACTGCACGCCGGCTGAAGAGCGGGCAGCGGGAATTGCAGTAACAAAGACACTCGAATGGAGTGTCTTTGCGGCTGGAAACTGCGTACCCTGCCCCCTCACCCTATTTAATAATCCGGTTCAGCTCCTCCGCCTTCTTCCTGCTGTCCGCTTTGGCATAGAAGTAGAACGCTATCGTGTGCAGCACCACTGTCAGCAACAGCATACCGGGCCACCAGGGGAGAATGAACTCAAACATTTCGGTCGAATATAGCCAGACTGCCGCAGTACTGCCTGTGATTGAGAGAATCGACGAGATAAGAATGTTCCAGACCGGCCTGAACGTGAAGTGATTCCACAGCGCATCGTACATTACCCCGAATACCGCAGCCGCTATAACTGCAATACCCGCGACCCGCCACAGATACTGCATGCTGATTAACTCATCCCCGTTAAAAACAGTTAACAGCAGCGTCACCCATAGCGAGGTAACCGTAAACACCTGAAAGAACGAATGCTTTAATTGGTTGATCATGAGAGCTTCCCCCTAAAGTTTTTGATGTAAAAACGGCTAACCAAATAGCTTGAACCATCGGTTAATATAACTTTGATCCGGGCATTGTCCGTGGATGAGAACTCTTTGATGTAGCTGGTGTTGATGATCGTCTGATTATTGATTTTCATAAAATGCGGCGATTCCAGGCTGTCCTCGACCCCCTTCAACCGTTTGTTCAGCAGATATCTTTCACCGGTAATCAAACGCACATTGCACATCCGGTCCTCGGATTCAATCACAGCAACGGAGCTGAGCAGAATCTGAACATTGCGGTCGTTTTTAGGATGGATGACGACAAGTTTATGTCCAGAGTGATGTATGGCCTCCCTAATCTGTCCCCAATGTTCTGCCTCTGCGGGATGGGTAGTCACTTTTGCTATGCCTTGACCTATGCTCCCATCCGCTTCAAAAATAATTTCCACGTGTTGTCTCCCCCCTCATGACACATAATATAAGCAAAACGTTGCGGTTACCAGAATCTGTTCGTTTTCTTGCATGAATTAGCAGCTTTGTTGCAATCCCCGTTCATCACCCGCTGTTACGGACATAAAAAAACACCCTTCCGGGTGTTAAGACGTACTGCTAACTCTAAGTTTACATCTCTTCATACGTTGCCGGGTCCTGCCCCCACAAACGGCCGTCCTCCCTGCCGAGTGCCGAGATCACCTTCATCTCTGCTTCCGACAGCTCGAAATCGAGGATCTCCAGATTCTCCTTCTGATGCGCAAGGGAACTCGCTCTAGGGATAGGAATGGCGCCAAGCTGGATATGCTTCTGGCTCATCTGTATTACCTCCTTAGCTAGGTTATTTTAACCATAGCACTTCCCGCCTTCTTAGGCAAAATACGATACGCCCATGATAAATAAAAAAGCAAGACAAGGAAGCACGCTCCGAAGAACCGGCTGACCTGTCTTGCTTAACGAACCCCGTCTAAAAATCCATCCAGAAAAATTGCGAAACCGCTAGAATGAGCCCGATACCATTCACGACAATAAAAAACCACTTCTTCTTCCTGCGGCTTGTAGGCTCCAGTCCTGTAAACAAAGTCCAGACCAATATTCCGTTTAACACAACCATAATAATGAGTGCAAGCCACCAATTTGCTGCCATGACGATTCCAGCCTTTCTACTCCGAAATCTCTGCTCCAAAAGAAGCACATTTCACTTCATTATACGAGAAACTTGCTTATACTGTTTATAAAAGTTAAATAATATAAGAAAAAGGAAAACCATCAGATGATGCAGTTGGCTCTCAGCATAACATGTGATTAGGAGTGAGCGCGTTGTCCCAAAGTCTGTACCTAACCAATTATTGCGATAAAAGATGTTCCCCCGCGGACAGCCTTACCAAGCTTCCGGTTGACGATGCGTATTCGCTGGCAAAAGAACTCTCTCCATTAATTTAGTAAAATAGAGAAAAGCGCCCCCTAAAGGTCGCTTTCTGCTTGTGACTAGCCGATGGCCTTTCAATTGCCACTAAATTCTCGCAGCCATACTATTTCAACTCAATGTAATACAGATTCGCAGTGCTATCCTTCGTAATGGTATGTGCACCCGCCGCAAGAGATACCGTGGCAATACGGTTGGTGATGGGATAGCTTGTTCCGTCCACTTTTATCTGGGTTCCTTCGGCGTTAAACACTAATGTCAGGGTAGAAGCTTTCGTTGCAGTGAACGCGATGCTGGTTGAGCTCTCGATTTTCAGACATTGGGTTAGAGTCAGACCATTATATACGACCGTCCCCTTGCTGGTGGAGAGATTTCCTTGAATATTGAAGAAGCTGCTTGTTGTCCCTGACGTGGTGAAGTTGTGGACATAAGCTCCAGTGGTTGGAGTTGCTGTCGGTGTCGGTGTCGGTGTCGCCGTTGCCGTTGGCGTAGCTGTTGCAGTTGGTGCAGGAGTGGCCGTTGGTGTCGCTGTTGCAGTTGGTGCAGGCGTTGCGGTTGGTGTAGCTGTTGGCGTAGCCGTTGCGGTTGGCACTGGAGTCGCTGTTGCCGTTGGTGTTGGAGTCGGGCTGGTTGGGCTTGAGTTGCCGCCTACCGATACAAGCCCGGTGTTGTAGCTTCTGATTGCGGACATCAGTGCTGTATTGAGGTCATAGGATGCGTCATCCACGGAATCATTGAATGTCCAGGTGAAGTCTCCGCTGTCCAGGCGGCCGGCTTTTGCCGTAACAATCTGCTCTACTGCGCTTACGCTGTCAACGGCAGATGCACTTACTCCCGTGTTAACTGTTGTATCGAAGTTGTTATAAGCGGTTCCGCCCGCTAAGGCCTTGTATGAGCCCGGAACGGTTTCATTTCTCGCCGATGCCAGGTACGCATCAAAAGAGGTTGCGTTAGCCGGAGCTGTTCCAGTATTGGAGTTGGCATAAATCAGACTGGCCGTATCCGCAACAAGATTGTTGTAGGCTTTGATCATCCCGCCATTTTCGCCTGAGAATGTACCTTCTTCTCCCAGAGCATCCGTGCCTTGCAGGGAAATCATCATCGGATATTTGGTATGTCTAAAATAGTTGGATTCGACAAAGGCCGAACCTCCGCTGGTAACACCAACGCCATATTTTGAGATGCCATCATAGAAGTTATTATAGATATGAACAGAGGCCACACGGATACGCGGATGACGGGAGTCCGAATGATCGAACCAGTTATGATGGAAGGTGGCGAAGAATTCCGCCGGTTCGGTCAGCCCGACCAGCGAAGATTTTCCCGAATCCCAGTAGTGATTGTAAGAGATCGTGATGTACGACGAACCGTTCTTAAGGTCTGTGGAACCGTCGCCCTTGGCCTGGTCCGCATCCCCGCCTGCAGATCCGTAGAAAACATCATTATTATGCACCCACACATTCGCATTCCCCGTGTCCATCGACACGCCATCATCCGGGAATAACATCAGGCCCAGGTTTCTTACTTCCACATTACCGACATATCTCAGAAGTAGCCCCCACCCATAGGCGTAAGCGTCGTCCCCGATCCCTTCAATTGTAATATTCATTTCTGAATAATTGCTTTTACCTTTAACCTGAAGATACCCGCTGCTGTTCAGCTGCCCGCTCAGATCTGAGGCCGTAACTTCGCCAATAATCCGGATGGCGAGCGGGGTGGTATCGTAGCCTTTTTGTCTTAGGGTCAAAATTCCGCCCAAACCCACGCCGTCTTGTACAGCACCTGAGCTGCTGACTTTTACAGGAAGCGTTACGGTCTGTGCATTCTGGGAGGTGATATACAGAACTTGTGCACCGCTTTTCAAGGTACCATTCGCATTATATGCGCCTGAGCCTGTGCCTAACGGAGAGTTTGCCGCAAAAGCAAATCCGGACCGGTCAAAGGACGCTACAGATAACGTATCGGATACAGCACTGGCCGTCCCTCCCCCTGTCAGTGTTGCCTCGACCTTCATCACATAACTTCCGGCTGCCAGCCCTACAGCATCAGCTCTCCAATAGGAAGCGTATTTGCGGATCAATTCATTATGGATCTGCTGATACTGCGAGTCCGCTGCATTCGCCAGTTTAACATATACATTGTATCCTGCGGCATTACTAACCGGTGACCATTCTACATATGCGGCTTCATTCCAGCCTCCGCTGCCGGTGATCGTAAGGCCCGCGGCATGTGCCACCGTATTCCCCCATCCGCCTGCTATTAAAGTTAGTGTCATTGAAAATAACAGCAGAATACCGGTTGCCTTTGCCGTCCACTTCTTCATTTCATTTCCTCCCGATTTTTAATGGATGCAGATACATCTGTAACCGTTTGCAAAAGGCTGTGGGCTTCCTCTTGTCACCTCCCCATTTATCCGCTGATCCAGGCATCCCGAGCATATCAGACTTCAAAACGGTTCCTAAACAATCATTTACTCATATCGGAGCGCTTTATGCGGAATTCTGGGATAATGATTATATGACAGGAGAATGGTACTCTCCGGTGCGCTTTGCCGGACTATACGGGCGGACTTGGGCGGGTGCCCACAGCAAAAAGACACCGGTTAAGGTGTCTTTTGCTTTACTTCATATGGAGCAGCTTACACTTTTAAAAACCCTGTCTCTTACAAGGGATTAAACTATTCACTTGAAGCATACATCCAGCAATGTTGTTTCCGGTAGCTGGAGGGGGAGAGCGCGGTATGCTTTTTAAATATTCTCCAAAAATGCGTAGTGTTGTGGAAGCCGGTCCTCTCCATAATCTCCGCGACCGGAAGCAAGGTGTCTCTCAATAAAGTGGCGGCTATCTGCACGCGGTACTTGATCAAATAATCGATGACAGACAAATTGGTGAGCTGGGAGAACTGATGATTTAAGGTGGTCCGGTTCACATGAAACATTCGGCTTAATTCATTCAACGTTATTTTGTTCGAATAGTTTGTATGTAAATAAATCAAAATATCGTTTACCCTATCACAAGGTTCAGTATCTTCTGATTCTGATAGACTTTCCTCTTGATTAATCAGCTTTGAGAGGAGAATAAGCACTTCCAGTAAAAGTGAGCGGGAGCGGCAGGGCCAATTGAAGTCACTTTGGGCCACAAGTGTCTGGTTCATCTGCCACAAGAGCTTAGAGATATGTTGAGCATTTGCAGTATCTATTGTTGAGATGCAGGGATATTCCAGGCTTCTCCTAATGAATGGCTGAAGCAGATAAAGGTCCTGCTCTTCAGTGTCGGAGAAATCACCATGAGGATTATGGACATTTCCGAAATTGAATTTGCTATTCACAACTAACGGATCAAAATAAACGGACTTTATGGATATACCGGAGGATACGTTCAGTTCCACATATTCATGCTCATTAATACACAGAATCACAGGCGAAGTAAAAGGCGTTTGCAAGCCTCCGCAGGATAGAATGCCCGATCCCTTCTCAATCAGCACCAGACTCCATCTGCCATAGCCCCGAGTATCTTCTATACATGATTCATGTTCAGCAAAGTATAACGGAAGCCGATAGCCAGAATGCACTTCTCTACCGATTGTTACAAAATCCACAGCGTTCACCTCAGTTGTCCATTGTAAGTCGTTTACCAAATCCATTTTATAACACTTTTGGGTTAACGGGTAGACCTGCAGAATTTCAGAGTGTATTGCAAAACTTGTTTAAAAGCAAACAGCTATTGCAGATACACCATTCCCGCTGCACAGGAGATTAGGTATGATGCCTCTGTAGCATAAATCGTTTGAGGGGAGTCATACTATGAAATTTGAAAGAAGAAGTACCGGAGTGCTCGCTGTATTACTTTTGATTCTTATCTGCTGTGCTATGTTGGGGGGTTGTTCGAAATCTGACGCAACAGGTGGTACGCCTAATACGGATGCAGCCGCTGCAAAGATATCATCTCCTGCACCCGCAAGCAGTGAACCTGGCACGGAAACTGCCGTCACCACCAGCGCACCGTCTTCTAAACCAACACAGAATGGTCCCTTGACCATTAAATACGTGGGGAATTCATGCTTTTATTTAACCTTTCCTGATGGAACAACATTCTTGACCGACCCCTACCCGTCCAAATTAAAAGCATTTTTTGGTCCATCTCCTGATATGGAGGTGGATGCCTACACAGTGTCCCATTATCATGATGATCATGTTCCGGATTTGAAGCAGCTTAAGGGAAATCCCCAAAGACTTGTCCCCGCCTTGATGAAAGAACCCATTAAAGTCGGCGAGGTAGAAGTAACCGGATTTTCTTCCAAACATGTATCGAATTTAGGGGACAACGAGATATTTGTATTTCGTTTTGGCGATTTCAAGATCGTACACATGGGGGAGACGGATAAGATAGAATTGCCAGAGGCGCTTGAGGCCGTGAAAGGTGCGGATGTTGTTTTGACCTATGCGGGAGAATACGGCCCGGAAACACTGAAAAACACCGCTATTTTTCAATCGTTATATGATATGGATGTAAAGGTCATCATTCCACAACATTTCAGTAACAATCCAGAAGCGGTATTCTATGGAGAGCCGACCATTGATCAGATTCTGAAAGAAGTGCCGCAAGGCGTCGAAACGACCAAGCTCAATGAACTGATTGTGACGAAGGATATGAAAAAACAGTTTGTTGAGCTGTCCCAAATGAATGCTAAATAATTGATGTGAACTGAAAAAAGATGACTTCTGATGTATCAAGGAGCGGCTTTTTTTGATAAACAACTATCTCATCAATGAATGTCATCGATAAATCATGTGCCGGTTTGTTCTGGTTATTGTCTGGATTGCATCCCGTTCCTCTAAAAAGGAAAGTATAATAGAAGAGGGCGAGAATTCAAAATTAGGAGGATTATATGGGCAGATTACTTCATTTTGAAATTCATGTAGATGATATGGAACGTGCTAAGAACTTTTACGGCGAGGTTTTCGGATGGACCTTTGAGGACTGGAGCGAGTACGCCGGGATGCCTTATTGGGGAGCAGTGACAGGTGATGCAGATGAACTTGGAATTAACGGCGCTTTGATGCAGCGTCAAGGTCCTTCTCCAGAGCCCGGTCAGGCCATGAATGGATTTGCGTGTACGATGGGAATCGGTGACTACGATGCTACTGAGGCCAAAATTCTAAAACTCGGAGGCAAGCTTGCATTGCCAAAACATGCACTACCCGGGATGGCTTGGCAAGGGTATTACACCGATACTGAAGGAAATGTATTTGGTATTCACCAGCCGGATAAGGATGCGAAGTAGAGTACAATATAATTGTGCCTATAGACAGCAAAATGCCCGCTTAGATAGCGGGTTTTTCTGTTTCGTTCTTATGGTGTGATATCATTTTGACTTAAAAAATCCAGTAAATCATTATTCAGCTGCACCACTTCGTTGTTTGCATTAATCGCATAGTCCGGCAACAGCATATCCTTCACCATTTTAGTCCGCAGCCACATCATAAAGAACGAATCCAAGATCAAATCTGGACATGTAAGCACCATTTTAAATGCTGAGGGATTAATAGCAACGCCAGCTTTTTGTATTGCCCTTAAATACGCCTTTAAAGTGAGGGTTATTCGGTGTGCCGTTTGTCTGGTTCTGGCTGTTTTTTCGTCGATGATCTTATCTTCAAAATGTAAAGCGCCAACCAATGCAATGTCCGATACTGAGTGTGTGATTAGATATGATTTCATATCCTTTTTAATCGAGTAGGGAAGCTTTGCAGTTATAAATAATTGCGCGAGGTTATCCACGCGTTCTGTCACTAAACCGCTTATTTCTCCAAACACAGCACCTATCAGAATCTTTGGCGGGAACCGCGCATATAAAATACCCTCTTTAATCTGCCCGCCTGCACCCGGAAAAGCCGGTAACAGCCTGTCTCCAACTATCTCCAGCCAAGAAGAAAATCCTGTTGAAGTATTAGTCATTGTAACAATATTTCGGCTTTGATTGTCTTTCAGAGCTAACAACGCCTGTTCCGATTGATCGTAACGGACTGTAACGAAAATATAATCATATACATCATCATTTTCAAGCGTATCAATGACATTTACCTTTATAGATTTAACTACACCCTTTTCGTTATATTGCAGGCCATTTTCTTTCAATACTTTTAATCTATTGGAACGTGAACGTGCATACATAGTAACGTCTATCCCTGCTTCAATGAATTTGATTGCGTATGCGCTCCCTATAACACCTGCACCAAAAAATAAAATTCTATATTGTTTTTCTGAAATAAGAATCACTCCTTTTTTGACATATGTCGATTTATAAACTAGCGTCTTGTATAATTATTATCAGAACTTTTAGTTTCCCTCAATGTGTAAAAGGTTTGGATTTGTTGATTAATTAACATAATCATTCGATGTGTCTTTTAAAGGAGTAAACAATGGATAGACGGATAAAAAAAACAAGAAGCGCGATTAACGAAGCTTTTATAGGACTAATGGCAGAAAAGAATTTTGAACAAATAACGATAAATGAAATTGCAGACAGGGCTGATGTACACCGTGGTACTGTTTATTTACATTATGTGGACAAGCATGATCTTCTAGAACAATGTATTGAGATGCATTTAAACCAATTATTTCAGAATAATTGTCCTCCCGGTGGAGACACCGAACATTTTTCGTCAAAAGATGCTATGCTCGGTATGTTCGAGTATTTAGAGCAGCATGCTTTTTTCTATTCCACCATACTAACCCATAAAGGCATTCCTGCCTTTAGAAAGCGGCTGCTAGAAATGGCTCAGAATAGCCTGAATGCACAAGTTAATAGGAGCGGCACCAATCAAAATATTCAAAATGAGGTGCTTGTACAATTCCTAGCATCAGCAGGAGTCGGAGTAATCGAATGGTGGGTTACGAATTCTATGCCTTATCCCGCGAAGGATATGGTAAATGAATTCTGGCAGCTTCTAGACCGCTTTGAGCTTTGATTAGCCTCATTGGGCCACCCCACATCATTGTGAAATGAAAATATCCCGATTAAGATGGAAATCTGAATAAACAAAAAAGCGGTGAGGACTTTCTCTCATCGCTTCTTTCATTACTATAACCATGCCTTCTTCTGGCATAGGGTAGAGCTTATGCTTCACTCACCCTTATAAGCCTTATGCAATGCTGCAAGATCGAATTTCTTCATCTGCAAAAATGCCTTCGTAACACGTGCAATTTGCTCCGGTGCTCCCTTTCCCAGCATCTCGTCCATCTCGGCCGGCACAATCTGCCACGACACGCCAAACCGGTCTTTCAGCCAGCCGCATTGTTCAGCCTCGGGAACTGCAGACAGCTTCTCCCAGTAATGATCTATCTCCTCTTGCGAATCGCATTTCACCATAAAAGAGATCGCCTCGTTGAAACTGAATTTATGCTCATGCGCACTGTCCATGGCCGTGAACCACTGCTTCTCCAGCATGAAGTCAGCGAACATAATGGTTCCTTCCTGATCAGGCTCCATGCCCTTGGGATAGCGGGCAATCGTTCCCTGCCGCGAGTTGCCAAATACAGATAAATAGAGAGACATAGCCTCTTCCGCCTTACCGTACTGATCACCCACAAACAAAAAAGACGGGATGATAGCCGGACGCTCCTCACCCTCGGGATTTGTAAGCATCAGTTGCCAGGACACGCCATATTTATCCTGAATCCAGCCGTACCGCTCACTGAACGGATACTTATCTAGCGGCATTAGTGCCTGGCCGCCCTCCGATAACTTGTCCCAGACCTCATCTATTCTCTCAGCTGCGTCCTTATCGCGTGACGGATCAAAATTAACGAAGAAAGACACCGACGGATTTAACTTAAAATAGGGCCCTGCACTGATGGCCATAAACTTCTGTCCCCATATTTCAAATGAAACTTGGTCACAGTCTCCTGACGGTGTGTCATGAATTGTCGTAACACTCGTAACCTTGGATTCGGGGAAAACCGAAGCGTAAAAATTAGCTGCCTCTACCGCTTCTTTGTCATACCATATATGCGGCACGATGGTCTGATTATCATTTGTCACAAGTCATTCCTCCTCAGCTGCCTGTCCCATTAGAACCAGCAGGTGCGTATTGTGGGTGGAGCGGAAACCTGAATCAGAATACACACTATCCCTGCGGCTGTTCCTCCGCGACATTCACTTGAAAAGTAACGCCGAACTTGTCCTTAACAATCCCATACAAAGGGCTCCAATCCGTCTTCTGCAGCGGCATGACCACTTGGCCACCGTCTTCCAGTGCGGCGAAAATCTCCCGTGCAATTGACTCTTCTGTAGGATGAATGGCAATCTGAACCGTATCACCGTCCGCCTGATGCGCCGTACCCGGAAAAGTATCGGAGAACATGAGATCTGCATCACCAACCTTCAAATGCGCATGCATCACAAGAGATTTCATCTCATCGGTCAGCGGATGATTCGGATCTTCCGGCAAATCCCCGAACGTCATAATCCCGACCACGTTCCCGCGCAGCGCTTTTTCATAAAAATACAGAGCTTCTCTTGTGTTTCCATTAAAAACAAAATACGGGTTCAAACTGATTGACATCATTCTTCATCCCCTTTGGAACAAGTTGGACAATCAGCTTTATTATACACAAAAATTGAAGTAAATAAACGCTTTTTTACGAACATATGCACGCCTATTTTCAACCCGGCTCGTTCATCTCCTCAGAATCAGTAATGTATATGGATTCTTCAATAGGATTTCGGTCGATACCTTCAGAAATGAAAAAAGACACCCTTCAAGGTGTCTTTTACTCCATATGGAGCCGAGGGGAGTCGAACTGCTGTCGCGAATATTTTATCTTGTCTCATAACAAATTAGTAAAT
>NZ_LN831202.1:164974-183206 GCF_001368795.1 Paenibacillus ihuae
AGTGAGTACGGTGAACAGGAAATCGCGATCCCTCGGGACCGTCTGGGTGAGTTTGAGCCACTTGTCGTCAAGAAGCATCAGTCGAACGTAACGGGCATCGAAGAACAAATCATTGCCCTGTATGCCAAAGGCGTCAGTACAAGAGAAATCCAGGATCATCTAGGGCAGATGTATGGCATTGAAGTCTCTCCTACGCTCATTTCTAATGTCACGAACAAGATTGTTCCTCTCATTAAAGAATGGCAGAACCGGCCTCTACAAGGCGTCTACGCGGTCGTCTATCTGGATGCGATCCACTTCAAGGTCAAGCAAGACGGGGCCATTATCAACAAAGCTGCCTACATGGTCATTGGCATCGATCTGGACGGAAACAAGGACGTCTTGGGCATGTGGATCGGGGAGAATGAGTCCTCGAAGTTCTGGCTGAGCGTGCTCAATGAACTCAAGAATCGTGGTGTTGGGGACATCCTCATTATCTGCGTGGATAACCTGTCCGGATTTTCTCAAGCGATTGCAGCCTGCTATCCGCAAACCGAAATCCAGAAGTGTATAATTCACCAAATCCGCAGCTCTACTCGGTACGTTTCGTACAAGGATATTAAGAAGGTGACCGCCGATTTAAAGCCCATTTACAAAGCAGCTACCGAGGAAGGTGCTTTGCTCGAACTCGACCGTTTCGAGGAAGTTTGGGGAGCGAAGTATCCACTAATTATCCGTTCTTGGCGAACCAATTGGGACGAGCTCGCTACCTTTTTTAAGTACCCGCCCGAGATCCGCAAACTCATCTACACCACCAATATGATTGAGAGTTACCACCGTCAGCTTCGAAAAGTGACGAAGGGGAAAAGCATCTTTCCTACGGATGAAGCATTGCTTAAGATGCTCTACCTAGCCACCGTCGACGTCACTCGGAAATGGACAGGACGTGTCCAAAACTGGGGGCAAATGCTGCTCCAGCTTTCGGTCTTTTTCCCCGATCGGGTCGGTCAACACTTGCGTTAGATTCGCGACTTCCCCCTCGGGGGAACCTATGCTTAAAAAAGTTTACACAAAATTATTGACAGACCCAGTAAATCCCGTAGAGCCTTATCCAGTAAGGCTTTGCGGAGTTTTATTTATTAACCTGTTTTAGTTGAATTTATAATTGATTATCTTGATTTAAACCTTATGTCTACAACGTGTCTACAGAATACGGACAGGAGTTTCAAGCAAAATAAGCATATAGCTTTTGTGGAAGTCACAGTTCATATTACTACATGATCGTAATATTATTGATTGCATCAAAAAGTAATTTAAATCCTGAAAACTCTTCTTCTCCTAATTCTTCTCTCTTCTCAATACTACGAGCGAATTTAGTTTTACTTGAGTTTTCATTAACTATTTCAAAATAAAACAAATCATTTAAATTGTCATAGTCTGCTCCACTAATATAATTCTCGCTATTCTTCACATAATCCAGACTGTTAATTTTACCTATACTCCTTTTTCTTATAATATTATATTCTTCAAGCAATTCTCTACTATATAAAAACTCAATTTCACCATTTTCATACTCTTCAAATTTTTTGTTAAGATGGGGCAATACAATTATATAGTATTGCCTGTTTTTATCTCTATCACTTTGGTGAACTCTTACATACGATCCATCAATATCTTTCATTGATTTTTTAAAATCTTTTGCCACTCTTATACCCTTTTCATCATGATCAAGAATACCTATTATTTTTTTATTAGGAAGCATATCTGTAGGATATGATGTTAAAAACTGTTTGATGTTATCTGCCCCATTAACAGAGTATACATCAAATGGAAGTTCCCTCTTCATTAGTTTTTTCCAAGCTGTTTGAATATGTATTTTATCCGTTTCTCCTTCTGTCAGCACAATAAATTCTTTTTGACTCATCGTGACTTCTTCAAACTTCTTCGCGAATTCATCTTCTTTATTTAAGTCATCAAATATAGTATCATTAGTGTTTTTTAAATAATTTAAGTTCTTTACAGATTGAATAGACTTAATATATTGCTTCACACAAAATTCAATAAAAACATTAAGAAAATCCAAGAAAATTCCGCCACAGTTTAGTTCAACAGTTTTTGCAACCTCAAATTTTTTGAAGAATAACATCCAATAACAACTTTCCCAGCACTGATTCTCCTTTCCATATTTCTCATTAACTAGCCCTATTCCATGCATTCCGTTATTTGTACAATATTTACTTTGTTTTCGGCTTCCTGAATAAACTCCTTCGTTAAACTGATAACAACTTTTATTCCGCTTCACTCTCTCATATGTACCAGTTGAATTACATGCTTTAGACATACTGCACTTATTGGGCACTAAAGCCTCACATGGTAAGCATCCAGCACAAAAATAATAATGACCAAATTTGTTTATACATTCTCTCAGAAAGACATTTAATTTCTTATTCTTAAAATAATCATTAACAATAAAGTTACCGAGGTTATCTACCCTGTGTTCACCAGAATCTTTTGCTAAAACATCAATAAATGAAGTAATTAATAAATTTCTCAGATTAAGATCCCCATAGAAACCAAACATGTTAGAATCTAATCTCCTCCAAAATGCCTCTTGAGTTCTACCATGTGAAATACTATATTTCTTATTTAAAGTTTCTTGAGCCTTGTGTATCATTATACCTAATTTTTCTTCTATACCATTTTTATTCAGCATAAATCCTTGTACAAGTTGTTGTTTTAATTCAATTTCATCTATATTATCAATCGATACGCCATAGTTATCATTTTCAAGTACCGAAACAAGTATATTCTTAAAGTACCTTATATTATTTATCCGTGCAGTTCTTCTATTCTGGTTATCATTAAATTCAAATGTACCCATAAAATAAGAAATATTATTAAAAATGCATTCTTTTCTATACTCAGCAACATCCTCACTATAATGCTCTTTAAGAATCTGGTAGAAATCATCTCTAATTTTATTTGAGTTATTTTTTATGAAAAAATTTTTAATATCTTCTAATTCTCCGCTATCCATTTCACTTAGTTTATTGGGAGATTGATTTTGGGCATAGAGATCATACTTTGTATAAACGATTTGTGGAATAATGCTCCGTTTCGCTTCAATTAAAGCTTGAAACCGCTCATTTGTGCTAGTAGCTTTTCCATGCATGGGAGTAATAAAAATAACAGAATCTATATCTCTAAACTCACCATCAAGTATATCTGTCAAACGTTTTTTTATATTTCTTACTATGATATCTCCCTTTGTATCTCCGGCATGATCTAATCCATATGTATCAACAAGTTTTATTTGATTTATACCCACACTACTACAAATTTCTGAATAGTCCTTATTCAACCTCAGTTCGACTGCAACACTTTTGACTATCCCAGATAACGAGTTAACGTCTATAGTCTCCAATAACTCTCTCATTGTTGCTTTTCTTATACAATACGTAAGAAGTAATTTTGTGTTTTCGTCCAAAGTAAATTTCAGTTGAGGAATATCAATTTTAGAATTATCTTCAGCTAAATTATTGAGTGGTATTTGAAATAATTCGATAAAAAGAGCTGTTTCTCTTTTGATCTCTTGATATATATCCTCAAGCTTTTTAGTCATTACCCTTAGAAACTGATCATAGTCCTGTAGCATTTCTACATCATCACTTGTTATAAGAACACCCCTTTCTTCTTGCAAACCAAATTCTGTGAGATTAATAAACCCATCGTCCACTAGATTTTTATTAGCTATTTTTTTTAGGATATCTTCCTTTTCCATTTTCCACAAACTGTATTTTTCTGTTGAATGTAATTCCTCATTCTGTCTTATGATATAATCATTAGCGTTACTAGAGTCTAACGAGACTTTTGGTCCTAACTCATATTTATCAACAATTTTTGAGCGTTGTTTCTCTGTAAATTCCTCCTTGCTATAAAAGGTAACTGTAACTCTATTCGCATTGTTCTCTTTATATGTAAAGTTATAAAAGCCATCGCATCTTGTTGTGTGACCTCCTCCGCTAATATTCAACAGGCCCGCAGTTTCTTCATCACAAAATGTGCGGATAAACGAGGATTTTCCAGATTCAGAATCTCCCACAACTAAAAAACTTAGATTATCTCTCATAAAAAAACCTCCATGAATTCTTAAAATATAGAATCACCAAGTAAATCATATTACATTCTATAATTTGCATAGAATGTAATATGATTTACTGTCTTAATAGATAAAATGAAGACCATTAATACTTAGCAGTTTACGCACAACATCAAAACAGCAAAATATCCACATAAAAAACTATATTGTTACAATATTCGCCAAATTCAAATACAATCCTCCATATTGAATGTTTCAGACCTTTTATTCTCTAATTCTAATTAGTTTTCTATACTCCATATCGACTTGAAGCTATAATCAAATCCCATAATAAGATCCGATCAATATAGAGTAAACTTAAGCATCTAAGCTGATGACTGTTGTAACCCTTGGCCTGCAAAAGTTTCAACAGCCAACTTCTCCTAATTCTTAAGTTCAACTTAATTAGTTGATTTTGCAAAGCTATGTAGCATCACCCTTCCTCATATTCATTTACACGACGATAAAATGTTCTATGCTTCATATCTAATTGCTTCATGGCACTTGTAGCCGTAATCGCACCCGATTTCCATTCTTTATAAATCTGAATAAACATCTCATCGATTTCTACCTTCGGCCGACCAAACCTCACTCCATCTGCCTTAGCAACCTCAATGCCTTCAGCTTGCCGTTGTCGGTTCTTCTTCCTCTCCTGCTCAGCCACATAAGCCAGTAGGCTCAAAAACTGGTCTTCCATCACCTTTCCGAAATCCCCCATTGTCCTGAACTTACGTGAATCAAACAACGTCTCATTATCTAAGCAAACAATGTCAGCTTTTAGCTCTCGGGTAATGAACTTCCATTCGGTCATGATTCCATCGTAGTCACGACCTAGCCGATCCAATGCATCAATGTATATCAGATCACCTTCCCGGATCATTAGTCGCATAGCTTGATAACGGGGTCGATTAAAATCCTTTCCGCTTAGTTTATCAACAAATATATACCGTTCATCAATTCCGATCTCCCGAAACTTCACCAACTGTCTTTCAGGATTCTGATCTTTAGCTGATACTCGCCCGTATCCCATCTCCACCTATATCCCTCCTTGAATTTATGCCAGAATGTCTACAATCTTGGTGACACATGCCAAAAGCTATTTACTGATGTTTTGACACATGAAAACATAGCTTCTGGAATCATGCCAAAAAGCATGCTTTATGACACAGGAAAAAGAAGCAACTATGAAAGCTTGCTTCTATCTTAAACCTATCTTTTTATCTTAAAGCATTACTCATCACGCTTAATGTGCTCTTATGGGTTTTATCAAATCGGTGGGTATAAATTCTACTCGTTGTACCAATGTCGTTATGTCCTAATGCTTGGGAGATAGCCAACAAGTCAACACCCTCATCATATAAGATGCTTGCAAAAGAGTGACGAAGATCATGTAGCCTTATTCGAGGAAGTTCATTCCTTTCTAGGAACTCTTTAAATTGTTCAGTTAGTGAATTTACTCTGTAAGGTTTTCCATCATCACGAGTTACAACATATCCGCTATCCTCATACTCTTTCCCTAGGATTTTCTTGAGTTCACTTTGCCGATTTTGAGTTCTTAGCAAGAGTTCATATAATTCATCTTCCAAGAAAAGCGTTCTTCTACTTTTATCCGTCTTCGGTGTTTTGATTATGACATTTTTACCCGCACTCGTTCTAACCTCTTGAATTTGTAGTGTTCGATTATCTAGATCAATCCACTTCCATTTTAGTCCCACAACCTCCTCTCTCCTAAGACCTAGAAACACCGAGAGACTTATTGGCAATTCTATTTTGCTATCCTTCAACTTTTTCAGTAATACGTTTAATTGTTCCTTTGTATAAGATTTCCCTTCAAAATTTTTCTTTCGAGGCAACGAAACAGCGTCAGCAACATTTCTGTAGAGAAACTGTTGTTTCAATCCATAATCCAATGCCTTACGAATGTTGGCATGATGTTTATGAACGGTATTTGGCGACAAGCCTTTTTGATCCATCAAGTATTTATAGTACTGCTGTATATGAGATGGCTGTAACTTTTGTAACTCAATCTCCCCTAGGTATGGAGCTATGTGCTTATTGATTATATTTCTATAGCCGTATGCGGTTGTCTCTTCACAGTTATACTTCACATAGTTGTCCATCCAATGATTAAAGAACTCTGAAACCGTAATTCTGCTGCTTTCAACTAGTGTATGCCTTTGCTGATTGTATTCAAATTCAGCTAAAAGTTTCTTTGCCTCGGCTTCTGTTGCTGCGTAAACATATTCCCTAAGCCTTTTTCCAGCGTTGTCTTTACCAAGTTCTTTGGTAACTCGGAATTTCTTTCCGATCTTTTGGATACTTCCAGCCATATACGCTCCTCCACTTCCGCTTACTTCATTGCACTATCCATAGTAATCACAGTTCCTATATTGGCCTCTAACCACTCTTCAAATCTCTTGGCCGGAATGATAATTTTTTTCCGATACGAATCTTAGGAAAATCATCTCTGCTCACTAAACGATAAATAGAATTTCTTCCGAGCGGCAGTAAATCTAATAAATCAGTAATGGTATAGAACAACAATTGATTATTGTCCGACATCTATTTACCTCCTCAATTTTATAATATGGAAGTTCATTTTTTGAATTAACGATTGATTGTAGCCAATAGTAGCTTAAGGGTAGACCTCAAGGTCTACACCTAATAGGCCTAAAAATCCACAGTTTACAAGCGTTTACGAAGTCTGTAGACAATGTAGACATTATAGAGCAATCTCTTAAGTAATAATCTCACTATACCTAGAGCGTAATTCAATGCCTCTAAAGCCCCATAGTGGTGATGAGCCCTCTATTCGTATTTTAGCTGGGAGTGCACCAGTCTTTTTAATCTCAACGTAAAATTCTTCTTTGGTTACGGCTCTCTCACCATTATCCTTACAGTAAATAAGATACGCAGGGTACAGCTGTCTTCTTTGTACCTTCAGTTGATGGTTATTAAATTCTACCACGCATCTATCTAGCAGAAAGCCAGGTACATTATTTAGCTCGCTAATATATTGCTGTTTAAACTTCTGTGCGTCATCACTCTCAGTAAATACAAGCTCATTTTCTTTAAGTTTACGCAGCCCCTCTAGTGCCCAATTAACGATATATGATTTTTCTGCTAGCAGCTTATCCATTAAATTTTTATCCCTACGTTCTTCAGGGATTGTATTGTTAAACATTAAGAATAGAATACGATCAGTAAAAGCAGCGGTACCATCTAACTTATTCAGTAATGGCATATGATTTCCAGCAGCAACAAGCTTTGTCTTTCCATAAAATTGGAACGGATCTTTTCCCTTTTTCTCAGCAGTTATCAAGTCTCCCCCTGTAATCATTTTGATTATATCCGTGCCTTTTATAGGACCATTCTCATCCATCTCGGCTGTAACATTTAGCTTTGATCGGAACAGTTCTGCTGTCATGAACCGACTCTCACTTAATTGTTTTAATGACATAGCAGTTGTATGTTTAGGGCCGATAAGGGATCGCCATAGCGACAGCCAAATACTCTTACCAGTATGAGGTAGACCAAGCAATACAAAAAATTTCTTAGCTCGCCATTCATTACTTATGATATATCCAGTCAATTCTTGAAGTGACCTAATTTTTTGAATATCACCCTGCGTACAATCTTCCAAAAAATCATCAAAATAATTATTTTCAAGCCTACTTCTATTATCCCGATGAATACGTGTAAGCTTGCCAAGCTTCCCATAATCAGCATCAATATAGCTTGTAAATAGAAAGTGGGGACTATGAGTATGCTTTTCACCTGTTCTTGTATTCAGGACAATATCCTTGAAATTTATCAAATCGACATGAGGGTCGAAACCCTCATGCTTGATCTGAAGTTCAGGACTGCTAATGATTCGATGCACAACTTCTATTATTTTAATTTTACTTAATCTTATATCCATCTCAGGTGTAAGAGCTCTTCTTATAGCAACATGGATACTAGCTTCAGTTTGCTCTTCATAACATCCTGTTTCCTCATCATAAAGGAATATAACTCCTCCACAACAACGTACGAAGCACTCTTCAAGAAACTTAGTTTTGACTATATAGTCCAATGGAATCTTTTTTCCCTCAGCTCCAGAATCTTTCTCTGCGTGCTCTCCTTCTTGTTTGGAAGAGGCTAGTGTTCTTTTTTGCATCTCCGGATTTCTACTAGCTTCACTCTCAAAATTTTCATCATTCTCGGCTATGAAATCACTACTTATCTCTTTCTTTGAAGGCAGAGAATTGATTTGATCCTGAAAAATCTCGAAATTCGTTTCATGAGAAAAAGTATATGAACTGCTTGGTAGTCCATACTCTTCAAAATCATTAGATGAATCTAAGGATACAACTCCCATATTCTTAGATTGAATGTAATCTCTCTCTAAAGAACCTGGAACTAACTGAATCAGCTCCTCCAATGTTACTAAGTTTGCTGCCTCCTTTGAATGATTCTCAGTATATTCAAGATTTTTAGACTTCTTCATTGAGATCATCCTCTATTTTAAGTAAAAATTCATTCAATCCTGGAAAAGACTCCTCCAACATACTTAGAGCAATAGTCCTCATTTTCTCCATTATTTGTTTAGAAGCAGTGAAGATATGACTTACTTTCTGATATGCTACTCTTCCATCAAATAATGAGAATTGAACAAAATCAGGACATTCAAGGAACACCACTAATAACTCACTAGTTTCGCCATTCTCTTGGCTATTAGATAAATCAATAGAGTCGTTACCAATAGTAATATGGAAACTCACATCTGACTTATCCCTACAATCCACCCAAACTCTAAAAGGAAATGAGCCTGGAGTCTGTACGAATGGAACGTGCTGGTCAGCATGACTTACGTGGCATGCCTTATATGCTTTATTTCCTCTACCAATATATCCAGAAATTAAATTAAATTGTTCAAGTCTCGTATTGCCTAGATAGACACATGGCTCGATTCCATCACAAGCGAACAGTTGAATATCCTTTTTTTTACGTATCATCTGATATGCTAGCTTCTCTTCAGTCTCTGAAAACTCATTAAGTACATCTACTGCTTTTGTTTTCATTTTTTCACACTTCCCTCTATTTTTGTGATGATTCATTCCGAACACCTTGAGTATTCTTAATGCGATCATCGACTTGAACATAGCTTATCAGAGGCTTTAATTGGTAAATAATTGAATACAGCTAGAATAAATTCCCAAAAAATAAAAGCCGCAGTTCGATTACAGAACTGTGGCTTTTATTCAAAGATCCCATCCTCTATTTCTTATTTCATTCAGAAACTTGGTGTACTCTTCTCCTACCTCCTCTTCATCAAATTTCCTAAAATATGCTTCAAACGTATTAACTAATTTCTTGAAAGTTATCTTTTTCTCTTTATTCGAATGCAATCTAGAAATCTCCATGAAATCATCTGCCATATTTTTAGTCAACCAATGCATAGCACAATTTGTATCGTTTCGTATTTCTTCAATATTATCCTCAATCCATTCTTTGGGCTTAGAATCAATTAACGAGAGAAAATTATCTCCATCTTTTATATTTCTATTTACTTCAATACGAATACCCTTAATTTCAGAGTAAAGGCTCATGAAAACCTCTTTGTAATCTTCTGTAGATATGAGATTACGAATATCTTCCATTATTTTGATCTTATTTCCCAAAGTTTCTGTTCTAGGTCGTTTAGTCAATTTATTTAAGCTTAACTTTATATGTATTCTCTTCAGCTCATCATATAAGTTGGGATCTAAAGCAAATTTTATAAGCCTTGAATCTTTTAAAAGAGGGACTTGCGAACACAACTCATCCCGCAAAAAAGTAATTAGAAAAGGAATAAGCATGAAGTTGAAGAGAAAAAAGTACTTATACCCTTGCATATATATGTATTTGCTATGCAACCCTTCATTTTTGTGAAATGCTGAAAGAAAGGCACTCCTTATCTTGTAATCATCAATTAGGGCAAAAGATGAAACAATCTTTAACCCTTTCTTATTATATTTACTTGATTTAGAACTAGGACTAGATAATATTTTATGAACTGCATCAAATATGAGTAACATATCAGTATCTCTTTCAAACATATTCAGTTCTTCTTTAGGATCATGTTCGCTCGCTTGTTCAGTCATTTTTTTCAAAAATAAGTCTGTACTTTCAAATGCGTATTTAGAAAACACTTTAGAATCGTCTTTACTTTTAGCTTTATTCACTATACGATTTAGCTGCCTTGTCAAAGTCATTTTACCTTTGTTAAACTTACGATCAAATATATTACGATATAACGAACCGGATTTCTTTGAATACTGATGCCAGACCTGCCCAAGCTCCTCAGAAGACTTCTTTTTATTAACTAACTTAGGGGAAATAAATTTTGTTATGTCGGATCGTAATTTATTAATCCCTTCCTCATCATCGCTCAAATTATATTTAATATTGCATAAATCATATAGGTATTGCTCTGTATAATATTCAATGAATACATTTGGATCTTCAAAGTATTCATTACCAGCGATTAAGCTATTATTAAGAGACCACAGTTCATTATGCTTCTCAATTAATGTTAGCTCTTGTTTTGAAAAACTTGTTACTTCTTCATAAAGAACATGCAGGGCGTATTCCTTAACTGCTCTGCTTAAAAAATCTGCATTCATCTCAAGGTATGTGCAGACTTCATCAAATACTGGTCCTAAATTAATTGAATCGATTGTATTTTTATAATTAGTGAGCTTCTTTGAATTCTTGAGCTCGAAACCAAAGTAGTTAATTACTATTTTCTCAGCTTCGCTGATTACAGTATCAATTATGTTCTCCTCCTCTATTCTTCATTAATATTAATTTCATACTTTTATAGATTTAATTATGTAGAATCACATAAGCATTGTAAACTACATTAAAGCAGTTTCAATTTTATAATCAAAAAAAAGAAGAGGATGCGTTCCTCTTCGGGTTACTTTATCAATTAGATTCTTTTTAAAATGTAGGTTCCAGAAGCGAGTCCCCATCCCGATGAGTTTTGGTTTGGCTTTACTGTTATTTTTAATGAAGCGCTGTTTCCGTTGAGTGTTAATTTTATCGTCCCTGTTTCTCCCCAGCCATCATCATCAAATGAGCCTTGAAGCACACTATTCTTTATCGTACCTGTAAATTCAACATAAGCGGACTTATCACCGATGGTGTTAATATTTATTTCAACGCTAGCCTTATTATTAGCATTGATATTAATAATAATTTCATTAAGTGAATTTTTTGGATCAACATAGTTAAGCTTACCACTAAGCCCACTGCTAACATCTTTATTCAAATTATATTGGATAAGCTGATAAGTCTGCTTATCATTTATATTTACCGTTTTTATTATTGCCGTTGCTCTGCCAATAAGTTCAGGTTTAAAACTCTTTTTCCATAAACTTTTTGGTTTATAAATCATTTTATCCCCTTCATAGTCAGATCCAGCATTATAAATTTCTAGAGACACTGAGTATGAACCATCTTTATTTTTATACATTTCTACAACCTGAGAGAAGTTAGGGAACGGCTCACCCGAAGCTGCTGGCCATTTGTAGGTACCATTAGAATAAGAGTATCTGTCAGTTTTTTGATGCTTAATAGTTAAGCCAAAGTACTTTTTAACGGATTCGGCTACATAAGAGTCCTTGATTGTAAAATATGAACCTTCAATTTTAATTTTATTATCCGCGTTAATATAGTTATGTAGAATTGAAAAATTGATTAAATCTGAAGCTTTATAACTTTTTGAATTGAAATTACCGAAGTTAACTTCGCTAAAATTACTGAAGAAAATATTTAGAGCCTGCTTTTTCTCATTATCCATTGAGAGAAATACATTATTACCTGCCGTTTGTGCAAAAGTTCTTTCATAAGTAGGGCTGAATATGCTTAATATAATGAGTACTGCTAGAATAGTTTTAAATTTTTTATAAGTCATTTTGTTGCACTCCCTTTCCGTAATTTTGTTATCATAGATGATCTAAAATACGATCAATGCTTCCATCCATCTCATCATTAATTTGAGCCTGTTGCTCCATCAAATTATTAACTTGATTGTATTTGTCAATATCCTCTTGAGATACCTCCCTATATATAGGGTAATCTTTCTCAAACCCTTTGTTATCAATAAGTGTTACTTCATTGGAAACAACTGCCTTTGTTTTATATGCCCCTTCCCCGGATAACTCGCTATCCCCAGAAAGCCGCAACACAGCTTGCCAATCATTCGAAGGAACATAACCAAATGTCTGTGAGTATGAATAACTCGTAATAAAATAATTATCTGAGTAGCTTTCATCTTTTATTGTAAGATTGCCGATCTTAGTGCCTGTATTTTTAATTTTATAATTGACATATACATCGAGATTCTCAACTTGGGATATATCCTTAATTATCCCATACTCCACTTTAGGATGTTCCTTATTGAACTCTTTTAAAGCTTCGTTTGCTTCAATAAACTTTTTCGTGTTCATTAATATCAAGCCTAAATCACTATTATCTAGAGGTGAAAGATTAGTTAGAAACTCCATTTTCTTATATAATTTTTTCACCTTTTCAACTTTCTTTCCTTCAAATACTTCCTTATTCTCAATTAGCTCTTTATGATACTTTTCATTAATATAATCTACAAAATATGTCTTCATTTGATCATCAGATAATTTATATATATCCATTAGCTTTTCAGAATCGCCCTTTTTAAGAGTACTATTGATACTTTTCTCTATTTTTTCATTCATATTGGTATTTGAAGTAGATTTAGAACCACCAAATATCCCACCGAACCAATTTGATACTTTTGATCCTATTGCCTCTTTATCATCTCCATCAGCATTTTTCGACTTCTCTTCTATATTAGTTTGCACCTTCTGGTCTTCTTCTGTCGGAGCGCTAGTGGCTGTACCTTTGGTAAGCTTGGTTTGTTCATCAGTAGCTTTCCCTTCTTGCTCTTCAGTGTCTTTCTTCACTTGTTCTTCAGCATCTTTCTTTGTTTGCTCTTCAGTATCTTTCTTTTCTTGCTCTTCAGATGCTTGAATGGCCTTCGCTGCTGCTACTTCTACCTTTCTTTCTTTTTCCCTATCTTCTTTTTCCTTAGCATTTTGGATAGCCTGCTCCTCTCTCTGTTTCTGCTGCATAGCTATATACTCAAAAGAATGCTGGCTGCTAAGTTTGGCGCTTATTGTTGTCATTCCAATAAACACAATTACAAAAGAAATTACCCATGCTAAAATCTTTTTCCCTATACTTTTGCTCTTGAATAATGGTAAAAACTTTCGTATATTCCCCAAGTTTGTTATAAGTATAAACGGAATAATTACTAAAAAGCACACAATGGAGATATTCTCCCACCGAGAGATCATATTATCCTTAGAAGATGCTTGAGGGTCTCCGCTTCCAAGGATCATCATAAATGAAAAGAAAATGAGCACAGGATAAGCAATACTCGCTATTATTTTTTTCCACAATTCTCCTGATCGGAAACCTGGGATTAATATCTTGACTTTTTTCCACATTTCTTTTATTCCCCCATATTTTATAAAATACACATGACAAAAATTAGGTACATTGTATCATTTCGTTCCAAAATTATACAAGTAATATTGTTTCATTTCTCTAGAAAGGTACTGTACACTTCCGATTAATAATTCCTACATTGCTTATGAAAATTTTTATTCACTTAGTTTAGATTGTAATAGAGCCCCTCCTTAGGATTACAGCCCCCTCTTCTTGTTAATCGAATTATAAAACACTGTATACAGCATTTCAATCACTATAGTAATTTATTTAATTAGTTACCATAATGGTTTGTTGCGATTTCACTTAACCTCTATCTTGAGCATAGAGGTGAGTGAAATTGAGTAGAATTTCCGAGGCTGTTGGTTCTCAAATCAAGGTCTTACGGCAAGAGCGGGGAATTAGTCAGGAAAAACTTGCTTTGATAGCAGGTGTAAATACATCTTATGTTGGACAGATAGAACGCGGCATAAGAAGCCCCACAATAGATATGCTGGATAAAATCGCTCAGGCACTAGAGGTTGATATAGTAGAGCTATTCCGTTCAGAAAATGCCCGGGTCCTACATTCCAACTCAGATACATTAAACAAGCTTATGTTCGAACTACGCACCCGTTCTGAAGACGAACAAAATTCCGTATATGACATTGTTAAGCGCCTTCTAATCTTCAAAGATGCCTAAGCACGAGCCATTAATCCTTGTTCCTTTAAACTCACATATCTTTGTCCGGCAATAATCAGATGATCCAATACATCGATACCAATAATTTCTCCGGCTTCAATAAGACGATGGGTAATAATCAGATCTTCATTCGAAGGAGTAGGATCGCCACTCGGATGTGAATGAGAACAAATGATTGAGGCACAGGAGCGTTTGATTCCAACTTTGAACACTTCACGCGGATGGACGATAGAAGCGTTAAGAGAGCCTATAGAGATCGTTTCCTTGTGTATTACACGATTCTTTGTATTGAGATACAGGCATATAAAATGTTCTTTGGTGTTATATCGATGCTCCGGCTCAAGTAAATGATATGCATCCTCAGGTTTGCGAATAGCCGGAAAATCTATATCCGGCACGATAAGTGTCCTTGCCAACTTTAGTATTGCTACAATCTGTCGGGCCTTGTGTGGCCCGATACCACTAATTGAGATTAGCTCCTGCTCAGTAACCTCTATAAGGTCTGTGACGGAAGGGAAACGATTCATTAATTCTTCAATTAAATAACTTCCTTGTTTTTCACGCAAAGAATCAGTTAGTAGTGACTTCAGCTCAATATTTCGTTGTGTTAGCATTAATGAAACCTCCGTTATCTTAGTTTTAGATCATCGATTGCATCCCACTAATCTTGCTCTAGTCCGCTTATTGCAAGAGAAAAATGAAGGCCATACACGTAAATGTGTATGGCCTTCATTTAGGACTACCTATCGACTAGGTATCATTAATATAATATATATCTATTTCTTTCAAGATTACTCTTAGAATATCAGTGTTACTTTAAAGCAAAGAATCGTTTAGTATTGGAGATGGAATTGTAATACCTGAACTAAATAATACCAGTGCAATTGAATATTGTAGTATCTGGACCTTTATTTTTGCATCCTCAAGTTCATTTATAGATATCTCATTTCGGAAATTCGAACCATGCGCAATAGAGTGCCTTTTCCTTAACAATTCGTCTATAAATAATATCCATAAAGAATTTTCCCTTGCTAATCTTCCATCTTTAATCGAAATCGCATAATTTTCTAAATTTATGTTATATGGAAAATTTTCAACTGCTTGTATTGTATATTCTCTTAACTCTTCTAGAAATATCAATGTCTCTGAGCTATTATTTTCAAATACAATATCTAGTGAAGACATATGTAACAGTTTAAAGAAATCCTTTACTCCAAAGTTATTAAGAATAGTTTCAATTACTGTAGGAGAAGGATTTTTGTTGCGATCATATAAAAATGGTTCTACCGTAAGTCGAGCATTTAACTCTCCAAATTTTTCTAGTAATCTACCTTGTATTCTATTATCAATACCTCCGCTATCATTTACAGTTGATAAAAATAATGTGCAATAAGTTTTTTGAATACGTTTTGGTAATTCTATAAACTCACAATGGTGGTTTAAGTCCTTAATAAAGGTGGAAGCAGCTTCTTTCATGAATCCTTCCAGATGAGCCACCAATAGGACTACAGCAGATCTACAAAGTACATTTTTCACCTCATCGTTGCTTTGTATTTTTATTTGCTCTATAAGTATCTCTATCTCAGTCCATCGCTCCTCTAACTCTTCAATAAAAAGAGAAGCAAAAGTGCTGAATTCCGTAATATCAGTGTTGAAAGGATTGTGTGAAGAACTCATTTGAGCAGCTCCTTGACAGTATCAATTCGTGTAGAAACCTTTTCTCTATCATTTACACTTCCTGATACTGTATCAAAAAATTTCTCTTTTTTGAATAACTCTTGAAAACTAACCTTATTTAGTTTTGAAAAGACAGGAGAATCTAAGTCTAGACTATCTACGATAGCTATTGCTAATGCATCAAATACTGCAGCATTAAATTTAGACATCTTGATAAATTCTTCATTTTCGAATCTATACTTTGCAAATGCCTGATCCCCAAAGTTTTCTCTTATTACTTTCATTGTTTTTAGAAATTTATCTCTAAGTCCTTGTATTTCATCTTCTGATAACTTATTAAATTCCTCCATCGATTCAGAAAGAAACAATTTAAATCCCTTTTTTAAATTTTTATAGTTGTTATTCTGTAAAGCGAAAAAACGAAGAACCAGTTCTACATCTTCCATTTTTTGAACCTTCTTACTTTCATCTGGATTATCCATGTTGATTTGGTTCAAAACTCTGAAATCTTCATGCTTAGCAAGATCCTTTATTAGCTTATTAAACGGCCCTCTATAAATCGCATTTCTTAATTCTTGTGCTTCAAGCTTAACAGACCCGGAGTTCAATCTCTCGAATATATCGTATTTCACTTGTGGGTCGAGAGTTGAATCGATTCTTAAACACTTAATTGTTCTCTCCTCTAATCTTCTTATTAGAAACGGTGGTAAATCCTTATACCTTGACCCGTTTAGTGGTTTTAATACTTCCATCCCTTCTAAAACTAACTCGTTTGTCATGAAGTTAAAAATAGCTGTTAACCGTTGTTGACCATCAATTACTGAGTATCTAGCCAGGTCATCTGCCTCATCATCAACATCCACATCTTGAGACAAATATACCAATGGGACTGGAATATTTAGAATTAAGCTTTCAATTAACTTTGAAGATGTTTCTGCATTCCACCTATGATTCCTTTGGTACTCTGGGTCAAGCTTAATTGTCTTCCTATTAACTTTTTTCACCAAAGTCTCTAAATCATATTCAATGCTTTGCGTTTTAACAGTCCGCTCTTTAGCCAGTTGTTGCAATTCAACTAAGTTTTTTTTCAGTGTGTTCACGGAAGTAGTCCTCCTTATAAATTGTCTTATTTAGCTTTGGTTATTGCTTGTATTCTTAAACATCAAAGAAGTTTAATCTATACAGATTATACCACTATGATCAATGCTCCTCAGGATAAATATGGATTAAAAATGAGTATTTCTTTACCAGCAACAGTAATTACTCCACACACATGGAGTAATTTTAACAGAACGAATGATCTTATTTAAGATGTAGACAGCATGTCTACAATAAAGGGAACAAATAGCTCCTCAATATTCCCATGTCTACATTTGGTCTACAACTCAACCTAAAGACAGCAAAAAACCCGCTATTTCAGCGGGTTTTTAAGATGGAGCCGAGGGGATTCGAACCCCTGTCCGAAGATAACGGCACATAAGCTTCTACGAGTGTAGTCACAGTTTTGATGTCACCCGAGTATCGCCCCGTAACCGGCTATACGTTGGGTCAGCCTGATTATCTTCTTCCGTTGACCCCAGGCGGAGACCAAGCGGCGTATCCCACTACTAGTTAGCCCCTATCCCTGTCACATGGGCGATGCAGGGTAGAAGCACGCACACAGTTTCTTAGGCTGCGAAAGCGTAGTTTGTTTGTTGTTTGCCGTTTAATAGGCTTTAGCGTTGATGAAGCGGACGCGTCCCCACTACTCGCTACTCATGCTCGAACTACCCCCGTCGAATCCAAGAACGGCCCCTCATTAAAAAGGGCGCTTCGGATTAAGCGGACCAGCGAGCAAGAAATGATCCGGTCTACAGCTTTCTTGATCAAGAAGGCTGTTCAGAAGCAATAAGCTTTACTTACACAGTATAGCACATTTATCAACACTTTAACACGTGGGTTAAAGGAATTGCAGGAGCAATCTGGAACTTTGGGCTTCGGCTAACGCCGGCCCTGCTACCTGGCGATCTTCTGCTTATCGCGCAGCACACGCTGGATATCACGCTGAGCGTCGCGTTTAGCGGCAGAATCACGTTTGTCGTATTCTTTCTTCCCTTTACCGAGGCCGATCAGCAGCTTGGCGTAGCCGTTGCGCACATAGACCTTGAGCGGCACGATCGTGAAGCCCTCGCGTTTGGACTGCCCCAGCAGCTTGTGGATCTGCTCCTTGTGCATTAGCAGCTTGCGGGTACGGGTCGGAT
>NZ_LN831202.1:183232-196946 GCF_001368795.1 Paenibacillus ihuae
GTTGTCTCCCAGGCGCCGGTCGCTACCGCGCCGCCCTTGCGTTTGCCGGCGTTCACTGCGCCGCCGGCCTTGCCCTTGCCCGCGCCTGCTGCAGCGCCGGGCTTGCCTTTCCCGCCGCGGCCCTTGCCGCCGCTGCCGGGTTTACCGCCGGACGGCTTGCTGAAGCCGCCGGCACCCGGACGGCCGCCTTTGCCGCCGCGGCCGCCATAGCTGCGGTGCTCGCCTGCCGCGCGCGGTTTCATGTCGACAAGCTCGAAGTCGATCGTGTGGTCGTCCATGTTAACCTTGGCGACGCGGATCTTCACCTCATCGCCGATGCGGAACACCTTCGAGGTGCGCTCGCCGATGAGCGCCATATGAGCCTCGTCGAAGTGGTAGTAATCATCGCTCAGCGCGCTGAGACGGATGAGACCTTCGACGGTGTTATCCAGCTCGATGAACATCCCGAAGCTGGTCACACTGCTGATCATGGCCTCGAATTCCTCGCCCACCTTATCCTGCATGAACTCGCACTTCTTCAGCTGCTCCGTATCGCGTTCCGCCTCAACCGCCACACGCTCACGTTCAGAGGATTGCTGGGCGATATCCGGCATCCGTGTTGCCAGGTATTCCTGTCGCTTCTCGGTCAAGGCTCCGCCGTTCTCAAGCACCTCTCGCATAACCCGGTGAATAACAAGGTCAGGATACCGGCGGATCGGTGAAGTGAAGTGGGAATAGTATTCGGCAGCGAGGCCGAAGTGGCCTGTACTCTCCGCATCGTATTTGGCCTGCTTCATCGACCGCAGCATCATCGTGCTGATAACCGTCTGCTCCTTCGTGCCCTGAATCTGCTCCAGCAGGTCCTGCAGCGCACGCGGATGAACCGAGTTGCCCCGGCCTTTGACATGATAGCCAAAGTTCGCGGCAAACGCCATGAAGTTCTGCAGCTTCTCCGGATCCGGATCTTCATGAATCCGGTACAGGAACGGAACCTTAAGCCAGTGGAAATGCTCAGCCACCGTCTCGTTGGCTGCCAGCATGAATTCCTCGATGATCTGTTCAGCCACAGAGCGCTCGCGTTTTACAATATCGATCGCCTTGCCGGTTTCATCGACGATAATTTTGCTCTCTTCAAAGTCAAAATCAACCGCCCCGCGCCGCATACGCGCATCGCGCAGCTTCATGGCCAACTCCTTCATCAGACGGAAATCCTCAATCAGCGGACTGTAACGCTCCAGCAGCTCCGGATCTTCATCCTCGACGATTTTGCGGACATTGGCATAGGTCATTCTTTCCTTGGTACGGATCACACTCGTAAAGACATCATGCTTCACGACCTTCATATGCTCATTGAATTCCATCTCACAAGACATCGTAAGCCGGTCCACCTGCGGATTAAGACTGCATATCCCGTTCGACAGACGGTGCGGCAGCATCGGAATGACCCGGTCCACCAAGTACACGCTGCATCCCCGGTCATAAGCTTCCTTATCAAGCTCTGAGCCTTCTCGCACATAATAGCCTACGTCAGCAATATGAACCCCCAGCTTATAGTGCCCGTTCTCCAGCCGCTCGACATTGACCGCATCATCGAGGTCCTTTGCATCTGCGCCGTCAATAGTAACAATGTTGAGACCGCGCAGATCACGGCGGCCCTGCTGGATAATCTCTTCTTCCGTAATGGAGTCCGGCGCTTTCTCTGCTTCAGCCATCACTTCAGCCGGAAAAGCCTCCGGCAGCTGATGCTTGCGAATAACTGACAAAATATCGACGCCCGGGTCATCCTTATGCCCCAGGATTTCAATAATCTCGCCTTCAGCCGCAGCGCGGCCTTCCGGGTAATTGACGATACGGACGACGACCTTTTCACCATCTACCGCCCCTTTAAAGGACTGTTTCGGGATAAAAATATCGCGGTTAATCCGCTTATCATCAGGCAGCACAAATCCGTAGGTCTCCAGGCTTTGGAATACACCGACGGTTTGGAGTACGCCTCTTTTGACGATGCGCACTACTTCACCTTCCATGCGGCCGCCAGACGGACTCTTGGACGTGATTCGGATCAGGACGATATCTCCGTTCATAGCCCCTTTAAGATCGTTGGCATGAATGTATACATCGGGATGATCGCGGTCATCGGGAATCAGAAAAGCAAAACCCTTCGCATGAGCCTGCAGGCGTCCACGCAGCAAATCCATCCGCTCCGGTACGCCATAGCGGCTGTTCCGGGTCAGCACAATCCGGCCGTCCTGTTCAAGCAGGGCCAGCAAGTCCTCAAACGCTTTAAACGAAGCGCTGTCCTCTAATGCAAAGTGGCTTACCAACTCATCGTAAGTCAGTGGCTTATAAGCGGTTTCCCGCATGTAATCAAGTAATATTTCCTGTGTTATCAAGTACGTCACCTCGGCCCTCCGCAGCATTCGTATGCCGCTGGCATATATGTATGTCTTGTCCTTTACTGCCCGAAATCATTCAAGTAAATTTTACCTATATATACTTCATACCCTAGTATACACGAAATCAATCCCTACCATCCCTGTTATGATCATCCGAAGGTTAAAGCACGCATAAATTTTCATAACAAAAAAGCCCCCGCCCCATTCCATCAGAACAGAGCGAAGGCTTAGTGTATGCAATTTAGTCAACAACGATAGCAACGATGATTGACATGATGAAGAATCCAGCCGCCAATCCGACTGTTACACGCTGCAGTACGAGTTCCATACCGCGTGCTTTAGTTTTACCAAAGAGATGCTCAGCACCGCCGGAGATGGCACCGGAAAGACCTGCGCTTTTCCCCTTTTGCAGAAGAACGACCGCAATCAGACCGACGGAAAAAATCAGGAGCAATACTTTCAAAAAGATATCCATTCACTTCCACCTCCTACGTCCAAGCATCACTATCTATGCTAATTTTAAATTTCACGATTTCATAAACAGCATTTTTATTTTATCATAGCGCTCCAGTGAATACAACCTTCTTGCTACGAATCTCTCTTTATACGGAAGAGAACCACACTTATGCCTCTCTCCTAAGAATAGTAAGAACCAGCAGCAGCAGTAAGGAAATTAATAGGATCGGAACTGAGAACATGGCGTAGCCAATCCCCTCCCATCCTCCAATCATGGAAAAGCTAACCACAAGCAAAATAGTACTACCTATCAATCCAACTATTGCCGGATAGAAGACCAGGATTCTACGCCGCCCTCTGTCCCGTGACAAAAACAAGCTGATGATGACAATCAGTACTCCAATCGAAGCCCCAGCTATAATAGCATTCATCCCGTCACTCCTTCCATTAATATGCATTTATAGAATACATTTAAAGAAAGGCGGATGCAATTTATCCGAAAAACAAAATAAGAGCCTGCCGGAAACCGGCAGGCCCTTGTGAAGCTAATATCAGAAGATATTATCTTTTGAGGTTGTAGAAGGATTTCAGGCCGTTGTATTGAGCCAATTCACCCAGTTCGTCTTCGATGCGAAGCAATTGGTTGTATTTAGCAACACGGTCTGTACGGGAAGGAGCACCAGTTTTGATCTGGCCAGCATTGGTAGCTACAGCGATATCAGCGATTGTGCTGTCTTCGGATTCACCGGAACGGTGGGAGATAACTGCTGTGTAACCAGCACGTTTAGCCATTTCGATAGCATCGAAAGTTTCAGTCAATGTACCAATTTGGTTAACCTTAACCAAGATGGAGTTACCGATACCTTTTTCGATACCTGTTGCAAGGCGCTCAGTGTTTGTAACGAACAAGTCGTCACCAACCAACTGAACTTTGTCGCCCAATTTTTCAGTAAGCAATTTCCAGCCATCCCAGTCGTCTTCGGACATACCGTCTTCGATGGTGATGATTGGGTACTTCTCAACCCATGAAGCAAGAAGGTCAACATACTCAGCGGAAGTGTAAGATTTACCTTCGCCAGCAAGTGTGTATTTACCGTCTTTGTAGAACTCGGTGGAAGCAACGTCCATACCCAGGAATACGTCAACACCTGGTTTGTAACCCGCTTTTTCGATAGCTTCGATGATTGTAGTGATTGCTTCTTCGTTCGAACCAAGGTTCGGTGCGAAACCGCCTTCGTCACCTACAGCTGTGTTCAGGCCTTTGGATTGCAGTACGGATTTCAGGTTGTGGAAGATTTCTGCACCTGTACGAAGAGCTTCTTTGAAGCTTGAAGCGCCAACAGGAAGAACCATGAACTCTTGAACGTCGATGTTGTTGTCAGCATGCTCACCACCGTTGATGATGTTCATCATTGGCACTGGAAGAGTCTTAGCATTGAATCCGCCCAGGTATACGTACAAAGGAATATCCAAAGCTGCTGCAGCTGCACGAGCTACGGCCATGGATACAGCCAGGATTGCATTAGCGCCCAGCTTGCCTTTGTTGTGAGTTCCGTCCAAAGTGATCATCAATTTGTCGATGCCCACTTGGTCAAGAGCGTCCATACCGATTACTTCTGGAGCGATAATTTCGTTTACGTTCTCAACAGCCTTCAGAACGCCTTTGCCCAGGTAACGGGATTTGTCGCCATCACGAAGCTCTACAGCTTCATGAGCGCCAGTGGAAGCGCCGGAAGGAACGATAGCGCGGCCTTTAGCGCCGGATTCCAGATAAACATCAACCTCTACAGTTGGGTTACCGCGGGAGTCAAGGACTTCGCGTGCATATACATCAGAAATAATAGTCATGTAAGTTAATCTCCTTTTAAATATGGTTTTGGTATTCTTTTAGCATTGCTTAGAGGTCTTGCTTATTTACGGCTGGCAATCATGGATTGTCCGGTCATTTCCGCAGGCTGCGGAAGTCCCATCAGATCTAAGATCGTTGGTGCCACATCGGCAAGGATACCTGCTTCCCGCAGTACAACATTCTCAGTAGTTACGATGAAAGGAACCGGGTTGGTGGTATGAGCCGTGAACGGACGACCGTTCTCGTCAAAGACCATATCCGCATTACCGTGGTCGGCAATGATGATCGCAACGCCGCCCTTGGCAACAACTGCATCCACAACTTTACCTACACACTCATCTGTTACTTCAACGGCCTTAATTGTAGGCTCCAGCATGCCGGAGTGTCCTACCATATCAGGATTCGCAAAGTTCAGGATGATCGCATCCTGTCTGTCCGCTTCGATTTCCGCTACGCAGGCCGCCGCCACTTCGTATGCGCTCATCTCAGGCTGCAGATCATAGGTTGCTACTTTAGGAGAGTTGATCAGGATACGGGTTTCGCCAGGAAGCTCTTCATCGCGTCCGCCGCTGAAGAAGAAGGTTACGTGCGGGTACTTTTCAGTTTCCGCGATACGCAGCTGCTTCTTGTTGTTCTGTACAAGCACTTCACCCAGGGTATTATCCAGGTTCTTCGGTGAGTAAGCCACGAAGCCTTGCACCGTTTCACTGAATGTAGTCAGGCATACGAAGTGCAGACCCTGCGGGAACAAAGGACCACGGTCGAAACCGCGGAAATCGGAGTTCGTGAATACTTGCGACAGCTGAATCGCACGGTCAGGACGGAAGTTCAAGAACACGACGGAATCGCCGCTTTCCACTACCGCTACCGGCTTGTCATTGCTGTCCACGATAACACTAGGCTCAACGAATTCATCATATACCGAATTCTGGTAAGATCCAGTGATCGCCTGCAGAGCATCGGTATATTTAGGGCCTTCGCCATATACCATTGCACGGTAAGCCTTCTCTACACGTTCCCAGCGCTTGTCACGGTCCATCGCAAAGTAACGTCCGGATACCGTAGCAATTTTACCTACACCAACCTCTTCAATCTTCGCGATGAGATCCTGAACGAACTTTTGTCCGCTGTCAGGAGGTACGTCGCGTCCGTCCATGAAAGCATGGATATACACTTCGTGCATATCTTCTTTCTTGGCCAGATCAAGCATAGCGAACAGGTGATTAATATGACTGTGTACGCCTCCGTCGGAGACCAGTGCATACAGGTGAAGCTTTTTGCCGGTAGACTTAGCGCTTCTTACAGCAGCAACCAGCGTTTCGTTCTCGAAGAATTCCCCGTCACGGATCGACTTGTCGATACGGGTGAGATCCTGGTATACAATCCGGCCGGCACCGATATTAAGGTGACCCACTTCCGAGTTGCCCATTTGTCCTTCAGGCAGACCTACAGCTTCGCCGCAAGCGGTAAGCGTAGTGTTTGGATATTGTTTCAGGTAACGGTCATAGTTGGGCTTGTTAGCCTGGGCAACCGCGTTGCCTTCAGCTGTATTCCGCAATCCGAAACCGTCCATGATGATTAATGCTACAGGTCTTGGAGCTAACATCCTTATTTCGCCCCCTCAACGAGTGAAACGAAGGAAGCAGGCTGCAGGCTGGCACCGCCGACAAGAGCGCCGTCGATGTCGCTTTGACTCATGTACTCCGTTACGTTCTCAGGCTTCACACTGCCGCCGTATTGAATGCGTACAGCTTCAGCTGTTGCTTCATCGTACAGGCCTTTTACAAGGGTACGGATGTAAGCAATAACTTCGTTGGCATCTTGGGAAGTAGAGGATTTACCTGTTCCGATAGCCCAGATAGGCTCATAAGCAATAACCACTTGAGCTGCTTGTTCAGCACTCAGGCCGGCAAATGCCGCTTCGGTTTGAACCTTGCAAACATCCTTAGTCTGGTCAGCTTCGCGCTCTTCGAGCTTTTCGCCGACACATACGATAGGAGTAATGCCGTGGCGGAAGGCCGCATGCATTTTTTTGTTTACAATTTCATCCGTTTCGCCGAAATAAGCACGACGCTCGGAGTGGCCGATGATCACGTAGTCTACACCAAGATCCTTCAGCATTACGCCGCTGATCTCGCCTGTATAAGCGCCGTTATCTTCGAAGTGCAGGTTTTGTGCACCGATTTTGATGCTTGTTCCTTTAACCGCTGCTACCAGAGCAGGCAGGTTAGTAAAAGGAGCGCAAATTACAGTTTCAACGCCTTCTACTTCTGCTTGGCCTTTAATTTCAGCGATGAAACCTTCGGCTTCCGGAACGGTTTTGAACATTTTCCAGTTGCCCGCAATAATAGGTGTTCTGCTCATAATCTTGAATTGCCTCCTTCTTCGCGTCTTACTTGTCGTTCAGTGCCTCTACGCCAGGAAGTGCCTTACCTTCCATGAACTCCAGGGATGCACCGCCGCCTGTGGAGATGTGATCCATTTGGTCAGCCAGGTGGAATTTCTCAGCTGCAGCTGCGGAATCTCCGCCGCCGATCACAGTATAACCCTCAGTTGTTGCGCAAGCCTTCGCTACGGCAATTGTACCTTCAGCAAAGATGTCGATTTCGAACACGCCCATAGGACCGTTCCAGACAACCAGCTTGGAGTTTTTGATGACATCAGCATAGATTTCACGAGTCTTAGGACCGATATCCAGACCCATCCAGCCAGCAGGGATTTCATTAATGTCAACCACTTTGGTATTAGCATCTGCACCGAACTTGTCAGCAACCACAACGTCTACCGGAAGCAGGAAGTTTTTGCCGAGTGCTTTAGCCTTGTCGATGAATCCAAGAGCAGCATCGATTTTTTCGTTGTCTACCAGAGATTCGCCGATTTCGAAGCCTTGAGCTTTGGTGAACGTGTAAGAAAGGCCGCCGCCGATCAGAACATTGTCAGCCAGAGTCAGAAGGTTATCGATAACGTCGATTTTGTCTTTAACCTTGGAACCGCCGATGATGGCAGTGAAAGGACGCTCAGGGTTCGAAAGAGCTTTGCCCAGAACGGACAATTCTTTCTCCATCAAGAGACCGGATACAGCCGGCAGGAAGTGAGCGATACCTTCAGTCGAAGCATGTGCACGGTGAGCCGCCCCGAATGCGTCATTGACGAACAGGTCAGCCAGTTCTGCGAACTGCTTAGCCAGTTCAGGATCGTTCTTCTCTTCACCCGGATAGAAACGGACATTCTCAAGCACAAGCACATCGCCGTTGTTCAGTTCAGCGATTTGCGCTTTCGCTGCATCACCCACAGCTTCATCAGCTTTGGCTACCGGTTTGCCGAGCAGCTCGGACAAACGAACAGCAGCACCAGTAAGGCGCATGGAATCAACGAATTGACCCTTCGGACGGCCCATGTGGCTGGCCAGAATGACCTTTGCACCGTTCTCGATCAGGTATTTAATCGTTGGAAGTGTTTCGCGGATACGGGTATCATCAGTGATCTTACCGTCTTCCACTGGCACGTTGAAATCGACGCGTACGAATACGCGTTTGCCTGTTACTTCTACATCACGGACGCTTTTTTTGTTCATGATTAGTTTTCCTCCACACCCAAAATTGGTTCATGATAATCCATTTAGAAAGAGCGGAAACAAGGAAGTTCTGTTTCCGCTCTATAGATGCTGCTTATATTAAAACGATCTTATTGAGCAAGTTTAGCGAATTTTTCCAAAGTACGAACGAGTTGTGCAGTGTAGGACATTTCATTGTCATACCAAGCAACGGTTTTAACCAGTTGTTTGTCGCCAACAGTCAGGACTTTAGTTTGAGTTGCATCAAACAGGGAACCGAAAGTCATACCCTTGATGTCGGAAGATACGATTTCATCTTCAGTGTAGCCGTAAGTTTCTGGATCGGAAGCTTCTTTCATAGCTGCGTTGATTTCTTCAACAGTAACGCTCTTATCCAGAACAGTTACCAGCTCAGTCAGGGAACCAGTCGCTACAGGCACACGTTGTGCTGCACCGTCAAGTTTGCCTTTCAGTTCTGGGATAACCAGACCGATTGCTTTTGCAGCACCGGTAGTGTTAGGGATGATGTTCTCAGCAGCAGCGCGGGCACGTCTGAAGTCGCCTTTTGCGTGTGGAGCATCAAGAGTATTCTGGTCACCTGTGTAAGCGTGGATAGTAGTCATCAGGCCTTCAACGATACCGAACTTGTCGTTCAGGACTTTTGCCATTGGAGCCAGGCAGTTAGTTGTGCAAGATGCGCCGGAGATAACTGTTTCAGAACCATCAAGGATGTCATCGTTTACGTTGTAAACAACAGTTTTCATGTCGCCTGTAGCTGGAGCAGAGATAACTACTTTTTTAGCTCCGCCTTTAAGGTGTTTTTCAGCAGCTTCTTTAGTTGTGAAGAAACCTGTGCATTCCAGAACGATATCTACGCCAAGCTCTCCCCAAGGAAGTTCTTCAGGGTTGCGGTTAGCTAGAACCTTAACGTCTTTGCCGTTCACTTTGAAGAATCCGTCATGAACTTCAACTTCACCTTGGAATTTACCTTGAGTTGTATCATATTTAAGCAAATGAGCAAGCATCTTAGCGTCAGTCAGGTCGTTGATTGCTACCACTTCGATACCTTCTACATTTTGAATACGGCGGAATGCAAGGCGTCCAATACGTCCAAAACCGTTAATACCAACTTTTACACTCATTGAATAGTTCCTCCTAGATTTCGTTTTATTTATTCAAGACAAGCCGTGAAGCTCGTCAAGACAACAATGTTAAGTATAATGCAAAATAACTGCGGGCGCTCCCCATATCCTGGAAGCTATAGAACTTGCTGCAACTGTTTGTCGATTTCTTTGCCGATTTCGACAGCAGCAGCCTCATCTGTAACAAGAATGTCCTCTTGCCCGAATCGCAGCATTGCGTGGATTGCTTTGGCCTTGCGTTTGCCCCCTGCTATACCGACAACAACTTCCGTGCGGATGATATCCTCTAGACGGAGCCCCATCGTAAGCATGGTATGGACCACCTGGCCAGCTTCGTTAAAATAATAGCCGAACGATTCGGCTACCGCACCTTCAGCCTGAATTTCTGAGACTGTCGTCTCATCCAGCTTGCGGCGGCGGGTCATTTCAATGGCATCGCCGATTCCATGAACAATAATACGCGATCTGCGGATGATTTGCACGATCTCCCCAATGTTCGAGTCATGCCCCAGAGACTGGTAAGCATCCTCACTGAGCAGATCCGGCACATGCAGCAGACGGTAATTCGCCCCGATCCGCTTAGCCATCGTTGAAGCAATCGTATTCGCCTGAATTTCCATGCTCTCTCCAAGTCCTCCGCGTGCAGGGACAACCCATGCATTCTTATAGGAAAGGGATAAGGGCAAGGTCAGCTGATCGGCCATCTCAGCCAAAGTAGAGCCGCCTGTTACGGCAATGGTATCGTCGCTACGCAGCACGCCGAGAAATGCCTTCGCGCCTGCACGCCCAAGCTCACGCTTCGTGAACGGCGATGTCTCGCAATCACCGGGCACAATAATTACTTTATTAAGACCATACGTTGAGCGAATCTTCTCTTCCAGATCATCCAGGCCAAACAGACTCTTGGCGATCGGCTCCAGCAGGTCAAGCGTTCTGCGACCGGCATCGCTAATACGCATGCCGACACTCTCGATCTCAATGAGCCCTTGCGATTTCAGAAGATCCGTCTCGGCACGCAGCACACGCTCGGTCATATCCAGCGAGGCAGCCAGCGTTCTGCGCCCAATAATATCGGACAGCATGATCTGATGTAGAATCGTGTAACGTCTCTTAAGGGTTTCCATGAGATCCGGCAGAAGCTGCTTTTGGATTTCCAATAAATTGCGCATGCTTTCACTCCTGCAACTTCGTCTTTCTCTATTCCCTTGTTCGTGGTCTCAAAACGTCCCGGGTTAACTTTTTAAGTCCCACTCATATTCTAACCAAATATTACGCGGAGTGCAAGTCATCCGAGAGTATAATTCTCAACCTCTGTTCATCTTATACATCTAACAAGGTATGGAAAGACCCGAAGACAGGGCTGAAGGCACAGAAAGGCCCGGTATATGCCTGCTTCTGGCAGGACTATACGTTGTCGCTGTATACCGGCAAAGATATTTTCTGAACAGTGACGCTGATCCATTGCATTTGTACAATAAATGTATTATAATAATTTCTGTTGCGCCCGTGGTCCAATGGATATGACGTAGGCCTCCGAAGCCTGAGATCCAAGTTCGATTCTTGGCGGGCGCGCCATTATTTACTGTTTTGTACATAATTTAGCAGTCGTCATACTGTTAATTAACCAAAGAGCCACTTGATGGCTCTTTTTTTTGAAACTAAGTTTGACTTTCTTTGACTTTTTGTTTGATTTTGTTTATCATGTGGTTAATACGGTAACAGTAAAAATGAACACATTCGAATAGCCAATTCAAGGAGGTTTTCCACGTGAGTTATATCCCTATGGTAGTAGAACAGAGCAATCGCGGCGAGCGCGCTTATGACATCTATTCCCGCCTGCTGAAGGACCGCATCATTTTCCTTGGAACAGAGGTCAATGACGTGGTTGCCAATTCCATCATCGCCCAAATGCTATTCCTGGCTGCTGAAGATCCGGATAAGGATATTCACTTGTATGTGAACAGCCCCGGCGGTTCCATCACGGCAGGCATGGCTATATTTGATACAATGCAGTACATTAAACCGGATGTTTCCACCATCTGCGTGGGTATGGCCGCTTCCATGGGAGCTTTCCTGCTGAACGCCGGTGCCAAGGGCAAACGTTTTGCACTGCCAAACAGCGAAATTATGATTCACCAGCCGCTGGGCGGTGCTCAAGGCCAGGCAACGGATATCGAAATCCGCGCCCGCCGCATCCTCAAGCTGCGTGACAAGCTGAACCGCATCCTGTCCGAACGTACCGGCCAGCCGCTGGAACGGATTGAGAAGGATACGGACCGCGATTACTTCATGACTGCTGCTGAAGCAGCTGAATATGGTATTGTCGATAAGGTTATCGAGAAGACATTACCTACAGGCGTATAACAGAAGCAACAGCCAAAAGGCTGCCGGGACTCATTGTGGTCCCGGCAGCCTTTTTTGTGCAGTCTATGGATTGACGCCTATAGATTAAGAAACCTACCCCAAACGGCCATACCCCAGGCCATCCAGTTTGTCTGCAATAACCCGGTATCCCTTCCCGTTCGGGTGAATATGATCAATAAACAGCAGGCCGCGCTCATTGCCGGCAAACTCACTATAGATGGAGGCAAATCCGCAGACCCGGCTGCTGTAGCCTGAAGTATACCGGTTGAATTGCCGGACCCACTCCGTAGCTTCATCGACTTGCGGATAAGGATTGTACAGTCCGACAATGCGGATGATATAGGGCCTCGGCATACCTGCCTTGAGCTGTGATAATGTACTCATGATGTCGCTGATGTTCCGTTTGCAATTGCGCAGCGCTTTCTGGAGCAGCGGTGACAGATCACCCGGACGGCTGCCTGCCGCCTTACGGCCTTGATCAGATCATTGCCGCCGATTGATATCGTAATCAGGTCAGCATCGCTGACCGCCAGCCGGAAGTTGTAATCCGCTTTAAGACGCTGCTCCAGCCCGTCTGTTGTCAGCCCATTTATGCCTAAATTGGTTAAGCGGATAGGCGTACGCAGGCGCGCCTCCGCCATCCTGCGGTAAACCGGAACAAACCCGTTACCGGGCAGCGCTCCAAACCCCGTCGTCAGGGAATCACCAATAGCGGTGTACTGATAGCTCATCATATTTCCCTCCCATCCATAAGCTGCTTTCTTTGTTTAGCTTATGAATGGAGCGGACACCGGGGAACGGCGGGGTACCCATAACCCGCATTGGCGGAGCTTCTGATACGGGTCATATTCAGAATTATCTAAAGTTATACACCTAATTCCTGTCGTTACTTCAGCGCTGCAAACGGACTGCTTCCATCCGGCAGCATTTCCTTAAAGGTGAATGTGAACTGAGGGAACCCGGCAGCATAAGCTGTATACTCATATAACTGGAAGAATAATACTACCTTGCCTTCCTTCAAATAGAAATACTTCTCTGTATTGAGCCCGGTGAATCCGCCGAGATAGCCTCCATCCGCTTTGATAAGCTTGGTCAGCTTGGCGTTCAGCTCTTTTTTATAGTTAGAGTTGGCACCGAACAGGTCTCCCAGCAGGAGACGTTTGCCATCCTTCAGCGAGAAGGTGAAGGCATTGCGGTAGGTCATCCCATGCGCACCGCCGGTATAGCCGTATTGTTGTGTAACCAGGCTGAGTACACCGTTCTGATTATAGGTAACGACATAGCCGCCTTCAAATTCGTACGGCCGGTCATCCTCCGATTTGTTCGCGATTTGATTCTCGGCATCTGCCGCATACTTTAGGATCGTCTGTTTAATCGTATCATTGATGGCTTTCTGGGCCTCGGCATTCGCCAGGCCGCTCACCTGCGGATAATCCAGCTTGATCGGCGCATCCTCCCGTTCCTTAATGAAGCTCTCCGTCTTAATGGTAATCGCATTCTGCACCTGCTTCATCACATTGAGCCGGCCGGAAGGTGCATTCCAATCGCCCTTGTAACCGAGATAATCGGTCAGCAGGTCGAAAGGAACATACAGACGGTTATTGATATTTTTCCCTTCATAATCTCCAAGGAAATAATTATTCACTGAAATGGAAATGCCGTAATCCGAGACCATCAGCTTAGTCAGCGTGTTTCCTTTGCCAATCGAGTAAATCTTGTCTGCCTTATCATAAGACACTGGCATGTTCAGGCCGTCACGCAGGAAGCTGACAGGTACCCATACCTTGCCGCCGCTATAAATCCCGGTCTGCTGTGTAATGCTTCCGTTCCACTTCAGGACCACCTGCGATTGCTCGGCCTTAGCTACCGGTTTGGCCGCTGCAGCCTGACTGGTCCCAGCCGGCAATATTCCTCCACCAAACAGCAAACCAGCTGCCATCGTTCCCGCACCCCATTTACGGGCTTGTTCCTTCGA
>NZ_LN831202.1:196972-216821 GCF_001368795.1 Paenibacillus ihuae
GGCTTGTTCCTTCGAGATAATATTCACAAATGATTTCCCCTTCCGCCGGCACGATGATTAATTTTGTTGTAAATCCGTAAGACCCGGAAGTTTACTTTCCCGGCCCGCTCTTACTATTATAGTGGCAGCAGCTGCCGCTATTGTTACAATGACGCTTACAGTTTATTAAGTTTTCCTTGTATATTTAAAGGCTCTTGTTACATTTCTTTAAACAAAATGAGAGATTTCATATCTCCCCAGGGTCTAATCCCGCTGAAAAAGAGGCCCTGCTGCGCCGTAACGGCAGGAGCAGAGCCTCCAATATTCTGTTTCTTATTTCAGTTCGTAAACAACGTTAAGCTGTGTGGAAACTTTAACCTCACCAGGCTCAACAGATGTCCCGCCGGCTGTATCCGCAGCTACTTTACTCATGGCTGCATTCTCCATATAAATGACCGGGTGGTTGCCGTCATCGTTCTGGATAACCGTAACAACCGAGCCTAGGCTGCGCTTAGCTGCTTTAGCAATTGCGGCCGCTTTTGCATCGGCGTTAGCCATCGCTTTCTCAATGACCTGAGCTTCAAATGCCGAAGGATCTTCAATCGCAAACTGTGCATTGCCGATGTTGTTCGCACCCGCTGTGGAAGCAGCATCCAGCAGTGCACCGACTTTTTCCAGATCACGGTAAGCTACCTGCAGGGTGTGCTGTGCGATATAACCTTTCACCTGCTGTCCGTCTTTTTCACTATAGGTATAGTTAGGCTGTACGCTGAATTGTGTGCTCTGGATATCCTTGTCGGCAATACCCCAGGTTGTCTTGAGCAGAGAGGTCAGCTTGGCGATTTTGGCTCCATTAGCCTTTTGCGCATCCTGTGCTGTTGCAGCAGACGAAGTCACACCGATCGACAGATATACGATATCCGGCTTGATGGCCAGCTCGCCCTTGCCTGTTACGCTGACAATATTTCTTTGGATATCCTCGGCCGCGTAAGCCTTTTCAGGACCTTTAAACACTCCGCTGAGCCCCATTCCCCCTACTATTAAACTTCCTGCCAGCAGCACCGCTCCGAATGATTTGCCCCATTTCTTCATGCTTGCTATCCCCTTTCAATTCTTAATAATGTTTGGTACCCTCTAGACGGGCCTGTTTGGTAAAAGTTGCATCTGTTACAGCATTTCCGGAGCTTAATTTTTTAATTATTATTTCCGTAAACCTGTTATCTGGCATACCCGGGCAAATAAAAAAAGCCCCGAAGGGCTTTTTGTCATACGGAATAAGTAAGTCTGGCTAGAAATCTTATTGGTTCTCCAGTTCTTCCTTACTAACAAGACTTGTCAAAGCGGTTACAGCTTGATCCGCATCGGCGCCATCCGCGCTAATATAAATCTCCGTGCCGGAACTGATCGCCAGGCTCATAATGCCCATGATGCTTTTGGCGTTAACCTTTTTATCGTCTTTTTCCACGAAAATCTCCGACGAAAACTTGTTGGCTTCTTGCACGAACAATGCTGCCGGCCGAGCGTGGAGCCCCGTCTTCAACCGTACAACTACCGGGTGCTTTGTCATGAAACGCTTACCCCCTATTTGAGATCTGCCCAAAAATTTCACATTAATTTTATAATATTATATCATTATAACCGCATCCACACTAGAAAAAAAATAATCAGCCTCCGCGGACTTTATCCGCCAGCTCATCAATTTTGCGCAAACGGTGATTTACTCCCGATTTACTGACCGTTCCCTTGAGCATTTCGCCCACTTCCTTGAGATTAATATCCGGATGTGCCAGTCTGATCTCCGCAACCTCACGGAGCTTATCCGGCAGACTCTCCAGACCCACCTCGCGCTGCAGCAGCTTAATGTTCTCAATCTGCCGTACCGCAGCACTGATCGTTTTGTTCAGGTTAGCCGTTTCGCAGTTGACGATCCGGTTCACGGAATTGCGCATATCGCGCATAATCCGCACATCCTCAAACTTGAACAGCGCTTGATGCGCACCGATCAGGCTCAGGAACTCGATGATCTTCTCGCCTTCCTTAATGTATAGAATGAAGCCTTTCTTGCGCTCTATGCAACGGGCGTTCAGGTGAAATTCACCAGCCAGTTCCACCAGTGCTTTGCAGTGCTCTTCATACATGGAAGCGATTTCCAAATGGTAGGAGGAACCCTCGGGATTGTTCACCGATCCGCCGGCCATAAAGGCTCCGCGGAGGTACGCCCGTTTGCAGCAGTTCTTCCCGACGATCTCCTCATCGATCCCGTCGGTAAAGATGAAGCCTTCGGAGACAATCCGCAGGTCCTTCAGGATTTCCTGCACGCGGTTTGGAATTCGGACAATATAGACGTTATTCTTCTTCAAACGCATTTTTTTACGCACGAGCAGCTCGATATGGACCTGGTAATATTTCTTAAGCAAAGAATATACCCGCCTTGCAATCGCGGCGTTCTCCGTCGAGATGTCAAGAACCACCTTTTTGCTCGAAAGCTGCACAGAACCGTTCATCCGGATCAGCGCTGACATCTCTGCCTTCTCGCAGCATGGCTGGCTCTCCACCATCGTCAGCTCTTTTTTGGTAAGGGCCGCAAAAGACAAGGGGCTCACCTCTTTCATGTTCATTAAACCGTGAATCTATCTGGATATCCAGTCCTCTACCAGCTGGTAGATATGATGACTTAGCTTATCTGTATCATGCCTTAAATAGGTCTTGAATAATACCAGCTTATCCGCAATAACCTTGTATCCGTTGCCGTCGAGCGCATCCCGGTCAAGCAGCACGGGACGTGCGCCCTTTTCAGCGTATTTAACCTGCACCTGCTCCGGAATCTCCCCGTCGTTGACAATGACATAATCGAACAAATGCAGGCCGATATGATCATACACGGCTTGAAGGTGGTCGCTTACGGTGTAATTGTCTGTCTCTCCAGGCTGGGTCATCACATTGCAGACAAAGATTTTAATCGCTTTGGACTCTACAACGGCTTCCGCCAGCTTCGGTACGAGCAGATTGGGCAGAATACTCGTATACAAGCTGCCTGGACCGCAAAGAATGGCGTCCGCATTCCGGATCGCCTCCAGCGCCTCCGGCAGCGGTTCCACATCAGCCGGCTCCAAAAAGACGCGTTTGATCCGGCCTCCGGCTTCCGGTATTTTGGACTCTCCGGTAATAATGGTACCATCAGACATTTCAGCGTGCAGCACCACGGCATCACCCGCAGCGGGCAGTACCCGTCCGCGGACGGCGAATACCCGGCTAAGCTCACGGACCGCGGTAACAAAATCACCGGAGATGTCCGTAAGCGCCGCCAGAATCAGATTGCCTAGACTATGCCCGGCCAGTCCTTCTCCAGAGCTGAAGCGGTATCTCATAATCTGCTCCATCAGTGGCTCCACATCCGCCATCGCTGTCAGCACATTGCGGATGTCACCAGGAGGCGGCATCTGCAGCTCGCTCCGCAGAATCCCGGAGCTGCCTCCGTCATCTGCCACAGTCACTATCGCTGTGATATCGAGCGGCTTTTCCTTCAATCCGCGAAGCATGACAGAGAGTCCCGTACCTCCGCCCATAACGACGATACGCGGACGTTTGTCTTGTTCTTCAGCCACAATTGACCCCTTCTCTCGTTAATGCCGATCACGCTCGGAATCCCGATGGCTGACCGCTACCGTTTCCGTCTCACTGACTCCCAGCATTTTGCCCAGGTACTCTGCAATGGCTACTGAACGGTGTTTGCCGCCGGTACAGCCGATGCCGATAATAATCTGGGATTTGCCTTCCTTGCGGTACTGGGGAATCAGGAAGTGAAGCATATCCAGCAGCTTGGTCAGAAAAACTTGCGTTTCAGGCCATTTCATTACATATTCGTAAACATCGCTGTCCTGGCCAGTCTTGGGCCGCAGTTGATCCACATAATGCGGATTAGGCAAAAAGCGAACATCAAACACGAGGTCTGCATCAATCGGAATCCCATACTTGAATCCGAACGAAGTAATGTTAACGGAGAGTGTACTTTTTCCAAGATGAGAAAATCTTGAAACGATCTTCTCCTTAAGCTGCACAGGCTTCATACTGCTTGTGTCCAGACAGAGAGTGGCGGAATTCTTCAGCTCCTCCAGCATTTGGCGCTCCAGGCGGATGCCGTCAAGCGGCATGCCCTTCGGAGCCAGCGGGTGATGCCGCCGGCTTTCCTTGTAGCGCTGCACCAGCACGGAATCGGTGGCGTCCAGAAACAGAATTTCACAGCCGATAGATGACTCGTTCTTGATGTAGGTCAGCGATTCTGACAAAGCCGTAAAAAACTCCCGCCCCCGCAAATCAATTACGAGCGCTACCTTTGCGATCTTCCCCTTCGACTGCTCAATCAGCTCGGCGAACTTCGGAATCAGCACCGGCGGCAGATTATCGACACAGAAGAACCCCAGGTCCTCCAGGCTCTGTACTGCAATGGTTTTGCCTGCACCCGACATGCCCGTAATAATGATCAGGGTGGCACCAGCCGCTCCGGATTGCTCCAATTCGGTCATGAAAGCGTCCCCTCCCTAGAATAGTATATGAATAATTCCAGTCTTTTAAGAACGCAGCAGAAGACCCGCTGCACCAATAATACCCGCATCATTTCCCAGCTCGGCCGGCACAATGGTAACGCCTTTTTGCAGCGGCTCAGGAGCAAGCTTAGCGAATACACGGCGGACCTCATCAAACAGAATGTCGCCAGCCTTGGACACCCCGCCGCCCACGATAAATACTTCCGGATTAAGCACAGCCGCTACTGCAGCCATCGATTTACCCAGGTAGAAGGCAGCACGGTTAACGATGCGCACAGCCACTTCGTCGCCGGCCTTGGCAGCATCAAATACTTCCTTCGCAGCAATCTTCTCCACCATGGATAGCGATGTGCGGTCTCCACGGGATACAGCATCATTAGCCATGCGGATAATGCCAGTAGCAGAGGATACCGTTTCCAGACAGCCCATATTGCCGCAGCCGCACTGGATGGCTTCCAGATCAGGCACAACGGAAATGTGGCCAAGCTCTCCGGCCAGACCGGCGAATCCCTGGTATACCTTGCCGTTAATAATGATTCCGCCGCCGACACCGGTTCCCAGCGTATAGCAGACACAATTCTCGATGCCGCGTCCTGCGCCGCTCCAGGCCTCGCCCAGTGCAGCCACATTGGCATCGTTGTCTATTTTGACAGGCTTGTTAAGGCGTCCTTCCAGAATAGAACGGATCGGCACATCTCTAAATCCTATGTTAGGCGCAAGAATGATGATTCCTTCACGAATATTCGTAAATCCGGCCAGGCCTGCTCCTACACCGGCAAGCTGTTCCCAAGAGTACGGGGATTCTTCCACAATCTGGCGAACATACTTCTCGATATTATCGATAACGGCATCGACGCCATCTGCAGTCCCCGTAGGTCCCTCAAAAGTGTGAAGCAGGGTTCCCTCGGCATTGCAGATTCCAACTTTAATCGTGGTTCCACCTAAATCCACGCCAACGTAGATATGTTCAGACATGTAACAAGCCACCTTTTTCTATGCTAAAATAGTTAATCCTACGTACCCACTATAATAGAAGCCTTCTCTGCGGTCAAGGAATGACGACACACCCGGGTGTATCCTTTGTCCCAAGCACAGAATAATCAAATCCGGACAGGTCTAAGAGAACACTTGCAAGGACCTCCCCAGTCATATTAACGTTGTATGCGCTATCACCAGAATCTATGACTTGTTCATCCGGGCAGGCCCTTAAACCCAAATGAATTCTTCCGGTCTAAAAGCGCACAAAAAAGCGCGATCTGTCTTGCATCGCACCTTTTGCACCTCTGTAAAGTTGTGGCCTTATTCCGACAATATCCGTTTCTGGCCTTCCAGCGCGCGGATCGGGGCAATATTCTGGGTAAATTCCAGTGTGCCCATGTAGCGGCCTGCTTCATCACGGACAGCGAAGTAACGGATATAAATAAACTTATCCTTGATAGCAATCCAGAAATCCTCTGCATCCTTGCGCCCTGCCTTGAAGTCCTCCAGCAGCTTCTCCACCACATGTACGCTTTGCGGCGGATGACAGTTCTGAACCGTACGGCCAATAACGGCCTTGGTCCGGGCGAAAATCCGTTCTTTACCATGTGAAAAATAACGGACAACGTCATTTTCGTCAATGAAGGTTAAATCCACCGGCAGATGGTTAAGCACCGTCTCCAGCTGATGGAGCGACAGCAGTCCTGTTTCAAAACGGATAAAGCCCTGCGGGCTTTCGCCTGCGGATTCTTCCTGCACAGCGGCTCCTTCCGGTTCAGCAGCACGCTCCGGGATCCACTCCTGCTCCGGTGAGGTCAGGCAGAAGCCGATCTCGCCACTTTCCCGGGCGATTTTGACCCATTCGTCTTCGGTCAGCTTATCGAGCGCCATGGGCAGCAAAATATTCTCTTCCTTAAAGATCATCTCGTTTACTTCCTTGATGATTTCTGCTAACTGGGCACCAATCTCTTCCTTATTCCCACTGTATTGGCTGAGCGCCGCCTTGGCTGCTTTGATCATGGCCCGGATGCCGTCATCGACTCCCCACATTACCTTGGTCGGACCGTAAATCCCGTACTTCTCCAGATAAGGAAACAGCAGATTCTCCTTGCGGCTGTAATGCTTGTCGAGATCCAGCAGCAGGCTGAGATCCTCCAGCAGCTTAAAGATGATCTCCTCGCTGTCATTCTTCAGAAACTTGCCGGCATGCAGCTCCAGACGGAAATTCACCAGCCGCTCGATTTCGCGGTTCTCCAGCTTGAAGGTATGCACCGGATGGCCCGGCTGCTCCTCCGGCTGCGAGGAACGGTGAATCTGTTCGATCGAGCCCTTGAAGATGGCCGTATGCACCGAACACAGCCGCTGCACCTCCGCTACCGGAATCCCCTCCTCTGTCATCAGCGAATGCTCCATTGCAGAAATCTCAGCAACCGTCACATCACCCACTGCTTCAGCAAAACGCGCTTTGACTTCCTCTACACTTTTACCGGCGTGCAGCTCTTTAATGATCTCCTTGAGCATCGCCTGGCGGCGGGTCTGTTCCGGTACGTCCACTTCACGGTTATTGATCAGTTCACTCATTGGTATCGCTCCTTATCCGTATTAATTGCTCTATTCAAGAACCTCAAAACCATGGCGTTTAAACGTCTGCCGCACGGTATCCGGGTCCATTCTCCGCAGCTTAATTCCCTTCGACAGGGTCATGAACCGGCCTGCTGTCTGCAGCATCCCCGGCTTCGCAATATCATGAAACCCCAGCTCCACCATAATGTCGGTAACCTCAGGATGCCGGCTTACCAGCTCGAATATGGATTCATCCATTCTCAGCACTTTGTTCATGTGCACCATTCCTTTTTTTAATGAGAATTCTTCTCAACAACAGCTTAGCATAGGCCCTTAGAACGAATAGTGATTGCAATCACTAAGTTTTAAAAAGAAGCGGCTACACCTCCGGACAAGATGACCGGACAAAAAAAAGCCGTCTCCCTCAGCCTTTACAGCCTGGGAGACAGCCTAGTATTTCACCTGTTAGGTGAGCTGGTTCATTGATTCTTGAATGCCGTGGGAAATCCGCATACTGCAGAAGTTCGGACCGCACATCGAGCAGAAATGCGCCGTCTTGGCTCCTTCTGCGGGAAGGGTCGCATCGTGATACTCCAGGGCCCGCTCCGGATCCAGCGCCAGATGGAACTGGTCGCGCCAGCGGAATTCAAACCGTGCTTTGGACAGCGCATTGTCACGGTCCTGGGCACCCCGATGCCCTTTGGCCAGATCGGCTGCATGGGCAGCGATTTTGTAGGTAATCACGCCTTCACGCACATCATTTTTATCAGGGAGCCCCAGATGCTCTTTGGGAGTCACATAACAGAGCATCGCCGTTCCGAACCAGCCGATCATGGCTGCGCCAATTGCTGAGGTGATATGGTCATAGCCGGGAGCAATATCCGTGGTTAACGGGCCCAGTGTATAAAAAGGGGCTTCCCGACAGATGTCCAGCTGTTTATCCATGTTCTCCTTGATTTTATGCATCGGCACATGACCCGGACCCTCCACCATAACTTGAACATCATGCTTCCAGGCGATTTCCGTAAGCTCCCCCAGCGTTTCCAACTCAGCAAACTGGGCTTCGTCATTGGCATCGGCAATCGAGCCCGGCCGCAATCCGTCGCCCAGCGAAATTGCGATGTCGTAGGTCTTCATAATTTCGCAAATGTCCTCGAAATGTGTATATAAGAAACTCTCCTGATGATGGGCAAGGCACCATGCAGCCATAATGGAGCCGCCCCGGGAGACAATCCCGGTCATTCGTCCGGCCGTAAGCGGAATATAGCGCAGCAGCACTCCGGCATGAATGGTAAAGTAGTCCACACCCTGCTCCGCCTGTTCAATGAGGGTGTCGCGGTAAATCTCCCAGGTCAGATTTTCAGCTTTACCGTTTACCTTTTCAAGTGCCTGGTAAATCGGAACGGTGCCGATCGGTACAGGAGAATTGCGGATAATCCATTCGCGGGTGGCATGAATTTTTTTACCGGTGGAGAGATCCATTATCGTGTCTGCCCCCCAGCGGGTAGCCCATCTCATTTTCTCCACTTCCTCTTCGATGGAGGAGGAAACTGCGGAATTACCGATATTGGCGTTAATCTTCACCAGGAAATTACGGCCGATAATCATGGGCTCACTTTCCGGGTGGTTGAGATTAGCAGGTATGATTGCACGTCCGGCAGCTACTTCATCCCTCACAAATTCAGGACTCATGTTCTCGCGGATCGCAATATATTCCATCTCCGGGGTAATGATTCCCTTCCGCGCATAATGCAGCTGGGTCACATTGGCACCTGGACGCGCCTTTAGAGGCCGCCGCTGCAATCCCGGAAAGCTCTCTGTCACGCAGGCCGCGGCGTTTCCTTTATCCTCATCCTGCGGGGCTGCTCCCTCGTACTCTTCCGAATCCCCGCGTTCTGCAATCCAGGCTAACCGGTGAGGCGGCAGTCCTTTCCGTATATCCGTTTGTTCAAAGTCATCAGTATATAAACCGCTCGTATCGTACGCACGCACTGGCGCATTTTTTTCTTCGCCGGCGCTTCCCCTAGTAGGGGTAAGACTAATCTCACGCATCGGGACTTGGATGTCCGGGCGTGAACCCTCTACATAAACTTTACGGCTTCCCGGAAATCCCGAAAGATTTACGTTTTCCTGCTTCACTGTTCCTGGCATTGTTTCTCCTCCTCAGATTGGTGTGTTCACACGTGGTCTTTGAATAAGAATATGCAGCAAAAAAGCCGCTCCACCTGGAGCGGCTTTATCTGAGAACAGCCAAAGAAGGCTATACGAAATAAAAGTCCGGCTCCACTTTCCTACGCTGGTATGATCCAGATCAGGTTCAAGGGTCCGGAAATTCACTTTTTCCGTCTCAGCCAATTCAGGCTCCCCTAGTGGGCATCTTATTAAATTACATTAAATCTACTCTACCCGGATATGCTCTGTCAACGGCTGAATATAAAGGCGAGGATTCATCCTCATTTATCCAGCGTTTCGCTCCAGTCATGCACCATGGTGCCTTCCAGGAACTTCTCGGCATCCATAGCCGCCATGCATCCGGTTCCGGCTGCGGAGATCGCCTGACGGTAACGGGTATCCTGCACGTCTCCGCATGCAAAGACGCCCGGAATGTTCGTTTCGGTCGTGCCCGGGTTGACGACAATGTACCCGTTAGCATCCGTCGTAATCTGTCCGCCCAGGAATGCCGTGTTCGGTGTGTGCCCGATTGCCACGAACACACCGTCCGCTTCCAGCAGCTCTTCCAGACCTGTCTCATTGTTGCGCACAGTCAGCCCTTTGACTCCCGTATCGCTAACGGTCACTTCCAGCGGTGTACGGTTAAGCGCCCAGGCCACCTTGCTGTTCTCACGCGCCCGGTCCTGCATAATCTTCGAAGCGCGCAGCTCCTCGCGGCGGTGCACCAAAGTTACACTGGAGGCAAAGCGGGTCAGGAAGCTGGCTTCCTCCATCGCGGAGTCTCCGCCGCCGACAACAATAATCTTCTTGCCGCGGAAAAAGAAGCCGTCACAGGTAGCGCATGTGCTGACCCCGCGCCCCACATTCTCCTGCTCGCCGGGAATACCCAGATATCTGGCGGAAGCACCGGTCGAAATAATAACCGACTCTGCCTCCAGTACACCAAGCCCATCCACGGTTACTTTGAAAGGCCGCTGCGAGAAATCCACAGAATCCACCCAGCCGTTCTTGAACTCTGCACCGAAACGTTCAGCCTGCTTGCGCATATTGTCCATCAGATCGGGTCCAAGAATGCCTTCAGGAAAGCCCGGAAAATTCTCCACTTCTGTCGTCGTTGTCAGTTGTCCTCCCGGCTGCAAGCCTTCAATTACGAGCGGGCTAAGGTTGGCGCGTGCCAAATAAATTGCGGCAGTCAGCCCTGCCGGGCCTGTTCCGATTACAATCGTTTTGTACATCACATTGGCCTCCTTACAAGTGGGTGATTATTTACTTCGAAGAAACGGCTGTGTGGGCTTCTATGAAGCAGCCTGATCCGCGTTTCCGGTGAACAATATAAGGATGCAGAATCGTGCATCATTTATACCTGGTTGCTTATTACTTACTTGAGGGCGGCGGTTCATGCCCTTATATCTTCTCTGTGGAAGGGGACAAGTCTCCCGGCTCCGCAATCAGATTCAAGGTGCCGCACGCGCTGTCGATCCGCCGTGCATACCGGCTGACCATCGAGGCAGAGACATCATAACGCTGGGCCACCTCACGGTAAGTCACCGGACGGCTGTGCTGCTTGGATGTTAAGTATTCCAGTGCAGCACACCAGCCTTCTGTGTGGCTGAAGCGGGGCACATCGGGATACAGGCTGCCGATGAACTGCTTCCAGAGATTCTCCGCATCCTTCTTCTGAAGGGCATCGTATCTCCGGTCCATCATGGCCAGCGTATGATCAACAATCCGCTGCCAGTCTTCTTTCCACTCCGGCAGACCCTTATGAGACGGAGCCGGTGCTACCTCCCGCTCTTCCTGGAGAGCCACGTCCTCCTCCGGACCGCTGCCGATCAGCCGCTGCAGGCTAAGCAGCGCTGCCTCCTGCAGCTTATCCTCCTGAAGCGGCTCCTGCTCCAGCAGTTCCCGCAGTACTTCGGACATCTCCTCATCCTCAATCCAGCGGAGCGCCTCAGTGACCTGCAGCTTGGTACCGGAGTCACCGTAGCGCAGCGCCCAGAAGAACGACGCGCGCAGCAGCGGATTGCTCCGGACTTCTGCTGTGAAGCTGCTGGTATTGTCTTTCCATTGTTTAAGCTGCTCCTGAAAAGGCAGCTGGTAGTTATAGCTGACCGGCGACATCGCCCGGTCTTCAGCCAGTGCCTGCTGCAGCTGTGACAGGAAGAATCCCGGCACTGCTGATTCCGGATCGAGCTTAGCGGCCTGCCTCCAGCATCGCAGCGCCTCACCGTAGAGCCCGCTGTTGCTTGCGGCAGCGGCACAGTAATGATAGAGGCTGGCATCTCCGCCCACCTCTTCATCCTTCAGCAGACGGCGGAAATGGCCGTAGGCCGTTTTGTGTCTGCCCAGGATGCCCATCGTTGTAGCCATTTTGAAAACATGCTCCTGATGAAAGGGCACAGTCGCTTCCAGCATCCGCAGCAGAGCGGCAAGCTGGTCCTGATCTCCGGCATACTGCAGAAAAATCGCCATATTGCAAAGAGCGTGCAGGTTACCCGGGTCCTGTTCCAGCACCTCGCCCAGACACTCCTTGGCTTTGACGAAGCGGCCCATATAGAAATAGGCCAACGCCAGGTTGTTGTGTGCTGCAAGAAAATCCGGTGTGTTCTTCACGATCTCTTCGAGCAGTTTGACTGCCTGAGGAAATTTCCCTTCCTCCAGCAGACTCCGGGCACGGTCATGCTCTACGACCCCCTCCCGGCTGCGGATGCGGCTTAGCGGCGCAGGACGGTCAAGCTCATATTGCAGCAGCTCCATCAATTCCTCAGACTCTGCCAGATACTCGCCGGCTGCATCTTCTTGCAGATACGTGACCAGCGAGCGCTCTGCTTCTTCAAAGCTCTCCATATTGGCATAATTGTTAGCCATATAGAAGTGGCATTCCGTCATGGCGGGATCAATCTTTTCCAGCACATGGGTCAAAATATCATTGGATGCTTGATAATTGCCCATCTCAGATAATATACCCGCCATGTTACAGTGATTTACCGGATTGTCCGGCTCATATTCGACGGCTTTGCGAAAATTCTTTAATGCCTTATCATATTGAAAGCGGTCCAGCGACCGTACGGCTCTTTCAAAGAAAAAATTGGCATCCAGAGTAACCGGAATTACATTGCAGGACTCCGTGTCATCTGAAGTTCTCTCAATCATGGAAGCAAGGCACCTCCCTTTATAAGCTTCCTTATCCTCACAAAAATAGGAGAGCAGCGCCTAAGCGGCACCCCGAGCTCCCACCTTAAGCATTCTATCGTTTCCATTTCTGGCCGTAGCTGCCTTCACACAGTATACCACATGTGGCAGGGGGATTCTCAAGCTAAGGGAAGCGGCCCCGCAGGAAAAAAGATGAAGCGGTCAGGATAGCTGCTTCCATACCTCATTTCAGAAAAAAACACGGGAAATTAAATTCCCGCGTCTCTGAATAATTTATCGATTGAACCGCCTTCAATAATAATGCGCGTGGCTTCAGCCAGCATCGGTGCTACCGATAGGACCTTGTACCGGATGGAATGATCGTCCGGCAGTGCAATTGAATCCGTGACGACCACTTCGTCGATATTCTCATGGTCCATGCGGGACAGCGCGTCGCCGGAGAATAGGCCATGTGTTGCACAGACGATGCTGTTCTTGGCTCCACGTTCCTTAAGACCCTCTACCACATTCACAATCGTCGTACCGGTATCAATCAGATCCTCGATAATAACCGGTGTCCGTCCCTCAACATCGCCAATCACATGGGTGATCACCGATTCATTGTGGGCCGGGCGCTTCTTGATCATAATGGCAAACGGCGAGTCAAGCCGGCTGGCGAGCTTCTCGGCCATGGAGGCGCGTCCCGCATCGGGCGAAACGACCACAGGATTGGAGATGCCCTTCACCTTCAGATAGCCGCTGATCAGATCGAGTGCGGTTAGATGATCCACCGGAATATTGAAGAAGCCCTGGATCGCCGCCGCATGCAGGTCGATTGTAATCACACGGGTAGCGCCTGCAGTGGTCAGCACATCGGCAACCATTTTGGCCGAGATCGGCTCGCGCGGTGCGGATTTGCGTTCCTGCCGGGCATAGCCGTAGTAAGGGACAATAATATTCACTGTTCTGGCTGAGGCGCGTTTGGCCGCATCAATCATAACGAGCAGCTCTACGAACAGCTCATTAATAGGATGAGCGAGGGATTGCACCAAAAATACGTCGCAGTTCCGGATGCTCTCTTCATAATGCACATAAATCTCGCCGCTCTTGAAACGGGTCAGCTTAATTTGGCCGAGGGGTGCACCAAGACGCTCCGCAATGTCTGCGGCCAGCTTCGGATTCGACGAACCGGAAAAAATACGCAATTGATGATGCTGCATAGTACCCTCCTGGGGATCATAATTTATAGTTGGAACGGAACGGATGTCCGGCGCCGGCCTTCAAACACCGCCAGCTCACGGAAGCCTGTGCGCCACAACAGGCTGCGGGCCTCCTGCAGCCCGTCTCCCAGCTTGGCCGGGTCATGGGCATCAGAGCCTAGTGTAAGCGGGATAGCTAGAGTATGTGCCTGCTGCAGCACATGCTCCGCCGGAAACATTTCAGCGCATGGCTTGGTCAGCCCGGAAGCATTAAGCTCCATGGCAATTCCGCTGGCAGCTATCGCTTCCAGGGCACTCCGCTCCAGTTCTCTCGCTTCGGCTTTGTCCTCCTGGGTCTGCGGGCCGAACCCGAACCGTTTTATCACATCCATATGTCCTATAATATCATATAATCCCGATAACGCCGACTTCCTTACAGCATCATAATAACGGCGGTATACCTCCATTACATCCTTGCCTTCCCAGCCATGGGTCTGCCGGTGATCCGTGATATCCCATTCCCCCAGAAAATGCACCGAACCGATCAGATAATCCCACGGATAAGGCGACAAAAGCTCGCGGATCTGCTCCTCATAGCCCTCAATATAATCCGCCTCCAGCCCGACCCGCAACTCAATGATCCCGCGGTAGCGTTCCTTCAGTGTCAGGCATTCTTCAACATAACGCGGCAGCTCGGCGAGCGGCATAGCCATCTCTGGATAGTAGCTCTCCGGATCAACATGAATCAGCGGCAGATGATCAGACAATCCGAGCTGCTGGAGCCCGAGCTCTATACCGCGCTGCACATACTCCTCCAACTTCCCAACGGCATGCCCGCAGCGCTCATGATGGGTATGGTAATCTATATGCATGCTGTAAAGGCTCCCTTCTAGTCGCGGCGCGGCCGTTCGTGGCGGGCACTCAGCTCTTCCATAATCTCATCCAGCGGGAGCTTGCGCTCCTGAAGCAGCACGAGCAGGTGATAGATCAGGTCACTGACCTCCAGGCGCAGCTCGGCGTTGTCTTTATTTTTGGCGGCGATAATCGTTTCCGATGCTTCTTCGCCCACCTTCTTCAGAATCTTGTCTACACCTTTATCAAACAGATAGGTTGTATAGGCGCCCTCTGGACGCTCGATTTCCCGCTCGGCAATGACCCGTTCCAGCTCGCCCAATACAGCGAATCGTCCTTCGTCAGCCTGTTCGGCTGCGGTCCGGGCTGGTTCTGTCCCTTGCGCCGCAACTGCCGGGTGGCTAAGCGGGATTTCGCGGTAAAAGCATGTATTCTCCCCTGTATGGCAGGCCGGGCCCTCCGGCAGCACCTTCACAAGCAGGGTATCACTGTCGCAATCATAATAGATAGAAGTAATAGCCTGGGTATTGCCGGAAGTTCCGCCTTTATGCCACAGCTCGCTGCGCGAACGGCTCCAGAACCAGGTCTGGCCGCTCTCCAGCGACAGCCGCAGCGACTCCGGATTCATATAAGCAAACATAAGGACCTCAAGGCTGCGTGCATCCTGTACAACGGCAGGCAGCAGTCCCGATTCATTCCAGCGGATACCTTGGATAATGTCTTCTTGTTCTTGGCTCATCGGATTTCTACCCCTTTAGACTTCAAATCTGCCTTCAGATCATGAATGGCAATCTCTTTATAATGAAAAATCGTAGCCGCCAGTCCGGCATCGGCTTTACCCTCGGTAAATACATCGTAAAAATGGTCAATGTTCCCGGCACCGCCCGAGGCGATTACAGGGATGCTCAGCAAATCACTTACAGCAGCTGTCAGCTTCAAGTCGAAGCCGTCCTTGGTCCCGTCAGCATCCATGCTGGTCAGCAGGATCTCACCGGCACCCATGGTCTCCGCTTCTTTGGCCCAGGCCAGGGCCCGGATCCCCGTCGGCTTACGTCCTCCGTGCGTGTACACTTCCCATTCGCCCCATGCCTCATTATATTTGGCATCCATTGCCACCACAATACACTGGGAGCCGAAGCGGCGCGCGCCTTCCAGAATAAGCTGCGGATTATTGACCGCGGCCGTGTTGATGCCGATTTTATCCGCACCGGCACGCAGAATCCGCTTCATATCATCCACGGTCGATATTCCGCCTCCAACGGTAAAGGGAATCGCGATCTCACCTGCAGTCTGCCGGACCACTTCAACCATAGTAGCCCGCCCTTCCACCGAAGCGGAGATATCCAGAAACACCAGTTCATCGGCACCTTCGCGGTCATACAGCGCCGCCAGCTCCACCGGGTCCCCGGCATCACGCAGATTAACGAAATTCACACCCTTGACTACCCGCCCGTCCTTCACATCAAGACAGGGAATGATGCGTTTGGCTAACATCTAGCAACACCTCCAGAGGCTTTTCAAATTTAAAACCTTTTCATGTGAAAAACTTTTCGATCCCCCTAAATCCCCCTTAGCCAAGGGGGACCCCAAGGGCCCCGGCCCTCTGGACACCCGGAATGGGGCTTAGGAGCAGCAATCGCTGCATGGGTCTACCTGCTTGAGCATGGAGCGCTTTCGTTCCCTACGGGAACACGCTTTACTGCAGCGCTTCATGCTGAACCTTTTTTCTAAATACAAGGTGTCCGGTTGGTTGACTCAACTATTTCTGCCCCAGCGCCGACAGCGCTTCGGTAAGCTTAATATTGCCGGTATACAGCGCCTTGCCGACAATCGCTCCGCCAATACCGCTGCCGCTATGTACGTTAAGCCGCAGCAGATCATCCAGGCTGGTAACCCCGCCGGAGGCGATAACCGTCCGTCCGCTCGCAGCAGCCATCGACAGAATTCCCTCTATATTCGGACCCTGCATCATGCCGTCGCGGGAGATATCTGTATAGATGAACGTCTCAGCACCCTTGGCCGCGAGCTCCTTCGCTAAATCCTCCGCACGCACTTCAGAGGTATTCAGCCAGCCGTGCGTGGCCACATAGCCGTTCCGGGCATCGATGCCAATCGCTACTTTATCGCCGTATTTGGCCAGCACGGCCTCCGTAAAGGCATGGTCATTGATAGCCGCTGTCCCGATAATCACCCGGCTGACGCCAAGGCCCAGCAGCTTCTCCACATCAGCCAGCGTACGCAGTCCGCCGCCGACCTGCACGGGAACACCCGCGTTTTTGGCGATGGCACCGATGATGGCATCATTGACCGGATGTCCGGCCTTCGCACCGTCCAAATCGACGAGATGGATGAACTGGCCACCCTGCTCTTCCCATGATTTAGCCACCTGCACCGGGCTGTCGTTATAAATGGTCTCCTGGGCGTAATCGCCCTGCTGCAGTCTCACACACTTTCCATCCCGGATATCAATCGCCGGATAAACGATAAAAGAAGACATCTGACGCTCCCCGCTTTCCTTACAATATATTTATAGCGGGCTTACGCCCGCTCTCTCTTCAACTGCAAAAAATTGCCCAGCAGCTTCATTCCCAGTTCACCGCTCTTTTCCGGATGAAACTGCATTCCGAACACATTGTCCCGTCCGACCACTGCCGTTACCGGATGCCCGTAATCTGTCACAGCGAGCAAGTCGCTTTCACGCCCCATCTGCACATGATAGGAGTGGACGAAATACACATGTCCCTCAGTAAGATTTGTAAGCAGCGGACTCTGCGGCTGCAGGAAGCTCAGCTTGTTCCAGCCCATATGCGGCACCTTGTATCCGACCCGGGGGGCAAACAGCACGACCGAGCCAGGCAGGATGTCCAGTCCGGTGTGCTCGCCGTACTCCTCACTGCTGCTGAACAGCAGCTGCATGCCCAGGCAGATGCCCAGCAATGGCTGGCCGCCAGCAGCGGCTTCCTTGACTATAACATCGAGACCGCTGCTCCGCAGCTGATCCATTGCATCACCAAACGCGCCGACTCCAGGCAGAATGACACTGTCGGCAGCAAAAATCTCTTCCGGATCGCCCGTCACCAGGCTCTCGTAACCGAGCCGTTCCACCGCTTTACTGACACTATGCAGGTTGCCCATGCCGTAATCGACGATTGCAACGGTCATCCTACAGCACTCCCTTCGTAGAAGGCACACCCTTTACACGCGGATCAATCAGCGTCGCTTCATCCAGCGCCCGGCCGAGCGCCTTGAATACCGTCTCAATCATATGATGGGTATTGGAGCCGTAGTGCACGATCACATGCAGCGTAATCCGCGCCTCCAGCGCGAACTTCCAGAGAAACTCTTGAACCAGCTCCGTGGAGAAGCTCCCCACCTGCTGTGAAGGATACTCAGCCCGGTATTCAAAATGCGGCCGGTTGCTGATGTCGATAACCACCTGAGCCAGCGCCTCATCCATCGGAATGAACACACTCGCATAACGCTTAATGCCCTTTTTGTCGCCCAGCGCCTCACGGAGTGCCTGTCCCAGACAGATTCCGATATCTTCTACGGTGTGGTGATCATCAATATCAATATCCCCGCGCGCCTGCACCGAAAGATCGAATTGGCCGTGCTTCGCGAACAAATCCAGCATATGGTTCAGAAAAGGCACATCCGTCTCCAGCTCAACAACACCGCTGCCATCTACGCCGAGAGACAGGGTAATATCCGTTTCATTGGTTTTGCGGCTCAGACCGGCTTTGCGTTCTGCCAGCTCGTTGTTGTTATTCTCCATCTTCTTCTGCTCCACCCTTCGCTTCGTTCTCCAGTCTGATTTGAATCGCCCGGGCATGGCCCTCAAGGCCCTCACGTCTGGCCAGCTCCATAATCGTCTCCCCGTCGCGCAGGAGCGCTTCCTTGCTGTAATAGATCAGACTTGATTTCTTAATAAAATCATCCACATCGACCGGTGACGAGAAACGTGCCGTGCCGTTGGTCGGTATAATATGATTCGGTCCGGCAAAATAATCGCCGACCGGCTCCGAGCTGTAGGGACCGAGGAAGATGGCTCCGGCATTCTCGATGCTGCCGAGCAGCCCCATCGGATCCTCCGCTACAATCTCCAAATGCTCCGGCGCCAGCCGGTTGACTACGGCGATGCCCTCCTGCAGCGATTCCACGACGATAATCGCGCCGTGGTTCTCTACGGAGGCGCGTGCCACCGCTTCGCGCGGCAGTTCCTGCAGCTGCCGTTCTACTTCGGCAGCCACGGTGTCCGCCAGGCTCTGCGATGGCGTCACCAGGATGGCCGAGGCCATGGTATCATGCTCGGCCTGGGAGAGCAGGTCGGCCGCGATGTAGGCCGGCTCGGCGGTATCGTCGGCGAGCACGACGATCTCGCTCGGTCCGGCGATGCTGTCGATATCGACAGCGCCGTAGACCTCGCGTTTGGCCAGGGCCACGTAGATGTTGCCCGGCCCGCAGATCTTATCGACCGGCGCGATGGATTCCGTGCCGAAGGCGAGTGCGGCGACCGCCTGAGCGCCGCCCACCCGGTAAATCTCGCTCACGCCTGCCTCCGCGGCGGCGACGAGGATGTAGGGATCGATGCCCACCTTGCCGCCGGTAGCCGGCGGGGTGACCATCACGATCTCCGGTACGCCGGCAATCTGCGCCGGGATGACGTTCATCAGCACGGAGGACGGATAAGCCGCCGTGCCGCCGGGAACATAGACGCCCACCCGCTTAAGCGGGCGGATGATCTGTCCGAGGATCGTGCCGTCCGGCTGCAGATCCATCCAGGAGCTGCGCTTCTGACGGGCATGAAATGCCCGGATATTGGCTGCGGCAGCGCGGATCGCAGTGACGAACGAATCCTCCACCCGGCTGTAGGCAGCCTGGAGTTCTTCTTCGGTCACCCGCAGCTCCGACGCTGTAAGCATCGTGCGGTCAAACCGCTCCGTATAACGGAGCAGCGCAGCGTCGCCTTCTGTTTTGATATCAGCTACGATTTGTTTTACCGTTTCATTCTGCTCCGGCGTTCCGTATTCCACTTCCCGCTGCAGCTTGAAATCCTTGCTCGATTGTACCTTCACCGCTGCTTCCCCCTTTTACAACCTCAGCTGCTTATAGCTGTCCTTATTTATCTCAACTGCAATCCCGGCTCGCCGATAACCGCCTGCAGACGGTCGCACAGCTGCTGGATTTCTGCATTCTTCATCCGGTAACTTACACGGTTGGCCACCAGCCGGCTAGTGATCTCAAAGATGCTCTCCATCTCCACCAGACCGTTATCCTTCAGGGTCTGTCCGGTCTCCACCATGTCTACAATACGGTCAGCCAAACCAATCAGCGGTGCAAGCTCTATCGAGCCGTTCAGCTTCACGACCTCCACCTGCTGGCCCTGCTCACGGAAATACCGTGAGGCGACATTCGGATATTTGGTAGCCA
>NZ_LN831202.1:216847-230968 GCF_001368795.1 Paenibacillus ihuae
ATCAAGCAGCTCATACGCATCGCGGTCCTCTTCCAGCAGCACGTCCTTGCCGACAATCCCTATGTCCGCTACGCCATACTCCACATAAGTAGGCACATCCACCGGTTTAGCCAGAATAAATTCCATGCCCGCTTCCGGCAGTGAAATCACCAGCTTTCGTGATTCCTCCCCATCCGCAGGAATCGGTAATCCCGCCTGGCGGAACAGATCTGCCGCTTTATTGTAAATCCGGCCTTTCGGCATGGCTACCTTGAGTATTTGCGCCATTGTAGTTAACCTCCGTTTCATATCCATCTTCTCCGCGGCTTCCATCTATCACACTTTATATCAATCATCCTTAACCCATTCTCAGCCATGCTCGCTGACAAAAGACACGAATGTATAGACTTCTCCGTACTCTTCGCCATCTGCTTCCACTGTCTCGGAGTCCAGCCGCTTCACGGTCTTAAGATCTTCCGGCCCCGCCGCCAGTCTCGTTACAACAATCTGCCCTTCAGACCGCAGCCGTGCCGCTTCCTCCAGCCCTTCGGTGCGCCGCAGCGCATCGTATTGAATCAGGACCGGCAGCTCCTCCTCTTCCGGCATTCCGGACACTCCGTCCAGAATCCGGTTGGTCTTGAGAGAGAAGCCGGTTGAAGGCGTCGGCCGCCCGAATTGCTGCAGCAGATTGTCGTACCGGCCTCCGCTGCATACTGGAAAGCCAAGTTCGGAGGCATAGCCCTCAAAAGTCATGCCTGTATAATAGGAAAAATCTCCGACCATCGTCAGGTCAATCAGCACATGCTGGGATACCCCGTAGGATACCAGCACCTCCCATACCTTGCACAGATGCTCAATGGAGGTGCGGGCCAGCGGATGGCTGCTGAGCTCCAGAGCCTGTCCGCAGATTTCCTTGCCGCCGCGCAGGCGAAGCAGCCCGTACAGTTCACTCTTCTGTGCCTCCGGCAGCTCAAGCTGCCGCAGTGTATCACGGAAGGCAACATAATCCCGGCCCAGCAGATGGTTCTTCAATTCCTCCTGAACCTCCGGCAGACCGGGAACTGCCTCCTGGAACAATCCGTCGAGGAAGCCCACATGGCCCATGGCGATCTTGAAAGACTTCACACCGGCAGCCTGCAGCGAGGAGATAGCCAGCGCTACGACCTCGGCATCGGCCTCGGGAGAGTCGTCGCCGACAAGCTCCACTCCGGTCTGGAAGAATTCTGCTTCCCGTCCCGCTTCCTCCTCAATCGCCCGGAAGACATTGGCATGGTAAGACAGGCGCAGCGGCAGCGGCTCATCCTTCAATAAAGAGGATACTACCCGTGCCACCGGAGCAGTCATTTCAGAACGCAGCACCAAAGCCTGCCCCCGGTTATTGAGCAGTTTATAAAGTTTTTGGTCGGATGTGGAGCTGGCCACACCAACCGTATCGTAATATTCCAGTGTAGGGGTAATCACCTGCTTATATCCCCAGCGGCTCATACAGTGCAGCACATCATTCTCAATCTTGCGCAGCTTCGTCACTGCGCGCGGGAGATAGTCGCGCACACCGGCCGGCTTTTCAAATCCCTTCGGCTTGGACATCTTTATTAGTCACCTCGTCAGATAGCATAAGAACAAAACTATATTACACTTTACTATGGTAAAGTGGTAGTAAAGTAAAGCAGTGGCAATATCGTATCACGGACGGTCCTTTTACGTCAATAATCCCCCTACAACAGCATTGCATTTATTGCCATATAAGATGAAAGTTCTACATTGTTAATAAAGTTCCCTGCTCTTCACCTTTATGGTACACCAGACCCTCACTAAATTAAAATCGCTTACAAATTTACTCCTACAGATGAATGTTGCTTGTCCTTGATTTTCTGGTTATGCTTATCGCCAGATACAAATGCAATCTTTTTTACGTTACTTCTCTCTACGCTGGTCCTTGCCCGCTTGCAGGAAGGAATATCAGACTTAGCCCAACTCTTATTGGGGCGGTTTTGTTGATTTGCTTGCAGCGATTGTTTCATTATGATATTAAGGTCTTTGTCTAATTACAACTGAAAGAAGGGCTGCCTGTTGAGTACATCCTATATGATCGGCGTTGATATTGGAACTACAAGCACCAAGGCCGTTCTCTTCAAAGAGAATGGAAGCATCGTCACTCAGGCAAATGTAGGCTATCCCCTGCATCAGCCTTCGCCTTCAGTCGCTGAGCAAGACCCGGAACAGATTCTGAACGCAGTTATCCATACGATAGCAACGGTGATGCAAACAAGCGGCATCCAGCCGGATGAGCTGCTGTTCCTCTCATTCAGCTCAGCCATGCACAGCGTAATTGCTGTTGATGCTGCAGGCAAGCCCCTCACCGCCTGTATCACTTGGGCTGACAACCGGAGCAGCGCCTCAGCTGCCCGCCTGAAAAATGAACTGGGCGGACATGAACTGTACCTGCGCACGGGAACGCCGATTCATCCCATGTCACCTATTACCAAGCTGATGTGGCTGGGCGAGGAGCAGCCGGACCTGTTCCGGCAGACCTACAAATTTATTTCCATCAAGGAATACGTCTTCGCCCGGCTGTTTGGTGAATACATCATTGACCATTCGATCGCCTCTTCCACAGGCATGTTCAATTTGGAGAAGCTGGCCTGGGATGATGAAGCCCTGCGTATCGCCGGGATTACGGCTGAACACCTCTCGAAGCCTGTCCCTACTACTCAGGTTATCCAAGGGCTGCTGCCGGGCTTTGCTGAACAGCTTGGACTGCTGGCCCCAACGCCGTTCGTTGTGGGAGCCAGTGACGGTGTGCTCTCCAATCTCGGCGTAGGCGCCATCCAGCCGGGTGTCGTGGCAGCCACCATCGGCACAAGCGGTGCAATCCGCACCGTGGTCGACCGCCCGCTGACTGACCCGAAGGGCCGGATCTTCTGCTACGCCCTGACCGAGAAGCACTGGGTCATCGGCGGACCGGTGAACAATGGCGGTATGCTGTTCCGCTGGGTACGCGATGAATTCGCAGCCTCTGAGGTGGAAACCGCGAAGCGCCTTGGGATTGATCCTTATGAAGTCCTAACACGCATTGCCGAACAGGTGCCTCCGGGGAGCAACGGCCTGCTGTTTCATCCGTATCTGACCGGTGAGCGTGCTCCGCTGTGGAATCCGGATGCCCGCGGCTCCTTCTTTGGACTGAGCATGACCCACCGGAAGGAGCATATGATCCGCTCTGTGCTGGAAGGTGTTATCTTCAATATGTACACCGTGCTGCTGGCCATGGAGGAGCAGATGGGGCGTCCGGGTAAAATACTGGCCACCGGCGGTTTTGCCCGCTCATCCCTGTGGCGGCAGATGATGGCAGATATTTTTGATCAGGAGGTTATCATCCCGGAGAGCATCGAAAGCTCCTGCCTCGGAGCAGTCGTACTTGGTCTATATGCAACCGGACGGGCCAGCTCCTTCGATATCGTTTTTGAGATGATCGGCTCCACCCACCGGCATCAGCCGGTTGAAGCACACGCCAAGGTCTATAAGCAGCTGCTTCCCATCTTTATTTCCGTTTTCCGCAGTCTGGAGAGCCAGTATGAAGCCATATCAGAATTCCAGCGCGGGCAAGCCGGAGAATAGACTACAGCGCTGTACCTGAACCCCATATACAAAAAGCGCCGATGAACCCGCATTTCAGGCTCTCGGCGCTTTTGTATTCAACTCATTACACCATCGCTTTGCTTTTTGGCTTCTGCGGGGCAGAACCGAACACCACCCAGGCCGGCTTCACATAACGGAAGACCAGCGCCACGACCACCCACGATCCCAGCAGTGCAACCAGCCAGCCTCCGGCAATGGCTGCCGTATAGGCCAGCGAACCGCCGTGAAACGGCAGCTTTCTGTAGAAGAACAACAGTGCCGGATGCAGCAGATAAATGCCGAACGAGCAGGCACCTATCGAGATTAACATCCGCGTCAGCAGGCTGCGTCCGGCTCCATACAGCAGGAAAGACAGCTGCAGGAGTACCACGCAGGAGAGCAAGGCATGAAGATTGGAGAACCCCTCATACCATAGACTATTAATGACCGTTTTCTTCGTATAGTTGTTGAACCATAGCTCTACATGAATAATCCCTGCAGCTGCCCATAGCAGCCATAGCAGGATCCAGACTCCGCCTTTACCGGATCTCCAGCCCTCGCGGGACGGGATTAGCCACTTTTTGAGAGACCCGTAATAGACGGCAATACCCGCTCCCAGCAGGAAATAGGAGAAGTACGTGATTGCAAGGCTGCCTTTGGACAGCTGCCAATACCCGTGGTTCGCCATATACTTGTTCAGCAGGACGAATCCCCACTGCAGCGCAAGCCCAATGACCGGAGCCCAGGCGGCGAGCCGGCGGACCTTTTGCAGGCACCACAGCATGAGCGGGAAGAGCAAATAGAACTGAATAATAATAATGATGTAATAAAGATGCGTATAAGCCGTACCGGTCCATAAATATTTCCACATCTTGGCTAACATATCGACCAGCGGCATGTCCCAGGTATGACCGGACGTCATTTTCAATATAAAGTACAGGAACGAAAATACCACATAAGGCACAATAATATAGATCAGCCGTCGGCTATAGAACTTACCCAGCGTTTTCCCGCTGAGCGGGCGGTCGATATAGTTATAGAACAGTACAAACCCGCTTAAGAATACAAAAGACGGAACGGCAAACTGGCTGAATTTGTTGATGAACATAAACGGATGAAACATGGATGTGTCCAGTGTCTCCGCCAGGGTGCGTGAAGTAGCATGAATGGCCAGTACCGCAAAAATTGCAATCGCCCGAAAAATATCCAGCTGTGGAATTCTTTCTTTGTTTCCCATGAATGTTCCTCCTGTTAAGCTCCATATCCTAGGTTGCCAATAATCTGTTTACTCATTTCCAGTATTACTCCGTAGACCGTGCTGTTGCTTCAGACTCCATGCTTTTCGTTCATCCCGCTCTGGGTCTGACCCGTTCCCGCAGGATAGCCTGGCCTCGTCTCAGTCTGAGGGGCAAGCGAACGCGGCACACTCCCAAACACAATCCATGATTTATGGAATCTGTGGAAGGTGAACTGCACGATCATCCAGCTGCCGGCCAGCGCCACAAGAAGTCCCCCATATATATACAGCACATAGGTAAACGAATCCGGCGAGATGCTGTGGGGTAATCTTCTGTAAATCGCCAGGAGCAGCGGATGAATCAAATAGATTGCAAACGACAGCTCCCCCATCCGTGTCAACAAAGCAACCAGCCCGAGCGGAGCCTTCCGGTAGATAAAAAATGTAGCATACAGCAGCACAAGCGCTGACAGCATCGTATGCACATTCCACAGTAGCTCGTACCACAGGGAATCCGTCCATCTCCCGAAATGGCGGGCTTCATACCATAGCTGAACATGTGTAAAGGCAGCCGCCAGCCAAGCAGTAAACAGCAGCACAGTCAGCCGTTTATGGGTAACTCCCAGACCATTCCAGGCCTTCATCAGCCACGGCTTAATCTCTTCAAAATGAATTGCAATATAAGCCCCCAACATATAATAGGCCAGGTAAGAAATCGACAGACTGCCCTTCTCCACAATATGCAGCTGAACTTTATTCCACAGGATAAACCCCCACTGCAGCGCCAGTCCAAGCGGAAAAGCCCACTTCACCCAAAACCTTGAACTCTGCAGCAGCTTCAGCAATAACGGAAACAGCAGATAAAACTGGATGCTGATAAATACAAAATACAAATGTGCATACGCCGAGCCCGAAAGCAGTGCTCCTATCAAGCTGGACAGATTCTCCAGCGGTTGCTGCGTCAATTCCCCGTTTACATACAAAGTCAGTACATAGTACCCGAACGATGCCAGCACATAAGGCAGCAGAATGTACTTCAGCCTGCGCCAGTAAAAGTTACCGATCAGACTCCGGGTAACCGGACGCCCGTAATAATTGTAAAACAGCACAAAGCTGCTAAGAAAGATAAAGGATGGCGTTCCAAATTTAAAAAAGATGTTGATCCAGTTAAGCCAGTAATAGTACGGAGAGTTCAGGGCCTGCTCCCCTGCCGCAAAAGATGTAGAATGCACATGCAGAACACCCATAATCGCCAAGGCACGGTAAATATCGAGCTGTGGCAGTCGTTCCTGTCGGGCTGCTTTCACGATAAAACTCCTCTTCTCTGCTATGATGTGTTCATAGAGATCCCGCCTATTCTAATTACAAGTATAGCGCTTCTCTGGTTTCGGCGGCACTGAAAGTTTCTTAATTATTCTTAAGAATACCTAAGAACAATTCATCTTTATCCCCTTTACGCAAAAAAAACCCGCAGCTTCTGCGCCGATACACGCAACCTGAAACTGCAGGGTATTCCAACTGCTGAATCTCATTCATCTGCTTGCAGCACATCTTCCGGCGAACCCGGACGTAATTCCCTAAGCGGATTTCCGCCAACGAACGAACCGGCTGCCACATCCTTATGCACTACTGAGCCTGCGGCCACAACTGCCCAGTCTCCTATGGTTACACCGGGAAGAATTGTCGTATTGGCCCCGATCAACACATTTTCACCGATAATGACCTCACCGAGACGGTATTCTTTAATGAGGTATTCATGAGCGAGAATAGTTGTATTGTAGCCGATCACAGAATTTTCACCGACCGTTATCAATTCCGGAAAAAAAACATCGACCATCGCCATCAGCCCAAACGCCGTATGCTTGCCCACCTTCATGCCGAGCAGCCGGCGGTAAATCCAGTTCTTCACGGACAGGATCGGACAATAGCGGGCAATCTGGATAAAAATAAAATTGCGCACGCCCTTCCAGGGACTAACCGTACGATAAATGTACCAGAGCGAATTATGCCCCTCCACCGGATAACGGGTTACTTTTCTCACGATTCATTCGTCCCTTGCTCCACAATAGTCAATAAATCGGTCATGTCATGAATAATGTATTCCGGATCATATTTGCGCAGCGTTTCTTCCCCTTTGAGCGACCAGGAGACTGCCGCCACACGTACACCTGCTGCTTTGGCGGATTGAATATCAACCACGCTGTCACCAACCATAAGGGTTTTGCGCGGATCAACATTCAAATTGCGGATAGCGGTTAGCACAGGCTCCGCATGAGGCTTCGGATGAACAACATCGGTCACGGTGACAATGGTCTCCATATACTTCAGCAGATCAAACCTCTCCAGCGTCTTAAGCGTTGTGGGACGAATCTTTGTAGTGACGATTCCCAGCTTAATCCCGCGCCGCGACAGCTCATCCATCGTTTCATTCACACGCGGAAAAGAATCAACCATTTCATCATGATGCGCATTATTATATGCACGGTAAGACCGCTCAAGGACGCTGACATCCTCCAGAATACCTGAGAACGCGCTCAGCTGCTGCTGGAGTGTTGTGCCCATATGAGGAATAATCTGCTCCCGGGTCAGCGGGGGCAGATTATTCTCCTTCAAGGCATGCATGAACGAGCCTATGATCAGCTCGTTCGTATTTACAATTGTTCCATCCAAATCAAAAAGAACACATTCAATCATTTCGATAATTACTCCTTTGGTTCTCCATTCTCCGCCTTCTCCTCTTCAGGCTGTACCGCCTGTGCAGTATTCTGCGGAGTATTCACAGCATGTTCCGGCACAACCGAATCGGCGGCAGCAGCTTTAGTGCTGACAATAGGATCGGAGTAATGTGCGCTGGACTGGCCAGTCACCCTGCGTACGACAATCAGGACAATCGCCACAAGGATAATGAGCAGCGCCAGAAGCTGGGAAATCCGGATATTGCCATAGGCGGGATCAAGATAACCCTGCTCAAAGCCCATCCACTTCATCGGACTCCACAGTCCGTTTATGAGTGATGCTACACCACTGCTTCCGTTGAAGCCCAGACTGTCCGTACGCAGCGCTTCAATGAAGAAACGGCCGATGGAATACCAGATGAAATAAGACAGGAAGATTTCACCCGCACGCACAAATTTCTGCCGGCGCAGCACCATCAGCAGCAGAATGCCAAGCAGGCTCCAGAGTGACTCGTACAGGAATGTCGGATGATGAAAGGCATCCCCTATGTACATTTGATTAACAATAAAGTCGGGCAAGTGCAGCTTGTCGCGCAGGAACGACTCCTCCACAACCCCACCGTAGGCTTCCTGATTAACAAAGTTGCCCCAGCGGCCGATCATTTGTCCTGCGAGCAGGCCAGGTGCACAAATATCCACGATACGCCAGAACGGGTATCCTTTATAACGGAAGTAGATAATCCCGCAAATAATTGCGCCAATTAATGCGCCATAAATGGCGATCCCGCCATTCCAAATTTTAAAGACATCAATAAAGTTATCCTTATAATCATCCCACATAAAAGCTACAAAATAGATCCGGGCGCCAATGATAGCAGAGGGCACTCCAAGCAGCAGGAGATCCATAAAGAATTCCTGTGGAATATTAAACCGTTTACCTTCCTGCATAGCGAGAAATAATCCTGCAAGTGCCCCGACACCTAGGATCAGGCCATACCAGTGCACTGGCAGCGATCCAATGGAGAATACAATGGGATTAATCGCTAAAGAAAAAAACATAGTCTCACACTCCTAGTCCAGATCATCCATGTCCTCAGAGATGGTAGCTGTAAGTTTATTAGTAAACTGTAGAGCTGCGTTATAGCCCATTTGCTTCAGGCGGTAGTTCATTGCTGCAACTTCAATAATAACAGCAAGGTTTCGTCCTGGACGTACGGGTATCGTTACAAGAGGAACATCTGTATCGATAATCCGCGTAGTTTCTTCATCAAGACCGAGCCGGTCGTATTGTTTGTCCTGCTGCCATGCTTCGAGCCGCACAACGAGCGTAATACGCTTATGGTTACGGATAGCCCCAGCACCAAAGAGAGTCATTACATTAATAATCCCCACCCCGCGGATTTCCAGCAGGTGGCGGATCAATTCCGGCGCTGTACCATGGAGCTGATTGTCGGAGGTTTGGCGAATCTCCACCGCATCATCGGCAATCAGGCGGTGTCCGCGCTTAACCAGCTCAAGGGCTGTTTCACTCTTACCAATCCCGCTGCTGCCTGTAATCAGCATCCCCACACCGTATACATCGCAGAGTACTCCATGAATAGTCGCGGTAGGAGCGAGTCTGCCTTCCAGGAAGCTGGTTAATCTACTGGAAAAAATGGTTGTAGCCATCGAGCTGCGCAGTACCGGAAGTCCCTTCTCGTTGCTGATATCCATCAGCTCCTGCGGCACATCCAAAGCTCTTGTAATCACAATACACGGCGTATTATCATTACAGATCCCGCGGATCCGGCTTTTACGCTCTTCTTCAGGAAGCATAGAAAAGAACGCCAACTCTGTCTTACCAAGCAGCTGCACACGTTCTTCGGGATAATATTCGAAATAACCGGCCATTTCCAGCCCGGGACGATTCAGGTCATCCACTGTAATCGGTCTTTTTAGCCCTTCATGCCCGGAAACCACTTCTAATTGAAATTGCTGTACCAATTCAGATACTTTTACCTTCTTAGCCATGTATGTTCTTCCTTTCGTCACCTGCGGTTTAGTCCGCCTTCCCGCGTCTGGTAAGCAACTCTTCCCTATCCCATCCGTAGGTAATTCTCCTGCTATCTTAATTGATAACGTCCATGAATGCAATCTTAATACCTGTTGGTCCGGCATTGAACCAACAGGCACAGGGCTGGTGTAAGCAAACAAAAAAGCCGCCCTTTCAGGCGGCTTTCTCTAAACGGGAAAGCTGTATATATCTTATCCCAGCAAAATGTTCAGTTCAGACTCTTTATCAAAGAGGTGAATTTTGTTCATGTCGATAGCGAGTTTAGGCTTGCTGCCTTCACGGGTAGTGGAACGTCCATCTACACGGGCAATTACAGTGTTAGTGCCAAGGCCGCTCAAGTAGAGGAGCATTTCATGCCCAAGGTTTTCTGTAACATCAACCAGCGAAGTGAAGATTGTGTTCGGGGAAGCTTCCAGGAATACTGGCTCTTCATGGATATCTTCTGGACGAACGCCCATGATGACATCTTTACCGATATAACCTTTGCTGCGCAGCAGTGTTGCTTTGCCGCCTGGAACTTCAACATCAAGGTTCTCCGCGCGGAAACGGACAGAACCGTTCACCTCGGACAAAGTACCATTGATAAAGTTCATTGTAGGGGAACCGATAAATCCGGCTACGAACAAGTTTGTAGGCTCATTGTACAGCTCTTCAGGGGAAGCAGCCTGTTGAATGATACCGTCATACATAACTACGATACGGTCACCCATCGTCATAGCTTCTGTCTGGTCATGCGTTACATAGATACAAGTGGTTTCAAGGCGTTTAACCAGTTTAGTGATTTCTGCGCGCATTTGACCACGAAGTTTAGCATCCAAGTTGGAAAGAGGCTCATCCATCAGGAAGACTTGCGGATCGCGGACGATCGCACGGCCCAAAGCGACACGTTGACGTTGACCACCGGACAAAGCCTTAGGTTTACGTTCCAGCAAGTGCTCGATGTCGAGAATCTTAGCTGCTTCGCGTACTTTCTTGTCGATCTCTTCTTTCTTCACTTTACGCAGTTTCAAACCGAATGCCATGTTTTGGTACACGCTCATGTGCGGGTACAGGGCGTAGGATTGGAATACCATCGCGATATCGCGGTCTTTAGGAGCAACGTCGTTGACTACACGATCGCCAATGTACATTTTACCTTCGGAGATTTCTTCCAGGCCTGCGATCATACGCAGTGTTGTGGATTTACCGCAACCGGAAGGTCCAACCAATACGAGGAATTCCTTATCTTTAATATCAAGATTGATATCCATTACTGTTGCTTTATCTGAACCCGGGTATTTTTTGAAAATATGCTCTAAACGTACGCCTGCCATTGTATTTCCCCCTCGAGTTTATTATTAGGATAAAAAATAAATCGCTTTCTTGTACATTTATCTTACCCCAGACGTGCCGTGCTGGCTATTTGTAACGTTCACAAAAAACCTATTTTCTTTTCGTCACTTTATACAATAACATTGCTAATTTCACAATCGCCGCATCGCCAAAGCTCCGTACATCGGCTCCAGTCTCCTGTTTGATCTTGTCCAGCCGGTACAGCAGTGTATTACGATGGATGTAGAGTTTCTTCGCCGTCTCGCTCACATTACAGTCCATTTCAAAAAAAGTCTCCAGTGTAAGCAGCATTTCCTTATCCGCCAGTACAGAAGAATAGTCGCCGATCTGTCCCAGCAGCTGTCTGCGCCGCTCATCTGGAATACTATTTATCAGTCGCTCCATATGCAGCTCCCATGGAAGGTGGATATACTCGCCAACCTGAAAAATCCGGCCGAGCACAATCGTCTCTCTTAGCAATGCGACCGAGCCAGTCAAGCCTTTTACCGGAATGATTGCAGGTGCTACAGCCAGATGAAAAACACCGACCCACTCGCTCGCAATCAGTTCATGCAACCCCATACTAGTCTGAGCCAGGAGCTCATCTTCACTTTCTTCCTCATCTTCCTTATCATCCCCGCCGGTGAGCAGTTCCTTACGGGCTAAAATTAGCCATTCTTTTTCCTGCAGGGGAATAAGTAAAATATCATTCTCGAAATAATTGCGCAACAGCTTCATCAGCGACCGGTAGGTCAGCTGCGGATTATGCACATTCTCACTGACCAGCAGAAAGGGGACCATATCTCCGAATAGGCGGCCCTTAAGCGTCATATCATCAGGAATTTCAGCATCGTTCTTCTCTTGCTCCAGCTGAGAGTTAAGCCAGCCGCTTAGCTGCCGGGCTTCGACCTCGCCCTCTTCCTTTAGTCCGGTAGCCTTAAGGGCGATGGCATAATTGCGCGCCGCATAATTAACCAGTTGCAGCTCCAGACCTGTAAGGCCTTCCATCTCCACCCATACCGCAGTGATCCGGCCTTCATTCTCATATAATGGAACCCATAGATAACCATCGTGCGTAACCGGCTGATCCTGCTCTTCCGTGCTTACGCCAAAAAGGGAAGCTGAATGCTGCCGTCCGAGCTGCTTGATTCCGGCTCTCTTACCGGTGAGCTGCTCCAATTTTTGACGCAATGCCTCACTATCCATCGTCACCATTCTCCACCACTTTTGCTCTTTTCGCCTATTTTATCATATTCTGCAACATTGTGCGGCGAGGCCTATCTGAATGATAAGTGAAATTTGACCCTGCCGGTAAAATCAGCGTTTCTCCGTATTCATAGCTACCGACCTGGATGGCGGCAATACAATGGGGTTTATCTTTTTCAGTTCCTTGTGCATCCAGATCCCCGCTATCGCTCCTTCACCCATGGCCACCGTAGCTTGCTCCGCATGAACGGCCACATCGCCGGCTACCCATAAATGCTCCACATCCGTCATTAAAGACCGTCTATTCACCTCTATATGTCTGTTCTTATGAAGCGTTACCCCCAGCTGCTCAGCAAGCTCGGAATGCACCGCATTTCTCCCAAAAGCAATAAACCCGCGCTCTGCGGGAATGTGAGTTCCATCCTGAAAAGCCACTCCTTTAATCATCCCGTCATTCTCTTGTATAACATGGGTAGCGGCTTGTTCAGTATAAATAATCCCCTCTGCTTGTAGGCGTGCTAGATTCTCCTCTGACACGGGTTCATGCTCGTGATTAATATAGGTCAGATCACCCGTACGTTCCCGCAAAATAAAAGCCATATTGGCCCCTGCATCACCAGAACCCAGCAGAACCGTCTTACGATCCTGAATTTCAAAGCCGTCACAGTCAGGACAGACATACACAGATTTGCCCAGTGTCAGTACAAGTCCCGGCAGTTCCGGAAAGCGATCCATTACCCCTGTAGCCAGCAGCAAGGTTTTGCTTTCGTATTGGCAGCCTCGTTCTCCTGTTAAGAGAAAGAGCTGTTCATACTTTTCCGCTTTAACGACTTTGTCTGAGATGAATTCCACACCAGCCACTTCGGCCTGCCGTCTGCCTCTTGCGCGAATTTCGTCACCTGATACTCCATCCGGCCAGCCCAGTATATTATGATAGGTCCGGCAAAGATTTGATCTGCCGCCTCCTGCATCAATTACCAGCACCCGGTGTGCGGAGTACCGTCCTAATTGAATCGCCGCCTGAAGTCCGGCAAATCCCCCGCCAACAATTATTGCATCATATATCATAGAAATCACTCATTTCTGCTCAGCATTATAAACTTATAATTAAACGAAGCAAGAAATTTTAAACTTGATAACTACAAAAAAGCTGAATTGAGTTCTGAAAACACAAAAAAGCCACCATCCGAAGATGATGACTTTATGTTTGGAATGAGCCATGAAGGACTCGAACCTTCGACACCCTGACTAAAAGTCAGGTGCTCTACCAACTGAGCTAATGGCTCGTAAAACTGGTGGAGGCTGATGGATTCGAACCACCGAACACGTACGTGAGCAGATTTACAGTCTGATGCGTTTGGCCACTTCGCTAAGCCTCCGTAATATGGTGGCGCGGGAGGGAATCGAACCCCCGACACAAGGATTTTCAGTCCTTTGCTCTACCGACTGAGCTACCGAGCCAAAAACAAGCCATAAAACATAAAATGGCGGAACCGACGGGATTCGAACCCGCGATCTCCTGCGTGACAGGCAGGCATGTTAGGCCAACTACACCACGGTTCCGCATTTGTGAAAATAATGGTGCCGGCGAGAGGACTTGAACCCCCAACCTACTGATTACAAGTCAGTTGCTCTACCAATTGAGCTACACCGGCACAGTGTGGAAATATTCTTATAATGAAAATGGTGGAGGCTGAGGGGTTCGAACCCCCGACCCTCTGCTTGTAAGGCAGATGCTCTCCCAGCTGAGCTAAGCCTCCGGGAAATATGGTAGCGGCAGAGGGGATCGAACCCCCGACCTCACGGGTATGAACCGTACGCTCTAGCCAGCTGAGCTACGCCGCCACAATAATTAGGTTTTGGATTTAAAATGGCGGAGAGAGAGGGATTCGAACCCTCGCACCGCTTACGCAGTCTAACCCCTTAGCAGAGGGTCCCCTTATAGCCACTTGGGTATCTCTCCAAACGATATGGTGCCATGTAAATCCATTCAGGAACCTTAATTCCTGAAAACTGAATCCGAAACGAATCTGCGTTGTTCGAAA
>NZ_LN831203.1:0-18633 GCF_001368795.1 Paenibacillus ihuae
TTCTCTTTTTCGTTGTCGTTTGCATCTCAGCAGCGACCTTTATAATATATCATGCAGCCCTCGTTTTTGTCAACATCTTTTTTTGATTTCTTTTTTCCGTTGATCATCGTTTGCTTTCCAGCTTTACGATGTGTCGGAGGGACGAGTTATAATTTAACACAGTATTAACACAGGAGTCAACTCTAAATATTCCCAATGGTTATCTGCTCATTCTGAATAAGGGCAAATAAAAAAAGAGAGCGAACATCCTCTCCTTATCTTGGCCTATTAAGCTTAATTAATCCCCGGGTGAGTTGCTATATATTTATAGTGTGTATCGAACCGTATGCCCTTCAGAAGCGTCATCCGCCCAGGAGGTGATTTCCCTAATCAGGGAACGGGATACCATTTTACGAAGTACGAGCGGCAATTCGGCTCCAAGCGGGCTAAGACCTGAATGCTGCAGCAGTTCTTTGATACTCCAGGACTCTTTCCGGCTCCCGAGAATATCCAGCAGCATAGTACAACAGTCAGACATCTTCGACATAATTGCAAATTCACAGGCAAGCAGAATGAGCTCTACTCTTTGCGCAAGTGTTTCGGTGCTGACCGTCAGCTCTTCATAAAGCTTGTGAACAGAGGTATTCAGGCTTTTAACCTGTTCCCAAACTGCCGGATCGGGAAAACATCCCGCTTCACTGACTTCAATCCGGGCCCAATGATACAAAGCTATAAGTACACAGTTGTATGCATCCATGGTAAAACCTGCTTCACTGTAACGTTTGGACTTCACATACATATGCAGGAAACGGGCAAATTCCATAAACAAGACCCGTTCTTTGAGCGGTCCCTGGAATTGTGTGATCTCCCGCCGCATCTCTCCCAAAATCCCTTTGGGGTCCCAAATGACTTCTCCAGCAATAAGGCTGGTAAGGAGTTCATTATTATCGCCCGCCATCACAGCCCGCTCCAAAGCAGATATACCGACGTGTACAGACTGCGTTCGTCTCTCACCGGCTATGGTATGCGTTATAATCCGTTCTTTCTCTTGTTCCTCGTGCAGCATCAATACCACCATATCAAAATCGTGGAGCAGCGCGCTCTGAAACGGAGCATTGCCCTTCTGCCGTAAAGCTACGGCCCCCAGCACATTCTCATCGAACGTTTCTCCACTCAATAGGGTCAAATTGGATAGTTCCATACTTCCCTCCATCAAATTTGGCGATTTTGCGTCCAGTCAGTTATAATTCTCTTAAATATTAATATTCTACATATTCATGGCAGTTCCTTCTGGACGTCCGAACTATATTTTAGTTAGGAGCAAATACTCATGAAGATGAAATCGGCTAAAATCAATGCTTTTCGCACTTGGGGATTACTGCTCACTATGCTTGGAATGGGCCTCATGATTCTTGGAACAGCCGGAATTGTATTCTGGGGCTCAGCAGGTAAAGTATTTGCTGCGATAGGACTCGTTATTGGTCTGATCTCGATGATGGCCAGTCTGGCAATATACTTTTGGGCAGGGATGCTGTCTACGAGTGCGGTTCAGCTGGAATGCCCGGAATGCCACAAGCTGACCAAGATGCTGGGCAAAACTGACCGCTGCATGTTCTGCCACACCATCCTTACCCGCGATCCGGCACAGGCAACCATTACAGCAGAACAGTTAGAGAGCCAGCAGCTTGAGCAATAATGAATCGGCATGATGTAAGTGAATACCAAAAAAAACAAGGGGTTCCGTTTCAGGAGCCCCTTGTTTTTATGACAAACACTATTTACTAATTTCCTGCAAAGTCTCCCACGCCTCAAGTGTTCCAAAGCTGCGGGTCCAGGAAGCTACTCCCCCAAGTCCAAACGACTTAGCGAGCTCAACTCTCGAATTCAGGGAGACCTTATCCTCAATCCAAATTTTGTGAAGAGCGCCGTCTTCCTTGTACTCGACATAGTTCTGGCCAGAGTCATTGTCAAACTTAGGCGTCAGTTTTTTCTCGGACAGAATCTCCTGAACGGCAGACATGCCGACAGCCTTAGAGCTGACTTTAGTCTCTCCTTTTTCCGTGGTCTCTGTCCAGATGCGGGTATACAGCGGAACACCGAGAATCAGCTTCTCAGCCGGCACATTGTCTTCATCAATAATACGGCTTATAGAGCTCTCCACCCAGGGCAAAGATGCTACAGAGCCTGCTGTGGGGCTGGATGCCCAATGCTCGTCGTAAGCCATTACAATGAGGAAGTCCGCTACCGAACCAAGCGCCTTCCGGTCCAGGAACAAAGACCACATTTCACTGTTTGACTTGGGCGTAACGTCTATGGAGACAATCAGATTTTTGGCCTGGGCCATCGGCTTCAGCTCCCGCATAAACTGCGTAACATTCTCTCCATCCTTCGTATAGACGTTCTCAAAATCAATATTAATGCCGTCCAGATCATATAAATCTGCATATTCCAGCATCTGAACGATCGTAGTCATCCGTTTCTCATAGCTTGATAACGCCTGCGTGGTAAGATCGGCCTCGAAGCTGTTGCTCAGCAGTCCCCACACCTCCATACCTTGCTTGTGAGCCCATTGCACATAGGCACTATCCGCCTGGCTGCGCACATTCCCGTTCACGTCTACAATCCGGAACCAGGTCGGGCTGACAACGTTAATCCCTGGCAATTCACCGAACTTTGCGGGGTTAGGCTTGCGCTCATATACAGCCTCCCAGAACATGTTCACAGGTTTCCCTTTCCAGCTGCGTTCTGCTCGGGAAGGCTCAGTTACCTTCTGTTCCACTGTCTTCTGCCCGTCTGCTGTAACGTCGCCAGCCTTCACATACCCGGTATAACCGCTGCTCATCTGTACATACAGCCAGTCCTTGTTATCCGCATTCCAGATTCTGACGATTGTTCCGGGGGCCATATCCGCAATGATTGGAGCGTGAATGGTCGCCTCACTGCGCAGCACCTTCGTCCGGCCGCCCTCCTCGCCTTTAACCGTGCCAAGTGGTACACTTTCTCCGGCAGTCATCAGCAGAACAGCACCTGTACTAGTATCTTCCTCAACTTCAAAGCCGTACAATTCCTCAAGGGTATCAGCCGGAAGATAGGTCACTCCATCCTTTACTTCAGGTGCAAGCCGGAGCTGAATCGGCTCATTGTTCAGGCTCGCGGAAGTTGAATTCTCTTGCATATACAGCAGGTCATTATCCGTAGAGAGAATAACCGACTTGCTGGCTTCCTCATACCGGATCGCAGAATCGACATACTCCTGTAAAAGGGGAAGCGGTAAAAGTAGACCGTCGCCGGTCCCTGCGGCTGAATAACCTGTTAGTTCACCCTTAACGAAAACAGGCTTCTCGAGGCCTTTCCAATCCGGATCGATATGCTCACGGTTCGGCAGTACATAAAAAACAATCCAATAAGCGGCTGCGGCAATAATAATAAGTCCTAATAAACGGCGAAACCGACTTCCACGCTTTTTAGTGCGTCCTTGTCTCTGTCTGCTATCCAAAATATATATCCTCCAAAACTATCAATAAATTTAAGTGCAGGTAGTCAATCTTAAGTATACGTTATGTTCATTCGTTTGGTTGCGCTAATCTGCTGGAAGTCGAGGCATTAAATGGCCTATGTTCACAATAAAAAAACGTGTGGCTTCCGTCACCGGACTCCGCACGTCATAATTTTCGCCTCTTAAGCTAAGTTACTCTTGGTGTCTCAATGCCGTTTCTCGCTGCAGCATTTGCAAACCCCGTACAATTCTAATCGTAAACCATGAATTTTGAAGCCCGTCGCCTGTTCGGCAGAATGCTCCACCTCATGGAGTGAAGAATAACTGAAATCTTCGATTTTACCGCATTCTTGGCAGATGACATGATAATGATCGGACACATTGGCATCAAAACGGCTGGAATTATCACCGTAGGTTAACTCGCGTACCATACCGGCTTCCATGAACATTTTCAGGTTATTATACACTGTCGCCACACTCATGCTCGGAAACTGCGGCTCAAGCGCACGGTAAATATCGTCTGCCGTAGGATGATTCAACGCTTCCATCAGATACGTAAGAATCGCATGACGCTGGGGTGTAATACGGACACCGGTAGTCTTCAATTGTTCCAATGCATGTTGCACGCCACTACCCATCAATTCCACCACCTCTAAATTAAATACCTAATAAAATAACTATACTGCAATTGTAGAACCCGGATTTGAATGTTGTCAACGTGCCAAGTACATTATATTGATTATTATATAATAAAAATTACTTTTTTCAATATTTCCTCACATTTAGGTTGCTGTTCCCTTCAACATGCAGCTTAAACTCGCCGGTCCCTACTTCGCCGGAAATTGTCTTTTTGTCGATGGTAAGCTCAGGGAAGTCCGTGTTAATATCCCCGTAGCCGCTTGATCCGTCTACTTTATAATTCCCTGCCTGGGGCAGATACAGATCAATGTCTCCCACCGCGCTGTACACTTCCCAGTCCCCGCCAAAAAACTCGGAGCGGATAGTAACTTTACCGTTCAGCGATTCGGCGTGCAGCTTCGCTCTTGCACCGTCAATCTCCAGATTGCCGTTCTTGCTGACAAGATTCACTTCATCTCCGCTGCCTGTTACCGAAATATTGCCTACAGCCGTAGACAGCTTCAGAGCACCCGTAACATCCCAGGCATTCATCTTCCCGCCGCTAGTGGTCAAATCCACACTACCCTGCACAGTCCGGGCACGAACCGCACCGTTCAGCGTTTTCCCCTTCACATTCCCGAATATCCGGTGCAGGATGAGCTCTCCGTTCCCAGTCTCTAGCAGAATATCCTCGATTGCTTCCACGTTCTGCAGAGTGATGCCGCCATTCATCGTCCGGACATCCAGATTAAAGCGGCGGTCCTCCGGAAGCGAAATCTCAAGATTCATCCGCGGCTGCCGTTTGCCGGAGTCACCATAGGTTTTATATTGAGGGGTGATATTTATGGTTGGCCCCTCGGTTACTTCTACGAAGGATTGCTCCGATATCGCTTCAGCCTGCGCTCCTTCCAGCTGGTCCACCCATACAGTAGTCGTAATCTCGATATCTTCTACCGGGGCGCGATGAATGAGAATATCCCCGTTGATGCCATCAACAGCGATTTTGGAGGTGTTCAGCTCGACAGGTACAATCAGCGGAGCTTTTTCAAACCGACCGCCTTTGGCTTCCCCGTAATCCACTGCCGCTACGGTCAGATTCAGGCTGACCCGGTTCCATAAATGCAGGTAATGCTCCTGTTCCGCTACGATAAATACGCTGGCACCCAGTATAACTGCCGACAGCAACCCCCGCAGATCCATTCTGGCCCTTGGACCTTTGGGCACTGAACCTCTGCGGCGCGCTAAAAAGGAAATAAGCAGATACTCCACACCCCATAACACAGGGATCAACGGCCACCATTTTAACAGCAGCAGCATGTTATCCGTATCATTCCGCCAATCCAGCAGCAGGAGAACCCCAACTACCGTGAGCAGGATTGCTGCGGTATATCTGCCGGCACGCCGGGCGCGCCGTTCATTGCTTTTGCGGATAATCATTCCTTTGGCAATTTCACGTGCTCCCAGCCACAAACCGCCGCATATCAAAAGTCCGGCAATTACTGCACTCGCGTACATCTCGATGAATTGCTGCAGCCAGACCGGTTTTTGCCGGAAAAGGAACATCAGCGCTCCGCCAAACAGCAGCATGAATCCAAAGGAAATCCCCGGCTCGCTGATAAGGGCACGATGCCTAGACGTTTTGGTTGTTGTTATTGGCAGTTCAGGATCGGTCTCCTCAGGGATGCGAAGAATCCGGTCTACCGATTGCAGCACATCATACACATTATAGAAATAAACGACTGGAATCAGCAGAGCCAGTAAAATAAGCAGCGGCACATTAATCTGCATGCCAATAGATGAGAAATACAGCATCGCCGCGATGTCCAGCAGTATGATGAAGATGAAAGAAATCCCTTTGCGGAGAAGCCCGAAATAGAGATGTCCGGTTCCGGGAATCAGGGCCGCCAGCAGCCCGGCAATGAACTTGCGCTTGCGTGGGCGCTTTTTTTGGCGCGGAGGTATTATAGGGGGATTAGGCACCATGACGGATTCATCCTTCTGCTCGGAACACATCTCGGGAGTCCTCCTTCCATAAAGTTTATGTTGTTTCTTGTTCAAAGCTTACCACTCCGATAAAATTCGATCAGCTCTACGCCCGGAGCCACTTCCTCAATACCGGCAGGAATAAACCCATGCTTGGTATAGAGTGTAACTGCCGGAACATTGAGTTTGCCCGTAGATACAATGAACTGCGCCATCCGGGAATAATGCTCAAAAATAAATTCCAGCAGCCCTCCGGCTACCCCCTTGCGGAAATGATCCGGATGTACCATCATCCGGGTTACCGTCAATTTGCCCGGTGACTCTTCCAATACAGCAACAGCGCCCATCAGATCACCGCTGTCGTCAAAGCAGCCGTAGAACTCCTCTGTAGACCCTGCCAGCATGTCTCTCGTCTCCAGCAGCGGCGGAATCTCGTTAAAGCCTATCAGCTCAGCTTCCAGCCGGTAGGCCTTGTGCTGCAGGCTCCAGAGCTCGCTTAAGGTGAAGGCATCCTGCAGGTCCAGCTTAATTATTGTATCCATCCGTACAGTCCCCTTATATGCTGTTCAGGGCCTGCCGTTGCCGACAAGCCCTGATACTTGAGATCCTATAATAAATTACCCAAAAACCGGATCTAGCTGTTAAGCACTTCAGCCAGCAGCGTATTCACCAGACCCGGATTAGCTTTACCTTTACTCTCTTTCATTACCTGTCCTACCAGGAATCCAATCGCCTTCTGTTTACCCGCTTTGTAATCCTCAACGGATTGCGGATTCGCAGCGACGACATCTTCTACGATTTTTTTGATTGCACCCTCGTCGCTGATCTGCACCAGACCCTTTTCCTCAACGATCACGGCTGGCAGGTTTCCGCTTTCCAGCATTTCTTTGAACACGGTTTTGGCGATCTTGCTGCTGATTGTTCCGCCGGCAATCAGGCCGATCATTTCACCAAGCCCCTGTGGTGTAATCTTCACTTCCGATAATTCCAGATTGCTTCCGTTCAGATAAGCGAGCAAATCGCCCATCATCCAGTTAGCTACTGCCTTGGCATCCTTAGTATAGGAAAGGCTGCCTTCAAAGAAATCTGCCAGCAGCTTGGAAGACGTCAATACACCTGCATCATAGGCGGTAAGCCCGTATTCCTCACTGTAGCGGGCCTGCCGCGCATCCGGCAGTTCCGGAATCGTCTGACGGATCGATTCTTTCCAGGCATCATCAATATGCAGCACAATCAGATCCGGGTCAGGGAAATAGCGGTAATCATGGGCTTCTTCCTTGCCGCGCATGGATAGGGTTTTGCCCTGGGCTTCATCCCAGCGGCGGGTCTCCTGTACTACAACACCGCCGTCATCAAGGATTTCCCCCTGGCGGAACTGTTCATATTCGAGGCCGCGCAGCACACCGCGGAAGGAGTTCATATTCTTAAGCTCGGCGCGGATGCCGAATTCCTCCTGACCCGCAGGACGCAGGCTGATGTTGGCGTCGCAGCGCATCGAGCCTTCCTCCATCTTCACATCAGAAACATCGCAGTACTGCATGATTGCGCGGATCTTCTCCAAATAAGCACGGGCTTCTTCAGGCGAGCGCAGATCAGGCTCGGAGACGATTTCAATCAGCGGTGTACCCACCCGGTTGAAATCGACCAGCGACGCAAAGCCGCCGTCCACGTGGGTCAGCTTACCGGCATCTTCCTCCAGATGAAGTCGGGTAATGCCAATCCGCTTCGTCTCACCGTTCACTTCAATATCGATCCAGCCGTTCAAACCGATAGGCTGGTCGTATTGCGAGATTTGGTAGGCTTTTGGCGAATCGGGGTAAAAATAGTTCTTGCGGTCGAACTTACTGACGTCCCCGATCGTGCAGTTCAGCGCCATCGCTGCTTTCATTGCATATTCCACCGCCTGACGGTTAAGTACCGGCAGTACACCGGGATGCCCGAGGCAGACCGGACAGGTATGGGTATTAGGCGGAGCACCGAATTCCGTGGAGCAGCCGCAAAAGATTTTGGACTTGGTATGAAGCTCCACATGAACTTCCAGCCCGATGACCGTTTCGTATTTAGACATAAATGATCTCATCCCTTAAAAGTTTTGTGAGCCAAAAACGCTTATCCGGCGGGAATTACAGCTGTGGCCGCTCTTTGTGGTAGTCTGTATTTTGTTCAAAGGCATGCGCAACGCGCAGCACGGTGCTCTCGTCAAATTCCTTGCCGATAATCTGCAGGCCGACAGGCAGTCCTCCTGCAAAGCCGCAAGGAATGCTGACCGCAGGAATACCGGCGAGATTGACCGGAATGGTCAGAATATCGTTCAAATACATCGTCAGCGGATCTTCCGTCTGCGAGCCCAGCTTAAAGGCAGTCGTCGGAGCCGTCGGCCCGATGACCACATCATACTTTTTGAAGACCTCATCGAAGTCCTGCTTAATCAAGGTACGAACCTTCTGTGCCTTCAAATAATAAGCATCATAATATCCGGAGCTCAGCGCATAAGTCCCCAGCATGATCCGGCGCTTCACCTCAGGCCCGAAGCCGCGGCTGCGGGAATTGTGATACAAATCAAGCAGACCGCCGCCTTCATCGACGCGGACGCCATAACGGACACCATCGAACCGGGCCAGGTTGGAGGAAGCTTCCGAAGAAGCAAGCAGATAATACGTTGCTACCGCGTATTCGGTGTGCGGCAGAGAGACTTCTTCCCATACGGCACCAAGGCCTTCAAGCACCTTCAGTGCCGAGAGTACCGTCTCGCGGACAGAAGCATCCACGCCTTCGCCGATATACTCTTTCGGCACCCCGATACGCAGTCCGGAAATGTCACCGGTCAGTGCGCTGAGGTAGTCGGGAATATCAACTTTGGCCGAGGTGGAATCCTGGGCATCATATCCCGCGATTGCTTGCAGTACATAAGCGGAATCCTCAACGTTGCGGGTAACCGGGCCAATCTGGTCCAGTGAGGATGCAAAAGCAACGAGGCCATAGCGGGATACCAGCCCGTAAGTCGGCTTAAGACCAACCACTCCGCAGTACGAAGCAGGCTGGCGGATCGAACCGCCGGTATCCGAACCAAGCGCAAAACAATACCTCCCCGGCAGCTACCGCAGCTGCCGAGCCACCCCTGGAACCGCCTGGTACATGCTCCAGATTCCACGGGTTACGCACAGCTCCATAGGCGGAGTTCTCATTGGAGCCGCCCATGGCAAACTCGTCCATATTCAGCTTACCGATCGTAACCGCATCCGCCTGGTGCAGCTTGGAAACAACGGTTGCATCATAAATCGGCTGGAAATTATCAAGAAACTTACTGGCACAGGTAGTGCGCAGCCCCTTGGTGACAATGTTGTCCTTGATCCCGGCAGGAAGTCCAAACAGCAGGCCGCGCGCTGCACCGGAAGCCAGCTTGTCATCCAGCGCCCGCGCTGACTGGCGTGCCCCCTCCTCATTTAACGTTAGAAATGCGTGCACTTTACCGTCACGTTCTGCGATGGCTGCCAGCGATTGTTCGGTCAGCTCACTGACGGAAAGTTCTTTGCTGTGCAGCATGTTATGTAGTTCAGGCAATCGATATTGAAACAGGCTCAACATTCTTCCTCCTTTCGGTATAGTTATTCCAGTACAGCCGGAACCTTGAAATGTCCGTCTTCGTCTTCCGGCGCGTTAAGCAGAGCTTCTTCCTGGGACAGGCTCTCCTTCACGACATCATCGCGCATGACATTGCTGACCTGCAGCACATGCGTAGTCGGCTTCACATTCTCCGTATCCAGCTCATTCAATTTCTCAGCATATTGTAATATAGCATTCATTTGTTCAGTAAAAGTAGCCTCTTCTTCCGGGCTTAGTTGCAGTCTGGCCAGCTTGGCCACATGCTGCACATCTTTGACAGTAATGCTCATAAGGAATATCCCTCCTGTTTAAAGGGCTAAAGCGCCCGGATAACGTTTTTAATTATATTGTAGAAGCCTGGACAATTCAATGCGCTTGTCATTTCAGGAGGCTGACCTAGCAGAACAGCCCCACCGAAGTGGGGCTGTCCGTGCTGCTGATTACTTTTATGTTATCATCCAATGATTTCTGTATAAACAAGAAGAAACGGCTTATCCGTCCTGTTTAGGACGGTATCCGTTTCTGCGAGAAATAGAAGGATAATTTATTACGTAAAACATATTAATTCTTATATTTCAAAAAAGCCGGCTTTCGCCGGCCTCCCTTAAATCCAAGCACGAAGATTCACCTGTTTGATGAATTCCGCCTGGGACAAACCTTCTTTGGGCGCTGTTTCCGCTTCTTCCGTTTCCTCATCCTCGCCGTTCATTAGATGATGAAACAGCTTCTCATTGTGCGTCGACAAAGCATAATCGATCAATGCCTCGTGCGTCGTTCTCTCCGCTTCCGCCACCAGCAATTGTTCTTCAGCCTCAATATCCTCTGCGGTAACGTAAAAATTCCTGTTGGCCTGAGGGACACGGATGACGTAATCAAATGCATTGTCCGGATTGCGGTCATAAGCAATCAGGTAGCCGTAGTCTCCGATAGGAAGACTCTGTTCAAAAGCATCCGCAACAATGACAATCTTCTCTCCTAACCGCAGCATCGCCCTACCTCCTGCTTCAAAATCTATCAAGGTTCTACTTGTTTCAACAGTCTACTAAAAAAAGCTAGAGCTGTCCAGCAGCAGGAGGGATGTTTAATGAAAATTCACAAATATTTTCTGAAAACGAGCGGGAGTACCCGCTAACCGCCACAAAGTCAGCAATAATCCTTCAGTCAGGCAATTTATTCCTGCCCATTAGCATTGCAGCCCCGGCAATACAAGCAAGAATCAGCAGTACGGCTGACGGTACCGGTCCAAGCCAGGCAACACTGCCTTCCGTTAGCTGTCCGGCTGATAAATCAGGCAAAGCCGCCGGCAGCCAGTCAAAGCCCGACGGGAGCAGGCTGTAGAGCAGTGACATTCCCGCTGCGGACAGGAGCGCAAGAAAGGCAGCGGCCGGCCCGCGCATAAAAGCGCTGAAGAGCAGGGTTAATGAAACAGCACTAAGCAGCCATAAACTGTAAAGCCCCGTAGCTGCCAGACAATCACTTACAGAAAGTGAACCCATTAGCTGTACGGTATAGTAGCCTGCTGCTGCGGCACCAAGTCCTAGAGCGATGAAGAGCACGGTTAAATGTGCCGCCCATTTGGCAATGATAATCACCGCCGGAGCGATCGGTTTAACCATAAGCAACTCAGCCGAGCCGCTGCTCCGTTCCCCGGCCAGACTGTTCATGGCAGCCAGCGCAAGCACCAGCATGCCGATGGTCCCGTACTGTCCAAGCGCCTGTGCCATTACTGCAGCAGCACCCGGCATTTCATAGCCTTCCAGCATTCCGGGCGGCATATCTCCTGAAGCCTTAAGAATATCCGGAAGGTAATACGTAGTAAGCGGCTGCATAATGCCCAGAATAATGAACACTACCGGGATCCATACCAGCCGGTAGCTTCGGAGCGACTCCAGCATCTCCTTCGAGTAAAGCGTCCAGAACTTCCTCATGATCCCACCACTTTCATAAACAGATCCTCCAGTGTAGAGGAACCGGCTTCAAAATGCAGCAGCGGAATGTTAAGTCCGGCCGCCTCCTGCAGTATGGCCCGGCGCGCCGATGCTACGTCAGCGACATTAAAGACGGCTTTCCCGCCTGATATTTGCGAAGCTTGAATAAACGGCTTCAGGGCAAGACTCTCCAGCCACCCGGCTGCTGCACTTCCAGTCTCCACTGACAACCGGATCACTGGCAGGCTATATTGCAGGCGGAGCTGTGACAGTTCTCCCTGCACTGCGATCGTACCCTGATTCATTAAAATAACGTTATCGCATATTTCTTCGGCATCGTGCAGCACATGAGTAGAGAAAATGACGGTGGTCTCCCCGCGGATCTCCCGGAGCAGCTCCATCACTTCCCTGCGGCCGATCGGATCAAGCGCCGAGACTGGCTCATCAAGCAGCAGCAGCTTGGGACGGTGAACCAGCGCTTGTGCCAGGCCCAGACGCTGCTTCATCCCTCCGGAGTAGCCGCCTATGCGCCTGCGGCCGGCGGCGGCAAGGCCTACCCTCTCCAGGGCTGCAGCAGACACCTTAGCCGCCTCCCGGGAAGGAATGCCGCTCAGCTTGGCCGCGAAGACCACATATTCCAGCCCGCTCATCCAGCGGTACATAGCCGGTGATTGCGGCAAATATCCGAGTTCCTTACGGTAATCGGTTCCCGGCGGACTGCCGTTAAAAGATATCTGACCCGCGGAAGGCGGCAGAAGCCCAGCAAGCATCCGCAGCGTGGTTGTCTTTCCCGCACCATTCGGACCCAGCAGGGCTACACATTGCCCCGCTTCGATTTCAAAGCTGATGTTGTCTACGGAGCGTTGCTTGCCGTAGCTCTTGCTTAATCCTGTCACTTCAAGCAGCGTCATCAGCTTTCCTTCCTTCCAACTGTAAAATACGCTATGCTGCCCAGAAGATTGCCGAAGAGCAATATGAGTACCCATAGCCACTTTGGCCCCCGGACCTGTTCCGCCTTAGCCAGAGAAAACAGTCCGATAATTGCCAGCAGAGCCTGTAAAGCCACCAGCGGCCAAATCAACCCCCAGTTCACCTCGTCCATGTTTCCATACCCCCAAAACCCTTTATTGTATTCTGCTAAGCAAGTAAAGTTTATCTAGGTCAGCGCTTCTGACCCGTTCTCCATCGGTCCGGCAAAATAACAACCAGCAGATAGACAATTATCGGAGTAGGCGCCCCGGTCAGTCCCCACAGACCCCAAAACCACGCCATCCTTCCTTTATCCCGCTTACGCGCATCGCGGAAAAGCCAGGTTCCCTGCAGCAGCAGCACAGCCGCGATACACGCCCACAGCCAATAAGGCACGTCCTGCAGCTCCTTCACTGTTCCCCATCCTCCCGTCGCAGTCTGAACCGTGTTACTGCATAGCCGCCGAGTGCAGCGAGGGGAAAGGCTGCCTGGAGTATCCAATAGATTACAGGTGCATTGCCCAGAACAGTCAAGATGATCATGAGGAGGAACAAGGCTACAAACCAAAACAGCAGCAGTTCCTTACGGCTCTGACGGCGCCGGCGAAGGCCTTCTGCGGCAAGAAACTGCTCCACTGCCGGCAAGGATGGCGGGGAGATATCGTCATACTGTGCATCCAGACGTTCAAGCCCGGCTGACAGCTTATTCAGCAGCTCCTCATGATCTATATCATTTCTCATCCTCTTTCAGCTCCTTTCGCAGTTGATGAAGACCTGCAGACACACGTGATTTAACAGTACCGGCAGCAGTCTCAACAATAATGCCGATCTCCTCATAGCTATAGCCGTAATAATGTTTCAGCAATACAGCCACCCGCTGGGGTAAGGGCAGCCTGGAAAGCGCATCAAGCACTTCACTCCACTCCATATTGCGGCTCTCAAACCGCCAGCGGATGGCCGCCGCACCCCGCTCCTGGCGGAACCACTGCGTCTCCCGCTTCCAGCGCCGTTTACGGTCAATATATAACCGGGTAGCAATCGTGATCAGCCAGGAGGAGAACGAAGAGGACCCGTTATACGTACCGATCTTCTCCATGCAGCGCACCATGGTATCCTGGGCAAGCTCTTCCGCCAGAGAGGGATCCATGGTAGCTTTGATTAAATATTTGAACAAGAAGGTATAATGTTCCCGCAGCAGCTCAGCCAGCGCCGAGGCATCGCCCTGCTGCGCCCGCTTGATCAACTCCAGCGTCCCGTCGCTCATTGGCCCCTACATTCCCTTCTTCATTCATTCACATCTGTAATACGAACAGGTACAGCAAATCGTTCATTCACGGTCCAAATAATTTTGCAGCTCCCACAATCTGCGCCGCCAAGGCTGAATACTCCCGTGTCCGCCGGGAAACCTCCAGAAATACAGTCTGCTCCGTGTCTTCTCTCCGCCTGAAGCATCATTAACAGCCGGGGGATAAAATCCGATATCTTCAGCGCTCTCTCCCGTTGTTTTCTGCTGTCCTTTATCCAGACGATAGTATATATCGTTCTTCAATGCTCTGCCTCCCATACGAACTAAACCTGTATATAAACAAAAAAAGAACGCAAACCGGGATTAATTCCGCAGTCTGCGTGCTTCGCGAGGTAAATGTTACATTTAATTAACAGTATTGTAGCAACTTTGTATCTTTCTGTCCATCTCTATTTTCCCGCTTTTTGTCGCTTGGTATAGAATAGCATCACTGCATAGGCACATAAGGATTGTTCTGCCGCTCGAAACCGATGGTCGTCCGCGGGCCGTGTCCCGGGTACACCTTCACTTCTTCGTCCAGGCGGTAGAGCTTACCGCGGATGGAATCGATCAGATCCCGCTCGCGGCCTCCGGGCAGATCTGTGCGTCCTACACCGAGTTTAAACAGGACATCCCCGGAAAACAGGTCATTCCCGCACAGGAAGCTGACGCTTCCCGGTGAATGGCCCGGGGTATGAAATACACGGAAGGTGAGTCCGAGCAGCTTCAGTGTTTGACCCTCTGCAAGGTCATATTCCGCAGGTGCTGTACTTATCGGGGGTGAGGCATCCGGCCACATCAGTGAACCGTTCAGCTTGGGGCTGCCGAGCCATTCACTCTCCAAGGCATGCAAGTATACAGGGCAATTCTTCGCTTTGCGGATTTGATCCACACCGCCGATATGGTCAAAGTGGGCATGCGTCAGCAGGATCGCTTCGATTTCCATACCTTCTGTAGCACGCACAAGCGCAGCCGGATTCATGCCGGGGTCGATAATCACGCCGCGCTGCGGATCAGCTCCGGTTAACAGATAGGCATTGGTCTGGAGCGGTCCCAGATTATAGGAACGAATATTCAGCATACCGATCAGAAGCCGGAAATCAGGCTGCGCAGCTCTTTGGCAATAACTGCGTGTGACTCCGTTCCTTCCCCGTAGGCCTGCCCCATTGCCTTGCGGACCTCCGCGATTTTGCTCTCATAGTCGGCTGCTTCCCGGTCCGGGTTCTCCTGTTTAAAGGTGCGCATCAGTGACTGCACATGTTCCGGACGTGGCCCCCAGTGACCCAGAACATAACCGCCGGTATCGGCAAAAATGACAACAGGCACGGATCTTCCGCCCATGGTCAGAAAATCATCCATAACTTCCTGGTTCTCTTCCAGAATCAGCACTTCAGTCTTGATGCCCGCAGTCTCCAGAATCCGGAACACGACCGGCACATTGCGCACAACGTCCCCGCACCAGTCCGCAGCCAGAATAAGCACGCGCAGGTCATCGCGGTGGTTCAGGCTCTCGAAATATTCACGGTCTTCCCCGTTGTCCCAGGCAAATTTCTCGTACCAGGATTCAAAGGCCTGCTGATTTTTGGTCATGCTCTCTACGAACTGGCGTGGACTCAGGCCCTTACCAAATTTATGAGCTACATTCTGTTTCATACTGCACTACCTTTCTTTTTGGATTTGTACCATTTGAACAGGAAGTATACTACGATAACAGCAATTGCGGCCAGAATCAGCTCATGGGTATATTCAGCGGCGACCTCATCAATCGTCTCCCATTTATCGCCAAGGGTATAGCCCAAATAAACAAAGAGGGTGCTCCACGGAATTACTGCAAGCGTTGTGAGCAAGGTGAATTTACCCAGCGGCATGCGTGAAATTCCGGCAGGCACAGAGATGGCGTGGCGGACAACCGGAATAAAGCGCGCGGTAAAGATGACACCAGTGCCGTACCTTTTGAACCATTCCTCGGAATGGTCGATATGTTTTTTCTTGATAAAATGTACTTGCCGTACTTCTCCAGTACAGGCCTTCCGCCATAACGGCCGATCCAGTATACAAAAATCTGGGCAATTACACCGCCAACCGTACCAAAAAGAACCGCTCCGAAAAAATTAACATCACCTTGTGAAACCAGATAGCCGCCGTACGCGAGCACAATTTCACTCGGAATCACTTCAATCATCAGCCCGATCATAATCCCAAAATAGCCAAGACTTTGAATCCATTCAAATAAATGCGAGATCAGATCAGAAATATAGTGCATATGCAGCTCCACCTCCCGTTTTATACAGAGTTTATCCGGCTGAGAACCCGGCCTTCCTCTGCTCTATGTACCCAGCTTCTCCTAGCCTATTCTAGCATATGCGGGCTTACGACTTCTACTTGAGGCCAAGCTGCGGGGGCCGCCTGCATATCAGCCTTTAAGTATAGTGCTGAGCAGCACTGATTACGGATTGTAATCGCGGATAATAAAGGGCCAGATTCCTTGTCCGGAAAACGGCTCTTTGGCTAAATTCATTCAAGTATTGACAATTAATAAATTGAATGCGATTATACATTTAGATAATTATTTAAATATCGAAAGGTTGGATTGAGAATGAATGAATCCTTCAAGGCGCTCGCTGATCCAACCCGAAGACAGATTATCCGGCTGCTGCGTGAAAAGGACCGGACCGCCGGGGAAATCGCCGATTATTTTCAGATGACCAAGCCCAGCATCTCGCATCACCTCAGTGCCCTGAAGCATGCCGGTCTGGTACAGGATGAGCGCAAGGGACAGTTTATTGTGTATTCGCTCGATACGACTGTGCTTGAAGAGGTGCTCGGATGGTTCCTGGAGTTAACCGGCACAGGGAAAAACAGTTCTGACAAGGAGGACTAGTATTATGAAGGATTTCAAATGGAAATGGCAGGACACGCTGATTGTGATTTTTGGAGTACTCGCACTGGGTTATGCACTGATCAATTACAGCAAACTGCCCGCGCAGCTTCCTTCCCAATTCAGCATTACCGGAGAGGTCAACTCTTACTGGCCCAAAGGCTCGATCATTGCTCTAGGGGCATTTATGGGCCTTATTTTCCCAATTGCTATGCAGTTCATCCGCCGGATTGACCCAAAGAGAGAGAACTACAGCAAATTTGAAAATGCTTATAAAATGATCCGCCTGGCTGTAGGGATACTGTTCGATGCCGTACTGGTGCTTTCTGTAGCCAAGGGTCTGAATGAGAATTTGGCGGCAGGTAAAATAGCTATCGCGGCTATCGGGGTGTTATTTATAGCACTCGGCAATTATATGCCGCAGATTAAAGATAACTATTTCACAGGCATCCGGACACCGTGGACGCTCGCAAGTCCTGAGGTGTGGCGGAAGACCCACCGGTTCTCCGGGTATATGTGGACGATCGGCGGAATGCTGATTGCGCTTGGTGCTTTTATGCCGAAGAGCCTGTCCATCAGCCTGATTATCACAGCCCTGCTGATCGCGACGATCATTCCATACGTTTACTCCTGGCTGATCGCCCGGCAGATGAAGGTATGAGCGGGGTATAAACGGATGCCACGTGGAGCTGTTTGCCCCTGGTAAACCACTGCAAGCAGCTCCTTCAGCTCCATATTCAGCTTATCCGCCGACTCGGTATATTCGAATCGGCGGTCATTGTGCTGCCTGCCTTCACTACGCTCCTGAAACGCCAGCAGACGGTATTGCCTCAGCAGCTCCAGCCCGGCAGAAGCGCTGGCAGCAGCTCCCTGCCGGTCCCCCCTCACCAAATTACGCCGCCCCAGCTCCAGTATGCCTTCTGCCGCTTTTGCCTGCTTGGCAGCATTAAAGCCGTCAAGCTGCAAGCTTCTCCGCAACCAGTACAGCGCCTTCCCCGGATCTGCGCCTGCCATATAAGACCCCGCCAGTGCCCAATGTAAACCAGGGTCCTCCGGAGCATAGATCAGACTGTTCCGGAGCAGGTCTCTTCCCTGCTCTCCCGGAAGCAGCCCCGCGAGAAGCACAGCGGCCTTGGGATCCCGCGGATTCCATGCAAGGGATTCCCGGAGCAGCATGATCTGAACCGCAGGCTCAGCGGTGCGGACTGCCTGACTGTACAATCTTCCCCCCATCATCATCTGAAAGGAAAGCTGACTGAACGCCAGACAAATACAGATTAGGATTAGCCGCAGCCCCGCCCGCTTCACCCCCATGAAGCTCCGTATATGAGACCGGCGGTTAAAGACTGGCGGTACGGGGACAGACGGCGCTCCAGAGGCGGCGCTTACAAGCTGCCGGGATTCGGCATGTGCCATCGCCAGCAGCAAATACAGCAGCAGCCAGCTCAGGCCGTAGCTCCAGTCGAAATCGGCCGCCGCATGCAGGACGATCACAAGGAGCGGAGGCAGCAGCCTCGGGGCGTCCCTGCCGGTCATCCAGACCGCTGCCAGCAGCAAGAGCAGCAGAACGGCAACACCGGCAATTCCGAGGTTCAACAGGAAGTCGAGATAACCGTTATGCACCTGGCTGCCTACATAGGGGCGGGACTGGGCGGCGAGGTACGCGCAGTGCCACGTCTCGCCCCCCTGCCCCAGCCAGGGCGCTTCCCCCGCGAGCTTCCAGGCATCGCGGTACATCAGTCCGCGAGCGTCGACCGTCGCAGACGGTGCGCTGATCCGCTCGCGCAGCTGGCCGAGGACGGCGGTGCCCGCCGCCGTCCAGAGCGCCACCGCCGCCAGCAGCAGCGCGGCGCGGGTCCCGCCCGCCGCACGCCGGCTGCGGCGGCACAGCCACA
>NZ_LN831203.1:18924-58657 GCF_001368795.1 Paenibacillus ihuae
CGGCGGCTACAGGCGCGGCGCCGGCGGCAAGAAGCGGCGCGGCCAGCCGCCGCTTCCAGAGCAGGGCTGCGGCGGCCGCGCAGGCCGCAGCCAGCAGCGCGCCGCGCGACTCGCTGAGCAGCAGCGCGGCGGCGTACGGGAACAGAGGCAGCATGCGCAGCGGCTGCCTCGCAGCACGGAACGCGCGGTGTTCCCCGCGCGAGCAATAACGCACCGTTGCATCACCGGCGGCAAGTGCAAACATCCGCTCCAGCAGAAAGACTGCCATCACGGCGCCAAAGGCGTTCGGGTACTGGAGCAGCCCGCCCAGTCTGGCCCCCGTCGCACTGACTTCCGGCGAAGCCGTATAGGCAACAGCAAAGCGAAGCGGCAGTCCGCCGCACACAGTCAGCAGAGCACTGAGACTGACTGTTATGCCCAGCCCGTGCCAGACTACTGCCAGCAGCCGGGATCCCCAGCGGGTTCCCGCGCACAGAAAAGCAGCAAGGGCGAAGCAGGAATAGAGTCCCCAGCGCAGCAGCTCATTGACAGTGCCTTGCACGGATAAAGGACTTCGCAGTAAATGAATGGCATACAGGACAAGGATCAGCAGCGGACCACCCAGTATGATTTTCACCGCGGTCCCGCCTCTTTTGTATCCTCCATTGATAGAGATTGAACTTGCAGTTATTCTATTTTGGGATTGGCTGTGACTGCTCCGCTTCCATCCGCCAGCCAAACCAGCAGCAGTAACAACGGCACACAGTACAAACCATACGGCCAGCACGCTATACATCTCCCGGGCAAAAAACATCCCGCGCAGCAGACAAGCTGCAGTTGCGGCCGTTATCACCAGTATCCCGCTCCCCCAAGCCGCAACAACCTGCAGCCGTACCATTCCCTTATTACTCATCTCATTACTCCCGGATGGCCAAGTTGCTAATAAGTATTTCCAGATTTAACCTAAAGTAACAGTAAGGGCTGAGTAAACCCTACACACAAACAAACAGGACAGCCGCCCCGCTTAGAGGCATGCTGTCCTGTACGTTATTATGCGATTACTTAATCAAATCCGCTTATGAATTACCTGTCTGGCTGTTCCGGCAGCCTTCAGCTCTGAACTGTAGTCTCAGCAGGCAGCAGGTCGGCGCAGACACGTTCAAGGTAAGGTTTGGCCCCCAGAAAATCGCGGAATGTGCTGTATTCGCGCCATTTGGCGGCATTGTCGCCGCTCGTACTTTTGACGGCACGGATAAGGATGTTCTTCGGGGTATGCTCCATATCGATGAATTCCAGCAGCTGGCTCCGGTAGCCCATCAGGTCCAGCAGCTTGGCCCGGATGGCATCGGTAGCCAGCGCCGAGAAGCGCTCCTTCAGAATTCCATGCGACAACAGCGGGCTAAGCACGTCATTCTCAATCTGGTTAAACAGCTCATGCTGGCAGCACGGTACAGAGAGGATGACCGAAGCCCCCCAGCGGACCGCTTTTTCCAGAGCAGCGTCCGTTGCTGTATCACAGGCATGCAGCGTTACGACCATATCCACCTGATCCAGCTCATTGTAATCGGCAATATCACCCACCAGGAAGCGCAGCTGGCTGTATCCAAGCTTGGCTGCAAGCTGGCTGCAGTGCTCGATCACATCAGCTTTGAGGTCAAGGCCGACAATATTCAGCTCCCGCCGTTCGCGGACAGCCAGATAATGGTACAGCGCAAACGTGAGATAAGATTTGCCGCAGCCAAAGTCAACAATCGTCAGCGGCCGTCCGGCCGGCAGATCGGCCAGCACATCCTCAACCATCTCCAGAAAGCGGTTGATCTGGCGGAACTTGTCGTACTTCTTGGCGAGCACCTTGCCTTCGCTGTTCATAATGCCCAGCTCGACCAGGAACGGAACCGGCTCCCCCTCATCTAGCACATACTGTTTCTTGCGGTTATGGGCTAAGTCAGGCGCCTCCTGCTTACTGGCTGATTTCGTAAGGATCGATACCTTGTATTTTTTGCTGATCAGCACCTGGTAGTCCGCTTCCACGGTACACAGCAGCGCCTGGCGGAACGTTGCCCGCAGCAGCGACATCATTTCTCCGGCAGCTTCCTCCGCAGGGATATTGCGGTGCTCAACCTTCGGTCCGGTATAGTAGGCAAACTGATAATGCAGCTTCCCTTTAAGCTCGACGGGTTTGACCTGCACCTTGGTGTAGGTCACCTCACCTTTGCTGCGCAGCTGACTTAAGGTTGCCGTAATTAAGGTGCGGCTGTTAATCACCTGCACTATTAATGTATTCAAAGATTCCACAGGGTACATCTCACTTTCGCATTTAAAAATGAAGAGCAGGCTCTCCTTAATATCATTATATTATAGCATGCCCAGCGTGCTTAGAGCAGATTCGTCTCCTGCCTTGCCGCAGTGGTAAGCTTCTCCCACTCTGCCTGCCCCTGTCTTACTTCTGCCAGCGGCAGGCCGCCAAGTTCCAAAACCTCCGGCGCCGTGAGCAGCAGCCGGCCGTAAAGCTTATGCCCTTCTGCCGCAACATCCTCGCCCTGCTCCCACAACCGGTACAAACTGTCTTCCGCCTTGGCATAGCGGCCAACAGATTCCAGATACGATAGCAGCAGCCGTTCCGTTTTGACCGGAAGCCGGTAAGCCTCTACTTCATTCAGAAGCTCATCGATTTCCTGCGTCATATTTAGCAGATCTCGGTCGGCACCATGAAGGTCCGCGTACAGAAACAAATGCAGTGACCGCATCGACCGGAACAGCGCCGCTTCGGTATTGCCTTCTGCCGCATAAATGCCGCCTTCCTCCTTGAGCAGCCGGGCCACACCCTGCAGCTTGTCGGACTCAATTACGCCGCCTAACCGGTACATATCAATAATATCCTCTACGGACAAGGAGTTTAACAGGCGGGAGTTCAGGCGGAAATGCCGGCCCAGCAGCTCATCTACTTCCCATAAGGCTTCTGTTATTTTCTTTTCCTGCTTCAGCGTAAACACTTTGGCCACCATGGCCGTCATATCCTCAATCATCCGGACGATATAATCTCTTCGGAACATCCTGTACACCCTCCCCGAGGCTGCGTCCTGTGCATATTTTCAAAAAAGCCGCAGTTACCAGATTATTAGATTGCTGTGAACTACACACCACCTAAGAGGTGGGTGCTTCTTGGTCAATAGAGCTACTGCTCCAAGTTTACCCAAGCTTATAGGTTAGTTCCTAACCCGCCAAGTGCCATTTACATGGCTAGTTTCAGAAGATTCATAGCAGCATTCCGGTCTCTGTCGTGCTCTGTATGACATGCAGGGCAGGACCATTGACGTACAGCCAGGCTCTTTACCTCTGCATTCTTGTAGCCGCAATAGGAACATAGTTGACTGCTTGCAAAGTTTTTTGGGGCAATAATTAATTCTCTACCGTACCATTTCGATTTGTAGGTAAGCATTTCTCTGAACATACTCCATGAGACTTCGGATATGGCTTTAGATAGCTTATGGTTCTGCATCATGTTCTTTACACGCAAGTCTTCCATAACGATCACTTGGTTATCGTTTATCAGCTGGGTGGACGTTTTGTGTAAAAAATCTTTACGTTGATTTGCTATTTTTTCATGTAGCTTGGCGACTTTCAGCCTTGCTTTATATCGGTTCTGGCTCCCTTTCTTCTTTCGTGACAAGTCCTTTTGTAGCTTCTTTAACCGTTTTTCAGATGTACGAAGATGTTTAGGATTGGCGAACACTTCACCTTCGGAAGTAACGGCAAAGTCCTTCAGTCCTAGATCAACCCCAATCGTCTTTTCTGCTTTAGCTAAAGGGACTATGTCTGTTTCAACTAAAACGGAAGCAAAGTATTTGCCTGATGGTGTTTTAGAGAGGGTGCATGATTTGATCTGCCCAGTGAATGAACGATGGACCTTGATCCGGATTTTTGTCTTTAGCTTCGGAATTTTGAGCGTTCCGCCTTCAATCGCTATTGTTCCCTTTTGATTGTTTGTTGTAAAGCTGTTGTTGTTCGTTTTCTTGCTTTTGAACTTGGGGAATCCAGTATTCTTATTCCGAAAGAATTGTTTATAAGCCTTCTCCAGGTTAAGCTGAGCATTAGCTAAGGCAAGGCTGTCTGCTTCTTTTAGCCAATGGAATTCTTTCTTGTATCTGGCAGGTGTCGTACGGAGCATGTTCCCGGCCCTTTTATAATGTTCGATTTTATCCGCAAGCATCTTATTGTAGATAAAGCGGACGGCCCCGAATACGCTCGCTAAATAATCCTGTTGCTCATGGTTTGGATAGATGAGATACTTATACGCTTTAAGAACGAGCATGCTACGCAACCTCTTTCCATAAATTCACAAACATTATAGCACAAATGTTCCTGTTTTAGGCTACATATTTTCTTAGGTGAGAAAGACCGTAGCCATTCATCCCACCACTTTAGAAGTAGGGGAATTCTGACTACTGATGGTTAAACCATTCCATCCTTGTGCGCCACCGGATGCCCCATAGTAAGAAAACCATCATCTTAAAGAAAATTGAAATCATTGACAGAAAAAGAAAACTGCCGATATAATGGGTTTATTCTAATCAATCTGGATTACAGATCGAACTATTATGTAGATCGTTTGAATTTAAGAACCTAGATTAGTGGATAAGGAGCGTTATGAAAATGAAGGATCCAAAGATTGGGCAAACACAGGAGCATCAGGATTCTGGACAACCGAATGGTCATGTCCTGCCTCCACTCTCCATAACAGAGGAGCAGAACAAACTGCTGGAAAGCGCACTGCGGATCAAAATCATGCATGCGCTCGCGGATGAGCCGCTAACCTCTAAACAGGTAGCCGAGAAGCTGCACAAAACCCCCGGCAACATCCACTACCATATTATCAAGCTGTTTGAAGGCGGATTACTGGAGCTCGTCCGCACGGAAGCCGCCGGAGGGGTCATTCAGAAGTTTTACCGCTCCAAGGGGACCTTCTTCCATTCCGAGAACCTTAGGGGCTTTCAGTTCCGCACTGAAGACAAGATTGAACATTTCACCACCCGGCTGACCTTATCCTCCGCGGAATTAGCCGCTTTTCAGCGGGAGCTCATGCAGGTGATCACCGCCTGGGAGTCCAAGATTACCCAGGGTGATGAGTATGGCGTGGAGTTCGTCATCGGGCGCTTGCCTCATACAGATTCTTCGTCAGAACCGGAGGTGAGTCCCTGAATGAATCCGGTAACTGCAACCAAATCTGCCAGCCGCAATCCCATGCGGAACTTTACAGCTCTGTTTGCGAATTCGCGTGCTTTCCCCTACTTGTGGCTGGGAAATCTGATTTCCTTCCTGGGCAGCTCGGTGACTATGGTGATTCTGCCTGTTCTGGTCTATTCCATGACCGGCTCCACGAAGACGATGGGCTTCGTAATGGCCATATATATGCTGCCTAATGTGATTATGCTGCCGATATCCGGTCATATTGTGGACCGCTACGACCGGATCAAGATTATGATGGCGGCCGATATTGCCCGCTTCGTTATTATGGTTGCGATAGCTGTATTCTCATTGACCGGTATATTAAGTATACCTCTGCTGTACGTATTCATGGGATTCTACGGCCTGCTTGACGGCCTCTTCCGGCCTGCATACTCTGCGACTCAGGCTACTGTGTTCACAGCCGATATCCGGATTGCAGCCAATTCACTGACCCAGATGAGCACTCAGACCGTCCGGCTGATCGGCCCTTCTCTCGGCGGCCTGCTTGTTACTCATTTATCTGCAGGTATCGGCTTCGGGATTGATGCATTTACCTATGTAATCTCCCTGTACTGCCTGATCTATCTTCGCAAAGCACTGATGCTGAGACTGCAGCCGAAACACTCTGTTGACTCCGTTCACACCCTAGAAGCAGCTGCAGCCCCGGCCGCTGCCCCTAACTGGATCGATGACTTCAAAGAAGGCATCGCTGTGCTGCGCAGCCATCCCTGGCTCTGGATCACAATCATTACCTTCTCCTTCTTCAATATCTGTTATGCCGGAGTCACCAGCATCCTTATCCCCTGGCTGTTCAAGGTTCACCACGGCTGGCCCCCTTACGTATACGGACTTGCCGTCACCTGTTCCGGTGCCGGAGCCATTATTGCAGGGCTGCTATACAGTCTGCGCCAGAAATGGACCCATCGGGGAATTATGGCCTACGGCGGGGTAATCCTAAGCTGTCTCGCCCTGTTCCTGATGCCGTTTATTCCGAATGCAGGGGCGGCTATCGCCTTATTCGCGGTAGAAGGCTTCGGCCTGATGATCTTCGGCCTGATCTGGGAAATCAGCCTGCAGGAGCTCGTTCCGCAGGAAGCCTTCGGGCGTGTAGCCAGTCTTGACCTGCTGGGCTCCTTCGCCTTGCTGCCGGTCGGCTACATTACAGTCGGTTGGCTGGCTGATCTTATCGGCGGCATTCCAACTATTGCGATCTTCTCAGGGCTTGGCTTACTCTGTGCTGCCTTTGTACTCAGCATTCCGGCAATCCGCAAGTTTCAATAGAACGTTTACTGATAGCCGCCAATCCCGCCAAAAAAACCGAGCAGTAATTCCCCGTCAAAGGAGAATTTACTGCTCGGTTCATTTTTTGGACTTAACCCTTATTTCTTGGTTACCGGTGCATGAACAAAGTCTTTAATGACCTCTGCCAGACGTTCCGGTGCTTCATACATACTCATGTGCCCTACCCCGGAAATGGTCGCCTTGGTCACGTTAGCCTTATCCGACGTAAAGGTTCGTTCAGCCGGCACCAGGGTGTCTTCTGCACCGGCTACGAGCAGCACCGGGAGGGCTGTCGCAGAGATCACATCACGGCGGTCCGGGCGTTCCCGCATCGCCAGAGCGGCACCTGCTGCACCTTGCGGCGGTGTCTTGTAGCCGATTTCCTTAGCCCGTTCCAGCAGCTGCGGCGCTGCTCCCGGGGCAAACAATCCGGGTACCAGACTATCCACAAAGGCAGTAATTCCGTCGTTCTGAATGGTGCTGACACTTTTCAGGCGTTTCTCCTTCGCCTCGTCACTATCCGGGTAGCCCGTGGAGTGAATCAGCCCGAACCCTTTCAGGCGGGAACCATGGCGCTGCGCAAAGGATAGCGTGATATAGCCGCCCAGAGAATGACCCAGCAGATACACATTAGTAATTTCCAGCGCATTCAGCAAGGAAAGAACATCATCTGCCATCTGGTCAATGCTGTATGCACCCAGTGGAGCATCCGATGCTCCATGACCGCGCAGATCGGGAGCAATGACCCGGTAGCTGCTGCTCAGGAGCGGAATGACCTGTTCAAAATAAGCAGAGCTTCCACAGAAGCCGTGTAGCAGTACAATGACTTCGCCCTGCCCTTGATCACTGTAACAAATATTACTTCCTTCACAACGAACATTTTCCATGACGGCTTCCTTCTTTCTATGTAGTAACTCAATCCGAATTGAGCTTATCCTTAATATTAATCAGAACACATCAACTTGAAACGAGCCCGAAGCCTTTAGCCGCAGCCAGTGCAATCTGCTCAGCCATGACCATTACCCGGTGCAGCGGTGTCGTCTGCAGCGTCCGGTACGGCCGCGGACCATTCACATCAACAATGGCAGCGAGACTGTAGTTCCCTACTTCAGGCAGGCTTAATCCTACTGACTGTGCCGGACGCAACGGCTGACTGGCAGCAAAATAAAAGCCGAGCGCAGCCGGCGGGCCCAGGCAAGCATCAATGGCTATAATAAGCTGCCCCTCCGGTATTTCCGCCATTCGCCCGATGAGGTTATCCGCATCACAGGGTGCCGGCATCGTGCCGATGACATGCGGGAAACCATACTCCTGCAGCTTACTGCCGGTCAAGGGACCCAGGGCATCTCCTGTGGACCGGTCCGTCCCGATACACAGAAAGGTGATGCTCTCAGCCGAATGCCGGGCTGCGATCTCCTGGAAGAAGGAACTCAGCTTTCCTGCATCCATTTTGATCCGTTTTCTGCTTTCCTGTTCCCTGATTGCCACCTCTCCTAGCCCCCTTTACATGATGATACTGTGGTTTATTCCCTTTAATTTAACATGATTTCAGGGGAGCAGACAAAAAAATGGTGTTTCCTTGCCCAGTCATGATAAAATACATCAGAAGAAACGATTGGTTGACCTTCGCGGAAGAGCCTTTACACCAAATCATCATACGCAGAAAGGACTGTTTGCACTCCATGGATTTAACACAGCCCAGCCAGGAAAATGTGGAATATATGATTGAGGGCATCAAGAGCAAGCTCAAAATGGCCAGCGCGGCAGCCATGCAGGCATCCGCTTTCTCGGTAGACAACTATGAGGATATACTTGATATTTATGAGGTAGCGATGGGCAGTGACAGGCTAAGCATCTCCCAGGTGGAGGCGCTTGTCTCCGAGCTTGGCCGCCTTCGGCAAAAATAAGCACCCGGATATGAACAGAGCTCCCCGCCTTACAAATCCATCCGCTGGATGGCCATAAGGCGGGGAGCTTCTTTGCTGTTGATAAGACTATTTTCTTCATCCTTACGGAAGATCGATCAGCAGAAACTCCGCTTCGCCTTCGCTGCTGGTACCCTTCAGGGTCAGATCACAGCTTTTGCGGATACGGGCGGCATCGCCAGGCTGCAGGTGGAAAATCCCTTCGCTGCAGCCTACCTCCAGATGGCCGGAGATCAGATAAATATGTGTGCGCCGATCCTCCATCTGCGGATAATAAAGTTCCCTGTTCGTCTCGAGTACAGACAGGTAAATCGTGACGTCCTCCCCCAGCTCAAGTGCTCCCTCTGCACCCTTTCCGGAAGCCACCGGCAGCATCGTATTGAATTTCATTTCACGGGGATAAAATTTCGCATCCCAGGTCGGCGGAAGCCCCGGGCGGTCCGGAAGCAGCCAGATCTGCAGGAATCTTACATCTTCGCTGGCCGACGGGTTGGTTTCCGAATGATGAATCCCCGTACCTGCACTCATAACCTGCACGCTGCCTGCCTGAAGATCCGCATGATTGCCGAGGTCATCCTGATGCTTCAGCACCCCGGAAACAACATAAGTGATGATCTCCAGGTCATGATGGGGATGCTCATGCATCCCTTGCTCCGGCTTCAGCTCATTATCATTATGGGCCAGAAGTAGGCCAAAATGCGCATTGCTGGGATCATCATAATCGGCAAACGAAAAGCTGAACTCGCTGTGTATCCATTCTCTATTGGATGTGTGGCGCTCTGCTGATGTGACTACTTTAATCATAACTTTTGCACCTCCAAAGATGTGAGTATCCTTATTCTTAAATAAGGGAGCTTTCTCCCCGCTTTCTAGGGTGATAGGCGCTTGATTATGTATTTCTTACCCCCTTCACTTCCCCGTCAATCATTGTATTTTCAATAATATTCCAGCAACCACATCTCAGCTTTATAGGTCTTGAAGCCTTTTTTGGGAGGTGCATAATCTGCTACCCGCATATTTTGTAAAGTTCCAAATACCGCTGTTTACATGATATCACCCTCTATTTATTCCCTGATCCTCTTCTATGCTTGGGTAATCTTTCCTATGCTGCTCTGCTGTTTCAGCCTATACCTCAACGTTTATATACGAAGTAAGAACGTCAGGCCATCCTGAACCCCATATTCTAATGAGGAGTGATTGGTGATGAATAAAGCAGAGACAGAATTCCCGGTAGAAAGCGGCAGCACTTTTTTCAAAGGTATCTTTATCGGAGGGTTGCTAGGAGCCGCAGCCGCGCTGTTGTTCGCACCTAAGCCCGGCCGTGAAATGCGCAGTGACTTGTCTGATAAGATCACACTGGCTACTGACAAAACCAAGGAAGTAGCTGGCGTCGTAACGGACAAAACCAAGTCTATTGCCACTACGGTTGGAGAAAAAGCAACGGATCTGGCGAGCACGGTATCGGCTAAAGCCTCCGATATCCTCACCACAGTGAGCGACAGTAAACAGCAAATCGCGGCTACCCTGCAGGAAACCGGCAAAAAAATCGGTGACACTGTATCCGAGGCGTCCGGTGATATCGCTTCTGATGTAAAAGATGCCTCAGCCGATGTGGCCGAAGAAGCCACAAACTCTTCCAAAGAGGTTGCAGATGATGCTAAGGATGTCAAAGAGGAAGTTAAAGCCTCGTACAAGTCTTCCTACTAAACTGCTGTGACTTGCCGCTCAATTTAAATTTGAGAACAGCCAGCTCACCGCAGCTGGCTGTTGTTATGCAAAATGCAGCTTCATCGCTCAGAATGAAGCTGCATTTTTATCAAAGCCTTCGCAGGCTAAAGAAAGCGGGGAGACCTTATGGGAGATGCGGGCAGCAAGACCAAAACATACGAAGTCGATGAGCATCCCTTCGAATTGCGTCATGAGGTCAAGCGTCTAAACGCACGGCTGGATAAGATCGCCGACTCACTGGAGAAATCGGAGTTCAAGGATATCCTTGAGAATTATACGGATCCCAAAAAACGGATTATAACCAATCTCATGGCCGGCATATCCAGAGGTCTAGGGTTATCGCTCGGTACCTTTGTCATTCTGGGTTTACTCGGCTATATTCTCAGCCTGTTCCTGGATGTGCCTGTTATTGGCGAATACCTTGGAGAAATTAAAAAGTATATTGATGCGAACAGCTGACTTCATTCCCTGGTTCCCCCCGCTTACAGCCCGATAACAGTACGGACTGCAAGCGGGGGGAATAGCTATGCCCGGAAGAACTGAACATACCAAGAAGAAACGGCTTTGCCGACCTGTTTAGGACGGTATCCGTTTCTGCGGGAAATAGAAGGATAATTTATTACGTAAAACATATAAATTCTTATATTTAAATAAGGACATGCCTGATCCGGGAGGATGGGCATGTCCTAATCTTGAGGACTAACGATAAGAATCAATAGGAAGAGTTCGCCATAATCTGTTTCAGCTTCTCTGTAGCCCGCTTCTGGATGCGCGATACGCTCATTTGCGAGACGCCCAGCTTCTGGGCGATAGCGCGCTGGGATTGACCATCCTGGAAAGCAAGCAGCAGCACCTGCTGCTCCTGTTCCTTAAGCTGGCCCAGCGCCTGCTGGAGATCCATACGTTTCTCCACAGTTTCGTAATCGTTGGCATCCGAGCTGATCAGTTCGCCAAGTGTGGCACCTGTTTCCTCTTGCGAGAGAGGGGAATCGAGCGATACATAATGATAACATTCCCGCCCGGCCAGCACTTCCACAGTTTCTTCAACGGTAAGATCCAGATAATGAGCAATTTCCTCTACAGCAGGGGAACGTTCCAATCTGATGGTTAGCTCATCGATGGCCTGCTGAACAAGTGCCCCCTTTTCTTTAATCCGTCTTGGAACCTGTATGTACCAGGATTTATCCCGCAGGAAATTCTTCATATGCCCAATCATGCTCTTCATCGCATAAGGCTCGAAGGGAATTCCCAGACTGATGTCATATTGCTGAAGCAATCTGATCAGCGCCATCTGTCCTACCTGGTACAGATCTTCATACAGATCGGGACGGTTGCGGGCAATTTTGCCGGCAGCCATCTTTACCATCGGTTCGTATTTACGGATCAGCACGGTGGCAATTTCATTATCTTTGGTCTGCTGGTATTCCCAGATCAGGCTTATCGCTTCATTCATGGACTCTGGGGGAGTCACTTTATCACTCATACTTTCTCCTCGCTGAAATTAAGCCGCTTAGTCAGGGTAACGACTGTCCCTCTCCCTGCTTCACTCACGACGCTAACGTCATCCATGAGTGCCTGCATAAGATAAAAGCCCAGTCCGCCTACCTCAACATCATTCAGCTCTTTATCATGCAGCGTCATGCGTGCTTCAGGTGTATCCAATCCGTCAAAGCTCTCCCCTTCATCTTTGACTGTAATGGATAAGGCACTTGGTCCTACTTCAAAAATCACATCGACAAGCCCGTCTTCCTGACCGTAAGCATACAGTACGGAGTTGTTACAGGCTTCCGAAACGGCTACTTTCATATCCTCAATGTCCTCATAGGTAAAGCCCATCTTCGAGGCAATTCCATATAAATTCAGTCTGACGATATCGACATATTCTGCGCTGGCGGGTAACTGAAGAATTACTTTTTGCACGTCATCACTCATCCTTAGTTCGATCCTTTCCTAGTGGGAATTCTCTTGGGGGGCAAAAAATTTGGAAATGCCGGTCATATCAAACAGTTTTTGAATTTGCGGCGGTACTTCTTCGACCGAAAACTTCACATCCATGCCGTGTCTAGCTTTGAGGATCGAGAGCAAAATTCCAATGCCGGTGCTGTCGATATATCTCAAGTCTTTTAGATTAATAACGAGATCAAGCCCCGTATCTCCCACAAGCGGCTCCATCACCAGACGGAAATCCGGAGCGACGGATAAGTCGAGTTCTCCAATCAGATAAACCGTACAAACATTGCCTTCAGTTTGGGTCTTTGCGTGGAACTTTTCGTTTTTATGTGTATTCATAGACAATCTCTCCTGATTAAGTGTTTTCTTTACCAATAACCCTAAAGGCCTAGTCTTGAAACAAAAAACGGACATCCTTCTACAAGGTAATTCCTGGATGTCCGCTAAAAGAGGGATGCGTTCCGTTCTATAGTCGGGCTGCCATGGGGAGCATACCGGACAATCATTTGCTTAATACTGCTCAGCTTAAGCGGCTTGCTGATATATCCGTCCATCCCTGCCGCCTTACAGCGGCTCTGGATGCCCTCCATGACATTTGCCGTCATAGCGATAATCACGGCCTTCTCAGCAGACACGCCGCTGCCGGAGCGTATTCTAGCAGTCGCTGTAAGCCCGTCCATTACCGGCATCTGCAGGTCCATAAATATGAATTCATAGGCATTCTGATTTGCCAGATCCACTGCCTGGCTTCCGTCCTCAGCCACATCGGAGTCATATCCCAGCTTGTCCAGCATACTGACCATGAGGCGCTGATTAATCGGGTGATCATCCACGACAAGAGCCTTCTTCCGCGCTTTCGCCTTTTGAACTGCATCATACGGCTCTTCCACTTGAAAACCTCTGGCGAGCTCATCCTCAGGCATCGACGCCTGAATGGTAAACACAAAGGTTGCACCCTTTTCCTCCATGGATTCTACGCGAATCTCACCGCCCATCATCTCGACCAGAGATTTACAAATAGCAAGTCCAAGTCCGGTCCCCCCGTACTTGCGTGTCATGGAGGAATCCAGCTGGGAGAAGGGCTGGAACAGACGGTCGCATTTTTCCGGCGAAATCCCGATTCCGGTATCCTTAACCGTAAATTCTACTATCACCTTATGGTCGGTGGAAGGCAGCCTCGAAGCAACCAGATATACACCTCCATGATGGGTAAATTTAACCGCATTGGCGATAAGATTCATAAGAACCTGCCGCAGGCGGGCCATATCCCCGTAAATCAGCCTTGGCAGGCTCTGGTCGACGAAATAAGCCAGCTCCAGATTCTTTTTGCCGGATTCCGCAGAGAACAGGCTGAATACCTCTTGGATAGTGGTCTGGAGATCAAAAAGCTGTTCCTCCATTTCCATTTTCCCTGATTCCATTTTTGTAAAATCAAGAATATCATTGATCACGGTTATAAGCGTGTCGGCACTTTTACGGATGATCTCCGTGTACTCTTTTTGGTCAGGAGCCAGTTCGGTCTCCATCAGCAGGTCGATCATGCCAACGACACCATTCATCGGCGTGCGGATTTCATGGCTCATCATGGCAAGAAACTCTGTCTTGGCATTGGCGGCAATCTCCGCGGCCTCCTTAGCTTTGATCAGCTCACCGTTGATTTTTTCCAGTTCCTGTGTTTTTTGCTGCAGCAGCATAGACTGCATCTGATGCTTTTTATTCGTAACATGCATATTGACGAAGCCCTCAATTTTGGACTTCAAAATCTGCGGGATGAAGGGTTTGACCATATAATCAATTGCACCGGCAGAATATCCCGCAAACAAATGCTCTGCTTCTTTGCTGTTTGCGGAGATGAAGATAATCGGAATATCCTTTGTTTTCTCCCGGGCTTTAATTAATTTGGCGGTTTCAATTCCATCCATGCCTGGCATCTGTACGTCCAGTACAATCACTGCGAACTCATATCGTAATAAACTCCGCAGCGCTTCTTCACCGGAATTTGCTTTGACAAGCTTGTAATGCTGACTCTCCAGCACTGCTTCCAGTGCCAGCAGATTTTCAGGACGGTCGTCAACGAGCAGTATATGAATTGGTTCTTGAACCCCCATAGGCCCCTCCTATCCCGTTACTGATTTTTACGGTAGATTTTTTCTACTCTGTCCAGGGGCTCGTAGCTGTCGCTAAACCTGGTGAAATGTATAGATTCCTTGGAACCGAGGACTAGCACTCCGAACCGGCTGAGGCTCTCATGGAACAAGCCATGCACATGGTCGCGGAGCTCATCGTTGAAATAAATCATAACATTGCGGCAAAAAATAACATTGAATTCATTAAATGAAGTGTCTGTCGCCAAATTATGCTCCGCAAAAATAATATTTTTACGCAAGTAAGGCTGCAGAATCACTGAATTGTATTTCGCTGTATAGTATTCAGAGAACGCGTGGATTCCCCCCGCCTCCATATAATTCTTAGTATACTGCTTCATTTTGCCGATCTCATAAACGCCTTCTTTGGCTTGCTGCAGGGAGCGGGAATTCATATCGGTGGCATAAATACGCGCCTTGTCGTAAAGGCCCTCCTCATGAAGCAGAATCGCCATCGAGTATACCTCTTCGCCTGTTGAGCAGCCCGCATGCCAGATTCGAATATACGGATAGGTTCTCAGCAGTGGTATCACCTTCTGGCGGAAGGTCAAGAAAAGGCCAGGATCACGGAACATCTCCGTGACAGGGATAGAAAGGCTGTAAACGAAACGCTCGAAGCAGGCACGGTCATGCAGCACTTTCTCCTGCAGGGCAGAGATGCTTGGAACATTCTCTGCATGAACATGATGCCAGATGCGCCGTTTCAAGGACGGCAGCGCATAATTTCTGAAATCATATCCATACAAGCGGTGAACACCGTTCAGAAGCAGCTCGATTTCAATTTGCTCCAGTTCCTGTTTGCTTCCCGCACTCTCAGCCTGCTCTTCATATCCCCGTTCCATCGCTGTCATTGTATCCCTACTTCCTTGATCACGGCCGTATTTCCGGACTGGTGAATTGCTCTTGCTGTAATGCTATTACCCCAATTTTACACTTACGAATACAGCCAAACCCGCATTAGCGAAAGAAGCTGGTCTGTACTGATCGGTTTCTTCATATAATCCGAGGCTCCGGCTTCAATACACTTGGCCCGGTCTTCCTTCATGGCTTTGGCTGTCAGGGCGATAATCGGCAATTTTTGATACTGCGGCATCTCCCGGATCCGGCGCATCGCCTCATATCCGTCCATTTCCGGCATCATCATATCCATAAGAACCAGATCGAAATCATTCTGCTCTATCATCATATCCAGCGCCTCCCGGCCGTTCTCAGCAAACTTCACCTCCATGTGATATCCTTCAAGCACACTGGAGAGGGCAAAAACGTTGCGGATATCATCATCTACGAGCAGAATTTTTTTACCTTCAAACAGTTCCTCCTTATTGTGCAGCTTTTGCAGAATTTTACGCTTATCTTCCGGAAGATTGGCTTCCACGCGGTGGAGGAACAAGGTGGTCTCATCCAAAAGCCTTTCAGGCGAGCGGACATCCTTGATGATAATGGATTCTGCATACTTGCGCAGTCTTGTTTCCTCTTTGCTGTCCAGATCCTTGCCTGTATAAATAATGATCGGCAAGTCACTCAATTCTTCATCGTCACGGATCTGATCCAGCAGCTCAAAGCCGGTCATATCATCCAGCATAAGATCAAGCACCATGCAGTCATATCTCTGTTTGCGCAGCTCACTGAGCGCCTCTTGTCCGGTGGATACCGCCGTGATGGCGACATCATCATGGCCGATAAGCTCCATGATCGACCGGCGCTGAATTTCATCGTCCTCCACAATCAGCAGATGCTTCAGAGTGCTGGCAGTGTAGTTCTCAATTTGCGAGAAGGCACGGTCCAGCGCTTGTCTGGAGGAAGGCTTTCTTAAATAAGCCATAGCTCCCATCATCAGCCCCTGCTTCACCTCATCATTAACGGAGATGACGTGCACAGGAATATGGCGTGTCTGTGACGCGCTTTTGAGCTCGTGCAGAATCGACCAGCCGTCCATAATCGGCAGCTGAATATCCAGGATAACCGCGTCCGGCAAAAAGGATTTGGCCATTTGCAGGCCTATATCTCCCTGCAGGGCAACCAGGCCCTTAAAGCCGCGTCCGCGGGCCATCTCGAGCAGGATTTTGGCGAAGCTCACATCATCCTCAACAATCAGGATTACTTTATCTTCAGCACTCAACCCTTCACGATCATCTTCCAGGCTGACAGGTGACAGCGGAGCCGGGATAATATCCCCCGTCTTCACCGGAAGCAGTTCTCCCACATGTTCGGCCAGCGTTGCCGCTTCTTTGGCTGCGGCAGCCTCAACAGCTCCCGGAAGAAGACTGAAGTGCCCTTTGACTGGCAGATACAGGGTAAAGCTGCTTCCCTGCCCCTCACGCGACTCCAGCCCGATGGCCCCGCCCATTAAACGGGCTAATTCGCGGCTGATCGACAAGCCCAGGCCCGTTCCGCCATATTTGCGGCTGGTCGTACCATCCACCTGCTGGAACGCTTCGAATACAATCTCTGTCTTGTCGGAAGGAATCCCTATTCCGCTGTCCTTCACGGCAATAGCGACATAATCGAATTCGGATGGCAGATAGGCAGGCAGACGGCCAGGCTCTGCACGGCTAACCGAGAATTCTACGAATCCTTCACTTGTAAATTTAAAGGCATTCGACAGCAGATTGCGCAAAATCTGCTTAAGTCGATGACTATCCGTAAATAAAGTGTCCGGCAACGGCTCATCGAAGGATATCCGGAGTGACAGGCCTTTCTTAAGCGCTTGTGGGGCGAAATTCTGCTTCACGAAAAGTTTGAGCTCAGTCAGCGGGATTTCTTCATAATTCAGCTCCATTTTCCCGGCGTCGACCTTGGACAGATCCAGAATTTCATCAATCATCTTCAGGAGGTCGGCACCTGACATATAAATAGTATGTGCAAATTCCACCTGCTTCTCCGACAAATTTCCTTCTTTGTTCTCCGTGAGAAGCTGGGAAAGAATGAGCAGGCTGTTCAGCGGGGTCCGCAGCTCATGGGACATATTCGCCAGGAACTCCGATTTATACTTACTTGTAACGGCAAGCTGCATGGCTTGCTTCTCCAGCTGGACACGGGCGTGTTCAATTTCGTCCTTCTTTTTCTCTACCTCCTGAACCTGCTCCTCAAGCGCCCGGGTTTTGGAGACCAGCTCAGTGTTGAAGTGTTCCAGTTCTCCCTGCTGCCGCTGCAGCAGCTCTTCGGAGCGCTTCAGCGCATCCGTCTGCTCCTCCAGGTTCTCATTAGAACGGCGCAGTTCCTCCTGCTGGGTCTGAAGCTCCTCCGCCTGGCACTGCAGTTCCTCTGAGAGCGACTGAGATTCCCGCAGCAATTCTTCAACCACCATCCGGCGGTTAATATTGTTCAGGATGATACCGAGATTATTGGCAAGCTGGTGCAAAAGCTCACTGTGCAGCACAGTAAACGGTGTAAACGACGCAAATTCGATTACACCAAGAAGCTCGTCCTCAAAAAGCAGAGGATAAATCGAAATATGGTCAGGACGGGAATCACCGAAGCCCGAGGACACGGAGATATAATCATCCGGTGCCTGGTTCAACTTAATCACCTTCTTGTCCAGGGCGCTTTGCCCGACAAGCCCCTGGCCTATTTCGAAGCTTGCCTTCACCTTGATCCCGGTCTCGCCGCCGTAGTAGCCTGTAGCCGTAAGCAGATTAGGGTTATCCTTATCCTTCAGATAGACCGCCCCGAACTGGGCCCCTAACTCAGGTGTGAACTCACTAATGAAGGTCTGCGAGACCTGTTCAAGCGAACTGACGCCGCGCAGCAGATCGGTCACCCGGGCAATATTGGCATTCAGCCAGGCCTGGTCACTTTGCGCCTGGGCATAAGCCTTCTCCAACTGCTGCTTCTGTTCAATATCCTCAGCCATCCGCTGAAATACACGGGCTACTTCTCCGATTTCATCCTGGGAAGCCACCTTGATCCGGCGGATTGCCCGCATCTTGCCGTTGCCAAAGCTGGTAATCATCATGGATACCACATTAAGACCGCGCGTGATGCTCGGAATCACCCATAGAATAACCCCCAGTCCAAGCAGCAGCCCGGTTATCATAATTAGGGTTACCATCTGAACCGATCGTTCATAAGCCTTCTGGGCGATGGCCGTTTCCTCATTCAACCGGTTGGCATTATAATTCGCCAGTGCATTCAGGCTATCCAGCACCTCTTCCTGGATCGCTTGTCCCTCCACATTGCGGTAAGTATTCGCATTCTGGAAATAACCGGCCTTAAGCATTTCAAGCGCCTTATTCTGATAGTTCAGATAAGCGGTATACGCATTCTCAATCCGGTTCAGCAGTTCCAGCTCTTGTGCCGAGCTCTTCGAGGATTGTATGGCTTTCAGATAGGCGTCTGCCTTAGTGACCTTATTCTTAATTTCTGTTTGCTGGGCAGTAACCGACTGGGTATCTTCATTAAGCATCGAGGTAGTCAGAATACGCGCCATATCATTCACTTCACCGCGCAGTCCCGAAGTGGAGCGCCCTTTGCTTTCCCTGGCCTGGAAGCTATCCAGCTGATTGCTCATATAATTAAGCCGATCGTATCCGATCAGCGTCAGTGCGAGCATAATGGCCAGCATCGCACTGAATCCGATCAGCAGTTTAGCCTTGATCCTCATTCTTTATCCGTTCCTTCCTTAAGCGAGATCCATACCAGGCATTTGTCGTCATCGCGCTCTTGGTTAGAGTCATCTACGAAAAAAACATCGCGCATAGCTTCCTCCCGCCACTCATGCCCTCCATTCAAATGCTCCGTCATAAACCTCAGCTGATCTTCCTGTTCCCCCTCAGCCATTTCCAGCAGCCCGTCGGTATACAGCACCAAATGCCCTTCCTCTTCAAAGCTGAGACTCTGGGGCAGAATGTCAATCCGGTCAAACAAACCGACAGGGTGGCAATTGCTCTCCAAGAGAACAGGCTGCTTAACTTCTCCTTCAAAGAACAGTGCAGGCGGATGGCCGGCGTTCACATAATCTATGCGCTTCATGCGGGTATCAATAACAAGATAAATCGCCGTAAAATAATACTGGACCAGCTGCTTCTCGATATATAGCTGGTTGAAGCGGCGGTTCAGCTCCTGGATCACCTTTTCCGGTTCCACATACGTAGTTACTGTATCTTTGAGCACTGAGGCCAGGAACATACAGAAAAGCGACGATGAGATCCCGTGCCCCATCATATCGAGCAGAATCACGGCGTATCTGCCGTCTCCGAGCGGATACCAGGCATATAAGTCACCCGCCAGTTCAAAAGAAGGCTGGTAGATGGCATGAACTTCAAAGGTCTCGTCCATAACCGGCAGACTGAGCACCGCATTCTGAACAAGTGCAGCCAGCTTCAGCTCATCCTGTATCCGCTGATCCCGCTCCTTATGCCAATCCTTCTCCCGCTTCAAACGGAGCGCAAGCCGGATGCGGGCCATCAGCTCCACCTTATTTATCGGTTTCGTAACATAATCAACAGCACCTGCATCAAGGGCTTCCGCCAATTTCTTGGAGTCTCCCACGGCGGTGACCATAATAATCGGAATGTCCTTTAAATGATCGTACTGCTGGACTACCCGGCAGGCCTCGATCCCATCCATCTCCGGCATCATCATATCCAATAAAATCAAGTCAATGTCTGAAGCACGCTGGCGCTCGTTCTCATTTTCAGCACCGATCCCCAGAAGTTTCAGCATTTCTTTAGCGGACGAAGCCGTTATAAAATTCCGGTAACCTTCTTTTTTCAGGATTTCACGGATAATAATTACGTTAGTCGGATTGTCATCTACGATTAATATTTTCAAACACCTTCACCTCGCACGAATAGTAGTACTTCCGTAACAATCCATAGCAGTCTATCACTCTATGATACGATATTTAAACGGCCTCTTTCCAACATTGAATAAATTGGCAAATAAGTAAATGAGTGTTTCCATATTCAACAAAGTAACCTCCAGCCCCACTACAAATTAGTGGGGCTGGAGGTTACGCTATTGTGCTATAGATCCGGTATGCCGGAGACCGGCGTTATTGTGGGTTTTTTTTGGCAATGACAAGAACCTTACCCAAATCAAGTTCCTTCTCATAAAATGTAGCCTCTGCCCTGCTAAAGCCTAACGCTGTAATTTTGAAACGCAAGGCGTCCCCGCGGGAACGGAAGAGATTGGCAATCGCACCAAATAACCCTTCTTCGCCTAAGCCGACCTCATTGACGTTCGCCGCATCAACAATACGGGTTTCACGGTCCTGATCGTGACTAATAACATAAATGTTATCCTTCGTATAGCCGCTGCTGCGCAGCCGGTTCACCTCTTCTATCGCCTGAACACCGTTTTCCAAAAGCTTGGCATACGACTGTGCACCGATTAAACTCATGAGATCACGCTCCTTACGCTTAGATTTGTGAGGTTAGTCTCTTTAAAAAAGACAACTGATAGTTTATTAACCTCACCCGGAGCGTGTGAAACACCTCACGAGGCGTTTGCATCAAATAAGTCAATTCCATCCCATTCACCGGAATGTGCATTGCGGTATATCTTCAGTGCAGCGCTGCCTCTGATATACACATCACCGTCTTCGGCAACATAGTCCGGCGTTCCAAGAAGCTCACCTGCATGGCTGTTGGCCGGGTTCAGTGCTTCCTCGTTCAGCTTCAGCCCATACTGTCCGGCCTGTGCCGGAGTGACGTGAATATAAGTGACTACACCCTCACATATTCCAGCCGACATGTCGGCGTATTGGTATTCAAGACATTCCTGCCACGGATCAGGAGCAATGTTAAGCGGCGTCCCCTTAGCCAGCAGAAGCTCTTCCTTACTCATATAAAGCGAGGCTCCGGCTAAAGAATCAAAGCTGTTAATCCGGGGACTGAGAGCCACACTGTGTTCAAAGGCCAGGACCACCTCAGGCTGTACTGAAAAAAAAGCGGCAGGGACATGTTCCTGCTCCCCGGGGGAAGCAACATAAGAAGAAAGCAGACTAAGGATTAGAATGATAACGTTCATATGGCCGTCCCTCCTTTCCAGATTCTAAGGTGTGCTCCTACAATGTGACTTTCACCGCCTTAATGACGAAATTTCTGCCAGATCGCTGCTGCCGTATCCACGCCTTTAAGCGCCATTGCTATTTTCCCCGGAGTTTTTTTGGCGTATGCGGCGTCATAGGAGTTCACCGTGCGTTCTTCGGCCGGGGTCAGCGGCTTTTCTTCTATAGAGACTGCTCCGGCCTTTGCCTTCAGCTCACGGGATTTGCGGTATTTCTCAATCACAGTTACCGACACCTGCTTGACCGTCAACGTCAGTTCATTCATGACATCGCCAAGATTCTTCACAGTATCCATAATCGGATCAATCTTCTGAATTTTGCCTTGAACATCTGCAGTAATGTCATTAGCATGCCGGACAGTCGTTTTAATCTCATAGGTAAGTTCATCCACAGTCTTCTGCACTTCCTGCAGAGTCTGGCTGACTTTGTCGAGGGATTCCTTTGCTGATTTTAAGGTTTTGATTAAAAAGAAGACGAGTACGGCGAATGCGACAGCAACTAGTGCCACGCTAAGATCAATTATCATTTCAAAAACCCCTTCCAAGTCATAATATGTCGGCTGGCGTTGCCTTATTACTGCATAGTTACCCGTACTCCAGTAGGCCGAAACAAGATGTCAAGCGTCTTAAAGACCAGGGTGGCTGGCATTGTTTCAAAGCGGTTAGACCCGTTTAAACAATGACTACACTACCCGACAGAGAGGATGAAATGACATGTTGAAATGGTCAGTAATTCTGCTGGTAATCGCTTTGATCGCCGGTATATTCGGATTCTTTAATATCGTAGGAGCAGCAGTAGGGGTCGCCAAAGTATTGTTCTTCATCTTCCTCGTACTGTTTATCGTATCGCTCTTTACCGGACGCCGAGGAAGATCAATGTAACGTGCTTTACCTCAGTGTTCATAAGATAACGCACAGCATTACTGGTACTGCAAACCCGGAATCTCCACATGGAGTTCCGGGTTTGTTCTATGTATAGAGTAATATATAGAGCAATCTCCCTCCGTTCTTTGTATATCCTATTCACCATGCAGAACGTATAGCCCTTTCCCGCCTCTTATTCCCCATGTTGAGCAAGTCTCCTGTAGGCAAGGAATACCGGGCTGTGCCGGCACATAAAAATATTTTCAAAGATTTATTTGGGCGGTTGGTTCAGCGCCTCCCCTTTTTGTTTACATGCTTATTAGCACAGCACAACATGGAAAAAACCGCTAAACCAAAAACCACACTAGGAGGAATCACAGATGAAAAAATTAGCCAGTTTTACAGTAGCAGTAGGTCTTTTAGCTTCCATAGCAGCTACGGCTTCAGCGGCAGAAGTAACTACAACCTCTACAGATGCGGCGACTGTAACCGGAAGCACCTACGGTACCCCGTTCGAGACTGTAATCACACCCGCTGACATTAAACCAGCGACTCCTATGATTATTTTAACAAAGGCTACTCCATTCCATTTCTCCACAGACAGCACAACTCCTGCTGGTTGGCTTAGTGCGCAGACTATTGACACTACCGGTGCCATTAAGACCGACGCCTGGGGCAATGAATGGAGAGAAATCTATACCTGGCTGGGCAAAGCCTGGATCAAAGTTCCAGTATCTGCGTATGTAATTACTCCATAATAAAGTTCCGGGAATGCAGGTGACAACTAAAAAACCTCCGGACTTGTAGGTCCCGAGGTTTTTTGTCATGCCGATTACATAGGGAAAGCTGTCCCTTCAATAAAAGCTCTACTGAAGGGACAGCCCTGTAAAAAACCGCTCTAGTTCACCCGTCACAAACTATACTGCTGCCGCTTCCCCTATACTTCTCTATAATCAGCGGATGACCGGGCCTCCGTAAAGGAAACGGTTCATCCAAGAAGCGCTTAAACTATCCACTCTTACCCCGCCCGAAGATACGGAATACGTATGCAGAATCTTTCCGTCTCCGAGATACATCGCTACATGCGAAATCCTCGCCGTAGATTTATCGATGCCTGCATAAGCAGCAGCCGAGCTGCCCTGGTAATCCATAAAGAACATCAGATCCCCGCGTTTCAGGCCGGAAATATCAGTAACCGTAGAGCTGTTCTCCTGCACCCAGGTTCCTTGCTGCCGGGAATCGGCAGGCAGCTTCAAATTCGCTGCATCCATAAAGATCTGCCGGATGAAGTCCGAGCAGTCAAAGGTACTGGTATTGGTTCTGCTGGAGCCGTACTCATACGGAGTCCCCAGATAGCCCATGCCGGCAGCTATGACTGTTTCAATGACCGCCGGTTGGGCCGGTACTGGTGTTGGTACTGGTGTTGGTACTGGTGTTGGTGTTGGAACCGGCGTTGGTGCCGGTGTTGGTGTTGGAACCGGTGTTACCGCTGCACCATCCAGCTTAATAAACTGATCTGAAGAGCTGGTGTATCCGATTGTACCATTGGTAGTCTGCACTCTATACCAGTAGCTGTTTGTTTCTTCGAGTATAACCACCGGATCCTCTTTGTACAGATAACCCAGCACTTTTCCGCTGGTTGACGGAGTTTCACGAAGCCTCACCGTCGACAGGATTACTGCCGTCTGCACAGGCGCCGGGGCCGGAGCCGAAATCACATTAATATACTGATCTCCAGAACTCGTATACCCCACATCGCCATCGGCAGTTCTTACTTTATACCAATAGCTGTTTGTCTGTTCAAGTATAACAACTTGGTCGCCTTCACTTAAATGCTTCAGCACGCTTCCGCTTGTGGAAGGGCTTGTACGCAGACGGACCGAAGATTGAATAACACCTGTTAATGTAGTTGATGCCGCGACAGACGGACTCGAAGCCGCGAACGCCTGTTGCGGACTGAACACTCCCCAAGATATTGCCAGTGATGCCGAGATCAATACCGATGCTGCCAGCTGCTTATGTGATCTGATCATAGCGTTCCCCCGCTTAGCATGATGAGAACTCAACAACGGCGCGCGCTACAATTGTTGCTTTCTGCCCTCATTATAGGCGCAGGCGGGAATTGGAACATGCTCCAAATTTCACAAAAAAGTTTGCCACTTTATGGTAAGTAACAGGTCTATAGTCTTGATTCCTCCTTGTATTTGGTGGAAATTACAGCTAATTAGAAAAAAATAAGGGGCTTAGGATTTAGGCTCAACATGAATCTGCACATTCATGATATTATGCCGGTTGCTCATCCGCTCTTCGATCGAGTCGCTGATCTGGTGGCCCTCCATGACGCTGATGCTGGCATCCACTTCCACCACAACATCGACCAGCACATGATTGCCATGAACACGGGCTTTGATATCCTTAATGCCTTCCACACCCGGGGTCCGGGCAATCGTACTGCGCAGATCCAGCAGCTGAGCCTCATCGAAGCCATCGGTCAACCGGTAAGTTGAATCACGGAAAATATCCCAGGCCGTCTTGGAAATCAGCACACCTACAGCCACCGCTGCAGCAGAATCGATCCACGGGAGGCCAAACTGCGCACCAACAATCCCCACTGCCGCCCCGATACTGACCATTGCATCCGAGAAATTATCTTTGGCGGCAGCCATAAGTGCACTATTATTAATCTGTTTAGCCAGTCTTTTGTTATAAACATATACCCCCATCATAGCGATGGCACATACTAACGCCACTCCGGCAGACCAAATCTGCGGAATCGCCTTCGCCCCTTCGAACAAGGAGCGCACTGCTTCAACGATAACCTGAATACCGACCATCGCCATAATAAAGGAAGCCAGCAGCGCAGCTACCGTCTCCGCCCGGAAATGTCCGTATGGATGATCTGAATCGGGCGGCTTCCGCGAGATACGCAGCCCGACCAGTACCGCGATAGATGCGACTATATCCGTCAGATTATTGAAACCGTCCGCCAGCAAAGCGCTGGACCCGAATAAGTAACCGCTGATCAGCTTGAACGCTGACAGAACCAGATAAGCGGCAATACTGACCATGGCTCCGCGTTCACCCTTGCGTATGTCTTCGTAAATATCGGCCACTTGCTGCCCACTCCCTCTTGTTCGATTTCCTTGCACAGTCCACTAGGGTATTTCATTCTTTGAATTATTCTTGCCCTTGTGGCGGCATTTAAAAACAATTAGAATGAGGTAAAGGACTTGCTTCATAAGGGGGTAACATAATGAGCGAAAATAATGAAAAGCCTAAAATCAATCTGGCGGATGCGATCCGCCAAAAGCTGGAACAGAAAAAACAGCAATCTTCCAACAAACCCGGTTCTTCGTTTCAGGCAGGTTCCGCGAAACCGTTGAAGAGCCAAAACAACAAAAAGCCTAATAATCAACGCCGCCGCACTGGCGGTTCATAGGACTTTTGGTCCAGTGTACAGGTACTGAACATAAACGGCTGCGTTATCCCCCGGGGGATGACGCAGCCGTTTTGCATGAACTCCTAAAAGTTCTTTCCATTATGATTTAAGCTTCAACAGGGTACATGCGCTGGCGCAGTTCCTTAATTTCCGGATTCTCCAGGTATTCATCATAGCTCATGGAGCGGTCAATGATGCCAGTCGGAGTAATTTCAATAATACGGTTGGCGATGGTCTGAATAAACTGATGGTCATGGGAAGTGAACAGGATTGTTCCGTCAAAATCAATCAGTCCGTTATTGAGTGCTGTGATGGATTCCAGATCCAAATGGTTGGTAGGCTCATCGAACACCAGTACATTCGCACCGTTCAGCATCATTTTGGCCAGCATACAGCGGACCTTCTCCCCCCCGGAGAGCACGCTTGCCTTCTTGAGCGCTTCTTCACCGGCAAACAGCATCCGGCCAAGGAAGCCGCGCAGGAACGTCTCGTCCTGATCCTTGGAGTATTGGCGCAGCCATTCCACCAGGTTCAAGTCAACACCGTCGAAATATTTGGAGTTGTCTTTCGGGAAATACGCCTGGGTGGTGGTAACTCCCCATGTGTATTCGCCGGCATCCGCTTCCTTCTCACCCATGATGATATCAAACAGCAGCGATTTAGGCTGCGAATACGGGCCTACAAAAGCAATCTTGTCGCCTTTATTCACCACAATGCTGAGTTCGTCCAGCAGCTTCTCGCCGTCAACCGATTTGCTCAGGCCGCTGATTGTAAGCAGCTGCTTGCCGGCTTCGCGTTCAGGCTTGAAGTTGAGGAACGGGTATTTACGGTTGGAAGGACGGATATCGTCCAGCGTAATTTTCTCGAGCTGCTTCTTACGTGAAGTCGCTTGCTTCGACTTGGAAGCATTCGCCGAGAACCGCTGGATGAACGCCTGCAGCTCCTTGATCTTGTCTTCCTTCTTCTTGTTGGCATCACGCTGCAGCGTCTGGGCCAGCTGGCTGGACTCATACCAGAAGTCGTAGTTGCCGACGTACATCTGGATTTTGCCGAAGTCGATGTCCGCAATATGTGTACAGACCTTGTTCAAAAAGTGCCGGTCATGGGATACGACGATAACGGTACCTTCGTAGTCCATAAGGAAGTTCTCCAGCCAGCCGATCGATTCAAGATCCAAATGGTTGGTAGGCTCATCGAGCAGCAGATTGTTCGGACGTCCGAACAGGGCCTGGGCAAGCAGCACCCGTACCTTTTCGTTGCCGCTGAGTTCGGCCATCTTTTTGTCATGCATTTCACGCATAATGCCCAGACCAATCAGCATGGCCGCAGCATCAGGCTCAGCATCCCAGCCGTTCAGCTCAGCGAATTCACCTTCAAGCTCGCCGGCGCGCAGTCCGTCTGCTTCTGTGAAATCACTCTTAGCATACAGCGCATCCTTCTCCTTCATAATTTCATAAAGGCGGGTATGCCCCATAATTACCGTTTCCAGCACCTGGTATTCATCGTACTCGAAATGGTTCTGCTTCAGTATAGCCAGACGCTCGCCGGGGGTAATATGCACGTCCCCGATGTTGGCTTCAATCTCGCCGGACAAAATTTTGAGGAAAGTAGATTTGCCGGCGCCGTTTGCCCCGATCAGGCCATAGCAGTTGCCGGGTGTGAATTTTATGTTTACATCTTCAAATAGTGCGCGTTTTCCGTAGCGGAGTGTTACGCCGCTTGTGCTAATCATTAAGCATTACCATCCTTTTCACTTAGGGTTTCGGCTCATTATAGCATAAAATCAGGGCAAATAGCCCGTAAGATCGCTGCAGAACCTGCGGTTTCGGCTTAAAATCTGCTGTTATTTCATTATTGCCCCGCATAGCGGTCCTCCGGATGCACTATAAGCGTTTCACCGTAACCCAGCGTACGTATCCGCTCCGGGCTGATTCCCTGGGCTTCCCGGGCCAGCTCCATCCGGTCCAGTGCTTCCCGGGCCGTATCATCGGCCAGCCGGAAGGTGCCAAAATGCATCGGGATCATCAGCTCCGCCCCCACATCAATAAAGGCCTGCACGGCCTCTTCGGGATTTACATGCTGTGAATTCATGAACCATTCCGGCTCATAGGCCCCGATCGGCATCATTGCAATATGTAGCTTAAACCGGCTGCCGATCTCCTTGAAGCCCGGAAAGAAGCCGCTGTCCCCAGCAAAGTAGAGGTTCGGCGGCAGCTTCCGCTTCTCCCCGTTCTCTTCACCTTCCGGGTGTTTCTGGGGTTCAGCCGGTTCAAGCACATACCCTCCCCAGTGTGAGCTGTTGGTGTCAAACGGCGTCCGCCGGGTCCAGTGCTGGGTCGGCACGAACGTCAGCTTCACCGCTCCAAGCGTCAGCTCCTCCCACCACTGCAGCTCATGGCAGTTTGGAAAGCCCTTGCGGAGCATTTTCCGTTTCAGCCCGGCCGGTACGACAATCGTGGTTCCCGCCTTATAGAGTTTGCGGATGGAGGCGATATGCAGATGATCATAATGGGAATGCGAGACAAGGATCAGATCTACCGGCGGAACCTCATTCAGCGGTATGCCCGGCTCTCCGATCCTTTTCTCAAAGCCTAGCCGCCTTGCCCAGATAGGGTCCGTAATAATGTTCATGCCTTCATATTGTAGAAAAAAAGTCGAATGCCCGATCCAGGTAATCGTCGTATCCAGCCGGTTCTCAGCCAGATAAGACAGCCTGGGCGGGTGATTCGGCACTTTATAGGTATAGTCTTTCTTCTTGCTCCGGCGTTCTTCACGCCACTGGCGGAACTCCTTGAGCGTTTTATCTGTACTGACGTTATCAATATTATTGTATTTCACTTTAGCCATAACGGCATCTCTCCTTCATTGCGTTCAGTACAAATTTTACCCATTTTACATCCAGATTAAGCTGCTTAAGACGTATCCCTTTTGTATTCCGCCCGTACTATGATGTAAAATGCGGGTAAAGACTACGGTGCCTGTACCGTTCAAAGGGGAGCCTAACGTATGAAGATAACATTTATTGAACCGACTCCAAGTCCAAATACGATGAAGCTTCATCTGGACGAAAGCTTGGAGCCTGGAATCCGCAGAACCTATACGCCGGAAAGCCAGCGCAGTGCCCCTGCCTGGGCACGGGATATGCTGGCCATTCCTGGAGTTATCAGCATCTATCACGCAGCTGATTTTGCCGCGCTGGAGCGCAAAGGCAGCGCCGATTGGGCAGCGATTCTCAGTGAGGTCCAGAGCCGCTTCGGCGCTGAGGGGCTCAGCGCCGACTTCAACCTCGCGGACGAAAATGCAGGTGCCCATTTCGGGGAGTCGCAGGTCTTCGTGCAGATGTTCCGCGGCATTCCGATCCAGATCCGCGTGAAGACAGGCGCTGCTGAGGAGCGCATCGCCCTCGCCGCCCGCTTCACACAGGCGGTGACGGATGTGGCCAGCGCCGTATTGATCAAGGAGCGCAAGCTCACCGATTACGGCGTGCGCTACGGCGAACCGGCCGAGATCGCACGCGAGGTCGAGCAGGAGCTGGAGGCGGCGTATCCGCAGGAACGCCTCGACTCCCTCGTGCAGCAGGCAATCGCGCACGGAACCGCCGGCGAGTTCGTCGAGCTGCGGCAGAAGAAGGAACAGGCCGAGCTGCTGCAGGACCTGCAGGACGAGGACTGGCGCGTGCGCTACGCCGCGCTGGAGGATCTGGCGCCGACGCCTGCGCTCCTGCCGGAGCTGCGCACGGCGCTGCACGACCCCAAGCTGCATATCCGCAGGCTTGCGGTCGTGTACCTGGGCGACATCCGCACGCCTGAGGCGATGGAGCTGCTGTATGAGGCGATGGCAGACAAGGCTCCGGCCGTGCGGCGCACGGCCGGAGACACGCTGTCCGACATCGGCGATCCGACGGCGACGCCGGCCATGACCGCGGCGCTTTCGGATCCCAGCAAGCTCGTCCGCTGGCGGGCAGCACGGTTCCTCTATGAGGTGGGCACCGCAGAGGCTCATGATGCCCTAAGCCTTGCGGCCGACGACCCCGAATTCGAAGTGGGTCTGCAGGCGAGAATGGCGCTGGAGCGGATCGCCTCCGGCGAGGAAGCCGCCGGGACCGTTTGGCAGCAAATGTCGGAACGCCGGCGTACCTGACACACTCCTGCCGTAATTTGTTATTGCAAGAGCCTCATAAGTTGCATTATACTAAACCCTGCTAATGTTCATAATTGTATAAAGATAGCCTCATCATACCTAAGATGAGGTAGAGGTCGCGAATATTATAAGTACGCGCGCTGAGACGTTAAGAGCCGTCAATGAAGCCGCCGAAAGGAATATCCGCCGAAGTCTGTGCCGCCGCTCTTCATGCTGCACAGACTGGGGCCGTTGCCGAACAGGCACGGAACTGTCACAGTGTACCGCTTGGTCTCACGACCAGCGGGTACTGCACTGTGTTGCGCTATCTTAACAGGGAGTATGATGCGGAGCCGTATTTTCAGGAAACCGCAGATCCGTCTGCGGTTTTTTTGCGCCTACAGGATTTGCCGCCCCCATAACCGGGGCGGCAGCGTACACCACTCCCCTTCATGAACAGCAACATTCAGATCAACTCAGAAGGAGTGTCTTATTCATGCAAGCAACGCAAGACAATCAGCAGTCCCGCAGCCAAGGCGGGCCAGCTCTGCGCAGAACATTCAAAGCCAGACATTTAACGATGATCGCCCTTGGCGGCTCGATCGGTACCGGGCTGTTCCTGGCCAGCGGCGGCGCTATTGCCTCCTCCGGACCCGGGGGAGCCCTGCTCGCTTATGCGGCTGTGGGAATTATGGTCTATTTCCTGATGACGAGCCTTGGTGAGCTGGCTACGTACATGCCCGACTCCGGCTCCTTCAGCACTTACGGCACCCGCTTCGTCAGCCCGGCCTTCGGTTTCGCCATCGGCTGGAATTTCTGGTACAACTGGGCCGTTACTATTGCTGCCGAGCTTTCTGCTGCAACAGTTATCATAAAATACTGGTTCCCTGAGAGCTCCTCCACGCTCTGGAGCCTCTTGTTCCTGCTGATGATGTTCGGCCTGAACTTCCTCTCGTCGCGCGGGTACGGCGAATCGGAATACTGGTTTGCGATTATCAAAATCATCACCGTTATTGTCTTCCTCGTGGTCGGTGTCCTGATGATCTTCGGGATCATGGGCGGAGAAAAAATCGGCTTCAGCAACTTCCAGCTCGGCGGCAGCTCCTTCCACGGCGGCTTCTTCGCATTCGTCGGCGTCTTCATGGCTGCCGGCTTCTCCTTCCAGGGAACGGAGCTGGTCGGCGTAGCCGCCGGAGAAAGCGAGAACCCGCGCCGCAATGTGCCGCTGGCTATCCGCCAGGTCTTCTGGCGCATTATGATCTTCTATATCTTTGCCATTCTCGTCATCGGACTGGTAATTCCTTATACGAATCCGGATCTGCTCCGCGGCGGCATTGATGATATCGGTGTCAGTCCGTTCACCATCGTCTTCAACAAAGCGGGCCTAGCTATTGCTGCATCCGTCATGAATGCAGTCATCCTGAGCTCCGTATTGTCAGCCGGGAACTCCGGCATGTACGCTTCCACCCGCGTCTTGTACGCAATGGCCAAGGACGGCATGGCTCCGCGCGCACTGGGCAAGCTGAACCGCCGGGGCGTACCTGTAGGCGCACTGCTCGTGACTACAGCAGTCGGCATGCTGGCCTTCCTCGCCTCGTTCTTTGGCGACGGCGCCGTCTACAACTGGCTGCTTAACGCCTCAGGCATGTGCGGTTTCATCAACTGGCTGGGCATAGCCGTCTGCCATTACCGTTTCCGCCGCGCCTTTGTGAAACAGGGCCATTCACTGGATGAGCTGCCTTACCGGGCCAAATGGTTCCCGTTCGGGCCGCTGTTCGCCTTCGCACTCTGCCTGATCGCTGTGCTTGGCCAGAATATGGGTGCCTTCACCGGCGACCGTATTGACTGGTACGGTGTACTGGTCTCTTATGTGAGCCTGCCGCTGTTCTTCATAATCTGGGCCGGCTACCGCTGGTTTAGAGCAAGCCGCATTATTCCGCTGGAAGAATGTGATCTCAGCACAAATGCCGAATAAGTACGCTCAGCAAAAAGGATGCTCCTTCGCCTACCCGGCGCGGGAGCATCCTTTATTTATCAATATAGCGGTTATTTCCAGGCCACATACACCTTAAGATCGCCGGTATTATCAAAAGCCGAGCTGCTGTAGGAGAGCTTGTTCAGTCCCAGATTATACAGCTCCTGGAGGTCATTCTTGAGCCGCTGCTCGCTGCCCCGGTAACGGAACAGTATGGATTGTTTGCCGGAGGCAACGGCCGCCCTGGCTAGCTCCTTCAGTTCTGCGGCAGAGGTAACTACCTGATCTTCTTCATACAGCCTGTAATTCAGCTGGTCCTGAAGCTTCTGATACACTGACACGTTCTGGCCGCCACGGCTGACCAGTTCGGACAAGGTCTGGGCATAGCCCACAGTTGCGGCAGGATAAGATTTGATCCAGCTGTGGTCGCGGCGCATTTGCGCATCTGTTCTCATATAGTACACCGTGCTCACTTCATCATCTGTACTCGGCGACGGATCATCCCATGTTGTGTCCAAATGGTACCAGCGCCCGTCCAGCTGCACCAGATTCCAGGCATGGGACTGCGACACGCCCCCCTCCGGCTTTGCCTTACCTTCGACAATTTTATTAGGTATGCCTGCCCCAAGCAGCAATTTATAGGTAAGCAGGGAATAGCCCTGGCATACTGCGCTGCCGCTTTGCAGCCCTTCGTAGGCGGTATATTTACTATAGGTGTTGTCATATTTCAAGTTCAGCACGACCCAATCGTGAATGACCTTAACCTTCTGATGATTATCCATCCCAGGTGTTATGATCTTTTGCAGAATTGCTTTTACCTGCTGATTCACATAGGCTGTCTGCTGCAGTGTCTCCCTGTATTCCACCTGAACTGTTACGTTCGCAGAGCGGCTGCTCCCCCGGTATGAGAAAGCGTAGCTGTCTATGATGTAGTACAGATAGGGATCGCTGCCCATCGCCTGGTTAATGGCACTTTGCACCTTCGGCTTACTGATATTGCCCTCGTAGGTAAAAGTGATGATCTCTCTGTGGTTATTCATTGCCCCGGCCAGCCTTTGAGCCATTTCACTTACAGATTGAAGTGACGACGATGCCGCGGCGGCATAAGCCTGCCCCCAGCCATAGTAAGCCGCAGGCGGCAAAGCTGCGAACAGCAGCATCCCTCCCAGCATGGTCTTCATCAGCGACAAACGTTTCTTTCCCATTTCTCCCCCGTGCCTCCTGCGAACTTCGAATAGCTTTATCACATAGTTTGTACTCTATATTAGATGCCGAGAATTGCTTCTGCACAACCATAATATTACTTATTCTGCTTGTAACCATACGGAGGACAGAAATTCCCTTTCTCCGTATACGTTATATTGTTAATATCGGTCCGGAATGCCCGTTAAATAAGCCTTTTCTTCCTCCCGGCTATTTCAACATCCTCATGCTCCCTATCCACAAAAAAACCGCTCCAGCGCAGATCATCTCTGCGTATGGAGCGGCTTCGATTTTCGTTTGGTTATCCTGCGCAAGTTCCTTCGCTTCCGTCAAACCGTTATGAAATAGGCTTCTCCGGCTTTAACCGGCAACGGATGTTCCGCCCCGACCAGAGAACCGTCAGGGAGCTGAATCTTCAGGGTTTGCGGATATACAAGGCGGCATTCTCCATCGCGGAACGCGGTGATACGTGCGGATATCAACATATGATCCTGCCATTCGAGGTCCACTTCAAACCCTCCGCGTGCCCTAATTCCGCTGATTTTGCCGTTTTTCCAGGCGTCCGGCAGAGCCGGCAACAGAATGATTTCACCCAGATGGCTCTGCAGCAGCATCTCCGCAATCCCGGCGGCAGCGCCGAAATTGCCGTCAATCTGAAACGGAGGGTGGGCATCGAATAGGTTAGGATAGGCTGAGCGGGACAGCAGCGTCCGGACAAAACTGTACGCGGATTCGCCTTCCTTCAGGCGTGCATAGAGGTTGATCAGCCAGGCACAGCTCCAGCCGGTATGACCGCCCCCCGAGGCAATCCGCTTCGCAAGCGACAAACGGCTGGCTTCCAGCAGCTCCGGTGTATCCCGTTCATTAATCAGATCTCCGGGATACAAGCCATATAAATGAGATACATGACGGTGTCCCGGTTCCGATTCTTTGAAATCCCCGATCCATTCCTGCAGACGTCCGTCCTCACTAATTTGCAGCGGCATCAGCCGGGACAAGGCCTCCTCCAGCTGAAGCTGAAACTCGTGGTCCTCCTCCAGAATCTGTGCTGCCTGCAGGCAATGGCTGAACAGCTCACGGATAAGGCTCAGGTCCATTGCCGAACCCATGGAGATGCTGCAAGGCTCACCTTCTGCTGTTACAAACCGGTTCTCCGGAGAAGTAGACGGATTGGTTAAGAGCAGACCCTCCGGTCCTTCCACCAGCCAGTCCAGCGCAAACAGCGCCGCCCCCTTCATCAGCGGATAAGCCGTTTCCTGCAAGTAAGCGGCATCCGGATTATAAGCATAATGCTCCCACAGATGACGGCTCAGCCACACACCGCCCATCGGCCAGAAGGCCCAGCTGGCATCCCCGCCTGACGGCACGGAGCAACGCCACAGGTCAACATTGTGATGGGCTACCCAGCCGCGGGCGCCGTAGTGCACTGCAGCCGTTCTGGCTCCGGTCTCACTGAGCTCCCGGATCAGATCAATAAGCGGCTCATGAAGCTCGCTCAGATTCCCCACCTCTGCCAGCCAGTAATTCATCTGGGTATTGATATTAGTCGTATAGTTGCTGTTCCAGGGCGGTGTCACATGCTCGTTCCAGATCCCCTGCAGATTTGCCGCCTGCGAGCCTGTACGTGAGCTGCCCATCAGTAAATAACGGCCATACTGGAACAGCAGTGCCTCAAGCTGAGGATCCTCTTGTCCAGTCTTATAGGCAGCCAGCCGCTCATCTGTCGAACAATCAGCCGCTTCCCAGCCTCCGAGGTCAAGGTCTACCCTCCGGAAGAGCGCCTGGTGATCGGCAGTATGCCGCTGTTGCAGCTCTTCGTATGTCATCGCTGCTGCAGCTGTAAGCCGCTGTACACAGCACTCCGCAGGGCTCAGAAGCACCGCTGAACTTGCCTGGCGGCTGCTCTTCAGATGGGCTGCTTTACTCTTCAGCTCTGCATAGTCCGAAGCAGCAGCAAGCAGCAGCTGCACCTGGTCAGCCCCGGAGATAACAAGCTTCCCGTCCCGGAACTCAACCCGCCCTCCCGAAGTGAGAACCTGAAGGTGCAGCTCGAAGGCTATACCCAGCCCCTCCTCATAATGAATGGCATACGGATGGTCCTGATGATAGTTATCGGCAATGTGCGTAGGGCAGCGGCCTTCCAGCACCAGCTTCCCTTCTCCTGCTTCCTTCAAGGCATGCTGAAGGGGGCTGTTCAGGGTAAGCTTCAGATTCAACCCGCCTTTAACTTCACTGGTTTCCTGTATGACTAACACACTGTCAGGGGCGCTGATCCAGGCCTCACGGGTAAAGGAGCCTGCTTCTGTCTGAAAGGTTACTGTGGAAATGCCGCTGTCCAGGTCCAGCTCCCGGCTGTATCCTGTGCAGTTCTCCGCCCCCGGCTGTTCCAGATAAAGATCACCGAGCGGCAAATAAGCTTGGCCGTTCACACCGAGCATGCGGGCATTAATGAGCTTTTCCGCTTCAAGATAGCTGCCTTCCGCTACCAGACCGCGTACCTTCTTCAGATAACGGAGCGCCTCGTAATTATTCGTGTCCCGGGGGAAACCGGACCATAATGTATCCTCATTCAGCTGGAAATGTTCTCTTGCCGTACCGCCGAACACCATGGCTCCCATGTGTCCGTTTCCGAGCGGCAAAGCTTCTTCCCAGATGGCTGCTGGCTGCTTGTATTTCAATTTCCAGGAATGCTCTTCTAATTTCTCATGCTTCATGCTATAACCTCCTTACGGATTCAATATACAGCAAAAGACCCTGACAAAAGTCGGGTCCTTGCTGTTGCATTAGATTTTGTACAGCAGTTAATCGCTGCTTACAGATCTTTTCCAGTCCACAGAGCTACTCTCTTCTTTACGAGCTCTGTGAATTCTTTTTCCATATCCTCAGCGCCGGCTTTGTCCAGCTCAACAAGGAATGCGTCGTACACCTTGTCGAAGTCAGCTGGTTTGGACAGGATTGCTTCCGGAATACGTTTACGGATAATATCCTGAGTCTTCTTGAAGATTACTTGGTATTGACCGTCAGTAGGAACCGGCAGGTTGTACAGAGCGCCTGTTTCTTTGACAGGGAATTCATCTTCTTTAGGGAACAGATCTTTCCATGTTGTAGCGTTGTAGGCTTTCAGGGACTCTTTTTCAGCATCGGAATAAGAGGCTACGATTTGATCAGGGAAGTTTGTAGTGTAATAATTATCAGTGGAATCCTTCACACCATCACCATAACGTGCACCAAAGATAAGGTACTGACCAATGCCTGTTTCTTTTTGGGTGTTCGCGGTATCGTTGGCTAATCCGTCCCGAATTTCAGGAAGAACCTCACGTTTACCTTCTGCATTTACGGTGTAATGCTTGCCTTCAATACCCCAGGTTCTCAGAACCTGGCCTTCATCGGAAGACATCCAATCCAGCCATTTAATGATACGTTCAGGATCTTTCGCTGCAGTTGTAATCGCAATACCGTAACCATCGATACCCGTTGGCTGGAAGGAGTGATCCTTGTACTCATCAGACAGAGTTACTGGGAAGTGAGCATAGGTGTACTCATCTTTGCCGGCTGCCTTTAGAGCATTCTCACCGTCAGAGTATTCCCATTCCTGAGAGATCAGACCGAGTACGCGGCCGCTGGCCACTTTGGCTTTGTATTGGTCATCTTTTTGTACGAAGGTATCTTTATCAAGCAGACCTTGGGCGTACATGCCGTTCAACCAACGGAAATATTCTTTTTCTTCAGGGCGTTTGTAGTGAAGCTTAGCTTCATAAGTTTCAGGATCTACATAATATTCACCATCATCCGGCGCACCTGTAGTAATGAAGGCCGGGTTTGTAACGGTAATCATGATCTTCCAGTCATCCGCATTCAGCGAGAGTGGAATCGTAGGCTGTCCATCGGTTTCCGGATGTAAGGCCACATAATCCTTCAGAACTTTCTCATAGTCTGCCAGGGTTTTCACTTCAGGGTAACCCAGTTCCTTCAGTACGCGGTGCTGAATTTCAAAGCCTCCGGTAGCGTCGAAGGATTGTTGGTTAACACCCATGTTCGTAGGAATTTGATAGATGCTTTGGTCATCCTGGCTGTATTTCAGACGGTTCATGTTTTCGCCGTAGACTTTCTTAAGGTTTGGAGCATATTTATCAATCAGTTCAGTCATATCAATAATCAGACCGGCATCCACCAGGGTACTCAGACTTCCTTTGGCGAAGATAATATCAGGTACGTCGCCGCTTGCAGCCATCATCGCAATTTTTTGGTCGCCGCCGCCGCTGCCTACGTCAAATTCTGCATCGATCGTCACACCGGTCTTCTCGGTGATTGCTTTACCCACGTCATCCTGCATCTTATTCCAGTTCGGGCTGGCATCAGCGCCGAAGAATGTGAATGTTACCGGGCTTGTATCCATAGCCTCATCAGCTGGCGCGCTTGCTTCCGCGTTGTTGCCTGAGTTGGTTGGTGCGTTGGTAGCAGTGCTGTCTGCTGCATTGTTGTTTCCGCCGCAGCCTGCAATCAGCATGGAGCTCATGAGCATGAGTGTAAAAGCAGTTTTTATGCTTTTGCTTTTCATTTGATATCCCCCTTGATAATTTGTGTAATTGATCTATGCATATCAGGTTAAACCTGAATATACCATTGTTAGCGCTTGCAATATAACCATAATATTAAATTCCATATTCCCAATTTTTAACGAATAAGCCGGGACGTTATTCCCTCATGACAACTTACCTGCCAGAAATACGTCCCTCTTATTCAAGCCCTGACCAGCAGGGATTAAGCTTTTACTGCACCGAGCGTCATGCCGCCTACGAAATACTTCTGCAGGAACGGATACACTGCAAGGATTGGTACGGTTACTACAATAGTAATTGCCATCTTGATCGATTCAGGTGAGATCTGCGCCATTTGCTGCGCCATATCGTTGGCATTCACCATGCCGCTGCCCTGATTGGTAGAAGACAATACCTTCATCAGTTCATACTGGAGCGTAGTAAGATGCGCTTTATTGCCGTTGTACAGATACGTTGAGAACCATTCATTCCATTGTCCCACAGCCAGAAACAGTGCAATTGTCGCAAGCACCGGCTTACAGAGCGGCAGGATGATTTTGTAAAAAATCACAAAATCATTGGCTCCGTCCAGCTTAGCTGATTCCTGGAGGGCAAAAGGGAGCCCATCCATAAAGGAACGGATGACGAAGACGTTGAAGGCGGAAACCGCACCAGGCAGGATGTAGATCCAAAAGGTTCCGATCAGATTCAAATCTCTCATCAGAATGTACATTGGCACCATACCGCCGGAGAAATACATCGTCAGGGCCAGGAAATATGAGACAAACTTTCTGGCTCTGAACTCTGGACGGCTGAGTGTAAAGGCCAGCATGGATGAGCTCAGGAGACCAAGGAGCGTACCCGAAAGGGTACGGAGTACAGATATTTTGAAGCCTTGAATCAGGCCTGTATAGCTGAAGATGCGCTGGTAATTCTCTAGTGTCCAAGCTCTCGGCCAGATATAGATACCGCCCCGAACGGTGTCTGTAGATTCGTTAAAAGAAATCGCCAGTACGTTCAGGAAGGGATACAATGTTACGACCATAACTAATCCAAGAGCAATGTACAGAAAGATGTCGAATACACGTTCACCCTTTGACATTTGAAATGCTTTGCCACCCACTAAGATCCCCTCCTTTACATAATGCTTTCTTTAGTAACTTTCTTCATAACACCGTTAGCAACGAGCAGCAGGATTACACTGACTACCGAGGTAAACATACTGATTGCCGTACCGTAAGAGAATCGGCCTATCTGAATACCATACTTAAGCGCATACATATCCAGCACTTCCGAATAATCGGTTACCATGTTGTTGCTGAGCTGGAACTGTTTTTCGAACCCGATTCCAACGAGATGGCCAATCGACATAATCAGGAGTACAGTAATGGTGGTTCGGATACCCGGCAAAGTAATGTTGAACATCTGTTTGATTCTTCCTGCACCGTCAACTTTGGCTGCTTCATACAGCTCTTTGTCGATGCCTGTAATCGCTGCTAGATAGATAATTGCATTCCAGCCTGTTTCTTTCCAAAGGTCGGCGACCGTCAAAACTCCCCAGAACATCTTGGCCTTGGCCATGAATTGGATCGGTTCATCAATGACATTCAGCCAGAGCAGCAGATCATTGACAATCCCGCCATCGATCGCGAGTGTCTTGTAGACAATCCCGCCTACAACGACCCAGGATACAAAGTGAGGCAGGTAGGATACGGTTTGAACTGTTCTTTTAAATACACTGCCCCGCAGCTCATTGAGCATTACCGCGAACAGAATCGGTACGACAAACCCAAATATCAGACCCAAAATGCTCATTGCGAGTGTGTTTCTCAAAACAAGGTAGAAGCGTTCATCGTGGAAGAGTTCTTTGAAGTTATCCAGTCCGACCCACTTCTGCTCGCTAAACGACTTGGCCGGTTTATAATTTTGGAACGCCATCAACCATCCCCATAAGGGCACATAGCTGAAAATGAATACCCAGATCACGAATGGAAGAGACATCAGATATAAGTACTTTTGCTGCAGTACGCTTTTCCAAAATCCACTATTCCGTTTCGTAGGTGGGTTGGGGGTTACGCTTTCATTTGCTGTAACACCGTTTTCAGTGAGCGCTTTCACGTTCATTATTCCCCCTTCGTTTTTATATTCATATCATACCGCAGCAAAATGTAAGCGAATACCCGACAGATTTCACGTAAAATCATATACAAATTAGACATTGAAACAGCAGCCGGGGAACTACTGTTTGTAATCGCTATCATGCGGGATAGAAAAGGCTATTTCTGTTCCCTTTCCCTCTTCGCTTGTAATCTTCAGGCCATGCTGTTCCCCGTAGTACAAGACCAGTCTCT
>NZ_LN831203.1:59070-72353 GCF_001368795.1 Paenibacillus ihuae
CAGGCCATGCTGTTCCCCGTAGTACAAGACCAGTCTCTGATGCACATTGCGCATACCGATCCGGCTCCGCTGCTCTTCTTCCGCCTGAGCAATCACCCCGCGCAGTTCAGAGAGCCGCTGCTGGGACATCCCCGCACCGTCATCGGTAACATATACCTGGATCTCATTGTCGATCAGCTTTACACTGACTTTCACATGAACGGGCCCTTCTTTATTCTCTAGTCCGTGGACGACCGAATTCTCCACCAGCGGCTGAATGATCAGCGGCGGAATCAGAATCTCTGAGGCCTTGGTGTCAAAATCAATTTCATACATCAGCCTTTCCTCATAGCGGAATTTCTGGATCTCCAGATAGGAGCGGATCATTTCAATCTCCTCCTTGAGCGGAGCCCGTTCTCTGCCGACTTCGAGGTTCTTACGCATCAGCTTGCCTAGCAGCCTGACAATATTCGCGATTTCCTTCTCGCCCTTCAGATGGGCATTCATCCGGATCGATTCCAGCGCATTAAAGAGGAAATGCGGATGAATCTGGCTGGCCATCATTTTCAGTTTGATTTCCCGTTGGGCAATCTCCAGCTTACTGTTCTTCTCATTGCTCTCAATGACCTGGCTGATCAGCTGGTTGATACTGGACACCATATAGTTGAATTGGCGTGACAGCTGCCCGATCTCATCTGTCCCGTCAATACGGGAGACAACGCCCAGATTACCCAAGGCTACTTGATTCAGCTGGCGGCTGAGCCGGAGCAGCCGGTTGGTTGTGAGCAAAGAGATCGTATAGACCATCACGAGGGCCACCAGTAATACTCCGCTGATAATCAGCAACCCGAGAATGCTCACTTTGTTCGCACCGCTGAGTATACTTTTGGTTTCGAATACAGAAATAATCTTCAGCTTGCTGATACTGAGTTCAGGAGTAATCTCATCAACGATAACGTAGGAGTCTTCCCCTTTGACTTTCGTTTGGATCACATTGCCGGAGTGGTGTTCCAGGTTCACTTCAATATCAAATGAGGCCAGCGTCGTCCCGACCAGCTTCGGATTCTTTGCAGCCACGATATAGCCCCGTTCGTCTGTAATAATCGTCTCGAATGGCTCCTGGGACAGCATGTTGTTCAGTTCATCCTGGTTCATCTGGACCATAATAATTCCATTCTTGTTGTATTCAGGATAAGCCACCTGGCGGATCAGGCTGAGTTTGTTGATACTCCCCTTAGTGTTGCTGAGAAAACCCTCTTGGTCATCAATATAGAGCCAATAGATTCCTTTGGTCTCCATAACCTTTTTATACCAGGGGCTTGATTCTGTCTCCGGAGTCAGCGGAGTTATCGACAGATTGTTAACGAGTGTCGGATTGTCGATAAAAAAGCGGATATTGGCGATTTCGCGGTACTGTAAAATATAGTCCTTAAAATCGGTATAATTCATATAGGCTTTCGTAAGCTCAAGGATGCTCGGGTATTGCCTATTCACAAGCATCTTCAGATTCTCATCAAAAAAGAGCAGGTTAGAGATGTCCGTAGGCACACGAAGCTTGGCTGAAAACTGGCTCTTGATTTTCTCGACGTTATTTGTCGCCTGATCGATGGCCCGGTCCAGGGCTGCACTCCGGAAATAGCTGATCAGGGTAATCCCTACAATCAGCACTGGAATCATGACAACCACAACGTAAAACAACATTAGCTTATACTTCAGCTTCATATTATTGATCATGCTTATTAGCTGCTTGATCTTAATCCCCCCATCCCAAATCATTCTCCCGCAAAAAGCCAAACAGGCTGCTCCCCTCACCCTGGTCAGATGGGGAACAGCCCGTCTATCATAATCCTAGAATTAATGTTCAGCAAGCCCTGCCTGTTCACTGCTCCTTGCGGAAGGCACTGGGGGATACACCTACATATTTGCGGAATTTCGCGTTGAAATAATCGGCATTCATGTAACCGACCCGTTCGGCTACCTCGTATACCTTCATGCCCTGCGTGAGGAACTGCTTGGCTTTCTCAATTCTCACCTTGTCCAGATAAGTGTTAAAATGCTCGCCGATCTGATTCTTGAACATTTTGCCCAGATAAGCGCTGTTATAATTAAAAATCTGCGCAAGCATTCCCAGCTTCAGGTTCTCGTTGTACCGGCGCTGAATCAAATCCGTAATCCGCTTAATCTCGTCGCCCCGTCCGCCGGTGTTCAGCTGCTTCGCAATATGTTCCAGATAATCGGCTACCATGCTAAGGATATCACTAAGATAATAGCTGTTGTACACTTCACTCGCAGGAGAGGCATTCCCGCTGATCAACGTGCGGACATCGGGATTTACGGCCTCCAGCCGGGCTATCGTACTGCTTACAATCCGAATCAGATTGTCTTTGATATAGGTCTCATCATGTCTGGTCTCAACCAGCTTGCAGATAATTTGCCTCACTAGCGGGGACAGTACCTCAGTGCTTCCTGTCTCGACCGCCAGCAGAAGCTCCATTTCTTCATCGCGTTCAGAATCAGCAAGCTCCCCGGGCTCCTGCACTGCTTCTGCCCATTGCTCTACTGCCCCGCTCACCAGAATCTCCCTGCGCCCGAAAAAGGCCTGCTCCAGCAGCTCCCGCGCAGCAGTATATGATGCGGCTGCCAGTTCCGGCTCCGCTACCGCTCCTCCGGATGCAGCATAAAAGTCCAGTCCTTCTCTGGCAATGATTCTGTTTAATTCCTGCCACAGTGCCGCACGGGCAGCTTCATCTTTCAGAGGCTCCTTCAGCAAAAGACCTAGAAAGGGAGGCAAACTGAAAAAGATTGCCCTCTCCGGCGGCAAATAGCGTTCCAGCAGGCTCCGGACCCGCTCCTCCCTTCCGTCCTCCCCCTTATGGGGACGCATCAGCTGGAGCAGAATAACCTCACTTTCCCCCTGCAGGCCAAGCCTTGCTGCTGCTTCCGGTACGGCAATATCCTCGCTGTCAGGCTGAAGCAGCCCGCGCAGCCAGGCTTCATGATTGCTTACCTCTGCTTCAGTCTGCAGCCTGCTGAACTGCTCTTCCCGTTCTATCGTTACCCGGAGTTCCTTCAGATAAGAGATCAATTCCTCCTCATCAACCGGTTTCAGTAAATATCCGTCGATATGGCAGGAAATCGCACGTTTAGCATATTCGAAGTCTGCATAGCCGCTAAGAATCAGCACATGGCAATTGGCGTTTTGTTTACGAAGTTCAGCAATCAGCTCCAGACCATCCATTCCCGGCATACGGATATCGGCGACGATCAGCCTGGGAGCAAAGGTATGGAACTTCTCAAGCGCCTCGAATCCGTTCGCCGCTGTTGCCACTACGGTATAGCCTTCTTCTTCCCAGGGGATCAAGGTCCGCAGCCCTTCCCGCAGCTTGGGCTCATCATCAACAATCAGCACTTTTATCATTAGTCTTCAACCCCCTTTAACGTAAAATCCGGAAAGGATCTTATGTCCTCTCCGGAATCCGCGAGTGATCATCGTTCCGCTTACCGGCGGGTGCTTACTTACGGTATGCCGCCAGCTTGTCGTTCAATTCACGGGTCTGGCCGTATACTTCCTGGTAAAGAGCGAACAATCCGTCATATACCGCCACCTGCTCCGCATTCGGTTTGAACACTTCTGCCGGACGGATGAAGGCTTCGGCACATTCGGCCAGTGAGGTGAACCAGCCGCTGCCGTATGCAGCCAGCATCGCGGCGCCCATCGCGGGCCCCTGTTCGCTCTCCAGCTTAATAATTGAAGCACCAAAAATATCCGCCTGCATCTGCAGCCAGGCTTCATTCTTGGCACCGCCACCGATCGCGACAATCTCCGTAATTTCCTTGCCGGATTCACGTACAATTTCAATAGATTCGCGAAGCGAGAACGTAATTCCTTCAAGCACGGAGCGGGTAAAGTGTGAAAGCGTGTGTCCGGAGTCCATGCCGATGAAGCTGCCGCGGATATTCGCATCCGGATGAGGAGTGCGCTCACCGCTGATATATGGTGTAAACAGCAGCCCGCCGCTGCCTGCCGGTACGGAAGTCACGCCCTGCAGCAGTTCCTCAAAGCTCTTCTCAGCAGCAAACGTTTCTTTAAACCAGGTAAGGCTATGACCTGCAGCCAGGGTAACACCCATGATATAGAAGGCATCCTTCTCACTGTGGTTAAAGAAATGGACTTTGCCTTCCAGATTAAGATCCTTATTAGTCTCGTAGGAGAGAACTACACCTGATGTGCCGATACTGCACATCGTCCGTCCTTCACCCAGAATTCCCGCACCCAGTGCGCCGCAGGCATTGTCGGCTCCGCCGGCAAATACCTTCGTGGATGTAAGCAGTCCGGAAGCTTCCGCAATCTCCGGCAGCAGCGTTCCAGTCTGTTCGAAGGATTCTACCAGTCTTGGACACAAAGAAACCGGAAGTCCTAAGGCTTCGGCGATTTCCGGACTCCATTCCTTCGCACCAACGTCCAGCAGCAGCGTTCCGGCGGCATCTGAATAATCCATGGCATAATCACCGGTTAACCGGAAACGTACATAGTCTTTCGGCAGCAGGAATTGATGGGCCTGGGCCAGAACCTCCGGCTCGTTCTCCTGAACCCAGAGGATCTTAGGCAGCGTGAACCCTTCCAGTGCCTTGTTTCTGGCGATGTCGATAAGCTTTGTTCCAAGCGTCTTCTCAATCTTGCGGCACTGTGCTGTAGTGCGGGTATCATTCCAGAGAATAGCCGGACGCAGTACCTTGCCTTCACTGTCCACGAGTACAAGCCCGTGCATTTGGCCGGAGAAGCTGATTCCGTCTACCTGTGACGGATCAACGCCCGATGTCTCGATCAGGCGGCGCAGGCTGACGAGTGTTCCGTTAACCCAATCCTCCGGATTCTGTTCACTCCAGTTGGGCTGCGGTCGCTTAAGCGGATACGCTGCCGAATGCTCAAAAGCTACTTTCCCCTGCGGATCAACCAATACCGTCTTTACCGCGCTCGTTCCGAGATCGACACCGATTACATATTTCATAGTTATCATAGTCCTCCTATTAGTGCTGCTTCTAATTATTACCCTGTTGTCCGTATAAAAAAAGGGGGCTGCCGAAGAATGCTCTCTTCAGCAACCCCCGTTGCGTTAGTGATCCATGAATTTACGGACAGTGCCGCAAATCCGGTGTAATCTTACTCAGCTGTCAGGATGTACTGGTTCAAAGTCGCTCTGAGCAGCTCTTGACGTCCGGACTGGTTCGGACGCGGAGTTTCATTGCCCAGTGCATATTCAGCCAGCGAAGCCAAAGTTGCTTTGCCGGACACGATATCAGCGCCTACGCCTTCAGTGAAGCTGCTGTAACGTTTAGCGATGAAGTCGTCGAATACACGGTCTTCAATCAGCTTAGCGGCAACCTTCAGACCCTTAGCATAGATGTCCATACCGGAGATGTGTGCCAGGAACAGGTCCTCAGGCTCGAAGGAAGGACGGCGTACTTTGGAATCGAAGTTGATACCGCCTTTGCCAAGTCCGTCGTTCTTCAGCACTTCATACAGGGTCAGGGTAGCATCGTAGATGCTTGCAGGGAATTCATCGGTATCCCAGCCCAGAAGCGGATCGCCCTGGTTCGCATCCAGCGATCCCAGCATGCCGTTGATGCGTGCTACACGCAGCTCATGCTCGAAGGTGTGGCCGGCAAGGGTTGCATGGTTAGCTTCAAGGTTCAGCTTGAAGTGTTTATCAAGGTTGTACTTCTGCAGGAACGCGATAGTAGTTGCTGCATCGAAGTCGTATTGGTGTTTAGTAGGCTCTTTCGGTTTAGGCTCGATCAGGAACTGGCCTTCGAAGCCGATTTCCTTAGCATAGTCTACAGCCATGCTGAACAGGCGGGCAATGTTGTCCTGCTCCAGGCCCATATCTGTATTCAGCAGCGTTTCATAGCCTTCACGGCCGCCCCAGAATACATAGTTGTCAGCGCCCAGACGTTTACCAACTTCCAGACCTTTCTTAACCTGTGCAGCTGCGTATGCATACACATCAGCGTTGCAGGTAGAGCCTGCACCGTGCATATAGCGCGGGTTGGTGAACATGTTGGCAGTGTTCCACAGCAATTTTTTGCCGGAAGACTTCATACCTTGTTCAAGGATGTCTACGATGGTATCAATGTTGCTGTAGAACTCGCGCAAAGATGCGCCTTCAGGAGCGATATCCACGTCATGGAAGCAGTAGTACTGCAGGTCCATTTTTTCCATGAACTCAAATGCTGCTTCTGCACGGGCCTTTGCCTTATCAATCGTGCTCAGCTTATCCCAAGCGCGGACTGCAGTTTCAGCACCGAACGGATCGGCGCCGCCTGCTGTTAATGTATGCCAATAAGCCATTGCAAATTTCAGGTGCTCTTCCATAGTTTTGCCGGCTACGATTTCTTTAGGATTGTAGAATTTGAATGCGTAAGGGTTAGTGGAACGGCTTCCCTCGTAAGAGATTTTGCTCACTGATTCAAAATAAGCCATTTGTAAAATCCTCCTCTATTATGCTTCGCCCGTAAGCAAGCGTTTACAGCATCATCTTAACACATCTTTCCGACTTTGTATATTGGTTAAACAAAGTTTTGAAAAACTTTTATTGTGTCTGTTATTTGTCCTCATACCCGGAGGCAACCTCTCTCCTCCTCCCGGTCTGCCTAATTATATGAACATAAAGTACCCCTTGGCCGCAGTACCTATACCTAAGCTTATAGACCAGGCTCCAGGCTCCACTCTATATATCCTGCTCCTCTGCCTGTTGCTTTTTGGCGAACATCGCTCTAGACTAAATGGCATGTATCAATGAGAACGTTGTCAAAAAAGGAAGTGTGCTTCGTGAAAGTTACAGGTGACCAGGCGCTGGTCAAAAAGATCAATAAATCGATTATTCTACATACGATCCGCATGTTCTCCCCGGTCTCACGGGCCAAGGTGTCCGAGATGACCGGCCTCAACAAAGCAACCGTATCGAATCTTGTTGCCGAGCTATGCGGCCAGGAGCTTGTTACTGAAGTAGGACCCGGCGAATCCAGCGGAGGACGCAAACCGCTGATGCTGCATTTCAATGCGATGGCTGGAAGTGTACTCGGCATTGAGCTGCGGGTAAAACAGCTTACAGCCGTACTTTGTGACCTCGGCGGCGGCATTCTGCAGGAGCTGGATTGCCGGCTGGAGGCCCATGATTTCCCTTATGTACTGGAGCAGATGAAACGCATCATCGCCGATCTGATCGCCATGGCTCCGCCCTCCCCGTATGGCATCGTAGGGATTGGTGTAGGGGTTCCGGGGATGGTTGACGAGCACGGCGTTGTGCTGTTTGCACCTAACCTTGGCTGGGAGATGATCGATCTGCGGTCTATCCTGGAAAACTCGTTTTCAGTCCCGGTCACGATTGACAATGAAGCAAATGCGGGGGCACAGGGAGAGCTGAATTTCGGTGCGGCACGCGATGTCCGCCATTTGCTATACATCAGTGCGGGGTCAGGGATCGGCTCGGGGATCATCATCGGCGGGGAGCTGTATAAGGGTGCCCGCGGATATGCAGGAGAGACCGGCCATATGACCATAGAGGCGGAAGGCAAGCCCTGCAGCTGCGGGAGCCGCGGCTGCTGGGAGCTTTATGCTTCGGAGAAGACCTATGATAATTCGGGGCTAACACTGCCCGCACGTACGACCCGGGAACTTGTCCGGCATGCACGCAGTGGACAGGAGGACGCCTTGCGCCACTTCTCGTCCATGGGGGAATATCTGGGAATCGGGGTAACCAACCTCATTAACAGCTTCAACCCTGAGCTGATTGTTATCGGCGGAGCCTTATCTGAAGCCGAGCCGTGGCTTGGCGAGCCGCTGCGCCGAGTGGTAGCCGAGCGTACGCTTCCCTATCACAAGCAGCAGCTAGAGATTACCTTCTCCAAGCTGGGCAGCCGTGGAACGATGATTGGTGCGGGTTTCTCGGCCGTGATGCATTTTCTAGGCAATATCAGGGTTACACTCTGAATAAATTGACGTAAAATCGCCGCAAATATAACAGCATAAGATGCAGCAAAACACTTTTAAATCCATTATAATAAGGTTGCATAAGTGTGACATATATCACACCACCCTTTTTGTTCTGAAACGGAGAGTGAGCCCATGACCTATGTTGACACATCTGATATTTCTGCGCAGATGTTCATCACTGTGCTGCTGCTTTTACTCATTATCGCCCCTTTAATCAGCCTCGGCGTGCTGCGGATGTTCCAATCAAAGAAGAAATCGGGGTTTATGCTTATCTTTAGCGGTATAGCTGTTTATGCCATCTTCCAGGTGGTTATGTCCCTTACCCACGCTTTTTAATGATTTGCCGAAACCCAATGACTCTGGCTGTATAAAAAATAGCCGGACCTCTTTCAAGTCCGGCTACCTTTTATACGGTAAGCTGTATCGTTCAGCTTACATTCTGCTCTGTGCTGCAGCGCCTACGGACAGAATGCAGGCAAAGCGTTCAACTCCGGGATACTGTTCGCCCAGGCTGGTAATCGCAAATCCGGCACTCCTGTAAAAGCCCACAGCCTCATGATCAGTCTCTGCAGTTATCGTTTCAATTCCTGCGGTTTTGCTGATCTCCGTAATCATTCCTCTGCCAATCCCTTTTCCCCGCCACTTCGTCTGAACCGCAAGATGTCTGATTTCTAAGGCTTGCTCACTCTGCCGGATAATCCCGGCTAATCCTGCCAATTCACCATCTACAAAACAGCCGAACAGTTCCTTGGAACCCCCTGTGTTGTAGCTGTTTATTTCCTGCCCGATCACCTCGCCGTCAGCCATCATGCACAGAGCCAGCAAGTCTTTCACCGCATCATCATTCCAATAATCCCTTAAGCATATTAACAAGGCCGACGACCCCCTATCTGTTTCATTAAGTGCAAGTACTCTAGTTCCAAAAAATCCGAACACAAAGACCGCCCCCGGCAGGAAGCGGCCTAATGAAGGACTCTATATAAGCACGTCGTGCATTAAACAGTTGCCAATGCTTTGGTAAACTGGGTTTTATTCATCCCGACAATTTTGAAATCACCGATGACCGTTACAGGCACGGCTCTGAGGCCCATATCCCAAACCTGTTGTGCAAAATCATCGTTCTGCTCAATGTTGCGTTCCTCGTAGGATACACCCTGCTCGCTCAGGAAGCTTTTTACCTGGCGGCAATGTGGACAGTTGGTTGAAGTGTACACAATTACATTTTCCATTGGTTGATTCCTCCTAAAAGTTTGTTTTCAATGAAATCTATTGTAGCACCGGAGTGCCTTTTTCACCAAATAGGGTTACAGAATTACTGCGCTATGTTCCAGGCTTTCAATATATTTCTCAGCATCCATCGCTGCCATGCATCCGCTGCCGGCTGCCGTGATCGCTTGTCTGTAACGGGTATCCTGAACGTCGCCGCAAGCGAATACGCCAGGGATGTTAGTCTCGGAAGTGCCCGGATTGGTCACAATATATCCATTCGCATCCGTAGTGATCTGTCCGCCCAGGAAGGCTGTGTTTGGATGATGGCCAATCGCTACAAATACGCCGCTGGCTTCAATAATTTCTTCTTCACCTGTTAAATTATTCAGCACCTTAAGCCCGCTTACACCTTTGTCACCGGAGACGACTTCCAGTGGAGTGCGGTTCAGGCCCCAGGCAACCTTAGCATTATCACGAACCCGGTCCTGCATGATCTTCGAACCGCGCAGCTCTTCGCGGCGGTGCACAAGGGTTACCTTGGAGGCAAAGCGGGTCAGGAAGCCAGCTTCCTCAAGCGCAGAATCTCCGCCGCCGACAACGACAATTTCCTTACCGCGGAAGAAGAATCCGTCGCAAGTGGCGCAGGTGCTGACACCGCGTCCGATATTATCCTGTTCACCGGGAATCCCGAGATATTTCGCTGTAGCGCCAGTGGAAATAATCAGGGTATCGGTCACGAAGGTCCCCATTCCCTCCACTTCAAGCTTGTAAGGGCGTTCCCCCAGCTCCACACTGTTAACCCAGCCTGTAATGAATTTTGCCCCGAAACGCTCTGCCTGCTTACGCATATTGTCCATGAGCTCCGGTCCCATAATCCCTTCAGGGAATCCCGGAAAATTCTCGATTTCTGTTGTAGTTGTCAGCTGTCCACCCGGTTGGGGACCTTCGATCACCAGCGGATTCAGGTTGGCCCGGGCCAGATAGATCGCAGCAGTCAGCCCGGCAGGTCCGGTACCGACGATAATTGATTTATACATGATTATATCCTCCTTGAGATGGACGCATAGACGTCTAATCTGCAATTTCTTAATTAAAATAATTATAATGTAGTACTTATTATGATCATCTCAAGGGAATATGTCAATATGCCAGACACGTATGAATCGGCCTTTTTTGTGAACAATTCAATTTTGAACAACCTATTTGTCGAAATCTCTTTGTAAAGAGCTTTTCTGAAGGAATCAGCGCAGCAATCGTAGCCCATTGAGGATGACAAGAATCGTACTGCCCTCATGGCCGACCACGCCAAAAGGAAGGGCAATTCCCTGCAAGAAATTGCTTAATATCAGGGTAAGGATCACCGTTACCGCAAAAATCATATTCTGCTTCACAATCCGCTGTGTACGGCGGGCTAATTCAATCGTCGAAGCAATCTCCTCGATATTATCATTCATTAATACCACATCGGCGATTTCAAGTGCGGCCCCGCTGCCTTTCATGCCCATGCCCATCCCGACTGTAGCGGTAGCCAGCGCCGGTGCATCATTCACCCCGTCGCCGACCATGATGACATGGCCGTATTGTTCACGCAGCGCCTTGATATGGGCCACTTTGTCCTCCGGCAAAAGATCGGCAAAAACAAGATCGACTCCCGTTCTTCCGGCCATTACGGCTGCTGTGGCTTCACGGTCCCCCGTCAGCATCGCTACCTTAATTCCCAGCTTCTGCAGCTTCCGCACTGCAGCTTCCGCCTGCGGACGCACCGTATCCTGCAGAGCAATCATGCCGGCGATGTGATCTCCTTCCAGAATCAGTGAAACGGTCTTCCCTTCACTCTCCAGCTGCTTCCGAACCGCTTTCCAGGACGCATGGCGCTCTTCCTTCACTGCCACAGCACGTTCATCCAATACATTGGTTTTACCTATTCTCCACAATCTGCCGTTAATCCAGCCTTCAATCCCCCAGCCGGTTACGGATTTGCTCTCCTGGGTGCTGTGCAGCTCCACCCGCTCCTCCTCCGCCAAACGGACAATGGCCTCCGCCAGCGGATGACGTGACAGCTTCTCAATCGAGGCGCTGACTGCCAGCAGCTCATCCCGGCTGTACCCTTCTCCGGCAATAAAATCAGTGACCTGCGGAATCCCCTCAGTCAGCGTCCCCGTCTTGTCAAAAGCAACCACTGTTACCTTCGCCATATTCTCCAGATGTACACCGCCTTTGAACAGGATGCCTTTGCGTGCACTTTTGGAGATGGCCGACAGCATAGCGGGCATAATGGACGAGACCAGGGCACACGGAGAGGCGACAACCAGGAATACCATCGCTTTATAGAAAGTATCGCTCCAGCTCCAGTCGAGCACAAACGGCGGCAGTGCAATCAGAATAACGGTTGCGATGACCACAACACGGGCATAAATCGCCTCCAGGCGCTTAATGAACCGCTGGGAATCCGGGACTTCGGTTTCCGCTTCTTCAACCATTTTGATGATCTTGGCGAAAAGCGTGTGCTCGGCGGCAGTGGTAACCTCGATATAAAGCGGCCCTTCCCCGTTAACCGTTCCTGCGAACACTTCACTTCCGGTTGTCTTCTCCACCGGCAGGGATTCACCAGTAATCGAAGCCTGATTGACTGCCGACTCGCCGCGATAGACCTTGCCGTCTGCCGGAATAAGTTCACCCGGACGCACCAGCAGTAAATCTCCGACAGCCAAAAGATCAATCGGCACCTCGCTCATTGCCCCCTGCTCAATACGTACAGCAGTAGCCGGCTTCAGCGCCATCAGCGAAGAAATATCCTTTTTGCTGCGCTCCATGGTATAGCTCTCCAGCGCTCCGCTCATGGCAAAGATGAAGATCAGCATCGCCCCTTCATTCCAGTAGCCGATGGAGGCTGCACCTAGTGCGGCGGCTATCATCAGCAGGTTGACATCGAGATCACGCTCTTTGACCAGCGTTTCTACGCCCTCCTTCGCCTTGATCCATCCGCCTATTGTGTACGAGATCACGTAAATCAGTACGGAGAGCACCTCTGACCACCCGCTGACAGCCCAGGCGATAAGCATAAGCAAGCCGCTGCCGAGCGCGGCCTGCATTTCCCTGTTTCTCAGCATGGCCCGCGGATCAAAGCGCCGCGGCTTCGGAGTCCGCGGCTGCTGCGCGTTGCCTTGGCGGGCTATCGGTTTAGGGATTTGTTTGGATGTTGCTTGCATAATAAAAATCACCTTCCTGTTTGTAGTGAAGAGCATAAGTGAGAATGGACGCCTGACTGAGAGAGCCTGACTGAGAGACTTACTGAGAATGAGAGCCATTATTAAAGCCCTTAAAATGACACATGCTGCCCCGGCTCAGCCGGGACAGCATGATAAATGAGAATGATAATCATTGTTGCAATAGTACAACTATATTTCCTCAGGGCAACTTATACATATACTATACCACTTTCCACCGGAAAGTAAACCCGGAGACAAGTCTGAATTTGAGCGACTGTATCCATTGATATGCGGGGCGTGCGAGGCGTGTGAGACGAGTAAGGCGAGTAAGGCGAGTAACGCGAGTAAGGCGTGTAACGCGAGTAAGGCGTGTAACGCGAGTAAGGCGTGTAACGCGAGTAAGGCGTGTAACGCGAGTAAGGCGAGTAACGCGAGTAAGGCGAGTAACGCGAGTAAGGCGAGTAACGCGAGTAACGCGAGTAAGGCGAGTAAGGCGAGTAAGGCATGTAAGGCGTGTAACGCGAGTAAGGCAAGCCTGGCTTGTCCAGTTTTACGCCGGCATACCGGGGAAATGCAACAGCTGCCTGAGTGTACTTATGTGTGCAGATTGGGTGGGGAACGCAGGGCCATGGCTGATATGACCTAATTGTATTCCATACCGTTAGATTCCTGATTTCTGGTGATCCTGGAGCTTTTAATTGCAATCTGTACAATTGAAAAAGCGGAATCCCGCCTATTCGCAGAATTCCGCCTAAATACGTGTACAGAGTGCAGTTATTTCCTTAAGAACACGAAAAAGCATTCGTATAACTGTACGTAGTGCAGTTACCGTTAATGGACGGAGCAAGAGTAATCGGAGCGAGAGGCTGCCGGGGAATACTAATCCCTACCGG
>NZ_LN831203.1:72913-77173 GCF_001368795.1 Paenibacillus ihuae
GCCGGGGAATACTAATCCCTACCGGCGGGTGTATGCCCCATGAAACTGTCTGAGCGGCAAGCTCCGCCAGCCAGCGGACAGTGACAGGGCGTTAAATGACTACAGCCATCCTCCGGCGGCTGAATCCGCATTGTCCTGCCGGGCCATCCAGGTCAGGCAGGCCGCCCGGAGCAGCGCTTCGGTCCGAAGGCCCGCGCTGCAAAAGATCCCGCTCATGCCGATCCGGTACAGATCGGCAAGCGCTCCCGCCGCCGCTGCCCCCGCGGCGAGCACTACCGCCGCCGGCTTCACGCGCCGCACGGCGGCCAGGACCTCTCCCGCCGTGCGGGCAAAGCCCTCGGCGGTGAGCTCTTCCGGCGCGGCTAGGTCCGCCGCGCCGTCCAGCACCAGGAAATCGGCGATACGCGCGATTTCCCCCGCGGCGGCGGGCTGGACATCCGGGGCAACCAGCGCCCCGATGCTGCACGCCGCCGCGTAAGCGTGGCCGAGGATCTGTTCGGCCACGTCCTCGATGAATTCGCGTTTCACCGCGAATTCGGCAGCGCTGGCGGGATATGGCGCCAGCAGATCGATGCGGCTGTCTCTGCCCAGCCGCTGATTTGCCGCCACGGCGGCAAACAGGGCTTCGAGCTGCACATCGTGCAGCTTAGCCAGTTTGGCGGGCACTGCGGCAAGCTCCTGCGTATAGAGTAGAGTGACGGCCGCCCAGGCGCCATCCGCCGATTCCAGCAGCGCTGCTGAAGCGGCCCGCAGCCGGTAATAAATCCGCTGAAGGGTGCGTTCAGCCTGGAATTCATCTTCACTGTTCAGCCAGTATTCATACAATCCGGCAAGCTCCGGGGTATGCAGCCATTCCTCACTCCGGATGAGGCAGGGTCCTCCCGGAAGTGAACCCGCCTCATCCCGGAATAACGGCCGGTCTTCGGCTCCCTCACGCAGCACCAGAAAGGCCGGACGGTCTCCTGCCCGCCTCATAAAAGCCCGTTTGGACGCTCCCGCTCCCGCGCTCCGTCCCGCTTCGTTGATAAACTCCGCAGCAGCGGAGGCTACAGATGCGGCCTGGCTCATTTCCGCTCCTATCGCCCGGTCCCCAGCATTATACTTGAACGGGCGCTCCACATTGTTCCGGTTTTGATCCTGCTGACGTTCACCCTTCATCACCGCACCCACCTTTTGGCTTTGGATTGCCGGCACCTGTTCCTGATACACGCTTATACCGGCATGTTACGAACCTTCTTTTTATAAATACGGGGTCCAGCCTTGAAATATGCAAGCGGTATCAATGGAGTCTGATATTTACAGTGCAGACGGCGGAACAACACTCCCTCCAAACAACAAAAAAGCCCCCCTCCGCAAACAATCTCGGCTCTAAGTCTAGAGACCGGACTGCTCCCGGAGGAGGCTATAGGTTAAAACGCTGTGTCTGCTGATCCCGCCTTACTGCTGGCTTGCGGCAATAGCCTGTTCGAGATCATACAGGATATCATCAATGGACTCCGTTCCGATGGACAGGCGCAAGAGCTCCGGAGTTACGCCGGCAGTGATTTGTTCTTCATTCGAAAGCTGCTGGTGAGTTGTGCTCGCCGGATGAATAATCAGCGATTTCGAGTCTCCTACATTGGCCAAATGGGAGAACAGCTTTACATTCTCAATCAGTTTGACGCCGGCTGCAGCCCCGCCCTTAATTCCGAAGGTGAGGATCGCGCCCTGGCCCTTTGGCAAATATTTTTGTGCAAGCTCATAGGACGGATGGCTTGGCAAGCCGGAATAGCTCACCCACTCTACATCCTTATGACCTTCCAGGTATTGCGCCACCTGAAGCGCATTCTTGCTATGGCGTTCCAGGCGCAAATGCAGGGTTTCCAGCCCTTGTAGCAGCAGCCAGGAGTTGAATGGTGAAATCGATGCCCCCAAATCACGCAGCAGTTGCACGCGGGCTTTGATAATATAGGCAATCGGCCCAACCGCTTCCGTGTACACTACACCATGATAGCTTGGGTCCGGCTCGGTAAGGCCGGGGAATTTGCCGCTCGCTTTCCAGTCAAACTTGCCGCCGTCTACGATGATTCCGCCAATCGAGGTACCATGGCCGCCGATAAATTTGGTAGCCGAATGGACCACAATATCCGCTCCATGCTCAATCGGGCGCAGCAGATACGGACTCGGGAAGGTATTATCGACAATCAGCGGAATCCCGTGCTCATGGGCGATCGCTGCCACGGCTTCGATATCCAGTACATTTCCCTGAGGGTTGCCGATCGTTTCGGCATAGAGCGCCTTTGTCTTATCCGTAATTGCTGCCCGGAAGTTTTCCGGGTTATCGGAATCCACGAAATGCACTTTGATTCCAAGCTTGGGCAAGGTGGTGGAGAAAAGGTTATAAGTTCCTCCATAGAGGCTTGCAGCCGATACAATTTCATCGCCTGCACCGGCAATATTCAGCACAGAGAAGGAAATCGCCGCCGCCCCCGACGCCGTCGCCAGCGCCCCGGCCCCGCCTTCAAGCGCAGCGATCCGCTGCTCAAACACATCGGTGGTCGGGTTCATCAGGCGGGTATAGATGTTGCCGAATTCCTTGAGCGCGAACAGAATGGCGGCATGCTCAGCATCCCGGAATCCGTAGGAAGTGGTCTGATAGAGCGGTACGGCACGCGATAGTGTAGTCGGGTCAATCTCCTGGCCTGCATGAACAGCTAATGTTTCAAACGACAGCTTGCGGTCTTCTGACATTGGTATTTCCTCCCCTGTAATGATAATTGGCAAACCTTAACAATCTTTAATTGTAACTATTCTCTCACAAACGATGTTATTTGGGAAGAGAAAATTCTCATTATTCCGGTGTGTTTTATTATATTTGTAGTATACGCTTACATAAAAACTTTTCGTCATTACTGATCCGATGACCCGTCAGTGCTGAGTAAGCAAGTAAAAATATACAAGGTTAACGACTATGTTCTTCTCTCCCTTCACGCACGAACAGCCAGTCCAATATGTATATACAAAAAAAGCGGAGGCACAAAAGTTTTGTATCCCCCGCTTGTCCATCCTTTTAAATACAGACGATTAGTAGCTGCTCTGGCTCTGCTCGCCCTTGGCAATGGCTACGCCGCCGCTCGTACCGATCCGGGTTGCCCCCGCTCCGATCATGATCAGCGCATCCTCGCTGCTGCGTACACCGCCGGAGGCTTTGACACCGATATCAGGACCCACTGTTGCACGCATCAGCGCGATATCTTCCTTCGTAGCGCCTCCGGTGGAGAATCCGGTCGAAGTCTTCACAAAGTCTGCCCCGGCTTCTACCGCAAGCTTGCAGGCGCGGACCTTCTCTTCCTCGCTCAACAGGCAAGTCTCAATAATCACCTTGGTCAGCGCTTTGCCTCGGGCTGCATCCACAACAGCAGCGATATCGCGTTTAACCAGTTCATTGTCACCGTCTTTCAATGCGCCGATGTTGATAACCATATCCACTTCGCCTGCACCGTTTGCGATTGCGTTGGTGGTTTCAAAGGCTTTGGTTTCCGGCGTGGATGCTCCCAGCGGGAAGCCGATAACAGTACATACTTTTACTTCAGGTGTATCCTTCAGCACTTCATGGGCCACTGCGACCCATGCCGGGTTAACGCACACGGAAGCAAATTTATAGGTTTTGGCCTCTTCTGCCAGCTTGATGATATCTTCCTTGCGTGCGTCCGCTTTTAGCAGCGTATGATCAATGATCCCGGATATTGTGTTTTCACTCATGATTAATTCCTCCATGGTTGTAGATGTTCTCATTCCTTGTAATCATACCAATAGTGGACTGCTTTGGAAAGCAGAAGGGGGATGCTTCAGCTTACCTACGGACAATGTGTACAAGCGTAAGGAAAAATTTCAGAAGATGCCGGACGTTTTTATTGAGGAATATTATGAGGCAAAAAGAGTGCAAAAGAGCTCTGCTCCCCATTAGAAGCACAGCTCATTTATAAACGCCTTTTATAAGGTGAAGCTAAATTCCAATTTCCCTAAGGCCTCAGCCAGCAGGCTTGCAAAATCAGCATCGGAATGTTCTGCGTAGTAAAGCATCACTGAAATGTTGACCCCAATTACCGCACCGGCAAATGTGCGTACATCCGGATCATCCGGCTTACGTCCGATCCGTTCAGCTACAATCTCCGCAAACAACTGCATGGTTCCGGTCAAACTGTTCAAGGTCGCCCCCCGAAGCTCAGGAACGGCCATAATTAACCGGTTCCGATTGCGCATAGTCTCCAGTTCAGCATC
>NZ_LN831203.1:77368-82790 GCF_001368795.1 Paenibacillus ihuae
CGGTTCCGATTGCGCATAGTCTCCAGTTCAGCATCCGACAGCTCATTTGTCCCCGAAATGATTGCATTGCGCAAAGCCTGAAGCGGGCTTAGCTCTGCAGGTTGTTTCTCAAAGGAAGCAATAAGAAGGGGATCATAATTATCCTTAATCACAACCTCTTCTTTGGAGGCAAAGTAGCGAAAAAAGGTGCTGGGGGATATTTCAGCAGCTTCGGCGATTTGTTCCACTGTTGTCTCATGATACCCCAGCTCATTAAAGAGCCGAAGGGCATGCATTTGGATTGAAGCCATAGTTTTAGCTTTCTTACGTTCCCGCAGACCCAACTTATGCTTAGTATCCTCAGACACCTCTACCCACTCCCCAAACCGATAAAATACATTCTTTATAGTACTGTATTTCATTTGAATGTTAGTGTCAATTTCAGCAAAGTGTCTTGTTCTACAGCGGTACATTCATTAATTGCGTGTCCTCATAAATCCAAATGCCATTACAATCCCTGCTAATACTACACCTCCGCACACCCATAGCGTAGTCCCCATTGCCTGAACAAAAGAATACTGTACCGTATTCAATAATGCAGACGAGCCTATTTGATGTGCCGCAGATACGCCACCCGAGACACTGTGTGTTGCCAATTCCGCTGCCTGCGCCGAGATTTCGTTTAAATCCAAATGATTGCGGTAGCCTGTACTCAGCACCGAGCCGAGGATGGCAACGCCCATCGTTCCTCCAACTTGCCGGAGGGCCATGAGAAGCGCCGAACCTACACCACTGCTCTTTTCGGTAAGTGCAGACATTCCCTCATCCATGGCCGCAGGAAGTGCAAAGCCGATACCTAACCCGGCAAATGTTAACCAGATTGCTGCAAGGCCATAGCTGCTGTCCAGCCCCGTATTGGCTCCAATCCCTACTCCAGCTCCCAACACCGAGAACCCCATTATAATTGTAATTCTGCTTCCAAAACGTGACTGGAGCTTATCTGCAAATTGAGACCCGATCAAAAGACCGCCTACGAGCGGAAGAATCCGCAGCCCGGCACCCAGTGCATCCACCTCCTTGACCCCCTGAAAATATTGCGGCATTACAAATAACACCCCATACATCGCAAAAGAAACTATAGTTGCCATAATCGTGCCCCAGGTAAAGCTGAGAGAACGGAACAGGGCAGGGTCTACAAACGGGGCACGAGCTTTCCGCTCACAATTGATGAACAGGACAAGCAGAAATATTCCGGCAGTAATGGCTATAATCGGGCCGGCACTCCACCAGCCTTTCTCCCCCACTTCAATAACACCATAAGTAACACTTACCAATCCAAGAATGGACGTCGTCATACCGGTTAGATCCAGTGTCTTGCCTACCTCACCCCGTGATTCCGGAAGAAGTATCGTGACTGCCGTAATTGCAATGAGAACAAGCGGGATGTTTATCAGGAACACAGAGCCCCACCAGAAATTGTCCAGCAGCCAGCCGCCTATAATGGGACCAAGCGGGATTCCGAAGGCATTGGCCGTCATCCAGACCGCAATGGCCTTCGGACGCTCCTGTTCGGAGAACAAGACCGGAATAATGGACATCGACAGCGGGACTAGCAAGGCGGCCCCCAGCCCCAGAAAAACACGTCCGGTGATAAGCTCCCAGGGTAAATCTGCAAAGGCACAGACCAAGGAAGAGATGCCAAACACCAGCAAGCCGGCCGTAAGCATTTTTTTACGTCCCAGCCGGTCTCCAAGCAATCCCGCAGGCAGTAATGCCGCTGCAAAGACCAGATTATACGCATCAGCAAACCATTGAAGTTGACCGTTCGTTGCACTGAGCTCTGTAGCCAATACCGGTAAAGCAAGATTTAGTACCGTCATATCCAACCCGACTGCCAGTATACCGACCGCAAGCGCCCCCAGGACCCACCATCTTTGTTTAAGCTGATTCCCCATCAAATCCTCCACCCTCCAGAAATATTTAACACCAACTAACATTTGAGAGTTTATATCTTTTGATAGTAACTGTCAATATTTAAATTAATTATGGATTTATGACCGTAAAAAAGGACACCCCCTTCGGGATGTCCTTTTTTACATGCACACATTAGATTATTTCTGCGTCAGTGACTCGATATCGATGAATGGTGTCGCCCCGCCTGTTACCGTCGGCAGCACGCCGTTCCATTTCTCCAGCGCTTTCTCCTGAACCTCGATTTGCTTCAGCTGCACCAGCTCCGGTGTAACCTCCTGCTTTTTAAGTCTTAGGGATTCTGCTTCGGCCTGTGCCTGCGCAATCTTCTGTTTGGCCTCAATCTCGATCCGCCGGAGATCGTTCTCTGCCTTGAGCGCCTGCTGCTGGGCAACCTGCTTCGCTTCAATGGACTGGTCGAATGCATCCGAGAATTTGAAGTTCACAATGTTAATGTCATTTACAACGAGGTCGTATTTGGCCAAACGTTTGGTCAAGAGATCGCTGATCTCTCCTGCCACCACATCCCGCCGCGTGATCAGATCCTCTGCCGGATATTTAGCGGTTACTTCTTTGACAATCTCCTGAATCGCCGGATTGATAATCACCGCATCGAAGCTGCCTCCGATGTTGTTCATCAGATTGTATGCTGAATCTTTATTGACCGAATAGTTAACCGCCACATGAGTGGATACGGGCTGCAGGTCCTTGGAGGATGCAGAGGTATCCGTCTCCGCTTTGGTGACCTGGGTGTTGACTTGTATAACACTCTGGAAAAACGGAATTTTCAGATGTATGCCCGGCGATAACATATTATTGTTGAGTTTGCCGAAGGTTTTGTAGAGTCCCACATGTCCGTACTGTACCGTTGCAAAGGAATTGGCGGCAATCAGCACCACTACCAGCACCCCTGCTGCGATGCTGATGATTTTCCCCGGCTTTGCCTGTTTTAATTTTGGATTAACTTCCATGATCGTATCCCCCTAATTGATGCGCATTTTGGAATTGTTATCCTTTTATACGGTGGCATAGCTGCTGCGGTCGCAAAGATTTTATTAAGGAAACTTTAACGGATCATTCGGCCCGGGGCATCGCGGGAATCAACCCTTCCGGAATGAGCTGGTACTCTCTACCTTGACTGTCCCCCATATTCGAAGCGACAACTATTAGGTCGTCTCTGAGCATCACGGAATCCGCGTGCAAAGCATCGTTTAAGTCCGCTACTTCAGCATGTCCGTTATGCCAGCGGTAAATATAGGCGGTCATTGGGGTACCATGCGCGGAGACTGCTTCTGGAGTGCCATCCCGGTCAACATCCGCTTCACGGGTATGTCCGGTGTCCACCCGGAGCACTCCGGCCGGCGTTCCCGCTTCATCTATTGCATAGTAGCTGCTGAGCGATAAATTCGCCCCCAGCCCGCCGGTGATTTTCAGCTTCAATCCTGTGAACAGGGATGACACTTCGGCAGTAATATCCTCCGGCTTGCGGTAATTGTAGGTACCGACGGGCCCTAGGCTGTAATGTCCCTTGGCAGTCCCGATATCGGCATAGACGTAGTCCTCATCCCCCGGTTTGGTGTAGAACGTGAGCTGTACTCCACCGAAATTCTCCAGCCACCGCCCGGAGATTGTCACCGCATCCGGAGGGATTCCTGACCAGGCTTCTGCCGTGGGAATCTCCTTCATTCCCTGCCAATTCAACCGGACCAGTCCTGCCGCCTGTACACCGCCGGGAAGTGAGGATTGTCCGGTCACCACCCCCCGCTCCATATCTATACCCTGGAAGGTAAAGGCCCGCTTCCACTCCCTGCCCCCGTTATCCGTTGTATAGAGCACCGCTGGATCGTCCGGGCTGCCGGTCACAAACCATCCGTGCCGATTGTCTGCCATCGCCAGCTTTGCCGGTATATATCCGGGAAAAGACTGCTCCCCGTCTGTCCAGGTCTTGCCGCCGTCACGGGTCCAGCCCACTGTATTAGCGTTGTCACAAGGGGAGCAGTAACCGCTCATATAGGCTTCCTCACTGCTTAGGACAACGAGCATACCGGGAGCGGCACCGTTATTGGCCGGAATGTCGTTAACCTCATCCACCGCAAACCCCGGAGCCGGTCCTGCCCCCGCTGTCCCGTGGTTCAGTATGGTCCGCCAATGTCTGCCTCCATCTGACGTATGGAACAATGAATACGCCGTCTGGTGCATCCCCGAGTCACCGATACATTCGATCCAGGCATCGTCCGGACCTGTCGAGCGGATCACAGCACCGGTCAGTGAAACCTTCTTGCGCGTCAGTACGGTTCTCCATGTTAAGCCGCCGTCCGTCGTCCGCTGGAAGGCGAAGTCCTTGGGCGAAGCGCTGGAGACCGCCCAGCCGTTCAGGCGGTCATAATAATAAGCATCGCCAACCAGATTCCCGGGGGCAGGGAGACTCTCCCATGTCTGCCCCCCGTCCGTTGTCACGGCAGCACCACTAAACCCGGTGTCCGGCGAAATGAAATGCAGGTCATCCCGGTTTGGGACAGTGCCTGTCAGCGTCCAATGCGCTCCGCTGTCTTGGGTTCGCAGCAGGCTCCCTGTCTCCAGCTCTGCCCAGGCATGCGCGTTGTCCAGGGCGAACAGGCTCAGCACCGTCCCCTGGCCGGTATACTGCACCTGCCAGTCCGCACCGCCGTTACCGGTGCGGGCAATCCAGCCCTTGCCGCCGATCCAGCCGGCGTCCGGGCCGGTCATTCCCAGCGCGCTGATGCTGCGGACCGGGACCCCCGGCTGCGCAGCACTGCCGGCAGCCGGGGTTGCTGCCGCCGCTGTGCCGGACGGAGACGGAGCGGTGCCGGCTACCGCCGCCGCTGCAGGCGGCGAAGCGGCAGGGGGTAATTCGGCGGCCTCCCCGCCGGAACTCCCGCAGCCTGCCGTGACCAGGAGCAGCGGAACCAGCAGTGCTGCCGCGGTTTTTCTCAGGATGACAACAAACATTACTATATGCACCTCTACTTTACCGAAATCTATTGTCTCCATATAGAAAAGTATAAGCAGCTTCAGACAGCCAGAGGTAACGGTATAGACGCCTGCGGGTTAAAATCCTGTTGTATTTACCTGGATATATATTTATTGCATAAAAAAACAGCTCTCTCCTAAGAGAAAGCTGTGAATGGATTTCTTATTGCTGTTACAGGTTACCACCGGACAAAGCAAGCCCGATCCGGTTTACAAGATGCGTACTTTCTTCGTTCAGCCCGGTAACCTCCACCTTTTTGCCGAGTGCCTCATATCTGCTGATTGTCTTGGCAATGGCGCCGGCGGCCGACTGGTCCCATACATGCGAATGGGTAAAGTCGATAATAACCTGTTCAGGATCGCCATCATAATTGAACTCATGGACGAAATGGCTTATCGTACCGAAGAACAGCTGCCCGGAGACCGTATACGTTGCCGTATCTGCGGCGGTGTGAACACTCAGGTGAATCGATGCTATTTT
>NZ_LN831203.1:83146-84686 GCF_001368795.1 Paenibacillus ihuae
GTGTGAACACTCAGGTGAATCGATGCTATTTTCCAGGCAAACGACAGCGCGCTGAGCAGAACCCCGAACAGAACGCCAATCGACAGATTATCTGTAGCGACCACTGTAACCACCGTTACAATCATGACTAATGCATCACTGAGCGGAACACGGGCCAACGAAGCCAGCGAACCCCATTCAAAGGTACTGATGCATACCATAATCATCACTCCGACCAGAGCGCCCATCGGAATCTGCTTGACCACATCGCCGAGCACAAGAATAAGCAACAGCAGGAAAATCCCGGAGACGAAGGTGGAGAGACGGGTTCTTCCGCCTGACTTCATGTTGACCATCGACTGGCCGATCATCGCGCAGCCTGCCATGCCTCCAAAGAAGCCGGTAACGATATTCGCCAGCCCTTGCCCCTTCGCTTCCCGGTTCTTATCGCTCCCGGTACCGGTAATGTCATCGATCAGGGTTGCGGTCATCAGTGATTCCAGCAGACCTACCACTGCCAGCGATAAGGAATACGGCAGAATAGTGAGCAGCATATCGAGGGTGACCGGCAGCTGCGGAATATGGAACAGCGGTAGTGCAGAGGTTAACTCCCCCATATCTCCCACGGTCTTCACGTCCAGACCAAGCACGATGCTCAGTACGGAGACGATGATGATAGCGACCAGTGCCGACGGCACTGCCTTAGTAAAACGCGGAACTGTATAGATAATTACAAGTGTCAGTGCAACCAGGGCATACATGACCCAGCCTTGTCCTTTGAAATGCGTGAGCTGCGCCATAAAAATCAGGATGGCCAGCGCGTTGACAAACCCGGTCATGACAGGCTGCGGCAGGAAGGTAATGAACCTTCCCAGCTTCAGCATCCCCATCAGGATCTGAAAGATTCCGCAGAGGATCGTGGCGGCGAACAGATATTCAATGCCGTGGTTCAGCACGAGACTGCCGACGAGCAGGGCCATCGCACCGGTCGCCGCCGAGATCATCCCTGGTCTGCCTCCCGCAATTGCGGTGACAATTGCGATGCAGAAGGAGGCATACAGACCCACCATCGGGCTGACTCCGGCCAGAATCGAGAACGCGATTGCTTCCGGGATCAGGGCGATCGCCACCGTCATCCCTGACAGAATGTCGCTCCGGGGATTCGACAACCAGCCGTTATTCATATTATTTTGCTTCAAAATGCGGTTTCCTCCTGTGTCAGTTAAGGTTAATGGAACATTTCACGAATGTTCCGGTCCGGTGCAATGCCAATGTCATTTATTGTACCCGACACGCCTTAATCTCCACAAAATCTCCGCATCCGCTTGTAAGCGGTTGTTTAGCACTTATTCTCGCGATTGCTGCAAATATCTTAAAAATCCAATTGTTTTAAATTAACGGAACAACCCGGAAGCCTTAACCTCACTGAAGAAGGTATTGAACTCCTCAATATTCAGCTGCTGCGCCGCATCGGACAGCGCTGTGGCCGGATCAGGATGCACCTCGACCATAATCCCGTCAGCTCCGGCAGCAAGTGCGGCTTTGGCACAAGGAATCAGAA
>NZ_LN831203.1:84712-93502 GCF_001368795.1 Paenibacillus ihuae
CGTTAGTCATTACCTTCCACTCCCTCTTGTTAATTTAGTGATCTATGAACGCAAAAAGGCCCCCGTCGCAAGGGACGAGGAGCCGTGGTACCACCCTTATTTAGAGATTAATCCGAAATATGAGGCGCGGAGAATGAAAAGCTGCTGCTTCCCGGCCAGGATTAACTCTGTCTTACACCCGGTAACGCGGGGCGCGGGCCTCCCTACGCATATCTGCTGCAGCAAATACTTCAGGGGCCGACTTGGAAGTGAACTTCGGTACTAAACGTCTCATGAGGGTGCTCTCAGTCTCCGGCACGCCTTCCCTGTTAAGATCCGTACATATTACTTACTCTCTTCGTCATCGTCATTAGAGATTATTTCGGCACGTCTTATGTGCCAGTTTCTGCTATCTTAATCAAAATATTCACATGATTACACGGCTCTGCAGCAGCAATGGGACATTGCTAAAGGACGGTTCCATTACGACATCAGAGAAGGTATCACTTCAGCCGCTTAAACACTGGAGAAGTATATACTCCGGCGCCAGGTACCCGGTGGATTGGGATATATCCCTCAATAATCGGATCCCTTAAAGCGATCTGGGAGGGTGCCTGTACCGTTGCGGAAAAGTACCTTTCTCCTTAAGATACCCGTGCAACGATTAATGGGAGGGGGTTCACCGAGTTAGGCGGATATTCCTCAGTCACATCGAAGAACGAATGATATAATCCGCAGTACGCATAGCCAATGCAACTGTAGTCAGCGTCGGATTGGCCGCTCCAAGGAAGGGCAGCACGCTGTTATCCGCGACATAGAGGCCGGAGATTCCGTGGACTTGACCGTATGGATTCGTCCCGGAGGTATCGGGATCGCGGCCCATCCGGCAAGTTCCCGACTCATGATCGCCGGCCAGAGCCTCTTGAATGTTCAGTGAGACCATCGGCGTCTGGAGTATCGATGAAACATGCTTCACCGCTTCTTCCGCCATCCTCAGTACCGCTAGATCCGCTTCACTGTATGTAAGCTGAACCTGCGCTTCAGGCATACCGTATTCATTCTGTACGTTTGGATTAAAGAGGATTTGATTCTCAAATCTCGATTCAACATTGCCGACACCGGCAATATTCATTTCCAATTGCTCCTTGAATGGAGTCTGTGTGTCATGGTAGAACCGGTAACCGTTTGGGCCTCCAATTTGCACCTGAAACGGGCGCTCGCTAGTTTCGGGAATCAGTATTCCGATTGTGCCTAAAACATACGGATAATCTTTATGATTGAATGTCGACTTCCCGATCGCATACGAATGATTCGTCAGGTAATGGCCAATTGCTCTCCCTCGTATTCCCGAATGAAAGAGTATTCTCGGTGTCTCGATAGTGCTTGCACACAAGACAACATTCTTCGCTTTCAACTCGAAGGAACGTTTATCCGGTGTCATTACTTGCAGCCCTCTTGCTCTCCCCCTCTCCGTTATCACCCTTACAGCGCGTGCCAATACAGCAAGGTCATACGGCCTCCGGTTCAATGCCTGGGCAAGAAACGCAATAGAGCTGAAAAAAACGTTGGAATGAATTTCTCCGTATTTGGTCGGTTCGAGGTCGGCGGCCATAGGTTCGTTTATAGCTTCGGTATATTCGCTGTTCCACAGACGGTTAAGAAAAATCTCATTGATCGGGGAGCCTTTTGTATAATAGTCCGTCACACCCATCGCCTGCTCGGCGATGCTGTAGTACAGCTCCATTTCCCGCTCCGGAACCGGCCAATCGGGGGAAGCAACAGCTGCATACATCCGCGGACTAACCACGCTCCATTTCAACGTTCTTCCTCCAAGCGCGATAACTTGTCGCAATTTTGTCCCCGGGATCGGTATTGTAAATTGGGGATCGTTATAGGCAATGTCAAGATAGGCCAGGTGATTCATGGTCTGGACATTCATGAGATTGGTCGGCAGCAGCAAATCGCCAGCTTCTACAACTCCAATCTTCTTTCCGTTATTCCCCCACTGCTGGCATAATCGCCATAGAACGGCTCCGCCGCCTGCTCCAGTGCCTACAATAAGCACATCATATTCGGTTTGACTCATTTTTTCCACTGAGGTTAGGGGAATCCATTCCAGCTTCGAAACCGGGCTGCTAAACGCCTTTGAATGACCCTGCTGTGGAACAGCCCAAGGATTTGGTGAAGGGAGATTAATATTCAGACCGGCAACAGGCTGATCCGGTTCCGAAATATGCGCGTTGATCGAAACCAATTGTTCCAGCTCGATCTGGAATTTATCTGCAACCGTTCGTAAAGTATCCGCCGGACCGGCGACATAAATTCTCAAGCAGGTTCACTTCCTCTTCGTTAAATTCCGGAGTTATCCAGTACATGTATATGCCAGCCGGTATTCTCCAATACCGAAGACTGCGGTTAACCGTACTAGATGTTGATGAATTACATTAGACATGGCATGATCGCATACAATGGTGATAAGCACGGAATAAGGGGAGGGGTAGCCGATGACGATAAATCCACCAATCGTTGCTAGAGCATATAGTCCATGGCGGAAACCGGAAAGAAAACGGGCGATTATTGTTCAAGGCGGATATCCAGGGCATCAGCCCCAAGTGATTGCTGAAATTTTGGCCCGAATATTGACAGAGGAGCATTTTGAAGTTGAAATTTCCGATACATTGGATATCTTTTTCGATGCGGAGAAGCTGGCCCGAACCGATTTAATCGTTCCCGAATGGACAACGGGACAGCTTACTCCGGAGCAACTCGGCAATTTCACGAACGCCGTTCAGAAGGGAACCGGAATAGCCGGAGTCCACGGAATGGGAGATGCCTTCCGCTGTGAAATCCAGTATCAAGCCATGGTTGGCGGACAGTTCCTCGCACACCCCGGAGATACGGGAGTTACCTATACGGTCCATATTGCCGACCCCAACAATCCGCTGGTCATGGGAATCCGTGACTTTACCGTAACTACAGAGCAATGGTATATGATGATTGATCCGTCCATACAAGTGCTTACGACTACCTGTTTCGACCGTATCCAGCCCCCTCTGATATGGAGGCCGGTTATGATGCCTGTTTCCTGGATCAAGAAGTACGGGGAAGGGCGTGTCTATTTTAACGCTCTCGGGCATTCTCCCGAAATCTTGTTGCTGCCGCAAGTATTGACCATGGTTCGAAGAGGACTGCTGTGGGCTGCGAGATAAACGGCTGGTTTTAACTAAGCGAAGAAAAGAGGGGTACGATGAAGCCCATATTCGGCAGTTACCGGAAATGTGAGACTGTTCCTATTTTCTACCCTCCGCAATATCAGCCGGAGCAGCCCGGGGTTGAATCCATCATGTGCCCGAGGCCGGTATCCGAGCGGGCGGACCATTCACCTGCGGGCAAGCTGGCAGATAAGCTGGCGATTATTACTGGCGGCGACAGCGGCATCGGAAGGGCGGTATCCTACGCTTTTGCCAAAGAGGGAGCGGACATTGTCATCGTCTACTATAACGAACATGGAGATGCCGAAGAGACTCGGGCGAGAGTGACGGAGCTGGGCCGAAGATGCATCACGATTGCCGGGGATATAGGGGATGAGGCTTTTTGCAAGCAGGTAGTGGACCTTACCGTGCGAACATTCGGCAGGATTGATATCCTGGTCAATAACGCAGCGGTGCAATTTTCCCAGCCAAGCATTGAGAACATCACCCGCGAACAGCTTGAATTGACGTTCCGGACCAATATATTTGCAATGTTCTTCCTGACTAAGGCAGCATTGCCTTACTTAAAACCGGGAAGCTCGATTATTAATACCAGCTCCGAAACGGCAACAAGAGGGTACAGGGTATTGATTGATTACGCTTCAACCAAAGGGGCCATCATCGCGTTTACCCGCTCCCTGGCGCTATCGTTAATCGATCGCGGAATACGTGTCAATGCCGTTGCTCCAGGGGCGACCTGGACCCCTCTGATCCCGGCTTCCTTCCCGCCAGAAGCTTACGCATCCAACGGCTATGATTCCCCCATGAGAAGAGACGGCCAACCAGTCGAAATCGCCCCGGCCTACGTATATCTGGCTTCCGACGATTCATCCTATGTAGTGGGGCAGGTGATCCATGTTAACGGCGGAACCTACTTCGGTCAATGAGCCCGCTTCTTGGCCGTGAGCAGCGTGATGAGCGTCAGAACGGTCAAAGGGAACATGTTGGCGATCGCATTCCACAGCGGCCAAACGTTCCCTATGATTTCGTCCCATCTGGTCTGACCCTTATAGAGCACGATGGAGAGCAAGAAATTAACAAGCGCAAGCGGGAAAATCAATATTCGGTAATCCGGAAGCTTCAATAGCCGGGTAATTGTTAAAGCCAGCACCAGCAGCGCAATCGTCGCTTTCATAAAGGAGCCGACAACCAGCGCAAACCCGATAATGGATTCAATTCGTTCAATAATATCCTGGATAACGATCAACCGCGCAATCTGAAACAATGTATATTGAACCGTACCGCATAACGGCCCCAGAACCATAATGGCGCATATCGTTACAATGATGAAGCAGATGCCGTTTGCCAATATGGCAAGCAGCATGCCATGTTCGACCCGTTCTCTGTCCTTCTTGCGAACATACGGCATTAGCATAGAAAACAGGAAAATTTCCCCATAAGGAGATCCGGAGGTAAAATACGCGCCATGCAGAATCGGTCTGATCCCTTCAGGAGCAATGGGAAGCAGGAACTCCGGTCTAAAATAGTAACTGGACAACAACAAAGTTACAATTACGGACAACACGGTGATGGAAATGAGAACGGTGAACATTCTCGCCATCGTCTCGATGCCCGACCGGGCAGTCAATGATACAATCAGAAATACACAGGCGTGAATGAGATAGGTAGGCGTTTCTTTCAGCATCGAGCTTCTGAAGAATAATCCGATATCGAGTACGATTCCGGCACCCATATGGAGAACGAGGGAAATGAACGGAATCGCGAGCAGAGCCGTAAACGGGCCGCCGATCATTTTTCGGCTGTAATCAATAAAGCTCAGTCCCGGGTGCTGCCGGTTTAAATACAGCATGCCCAGTAGAAATAACGTACCCAGGCTCCATGACATCAAAAGGGAAATCCATGCCCCCGTTTTGGCGAAGCCCGTTATAGGTCCGGGAATGTTGATAATCGCAGAACCTGTCAAATAAGTAAAAAAAAGAACCGACATTTGTGATGCGCTTATGGATTCTTTCTTGTACATGTAATCCTCCCATAAAAAAATAGCCTCTCGGCATTCGCCGAGGCAGATGGGACAAGGGTTCCCCGAACCATCAATGTTTCGTTCCTTCCACGCACTTAGAACTAAATTTCCAGACAACATTTTTCAAATCAGGAAGAAGGCTTCAAGTAATTCAAAATTTGATCAGAAGGCGGCTTCAGAATATAGTCAATCAAGGTGTTAAGATCAGGCCAGTGCTTCCCCAGAACAAAATCAAAGCCTAAATACACAGTGATTAACATAATGCTTATATAAGCGAGACGCTCTTTAGGCTGGCTCTTCATAACCTTTGGCATGTCACTTGCCAGAATCACGAAGTAAATAATCAGGAGAAAGGCTGTTTTTGTCATCATTTGCGCATTCCTCTTTGGGTGGGATATATTACTCCTCTTTCTTCCCGAATGGCGTAGTTGACTTCATGACCGCATCCGAAAAGTTAACGTCAACATGAATGTCCACCCGGCTCTCTGCAAAACGCTCTTCCCAGGTTGGTTTCCAGCGTTTCCATAACCGGGGGCTTTTTCTGTAGATTTGATCCCCGGCACCAATGACGTCCAGCTTTTCTTCCTGGAATACGGCGATCACTTTCTGCAGGCGGCTCTCTATGCATTGTTGAATATGCTCTTCCAGCCTCTTAACATCCTCTTCTGTTTTGATTGAAGTGCTGGTAAGCTCGCCAGGCGATCCGTCAATCCGGGTTGAGATATGAATAACAGCCCTTTCTCTGTCCGTATCCATTTTTATTTTTGTCTTTAGTGCCATGACCTCGAAGGATTCCATCCTTCTCTTATCTTCTTCAGATGAGTCAGGATTAGGGAACTCTACAATTCCGTTCTCATACTTGTTCAGAAGCATCATCAATGATTCGGTATCGGCAGGCGACACAACGCTGGTCAATTTCCCGCTCTTGAGCAAGGCAGCTCCGGATGCGGTAATCACCCGGGACGGGCCGGTCTCCTTGACATATGGCAGAATCTCAATATCTGTCTCACTCATAAACTCCAAGGCAAGATCAAAGAACGGGATCTTCGAGGTTTTGCCCGTATACTTGGCACCGGCTTTCAGTAATTCCTGCAGCTGTTGTCCGATCGTACTTTCAATAAACGGATTGACTTTGAACAGGTCTCCCGCATTCCCTCCAGCGATCATTACAGAAACAGTCGGCCTGGGTTCATGATCCCGCGAGAAGAAATCAAGCATTTCCCGAATGTCCTCATTCCTGGCCAGCTCTTCTCCTATGAGAATCACACGCATATGATCCCACTTCGCCCTGCGTCCGTAACGAATAGGGATATCGCGTATCGCTTCAAAGATAGTATTCGCCTCTGTTCGTATACTAATGCCTTTTGCCGACGTTTTTTTAGTTCCTCCCCCCATCCCCTCCGCATTTGAAGGATTATAGAAGTGGGTGGTGAGCACAATTTCTCCTTGCTCGCCTTTGTCAAGCGCCACCGCCTGGACATACCCAAACTCCGTCAATTCCGTTTTATCCCAACAGCCGGATGCAGGAAGAACTAGCGCAATGGACAGGGTGACGACAATCCATCTTCTCATTATGCCTTTTTTCCTCCTCCCTTAACCTTGTGCAGATGGCGATTCCTTGGTGAATGCAGCAGGATTTGACGGGGGAATACAACGAAAATATCCCGAAACTGCTTCAAATCAAGCGGCGCGACAGAAGACAGATACGGTTGCCCGAGTGATCGCATACTAGATAGATGAAGGAAGGAGAGTAACAGGCCGAGCATGACCCCGAATCCCCCAAGCGTTGCTGCCAGAACCATAAAAGGAAACCGTAAGACACGGATAGCGATAGACATACTGTATTGAGGAAGTGCAAACGATGCGATTCCCGTCAGGGAAACGACAATAACCATCACCGGGGATGCGATCTTCGCCTGGATTGCCGCCTGTCCGATTACGAGCGCTCCGACAATACTGACAGCGGAACCGATCGGCCGCGGCAGGCGTATACCGGCTTCCCGGAGCAGTTCAAAGAAGAATTCCATAAGCAGCGCCTCGACAAAGGCGGGGAACGGAATCCCCTCCCGTGTATCCAGAATGGCAAGCAGCAGAATGGTGGGTATTAATTCGGAATGAAAGGTGGTCAAGGCAATGTAGGAGCTGGGCAGCAGCAACGCCAGAATGCATGCACCGATCCGGAGCAATCTGATCAAGGATGAGTAGATCGTGTTGTGATAATAATCTTCACTTGATGAGAAATTCTCAAAAAAGAGCCCGGGGCAAATCAGTATGGTGGGTGTTCCGTCCACCAATACAATAATCTTGCCGTCCAGCAGTGCAGCTACCGCCGTATCCGGTCTTTCCGTATAGCGGACCTGGGGAAAAGGCGTATATCGGTAATCTCCGATCCATTCCTCCAGGTAGGATGTCTCCAGAATCTCCTCCTGGTCAATTTGAGAGATCCTCCGCTTGAACTCGGATAACGTCTCCGGATTCACGACACCCTCCAGATATCCGTATGTGATCTTCCTTCTGCTCTCCTTGCCCGCTGTTAATGATTGAAGCTTCAAACGGCTTGATTTCAGCAAATAACGGATTAAGCCGATATTCGTCTCCAGATCCTCGATAGTGCTCATATGAGGCCCCTGCACTACCGATTCCGTAATCGTTTCCGTAACCTGGCGCAGCTGTATTCCGAACGCGCTATATCTTAGCGCCTTGTCCCAATGGTCAAAGAAGATGACAATACTTCCTTCCAGGACTGAATTAACGGCATTCGTGAAATCATCCTCGACGGTAGCCGACTGGGCCGATACCCCGTTGTTCGCAAAAAAGCTCCTAATCACTTCAGGCGTAATCGTTGTCGCCGGTCCGATTTCATGTGTAACCAGATCCTGCAGCGATTCCTTCATGTAATTGGTCATTTTGTTCTGGATCAGCGAATCAAAATAAACGGAAAACGCCTTATATTCCAGGGAAGGACCATAGCTCCAGGGAATTATGGTGAGGTCGCTGCAGTCCTGAAATGAATCCTGAATCCGCTTCAGATTATCCTGCAGAAACGGTGAAATCGGCGTCTGCTTCGTCTCCCCTGCTGTCTTGCCCTTTCGATCTGAGGAAGCCTCTGGCGTTGTACGCTCGGCAGGTCTATGGTTTGAATTGTTCTCCTGCATCATCATCGACATCCTTATACTGAAATTTTGACAATAGCCGTATGTATCAGTTAAGATGACAGGCTTTAGGGACAGTATTCCCCTGTTTCCCTCTTCCATACGAATATCGCGCGCAGGCATACTGGGAGGAACGGCAAGCGATGAGTAATGGCTACCGCAAGCAAGACCTGCATTATAGCCGCAAAAAAAAGACGCGGAGGACCTGTTGAATTAGGTCTTACGCGCCATTCTCTCTTATGATCAGGATTCGTCTCCTATTAACGGAACAACCCGGAAGCCTTAACCTCACTGAAGAAGGTATTGAACTCCTCAATATTCAGCTGCTGCGCCGCATCGGAGAGTGCTGTAGCCGGATCAGGATGCACCTCGACCATAATGCCGTCGGCTCCGGCAGCAAGTGCGGCTTTGGCACAAGGAATCAGGA
>NZ_LN831203.1:93603-105609 GCF_001368795.1 Paenibacillus ihuae
AGTTAGTCATTACCTTCCACTCCCTTTTTTAAATTCGGTGATCTATAAACGCAAAAAGGCCCCCGTCGCAAGGGACGAGGAGCCGTGGTACCACCCTTATTTAGAGATTAACCCGAAATACGAGGCGCGGAGAGTGGAAAGCTGCTACTTCCCGGCCAGGATTAACTCTGTCTTACACCCGGTAACGCGGGGCGCGGGCCTCCCTACGCATATCTGCTGCAGCAAATACTTCAGGGGCCGACTCAGAAGTGAACTTCGGTACTAAACGTCTCATGAGGGTGCTCTCAGTCTCCGGCACGCCTTCCCTGTTAAGATCCGTACATAGCACTTACTCTCTTCGTCATCGTCGTTAGAGAATATTTCGGCACGTCTTATGTGCCGGTTTCTGCTATCTTAATCAAAATATTCACATGATGCAAGGGGATATTGCACCGTTTCACAGCTTTAATGTAATAAATCTCCCTGAAGCTCATTTAATTTCCGAAAAATTTCGAGATCAGATTCGTAACCGCCTCACTGCGCAGCGGTTTGCTGATGTATTCATCCATTCCCGTCTCCAGGCATTGTTCACGGTCACCCTTCAGCGCATTGGCCGTAACGGCGATAATCACCGGCTGCTTGTCCGGAGCAAGCGTCCGCCTGATTGCTGCTGTCGCTTCCAAACCGTTCATTCCGGGCATCTGCACATCCATAAAAATAAGATCATAACCGGTACTGCCCGTCATCTCCACCACCTGCAGGCCATCCGCGGCCACATCAACGGAATACCCCCGCTTCTCCAAAATTTTACGCAGCACGATTTGGTTAATCTCGTTATCCTCCGCCACCAGGATCCGCAAATTTCGGCTGACTGGGCCTGAGGCTGCAAGTAAAGTACCGAACGAGTCGGCAGAAGTATCATTTCTCAGGCGGAGCTTCACTGTAAACTCAAAGGTCGCCCCCTGCTTCACACTGGTGTCCAAGCCGATGGCTCCCCCCATCAGTTCAACCAGCTGCTTCGCAATCGCCAGGCCGAGACCTGTCCCTTCATGGCGCCGGCCCATGAAATGATCCAGCTGCACAAACGGCTCAAACAGCTTGTCTGCAGAGTCTTCAGGAATACCAATTCCGGTATCCGCAACTGTGAAATGCAGTGTAACCTGTCCGCCTGTCTGGACGAGGCTTTGGACTTTAATCGTTACACCTCCGGTATAAGTGAACTTAATCGCATTGCCAACCAGATTCAGCAGGATCTGCTTTAACCGTTCCCCGTCACCAATCACCTGCTTGGGTATCGCGGGATCCACAAAGACCCGTGTCGTCAGCCCCTTAGCCTCCGCCTTATGCTGCAGAAGTTCAAGAACGGAATCTATACATTCCTCCAGTACAAAAAGATCCTCATGAAGAGCCGTTTTGCCGGCTTCATTCTTGGAGAAATCCAGAATATCATTAATGATACTCAGAAGGGTGTCACCGCTCTGCCGGATGATCTCCAGGTACTCCCTCTGGGTAGAGCCCGGCTCACTGATATCCAGCAGTAGATCGGTCATCCCGATCACACCATTCATCGGGGTACGGATCTCATGGCTCATCATCGCCAGGAATTCACTTTTTGCACGGTTCGTGCTCTCGGCGGTTTCCTTGGCAATTAACAGCTTTTTCTGTTCCGTAATGTCCTTTACAATAATATAAAAGCCTACCGTAGCAGTATTGATGATGATCGGAGCAATAGTAGTTAACACTTCAACCGTATGTCCGTCCTTGTGCCAGACAAGGTCAATATCCCCTTCCTTGCTGCTGTTCCCGCTGGTATAGCCGAGCACATCGTCAACATGATGATCCCCGATGATCCGGCCTACACTCTTGCCGGCCAGCTCAGAGACGGGGTAACCTGTCAGCTGGCAGGCCTGCTCATTGCAGTTGATAATGTTGCCCTGCAGATCCAGTGAAATAATGGCATCATGATTGTATTTCTTAAGGGAGGTGTAGCGTTCAATGGATTCCTGCAGCTTCCGCTCAACATTTTTGCGTTCGGTGATGTCCCGGCCTACAGCAAGCACGCTTGGGCTGTCCGGGTTATCCACTATACGTAAAGTGAATTCAATCCACAAGTATCGCCCATCAGCGTGAAGAACCCGCAGCTGAATACTCCGGAGTTCGGCTACTTGCGGAAGGCTTAGTGAGGCACGATCCTCCGGATGGATCAGGCTGCGGATATCGCGTCCGATCAGCTCCTCCGGTTCATAGCCCAGCACTTCCTTGACCGACGGTGAACAATACCGGCAGATATTGTCGGGTGTGGCGTAATACACCACATCACTAATATTCGCGGCAATCAGCCTATACAGCTCGTCAGACGAGGGATAACGATTCTGGGCTTTTGCTTCAGCCGGAGGCTCTGTCAGGTGAATAATATAATACAGCTCTACACCCGTAGAAGGATCTCTGATAAGTGCGGTATGCAGCAGCAAGGTAACCGGCATGCCTTTGCCATGGATCATCCTAATTTCGCATTCAAAAAAGGGAACTCCACTTGCTTTCAGAGCCCCCATCTTCCTGCTATGTATCTCCACAGAATCTTTGTACACAAGCTCCCTGAAATCATGCCCCAGGAGCTGTTCTTCCTTATATCCAAGCATCGAGACTACAGCCGGATTGATGCTCGTCCATTTGAGGTCAAGAGACAGAAAAGCCATTCCGCTGATCCCCGTTCGGTATACTTCTCCAAAATACTGCTCTTTCAACATCTGATCCACCGCCCGTTTTGTGGAGTAATGAAAGCAATTCCATTATTTAAAAACTGTAATATTAATATCTTGCATATCCGGGCGAAAGTCAAATGCTATTAAATGGAATAAAATACCTGTCTGCCAGAAAGAAAATCCCTGCACTGCGAACCGCATAATTTTGCTGCATTTTCTTTAATCCAGCCGTTGCGGTTAGAATCATGAATGAAAAAGAGAGTAGCCGGAGAATCCGAAGTCGATGTAACAAGGACCCTCAGGAGCGACAATAATATTTCCGAGCTGAACATCGGCATGGATGATCCCCCACTCCTGCTGGCCAACCAATTCACGGAGTTGTCCTTTCACGCATTCCAGAACCTCCCGAATGATCCCATAATGCTCCTCACTGTACAGGCCGGCTTCAACACCATATTGAAGCTCTTCGATAGCACTGTCTATCCGCTCAGCACCGTATACACCCGCCTGCTCAGTTCAGGATGTACCGACTCGCGCGAAAACCTGTGAAGCTCCGCCAGCCGGTCGCCCAGTGCAAAAACAATCTGCGAGGCATTTTCTTCCTTACAGGGTAAGAACAGTACCTTCAATCCACTCCAGCAGAGTTGCATAACAATCCCCAAGCTCACGTTATTGAATATTATAAAAGTTTTCCTTTTTATATATCATGTAATGTTTCAAGGTTATATGATGATTATCCCGACGAACCGGCCATCAGACGGAGTTCTCCCCAGTTCCCCATCTTTGATTAAATCAGGGTTTCCAGGCTAACAGTGCTTTTACGGTATCCGTAAAGGCACTTACCTGAAAAGGTTTAGTAATGTATGCAGCAAATCCTGTTTCCCGGGCCCGTTCAATATCTGAACGCAGGGCAAATGCACTGATTGCCACTACCGGTATATGCCGGGTATCCTCCCTTGCCTTCAACCATTCCAATGCCTCATATCCATTCAGGCCGGGTAAGCCGATATCGAGAATGATCAGATCCGGCAGCCGCCGGACTGCAATGTCCAGGCCTATTTCCGCCGTTTCAGCTTTCAGCAGCAATAAGGAGGGCAGATTTTTTTTGAAGATATGATGCATTAAGGCCATGTTAAGCTCATTATCTTCGACGTACAACACTGTCCGCTTATATTCCTCCATGCGCCAAATCCCCCCCAAATGTTTACTGAACCATGGAAAACGAAAAAACCGAAGAAAGGGACCTGTCCCCCTTCTTCGGCTCATGTCCGGCTCATTCGCATGTCCGGCTCATTTCCGCCTCATATATAGTTTGAAGATATGGTTTATAGAAAAGTATGTGCGATCACGCTTGTATCCTTATCGAAATCCCAATCCACATAAATGTCGGACAGCTCCTTGCCCAGCATGGGTGCAATTGTGGTGGTATCTTCGAGGTAGCGTTTTTCCATCTTGCGTTTCGTGGTTTTGAGCGTATTCTCATAGCCGAGGCCGATCAGTTCCTTCTCCAAAGGAATCAGAATCCCTTCGCGTTTGATGATCAGGGTACGGGTTCCCAGCCACCAGGAATCGGTAAACTCGGGTTCCTTCTGTACCTTCCGGCTCACTTCATTGATCTGGGCATGAACTTCATCCCGTCCGGCATACTCATCGACTGCTGCCCCGTCGTTCTTCAGGAGGGCAACGATCATCCCAGACGCATTATGTATACCCCAATCATAAAAAATCTCGCCAACCTCAATCGACAGATTGTCCTGCAGATAAGCCGATAGCTCAGGAAGCAGTGACTTCATCAGAAGCTCACGTGTATAGCGGAACGCCTGCTCTTCTTCCTTATTCAGCAGAAATCTCTCTACTGGCCCGATAAAATTCCGGATATGCAGTGCAATGCATTGCTTCCCGATAGAAACATGTATAGACTCGGGGCCCTTCCCGAAACGCTCCCTAAGTAGTCTTCCTGTGTAACTGGAAAATTGGCTAGTAAGTTCTGTAGTACTCATTGGATTTCCTCCAGCAATGTATTCTTTTAAGTGCCTGGGGAGATACTCCGCCTGCCGGAGAAACGATTCGTACACCTTAGTATAATATCAACAGGCAGCTTCGTACATAAAAAAATAAGCTGATCATTGACACAAACAATTTGATTTTATACAATATAATTGTTTAATACATAAAATGATCCACCGGGAGGATGAAGCTGCCAATGAGTGTCTATCCATATACAGCCCGCAACATTCGGGGTAAAGAGACCCCTCTTGAACAATACAAGGATAAAGTGCTGCTGATCGTAAACACCGCCAGTAAATGCGGGTTCACCCCGCAATATTCCGACCTGCAAAAGCTTTACGAGAAGTTCCAGGACCAGGGTTTTCAAATTCTCGGGTTCCCCAGCGACCAGTTCGGTGAAGAACCCGGCTCCAATGAAGAGGTCGACGTGTTCTGCCAAATCAATTATGGTGTTAGCTTCCCACTCTTTGAGAAGATCGATGTAAAGGGCGAACATAAACATCCCTTATTCGACTATTTGACCAAGGAAGCGGGCTTTGCCGGCTTCGATCATAATCACGCGGGCAGCAGACTGCTGCACCTGATGCTTGAGGAACGCGATCCTGCCTCTCTGGCTGACGATGAAGTGAAATGGAACTTCACCAAGTTCCTGATCGACCGTAAAGGCAATGTAGCGAAGCGTTTCGAATCGCCTGTTGATCCCCTCGATCTTGAGCCGGCAATTCAGGAACTGCTGTAATTATTCCCCCGGCATGTCTCCGTAAACACTTCAAAAAAGGTGTGGTATCCCGCTCCGCCATTGTAGCCTGTGCACCCGGACCTCAGCCGATCTCCGCCCGGCACAAGCACATCCGTTGTAATTTGCTGCTGCGGTATCTCATTTCCTCCCAAACTGTTGATTAACCCAGTAAAATAGTTAATAAGAGCGTCCAGCCGGTACAAATTTGTTTCTACAAGTTTCCAGACCGGGACGGCTGCTTGAAAACGTTTGATTTGACGGTGCGGAGAAATGGTAGCGGGAATTTCTCCATCTAATTTCTTATGGGAAGGATGAAGACAGTTTTAGCGGGATTTCCTCCATCTAATTACTTAGGTAGGGGGTCAAAATCAGCGTTTCCCGGGAGATTAGCGGGAGTTTTTCTCACTAATCTCCGATTTTAGGCCAAACCGGATGAATTAGCGGGAGTTTTTCCCATCCATGCAGGCGCTATCCGCCGTCTAGACTACCAGTACCTCCACTTTCGGATGCTCGGCCGCGAACACGATATTACCGCCGCTACAGGGCTATTCCGTGCAGGGTCAGCCCACTCCGCTAGCGGAAGTCTGAAGATTTCTGCAACTAATGTCTTCTGACCCATAAGCTCATCCCTCCGCTTAGGTTTTTACTGCAGCTTCCGGCCGCTGCCCATCTTCAGATTTCTTTATATAACCGCTATTAGCGGTAGAAATCCGAAGACAGCATATACTTTCAGGCGATCGCTAACGCTTCTCCAGCCAGTTCCAAAATCCCCCTCAGCCACTTCAACCTTTGTAGTTCTTTAGTTCAGCTTTTATGTTTTTTATAAAACAGACAGAGGGACCTCATGCTTGATGGCACGGACACCTCTGTCTGGACAGTCGGCCGATGTAATTAATAGTAAATCATTTTGAAATTAATACCAAACCAATTAATATGGATAATTAATCAATTCGGAGAACCGCCGGCTCTTTAAATGCTGTAATCTTCCCCTTGCTCTGTACGATAATCATCCCGGTCTCCAGCAGGGTTGGCCCGAAGACCCTGCCGGACGTTTTGAGCTGCAGCACCTGTGCTCCCGTAAGCAGATTTACCGCCACCAGCTGACCGTCTGCACGGGCGATATACATACCGTGACCGAGCAGGTCAAAGCGGGCAATCGGGGCGCCTCCGTAATAAGATACCCCATACCTGTTGGTAGTCTTGACGCCATATACTGCTTCACCGTCGCTGAACAGTACTCTTCCGTCATAAGGTCCTGCGGCATACCTTAAGGAGCTTCCGCCGCCTGCCGCCGAATAGGTAATCTTGGCCGTCTTGGCCGGATCCGCATCTGCCGGATAACAGTAGACGGTGTTTCCATTATTGATGTACAGCTGATTGCCGCTGATCCAAGCTCGTCCGCCGCTGCTCAGTGCCTCATCCGGATTAATATTTCCGGGGTTGTACTCTACCGATTTCAGCACCTTGCCGGTCTTGGCATCCAGCGTATCTACCGTGGTCAGGGGCACCAGCTCTATGAGGTTGGCTGTCCGCTGAGAGCGGAGGGTTCCGCTGCCAACATCAATGGGCAGAGCGTGATTATCTGCTTCCCACAGCTGTTTGCCTGTCTTCCGGTCAAAGGCATGCAGAAGCTCGTAGGAATACGCCCCGGATACTGAATCCTCAGCGAATACCAGATCGCCTTGAACCTGTACAGGCAAATACAGCTTCTCACTATAATTATCCTTCCATTGCAGTTTGCCGTCTTTCAGATTATAGACCTGAATATCGCCGTTAACGGCAAAAAGCTGGTTCTGGTCGATCAGGAGCTGGTACGGAGCTTTACTCGGTACGGAAGAGCTCCAGTTGTTTTTGCCTGTTGCTGCATTGATGGCATATATAGTTCCTGCCTGCGAGCTTGCGTAAATCAGGCCATCCTGATACAACAGCGGTGCTGTCAGCTTCGCCCCGTATTTCCAGACTCTTTTGCCGGTCTGGGCATTCAGTGCGAGCAGCTGCCCCTGCTGAATGATGTAAACTTTGCCCCCTCCGGCCACAGCAGACCCCTGGCTCATCGCTGATTCATCACCCTGCAGATCCATCGTGCTGGACCATATGATTTTAGCTGCAGGAGCTGCGGGAGCATCACTCCCGAAATTATTGGCCACATAAGAAGTACGCGGTTCTGATGCGGCAGATTGGGCTGTACCGGCAGCAGCCAGCAGACTTAATCCGATCACGGCAGCGAAGGCCCCGTTTCTGATATTTATTCTCCACATTTGATGAATCCCTCCCGGAATTAATTGTCCTTGTCCATCCATAGAAGCCACAACGAGTATATACCCTGATTTACAGAATATTCAATAATTTTCCACCCGTATCGGATTTTGCTGGATGAATAGTGCAAAAATCAATACACTATAAGAGACAGTAGAAGAGCGGCATATACGCCAATCCGTCAGGATAATACCGTTAATCCGCTTACAGATCAAAACATTTACTCATATACTTACATTTTGTAAGTATTTATGTTATACTAATCCGAATCCTACTTACTGCGGACAAGCATCAATAGATAACCACCCATTCTGATGAACAAGGGGTCTGTACTTATGACTGACAACGTAAAAAAAGATATACAGCCTGAATTTGAATTCGGCATTTATACACTGGGCGACATGGTGACCGACTGTCATACAGGCCAGCGGATCAGCCCGCAGCAGCGGCTTCAGGAGGTCATTGCTGCAGCTAAGCTTGCGGATGAGGCCGGACTTGATGTATTCGGCGTGGGTGAACATCACCGGCTTGATTTTGTCATCTCTTCCATGCCGGTTGTGCTCGCTGCAATTGCCCAGGTGACCAAGCGGATTAAGCTGACCAGCGCAACTACTGTGCTTAGTACTTCCGATCCGGTACGGGTATTCGAGGATTTTGCCACACTGGATCTGCTGTCCGGCGGTCGGGCAGAGATTATTAACGGACGCGGTGCTTTTCTGGAGTCCTTCCCGTTGTTCGGATATGAGCTGGAAGATTACAAGAAACTGTTCACTGAGAATCTTGAGCTCCTGCTGGAGCTGAACCAGCATGAGGTGATGAACTGGAAGGGAACCTTCCGCTCACCGCTGAACAATGCCGAGATTGCTCCGCGTCCGCTGCAGCCGAAGCTCCCGCTCTGGGTTGGCATCGGCGGTTCACCCGAAAGCGCCGAGCAGGCCGGGCGGCTAGGCATCGGCATGGCTATTGCGATACTCAGCGGCAGTCCTGAGCCATTCCAGAATCTGGCCGGAACCTACCGCCGCAGCGGCGCTGCAGCCGGGCACTCTGCAGAAGACCTGAAGATCGCTATTACGAGCCACGGCTATATCGCGAAGACCTCACAGCAGGCGCTCGATGAATATTACCCTTACTATTACAGCTACCGCAACGCCATCAGCCCGCATCCCGGGCAGGAATACCGGGTTTCACGCAGTGATTTTGGCCGCTTCGTCTCCCCGGTCAATACGCTGGCTGTCGGCAGCCCCCAGCAGATCATCGAAAAAATTCTATACCAGCATGAGCTGTTCGGCCATAACCGCTTTATGACCCAGCTCGATATCGGCGGACTGCCTTACAGCAAGGTGGCTACCGCAATTGAACTGCTCGCTACGGAGGTTGCTCCCGTTGTGCGCCGGGAAATCGCCAAGAAGAATAGCGCAGGCACTTCTCAGGCGTAATCACTCAGTTAGGATTTGCGCCTGTACTAAACCACACCAAAAAAACGGCTGTGCTATCCCGCTTGGGACGGCATCGCCGTTTTTGCTGTAACCGGACTGTTGGTCTGCTACCGCCTATAACCCTTCAGTTAGATGCCTGCGGCAGACCTTGAGCAAAGCCTGATAGCTGTCTTCAAAATCAAGCTGTCTGAGTATATTTAAATACCTCTTTAACTCAGCCGCGCTGTCTTTCTGCTTCAGGCAGAGCAACGTCAGCTCGTAATAAATTAAGGTCACAATTTTATCGTACAGCAGATGGGTTTTATCCGCTAACGGCAGCGCTTTTTCAAGAAACAGCAGGCTCTGCTCATAGTTATGCTCATTTAGGCAAAGGATCGAGAGGTTCTGCAGCAGATGCTGCTGGACCGTTCTGCTCTCCGGAAAGGAATGGTATCTGTCAAATTCTTTCGCGCCCCTGAGGCCGAAAAAAATGGCATCACTGCTGCTTAATGTGAACAAAAAATTATTGAGCAGCTTGAACTCGTACAGATACCATTTATCCACACCAAGCAAATACGGTTTGATATACGCTGCAATCTCATTCAGCGCTGTAATTTCATCTGCATGATGATGCTGAATCAACACCCCCTGGCCGAGCAGATATAAATGGTAATAGGCCTCGGTCCGTGTGGACTCATACATTGACCGGCACTCCCGGCTGATCGCCTTGACCTTACTGAAGTCGTAGCGATTCCCCGCTTCTGTAAGCTCCAGATGCAGCGTCCGCTTCACCTGCGGAGCATTGTCCTGATGCAGGAAAAGCAGCTCCTCAAACGACATTTCGAGTTTGTCCAGAAGCAGGATCAGCTTGTCGTAGCCGGGATAATACTTCCCGCCTTCAAAGCGTGAGAGGTTGGAGCGGCTCATGATGCCACCAGCCAGAAGCGACTGGTTCATTCCTTTCGATCTGCGGATCTGCCCTACCGTTTTACCCAGAATCATAACTTGTCCACTCCGTTTGCCTGTGTGAGTATATGGCACAATTTGTAAGCCTGATTTTTATTGTATGCTACACTCGGCACTAAGAAAATGACAAATTACGGGGGTAGAAGGCAATGAATCTGCGAATAGCAACTCAGCTTAACCGAAAGGTCTGGAATATTCTGGCCGGCACTTTTTTTACGAGAACCGCCCTGTTCATGAGTGTTCCTTATTTATCGATCTTTCTGACTGGTCAAAAGCACATCCCGCTCCTGCTCACCAGCCTCATCCTCGCGGTCAATCCGCTGGCGGGTGTAGCCTTCAGCTGGCTTGGCGGTGCGCTTGCCGATAAACTTCCGCTCCACAAAATCATCCTATATACTCCGCTTATCTGGGGGACTGTGTTCATTCTGTTCTATTTTGCCGACAGCTTCCTGGCCTTTCTGCTGCTGAACGCCCTGAACGGCCTGTGCTATTCACTCTTTGAACCGGCAAGCAAAAAGGTGCTGTCCACAGAGTCACTCCCGGAGCACCGGCTGCTCGTATTCAACCTGAGATACACAGCGATTAACCTGGGCTGCTTTGCCGGTCCTCTGCTCAGCCTGCTGTTCAATATGAAAATGACCCTGTTCCCTTATGTCATCCTCGGCATCATGTATATTCTATACGGGGCTTCAACGATGTTCTTCTTTCGCAATACTTCTGCTAACAAGGAGAATCATCAGTCTAGAATCCCCCGCAGTCTCCCGCCCCTCTGGGCGATCCGCAAAGATCAAGTATATCTACTGCTACTGGCGGGGATGAGCTTCTCCTATTTCGGCTATTCGCAGCTGAACGGAACCGTCTCCCAGTTTCTCTCGGCCACCGGCACCTTGGCAGACGGCACCCGGTTATACTCCATCCTGCTGTCGGTCAATGCCGTTGTTATTCTCACCACCCAGTTTGCCGTGCTCCGCCGGATCTCTACATGGAACCCGTTTACAGTGGTTCTGCTCAGCAATCTGCTGCTCGGCCTTAGTTTTCTGTTCTTTCTCTTCCCGGCTGCCTACCCTCCGCTGCTGTTATTCATTACAGTGTTCAGTCTCGGGGAGCTGCTGATCGGCGCGCGGTTCGATGCTCTGGTGGATGAACTGTCCTCTGCGGACAATAAAGGGTTATATTTCGGCTGCGCGGAAATCGTGAAGCTGGGGACCATTAGCGGCCCTATCGCGGGAGGCGGCCTGCTCAGGATCTTCGGCTTCCAGGCAGCCTGGCCCGTGTTCGGACTGCTCAGCTGCATAACCCTGACAGGAGCCCTCCTGATCCGGGCGGCCAGAATCAAACACAGTCACTAGCCTTTTCCCGCTTGATATGCTTACGTGCTGAACAGCAGGAAGTCATCTTTCGGCATGCGTTGAAGAAAAGACGTCGAGGAGCTTGCCAGCAATATCGGTAAGGGGCAGAATATGATCTACACAATTCAGCTCTACAGCAGCTCTCGGCATTCCATATACGACACAGGTAGCCTCTGACTCGGCGATGGTAACCGACTGAACTGCTGCCGCTTTCGCCCGCTGCATCGCATGAGCTCCGTCAGCCCCCATGCCGGTCATAATGACATATGCTTTTTTCAGCCCTCTTAACCGGGTGACTGAATCAAACATCACCTCTACAGAAGGCCGGTGGCCATTTACCGCATTCTGCTCATGAATGACTATCCGGTACCTGCTCAGCCCGATACTTTCCACCTCCAGATGTTTGCCGCCAGGGGCGATATACACCGTACCAGGTTCCAACACCTGATGGTTAGAAGCCTCCACCACATGCAGTACGGAGTGCTGGTCCAGACGCTGAGCAAGTGACGCAGTGAACTTGACGGGCATATGCTGGACCACTACCACTGGCACATCAAAATCATCGGGTAAGGAGGTAATGACCTTCTCCAGCG
>NZ_LN831203.1:106842-112086 GCF_001368795.1 Paenibacillus ihuae
AGGAGGTAATGACCTTCTCCAGCGCCTTTGGCCCGCCTGTAGAAGTGCCTATTGCACAAATGCCGGTAACCCTCCGGAGAGCGCGTTTAACTTCATGAGGTACAGGAGCTAACGGTGCCTGTTTAGGTCTGCTTGCCGGCAGCGGAGCTTTCGGAGTGTCATTCCCCCACCTTTGGACGAACTGATGGGAAGAAGCTGCTGCCTGCAGCATCACCCTTAGTTCATTTTGCCTGGAGACCAGTTCGCTTGAGATCGAGCCCGAGGGCTTTGCAATGAAATCCACTGCGCCCAGCATTAAGGCCTTGATGGTTGCATCTGCCCCCTCCTGGGTGAGGGAGCTCACCATGACTACAGGAGTCGGCCTGATTCTCATCACCTCGGCCAGCGCCTTCAGTCCATCCATCACAGGCATTTCCACGTCCATGGTTACTACATCCGGCTTCAGTGCCATTACCTGCTGAACCGCTTCTGCTCCATTTTTGGCGCCCCCGGCCACTTCAAAACCTGCAAATTCCTTAATCATCTCTGTCAGAAGCTTTCTCATAAAAGCAGAATCATCTACGACAAGTACTCTAATTCCCATCCAGCCCCCTCCCTTCCCCTTTAAAATCCGGCGGTCTGACTAATCACTCTCATCTTCAAACAACTTGTCCAGCTTCAGTACACTGACAACTCCGCTGTCCGATTTGCCGATCCCTTCGAAAAAAGCACTATTATGTTTCCCTAAACGTTCCGGTGGCGGCTGGGTATCATGAATCCGGACCACCTTATTCACATAATCCACCAGAACCCCAACTTGTTCCTCCTGGCGGTTGATAACTATAATGCGTGAACGCTTCGTAGGCGGGACACTTTCGAACTCAAAACGTTTACGCAAACTGATCACCGGTACAATTCTGCCTCTAAGATTGATAACCCCCTCAACATATGATGAGGTATGGGGAAGCTTGGTGATCTCCTGTACGCGGATGATCTCATGCACATCCTGGATCTGTACCGCATACTGCTCTTGTCCGATTCCGAATTCTACATACTGGTCTGCTGTACTCAAAGCCATCTATCCTCACCTGTCTTTCTCGGATTATGACATCCGGAATGCTTCCAGGGATTCGTTCAGCAGGGCTGTCGAATCTACCAGCGCATGCGATGAAGCCGAAGTTTCCTCTGCGCAGGCACAGACTTCCTGGCTGGCTGCCGCTATGCTCTGTACCGACTGGAGCACATCGTCCGCTTGAGCTGCCTGTTCCTCACTGGCCGCCGCTATTTCTGTTATCAGCTGTGCTGTCTCATTCACAATGCCCTTGATCTTATCAAACGCCGCCGCGGCATCCAGTGAGGATTGTACGCCAAGGCCAACCGCAGCTACACTTTTCGCTGTGTTCTCCTGCATCGTTTCGATGATCTGGGAAATCTGGCGTGTAGCTTCCCCGCTGCGTTCCGCCAGCTTGCGGACCTCATCGGCCACGACCGCAAAACCTCTGCCATGCTCACCGGCTCTCGCCGCTTCAATCGCGGCATTCAGGGCCAGGAGATTTGTCTGCTCAGCAATATCATCGATCAGATCCAGAATGTTGCCGATTTTTTTGGAATCTTCCTGGAGCTTAATCATTTGCTGGCTTGCCGCGTTCATTTCGTTAATAGAGGCATCCACCACACGCATATTCTCTGTAGAAATGCCTACCGTCTGCTGGTACATCGACGAGGCTCTTTCTGCATTCTGGGCCACGGAGGTTACGGCCATGCTCAGTTCCGCTACCAGAGTGGTCATCGTTTGAGCATCACTGGCCTGGTGCGTGCTGCTTCGCACCACTTCCTCTGTGTTCTGGGATATTTCGATGGAGGCCGTAGCAACCGTCTGTGACAGGCTTACCGATTTTTCGATCAGTTCTTTAATCTTTCCCGTCATATTATTGATGGCCAGCCCGACCTGTCCGATTTCATCCTTACTGCGCAGATCAAGCGGATCTACCGTAAGATCGCCGTCGGTCAGTCTTTCCATAACCTTCTGGATCATCTTGAAGGCCGAACTGATTTTACTTATATAAAGGAATCCTAGAAAAAAGGACAAGAGCAGCAGAACCACACTGATGGAGGCAACCTTTATAAAGGAGGCTGCAATAGCCTTCTCGGAATTGTTAACCTCAGTTTTCATAAAATCTTCGACAATGCCCTCTGCCGCATCCAGCTTATCCCGTGCTTCATTAAACTGATCCACACGCAGTAATTCATTTGTTACCGTCTTCTCTCCAGGGTCGTTTAGCAGTTCGCTGATAATTCCTCCCCATTCGGCAAATTGTAGTTTGGCATCGGCAAGCTCTGTCGAAATGTTGTTACCGTTCTCTGCTTTCAGGTTCAGGATGCGGGCATCCTTGTATTTCAAAAGAACCCCTTCCGTATTTCCCACCCGTTCATTGACCTGCTCAAGATTAGCATAATAGTCATCCAGTGCCTGTTTATCTCCGGTCGCAAGGAACAATTGCACTGCAGAATAGGCCTGGTACATATCCCTGTCCGCATTGGTTATATAATAGGTCAAGTTATAGCCGTGGTCATATAATACACGCTGCAAGTTATTATTGGTTGTATTGACCAGATTCAGAGACAGATAGCAAGTCAGCGCCATCGCCAGAATGGGAATCAGCAATACCGACAGCAGCTTCGCTTTGACAGACATTTTTATTTTGTTCATGGTTTTCCCCCGCATTCCTGTAGATTAAGTTAGAACAAGGAACTGATATCAAAGATTAAGGCAATTCTGCCGTCACCCATTATCGTAGCTCCTGTAACACATTTGATTTTACCGGCATATTTGCCGATAGATTTCACTACAATATCTGCGTTTCCATGGAGCTCATCCACTAACAGCGCGATTCTTTTCTCGGCCAGGCCCACGATCACCACCTGCTGATATGCCCTTTCCTTAGCCGGGTTGTCCCAGCCCAGCACCTCCTGCATGCTGGCCACCGGGAGAAACTCCCCGCGCAGGTTAATCACCGGCTGCTTACGGATATAACCGATCTCCTCCGGCTTCATCCGGATGATTCCGAGAACATTCGACATTGGGAGAACAAAGCTTGTGCCGTTGACCTTAATCTGCAGCCCGGATATGATCGCCAGTGTCAGGGGAAGACGGATACGAAACTCAGTTCCTTTGCCCACCTCGCTCTGAATATCGATAACTCCATTCAACTTCTCAATATGATCACGAACGATGTCCATGCCGACTCCCCGTCCGGAAATATCACTAACCACAGCCGCCATAGAAAATCCCGGCTTGAAAATTAATTGGATGGCTTCACGGTCCGATAATTTTGCCGCTGCCTCTTCACTAATGATTTGCTTCTTCACCGCGCTCTGCCGGATGCGTTCTGGATCTATTCCGTTGCCGTCGTCCATTACCCGGATAACCACCTGATTGCCCTCGTGGGAGGCCTGAATCGTCAAGGTCCCTTTGGGCGGCTTCCCCTTCTGCACGCGTTCAGCTTCCGATTCAATCCCGTGATCGACTCCGTTGCGGAGCAAATGGATGAGCGGATCTGTGATTTCTTCAATGACCGTGCGGTCCATCTCCGTCTCACCGCCGATCAGCTGCAAATCGACGTCTTTTCCAAGCTGCTTGGATAGGTCCCTTACAATCCGGGGCAGCCGGCTGAACAGCTGCTCGGCAGGCAGCATTCGGATCTTCATCACCTGCTCCTGCAATTCATGGATCACACGCCCCAGATGATCGTTTTGTCCAGCCAGCTTACTGCATGTCTCGTCCCCGCGGTATCGCTGATTCAGCAGCTGGCCGGCCTGCTTGATGCCTACTTGATCGATCAGCAGCTCCCCTACCAGATTCATCAGATGCTCCAGCCTGTCCACATCCACCCGGATAGAGCGGGTCTTTTTCTTCTCCTGCGCCGGGGCCTGATGTGGAGCCACAATATCTGCGGTAACCGGAGGCTCCACAGAGGGAGAAACATCATTGCCTGTCTCTTTGGCACTGGCGGCAGCTGCCTCCTCCGGCTCATCTATATATAGGGTCTGAATACGGACCTCCGCCACTTCCACCAGTGAGGCCAGCTTCCTCTGCAGTTCATCCGCCTGGATATCGGCAATAATCAGGAATTGAAGCTCCTGAAATACCTGCTCATTCTGTTCCGGAGCCCCCCTCTCCAGCTGAGGGCTCATTCTCACAATTTCCGCCAGATCAGCAATACGGTGATAAATAATGGACGCCCGGGCCGCTTTCATCAGACAATCCGGCTCCAGCGAGATTACAACCTCCAGGCTTGCCTTTCCCTGATCCCTGGCTTCCAGACAACGATACTGCTCATCCAGACTGATCGGGAGTTGAGGCATTATATCTTGATCATTTTTATCTGCAGCTTCTGCGGTACCTGCGGCACTTGAGGCAGGGGGAGAGACATAATTACGGAAATGTGTAATCCTGGCCACGATCTCCCGGTCGGACGTTTCGGATGTGCCCGAATACAAGTCCTCCTTCAAACTCCTGATAATATCCAAACTGTCAATGAGCAGCTCTACCAGCTCCGGCTCCACATTCAGCTGTTTGTTCCGGATCAGGTCCAGCAAAGACTCCATTTCATGGGTTACATTTTTTATGCGGTCAAATCCCATTGCTGCCGAGGAGCCCTTGAGCGTATGCGCAGCCCTGAATAATGACTGGATGGTCTCACTATCACAGTTCCCCTGTTCCAGCAGGAGCATCTTTTCCTCCATGATAAGAATCTGCTCATCCGCCTCTTCCATGTAAACGTCCAAAAACTGGTTCATATCCAAGTGAAATCACCACATTTCCCGGGGAACCACCCCTTTTTGCTTTACAATCTAGTTTTATCAAACAAATCTGGTGACAAAGTGATGTAAATATAAAAAAATATAGACAAGTTATGATAAAATCATAGATATCAGCATGTTTTTCTGGAGGTAATCCCCTTATGGTTAAGCCTAAAATCCTTGTAGTGGACGATGATCGTGATATCCTTATTCTCTTAAAAAAACGACTTGAGCTCGAAGGCTATGAGGTAATCACTGTTTCTGAAGGCCAGGAAGTGATTAGGCAGGTTAAGCTTCATCCCTTCTCATTAATCGTTCTGGATATTGTGATGCCTTCAATGAACGGACTGGATATCTGCAAAGCCATCCGTGATCTTGTAACCGCTCCTATTCTGCTTCTAAGCGCCAAAGACCGCGAAATCGATAAGGTACTCGGGCTTGAGCTGGGGGCGGATGACTATA
>NZ_LN831203.1:112112-129609 GCF_001368795.1 Paenibacillus ihuae
CGAACCAAAAGGTATTTCAGTTTGATGATATCGTGATTAACGGCGAAACCTATGAAGTGCTAATTAAAGGTGAACCCGTCCATTTGTCGGGAAAAGAGCTGGAAATCCTGCTGTATATGGTACGTAACAAGAATCTTGTGCTCAGCAGAGAGCAGATCTACAACGCTGTATGGGGTTATGAAGACAACGGGGACATTAACACGGTAACCGTCTATCTCAAAAACATCCGCAAAAAGATCGATCCCGAACACCGGCTGATTAAAACTATCTGGGGAATTGGGTATAAATTTGTTGTGTGATGAGTACACAAGAGGGCTGGCCTGGCGACTTAGGATGTCGCCAAACCAGCCCTCTATTGTTTAATCCAGCCACTTGTCCCGGATATTCAGTATTTCAGCATAGACATCAGAAAAGGCCCTTACCACTTCCGGATCAAAATGGAGCCCGCTTTGCCGCTGCAGCTCTGCCAATGCCTCCTCCCCGCTCCACGCGGCTTTGTAGGAGCGTTTGGAGATGAGTGCGTCGAACACATCACATACGGCTGTGATTCTCCCTTCAAGCGGGATTTCCTCCCCCCTTAAAGCCTGCGGATATCCGCTGCCGTCCCATTTCTCATGATGGGTCAGTGCGATACTCTCCGCAAGGATAAGAACTCCGTTCCGGCTTCCGGCTAGTAATGCCGCCCCTTTGGTAGTGTGCTCCTTTATGACCTCGAACTCTTCAGCCGTCAGCTTCCCCTCTTTATGCAGGATATGGTCTGGGATCGACAGTTTTCCTATATCATGCAGTGCACTTGCCAGCTTAAGCTTATGGCAGGCGTTCTCATCCAGCCCCATCCGCTTCGCGAGTATGTACACGTAATTGCTTATCCGCAGCAGATGCTTTCCCGTTTCATTATCCTTATGCTTCATGGTCTGAAGCAACCGCTGAACATACTCCTGCTGAAGCTCCTCAAGCTCAAAAATATGCTGCTGCAGCAACGATTCGACATGCCTCGTCTGCGCCTCCTGCAGCCTTCGCTGCTGATTTGCTTCTGTTAACAGTTTTACTTTATGCACTATTTCAACAGGATCAAACGGCTTGGTCAAAAAATCCCTAACCCCCAGCCGCAGCGCCCGATGCAGAAACACCGAATCCTGATAGGCTGTAATAATGATTACCGAAGACACCAGAGGAGATTTCTGCTCGTTCAGCCGCATTAAAATATCAAATCCGCTGACCGTCGGCATGTTCAGATCGAGCAGTAATACCTCCGGAGCTTCCTCTTGAATCGCCTGAAGGGCTCTTTCCGGATCGTCGATGACTGAAATATTCGAGTATCCCTCCAGTGTAAACAGCTTTTCCAGCAATAAGGTATTTGCCCGGACATCATCGATGATCATAATTTTCGTTAGTTTGTATAGTTCGGGATGAACGGGATCCGATATTATCATTTGTCATCCCTCCTTCATTCAGCATGGGGGATCAGAATCTGAAACTGGCTGCCTTGTCCAACCTGACTTGCCGCCATGATTTTTCCGTTCATCATTTCCAGCAGCTTGCTGGAGACTGTGAGCCCAATTCCCGTACCCTCAATCTGTTCGCCGGGATGAACCCTGTGGAAGGGCTCGAAAATAACGCCCATATCCTTCTCGCTGATTCCGATTCCTGTATCCTCCACCACGATGGCGACCATGTTCCCGGAAGCAGGCAGAACACTGACAGTAATGGAGCCGTTCACTATATTGTACTTCACCGCATTGGATAAAATATTTAATAGCACCTGCTTCATCCGGAAACGGTCACATTCGATCAATTGTCCGTACATGGGCTCCGCGGCGTTGCGGATATGGATGGAATGCTGATCACAGATAGGCTGTATCCAGGAAAAGCACTCTTCCAGAATATCGCCTAAACGTACCGTCTCTATTGTCAAAGCCATACGGCCGGATTCAATACGGGACAAATCAAGGATTTCACTGATTAAGCGAAGCAGATGTTTCCCGGCTTTTATAATCTCTCTCACATTCTCCTGTTGTGAAGAAGTCAGCGGCTCGGAGCTGTCATATTCAAGAAGCTGCGCAAACCCGAGAATAGCATTCATCGGTGTCCGCAATTCGTGGCTCATGCTGGACAGGAATTCAGATTTGGCCTGATTGGCCTTTTCGGCGGTTTCTTTCGAGCTGCGCATAGATTCTTCAATGAGCTTCCGGTCTGAAATGTCGCGGGCGATCATCACAACTTTACGGATCGGCTCATTTTTGTTATGGATCGGTGTAATCAGTGCCTGCATCCATCTGGGACCTATGCCGGTAGATATCTTATATTCCAGACCCGCGGTTTCCCCTGTTAACAGCATTTTATGCAGCAGCTCCATAAAGTGGCTGGTCGTCTCCAGATCAAACAGCGTATCGACATGCTTGCCTTCATAATTTCTGGCCAACGTAAGATCAAATTTCTTATCTACCGTCCAGACCTTTACAATAACGCCGGACTCATCAATCTCGGCAATCATATCGTCCACCGATTGAATCATCGCATTCATATTGGCTTCACGGCTTTCAAGTGCATCCTTGGCTTCCGTCAGCGCCTTATTGGATGCTCCCAGCTTCTGGCCGACCTGAGTCAATATCTCAGCGGTCTGCCTCAGTTCAATCACATGGATATCCGGAATATCCTGATTATACCGGCCTTGTCCAATATCAAGCGCAATGGTGTTAATCATCTGCAGCGGTTCGGACATCCGCAGGCTCATCTTCTTAGTCCGGCGGTTCAGGACTACAAAATAAATAATATAAAAGAACATCAGTCCGAAGATCATATATATTCCGATTTCAAAAAGCTCTTGCCGCAGGTGATTGGTCTCCGCTAAAATCGTCTCCTCATCTGCAAGTACAATCAGCTTCCAGCCTGTATTTTCAACCGTGGACCAGGCAAGAATCTGCTTCTCTCCGCGCACCTGTACTTCGGCTAATCCCTTATTTCCGCCGGTAAGGTCAGCTGCAATTGACTTGAGATCCTCATGCGCAAAAAGGTTGAATTCTTCCGGCTTGAACGTATCCGCCTTAACCGTCTCTTCATATTTATGTGAAGTAAGCTCCTGAATCCCAAATAAACGTTCTACCTCATCCGGCATCGCAAGAATTACGCCATTATTGTCAACCAGTAATCCATGCCCGTTCCATGGTATCTCCAGTCCCAGAATTTCTTTTCTGAATGTATCTATGGTGATATCTATTCCGGCCACCCCCTCCAGCACTGCTCCGCTATAGATAGGGGCAATACTGGAAGCCATCCAGCCATTACCGGCAGGATCCAGATAAGCATCCGTCCAGACCACCTTGTGGTCAGGATTATGAGCTTCATCCGCTTCATAATAGAAATTAAATTCCGGAATATTCATTTTCGGCGCATATTGGGTCCTTGCATCAATGTATGGATAAATAATATTCAAGGAATCAAAGCTGTTAAAGTATATCGCAGACGCAAGCTTCTCCCTGGCAACGATCGATTTCATTTGAGGCTGCAGTGCCAGCAAGGCAGCCACCTTACTTTTCTGTTCAGTCCCTACTGTGTGCAAGCCGCTGTAAAAAACTGCAGCCCCGCCCGTAGAACTGTCGGCCATGGAATAATAAGCTCCATCACTGCCCATAACCAGCCGTTTACGGTCATCCTCCCCGAATGCAGCTCCTGCTTTCAGCGCGAGTGAAATCGAATCCCGGTACAGATCCGTAATCGTTGCCACCCTCTGCGTTTGCCCATCGATGACCTCCGCCTCTTGTGAGGCTAGTATCCGCATCTCGTTAAATACTTCACTCTTCATGCTGGCAATATGCCGCTCCCGCGACCAGTTATTCGTCACAAAATAAATCCCGATAAAAAACAGCTCCACAAGCAATAACGGAATCACTGCAGTTTTAATATACGGTTTCCATATCCATTCGAAGATAGATACAGTCTTCTCTCTGTTCATTGCGATTCCCCGTTTCCTAGCGCCCGCATGGCTTCACCGAAATCTCTACCGTGTTCAAATAATGCTCCAGCAGTTCTACACATTCCTTCACACGCACCTCGTCCCGGAGCGACGCATACTGTTCCAGGTTGCGGCCAATTTCTGAAATGCCCGTAAAGCCATACCCCCCGCCGCTTCCCTTCAAGGAATGTCCAATCCCGGTAATCCTGTCAAATTCACCATGCTCCAGGGAGGCTGAGAGTTCAGCAAGATCCTCTCTGCGGCGCCCCATATATCCGGGGATAAGCTCTGCAATGTCCTCGTCAATCCATACACTAATTGGAGATTCCATCGATTCATCCTCCACTCCCGCCAAACTCAGCATAAGCGTACCGCCGGATGCTCTGAAACAACGGCTCCATGAAAATCGGCTTCTCCAAAAAATCGGTGCAGCCGGCTTCCCGGGTGGCTATGCGATGCTCTGCAAAGGCGTGTGCGGTTAACGCTACTATAGCGGCTTCTCTAAGTCCTTCTTCTGCTTCCCAGCGGCGGATTTGCCTCATGGCTTCATAACCGTCCATCACGGGCATCTGAATATCCATAAAGACCATATGATAATAGCTCTCTCTGAACATCCTTACCGCTTCCAGTCCATTCACAGCAACATCTACATGGCAGCCGATCTTCTTCACAAACGCAATGAACAAATTCTGGTTATCGATATTATCCTCGGCCAGCAGCAGCCTCGGCTGTCCTGTAAATTGTAATTCCTCGCCTTCAGGCAATGTAAAGGGCAGCTTCATCTCAAACGTTGTGCCTTCTCCCGGAATGCTCTGATACGACAGATTACCGCCAAGAAGCTCTGTAAGCTTACGGGAGAAGGCCAGCCCGATACCAAGCCCCCCGTATTGCCGGGTAAAGGAAGGATCCGACTGGAAGAACGGCTTGAATATGTCGTCCCCTGCCTCCACAGGTATGCCGATGCCTGTATCCTTTATCCGGAGGATCAGCAGCAGCTTTCCGGAGTCCTTCATCGGCCGGAGCTGTGCAGAGATTTCCACATATCCCTTGGGTGTGAACTTCACGGCATTATCCAGAAGGGTCTTGATAATCTGCTCCGTCCGGTGCGAATCGCCGGTCACGGACACATCAGGAAGCTGGTCTGCTTGGAGATGAAGCTCCAGCTCGTTGCCCGCCAGCTTTTCCCGGTACTGCTCCGACACATTCACAACAAGCTTGCGCAGATTGAAGGGCTGCCGGTCAAGGTGCATCCCCCCGCTCTCCATAGCGGAATAATCCAGGACGCGCTCGATTAAAAATAATAGATGCTCAGAGGAATGCTTCAGGATGCGCATCTCCTCTGAAGCGGGACCGTCCTCTTCCTGCAGCTGTACAATGCCCAGGATCGCATTAAGAGGGGTGCGGAACTCATGGCTGATCATCGCCAGAAACTGATCCTTTGCGTGATTGGTATGCTCAAGAGCCTCCTTATTCAGCAGCAGCTGGCGTTCGTTTTCCCGATGGACCGTTATATCGTTACAGGTTAGCATGACCATATCATCCAGCTTGCTGATGACAACCCGGTAGGCCCGTACATCGCCGGCAATACTCAGCTCAATTTCCTGTTCTACTGCTTCTTGTCCATACAGGACACTGAAGATGAGTTCCTTATAAGTGATTAGCCTGGAATCTTCAGAGCTGTCTATTGAATCATATATTTCCCTTGCAGCATCATTCATCATTACAGGCTGGAGTTCATACTGCTCGGCCCGCAGCACGAAGACAGCATCCTTCAAATACCTCAGCACCCCTTCAAGCATGGTCCGGGACTGCTGCTCGCTCAGCATCAGCTGCTTGCGGACGGTGATATCGGTTTGAATTCCGATAAAGTGCGTTACAACCCCTGTCTCATCACGGAGTGGGGTGATTGCAAGCTCATTCCAAAAAGGCTCATGATTCTTGCGGTAATTCAGAAGCTCCAGCTGTATCCGGGACTGCCCGTTGAGCGCACTCCGGATCTGCTCAATATGCTCCTGCTTAGTGTCCTTCCCCTGTAAGAAGTTACAGTTTCGTCCCAATACCTCTTCCGCTGAATAGCCGGTGATTTGGGTAAATGCCTGGTTTGTATAAACAATCGGCCTGGGTGGCAACGCCAGGGCTATGATGACTCCTGTGCCCACATCATGGACAGCGCGTTCGTACAAATTTTTCTCGGCAACCGTTTCACGCAGAGCCTTCTCGGTTATTTCATATTCCTTAATAATTTGTAAGCGTTTTCCCGTGGAAAGATAGATTACGACGCTTGCGGTGAGAAATATGACAAATGCAAAACTCGTCTGTTTGAGATCCCCTGTAAAGAAGAGAAACAAGACCAGTTCCAGCAAAATCAGAACCATGTAAATTCTCAGCCGCCTCAGGGAGGTGATCGTCTGGCTTACCACAAAATACATCATAAGTATCGTAATCAGCAGCATGGAGTCATACTGATATTGCAACAAGGAGACGAAAGCAGCAGCCGATATAAACCAAAGGTAAGCAAACAGAAGCGGCTCCGCCTTAGAGCGTATTTTATTCGAGAAGAAAGTCGACACCAAAAGCAGTGTGCCGATGGTCAGAACAATTACTTCAACGGCATCCAGTTCGGGATCCGCCGGATTCATCCAGTTCGCAAGCCGTCCCATCACGAGGACGCATAGTAATGACAGGCCAACATACAGGCGCATCGTCTTCAATTGATTCATGAACAGCTCTCCCCATCCATTTGCCGGCTTGTACGCACTCATCACTCACCAAGACTGATATGCGCCATAATCGTCAATTCGCCTATAAATACCGGCAGGCTGATAAACTTGCTGCTGGTCCGCAGGCTGCCTTTTCCTTCATGAATGACAGGAGGCGTAATATTGGTGTTCAGCTCCTGCTCATGAAAGGCGGTACAGCAAGCAGCCCCGACCCAATTGCCGAACTCGGCAAAGGCGCTCCAGCCCATATCGTCAATCGCTTCCACTTTAAAGCCGCACATGGTACTTATAATACCTTTGAGCACCTCATCATCCATGCTGAGAATAATCTCACCGCGCAGGTCCCCCGTCATTCCGACCATAACCGATACATTCTCCGTATTTACAAAGGGCTGCTGCATCGACGGAACACCCGTTTGAACGGTAAAGCCCAGATACGTTACCAGCACTTTTTCAATCCCCGAAAGAACCGTATTCAAATGTTTTGCTTGTATATTCTCCATATCGGCATTCCCCCCCATTTTTTACAGTTGATTTTCTACAGCCTGCTGTAACCGGTCCGCCTGAAAAGGCTTGACGACAAAATCCTTCGCTCCGGCCTTCATCGCATCCATCACCATTACGGTCTGTCCCATTGCACTGCACATAATGATTTTGGCGGCAGGATCCACAGCGATGATATTTTTAACAGCCGTAACCCCATCCATATCCGGCATCGTGATATCCATGGTGACAACATCCGGTTTAACCTGCTGGTACAACTTGACCGCCTCTGCTCCGTTCACGGCTTCCCCTACAATCTCATGTCCCTTGGATTCCAGTGCCGAGCGCACCATCAGTCTCATGAAAGCCGCATCATCAGTAATCAATATTTTCGCCATTTGAACACTCCCTATCTAGTTTCGATAGAGCTCATTCTAGCTTGCAATCCTAAAGGGAACATGACGAAATTATGTAAGAAAAATAAAAAAAGGCCCCCAGCAATGACTGGGGACCCCTATATCCGTTAGGCAAACGAAGGTTTGTTATTATCGACCTTCCCGCTGACGAGCTTCTTGTATTCGTCGTCTCCGCCTTCCAGAGAAGGCGCAATGTATACGTTGATGGACGAAGGCGACAGCTTGGTGGGCCTTCCGGTCCCCGCTTTCCGCTTCGTGCGGCCTTTGCCGCCTTCACTGCCGCTGCCGTTTGCGGTTCGGCGGACAGCACTGGATAAACTGACTGCATTCTTCATGTTTTTCATCGTGTCAGTCCCCTCCCACTAAATGATTGACGGTACGGAACAAATCCCGGTTATACGACACAACCTCGGTAAGATCATCCGCAGACAATCCGTCGCTTCCGGAAAAATGTACAGAAAGGACATGCTTTTCACCTAAAGGATAGCATAGGATATAGACCTCCGCAACTTCCGTACGCTGAAAAAAGGTCCATTCCTTGCTCATAAAAGCATCCAGCACACCCGGACGTTTCTCCTGTTCCGCTTCATACAGCGATAACGGGTAGACATGTCCCCGGCCCACATTTCCCCCGACCTGCACCAGACCCTCTCCCTCACGGGCCTGCCACATGGCGGCGCCCATCACCCGGCAGTGCTTCGGCGGCAGAAAAGAATTGCGGACCGCTTCGCTGAGCGCCTGATATTGCACCTCTCCTTTAGGAGCAGCCACAATACTATTATATTGCCAAAAGAAGTGAAGGATACTTTCTTTTCGCCTAAGCTCATGCTTTAACTTCTCCAGTTCCTTCTGCGGATCACGGTAGCTTCCCTGTTCCTGAATGCTGTCAATGATCTTGCCGCAGCTTACATCTACGGCCGCCACCGGATTCTCATGCTGCCATTCATATTCCAGCGGAGTGAGGCCGGATAAATCCGACAACAGATGATATTCTTCGATGTTCTCTCCCGGAATTAAATCTTTACGGGCCGGAACCTGATCCGGCAGCAGGCAGAACACACGGCTGCGCCGCAGCCTGGCCCAGAATAGGCCCATTTCAAACTGTGTATTATCACGGGTCACATAATAATATTTACCGCGGATTCTGGCTACATCGTCCGGAGAGAACACGAAGACGGCAAAATCGCTCTCATCCAGGTTCCGCTCGAGTGCTTCCATTGTATATTCATTCGCGCGGAAGGCATTGGCATACCATGGATTCACCCGGGCCTCCCGCTTCAGCTGCTCATGTATCGCCCTGGCGTAACGGATAGATTCTCTGGAAGATCCAATGAATAGTTTTGGTCTGGTCACGGCGGCGCTCCTTATGTCAGTTTCCCCATGCTGTAATAATTATACAGCCCTTTTCTATCTGGGAACAGAGCCCCATTTCCTTAGATTTTAATAAAATCCTGTTCTTCTGCCGATGAAACGGGTAATAGGATTTTATACCACCCTGAAACGAGGCTTCTTATGAACAAAAGAATACATATTGCAGTACTGGCAGCCGGCATCCTGATTGGAGGCTTGCTCCAAAGCACCCGTGTGGACGCTATGGCGTCTTATACGGCGAAGGTCTACACCAGTTCTCTTATTGTCCGCAGCGAGCCGGCTGCCGGTGCTTCAGTCGTCGGATCTTTGAAGAGCGGCACCACAGTAACAGTTACCGATGAGCAGCATGGCTGGATGGAGATACGCTCCGGATCAGTAAGCGGCTGGGTGGCAGGTTATTATCTTAAAAAGACTGCAGGAACCGCGACGGCCTCCTTGTCATCTGCAAAGACAACCTCCGGCAGCAGTTCTGCAACCGTAACCGCAGATTCCCTGCGGATCAGGGGAGGTCCGGGAATCGGCTACCAGGTAGTAGGCTCCCTGAAGGCCCGGGATACCGTAACCGTTCTGGAGCGCCAGGACGGCTGGGCACGGATTCGTACAACCAGCGGAGAAGTCGGCTGGGTATCCGTGCAGTATATTGCCAGCGGAAGCGCCTCAACCGGAAGCAGCAAGGCCGGTTCGGTCTCAAGCACAAGCTTCAGCTCTTCAGGCCGGATCAGCGGCAAAATGATCGTCATTGATCCCGGGCATGGCGGAAGCGATCCGGGCATGCTCGGCACGACCTACAATACGATGGAGAAGGATCTTACTTTGCAGACGTCCTTTTATGTACGCGACTATCTGACAGCCAGGGGAGCGCGGGTGCAGATGACGCGGACCTCAGATCAAAAGCCCACCCTCGCCCGGAGAGTCCAGATCGCCACCACGCTGAATGCCGATGCCTTTGTCAGCATCCATTACAATTCCTCGCCGAAGAACGTATCCGGAACACTGACCTTCTTCTACTCTGAATCGGATGACCTGCGGCTGGCCCGGGCCATTGAGGCCCGGCTTGGACAAGGCATCGGCCTGAAGAGCAACGGTTTATCTTACGGCAATTACCATATCCTGCGGGAGAATACCCTTCCGGCTACACTTGTGGAGCTGGGATTTCTCAGCAATCCTTATGACGAAGCGATTGTCCGCACTTCTGCCTACCAGAAAAAGGCTGCCAAGGCCATCGCCCAGGGACTGGCTGATTATTTCAAAAAGTAACCCCCTGCGACCGCAAGCCGTGCTTAGCTCACTGCTTGCGGTATTCGCGCGGCGTCTGTCCGGTCGCTTTTTTGAATACCCGGCTGAAATATTTCTCATCCTCATAGCCGACCAGCTCCGAGATTTGCGACAGCCGGAGATTGGTATTCTGCAGCAGCGTCTTGGCTTTGTCTATTCTCAGGCCCGTTAAATAATCTGACAGGTTCTCGCCGCTGATCTGCTTGAACTTGCGGGACACATTCTCCCGGCTGATAAAAAACCGCTGCGCAATATGCTGAAGCGTCATGTCCTTAGCATAATTCTGATCCAGATATTCCCGGATCTCCTGCACAAGCCTGCTGTCCGGGGGCTGGGGGCTCCCCTGTGATATACGCTGCAGCAGCGCCTTCATCCCATCCTGCCAAAGCCGGGCGGAGAATAACCCCTCATGATCGTAGCATAGCCCGAAATGGATCTCTGCCTCCGGCCGCCAGCGCTGCAGAGCCTCTGCAATCTCTTTCTGAAGCCGCAGTAACCGGCTCTCCGTAAGTACAGGCAGACCCGCCAGCTGAACCGACCAATCCTCCACTACCCGCTCCATTTTGTCCTGCTCACCCGAAAGGACTGCTACTTTCAGCTTCTCCAGCTGCGTTTCGAAGGCGTAGTCTTCTACAGATCCACTCTCGCCCAAAGCCTCCCGGTACAAGTGAATCCGCCCTTCCCGCTGCAGCAGGTTCCGCTCGTTCAGCCCCTGCCGTGCCTGGTGAAAAGCCGTTTGTATCCCCTCGGGGAACTCACATGCATAACTGAGTCCAATATCCATCAGCACTCCATAGGTCTTCTTAATCGACCCGTTGATCCCCCGCATCAACTCCTCTGCCTCCGAAACCGCTGACCAGAGGAGAACAACAATCTCTGCACCGGCCTGCCAGCTGCGGAAGGCGATGCCGCTCTGCTTCGATGCAAGCACCTCATTACAGACATTAACCAGCACAAAGGAGGTCAATCCCACATCACCGTGAAATCTCTGCAGCAGCCGGCAGTCTGCCCCCTGGAGAGAGAGCACCGCTATTTTGCATTCTACGGCAAACAGCGGCATGCCCAATTCTTCACTTAGGGAATGCTTCAGCTCCTGAAAGGACACCTGCCCTGCCACCAGATCGGAGAGCATCTTATCCCAGTAGAGCGGCCGCAGCACATTCAGCTGCATACTCTGGCGCAGGGTCTGCTGCCGCTCTGCCTCTTCCTCCTGCCACAGCTGAAAGGCATGCTCCGCCGCGGCGATCAGCTGCTTGCTGTTGAGCGGCTTCAGCAAATAATCCGTCCCCCCGTAGACAATCGCCGGCTTCACATAGTTGAAATCCTGATAGCCGCTGATGACTATGGTCTTCGTATTCGGGTAATGCGTATGCAGCCATTCCAGCAGCTCTGCGCCATCCATCAGCGGCATGCGCATATCCGTGAATACAATCTCCGGCTGCTGCTCCCGCATAATCGCGATCGCTTCCTGCCCGTTAGTGGCTTCATAAATGCCGGCAATCTGATGCTTCTCCCACGGCACAAAATAGCGGATGGCCTCCCGCACATGCTTCTCATCGTCTACTATCAGCACCTTCATTGTTTGCCGCTCCTTTGTGTAAGTGATCGGTATGAACTGACCCGTGTGTTCTATTGCACTTTCTGCAGCAGATGTCTCCTTAATCGGCCGGAAATTTAAATCTATTGTAGTTAGTACAGTAGAATCTTGGGAATCAGCTGTTTTTGGCCCATATTCCCGGCTTCTGCTGCACAGAATACAACAGAATGGAATTAGCCTTCGTTTGATAAGCAATCTGTTGCAACAAATACAATCAGACAACACATCTTACTCTTGTTACCGGTTTAGTTTCACTATATCAACTTAGCTAACCAGAGGAATTACCAGCGTAACGGTAACCCCCTGGCCCTCCCTGCTTTGCAGCAGCAGCTGTGCCTCGCCGCTCAGCTGCAGCCGCAGCCGGGCCAGCACATTGTACAGGCCGATCTCTTCGTATTCGGCTTTGCCGCTAGCCCCAAGACTGGCAGTGATTTCCTCCAGCCGCCCGCGGGGCATTCCCTTGCCGTTATCCTTGACGGCAAGAATCAGCCTGTCCTGCTCATCAAGCGTGCAGGAAATAGTAATTAACGCGCCACGGACTCCATCCTCGAACCCGTGCTTAAAAATATTTTCGACGATCGGCTGCAGGATCATCTTGGGCACGACAATGTCGAGGGCAGCCTCATCGGTATCGATATCCAGCTGCAGATTGTCTTCCCCGAAACGCTCGGTTTGCAGGATGACGTAATTCTGCACATGCTCCAGCTCATCGCGCAGCGGTACCTGCGTCCGTTCGGTATTCATCGAATAACGCATCATGCTGCCAAGGGAATAGATGAGATCGTACACCTTTGGCGCATTATAACGCAAGGACAGACTGGCAATCGACTGCAAAGCGTTGTAAAGGAAATGCGGATTGACCTGGGCCTGCAGTGCCTTCAGCTGATTGGTCTTATTGGCCAGCTCAAGCTTATATTCCTTGACGATCAGATCGTTGATCGTACGGGTCATGCCGGTGATTTTGCGGGTCAGCAGGCCAAATTCATCCTCACGGTCGGCATCCATGTGGGCATCCAGCTGGCCGATCTGCACCTTCTGGGTGAAGGAGATCAGCTTCTTGATCGGCCTTGTGAAACCGATGGAGATCACCACCGCGACGATTCCGCCCAGAATCAGGAACAGCACGCCGATACCGGTATTGAACCGGGTAATTACCCGCGCATCGGCGTACAGATCCTCGTAAGGCACCAGCTTGATAATATTACCCTTGAACAAGGGAGCGTCAATGTGCCGGTAAAATACAATTCCCTTGAACCCGTCCTTGTCCCAGGTGAAATGTCCGCTCTCGCGGCTGCCGGGAAGCCGGCTCCAGCCGGCCGTTACCGGCTTCCCGATCCAGTCAGGATCAGACGCAAACAGCGCCTGTCCCTGTTCGTTCAACACATACAGGCGTTCTTTATCCGAATTGTACATCGATTTGGCAATCCCCTCCAATTCGGTGAGCCGGAAATCGATCGACAGATCAGCCAGTACATCGGCGCTGGGCGCACGGTAGAGTGGAAAATGGGCCGAGAAGACGGGCACCGTCCCTGATTTCAAATTCGGGAACCGGGACTTCATTCCGTATTGGTGATCCATATGGGTCACCTCTATAAAAGGCCGGTAGGTTCCTCCCGGTACCTCCGGCGGGACATATTTGTCCGATTCCCGGCGGAACTGCCCGCCGAGCAGCAGATTCGACTGCTTGGCGGCTCTGACATACAGATGAATCTGGAACGTGTTCTGATCGGAGAGGAACAGGTTGTACATCTGGGTAGAGATAACCGCCCGGGTATCCGGCGCAGCCGTGCCTGCGGGCAGATCATTCGGATCTTTAGCGGTAAGCAGACTCGTATAAAAGGAGCTGGGCACATTAATTCCGCTGTACAGCGACAATGCCCGCTGGTTCATCCCGCTGAAATAGCTGCTGAGATTACCTTCCCCGAGTGTCAGCAGCTTCGTATTCTGCTTCACGGACTGCTCGGTCACCGACTGCTTGGTGTAGAGATATGAGAATGTGACGGAGATCCCCGACGGGATCACCGAAGCCAGCAGCACAAGCGCCATCAGCCGGGTGCGGATGCTGTTTCTGAACATAACGGCCCCTCCTAAAAGTTTTGCGGAATACTCGCTTCATTGAATAATCTTTGCAGCAAAACTTGCTTCGTAAGCATACGCTTAAGTTTTGCGGAACATCCGCTTCGTGGAATAATCTTTGCAGCAAAACTTGCTTCGGAAGCATAATTTTATTTTTCGAACGCCACCATATAGTTGACACAATCTCGCAACGACAGCATACACCGAGTTTCGTGCGGGGCGCTACTGTGAATTTTTGACGCTGCAAAATTTGTCTGCTGCAATATAATCCACTTTTATGATCATCAAATTGAGTGTTGGAGAGACGCGGGGCTTTCTATAATGAAGCCATGAACCTGTAGAATAACTAGACAAAGGAGATTCCATATGAGAAAAGCTCTGCAGCTTAAACGGGGCTGGGACCAGCAAATTGTGTTCCTCGGACCCTGCCTGCTCTTTTTCCTGACCATTGTGGTCACGCCATTTTTTTCTCGGCTTCTACTATTCCTCCACAGACTGGAACGGGCTGGATCTGGACAAAGCGGTCTGGACCGGCGCGGCCAACTGGAAACGGATTTTTCTGAATGATGATAAGTTCTGGGAGTCCCTGCTCTTCACCCTGCGCTTCACGGTGGTATCCGTAGTTGCCGCCAATGCACTGGCGCTGCTGCTGGCCTTCCTGCTGATGACTACACTGAAGACCAAAAAGGTGCTGCGGACGATTTTCTTCATGCCTAACGTGATCGGCGGCATTCTGCTCGGGTATATCTGGCAGTTTATTTTCACCAAAGGCTTCGCCACCATCGGAGAGCTCACCGGTATTTCGTTCTTCCAGCTGCCATGGCTGGGTACACCAAGCACCGGCTTCTGGGGACTCGTTATCGTGTTCGTCTGGCAGACAGCCGGCTACATGATGGTTATCTATATCGCTGCGCTGGCCGGCATTCCGAAGGATCTGATCGAAGCGGCCAAGATCGACGGCGCCCGCGCCCCGCAGCTGTTCCGAAGCGTCTATGTACCGTTGATCATGCCGGCTATCACCATCTGCCTGTTCCTGACCACCTCTAATGCATTCAAAATGTTCGACCTCAACCTGTCGCTGACTAAAGGCGGACCGGGGACCTCCACCCAGTCACTGGCCTATAACATCTACGCGGAAGCGCTGATCAACAACCGTTACGGGCTTGGCACCGCCAAGGCACTGCTGTTCTTCGTCGCTGTCTCGCTGATTACGGTCACCCAGGTATGGATCACTAAACGGAAAGAGGTGTCAGCTTAATGGATACCAGCAGATACCGCCCGAAAAATTTCATTCTGGAGATACTCGCCATCCTTCTGGCGCTCGTCTTCCTGTCACCGTTCTATCTGGTGCTGAGCAACTCTGTGAAAAGCCTCAAAGAAATTCTGCTCGATGCTGCTTCCATCCCGGCAATTTTTCATTGGGATAATTACTCCAAGGTCTGGGATGCGATCAATTTTCCGCAGGCGTTCTGGAATTCTTTATCGATTACGATTCTGAGCGTCATCTTCATCGTACTGTTCAGCTCCATGGCTGCGTACCAGATTGTCAGAAGACCGTCGCGCTTCAACAGCTTTGTGTTCCTGCTGCTGGTGTCGGCGATGATCATTCCTTTCCAGTCCCTGATGCTGCAATTGGTGCGTGTTACCAGTATTCTGGAGCTGCGCGGTGAACTGTATGGCATTGTGGCCTGCTATCTCGGCTTCGGTATGCCGCTGTCAGTCTTCCTATTCCACGGCTTCATTAAGAGTGTGCCTTATGAGCTGGAAGAAGCGGCCCGGGTGGACGGCTCAAATCCGTACGGCGTGTTCTTCCGGATTGTTTTCCCGCTCCTGCTGCCGATCATTGTTACAGTCATCATTCTGAACACCCTGTGGATCTGGAATGACTATCTGCTGCCGGTGCTGGTTATCGGGGGCAATAAGGATTTGACTACTCTGCCGGTGGCCGTTACAAAGTTCTTCGGTCAGTACACCAAGAAATGGGATCTCGCACTGGCCGGACTGGTAATGGCAATCTTGCCCATTCTGCTGTTCTTCCTGTCGCTGCAGCGTTATATCGTGGAAGGTGTAACGGCCGGCTCCGTCAAGGGATAACAGGTTCTGCAACAATATCCACTTTTTCGAGCAAAATATTAAGTGTAAGTCGATTCTCAGATGCTATACGATTTAGTTGTAGGAACCAGAGACCAGGGAGGTTATTCTATGAAAAGAAAATCCGCATTCCTTATCGCAACCGCTTGCACCATGCTGATCGCAGGCTGCGGCAACGGCGGCAATAGTAATTCCGGCAATGAAGCTGCCACGAACGCGCCCAAAGAGTCAGCGGCGGCTGAAGCAACAGCAGCTCCTGCCAAAGATGTGACGATTAAAATGTTCCAGTTCAAGGTCGAAATCGCTGAACAGCTGAATGCGCTGGCCGAAGAATATGAGAAGGAAACCGGCGTCAAGGTAGAAGTGGAAACGCATGGCGGCGGTGAAGACTACGGCGCTTTGCTGAAGGCAGAAATTGCTTCCGGCTCTGAACCGGAAATTTTCAACAACGGCGGCTATACGGCCCTGGTCCCTTATATGGACCGTGCTACGGATTTGTCCGACCAGCCTTGGGCGGCTAATCTGATTCCAACCTCCAAAACTCCGGCCACAGTCGACGGTAAGCTGTACGGCATGCCGATGAACGTTGAAGGGTACGGTCTTATTTATAACAAGGACCTGTTTGCCAAAGCCGGGATTACCGAAGAGCCTAAAACTCTGCCCCAGCTGAAGGATGCTGCTGCCAAGCTCAAAGCCGCCGGCATCACTCCGTTCGAAGCTACCAATGAGTGGTGGTCGATGGGAATTCATCTGGTTAACGTAGGTCTGGCCCACCAGCCTGATCCGAAGAAATTCATCGAGGATGTCAAAGCAGGAACCGCGACCATTAAAGGCAATCCCGTATTCGAGCAGTGGCTGGATCTGGTTGACGTGATCTTCGACAACGCCCAGGACAACAAAATGACAACCGACTATGCTACACAGGTTGCAGATTTCGCCTCCGGCAAAGCGGCAATGATGATGCAGGGCAACTGGACGCAGGGCGATATCGACAAAATTGATCCGGCGCTGAACCTGGGTCTCCTCCCGCTGCCGATCAGCGATGAAGAAGGTACGATTCTCGTTGGTGTGCCGAACAACTATATCGTGAACAGCAAATCCGAACATCCGGAGGAAGCCAAAGCGTTCCTGAACTGGCTGGTTACCTCGGAAACCGGCAAGAAATATATCACCCAGGAATTCAAGTTTATCCCGGCTGAAACGGACATCACAGCAGACGCTGCTGACATCGGCCAGGTTGCTGTAGCTGTACAAGAGAAATCCGACACCGCCCTCGGCTGGAACTGGGATATGTTCCCTGACGGCGTGACCCAAGGCTTCGGCGCTGCCATGCAGGAATACCTGGGCGGACAGGTTGACCGCGATCAGCTGCTTGAGAAGCTGGATAAAGCCGTGCAGGACATCGTGAAGCAATAAGCAGATAGCCAAAAGAACCTTCAAACCCGGCGGGAAGCGGGATTGAAGGTTCTTTTGTAGTTGCGGCTGTCCTTGCTAAGTGGAAAAAGTCCACCTAGTC
>NZ_LN831203.1:129635-137453 GCF_001368795.1 Paenibacillus ihuae
ATGAATTTTACGGCTTTAAAAACTTTAGGTGGAATGAATCCACTTCCATTAGCGGAAATTCTCTATATGAGCGAAAATCAGCCGTATCCAAAATTTTAGCGGGAGTTTTTCCAACTAACTTGAATTTCCCAGGGGAAAATGCGGAATTAGTGGGAGTTATTCCACTTAGCGTTCCCGCGATCAGCGGCTGGGTGCTCTCTCGCTTGTGTTCCTGCGAACACGATCAGCGACTGGGCGCTCCCACACTTGTGTTCCTGCGAACACAAGCAGCAGCTGGTGCTCCCTCGTTTGCGGTCCCGCACCCCCCTTAAATGAACAGCTCCACGATCAGGAACAGGTTCAGCGAAACTACCAGCGCCGAGATGATCCAGCCGAGTATAGTGGTTATCTTGTGGTTGACCAGCCCGTTCATAATCTGGCGGTTGCTGGTGAAGATCACCAGCGGAATTAGAGCAAAAGCAATCCCGAACGACAGGATAACCTGGCTCATTACCAAAGCGCTTGTGGCATTGATGCCGAACCCGATAATCGCCAGCGGAGGAAGGATGGTTATCGCCCGCCGCAGGTACAGATTGATTCTTTTGTTAATGAAGCCCTGCATAACCACATCTCCGGCCATCGTCCCTACAGATGAGCTGGACAGTCCGGCAATCAGGAGGCCGAGGCCAAACGAGATGGCGGTAACCGGCCCGGCCAGCTGGCGGAACTGTTCGAAGGCGACATCCAGATCTTCAACCACCAGCCCGTTTTTGAAAAACAAAGCAGCAGCTACAATCACCATCGCCATATTTACTGCACCGGCAATCACCATGGCAATCACAATATCGATCATTTCCCATTTGAAAATCTGTTTCTTCTCTTTATCGTTGGCTCCGACCACACGGCTCTGCGTCAGTGAAGAATGAAGATAAATCGCATGCGGCATGACAGTTGCGCCGAGAATACCTGCTGCCAGCAGCACACTGTCCACACCCTGGAATCCCGGGGTGAAAATCCCGGCAACCACAGCCCCGGCATCCGGCTTCGCCATAATGACCTGGAACGCAAAGGCCAGGACGACGACCATCACCATCGAAGCAATTCCGGCTTCAAGCGTCCGGTAGCCGCGCCGCTGCAGCTCCAATATGGCGAACGAACCGGCTGCAGTAATCAAGGCGGCAGGCAGCATAGGAATGCCGAACAGCAGATATAGTCCGAGTGCCGCCCCGATAAACTCCGCTAAATCCGTAGCGATAATAACCAGCTCACTTTGGATCCACAGGAAGATCGCTGCGCCCTTCGGGAACCGTTCCCGCGCTACCTCCGGCAGATTCTTGCCTGTGGCAATCCCCAGTTTGGCGGATAACGCTTGTATAAGCACGGCCATCAAATTCGAAGCGGCGATTACCCACAGGAGCAGGTAGCCATATTTCGAGCCTGCTGTAATGTTAGTGGCGAAATTTCCGGGATCTAAATAAGCCACCGAGGCAATAAAAGCCGGGCCTAAGAACGGAAGCAGCCGTTTCAGGCCCCTGACATCTCCGTTTAGTACAGCTTGCGCCGAAGTCTTATTTTTATGAGTATTTATAATTTTAGGTGTCTCCACCACTGTTTGCTCCATCATGTTAAACCCTCCTCTAGCCCGAAAAAGTTGTCTCTGTACACGAAAGTTTCCCGGATGCAACTTTTACTTTGTACTCATTATAATCTGCTTGATGAAAAATGTAAATGTAATTTTCATGGTTATCTTTTTTCAATACATAATTATCATTTAACTCCATTCAGGCTCCGGCAATCACTATTGGGCTTTCTTAATTGTATGTTGAACAGCTGCGCAGAGTGAGACGTTTGCTTCGCTCGTTTTGGAAAGAGCAGATTTAAAACAAAAAGAACACAAAAAGCGGAATACAGGGTTATCCCTGTCTCCCGCCTCTGCGCTTCACTGCTGCTCTTCATTCCGCTTACTACGCAGCCCCTATTTCTTCTCCTTCCAGCCGTCCTTTAACGGAACGATCCGGCCAAACACCAGACGATCAGCGCAGCTGAGTTTGCTATCGGCCACGAAATAGCCGTGACGCATAAATTGAAACTTGTCTTCAGGCAGCGCCGTTTGTACAAAAGGCTCAACCACACAGTGATTCAGTATTTTTAGCGAATCCGGATTAGTAACATCCTCCCACGATCCACTCTCACCCTTCGGTCCCTCGTTGTCTATCAGCAGCTTCTCGTACAGGCGTACCTCAGCTTCAATCGCGTGGCTGGCTGACACCCAGTGGATGGTCCCCTTAACCTTGCGTCCGCTAAGAGCGCTGCCACTCTTCGTTTCCCGGTCATAAGTGCAGCGCAGTTCGCTGATCTCCCCCGTTGCCGGGTCCTTGATCACTTCATGGCACTTTATGATGTATGCCCCCTTCAAACGGACCTCACCGTCTAATGTCAGCCGCCGGAAGCCCGGGGACGGATGTTCCATAAAGTCCTCCCGTTCAATGTACAGGACACCGGAGAAAGGCAGCTCCCTTTTGCCCATCAGATCGTTTTCACTGTTATTATACACACTAAGCAGTTCTGTTTCCGGTCCGTCATAATTAGTGAGCACGACCTTCAAAGGATTCAGCACCGCCATCACACTAGGGACTTTGGCTTTCAAATCCTGTCTCAATGTATGCTCCAGCAGCGAGAAATCAACCATCGACTGCGTTCTAACCATTCCGATCTCCGCCACAAAGGCCTTGATACTCTCCGGGGTGAAGCCTCTTCTACGCAGTCCGCGCAGGGTCGGCAGCCTTGGATCATCCCAGCCTTCAACATAATTCCCGGCGACCAGCTGCCTGAGGTAACGTTTGCTGGTGACCACTCCGGTGAGGTTGACCCGGCCGAATTCCCTTTGCTTAGGGGCTTCGGGGATCTCCAATTCATGTAATACCCATTCATACAGCGGCCTGTGATCCTTGAACTCCAAAGAGCACAAGGAATGGGTGACTCCCTCGATGGCATCTTGAATCGGATGGGCAAAATCATACATCGGGTAGATGCACCAGTCTTCCCCTGTCCGGTAATGCGCCGCATGAATAATCCGGTAGAGGATCGGGTCACGGAGATTAATATTGGGCGAGCCCATATCGATTCTCGCCCGCAGCACCATCGCCCCCGCAGGAAAATCTCCTTGCCGCATCCGGCTGAATAGTGCCAGGTTCTCTTCCACGGGACGATTACGGTAAGGACTGTCCGTTCCCGGCTGTGTCAACGTACCTCTGTAGGCAGTGACTTCCTCCGCTGATAGCCCGCAGACATATGCTTTTCCCTTACGGATTAGAGACACTGCACTTTCATAGATCGCTTCCGAATAATCGGAGCCGTAATAAATATGCTCTCCCGGGCTGCAGCCCAGCCACTCCAGATCCTCGATAATCGCGTTCACGTACTCCATATCTTCTTTTAACGGATTCGTATCGTCGAAGCGCAGATTGAAGGTGCCGCCGAATTTACGGGCCAGCGAATAGTTGGTATGGATCGCAAATGCACTGCCGATATGGAGATAGCCGTTAGGCTCCGGCGGGAACCTTGTGCAGATCTCCCTGCGGAACGCGCCGTTCTCCACATCCTCTCTGATCAGCTTCTCCATAAAATTCCCGGCAGCTGCAGCATCGTCCATCGCTGTGCCGGTTGTATCGATATCTTCATCCTTCATCATTATTTCCTCCTGTGTATATGTGATAACCGCTCCTCTTGCCCTTCCCTGGGCAACAAAAAAGAACCTCACCTCCAAGACTGATTAGTCTTGGGGACGAGATTCTCGCGGTACCACCCCAGGTTTATTAATATGTCGCCATATTAAACTCATCAAGTACGGCATTGCTAAGAAGCAAGGCTTATACTCTAGCTCTATAACAGGAGCTCCTGTCGCACCATCCCCGGCAGCCGGTTCCGGTACGCCGCTCAGAGGCTTGGTTCGATACAGCTTTCCCTGCCCCTTTTCAGCATCCGGGGCTCTCTGTGAAGGAATGACGGTATCTACTCTTCTCATCATCGCGTGTGATTATTTGGTATAGGATAACAAATCATCTACTGGTTGTAAAGCGGCTATTGCCCCTCGATGAGCGCAGCCAGCAGATCCAGTGCTTCCTCATGCTCAGGTTCCAGGACGAGGGCACGGCGCGTATAATCCAGTGCACCTGCATCATCCTGCAGTTCATAGCAGCAAATAGCCAGACAGTATAGCACCGTTACAACCGGCTCCTCATCGCTCTCCTGCAACGAACGCTCCAGGAACCAGCGGGCTTCCTTGTACTGGTCCATTTCGAACAGCAGCAGTCCGCTGTCCAGGGCCAGATCATATTTCTGCGGCATCGGATAATAGCCGTCCCACATCACCTGTATGCCTAGCTGCAGATCAATCAGCTCTTCATCATTAGCATCCGGCAGCAGGGCGGAGATCCGCTCCGCACTCTGGATGAACAGCTCGGCGTCGTATCCACCCAGACGCCAGAAGCCCAGCAGCGCCTGCAGTCCGATTGAATCGTAGTTCTGGTCAATAAACATCTTCAGGCTGAAGAAGTCATCCGGTCCGAACCGCTCCACACACTGCCGGTAAGCAAGCCGCGTCTGCACATGGGCATGCGGATCCTTCAGCATCAGAATACAGCCGACATTCAGGTTCTTGTAATGATGCGGAGTGAACAGCGACAAGGCACCCTTCTGTTCAAAATAGTACTGCATCGCGTGATAATTTGCCGTCAGTGAAATGCTTCCGTGATGCATCAGCTTCGGCGGATCGGAGAATTTCCAGTTTTCCAGCCGGTGATCGCCCTTATCGGCAGTCAGCAGTACAAACCCGGCCCCGGACAGCTTGTCCAGCCGCTCCATACAAGCCAGCGCCGCAGCAGGAAACAGGATATGTGTGTCTTCCAGGTTCTGCTGATAGTGCGAAATCACCTCATGATAAGGGTACGACTGTTCTTCGTATCCGGCTGCACGGCTGTAATGGTATTCCGGTACAATTTCCTTGAGCACCTGGGAAGTGGTCAGGTCAGCGGCATTGTCCGGGTAGCGCAGGGACACCTCGCAATCAAAGATTTTACCTTCATCCACATACAGCAGCTCCTGCTGAATACTGTCGAAGAAGTAATTCGCGATGACCAGCAGCGGCTGCTTCAGATCGCCGGGCCGGATTACAGTGCCGCTCTCGATAAGCTTCAACTCTCCATCAGCCACAGCATCAAACTGTGCAAAATCAAGGATTCCCTGTTCCACAAAAGGAGCCAGCCCGGGATGCTGCTGCCATCCGGTTATATTTTTGAGCGGAAGGTCGCTCATGACATATTTGAACGGAGGCAGAGCTATTCCTGCATATTCAATCAATTCGCATAGCTTCTGCAATACATGGAATGCAAGGCGGCCTGCCCCCGCTCCCATCTCCAGGATGATAACCGGCTCCTCCGGTTCCCCCTTAGCAGTCCGGTCCTGCAGAAATCCGAGGATCATCTCCGCATAGGCAGTTCCGATCATCGGGTTACTGGTAATATATTGCGGCACCTGATCATTGGTCCAGGCCTGCATCCCAAGCTGCTCATAGTAACTGCGCTGCAGCTCCCAGAATGGCGCCTCGCTGAAGCGGTAGCGTTGTTGTTGTTCGTCTGTTGTCATCTGTGTTTGAACCTGCTCTCTAATAATCTTGGAAGCATGTTTACTTCGTATGCGAACGGAAAATAACATATTCCGCCTCTGTAGGCACATTAAAGATAAAGGAGGAGGCCCCGGCTGTTACCGTCTTGGCTTCTGGCCCTATTCCCTTCAATGTCTTGCTGCTGCCTTTGAAATCCACTGCAACCAATTCCAATACTACACTATTTTTGCCCAAATTGAACGGAGCGTTATTCAGTGTTTCCAGCTGCAGCTTATATCCGCCGCCTGTAACCGCAGTCTGGTTCAACCGAACAGGGAATAACGGATGGATGTTATTAAACGTCTCTGTTGTATAGACAAAAGGAACCTGCAGCTGTACAGGCGTATTCTGCGGCAGGATTACCCCACGTCTGCCATCGATGACCCCGGAAACCTTATTGATCCGGTTGCCCATGTTCTCCCAGCGGATGGACTTTGAGGTCTCCAGCACCGAGCTCATCGGAACGAACAGCGTCCCTTCCTTCATCTCCGGCTTTACACCAAGCGGCGCTTCAAGCCCGTTATCGAATACGGCGTTCATCACTCCGGCTTTCAGACCGCTGACCGATTGGCCCATAAAAGAAAAGGTATAGCTCTTCTCCGTAGAATTATAAGTCAGTCTTGCACCGATAACATCGGAGAACGCCCGGATCGGCATCATCAGCTTATTGTCCTTGATATAAGGAGACAGCTTGCCAGGAAACAGTACATAACTGTCGTTAATAAACAGCGGGAGCAGCTGCTCTCCTCTGTTCCCTGCAGCGGAAGTCCTGGCGGGCGCGAATGCTGTACCTGCACCTATTGCAGCAACCAGTATGAAGATCAGCAAAGCCCGAATTCTGCGCACGAAATGGTTCATTAGCGTATACCTTCTTTCTATCTAATATATAAGGATAGACCCCAGCGTATCCTATTGCCGTTAAGCCGGGCTTAATGCTTCCCTTGAACATTTGTCACTTTTTTCCTGAAACTCTCCCATCTTATAGACTCATGTAAGGGAACAAAAGTTTCGCGGAACCTGAACTTACGTAAGAAGTAACCTGTCTGTTGGAAAAAAGCGGCATTAATTATTTACACCGTAAAGTACTAACGGCATGTAGAGTCTCATATTCTGAATTAGGGAAACCAAGCCGCTCCTGGAGAGGAGATACCGGTCCGATAGAGCCATCCTGAAGCAGGATTGGAGGAAAGGACCATGAGTACAGATCAGCTTATTGCACTGCTTGTTCTTGTCATTATGATCGTGCAGCTTGCCGTCAAGAAGGGGAAATCCTGACGTCACGCAACAAAGAAACGGGTACCGTTCATTAGGACGGTATCCGTTTCTGCGAGAACATATATATTCAGTTATCTCACAAAAATACGGATTTGGTCATCGCGCGTCCTGTTCAAAACACGGTATCCGGCTGGGGCGGCAGTCGCAATTCCATCATCATTTGGCATGCAGTAGCTTCCCGGCTGGCAAGTGCCGTCATCTAGGACAAGCAGCTTGCCGAGGATGCCTACCGCGACCCATTCCTCTCTTTCGATACGCGGGATATAGGCCTGTGAAGCGTTCCAGTCGGGATTTAAGACCGGCTCTGTTTTGGTTGTAGCGGTGCGGAGCACGTTGCCCTCCGGATCTCTGACCTCCGGAACCTCAACCTCCTGATATAGAATCCGGTCCCACTCATCCGTGACGAACAGCTTATGCCAGCGCAGATCGCTTGAATCTGCCAGGATAGCCGGTCTTGCACTCACTACACCGAGAATATAGGAATCCCCGGAGGTGACCTTGCGGATCTTCCCGCCGGCACCGTCAAAGGTGACGATATATCCAGGCTCCAGTGTCAGGCCGTCAGCCGTTTCGAACATCTCCGCATAATCGGCCGCTGCCGGGGAAATGACTGTACCATCCAAATACAAATTGCCTGTTGCTCCTTCGATCACTGCAGAATTAAGGCTAGGTCCCACCGTCAGCCCGTTCGCCAGATGCCAGGAGTAGGCAAACCGGGTGGAACCGTTCTGGCCCATAATATGCGCACCTGCATGAACCGGCATAACCATCGTGTTCTCGCCTTCGGCATGGGAATTCGCCCCAAAGGCCTGGGTCATGAATCCCTCTGCGTGGGAAGCCTGGACATCGGCAGTGGTGCCCGCGCCCTCTGCATGGGCATAAGCCCCGCTGGAGACGCTGCT
>NZ_LN831203.1:137479-199317 GCF_001368795.1 Paenibacillus ihuae
GCTGGAGCTGCTCCTGGCGATCCGTGCCTCCGAGAAGGTAACCTGGCGCGGCGGCCACCGTCCTGCCATCGATAACCTGCCGGTCTACCCGCGAGCTGTGCAGGACCCGCTGCCGGTGTGGATTGCGACAGGCGGAAATCCCGAGTCGGCGATCCGCGCAGGCACGCTGGGCCTTCCGGTTGCGTTCGCCATCATCGGCGGAATGCCGGAACGGTTCGCTCCGCTGGTTAAGCTGTACAAGGAGGCTGCTGTCCGGGCCGGGCATAACCCCGACAAGCTGCAGATTGCGACCCATTCCCACGGCTTTGTTGGAGAAACTACAGAGCAGGCTGCTGCCTTGTTCTACCCTTCCACCCAAGCGCAGATGAATGTCATCGGACGCGAACGCGGCTGGGGCCAGACTTACAACCGTGCCACTTACGACGATGCCCGCAGCCTGCGCGGCGCGCTGTATGTCGGCGATTCCGAATATGTGGCGGAGAAAATTATTTTGCTGCATAAAAATCTCGGCGTGACCCGCTTCTTCCTGCATGTCAACGTCGGCACCATGCCGCACCGTGAGGTCCTGCGCGCTATTGAGCTGCTGGGAACCAAGGTGGCTCCGATCGTACGCCAAGAGCTGGCCCGGGGCTAAACATTATTTTTGCGAGTTTAAAAGAGATGTTCTGCAGGCCGTTTATCCGGCTTACAGAACATCTCTTTTTTAGCTTTTCACACCATAATAATTCATATATTGAAACTATCCTGCCCTGCTGTTGACTTTGAGCCGGCTTCCCCTTATATTATACTTAACTCAAGTTAATTTATTTACTTTAGTTAATCAAACTCCCTGGAGGTCCTCTTATGATAAATAGGCTGGCTAAAGGTCTTGAGGCTGTAACGGTTAAGCTATGGTTGCTGTTTCTACTATTGTCCCAATCTATTTATGCCGTCATGCAGAACTATTCTATTCCACGAATAAGCCGAGAGGCAGGCGGTCTCCTGATCTTTGATATGAATCCTTTGGGGTATACTTATGAGTATGCGCGTAAGTTTCTAACCCAGTTATCTGAAGAAGGCTATACACTCTATCTGCATGTGCAGTTACCCCTCGATATTTTGTTTCCTATTCTAAATTGCTTGACTGGATTATCTACTTTCATTCTGCTGATTCGTCTATATAATAAGGTGAAGATTACATCAGCATTACCAATATACTCCTCTTTTTCAAAAGCCGTATTGGCCCTCCCAATAGCTGCAATGTTATTTGATTACCTCGAGAACATTATGATATTCATGATGCTTTCGTACAGAGCGGCAGTTCCAATAAGCCTTGTATATGTTGCAAGTATTTTTACAATTATCAAAAGTATATCAACTGTAGTATTTTATATTGTGGTTATCGCTATCTTACTAGTAAACGGTGTAGCCTGGATTAGAAGCAGGTCCAAGAAGGAGCAAAAAGATGGAGAATTTCGGGATTAGAGAAAAAAAAGCAGCTCTTCTGAGGGTTTCTATTCTGGAAGAGATGCTTTGTCTGCTGAGAATGAAAAGTATTAATGATTTAACCCTTGAAGAACTGTGTTCTAACATTAATACAACTAAAGTAACTTTTTTTAAAGACTTTAGCTACAAAGAACAGGTGTTAGATTACTTTATTTGTAAGTGGCTTTATGATAGAAGTTTTGATATACACCTCAAAAGGTATCCAGGTAAAGCAGGATTGTATAAAGTATTTCAATCGATTTGTGAGGATACGGTTCCCGGTAAAAAAATCATGATATCACTCATTCAATATTACAGTAAGCTTACCGAAAAACCACCCGCTATCGAACCTTCACCTTACGAGTATTATCTGTTTAATAAGGAAGCATTTGAACAACAGGTAGAGCCGCTGAGCCTGCAGCAGGTTTTTATCTACCATCTTTCGGAGATAAAAACGATACATCCTTCACAATATAATGAAATAGTAGCTCAATTATTCGCTTTAATGTATGGAGTGCCCATTCAAACGCATATTATGGAACTTGAGAATATGTACCCTTTTTATGAGACAGGTATCAAGCGGATTATAGGGGAATCGTCATAAAAAAGAGGCGGTATCCGGCTCACAGAACATCTCTTTTTTAGCATTATTTAATACCGGAGCTGTGCTTCCACCACGTCTCGGTCGAATAGGGGCGAAACCCGATGCTGTAGTAGAACTGCTGCGATGAGCCGACATACGCCCTTTTTGCTCCCCGTTCCCCGCACCGTCTGATGCCTTCCAGAACCGCAGCCTTACCCAAACCTCTCATCCGGTAGGCGGGATCGGTTGCAACAGGCTCTACCAGCGCATAATCATTCCCGGGCAGATGCCACATGCCGCAATAAGCAACAAACTGGCCGTCCGGGGCGGCAACGGCAATTTTCAGATTCAGATCCGCATGAGGCCCGGAGAGCTCCATCTGTCTATCCAGCAGATCCTGGACGGCTTCAGGCGCTTCTCCTTCATGGTTGAACCCGCGCCACAATACTTTATTATATTTGTTTAAATCGAACTCCTCTGCCAGGCTGACGATACGGTATCCCTCAGGCAAGGTATATTTCATTAAGGATTCCTCGATGGGAATCACAGCATTACACTCCTGTTCCTGCGTGGGTTTGAAACCCATCCCGGCGGCAATCTCCTGAAAATCACTGTCGGAATCACGGATCAGCACCTGGACTTCACCGTCTTTATCCAGCGAGTCTTTGGCATAGAGCAGCATTTCCTTCTTCAAAAAACCATAACCGGGGTCCACACTAAACCAGACATTGCCGACAGTTTGTTCATAGGTAGCGAGTCCCACAATTCTCCCGGCGTCCTCCCAGATCCCGATTTTATGCAGATTCGCTGTATCCAGGAACTTTAAGGAAAACATCCACTCCCAGCGTCCCCACAAAAATCCTTCATTAATCACCTTCGGATCATTCAGCCGCAATAGAAACTCATGAACACGCTGAAACTCTGGAGTAAACCCGGGCACACGGGTATAGGGTTTAAATGATATTGGCATATCCTTTAGCCTCCTGGAACGCTTGATGCCTCTTATTATAGGAGCCGGCAATGGTTAACGATATACCGAGAATGTTTTAAAAAGAAATGACCCGCTCATCCGCCAACAACTCCGAATCGCAATATGTGCAAAAACATGAAAACGCTACTGACATACCGTTGTCAGCAGCGTTTTTTTATAATCAAAGTATTCAATATAAAGGAGTGGGAATACATGCACTTTGCTTCTGTACGCATCATTACCGACGACGTGGACCGTCTCGTCGAGTTCTATGAGAACGTCATGGGTATTTCAGCAGAACGCCCCGCACCCGTCTTTGCCGAATTCGTGTTGCCAGCGTGTACCCTGGCGATCGGCCACTCCCAGACGGTGCAGCTGTTCGGCGCTGGTACGCCTGTGGCAGACAACAATCACACTCTCATCCTAGAGTTCCGCGTCCACGATGTGGATGCGGAATACGAGCGCTTGAAGCCGTTTGTTGACAAGTGGGTACAGGAACCCAGCACGATGCCATGGGGAAACCGTGCTGTACTGTTTCGCGATCCCGACGGCAATCTGGTTAATCTCTTCACGCCGGTGACCGAGGAAGCGATCAAACGGTTCAGCGGCAGACATTGACGGACATTTGAAGCGAGCTGGAGCTCATTTTGTGGTCAATATCATATAGTGTGCAAGAATATTCATAAGCAAGTCAAAGGAGCAGCTGCAGCTGCTCCTTTACTGTTTTTTAATTTTGTTTGCTTTCTGGATTATTATCAGCATGGACTCAGTTCCAAAAGTATTTCATTTCCGTATACCCAACATCCCATATTTTTTCGTCCCCATCAATAGTTATCTTAAGTTCGCTCCCAGCCTCGACAGGAATCTCAAACACCGCCGGAAATAGTTCTGGATCACGGCGTTGAATTTCTCCAGAACTGGTCAATACCTCGCGTCCAGCGACGGAAACACGGATACTTCCGGAATAATCGGTTGGTTCAGGTATTCCGTAATACAAGGAGAAGATAATCTTCTTCTTGTACGAATATGTAAACGTTTCTAAATCCCCACCTGCAACGCCATACATATTATAGCGGGGTTTTACCTTTTGGGCGCTTATTTCAAAGCTATTCAGATTTTTTCCAGTTGATAAATTTCCGGAGCTGTCCATCAATTCGTTTATTGCCACAAAGGGACCTTCTTCTTTGCTGAACGCTTTATCTACAATCCCACACACTCCCCATACCCCTAAAAAAAGAACCATAGAGGAAATGGCGGTTATCAAAGAATTGCGCCAATTGTTTTTTGAACGAGCACCAAGCTTATATGCCCCAAAACCGACTGCTGCGCCTAATGTATTTTGAATGGCATCGTTAACATCGAAGCTGCCGAGAAACGAAAGGGCCTGTATGGTTTCCATTAGAATAATCGAAAAAAAGAACGTTGTAATGAATCGAAGAAAGGTAGCCCGATATAACAATTGAATCAATATACCGTAAGGGATGAACGCTATGACATTTCCAAATCCAACAAAATCCATGAGGGTAGGGTGTAGAAGATCAGATATAGTAGGCAATTTAAAGAAACTATCTGGTAAAAAAATAAAGGTGTAGCCAGCCGTTCGCTCTGCGGCACCCATTCTACCAAATGCGAAAAATAAAAAATAAAGAATTAAGGCAGTATAGAGCATGGTTATGATAAAAATACTTTTACGTTGTTTTGACATGGTTAACTCCTTTGTCGGGTACGTACGTCCAAACTTGCTGCCTCAACCCGTTTTACTACATAAGATTGCATTAATTAATACTTTCCGCATGCTATTCTAAAGCCAAGGTCATCCGTTTTAAAATCAGGCATGCTTTTCCTTCTAATTGTAGATCCACAATTGTTCTCAACTTCTGCCCAGCTGCCTCCCCGAAAAACTCTATAGTTCCCATAACGTTTCGTATCATACAGATCCCAGCACCATTCCCAGACATTTCTATTGGTAATAAATGAATAACCTACGAGTTGGTGCGAAGTATCTAATACTTTTGCGACAACACTCCCCGCCTTGATAAACCCATTTCCATCTCGTTCTTGCTCTAGTTCAATGACTGACCTTATTATCACTTCGTCCAGAGCAGATTCATCAGTACCTTTAACAGAACCTTCTTTCCACAAACGGAGCACATGATTTTCATTCGAGAGCATCAGCCATTCTGATTCATACCTTCTTCTTTGGTTAGGCTCAAGAGGAACACCTTCATAATACTTGTTTACGATTACCTGAAAATGCTCTCGATCGATTAAACCGCTGAAATAGGGATTAAATACTTCTTTATTATGAAGCCCAGTAGTATTAAAGAGCTCTGTCACATTGACTACATTAACTGGCTGTTTTCGATCTCTCAACAAATGCAATACGAAACGTAAGCCTGTTTGATCATGCGCGTTATCCGCGTACCAAATAACAATGGTTTTATTTTCAGGAATATTCTTTACTGCTTCTACCATTTTAAAAAGCATATGCTCTGGGTCATAGCTGAAATCCCCATCGTTTTCCGTCAACCAAAATAATCTATTCTGCTGTCCAGTTTTTGTATCTAAGTTAGATATTGGTCTGACTGAAAACAATTCATTGAATGCTAAGACTTGGCATAGCTCCCGTTTTCCGATTTTACTTAGAGTTACTTTTAAAGAACCTGCATCAGAGAGACTGAAAACAAGATAGACATATTGTTGGAGTTCATTCATTTGTAATTTATGGTTGTGAACTGCCTCTATCTGGCTTTGAAGTATATTAACGAGTCCTTCTGCTAACTTTTTTTCTTCAATACTGCCGTCCTTACCATAACGATCTACTGTATTTAATAAATTGTAAAGAAACAACCGCAAGTCATTTCCATCAAATCGATGTAGGCTATCGTAGAACTTCTCCATTGATATCCTCCTCACGGACATATTCAATATAATACCATATATTGTAATTTAACTGCCAGTTAGTTGAATAAAGGCAGCCGATCGCGTATACCGACCAGCTGCCTTATCGCTAAATGCTCCAAGACCCGGACCTAGCTTACAAATGTGATCCGCCGGTTGCATCGAGAATCTGTCCCGTTACCCATCGACCGTCCGGCGAAGCCGCAAAAGCAACAACATCCGGATATCCGAGGGCTCAACGACGCGTCCAAGCGCCGACATCTCTATTGCAAGCTTGCGGTCATCAGCCGTCTACAGCCATGGCGCATTGACATCCGTATGGACGATGCCTGGCATAACTGCGTTCACGAATGTCGCTCCAGTTCCTTTCGTCTCTTAAGCTACATATGCTCTGCTTGCGTCAGAGAGGCCTATCCGATCAGCAGAGGTCGCATCATCTCGAGGGTCAACCCCTGCTACTTGAACCCCGCGATACGACGGATGGTGAGCAGTTGCTGCTGGTTCTCGTTCGTTGCGAGACATGCCAATGCTGTAACAGCCCATCACTCCAGTTCGTCCCCCCAGTGTCTCACGAATACATGGAAGGTGGTAAACGTCTCTTAAATAACCGTTCAGCCGATACAGAATTGGTAATGAATAAGATTGGCTGAATTTGAAAAAAATAGCCGCAGATTTCATACAAAAAAGGGGGAGCGGATTGGATTATCATTTTATATGGAAAGCGATTGTCATTGTTCTGGGTGGCGCGCTTATCTTGCGATTGGCGGGAAGAAAGTCGATATCGCAGCTTACGGTCGCTCAGACCGTTATGATGATCGCGGTAGGTTCATTAATTATACAACCTGTAGGTGACCGCAATATTTGGATTACGCTGGTCATCACACTTTTGATGGTCTACACCCTGATAGGTATTGAATATATCGTAATGAAATCGGATGCTCTTGAGACATTTATTTATGGAAAATCGATTCCGGTGGTCGAGAATGGAGTATTACTGGAGAACAATTTGAAAAAACTGCGGTTGACTGTAGATATGCTGGAAGTCAGGCTTCGGCAACAAGGCGTCCAAATGATCGGTGATTTGCAGTGGGCTACCATAGAATCGAACGGACAATTAGGGTATATGCTTAAGCCCGGCAAACAGTATGCGACCAAAGAAGACATTGACAGGGTGACAACAGCATTAGCGGCTGCTCTGCCCCACCTGTCCATTCCGGAACCGCAAAACCAATCCCTAGGAAGTGATTCACTATTTGCCGAAACCAAAAATAAACAGCATCCGAATGAACATTCGGATCGCCTGAAATGAAGGTACGGAATATGAAAACAATCCTAACGTATAAAAATGTCCTGAAGGTTCTTAGTATATGGATTATTATAGGTGGTTTAATCGGTACCGTTGTAGGATCGTTGACGTCATTGCTGTTGGAAACTAATGATTTTCTGGGAAAGGTCAGAGAAGCCAACACCTGGTTGATAGCGCTTCTTCCACTGGGCGGTATTGCAGTGGGGTTTCTATATATGAGGTTTGGGAAATCCATCTTGAACAACACTTTGCATGACTCTGCCGAAGGGAATAATCTGGTGATTGACAGCGTTAACGGCAATAAAAAGGTTCTAAGAAGAATGGGGCCCATTGTATATTTAGGTACGTTCATTACAGTTTTTTTCGGGGGTTCTACAGGCAGGGAAGGTGCTGCGATCCAAATGGGAGGGAGCGTTGCGGAAGCCGCAAATCGTTGGCTGAAGGTAAAGCCGGCCGATACGCTAATCATGCTGATGAGCGGAATCAGCGCCGGGTTCGGCGCAGCCTTCGGGGCCCCTATCACTGGCGCAGTGTTTGGGATGGAAATGGCCGCCCTCGGAAAATTAAAGTTCGAAGCGGTCGTCCCGTGTCTTGTTGCCAGCTTTGCCGCCCACTTTGTGACGGAAGAAGTGTGGGGGGTTGAACATGAAAAATTCATCATCCAGACACTGCCCGGGCTATCGATGATGACCTTTTTAAAGGTAGTGCTCGCAGCCGTTATTTTTGGCTTGTTGAGTGTTGTTTATAGCCAACTGAGACATGGAATTCAAAAGTATTCAGAAAAGCTGTTTAAGAAAAGCCATATAAAAAGGGCTTTTGTCGGCGGACTACTCATTGCAGGGTTCACTTTATTGGCCGGGTCCCAGGATTATAACGGTCGCAGTCTGGACTTGCTGGAGCAAAGTTTTAAAGAAGACGTCCCTCCTTTCGCCTTTCTGGCAAAGCTTGTGTTCACAGCGGTGACACTCGGAACCGGCTTTGTCGGCGGCGAGGCAATCCCTTTATTTATTATGGGTGCCACCTTGGGGAATTCCTTACATCATATGATTGGTTTACCAATGTCATTCTTGGCCGCCCTAGGTTTGGTCGCTACATTCTGTGGCGGTGCGAATACACCGATTTCTGCCTTCCTTTTAGCCATGGAGTTTTTTGGCGAGAAAGGAGCGGAATATTTTTTTGTGGCTTGTGTGGTCAGTTACATTGTATCGGGGCACCATGGATTGTGGCCTTCTCAAACCGTGCATGAACCGAAGAGCCGCTTATATCAAGTAGCTAAAGGAGATACGATTGGGAAAATTGAACAAAGGAAAAAGTGAGACTTCTAAAATCGGGATTTGGGGAGCTCCCGTATTTCCAGCGTATCTGGTTGACCTAATCATACGCAAAAGGCTGTCTGGAGTCAGGTCTCCAGGCAGCCTTAGCTATGTGTTGCTTATTACATTGTTTCAATAAGTTCCTTAATGGAACTGTCGCTCTTTAAAGCGCGCAGGAGGACGGTTACGGCTTCAGCGCGTGTGGTCTGGTTATCGGGCCTGAACGAAGAGGGGGTTACCCCTTGAATTAATTGGGCTTTATAGGCTTCCCCAATCACATTCTTAGCCCAATGTTCCTTGTCTACATCATTGAAAGAAGCCTCCTTCCCCGTTGCTAGCTGACCGAGGTCAAGGATTCGAGCCAAAATAGTAACGGTTTCTGCCCGGGAAATTTCCGCATTTGGTCTAAAGCTTCCATCTGAATACCCGTTAATAATCCCCTTCGCAGCTAATGTCCGGATGTAATCGGAAGCCCAATTCGTTGCCGTATCCTGAAACGGCGCCGAACCCTGATCTGCATCCAATCCGAAAGCACGACAGACCATGGCTGCGAACTCTGCTCTTGTTACGGAAGCATTAGGACGGAACGTTCCATTCTGGTAACCGGTGATGATACGCAGCTTCACTGCCAGAACAATCTCATTGCGGCTCCCATGCTGAGAGATGTCGCTGAACGAAACGCTCATATTCTTCGTGGCGTTAATCGATTCCTTGATGGCTTGAATTACATCTTCCCCGTTAGTCACCTTATTCTGGAAGACATTCGTCTTGGCAGGCACCGGGTTTGTGCCAGCCGCCGGTGGCTTTGGTGTCGGCGAGGCCGTTGGTGCCGGTGAAGCCGCCGGTGTCGGCGAAGCCGTCGCGGTTGGTTGTCCGCCGCTCCCCGGAATAGGCGAAGCTTCCCGGATCACCGTTACTGTATAGGTCTTCGTTGTGCCATCTTGCGCTGTAACAGCAATCGTAATCAGGTTGCTTCCTACGCTCAAGGCGACTGACTCACTGGCCTGACCGATTACAACCGCTTTATTATTTACTTTAATCATCGCATTGCTGTCAATTGCTGTAGCCGTTACGCTGGTACTGGCTACCCCGTTTGCAACGCTGGCGCTGTACGATGTGATCCCGGCTCCGAAGGCGGGGTTAATTGTGGCATTCGACAGCGTGAGTCCGCTCAAATCTGCATTACTGCTCTTGGCACGGTTCACTATCAACGTATAGGAATTTGTCGGGCCATCCCCATTCGACAGCTTAATCACGATTGGATTCGGACCCACAGCCAGATTTGCGGTGCGATACTCGTATACGTTGCCGGTCACCGAGGCGTATGTTGCGCCCGTAACCGACAGAACCGGATTGGAGTCCCCTGTCTTCAAGAAGATGCCGAGACTGGAAACGGAATTCGCTACATCAACACGATAGTTGAATACCGGTGAAGAGAATGCCGGAGATATCGTTCCTTGATCCACGGACAATCCGGCCAAGAATGCCGGCATCGGAATTTCTCCTCCGGTATTCCCGGAGACTACCTTGATTGTCTTAGCTTCTGTAGTCGTCCATGTATTCCCTCCATCTCCTGAGAACCTCATTACATATTCCCAGTTTCCGGCTATATCCGGAGTGAAATTAGCCCGGTAGACGTCGTTATTGCCATTGTCCTTAGCGTAAACGGCGTCCGCCCAAATATACTGGGTGTCTTCGCTGAGCTTGTATCCTAATTGAGCTTGAATATGAACACCGCGTCCCGTGTAATTCGTCACATTCTGTGAATTCACTTCTGCTGTAATGTCGTCGGTTTTAGTGCCTGCGTTTATTTCTTTAGACAATACAGACAAGTTCTCTGCTTTTGTGATCGGAAGGTTTGGCAATTTTGCGCTCGGAGTTCCGGCCGTTTTATCAATGGTGTACTCGTCAAGCACGTTGCCATTCTTCTCAATGGCTTTAACCGTCAGCTTATCTCCGTTTACACTCACCGAAAGATAGTTGGTGTCATCCGTATCGTTTTTGTAATACGCATCCCATACCTGTTGAAACGGATCACTGTAGTTTTTATTGCCCGAACGGCCGGTTATATAGTACACGGTACCCTTGGCCGTATTGTCAACAAAGTTGTTATTGTTAATCGGATAAGTTCTTGTAATGGTATGGTCATGGGCTCCGAATACCAGATCCACATGATACTTGTCAATTACCGGTTGGAACGCCAATTTAACTTGCTCTGCATCGGCTGCACGGCTGCTTCTGCTGTAATAGGAGGCCTTATGATAGAACACGATTTTCCACTTCTTATCCGTGTCCTTCAAGTCCTGATCCAACCATTCCGCCTGCTCCGCAAGAATGTCTCCCATTTTCTCGGTCTGATCCGTGTTCGCTTCTGTATTCTGCGAGTTCAGAACAGCAATATGCACATCCCCATAGTCATAAGAATAGACCAGGCCCTTCAGGCGGTCTGGACCGTTCTGCGGGAGATTGAATTGCATCTTGAAATGATCCGCCTGCTCATTCACACCATAGGTGGAGTAATATTCATGATTACCTGTGACCGGCATCTCAGGGATGTTTTCGATTACGCCTTCTGCGCCTTCAAACCATTTATGCCAATGCTCATAGCTTCCCTTTTCCACCAGGTCACCGTTATTGATGATGAACTTGGCTCCCGGATTCGCTTGATAAGCGGCGTTAACCGTTTCTCCCCATTTTGCATAATCCGACTCTTCTTGTCTTCCGCTTTGACTATCACCGAAGATCAGAAACTGGAACGGCGCGGCAATAGACGCCTCTGTTGTAAAGGTCGCGGTGTCGCTCCAATCTGTACCCGCTCCGACCCGGTACACATATGTAGTCCCCGGCTTCAGACCCGTCAGTGTTGCAGTATTTACGTTTGTGCTAACGTTTGCACTATGAGGCGTGTTAAACCCTTTCCCTTCCGCCTTTACCAGGGTATTCACACCAGGGAAAGACCCTTCATTGGCCTTCTCGGTATACTGGACGTAGCTTTCGCTAACATCCGACCCGGTTTTCCAGGTAATGGTCTGGGTAGTTTTCGCGTCCTTCGTCCATGTCAGCATAACATCAAACGGTTTAACAATTGTCTGTTCGTCAAAGAACTTATTAACTTTATTGCCCAACATTTTGTGATCCCAGGTTAAACCGTTGTCCAACGAAAAGCGCATGGCATAATACCATTTGCCCGCACGGTCAGGAGTAAATTGTGCACTGAACCGGTCGCTGCTGCCAACATCGTCTTTATACGCCGCATTTGTCCAAGTATAATCCGGATCGGTTTCAAAACGGTATCCCAGTTGGGCGACCAGGTTGTTCCCCTTGCCGGCACCGTTCGTGATATCCTCAACCTCAACCTCACCTGTGATCTCTGGAGTCGCTTGGCCAATCATCAGCCGGTCATTCAAATCCGTCAGGTTGGCTGCTGATTTAACTTTCGGAACTGCCAATGTTTCTACAATTTTTAGGGTAGTTGTCGCGCTGACCCCTTGATAAACACCGGTAATGGTCACCGTTCCCGTTGGAGCCTCAGGAGCAACCAGAACCGTTCCATTCGAGAATGTAACAAAAGCCGGTTCACTGCTTGTCCAAAGTACAGCATCCGTTAAATCGGTTTTATTTCCGTCTGACAAGTAGCGAAACGCCTCGACTGATGCGCTTTGACCCGGTTCCAGTTGCTTCTGACTCAGAGCAAGCTTCAAAAAATACACCGCAGAATTTCCGCTAACCTTCGGGCTGGCGTTCAAAAAGTCAACATAATCGCCCGACCAGGAGGCCTGTGGAATGTATTTGTACTGAACGACGCCTCCCGTCTTATTGAAGTCCTGAGTACTCATACTGTAGGAGAATACGTTCTGTTGCACGCCGTCAACCAGGATCGTGCCCGTTAATGACATGGGCTTAAATACGACCCAATCTGTAAAATTACCATTGATATACATCTCATTCTTGGGGGAATATGTATTCACGGTAACCGTTCCATCTCCGTTAAACTCCGGACTGCTTACAGTTCCGCCGCCATCGGCAGCGTTGACTCTTTGAAATCCACCTGGCATCACTACACCTAAAAGCAGCATACTAACCAAAATGATTGCAGATACCCTTTGAAACCTTAATCTTGAAAACAAAACTCTTCCTCCTTCATGAATGTAATTATTTGTAATCATTTGAAGTTGCTCATGCTTTTTTTGAGCAACTTCAAATGATTTAATAATAATCTTAGCGCGGATTTGTCAACTGCATGTGCATAGAATGTAAAATACGGCCCTTTTGCTGTTGGCTATGCTTTGGGCTTGCTGTTGTTTTTTTGCCTCGCTACTGACATCGTTCTTATACTTCTCTTTAAGTACAGTTAGCTCCGGCTGAAGGACGGCCATCTTTTCTTTCATGTCCATTTGTTTCTTGGTTTGATTCATCATAAGCGGCATGATCGCAAGTCTGATGATGAAAGTCATCAGCACGATCGATAATCCGTAGTTTCCGTGAAATGCATTCGCGAAGAATTTGATCAAGAGCGAAAATGGATAAATAAAAAAGTGGTTAAATATCCCTGATGAATCGGCATTAATCGAGTTTAATTGGGATGCTGTCGAACACCCGCTGAGCACAATGATCGGAATAACTCCAATCAACATGAAGAGAATGGGCTTGGCCCATTTTTGGAGCAACAAAATCTTTTTCATCGTTGTCCTCCCTAATTGAAAGTATGGAATATCAATGTGGGGAAGGACCATTGTCTTCTTCATCAGGAGCTTCTCTTCGTCTGGCGATACGTTATTCTTTGTTTTCTTTACTTAACAGATCGGCGAGCTCTTCCGAGTTATGATCCTTTAAGTCCAGCATCTTTTCACTATTACTTTGTTTAATCAAGAAGCCATTTTTGGTTTTGAAGTCCATATAAAGGCTGTATTCAACAACCTTAGAATCAGCGTAGGTAACGGTCATCCGGTATGTTGGTGAACCCACATCAACAGACCCGCGTACTTTTTTAACAGTACTTATCGCATCTTCGAAGATTTGAACGCTCTTACTGTCAGAGTAACTGATCTCATTAGTTTCGGACACCAGGTTAACGCTAACGATATCTTGTTTGGGTCTGGCAAATACAAAAATCAAAATCACTAATAGTATGATTGAAATTGAAAGGATTCTAATTTTTTTCATATACTACCTCCCTACTAAGGAAATCTGGAGACTGAATATTCAGCCGGAATCCCGTTAACTGAACCTAAATCCACTCTTTTCCATGTTCCCGAATGAATTTAATATCGCTTTGATAATGTTCAAGATGCCCCTCATCAATCATCTTTTGAAAAGCAATGTCACCTTCACTGCTTTTTCTCACCATTGTTTTACATAACCCTTCTAATCGTAGCAATACCATTTCCAAATATTCTTCTTCTAATTCTTTACCGTAAGATTCAAAAAACAATGTAACCCTTTGTTTTATACGGTTAGCATGCTCAAATGAATTATAATAAATGACCTCTCCTGATTCAGAAAGATGAAGCCTGCTTAAGGGAACGCAAGTATAGAGAGTATATGCTATGTCGTAAAGTCTTGGACCAGGTCCGGCATTGTCAAAATCAATAATACCTATTGGTCTTTCATTATTAAAAATAATGTTGTATATCGCAAAATCATTATGGCACAGCACTTCAACTGGTTGGGGTGTGAGATCTAGCAATTCCCAGCTCTCATCAAATGAAAAATCTTGCACAGAATCATGATAAAAGCGGAGCATTTTTGCTATTTCGATTAAGCAATCATCAGAGCACATGTATTTTTTCAATGGATAATTACCAGCTTCTCCTTCAATATACGAGAATTCTCTAAATGCTTTAATAGCTTATGAATCCTGTAACTATCTGGTTTCAACTCGCGTCGTACAGTGTCTCCCGAACGATAAACATTAGAGACATTTCCACCTGTCAGCATTTCTTCGCTTTCCTGGTTTGTCATTAAAATATCCCCCCTATACGTCTAGTTAAGAAGCCGCACCCGCAGATTCTCTGCTTCCTCCGGCATCCCCATCTCTGTAAGTTGCCCGGCACACCATTCAACCAGCAGCGGGTCTGAACTTGCATCATGCTGCATATTGCGGATGAATGCGAGCTTTACTTCCTTTTCTGCTGTGCGAAAATAAACCTGTAATTCCTCCAGATCCTCCTCATCTGTTAAATGATCAGGTATTTCCGCAGAGATGATTCCCGTTTGTCCGTTCAGCGCCAGAACCCCCAAGGTATCATTGGTTGCAACGCGAACGTTCCGCTCGCGCTCCGCACGAAGCTCCTGCTGGTATTGCCAAGCCTGCGGAATCGGCGCAAAATGAAATTGTTCCGCAGCCCATGCGGTTACCTGAGCCTGTTCGCGTCTCCAGCGGTCCAGATCAAACCACTCCGTACTTTCCTGCCGGGCAGCCTGCTCCTGAACACTTTCGAGATACTCCTCCTCACTGCTATACTCCCCAAGCAGCAGCAGTTCATCATAAAAATGCAGACAGAAGAAATCGAACAAATTCCGGGCTACCAGCCGGGTATGCTGAGACTCCATCGGCATAACACGAATAACAGGGGCTTCCGCCAGACTCATGGTAGTCCCAAAATCACTCAGAAACGCAAAGTGTTCTCCATCCGAGCCCGTCCGGGCGAAACCCACAGCATCCACAGGCGTGCAAAAGTAACCCGTGTCACTACGGTCGATCCCCAGATACAGTCCTGTAGGGGGCTCGAGATAAGGAACCTCCGAGGCAATCTCCATTTGCCAGCTCCGGAGCTGTTCAAGCAATATTGGCGTTTGATATTTGTAAGTCATCACGCTCAGTTCCTCTCTTTATCTGCATCGTTTTTACTGCGAAGTCACATTATAAGTTACGGTCTTTACCTTCCCGTCAGGCACTGTGGCATAGGTGAACGTCATCACGTTGCCCTCCCGCTTCTTTAGCACCAGCATTTTGGTCAGATAAAAGGAATCCGTCCCATCCGCCCGATCCCATTCCTTGCGGTCCTCGCTGCTAATTAACTTTTCGCTCAGGTTCGTGCTTAGTCCGCTCGCCGTATGAATGGCATACAAATGTGTGTTTGTCATCATGCGCACCAGGATAATATCTTCGGCGGCATACTCGACGGAGAAGTTCCCTTCCGTTCCTGTGATACTCTCCAGGTCAAAGAGATTACCCAGACTGCCGTCATTGTTAATATACTGGATGCTTGCGCCGTCGGTCATGTAGAGCTGTGTAGTTTTTAACAGCGGGACTTTGGTATAGGAAGCGCCGCTGTAGTGATATTCCATTTGCTTTACTATTTTGCCGTCTTGAATGAGAGCCTGGTAACCATTGCTGAAATCATTAAACATCGCATAGTGGTTATCCGTAAGCAGCAGCAGGTCAACTCCCTTTCCGACACTCTTGACCTCCAGGCCATGAGTATAGGTTAAATCAGCAAACGGAAGTTCGCCGATCAGCACTGGCTTGCCGGCAGATGAAGCGCTGTAGAAGACATCACCATTTTTTTGCGAGACCCAGTATAGTCTGCCTTGGGCAGAAGCGACCGAATAACGGAGTTCATCCACAATATTCAGGCTGTCGCTGTTTTTGTCGTACACCGTTTTGCCGCCCATTGCACTGACCGCTGAAACCAGCGGCACATAAATTTTTCCTTTGAGGACGCGCGGCGCTTTTGCCAGGGTTATCACCTTATCGTTTACTGTAGTCGTGGTCACACCGGCTGTCACTGTAACTTCACGGTCTGGACGGACCAGCCTCGCGGACTTCGTGCTCTGGTTCCAGCTAAGGGCATAGCCCATCGTCTGTGCCAGCTGCTGCAGCGGAACAAGCGTAGTTCCCCCCGTAACCACCTGGCTGCTCCCTAGTAAAGTCTCTTTGTAATTCAGCAGAATATGGCTATCCGCCGCTGCGGATACGGAACCCGGGCTTAAAGCGATGGCTGCCGCCAGAATGCCAATTGAAAGCTTCCCTTTTCTCACCTCTGCCAATCTCCCCTCATCATAGTTATCTTTAATATTGGACGAAGCGGATTGGAAAAAGTTTCTATAAGCGGCACTTCCCGCTTTCATATAAAAACACCCCGCCTGCCTGCAGTAACAACTACTGCAGACGGACAGGGTGTCTTCAACGTTTATGAATTCATCAGATAGGGGATTACCGGATAAGAGATCAGGTTGCGGTCTCTGTGTGCAGAAAGGATTACGTCGCTGTGTGCGCTCAGAATTCCATTTTGCAGCAGAACCGGCCGGAAGCCGCGCTCACTCGCCCCGTTATAGGTGAATTGGACGCAATGCTCAGCCGAGAAGCCGGATATGATCAGCAGCTCAACACCATGATCCTTCAAGATCTGCTCCAGCTCCGTCTTCCAGAACGCATTGGAGTACTCTTTGGTTACCTTCAGATCACTATCCGATACTTGAACTTCGGGAATGATATTATACTGCTCTTTCGTTGCTTCCTCCATGCCTTCGATATCCTGAATATGGATGATCAGCTGGTCCTTCGCCCGGAGTATATCTGAGACATAATTGATATATTCACAGGCCCGGTCCAGTGTTTTCTTGTCCACATGCTCCCGCACGTGGATTTCCTGCATATCGATAATCAAATACCCCAGCTTCATGAAGAACCTCCTTGTAGGAAACGTTATGCCGATATCGTACAACATAATGGGCAGGAAGCCAACTGGCCATGTCCTCAAGCCCGCTTTTAACTATCACATTAGAACTATAGGTGATATCCTGAAAATAACTTGTTTTTCAGTGAATGATCAAGAATAAACCTTTAATCCTATATGCAAATTTGCAAGTCCTTTGTGTAAGCTTATTAAAAGCAATTGGCTTTTAATCTTATTCGACAAGGGAGACATCTTATCATGCGATCAACTGCCACTTACGTAGAGGAAAATACTTCTACACTCAGCGTCTCAAACCGTCTTCCGTGGGTGGGGCTGCTTGCGCTGGCCATGGCGGGATTTATCTGTATTTTGACAGAAAGTCTGCCTGCAGGGCTGCTTCCGCAAATTTCCCAGGACCTTCAAGTCACGGAAGCACTTGCAGGACAACTGGTCACTCTATATGCGGCGGGTTCTCTGCTGGCTGCCATTCCGTTAACGGCCGCTACTCGGGGCTGGAGGCGAAAGCCGCTTTTACTGCTGTGCATCACCGGATTTCTTGTATTTAATACCGTAACCGCATGGTCTTCCGACTATGCAGTAACGCTTGTTGCCCGTTTCTTAGCTGGAGTATCCGCCGGGGTGTTATGGGGAATGACTGCCGGTTATGCGCGCCGCATGGTTCCTGATGTTTTGAAAGGAAAGGCGATGGCTGTGGCGATGGTCGGCACCCCGCTGGCTTTGGCATTAGGCGTCCCTGCCGGAACTTTTTTGAGTAGCTTCGTTGGCTGGCGGCTGATTTTTGGAATCGTATCGGTACTGGCAGCAATGCTGATACTTTGGGTTCTCTGGAAGATGCCGGATTTCGATGGTGAGCCCCGCGGTGAGAGGCTTCCCCTCCATAAGGTCTTGCTGTCCCCTGGAGTACGGCCTATTCTGGCAGTAGTTGTCGCTTGGGTGCTGGCTCATAATATTTTATATACTTATATTTCTCCTTATCTTGCGGTAACCGCTCTTGGTGACCGTGTTGATGTGGTCCTCCTTATGTTCGGCATCACCTCGGTTATCGGTATTTGGGTGGTAGGCATACTGATTGACCGCTTTATGAGACGGCTGCTAATCGCAAGTATTACGGCTTTCATCCTGGCCTCCCTGGCAATGGCGCTGGCTATTCATCAACCTTTGATCGTCCTCACCGCTGTCTCCATATGGGGACTTACCTTCGGCGGTGCTGCCACCCTATTGCAGACAGCCATTGCTAAGGCCGCAGGCAAAAGCGCAGATATCGCACAATCGATGCTGGTAACCGCCTGGAACTTAGCAATCGGGGGTGGAGGTATTGTCGGCGGGGTTCTGCTGGAGCTGCTCAGCGGCGGCTTCCTTCCCGGCTCCTTGTTTATACTGCTGCTTCCGGCTTTACTGACAGTCTTGTTCGCCCGAAAGTCTTTTTCCTAAAATACAGCTTTTATCTGCCTATAACAAACAGGAATCCGATCACCGGATTCCTGTTTGTCTTTTTATAATGAAGCTAATCCTTATGAACGGCCACTAGATTAGGTCCTTGAATGAGATTTTTATAAGGAATCGGAGACGATATCACAATTATTGTGGTGTAGGTTCCGTATGCATCGCATCTATTCCCAAACTCTTCGAGGTCTTGAGTAGATTCCGTCAATACTTTTAACAGGTAATTATGTTCTCCGCTGATTCGGTAACACTCGGCGACCTCCGGCGATGAACGGCAGAAATCAAGAAAAGCATGGCACTCTCTAGTCCGGAAAAGCACGTATGCAGCGCTCTGTTTATTTAATTTATGAGGGGCGAGTACGGTACGATATTCCGCGATAACCCCCTTTTCCTCCATTCGCTTGACCCGCTCCGTGACTGCTGGCTGAGATAACCCGACCAGCTTGCCCAATTCGGTCATCGATAATCTCGCGTTATTCTCTAAATGGAACAGAATATTGTTATCGATTTCGTCCACTTTCATCTCTCCCTTCAATTTCAAAGATATTTCAGGAAAATACCTTTAAATCCATACCAGTTGAATTCATATTACCTTAAATGGCTTATGTAAAGAAGCTAAAAATATTAATATAATTAACCACACTTACTCTAAATAATCAAGTAAGCAATACAAGGAGAGGATTTGAAGACCATGAGTACCAGCGAGGCTAATTTTTCACATCATTATGTAGATCAAGTCATCAAACGGACAATTGCCGGGAAAAGAATTGTAGGCACTGTTGTTCTAATAGCTTTAAAAGGGCAGGTGGTGTACTGCCGTGCTGCCGGTTTAGCAGATCGGGAACAGAACCGTCCTATGCATGAAAATGCCCTGTTTCGCTATGCATCTGTAACCAAACCGATTGTATCAACTGCGGCACTTAGCTTAGTGTCGCAAGGAAAGCTGCGTCTGGAGGACCCTGTGGTAAAATGGCTGCCTGCCTTCAGCCCGAAGCTGCCGGATGGCCGGGGAGCGGCTATGACGATTCAACACTTAATGACTCATACAGCTGGGTTAACTTACCGCTTCTTTCAGGAAGAACAAGGAACCTATGAGCTGGCCGGAGTGTCGGACGGTATGGACATTGCCGGAATCACCCTTGAAGAGAATCTCCGGCGGCTCGCATCGGTGCCGCTGTTGTATGAACCGGGAAGTTTGTGGAGGTATTCCATCGCAACGGATGTCCTTGGAGCCATTATCGAAAAGGCTGCGGGAATGCCGCTGAGTGAAGCCGTAGAGCTGCTTGTCACTCAACCGCTTCATATGAGTGACACTAGTTTTGCAGCCGTAGACAACAACAGGTTAACCGCGGCCTATGCGGATGGCCCAGACGAACCCCGCCGCCTGGCTGATAACTATGACACCGTGCCTTTTATTGAAGAGACAGCCGGTTTCCGCCTTGCACCGGACCGTGCTAAACATAAGCTTGCTTATGCTTCAGGCGGAGCCGGGATGGTCGGAAGTGCCGGAGACTTCCTGAAATTGCTGGAAACGCTGCGGCAAGGAGGCGCCCCTATTCTGCCAAAGTCAATCGTCACAAAAATGACCACCAACCAGATTGGCGGGCTCGAAATGCCTTTTTGGCCGGGAAGAGGATTTGGCTTAGGCTTTACGGTACTTAAGGACCCTGCAGCAGCCCATACTCCGGAATCCACGGGAACATGGCGGATGGGCGGGACCTACGGGCACTCCTGGTTTGTTGATCCCACCGAAGAGCTTAGCGTTGTAGCCTTCACCAATACAGCACTTGAAGGAATGTCAGGCAAATTCACAACGGATCTGTGTGAAGCAGTCTATACGGGTTTGCATGGGTAAATAAAAATAGAGGAATCTGCATATTAAATAGGATTTAATATGCAGAGCCCTCTATTTATTTGAATCCGACAAGAACACTGTATCGCTGCCTGGCTGTTATTCTTTAACGCCTCCGAGTGCTACACCCGCAATAATATACCGGGATAACAGGAAGTAAACAATGAACAGTGGTAGTGATGTCAAAGCCAGACCCATATAGATCGATCCGAACTCCGTCTTGTAGATATCACCGCGAAGCAGGCTGACCATAATTGGCATCGTATATTTTTCTTTCTGTGTCAACAGGATCAGCGGCATGAACAGGTTGTTCCAGTTGGCCACAAAAGCAAAGATCGCTTGTGTCGCCACGGCCGGCATCATCAGCGGCAGGATGATCCGGTTGAAGGTCTTGAATTCACCGGAACCGTCTACGCGCGATGCTTCTACGATCTCGAGCGACAGCGTTGCCAGCAGATACTGGCGCATGAAGAATACTACCGCAGGCGCTGCAATCGCAGGCAGAATCAGCGGAAGAAAGCTATTGGTCCAATGCAGTTTGTACATGAACTGATAGAAGCCGATCGCGCTTGCCTGGGATGGAATCATCATCACGCAGATTATGAAAGTAAAGAATGGCTTACGCAGCTTCCAGTTATAGGTCACAAGCCCATAGGCGGCCAAGGACGAGAAATAGACCGTGCAGAGGGTTGCAAAACTGGAGATAATCAGTGAATTCAGAAATCCTTGAAGCGGATCAAAGCTCTTGTCGAGCAGCACCCGCAAATTGCTCATCATGTGAGTCGAAGGAAGCAGCGAGAGTCCGCTTTGGATTTCCGGTGTAGATCGTGTGGCGTTAACAAACATGATCCAGAACGGCAGGATACTGAGCACCGCCAAAAAGATACAGACGATATAGATAATCGTTCTGGTTATTTTTTGGTTAACCGAACTGCTCTGTTGAATTTTCCCCATGGGTTACACCTCCCTCACGGCTGCTGCTTTGGCCGCTTTTCTATAGTTTTTTTGCGCTTTTTTCAATTTCGCCTCATCACGGTCGCGCATCAGGTAGAAGAGGAATCCTGATAAAACTCCCGAAATTACGAACATAATCATACTCGCCGCTGCAGCGCGATTATACATATAGCTGCCCTTGAATGCCTGCCCATATATAAACATTGACGTGGTAAGGGTGGAGTCATCCGGTCCGCCTGCAAGGAACAGCTGCGGAATATCGAACATGGTCAGACCGCCGACCATCGATGTAATCAAAGTAAATAGTAATATCGTCCGCAGACTTGGCAGCGTGATTCGGAAGAAGGTCTGAAACCCGTTCGCGCCATCAATCGCCGCTGATTCAAAGAGCGCGGGGTTGATACCCATAACGCCTGCCACAAGAATGATCATAGTATTGCCATACCACATCCAGAACTGGATGAACGCCACAACGCCGCGTGCCGTCGTCTTGTCCTGAAGGAAGAAAATCGGAGCGTCGGTCCATCCCAGCATTTGAAATAAACTGTTTACGGGACCCATCGGATAGGCAAACAAAGTGCTGAACAGTACGGCAATCGTACTTGCAGTGATAATATTCGGCATATACAGCAGAACCTTGAAGAGGCCTTTTCCCTTTATGTTAAGACGCGCATTCGTGAACCATGCAGTGAGCAGGAGCGCGAGGGCAATCTGGGGAACGAAGTTGAGAATCCATAGTAGCCCGGTATTGATCAGTGACTTCCTGAAGGATGCATTATCAAAGAGTAGATCTTTGAAGTTCTGAAAAGGATTATCCAGAACATGGATTGGTTTCGGTATTAATCCCTGCATATTGGTGAACCCGATAAATGCCGTATATAAAATGGGATACAGCGAAAAAATCAGAAATGCCAGGACAAACGGGAAGGTAAAAATATAGCCGAATTTCGAATAGTTGACACCTTTGCGGCGCATGCTCTCACCTCATTAATTGATATGAAGGGGCGGGAAAACTCGCCCGCCCCTTCTGCTCCATCTTATTCGCTGTCAATGCCAAGCTGGTCTTTAACTTGCTGTTTGAACGTTTCGATCGCTTTTTCACGATTTTTGTTGCCCGCAGTATATTCGCGGGTCTGATCGCGCCAGAGCTTATTGATCGTTTCGTCGTACTGGGTCAGGTTTTTACCAGAAGCGTTAGCGTTAGCCGGAACGAATACATCGAACATGTTCTGTCCGCCGAGCAGCGGAACTTCGCCGTTGGAGTTGCCCATGACTACGGCGGAGGCCACACTGTCCTTCGTGCCTTGCTCGCCTTCCTTCATTGTGCCGTTAGCCCAGTATGATTGAAGTCCTGTATCGGAAGTATCGAGTGTAACCCATTTGATAAAGTCAGCTACAGCCTGTTTCTTGGCATCGTCCTTAGCAGCTTCTTGGCTGGCAAGCAGCCAGGTGCCTCCCCAGAAGAAGCCTGTAGGCGGTTCTGTTACAGCCCAGTCGCCATTGGTGTCTTTCACTTGACCGTTCATTACGTAGTTAATGAGCCAAGCTGGACCGAAGAAGCCAAAGATCGGCTGAGCGCCGGCACCGGACATATCCGCGTACCAGGCTTCTGTCCAGTCTGTCGTATCATTATGATAGCCATTGTCTTTCAGCTTTTTGGAGAGATCAAGGAACGCTTCGCGTTTCGGATCAATGTGAAGCTTGCCGTCAACAATCCAGCCTGCGTCCGAACTGTTCTCGATCGGGTGCCAAATGTCCCCGTCGCCGGAAACAATACCGTATCCTTTAGCTTTTAGCTTTGCGGCTGCATCGAAGAACTTGTCCCAGCCGGGTCCAACTTCAGTTTTGATTGTAGCCGGATCGTCTGTTCCGAAAACTTCCTTAGCAATCGAACGGCGATAGATAAAGGCACCGCCAGTCGCCTGGTAGCCAAGACCCTTCAGCTGTCCTTCTTTACTGCCGATATCTACGGAGTATTGGGCGATGCCCGCATCCTTAACCAACTGGTCATCCAGACCCAGGTCAGCATAATTAGCGGCATAGCTGGAAGCGTCGCCTTGTGTATACTTGAGCACGAATGCCGATTCAGCGGCATAAATATCCGGGGCATCTTTACCGCCAGCGGCCAGAGCCTGGTCAAGAGCCGGCTGATAGGCGCCATCGGTGGTGGCGATCACCGTAGTTTTGAACTCTACATTCGCTTCAGGATGAATTTCCAAATACTTCTTAGTCATGTTCGGAATCTCATCCGTAAAGCTCCAGAGATTGATGGTGACTTTCTCGCCATTGCTCTTTGCTGGAGCTTCGGTAGCGTTTGCAGCTGGGGCTGTAGTTGGACTTGAAGCGTTTGAGTTCGAGTTTGAATTTGAGTTACCGCCGCACGCTGCGAGAGCAGATGACATCACGAGCAATGTGGAGATCCCTACTAAAACACGTTTCATACTTTTCATACTTTGCCTCCCCTTTTTTTCTTAATCACTCGGTTTTATGTAACCGCATTCATATTATAGAACCTAGGGATCCCGGACATAAGTAACCTGCCATTGGGAGAAATTCCACTATTTTTGGATTTCACTCCCTATCAAACAAAAAAGACACCCAGGCTATACCTGGGCGTCTCAAGAACTCTAATGTTCTATTTTTCTAGTTCAGCAGGTTTTGTAATCGTTGTAACCTTGTTGTTCTTAGAATATTTAGCTTCAATTTTTGTGGTATATGTATCTTTCGTTCCGTCCGCAGCCAGCGCATAACTCAGATCAACGGTCAGCTTTTCTGTCTGCCAGGTCTTGGTATTAAGGAATAATTTCCAGGTTGCGCTTTTCGGCACCAGCGTCTCACCGTCCCAGAGATTTTCCTGGTCATAGAGGGTAATGAGTCCCTTAGCCGCTGCCGGATCGGTTACCGTAACCTGCAGAACAGTCTGGGTGCCGGCAGTAGTGACTTTCATCGATTTTTTCACATTTTTGACCGAATTCAGCATCGATGCAGGATCATACTGGGCTTTGGAATAAAAAGACTCCCATTCCTGCTTCTCCAGTCCAAGCCAATACTGTGCTTCAGGATCGATGGGCTCTCCGTCGCCGTCTGTTACTGCATCAGAGCTGCTAACCTCTCCGTTTTCTCCGGTATCTGCGGCTGTATCCTCAGAATCAGCAATAAGTTCGCTTCCGTCTACAAGATAGTAGAATTCCTTATCATTGGCATATGAATCGTAGGATGTTTCCAGTAAACTGATATCCACGTAGCCTGCAGCTGCAAAATTCGGCAAACGGTTGATATCCAGCTTCAGCGTGTTGGTGTTGCTGATCCGCACTCCACCGGTCTGAATATCCTGTTTCTTGATCACATCCAGATGGAAATTCTTCAGCGTTTTGGCAGCTGCCGTTACTTTGCCGATGACCTGATCCACGGTAGGCGTTTTGGCAGCTGTTGTTGCTGCTGAGGCTACTTCAGGACCAGGCATCCAGCCCGCCGTTCCGGACAGCAGTAATACACCTGCAGCCATAATTGTACCTACTGTTTTTGAAACCTTCTTCATGTAGTTCCCCTTTCGGGTCCTTGCGTTAATCATAGATATCCCTATGCAGCCTGGCGATCATGACCTTCTATCCTCGGCTTTAGACCCATGGCTTTGTGTCATCCTCTTTCGGGGATTTTACCTTTAACGCGGACACTTCGATTATTGGATTTAACTTCCGGGGCGCTTGTCCCTTTTATAATTTATCATGGTTATAATTACCTGTAAAACAAAACCGGTCTTAGTCCCCTGCAATTCAGGACTAAGACCGGTTTGTGGTTATAAAATACGCTTAATGCGCTATTCTTCTCCCGTTCCCACACTGGAAAGGAAGAACTCATATTCAAGGTTTTGCTCGGCCGGAATCGTATATTCCTTATGCACCGGTGCGCCCCAGCTGTCATCACCGCCTACGCCCATTTGTCTTCCGGCTACTGTCACTACAGTGTAGTGAACCGGCGGGAGCTCAAACGGATGTGCGGCATGCTCCAGCTCGAATGCAGTATAAGGAGACAACGTACACTCTACAGGAGCGCTTGCCGGAGCTGTGATCTTTAGTCCGATTCCTGTGTTATCGGTAATCTTCACACGGCGTACACCGGTACGGTTACCCGATTCCTGCGGCACCAGGTAACGTGACGGCAGATCCTGCACCTTCCGGCTGAACACGCCAAGTCTGGCGCCGAACGCACGGTCGATGTAGTTCTCTTCAGGTCCCATCGCATACCATTCCGACTGATTGTAATCCGCTGACATTTTGAAGGATAACGCCACGATGGGCAGGTCCGGAAGTCCGGCAGCGCCAGTATAACGTGTACGTACCCTTACTGTTCCGTCGCCGTAGACGGTATAAGCTGTCTTGAGCGCCAGCTCTTCATGAATGCTGAACCGGTAATCGAAGCTTACCGTTACTGCACCTTCCTGCTGCTCAAGGCTGACCTCAACGCATTTGCGGGCCAGGCTTGCCGCATACCAGCTTCCGCCATGGTACCCGAGCTGGGTTCCCTTGTCGTTGTCGGTAGTCGCACGCCAGAACAGCGGAGCCGGAGGTGCCTCAATCATTTCGTGTCCATGGTAGTTCAGCGACACCAGCGATCCGACCTGTTTGGAGAAGATTACGGTGAAGCCTTCGCCAATTACGCCAATCTGCACATCTCCTTGTACTACTTTGATTGCGCCTGCAGGCAGTTCAGCCCGTTCAGCTTCCACATTGAAGATATACTCGCCAAAGGCAATTTCATATCCCGCTTCGGCCCAAAGCTCTTCTTCCTTCAGTACCAGAGAAGCCTGGATGCTGTATTCGCCCGGAGTTCCTTCTGTCTGCGGAAGCTCAATCGGTACCAGCACTTCACTTTGCGGAGCTGCATTAACTTCAGCAGTCCACTTGCCAAGCAGTTCACCGTCACAGTACAAGCTGTATTCCAGTGCCAGATGATCCGTTCCTGCGAACAAGCTTTCATTCATTACCCGGATACCTGTCCGGTCTGGCGCAAGCTTGTAGTTCTGATACAGGAATTTAACCTCCTGCATCTTCGGTGTCCACTGGCGGTCGGCATAAACAATGCCGTTGCCGCAGAAGCTGTAATCCGTCGGACGGTCGCCAAAGTCGCCGCCATAAGCGAAGAACTCGTTACCATAGCGGTCCTTCTTCAGAATCGACTGGTCAATGTAATCCCAGATGAAGCCGCCCTGGTACATCGGGTACTTGTTCTCAAGCTCGTTGTATTTATGCATACCTCCGACAGAGTTACCCATCGCATGCATATATTCGCAGCTGAGATAAGGCTTGTCTGGGCTAGCGTTCAGATATTCCTCAATGTCAGCCGGCTTCGCATACATCCGGCTCTCCATATCGCTTGTCGCATTGTAATTGCGGTCATAGAACACGCCTTCATAGTGAACTAGACGGCTGTTGTCCCGGCTGCGGAACCAGTTCGCCACATCCAGAATGACTTGGCCTGCATAGGATTCATTACCGCAGGACCAGATCAGGATGGACGGATGATTCTTGTCCCGCTCGACCATATTAATCGCACGGTCCAGCACGATATCATGCCATTTCGGGTCATTGTGCGGAATATTCCAGGACGGCTCAACCGCGCCCATCTTCTGCCAGGATCCGTGCGTCTCAAGGTTCATCTCGTCGATGACATAAATGCCGTATTCATCGCACAGCTCATACCATAATGTCTGGTTCGGATAATGCGAAGTTCGTACGGCGTTGATGTTGCTGCGCTTCAGTGTGCGGATATCCCACAGCATATCTTCGCGGGTGATATTCCGGCCGGTACGGCAGTTGAATTCATGGCGGTTGACGCCTTTGAAGACAATCCGCTTGCCGTTGATGCACATCAGCTTGTTCTTCATTTCGAACCGGCGGAAGCCGGTTTTCTGTACAACGGCTTCCACAACCGTCCCGTCTGCACCGGTTAGCGAGATACAAGCCGTATAGAGATAAGGATTCTCCGCACTCCAGGTCAGAACATCTGCCACTTCTCCAGAAAGCATAAGCACCTGTCCGTTAAAGGCTCCATCAGTGCTCAGACAGACTTCACCGTCCCGGTCCTTCAGCTCAAGCTTGGCGCTGACTGCTTCCTGCGGCGTATCCAGCAGCCGCATGGTTACGTTCAGGCTGCCTTTCGTATACGAATCATCCAGCTCCGCCCGCACCTCAAGATCACGGATATGAACCTTCGGAACAGTGTACAAATAGACCTCACGGAAAATCCCGGAGAACCGCCAAAAATCCTGATCCTCCAGCCAGCCCCCGGTACTCCGCTGATACACTTCAACGGCCAGTTTGTTTTTGCCCGCCCGCATAAACGGGGTCAGGTCAAATTCGGACGGAGTGAAGCTGTCCTCGGCATAGCCGACGAATTCGCCGTTCAGCCAGACATAGAAGGCCGACTCCACACCCTGGAAGGAGATGAAAAGCGGTCCGTTCTCCATATTCTCCGGCAGGCGGAATTCCTTTACATAGCTGCCGACCGGATTATGCTCTGGAGAGATGTGCGGCGGGCGGAGATCAATCAATCCATCCCACGGGTACATTGTATTGACATATTGCGGCCGGCCGTAGCCCTGCAGCTGGATATGTCCGGGAACCTGAATATTGTCCCAGCCGGTGCAATTATAGTCCTCCTTATAAAACGCTTCTACACGGCTCGCCGGATTTGGTGCATAGCTGAATTTCCAGCTCCCGTTCAGGCTGTAGCGCATATCCATCGGCGCACCGGCCTCTGCCTCAGCCATATTATTATAGTAACGATGGTCCGAATGAGCCTCCACCCGGTTCACCTTGAAGGTACCCGGATCTTCCAGCCAGCTCAAGCTTGGAGTAACTGCCAATTTCATTTCCTCCTTCAGAACATATAATTATTTCACGGATCCCACCATACCGGCAACGAACTGCTTCTGCATCAGGAAGAAGACAATTGCTGTCGGAAGTGTAGAGATGACAACTGCAGCCATAATCACGCCGAAATCCGGGGAGTAGCTGGAGCCCAGGTTCGAGATCAGCAGCGGAATGGTCCGTTTCTCCGGGGTCTGCAGCACGATCAGCGGCCAGAGGTAGTTATTCCAGCTGGACATGAACGTGATGATTGCGGCAGCAGAGTAGGTAGTCTTCATCGTCGGAATATAAATTTTGAAGAACAGACCCAGCTCCGATAATCCGTCGATCCGTCCGGCTTCCAGCAGCTCCCGCGGGAACATCTTCGAGCTCTGACGGAAGAAGAAGATCAGGAACGCCGTAGTGAACGTCGGCAGGACAACCGCAGCGACTGTGTTAACCCCGATAAGCGGAGCAGCAGCCGACAGTTTGGAGAACATTTGATACAGCGGAACCATCAGCGCGGCAAAAGGGATCATCATGGATAATAATAACAGATTGAAGACCATATCTTTCGCTTTGCTGCGGTAAATTTCAAATCCGTATCCGGCCAGGGAGGCAACCAGCAGGGCCAGAACCGTTGTTGTCAGGGCAATTTTGAGTGTATTCCACAGGGCAGGTACAAGGTTGATGGACTCCGTCAGCTTCCGGATATTGTCAAACAGATGCGTACCGGGTAACATTCTTCCCTGGGTTACGTCTACTGAAAGATTTGTCGCGCTGATAATCATCCACAGAAACGGAAAAATCGAAACAAACGCTACAAAGGACAGAAAAACATAAATTGGGGCACGGCGTAAAGTTCTCATTATTTATCATCACCTGCCAGTTTGATTTGAAGGAAGGCCAATACAATGATCATGATAACGATGGAGTACGATACAGTAGCAGCATATCCAAAGTCAGGCGTGTACTTAAACGAAAGATTGTAAATATATTGGGAAATGGAGAGCGTCGCGTTTCCGGGACCTCCCTTGGTTATATTCATAATTTCATCGAACAGCTGCAGGGTACCAATTGTCGAGGTAATCGACGTAAAGAGAATGATCGGTTTGAGCAGCGGTACGGTAATCGAGAAAAATTGTCTCGGGCCCGAAGCACCGTCAATCCGTGCAGCTTCATAAATGGAACTGTCGATGTTTTGCAGCGAGGAGAGGAAAAAGATCATATTGTATCCCGTCCAGCGCCAGGTAATGGCGATAATAATGGTAACTTTCGCCCAGAAAGGATCGGAGATCCACTGGATGGGTTCAGACAGGATGTGCATGTTCAATAAAGCCAGGTTGATCAGACCGTCATTTCCAAACAGATATTTGAATACAACGGAGTAGGCTACAAGTGAGGTTACGCAAGGCAGGAAGATCGCAGTACGGAAAAAGCCTTTGAAGCGCAGCTTGCTGTCATTCAGAAGTACCGAAATCATCATCGCAAACACGATCATAACTGGCACCTGCACAATCAGGAACAAGAAGGTATTCTTGACGGCGGTAAAAAAGGTTTTATCACTCAGCAGGCGCTTGTAATTCGCTAACCCGTCGAAGTGAAGATTAGCCCCTGCGCCCGTTTTGAACGAGAGCAGCAGTGCCTGAATCATCGGATAGAAATAAAACAGACAGATCATGAGGACGGCCCCGGCAATAAATAACCAGCCGGTAAGCTTAGCGCGGTTGCGTATGGTATGGTTCACAACTCTCATTCCTTTCTCTATGCAGGCGTAAATCTTGTTAAAAGGAGAATCCGCCGTCCTCCGCCCTGGCACTAGACGGCAGGTTGGGAGGACAGCGGATCAATCAGATGTTACATTTTACTGGATCTGGGACTCAGCCTGGGACTGTGCATCGCTAAGCGCTTTGTCCAGCTCCGTACCGTTCAGGAAGTTCTGCATTTCAACCTTGAGAATATCCTCAATGGCATAAGTGTGCAGGCCGTAGTTTACGTTAGGGATTTCAGCTGTCCATTTTGCAAAGTCAGCGATAACCTTTTGTCCGCCGAAGAATTCATCAGCTGCACCGTAAGCTTCGCCTTCAGCAGCAGGTTTGTATGTTCCTACAACGCCTACATCGGTTACAAGCTTCTGGTACAGAGCAACGTCGGAGCCGAGTGTTGCGCCCAGGAATTCGACAGCTGCTTCTTTGCCGTCATTGTTAAGCACGTACCAGGAGCTGCCGCCGAGGTTCGATGCGTGTACAGAGTTTGCTGCATTTTTGAGTTTAGGGAAAGGTACAACCGCCCATTTACCGGACTGGTCAGCAGAAGCTTTCACCGAAGGTGTAATCCAGTTACCGGTAGGAACGGAGGCAACGTCACCGCTGTTGAAGCCGGCAAGGAACGAGCTCCAGTCAGAGTTGACTTTAACGATATCGGCATTCATCAGCTCTTTGTAGCTTTCGAATGCTTCTTTCAAAACCGCGTTGTCTTTCAGGTCAGGTGTTGTACCGTCTTCTTTCAGATACCAGGAGCCTGCGGACTGGATCATCATGCGGATCAGCCCCAGATCGTTAGGGTCCTGGGTCAGCATGTCTTTGCCTGTTTTGGCTTTAACAGCTTTACCGATTTCAATGTACTGCTGCCAGTCGATATCCTGCAGATCGTCAACTGTATAGCCTGCTTCCTGCAGATAATCTGTGCGGACATAGAGGCCTACAACACCGGAGTCAAACGGTACGCCGTATTGCTTGCCGCCAAAGCTGGTTGGTCCAAGCTTGTATTCGGCGAAGTCAGTAGTTTTAATGGCATCTCCCAGTTCCTGAAAAGCGTCTGGATACGTTTGCAAGAAGCTCTGTGCACGGTAATCTTCAATCAGAACGATGTTAGGCAGACCGGAAGCGGACCCGGAGTTAAGTCCTGTGTTAAGCTTCTGGATAATATCATCCTGCGCATATTCAACAACTTCGATTTGCGCATCCGCATTTTTTGCCACATAAGCATCCTTAGCCAGATTCATTGCAGCGATATTGAAGTTTTTGTCCCATGCCCACACTGTGATTTTCTGGGAGCCCGCTGCATTCCCTTCCGTTCCGGTATTGGCCTCGTTTTTGGTATTGGAGTTGCTGGAGCATGCTGTCAGCAGCATAAATCCGGCGAGCAGAAGCGCGGTAGCTTTTTTCTTCATGATGTATATCCCCCTAACATGTATTTGAAAGTGCTTTCTTTTAAAGAATATCATCCCGGATGCTTATTTCGATAGAAATGATTTTAGTTAAAATAGTGATAATATTGTCTACTGTATCCGCTTCCACGGTCCACAGATTAGCATTATTTTTCCCCTTTCGCACTTTTTTTAGGTGAAACAGGCTCCGCAGATGCAAGAAGCCGGCGCCGGTATGCGGCGCCGGCTTGCGGCGTAGCTGTTATATTATGCTGCAAAATCAAATTTTCAATGCGCTGCTTAACACGGTATTCTGATAGAGACCTTTGTCCCTTGCCCCGGGGTGCTTGAGATGGATACGCCATACGGTTCTCCGTACAGCAGCAGCAGGCGGTCATGGACATTGCGGATGCCGATGCCGCTGAACAGCTGGCGGCTGCTTGTGGAGGCGGGGATGGTCTCTTTGTTGTCCAGATCCATACCGTCACCCGTATCCACCACCTCGCAGTGCAGTATATCCCTGTCCTTCATGATGGTGACATAGATATAGCCCGAGCTTTTGATATTGAAGGCGTGAAAGAAGGCATTTTCAATAAAAGGCTGCAGAATCAGCTTGGGTACCTTGGCGCTCATGCAGTCCGGTGAGACAAAAGTCTCCACCTTGATCCGGTTGCCGTTACGCACCTGGTTGATAAATACATAATGCTTCAGGTTGATCAGCTCGTCCTCTACTGTAATCGTTTCTTTAACATTGCTGATCGTATTCTGCAGCAGCGAAATCAGGGCATGAATCGTCTCTGTCGCCTGCTCCTTGCTGCCCCGCTGCACCAGGATATTGACCGACGCCAGTGTATTGTACAAAAAATGGGGATTGATCTGCTGCTGCAGAGCGGCCAGCTCCGCATTGCGCTGCTCCTTCTGCGTCTCTACCAGCTGGGCAACATAATCATTCAGCTCCCTGAGCATGTAGTTGAACGCTGTACTCAGCTGTCTTGTTTCATAGCTGCCGGTGACAGCCATATAGTTATGGAAATTCTTTTTGGTCACATTGGACATTTTTTTGACCAGCGTGCGCAGGGACTTCGTCAGCCGTTTGGTCAGGAAATAGATCAGGAGCAGCGCAACCGCTGCAATCGCCCCGCCAATCAGAAAAAGCATCTTTTTATCAAACAGCGTGCCGATCGTCTCATTCTTATCAATCAGATTCACAATATAAAAGTTATAGGACGGCAGATAATCAGCCAGCACAATGACTTCCCGCCCGCCGAGTGTCAGCTCCTGGCTGGCAAGCCCCGATTCGGCAATCTGCTTCGCGCTGTTCAGGAGCTCGGGAGACAGGCTGCCGACCTGCTCCGTCCGGTTGCTCGATACAATCCGTCCCGCCGTATCCAGAAACATGACATCATTGCCCTTACTCGTAAAGCTGGCGTAGTTCTTGCGGAAATCACTCTCGCGCGTGAACATGTACAACGTGCCATACGGCTCTGTAAGTCCGGGTGCAGTCAGCGCCTTGGCGGCAACCAGATACCGGCTCTCTGAATTCAGGGGGCTTGCGTCCATAAAGCTGTAAAACAGCTTCCCGCCCTGCTCCTGCGCAGCCGCTGTAATCGGATTGTTCCTCAGCTGCTCGGAAGAGCCGGACCAGTAGGTCACATCGCTGGTATAGCTTCTGCCGTTCCCTCCCAGTATGGACAGGCCGATATTAGCAGCCCCGACACCAGACTGAATACGGTCCATCTGATCGCGCATGCTGTAGTACCGCCGGAAATTAGTCAGCGAGCTGCCGTCCTTCTCGGTCATGAAGCTGCGGATGACGCCGCTCTGTCCGACATTTATTGCTGTATTCACGGTAGTATAATGTGAGTTATCCAGTGCACTTTTAATCTGGTCGATGATTTTTGAATTGGTAATACTGAACGTCTGTACAAACAGCCTTTGCGACATTTGCGCCGTTACCGTGGTAATCAGCACTGTAACGAGCACGATACTGATGACCATGACGACAAAAATTTTGCTGAACAGACTCTGGTCCCTAAGCTTTCTGAGCCAATTTTCCATTAATCCCATTTCGGGCTCCTTCCAACTCCTGCATTATCCCTTCCGGTATTGGCTGGGCGAAATCCCCATCAGCTTACGGAATACTCTGGTGAAATAGCTGTGGTCTGAATACCCCACAAGACTGCTGATCTCGGCAATTGACAGACTCGGGTTCTCTTTCAGCAGCAGACAGGCTTTTCCGATCCGCACCCGGTTTAAATATTCGTTGAAGCCTTCCTTATTGTGCAGGGTAAAATAATTCGACAAATAGGACGGGTTAAAATGAAATTCCCGGGCGACTTCCGTCAGCGTAAGCTGGCGTGAAGAATGCTCATCGATATACAGGAGAATCTTTTGCATCGCCGGTGTACCGCCACGGTTCTTCGTAACGCATTCGGTCGCATCTTGCAGAAACTGCAGCAGCCGCTCCTCTGTCTCCCCGATATGCCGGGCTTCATGGATGGAGCGGAAGTACTCATATTTACTGTCATCCAGGGCACGGGCCTCATAATGGAATTGCAGCAGCATGCCGATGATCTGAAAAATGCTGTGGCACAGGAGGGACTTGAACTCGGACACTCCCGTATCGCGGCGGCCGGACATAGAGGATACATAGCTACTTAACCGGGTAAAAGCCTGATCGAACTCCTGCCGGTTCAGCTCTGCAGCGAAGACCTCCTGGTCAAAGACCGGTCCCGGCTGCACCTCCCCGCCATGATCGACCAGCAGACAGCGTTCCGGCATGAAGAATCTGCGGTCCAGCAGCTGCACCAGTTCATCCGCATAGATGGTATGCAGCGCCTCCAGCTCCGTAAAGGTTCGGCTGACCGCCAGATTCAGGAACATATTAGCCCGGATACCGGCTGCGAATATCTGCTCTGCCAGCTGCATAAGAGCCTCCCGCTCCTCCCCGGCCAGGTTAAAGAGCAAGCGGACATGCCCCTCCAGCGGAGACAGACGGCGGAAGGTTACCCGGCTGCCGCCGCTCTGCAGCAGGGAACGGATGCTGCTCTCCAGCCACTCTTCCTTGCGGCTAATGGCAGCTAGATCGTCCCCCGTATCCGCAAGCAGCAGCACAAACTCCGGAAAAGGAAACATCGTCTGGAGCGCATCTGCCTCATACTCAACCGGATAGCCGCTAACCAGCTTGTCCAGTATATAGTCCGCAGACTGCCGCTTGTTGCTTCTCCAGTCAACGTGCTGAAGCTGCGGAATCCGCTGCGCGGTTTTTTTCAGAACGGCTAGCAGAGAAGCCGCCTCCAGCTTAGGCTTCAGAATATAATCGGCGACCCCGCTCTGGAAGGTCGAACGCACATATTCGAACTCACTGAAGCTGCTGAGCACGATCACTTCAATTTCCGGATACATCCCCTTGACGAGCCGGATCAGCTCCTCCCCGTCCATGACGGGCATAACGATATCCGTCAGGATGATATGCGGCCGCTGTATCTCAATTAATTCCAGCGCTTCTCTTCCGTTGGAGGCTTCACCCGCAATCTGAAACCCTTCCCCTTCCCAGTCCAGCAGATGGATAATTCCCTGCCGGACCAGCATCTCATCGTCTACCACCAATATTTTACAGAACGTTGTGTCCATGTCTTCTCCTTTTTGGGAACGAAAATACGCTAAAAAAACAAAATGAAACCCGCTTGATCAAGTGGGTTTCAGCTCACAGAGACATAACTTCCAGCCAGAAATGAAACAGCTTTCATAATCTGATTTACATTATAGGTATAGGCCGGAGGACTGTCAATTGGCGGGCGGCCGACTAACCCTGTCCCAAAAATAAAGCCATTGCGCACATCCTCTGTATATGCTGGTCCTTGACAGGCGTATGATATATTAACATTAACGGCATTAAAAATCTGCATACCAACAGGAGAGAATATGGAACGTAATAAAGTAATACCAGACAACATTACAGAAGAGGACCATCGGCTTTTCGCTTTATTAAGCGTTTATCTAAACCATACATCGGATTTCATCAGTAAAGAGGACATTGAGGAGATTGTTAACTATGGGGTCTCTGCGGAGTATGCTTTTAGCGTTGTATTCGCAGCTGCTTTAGGACTGGATATTGTTGATAATCCTGAGGATAAGGATCTGTTCAACAACTATTTCACCAAAATGATCCATAAACTTGATCCTAATGAATACTATAACAATCCGTATTTTATGAATATCAAGATACCTGCAATCCGGATCGGCAATAGTGAACTCAAATATGAACAATACAAGCCTTACGAAGGCTTTGTCTGCAATGATATCATCACAACACAGGAAGGCAGGCAAATCCCGCAGATTGGTTTCTTTGAAACGGACTTTATGTTTCCGGCCATTTTAGAGAACAACAGAATATGGATGACCATCACGCCGAATGAAATTGAAACCATGAAAGATCCTGTCGCTAAAGCTTTTGGTAATGTACTGACGTTTGGACTGGGACTCGGCTATTATGCCTATATGATCTCTGAAAAAAATCAGGTTGAACGTGTTACGGTTGTTGAAAATAATGAACATGTTATTCAATTATTTAAGCAATATATTTTGCCTCAATTCAAAAACAGTCAAAAAATAAAGATCATCCAGTCCGATGCGTTTGAATACGCACAAGAACATATGTCCAAGGAGAACTATGATTTTGTGTTTACGGATTTATGGCATGATGTTTCGGATGGAATGGACCTGTATTTGAGAATGAAAGGTTTTGAACAAGAACATCCGGCCACAGAATTTATGTATTGGATCGAAAAATCGATTTTGTGCTATCTATAACTTACGACGGCCTCCGAATTACTCCAGTGAATTTAACCCCTGCACACCTGCGCGAAAAAAGTCCCGGTGATCAAAAAGCATCCCCGGGACCTCCATTTATGCTTATCCTGTAACGTTATTTCTGGCTTGCAAGGAATTCATCAAGCTGCTCATGCTTCTCGGTAAAGAACTTGGCACCATTCAAAGGATTTTCGCAATAGCACTACCGTTTACAGATGCGACCCGCCGGTCGCATCCAGCATGTGTCCCGTCACCCATCGACCGTCTGGCGACGCCGTGAAAGCAACGATGTCCGCGATATCAGATGGTTCACCGACACGTCCAAGCGCGGACATCTCTCCGGCAAACTTACGTCCTTCTTCTGTATGCAGCCACGGAGCATTGACGTCCGTATCGACGATGCCCGGCATGACGGAGTTAACGGTGATCCCACGTGGACCCAGAAGCTTGGCCAGGTGCAAGGTGAATGTATTGAGGGCCCCTTTAGTTAAGTTATAGGCCAGAATACTCGGATAGGCAATACGTGTCACTCCAGATGAGATATTGATAATACGACCACCGTCCCTCAGTCGTCCAAGCGATTGTTGTACGAGAAAAAACGGCGCTTTGACATTGACTGCGAACAGCTGATCGAACTCTCCTTCGTTCGTCTCTTCAAATAACGAGGATGTGCCAATGCCTGCATTATTGACCAGAATATCGAATTGATTGCTGCCTGTCCTGCGAATGAGCTCCTCATCCAAACTCTTAAGCAGCCGATCGACTCCGTCCAAGGTATTGAGATCTGCACCGACGGCGAAGGCTTTGCCACCCGTTGCTTCGATAACGTTGACAGTCTCATCCGCAGCATCTCGCCGTGTGCCGTAATGTACAACGACAAGCGCACCTTCAGCTGCGAGGCGCAGTGCAATCCCTCTGCCGATCCCCCGGCTGGCTCCTGTTACAATAGCGATTTTACCTTCCAGACGTTTTATATACATGTAGATCCACTCCTTATCATTTGGTTGATGCCATAATAAACCCTCCCCAGAAGGGGAGGGTCAAGAGTGTATCGCTATCTTTTTTAAGCCCGATCGATTGGTACAATTACCTCAGCCATTCGGAGCTGGCCGTAGATTTCTTTGTCAGGCGTCAAATAAACCTCTCGTACCGGAATTTCCTCGCACAGCCCGTATCCCTCTTCAGCGATCCATAACCGAACCACCTCACTTGCTTTGCAATTGTCCTTATAGGGGTCGCACTTGTGGGTATAGAAGGCTGCTTCCTTTATTCCAGACAATTGATGAACCTTCACCCTGCCGCTCTCAGGTATCTCCTTAGAAACAGGAATAGCGACCTCGATATCCGAAGGCTCTTCGACGCGGTCAGCCCGCCTATGCCAGATGATGGTTAGGTTGAGATCTGACTTTTCGCCCTGTGAGCGGACATACTGCTTAAGTTCATCGAGTATCAGACACAGTTGGGTTTGAGGCAAAATCCCGCGGATGGAAGCAACGAGAACTGGTTCCACGCTTCGCAGCGAGATTCCTCCTTCCGCTGCACCCTCCGCCGCATGCCGTTCAATCTTCACGATACGCTCATTAATCTCTGCAAGTTGCCGCTGAGCCTCCTGAATCTGTTGCTCCAGCTCCTTCCGCTTACTAAGCAACGTACGCTCCGCCAGTGCCAGAGAGACCGGTCCGCTCAACAACGGGCGCATCATTTCGAGCGTTAATCCTTGTTCTTTGAACCCCGAGATACGACGGATAGTAAGCAGTTGCTCCGCCGTATAAAAACGGTATCCCGATTCTTTGTCTACTCTCGCAGGCTTTAACAAGCCCAGTTCATCATAATGCCGCAGTGTCTTTACCGTCACACCGCTCATTTTGGCAAACGTCCCAATCTTGTACATCCAGCCCCCCCTTATCTGTACTCCCGCCTGGCTGGCACCCCATATAGCCGTTTTCCCATAAATTCACTATAGTTATCAAGAAATCAATATAGTAAAAAGACACTGAGATCCTATTCATCAGTGTCATTATTGTTGATACTTTTCCACCAACATCTTATTTCATCGTTGGACTCAGACTCATTCACTTTAGCCCTATTATTTCAATCCGGGGATTAGGATTTAGAGCAGCTTAATCAGCTCTTCTAGCTCTTCAACCAAACCTTTTGCCAGTTCAAAATCAGTATTTTTTAAAGCCACTTCTATTTTTGTTTCCACTGATTTTTTCTGTTGTTCAGTTTCTAAGTAGTCTTTATCAAAATGACTGGCATAAATCATCTTTCTGAATTTTCGCATACTCATTTTTCTAATGGTCTTATCGTCAATGATCAGGACATAATCCATACCATTCACCACAGAATAGAAATCATGAGAGATCATGAGAATCGCACCCTTATAGTCCCCAATGGCTTTCTCCAGTGCTATTTGTGTATAGGTGTCTAAATGGCTTGTCGGTTCATCAAGAAGCAATACGTTTGCTTTACTGGCAGCAACTTTAGCCAATTGAAGCATGTTTTTTTCTCCGCCGGACATAGATTCTATCTTTTGATTAACAATTTCTCCTTCAAAGCCATAGTTTGAGAGATACGTTCTAATCTCATCATAAGTTGTAAAACCGGCCTCGATGAATTCCTCAAGAATAGTATTGGAATCCTTCAGCATTTCGCCTTGAAGCTGAGATAAATAAGCCACTTTAACATCAGCATTGATCTCAATGGAATCATGATTATTTTTATAAATCTCCCGGAGTAAAGTCGTTTTACCGGTGCCGTTTGGACCGATAAGGGCTACTTTATCCGTAGATTTTATCTCAAAGTTAACATTTTCTAAAAGCAGCTCATCAAAGGCAATACTATAATCATTAACATTTATAACAACGGTATCTTCAACTATTTCATGATCCACACCAAAACTGATATCCGGTTGCTTAATATCTACGAAGGGTGCTTTAATTCTGCGCGCTTCCAATCTTTCCTGAAATTTAACCCTGGCTTTTAATGCTTTCCCTCTGGATGCTTCGGAATTATAAGTTGCGATAGCTCTAAGATTATCGATGATATTGTCGTTTCTCTTAATTTCTTCCTCTTCAGCGACTGCGAGTTCTTGCAGCTCAATTTTAGTTTGAAGTAAGAAGAAGTTATATTCAATATATCGCCCGTCAAACTCTTGGATCTCCATGTTTTCAAGGTGAATAATTTTGTTGAAACAATGATTCAATAAATAACGGTTGTGCGTAACAACCAGCAGAATTCCTTTGTGAGAATTAATTAGATGTTTAAGCGCATTAAGGTTTTCAAAATCCAAAAATACATCAGGTTCATCCATAATCATCAATTCTGGACTATTAAGCATTTCCTTCATTACCTGAATAAGTTTGAATTCCCCGCCACTCAGATCAGATACCCTAACATCTTTGAGCTTCATGAGGTCTGCCAGATTTAGTTTCTTATTAATATTGCTTTCGTAATCATCCCCGCCCATTGCATCAAATGCATCTAAAGCTAATTGATACTTTTCAAGCAACGGATCAATATCTGTGGCTGTCTCCATTTCAGTGAGAATAGAGTTTATTTCATTTTGAATCTTAATAAACTTTTCGCCGATATATTCAAAAACTGTTGTTTCTTGAGATTTGTCTGGTTGAGAGAACTGACTTACATACCCAATTGTGCAAGTTGGGTCTATCTCTAATCTGCCCTCATACAAATATCTTTCTGGATCCATCAATATATCGATCAGTGTGCTTTTCCCGCTGCCACTCGTTCCAATAAAAGCGCAATGTTCTGCCTCTTCAAGCGTAAATGAAATGTTTTTATATAGTTCTTTTTGCGGAAATGCGAAGGATAAGTTTTCAACTTTTATCATAGGATTACCTTTCTTTATAACTAAATTTCTGACTATTATTTGTGACTATTATTAGATGTACTGAAGAGTTAGAATAACACTGTTTACAGTCAACTTCAATCAATTCACATTAAAGTTGTTCGTTAAATCGAAAAACACAACTGGCATTGTCACCAGTCAATGAATTGTTCAGTGACATTAAATTATGTCAATTATAAAAGAATGAGTAAATTCTTATGTTAGAAACTACTCCGAGAGCTTTACTTGACCCATCCTAATTCCTTAAAATATTCCTAAATGAATAGGGTGCCTATACTGAATTCAATATGCAGCGGAGCCGCCTTATCCCAGGTTTTGCAGCCGATTCCGATTTGCACGATTTCGCCGATCCCGCTTGTGGCCAGCACTTCCATGTCTTCAGTCCCGTCCTTCCGGGCAAACCCGAACGTATAACTCTCCTTGCGTTTCCTGATATACAATACGATGCCGTTGACGCTGTTACCCTGGAACTCCGTGCTGCACAAAGCCCGAAAGTCTCCAATTTTGGAGAGCATCACAGCGGTTCCGTTAATCATTCCCCAATAATAGAGCTCACCTAATACCGTGCGGAAAACAATCCCGGACTGAAATAATACGTCATCATGATAAGGAAGCACTTCCATTTGCATGGACAAATGAAAGTCCCCCCTCAGAAACTCCGTTTGCCGATACATCGCTTTTGGCGAGTTGTCGGAAATCCAGCAGTTATACAACTTGTCTCCTCTAAAGATAAAGCGGGCTTTATTGCCATCAAAGGCGATGATGCCGTCCTCGTTGTTTTCCAGCAGAAATTGGCTGGCCATAGTGTCATGTTCCTTGCAGCCGTCCGGATTCAATCTCTTCCATTCCTCTCCGACGTCTATCAGACAATGGCGCATGCGCCGGTCCGCTTCTCCCGCAGTAGCGGTTTTCTCCACGATATCGAAGTTTTTTTTGCGCACGGCGTTAATAATGTAGCTGTTGATGACCAAGTTCCATTCCCCGATCAAATCGTTCTTCGCGGCCATCAGCTCCTGTATGACACTCTGGGCTTGGCCAAAGTATTCTTTCAAATGATTAATCAGTTCGGTATAGGCCACTTCTTTGTGCTTCACAATTTTAAACAAAGGCAAGCTAATGGAAGCGGCGGTAATGGGATCGGCCAAGGGCTGATCCATTAACGTTATTTCCCTGTAAGGCTGTTCATACAGCCCAGAGGCAAGAAAATCAATACAATCCAGTATGATGCTTGTTTCGTGAAGGGGTTTGCGGCCGTTTTTTTCCATGGCATACACTTCATGAAGCGGATAAACCGCCTTATAAGACTCATACATGGCTGTTACAACATCGAAGGGAATGGCAAATTCCTCGTATTTTTGTTCCTCCGTCTTCTTTTGACAGCCATCCAGCACGAAAAAAATATTCTTATCGTCGTCGTATCCCTTAATCAGGAACAAATGCTCCCAATCGGAGGTCTTATAATGATAGGAATAGAATAATTCCCGTAAATTCCCCGGTACGAATACCGGATTATGCAGATCAATCTCCGCCTTTATAGAAGAGATCAAATCATCGGACAAGGCGAGCGTTTTCAGCTTCAGTCCGAAACGGGGCATCATTTCACGGGTGTATTGAAAAATCTCATCGGAGTTATCAGTCAGATTATAGTAGGCCCTCATTAGTTTCAAGCAAATATAGAATAAATTTCCCCATCCGGGCTGCAGGCTTTCGATGGCTATTCCCAAGGGCTTCTCAAAGCAACTGATATAATCAACCGTATAATTGTCGCGATTGGGCTTTAACTGAACAATAACCTTCCTCATTTCCGGCACCTCGTTTCCGATTAATTCCCTGTACTTTCATAATGTTTAAGACCCGTCTTCCAAAAAAGTAAGGAACCAATAAAAACGGCTATGCCGACAAATAAAGTGAGGAATATCCAAATCCAGTGATGCCGCTCTGCGATAAAAAAACGGGAGGGATAATAATTGACGAAAGCCAGGGGGATGCAGAATGTGAGAATCCATTTGATCAGCTTTGGATAGATGGACAACGGATACGCAATAAATCCTCTCATTTGATAAAACAACAGCTCCTGAATCTGCCCCGATTTGGTAGTCCAGAAAGTCATAACGGCAGAGAACAAAAGCAAGGCCCCTTGAATTAAAGTTCCTCCGATCAGTACTAAGACAATAGCCAGCACGTTCTCCAGCGACAGTGAAAGTTGAAGCCTGCTGTACGAATAAAAGAACAAAAGGAGGCCTAATGTGCCATGCCCCAAGGTTGCCATTACATCCGACTTTCGTGCGATTACCTGAAAGAAAGGAGCAACCGGTTTGGTTAGATATCCGTCAAACTCCCCCTGATGGACAATTCCTTCAAAATCCCGAACGCCGGTAAAAACTAAAATGCATATACTGTAAGTCAAAAATACAAAACTATACAGAAATAGAAGCTCACCAATATCCCATCCTCCGATTTCAGAAAATTTCTGCAGAATCAGATACAGCGATATTATGGTCACACATTCTCTTATTAAAACAGCAAGAGACAGCAGAAACGTATCCAGTTTATACTGCATTCGGGACATCATCGTCATTTTCAGAAAGCGGAAATACAATACGAAATAACCGGACAGGCTGTGTTTTTGAAAAGAGTTCCGCATCTTTTTATCCCCCTTGGATAACCAGCTTGTACTGGGCTTTTCTCCAAATTAAGCACCCGATGGTCAAGAGCACGGCAATCCATAGAACCTGACCGATATACAACGACCATATTTCATGTAAAGTTGCCTTCCCAAGATAAATACTTAATGGTGTAAAGTAAATAGCCTTGAACGGCAGCCATGCCAGTATATCCGCCATCCAATCGGGCATGAACCATAGCGGTATTACGGCACCCGACAACAGCAAAATCAGCGCATTCTTAATCGTAACGATGCTCCATGTATGATGAACCCAGAAAGCAGACAGCCAAACAATGAGATTAAAGCTGTACAAGACAAAATAACTCAATACCAGGCTCACTACAAACAGTACAATAAACACTGTTTGCTCGGGAACGACAAGGTCAAAAATGAGAAATGCCAAAATCAGTACAGGCAGAACCTTAGTCCATATGTTGTAGAGGACTTCTCCCAGGACTATAGAGAATATGTAATCGAGGAAACGGACAGGCCGCAATAAATCGGCTGCAATCTCGCCGGTGTGAACCTTATGATCGATCACGAATTCATTCATGGAGAGCATGGCGCGCATAATCATTCCCAAAACGGAATATGTGATCATTTCTTCCCGTGTAATCCCTTCAAATATTTGCCTGCCTCCATAAACCGCATCCCATATGGCGGCTCCGATAAAAATCGTCAATATGGAGTTGAACAAGCCCAGAAAGTATTGAAGGCGGTAAATAGCATGGCTTCGAAACGACCTGCTCATGAATTCCACATATGTCCTCATATAGTCACCTTCACGTTGTTACAATAATTAGGGTCGCCCTCATTTACATAAATCTCTCTAATAATCTGGTCGATTTCCGGCTCTACAATTGTCAAATCCGTCACTTCGTTGTATCTGGACAGCTCGACAAGCAGCGCCGCCGCACTAATCTCATCCTTATGAAAGCGAAAGGACACCCGCATGCCTTCCAACCGGGTTACTTCCACCCCGGGAATGCCGGGAATATGGCTAATGGAATGAAATTCAACGATCAGCTTTCGGTACTTTCCGTAGTTTTTTCTAATCTGATCCATTCCTCCGTCATATACAAGCTGACCTTTGTCGATGATAATCATTCGGTTGCATGTTTTTTCGATATCCTTCATGTCATGAGTGGTCAGCATAACCGTGACCTTTTTTTCTCTGTTGATATTTACCAGAAGATCCCTGATCTTTTCTTTCGCGATAACGTCCAAACCGATGGTTGGTTCATCAAGAAAAAGAATGCTCGGGTTGTGAAGCAAGGCCGCCAGCAGGTCTCCTCTCATGCGCTGCCCCAGGCTTAGCTGCCTTACGGGTGTATTCATGAATGAGCCCGTATCCAGCAAATCACTCAGAAACCTCAGGTTCTTACGAAAGTCCGATTCCGGTATTTTATATATGTATTTGGATAGCTCCAAGGATTCCGACAAAGGGAGATCCCACCATAACTGAGTTCGTTGCCCGAATACCACGCCGATATCTGCTGCATTTTCCATCCGATTTTTATAGGGGATTTTACCGTTCACATAAAGTTCTCCCGAGCTGGGAACGAGAATTCCGGTCAGCATCTTGATCGTTGTCGATTTACCGGCCCCATTGGGACCGATAAACCCGACCATCTCTCCGGAGTCAATGGAGAATGAAAGGTCTTTAACCGCCTCCTTCAACTCATAGCTTCCAGAAAAAAAACTCCGGACGGCCCCTTTAAACCCACTTTTCTCTTTACGCTTCAGCTTATAATGCTTTCGCAGCCCGTGGATCTGAATCAAGCTCATTTCCCCACCGCCTGGTAAGCTTTTTCAACCAACCGCACAATATCCGACAGTTTTTGACTGCTTCGAATTTCGATTAATACGCTTTCCAGTGAAATATCCAAGCTTTCTTCGATTTCTATCATCAGGTTGACAAGCCCCAACGAATCCAGGCCGGATTCGGCGCCAAGGGCAGCTTCTAAAGAAGGCTCTAATTTTACAGGATAGTCCTCCAGTACCTTCTTGTAGCTTTCTATTACAGTTTCAGCAAAATTCACCGTTTAGTCCTCCTTGTTCAAGCAATTGTTTGGCCGGCTCCGGCCAACTCCGGGGCTTCGGTCCCCATTGGCTTAAGGCAGCCAAAACCCATCGCTCCAGTCCGAAGCCGACACAGCCGGTCACGCTAAGTTCCTCATTATTAACCTTGATATCAAATGGGCCCGTAAATGCTTTGCCGTGAATATTAAAGGATGCCACCGCTAAATACTGGTTGGGCTTACACTCAAGCTGAAGCTCGTATTTACTTCTTTCCTCATGCTGAATTTTTTTGAATTTCTGCATCGCCGGAACAACGAAGGGATCATGCGCGGCGCATAGCCGGAATGATAAGCCGACTTCAGAAAGAAAGGCCACGACTTGCTCAATAACCGCGCTTCGGCATCGTTCAACAAATTCGGAATTCCCCACAAAGACAAGCTCCCTCACCTCATAATCACGCAGCCTGCCAAAATCATCCCAGTTCAACCGCCCTTCGTTGCGGAACACGTTTTGTCTTGTCGTAATTACGGTAGGTGCACTTAACCGGGAGCCTTCAAGATCCATGTAGCAGTGAAAGCAGGCAGCAGGAGACAGAACATAACGGGGTGCCTCAAGGTCGTTCAGCGTTTGGTTTCTGTCGGCGGATTTATACAGATTGAGAAGCACGTCTATATCCTCTTGGGGATGGCAAACGAAGCTGGAGTATTGAGGAGACGTTCGCAGGTACGCTGTCTTTTTGATGGCCTCCAACGGAAGCAGCGTGGGATATCGCATTTCCACTGCCCCAAGCTTCAGGGCAAACCGCCTGAATACGGCATCAAAACCGTTTAGCAATTGAAGGGCTTCACCCTTTAAGGAAATCAATCCGTTGCCATATTGCTGGATGCTGTCAAAGCCGTTGGGGTTGTAAAAAACCATACTCGCCGGGGAGCTTTTTTCCGCCACAATCTCATCCAGCAAGCCGCTCCGGTTTCGTTCAAATTGCTTGAGAATTTTCTCGATTTTGCGGGTCAATTCCTCCGAATCGACCCGCTCCGCCGTCTCGATTTGGAGCAGACCGTTTTGAAATTGAATCTGAAGGATTTCGCTTGCTGCAAAACACAAAGCTTTAATTAAATCCCCCGCATAATTATGCGTCTCCGGCAGCAAAGGAATGTGGAGTGTCGTCATTTCAACTCTTCCTGCATTTTAAATTTCAAATTGAAAGCCATCGAATGGAAAGAGTTTTCCCTTTTAACCACTTGATTCTTGCCGGAAACCATTATTTCATCGATATAATCGGCTTCGAAAGGCTTCAACTGCTCCAGAACGCCGGACGGAACAAGATTCCTGTAAAATTCATTCACATGGTAAAGCGTATAATACGCAGCTTTCCGAAGGTGCAGCCGTTCAATCACCGTCATCCATCCGTTCCATTTATCCGTATCCGTATTAGAGCGGATCGTATTCACAATATCGATCAGCTTATATAGAACAACATCTCTGCGTCCGCTGCTCCATAAGGAGTTGGAACCTTCCCTGAAAAAATGAACACACAAATGGACCAGATTCGTCTCCCAGGGCAGCCCCAAAAATCCCCTGTCCCCGTATTGGTAATGCACGGTTCCATAATCAAGAACCAGCTTAGTTACATCGTTATACTTGGAATCAAAATGAAAATTGATATCAATCTCATGAAAATCAACAAAATCGGAATCTATCTTTTTTACATAAGGCACCAGATCGTGATAGTTTAAGCGTTGAATCAGTTTGTCTTTCCGGCTGGCTTCTATTAATTCATTATTGGGCAGCAATGACTGCTTGTACCCGAAGTTCCGTAAAATCGTGTCAAGTCTGTCCAAATCTTCTTCATACACCAGCAGATCGCTGTCATTAGAGCGCCTGTCGCCCATTTGGTAAAGGGTCGCATTAAAGACCAGGCCTTTCAGGGCCGCATAACGGATATGCTGCTGTTCCAGCTCCTGTAGAACCGGAAGGATGATATCGTTAATTTCCTGGGTTTGTCTTCTTTGAGCTTTTACAATAAGCTCCAGCGTTTTCTTGAACTCCGGGAAAAGCTTCCTGGCTTGGTCCTGCCGTAAACCGCTGCAGAAGTAACCGCTCAAACGGTGATGGGCCAGTTGTCCTGCAACAAAACCCCAATCGATTTCTTCTTCAAGCAATTGATACAGTGCTTCTTCTTCCCGATCGGTCCTATTCCTTAGAACGGCTGTCAGAATCAAATCAATTTCCCGCTTCATGTCATTCATCCGGACAAAGGCTCCTTTTATTGTGGATTTTCGAACCTAATCCCATGACAGGGAATTTACATACTGAACCGTTTGATCGCCTTCGACAATTTCACCGATAGGGTAAGTCTCGCAGCCTTTGGACTCCAAATGCCGACGGATGCTGTCGGCTTCGTTCTTGGAAGATATCAGTGTGATGCCCACTCCCATATTGAAGGTGCGGAGCATGTCCTTGTCGTCTACGTTACCGTAACGCCGAAGGGTCTTGAAAATTTGCGGTACCCGGATATGCTCAAGATCGATTCGCGCAGCGGTCTGTACGGGCAAGATGCGATTTAGATTCCCCTCTATTCCACCTCCCGTTATATGGGCCAGACCGTGAATAAGTGATGTTCCGAGTAAATCTTCCAGCTCTTGGTAGTAGCACTTATGCGGGCGTAATACTACATCCATAAACGGTTCTCCGTCTATCGTCTCCGTCATCATCTCGGGACGTTCTTCCATCAGCTTGCGAACCAGCGAGTATCCGTTTGTATGAAGCCCATTGGAGGCCAAAGCAAGGACAACATCTCCGGCTTGTATCCGGGAGCCATCAATAATTTTACTTTTATCCACCACGCCCAGGATGCTGGCATTAAGCATATACCCCCCTTCCGGCAATACACGCGGCTGCTCGGAGGTTTCTCCGCCGATAAGCTGGCAACCCTGTTTCCGGCTGGCCTCTGCAATAGAGCGAACAATACGGAGCACAATTTCTTTCTCTATTTTTCCGCATAAAATAATATCGAGAACTACCTCCGGCTTTGCGCCCATTACGATAATATCGTTGATCAGATGATTGATGAGGTCAAAGCATACTCCCTCGACCTTATCCTGTTCGAAAGCGAGCAACTGCTTGGAACCGGGTTCTTCCGCTTTAAGTACCAGCACCGGATTGTCGACTCCGGGAAACTTGGCTTCAAATAAAGATGCAAAAGCTCCGGGGCGGTTCAATATTCTGGTGTCGTTTGTTTCCATGCTGTCGGCCATTTCTCTCTTGGCTGCGTCTGCGGCATCAATATTAACGCCGGATGATTTGTAGGAAAATTCTTTTGTCATGTGTTTATCTCCGCCCTTTATTCAAAAGTTGATTTTAAATAGATGCGCTCGATCTCACAGCGCTCGCTTTGAGTTAATACATGTATCACCTGATTAGCTACATCCTCGGCATAAAGCGAAATTGGACGGTCTCCCGGCTTCTTTCCATTAAAAAAGGTGTCCACACGTCCCGGCCCGATAGTTGTAACGGTAATCGGGGTTCCCTTCAATTCCTGCCTGACGGAATCTGCAAATCCTCGAAGACCGAATTTCGAAGCGCAATATAAACTTCCTTCGGCAAACCCGATATGATCGGCGTCGGAGGTAATATGAATCAGCCTGCCGAAATTTTTCCGCTTCATATGCGGCAGAACGTATTTTGTAAGCAAAAAAGGTATAGTGAGATTTAAAGTCAAAACCCGGTTCCAATGATCCAGTTCAAGACTTTCAGCTAAAGCGAACTTGCCAATTCCTGCGTTATTGATTAAAATGTCGATTCCCCCGGAATCCAGTAATACACAAAGTATGGTTTCGATGGATCGGGGAATGTCCGTAAGATCGCAAGAATACAAATTCAGGCTCCCAGCCAAGTCGGGGGGGACATCCTGGGGATTTTGCGTAATGGCATATATAGTGTACTCGCCCTGCTCTACCAGCTTCTTAGCGATAGCTTTTCCAATGCCCTTACTACAGCCCGTTAATAGTACAGTTCTCTTTATGACTCATCAGCTCCATTATCGTTGTTATCAGATGTTTAGTCTGATTGCACACGGCAGGCTTACTAACCAGCACAATTTTGGATTGATAAATAACGCTTTCTTCCGTCAAATTGTGCAACAGCAATGTTTTTCCAGTTTCCACGCAGTCCACACAGCAATTGTAAAGACTTGGAACCAGCGCTTCACTAGACCCCGAAATGTTGTCGATGGTCACATTGTTATTATGGGTCGTATTGAAAAAATTACGGGTGATTCTTGGAAACTCCGTGATGCAGCGAATGCCTCTGTTCCCGTTTAATACAGGTCTGTCTTTGTCGCTGATTAAGCTGATCCGGGTGTCGCACCAATCCAACTCCTTATGGATGTATAGATCGGAATCATTCTCATAGAGCCATTCCGTTGAGGTAATTCCTACATCCAAATATCCTAAATCGATAAGTCCCGGAATATCTCTATGCTTCAACAAATAATAATGAACATCGTCTTGATCGGAAAAATGCAGCTTGTCTTTGTCAATGGGAACTCTCAGCAAGTCTTCAATTAATGCAATAGACTTGCGCTTTACGACGCCTTTAGGCAGTCCGACTCGAATCAACGCATCCCCCTCCTGCAATATCCTGATACACCGACAATATTTTTGCAAAGCAGTTTTCTTCCCTGTAAATCCCGCCTTGACCGTCAATCCATCGGACCATACCGATCTTCAACCCAGATAATATGCCAGGCTTGAGCAGGCATTCCATTATCAGCCCTTCAAGCTCCTGCGGGTGGTCCCGTTCAAACAAAAGCCCGTTACGCCCATGTTCAATGATTTTGAGAGATGCATCGTTCCGTGTTGCGATGACCGGGGTACCGGTAAACATCGCTTCCAGAAGAACCGAGCTGAAATTGCCCTTTTGCCTGGCATCAATGAGAAGGGTTGCCTTTCTGAGAAGTTGGCCAACGCTTGCCCTGTCCAGATATCCCGTGAAAAGTACCGATTCCCCTATATCAAGTCTTTCCACCGTTTCCTCCAGTAATTCTCGGTGTATTTGTTCCGGATGGTCGTCCTGACCCGCAATGACTAAACGGCAAGGTATCTTCCTTACGATTTCCGCGAAAGCGGCCAGTATGGACATAATCCCCTTTTCGGGGCTGAAGCAGGAGTTGATGGTGGCCAGAATGGGCAACTCTTCGTCTATACCCAGCTTACCTTCCCCGAAAATCCGCTCATCCAGAGGCATCGGAATTTCCTGAATGTTCCGGTGCAGAAATTCCGAGGGATACATACCGCATATCTTATTATTGAGGGTTTCGTCAGTAACCAGGATCCGACTGGCGTTTGAAAAGCTTCCGTCAATCAACCACTTGATTCTCCGGTCATGCTCGTATCCGAGGTTAACATCCCTGCCGAAGCTGGACACGATATATGGCACCTCCGTCAATCCATAAGCCACATATGCGCCAAAGCTGTTGAAGGAACCATAATGGGCATGAATCAAGTCCAGTCCCACTTCCTCATGAAGCTCTACTAAATAGCTAACGATGGCCGACAACGATCGGGCATAAGCGGCTGAGCTTACTTCACGATCGTCTATAATAGGATGTTCCAGCAAACAGGGGGCGATTTCTATGTATCTCATAAGCTCTTCGTTCACGTCATCCGGAGGTTTGCTCCCCAACAAATATGCTTCATGACCCTGAGAATGCAGAAAGGCAAATAAATTCTTTGCATAAATAATACTGCCAGAGTTATATGACAGATCGGCCGAAGGCACGATAGCTATCTTCATAATCCCATCCCTTCATGAAAATGATCACGTACTTTCATCGCGCACACCGGATCGAAAATATCCGCACTTAGATAACGCAACTTGAAGTTTCGGAGCAAATGCTTGATTAAAACAGTTTCTGCGGCTAACAGGCTCATACGTTCCGAAAATCCGGCATCCCGGTGGTAATCGACTAGGTCCTCCTTCAAATCATAATTTCCCGCTGCCGCTGCAAAATAAGTCATAAAAGACAAAGCCGTTCTGTTATCCAGCGGGGAGCAAGCGAATTGCCCTTCTCGGTTGCAATCGATAACATAAATCGCATGAATTGTTCCATTAGCCGGTTCCCGATGCTCAGGCAAAATATAGCTCTCACGTCCAGCGGAATCTCTTATCCGTCTCCAGCTAGGAATGGCCCATGCTTCATGATCTTTTACCATGACATGCGTATTTCCGGCAAAATAATAACCTGTTTGCTCCAAATACGAGGCAAGTGTTGTTTTACCGCTTTTCCCCCTCCCCAGAAGCAGGATGGCCTTCCCCTTTTTCAACAGCATGGAGGCTTTCAGGTGCAATGCGCCATGCCTCAAGGCCATACAGGTAAAGATCTGCTTCAGTGCGTAAGACCATACGATTTTCTCATAAGCCTGCTGCGACTCGCTTCCAAGTGTAATGCTCAACGAATCGCGATCTAGCCGCATTCTTCCCGAAACACCGTGATGGTGCCCGAGATATATTCCTCTTTCAAGCATTTCTTGGCGGTAAAACTCCGTTTCCGGCGGCAGTTCCCTGTGCAGATAAAGTTGATATCGGCTCTCGGCAAACGTTCTGGTGTATGAGGCTTGTCCAAGCACACGCTCAGCCAGATAGGCGGGATTAGGGGAATGAACAACCAGCTTTCCGAATGGCATGCCGATTTCCCTACTATGCATTATTCAAATCCGCCTCTGAACCATCCGATTGAAGTCCCGGTTCTTGAGCGGCATATTTCAAGCAACCGTATTGCCGGAGTTGCCGGTTCACTTCCTTTGTAAACGTTCGCTCTAATGCTTCGGATATTTGAATATCCAATATGTTTCCAAGGCATAAAATCCAGGCCAGGAGATCTCCGAGTTCCCCCGTGATGTCCTCCTTCGATTTCCCCTTGCGAACCGCCGCTACCACCTCGCCCATTTCCTCCACCATCCATATGATGGATTTATTTAAATCGTAACGGCCGTATAGAGTTAACGAGGTTCTCTGGATGATGTCCAGTTTTGCCGCAACTTGTGCAATGTTGTCCATGTAGTGTCCGGTCCTCCTCAAGACAGCAGCTTAATGTCTAGCAAATTGTTCAAAGACTGGATCTGCTCAGCGCTTTGATTGTTGATTTCTGACAGCAATATTGCGCAAACGTTTGCATAAACAGGCTGATGAATTCTGAAATACTGTGTAAAATACGAATGCAGAGCTTCAAAGATATCTCGTTGCGTATCTAAAAGCTTGGATTCCAAAATATACTCTCTGCCCCAACTGTTTATTCTAAGCTGTTTGACTCTGTCATCTCTGATTTTGAATTTCTTCGCTGCGGTAAACCGGTAAACAAGCTTAGCTTCATCTACTGCAATGAAAGCGTATTTCAGTAATCCCGGCTCAAAAATTCTTCCCAAGGCCTCTCCCATCAAATGGCCTATGGAGTCATCATCCAGAATATAAAAATGGTATTGGGCCTTTCCTTCCTGCTTCAATACCAAATCTACCGTATAGAGAGCAAGCAAAATCACTTCACCGGGATCTGCCCGGTACGTTCCCATACGAAATTCCGGAATCCTGCTCCGATTCAGCCTGTAGCGTTCGATCGGATTAAGAGCATCCCATTCGATATTGTCCGCCAATGGCACTTTATCCCCCTTATCATCATAATAATCCTCTTACGGCAAAAATGGACTCCAATGAAAGCCCTGCCATTTACTGAAATAAGAATGCCCTTAAAGAAATAAAATCCAAATATTTGGAAATAAATTAATTACATTCAAATTAAAGTAATATACTGGAATCTATTTTTCACAATATTAATACCTTAGTTCCTTTGTGTCAATAAAAATAATGGCAGATAAAAGGTCTGGGAAAACAATTAAGGGAAAACCTGAGGGGAAATGCCTGAGGGAAAATGCCTGAGTAAAGAGCGAGAAAAAAGCCGAGCGAAATCAGGTGTGGATACCTGAAATTCGTCGGCTCGTAAGCAAACTTTAAGTCGTCAGCGGCAAACTTTAAGTGCGGAGTGGAAACTTAAATAGATGGGGACAATAGCTTTCTCCAATTCCTTGTCCCCTCCTTCTTTAGATATTTACTTTGCAGCTTTTCTTTTCTTCCGCCCCGCTTAGACAAACTCGCTACCTCCTGAAAGTTCCTCTGTACCCCGATAATAGCCCCAAAAATGACTAATGGCTCCGCCCCCTAATACAAAGGGCGAAGCCATTAGATATAAATTTTTTTGCTGTGATCTAGATGCTCTTAATTGCATTTTAATCAAGAGTGGCTGCCAATAAACACTCTGACACCAACTCTATTGTAAAGGCACTGACTTTGTTGTAAAGGAACCAACTATAATGTCACCATACACCAATCTTTACTACTATTAACCCTTATTCCACCGTTACACTCTTCGCCAGGTTACGTGGTTTATCCACATCGTGGCCCAGGGCCAGCGAAGCGTAGTAAGCCAGCAATTGGGTAACGACTACCGATAACGCGGAAGTCAAGAGTGGCAGTGTCTTAGGAATAACGAACGCCTGATCGACGGATCTCAGCAGGTCGGTTACATGCTCTTCGTGAGTGATCGCCAGTACGTCTGCGCCGCGGGCCTTCACTTCCTTGATGTTGCTGACGGTTTTCTCCAGAACGGATTCCTGGGTTGCCAGGGCAATAACCGGTACGCCTTCTTCGATCAGCGCCAGTGTTCCGTGCTTCAGTTCACCTGCAGCATAGGCTTCAGAGTGAATGTAGGAGATTTCTTTCAGCTTCAGCGAGCCCTCTTGAGCTACTGCGTAGTCTACGCCGCGGCCGATGAAGAACAGGTGCTTGTGCGCGGAGATTTGCTCCGCATAAGTTTTGATGGCGTCCTTCTGTGCCAGAACTTCTTCTACCTGCTCAGGCAGTTTGTTCATGGCTGCAAGAATCTCAGCGACTTGCTCATCGGTTTGCGTTCCGCGTACTTCAGCCATATACAGACCAAGCAATGTAAACGCAATAATCTGCGAAGTATAGGCTTTGGTGGAAGCTACAGCGATTTCCGGTCCAGCCAGGGTAACCAGCACATCATTAGCTTCACGTGCGATGGAGCTGCCCACCACGTTGGTGATTGCCAGTACATGCGCACCATTAGCTTGACCTTCACGCAGTGCAGCCAGTGTATCTGCAGTCTCACCGGATTGGCTCACTACGATAACCAGTGTTTCCGGTGTTACGATCGGAGCACGGTAACGGTATTCCGAAGCGATATCGTTCTCTACCGGAATACGAACCAGGGACTCGATCAGGTTGCGTCCTACAAGACCAGCGTTGTATGCAGTACCGCAGGCAACGATCTGGATGTTGCGGATATTCTTGATTTGTTCTTCAGTCAGATTGAGTTCTGGCAGAATCACTTTAGTGCCTTCAGCATTGATGCGTCCGCGCATAGTATCACGGTAAGCCTTAGGCTGCTCGTGGATTTCTTTCAGCATGAAATGCTCGTAGCCGCCTTTTTCTGCGGTAACAGCATCCCAATCGACAGTAATCATTTCCCGAGAAATAAAGTTGCCTTGGATCGTCATGAGTTCGACAGCATCCCGTGTCAATACAGCCATTTCGCCGTCGTTCAAAATAAATACGTTGCGGGTGTATTCCAGCAGAGCAGGAATATCCGACCCGATAAAGTTTTCGCCTTCGCCAAGACCGATAATCAGCGGGCTGGCTTGACGCACAGCTACCAGTTTATCCGGCTCATATTCAGTCAGAACACCCAGTGCGAACGCTCCGCGCATGAAAGTGATCGCTTTTTGCACAGCTTTAACGATATCTCCTTCATATTCACGGGCGATCAGATGGGAAATAACCTCTGTATCTGTTTCGGAAGAGAAATGGCATCCGCCGGCAATCAGCTCTTCTTTGAGGTCCAGGTAGTTTTCGACAATCCCGTTGTGCACGACCGAGAACTTCTGGCTTTCATCCGTGTGCGGGTGGGAGTTCTCGTCGGAAGGTTTACCGTGAGTCGCCCAACGGGTGTGCCCGATTCCAGCACTTCCTGTCAGCGGAGTGGCTTCAAGTCTTGACTCCAGGTTAGCCATACGGCCCTGTGCCTTAACAACCTGCAGGCCTTCCTTCGTGAATACGGCAATACCTGCCGAATCATACCCGCGATACTCCAGCTTCTTCAAACCCTCTACCAAGATTCCCTGCGAATTCTGATTACCAATATATCCTACAATACCACACATTATATTTTCCTCCGTCCAATTTATCGTAATGTGGGCGGCATAAGGAAAGAAACGTGCCGTGCGGCATGTTTAGAGAATAAGCAAATATTCTGTTGTCTTGAGACACTCAACAAAATAAACCTGTCACCTGCATAGGTAGTTCATGACATGCACAGTCTTCTCCTCTGCCGCAGCAGAAACATCTGTTTCTTCCGTTTAGCGCATACCCATGAGTTAATTCAATTCTTCCTGCACCCACAAAAGCGTTGTGTGAAAGGTCGCCCTCTCATTTTCCGCTTCCATTTACGGCTCTGGTGCATCACCGGGAGGTCCCCGCCGAACATTTCGAACACCTCCACCTCGTCAGCTTACATCTGCCGTGATCCGTTCAAGCCTTGCCCCTAAAGCTGGCAGTTCCGGCTGTCCCTTCTCCCCCGCGCAAGATCAAGCTCTGGCGCTTGTTATTGCTGTAACCTTACTATCCCCGCTTTCCTTCTGGAATGACACCTAATCATTATATGCACCTCACATCACTTTTGGCAATGCAATAATGCTTGAAACCTTTGGAATTTGCAGAAAAATCTCACAAAATAGCCATACAGCCGGCAGTTAAAGAGCTTATCTCTATCCACCGGCTCTGCTGGCCCATCATATTATACGTATATTAAACCAATTCACGCTGAACGACATCCACAATTCGTCCGACATACAGATCCAGCTCAGACTTATCCGGACCTTCCGCCATAACACGAATCAGCGGTTCTGTTCCCGAAGGACGTACCAGCACGCGGCCATTGTCGCCGAGTTTACCTTCTACTTCTTGGATCGCCGCCTCAATGGCCGGATTGTTCGGGTAGTTGGTCTTATCCTGTACCCGCACATTCACGAGCACCTGCGGATATTTAGTCATCATTGACTTCAGCACGCTCAGCTTCTTCCCTGAAGCCTTCATCGTATCAACCAGCTGGATTGCAGTCAGAATACCATCACCGGTTGTATTGTAATCAAGGAAAATTACATGACCGGATTGCTCTCCGCCTAGGTTATAGCCGCCACGGCGCATTTCTTCCATTACATAACGGTCACCGACAGCCGTTTTAGCTGTATTCAGTGACAGTTTTTCTGTTGCTTTATAGAAGCCGATGTTGCTCATGACCGTAGAAACAATTGTTGCATCTTTCAGCTTGCCTGCACGGTTCATAGCATCTCCGCAGATGCAGAGGATAAAGTCACCGTCGATCTCATCGCCCGTTTCATCAATAGCGATCAAACGGTCAGCATCGCCGTCAAAAGCAAGTCCCAAGTCCGCGCCATGACGCAGCACTTCTTCACGGAGCTTCTCCGGATGGGTCGAACCGTAGCCGTCATTAATGTTGAGGCCGTCCGGCTCTGCTCCAATAGAGATGACTTCAGCACCAAGCTCTTTGAACAACCGCGGGGCCAGCTCATGAGCCGCTCCGTGCGCGCAGTCCAGTACAACCTTAATGCCTTCAAAACGATTGGAAATCGTTGTCTTGAGGTATTCCAGATACAGGTACTTGGCGTCGTTGTCCACGGTAAGCATACCGAGACCCGCGCCTACAGGACGGGGGAGCTCATCCTTCTCTGCGTCCATCAGTTCTTCAATCCGCAGTTCCGTTTCATCCGTCAGCTTAAATCCGTCTCCGCCGAAAAACTTGATTCCGTTGTCCTCCACCGGATTGTGTGAAGCGGATATCATTACACCCGCATCAGCCTTCAACAATCTGGTAATATATGCCACAGCGGGTGTACTTACAACACCTATACGGATAACATGGGCACCAATAGACAGTAATCCGGCTACAAGTGCTGATTCCAGCAGCGGACCGGAAATCCGTGTATCCATACCGATAACCACTTTTGGCTTCTCTACATTCCCTGCCAGTACATAACCACCGCAGCGGCCAATACTATAAGCCATTTCTGCTGTCAATTCCTGGTTTGCGACTCCGCGCACACCGTCAGTTCCAAAATACTTACCCATCTTTTTTCTCCTTTAAATACGCTACATTGTAGAATGTGAACTTAAGAATGTTATGTATAAAGCTCCATTCTTAAGTTCATCTTATATAGCTTAATGAATTATTGTATGAAAGAATCCTGATTCTGTGTAACTATACTACTGTAAAATAGACGTGTTCCCGTATAAAAAGTTACGTTCCGCCGGTACTCGCTGCATTATTGGCATTTCCGCTGCCGGCAGGAGTACTGCTGTTCTCGGAAATGCCTGCTGTAGGGGCTGGGGTCGCGGTAGCTGCACCTCCGCTATTGGAAGGCTCAGTATCCGCCTCCTCCCCGGAGACAGGCTCAGAGCTCGGCTCAGGGGTGGGGACACTCCCTGTATTGGGATTATCAGTTGTCCCCGGTGTGGCTGGCGCTTGCAGATCTATAGTAACTATATGCGGCTGTGAAGAATTGACGAGTGATATAAACCGCGGCATCGAGATTTGCAGAGATACCTGATGAACACCAGCGGCCAGTCCTCCAACATCCGCAACAACACTAATATTATCCTGATCGAGCTGATCCAGCAGTGTCGGCGCCCCGGATAAAGTCAGCGTAACAGCTTTGGCAACGGGATCCGTTACGACCGCTGTCAGGCCGCTGCCCACACCCTCCAGCTTGATCGGAATATTCTCCATTGTCCGCTCAGCAATTTGGGCAACAGAGACAGTGACACTTACCGCCGCGGGTTCGATTTTTGCGGTTCCCTCCGGCGGTTTAAGCTCCAGCTTTATCTGCTCTGTACCGGCCGATTTAATGGAGCTCAAATCTAGCGACGCCTCATAAGAGGATAATCCGGCCAGCGCCTCCTCGTTTCCATATGCCGTTACCGTATCCACCTCAGGAGTGACCCGCGACAGTACGAGCGAACCTGGCAACTGGCCGGTGAAGCTTACATCCAGGGGCAAGCTTTTAAACGGAAGTGTAACCGGCAGCTCTACAGACACGGTTGAAGGCTCAATAACGGCGTTCTTTATTTCATTGCCGCTGCTATCGTAAGCCGCCAGCTTCACTTTTTTCTCTGTAATGTTTGCACTATCCCCATCGAGTTCAAGGGTACCCTGAACCTTCGACACATTACCCAGTTCACTGGCCGGAAGCGTTACTTCTACCTCGGCAGGATCAATAACCGCTGTCCCTAGCTGGTAGCCTTCTGCAGGCGTACCGTTGGTAACAAGGGTAACCGGAAAAGACTTGGTATTCCGCAGTTCCACATGCACATTTACCTCTGACGGTATCATTTCGACCAGCGATACTCCGCTGGGAAGATCGTAATTCAGCGGAAGCGTAGTATCCCCGGGTCCGACATCACTTAAATCAACCATAACGTTGTAGGCATCCGATAGTTTGAAATTAAGATCGGAGTTTTTCCCCCGGACCTCCATCCTTACACTATCCGCATCAAAGGTGTATACATACATCTCGTTATCAATGCCAACCTGTTCTATTTTGACATTCTCAATGATCTTGGACTGGGTGCTGACTGTGGTCTGATTCGTTGGCGCGGTATCCACATGCACAATTGTCCATAAAATAATGCCGAAGACAAGAGCAAGAATCTTGTTGAAGTTGTTATTCTTCATCCACTTATCCATTGTTTTTGCCCCCTCTCCGTTTCCAGAAAGCAGAGCTCTTCTCCTTCAGCGGGGAAGATGCGCTCAGTTCCTGATGGAGCTTGGAGATGAGCGATTCTTCCTTAATATCCCGCACAATTTGTCCGTTAATCGCCAGAGAAATCTGTCCGGTCTCTTCGGATACCACAACAGACACAGAATCCGCCACTTCACTGATCCCGATGGCTGCGCGGTGGCGTGTCCCCAGCTCTTTGCTGATGAATGGATTCTCCGACAACGGCAGATAACAGGCAGCGGCAGCAATTTGGCCATCTTGCATAATCAGCGCACCGTCATGCAGCGGCGTATTGGGAATAAAGATGTTGATCAGCAGCTCCGAACTTACGACAGAACGCATAGCAATGCCTGATTCGGTATATTCGTTAAGACCCGTGGCTCTTTCAAAAACAATTAATGCCCCAATTTTTCGCTGTGCTAAATAATTAAGGGCTTTAATAACCTCACCGATTAGTCTGCTGATCTCCTCATCATTCTCTGAAGCCCGCCCAAAAAACTTACCCCGACCAAGCTGCTCGAGCCCCCTGCGCAGTTCCGGCTGAAAGATGATAAAGATTGCAAATATCCCGAAGGTGAAAATCTGGTTCATGAGCCATTTCAGGGTATACAGATCCAGGATAGTGCTCAGCGCCCAAATGATGACCAGCACCAGTATCCCCTTAAGCAGCTGAACTGCCCGTGTACCGCGGACCATGTTCAGGACTTTGTAGATAATATAGCTGACGATCAGAATATCAATTATATCTTTAATGGATTCTTTCCATGTTAAGTCGGTAAAATAACTCATTGCCTAAAACCCCCGTCATTTCATATTAGCTGGGTTTATGTAAATTGTCTGTAAGATCTGTATCATATCTAGGTTATAACGTTCACGCTCAGGTTGCAAGTTTAGCTGCCTGGAGATTTCTGATAATGGAATTTCCAGGCAACAAAAAAGCGCCATCTTTCCGGAAAAAGAGGCGCAAATAATATTTCTGCATAAAGGGCCATGGTATTAACGGTAGGCAACTTCAGAGAACATGTTCGTCACTTTATACCAGAGCCAACTTACCGCTTGGTCTATGCTTTTGACTTGCCCGGAAATATGAGCTGTTGATGCCTTATAGAGAGTCCCGTCAATTACCGTTACATTACCGTTAACTTCACCGTACACCTGGGTTTTACCGTTTTCCACTGTAAGATCTCCGGATATTGTTTTGCCGGAGGGTACGATCACCGTATCCCCTTGAATTACGACCTGGTCGAGGTCAACGCCTCTGACGACAAGCTGCCCATCCTGGTTCCAAAAAGTAACAGAGCTCATAAGCATCACAAGAATAAATAGGGACGCCGCCGTAAGGGCAGGATATCTTTTGATCCAGGTGATAAAGGCTCTCTCCTTCTTGGGTTTCGGTAATGAGTTCATAATCCGGCCTACAAGATCCTCTGAAGCCACAGGACTCTGGTGCATCAGGGAGAACATCAGCATATCGGTTTGTTCCAGTTCTTTGAACTTTGCACGGCAATCCGGACAGGATAGAAGATGCTCCTTCAATTCCCTCTGCTGCAGTTCGGGCAAGTCGTCATCCAAGTAATCATGCATCATAGAGACGGCCAGTTTGCATTCCATAGGAGCCAATCCTTTCATGAGTGCTATTTAATTATTTCAAGACAAAGGGGCAGGGCGCATAAGACTTGCTTAACTTACATACGGTGCTCCCGAAAATACGTTTCAAAAAAAACATCATTTTTTACAATTTAGGTCCTAATTTTTTACGTAAAAATTCACGTCCACGATGTACACGGGTCTTAATTGTCGTTACCGGCATGTCCAGCACATCGCTGATCTCCTGTAGCGACAAATCCTGCAAATAGCGCAAAATCATTACAGACCGGTATTTCACGGGCAAACTATCAATAGCCTCGTAGATCAGCCCCTGCGTCTCTGAGAGCAGCAGTTCGGTCTCAGGGGTCACATTGTCACTCGGAATCATCGAATAGCCGTCAATGCCTTCCTGATCGTTCATTTCAGCATCGAGCGAATAGGTCGGCTTCCGCTTACGCAGCCTGTCTATACATAGATTCGTTCCAATCCTATAAATCCAGGTTGAAAATTTCTGTTTATCATCATAACGGTCTAAATTTCGGTATACACGCAAAAAAGTTTCCTGAACAATATCCTCCGCTTCGTGCCGGTTGTTCAGCATCCGGTAAGCCAGATGATATATCTTGTCTTTATATAGTTCCACAAGCTCGGCAAATGCCCTTTGGTCGCCTTTCAAGGCGAGCTTTGTCAATCTGCCTTCCAAATTCTCCACCTGTTAACTCCCCCAGACTTGCCGCCCTTGGTATTCCATCTCTTGAATGTCCACGGTACAAGCATTTAAATCGTAATTCAAGTTTCAGTAAAAATCAAGGATTGTCTTGTTACCTTCTAGGGAATTTGGGCAAAAGCATTTACACTTCAAGTCCGCCGATTATTCGCTTGCTCCGGGAAAGATTTGGACTTCCGGCCGCTGTTATGCTCAGATTCCTTAATTTTAACCGCTGTCTGCGGTAGGAATCCGACCATAAAGGCGGACGCTATCGCTCCGTAAGTATCCAAACTTTCTCTCCGCCGCTCTATCACCGGAAGTTCATATACTTTTTACTTACCCAAAGTTCCCTCCCGGTAACAATGGAGGGGCAGAAGACTCGAAAGCCGCGTGAGTACAGCGGCTTCAATAGATAAGCCCAGCAAGCCCTGCGGCTTCTTCGGCAGGGCTACTACATAACCCTCCGCCCGACTCGGTAGAAGATGCCTGAGGGGGATGTAACTGGTTGAAGCAGTTCTACCTTATTTGTTTTCTAATGTAACTTCTGCGGACAATGTCATTACAATAGATAAGTGCCGGTTTAAATCTGATTTCAGATTTAAACCGGCACTTATGTTGGGTATAGAGCGTTCTTTATTTTCAGGCTGCGAATGATTCAGAGCCTATTCCTCTAGACTGTAAAAATTCCGGGCATCAGCCCGTATTCCGGAGACCGGCGGCAATACCGTTGATCGTAAGCAGTACCTCACGCAGCAGTTCAGCGTCATCACCCTCAACTTCACGCAGGGCTCTGAGCTCCGATAACAGCTGCACCTGAAGGTAGCTGAGCGGATCAACGTAAGGGTTGCGCAGACGGATGGATTCCTGAATAACCGGAACGTTA
>NZ_LN831203.1:199354-203448 GCF_001368795.1 Paenibacillus ihuae
ATCCTGCTGACCAGTGATCTTAAGAATCAGTTCTGAAGTCAGCTTGAATTCTGCTTCAATCTGACCGAAGATCCGCTGGCGGGCTTCATCATTTTTGCCCATGGTGGCGTATTCCTTGGCAATAACCAGGTCGGCCTTAGCAATCGCCATTTGCAGCGTATCAATCAGCGTGGTAAAGAAGGAGAAGTTCTCATACATAGTCTGCATGATTTTCAGGTTCTCTTCTTTCCCCTCGTAGAAGCTCTGCAGTCCGGTTCCGGCAGCATACCAGGCAGGAAGCAGGTAACGGCTCTGCGTCCAGGCGAACACCCATGGAATTGCACGCAGGTCCTCGAATCGGTCACTGTTCTTCCGTTTGGATGGGCGTGAACCAATATTAAGTTCTCCAACCTCAGGCAGTGGTGTCGATTCCTTGAAGAAAGTCAGGAAATCCGGATCCCGGAAGATCAGATCCTGGTATTTGTCTAATGAAACTTCGGAGATGCGGGCCACAATTTCATCCCATTTGGCTTCATACAGATCTGCTTGAGGCATTCTAGCATGAATAGCTGCAGTTACCAGTGCAGAAGTAGCTTGCTCTAGACTCCGGTAAGCAATACCCTTCATTGAATACCGGGAAGAAATCACTTCGCCCTGCTCGGTAATCTTAATCCCGCCGCCAATAGTTGAAGCAGGCTGGGCAAGAATACTGCGGTTCAGCGGCATGCCGCCGCGTCCGAGTGCACCGCCGCGTCCATGGAAGAACTTCAGCTTGATGCCGAATTCATCCGCCGTAGCGGTAATTTGTTTAAGGGCCACACGCAGCTCCCAGTTCGCAGTCACCACTCCGCCGTCTTTATTGCTGTCGGAATAACCGAGCATGATTTCCTGGAGATCGTTCATCGCTCTAACCGCTTCACGATAAATCGGCATGTTGAGCAGTGTCTTCATAATCTCAGGTGCATCATGCAGGTCATCAATCGTCTCGAAGAGTGGTACTGCCTGCAAAGTGCAGACGACCGTTCCATCATTATCTTTGCGGAACAAGCCAACCTCTTTGGAGAATACCATAACTTCCAGAATGTCGCTGGCCGCTTCTGCCATACTGATCAGATAACTGGTGATGCACTGTTTGCCGTATTCTTCCTGTGCCATAAAAATCGTACGGTACACCGCGAGGCATTCCTCCGTACTCTCACTATATGACTGGTACGGGGAAGTCAGTGGACGCGGATCATTAAGCAGCGATTCCAGCAGCTTCACCTTATCCGTTTCCGGCATATTGGCATAATCCTGCGTGATGTTCATTTTAGCCAGAATTTCTGCCATCGCATTTTCATGCTCCTGACTATGCTGGCGGACATCCAGAGCCGCAGTGTGGAAGCCGAACAGCTCTACCTGACGGATTAGCTTCTTAATATAAGTGTCCGCAACATAATCGGCATAGTGGTGACGCAGGCTGCGGTCAATCACGTTCAAATCATCTATGAATTGCTGCGGTGATGAGTAGCGCTCAGGAGTGCCTTTTTTCTCATCATCAAGCACATTTTGTGTCTTTGAGATCATATAACTTAGCTTGATCCGGTAAGGTTCATTATCATTGCGCCAGGCATCGACCCGGTTGAGGTTAATGATGTTCCGGTCTTTTTCGATGGAATCCACCAGTTCGGTAGTGACACTGACAATGCTTGTACTAAAGCTCAGATACTGCATCAGTTCACGCATAATACGCTGATATTCCCGGATCGCAAGCTTACGCTGTAAACGCAGGGTCTGAAGAGTAACAGCGGCAGTTACCGAAGGATTTCCGTCGCGGTCCCCGCCGATCCAGGATCCAAAACGCAGATACGTCGGTACGTGCCAGTTCTGACCCGGATAATATTTACTCAAACATCGTTCAAGCTCCTGATACACATCCGGCAGCACTTGGAAGATCGTCTCATGGAAATAGTACATCCCATTACGTACTTCATCCAGCACAGTAGGTTTGCGGTCGCGCAGTTCATCCGTCTGCCACAGGGTAATGACTTCATTCAGCAGCTTCTCGCGGAGCTGTTCCCGCTCACGGAACGTTAACGTTGGATTGTCTAAGCCCATTACATCGTCGGATATCCGTTTGTGGATATCAAGAATAGCCCGCCGCATTGCTTCCGTAGGGTGAGCCGTCATGACCAGCTCCAAAGACAGGCCGTTCATGATCTCATGAACATCCTCTTGGGAGAAATCCCGTTCGCGTAGCTCCTGAATCGCACTTTCGATAGAACCCGGCTGTACCGTGTCCCCCGCTGAGCGTTCATAGTCACGCTTACGGCGAATCCGGTGATTCTGCTCGGCGATATTCACCAGTTGAAAATAAATGGCGAACGCCCGTATTACTTGGTGACGATTTTCAGGATCCAGTGAATTAATCAGCTCTTTAAATTCATTGTGCAGTTCAGGCAAAAACAATGAGCGCAGTGATTTACTGGTTTCGCGGATCTTCTCCACGATCTCCAGCAATTCGTTGCCGCCTTGATGTACCAAGACTTCGCCCAAGATATTCCCCAGGAACCGTACGTCACGCCGCAGCAGATTGTTGGAATTGCTTTTGCTGACAGCTGTCGTAAGTTCGGTCATGCTGCTCCCCCCATCCTCTTCCGGATCAATGTCCTTAACATTGTCTATTTGAAGCTTTCCTCATATCATACAGTAAAACCACTAGGAAATCTCCAATTTATTACGCTGTAAAGCGTTGCAGTAATTACGATTATACACCAAATTCATTCATTATACAGTCATAAAATATTTATGAACCTATACTAAATTAGAATGGCTGAGTTAATCCGTATTTATGTGCAAGGTTTACACAGCGTGTAGGTATTGATTGCATTATACACGGATTGAAGAAGAATAGAAATCGGGGTTTGTGATATCCTGGGAGGGGCAAGCGAAGTTTAAATTTATAACAAAAAACTCCTACCGGAGTAAGAGTTTTGTCAGCCAAGACTGAAGTATCGGGATGACACGATTTGAACATGCGACCCCCTGGTCCCAAACCAGGTGCTCTACCAAGCTGAGCTACATCCCGAAAAGATATAAAATTATGGAGCGGGTGATGGGAATCGAACCCACGCTATCAGCTTGGAAGGCTGAAGTTCTACCATTGAACTACACCCGCAAAGGTGAAAATCGGGATGACACGATTTGAACATGCGACCCCCTGGTCCCAAACCAGGTGCTCTACCAAGCTGAGCTACATCCCGTTAATATATTGATGATTCATAGAAAAAATACAAAATGGCGCGCCCTGAGAGATTCGAACTCCCGACCTTTTGATTCGTAGTCAAACGCTCTATCCAGCTGAGCTAAGGGCGCAAAAATTATGGAGCGGACGACGGGAATCGAACCCGCGACCCTCGCCTTGGCAAGGCGATGCTCTACCGCTGAGCCACGTCCGCAAATAAGTGGTGCGCGTGAAGGGACTTGAACCCCCACGTCTTACGACGCCAGATCCTAAGTCTGGTGCGTCTGCCATTCCGCCACACGCGCATAGTACAAGTTTTAATCAAAGTGAGCCATGAAGGACTCGAACCTTCGACACCCTGATTAAAAGTCAGGTGCTCTACCAACTGAGCTAATGGCTCGCATTTGGCAGGGGATATAGGATTCGAACCTATGATGACGGAGTCAGAGTCCGTTGCCTTACCACTTGGCGAATCCCCTATGATGGATACTTATAGATTACCCATAATCTCTTCAATTATGAGGACGATTATGGTGGAGGCTGAGGGGTTCGAACCCCCGACCCTCTGCTTGTAAGGCAGATGCTCTCCCAGCTGAGCTAAGCCTCCATATGTATGCCCTCAAAGGGTGAAGATAATGAATAGTTGGTGACCCGTATGGGATTCGAACCCATGTTACCTCCGTGAAAGGGAGGTGTCTTAACCCCTTGACCAACGGGCCTTGTAAATCTGTGGAGCTCTCAACCGGATTCGAACCGGTGACCTCTTCCTTACCATGGAAGCACTCTACCTGCTGAGCTATGAGAGCATGGCTCCCCGAACAGGACTCGAACCTGTGACAACTCGATTAACAGTCGAGTGCTCTACCAACTGAGCTATCAGGGAATATTGTCC
>NZ_LN831204.1:0-13850 GCF_001368795.1 Paenibacillus ihuae
ATTCGGCACAGAATGCTCAGTCGAACCGCCAGAACAAAAGAGTGACTGAAGAAACCGTTACTGTTGTCAAGAATTCGCCGCAGAATGGTCAACCGAACCGCCAGAATAAAACACTGGTAGAAGAAACCGTTACTGTTGTAAAGAATTCGGCACAGAATGCTCAGCCGAACCGCCAGAACAAAACAGTGGTCGAAGAAACCGTTTCTGTTGTAAAGAATTCGACTCAGAATGCTCAGCCGAACCGCCAGAACAATAGAGTGACAGAGTCAGATGGTAACAAGGGAACTAATCCTTCGCTAGAAGTACAGCAGACCCGTCGGCCTAAAAATCGGACGAATATACAAGAATAGGGGGGGGAATATTGGCTCTCCTAAATTTACCGCAAATGAATTTGAAAGAAGCTGGGAATACCCTCAAGAACCAGTTTAAGGGTAAGCTGAAAGATAAGTTGAAGAAGGAGATCGGCAAAAAGGTTGCCTCTCATTTCGTCTCCTTCTGGTGGGTCTATGCGATTTTGCTTGCCTTGTTCTTGTTCTTCTATATGATCGCTTCGGCAGTTTCTTCTGGTCAGGCAATAGCGGCTCAGGTATTCTTGTCGGAAAAGTTTCTCCCACCGCAAATATATAAAGAAGACCTTGAGAAAAGCATTACTGATGGGTTTGGTGAGAGAATTCACCCAGTAACAGGAGAAAAAAGCTTCCATACCGGGCTTGATATTGGTGTACCAGTCGGTACGCCAGTATCAAGCTCGCAGGATGGTGTCGTAAAAAAGGTATCCTACCCGGTAACGTCGGATCCGGAATCGACCCAGAATGCCGGTATATATGTTGAGATCGAAAGCTCTGATACGGAATTGCCTGGAACGACACGCTATCTACACTTGAGCAATGCACTCGTTGGTGTTGATCAAATTGTAAAGAAGGGACAAATTATTGGCCTATCGGGGAATACCGGCAGGAGTACAGGCCCCCATCTCCACTACGAGCTTATCCCTCAGGGTCTTGAAGCGACGGACCCGACCAACTTCGTCTTGTTTATGTCTCAGTTGACGGATGTGGCCAGTGAAGCAGCATTTGATGCTATGTCGGAAATCCAATTTACCCAAATGGACGTGGGGGATTATAAATCAAAACCTATGCTATATATTAGCAACGTCTACATGGAGACTGCAGCGCCGACTTTTAACGAAACCGGAATCATCTTAACCCGCGATATGAACACAGGGACAGTTCTTAACTCTGGTGTGGGTAGCGGAGGCGGAAGCGGCGGGGGATCGGGTACTGTTGTCACAGTTCCTACTCAAGTCGGGGTATTAAACTCTCCTTTTTTCATCCAGTGGGCGCCCTATGCCATGCAATCAGAAATCACTACCGGGGTCAAAGCCAGCGTTACTCTTGCACAAATGGCTTTAGAATCAGGATGGGGACAGTTTGATATCTGTAACAACGTTTTCGGAATTAAGGCTAACCGGAGTTGGAAGGGCCCTGTATGCTATGCAGGAACAAGTGAAGAGGATGATGGAGGAACCCATCAAATTACAGCCGGCTTCCGCGCATACGGCAGCTTCCAGGAATCATTCGATGATCATGCAGACTTTTTTCATAAAAATAAGCGATATTCAAACATGCTTAGAATGAATAATCCATTTGCGATTGCGAATGAGCTTCAACGTGTGACCTACGCAACGGATAGGCAGTATGCAAACAAGCTTAAAAGTATCATGATGAACGATAATCTCATGAGTCTCGATCGCGATCGAGGTATCGATCCGAGCACCGGTGAGCCATGGAGGGATATTCCTTACTCTGGCACCGCCACACTTCCGGAAGGGACATTCGGACAACCTTCAAGCTCTGCGCCAACCGTAGAAAATACATCCGAAAGCGTCACGTTTACCTTTGGCATTGAGCAGCTTTATGGTACGTATGGGCGTCAGGTACATCGAACCCAAGTAACGAAGCCGTCTGCCACTCCTACACCATCTTCACCTACGACACCAGGCAGTAGTAGCACTTCACCGGAAACTGAAGAAGTGATAACGTATACCAACATGATAGATCCCTACACCGGAAAACCTATCATAAATTTGGAGAATTACAATAATGTGTTAAACTTATATCAAGGCGAAACTCAAGCGCCAAGCATTTTTGTAAAAGATATTCCAGACGCAATCGCCGTGACACTCGAATCAGATTCCGGGGAAGACCTTCACGTGGCACGCGTAGACTTTATAAAGGGGCAATACTAAATATGAACGCACAAATGATGGACCAATTATTCGTAGAATCCTATTTGATGATGAATCTAGAAATCACATTTACCGGTGTCCGTTCCTGGTTTGAAATGGGCGGAATTCCCACGGAGGATATCGAATTATTTGGAGCGCTTTTATTCCCTGATCAAATCCGCCCCGAGCTCCAATCGGAGATCACCCGGATGATCGTGTATCGACATGAGGACGTATTCTTTCAAGTCAGTCGTACAGTTGAGCCTAATAGCGGCAATGACAACCCGAAACACGACATCTTTGATCCGGTTCATCAGCTGTTGCTTCGCTGTATGAACGTGCGCTCCCTTTCGGGTGTTGATGACGCGGTCATTGATCTTGGAATTGCCCTGCACAAAGACATGGCACGCGTACAGCCGCTTTACCCTACACTTCACGGTTTCTTTCAAGCAAAAGAATAAACTCTTTCCGGACCCAGACCGCTCCTTGTGTGCGGTCTTTTCTTTTTCGACGAGGGGATGTGGAGGCGTTACGTCCTCAGGAATTTATTGCCTACTATCGCAAATTCGGGTATAGTAGATTTATTACGAATCAAACTAATTTTTCTCAGCTGATCCTTTTTCAGTGGAGATGGAGCGTTGTCATTCGACAACATTAAAAGAAGTGGTCCTGGATATAGAAATGTATGCCCTATTTGGTCATGCCTTTTTTTATTTTCCGGGGCCTTTTTTGCGTTCTACAATAAATCGCAAAGGGGGGTAATTAAGACATGGACTACCGCAAGGATAACTGGTCAAATGAAATGGAGTGTTTTCGTAAAGCAGTAAATGGTATGATCGATGGCTATGACATTGAAATTGCTGAGCATTACATTGCTGACCGGTTGGAAAACGAGGCGTATGTCGATCGTACATACACTCGATTAGACATTGCGGTTGCGATTTTCAATGGCTGCATCATCGAAGGTTACTCCTCTGAACACAATCGCAAGCGTAAGTCCCGTGTATCTTCAATAGTTACCCCCTCACGCCTTGTTCTTGGAAGAGACTTGTGTGGGAATTGGATTATCGTCGTGATCGGGATGCTGGCAAGCAAGATGTTCAATGTGATAACCTGCTACCCGGCGACTAGCCCAAGGCACCTTGAGATAATCAAGGAGATTGAAGCAGGAAATCGCTAAATTTTTTGGGGGAAATTCAAAGTCATGATACAATAAGGACATAAGGGAGGCGTGATTTTCATGACTCATTGTGTCCGGTGTGGAGGAGAATATAAGCATATGATGAAGACGCAGACTGCTTCGTATAACGGGGGGTCCTTGTCCGTTTCGGATTTTCCAGTCAAGCAATGTGAGTGTGATACGGTGATCAGTCTCAGCGATGGGGTCCTGATTGACGGCTACAAGTTACTGCTGGAGCGGCATGGCATTATCGGTAAGGTTGTGGTTTCATTGGGGAAACTCAAAGAGCGTTATCCCCGTCCGATGGATCTTGTCCTTCCTTACGGGCAAACGAGGTAATAGGAAGAAGGCTTGGGGGGATTTTCACGTTGCGTTTTTTGGCGCATGCGTGAAATCCCTCTTTTCATTTATCATTTAGAGACTATTGGGAGGCTGAGCCATGTTGATCCAGGTAGATTATACATACAAAGGCGGGACCCTTGTGGTAACGGACCTACAGGAAGTTGAAGAAGGTCGCATTTCTGCGGAGGATGACGCGCTTATCGCGCAGTATATTCGTCTCTTGGACGATATGAGCATTCTCGGCGATATCGAGGTGACGTTCGAGGAGCTTATTCTGAAGTTCAATTCCTAGCCTGGCAGTCAACTGCTGCTGAGGGTAATTCATACAAAGAGAGGATGGATGGTTATGCCATCGAAGAAACAATCGGCCATTTTGTTCGTCTGCTATGTCATTGGGATTTTGATCCTGATCGACCGACTTACGTTTGGCTGACTGTATTCCCTATATCCATACGGTAATTGGAAGATGCTTACGGCATCTTCTTTTTTTATGCCCAAAAAGAGGAGGAAATTCAGATGATTAAAAAGGTCTCGATTCAACTCAACCAAAGCCTTATTTGCGGCGGTATTGCAATCGTGGAGAGTGAAGGGGAACAAGACTGCATCTATTTTGATGTTGTCAAATCCCACCCAATCAAAGTGATTGTCGGTAACCGCGGCAAGCAGGTCACGGAAGAAGATGCAGACATGTATGAAGCGGCGCTGCTTGATCTCTTTATCAAGCACGATGTTCCCCTGAAACTCGGAACGTTCGCCATCCCTGCATAACCCATAAAATCGAACCCTGAAAGGCGGTAATTCAAATGATATCAAACAAACCCTTAGATGTGTGTCTACTGCTGAACCTGGGTGGTTTTGAAACGCGCATGCGTGAAAACATCGAGTTCGCCCAAAGCCTAGGTAAGACCGTTTACTCCCTCACCGGTGATGGACTGGTTAAGGTGGAGAATGCATATTTGGTTCCCGTAAACGTCATGTCCTTATCGCCCGCTGAACTTCTCGTATGGTCCTCTATGATCAACGAGCAGCTGCAGGTAGAAGGTTTTAAAACGGATGACGTCGTTATTCTAGCGGCCGGGAAAAAATATCGCGGAACACTCCCCCTTGGCACTGCCATTGGTCTGGGTGTTCGGTTAGGAGCCTAGTCTATGGAGCTGCGATCCATTGCATTCAAATGGTCAATCGAACTTCCGCTTGACAGTGCACTTGTTGCTCTCGCACAGGTCGGACTTTTGCCGAATCGGCTTAAGCAGTATCAGTGGTCCCGCTCCTTGGGCGATCATCAGCTCCAGGTGGAACACAGGCCGATACTCAGTACAAAGGAGCGTTCATTCTTTTGGCTCCGCTGGGTGAATCCTAAAGGCAACGTCGAGAAAGCTAATCTTGACCGGCCACTTTCCGAATGGTTTTTCGCTATGAGTCAGTATGCGGAGACAAACGTGAACTGGCTGCAAGTGGTCGTGGATCTTGACGTGTTTCAGCCCCCACTTGGGTACAGAGAGACCTCACCGAAGATTTGGACGAAAGAAGAAAAGCAACATCGCTTCTCGTTCTACCCGGTACCGAATCATTATTATTTTGAGGTTCGCAATCGGAATGATAGAAAGACGATACAGCATCAACGCTTTTCTTTCTGGCTGGATGAGCTCAAGCATCATGTGCTCGGACACGAACGGCCAGACGATCAAATCATGTTTGATATTGTGGTTTAAACATGGGAGGTAATTTTGTGCAAGACGATCTGATGACCATAGTTAAGATCGAATGATCCAGCTAAAAGAAAAGGGAAGCGGGACGTTTTGAGCTTTGACAGCTTAAAAATCGCGTGCTCTCGGGACTGCAGCCTGGAGATCTTGGTTTAAATGCTCCCGCAAGCTGAACACGCTGAACTGTGTATGACAGATCAAAAAAGGATGACTGCCTACTTCATCCTTGGCTTCTTCATAGAAGCCGAAGCATCAACAGTAAGAGCGCTGGAGGAAATAAGAAGGTTTAGGTAAACCAAAAACCATTATGTGAGGAGGAAGCCCCACTGCCATTCGGCGCGGGGGCGACCCCGCAGATGGTATGGGGCAATTCAAATGAGCGCACAACAACAAAAGGTAATGTTGATGAAATTATCCCGCCTGCACCAGCAGCGTGAAGCCCTGAAGCAATGCACCGTCATTGGTAGATTGCTCAGTAGATAAGGCTGCCGGTAAGAGGATAACAGGAGGAGGGCAAAAGCCCTCCTTATTTCATAATAAAACAAAACCAGGGGGTATTTTGAATGGCCGTTTCCGAACTGAACAAATCTGCTATCAAGGAAGCAAAGGGTGTCTATTTCCTATCTTGCAATCCCGGGATTCTGACAAACAAGGATCTGCTGATTGTCATTTTGGAGCCGCTGATGCGGGATCGTCCACTTTCTATTGCAGCGGACGAAATTCTCCAAAAGGGGTTGCCCTATTTGGCTTCTCTTTCCGAATATGAGCTATCCGTACTGTTTGGATTGAACGAGAAGCAGAGTTTCCACCTGATGGCCGTTTTCGAAATGGCACGCCGCATGGGTGGAGTGAATCCGGACGAGGAATTGATTATACGTTCTTCTAAGGACGTACGGGATGCAGTGAGTGACTTGAAATTCTTCGATAAGGAACACTTTGTATGTTTATTCCTAAATACGAAGAACCGAGTCCTCGGTAGGGAAACCATTTCGGTAGGAACGATGAGTAGTTCTCTGGTTCATCCGCGGGAAGTATTCAAGGCTGCGATTCGTAGAGGTTCCGCCTCTGTTATCTTTGCTCATAACCATCCATCCGGCGATCCGACTCCATCCAGAGAGGATATTGAAGTGACGAATCGGTTATCTGAAGCGGGGAGTCTGCTCGGTATTGACGTGTTGGACCATGTGGTTATTGGCGGAGATAAATGGGTGAGTATACGTGAGCGAGGTCTATTATCGATTCCAGGAGGAAATTAGGATGAGGATAACTGACGCTGAAATTACCGGATTCAAGCTCCATAAATCGAAAAAATCCTATTCGTTTGGACATGTAAACCGCATAAGCGGGGGGAATGGAAAAGGGAAGACAACTATATCTGAAGCGATTACCTGGTGCTTCTACGGATGTGACCTGACAGGCAAAACGAAGGAAGTGTTCGAGCGCCTGAAGAACAAGTCCGCCAAAGAAACAAAGGTTGATATCGGCGTGGATTGGCCACAGAAAGACGGCACAACCGCAAGGTACCAATTCTGCCGGGTCCGCAAGGGTAAGGTGACATCCTTGTTCCTGAACGGTCATGCTGCGAAACAGGGGGATTTCGATAGGCTCTTAGGGCCAATGGAATTGTTCCTAAGCATCTTTGTTCCTGGCTACTTCGGCACGATCGGTATTTCCGAGCCGACTAAAGCACGCAACATGCTTGTGTTGATGCTCCCGAAAATAGAGAACGCCGTTGTCACTGCTAATTTGAACGAAGACGATCGAGCCCGTATCGAATCCTATGATATGGTGAATCCGGACTTCATGCTGAAGAAGCTTCGGGCTGAGATCCTTGAACTCGATAAATCTCTGGATAAGGTTCAGGGGAAGATCGATTACCTACGGATCAAAAGTATGCTAGACGTTCCAATGAGCGTAGTCGTGGCCGATGAAAAGAAGTTGGTCGCCCTTAAAGATGAATTCACGCGGCTTATGCGTGCCGTCGATGGGGCTAAACCCGATCTTCACGACCTTGCCCCGCTTCAGGAAAAGAAGGCTAGCCTGCGGTTCCAGTACGATGAGCGATTAAAACAATTCAAAGCACTCAAAGAGAAGCCCCTGCCCAAAGCCGGCGATCATTGCCCGGCGTGCGAACGTGAGCACACAGCATCGGAAGCAGCGGCGGAATTAGAAACCCGCAAAGCTAGGCTGCTGGAACTCCAGTCGCAATGCGAAACGATTAAGCAGGAAGGTTATCTCCTCGCGTCAGAGACGGAGCAGAAAACAAATGAGAACGCCGAGATCATGGCCGTTTACCAGGCAAACCGGGGAAATCAGATAGAGGCTCTGCAAGCTGAAATCGAAGCACTCTCCAGTATCGTCGCGGAGCGGGATGCAAAGCTGAAAATGGGTACGGACCTTACGACACAGCACGAAATCTATGGTGAGATAGTGGTGGAGCGAGAAGAAAAGAAAGTCGATATGCAGACTATCAAAAACTTCATGCTTCAGTATGCGGAAATGCAGGTCGAATACGTGAATTCATTCTTAAATCTGGCGAAAATCCAGCTCTTTAAGTATTCCGGATCCACAGGTGAAATGACCCTTGACTTCACCATACTGTATGGGGAAGAAGAGACCGAATACAAGTCACTGTCCACATCAGAAAAGATTCGTTGCTCAATCGAACTCTCAGGGTTGCTGAACCGGGTACAGAACATTTCATACCCAGTCTACATTGACAATGCTGAATCGGTTGAAAGCTTCGATGAGCCGGGGACACAGTATTTCGTCTCCTCTGTCGTACCAAGAGCTGCGCTGCAAAGTGAGATCGTTGCGTAAATTGTAATGGTAATAAAGAGGACCGCATGTTTGCGGTTCTCTTTTTTTGAACCAAATAGGGGGTATTTTGAATGATATTCGAGGCAATTAGCATTTTCGCTTATTTCGGCTTAGTGATCACTATGAGTGTGCCGCTTGCCGCTATGATTATCACATTTCGGGCAAAACTGACCGGACGCTACCTGAATCGCTACTTTATCGTAAGTCGGAAAAATGATGGGTCTTATGAGCTTCATCACCATCCTTCTTTCGGTTTTTATTACGCCCGTGAACGGAAACTATTCAGGTTCACGGTGGATGCGATTCAAAAGTTCCGAAAAGGTTACCCGGATCTGACTCTTACGGCAACTTCGCTCACCCTCCAATCCCGCAGCCGGAAAGGAACCATCCTGCATATGAACGGCTTTCGCTTAACCGGCGCCCGTTTACTCGCGGATTTTCTGATCCTAACCAATCTTGCGAATTATCGGAGGTCATCCGGACATTGGTGTTTCATCAACCTCATTCGCTTTGTCCATCGGAACAACGTTATACGCTATGTACTGTTAGGAAGGAATGGCCATAATTACGGCTCAATCGGCTGAGGCTGTTTACCACCTTGGTCTTCCAGCTGTTTCTTTAGCGTTAATGAGAGAAATGAAAAGAAGGGTGAAACTATGGATGATATTCAGAATGATAAGTTGCTCTCCCAGTATAGCCGCGCAGAAGCAATTGGCGACGGCCTGCTGGTGGATATAACGACGTGGACCAAGCGAGGAGGAATCACATATCCCGTTGCTTTGTCACGTTCAGTGTGGCTTGAGATCATCGAACCGGATGAGTCTGCGAAAGCTGCATGTGAGTCGCTAATGGGACGACTTGGAAGATTTGTGTTGAGCCTACGCAATGAGATGATCAAGGGGGAAGGGGATCGAATTGATTTCCAGGTTACCTTCTCCGTTGACGGCCACCCGAAGGACTTTTCACTATATGCCATGCTGCATCCAGGAGACAATTTTGAGCCAGTAATCACCGTTATGGAGCAGGACGAGGAATAAAATATCACTAATTTAATGGAGGAAATTCAGATGAAACAAAAAGGGTCAATTTCGCTCTACAGTGTAGGAACACAGGTTGTGCTTCGCGCCGGATGGAACGCTGCATCAAGAAGCCTGCTCGGAAAGGTTGGAAATGTTGTGTACTGGAAACCGGTCACCGTGTTTGAAAATCCAAACCGGAATAAAGTGGTTTTCGCTGACGGCAGTTTCGTCATTTGCGATCCGGACTTGCTGCGCGCTCAGCGTCAGTATATTGCCGTGGCCAAGCTACGCAGTAAGGTCACCAAAGGATTATACCTATTCAGGGCGCTTCGTGCAGGGCTTCTCTCCAATGGGGGCAACTAAATTCTATGGCCGACGTGGAGCAAATGGATTTATTCGTATACCTGCAGGAGAAGGAGAATCAGGCGGCATCGATTTCCGCCTCCATTCCCGCTCCTGTAATGATTCCACACCATAAGGTGTGCTTCCGCTTCCTGAAAAGGCTGGGAGCCACACTAGCCTGGTTTTGGATTATCACTCATAACCTGTTCGGTCTCGCCTGTTGGGTGAACGTTTACACGGTTACACGCGGCTTTGGCGGGACGGAAGCTGGCGGTTGGTACTATTTGAAATATGAATGCGTGAAATCACGTCAGGTAGGATTTTGGGAAGCAGAGATACTCCGTATTCAGTGGCTTCAGCAGTACACGCTTAGTCACACATGGGGCAATCTTCGGGCAAAGACAGGTGGACAGGAAGTAGTGGTGCGTATCGAGCCCAGGAGGGCCGCGAGCCGCATAAATCTCCCACCTCGCTACACCGAATACGCCGACCAAGCTATACCGTATGTGATTATCCAGGGTAGTCATTAAAAATGAGTTTCATGTAGGCTGCTTAAAAGATAGGTAATTCAAACAACTAAGGAGGGAAGCTCCGCTGTAACCATCGGCGGGGGCTTCCCTGCCTGGTTGCAAGAGCGAAAACATGAATGGATTGATCACCAATTTGAATGCAGTGGGCAGGGGACTAAGCCTCAAGCAGTTGAAAGAGATGGGCATCTCAGTTATAGCGGCCAACACGCCCTGCAGTTCATTTATTGGAAAGTATCGCGGTCGAAAGATCTTCGCTCAGCATAATTTCTCAACAGATACATGGGAGGTGCAATAATCATGTTCCCATCTACTCTGAAAACTGAGGATGCCTTCTATGCTCTGGAGAGTTCGAATTCACATTTAAGCATAGGTGATCTGCAATGAACAATCACTTTCAAGCGAAAGCCGCAGCCAAGGAACGGGCGTTCCTGCGGAAGTGGGGCAAAGAAGGGTATACCTTCTATACCGTTAAAGAACAGCGTCCTAATGTCATCGAGAAAGTCACGAAAGACTATATCTACGTGACAACTTCAAAGAGCAGGCGGCCCAATCGGATTCCTCGCTCGAGTTTACGGCGAGCCCTTGCCGTTCTATTTTATCGCCGGGTGGTGACCCTCAAGGCCTTGATACGAATGAATTCTTTTTCAAGCGCAATTGCAGGTCTCATCAAAGCAATTATGAGCGATATCTGCAAGGTTACGATAACCAAAACGAAAGCCGTTCGCCTGAGCCTTCGAGGACTGCGTTATATATTCAGCGGCGTCAGTAAGGGAAAAGACGACGTGCGAATTGTAAAACAGAACGGTGGTCTATTCATCCTTCTTAACTACTTCAATATCCGCTCTGACCTGACAGACAGCTGGAAGGATAATTTGCGGGAGCTTGGGTTCGATTACAAATGTGTCATTTTGGATCCAGGCGAGAAGAGTTATTACGAAGCCCTCCGGAAGGGACGTTCGCCCAAACCAATAGATTTGCATGGCTACGCTGAATTCGTTAAAGCTCACTCCGATGTGATCTTTCAATTTTTGACTGCTGATGTGATCGGTGACCCGATCCAAACGCGCAAAAATACCGACTATCTTACACAAGTAGTGGGACGTCGGCCGATACCCATCTATCACGTTCAGAGTTCGCTAGATGTTTTGGAGGAAATGGTATCTGAAGATCATGATGTTATCGCCATCGGCGGTTCGGTCTTTGTAGGCCGAAAGCAACGAGAGCAGATTTTTGCTGAAATCTTCAAAAGGTTTGGAGATTGTAATTTCCATGGACTTGGCATCGGATCTATTGATCTGTTATTACGACATCCCTGGTTCTCAGCCGATGCTAGTTCATGGTTAAATGGCCGCATCTTCCGTAAACTGATCACCTTTTCTGGTGTTATAACGGCACCGCACTGGATGACAAGCGGAGAAGCCCTTGGCTTAAATGTTCGCTCATTTGCTGCTATGGAGGAGCGTTATCAAGATATTCAGATTAACTTGGATATGCTTTCCTTTGGGATAGCAGATTAGAAAAAATGGTATTGCCGGGACAGCTCCTTTTGAATGCTGTCTTGGCCGCTGCAAGCAGGAATATACCGGATTATATAGAATTTGTCTTATATGATATCAAGATGGGAGGGTATAACCCTTTGGAGGAAGTTTCGCAAGAGAATGAGCAAAATGAGAATGAGAGAATAGACCTCATTAGTTGGCTGGGGTCTATAAAACGGGACTTTGACCCGTTGCTACTTGAAGCCCGTAAACAATATCCTATTAATGGATGGGTTGGGTCTTGGTTAATACGATCTCTGACCGGATTCAAGTATATAAAAATGCCGGAGAACAGCGTTAGCAAGATAGTAACCTTTTTTTCAAACCATATAACCATATGGGCTTCTATAGCTATTGGTGCCTTTGGAGCAGGAGCAAATAAATACTTGCCTTTGTTCTCGCATTTACAACCTTGGCCCCGGACTATTGGCGTTTTCTTAATGGTTGTGTCCCTTGCCATGTCGTTAAAAGCAAATTTCACTCGGATGCTAACATTGGATGATCCCTATTTCAATCCCAATGCGTATAAACTTTTCCGTCCGAAAGAATACTTCATGTTTCTCAATTATTTCAAAGGGCACTATGATTTCGAAACGGTTTTTAAAACAGTGGAGTTGTTATATAGGGAAAATTCTTTAGATTCTATTCTGCAGGTGCATGAATCAATAAACAATGAGCTCCGAGCAGACAAGCAAAAGATTATAGAGTCGCTTGAAGAAAACAGAGTATATTTGGAGGATGCAGAAAAAGTCATCGCTGAACTCAATACACAAATTTGGTCGTTGGCGGATCAAGTTACCATTAACGAACAGAACTTAAATGCGGCGATTGATGTACTGTACAGATTAAGAAAGGGCGCTTCGCTCTTCAATCCAGCTGACCTAAGGGTCGTGACCCCATTCTCTCTATTTGAGCTAAAGGGAAATTATCTATTTCGTCATTTTGAGCAGGGTACCACGGAGACACCTTCAGTTATCCGTATTGATGATTCCAAGTACGCTCATTACTCTTCAGTGAAGCTGGTTAATAGTGATAAAACAATCGAATATGCGACTAGTGACCGTGAAGGTCGGACTGTTGCCAGCTACTGGATTGAGTTGCCCTCAGAAAGGATACTCATTTATAACTTTCATTATGACTCTACAAATAGCGGAATGAGTGCTATAATAGAGTCGAAGGAGATGTATCGTTTCATACGTGGAATATGTATACATCTGGAGGAACGTCATTTTTTTGAGAAAAAGGAGGATGTACGCGATGCCTAAACGTAGATCAGTTGAAGAGTTAAAGACGAGCGGGGAGCGGTTGCAATCAATTTTAACCCAAGTTAATCAAATCCAATTGTCTCATCAGGCCAATCGTGCCTATGTTCTTTCTACTCAACAAAATGTGAAGGCAATCAGCGCTAGGATGAACGAAACGCTTGATAAGCAGGATAGAAATTTGGATAAATTAAAGCTTACCTTGGCAAGGTAATTCATACAGAGAAGCGTCCTATTTATTAGGACGCTTCTTTTTTTGGGGTTTTACTTTTGTTTGGTTGAGAATACTATCTACTATTCCTCAAATGAAGGAGGCAGGGATAGTAGTGGATCGAAAAAAGGGCACTTTGATTCGTGGAAGATTTAGGCTGGGAGAAAATGCATTTCCCTCATCACGCGAAAAGACCGAGCGCATTATGAAAGAAGTCGATGAGATCAATAAAAGATGGTTGAAAATAAAGAATCCTGAATGGATGTCCAAAGAAAAGTTAGGATTAGGTTCAGAAAAGAAAAATGCAGATGTAGACTGACGCAAGTAGGAGCCTTGAGATATCCTGATTTCTGAAGTGACAGGTTATCTGCTCAGTCCTCTGGAGCAGGCATAGCGCGTCTGACACCAAGCGTCAGATTCATACTGTTACCTTTGAAGCGTTGCCCGGTAGCCGCCTCCGGTTGCTGTAAAGCCGGCATCAGGAGGCACCGGAGCATGAGCAGCTCCTGCTTAATCCGGCGTCCATCACCGGTACCAGCTGCAAAAGCTGGCTTCAGGCAGTAAGCGCCGGGAGCAGCGCTTACTGATCCGGCAGACATTACCGATGGGCCAGTCTACAATAATAAAAGAGGGTCTTGTCTTTTCCTTATACCCGAACTTCATCTGTAATAAC
>NZ_LN831204.1:14141-85574 GCF_001368795.1 Paenibacillus ihuae
CTTTCCTTATACCGAACTTCATCTGTAATAACGTAAAGTTTTTCATTGCTGTTCTCTTCTATTGAATCAAATAATCTTCCTACATATCCAGCATCTTGTTCCTCTGCAATGTTAAATATGGAGGGACAACCATCTTCGTCTATAGCAAGGATAGTAGACCCTTCTTCAAATTTACTAATTGCTCCATTTTTGTCAGTCTCTTCGGCTATATAGCTTATTTCCCATCCCTCAAAAGGAGCACCAAAAAGTTCAGCCTGCGCAACTGCACGGTGAACATATACTTCACCGTATTTCGTTATCGTTCGTGTGGAATATTTACCGTAAGAAATGATAATATCCTTCTCGTTACCGTAAATTTCATATTTTCCGCATTTTGCGACCATTTCAAAGGGAGTATTAGAAACCATATCGATCGCATCAAGCAAATTATAATTCATATTTGTTAACCTCCAATTTTTCCTTACCTGGCTTCACTATAAAGTAAGTTATCACTATCATTCAAGAACTTTAGAACAAAGAATTAACACCCGTTTTTTTACAAATAAGCTCAGCCTCCCTCGCGCCGGCGATGCTCTTACGTTCAATTAAATGTCACATTTAACTTTTCCTCCCGAATGTGCTTTCGGCGGTGAACTTCAAGCTGCCATCCTCATTTAGACTTCTAACAGGTACGGTATCTATTATTTACATACATTCTTATCGTGAAGTATAATGGAATTATTACGAAACAAATTGATGTTCCATGCCGCTACCTTTTCTGGCATGGAAGGAGCCGCTTTTCAGCGAATAATCATAGGGTTTAACTAAGGAGACCATTAGGACATACGGGATACGTATGTTCTTTTTGCGTCTCCTTTTTTTATGCCCAAAAACAAGGAGGACTTTGGAATATTGCTAAGGAGACCATTAGGACATACGGGATACGTGTGGCCTCTTTGTGTCTCCTTTTTTAGTACCAAAACAATGAGGACATTGGAATGAATGAGTTTCTGCCGACCGGTATCAACAGTGATGTGTCGCCGGTGAAATGGTATTGGGTTTTCGTTCATGAAGGGATGAGGAAGTACATCGTCTATTCAGACGACGAACTCACTGGGGAACGGCGATTGGCCTTGCACGATGAAGGGTTTGATTTACTTTGGGACTCTGCAATGAGTCGCTCCCAGGCGGTGCAGTATATGAGGATATTCTATCCGGATTACAGCACATTTGAGGTGATCCCTACGCCCATCTCCTTTCGGCAGGCCTGCCACTTTATCAATCTGCACCACCGGCACCATATGGCACCACAAGGGATGAAATTCGCACTTGGTATGAGTAACGGCCAAAAGTTGGTCGGTGTTCTCACTGCGGGTCGCCCGGTCAGTCGTCACAAAGATGATGGATTGACCTTGGAGGTGACCCGTCTATGCGTCAATGGAGCCTACGTCCACCTGTGCAGTAAGCTGTACGCTGCTGCGCGGCGTATTGCTCGTGATATGGGCTATCACGCCTTGATCACCTACACACTGGACGAGGAAACTGGGGTCTCTGTACGCGCTGCCGGATTTCAATTAATGGGCAAAATCTCGGGCGGAAGCTGGAACAGTCTTTCGCGTAACAGGGTAGACAAGCATCCCACGGGTCTTAAAAAGCTTTGGATGCTGCAGATCTGAGGAGCATAAAAAACAAACAAAAATGGAGGAATGTAAAATGAAATATTTCAACCGATTGGTACAGAAGCAACTTTTGCCCGTTCAGCAGTTTGTTAAGTGGAATATGATGCTCGCGACTTTATCGGTGCTCTCAAATGAGAAAGTTCGACTATATGCAGCTCGCAATCGCGGACTTTCACTTCACCGGACGCCGATCCTTCCAACCTGGTACAGCGCTAAGAAGGCGATTCAGAATCGCAAGCCTGGGCAGGAACTGGTATACGTCGATATTCCAATGTGCCTGCTGTTCAGTGGAGATGAGCCGTTTTTTGATTCTTCGCTCAATTGCCATCTGTACAAATTGAAGGGAGAAGGTCTTCGCTTCGCAAAGCGCAGCTGCAGGACATTACGGGTAGCTTAGAAATGGAGGCAATTCATAAAAATCAGGAGTTTGGAGGAGTGCTTCTTCATGCCGAAATCACGACCCGTTGAAGTTCATGTGAATAGCAGAGGGAGAAAGTATTTGAAGCTACAGCAGCTGCTTCACAGTGAAGATGACCATGTTTTTCTTCCGGTGGACGCCAAGCTAAAGACTGACCTTTTCATTAAAGGTTTTTTGGACGGACGAAAGCGGCCGATCCAGATGCAACCTTCCTATGATTCCAGTAACGAAGAAGCTTTCGTGCTGGCGATTGATAAGGGGACTGTCCAGAAAGGTATGGATGGCCAGTTCAGATTCTTTGGACTAGTTCCGCTAGAAAAGACGTATCTAATCCAAGTTCATGAAGCGGATCAATTTCTCGAAAATGTCTGCATGGACTGTGAATTTTACGGTGAAGCCAGCTGCTTCAGAAATGATTTCACTTGTGGGGAAGAGGACCGTGATCGTTTCCGCGATTCACCCCACTTTGAAACCTTAAAAGAAATCCGAGGAGTAAGGAAGCGTCAAACATTTCCCATAATGGGTTGAGGGATATGGCTCTACTCCTTGCCACAGTAAGTTTTTTACTTGGGTAGGGCCAACTCTTTAGTACCTCATAAAACTGATGCAGGAGAAAGGGCGGGGACGTTATCCCTTTCAGATAGTGCAGGTGATATGACCCCACATATTACCGTTTCGGTTGTCCTCTTGTGAGCTGTGAGCTCACTTGAATATAGGACTATAAATGTTTGCACAATCCGATAAGAAATTTACCGTATGTTCAATCTTCTCAGGTGGTGGGCTGTTCGATTTTGGGTTCAAACAAAATTTTGATATCGTTTGGGCAAATGAAATGAGTATGCCAGCAGCCATCTGTTATCAGGCGAACATTGGTAATCATGTTCAGGTTGGAGACCTAACCACAATAAAGCCGTCCGACATTCCACATGCGGACGGTTATATCGGCGGCCCCCCTTGCATTGACTTTAGCTCAACCGGTTCGAATCGCGGGGAATTAGGAAATACCGGTCGGTTAATATGGGTCTACTACGAATTGATTAAGATCAAAAAACCGAAATTCTTCATTTATGAAAACGTTCTGGGAATGGCTAACCGGCATCCTCAAACACTCTCCAGGCTTATCCAGGCGTTTGAGGAAGCGGGCTACAATCTTTCGAGTGAAATCCTGAATGCCTCCAGCTTCGGAACGCCGCAATCGCGGGAGCGAATATTTATTGCTGGTATTCGGAAAGACCTCGGATTCACCTTCAAGTTTCCAGTCCCGTGTATGAAGAAGTTGACGGTAAGAGAGGCCATAGGGGACCTTCCACAGCCGGAAAATGCGTGTTCTGGGGAAAGAGTGCTCGGGAGCTTTCCGAATCATGTTGCGACATGGGAAAGTCCCACGCCTGAGCGGATTGTCGATGTTATTCAGAACCCCCGGTCTCAGTGGCGGGGGATGAGACGTTTATCGTGGGATGCTCTCAGCCCTACACTGACAGCTCACATCGCCAAGGACGGTCGGGAGCACCTACACCCGGAGGAATCGCGTCGTATCACTGTGAGGGAAGCTTTACGGCTAATGGCTGTTCCTGATTGTTTTGTTATTCCAGCAAAGGTACCGTTAAGCCATCAATATCGAATCGTAGGCAACGGTATTGCTTTTCCCGTGGCCACTGCCCTCGCAAGTGCAATGAGGGTTCAGTTAGAAACGTGGATCAGCAGCACTGGGAATCAAGCATCCTGAACATGAATGCGTGGGAGCAGGAAGGTAATAAAGAATAGATAGGAGCTGATGATGTGAGAAGGATCGCGTTTATCACGGAATCTTCTACAAGACAGAGCGAGCCTATGGAGGCTTATAAATTTTATCGGGGTCCTCAATCACGGTGGGTTAATGCCGTAATGGATTACATGATAGAGCGGGACTTTCCGCGGGAGGATATATTCTTTCTGAGTCAGCACGGACAGCGGATCATTGGTTATGATGAGATCGTTACCCCATACCCGATTCAGAAGTATCACCCGCGTAAAGAAAGTAGTCGCCAGTTTGCTGAAAAGATTCTGGCTCATGTGTTTTCATTCAGCCCGCTTCCGTTCGTGGAACTGCATTGCGGCAAAACGGTTGCAGACCCGCTGATAGAGCTGTTCAATCAGCATGGTATCGAATACCGCATGTACGCCGACGGTGTCCCTCTGGGGGCAAAGCCGTCCGCGTACGGCCGGCTGATTGAGGAAGTGCAGAATATTCGCAAACTTAAGGAAATCCAACGTGAGAAATGGCATGTTACTGCGTGTATCCAACACCGGACGCCCCAGGAAGCAAGCCGGCTTGTCACGGACTATGCCGATCGCGCCCAATTATACGGCGTTGAAGGTTTGTTCCGCGAACTTAAGGATCTGCTCGGCAGCTACAACCAAAAGCAAAAAGATGAGAAGAAAGCGATGAAGGAACTTGAAACCGTCTTGAAGCTGGAAGATGCGGAAGAAGAGCTTGTAGGGTTTCTTTACGCGAAGAAAACCGTATCCGATCTTCTTGCAAACCTAACGGAATACGAGCGGCTGAAAGCGAAATTTGGTAAGTCTATCGCTAAATTCACTCTCTACCTTCTGAAGAGGGATTTTTCCCTGCAGACGGAGAATCGGATCAGTGAAACTATGCTTCGTATGCAGATCGCCCTTCTCAAATAAACTAATGGTTGGAGGAAACGATATGGAGACAAATGAATTTGGTGAGCCTCTTCCGATATTCAACGAAGAGCAAATGTTTCGACTCATCCACAAGGACAAGTACCTGATGTTCGTATTCAAGGATATGAGTAAAAGGGGACATTCCCGTACTTTAGTGCTGGAGGTCTTATTCAACGAAAATATTCTCGGGGATACGGCCTATACCGATGAATACGAAGCATGTGCTGAGACAATGTCGAAAGCAAACCCGGCTGATTAAAGGAGAAGCTTGTATGTTGGTAATAGAAATCGGGTTGTCGCCAACTCTCTAATCTCAGGTGTGAAGAAGTAGCGGAGGGGGCTTTCCCCCTTGTGCTTTGAGGTTCAATGTAGCCCACTTCAGCAAGCTCACATAGTGAATAGTAGCACTCGCGCATACGTGCGCGTGAGGATATAAAGAGTCCTGCCTGTTTCCGAATCGCATTATACACGATCCGGAAATGGAGAGATTGGTATGACAACTGCAAATAAGAAAGAAATAAAAACACATAGCCCGATCCGATGGTTCGGAGGAAAGCACTTTTTGGCGAAGCACATTATTCCGCTTTTTCCGGAGCATCATTGTTTTGTGGACGTCTTCGGTGGTGGGGGACATGTGACGGTTGCTAAGCCTACAAGCAAGGTCGAGATATTCAATGACCTGGACAACGAATTGCTGCACTTTCTTTGGACTCTTCGCAATGATAAGCAGGGGCTGATGGCTGCACTCGCTTCGATGCCTACAAGCAGAAGCTTGTTCCATCAGATTTGTAAGTCGCCAACACCTGCAGACCCCATTGAGAGAGCTGCGTACTGGTTCTATTTACTCCGGCAGCGGATTATTCCGACCAATGGAGCGCCGAGTGGATTCCGGTATGGCAAAGTAAAAAATAGCGCAGTAGATTATCAGAATGCGGTAGGCCGACTCGAAACCTTTGAAAGAAGGATGTCAGGCGTGCTACTGGAATGTCTTGATTTTCGCGATGTCATTTCTAAGTATGATGGACCGGAGACTCTGTTTTTTCTGGATCCTCCATATTTTGGGAAGGAAAAACATTATTTTGGTGGATTTACAAAGTCCGACCACATGGAATTAGCACGGATGCTGCATCAAATCCAGGGAAAATGCCTAGTAACGTATTACGGAGATCCATTTATCCTTGATTTGTACAGTGACTTCCATGTTCGGACGGTGACCGCTAGGGTAGGAGCTGTCGTTAAGGCTGAACTCGGCCAAGCACGCCGTAGGGAAACGGAGTTTTTCTTCATGAATTACGATCCAGATTCTCTGATGTAAATAAGCAAGGACCGCGGACATATGAGTCGCGGTCCTTTTTGATTTCCCTAATTAGCTTTGTTATTGACGCCTATACTCGGATTGCACAGCCTCCTGCGCCTTTAATTATATCTTAAGTTAACCTAGTAAACCCGGTTAACCTGTTGTATAATATAGTTATAAAGGTTAACCGATAACGAGGAGGTACTCGAATGTCGAACGAGGCAAAAACGACGAAGGCATACAAGATCAGTCCGGAATTGAAAGAGAAGCTCGAACGACTGGCAGCGGAAAGCGGTCTGGAGACTCAAGAGGCATTCATCGAGCAGCTGGCGGCGCTGTATGAGCTGCAACAGTTGAAAGAGGGAAACGGATCCGGATATCGGAAGCAGATCGAGGAGCTAGAGTATCATCTGAGTCGTCCTCTTGCTCTGTTCACGTCTATGATCGAGACGGAGGCGGCGGATCGGCTCCAGTTGTCTCAGCAGCACGAGGAGAAACAGGCAGCGGTCGCGGTTACGATTTTCGCTCAGGAGCAGGAGATCGCGGATCTCCAAAAGGGATTGAAGTCCCAAGCCGATGAAGTGGCGCGTCTCACGAAAGAGAATGATGCTCAGGCGAAGCTCAGCGAACAGCTGGAGGCTGCGGCTCATGATAAAGGTTTGCTCGTCGAGGAGTACCGCCAGCGGATCGACACGCTATCCGGATTGGTGAACGAATACAAGGTAGCAGCCAATGAGAACAAGGATCTCAAAACTAAGCTATCCGAATTTGCCACTTTTACCGAGAAACAGGCAGCTCGTATAACGGCTCTGGAGGGCGCTCTCGCCGCTCTGGAAGCGTCGCATGTTGAACATCAGAGACAAGCCGAGGAACGTCACCGTGTGGAGCTGGAGCTACTCTCAAAGCAGAAAGACGCGGAGAGGAAAGAGGCGCTCGCTGATCTCAGGGATAAGCAGCAGGACAAGCTCGAACAGGCGACGGAGGAGATCCGGAAGCTGTACGCTCAAATCGAGCAGCAGCGTAAAGATTATGAGCAGCAGATCGCGAAGCTTCAGCAGCCAGCGCAAGAGACTCCTCCTCAAAATTAATAAAAGGCTCCTCCCAAGTTGGGTGGAGTCTTTCTGTGTTATAGAGTTAAAAGGTTTTTTCATATGAGAAATGTTCGACCTTCCACTTGGAATGTGGGTTATGTTATTTATATGAACCTTTGTATTTACACTATCTTTAGCCAAGTTGTATACTTAAATCATTACGAATCATCTTAATTTTCCTTGCCGTCACATTTTCGCGTAAGGAAGGAGTAGCTTTACAGCGATATAAGCATAGGTTCAATCATTTGGAGCGCAATAAGACATACGGAATCCGTATGCCTTTTTTTGTGCTCTTTTTTGTGTTGTGCCAAAAAAAAGGAGGCTTTTGATCAGTATGGAGGATATTAATACAAAAAATCTCTACATCAAGTCATGGTTCTTATCTCCGGAAGCTATTGAAGAAAAGTTAGGCGGTTATCAACTTCCTTGGAAGCGGATATCGCGCCAATTCTTCTTTACGGTGACAAGTGATACCTATGATGCGGTGATGGCGGCAATTGCTCCGGTGAGCCTGGAAAATGGGTCAGTCATTCGCGAGAGTGACATCGACTATGTATCCGGGACTACTCAGGATCTTATTAGCCGGCTAAGAGAGGCTTACGGAGACGAGAATATAATTACCTCATGTGAGCAGATCGAAAATGTTTGTGTTTCTAAGATGGCCAATAATCGAGGAGGAATCAAATAATGTCAACTTATTTAAACCGACTTGAGGCCATTATGGAAGCGTATGACTGCAATGAGAGTGAGGCCGTCGGCATTATGAAAATCGAGTTTGCTCATGATGAGTTGCCTGAAGAGGATGAAATAGACAGGCTCATGCGTCTCGATGAAGATGATTAAGTGATCATCCAGAGGAATAACGTAGCAATGGAAAGGCCCGCGGACATTTACCATATTATCTGATTGTGGTAATTCATCCGTTTGGAAACATGTCCTCACCCGCTGCACCGGGAAGATCAGTGATCCTTCCCGGTGCAGGCGGGGGGGTATTTGAGGGGGGAATTCGTATGATTCAACAACCATTTGCTAATGATTTCAGTGATATTCAAGTTGTACGGGAGTATGAAGAATTGTGCAATTATGCAGCAAGGTTGATGAGCGAGGAGAATATAACCTTTACCTGGGCGCTCCTACAGTTTGAACAGACCGCTAGACCTCACCGTGTTCTGGAAGTGCTAACCGGTGCTGTGAAAACTACCGAGCAGTTGGAGCGGGATGTTCGTCGGCTCATTTGGGCAGATAAGCCTTGCAAACTAGGTTCCGAGTTTCGGGAAATAGATCTTGTAGAGGCAATGAAATTATTTATGGAGGACATACCTGTCTATGTGGAATGGGAGAAGCTGCAGCTGGTGAAAAAAAGTACCTGGTGCGAGATGAATGTCAATCACCTTCAGGCTGGAAAATGGTATGTCAAAGTAAATCAGGATGGAATGTAGAACTGAGACTGATCGAATCGGTCAAAAGTAAAAAGGCGGTAATAGGTACCTATAACACGGAAGGAGGAAAGTCCCTCGGCAACATCGGGGGCTTTCCCCGATCCTTGCTGGGGGATACCCATTTATGAACAATTCGAAATTACTTCTTAAGAAGGTATATACGGTCAGTAGTAAGCATGAAAAACCTCGACTCTGGCTTCAGAGTCTCGTGTGTGAAGCTGCTGGCTTTACGCCAGGAGATGATTTATATGTTCAAGTCAATGAGGCTGATAAGCTGATTAGCATTCAGAACAGACCGTATGAAGAAGGTGCAGGCGTACATGAGGTTAGCGTGTCGTCTCGAAAGAACCGTATTAGTGGGCAACAGCGGCCACTGGTGGATACATGCGGAGATCGCTACTCAACCATCCTCTGCATTCAGGAGAAAATTGAAATTTCAGTATATCGTAACGGTGAGGAGGGGCATGTAATTGTGCGCCCGCTCCGGTTCAAATTGTTTGAATCGGAAACTTTTAATTCCCCATCAGACGAACGTATTCGCCTTCTGTCGATCTGTGCAGGAGCTGGTATTGGTACGGCCTGCTTTGTAGATAGTGCCTACTACACAGCAACCATGGAGGTTGAGGTCGAGGATGATAGTGCTTCTGTTCTGAAGCATAATTTTCCAAACAGCTATTTATTCAACGGCGATCTACGAGACTGCCATACCGTTGCAAAGGCAGACGTGGCGTTTGTGTCACTGGATTGCTGCGAGTATAGCAGCCTAGGGAATTTAGATCAAGGATACTTCCGCAATTTGGTGCTTGGAACTTATAAGATTTTGAATAGTGCCAACGCTAGAGTTTTATTTTTTGAAAATGTCCCTCAGTTTTACAACTCTACGTCCTACAATGAGTTGCGCGAATTACTGAGTAATGACTATCCGTATATTGTGGGTCCTATTCAATTAGAAAGTTATGACTTTGGCAGCATTGCCTTGCGGAATCGGTCATATGCGGTGTACTTCCAGGAGAAGGATGATTTTGATCTTTTTCAGGTTCCGAAGCCGCCGGCAGTTCGTCATAAACTGCTTAAGGAGTTTTTGGATCCGGCTTCAACTGAACATGAATGGAAGAGCCTGGACAAGTGGATGGAAAGCTTTAATAAGAAGGCAGAGAAGAACAATGCATGGGCCAACCGAGGCTTGGAGAAGACCTTTGTTGACGAGAATGCCTCAGTTATTCAATGTGTAGCGAGACGGTATAGAAGTCATTCAGCAAGTAACAGTTATGTTTTAAATAAGGATAAGACCCAATGGCGGTTTTTAACTGTCAGTGAACTGCGACGAATTTTTTCTATTCCTGACTGGTTCTCTTGGCCAGCGCATATTTCACTCTCAAGAATCTATGAGCAAATTGGTCAATCAGTTTGCGGAAGGGCGATTCGTAGTTTCTCCAACGCAATCGCCTCTGTTTTCTTTCGCCGGTTCGCTAAGGATCAAGGAAGCAAGAAAAAGAAGAACGACGAATCTTTTGCCTTATCGCTGGATCAGTCCGGCCAGATTGGATTCATGTTCTCATAAGATGATCAAAAGGTTCCGCTTCAGAAGCAATAAGGACATCGTCCTGATTTATTTGGAGCGGGATTCAGCAGATGCTATGGTGGAAATATATTATTGTTGTAGATTGTGTAGCGTATTGAAAAGGAAGTGTAATTATCAAAGAAGCGGCTTTAGGGGACTAATCTCTGAGGCTGCTTCTTTACTTTATCCACAAATCTATTAAAAAACGGAATCTATCTTCTCTATGTTTATCTTTTTAATACTACTTATAATATTGTTTATTAATTGTTTACTTGTTTAACTATGCTGAAACCCTTACTGCGTAAGGATTTAGAGTCCTATATGTCCGTATGTACGGAACGAAAAGTACGTGTTTACGGGGTCATTTGTCCTTAAAAAGGGAATGAAATGTCCTGTGAATAGGGACGAAATGTCCTTACTTACGGGGTCTATTGTCCGTACAAACGGGGTTGTGTCCGTATAAACGGGGCATTATGTCCGTATAAACGGGACGTGATCACCTTGATGTTGAGATTATTAGCTGAGGAAGGGTTTAAATATTTGATATGTCCGTAAAAAAGGGGTGTTCAATATTGTTTTCGAATTCAAAGGCTCTAAAATACCCCTATTCTTACCATATTCCTCCGATTCATACGTAGAACCTCCCCGTTTATGCGGACATTTCGCCTTCTAGCTTCCTAATGGTTGTGAAAATCCTTTAACAAATAAGGCAATTTAGATGTACGTTCCTTTTATAAGGACATATTGTTTAGTGATGATGATCATTTCATGAAGAAATTCATAAAATATTTTTACCCCGTTTGTACGGACATATAAAATAGGTTTGGTGAAGGGATGTTTTTCCAATCCCTTAATATCAGGCTTCTTTATGCATTGAAGTCTATATTGTGGTTCCGTTTTTACGGACATATCAATAACAGTAATTTTTTATCCGAATTATTCCATTTTCCCCTCTCGAAAAATCGGATATAGTAGTTTTGTAGGGAGGGATCGGATATGAGCTCGAAAACAAATGACCTAGATGTTCTGGATATTGAAGAAAACGGTCAACTGACATTAAATATGCCTGAAGTAGTAGAGGCTAACATAAAAGATTATTACTGGGTTAACCAGTCGCGGGAGATTATTAATGCGCAGCAGGATCTTGATCTCACGGAACGTCGTTTGATCTTCTCGCTAGTCTCTCTCGTACAGCCAGATGATGAAGAATTTAAAAGTTATACGGTTTCTATTAAGGACTTGGCAAACCTGATCGGGGTAGAAGGAAAATCCTTTTACGAACGTGTTGAAAAGGCAATTGATCAACTGCAGTCCAAACAAATTGTATTTTCCAATGATCAAACACGTCAGAAGATTACCTGGGTACAGAGTGCGACGTATATGGATGGAGAAGGACGGGTAACGATCAAGCTTTCAGAGGATTTAGCACCGTTTTTCCGGAACCTTAAGCGTGCCTATACCAAGTTCCGACTGAAAAACGTCATTAAGTTGAAGTCTGAATATAGCTGGCGGTTGTATGAGCTACTGAAGGAGAGGGAGTTCCGTAAAGAGAGGGTTCTTAAGATCAGTGAGTTAAGGCATCTCTTAAATATACCAAGTGAGAAATACAAGATGCTGAAGCATTTAAGGGAATTGATCGATAGAGCACAACAAGAACTTGAGGAAAAGACAGATATCACCTTCACCTATGATATACATAAGCGGGTAGGACGCTCAGTGGAATCATTTATTTTTCGTATAAGCAAGAATAACAAGAACGTGAATAATGAACAGGAAAGCGCCAATTATGATGCAGAAACGCTTCTGCAGCTGCTTGCGGAGAATGGGATCCACCGAAAAAAGGCCGTTCAACTCGCCAAGACCTACCATCCATTCTATATCGAAGAAAACGTTCTTCATGCCCAGGGGATGAATGCGGGACAAACGGTACGAAACATGGCCGGTTATATAGTCAAAGCGATTGAGGAGAACTATGCCAATTCGCTACATGATACTCCGCTGGATGATCCACTGTTTGGAATGGAGCTAAGAAATGTCGAACAAGGTATCGAGGAAATGACCGCGGTTGACATTGAAGTACTTAAAAATATCGTGATCAATTTCAAGGCATTGCTTACTCGCCTAACAGAACCATCGGCCGAACGCCTGCAGCAAATCGCGATTGAACGGGACGAAATGTTAATGCAAGGATTGTCTACGATTCAGAAGAAGCGTAAAACTCTTAATAGGCCGCCTCTATTGTATGATGACGTTATAGGTGACCCATACTTAAGACAGGCATACGAGAAATGGGAGTCGTCTGAGTATACGTATTAAGCAGTTTAACGGGGGGGGGGGGTCTTCCAGGGTTGTCACCGCCCCGTTAAGCATTGTATAATTTTGTTATTACGAACCACAATTTCTTTTCTTCGCAGCTACATTTTCTGCGAAGATGGAGTCCGCTATTTTTAGCGTATACGAATAGGGTTTAATTTAGGAGACCATTTGAACATACGGGAAACGTATGTTTTTTTGCGTCTCTTTTTTTGTGCCCAAAAACAAGGAGGAAATTCATATGGAACACGAAGGACGAATGATGGTATGTGGTGGGACACTGGAAAATGATGATTTTTTGTTTTCTTCATCCGGTGGCCTTTTTATTCGGTGTTTCACCGATCCGAACGGTCAATATGCCGAATATCTCCTACATACGCCAGATGAGCTTCACAAGATTTCTTCGGGTGAGATGATCATCCTGGAGAAGCAGGAGGAAATGTTTTTCGGAAGGTATCTCGGGAAACTTTATGCAAATGACACATTCATTATTGGGAGGAACATTATTATATGGACAGATATGAGTTTGTAGATAGCAAGAACAAGGTTGCTGTCAGCGATCGGCTCCGGGATTACAACCTCATCCTGACCGATGTATGGGACTTTCTAGAACGTGCTGGATTTTTGTTCCATGGAGTCATCCGAGATTGGTCTGCAGTATTTTTCCAGCAGTCCTTTTTCGTGTTGCATACTTTCCTGAAGGATAAACCGCTGGAAGGATGTATTCCAGAGGACAGCAACTTGCACTGGGATATGATATTTGAGTGCGAATCCCCTGCGGCCGTACTCTTTTCATTCCTGGAGCAGACTGGATTCCGGCTGATGATTCCTGTTCAAGCGATGATCGATGCGATGATCGATGATGGAGGGAATTGGCATTACCAAAGCCCGAAACATAAATTTCAAATGTACTGCTTCCATTCATCTTGTGTTCTGCTTTTGGAAGTCTACCTGCAGAATCAAATTCCACCGTATGGGGCCCAAGAGGAGCCAATGCCGTACCCGGTTGATCGTTGCCAACCCTTTCTCGATTTTGAAGTCGAAATGAACGATACGGGTAAGAGTACCCGCGTTCGGGTCATTGAAGGGGAGACGCTGGATATTTTAGAGAAGGTCGATGATGACCTGATGGAAGTCACTCGGGGACGAATTAAAAAGATCTATGATGATCACTCTCGGATTGGGTTGTTAATGAGTGGCGGCAAAGACAGCCGATGTGTAGCGCAGTTGATGATTGAGCATGCCATTGCCAATCCGGATCCGACAAAGAAAATAATGATTATAACCTCGGACACGCTCGTTGAAAATCCGGGAGTGAAGTCCGGAATTCTCGCACTTCGAGATGCACTGGCTAAGGCCCTTCCTTGGGTGGAATATCATATTGTTGAGCCCAAGGAAGATGAAACCCTCATGGTTTGCATCATTGGGAAGGGTTATCAAGCTGCAAGTGTTACTTTCAAGTACTGCGTCCGCCGTTTAAAGATTGAACCGGCACGCGATTTTCTTGAAGCTGTGTTCCTAGCAGAAGGTGCTGATGATACCTGTCTTGTCATGGGCAGCCGTGATAACGAGAGTGGTAATCGGAAAAGAAGTTTGGAGAAATATTTCGGAGATGATTTCTATGGCCATCACCCAGTTGGCAACATTCGCACAGCCAGTCCTATTCGGGATTGGACGAGCCAGGAGGTTGTTACCTACCTTGCCTTTAATCGAGCGCCATGGAGTAAGTATGGTGCCCGTAATACCGAGCTCCTGCTATTCTACGGTAGTGCGGCGGGTAGCGAGTGTCCTCTTGGCGCTGCAGTCGTCAATGATAACGAAGCAATGATGCAATGCGGGAAATCCGCTCGCACTGGCTGTTATGCCTGCACGATCTCAAATGACCGAAGCATGGGAAATCTGATCAGCACATATCCGGAATATGAAAAGTATTACCAGTTCCGCGGAATTCTAAAAGCTATCGCCCAGGATATCCGCTATGGAGGTATGGTCGGACTACAACGCATCGGTAAGTCAAAGATCGGGCGTGGCATCGGAGACTTAACCATTGACTGCAGAACTCATATTTTGAAGGCTATGCATCAGTTGGATATCGAATGGCGGGAAAGCGAAATTATGACCGCTTATCAAATGGTTCTCCACCGGGAAGAGATAGAGGGTTTCCCTGTCACTGAACGTTTCCGCGAAGCTATTTATGCACTTGTCGGCGTATCCGGCGGTTTTCGTGGGATGCTGTGCCATCCAGTTTTTGACCCATATGGATCTGGGGTGGACCAGTTTACTGCAGAGGACGTTGCAGCCATTGAACGAGTTAAGGCCAGGCAAAAAGAACGTGAGCTAATCGCGACGGTATTATAGAGTTTTAGTGTCAGGCCATGTTATTCCCGGCCAGGCGGGATGGATCGAAAATCCTCCCGCCTGGAAGCGGGAGTACATGTGGAGGTATTACCTAATGTCTACTGAACAAATCAAATTTTCTCTCTTTGATTACTTTTCCGGTTCCTCTGTAGGTATTGCTGAAGTGGTTTCGACTCAACTTGAGAAGAATAGAGAAGTGCCTAAGGGATTTTTCATACCGACAGATTTCAGTTCGTTCTTCCTCGATGCAAAGGGACGTGAACCTTACTGGAGTAGGGATCATGATCTTTTTGCTCGGGCGTTTGAAGACTGGATCGAAGACGAGCTCGTCGAACGCGGGATGACCAACTCCTATCTTGTAAGTGGTACCCGCTACGGCGGCCCTTATCCGCAAAGTAAAGAGAGGGAAACCATTAATGAAGTATTTCGGGCATGGTGGCATATCCTTCTCGACTCCGGCATTCTCCAAAACGAGGGAACATGGAAAAGAGGTTAGTATCTGCAGATATGGCTCAAATTGAACAGCTGATCGAACATAAACGGGAGGAAATGCACGAAGCAAGCGATCGGTATGGAATGTTATCGGGTAGAGTATTAAAAATATCGCAAGAGCTTGATGTGCTGCTAAACAAATATCAGCAGATTTCGGCTTTGTTATGTAAAAGACAATAGTTTTGAAGCAGGTTGCTCCGGCAGCCTGCTTTATTTATTTTTTTACAAGCTTCGGGCCACTCACTCTTGCTGTACTCTTTAGCATGATAGACGCTAGTTTCATTGCTTCTTCTTTCGTTATGCCTTTTTGCTTTTTTGCCATAATAGATCATCTCCTGATTTCATAGATTAATAACATCATCGGCCGTTTTGGGGGCTATTATACATAGTTGGCTTGTTCTAACACCATTATGGAGAGTCATATACTTGTCCTAAATGGAATTGTGGAATTATGTCCATGGACTAAATGATTAAATGCAGAAAGGGGAGACGGTAATGAATACCACTCTTAATTCAATATTTCGCCCTGTAGGCGATCCAGGAAGGCTGAAGGAGACGAAAGCACCTACTAAAGAGATTAAGTCTTCTAGCTCAAGTCAAAAGGCTCAGAAAGCCTCACAGCGCGTCAGGAAAGTACGATCAGATAAGAAGATGGATATTAAGTTCCCTGTCACTCCTCTGCAGCGTCAAGAGTTACGCCGGCTTGCGAAAGAGTTACGTATCCAAGATAAGCAGCCAAGTAAAAAATATGAAACGATATCCAATACGGTTCTACTTAAGAAGGCTATCGATCAGGCGGCCATCTTTCCTGAACGTTACCCACCGCTGCTATACACCGATACCCGGCAGTATATGCATGTTGAGCCATTGCGGCAGCAATATGAGCTAATCGAGGAATTAGCCTTCATGTGGAATCTTTCTTTGCGTAAGACAGTGTACCGGCTGATCATGAATCTAATCTACCGAGGGGAAGTCGATATTATTGCGAATCGAGAGGGAAAGTAACAGTATTCCAGATAAGCTCCGGAGGCTGGCGGGTGAGGAGAGCTGGGCGGATATATTGTTTCGATCCAGACGCCTGGTTCCTTTGAAGGTTCGTGCTGAAGAAATTGATTTTACCCGTGCAGAGGTTTTTATTGCTGATATCAATAAAAAAACAAAAGGGGCATTCGCGGGTTTCACCGTTGAACATCTCATTTATGTTTTATACGATGACTTTTTGCTTCACGTTCGGGAAAACCTGAGTGAAGTGAGGGTGGATGAAAGTACCGTTACCATGGAAGATGCGGTAATGAGCTTAAGCAGTAGGCGCAAATTATACTTCCCTCGTGTGAAAAAACATGAGATCGCTGAAAACTCTAATGCTCCTAAACAATGGGCCTTTCTGGAGGTTCGTTTGAAGCGGGAAATGGCCCAACGAGGAGAAATATTCTTATATGACGCTTCAACCGTCTTTCCTAAATTTGAAATGACACTTGAAGAACTGCTGTCTATCTTATTGTGTGATTTTGTCGCTCAGCTTCGGAGGGGAAATCAGAAGCAGTTGGTGAGCTCTATCCTGGACAAGTTTTATTCCCATGATTTCGATTAAGCTGTTCATCATATGGAGATGATTCTTTTAAAAATAAAAAGATTGTTTTTATTAGTTACTTCGTGCTTATTCAATTGTATTTATTCGGTATCAAATTTTGAGAGAGGGTATATCAAAATTTGATACCGGGAGGACTCAATTTTTGATAGGTGGAATTCGCCTATAAAATTTTGACCCCCCTATGTCAATTTTTTATAGGCGAAATTTTTGTGGATAAGTCGGGTGTCAATTTTTGAGATAGGGTCAAAAATGAGGGGGATCAATAATTTATAGGTCGCCTATAAATTATTGAGAGGAGGGTATCAAAATTTTATAGGCGGGCATAGACGCTTTGTGTCAGAAGTTATTACAGGAATCAGTGGATTGTGCCAAGTGTAGGGATTGGATCACTGTCATAAGAATAGTTTAGCAACCAGCTAACATTCGTCGAACCGTGGTATTATATAAGTTGGAATACCTAATTACTGGGATAGTTACAACCAGGTTTGATGAGGAGTAGATTATTATGTCATCTAATTTTTTTGCATATTCAGGCTACGATCATACAGATACTGATGAGTTATGGATAAATGCCATAATCTCATTGGATACTAATACACTCTTAAATACATATAAAATGACCCCTGATGGTCGAAAACAGTTTTTACGCGTTCTTCAGACCTTTAAAGAACGTCTCTGGATGCCTTATCAGATAGGGAAGGAGTTTTATTCCAATCGGCGTTTGGTTATTGAAACTGAACTTAAGGCATTAGGAGAGACAAAACAATCTTTAAAAAATAGCATAAAAACAATGGCAGATGGGCTAGAAAAATCAGCAATACGATTTCGTCCACAACTTGCAAATGATTTACAAAAGGAACTTAATTACTTAAAAGACAAAATTTCTTTAATGATCGATCAATGCCCTGATAAAATGGACAGAAACGAATACTTTGTCGGACCTACGTTAAAGGTTGATGATCCAATCTCAAAAGAGATATTTGAAATTTTTGGTGATAAAATAGGTGACGGCTTTAATCCTAGAGAACTCTTGGAAATTTATGAGGAAGGTGCAAATCGGTACAATCTTAGTATCCCTCCCGGTTTTAAAGATGCAGTTAATAAAGAAGATTACAGAAAATATGGTGATTTAGTTATATGGAAAGAGTTAATTCGAAGGGCTACTGAAAAAAAACAACCTATTATATTTATTACTGACGATTCAAAGCCTGATTGGTGGGAGAGACACAACCAACTTAAGAGACCCCATCCTGAGTTGTTGGATGAATTCTACAGAAGTTCGGGTCAATACGTTCATATTTATTCATACAATGAGTTTATCGACCGAGCATCGGTAATAATTACAAATTTTCCGGAGTCTGCAAAGGCTGTGGAGGAAATTATGACCATCAACGAGGAAGAGCGAGAAAGGTTATTGGAACATAAGGAAATGCACACTACTCCGATGCCAGGTGATATTTACAACATAAGGAGAATACCAAGTGAGCCAGATGTGATACCGGTACTTCTCATTAATGAGTTGGAAAATGGATTATTTCATGCCTTCCCTATAACTTCGAGTCGCAACTTATTAAATATAAAATTTCCAACTATATATTGTGCGGGAAAATTATTTGCAGTTCTAATAGACTGTAAGCAGTTGGTGCATACTGAGTCCTTAAGAGCTTTATATGATCGTATAGATCAGCAGCAATTATTAAATGTTTTAGATAACACAAGTAAAGTGTTAGATTAGACCAAGTGACTATCTATGTACTTGTTCCAGCGACAGTATAGGACCCTATTTCTCGTCCTTGCTGTCGCTGTTCCAATTTCTAGTATTAGTCTGAAAACTTGTTCTATAGAGTCTGACGGTATGAAAATTTGAAAATTAGTCGGCTGTGCTGCAGCACGGCGTGCGCTCTCTCTTGGAGATCCGGGTTTCGCCGTCTAGGGACGGAGACTCCTTATTTCAGATCTTCAGTCTAAAACTTATAACTCGTAGGCTGGAAAATTCAACAGCACAAAAATCAAAAAGGGAGCCGACTGGCTCCCTGTGGGTTTATAACACAGTTTTTATTTTGATTTCTTGAATTTGATTATCGATTGTGCTCAGAACTTCCATGATAAGCGGCTGATAACGAGTTTCCAGCCATTCAGTCACTAAGTTGTGAGGGGTGTAGATTATGAGCGTACCGGATTGATTGATAGCGAAAGTTCCTTTGAACCAATTGTCATATGATGGTCTCGATACAATTTTGCTGATTTGATCCAATACAGAGGTCCATCGAGCTTGATCTTCTTTGGTCTGTTCTTCCTGCAGCAGACGTCGACTGATCCCAGATTGCTTCTCCGCTTCGAACAATGACATCTGTTTCGGTTTTAAATAAACGGTTCCTTTTTGTTCGAGAGAGATAAAGAATTCATCATAATTAACAGAAGGATCCAGTTCGAGCTGTTGTTCACTTGTTGTCATCAATTTACGAAGATATTTATCGTGGTCGTCTTGAAGTATTTTAGGGAGTTGGGCGCATTGCTCTTGAGAGAGCAAGGGAACCTTTTTCCTCATTTTGAATAGCGGGCTTTCGTTTGTATTGTTATTGTCAGCGTTTTGGACATTGAACGTAATGACGAAACCGTATGATTCGAGCACATTAAGATATTTCTTCACTGTATTGCGACTCATTTTCATTTTGTGAGAAATGAGCTCCAGGTTGGGCCAGCAGTAATCCTTCTCACCGTAGCAATACCGTTTCAAGTGGGCGTATAACGCAATTCCCTCAGCACCGAGGAGATATCCCCAATAGTCGAACATATAATTGTTGATGATGGTTAGGTGACCGTCGACATACGGGATGTTCTGACTGTACTTGTCCAAAGAGATGTTTCGAACTACTTCTTCGTCGAAGTAAAGTCTCTCCAGTTCTTCTTCAAAATACGACTGTTCTTTGCCTCGTACGATTCTCGTTTTTGGAATTCGATTCCCACTCAGTTTCTCTCGGTAGTAGCGTAATTTGGCCGATCCATCCTTCAAATTTTTCTTCTCAGACATAAATAAATCCCCCTAATCGTCCTACCGAAAAGGCATACTTAAGAGAGAAGAAGCTTTATTTTTCAAAAACGATGTGATACAATGATCACATATGAATTCGAGATAAAACTTCTACTCAGATTCATTCCTTGTCTCAACGCTTGGCGGCCGGAGGACAATGAATGGTGACCCGGTAGGGGTTTTTTTCATTTTTTTGTTTTTGTTTATGTATGTTTTTCTTTCTACTGATCAGCTACATCTCTCGATTTGCGGAAGCTGATTACAGTAAATAAAAAAACACACATGAATAATTGTGTGCAGGTAAAAAAGGTCTTTAATTTTCCCTTTTATTTAAAGGTGTATGACTGGACCCGACAGCACGTAAATAAATTATACATCAATTCTTTTCAATCGGTAAAGCGGAAAATTGGAGAATCTTGCCGGTTATGTTATATCTCAACTAGGCTCCCCAGTCCGTTATTTGCAGGGTTCCTCCTGCTGTGAAATATGATTTTATTCACTTAGGAAAGTGGTTATCCTTGCTTTACCATTAGCTTCTCAGGTGCTATAATCCAAGTATTACGCAACATTTTTCGTTTTCTTCGCTGTCTCTTTTTCAGCGAAGATGGAGACGCCTAACGGCAGATAAGCAATTTTAATGGGAGCTCTTTAGGACTTACACTACACGTGTGTCCTTTTTTTGCTACCCATTTTTGTGAAGGACGCATTCGAATCTCGAATGCGTCCTTTTTTTGTTGGCAATTTGGATAAAAAGGAGTGGTGGTCATGGGTCCATGATCAGTTGTAAGAACTGGAGGCAATAAAAAAATTATTTGGAGGTTGCGAAAATGAGCAGAAGATACGATCAAAATCCTTACTTGGCGGGTGAGGAAGGTGAACAACTGCTGAAGATGGCCCAGGAGAAAAAAAAGCATGCCCACGATACGATATTATCGGTGTATGAACTTGTTCCTGCGGCGTTCCACAAGAACATTCGTCTCCTACCGCAAAAAGAAAAGTTAATTGACAAACAGTTTGATCTCACTGCGGACCAGAAGGCGTTTGGCTTTCAATCCTACTACGGAAAAACGTACATTGAGACTTACAAACCGTATGTCGATGTTGAGGGTAGGATCGAACAGATGATTGCTGTTCACAAAGTCCATGGTGCTCCTTATACGCTCGACACATATCCGGAGCAGATTAACGATTGTTGGGTCATTACCTGTACGTTCGAAGGCTTGAACAAGTACGGGCAGCCCTTTAAGACAAAAGAGCGCTCCATTATTGGCTTTGGTGCTTCATCTGGAGTGGACTCAACCAACCCAATCGAAAATGCTTCGACAAGTGCAGTCGGAAGGGCGTTGTCGCACGGTGGCTATGGTAACATCGGTTCCGGCCTTTCTTCATTTGAGGACATATACATCGCGATTACCCGGCAAAATTTGAACTCGAAGCAGAATAATGGGGACAAGAATAACGGTAACCCTCAGGAACAGCAACCGACTGATCATTCAGGCGGCCTAGGTGAGCATGGGATGAACGAGAAATTACCGCCGGTACAGGTGAGTGGCCAAGCGCCCTCTACCGGTGACCGATCCCATAACCAAAATCACTCAAGTGACAGAAATTCGTCTGGCGATCAACGCCAGCGTAATTCACAGGAGGAACCGGATCTCAAAAGAGAAAAGAATGTATTAGTCGGCCGTTTGATGGAAGCAACCAAGGATTGGACACCTGCGGACCTGAATGCAAAGGTTAAAACGTGGTTGAAAATCAATTGGAACGGACGATTTAATTCCCTTGATGTAGGGCAGCTGCGTCTCGTCGAGGAACATTTGAAGGCGGGGAGCCGGAACAATTCACATGCGTCTTAAAAACAGGGGGTAGGGGAATGAAGCTTCGCAGAACAAAGCACGCAGGATGGTATGAGGTCATGTCGGCATGCCCTATATGTGGTCAAAAAGGATGGTGTCGTATCAATCACGAACAAACCATCGTGCACTGCATGAGGGTGCCAACTGATGATTATTTCGATTCGATCATTGGTCGGCAATTTCGGCATTATCTGGATCCCAATGCAATCCCGAAGACGAAGATAGAGATTGAACTGAACAAGGCTGTCGATAAGAAGCCAGATCATCATCTCAACCGCGTCTATCGTGCCTTGATAAACGAGATCTCGCTTTCCTCCGATCATTTCGAGCATCTGCTTCAAGACCGTTTTTTCGAGGAAAAGGCGATTCGGTTACGTGAGTATCGGAGCATGCCATCTCAGGAACGGTATAAGGTTGCAAAGAGCGTCATCAACCGCTTGAGCGATCCAAGTGATCTTTTGGGGGTCCCCGGATTCTTTTGTACTGAGGGACGTTACGGTCCCTACTGGACAATGTCAGGAGGAACAGGGCTCATGCTTCCTTTCCGTTCAATCACGAACGAGATTACGGGTTGGCAGATACGGGTAGATAATGCACCTCTTGAATTGTCGATGAAGGGCGCAATTAAAGGAGAAATTTTAGAAGAAATTGAACGGGATGCGAACGGTATGCGAAGAGCGAGATGTCAGCTTCGTGCCCAGGATAAAACGATGATCGTTGAGCTTTCGGAAAAAGATAAGAAAACCTGTCACTCCAAATCTGGTCAATTTGTTTTCAGCGTTGAGCTAAAGCAGGGACAGCGGTATTGGTGGTGGAGCAGTGGATCCAAGGATAACGGAGCATCCATTGGAGGCCCGCTTCCGGTTCATCTCGCTTTGCCGCATCCATGCTTAAAGTATTGGTCAGTCGGGCAATCGGCGGATACGATCATGGATTGTTCCGAAGTTTGGGTTACCGAGGGACCAATCAAAGCGGATAAAGCTGCAGACGGTCTGGTAAAGCCGGTTTTTGGCATTCCCGGTGCCGGCGCCTTTTCGCTTTTGCTTGAACCGCTAAAACAGTTGGGATGTAAACATATTGTTTTTGCCTATGATGCCGATGTGGTGTCCACTCCGGAAGTTCAAATGGCACTGGAGCAATGTGTTGAATTCTTTGCAAAAAAGACGGATATGGCACTAAGCCTAGCCATGTGGGATATCTCACAAGGTAAGGGAATCGATGATTTGCTTGATAATAATTTTATTCCTCGGGTGACTCCGCTGTTGGAGTAGTTTTGCATTAAATTCAGTTACATTACATTTTTGGGGACTATAAAAATAAGTTAATGAGGGTGGTAATTCAATGCTTAATCGTGTAATTTTAATCGGTCGACTTACTCGTGATCCTGAATTAAGATATACCCCAGCGGGTGTAGCGGTGACACAGTTTACACTGGCTGTAGACCGTCAATTCAGTGGTGGCGAGGGACGCGAACGTGAAGCCGACTTCATTCCGATCGTTACTTGGCGCCAGCTCGCTGAGACCTGCGCGAACTATCTCAAAAAAGGCAGATTGGCAGCTGTTGAGGGGCGTATACAGGTTCGTAACTACGAAAACAATGAAGGCAAGCGGGTCTATGTGACCGAGATTATTGCCGACAATGTACGTTTTCTTGAATCGGGAAATCGTGAAAGTGGAAGCGGCAACGGTGCAGGCGCAAGCCGAAATGGAAGTAGTGGTGGTAATCGCCCCGGTCAGGGTGGTAATGATCCATTTTATGGTGAGGGTCGTCCGATCGATATTGGGGAAGATGACCTCCCATTTTAGAGAGCGTAACATCTGAGATCAGAAAATGCTTTAAGACCTCAGTAAAATCAAGGGGTTTTAAAGCATTTTAACTGTGTAATGGTAATCTTCATTTACGACCAGCATCCACGGTTTATTAAGATCGCGCGATGTTGAGTAAAGTGTGTAATACGTTATGACCGTCAATGTAGTCTAGTGATGATGACCATCCTTATTTCAAGATGTGGGTGTAGCCCCGTAGTGAGAAGTCGGGTGTGGGTAAGTCGTAAGACTTATCCATACCCAACTTTGAACTAGAGGATAGTCAGAAAAAACTTGGCACGTTAACCAATGTGCAATAATGAAGGGAACGAGAAAATAACAATGGCATTTGCACAAAGAAATGACGAAGAACGTGGTGAAAGAAAGTTTGCTCCACGTAGAGGTGGCAAAGGTAAACGTAGAAAAGTTTGCTACTTTACAGTCAATAAAATTACTCATATTGATTACAAAAATACGGAAGTTCTTAAAAAGTTCATTAGCGAACGTGGGAAGATTCTTCCTCGCCGTGTGACTGGAACAAGCGCAAAATATCAACGTGCATTAACAGTTGCAATTAAACGTGCTAGGGCGGTAGCGTTGCTTCCGTACACAACGGATAATATCTAGGAAAAAGGTGTGTTGGCCTTATGGCAACACACCTTTTTCTATGGTAGCACAAAAGAGTTCATTGAACCCGCGGCGGAAGAGCATTGCATGTGCGAATCGTTCCTTTTGTTTCTTGAGTTTACTCCGGAACTCAACTATGATAATTGACAATTAACTCTATAATAATAGATGATGGATGATATACACACTCAAGATCGGTAAAAGTGGGAAAACATTGGCTAAACATCATATAGGATTGATCTCGGTGGTGATGAATATGGGCAATCTGAAAATTGAAAAAACTCTCAATGAGGCCGGAAAACGAAATGTAGTAGTTGTGGATGAGGACTACAACATTGTCGAGGAAATAACATTGTTTCTTCACTATTTAGAAGAGAAGGGGCACTCTGAGAACACAATCGAAGGTTATAGTAGAGACTTAAAGGAATATTTCACTTGGTTAAACGAAGTGGGGCTTAAATTTTACGAGGTTAGGAAAGCGGATATGTTTTCTTGGCTTGAGTATTTGAAAACGAAAGTCGGAAAGACGGACAAAGAGAAATCTGCAAAGACAAAGAATAAGTATATGGCAACAATAGCCTCATTTTATCGATATTATGAAGTGATTGGGGGCTTTGTGACGGAGAACCCATTAACTTATAAAGATGATTCAAAAAACAGACATTTCCTAGTTCAGAAAGTTAGTCGTAAAGATATGGGTTTTAATTTCTTCCGAGTTAAAGAGAAAAAATCAGTTAAGGGTAAGCGTTTGACTCGGGAACAGGTTGAAAAGCTCTATCAAGGACTTGAGATGTTACAGTCAGATGAGAGCTTGAATGCCCGAAATCAGTTATTGTTCAGATTTCTTTATGAAACGGGTTGCCGGATTAGTGAGGCACTAGGTCTTCGTATAGGTGATTATGAGATTCAAACAAAAGTTGGGGTTATAAAGGTAAAAGAGCATGATCCACTATACCATAAAGACCACAACATCAAATCACTAGAAAGGGAAATACCCGTCAGCAGAGATATTGTCTTTGCCATAGAGGATTATATCTTGTATCATCGCCCTGATGATGGAAAACATCTTACGATATTTGTGAATCATGAAACCAGCCCTGGCCAATATATGATCCGCGATACGATAACAAAGCTCTTCAATAAGCTATCTGAACAAGTGGGTATTAAATGCACTTCTCACATGCTTAGGCACACCCATGGAACCGAACTCACCGAATCGGGATTTGATATGCGTTATGTCCAAGATAGGTTAGGTCATAATGATGTTAAGTCTACGAGTAAGTATCAACATTTGTCGCTTGAAGCGAAAACAACGGCATATGAAAGCTTCATGCGTCAGAGAAGGAGCGCGGAGTTGAATTGAGTAGAGCGTATATTTCAACAGTTGATACAAAAACTGATAGATGGGAGGTTCCGTATCAATCGAGTTATGGTGATAAATTATCTTTTGAATTTTCATATTTGCCAAATAAATGGTTCAAGAAAATACATAAGCAAATAACAATTGAATGCATGAGTCTAGGGAAGCCGAGTGTCGAAACACTGTATCGATATAATTATTCATTGAAACGGTTCTTTGAATTCCTGAAAGAATACAACTTGAAAATTATGGATTATGCCGATTTATCGCACCAAATCACTCAAATGTATATTTATTATTTACAACAGATTCAATTAGCAAACTCTACAAGATCGGTTGCTATGTCTGCACTAAAATGGGTAATAGAACATGGGCAGTTTTTTGAGTATGATGGTTTTCCGGAGGGACAGGTTTTTGATGGAGATGAGTACCAAGCACTTAAGCAAGATGATGTTTTAAGGACAAGGTATATACCCGATAATGTAATGGAACAGATTGAAATAGCTTTAAAAAAGGAGAAAAACATCCTCTTGAAGTCTATTGTGGAGATCGGCATCGATTCGGGAATCAGGCTTTCAGAGGTTTTGGACCTAACCGAGGGGTGTATAACTGAAGATTTTACAGGAAAACCCGTATTGTATGTTTTCTCTCCGAAAAATAAGGCTGACAGATATATCCCCGTATCAAATCGAGTCAAACGGGCAGTTCAACTACTTGAACAATACTCAGAAGTGGCCAGGAAAGAACTTGCAACAAACTACATTTGTCTTTACTGGCAAAAACGGAATATACGGTATGCCAGACTGCTCCAAAAAATATTTCGAGATAAACTTTATCGGTTTGTCAAAAAGCATGATATCAGAGATAACGATGGCGAATTATACCCATTAACCTTTCACGCATTTAGGCATACGCTTGGAACGGACATGCTAAACAAGGGTATGAGTATGTTTGAAATTCAAGAATATCTTGGTCATGAATCATTACACTCTACAAGTTTATATGCAAAGGTCAAAGATCCAAAAATTGAAAGCGAATATAAAAAGCTTGGATTTATCGGCTTGATAGTCAAGGAAATCAGTGAGAAGGAAATAGGAGAAGGAAAAAAAATCGACACGGAAACGCTATTGTCTGCTTCATTGCCTGATGGGGCTTGTCAGAAGCCGATAAATAATGAGGGCAAGATATGCTCTAAATTTAATATGTGCGTGATCTGTCCTAAGTTTATCACGACTCCCGAACACTTACCAATTCATAAAGACCATTTGGATCGTCTCAGAGCCAACAGAGAGGCATATATGGCTCAGGAGTACATTGGTACGACGAATCATCTTGAGACTGTTGAATACGCCTTAGAAACGATTATAGGGCGTTTGGAGGCGATGCTGAGTGGTTGAAAGTATAAAGCTTCAATTGTTTGATTACAACCCCCTAATACCCCAATTAGATTTCCGCTGCGGTAATAGTAAATTCTCAGACAATGTATGGGATTTTAACGGATTTATTAATGTAGAGCATTTGTCTGGCAAGAGGCTTATGATTGATTTTGAATTTGTTGTTGATAAGCCCAAAATGCTAGAAGTAATAAAATGGTTTATGCATCATGAGTTAACCACGGGCAAGTTTTCAACTGCCAAACGAAATTTAGACGGTGTTGTTCGATTTTCTAAATTTATAAAAGAATATGCGCCGGAAGTGGAGTCGTTTTCAGAAATTGATCAGAGTTTATTGGAGACGTATTTTACGTATTTGCCTGAAGCGAAAAGCGAGACAAGTGGTCAGTCAATAAGCTCTGTTTCAATCAAGAAAAGTGCATTGGCGTTAAAAGAAATCTTATTAAAGGGAAATATTAAAGGCTGGGATGTTCCAAAAGATGTTCGATTTGTTCAGGGCATGTACAATGAGCTCATTATTAATAACAAAGCGTTAAAGAAGGATGCCAAGCAAGCAGAGCAAGTAAACATTGATAAAATATCGGACGAACAGTTGATCGATCGGATATTGCGTAAAGCAGTAAGTGATTTAGATATGGACGAAAATATACTTGTTGCAGCTAGCGTAGTAGTTGGATTGCAGCTTGGACTTCGCATTAGCGAAATCATTACGATGTATAATGCCTCCATTGAGCCAATTGGCGGAGAAACAAAATTAGTATACAACACCGGTAAACTGCAAGCCGAACCTACGAGGGTGTATAAACCAGCGAATGCCCTTGTCGTACAAGCCATTACGAAAGTTGAAAAATACACGGATCCGTTAAGAAAAGAATCGGGCTTACCGTATTTATTTCTTAATCGAATACGTAATGTCAAAGGATATCCCGTGTGTATAGTTTCCCATGCAAATTGGTCAAAGAATTTTCTAAGACCCTGGCTTCAAAAACACAATCTCCGATATAAAAATGGAGATATTGCTGATTTTTCATCTCATACATTCCGCCACGCTTGCGCTACGTATGCTTTAAAAGGTGGGGCCTCTCTGGAAACTATACGGGAATTGTTAAATCACAAGTCCATTAGAGGTACACAGCACTATACACACCTGCTTCAAGAGGATGTAAGGAACAAGTTCTCGAAAGTATTCAATGAAGGCGCAGTTCTTGTTGGTAAGCAGGCTCTTCAAATAAAAGAAAAGCTTAAAGTAAATAACCCATTCAAAGGAAAGACCATCGAACAAGTTGATAAATTGCGTAAAGCGCATAAGATTCAAATTTTGTCACATGGACTTTGTCTTCACCATCCAATGCGAAATGAACCTTGTGAAGGCGACGGGGTATGTTTAGGATGCCGCAATTTTTTGACTACTCCGGACTTTCTTGAAGTTCATAAAGGCCGGTTGAAAAAAATTCGTAGCGAATTGGCATCTGCACCTTCTGGGGGCCTTTATGAGAACAAGTTAAAGACAATTGAAAAATACCTTGCAGGAATTATTGATGAGTTGGAAACCCAGGTGAATTATTCCGGAATTGATAATCATTCAGATTACAATATCACACCAAGCGAATGGGAGGGAATGGCATGAGTGACCCTTCTAAAGAAAATAAACTCGTTACACTGGAGCGTATCGAACAAGCAATAACAAACCTCCGAAAAGGGAAGAAAAAACTGTCCATATCAGCGATTGCTAAAAAAGCTGGCATTGAGCGAAAGACGATCTATAATCGTCCTGATCTTAAGGAACGCTGTGATCAAGCCATTTTGCTGCAGATGGAAATTGAGAAAGGGGCAGAAAAAATTGCAGCTACTGCAATCGAAACGTCAACCAGACCAAGCGGTAAAAGATTGCTTGGGAATCGGTATGAAAAAGTTAAGCAGGCGCTTCAGAATGAGAAGGAAAAGAACGAGAAACTTCTGGAAATATGCAGAAAACATGTCATAGAGAAAGCACAACTAAAATCTCGTATCGAATATTTAGAAAATAAAATTCAAGAACTAAGGGAGAGACAATTGAAACCATTCAAATAAAGGCTTGTGCTTGACCACCACTATGTGACGAGCCGCACGCTGGGAGTCGCGCGCGGCTAATAGAAATAAACATAAATAAAGGTTTCGTATACATGCCATATAAGCAGCAACCCTTACCCGTATAGGAACGCAACACCTTACAATCCGGCGAGCTTTTGCAGCCGTTGGGCAATCTGCATAAAATCCTCATTCGAGATGCCAGGGGCAAATTCTTCCGGCACTTCTTCAAGATCGGGCACTTCCCCTCCTTGGGGAACTCCTCTGACGACTTCCAATCGCTCTCCGTCGGAAGGGTGGGATCCTTTCCAGATTTGAGCGATATCTTCATAGTCTGAATCGCTAAACGTATATAACTTTCGATGAATTCCCTGTTCTTCGTATTTGCGGGTCGCATCAAATGCCCGATTCTCTAGATTGGGAATAGGGAGCATTTTTTTGACGTCGACTCCGGTCATGATTTCGAGCGCCTTCGCGTAAGCAAGCACATGAACTCCCCCGCGGACCAGCAAGTAACCCGTCATTTCGCGGGCGACAGGATGATCTGTCATCTCGTACACGCGCATCTTATGGGTGCGGGCGCCGCATTCGAGAAAAAAGTTATGCAGCAGATCAAGTACCAGATTGCCACTGTTAAAGACATAATCACCGTTCCATGCTTTGCCCATCGAATCGCCGGGCAACGAGGTTTGAGCCGTTGCAATAAAATGGTAGGTATTGCGTTTGTCAAGCCCGTTGCGCAGAGGAGCCGCATCCGGATCTGCCGGAAATGTGGAACCGGACAGGCATAAATTAATGGAATTCATCACCAATTCCACATGGCCAACCTCCTCCGCCGTAATGCTGGCCACAAGTTCATAAAAGGGCTTCAGCTTTTTTTTGCTGCGAAAATTCGAAGATTGGACCAAATAATTATTCAACGTAGACATCTCCCCGAAACGGCCGCCTAATAGTTCCTGCACAGCCGCCGCGGCGTTGGCGTCCGGATGTTTGGGAACAGGCAATGCAATGGGCAATCGATTGATGCGCTTGAACATGGCGGACATCATCCCCTTATCAGATTAATAGTTCTTATTATCTTTATGACAGGGAACGTTTGTCTCATGCCGCGCCGGAGCGCTAAGAGGGCATAACCCAAATCATTTGCTGCGTGCGCAGAAAAAATGAGGAATTGTCTGTTTGCAGCAAGACATGATCCGGTTTCACGTCGGTTATCGTACCCCGAACAGGGCCCCGAGACGTTTCAATAACCACCGGCTTTCCTTGAAGCGAGCGCAAGGTGTGATAAAAATACGGGTCAACCAAGGTTACTGTGGATAATGCGGGATTTGCCGTTTCCCTGTACATTCCATTCGGATAAGCATACACGATGAAATCTCCTCCTCATTCTCGTTACCATTTAGCCTATGCCGAAGTAAGGAAGGTTGTGTTTCCGCCTGTGTATAGACAAACAACCCGATAAAAATGACCGGAAACCGGGCGGATGCCGGTGTCGCTTCTACACGTCTGCCATAGACTGATGCTGTAAGTTCAAAATTCACCTACCCAAGGAGGAATGGTTTTGAATGCAGTTTACTAAACAGGCAATGCCCATGTTTACGCATGACCACGCCGCTTACGTCAGGCAAATGCACGACTGGCACATGAAAATGGCTCAATATCACGACCAATTGCGTGCCTTTCATCTGGAAAGAGCGAAACAATTTCAAAAGCTGGCCGAAGAAAGAGCGAAAACGTCAGAAATACCCAGCGGCACCAGCGCCGCTTAAAGGCGAACCGACATGGAGCGATGTGATGAGTTGGCAGCATTCCGAATCAAAATCTGGGACCGTTATGTAACCCTTCGTTCCCAATATGGAACCCGGATGCCTTTGTCTTTCGATCAGTTCTGGTACGACTTTCTGGCCAGACACATGATAGCCGACAGCGGAGTCGAGCAAGTGTATGAGGACTTCTGCAACAACTGGGAGAATCAGTGTTTGCGAAATGTTCACGAATCAAGTCATCGGCAGGAAGGAGGCCGCTGAAAAAGATACGTTTTTTCTGTGATGCATCGATTTTTAAGTTTGATGTTGCAGGAAAATAAGGAAAAGTCCGTTTAAAGCCGTCTCACAGGCTAAAAACGGACTTTTTGCATCGCAGAAAGAAGGCGAGGGGACTTTTTTCAGTGGCCTCGTAGGAAGCCCGTGGTTTTTCACGAACCGACTCATAATCTCAGGACTGCCAACAACCTGGAACTGCGAGGCATGTTTTTTGTCATATCGGGAAAAATAATACACGGACTAAATGCGAAAGGAGGGGAGCCGATGCATTGGATCGGCTGGTTTAAAAAGCAAGACAAAAGCTATACGCCAAATGAAGCCGACACTCAACCTCCCGCAGGCAACTTGTCTCCGCAGCACGTGCAGCAATTGTTTCACGATATTCACGATGCACAGGTGCATGAGTTGGATGCGGGAGTGCGGAAAGTCAAGCTGTTTTACATCCGTTCCTTTGTGGATCAAAAACAGGTCGAAAGCGACATCGTGCTTCCCCTTTTGCATGCCCCGGACGAACAAGCAGGACAAAAGGTGATTTCCGAAGATCGGGTGGACGTAACGACGTTGCAGCAAGCCGAAGAACTCATCCTGCAGGGAGGAATTCTTGTTTTTGATGAGATCGGGAACGTTTGCGCGGTCAAAAAGCAGGATCAACTCGGCCGCACTATCGATTCTTCCGAGCAGGAATCGATTGTGTACGGTCCCAAAGACAGCCTGAACGAGCGCCTTGACAAAAACTTGACCTTAATCCGTCGCCGGCTGCCCGTAGCAAGCCTAAAGTCAAAGAAATGGACCGCCGGATCGTTAAGCAAAACCTCTGTTGTGCTGCTGTACATGGAGGGTATTGTCAATCCGGAGCTGGTGCGGATCGCAGAGATGAAAACGAATCAATTTGATTTCGATGTTCTTCTCGATTCCTCCCATATCTCCGCTTTGATGGAGGACCACGTCAACAGCGTTTTTCCGCAATTTCAACAGACGGACCGTCCGGACGTGCTGGCCGCGGCGCTGGCCAGCGGCAAAGTGGTCTGGCTGGTGGACAACACGCCGTTTGCGCTTGTAGCGCCCATTACGTTCTTTGATCTGTTTCAGTCCCCGGAGGACTATATTCACCGATGGATGGTGGGCAGCTTCCTGCGGGGGCTTCGTTTTGTCGCGTTCGTAATTGCTCTGTTTTTGACCCCGGCTTACGTGGCGGTGACGGTTCACCATTATCAGATGGTTCCGCTGGAGATGCTGTTTGTCCTGATGCAATCCCGCAGTGAAATTCCGTATCCTCCGTTCTGGGAAGCGCTGCTCATGCTGCTGACGCTGGAGATATTAAAGGAAGCCAGTTTGCGCATGCCGACCAAATCCGGCCAAACGCTCGGCGTCGTGGGCGGTATTGTCATCGGTCAAGCAGCCGTGGAAGCAGGAATCGCAAGCAATGTGATGGTCATTGTGATCGCCATCTCCGCCATCGCCTCGTTTCTTGCTCCCAACTATTTGATGACGAACGCGAGCAAACTGCTCCAATTTGCCCTGCTCATTCTGGCGGCATGGCTGGGCATGTGGGGCATTGGGTTCGGATTGCTCTGGCTGTGCATCCACCTGCACGGATTGACTTCGCTCGGGCAACCGTATTTGTCCCCGCTGAGCCCGTTTTTCGCAAGCGACTGGAAAGATACGGTGTTTCGTGCTCCGCTGTCCAGGATGCGCACAAGGCCGGCTTATTTGAAGCCGCTGCAGCGGATGCGCGTTACCGGGAGGAAACCGTGATGGCTTCTCGTGTAGGTTCGGCCGGTTTGTTTTCGATTTCAGCGCCCTTCGGTTTCTTGTCCCTCGCCTTCTGGGCGAACCGGATGCAAACGTTATATTATCTTTTATATTTGCCCAGTGTGCTTGCGGAGCCGGTTATGATCGGCCTCATCCTGCTGGCGGCGGGATGCTCGCACCTCAACATTTTGATGATTGCCCGCTGTTTTGCATGGAAAGAAACGCCCGGCGGTTATCTCGGCATCGTCCGCACGTTGGGATCGGCGGTGTCTTTCCTGTTTTTGCTTGCGGGGCTGTTCGCTGTTTTGATGAAAGGTATCGTGCTGATGATGGGTTATGTCGATATTGTGCACCATATTTTGTTTCCCGCCTTACATGCTACGTTGTTTGGCATCCTGCTATTGTGTGCTTGCGTATACCTGGCTCGATTGGGCATGGAGAGGACCGTTCGTTTTGCGATCGTTGCGTTTGTCGGCACGATATGGGTTACCTTCCTGTACGTGCCGTTTGCGTTTTCGCCGGCTGCCGAATACCGCCATCTGCTCCCTCTTCTTCCGGAGCACATGCCCCAAGGCATCTGGCAAGCCTTTCTTACGGTATGGGCGGCGTTCTCCGGTCCCGAATATATGCTGGCATTGCCGAAAGAGGCGGTAGACGCGAAGAAATTGAAAACGGCTCTGATTTCCGCCAATGCATTTACCGCATTCGAATACATATTCTTTTTTGTCATTTGCCTGACGTTTTACGGATCTGATTATTTGCAGCGGCAAGACTTGCCGATCGTCGATCTGATCCGGTATATTCAGCTTCCTTTCGCCGAACGGCTGGAAATGATTCTGATTCCAGCCTACGCCATTTCCGTCGTTTACGTCGTCGCCATCCTTCTATTGTATGCGGCGGGAGCAATCCAATGTCTTGCGCGCAGTCGTCTTTCAGAAGGAAGAGCGCCGTTTTGGTTGGCGTTTTTGATGATGCTTCTGCTGACATGGATGGCCGGTCGCTGGATATGGCCGGATGAATGGAAAGCCAAGGAGTGGATCACCTGGCTTTCATGGCTGGATGCCAGCACCTATACCGTTTTGCCTTTTGGCTTCTTCCTCTTGGGATGGATCACGATTCGCAGGAAATGGAGGGTCCGACATGCCGGCGGCTCGTCATAAACCGCTTCTTCTATTACTGGCGTTGCTTGTTCTCGGCGGTTGCTCGTTTGTCGATAAAACCAATACCATTGAGGAAATATCGCCGGTTGTATTGCTTTATCTGGATGAAGGGAACGACGGATCCGTAAAGCTGTCTACCATCATTCCCCCGCTGAAGAAAGAGAAAAAGAGCGTGATTACCACGTCCTCCAATACGTTAATCGAAGGGAGATACTTACGAAACTTGAAGTATTACCGGGAAACGAAAGGGGGGCAGATCCGAATGATTTTCTTCTCCGAAGCCATGGCTAACCGGGGGCTGACGTCTCTGCTCGATACGTTACTGCGTGATCCCGAAATTTCCAGCCGCGTGTTTCTCTCTGTTGTGCGTGGCGATATGATCGGATATTTGAACAGGCAGATGCAGAGCGGGCAGGAGGAAATCGACTTGTATCTGTACAAAATGTTTGCGCACTACGAAAAGCAAGGGCAATTGACGACAAGCAACGTGCATGAATTCCTGGCCAGGGTGTACAACCCTTATGCCGATCCGGTTCTTCCCTATTACGCCGTCGCGAACAATGAACTTCGTTATTCCGGGACGGCGCTGTTCCGCGGGGATAAGATGGTCGGGACGGTTTCGCTGCCCGATGACGTCTTTTTCCAAATGTTGCATGAAAAGAGAGGCGTTCAAAAGACGGTGCCGCTGCCAGCGGCGGATGTCGTGCTCGGCAGTATCAAAACCGAGCGGCAAATTCGTTTCACCGATTCGTTCCGGAACGTTCATATTGACGTGATGCTTAAAGGACGGGTGGAAGAAGTCCCCGCTGGACAGAAGACGGACAGCCCACGGGAACTGCAGGAGTTCGAGCGTACGCTTGAACGGAGAACCCAGGAAAAGCTGGAGAAAGTCATCGGTCGAACGCAGTCGTTATGTGTCGACCCGTTCGGCCTGGGCATGCACACGGTAGGATGGAAGGGCCGGCCATTTACCCGTGAGCAGTGGAACCAACGATGGCCGGATATGGACGTGACGATCCATGTTTCGTTGAAGTTGGAGCATACCGGGATGCTCGATTCGCATGCGGACCGGCGATGAAGACGCAGCTCGCGCGCCCTGTGTCACTCGCCAATGATCGCGTCTTCATGACATGGAACGTTTGAAGCCGCGTACAAAAGCGCTCACATTCCCCAAACAGCAAGTCCCCTGCGGATTGTGGATTTCGCATGCGCAGCGGCCAGCCTGTACCTGAGTTTTGATCCGGTCAACATACGATTCCGGCATGATCGGAAGGTGCGCAGCAATCCACAGGAATTCCCCCTTGCAGGATGTGTGAAAGGAATTGACGTTCGACGCCTCTGGAATCGTAAGGTAGCTTCCAAATCTTTACGAATTTTTTTCGCACGAAAAATTTTATGTGTGGCGTCTGGAACCGGATCAACTGATCAATTATACCGGCGTTGTGATGCTGCACACCTTTTGCATTTATCCTTTGACTGCTTTTCTCTACCTGACTCGTTTTCCAGAAGTCGAATGGAAGGCTGCGGTTCACATTGCAAAATGGGTGCTGATCTATATCGGTGTAGAATGGGTTGGATATCGCCTCGGTTATATTACCTACTCCCACGGCTGGAATTGCTGGTGGTCGCTTTTCTTTGATGTACACATGTTTCTGATGCTTCGCTTTCATCATACAAAGCCGGTTTGGAGCATCCCGATGACGATACTGTCCATCTTCTTTTACTTGATCCTGTTCGGTTATCTGTAAAGAATCCATGCCCCGTGACTGGCATTTTTGCCGAGGACGCATATAATGACGTGATCCAACTTTGAGGAGTGATGAATCATGTCCGTTGCGGTTCAAACAAGTACAAAGAGTGTACCTCCCTTTTCCATTTGGGGAGTTCATGCATCGGTGGCCGGAAGACCGGTTGTGTGGGGCAAACTCGTGATGCGTGTTTTGCCGGACCAACGAATTCAAGGCACCATCCAATTTCGCGGAACACCGATTCCGATTGAAGGAAGCTGGAATGAAAGCACGCATCAGATCGTGTTTCATTCCCCCTACGCCGCCTACTCCGGCCACTTATCCATCTATGACGATGTCCAGATTCAACTTCGGCATCTGGTCCTCACCGGACGCCTTCAGATGCTCCCCCCTTCGTTACAGGTGGGCGAATATGGAACCTGGGTAGCGACAACAGATATAAGCTTGCCGGGGTATAGCGGCTATGTCCCACCGCAACCGTCTTTCACTTCGCTGCCGCCGGTCGGCGTATTTGTCACGTCGAATATACTGTATGGAAGCTCGCGGGTATAAAGCAGGCACATATCCGTCATTGTCCCCAAACATGGCCTTGACGGATAAAAAATGATCGGTGCCGGGTTCTGTGCAGGGTATGGAAATGGAATCGCGGGTGCATCGTCTTGTCAACAGAAGAGCACATGATGGGTATCCAGATAACGGAAAGGGGTGGCATCGGTGGACGAAAATCAGATTCATCATGTAATCGAACAAGCCTATCAATTGATTGTCTAAGCACGCCGCAACATGACTGACATTTGGCGCACTCACGTACTATTTACGCGACAATGGTGGTTGGGAGTAGGTTTATCGATATGCCCCTGGCTATTTTGGATCGGATTTCGGGATAAGAGAGCTACGGGACAGTTTCTCCTTATCGTGTCGTCGTGGCTGGACCAGCTTGGGATTGCCATGGGACTTTGGCATTATCACTGGGAAGTCATACCATTCATGCCCGCTAATTTTCCATGGAATTTTTCACTTCTTCCCGTCACGGTTATGTTCTTACACCAGTACAAGTCTGGCATACATCCGTTGTTCAAAGCTCTCCTATTTGGGGGATTTTCCGCTTTTGTGGCCGAGCCGGTCTCACAAATGGCCGATTTATACCACCCCGTTCACTGGAAACATACATATTCGTTTCCTATCTATGTGGGGCTATATCTGCTGGCTTCGAGCATCGCCAAGCGGGGCGTTGATTGCACAGATTCATCCTCGGTAGATAAATAAAGGCCAAAACCATAAGTTTACCGATTCCAAAAATCATGCCCAGATTCATGAGCTGCATATTTACCATGTCATTGTTAAAGACTCAAGTTTGTTAATTGATGATCTACCGGACCACTATCGATTCTCGTCATAACGGCTGACAACGAGTTCCTTTTGGAATAAGCATTTTTTTTAAGCATAGAATTTAATGATTCTATACTATACCAGGACATGGGTGAAATATGAAGAAAAATACAAGTATGATAATACAAATCGCCGCAACATATTCGGGAACCGTGGTGGGAGCCGGATTTGCTTCAGGACAGTCGATTATGCAGTTTTTCACGGTATACGGAGCCTATGGGGTATTAGGCATTTTATGCAGCACCTTTCTTTTTGTGTGGATCGGCACTAAAATGATGATTCTAGCTCACCATATCAAAGCATTTTCATATCAGGAGTTTAATGTTTATCTGTTTGGCAAGATTTTCGGCAAAGTCGCAAATGCCTTGACTTTAATTATTCTATTTGGGGTAACGGCCGTGATGCTTTCAGGAACCGGTACCATTTTCGAAGAACAACTCCGTCTACCCTATCAACTGGGTATTATCATCAGCATCGTTTTGTGTTATCTGGTGATGACGAAGGAAATCAGCGGAATTATGTTCGTAAACTCGTTAGTTGTTCCCATGATGCTTTTTTTCACTATTCTCCTTGTCGTAAAGGTTGTCAGAATAGACAATATTTTTGATATAGTCGGTTGGCAGAACCAACAACTGTACAATTTGAAGTGGTTCGTGAGTCCGTTTGTGTATGCAGGATTGAATTTTGCTTTTATTCTAGCCGTTATGGTTCCTCTGGGGAGTGAGGTGGATGACGAAAGCGCATTAAAATGGGGAGGGTTTTGGGGAGGCATTGGTCTTGGTTTTATGCTTCTTGTCAGCCATTTTGCAATGAGCTCAAAGATGCCCGAGATTCTTCAATACGATATTCCGATGGCCGAGATTATTCGAGATTTCGGGCGGTTTTTTCATGTATTGTTTTTGCTCGTAATCTATGGAGAAATATTCACCACATTGATAGGCAATGTTTTCGGAATTTCTCGTCAAATCCAAAGTCTATATAATCTTCCTAAAAGTTGGTTAGTTCTTGGCATATTACTTGCTAGTTTTTTGATTAGTCAAGCCGGTTTCACCTCCTTACTTACTTATCTTTATCCGCTATTTGGGTATATGGGTTTGATACTTCTTATTTTTTTAGCAGCTCAACGGATGCCCAGGGACTAAGTCTCCATATTTTTATAAGTTGATTCGGCACGAAATCCAACTATTGGGTAATTATGCTACTATCGGAATTAAGGCACAGGGTTCCATCGATCCAACTTCTTATTTCCAAGACTTTTGGCCTGCCGTCTTAATAGCTAACATAAATGACCTCCATAAGAATAAAGAATACAGCATAGGGTAGACAGTTGCATGTCATATAGAGTATTTCCAACGACTTCACCTAAAAAATAGCTGAAATGAAGTCAAACGGTGTTACTTGACTAAATTGGTTTTTCCCTAACATCTTTGTAATGATGGACAATGGACAATCCTACAAAACCTAGCAAGAACTCAATTGAGAATTGAAGAAACAACTTTTCATTTCCTCTTTCATCAAATGATTGGTGAAAGCAAGCACGCCGTTTGATCGAGAATCCGCTGCAAATGCGTGCGTTGAGGCGGGACTTCCATCCGTAAGGGAATGGAGTCCGCAAGATCATGCTCGAATTGTTCCGCCAGTTTTCGTGCTACTTCAGAACTGTACACAACTTCGCACACTTCATAATTCAGACGGTAGCTTCTTAAATCAAAATTTGAGGAGCCTATCTCGGCAATTTCTCCGTCAATGATCATTAACTTCGCATGCAACACGCCTTTATTGTAGAGGTAGATATGAACCCCGGCTTCCAAAAGTTCTCCATAGTAGGTCCGACTTGCAGCTCCAACGATGATCGATACCACGTGGCGGGGAACTAAGCGCACTCGGACACCGCGAACCAAAGCTGCTTTAATCGCCATAATAATGTCTGCATCTGGCACAAAGTAAGGCGCGATATTCCAATGGGCGTCGAAGACTGCTTGCAGTTCGTTTGAAGGTTAAACCACTATTCGAATATGGGTGTCGCGTCAAAGCCGACATTCGACTTTAATCCGGTATATTCATCCCCGATATTGATGCCTCCAGTAAAAGCTTCCTGACCATCGAATACAACAATCTTACAATGATTTCGGCAACTCCAATAGGACAGCGCCCAAGGGAAGCGAATGGGGAAAAAAGATCGGCATTCAATTCCAACCTTCATCATTTGGCGGCCGTAGCCATGGGCGTGCGTTGGGCCGAGGGGGAACTTGGATACTGTCAGCTTTAGCAGTGGCGATGGGGGCGGCAGTGTTTAGGTTTATCCAAGGTTAGCTGTCTAAACAAAAGAATAGTGGCGAAAAGAGATCAAACCCTACTCAACTTGTAGGGTTTGATCTCTTTTCTAATCTGTTCACCGATGAAAACAGACAAGCCATGTCCTCAATATTCATGGTTTGTCTGTTTTTCTTAAAACCCCTTATATTGAGGCTCTTCATTTTCCAACTGTTGTACGCGGCTTTCTACTTGCTGCACGATTTGTTGTGTTTGTTGGGCCGCATTCGTAAAGAGCGATTTTGCTTCTTGATTTTGTGTTTCCAAAGCAAATTGTTCCAGACTCGCCTGAGCACTTTTTAAAGATGCTACGCACGTTTTCACTTGAGAAGCAACTGTCACGGAATGTCACCTCCTTTACCTTAGGATAGGATAATGTTTCAGGGGTAATAGGAATAGATGCTTACATTCTCCCCATACCGAAATTAATATTTCCGTCTCGCAACAAAAGTATACGTTAGAAAAAAATTCAAATGGAAATGCATGAAAATAATGGAATTAGGACATATTAACTTTTGTCGATTAATGTGATTGGAAAGGAATGGTGATATTATGCCGGATTGGGTAGAAATCGCTTTGCGAACGTTGTTGGCTATGGGGGTACTTTTTGTCCTAACGAAGATATTGGGGAAACGGCAGGTATCACAGCTGTCATTGTTTGAGTATATCACCGGAATCACGATCGGCAGCCTTGCAGCTTACGTTTCGTTGGATCTGGAGACCAATTGGTATTTAGGCTTGGTTGCGATGACGGTTTGGACCGTTGTTTCTTTAGGGATTGAATTTCTACAGCTGAAAAGCAAAACGGCAAGAGACCTATTCGACGGCAAAGCAACAGTGCTCATTAAGGACGGCAAGATCATGGAGGATAACCTAAAAAAAGAAAGGATTACCACGGATGAACTTATGGAACAGCTTCGAATAAAGAATGTGTTCAAAGCTGCCGATGTTGAATTCGCCATCATGGAGTCAAGCGGTGACGTTAGCGTTCTTTTAACCAAGGAAAATCAACCGTTAACGCCTAAACACCTGGGAATAAATGTCGGGCCAGAACAAGAACCTCAATCGGTCATTATGGATGGAAAAATAATGGACGAACCGCTTGCCACGATAGGTCTAAACAGGAAATGGCTGGATACGGAACTGGAGAAATTAGGTGTTTCGATTGATAACGTATTTCTTGGACAGGTGGATTCCTATGGCCAGCTATACGTTGATTTATTTGATGATCAGATCAAAGTACCGAAACCCCAGAAAAAAGCCGCGTTGCTTGCAACATTGAAAAAGTGTGAAGCGGATCTCGAAATGTTTGGCTTATCTACCAAAGAACAAAATACAAAGCAGATGTACGAGCAATGTTCAAAAGCGTTAGAAAAGATTATTGATGAAGTTAAACCATTGCTGATTCGTTAACAATTCGCTAATTATACGTCAGCTGAAAATCGAGGAGGATGTTCATGGCAAATAATATAAAGAAAAATTTAACGCGGGTACAACAGGAATATAAAGAATTGGCGCAAAGCGTCGAACCTCCGAGGCCCATACTCAAAAACTTCATTCGTGCGTTTATAGCTGGCGGGGCCATTTGTTTGGTTGGACAAGCCATCCAGGAAATGTTTGTGCATTGGGGCGGCTTTGATGAGAAAAAAGCTGGAGACCCTACCGTGGCGGTTATGATCCTCCTTTCTGTCATTCTGACCAGCATGGGGGTGTACGATAAGTTTGCCCAATGGGCTGGTGCGGGTTCCGCAGTGCCTGTGACGGGATTTGCGAATTCGATGGCATCCGCTGCGATTGAACATCAGAGTGAAGGTATGGTGCTCGGTGTTGGCGGTAAAATGTTTAAACTGGCTGGACCGGTTATTGTATTTGGTACAGTCGCCGCCTTTGCGGTAGGAATTGTACATTTGCTGATCAAAGGCGGGGGAGGCTCTTAATATGTTAAAGGGACACCAGAGTTGGCTATTTGAGAACAAGCCGTTCATCCGATCAACAGCAACGGTAGTGGGTCCATTTGAAGGAAGAGGCCCGCTGGCCAAAGATTTTGACATTGTCCATGGAGAATCCATGATGGGACAAAAGAGCTGGGAGAAAGCAGAAAAGGTATTGATTGAAGAAGCGGCAAAACTGGCTATTGAAAATGCGGGGTTGACAAAAGAACAAGTACAGTTTTACATAGGCGGGGATTTGATGAATCAAATCATTAGCAGCAGTTTTGCCGCGCGAACATTATCGATCCCTTACATCGGTGTGTTTGGTGCTTGCTCAACCTCGATGGAAAGTCTGGCATTAGCAGCTAACCTTGTAAATTCCGGTTCGGCGAAATTTGTGTTGGCGGGGACATGCAGCCATGATTCCAGTGCGGAGAAACAGTTCCGATATCCGACCGAGTACGGCTCGCAAAAACCGCCAACCGCCCAATATACGGTAACCGGGGCCGGTGCTGCCATCATATCCACGGAAGGTGACGGACCGGTTGTTACTTCTGCCACCATTGGCCGGGTTATCGATATGGGCATTAAAGACCCGTTTAATATGGGCGCAGCGATGGCTCCTGCAGCGGTAGACACCATTGAGGCGCATGTTCGGGATTTGGGAATTGAACCGGGTTATTACGATTTGATCGTTACCGGCGATCTTGCGAAAGTCGGATATGAAATCGCCTGTAAATTGTTTAAGAAACATAACTTTCCCATCGAACAAACCGAATATTCCGATTGCGGGATGATGATTTACGATTATGAAACCCAAATGGTTCAGGCCGGAGCAAGCGGCTGCGGTTGTTCGGCAGTTGTTACCTATGGACATTTGCTAAATCGGATGCGAAGAGGTGAACTGAAACGAATCCTCGTTGTCGCTACGGGGGCGCTGCTATCCCCGATTTCATTTCAACAAGGGGAAAGCATTCCTTGTATCGCTCATGCCGTATCCATAGAGGCAGGGAGGGAGATATTATGATTTTTCTTTGGGCTTTTTTGGTGGGCGGTGCAATCTGTGTTTTCGGACAATTTTGTTTTGATATCTTGAAACTTACACCGGCCCACACCATGACCTTGCTTGTTGTACTGGGCGCGATTGTCGATGGAATTGGATGGTATGACCCGCTGATTGAATTTGCCGGGGCAGGAGCATCGGTCCCGATTACAAGCTTTGGTAACGCGCTTGTCCATGGTGCGCTTCAAGAACTAGAGAACAATGGCTGGATTGGGATCATCACCGGAATTTTCGAAGTGACCAGTGCCGGAATATCTGCTGCGATTATTTTTTCGTTTCTCGCTGCATTGTTTGTAAAACCCAAAGGATAATACGGGGCCCAATCCGAATTTCGTTGGCTAAAATACACTGTAACGGTCGGTCAGGGCGATCCCTAACCGGCCGGTTTTGATTATGAGAAACATTTACTTGTTCCAATCTGTACGGAATGTCCCCATCGATAATCTCAAAGGTTACGTTGACCAAGCTATAAAAGCCATATACTGTCAGACGCTATTTATTTCGGTTCCTATATTCTCCATCACTTCTTTGGTTCGCTCCATTAAACTCGGCTCGGTTGGAACATTTTCACTTGCCTTTCCATCCAAGATTATTGGAGATTTGTTACTTGTCGTTTTGATTCGCTGTTTAAATTGTGATTTAAGTTCGCTTTTTTCCATAATTTCTCCTTTTCATTCGCCATTTTCAGAATATGCAACTGATATTATTCCGATTTTCATATCCTTTATGCATCATAGGAGTCAGGTCCCCAAAAGGCTGTGTTTCCGCCTGTATATAGACAACCAACCCGATAAAATGACCGGAAACCGGGCGGATGCCGTTGTCGCTTCTATGCGCCTGCCATAGACTAATGCTGTAAGTTCAACTTTACCTAACCCAAGGAGGAATGTTTTCAAATGCAGTTTATCAAACAGGTAATGCCCATGTATACGCATGACCAGGCCGCTTATGTCAGGCAAATGTACGATTGGCACATGAAAATGGCTCAGTATCACGAACAATTACGTACCTTTCATCTGGAAAGGGCGAAACAATTTCAAAAGCTCTCCGAAGAAAAAGCGAAAACGTCAGAAATATCCAGCGACACCAGCGTCGCTTAAAGGCGAACCGACATGGAGCGATGTGATGAATTGGCAGCATTCCGAATCAAAATCTGGGACCGCTATGTAACCCTTCGTTCCCAATATGGAACCCGGATGCCCTTGTCTTTCGACCAGTTCTGGTATGACTTTTTGGCCAGGCACATGCTATCCGACTGTGGCGTAGAGCAAGTATATGAGGACTTCTGCAACAACTGGGAGAATCGGTGTGTGAAAAATGTTTGCGATTCGAGCCATCGGTAGAATGCCTGCGAAATAGGACCAAATGGCCGGCTGTTGCCCAAAATGGGTTGCTCCGGCCTTTGATATTTGTATGCAGGGGACAAGGGTAGATGGGATCAAATCCAAGCGGACTTTCACGATGCGGATAACTGCATAGGATGATTCGTTTCTGGACAACTTAAATGCTGTTTGCATAAATTTGGAAAGGCGGATGCCTGCATGTTACCAACATTCAGTACAAGCATTAAAAACTGGACTACCTCTGCCCCAAGACAACCAAATCGATGTAAAAATTGCATCTGGGGCAACTGGGATGGGTTGAAACAATTTTGTTCGAAACCTGTCTGCATTAAGAAACAACCAGTATAAGAGAAAGTCCATCTTCTTTTACTTGATCATGTTCGGTTATCTGCAAAGAATTCTTGCCCAGTGACTGGCATTTTTTCCGAGGACGCATATAATGACGTGATCTAACTTTGAGGAGTGATGAATCATGTCCGTTGCGGCTCAAACAAGTACAAAGAGTTTACCTCCCTTTTCCATATGGGGAGTTCATGCATCTGTCGCCGGAAGACCGGTTGTGTGGGGCAAACTAGTGATGCGTGTTTTGCAGGACCAGCAAATTCAAGGCACCATCCAATTTCGCGGAACGCCGATTCCGATTGAAGGAAGTTGGAATGAAAGCACGCAGCAGATCATGTTTCATTCCCCCTACGCCGCCTACTCCGGCCAATTAACCATCTATGACGATGTCAAGATTCAACTTCGGCATTTGGTTCTCACCGGACGTCTGCGGATGCTACCCTCTTCTTTACAGGCGGGCGAATATGGAACCTGGGTAGCGACAACTGATATAAGCTTGGCGGGGTATAGCGGCTATATCCCACCGCAACCGCCTTCAACTTCGCTGCCGCCGGTCGGCGTATTTGTAACGTCGAATATACTGTATGGAAACTCGCGTATATAAAACAGGCACATATCGGATGAAAAATGATCGGTAAGCGGATAACGGAAAGGGGTGGCATATCAGTGGACGAAAATCAGATTCATCATGCAATCGAACAAGCCTATCAATTGATTGTTGAAGCACACCGCAACATGACTGACATTTGGCGCACTCACGTACTGTTTACGCGGCAATGGTGGTTTGGAGTAGGTTTATCGATATGCCCCTGGCTATTTTGGATCGGATTTCGGGATAAGAGAGCTACGGGACAGTTTCTCCTATCCGGGTTTACGATGATTATCGTGACATCGTGGTTGGACCAGCTTGGGATTGCCATGGGACTCTGGCATTATCATTGGGAAGTCATACCGTTCATGCCGGCCAATTTTCCATGGAATTTTTCACTTCTTCCCGTCACGGTTATGTTCTTACACCAGTACAAGTCTGGCATACATCCGTTGTTCAAAGCTCTCCTATTTGGGGGATTTTCCGCTTTTGTGGCCGAGCCGGTCTCACAAATGGCCGATTTATACCACCCCGTTCACTGGAAACATACATATTCGTTTCCTAATCTATGTAGGGCTGTACCTGCTGGCTTCAAGCATTGCCAAGAAGGGCATAGATTGCGGTAAGTCTTTTCAGGAAGACTCTAACCCCTGACAATAGCCAATCATCAAATTTTACCATTCATTAATTTTCTGACAGGTTGACATATTACATATGGATGCCATTTCAGGAGGTGATCAACGTGACGGTAGCTTCTCAAGTGAAAACAGCTGTAGCTTCATTAAAAAGCGCGCAGGCCAGCTTTGAACAGTTTGCGTTAAACACACAAAACCAACAGGCCAAAACCACTTTCACAAATGCAGCGCAACAGACACAAAACATCATTGACCAGGTCACTCCACGGTTACAACAAATTGAACAGGAAGAACCGCAGTATAAAGGTTTCTAATAAAGGGCCATGCCGATCTCTTCTCGGCATGGCTGCCCCTTTATTCCCTCGTAGATGACTGGATTGGGAGGCTGATTTTCTTGGCATGGATAGCAGGATTATGGCTAGTAAATACGGCACTATTGATCATCATTGCGGTTCGGGAGGTGCGCCGCCCCGCCAAAGCGTTGACTTGGATATCAGTCGGACTTGTATTACCGATTATCGGATTCGTTTGTTACCTGTTCGTCACGAATCCTGTGCAAATGCGGCGGGACAAGCTCGTTTCTTCGCACAATAACCCAATAGCGTTGCCTACAGCATGTGGTGACTCCGCTTTTGTTATCGCTCGGGCTTTGCAACCTTTGTCTGTCAGTGGCCTTCGAACCGGTTCCGTCCAAATCCTCACGAACGGGATGGAAACCTACGGAAAACTCCTTCAATCAATTCAGGCCGCACAAAAGTCAATCGATCTGGAATATTACATATACCGGAATGACCATATCGGTAAACGTATCACAGATGTGCTGATTGACCGGGCTTTATCCGGTGTGAACATTCGTTTTATAAGGGATGGCTGGGGAAGCCGGTCGTTTCCCAAACATGCGGTTCGCCGGATGATGGAAGCAGGCATTGAATGCAGGACCATCTTTCCCTTGCGAATCCCCTGGGTACTATCCAACTTGACATACCGGGATCATTGCAAGATCGTCATCGTCGACGGAAAGGAAGCCTTCATGGGAGGAATCAACGTTGGGGACGAGTATACTGGAATGAAGCCGGATGTCGGTTTTTGGCGCGACACTCATATGCGGTTAACCGGCGAAACAGCGGATGATGTGAAAGCCGTTTTTGAGGCTCACTGGAAAATGGCGTCACCGGACATGCTCCATTCAACGAGAAAGGCAAAATTTATCCCTGAATCGGCCCAACTTTCAGACGATAAAGCCATTCATCCATTTCTATCCGGCAAAACAGAACGATCCGGATACGGATGGGAATGGGGATCGGAGCTGGGAACGATGGAAGGCACCCTCATGGGAAAAGCTTCCCCGTCCAAGGATTCGCATAACGTCTATATACAGATATTCGAAGGCAATCCCGGGCTGCCTACTCCGGTCATTCGGGAAATGCATTTCATCTGCCTGACGCAGGCGACCCGAACCATCGACGTGACCAACCCTTATTTTATACCCGATGCGGATATCATGATGGCCATCAAAACAGCCGCGGCGCGTGGCGTTCGAGTGCGATTACTGGTGCCGCGCCAAGTGATTCCTAAAGTTGCAGGAGCTGCAAGCCGTACGTATTATGGCGAACTCGTGGAAGCAGGGATCGATGTGTTTCAGTACAACAAAGGGGTATTGCACGCGAAAGTCATGATTATCGATGGCGAGATTGCCGAAGTGGGTTCGTCCAACTACGATCTCCGTAGTTACCGTTTAAACTACGAAGTGTGTGCAGTGATGTATCATTCCGATGTGGCCCGGGAGCTTACGGAACAATTCGAACGGGATCTCGCCGAGGCTACTCCATATCGTTTGGAAGATCATATGCATCGTACTTCTTCCGAGCGCATGCTTGATCAAGCGGCGCGTTTGTTGTCTCCTTTGTTATAAATCTCAAAAGTTACATGGAATTGAATCGAAGTCCAGTTTCCACTGGCGAAAGGGGAGAAGGCTTCCAACGAAGACAAGTAATATCGGATTTGGGCTACCGTCTATGGTGCAAATATCACGCCCGGCATATAGTGTAGAAAAAAAGGAGCTGCATCATAGATGATCATGATGAAACCGATTGAAGTGGAAGGTCATCAGGTTATAAGTATCGAGGTCGCCCTGCCCAAAACAACACTTCTTGCCATCACAACCGATCACGGATATATCATGTGCGGCGCGCTGGATATCCGTTTGTTAAATGAGAAATTAAACGATCGCCGCATTGTCGCAGGACGCGCAACCGGGGTGCGAACCATAGAGCAATTGCTGGATGCCCCACTCGATATGGTTACTACAGAGGCGGAATTACGCGGAATTCGCCCTGGAATGAAAGGAGCAGATGCGCTTTTAAAGATGGTAAGCGGGGGCAGGTAATTGTTGAGTCCATTCTTAAGGAAAGTAGGGGGATTTTTTGTTAACGGGTCTGCATATTGTCTTCCTTGGAGGCGATGCCCGGCATCTTGAAATCATTCGGTCATTCACTGACCTGGATGCAAATGTTGCGGTAATCGGTTTTGAAGATTTGCACGAACAACTTCATGAAGTCCATTATTCCAAGCTTACGAAGGAGGTTCTTCGCAAAGCGGACATATTGATATTACCGGTTGTCGGTACAGACGACCATGGCAGAGTAGAATCTTCATTTTCAGCTGAAACGCTATTGCTGAACAAGGAATATATGTCTTCCTTGCCGAAACACGCAAAAGTCTATACTGGCATAGCCAAGTCCTACTTGAAGAACCTTTGCGCGGAACTGGGGATCGATCTGATTGAATTATTCAGCAGGGACGATGTTGCCATCTTCAATTCCATTCCCACTGCGGAAGGCGCCTTAATGATGGCCATTCAACATACGGACATTACCATACATGGTTCGCGTTGTATGGTGCTGGGCTTGGGGAGAATCGGTCTTACGTTAGCCGGTATGCTTCACCGCCTGGGGGCACGCGTCAAAGCGGGTGTGCAGAAACCGGAGGAGTTTGCACGTGCCTGGGAGATGGGGATTGAGCCGTTTAATACGAAAGATTTGTACGATGAAGGCGTAAATGTGGATATTATTTTTAACACAGTTCCGGCGCATATTCTTAGTTCTCGTGTTTTAACCCGTATTCCGCATCACGCTATCATTATTGATTTGGCTTCCAAACCTGGTGGGACTGATTTTCGTTTTGCCGAAAAACGTGGAATCAAGGCCTTGTTGGCACCAAGTTTACCGGGATTGGTCGCGCCAAGAACGGCTGGACGTATATTGGCGAGTACGTTATGTCAATTGATCCAGGACGAACGGAGTCGAAACCGAGAGCAAATGGACATACTTTCCTGTCCTTCCGGGATATGAGATCGTGAACACTGAATAACGAATCAATTGAAGGTGTGATTACTTGTGTATACTTGATCATAGAGGCTGGCAACTTTGCCGGCCTCCGTCTTATTTTCGTAAGAATTCGGATGATGAAGTGCGTGGTGAAGCGGCTCTTTCGCAGATCACAAGTCGGTTCCGTTTCCATGGCTAGCGTTCGGGGACTCCAAGTTAAGTTGGTCTCGGAATCTTGTTCCAACTGTTACAAATGACCTATATAATAGAGTACATACATAGGTTCTTAACAGAAGAACGTTACGTATGCAACTATACGCTTATTGCACAGTCGGAGGTTACTTGCACAATGGATATTTCAGATTTGCTTTCGCATCCTGTCGCCCACCACGCATTTCATTATACACTTGTCGGAAAAGCTATGGTTCGGCTCGGCGGGGAAGTGGAAATGGTCAATCGCTCGCTATGCAACATGCAGGGCTATACAGAACAAGAACTGCTGCGAATGAGAATACATGATATCATTTATACGGAAGACGTTCCATTATATAACGGATCCATCAATGACTTGTTAGGCGGTAATTCCGATTATGTCGAAATGGAAAATCGTTATATTTGTCTTGACGGCAGACACAAATGGGGAACGACAACCCTATCGATCATCGAAGTGGAGGAATATCCGGAAAGGATATTCTTGATCCAGATTCAGGAGATCACGTATCGCAAAAGGCTTGTTGAATTGAACGAGGAATACGCGGATAAATTCAGAATGCTTGCTGACAATCATTCCGATCTTGTTTACGACGTCATGTTGGATGGAAGTATCAGCTATGTGAACCGCGCCTGCACGAAATTATTGGGCTATGACTTATACGAATTGGAAAGAACACTTGGAGACATCATTTGGAAAAGTCTGGAGCACGTGACGGAAACGTATACCAATGCCCGGTTTGAAATGGAAACTTCAATTGAAGCGAAAGACGGCCAAATATTAAAATTCAGCGTATTGCATATCCCGAATTTCATTCAGAATGAACTCGTAGGGCTGCATTGCATCGCAAGGGATATTACCCTGCAATCCAGTATGGAAAAGGCCCTGAAGCACAGCGAGAAAAAGTATCGTTTGTTAGCGGACCACACGGGGGAAATGATTGCTACACTGAATATCAATGGCATTATCTACTACATATCGCCGGCGTGCAAACCATTGCTGGGTTATGATGCGACGGAATTGATAGGAAGACCTGTCTGGGAACTGTTCTATCCTCCCGATATAGAAAAATTGGACAACTCGCAAGAGTGGATGAATGAAGACGGTTATGTCAACATTTTGCGATTACGTCGAAGAGACGGCTCCTTTGTTTGGGTGGAGGTCGTAAGCAACACGCTACGGTACGATTCGGGCAATGTTCGTGAAATAGTTAAGGTTTTTCGAGATATCACGAGCCGAAAGACGCTGGAAGACGTCCTGGCTACTCAAGAACGTGTCATGAGTGGTATTGTCGAAATGATGGATGTCGGCGTTGTGATTTGTGATGAAAATGGGATATTGACAAGCATGAATAGAGCCGCAAGACAATTGCACGAATTCGTACAGATACCTCTTTCTCCCGAACACTGGAGTTCTACATACGGATTGTATGAATCGGATGGAAAAACGCTGTTGAGCAAGGAACGCGTCCCGCTTTATCGGGCGTATCGGGGCGAAAGTTTCCGCGATCTGGAAATGGTCGTTAAAAAGTCGAATGGCGAGCATCGCCTCGTTCTCTGTCATGGGAAGCCGATCATTGTTCACAATAAAATTGTGGGCGGCATTTGTGTCATGCACGATATTACCGAATTTGATGCAGCCAAGCAATCTGCTCATCAGGCAGACAAATTATCCATAGCGGGTCAAATGGCCGCGGGAATTGCGCATGAAATTCGAAACCCGCTTACCGCGCTGAAAGGATTTCTGCAATTGTTAAGCGCCGGCAACGAAAATGGAAGTAAGTACTACGATATTATGAAGGATGAATTAACTCGTATCGAACTTATTCTAAATGAACTGCTGGCCTTAGCCAAACCGCAAGAGATGAACATGACGCGGCATGATCTTTCCGAGCTGATTCAGGATATCGTCGTGCTGCTTCAGGCGCAGGCCACTTTACATAATGTTGAAATTCACTTTCATCCAACCAAGGAATCCGTGCAGATCCGGTGCGATGGAAATAAAATCAAACAGTTATTTATTAATTTGATTAAGAATGCCATTGAAGCGATGCCTGAAGGGGGAACTGTCTGGATCGAACAAATGCGATGCGATGAATGGGTTAAAGTAAGCATAAGGGATAAAGGGGTTGGAATTCCGCAAGAATTGTTGCAAAAGATCGGACAACCCTTTTTTACGCAGAAAGAGACAGGAACGGGTCTCGGGCTATCCATTTGTTATCAGATTGCAGAGTATCACAATGCGAATATTGAGGTTGCAAGCGAGGTTGGTGAAGGTACAACTTTCACCGTATCGTTTCCCGTCGCTCTGTAACAACGAATTTAATAACTTCTTTGAAAGTGGGTTTAATTTTATTCATAACCCATCCACTTCGTGACGAGAAATTCGCTCGCTTGTTTACTGCAGTTTGCACATGATAAGTGGCCGGGAAGGGAGTTAATGGAGGAAGCAAATGGAGGACGTTAATAGAGATGAAGCAAATCGTAGAGTTCCTTATGAATTCCGATCAAATGGATATTGGACTGGCTGTCGTTTATTCAGAAGCCAGAATTTTATGGTTAAATACAACCATGAACACATGGTACTCAGTAACCCCCGAAGAAGAATTCCCTGCACACTCGGCAATACAAGCGATCGTGGGGCAAGTATTGCAGGATAAAAAGAATTACCCGGGAGTACTCGTACAAGAGAAGTTAGATGGCAAAGTGCGATCCATGATCGCCTATGTATACCCTCAGTTAAAAGGGGAATGTTTTGTTCTAATGGCCGATATCCAAGATTTTCAACAGTACGTGCAAATTCAATGTGAGAAAGAAAGAAGGGAAACGATTGGGCATATGGCGGCGGGCACAGCCAATATCATTTTAAATCCTTTAGCGGTAATCAAAGGGACGCTTCAACTTCTGGAAAAAAGTTCGAAGGATCATGTTTCCGTTTTGCAATTTGCGGCATCTCCGCCTCATCAGAAAATGACAGGATACTTTAAGCTGCTCGATGAGCAAATTCAGACGATCGACAAAGCGTTGCAGCGGTTTTTGCTCTTTGGAAAGCCTTCCGAATTGAAATTTGTTCCTGTTTCCGTCATTTCGTTCATGCAGGAATGGGTTCCCGGTATACAAATCCAAGCACTAGACAAAAAAGTGCGTTTCGCTTTGGAATATCCGGAGCGAAACGGCTTTGTGTTAGGAGACCCCAAGCTGCTGCGAGCGGCGCTGCAAGAAATCATTGACAACGCATTAGATGCAAGTCCCCCAGGTTCTGTCTTAACGCTCCGAATAAACATTACGGATAATCATATCCACATCATTGTTCGCGATCAAGGAGCAGGAATTCCAAAAGATCTGCAGTCCCGAATCATCCTACCGTTTATTACAAGTAAACCGGACGCTATCGGATTTGGGCTTAGTTTCAGTCATGCTATGATCGCAAAAATGGGGGGCTCTTTGAATTTCGAAAGCTCGGAGGTCGGCACAAATGTTATCGTTCAATTACCGACATTTACGGGAACAACTTAAAATTGTCGGTAACATTGCTGTAAATGCCAATGGCTACACAACAAACCCTCAAAAAATTTTTTCGGGGGCTATTGCCGGGAGTTTCTGACCAAAGGCATATTCCAATTCAACTATGCAGGGTAGCAAAGAATAATATTTTCCGAAGAGTACAAAATAAAGCTGAAAAAAAAGATAATGTGACAATGGAGGAACTTACATGCCGCTCATTCCTTGGGATTCGTTTCGCAATACCGATCTATGGAGAAGGGATTTGGAAAAAATTTTTAACGAAGGTTTTCCTGAAATAGGCGCGCGTCTGGGATTTGCTACCCCTCGTATTGATGTATTTGAGACTGAACATGAAGTGATTGCTTCTTGTGAAATCCCTGGTTTGGATAAAAAAGAAGACCTTCATATCGATGTGGATGAAAACATGCTTACAATTAGTGGGACCATAAAGCAAGCGAATGAAGTGAAGCAGGAACAAATACATCGCAAAGAACGGTTTGTCGGACGGTTCCAACGGTCGGTGTCTTTGCCATCACGCGTTCAAACGGAAGGAACGACAGCCACGTACCGCAACGGTGTCCTTGAAGTTCGCATGCCGAAATTAAAAGCCGATACCCAACGGCAAATTGATGTGCAGTTTCATTAAAATGAATTGTGAGATCACAATATAGGCGTTACATGAAAAATGGGCGCTTGCACATAATAAGCTTTGGGGGATGAAGTCCTACCATATTGAAGGAGGTCAAAAATCGTGTATCAACAAAACCTTTCACAGCAAGCAAGCCAATGCGCGCAGATTATTCAACAGTTGATCCAGCAAACCCAGCAATCGAGCAACATGTATCAACAAATGTTGCAACAGGAGCAGCAAAACGCCGCCCAACTGGATCAGCTGGCCCAGAAAGAACGTCAAGCGGTTCAAACCATTCAATCTGTTCTGCAAGGACATCAAACTGCCATACAGCAGATGCAGCAGGCGATGCAAATTTGTTCTCAGCTTCAACAAACAGCGCAACAACAAGCCGGCGTGCAGAATGCGGGCTGGCCAATGGCTCAGAGCTGGCAGAATCAGAATTTGCAGCCACGGCAGTATCAATAGAACAGCAAGTGAAAAAACGATCGCTTTAAAAAGAAGGCGGTCGTTTTTTCACTTGACGATGCGTATACCCCAAAACCATTCAGCCGATTTTCTTTGCAAATAAGTCCCAAATGCCGCGCAAAAGGTTCAGCAACATGCCGAACGAGACTTGCACCCCTGCCTTGCCTAGCGCCTTCAGCCTCCCGAGCCAACCAGCGCGCCTTGGCTTGGGAGGCGACCTGACAAGCAAGCTGCGCAAGATTTGGGAGGGATACAGGCATGGCAACTGCAAAATTTCGCGAGGAGCAGTAATCGTGATCAGCGTATGCAAGGTTTGCGGGGCTGAAGAGCGGGAGGATACGAAGGCGGCAGCGGAAGGCAGTGTATCCGACACCATTCTTCATTTAGTCTGCCTTGCGGATCGGCAGCAGTACATCGGCGGTACAGCTGCGGATCATTTGCTGCCCTAGCCGGGATCTGCTTCCGGTTTTGTTCATGGATGGACTAGAAGCCCTTGAATTGCGGTTCTTCCCTGGGTGCTTTTCAGCGAAGCCAGGCAAGTTTTGACCTGAGTAGCTACAGTCATTGCCCCAATCCCTCCTTTCCTGATTATCTCTCATATAAGATAAGATGTCTTTTTCAGCTGCGGGCGCCGTCGCGACCGTCCCGATCACCAGTTTTGGAAACTCTCTGGTTCATGGTGCGCTTCAGGAGCTGCAGCAGGATGGATGGATCGGCATCATCATCGGGATTTTTGAGTTAACGAGCGCCGGCGTTTCAGCAGCGATCATTTTCTCTTTTCTTGCGTCGCTCGTAGCAAAGCCTCGTGGATAAAGCATGTGCCCGGCTTCTAAGATAGGAGCCGTACCTACTACGGAAGCCGGGTACAGATTTACATGTACGAAAAAGGGATGCTGCACGCAAAGGTGATGGTCGTCGATGAGGAAACGGCTGTGGTATGTTCGGCGAATTATGATTTTAAGAAGCAATCGCCTCAATTACAAGGTGTGCGAAGTTTTGTACAGCGCCGGCGTAGCGCGGGAACTCACGGAGCAATCTGCTTGCCTCGCTGTTATAGCTCGCGGGTTAACGCACCAGGTATGGTATGAATTTCTTACAAGACATTTCATAGAGGAGCATCCTACAGAACAGATTTATGACGATTTGTGTAAAGAACTAGGAGTAACGCTCACCTGTAATGCCTGGAGACGTTTCGAGAGCTGCATACCGCATTCGAGCTCGCTTACCGTGCGCAGGGCTTGAAGCCGCAGCGCCACGGCCTGCCGCTGCATACAGCTAAGGAGTGGAACGCAATGCTGGCCGCAGCCGGGTTTATGAACCCGCGGCGCCGCCAAAACGTCCGCATCGAACGGTACCCGACGGTGCGCGATTTTCTCCATGCGATAAAAGCGATCGGCGCCAGCGCCTCGGTAGCCTCCCCTTCCGGCCGAATCGGCCTACGCCGCCTTTTTCACGACATGTTCCAGCACTACGAGACGCGATACGGCGACTCTAATGGCATCCTTGCGACATATGAGCTGCTGTTGCTGCATGGTTTCGCTCCGAAATAAAGTATCACCGAGGGAGAGGATGAAGAACAGGAAACCGTCTACGGAACGTTAGCGTATATTATGTTGAAATTGGCAGTAATGACGAAGCGAATAATCATAAACAGCTAAATCCTTAGAGTAAGAAAAATAACAGGGACAACGAGGGCTTAGTACAAAAATTTACATATGCATCTCTCGTCTGGAAAAGTTTAAATTCTGCATGTTTAGTTCTGGAGAGACAAATAGACTACCAGAACAACCAATCGTGGCAGCCTATTTGCTCTAAGTGCAAGGAGGGGACTGTACCCCACCATTAGTATATATACCGAGGAGGTTGTTTAAGTACAATTATCGAGTCGGAACGAGGTCCGATTTAAACATTTGATTTCTAGACGTATTTGTGGTAATTTTAGAAAAGTGAATTCACGGTTTACACAGGGACGGTGTGTAACCAATAAAAACTCAATTAGAACAAGGAGTATTGGGGAATTACACAGTATGCGTTCTTCAATATTGCCATTCTGACAACGATAAATTAATTTAACACGTAGATGAGGGAAGGGAAGAACCGCTGCCGCAAGCAGGGGATATCCCTTCTTTTGTCCCCTGCCGGGGGGAAGAGAATTTCCCCGGTGAAAGGGAGTGTTAAGGGGTAATTCGGATGTTCGATGGTGAATGACGCTGGAATCCGCGTGGGTGTTCTTGGAATCCGTGCATCAGAAAGAGTAGTTCGTCCGTTGACTGCTACCAATTTCTCAAACCGGTCAGTTCTTGGAGGCTGGAGACAGAGAGTATTCAAGTGGATACGAAGAAGATATTGGTAGCAGCCGAGTAAAGATCGGCTAAGCGGCTCAGTCCGTTTCCATATTCAGTACCCTGCATGGGGGGTTAAGCAACAGCCTCCCCATGCGAAAGGGGGGCTGATAAGGAGACATTCATATGAGAGTAGGCCTTTATTTCTGTTTGTGCGGTGAGAGCTATGTGTCGGATACACCTTTTCAGAGCGCAAGTTGTTTGAAATGCGGAGGCGATTTAAAAATCGAATTGGATCCGACCATGAAGCAATTGTCATTGTTGGAGGATCGCCAATTGGAGCACCTCTGGAAACTGTTCAGTAAGGTCACGTTTGATAAGAATGATGAAGGCATAACTGAGCGTTTCCTCATCTGGCTGCCGACTACTAATCGATTTTTCATCTGGCTCTGGTTTGCTAAACATTACTCAGGTACGTTTGCAAACTTGCCGGGCAAGATGTCGTGGCAAGAACATGGCACTGGTGGAGAGGCTGAATGCGAATGCGGACAGCTTATCGCAACGGGAACATCGTGCTTCTTCAATCACAAGAATGGAAAAATTTTCTGTGAAGCTTGTGGGAAGCGGATTATGATGGATTTATGGCTTTTAGAGGGGTACAGAAATCCGTGGATTCGCTGTGCGGATGATCCACCTTTCACACGGGATAGTTTCCTTGTGGTAAAGACGATTACTGAATTGATGGAGAAATTCCGTCAAGGTAACTGTAGCCTGGGGCAAGCCTTCATTTACAAAAATCTCGTCTTCATCAATCAAAAGGATGGCGGGGATGAATGGCTGACCATTAAGGATTGGTGTCCCTTTGACTCGATCTCTTTTAAAGCCGTCTTGAAGCACGGGGACAACTACACGCGCCAGTTCATCAAGGAGCTTCTCCGTTATCAGATCCATTACCGCAAGACACCGGATTATTCGATCATAGAATCCTTCATTTAAAAGTAGTGTTTCTTTATCTTTCTCATTGGAAGGGGCTAATATTTTGCGCCCTTTCCAGGAGGAGGGGCGAGAGGGAGCGAATATGAATATCTTAAGCAGGATTATGCCAGTGGGAACCCGGAGTCTATTGTTTGGGGTGCATCAGGTTTTTTGGCATCCGTGGACGGTCTATAGAGCTTGGTGTTACCTTTATGGCAAGCCGACCTGGAAGGAAATCATCTGTATCTTCTCACATGATCTTGGTTATTGGGGGAAGCCCAACATGGACGGTGAAGAAGGAGGACGGCATCCGGAGGTGGGTGCTAAAATCGTTGAGAGATGGTTTGGTGATGAGTATCAAAAACTGGTTTTATACCACAGCAGGCATTATGCAAAGTTGCACAGCGAATTACCAAGCAAGCTCTGTTGGGCGGATAAATTGTCCATTATGTTCGATCCCAAATGGTTCTATTTGTTGAGGGCCAGGAGTACTGGGGAGATCAAGGAATACCGCAAAAACGCGGGTTCAATGGTAGCTTGGAATTTGTCCGATTCCGAATGGTTTGACTGGATCTCGGCTGAGTTCATAGAAGCAGCGAGAACAGGGACCATCAACGAGGAGCGGGCATAGATTCTTTCGTATTTTAGGAACCGCCTGGGGACTAACTATTGGCTTTTCAATAGTATGTATTGATACTGTGTGAATAATCATGATATATTGGAGGCAATACGAATCACATTACTGTTCACAGCCGTCATATTTTCGGCACGTGAAGGAGCGTCCGGTAACGGACATTAAAATATTGAGGCATGTAATTGCCGTGGAGATTTAGATGGAACATACCACAAGTATGTTTTTTTCTGTTTCTCCACGGCTTTTTTGCGTGCAAAACCAGGGAGGAAGTTAGAAGATGGCAGCAACTAAGGAGAAACAGTTAGGAATGACCGCGGTGGGCACGGCTGCTTTTAGTGTGGAACAGAATGAATTGCTTAACGCTCTGGTGCTTTGCGCCAAAGTCGTTCCGAGATCGAGTTCGATCCCGCTCCTGCAATGCATTAAGTTTGACCTGAAGCAAGACACGTTGTTTATTACCGCGATGGATGCTCCATCCCAAGCGGTCCTCCAAATGTTAAAAGTCACCAATGAAACCGGCGTCGATGGAAGTTATTGCCTGGGCGCAAGGGAAGTCATCGAGCTTGTGAAGCGGATGCCACACGGCAATCTATCTTTTACACAGCAAGATTCCACGGTTACGGTCAACTATGGTGAACGTGGCCGAGCGCTCCTGCAGGTACTCAGTTCCGAGCAATATCCGGAGCTGCCGAAACCAGGGAATGCTTATTTTCTCTCGTGTCCTATTGAGATGCTTCGTAAAGGAGCACACGCTTCTAAGTTCGCCGGCACGGATGAAAAATTGCCTTCGATCTCTTCGGTTTATCTGTATGATGCAAACGGAAAGCTAGGGTTCATGGCAACAGACCGGCACCGGGTGTACCGGTACATTTCCGAAATTGTGATCGAGGATACCGAGCGTTTTCAAAACGCAATGATCATGGCCGTCCAGTTCAAGGGGATTGTCGATTCGCTCAAATCGTCGACTGTAGACTTTGCTATTGCCGAAAACCATTTGGTTTTACGGGATAAAAACATTATCTACTTCGGCCGGCTTATCGAGGGCAATTACCCTAATATCCATTCTCTTTTCAACAAGGTTAAGGATGGAACGGCGCTTCAGGTATCGCGTGCAGCGATGGACGATACGCTTAATCGTATGCTTTCGCTCGACGGGGTGGAGAATAACCGCGTCACGCTGGAGGTTGACGAAAATGGCGAGTTCACAATCCAATCGCAGTCCCAAACGGGGGAAATATGTGAAAGCTTCCCAGACGCAAAGGTTGATGATGGTTTTCCGACCGTCAAATTCAATGCGAGGTATCTGCGGGATGGACTTTTGGTTGGCGATCGGGAAGTAAGAACCGTTACTCTGCGAACCGAAGGGATCGGCCTGCCCGGTTACATCGAGTTCGACGGGGATGCTTCTGTCGTCGTTGTGGTGAATCAAGTGAGGTAATAGGGATAATCAGAGGAGACCAGGTTGTGCGTTTGCCTGGTCTTTTTCTCTGGAATGTGGGGACCAGAATTCGTGGCAATCATATATCAATGGAATCAGACCATGAGAACCTTCTCATGCCCTGATATTCTATAGTTTGGAAAAAAGAGCTGAACGCTAAGGCGTTGGCTCTTTTTTTATTCCTTGAGGAGGTATTTTAGTGGCAGCTGAGCAGATGAAAGGCATGTTCGACAGGGTTCTTCGGAACAAAGTGAGAATGGGGAATTTTGAGACAACGGATAAGGATCTGCTTTCCATCCGCAGTATTATGCAATTTCCTTCATCGCCGTTTTCCGTAGCAGACTTTTGTGCTGGTAGTGGTAGAGCTCTTGAAGTTCTAATAGAGAATTCTGCTGGTGTCGGATTCGGAATTGAGCCCAATGAGGAAAAGTATTTGGAGCTCCGTTCGCGCGTCCCCCATGCACTGTTCGGTGGGTATGAGGAATGCAGAATCAGCCGTGAAACCTTCCGGTTCATGTACCTGAATCCTCCTTATGATTCGGACAGCGAAACCAGTGACGCCAAAGTGGAGCGTAAAGAAAAACGATTTTTGCGGCATCTCCTGCAGTACGTGTCGGTAGACGGTATTCTTGTCTACAACATCCCGCGGGGCCGAATGACCAAAGACGTTGTGAATATGCTTGTAGCCAATCTGGATGACATTCGGGTGTATCAATCCCATGATGACACCTTTCATCAGGTGTACACGATCGGTCGCAAGCGTAAGGAGAAATTTATAGACCGGAATATCGTAAAACGGATTCTGGAGCTGATGGAGGAAGGCAGCGACTTGGAACGGCTTCCTATGCTGGACGAGCCGCTTTACAAGGTGCTTCCAGGGAATATCATGCCGAAGTATTTCCGATCCAGTCGGATGGATGTCGACCAAGTCCGCGAAGTGTCATTCAATTCCGGGTTAACCCAAAAAGGAATGGAATGGACGACTCCTAAAAAACCAACCGTCAAATTGCAGCCTCTTTTACCCGACAAGGAAATGCACCGTGTCCTTCGTATGGCGAGTGGCCGGTTGAACGGAAAAGTTGGAACGGGCTCTATGCTTCATGTACTGAAAGGCATTGTCAAAAAAGTGACTGTGAAGGATGTTCAGGAGTTGCCGCGGGAGACAATCATCACTGAAACAGAGGTTTATAAAATTACCTTCAGGATGGTCGATAAGTTCGGGAATATGCGAACGATCCAAAGCTAAATTCAGAGCTCGAATTGGAGGAAATAAAAAGATGAAACATATGGAATTTAGTCATAAGGATATTTACGTCAAGGTTCACACCCCGCTGATCGTTACCCGCTTCGATGAGGAATCTAAAAACCACGAATTGGTCTATGCGAATATCATTGACATTGATTCGCGGGTCCAAGCCGTATTTGCTCAGTTCCACCACTCGAAAAAGGCGAATGACGTGTACTTTTTACTGCGTCATGCGCCACGGATTGGCGAGACGGGGTATGACAAATCCTCTTGGTCTGTCCGGCCGAAGGGAAAGTACAAGCATCAGTCCCAACGGGAAAACGAAACCTTTGTGTCCGGAATCGTTGCCAGTGAAAGAGTGCTGGAGAGACGGGAAGAAGGGTTCGCGATCTTCGCATGGGATGGCAATATCCATCAGAAATTCTTTTGGGCCATCGATGCGTATTACGAGACGCCTCTACTTGAAGAATGGGCTGCTTATCTATTTGAACAGCTTGTGAGAGACAAAGGGCTTGTTCCACTTGTCGTTCACGACTTCACGGGGGATTACCCCGACTTGGTTGCTTTCGACTTGCTCGTAGGTGAGGACGTGTTGGATGAGTACATCTCTTTCGGGCTTTCTAGCGGCAGAATCCACTTAATCGAGGATAACAGGGAGGAACTTATAAATTGACTATGGAGACAATCGAATCAACTAATGAAGCAGCTGCTGTAGAGGTAGGGGATATTGCCCTCTTAACGGACGGCGTACCGGCTAGCGTTCCAACTTCGCTCAATGATATTGAGAACATCGGGGATTACTTGAGCCTATTTGGTGGTGACCTGATCCGGCGTCTAAACGAAGAGTACGTGCCGGTTCACCACCCAGGCAAGGATGAAACACTTGAGGTCCTGGAGCAGATCAAGCGACCGCTTTTCAACGCTCAGGCACATGTTGTTACTGCTCTGCTTAAAGGCTTCGAGAAAAACCCTAGACAGCTGCTTATAGGCGAAATGGGCACGGGTAAAACGGCTATCAGTATTGCGCTTTTGTTCAGTATTTTGAATGCTCTTCTTAAGGGTGTAGGCCGGGTTATTTACATGGTGCCGAACCATTTAATTAAGAAGACAAAGCGAGAAGTAGGTATTTTGCTTGATAAGAATTTGTTCGAGGTCATATTCTTGAACGATTATGTGGATGTCATTAAGCTGCGTGATAGCGGCAAGATGAATTTCAAGCCGAAGAAAATCGAAGTCTATATCATCGCTCGCGATACAGCCAAGCTCGGATACATATATGAGCCTGTAGCGAAGTGGGTAGACCGCTCTTATAAGAAGCGGATCGTCAAAGGTGATGAGGTTAAGGTATCTACTCGGACCGTATTTCAAGGCTGGCAGTGTCCGGATTGCGGCGGACAGCTGATGAAGGAAGAAGAAGGCAGTATGGTTCCCATGGAGTACGTAGATTTTTTCAATAAGCATGGAAAACCTACTCGTCGTAAAAGCAACCTATTCTGTTCCAATAGGGTTCGTCTTTACAAGCACAGTGATCCCGAGAAAGACAGTTACCGGGACTGTGGCGCTCCTTTGTGGCAAGCCAAGAACAAGGATAAGAGTAGTTATTCGGGTGAAAGTCGTAAGCCGAATGGTGTTTCTCCCCGGAAGGTATCGCCGGCAGACTTGTTTAAGCGCTATTTCAAGAACAAGTTCGATTTGGCAATCGGAGATGAGTGTCATGAACGTGCGAAACGTTAGCATATAAGTTCCTTTGGAGCGAAATTGCTGGTCTCGATTTTTGAGATACAACTGATAGATTGATGTTGGGAATGAGGCCGCCATGTCGAGCCAAAACCAACAGCCTGATACTCCTACATGCCCTGTAAGATGATAGTCCAAAGGGTATGAAGCTAGGTAAAGTCGGCAGAACCGCTCCTAAGTCATTTTAATGGAGCGGGTATCCCGCTCCAGGTAAACGATATGGTTCGGGATATGCCGGGGCGCTATAAAATGTCCACGGTGAGAACGTCCCAAGGGTGGGACTGACAAACCTGCGAATGAACGTATCCAGAGGCATAAGCTTGGGGAAACCCTTGCTACCGTGTGAAGCGGGGTGAGATACCGATGAGTAAGAGTGTTCGTTATGAAAGTCGGGATAGCCAACAATGGGGCTATAAGGCTCACGGGTACAAAGCAGGCACCTAAAGGCATATGTACAGCTAAATCCATCGGAACGTTGTAAGCAACAGACCTTCATACTAAACGGCTATCACCGGAAGGGTCACTATAAGGCTCCGGCCGAAATGTGTTTACTGTTGTGAAAGTAGGGGCACAGTACCGTTGAAACTGTGGAAACACAGTGGAGGGATAGCCCCAAGTCTGCAGAACGCCATTTACATCCTAGCTTGTTAAAGTTCATCCTTCGGGTAAGAAGGTGAGTTGGATTCACTCTTAGGGGGTGGTCCTACACCGATGAACACAAAGACGTCCAGAGGCAATAAATACTATGAATCAGTGGAGATTCAAAAAGACCTTTATGCCCAAAGTAAGAGCGGGAAGCGTAATTTCAGAGACCTCATGGAATTGATCGTCTCCGACGAAAACATCCTTTTGGCTTACCGCACGATTAAAGCCAACACGGGTTCCAAAACCAAGGGTACCGACGGATACACGATTATACACATGGCAGAACAAGACCAGACCCACTTCATACAAATCATGCGAGAAAGGGTATTGAACTACCGTCCAAAGGCAGTAAGAAGGGTCTGGATTCCAAAACCGAACGGTGACAAGCGACCTCTCGGAATCCCTAGCATCATAGACCGCTTAGTCCAGCAAATGTTTCTGAATATTCTTCAGCCCATCTGTGAAGCTAAGTTCTACAATCACTCATACGGATTTCGACCTAACCGATCTACAAGACATGCTATAGCAAGGGTGCAGACACTGATCAACATCAACAAACTGCATTACACTGTGGACATTGACATCAAGGGTTTCTTTGACAATGTGAACCACAACTTGCTTATCAAGCAGCTATGGAACATCGGAATAAAGGACAAGCGCGTGTTGTCAGTCATCAGTAAAATGCTTAAAGCCCCCATAAAGGGTGAAGGCATCCCTACTAAGGGAGTTCCGCAAGGTGGTATCCTGTCCCCGCTGCTCTCGAACGTGGTTCTGAATGACCTCGATCATTGGGTAGCTAATCAATGGGAAACTTTCGATAAAACCCGTCACACTTACTCATGCAACGATAAGAAGTACCGAGCATTGAGAGACGGAAGCAAAATGAAAGAAGGATTCATCGTCCGGTATGCCGATGATTTCAGGATAATGGCCAGGGATTGCACGACTGCATACAAATGGTTCCATGCGGTCCGCAAGTTCTTAAAGGATAGGTTGAAACTCGACATATCCCCTGAAAAATCCCGAGTAATTAACCTTCGGAAGAAAAGTTCTGAGTTTCTGAGCTACAAGTTCAAGACTGCTAAGAAAAGGCATAAAGTTGTCGCTTTCACTTATGTCTCGGATAAGAAGACCAAGCAAATGCAGGGTACTTTGAAGAGACACATTGAAGCAGTCCATAAGGATGCGAGCATGGAAAACATCAATCGTTACAACTCAATCGTGTTAGGCATGCATCACTATTTTAAGTATGCTACCCATGCGACTGTAGCTTTCCGTGACCTTGATTTCCGGCTCATGAAAACCTTGAGGTATCGTCTAAAGAACATCGCATCCTATGAATATCCATTGGGATTGCCGCCGGAGGCGACGTACAGGAGACACTATCCTGTCACGAGGAGGACATACAGGATTGGGGATTTGTACTTCTTCCCAATAGGGAACATCAAGTCCATTCCAAACCTGAACTACTCCCAATCCACGAACCCGTTTGACAACGATCGAGATTTTGCATGGGACTCGCAAATTGCAATACTTATGCGGTCCAGACTGCCCAACCGGTCTGTTGAATACATGGACAACCGGTTGTCAGTTTACTCCATGCAGAAAGGACGATGCGCCATAACGGGGATCCCGTTACAAGCATCGAACGTTCACTGTCATCATAAAACCCCTTCATACCTTGGTGGGGGAGATGACTTTAAGAACCTTACAATTGTTCACCGGGACATTCATAGGCTGATACACGCGACAAACGAAGAGACGATTAAGAAATATCTCCACTATTTTAATCTCAACGCAATGCAGTTGAGAAAACTGAACCAACTCAGGAGCCTTTGTAAGCTAAATAGGGTGTAATAGGTAGACTAGTAGATGGAACGCCGTATGAACTGAAAGGTTCACGTACGGTGTGGAGCCGGGGAAAAGGGAGCGATTGCATCAAACCCTTACCTATGGCTATTCACGGGAGGGAGTGCCCAAGCTCATGCCTTTCATGTACTGATGGGCTGTGCAAAGTATTCTCTCGCAATGACCGGGACACTCATGAACGGGTATGCCAGTAACCTCTTTGAGCTGTTTTTTCGAATGTTTCCTGCTAGATTGAGAGAAAATGGGTTCAATTGGGGTGACGTTGGGCGGTGGATTGACCTTTACGGGGTACGAGAGAAAGTGACGAAAATCCGTAAGGATGACGGGGAGATGAACAGTTCCAGTAACGGAGCCGCCAAACGAGCGAACACGAAGGAGTTGCCTGCTGCCGCTCCGCAGCTCTTTACTGATATGCTGAGCGACGTTGCTTGCTTCATCCAAATGTCCGACATGTTTGAGGTCCTGCCGGAATTGTCGGAGGGGCCAATGAACGTCTCATTACAGGGTGAAAGACGTTTCATTTCGTGCATAACGAAGATCGAGCGTAGATCGGGTCGGACCAAACGTAAGCTAAGTAAGGGCATGCGTCTTCTCGCGCCCTCTTGGTATCTCACTCGTAACTTGTCTGAGGTGGAGGGACTGCTACGAGAAGCAGTGAATAAAGAACTCCAGGGTGGCGGCCAGTCCGTATTGCTCGGAAGTTTACTTAGCACACTTCTCAGCTATCCTGACGTTCCTTTCAATTTTGAAGGTGTCTATCATCCGGACACTGGTAAAGAGATCGTTTCTCCGGATTTCCGTCTGAGTGATCGTCTTCTTTATCCGAAAGAGCTTCAACTGATTAAGTATGTGCGGGCCCGGATCAAAGCGGGGCGTAAGGTCGGCGTATATGCGACCTTTACCGGGAAACTGGGAACGCTGCAGCGGCTTCAAATGCTGCTCGAGGAAAGAGGAATAACAACGGCCGTTATGGAATCGGACGTTGAGGGGCCGGAGCGGGAAGAGTGGATTGCCCAGCGGGAGAAAGAAGGGATTCAGGTATTGCTTGTGAATCCAATTCTCGTCTCTACCGGTCTTGATCTACTTGGGTTCCCATCCCTGTTCTTTTACCAAACGGGGTATCGCCTGTCAATCGTTCGGCAAGCCAGTCGCCGTCACTGGCGCATCGGTCAGAAGAATCTTTGCGAGACCGTGTACAGTGGGTACAAAGGAACGATGCAGGAGCTTGCAATCAACCTCATGGCTTCCAAGATGAGTGCTGCACTTGCTCTGGAAGGGCAATTTAGTCAGGAAGGCCTGGCCGCTATGACGGAGGGATCCGGAGGCAGCCTTGCGACCGAGCTTGCAAAGCGGTTCGTAGGCAACAACATGGGCGTCGAGAGTGCAGAGTCCATTTGGGGTAAAATGACGATTGACGCATCCAAGCTCGGTATTGTGGAGCCCGTCGAAGCACCGACGTTAGAGTCGGAGAAGGAGGATGTATTCAATGTCTGGAACGAACTGAACGTTACACCATCAAGAGAGCCAGTTTCACTGATCCGTTACTTCTACGGGGATACTCTACAAAATGCGCTTCTTGCTTGGGCAACCGAGTCGATTCCAGCTGACCTTTTCTCGCGGGTTGAACAACAAATCAGTTTTGTTGAGCAGAATGTGAAGAAGGGTTGGGATGGTCTTGCCGTCATTGATGCGCCCCTACTTGGTAATTTAGAATTGAAATGGGATCCGACAGTGGTTCCAGCTGATACGGAAGATTTTCGCCGGTGGGTGTATAATCTGACCGTTAAGCCTGTAACCGAGCGTCCAAAGACGTCTGAAACGGGTTGGAAGGGATTGGAGCTGCTTGTTGAAGGAAAGACGGTGAAGACTAAGACCAAAAAAGTCTACAACGTCACCGAAGGCCAGTATGCTTTCAATTTTTAAATCGATTGACATGGGGAGCGGGAAACCGCTCCTTTTTCTCCGTACTGACTCGGGACAATAAAGTATTAGACTGGCGGGCTCTTCATTAAGCTCCCTCGAAATGATTCAGTTTCCTCACTAACGGGCATAATTCAATGGCATATTAGGTTTTTATGGTAGGATTATAGAGTAAGATAAGTTAATGTCGTCGTTTTTAGAATGAACAGTATGAAACTATTATAGGAGAGTCCTAAAATGAAAAAGAAAATGAACTATTTAATCTTACTTTTAACGATCATCTTTGTGGTGGGTTGTACCAATGTAGAAGATACATCCAATACAGATGTAGAAACAGATTCACAAGAAGTAGTAGCCACAGTTGAAACAAATAAAAATTATGAAAAAGAAGAAACTGTCACTACGGTTGTTGACGAACCAGTAGTAGTGGAAACGCCGAGTGTTCCTGTTGTGGAGGAAATACAATCCCCACCCAATAACGAACAGTTTCAAGGATACAAGCTTATCGAGGTTGATGGTGGTGATTTGTCTGGGCATCGCGAACCTAACATTGTTGTTGACGTTGGTTATGGGGAGCGTGAATATTGGGCATTTACGAATGAATACGGGCAACTAGTGCGTGTCATTGCTACCGAAATTATTCTGCAAGACGGCCGTAACGAAACTGTATTATCGTCTGGCAGATACTACGCAGACGAGGCAAAGGTTCCTGGTGTCGAAAGTGACGTTCTAGATGAAGGACATGTCATTGCTGATTCTCTCGGAGGTGTATCGAATGCGTATAATATTACCCCGCAGGACAGTACACTCAATCGACATGGTGATCAAGCTTATATGGAAGATGCGATACGCAAAGCAGGTGGAGCAACTAATTTTGAAGCGATTATCACATATCCGAATACAAAAACCCAAATCCCCTCAAGTTATCAGTATACCTATACTTTAAAGGGTAACGTGATCATCGATAAATTCGACAATGTGAATCCTGATGAAGTAAACGCATCACTTGGTTTAACAGGCAGTGAACCTTCTGATTCAACTAGTTCAAATACAAACGGTGATATATCCAGTGTTGATACAAACGGTAATGGACAGGTGACGATTAAAGAAGCTAAAGCAGCAGGTTATAGTATGCCAATAACGAGTGATCACTGGTTATACCCATATATGCACGATGCTGATAAGGACGGTATGGTAGGTGAGTAAGCCCCAAGAAGTCTAGGGCAAAATAAATGAACGATACTATCGAGGTGACCATTATGGGATTGTATTTTGATACTATGTTTCAACAGACAATAATTTATAGCTTATTATACGAGAGACGTAAAAAAATTGACAAGATAGCTTGCTTCAATAATATTCAACTTCAAGATTTCGACACTCTAACTGCTATTATTAATTCCATTGAATTAGATGATCCGAATTTAGAGAGAAAGTTAGAGCAGACAGAGCTCAATATTTTAGCGATTTTAAACGGAACAGTTAGGGGCTTCACTAATGATGATGTAGATTCTGTAAAAAAAATTTATGAATGTTTTAAATATAAGAAGGAGCAATTTTCTGATTATAAAAAAGATAGGCTGATGAGAGAGTTAGATCTAAAAAATGAATTTACTTTGAATAATGAACTCGCAGGGAAAATAATTAGGCATTTAAATAGTGATGACGAGGACTTTGTAGCACGATACAAAGCATATGTAAATTTTCACTATTATATTGAAGAACCTCTTGCGGAAATTACATTAAGGAAGTGGGAGAATCAACTTACAAAACCCTTCGAGTATCAACAAGGATGTAAGTTTAAATTTCTTGTACATGCTATAGGCACTGATACTGAAACTGCTCTTCAAAATGCCAAGAGTAAACCTATCATTTCTACAAGTCTAATTACTGACGAATTTCAAGGGACTTATAGAAATTCGAAATTTGGGTTTGTTTATCAGCCTAATTTAAAGAATGTATTGCTCATTAGTAGCTCTGATTGCTATGCGAATGATATTCCTATCGGTCAAAGTATCAGCGCTGAATTTTTCTCGCTTACGGATATACCACTAGGGCCGGATAAATATTTACAATATAGCGCTATTAAAACATGCAAAACTATGCATATTGAAGAAATTGAAAACGATTCAAAAAAACACAGAAATATGGTATTGAGGATGTCAAAGGAATAGATGCATATAACGAAATTGTGCTACTTAATGATCCTTCTACTAATCCAATTGCAGTCTTTCTATTAGAAACAGAAAACGAATGGTCGGTAGGTCAGGCAAATGAACTATCCACAAGATTAAAACTACCTTTACTAAGAATTTAATCATTGGCATGATTGTATGCTCAATCTAAGTGACCATGATCAAGAGTTTGGATTCTGCTTCAAAGTTCTGCTGACAACTTAAGGTTTATTCCTCACCGGGGCTGTCTATATCCTTATTTTCTTTCTACATTTACCACATGTTCTTCTGATGAATTCGCCTTTAGAGAATCACGATGTGGCACCATTAACCCTGTTGTGCGGTGGGTGCCCTGGTTGTTCTTCCGAAAGGACAGCGTCGAGGATCAGCACGATCGGTACGTCGGAGACGGCAGGCTACGCGGCGAAACTGCAGCGAGTGCTCCGAGTAATTCTTTTGGCAGTATCGGGAACCGTTGAGATCGGTAAGGGGGTGCCGGCAGCTAGATGCACGACCTATTCGCATATGATGTGTCGGTCTAATGATGGCGGTGGTGATGCATGTTTGACTTGCCTTGCTGGCGGCTGTCCCCGTTGTAGAAGCCGTCAGGTTCGTGATCAATGGAAACCATACATTGCGACTATGCCTCGAGATCACCCGAAGCCTGGTACGGTTAAGGGACTCAAGTATGCCCAGTAGGGAAATCATGGATGATTTTATCAAAAAGTTTTGTGAAAATGAATTTCCGTTATATGATAATTTCAAATAGCAAAGGAGGTTGATCCCTTATGACCAAGCAAAAAATTTATCCGACTTGCCGAATTTGTGACAAGCTGAATGCCGAAATGACGCATTGTGCCATCTTTGGATCTCTTACGCAAGGGCAGGTAGACAATACTGCTGTAGGTATGGCTTGTAACAAATCCGGTGACTATGTACGGCTGCTGCATGCTGTTCCTAATGCATATAATCAGGGTAAGACGCCGCAGGGGAAACCGATTGATGAGGAAGCGGACAGTCAACTCCTCATTTACGACTCGGCGGATGAAACGCGGATTTTCCATGAACGGCACGGCATGACACTCGAAGAATGGGCTGAGATCACATTCGGAAATAAATCCGAGTAATTCTTTAGTATATCCATGCATATTAACGCCATGGACACGAACCACGTTACTAAACCGTTAAACAGAACTTAAGAAATCCAGCATAATCTTCTTATTTGATGATGGGAGAAATATTAATGGCAGTTATTAAGGAAAAAGACAATTCACTGGTATTGAAGTACGAACAGGCAACAGTAGAATTACGGAAAAAGAAACTAATACCCTACATTTTAAGTTTTGGAGGAGTAATACTTTTTATCACATCAATTTTTCTGCATAGCTCTACTAAACTGAATATGATATTTTTTGGTTTGGGAGCTATAGGTATATTTTGGGTCAACTTAATAAATTATCTTAATCCCCAATTAGTACAAAATTCAAGTGATATGCTGGCATCGGGTATCCGAGGAGAAACATCCACACTCGAATTGCTTTCTTATTTACCGGATGAATATAGTATCATCCCCGACTTAAAGATCATCACAAAAAGCGGAGAATCTCAAATTGATTTTATAGTTATTGGGAAATCGGGTATCTGGATCATTGAGAACAAAAACATGAAGGGGTATATATCTGGTGAACTCAAGGATCGAAATTGGCTTAAAGAAAAAGTTTCAAGTGGAGGAAATACATATACAGATTCCTTTCAAAGTCCAGTTAAACAGGTGGGAACCCATGTTTTTAGATTAAAGGAATTTTTGCAAGAGAAAGGAATAAAACGGATACCGTGGATTCAAGGAGTCGTATATTTTTCTGATCCTCAGACACAATTAAATCTGGGGTTTACTCATGCAGACTTCCCGGTCTTTTCTGATGCTAATTCACTTCTTGAATATATTCAAGGTCACTCGCAACGGAGTTCAGAATTTAACACTGCACAAATAGTCGAGGCAGTATGGAACATTAGTAATACATAGACATACGGTTCATATAGCATATAACGGAGGTTAATTATGTATCGAGATCAAGATGAGGATGAGTTAGTTAGTAGTATTGCAATCGACACTTATGCAGATGGTACTGTTGTCGTAAGAGATGGCAGTGAAGGAGATAGTTTGTTAGGGAAGCTGGCACTTATAGCAGCAGCTCCATTCGCTATACCTCTTGTAATAGTTTTATTTTCTTACATGCTCACCAAAATTGCAGATGTATTTGAAGGACTGATGCGTTTTCTTTTGATTCCAAATGTACTTCTTGCTATCGCATCTTTGGTTTTAGTGACTAACTTAATCTCCATGGAAAGAGTTTTTAGGAAAAAGTTTCCTGACCCTAAACAGATCAACTTCTATAAGAATAAACGAAAGCTCTTTTACTTTCTAGGAGTTTTAGTAGGCTTCGCAGTTTGTTATCCGTTAATGGACCCGCATTATTCTGTATTTGTGGAGTGGGCATATTTTCATACGGGTTCAGAAGACCCAGCACTGCTGGAAGCTACACTAATGCTATTGTACCTAGCTGTTTTGAACACAACTAGATTAGTATTACCTGCTCTTGTGTACCCTATACTCCAGTTTGTGGCCATTCGTTTATTTAGAAAAGCAATCACTAACCTACCAGTGCAGCAGTGGATTAATAAGAAAATTATGCGTTTTGGTTCTCATTAATACATAGTCATAGGATTTTAGATCAAGAAATAACGGTCTGAACTTTATGCTTCACTGCTATACACTCTTCTGAAATTTCTTCAGAGAGGATAGAGAAAATGAACCCTTTTATATATTTACCACCTTCGTAGACTGGTACTGCAGATTAATGTCGACTGCTCACACACTCCTGGTGCTTCCGGACGTTGCCGCTGCGGTAGGGATCCAGTTACACCACGGGGTTTAATTCTGTATTCCAGATTGGAAGAACGGTATGCAGAATGGCAGACAACGCTATATATGTATATCCCTATTAAATCTCGCCTAAGTACCTTGACAATCTAAGCAT
>NZ_LN831204.1:85987-148655 GCF_001368795.1 Paenibacillus ihuae
TCTAAGCATAATAATTTTATTATATTGGTATCAATCACAACACAATATTATTAAAGCTAGGTGCCGAACCTGAGAGAAAGGTACGGCTTAATAGGGAAACCCGGTGCAAATCCGGTACGGTCCCGCCACTGTAAACGGGGATAAGACGAAAACCGTCAGAATGTAACCCGTAAGTCAGGAGACCTGCCTAACTTAACGAGAGACCTTCACATAAAGCTGAAGGCTTGTTAATGTTACGCAAGTTGAATGACTAAAGCTTCACTGCTTGAGCCACTGGAGTATTTAACTCTGGGAAGGTGCAGTGACATTAGTCAAAACCAAGAATAAAATCCGGTTGACTATGTCTTTTTACGCTACCTTTCCAATGGAGGAATCTCTTCAGTTCCTGCCAAATGAATATATAGCGTATAAAGTGTCCCGTCTACCGGTGGCACTTTTTTGTTTGCTTGGATATTTTGAAAATAGGCACTTCCAAAAAGATTTCGACACGAATATGACAAAACTGAAAAAATATTTTTTATTTAAATACAAAAAACGGCATAACTTATTTCTATTCGCCATATAGTTATAATGTAATCGTCAATAGTGTTATTGCAGCGCACCTTGAAGGGAGGGATTAAAATGAGGGTTTAAACGAAGGACTCAGATTACAGTAGAAGGGAGGAGAACCCCATGAGCATTATACAGGAAACTATACAGTGGATTGCACACCATACAGAGTCAATTAAGAATGTACATGACACAGTGGTGGACGAGCTCCTAAGATACGGTAATGTATTTGTTGCCTATCACCAGGTACGTGAAGTAAATCAAGAAGAAAAAGAAAAAGAAGAAGAGTCCAACGCTCCCGACCAAGAGAACAATGAGGACTCTTCAAAAAAGTAAACAATCTTTTCACAATACTTAGGCGCGTGAACTGTGAATTCACCCGCTGTATTAAACGATATGGTGACTTCTGGAGCTGTGAACTCCACTAGTCACCGACTTCGTTTATCTTCTTATTATATGCTTTACCAATGCTGCAATCTACATACATTTTACTCCTGCTTTTCTCTAATATATGTGATATAGCTATTAGTATGACATTTTTTTGGTGAGCCTATCCACTTTGAAGGCCAGTTCAAGCGAGGGCGGCCGGCAGTGCAGCAAATCTTCAACTCGGGATCCTGGTTCCGGAAGCACTGAGAATCGGTATTCCACCTTGCGAGGCTTTTGTGAATTAGCAACTGGGAGATTCATAATTTGAGGACTGTTTCCCAGTAAAGACAAAAGGGGATCTTTTGTCTATTACAACCGCTTACGGTAAACCTTATATTGTGAAGGTCAAACTCTCCAAAGAGATCAGCAATTTTTTGGTCGATGATTTTTTAACTTAATAAAAAATGAGGAGAACTAATAATGAAGAAAACTAACAATTATGCTCCATTTGAAGTGATAGACCGGAATTTCGCCTCCGGAGGGAACGCGAAAATATTATTAGTTCAAGATAAAAAAGGAAAAAAGTATGCGTTAAAAAGCATAAAAATTAATTCAATTCAAGATGCTAAAAAAGTGAATCGGTTTTTAAATGAAATCAATATTGTAGAAAAGTTTCAAGATAAAATACAAGGAATAATCCCCTTACGGTACAAATCTATTCCAGAGAAAATAAAAGACGAATTTGAGTATACAGAGGACCTTAAGGGAAATGAACTGTGGTATGTTATGGAGCTTGCTGAACCGATTTTCGAAAAATTAGGTACTTGTGATGATTTAGAAGTTATCATTGATTGTTTGATTTCTTTATCCAAAACTTTAGTAAAGTTACATAGCCATAGAATTGTTCATAGAGATATCAAGCCCAGTAATATCTATTACCATAGAGGAGAGTGGGCCTTTGGTGACTTTGGTTTAGTTGCATACCCTGATTTCGAAGATAATAAATTAACAGGAAAAGATGAGAGAGTTGGAAACTACGCTACAATTGCGCCAGAGATGAGACGTGCTGGGCAGGTTAAAGATGCAAGACCAGCAGATGTATGGTCTCTAGCAAAAACATTATGGATGCTAATTACCAAGAATGAAAGTTATTGTTTTGAGGGTTCTTATAATCGTAAGGATGAGGCGATTTCTATCTCTAAATACTGGAAAGAGGTGCCGATAACTCTTTTACATGACATTCTTGAAAGCGCTACTCGTTATGAAGAAAAGGATAGAGTTGATATCAACCAATTTTCAATTATGTTAATGGAGTATAAAGAGCTGTTAGTAGAGAAAAAAAGTATTTTGAGCTACGAAGAACTTCAAGCATTAGTAAAACAATCCGAAGATGGAAGGATCTATCGTAACTCTGCTGACAGTACGGTTGATACGATCGAATTAATTGAAGATTTTCATTTTCACCGAGTGAACCAAGAACTTAAGTTTCTTGCACGGGATCTAGCAGACGAGGTAGATATATTAAAGTATATAAAAATGAAATTGGAATTTTTTAGTCCGAAAAAATATATTGTATCTCCAATAATTGAACACTTTAGAAATGAAAGTATGCCTGCAATAAAGATTTTTGTTAACTACACAGAAACAAAGTCTAAATTTGTAACATTTATAGTTTGTGCAGATAAAGAGGTTCATATCTTTAACCAAGGATATATTATGAGTGATTATTATGATACGGATGGACTAGTTGATTATAGCAAAGTGGATCATTTTATTAATTTAATAGATTCAATATCAATGAAATCTATTGGTCGGAATTATAAATAGAGATGTGACATAATAATATGTCTTAACAAAAAGGTTAAGAATATTGTATCCGCAGCAGCCGCTACGCTCTTAATGTGTTGAATAAGATAGTATTTCTTTTCCTCCGACATGTGACATAGCTTTCGGAGGAAAAGAACATCGCTAAGTTAACGAGTGACGATAGAGGAGTAGAGTAGTGCTGCAGCTGCTCCTCTTGTTTTTAACTATTGGTCTGGATAATTTTAAGGGTAAGGCAATTGAACACATGGGATTCAAAAATGAGAAGTGGCTCTTCTTCTAGAACCAATACTAAATTTATGGAGTCTGATGTTACGGTAACACGAAAAGTCGCGTGGAATATAGAAATCCAGTATATAATATTTAATATTTAATTTTCTTTTTAGAGAAACGCTTGTTTTAAACATACGTGTTTGCACGCATTATCTCCCCGCGGCCCGCTCCTACGCATTCGATCCCCATATTTCTACTTCTTTCTCTGTATGCTTGCTCCTATTCTGATCGCTCGATATCGCTGTTTAGTTACATGCATCATCTTCCTTATTTATGTTGTCCTTTGACACGCTGCACGTACGCATATCCACGAATCTACCCTTCAATCCTGGTAGGACTACGATTCCTGGATCTATCTCTGCACCCATTCCTTCAACCCAGTGGATGATGTGCTCCTGCAGGTGTAGCCTGCCGATTTTGATTATTTGGGGTTACCTTTTAACCCGGTTTTTGCCTTGCGCGCCGGCCCGCCCCCCCAAACCATCTATCATTGTAACTTGATCCGGATTTAGCTGCAGAGTTAAATTTTTCTACTGGATACGTACATAGCAAAAGAATAAACACGGATATAGGTGAAGCGTTTAACTCTGTAACTGAGTCAAGTCTAGGTATAGAGAATGTTGAAGTGCGGTATAAAGGTGGGAGATCCGGATAACGAGGGGAATGATGCAACTCAATGAGGGTAATACGTGCAAACACGTATGTTAATAGCACGCGTTTTATGGTATAATTATGAGTATTAGGAACCCGCTTCCTGACTGTTAAATGGGCGCCGGGAGCGGGTTTCGGCCCTCCCCCATCGTGCAAGTCACTGACCGGCATTTAGAGATTATCAATAGCGCGATGAGATGAAACTCATAGCAGTTTGAATATAGAAAGGATACAAACAAATGAGGAATACGGATAAGGTTGAAAAAGAGTCCACCCTTGGTTCTGTCGTTAAAGTGCAGCAAGTTATTGACTTCATGGTACTTGCTGAACTGCAGAAAGGCGAGCGTTATGGTAAACAAATTGACCAGGTTATCATCCAGTCTCTTGATGGCGTGGGGGTGAATGACTCTTACCTATCACAGCGATTAAAGAAGCTGGCCGAGAAGGGGCATGCCACAAGTAGGTGGGAGGATGATAACCGGTATAACCGTTACTATGAAATCACACCTTCCGGTGAGGAGTATTTTCAGCAGCTCGTACGTGAATTACCGGAAAGAGTAAACATGGCCATCCAGGTTTATGAACGTTTTTCTAGAATCATGAAAAAATATGACCAACCGAAAGGTGTGTAAGGAGATGGACAACTATCAGGAGATCATAGCTTCGCTGAAGCAGCGCTTTCCGGAAGGGACCGTAACACACCGAAAGGATAAGAAAGGGGTTTATATCCCCAACCAGGTCTATACAGATCGGCTTGAGTCGGCAACAGGGAGTGAGTGGGATAAGGAGATTAAGGAACTGGATATTAATGTTCCCCACCGCTTTGTAAAGGCGATCGTACAAATTCGGATTGGTTCTTATGTTCGTGATGGCTATGGAGTATCGATTATGCACGGAGATCCTGCTGCAGACCCCAAAATTATACGCACAGCAGTCGATCAGGCGGTAAATGAAGCCTTTATCGATGCGATTGATACTTATGAGATGGGATGGCAGGATCTGGCCCCCTACAAGCTTGAGGATTGGGCAGGAAACCCCGCTCTTGCACATTTATTACAAAATGGGCCACCTACCGGAGCGGAGGCGGGAGCCGCTCCTATTCAATCATTTGCGGTCTCCAATCACAAGTGCCTAAAGTGTAAAAAGAACTTGAGTAGTGCAGAGTGGGAGCTGCTAGGAAGGATTCCCAATTTGAACCGCGAATCCATGGTATATTGCTTCGAGGATATACCGGCACACTTAAAACGTAAACTTCCAGGAAACGTATTGGCCGATTTTGAAGAGGTTAGGAGAAAAAGGCAATATAACAACCCATAAAGGAGATTTTGAAATGACTATTAGATTTTGAAAATGAAAGGATCAGTCTCACCAATTTTTAAAGTTATCAAAAATTACAAAAAATGAATAGTGAGGGTGTGGAATTTTAATGAGAAAACAATATCTTTTTACAGAAATTATTACAGAAAGAAAACTCTCTAATTTCAAAGCAAGACTCGATGCATATATTCAACATTTACAGTCACAAGGTCATCTTTTTGAAATCCAATTCTCAACTGATGCGATGGGCTATAATGCATTAATACTAGGATATAAACTCCTTGAATAACCTTTGCATACACAACTTACAAAATAAAGAACATGTATTTATGATACTAAATGAAGTACAAAAACTGACCATCGAACAGCTGCCTACCGATGAAAACTATACTATAGGTGGAGTTTCAGTTGGGGAGGATAAACGATACGAAGTACATAGAGTGAATATCGAATGTTTATATTGATTGATACAGTTTCCGGAAAATAAACGATGAACACCGTCTTAATATTTTATTTCCTAAAAGGAGAAAAGATATGACTCAAAAGTTGAAATTGTTTGGTCATAAGTTAATTCTAGGTATCATTCACTTTTTTGAAATGACATTAGCAGGTATTGATGATTTAGCGGGCAAACATAATACGGTTCTGAGGCGTGGCCCAGTATCAAATTTGAAAAGGTCAATTGAGATCAATCGAAAAATCATTAAGGGGGAGCATACAAGTGACGATTTAGTCGAACAATCTATTATCAGAGAAATAAACGGTTTTTGAAAGAGAAGGGTTTAGTGCGAAATACGATCTTCCTTGGACATCCGAAGAAGAACGGGAAATGGTATTTGATCACGGATGAAGGAATCCAATTAGCAGCAGCCATTGAATGACGAATCATATTGAATACATCAGTTCATTAAGGAAGAAGAATAAAGGAGGGTGTTTATAATGAGCAGAACAAAACTATTAGTCTTCATGACTAATGAAGGACATCGTTTGATTGGTGAAATTATCGAACCCACGCAGGACTTTTTGAATATCGTTTCGAAGCAAATCCCCTTTGGTAACGTGGATCAGATGGTAAGGGATGGAGTTTGGATCAAACGTGAGAGACATGTGACCTATTTGTCCAACGATAACATTAAATTTAAAAGGGCAGCTACAGCTTTTGATCGTGAAGATACTTGATGAATAAATCAGAACATTGTAGCTTTATCACAGAAATAGAAGGAGCGAGCTGAATAATGACAAAGGATGCGCAACTACAAAGCAATTCACCAAAAGGAGATTCTATCGTTCATGTTATAAATGTTTCAAATGAAAAAATAGCAGAGTTGATTGATCTACAATCTGGAAAACTCAAATTACGTATTAATGATCAAACAAATATGATCAGAAGGGAATCGTTCTTGGGATTACTCTCGCCAAACGGAGAAGCATTAACAGCGGTTGTTGTATCTTCAAGGCGTACTATGATTGATAATATGCTGAACTTGATTGTTAAAGTAAGTAATTGAAATCTGACAGGAGGTTCGATTTGGTCTATATCAGTTTCAAAGACTGGCAACAGAATGAATAAATCCGTTCATAAGGAAAGGGTGACTATCGTGCCGAAATCAATTTGGGTTGAGGTCCCTGAACGACCTAAAAAATCGCAATTACAAAAAAAAGTGGAAAGACTAATAAAAAAACGTGAAGAAATCGGATCGCCGTTTAATGATCTTGAACTTTCTGTATTCAATGCTCTTGGTAACGTAGAATGGGATGAAAGCAAAGTACATTGGCTTATGATGCAGCAGTTTGATTACATGTACCGGAAGTGTTATCCAAAGGGCAGAGGCTATAGTATTTAGCTCTAATGATCTTCAATGAATATAGCATTTCATAAGAGCAGATCATAGATTATGGAGGTCTTAACATGGGGAACAATAATGCTTTAAAACCAGTTGACTTTAAAAGGAGTTTCGGTGGTGTATTTGCTCCAGATGGTTATTGGGAAAACGCGGATGGAGAGTTGATAGAGATTACTGAGATGGGTCGAACATATAAATCACGTACTATCAAACATATTTTTAAAGCCTTACCTTCAAAAGATGATACAGGTTTAATTGTATTCTCCGGTAGATATGCTGATTCTATTGCAAAAAAACTTAAAGAGTTTGGATGCGAAGTAAATCTTATCGGAAATGAATTTATGGTTGAAACGATAGATTGAGACTGATTGAATGGTATGTCCTGATCAAAACTTTTCACGATCCGTGACGAACGGTGTTCAATCGAATCTCCCTCTAAGGAATATATTGATGTTCAACAGTACATTTATTGTTCAGGATTTGCGGGAACATGAAAAATGGACCCCCGGCTGGGAGTCCTTTCGAGAACGATTACCTCGCTTACTTGTGTCCACGAGGCGCATTCGGGCTGCTGGTCCGATCTCTCCGCATGCCATTTACCAGGTACGTATCTACCTGCACCGGGGGCTTGTAAATAATATAGCATGGTTAAATGACAACTGTCTGCCAGCGAACAAAAGTTCGTACAACAAAAGATCAAAAGACCTCCGGGGAGTAGCGCTTCACGTTTCGGGCAATGAACAGAATTCCCGTTTCGATCATCAGCTCACCAGAACAGGCATAACGAAGAACCGCCAAAGGTATAATCTTTGGCGGTTCTTCGTTTACGCAAATTTTGGTCCAACTGTTATAGGAGAGCAAAGTATTAATCTGAGGATACATCATTGAGTTAATGGTCAGTTATGCTTAATCCGAATGGATCAAGTAAAACAAGCTGTAGATGCCGCCTGGATCACTTTACTTTGAAGAGGTATTGTGGCTGGTCGGACATTACGTGCATTGACGGCGTGATTATTGGCAGAAATGTCATCGAATCATTTGTGAGATCTTTTTGGCGACTGGAGAGTTGCCTTTATCTTCATTAAAAGATTGCTCATCATCGTAATAGTACCTAACAAGTCCGAGCTTGTCATCCTCTTTAATTTTATAGTAGGCCATATAGTCCTTTGCAAACTCTGTGTCTGGACTGCCTATGCTTTTGATAATACTTCCTTTTTGAATGGTAACCCTTGATTCAATCTTTGTTGAATCATTGAATGAGTAAAGGTTCCATGTTCCATAAATGGATTCTATGGAGTCAGAAGGCACGTCCGCAGTATCAGTACTGACCGGTTCAGCATCGGCTGGCGGGTCCGGTAGCACTTCCGGATCATAGTTTTCGATTTCTTCTGTAGTTGCCGACTCAACAGTCTCTGCGGCTGCGCTAGTGTTTGCGCTTGCGCGACTGCCGGCGCAGCCTGTTCCTTGGATTCCGGCATGATGATTAAGAAGCCGACAAAGGCAGCCAGGCCTATCGCAAGCATCATGAGAGTAATGGCCAATCCCTTAATGAATTTCACTATAATTTCCCTCTAAACGTATGTACATGCACTTTATATCATTTCGTCTCAGGGGGCAATAAAACAGCACACCTACTTATTTACCCTTTAAGACAAACCCTATCTCAGTGTTGTAGCGGGAAGAGGGGCGTATGTTCTATTTTTCCATTGATTAAAATAGCGAAAAGTGGTTATAATACAAACAAATGTTCTTATTTCGGAGGCGGTGAACATGAAACTGGCAGCAGGTCAAACCATCGAAATCGTGTACATGGATAAAGTCAGGAAGATCACACAGCGGAAAATAGAGGTATTAGGCATTCAAGACGGACGTATACGAGCTACTAATCAGATTACTGGCACACCGAGGGTGTTTTTGTTAGACCGCATCCTTGCTTGGCAGTCAGTGGGGGAAGAACGGTATGCTAGATGACACCCCGCGTAAATTACTTAGAGTAATATCCCAGTTTCGATACCACTTTAAACGAATGCCTACGCTGATGGAGCTGGGAAGATTAAGCGGAAGGCGATCGGCGGAGATAACGAAGGGTTTCAAGGTTCTGGCAGCCGAACATTACATACAATGGAGCGCGGGTGATCCGATAGAGACAGCCATCATCATAACGGAATGGGAAAGGAACGTTCCGTATGCAACACAGCAGAAAGGCGCACAGAGGGGCTGTGACGGAACAAATATAGATTACTGGTTGTATCATTAGGAGGCACATATTATGAGTAAGTTGGATGCCAATGAGCGATGGAAGACAAAGATGGTCATGCCTGAATATGTTGATGAGTTTGAGCAGTCAGATAAAAAAGAGGGAGCTGGAGCCGGCGGGCAGATGCTTACGATGACGGAACGTACGATGATAAGGGACCTCATTTTGCTACCATATATAGATTCAATGGTGAGCAAAAGTATCGAAGAGATTGAACATTCGGGAAACGTTCTGGAAAGAGTGTACTTAATGGCAGGTCGATATATACAAAAAAGAGTGATGCAGGAAACCTACCAACTACAAAAGGAGCTTAGACAGAAAAATATAAAAGTGTTGTTGGATGTACAAGAAGACTTTGTGGTGTATTATAAAATATACTTCCGCGGTTACCAGGAGCGTTTTGGCATGACTCGTGACGTAATTAGGACCGAGATTAGCCTACGCTTGACCAATTACACGGCCGATCTCGGAGCAACATTAAAAGATAATCTTAAATAAGTTAGCCCCGAGCCAGCAGGCTTAGGAACTGATCCTCCATTAATTTCCCTAACTCACCCATGGACTTGAATTTTCTGGAAGTTCCTGCAGCAGCTGCGCGGGATTAAGTTTTGTCCTGAAGCTAAAAATACCCGTCAGTACTATCGCTGCCTATGGATGAAAAAGTGATCAGTACCAGGGGTACCGCCAACATTTTAACGAAAATATACGCTAAGCCTTCGGATGTTCCCGGCTTAGCGTTTTTTCTTACTCTAAGAATAGTCCGGGCTAAACCGCCCGGACCACCGGTCATTCAACTTTCTGCTGTTTCAACGGTCGCAATGAATTGAGAGACGTATTCTGCTTAAAGTTGAATTTGTATTCGCCAAGAAAATTGATGTGCTCCCATCCAAGGGGGGAAATGTGATTTAGCAGTTCTTCCTGAAGCTTACCTTGTTTTTTGCGGTGTTCAGTTGCCTGCTGGAGATAGACGGTATTCCAAACACTAATAGCATTGATAATAATGTTCAACGCACTTGCCCGTTGGAGCTGATCTTGTAGCGCACGTTCCCGCAGTTCCCCATGTTTGCCGAAGAAGATCGCTCTGGCCAATGCGTTCATGGCTTCTCCTTTATTCAACCCTCGATGAATTTTTCTCCGCAGCGCCTCGCTCGAAAGGTAATCCAAGATGAAGATCGTTTTCTCGATACGCCCCATTTCTCGCAGCGCGTTAGCCAAGCTGTTTTGTCTTGCATAGGAACCGATTTTCCCCATAATGAGTGATGCTGAAACGGTTCCTTCCCGGATGGAGTGAGCCAGCCGGAGAACATCGTCGTAGTTCTCTTGAATGATCTTGGTATTAATTTGTCCGCGAAGCAGCTTCTCCAATTTAGGTAAATCGGAAGGTTTTCCGATAGCGTAGAGCTTGGAATCAGCCAAGTCGCGTAAGCGCGGCGCAAAGCGAAATCCAAGCAAATGCGTTAAACCAAAGACTTGATCGGTGTAACCGGCTGTATCCGTATAATGCTCCTCGATGGACAAGTCCGTTTCGTGGTGGAGCAAACCGTCGATGACATGTACGGCATCCCTAGCGTTCGTATTGATGACTTTCGTGTAGAACGTCGAAAACTGGTCGCTTACGAAGCGATATATCGTTGCTCCTTTTCCGGTCCCGTAGTGAGGATTCGCATCTGCGTGAAGCGACGATACACCGATCTGGACGCGCATTCCATCAGATGAGGAAGTAGTGCCGTTCCCCCAATATGAAGGCAGCGCCAGCTTATGATGAAAATTAACCAGAACAGCTTGCGCTTTATTCATCGCGTCTTCGTACAGCCTCCATTGAGCTGTATTGGCCATTTGCCGATATGAAATGCTCGGAGTGGCTTCAGCCATCTTCGTAAGACCGATGTTCGTTCCCATTGCCATAAGGGTAGCCATAAGGATTGTTGTTTCTTCCTCGTTCGGAGCGCGGTTACTGGAAGCGTGAATAAACTGCTCATGAAAATTCGTCCAGTTGGCTACTTCCATGAGTAGATCCGTCAGCTTGATTCGTGGTAGCAGCTCATAGAGGGAGAGACTGAAATTCCGTGATTCATCGGGAACATCTTTCTCCAATCGGTCGATGTGCAATTTCCCGTTCTCCAAATTAACTCCGTCCAGCTCATTGATGTGATCCGAAACCCAGTTTAATCTTTGAAGAAGCGCTTCAATCCGTTCTTCAAGATACTCCTTTGCGGACAAGCTGACGGCAAGCTTTGTAGCGTTAGGAGCAATGCCATTCCATTCGTCTTTCGTCACAAGGTATTCCTCGAAATCCTTATGCTGACGGCTTCCGACTATGGACACGTCCCCAGAACGAACGTAATTCCGCAACTCTGTCAGGACAGCCATTTCGTAGTAATGCCGGTTGATCGTTCCGTCATCGTCGTAAACGTGCTTTTGCCAGCGGTTCGAAACGAAGTTCAGAGGCGCGCCCTCCGGAACTTTCCGCTTCCCGGTTTCATTCATATCCCTGATGATATCGACCGCCTTCATTAGCGGCTCTGCGGACTTAGTTGACCGAAATTCCAACGATTTTAGCAGCGTTGGCGTGTATTTCCGGAGCGTATAGAATTTCTTTTCCAACAAGTCCAAGTAGTCGTAATCAACGGGTCGCGCCAGCCGTTTAGCTTCCTCCACGGATGCAACGACCTGATCCCACGGCATGACGGCATCAAGAGCAACAAACGGATCAATACCTTCGCTTCGGGCCTTAATAAGAGCGGCTCCAAGATCGGCAAAGTGAACAATTTTTTCGTTGATCGACTTACCGTTTTGTTTTTGAAGTTCCTCTTGAGCCTTTCTTCCTTTGGAAAGCAGTATCATGATCTGCCGGTCATGAATCTCGAATGCCAGGTCTGTCAAATCCTGAATCAACTCCAATAGGTACGCTACTAAAATCGCGTACTTTTTCGGATCATTAAAGCGGCGGAAGGAATGAGGTTCGTAACGTGAACCGATTTTAGAAAGCTGTCGCAGCCGATTCGGATGAATGCCTTTCGTATCGACTTGCAGCTGCAGGTCGCGTATGTATTCGAGTTTTTCAATAACCTTCAAAAATGAATCCGGAGAGCATGTACCTGGAATTTCCCTTAACCATGCCAAGTAGGTTTTGCTACTTTCCGGCATGGTGGTCAAGATGCGATCCAACTTAGCAATCTGTAATGCTGTCAGTGAATTGCTGAGCAGCTTGAATATTTTTTCTTCTGTTCGTTTGCGAGTTTCCCAAACGGATCTTTCAATTGTAGCTATTGAAGGAAGAATGATTTTACGCTTACGTAAATCTTCGAGTGCGAGCTGAATCAGGTGTAAGGGATTGCCGTTTGCCATTGCATGATTAAAAAGATGCTTGCACAAAGAACGATACTCGCTCAAGGTGAATGTCTGGAAACCATATTCCTTCCGGATCTCATACAGATGCTCGTATCTCGTGGCTTCTCGGTCGCCGTAAGATGCAAAAGACTCCACATCGGCATTGATTTGTTTTGCAATATAACGAAGGACTTGAAATGGCACATCTCTTACGTCAGAAAGCGTCCAGCCGAGATAGCGAAGTACGCACAGCTGCACGGCAAAACCGAGGCGGTTATAATCTCTTCGCCGCTGCTGGATGATTTCAAGGTCGTGCTGGGTAAATGTGAAATAGGTGCCCAATTCCCATTCGCCGAGATCAGGCGGTATTTGCAAATATTGCATCCTTTCCTCCGGAGTTAGCAGTTCCCTTACTCTCGCGTACATCGTTCTCATCCCCTTATTGCCAAGATATTTTTTCAACTTCCGCTTGCAGATCCGCACGAGTCGCCTTGACGTAAATCATCGTTGTATCCAGACTATCATGTCCCATAATTTGCGCCAAGCGGTGCAATGGGGTGTTTTCTGCCACCACGTACCCGAACCGGTGCCGCAGATCGTGGGCGCTTAATCCTTCGAGCCGCGCTGCTTTCATGTATTTTTGAATCACATGGCGTAATGCTCGTTCGGTTAATCGATCGCTAGTTTTCTCCGATGGAAACAGATAAGGACTATCCGAAGGAAGGAGTGCCAGATATTTTTCTAAAGCAGTTCTGCACGTAGCGTTCAAAGGTACTTCTCGCTGTTTTTCCGTTTTCCGGATCGAACCGTAAGCTGACCGCTGCGTTTACCGATTTGAATATCTCCGGGAGCCAGATCGCATACTTCCATTGTTCGTAAGCCGGTGTGAAACATCACGATGAGAATCGTCTGATCCCGAAGGGAACCGCCATGCTCAGCCGCAGCGATCAATGCAGCTTCTTCTTTGTCTGTCATCTGCCTGGGACTTACCTTTTCTTCCCGAACCAATTTAACCGGCTTCGAAGGGTTGCGGTGAATCCTGGATTCCGACACGGCCCACTCGAAAAAACGTTTCAGGGTTATAAGCCGCCGATTAATGGTCGCCGGTTTCAATTCCATTACTTTTTGCGCGGCTTCCCGATATCGTGTTAATGTTGGAGTAGCCACATCTTCAATTCGAAATATAACCTCTTCCTCTTGGTGGTTGGCTGTCTCAAACCAACCGATAAAATGTTTCAAGTCGCTTGCGTACTCCTTTAGTGTTTTGGGATTCAAATCTTCGTGGGTGGTGAGAGCGTGAATGAAGTCCTGAATTATCTGCTCGCCCTGTTCCGAAATCCCCGGTGTCTCTCTCATTAGCAAAGCCTCCAAATCTTGACTTACATTAGCGGACATGGCATTCTTATCTTAACCGAGACATTAGCGGACATCAAGTGTATGCTTTGAAAACACCTAATGACCGCTAATCTTTATTAGCGGTCATTTAACCAACTTTAGAATATGATCCGTTTACACGCGTCAACTGAACTCCTCCCTATAGATTACCAATTATAATTGGTAATCCTAGGCTACGAGTAATCTTTTACGATAAAGTCGTTTAATAAATCGAATGCCTCCATTAGCTTGGGGAATAGACCTATATCTCTTATTTCATCCGCCTCTGCTCTTGATTCAGATATTCGCATGTTTTTTCCGTCGGCAATGTCGCCCGGTAGTGGCATGTAGATCGCGGCACCGATGGATAGCAGATAACAAAGCTTATCCAGCACGACCAGCATATATTGTTCGAACCCGGCGTATTTCTCTCCATAAATCGCCCGCAACTTGAATAGCTCTGTCAAATATTCGTTGACAGTCACCATGTCTTTTCGATGGGGGATCATGTCAAGGACCATGAATTGGACTTCAAAACCCGGGTGTAGCTTAACGAATTCCATAAAGTTCTGGCGCGATTGATTCCAGTTGCTCGTTGGCCTCGGATGCTCCTGATGGTAGTTGACTACCTCGTCATCGTGTATGAAGCACGCTCCTTTTTTATATAAGCGCAAACCGAGCTCCCAATCCTCCCAGCCGTATCCCTCGAACCGTTCGTCGAAATACCCGGACCGGTCAAGTAGCGACTTCGGCAATGAAACGTTGCTTGTGATGAAGTTCATCCAGCTATAATGGAATTCCTTGAAATGAGGACCGTGCTTCGCGAGGATTCCGTCAAAATAATCATACTCATAGCTGAGCGGATCCAGCTGTTCCCGATCGCCCATCGATTCCAGCGGCAGCAACTGAATGACCGTCCGATCTTTTTGGATAAAATGGTCGATCAATGGTTGCGCGGAAGGGCGGTGAAGGTACAAACTTTGCAATTGTGAAATCTGCTGTTCCGAATAACAAGGATCGGCCACCGTATAAATTCGTTTCACCTTCATGCTCCCGGAGACAACAAGCGGAATGCCGCTTTGATGATGGCGCATATGCTTCTCGATGAAATCGGCGGGACAGAGCATCTCGGCATCCAGAAACAACAGGACAGCCCCGGAAGCAATGCTTATGCCGATATTTCGCACTTTCCCCCTTCCGACCGGTTTCTCCAAACGAACGTATTTGATCGGAAACGGAGGATTCAAATGGTCGATTATGGATGGGGTCGAATCCGTCGAACCGTCATCCAAAAAAATAACTTCCATCTGGTCGGCCGGATAGGTCTGTAGTTGCAATGTACGCAGAGCGTAATAATTTAACGGACAGCGGTTATGAGAAGGCATAATGACACTGACTTGAATATACTTCGGGGTGGAATTCGCGACCAACGTTCCTGAAGCTGGGTTCCAATGCCAATAAAGTCCTGGTTCATCGCCTTTTAGATCGGTGAACATGAACGCTTGTATTTCGGCTTCCGTTCTCGCCATGCTCCAAACTCTTACCTGTGCCGCTTTACCTATAAAATGGCCGTACGTATGCCCCCCCACAGCTAATGAAGGGTAAACATGATCATATTTGCTGGGAAGACCTTGTTTAATAAACTTGCCGTTAATATAGAGGCGGGGGAGCTTATTATCATATACGACAGCCACATGCTGCCACTTCGCGAACGAGTGCGCATAGACAAGCTTGGCCGGCATATCGTTCACTGTATGCTCGTGAATAGATATGCCGTTCGTTCCGACCGCGATACCAAAACCCGCATTTTCCGGAAACAGGAAATCAGGACCGATCAAATAGTTTTTTCCTGATACTCCACTTATGCCGCTTATTTGTTCGAATTCAAGCGTTTGTTCCGCTTCCGCTGTCACCCAAAACTCGTACGTAAACGTATCGGCCAGGTCTCGGATGTTTTTTTGAAACATAATCGTCTCGTTCCCGCTGAAATGCAAGGCGCCGAGCTCCATCATAGGGGCCTACCTCCCATTATTAATCATCCTCCGTTCCCGGTATTGCGAACATCCTGTCCGAAGTAACAATCGTACGCTTGATTTTCCCCATCGGGCGGGTCAACCAGGCATTTTCGCAAACGACGCTTTTCTCAATGACGCAGCCGTCAAGCTCCGCGCCATCCCCAATCGATACGAACGGACCGATCGTCACATTCGTCAGACGGCAATTTTTCCCAATTGAAACAGGGCCTATCAACGTACAGTTATCTGCGATCGTTCCGCGATTCATAATGATTCGGGTTCCCTGTTCTAGCTTCAGCATGTTCAGGTTGGATGCAAGCCATCGCTCCGGCGTGCCGACATCCATGAACCATTCCTTCGTAACGGTGTAAGACATAGAATGCCCATTGTCCAGAAGCCATTGAAGCGCATCTGTTATCTCATATTCCCCTCGCGACGACGGGCTAACCACATTTTCCGTTAGGAAAATAGCCGGTGAAAAAACATAGATACCTATAATTGCCAAGTTGCTCTTGGGATGTGCCGGCTTCTCTTCCAGACTTATAATTTGATCGTTTACGACTTCAGCAACCCCGAATTCCTGCGGATTATTCACCATGGCTAGGAAGATGGATGCACGGTGTCCCTGGAAGCATTGAATAAGCGAACTTAACGAACCGTTGAATACATTATCGCCAAGCAGCACGACAAAATCGTCGTCGCCAACGAAGGATCGGATTTGAAACAGCGCATGCAATATACCAAGCGCTTCGTGTTGAACAATCACACTCACGTTTCGATGCGCATGAAACCGGTTCAGATGCTTCTTTATTTGCGATTGGGAGGGGTTGATTACGACGGCGGTTTCATTGATCCCCGCCTCGGCCAATTGATCCAGCGCACGGTCCAAAATCGTTTTATTTGCCACGGGCAGAAGCGTTTTGGGAACGGAATCCGTAATGGGTTTGAGTCTGGTGCCTTTCCCAGCGCACAAAATGATTCCTTTCATTCGTTCACCTCCATGCTTCCATATATACGTCTTGCCGCTCGGTTAAGTTTGGACTTTAATCCAAATCATAATTGTGCGGGTGCCTGTTCCAAAACCTGAAGCGCGGGAATATACTGTCTGAAATAGCAACGAGGGAAGGTGCACAGTTGAGAATTGTCCAAGTTGCCCCTGATTATGTGACCACCCCGCCCGAAAAGTACGGAGGCATCGAACGCGTCGTATATGAGCTGACCGAACAGCTTTCGAACATGGGACACGAAGTTTTTTTGTACGCCTTGCCCGGCAGCCGAACAAGCGGACAACTGATTGCATACAAGCACTGGGGGGACGCGTGGGAAATCGCCCGTTTCGTGCATGCCACACTGCCTCCTTCCGTCGATATCATCCACGATCACACGCACGGCTCCGTAATCGGAAGAAGCTCACTACCCGTTCCGGTCGTCTGTTCCATCCATGTTCCCTGGTGCGGTGAGGTGGAACATCCTGTTTTTATGAGTGGTATCATGCGCGCGAAACTGGGCGGGGGTCGGGGACATGTCGTCCATAACGGCCTGAATCCCGGCGATTTCCCTTTTTCGGCCCTCAAATCGGACTATCTATTGTTCCTGGGCAGGCTGATCGAAAGCAAAGGGGTGCTGAAAGCGATACGCATCGCCGAGGAAACGAACATGCGACTTGTACTGGCGGGACCGGAAACAGACATTGTCGAACCAGAAACATCGGCGTTCTATATTCGTCACGTGCTGCCGAAAATTCGAGCAAATCAAAATATCGTCTACGTTGGGGAGGTTGGGGGTACTTACAAACAGCAATTGCTGAGCCATGCAAAATGCCTCCTGTTTATGTCGGACGACGAAGCTTTCGGTCTCGTGATGATCGAAGCAATGGCCTGCGGAACTCCTGTGCTTGCGCTCCGGAACGGCTCGGTTCCGGAAATTCTCGAAGCTTTTCCCGAGTTGATCTGCAAGGATGCTGAAGAAGTAGTGCATAAGTTGGACTCGGCTGAATTCCCAAGCCCGGACCGGCTGCGTGATCATTACCTTTGCTGCTTCACCTCTTCTGTTATGGCCCAAAACTATTTGACCTTGTACAAAAAGGTGCTTGGATTAAACTAGGAGGGGATTAGAATGCCCAAGATTTCTGTCTTAATGCCTGTATATAATGGCGCGGCGTATTTGGAAGAAGCTATACAAAGTATCCTGAATCAAACCTATGACGATTTTGAATTTATCATCATAAATGACGGTTCGACAGATCGCAGTGGAGAAATCCTGAACACATATGTTGATCCGAGAATCGTGCGGATTGAAAACAAGATCAATGTGGGGATCGTCGAAAGTTTGAACGAGGGTATTCGTGCCGCCGGGGGGGAATTCATCGTCCGGATGGATGCTGATGATTTCAGCTTGCCGAATCGGCTTGGCATCCAATCGGCTTTTATGGACAGTCATCCAGAGATTGGAGTATGCGGTTCCTATGTTCAAGTCATGAATAGGGAAGAGATTTGGTACCAACCCGTGCATCCGGAAGAAGTGAAATGCAGGCTTCTGTTCCATTGCTGCCTTGCCCATCCGTCCGTCATGCTCAGAAGAGCGGTTCTGGATCACTATTCGCTTCGTTATGACTCTTCTTATGCCCACGCCGAAGATTATCAATTATGGACGTGGCTTTCCCGGGTTACAAAGCTCACGAATGTTCCGGAGGTGCTGCTGCATTACCGTAAGCACGAGGGACAGGTCAGTATTCGCCGTCAATCCGAGCAGCTTGGGCAGGCGGATCGGATTCGGTATGAACAGCTGCGATGGCTCGGGGTTGAACCTAGCGAATCCGAGTTTGCCATACACTTGGACCTGTGCTATTCCGGCAGACGATCAGATGCCACGGCGAAGTCGAACTGGATTCGCAAATTACTAACGAGCAATATGAAGACTGGAGTCTACGATCAAATCGCTTTGATGAACCTTCTGTCCTCATTGTGTTCCTTCTGACGGTTCAACCATCAAACGATGCCGTTATCACTTCTTTCAGGGTTGGCGGGACCGGATTAATTTTCATTGCAGCTGCTGGCCAGCTGGCGTAGGCATTTCCTCGTACAAGCCGATTTTGATCCCGTAATAATCGAACAGCATCATGGTCAGCCGGGCGTGCTGCCCCATGACCGTTAGTTCTGCTGCTAGCTTGTTCATGCTCTTGCTGGTCCAGCGCAAAGCGGATTGAGGCTCTCCGCGGGTAGCCGGATTGATTAGGCTTTCCAGATCCACCAAGCAACGGGGGGCCGTATCGTGACCACCGCAGACGGGGGTTTTCGCGCCTATGGAAGACCGAACTGCAGCGGCTGCCGATGAAACCGGACTCGTGCTTGCCGTGAGTCATCTTCCGCCGGGCACGAGCAAGTGGAACAAAACTGAGCATCACCAGTTCTCCTACATTACGCAGAATTGGTGCGGCAGGCCGCTGACCAGTTACGATGTCATCGTCAACTTGATCGCGGCAACACTTCAAATCTGTCTTAGGTTATTTCGTATAGGGTCCTTAGTTGATCGGCTACGTACTGTTCTATATTTTCTGTAGGTTCAATCATTTGGTTCAGTCTTCCCCGAAGTATAGGTTTTGCAAGAAAAACTCGGCGAATACGTATCCGCTAACGCTAAGCGTATATTTTCGTTAAAATGTTGGCGGAACCCCCATCTGTATATGATGAACTCCTCGCCGTTACTTATGTTGCTTCTCCAAGGTTTTTTTTTAACACCACGAAAAAATTCAAAAGTATAAGCCTCATCCTTGGTATTGAGGACGGAGATGTCGCAAGTCCCTTTACATCCGGCTTAGAATCATTTCTTGATATAGAAAAACGGATTAACTTTATAAAATCCTTACCCCAAGCTGCACAAGAGAGCATTTGTTCCAATCAATATCAAATTCGATATGCTAAACAAGGATTCTCAGTACACTCGAAGTTTTATTTATTAAGAGGCCAGAAAGGTAATCGTATCATTCTGGGATCCGCAAATTTTACAGAGAATGCGTTCCAAAGCAAAAAACAATTCGAAGAAATCGTCGTCTTTGATGATTCTCCTTTATTTGATATTTATCAGGATCGTTATCACAAAATTTATGAACAGACGTCTGAATACATACCGGAAGCAATCAAGACAAAGATTATGAAGGAACATGTCTGGGTTTCCGATCCAGAAATAATGAAAGAAATCCTAATAGATGAAGTAATACGCAACAAGGTCATCGTTCAATTTACAGAGGAAGAAATGGAAGAGATCAAGCTGCTTCCAGGTAAAATTGAGGTTGAGAACTCCCCAACCACGGAGTTTTTTATGTGGACATACAATCGCTGACATCAAAATGTCTTCAAGCTGATGTATAATAGTGTAGTCGATCTGTCGAATAAAGGATTTACCAGTAGGATTGTGGAATAAATCCAATCGAACTATTAGGCTGGTATTACGGAGTGATCTTTCATGAAGTTTTATAAATGGAAGGGAAATTTCAAACCTATTAGAACTACCACTATAATAATTGGAGGAATAAAAATGTCAAGTGCAGCACAACGTGCCCAATTACAATCCCAAATCTGGAAAATAGCCAATGATGTCCGTGGCTCAGTAGATGGATGGGATTTTAAACAATATGTTTTAGGAACGCTTTTTTATCGCTTCATTAGCGAGAACTTTTCTAGCTATATTGAAGCTGGAGACGAAAACGTCAAGTATGCAGACCTTCCGGATGAGATTATAACGAAAGAAATCAAAGAGGATGCCATTAAAACAAAAGGCTATTTCATATATCCAAGTCAACTGTTTGCTAATACTGCGAAAACTGCTAATACAAATGAAAGCTTGAATACTGATTTAGCTGCTATATTTTCTGCTATTGAAAGTTCAGCAAATGGTTATCCATCTGAACTCGATATTAAAGGTTTATTCGCTGATTTCGACACGACAAGCAATAGACTAGGGAATACTGTGAAAGATAAAAACAGTCGTCTAGCTGCTGTCATTAAAGGTGTTGGAGGGCTTAATTTTGGTGGGTTTGAAGAAAGTCACATTGACCTTTTTGGTGATGCCTATGAGTTTTTAATCTCTAATTATGCTGCCAATGCTGGTAAATCTGGAGGAGAATTCTTCACACCGCAATCAGTGTCTAAACTTATTGCTCAATTAGCTATACATAAACAAACAACCATAAATAAGATATATGACCCTGCAGCTGGTTCAGGTTCATTGCTATTACAAGCAAAAAAACAGTTTGATGCTCATATTATCGAAGATGGGTTTTATGGACAGGAAATTAACCATACAACTTATAACCTTGCTCGTATGAATATGTTTTTACACAACATAAATTACGATAAGTTTAATATCGCTTTAGGAAATACACTATTAGACCCTCAATTTGGTGATGAAAAGCCATTTGATGCCATTGTATCGAATCCACCTTATTCCGTAAATTGGATTGGTAGTGATGATCCAACCCTTATTAATGATGAGAGATTTGCTCCTGCAGGAGTATTAGCGCCAAAATCTAAAGCCGATTTCGCTTTTGTACTTCATTCGCTTAGTTACCTTTCAAGTAAGGGTCGTGCAGCTATCGTTTGTTTCCCAGGTATTTTTTACCGTGGTGGTGCAGAGCAGAAAATTAGAAAGTACCTGATTGATAATAACTTTGTTGAGACGGTTATTTCATTAGCACCTAACCTTTTTTATGGGACTTCAATAGCGGTTAATATCTTGGTTCTTTCTAAGCATAAAACGGATAATAAAACTCAATTTATTGATGCAAGTGGAGTAGATTTCTATATAAAAGAAACGAATAATAATGTACTTACAAATGTACATATTGAGAAAATTATGAAAGTGTTTGACAGCAAAGAAGACGTTGATCATGTAGCAAAATCCGTTGATTATGAATCAATCGTTCAAAATGATTATAACCTGTCTGTGAGCTCCTATGTGGAAGCAAAAGACACAAGGGAAGTCATTGATATAAATGAGCTGAATGCAGAAATAAAAACGACTGTAGGAAAGATAGATAGGCTTCGTGCTGAAATTGATGAGATTATTGAGGTGATTGAATCATGATGAAGCCGAACTTAATGGAGAAACTGCTTGATGGGGTTGAGGTGAAATGGGAGTTTCTAGATAAAGTTTCAGATTATGAACAACCAACGAAATATTTGGTAAAATCAAAAAATTATAGTGATGATTTTGATATACCCGTTCTAACAGCAGGTAAAACTTTTATACTCGGATATACAGATGAAATAGATGGTGTCTATAAAGCATCAAAGAATCCTGTTATTATTTTTGATGACTTTACAACAGCAAATAAATGGGTTGATTTTGATTTTAAAGCTAAATCATCAGCAATGAAGATGATTACATCAAAAAATGAATCAGAAGTTCTATTAAAATATATTTATTATTGGCTAAATACTTTACCTACTGAACTGGTTGAAGGAGATCATAAACGTCAATGGATTAGTAATTTTGCTAATAAATTAATCCCCATCCCAGACCTTCAAATCCAAGAGGAAATAGTTCGTATTTTGGACACTTTTACAGAGCTTACAGCAGAGCTTACAGCAGAGCTTACAGCTCGTAAAATGCAATATAAATATTATCAAGATAAGTTGCTGACTTTTGAAGAGGGTGACGTTGAATGGAAGACGTTGGGGGAAATTGGTGAGTTTGTACGGGGCAACGGATTGCAGAAAAGTGATTTTGCAGAGAGTGGTGTAGGCTGTATCCATTATGGTCAAATTTATACTTACTACGGGAATTTTGCATATCAAACAAAATCTTTCGTTTCACCAACATTGGCAACCAAGTTGAGAAAAGCTCAGAAAGGCGATTTGATTATTGCGACTACAAGTGAAAATATTGAAGATGTTTGTAAACCTCTGGTTTGGCTGGGTGAGGATGAGGTTTGTGTCAGTGGAGAGACTTATATTTTTAAGCATAATCAAAACCCAAAGTATTTGGCTTATTATCTCCAAACCCCTATGTTTTTTGATTATAAAAAGCAAAATAGAACAGGAACAAAGGTTATTCGAGTACATGGGGATAAACTGGAAAAATTTAAAATTCCGATACCTTCTCTTACCGAACAAAACCGTATCGTATCTATTTTAGACAAATTCGACGCCTTGACATCCTCAATCACTGAAGGCTTACCTCGTGAAATAAAGTTGCGTCAAAAACAATATGAATACTACCGTAATATGCTTCTTAGCTTTCCTAAAGGGGAGGTTTAAAAATGGCAGATTTCAAACCCATCGCGGAATCAAACAACTTTATCGTTTTGGATAAATACACCAAGATAAATCAACAAGGAGTTGGTTATCAAACAGAAGCTGATTTAGAACGAGAACTCATTCAAGATTTAGTAAATCAAGGTTATGAACATTTGCCAAAGTTAAACACTCTTGAAAAAATGCTTGCTAATGTGCGTGTGCAACTGCAAACTCTTAACAATGTGCAATTCTCAGATGCTGAATGGATTAGATTTTGTGAGCAGTTTTTAGATAAACCCAGTGATAACCACATTGATAAAACCCGTAAAATTCATAACGATTATATTTATGACTTTGTTTTTGATGATGGGCATATTCAAAACATTTACCTAGTAGACAAAAAGAATATGGCCAACAATAAAGTGCAGGTCATTTCCCAATTTGAACAAAAAGGAACGCAAGCCAATAGATATGATGTTACCATTTTAGTCAATGGCTTACCTTTAGTACAAGTAGAGCTTAAAAAGCGTGGGATTGCCATTCGTGAGGCCTTTAATCAGGTTCATCGATATAGTAAAGAGAGCTTGAATTCCGAAAACTCTCTGTTTAAATATTTACAGATTTTCGTGATTTCGAATGGGACAGATAGCCGTTATTTTGCTAATACGACGAAACGTGATAAGAACAGTTTTGATTTTACTATGAATTGGGCAAAATCGGATAATACCCTGATTAAAGATATAAAAGATTTCACGGCTACATTTTTTCAGAAAAAAACTTTATTGAATGTTCTACTGAAATATTCCGTTTTTGATGTCAGCGATAACTTGCTTATTATGCGTCCTTATCAAATTGCCGCTACAGAAAGAATTTTATGGAAAATTGAAAGCTCATACCTAGCTAAAAATTGGAGAACCACTGAAAGCGGCGGATATATTTGGCATACAACGGGTTCGGGGAAAACACTTACGAGTTTTAAAGCAGCTCGTTTGGCTACTGAACTGGATTTTATAGATAAAGTATTTTTTGTAGTGGATCGGAAAGACCTGGATTTTCAGACGATGAAAGAATATCAGCGTTTTTCTCCTGATAGTGTGAATGGTTCAGAAAGTACCGCAGGATTAAAGCGTAACATTGAAAAAGATGATAATAAAATTATTGTGACGACGATTCAAAAACTGAATAACCTAATCAAAAGTGAAACAGAGTTACCTATATATAATAAGCAAGTGGTATTTATTTTTGATGAAGCCCACCGTTCGCAATTTGGTGAAGCTCAAAAAAATATCAATAAAAAGTTTAAGAAGTTCTATCAGTTCGGATTCACAGGTACGCCTATATTCCCGGAAAATGCGTTAGGTTCTGAAACGACTGCTTCTGTCTTTGGTCGAGAGTTACACTCTTATGTCATTACGGATGCCATTAGAGATGAGAAAGTTTTAAAGTTCAAAGTAGATTATAACGATGTACGTCCCAAGTTCAAAACAATTGAAACAGAACAGGACGAGAAAAAGCTATCGGCAGCAGAAAATAAAGAAGCATTACTACATCCTGAACGAATCAGCGAAATTTCTCAATATATTCTTAATAATTTTAGAGTAAAAACCCATCGACTAAATGCGAATGGAAAAGGATTTAACGCCATGTTTGCTGTGAGTAGTGTTGACGCAGCCAAACTCTACTATGAATCATTAAATAACTTACAACAGGGAAGCAGTAAACCCCTTAAGATTGCGACCATCTTCTCCTTTGCTGCGAATGAAGAGCAAACTGCGATAGGTGAAATTCTGGATGAAACGTTTGAACCCACAGCTATGGATAGTAGTGCAAAAGAGTTTTTAACTTTAGCCATTAAAGACTACAATGCCATGTTTAAAACCAATTATGGCGTAGATAGTAAGGAATTTCAAAATTATTATCGTGACCTTGCTAAACGAGTAAAAGACAAAGAGATTGATTTGTTGATTGTTGTAGGAATGTTTCTAACTGGTTTTGATGCACCTACATTAAATACTTTATTTGTTGATAAAAATCTTAGGTTTCATGGTTTAATGCAAGCTTTTTCGAGAACAAATCGTATTTATGATTCCACCAAAACCTTTGGAAATATTGTTACTTTTAGAGATTTAGAACAAGCAACCATAGACGCTATCACTCTTTTTGGGGATAAAAGCACTAAAAATGTGGTTCTGGAAAAAAGCTACAAAGAGTATATGGAAGGATTCACTGATGTAGCAACGGGTGAAGCCCGTCGTGGTTATGTAGACGTAGTAAAAGAGCTACAAAAGCGTTTCCCTAATGTTGATGCGATTGTTACTGAAAAGGATAAGAAAGAATTTGCTAAACTTTTTGGTGAATATTTGCGTATTGAAAATATCCTACAGAACTATGATGAATTTTCAGGATTAAAAGCTTTACAAGCAGTAGATATGACTGACCCTAAAGCTTTAGAAGAATTTAAGTCTACACACTATGTAACAGATGAAGATATAGCTGCTATGCAAGAGATTCAAGTGTTAGAAGAAAGAGCGATTCAAGATTATCGTTCTTCGTATAATGACATTCGTGACTGGCTTCGCCGTGAAAAAACGGGAAAGAAAAAGACAATTCCTCTATTGATTGGGATGATGTTGTCTTTGAAGTAGATCTTTTAAAATCCCAAGAGATCAATTTGGATTACATTCTTGAACTTATTTTTGAGCATAACAAAAAAGTAAAAGATAAAGCATCCTTGGTTGAAGAAGTTCGTCGCATCATTCGGTCTAGTGTAGGAAACCGTGCGAAAGAAAGCTTAGTCGTCGATTTTATCAACCAAGCTGATTTAGATAAAATTCAAGATAAAGCAAGTATTATTGATACCTTCTTCTCATTTGCTCAAACGGAGCAAAAACGTGAAGCAGAAGAATTGATTACTACTGAAAATCTTAATGAAGAGGCTGCAAAAAGATATATTTTAACTTCATTAAAAAGAGAATATGCCAGTGAAAATGGAACGGAGCTTAATGAAATTCTTCCTAAAATGAGTCCTCTTAATCCTCAGTATTTAACAAAAAAGCAGAGCGTTTTTCAGAAAATCTCTGCCTTTGTAGATAAATTTAAGGGAGTAGGTGGAAAAATATAATAATTGTAAGTTGGAAAGGATTAAGGCGAAGATATGGCAAAAAAAATATACCATTACCCAGCACATCGGCACTCTATCCGAAGGTGCAAAGGGCTGGAAGAAGGAACTTAATCTCATCTCTTGGAATGACCGTGAGCCAAAGTTCGATATTCGAGAATGGTCTCCAGATCATGAGAAAATGGGCAAAGGTGTCACATTGCCTAAGGAAGAATCGTTGCGCTTCGGGATTTGTTAAATAAAATAATTTAGTTCATGAATATGAAACAATTTCATAACTCAAAAGCCTTGATTTTACTGGATGACTTAAGCATAGATTGTCCACTGGCTCAGGATACGCTTTGTCATCGAGTTTACAAGATCAAAGTAACGACGGATCTCCGTAAATACACTGCTCTCGCGCACGCGGGTCGCAGTCATGGAAGGAGATCGCAAAGAGGCGATCCGGAGGATTACATCCCTTGCGGCGCCATGGGCCGTCTATGGCGGGCAATACACTGACAAGTAAAGGAGGACCCCTGCATGCACGAAACACTTCAGCCTGGAGATACGATTAAAGTCACTACCTCGCCCAATGAATATTTCCATAAGAATGAAGAACTGCACGTCAAGGAAGTCCGGCCTTTGGGGGCTGTGGTACATAAAGCTTGTACGGATATTGTATTATTCTCTCAATATTACGTGAAGCAGGAGAAGCAATGGAAGGGGATCCGTTGTCCACTCTGCCAGTCCATGCTGTTTGAAGCCGAAGCCAGCCGGTTCGTCCCTTTCTCTGTGCGGGTGAAATGCCGAAAATGCAAGGAAATGATTATTGTTCGGGGGAAAACAAGCGTTCATGAGGTGGAGGTTTCAGCGGATGCACCTCTTCCTCTATAGCCTGTTGAACTCGTGCAATCTGCTAATTCTGACGGAGCTGTATGTCTGGCGCTCTTATCGGCGGAGATGGGGCAAGCCGCATCTGCGATGATGGCTGAAACGGTTCTGTGAGAAGTCTGTATGTTCATTAACATCTAAACAGGGGTGGCTCGGGTGACGGATAGTAAATTCATCGTTCAGTTGAAAAACGGCCTTCTGCACGTCCAATGCAAGGTGGACAGCGTACCGCTTGCGGATGCCCTTAAGGCGGGCTTCGTGTCCGCGGAGAAGAAAGCCCAGGAAAGTGAGTACAGACTGAAATATACTCTCACCAAAAAAATGCGGCAGGCGATACGCGAAGCCGTAAGTTCCGGGAAGACGCACTTTACGATTGAACAAGCTCCGGTGATCCTCGCGGTTCAGGCAGATCGGCTTACCTTTGTGTTCAAAGGGGAGATAAATTTCGGCAAGCTCCGAAAAACCGATGGCGTCTACGAGCTGAAGGCGAGCGGCGCGCCGCAGCTGGAGCTGTTTCTGCGGTTTTCGGAAGCTTTCTACCGGAATGAGCTGGCCCCGGCCAAGAAACCCCGTCCGGCGGCTGGGCCCAAGCAAGCAGAGCGGCCTGCTGCGAAGTCCCAGGGAACCGCACGCAAGCCGAAGCCGACCAAGAAGAGCCGGAGACAGTCCTCACCCGTTTCTTATTGGGCTGCGGACGGCTCCCGGGTCGAAACCGTGGGTGCGGCATCAATGGCGCCGCCCAAAGCGCCGCCGGTGTATCGAACCTATAGCGAGCTGCGTAATTGCCGAAACTGCCAAAATCTTAACGCCAACAATTATTGTACGGTTCAAAAGGACAAAGTAAACGAGGATGACGTCTGTTCCCGCTTTTACCGGATGTCTATCGTGCTGGGCGGGGCAGTTAATCCAAGGTAGGCATGAGAATATGGGATAGCCTGTACGGCCGTAGGAATGGTTCCTTGTGCCGCTGCGTGTTATTGACGAAGCGGTGAGCTGTATTCGAGATGGTTCAATTACTAATTTGGTTTATGACCCGAGGACGGCTAGTTTGACCGGCCTTGCTCAGTAGAGATGAAATGCTGTTTAGATGAAAACCTTGATTTTACACACTTTCCTGAATTGTCATAAACAATGTTACAGACTGCAACCCTATGGGCGGCATGATGTAATTCAAACTGCCCTTTAATATCTAGGATTTAATGAATTAAGTTGCCATCATAAGGTCGAATAAAGAAGCTACTTATCAATCCCAGGCTGATGAGAAGCTTCTTTGATTTAGTTAATAAACTAATCATAAACATATAATGATTTCTACCTCAGATTTGTTCAACTGTAGGATTATTATGACGAAAGACTGGCTTTAATTTTAGTTAAAGAAAAGTTATATCAGCTTAAATGTTCCATTGCTCGATAATATGCTTGGTGTGTATTTACCCTATTGTTTTATCAAAACCAATACTATCATAGAGCACACCACATTTTGGAGGGAATGAACTATCTGTCGAATACTGAAATAAATAAATTGATACAGAGCTCTCCGGTCAAGTTCTTGTCAAACCTAAGTATTTGGAACTTTAGGAAATACGGTAGAGGTGAAATAAAAATCGGGTTACACATAAACACAATCTGAGTTTGAAGATGAATCCATACCGGGATTAAACCTAATTGTTGGCGAAAATAAAGCCGGAATAAAGCAATTATCGATGCAATCAAGTTAGTTTGGACTACACAGAGTAATGACATTTTTTAAAGTTAAGCACGATGATTTTCAGTAAGAAACGAATATGTAGGAGGATACTATCATGGATGTTACGCCTGATAAGCAAAATATAGATAAGGTTTTCTCTAGTACAACATACTATATTGATTTTTACCAACGTCAGTACAAATGGACAGACGAAGCAGTTCGTAGATTGTTAGATGATATCTTCTACAAATTTAACATTGAATATCAGCGCTATAAAGACAGTGATATCGAATTAGATAAACTGGTAGAACGGTATTCCTGGTACTATTTAAATACTTATGTAACTAATAATATTGAAGGTAAAATTTATGTGGTTGACGGCCAGCAACGACTAACAACGTTAACCCTAATCTTGATCAAGCTGATGCATACCGCAAAAGACGCTAATTCGGAATTAACTGACTGGCTGGCGAACAAAATTGCAGGTCAATCCGGGTTTAAGAAAGAGTTTTGGATGAATCATGAACAACATAAAGTATCAATGTCAGGACTCTTAGCTGGAAAAAAGCCGGAGGATATCGATACTTCCTCGGGAATTACAGCTTTCAATATGGTTAATAACTATAGAGTCATATCGACAATACTGGACAAAGAGTTATTAGATAAGCAAAAGTTGGAGAGCTTTATCTTCTACTTCCTTAAAAGGTTGGTACTTATTAATTTAAATGTCGAACAAACCGATGTTCCCATGGTATTTGAGGTTATCAATGATCGTGGAGTAAAACTCAAACCTTACGAGATCTTAAAAGGGAAACTGCTAGGACAGATTGATAAGGACGAGCTGGATCAGTTGGGATTAAATGAAATCTGGGATACGCAAGTGAACAATATCAATCAGTATAATGATGATGAGATTGATGAGTTTTTTATATATTTCTTGCGATCAAAGTTCGCAAAAACGGTTGGTGATACTCGTAAATTTGATCGCAATTATCATCGGGCAATATTTCTCCCTGAAGTTGATAGGGAATTAAAATTGCAGCATAGCCCGAAAGATGTAAAACGGTTTTTGCTAAATGAGTTTAGGTATTATTCAGAGCTATATTGTAAAATCCTTAGTTATTACGATAAACCTCAAGATGATTACTTGAGTGTTTATTATAATGGATTAACTGAGATGGATAGCCAATTTCAGTTAATATTGTCTGCCTGTGTCTTAAACGACTCTCAGGAACAGGAAAAAATCAAATTGATAGCGCGTGAAGTAGATCGTTTATTTTCGCTATTACAATTGCAGAAGAGCTATGATAGCAATGACTTCAATGAGGCGACATATTTGATATCCGCTGAGATTAGAGGACAGGACATTGCAATCATTAAGTCGGTATTTGATAAATATCTGTTAAGAATGTTATCCGATGCAAGAGGCGTAACTACAATGCAGCCAATTTCATACAGCTATTTTAAAGACACGGGTATCGAGCTCAATAAGCGCTTTAAAAGATACTTTTTTGCCCGGATCGAACAGTTTATTGCTGATCAGACTAAAATGAATATGAAACATTCTTTTTATGATCTGGTAGCAAATACAGGTTCAGTGAACGGCTTTCATATTGAACATATACTCGCTAACAATACAGAGAATTTAAACGCATTTGGAGATGATGTAGAGCGCTTTGAGAGTGAGAGAAATAGATTAGGTGGACTTCTGTTATTAAAAGGAAAAGATAATATCTCCAGCAGCAATGAGCTTTACTTAAACAAGCTAAAAACGTATGCCAACACACTATACTGGAACGAAACGCTTCGTCAGGATAACTATAAAACAAAAATCGATTTTTTAAATATGATGAAATCGTTCAATCTTAAGTTTAGACCCATGGATCAATATGGTCCTGATGAACTTGAAGAGAGACATATGCTATTGTATAACTTGATTTGTATTATTTGGGCATAAGGAAGAGGGGTTCTAGGATTGGGATCGTATCAATTAAGAGCAAAGTATAAGAAAGCAAATAACAACATCAATTCAGTTTTCTTAGAGGCAACAAAACGCGGAGAACTCCACCTACTCAAAGAACTTGAAGCCATACAACGTCATAGTCAATATTTTTTTGACTACAAGGATCGAAAAACAACAGAACTTGGCATGTATTTAGCTGCGACGAGTGGGCATATACAGGTTGTCAGATATTTGAGTGAGCAACATCATGTAAATGTATCTGTGAGACTGGGGAAAAAGCACATTCTTGAAGCTATAATTGAAGCAATCAATAATAATAAAAATAGGGATAAATATTATAGAGATACGTTAGATTACTTACTCAGCAAGTGTTCTGCCTACGATCTCGACTATGGTACAGTTTTAAACAAAATTATATCGTTGGATGATGTTCGCTTGATTCAATCAACGATCAAAACTGGGGTCAATATTAATTGTTGTCTAGCAAGGGCCGTTTCCGATGGAAAAAGGTTGATTGCAGAGTTTTTAATTAATCAACCAATAGATCTAAATTATTCACTATATACAGGTGTCCAAAAGAACCTAAAAGAATTAATCATTGATCGGATGCCTGATTTATTAATAAAAGAAAATAAGCATATTAATCAAATGGTTGCTCAAAAAGAGATATTAAACACAGGAAGTCTTGAATCAATTCGGAAGGCAGTAGATGTATTTGACTCATCGGTAATACAGCAAACTCTCGAAGAAGCAATCAGTGGTAACAAATACCATTTAGTACAAGAACTTTTTTACTCTTCAAAGGGTAAAAATTGTAATCCCGGTTTATTATCAAGGGCTGCTGAATATTTAAATCAGTTTGTGACTTATTGTAACCAGTGTGTCACTTTTAGTAAGATTATTTCAAATAAAACGGTATGTTCCATTTGTCATGGAAATTTACACTACTATACATGTCATGGAACATTCAATGGTATTTATCCAAATGGAAAGGTTGAAATAGTAAGCACAGATGGAGGAAGTCTATATAAAGGAGAAATGAAAAATGGTAAAAGGTATGGCTTTGGTATACTTTACTCTAGAACATGGACTCAAGGGAAAATTAACGAAAAGGTCATCTACGAGGGAAACTGGTTAGACGGTAGTTACCACGGGTACGGGAAAACTGAAAATTATGAAGGGTATTTCAACAGAGGGGTACATGATGGCGCAGGTCGTAGAGTATGGGATTGGGTAGATGATGATTCCATCCCCAATAAGATGTTTAAGGTCATTGAAACAGGTACCTTTAAAGAGGGAGTGTTTATCGCTGGAGTAAGCGAGAGATACCGATATTTAAATAGAGAGTATATACTAGAGTCCACAACAAAGTACAACTAGTATTTTGTCCAATAGCTATAATTCTGATCAAGGAGAGCAACCAAACTTATAAACTCTTTAGTACACAGCATATTAGATTTTTTAGTAAATTGGTATTAAAATGATACTTGCCGTAAAACTGCCGTAAAAATAAGTAAGTTAATGAAAAAGAATACTGAGGTAACTGACTGCAAGAACTCTGATTCTATGCGAGATTAAGTAATTATAACAGATACCGTAGTAACGGGATTGCTTCCCTCATACAAAACATATGATTAGGATAATTACATGACCACATTTTGACCACGAACACTGCAAACGCATCATTTTATCTTGGAAATATAGGACGGATTTTTAAAGGGATTCGGATAGAAAACCTTGATAAGACCTAAAATAACAATAAAACTCACCTGCAATCATAGTCAGCATGATGTAATAAAGCCGCCAACAACTATTTTTTAATCTTCTCAAGTACATTCAGATTAAAATGGTATCTGCCGTAAAAATTCGTGATAAAGTATAATAATGAAAAAGAATACTAAGATAACCGACTGCAAGAACCTTGATTCAATGCGAGATTAAGTAATTATAACAGATGCCTTAGTAACGGGATTGCTTCCTGCATACGGTCCATGTGGAGTCGGTTTGTTCCTTGGTATATAAGGTGTAGACCCCAAATAAACTCGTGCTATTCGTAATAATCTCGTGCTAAAAATCGAATAAAGACGTGATAACAAAGGAATCGGGATGGAAATGCCCTATCAATTTATGTCTCTGACCATCCCCCAAATGTTACGATCAAGCCGATTGATCTTCAGGCACTCTCCTGATTTTCTCTCGGCTTTTCTTTTCCTCAGGCTATCCCATCGATATCCCACTCCGGAATTTCCTCTTTAATCTTCTTCACTGATCGCATTCCAGGCAATGTTCTTCTTGATATCCTCTTCTTCGATACACCAGGGAAAAAATGATCTGATTGCGGGGAAAATAAATTATATAACTTGAATCTTAAAGGAAATAAATAACTTTCACTTAAATATAGCTATGTTAAAATAAGAAGATTATGGATGAAAAGAATCTATTATTATTGGTAATCATCGCTTTAACACATTAGGAGGAGTGCTCATGAAACATTGGTTACACAATAGACGCAGCAGGGCGACGTTGCGTAAGACATTACTTCAAACGGTTGTCGCGCTCGTCCTTCTCATTGGTTCGTTCATTCCGGTGCCGCAATCAATTTGGGCAGCACCAAAGTTGAATAATATCACGTTGGAGAAGCAACCTTGGGAAATGGCAGTGAATCCGGTCACGAACAAAATCTATGTTGTTAATAATAATGATGAAAGCGTGACGGTTATTGACGGTGCGAGTAACAAAACGATGGAGGTTGCGGTAGGAAGTCTTCCCCACTCTATTGCGGTGAACTCGATCACCAATAAAATCTATGTAACCAACAATTGGAGCAACAGTGTGACAGTCATTGACGGTGCGAACAACGAGACGACGACAGTAGCGGTGGGCGAGAGTCCTAGTACACTTGCGGTAAACCCGGTTACTAACAAAATCTATGTCGTCAATCAGGGCAAAAGAATCTCTGATGAGCACTACGACCCTGTCTACAAAAAGGGTACCAATAACATAACGGTCATTGATGGTGTGAGCAACAAGACGACGACAATAGCGACGGGACACCGTCCTACATACGTTGTGGTGAATCCAGTCACGAATAAAATCTATGTCTCCAATAATGACATGGTCTTTTACAAGGGTAACCTCGAAAAGGGGAGCGACAAAAGTTGCGTAACAGTAATTGATGGTTCAAGTAATAAGATATCAAACGTAGCACTGGGAGGGAGTCCCGGGCCCCTTACGTTGAATCCGGTCACCAACAAAATCTATGTCTCCATACCCGACAAGCAGACTGTGACAGTCATTGATGGCGCGAGTAACAAGACAACGAAGGTGAACGTGGGATCATACATTTGGGATATTGCGGTGAATCCGGTCACCAACAAAATCTATACTGCGAACAATTCCAATGCGACAGTCATTGACGGTGCGAGTAACAAGACAACAACAGTAGCAGCTGGAATTAGGCATAATAACGTTACGGTGAATCCGGTTACCAACAAAATTTATTTTGCCAATCAAAATCGTTTTGGAAGTTCCTACCGTAATATTAACGACATAAGTGTCATTGAGGGTGCGAGTAACAAAACAACGGAGGTGGCGGTTGGAAATCTTCCTATTGCCATTGCTGTGAATCCGACTACAAATAAAATCTATACATCCATTCCCAACGACAAAACCGTGACCGTCATTGACGATGGAGGACGCAAAGCGAACCCATTGCAAGTGGCCATAGCGCCAAAGTCCAGCGCAAATGGAAAAGGCCAGACATTCTCGTTCCGTGTCACCAATACATATTCTTCGGCTGCGTCGCTTGTGCAAGGTGTATATTACCAGATCGATAGCACTGAAGGGTTGTGGAAGCCCGCAAGTCGAGCCGGCAAGGATTGGACCTCTACTGTCGCATCATCGACGAGCGGTGAGCATACGATCTATGCTTGGGCGCTGGATGGGCAAGAGAATGGGGTTCCGGCAGGTGTGGTCGCTGCCTATACGTTCACCGTTGCAGACTTATAAACCTGCCAACGTCACCAGCGATGGTGTGAAGTAGTCTTTTCCGCTCAATCGGTAGTTCTCTCTTGCAAGGGTACACGTTGGTTCCAAAAGAAACGGTTTTTGAAAAACCGAGAGCCACGATTGGGTGGGATCAAGCGTCCCAAACGGTAACAGCAACCAAAGGTACCACGAAGATCGTCAATCCTCCGTCACATTAAAAGGTAAATCGGTAACACTAGCAACGCTAGCCGTACTAATCAGCGGTAACACAATGGTTCCCCGCCTTTCGTAGATAAACCCATCGGAGCGCAAGTAGGTGGGTGAACGCAACGTCCACAGCAGTCATTAAGAGGTGAGTATGTCTTCCCTGATGGATGGCCAAAATTTAATTCAAAATGACGACCCAGGCTGCGTAAACAGCCTGTTTTTTTGAGGATAGGCGTCGGCTACTGCACAATTGTAAGCTTGCCTATTACCGGTATAACTAAGCCGGAGTTCGTATATCGTATACTTAATCTAAAGTTTCTTTGAATTTATCCATCTCTCTAAATATCTATATCAACAAAGTCGCTCACGTCTCGCTCCTTCTTCATCTGTCGGCTTAGGTAATTGTCTTTCGTTATCTTAGTCGATGAATGATCCAGTGTTTCAGAGATCCAATCCAGGGGAGCCCCATTTGCGTAGGCAGCCTGTACGAAGAAATGGCGCAAGAAATGAGGTGTGGCTCGGTCTCCGTGTACAGTAGTCAGCCCGGCTGCTTGCATATACTTCGAGAGCGAAGTGGATAGGCTCGACAAGTTATGTCTCCTACCCAACCGGTTCGGATAAAATGGGGTTTTGTCCTCTCTATTTAATTCCGTACTAAGGCCGACTCTTCTTCGGTACTCAATCAGTACAGCTAAGACATAATCTTTTATGTGGACATGTCTAATCTTGTCCCGCTTCGTTCGAGTAATGAGATAATGCCTCTCCCGTCGGCGATCATAATATAGATCCCCCCAAGCCGGCTGAATCAACTCGTTTAGGCGCATTCCGCTATTCCCGAGAAGTAGCAAAAGAGACTGCACCTTTGGATTATTTTTATAAAATTCAACGGCCAGCTTCAGGTCTACCTCATCAATATCCCGCTCAGGAATTTCCTCCTTAATCTTCTTCACTGACCGCATTCCACGGGCAATATTCTTCTTGATATACCCTTCATCGATACACCAGGAAAGAAATGAACGTATAATGATGACCTTCTTAGACAAAGTGGTGGATTTCTTTCCATTCTGCTCCATCTTCGCCTGAAATGTCTCCATATCAAATCGCGACAACTCCCGCATATCGCTCTTCCCGGATTCCGCTACATCCTGCAGAAAATCGAGCAAAATCCTCGCATAATCCTTCTTCGTTTTATCTTTTCTTATTTTGTCCTTGTTATGAATGTACAGATACACCATTCCCAAGTTAGAGACCTGGGAGTAATCATAATTACCTGCTTCATCCTCGCTCATAGTTACACGTTCGCGAAGGCTATAATAGTAATTTTCGTTTATCAAAGCATAAAGCAGTTCGTTATGATGAGTATCCTTTAAGATAAGTTTATTATCAAACATCATTGTTCCTTCTAATGATTCTAACTCACTCAAATACGCTCGCCACCTTATCTGGTATTCATAATTATATTCTAGCAAATATAAACTTCAATGGTTATATAAAGATTGAAAAAGTGAAATTAAACGATCAATACAAAATAACTGTACATTCTTTTGCTTTGAACATAATTATCTAAAACAGTATAAACACAAAACTGTAATTAATATTTTATAATCAGTTATATATAACATATTTAAGAACGTATAAAATGACAATTACTTTAGTCTGCATTGATACTTTGTGATAAAATTTAATAAAGCATCTACTAATTAGTTTGTTTTACATACGAACATAAAGGGAGAGTTGTATTCATGGAAGATTCAAAGGAATACATAGAAAAGAGTAAAAATGCCGCCACGTATATTAGTATTGTTGAAGCAGCGAATGAAATTGGAATTACCACAACTTCTCTATACAAGATTGTTAATCATGAAGATCCCTCAAAAAAACTAGAGCCGGTTAACCGCGGCACTCATCGCGGGGACGGAGGTTATCGATTTCGTTTGTCCGATGTGTTGGAATTTAAAAGGAACTATGTGAAGAAAGATTTAACCTCGACAGAGGCAGCCAAGCGATTAGGCAGATCTACCACATTTGTACATAAGCTAATCCGGGACGGAGTTTTACCACATTATGAAGCGGATTATAGAGGGAAGCGAACGTTTTTTATTAAAGAGGCTGATTTGGAGAAATATATTCAGGAAAATCCAAATGCGGGGAAAGTTGAAACGATCTATGACAAGCGAAAAGGGGTCTTTCTGTTTCAACCTTTTGTTAAGGGGGACCAGCTTGCTCGGGTGATGGAGCTGAAGCGCGTGAATAACCGAAAGATTGAGGCATGGCTTAAAACGATTGATGGTCGACGCCTCTCTTATGACACTGCATTAAACGAAGGATGGACTCCTCTTATGGAGATCAACGAACGAAAACTAATCAATGGTTATGGTTATGCCCGTTTTGAGTTTCCTGCAGCTAAATCACCCGACTCTGTAATCTATCCTATTATTGAAGAACTCTATAAGCAGGCAGGGCCCGCTAACATGAAAATTACGCAAGAAAGTGAAATAATTAGTGTGGAAGTCCGAAAATGCGTCCTTTCAGGAGTTATGCCAGATACGCATCCGGATCTTATCGTAAAGTTGGAACGCTTTTTAAAGTCTGGTCAGATTATTCCAAAATATGATGGGACGCTCATTGATACCGGCATTATGCCAGTAACGATTTATCTGACCGAGGATAAGAAAAACAGGCTTTTGAAGAAGGCAGAAGAGAGAGATATGACGCTACAGGAATATATGGAAGAGTGCCTTTCATTTAATAATTAATAATAAAATGGCTTAATGAGACAAGGAGATAAATTATGTCTAGTATAACGCATACTAAGTTTCCGCACACACCCAGGAGACGATCATTTCTTCCATTCCGTATATTGCTATACTTTGTAGCTTTTACTATGGTCATAATATCAATCCTAATTTTTGTCCCGATTAAAGAGAGGACTTATATGCTTCCCTCAAACCTGGCCCCTTCACAAGAACTATTTCGTAACCCAATCGATAATGGAATCTACATTCCAAGTGTGATTGAAGAAAAAGCAGATAATTTTCTTGAATATTTTTTCCTAAAGGCAAAATACGGGGAATTACTCAGCGAGTTTGAAGAATTAGACGATCAAGTATTGTCTACTGCATTCACCACAACGAAAGATAATCCAGGTCATGTTGAAATCGTAGATAACAATCTTATGACAGATAGTTTACTCTATGTTGCACTGCCGGCTTACATAGCAGGAAGCTACGCAGCAGGGCTACCAGCTGACTTTAGTTATGCATTTGAATTTACTAGTACAACTCTTGAGCTTGAAGATCTACTTGGCACAACCATTATCACAATTGACAGTGCACCTCCCACAATAGAGAAAGTAAACGAACTGGTTCGTTCAAAAACACCTCATGAATTTGAATTAAGGACCTATAAGGGAAACATTGTGAATAAGACAGCATCAATTTATGGAATAACAGTAAGCGCACACTATACCATTAACGATCTTTGGAGATTTAATGAAATGATGCTTTTTGAACTTGGGAATGTATCTGGTGATTCCGGTGGTGTTGCGACAGCCTATAATGTCTTCTTAAAAATGCAAGGGCTTGGTAATAAAAATGGAAAGTTTGTAATAACTGGTGCAATTAATATTGATGGTACTATAAGAAGCGTTGGAAGTATCAAAGCAAAGACATATTTGGCAGTAAAAAAGTCTATGCCGGTTATGTTCGTACCTGATGGCGTTAATTACACTGAGGCGATAAATATGAAAGAGTCAATGAATAGCGACATAAAAATCGTACCGATTAAAAACCTTGATGACATTGAAAGATATTGGAACAATAGAAAGGGATGATGCTTTAGCTTAGCTTTAGTTGCACCGCATCTTAGGTTGCCATAAACTCACTCCATTCAAACAGATGTTTAAACTAATAATAGAATAATTAATTAACAAACAGGGGGTTAACACCCCCTGAAGTAGCAGCTTTCCAGATTAGTATATTCAAAAACTAACCTTATAATACATAGTTAAGATTATGATATTTTGATCATTAGTTAGGATGTTAGTATGACGTACGCGAATGAACCTATTTTTTCTATTATTATTAAGGTTCTGAGAAAGAACAAAGGCTCCTATGAAAAACAAATCGGAGGTTGAATAAATGAAAAAAATTATTATCCATCATTTTTAAAAGGAACTGCACTCACTATACACCCCAGAATAGAAAATAAATTACCAAACGGCTTGGTAAAAACGTAGGAGTAATGTACTATATTAGTATAGTAATATATTAGTTAATATATTAGCGACAATATCAGGAGGCGAAAGAGCTTGGAAGAATTTATCGAGAGAGCACTTGGCCAGGGAGGCCATTTATCCAAGCTCGTACAAGGTTATAGCCCGAGAGCCCCACAGATTCTCATATCTACTAAGGTCGGCATGGCGCTCGAATCTGAAAAGCACTTAATGTGCGAAGCCGGTACCGGGACAGGCAAATCTCTTGGTTACTTGATCCCTGCAGCACAATGGGCCGTCAAAAATAAAAAGACCGTTGTGGTATGCACCCATACGATCCCACTCATGACCCAAATCGTAAATGTCGAGCTCCCACGGGTCCAGCAAATTCTGAAAATGGAGAATCTGAATCTCAAATATCAATTGGTTAAAGGCAAGTCTCACTATGTTTGCTCAGCAAAACTGGAGGGATTGTGGCAAGAAATGCTTCGGAGTAACAATCGGGATTCCAAAGTTGTTCAGCGGATCTTCTCTAAAGTGAACAAAGAGGGTATAGGCGACCGAACGGCCTTGGGTTTTGAAGTAGAAGATGCTCTGTGGAATCGAATTTCTGCCTCCTCTTGTCTGTCAATCAAGAAGCCTGATAACTGTATGCTGGAAGACTTGAAGGAGAAGATGCAAAAGTCTCACATCATAGTCACTAACCATGCTTATTTTTTCAGTGACCTGATCATGAGGAAAAAGACCGGTAACGGTTCTCTCCCCCCATATGATGCTGTTATTTTCGATGAAGCTCACGAGTTAGAGGACGTGTGCTGTAACATTTTCGAAAAACAGGTGGATTTAACCCGATTTGAGATACTTTTCGATTCTCTCTTCAAACGTGATGCTTTCAATGACCTTGATAAAAGCAACCAACTTGCCCTTACGCAGCTGCGCCAGTCGTTCATACAAAAGATGGACGATGTTTACATATCAGTGGGGAAGGGGATGAAGAACGATGCCTTCAAGTTGTTAGGCGAGAAGATTGATATGAGCAGCGTTTGCTCTATCCTGACGGAGTTTATCGAAAAGATCAAATCGCTAAATGTCCGCGGCGTCTCCGACATCTTGGAGCGACTTTTCGAAGGAAACGATGACCTTGATTTCATCGGAGAGAATGCGAAACGTTCTTGGGCGTATTGGGCGACGGTTAAAGGACGTGATAATGTCACGCTTCACGCGGCCCCGCTCTTTCCCAAAGTGGTTCTAGCCCGTGGTTTATTCGATAAGGTGCCGGTCATTCTCGCGAGTGCCACAATGTCTACCAATGGCTCATTCGCATTTTTTGCCGGCCGGTGTGGTGTAAAGGACTACGATAGCATCATGGTGGGTAGTCCTTTCGACTATGAGAATAAAACTATGATTATCTGTCCTGACGACGCTCCTGAACCAGATAGCCCTAACATCATCCAGTATACCGTCGAAAAATTACAGGAAATTCTAATGTATTCCGGTGGGCGGATGCTCGTTTTATTTACCAGCTTTGAAACGATGAACCATGTCGCTCGCAAATTTCAGCAGCATTGTATTGATCGGGGTTACAACTTACTCGTTCAGTTCCCAGGATGCGATCGAGAAAAGATTATTAGCGATTTAAAGACCAATCCGCGAACGATCGTCCTGGGCTGCTCCAGCTTTTGGACAGGCGTAGACGTCGCTGGGGACGCCTTAACCACCCTTGTCATCGCCAAGCTCCCATTCCCGCAGCCGAATGACCCGTTGATCCAGGCACAGCTTGAGTTGATCGAAAAGGCAAAGCGGAACAGCTTCGTGGATTATATGTTCCCGAAGATGATGATTAAAATGAAGCAAGGTTTTGGACGATTGAATCGCTCCATGAAATGTCAGGGCGCAGTAATCATCCTGGATAACCGCATGCGAACGAAGCGATATGGCAAAACCGTCTTGAAAAGCCTGCCGAAGTGCAAATATTCCGAAAAACTTGAAGATATTGTTCGTATTTTACCCATTTGAGAGGAAGTGGTCGTAATGATGGGAAAATCCCATTTGGTTATCAGTACAGGCGTCACCTTGAGTGTGTTAGGAATCATAGATGAGAAGATTACGCTGCCAGTCATTGCCGTTACTGCAGTCAGCGCTCTACTTCCGGACATTGATGAACCCAATTCGTTACTTGTTTCCCGTGCACTTCCCACCCGCTTCATCCAATTCTTAAAGCTTGCACTTGTCGGTCTTGGTGGATTCCTCTACTTTTTTGGGCAAGCATTTGCACCTTGGAATATTATCCTTGCCGTCCTCGTTGGTGTAGTGTCACTCATGCCGACCCGCTCTCTACGAAATATCGTCATGATCCTGATAGGTGCTGGACTTATTCTATTCGGAAATACGTTTATCCCTTGGAATTATATCATTGGAAGTTTGCTCGTCATCTGTGCACTCCTTCCGCATCGAGGACTCACCCATACGTTGTACGGAGTGCTTGGATGGACCGCTTTGCTGTACTTTTCGACTTCTGGATATAGTAATACTCTTTGGATTGCCGGAGGTTTATCCTATCTGCTGCACCTGCTTGCTGACTCACTCACGAATCGCGGGATCCGTCCGATTCCTCCGCTCGATTGGCGTCTTAAGTTTAATCTAATGAGTACTGGCACCCGGAAAGGATCTTTCGTCGAAGGTGGATTTGTCTTATTAACCTTCTTCCTAGTGTACATTGTTTTTTTACGTCATATCGCCATTTAAAAACCATTAGAAGGAGCCGATGAAACATGATCGTAGATCGATCCCTTTTACATCAAAACCCAATCATCCGAGGTTACTTTGAAGTCATCAAGGAGAAGTTCAGCCTTACCAGACGGGAAGGAGAGATTCTACAGCTGCTTATGCTTATGGGTGGTAGCAACCGTGAAATTGGTTGTTCCATCAACATTTCGGAGAAAACCGTAAGGAATCATGTAGCCAGCATCCAAAGTAAGCTTCACGTGAAGTCGAGTAGGGGGATACAGGCAGTCGTTTTCCGTGATACGTTGCTGCCGGTTTTTCTGGAAGCATTACAAACACCACATAAAGCAACCGCGGTTCATGATCCTGTTACTTCATTCCATTAAGTGTGCAATATGACGTATAACCGGCGTTAACTACAAAGGAAATCGACGAAACCTTGAAACAACTTGAACAGAAATCCACAGAAAATAGGAAACCTGAATCAAGTGGGTGAGATTGCACATGTTTAATCTAGGAGTGAAAATTGTGAAAAAAGAGTTAGAATCACGCGGATACAGAGTACATGATTATGACTTAGAAATAAATCTGATGTTTTTACCTTTTAAGAAGTATTGCCGGCGCAAAAATAAGGATGTTTTTACGACTTTGGATGGGTGGATGTATATGTATCATCACCCATCTGGTCTCTATTATTATAAAGATTCTATTACACGAAACTACATATGTATTCATGAGAAAGGTATTAAAATAAACTTCGGTTTTTTGGAAAGATTAATAGCATTAATCCACAAGCTACGTACCGCATTGAAAAGGTAAATCCTTTGGGATCGATGGCAGGGATTTAGGTGCCTATACCGTCAACATTATTCTTTATCTGTACTTTCCCTTGTGCTATACTAAATTCATTACAATGCATAATTTATTTTCTTCGCAGTCATATTTTCTGCAGAAGAACGGGTGAAGACGGCAGATTGCCGTTAATAAAAATTGAGGCGTTATTAACCAGGAGAACATAAGTGTACCTTATTTAGGTGCGCTTTTTTTGTTCTTCCTGGTTTTTTTTTCGCCTAAACCAAGGAGGAAGTTTGAACATGCGCATAAACCTGTCTCGCTTAACGGCAAATTTACCGCAGAGGGAAGAGTACCAGCAGAGGTATACACCTGGTCTCTTTCGCGCTATTGAAGCCGCTCATTTTGAGACTAACAGTGCGAGCATTGATTGGAACGGGTTTACATTAGCGGAAGCACAACAGGCATTGGATATGGCAATGAACTATGTAGATACTGAGTATGTGGAAGAAATGGATGGTTCTCCGAATGAAGGGAATGCCATTCACGAGTTTCTTCACAACAATGAATTTATCTATCATTTCAAGAGAGCCAAGCCTATGCCGTCCGAAGATGTAGATTTCTTTTAAGAAAGGTGCGTGGAGACATTGGAACAATCGTATATGTGTCAAGAGCAGATCGGCCAGATGCAGGCGACTTATGATGCTTTTCTACTCATCAAAATCGCCCATGACGCTGGCATTGATGTAGTGAGCGATTCTATCGACTTTTACTGCTATGACTTTGGGAGTCAGGCTGATACCTTTTGGGTGTGCATGAAAAGGATCTTCGGAGAAGTGGTTCTTACAAGTGAGAAGCTGAGTGATTGGGGTACGTCAAAGTGTACATACCGCGTACCGCTTCCTGAGCTTTGTGATTTTTACCCTCTTTTGAAGGATGCTGAACGTAGCCGGTACATCAACAAGTTTAATGCTATGCTCCGCTCGGAGGACGATTTTTTTGGCGAATTCGAGATGGAGGGCATGATGGCTGGGAACTGTTTTCACATCACGCTATCGGGTGATTATGGCTTGTATTCTCCGCTGCTTGCACAAATGGTGGCAATTCGTAACGAGGTTCATGAGCTCGTACGGACCCGGAGAGCGCAGCTTGTCAACGGACTGCGGGGTATTGTAATGGCGAAGATGGTTTATGACCGATCCGGTATCGTTGTGGATGTGTCATTGGAGGACCAACTCGATGTGGTATTCTCCAGCATCATGCAGCAATGCGATAATCCTAGGATTTCGCTTGCTACTGACCATTCGCTCTCTTTCGAGACAATGATTACAACGCTAACCAGCACGCTTGATCAGGCGGTAATAAATACAAACCGAGAGGATGTGCCAGCATGAGTACAGCTGCACAATTAGACAAAGATACCGGAACAAAAGTGGTCATTACAATGCGCGATTATGGCTTGCCAACGATTGAGGAGTTTCATGAAGGAGTAAGCTTGGGAGTCGGCTCCTATACCCACGAGACCATCGCACGGAGTGTGATACAGTCTCTGGATTATACAGCCATAAAGACACCCATCTTGCCTCGTAATGCGATCTACTATTCGGAGGGGCCCTCGAAGCGGTATATCATTCTGGAGATCCCGCCGCATTGCCGAAAAGTCTTTTACCACAATGCGGAGATTGAGGATGTTCCGTTCCCACGTCTTTTGTTCTGTTTCGAATTAATGGTGCGAGAAACAACTATGGACATTACTGATGTGTATATTGCGGCGCTGGAAGACCAACTCATTCTTAATGAAGAATCAAAGGTCTATTTCTACCCGTACACGAACGTCGCTAATTCATTTTCGGTATGCTGGGGCGGTCAAAAACTGCCATCCATCGAACGAGTTTCCCAGCTGGCAACCATTCCTGAGATGTTCTTTAACTCGCCGAATTCAGACTGCTATTACACAGGGTCGAATATCAGCAAGTTGCCGTACCGAGAGCTCGTCGAACAGATCAAGGGAACTTCGTTTCCGGATGAGTATCTGAAAGAGACTGGATATAAACTCCAGGAGTGGATCCAGAAGATGACCAGTTCGATTTAAACAGCGTTAGTGCATATGGAGCATATAAAAATCTAAATTATTATCTGGAGGTATTTGGAAATGTCTAACAACAACGATCAGTTTGACTTGTTCTCTTACTTTGGAGGCAGTGATGCTTTTACTACCCCCTCGCAGAAGACTCATGAAGTGAAGCAGGAGCAGAACGCTTCCCTTTCTTCAGAACCATCCGCAAGCACCGAAACGACAATCATTTCCGCTACGTCCCGAGTTTCCGAAGTCGACCAGAATGACAACAAGGTCATACATCTCGCTTCGAAACGCTTACGGGAGCAGCAGGAGAAGGCGCGTCCGGAGGATGCTTGTGAGGACGCCTGTGAGGGTGCTGACACCGAGGATGAGAATGAAGCGAACAATTTGAGCGATGAAGAAAGCGAAGCGCTCGCTGACGACGTTGATCCAGATGAAGCTGCGGCCAACAAAGCCGAGCTTGCAGGTGGACAAGCCAATGCGGAAGTTAAAGCCGATGATAAATCGGCCGTCACCACTGGTGCAGCAGCTGCCAAAAAGGAAGAGAAAAAGCCGGAGTTTAACCATGCTACGTTTATCGCGTATGCTGGACACACTCTCTCCATCACAAAGTTTTTCGATGCGGAGCAGTTGGCCGGACTCGACCTTGAAGCTGTTCGGAAGCGGTTGGAGAGAGACTTCCCGGAATTGTCTAAACAGCGGACCAAAATGGATTGGGATGAGAAGAAAAATCTCATCTGTCCTATGGTCACCGGAGGGAAGAAAGGAGCCTATTTCAGCCAAGGGCTGAAAGGCTTCTTTTTTCGTTCAAAGGACCTTTTCGCAAACAGGGAGCCGATCAACATCCTGGCTGCCCGTGACGGATACTACGAAGTCCGTGAGAATGCGATTGGAGTATTCGTTGCCCAAGTTGAAGTCATTGAGGAACTGGAGCCTTGCCGTGAAGGGTTTAAATTGAATCTCCCGAAGATTCCGGAGAACCTATTCGCCCAGCTTGTTTCCTTTTTTAGTGATTATGCCATGAACGAAGTCGAAGTGATGGGCGTTTTCTACTGGGACACGGATTCGAAGAGCTATGTGCTGGATGTGCCGTACCAGGAAGTTTCCAAGGTCAAAATCGACGTACATTATAGTGATTATCCGGCTAATTTCATTAAGGTGGCCGAGATTCATTCACATAACACGATGAGCGCATATTTCAGTGAAGTCGATAATGCCGACGAGCTTGGAACCATGCTATATGGAGTAGTCGGCCGCCTGCAGCAAGGACTTTGTGAAGTCACCTATGATTTACGAACTCGCGCAGGAGTTGCCGGCCGCTTCATTCCTCTGGAACCTAATACCTTCATCGAGGGGGACTTTTCGAGGGATAAGGTCAATAGCCTCGCTCCCATGAAGTATCCAGAATCCTGGCACAACCGCGTTACAATCATCAGCTCAAAAAAAAATGGGGGTAATAAATAATGATCAAATTAAGCGACTATCATACAAAATCGTCAGGCTATGGTACGCCCAAGGTTTCCAACATCCTCTACTACTGCGTTTTGCTCGGCTGCGGAGGTAATGGCGGATATGCGGTGCAGCGCATTACAAAAATGCTGTATGCATTTAACAATGTCCGGTCGTTCCTTATGCTGGCCGATCCAGACACGGTAGAGGAAAAGAATCTTTTGCGGCAGCCCTTCATTCCTTCCGATATTTCCAAGAAAAAATCGGAGGTTTTGGCAAAACGCTACGGATCCACTTATGGGCTAAAAATCGGTTCTTACTCCGACTCTTATGTTGAATCAGTGGAGCAGTTAGAAAGCCTTTTTTCCCATACGGATTATTTGTATGAAGAAGGCCAAATTATCCAAAAGGTTCTTATTGGTGCAGTGGACAATGACTTCTCCCGCAAGATCATGAATGATTACTTCGAGAAGACGGACGACATAATTTACATCGACGCCGGCATCGAAGGAGTGTATCTACCGGAGGGTGGTCAAAAGCCAGAGCATCTTTGGTCAGAGGAAGAGAAACTGGAGCACCTGGATAGCGGGTATTCGGGCCAAGTCGTTGTGGGGGTCAAGAAGCAGGGAGCGGTTATCTTACCACCGCTCGATAGGGTCTATCCGATCGACACGAAGGATGCAATCCCACCATCCCACAGCTGCGGCGTTGAGCCGTATCAACCACAACGGATGATCGCTAATGAGATGGCGGCATTTCAAATCACAACAATCATGAATGAACTCTTTGCCACAAATTCAATTCTTGTGAATGTTCTTAATTTCAATGCCCGCACGAGTAACTGCCGTCCTATCTATGCAGAGGACGTGTTAACCGCTCCGTTTGTAGTAGAGAAGGCTGCTTCGATAACCAACTCCGCTAACGAACCGGAGAAAGGGGATGAAGATGATTTTGAAGAACACGACGAAGAGGAAGTGGAAGAGTGAAGGTATCTCGTGGCCACCGATTGCCTGATAAGGAAGTAAAGTAACAGGAGGTAATTAGAGGGAACGCTTATAAGCGTTCCCCTATTGTTTTTAAGGAGGTAATCGATATGTATAATTACTCGATATTGAAGTCTATGCCGGCAGTGCTGCAGGCTCAGGACGATGCTCTCCATCAAGAGCAACTGGATGCACTTGATCGTTACGACTTTGCAGAAGCCCTTTTACTTAGCCAACAGCAACGTATGCTTAGGGAGAAGTGGTACATTCAATTCATTCAGGAGCAGGCCTCCTCCAGTGTTACCACTAAGGAAGTGGCCTTACGTCATGATGACTAAGATTGAGAAGGACAGGGGGTTCGTGAACGCCGCCGGCACCTGTTCAGGAGGGGGAAGAGCGATAACTTCTTGAACCCTTTTTTATTGACGAAATTTGTAGATCGGTGGTAATATGGGGTTACTACGAAACACACTATTTTTCTTTGTCGTTACGATTATTTCGACAGAGAAGGGGCATGCCGAAATTCGGTAATCATTCATATAGGGCTTATTTAGCTATGGAGACGTAAAACACCAGTTGGGTGTTTTTTTGCGTTTCCATAGCTATTTTTTTGCCCTAAAACAAGGAGGAAATTGAATGTCGTCTTCTAAGAGGTTTAAAAAAACGGTGAATTACTACCTGCAAAAGACAACTGGAGTATTCACGTTAAGTCCTACTGCTACGAAGGCCACTTCAAAAAAGGGCATCGTCGGCGTTTTTTATCTCTGTTCCTTCTTTTTTGGGGATAGATATGTTCAATGGCAATTAACGTGATGGGTTTAAAACGAGGTGCAGAAGCCTTTGTAATTCCACAACTACCGTCTGAAATGCTCCCGCTCCACGAATATGATGAAGTCCATGTAAACGTCTCTGGAGGTGCGGATAGCGTGGCCACTGTCCTTGTGGCTCTCCACGGCTATAATATTCCGAAGGAAAAGCTCAAACTGGTTCATATGCGCGTAGACGGAGACCCTAACGATCCGACAAAACGGCAATTGTTTGACTGGCCACAGACGGACGGTTACCTGGAGTACATGAGCAAGGTACTAGATCTACCCCTGATCGTTTTATGGGGCGATCTAAGCCTGGAAGAGCGAATCCGTGAGCGTGAGATGTTTCCATCTTCTCAATGCCGCTTCTGTACATCGTATATGAAGAGGGATGTGTACGCAAAATGGGTGCGTCAGTTCGATAACGTCAAAATCCTGCTCCTAACCGGCGAACGTTCCGAGGAATCAAAGGAACGGGCACAGAAGCCAATTTTCAAACTTCATTCGGCCCATGCTACGGGACGGAAGAACCGGATTGTTCATTGGCTTAAACCGATTAAGGCCATGCTTAAAACCGAAGTTAAGCAACTCTGCGCGGATTACGGCATCGATCTCCACCCTTGTTATGAATGGGTCAGCCGCTGCTCCTGCAAATTTTGCATTTTCAATACGTCTGCCGAAATGAGCCGCACATCGCAGCTTTTCCCGGAGGATTGGGCGTATCTGAAGCAAATGGAACGTGAGCTCGGACACACCCTGAAGAGCAAGAATGGAATCTCTCATTCGCTTAGCGCCTTCATCAAAGAGGATCAGATTCCCCTGTTTTGATGATCAACCCTTATAAATAACAATATGGAGGTAATTCCTTATGTCCATTTTCAAAGCACCATCTGCACAAAATGCTGTCGGTGCATTATTAGTAAAGATGAGAGAAGTTGTCTTAAGCATCGTCAAGTGGGAAAAATTTCGATCGGATTTCGAGATTAACGACAAGACAACGCTGCAGCGATGTGAGGGCTCCGGCACGTTTGCCTGGTATGTATACGAGTCCGGTACTCACCTGATTCCTCTGAACAACATCGAGGAGGTCAGAAACTTCCAGCGTGATTGGCTCGAAAGCCTTAAAAAGATTGAGGGTAAGAAGCCGGGTATGGACGATGCACTCTATGTCCTAAATGTGCATACTGGTGAATTACTAAGCGTGGATAACTTTAGAACGTGCAATAACTTATCCGAACGTTTACTAAAGACAGTTTGCTAAGTACGGAAGCCTTGAGGGGAACTGAAGCGATTTGCAGGTAACTACCTGATTCGGCTTCGGTTCTCCAACTAGGCTAACTGTACGTACAGCCGAAAAACATACATCATCTATTAGGAGGACTTATCATGCAACATAATGAACTATATTTCCAGGTTTTAATTGAAGAGGACACATTGGAAGGAGACTTCATTGCCTACATCCCGGCAATTCGGCTCGGGGCGCGCGGGGACAGCTTGGAAGAGGTCCGCGAGAACGCAAGAGATGTACTTCAAATGGAGGTCGAATCTCGACTTCAGCAAGGCAAGGATATTCCGTCCGATAACACAGCAACGATGGAAAAGCTCTCGATCCTTTTGCCTGCCATTAGATAACTCTTAAAAACACACCTTGAAATCAAAGATCGAATATTATCTCCGCAGAGAGCCGCAGCCCCCGGTTAAAGGGGCTTTATTTATTTCCTCTCCATTCCCCGAAAAAACCCTCTTTAATCCACATAATCATTGGTGACATTTTCACCACATTGTTATATTATGGTTGTAAAATCAAAATCGAATCGAGGTTTTTTGATGACACTGACGTCTCAATCTTCTTTGCACTACGATGGTCAGTATTTTGAGTTCAACGAAATCGCTTCATTTTTCGCATATATAAAACACGAGAAATTAGTAAGGTGCTGGACAAAACTACAATCGACAGAGGATCAGAATAATGCTTGGAGAGAAGATATCGGAGAAATGGGTGAGATTACGAAGCTCGACCTGACAATTGCACAGATCCATCAGAGCGGTTCTAATCCGGACAGGCTTCTTCAGTTGGTAAAACAGTATCGCTCTCTTCACGCTAATAATTTTTGGAATTCTTGGTGCAGAGAAATTGAGGAACTATTATTTGATCTACAATCAGCTCCACCATGGATTCAATATGAACATTTGGTTGGTGACCTGATGTTTGTTTATAATGAGCAGTTTTATCGTTTACATCGTCGAATTGGTTTAAAAGAATTCGCTGAACTTATAGGTTGGAGCAACCGTCAATTATCAGCATTTCGATCAAAAAATAAACCATTTCCTTTACCGGTCGATCAACTGGCTGCAACGCCCCTTTGGACAGTTGGGCAAGCTGAGGACTTCCGTCGTGTACTGGAGAGTCGATCAATTCATGGTATCAGGGGAGATTGGACGAGCACTGAAAAAAAAGATGATTGGCATCGCGTTCAATTATTACCGTTAGAAGACAGCGAAGAGGAACTTGATGAAAAAACGGTTTATGCGTGGCAGGAAACCGGCAGTAGATATTATTACGGACATCGATTAAAGATGAGTATCCTTAATGTACCTTTTATCGAATACGAACGAGCTTGTATCTATTTAATAAAGCGGCTAAGTAATCCTGCACGTCTCCAGTATGCGGTAGGGAGCGCTGCTATTAACGCGGGGGAATTTCAAAAAGCAGAAGAATATTTGCTGGATTCCATCGACAATTTCGAAAAAGTAATCCCACCTTCATTTGTAGGGCGAATTGATGATAGGGTGGAGGATTATTACTATGCCTATTTATACTATTCCTTTATTCTTGCTCGGAAAGGTGAGACCGATGAAGCTATTGAGGTTTTGGAGTATGCCCAATCTCGATTACCGGAAACAAACGAATATATTGATTTCCAAGAGCTGATCGACCTTTTGATAGAGAGTCCTACCCATTTTGTTGCATGGTTTTTTGAGGTACATTCTGATGACATGCCTGATCCGACAGTTCCCATTTTCCCAGCTGGCAAGCAGCTTTCCATTCCAGAAACCCGAGGATTATTATGGGAGTTATTGAAAAAAAGCAACTATAAGGTAAATGATTTTTATTTTGGCAACTTTCAGAGGACGATAGATACACACTCTGTTCAAGGGACTGAAGACTACTTTTCACTTGGCCTATACCAAGTAGGTTATGAGGATATATCTGTATCTCATTTTACTTACTCCCAAAAGCCCGTCCTTGTATTACATATTGAAAAGACACCAAAACGATGGTTTATTGTTGGATTAAGCCGCGAAAATGAAGTAGAAGATTGGTTGAATACTTTGGGGATCACTCTATTAGATGAACTATCCAATATTGGTTAGAGTTTGGGAGGGATATACGTGAGGGATAATATGGAACGATTAGATATTAGGGATGGCAAGGAGATTGCTCGTTTTTTTGCATACCTGAAGCATGAACTTCAGGTGGTTAGGGTGACCGAACAAAGCTCCGTCTGGACCTCAGGATATGAAGGAGCTTTGGACAAGGCAATGATGCTTTATGAGCAAGAAGGAGAATTTGATGAATTGGTTCAGCTCATGCATATTTGCTTGGATACATCATTTTCCGTCGTGCAGTCACCGGTCTTCTGGGAGTGGGGGAAGTATATCGAGGAACTTCTAAACGATATCGCAAAGTTGCCTATCAATTATTGGCAAGGAAACGTGCAGAATGATCTGTATATGTTATACTCCATAGAGCTTTCAATCATTTCCGAACTCATCGAAGCAGATCACTTTGCAGAGTTGATCCATATTAGTAACAATGAGTTCCTTCAGGAGCTCACTAAAAACCCTCTTACCCCTCCCCCTATTCGGGTCCTTAAGGATGGCACGATGCTTTGGACTTTAGGACAAACCGTGTGTTATAAAGCCAGTTTAAACTACGCTCGGACAGGCGAGTGGCTTCCTTCGGTACTCGATCGCCGTCAGCAAACCTTTATCTTATATCCTGTTACAGACCCGCTTGAATCTGAGGAGTCGGAAGTCTGGTATGAATTTGACAACAATGCCTATGATTTGCTAAGGAATAATTTCTATATCCAGCGATCCGCGGCAGAGCATTCAGATATCATCAGACATCTGGAGAAAAAAGTTCGTATTATACCGGAGCTCTACTTTCCGTATGCTTGCCAATTACTTAAAGAAGGACAGTTGGAGGAAGCGCTTAGTGCGTTTTTGAAGATCGATGCCTGGTGCAAGGCATCTATACCTACTAACTTCAAAGGTAAGCTACCTGATGGCAATCAAGATATGTATCACTTTTCTCAATGCTATCTTAGCTATTTCTCTTATTTGAAGGGGGACCAAACAGCAGCACTCCGTTACTTGGAGGAGTTGCAGCCCTATCTTACCTTAGATTATATGGACAACAGTGATGGGATCGAGATCCTGCATCATCAACCGGAGAATTTCAAGCGCTGGTTTCAAGTGAACTATATGACCAACTACGAAGACTTAACCCATACAGATAAAGAGTGGCTCTCTGAACCTAAAATTCGTGAGATCGATTTGAGCATTCCGGGGCAAATTCAAATAGACTCAAACTATAACAGGCAGTGCGAATTTCAGGTTCCTCATGAAATACGGAATGAAATCAGACCCGAGCGGATTGTATTCGCCGCTATTGTTGCGACTCTGGTGACCCTGGATCCTTTTGCCGTTAAGAATGACCCAGAAAGACAGTGGAGGGGGCTTGGGCGCCAGGAAGGGGGACTCATATTTAAGGGAGCTGCTATAACTTTCCAAAGCAACGGGGTCCGTGTAAAAACAAGTGAGATACCTCTGGAAAATCAGAACTTAATCTACCCTCTGTTGACCGCTCAGATGATTAACCGTGTTTGCGATTATTATGTTGCAGCCCAGGGAAATACGGTCCGAGAAAAGCTAATTCATGCTGCAAGTCAGTGCCTCTTTATGTCCAACAAGAGAACCATACTTGATGAGATCGAACGGTCAACTAGAGAAAGGTATATTGACTCATGGAACGGATTTTTTGACAGTCATTGAAGAACAATCATTTATAAGTCAGTCATTCAGGGTTTTTGTGAGCCCAATACTTACCTCCACCATCTTAAGTGGCCAAGAGCTATAATGGATGAAGGAGGTTTTTTTATGTTTATATCCCCAATGTTACTTAAATCAGCTATTGGCCCTTATAGTCATAGCGATTATATATTCGAACCAAAAATTGACGGTCACCGGTTGATTTTCTCCCAGCAATCGGGTGGAACGATCCGTTTGTATACCCGTCACAACAACGAATGCACACAGCAGTATCCCGAACTACAAATACCGTTTGCAGAGGATGTTATTCTAGACGGCGAAGTGGCCTGCGTCGATCCAGCAACTGGTGTATCTGATTTCGAATCCGTTATGAGCCGGTTCCAGGCACGTAAGGAAGGCAAGATACAGCAACTTACAGCAACTTTACCGGCCTATTACGCAATCTTTGATATCTTACAGTACAAGGGGCAGGACCTGCGAGGATTACCACTGATGCGCCGTAAAGAGATACTGGCTGGATTGAATCTACCTTCTCGTAGTTTTGGAATTGTACCTCACGTAGAGGGTGCTGGTGAAGCCCTCTTTGAACAGATTAAGGCGCGTGGTATGGAGGGAGTCATAGGAAAACGCATGAACAGTCTGTACGAGACGGGCCGGCGATCTGCGGTATGGCAAAAGGTTATCAACTGGACTTACGCCGATATTTACATCAGTGGTTACAGGAAAAAGGAGTTTGGCTTGCTGGCTTCGGTTCCGTCCGGAACACCCGGTAGGCTTCGACCGGCTGGGATTATTGAGCTTGGCGCTTCACCGGTTCATAAGAGTGCATTTAAAGGAGTAGCTTCGCAACTGGTGAATGGCGAGGATAAGGAGTTTGTCTACATGGAACCACGACTGCGTGCTCGGGTTCGAATGAGGAACTGGACTAAATCAGGGATGCTGCGGAGTCCGGTGTTTACGGAGTTTATCATATGACTAAAATGCGCCACCAAACATCAGGTTTGGGGTGCATTTTAAATTACAAATTGATTCAAAATAATTTGATAATTAATACAGATAGTCTTTCAGATATTTGATAGTGCTGATTAAAAGGATTGAATAACACAGCTTATAATAAATTTATTATTGATGATATTATATTTTCTATGGTACGATGCTAAAAAGCGTCTAAGACGTATACAGAGATAAACAAAACAGCTTTTGGAGGAATTCAAATGTTAAGTCACGACCCTGAAATAGGGTGGTTTCTTTTCTGATTCCTTCAGAAGCTTTTTTTTCGTGTATCCATAATTATGATAGGACGGTGACTAATTTGACTAATCTTCGACAAATCAGGGACTTCATTAACTGGGAGAAGAAAGGAAAGAAAATACTTCTTTGGATAGGAGAAGAAGTAGTGGCTAAAGTGGACATTGCCATTGATTATGCAAGTAGGAATCCTAGATATGAATACTCCTTCGGCACTAAGTCCCAATACTTTTGGATATACAATAAAAATGACGCAGCGGATTGGGTAATACAGGAATTAAAGAAAATCTTGAGATCGGAGGATCTAGAAGAATATACGCTTGCATTTGAGAAATTCAAAAAACGTAATAATATTAGATGGAGTTTCCCGGAAAAGTTAATTCTAATGCTGAAGATGAATGAAGCTGGTGAGAAAAATGATGAACAGTTAGCAGCTGAAGCAACGCTAACTTTTCGGAGAGTACGGTCTAAGTATGCCTGTAAAATCCAAATAAGAAAAATAAGAGAAGAGCTAAGAGCAAGCGGAGCAGACTTTGATTCTCATCTAGATATACTTATCGATCACGTAGGAGGATTTTCACTTTATAAGAACCAGTTCCTAGACTTATACCCCCCAGGTAAGGAATATTTAAAGTCAGGGAACATGGTCTAATGACGGCTCCAGTGCAGACCTTAAGAAGATAGCGATCATTCTGGATGCCAGAGGAACAAATAAATAAAAGGCACAGCAATCACCAAGGGGTTAGCGAAAATAAGTATTCCATTGTCCAAACATATTCGAGTGAAAATAATAGCTGCTGCTTGGGGTACGAGGGGGATAAAGGCTAGACCGATTATCAACATACCGCCGTTTCCGTATGCATGCTGGCACGTCCGGGAGCAACGTCCTCTTTTTTTGCTGTACGACGCGACGGACCCAGCCGGGCAGCGCGAACGTTTCACCTTTTGTCCGGCTGCCGCCGGATCGCCGGGATACCGGCGCGCGGCCAGCTGCAGCATCGGCTCACCCGGCTACGGGCCGTGAGAAAGTCGAAGCAGCGCGCCGCCGGAGAAATCAGGAAAGGCGGTAGGAGCCGGTGGCGGACGGACCACCGCAGCAGGGGGGCGTGCCCGGGCAACGTCCTCTTTGTCGTCTCAGCATACCGCCTGGCAGCGAGGGCGCCGTAGTCGGCATACCGGCGCGCGGCCAGCATCAGCGGAAGCATCCCTTCGTTACCACGCTGGGATGAAGGAAGTTAAAAGAATGGACATCACTCCCCGGAGCAACCAGGAAGGGCAGTGAGAGCCGAGGGTGGCCGGAATGCTGCAGCAGGTACGTGCCCAGAGGGCAGCGCCCTCTTTGTCGCCGTTGTCAGAAGAAAATATTTGTATTAACTGCCTCAGAAACCCTTCTAAATGCTTTCCTGGGTCTTGTACACACTACCTGTCACACTAAGAAGACCCTCCGCAACGGGCGCACCTAATGCGGAAGTCTAGTACTTTATTTTCCACACACAATTGGTTAACAAAGCGTTTGCAGTTCGGACACCTCCCCCTCAAATGACCAGTCTACAACTTATTACTCAATACCTGACGATTTCGTAACCAAAAAACTGCGTCAGATCAACAACTCCAGTCTAATACTTTATTTTCTCTGAACAGCCGTGACGGACTCCGCCGGGCAGCGCGAACGCCGCACCTTCCGACCTGCTCCCGCAGGAACGCTGGGATGCCGGCGCGCTGCCTGCTGCACCATCAGCGGATGCATACACATGAGGGGATTCGGCAATGGGACCAAGTTCTTGTCCTACAAGGGACTATGTTCTTGTCCACCAACAGAGATATAGTGTATAACGACAGCAGCTTGGTAACATGTTTACAGAGCGACAGCAACATGGTAACATATTAGAAAATATAACCATTTTTGTTCATCTGAATATTTGGAGGGTTTTCATGTATACTCCTGTCCCTATGAAAAGAAGCTATCATTGGTGGGGAAATCGTTGAATTTACATTATGGAATGGAGGGGATTATTTATGCCAAGAGTAAATGTTGATGAAGTTGATGAATATATAGAAAAACATAAAAGTTCGTTTTACTCTAAAATGCTTGAAGATGAGAAAAAAGAACTTGCTAAAGCGAATGCGATCCGAAAAGGCCTAGAAGACGCAAAGAATCTTAATGACAAAGGATGAATATCAGAAATGAAGAGAATAGTGTACAGTGACACAAATATTACCCGGTTTAAAAACCTTGTTTAATAAGGTTTTTTTTAATTTCAAGGGAAACTTAGTGTCATAAAACTGCGACACAAAGTTTATCCCTTCGAAGGAAAATGACACAAAAGTTCCCCTGTTAGAAGCGAATGCCACAAAAGTTATTCCTATAGGAGAAAATGACACAAAGATTACCTCTCTAAAGGAAGGCTCAAATATGATTTGAGCCTTCCTTTAGAGAGAGCAACTTAATTCATTAGTTTTCTTATTATATAGGGGTAAACTTTGCGTCATTCAATTTTAAGAGGTAAGTTTGTGTCACTGTACAACAACAATATACCCGTAAAACGGCGATAAACAGTGATGTTCGCCCAGACATCTGCACAAAATCCGTATTTTAATCAAATGTAATAAGTCTTAGACTAGGTATAATTATAAACTAATTATTGTCCGATCGTTAATTAATCCTTCAAACGATACCAGATAAAAAGCATAGTGATGTTCTTTATGATTACTGTGACGGGTTTGTTAGTCTGGTGAAAGCTGTCAGAATGCTACTATAATTTACGTTTTTCAGGAATTTGGCGTTCTAATCCTAAAGTTGATAACCATCAGCCACAAAAAATCTACTAATACAAATGAACTGAGATCACCAAACGGCAGCCAGTCACAAGCCTGTAGCTGCTCGAAGCTCTACTCACCCTCCTGGTTTTCTCTGAACGTACTAGGTGCCGTGATTGACCACCGACTATGGCCGGGATCAGCGCCACATTCGCAGCAGTTTAAAAAGCCGCTTACAGAATGATTCTCTGCAAGCGGCTTGAAACTATTAATTTATTATCCTCACAATTAGCTCTTCATTTCAGCACATACTTAGAGATCCTATTTTCTTGCCATGAATAAACTATTATATTATTCTGCCAGTAATCCAATATAGTCCCTTTTATTTGACTAAATTCGTGTATAGTGGACAGTGTATTAGCGTCGAAAATATACTGTTTGCTAAGCAAATTCACAAGCAATTTTCCATCTACTGTTTTACTCGCTGTAGGTAGACTGTCTCCCTCTGGAAAAATTAAATTTGTTAGTACCCGTTCCTTTACTAACCCCTTCTGATTATATAAGCTTATTTTCTTGTTTTGAGTGTTAAATACCAAATATTCAGATCCAGCTTTAAAAGCAAATCCAAATTGATCGATAGTTCTCCCCCAAGTGGTAATTCCTTTTGGTGATACAGCTATAAGTTTTTGTGTTTTAGGTTTAGGAATTACGGAAAAAATAAAGGTACCATCATCGAGTGCAAAGGTTGTGTAGAAGTTAACATATGTTGCTTTGGGGAAGATGTATTGAAATGAACGCTGTATAGACGAATTATATACATTCACTTTTTGGGTATCGCCTTCCTTTGTTACAACTTCTATGGCGATCTGATTCTTCGTCACTATATTTAACTTTCCGGATACCACCTTACTCACTTTCTGTTTACCACTTTTATCGAAAGATAGGAATTGAACCGTTTCTGCACCGGCCTTCATTGATTTCTGAGCTGCAATAATTAAGGTCCCATCCCCCATACGATATAACTTACCGCCGTAGGGCAGCAGCTCTTGTCCTATGCGTTTGCTCCAGTTTTCCTTCCCTTCAGGACTCACGGAATAAAGAAGTCCTTCAGACGAAAAATAGGCGTATATCGTGCCATCCGGTGCATAAGCAAAAGGATCTTCTGTACTTGGCCATCCGTAGCCCGCCTTAGCAAAGGAGAATACCCATTTAACCTTTCCCGTTTTCGTATCTACTGCTCGAACTGTATCAGGCGACCAAACCTTAGTCTCTGAGGCTCTTTCTTCTCCCACATGTAGATACAGCGTTTCCTTACCAGGAACAAAAAAACTTTCTTCCTGTATAGGTATGTAATCTGCATTCGCCGTCTGAGTCCAAACTGCTTGTGGTAGTGAATCGTAGTTCTTAGCAGCAATCACCCCAGCCACATTTGCAAAAACGAGGGTTGCTGTAATGAAACTGATTATCTTCTTTTTCACATGAAAACCTCAACTTTCATTTTTTGATATTACATATGATGAAGTGGATTTTGACTTTTTACTCCCCCTATCAGATGGTATAAAAGAAGTCAAAGTCACTCACTTACATGTACTGTCCGACTAACATAAGGTTCATGGTAAATGGTAACATAATTTCATGATGTTAAAAGCCACCTTTTGTGGCTTTTTTTCAATTTCTCTAAAAAAATATTTTTCCTTGCTACCTCATACGATCCCTTTAATGAAAAGCTTGAAACCTCTACTTTCTCACACTAATCATCACCGGTAGACGTATTAATCGCTGCGTGTCGATCGCAGCTTGAAGAACATCCGAAGCGCCAGTTCTGTACGATCCTACGCCGGCGAAGTCGGAAGCCAGCTGCACAAGCCAATTCGCACCATACTCCTGATTGGCCTTGGAAGCACCTGATCCGCTGTTAAAACTCCAGTAGATTGAAGACTCATGCTGCGCCAGAAGATAAGAATCAACTCCCGTATGGAAGCACCGGTTCGGCCCGTTCGGCACGCTGGCGACGACGCGGCCAGCTGCTCCGGCGGATCTGCACTAGGCTTGCCAGGTCTAATACTTTATTTTCATATTTACAGCAGTCTCCGTTGAAAAAAAGCTGCAGTTCGTGCTCCTGGTTGTTCTTACGGATGTGAAACTTCACCTAATATATGATTCGTTCCCCGGCTGCAGCTCTTACGTCATTATTCTGTCCTCGATCCAATCAACATCTAGTAGTTCTTGGTAAGGGTCTATTTTCATTGTTACACTCAAATGTTCTATATCATATACTTCCATAACCCCACTGTTAAGAACGTTTAAGATTTTGTGTGCCGATTTACCGATGTCCATGACAATGGAGCGCTTTTCACGATAATTCAAATCAGAAAACAGATCACATATGCACCCAGCTGCTGTTTCCATAATCGATTCTATGCTCCACTGCACTCCTTCTAACACGACCGCTTCCGCAAAATGAGTATCTTCATTTGCTAGTGCAACAATAAAATTTGCCGAGGCTCCAGTATGAATGGCGTGGATCCACATTTTCCAGCTGTAAATAGAAGGTTCTTGAATTATGGTACTTCGGGCGTCCTCTCCCGCTTCTGCCAGTACCGGTCGTGTCGTAATAAACTCCTTAATTACCGACCATACCTCTTCCTGATGCCCCTGAGTTTTTTGAACGATTATCATGAATGTTATCCTCCCACTATAAATTAATAAAATCTCTTGTTTCCTCACTCGTTCTTAGATTTTCAGCCAATGACAGATTAAGAGTTGGAGAAGTCATGTAAGGATGACATTATTTTCTGGAAGAGCCGGTGGCGGGAATAGAGGTTGGGGGAAATTGTCCCCAGCCCATGGATCGTTCCTGTGATCGCACTTTGGATATCCACACCTGTCTCTTGACGGCTTACCCTCCCATGTCACGCGGGGTCTTCGCCCTTACATTCCTTCGTTCGGCCTCTCAAGAGGTGGACGCCGTTTTTTGCTCCTTTACAGGGTCGTTGCCCTTATGGATTATTTTCCTGCGGCTGCTCCGTGCTTCCTTTGTCTTGGTTCTTCTCTTCCGGTGAGAAACGTGATTTCGGTTTTACTTAAGCTGCCATCTGGATCTGGGCCTGACGTACCGGCCCTAACACGTCGTTTGCATCGTATGGAATGTGCTTCGTCCCGAGCGTATGAAGCACTCGAATGAGCTTCCCGCACAGCGCCACAAGCGATTGTTTTTTCTTCAGTGGATTCTGACTTCGTGTCGTAAAATACTGGTGTAGTGCCTTAAATTCAGCATTCTTTGCTACCATGGGCATGACCGCCCGGAACAGCAGGGCCCTCAGCCTTGCACGTCCACGTTTGGTAATACTGGACTTGCCTTTTTTCTTTCCCGAACTATTCTCTTTGAGATTCAGTCCGGCCAGCCGAATGATCTGCTGTCCATGCTCGTAACCACTCAGATCGCCCACTTCCGCCAGGAATCCCGCCAACGTCACTACAGCCACACCGGGCACGGTAAGCATCTCTTTCGTGCCTGGAATTTGCCCCAGTAGACGTTCCACTTCCGACAGAATCTCTTCAAGCTGTCTGGCGAACATGTTGTATTGCTCCAGAAGTGTTTTAATCTCTATTTTTGCTGCAGGAAGACCTTCGGTCAGACCGATGGAGTTTCTCGCCGTTTCGACCAGCAATTGGGCTCGCTTCGTTCCCACGGCTCGTTTCACGTCTTTCTTCCACCGCTGAGCGATGGCTTCTGCACCGAGTCCTACAATCTCACCCGGCGTCGGAAACTCGTCCAGAGTAATGAGCGAGGCTTTTCCTTCCCAGTCTTTAAACACCTCAGCGTATTCCGGAAAAAAGCGATCCTGCCAGTTCTGCACCCGCCTTTGCACCTGCCCGAGGTTCACCATGATCTTCTCTCGAAGATTCATGAGAATTCGCAGATCTGCGTAGATACTCGTTGGCAATTTAGGTTCGCTGTATTTCCCGTTCCGCACTAAATCGGCAATGACTTTAGCGTCTTTATAGTCGTTTTTCGTGGGTGAGTTATCTTCCAGCTCTTTGCTTTTGTGTACGTGATGCGGATTAACAATGACCAAAGGAATGCCTTGTTGTCCCAAATACTCCGCCAAGGTGAACCAGTAGTGTCCGGTAGGTTCAATACCGAAGAGGACGTCGCTCTTGGCATGCTCCTGCTGAAGCTCCTTCATCCACTGAACCAGTTGCTCGAGTCCAGTACGGGTATTTGAGAACACACAATCCTTTCCGAGTTCAATCCCCCGATAGTCGATGGCCCGGGCTACATGGGTTTCTTTCGCAATGTCTGCGCCTACGACAAGGGTCTTGTCGGAAATTCGTGTAATCCGTTGATTCTGTTTCTTCGATTGTTTATACTTCATGTTGAGTGCCTCCTGCGCTGGAATTTGTTCTTTGGTCGGAACGTTTCCCAGTATACAGTTGGCGCTTTTTTCTTTCAAACCTCAAATTAATTCATTACAGGAATGGCTCCTTATATCCGTAAACCAAAAAAAGCACCGAACAAATAGGGGTACTCCCCTATTCGTTCGGTGCTTCCGATACGGTCTCGCCTATTGGCTTTCTTCCATTTTAATATAGTTTAATGTTAATGTCGATACAGAAACACGATTAATGCCGCTAATCTAATTAGATTTTAAAGCTCTTAATCACCATTTGATACTTCTGTATTTTTCGTATTTGTCGTCTTATATTTTTCGCCATCTATTACATGCTCCTTGAAATTAACTCTACCCATGAAGAGTGGGCAATTTTTTTTATGGGCTAACTTCCCTATAATCACAGTATTAGATTTACAAAAATAACACTTAACCAAAATCTGCACTCTCCCTATCTAAATATATTTTTAAGTCTAAATTTTCAACAATTCATATCATTTATAGTAGTATGTTAATTAATTAACATACTACTATAAATTTTTTCTTTTATTCCTATCTTAATTATACCTCTCATGTAATTTCTGCAATGTATATAATTAAAGCGCCTGTATACCTTGGGGTATTCGACGTTCTTTTGGACTACAATAAGCTAATTAAAAAATCTTGGCTCGTGGCCCCACTTCGTATGGAATTTAGATTCACAAGCCAAGAGAATTAAATTTCATGATGAAACCAGGTTTGGACTATTGTTACTTGATACGATGGCTTCGGAAGTAGTCATTCCAGTTTCCACTAATGATTACTGTTACTTCATCCGTCTTGGTTAGATATTCATTTTTTGCTGTAAACGTAAATTTCACCGGGCCATCTGGTAAATACTGAAATGAATCGTCATAAAGTGAACCGGTCCATAGCTTTTTATCTACATCAATGGCTGTAAGCTGTGTGCTAAATCCTCCGTTCATGGTAACTTCAATTGTATCCGGCAGCCCAGTAGCATCAGCCTGAAGCATGAATTTTTCTCCTGCCCAAAATACATTGTACCCTCTTGGACTTTCAGCATCTCCACTCAACTTCAAATTAAAGTCCTGCCGGTTTTTGTTCCATTCCTCAGTGTGTTTTACCCCACCCCTTACACTCAAGAGATTGACCATAAAGTATTTGCGCGGTGATACAACACCCCAGTCGAATCCATCAAAAACTTCGACTTCTACAGCATACTTCTCATTTTCAGCCAGCACACCTGCAGGGACCTGCCATTGTTTTGTACTGGATATTTGTTCTCCGG
>NZ_LN831204.1:149215-187553 GCF_001368795.1 Paenibacillus ihuae
TTCTCCGGACTGCACTTTGATTGCTCCGTTGGCCAAGTTAATGATACGCACTTTATAGCGTTGCTGCGGGTCTCCGTCTTCATCCTGGTAATCCCACTTAATGACCGGGGTTAGCGTACTAACCACCGTAGGACTACTAGAACTGCTGCTTGTGGGATAGATGATGTTTACTGCCGGAATCCTATTTATCACCGTAATGTTTTGCGATAGCTCACGATACAATCCCAGAGAGTCTGTGACAACTTGTTTATAAGTAAAGGTACCGTTTGAACTGAACTGCTTGGTAAACTCGCTCTGCACACTCGTCAACCCTTCTGCGCCCCCGCTCGCCTTCAGGTAGTACTTATAGCTAATGGTATCTCCATTGGGCGTGTCTGCGTCCGTAGCTGTTCCCATGATGGTCAGTTTATCGGTACGGTAGATTGGAACCTGGGCAGCGTTACGGCCAGTGTCTGTCATGAGTGTAAAACCTGGAACCGGCGGATTGTCGATAATGAAGGCTTTCTCATTTGATATCTCCGACCAAGAGTTCATCGAATACGCTCTTCCTAAGATTGTAAACAGTTTAAATCTTTCAAAGGTGCCATTGGGCATTTGATATTGTCTTACCGCTCCGGTACTATCTGAATTCTCAATCGTTTTAGCAAGAATGTTTTCTTTAGTATAAAATTCGAGTCTGTACTGCTCTTGAGGATCATTCTCCGGATCTACATATGTCCACTTAATTAGTGGATCACCGGCTATGCTTGCATCGATGATTGTCGGACTTGCCGCTGTACCGGTCGGGGCGGTCAAGGTCATAGTCGGCGCAAAGTTCTCGTTTACCGTCACCTTCAGACTGGCAATATTTGATTTTGCGCCTATCTGATCTATGGCCCAGTGCTCAATGGTGTAAACTCCGGTATGGAAGAATGTCACGTTGACTGATTTATTATTGTGCAATAGCGTAGCCTGTCCCTCACTGTCGATCACGCGCCAGTAATACTGCAAACTGCTAGTATCCGCGCTGTCCAGATCCGTTGCTCCGGATGTATACGTTTGGGTAGTGTATTGAGTAGCCGCGGCCGGCCCCGAAATATCAGTTGTAGGAACGTGATTCAAAATTCCAAACACCCGCGTTGCATAGGCTTCCTGGCTTCCGTCCGATACATTCAGCCGCATTTCCCAGTCCTGTGAAATCGCCGCTTTGTCCGTGATTCCGAGCCCGCTAATCAGATTCCGGATGGCTACATTTTGGTTACGGTTGCTGCCGCTATAGATATAACTGCTGGTGCCCTTACGGCCATACCAGGTGTAGGAAAGTGCATCACCGTCCGCATCCGGATCTGGTGTTGTATTTTCCATCGTCACGACATCATCACGATATACTTGAGTTGGCATTGTAAATTGTGCAATTGGCTTGTTATTGATGACCGTAGCCCACTGAGAATAATAATTGGACCAGGCTCCACGGTTATCTCTAACCCGCAAAATCACCTCATAACTGCCAATGCCGTAATTGGTTAAGCTGGGAGGGATAACATAGGAACCGTAATAGTAGTAAACCTGCCCTCCATTTTTGCGGATGACCCACTCATAGGTATCCAGGTAATCGTTATCCGGATCATACGATTTATCTGTTAATGTTGTGCTTTTACGATAGCTTACATTAATAGGGTCAATAATAAAGTTGGCAACCGGAGGCAGGTTTGAGCCTGTACCCACTACTTGTGAAGCCCAGTCGCTATAAACCCCTTTCCCTTGCGCTCCATCTATGTCTCTTACCCGCAGACGTATTTCGTATGCGTCATTTGTCGGCCGGGAACTCAGCTGCCCATCGGTCCAGACTTCATCCCCAACCTTTCGCCATTGCCATTGATGTTCAATTAGTCCCTTATTGGATGAAGTGGTGTGGTCAATGTCAAAGGAGTTGTCTGTCACTTGAATGGTGTTCCCGATCAGCCTTGCCGAGAAGAGTGCGGTTGGTTTCCGGTGAATCAAAAAAATAAGGCTGGATTGATTGTTGCCGCTCCACAGCCGGAATTCATCAAAACGGTCATTTTTCGGATTATCCCGAACTTGAACAATTGCATTATATAATCCGGAGTACGGAAATGAGGTATACATCGTTCCTCTCCATAGTCCTGAATCATAAATCGTGCCCATCGGATTATCAAAAAAGCTAGAATCTTGATCGTAGCGGAATCGGATACTGTACTGCGGATCGGATTCATAGTCTGAATAAGTGCTGCTTATTTCAAATGGCGAATTAATCAGATAATAGTTTTTGTTCTTCAGCTTGTTTTTAACGTTGAAGTTAAACTGACCGCTCGCTTTATAGTTACGCCTATCTACAACCGTAACGGTCCCCGTATAACTCCCTGGCTGTAAGGAGTCGTTGATTGCATCTATGGGAATGGTAAACTGCTGCGAAGTATAGGAGTTATACACTTTTATTTTCCGGTAATACACATTAGGGATTTCAACGATTACATCTAACGCCTCATTATCCGGATCTTGCGCGTAGCCGGTAACATTAAATATGTTCTGCCCGCTTTCGTTAAGAATCGTAGCTCCGTTTTGTGTGGTCAGATTTAAGGTTGGAGGGGAGTTCACCTCCAGTTTAGCATCTGCAAAGTCAATCAATGGCCATTCACTATAACGTCCATTATATAAATTATCAGTAAAAAGAAAGACATGGCGGATCATTTTCGGATCACTGACCAATAAGCGGCCCCAACCAGCAAGTGCGGGTTGTGAATAATCCAAACTATAACTAGCCGCTGCTATGGAAAGATTTAGATGATCTTGTACTGGAGCAGGATGATAATAATCTTCACCTTTAGCAAAATCAGTCTTATAAATAAGTCCTGGCGCTGACCCGGTATACTCCTTTGTATAGTAATAAGGCGCAAACATCTCTCTCACTAAATTAGTATTCCCGCCATTCTCGGTCGACTCTTGAAAATCACCCTGAATCCAACCTTGAACATCCACGTATGGCGAAGAAGAAATACCCTTTTGATTCCACAAATACGGATCCTGTCCTGGCCCTCTGTCAACCGTCATCCAATAGTTAATATCTGACAAGTCATAGGTTAATACTCTTGTCACACGGTTCCATTTTATGTTGGTAACCTTGAAGCTGCTTCTATAGGCTGTTACTTTTGATTTTACATAGTAAGCCCAATACGGATCATCAGTTCGCGCTGTCCACGAATTAAAGACAGGTGCCCGCCAATCATCTGGCATTGTGATAGTTCCACTGAAAGCAGGAATTTCCACGTCCATATAATTTACATAAGTTGTATCTAATGCAGAAGCTTCATCTTGCTTTAAAGCAGATATAAGGCTGAATAATAACACAAAACATAAGGTAATTTTAGTGTGCTTAATAATCAGGCTCTTTTTAGAAGCCTTGGAAGCGAAAAGGATGAATTTCATGTGATCCTCCCTCTTTTACCATGACCAATCCGATAATGGAGGACGATTCAGAACTGTAACGATTCGTTCAGTCACATTCTGGGTCGCTGTATCCGCAGATTTACGATCATTTACTGTGACAAATTCATCTATTGTCGGTTGGCCAAACTCTTCTTTCGTTGTTAGACGAATTTCGTAACGTCCCACCTCGGTTGGATAGAAATTAATTCGATCCTGATTTCCGTTATTCATGAGCACCCATGCTTCTTCAGCATAGTTTCCATCGTTGTCTGAATCATATCTATACTCCCACACTCGCTTTGCTAAATAATCATAGTCAGGAGATATGGATAGGTCATCTAGAGTTACACTTGCCTTGTTCCCATTCGATGGATCCCGGTACACAGTATTTGGCATGGAGATATAGGGTACAGGGGCTTGGTCCGGCTGGACGGTAAAGTTGATCGCTTTCGTTGCCGAATAGCCCGCAGTATTTTCCACATACAGGGTGGCTTTATACTGTCCTGCGACTTTAATCAAAATGTCTGCATTGTCTGTCCCAGATAAGCTTCCACTGTACTTTATATCTGCATTTGTCCCTCCGGAAACTGCAGAAACCGTAAACTTTGTTTTACCTGGAATCATCGGAAAATCGTCTGCAACATTCTTACTGGCATTGTGCAGTGTTATTTTTCGATTTTCTTTTAACGTCCCAAGAACCTGTAACTTGGCAGCCGGCGCTGGTGCTACCACCTTAATATCTCGGGATGTCGTTGCTGTGAGTCCAGAATTATCAACCACAGTGAGCGTGATAGTCTGAGTGGTATCAATGGAATCCAGGTCGTAACGGGTATCACTCGATTTGCCGTATAAAGCATCTTGTACATTAGGATGCTGCCAGGTATATTTAACGATCGTTCCATCCGGATCGAAGGAGTCTGCTCCTGATACGATAAACCTTTCACCGGCTACAACTTGGTCTGGCATTGATATTCTTGCTTGTGGTGGTTTAACATTTGATGGCGTTGGAGTAGGTGTAGCAGTTGGAGGCGGTGTTGAACTACCATTATATGTACCAGCACTGGATGTGAAAGACTGCGTTAAGCTACTTATTGTCCCATCTGCTGTCACAATTGGCTTGGTGAAGCGAACGACAACTGACAATGTATAATCCTGTTTAAAGCTACTGGCCGCTGTCTTTGCCTTCGGAATCTTGAAATCAAAGGTCTGTGTACTGGTTAAAACCTTGCTATAATCCTTCTTCGTCAACAGGCTGCTATCATTCCCAGTTTCCTTAGCGTAGAATACCCACTCCTGGATGTTTGAGGTATCCGTGTAGGCGCTTAGGAGCCCCTTCAAGGAAAGAGTGACCGGAATATCACTGCCGGTCGCCCGAGTCGGGTTTGGATTTGGCTTAAGTAGTTGCACTTCACCGGTTAAAGTTGGTTCAGTTGGTAATGTATAGTCAAAGGTTACAGTACCCCCATAGGAATAGGTGGGTAAATTGGCAGACGCAGTATAGTAATACTTAACACCAGCCTCATAAAACCTTCCCATTGCTGGATAAACAACAGGAGGACTTGCAGTTTCTGTTACATCTTTCCATCCAGTTTTATCATCAGTCGCAATAGGAATTTGATAAGCTATTACTAATTTCTTCCCTTTTGGGTAAGCATTCTCCACCCATGCGGCTGTATCCGTTATTGTAACTTCGATAGAATTTTGATCAACGTACTTTTCGTCAACTGGTTCCATACTCAACGTTTTCCAGAAACGGCCAACGGTTGATTGATTTCCGGCCGCATTTACTGTAACTTTTGGGACCCTTTCTGAAGGATAGGCGGAGTCTGGTGCTGGTAGATCCTTTTTAGTCATCGTATCCGTACTTGGGCTGTAATCGTTTATCTGCCAAGTGCGACCATCAGCATACCGCCAAATGCTATTGCCGATTGAAGATTCAAATTTGTATTGTCCATTATACAGACCTTTTACTTGAACCGTTTTGCTTGCTTCAACACCTTTCAAACTAAGTTTAATCTTACCATTACTGATCTGTAATGAATTCACAGCATTCGTGCCGCTATACTTTAGAGTGCTTAGGTTTATGGAGGAAGCATTTACACCCGACGGTAAGTCAAGTGTAAATGCTTTTGCGCTGTTATCATCTCCAACAAGTCCTGAAGAAATAGGAACCGAAACTGTTCCTGATTGATTTCCTGATCCAGCAGCTAACGCAGTTTGTGAAAACAGACTAGATGCAATAAGAAGTCCAGTGACAAGGAGTGATGCTAAACTTCTCATTTCCCTACACCGTCCGGATCTACAAGATAGAGAGTCTTCAAATTATTTTGATTTGCAAGCGTTACAAAGAAATACCTTGGCTCAACTTTAACGTAATAGGCCTCGTAAGTAGTAAGAGATTGATTCGGCTTCAATACAAAATAACCAAGGAGATCTTTGCTATTAACTGGATGTTTTGGGTCACCTGGAGATAGGAGAGTTGTGTCACCATTATTTAGGGCATGATCGACCGCCACTGTCCATTTCCGACTAAGATCTTGCATATCTCTACGAATTGTCCGGGCGGTTTTATTAGTTATAGTAATTTTAGTCCATACCAAATACTTTGCTTTTGGATACAAATTAAGCGGTAAGAACTTATATGTTTTCCAAATATTTCGGGCATCTTTCGAGTTAACATCATAGATCATTACCTTATGCAGAGTATAAGACAGACCATCTGCAGTGATTGTAGCAGGTAAGTTTTGAGTTTTTGTCATACCATAATTAATAAAGTTGTCGGTCATGACAGGAGCTGCCGAAGGCTTAACTGTTGCTGCCGGCTTAGGCGTTGCAGTAGCCGCTGCACCTGCAGATCCCACTTGTCCTAAAGCTGCACCAGAAAGCATTGCAGCAGCCAAACCTACTTTAATAATAGTCTTTTTCATTTAATATCTCTCCTTTGATAAAATTACTTAGTAGTTAATATTAGGCTCGTAATCTATGTATAAAATAACGAGCACCGATACTCATATATATATTAGTTACTATATATATAGTATATCATGGCGCTCAAATCCAACCTAATATTTTCCTCTTATTTTCTTTCGCAATAACATTATTTATTTTCCTTATATTCATAAATAGCCGGCACACGGATAGCTTGTGGAACTCTAGATCGGGCAATTAGCACTGGATGTTTAGTCTCTATAACAGCAACAACAGCTGGACCGGAGAGATATTTAGTGATTCCATATTGTGCATCTTCATATAATATCGGAAACACCGTGTTCGAATCGTCTAGTATTCGAAAATCAACAATTTTCACACTAGCATTCAATCGACTTCCGGCAAGGGGAGTCAAATTTGCATCTAACCCCAGATTTCCTTCCAGTGTATCCTTAAACGTTTCCAATGCCCAATTTGGATCTATTATAATGTTCCCTTGTCCCAAAGCAATCATATCTAGCTCCTGAGACGCATCATGTACCGCCATATTATTTGCATCTTTCAAAAGGGAGCGGGTAATATCCCACTCTTGGTTCTGAACCTGAAAGAACATAGTAGATGTAAAGATAAGCAATACAAATACTAACTTAATCAAAAAATCCATAGTATAGATCTCCTTCAGTCCAGATATTCACTCATGATCGATCCATGACCGTAATATTGTGTTGGCTGCGCGACTTGACCAAAGGTATACGGAAACATATTGATTCTTGGTGCTCGAATATATACATCGAGACGAGTCTGACGATCCTGAATAGTTGTGGTCGAACTTGTGATTTCAATGTCTGTAGCTGCAAAACCCAAACGTTCAAGGTTCCTGGTGACTTCACTTCGGAGAGTTGAAGTCACCATCCCCTCGGTAGCCGCCTTTTGAGCCAGGTATGATGTGTTCGCTTTTACTTGCAGATCCATTAAATAATCTATGTAAGAAAATATAGGCTGCAATATAATGAACAACGCAAACCACAAGAACAACGCCCGGAGGATGGTTTCCTTCATTTCTACTTATCTCCTTTAATAGCTTTCTACTTTTTTCACTTCGGTGATGATGTTATCTTGTCCGGTCCCAATCCAGTTCGTGGCCGCGGTTATAAATATGCCAGCGATCAGCAGACCTATGGCCAAATAAATCGCATTAGTAACTGTTTTATTCATTGTTTTTTTAAGCCACTTCATTTATAAGCTGGCCAATAGCCGGCTCATGCTGCTGGATAATATAGCTTGTAGGAATTACAGGTGGGTTAGAAGTTGAGTTCGTCACGGTAGTTCTCACATAAGGGACAAGTACGGCAATAGCAATAATAATGCAAAGTAACGTAACGACTAACCAGAATGCTTTAGATACAGTTTGATTCATGAGTATATTCTCCTCTATTGGTTGATTTTGATTTTTATTTTCAAGTTCTTCTTTTGTACTTTTCGTTTTTTCCACCTTCACATCCTAACCACCTCTTTCGTACACTTGTATCTCACCCTCTCCTTTTAATATATGGATGGATCCTACAAAACTAATTTATTGATATAAACTCACTCCGTTAAACTGGCTTTTAATCAGCATTACATACATGAGTGATAAGCTTACAATCATGATGAATGTCGTTACTGAAGGTACCAGGGTCACGAAAGTGGAGATACTACCGATACTGGACCATTTCCGTTCATAGTTATCTGCTGAAATTTTGGCAATTATCTTGCTCTGCATATTTAGGTACGCCAAAACGTCCTCGTCTTCTTCCATGCTTTCAGTTGAGAGTAATATACTCCGGAAATCTGCAATGAATTGATGTTCCTTGGGGAACTGGCCGCAGAACCAATCTATTGCCTTTTCAGTCCCTTCTTCGACGGCGAGTTCAGCGAGTTGATACAAATCCTGACGAATGTATTGAAAGTGAATGGCAACCTCCACGCAGTAAGCACCAAATTCCGTATGTCCTCTTTTTTTCATACGATTGTTCTCATATAGTCTGAGGAATGAAATTAATTCTCCATCCTTTTTCATGATATTGGTCTTATATATACGCCTTAATATAGCCCCTAATGGCGCATACCTTGCACTGCTGGCAGCCAGTAGAATGCCCGCTGCAATCAGAAAGTCCATTGGATTTAATGGATTGCCTCGAATAAAATCAATCGTGAGTTGGACTGCCAAATAAAGAATGGTTGCTCCAAAACGAAACAAATTCACATTACCCGAAGTAGTCGGTACCCCGGCATCAGCAAGAAGGTTCTGAAGCTTTTCCGACTGCAGACGTTGACGGACACTTTGAAGCGTTAATTGTTTGCGGAACCGTTCATTGACATCTCTCTTTCCGCTAGTTAGAAAAACGACAAATGATAAGTATGCAATTCCAACAACAGAGAGAATTATAAACACCTTCTCCATGGTAACCTCCCTTTTCTAATAATTGACCTTAATGATAATCCAACTTCGGCTTTGCCAGGATCGTTGAGATTAGAAAAGATATAAACAAACTACTGACAATGATGGCAAAGAAGGTCAACCCCGTCGTCGTTTGAAATTGTAATTTTAAATAGATCTTCGGTGTTAAAAGATAAATAAAAGTACCTACCGATAACACGAGAACTAATATATTTCCGAATAAGCCTAGTTGAATTGCGTCCCGGTTATTGGACTTCACCTCTAGAATTGTTCCTCTCTGCTGCTCCATCATCTGAGTTAATTCCAGAAGCGCAGAAGGAAGTTGGCGGTTACTCTCACGCTCAGCATAGATTAGGTTAGAGACAAATATATTACCGAATGTTGTATTAATGGTAGAGGAAAAGCGCATGGCACCTTGATTTAGTTCCTCCACATCTGCATACCCCGCAAAAACTTCAGCCATTAATAATAAAGGTCTCTTCAAAACGTTATCATTGCTTACGAAGTCCGCAGTCTTGGTTAAGGCAGCACTTACATTGAGATAACCAAATTTGGCGTAAATCTTTATCACTTCTAATAGATCATAGCTCCCCTTATTTCGGCGTTGCGAAAAAGAATACCTTAATCGTAAGTAAGGGAGTAGACCTGCTATAAAGGATAAGAGTAACGAAAAGCGCCACATCGATTGGATAGGAAGAATACCTACGGCTGTATCTTCTAGCAATAGTGAATCTCCGGCAGATAATTGAACTGGAAGTTCGCGTATAGTCATAAGTACAATTAGTAATACCGAAATGAACACAAAGCAGGTACTCAGATAAAACCGTCTCACACTTGCTCCCGATTGATAATTGTTCTTCGTTAAATACAACATATTGTCCAGGTGACGATTCAGTAAAAATGATTGCTTTCCTCTTATTTTCTCCCGTTTTTTTCCGACCAGCCTTGATTTTGCAGTTCTTCGATAATCAATCCTTTTACTTACAGACAGATAATAATTATCAAGTATAGGAGTGATCATCAACCACATACCATACACAATAAGCATATGGAACAGTATCCGAACAAGAAATGTTACCATGTGTTAGGACCCTTCCCTTAGCACCATACGAGATTTAATACTTTCTTTGATTGGATTTACCATCGGTTTTAGTAAAGATAGAATATCCAATTCATTTAAAAAAGTTTTCGTTGCTGCAGCATCTTTTCTTTCCATTCGCTCTAATATTCCATTCGATAACTTGTTGTGATAAGACCAGCTCCCCTTCTCATACCGCATGATGTCATGTGCATAGACAGTGTTGTCAGCTTCGTCGTAGTACACTTCAGAGATTCGAGTGAGACGCTTTTGACTTCCATCGCCGTCAGATTTGAGAATGAAGACCAATTCACAAGATTTTAGTGCAGACATCAAATGTCCTTTTAGACTGCCGCCTAATCTTGTGGATACTGCAAATGCCCCTTGATAAGGAATATCCTCCGCATCAATGGTGTGAAAGGTTCCGGTCATGCCGTCATACCCCTTCTCACCGCTCCACAAGTAAAACTCCCATTCGTTATATCTCATTTCCGTCATATAAAGTATGTTCGGGTCATGACGCAATGACTCAACTCCAACTTCCATTAACTCCTCATTGGCAGCCTTTATCGGAATAATCCGATGCCCCTTAATTTGGTAAGGTAAAATGGATTCCGGGTGTTTTTCGATCATGACCACGCCCATGCATGATGTAGCATTATTCAGTTGTTCGCCTACAATAGTATTGGCGAATGTGGTTTTACCCGATCCAACGGGTCCAGCGATAATCGTATTTCGATATGTTTGACTTAAAGCACGAATCATTGATATCGCTTCTGAAGGGATTGCTCCTGTGCCGGCTTGATCATCCAAACTTAAATATTCGACAACTTGGCGCCGCATAGATATCGTTGTAAAACCATCCCACACTCTCGGAGGAACCCACAGCGCAAGACGAATATATCTTCCGGGCCATAGGGGGTCGTCCATTTTTAATTCAGCCGATGGATTGTCCCTGTTCAATTTCAAACTTGGATCCGAGGTCATAAGCTGTCGTCGTAATTGTTCAACGCGGTTGTCGGATGACATTTCATACGGGTACTGAACAAATCGTCCTTTATCATTGAAAAATATCTGCTTACCAATAATCTGCATCCCCGTGGAGTCAGCATATTTTTTATTTGTAAGCCAGTGATAGGCGGGACCAAACCCTTTCCACTCCTGAAAAAGCGCTTCGCGTACTTCCGTATACGCTGCAGGTAATTGACCGTTAAAGGGTTGTTTTCTGATGTGTTTTTCGATCTCGTTCATAAAATAATCGATGGCACCTGAGTAACCGATTAACGCTTGAAGATCATCATACCCATGACGAGAACTTTCTCTGTTTATTTCATTGCTCAAGGAAGTTTTCATATTCACCAAGTAGTTTTGAAAGTCTTCGTTTCCACTAGTGTTCTTCTGAAATATCCGTTCCTTAAGCCGAAACTTTCTTTCACTCTCATCGCTTACAACTCTATTCATGAGAACAGACCGCCTTTCTTCCTAATCTGTTCGTTTAATCCAACGGAAACCAAAAGCGCCTGGACTATTTCATCAACTGCCTGTAATTCTTTCTTTCCTAATGGCAGCGAATCAGGTAACCCCTCATAGTGAGGTATTTCTAAAATCACTTCGCTGCCCGTTTGGACGGCGAGATTTCGACTAGTTACAGCATCAGAGATATTATTACGGTTTATGATCAATTGAAAATCATAAGCTTGAAGATCCATGTGCTTAGCCAATTCCATAACATCCAGTAGACGATGAGCGTGTTTTGGATGGGTGACTAAAAGACGAATTGCTGATCGCTGCATCCCTATGTACCATGCAGCACTTTCAGGAATGCTACCGAAATCGCAAAGGACCACATCAGCATGTTTTTGGCATTCTTCCAGCAAGTACTCGATCTCATCCTCGGTATAATCCTGAGCGGATAGAAAATCGAAGTTTCCCGGCAAATAGCTGTAACCATCCTGCTTTATGAATCCGTCAAAATCCTTTTCATATAACATTCTGCCAGTTATACGCGACCGCAGCCGATCCAAGCTTATACTTGCAGAATCCAGGTATCCTGGATCATAAAGGTCCAATCCTAATAGGATGACTTTTTTATTCGTGGAGGCCATTCTTTTTGCAATTGTCTTTGCTATACTCGTGCATCCTATTCCAGGTCCAGACCCGAAAAAACCAATGATACGACTAAGACGTACCACATCTTCTTCAAGTACATACTTCACTTTTTCGATGAATCCATCAGTCGTCGTCCGGGGAGGTAAAAAGAAAATCCCGTGACTTTCGCAAATCAGATAGACAGATTCTAATTGTCTTAATTTTTTGGATTGGAACCAGTAGAGTAAAGACGCTTCCGGATAAGTTTTTCTAATCTCCGATAATTGGTTTGGTGAAACACGCTCTGCCGTAAATACAAATAGGCTGTCGCCTACTTGAGAATTATCCGGAAGAATGCTTTGAGTAACGACCTCATAACCGGCATCCTTCAGGTGCTGGATGTTTATGTTATCTAATCCATACGTAAAAATTTTCATGTATGATCCTCCTAATTAATACGTACTATCCACAGCTTGTAGCCAAGTTCAAGGTACCCCTTAAGCTCTAAGCCTTGCTCCACACTTAGAAGTAGTTCCGGCGTCGAAACCTTTCCAGTAGAAGTCACTCGATTCGTGGTTTTACCATCTTCAGTGTCACGAACATCGTTATTATCATCAGTTCTTACATAATTGACTGATATATCACTTAAGAATGATTTCTTCTCAACTGCTTCGTTTTCTACTTGATCTTGTTCTACTCCGGTCACCACTGACTGAGCCTGCTGCTTTTTGCGTTGTTCTTCAGGATAAACCAAGTAAAGATCAACCTTATCTCTAGCTCGGAGTGACCCGTTTATTGCGTAGATATCTTCTTTACGAATTGGGAAGATACCCTCTCCTTCTTTGGGCTCTAAGTCATTTACATCAACTAAGGTTTCAGTAAGAATAACTCCATCACTAACACTTACATTAAGAATTTTTGATTCGATCTCAGTCAGATCACGAATTGCGTTAGCTGGAACATCCTTCGATTGAACAGAGTCCAGATATACGTCCTTAGATGTCAGAACATAATTTTTAGGTAAATAGCTATTCGCAGGTGCTTTTACCTTCACGACCTTTTGAGCAAGAACATAAGGTTTAACATATAGGTCATATCCAAGTAGACCACCGAAACCAACCAACAAGATTAATAAAGCAAAAATGTAATTTTTCTTTACCGAAAACTTTAACAAGATCGCAAGCCTCCTTAATCATTTACATGTCTCTTTTTGAAGAAAGTAAATTTGCGTTTTTTTTCTTTCATTGGTAAAACAGGGTTCAATAAATTTGAAAGAACATCAGATATATCTCTGTTATTTTCAAATGGATTAGAGTTGAATGAATTCATCATAAAATTCAACTGCAGCTCTTTTCTTTCTTTTTTTGTGAAAATTCCGGTTAATTCTTCGAATCCCTTTGTGTCAGCAAGATTGACCATAATATTGCATGTCTTAGTCCAGGAGTTCACGAATAGACGATCTAAAAATTGAATTAAGGATTGGGTATCCCATAGTGCTGATCCCGAACTGATAAGGGTTAAATTTGCTCTTAAAAACTCCTTGAAATATGTCCCCTCTATTGATTGTTTATCCCCATGCACCACTATTTGTCCCAAGTCAACTACTACATATTTGTATCCTGCATTTAAAATTCTTATATAGTTTTCAAAATCAGAATTCGGAAAAAAATCCACACCAGAAACATGAAATCCTCTATCTAATTTCTTTGCTTCTTTATTCGTAGAGTTCCAATATTTAAATACTGAAGGATTTATGGACTGATTTAATAATTCAACACATGCGACTTCATGATTTTCGGAAGCTATGTAGCTTGCAATTTGAATGGCATTATAAGTTGTTCCAGATCTACGATCTGTTCCTGCAACAGCTATTACTACATTTCCGATTATTCGATCTTGCAATAGAATCCGATCTTTATAAACGACCTGCTTTCCCTGTGAACCGAATCCGGGAATTTTCGGGAGAGGTACGCCCATTTTTCTTGGGGATTTTCTATTCGGAAGGTGATCTAAATTCGTCGAGTCATTGATCTCGCCTTCCGAGGCATTTTCTAAACTGCTCTCTATGTCTGCCTTCTGATTCGAATGAGGAACTTCATCCTGTTGATCGAGCCTCTCTTGATTGGAGTCGGAATAAGGATAATTAATAGGATCAGCATTAACCTGTTTGCTTCTATGCTCGTCGTTAAGATCCTTATCCGGTTCATCAAGTGTCTTTGAATTCGAGACGTTTTTTTCACATTCAATAAATTGATTTTCTGCCGTTGGGAGCTCCGGTTCCAATTTAGGCTGCTGAGTAGCCTGGTGAGAGGTCTCAGTTACCTGAACACTTGGATTTCCGATTTCTGTTTCTTCATTTTGTTTTACTCCGTCAGTGTTACGAGCGTAGAGCTGCTGTATCGTATCGTGTTGGGCTATCCGCTTTTCAATTAACCCCTCTTCTAAATCTCTCCATGAAATACAAATGTTTTTCTCGTCTTTCAGCGTTTGGATTAAATCATCTTCATCTCGATAATGGATGAAGATAACCAAGGTATTAGAATCTCGATTGATCGATCGACAAATCCCTAAGAAGGCTGTATCTGATTCGATTACTGTTTCAGTCACAACTAAAATATCAACATTCTCATTTTCTGTGGCTGCTGCCCATTGCGGAAAAAAGAAATCAAAGGATTCTAAAGTACGAGTAAATCGTCCAACGGTACTTAATTCCTCAGTGATCCATTCTTTGAAATCCGGGTCTTCAGATAATAGAAATAGCCTTTTCATTTACTGCCCCTCCTTCCTGCCTATACCGGCGGTAATCGTTAATTCGATCTGTATATTAATATACTAATTAACATACACGTATTTAGGTGCTGATTCCCTTAAAATCGATTGTTGTGATGTTCGATATTTCGGGAAGATCCACCTGAAGCAGCAGGTAATATTTTCCGTCCTGCAGGATCAAATCTGCTTGTCCGGTCACTCGTCTATCATAGGTTCCTAACCGATACCCTGCAACCTGGAAGGGAATTTCAATTCGTCCTCCAATAGTCGATATCGAAATAAAATTCATCCATTTGAATGCAATTTGCCTTGTATCATAAACGACCGACGTTGTTTCCCCAAAAGTTAGTTTGGTTTTGGATCCCGCTTTGTACCCCTCGACAACCTTGCCTATCGCTCGAACGACCATTTGCGATGGCAGCTCGTGTGTCTCTCTCACGAGGTTATAACATTCTTTGGATAGCTTGATCTTATTTCGATGGGTTTTTGTCTGAAACCCTATCTCACTGATATAATTACACGCTTGGTTAAATCGTAGCATAACCTGGGTTAGTAATTCATGTTGTCGATCATTAGTGAGTAATTCTATTTTCATGGTATATAACACACTTTGACTCCTCCCCTTCGTGTCATCCTAAATCATAATATGTCTTCTTTCCATTATTGAAGAAGAAAAAGCCTTTTGATAAATGTACTTTATCGTAAAGTAAATCCTTATCGGTGACATACCAGGTAAACTGTGCCGCACCTTCCTGTTCCGCTATTTTGCTCGCGAGTATTGCTTTGTCATCGGATGAAACTAATACAACAAGAGTTGCTTCCGGCTCAACGTTTTTGATATGCTCTTTGAAAAACCGAGCTTGAAAGCGAATTGTTTTTACCCATTTTTCATCTTCGCGATGACAGAGAAGATAAAACGGTAAGTCACGGCCTTTGGGATTTCGGAGAATATATTTCGCTGTCGGAATAACCTGTTCTTCTTTCCATTTCAGGGTCGGATGAAATTCAAAATACACCATATCAAATGCTTCACGCAGCTTGATGTAAAGTTCATTGGTTATAATGTACTTATAGCGGAATAACATGGTTGCCGGCTTTGCGTATCTTGGATCTCTGTGTCCCAAGAACATACCAAATTTAAACTTCAATATGTCAGCACCACTGTCACCTAGCTCGTATATGCTCGGTCTGTTTCGATCGGTGCCACCGGAATAACTTGTCCACTGAATGCGTCTTATAAGTCCTAGTTTTAGGAGACGATTTATTCTTTTCCTTACTGATAGGTCTCTATCTACTTCTGGAAAGAAAAGACGTTTTATTTGGTCAAGAACTACCCACCGATGAATGTACATAAACTTGGTTAACTCGATGTCTCGTTCGGTAATCCAATTCTTCTTGATCTTCTCCTCTATATAGTAGAAATCATTCGCGGGCAGTGGGCTAAGATTTGTAATAAAAGCATAGGGATCATCCCACTGTGGCTTTTCCGGTAATACGGTATTCATCTGTGCTTTTATCAATGGGGATACAAAATGTTCCAATAGATCTCGTCCTTCCCTTAGGTGAGTTCATGAGGGAACGCGACGATCCTTGAGGCAATTCTACGACCCTTTGCATTAACATTCTTTATGCGAATCGTGCAAGTTTTCCCCTCAAGAATACCATCGCGCGGCATTTTATTTGGAAACCATGCAAGGGCCTCAACGCCTGGCTCCAATTTCACAAATACCCCCACGTCTTGAACCACACTGGTTATACGACCAGCATAATAGTTTTCAACACCATACTTTTCATGTACACGATCCCAAGGATCTTCGAGCAATTCCTTTCTCGATATACGCACATGTTTCTTCTCGCGATCAATGTGAGTAATCTTAACTGTTATCTCTGTTCCTAGTGGTATTAGACTACGGCCGGATATGGTCCAATCATATTCGTAATCTTGAATAGGCATTACACAGATGACGCCTTTTACTCGAACATAAAGTCGCTCATCCTCAAAACCTGAAACGTGACCCGTAACGACGTGATGCAAGTCAGCTGTGTCCCAAAATTCCTCCTGCAATTCTTCGTTAGCCTGGACACGAGATAAAAGGACAATTCCTTTCTCTTCATCAAACACTTTTACCTTCTCAGCATCTTTTCCGAGCTTAGTAACATCCAGTACCATGAAGTCGATTGTATGGTCAATAAATCCAACAAGAGACCGGTATTTGTGTTGATCGAATTGATCTTCAAAAATCAATCCTTTCAAACCGTTGTTCAATTTAATTAGCGCACATTGCATATTCTTTCCGAGTGGTGCGTGATTTTCTACTCCGATGACAACGCCTTGGTGAATTTGTTTACGACGCAGCGATGTTTTGTATTCCTGAATCGGGTTGGTTACTAATGCTTCATTCATCATGCTTTCCTCCCTATTTTTACGTAAAGATGATATCGGTTTACATCAAGGTGGCTAAATCCCACAAGATATAAAATTCCAAAATGTTTATCAATAACGCTAAGTGATTTCGTTTTGAAATGTGCATTAACTATAGGTTCTTCAAGTTCGCTTTCCCATAAAACCTGATAAACTCCATTCCTTGTTGGCTGCAGACCTGAAATATCGATTTGGATGCTAATGATTTGCGCTCCTGATCCGGGATTAACTTTACTATCTGGCTCCATCTCATTCAAAAGAGATAGTACCGTATTATTTATTTTTGACCATTCGCTTAACAATCCTGGCTTATGTTTTTTCATGTGGTCAACGATTGCGAATAGGGGCACAGTATCTAACATAAAAAGCCAATTGTTATAAAACTTTTCAAGTACACTCGCATTACACGACGGGTGAGTAAGGACGAATTCCAGTTCGTCAATTATGTTTGATGGCTCTTTTGCCATTGCATACTCCCTTCTTCAATACTTTTACTACGGTATATTGAATAATTATCTAATTAATATATTAGTATATTACTATACGAGTATTGGAAAGAGAAGAATTATTTTATTCGTGTTAGGTGACTTGGCTTTCTTTTATTAGTCTTTGGCTGATTTTCAAGTGATTCTAGTAATTGAATCTCTACAATGTGTTTCCCCATGCGATCACATGTGCCATGAATTCCATAAACATACCCTCTATAGTTCATCACCACTTCATCATCGTACACCATCCCTCCTTTCACTTGCTCTATGAGATACCTCAAAATCTCTTTGCCGTAATATATATCGCCTGCGATTTCAGCATCTGGATGATCGTACAGTTCCGATAGTCCCTTAGAAATATGTTTAACCGGTTGACCAGTATCAATATTCAGAATTGTGATAATCCGAGCTGCATCTATTTTTGTATAGACCACATGTACCAGTTCATCATTACCCAATTCTAATTTGATCAGTTTTCCGTTATAATTCCATGTGGTATTGACATTAAAATTAAATGTAAGGCTAAAGATTCCATCCAGAATATCGAGAAGCAACTGTTCCTCTTCTTCTCCCCCATGCTCCGCAATTAAGTCAGGGTAACCATAATAATGCAGACCATGTGTGCGCACGTATAATATGTTCCCGTCCTGATCCGTTGTCGTCACGGGCAATAGTGATGGGTCGAAAAAATGGTACAATTGTTTCAAGCCTCCTCTCTGTAACCTACTTTGATTATATGCTTATTTACGATTTTCTCAAAATTTTTTATTGATTCTATTGTTTAATTAAATCGTGATTTCACTCAATACCGAATATGTACAAAAAAAGGAGAAGGTTATTTGCTATCCTTCTCCCTGTTATATTTTGGACATTTATATCAACAACTCTAATTTTTCGATGACTGGCGCATTTTCCTTTGTCGTTTTAAGTAGGCGGTGTTTCTCTACCATTGCAAGGTCAATAACATTTTCTCTAGCTTCTTCTTTCGTGTGGCCCATTGCTCCCAGTCGAAGTTCTGGAATATATGCGGAGAAGTTTCTATCTCCCTGGTTTCCTTCGATCAAAATAGTAACTTCTACCTTTGTTAATTGTATTTCCATAATAAATCTTCCCTTCCTTGGGTCACTGGTTCTTAACACTTAATTTTACTAATTGGTATAATAAAATTCAGACTATGAAAACAAGTTGCCATTACTTATGTACTATTTTTAGTACAGTCGAATTGTACTATACACCCTAATATTTGGTCAATAATTTTTTTCCAGAAATAACCCATGGTGTCAACAATCGACAATTAATACTTATAATCGACATAATTCGACGTGTCATTTATTGTATTTATTTTCTGTAAACTAACTTAATTTTTGCTTAAAATCTTAATTAAAGGATTTTTTTCCCATAAACGATTAATCATGATATATTTACAGAAGTTCTATACACAACAATGAAAATGCAGGACTCCTAACCCCCTAAAGTTTAGGCTATCTGGCCTATACTCTCCTATACCATTTTGCAGAAGGGAATTATTCAGATGAATGATCAAATAGGTTCATATCTCAATGCATTGCGCTTATCTTGCAATTATAGTTTACGAGAAGCAGCAAGACGAAGCGGGTTATCCCATGGCTACATTCGTGATGTTGAACTCGGCGTCAATCGTAAATCAGGAGCTCAAATTATTCCTATGCCCCAAACCCTACGTAAGTTTGCAGATGCCTATCAAGCTGACTATAACCAATTAATGATAATTTGTGGTCATTTTGATTTACCGGAAACCAACGATAGTCCTTTCGAACTAATCGAAATTGATCTAAATAGTGTTTTATTTATTCAGGTAGACGGAGATAACTGTGTAAGATATCATTCAGCAGACAACGTATTCTCAGAAGTGAAGACTTTGCACGATTACATGATCCTTGAAGAGAAGTTGGAGAGAAAAAAATTCTTCCGTGTTAAAAGTGGTATATATGCTAACCTTAACCAAATTAAAGCTTATGACGAACATAAGGGACAAATCCATTTTGACCAGGGAATGAAGGGTAAATTTATAGACATTTCTTTTATTAACTCCTATAAATACCGCAATGTTTTTAAACGTGCAGTAGCAAAGAATACCAACACAAGCATGGAAATCGAAATGAAAACCTCGTGCGATCTCTACTTGGTAATTCGTAACATACTGCATTGATACATTAAAACTTTCAACCTTTATTTATGCAGAGTGTGTTTCAATATATAGACAAGAGGGTAACTTTAACTTGGTTATTGTAGTAAATTTTAGGTTATACTTATTGTATACATATTTGCATTCATATCACCATTTGTTGTATAATCTGCTGTTAAATATTGCTTGTATGTTATTAAACTATCATATGTGCTAATATATTAATTAATTGAATAGTTAACGATAAGGAGCGTATTAGCAATGACAAATGATTTTGAAATTGAAGGAACTCTAAAAGATTATCTAGAACAAATGATCAAAAACCTACCTAACGGTCCAAAGCTAATTATGCTGGCACTTTCAAAAAAAGATTGGAACAAAGAAGATTTATCTCTTAAAAGCGGTGTCCGACGCGGCGAACTCAATTTTGCAGTTTGCTGGATAGAAGCTTTGGGATTCGCTCAGTTTAATAGCTCTGGAAGACAAAAGTTGTACCGACTTACTCCTCTTGGACAAAAGGCGTTTGAGATGTTTAATCCTTTGTTTCTTGATGTTACTGAAGAAGAAGAATAATGATCTCTATATAAAAAAGGCAAACGAGAAAATCGCTTGCCTTTTTTGCTCTATATTTAACCTCCTTCAGAATCACTGTTGATCCTTCCAGCTCGTCCAATAAGAGTTAGCTTCTTCTCTAATTCATTTAGTTTCGTATTGATCGATGCTTGTTGTGGCTCTTGTTTTTCTTGCACTGGTATAATCTCTGACTCAACTGTTTTACTATTTATAGTCTCAACTTTCTCTCCTTCCTCTCCCCCGGTATCCCATACGGAATTGCGAATAACGTTATCTATACTTCCATCTTCCTTTTCTGCAGCTGTATTCTTTTGCTTTTTTGCTTCCATGGCTTTCTGTTTTATTTTTTCTAACTTCTTCACTTGTTCCTGTCCTACTCCATCTACACTCGATTGCAATGGAGTATCCATCGAATTCTCTTTAACAATAGACACAGGACATTCTTCCTGCCCTACTTCATCTTTGTTGTCCTGGAGGGTATCATTCTCAATTATTACTTCAATAGGCGCAAATAGCTTACGTGGCAAGGGATAGACGAGTCCGATTACAGGATCCATCCTTACATTGTTCTGAACCCCTCTAAACAGACATTCTCCAGGTTCACCGGTTTCAGGGTTATACCCCTTCAGTCGAGTTATTTGGCTGGGTAAGATTCGATATCGTTTTTCTTCTTTCAACTGCGTCTTAAACCCAGTGGTTGACATCTCATCCGTTCCACTACTTTGGCCAATTTGATATTCTTCACCAATCATGTCCGCATAATATTCGGCATCGTCGTTATCTAGGCCGGCCAGAATAAATTTTTGTACAGCATTCTGTTTTACCATGCCTGCAAGACGTTCGCTCACGTCCTCCATTTGAACATTTCCCTGATGTATTACATTAACATATACTTCAAATTCGCGTGCCATTTCCAGAAATGTTGAAAATTCTTCATCCGCAAACATCTCTACTTCATCGACGGTTAATTGATGAGGGCGTACCTTCTCTTTCAGATTCCGTCGAAATGTACTGGCTCGTAAGAGATTTAAATATAGGCGGCCAACTGTGTAGGTTAAAGTCTGGAGTGTACCATATGCCCCGTTAACGAGGACCACTTCACCGTTGCTAAGTGAATCGTCAATGTTAAATGTTGATGGACCACAAAAAATACGTTGAATGTATTTATTTGATGTCAACTCACTTAAATAGTCATAGAGGTTCGAATAAGTCTGCATTGCGTGCTCTTGTAATTTCCCCCCACTTGCCATGTTGCGCGTATATTCAAGGAGAAGCGGAACCTCCGATTCCCTTCCAATCAATTCTGACATTATTTCTGCTCGGAAATCATCATTAATTGGTTGAATTAATCGGTTTAAATCATTGTAAGTACAATCGTTACCCATGACCATTTTAAGCGCTTTAATGCCAACCCGTAATAGCTGTGTAGATCGACTTTTAAAATATTGCTCTGAATCTGGCCCAAGATAACCATGAAAAGCTGAAACGTTCGCTTCAGTCATTGGCTCGATATCTTTTCCTTCAGGAACAAAAAATGGATTGAGGCAGTCAGTAAATTCGTATTCAGGATCTAACCGGCGATAAGTTCTTCCTGTCCGGTCCATAAAATTAGACAACCTGTTTATCAGGGAACCTTTCGGTTCTATGATGGTTGAGCCAATAAAATCATTGAGCAAATCCTGAGTGATTAGATTAGTAGCCAACAGAGTTTTACCAGCTCCCGTACCACCAATAATTTGACCATGCTGCGCACGATCACCTCTTTTTAATACTTTCAGTTCACTTTGACGATCCTTTGTAGGAACTGTAGTAAAAAGCTCAAGTTTACAATCCTCTGAGTAATATCGCAAATGTTCAAGGCAGTCCTTTTTTATTCAGATCTATTTGATTCAGATCTAATCTATCCATTTCCATCAGATCCATATTTGAAATGCCTTTTTTATTTGAGTCCCCCTTCTTCTCTCCCGGTTTCCCTTTTGAAGCCATCTCCGACACTTCAACGATAGTGGAGAGTTTATTGAATATAGTCGATCGTATATTCAGGTGGAGTGTGTAATAAAGTGTTAGGGCAATGCCCCCGATAAACATGACACCTGAAATCAGTAGTCCTAGCATATCTGGTACAAACCTCATGATAATTTGGCCGACGGCCATAATACTTACTACATTAAGAAAGGTTTGGATGATGGGCTTTGCATAAACACTTTTGAATAACAATGGACATGAGTATATCAAATGCCCTAACAAACAAGATAGTAAAAGTGGGATCGCTCGGTAAAACACCGGCTCCCCAACACCGTACACAATGTCTTGGAATTTCCCTACTAACCATAAGAAGCATAGTATTAACATTGTAAGGATCGATAAAGCTTGAATATTCCAGATAGAGTTTTTGTTTGCGGGATCCATAGTAAATCTTCGGACAGCAATGAATGCAGTTTTGATTATAAACGCCATTGTGTGTCCAATGGCTGCAAATATCCCGCCTATAACCATGCCAAGGAACTTCAAATTATTTTCACTCCTTTTAAATAGTATGTTAATTAATATATTATCTAATATACTATTATAATTTCTTCATTTAGTCATCCGAATTTGTATACGGGTAACTCTTTGTCATCTGTATTATAGTACAATTCATCACTAGTGATGAATTGTATGTGGCATATGATTCACATGTTAATCAGACCATTAACGCACTATTCTCTTATGAATCATATATGGGTCACCGCATGTTCATCACTTATTCATTTGTGATTATCTATAAGTGATCTACATATCATATGTGATTCATTGATTTTGAGGTTTTTTTTAATACAAAAACACATTTTTACTAGTCAATCATACATATAAGACGACTTATTATGAAGTATTTATGATAGAATAATATAACAGCAACACTTGTGATCTACATATCACTTATGCATCACAGATGAAGGAGGTATGATATGGAATTAGAGAAGGCTTGGAAGATTACTGAGTTTTCAAAATTAATAGACAAACACTATAACACTGTAGACCAGTGGTTCAAGGCGTTAGAAAACAAAAATATTCATTATGTCAACCGAATCATGGGTGAAAAAGTATATAATGAATTCGACTTGGAGATCGGAAAGTATATTAAAGAGTGCAGAGATAAGGAATTCAGTCTTCGAATAATCTTTGAACAGTTGCCTAGTATCTATGAATTGCGACCGTTCCCTCCAGATTGGTCTACAGGCGATACCCTTATAGATATTGAATCGATCAAACGAATGATGGAGTCTAAATTCGAGGATAATTTTCAAATTGCAAAATCTGAAATTATGGAAGAGGTTAAACGAGTTACCAAAGAACTGTTTGAGGAACAACGCCAGTTGCAACCACCTCAAAAATCTCCTGAAGAACAAAAAACAGAGCGTATAAATGAAATGTTGGGCCGCATGCGAGTCGAACGAAAACTCGAAGACCAGGCTATCCAGGCGTGGGCTGAATTGCCTGATTCAGAGCGAGTAAGGAAAGTAGGATTATTCCGGAAAGATGAGGACTGGGGTAAAAGAGATGCGTTTATTAGAAGGTATGTTCAAGAACATATCGAGAGGGCCTTAAAAGAAGAATATGGAATACAATAGGACGCCTTTTGGCGTCCATTATTTTTCAAAAGATATTTAGTGTATATAGCTATGGTAAATTTCAGCAATAACATCAAACTCATTCGTATACAATTATAATAGAATATTAATCATATATAAACATAATTAAAACGGAATACAAATTTTATATAAACTCATTTAATATTTGATTATACATCATTTTGTATTTGATATTAATATTATTCAAATACAAAGTAAGAATTTATCTAACAAAAAGGAATAACATAATAAAAACAGCGGCCGTCTTGGACATTATTTTCGTCCATTTCAGTCGCTGTTTTATATTGTGAAGTCAGTCTATAAATATAAGTATAAATCCCCAACCTTGATTTCTCAAATCTTCACTCCTCAACTGAAAATAATGTAAATCTATCATAAGAATTCATATAAATGTACTGGTAGTTTGGATCGTTACAACGAATCAAGCACGGTATCATGGTGCTTACGAGTTAGCGATAACGACAGCAGCGCTTCAGGATCGTGAGCTTGATCAAACAACAGTTGCTCACATATTTTATGATGGTTTTGGATTAACCAAAAGCGGGTCTAGCTCCAAGGCCACCACGACCGGATAAAACAACGACTGCTCACATTTCATGATTCTTTTAGGTTTAGCGACTGCGGTAACATAGCGTACGGACGGCAGCCTGTGTCAAAAGAAAAATTTCATACCGAGAAAATAAAGTTTTGGGCTGAAAATAGTGTATTGAGCTAACGTGACTAGGTTGGCTGTTCTGCAATTCAGGTTCCTGTATCTGCTGGATGACTCCTTCGGAGGCGCGACGCCGAAGATGCGGTATGACCGAGCTCTTCCGGTTCTGAAGCAACGGCCCGGGCCGCAGCCAATGCTGGGTGTTTAAGGTAGGCCATCTAGCGAAGGTATTTCTGAATGTTCTTAGTCGCGCGGTTTCCTGCAGCTCCTGGATGTTGGCCGGAAGACACGCCGCCACGCTCGACCCTGTGTAGACTGAAATATAAATCAATAGAATCAACATTGTACGGAAAACATCAATTCCATCCCTTCGAGCGAAAATGAGTGGATCGCTTTATGGTTTGATCAGAAGTTGCCTTTTGCTACGAAGTTCATGAGTTAATGCAATTTTAAAGGGCGAACATCCTTTATCGTTGCCGTTATAGCCCGTTTTAACGCGCCGGCGATCGTAATGCCAGGGTCTGCATATAGAGGTGTCGTTCTCGAAAGAAAGCTCAAGAATTATGGAAAATAGTTGAAACAGCCAGGACGAGCCAAACGTAATAAAAACAGAGGAAAGTGGAATGGATATTCTTTATGAAACCAATTCAAAGGGGGCAACTACCCATGAGATTAAATGGCAAGCGCATTGCAGATCTAACCGCAGAAGACATTGGCCAGCTTATAAGCAACAAAGTACCTGAATCGATCACACTGGAATACAAAGAAGAAGGACCAGATCCAAGCGATGCAGGGAAAAAGGAGTTTCTGGCCGACTTATCGGCCATGGCAAACACTAACGGTGGGTTGCTTATCTTCGGAATAAAAGAAGCCCAAGAAGACGGGAAAAATGCAGGCTATTCGGAAGAAGTAACCGGCATTAAAGATCCCCGAAACGGAGATCCCGTAAACGTCGAACAACTGAAACAATTTTTGGATAGCGTAATCCGGGACAACTTAGTCCCAAGATTATCCGGAATCGAATACGCGGCCATCCATTACGATCCGGATCGGCTGGTATTCATTATAGACGTGCCGCGTAGTCTGCAGGCCCCGCATATGATCATATTCAAAAACGACTCCAAGTTTTTTAAACGAACCAACACCGGAAAGTATCAAATGGATGTAAGGGAGATTCGAGAGGCCATGTTAAGAACACACGGATGGAAAGAAAGCGCAGAGCAATTTAGAGAAGTTCGAATTAAGGCAAAACATATAGCAAACCCTAGTCCAACCTATGATGGAACCGTTTTGTTGCATGTAATACCGCTCGGGGACAGGGAAAACATAGATCTCAAGGGGAAGAGACAGGAAATGATGGAGCTATTCCCACAAATAACAGGCCGAGACACCGTAACCTTTAATCTGGACGGACTCAAAAAGCATTCAACATCAGCAGAGGAATACTATTATCAGATATACCGAAACGGTGGCATGGAATCCTGTGAGGTAATTTGTTACGAAAAAGACGATAACGGGTCTTGGGAAGTCGATTTGCCCCTAATCACCAATACAGCCCTCAGGCATCTACACCATTACATGGAGTTTGCCAAAAGTCAAAACATCACCGTCCCATTCGTGGTGTTCTTGAGCGTCATCCATATGGGCAAAGCCCTTGTAAGGGTACGGCATATTGGAAAACAACCATTTGCGCAAGGCGAGGATATAATCCTCTTCCCAGGAGTCATTATCGATGAGAATACTGCAAATTTGCCTGCACTCATGCAGTCCACATTTGATATACTCTACCAAGCATGTGGACTAGAATCATGCAATGTCTATGACAGCGCAGGCAATTACACTTATGAATACTTAAGATAACCCTCGTCATAGATTTCCCAATAGATGAACTCATTAAATCGGATTGTTAAATGAAAAATGAAAGACGCTTCCCACAATTTAATGGGAAGCGTCTACTTTAGTTTGCGAAGGAATTGGTCACATCCGAACCAAATTGTTTTTTCGCCTTTCGTTTATGTGATCCTTCAGTGCCAGGACTAATACTTTCTTGATTCGTTCCATTCGAACTGCGGGGCGAATCCGAGTGAGGAGGGGTTGCACTCTCTATGTTTTCATCATTATTAGAATCCTCTTGATCCAGAGTACTCCCCATATGCTGACTTACTAGTGAAGACACTTTGATTTCCTGTTCCAAACTCGGATTGTTTCGAGTAGGGGGTGCAGTCTCACTTGACTGATCAGGTGGGGGCTGCACATTCTGAACATTTGTAGATGTACCTACCGCTTGAGCCATCTGCGTTTTTAAGCTTTCTATCGTTCGGAATTGAGGGACATAAAGTTGCAGATTCTTCAGTCCATTTTCCGCAATTTCTTTTTGGATGAGATATCGGATGGAGTCGCTATATAAAGTCTGCATGTTGAGCCATTCCATAACAAGTGCCTCTTCGTCCTCACGTAATTTTATGACTATGGGCTTTCCTGGTATGGCAGCAGTTCTCTTCATGGTGTTCACCCCCTAATTCATTGAATTTGCTAATATCATTTTTCTTTTGTCGCGGCAATTTCCTTTTTAGAGACTGGAATGCTTGCTGCTTTTAAACTCTGATAAATCTCGCTACGTACAAAGTAGTCCAATCCTTCTGCGTTTAGAGTTACTGCATAATTAGCCGGCACATATAGAAGTTTGAATCTGGAACGATCTGCGAGTTCTTTAAGTTTTGGGTAGAGATATTCACGCATAAGTATGCTTCCACCGCCATAGACAGCCAGAACATCAATCTCGTTTGCGCCAATTCTTAAAATCTGATCGCTAATGTGTTTGATAATTTGATTAACTTGGTTCTCGATATGTGGCTGGAATGCCTGTAATGCTTCACTAATGAACTTATGTGGTCGGTTAGAAAATTGACTTTTTAGAATGTCACTGTATTGCTGCCTGGAAACCGAGTTAAATGCGTAAGGTGCGAGATCCAGTAAATCATTAACCGCATCACCTATTGCATGTCCAACACCGTGATTGACACCATCACAGAAATCTTTGTCTACTGCATCCCCGCGGGTAAATGGAGTATCTGAAGTACCGTCACCCAAATCAAGGTGTAGGATGTTCATTCCGTCGAGAAGGCTGCCATCAACTTCCCCTTTAAGTTCATACGTCTCAGCAAATAAAGAAAATAAGTCGCTTTTATCTTCATTGTCGCCTTCATAATTGCCGGTTCTCCAATTTCCGTCCTTGTCCATTTGGAGAGCAAAAACAGGTGGAGTACCTTCCTGCAAGATATGAACATATAAAAACTTAATCTTTACATCAACCTTTTTAGTCAATCCCAGGTGAACGGTCACCATGTGAGAACCACTCAAGAATTTCTTTTTCATCGTTTCAACATTCGAAGGTGTATGTTGCTTCACAGGCAAAGAAGTAGTCATATCAACGATTACTTCAATTGAATCAGCGTCATCGCCATTTCCATTGGCTTCCTCGACAGCTCGACTAGCGATTGCTGCTAATGTGGTTATGTAAGGAACTTCCTGATCCGATTTTGCATTGTTCCCCTTTACATATAGGCTCGTTACGCTCTCGCCGACTTTCTTTAAGGCGTGATTACCAACAAGATAGAGACCAGTGCGGACTGCAGGGGAGACAATAGATACTGCGATATTATCATAAATGTTATTCAGGTTCTTTTGTACATCCTGGTCGTCATCATTCCAAGGGTTTTTTCCGGCCATTGCAAAGACGTTCGGTTGTCGAATAAGTTTCCCATTAACGTAAATGTCTTGCTCACTATTTCCAATATCATTACCTACAAAGTAATGCAGTTTCATGTTTGTTCCTCCCTAGAAAATTATTCATTTATTCTACAATGATTGTATGTTCATTTTTTATACAAGTCAAATCAAATTAATATGTTTGTATGATTAGATTTAAATAACATTATAATCCCATTATAATGGATTGTTTTATCAGAGATATTCTTTTTTGACATGATATTTACCTTTACAAGTACCTATTTAGTCCCCCTACCCATTATCTGATCTTTTAGAAAGGGTTAACTTATGTCACGGTCATAATTCCATAATTCCTTTCTTACACCGTTGCTCATTAGGGATATTCTGTATTAAGATGATCGTGTTACCGGATGAAGGCTTACATTGAAGTGGGATGGAGGGGTATTTTTTTTATCTTCCGCTGAGTCCGTTTATTCAGCGAATCGACGTTCTTTTAATCGTCTTTTCATCAATTTATGGTGTGTCCGTTTATATGTATTTATGTAGTTGTTTTATTAAGCGTTATATTCATTGGTTTATTGTATCGCATTTCCCCCTATTTCCGACTGAAACACCTTGCTACTCTTGGTGTTTTGGCCAAATCGAATTCGCGACTAACACCCTAAGTCGGGGAAATTGAAAATCGTACAAATTAAAATGATTGCGTATGGAAGGAGGTTGGTTCGGATGAGTGATAGGAGACAGGAACAGAGAGCTGATGCATCCGTGAATGGGGCTATCAGAATGAAAACAAAACCGAAGGAGAAGAGGGAGAGGAAAGAACCCTTATCTTTTGGTGAAGTGGTAGATCGGTTAAGTGCAGATGATTGGCGTGTTCTAATTGATCTATATTTCTGTCGGTGTATGCCTTTATCTGCTGCAGTTGAACATTATTTTTCCAATGATCCAGAAATTGAATTTAAGAAGGAATGGCTTACTGCTGATTCTAATAAGAAAATTGAACTTACGGAAAAGACGATCAAGAGATGTGCTCTTCGTGGTGAGCGTAGAATGCGAGATTTATTCCAGGGTGGATTATTGGAAAAGTCATCTACTAATCCGGATGAGGTACGGAAAAGACCGGAGGATAGAAAGAATGGTTTTAAAGTTGAACCATGGTATTTTTTATCGCACAGGGGCCTTCGCCTTGTAGAAGTTAGAATTAACGTTCTGGAGGAAAATAAATTATCTAAGCTAGAATTGGATATGGAGAGGGCCAAGAAGGATCATTTTTGGGAACTTGCCAAAGTCTATATGGACATTAAGTACAAACTTATGCTTGTTGCAGGCGCAAGACAATTTGTGGAATGGGATTGGTATCCCTCACTAACAATTTACGGCCATAAGGAAACTAGTGAAGTCCGTCCTGACGCTATACTACGGATGATGGATCAGGTGTACTATATCGAACTCGATCGATCAACGGAACCAATCCAACGTTCTCCATTTACCAGAGGGGAAACGGCGCTACAGGTTTCCATTCAGAATAAGTTGGAAAGATATCGAGCGGTGCTGCATCATTCCGATGCCAATGAAATTCAAAGGAACGGGATTATCGCCTTTATCTTGCCGGATGCAATTTACGAGACAAGGTTGGAGAACATAAGGACTGCTGCTTCCAAAGTATTCAGTAAAAACCACAATACACAGGTGTTAGTAGGTCGAACAATTCAAGATATATTGGATCTTCGATTTGAATTGGCAAAGAGTACAACAGAAGGGATTGGTTAATATCCTATACTACGAAGGTATGACACCGGAGCAGAAGCAGGCTTATGGTTTTGTAAAACTCACGAAGGAAGAAGTTCTCTTCATGACTCAGACAAAATCTATACAGCTGAAGATAAAGGATAAACTAATCGATAATCGACCTTCTCACTTGTAACTTGTCATAAACAATTGATCGCCTCAAAGACCAAGAAAGAACATGTGCATTTTCTGCCAATACTCGTATATTAATTAGTATATTGATATGTTATTATGTTAATTAGCTATTATGGTTCAATAGAATATGAGAGGAGGTGAGTGATTGAGCAAAAATAAAAAAATCGTTTTTGCAAGTATTGGCATCCTAATAGCTCTTATACTGTCAGTCCTTATGATCCGAAGTCCCGGTGAGAAAGAAGTGGCACCTGTCCCCCAAAAACAGGTAGCAACGGCCGCTCCCGAAGGTGATTATACCCCAAAGGAAATGAGTGATTCCCACAAGAAGGTAGCCGGTATTATAGACGACGCCTCTGATGCAGTTGTTACGGAAGCGCCCGCATTATGGGGCCGGGTGATAGGCAGCTGGAATTGGGTTATGGGCTTTGACGCTAAACATGCAGTTATCCTCATTGGTGTGATGATCTTTGTATTTGGGATATTAGCGACAGGTGGAGGGAAGAAACGAAAATCAGATTAGGAGGTGAGAAAGGGTTGGGGTTTTTCAAAAAAAAAATAACAACACAGAGGATGTCCCTCAGGTAGATAAGACGGAGAAGCCCAAAGCAGAACCGAAGAAAAAGTCGGACAAATCTATAAAGCCGAGGGCACCAAAAAACATGGCTGGGAAGAAAATCATAAGGTCCATATTTTGGGTATTTATGAGTCTGCTATTTATCAAAGGTGCAATCTCGTTCGCTCAAGGGAACCGGACCATTAATCAGACGATCATCAACGGTAACGATGCTCCGGTCATAACGGATTCTATAAAGGGATTCGCTGTTGACTTTGCTACAGAGTATTTTACCTGGGACGCAAATTATGTGGCAGAACGCAGCACGCGTCTTTCCAATTTCGTTAAGGGCGTTGATACTGAAATGGGATTGAAGAGTCTTGACGTTAAAGGTTCGAGTAAAGTGACCTCCGCCGAAATCTATTCTACCAACTTACTCGATCCGGATCATATTGACGTTACTGTAGTCGTGTGGCGGGATGTGCAGCCACTCCCGGATCAGTTAGAAGCAGCACAAGCTAAGGCGACAACGCCCCCAGTTGTAAAGAAGAAAACATACATGATCGTTCCAGTGACACTTGCTGCAGAGGGCCCGGTAATTCAAGAATATCCGCGATTTGTCTCTAACCAGCAGAAAGGGGATACGGTGGATTCTTCCACCAACGGCACAACTGTAGGGGATGAGGATTTACTGCAGAAAAGCAATGCACTAGCTGATAGCTTCCTACGCTCATGGTATGAAGGTAATGCCAGTCAGTTGAGATATTTTTATGCAGAAACCGTTAAATCGCCTAACACGATTCCTAAATCGGATTACACTTACGAGGCAATCGATAAAGTAGCCGTCTACAAAAACCCTGCACAGGCCGGTCAGGCAGACACTTATCGAATTGAGGCAAATGTCATCGTGGAGAGCGACCTTGGTGAACCTTTCACAAATACATGGAAACTCCAAGTTACGCAAAAAGATGGCCGTCTGTATGTACTGTCCAATGGAATACAGCTTTCGGAGGCGTCTGAAGTGCCAGCTGTACCTGAATCACTCTCTCCGGCTAGTGAAACACCTAGCGAGAGCAGTCCACCAATAACGACTTCAACCGACTAGTTGTATATTAATTAACTAACATACTAATATTTGAAGGGAGCTTTACCCCTAATGAAAAAATCGAAACGTCTTAATCTTTCTTCCAAAATAATGTTGCTTTCCATCTCACTGTTCACAATCGCTTCTCCAATATTCGCAAGCGGTGTAGGAGAAAAGGTCGGAAAAAGCTTAACGTCTAACATCAACGCTTTGATCCCGGCCGTACTGCTTGCCATTGGTGCCTATTTCCTTTTTACCCGCGACTGGATGAAAATGATCAGTTTCGTGGCTATCGCAGTTATTATCGCAATCTTCACGAACTGGACTTGGGTTCAAGCAATCGGTTCGAAAATTTATAATTCTTTTATTGCCTAAGTTATGAGTGATAAACACGAGTCACCCCGCATTAATGTTTCGAATTACACGAAAATATGGAGCCTTGATTGGGTGGTTTACGCATTAGAAGGAAAAAAGCTGCCGATCCCAGCAAATCTGCGTGTCATTGGGATCTTCGTAGTTTGTGAGTTCCTTTTCTGGATTCTTGGAAACACAATATTATTCTTTCTTCCAAAGATGTATAGCGTATTCCTGTTACCCATCGGTGCTACCTGGCTTATTGCCAAGCAAAAGCTGGATGGAAAGGCCCCTCACAAATGGCTTTTAGGAATGATACAGTTCTGGATGCGTCCTAAGCGTTTTCATCGTTATCGGAAATTTGAGCACACGAAACATTATTCTTACGGCACCAAAGTCATATACCGCACTCGGAGGGAGCGTGCATAGCGCGCCCCTCTTTTTACAAGGAGGTAACATCATTGGCAGTAGCAGCAAAAAAGAAGGTAAATAAAATCAATGTCGAGTTTCCTGTTGCGTATTTTGAGCAGAACCTGATCTTCAACCATGACAAATCTGTATGGGCAGTTTACGAGATTGATTCTTATGTATATGACCATTTGAGCGATCAACAGAAGATTGACCGGCTCATCACGCAAACATCGTTTTTGGCATTACTGACGGAGCAGTTTCATATATTGTGGCTCCCGCGCACGCATGATATTAGCGAACATCATGAGCGACTAAAGGAACGTCTCAATGGCCCCATGAAAAAATGGGGAAAGAAGTTCATAAATACGATGGATGACTACCTGAATACCAATTACAACTCCGTGGATGGCTCTAATAATGCCGATTTTCGGGCGTATATCGCTGTATATCTGCCAAAGAACGATGCCAAAGACCTTGTTGAACAGATTGAAGGTATAGCGCTAGAGCTCAAAAAGCTCGTCTTGCACCCCAAACGGTTTATAGAAAACCTCTCCGGTTTGAACGAGCCGGAAATTTTCGAGCATGAATTCCATGCCTATGTTGTTAAGGAACGTCAAATCTTTGATCGTCTTTCTCGCAAGATGAAAGTGAAGCGGGCATCGCATGAAAACATCGAATGGCTCATTAAGCGAAATTTCTGGTGGGGTATCACAGATCCATCCCTACGTTCAGTCGATGAAGACGGTTGGAGCCCTAAAAAGGCAAAAGGGGAGCGAGGTGGCCTCAGTACATTCCTATATGATTCGCGCCAGGTGCTCACGCTTACGGAAGGAGAAATTGATGCTTCCAACCCGCGCCGCTTAAAAATTACCCAGCCGCATAACGGTGAAGACAAACAGGTCTATCATGCCTATCTGTCTCTCTCCGAATTACCCGAGACCATGGAGATGCCTGGTAGTGAATGGCTATACAGTGCAGCAACACTTCCTTTTCCAGTTGAAATGAGTATTAAAGTCGAAGTATTGGAGGCGCGTGACGCCTTAAAAAAGCTCAGTAAAAAGAAAATGGACATCGAGAATCAGGTCAAGAACATTCACGAGGCAAATGCACAGGTTCCGCTCGACTTGATGGAGAAACAGGAGCGGGCCTTATATCTTGAGGACGAATACAAGAAGCGAAAAAATCCAACCTTCATCACACATATTACGTTTGGTCTTTATCATACCGACCTAAACATGCTGAGAAGCAATATTCGGATCATTCAGGACCATTACCGGGATTTCGGTAACATCCATATCGAGCTGCCTGCTGGCGACCAGTGGCTACTATTCAACGACTTCATTCCTGGTTCCCCAAGGTATGTATCCGATTATATTCAGCGGATCCCACCCGAAACGCTTGCCGCGGGAATGGTTGGGGCTACTCAGGAGCTGGGTGATGGCAAAGGGTTATATATCGGCACAACCGGACTTCTCGACCATCCCGTATATTTCGACCCTGGTCATGCTAGCCAGATTAACCGAAGCCCATCCATGACGGTAACAGGTACGCTCGGCGGCGGTAAGTCGGTAACAGCCAATTTACTCGCCTATCATAACGGAGCGGTACTTGGGGGTAAGTCGTTAATCTTTGACCCGAAGGGCGAGCGTACCCATTGGCCAGATGCACTTCCGGAACTTGAGGGTCAAATCCAAGTCGCCACTCTTTCTTCTGATAGTAAAGACATGGGCAAGCTAGACCCGTTCGTTATGCTTACTAATATTGAGGATGCGAAGGAAGCAGCTGTCGAAATCTTGGCATACCTATCATCTACTAAAACAAACAGTGCGGAATATAGCTACATATCGCGTGCGGTCTATCAAGTGTCTAAAGAGGAAAATCCTTATCTAGCCCGCTGTGTGGACGTCCTTTACGAGATGGGAAATGAGCGTCCGCAAGCGTATCAACTGGCCGAAATCCTAGAGAGTTTTCAAACGCTGTCCTTCGCCAAGCTCCTGTTTGGAACTGGCGGTGAGAATACGCTCCAGTTGGATTATCCTATCAACATCCTGCAGGTGCAAAATCTTAAAATGCCGAGCCCGGAAAAACCTGCAGAAAACTACGCACTTGATGAGAAAATGTCCGTAGCTTTGATGTTCGCAATCGCGCGGTTCGCACATAAGTTCATTTATCATGACTTGTCGATTTTCAAGTTCGTCCTGATGGATGAAGCATGGGCGTTGCTTGGTACACAGGCCGGTAAGGCACTTGCCGATATGGTTGTTCGTACGGGACGAAGCTTGAACGGAGGGGCGATCTTTGTTACACAGAATGCGACGGATGTTGCCGGAGATCTCGCTGGGAACATAGGTGTGAAATTCGCATTCCGTGATTCTGACAGAGCCAAGATTGAGAAAACTCTATCCTTTTTCGGACTTGAAATCACCCAAGAGAACATCGACATGATAAAGAATTTAGATAATGGTCAGTGCCTTATGCAGGACATATATGGCCGTGTGGGACTTGTCCGAATTGATGTCGTGTTCCAGCATCTATTCGACTGCTTTGATACTCGCCCACCGCAACAAGGTATCGTTGAGGATGAGGCCGAGATTGAAGAAGATAATGCTTTCTCCGTGTTGGGTCGTTTCGCACAGTATCAAAAGAATATAGAGTCAGAAGGAGAGGAGGACATATATTCCGATGATGAAGATCCCGATGATTCGGATTAAAAGACCATCCAAGCGTGCATTTGTCATTCTTGGTGTCGTTCTAATGATCTTCTTGGCTTTTGCTATCCCAGTAAGTGTTACGTATGCAAAATCGATGGACGATATGATTCCGAGCGATGGATCAACCGGTACACTGTACAACAAATACAGTCCATCGCACTACTCTTTCCAGACGACCATGCCAGACCGACATTTTTGGCAAGTTGGGGCCAAGGCGACCGACGGCATTAATTCAATCTATGATCACACTCTGTCTATGATCTTCCTTGGGGGCGTACAGATAACCCGCTTCTTTAATTTTATTGCCAGGGAAGCTTTTACATTCACATTCATGGATAGCCTGATTACAGGCGTCGAACAGATCATCCAAAACGTAACGGGGATAAAAGGTGGAAGTATCGGAAACGGGATGTGGGGCGGTATGTTCGGCATCGTTGCTTCAATCACCTTGGCATTTGTTCTTTGGCAAGTTATTCGGCTTAAATTTCTGGACTCCTTACAGACAATGTTTTCATTCATCCTTGCGCTTGTTGTAGCACTCGCCTTTTTTTCAAATGCCGGGACGTTCCTGCGGTTTTTGAACGATTCGGGGAATCAATTAGCTACCTCAATGTATGCAGGACTTGCCACACCAGGTGGTCTTAGCACATCGTCCACAACTGGCGTAAAAGCCATTTCCGAACAGGTATGGATGGAACTCGTGATGAAACCTTACAGCATGTTGCAGTTTGATGATGCCAGCGCATATGAGGAGCATCCTGATATTGTCGATAATGTCCTCAAAACAACACCGTATACCGATGAGCGCGATACCGCGCTGAAGGCAGCGGCGGGCACATTCCCTGCAGTAGAAAAGGTTCGCTCGGACGAGCAAATGATCATTTTACTTTGTAACGCTATCTTTTCAGCGATCATACTCGGTTTATTCTGTTTTTGGGCTATTGCCACAATATTTATTCGGATTAAGCTGCTTATTCATGCAACTGTTATGTCGATCACGCTACTTGCTTCTCTCTTACCAGGGCGGGAAGCGGGCTTATCTGTGGTCCGTGGCCAGTTTCTCAAACTGATTGGTCTTGTGATGATGACTGTATTTACAATGTTCTTTCTCGATCTGTCACTTGTTATTGGCCACTTGACCTTTAATATCGTTACCCAAGCAAACGGTGGTTGGTTCACTGCCATGCTTCTGGAAACGATTGTCGTTTTCGTGGTCTTCAAATACAGAGAAGAAATCGGATCCGTCTTTTCCAAGGCTGCAGGTCATATTCCAATGATGCCAAAGGCAAAATCGACGGTCCTCGATGCGGTACAACGGAACGTAACCCGCTCCCTGTATAACAAAGCGGGCACAGCCATTGGCGAAATGTTTAACCGAAAAGAACCGGAAGGTGTGCCTAGCACATTCAATCCGAATTCACTGTCAAAAGCAGGCAACAACCTGAACGACGCGACAACAGCTAGTATGCAACTGCGATATCAACGGGAGAGAGAAGCCGCCGAGCAGTATGCTGCTGAAACCGGACAACCTGTTCAGTACACACCTTATGTCCAGAAGGTTAATGAAAACCTTCGCAATGGAACGAAAAACCCATTCCGTGGAATGGACAAAGAATGGAAAGAGGAAAAGTCACGACTTGGTGATATCCAGAAGGACGGCGGTGACGTCAAGCAGGCGATTCTTACTCAGGGCGTTTCTGAAGGCATGAATGATCAGCAAGTCGCTGCGACAATGTATAGCAACGAGAATTCGATTCGCCAGGCCTCTACATTCATGGTTAACCGTCCTAAGTCCGCTATAGGACAAATGCAGCGCGCAGGTACGCTTAACAAAAATCGTAAACTGGAAACCTCGGTCAATGATTTTGTGATGGTGGAGTTGTTCGATCGGTACAAGATGGAATACAAATGGGCCGTTGACACGGCTGCAGCGACTGGAGAGCCGGTCCAGCACTCTGACTTTGTAAAAAGCATGGACGATCGCTTTAAAGCGGCCGGCCTTAACACGACTCAAAAGGTCAACGATACGATGCTTACCCGTAAGGGTCGAATCGCTGTTTCTTCAAAATTCGAGTCCATGCCAGAGTTCGGCAGCAAGAGGGATGACCTTCTCCGTGCGAACGAAGCTTTCCTTAGGGCCTCGACGCAGGAGGGTGTTACCGCAACTGTGGCCCCTGTCAGCATCGCTGCACCAATTAGCACGGCTTCGATTCAAAAGATTACTCCGCCTCTTCCTACGGCGACGACGAAGCGAGATCTTCCTCTTACCATAACGGGACATCCGGAGATCAAATCAGATATTGATATGTCTAAGGTGAAACTGCCAAACAACCTTAAACAAAGCATGAACGAGGCTAAGGCAAAACTTGCGAATTCGTCAAGTCTTGATCCAGGCGACCGTCTTGAAATTAATACTGAAACGAATACACAAGTATTTACAACACTGAAGCAGCGCGTATCACATGAAGTATCAACTGATCTTGAAGCCATGAACAATGAATTACAGATCATGAAGAAAGCAAGCAGTCGCAAATTTACGGAAGCGGACGGTAACACGGAAACCGTCAATATTATCAACAAGACTTCCCAAAATGCACAGCAGACTCGTCAGTCCACAATAGAGCCAGTAGGTAATAAGGAATCGGCCACTGTCGGCAATAACTATTCGCCAATTGGGCAGCAGACAAAGCAACACCGAACCGTGAATGAGCCTGAAAGTAACAAAGAAACTGTTACTGTAGTCAAAAATTCAACACCAGCTGGGCAGTCGAACCGCCAGAACAAAACAGTGACTGAAGAAACCGTTACTGTTTTCAAGAATTCGACGCAAAATGGTCAACCGAACCGCCAGAACAAAACAGTGGTCGAAGAAACTGTTGCTGTTGTAAAGAATTCGGCACAGAATGGTCAACCGAA
>NZ_LN831205.1:0-3842 GCF_001368795.1 Paenibacillus ihuae
AATTAAGGTTCCTGAATGATTTTAAGCTGCATGTCCTTTATGAGGAATGATATTTTGCAGGAGTGATCTCGCAGAAGTCAACGCAGTGCAAAAATCACGTTTGGTGGCGATAGCGGAAGGGTTCCACGCGTACCCATCCCGAACACGACCGTTAAGCCTTCCAGCGCCGATGGTACTTGGACCGAAGGGTCCCGGGAGAGTAGGACGCCGCCAAGCACATGAAGCCATTGTTGAGTTATCGACAATGGTTTTTTTGTGTCTTTAAGCAATCTGGGGATAAGTGTCCTGAGATTAAGTATTTCTGTGGGCAGTTATTATTAAATTTGTGCATAACCAGAGAGAAATAGCGGGAAAAGAAAACTTATACACATGTGGATAGAATATTAAAGTTTCTATAAATTTAAAAGTACTCCCCAATTTATGTGGATATAGATATAGATTATGTGGATACATCAGTGAATAATGTGAATGAATACGTAAAGGAGCGTAAAGTTATGGACAAGCCCAGCAATCTTTTGTGGACAGAGGAATTTATGGTACATGCTAGTGATACCGACTTTCAGTCCAGAGGCAAGCTTTCCTTTCTTCTGGATATTATGCAGCGTGCAGCGGATTCGGCTGTAAGCAGCCTGGGGTTAAGTATTGATAAAATGCTTGAGGCCCGAATGGGCTGGATGGTCATTACGCTTAATCTTGATATTCACCGGTTGCCTTTATCAAACGAAATTCTTAACGTACATACATGGAGTAAAGGGAACAAGGGGGCACTCTGGCAGCGTGATTACAGGATTTTTGACGAGAATGCGGTAGAAATTGCATCTGCGCGCTCAATTTGGGCGCTTGTGGATATTGATAAACGCAAGATACTCCGGCCGTCAGCCCTCCCAATTACCGTAGAGCCCTATCTGGAGGATTCGGTAGGAAGTCTGCCGGATAAAGTCTTAATTCCCGCGGATGTTCTAATGGAGGAAGCTTATCGTTATCAGGTAAGGTATAGCGGACTAGACAATAACGGCCACCTTAACAATGCGCGGTATGTAGATTTATGCTGCGATGCGCTGACCTTGGAGGAGTGGGAAGTGTGGAGGATCAGCGGCCTTCAGATAACATATGCACAGGAAGCCACGTATGGCGAGAACTTTAGCATTTTGCGCTCATCCTGGACTGAAAAAGGTGTTTATGTTCGAGGCCAAGGTGAGGATCGGATATTTTTTGAGGCTTACCTAAAGCTTGAGAATTAGGTTTCTAAACAACTACAGTTTTAAATACAGCATGATTTAACGGCAGATACTCGGATTTCCGGTGGACTGCCGTTTTTTCATATTTTGCTTGTTCTTCATATGTCACAAATGCCCAATTTACGTTCGTTATATAGTTGTAAGAGGAAAACGGAGGTGATTCTTTTGGAGCAGGGCAACCCCGGGGGCCAAGTGAATCCAAATATGATCGAAGAAGCGATTAATAAGGTGTGTGCAGGTGAACGGCAGGCGTTTACAATGCTGATAACTGCGTATGAACGGCAGATTTACACGTATTGTTACTATATTTTAAGAAGCCGTGAAGAAGCAGAGGACGCTGTGCAGGATGTATTTGTGAAGGTGTACCAGGAGCTTGGACGCTATGAGAGGCGCGGTTCTTTTTCAGCCTGGGTGTATAAGGTAGCGTATCATCATTGCTTGGATCAGCTCCGCAGGCGTACGCGCCGCAGCCGGTTGTTATCATTGTATAAAATGCAGCTGGTGCGGGATTATCCTGAATTCAAGAACGATTCGCCTGTAGACAGGCTGTTTGCAGATCTTACTTCGGAAGAAAGCGGGTTGTTGATCCTTCACGTGATTGAACAATACAGCTTTGAAGAAATTGCACAGATTACTGGACGAAGCTCTGCGGCTCTCCGGAAGAAATATGAACGGCTGCGCAAGAAACTGATTCAGCAAAAAGAAGATGAAGGAGGTTATCATCATGGAGAAATGGCAGAATCAAAATGAAAGTCTAATGAATGAGGAAATTCGCCGGAGTATTGGAAAGCTGCAGTTGCCGGTAGAAAGCTACGGAGAGCAAATTATGAAACGTATAGAACATGCGGAGGCAAATATACCGCCAAGAGGCAGACTGTTAAGGAAGACAATAGCTGCTGCAGGTGCCGCAGTAATACTCGGCGTGTGTACAATAGCTGCAGGATTCATCTCCCCGGCGTGGGCAGACACGCTCAGGCAGTTCCCGGTGCTGGGCAGTATATTTGAATATTCAGAGGACCCGGGACTCATGCTGGCTGCCAAAAACGGAATGACGACTGCCCCCGATTTGAGTGTGACACATGACGGGGTGACATTAAGCGTTACAGATGTATTTTATGACGGTACACGACTGGCTATTGGTTTCGAGCGAAGTGGAATTACAGATGAACGGGTGCTTGCCCAAATCACAAATTTCGCGACCCAAGATTTCGATAAATCAACCAAAGGTTTGTTAGGGATACCTCGTGTAACCTTGCCGTCAGGGGAGACTGTTGAGTTCGGAACATCTGTAACAGGCGACGTAGATGGGCGGCCGAACACGCTTTTATTGGAATTGAATAATCCGCAGAACACAGCGTCCTACGGGGATGAGTTTACGGTTCATATCAGCGTACCGGTTGCCCAGGTGGCGGAGCCGTTTGAGTTCGTGACAACGGTGAAGAAGGCTAGGGACGGAATCATTAATCTGACCCTGAACCAGGGGGCAAGCAGAGGCTCCTTCAGCTATACGGTTACGAATCTGGACATCACACCAGCTACCATCCGTTTGGTGATAGACAGTAAGGGAGAGGTGCCTATAGCACCGGAGCAGACGGGTGAATTTGCCCCGACAATCGTCTTCTATGAAATTGTGAATGAAGAGGGTCAAGTCATCAGCCCGAAACAGATGGGATATCCTAACGGCAGAATATCGCCAGTTGCTGCTCATGTGGATAATCTGTATAATACGTTTCCGCAAGTACCCAAGACGATTACAGTGCGGCCGTATACCTGCACGTTTGACCAAGATCTGAATCTCTTGAAGGATGCCAATGGGGAACGGTTGAAAACCTATTATGAAGACCTAGAGACCACTATAGTGATTCCTTAATGAAGAAAGAGCAGTACGCAAAATTGGCTGTTTTCAAGTCCGTGTCTGCTGAGCAGATGTGGACTTTTTATTTAATGGTATAATGAATTGTTGAAATGGAAAGGAGAGAATTATGAAAGTATTAGTGCTTGCGGAGAAGCCCTCTGTAGCGCGCGAGATTGCGCGGGTAATGGGCTGCGGGAATAAACAGAAGAGTTACATTGAAGGTCCTAAATATGTCGTAACCTGGGCGCTCGGGCATTTGGTCGGCCTGGCGGAGCCGGAGGATTATAATCATAAATTTGCTGCCTGGGCATTGGAAGACTTACCGATTCTGCCAGAGAAAGCCAAGCTGAAGGTATTGCGGGAGACGGGCCAGCAGTACAAGGCAGTACAGCAGCTAATGAAACGGCAGGATATTGAGGAACTCATCATCGCCACGGATGCGGCGCGTGAAGGGGAACTCTTGGCACGCTGGATTATGAATATGGCGGGCTGGAAAAAGCCGTTCCGGCGGCTGTGGATCTCTTCACAGACAGATAAGGCCATTAAGGAAGGGTTCGCGTCGCTGCGTCCGGGGCGGGATTTTGACCGGCTCTATGAATCAGCACGCTGCCGTGCCGAGGCGGACTGGATGATCGGGCTTAATGTTACCCGGGCTCTCACCTGCAAGTTCGGTGCGCCCCTGTCAGCCGGCCGGGTGCAGACACCGACTCTGGGCATGATTATGGACAGGGAGAATGAAATTACCGGCT
>NZ_LN831205.1:4133-10924 GCF_001368795.1 Paenibacillus ihuae
CTGCTGACGGCTGATTTTGGGAGCTTTCAGGCAGGCTGGCGTGCCCCGGGCGGGGACGGGCGTATTTTTGAGAAGGAAAAGACAATTGCGCTTAAAGACAAGCTTACTGGAAGCACTGGACGGATCACGAAAGTGCAGAAAAGTGAAAAAAGCGAGCCGCACCCGCTGGCCTATGATCTCACAGAGCTGCAGCGGGATGCCAACCGTAAGTTCGGATTCTCGGCCAAGCAGACTTCGAGTGTGCTGCAGAGGTTGTATGAGCAGCATAAGCTGGTTACTTACCCTCGTACAGATAGCCGCTATCTGACTTCCGATATGACGGGAACTTTGAAGGAACGTCTGGATAGTGTTGCTGTCGGCTCTTATGCAACACTAGCTCGGCCGCTGCTGCGTAAGCCGCTGTCGATAACGAAACGGATCGTGGATGACAGTAAGGTAAGCGACCATCATGCGATTATACCGACGGAACAGACGGTGCTGTTAAACCTGCTTAGTGCAGAGGAGCGGAAGCTGTATGATCTGATTGTCCGCCGGTTTATCAGCTTGTTCTATCCGCCGGCACGTTATGATGCTGTGGCTGTGACGGTAACCGTTGAAGGAGAGAGCCTTCATGTCAAAGGCACGACAGTAAAGGATGCGGGCTGGCGTGAGGTTTATGGCGGAGATATGAGCAGTGATGAAGATGAGGAGAATACGGCAGAGGAGCCTGCAGCCAGCACGGTGAAGCTGCCTGAGCTTCGCGAAGGCGAGACTGTAAAAGTGCAGCGCTGTAATATCCGTCCGGGGCGGACACAGCCGCCAAAGCGTTATAATGAAGCTTCTCTGCTGACTCAAATGGAGAAGCACGGGCTGGGAACGCCGGCTACACGTGCCGATATTATCGAGAAGCTGGTTAGCTCAGACACGATTGAACGCCAAGGAAATTTGCTGCATCCGACCGGCAAAGGCAAACAGCTGATAGGGCTGGTGTCGGCGCAACTGCGCACACCGGAGCTGACCGCGCGCTGGGAAGCCGAACTCGAGAAGATCGCCCGCGGCCAGGGTAAGCCGGAGCCTTTCCTGCAGGGTATCCGCAGTATGGCACAGGAGCTGGTATCCGGTGTTAAGAGCAGCGGGGCGGAATATAAACCGCATAACGTCTCCAGCAGCCATTGTCCGGAATGCGGAACAAGGATGTTAGAAAAGAAGACGAAGCGCGGCAAGCTGCTGGTATGTCCGGCAGACGGTTGCGGTTATACCCGGGCAGGAGAAAAGAAACTGTCGGGCCGCCGCTGTCCGCAATGCCATAAGAAAATGGAGCTTAAAGAGGGCAAGGCAGGGCTCTACGTGCAGTGTTTGGGCTGCGGAATAACCGAAACCATGGATAAAGACCATAAACATATCAATAAGCGTGAGCAGCAAAAGCTGGTGCAGCAGTATAGCAAGCCGGAAAGTGTAGGCTCAAATCTTGGCGATCTGCTCAAAGCCGCAATGGAAGCCAAGGCAAAGGGAGAATAGTCCAGGCTGGGTTACCATGGCAGTTTATACCTTAATAAGGAAATTAAATTGAGGTAAAAGTGCGTGAACAAGACTGCGGAGATGATCTGCAGTCTTGTTCAGGTTGAAGGACTACGCAGGTTATAAGCGTGAGAGCATATTGTGATTTTTGCTTACGTGAAATGAAATGAGATTGCTACTGTTATATGTAAAAAAGATATGGTTTACTGAAAGGACTTAGGCCGGGAGGAAAGTTCCCTGCAGTATGAATGGAGTGATATTGGAGTGATATCTTCAGAAGCTGATAGGCAGTACGATCAGGAACAAGCGGCGGCTGGGCCTTCTAATGAAAAAGGAAGCAGCCGGATTTTCTTTTTAGCTATCGTATTTATGTTCTGGTTCTCTTCATATATTTATGTTCCGGTACTCTCACCGTATGTGGAGCATCTCGGTGCTTCTTATATTATGGTCGGTGCGGTACTTGGGGTGTACGGGCTGATGCAGATTCTGTTCCGGCTGCCGATCGGCATCGGGTCGGATTATCTGAACCGGCGGCGGCCGTTCATTTATCTGGGCCTGATCGCCAGCGGCACGAGCTGTCTGATCTTTATGGCCGGCGCAGATCCGGTCTGGGCACTGGTGGCCCGTGCTGTGTCAGGGATTGCAGCCTCCGCCTGGGTCGTGTACTCGGTAATGTTTGCGGGGTATTTTCCCAAGGAGGAAGCGGGGCGGGCGATGGGGATGCTGCAGTTCACCACCGTGATTGCCCAATTATCCAGCATGATGGTCAGCGGCTACATGGTCGAGCATTGGGGCTGGAATACTCCTTTTATAGCCGGAAGTATTGTAGCAGTACTGGCTATGCTGCTTGCGCTGCGTTTACCTGAACAGAGACAGGCGAAACGCGAAGGCGGGATCCGGCTCAGAGACCTGGCGGGTGTAATGAAGGAACCGCTGCTGGTCAAAGTCTCGCTGTTGTCTGTACTGGCGCATTGTGTGCTCTTCATTACCATGTTCGGCTACACGCCGAACCAGGCGCTTGATATAGGTGCAAGTAAGGAAAGCCTCGGCTGGTTAACGCTGTCTTTCATGGTGCCGCATGCTGCAGCCACACTTTATGGCTCCCGGATGTTTGGCAGGCTGCTCGGGGATAGAGGGACTCTGCTGCTGGGTTTTGCCGGAAGCGCGCTGTTTACTCTGCTGATCCCGTCCATGCCGACGCTGGCTGCGCTGTGTGCTACACAGGTGGGGAACGGTTTTATGCAGGGGCTGATTTTTCCATTGCTGCTGGGCAAGTCGGTAGCGGGAGTAGAGTCGTTTAAACGGGCTACAGCGATGGGCTTCTATCAGGCAGTCTATGCATTTGGCATGTCAGGAGGCCCTTTTGTGGCCGGATGGATGAGTGCTGCCTATGGGCTCAGAGGCGGTTTTTGGCTGGGCGGATTTGCTGCGGCACTGGCTGCGGTATTATCCTGGGTATGGATTCGTGAGCCCGCAGCAGCTACCAAAAAGCTTCACAGAGCGGGGTAGATACTTTGCAGCTAATGTGAGGATTATTGGTTTTTTGAGGCAAAGGGGAATATAATAGGAAGTAGATAGGATGCAAGAAGGAGGGGCCGGAAAGATGGTCAGGGGTGTGCTGCTGTGGTTTGTGCTGATTAACATCATCGCGTATGTGGTGATGTCCGAAGACAAGAATAAAGCCCGCGCGAGGCGCGAACGTGTGCCGGAGAAGACGCTGTTTCTGCTGGCGTTTATGGGCGGCGCACTGGGGATATGGATTGCGATGTACCGCAAACGGCATAAAACAAAGCATACTTCCTTCCGGATCGGAATTCCGCTGCTGCTGCTGCTTAACATTCTGCTCTATGGGTATTTTTTGAGATAGTGTTTAGAAAATAGGCTACTGGTTACACAAAACAGAAAGAGGTGGCGTATATGTTATTCTCTAAAATTTTGCTCGCCTATGACGGTTCAAAAGCTTCCAATCAGGCATTGGAGCGGGCGATCGAACTGGCTAAGGTAACTCCCGGTTCCTCCATTTACGTCGTACACGCATTCGAATTCCCGCGGTTTTTCATCGGGGAAGCTCTCGCACCTCTGCCGGCTTCAGTGAACAAGGATTATTATGATTTGGCAGTGCAGACCACGGAAGAAGTGAAGGGACGTCTGGAAGAGGAAGGCCTGAATGCGACTGTTGAGCTGCTGCAGGGTTCTCCTGCTGAAGTGATTCTGAATTATGCCAAGGAGCAGAAGGTGGATGTTATTGTCATCGGCAGCCGCGGACTTGGAGGAATACGTGAATTTGTCCTGGGCAGCGTAAGCCATAATGTGGTACAGAGCTCCCGGATTCCGGTACTGGTCGTAAAATAATAGAGGGTAGCGGGCGGGACGCTTAGGTGTTCCTCCCTTTTTTCTATAGTTCTACAGGAAACATAAACGTGGAGAAAGACGCCATTCGTTGTTCAATTAGCCATTTTCAGGAATTTGATTATGCCCAAAAGCGAACATTTTGACGGCTGGAAATAACAATGTTCGTGTTTAAGTTGACACGAAGTGTAGGGCATTGTTAAACTGAACCTATGAAGAGCTCGTATAAAACCGGGAATAGGGCCCGGAAGTTTCTACCCGGTAACCGTAAATTGCCGGACTACGAGGAAATAGGATGACTAGAACAGCTCTTAAGCGCCGCTCCGGTATCCGGGGCGGCGAGCTCTGCGCTTGACTCTATCTCCGCCTCTGGCGGATAGTAGAGCAGTCCTCTCCTTATTCCTGCAGTAGTCTGGGTCCACCCGCAGCAAAATGCGTCTGGAATCCGGGCTTTTTTTTTCGGATTTATGGAAAACTAGTGTGAAACTGGACAACTTAAAGCAAATGAGTTCCTATATTGAGCGGAAGGTAGGTTGAAACATGTCTGTACAGGTTGGGGTTATCATGGGCAGCAAATCCGATTGGGAAACGATGGAGCATGCCTGTGCCGTGCTGGAAGAGCTGAAAGTTCCGTATGAGAAAAGAGTCATCTCTGCACATCGTACGCCGGATCTGATGTTCCGCTATGCGGAGGAAGCGGCAGCACGCGGCCTCCGGGTCATTATTGCCGGAGCGGGCGGTGCAGCTCATCTGCCGGGCATGGTCGCGGCAAAGACGATTCTGCCCGTTATCGGTGTGCCGGTGCAGACCAAAGCACTGAACGGCCTGGATTCGCTGCTATCTATCGTGCAGATGCCAGGAGGGATTCCGGTGGCTACGGTAGCAATCGGGCGTGCAGGGGCAACCAATGCAGGACTGCTGGCGGCGCAGATCATCGGCGCCTTTGACCCGGTGGTACAAGGCCGGGTGCAGCAGCGTCGTGAAGCGATAGAGCGCGAAGTGCTGGAAAGCAGCGACAGCTTATGAGGCAGGAAGAATTGAGGGCCGGCGCTTTGGATGCAGCCCGCACGCTGCTGCCGGGCCGGGCGACGATCGGCGTGCTCGGCGGCGGCCAGCTCGGCCGGATGATGGCGCTGGCCGGAAGCGCCATGGGGTACCGCTTCGTGGCGCTGGACCCTGCGCCGGATGCGCCCTGCGGGCAGGTGACGCCGCAGATCACCGCGGCGTATAACGACCGGAACGCTGCGCGGGAGCTGGCGCAGCGCGCGGACGTCATCACGTACGAGTTCGAGAACGTCGACGCCGGCGTAGCCGCCTTGCTGACGGAGGAATCGTACGTGCCGCAGGGCAGCGAGCTGCTGTATACGACGCAGCACCGGCTGCGCGAAAAAGCCGCGATCGAGGCTGCGGGCGTGCCCGTTGCCCCGTACCGCAAGGTCGGCAGCCTGGCGGAGCTTACCGCCGCGGCTGCCGAACTGGGCCTGCCCTGTGTGCTGAAGACCGCCACAGGGGGATATGACGGCAAGGGACAAGCCGTCATCCGCCAGCCTTCAGCGCTGGAAGCAGCCTTCCGGCAGGTCGCGCCTGGTGCTGCTGAATCGCAACGCGCTGAGGCCGAAGCGCCGGAGCTGGTGCTGGAGAAATTCGTGAAATTCAAGTGTGAAATTTCCGTCATTGCCGCGCGCAGCGCATCCGGCGAAGTGAAGAGCTTCCCGCCGGCGGAGAACATCCATGTGAACAACATCCTGCACCTGTCCATTGTGCCGGCACGTATCTCAGAGGAGATCCGGCAGCGGGCCTGCGAGCTGGCTGAACGGCTGGTGTCCGGACTGAATGCAGTCGGACTGCTGGCGGTGGAGATGTTCGTTACAGAAGACGGGGAATTATTCGTCAATGAACTGGCTCCGCGGCCGCATAATTCGGGGCATTATACCATGGACGCCTGTGTGACTTCACAGTTCGAGCAGCATATCCGGGCGATCTGCAATCTGCCGCTCGGTGAGACTTCACTGCTTACCCCGGTGGTCATGGTGAATGTACTTGGAGAGCATTTGGACGGTGTGATTCAGCGGACCGGACATCCGGATGAAACGGCAAGCCATCTTGGGATTGCTCCCAAGCTTCATATATACGGCAAGACTGAGAGCAAAAACGGCCGAAAAATGGGCCATATCAACCTGCTCTGCAAGGATACCGGCGACGGGTTGTCCTGGGTAGAGCAAACTAACCTTTGGAGGAACTGAACCGATATGATCGAACGTTACAGCAGACCTGAGATGCGGGCCATTTGGACCGAAGAAAATAAATTTAATGCATGGCTTGAAGTAGAAATTTGTGCTTGTGAAGCGTGGGCTGAGCTGGGAGTCATTCCTCAGGAAGACGCCGCCAAGCTGCGTAAGGATGCGAAATTTGATATTGACCGGATTAATGAGATCGAACTTGAAACCCGTCATGACGTAATCGCCTTTACCCGTGCGGTATCAGAGAGCCTGGGTGCAGAGCGCAAATGGGTGCACTACGGATTAACTTCCACAGATGTTGTGGATACAGCACTCGGTTACCTGTTGCGTCAGGCGAACGAGATTTTGGAGAAGGACATCATCAATTTCATCGAAATTCTCAAGGAAAAAGCGATCGCCTACAAAGATACCCCGATGATGGGACGTACCCATGGTGTACATGCCGAACCTACAACCTTCGGTCTCAAAATGGCATTGTGGTATGAGGAAATGAAACGTAATCTGGAGCGCTTCCGTCATGCGGCTAAAGGCGTTCAATTCGGTAAAATTTCAGGTGCAGTCGGTACCTATGCCAACATTGATCCGTTAGTAGAAGAATTCGTCTGCAAGAAGCTGGGAACCAGCCCGGCTCCGATCTCGACACAGACGCTGCAGCGTGACCGCCATGCTGAATATATGGCAACACTTGCACTGGTAGCAACATCG
>NZ_LN831205.1:11337-12652 GCF_001368795.1 Paenibacillus ihuae
GCCAAAGGTCAAAAAGGCTCCTCTGCGATGCCGCATAAGCGTAATCCGATCGGCTGCGAGAACATCTCCGGACTGTCGCGCGTGATTCGCGGCCATATGGTTACAGCATACGAGAATGTGCCGCTCTGGCATGAACGTGATATCTCCCATTCCTCTGTGGAACGGATTATCCTGCCGGATGCAACGATGCTGCTAAACTACATGCTGAACCGCTTCGGCAACATTGTGAAGAACCTGACTGTGTTCCCGGAAAATATGAAGCGCAACATGAACCGCACCTACGGTGTTCCATTCTCGGGCCGCATCCTGACCAAGCTGATCGACAAAGGCTTCAGCCGCGAGCAGGCGTACGATACCGTGCAGCCGCGTGCGATGCAGGCCTGGGAAGAACAGACGCAGTTCCGCGATATCGTCGAAGCTACTCCGGAGATCACTGCTGTGCTTAGTCCGGAGGAAATCGAGGATGCCTTCAATCCTTCCTGGCACCTTAAGCATGTGGACACCATTTTCCGCAAGCTGGAACTTATCTAATTATTAATAAGGTAAGTTAGTGGTGAACTAAAGAGCTGGAGAATAATACGGGCGGAGGCACCGGGGAGTTGTTGTTCTGGAGCGGCAGCGACAGAATTGAACAATAAGCAGTTATGAGGAACGGAGAGGAATTTTGGAACTGTAGGAGCGGTAGCGTCCGCCTTTGTCTCCGGATTTCATCCGCTATAAGCGATATAAATCAAAGAAATCTGGAGACAACAGCGGCTGGAAGTCCAAACATTCCTTGCAGTGACCCAATTAACCAGCGAATGGTTTCAATTCTCCGGTGAAGCGGAGAACAATCAACACTCCAGCGCTTCCAGCTCAAGTATATAAGCAAGATCATTTGTTCAAGGGAGGAAAGGTCATGACATACCCTGCCGTTTCCACGGCTGTGGATCTCGTAAATGCACCGCTGCTCTATAAAGGAAAGGTTCGCGAATTGTACGATTTGGGGGAGCATGTACTGATCGTCGTTACGGACCGGATCTCCGCGTTTGACTATGTGCTCGACCCGGCGGTGCCGGACAAAGGCAATGTGCTGAACCGGCTTAGCGCCTTCTGGTTCGGCCAGACCAAAAATCTGATTGAAAACCACGTGGTACACATTGATGTGGATCAGCTTGGAGACATTGTACGGGACCGCGAGGCACTTAAAAACCGGGTGATGGTCGTACGCAAAGCCGAGCGGATCGATATTGAATGTGTGGTGCGCGGCTGCATTACCGGCGGAGGCTGGCGCCAGTATCAGGAGACCGGAAAGGTTAACGGTATTGAGCTTCCC
>NZ_LN831205.1:13212-23245 GCF_001368795.1 Paenibacillus ihuae
AACGCAGTGCTGGCTGAGCCGATTTTTACACCTGCGGCTAAAAATGATGTAGGACACGATGAAGACATTCCTTTTGAGCAGATGCAGGAGCAAATCGGTGCGGAACTGGCGCTTGAGCTGAAGGAGAAAAGCCTGAAGCTGTTCGCTTTTGCCAGAGAATATTGCAATGAGCGCGGTATCATCCTCGCGGACTGCAAATTCGAGTTCGGCCTGCTGGACGGCAAAGTGATTTTGATCGATGAGATTTTTACGCCGGATGCTTCACGCTTCTGGGCTAAAGATAAATATGCGCTGGATATTGAAATTGACAGCATGGACAAGGAGCCGGTCCGGACGTATCTCTCCGCATCCTCCTGGGACAAGAACAGCACGCCGGACCCGCTGCCGACTGAAGTGGTGGAAGAAACCAGCCGCCGTTACTTGGATATCTATCACCGTCTAACCGGTAAGGATTTGTAAGCCAGTCTTTATGTAGGATAACCGCAGTATAAGCGCTAATGCACTTTTACAGTTAATCGGATGTCTCTTGTGGATGAAGGCCTTAGTCGGCTCATTAAATTTTAGGAGGAACTACAAGCGTATGTTAAAAGCGACAGTCTATGTCACCATCAAGAAAAGCGTGCTCGATCCCCAAGGTGTAGCAGTGCAGGGGGCGCTGCATTCGGTAGGTTTCCAGGAAGTTGAAAGTCTGCGCATCGGCAAATACATGGAGCTGACTCTCGATACGGACAACCGCGCTGAAGCGGAAGGACGGCTGAAGGAAATGTGCGAAAAGCTGCTGGCCAACACGGTGATCGAGGATTACCGCTACGAATTGGAGGACTAAAAGTCATGAAATTTGCTGTACTTGTCTTTCCAGGTTCCAATTGCGACATTGACTGCTACAAAGCGGTAGAGGACAGCCTTGGTGAACCTGTAGATTATGTGTGGCATACCGCGACGGACTTGTCGGCGTATGACTGCATTCTCGTGCCGGGCGGTTTCTCTTATGGTGACTATCTGCGCTGCGGCGCGATTTCCCGGTTTGCTCCGGTTATGGCCGAAGTGGCCAAAGCGGCGGAGCAGGGCAAATTCGTGCTCGGCATCTGCAACGGGTTCCAGATTCTGACCGAAGCGGGGCTGCTGCCAGGTGCACTGCGCCGTAATATGTCGATGAAGTTCCGCTGTCATGACACGGTGCTTAAGGTCGTTAATAACACAACCCCGTTTACGGTTGATTATGCGAAGGATGAAGAAATTGTCATTCCGATCGCACATGGCGAAGGCAATTATTACTGTGATGAAGAGACTTTGGCATCGCTCAAAGCAAACAATCAGATCGTATTCACATACAGCGATAACCCTAACGGCTCGGTAGCCGATATTGCGGGAATCAGCAACGCGGCAGGCAATGTAGTAGGCATGATGCCTCACCCGGAACGTGCAGCGAACAGCCTGCTGGGTTCGGAAGACGGCAAACGGATGTTTACATCCATTCTCAAGACATGGAGGGATCGTTATGACGCAGCAAGTATCCGCTAAGGAGCCGACCGCAGAGCAAATCGCGGAGCAGAAAATCTACAGTCAATTCGGAGTATCGGACAGCGAATATGAGCTCATCACTTCTTTCATGGGCCGCAAGCCTAACTATACCGAAATCGGCGTATTCAGCGTAATGTGGTCCGAGCACTGTGCATATAAGAACTCCAAGCCGCTCCTAGGACGTTTCCCGACTAGCGGTCCGCGTGTACTGATGGGTCCGGGCGAAGGCGCGGGCATCGTGGACATCGGAGACAACCAGGCGGTTGTATTCAAAATCGAAAGCCACAACCATCCGTCGGCAGTAGAGCCTTATCAGGGCGCGGCGACCGGGGTGGGCGGGATTATCCGCGATATTTTCTCCATGGGTGCTAGACCGGTAGCACTGCTCAACTCCCTGCGTTTCGGGAAGCTTGAGAGCGACCGGGTAAAATATCTGTTCGAGCATGTCGTGTCTGGTATTGCCGGCTATGGCAATTGTATCGGAATCCCGACCGTCGGCGGGGAAATTATGTTCGACAACAGCTATGACGGCAACCCGCTGGTTAACGCGATGTGTGTCGGACTGATTGATCATGATAAAATCCAGCGCGGTGTCGCCAAAGGCGTAGGAAACCCCGTGTTCTACGTTGGTCCTCCTACCGGACGCGACGGTATTCACGGTGCTACCTTTGCTTCTGTAGAGCTGAGTGAGGAATCCGAAGCCAAGAAAACAGCGGTTCAAGTTGGCGATCCGTTTATGGAGAAGCTGGTGATGGAATCGTGCCTTGAGCTGATCGACAGCGGCATCGTGCTTGGTATTCAGGACATGGGTGCAGCAGGCCTTACCTGTTCCAGCGCCGAGATGGCCAGTAAAGCCGGCAACGGCCTGGAGCTGTACCTGGATCAGGTGCCGCAGCGTGAAGAAGGCATGACGCCTTATGAAATGATGCTGTCCGAATCCCAGGAGCGGATGCTGTTCGTAGTTGAGCCTAAGGATGAAGCGCAGGCACAGGAGATTTTTGACCGCTGGGGCGTGATCTGCCGCAAAGTGGGCAAGGTAACGGATGACGGCCGCCTGAAGCTGTTCCATCACGGTGAGGTTGTCGGCGATATGCCGGTAACAGCGCTGGTAGATGAATGCCCAATTTACAAGAAGCCTTCGGCAGTTCCGGCTTATTATGAAGAGAATGCAAACGTAGATACCCTGCGTTATGAAGAAGTTACCGATCTGGGCGGCGCATTGCGCACGGTACTGGCTTCGCCTACCGTGGCAAGCAAAGCCTGGGTGTATAACCAATACGATTATATGGTCCGCACCAGCACGGCGGTTCGTCCGGGCTCCGATGCCGCAGTGGTTACGATCCACGGCACACGCAAAGGCCTTGCAATGACTACAGACTGTAACGGACGTTATGTCTATCTGGACCCTGAAGTCGGCGGACGCATCGCGGTAAGTGAAGCGGCCCGCAACATTGTCTGCTCCGGCGCGAAGCCGCTGGCGATTACGGACAACCTGAACTTTGGCAGCCCGGAGAAGCCGGAGATTTTCTGGCAGATGGAACGTGCCGTAGACGGTATGGCTGAAGCCTGCCGTGTGCTAGATACGCCGGTTATCGGCGGAAACGTCAGCTTGTACAACGAGAATGCTGCCGGCGCCATCTATCCGACGCCTGTAGTCGGCATGGTGGGTCTGGTTGAAGATACAGATCACATTACGACACAAGCCTTCAAGCAGGAAGGCGATGTTATTCTGCTGCTGGGTGTAACCAAAGCAGAGCTTGGCGGCAGTGAGTTCCAATATGCCGTGCACGGTCTGACAGAAGGCCGTCCCCCGGCACTGGATCTGGCTACGGAGCAGAAGCTGCTCGACGCAGTGCTCGGTACGATCCGCAGCGGTCTGGTCCGCTCGGCGCATGACCTGTCCGAAGGCGGCTTGGCAGCGGCACTGGCCGAGAGCTGCATCAGCGGCGGTATCGGTGCTAATGTGGAATTGTCTGCTGGCGGACTGCGTCCGGATGTGGCGCTGTTCAGTGAGACCCAATCCCGCATTGTGCTGACAGCGGCACCTGACCGTGCGGAGGAACTCAAAGCAGCCGTTGCTGCATACGGCGTACCGGTGGAAATCATCGGAACTGTCGGCGGTGACAGACTGCGCGTATCCTTGGACGGTGCATCCGCACTTGATGAGGCTGTATCAGAACTCAAAACCGTTTGGGAGGATGCTATTCCATGTCTTATGAAGTAAAGACCGGGAACAAGCAGGAGACCCCCATCCTGTGGACCGGCGACTTTTACAATGAAGGAACGGGCTCGGGAGATATTTTTGATACGTTAAAAGAAGAATGCGGCGTCTTCGGGGTCTTCGGACACCCGGAAGCCGCCTCCATGTCTTATTATGGGCTGCATGCCCTGCAGCATCGTGGTGAAGAGAGTGCGGGCATCTGCGTGGCGGACGGCCGCGATTTCAACTATCACCGCGGTATGGGCCTTGTTAAGGAAGTCTTCGACAAGGATAAAATCGCCTCGCTGGTCGGCGACATGTCCATCGGACATGTGCGTTATTCCACCAGCGGGGACAGCCGGCTGACCAATGCGCAGCCGCTGGTCTTCAAGTACCGTGACGGCGATCTGGCGATTGCGACTAACGGTAACATCGTCAACGAGCCGCTGATCCGCAAGCAGCTCGAAATGAGCGGCTCCATCTTCCAGACCACCAGCGACACCGAGGTGCTCGCGCACCTGATCGCGCGTTCGCCGAAGGATTTTGTCGAAGCAGCCAAGGATGCGCTGCGCCAGCTAGTCGGAGGCTTCGCCTTCCTGCTGATGACCAACGACAAGTTGATCGTCGCCTCTGACCCGCACGGGCTGCGCCCGCTGGTGATGGGCCGCCTCGGTGAAGCATATGTCTTCGCTTCGGAGTCCTGTGCGCTTGAAGTTATCGGGGCTACACTGGTCCGTGATATCGAACCGGGCGAGCTGCTGGTGCTGGACAAGAACGGCTTCCTGGAAGACCGTTTCACAGAACCGAAGCGCAAAGCACTGTGTGCGATGGAATATATCTATTTTGCCCGTCCTGACAGTGACCTCAACGGCGCAAACCTTCATTCCGCCCGCAAGCGGATGGGCAGCCGGATGGCGCTGGAATCCTTTGTAGATGCGGATATTGTAACCGGAGTACCGGATTCCAGTATCTCCGCGGCGATCGGCTATGCCGAGCAGACCGGCATCCCTTATGAGCTTGGGCTGATCAAGAATAAATACACCGGCCGGACCTTTATCCAGCCGAGCCAGGAGCTGCGCGAGCAGGGTGTGAAGATGAAGCTCAGCGCTGTGCGCCGCGTCGTTGAAGGCCAGCGTGTCGTTATGATTGACGATTCCATCGTCCGCGGCACGACCTCACGCCGGATCGTTAATCTGCTGCGCGAAGCCGGAGCGCTTGAAGTGCATGTGCGGATCACCTCGCCGCCGTTCAAGAATCCGTGCTTCTACGGTATCGATACTCCGGATCGCCGTGAGCTGATTGCGTCCTACAAGACTATTCAAGAAATGTGCGAGGAGATTAACGCCGACTCCCTTTCCTTCCTCTCACCGGAGGGACTGATCCAGTCCATCGGCGGCTACAGCAGCGAAGAGTATAAGGGAGGCCTCTGCCTCTCCTGCTTCGATAACGATTACCCGACGCAGGTGGATTTCGGCGGGGAAGAGAAGGACGGCTGTTCATGCTAACGTGGACATCCCCCTAAGTCCCCCTTACAAAGGGGGATTCCGGAGGGCTCAGCCCTCCGGCCACCCGAAAGCCTGGTGGTAGGAGTTTGCTCTAAACTTGCTAAGAGGGCGTGGGTGCGGGTGCCCGCTTTGTCCTGCGGACACGCTTCACGTCGCTGCGGGCCCTGGCGGCTTGCGCCCCACCGGGCACTTTGGGCTCGCGCCCCCGTCTGTTTGCTCCGCAAAAGCGGGCTGGCTCTCGCTTAGCGAGGCGCTTGGCTTCGCCAAGAGCGCTGAGCCACTGCCCCTGTGCAAGGCGCGGACTTCGGCTTGCGGCCGGGTTACCTGGTGGTCTGAGTCATGGAGAGGAAGTTTGGAACTGTAGGAGCGTAAGCGATCGCCTTTATGGGCCGATTTCTACCGCGGATCGCGGTTTAAATCAGGAAATCGGACCATAACAGCGACCGGAAGTCCAAACCTTCCTCGGAATGACGACTATGACCACCACCTAAACCAGGCCGTCCCGAAACCGCGCTCTAAACTAATTAAAATGAGGTGTCCAAAAGTGTCGGAAGCTTATAAAAACGCCGGAGTGGATATTGCGGCTGGCAATGAAGCGGTAGAACGCATGAAGAAGCATGTGAAGCGCACATACCGTCCGGAGGTCATGACAGAGCTTGGCGGATTCGGCGCACTGTTCGGTCTCAATAAAGATAAATACGAAGAGCCGGTGCTGGTATCGGGAACCGATGGTGTCGGCACCAAGCTCAAGCTCGCGTTCGCGGCAGACCGCCATGACACGATTGGCATCGACGCTGTAGCGATGTGTGTCAATGACATTGTGGTACAAGGTGCAGAGCCGCTGTTCTTCCTGGACTATCTGGCCTGCGACAAAGTCGTACCCGAGAAGATCGAAGCCATCGTGGCCGGAATTGCTGAAGGCTGCCATCAGGCAGGCTGCGCGTTAATTGGCGGTGAAACGGCAGAAATGCCGGGCATGTATGCTACGGGTGAATACGATATTGCCGGCTTTACGGTAGGTGTGGCTGACAAAGCCAAGCTCGTTACCGGTGCGGATATCGCCCCTGGAGATACGGTTATTGGTCTTGCCTCCAGTGGTATACACAGTAACGGGTTCTCGCTGGTGCGCAAGCTTTTACTGGAACAAGCCGGCTACGACCTGAATGATGTCATTCCTGAGCTGGGCGCTCCGCTTGTGGATGTACTGCTTGCTCCAACCAAAATCTACGTCAAGCCGTTGCTGGCACTGCTGGAGCAGGTCAAGGTTAAGGGCATGGCGCATATTACGGGGGGCGGCTTCATCGAGAATATTCCGCGGATGCTGCCGGATAACGTGAACGTGGAGATCAACTATGGCTCCTGGCCGATTCAGCCGGTGTTCGGCTTGATGCAGAGCAAAGGCAGTGTAAGCAACCGGGATATGTTCACTACTTTTAATATGGGTATCGGCCTTGTACTGGTTGTTCCTGCTGCGGACGGGGAACGTGCGCTTGAGCTGCTGAAGGCTAGCGGTGAAGAGGCTTATTTGATCGGCACCGTTACAGAAGGGGAACGTATCGTTACCTTTACGGGAGCTGAAGTGTGATGAGCAGCAGCCGGATCGCTGTGTTTGCCTCCGGGCAGGGCAGCAATTTTGCCGCACTGATAGAGGCGCAGAGAGCAGGACAGCTTGGCGGGGGCGGCATTGAGCTGCTGGTCTCCGACCGGCCAGAGGCGTTTGTGGCTAGTCGGGCGGAGGCTGCAGGCGTTCCCGCTCTCCTGCTGCGGCCGAAGGAATTCGGAAGCCGTGAGCTCTATGAGGCGAAGATTGTTGCCGAGCTGAAGCGCCGGGACATCGGGCTAATTGTACTCGCCGGATATATGCGGCTGATTACCCCGGTGCTGCTGGAGCCATACGCCGGCCGGATTATCAACATTCATCCTTCGCTGCTGCCGGCCTTTGCCGGGAAAGACGCGATTGGACAGGCACTGGATTACGGTGTGAAGCTTACAGGAGTGACGGTGCATTTTGTCGACGGAGGCATGGATACCGGACCGGTTATTGCCCAGCGCAGTATAGAGGTAGAAGCCGGAGATACGGCCGAGTCGCTGGCGGAGCGGATTCATCAGGTGGAGTACGAGCTGTATCCCGAGGTCGTGGCCGCTTTTGCCGCCGGTAAGGTAGAACTGCACGGAAGACATGTTATTGTCCGTCAGTAGGTTTACCACAGATGGAAAGGGCTTTGCAGGTACACATAACTGGACTTATGTCTTATACCTGAAGCTTTTTTCGACATTCTGCACATCATCCGCGGGTTCTGATATTTCTCGGGAAATATTGCACAAACATTTAGTTGTTGTCGGTTGACGGCTGTAGTGTCGATTATAGACCGTTACAGTGTCGTTTATATACCAAGAGTCTCTAGTCAAATAATACTAATCTTGCATCATCCGGAGGAGGACTATTCAAGTGAGTATCAAAAGAGCGCTGGTCAGCGTATCGGACAAACAGGGCATCGTGGATTTTTGCCGCGAGTTGTCTGCACTAGGCGTAGAAATTATCTCCACAGGCGGCACTAGCACACTTTTGGCTAAAGAAGGCGTACCGGTTATCGGTATTTCCGATGTAACAGGCTTCCCCGAAATCATGGACGGACGCGTCAAAACGCTGCATCCTGCTGTACACAGCGGCCTGCTTGCGGTTCGTGACAATGAGGAGCACACACGGCAGATGACTGAGCTTGGCCTTGACTACATTGATCTGGTAGTGGTGAATCTGTATCCGTTCGCGGAGACGATTGCCAAGCCCGATGTATCGTACGAGGAAGCGATCGAGAATATCGATATCGGCGGACCGACGATGCTGCGTTCAGCGGCGAAGAACCATGCTTTTGTCAGTGTGGTTGTGGATGCGGCTGATTATGCCAATGTGCTTGAAGAAGTGCGTGCAGGCGGGGATACGACGCTTGAAACCCGCAAACGTCTTGCAGCAAAAGTGTTCCGCCATACGGCGGCTTACGATGCCCTGATTGCCGATTATCTGGCTAATGTGACCGGAGAACCGCTGCCGGAGCGCTATACAGTGACTTACGAGAAAATCCAGGATCTGCGTTACGGGGAGAACCCGCATCAGAAGGCGGCATTCTACCGCAAGCCTCTGGCGGCGCAGGATACGCTGACCGCTGCAGAGCAGCTGCACGGCAAGGAACTGTCCTATAACAATATCAATGATGCCAACGCGGCGCTGCAGATCGTGAAGGAATTCGAAGAGCCTGCGGTTGTGGCCATTAAGCATATGAATCCATGCGGTGTAGGCGTGGGAACAAGTGTATATGAGGCTTATCAAAAAGCTTACAACGCTGATCCGACCTCGATCTTCGGCGGAATTGTTGCCGCGAACCGGATCATCGATGCGGACACCGCGAATCTGCTTAAGGATATTTTCCTGGAGATCGTCCTGGCTCCGGGCTTCACTGAAGAAGCGCTGGAAATCCTGACGAAGAAGAAAAATATCCGCCTGCTCAAGATCGGTAATCTAAGTGCCGCAGCGGCACGCAAGAGCAGCTTTGTTGTGACCTCCATTGAGGGCGGGATGGTTGTGCAGGAGAGCGACGTGCACTCCGTGAAACCGGATGACCTGCAGGTCGTTACGGACCGCAAGCCTACAGAAGAAGAGCTTAAGCAGCTGCTATTCGGCTGGAAGGTCGTTAAGCATGTGAAGTCTAACGCCATTGTATTGGCAGCTGATGATATGACGGTCGGTGTCGGTGCAGGCCAGATGAACCGTGTCGGTTCCGCGAAGATTGCAATTGAACAGGCCGGTGAGAAAGCCAAGGGCGCAGTGCTGGCTTCTGATGCCTTTTTCCCGATGGGCGATACGCTTGAACTTGCTGCAAAAGCAGGAATTACCGCTGTAATTCAGCCGGGCGGGTCGATCAAAGACGAGGAATCGATCAAGGTTGCCAATGCATACGGAATCGCTATGGTCTTCACCGGCGTCCGCCATTTCAAACACTAGAATTACTCGGGGAGGATTTCATTTCTATGGATATTTTAGTGGTCGGCAGCGGCGGCCGGGAGCATGCGATCATCTGGAAGCTGTCCCAAAGCCCCGCAGCCGGTAAAATCTACTGTGCACCCGGCAATGCCGGGATTGCCCAGCTGGCGGAATGTGTGCCGATCGGTGTATTTGAATTCGATAAGCTGACTGCGTTTGCCAAAGAGCGTGAAGTCGGACTTGCCGTCATCGGTCCTGATGATCCGCTCGCCGCAGGAATTGTCGATGCGTTCGAAGCGCAGAACATTCCGGTATTCGGTCCGCGCAAGAATGCGGCTGAAATTGAAGGCAGCAAAACGTTCATGAAGGATCTGCTCCACAAATATCATATTCCGACAGCAGCCTACGAGAAATTCAGCGATTATGAAGCTGCGCTTGCCTATTTGCGCGGGCAGGGACTGCCGATTGTTATCAAGGCCGATGGCCTGGCTGCCGGCAAAGGGGTTACTGTTGCGTATTCGCGTGAGGAAGCCGAGCAGGCGCTGCGTGATATTATGGTGGCCAAGGTGTTCGGCGAAGCCGGCGCCCAGGTCGTGATTGAGGAGTTTTTGGCCGGACAGGAAATGTCAATTCTCGCTTTTGTTGACGGAGAGACCGTTCGGCCGATGGCGGCTGCGCAGGATCACAAGCCAATATTCGACGGTGATAAGGGGCCTAATACAGGAGGTATGGGGACTTATTCGCCTCTGCCGCATATTGATGAAGCCATTATCCGCGAGGCGGTCGAGACGATTATTGAGCCTACGGCCAAAGCCATGGTAGCGGAAGGCC
>NZ_LN831205.1:23440-136244 GCF_001368795.1 Paenibacillus ihuae
GCCATGGTAGCGGAAGGCCGTTCCTTCAGTGGCGTGCTGTTTGCGGGGCTGATGATTTCGCCTGACGGCAAGCCTAAGACGATCGAGTTCAATGCGCGATTCGGCGATCCGGAGACACAGGTTGTGCTGCCGCGGCTGCGGAGCGATCTGCTGGAGATCTTTTTGGCCGTGGCTGAGGGCAGACTTGCCGATATCGACATTGAGTGGAGCGATGAGGCGGCTGTCTGCGTGGTTCTGGCCTCCCAGGGTTATCCGGGAACTTATCCGAAGGGTGTACCGATTACCGGTCTTGCGGAAGCCGGAGACGGGCTCGTATTCCATGCAGGGACGGCGCGGGATGAGGAAGGTCGCTGGATCACGAACGGCGGACGTGTACTTGGTATTGTAGGCAGGGGTGCGAATATTGCCGAAGCCCGCAATGCAGCATACGCAAGCGCGGATAAGATTCACTTCGCTGGAAAGCAGAACCGCAGTGATATTGCCATGAAGGCGCTGATCTGAGGATAAAGAACTGCAACCTAGCAAATTTTTACGCTATTAGTCCCAAAAAAGGACTGACAAGTGATAGAAGAAGTGCTATAATACAACACGTACGGGGGAAAATGTGCGGATATATACAGATAAAGGGTCTTTCCTTTCATGGAAAGGCCTTTTTTAAATCAGTTTTTTACGTACGGCATGCCTGCTGTCTTATATAGAATGCCTCGTGCCGGGAAAAGATACTTATAGTGCAAAAGTAGCGATGCGCTTATGCGAATGGCTAGCCACAGATTTAAGGGGGAATCACTTTTGAGTAAGGTTGGAAGAAATGACTTGTGCCCCTGCGGAAGCGGGAAAAAATACAAAAGATGCTGCCTGGGTAAAGAAACGTCAGCGGTGGAGTCCATACTGCGGCTCGTAACAACGGAAGAGGCGGCAGCACGCGAGGCTGTAATGGCTGAACCGGAGGCGATGCCAGCGGCTCCAGAAGCGGTCGTCCGGCCTGAAAGCAAGCTTACGCTGACCAAGCTGAAAAAAATGGTTGCACGTGAGCTGAAATGGGAGCATCCGGCCCATGAGCAGCTGGGATTGCAGCTGATTGAGAGCATGAGGGAGCAGTACGAGGGGGAACTGATTTTTGAAGCACTGGTTCTCTGGAACGGCTTCTCCCGCCAGGCCAAACCTGCGGTGAAGAAAACGGGCTCGTTCTGCGCGGCCATTGAATATATATTATCCGATGAATACGGCTTCACTCTGACCCAGACTGGGCTGGCCGAAAAGTATGAGGTTACCACGGCAACCATCTCCCGTAAGGTAAAGGAAATATTCAATTATATAGAGGAATACGGTATGGGCGGAGAATCGGATGAACTGCTCGTCCTTAACGGCTCGGGCACGCCCAGAGAGAAATCGCAGATGCTGCTCCATAAATCCATGGAAGCCACCTCTGTGAAGCGGCGGATTCAGCTGGCGGAAGCGGCACTGGAGGTCTATCCGGATAATTCCGATGCCTACCTGATCCTCGCCGAGGAGTCAGAGAATGAGCAGGAGGCACGGGCTTTGCTGAAAGCAGGGATCGCTGCCGGCGGACGTGAGCTGGGCGAGGATTTTTTTGCTAAGAATAAGGGCTATTTCTGGGGTCTTCATGAAACCCGTCCTTATATCCGTATATGTAAGAGCTATGCCGAATCCTGCTGGTTTGGCGGAAAAGCGGAAGAAGCGGCACAGACGCTGGAGCATATTCTGGAGCTTAATCCCGATGACAATACCGGAGCGCGTTATTTGCTGGCTGCGGTGTACCTCTACAGCAATCAGCTGAAAGAGGCGGAGCAGGTGCTTAAGAAATACGGCAAGGAGGATGCGGCAGCGGCTTTTGCCTATGACCGGATTGTCCTGGAGTATAAAAAGAACGGAATCACCTCCCAGCTCAAAATGCTCTACCGTGTAGCGCGCGGAGTGAACAAGCATGTGCCTGATTATTTACTGGGTGTGAAACGGCTGCCGCATAATCTTCCGGATTTTGTCGGCATGGGTGACTCCAATGAAGCGATTGAATACGTCATTATGCATTCCCGTTTATGGGCAAGTGTGCCGGATTTATTAAAATGGATGCTGAAGCAATAGAGATGTAGAGCTGCCGGGAAATCCCTGCAGCTCTTTTTTTAAGGATAAGAATGGATATGTCTTTGGAATCCCGTCAAAGTACCTGAGTCATCGGAGCTAAAGCCCCACACTTTGTGGGGCTATTTTATGTTGTATTGGTCTAAATACATAGGTTTTATCATCAAAGTAGGACAAAAGTTTTATTATATAATATGCTGCAAAAAAATGGGGAAAACGAGAAAAAAAACTGTTGACGAGCCCGAAGTAATTGGCTATATTTGTAATATATTAGAAAATGTTATCAGTTATCAGCGAAGAAGCAGAGGATTCTGCAGGTACTGCCGATGTTCCTTTAGGGGGTGGTTATTTGAACTACACAACCACGATTCGCAGCGAGCTGGAAGATTTCATTGAACGGGAAGGCTTGAATCTCAGCCAACTGGGCAGGAAGGCAGGCCTGAATGCCGGCACCGTCAGCTCCATTCTGAAAGGGAACAGGATTATGGCGGTTGACCAGCTGGACAGGATGACTAAGGTACTGGACCTGCCTGAAGGTTATTACTATGAGCAGTATATTCAGGAGTGTATTGTAGAGACCGTCCCGAACTGGCGCCGGATCAGGCCGTTCCTTTTCCGCTGTGCGGAGCTGGACAGTCCGGACTGCATCCGCAGGTCAGTGCAGCTGCTGCTCGACAACTTGACCTATTCGCCGCTGCTGTTTGAAGTTGCTGAAGAGTTTTTTACTGCCGGCAAACATAAGGCCGCTGTTATTCTCTACGAGAGCGTTGCCGCAAGTGAACGAAGGCAGCATTCGGAGCGGCTGGCCTTTTGCCAGTACCGGCTGTTTACGCTTCGCTTAGGTGATAATCAGGAGCGCAATCTTCAAGCAGCTTTACAATTTGAACCTTTTGTGGACAGGCTGGATGAAACGGATCAACTCGATGCCTTGAGGGAGTTAGCGAATACATACAAGTCATTACAACGTTGGGATAAGGTTGACGAAATCGCAGAAGAACTAGGAACTAAAGCCAAGATACAGCTCGAGCTGGTGTCCAAGCCCAGACATAAGAGAGATGAGCCTAAAAAGAAATTGAAGCGGCCACTCTTTGTATATTTGACGTTTTCGTATCTGCTGCGAGGCAGCGTTTGTGATGCGAGAGGAGCTTATGAAGAGGCACTTCAATATGCATATAAGTATGTTGACTTAAGCTGGGTTAAGGATAGGGATGACGAAACCCAAAAGTGGGTTGAACTTTACGAGGGGTGGTCAAAGGCGAATATTTTCGTTTGCAGACTTCTGCTCGGAGAGAAAGATATCATTGCTGATTATTTAGCATTCATTGACCAGGATGAGGATGAAATATTAATCGGGATTCTGAATATTGTAAAAGCTGCCAATAGATTTGATTTTAAAATTAATCATATTCTGGAGAAATATAAGTCTCGGGTTTTGCATTATGGAACGCTACAACCGGAGTCCATAGGGATATACACGCATCAAATCATAGCTGAGGAGTCTACGCTATGTTTCTATGAATTAGCCTATTATTATTTATGGAATGGGAATTACTCAGAAGGGTTTACATATCTGTTGTACGGCTTAGTGAAAGCTGATTCTATTAATAACGAGCCGCGTATTCTTTCATTTGTGAGATTGTTTGAACGATTCCGGGATTACGCATCATTTGATATACAGCTTGAATACCAAAATTTAATGAAAAAGGAGATTGGTAAAAATGAAAAGAAAAGTAGCGGCGTTGTTAGTGGTAAGTAGTTTGTTATTAGGAGCTGTAATTCCAGGCATATCCCAAGCGATTTTTGTCCCTTTAAATACACATGGTGGTGCGTAATCTGTATGTATTTTGTAGTTTTCGATTTCCCAAGACCAGCCCCCCGGCTGGTCTTTTTCTTTTCATAATTCTTAATATTTATCTGAAAAAAATTTCACGTGGAGAAAGGCATAGTCTTTTACAATACTATAAAAAGGAGGGATAAAAGGTGAAAGAATCAGAGATTCTAAAGCAAGGTATCGAACAAGCCCGGCACAAACTAAATAAACTCGAAGACCAATTTTATCTGGGCCATCCCGCTGTGCTCCATCAGTCGATGGTACTCGACGAACTTATAAATGAATACAACCGTCATTACTTCAAGGATTTAATGAGATCCTTGCACAGCAATGAACCTGCGGGCGAGGAGCTATGGCCGGCTCAATCGCTGCGGCTGCGATATATCTGAATACCTCCCACGCCAGATGTTTGATAGGTCAGTACCTGTACGTGGTTGCGGCAAAACGTTTGCACAACATTTGAATTAATCTCTGCCGCATCCGCATCCTCTTTTTGCAATCCCCTTGCTTATATTCTGCCAGTTACTCCAACTTTCTTGAATGCTATACTCCCTCCAATGAAAATAAACCTAACATGGAACTCAACATTAACCCCGATTGTACCGATAATTCAGGTAATAAATAAAGTTTACCGATGAAAATGTTTGTTTAATCCGCTTTTTTCTGAAAAAACCTGACATGGACATAGTTTTTTCACAGCTCGATGCAAAACGTTAAAGGGATAAAGAGTTTTTTTTGCAGAAATAAGCAGAAATAAGTCGAAAGATAGGCAGCATACAGAAAAGAGTACTATCGGCTCATATTTATAGAAGGTGGGGAGCCCTATGGCACTAAGAAAAATCAAGGAAGAGATAAGCAAGAAGGGGCAGAAGCCTGAACTGAAGGCAGTGGACGGGGCAGCCATGCTTCCATCTGCGGACCGGTCCAAGGAGAACGCGAAGCCGCTCGTATGGAAGTCGCCGATTGGGGCAGTCCGTAATATGGGGATTCGCGGCAAGCTGTTTTTGTCTGTAATTTTGTCTGTTGTGGCTATTTTCGTTATTGTAGCGGTAGTAATTTATAGCAATGCCAAACAGATTATCGTGGACGATCTGCACAGTTCCCTTTCTTACGAGAAGGAGAAAATCAGTGTGAAGGTGGGTGATCTGCTTCAGCCTGCTTCAGACAGCGTGGAATTGCTGAATGCGAACGCCTATGTCCGCAACTTCATCGCACAGGTGGATTCAGCGGATACGGTCAAGACCACTGAGGGGTACAGTGAATTAATTCAGACGCTTAACCTGATTAAGGACAGCAACAAGAACCTGCTCAATGTGTATATCGGCCTGGATGCGGTGAATAAGGTCATTACCCAGGATGAGTTCGAGCCTCCGGCGGACTTCAATATGAAGGAACGCGGCTGGTATGCTACCACGGCCAAGAATAACCGGCTGACGGTGACGGATCCCTACATTGATGCCGGTTCAGGCAAAATGGTCGTCAGTGTTACAGCGCCGATCCTGAATGACGCCGGCAAGCTGATCGGGGTGGCCGGGGCGGATATCTCAACGGAGCAGATTATACAGGCGCTGAGCGCTTTTAACTACAAGGGCAGCGGATTTGCCATATTGATCGATAAGACGGGGACGTTTATCTATCATCCCGACACAGATAATATTCTGTTGCAGAAGATAAGTGATCTTGGAGCTGACTGGAAGGCTGTCGGCGAAAAGATGGTTCAGTGGGGCGCTAATGTGATCCTGACGGATATCGACGGCAAAGCCAGCTATGTCTCCTATGCGCCAGCGGTGGACAAACAGTGGTCCGTTGCACTAATGGTTCCCCAGAAGAATGCTGAGAAGGAACTTCAGACGTTTAAGCTGATCTTCTTCCTGTCCATTATTATTTCTATTGTAGTGATGTTTGTACTGCTCTATTTGGTCTCGGGCAGTATTCTGAAGCAGATTCCCATCCTGACAGCAGCGTTCCAGAAAGCCATGACGGGGGATCTGTCAGCACGGGCCAGTGTCACGGCCAAAGATGAAATCGGTGTGCTGGCGAAGGGGTTTAACGATATGGTTTCTTCCCAGCAGAGATTGATTCAGGAAATTAAGCAGAGCTCACACAGTATCTCAGAGGCACTGGACAACACCGAGAAGAATGTATTTGTACTCGACGGGAGTATTTCGGAAATCTCGGCGATTACCGAGGAGTTGTCGGCCGGGATGCAGCAGACGGCAGCTTCTATGCAGGAAATGAACGCCAGCACGAATGAAATCGAGTCTGCCATCAGCGGCATTGCCCGCAAAGCCCAGGAAGGCGCCGAGACGGCCGGACAGATCAATGAACGTGCTGACAAGCTAAAGGAAGCCGCTATCCGGTCCAGGCAGCAAGCGGATGTGATATACGGGCAGAGCGAGGAGAAGCTGCGCAGTGCGATAGCGCAGGCGGGGTCCATCTCACAGATCACGGCCCTGTCAGGCGCGATTCTTGAAATTGCCGCGCAGACCAATCTGCTGTCGCTTAATGCCTCCATTGAAGCGGCGAGAGCGGGTGATGCAGGCCGGGGGTTTGCCGTTGTAGCTGAGGAGATCCGTAAGCTGGCTGAAACTTCACGCACGACTGTTACTGAGATCCAGGACGTAACCGAATCCGTTGTAAGGGCGGTATCCAAGCTCGTGGAGGGTGCGGAGAGTATGCTGCACTTTATGGACAGCCAGGTACTGAAAGATTACGATTCCATGCAGGAGACAGGACAGCGCTACAGCGAGGATGCCCGGTACATCGATGAGCTGGTGACGGATTTCAGTGCCACTTCCGAACAGCTTCTCGCCTCTATTCAGAGCATGCTGACAGCGATTGGAGAGACCAGCAGCGCTGCGAACGAAGGGGCAGAAGGGGCCAGCAGCATTGCTGTCCAAGCGGAGCAGATTATCAGTAAATCGGGTGAGATCGTAACGGAGATGGACGAGATTAAGAATAGCTCGGCACTGCTGCAGCAGGCCGTATCCAGATTTAAGGCATAAAGGATTAACGTATTTCGTATACCAGCTTTGCGCCGGTGGCACAAAGCTGGTTTTTTATGGGGTTATGTGAATACTTATGTTGTATGTTTGCCTGTTGAGTATTGCCTGGAGAGGACAGTTCTTGATAAAATGTCCTTGGAAGAGTATGTTACAAGAAGCGGAAATTATAGATAGAGACAGTGAGGCGAGGAATTGATGAGAGACGGCGAAGACCGGATCGTAGGAATGGAAGATATTGTGCGGGCACACCATGTGCTGCGGGAGGTAATCGTCCGTACGCCGCTTCAGCTGGATGCGGTGCTGTCAGCCAAGTATGACTGCAATGTATACTTGAAGCGTGAAGATTTGCAGATTGTCCGTTCCTTCAAGATTCGGGGCGCATACAATATGATTCGCAGCCTGCCTGCTGAAGATAGAGCCAAGGGTATTGTCTGCGCAAGTGCCGGCAACCATGCACAAGGGGTAGCTTACTCCTGCAAAGCGCTGGGGATTAAAGGGAAAGTCTATATGCCAAGCACGACACCGAACCAGAAGATCAAGCAGGTCCGGCGCTTTGGCGGTGAATTTGTGGAGGTTATTCTCAAGGGGGATACCTTTGATGATGCCTATGAAGAGGCCCTTCAGGCATGCGTGGATCATAGCATGACCCTGATTCACCCGTTTGATGAACCGCGGATTATCGCCGGTAACGGAACGATTGCTATGGAGGTTATGGAGAGCCTGGACAAGCCGGCGGATTATGTGTTTGTCACCATCGGCGGTGGCGGTCTGGCAGCAGGCGTAGCCACCTATGTGAAGACCGTAAGTCCTGCGACGAAGGTCATCGGTGTGGAGCCGACAGGGGCAGCTTCCATGAGTGAAGCCCTGCAATGCGGAGAAGTTGTAACCCTGGCGGAGATTAATAAATTTGTAGATGGGGCTGCCGTGAAGCGTGTCGGCGGATTAACCTATGATATTTGCGCGCGTCTTTTGGATGATGTGGTCAAAGTGCCTGAGGGCAAGGCGTGCACGACGATTCTGGAGCTGTACAATGAGAATGCAATTGTTGTTGAACCGGCAGGCTCGCTGCCCATTGCGGCACTCGACATGTACCGGGATCAAATCCGCGGCAAAACAGTGGTCTGCATCGTCAGCGGCGGCAACAATGATATTGACCGGATGCAGGAAATTAAGGAGCGTTCGCTCATTTATGAAGGACTCAAGCATTACTTCATGATCAACTTCCCGCAGCGTGCCGGTGCGCTGAAGGAGTTCCTGGCCGAAGTGCTCGGACCTGATGATGACATTACCCGTTTTGAATATACCAAGAAGAATGATAAAGAGAACGGACCGGCGCTTGTCGGGATTGAGCTGTTCCAGCGGGAAGATTATGAACCGCTCATCGAGCGGATGAAGCAGAAGGGCGTCGATTATACGGAGATTAACAAGGAACCTAATTTATTCAATATGCTGATTTAAAATATTAAAAGGCCCGTCTCGGAGCAATTCCGGGGCGGGCCTTTCTGCGTAATCTAATTCAGGGGGACTTCTTCCTTCAAATACTTCTCTACGCTGGCATCCTGCTTATAGCCGTTCTCTTTCAGCAGCTTCATCAGGCCATCAAGCTTCTGGAGGTACGGGCTGCTGCCGTTATTTTTAGCCAGAATACTGGTGTAGGCCTTCTGTGCCTCCAAATCCATTTCCAGATTGTCATAGTGGAAGAGCGGTGTATTGTTCTGTCCGTAAAAGGTATTGGTGACATACACCCGATACAGTGTCTTGACCGCTGTGATCCTGTTCGACTTGGGATAGTGCTGGATGAACTGCTCCTGGTTCAATGCTCTGGCGGCAACCTCGGACCAGCCGATGACCAGTCCGTTATCCTTGGAAGAAGGCAGATCCGACTCCGTAGCCATAATCGTTATATAATCGCGGATGTCACTCATCACGTACGCTTTATATTTGCGGTAGGCGGCGTAATCAATGACGGGGAAAAAGGAGCCCTCGGCCGTCTCCAGCTTATACCCGCTCTCCCCGGCACTTTTCAGTAAGGTGCGCAGGGCAGCATCCTCTGTACTCTCGGCCAGCTTAGCCATGCTGATCCCTGCTTTGTAAACGGAGGTAAGCTTCCGCTGTACAGAGCTGCCGCTGAATCTGCTCTCCCAGACAGGAAGTGCCGCCTTGTGCAGGTTCTCGAGCTTCAGAATCAGAACAGTAGCCTGGTAAGGGCTGACTGCATAGATATTGCTGTTCAAATATTGGATCGCCTGCGGAAGCCTGGCGGAGTCTGCCAGAAGCGGCAAAGCAGCTTGGTAAACCGCCTGGGCATGGCTGCTGGTACCGGTCGCAGTAGTAAGAATCTTCCCGGCTCCGGCAGAGGTGTCGGCAGCCGTCCCTTCAGCATGAACGGTTACGCCGGCTCCTTGCAGTCCAAGTGTGAGGGCCAGTGCAGTGATTAGAATACTGTGCTTCTTCATGGAAGTTTCCCCCTGTGTTGTCGGAAATAGAATAAGAAATCTAGGATTTGAAAAATATAAGTTTCAGTCCGAGCCCGCCGGCCAGACCTATAACCAGGCTTACCCAGGGTGAGACCGTAATCACCGGGAACAGGTTATCGAGGAATATCCCGGCAAAAATCACAACGACAGCAACTAGGACATAGATGCCGAGTGCCTTAATATCGAAGGTCTTGGCTTTGGGCGCATCATTCTCTGACAATGAAGACATCCATCTCACCAGCAGCTCCATAAGCACGATGGAACCCAGGCCCACGACGATCAGTGTAAATACACTAACCTTGCCGAACATATCTGCCGAACCGCCGCTCCACTCCATAAAGAGCCCGGCAATGGCCATTACACCGAAAAATAGGGTCAGCGCCGTCCACGCAATCATCAGGTAATAGTTCAGTTTGCTGCGTTCAGGCCGCGCTGGAACACTGCCCATAATATCCTTGAAATAATCCTCCGGATGCTCACCGAAGATTTGCTTGGCGTTTCTGCCTTTGCCCTGTCCCTGCAGCAGCAGTGCCGCCGCTTCCAGCAGCAGCTCCTCCGCACGTACCGGGTCTACCCGGCTTGCCCGCATAGCCAGAATCATATCTTCAAAGTATGAACGGTTAAACGGGGTCATTTGTTCACGCAGGGCGTTGTTTTCTTTAATCATAGCTTTGACTTTCATAGTATGGATGTAAACCTCCAATAGTGGTTAATCGGGTTAGCCTTTAACCTAGAGTATACGTTTGCACGGCGGTTGTGTGCAAGGACAACCCTTTGGCTTTGCCATGAATAATCTATTTTGGAAGAGTGAACACTGAAATTGTGATTAGCTTCACAAATATAGCTTACGAAGGGCAGGTAGCGTTATGGGACATGAGAAGAAGGAAGAGGTAGGTAAGTTCATGGGTGACGGCTTCGCACCTGCAGAGACAAACCAAGTGGGAGATTGGGGCAATTCTGACGGCTTCAGTCTGTGGGATGCTGCAGGACAGGATACGGAGACTGGCTTCGAGGACTGGGAAGGCCGCCAGGAAACCCACGATATGTTTCACAACAGCTACGATTGAATGAAGTTATGGAAAGATCCGGCCTCTTTTGCTCCCCGGGAGCAGAAGAGGCTTATTTTCTTGAATCTTGTTCACTTTTGTGGTGCGAGCTTATTGACAAGAAGAGTGTAAAACGTATAATAAAGATATTAATCATACTAAATTAATCGGAATTATAATACTTTGAAATAGCATTACTTTTGGAGGGGGATACACAATGGAGCGGAATATTGTAATCCGGCATAACCAGGAAGAACTTACAGCGAGCATACACTATCCATCACGGGAAAAGGGAACCTCCGGACGATGCAAGGACCGGGTGCCTCTGGCAGTCATTTGCCACGGGTTTGTGGGTAACCGGATCGGTGTTGACCGGATTTTTGTCAAGGCTGCGCGTGAGCTGGCTCAGGACGGATATATGGTAATCCGCTTCGACTATGCGGGCTGTGGGGAGAGCAGCGGCAATTATGGCAGTGAGGACATGGAATCAATGATTGCCCAGACCCGGGCAGTACTGGACTACGGCATCGGCTCAGCCGATGTCGATCCGCAGCGCGTCACCCTGATCGGTCACAGTCTTGGGGGAGCGGTAGCACTTCTGACAGCCGTCCGTGACCGCCGGGTTAAGAACCTTGTGCTGTGGGCAGCGGTCGGCTATCCGTTCAATGATATTGTGAAGATCGTAGGCAGAGAGGCTTATGACCGGTCTGTCAATGCCGGCTGTGCTGATTATGCGGGCTATTCCTTTACTCCGGTATATTTCAACTCCCTTGCGGCATTCCAGCCTTTTCAGGAGGCCGGCAAATTCAGCGGCGATGTGCTGGTCATTCATGGCACCTCCGATGATGTGATTCCGGTAGATTATGCGTTCCTTTACCAGAAGCTGTTCTGGACACGTCCCGAAGGGCGCTGCGACAAAGAAATCATTTTCCAGGGAGATCATACCTTCTCATCCGGACCGGCGCAGGAGCAGGTGCTGAAACGGACCAAGGATTGGATGAACCAGCAGGAGCATTTGCAGCAGGAATGGCAGAACTGGATGATTTAGCATCTGCGTATTAAGATGGCGTCAGATATAGATCAGCCAGCCCCTCTGCCAGAGAAGCCCGCTCGCAATCACCGGGAAATAGGGTTAAAATAAAGGGGCAGACCATATACTGGGTTATGGAGGAGGTTGGCTCCCTATGAAATTACCGGCATTTTTTATCGCGCATGGCTCTCCGGTCCTCGCGCTCGAGGATAACGAATATACTCGTTTTCTGGAGCGCCTTGGTCAGGATCTGGGGACGCCCCGGGGCATCGTTGTTTTCTCTGCACACTGGGACAGTCCCGAACAGCTGATTACGGTAGATGCGGAGCACGAAACGCAGCATGATTTCTATGGATTTCCGGAAGAAATGTACTCCCTGACCTACCCGGCACCTGGCGATCCAGCGCTTAGCAGCCGGATTTCCGAGCTTTTTAACCAGAGCAATCTCTCGCACCAGCCGGTTCTGGGCCGTGGTCTGGATCATGGCGTTTGGGTCATTCTTAAGAAAATGTTCCCTCAGGCCGACATTCCGGTTGTGGCATTATCAGTGGATTCTTTGCGCTCGCCTGAAGAACAGTATACGATCGGGCGGATGCTGGCTCCGCTGCGTGAAGAAGGGATTCTATTGCTCGGCAGCGGCGGACTCGTACACAATCTGCGTATGCTGAAGCAGGATGATCAGCCCGAATCCTGGGCTCAGGAGTTCGACGCCTGGATCGCCAAGGGACTCGAAAGCTGGGATCTGCCTTCCTTGTTCGCTTACGAGAAGAAGGCGCCGCATGTGCGGGATGCCGTTCCCTCTTATGGAAGAGAACATTTTGTTCCGCTGTTTTACATTATGGGCACTGCCGATGCCGGCAGGCAGGCACAGCTGATGATACAGGCTTACCAGTACGGTACGCTCAGTCTTAATTGTTGGATGGTCGATTAGCATAAATACAATAACCTGAGGATACAGCCGATAAAGAGGCTGTATCCTTTTTATTTGCAGGTTCAAGACAAATGGGCCATGCTGTGATTAAATGGAAGAAATAAGTTTTGTATTATATAGATTGAACTTATCTTTTCTATTATGGATTGGTTGTGACTACAGAGAATATTGGGACTTCCGGCTATTAGCGGTAGAAATCCGAAGACAGTTTATGCTTCCGTAGCGAGCTTTTCTGCGAAAAGCTTTCAGACGCACGCTAACGCTCCTACAGTTCCCAAATTCCCCTCCGCCACTTTTCCCATAAAGTATGTATATTTCAAGCCCAATCAGTATAAGTGAAAACTTTTAGGAGGAACAAAAACTGATGACCCTGAACCGCTATCCCTCCCGGATGATATCCGGTATTTTGCTTGCTGCCCTACTGCTCTCCGCCTGCGGGTCAGAGAACCCGGCGCCTGAGGCCGCTCCGACGGCCGTGCCTACCTTGTCTCCGCTGCCAAGCACAGTACCCGAGCCATCACCTACTGCTGAACCGGCAGCACAACAGGTGTCCGGACTAACCGGCCTTCCCGTGCAGGAGGGCAGCCTGCCGCGTCCGCTGGCTGTTATGATCAACAACGCGCCAGCCGCCCGTCCGCAGTCCGGGGTAAGCGAGGCTGACATCCTGTATGAAGTGTTGGCCGAAGGCGGGATCACCCGGATCATCGGGATATTCCAGAGCCATACAGGAGTGGTCAAAATCGGCCCGATCCGCAGCATCCGCCCTTATCTGATAGATCTCGGCGAGAGCTATGGCGGGGTAACGGTGCATGCCGGCGGCAGTCCGGCGGCTTATGCCATCCTCCAGCAGCAGAAGAAGGAGGATATGGACGAGATCGGCAGGGCGGGCGCTTATTTCTGGCGGGATAAGGAACGCAAAGCCCCGCACAATTTGTACAGCAACGCAGCGAAGCTGCGTGAAGGCGCTGCAAAGCTGGGTTATGCCGAGAGTGTAGAGGTTCCGGAGTACCTGTTCACCGATCCCGACTTTCTTCCGACTGAAGGGGAAGCCGCAGCGGAGCTGAACGTTAACTTTTTACTCAAAAGCTACACGGTAGGCTATAAATATGATACCCAGAGCCGTACATATCTCCGCTCTGTCAACGGCAAGCCGCATTTGGATCTGAATGATAATAGTCCGGTGGAGGCTGCCAATGTCATGGTGATCGGAGCAGACCATAAGGTGCTTGACGATGTAGGCAGACTTCAGGTCGATGTGGAGCTGGGCGGAGAGGCGCTGCTCTTCCAGCGCGGAACAGTCCTGAAGGGCAAATGGGCGCGCAATCCGGGAGACATCATCCGCTTCGTAAAGGCAGACGGCACGGAAGCGCTGATGTATCCTGGGGTGACCCATATACTGATCGTACCGAACAGCCCTTCCTTCAGCAGTCATGTGGAGTATCCGGTTTCGCCAAGCCCGGGCTGATTTTGACCGAAAAAAAGCGGGTTCAAGGAATTATTTTGTCCATTCCGGGGAATTGTTAATATAGTGTAAAAAAGTTCGGTTCTTTTACTTCTATCCCTTCAGCTGATATGTTAAGATAACAAAGGTTGTCATTCCTTTTCAGGCTGCTTACATTTGGAAGACATTCCGTTTTCACGGCAATATTATGTAAAGGGGTTTAAACTAATGAAGTTGAAAAAAAAGGATATTTTCTTTGAGACGCTGGAAAATATGGCGGATACCATTGTCCAGGCGGCAGATTACTTCGCTCAGAATATTACCAGTCTCCGGGATAATGTCGATAATTTCGCTGCGGTGATGAAGAAGTACGAAAGCCAATGCGACACCTACACGCACACTGTCATCAAGGAACTGAACAAAACGTTCATCACTCCGATTGAGCGTGACGACATTATGGATTTGATCACCAGCATGGATGATGTTATTGACGGCCTGGAGGCTTCAGCTTCACGGTTCTATATGTACAACCTGCTGGACGCGGATGAATATATTGTGCAGTTCGCGGAAATTCTCCGCCAGTCTGCCTATGAAATTCAAAAAGCGGTTCATCTGCTCTCCCAGAAAAAGCTGCTGGCGATTCGTGAGTATACGATCCGTCTGAACGATCTGGAGAACCAGGGTGATGAGATTCTTCGTATCTGCACCAAAAACCTGTTCGAAACCGTTAAAGATCCTATCGAGCTAATTAAACGCAAAGAGCTCTACGAGCGGTTGGAAACGACTACTGATAAATGTGAAGACGTAGCCAACATGCTGGAATCGATCATCATGCGCAACTCATAAGGGGCTCTAAGATATGGAAACATCATTATTAATGCTCAGTTTTGTTATATTTCTCGCGCTAGCCTTCGATTTTATCAATGGTTTCCATGATACGGCCAACGCCATCGCCACTTCTGTTTCGACACGTGCGCTTAAGCCGCGTACAGCTATTATTATGGCAGCGCTGATGAACTTTGTCGGGGCGCTGATGTTTACAGGCGTAGCCAAGAAGATCGGCGGCAGTATCACCGATCCGACGCTGCTTACTAACGGTATAGACATTGTAGCCGCAACCCTGATAGCCGCTATCATCTGGAATCTGATCACCTGGTGGCTCGGTATTCCGTCCTCTTCCTCACATGCCCTGATCGGTGCTTTGGCTGGTGCGGTCTATATCGGAGCCGGTTCGGACCACATCAAGTGGAGCGGATTCATCGAGATCGTTGAGGGACTGGTATTCTCCCCGCTGATCGCCTTTGTAATCGGTTATATTGTCATGACAATTCTCAAGTGGGTGTTTGCCAAGCGCAGTCCGCATACAGTGAACAAAGGCTTCCGTACCATGCAGGTACTGACGGCTGCCCTGCAGTCCTTTACGCATGGTACCAATGATGCCCAAAAGGCGATGGGGATCATCACCTTTGCCCTGGTAACCTCGGGACGTCTGGATAGCATGGAAGTGCCGCTGTGGGTTAAAATCGCCGCTGCAGCATCTATGGCCCTCGGGACCTCGATTGGCGGATGGAAGATCATTAAAACAATGGGCACCAAGATATTCAAGATTGAACCAATCAACGGTTTTGCCGCAGATATCTCTGCCGCATCCGTAATTTTCTCGGCCACCATGCTGCATTTGCCGGTAAGCTCCACGCATGCCATTACGTCAGCCATTCTCGGCGTGGGTTCGGCCAAGCGTTTCTCTGCTGTGAAATGGGGAGTAGCCGGACGGATTATCATTACCTGGTTTATTACCATTCCGATTAGTGCAGTGCTGGCAGGAATTATCGTTAAAATTTTCTTCTAGAACATGGGGACTAAGATGTTAGAGGCCAGAGACGGCTGCTGACATCTTTTTTTATTGGTTATTGGTTAGCCAGGAATTCCATAGATTGGGTTAAGGACACCGCAGAGTGTCTTTTTTACTTGGTATAAGAGAGAAACGTCACTAAAAGTTACATGCGATTGATAAAAAACATTGATTGGGGCAAAAAGAAAATGAAATATCTCACTTTCTGAAAAGAAAATGACATGATTTTTTGAAAAAATGCGTAGGATTATATAGTTTTCAGTAGTCTCTACAGTAAGGTGTGTTTTAAGTGTTACCATAGCTGACAGTGAGCAGCTTAAGAATTCTTATATCTATAGAAGCGTGTAAAGGAGGCCTGTCGTTGATCGACTTTCATCAGGTAGAGAAACATTACGGACAATTTCATGTGCTGAAAAACATCGACCTTCATGTACAGGAAGGGGAAGTGGTTGTCGTAGTCGGCCCTTCAGGGTCCGGTAAAAGCACCATGCTGCGCTGCATCAACCGGCTGGAGACGATAACCAGCGGCGGACTGACTGTTGATGGAATAACGGTTAATGAGCGTAAAACGGATATCAACAAGCTGCGCAAGGAGATCGGAATGGTGTTTCAGCATTTCAATCTGTATCCGCACAAGAAGGTGATCGACAATATTACACTGGCACCGGTCAAGGTGCTGGGACTTAGCAAGGCGGAAGCGGAGAAGACCGCGATGTATTATCTGGATAAGGTCGGCATTGCCGATAAAGCCCATGCTTATCCTTCTCAACTGTCCGGCGGGCAGCAGCAGCGTGTCGCCATAGCCCGGGGGCTGGCAATGAAGCCGAAGATTATGCTCTTCGACGAACCGACCTCAGCGCTTGATCCGGAGATGGTCGGAGAGGTGCTCGATGTCATGCGTACGCTGGCCAATGAAGGTATGACCATGGTAGTGGTTACGCATGAGATGGGTTTTGCCAAAGAGGTGGCCGACCGGGTCATCTTCATGGATCAGGGTCAGATCGTGGAGGAAGCGGAGCCCGCGCAGTTCTTCGCCAGTCCAAGGGAAGAACGGACCCGGACGTTTCTCAGCCGTGTACTGAGTCATTAACCAAATATATAGATTATAAGGAGGAAGAGAAATGAAGATGCTTAAAAGCTTTAAATGGTTAAGTGTGCTGATGGTCGCTGCATTATTCGTCATTGCCGGGTGCGGAAATAACAACAATGCCGGGAATAATACGGCGGCAAGCGGCGGCAATACCGCCGGGGAAGCGGCGGATTCTGCTGCGATCGCCAAGATCAAGGAACGCGGCAAGCTGCTGGTTGGAGTTAAATATGACACCAGATTGTTCGGACTCAAGGATCCTGCCTCCGGCAACGTTGAAGGCTTCGATATCGATATCTCCAAAGCGATTGCCAAGCACATTCTGGGTGATGAAAATGCAATTGAACTGAAGGAAGTAACCTCCAAAACACGCATTCCGATGCTGAACAACGGTGAGATTGATATGGTTGTCGCTACGATGACAATCACCGAGGAACGCAAGAAGGAAGTTGATTTCTCCGACGTGTATTTCCAGGCCGGACAATCGCTGCTCGTGAAGAAAGGCAGCCCGATTACCGGACTTGAAAGTGTAACGAAGGATACCAAGATCCTGGGTTCCAAGGGTGCTACTTCGATCAAGAACATTAAAGAGAAGGTCCCGGGTATAACGGTACTGGAATTCGATAACTATCAGGATGCTTTCGCAGCCCTGAAGGCAGGTCAAGGGGATGCACTGACAACCGACGATGCGATTCTGTACGGTATGGCTTCCCAGGATGACGGTTATGAAGTTGTAGGTAAACCGTTCACCGATGAGCCGTACGGCATTGCCGTGCAAAAAGGCAACACGGATGTGGTTAAGGCCATTAATGATACACTGGCTGAACTGAAAGCAAACGGCGAATACGATGCCATCTATACCAAATGGATCGGTAAAGCTCCAGCGAAATAAGTGTGAACAGGTCTTGCCCTTATAAGGATTTCAGAAACGGTACCCGGCCCTGTAGAGGACCGGCTCTGCCGTTTCTTCTTGTAAACAGACAGGGCAGGGTAGGAACAAAGTAAGTAAGTCCAACTAATTATCTTGTAGGCAAGGGTAGGTGAGAACGATGGATTTTTCGATATTAACCGATTATTTCGGCCTTTATCTGGAGGGCTTCTGGGGCACGATCCTGTCCAGTGTGCTGGCCTTGATCGGCAGCTTTCTGCTCGGCGCGGTAATCGCGGTGTTCCGTATCACCACGGTGAAGGCACTGCGCTGGTTCGGAACGGGATACGTCGAGTTCGTCCGTAATATTCCGCTGCTGCTTGTGGTGTATATTTTCTATTACGGCCCGTCGGCACTGGGTTTTCCGCTTGACGGCTTTAAGGCCGGAACGATAGGTCTGGCCGTATATACCTCGGCATTTATTGCAGAAGCGATCCGTGCGGGAATTATGGCTGTCCCCAAAGGGCAGATGGAGGCGGCACGTTCGTCCGGACTCAGCTATATCCAAACCATGATGCATGTGATTTTACCTCAGGCCATTAAGCTGGTCATTCCGCCGCTCGGGAACCAGTTCATTAACCTGATCAAGAACTCTTCCGTGCTGACCATTGTCGCCGGGTTTGACCTGATGTATTTCGCAGACAGCATCTCCACAGAGACCTACCGCACCTTCGATACTTATATTTTTGTGGCGGTATTCTATCTGGTGCTGACACTGCCGCTCAGTTACGGCGTCCGGGTATGGGAGCGCAGGCTGCAGCGGAAGTACTAAGAGGGTATACCCGCGTAATTAAGATTTAGGAACACTTTGATAACTAGCAAGGAGGGATACTATGGATTTTGCCGGTGCATTTTCAGCCGCGAATTTAGGTTTTTTGATGGACGGCTTCTACCTTACACTAATTGTGGCTTTTGTGTCGATCATCCTTAGCTTTGTGATTGGCGTGATTGTCGGTGTAATCCGCTATGCGGAAGTGCCGGTGCTCTCGCCGGTGATGTTCTTTCTGGTCGAGCTGATCCGTAACCTGCCGCTGCTGCTGATTATTTTCTTCGTCCGCTTTGCGCTGCCAGAGGTAGGAATTAAGATGGGGCTTACCACTGCGGCGATTGCCGCACTCACGATCTTCGAGGCTGCGATGATTGCGGAGATTGTGCGCGGGGGATTGACGGCCGTTGACAAGGGGCAGATAGAAGCCGCACGTTCGTCCGGACTCAGCAGTTTTCAGACGCTGTGGCATATCGTGCTTCCGCAAGGGCTGCGTCATATGGTGCCGCCGCTCGTCAGCCAGTTCATTTCCCTGCTCAAGGATACCTCACTTGCGACGATCGTCGCCCTGCCGGAGCTGATGCACAATGCGAAGATCGTTATGGGGCAGAAGGAAAGCTTCACGATTCCTGTTCTGCTGCTGATCGCTGTGCTGTATTTCGCAGTGAATTACCTGCTGTCACTGGTTTCGAGAAGACTTGAGCATAAAACGGCCTGATTTGGCGGAAACCAATACCATAGCATATAAAAGAAGCGGGGGTTATGGTAGTATAGTTGACAACATCTCTTGGCAGGAGCAGTGGGTGATGGGACAATCTATACTTAAATCCAGGGCTTTGCAGATTGCTGCGGTAGCTTTGGGGACAGCAGTGGCCGGGGAATTCAAAATAAATCCGTTTGACGGCGACATCTTCCGGATTGCACTGGGCAGCAGCGCTTTTCTGCTGTTTTTGCTTTTAATGAGGCGGCTGCCTTATATCACTACAGGAATCGCAACCGGTGTCACCGTGTTATTATTCCGCACCGGGATGGATGCTGCAGGCAGCAGCGGACATACTTTATTGCAAAGTCTAAACAGCCATTTCTCAGCGATGGTCTATTATATTGTGTTCGCGGTACTGATGAGTCTGATCAAAAGCCGGCTGGATACGTTCCACCCGCTTGTCCTTGGCGGTGTTGCGGCGCTTATTGATTTGCTGTCGAATGAGATGGAGCTGCTTACCCGGCTGCTTGTGCTGGATTCGGCTTCCTTCCGCCTCAACGAATGGACGTTTCTGATGGCGATTGCGGTGATCCGCACCTATTTTACAACCGGGGTATACAGCAGTATTTCTGTCAGCCAGATGCGGATTACGCAGCGGGAGCAGAACCGGCGGATGGAGCAGATGCTCGGCTTCGGCTCGGGGCTGTACGGGGAAGTTTTTTATCTGGAGAAATCAATCGGGACGCTGGAGCGTGTGACTTTAAGCAGCTACGATCTGTACCGCAGCCTCAAGGCGGAGGAAGAACTTAGGCCTTACAGCCGCCAGGTGCTTGATATTACCCAGCAGATTCATGAAGTGAAGAAGGATTCGCAGCGCATTCTGGCGGGTCTGGTGAAGCTTGTGGAGCGTGAGGTGACCGGCGATCTGCCGCTGTCTGTGATAATGAAATTTACGCTCAAGAGCAATGCCAAGTACGCTGAAATGCTGGGCAAGCAAGTTAATTTTACACTTTTGATGAACTCTGACTATACCACCGCCAGCTACATCCCTCTGTTAACTCTGCTTGGTAATCTTACGGCTAACGCGGTTGAAGTGATAAAAGTTGAAGGCAGTGTGTCCCTTGAAGTGTATGAGGATGGGGAGAATACAGTCTTTACAGTAGCGGACAGCGGCGGCGGGATTCAGGAACGTGACCGAAAGCTGCTGTTCGAGCCGGGCTTTACCACGAAGTTCGATCAGGAGGGCGTTGCGGCTACGGGAATTGGACTGTCGCATGTGAAGGATATTGTGGACTTATTCGGGGGACAACTTACAGTGGATAACACCTCAAAGCATGGAGGGGCCAGGTTTCAGATTATTTTACCGACGGCAGAGCTGCGGAAGGAGGAATAGGGAATGCCGCTATCTTTCTGTATTGTAGATGACGACGGATCGGCCAGAAGAATGCTGCAGCATATTATTGAGGACAGCGGACTTGGCGAAGTGACCGGTACAGCGGAATGCGGGCAGGACGGAGTGCGTCTGATTCTGGAGGAACGTCCGGATATTGTGCTGATGGATCTGCTGATGCCGGACCAGGACGGGATTGAGACGATTAATTCGCTGCAGGCCCAAGGCTGCCGCTCCAAGTTCGTGATGGTCTCGCAGATCGAGAACAGCGATATGGTCGGGCGTGCCTACCGCAGCGGAATCGAGTTCTTCATCCGCAAGCCGATCAATAAAATCGAAGTCGAGTCCGTGCTGCATAAAGTGAATGAGCGCTATGCGATTAACCGCTACCTGGATGAGATCAAAATGAGCCTCGGCAAGCTGGAAGGGCTGCAGTTCGGACTGGCGCCGGCCGCGGTGAATAAACGTTCTGTGAAAGAGATTATCCAGCCGATTCTGATGAATATGGGCATGATCTCTGAAGCCGGAAGCCGGGATATCATTCTGATGATGGAGCTTACGGCAGCCAGAGAAGATAACCGGACCCTTCCCCCGCTCAAGGAGCTATATGAAATGGCTGCGGCTACTTATAAGACTTCTCCCGCTGAAGCAGCCAAGGAAGTCAAAGCGATTGAACAGCGCCTGCGCCGCGCTTTGTCTGCCGGGCTGATTAATCTGGCTTCGATCGGGCTGACGGATTACGGGAATCCGAAGTTTGAGCATTATGCGCCGCTCTATTTCGACTTTGAAGAGGTGCGGCTGAAGATGAAAGAGATCGAGCTGGGCCGGGATTCCGGCAAAGTGAAGGTCAATCTGAAGAAGTTCCTGCAGGTGCTGCATTTGGAGCTGCTGGAAGGACTGGGCCGCTGATCCTACGGACGGGCAGAGCATGACAATCCTACAACCACCGGAACCGCTGAACAGCGGGCTGGCGGTTATTTTTTTGCAGATGAACAGGGATTTGGGCAGAAGCCGCCACATGCTGTACAATGGTAAATAAAGCCGCTGCAAGCTTAGAAACAAGGATTAAACGGAGGACTCATAGATGATACGTACACTGGCGGTAACACATGAGGGGGAAGTGCTGACAGATCTGCCGCTTCAGAGCATAACGATAGCTGATTATGCCTGGATCTGGGCGGATTTTGTGACGCCAACACCGGAGGAAACGCTGCTGCTTGACACCTATTTTCACTTTCACCCCCTGGCGATTGAGGATTGCATGCATATCCTGCAGCGGCCCAAGCTGGATTATTACGAGAATGTGCAGTTTTTTGTGCTGCATGCGCTCAATGAAGTGACTCTGCAGGCGGAAGAGATAGATCTTTTCTTAAGCAAAAGCTTCCTCGTTTCCTATCATCACCAGGAGAAATCGGAAATGGATGAAGCCTGGCGAATAGTGCAGGGAGAAATTCACAGCCGCAAAGGCTGGTCCGGAGGCCCGATGGCTGCCGCCTATACGGTAATGGACAAGCTGGTCGACAAATATTTCCCCAGCCTGTACAGTCTGGAAGACGAACTGGCGGACCTGGAGAGCATGGGCAGCACGGAATCGGTGGAGGAGCTGATGAGCCAGGTGTTCAATGTGCGGGGGCGGCTACTCAAGCTGCGCCGGACGATTGTTCCGATGCGCGATCTGTTATACCGGATTGTTAATTCGCAGCATGTCCAGAGCAACGGGGAGGAACGGATCTATTTCGGGGATATCTATGATCATCTGCTGAAGCTGACCGACATGATTGAGGTCGACCGGGAAATGACCGCCGATCTGCGCGACAGCTACATCTCACTCAATTCCAACCGGATGAATTCCATTATGAAGACACTCACCGTGATTACGACTGTATTCATGCCGCTGACTCTGATCGCCGGAATCTACGGCATGAATTTCAGAGTGATGCCGGAGCTGGACTGGGCCTACGGGTATCCGCTGATCCTGCTGCTGATGCTGGCGCTGGGGACGGGCATGTTCCGGTGGTTCCGGCGGAGCGGCTGGTTTAAGTAGAGCGGGAGAGGCTGGGGTAGCAGGAAAAAGCGTAAAACGCCGCCGCTAAGTGCGGCGGCGTTTTACGGAGGCAGGAGAAGATTTGCGATTTTTTTTCGGTGGGGATTTGCGGCGCTGCGTAGAGGGGCGTCTTTTTTTGCGTGATTTGGGCTTATACAGGGCAGCATCCTCTTCCGCAGCCAGTGCGCCTGAGCCTTTTTTCTTGCCAAAGGTGCCCATGACGAGCTTCACCATCGGCGCCATTTGCTGAAAACCCTGCATCACCTTCTGTACCTTGCCCATAGAGTTTACGATCCCGTCGATCCCGCCCATCCGGTCAATAATTCCTTTGAGCTGATCCATATTGGCCAGATTGCCCAGATTCCCGAGATTGAGACCTCCCAGCAGTCCGCCGGCTTTTGGAGCAGCGGCAGCTTCAGTTACGGGTACGGCCAGCGCTGCTTCTGCCGCCTCCGTCCCAAGCGCAGGAAACATTCCGGCCTCCGTTGGGGGAGGCGGCTGGACGTATGATCCGATTCCGGGATAGGGTGAGTAAGTATACGGACCGGCCAGTGAACGTCTATCCCGGCTGGAATGATTGTAGTAATGATTAGGCATAACATCACATTCCTTCGTTAGTGGTTTGCTATACTGTATGTCATAGGCGAACATAAGGTATAGACAAACGCCCGGGTTACCGGGATAGCAGCGGAAAAGGGCGAATGCCTATCAGGCGGAAGCGGAAGTGAAGAAACCGTGTCTATGCTTGATTTTCGGTGCTTATGTAGTACTATAATTAAGGCGGTAAATCCTATAGGGTAGAGGAAGCGGGTTTTCGGTTACATAAGATTGTGTGCGCCTGTGGTGGACAGTTGTCCATTATTTTCGTTCTTTACAGCGTGAAATCGTTAATGCTTGAAAAAACTGCTCCAGTACAATATAGTAGAGGCAAGATAGTCAGTTTAAATTTATATTTTTAATGTTCTAAAGTCAGTTTTGTATAATGCTTAATCAGTGAAAATGATGCTGACCAAACTTTTAGGGGATGATCTACGATGCAGCTTAAGAAGCTAAACGATAAAAGTATTGACCAATTATTCGAAGCAATTCTAACACTCAAAAATATGGAAGAATGTTATGTGTTCTTTGACGATCTGTGCACCGTGAACGAAATTCAGTCGCTGTCTCAGCGTCTGGAGGTTGCACGCATGCTCGGCAAAGGCTCTACCTATAACCAGATCGAAGCCGAGACCGGAGCAAGCACAGCGACGATCTCACGGGTGAAGCGCTGCCTGAATTACGGTAATGACGGCTATAAATTAACGCTGGAACGTCTGGGGCGCTAAGACATGAAGCCGGGCGTACTTATTATCAGTCATGGCTCCCGCGACAAGGCCTGGGTTTCTATTGTAGATGAAGCAGTGGGCCATTTATCGCTGGAGGAAGAGCTGCCGGTGGCGGTTTCTTTTCTGGAGCTGGTAGAAGGCCGTTTGATTCAAGATGGTATAAATGAGCTGGAATCTGCAGGGGTCACAGATATTATTGTGATCCCCTTGTTTGTTTCTTCAGGAAGTACGCATGTCGATGAGATAGAGTATGCACTTGGGGCGAAGCCTGCCCCTGAGCGCGAGACCGATCTGGAATGCTTCGAGGTGCAGGCTAATGTGCATTACGGCTACCCGGTAGATGATGATCCGGATATTGCCGTAATGCTCTGGGACAAGCTGCGGGAGCTGTCTGTCCACCCGGAGCGGGAGACCATTCTGCTCGTGGGGCATGGCAGCATACATGACGGCTTCCGCCAGCGCTGGGAAGTTGGCATCTCCTCCCTGGCGGAGCGGGTACGCCAGGTCAGCGGAGTGGCAGCGGCAGATTACGGTCTGCTGAACCCGGAGAATGTAAGAGAGCGGGCTGAATATTGGATCGGGCAGGGCTATGATGTGCTGGTGGCTCCGCTCTTTTTGAGTGAAGGATATTTCACTAAAGTAGTCATTCCGAAGCAGCTTGAGGGCCTCAAGTATGCTTATTCAGGCAGTACCCTGCTGCCGCATCCGCTGCTGCCGCACTGGATTGAGCAGCAGGTGCTCAAGATGCTGGAGAAGCTGCGGGTTCATTAATTGCGGAATTCACACTCCAGGAGTGTTGATTTCCGCCGCTGCTGCATACATATATTTAGATTGCCTGCTGAGGAAGCTTATTTAGCAAAATATATGCGCCGGTTAGTCTCCAACATTGCTTGTAGGGTGCTGAATTGGGTATAATCAGTAAGGTTATCTATTATATAAACAGGTGGCGTTCCGGTAATGAAAACTGCGAGATTGATTTATAATCCCACTTCTGGTCGGGAAGAAATGAAAAAGCGACTCGCCGACATTTTGGACCGGCTGGATATAGGCGGCATTGAAGCAACTTGTCATGCTACAACCGGAGAAGGCGATGCTACTGCAGCTGCAGCAGAAGCGGTTGAACGCGGATGTTATGATCTGATCATAGCAGCCGGCGGTGACGGCACGCTGAACGAGGTTATTAACGGTATGGCGGAGAAGCCGAATCTTCCCCCGCTGGGCGTATTGCCGCTCGGTACTACCAACGATTTTGCCCGGGCGATGGGCATTCCGAAGAACTGGGAGGATTCCTGCGATCTCATTCTGCGCCAGGAGTCGCGCCTGATTGACCTCGGCAAAGCCAACGACCGTTACTTCATTAATATAGCCGGCGGCGGCCGCCTGACCGAGCTGACATACGAGGTTCCCAGCAGACTCAAGACGATGATGGGACAACTGGCTTATTACCTCAAAGGGATTGAGAAAATGGCCAGCCTGTCACCGCAGGAGCTGTACATCCGCGCGAACGGCCAGGAGCTGATCCATGACGAGTTCATGCTCTTCCTGATCGCCAACACCAACTCCGTCGGCGGCTTCGAGAAGCTGGCCCCGGATGCCCGCATTGACGACGGGCTGTTCGACGTCATTGCCGTCAAGAAATGCAACCTTGCCGAGTTCGTGCGTCTGGTCACGCTGGCCATCCGCGGCGAGCATCTGCAGGACAAGAAGGTCGTGTACTTCCGTACCGACGCGATGGAAGTCACCTCCCCGGGATACGTCCAGCTCAATCTGGACGGGGAACTCGGCGGCACGTTGCCTGGCAAGTTCCAGATCCTGCCACAGCATCTGCGGATTTTTGCGCAGAATAACTGAGGGCTAACAACCTGAAATGAAATGCTCCACTTGGTTCGTGCGGTGGCCCGCCCGGGTCAGCTGGAGCTTTTGTATTAGAAGAACACGAAAGAAGTGAATATATAGCTATGAGTAAACAACGCAGTGGACGCAGCGCAAGCCGCCGGGAAGGCACGGCGCCTGCCGCCGGACTGCCAGTGAATAAGAATGACGAGGTTATGCTCGATATCATCGGCATGACCCATGAGGGCGAAGGGGTAGGCCGCGTAGAAGGCTTTACCCTTTTTGTGTCGGGGGCTCTGCCCGGTGAGAGGGTCCGGGCCAAGGTGCTTAAGACCAAGAAGCAGTACGGCTACGCCAAGCTGCTTGAGCTTGTGCAGGCCAGCGGCGACCGGATTGCGCCGCCTTGCCCAATCTATGACCAATGCGGCGGCTGCCAGCTGCAGCATATGGACTACACCGCCCAGCTGGCGTGGAAACGCCAGCTGGTGGTGGACAACCTGCAGCGGATCGGGAAGCTGGAGGTGGCTGGGGCGCCGGGAAGAGGCTTGGAAGCTGGAAGTGCCGCTGATTCAGCAGGGACGGAAAGTGCGGTTGAGGGAGATGGCATGGCGAGTGGAAGTGCTGCGGGGGCTCAAGCTGATGGCATCATCGTCCGGTCTACCTTAGGTATGGACGAGCCTTGGCGTTACCGCAACAAGGCTCAGGTGCCGATCGGCGTTACCGAAGGCGGCCTGGTTGGCGGCTTCTACGTCCGCGGCAGCCACCGGATCGTCGATATGGAGACGTGCCTGATTCAGCACGAGCATAACGACGACGTCGTAGCTGCGGTGAAACGCATCGGCAGGGAGCTGGGCATCTCCGCATATAATGAAGAAACCGGACGCGGTCTGCTGCGTCACGTCGTCGTGAAGAAAGCCTTCCGCACCGGCGAAATGATGCTCGTGCTCGTAACCAACGGCCGCGATATCCCGCATCTGGACGCCTGGCTTGGCAGCATCCGGGAACAGCTGCCGGATGTAGTCAGCATCTGCCAGAACGTGAATACTCAGCGCACGAATGTGATCTTTGGTAACGAAACCCGTGTCCTGTGGGGCAGAGATGTTATCTATGACTATATTGGGGATGTGCAGTTCGCCATCTCCGCCCGTTCGTTTTACCAGGTGAACCCGGCACAGACTGAAGTACTGTACGGCAAAACCGTAGAATACGCTGGATTGACTGGTAACGAAACGGTTATTGATGCCTATTGCGGCATCGGTACAATCTCTCTGTTCCTGGCGCAGCACGCAGCTAAGGTATACGGAGTGGAGATTGTGCCTGAAGCTATTGAGGATGCCCGGGGGAATGCCCGGCTTAATAATATGAACAACGTAGTGTTCGAAGTTGGCGCGTCTGAGGACGTAATTCCGAACTGGAAAGAGCAAGGCGTCACGCCGGACGTGATCGTCGTTGATCCGCCGCGCAAGGGCTGCGACCCTAGGTTATTAGAGACAATTTTTGCGATGAAGCCGGAGCGTGTGGTGTATGTGTCGTGTAATCCATCGACACTGGCAAGGGACTTAAGAGTGTTGGAGGATGGCGGGTATAAAACAGTGGAGGTAACTCCGGTGGATATGTTCCCGCATACGGTGCATGTGGAGGCTGTTTGTTCCTTGGTTTATAAGGGTTTGTAAGATGTGTGAGGTTAGGTTGGGGACGGAATGGGGACGTGGGCTTTATTAACGTCCCCATTTGTTGTAAAACTAGACTTATATCATTTGGTTTTATATTGTTTAGTGGAGAAGAAGGGGATTTAAGTAAACATTTTTAAGCGGGTAGCGGCTAGAAGATGGATTTTATTATTCCATCTTTTTTTCGAGCTCAGCCTTAATGGAAATGGCCTTTGCAAGTTCCTTTTTTTCCTCTTCAAACATCTTGGCATAAAAGGAAGCGCCGTTTTTTTTGATATAATCGTCTACATTAACACGATTCATAAAATCATCCTCCTTGTAAATATACACTTATATTATAACATATGAGCCAGACCGAAACTAAGAGAGGCTATGTATTTGATAAGTTAGGTTCTTGATTATTTTTTAGGATAGACTCAAGTTTATCAGCAGCAGATTGATCTGCAGATCGTAAAGCAAATCCATAAGTGTTCATAGTGACTTGGATATTACCATGTCCAAGTCTTTCAGAGATGATTTTTGCATGAACTCCCTGGTTGATCAACAATGTCGCACTTGTATGTCTTAGTGTATGAAACTTAATATATCTCAAATTATTTTTCTTGAGAAAATCGCGAAACCACAAGTATGGTCGTTCTTGATGAAAAGCTTTACCATCAGGATGACAGAACATAAATGAATAAATGCCTCCTTGCCATCTATCCCCGACATTATTACGTTCCTCCATTTTGAACAAATAATACTCCCTCATTTCTTTTAGCATTGAACTAGGAAGTGCAACTTTGCGCTTTGAGTTCTTTGTTTTGGGCTCTTTAACATGTGCTATCCCAGCAGTAGACACTGAGACGCTCTGTACTACATCGATAACCCCCGTCTCCCAGTTTATATGATGCCACTCAAGTCCAAGTAGTTCACCGCGCCTGAGTCCTGTAGTGAGGGCTAGGGTCACCATAACTCGCCAGTGGATAGGTTCCCTTTGTAGTAGTCGTAACATCTCTTGAACTTCCATTTCGTCATAAGGAATGACTTCTTTATGCTTAACCATAGGCTTTTTCACGTTTGAGACAGGGTTTTGTTTGATTAGGTTCCATTCTACTGCCCGTGTAAAAATATTTTTTAGGATACGATGATTGATCTCAATTGTTCCAGATGATAAATCTCCTTTTCTAAAACCTTGGCGTGCACCTTCCTTAGAAAGGGAAGAAATGAAACTTAAAATATGCATAGTTTTAATTTTATCTATCCTCAAATGTCCAAAAACTGGGATAATTCTGTTTTTCAAGTTAGAACGGTAAGTGTACAAGGTCTTTTCGGCTAAATGTTTTTGAGCATACTTAACTTCCCACTCCTTTACGAAAGCTTCAAATGTCATTTTTTCGGGTGCTATATACTCTCCAGCCTCAACCTCAATCTTGAATTTTACTAACTCATCATTTAGATAATCCCTTAAACGCTTTGTTGTCTTTAATAAATTCGGGTCTTCAACTTTAATTGATTTATATCGCTTTATTCGTTTGCCACTCGAATCGTAACCGGCTTCAACAACTAATCTCCATGAGTTTAAACCGCGTTTCTCAATACTTGCCATAAGAACTCCTCCTTATTAGTTCCTTCAATTGTTCGACTTTCTTTGAATGGAAAGGAAATGGTAGCGCACTTCTAAGTCAAATCTTTACCAGAGCAATTAATAGTTTCTTGTTCGTGAAACCATGCCTCCAAGGCATTTCTTCGGAATAGAATTTTAGATCCTACTCTTATGTGAGGGACACGTCCTGCACGTACTTCTGAGTACAATTTATCCTTAGATAACGTACGTTCAAATACTTCATCCCATGCTTCTGCAAATGTTAAAGTGTTTCGATTATTGAGTGGACGAGTAATTGTTTCATTATCAATAGAGGATAAACTTGAATTATTACTAGTATTCATTATTTTTGCTCCTTTTTATTTTATTGATTAGTGATAGATATTGTTAATCTATCCGGAATCAAAAATAAAACAAGGCTGATATAATGATTTGATAATAATTTTGAAATAAGAAGGCCATATCCATTTAGTGGATATGGCCTTCTTATTTTTTAGGATCAACAAATTGAAATACTTGAAGTATAAAATTTCTTTTTTACTTAAGTTACAGATAACATACTAACAACGAAAATTATCAACACCAAATCAAGAGCATTAGAATTTGGAAAATCAGGATAGGAGATCAATCGTTATTATCACAGTACAGAGAAGAGGACTAGAGGGATGACCGCCAAAACAATAGAAATTGATGAAATGTTCGATAGCTACGATCCTGATGAGCAATCATATATAGATGGTCATAAGCTTTTCAATGAGGATAGATATAAAGATGTACTTCATTATATTTATAATGGTAAATTAACAACTAAAACACAACGTAATAGAACACGGGAATTCATTAAACAATATCATTTAGGATGGATTACGTTAGCAGAAAACTTGATGGCTCTGAGTAATCCGGGAACTTTTGTTCACCAAAAGGCTAGAAGTTATCCATCTCTTTTTCATAAGATTATACAGGATAATTACTTATACATGCGTTATAACATGTCATACACCTCTGCCTCACACAGAAAATGTGATTTGAGATTTGTCGTAACGATACCCTTAGACTTTGATGAGGATCATCTAAAAGATCTAAATATTTCATCTGCGAATGGACTTAGAGAATATATCTCTACGTTTGGTTTTGACGTTTTTTTAATTATTAAAACAACCTCAGGGTATCATGTACATTTGCCCATAGCTCCTTATAAAGTAAAAGAGACGGATATTCTCCGCTATGATTCTATGCTAAAAAAAGTCACGGAATTGCTCAAAGCTGACCCGAAATGTGCTTCAGCTGAGCATTTTTTTCGTGTACCAAACCCAGACAATATCGTTTATTTTAATCCTATTCAAAAGCCGAAGCTGGGATTTTACGAAAATAAGTTAAGCGAATATAGTCTTCCGAAAATAGAAGAGAGAAAAAAAACAAGTACGATTATATTCGGGAAAAATATGAATCAACCAGCAATTAAAAAACTATTAGCAGGTGATTTTAATTACTCTAATAAAAATGAATTAACAACAGATAAAATTGGTAGGAATAACGCTTGTTTTACCTTGGCACTTGCAATGTATGCAGATAATATATCAAAATGTGATGCGGAAAATAAGCTATTAGAATGGCGTGGTGTCATAAACAACAAGGGCTTTTCAGAAAAGGAAGTTAAAAATACTCTTAATCATGCCTATTCAGGCAGGTATTTAGGTCCTAAGAAATTTTATGTAGAGGCTTTGACTGGTATGAGCTTTATTCCATATACGCGCCCTAAAGCAAGAGGTACACGTCAAAATCATTTTTCTGAGATAAGAGATGATTTAATTAAATATTTAAATTGTTTTTACAAAAAAAATAACGACCACTTGGAAAGTTCCCAGACAAAACTTGCAGAGGATTTATCTGAGTTTAGCGGATTTACGATCTCGGTACATTCATTAAAAAAAGTGATTGCAAAGATGAAAACAGACAATGAACTTGAAGTTAAAACGATCCGAAGAGGCTCATCTTCGGTATCGATATTTGTTTTGAGAAAATCTTTAATTCAGACTCAAAGTGTTGAAAAAGAGGAAGTGAAAAAAGAAAATAACAATCAAAGGGATATTCAAAAAAGCATCAAAGTAAAGAAAGATATGCCTATTGTTCACAGTGCCAACGCGTATACCTATTTATACATCGGACCTTTGTATAAGAAATATTCAATACTTAGAAAAATAATATTTAATATAATATATAAGTCTAAAGCTACTGATGCAGTTAATGGGGTACAATATACAACTGTAAAGCGGTGGTTTGACAATAGTGTCCAGTCACATGAAGCTTTGTATTTTCGGCAAGACCCGTTAATTTTAAATCTGTCCTATAAAAGCTATTTATTCTTATTTTCAAAGTATTCAGTGAAAACAGGGAGCGAACCTCCAATTCTATCGCCTATAAATTTAAGAACGTTGGGGGTTTGCGATTTAGAATGTAACTTAAGAATGGTTAAAGAAGTCTATAGGGATCTTTGGAGATGAGTATTTCAACTATGTAGGTAGGTAGGGTGGGCTACTGAACAGATTACATACATGCAATCTGTGAAATTACTCATTTTCTGCTTCGTGTCCTCGATGGTGATGTTATCCTGGTCCAGGAATCCTTTTCAAAATTGCGCCATGTGGAATCTCGGATCTCGTGGAATGTTGTGCCACTTACTTCATTAAAACAATTTATTAATTGAGTTATGGGTTGGTGTGAGGAGTAATGGCTTATATTCTCGAATAGACTAAGAAATGGATCTTTAAAATGATTATTCAAATAACTTAACCGCTGTCTTATTGCATATTTTGATCTCACACCCTTCATTAGAAAAGTAGCCTTTTCTGAAACTGAAATTATTTTTTCATTTTTGTTTAAGTACTGAATATAAGAAAGATATAAGTCCTCATATATTTTCCACTCTTTCTTTCGCGGATATATAATATACTCAATAGTTAGAGGAGAAGTATTCACTTTTTTCAATCGTATTAATTCTGCTTTAAGTACCTTCAAATAGTCATCAACAGTTATATATCTGTTATAATCCCAAGTTTCCTTTTTGAAATTAAGGATAGCATCAGAAAATTGAATTCGATTTTGTGTATAGTTTGGTTCAGATTCATTAATGTGTAAATTTGAAAGTTTTTGTGAATCACTAATAATACTTAATGTTACTCTGACATTAGAGTGACATATCAATCTCACTTCCTCAATGATTTTATCAGCACGCATTTTTAATGTGGGCATGACACTTCATCTCCTTAATTGTTAATGGTTAAAGATTACCAAAGGAGAGTTAAAAGGGTCAAAGCCTGAAAATGGCCAAATAAAGCTTTTTTAAAGTTTTCTTAAAAACCAGGTTTAAGGCTATTTGATACAATTTTTTCTCGATTAAGTCTATTCTTTATTTGAAGGTTTTACTCAATAAGTTAAAACTAGCTTTTTTTAATAATGTATTATTTCAGATGTTTTCTTAATGCTCGTTAATTCGCCCTCATACGAATTTTTACTAAATATTTTAATATCTTTAAGAAATGAATTTGTTAAACTGTTCAAATAAGTTATCTGATTTCTTAACAGCATTCCTGATTTCAGGACTAATGCTGTTTTTTTGTTTTTTTCTTGGAAATAAATTTTTGTGAGATAAATTATATTTGTTAAGAAAAACAAAAAATGAAGGGAGTAAATAAATGATTAAAAATAGTAGGAGGAATCTAAAATGGAGGAAAGTAGCGGGAAACGAGTAATTGTCACTTATCGAAGTAAAGAAAGCTAATGATTGTGTGATTTTTCCCAACAGTATTGAGGATTAATTGCTTAATGAATTAAATTGAGATCGCTAATATTAAAATGAGAAAGAATTTTTATGGTTCTCGCTACCTTTTGCTGGTTCCTAACAGCAATAAAAGTGTGCCAGAAATGGCTTGAATCTTAGTTGTCTATAACACTGATTATATTATTTATATAACTATAGAATCTGATATGCAACACCTTACGACGAAGTCGTAAGGTGTTCAATTTTGAACAAAATTCGGCAACTTTTAGTGATAAAAACATTGAAATTATAGAAATGCTCAAAGAGGTTTCCAGATGTCTTTCGTTAGCACATCTAATTTTCACTTGCAAATACAATGACCTCATCTTATTGAAAATAAATGAGGAACAGGTAATAGAGTGAATTTAAAAGGAAAGAGGAAAATGAAATGGTGAGTATTAAGAGGCAAATTACATTGGCTATGCAAGAAAACAATGAAATAGGAGAATCCAAAAGAAAATTCAGAATGAACAATGATGCATCCAATATTCACTCTATAAAGTATTTTAAAGATGCATTAGATACCTCTATAAAGTTTGGTGAGTTTTGTAAAGCTAATTTTGGTGTGAAAAAATTAGGTGAATTTAAACCAGAGTATCTTCAAAGCTTTTTGAAAGAAAAAGAACATAATGGGTGTTCTATGGGGCATCTTATTAATCTGGAAAGTCACTTGATAAAACTACAAATTGGAATAGAAAAGTTATCAAAGTCAGACAAAATAAAAAATGGATTTGGTTATTCTATATTTATCGAAAAACGGATGTACAAAACATCCCAAAGGGAGTTACCGAAGAATAGGAGTTATACTCAAGACGAAATAAATAAAATCAAATCAAATTCATCCGGCACTGTACAACTGTTTCTGCTGAACCATAACGCCGCGAAGCTGGCGGGATTGCCTGTCCGGAAGTTGCCGGATATAATGACCGTATTCTAACAAAGGAAAAAGGATACCTCCGTAGCGTTGGTTACCTGCTGGAACAGGCCGCGCCGGAAATATCCTTCATCACTAGACATGGTCATTGTAACAAAGTATGCGCTGGTTGAAAAGATCCCTGGTGTTTTTTGTGAGGGGTGCAGAGGAGGTGCCCTGCCCGTGCTGCACAGAGAAACTAGTGGTGATCGGTAGCCGGGAGCGGAAGGTCCGGGGTGGGGGCGGTGAGCTGCGCCGACTCGTGATTCGCAGACTACGGTGTGCGGGATGCCGCAAGATTCACCACGAGCTTCCGGATCTACTCGTTCCTTACAAACGCTACGAATCGAGCAGTATGGAACAGGTGCTCACGGAGCCGGAGGCGTCCGTGAGCGTCTGCGCAGAAACGTCGACTTTAAGACGCTGGAAATCCTGGTTTCAGGTGCTTGCCGTCTACTTCGTGCTGGCCTTGCAAGCGCTGAGTGCCCGATTTCCCGGCGTGGCTTCTCGACTCCGCTAGCCTTCCTTCCCTTCGCCCGTGGTCTCCACAGAGACCTTTCGCCACGAAGGACCCGGCTGGCTGGCCAGACTTGTCCGCCCCATCGCTAACGCCCAGTTATGGGTACATACCCGTTTTGCCTACCTGTCCGCCCCCTCTCTGCGGTAGACTCTCCTTGAGTTCAAAGAAGGAAGGAGCCAACCCATGAAAGACCCAACCAAAGCCGAAGCCTTAGCCGCTGAGCGGATGCAACTTCTCGCTCCTCTGCTTGCGGACGGTCTGGATCCGGCCAAAGCCCGGGAGATGAAGGCGAAGATCTGTGAACAGACCGGACTCTCCGAGCGCACGCTGCGCCGGTATATGGCGAGTTACCGAAACGAAGGATTTACCGGGCTGAAGCCCAAAGGCAAAGGTAGACAACCCTCGGACGAAGCGATACCGGCAGATGTCCTGGAACAGGCGATCCTCTTGCGCCGGGAGGTCCCTGGCCGCAGCGTCGCGCAGCTCATTCAAATTCTGGAATGGGAAGGCCGGATTGCCCCCGGCCAAATCAAGCGCAGTACGCTTCAGGAACGGCTAACGGCTCGTGGCTACAGCTCGCGTCATTTACGAATGTACGCCGAATCGGGCGTGGCCGCCCGGCGCTTTCAGCAGCGCCACCGCAACCAGCTGTGGCAATCGGACCTGAAGTATGGCCCGTATCTGCCCCTTGGCGAAGGCGGAATGATGAAGCAAGTGTTCCTGGTGGTGTTTATTGACGACGCCACGCGGTTTATTGTGCACGGTGAATTTGTACCTGTCATGGACCAGCGTCTGGTGGAATCCGCCTTTCGTCAGGCGATCCAGAAATATGGGGTTCCCGAGGCCGTCTATTTCGACAACGGGAAGCAGTACCGCAACCAAGGGATGACAAGAACCTGCTCCAAGCTGGGGACCCGGCTACTCTACACCAAACCGTATTCACCCGAAGCGAAGGGGAAAGTGGAGCGGTTTAACCAAGTCGTCGATTCGTTTTTGAGCGAAGTTGCCCTGGAGAAGCCAAAGACACTTCAGCGGCTGAATGAGCGATTTGAGGTGTGGCTCTCGGAGTGCTACCAGCACAAGCCTCATTCGGCGCTAGCGGACAAACGAAGTCCGGAAACCGCGTTTCGCAGTGACCCGAAAGCGCTGCGGTTCATGGACCCGGACACCTTGACAGACGCATTCCTGCATAGCGAAAAACGGAAAGTCGACAAGTCCGGCTGCATTAGCTTTATGAACCGGAAATACGAAGTCGGGCTCGGCGTGATGGGCTGTACCGTCGAAGTCGTCTATGACCCGGCAGACACCACCGAGCTGACGATTGAATACGAAGGCCGAGCCCCGTGGCGGGTGCGCGAGATGGTCGTGGGGGAACGTGCGGGAACCCGGCCAGCGTTGCCGGAACACTTGGGCGCCTCTTTGACAGACACCTCGAGACTACTGGAGGCCGCAGAAACTCGGCACCAGCGCCGGAAGGAACGGGAAGCGCCTGCGGTGACGTACCGCCGGGTGCAGAGGGAGGATGACGATGTTTGAGTCTTTCTATGAATTGCACCGCGCGCCGTTTTCCAGAGATCTTGCCGTACCTGAATTATATGCGTCTGTGGCACAAGATGAAACGCTGGGACGGCTCGCTTATGTCGCAGAGCGCCAATGGTTTGCCGTGCTTACGGGAGACTGCGGAACGGGGAAAACGACGACGATCCGGCGGCTAGGCGAGGAGCTAGACGAGACGAGGTTTAAGCTTTTATACCTGTCGGATTCCAAACTAACGCCGCGCCACTTTTATAAAGGGCTGCTCGAACAGCTTGGATGTGAGTCGAAATTTTACCGGGGGGACGCCAAACGGCAACTGCACCGGGAGATTGAGCTGATGCGCGGGATTCACCGGCTGCAGCCCGTGGTCGTGGTGGACGAGGCCCATTTATTAGACCGTGAGATGCTGGAGGAGCTGCGCTTTCTGCTGAACATGAAAATGGATTCCCAGAGCCCCATGGCCTTGATTCTAGTTGGACAAAGTGAGCTGTGGGACCGACTGGGGCTACAAGCGTACGCGGCGATCCGCCAGCGAATCGATATGCAGTGTTATCTTCCCCATCTGGACCGCGCAGAAATGGGAGCCTATATGAAGAGACATCTGAGCGCTGCAGGTGCTACTCACGAGTTGTTTACGGAAGCCGCGATGGATGAAATCTACCGTTTTTCCAGTGGATCCGCCCGGCTGGTGAACAAACTATGTACCCATGCTTTGATCTACGGCGCACAGAACAAGCACCGGATTGTGGACGACCATATGGTCAAGCGTGTGATTCAGGGAGAATTGTCATGATTCTCCCTGTTTTTCTCCCTTGCTGCGGACAGATTGACCGTCAATAGCAGGACATCTCATGCCGTCAACCTCTGGACATTATGGGCTAGCAGTAACAGTACAACAGGCAATTGAGTTAAGTCTGAACTTAGGGCTCCGCATTAAAGAAACATGTAACATACGTGTAGAACATATTGTCGTAAATAAAGAAGGGAGAATGAAGGTTCTTATACCTGATCGTGTAGATAAAAGTGTGAGATCAATAAATGATGTTCGTTCGGGAGCTGGTACAACTAAGGGAGGAAGATTTAGAGAGATCTCCATACCTCAATCATATGAAAAACAACTTAGTGAATTGCTGAAAGAAAAAAGTCCTAAAGATCGAATTATAACTCTTAAGGAGGGTACTCTCCGTAGTGCCTTAAAAAGAGCTTGTGAAAAAGGCGGAGTCCAGTCTAAAGGGTGGCATGGTTTCCGTCATACTTATGCTAGAAGAAAATTAGAAGAATTACTGGGTTTAAATCGGAAGGAAGGACTTGAAATTATCAAACAAATGTTAAAAAACCAGAAACAACATAGGTCTATCGATCAAGGAGTTAAAGATCATCCCTTATTTGAGTTTACTATTAAAAAAATTAATGAAGTTCATTCTGAATTGGGACATGGTGAAAATAGATGGGGTCTAATGGCTGTATATTTGTCGTTTTAAATAACAAATTATGTAAAATAATTCACTACTTAAATTTCACTCGAGAAATCGGCAACTTTTAAAAGTTGCCGATTTTATTTTGGTTTTAAAGCTGTTTATATAAGATATTCATATTGTGAACACTAAATTATTAGATAATCTATGTAAGTATTTTTATCAGTAAAATTGTATTTATTCGTACACTTGTATTCTAACGATACACTTTGTATCTTAAAGCTACACTTTGTATCTTAAAGCTATACTTTGTATCTTAAAGCTACACTTTGTATCTTAAGGCTATACTGTGTCTTAAAGCTATACTTTGTATCTTAAAGCTACACTTTGTATCTTAAGGCTATACTGTGTATCTTAAAGCTATACTGTGTATCTTAAAGCTACACTTTGTATCTTAAGGCTAGAAACAGGAAACTGGCTTGAGGATAATTTTGTACAGTTAAGGCAAAATTATTCAAGTAAAGAGGAGATGGTACTAGCTGTGAAAAAAAGGTTTTACATGGGATTATTGATGATTAAATAAACCGAGAAGGGGACTTGAGCCTTAAAAATCCATATTAAATCGAAAATAGGTCTATAGAATCATCGTTGGAAAGGCGTCATCAGCTAGTTAATACTGATTTTAACAAAATTTCTATTCATGCTAGGTTCGTTAAGGAACTAAAAGGAACGCTTACAAACCGCCCACAAGGGCGGTTAATTACATACAATCAACTTTTGGGAATTTTTCAAGCGCATCTAACGAGCCTATACTCTAATTCTAGCGTTGATTGATATTAGAAAGTCAGCTAGGAAGGAGACAAGGAAAGCTTGCTCAGAAGGCAAATATGAACGTCTAGGAGCAGGTTATATGTTGTTCCCACCCTATATTCTACCAAGCTAGTTCATTGATTAATAAATATTATTATTCAAAATATTCACATTGTTTACTCGTACTTAGATACGGAAAAATGGTGTATTTAACTTTCCAACCAGTCTTGAAGTAGTTAATAGACGAGATTAACTTTAGTTACGATTAAGAATCTATTTTCATTAAGTTAATGAGAACCTTGTCCTAATGGATAGTTTGGGTAATAAATGCTAGAGATAGTACGGCCGAAAAACTTGTTATTCTGGGTCTGAGTATAGTGATAACTATATTCTCCCCAGTCCATCGAATCTTTTTTTGAAAATTCTGCTTTTAACATGCCAAGCCCCATTTGTGGGGCTTTATCTATGGAGTCAATGCTAGCTGGTACATAATTTATAAATGCATCCAAGACACCTAAATAAACAGGACCTATAGTATGAATATAGAAATAAATATATGAATTAAGGGGAATAGATCCGAGAAATTCTGTCATCTTATTATAACTCATTCGATATATATCGTCCTTGGTACTATCCAATTCTTCCTCAAATAAGAAATGATCAAAGGTAACCTTCTCTCCATCAATATATATAAGTCCATCATAGAGTGGGTATGAAGTTATTGAGAACTTGTGATCCATGTTACGCCTCATTTCTTATATAAATTTGTATAAGTTTTTTTTCAAGCTCTATAAATCTAAAATGGAAGATTTATTTGTATGTATATATCTTATTATAAGATGTATACATCTCATTTACAAATTATATAATCAATATAAACGCCTACATTGTAACTATTACTTTCCCTACACTTTTCAATAAAGAGGTGTTGAAATGCGGGAAAGTATTCTTTTATTAACTGGAGCAGCAATAAGAGGATTGCGGCTTGAACGAGGCTTGTCCCAAGAAGAACTTGGGGAAAAAGCGAATTTCCACTTCTCTTATATTGGAAAAGTGGAACGTGGGGAAGTGAATATTACATTAGTAAATCTGGAGAGAGTGGCTAAGGCTCTAGAGGTTGGTTTATATCAGTTGTTTCCGTTTACCTTGGGTGATAAGGGACTGAGTGATAAAGAAAGGCATATCGAGTCCATTGTGGAAATGTTAAAAACTGAGGATTTGGATAAAGTGAGGAAAGTTGAAAATATTATTGAGGAATTACTGAAATAGGACTAATGGAAGACCCTAAGAAGCATTCAAATATACAAAGAGTAGATATAAGGTATTAAAGCATCGAAAATATAAATAGTATTAATAGTAGTTTCTCGTAGGAATGTTGAAACATTAAATTTATTTTATTAGATAATCGTGATATGTATATAAAGAGCACTACAACCTATTAAGAAGTTGAGCAATAGTTTATTGGGGTCCTAGTTCAAGCACATCGTAAAGTAATATAAAGGCCGACGCAATAAATTTTATTTAAGGACACATAATAAATATAAATTTCACCGTGCTTCACTCTCTATTCCACTCGATTTTCTGTAGATGATTCAGTATAGCCGAAGGGTTTAGTTGAATGTAAAAAAAACAGTGAAAAACAAAATTGGATTAGGACACCTAACTTTTTAAGGATTTATCGGGCTATACAATTAGGAATTGAGAATGATGGTATTGAGTATACTATGAATCCCAAATCTAGGTTACATTTTGAGGTTAGATATATGAGCGGAAGCACCGTTTAAAAAGGCATGGGTCCCATGCTTTTTTAAACGGTGCTTTTTATTTTGAAGGAGGTAGCAGATTATGAAAAACAAATATATTCATATTATTACTGAAGAACAAATTTTAAATTGTTTAAACACGGGGGTTGATGTAGAGGTATGGGTGAATGGAGAATTTGACAAAGTTGGCAAGATAACATCAAACGCTAGTTTTATACTAAAAATAGGTATGGAGTATTATTTCAAAAACCAATGCTCACTTTACGCATTAAATAACTATTTGAAGTTAGAAGATTAAGAGGTTCAGAAAATTACAAAGTACTGATTATGCTGTATATTTCTTCGTTGTATTGAAGGTGTTTTTCGGTGACTGTCGAAATTTGATAAATGGAAAATAATCACAACTTGAGGGAGCGCCAAATTTATAATGCAAGGAAATTATTCGCGATTAAATAACGGAGGGTCACATGAAATTTGAAAATGTTACGGATGCGGTATGGACTGCAACAGCAATTTTGGCATATAACGAATATTTTCGTGGTCTCCATAACGGATTGTTTGATACTACAAAATTTTATTTTAAACAACCTGACATTATTAAAAAAGCACAAGAGCTCTGCAAGAAGGATGTGCAATTTGCAAGGACATCTCAATGGTACAGTGCCGACCATCAAGGGAATTCACATAATTTTTTGCGTTCCCAAGGGGCATTAAGTCCAGCGGTATGATGTCAAGCCCTGAGTAAAAGTGAATTGGAAATTCTTTTGGGGGTGATCCCAAATAACCAGGAAAACAGGACGCACTGAATTAAACCCAGTCCAAATTGGTCGAAAATACCAAATATTTACTGGGAATTTCAGAAGGCTAGGCTTAAGGGGGTGTCATCCCTTGCCTGAATTCACCTTCCTTCTGGGCGTGTAGAGTTGGTCGCTGCGTAGCAGCACATCGACCAGACGCACGAGTTTTCTTGCCGTAAGGACGAGGGCGCGCTTGTGGGCGTGCTTAGGTACTTCTTTGTATTTCTTCCGGTAGTAGTCTCCGAATTCCGGATCGCGGTTTTTTACCGAGTTGGCAGCTTCAACCAGGTAATAGCGAAGGAAACGGTTGCCGGAACGAATACGCTTAGTGTCTTCCGCTTCAAAGCCGCCCGACTGCTGTCTGCGCCAGGTGAGTCCGGCGTATTTCGCCAAAGCGGCCTGATTCTCGAAGCGTTCAATATCGCCGATTTCAGCAAGGAGACCGGCAGCATAGACCTTATCAATGCCGGGAATAGACCGCAGACAGGTTGCCTGAGGCAGACCGTCCAGGATGCGGCAAATGGCTTTGTCGAGCTCCTTGAGTTGGCTCTGGATACTGCGGATCGCCTGAATAGAGGTGGCAAGCACGAGATCTATGGAATCTTCTACGGTCTTGGATAGACGGTAGGAAGCTCGTGCGGCCTTCTGAATACAGCGGGCGACATGATCCACATCGGGGAAGCGATTGCGTCCTTTATCTCGCAAGTAGTCGGCTAACTCAGCGACCTCCATGGAGGCGATGTCGTCGAGACTATACGCTTCCGAGAGCAGTTCCATGAGCGCATGGCCAAACACAGAACTCTCCACTTCGGCCTGAAAGGCGTTGCACTTGTAGAACAGGTTCTGCAAGAAGTACTGCTTCTCGCGGGTCAGATTGTGCACGAGATGAAACCTCATCCGAGTGAGACGCTGAAGGGCAACATACTGTTCTTGCAGAACCACCGTGGTATTCAGGCGTCCAAAGCGTAAACGGTCAGCGATGATCCAGGCGTCGAGACGGTCGGTCTTGTCCATGTCCGCATAGGCTTCACGGAACTTGCTAATGAGCTTGGGATTCAGGGTGAACACAGTAGTCTTACGGGCCTTCAGCGCGGGATCTTCGTGCAAGAACATGGCGGGATGCCAGCTGTAGACTGAGGTTGATTCCAGGCCGATATGGATGCTTAAAGCCGAGCAGGCATCTGCCGCCTTCAGAATCCGGTCTCGTAAATGGGAAGCCCCCTGCAGGTGGTTGCGCACCTGTAAGGTTTCCAGGGTATCGCCTTCTGCATTCATGATACACACATCCAAGGTTTGGGAACTTACGTCAATACCGACAAAACATTTCATGAGAATCCTCCTTTCTAACAGGGATTCAGGGAATGGACGTTCCGGGATGCCTCCGGCGCACTCGCCGCTCAATCACCCTCGCAGATAAGAACTCACAACGGTCCATGAGCTGCCCCGGCGTTGCTACATCGCCGGGCATGGGGTGCCGAAGGGAACAGCCAGCGGGTCAGAAGTTCAAGCGAGTACCGGAGAAACAGACTTAAGGAGTAGACGAAGCTACAGGAGTGAAACGAATTTCCCCGAAAGAACCCTTAGGTTCTATTGTCCAGAGGCATGCCGGAAGGTCAAGTCCCTGTACAGAAAAGGGAAGCAATGAATTGGAAATTTTGCGAGGCAGCCCCAGTCCCCTCGGGGACTGGAAATGAAAGAATAACTGCCTTTGAAAGATACTATACGAGGAGATTAACATATGGAAATGAGTTAAAGGGGATTAAGGAAATTCCGGATACCTTAGAACATGATGTTGTGGTAGAAACCGATAATGGCCCTAAAACTATATACGAATTAATCAGTTTTGTTAATAACGAGTACGCACATCTTTTGATGAAGGGAAACGGCATATCAGTGAAACAAGATATTAAGATAAGAGAGATACTTGATTTTCTTAGAGAACGTGGTGGAGAGTACTACAGATTACCTGAGAAAGAAGAAAATGAAGATCAGAAAAATAAAATGATTGAACTTCGAGATTTGGCAAGAAGTATTGGAAAAGAGTTTGCAAAAATAGGTGAATATTTCACTTCTCATGGTTATGTCTTCGATGCTCCCTCTGCTAGTAAATGGCTTGATGGTAGTGGTAATGGAATTCGTACTTATTTTTGGATAGAACTTAAGTTTCCTCAAAAGGCTAAGTATCCTACAAGCATTTCTATTTTTGCTGAGAAGAAGAATAACCAAGTTAATTATAGAGTTACCTTGGAAATTAAGGACAGTAAAAGTGAGTTGGAAGACTACAAGAGACATAACAAATTTTTAGATATATTTAAGCCAGAATCATCAAACTTTGAATACTTCGTAACTATAAAAGATGGTCTTGAATTGCATACTGTACCTGGAGAACAAATCCAAACCACTATAGAAAAAGTTAAATGTAGAGAATACCGGAAGTTACAGATCGGCAGGAGCATTACTTATGAGGACGTCTGTGCAATGGAAAGTGACCAGCTATTAAACCAAATATCGGACGTAATACTTGAGTTGGAACCCTACTATAAAAAGGCTGTAGAAGATGATAAGGAAGAGCAAGGAAAAGAAATTGAGGAAACTTACTTATATGGGGGAAATGTCATGGATAAAAATATAATTTTGTACGGACCTCCTGGAACAGGGAAAACATATAATACAGTAAAATATGCATTGGCTATCATTGAGAACAAGGGTTTAGGAATGATTGAAGAAGAAGTTAAAGAGGCGGGTTATGATCAAGTCTTATTGCGATATAATGAGTATAAAGAAAAAGGTCAGATTGCTTTTACTACTTTTCATCAATCCTATGGATATGAGGAATTTATAGAAGGTATTAAGCCAGTTATTGACGATGAAGGCACAGGTGAAATCAAATATGCTTTGGAACCAGGGGTTTTTAAAGCCTTCTGTGACTCCTCCACGATTAACAATTCTATAAGTGTAGAGAGAGAACTTACCAAATATGTTTTTATTATTGATGAAATCAACAGAGGCAATATTTCGAAGATTTTTGGTGAGCTAATCACACTTATTGAGTCTTCGAAACGAATTGGCAAGGACGAAGAATTGACAGCTATCTTACCGTATTCCAAAAAAAAATTCGGTGTGCCAGATAATGTTTATATTCTAGGAACAATGAATACTGCAGACAGATCCATAGCTTTATTAGATACTGCGCTTCGAAGACGGTTTAAATTTATTGAAATGATGCCACAAAGTGTTGTACTTGAAAATGTGTTCGTTCAAGACATTAAAATAAGCAAGCTTCTCGAAACAATTAATAATAGAATTGAAGTTCTTTATGACAGAGAGCATATGATAGGACACGCCTACTTTGTTGAACTAATGGAGGACCCTTCGATCGCTAGACTAGCAAGTATATTTAAGAATTCGATTATTCCTTTACTCCAGGAATATTTTTATGAGGATTACCATAAGATTCAGCTTATACTTGGAGACTTGAATAAGAAGGACGAATTGAAGTTCATTAGAAGTATCCCGGTTGATCCAAAACTTTTTGGTAATAGCTTTGATACCCTTATAGATGAGAAAGAGGTTTTCCAGATTAATCAAGATGCCTTTGTTAATATTGAAGCTTATAAACAAGTCTATGACTTTTAAATATGGTGACTACATTGAGAAATTACTATGTCATTAAAGAATACGATTCATTCGTTAGGGGGGGGCTGGCTGGGCTTACTTCCAATTATATCTCCATTCCCGAAAAAACTTTTGATGAACTCGAAAACTTTATTATTTCAAACAGAAATGATTCGGGGGCGGATGCCCTAGAGCTCATGTCAATCTCATTTAAAAGAGGTATTGGGAAGGTTATTAGTGCTAAGAATTATGTTGGCCTTATACAGATGGATGATGGTACCCAAATAGAAATACTTCCCAAGATTTATACTAAAGAAAAGACAGAGTCTGTAACTGAAACTAGGATGATTTTTTTGAAAATGCTTAGATCTTTAAATAACCTACCTTTTAAAACTTTCAACAACTCTAGTCTTGGGGAGACTAAAAATAACCTATATGAGATCTTCATAAAAATGTTTATTTACGAAATACGTGAATTAACAAAGAAGGGATTACGATCAAGTTATCTTCAGCACGAAGAGAATGAGAAGTTTTGCAAGGGGAAAATAATCTTTGGGGAACAAATAAAGAAAAACATTGTTCATAAGGAGCGCTTCTTTGTAACGTATGACTTTTTTAGTGTGAATAGACCGGAAAATAAACTCATAAAAACTACACTTATTAAGCTTTTACGGTTATCTAAGAATTTACAAAATGTTAAAGATATTGAACAACTATTGGTTGCATTCGAAGTAGTGGACGTGTCTGTTAATTATGAAAAGGATTTTTCAAGTATTATGACGGATAGGAGTATGAAAGGTTATGAATTGACACTAGCATGGTGCAGACTCTTTTTAATAAATAAGAGTTTCACAACTTTTGCGGGCTCAAATGTTGCTTATGCTCTTTTGTTTCCAATGGAAAAGGTGTTTGAAGCTTATATCGGAAATGTAATAAATAAGCACTTCGGAACTAACCATAAAGTTAAGCTTCAAGATAGGAAATATCACTTATTTGATAAACCAAAACAATTTAATCTGCAACCAGATATAGTCTTGCAAATGAATGATTTTATAATCATTATGGATACAAAATGGAAATTGCTAAATGATTCATATCCAAACCACGGGATATCCCAAGCCGATATGTATCAAATGTATGCTTATTCAAAGAAGTATAGCGCTCGAAAAATCTATTTATTATACCCTTTAAATAAAGGGATATCAGCTGTAGAAACCCAGGGATTATCATTTATTAGTAATGATCAAGTTGAAGTGAATATTGCTTTTGTTGATTTACAAGATATTTCTAAATCGCTAGTGCAAATATTTGCAAGTTTATCGATAAATTAAAATTATCCAAGTTAATGAGTTGGATGACTTGCTCGAGCTCGTATACGTCATTCTTAATAACAAAATATTTAGGAGGAACTTAGATGGTGGATTTTAACCCCCCCATATCAGGGGATAAATTGACAAACGAAGAGTTAACAAAATTGTTTAAATGTAGTCCTCAGGGGAGGATGCGCAGATCTCTCAAGACTAACACACTTCTCTTAATATCTGATGAAAATAAAAAATATATAAAAAGGTTTGGATTCAAGATGGATTATATCATTTTACAGGAATGGGTCGTGTCAATGACCAAAGTATACAATTTATGCAAAACAGGAATTTGCTGTTATCAAATGAAAAAGATATTCAAGTTTTTTTGTTTACTAAAAGTAAAGAAGAGAACATATATGAGTGTGTAGGAAGGGTCCGTTTAGTAGCTTCTCCTTACCAGCAACAACAACTTGATGAACATGATCAAATGAGAGACGTTTGGATATTTCCTTTATTGGTAATTAATGAAGAACGTCCTATTATTAATTGGTTAAAAGAATTCACAAGAGATGAACTAGTTAATCAAGGAATTATTGATAAAATTCACTTTGACTTGAATATCTATTCAGTAGACCCTCTTTTGGAACTAATGAGAAGAAAAAGGATTGATTGCTTATCGGCTCCTGGTGGATGGTTTTTGACGGAGTCAAAGTATTTTTACAACCCAAGATCTAAGTCGGAAGTGAAAATAGGGAATCTTTCTATACTGAATGATAAGGGGATAAAGGGTAATAAAGTTGTTTTTCAAAATCAAAACAAATTTATTAATCCATACTATAAGAGTGGTAATACAGAATATTCAAGTGATCCTTATATATTGCAATCCGATTTTAATAGTTTTAGAGTTATCGAATTATTATATAACGAAGGAAATGAATTAGTTGAAGAAGTTGAACTGTTAGAAAATTTACCAAAGCCATTAAAGTTTCAATTCTCCAGGGAGATAAATCAACGCACCGATATTAATAAACCGTTTATAACTCTAGTGATTGGAGCTAATGGAAATGGGAAAAGCACTGTTTTATCAATAGTTCAAAAGATTTTTCTAGAGGTCTACTTATTTTCTACTTCTAAAAAAAGAGATTATTCTGTTTTGAAAATTAATTACTCATTAAGTTATGCTTTTGGTAATGCGATTTTCCGTATAGAAAAGAATGGGAATGTATTCTCTTTTTTTAGGAAAATGAATAATAAAATGGAGCAAATTCACTTCAGTGATTTAGCTCTGCCTAAGAAAATATTAGCCACAGCATTTAGTATTAATGATAGATTTACCTTTAGTAAAACAGACGATGACTTAACTCAGTATTATACTTATTTAGGGATAAAGAGTTCAGACAATCAAGCAACGATAGGTGAAACATCTAAGAATTTAGTTAAAAACCTATTATTATCATCTTTAAAGTCAGATTTTTTGCCTAATATGAAATATATTACTGGTTTTGTTCATTTGTTACCTTCAATCAAGATTACGTTTAAATCATCAATTTTAATTGAAGAAATTAATGAAGATTTATTAAATAGTTATCAACAAAGACATAAAAAATCAATAAAGAATAATAAGAACCCCATTTTCGAGAATCAAGAAATATTAGGCTTTATAAAAAAAATTAGAGGCGAAACGGATAATGATAAAGACATTAATTTATTTACAAATTATCATGAAGTGATTAAGGAAAATAATAATGAAATAAGTGTAATATTTGATCTTTCATTTCATGAAAGATACCAAGAATTTTATGATGACTTTCATATAATTTGGTATCTATATGAAATGAATATATTTGAAAATCCAGTTGTATGGATTACTAAACAGAAAACACAAGATTACAAATACTTTAAACTAGAAGAAGCAAGTTCAGGTGAATCACAATTCTTATCAACAATGATAAATATTCTTTCTAATATTGATGAGAGTTCCTTAATATTGATAGATGAACCAGAAACAAGTTTTCATCCGAACTGGCAAAACAAATATGTATATGGTCTAAAGGAAATATTTCAAAAGTATCCTAGCTGTCATTTTTTGATGGCGACTCATTCACCTTTTATGGTATCAGATCTTGAAAATGATTCTTCCACCATTGTTTCATTTAAACGAAACATTGAAACTCAGGATGTTATTTCTACGCTTCATGAGGAAGAAACGTACGGCTGGTCTGTAGAAGATGTGTTACTTAACATATTTGGGTTGGCAACAGATCGCAATTATTATCTTGCGGATGAGTTAGACAAAATATTACTTTCTATTAGTCTTGGTGATATATCCACTCAAACTAAAACAAAGATGGAGAAGTTAGTTGAAATTTCAAAAACATTAAAAGATATAGACCCCTTAAAGGAAGTAATAACACTGATTTCATCAAAATTAGAGGAAGGATATAACAATGTACATATTGACTAGAGAGGAAGAAGACTTGGTTCAATCCTATAATCACAATTGGGATCAAGAAAATTTAAGTTTTCTGAAAAAGCGTATTAAACGTGCCCTAATAAACGATCCTATAAAAGACGAGATATGTTATTACTGTAAGTCACCGATAGATACAGGGACTACTCCTGGTGATATTGAACACATAATTCATAAGTCTACATACACTTTGTTTTCTTTTGTTCCTAGAAATTTAACGCTAGCTTGTGACAGGTGTAATACTTCCAAAGGCGCTAAAGATGTACTACTACAGAGTTTACCTAGTACATACGCAGTTAATAATTATCCAATGAACTCAAGGGATTATAAAATTGTTCATGCACATATAGATAGGTATGAAGATTTTATAAAGATCCAGAACTATATTTTTTTTGTGGGCATAGATCAATATGATAAGGGCGTTAATACAATAAAGTATTGTAGTCTTAATCGGTTAGATCTTGCACTAAGTAAGATTAAACAAGTGAAAAATTGTTTTGGAATTGCAAATTCTGTAAAAAACATTTTAAAAGCTAAAGGGAATCGAATACAGCAAATATTAACCGAAATAGAACACCAATTAAGTCGAAGTTCTAGAGAAGAAATGTTCAAATCAATAGTTGATATTAATAAAGAAGAAAGCGCCATTATAATTACTAATCATTTAGAAAAAATTGATAATTTAACAACCCATCTAACACGAAAAAACATAGAAGTGTATAAAAGGTTTCTGACCGCTTTTAGTGTAATGAAAAATTACTATGATTTTGTGACTTATCTAAATAGCTTAAGTATGCTAATCCCACAACTCATTCCATATAATTTAGAAAAAGTATGTAGAGTGCCTGGAAAACTAATGCTTAACAAAAATGGAATTGTTGAATTGGAGATAATATTAAATACTCAAACGCTAAAGTATTTACAAAAGACTAGTAAGATTAAATTGTTGGATCATATTAATCATCTTAAAGCTGATGATTTGACTGAATTGAATTTTATACTCAACAATATGGATATAATTATATCAGTTATAAACATAATTCGATTAATATTTAATGATCAAATAATAATACGCCATTTACCTGGATTGGACGCAGTCATTGTAAGAAAACTGAGAGAAGATGTTCAGAATGTCTATAAATATGCTTCATTTAACCCTCAGATTGTGATAATGCATAACCTGGAATATTATTATCATGAGATTTTTACAGGGATGGATAGAGATTTGTTTAATAATTCAAAAAAATTAGCTGGACAGATTGATGCTATTATTAAATAAGACGTAGAAAGGCACTCGGTAGTTTTTTTGAAAAATGGATACAGAATAGTGGCGAATGTCATGAATATCGTCAAGTGCGGTTAAAACTTATGTAGGGAGAAAAATGGGATTAAAACCTCTCCTACCGTCTTGATCTCTAAATATTATTTCATTTTAAACCGCGAGTTATACAGTTTTTTACGTGTAATATCAATCAATATTAATATACTTGTCTACAAATTAAAAATAAAACTTGGGCTGCGCAAATGGCAGCCCTTTGTCTTGTGAAGGAATAAGGATTTATTTTGATATTTAACTTGTCGCTTAAACAGAAAGAATTGAATGAATGTTATGGGATCGTTTGTTCTTATTTAAAGTAAGTGATAGAATTTAGGGAAAGGAAATATGAAGTTAAATATATAGAGAAGGAGGGGAAAACCATGTTTTTTGGTACAAGATTTTATTTTAAGTTTTTGTATTTTTTAACTGCAATGACACCTGCTTATCTTCTTTTTTCCTTACAACTATATGTCAAGTATGGAATTGGGTTTATTCAAATATCAGGTAATAAAGTTCCATTAATGACTTTTTTAATACTGTTAGGATCTATTGTGCTTACTTGGATAATTAAAAAGACATTAAGTATAGCAGTCCGGCGTGAAGAAAATCAGTATTTAATTAATTTTGGAGATGTGAAAATAATTCAAACAAACGGTGATGTTGTATCATTCCTTTTAGGTGTTGTAGTACCAGCAGTAATATTTATTGAAAATTCATTATCTATATGTTTATTAGTCTTTTTAGGGGTTCAATTTGTGGTTTTTTTATTGGTTACAAAAAGTAGCACCGTTTTTCCGAATATTATGACCATATTATTTAATATAAATATACTTATTTTAGATAATGGATTGTATCTTATTTCAAACGTTAGAATTAGAGAGAATTCAGAAGTTTTAGCTGTGCGAGTAGGTGATGATTCTAAGCTTTTAAATTATGTCCTTTAGGAGAACAAAGGGGGATAAATGTGGTGATTATATCAAATGTATGGATAGTTACCTCAAAGAATAATAGCTTACACAATATATACAAGGTGTTAATCGATAAAAAGGGAAGAGAGAATATTCAAAAACTTATCTCTGAGAACATAGAGGCATCTTTGAAGATTAACGATGATTTGATGGAAAGAAGTCCAAAATCATTAATTGATGGGGATGCGTATTACTTTAAAAGAGATCGTGATGATCTTGAAGAGGTAAGAAAATTAGGTTTTGAAGAGTTTTATACAAAAATTATTGAAAATTATCAGTCCTTGCTTAATAGCGAGGTATTAACCTTTAAAAAGAAGTTGCAGGAATACGATTCAATTTCAGAGAAACCCCGATTTTATATATTTGAAATAAAACGAGATGATCAATGGCTGTTTGCTTATGCTAAAATTGACTCTAGAGCATTGATAAGAAGGAGAATGTTGTTGGAATGGAATGCTACTCTAAATTCTAGTTCCGCAGTGATAGACATTACAGAAGGAGTTCCATTACCCGATAATGTTACAGCATTGTTCGAGGTCCAAACAGATAAGCTATATGTCTATGACCCTTTTGTTTTTGAAAAAATGCTATTTATTCATGAGACAGCTAAACTAAAAGCAAATGAGAATATTCACAAATTCATACAAGGAGAATTTACCATAGGTGAGGAAGGTTATAAGGTTCTAGGTCTTGACCACTCATCAGTTATTAAGAGAATCATGCAAAGTGCTAGAAGTATTAATCGTATTGCTAAATATAATATATCTGAGTCACTAGAATCCGTGCGGATTATTGAAGAAATAATGACCTTGTTACCTGAAGAGAGAGATAAATTACATTTTAATCATGTAGAGAATACTATTACTGTAAATGAAGAAAACTATAGAACCTTTGTAGCAGTAATACATGATAGTATTGTTAAAAGACTAATCTCTGGTGAGGTTCAAATAATTTAATAAATAAGTTTTTTGGGCACTTCTGTCTCTATAACTAACACCCTTGGGCGAAAATAAAGTTACTGGCCATACCTAAGGTGGTAGGTCCATTATACTTTTCCATTTATGGTACCGAATTGGAGCATTTTGAGTAGACGTCGGAAGTTCGGAGGATTTTCCATCTGGATGACAGCCTCCACCAGCGATCCATCCCGTCTTTGGTACGGCTCAAACAACTGCGTTTGGAAGGTTCCCTGAAGATCAAGAGGAACGGCGAGATCCTCTACATTTCAGTATTTCGTATGCAGACTTCGGGTGTAGTAGCCGTTACGGCTATTGTGATTCCCAGCCTAATCACTGGTCATGAATTGCTGGATTTCTGCCCTCATAATGGACTCCAGAGTACCTTTTACAAATTGGGTGAATAGATTATTTAATATGTTTTCGGGTAGAATAGTCATCGAGTAGGGTTTCTTTCTTGGTGGACTTAGACAATCCAGAGAATACACTACTTTTTTGTTGCCTGACTAGGCTCTAAATCTTGGTACCCTACTTAATTATGCCATCGATCAAGAAACAAGCAGAACTTGAAGAACAGCATTATTTAGAAGTATTGAATCAATTTAACCAATTATAGAAAAAGCGAGGAAGACAACATGGCTGAATTAAACTCCAAATTATTTAGTGCCGCAGATAATCTGCGAAGCAAGATGGATGCATCGGAATACAAAAACTACTTGTTAGGATTGATCTTTTACAAGTATTTATCTGATAAGTTATTAGAAAAAGTAGTTGAAATAGCCGATGAATCGCTGGAAGAATATAATACACAAGAAAAACAAATTTTTTTATATAAGGATTTATTAGCAGATAAAGATATGGAAAAAGACTTGATTGAAACATTAGTAGATACATTAGGCTATGACATTAAACCAGCATATTTATTCTATGAATTAACCAATCAAGCCAAACAAAATACGTTCCAGTTGAATGATATGAATAAAGCCTTTAACTATCTATCTACCGAATATGATCAATTTAACGGATTATTTGATGATGTAGATTTAACATCCAAAAAATTGGGGTCAGATGACCAACAGCGAAACATTACTATTACAGAAGTACTGAAAAAATTAAATGATATCGATGTCATTGGTCATAATGGAGATATCATTGGGGATGCCTACGAATTCTTGATTGGTCAATTTGCTTCAGAGGCTGGCAAGAAAGCTGGTGAATTCTATACACCTCATGAAGTTTCTGACATGATGGCGCGTATTGCCGCAATCGGGCAAGAAGATAAAAAGTTGTTTAGTGTATTTGACCCCACTATGGGATCTGGATCATTGATGTTGAATATTCGAAACTATATTAACCATCCAGATAGTGTGAAATATCACGGACAGGAAATGAATACAACAACCTATAATCTGGCGAAGATGAACTTGATCTTGCACGGTGTCAATAAAGAAGATATACGTTTACGCAATGGGGATACCTTGAACAAAGATTGGCCGACTGATGAGCCGTATACCTTTGATTCGGTCCTGATGAATCCACCCTACTCAGCAAAATGGTCTGCAGACGATACATTTTTAGATGATTCTCGCTTCAATCGTTACGGGAAGTTAGCGCCACAATCCAAAGCAGACTTTGCTTTTCTTTTACATGGATTTTATCATATGAAAGATTCTGGAACAATGGCTATCGTCTTACCGCATGGGGTACTGTTCCGTGGAGCAGCAGAAGGTGTGATTCGGAAAAAATTATTGGAGGATGGCAGTATTGATGCCGTAATAGGCATGCCATCAAACTTATTCTTTGGGACATCAATTCCAACAACAGTTATCATCTTGAAAAAAAATCGTACCACTCGTGATGTGTTATTTATCGATGCAAGTAAGGAGTTTATTAAAGGAAAGAACCAAAATAAACTTTCCAAAGAGAATATTGATAAGATTGTCGAAACATATAAGAAACGGGAAAAGGTAGAGAAATATGCCCATGTTGCCACCTTTGATGAAATTAAAGTAAACGACTTCAATTTGAACATTACTCGGTACGTAGATAACTTAGAAGAAAAGACAACTGTGGATATGGCTGACATTGGATCAACCATTCAAGAGATACGAAAAGAAAGAGCCGAACTAGAATCTAGCTTATATGAAATGATTTCTTCGCTACAATATGATGAAAATAATGCTGAATGGATCAAGGGAGCATTAGAGGTGTTTAATCGTGAGAAATAAAAATACACCAGAGATTAGATTTGCAGGATTTTCTGAAGATTGGGAAGAACGTAAATTAGGAGATGTTTTGAGAGAACATAATGAATTAACCAAAGGAGATGTATATCCAATAGCTACGTCTTCTAGAAAAGGATTATTTCTACAATCAGAATATTTTGATGGTGAACGAAGTGGAATAGATGAAACATTAACCTTTCATCTTGTTCCTGTAAACTATATTACCTACCGCCATATGTCAGATGATTCAACTTTTCATTTTAATAAAAATGTTATGAAGACGCCTGTTCTTGTAAGTAAAGAGTATCCTGTATTTACAACTAATGAAGAAGCGAATGATGAGTTTATATTAAGGAATCTTAATTATTCAGCTAACTTTTCTAACTTTTCTCATATGCAAAAGAAAGGTGGCACCAGAGTCCGCTTATATTATAAGGCTCTTCAAACCTATAAATTATTACTTCCAACGGTAAAAGAACAAAATGAGATAGGTGACTTTTTTAAAAAACTAGACAATACTATTGCCCTTCATCATCAAGAACTAACCCTCCTTAAACAACTAAAACAAGGATTTATGCAAAAAATGTTCCCACAAGAAGGGGAGTCCGTGCCTGAAATCCGCTTTCCAGGTTTTAAAGGAGATTGGGAACAGCATAAGTTAGGGGAGGTTTCAACATTTATTAATGGAAGAGCATATAAACAGGAAGAATTATTGGATTCAGGCAAATATAAAGTATTACGGGTTGGTAATTTTTACACAAATGATTCTTGGTATTATTCAGATTTAAATCTTGGCGGAAAGTATTACGCAGAAAAGGGGGATTTATTATACACATGGTCTGCTACTTTTGGCCCACACATTTGGTATGGGGAAAAGGTGATTTATCATTATCATATATGGAAAGTAGATTTGTCTGAAAGTCTTGATAAGCAATTTATGGTGCAACTATTAGAATATGATAAAGCAAAAATTACTGGTGATACAAATGGCTCAACGATGGTTCACATTACGAAGAAAGGTATGGAAGAAAAAAAGATTATGTTGCCCTGTATTGAAGAACAAATAAAGATAGGTGATTTTTTTAAAAAAATTGATGACATGATTGTTCTTCATCAACGTGAATTAGATGCCTTAAAAGAAACTACAAAGGCATTCCTGGAAAAAATGTTTGCCTAAGCAAACAGAAGGAGGAAGAAAGTTGATGAAGATACCTCATAATGATGAAGCTGAAATGGAACGTCGCTTGATTGAAGTTTTAGGGGAAGGGCATAATCAATGGAATTTTCGTCCGGATTTAACATCTGAAGAAGACCTATGGAAGAACTTACGTACAAAAATTACACAAAATAACTTATCGGAGATTGGGGAACATCAAATCTCTGATAAAGAATTTGACACGATTAAAACGGAATTATTATTGAAAACACAGACCCCCTTTGATGCTGCTAGGTGGCTCAAAGGGGAAAATGGAATTGCCCGTATTACGATTGAACGGGATGACGTGTCTCTAGGTTCGATGTCTTTAGTGTTATATTCTAATCAGGACATTGGTGGCGGAATCTCTACATATGAAGTTGTTCATCAGATTGCGAAAAAAAAAGTGAATGTTGATGATCGTGATCGCCGCTTTGACGTGACACTATTAATCAATGGGTTGCCCATTGTTCAAATTGAATTGAAGCAAGTCAGTGCCAAAGATGGTGTATTCCAAGCCTACAATCAAATTAAGAAATACGCAGAAGAAGGTATGTTTCGAAATAATATCTTTTCTACTCTTCAGATATTTGTTATTTCCAACGAACAAACCACTCGCTATTTTGCGAATGTAATGCCCAAAGACATGCATAAGAAATTTCTCTTTAGTTGGCGAACAACGGACAATCGAAAAGTAGAAAATCTCTATGAATTTGTGAAACAGGTTTTAAATATACCAGATGCACATCGATTGATTGCCAATTATACGATCGTTAGCGAAGATCAAGACAACAGAACCTTAATGGTATTACAGCCTTATCAAATTCATGCAATTGAAGCCTTGTTTAGATCTGCCATGAAACATAAATCCGGGTTTGTGTGGCATGCAACCGGTTCTGGGAAAACGTTGACAAGTTTTGTCTCTACGAAGCTATTGGCTCGCAAACCGGGTATAGATCGTACCATTATGCTTATTGACCGAAAAGACTTGGATAATCAGACAACGGCAGAATTCACCAAATTTGCTTCCGAGTTTAATACCGGTATTTCCTCGGGTAATGCCAAGTCTAACAGCCTGATTATCGGAACTGGAAGTGCGAAAGAGCTGAGTAATACTCTTTTATCTGATGCCAATTCTAATACAGTGATTATTACCACTCGTCAAAAATTAGAATTTGCCTTGCGCTATGCCCAAAAGCAAGAGGAACAAAACGGCACCCTACGTTTCAAGAAGTTATTGGGCCAACATATTGTCTTTGTTGTGGATGAGTGTCATCGAGCGTTAAGTGCAGAAGGAATGAAAGAGATCAAGGACTTTTTTCCGAATTCTACATGGTTTGGATTTACAGGTACACCGATATTTAAAGAAAATAAAAAACAAGCTAAAGGCCAATTAGCTCGCACAACTCGTGATCAATATGGAGAAGATTTGCACACTTATACCATTAAGAATGCCTTAATTGATGGAGCAGTATTGGGATTCCAAGTAGAACATGAAGATACGATTGAAACCACATCATTAAATAATTATATTCACAATCGACTGCGTCTAAATGAAAAGTACAAGAATTGTACTGCAGATGAAATTAACGAAATGATCGATCAAATGGATGGAATAGAGAAGGAAGCCTATCTTGAACCTTCTACTTTCGAAAGCGATGATCATATTCACAAAGTCATTCATAAAATATTTCGACCAGATAATGCCTATATCAAATTTGATTTCCAAAATGGACGACCGCAAAAGTCAGCTATCTTAACAACAAGTTCCATTGATATGGCGAAACGCTACTATCAGGCAATCAAGGAAATGACCAAAGATCCAGAGTGGTTGACAAAAGAATTTGCTAGTCATCCGATTCGAGCGGGTCGTACGATTGATGATCTGGACTTCCCTCGGATTGCCATCACCTATTCGATGCAAGAAAACGAAGAGAATTCCACACAAATTCAAAATGAGATGAAAGGCATTATCAAGGATTATAACGATTATTATCACACGGCTTGGTCAATAGAAGATATTGAACGATATAATGGTGATATCAACAATCGTTTAGCTCGTAAGAAAGCAGAGTTTAAAGTATTCGGAAAACAAATTGATCTGGTCATTGTCGTTGACCGCTTATTGACGGGATTCGATGCGCCTAACATTCAAACATTATTTGTCGATCGGAATTTAACTTATGCAAATTTAATTCAAGCCTTTTCTCGGACTAATCGTACCTATCCCGGAAAGTCAAAAGGATTAATTGTAACATTCCGAAAACCTAAGACAATGGAGCAGAATGTAGAGGAAGCAACAAGGCTATATTCTCGAGCACAAGAAGAATCTAACCTTGTGTATCCAACTTATGATGAATCGAAGAAACGCTTCCATAAGTCCCACCAAAAATTGAAAAAACTTGTGCTAAATCCAACCGATATTAACGAGCATTCTCCCCTTGAAACTCGTATTGAATTTGTGAAAGCTTTTCAAGAGTTAAATAATTCCTATGATGCTCTAGTTACGTATGATGATTACAACGATGAAATGGAGAAATCAAAATTACTTCAAGAGCAGGTGAAGACCTTAGAAGATTATATTGGCGCATACAACACAGTTAAAGGTTCATTAGTTGATGAAGGGGGACATGATGGACCGAGTCCGGATTTCTCAGACATCGAATTTTATGGTGAAAATGCGATTAAGATCTATGATATTGATTCAACATATATTGACCGATTATTAAAAACATACTCTGCAAATAATCAGAATATCCGTGACGAGATCGAAAAAGCACTTCAAAAGCTTAAGAAATCGGAAATTGTTAAAGAAGTATATCGTTCGATCTTGAACGCTATTGATACTAATGAAATAGATTCAGAGGAGGATCCTTTTGTGGTGAAACGGCGCTTCTTCACTGAATCCTATAATCAAGCGATTGAAGAATTTGCGAATACTTGGTTTGTAGATGAAAGAGAGCTCCATTCATCTTCTATTCAATACATGATTGGGTCAGAGCCTATCCCGAATATCGGAGGAATCATTGACAGTAAGCAATTTGATAAATTTAAAGAAGTACATCCAGATATTAAGCCATTAAAGTATGGACCGGAAATGAAGCGTCAATGGAGAAAAACGTTAGATGAAGTCATTGTACCTTTGAATGATGAGTTGAGATGAAATTGCAGATATTATTAAAGGCATTCAATTCTTATTGAAGCTAACTTATTCTATGAAGAATTAAAAGATTAAACATGGTTTTATGAAAGAGCTAGGAGATAGTGAGAGCTTTAAGTGGGGACGGATTGGGGACGAAAGCCGTCAGTGATGGTCCAATTGCGGCCAAACAGAACAATACAAGGATGAAGAAAACCCTTATATATAAAGGCTTAAGCAGACTTTAACAAATGCCAACAAACAGCCTGATGTTCCCGCATACGGTGCATGTGGAGTGCTGTGTGTCGCTCGTAAGAAAGTAAGATTATAAGAGCCACATTTACCTACTATATTAAACTGTTAGAGCCTAAGCGGAGTCAGCGCTTGGGCTTTCCTTATGAGGAGATACTGTAGTAGAGCCAATTTGAAAGATGTTCAGGAAATGGAAGGGGATTGAAGAAATATGTCGAACTGTTATGAGGGTAATCATTATTTGTAACAATCTGGCACGAGGCTGGAAGTATACTCATGAAGGATTGAGAGGTTTGAGTATGAGTAAATTAATTGATAGCAGTATAACAATATACGAGGCTTTACAAAACATCAAAAACGGCAAGTTTGTTATGCCTGCATTTCAAAGACAGTATGTTTGGAGCATTGAGCAAATTGAAAAGTTGTGGGACTCCATTCTGCTTGATTACCCAATTGCCACATTCCTGTTCTGGCACGTGGATGATGACAATGTGACATGGGATACATACTTCTGCAACTTCCTGTCTGAGGTAACGTTCGATAGCAGAAAACAGGCAGACAGCGTAAATTATGAACTGACCAGCATAGATGTGAAGATTACTGATACTGCGGTGTTGGACGGACAGCAGAGATTGACTTCTCTGTTTCTGTCCTTGTTAGGAGGTGCCTATATTCGGCAAAAACACTCAAGGAAGCAAAATGGTGGTGGATTGGTCACAAAGCTATTGATTGAATTGAATAAGAATAAGCTGACAGTTGATGAAGAGGAATATAATAGTAAAAAGTATGACATCAAGTTCAGTGAAAAGGTAGGTAAGCTGAGTCCGACACAGTTTGAAATTAAGAGTATTCTAGATGAGAAGTTCCAGGATGGATCAACCAGAGACCAAGCAATCGATGAAGCCATTGCCAATGTTCCGGCAGACAGTAAACAGTATGCAAGGGATATTCTAAATAAGCTGTATAATAAAATCTTTGTAGAAAAGCTGATTCGTTTTACAGAAATCCAGGACATGAAACAGGATGATGCCCTTGAGATGTTCGTAAGATTTAACAGCGGTGGCAAGGCACTCCGCAAATCGGAAATTACGATGTCCATCCTTGAGGCATATTGGCCAAGTGCAAAGACGGAGTTCGGAAAACTACTTGTGGAGTCTTATGATGGATTCGGTTCCGATTTTATTATCCGTTCTGCTCTTATGCTTTATGGTGATGTTGTAAAGTCAAATATTAACAAGCAGATAGCAGAGGAACTGAAGAATAACTGGAGTGCTTTCAGAAAGGCACTAAAGGATCTGGAAACTGTGCTGAAGGGCATGAAAATCGGGGTCAGCCGTTTTTCAAGCAGCTGGAACGTACTGTTACCTATAATCTACTTTATTTATTACAACCCAGAATATAATAAAAACCTTGATGGCATTCGTGCTTATTTGATTAGAGCCGTTCTGTTCACGTATTTCCAATCTGGCACAACTAGCAAACTTCAACAGATGAAGAGTAACATCAACAGCTATGATTATGAAATCAATGTGGATATGCTCAACCAGATGAATGAACTCAGAGTAACGGACGGCAAAATTGAAGATGTACTCAATGCAGAAAAAGGCAGTAGAGTTGCTGGAGAGGCACTATATTATCTGTCCCTTGACTGGATGAACAGAAACTTTAAGTATGAGCAAGACCATCTGCATCCATATGACAGATTTGAAGGTAACAAGCCTGTGTCTGTTTCTATGGAAGATTGGAAAAGGTGGCGTGGAAATCGTAATCGACTACCTAATCTACATTTGCTTGAAGGTAGAAGTAACGGGAGCAAAAATAATATGCGACTTGTTGATTATTACAATGATATGAATGATCATCAGAAAGCGGAGTTTCTGAAGCAGGCTATGATTGCAGATGGTGTTTCACTTGAAATTGAGGATTTTGAAAAGTTTTATGAGGCAAGAAAAGCAATACTCTCGGAAAGGGTACGAGAGTTGCTAGGGTGATTAACTTTTGTTAGGTCAAATAGATATATTTACGAGTGGTAAGGTTGAATGTGAAACATATCGTATTGACAAATAACATGGACCCAAACCACTTTTATTTTTAACAATAACTAATACCTCCTTAGGAAAAATTAACCGTTTGGTTCCCGACGTTACCCACTTTTTTAGATCTATTATGTGTTGACACTGTATACTCATCCCATGTGGAGGCTGTTTGTTCCTTGATCTATAAAGGTGTATCCAACAAATAAATCCCTGATATTACAAATATACTCGTGCTAAAAATCGAATAAAGCCATGATAAAACCATCTAATCGCTAAATGGAGCACGGTGTAAACCCAGATCCATGCGATTCCGCAGAGCCGACCGATTTTCAGGATTTTCTCCTGCATTTCGCTCGGTTTTTTTCTCTTTTTCCTATTTCTCAGCCCCCTCGCCTTATCACCCCAATCTTTTTTCACATCCATTTTCCCTCTCTCTTTTTTTTAACTTAACCTCTGGAATCCCTTTCCACACCTGCATTCTCCATTTTTATCGACTCTTTCCCTCCAGTTTTTAAGCATATCTCAAGTGTTTCCTCGGCTTTTTAATCGATCATTTACCCTGATTATGTTCTTCCTAAACCCGGCACTTTACCTATGTTTTCTCCTGCTCTGACGGTAGATGGTTAGGTATTTGACGTAGAGAAGAAAAAAGGCGAGAGAAGGCTGAGATGCTTGTTGGAAGTGGAGTTTGGGCGATTGGAACGGGAGGAGGCGGCCCCTGTTTTTGTAGCAAGAGTTTATTTATTCAGGTAACGGTGGAATGCGGGTTTGAGGATTGTTTTTTAACAGAAGTTTATTCATTTTGACGTCAAGCGTTGAAAATTAAGGGGGTTAAGCACAAGTGAAATGTGGATATTTGAGAGTGTCCCGAATTTTGTGTTCATTACTATTTCTGAAGTAAACACAGCTGTGATGAGCTTATATCCAGTTTACATTTCAGTTTGCTTATTAGTGAGAGTTATAATATTTTTTCCAAGTCGTGGTCAATCTCCTCGAATTTCCTGTACTCATGCAGGATATTCAACGAATCCAAATATAAATGTAAAATTTCATTATCGCAAAATAATATGTCAGCTGTGCCGATATGAATGTCGATTTTTAGTTTACCGCGAATTTTTTCCGCATTTTGCCGTACCAAGCATAAAATATTGTTTTCCTCCAAATACCATTCTTCTCTCATCATATCTTCGTATAACTCGATGACTTTTTCCGGTGCTACCCCCACAGTACGGAATTCTTTGAGATAGAGATGGTGATAGGTTCCTGCGTAAGGGGTTACGGAACCAAACAGCTCGGGGTGCTTAACTGCATAATAAAACGCCATGTTGCCGCCCATCGAAAACCCTGACAGCATTCTGTTCTCACGGGTTGTGTCCGTTCTGTACTGACCGTCGATATGGGGAATCAGTTCCTTAATAAGGATGGACTCAATTTGCAATAAGGCATCGAAATAATTGTCTTCCGACGAAATAGCGTTGATAAAAACAGTAATGACTCGTCTGTTTTTATAGACCTTTTCCAGCGGCCATATCTCGGAAGATTCGTTGCCCGTCCATCCGTGAATGTGGTACGCAACCGGATATTTTTCGCCGCAGTCTTTGTACCCAGACGGAAGATAGATATTATAACCTACTTCATGATTTAATACTTGGCTGTAAAATGTTTTATGAGTAACATATTGAGGTGATTCTGCTGGTGGGTTTACAAAGTTCATTCAACACTCCTCCGATGCCGACTAATATAAATTATTGACCTTAAGAAAACAATTACATCTTAAAAAATATTTCTACTATTTGATTATATTGCTAGACAGACAGTTATTCAAAGAATGAGATAGGACTAAACAAAATGTGACGGTAGCAGAACCCTTCCAGCATGGCGGATGGGTTCTTAGGTTTATATGGTTCTACGAGTTAATGAATTCTATCCAATGACAGCATAACGAAGAGATGTGCGGGAATCCCCACGTCTCTTTTTTTTGTTACCACGCGTGAATTCCGGCTGGAAAATGAAATGAAGGTAATAATTCTATAAAGGTATATTTTTCAAATAAAAACAAAAAAATATGTGCAAGGATTCTTATTGGTCAATCGTATCCAGTATAGAAAGGAGAAGCAATGGCCCAATTACCGATTGATATCAACGATAATATTTCAGCTGCACTCACCAAATATTCTGACCTTGTACGCCGAATATGCTTTCTATATCTACATAATAGCGCAGATGTGGATGATGTTTTTCAGGAAGTGTTCTTAAAGTTGTTGCAGAATAACTCCCGCTTTGAAAGTGATGAACATGAAAAGGCATGGCTAATAAGAGTTACGATCAATAAATGCAAGGACCTCTTAAAAAGCTTTTGGCGAAAGAAAATGGTTTCAATTGAAGGCATAGAATTGCCATTTGAAGATCAAGCCGAAAATGAACTCCTGCAGGTCGTTTTATCGCTTCCGGACAAGTACAAGGATGTTATCTATCTATTTTATTACGAGGAGTATACCGTGCCTGAAATGGCTCAGTTACTAAATAAAAAAGTAAATACCATTTATTCTCACTTACACAGAGCAAGGGAACTTATGAAACAAAAGTTAGGAGGTAAAGAACATGATTTCACGTTTTAAATCTGCGATCAATCAAATCAAAGCCGAAGACGACTTAATAAGCAGAACGGAAGGTTTTCTAAAGGACGCATTAATAAATGAGAATACTAAAAACATTAAATTCAATCATTGGAGGACATTCATTATGAAGAAAAAGTTAGTAGCAGCTTGCATGGCAACCTTATTAGTTGGTGGAAGCGGTTCGGCATACGCCTATTATCAAACACCGGTATCATACCTTAGCCTGGACATTAACCCTAGCGTAGAAATAGGCGTTAACGCATTTGATAAAGTTGTAAAAGTTAAAGGAATGAATGACGACGGCATCAAGATATTGGCTAATGTAAACATAAAGGGTTCTAATGTTACTGTAGCTGTCAGCACACTGGTTTATTCTGCCGTTGATAATGGTTTTATAGCTGATGACGGTTCATCTGTTGTTTCTCTTACCTCTGAAACAGATGATTCAAATACTGCAGCCGAACTTGAAAATGATGCTGAAACCGGAGTAAATCAGGCTTTACAGGAAACTGACACAACAGCAACTGTTATAAAAGATAATGTTGCCCTTGCCCGCAGGGATCAGGCGAGAGCTATAGGTATCAGCCCTGGAAAGCTTAATCTTATAAATAAGCTTCAAAAGGTTGATCCAACCGCTACTGTGGATGAATATAAAGATGCAAGTGTCAAAGATATAATGAAAACTATAAAAGATAGTAAAGACAAGCTTAAGAATAACGCTGATAATAAGGATGAAAATAAAGATCAAACCAATAGTACAACCGACAATAGTACAACCGACAATAATACCAATACTAGCACCACTAACACCGGCACTGCCGCAGACTCAAGCGATGCAAATAATACAAATGCAGCTAAAACAAATAATGCATCTAAACCTAATGAAAAAGAAGATAAGATAAGCGATGAGGACAAGGATAGTAAAGGTAAAGATAATAATGCCGCCAGCGTGACCAATAAATCTAATAAAGCTGAAGATGAAGTTAAGGATAAAAATGAAGTAGAAAACAAAAACCAGGGCGCAACCAAAAGTAATGCTGCAGCTCATGGAAATAATAATGATGCAAATGCAAATAAGAATAGTGATGAAAAAGATAAGAATGAAGATAATTAACTAAAGCAAAATCCTACCTTGAGAAGAAGTATGGGCTATGTTGTTCTGGAAAAAATTTCAATTAAACTTACAGCCAATCAATAGATAGCATAAAAAACTGCCTGATTCTTTTAACCAAAGAGGATTAGGCAGTTTTGTACTTTGAATTAAATCGATACTCCTAACTCAAATCATAACTTAGGAATAAAGCGAGCAATATAGTTTCCAGATTTGGATTTAATTTTACGGGAACAAAAAGTGGACCCTAAGAATTCGAAAGACACGTTTGAATAGTTTCCTTTTCGGTTAGCATCTTTGCAATAAACAATTTTAGTTTTTTGTGGATGGGTGGCAAGTTTGTGATTTCTGAATCTTTCTTGGATTTGGGACAGTAACTCTTTCGCGCTGGATTCACTTTTGCAATGACAAATTATATCATCAGTGTAACGTTCGAAAGGAATATTAGGATGATTCTTTTGCATCCACTCATCAAATATATAGTGCAAATAAAAGTTGTTCAGTAAAAAGTTTAGTTTGTTACCTTGTGCGAGCCCCTTCTTTGTCTTGATTAATGCCCCGTTTTTCGTTTGGACAGGTGCTGTCATCATTCGGTGTGTGTATAACAATACCCATTTATCCCTTATGTGTTTCTCTAACATATTCATTAGTATCTGATGGTCAATGTTATCGCCAAATTTTTCAATATCCAGTACAAGAGCCCAATCATATCGTAAACACCGTTTTCCGGCCAGTTCTATAGCGTCTTCCCGTGCCTGTGATTTTTGCTTATACCCATAAGAGTTCGGATGAAAGAGAACCTCCAATTTGGGGGAAAGTTTATTCTTTAAGACAGTTTGTACAATAAAATCTTTCACAGTTGGAATGCCTATAGGCCTCCATCCACCCTTTTTTTTGCGTATATAGACCCTGCGAACAGGGGAAGGAATATAATTGCCGGATGTCATCTGATCCCACTGTTCATGTACAAGTTTTATTCGATTCCGATTATAGTTTTGTATTGTCTGACCATCTACGCCTACTACTTTGGTTTTTTTTGATTGTTTGAATGCCTCCCAGAATACTTTCTTTGGTATTTGAAATCGTCCAGTTCTCTCCATTTTCCCCCTCCTTATTGATCAATGGATAACTATAAGAATGTTATATGTACTGGTGTTTGTTTTGCTTGTGTAGCAGCCTATCATGGGTTCGTCTTTTTCGTTTAGAGATAAAATTATGATATACTTTGCTTTAACATGCTGTAGGTGAAGAAGCAAGGGAATAAACAGGTTAGTTTACTATTACGGGATAAAGAGTGTCCCGGCATTTATAGAGAGGTTATTAATATGACAAATAATTTTTGGCGTGATTTACCACGTCCTTTTTTCATACTGGCGCCCATGGAGGATGTGACGGATGTTGTTTTTCGCCATGTCGTAAGCATTGCTGCCAGACCAGATGTGTTTTTTACGGAGTTTGCGAATACAGAGAGCTATTGTCACCCGGAGGGGCACCATGCAGTGCGCGGGCGTTTGACTTTTACAGAGGATGAACAGCCCATTGTAGCGCATATCTGGGGAGACAAGCCGGAATACTTCCGTCAGATGAGCATCGGGATGGCAGAGGAAGGCTTCAAAGGCATCGACATCAATATGGGCTGTCCTGTAGCGAATGTAGCAGAGAACGGGAAGGGAAGCGGCCTGATCTGCCGTCCCGAACTCGCAGCGGAGATTATCCAGGCTGCCAAAGCCGGGGGACTGCCCGTCAGTGTAAAAACAAGGCTCGGTTTCACTGACATCGACGAATGGCGCGGCTGGTTAACCCATATTTTGCAGCAAGACATTGTGAATCTGTCCATTCATCTGCGCACCAGAGAAGAAATGAGCAAAGCAGATGCCCACTGGGAGCTGATTCCGGAGATCAAGAAGCTTCGTGATGAGGTGGCACCGGGCACACTGCTGACCATTAACGGGGACATCCCTGACCGTCAGACCGGCCTCAGGCTCGCTGAGCAGTACGGTGTGGATGGGATTATGATCGGACGCGGAATTTTTCATAATCCGTTTGCTTTTGAGCAGGAGCCGAAGGAGCACAGCAGTGAGGAATTGCTTGATCTGCTAAGGCTGCATCTGGATCTCTATGATCAATACGCAGGACAGGCACCACGTTCGTTCAGCCCTCTTCAACGATTCTTCAAAATCTATGTACGCGGATTCCGCGGGGCAAGTGAATTAAGAAATAACTTAATGAACACTAAGTCCACAAGTGAAGTGCGGGCGCTGCTCGATGAATTTAGAAACAAGGAGCATGACATAGCGGAAGAACGTGAGGATTAAGCAGCCAAGTTAAAATGGATAAAAGACGCGAAAAGATTGAGGATCGGCGGAATGGAGAGGGGACAAGCCCGGAGCCAGCAAGCCTTTCCTCTGTATGTTTTGGGGTCCCCGCAAAGTACCTGAGTCATCTTCGAAGCTAAAGCCCCACTTTGTGGGGTTCAGGCTGTCGAGAACGTCTCGACAGCTTTATTTATGTGTAATTAATTTAAGACGACACCGCGTTAATGTTGTATAATATAGGTAACTATTTATAGAACGGATGGTGTGTTGAATGTTGCGTCCCAACCGAGAAAAACAACAATCTTATGAGTTTGTTTCCATCGAAGATTTGGTTCCCGGAGATCACTTGCTCCGCAAAATAGATAAGTATATTGATTTTTCATTTATCGATGAGAAAGTTCGACCCCTGTACTGCGCAGATAACGGTCGTCCAGCCATCGATCCGGTGATCTTGTTTAAGATGATTTTTCTTGGATACTTTTACGGTATTCGTTCCGAACGTCAATTGGAGCGGGAGATCCAAACCAATTTGGCCTACCGCTGGTTTTTAGGGCTGGGGCTGATGGACAAGGTTCCAGATCATACGACCATTAGCTGGAACCGGCGGACCCGGTTTAAAGATACGAATATCTTCCAGGATATTTTCGATGAGATTGTTCTCCAAGCCATTTCACACCGAATGGTCGGCGGACGTGTCCTTGTTACGGATTCGACTCACGTCAAAGCCAATGCGAATAAGCACCAGTACACCAAACAAATGGTTTTGCAAAATACAAAGGACTATGTGGACGAGCTCAACGCTGCTGTGGCCGAGGACCGGAAGGCACATGGAAAAAAGCCCTAAAACCTAGAGAGGAAGTGAATGAAGAAAAGGAAATAAAAGTGAGCAAGACCGACCCCGATAGTGGATATATGATTCGCGACGGCAAACCCGAGGGCTTCTTTTATCTGGACCACCGAACGGTGGATACGAAATACAATCTCATAACCGATGTGCATGTTACGCCCGGAAATGTCCATGACTCCGTGCCCTATTTGTCGCGTTTAGATCGCCAGCAAGAACGATTTGAATTTAACGTTGAAGCCGTTGCGCTAGATTCGGGTTATTTAACGACGCCCATTTGCAGAGGACTACAAAGCCGAAAGATTTTCGCGGTGATCGCTCACCGAAGATTTCATCCCAAGCAAGGATTGTTTCCAAAATGGAAGTTCACCTTTGATGCCGAGCGAAATCTGTATATTTGTCCAGCGAGTCACGAATTAAATTACCGAACCACCGACCGAAAGGGCTACCGGCAGTATGCTTCCGATCCCGAACAGTGCAAAAATTGTCCGCTGCTGGGTCAATGCACGCAGTCCCGAAACCACCGAAAGGTAGTGACGCGGCATGTCTGGGAGGACAGCAAAGAATGGGTGCGAAATAACCGGCTAAGTAAGTCCGGCAAGAAGTTATACCGCAAACGAAAAGAGACGATTGAGCGAAGCTTCGCGGATGCTAAAGAGCTCCATGGGTTTCGCTATTGCCGTTTGCGCGGACTTCCAAACGTCAGGGAACAAGCACTGATGACGGCAGCCGTGCAGAACATGAAGAAGATGGCGATCCACTTGGATCGCCTAGAAAAACGGGGGTAATCCCCTCGTTTTCCGATTGTAACTTCTGCCTGAACGTAAAAAGAAACCCAAGGTCGTAAAAATGACCTGGGTTTCTCGACAATCTGAGCCCCACTTTGTGGGGTTATTTATTTATGGAGGGATCACATGTCCTGGAGCAAATTGAAGCAGCAACTGGAGGGCTTTCTCAGCCCTGCGTTACATGGAAGGGTAGAATACCGCGCACCCGGTTACCGTTATCTGCCTGATAAATCAGGGATTTGTTATATTTCGGTAGATAAAAAGAACGTGCTCAATATGAGTGATAAAAGTAACCCTATCAGATGGTATCAGACTGAGCTGGAGATTAAGAATGATCCGGATATCCAGATTCCTATCGCAAGTAGCGACATTGAAGCGGTCAGACAAGCTACCAAGGGGCCAGTGCCAGAGGACCGCTTAATCGTAATGGCCAGAAGCAGAAAAAGTTCCGAACATGCAAAAGAGCTTTTGTCAGCCCAGGCTGCATTAAGTAAGTCGAATTTTATCGTGGTGGCTAATAAGTTTTTAACTACTCCTATAGAGGAGAGCATAGAGAGCGATGATATGGTGCTGAATATTCTGGCTTTGGTGGATAGACGAGTCGGCAAAAAGCGGATCTTGAGCATGGCTGAGAAGATGAAGTTAAAGCATCCGGTTGTGCAGTATTTTTATGAACTACGGCGTGGTACATTATGAAGTAAATGCGTGAGGATTGAAAGGCTGAAAGATTGATGAATATGGGATGAGGGTTTATGTTATGCCAAAAAACGATAATATGCTGGCCATTCTTTGGATGCTGAATTCGGGTGTGAAATTGACTGCAAAACAAATATCCGAAAAGTTAGAAATAAATATACGGACAGTTTATCGGTATATTGATGCACTATGTGCCAGTGGAGTGCCTATCATATCCGATACAGGTCATAATGGCGGGTATAGCTTGCTGAATAATTTTATCAGAGCACCTCTGCTATTTGATATTGAGGAAAAAAAGGCACTCCTTCATGCTGCTGTTTTTGCAAAAGAAGCCGGATACCCTTTGAGTGAGGCCTTAGGCAATGCAACATCAAAATTGAAAATGTATTCGAATCAGGAGCAGGAAAGTATACTTAGCCGTCATTTAGCCGGATTTGAAGTTATAAACCGTATGGGAGACCCTTCTGTTCAGCCGGTATTGGCGGAATTGGAGCAAGCTGTAGCAAACGAATTCTCTGTAGAAATTGATTATTGCACAAGGCATAAAGAACAACCCGAGAATAGGGTGATAGACCCCTATGGAATGGTTTACTGGAACAATAAATGGTATATTGTTGCATTTTGCCACCTAAGGAATGAGATGCGCTGCTTTAGGGCAGATCGGATTCTACAAATCAAGCGTACTCAAATGATATTTAAGCGTTCCGAAGCTTTTTCGGCCCGTGAATTTTTTAAGCAACATCTGTTACCTGATGTAGTGGGCAAGGACGGATTAATTTCTTTAACTGTCAAAGGCGGGTCAGAGGCATTGGATGACTTATGCCTGCATTGGTTTTTGGGGCATCATCTGAAAGAGAGGACATCAAATCAGGCTATCTTTTTACTTGAGGAACAATCAATTCATACATATGTCCCTTATCTTCTCCTAACCTACGGGAAATCCATTCAGGTAATCGAACCGCAGAGTTTGAAGGAAAAACTTGTTGCTGTTGCGTCGGAGTTAGTGGAATATTATCAACTTTAATAGCTTCACTGACAGTAGATGTCAGTGAAGCTATTTTATAATGAGGATAATCATTGATTACCGATGGATGCCTGGTAGCACTTGATGAGTTGTAAAATAAGGAGAAAATAGCAAATGAATAATACGATATATCTTTATGTCTTTGACACAATGGCAGACTGGGAAATAGGTTACTTAACAGCCGAACTGAACACGGGAAGATACTATAAAAAGGGGCTGGCCCCATCAAAAATAGTTACCGTGGGAATTGAAAAAACTCCTGTAACTACAATGGGCGGACTTACAATACTGCCTGACATCAAGCTGGATGAGTGCAGCATTGAAAGCACAGATACCTTGATTTTACCCGGTGGAGAGACATGGACAGAAACCATTCATGAGCCCATCTTAACAATCGTAGAGAGGTGCTTAAAGGAAGGTACATTGGTTGCGGCGATTTGTGGTGCTACAATGGGACTTGCCCAGGCAGGATTGCTGAATTCACGCCCGCATACAAGCAATGATCTGGAATACCTTAAAATGATCTGTCCCACTTACACAGGCGAAAAGTATTTCAAAATGGGGTCTGCTGTAACTGATGGAAAACTGATCACTGCATCTGGAATAGCTCCGTTGGAATTTTCTGTTCACGTCTTGAAGGCTATGGGTGTGTTTTCTTCACAAACATTAGATGCCTGGTATAGTCTTAATAAGAGTCATGAATCCAAATATTTCTATGAGTTGATGAATTCAATCCAGTGAAGGTATGAGCAGGGAGGGGGGCGCCCCTTCTTTTTTTGAATCTATTGGGTGAGTATGCTTGTCACGGGGTTGTGATATACTTTGCTTTAACATGTTGTAAGTGAAAAGAAGTAAGGGCATGAACAGGTTAGTTTACTATTTCGGGATAAAGATTTGTCCTGTATTTATAGAGCGGTTTTTGATATGACAAACTTTTGGACTGTCCATGCGACAGTTCTTTTTCTTGTGTGTATGTTTGGAAGGGATACATTCCCATATTGTCGAATAACCATACATAATGTAAATCTAGATGATACGAGGTTTTGCTATGTTTAAAGCGCTATTGTCTCTTTTCAAAAGATCCGACACTAAGCCGCCCCAAGCTGTGCGTAAGGCACCAACTCACAAGTCGAAACCGAAGGTTGCTTCCACGCGAATTGGAGAATTAGGCGAGCATAAAATCAATATTCAACTTGACCAGCTCCCTAAAGAGTGTAAATCGTTAAGTGATTTATTGCTCCCTAATCCGAAATCTCGAACAGGCTACGCTCAGATTGATCATATTGTACTTTCCCCGTATTGCTTATTTGTCATTGAAACTAAAAACTATAATGGTGAAATTAAAGGTGGACGAACGGATCAACAGTGGTCAGTGAGTAACCGTTACAAGATGTATAATCCGCTGAAGCAAAACTATGGACATATAAAGGCCATCGAGAGTTTGACAAAAGGTGTAGCGGCAGTGAAATTTGTCTCTATGGTTTCATTCACGATGAGATGTCGGTTCAGTATTGATCCGGAGCTTCGGAAAATCCACTCGGACGAACTGGTTGTCTATGATGTTGAACTAAGTGAGTTTATCTCTAGGAAGCTGATCAGTTTGAAAACGGGAACTCCAGAACCTCCTATTTCTGCAGCGCAGGTACAAACGATATACGATCAGTTGGTTCAGGCTAATATCACTGATGCCGAGATTCGCAAGCTTCATGTACAGAGAATAAAGCAAAAGACCGAGAAGAACCTGTAAGTTACCTATCATTGGACTAAGGAGTTAACAGAAATGATCAAACAACTACGAAGCTGGTGGAAGGATACAGAGATCCCTAACCTAATCGGTCGCAAGAAAGTCGACTTTTCAATTTTTCGCGATGGCACTCATATTCCTGTTGAGTTTCATCCGGATTTTTTGGAAGCTAATCAAGGCGAGCAGCCTAATTTGGGTGAAGGAATAAAGGTTAAGCTCATCTATGATGATCGAAACTATGAAGCCACATTATTCAAAATTGATCAAGTATCGGCTAGTCGGGAAGCTCTTCAACTCCGCTATAACGGAAATCAAACGTTGAAGGATTTGTTAATTGAAACCTTCAAGCATTCCTATTCCTACATTATGCAAGAGAGAACGAATCAACTAGCAGATGATGCGAAGAAACCTCAGGTTGTCGTTCCTGAAGATCAAGCGGAATACATAGATTTTTTTGCGACAGGCGTTCCTTTCGAATATCGTTTAGACTTTATAACGTTTAAGTCGAAGCCTAATGTATGGTGGGTCAATCAGGGAACCACCATTCAAGCGGAGAAGGAAGAGGGAATTCTGTGGGCACCCCTACTGAATACTCAAGGCCGAAAGCTATATCATTGGGAGACGATGAAGGAAGTTAAACAAGGAGATATCATTCTCCATTACTCAAATAAAGCTATTCGTTATGTTAGCCAGGTAACGGATGCGGCGGTGCAAGCACCAAAACCAGGCTCCATGGCCAATACGAACTGGCAAGAAGAAGGACGATTGGTTCGAACGGAGTATGTGGAGCTCAGTCCGCCTATTGCGCTACAACAGTTTAATCAGCAAATTATGCAACTGAACTTAACCCAAGGTCCGCTTCATTCTGGAGGTGGAGTGAATCAAGGGTATTTGTTCCGCTTTTCCAGACAAGGTCTTCAAGTGCTTCAGTCGCTCACGGCAGAATTGAATTGGCCTGACTTTACCATTCTAGATCAAGATGAGGCTACCTCCAATATGGAGAGCTCGCATGAGGTGATTCCTATGTTACCGCCGTCAGATTCTACGATTCCAACAATCCTCCACCAAATCCAATCCCACATCCGCCGCCAAGGCTTCTTCTTCCCTGAGCACCTTATCGAGAACTTTTACCTTTCGCTGAAGGCCAAGCCTTTTGTCATTTTGGCGGGTATATCGGGCACGGGGAAGACTCGGCTGGTGAAGCTGTTTGCAGATGCTCTTGGTGCAACGAGGGATAACGGTCAGTTTACCTTGATCCCAGTCCGGCCGGATTGGAGCGATCCTGCGGATCTGCTGGGGTATAAGGATCTTTCGGGTAGGTTCCAACCTGGTCCGATTACGAAGGTGTTCGTGGAGGCGCGGAAGCCGGAGAATCAGTACAAGCCATATTTTATCTGCCTGGATGAGATGAATTTGGCACGGGTGGAGCATTATTTCAGTGATCTGTTAAGTGTGCTGGAAACACAGGAATGGCGGGAGGGAAGGATTACGACGCAGGACCTTATCGCTCCTACCTTGCTGGATACGCTTGAGGATCAAGTGGAGTATGGCCGTCTTGGCATCCCGGAGAATGTGTTCTTGATCGGGACGGTGAATATGGACGAGACGACACATCCTTTTAGCAAAAAAGTACTCGACCGCGCAAGCACCTTAGAGTTCAATTACATCAATCTGCAGCAGTATCCAGGAGATTTGGGTGAGCAGGTAGAGGCTAGTGAAGGTGCTGACGCTGCCGAGCTGAATCATCTTTTTCTGCGCTCCGATTATTTGCAACTGGTAGATGCCTATGATACCAACAAAGAGCTCGTTGTCCGGACGACAGAGAGATTGGTTAAGATCAATGCCTTGCTTGAGGATATTCATGCTCATGTGGGCTTTCGGGTGCGGGATGCGATTTGCTTCTATATGATTTATAACGATCGGTACAAGCTGATGAGTGAGGAAGAAGCTTTTGACTGGCAGCTGCTGCAAAAGATACTGCCGCGCATCCAAGGGAGCCACTCCTCGGTTCGCCGAGTCCTGTTGAACTTGATTAAGGGTGCTATTGGTAGTGGGGCTGGCGTGACGGTTAATATTGATGATCTCATGGAGGATGCTACTCCGCTCTATATGAGATGGGCTGCTGGGCAAACTCCGCCTACGGCCAAACATCCGCAAAGTGCTCGTAAATTGGCTTTTATGCTCAGGAGGCTGGAGGAAGATGGATTCACCTCATTCTGGCTCTCTTAATGGGACGGCTGAGTTGCTCCGTGTAGAAACGGAGCTTTTTACGCTTTTTCTCCAAGGACGGCCTTATCATCCTACGGTAGAGACCTTGCAGCTTCATCGTTCCTCTAGTCAGGAGTGGGTGAATGCACAGCTTGGGCTTGATTGCTCCGAACGGCTGGGTAATGTGCAGATTAAAGTCTTTTCACCTGAGAGGGGCGGGATGGTGGAGTGGCAGCCGGGGAAGTCTATATTTCCATGTTTTTATGAGACCCAATCGTATGAACTGGTTATCCAGAACAAGAGCGCGGATAGCCTTTCTTTTTATCATGAGAATGTGCTGCTGCGGCAGGCGGTTAAGCCTCTAGGGGACTCTATTCTTGCGGGTGTTCTGAACTTTGGGAATGAGGTTGGGTTGACGGAGTGGGAGGTCCGAAGCAGCGGACAGACTTTACTGCGGGTAGAGATGGAGATTTTCCCCTCTAAGATGGATTACAAGCTGGATTACCAGAATATTTTGAATGAAGTGAACGCGCAGATTTATAATTTGGCCTTTGATTTTTTGCGTCGAACCTATCAGCTAACAGGTCTGAGGGAGACGCAGCATCAGAGCCTGACGGAGTTCTTCACCATACTACAGCATATCTTTAGACAGCTTTTGGATGCGGCCGAGCGGATTAACAAGAATCCTAATTACGCGCTGCTCCAGGATCACCGACTAGTGGATGCCAATCGGGTCAAAAAGGCCGGAAGAGAGAATATCCGTGAGCTCGCGAAGCATCCCGAACGATTGAGAGAAGATCCGAACCATGGGTTCTTGACCATCGGCAGCCGAAATTACACAGCCACACATTTAATAGAGACACGAAAACGGCTCGCTTATGATACGAATGAGAACCGGTTTATCCGCTGGATGCTAGAACGTATTCATGGGAAGCTGAAGGAGCTCAAGGGTCGCTGGAAGATGAACAGTAGAACTCCAGATCCATTACTGATCAAAAGATTAGATGCTATGCTCACCCAGCTAGAGCGAGTGCTCAAAATGGATTTCTTGCGTGAGGCTGGAGTGCTGAAGCAGATGTCCGTTACGCTTGTGCTGCAGATGGCCCCTGGATACCGCGAGGTCTATCGCTGTTATCTGATGCTGCTTAAAGGCCTGTCTATCCAAGGCGACCTGTTCCGCTTATCGATGAAGGATGTTGCTCAGCTCTATGAGTATTGGTGCTTCCTCAAGCTGAATCAGCTCCTGGGGCAGAAGTATAAGCTAGTGAAGCAGGATATTATTAAGGTGAATCGGAACGGTATCTTTGTTACGCTGGATCGCTCGCAGAGCGCTAAGATGGTCTATGAGAATCCAGTCAACGGAGAGCAGTTCATCCTGTATTATAATGCGATTCCCGGCTCGGATAAGACCCCGACGCTCAGTCAAAGGCCGGATAATGTACTGACTCTGAAGAAGAAGGATGCGGGCAGAGTCAAAGAGTATAAGTATGTTTTTGATGCGAAATACCGCTTAAATCCAGCCTATGAGGGCACTTCTTATCGTCAGAAATATGGTCAGCCTGGGCCTGAAGAGGATGACATTAACACGATGCATCGGTATCGGGACGCGATTGTGTACCAGGAGAAGGGCTCAGGAGAATATGAGCGAAGTATGTTTGGAGCCTATGTGTTATTCCCCTATCCGGATGAGGAGCGGTACAAGGCACACCATTTTTACAAAAGCATCGAGCTATTGAATATCGGCGCGTTACCGTTCCTACCGAATTCCACAAGTCTGGTGGAGCAATTCTTGGATGAGATTATTCAGGATAGTCCGGAAAAAGCTTTTGAGCGCTCCACACGTCCACGGGGGACGAGAGAATACTATGCCAATCAGCTTGCGGGTAAAAATGTGCTGGTCGGCTCTGTCCGTGGACCGGAGCAGGTGGAGGTGGCGTTGCGGAAGGCTTTTTATCATATGCCACTAAAAAACCTTTCAGATGTAAAGATACTCACCCAGCTCGAATACGTAGCGATGTGCCAATCCAGAAAGAAGTTTACGGACCCCGCAAAAACAGGCATTCACTGGGTAGGGAAGGTAGCGGATTGGAAGGTGCTGAGGCGTAAGGAGATCAAGGAAGTCCCTTGTCGCCCGGGTACCGAGGAAGAGCTGTACGTGCGATTTACGGTTGATGAATGGAAGAGCTTAGCCGCTCCTATTACATTAGGAGGTCAAGGGATCTACACGGTGCTCTATACCAGTAAATACATCCTGGACCGGGCCCTGGAGATAGCCGAGCTCCGTCTGGAAACGGAGGAAGAGCTGCGGGAATGGCGGGAGAAACGCCGTAAGGGCAGAGTGCAAGTGAAGCTGGATCATGAGCAATATGTGGATTTGGGGAAGGTTGTGGAAGTGAGGAATATATAGAATGGAATATAAGATGAAAGTGAGAGCATAGTTGTGTTATGAGTTGTAAAACATTGTCATCATGGTATAATGAACTCAGAAACAGCGTACAATGGCAAAGAGAGCCGTGCTGGTAACACGACTCTCTGCGCAATAGCCGCTTTTAAGGGCGGAGGCTTTAAACAGGTAAACCAGTCAAAGAATAGACCGCTTCCCTTGAGAAGGGCGGTCTATTTCTTTTTGAGGTAAGTTAGCAGAGCCAGAATGAACATGCCGAACATGAACATCAGGGACAACGCTTGATAAACCTCCACAGGCATCACCTCCCTTCCGGGAGATTAGCCGACCGCCCATATAAGCCTTTCTATTGCTTCTGCGATTATACCATGAATGGAAAATATTGAATACTTGGCGATTCGTGATAATTCGCCTTAAAAAGATGTTTCGGCTGAGTCGGCTGTACGTCTTTTTTCGTTTTCATTCTATCTGCATACCATTGCCATGAGCATCTTGCAAGCAGGTAATTGCAGAGAAACTATAGAACTAAGTCTCTGGAATATTTGAATAAGTTCTTGCTTGTAACCGCAGAAGGCTGGATGATCCGGTAGCTGGGTTATAACTAATAGTATCAACTCATTCCAAGGAAGTGACCCAATGGATAAAAAAGCAAAAAAAATCCTAATGAACACCTTCTGGACTTCAGCTGGTTGGAAGGCTACTCCGGATGCCTTTGCCGGGGAGGATTTCGTCTATGCCAAAAGCAAAGGGTTGATGTTCGATCCGGTATCCATTACTCATGACGAGATCATCCATCGGCTGCATGAACTGCGTCAAACGATCACCAAGGAGCGGGTAGCTGCAGCGTTCCTGCACAGTCTGTCGACGAAAAAAGTCCATTTGCGGAGTGCCCTTTCAAGCTGGGCCCTGACTTCCGGTTTACCTGTGCATACCTATGAGCAGCGTAGTTCAGTTCGGCCCAATTACAGCAGCTGTGGGGATTGTAATTTTCACAGACTAATGTCAGACCGTGAATATGTAAATAATGATTTAAATGTGCTGAATTTTGAACGGGTCAAATGGGGCGGGATTCGTCTGAACTGGCTTTTATATTGCTGGATGGATCTCGAATTATTCAGTAAAGAGGACCATTTCGAGAGTACCGCCGAGGATGCTGCCATACTCTCAGGAATGCTAGAAGCGATTCAAAACTGTGCGGATCATGAGAGTGCACGGATGCTGGAGAAGCGGTGGAAGGACGTGGTTCCCTCCAGTAAGAATGAACGGGATGTGCTGATGGAGATATGGGGCTATGCCGGACTACTGGTACCGCGTGATACACCCCGTAAGGGCAGAGGCGGGAGTTCTGATTTTCGCTCTATGGCGGAGTGGCAGGGGGACGACGGCTATTCTCAGGAAGCGCTGGAGTTTTATTTTGGTGCATTTTTATGATTGTCTAAGCCCGTACCTTCACTATACCTTTTACCTATAACCAGATATCACTTTTAAGTGTTATGTAGATGATAATCCTCCATGCTAGAATCAGAGCAATAGAGCAAGCGATTGAGGAGGAATGTTCATGTGTAATAGATTTCAAATCGTAGGCAGTCTGCTGCGTCCGTCGAATTTATTAGAATTTAAACATCAGATTGAGCATCGTGATGATATCCAGTACCCTTTTTACCAGGACTTTCAGGGGTATGAGCAGTGTGAAGCGGATGCGATTCAGGCTGTAGTCGATAAAGAAATTAACAATGGCTTGTCCGTGCTTACGGATGGGGAATATTCCAAATCGATGTGGCATCTGGACTTTGTCTGGGGCTTCCAGGGGATTGACCGCTATATTGCGGATCATGGATATTTCTTCAGAGATACCGATGGAACTTCCAAATATGAGACCAGAAAAGATATTGGTCTGCGTATTACAGGTGAATTGGGCGGGAAGAACCATCATTTTATTCAGGCCTATAGGAAGCTCCAAGCCCTTGCGGGCGACCGTGAAACCAAGCTGTGCGTGCCTTCTCCATCCCATATTTTTGGGGAGCTGTCGTGGTCAGATAACATTGGCGGCACAGAGGCTGTTTATAAGGACAGACATGAGCTTAGAGACGGTCTGGTTAAGGCTTATAAGGATTTCGTCGGGGAATTCGCTGCTGCCGGAGGACAAATTCTGCAATTCGACGATTGCTTATGGGAGCTATTCGCCGATGATAACCCGAACTCTCCATATACTGGCGAGAATATCAATCAAGAGGAAGTACAGGCGCTGGCTGCAGAATTTATTGATATTAACAATACCATTATTGATTACGGGCATAGCCTAGGCCTCAAAATGTGGACGCATAACTGCCGCGGTAACTATGATTCCCGTAATATGGGCGGCGGCTCCTATGCCAAAATTGCGAATCTGTTCTTGAAGCAGCTGAAGTACGACCGCTTTTTCCTGGAATGGGATGATGACCGTGCAGGCTCACTTGAGGCGCTTGCGGTGTTTAAGGATAAGCCGGAGACGGAAATTGTGCTTGGATTGTTATCTTCCAAAACAAGTACGCTGGACGATGAGGCCCGTGTAGTTCAAATGCTGGATGAAGCCTCGAAAATTATTGATAAGGACCGGTTATTGCTATCTCATCAATGCGGTTTTGCGTCCTGTGATGGCGGTAATGAATTAACGGAAGAGGAACAATGGGCGAAGATTAACCAAGGACAACAGATTGCCCTGCAATATTGGGGTTAATATTGAACTGTTTGAACTTGAAAATGTAAATTAAGGGAAGAGTGGCGGAGGGGAATTTTGGAACTGTAGGAGCGGTAGCGTCCGCCTGAAAGCTTTTCAAAGAAAAGCTCTCTACGGAAGCATAAGCTGTCTTTGGATTTCTACCGCAAATAGCGGTTCGAATCAAGAAATCTGAAGACAACAGCGGCCGGAAGTCCAAACATTCTCTGGAGTCACGGATAACCCAAAATAGAAGAAAAATAATTAGCTCAATCTATATAGTTAAATAGGGAAGCTTCCCGTTCTTAGACTGTCCGAGGTATTGTCGGCAGTCTTTTTTATTTGATAGAAATCTGTATTTAGCACACGGGATTTAAGTTTCACTTAAGTTCTATGTATTATGATTTGAACAAGTCAGGAAGCGATAATGCTTTTTGAATACAAAACAGATGATTGCTACTGAATATAGAGGAGTGTTAATTTATGAAAAACAACAAGCTGAAATCTGAAAAACTGAAAAGCATAAGCGCCGTTACTTTAGCCGCATTACTAGCCCTATCTGTCGCGGGGTGCTCGAAGGCGGAGGTCAGCAGCGAGGTTGCAGTTACAGCTACACAAACAGCAAGTCAGGCCGTAGCGTCAAGCGCACCGTCAGCAAACTCAGCAACATCGTCAACGCCGTCAACGTCAGAAGCGTCGGCAGCGGAAGCCTCCACTACGGACACAACAGAATTATTCAGTGACCGGGATTTGGAACAGTCGGCGGATCTTACGGCGGCAACACAAATGAAATTGGTAAGCAATCAGGATGTGACACTCAGTACGGAAGGCGTCTATGTCTTAAGCGGTGAGGTTGAGAATGTGACGGTAGTAGTAGAAGCTGCCGATGATGCGAAGGTTCAAATCGTCCTTGATGGCGTCAGTATAACGAATAATGATTCACCCGCCATTTATGTGAAAGCAGCGGATAAAGTATTCGTTACATCCACCGGCAGTGAGAACTACATGGAGGTTTCTGGAAGCTATGTGGCAGATGGGGAGACCAATTTGGATGCGGTTATTTTCTCAAGAGCTGATATGACCCTGAATGGAACCGGAACGTTAGATATTGTATCGACTCAAGGGAATGGGATTTCTTCCAAGGATGATCTCAAAATCACTGGCGGCGTGTATACCATTCAATCAGCAGCGGATGCGATAGAGGCTAATGATGCCATTCTGATCAATGATGGAACGATTACAATCGATTCGGGTAAGGATGCCCTGCAAAGCGAAAACGAGGAGGATGCTACTCTTGGTAATATCTATATTGAAGGCGGCACATTGAATATCTCCGCTGTTGATGATGCCATTCGCGGCAACAACCTTGTTCAAATCGATGGCGGTACCATTAACATTGAGACCTCTGAAGAAGGCATCGAGGCCAACAATATCAAGATCAATGAGGGTCAGATCAAGCTGTATGCGAAGAATGATGGCATTAATGCTTCACAAAAAGTGAGTTCCAATGTGTCCATTGAAGTCAATGGCGGTACCATCGATGTAAGTATGGGCAGCGGTGATACGGATGCATTTGATTCAAACGGCGATATTTCGATTAATGGAGGAACGATTAACGTAGAAGCCACTTCCGCCTTTGATGCGGATGGTACAGCTCAATTAAACGGCGGGACTGTTACGGTCAATGGTGAAAAAATCACTGAAATCACGCAATCACGCGGCGGTGGCGGTGGCGGCCGGGGCGGAATGGGCGGCGGTGGAGGAATGGGCCATTAATCTTTAGAAGCCATGGCATAACTCTGATCCAGCTGTATTCCCCATATGCATAGTCAATCATAAGATGAAACGCCCGAGAGATCCTGAATGAACAGGGTCTTTCGGGCGCTTTTGTTGATCTTGGTTCTTATGCACTTTTTCTCGTGTGAATCTCGAATTCCTTGCCTTCTTTACGTTTTTTGGCATATTCGGCTGTTGCGGTGAAGAGTAAGTCAGAAGATGAATTAAGGGCCGTTTCACAAGAGTCCTGCAGCACGCCAATAATAAAACCTACACCAACGACCTGAATCGCTATATCATTCGGAATGCCGAAGATGCTGCATGCCAGAGGAATTAATAAGAGCGACCCGCCGGCAACACCGGAGGCACCTGCAGCAGCTACAGCCGATAAGATGCTTAGAATCAGCGCTGTACCAAAATCCACATCAATGCCAACAGTATGGACAGCAGCGAGGGTCAAGACGGAAATCGTAATCGCTGCACCCGCCATATTAATCGTAGCCCCTAATGGAATGGACACTGAATACGTATCTTTATCCAGCTTCATTTCTTCACATAAGCTCATGTTGACCGGAATGTTAGCAGCTGAGCTGCGGGTGAAGAATGCGGTAATCCCGCTCTCCTTCAGGCAATGAAGAACAAGCGGATAAGGGTTTCTGCGAATATTCAGATAGACGATCAATGGATTAACCACAAGCGCCATAAATAGCATACATCCAATAAGAACAAGAAGCAGTTTGCCGTAATCCTGCAGGGATGAAAGCCCGTTGGCTGTAATGGAATCAAACACAAGTCCCATGATGCCCAGAGGTGCCAGATTAATCACCCATTTGACGATTTGTGAGACGGCATCCGAGAAATTAGAAAGCAAGTTTTTAGTACTATCGTTGGCATTTTTTAGAGCAACTCCAAGAAGGATAGCCCAAGTCAGGATACCGATATAATTACCATTCATGAGGGCGTTTACCGGGTTGTCAACAACGTTGAACAGCAACGTCTTAAGCACTTCTAAAATTCCATCAGGTGGAGTCAGGTCATTGGCTCCCGTTACCAGCGACAAGGTCACTGGAAATACAAAACTGGCAATAACCGCAAGCAACCCCGCCAAAAACGTACTTAAACCATAAAGAGCCAGAATGGACTTCATATTCGTCTGGCGGCCTTTTTTGTGCTGGGAGATAGCTGTCATTACTAAGAGCAGGACCAATAAGGGTGCAACGGCCTTTAAGGCAGATACAAATAAGGAACCGAAAATGGTGATCCCTGTTGCATTGGGAATGGCTAAAGCCAGGACAATACCAGCTATAATTCCCATAAATATTCGTTTTACTAGGCTTACTTGGTTCCACTTGAGCAATAATGCGTTCATGTATTCCCTCCGGTATCAATATGGAAATATAACTAAGCCTAGTCGCTTTACTATGTTGATGCATAGCTGCTTTACTATGTTAAGGCAATTATATTTAGCCTAGTTTATCATGAAACTTACCGGTTGTGTGAGAGTGGAAATAACTGTGCGTAATTATTCACTAGTGGCCAGCCCGTTTATGAGAATGCTGTCTTAAAACAATAAAGGAATCTGTCCATTCTTATCGAATATTATAGAGGTTCAACACATCACGTTGTTACTTCGTGTCAAACTATAGGAGATGGCAAATATGATTAGCAAAGATTCAGTAAAAAAGACAACGCTTTCAAATCTTGTATACCTGCTATTGATTCTCCTCACACAGTGGGCTGTGCTGGATCAAATAAGTCTTTTTATCGGAATCACTGCTACGGGTGCCAAGCTGATCCTGTTTGTCATTTTGGGGTGGTATGGATTTGGTAGAGCCGTATTAGCGGGGGTTATCACGTATACCACTTCCTTTTTCTTTGGCGATGGGGACCTTCTGTATCTCTTGTTGGATCTTACCGAGCTTCTATTCGTTGGCTTCTTATTCCAAAAGCGTTTACAAAAAATGATTTCATTAGATGCGGCCTATTGGTTGATCATAGGATGCCCCGTTAACCTGACTTATTATTTTCTGAGCCAAGGGACACTGAATTCGTTAGACCTAGTGCAGCTGCAAATTCAGATCTTGGCTGGATTTTTTAGCGTCGTTCTCGCAGATATACTGGCAGCCTATATCCCGTTTTCGTTTACGGGAATCGTTCACCTGAACAAACGGAAAACCTTTTCCTTTAGCAGGCTGATGGTTCACCTTTCGTTGTCCGTAATGATCCTGCCTTTTCTGCTGTATATAGCCTTCTCTACTCATAAAGAAGAAGATCAAATGTATAATAATATCGCGCAGCAGTTCAATATCGAAGCCGTCCAGGTGGAGAGGGTAATCAGCGGCTTGTCTGATTCGCAAATGCTGGCCCTTAGACTCAACAGCAGCCTGCAGAAAAAAATGATGGAAACAGAATTGCAACAAATTACTGAACGGTCACAAACCGATGTCGTTGTGCTGGATAAGGAAAAACGCCTGTTAATTTCAACATTTCCAATCCAGAGTAGTCATTATGAATGGAAAAGGGGGGGAGAGGTATTAAATCATCGGGATGATTTAGCTACTTGGCTTCCTGACGGTGAGTACCATTCCAGCCTGTTAAGACACAAGGATGCTTATATCGTTACGGAGAAAGAGGTCGCTCTCCCGAACCAAGAGGCATTAGACATCGTGTTAATGACACCTTTGTCTCCTTATCTGTTAGATCTGGTTGCTCAATATCAGTCGCAATTGTGGGTAATCTTTTTTATCGTAACGTCTGTGCTTATTTTAAGCCTGCTGTTCAATTATATTTTCTTCAAACCGTTATTCCAACTCACAGAGACCACAACAAGCATGCCGGAGAAAATTGCGGGCGGTGTACAAATCAGTTGGCTGGATAGCCGGATTAAGGAAATATCGATTCTGGTTGAGAACTTCCTGAATGTATCCCGTAAATTGGAGAGTATGTTTACACAAGTGCATCATCTGGCTTACTTCGATTCCTTAACAGGACTTCCTAATCGGTTATTTTTTAGAACGGCTGCAGAGCAAAGGCTAAGGGAGTATACGCAGAGCCCGCACGCTGGAGAGAAGTTTGCTCTTCTCTTCATTGATCTGGACCGCTTCAAGGAAGTGAATGATACTTACGGTCATGATGTCGGAGATCAGTTACTCAGGGAATTCTCCAATCGCCTGCCTCATGACAATACGGATCAGCTTCGTGCCTTTCGGATTAGCGGAGATGAATTTGTTATTCTGATGACCATAGATCAGGTTGGCGATGCTGCCTCCATGGCTGAACGGTTACTGAATGTGCTTGCACAACCTGTTAAGTTGCAGAATACCGTGCTACATGCAGCCTGCAGCATTGGCATCGCTCATTATCCCGATCATGGGGATACACTGGACGAGCTCATCAAACACGCAGATACCGCTATGTATGAAGCTAAATTAAATGGACGTAATCAGTACGCATTGTTTAGGCATAAGTCAGATCAATAGGTCAGGTGTAACGAAATGAACTCTAACAATGATATATACAGTAGAAGAATATTTCTAACGATAACGCTCATCCTCTTGCTGGTTGTACAGGTTGGCTGTACTTCTAGTCAGCCCCTTTCCAAGAACGGACCAAAGCCTGGACTAACCAATGAAGGTCCGTCGGGCCAAGCACCCTCTGTGGATCTGACGAAAGTGTCCGGTCCGCTCACGTTATGGTCACATTATGAAATAGGGGATACAGAGAAAGCTCTAATCCGTTCGCGTTATCCTGATGTGGATATTACCTACAAGACTATACCTGCTGATAAAGCTGTTCATGCGTATCTTCAATCCTTTGCCGAAGACAGTGTCGACCTGTTTATTCTAAAAGGCTCCTGGCTCGGGCATTTTAGCGAGATCGACCTATTCGAGGATTTGAGTAAAGCCCCTTACTTCGCTGACCCGTTACTTGATGAATTTCCGGGCCCATTAAGAAGCTCCTATCGTTCATTTGATGAACAAAAGCTGCTGGCCCTTCCGCTGGCGGTAGATCCGATGGTCACTTTTTACCGCTATGATGTTTTTGAGCAAGCGAATCTCCCTTCACGGCCTGAAGATCTTGCTGACTACATGGTGGACCATGCGAACTGGCTGCATGCAGCCAAATCTCTCAAATCAGGCAACCAATGGATCATACCATGGGTAAGCGAGCCGCTTACTCTTGTGACTGCGGGTTCAACCTTTTTTGACAAGAATATGAACTACTCCTTCGACAGGAATCAACTGGTGAACGCCCTGGAAACGGGATGGGAGATTGAAAAATATGGGCTGGCCTCATCCAGTAATATTTATATAGACTCTGGTAAAATCGGGATTAAAGACAATAAGACAGTGATGTTTTATGCAGGGGTGTATTATGCGGAAGAACTCAAAAGAATCGCTCCTGATATGGCTGGTCAATGGAGAATGACTGCTTTGCCTTTTGGCATAAATGCGCTCAGCTATCAAGACCTGATTGCCGTCTCTTCCAGATCAACGAATAAATCTGCTGCATGGGCTGTTGCGCAGTTACTTACCGAGAACCAAAGAACATCTGTAGAGCGGTTGAAAAGTATGCAACTCCATCCTGAACTTGATCCGGGTGACCCCTATTTTGGCGGCCAAAAGACAGGATTGCTGCAATATCGTTTGTTAGACCAAGTGCCAGAAGGTAAGCTGACCCCGATCGATGAAGAATCCAATCAAATCCTTTGGCAAACCTGGAATGAGCACTTTTACGAGCATTCTTTATCGGCACAGGATTTAGCCCACGCCATCGAGCAGGATATTACCAGTGGGCTTGAGCAAGAAATTCAAAGCTTAAAGGATATACTGGCAGACCCGTGAGACGGAGTATATTGGCGACATAACAAAGAGGGGGATGAACCCCTCTTTTTTGTTGAATTAATATAGTGTGGATATTCACCCCAAGGGGCCAATACTTCCCGCCACACTGAATATTCTCAGTCTGTTAATAGAACCTCATATTTTTACCGAAATATAGGTGTAGTCATAATACTTAAGGTTTCGCTCTGACTAGCATTATCTGCAGGGGACAAATGGAGGGGCCAACATTGTCATTAGCATCTGTTTTTTCTTTGGTTTTTTTTATTGCGTTTGCTATTTATTTCATTTTGGGACTATATACTTTGTCCATCAACGCTAAAAACAGGTTAAATAGGGTCTTTTCACTGATTTTTCTAACCCTTTCCGTATGGGCATTTGGTTTCTCTATCTCTAATTCAGCTCCGGACTATGAGACGGCGATTTTTTGGCGCCGGTTGACTTCGCTAGGTTGGGGAACCGTTTATAGCCTACTGCTGCATTCTTGTCTCATTCTGACGGAGAGAAATACAATACTGAAAAGCAAATGGCTTTATGTGCTGCTGTACCTTCCAGCGGTGGTGAATGTTATTGTTTTTGGTTATAGTGATACAGCCAGCAGGCAGTACAATCTAATGAATACTCCAATGGGTTGGGCTAATGTTTCAACGAACGGCTGGGAAAATATTTATTTCAACTTGTATTACGTAAGTTTTATCCTGGCAGTATTATTGCTGCTCTGGAATTGGGGAAGAAAGACGGAAGACCCGGTAAAGAAAAAGCTGGCTTATCTGTTTATGTCTTCATGTGCCATAGCCTCGATATTAGCAACCCTGACAGATGTGATTGTTAACGCCTATACAACATTTAAATTCATCCAAATGGCACCTTTTATTCTGCTTCTGCCTACTACAGCTATCTTCTATGCCATTAAACGGTATGGGCTAATGAGTATGGAGAAGAGTGACCGGGCGGAGCCGGGGAAAATATTGAGTGAAGTCAACTTGGACAGATTTATAAAAATCATGTCCTTTGTGTCCATCATTGGTGGCATGTTAAATTTCGCGGCACAGTATTTTTTCAATCAGAAAGCTCCCCATCTCCACGCTGTTTTATTATTCAGTTTTTTCTTTTTTGCTATAGGGGCGTTATTGACGATTATTAGAATTCTACCGATTAAAGCAGATTTTAAAGAATATTTCTTCATTCTTATCATGCTTGCGTCCATCCTCCTGATCGCGGTCAACTTCATGAATTCTTCCAGTATTACCGTATGGGCGGCACCCTTCATTATTGTGATGCTGTCGGTTCTGTTCAACAAGCGGCTGATGATCTTTTGGATAGGTATTTCAATTCTGACTACACAAATATTTATTTGGGTGAAAGTACCGAGTGCAATGGTCCCGGTTGATGGTTCGGATCATCTTGCAAGGATTGGGATCTTAAGCATCACTCTTTGGCTGGCCTATTTTGTCAACCGGGTCTACCTCCAGCGTCTAGAGGAAAATGAAGCACAAATCAGGTTTCAGAAGATGGTTTCTCAAATTTCCGGTGATTTTGTTAAGGTTACCGAATCCAACCTGGATGAGAAAATCTATGAACTGTTAGAGCTGAGCGGAAGGCACTTTCAGGTAGACCGGACTTTTTTCGTTCATTTAACTGAACAACAACAAACCTTTGAATGGTGCAACGAAGGCGTTGAATCCGCGATAGACATGATTCCTAAGCTGACCCGCGATACATTCCCATGGTGGATGAACGAGATGTTAAACAGTGACCTGGTAAATGTAATAGACGTGGAGATGCTGCCGCCAGAAGCCAGAGAAGAAATAGAGATGTTCAAGTCTCATCAGATGAAGTCGCTGATCTCCATTACGGTAAGAAATAAAGGCGACATTATGGGGATTCTGTTCTTCGCATCCGTCAAGGCGGTGAAATCCTTAGGGGTAAATCATCAGGAGCTGCTGAGAATCCTGGCCAACTTATTGACAGATGCGCTTGTAAAAGTGGAGGCTGAAAAAGAGATCAGTTACATGGCGTATTATGACGCTTTGACAGGATTTCCTAACCATGCCTTGTTTAAAAAACAGCTGGAACAGGCGATCCGTCTAGCCAGGGGAACCGGCAAGCTCATTGGTGTGCTTTTCATTGATCTGGATTCTTTCAAATCCGTGAATGACACTATAGGCCACCTGGGCGGAGATGAGATGCTGCAACAAGTGGCAGCCAGACTATCCGGTTGTTTGCGGGAACATGATATGGTGTCACGTTTTGGCGGAGATGAATTTTTGATCAAGCTTACTGGAATAGACCGGGTAGAGGACGTTAGGAAGATTGCCGGAGAAATGATGAGGTCGATCATTCAGCCCGTGATTGTCAAAGGCCAGGAGTTTTTCATAACCGCCAGTGCAGGGATTGCAGTATATCCAGCAGACGGTGAAAGTACAGAGGAATTGATTAAGAATGCCGATCTGGCGATGTACGCCTCGAAGGAAAAGGGAAAGAACCAGTACACCTTATGCTCACCAGCGATGAAAGAAGAGGTGCTCCAAAAAACGCTACTGACAAACAGCCTCTACAGGGCACTGGAAAGAAATGAATTCATGCTGCACTACCAGCCGCAAGTGAGTGTTTCAACCCGGGAAATCGTGGGGCTTGAGGCCTTGATCCGTTGGAATAACCCGGAGTTAGGCATGATATCACCGGCTACCTTTATCCCCCTGGCAGAGCAGACCGGGCTGATTATCCCGATTGGCCGGTGGGTTCTCGAGACAGCATGCCGGCAGATTAAAGAGTGGCAGGTGATGGGGCTACCACCCATACGCATGGCAGTGAACCTATCGGTTGTACAGTTCCAGGAGCGGAATCTGCTCAGCCTTGTTGGCGGCATACTAAATGAAACGGGCCTCGAAGCCAAATATCTTGAGTTGGAAATCACTGAAAGTGCTGCAGCTGACGGGGAGGACGAGATTGTCCATGTGCTTCATGAGTTGAAGGCGCTGGGAGTGAACATTTCCATTGATGATTTCGGGTCCGGATACTCCTCCTTAAGCCGATTAAAGACATTGCCTGTAGACCGGATCAAAATTGACATGCAGTTTGTACGCGGTATTTCCACAGGGAATAAGGATGAAGCCATAGCTAAGACGATCATTCAGCTCGCCAAAAACTTAGAGCTTCAGGTAATTGCCGAAGGGGTGGAAACCGCACCGCAGTTTGAGTTCTTTAAGGAATATAAATGCGATGAGATCCAAGGGTATTACTTCTATAAACCTATGCCAGCGTCAGAGGTAGAGGGGATTTTGATAAAGAAATAATAAAGAGGGGCTTAGGCCCCTCTGTTTTCTTTTGCCTAGGCTTGACGATTCAGCCACTCTGAACATTACCCCAATTCATATGCCGTACCCTTTTCAAAATTCTCATTTACAAAGCTTATCCACCAATCAACGGTTTGTCTTGGATAAGGGTGGGGGAGCATAATCGTTGTCTCTGCGATTTGACGTTGACTTACTACCTGGAAAATAGATTCTGCGTCCTCTTTTTTGTAACGTCTCAACAGGAGCCTGTTTGTTTCTAAAACTACTTGTTTAGCATCCCCATGTACATCAATCCTTTCAAAAATAGAAGTAACCCAAGGCAGTTTCTATCTGAATATACAATATAACACGATGAATATCATGAAGTATCCCGGCTCCTACAACAGCTGAGTAGTTAGACGATTAACTTCGGCACTCTCCTAAACCGGAGAAAGGCTCCCTGGTGAATACCCGTAGCGATCTGCTATGGGTATTTTTTACGCTGCAAGATACTTAGAAAAATTCGTCCCCATCCTTTATACTGGATAGAGTCATAACTTATTGAAGGAGCCCCGAATCCATTATGAATAAAAAAGAAGTAGCGCACATACGCAAGCAGTTTAAGCTGGATCATGATTTGCTGAGCCTATACGATATCCTTAACGTCTATATTATGAAGGACAGCAGCGAGGTTTATCATTGGGAGCGCCTGCCGTTTGGTATGGTGGATAGAGAGAAGCAGGAGCTCTATATGGGCAACTTCAAAAAACTGCTGACCGGAGAGCTTGACCATAAGCTGTTTGAGCTGAAGTTTCAGGAGGAAGCTGAGGAGCCGACAAAGGTCATGCTTCACCAAGGCCTGGTGACAGGTGATCCGGAGGAATGGCAGGACCTGATGCTGATGCTGGTCGATAAGATGCTGGCCGATACCAAATATGAGAAGGACACGGTGATTACCTTCGTCCGCGGGCAGTATCACCGGCCGACTAAGGCCAGAAATGATGAAGCGGAAGAGAGTGAGAAGAACGAGACATTTGCGCATCAATTTATCCTGTGCAGCGTGAATTCTACGGAACAGCAGCGTAAAAACCTCATGTTCGATTATGTAGAGCGGGAGTTCAAGTATAATGTCATCGTCGATCCGATTGTTAAGCTCAGCTCCCCGGAGCAGGGATTCTTTTATCCAAGTGTGACGGACAACTATTCGGATGTGAACCGCATCCTATATTGTACGGGAAAATCTAATTTTCCGGATCCGCACTTCATTGAGCAGGTCTTGAATGCAGAGACCTCAGTGACTGCGCTGGAAGAGCGGGCCTACTTCGAGGACATCGTGAAGGAATTGGCAGGCGAACAGCTCGATACGACGACCATTGCCCAGGTGTATGAGCAGATCCAGCAGGTTATCGAAGATGCCGCAGGAGAGGAAGAGCCGCCTACGCTGGATTTCAAGGATGTGGAACGCGTCCTTAAGGTGAGCGGCGTAGAGAACGTGACTGCAGAGAAGGTGGAGCTGGCGTTCGAAACGATCATCGACGACAGGAACTACGAAATGAAGGCAAGCAGCGTGATTCCGAAATTTACGACCAAGTCGATTAAGATCGAGACCAAGGTGGCGACCATTTCCGTCAGCCCGCAGGATCTAAGGTATTTGAAGCAGGTGAACTATCAGGGGAAACGCTGCATCATGATCGAGGTTGACGAGGATGTTGTGATCGAGGGCTTTACGCTAAGTACGGAAATTTTGTAGTACATTTTCATAAAATCATTAACCCCCACTGTTATTGCGATAAACGCAATACCATGGGGGTTCTTTTTTGATCGAATCCAAGTATTTCCCAAAAGGGATAAGTTTCTAATATGAGTGTGTTTATTTTTTGCTAGAATGGATGTAACTATCTAGGGTTTGGGAAATGAATAAGGAGAGGGATACGGGCATTGTGGATGATAATTTGGCGGGCTGCCTGGTATAGTGAATATCGGGAAGATCGCCAGGCACAATGATCACTGAGAGGGACATTATAAATTAGATAATAGGTAAATTGCAAAGATACGCTTCGGGATTTTCCCCGGAGCGTATCTTTGTGTCCATTCACAATCCCCCCGCTCCTCACACCCAACCCGTGAACTCCAAGATCGATGCCTTCGCCGATTGCGCTTCGGATTGCGCCCCTTTACGCCATTCCTTGGGCGATGTGCCCATAAGCCGGGAGAAGCAGCGGTTGAAGCTGGAGATGGAATGAAAGCCTGCCTGCTCGGAGATCGAAAGGATGGAAGCATCCGTGCTTTTCAGCTGCTTGCAGGCCTCCTCAATGCGGGTGCTGCTCAGGAAATCGAGGGGGGCCGTGCCCATGATTTCATGGAATTTTCTGCGGAAATGGGTGGTGCTTAAGTGGCATAGCTCGGCCAGGTAATCGATGGTGATGGGGGTCATGTAGTTTTTGGTGATATACTCCAGCGCCGGAGAGATGACAAAATCCCCTTTTAGATGATGCTCGGTATCTTGTTCAGTCAGCGTTTCATTCGTGGAATGGATTCTAAGGAGCTCGATGTAGAGAGACAGCAATAAGCCGTAGGCGCTTTCCTGATAGTATGGATTCTGCTGCTTCAGCTCCTCTACGACCGATGTGGCAAGAGAATGGACCTTGGGATATTGCTCCTTGTTCAGAATACAGTTCTTCCCCTGTATCCGCCACAGGTTCGGCTCGAAGCTGCTGTAGGCGCTTTTAAGAGAGGGTTGAAACAGCTCCTCCGGCGAGAAAAAAAGATAGGACCACAGACTGGCGGTACCGGGCGAGCTGTACGTGGTATGGGGAAGATATCTGGGGAGAATCGTGACATCTCCGGCTTTAAAAGGGACGGCTTCACCCTTGATCTCCATAATCCCGCCATCTGAGTAACAAATGCCAATCTCCAAATGGTTATGGAAATGCAGATGCTCGCTTTTGATATCGGAAATCCTCCAGCGCTCCCCGCTTAACAGCAGGACAGGGAAGTTGATTGGCAGGCTGTAGTGGCGGTACTCGATAACGGGTTTCTTTTTTCTGGGCATATTTCATCTCCCGTTCTCATTACGTTAATTAGAATTGCTTTACAGGTAATGGACAAAAAGTTCTCTTATTTATATTGTGTATGAAATTATACCTTTAGGGAAAAGTGGCGGAGGGGAATTTTGGAACTGTAGGAGCGTAGCGTCCGCCTTTGTCTTCGGATTTCAACCGCCAATGGCGATTTAAATCAAGAAATCTGAAGACAACAGCGGCCGGAAGTCCAAACATTCTCTGTAGTCACGGCCCATCCCAAAAGAGTTAGTACTATTTACTTTTATAAGGATAAATAGTCGAAATTGCGCAGTTTTGCTGCGAATGTGCCTAGATGTATACCATTATACTGCTTACAATAGAAACTATAAAGCGTTTACAATAAGACGGACGGCTCTCAATCGCCTTTGGGGGCGTGTGCGGACGAGAGGGGAATAGGAATGCTTCAATTGGATTATGACAGAGAACAGATTTTAAAGGTAATTGACAAGGTCACCCGCAAAACATTGGCTATGGACTTAACATGGGACTGGCCTTGCGGGGTGGCTTATTATGGGGTCTCAAGAGCTTATAAGACTACAGGAAATAAAGATTATCTGAATATGCTTATCCAGTGGGCGGATGAATATATCGAGCTGGGCGTGCCGGACTGGACGGTCAACACCTGTGCCATGGGCCATATGCTAATCACGTTGTACGAAGAGACCGGCAACCAGAAATATTGGGATATTGTGATGAGCAAGGTGGATTATCTCCAGAATCATGCGCTGAGGTTCGGAGACAATGTGCTCCAGCATACGGTATCCGTGGCCAATGATTTTCCGGAGCAGGCTTGGGCGGATACGCTGTTTATGGCGGCCTTTTTCCTGCTGCGTGTCGGAAGCAAGCTGAATGATCAGGCGATGATCAAGGATGCCTTGAATCAGTATTACTGGCATATCAAATACCTGCAGGACCCTAGCACCGGCTTCTGGTTCCACGGCTACAATAATGTGAAGCAGGATCATATGTCCGGATTGTACTGGGGCCGAGCAAATGCCTGGGGCGCTTATACTATGTCGCAGGTAAAACCGCTGCTGAAGGACTGGTATCTGTATCCGCAGTGTATGGATGTGGAGTGTTCGCTGCGTGATCAGCTGGCGGCGCTGAAGCTTGTGCAGACAGAGAACGGCCTTTGGCGGACAGTACTGGATGACGAGGAATCTTATGAAGAGGTATCTGCCTCCTGCGGGATTGCCGCAGCGATGATCAATAACGGTAATCCGCTGCATACCAAATATGTGCAAAAAGCGCTAAAGGGCATCCTGGAGAATATCAGCGAAGATGGACGGGTGCTGGGTGTGTCGGGCGGAACAGCCGTGATGAAGGACCGCGAAGGGTACCGCAATATTCCTAAAGACTGGATTCAGGGCTGGGGACAAGGCTTAGCACTTGCTTTCTTGTCCGACATGATTAAATAGGAGGGGAACAAGTTGGTCAAACCTACTAAGGGAGCTTTTACTCTGCCGGGTGAATCCGGTTATGAGAAACTGACCCTGGAACTGGCGGAACGCTGGGGTGCCGATGTTATCCGTGACAGTGACGGTACGAAGTTGTCCGATGAGATTATTAATGCAGGATACGGGATTTATTCTACGATCTGTATCATTAGAGATCACAATGAGTGGGCATCGCAGAATCTGGATAAGCTGCAGCAGTGTTTTCTCATTACGAATCCGAAGGTAGCCGTGCAGGATTACTTATCCGTCTATCTGATGGAGGATTTCTTCGCGGAACAGTTCAGAGTCAATGATTCCAAAGAAGCGTTCAAATACTGGCAGGTTATCGACCGGACGACCGGGGAAGAAGTCCCTAGAGAACAGTGGAATTATGACCGCGAATCGGGGAATGTGGTCCTGACCGGAATTGTGCCTTGGCATAAATACACAGTCAGCTTCATGGCCTACCGGATCTGGGAAGAGATCTCCATGTACAACCACACCACGAATAACTGGAACAAAGAGCATCTAATGCAGATTGATCCCATGTATCCGGAAACGCAGGCGTATATGCTGGACTGGATGGAGAATTGGTGCGCTGAGCATAAGGAAACAACCGTTGTCCGCTTTACCTCGTTATTCTATAATTTCGCCTGGATTTGGGGCAGCAGTGAGCGCAACCGCCATCTGTTCTCGGACTGGGGTTCCTATGATTTCACGGTGAGTGCCAGAGCACTTGATATGTTCGCCAAAAAATATGGCTACTCGCTGACAGCTGAGGATTTCGTAAACGGCGGGAAGTATCGCGTCAGTCATATTCCGGCGGAGCAGCGCAAGCTCGACTGGATGGCTTTTATTAATGACTTTGTGATCGTCTTCAGCAAGCAGCTCATTGACATTGTACATAACCACGGCAAACTGGCGTATGTTTTCTATGATGACAGCTGGGTGGGCATGGAGCCTTATAATGACCGGTTTGAGGAGTTTGGCTTCGACGGGATGATCAAATGCGTATTCTCGGGGTATGAAGCACGGATGTGTTCAGGGGTAAAAGTGGACACGCATGAGATCCGGCTGCATCCTTATTTGTTCCCGGTGGGCCTGGGCGGTGCGCCTACCTTTATGGAGGGCGGGGACCCTACCCTGGATGCCAAGAAATACTGGATCAATATCCGGCGCGCGCTGCTCCGGGAGCCGATTGACCGGATTGGCCTGGGCGGATACCTGCATCTGGTCGAGCCTTACCCGGATTTCTGTGACTACATTGAGAAAATTGCCGATGAGTTCAGAGAGATTAAAGAGCTGCATAACCAAGGCAAGCCGTATCAGGTGAAGACCAAGGTAGCGGTTCTGCACAGCTGGGGCAAGCTGAGATCATGGACACTGTCCGGCCATTTCCATGAAACATTCATGCATGACCTGATTCATATCAATGAAGCCTTATCCGGATCGCCGGTGGAAGTGCAGTTCATCGACTTCGAGGATATCCGCCAGGGGGTGCTGCAGAACGTTGATGTTGTAATCAATGCCGGTGCAGCCGGTTCAGCCTGGAGCGGCGGTAAGCACTGGAATGACAGCAAGGTTGTAGACCTTCTGACCAAATGGGTATACGAAGGCGGCATGTTCATCGGGGTTAACCAGCCTTCCGCCGTTGAAGGATATGACACCTACTTCCGGATGGCCCATGTTCTTGGTGTGGATGAGGATACCGGCGCCAGAGTGGTTCATGGCAGATGGGCTTTTGAAGCTAAGGATGAGCTCGGCCTGCTGCCTGAAGGGGCAAGCATTGAAGCCAAGCCAGGTATCTATCTTACCGATGGAGCGGCCTCAGTACTGCAGCAAGCTGGCGGCAGAATTACACTATCCACGAATGCCTTCGGCAAAGGCAAGGGAATCTACCTTCCTTCGTTCGAATTCAATCTGGAGAATACCAGACTGCTGCTGAACCTGATCCGCTATGCAGGTAATGAGCTGAATGACAACAAGTACATCACGGACAACCTCTACACAGAGTGCGCTTATTATCCGGAGAGCAAGATTCTGGTCGTGATTAACAACAGCGCTGAGCCGCAGAAGACTTCGGTTGAGACGGAGTATGGTCTGCAGACACTGGAATTGGCTCCTTTTGATACAGTGATTACTACAATCGGTGAATAACTGGAGCCAATCTCTATAATAACTTTTGACAAGCTCAAGCCCGCGGCTGTATGCTCGGTGCTTGAGCTTTTTGCTATGACCTGCTCTCCGCTGGTACTGATGATAGAAGCCAATAAGAGCGGAAATATGATAGGATAAGGAGACATTTATTTGCCCCGCGGGGGCTAGAAAAGGGAGTATCATGAGAATCATTATTTCGCCTGCCAAAAAGATGAAGACAGACACAGATATTTTTACTGAACGCCAGATGCCGCAATTTCTAAGCGAGTCGGAAACTCTGCTGGCCGCTTTGAAACAACTGAACTACGAGGAACTAAAAGCCATATGGAAATGCAACGATGCGATTGCCACGCTGAATCTTGAGCGGATCCGGGATATGGATTTGACCCGGAATTTGACGCCGGCCCTCTTATCCTACGAAGGGATTCAATATCGATATATGGCACCGGGCGTGCTGCAAATGGAGGAGCTGGAATACCTGCAGGAGCATTTGCGGATATTGTCCGGGTTCTACGGGATGCTCCGGCCGTTTGACGGGGTGGTTCCCTATAGACTGGAAATGCAGGCCAAGCTGGCCGGGCCCGGATTCAATTCACTTTACGGGTTTTGGAACAGAAGACTGGCGGATCAGCTATTCTCGGAGAGTAAGTGCATTTTGAATTTAGCCTCCAAGGAGTACAGCAAGTGTATCTCCCCTTATCTGGGCGAAGATGTCCGGATGGTTACTTGTGTGTTCGGGCAGGAAATCGGCGGTAAGATAGTTGAAAAAGCGACTTTCGCCAAGATGGCCAGAGGTGAGATGGTGCGCTTCATGGCTGAACGGCAAATCCGGCATGTGGAGGAGATTAAGAGCTTTAGCGGATTAGAATTCGCATATGCAGATCAGTTGTCTACTGAGAGCACCTATGTGTTTATACAAAAAACGAGCAAGTAGGATAGATACGGACATCCATTCGAATTAATTAAAAGTAATGGTGTAGGTTACGAAAGGATATGCGGTAGTGGAATCTGGTACCCGTTCTACTACAGTGATCAATGTGCCTGGTTTACGATTGCAGGATTAGCCGATGGCCTAAGGCCAATCGCCAGAGAGATGCCCATAATCATGACAAAGAATGTGGCGGTCAGTCTTTTCATAGATTGTTTCAGCTGTAAATAGAGATTTGCCAGCATCCCGTTTGCTGCGCTACTGCAGAGCCGTCCTTTCTTAGGACGGTTTTTTATTGTGCGATTTATCCAATTAGATGGACAACTCCTATAAAAAATGGGATTCATTCTTTAATTTGCTAACTGTATTGTAAGCGCTTTCGAATTATAATTTACTCGGAAAGGAGGCGGAAGCGAATTTTTGGAAATGGATCAGTAAGTGATGAGCAGTAAGTGGCAACACCCGGTAAGTAGTGTACAGGTAAACAGTAACCAACAACAAAATATTTTAGGAGGTAAGGGTATGTTAAAGTTTAATAAGAAAGTGTTAACGGTCTTATTTGCAGCTTCAATGAGTTTCAGCTTGTTCGCAGGAACTTCAAGTGCAGCGACAGACTATTGGCAAAATTGGACCGATGGCGGCGGGACAGTAAATGCTACGAATGGATCTGGCGGAAACTACAGTGTGAACTGGTCAAATACCGGGAATTTTGTTGTTGGTAAAGGTTGGACTACCGGATCACCTACTAGAACCATTAACTATAATGCAGGCGTCTGGGCGCCGTCCGGCAACGGGTATTTGACTCTCTATGGATGGACAAGAAACTCCCTGATCGAATACTACGTTGTGGATAGCTGGGGTACTTACAGACCTACCGGAAGCTATAAAGGGACCGTAACCAGTGATGGAGGCACATACGATATCTATACAACTACACGAACCAACGCCCCTTCCATAGACGGAACAGCAACCTTCACCCAGTTCTGGAGTGTACGCCAGTCCAAGAGAGCGACTGGAAGTAATGTTGCCATCACTTTTGGAAACCACGTGAATGCATGGAAGAAGTACGGGATGAATTTGGGCAGCAGCTGGGCTTACCAGGTGCTGGCGACCGAGGGATATCAAAGCAGCGGGAGTTCTAACGTAACGGTGTGGTAACCGTTCAGCTGTCAGCAGGGCAGCAGATAGTTTCATTGATATGACCAGGGCCTGCCGGCCACACAGCCGGGGGCCTAATATTTTTACCTTTTCCATTCTGCTTAAAGGGGATCTATCCATGAGAAAATTATTGATTTTCTTTATCATAGCCGTCATAGGATTTAACACCGCTTGTTCGCAGGTAGAGCCTGATAAGAATGAAAAGTCTGAACTCAAGGATAGCCTGGTATTCGTCCAGGGCGGGAGCTTTATAAACACCAAGTCCAATTACTATGGGAAAAATGTAAACCTGGCGGATTTTTATATCAGCCCATATGAGGTAACACAGCAAGAGTGGATGGAGGTTATGGGAAGTAACCCTTCGCACTTCCAAGGCAGTAATCTGCCGGTAGAAATGGTAAGCTGGTATGATGCAGTAGAGTACTGTAACCGCCGGAGTATACAAGAGGGTCTGGAACCGTACTACAATATAAACAAGGATACACAAGATCCGGAGAATAAGAGCAGCAACGATAATATAAAGTGGACAGTAACGATCAACGAGGCAGTGAATGGTTACCGGCTGCCGACAGAAGCGGAGTGGGAGTATGCTGCAGGCGGAGGCCAGTTAAGCAAAAGCTACACCTACAGCGGAAGCAACAATGCCGATGATGTCGCCTGGTATTGGAGAAATGCCGGGGATCAATATTTATCCGGAGAATGGAACTGGCCGATCATAGAAAACAACAATAATGCAACGAAATCTGCCGGCATCAAGAAGCCAAACGAGCTGGGGCTTTACGATATGTCGGGGAATGTAAGGGAATGGTGCTGGAACTGGTACGGGGAATCGGATAGTACGGGAGGTTCTTACCGGGTTGTGAAGGGCGGGGGCTGGATTGGCGGCATCAATAATAACGAGTCCTCTTTCCGGGGCAAGTTTGAGGGAAGCGGCATAGGTCCTGATCAGGGGTTCCGTGTGCTCCGCAGTAAGTAATGTGATAATCCTGCCTAGGTGCTAAGCAATTCGCCTTCTGCTGTTGCCTCCTTAAATATCAAAAAATCCCCCTAGATGCACAAACTGTACATGCAGGTTTCAATTTGTACATAGGAAGCCGCTATAGATTTCATTTATTACCTTTGACCAGGGAGGTCTATTTCTTTTTTGAGGTAGTTCAGCAGAGCAATAATGAACATGCCGAACTTGAACATCAATGACAACGCTTGATAAACCTCCATGAGCATAAGTGTTTTAGTCTGAGCAGATCATATTTTATCGTACAGTGTGTTAACGTGTGGGTGGTGTCTAATTGGAGCCTTCTACTGAAGCTCCATGACAATTTGTTTTATTTTATTGGCGCTTATAGACAGATGACCAAGAGTCTCCAGCCAATGATCTCCTGCACTGATAAATTCTATTTCAGAATCCGCTGTGGGCTGATTGAGCGCAAGAACGGCCCCGGCGCTGTTGCCGCTGTCAAAAAAGAGCAGGCTGCGCTGGATCGCGGCTATGCTGTAATGATTTTGCCGGAGCATATAGATGATGCGGAGCCGTGCCAGCTCGTTATCCCCATAGACCCGGGCCTGGTTATGTTCCCGCGGGATATCGATCAGCCCGTTGCGCTCCCAGTTGCGTAATACTTCCGGTGTGACCCCCAGCAAAGAGGCAGCTTCCTTGTGATTATATACATTTCCTGTGGACGGCAGCTGCCTTTTTTCGGTCCAATTCTTGAGCAGTGATGCGGTTTCCAGGGCAGAGGCGTATTCATTCTCCAGCAGATGCTGATAGGCTGTTGCATGAGTTAAAGCGAGCGGTACGTCCCATGATTTAAGCGCAGTTGTTACCGCGAAAGCAGTGTTACGTAAGGTGCGGTTGGTATAAGGGGTGCCGAAGATTAATCTGCAAATCCGAAGCTGCACAAGATGCCGGTATGTAAATTGACGATAGTGGTTGTTCGAGCGCTCTACCGGTGAGAGCAGCCCGATTTTTTCATAAAATCTGATCGTATTGGGGTGTACGCCCAGCTCCTGTGCGATTTGCCCGGTTGTATAAAGCGGACCGGTCCCTTGTTGGGGGAGCGGTCTTGGCTTCGCGTGGGCTTCGGGCGGAATATACTTCATTACCTCCCCGATCTCACATCCAAGAGCTGTGCAGATTCTGGCCAGCACCCCAAGATCCGGCCGCTTAATCTCATTGGTGATATACAGCTGGAGCTGGCTTCTCTGAACCTGTGCAAGCTGGGCCAGCCTGCCGCTGTCGATTCCTTTCCTGCTCATAGCAGATTCTAGAATCATATCGAAATGTCCCCACTGCTCCGCCATCCTGCATTACCCTCCTGGAAGAAATCTGGATTCATTATATCTTATGTATAAACAGCTATCAAACCTAACCTTCCAACTGAACACCACCCTTCCCCCTTGGTGTTACACTCCTCACATCAGAAGGAGGAGGAGCTTATGGCGTATCATATCCAAGTGAAGGATTTATCGAAAACCTATCGTGTTCCGGTCAGAAAGGCAGGACTCCGTTCGGCAGTCCACAGCCTGATCCGGCCGCAATTCAGCGAGGTCAAGGCTGTTGATAATGTGAGCTTTACCATAGAGTGCGGGGAGATGGTGGGTTTCATCGGACCGAATGGGGCAGGCAAGACTACAACCCTCAAAATGCTGTCCGGACTGCTGTACCCCACGTCAGGCGAAGTCACGGCGGCGGGATTTACCCCATGGCAGCGCAAGTCCCAGTATCTCAAGAAAATCAGCATGCTTATGGGAAATCGTAGCCAATTACAATGGAATAACACCGTATATGATACGATGTACATTTTCAAAGAGATCTACGGAGTCTCAGCAGAGGATTTCAAAAAGCATCTGGGAGAGCTCACCGAAATGTTCGATGTGGGAGACCTCATGAACAAGCGTGCACGCAACCTCTCGCTCGGTGAACGATCAAAGTGTGAATTTATGATTTCCCTTCTGCATAAGCCGGGAATTTTGTATCTGGATGAGCCGACGCTGGGGATGGACGTAACGATGCAATTAAGGCTGAGGCAGTATATGAAGGAATACAATCAGAAATATGGCACAACGGTTATTCTGACCAGTCATTATATGTCGGATATCACCTCCCTTTGCTCCAGAGTTCTGTTAATCAACAGCGGGAACCTGATTTATGATGGCAAGCTGTCCAGCCTGACGGATAAGCTCACGCCGTTCCGGATCATCCGGCTAACCCTTGAGGAAGAGAATCCGCCGCTGTGCGGGGATAGCCTCCAGACGGGCGGGATTCCGGCAGAATTGATCGAAAGTAACGGCAATGAGTATACGCTTCGGGTGAACAAAGAGGATGCGGTAAAAGCAAGTGCAATGCTGATGAGCAGGTATGCCCTGATTGATTTTGGTATCGCGGATCCCCCGGTCGAATCCGTGATTGACAAAATATACGCGGAGGGGATTACCGTATGAATATCCGCGGGGGAATGGCAATGATTCGGGGGCAGCTCTTCAGCTTTTTGTCGGAAAAGGCCTTCTTCTGGACGCTTGCCGTGGGCTGGATGACAGGGCCAATCATCTATATGATGGTTTGGGTGACGGCAGCCTCATCGGGCACCATCGGAGGATATGACAGAAATACTTTTGTTTTATACTATCTGTGCCTTATCCTCATCAATCAGATGACCTATCCGACGACACATTGGTCAACGGCTCAAGCTATACACAATGGTTCTATATCCTCTGCACTGGTGCGCCCGTTGCCGCTAATTTATGGGGCAATCGGACAGGAGGCTGCAGTCAAAATAGTGTGTGTTCCGTTTGTCGCAGCTGTTGTCGTGGTAGTTGGATTTGTATTCGGTGTACAGGTCAGCTTTACATTTGCACACCTGGCTGCAGGCCTGGCGGCGCTGGTGCTTGCACTCCTGATTCGGTTCTTGCTCGCTTATATCCTATCGCTTCTTGCTTTTTGGACGCAGCAATCAGGCGCTCTATTGAACGTCAACGAAACCTTCATCTTTCTCTTTGGCGGACAGGTGGCTCCGCTTGCCCTGTTTCCGGATAGGCTTAGCCATCTCACCTACATATTGCCCTACCGTTACATGATTTCCTTCCCGGTGGAAGCATTAATGGGAACGCTGTCAAGCCGGGAATTGGCTCAGGGCTTTATGATGCAGCTGATCTGGGCGGCTGTTCTAGTGCTTGTGCATTACGTTATAAACCGCTACGGTCAAAAAAAATATTCAGCGGTAGGGGGCTGACTATGAGATATTTCAGACTAATTGTCATCTTCATTCAAGCGGCATTTCAGAATGAATCGGCGTACCGGATGAATTTCTTCATGAATTTTCTGAGCGCAGCTTTAAGTCTGGCTGGCGGTATTGGAGGAATTTATATTCTGTACGTCAACAATGAAGTCCTTAACGGGTGGACGATGCCGGAAACGTTGGCCGTACTCGGCGTTTATATGCTGGTGCAAGCCGTGAAAAATATTGTGATCAGTCCTAGCATGAACAAGCTTGGGGGCATGGACGGCGAAATTGAAAATGGAACGTTTGATTACACTCTATTGAAGCCCATATCCACACAATATTATGTCAGCGTAAGGGAATGGTCAATTTGGTCGGTCATGCATATTGCCGTTGCCGCCGGTGTTATTATTTTTGCGCTAAACGGCATGGACCAGGAAATCGGAGTATCGGCTATTGCCTTGTTTATGATTGCGCTGCTAGTTTCACTGGGCATCCTGTACTCCATCATGCTGATATTGAGCTCCCTCGCCTTCTGGTACAGAGGCACTTACGTGCTGTGGATCATGGAGGACTTTCTGCAGGCAGGAAGGTATCCTTTGGGGATCTATCCGCGCTCCATTCAATTGTTTCTGCTATGGGTACTGCCGGTCGGTTTTATTGTTGCCGTTCCGGCCGAAGTACTTGTACAAAACGCGCAGCCTTTCATGCTGATGGCTGGGTTTATTCTGATGATTGTTCTGTTCGTGTGTGCGACGATTTTTTTTAACCGCAGCCTGCGGAAGTATTCTAGCGCGTCAAGCTGAATGTCAGGAGATAATCCGGGTTTAAAACCCGAATATAGCGAGTTCGGAGACAGGGAACCATTTTTTTGAATCCGTATCTTTAAAATATGCTTGAACCGTGTAGGCGCCCTTCGTACTGAAGGAATACGTATATTCGGCTGATTTGAACCAAAAGTGATTTTCTGTATTTTTAATTGATTGGGTATCTATTGTTTCTATTTTGTCCGCGGGGTCGGTAATCGTAATTTTCACATCCGAAATTTCAGTTACTAAATTATCCACCTGTAATAGAGTAGAAAAGGCAATGCGTCCGGGGATTTTTACCTTACCAAAGATTTCTCCATTCTTATCTGTTAGAATCATGTTTACATTGGGCTTGTAGATTCGAACCGTGTGGTCTGACTCATCCAAAGAGAATAACGCAAACAAATTTTCAGACAATTGTTGAGCTGGTAAGAAAATGTCCCCATCGGAGGACAAGATTCCCGGCTGTTTTTGAACTACATTATTCATATGTACGGAGACTTGAGATTGGCTCGAAGCACCATAAATCATGGTTCCCGGTAACATCATTATGAGAAGTACTAAGACAATCAGTTTGGTTGCTTTTCTCAATGATTTTCCCTCCTATAAACTGTTATGTTAATTATACCCATGGAATGGGATTTAGTTTCTTGGCTAAATGGATTGTAATTATGAACATTTGAATAGTTGTCTTTGCGATGTCTGACAGGATTTTTATGATAGATACCAAATTATAATCTCTGGGAGCGTGAACAAACATGGTGCGGCAGCTAAGAATACAAGATGTCCTGAAAGGTCTGTCCCAGGAAGAATTAATTGCTATTGTCGCTGAGGCCGCTGAACGGGATGGAGCGTTTAAGAACAGCCTCTTATTGAAATATGGCAAAGGGGATCACTCCGGGAAGATCCAGTCATGCAAGAAGCTGATTAAATCAATTGTGAAAAAATATACCGGAAGAGAAGGGTTTATCCCTTACCGGGAAACCAACGGGTTCGCCATGGAGATGCTTGCGCTGCTGGAAGATAAAGTGGGAACACAGAATGATCCGTTAACGCTGGAAATTGCTCTACTGGTACTGGAAGAAGGTGTAGAGGCGTTTCAGTATGCCGATGACTCGAACGGAGATATTGGTATGGTAGTAGAGGAGGTGTTGGATCGGATCGGGGAAATGGCAAGTAGCCAGGAGGCCAGTGATCCGGCTATCCGTAAGCAGTACTTTACACGTTTGTTAACCATGAGCAAGAGCAATGTTTTTGAGGGGTGGGAAGACTTCCGTATTTCATTGCTTGAAATATGCACTGAATTTGCAGATGTGAAGGAACTCAGAGAACAGTTGATTACAACTATCGGGGAGTTAATCGCTTCTAATACCAATAAGGAGTACCGGGAGTACTCGACCGAGGCCTTACTTGAAATTCTTTTCATGCTGGTTCAGGAGTATGGTTCTGAAGAAGAGGCAGCGCAGTTTATGGAAGAGCATCTTCATTTCACTTTCTTTAGGGAAACAGCCATTGAGAAAAGTATGCAGACCGGGGATTACAGACTTGCGATTGAGTTGGCAGAACAAGGGGAACAGCAGGATAGAAAGCTGCCGGGGTTAGTCTCCAAGTGGAAGGAGGCGAGATATGCAGCCTATAAACAGCTTTCACTCAAGCAGGAGCAGAGGCAGCTGGCCAAAGAGCTTTTGCTGGATGGTGAGTATGTCTATTATCAGGAGCTGGAGTCTCTGTTTGAAGGGGATCAAGAAGTCTTCTATCAAGGCATCCTTAAGGAACTGAGAGGGGAAGAGAATTGGAGAAGCCGCGCGGTCTATCTTCAACTCATTTCAGAAAAAAATGATCTTGGAGAGATTTTGGCCTATGTTAAAGCTAATCCTGCCACCATAGAGGAGTATGCCCCGCGGCTGTCAGCGGACTACCAGGCGGAGGTTGAACAGATTTATAGCCAGTATATTTATATCGCTGCCGCCGCTGCTTCAGACAGAAAGCAATATAAAAAGGTGTGCGCCATACTTAAACGCTATAAAAAAGTAGCCGGCCAAGCGAGTCAGTCAGAGATCATTCAACAATTAGCGGAACAATATAACAAGCGGCCGGCTTTTCTGGATGAATTGGCGAAAATCTAATCCAGAGGGCCGGATAGGGCCCTCTTATCTACATCTACTGTTACTGATCCGTCTGCTCCGTCATCAGCCCCCAGCGGAAGCCAAACTTATCAACGACTGAAGCGGTGCAGGAACTGTAGGTCGTGCTGCGCAAGGGATGAATGATGCTGCCGCCGTCCGTTAGAACTTCGTAAGCCTGTTTTACCTGATCCGCAGTTTCAAAAGTTACCGTAAGGAATAGAGAGTTGCTCTTAGGTGCATCCAGCCCGATTTCATCTGCAAGCATGAAACGCTGACCGCCGATATAACCCTCCGAGTGGTATACATACGCTTGCTGTTCTGGGGTTAAGCTGACGTTCCAGTCGCGGGGATCTGCATCAGAGTAATGCAGGATGTAACTCGTTTTTAGGTCAAAAGCCTTTTGGTACAAGCCGATGGCCTCTTCGCATTGTCCGTAAAAGTGCAGCGTAGGGGTCACGATCATTGTTCTTCAGCTCCCTTTTTTATTATCCTGAATCAAATGTTAGGTAAGCAAGAAAGGCTCCTCTTTAAGATACTTTTGACAATAGCGTTCGATGACATAGGGGATGGTGCGGGACAAATCTTCATGCTCCTGCGGATTAACAGAGAGGAAGGCAAAGTTTCTTAGAGTAGCCCAAATGAAATAGCTCTCGAGCTGATTCACATAGTCCGCGGGCAGCTGGTGGTGCTGCTTATAAGCAGAGATGAAGGCTTTCCGGTTGTCGGGCAGGAGATGCAGGAAGGTCTCTGCAATATCAAACAGGTAAAACCCGTAACCGCAGGCGGAGAAATCAATCGGTCTGGGGTCTTCGTGATCAAATACGTAATTGCTCTCATGAAGATCGGAATGGATAATTCCCCAATACTCTGGCGTTAATGGCTGTTTTCCTATAACTTCTGCAATCCTGCGGGCTGTGGATTCGAGACAGGTGAATTGTTCATGGGTTAGCAAGCCGCTAGAGGTTTGCTTATGTAGTTGTGCTATGGAGGACATTAAATTCTCCGCATGATAGACCGGACGGACAAAACCATCGGGAATCTCCCATTGCATTGAGTGTTGATGCAGCGCAGACATTAAGAACGCCAGCTTCGATACCTCTTGGACTGTCGGTTCTCTATCAAGGACTTCGCCATCGACCCAGTGGTAGCAGGTGACGCATAAAGACTCTTCTGTTCCGTATGAGATAACGGTAATTAATTCATTATCCCCATTTCTTACAGGTGCAGGGACGATTAGATCTGTATCGTTAGCTAAGGCTTCCAGCCAGTACAGCTCTGATTCGATGACGTCTTTTGTTCTGTTTGCGCTATCCGAGTAATGAAGCTTTAATAGATAACCCGAATTCTCATCCGAAGTATTAACCCGAAAGGTTACACTATCGCTTTTACCCAGGTAATCCAGCTCAGTGATCCCCAAATCGTATTTCTTCAACGCTTCCTGCGCAATGATTGCATAGTCGCTCTCCGTAAACACTTAACCAGCTCCAATATTATCCGTTTTCAATATTCTACCATATTGTTCCTGAGAAATAGTTGAATTTATAATGAAGAATGGGGGGCGATCGGCATGAGTGCATGGAGAAGAAAGGCATTGGAATTGTTTTATGATGCAAGACGTAATTTTACCGCTAAAGATGACACCATATATACCCTGTTAGTTGAGTTGCGCATTAGAGTAGTAGAGGCCCATGAAAATAATGATACGGCAGAGCTGGATAAGATTTACTGGTATGTAGAATGGTGTTTCAATCAGCAGAAAAGAAGCTTCGACCTATGTAATGCAGCTGCTGTAGGTTTCTATGAGCATTTAGTGCAAGAGGAAATCACCAGGCATGCCATCCCTTACCGGGTGAAGCCAAATATCTTCGAACAAGTACTTCCGTTGTTTGAATGGATGCTACAGCGCAAGGAAGGGCAATATAAGGAGTTAGTGATGGAATATAACAGAGTCAATCATACGGAATTTGAATGTTGAATTTTATAGACTGACTACGAAATGCAGGCGGATAAGTCGCTGATACATTTTCGCTGATAGTCAATCTGCAGGTATATGCTTTTTCCACTTTCTAATTTTTGTCCGGAAGCTCTTAAACGGCGCAGCCGAATTGATGTGAATCCAGCGGGCCATCGGCCAGTTGTCCTTGCTGCCTGTCCACCCGCGGATGCCTTGGGTAAATAATTCTTCTTCGGTTAACGTACCGATCCAAGCCAGCCACTGCTGTTCCGCCTGCCGGAATAATTCCCGGAGCTCAGCTAGTGAATATGCGGCATACTCTGAGTAAAAGGATTGGTACAGACCTCCAAGCTGGTTCCATTTGTAGAGCGGAGACGGCATACATACAGCACGCCCTTCAAGCTCCGCCTTGTCCCAGCCCATCACCAAATGAAGCCAGCCCAGCTGATAGGCGATCATCTCGGCAGGTGTCCGATCCACTTCGGGTATCCGCAAATCTTTGTGGCTGTCATTGATTTCTGCAAATTCGGCGTCCAGCAACAGGTAAAGGGTATGGATGGTTTCCGTTAAATTCTGTTTGGATGTGTATTCATAGCTTGCCATGACACGCACTCCCTCCTGATCTTGATTTAGTTATAACATATGGCTGTGACAGCTGTATGTCCAGTTCGCACTGGCATTCATTTGATCTTCAGGTTGGGTAGTTATAATACGTTTTATAAATCGGAGGATAGATAGATTAAGGGCTTTCGATTGTGCTGGAGGAGGTATTTCATGGTACGGGGAATTCAAAAATCAATGTATGTCATACTTGCATTATTCATAGGACTGTTTATCGGGTCCTCCTTTTTTATCAGGGCGAAGTATAGCTATTTCGTGTATGGAGATACGCCGGTGCTGGAGAAGCAGCAGCTGGGGCTTTTTATTCTGGTGATTGCGGTAGTGCTGGCACTAAGCGTCGCGCTGTATAAAATAGGTCTGAAGCTTAATAAATTCAGCAGAAAAGTCGTCATTCCAGTTGTACTGCTATGTTCCTTTACTGTTCAGCTCGCGATCATCTTCCTGTTCCCCCGCCTGCCGACGGATGATTCGCAGACGGTGCTGTCACTGGCGCTCGATATGCTGTACCGGGGGGACTATTCTTCTTTTGAGACGAGCGGTTATCTGCATATGTTTCCGTTCAACTTCTCGACCGTCCTGTACTTAAAAATGCTGCTGCTGGCATTCCCGGACAATTACCTGACCCTCAAAATATTCAATATTCTGTTTACACTCGTTACAACGCTAATGATCTACCTGCTGTATAAACAACTCAATTACAAATCCAAAGAACAGGACTATGGGATCTTAGTTTTTGCCGCCACTTATATCCCTTCCTTGTTTATGAGCAATTTCATCTATAACGATGTGATCGCAACGGCCTTTCTGACGAGCGCTTTATATTTTTCCGTGAAATTTATCAAAAGAAGATCGCTCAAGGATATTATCTTCGCAGCAATTCTGCTGGCCATAGGGAACTACTTCCGGAGTATCGGCGTTATTTTTCTGATTACGATTCTCCTTAGTCTGCTGTTCAGCATACGTACGATCGGGGTGAAAAAGGGCATCACCGCGTTGTTCATCACGGCTATCGTATTTAATGTTCCCGGCTGGACTCAGAATGCAGTGCTGCAGGCGGCGAATGTCGTGGATGAACCGGTTAATGCAAACTCTGCGCCTGTCAATATGTGGCTGAATATGGGGATCAATCTGGAGACGTTCGGCTTCTGGGACAACCGGGAGAGCTATAGTATCTATCAGCAGGATGCCAACTATAATAAGGCTGTAAGTACGGAGCTGTTTAAAGAGGGAATCAGCAATAAGCTCTCTGGGGCGAGCCTGGGCGATTTAGTGAAAATGTATTACAAGAAAATCATTTGGACCTGGACGGAAGGAACCTATCAGGTGGAACGGTACGGGCTTGGAAATGACGGATCCTCCGGCAGCAGCGGAAGAATGGTTGGAGCCGTTATGGATAGCTACAGTTACACGAATGCTGCTACAGATTTGTTTAAGGGTGACTCCAATTACCGGAGCGGGCTGCTGTGGCTGCTGTATGCCCTGAATTTCCTGATGTACGGCGGTATCCTCGTCCGTCTGGTCGGCGGAATCAGAACCGGAAGGTTTGAGGAGAACCCTATTATTCTAGTGGTTCTTGGATTTATCGGCTTCTATCTGCTGTGGGAAATCAAGTCCCGGTATATTTATCCGGTGTACCCGATGCTGATCGTGTTGTCCTACATGGGCTTCAAAGACGTATACGAGTATATGGTGAGACGATATTTTACGAGATGAATTATTTTCACCCGGAAAGAGGGGGATTTGCGATGCGGACCAAACGGTATCTTGCTTTAATCATAGCCGTGCTTAGCTGTTCCATGGTGCTCGTCTCCTGTGACGCCGTCACCGCCCAGAAAATATCAAGTACCGATTCCGGTTCACGGGGGAACGGGGGCCAGGGCTTTAACGGCGGCCGGGGCATGGATGGCGGCGGTTTTCCCGGCATGAACGGCGGCGCGAGAGGAAACGGTGGGCAGGGGACGGACGGCGGAGGCGGGCCTAGCGGGCGGAATTGAACATAAGCCTCTAAATAGTAGGGGATTATTACCGGCCAGGAAACCTTAATAACCGGGATAACTATAAGGTTCAGGTAGAAGCCTACGGCACCCGGTATACGAGATGGCCAAATAGAAGCAAAAGCCAGGCGCAGCTCTCTTTGGGGGCTGTGCCTGGCTTTTGGTTATTCTTGATCTCGCAGCGCTCGTCCAGCTGGGCGAAATGAACGGGAAAAATCCCGTTGATTCCGGCGCAGACGGGCGATTTGGCGAAATGAACGGGAAAAATCCCGTTGATTCCGGCGCAGACGGGCGATTTGGCGAAATGAACGGGAAAAATCCCGTTGATTCCGACGCAGATGGGCGATTTGGCGAAATGAACGGGAAAAATCCCGTTGATTCCGGCGCAGACGGGCGATTTGGCGAAATGAACGGGAAAAATCCCGTTGATTCCGGCGCAGACAGGCGATTTGGCGAAATGAACGGGAAAAATCCCGTTGATTCCGACGCAGACGGGTGATTTGGCGAAATGAACGGGAAAAATCCCGTTGATTCCGGCTCCCTGCGGCATCATGGTGTTTGGATGTTCCGGGCTAAACAGCCCGGCAACATTGTTTCAGTGGCTCCTTAGGCTTCCATCTTCTGCGCCGTATAGAGCCGGTAGTAAAGGCCGCGGCTTGCGATCAGCTGATCATGGGAGCCGCTTTCCGCGATACCTTTATTTGACACATACATAATGCGGTCGCAGTTCTTCACGGTAGACAGGCGGTGCGCGATAATGAACGAGGTACGTCCCTTAAGCAGTTCGTTAAGGCCCTTCTGCAGCAGCCGCTCAGTCTTGGCATCGATGGAGGAGGTGGCTTCGTCCAGAATCAGAATACGCGGGTCAGCCAGCAATGTTCTGGCAAAGGAGATGAGCTGCCGTTGGCCTTGCGAGAGCTTGGAGCCGCGCTCATTAACCTCCGTCATATACCCGTGCTCGAACTCGCGGATGAATTCGTCCGCACAGACGGTCTTCGCCGCAGCGATTACTTCTTCTTCGGTTGCATCAAGTTTGCCGTAACGGATATTGTCCAGGATCGTCCCGGAGAAGATGAAGCTGTCCTGCAGCATAATTCCCATCTGGCTGCGCAAGGACTTCATGGTGACCTGCGAGATATCCTGGCCGTCAATCAGGATGCTGCCGCCGGTAAGATTATAGAAGCGGGAGATCAGGTTGACGACCGTAGTTTTGCCTGCGCCGGTCGGTCCTACAAGGGCAATGCTCTCGCCTGCCTGGACGCTAAAGGAGATATTCTCCAGGATGTTCAGTCCAGGATCATAGGCAAAGGTTACGTCGTCGAAGGTGACCTGGCCCCGGACTGGCAGCAGTTCCTCCGCACCGGGGATATCGCTTACCGTAACCGGTTCATCCAGTGTTTCGAAGATACGTTCCAGATAGGCGACAGCATTAATGAAGTTGTTATACAGGTTTGATAGATTAAGGATCGGCTGCCAGAAGCGGGCTGCATAGGTACTCATGGCGAGAATGACGCCGAAGGTGACATCTTGCGGGCTTAGCGTGAGCAGGCCTACCAAGAAAATTAGTGTCGTAACGATCGTTGCCAGATTGTCGACAGAGAACGGGATCAGGGCATTAAAGCGCAGGGCCCGCATCCATTCTGTCCGGAAATTGCCGGCCAGACGGGTGAAGATGCCCTCATTGCGCTGTTCCCGTGAGAACATCTGGGTGACGCCGATCCCGCTGATGCTCTCCTGCAGGTAGGCATTCAGGTTGGAGCTCTTATTGGATACCGCCTGCCATGCCCGGCGCTGCCGGGTTTTGATCAGCAGCATGATGCCGAGGAATACAGGGAGTCCGGCCAGCGTAACGAAGGAGAGCCGGACATCGACGGCGAACATGAAGGCGGCAATAAAGACCAGATTCACGATTTCCAGGATAAAGTTGATAATACCATTGGACAGCACATCGGAAACCGAGTTGACGTAGTTGACAACCCGGATGAGGATTTTGCCCTGCGGACGGTCGTCATAATATTTGAAGGGCAGTTCCTGCAGATGCTTGAACAAATCCGTCCGGATGTCAAAAATAATGTCCTGCCCGACGCTCGTCATAATGCGTGAACGGATGGTTGCCAGAATGACGCTGACCACGATGGTCAGCAGCATCAGCACCGACCAGCCGACCAGCGCAAGCTTCGCTTTTGCCGGAATGGTTACATCCACGACATGCTGCATAATCAGCGGGGCCGATAGCGAAATGGCGGCGGATAAGGCGCTCAGAATGAATGCAATAATCATCGGTTTTTGCTTCCGTTTGATGTACACCATTGCACGCCGGAAATGTTTGATATTAAATGGAGATTCCAGATTTTCGTCGACGTCGAATTTATTCCTTGCCATGCTGGCTCACCTGCCTTCCAATGCCCTCGTTCTGCAGCATAAACACCTCGTAATAATAACCCCGCTTCGCCAGAAGCTCGGCATGGGTGCCTTCCTCGATCAGACGGCCGCGGTCCAGGATCAGGATACGGTCCGCTTCACAGGTTGTGGATACCCGCTGTGCAATAATGATCTTCGTGCAGGGGTATTCCAGCCCGCGCAGACTGCGCTGAATATGCTCTTCTGTCTCCAGATCGACCGCAGAGGTCGTATCGTCGAGAATCAGGATCGGACGGCGGACGGCCATCGCCCGCGCCAGTGCAATACGCTGCTTTTGCCCGCCTGACAGGCCGACACCGCGTTCGCCGACAACCGTATCGTAGCCTTCGGGCATTTTGGTAATGAATTCATGGGCGGCTGCGAGCCGGGCGTAATCCATCACCTCTTCCTCCGGAAGCTCAGGATCACCATAAGCGATGTTTCCGTCAATCGTATCGGAGAATAAGAGCACATCCTGGGTAGCCATGCCGATATTGCCCCGCAGCTCATCAAGCTCCAGCTCCCGCACATCAACGCCATCCACGAGCACACGTCCCGAAGTTACATCGTAGAACCGGGGGATCAGATTGATAATGGTTGTCTTGCCCGCACCCGTTGAGCCCATAATGGCTACGGTTTCACCAGACTCCACCGTAAAGCTGACATTGTCCAGGACGACGGCACTGTCATATTTGAAGCTGACATTCTGAAACTCTATACGTCCCTCATAACGGCGTTTATCAACGGGATTGTGCTCATTTACAATCGCCGGCCGGGCATAGTAAATATCGACGATTTTGGATAGACTGGCAAAAAAACGCTGGATATCATTGATAATAATACCGATATTGCGCATCGGGTTCGAAATGGCCCAGATGAGTGAGGAGAAGGCTGCGAATTCACCAAATGTAATCCGGCCGTCCATCAGATAAAGTCCGCCGGCTATCATTAAGATTACGTTGAACGCCTGGGCGAAGGTCTCCAGGTAAGGGAAATAATCAAGCCAGACGAGTGCAGCTTTCTTATTGGCGGCCGAATAGTTCACATTCTTGTCTGTGAATTTCTCAATTTCGAATTCCTCGCGGGCGAACGCCTTGACGACCCGGTTGCCGGAGATATTCTCCTGTGTAGTCGTGTTAAGCTGGGACAGCCGCTCGCGCAGATCGATATACATCGGACGGACGCGCCGCGCAAATATGTAGGCCACAATAAAAATCGGCGGCGAAAGAATCAGCATCCACAGCGTCAGCTCCGCATCAATCGTGAAGAAATAGATGACGGCAGCAGCAAAAATCGTCAGTGATTCGATGATTGTTTTGAAAATCCATGCCATCGAGTGCCGGACCATGTCCAGGTCGCCAGTCATCTTGGTCATAAGATCACCGGTGCGGTTATGGTCGTAATACTCCCTGTCCTGTCCCTGAATTTTGTTGTACAGATAAATACGGATGTTGTACATCATGTTTTGCGAGGAGCGCTCGTACTGCAT
>NZ_LN831205.1:136600-140790 GCF_001368795.1 Paenibacillus ihuae
TTTTGCGAGGAGCGCTCGTACTGCATGGTTGTCAGATAAGCAAGACCGGTACGCAGCAGGGAAAAGCCGATCATGCCCAGACAAAGCGCAATCAGAAGCCCACGTTCCTGTGTCAGATTCTGCACTGCATTATCGCCGGCTATAAACGTATCGACAATTCGCTGACTGATGTACGGATTCACGATAGTAAGCGCTGAGCCTACCACCGAGAGGCAGAGTGCCACAATATACCGCGTCCGGTTCCCCTTGAGGTTCTGCCACAGCCATTTAAGCTCGAACATTTGATCACCTGTTTCTGTGTGTTCTTACACTCTTGCTGGCGAAGAGTGAATAAATCAAAGTGATTATAACACATTAAGCGGCCGCCACCCGCTGCTGTGAAGATTTCTTGTTACAATCGCTTGAACGGGTATCTAAGCACCTGTCCGGCTTATAATCCCAGTATAAATTCAGGCGGATTTCCGCCATATCACCATAATCGCAAAGTTTCCGCATGAACACCATGTGGAGAATGTTTATAAATAAAGTTTCCCTTGCATATTTAAGAGAGCGTATTCAGTATTAAAATGGTAAAAATACCAATTGAGCTGTCTGTACGGCAATGTTCCGTATGGCAGATAGGAGACGATGTTTGTTGATCAAAGAGTTTGTGATCCGAAATGTGCGGGATGGAGAGGAAGAGAAGCTCGAGAAATTTGGTTTTGTGCTCAAAATGCTCTATCTGTATCACGGAGATCTGGATAAACGAAATATGTTTCTGGCAGTAAAAGATGAGGAAGTGGTGGCCGTTGCCCATCTCATGCTCCATGATACGTTTGATGCGGAAGGGCATGACGAAGACCCGGGCTTTGTCCGCTATCTGATCAGTGAAATCAAGTTTGCAGACCAGGATGAGGATGAGGCGATCAAGGATGCCTTGCTGGATGCGATGATTGTCCGCGCCCAAGAGATCAAGGCACAGCATCCGGATAAGCGGATTGTGATCGCCCAATATACGGATACGGATAACCTCCCGGAGCAGAGCTATTACCTGAAACGCGGGTTTACGGTTTACGATACAATTGTCGTATTCAAATATGACCTGAGCCGGGTGATTCCGCAGTATCCTTTGCCTGAGGGGGTGCAGATACGCCCCTATGTGCTGGATAACGACGAAGCCCGCGGGCAATATCATCAGGCAGAGCTCGCCTCCTTCGACGGTGTGGCCTGGAGCATGAATCAGCTGGCCTGGATGCAGGGGGCAGAGGAAATGACGAACTTCTGCGCGTTTAGCGGGGATCAGTTCCTGGGCAACACCTCAACCTGGAGCATTGCTGAAGGTCATAGTGCAACGGAAAATGTATTCGTCATCCCGGAATGGCAGCAACAAGGGATTGCCCGGAACCTCCTCTGCACCGCGCTGGAATACCTGAAGGATCAGGGCAAAACCATCGCCACCCTGGGCACACATGGGACCAATAAAAAAGCCATCCGGCTCTATACTCAAATCGGCTACGAGCTGGATGGATTCAGGCTGACTCTTGGGTATGCGGTTGATTAATCTTCCGGGAGATCAATAAACGCTAAATATGGAAGGAGCTCTAAATGGCAAGCATCCTAAGCAAGATTGACTGGACCGGGAGAAGCAGTCTGCTGGAAAAGCTGCTGAAAGAACAGGATCAGCTTGTCACGCAGGCCATGGTTCACGGGTTTGAGGCTGAGGTGATGAAGATCGTGTCCGGGCGGGAAAGCTTCGTGCTGAAGCTCTGGAACAAAAGCTCCAGACCGGATATCGGTGCGCAGTATCATTTATTGAAGGAACTGTTTGAACGGGGGATAGCCGTCTCAGAGCCGTTGGGCTGGGGAATAGATGCTAACGGGGATAAGGTGCTGTTAACAACCTTTGACGGGACGCCCGTAAAAAAAGTAAATGCGCAGAAGCTGGCGGTGCTTGCGGATATGCTGGGGAAGCTGCATCAGATCAAAGTAGAAGACTTGCAGGGGACACATCTGCCTGCCAATGATTTTATGAAGTACTTCTTCCCGGGGGCAAAAGAGTACGCCGATATCTCCCGGTTATTGATTCCCCTTGTTCAGAGTGCCCCAATGAAACAGGAAAGCATAATACACGGCGACTTCCATATGAACAATATTGTAGAGAAGAACGGGCGCTATACGATCATAGATTGGACGAACGGGCAGGCAGGTGATCCAGGTTATGATTTTGCCTGGAGCGTTGTTCTGCTGAGTGTATATATTTCAGAGCCGTATGCAGCAGCGTTTCGTTCCGCCTACTTACAGCGATATAATATTGGGCCGGAAAAGCTTAAGATATATGAAGCGCTGGCCGTTCTCAGATGGATGCTGCTTCAGCGCAGCGGCGGTGTGCCTGTAAAGCAGGATACCTTCCAGCGCATAACGGGTATTGCTGAACATAATCCGTTTCTGCAGGGATGACGTTTGAACAAACCAAATGGACTGTGCTAACCTTGACCGGGTTGACACAGTCCTTTGTTATGAGGCAGACCTGCAACAATGATTAATGGGAAGCGTACGAGGCGGCAGCAGCTGAGGACGTGGCGGCTACGGCAATAGCTGTCTGCTGGGCGATAACGATATTGGTCAGGCTGGTGGAAAGCGCCGCCGTTAAAACACCGCTTTTTAACTCGTCGATCTGCTTGTACGCAACCAGTGCAGCCGAAAGCAGCAGCAGCTCCTGCTTGGTGATGGACCAGCTGCCGAAGCCTTTTTTGGTCCGCAGTGATTCATAGGTGTCAGAGATGTCTTGCACGAGTGTTTCATGGCCGGCAGGCAATAACGACAATACACCCAGTGACGAAAGGGTATATTCCTTATCCAGCCGGATGTTCCGGGTGCGGAAGGCATCCCGCAGGGCGAGGACACGTGCGGCTGCCTCCGGAGTATCTTCACCAAGAACCAGTACCTGCGTCAGCGCCTGCACGCTGTTGCCCGACAGGAATTCCGGTTTCAGTTCAGCATAGAGCTGTTCCATACGGGCTGTTCCGCGCTCCGGTTCAAGATCTGACAGCGCGAGCATAGCCGCGAAGATATAGTCGTCCTGTCCGGTGAGAAATCGGTGGTTCGCCTTCATGCTGTCGTAGAAATGCCGGGCTCTGTCTGCCGTCCGTTGATGTTGGTCCGGAGTCGTATGGGCGGCGATCTGGTAAGCGGCGACCACAAGATAATCCGAGGCCCGGAATTTCAGACCCTTCAGCAGGTCATATACGGTAAGGGTGTCTGCCAATAGGGCTTCCTTGCCGTTTGAAAGCGACAGCAGTGCTGCGATACAGACGGACAGGTTACCCCGGAAGGTAGAAAAGGGGCCGGTGGTGCTCTTGATCAAGTCACTGCTCCCCCGGATGGCATCTACATCCACTGTTTTATTCTCTGCTGTGTACAACAGTGCAGCTAAACGGTTAATCTGCCCGCTTTTCCAGGCAAAAGCCTTCTTGATGGTCTGTGTATTCTGGGCGAATAATTCAAGCCTTGCTTCAAACTGCGCTTTCATTATAGAGCTCCTCTCATCAGCCGGGTATAGTCTCACATAGATTATTCTACTATAATTAACCAGCAGACATTCAAAAAAATGGAAGTTTGTATTCTGACGATGATAGTATCTAGGACCCTCGAAGGATGAGGGTTCTTTTTGACGTGTCGAAGTTTGTCATTTTCTTGTCATTGGAGGAAAGTATAATTATTTAAAAAGTAAGCATTGAGAAATTGAAAGGGTTGATAGGACAATGAAAAAAACTTCGCTGGGGAAGCTGGGCCTAGTCTCGGCTCTGGTAATTATGCTGTTAAGCGGCTGTGTGGTAAGTACAGGCTCGGTTACCGTTAACCTGCCAAGCGATAAACCGGGCGCTTCGGAGCATCTATTCCTAAGATATTCAGACGGAAGTGTGGTTCAAGTACCGGATGATACAGGAACAGGATCTATTGCGGTCAACACGGAATCCGGCAAAACGATCGTTGGCGGGTATGTCAGCGACAGTATCGTAAGCTGGGTCCCTGTATTGTCATATAGCTCAAGCTATGTCAATGTGAGCGGATTTGCAGCCCATAAACCGACAGTAGCTGCAGATCACGTTGCATTGTTTCAGGCACCAGCGGTGGCTGACAGCGCGTATCCGGGGTATATCAACGTAACCTTTGCAGTCTACGGAACAAATGGCGAGCTTGTCGATGGACAG
>NZ_LN831205.1:140816-141826 GCF_001368795.1 Paenibacillus ihuae
ACCCCGACAGTAGCGCCGACACCTGTCTCTATCCCGGTTTCAACCATCACAATATCCGGTGTTTCTCCGGTAACCGTGGGGCATTTCATTCAATTGAATCAGGCTGTTGTTCCAGCGGAAGCAACGAACCAGAGCATTGTATGGTCTATAGAGAACGGAACAGGGACAGCTATAATTAGTGCAGGCGGATTGTTAACAGGAATCTCTGCAGGTATGGTCACTGTTAAAGCTGCAGCAGCGGATGGTTCAGGTGTGTATGGCACGACAGCTATTGAGATTGTAGCGTCCAGCTCGGACAGCGGCGGTGCGCCTGCGGCAACACCGTCCACAAGCCCGTCCGCAACTCCAACTGCAGCCCCTTCGCCGACAGCTTCAGCCGCACCGGCTGCCGGTGGTGGTGCTAAATTTGCCAATAATGTAGTTCAGCTTGAAACGGTACTATCAGGCTTCAACCAAAAAGTAGAATTGGCTAACGCCAATCCATCTCCGGTGTCATTCACAGACATCTCCACCCATTGGGCGGACTTGACGGTAGAAACCTTCGTGAAGCTGGGGATTGTCCAAGGTTATGAGGATGGAGGATTCCATCCGGATGCCGGTATGACCCGTGCAGAGTTTGCTGCTGTCATTGCCAGGGTGTTCGAACTGCCCGGCAGCGGAAGCAGGGGCACATTAAGCGATATTTCCGGACATTGGGCGGAAGCAGCGATTTCCTCCCTGCAGGAAAAAGGTCTTGTCTCCGGCTACCAGAATGGCACCTTCAAGCCGAATGCCGAAATCAGCCGTGCAGAGATTATCGCGGTCATTGCTAAGATCGTTGATATGAGCGGTGTTGATGTCCCGGCAGCCGCTACTTTCCAGGACATCGGAAACACATGGAACCAGGATGAGATCCGGCAGGCGGCAGCTGCAGGGATTATCAGCGGTGCCGGCAGCGGAGAGTTTCTTCCCGCCAAGCAGGCATCCCGTGCGGAAGCTTTGACGATTGTTCTGCATGTACTGCAGCTGAA
>NZ_LN831205.1:141927-167458 GCF_001368795.1 Paenibacillus ihuae
GTTCTGCATGTACTGCAGCTGAATCCGGAGCTCAAGGCTCTTTTGGAAACTTTGAAATAAGCACAAACAGACATTCATACAGGCGCCTGAAGCGGGGTCTGTATACAATTGCAAGCCGGCTTCGCCTATAAGGGCGAAAGCTGGCTTTTTTTGTCGAAAAATTTTAATTTTTAGTTACTCTACCCGAGGCCGATCTGTTAACATAGGAGGCATAGATTCCCGATTTATTCTTGAAAGAGGTCAGCCCTGGATGAGCTATAATTTGTATTTGTTTGCACTGCTGATGGCAGCTACCTGTTGTTCACTGGTTTTGGCTTATCTTTGCTGGAAGAGAAGAAGCCTGCCGATCGCTATCAGCTACGGCCTTGGCATGCTGACAGGGTCCTTTTACAGCTTTGGTTATGCTTTTGAGATTCTCAGTACCACTTTGGAGCATATCCGTTTTTGGCTGCGGGTTGAATATATCGGAATTCCTTTCGGGACAGTGCTGTGGTTTATTATGGTGCTTCAATATACAGGGCGGCAGGCCTGGGTAAACCGGAGAAATGTTCTGCTGCTGATGATTGTCCCGGTAATTACCTTTATAGCCCACAACACCAATGAGTGGCATCACTTGTTCTATAAGAGCATGACCCTGAATTACACGGAAGGCTTCCCGCTGGTTACGCTCGTGAAAGGCCCGTTGTATGCGCTGCATGTGTTCTATTCCTATAGCTTCTTTGTAATTGGAATGGTATTTTTGGTGCAAATGTTTATGAGGTCCGCTCCCCGGATGAGGATACCGGTCGCGCTCATAATCATCGGCTCCTGGGGGCCCTACGGCTTCACCCTCGTGTATCTGAGCGGTCTGGTCTATATGCCGGTTGATATTTCACCGTTCGGTTTTTTGATTTCGGGGGTTTTTTATATCTGGGGAATTTATCAGTTTAATATGCTGCGGCTCGCCCCACTGGCGCTTCAGCAGGTATTCGGCTCGATGCAGGAAGCCGTCATTGTTTTTGACCTTGATCATATTCTTACAAGCTTCAACTGCTCGGCGGGAGAAGTGATTGACGGATTAAGCAGCAGGAGTATCGGCAAAACGGCCTCCGAGATATTCACCGGCTCTCCCTTTTTATTAGAGCTAATGAGGCAAGAGCCTTCCACTATAAGCAAGCTTCAGCTCTCAAGCCGCTCCGGAGACAAATTCTATCATGTCAAGCTGTCTTATATCCGGAATAACAGCCATAGGCCTGTCGGGAAAATGCTGCTCTTAAGCGATGTAACAGACAGTGTGCGCACTGAGGAAAGACTGCTTGATAATGCAAGACAGCTTAGTGAACTGAACACGTTCAAAGACAGAATGTTCAGTGTGGTTGCCCATGACATCCGTGATCCGATAGCGGTGCTCGTCAACCTGATGGAGCTGCTGGAGGAAGAAATGCAGGAGCACGGAGAGAGCCGGACGGAGGTTGTCGAGGAGATGGGGCAGCAGATCAGCAATACGTTTGCCCTGGTGGAAAGCCTGCTGGAATTTTTCCATACCCAGACCGGGGGGCTTCTGCTTCAGCCGCTTGAAAGTGATTTGGCTCTGTCGGTGGAATGGAATTTACGGCTGTTATCCGTTCGCAGCGGCAGCAAACAGATCCGTCTGATTTCCGAGATTCCGGAAGGGACCTATGTGTACGCTGATAAAGAGATGCTCGATCTGATTATCCGTAATCTTTTGACGAATGCCATTAAATTTACAACGGTTGGAGGAACCATCTCTTTGAAGGCAGAGCAGAAGGATACGATGATAGTAGTCTCTGTAAAGGATACGGGGGAAGGAATCGCCCGGGAACAAGCCGATACGCTGCTGCAGGACAAGTACCCGGTCTCTTTACTGGGAACGGAGGGAGAGCGCGGGATTGGCCTGGGGTTATCACTATGCAGGGAATTTGTCCGCCTGAACGGGGGCGAAATCTGGTTTGACAGCATACCTTCGGTTGGGAGCACCTTCTATTTCTCACTTCCGCTCCCGCCGGTTCCCGCGTTTGTGTCAGGAGGCAGGATGGTATGAAAGTGATCATTATCGATGATGAGAAGGCCATGCACTTAATCCTGAAGCGGATGCTTGCCAAAATGGCAGAGGTTGAAATCGCCGGTATATTTGCAGATACAGCTGCCGCTTATGCGTATTTACCCATCATGAGGTGGATCTGATCTTCGTTGATATCAGCATGCCCCGCGAGAATGGGCTGGAATTTGCACAGCGGCTGCGGGAGAGCGGCAAGGGTACGAAGCTAGTCTTCATTACGTCCCATAAGGAATATGCGCTGCCTGCTTTTGAAGTATATGCCTTTGACTATATCGTCAAACCGGTAGTGCACGAGAGGCTTACCCATACCGTACAACGGGTGGTTGCACAAATCCGCTTGGAGAATGCGGCAGAAGGGGCTCCGGAGAAGCGGAATCCTGAAGTACTGGTCAGCTGCCTGGGCGGGATTGAAATTCACAGCACACAGGGAATCAAGACAAAATGGAAATCCAAAAAAAGCGCAGAGGTTTTTGCCTACCTGCTGGTCCATAAAGGCAGGCTTGTCTCCAGAAGCAGGCTGATCGAGGATATCTTTGACGGTCTGCCGCAAAAAAATGCCGAAATCTATCTCAACACAACGATCTATCAGTTGCGGAAGCTGCTGGACACCTATGGCTTAAAAAAGAGTTTGCATTCCGAGAATCAGCATTACGGGCTGAATCTTAGCGGAGTCCGGGTGGATGTGCTGGCCTTTGAGGAGGGCTGCCGGAGGCTGGCGGTAATCGATGAAAGGAATATTGATGCCGCAATAGAGCTGGAACAGCTGTTCATGGGAGATCTATTCGGTGATCAGGTGTTTGCCTGGGCCTGGAACGAGATTGAACGGATCTCACAGATGTATACCCGCTTTACCCGGCGTCTATGTGCCGCTTTGCTGGATAGGGGAGAGGCCGGTGCCGCTACCCGGCTTTTGATGAAGCTGCTCTCCCGCAATGAGCTGGATGAGGAATCGCTAATGCTGCTGCTGACGGCTTCTGCCCAATTGAAGAACAAAGAGGCGCTGACCCGGCAGTATTTGCAATTTGCGGAGACCCTGCGTGCGGAGATCGGCGTAAGTCCCTCGCTTGAAGTCAAATCCTTGTATGCCGAGCTTTTGACGGGACTGGATGCTACGGGAGATTAACAGGGATCCGGTCAAGTATACTCGCTATGTTTCAAATATTCATATATCATATATTCAACTTTTACAGATATGCTAGAATAAGAGAGTTACCGCGAACCGCAACAAGGAACCTAAGTGCGAATGGAGAAATGAATGATGAATGAATTGCCGAATTGTCCGCAGTGCAGCTCAGTGTACACTTATGAGGACGGAGCTCAGCTGGTTTGTCCGGAATGCGGGCATGAATGGACTGCCGGTGCAGAGAATGGGAACAGCGAAGACCTGAAGGTTGTTAAGGATGCCAACGGCAATGTCCTGAGCGACGGAGACTCTGTAACCATTATTAAGGATTTGAAGGTCAAGGGGAGCTCCTCGGTGCTGAAGATCGGCACAAAGGTGAAGAACATACGGCTGGTTGAAGGCGATCATGACATCGACTGCAAAATTGACGGCTTCGGCGCGATGAAGCTGAAATCGGAGTTTGTCAGAAAAGCATAGAACGGGAATCATAGGCAGGCCCATGGGAGCGTAATCTCCTGTGGGCCTGTACGTGTTTATCGGAGCGGAGTCTGCTGTGCACCATGGAGGGATTGGACCTTGTATTTGTGATAAACTGGAACGTAAAGATGTAGTAGCCCAGTGCGATTGTACCTGTTGGAAGCAGAACGGGGATTGGGTTTGGCCTTAGTTAGAGACTGGAGGAAGAGGAATGAGTTTTGTTGCTGTGAAAGGTGAGTACAAGCGTTACAAAATGGGTGAAACTGTGATCGTAGCCAATGACGGGATTGATTTTGAGATTAACAAAGGTGAATTTGCGGTCATTGTTGGTCCCAGCGGTGCGGGCAAATCGACCGTACTCAATATTCTGGGCGGGATGGATTCGGCGGATGAAGGTCAGGTCATTGTGGATGGTACCGATATTGCCAAGTTCAGTGCCAAGGAGCTGACCGGCTACCGGCGCAATGACGTGGGCTTCGTGTTTCAGTTCTACAATCTGGTGCCCAATCTGACCACTCTGGAGAATGTCGAGCTGGCCTCCCAGATTTCTCCGCGTGCTCTGGATGCGCGTAAGGTTCTGGAGGAGGTGGGCTTAAAGGAGCGGCTGAATAATTTTCCGGCCCAGTTGTCGGGCGGGGAACAGCAGCGCGTTGCGATTGCCCGGGCCCTGGCTAAGCAGCCGAAGCTGCTGCTCTGCGACGAGCCGACGGGAGCGCTTGACTACAACACTGGCAAGCAGGTGCTGAAGCTGCTGCAGGATACGTGCCGCAATACCGGAACTACAGTTATTGTCATCACCCATAATCTGGCTATTGCGCCGATGGCGGACCGGGTGATTGAAATTAACAACGCTAAGGTACGGAAGATGGTCATCAATCCTTCACCGGTATCTGTTGACGATATCGAATGGTAAGGAGAAGACAGCTATGAACAAACGGGCGTTATGGAAGGATATCTTCCGGGAGATCGGGCATACCAAGGCCCGCTTCATTTCAATTTTTGCGATCATTATGCTGGGCGTGTGCTTTTTCTCCGGAATTAAGGCAGCGGGGCCGGATATGCTGGATACCGCAGGCACCTTCTACGGGGGGACCCGGCTGATGGACCTGAAAGTGCAGAGCACCTATGGGTTGACGGAAGATGATGTTGCACTGCTGAAGCAAGTGCCGGAAGTCGATGTGCTGCAGCCCGGCTACAGCGCGGATGTATTTGCCGGTGATAACGGAGTAATTCTTAAGGTCTTGTCCTACAATGCTGATAAGCCGCTTAACCAGTACCGCCTGATGGAAGGCCGTCTGCCGGAGCAATCAGGAGAGATCGTGCTGGATGACTTGCTGGACAAGAAGTATGCGCTGGGTGACACTGTCGTATTCAGCGGGAATGGTACGGATGCAATTCTGTCGGAGAAATTCGGAACGCTGGAATATACAGTTGTGGGCTTTGTACGGAGTCCCCAGTTCATTGAGAAGAACAACCGCGGAACCAGCACGATCGGCAAAGGTACGGCCGATGCGTTCGCAGCCATCCCGGAATCGGACTTCAAGCTGCCGGTTTATACGGAGGCTTACCTGTCCTTCAAGGATACTGCAGGGGCAGAAGCCTACAGCCCGGAGTATGAGTCCCTGATGGAGCAGCACACCACCTCTGTGGAGCAGGCGATGTCAGGCGTGCCGGAAGCGCGGCTTGCGGAGCTGCGGGCTGAGGGTGAAGCGGAGCTAGCCAAGGGCCGTATGGAGCTGGCCGCCGCAGAGCAGCAGCAGGCACTGTTGGCAGAGGAGAATACAGCCTCCGAGAAACTGGCTGCCGCCAAGGCGGAGTTGGCTGAGGGTGAACGGCAGCTGGCAGCACTCAAGCCGCCTAAGATCTATGTCACTGACCGGAATGTAAATCCGGGGTATGCCGAATACAAAGACAATGCTGACCGGTTGTCGGCGATTGCGAGCGTGTTCCCGGTATTCTTTTTCCTGATTGCTGCGCTGGTCAGCCTGACGACAATGACGCGGATGGTTGAGGAGCACCGGCTGCAGATCGGGACCTTGAAAGCGCTAGGATACGGTAACCGTGATATTATGGCCAAGTTCCTGGTCTATGGCACGCTTGCCAGCCTGACGGGTTCGGCGGTCGGCCTCGCCGTTGGTTTTACCCTGCTGCCCACCATTATCTTCAATGCGTATAGCTCACTCTATAATCTGCCGGATCTCATCCGAAGCTTCTATCCCTCGTATTCGGTTATTTCAGTGATTGTAGCGCTGGTCTGCACCACGCTGACAGCATGGTTTGCTGCCCGGATAGAGCTGCGCGGCAAAGCCTCCGTATTAATGCGTCCGAAGGCACCGAAGAACGGACAGCGGATTATTCTTGAGCGGGTATCCTTTGTGTGGAAGCGGCTGAGCTTTGTCCAAAAGGTGACTGCACGGAACCTGTTCCGCTACAAGCAGCGGATGTTCATGACCGTATTCGGAGTAGCCGGCTGTACAGCGCTGATTCTGACCGGATTCGGCCTCAAGGATTCGATTGGCAGCATTGCCGGACAGCAGTTCGGAACGATTATGAAATACGATGCGCTTGTAGCGCTGCGTACCGATGCGCCTGCTGCTGCCCAGAAATCCTACGAGCAGCTGATTAGCGGCGAGTCTGCCATAGAAGGGACGCTGAATGTAGCGCAGGAATCGATGATTGCACACGCCCAGGGTGTAAATGACCAGGATGTGAATCTGTTCGTCCCGGAAGCTATGGATTCCTTGTCTGACTATGTGGAGCTGCGGGAACGGATCAGCGGGGAAGGACAGAAGCTTGCAGCCGAGGGGGCCGTAATTTCGGAAAAGCTGGCTAAGCTGTACGGGCTGGAGCCGGGAGACACCCTCACTCTGGTCGATAGCAGGAACGAATTGTTCAACATCCGTATCACGGGAATTACGGAAAACTATGTGTTGCACTATGCCTATATGACACCAGCGTACTATTCTTCCGTATTCGGTAAAGAACCTGTCTACAACACCTCGCTGCTGAATTATAACGTGCAGGATAGCGCCTGGGAAGACCAGTTTGGTGAAAAGCTGACGGGAAGTGAGCGTGTTGCCGCGGTCAGCTTCTCCAGCAGCGTGGGCTCGGCTTTTGACGAGACCATGAAGAGCATGGACGTTGTCACGCTGGTGCTCATTGTATCTGCGGCGGCGCTGGCTTTTGTCGTACTCTATAATCTGACCAACATTAATGTGTCCGAGCGTATCCGCGAGCTATCAACCATCAAGGTGCTGGGTTTCTACGACAACGAAGTAACGATGTATATTTACCGGGAAAATATCCTGCTGACCCTTCTCGGCATTGCAGCCGGTTCGGGTCTCGGCATTGTGCTGCACAGCTTCGTCCTGCAGACCGCTGAGCTGGATGCGACGATGTTCGCTCCAATCATCAAGTGGCCGAGCTATATTTATGCGGCACTGTTAACTATGGTGTTCTCGGGAATCGTGATGGCCTTTATGCATATGAAGCTCAAGCGGATTCATATGATTGAGGCGTTGAAGTCGGTGGAGTAAGAGCTGGAGAATGAAGACCCTTCCGGGAATCCGGGAGGGTCTTTGTCACAGGCTATAGATGGAAGAGGTGTGATGAACCGCCGTATATGAAAAAATCCGGCTGGTGCTGGGTGACAAACAACAAACCTGAGGATGAACAGCTTATTCTGGCCAAGAAATCAAATCTGACAGAGCTGCTCGGAAATATGAACGGTTTTGAAATTTGATGAAGAAGTTTCCTATGAGCTGATCAGGGTACGGTTGTGAAGCATGCGTTTATAACTCAACCAGCGAAGCACAATTGCCGATAAGTAATAACAGGCGCACGTTATTTCGCTGTACATATCGCATTTAATGGGGGAAACATCAATGAAAAGGATTTTTGGGCTGTTGCTTGTGCTGTTCATGGTAACACCGGCCTTTGGCACCACAACCTTTGCGGGCAATACGGTGAAGGCCACGGTGACAGGGAGCAGTACTTATTTTAACGGGGAAGAAAAGAGCTCTAACGGCTTCAATATCGCGGGCAGCAATTATTTCAATCTGCGTGATCTGGCCCGGAATTTCTCGGGAACCTCGAGTCAGTTCGATATCACCTGGAATCAGCAGAATAAGGCCATCGAAATCGTAACAGGACGAGCCTATACGCCTCAAGGGAGGGAAGACAGTATGTACTTTAGCCGGAGCAGAGCTTATGCTGCCGTGCTGTCAACCTCCAAGGTGATGATCGACGGGGTGCTGCAGTCTATTAAGGCCTACAATATTGAGGGGAGCAATTACTTTCAATTAAGAGATTTGGCCGGCAAAATCCCATTCGAGCTGGAGTATGACAGTCAGCTGAACCGGCTGGTGATGTTCTCCAGAACACCGGACAATGCCTATCGTACCCAAGCATCCGGTGAAGCGTTGGATAATGCGGAGTCCTCTGATTTTCCAAGATGGAAAAGTACAGTGTCGTCCTACCTTGTCAATAACTCAGACGGGACGGTAAGTGTCGTAGAGGCAGGCAAAGAGGTCACGATTGACACGTACAATGCAAACTATGAACGAACTGCAACGCAAAAGATTGCTTACGAGCTTCCGCTGTTTGGCGGCTTTTATAGCGGTGAGCAATATAATTATATTGCGTATGGACAAGAGAACCGGGAAGAGAACGACAGCAAAGAAGTGATCCGCATTGTTAAATACGATAAAAGCTTCAACAGAATCAGCAGTGCCTCTATTACGGGCGGTCAGAGCTATACAGTAGGTCCTTTTGATGCCGGGTCTGGGAGAATGGCTGAGTCAGGGGATACTCTGGTATTCCATACCTCGCGTACAAGATACACCACAGAGGACAAGCTGAATCATCAATCCCAGCTGACTATTATCGTAAATACCTCAAGCATGACCGTAACCAATAATCTGGGACGCTTTCAGAAAAATCATGTGAGCCACTCTTTTGATCAATACGTGCTGTTTGACGGCCGTGCACAGGTGCTTGTGGATCATGGGGATGCTTATCCCCGTTCGGTTGTTCTGCATAAAGGAGACGGAACGAGTTATAGCGAGGTGGATTTGTTTGATATCCCGGGTAAAACCGGAGCGAATATGACCGGGGTTTCTATTGGCGGGTTCGAAATGTCCTCAAGCAGCTATATTGCTGCCATGAATTCGATTGACCATTCTTTGGTCAGCGAATATACCTCTTATGAGATGGTGGGTCTGGAGACGGATCAGCGGGATATCCTTCTGAGTGTGTTGCCAAAAAGCAGCTTGAACAGCGCCTCCGTTCATACGATTACACTGGCTAAGTATGTGGGCACGGACCGGATAGCGTCCATTCCTAAGCTTGTCCGGATAGCGGATGATCGAATGATGGTGCTGTGGCAGGAGTTCGATAAAGAAAATCATCCCGGTGATGTGAAATATGTGTTTATCGATGGAAGCGGCAAAGCTGCCGGGGATATTCAGAGTATCAAATATTTTGCACTGTCTGAATGCAATCCGGTGGTCAGCGGCGGCAAGGTTATCTGGTATACCAACAGCAACGGGTCCCGGATGTTTTATACGATTCCTGTGAAGGGATGACGGATAGCAGACACCGACACGGAGGATTTAAACCACATTGAACAAGTTAATCAAAGCAGCTTCCATGATCGTGTTGCCCTTATTGTTAATGGTATTGGCTTATCTGGCTTATAAGAACGTGCAGGCCTTGTCCGGTCCGCAGCTGGATTTACTGAAGCTGGCACCCTACGCCGTATTTCTGACCGGGGGTGTCCTCGCCTGGAAATTCAACCGCAGCCGGGAGTTTTTCCAGATGGTTATTTTTACGCTGGCTGCAGCTTCGCTGCAGTATTTACCTAAGCTTCCGGGAACGGGTGCAGCCATGGCTTTACCTGATCTGTACGTTATCCTGTGTGTGCTGCTGCCGGTGAATATTCTTATTTTTTCCTTCTTCAAGGAACGGGGGATATTCAGCTTATGGGGATCGATCCGGCTGGGATTGATTGCGGCAGAGGCGGCGGCTGCCGTCTGGGCGATGCTCCCGGAGAGAAGCGCTCTGCTGGAGCGGCTGCAGATGGAGCTGCTGTCTGTGAATTTGCAGGGGCTGACGCCGTTATCACAGCTGTCCCTGATGATCTTCATACTCACCTTTATCCGGCTGATAATCCGGCAAATGTCTTACAGGTCTTCACAGGATGTTGCTTTTATGGCAGTGCTGCTGGGAATATTCTACGTACTGCACCTGGATCATGATCCAGTCGCCTACGCCTTGCTGTGGACAATGTCAGGCATCATTCTGATCACCTCCATTATTCAAGATTCATATGCCATGGCTTTCTCCGATGAGCTTACCGGCCTGCCTTCCAGACGGGCATTGAAGCAGGACATGCTGAAGCTGGGGATGAACTATGCGATTGCCATGCTGGATATTGACCATTTCAAAAAAATTCAATGACACCTATGGCCACGATACCGGAGACGAGGTGCTGAAGCTGGTGGCTTCGATTGTTAAGGACGTGACCGGGGGAGGCAAAGCCTTCCGCTATGGCGGGGAGGAGTTCACCATTCTGTTCCCGGGCAAAAGCATCCAGGAGGCTATGCCGCATCTGGAAGAGCTAAGAGAGAAGGTCGCGAAGCGCGGGTTCACAGTACGAGGGCAGAGCCGGGGCAAAGGTAAGGCTAAACGCAAATCAAAATCGCGCAGCGGGGGAGCAGGGAAACAAATCTATATCACGATCAGCATCGGGATTGCCCAAAAGAATGAGAAAAGCAAAACACCGGATGCAGTCATGAAAGCGGCGGATACTGCCTTGTACCGGGCAAAAAAGAAGGGCAGAAACTGCGTCAGCAAGTAGCTGCATATTTATTATCATTTCGGGAAGAGAACATACATATGCTGGAGCTGTTTAAGCACAACTGGGCCGTCCCTTCGTAAAGGGGCGGCCCGGCTTTATGTTTAGCAGGCGGGATTATGGTTACATAAAGAGAGTCAAAGCGTTTCTAATGTTAATTGACCCATAGTCATTACCAAGGTGGAAATCACAGAGGAGGAATGTACAATGAGCGATCAATATAAGATTCAGGACCCTGCGACCCAATATCCCAAAGCAACACCGGAATATCAGCAGCAGCAGCCAGCCCCGGGACTGGAAACCGCGATGCATCCGAAGCCGGATGACGGTGCGGAGACCTATCGAGGCAGCGGGCGGCTTACCGGACGCAAAGCGGTTGTCACTGGAGCAGACAGCGGGATTGGCCGTGCGGTGGCGATAGCTTTTGCCCGTGAAGGGGCGGATGTATTGCTGGCGTATATGCCGGAGGAAGAAGCCGATGCAAGGGAAGTAGTGAAGCTTGTGGAGGATGCCGGACGTAAGGCAGTTGCGATGCCGGGTGATCTCAAGGACGAGCAGTACTGTGAGCAGCTGATTGCTGCCGCTGTGGAGCAGCTCGGCGGGATCGATATTCTGGCGAATATCGCGGGCATGCAGCAATTTGTGCCGGATATTGCTGATCTGACGACAGAACAATTCGACGCCACCTTCAAGACCAATGTCTATTCGCTGTTCTGGCTCTGCAAGGCGGCGATTAAGCATATGAAGCCGGGCAGCACCATTATCAATACCTCTTCCATTCAGGCCTATACACCTGCACCGATCCTGCTGGATTATGCAACGACCAAGGCAGCGATTAACACCTTCAGTAAATCGCTCGCCCAGCAGGTTGCTGAACAGGGCATCCGCGTTAATGTGGTGGCTCCCGGGCCGGTATGGACTCCGCTGCAGGTGAGCGGCGGCCAGCCGGTGGAGGCACTGAAGGATTTCGGCGCCAAAACGCCACTCAGCCGTCCCGGCCAGCCGGCCGAAATGGCTCCAGCCTACGTGTTCCTGGCCAGCCAGGAATCCAGCTATATCAGCGGCGAAACGCTGAATGCCAACGGCGGCATGCCGACGCCTTAAGGGAATAGCTGGAATTGTCCCGTGATGATAAACTAAATATAACCAGCAATTCAGTTGGCGCGTGCCGGTTCCTAACCGGTACGCGCTGTTTGCTTAGCGGGAGGGGAAGTCTGGCATGGGACAACGAGCAAATCTGATTATAGTCAGAGAACAGGCTTATGAGTTGTATTATAGTCACTGGTGTGCGAATACTTTGCCGGCTGATTTGTTCTGGGGGCCGGAGTATGCTCTGTCGTTCATAGAAAGGCAGACCCGGGCGGAGGAATCCGGACCGGGATGGTTGAATGAGGTGTGGGCGGAAGGCGGCGCAGTAATAGATTTGGAGAAAAGGAAGCTGTTATTTTATGGCGGCGAAGATATTCTCCTGGATATCCCGCTGCGCAACCTTTTTTTAAGGCTCATGGGGTGTATCTGGCAGGGCTAGGAGATCACTTGGGCCTATGAAGGCATACTTGATCTTGCATCCTATGTAGGCTATCCCCAAGAAGCACTGTTAGCGGAACGTGAAGCATATACCAGTGATATGACTCTGGCTCCCTCATCACCAAGAGAATGGGTTGACCTGGTTGCAAGTGTGAAATTTGCCGGTGATGACCTGCTGTTGTTCCCTTTGGCCGGAGAGCTCACCTCTTATCTGTTGAACGGTCCAGCGTTCATTAACCGCATAAATAAGTCATATGGTTACAGAAGTTTAGTGCTGAGCGAATGGACGGAGGATTTGCCGGTGATGACCTGCTGTTGTTCCCTTTGGCCGGAGAGCTCACCTCTTATCTGTTGAACGGTCCAGCGTTCATTAACCGCATAAATAAGTCATATGGTTACAGAAGTTTAGTGCTGAGCGAATGGACGGAGGATTTTCCGGCTGCAGGCTTTCATATTGACGTTACTCAAAAAAGGATAGAGATCTGGCACGCCAAAGATTTTGCGGCAGCTCAAACCCGGATACAGTCTGAATGGCCGGGCTGGGAGGTCATTGATCATTGCGGCGATTACAAATCGCAAGTCAGGAGAACCGGAGGGGCTTTGAAATTACAAGTCGCAGATGAGCAGCAATTGCTGGATCAGCTGCAGAACATGTTACTGAAGGATTTCGCATCCAATCCTGCGGATTCGCTCACTTACTGTGCACAGAAGGAAGCAGAGGCAGGGAAAACCGTAGAAATTAATCCCTATGCCTTGAAGTATGATACATACCGGTTACCCGGAGAACGAAAAGTTGAGCTGTGGGATTCTGCAGTCAGTAAACTCCGGATGAAAAAACAGCAGTTGTTAAAAGGATTACCCGAAGATCACGGGCTGTCTTCCCGCACACTGCTGGACTTCTTCGCGCAAATCCAACAGTCGGCTCTCGCCGTCAACACCTTCATGCTGCTGCAGGACGGGGTAGTGACGGCAGCATTTGCTCGGGCTCCTTATCGTCTGGATCAGCCGCAGCTGCTATATTCCTTAAGCAAAAGCATCACCTCTATCGCGGCTGGTATTGCCATAGACGAAGGGCTTTTGACGCTTGCGGACACCGTCATATCCTTCTTCCCGGCGAAACTTCCAGGGGACATTTCTCCAAATTTGGCCCGGATGACGGTACACCATCTGCTGTCGATGAACGCAGGCCATCACGATAACATTTATGGCGCTGTTGCGCAGGAAGAAGACTGGGTGCGGGCTTTTCTGGCGCAGGACGTTCCGCATGAGCCGGGAAGTCATTATGTATACAGCACCCACTGTACTTATATGCTGTCGGCGATTATTGAGCAGGTATCCGGCCAGAGTCTGGTTGATTATCTGCAGCCGCGTTTGTTTGAGCCTTTGGAAATCCCAAGACCTGTGTGGGAAACCTGTCCGCTGGGGATCACGGCCGGGGGGATGGGCCTGAGCCTGTCTACCGAAAGTATCGCCAAATTCGGCCAGATGCTGCTGAATAAAGGAGAGTACGCTGGAAAAAGGATCGTATCTGAGCGTTATCTTGCCTTAGCTACCTCGGAACAGAGCGATAACCGCCTGTCTGCCCCGAAAGACCGTACCGATTCCGCCCAGGGATACGGATATCAGTTTCATCTGTGCCGCAGGGGCTGCTATAGAGGGGACGGTTCTTTTGGCCAGCTGTGCCTGGTTGCTCCCCGGGAACAAATTGTCATAGCGGTAACGGCCGCGTTCGGGAGCATGCAGCAGCTGCAGACACTGCTAGATTTCATCTATGAATATATTATTGACCAGTTAGACCGCAAGGAAGCTTACAACCATGCAGATACACTTGAGCTGCAAAACAAATTAGCCGCTTGGACTTATCCTCTTCCACCGGTTCAGCCCGTTCCAAGTCTGGCTCTTTATTATGGCCGCAAAGGTTACCGCCTGGATGACAATCCTCACGGGCTGAGGGAGATCGTATTGGAGATAGAGGAAAAGCGGCTGACGGTTCAGCTGTGCTATGGGGACGAGCGGGATAATGTGCTGCCGTTCAGTTTTACAGAAATGCTGCATGCGCAGGATGTTTTCTACAAAGATCTGTCACTGCACCGGCAAGAGGTAATCACTTCGGCGGCCTGGCAGAATCAGCACACCCTCCAGCTCACCCTGTTGTACATCGAGACTCCTTACATTGTAACTTATACTATCGGATTCCGGGAAGAGGAGATCGATGTGGAGTTCCGGATCAATGTGTCCCTGAATATTCCGGAGTACAGCACAACTGGCGTAATCGTGCTCGACGAAGGTTCATAAAATTAATAACTAGGGATCTATCCAGAGGATAATGCGGTGCTGAGCCACTCCAATGAGTAGAATCGTAATATAAATCTAACCCCAAGGGGTGTTATTATGCCCGAATATTCTCATATTCAAACTTATATAAAGTGTGATCAATTCAATTTCAGAGAGGTTATCAGGCATTTTTCAGAAGTAATAAACTCGCTGGGACTTGACTCTCGATACTTCAATGATGAGCTGGAATGGGAAGTTTCAGATAATGGTTTCATGTACGTTGGTGGCGGTGCTGAGATTTGATACTGCTATTTTACCTGTACACCTGATTGATTTATATAAGGATTATCCAAAAGATATGTTCATTTGTAAGAATGATGAAGTGATGTATGTTGCCCAAAAATCCGTAGTGGGGGACAGAACCTTGGCAGGACATTGATTAAACAAACGAAGGACGTTTGCTAAATATAGCAGCGGCGATCTAGGAACTAATAATTGGAATGGACCCGAAATAAGCTGCGAGGAAGGAGGATTGCTAACGTGGACAGAAGGTTCATTAAAGCCCATATAAGTTGGAAAAAGACCCAGGTAAGTTTCCGGTGAACGAGTGGATGCGTGATATAGTTGTAAACTATGGTGAAATCAAGGATAAAATACTTTATGGTGATACATGGACTGTGCTAGTTAGGATAACAAGACATATTGAGGGTACATGGGATACATATGCCGATGTGGCATTCATAGTTGACGAAGCACCTTGGGAATTGCTTGAGACAGGCTATAGCTTTAATCTTTGGGCAGGAAAGGATATTGCAATAGTCACGATTATCTAAGGGTAAGTCTAAAATGAAGACACTTCATGACTACACTGACTTTGTAAGAGATCAAGCAAATAGTGAATTGGACGATATTCGATTTTTATTAAATGAAACTTGGATTACATAAAAGTGATGTAACAAGAGACTAGGTGGGATTATGGAGAACTTACCACGTTATTATGTTACGAATGAAGCAATCAACAGTTTGAACGAGAAATTAGGGTTACCTAAGCCGGACAAACATTCCCAAGATTGGGTATATGAAGTATCTAATTCATCTAGGGTAGCTGGATTTTTTTCTTTTTATGAAAATGCCATACTTAACATGGAAGAAAAGTTTGCTCTGATGAACCTTGTTATTTCTTCTTATGATGATGCTATTGCAGAGGGAAAAGTTCTACCTGGGATGTGGAACGGAATCAGAGGTCAACTTATGAAGCATATAAGTATGTATAAAGACCTTATTTCCTACTGGGCATTAATTGATGAAGAGGATTTCGAAGATGGTTCTGCAATAACTCCTTATATGAGGGACCTAATAAATCGTTAGTATAATAAACCATTGATCTACATACTGGAGTCTGACACTTTTTTTCTTTGCACAAACAATATCGGCAGACCGCAGCTTGAGACCTGAGCGGTCTGTTTAGCTGTGTAACACGGGCTATGTCCCCAAGATTCATGCTATAGTTAGTCCAAACAGTTTGTTTCCCAATTCATATGAAAAAGATGGTGGCCATGCAGATTCAGCTCGAAGATCAAACTTTTACTCTCAATGTCCAATACAGTAAACGCAAAAAAATTTCCCTGCACATAGATGGAGCAGGCCGGATCACTGTGAAGGCTCCAAAAGGGACAACCGAAGAGGTTATTCTGAATGCAGTACAGGGTCACAGCGGATGGATTATGGAGAAGCTCCGTGAACAGGCCGCGGCCCGGCAGGTACCCAAGGCGAAGGAATATCAGGAGGAGGGCAGCTTTCTGTACCTCGGCAAGGAATTCCCGCTGCATGAATTGATTACAACCGGTGAGCGGGATGCCGAGGCGCTGAAGCTGGAGCTGAAGAAGTTCTATTTTGCCAGCCTGAAGAAAATAGTGGCGGAGCGGATGCCCCGGTATCAGGCCGTGCTGAAAGTAAAACCGAAGTCGTTCGAGATCGTAGAGTCACGGACCAAGTGGGGGAGCTGCAGCAGCGATAAGAAGCTGACCTTCAACTACCGGCTTGCGATGGCTCCACCCGAGGTTATTGATTATGTGATTATCCACGAGCTGTGCCATCTGCTGCATATGAATCATGACCGGTCCTTTTGGCGGCGGCTCGGGAGTGTTATGCCGGATTACAAAAGACAGGAAGAGTTTCTGGCCCGCTTTGGTCAGTTTATGACGCTCTGAGCTGCCAAGGACAAAAACAAGGGGATCCGCCGTCTGATTTCCCTTGAAAAATTTTCAAATAAATACTTCTTTAATATGGATTTGGTGATCTTTGCTGGAATCGAGAAAAGTTCCATTCTCCAGCTGAAAAATAGCATCTTGCTCATAAGGATACACATAGACAACCTTACATATTGTTCCATCCAGGAGTTCAACCTGTTGTCCAATCAGGCGTCTTATCATATTGGTATGAAATACAGATAAAATTTTGGGATCCATTTCACCGTAGGCACTTGCTCGCATGTGGTTTATCACTTCATAAAAGGGTATTACTTCATGGTATGACCGCTTTGAGGACATTGCGTGGTATACATCCGCTACCATAACAATTTTGCTGTGATAATGTATTTTACTTTTCCGGATTCCGTAGGGATAGCCCTTCCCATTTCCTTTTTCATGATGCTGCAAAGCCACAAGTGAAACATTACTATTTTGGCCAAAACTCTCCTTTAACAGGTCATAGCCAATGATGGTATGGCTTTTAATAAGGTCGAACTCTTCCACAGTCAGCTTACCTGGTTTATTGAGTATCTCGCTCGGGATGTTCAGTTTTCCAACATCATGCATTGTCCCGGCTAAGGTAAGCGAAGAAAGTTCATCCTCATCCAGGTTCAGCCAATTTCCAATAAGGGTAGCGATAGCTCCTACGGCGATATTGTGACGATATGTATAGTCATCCTGATATTTTAACGTTTCAAGTAACTCATAAACATTAGTATTATTCACAAATTCACGTAATTGAGGAACTAACTTTGTAGTTAGATCCTTCACAGGAATTTCTGAAGTATGTTTGATGGAATGGAACAATTCTTCGGACTGTTTTACAATTTCATTAACTTGATTTTTTCTGTGTTCCATTTTATCCGGATAAAGGAAAATTGATTGGCGATCCGCTTTATGGTTGGCAATAAGTTGAAGATGTTGTTCAGATAAAATGGTTTCAGCGGGTATGATCGTCAAGCCAATAGGGGACACAATATCTCGTTTAAGTTTTCTTCCCAATATTTCTCGCATAAATCTCCCTCTTCTTACGGGGAACATCGTACTCCCCTGAAACTTTTATCAATTCAATCCAGCTCGTAAAATATCAAATGCCTGATTTAGTTGACTTATATTCAATTGGAATGGGACAATCAGCAAGGAGTCAATATATCCACTAACAAATGAAAAATAAGACATTATATACATCTCAACTGGGTGATTAAGAGTTTCCTCCTGTGGAAACGTGTGAATAATTCGATGTATAACTCAGGCAAGGGACGAGAAGAGGATATTTTGTTCAGATCATAATTTTTATTTTAATCCTACAAATGGAAAATAAGGAATCTCTCAACATATTTTTAATTACCTTGTAATGCAAATAACAAACGTGATAATAACATTTTTTTGAAACAATCAAAAGTGAACTTTTTGTGAAATCAACTTTTGAAGTAAATTTACAAAAATATTATGTCATAAGCATATTGGACCCCGATCATCGAAGCAATAAATAGGATATGTGCCTGGCGCATGTGTGAAACTTATAACTAAACTCGTTGTTAATTTAATCGATTAGAATTGACGTTATGAATTCATCGTTATCGTAAAATTCAGATCCTCTAGAGCTCATAATTGACCTCCCGGGGATTCTGTCTGAATTTTTCCTTCTATTATAACTGCTGCGTTAATACGTCCGGACAAAAGTACTGCATTAATACTCCACACCCCGAACCTTGGCAAAAATCATGGTATCCCGCAGCTTGCCATCCACATCACATTTGTCGTTCCGCAGAATACCTTCCAGTGTAAAGCCGGAACGTTCGGCAACCCGTGCGCTTGGTGTATTGCGTGTGTCGCAGCGGATTTCAATCCGGTTCGCCTGCAGCTCTTGAACTGCGTAGTTCGTAATCGCGTGGACCGCCTCCGTGATATAGCCCTGTCTGCTGTAAGAGGAGCGCACCCAATAGCCGATTTCGAATTTCCGCGTCTGCCAGTCAATCCGGTGTAGGCCGCTGCTGCCGACGATTTCCCCGGAGGTTTTGTGTAACAGGAGGAGTCTAAGGTCTTTACGCTCCAGGAACTCCAGCCGGGATTTTCGAATGGTGGCTTCGGCTTGTTCAGGAGTAGGAAGGAGCCTGGCCCAAGGCATCCAGGGACGCAGTTCATCAAGGCTTTCCAGCACCGCTGTATTCACAGCAGCCCCGTCTCCCCATAAGGGCGCCCGTATCAGGAGCCGCTCACTTTCGAAGCTTTCCGGAAAAGATAACAGAATAGGATGGGCAACAGCATTTTCCATAGAAACAGCCTCCTAAAAAATATTAACAATAACATATCATGTCAATTGCGGACTGTACATGAAGAAAATCTATACGATTATTTCGGCCTGTCTATATACCACATAAGTGCACTCAGGTCAATACGCTAAAGGATAACGAAATATACTCCTTGGTGTAATTCACATTCAGTAGTTAGCGAGTTATCTTATATAGTAAGAAATGTTCTTTATAAAGAACCAACAGGTGGAGGCCTTCATAATGAGTGCAATCGCCGGTATCTATCATCTACAGCAGCATAATCTGGACCCTGAGCAGGGACCGGAGTTGATGAAGCAGCTTAACCGTTACCCGGCTGACGATGCCAGGGGCTGGCAGAGTAAGAGTGTTTTTCTCGGATGCCGGTCACAGTGGATTACACCACAATCTATAAATGAGCAACTGCCTTACTATGATCCCGAGCGGAAACTGGCCATTACAGCTGATGCGATCATTGATAATAGAAGTGAATTATTGAATATACTGCGCGTACCCGCGCCAGACAGAGAATCTATTCCCGATAGTCTGCTGATCCTGCTGGCTTATGAGAAGTGGGGGGAGCAGGCACCGGTATATCTGGTGGGTGATTTTGCATTTATGATCTGGGATGAGCGGCAGCATAAATTGTTTGGGGCAAGGGATTTCTCCGGCAACCGGACGCTTTATTTCCACAGATCCCAGAGCAGCTTTACTTTCTGCACAGTTATTCATCCGCTGCTGTCGCTGGCGGGTGCAGGGAATGAGCTGAATGATCAATGGGTCTCTGAATTTTTGGCGATTCCGAATAGAGTGGATGCTATGGACTGCTTCTCGACGGTGTACCCATCGATCGAACAGCTCCCTCCTTCACATTCTATCTCTATAACCGGAGGGAACATCACCTTCTCCCGTTATTTCACACTGCAAGCTCCTCCGGAATTGCGCCTAAGCTCCAACGGGGAATATGAAGAAGCGTTCCGGGAAGTCTTCGGACGGGCAGTGAAGGACCGGCTTCGCACCCATCTGGCAGCAGGGGCCAACTTAAGCGGAGGGCTGGATTCCGGCTCGGTTGTCAGCTTCGCAGCTGAAGAACTCCGGCACCGCGGCCGGCCGCTTTATACGTTCAGTTCCTATCCAGTAGACGGCTTTGCCGGATTCAATCTCGGGAAAAGGGTGGCTGATGAACGTCCCTATATTCAGGAGACGATCGATTATGTAGGAAACATTCAGCCCAGTCTGCTGAACTTTCCCGAACGCAGCCCGTACAGTGAGATTGATGAGTGGCTGGATATCATGGAGATGCCGTATAAATTTATCGAAAATTCCTACTGGTTGAAGGGAATCTATGAGCAGGCACAGCAGAAGGACATCGGCGTGCTGCTCAGCGGACAAAGAGGCAACTGGAGTATTTCCTGGGGACCCGCTCTGGATTATCAGGCTAAGCTGATCCGTGAATTCCGGTGGCTTACCTTTTATCGTGAGAACAAGGGCTATACCCAGTCCATGGAGGCGAACCGCCGGAAGGTGCTGCAGATTGTCGGCAAAAAAGCGTTCCCTTCACTAGGCAGACTGCTGCCCCGCCAGCAGGAGACGGTGCCTGAGCTGATTGATCCCGGCTTCGCCAAGCGGACGGAAGTGCATGAACGGCTCAGGGAGTTCAATGGGCCCGTGGGCGCTTCTTCGACGACTGTCTATGATATCCGAAGAAAACATTTCGAACAGCCGCATATCTGGAATGTTAACGGAACAGTCGCCACTAAGCTGTCGCTTAAATACCGGATATGGGACCGGGATCCGACGAATGATCTGCGTGTCATCCGTTTCTGCCTGTCTGTTCCGGAAGAACAGTACGTTCAGAACGGGGTAGACCGCTCGCTTATCCGCCGTGCGATGGCGGGCCGGTTGCCGGATAACGTCAGGCTGAACCGCAAGCGCCGCGGAGTGCAGGGGGCGGATGGTATCCAACGGATGATTCCGCAGTGGGGCGCCTTTCTGAGCGAGCTCCGTGAAATGACTCAGGACGCCCGCGCGGCTGCCTATTTGAATAGTACCGGGCTCGCCGGATGTTTGGACCGGCTGGGTAGTGAGCCCGCACCAAGCTTGATCTTTAATGCGGATTTTCGCCTTTTGACACGCGGACTTGTGTTTTACCGTTTCTTGAAGCGTCTGTCTTAATGAAGATCGCCTGAAAGGGGGTGACAAATATGAAAAAGGAATACAGCAAGCCTGCTTTGGAAGTGCTCGACGTGAAAATGACTATGGCTGGACCAGGAATATCTATTGCCGACTCCTTCCAAGATGATCCGGATGAGATCGTACATTATTCCTAAAATTTCATGGTTCGCGCGGCCCTCATCCCCCTGTGCTTGCTGGAGGGGGATAAGGGCTATTTCCATCATCCGGCCTATTCCGGGTGACAAATTGGCTTAGGGAGGGAATCTGATGGCGAGTACTGTTCAAGGCCTGGCTTATAAAGCCTTCGGCCTGCAAATATTCAGTGAATTCCCCTTGCCCGAGCTTCCCCTTACAGACGAGCCGGGATTGATCGGCAGCGTGGCTGTGATCCGCGGCGAGCTTGCGGAGCGCTGGCAGGCGATTCCCAAGGTGACTCCAAGTCTTGGTATGCTGGGCAGCGAGGTGATGTTCGAAGCGAAGGATACGGCTATTTTTTCAATTCAGGACGGGATTAGGATTACTGTCTCGCCTGCGGCTGGAGCGGATATGGACTGTGTCCGGCTGTATATTCTGGGGAGCTGCATGGGCGTCCTGCTGATGCAGAAAAAGATTCTCCCGCTGCATGGCAGTGCGCTGGTACTCGATAACAAAGCTTATGCGCTTGTTGGACGTTCAGGAGCGGGCAAATCAACACTCGCCTCGTATTTGATGGATCAGGGACATCTGCTGGTCAGCGACGACGTTATTCCCGTTATGGTGCAAGAAGGGCAGCCGCTTGCAGTTCCAGGTTATCCGCAGCAGAAGCTGTGGCAGCAGAGCCTGGACTATATGGGAATGAATTCGTCCCTCTACCGTCCGCTTTTTGAAAGAGAAACCAAGTTTGCTGTTCCGGTGCATGACCGCTTCCAGACTGAGCCGCTGCCGCTTGCCGGTGTGTTTGAACTGGCGGTGTCTGAAGAGGAAGGCCCCGTAACCGTGCAGCCCATCAGCGGGATGGAGCGGTTCCATACGTTATTCAATCATACCTACCAGAAGGCGATGGTCGACCGGATCGGCATCCGGGAATGGCATTTTGGCATGCTGGCATCCTTCGTGAACCGGCTGCCGATGTACCGGCTGACCCGGCCGAAACAGGGCTTCAGTGCTCCGCAGCAGACCTCGCTGATTTTTGACACGATTAAGCCACACATGGAGGAGAGATAAACGATGAATACAGCAGATGTATCGTCGCTTCAAACGGTGCTCGTTAAGCGTCCGGGCAATATCGCCAGTGATATGGACGGGGAAAAGGTCATGCTGAATGTGAAGAACGGCAAATATTACAATCTGGGCGAGGTCGGCGGAGAAATCTGGTCTGCTTTGGATGAGCCGGTCTCCATTAGCCGGATTGTCCAGGTTATTCAGGAAACATTCGATGTTCCGGCAGAGACAGCAGAGCAGGACGTGTTTGAATTTGTGCAAAGCCTGCTGGCTGAGGATCTGGTTGCCATTGACAGCGGGTCATGACAGCAATGCGGCGGTTTCGTCTGTTGCTTAATGACCGGGCCGTTGTAGCGCTGCTTCCGGAAGCCTTATGGCGTCTGTTCCTCGCGAGAATCCGGCTGCTGTTCCCGTTCGATAAAACGGCGCCCCAGCTCGGGGCTCAGTCGCAGGAAACTGCTGAGGTGTCCAAAGCCGCCGATGCGCTGAAGATCCGCGAGATCACCCGGGCCATCCGGGTAGGGAGCAAAGTGACTCCTTGGAAAAGCACCTGCATGGTCAGGGCAGTGGCAGGCCTCAAAATGCTTGAAAAACGAGGGATTGACAGCACACTGTACATGGGTGTCGCCAAAGACAAGCAGGGCCGGATGATTGCTCATGCCTGGCTGCGCAGCGGGTCTTATTATGTCTCCGGTGACGATGTGATGAAGGGTTTTGTTGTAGTGGAGAAGTTCGCGAAGGTGATACAAGCCGAGTGATCGAGGTGGGCTCATGCAAGCAATAATCTATTATATCCGGCAGCTTCAGCGCTTGTCCGGAGTGAAGCTGTATCTGAATCTGCTGGGCATGGTGATCAGCGGCCTGCTGGAGAGCTCGGCAATTCTGCTGCTTGTGCCGATGCTGGGCATGGCGGGTCTGCAGCTGGGCGGAACAGGAGCTGTGTACAATCTTCCTGTGCTCGGGTTCATATCGGAGCTGCCGCAGACATCAGCGCTTGGGCTGGTGCTCGGCGCATACGTCCTTATCGTACTCTGCCAGAATTTAATTTCACGGTTTGTTGCAGTCCGCAACGTGGAGATTCAGCAGAGCTACAGCCGGCAGCTGCGATATGAAGTTTATAGCGCTCTGCTGCGGGCAGAGTGGTCCTTTTTCCTGAAGAAACGCACCTCAGATCTGATCAATATCATGACTACGGAGATGGCGCGGGTGCTTGCCGGCATCAGCTGCTTCCTGCAGTTTCTTACCTCGCTGCTGTTCACGCTGGTACAGATCGCTTTTGCCTTCTGGCTGTCGCCGAAGATGACTCTCGCGGTATTGGTCTGTGCGGTGCTGCTCTCCTTATTCTCCCGCAGATTTATCCGTAAGGCCAAGAAGCTGGGAAGCCGCAGTTCCCTGCTCGGCCAAATGTATCTGGCCGGAATTTCCGACCAGCTGAACGGAATCAAGGATATCAAGAGTAACAATCTGGAGCAGTCCCGGCTGGACTGGCTGCATGAATTTACCGGTGAGGTGAAGAACGAACAGCTGGATTATACACGTCTGCGTTCGAACTCCCAATTGCTCTACAAAATGTCGTCCACACTGCTGATCGCAGTGTTCATCTTCGTTTCTTTCCGGTTTCTGCATGCAGAAGGGCCGAATCTGCTGTTGGTCATTCTCGTATTTGCCCGGCTGTGGCCGACTTTTGCCACGCTGCAGTCGCTGATGGAACAGCTCGCCTCCGTGCTGCCTTCCTTCAAGCAATTGAAGCAGCTGGAGGAGGAATGTCTGAAGGCCGCCGAACAGGGCACTTCGGATGGAAGCGGGATGCCAGTGGAAGCAATCACCTTGGAACAGAGCCTGGAAGCGAGAAATGTCCATTTCCGTTATCAGCCGCAGGAGCCGCAGTATTCGCTGCAGGGGGTCAATGTCACTATTCCGGCTAACCGGATGACAGCCATTGTCGGACGCTCAGGTGCTGGGAAAAGCACCTTGGTTGATCTGCTCATGGGACTGATGCAGCCCGAGTCGGGCGACATTCTTGCCGACGGCAAGCCGATTACGGGAGAGCGGCTGCTGTCCTACCGCCGCTCGATCGGTTATGTGGCGCAGGACCCGTTCCTGTATAACGCCACCATTCGGGATAATCTGACGATGATCAAACCGGATGCCAGCGAGGAAGAGCTGTGGGAAGCGATGGAGTTTGCCTCTTCGGCCGACTTTGTCCGCAGGATGCCGCAGGGGCTGGACACGCTGATCGGCGACCGCGGCATCCGCTTGTCCGGCGGTGAGCGGCAGCGGCTGGTGCTGGCACGGGCGATTATCCGCAAGCCGTCCATCCTGGTACTGGATGAGGCGACAAGTGCGCTCGATACCGAGAACGAGAAGCGGATTCAGGAGGCGCTCGACCGGCTGAAGCATTCCGTCACGCTGATCGTCATCGCCCACCGCTTGTCCACGATCCGCGGCGCGGATCAGATTCTGGTTATCGACCAGGGCCGCGTGATTCAGCAGGGGGTCTTCGGCGGACTCGCCTCCGACAAAGGCGGCATGTTCAGCCGGCTGCTCAGCAGCCAGGAAGAGGCGATGTAACTTGGTAGTAAGTTAGGGGCCCTTGCTGTAGATCATCTATACAGGTTCATGCACTAACACAACTTAAAACGCACCCGGTCTCCACGAGCAGTGGGGATCGGGTGCGTTTGTTTAGTTATATCGTGCTTCTCAAATTCTCTGCTTGTCTGCTGCTCAAGCGTGATGCGTAAGTTTTCGCTAAACGTGCTATTCAAGCTGGACATGCGCAGGCTTCCCGGGCTGCATCCGCGCTAAGTGTATTTCTTGCAGTTATTTCCTTGCTTTTGTAACTCTTTTTGAATTTAGTTGCACATTGTACAATTGGAAATGCCGGATTGCTCATATTCCGCCGAATGCTTACAGATTAGATGTACGAAGTGCAGCTAAATCCTGTTTTGCCCGGCAATGTTAAATTGTAGTTGTACGAGATACAGTTATTCCGCCGATCGCGAGTAACTATCAGGATTCCCCCCGGCCGGTTACCTTCCGCCAAGCCCACAGGAAAGGGCGAAGCGGGAAGTAGAGTACATGCAGCGGCTTCGGTAGCGGAAGAGTTTTGGCATCCGCCGCATACGGATACAGGAAGCCGGCTACGTACAGGAACTGATGCCACGGCGTTAGGATCGCCGGCTGATAATATTTGAAGTGCCGCTCGACTTCCGGCGCAAGCGGCGGATTATGCAGATTGACCATCCGGGCTACATAGAATAACGCGAGCTGTGCCAGTCGGCGGGCCTTCGGTTTGTCTGCCAGAGCATACAACCTGGGGTC
>NZ_LN831205.1:168691-174436 GCF_001368795.1 Paenibacillus ihuae
ACTTGGCAAGCTCTCCGCCGATACGCCCCATTTCTCCGCTGAGCTGAAGCATCTGGACCGTATTTCTGCGGTATTCCCGCTGTAAACGTTCGCTGACCAGCGCAGGAACAAGTTCATTTTGCATCCGGCTAAGCTTGGGATATATGAACGGATACACCCGGTGATGCAGCGTAAGCCGGACAAACTGCTCCCAGTTAATCTCCGCGAACCGCTCCGGGCTACGCTGTGCCAGCTCATCAATAGAATCTGTTGTTAAAAAGGCAAGAAGAAGCAATATTTCCTTAGATAAGCTCCCTTTATCAAGGGTATACCGGTCAGTCATAGGGACTCTCCTTACTGGAATTTAGATACGAATGGAGCAGGTATGTTCTATTTAAAGAACGAATGCACACAGAGCGTAACATCGGCAGCAGAATGTTGTCAATTTCAATATAGTAATAGTTAGAAAAAATGATAGACGATGGGATATAATGGTCCAAACTGGAACTTCATTTTTTTCACCCGGAGGGAATATGCGAACTGAACTATTTCTTGAACAAATCCGGATATTGCTGCACATGCATGCTGACGGACTTCTGGGCGGGGAAGTTATGCCGGAGGATGCGCTGCTTGGGGTTGTTCCGGCTGCTAAGCTGCCGGATGTGCTGACAATGGCGATGTCGCTTAATTATCAGAGGAATGCCTATGCCCTCTGGCAGTCGGTGGCCAAAGCTTATATAGATGAGAGTACCCGGTGGGTTTTTGATCCGCACGCCGCTTCTCTAAGTGATCCGGTTGTACTGCAGACATCGCTGCTGCTGCATCGCGTAGCCCTACAGCCTAACCGGCATCCGCAGATTTGGCAGCGGGTTTCCGGGGGAATTGTCCGCTCCTCCACGAACGGCGATGTAGCCGGTCTAATCGATGCGGTACAGTCCGACATTGCAATCCTGAAAAATATAATGCAGCATACACGCAAATCTGATTTTCCCTATCTGTCCGGTCCGAAAATTTTCAATTACTGGCTGTATGTGATGGAGAGCTATGCGGGGATTGTCTGGAAGTCCCGTGAGCTGATTACGATTGCTCCGGATACGCATATTTTGCAGGCCAGCGTGAAGCTGGGAATTTGCTCTGAAGGAGTGTTAAACGGTACTGCCGAAGACAGACATTATGTAGCTGAAGCATGGGAGACGGCGCTTAGTGGTTCGGGTCTGGCGCCGATTGATGTACATACCTCGCTTTGGTTATGGAGCCGGGCCGGTTTTCCGCCGCTTATCGCATAGGGACTTAATAATCGAGTTGGATATGGAGGGTGAAAATCATGACAGATACCGGCATCGAAGGAATACCGGGAGCAGAAACATGGCGGATGATTGAGCCTGTACTCAAGGGCTGGTCGGATGACCGAAAGTATTACATAGAGGCCAAGGAAGGTAACAAGCTACTGCTCCGGCTGTCGGCCGGGAAAACCTTTGCCCGTAAGCAGGATGAATTTGCGCTCATCAAGCGGTTTAATCAACTGGATTTTCCGATGTCACAGGCTCTTGGTTTCGGGACTTTCAGTGGGACAGGCCGGGAGGAGCAGGTGTATATGCTGCTGACCTGGGTGGAGGGAGTTCCGCTGGAAGACCGTCTGACTGCACTTGCGCCGGAGGAACAGTATAAGCTGGGGATGGAGGCTGGCCGAATTTTAAAGAGGATACACAGCATCCCATGCGGCCATGATCTGACAGGCTGGGAAACGGCCATGCAGGCCAAGATGCTGAGGCGGATCAAGGAATATGAGGATTGTCCGTATCATCTGGAGGACGATGAACAGGCCATTCATTATGTGAAAGAGAATATCGGCCTTATTCATAACGTGGAGAAAGTCTGGCACCATGGTGATTTCCACGTCGGCAATCTCATTTACACCCCGGAGGGCGGGATCGGCGTTATTGACTTCAACCGCTGGGACACCGGTGATTATGCAGAGGAGTTCTATAAAGTCCAGTTCTTTGACCGGGAGCTGAGCGTTTCCTTTGCCAAGGGCAAGTTGGACGGTTATTTTGCAGGATCACCACCGGACGCCTTCTGGCGGAGACAGGCATTGTATGTGGCCTACAGCTCGCTTTTTTCGATTAAATGGGCGATTCCCTTTGGCATGGACGAGATTCAAGGGATGATGACCCGCGGCAGGCAGGCATTTCAGGATTACGATGCATTTCGCAGGTACATTCCGCGCTGGTATACCGATTAGAGAACATTGTGTTTAAGGATTGCCCCCGGACTCAGGTCTGGGGGTGTTTGGCATGGATTGACGGAAGCGGACAGCCATGCGAAAATATAGTTAATCAGACTAACTATATTGAGGAGGAGACCATGAAGGAACATATTAGCAGAAGCGCAGATATCGTCGGCTTATTTTGCCGGCTGCAGATGAATACCAAGAAGGATATGCCTGTAAGATCCAGCGAGATGGGGGTGCTTATATATACGGAGAAGCAGGAAGGTCTTGTGACCCCGCTGATGGTAAGTAATTTTTTCAGAGTATCTAAGCCATCTGTCACGGCAATGATTAATTCCCTGGTTCGTCAAGGGTATCTCCGCAAAACCTCGTCGGCTACAGACGGCAGAAGCTACAGCATTTCGCTTACCGTCCTTGGCGCAGAACTGGTGAAGTCTACCTCAACTGAGTATTTCCGCAATCTGGAACGGCTTGAAGAGAAGATGGGCAGTGTGGATTTCGGACGGTTTATACAGTTAATGCAGCAGGCTACTGAAATATTAAGTGTGGAGGGCGGCCGTTCATGAGTATATTGGTTACCGGCGCTTCAGGAAATGTAGGAGCTCATGTAATAGAAGAATTAAGCAGAATGGGTGAACAGATTGTGGCAGCAGGGACAGATGTTCACAGGCTGCGTGACAAATTTAGTACTCAGGCGAAATGTGTTTATTTGGATTTTACCGATAGCAGCTCCTTTGATCAGGCCCTTGAAGAGGTGGACAGAGTGTTCTTGATGCGTCCGCCCCATTTAGGCAAGCCGGAGGATTTGTATCCGTTTATAGATGCGTTGAAGGCCCGCGGGATCCGGCTGGCTGCTTTCCTCTCGCTGATGGGGATTGAGAAGAATCCGATTCCTCCGCACCACAAGATTGAAAAATATCTGGAGGCTGCAGGAATACCTTATGCCCACATCCGTCCGGGATTTTTCATGCAGAATCTATCCGGTATTCACGCCGAGGAGATCAGGGGGCAGAACCAAATCTTTATTCCAGCCGGGATCAGCCGGACAAGCTTCATTGATGCAGCGGATATCGGACTTGCCGCAGCGGTATTGCTCCATGAGCCCGGAAGGTACGCGGGCACTGCCCACACCCTAACGGGAGCGGAATCTTTGAACTATTATCAGGCGGCGGAAATACTAAGCGAGTTTACCGGCCGCAGGATCACCTACGCCAGACCGGGATTATTGAAATACCGCAGGTATTATATCAGGGAGCGCGGGCTGGACAAGGCATATGTCAACGTAACTGTGGCGCTTTACCTGATGACGCGGATGGGGACGGCTGAAGCAGTGACTAACGAATTTCAGCAGCTGACAGGCCGGGCACCACGTTCGTTCCGGGATTTTGTTGCTGAGAACTTGCAGTCTTTTATTTAAGCAGGACGTCACGTGTAGGATGTTTTTTTCAAGGTGTATTAAATTTGGACAAAAGATTGAAATCAGGGAGCGCAAACGGTAGAATTGCACTACCAGCAGATTTAACCAAGAAGGGGATTGTATCGTTTGAATAATGAAGAACTGAATCAAGAGCTGCCAGAGAATTATGAGGAGCTGAAGAAGGCTGCAGGCCGATCTGCGGACTGGAGAGCGCGTCTTGCGGCTGTCGAAGAGCTGGGTAACTGGAACCACAAACAAGTCATTGATATCCTGAACCGTCTGATGATCAGTGATCCTGTATATACCGTTCAAGAAGCCGCGTACAAGAAGCTGAGTGCATTCGGCGAAGATGTAAAAGTTCCGTCCAAGAACAAGGCCGAGCTGTTCAGAGGGATCTCTAAGATCGTGCTTCGTATCAAGAAGAGCCTTCCGCGTGACCATTCCTATGAAGAGTTCAAGGAGAAGCTGAAGAAGATGCGGATTGATGTTTACGATGCTTACGAAGGCGAGAAGGGCGAAGATTTCGACAACTGGCTGGAGAAGCAGTGGATTTCAGCGGTTAAATAGTTTTTCTTATGAGAAGCGGATCGATAAGGACTGGACAAGTTCTGATGGGTCCGCTTTCCTAATTTAATCAAGTAAAGGATGACAACATATGTATACCCATTCCTATGCACACCCGATTTCTTCGCAGTTTCAGACGTATCTTGAGCTTTCCGCCGGATTTCGGCCTGACTATCCAGCCAGTCTGGGGACCAGCACTAAAGGCAGTGCGGAAATCACTGATCTGGTACCGGATGCCCCGGATCTTCTTAAGGTAATCTACAGCCATGTTGCCGGAACACGCAGCGGGGAAGAGGAGCCGAGTCTGATCGAGTTCATCCCCGGATACCGCCTCATTCATATCGCTGAATATGAGCAGGAAATGCAGGTGCTGGCGGGCATTCTGGAAGAGAAGGGCTATTCCGGCGGCGGACAGATTTTCCCGCTCCTGACGAACTATGGCAGTGATTTCATTTGCCTCTACCGGTCAGACGAGGGAAATGAAGTAATCTGTGATCTGCTGCATGACTATGGCGATTTGGTTGTGATGTATGATTCTCCTGAGAAGTTCCTGGAAACGCTGTGTGAATTCTACAAGCAGGAAGCCTATTTCCTGGATGAGGAAGGTTATTTGGATTGCGACCTGGTCAAAGAAGGCGAAATCGGTGCGGAGCTGAATCCGGGGGCGAAGTATTGGTCGGAATGATATGTCAAAGCCCCCATTCTCCACGGTGAAGCGGAGAATGGGGGCTTTTTGCTGCCCGTAACTATTCCTGCGAAGCGCGTTTTTCCTGCTCGCGCAGCTCTACACGGCGTATTTTACCGGAGGCAGTCTTCGGCAGATCATGGATGAATTCGATCTTGCGCGGGTATTTGTAAGGAGCAGTCATCTCTTTGACATGACTTTGCAGCTCCTTAATCAGCTCAGAAGAACCTTCCTTGCCGTCCTTCAGCACGACAAAGGCTTTGACGATTGATCCGCGTATCTCATCTGGACTGGCTACAACGGCACATTCCTTGACGAGATCATGCTTCATCAGCGCTTCTTCCACTTCAAACGGGCCGATGGTGTAGCCTGAGCTGATGATGATATCGTCGCCCCGGCCTTCGAACCAGAAATAACCGTCCTCATCCTTGCGCGCCCGGTCTCCGGTAACGAAATACTCCCCGTGCGAGGCATTCGCCTTACGTTCCGGGTCTTTGTAATAATTCTGGAACAGGGCAGGCATGCTTAGGTGCACTGCGATATCTCCAACTACACCCGGAGGAACCGGATTCCCCTGATCATCAATGATCTCCGCGATGCCGGGGGCAATCGATTTGCCCATGGACCCGATCCGGATCGGATCATCCTTCAGCGCAGCAATGATCAGTGTACTTTCCGTTTGCCCGTAGCCGTCGCGGATCGTTATATCGAAATGATGCTGGAAGGTGTTGATGACTTCCAGGTTGAGCGGTTCACCGGCGGACACGGCGCAGCGCAGCTTGGACAGGTCATACCGGGACAATCCTTCTGTCTTGGCCATCAGGCGGTATTCTGTAGGCGTGCAGCATAATACCTGGATGCCTTGATCCT
>NZ_LN831205.1:174462-177219 GCF_001368795.1 Paenibacillus ihuae
CCTGGATGCCTTGATCCTGCAGCAGCTGCAGATAACGGTCCGGATGAAAAGAACCATTATAGACAAAACCTGTGGCGCCGTTGCCGAGCACCGTCAGGAACGGGCTCCAGATCCATTTTTGCCAGCCCGGAGCCGCTGTAGCCCATACGGTATCCGATTTGCGGATGTCCAGCCATTGAGGTGAAACGATCCGCAGGTGGGCATAACCCCAGCCATGGGTGTGTACCACAGCTTTCGGGTTGCCTGTTGTGCCGGAGGTATACGCCAGGATGGCGATATCGTCACGGCTGGTGGCCAGGGCCGGACGGGAATCCGGCTGTCCGTCCATCAGGCTCCCCAGATCGCTCCACCCGGCTTCAAGCTCGTCCTTGTTTCCGGATACCGACAGGCGGTAGTCGAGGGCCGGCAGATCTTCCGTGATTTTATTGACTTCGCCGGTTACCTCGGACCAGACAATGACCGCTCTGGCCTCCGAATGCCGCAGGCGGTATGACAAATCCTTGGCCCGCAGCATTTCGGAAGAAGGAATAACGGCCAGTCCCAGCTTGAGGCAGGCGAGATAGATGACGTAAGCGATGATACGGCGCGGAACCATGACCAGCACGCGGTCGCCTTTATGTAGTCCCAGACCCGCAAGCCCTCCGGCAAGCCGGTTGGCCTGGCTGAGCAGCTCACCATAGGTGATTTCCTCGAAGTTTCCGTTCTCATGAAGCCATTTAAGCGCAATCTTATCCGGAGGATGCTGTTCCATTTCCGAAGTCAGATTGTAGATTTCAGGTGCAATGAAGCGCTGATTGTCCAAATGTACCTCTCCTATATAATCGTGATAGTTGCAACTAATGTATAGTATAGCATGTTATATTAGTACCAGATGCTAATTAGCAGCAATATCTTTAAAGAAGGTTTTGTGACTCTTTTGGTATAATGCAGAAAAAGCGTTATGCAGGCGGAGGAATGCCACTATGGATAAAGTCTTTGTGTATGGTACCTTGCGGCAGGGCGAACAGTATCATGATTTGCTGGGGGACAGCAGATTATTCTCGCTGCTGGCGCTAGTAAAGGGAACACTGGCCGATACGGGATCAGGTTATCCGGTTCTGCTGGAGACGGAAGGCACAGTGGCCGGTGAACTCTACGAAGTGACAGCGGAAGTGCTGCAGCGGCTTGATGAGCTGGAGGGGTATTACGGTCCCGGCGATGCGCGGAATGATTATGAGCGGGTAGTGACAGAGGTAACAACCGACACCGGTGTGACCGAAGCCTGGGTCTATGTGTACAGGCACACGCAGCAATATGCCGCAATTCCGGAAGGAGACTGGAAGCTTTACCGGCTGAAGGATAGCGGGGAGCTGCTTTATTTTGCCTATGGGAGCTGTATGGATTTGCGGCGTATTCAGCTGGCCGGAAGGGAAGACGATTTCAGCAGTGTAGAGGGCTGCGGTGTGGCGGAAGGCTTTCAAGTAGCCTTTACCCTGCCTCTTGCCGATGGGGGACGGGCGGATCTGGTTGAATCCGGCGGAAGAGCGGAAGGTAAGGTGTACCGGATAACACCGGAGTGTCTGATTAATTATTTGTATGTGCGGGAAGGTGTGGCGGCAGGCTTATACCGCCCGGCCGTCGTACCTGTTCAGCTTATTGACGGGACAAGCCAAGCTGCGGTAACTTTTGTTGTGGTGGACAAACAAGCCGAGACCGCTCCGCCCGGGTCTTACATCGAAGAGATTTTGCGGGGAGCAAAGCCGGTTGTTTCGCCAGCCTATTATGCAGCGCTTGAGATGCGGTTTAGACGTGATTTTAACTAGTGCCGGGAGTGGTGATTTTAACAAGTATGTTAAAGCATTTTTTGAAAAAAAGGAGTGCTATAATCAGTTCAGATTATATATTTATGGAACAGGCGGTTGATGACCCATGCTAGTGAATAAAATTCAACAATTGCAGGACATGCTTAGTGTAATTCAGCTGACGTATCCGGAGGATGCTGCTATAGTGCTGGCTGATACCGAGAAGGTGGTGGCGTATCTCCCGGGTCAGCAGATTGATCTTAGGGTTCCTGTAGGCGCCCCTCTGGAGAAGTTTAAAGGGACCGTTTCCTACAGAGCTTTTGAGACTGGAACGGTGCAGCGTGAAGAACGGGGGGCTGAGGCCTTTGGCGTACCCTATCTTTCTTCAGCGGTGCCGGTTATCGAGAATGGAGAAGTAGTTGGCGTCATTGCAGCTATGGTGTCCACACATCGGGCCTCTGCCCTTCAGGACGGGGCACAGGAGCTGTCTTCCCTGGTCCAGGAAATGACGGCGACTTCAGAAGAAGTGACCCGCTCAGCGCATGGCGTGACGGAGCGTCTGGACGAGCTGGTTAGCCATTCCAAAGCGATGGTGCGCGACATCGAGAGCAGCTTTGAAATTTTGTCCTCTGTCAAACGGATTGCCGATCAGTCCCATATGCTGGGGCTTAATGCTGCGATTGAGGCGGCCCGGGCAGGCGAGCAAGGCCGGGGCTTCGGCGTAGTAGCGACAGAAATCCGCAAGCTGGCTAATGACAGCCATTCGCTTGTGCAGAATATCCACAGCCAGCTGGCCGGGATGAAGCAGGCCATTCTGCAGATGGACCGGTCGATTCAGGACATTATGGGCTTTTCGCAGCATCAGGGCCAGGCGATGCAGGAGCTGAGCCGTGCGTATGAGCATGTTGCCAGTACGGCGAATGAGCTGTCCAATCTGAAATAAGTGAGGAGGCCTATATGCATTCTTCAGCCTTTG
>NZ_LN831205.1:177245-179344 GCF_001368795.1 Paenibacillus ihuae
AGGAGGCCTATATGCATTCTTCAGCCTTTGATGAAATCTATACCCTTATGGAAGCCTCATTTCCTGTCAGTGAGATGAGAAGCTACGGCGGCCAGAAGGCTTTGCTGGACAATCCCAGCTACCGGATATTTACCGAGCAGGAGGCTTCCGGCCGGATCATTGGCTTCTTAGCAGCATGGGAGTTTCCGCTGCTTCGTTTTGTGGAGCATATCGCCGTGAACCCGGCTACGCGCGGCAGCGGAATCGGCAATAAGCTGATGAACAGCTATCTCGCCCGTTCGGACAAGCAGGTGCTGCTGGAGGTGGAGCCGCCGTCTGGAGCGCTGGAGCAGCGCAGAATCGGATTTTATGAGCGGCTGGGCTTCCACCTGAATCCTTATGATTACGTCCAGCCCCCGCTGCGTACCGGATAGCCCGATCTGCCGCTGCGCATTATGACGTATCCCCGGCCCATCCGTCTAAGTGAATTTCAATTATACAGAGAGATCCTGTATACAGAGGTCTATAAGACTGCTGTCTCCCGCAGCCGCTAATTCAGAGCCTTATCCAGAACAGCCCGGTCCATTCTCCTTTGGAGATTGGCACGGGCTGTTGTTGTATCACACCAGCCTTCCCTTTGTTGCAGAAAAGAGGGTAATTATAGATAGCAGGGATTCGAAATGCTTCTTTACAATCCGGATACAAGTTAGAAATAAGTTCATGGTTAAATGGATTTATAGCAAAGAACAACACAAACAACCAACACGACTATAAGGGAGACGATATTCAATGAAAAGCAAAAAGATGATCATAGCAACGATGGTGTTCGGAATGGCAGTTACAGGCTCGGCTGGTGTGTATGCAGGAACCAATCTGCAGAAGATCAGCGCCTATCTGAATCACAGCATCAGCTTCAAGGTCAACGGAGCAGCATATACACCGGTAGACGGAAACGGCAAAACACTGTCTCCGATTACCTATAACAACACTACTTATCTTCCTGTCCGTGCACTGGCGGATGCCCTGAATGTACCGGTAACCTTCAATGCTTCGGCCAATCAGGTCGTTCTCGGAAGCGGTTCGGGCAATCCGTTACCGGATAACGGCTCCGCCATCACCTTAGCTCCAATAAATTATACTGCCGCGCAAAAAGAACAGATCACCAAAGCATTCGCAGATTATCAGGGCTTTGAAACGGCCTATGCACCGGCACAAATGATCAGCGGAGACAGCTTCGTAAGTGTGGGCGGCGGTGAAGACGGTGTGTCCCTCCTCTTCAAGCATATGCGTGTGAATGTTTCTCCGCGGGATTACTCGTATGACTATAACGGAACTACGGTGAAGCTGGCGAATGGAACAAGCGCCAAATGGTATACGCCTTCGGATATCCCGATGCTGACCTTCAAGCTGGATGACCGCTATGTGACACTTAGCTCGCCGGATCAGTCCCTAAGCAAAGCGAAGCTGGAGAAGGTAGCTGTAAACGTAGCAAAATTGAGTAAATAACCGGCGGTACGCGGATATTGTAGAAGATGAAAAGCAGCAGTCCGTTCTGGATTCACAGAACAGGCTGCTGCTTTTTTTGGGGAATTAATAGTGTAAATGTTTCACGTGGTAAATTATTAACCTTCGTTTATTTGTTTGTGCTGTGCTGCTTATTAGCCAGTCTTGCTTCCGGGGAGCCTTTGCCCCGGCGTTTATTCTTCTCTGCCTTCCGCTGGTTCTCCTGGAATTTCTCCACAAATTCGTGCGTGTCCATACCTGTCTGCCTCCTAAAGGGTTGTGAGCATAGTCTAGTCAGAACTGCCGTTACTATGTCCATTTCGAATGTTTTTGATGCATTGATACAGTCGCCCTTAAGCATGTCCTGGGAATGGACGGAGGTTATCCGCCTTATGCTTACCTTTAATTTGTACAGTAAAGCTTTAGTTTTACCCTGTGGCTGGTTTCTGAGGCCGGAAGTTATCTCAAGGGGAGTAACAAGCCATTATCATTATTAAAGTACATATTTTGCAGAAAGGGTGGGTAAATAAAATATAGAGTAAAAAAAGCTTGCATTGTTTTCTTATACATGATATATTCTATTTCTGGCCGCGAAACATCAACGCCGAGCTCGAAAA
>NZ_LN831206.1:0-11194 GCF_001368795.1 Paenibacillus ihuae
TCTCCGATACTCACTCGTTGTTCAGTTTTCAAAGATCAAATTCTCTATTGTTTAGCCGCAACAAAAGCGACTAGATTAATAATATATCATGTTAATCAAGATAATGCAACTATAAATTTAAACTTACTCAAAATACGATCCGACTTTCCAAACGTGGAAAAGAACGAAAAGACTATTTCTCATAGGAAATAGTCTTTCTCTAATGTAAGGAATATATTATTTTACCGGATAAAAGCCTTGCAATACCTCACGCATTTCCTGCTTGATATTAATATCCGGACGTTTTACTTTAGCCAAAGCTTCTGCCTCTTCCACCGTTGAAGCCAAACCAAGCTCCAGCAAAACTCCGGTAGCTACTGTTCCTGTACGATTCCGTCCACCCGCACAGTGGAAATACACAGTTTTTCCGTTATTCACTGCTGCTGTAACCGCCTGAATGGCTGCTTGAACTGAATTCTCCTGGCCGCTTTCATCCTCCACAATCGGAAAATGATGACGCGTTACTTTAGCAGGGAAGCCTTCTGCCTCCGTACCATTATCTCTTAAGTCAAACACATCCGAAATCTCCTGCTCTTGAAGAGCTTCAAGCAGTGCATTTTCTCCGCCGATATATACTTTACCTGGAATTAGCTCATGATAATTCTCCATTATAGTTCTCCCCTATGTCTTTGTTGTACCCTCAATTACTTTCCGGTTTCTGCAAAATGTTTAATGCGCTCGCCCACTTGGTCACGTACCCGCTGGAAGACAGCCCACTTCTCTTCATCTGTTCCTTGCGCCTTGGCAGGATCATCAAATCCCCAGTGCTCACGTTTCACCTTCGGCGGCGTAACTGGACATTTATCAGCGGCGTCTCCGCATAATGTAATCACGAGGTCTGCGTTATTTAGCAGCTGGGGGTCAATAATATCTGAGGTTTGACCTGTGATATCAATACCCACTTCGTTCATAGCCTGTACGGCTTTAGGGTTTAGACCGTGAGCTTCAATGCCCGCACTGTACACATTCCACCCGTCACTCAGGTATTTCTTAGCCCAGCCTTCAGCCATCTGGCTCCGGCAGGAATTTCCTGTACACAAAAAGTAAATGCTTTTCTTATCCATGATTGATAATCTCCTTTGGTTTTAAAATAGGATCAAGGTTATATATAATCCGAGCAGTGTGATGAACAGCGTGGGAATCGTCAGAATAATACCTGTTTTGAAATACGTTCCCCAGGATATCTTCACTCCTTTGGTGGACAGCACATGGAGCCACAGCAAGGTTGCCAGTGAACCGATTGGTGTAATCTTCGGACCTAAATCAGAACCGATGACATTCGCATAAATCAAAGCTTCCTTAATCAGTCCCGAGGTATGCGTAGCATCAATGGCCAGAGCGTCGATCATTACAGTAGGCATGTTATTCATAATGGAAGAGATCACAGCGGCAATAAAGCCCATCCCCATCGTAGCGGCGAACAGCCCCTGATCAGACACCGCCTGAATCACATCAGCAAGGACGTCCGTCAGACCCGCGTTACGCAGACCATACACGACGACATACATCCCAACGGAAAAGAACACAATCGCCCAAGGTGCTCCCTTAACGACTTCCATCGTGGGAACATTAGGACTTCTTCTTGCCATGAGCAGGAAGAAGATTGCGATAACTCCGGCCACTACTGACACCGGAATATTCAGGAACTCACTAACGAAGTATCCAACCAGCAGAACCGCTAGTACCCACCAGGATAGTTTGAACATTTTCTTATCTTTGATCGCTTCTTCCGGATTTTTCAGCTGGGAGCTGTCAAATGTTACGGGGATGCTTTTACGGAAAAAGAAGTACAGAACCAGAATACTTGCCCCCAAAGAAAACAAAGTAGGCATTAGCATACGGCCAGCGTATTCCATAAAGGTGATCCCGAAAAAGTCCGCAGATACGATATTAACCAGATTGCTTACAACCAGCGGCAAAGATGTAGTATCTGCAATGAACCCGCTGGCAATGATGAACGGAAAGACTTTTTTCTCATCAAAATTGAGTGCACGGACCATCGCCAGCACAATCGGAGTTAAGATGAGCGCCGCACCGTCATTCGCAAAAAACGCGGATACAATGGCCCCAAGTATGGTGACATAGACAAACATCCGAATTCCGTTACCCCGGGCAGCTCTGGCCATATGTAGGGCAGCCCACTCGAAGAAACCGATTTTATCAAGGATCAGGGAGATCAGAATGATTGCAACAAAGGCCAGGGTGGCATTCCATACAATCAGGGTGACATCTTTAACATCGTCAAAGCTGACAACACCCACAAGCAAAGCGATGATCGCCCCGCCGCACGCCGACCAGCCTATGGACAAATTCCGGGGCTGCCAAATGACAAATATTAAGGTAACAACAAAAATAAAACTTGCTAAGAATACCGAAACCAATCCGCTAACCTCCATTTAATCACATGAAATTCTTAAACCTTTTTTGTCGAGCTCTTCCAATTGATGATCTTGTGAAGGAACGAAGGCTATCAGATTCTGAATCAGTTCATGCTGAACGCTATTGGGATTGAACGAGTAAAAAATCCACTGGCCTTTCCGGTTCTCTTTTACCAGGCCAGCATCTTTTAATTTCCGCAAATGCTGACTTACGGATGGCTGACTCATTTTAAAAATCTCAACCAGCTCACATACACAGCATTCCCGCTTTTCCAGAAGCTTCATCATCGTCAGCCTGGTTTTATCACCCAGCAGCTTTAATATTTGTGAGACTTCATCTAATTCATCCACATTTGAGCTCATTTTCATTCCCCCTTTCACTTCATCATTATATAACTATACGCTTATATGTACAACCAAGAATATGCCTCATATATTTAACTTGCATTTTGCAACCATTATGGTTTATAACTTAACTATGAGGTGAAGAAAACAATGGAAACACCACGAGAATTATTCCAAATTATGACCCGCCGTTTAGGATTACTGAATAAAGTCTGCTGCAGCGTAGGCGGATGTGATCTTTCTACAACCCAGAGCCATCTGCTGTATGAAATCGGCAGGAGCCATAGTCCCTCCATGCAGCAGATCGCTGAAACGCTCGGGACCGACATTACTACTTTTAGCCGACAAGTACAGTCCCTGATCAAGTTGAATCTGGTTAAAAAAACTCCTGACAAGGCCGATCGACGAATCTACACCCTGTCGCTTACCCCCGAAGGAAAGATGGCCGCTGCAACGATTGATAAACAAATGAACGAGTATCTGAATGAAGCTTTTTCGCACATGAGTGAATTTGAAGTAGAAACTTTACTGCGGTCCATTAAGCTGTTCAACGAAGCTATGGGGAAATCCAGCAATTGCTGCGCACCTGTAAAAGGGTGATTTCTCTTAACTTATATTTGCACTTTGCAAGTTTATTCAACTTAATTAGTCAATTTAGGAGGGTTATGTGATGCTCAGAGATTTATACGTAGCAGAAGTTTTACACAGACACCGGCAAGAGGAATTGCAACAAGTTACGCTGCACGCCTGGAAATACTCCAAACAAAAGAACAGATTGAAGTGGTCTTTGTTCCCTTCGTTGTTTCGTCCGAAACAGGCGGTCTGCTGCGAACCCTGCTGCTAAACCAACAAAGGGTAAGGGATAATTAAATCAACTTAAAAGGAGTGTTAACAATGCCCCAGCTTACAAACGATCAAATCCTCCAAAATGTACGAAGCCGCTATCAGAAAATTGCCATGAAGAATGGCGGGTCTGCCGCTTCCTGCTGCGCCCCTTCCGAAAGTTGCTGCGACTCCCCTGCAGATTTTGATTCGGTTTCTGCAAAGCTCGGCTATTCTAGTAGGGAATTGGCTGCGGCTCCAGAGGGAGCCAATTTAGGCCTTGGATGCGGGAATCCGCAGGCAATTGCTGAACTGCAGCTTGGGGAACATGTTCTGGATCTCGGGAGCGGAGGCGGATTTGATTGTTTCTTAGCCTCCCATCAGGTCGGCGAGCAGGGACATGTCATCGGCGTTGATATGACTCCGGAAATGATCAGCCGCGCTCGGGGGAACGCCATCAAAGGGCGGTTTGAGAACACAGAATTTCGTTTAGGAGAAATCGAGCACCTTCCCGTTCCCGACAACTCTATAAATGTTATCATCTCTAACTGCGTGATTAATCTCTCTCCGGATAAACAACAGGTATTCCGCGAAGCCTACCGGGTTCTTCAGCCTGGCGGCCGTCTGGCCATCTCTGACATCGTGACTACAGCAGAACTCCCACCAGAAATTAAAAATGATCTTGATGAGCTATACTCCGGTTGTATATCAGGTGCCTCTTCCATTGAAGATGTTGAAGCGATGCTTCGGGAAGGCGGCTTTACTGAGATCAGCATCGAGCCTAAAGACGAATCCAGAACATTTATTAAAGACTGGGTTCCCGGTGCGAATGTTGACCAATACATCCTTTCAGCTGTAATCAAAGCAAAAAAGTAATTTCCAGGGAGGAGTATTCAGGTGATGGTGACACTTACTGTTCGGCAGGCAACCTTAGAAGATACGGATAGTATCCTTCGCATCTACAATCAGGGTATCGAGGATCGGATTGCTACACTTGAGACTGAAACGAAAGATTCTTCCTATATGGAAGCATGGTTTCATGATCATCAGGGACGCTTTAGCGTTCTGGTGGCGGAAAATGAAGGGGAAGTTATTGGTTGGGCCTCCCTTAATCCATACTCCCACCGCTGCGCTTATAAAGGAGTGGCCGACCTCTCTGTCTACATTGATCGCGACTTTCGTGGGCAGGGTGTAGGCAGCTCTCTCTTGGAAGCCTTAGAAATAGCAGCAAAAGAACATGAATTTTATAAAATCGTTCTCTTTACCTTCCCTTTCAATCAAGGAGGCCAAGGATTATATCAGAAAATGGGTTACCGGCAGGTTGGATTGTTTGAAAAGCAGGGTGTTATGGATGGGGAATTTATTGATGTTATGATTATGGAGAAATTACTGTAAACTGGCGGATAATTAAAAAAGTCCTGATACATCAAGGGTTCCTTGATGATCAGGACTTTTTATTGTGCGAAAACAACGTTCCAAACCGGTGAGAAGTAATGAATATTCACTAATTCATTTTCAAAAAGAATCTTGAATTTGATATAAATCACCACTAAGATTTCAAGTGATAAGCAATAAAGCGGAAATAAACATATTTTTGACTATCCTCAATAAAATGCCATTCTCTTTAAAGTTATTATTAAATACATGAGAAACCCTTTTATTACATTTATTATGAGTTGAATTTAAAACATGTAAGATACGGGGGATGGGTACTTATGAAAACTCAATTCAACCTGAAACTATTATCTGCATTAGCAACAGCCGTAACAGTTTCATTGGTAAGCGGCTTATTCTCCTATTTATTTTTAGAAGAAAAAATAAGGGTACGTGACTTTTCTTTTGGATATGAGTTTACTATTGGATTGATAATAAATCTCGCTGTACTTCTTATCCTAATACTACCGTTCTCAAATATAGCGGATAGTATTGCTGGAAAGACGAAAAGCTTGTTCCAAAAACCATTCATTTCACTTGTCTTATATTGTGGTGTTGGTACGATTAGTGAATTTGTTTATTCTTTATTCACTTTCAGTTTATTAACAATTCAAACTCAAATTATCTATACGATCTCCCTATCGATTGTTTTTTTATTTTTCGTTAAGCTTTTCCAATGTGTTCAAAAGCTATAACAAAATAATTGTAAAACACTTATTTAACCTAACGGTGTCATCCGATGAAAAACTACCAAACTAAAAAGTCCTGATCAATCAAGGATTTTGATCGATCAGAACTTTTTTATAGTAATAAAAGAACGTTCCAAATATATGAGATAAACAAGTTACAAACAGTGCCAAAGTGAATTACAACTCATCACATCACAACCTGTTTATTCCCGTCCGGCCCCCCGCTGCCGCATCCCCTCGAACAGCAGAATCGTTGCCGCCATCGCCGCGTTCAGTGATTCGGCCCGGCCGGCCATCGGGATGATGATGCTTTTGTCGACGAGCGCTGCCGTTTCCGGGGAGATCCCCTTTCCCTCGCTGCCGATCAGCAGCCACTGGCTGCCGCGGAAATCGTGGGTATAGCAGGAGTCCTCCCCGGTCAGCGAAGTGCTGACGAGGAGCGTGCCGCGTTCCCGCGCCTGCGGAAGAACCACACTCAAATCCCCCTCCACTACCGGGAGATGGAACATCGAGCCCATCGTGGAACGGATGGTCTTCGGGTTATACAGATCAGCGCAGCCCTGGCCAAGAATGACTCAGTCTGCACCTGCCGCATCCGCGCTGCGGATGATCGTTCCCACGTTGCCCGGGTCCTGGACGCCGTCCAGCACAACAACCAGGCTGTCCGGCTTCGCGAGGATACCCTCCATCCCCTGCTGCTCTTTGCGGACAACCGCAAACACCGGCTGCGGGGTATTCGTGCTGCTGCACTTGGCGATGACTGCCGCTGAGACACCAATGACCTCCATGCCCTGCACGGCCTGAAGGTGAGCCTTCAGCTCGGACGGCATGCCTTTGTCGAGATCATAGGCCAGGATTTCTACCTCGGCTTCAGCCAGCAGCGCCTCCTGCACGAGGTGGATACCTTCCACGATATATTTGCCGGTCTTGTCGCGGTGCTTCTTCTCCTGCAGCCCGGCCCATTCCTTCACCCGCGTATTTTGCGCAGATATTATTTCCATGAGGTCCTACCTTTCTATTCTACATTCACCCTATTGGTACGCCATTTCCAGCTTCGTCAGATGCTCCTTGCGCCCGACGATGACGAGCACATCACCTTCGCTGAGCCGGTCTTCAGCCCGCGGAGAAATGTTCATCTCCTCGCCCCGGCGAATCGCCATGACGTTACAGCCATATTTGGCGCGGATATTCAGCTCCTGGAGATTTTTGCCCAGCATCGGCTTCGGCACTTTCATATCCAGAATGCTGTAATCCGGCGACAGCTCGATATAATCCAGGATGTTCGGCGAAGCCAGATGATGCGCCACCCGCATGCCCATATCCCGTTCGGGATAGATAACTTTGTCCGCACCAATCTTACTTAACACCTTGCCGTGCAGCTCGCTTTTGGCCTTGACCAGAATTGCCGGCACACCAAGATCCTTCAGGATCAAAGTCGTAAGGATGCTGGCCTGAATATCCTCTCCGATTGCCACAACCACAACATCGAAGTTGCGGATGCCCAGCGCGCGCAGCGCTTCCTCATCGGTGGAGTCTGCGGATACGGCATGGGTTACAATACCGGAGATTTCCTGGGTACGCTGCTCATCGGCATCGATCGCCAGTACATCAAATCCCATCCCGCTGAGCGCCTTGGCTACACTTGAGCCGAAACGTCCCATTCCGATGACGGCATATTGTTTTTTGGCCATGTCCGTGTACCTCCCGTAAGCATTTTTCGTTTCAAACAGTATAGCATATGGTTATCTAAACTTGAATTTTCACCGCCCCCGCAGGGTACATTAGTACAGAGCGAGCGTATCTGCATACTTACAGCGTTAAAACATTGAGGAGGTAAATGATGCCGGTTACCATCGATTTGCGTCAAGCCGTTCTCCATAAAGTACACGGCCAGTCCGAAGAAGATCTGCGGGCTATGATTGAAGGCTCCATAGACGGACCTGAAGCTGCGCTTCCAGGACTGGGTGTGATGTTCGAAATGGTCTGGAAAGACCTTGAACAGGCCAAGCAGGACCGTGTCATTTCTATGCTGCATAGACATCTGGAAGAAATGACTCCCGGATCGATTATGTCCTGAGCAGGCGCATATGTACAAAACCTCCGCTACCCGGAATGCGGCTGCACTCCAGGGGGCGGAGGTTTTTCGTTAAGATGGCGGCCCGGGACTACCTCTCCCGCAGCTTACTGCCGTTTACTCAAGGAGCTGTTTCCAGGAATTTTGCGGTCGGATTCTTTTCCATCGCGGTACGCATCGCGTATTCATTCTCGAACAGCACGACATAATTCCCCTTCTTGTCCGTCACCAGCGTAGAGTTGATACGGAACTTGGCAGGGTCCGGTTTGTTCTCATCCACAATCCAGCGTGCGAACTGGTAGCTCATCCGCTGAAGCTGAACGTCCACGCCATATTCGCCCTTCATCCGGTACTCGAAGACTTCGAACTGCAGCTGGCCCACTACGCCCAGCAGAATATCGTCGAAGTTGACGGTACGGAACACCTGAATCATACCTTCCTCCGTTAGCTGGTCAATCCCCTTCTGGAACTGCTTCGATTTCAGTGCATTTTTGATGCTCACTTTGGAGAAAATCTCCGGTGAGAACGTCGGCAGCTCATCAAATTCCATATCACCGGCTTGACTAAGCGTGTCGCCGATCCGGAAAATCCCCGGGTCAAACAGCCCGATAATGTCACCTGGATAAGCTTCCTCGACAATGTCGCGGTCCTGCGCCAGGAATTGCTGCGGCTGGGACAGCTTGATATCCTTGCCTGCCCGGACATGCTTCACGCTCATGCCGCGTTCGAACTTGCCGGACACAATCCGCAGGAAAGCGATACGGTCGCGGTGTGCCGGGTTCATGTTGGCCTGAATTTTGAACACGTAGCCGGTAAATTTCTCATTGGTCGGTTCAATTGAGCCGGCCGTGCTGCGGCGCGGTTCCGGCTTCGGTGCCAGCTCCAGGAAGTTATCGAGGAACGTCTGCACTCCGAAATTATTGATAGCACTGCCGAAGAAGACCGGAGTCAGCTCCCCGCGCAGTACCTTTTCATAGTCAAAAGCATCGCCTGCCACATCCAGCAGCTCCAGGTCCTGGCACAGCTGGTCATGCAGATATTCTCCGGCCATCTCACGGATAATCGGGTCGCGGTAGCTCTCCACCTTCTGTACCTTGATGACTGAGTGATCGTCACCCTGGAACAGCTCCACCTGATTCTTCATCCGGTCATATACACCGCACAGCTCGCGGCCGCTTCCGATTGGCCAGTTCATCGGTACGGAGCGGATGCCCAGTACGTTCTCCAGCTCCTCCATCAGATCAAACGGGCTCTGGCCTTCACGGTCCAGCTTGTTAATGAAGGTAAAGATCGGGATGCCGCGCTTCGCGCAGACCTGGAACAGCTTGATCGTCTGCGCTTCCACACCCTTCGCTACGTCAATCAGCATGACTGCACTGTCCGCAGCCGTTAAGGTACGATAGGTGTCCTCACTGAAATCCTGGTGACCCGGCGTATCCAGAATGTTCACCCGGTGGTCCAAATAGTCAAATTGCATTACAGAGGAAGTAACCGAGATTCCGCGCTGCTTCTCGATTTCCATCCAGTCACTGGTCGCGTGCTTGCTTGCTTTACGGGCCTTGACGGTACCCGCGAGCCGGATCGCGCCGCCGAACAGCAGCAGCTTCTCCGTTAGTGTGGTTTTACCCGCATCCGGGTGGGAAATGATCGCAAACGTTCTGCGTTTGTCCACTTCCTGTTGCAGTTTCTGATCTGGTGCTTTATTCATTGCACATATCCCTTCATATATAAATTCATGCTGCCTATTCCATAGCACGGGGCTAATCTCAAATCGGCGCTCTGCTCATGAGTACAAATCCCTTCTATCCGTGGATTCATTATAATCCCATAATAGTCTCCAGTTCCGCTTCTAGTGAAAGCATCCTTTTAAGTATATCAAAATCCGGCAAACATTATCTACAAAAAAGCGGCGGAAGTGAAATAAGTTGATAAAATTCGCCGTTTGAACCACGGAGATCACTAGCTGCCGCTGCCACAACCCAAACCAGGGAGTAAAAACGCAAAAACAGCGATCCCCCACGAACTGGAGAACCGCTGCTCTGTTAAGCTTATGCAAGGTTATGAAATTAGCCGTTCACGCGCCATACCACATTGTCTTCTTCCTGTCCGTTCACCGGCCACCAGTGGAAGCCCTCCTGGGCCAGCAGCTGATCCGCTTCAACCGGTCCCCACGAACCTGCAGGGTAGGAGGCCAGATCACTGCTCTCTTCCTTCCAGGCTTTGGCGACCCGGTCAACGAATGACCAGGCCGACGAAACTTCATCCCACCGGGTGAAATAGGTGGAGTCGCCGCGCGCTGCATCATGAAGCAGGCGTTCGTAAGCTTCCGGTGAGTTGATGCCGACCATACAGCTCTGGCAGAAATCCATTGCCAGCGGCTGAATTTCCGACTCCGAACCCGGCTTCTTGGCGTTGATCTTCACGTAGATGCCTTCCATAGGATTCACGCGGATAACGAGCAGGTTCGGCTCAAGATTATGCTTTTGGCCCAAGTACACATTGGTCGGCATGCCCTTGAACTCTACAACCACTTCCGTTGTCTTCACAGGGAGGCGTTTGCCGGTACGAATATAGAACGGAACTCCCGCCCAGCGGAAATTGTCTACAAAAATACGCGCCGCAAAGTACGTTTCGGTGTTGGATTCAGGATCCACCTTATCCTCCTGTCGGTAAGCCGGAAGGCTCTTGCCTTTGTAGAGGCCTTGGGTATACTGCCCGCGCACTACATTCTCACGGACCTCTTCGGGGGAGGCGTAAGGACGCAGCGAACGCAGCACCTTCACCTTCTCATCCCGGATATCTTCAGCCAGCAGACGGCTTGGCGGCTCCATCGCAATCATCGTCAGCAGCTGCAAAATATGGTTCTGGCCCATATCGCGAAGCGCTCCGGCATGATCGTAATACCCGCCGCGCTCTTCCACCCCTACGGTTTCACCTAGAGTGATCTGAATGTTGGCAATATGCTTATTGTTCCACAGCGGTTCAAAGAATGCATTGGCAAAACGGATCACTTCGATGTTCTGCACCATTTCCTTGCCCAGGTAGTGGTCGATCCGGTAGATCTCCTCTTCCTTGAACACCTGGCGGATCTGCTCGTTGAGCTGCTCTGCCGATTCCAGGTTGTAGCCGAACGGCTTCTCGATCACCAGACGGTTCCAGCCTGAGCCCTGCAGCATGCCGCCTGCTTTGAGGTTAAACGAGACGCTGCCGAACAGCTCGGGAGCAAGCGCCAGATAGAACATCCGGTTGCCCGGGATATGGAATTTCTCTTCGAGCACTTCCGTCTGCGCATTCAGTTCACGGAAGCCTTCGATATTGTTAATGTCCAGCGATTTGTATTCAAAATGCTGTACGAACTCATTCCATTCTGCAGCATCTCCCGCCTGGTAGCGGCAGAACTCACGAATGGACTC
>NZ_LN831206.1:11485-14271 GCF_001368795.1 Paenibacillus ihuae
AACTCATTCCATTCTGCAGCATCTCCCGCCTGGTAGCGGCAGAACTCACGAATGGACTCCTTCACATCGTCCCGGAATTCCTCCTGGGTACGGGGACGCCGAGCCACGCCAATTACCGCAAAATCATGTGTCAGCTTGCCTTCACGGTACAAACTGTAAATCGCCGGGAAAAGCTTACGCCGGGCTAGATCTCCGGTTGCCCCAAAAATAAAAAATACAGCACCGGGTGTATGCAGTTCATCAAGGGTTTGATTTTCAGCCATGGCTCCTCATCTCTCTGTATGTAATATAGTTGACAATCATTCTCAGCGCCGGTTAAAACATAAAATACGCATACGGCGTGATGTCATTTTATCATATCCGCAGAAAGGATGCTATCACATTCCTGACAGTTTTTCTCGGGATTTCGCAAATTTCCATTACTCTTTCTTATCCCTTTACATACTCCAGCTTATACTCCGGGATAAGGGTAGGCCACTGCCAGCCATATTCTATTATAACGTTACACAAAAAGCTCCGCAAACGCGGAGCTGGTGTACGAAGCTTTTGCTGATATTTTGCGGAATCAATACTCAATGGTAATCAGCGGCAATCCGATGGTCACACGGTTACTGTTGTCATTACCGTTCTTATGTACAGCTGCCTGCAGAGCTATCCTTTGATCTCCGCTATTCACAAACCGGCTCAGCCCCGGAACACTATAAGACCGGCTACAGGTCGTATCATCCTCATAATCTTCCACCGCTTTCAGCCCGGACAACCGGCCGGCAATCGTTCCTTCAATTCCAGCAAGTGCTTCATGGGGGGAGTCCTGCAATGACCCTACACCTTGAAGTGAAGCATTCCACTCCGGCGCAATGCCAGCTGCCTGCATCAGAGTCCCCGCTTCTTGTGCTGCTGTCTGAAAAGCCTCAGCCTTCAACAGATCCTCGGTTTCAACAGTTACAATCACATAGCTGCTGTCCGGACCCAGCTCACTCCAGAACATGGAGATCTTACTATACAAATCCGGAGATCCGGAAGCTCTGTAAGTAGCATGTCCATCTTCTTCGCCGGACTCCGCTTTCCCCAGTCCAAGCTGTGCTGCCAGCAGGTCTGCGTCCCTAACGGTGTCTACAGAGTTCCCGCTGTATGCTCCCTGCCATTTCAGGACAAGCCGCAACGGAGAACCTGCTGCCGTAACTTCTTGACCTACAGCTGCCAGTAGCTCCAACGACTGCGGCACCGCAGCAGGGCCGGATGAAGCGGGAGCGGCAGCCGCTGCACTTCCATGGTCAGCATTGCTGCGGAACCCGGCCAGCAAGAGCACCAGCAGACTCAGACCAAGAATCAGCAGCGTCATTTTACCTTTTCCTTGTCTCGTGATCTCCAGTCTCATATAACCTCTCCCTCTCTCATCCAATCTATCAATCTACTAGACAGGATAACCAACTTTGAGAGGGGATATACACCAGAGACCAGAATCCGCAATACGCAGGAGCATCCAGCTAAATTCCGGAAAGTTCTTCTTCCGTAAACTTTTATTCAGAGAAAATCGACTTGAGGTCCAGAGGCTCGAAGGTCAATGAATAGAACCCTGCCGCAAGCGCCTTTTCATCACAATGAAAGCTGTACACTTCTGTATACTGCTCAGACTGTTTAATTTTATAGCTCATCGTATATATGTTATCCATTTTGCTGATTTTCAGAAAGAAGGGATTATCCAGGAAAACCTCATCATTCATTTGATCGTCCAATACACCGAGATGCTCGATTTGCAAGGACTGTACCTGAATATTTACAATTTCGTAGATCGGTCCCAGTGTAATGCCATGATCGAGAGGAGTTATCAGATTTTTTCCGGTGGAAGGATGAAATAATTATCTCATTCTCAAATCTTTTATTTTATCCTCCTCATATAGCACAGCTGAAAGCTACCTACGTTCTTCAATGACTCTTTCCGATAGCCCAACTTGCCGTAGAGCCGTTGTACATCTTTGCTTCTGTCACCTGTAAAGATCAGAAAACTACTACTTCCCCTAAAAACCTCGTGTACCCTATTCATCAATTGCGTACCAATACCTTTATTCTGTTCCAAAGGATGCACTATCAATTTCCCTACATGACAGACGTTATCCACATCTAGGAATGCCCGGACCGAGCCAATGATCCTGCCGTTCTCCGAGAATTTCAGTATCGTGGATCTCTCAAACTCTCCATGAATTTCCTCCAGTGATTGTTTGAGTGGCTCAATATCCAGGCCGTAGATTTCTTCCGCTTCTCTTTGGAAAGCCAGCTTCTGCAGAGCCAGAATTTCTGGGAGGTCTTCCGTTCTTGCTTCTTCTATCAATTCATAGCCTCCTTAATATAAGGTTCATGAATCTCAGGGTCGACGCTACACCGCGTCATCGCATTAAAGTTAATGGACATTCTTGAACCTCCTGACTTTTTCACCAAAGATATGTCCATCTCTATTCCTAACCATGCGTGAAGCTAAAAAGCGTGTTCCGGTTGCAGTTTTAATTAAAACTTAAACAACATAGATTTGATAATTTAATATCATAAAATAAGTTATATTATATAAATTTTACCATATAAAAATCTATCCTTCAATACAACCGCCTTCGCTTCCGCCGAGGCCCTACCTTTATTTAGGCCGCCTCGAAAATCGTGTTTGCTTGTTAATTGGGCAGACATAGAAAAAAAAGGAACGCATCTTTGCGTTCCGCATAAAAACATAAAGACGGCACTTTGTTTTGTTAAGGTTATTCCGCCAGCCCATTCTTATATGCATAAATGGCTGCCTG
>NZ_LN831206.1:14684-26359 GCF_001368795.1 Paenibacillus ihuae
TATATGCATAAATGGCTGCCTGGGTCCGGTCTTCCACACCCAGCTTGGCGAGGATGTTCGTGACGTGGAATTTCACGGTCTTAATTCCGATAATCAGCTGATCGGCAATGTCCTGGTTGGATTTGCCCTGGGCCAGCAGCTTCAGCACTTCCATCTCACGTTCGGTAAGCTCCTTGTAGGCCGGAACCTCGCCTTTGGCATTGTCGCGGAAGCGGTTCATCATTTTGGAGGCCACCTGGGACTCCAGCACCGACTGTCCCCGGGCCGCAGCGCGGATGGCATCCGCGACTTCACTGGCCCGCGAGGTTTTGAGCAGATAGCTGAATGCTCCGGCTTCAATCACAGGATACATCTTCTCATCATCCAGATAACTGGTCAGCACAATGACCTTGCAATCCGGATATAGCTTCAGCAGCCGTTTAGTCGTCTCAATACCGTCCATGCCTTCCATGACCAGGTCCATCAGCACAACATCCGGATTATACTCCTGTGCCAGTCGGATGCCTTCTTCACCGCTCCCGGCTTCGCCGACCACTTCAATTCCGTCTTCGGTGCCAAGCACTGCGGCAAGTCCGATCCGCACCATCTCATGATCATCTACCAGCAATACTTTAATATCTTCCGTCTCCATGGCTTCCCCTGCCTCCTATTCATTGACTAACGGTACGGTAATTTCAATGCGCATGCCTTTGCCTGGCGCCGTAATGAATTGGATCGAGCCTCCGGTTTCCGTAATCCGCTCCTGCATATTCGATAACCCGTAGGAGGTCTGTTTACTCTCGTCCATCTCGAACCCGATGCCGTCATCGCGCAGCGTCAGCCGGACAGTATCGCCCCGGCGGTGCAGCCGGATCTCCATTTTCTCCGCCTTGGCATGGCGTAATGTGTTCGAGATCGCTTCCTGTACGATGCGGAACAGATGGTTCTCAATGCCTTTCAGCAAATGCACATCCGGATCCATCTCGAAAATAATCTCCATCGGAACCTTGATCCTCAGCTCTTTGATCAGCTCCTGCAGCCCCTGTTCCAGCCCTTTGCCCTCCAGGTACACAGGACGCAGGTGCAGCAGCAGTGCCCGCATCTCCGACTGGGCTACTGCAGACATCTCTTCAATCAGCGCAATTTGCCGCTGTGCCTTATCAAAATCCTTCTCCAGCGTTCTTCCTACAGCCGTCGCCGTCATGGAAATGGCGAACAGCTGCTGGGACACGGCATCATGCAGCTCCCGTGCAAGCCGCTGCCGCTCCTCCATAATCGCCGTTACCCGTGCCTGCTCGGCCAGCTTGGCATTATTGGTTGACAGGCGCTGCAGCGTATTGACCTGATTCTCCCACTTGCCGCTGATCCGGCCGAGCTGCTCCCCGAGTCTGCCCAGCTCATCACTGCCGAGCTCCGGCATCGCCGGGGTAAGATTACCTTTTTCCCACGCCACCAGAGTCCCCCGCAGCAGCTCCAGCCGGCGCTTGATCCGGAAGCTCTGATAGAAGCCGAACCCAAGCCCGAAGGCCACCGGCAGCAGAGTCAGCGTCACAGCTGTCCTGATCCCGATTTCCCAGTTCTCAAAAGGCTGCAAATAACCATATGTATACATAATGTACAGGATAACCAGCAGCATGACAAAGGAGAATAAAGCTCCCTCACCCATGCTGCGCGTCATCATATTACTGCTCTTTTTATCCACGCTAAGGAGTCCTCCCTCTCTAATCAAATGTCAGGCTGTCAGGATAACCGCACATCCAGGTCGCCCATCAAATAGGAGATATTGAACTTTACCTTATGCTCACTGGTATCATAGTTGGCCGATCTCCAGTTCAGCCTGTTCATCATCCCCGTGTCGCGGTGGCTGCCGAATTCAATCGATCCGAACAGCACAAACGCTTCAATCTCCACACCATAATCCTCGGTCAGATGAAGGTCCATGTCGCCGAATACACCCTGAAACAGCATGACTGTCTCCTTATCCTCGGCCATCGCCAGCGAAAGATCCACATCAGCCTCCCCAAGCACATGCCACGCGCTCAGACTGCGCATTACCCAAGGTGACAGGTCCCAGTCAAACCGAGATGAGAAGCTCTGCTTCTGCATGAACCCTTTTCCGCGCTGCAGCCGTTTGGATTTCACAAAAAACATCCCGAGCGAGATCAGGCAGATGCCCAGCACCAGCAGCAAATGATCCAGCAGCAGCAGCACTGCGCCGATTCCGAGCAGCTTATAGCCCTGCTTGACCTTGCCCGACGTCGTCCGGTAGATCCCCAGCAGCAGGAACAGAAGCGCGACAACGGAGAAAAATCCGATCCATTTGCCAAAAATCATCAAGCAGCCCACACCAATAAGTCCAATGGCAATCAAACGGTTCCGTTTATCCATTTCGCACCTCCTAAAAGTTTTGCGGAGCAAAACTAACTTCGTAAGCATAGTCTTAAGTTTTGCGGAGCAAAACCGGTCTATGCCTATCCTATATAAAAAGGGAATCTCCACCTATTCCGCGGAGAATCAGCTTCTTTAGCCTAATTTAATTGTTGCTATAGTATAAAGTCTGTTTACCGCATCCCGCTATAAAAGCCATACCGGTATGGAGATCCATACCGTATGGCTTTACCTTGTTCAGCATATCATATCTGCCTAGTTTTTAGGAACAGGCATTAGTCTTCTTTTTTGTCTAAAGATGGTGTTCCAGCTGTCGGGTTCAATTTGCTCTTCAGTGCTGCAAGCTGTTCTTCCACTTTCAGCTGTTTTTCGGCGTCAACCGGTTTGGTGTACACACCAGCCGACGGGCTGTAAGGGGCACGCATAACATCTGCTTCTGCTTCAAGCTGCATAATTTTTTCTTCCATACGGTGGAAGCCGAGGGATGCGCTGCCGCTCTCAATAGAATGAACGCTGCTGATCTGTGACATTTGCTTTTTGGCCTTGGCCATTTGGGCGCGGGATACCAGCTCATTGCGTTTGTTGCGCAGCTTATAGAACTCATCCTTCATTTCATGCAGCTGCTGTACCAGTTCTTTGGCCTGCACTTCTGCCTGAGCGTGAAGATCGCCGTATTCCACTTGCTTCTGGTCGAAGTAGATCTTTTCTTCCAGCAGCTTGCGGGTAACTTCCTCCTGTCCGTTCTTCAGCGCAAGTTCAGCCTGGGCTGCACGCTGTCCGGACATTTTAGCTGCTTCCTCAACACGCTGTTTCATGCGGCGTTCGTTAGCCATTTGCTTGGCAACTGTTACCTCAGCTTCGTGAATTTCAGCCTCCATATCGCGCAGATATTGGTTCAGCATTACGATTGGGTCCTCTACTTTATCCAGCAAGTCGTTTACCGACGCCTTTGTCATATCTTTAATCCGTTGAAATACTCCCATGATTTACACTTCTCCCTTCTCGTATTTAGCAAGTTTTTGTTTCAGTTCTTCTACTTCTTTTTGCAGTGCCTTCTTCTCAATATCCTTCATCATGGCATCCAGACCGGAGTCTTGAGCCGAGTAAGCATTGGCATTGGCTTTATCATACCCGGGGTTATAGCCGGGCTGTCCGCCGTGTCCGCCATATCCTCCCTGTCCTTGCGGGCCTTGCGGTCCGCGTCCATATCCGGGGCCGCCAGTGAACGGTCCGCCGTATGGGCCGCCGGGTGCTCCCGGTCCAGGTCCGAACGGATTGTACTGTGTAGGCTCCTTCGGGATAACCATTGCTGCGATGAGATATACCAGAATTGTCGTGCCTCCGGTAAACGGAATGCTGACCAGCAGCAGAATCCGGAACAGGGTAGAGTCAATACCGAGAGTCTCGGACAATCCTCCAGCCAGCCCTGTCATCACCTTGTCACGGGTTGAACGATACAATCGGGTCATAGAACTACTCCTTTCCGCCATTGTTAAGCTTCTCCTTCAGCCGGGCCATTTCTCTTTCCAGCACCGTTGCCACCGTTTCACCGGCCTGCACCGCGTATTCCTGTCCCATACGGCGCAGGTCACGGAGACTCTTCGCTTCCAGCTCCCAATCGTTCATGCGGTCTTCGAGCCGGCCGAACATTTTGGGAACGTCACTGCCATTGCCGTAGGCTGTTGCTCTCTGGTTCATGCGCTGCTGAAGCCTTAGTGACTCCATCCGCGCTGCATAATACTGGCGTTTGTTATACACCGTCTGATATTCGACCTTCAGTTCATTCAGCTGACTTTCCAGCTCATACAGCGATCCTTGGCTCTGTTCCAGCAGCCCGCTGTACTGCTCCAGCTTTTCCTCGTGAATAATCTTCTCCTGCAAAGCCATCTTCGCCAGATTATCCTCTCCGGCCTTCAGTGCCAGCAGCGCCTGCTCTTCACGTTTATTTCTCATGGCCGTAGCCTGATTCACCTGCTGCTGCAATTGCTTCGTGTGGGAAGCGTATTGCTGGTACAACCTTTCGGCTTCAGTGATCTCCTCACGGGTTGAATGTAAGAATTGATCGATCAGCTTCACGGGGTCCTGGCTTTGTTCCAGACGTTCATTTAGATTAGCTACCGTAATATCCCTCATGCGGCGAAAAACACTCATGATTTCCTGCTCCCTCCCTGCTTCTTAATTAAGTAATCTTCTAAAGCTTAGTATGTTCTGCCTCTTCTGCCTTTCAGTACCGAGATGCCCCAGACAACCAGTGCAACCCCGAGCAGCGGTCCAATAATCCAGGACAGCTTCGAGATCAAAGCCATGACACCGATGAACAGCACTACCCAGCCGATAATCTTGCGTCCGCTTTTAATTCCGTAGTACCCGAGAGCCACCAGCAGGACTGGAAACAGGATTCCGAAGATTCCGTGAATCAGTTGGGGCAGCACTCCGAGCAGCATAACCGCTCCGATCACAATCAGGACAATGGCAAGTCCGTTACCTTTTCTATTTTGCATTTTTTCTCACCGCCTTTCGTTGACCTTAACCTTATAGCCTTATTCTAGGGTAATCCGCAGACTTTCAAAACAGACCGTGGACGGTTTTATGAACTGGACCTTAGACGGGGCAGAGTTAGGACTGCAGGCTGCTGAAGGATGAAACAAGCCCCTTTGCCGCCGATCAGAGACTTTAAAGCTCCAAACTGTGTATAATTGTTGCAGGTATTCCTTAATATAGCTGCTGAATTGATACGGCAGAACAAAGGAGCAGTTCCATTGAAGACACTATTAATTGTCGAGGATGACCGGAGCCTGAACAAAGGAATCGCTCTATCACTTGCCCAGAGCGGCCTGAACATTGAACAAGCCTATACGCTGGCTATGGCCGAGCAAATATTCACCTCGACCCCGGTAGATCTGATTCTGCTGGATATTAATCTCCCTGACGGAAGCGGCCTGGATTACTGCGAAAAGATCCGGAGAACCTCAGAGGTACCGGTTATTTTCCTGACTGCCAACGACATGGAGCCGGATATTGTCACCGGGTTTGCCCTGGGGGGGGACGATTATATCACCAAACCGTTCAGCCTGATGATTCTGCGGGCCCGGGTGATGGCTGTTCTCAAAAGAGCCGCCCCGCAGCCGGAGGACAAAATAACGATCGGCCCCTTGAGTCTAGACTTCGGAAAACTGGAATTCTATAAGCACAAGGAGCAATTGACCCTGAGCAAAACGGAGATCAAGCTGCTGAACCTTCTGGTCTCCAACCCCGGCATCATTTTAAATAGAGAGCAGTTAATTGATAAAATCTGGTCGCAGGACGCGGAGTTTGTGGATGAGAATGCACTGACGGTAGCCATCAAACGGTTGCGGGCCAAGATTGAGGATAAACCTGCGGAGCCAAAATACATAAAAACAGTCTACGGCCTGGGGTATATGTGGGCGGAAAGGCCAAACCCATGAAGAGCGGCAAGAAGTTCCGGCCCTCTAAACGTGTTAGCCTTATTTTCCCCGTAATCTTTCTGCTGCTGGTATTGGGTTACACTGGAACGGCCACCTATCTGAACGGAGTAAATCATGTATTCCTTAACCTTACCGTCCTCTTCGTGTTTTCTATACTATTCGCAGGCGCTTTGTGGAGCTGGATACAGCGGCGGCAGGTTGCCGGCTTCATGAATGCTTTGGATGAAATGGTGGACCGGGCGATTCACGGACGGGCGAAGCTGACCCATTTTGACGAGACAAGCCTCTCTTCCCTTGAGCATAAATTATTACGTTACATTGAGATCAACAAAGCGAATGAGCAGCATCTGGAGACTGAAAAGAACACCATCAAAGAGCTGATCTCGGATATCTCCCATCAGACCAAAACACCCCTCTCCAATATCCTGCTCTATAGCCAGCTGCTTGCCGAAACACCGGACCTGGACGGGGATACCCGGCTACTGCTGGATCAGATCGAGGCTCAGTCGGACAAGCTGGAATGGTTGATCACCTCGCTGATCAAATTATCCCGGCTGGAAACGGGCATGATCACCCTGCAGAGTGAGGTTAAACCCGTCATTGCGACGATTACCAGTGCCTTATCACACATCTATACACGCACGGAAAATAAAGAAATCGGCATCCAAATTGAATGCGATCCCGGTACGGCTGCCCGTCATGATCATAAGTGGACCAGTGAGGCGCTGTTCAACATGCTGGAGAATGCGGTGAAATATACGAATACGGGCGGCAGCATCCGGATTGTAGCCGAGAGTAATGAAATGTTTACGCGGATTGATATTTCCGATACAGGGATAGGGATTGCGAAGGATGAGCTTGAGCATATTTTCAAACGTTTTTACCGGGGACAGGGCGCCAGAGAATATGAAGGCATCGGAATCGGTCTGTATTTAACGCGGAAGATCATCAGCATCCAGGGAGGTTTTATTACGGCGGCATCTGAGCCCGGCCAAGGAACCAAGCTCTCCATCTTCCTCCCTCAGCTCTAATTGTGTCAATACCGTCAGATTTCAGACACTGCCCGGTTAGATTTGTCTGATATCTTAGGAAGCATTCAAGGATGATGGAGGGGAATCAGCTATGCCTATTTTAAGCATCGAGCATCTGAAGAAATATTATGGAAAAGATCCACAAACCACGGTAAAGGCGCTGGACGATATCTCACTATCCGTTGAGCAAGGCGAATTCCTGGCGATTGTCGGCACCAGCGGCAGCGGAAAAAGCACCCTACTGCACATGCTGGGCGGTCTGGACCGGGCTACTGCAGGCAAAGTTATCGTAGGCGGGAACGATATTTTTGCCATGAGCGATGAGAAGCTGACGATATTCAGACGCCGGTCGGTCGGATTCGTTTTTCAGAGCTACAATCTCGTACCGGTCCTGAATGTGCTCGAGAATATCCTGCTTCCCATAGAGCTTGACGGCGGCAGAATCGATCAGGAATATCTGGATGAGGTAATCCGGGCCCTGGGTCTGCAGGAAAAAATCCACAATCTGCCTGCGAACCTGTCCGGCGGCCAGCAGCAGCGTGTCGCGATTGCCAGAGCGTTGGCTACCAAGCCATCAATCATTCTGGCGGACGAGCCTACTGGCAATCTCGACAGCAAAACCAGCCAGGAGGTCATGATTCTGCTGAAGCAGATGAGCGAGAAATTTAATCAGACCATTGTCATGATTACCCACAACGAGAGCATTGCCCAGACCGCCGACCGCATTATCCGGATTGAAGACGGGCGGATTGTATCCGGCAGCCCGGCCGCAAGCGGAGCCCCCCAGTTATGATCACCACGAACAACCGCAAGATTATCACCCGCCTCTCCCTCCAAAGCCTGCGGGCTAATCCGCTGCGCAATCTGGCTGTGATCTGTGCTGTTACTCTGACGACACTACTTATCACCTCTATTTTCACGATGGTCCTGAGCCTGAATAAATCGACGGAGCTGACCCGGATGAAGACCGTCGGCACTGATTTTCACGGAGGCTTCAAACGGGTTACTCCTGAACAGATAGAAACATTAAAGAAACATCCCTCCATTCAGGAATACAGCGTTTCGCTAAATGCTGGGAACTTGCGGAATGAGGTCTTCCGGGACAGCCCGGTGGAGGTTAAACGGATTGATGAAGCCTACGCCAAGCATGGTTTTATTTCCTTTATAGAAGGCAGCCTGCCTGCTGCTGAGAACGAGGTTGTGCTGAACACATGGGTTATGGATAAACTCGGTATCCGCCATGCGCTGGGGCAGCAGGTTCAGCTGGACATTGATACGGGGGAGCGTGTGATTCAGCAGAATTTTATCGTTTCGGGCTATTATGAGGCGGATAAACATCTGGCGCTCGCAGGACTGACCTTTGTCTCGGAAGCCTGGGTACAAAAGAATCTGTCCGGAATCGATCCGGCAAAATCCATAGCCAGCGGTTCCTATGTGAACACCTCAGAGCTGAGCGTAATGTTCAAGAATGCCTTTGATATCGAAAAGAAACTGGACAAAGTGCTCGCGGATACAGGTGTGGATGTGCCGATCGGGATCAACTGGGGGTACACAGCCTCATCCTTCTCTGAAAACCTCCTCGATTTCGTTCCCTATTTGGCGGTCATCCTCATTATTATGCTTAGCGGATATTTGCTGATTTATAATATCTTTTACATATCCGTCGTGCGCGATGTTAAATTTTACGGCCTGCTAAAAGCGATCGGGACGACACCGAAGCAGCTGAGGCGGATCATTACGATCCAGTCACAGCTGCTGTACCTGCTCGGTTTGCCCTTCGGCCTCGCTGCCGGTTACGGAATCGGACGGCTGTTGACTCCGCTGCTGAACACGTTCTCAAGTGAACCCATGGAAGCTGCCTATTCGGCCAGCCCGTGGATTTTTATCGGCGCGGCTTTTTTCGCCTATGTGACGGTATGGATAGCTGCCAGTAAGCCGGGACGGATGGCTGCGCGGATTGCGCCGGTGGAAGCGGTCAGGTTCTCAGGCGTCAGCGCAAAGCGCCGGAAGAAGAAACGTTCGAAACGCGGAGGCAAGCTCTACAGCATGGCTTTTACTAACCTGTTCCGCAATAAAAAGAAGCTCTGTCTCATGCTGACCTCGCTCTCCTTAAGCATGATTCTGTTCAGCATTATTTTTACCGTCATCTCTTCGCTGGATGTGAATAAATACCTAAGTTCATTTATATCCGGGGATGTGGTTATCCGCAATCAAGCGGTCATGCAGTCATTTGGCGAGCGTCCGGGTGATCCCTATAAGCTGTCGGAAGCGTTCAGCAGGAAGTTAGCGGGGATCGACGGAGTCAAGAGCGTGGAGAAGGTCTATTTTACCAGCGAGCTTTATCATATGGATGACACCATACGGTCAATACTGGAGCCACTAGCATTGACTTACCCGTCTGATCTTGCCCTGCCTGACGTTCTGAAGCAACAACTCATTTACCTTAAGCTATATGGCATTGATGACGGCTGGTATAACCTGGTGCAGAAGGATGTCGTCGAAGGCCATTTTGATCCGCAGAAATTCGCCTCCGGAGACTATGTGCTGGTGACGGAAGTCATCATGCCGGATGACAATAACATCTCCTACTACCATCCAGGTGACCATATTGAGTATAAGGAGCTTGGCAAAAGCTATGAGGTCATGGCTGTATTGAACTACGATGCTCTGTATGCTGCTACCACGCAAGCTTTCCCAGTGTATGGCTATAGTGCATTCTTTCCTTCCTCTGAGTTGACAAGGGAGCTGCCTGAGGGCAGTGATCCGCCGATGGCGCTGTCGGCAACGCTGCATATTGACCCGGCCAAGCTGGACAGTGCTTCACAGACCGCCAAGTCTCTTGCCGCTTCAAGCGATGAGCTGGTGTACAAATCAAGGGAGGATTACAGGCAGGAGCTGAGCGGGTTTATCCGTATTTTTCAGATCGTCGGCTACGGGCTGAGCTTCGTCATTGCACTGATCGGAATCCTTAATTACATCAATACGGTTGTTACGGGGGTCATTACACGGCGGAATGAGTTCGCCCTGCTGGAGAGCATCGGGATGACCAAGCGGCAGCTGAAAAAAATGTTGATCTATGAAGGGCTGTACAATGTGCTCCTAACCACAGCCATTACCTCCACTTTGGGTGTTTTTCTGACCTACAGCATCTCCAAAAGCATCGCGGAGGGCATGGCCTTTACCGTCTTTCGCATGAGCTGGCTGCCGTTTATCCTGGTCGTTCCGGTTCTTGCTGCTATTGCTTATACAGTAACATTAAGCTCCTACAGGATGCTGAGCAAGGCCAGCATTGTTGAACGGCTGCGGCAAACGGAATAGCTTTATTCCTGCCAAATAAACGACATTTCTCCATATTGATTCTGCTTTTCTCCATACGCTTGCGGAGTGAACAGACTTATAATGAGGCTGAATCTTCACATTCCGCAAGCAGCTATAGGAGGTTGTTTCCTTGTCTATTCACTATGCTCCAGAGCAGCAGATTTTCCATCTGCAAACCGAAAATACCAGTTATGTATTCAACATTGTCCGCGGTGCCTACCCGACACATCTGTACTGGGGCAAAAAAATCCGCAGCTCCGCTGTCTCCGATCTCTTCGAGCCCCGAGGCAGAGGATTCAGCAGCAGCGTTTTTCCCGGAGAATGGGAGTTCTCATTGGATACGCTTCCTCAAGAATACCCGGGTTATGGCTCAGGTGATTTCCGGGAACCGGCCTATGTAGCCGGGCTGTCAAACGGCACATCCGTAACAGAGCTGACGTATGTATCCCATAGTATTGTAAAAGGAAAAGCCCCGCTTGAAGGCCTGCCGGCGGTTTATGCGGAAAGCGATGAAGAAGCTGAAACGCTGGTACTGATACTTGAAGACGCCGGTGCGGGACTGCGGGCAGAATTGTCCTATTCTGTTATGACAGGGTATGATGCGATCATCCGCTCAGCACGCCTGATCAATACCGGCAAGCAGCCGCTTAAGCTGGAACGCGCTCTATCCGCTTCGCTGGATTTCCCGCATGCCAATTATGAGCTGCTGCACCTCTCCGGCTCGTGGGCCCGGGAACGGCATGTTGTCCGTGCTCCGCTGCACACCGGCCGGCAGGGTATTGACAGCAAGCGGGGGGCGAGCAGCCACCAGCAGAATCCGTTCCTCGCCCTGCTCTCCCCGAATACCGGGGAGAACAGCGGTGAAGCCTACGGCTTCAATCTGGTGTACAGCGGCAACTTCCTTGCCGAAGCGGAGGTGGACCAGTACGGATCTACCCGTGTCACCATGGGGATCAATCCGTTCGGCTTCCAGTGGCTGCTTGAGCCTGGTGACAGCTTCCAGACGCCGGAAGCGGTGCTCGTCTATTCCGACCAGGGAATCGGCGGCATGTCCCGGACGTACCACCGGCTGTACCGTCAGCGGCTTGTGCGCGGACTGTTCCGCGACGAACCGCGTCCGGTACTGATCAACAACTGGGAAGCCACGTATTTCGGCTTCGACGCTGATAAAATCGAAGACATCGCCCGCGCCGGACAGGCTCTCGGCATCGAGCTGTTCGTACTCGACGACGGCTGGTTTGGGCATCGTGACGACGACACCACTTCACTCGGAGACTGGTTCGTCGATAAGCGCAAGCTGCCGCTGGGCCTGTCCGATCTGGCCGAACGGGTGAAACGGCTCGGCATGCAGTTCGGGCTCTGGTTCGAGCCGGAAATGGTCTCGCAGGACAGCGAGCTGTACCGCGCCCATCCGGACTGGTGCCTGCATGTGCCGGACAAACGGCGCAGCGAGAGCCGCAATCAGCTGATCCTGGATCTGTCCCGCGTTGAAGTCTGCGACTATATCATCGAT
>NZ_LN831206.1:26919-29645 GCF_001368795.1 Paenibacillus ihuae
TTTTTGCGTTCATCCGTATTATTCGTCAGCAACGGTAACTAATGCGGTTATTTAGCAAACATCCGCAGAGCAATTACATCCGCAATATCGCTGTCCAGAAAAGGGGCCAGCGGGACCAGATCGCTGATGTTCCCGCTGTCTATCACCTTCTGTGCACATTCATTCAGCAGTTCTTCGCTCAGAAATGAGGCCAATGGGACCAGATCACTAAGGGTTCCGCCTTCCATCGCCTTCCGCGCACATTCATCCAGCACTTCATCGCTCAGAAACGACGCCAATGGGACCAGATCGCTGAGCGTTCCGCCTTCCATCGCCTTCCGTGCGCATTCATCCAGCACTTCATCGCTCAGAAACGGAGCAAGCGGCAACAGATCCCTGAGTGAGACTTTGTCCTTCACTTGTTCGAATACCTCCCCAATCTGCTCCATATTAAGTAGCGGTGCGACTTCGGAAAGCTCATCTACGGATATCTCATGCTGCTGCAGGTATTCTCCGGTTTTGTTGCCCAGCATACTTGTAATTAGCCGGCTTCCTTTTCCTTCTTCAAGAATCTCTTCAATGCTGACATCGAAAATCTCCGCCAGCTGCGGCAGCTTCGCAATATCCGGCATGCTTGTTCCGCGTTCCCAGTTGCTGACCGCCTGGTAGCTGATGCCCAGCTTGTCCGCCAGCCCCATTTGCGTAATCCCCGTCTGCCCTCTCAACTTGGCGATATTGCGGCCTACCTTCAACATATCAAACATGGCTTCCACCCTTTCGGTTAACATGCTTTTAGTGTAGTGGAACACCCAAAAAATGTATATCAAGCGTTGCTTGAGTCCTCCCGCTTCCCGCCCTGGACGCGGTTTCGAAAGACGGTGACAATGACGACCGCAGCGATAATAATTACTGCGGCGGCCCAGGTTCCGGCGGTAAGCTGCTCACCGGCCAGCAGCCAGCCAAGCAGGACGGCAACGACCGGATTCACAAAAGCATAGGTGGAGACAAGGGACGGTTCCGCATTTTTGAGCAGCCAGATATAAGCTGTATATGCGACAATCGAGCCGAATAAGACCAGGTAGCCAAAGGCAAGATACGAGCGGGCGGTAATTCCCGCGACCTCCAGCTCCCCCCAGTCTCCGGTGAAATAGGAGAAAATAATCAGCAGGACGCCGCCGGTCAGCATTTGCGCCGCGGTCGACATCAGCGGGGAACCCGGCAGCTTGGCGCTGCGCGAATACATTGAACCGGCTGCCCAGCTGATCGAAGCCGCAAGCAGGGCAGTGATACCGATGATATCGAAGCCTTTACCGGCAGCACTGCCCTGTCCCGGTTGAAGCACCAGCACGGCGATGCCGAGGAAGCCTAGAACAATCCCGGAAATTACTCCTGTGCCGGGGCGCTTGCCGTTTTTACCAAACCAGCCGAGCAGCATCATCCAGACCGGAACGGCCGCAATGATTAAGGAAGCTACCGACGAAGACACCCTCTGTTCCGCCCAGGCCACCATACCGTTGCCGCCAAGCAGCAGCAAAGCACCTACAATCACGGCCGAACGCCATTCCAGGAATCCGGGACGCCGGGCGCCTGTTAATCTGGAGATGATATAGAGCACCAGTCCCGCTGAGAAGAAGCGGGCTCCGGCCATCAGAAAGGGCGGCATACTCTCAATCGCTACCTTCATGCCCAGATAGGTGCCTCCCCAGAATAAATAGACGGCTACCAGCGCCAAGCCTTCTATGTAGAGCGAACTGCTTGTTTTACCGGCGCGTGGTGCTTTGGCCTGGACTTTAGCGGTCTGACTCATGATTCCCCTCCCTATGAATATTAGCTTTCTATATTATTACAAAGCGTGCTACATTCCCTTCAAGCCGTCTTCATAGATAGTGGATAACACAAAGGTGGTCGACGTTTCCTTCACTTCGGGGATTTTGACAATTTCATCAATCAGCAGCGTAATCTGCTCCGGTGAGCCTACCCGCACTTTCAGCATCATGCACCACTCCCCGGCCATCCGCAGACATTCCATCAGGGTTACCCCCGGAATCTCCATCTCTACTATTTTGTCCGCAACCTCCTGAAAATACCGGCTGACCACCTTCACCGAGATGACCACCTTGATCTTCTGATCCAGCCGGCTCCAGTCGATAAGCCCTCTATAGCCTTTGATAATTCCGCTTTTTTCAAGCTTAGCAACCCGCTGATGAACGGACGGCCGCGAGATATGCAGCAGTTTGCCGATCTCCTCATGAGACAGCCTTCCGTTTCGTTCCAGCAGCGTGAGAATATTATGATCCAGTTCATCCATTGGCCCATCCTCCTGGAAAAATTATAGCATGATTTATTTCTTCATAAACGATTCGTACACACCAGCAATCAAACCCAAACGAATCGTATGATACATCCCTGAAATATTGCCTTTTTGTCATAACACAAGCACTATCCGCCCTAAAAAATAACGATCCGTAAGCCAATGTTCCCCTTTTCCCTACGCAAAAAACCCCCTCATGACAGCAAACAGCGGAAGGACATCCGATCTCTTGGCTGTTTCCCTGAGGGGCTCTTAGGCATCTTTCAATCTAATAGATTTATGGCCTGTTGATCATCTGACTTATGGAATCTTAATTATCGTCCGTACTGTGATATCTAAGTGGAATTTCTCCACCAAAATCTCTCTCAAACACACGCAACAAGCTTATAGTGGAAAATTTTCCTGATGATTTCCTCGTTCGGCCCGCTGGCGGCGG
>NZ_LN831206.1:29840-34774 GCF_001368795.1 Paenibacillus ihuae
GGGATTTTTACCGTTGATTTCCTCGATTGGCCTGCCGGCGGCAGAATCAACGGGATTTTTACCGTTGTTTTTCGCGCTCGCCCCGTCACCACAGCCCGTTATTCGGCACTCCTGAACGCTGCGGCCTGATGCACTGAACTTACGTCCTGCCTGCAGGCCCGCCAAACACTTTCCCTTCCTCCAACCCGTCCACAAAACGCTGCAGCCAGCTGTAATAATCCATCGCATGCTGCAGCTTGTCCAGGTCTCTGCGGCAGGACTGGCGCTCTTCCTCCGGAGTATCTTCGGCCTGGATCAACGATTCCAGCTCAGGCACCGCCGTTCCCATCGCGTCCTGCATCACGTCAATCTCCCGCTGCAGCTTCAAGGTGAAGAAATTCCTGAACGCCTGAAAAAAGTCCGTCTCCGCCGCATACAGCTCCTTCCGGTCCCGCTTCTCCTCAAGCTTCGTTACCATCCGGGAGGCGATCAGTGAACGGACGCCATAGCTCATATTGCTCTTGCTCATATTCATAACCTGCTTCATTTCCTCAAGTGTCATCGGCTTATCCTCAAAAAACATGATCCCGTAGAGCTGTCCGAAGGAATAATTTGCCCCGTATAAATCCATAGTCTGCGCAATCGCATCAATCATGGGACGCAGCACTTGCTCCCGTGGGGATAACTGCCCATTGTCCTCGCCAAATGCGGCCTGTTTCATTCGCTGCACCTTCACTCCAATTAGACTTGTTTTCTCTACATTACACAAAACTGAAGCAACACAGCAGCATTTCTGCAAATTTTACATAATTTCTAAACGTGCTTTACTTCCGCTTGACCATAAGACGTCTGCTTGAGTGTACAATTTTTTTTGAACAGAGTGCACTTCTTCAGCATTATACCGCAAAACTTAGACGATGGAATGGGGTATCCGAACAAAAATGACACGCTCCAAGGTAATAAACGGCCTAAAACCGGTGCTGTTCACACTGCCGGCGATGATCCCGTTCATTCTATTCTGGCTTGCCCCGCTGCTGTATGTGCTGTATCTCAGCCTTACGGAATGGGACTTCATGAGTCCGGACAAAATCTTTGTCGGGCTGCAAAACTATGCCGATCTCTTCAGCAACCCTTCCTTTTACAAAGCGCTGAGGGTCACCGTGCTCTTCTGTGCAGGCAGCGTGCTGCCGGTCATCTCGATCGGACTCGGACTTGCGCTGCTGATGAACCGGAAGCTGGGAGGCTCCGCACTGTACCAGGCGCTCTTGTTCTCCCCGTGGGTTACGCCAACCGTCGCCGTATCCATTGTCTGGTCCTGGATCTACGAGCCTGATGTCGGACTCGCCAATACCGTGCTGAATTTCCTTGGCCTGGAACCGATCGGCTGGCTGCAGGACCCCAAGTGGGCGCTAATCGGCGTGCTGTTCGTAACGGTCTGGAAATCGGTAGGCTGGGCGATGATCTTTTATCTGGTGGCGCTGCGGAATGTCCCTTCCGATCTGCTGGAAGCCGGCGAGCTTGACGGGGCCAGCGCACTGCAGAAGTTCTTCCGTATTACCCTGCCGCTGATCTCGCCGACCACCCTGTTTCTGTTCGTGGTGCAGATTATCCAAGCCCTTCAGGCTTACGATCAGATCAATGTCCTGACACAGGGAGGCCCGTCCGGCTCCACCCGCACCCTGCTGTATCTGTATTATCAGTCAGCCTTCGAGTCCTTCCAGATCGGTGAGGCTTCAACCGTGGCAGTGGTTCTGGTCTTCATCTGCATGCTGCTGTCGGTATTCTCGCTCGGCGTCAGTAAACGGACCACACATTATCAGTGATTTTGCGTCTATCCAAAAGGAGGTCTCACCGCTTGCGTATATTCACCCGGCTGGTCCAACCGGTCCGCCAACTTTTTTTCGCCGTAATTGCCCTGCTGATGGCCTTTCCGTTCTACTGGATGGTTACCAGCGCTTTGAAAACTAATGATGAAATCTGGCGCTCCCCGCCAACACTCTGGCCTGAGGTACCGCTCTGGAGCAATTTTGCCGCAGCCTGGAACGAGGCTCCATTCGCACGGTATATGGGCAACAGCATCTTCGTCGCCACCGCCATCGTCGTTCTGCAGGTGATCAACTCAGGCATGATGGCCTACGCGCTTACACATATGAAATTCCGCCTGAAGGGTGTTTTTGCCGGAGTGATCCTGTTCGGTTACATGGTACCTGCTACCGCAGTCTACCTGCCCGGTTATCTGGTGCTATCCGAGCTGCATCTGCTCAATTCTTACGGCGGCCTGATTCTCTCCAACTGTGTGAGCGTCTTTGCGATCTTTCTGGTCAGACAAGCATTCCTGCAGGTATCGCATGAGCTGGTCGAGGCCGGTGAGGTGGACGGCGCATCCCATATGCGGATTCTCTGGACGGTGCTGGTGCCGGTCACAAGGTCTTCCTTCGCGGTACTTGCGCTGATTACTTTCATCGAGCAGTACAACAATTATTTCTGGCCGATGCTGATTACCAAGGATCCCGGCCTGCAGCTGGTGTCCGCCGGTCTGCGCAGCTTCTTCGTGGAAGGAGGTGCTTACGGATTAAAATGGCCGCTGATTATGGCCGCGAGCAGCTTCACCATCGCCCCGTTGCTGCTTGTCTTCCTGCTGGCGCAAAAAACGATTATGCAAAGTGTCAATATGACCGCCGGTTCCAGCAAAGGCTAAAATCTTACATTTTCAAACAAAGAGGAGAATGATGATGAACGTATTAAAAAGGTTGTCAGCGATGTCCATGATTGCCGGGTTCTCAGTACTCACGGCTTGCGGCGGAAATACCGCTTCTAATGATGTTACGGAGGCGAGCGGAGCATCGTCTGCTCCTGCTGCTGAAGCTGCTGCGGCCCCAAGCGGACCGGTAACGATTGAATTCTGGTATGGACTCGGCGGCAAGCTTGGGGAAAATATGGAGAAGCTCATTCAGAAATTCAACGCCTCACAGCAGGAAGTGATCGTCAAAGGCATCGTGCAGGCGGATTATACGGAAACGGAGCAGAAGCTCCAGGCGGCCATCGCCACCGGACAGGTACCTGCTGCTGTGCTCTCTTCCAATATAGACTGGGCGCGCAAGGGATATTTTGCACCGGTGGATGAGCTGATTGCGGAGCAGCCGGATTTCAATAAAGAGGATTTTGTCCAGACCTTCCTGAGCCAGGGCCAGGTCGACGGCAAGCAATATTTCCTTCCGATGTACGGAACGACACAGATTATGTATTACCGCAAGGATGCTTTTGCGAAAAGCGGGATTGACGCCAGCCAGATCAAGACCTGGGAAGACCTCGCTGCGGCAGCAGAGAAAATGGCTGTCAAAAACGGAGACAAAACGAGCTTCTACGGCTGGGAGCCGATGTGGGGCTCCGGCAATATGATCGATGCCGTGCTGAGCAAGGGCGGCAGCATTCTTAGCGAAGATGGCAAGAAAATAACGATCGATTCCCCTGAGTGGATCGAGACCTGGGACCTGTTCCGCAAATGGATTCATGAAGATAAGATCATGCGGATCCATTCCGGCGGACAGGGCTGGGAGTACTGGTACAAGACCATTGACGATGTGATGAAAGGCCAGGCAGCCGGCTACATCGGCTCCAGCGGTGACCAGGGAGATCTCGATTTCAGCATCGTCTCCGCAATGGAACAGCCGGGCTGGGCTGGAATGGGTGAAGGCAAGCCGGTGGCACAGGCGATTATGGCCGGTATTCCGGCTAAGGCCGGAGATGCCGAGAAGCAGGCAGCCCTGAAATGGCTGGCGTACTTCACGAACTCTGAGAATACTGCCTTCTGGTCCATTAACACCGGCTACATCGCTGTCCGCCAGTCTGCACTGGAGGATCCGGCATTCGTCTCGTTCAGCGGGACCAATCCGCAGATCAAAATCCCATTGATGCAGGCATCTCATGCCTCCGCCCCGTTCCAGGATCCAACTGGCGGCAAAATCAACGATGCGCTAACTATCGCTGCGGACAAGGTCCAGATCGAGAATATTCCGGCAGCCGAGGCTCTCAAGGAAGCGCAGCAGACTGCCCAGGCGGCACTGGATAAGCTGAAATAATCAGCGGCATAGTTAGAGGGGTGCCGCCTGTAAAAGAAGCGGTGGCTTCTAAAGTGAAAATATCTGGAATGGCTGCACTCCTAGAGTGATTTCAGTGATTTTCAGTTTGTGGAATGTCTATACTTTCGAGAATGATTGCACTTTGTGCAGTAGAAAGTCCATTTTCCTGCGGTACGTTGGCTTCTGTTGTATTTCGTACAGTTGATTTTCTGATTTAGGGCCAAAAGCATCTATTTCACCAATTTCAGATGTACAAAGTGCAATAGATGCAAGTTCTCAGCCCAGTTAAAGTTCAGCTGTTGTAGAAAATGCAATTAATGTCTTAGCAGCTCATAGATGGCACTCCAAACGAAGTAATTTGGGAGAATGGACTTATGTTTATTCCAGTATTCTGGCATACGAATAATTCAATGACATGACATAACGGTTGACTAAAGGGGGCCGCACCATGCCTGAGCTCATCACTCCGCAAGGAAATCATGCCATATCCGCGATCCTGTTCGACAAGGACGGCACACTTCTGGAGTTCGTCTCCCTCTGGGGAAGCTGGGCCGAGTGCTTCCTGGAGCAATTCACCCGGCAACTGGAAGAGCGCGGTCTCGAATTCCCTGCACAGTACCTCGCCTCACTGCTTGGGACCATCCACAATGCAGAGGGCAAAATCACTGACTACGACCGCAATGGCCCGCTGGCCATGGGGACGATGAGCGACCTTTACGCTATTCTCTCCTGGCAGGGCTATCTGCTGGGCCTATCCTGGGCGGAATCGATGGAGCTGGCGGAAATCTGCCGCCAGGAAGCGGACGAGACGCTGGAGCGGAACCGTCCGGCCCTCCCTCTGCCCGGCCTGCTGCGCTTCCTTGATGACTGTGCAGC
>NZ_LN831206.1:35130-52934 GCF_001368795.1 Paenibacillus ihuae
CCTTGATGACTGTGCAGCCCAAGGTCTGGCTATGGCCGTAGGTAACTGCTGACGAAACCGCGGCGGCAGAGAAGCATCTCACCTGGCTCGGCATCCGCAGCTACTTCTCCTCCGTGATCGGCACAGATCAGGCAGAACGGGGCAAGCCGTTTCCCGATATGGCCTTGCTGGCCTGTGGGCAGCTTGGGGTGCATCCCTCTGCAGCCGCTGTGATCGGCGATACGAACGGTGATATGCGGATGGCCAAAGCGGCGGGCGCAGCCGTGGCTATAGGGATAACCGGAGCAGCGGATACAACCGGGGATGCCGGGGATAATGCTGCCGAATCCGTAGCGGCACTTTATTATCTTCTGCCTGATGCCGATTCGGTTGTGCAGTCTTATCAGGAACTGAGCTTCAGCAGCTTTTCCGGTGGATTATCCTGATCTCTTATCTTAAGGAGGCTACGTTTGCATATGCATACCAACAACCCGGGCGGACAAGCGCCGCTGTTAACCTTTCAGATTATCACGGACACCCACGTCACTGCCGATCCCGCGCATGAATATAATCTGAATTTCGAACGGGCACTGCAGGATCTGGCTCTACATGCTCAGGGAAGCAGCGGGATTATGCATATCGGGGACATTACAGACCATGGCTTCCCGGATGAATATGAGGAGGTTCAGCGTCTTTTGAAGCGGCATCAGGCTGTCCTGCCGGAAATACGGTTCACCCTGGGCAATCATGATGTTGGCCTCGGCCACTGGGAATCGCGCCTGGCGATGTATACCTCCCGTACTGGTGCTCCTGGACCTTATCACGATCATTGGATCGGCGGATATCATTTTATTTTCCTCGGAACCGAAGAAGGCCTGCCAACGTTCTGCAATCTGTCTGGTGAACAGCTCCAGTGGCTGGAGCGGAAGCTCGGGGAACAGCCGGCGGACGGTCAGGCAGCCTCGGCTCAACCCATCTTCCTCTTCCTGCATCAGCCGCTGAAGAACACCGTAGCCGGCTCACTGGAATCGCAGGAATGGTACGGAGTTACACAGGATATGGAGCTGCGCTCAATACTGGCCAAGTATCCGCAGACCCTGCTGTTTACCGGACATACCCACTGGGAGCTTGAGGTAGACAACACTATATATCCCGGTAACGGGGAGACTGCTACGATGTTCAACTGCGCTTCCGTCGCCTACCTCTGGACCAATGCGGATGAACACAAAGATGGAAGTCAAGGCTACTATGTAGAAGTCTATAGTGACAAAGTGCTGGTACGGGGACGGGACTTCACTACCGGAAGCTGGATTGAAGCTGCATGTTACGAGGTTCCGTCTCTGCTGAAAACGCACGGCTAGCACCCGCAGCCTAACATGCCGCCATTTATACGCCATCAAAAACATGCAGAGCAGCGGTTCCCTCCCTTTCGGAGGAACCGCTGCTCTGCTTTGTTATCGAGATGAGGAGTCAATTAGAATAAGACGGCTGCTGCTTCTGGTGTAAAGGGCTGAATCTCATCAAACCGGTTTTCGCGCACCTTCTTCGCCCATGCGGGATCACCCAAGAGTGCGCGGCCTACTGCAATGAGATCGAACTCCTGATTACCCAGCCGCTTCAGCAGCTCTGCAAGTCCCTGCCCGGCCGGTTCACCGCCTTCTGCCTCATCGCTGTCCATTCCTACGGAACCAACCGTGATTGTGGTTTTGCCGCTGAGCTTCTTCACCCATCCGGCTAAACTAAGCTCTGACCCTTCAAACTCCGGATCCCAGAAGCGGCGTGTTGAAATATGGAATATGTCCACTCCCGCTTCAACCAGCACCTTCAGAAACTGTTCCAGCTGTTCCGGCGTATCTACCAGCCGCGCCGCATAATCCCCCATCTTCCATTGGGAGAGCCGCATCGAAATCGGATAATCCGGTCCAACTGCAGCACGAACGGCCTGTACAACCTCTACCGCAAATCGGGTACGCTGCAGCAAATTGCCGCCGTAACGATCCGTGCGCCGATTTGTTTTTTCCCAGAAGAATTGATCGATCAGAAAGCCATGGGCACCATGAAGCTCTATTCCGTCGAAGCCTACCCGCTGCGCGTTCACTGCCGCGTCTGCAAAAGCCTGAATAACCTCAGCAATTTCCTGTTCTGTCATAGGCTCACTCACTGGGTTGCCCTCCAGATCAATTCCCGAAGGACCTACCGACTTCACCTCCGGATATGGCTGGGACCCCATTGGACGTATCATGCCCATATGCACCAGCTGCGGGAAAATTACGCCCCCCGCTTTATGCACCTGTGACACCACCCTGCTCCAGCCGTTCAGTGCAGCCTCTCCATAGATATTCGGCAGTCTGGGCTCGCTTGTTGCCGCCGGATGATCGATGACCACGCCTTCTGTGAGGATAAGCCCGACTTCGTTCACTGCCCGGCGGCTGTAATAGGCGGCTACATCTTCACCTGGCACACCGCTGGGCGAAAAGGCTCTAGCCATCGGAGACATGGCAATCCGTGTGGGTATGGTTAATTGCTGTACCGTGTATGGCTCAAACAAGGCTTCCAGTGATTGTGGCTGCAGATTTTCATTACTCAAGTTAACGCCCCCTAGTCGAATTGCGGGCAGCTGCCCGGTGTTATCATCCTCACCGTGTACCGGCGGGATATGTAGGCAAGCTTATCAAGCAGGACACTCCACCACAACCGACAATCCCGCCGGATTGTTGCTTAAGCGAAAGCTCGAAATAATTGTCGGGGTTAAAAGCAATTGTTATCAAAGGAGCACATGCTTATAATAAGAAGAATCTCCTGCCTGCAGAAAGGAATGTTCAGATATGGCTAATGTGCTTTCCCCCAACCCGAGCGATCCCCGCGCGATCCGGACCCGGCAACTCATTCTGGACGCCTTCATCCGGCAGCTCAATATCAAGGACTTCAACACCATTACGATCAGTGATATTACCAGCCATGCTACCATTAACCGGGCTACGTTTTATGCCCATTTTCAGGATAAATACGCACTGCTTGAAGCCATGCTGTCCGATGCTTTTACGACACTTGTCGTCCATAGACTAGATACAGAAGCACAGCTGACAGAGGAGACAATCCGGAACCTCATTGCGGCACTGTGTGCTTATCATGAATCCAGCCAGCATTGCATCAAGAAATATGATTCCGTGGCTCTAATGATTGAGGAGAATATTAAGCTCCAGCTGGAGAGCCTCATCCTTCAATTACTAACCGGAACAGCCGGCATGACGGCACAATCGAAAACGCTGAAATCTGCTGCAACGATGTTAAGCTGGTCCATCTACGGCATAACCTACCGCTGGAACCGGGATGGCCGGACCGAGGCTCCGGAGGAACTGTCTAAGCGGATTAGCCCGTTAATCATGGATGGGATATCCCCCTTGCACACCTGATCATCTCAGGAGGGGATTCACAATCAAAAAGAGGCTCTCCCACTGGGAAAGCCTCTTTATATATGATCTGTTATTCAAAAGCAGGCAGTGCAATCTCCGCATAATTCTCTTCCAGGAATTTCTTCACTTCCGGGCCGCTGATGCGTTTCGCCAGCTTCTGGATGGCATCGGAATCCTGATTGTCTTCACGGGCTACCAGGGTGATGGTGAACTCAGAATCTTCGCCTTCTGTAATCAGCGCATCCTTCTTCGGTGTCAGGCCGAGCGGGCTGGCATAAGCAGGAGTCATCGCCACCAGATCGCCGTCATCCATCATCCGGGCCAGCATCAGCAGATCGACTTCCTCGAACTTGAAGTTTTTAGGGTTTTCTGTGATATCGGCCTGTGTTGCTTGGATGCCTACGCCATCCTTCAGCTTGATCAGTCCGGCATTTGCGAACATTTGCAGTGAACGTCCGATATTCGACGGGTCATTGGCCATGACCAGCTTCGCGCCTTCCGGCAGCTCTTCGACCGTCTTGTACTTTTTGGAATAACCGCCATAGATGGCGTCATAGACCGGCTGGACCCCTACGAGCTTGGAGCCTTTGCTTGCATTGAACTGCTCCATATAGGGAAGGTGCTGGAAAAAGTTCGCATCGACTTCCTTGTTCGCCAGCGCTTCATTCGGCTGCACATTGTCAGACAGCACAACGATCTCCATATCGACTCCGTCCTCCAGAAGCAGCGGCTTTACAATATCAAGAATCTCTGTCATCGGAGGGATCAAAGTCGCTACTTTGATCTTTACAGGTTCTGTTGCTGTGGCTGCCGGCGCCTCGGCATTCTCCTTATTGCTGTTGTTTCCACAACCAGCGACAATCAGTACGAGCAGCATAAGCATAGCTATCATTGACTTTTTCATAATTTGAAGATAACCCCCCGTGTATTGTATATATTCTCTGTTATTGCGGTCATACAAAACTTAATGTTCCGTCAGCGTTTATCCAGCAGTCTTGCTGCCGTGCTTCCGGTGAACTGGATGATCTGCACCAGCACGATCATGACAACGATGGCATAGGCCATCACTTCCGTCTCAAACCGCTGGTACCCGTAACGGATAGCGAAATCGCCAACCCCGCCCCCGCCGACAACCCCCATAACTGTAGAAAAGGAAATGAAGCTGATCGTTGAGGCCGTAAGTCCAAGCACCAGCCCTGAACGGGCTTCTTTATACAGGAACTTGAAAATCAGCTCAAACTTCGATGCCCCCATGGAGAGGGCCGCCTCAATCGTGCCTTTGGGCACCTCCAGCAATGACTGTTCCACAAGCCGCGAGTAATAGGCCACGGCGACAACAGACAGCGGCACAGTAGCTGCTACCGTACCGATCGCAGTCCCTACAAGGATGCGGGTCACCGGAATCAGCGCCACGACAAGCAGCAGGAACGGGAACGAACGGATGATATTGACGATGCTGTTCAGCGTTAGCGACAGACTCCGGTTCTCATACAGCTGGCCCTTGCGGCAAAAATACAAGAGCGTCCCCAGCGGCAGCCCCAGCAGCACCGCCGCACCCACAGAAATGCCGACCATCACGAAGGTTTCCCCGATGGACTGCCACATCTGCTCCTGGTATTTCAGCATACTATCCCACATGGTCATCACCTGCCTTGCCGGTAATCTGCTGGCGGTATGAACCGGAGTGACCCGCCGGAGGAAGAAATTCATGCTCCTCGCGTGAGAAAGAATCTACAATCTCTCCGTCCTTCATCACAGAAACCTCGCTGCAGATGCTGCGGACCACATCCAGCTCATGAGTCACGATGACAATGGTTACACCAAGCGCAGCATTGATATCCTTCAGCACACCAAGGATATCCGCCGTAGTTCCCGGATCGAGCGCTGAGGTCGGCTCATCGCACAGCAGCAGCTGCGGGCTGTTCGCCAGCGCGCGGGCAATCGCTACCCGCTGCCGCTGTCCGCCGCTGAGCTGTGCAGGATACTGCTGCGCTTTATCGGCCAGGCCGACGTAATCCAGAACCTCGGCTACCCGCTTCAGCCGCTCTTCCCGCTTTACCCCGGCCAGCTCCAGCGGAATCGCAACATTACGGCTGACCGTGGCATTGCCGACAAGATTGAAATGCTGGAAGATCATGCCGATCTTCTGCCGCTCCCGGCGCAGCTGTTTCTCCGGCAATGCTGTCAGCTCCTTGCCGCCTATGGTTACAATGCCCTTATCAGGACGCTCAAGCAGATTAATCAGGCGAAGCAGCGTGGACTTGCCGGCCCCGCTTGCACCGATGATGCCGTGAATCGAAGCGGCCTTAACCTCAAGTGAAACCTGGCGGACCGCCGGATAGGCGCCATTTTTCAGTTCGAAGCTCTTGCTTACTCCACTCAGCGTTAGGATAGTAATCCCCCCTCTCCGGACTGCCTTGATTAAAGCCTGTTGACCCCGTGGAGTGTATTACAATTATTTAAAAACTGTTTCATTAAAAATCTCTTTAAATAATAAGGTATTTCCTGCGCTGTGTCATCATTTTTTTGAAAATGATATATCAGCGATATGGAAGGATTCGTCTATCTCTAAGCATGCGCGTCTGCTGTTATTATTATCCTGTATTTCAGCAAAGAAGCCCCGGCAGCCATGTACAGGCTGCCGGGGCTTCTATAATTCTTTAATCTTATAAGGCAAAAACTTAAGAGTTCTGTACTGCAATCCGGTTGAACGCAGGCTTCGGATGATGCTGCGCATCGAACAGAAACGGCCAATTCTTCCGCCCCCGGACGGGGAAATCATCCAGCCACGTGTAATCATCCGCCGCTCCCCAGAAAGTAACCGAGGATATCACTTCCCGGTATTCTTTAAGCAGCCGGAATATGACATCATAACGCTCCGCCTGAAGTTCAAGCAGCTCAGACGGCGGACTCTTCAGATCCGTCCGCTTGTCCTCGAAGCGGAAGAGTGACATGTCCAGCTCCGTCAGCTGCAGCTGCAGCCCGAGCGACGCGTATTTCTCAATCGCTGCGCGGATATCATCAAGTGCCGGATCATATAAATTCCAGTGTGCCTGCAGGCCGATGCCATGCACCGGTACACCTTGTACCAGCAGCGATTTCAGCAGAGTATAGATCTTATCGCGTTTGAGCGGGCCAGCAGCAGCTCCTTGCTCACAGGACCGCCGGCTTCATCGGCAAACAGCCAATCACTTGTCTGGTTATGCCATACCAGCGTGTGGCCGCGCATGGCCAGCCCATGCTTCCGGGCAAAAGCAGCCAGCTCGTCTGCTTTGCCGAAGTTATATATTCCCTCCAGCGGATGCAGACTCTCAAACTTCATCTCATTCTCTGCAGTTATGCTGTTGAAATGATAGGCGAGCAGTTGCTCCTGCGACTGGATCGTCTGCGGATTCACCGCTGCGCCTATCTTGAAATCGTCAGCGAACACAGCCTTCAGCGCAGGCTCGGTAAAGCTGTTAATGCCCCTCATGAATGACCCTCGTACTAGTTTTGTGAGCACTGGCTCCCTAAAAAGAGCTGCAGACCAGATAATAATCTGCCCACGCCAGGGTAATGCTGGGAGCAGGATAAAAACCCGGAAGAACCGGGTTCGAGTAATACATTGAAGATTTGATCATAATCAAGCAGACAACCTTTTCGCAGCCGTAATTAAGGTTATGCTATTCCTTAACACTGCCCACATTCAGTCCCACCACAAAATACTTCTGCATGAACGGATACACGAGCAGGATCGGAACCGAAGCTACCACGGTAATAGCTGCCCGGATCGACAGCGGGGTCACCAGCGCGCGGGCTGAATTCTGGTCCATCCCTACCCCGGCGGCAACGTTTGGATTGCTGTTGGAGTTCATCGTCGAGGACAGCAGCTTCATCAGCTCATACTGCAGCGTACTCAGGCTTTGCCTGGATGAAGTATAGATAAAAGCGTCAAACCAGGAATTCCATGCGCCTACAGCTACAAACAGGGCAATTGTTGCGAGTACCGGTTTGCATAACGGGAACACAACCTTCATAAAAATTCTGAAGTCGCCGGCGCCGTCGATTTTCGCTGACTCCAGCAGACTCTCCGGTATCGTGCCGATGTAGGTGCGGATAACAATCATATTGAATGCACTGATCATGGACGGAAAAATGTATACCCAGAAGCTGTTGATCAGGTTCAGGTCTTTGATCAGGAAGTAACCGGGAATCAAACCGGCGCTGAAATACATCGTCAGCACAAAAATAACAGTGATCGGCTGACGGAATACGTATTCCCTCCGGCTTAAGGTATACGCGAGCATCGTAGTCAGAAAAATATTGAGGATCGTAGACAGCACGGTCCGGGCCACGGAAATCAGAAAAGCGTCGTAAATGGTGCCGGAGGCAAAGATCGCCTTGTAATTTTGCAAGGTCCAGGCTCTCGGCCATAAGTAGATGCCGCCGCGGATCGTATCATTCCCCGCGTTAAACGAAACGGCAATCGTATTGAGGAATGGATATAAGGTCACAAGCACCAGGCAGATCATAAAAACCGTGTTGAAGGAATTGAAAAGAATCGGTTCCAGTTTGCCCGTGCCTAAGCTTTTTTTCATCGTAAAACCTGCTTTTTGCTGAGGGCTGATTTGTCGGTTATCCATCTATAACAACCTCTCTTCCCCAAGCCGCTTGGAAATTCCGTTAGCCATAAGCAGCAAAGTTACGCTGACCACGGTTTTGAAAATCCCGCCGGCGGTAGCTAGTGAATAGTTACCTTGAGCAAGCCCGTATTTAAGCACGAAAATATCAATCGTTTCTGCCCAGTCTATAACCAGCCCGTTGCCGAGCAGGTACTGTACTTCAAAGCCCGCCTCCAGCACATGTCCGATGGACATAATCATCAGAATGACGATTGTAGCTTTGATCCCTGGAAGGGTTACAAATCTCATTTTTTTGTAGCGGCTCGCACCGTCGATTTCTGCGGCTTCATAAAGTGCAGGGTCTATAGAGGCAATGGCTGCCAGATAAATAATCGTATTCCAGCCGACTTCCTTCCATACATGCGAAGCGCCGACAATTCCCCAGAAGTATTTGCCTTCACTGAGCCAGAGAATCGGCTCTTTAATCAGATGCAGCTTCATCAGGACGATATTGACAATCCCGTCATTGATCGACAGCGAGGTAGCCACTATGCCGGTAACGATAATCCAGGACAAGAAGTGAGGCAGATAGGAGATCGTCTGCACCGTTCTTTTCCAGAGTATTTTCTTGATCTCATTCAGCAGCAGCGCCAGCACGATGGCGGTAACAAAACCGAGAATCAGATTAATGAGCCCCATCGCCAGCGTATTGCGCAGTACGCGAATGAAATTATCATCGGTAAACAGAAACTTGAATTGCTTAAGTCCTACCCATTCCTGTTCGCCAAAGGACTTGGCCGGCTTATAATTCTGAAAAGCCATGGTCCAGCCCCAGACAGGGACATAGGCAAAGAGAATAATATACAGCATTAACGGTACAGACATCCAAATAAGCTGATTCTGGCTTTTCAACAGGGACCAGGTGATCGGCTGCTTCTTCTTTTTTTTCTTGGGATGCCGGACGACGGTTTCTATTTCTAGAGTCTCATCCATAGTAGTTGTCTCCCCACTCCATCATTTTAATTTAGGAAGTGGAAGGCCGGAACCGGCCCTCCACCCTCAGATTCCGAAGCAGATGCTCCGTTTATTTGCTCCAGTTATCAATTCTCCACTTGATCTGTTCATTAATCTTGTCTTCATATGCCTTCACGTTGGCCTTTTTGATCTGTCCGACATAATCGGTCCATACGGAGTCGAATTCCTTCGGATCGGCAAGGATCGCTTTAGGCAGGAACTTGGTCTGAAGTTCATTCAGTTTCGTATTTGCAATTTTGGCATCTGAGCCTTCTATCAGGTCAATGGACCATGCAGGATAATAGACCGGATTGGCAGGCGGTTCGCTGAAGAAGTCCACGTAAGAGTTAAAGCCATAGGCATCAAGCACTTCCTTGTCGAAAGGCTTCAGACCTGCTTTGTACTCTTCAGGCTGTGCAGCGGCATCCGTTGAGTTGCCGTCGCTGAAGCTTCCTTCCGTTTTTGGCAGGTAATCAAATATCGCTTTGGCCTTGTTAGCCAGCTGCCAGGTGGCATCAGCTGCATTGTCGCGCTGCTCCTGGGTTCTCATGAATCTGCCATTCTCTACAATATAATCTTCGCCTTCTATGCCCCAGGAGAACGTTTTCTGCCAGTCTTCCTGGATCAGGGTGTCAAGCAGCTTGATAATCTTCACCGGATCTTTGGCATTGATACTGATACCGAAGCCGTTGTTAAGGTTCAGAACTGCGAGATCGCGGTAGTAGTCTTTGGTCGACTCGTCATATACCAGCGGAAGGCCTACGTATGTGCGTTCAATTTTGCCTTGGGTAGTCAGGGAGTCCTCGGCAGCATTGAAGTTCCAGTGCTGGTCGAACATCCCCAGAACGGTACCGCTGGACAGCTTCGCCATATACTGGTCATAGTTCTGTACAAAGGTCTCTTTATCGATCAGACCTTTCTGGTTGATTTCATTCAGCTTCTGGTAATATTGCTTGGCATAATCTTTGTCGGCAAAAATCTCCGCTACACCGTCCTTTACAACTACACCGCCATCGTTTGGATGACCGATCAGATGCTGCGGTGCATTGAACAGACCCCAGTTTTTCCAGTCATAGTTCAGAATTTCGAATCCGATCGTCGGGCTTCCGTCGATTTGCGGATATTTCGCTTTATATTTCTCAATCAGATCAAAATATTCATCCAGCGTCTTCACCTTTGGATATCCGAATTCCTTAAGGACGGCTTTTTGAATCCAGAAGGCTGGTCCAGAATACCATGAACTGTTAACCTTACCGTTGTATACGCCGTAATTCGGCAGGATATAAATATGCCCGTCATTCGGGTCCTTCATCATGTTCCAGTAATCCGCGTAATGCGCTTTCAAGTTTGGAGCGTATTGCTCAATCAGGTCTTCAAGCGGAATATAAGCCCCCGCAGCTGTAAGCTTTGTATTACCGGTCATCAAATCCGGGTAATCCTGGCCCGCAATCATAACCCCCAGCTTCTGGTTAATGTCGCCTGCCAGAAATTCCATATCGAAGCTGGCACCTGTTTCTTCTTTGATTTTCTTGTAAATCTTGTTGTCCGGTGTCGGCTGCTGTCCGGCTGCGCCGATGAAGACGCTTACCTTGAACGGTTCAACCTTATCACTTGTGGTTGCTGCTCCCGCAGTTTGTGCCGCACTGGTTTCTTTCGCTGTAGCATTATTATTGCTGCTTTTGTTCCCGCCGCAGCCGGCGAGTGTAAAGCTCAGGGATAATAGCATAATCAGGGAAAACTTAAACGTTTTTTTCGACTTGCCCCCCATAAAGCACCTCCATATTATTGATCACGCTTTTTTGTAAGCACTTACATTTATGAATTATAGAGGTGATTTCTTTTGTAAAATATAACCGAATTAAAGGTATAACCCCAAATATTTTAGGTCTTTGTATTGCGATATTCGTTCGGAGACATCTTCATTTTTTTCTCAAACTGCTTCAAAAACTGGCCGTAATTGGCATACCCCACATGCTCGGCAACCTCCGACAGCTTAAGTTTATGCTCATGGAGCAGTTTCTCGGCTTCCTCAATCCGCAGATTATGGAGCAGCTCATTGAAGCCCATACCGTTCTTCTTGATCAGAAGCTGGCCGAGATATACAGGGTGCAGATAAAAGATTTCGGCCAGCTTCTGGATCGTCAGACTTTCACGGTAATGCTCCTGAATGTATTGGTTGATATCCCGCACGATATCAGGCGACTTCCTGCTCCGCTCCTGTAGAAGGAGCTCGATTCCAGTCTCTCCTGAGGTCAGCAGATAGCCCATCAGTCCGGTCAACGTAAGCCTGTAATGGTAGATCTCCGGTAGCTGGAACTCGTCTGGCAGCTCCTGCCTCTTGCCGCTCTCTGTCACATGGGTCATTTCCCTGATCCGGTATATGAGATGGATAACAAACTTCTTCACTGCCTCTGGAGCCACAAGCTTCTCCTGAAAGCTGTGAGCCGCCGAGTCCACCGCACTGCGGAAGCCTGACAGATCCAGCGTGTTTATGAATCCGATTAGTTCATCTGCCATCCGGATATGATCGTATTGCCTGCTGAACGGTGTATCCTTGATTTCGTGGTACATCAGTACTCCGGCAGAGGCGGGCCGGTAAAAAAAGTGCTGCAGTGCTTCCTTAGCCGTCCGGTAGCTCTCCATGATGCCGGTCAATGCAGGTACACTGGTTCCGGCTGCAATAAACACGGGCTGGCCGGGACACTCCTGCCGCAGCGAGGCTGCCATCCCGGTGATTGCATCATTTTCTTGGCCACCCGTAGAACTTCCGGATACAATCGCGCAGCATCCTGCCTCCAGATCAACCAGATACATAGCGGCTGCTCCTGCGATTAAGGCGGCTGCTTTGCCCCTGACCTCGGCATACTGCTGCGGTGCGGTCTGGACCAGGCAGACATTCCAGCAGCAAAGATCCGCGGGCATTGCAGCGAGAAACAGCGGATCGGCCGGCTGCTCATATAACAGCCCTTTGATTGCCGCCGCTGTTTCCTCCGAGGCTGCCATCTGTTTAAACCTCCTGCCGCGCTCCTCCTGCTCCAGTTCCCGGTAGATCTCCCGCAGTTCCTCTGTTGCTTCTTCCGGAAACACCGGTTTCAGCAAATAATGGTTAATACCGTATCTGATAGCCGTCTGGGCATATTCGAATTCACTGTACCCGCTTAGGATTACGAACTTGGTCTCCCTGCCCCCCGCCTGCTGCCAGGCGCCAATCATCTCCAGACCGTTCAATAGCGGCATATTTACATCCGTGATGACCAGATCCGGGTCCAGCTCATGGATTAACCGTAAGCCCTCCTGGCCGTTACTGCAGGTCCCGCATATCTCGAAGCCAAGCTCCCGCCAGTCAATCCACAGCAGCAACCCTTCGAGAGCACTCGGCTCATCATCAATTAACAGCACTTTATAAGTCATAGCACTCCCCCACCTCCCATGGGATGAGTCTTCTCCAGCAGCTTCAGCGGGATGCCGAACGATACTGCAGTTCCCTCACCCGGCACGCTGATAATTTCAAAAGTCACCTGATCGGCATAATACAGCTCCAATCTGCGGTACACATTGCGCATCCCGATATTCAAACCGGACGAATCCTCGGTGCGGATATTATGCAGCAAATCCTTGAGCTGCGCAGCCCCGATTCCTTTTCCGTTGTCCGAAACCGTAATTTGCAGGCGGTCCTCCAGGGCCGCTGCCCTTACCTTGATGATGCCCAGCCCTTCTATCGTCTGCAGGCCATGCTTACAGGAATTTTCCACGAGCGGCTGCATGCTGAGCTTCGGAATTTTGTACTCCAGTGCCTGCTCCTCGATCTCAAACTGATAGTCGAATTTATCACGGAACCTGAATTTCTCAATCTTCAGATACATCTCGATAAACTGCATTTCCTCCTGCAGTGACACCAGGTCCTCCTTCCACCGGAGCAGCCTGCGCAGCAGCTTGGAGAGGCTTTTGATAATATCCGTCACATCGTCATATTTATTTTTGGTGCAGACCACAAGGATCGCGTTCAGCGTATTGAACAGGAAATGAGGATTCATCTGGCTTTGCAGAAAGTTCAGCTCCGCCCTGACCCGTTCCATCTCAAGGTTTTTACTCTGAATTTCCAGCTTATACACATCATTAATCAACGAATTGATCCGCGAGGTCATCCGGTTGAAATTATGAATCAGGCCGCCGATTTCATCGCGTCCCTCGTCAATCCGGATCAGCTCAAACTTCTCGTTGGTTACCTTCTGCATATGTCTGGAGAGCCGCTTCACCCGGTAATTGTAGGATCTCAGCATCACATAAATAAAAGCAGAGGTCAGCAGCGTGACCGTGGTCGCCAGCACAGCTGCATACAGCCGGATATCCAGAATTGCCTGCGTGATCCGTTCCCCCTGCGTAATTCCGATAATACGCCAGCCTCTGAGATAGTTGGCCGAACCTAGCGGCAGTACATGAAGCTCCTGCTGATTGTTTTCCTGCTGTTTAAACAGAGGATACGGCTCATCTGTCACCAGCTGGTAACCGCTGTCTTCAGACATGACAATCTGATTCTGCTCATTGACCAGATAGAGGCTGAGGTAATCCTTTTCTCTGATAATGACGTTATAAACCTCGCTAAGATCCAGATCGATCTTCAGCAGCTTTCCATATTTGGTAAAGGATCTGTAATTATCCAGCCATCCGATAACGCTAAGTGTAGGGGTCGAAGACGGGGTATTGTCGTTCTCACTTGTCCTGTAAGCGGTAACAACAATCCGGTTGCTGGAGGATTCCGCCTGCTGATACCATTTACTTGTCAATACCTTCTGGTCCATGATATGGTAGTTGCCCCCGGAAACAATGGAGCGGTTATTTGTAAACACGTTGATCCGCTCAATCTGGTTGTTTACCGGCATGAAGCTGTTCAACCGGTCCCGCAGCTGTTCATCAAAAGCACCATAAAAATCAATAGAGTCCTTATAGTTCCGGTCCAGCATTTCATACAGGTTCTTATCCGTAGATAATGTGTAGTTGACGGCAACCCCGCCCTCAATAAAATCATGAATATCCTTTCTCGCCCGCTCCAGGGAGATCTCCAGATTCTGCTGCTCCCTTGATTTGATAAGATCAGTAATCCGGCCCAGAAACACGAGGTTGATAACCATAATAGGCAGAAGCACACCAACGATATAGATCAGGATAAATTTAGAATTCAGCGGAATATCGTTGACAATATTGGTGAAACGGAATCTTTTTTTTTGTCATGGCCTGTGCACCTGTCCTTCTTAGCGCTGCTTACAGTTATTCGAGTTTTTGTATACCGAAGGCAGGACGCCCACGATCCCCTTGAACTTATCGATAAAATAATCCGTATTGCTGAATCCGACCTGTGCTGCAACATCAGAAATTTTCAGCTCCGTCCGCTTCAGCAGGCCTTTAGCGGCTTCAATCCGCTTATCGTTCAAATATTCACAGAAGCTGCGGCCAGTCTCTTTGCGGAATACCTGCCCCAAGTAGGCGGAATTCATATGAAATTGCCGGGCCAGCTCCTGAAGCTGTAATTTATTGCGGAATTCTAGGTCTACGTACTGGATCACATTATAGATCGTGTTCCCTTCGTTAGCCTCCTGCAGCTCAGCCAGATAGACAGCCGCCCGTCTGCACAGCCCGCTTACATAACTGCCCAGCCTGAAATAATCGCCAAGCTCGCCCAGGTTTCCGAACTCCTCGTGATGCTGGTTCATCATTCCGGCGGTTTCGCCATTACGTTCAGCGACCAGCCGGCATAAGGTCATTTCCAGATGGGCGATGCCTGCCTGCACAGCTTCCACCGAAGATAAATGCTGCGTATAGAACATGAAGATATCCCTCACACATGGCTCAATCGCCTGAATATCACCTGCCTTTACTTTTTCCAGCAGCTCTGTGAAGGTTTCCTGGTCGATACTCACCTCTTTAGAGGAGTTCCTGAAGTCGCTATTAAAAAAAACACCGCCCTTTTCTCTGCGGTACTTCAGCTTCCACATTTCCAGCGTCTGCAGATAAATATCCTTTAGGGAAAGGGCGCCAGACATTCTTTCGCTGACCATAACGGCTACCGGCTCCTGCAGGCGCTCTGCCAAATCCTGCTGAAGGCGGTTGACTCCGGCAGTCAGGCTGTCCCGGGAAAGGGAGGCGGATTGCAGAATCAGGCCGAACCGGTCCGCGCTGTCCTGGAAGCAGCCTGCTAATTCACAAGGGAAGTAATCCTTCAAATGCTGTTGAAGAAGCGCTGCGGCAGAGGGCGGATCGATAAGAATGCCCAGCAATTCCGCATCTGCGGGTATTTTCATCAAATTGGCCGCCATCAGCTGGATATCCTCATCATCCTCCCCCTGAATCAGGCGGTTGATCAGATTGCCGACAATCATGGCCTGCTTTTTCTGACGCTCCAGATTGGAAGCGATTTCATTATGAATCATTAAACTGAGCCTGCTTAGCAGGGCTTCGATCTCCTCATCATCGATCGGCTTCAGCAAATATTGATCTACCCGCTGGCGCAGGGCAGTTCTTGCATATTGGAAATCGTCATAACCGCTTAATATTACAAACCGGGGCGGCTTTACCATCGATTGATTCAGCCTGGTGATTAGCTCAAGACCGTTAAAGACCGGAATATGAATATCCGTTAGAACAAGATCCGGCTTAAGCCTCTCGGCCATCCGCAGTGCATCCGGGCCGTTAAGAGCTTCCCCGCACACTTCAAATCCAAATCTTTCCCAGTCCACCATCGTCCGCAGCCCTTCAAGTACCCAAGGCTCATCATCAACAATCAGGACTTTCAACATGTGCCATGCGCCTCCATGTTCAAATTTGCAAAGAAATGTCTGCAAAATAACTATAGACCATGCTAACATAGATTTGTGAAAACATGGAAGAAGAAGTGTGATAAAAAGAAGAAACCGGTCAGCTCTCTGAATAACTGCACCCCCTGTAAAAATAATTAAATCACGTCCGGATCAAAGTCATATAATGTAACATAAGTCATTTACTTTGCAGATTTTTTCTCTATAATGATGTATAAGTTACGTTAAAAAGTACTCTTTTCGAATACACCCCACCTTTTATGTTATATTTCGTTACACCATTAACTTTGTTACAGGGAAGTGAATTTCTTGACAGTCGCTCTTCTTCTCTCATCCAATGAACACAAGAAGAAATTATCCCGCTGCTACAATGAGGTTCATAAGGAGCTGTACGGAGTCGGAGTGACCCAGCTAAAGATTGAGGCTGTGAACGAGACAATGATTATGTTCCTGGTGAAGCATCAGCGTGTCGCTGCCCTTCGCGCCCTGGAGGACCATTATCCCGAGCTGAAGCAGTCTGTAGACGCCGCGCTGCATCAGGAATTCAAACGGAGAATCCAGAAGAAGCTTGCCGAAGAGCTGGGGCTGCCAGCCGTTGGCGTACTCAGGGATTACGATCCCCAGACGGCTTGGGCCTGCACCGTCATTATATGTGATTCCGGTCCAGATCAATGATGCGGGATTTATCCCGCGGATTTACCGCAGCCGGTGTTCATTCTAGGTTATTCTGATAATTCAAATACCAGGCTTCATCTCGATTCATCCTGATGAGCCGCATTTCCCTTAAGGTTTGCCCTATATCTGTTTACAGATTGCAGGAAGCCGTTGAGTAGAGACCTCTCTATTTCAGCGGCTTCTTTTTGTTATATACATCTGACTGCCAAGGCTTCACAGCAACGCAGCCCTTGGTCAAAGGAGATCCAGCGCATGAGAATTGTAGTAGCCATTACAGGAGCCAGCGGCTCGATTTACGGGTACTCCCTGATCCGCAGCCTGCACCAGCTCGGCATTGAAACCTATATCATTGCCACCGTGGCCGGTGAGAACGTGATGAAATATGAATGCGGCATCGATATGCAGGAGCTTGCGCAATACGGGACTGTCTTGTTGAACTCGGATCTGTTCGCTCCCGTTGCCAGCGGATCCTTCAAAACGGACGGAATGGTGATTGTCCCCTGCTCAATGAATACACTTGGAGCTATTGCAAACGGCATGGGCGATACCCTCCTCAACCGAGCAGCCAGCGTGGTGCTGAAGGAGCGGCGGCGGCTGGTCATTGTGCCCCGCGAAACACCGCTGCATCTGATTCATCTGGAGAATATGCTCCGGCTCGCCCGGGCAGGTGCCGACATAATGCCTGCCTCGCCCGGCTTCTATAACCATCCGACCGAAATCTGGGAGCTGGTGAATTTCATGAATGCCCGGGTTCTTGATGCATTCGGTATTGAACATCAGCTGATGAAGAGATGGGGTGAGGACTAAATGGCCGCAGTCAATATCAGACAATTGCTGGACCGCTGGGAGCGAAGCGGCGAGCTGCTGCATATCCGCAGAGAGGTTGACCCACGCTTCGAACTTGGGGCTGTTGTGAAGGCTGTGAAGGGCAGGAAGCCGCTAATTTTCGAGAAGGTGAAGGGATATTCCGACCCGATGACCGTGGGTCTAGGCGGCTCCAAGGAACTGATCGCAGACAGCTTGGACCTGAATCCAGCCGAGCTGCTGCCAAGGCTGGTCGCCGCCATCGTCTCGCCTACGCCAACCCGGCTGGTGGAGCACGCGCCGGTGCACGAGAAGGTTATCACCCGCCCGGTCAGCCTGAAGGAGCTGTTTCCGGTATGCACCTACCACGCGGAGGACAGCGGGCCTTACTATGTCTCCGGGGTAATGGTCGTCAAAGGCGAGGACGGGCATAAGCGCTATACCTCCATCCGGCGCATGCAGCTGCTGGAAGGGAACCGGACCGGTATTCTGATCTCCTCCCCCGAGCT
>NZ_LN831206.1:52960-68225 GCF_001368795.1 Paenibacillus ihuae
GCGCTATACCTCCATCCGGCGCATGCAGCTGCTGGAAGGGAACCGGACCGGTATTCTGATCTCCTCCCCCGAGCTGATCCAGCAGTACAAGGAATTCGAGGAACGCGGAGAGCCGATGGAAGCGGCGTTCATGTTCGGAGTTGTGCCGGCGGTCGTGCTGGCTTCGCAGATCAGTACTCACTTATTCCATACGGATAAGCTGGAAGTGGCCTCTTCCCTGCTCCATCAGCCGCTCGATGTCGTCCAGTGCAAAACCGTTGACCTTGAAGTTCTAGCTGAGGCGGAGGTTGTGTTCGAGGGGCGGATACTCCCCGGTATCCGCGAACCGGAAGGTCCGTTTGGAGAGCTGGGCGGCTATTACGGTCCGCGTACTGAGCAGCCGGTGGTCGAAATCTCTGCCGTCACCCACCGGAACCGGCCCATATGGCAGACCATCCTTCCGGCAAGCTACGAGGAGAAGCTGCCGATGGCCATCTCCCGCGAAATCGCCCTGCTCAGCTCCGTCCGCCAGGTTGTTCCGGGAGTAAAGGATGTTCATATTACCATGGGAGGGGTTGGCCGCTACCACGCGGTCATCCAGATCCGAAAAGTCCAGGAAGGTGACGGAAAAACAGCGCTGCTGGCTGCTTTGCCGGCGACAAAGACCTCAAGCATGTTGTGGTCGTCGATGATGACGTTAACCTGCTTGATCCGCTGGATGTGGAATGGGCCATTGCCACCCGCGTGCAGGCCGATCTCGATCTGTTCATCGTCCCGGGCGCCAAAGGTTCACCGCTGGAACCGTCACATAATCTGCGCGGGGTATCTGCCAAAATGGGCATCGACGCCACCTGCCCGCTCGCACACAAAGAGCAGTACCGGAGAACACATATTCCAGGACAGGATGAAATCAGGCTGGAGGACTATGTATAACAGAGGCTTCTTTATAAAGCATGGGCTCACAAAACTTAAGCTTATGCTTCCGAAGTGAGTTTTGTACGATGCGGACTCTATGAAGATGGGCTCACAAAACTTAAGCCTATGCTTCCGAAGCAAGTTTTTTACGATGTGAACTCTGTGAAGATAGGCTCACAAAACTTTGAGGAGGTGCATTATGCAAGCGATCGGCTTAATTGAAACACGCGGCTTGACCCCGGCGCTGGAAGCGCTGGACGCCATGTGCAAGGCGGCGAATGTCAGGCTGGTCGACTTCAAACGGGTTGGCTCAGGATTAGTGACAGTGATCATTGAGGGCGATGTCGCCTCAGTGGCCGCAGCCGTCGAAGCCGGTATAGCCGCATATCAGAAGACCGGCGGACAACTGGTGTCATCAAACGTCATTCCGCGTCCGCATCCCGATCTCGCAAGAATGCTCATCTAGGCTTCCTACCGGATTCAAGCCATCAAGGAGGTGATTCACCTTGTCCAGTTTTATGAAGGACGTTGTTTCTGAAATACTCCAACGAAATCGTGCCGCCGCTCCGGCTGCAGCGGCCCCTGCTCCGTCCTGCGCGGTAAGCAGCAGGGAGAATTGCCTGCACACCTGTGCCCAGCCCGGGAATTGCTCTAAGCCCGGGCTTACGCTTCAGCGCACCAATTACCAGAAGGAGCAGGCTGCCAGACGGCTGGCCATCCTTTCCGGCCACCCTTCACCGGCACAGGATCCTGCCGGCAGACAGCCGGATTCCCTAGCAGCTGCCAGGGTTGTGCAGCCGGCAGCGAATGCTGTCCCCGGCCGGGATATGGCCGGACAATACCTGTCTCCGCTGCTTCTGCGCACCTTGTCTCCGCTGGAGCAGAAGGATAACAGCTCCCGGGGAAACTCTCCCCTGCCGCAGGTCACCCCGGAGCCGCAGGATCCGCATGCCCCGGTCCGCCTCCCGGCAGCAGGCGGGCTGGAGGTCTGGCTGTTCCCCCGCATCCGCGATGACCTCCGTCCGCTGCTTGGCAGCTCAGGCCGGAATTCCAGCTCGGCCGGGGTAATCAGCGCAGCTGCCTGTCACCCGGGCCAGCTGTTTGCCGCCGAAGAGCTGCTCTCTGCGAGCCTGAGCTGGAATCGGATATCAGCTGGAGTGTGGGCGGCAGCTTTGAGCTTAAGCTGTTCAGCAAGGATCACCATAAGGTGGCAGCCAAGCTGAAGGAGCTCGCGGATTATATGCAGGCTGGAGCCGTTTCAGCTGTCCAGGTATGGATCAGCCTGCAGCCCGGCCGGCTGCTGCGGCGGTATTTCGGCGGCGGACAGCAGGAAGCCATTGCGGTAGTAGCCGGTTCTTCCCGCTGGAACAGCATCGGTATCGCGGAGCAATGGCTGCAGCGCCATCCTTCGTCCGGTCTGCACCTCCGCACGGAGCACGGTTATTGCATCATAAGCGGAACTGCCGAACAGATGGCTGCGGCAGCGCCGGGGCTTACCCGTCTGGCAGCACCAGGCAGATGATCACAAGCACCGCTGATCAGCGGATGAATTCAACAAGGAGGCTTCCTTCATGCAAGCACTGGGTTTAATCGAGACGCTGGGCTTTACCACCGCCGTCTCAGCGGCGGATGCCGCGCTCAAAGCAGCGGATGTGCAGCTGGTTGCCGTCGAGAAGGTCATCGGCGTCGGCGGCTCACTGGGCGTGACCCTGCATTTCAGCGGGGATGTTGCTGCCGTAACCTCATCGGTAGAGGCAGGCAAGGCTGAAGCGCAGCGGGTCGGCACAGTGGTCTCCGCGCATGTAATTGCCAAGGCGCATAGTGATGTGACCGGCAAGATACTGGGCAATTACCTGTTGCCAGGGAACAGCCCCGAGGCTGATTCTGCAGTCTCCGCCCCTCTGCCGCACCACTCTTCTGCCACAATCGCTCAGCCGCCTAAGTCAGCGGACTTAGCCCAAGCATCAGATTCACCGGATTCACCGGATCAGCCAAACTAAAATAATGGAGGTTTTTAAGATGGGAGAATCACTGGGATTAATCGAAACAAAAGGTCTGGTAGGCGCAATCGAAGCAGCTGATGCAATGGTGAAGGCTGCGAATGTAGAAATTTGCGGGTATGAAAAAATCGGCTTCGGTCTCGTAACGGTAATGGTCCGGGGAGATGTGGGTGCGGTAAAAGCAGCTACCGATGCAGGAGCTGCCGCAGCTAAGCGTGTCGGGGAGCTGGTGTCGGTGCATGTCATTCCGCGGCCGCACAGTGAAGTGGAACGCGCGCTTTTGTCCAAGGGAATTGAATAATATTCTCCATGGACAACCGGCATAGCACAGTTGCAGCCAGTGCCCTTCTCGGCCTGGCTTACCGGTCCAGGGAACAGGAATTGAACAAGGACTTCCCCCGGGTCTTTATTCTGCTGGCCGGTCACTTTATTGGCATGGAGGAAGGGTATTCCGCAATAAGGCAGCTGGACGGGACCCGGACACGGCTGCGGCTGGCGGCGGATGAACAGTTGCTCCGTGACATTACAGTTCAGGAACTGGCTGCTGCAACAGGGGTGGACGATATTACTGCAACTGCTGCTCTCCGCTCTTGTTCAACGGCGGATGCCGATATGCTGTTTATTCCGGTCCTATCTTTGTCTCTGTTGTCCCGGTTAGCCCAGCTGGATGCCGGTGATCCTTTTGTGGAGCTGATTGTGCGGTTCCTCTGTGCCGGCAGACCCGTGGGGACGCTGACGCTTGGGGCGGATCCGGGGCATTATCGCTGGGGGGAGCAAGGAATGTTTCAAGCCCCTCCCCGGCTGAAGGATGAACTGCAGCATAAGCTTGCAGCCATTGAAGATTTCGGCATTACGCTGCTTGAACCGGATCAAGTGAACCGCTGGATCTCTTCGGCACAGGCAAAATCGGGCAAACAGGTATTGACCGCCGAGGATATTCAGGCTGCACTAAGAGTTGGCACCACGTCCATCCGCCTGGCGGCTCCGGCGGTGATTACTCCACTTGCCGCAGATCTGGCCAGGCAGCATTGCATTGAAATTGTATTCTAAACCAAAGAGGTGACAATCACATGAAGCTGGGAATCATTACGGGGCATGTCGTTGCAACGCGAAAAGATGAGAATCTGATCGGCGCCAAGCTGCTGATCATTCAGCCGATCCTGCCCGGTGGGGCGCCGGCAGGCCAGCCGGTCGTTGCCGTCGATACAGTAGGTGCAGGCATCGGCGAGACGATCATCTACGCGGTGGGCAGCGTGGCGTCAAGAGCAGCACTTCATCCGAACGCCCCGGTTGATGCAGCCATTGTCGGGATCGTGGACAGTGTTGATTGCGCCCGGACAGGAGGTGTGTAGCAGATGCTGACAACAGAAATAAAAGATGCCATTCAGCGCCGGCGGATGATTGATGTGCTGCTCTCCGGCGATGCTTATGCCGACCTGGTACTGAAAGGCGGCTATATTATTAACGTAATCACCCGGGAGATTTATCCCGGCGATGTCGCCGTCAAAGGTGACCGGATTCTGCTCGTCGGCCAGGCCGATAAGCTGATTGGCCCCTCGACCATTGTCGAAGATATGAGCGGCAAATTCATCAGCCCCGGCTTTATTGATTCCCATATGCATTTTGAGAGTGCGATGCTGACCGTTACAGAATTCTCGAAGCTGTCCATCCCTACAGGAACGACTACCCTGGTGGCCGATCCGCATGAAATCGGCAACGTGCTGGGTGTTCCCGGCATGAAGGCGATGATTGAAGAGGCGCGTACGCTGCCTAACCGTGTCCTGTTCACCGTCCCCTGCCTCACTCCTGATGTGCCGGGTCTGGAAACCGCCGGCGCGGATATCGGGTCCAAGGATATGCAGGACCTGCTGAGTGATGATTATGTGCAAGGAATCGGCGAGCTGCAGGGCTTCAGCAATGTCCATCCGGTGTACAACAATGCGCCTTATTTAATAGATGATCTGCTCGCTTCCGTCTCTTATGCCAAATCCATCGGCAAAACCATCGAGGGCAACGCCCCCGGCCTGTTCGGCCGTGATCTGGCAGCCCATATCATCTGCGGCGGCGGCCATATCTCCTGCCACGAGACCACCACCAAGGAAGAAATGATGGAGAAGCTGCGCTACGGGGTCAGCGTGTTCATGCGCGAAGGCTCCTCGCAGCGGAACATGGCGGAATGCATCCGTGCCATTACGGAGGAAGGGATGGATTCCCGGCGGGCGATTCTCGTCTCTGATGATATGGTCCCGGAGGATCTGCTCAAGTACGGGCACATGAACGATATTGTACGCCGCACAATTGCTGTAGGTATCGACCCCGTTGAGGCGATACAGATGGTGACGATCAATCCGGCCACCCATTTCGGGTTCCAGGATATCGGACTGCTGGCCCCCGGCGCCAAAGCCGATATCGCTGTCATCAGCGATCTGGCGCAGATGACGATATCGCAGGTGTACATCAGCGGAGTCAAGGTGGCCCAGGACGGCGAACTGACCCGTGACATCCCTTCCTATACCTATCCCGCTTCCGTGAAGAAATCAGTCAAGCGGAAGCCCGTGAAGCTGGAGGACCTGCAGCTCTCCTCCGGCGGGGCGCATGGCAGCGTGCAGGTCCGCGCTATTGAGGTCATTCCCGACCAGAATCTGACCGGAGCGGGGATCTTCACCGCTGCCGTCAAGGACGGCGTCGTGCAGCCTTCGGTAGAGAACGACCTCCTGCCCCTGCTCGTTGTCGAGCGGCATGGCCGCAGCGGCAAGATCGGCAAAACCTTCGTCCGCGGCATGAAGCTGAAGGCCGGCGCCATCGCTGAAAGTGTGGCCCATGATACCCACAATATCATTGTCACCGGCACCAATTACGCTGATATGGTGACCGCGGTCAACCGGGTCATTGCCATGGACGGCGGGATCGCCATGATTGAAGGCGGCAAGGTGGTCGGCGATCTGCCGCTGCGCATCGGCGGACTGATGACCGACGAGCTGACCGGCAAAGAGATGAGCGCAAGAATCACCGAGCTGCACCGTCTGGCCCGAGAGGAACTGGGCTGCACCCTGCATGTGCCGTTCATGCACCTGTCCTTCCTCTCGCTCGTCACCAGCCCGTCCTGGAAAATTACCGACATCGGGCTGATTGATGCCGACGCCTTCACCGTACTGCCGGCGCTGGCCTGAGCATCACAATTTTATCAAAGGAGGCTACTGCACTTGGGTATTCAGGTAGTCGATCTATCCCAGGAGATCTATCAGGGGATGCCGGTGTTCCCGCCGCATCAGAAGACGATGATCTTCCCCAATATGAGCCATGAGGAGAGCCGGCAGAAGCTTGGCTTCGAATTCGCCACGAACAACCTGCTCATTAACGAGCATGGCCCGACCCATAGCGATGCCGTCTATGAATATGACCCCAAAGGGGCGACGATTGACGAGATGCCGCTGGAGTATTTTTACGGGCCGGCCGTCTGCCTTGACCTCTCTCATATTTCACCTGATGAATACATTACCCGCAGGGATTTGGAGCTGGCCCTGGACAAAGGGTTTCTTCATCTCGACAAAGGAGACATCGTGCTGCTCTACACCGGTCATTATAACCGCGCTTACGGCACGGACGAATGGCTAACCCGCTACACGGGCCTTGATTACGAGGCAGCGGAATGGCTGGCCCGGCAGGGTGTCGTTAATATCGGCATCGACGCGCCTTCCATCGACAACCCGCTGGATACCACCTTTGCCGGGCATCTGATCTGCCGTGAGTACAAGCTGACCAATACCGAGAACCTCTGCAATCTCGACCAAATCGCGCAGAAGCGGTTCCTCTACTTCGGGCTCCCGCTCAAAATCCGCAAAGGCACCGGCTCCCCCATCCGGGCGGTCGCAGTATTTATAGAATAAAATATTAAGCAGGTGAAGGACTTGAGAAACGGAACATTGATCGAGGAAATTTTAGTACCGGCGTACGAGGGCAGAAGCGCTCTGGTGCGCAAAGGCCAGACACTGTATATCATTGATGTGGAAGGCAAGCAGGTCGGCGATTTCGTCTGCTTTAATGCCGGTAACCCTGACGAGCATGTCTCCCCCGTTCATATGCGGGCCTCGCTCAGCAGCATCCGGCTCAAACCCGGCGATGGCCTGTACAGCAACTACCGGCAGCCGCTGATGCAGCTGACCCATGATACGGTGGGACGGCATGACTTCTTTTTCCCGGCCTGTGATTATTACCGCTACAAGGTTGATTTCGGACTGGAGCAGCACCCGAACTGCCACGATAATCTGCAGAGGGCTTTGCAGAAATACAACCTTGGAGACCAGGAGCTGCCCGATCCGATCAACTGGTTCATGAATAATGCACTCGACGAGAACCTCGACTATGTCATTAAAGAACCGCTCTCGAAGCCCGGTGATTATGTCGCTCTGCTGGCACTGACGGACGTGATCGTGGCCCTCTCCTCCTGCTCGCAGGACCTCGCCCCCGTCAACGGGTTCAAGGTCACTCCGCTGCTGATGCAGATTACCGGTTAAGCTGTTTTGTACACTAATATCCGATTTGTTCACACCCCCTGAATTCACTTTTGTTCACTGCTGTCAGCTTGCTGCACTGTTCTGTTCACCCCTATGAAGTTTATAATCATACTGTGAACAATACAGAGAGGCCTTGACGCCGGTACGCATTATGAATTCAGGGGGATGCTAATGAGACTGAACAAGCTCGGCAATCGAAGAGCACTGTACAGCAGGATATTGGTCAGTATGACGCTTTGTGTGTCCTTAACCTTCCTTGTCTCCACCATTATTTATTACAACTACTATATTGGCGTCGAGAAAACGCAAGCCTTCCGTTCCGACCTCAGCGATCTCACACAGACCAGCAAAGAGGTTGTAAACATGAACGAAGCCGCGCAATCGCTTTCATTTCAAATCTACCGCAACAGCACCATCTCCAAAATCGTCTTTTACGACAAGCCTGATATATATGACGTCACAGCCGCCATGTCTGAGCTTGGAAATTATTTAAGCTCTATGCCGTATATCGAATCCATATATGTCTATAATCCGAAAAGCGCAAAGCTCTATATCGCCTCTTCCCACGGCCAGAACGGTGTATTTACCGAGCAGGAGCTGGTGGATACGAATATTCTGGATATCCTGAACCATTACGAGGAATACAAGCCGTTTACGCCGATTCCGCGCGTCTATTCGAACGGTGCCGAAGAGAATAACCAGGTCAGGGCCTATACCTTCTTATGCTACGATGCCATCGGCTGGGACCGGACAATTAACTCGGCAGTGATCGTTAACATTTCGGCTCCTTGGATCAACAAAGAGATTAACAGTCCTGCCGATTCCAAAAGCGCAACCTTTATTCTGTCCGGGAACGGTTCCTTCCTGTCCGGCAACAGCCTGGAGCAGCAGGAGCTTTCAGCCGAAGAAGCCCGCTGGGTAGAGCAGAAGATTACGGGAGATACCGAGGGCTACTTTATCGACAAGTATGCCGGCGTCAATTCACTGATCTCTTATACTGCTCCGGATGATCTGAACTGGCAGTATGTGCGCATCACCCCTTATGAAATCATCACCAAACAGACCGACAGCATCCGGAACGCCACCCTGCTCATCGCCGCCCTGATTCTGGTTGGAGGGATCATTTTGTCCTGGATCACCTCCAAAAGCCTGTATCTGCCGATCAACCGCATTGTCAGCGAGATGAACATTCTCGAGAGTGAGAAAAGGGACAGCATGTTTATGATCCGGCAAAATACCATGCGCGATCTGGTCCTGGGCCTAAAGCCGCTGCAATCCATTCAGCAGGTGGAGAAGCTCAGACAGCTCGGCATTCATTTTACCTTCAATGACGATTACCGGCTGATCCTCCTGCGGATTGACAACTACAGGGAACTCAGGGATGAACGGTCGTCCTATCTGCTGGCTTACAAATTTGCGATTATGAATATCGCCTCGGAAATCTGCGGCCAGACCTACCGGGTTGAGACGGTTGATATGAATGATGACGGAATACTTGTGCTCCTGAATATCATTGATTCGATAGAATACACCGACACCGGACTGATCGAGACGCTCCTGCGGCAGATTCAGCTGGCCTGCTCCGATTATCTGAAAATAAGCCTTACCCTCACCTACAGCCATATCGAACGGAATGCCCTGCAGCTGCATCAGCTCTACAAGCAGGTCAGAGAAGCCTCGAATCACAGGCTGTTTTACGGGCATGGCTGCATCATCAGTGCACAGTCCATAAGTGCGCTTCAGGCCAATACGTACCATTATCCGACGGAAAAAGAAAAACGTCTGACCGATGCGCTGATGTGCGGCAAGATCGAGGAGGCCAAGGAGCATTTCAGCGCCATTATCCGGGAAGCGGAATCGTATCCCTTCCATACCGTGCAATTAGCCGTGTCGAGACTTAGTGTGACGATAAAAGAAATCATCAGCACCATCCAAAAACGTAACCGTTTACAATGTGATGGAGTGCCCGCCTTGCCAACTCTGGAATCCGTAGAAACCGTCGCCGAGCTGGAAGATGCTTTCTTCGCCCTGTTCAGTGAAATGCGCGGACAGCTGTCTGAGAAAAAAAATACCAAGCAGCATGATCTGATCCGCCTGATCAATCAAAAGGTCGCTGAGAACTATATGGAGCCGAATCTTAGCCTGAACCAGATCGCCGATGACCTTGATATGTCTCCGATCTACATCAGCCGGCTTTACAAGCAGCAGACCATGACCAGCATCGTCGACGTCATCCTGGAGGTACGGATGCGCGAGGTGTGCAGCCTGCTGGAGAATACCGATCTGCCGGTAACGACCATTGCCGAGCGCTGCGGCTTCACCAGCAGCTCCTACCTGCACCGGATGTTCAAGCGCAGCTTCGGCACCACCCCTACCGACTACCGGCGCTCTAAAAATGCTTAGTTCTTATCTACTCTTTCCCATGAGCAGCCTCGGCAATTAAATGCCGAGGCTGCCTCATGAGGCCGCTCTCAAGCCTGCCACCCCAAGCCAGCCTCCAACTATACGGAGGCTGGCTTTCATGCTGCCCCCTCCCCTGTCCCGGAAGCCAGTGGCTGGCGGGCTTTTGCTGCTTCGCAGTTTTGGAGAGCTTGATCCCCACCATGAAGGTGAGAAGCAGCGAAGGGGAAGTTTGGAACTGGAGGAGCGCTAGCGTTCGCCTTTATATTTGGATTTCTACCGCGGCCAGCGGTTTCAATCAAGGAATCCAAATATAACAGCGGCCGGAAGTCCAAACATTCCCCGCAGTTGCGCAGACACCGAAATGCCCCCTCCAAGCTCTCCCGCACAGCACAGCGACAAATAAAAACGCCCCAAAAGCCATCGGCTTCCGGGGCACTCCTCCACTATTTAATGCCTTTCTCCGCAACATAAGCGTTCCATTGCTTCGTCCACTCGGTCTGGATTTTTTCCAGCCCGGCCTGTTTAGCCTTCTGCATGAAGGTTTCCAGCCCTTTATCAATATCCTCAACTAAGCCTGCCTCCAGCGGGAAGAGGTATTGCTTCTCCACTTGCTCCAGTGCCGCTTTCTCCGCCTGGTACGAGGAGTAGTCTTCCGCAAAGCCCAGGAACAGGTCAGGCTTCTGGATTTTGTCCAGCTCATCGAAGATGGCCTTCACACCGTCGAAGCCTTTATCGAACAGCATGAACTCAGGATTTCTCCAAGCCCAGCCGTTCATCCCTTCACGGGAGAAGCCATTACTCGTGCTGGTGCCGACCAGCTTGTAGTAGCCGTCTTCAACGGTGTAGTTCTTGCCTTCAATACCATACTGTGTCAGCTGATTGTAGCGTTTGTCGAGGACCAGCTTTTCATAGAACGCGAGCGCTCTTTCCGGATTTTTGCTGCTCTTCGGAATCGCAAAGCCGTTGTGAATCGGATGTACAGGCGTAGCATAACCTGTGGTCAGACCGAATGGAGAATAGGCCAGCTCCCATTCGGGATGGGTTGTGCTGATCTTCATCTTCATGTCGTTATAGCGCGTCGGATTATCTCCGAACATGCTGGCCGCTTTACCGGAAGTCATCGGATCCTGCATCGTATCCTTGATGTTCAGCACGTTCTTGGGAATGAAGCCTTTGTCCGCCCAGCGTTTCATCGTTTTCAGCTCTTCTTTTTGCTCATCAGAACCCCAGTAGGAGTAGACAGTAGTAGGCGATTCATACTTCACTCCCATCCCGTAAGGGAGAGCGCCAATCATTTTGTTAAGCTCGGTATAAATGTAATGGAGATTATTGCCGATATCGCTGTTCAGGGACATTGGCATCATATCCGGCTCGTTTTTGACAATGCCGTCCATATAAGCCTCGTAGCTGGCCAGATCTTTAGGCACAGGCAGATCATATTTCTTGCGCAGATCCTCGCGGTATACGAAGCCGTTGGTTACGTACTCTTTATAAGTGGCAGGAACGGTATAGATTTTACCGTCTACCTTCACATCTTCCCACATCGAATCCGGTACGAATTTCTGCAGCTCCGGTGCCGCCTTGGGCAGCAGATCGTCAATCGCCAGGAAAGCTCCCCGTTTCGCATACGACTGGTACTGGGTCCAATCCGCTGTAAAGATCAGATCAATCGCCTGGCCGGAAGACAGCAGCAGCTTATACTTCTGATCCCAGTCCGTCCAGCTCGTATAGTTGAACTTAATCGTAGCGTTCAGCTCTTCCTGAGCCATCTTGTTGATTTCGTCTTGAATGACCGGCAGATCCTTAGGGGCATCGCCGAGCATATAGAACTGAAGCTCCACTTTCTTCGAAGTGTCTATTCCGGTCTCTGCCGGAGCTGCCGTGCTGGTAGTGCTGTCCGTTGCAGCGGCTGTACCTGTATTGCCATCTGTCCCGCTGTTTGCGCTGTTCCCGCTGTTGTTATTGCCGCCACAGCCCGCAAGGAGCGAGAGCGCCAGCGCAGCCGTTGTAAGCGTAACCAGAGATCTTCGGCCTGTCTTCTTTTTCATCATGAACCCTCCTAAAAGTTTTGTTTAGCATACACATCCTTGAGTCACTTCGAACAAAACTTGCCTCGGAAGCATATGCTTAGTTTTGTTTAGCATACACATCCTTGAGTCACTTCGAACAAAACTATGTTAGCCGGACAACAGGCACAACCTCCACGGTGTGCTCCACTATACGGTTCTAACCTTTTACAGCGCCAATCGTCAAGCCTTTTACAAAATACCGCTGAATGAACGGGTACAGGAACAGAATCGGTCCGGTAACGACAATGGCCATCGCCATCTTGGTCGATTCGGTCGGCAGATCGCTCCCCAGACTGACCCCCGTACCCGCGCCCATGTTGGCGATAAAGGCCGCAGAGTTGATGACATTGTACAGATGGAACTGCAGCTGATATTTGTGCGGATCGTTGATGAACAGTGAAGAGGAGAACCAGTCGTTCCAATACGCCAGGGCCAGAAACAAGCCTACTGTGGCGATGCCGGGCATCGACAGCTGGAGCACGATCCGCCAGTAGATTTTGAAATCACCGGCCCCGTCGATCTTAGCGGACTCGAACAGCTCCTCAGGAACAGCCGAGCGGATAAAGTTCTTCATCAGAATGATCAGGAACGGGGTCATCAGCCCCGGAAAAATCAGCGCACCGTATGAATCGGTCAGATGCAGATATTTGGTGATCATAATGTACCAGGGCACCAGTCCGCCGCCGAACAGCGTCGTGAAATAGATATAGAAGGAAAAGGTGTTGCGGTATTTGAAATCCTTGCGGGCCAGCACATATCCGGCCATCGTCATGAAGAACAGCCCCAGCAGCGTGCCCGTTACCGTCGTGAATAGCGTAACCCCATACGCCCGCAGAACCTCGTCAGGAAAGGTAAACACCGTCTTGTAGCCCTCCACCGAGAACTGCGCCGGGATCAGATGATAACCGTCCTTGATGATCGATTCATTGGCAGTCAGAGAAGCCGAGATAATCAGCAGAAACGGAATCAGGCAGGCCAGCGAGCCGAGAATGATGACGGTGTACGCCAGGCCCTGAAGCAGCCGCGTATAATGATCGTCTTTGATTTGCATACCCCTTGTCTCCTCCTAGAACAACGCGTAATCATCGTTTATTTTGCGGATAATGTAGTTCACCGTCATGATCAGAATGAAGCCGAACAGCGATTGATACAGGCCTGCCGCTGTCGCCATTCCGATATCAAAGGTAACCTTGAGCGAACGGAATACATACGTATCCAGAATATCCGTCGTATTGTACAGCACCCCGTTGTTGCCGATCAGCTGGTAAAAGAGGTCAAATTGCCCCTTCATAATACTTCCGAGCGAGAACAGCAGCAGCACGACAAAGGTAGATTTCAGCATCGGCACCGTGATGTACCAGATCCGCTGAAAAATATGCGCACCATCGATTTTGGCTGCCTCATAATACTCATCGCTGATCCCGGTGATAGCGGCCAGATAAATGACCATGCTGTAGCCGAGATTTTTCCAGAGGTAAAAAAGAATGATCAGGAATATCCACACCACCGGCTTATTGTAGACATCGACCGGACCTGCGCCGAACCGGGCCAGCAGCGTATTCAAGAAACCGCTGTCATAATTGAACACGTTGTAGACGATAACGCTCAGGATTACGAAGGAGACGAAGTACGGCAGGAACATGATGGACTGGGTAAGCTTTTTGAACCATTTCACCCGCAGCTCACTGAGCAGAATCGCACAGACGATCGCCAGCACGTTACCCAGTACGATAAACGCCAGATTGTAACCGATCGTATTGAGGGTAAGCTTCACCAAAGTGCCGGATTTCCAGAGAAATTCAAAATTTTTGAGCCCGACGAACGGTGCACTGAACAGCCCGGAATTGAAGTCAAACTGGGTAAAAGCATAATACACACCCACCATCGGAAAATACGAATTCACCAGGAAGAACAACAGTGCCGGAAGCAGCATCAGAAAAAGAATCCGGTTATGGATCAGCTCATGGAGGAATCCCTTCCTCTTCTTTTTTACCGTGCCTGACCCTAGCGGTGATGCTGCCGGGCCGCCTCCTTTTAAGGGAAGCTCTATCGCGAGCGGTGTTCCGGTCTTGCGTTTGCGCTGTCTCAAAGCCCTCACTCTCCTATGCCTGTATATGACCCAAGTATAGAAAAGCCCCGTCCGCCCGGATAGTAGCGCTTCAGGGTATTCCTGTATTATGTTGCGATTCCTCCAGTGAAATTTTACAACTTTTGTGCAGGATCACAGGATAATGGTCTATTACACCACGTCAAAAAGCCCCGGCTTCTCTTCCGCAGAAGAAAACACCAGGGTGAAGGTGAAATTCCGGTTTTACTTATTCAAAAAGAAGCCTCTGCCGCCTTGCACTGGACAGCCTGCTGGCCTCCATCCTGAGACTCTGCCGCATACAGCACCTTCCGCCCGCGCCAGCGCCGCAGCACCAGCACCCCTCTCGCCGCCTCATCGGCGATCATGCAGCAGTAGATGCCAACCAGCCCCCAGCCCCAGCTTATGCCGAGCAGGTAAGAGCCGCCGATCCCGATCAGCGTCATGCTGATCAGCGAGATCGTCATCGTATAGCGGGTATCGCCGATGGCGTTAAGCGCATTGCCCATGGCCATGTTGAGCATTTTACAGGGCTGCAGCAGCAGGTTCAGTGCCAGCAATGCCACACCGATGGAGACAATTTCTCCGTCGGCCGTAAACATGCCCAGCAGCGTCTTGCCAAAAGCCAACAGCAGCACAACATTCGCACTGACAATAGCCAGCCCGATATACAGCGTCCGGTAGGCGCTGCGGTAGACCTCGGACAGCTGGCGTGCACCGAACAAGGTCGCTATCCGGATCTGGCCTGCCATCGCTACCGCATAGCCCAGGGTGAAGCAGAACGATTCCAGCGTGTTCAGATAGGTGCGTGCCGCCAGCTCTTTTGCCCCGAGCATAGCCAGAAAAGAGTAAATCGCCAGCTGTGATACTACCCAGGCTGACGAATTCAGCCCCAGCGGCCAGCTGATCTTCACAATCTCCCCGAACAGCTTCCGCTTGAAGGTAGCAAAGTCCCGCAGCCGGATTCTGCGTTCAAAGGCGCCACAGAACATCACCAGCAGAACTATCGCGCCAAGCCCTCTGCTGATTACATTGGAGATGGCGATTCCGCCCAGTCCCAGCTGCGGCAATCCGAACATGCCGAAGATAAAAATATAATTCAGAATAATGTGGATCACATTGACTGCAACCCCTGTATACATCGGCCCCCGGGTATTGCCCGTGTTGCGAATAGCCGAGCCCAGGGAAGCGGTCAGTCCTATCAGAAACAATCCGCCGCCGACATAAGTCAGATAGACATGGGCAAGCGGGATCAGTTCACCGGAAATATTCAGCGCTCCGCCGACCGGATCGGCGAAC
>NZ_LN831206.1:68326-77067 GCF_001368795.1 Paenibacillus ihuae
GAGCCCGACGTTCCCTGTCTTCAGTTTCACGTTGGGTTTCACTAAATGAACTCCCCCTCATCCTGCTGCACTCTTAGATAGTACCCTTGCAACTGCTTGCAGATTACCTTGCTAGGAGTAAATTATAGGTGATATACTCGGGGAAATGTAGCAAATTCCCAACCTAAACTTTCAATTTCTAAACCTGATCTGCAGGAGGACGCCATGAGTCTGCTCCAATTTTACAGCCCACCGCTGCCCCATTACATTAATAGCGGACTTATGAATTATTCGCAGGGTTTCCGCCATGTGAACCGCCATAACATTAAGGTGTTCGACCTGCTGGTGGTCCGGGAAGGCTGCCTCTATGTTGGCGAGGAGGACCGAACCTATGAAGTCCGGGCAGGAGAAGCGCTGATTCTCCGCCCGGACTGCCACCACTACGGTACCGCAGATTGCCGGGAGGACGGCTCCCACTACTGGCTTCATTTTCAGACCCCGGGTCCGTGGTGTTCTGCAAGCTGTCATGCTGAAGCTCCCCGTGAACGGGACACCACGGAGGAATCTGGCCATTACAACTTGTATAATGCCCGCACCTTCAGCTTCCGGCTGTCGCAGTATATGACGCTGCTGCAGCCGGCCAGGATGGAGGAGCTGCTGGCCCAGCTCGAGCTCCTCAAGGTTAACGCCCACCTGGATGCAATCCGCTTCAAGCAGCAGATGCTGTTCCAGGAGGTGCTGCTGCAACTCTCCGCCTCCGTACACCGCGAACGGCCTGCGTCCCAATCGACCGCCTGTGCGGAGCAGGCGGCCTCCTTCCTCCGCGCCCATTACCGCGAGGAGATTACAACCGGCATGCTGGGCGACTGCCTCAACTTCCATCCGGTCTACATCGCCCGCTGCATGAACCGGGAGTACGGCTGCTCACCGATGGAATACCTGCTCCGCTACCGCATTGAGCAGAGCAAGCTGCTGCTGATGCAGACCAGCTTCTCCATCTCCCGGATCGCCGAGGAGGTTGGCTTCAACCAGGCGCCGTATTTCAGCTCCAGCTTCATGAAGCTGGAAGGCATCTCTCCCCGCCAGTACCGCCAGCGCTTCTCGTGAAGCGCAGCTTTGCTCATCGGCCTGCCGCAGAGCAACAGCCCCTGCATAACCGGGAGACCTTCCCGGCAATACAGGGGCTGTGTATTGTGTACTCATAGGTGTTACCTTGTACAGCAGTATATAGCTGCAGCACTAACTCTTATTCCCCGGCAGCTGCGGCTCAACACTCCTCAGCAGCTGGTAGGAACCTGCTCCCCGGCTCAGCCTTTTACAACTGCGTTCTTTTCTTTATATTGCTCCAGGGTTACAACTTCACCAAAAATCCCGATATCACGCAGTCCGGACAAATGCATCTCCTCATCCTTGGATGCGCAGCAATCGCTGATGCAGACTACCTTATACGTGTGGTACATCGCATCGGATGCCGTAGAGCGGACGCAGACATTGGTCCACACACCGGTGACCGCCACCGTGTCGATCCCTTCTTCGCGGAGGAACAGGTCCATATCCGTGTAGCTGAACGCGCTGTGGCGTCTTTTCTGCACCACATAATCGCCTTTTGACTCATCGGGTCTAAGCTCGTCGATGAAATCCGAACCCCAGCTGCCTTTGATCGCATGGACCGGCCGGACCCGGAAGTCGGCATCGTTCTTCCGGTGCGCTTCCTGTACGAAGATAACCTGTATCTCATTCTCATGGCTGAACTCAATCAACTCCTGCAGCGCCGGCACGATTCCCGCACCGTTCGGACAGGTCAGCGCCCCATCCGGATGAATAAAATCATTCAACATATCTATAATTACTACAGCGTGTTTGCCCATGCTTTTCACTTCCCTCTCGGTTTGGTGGTATATAGATTGAATTTAATAGCGCAAAGGACCAGTCGCAACTGCGGTGAATATTTGGACTTCCGGCCGCTGTTGTCTACAGATTCCCTGATTAATACCGCCTTTAGCGGTAGAAATCTGTAGACTGGCTATGCTTTCGAAGTGAGCTTTCCTACGGAAAGCTTTTAGGCGGACGCTATCGCTCCTACAGTTCCAAAATCCCCCTCCGTCGCTCCTTACCTTTTTCTCAAATTTCCAGTTCAATCTATATATTTTTTTTAATATTTCAATAATCGCGGAAGCTCGCTGATCGTCTGACGTTTTACATATTCGCCGTAGCCTGGTTTGCCGACCACACCCAGCGCATCGTCGTACACTAGAGTTCCGCGGACAATGGTTTTATCAACCTTGCCTTTGAGCTTCATGCCGTGGAACGGAGTGTACTTCGGTTTGCAGTGCATCTGGTCTTTGTCAATCGTCCATTCCTTCTCCAGGTCCACAATCGTGAAGTCGGCATCGGTACCGATCTCCAGCGCTCCTTTCTTCGGATACAGCCCGTAATGGATAGCCGGATTGGTGCACAGCAGCTCTACCAGCCGGGAGAGGCTCAGTCTGCCTTTGTTATAGCCTTCGCTGATCATAATCGGCACCAGCGTTTCTACCCCTGGAATACCCGGGAAGGAGGTCCAGACATCCATACCCGGCGCATCCTTCTCTGTTGCAATTTCATAGGGCGCATGGTCGGTAGCCATGAAGTCAATAGTTCCGTCTGCCAGCCCCTGCCAAAGTGCTTCATTATCTTTTGCAGTACGCAGCGGCGGCGCAATCTTGGCGAACGTACCGAACTCGGTCATCGCATCTACCGCATTCAGTGTCAGGTAATGCGGACAGGATTCCGCGGTCACCTTGGTTCCCTTCAGCTTGGCTTCACGGATCAGCTCGTTGCCTGCCCCCGTGCTCATATGCACGATATGCAGCCGGGCACCCGTCTCTTCGGCGAAGCTAATGCCGAGCTGGATAGCTGCTTTTTCTGCGAGGGCCATACGCGCTTCTGCCCAGGCTGGATAATCCAGGCGGCCTTCGCTTTTCAGCTTACCCGTAAAGTAATCGCAGATTGCATAATTTTCGGCGTGAATTCCAATTGGCAGCCCCGTAGGGGATACGGCGGCAAACGCCTCCAGCATTTCCGGGTCGGTTACCCGCGGATAGGATGGCACGGATGGGGTCATGTACACTTTAAAGGCCACTACACCGTTAGCCACCTGCTCACTAATGATCTCCGGCAGCACGTTGTTGCGTACATCTTCGCCGGTAATGCCGCCCCACATCGCGTAGTCGACGATCCCTTTGCCTTCCAGTGCGTTCAGCTTGTTGAACAGATTATCGGCAGAACGGACCGACGGCACGCTGCAGCATGGCATATCGACAATCATCGTTACCCCGCCCGCTGCGGCGCTGCTTGTTCCGGTTACGAAATCCTCGCGGTGTGTAAATCCCGGATCATTAAAATGGGTATGCGAATCAATTACGCCCGGCAGCACCAGCTTGCCTCCAGCATCAATGATCTCATCGGCTTCAGCCTCAATATCCTTGGCGAACCCGACAATCACACCTTTGTTCACCAGGATGTCAGTCAGCACCTGTCTGTCGCCTTGCGGAATGTTGGCATTTTTAATGATCAGTTCATAACTCATGAATACACACCTCTTCTTTAGGTTTTTGGGTGAATTGGCGCACGACAAAAAAGCCCCGGCTCACAAAAGGTACAGAGCAGAACGTATTCCCCACCCGGTATGAAACCGCGCGAAGAACAACAATTCCTAGCCTATACCTCTTGTAGCCTGGGGCAATTTACGGTCGCCTGGTCGAAACGCTCAAACCGGATTATTGAGCTTATACAAGAGCTTATTCTGTTAATCCATCCTACAAGGAAGATTTCAATCCGTTGTTACGTTTAGTAACATAGGTGTTTCAAAAGCCTTCCTTAATTACCTATATCATAACATTGGCAACTCTTTCGTCAAGATAACAAACCCGTTTGTCATTGAATCGGCAAAATAAATGTTATGTTTATTAACATAATAAAGAGTCGGATGATACCCCATAATCACGTTTCAATTCCTGTTCCCCGTAATTCTTCCTATTACCTCTCCCGGCAGAGTTCACACAACCCCAGGCACAGCAAAGGATTTCATCCCCGCCGCTCTTCTGCTGCTATTCATCCTTTCATAAAACCGGACTGATCCGGTACGATTAGCCGCAGGAATCCAACAATCCCTTTTTATGGATCTCAACGACATTCCTCACAGCTGAATTTATATGCGCTACTTGTCCTATCGTGCCAGGTTTTACTTGCTCTCCGCTTTAGCCTGTTCTTCAAGAGAAGAAAAATAAGCGATTTTATGCTCCACTTTTTGTGCAAAGGTCTGAAAAAATTTAATTTTCTCATCAATATGCAATTTATGCTCCTGCAGCAATCTGCGCTGCTCGGGAAGTGAACTGTGCCCTTCCTTGGATAGCGAGATGAACTGCTTGATATCAGCAATCGGCATTCCGGTGTCCTTCAGGCAGCAGATTAACGAAATCAGCTCCAGATCCTCATCGTGGAAACAGCGGTTTCCATTCTCATCCCTGGCCACAACGGGCAGCACACCCTCTTTTTCATAATAACGCAGCGTATATTGGCTCAGTCCGCTTTTTTGTGATATGGTTTTGATGCTGTATCCCATGATATTAGCTCCCTTCTGCCGTAAGGCTACGGCTCCATCTCTACGTTAACACCATTTCGAGTCTATTAAAAGCGCTTTAAAAATCTATTGACTTACAGTTAACTCTAAGGTCTACACTTTACTAGGAACACTACATTAAGGAGTGAATGCAGAGTGGTAAAAAAATTAAAGCAGGCAGCGGCCAGCTTGAGGTTGCTCAGATTTCTTTAGGATGTATGCGTATTGCCGATCTTTCTCCGCAGGAAGCGGATGTGCATATTCACAGTGCCCTGGAGGCGGGCATAGACTTTTTTGATCATGCGGACATTTATGCCGCTGGCCAAGCTGAAGAGGTATTCGGCGAGGTAGTGGCTGCCAGCCCAGGCATGCGTGAGCAGCTGATGATCCAGACCAAATGCGGAATCCGCAACGGCTTCTTCGACTTCTCCAAGGAGCATATTGTGACTTCGGTCGAGAATAGCCTAAAGAACCTGAAGACCGATTATGTGGATGTCCTGCTGCTGCACCGTCCCGACACCCTGATGGAGCCTGAGGAAGTGGCTGAAGCCTTTGATTATCTGGAGCAAGAAGGCATGGTCAAGCACTTCGGGGTCAGCAACCTGAACCCGCTGCAGATCGAGCTGCTCAAAAAAAACGTCAAACAGCCTCTGCTCTTCAACCAGCTGCAGCTTAGCATTATGGTCTCTGGCATGATTGATGCCGGCTTCAATGTGAACATGACCAACTCCGCTTCGGTTGTACATGATGGTGGCATTCTGGAATACAGCCGTCTGCATGATATGACGATTCAGCCTTGGTCCCCATTCCAATATGGCTTCTTTGAAGGCGTATTCCTAGGCAATGAGAAGTTCCCTGAGCTTAATGAAGTTATCGGCAAACTGGCCGCTGAAAAAGAAGTCGCCGACACCGCTATCGCCATCGCCTGGCTGCTCAGACATCCGGCGAACATGCAGCCGATCGTGGGCACAACTAATACCAAGCGTCTGCTCGACATCGCCAAGGCCTCGGATATTACGCTGACCCGCCAGGAATGGTATGAAATTTACCGTGCGGCAGGCAACAAACTCCCTTAAGCAGCCAGTCAGCCGTACTAGACGCAGACAGTCAATCGTATATTAATATTAGAGTACTCTGTAAGCCATTACGGCCTAAGGAGTACTCTTTGCTGTGGGCTTTTATTCATCCTGAAGCCTACTTTCGGATCAATGATTCCAGGTGTGATTTAATCGTTTGACACTATCCATTTTATAGAATAATTTATATCTAAAAGATATATTTAGATTGGACGAGAGGATATGAGCAGTAAAAAGAGCAAAACATCTTATGTAATACTTGGTCTATTAAACGAAGAAAACTTATCCGGCTATGAAATCAAAAAGATTGTAGATGACCGGCTGTCTTTTTTTTGGAACGAGAGCTTTGGCCAGATTTATCCGGAGTTGAAACGGCTTACTTCTGAAGGGCTGATTGCAGTTTGTACCGATGCACATCCTGTACATAGTAAGCAAAGCATCAAGTATGAGATTACAGAGCCGGGAAGATTGGAATTACAGGAGTGGCTCAAATCACCGGTTGAAAAGGAACTTATCCGTTTTGAAATTCTGCTGAAGCTGTACTTTTCGAATGCCAACTCTTCTGCTACGATGCTTGAGCATGTAAAAGAGTTTCAAACCAGTCATCACCGGCAGCAGCAGCTGTTTCAACAATTTGAAGTACAGCTTAAACAGAATATGGATGTACACAGTAATCACAGGCAAATCCTAATGGTATTGTCTTTTGGCCAAAGGATGTGGGAGGCGTATGCTGCCTGGTCTGAAGAGACGATCCGCTTACTGAAGCAGGAGATCACCGCACAGGAGGATGACACGGATGAATAAAAGAATCGACTTCTATTACTTTTCCGGAACAGGCAATACACAGCTTATAGTAGACCACGCGGTGAATTCACTTACAATGAACGGCTGCAACGTCTCTGTCAAGCATATCGAAAAAGGATACACCTTCTCTGAAAATGAGCCGGCTGAAGAATTGTGGTTTGCCTTCCCGGTCAACTCCCAGGCGGTCTCTCCGTTCATCTGGAGGTTTTTTCGATCATTGCCGCAGAACTCCGGAACCAAGGTGTATGTAATTGCTACTCTTAATAATTCTGCTTACATACTAAAACCACTCTTTACATTGCTTAAGAACAAAGGATATACCCCAACTTCAGCCTGTGAGATCAGTATGCCTAACAATATGAGCGATACTCATCAGAGCAAGGAGAACGACCTCCACCAATTAATCGCAGCGTGTGACAGGGTTCATCAATTTGTCAGCGATTCCTTTGCAGGAGAGGTTAACTGGGATTCAGAGTATAAAGGATCTTCATTTGTATCCTTTTTGTCGAGGAGAACGGGGTTGCCTTGGATGTCTATGCGCCTCCTGCTTAAGTTGCGGACCGAAGCATCACAATGCACAGGCTGCGGGCTATGTGTAAGACATTGTCCCGTACAAAACATTTCGATTGCCAGTCATGTTTCTGTACACGGGAACAAATGTGAGTTCTGCATGAAATGCGCCGCCTCTTGTCCTAAGAAAGCTATCTATATATCAGGCAAACCAAAAATCAAGATTCGCAGTACAAAGATGCCACATTCCACTATTCAACGTTAGAATGGAGCTTAGTATGGGTTTACATCTCAAAGGCTTTATCTTGCCGTTATTGGTTTTACTGCCGAACCTGCTCTTCATATTCTTCACACCGCACAACATTCCAAAAACCGTTTCCCCGCCTTTAATTTTCATTGTATTCGAGCGAATAGGCCAAGTTACTTGTTTCGCACTGCCTATCTTGTTCGGCACCAAGATTGCAGAGCAGCCTATCAATTTTTTAACATGGTTAATGTTAATTTGTTTAATTATTTACTACCTTTGCTGGATACGCTTCTATTGGAGCGGCAGAGAATTCGCCATTCTCTTCAAACCGTTAGGGTTCATCCCTATCCCAATGGCCCTATTTCCGATTATGTATTTCATCCTGCTTGCGGTATGGCTTAACTCTTATTTGTTTGCAGTCCCTGCGGTTTTGTTGGCCATTGGACATTTTGTAACCAGCTGGAGCACATTCAGCCAGATCCAATAAGATTCCCCAGCAACGAAAAAAGTGCTCATACAGAAAAACAGGTTGATAATCATGTTACACGATTATCAACCTGTTTCTGTTATACCGGCGAGAGGACTCGAACCTCCACGGTTTCCCACTCGATTTTGAGTCGAGCGCGTCTGCCATTCCGCCACGCCGGCGTATTCATGACTTGCAATAATAAGTTCCAAAATAATGGAGGCGCCACCCAGACTCGAACTGGGGATAAAGCTTTTGCAGAGCTTTGCCTTACCACTTGGCTATGGCGCCACAAAAATGGAGCGGACGACGGGAATCGAACCCGCGACCCTCGCCTTGGCAAGGCGATGCTCTACCGCTGAGCCACGTCCGCATAATGGCTGGGGATATAGGAATCGAACCTATGAATGACGGAGTCAAAGTCCGTTGCCTTACCGCTTGGCTAATCCCCAATATTAATTTTAGAAAAAATGGGGCGACTGATGGGTCTCGAACCCACGAATGCCGGAACCACAATCCGGTGCGTTAACCCCTTCGCCACAGTCGCCATATTAATCTGTTTCTAACAATTTTACCAATCAGTCTTTTAAAGAAATGGGGCGGCCGATGGGTCTCGAACCCACGAATGCCGGAACCACAATCCGGTGCGTTAACCCCTTCGCCACGGCCGCCATATTAAGCTTTAAAATTTTCATTGGCAGGGGCAGCAGGAATTGAACCCACACCAACGGTTTTGGAGACCGTTGTTCTACCTTTAAACTATGCCCCTAAAGATGGTGGAGGCTGATGGATTCGAACCACCGAACACGTACGTGAGCAGATTTACAGTCTGATGCGTTTGGCCACTTCGCTAAGCCTCCACAGATGGTGCCGGCGAGAGGACTTGAACCCCCAACCTACTGATTACAAGTCAGTTGCTCTACCAATTGAGCTACACCGGCATATTCATTTGTAAGAAATCATGGTGGCGCGGGAGGGAATCGAACCCCCGACACAAGGATTTTCAGTCCTTTGCTCTACCGACTGAGCTACCGAGCCATATAAAATTTAAAGTATTAA
>NZ_LN831207.1:0-14288 GCF_001368795.1 Paenibacillus ihuae
TTGTGCAGGGCTGTGGAAAACTTGTGGATAATTTTCAGAAGTTGCTGAAAAATTACGCACATGTGGATACAATTTTTGCAGCAAGCAATCCTTAGTTCATGTGGATGATGGACATATTATTGTGGATTCGTCAAGCGAAACTCCAAGTAATACACGGATTTTGTGGATAATAAGTGGATTTTGTGGATAGCGTTTGCAAAACAGTGGATAAGTTTTTTGGGCCGGGAAGAATTCTTTCCGGCTTTTCGTGTTGCTGTGTTTAAGTTGTGGATAACTTACTTGAATTCTTCTATTTCTGCTCCAAATTAGCATACTAATACTTGACTTGATATACTCATATTAAGTACCAAATTCATGTTGATGAGGTGAGCCGAGTGGAAATAAGACAGCTGCATGCAGAGGAATTTGAGCCAAGCCTTACCCTGTCCGAGTATGCCTTTAAGTACACGGTATCCGGTGAAGACCGGGTAAAGCAAGAACTGAAGTTTAAACCGGAGAGAGTGTGGGGGATTTTTGAGGACGGAAAATTAAACGCAGAGCTGACTTTGCTTCCTCTACAGGCCTACATACAGGGTCAAGCAGTCTCCATGGGAGGCATTGCCGGTGTAGCGACCTGGCCGGAGAATCGCAGACAAGGCTATGTTGCTAAGCTTTTGCAGCATACTTTGCAAGTAATGAATGAGAACGGCCAGAGGTTATCGATGCTGCATCCGTTTCTAATTCCCTTCTACCGCAAGTTCGGTTGGGAGGTATACTGCGAGTATAAGAAATACTCGATTCCCGTGGCTAAATTCCCTTTAAAAACGGACATAGGGGGCGTGGTCCGGCGGGATAGCGCCAATCTGGAAGTATTGGACCAGTTGTATAATCAGTTCGCTGCCCAATACAACGGCACGTTGCTGCGAACCAAGGAATGGTGGCAGAATAATGTGCTGGATAAGGATACGCATCACGGGGTGTTTTTTTCAGCGCAGGGTGAAGCCGAAGGGTATGTGCTGTATAAGCTGGAGAATAATCAACTGGTTATCGATGAGTTTGTCTTTTTGAATGAGAACGCGCGCCGGGGATTGTGGACATTTCTGGCTAACCACGATTCAATGGTCACCGGTGCGGAGCTGAAGCTGGTACCATCCGATGATATCCTGCCGTATTTGCTGCCGGATCCGCGCATCCCGCAGGAGAATTATCCTTATTTTATGGCACGGATCGTAAATGCTCAGGCTTTTGTGGAATCATTCTCTTTCAATAAGCTAACAGAAGCTAGAAAGTACACTGTCTATATTCAAGATGAGCAGGCTCCATGGAATGAGGGAATATGGGAGTGGTCAGTGAACAATCTGGGGGAAGGTTCGCTTACACGCTCAGACTCAACAGACATGCAAGCTGACCTAAGCTGCAGTATTGGCACGCTGACGGTACTGTTAATGGGATATAAGCGACCTCAAGAGCTGGTCCTATATGGAAAGATATCCGGAAGTGCGGAAGCCGTAAAGTGGCTGGAGGAGATAACGCCGCAGGCGAAGACAGCTTTGTTCGACTTTTTCTGATTGATGCCAAGCTCTACCTTATGATCGAAGCGGGTAGAGCTTTATTTTACATATAAAAATACTGGATGTACCAGGGGATGTCCGAATACAATGGCGGTAAAAAGTAAAAAATAAGAGTAACCACTTGGAATTCAGTGAGAATATGTTATAATATGAAAAAAGTCAAAGAAAGTCAAAGTCAACGAAACCAGCGGAACCTTTCTTTTTAGCTTTAATAGTTAAAATCACCGGAGTTTTATCGTTGAGCTGCTTAATTGTCGGGTTCATGATTGAACGCAGTTTGTATTCTTTTGCGGCCGGTCAGCATGGATTCGTGCATAAGCTCTTGGGTTAAGTTCATTAGAGATCTCTCCGGACGGATTCATAGCAGGACGTACAATACAGCATTAAACACTGGAGGATGAGTGATGCGTAATATCTCTGATATTATCGAACAATATCTGAAGAATATTTTGCATGAAAGTCCCGAAGGTACGGTGGAAATTCAGCGCAACGATCTGGCGGACCAGTTCTCATGCGTGCCGTCACAGATCAATTATGTCATCAGTACACGCTTTACTTTGGAAAAGGGCTATGTGGTGGAGAGTAAGCGCGGCGGCGGAGGTTATATCCGGATTCAGCGTTTTGAGCTGCCCCAGAATGTGGCGCTGTATGCTCATCTCAAATCTACAATAGGAAATGATATTGATCAGAATTCCGCCGAAGGGCTGATTTATCAGCTTGAGGAAGCCCGGTTTCTAAGCAAGCGTGAAGCGTGCCTCATGCGCGCCGCTGTTTCCCGGGAATGCCTGACGGTTCATCTGCCGTACCGGGATGAGATTCGTGCCAAGATTATGAAGGCCATGCTAATCTCTTTGTTGGGCAAATAATTGTCATCATAAGGGAGGGACTCCGCTTATGCTTTGCCAGGAATGCGGCGTCAAACCGGCAACCCTACATTTCACAAAAATTGTGAGTGGAGAGAAGACGGAATTTCATATTTGTGAAAGCTGTGCACGTGAGAAAGGGGAACTGATTCCAGGAACGGCGGGAGGTTTCTCGATTCACAGCCTGCTGTCCGGCCTGCTTGATCTTGAAGGGGCCGGTAAGGAGAAGACAGCAGCAACCAAGAATGTTCAGGGTCTGCATTGTGAGAATTGCGGCATGACGTATTCCCAGTTCAGCAAGCTTGGACGTTTCGGCTGCAGCTCCTGTTATAAATATTTTGATAGCACGCTGGACCCGCTCTTTAGGAGGGTTCATGGCAGTACCGCGCATGTAGGGAAGCTGCCGAAGCGGGCCGGTGCACAGATTATGTGTAAACGGCAAATTGATGAGTTGAAGCACGAGCTTCAGGAAAGCATCATGCATGAAGAGTTCGAAACCGCAGCCGAGCTGAGGGACAGAATACGCAAACTTGAAAAAGAAATGGCACAAGAGTAAAGTCTTTCATATATAGGGGGGATACGACATGTCAAGTCTCCGGTTTACCGAACAAGCACTTAGTGACTGGATGCGCTGCGGCGGCAGCCATTCTGAGATTGTAATCAGCAGCCGTATGCGTATCGCCCGCAATCTGGAGCACCTGCCGTTTCCGCTGCTGGCTTCAGCCGAACAGGCGGAGGAAGCATTGGAACAGCTCGCCCCAGTATTTCAGGGGGAGGCTACAGAAAGTTTTGGCACTTTTGAACTGCTGAGGCTGGATGAGCTTACTGAGCTGGACAAAAAAGTACTGGTGGAGAAGCATCTGATCAGTCCCAACCTGGCCAATGATTCCCGGGGCGGAGCAGTTATCCTGAACGAGGATGAGTCGGTCAGCATTATGATCAATGAAGAAGATCATCTCCGTATCCAGTGTTTATTTCCCGGCCTGCAGGTGAAAGAGGCTTGGAACAGGGCAACGGCGATTGATGATATTTTTGAAGCTTCCGTCAATTACGCTTTTGATGATAGAAGAGGGTATTTAACCAGTTGCCCAACCAATGTAGGCACTGGCCTCCGGGCTTCAGTCATGCTTCATTTACCGGCCCTCGTGATGACCCATCAGATTAACCGGATTTTATCCGCCGTGAACCAGGTGGGGCTGACCGTAAGAGGAATTTATGGTGAGGGCAGCGAAGCAGTAGGGAACATCTTTCAGATTTCCAATCAGATTACACTGGGTCAGACGGAAAATGAAATCATTGAGAATCTTCACAGTGTGGTTACCCAGATCATTGAGCATGAACGAAACGCCCGGGAACGCCTGCTGACAGATTCGGCACTGCGGATTACCGACCGGATCAAACGCTCGTATGGGATCATGGCCTATGCCGCTGTGATGGAGCTTAAGGAGTCGGCACAGCGCCTCTCAGATTTACGTCTTGGAGTGGATCTTGGCATTCTGGAAGGGCCTTCGATTTCAGTGCTGAATGAGCTGAATGTCAAGACACAGCCTGGTTTTCTGCAAAAATTGTTCGGAGACGAGCTTTCGGCCACCGAACGCGATATGTACCGGGCGAAGCTGCTCCGGGAGACATTGGGATCACAACATTAATTATAGATATTTATTATCCGTGGAGGTGCATGAGATATGATGTTTGGAAGATTTACGGAACGCGCACAAAAAGTGCTGGCGCTGGCGCAGGAAGAAGCTGTCCGTTTGGGACATAACAACATCGGTACAGAACATATTTTGCTCGGACTGATTCGTGAGGGAGACGGCATTGCCGCCAAAGCGCTAATCGGCTTGGGACTGGGTCTGGAGAAAATTCAGGACGAAGTGGAGACGCTGATCGGCAGAGGACAAGAGCAGCCTACCAACATCGCGTATACTCCACGCGCTAAAAAAGTAATCGAGCTTTCGATGGATGAAGCCCGTAAGCTGGGCCATACTTACGTCGGAACAGAGCATATCCTGCTCGGACTGATCCGTGAAGGCGAGGGCGTTGCAGCCCGTGTGCTTAACAACCTCGGCATCAGCCTTAACAAAGCCCGTCAGCAAGTACTCCAGCTTCTGGGCAGCAGTGAGGCAACCTCAAGCCACAGCGGTACACCTGCTAATGTAAGCACGCCAACGCTGGATGGTCTGGCCCGCGATTTGACGGCTTATGCTAAAGACGGCAACCTTGATCCGGTTATCGGCCGCAGCAAAGAAATCGAACGTGTAATCCAGGTACTGAGCCGCCGGACCAAGAACAATCCGGTGCTGATCGGTGAACCTGGGGTTGGTAAAACAGCGATAGCTGAAGGACTGGCCCAAAAAATCATCAACAATGAAATCCCGGAAACGCTGCGTGATAAACGTGTTATGACCCTCGATATGGGATCTGTCGTAGCCGGAACCAAATACCGTGGTGAGTTTGAAGACCGTCTCAAAAAAATTATGGATGAGATTCGTCAGGCCGGCAATATCGTGCTCTTCATTGATGAGCTGCACACCCTGATCGGTGCAGGCGGTGCGGAAGGTGCGATTGACGCCTCCAACATCCTGAAACCTGCTCTTGCCCGTGGCGAGCTGCAGTGCATTGGTGCCACTACCCTGGATGAATACCGCAAATATATTGAAAAAGACGCAGCCCTGGAGCGCCGCTTCCAGCCGATTACGGTGGATCAGCCTTCTCCCGAGGAAGCAGTGCAGATCCTGTACGGACTGCGTGACCGTTATGAAGCCCATCACCGGGTGAAGATTACGGATGAAGCGATCGTGGAAGCTGTGAAGCTGTCCGACCGCTACATCCCAGACCGGTTCCTGCCGGACAAAGCGATTGACCTGATTGATGAGGCAGGCTCTAAGGTAAGGCTCAACTCTTACACGATTCCGCCGAATCTGAAGGAACTGGAAATGCGTCTCGATGATATCCGCAAGGAGAAGGATTCTGCTGTACAGAGCCAGGAGTTTGAGAAGGCAGCTGCACTGCGGGATACCGAGCAGAAAATCCGTGAGGAACTCGATACAACCAAGAACCAATGGAAAGAAAAGCAGGGCCGCACCGATTCCCAGGTTACGCCGGAGGATATCGCTCAGGTGGTTGCCAGCTGGACCGGTATTCCGGTCAGCAAGCTGAAGGAAGAGGAGACAGACCGGCTGCTCAACATGGAGGCTCTGCTGCACGAACGCGTAATCGGCCAGGATGAGGCTGTGAAGGCTGTCAGCCGGGCGCTGCGCCGGGCACGTGCAGGTCTTAAAGATCCTAAGCGTCCGATGGGCTCCTTTATCTTCCTTGGGCCAACTGGCGTAGGTAAAACAGAGCTTGCCCGTGCACTTGCTGAGGCAATGTTCGGCGATGAGAATGCGGTAATCCGTATCGATATGTCGGAGTACATGGAGAAGCACTCCACGTCCCGTCTCGTAGGGGCGCCTCCGGGTTATGTTGGGTATGAAGAAGGCGGACAGCTGACTGAGAAGGTGCGCCGTAAGCCTTATTCCGTAGTATTGCTGGATGAAATCGAGAAGGCCCACCCTGAAGTATTCAATATTCTGCTGCAGGTGCTGGAAGACGGCCGTCTGACCGATTCCAAAGGACGCGTAGTCGATTTCCGCAACACATTGATTATCCTGACTTCGAACGTAGGGGCACAGGCGATTAAGAAGAATTCGACGCTCGGCTTTACCGCTGTACAGGATGCCGGAGCAGATTACAGCAACATGAAGGGCAAGGTTATGGAAGAGCTGAAGAAGAGCTTCCGTCCTGAGTTCCTCAACCGGATAGACGAGATCATTGTCTTCCACTCTTTGGAGGAGAAACATATCGCCGAGATCGTTACGCTGATGTCCGATGAGCTGCGCAAGCGGCTGCGTGAGTACGACGTGGACTTTGAGCTTACTGAAGGCGGTAAGGCCTTCCTGGCCAAAGAGGGCTATGATCCGGCATTTGGTGCACGTCCGCTCCGCCGTGCGATCCAGAAGCATATTGAAGACCGTCTCTCCGAAGAACTGCTGAAAGGCAACATCAAGAAAGGCGATTCCCTCAAGATTGACGAGGTGAACGGTGAACTTGTAGTTACGACAGTAGATGTTCCGGCTGCACCTTCGCTGGAAAAAGAAGTAGAGGCTGAACAGTAATATCAAGTGAAACAAAGCTTCCGCTCCTCCGTACTTAAGGAGCGGGGCTTTTTTTTACATTTGTGATGGTTAATTCGGCTCTGAATCAGGCAGGTTATAGATAACACGCCAAAAACTAGATCTTAAGTGACCTTTCGTTCAAGGTGCAGAAATGGTAAACTTTGAATAAGAGAAAATTATCCGCAATTTTAGCAAGTACGGACTGTAAGGAGACCACATGGCTAAACCAAAAACTAAATTTTTCTGTACCGACTGCGGCTACGAATCGCCAAAATGGTTCGGCAAATGCCCGGGCTGCCAGGCATGGAACACCATGGTGGAAGAAACGGAAAGCGTAGTCAAAACTCAAGGAATGAATGCACCTATTTTTCAGAGTAAAGAAAAGGCGCAATCGATCATAAATATAGAGAGTGACAAAGAGCCCCGTATCTTGACAGGCATTGGAGAACTTAACCGTGTGCTCGGCGGAGGCATCGTACCAGGATCCCTGGTGCTGGTCGGTGGCGATCCCGGAATCGGCAAATCAACCCTACTGCTGCAGACCTCGCATGCATTGACGACCCAAGGATTGCGTGTACTGTATATCTCGGGAGAAGAATCGGTGCGCCAGACCAAGCTCCGTGCCGACCGCCTCGGGGCGTTGTCTGCAGAGCTGTATGTGCTGTGTGAGACGAACATGGAGAGCATTGAAGAGGCAATTGAGCATATTCAGCCACAATTCCTCGTAATTGACTCCATTCAGACAGTATTTATGCCGGAAGTGACGAGCGCTCCGGGGAGTGTGACGCAGGTCCGGGAATGTACGACAAGATTTATGCGCATCGCCAAAATCCGCGGTATTGCTACAGTGCTTGTAGGTCATGTTACCAAAGAGGGAGCCATAGCCGGGCCGCGGATGCTGGAACATATGGTGGACTGTGTGCTGTATTTCGAAGGGGAACGTCATCATACCTACCGGCTGCTGCGTGCGGTGAAGAACCGCTTTGGTTCTACCAATGAGATCGGGATCTTCGAGATGGGCGAGATCGGTCTTACGGAAGTGGAGAATCCTTCAGAGCTATTCCTGTCAGAGCGCCCGCTGGGTGTAGCCGGCTCTGCTGTTGTAGCAAGCATGGAGGGAACAAGACCGGTGCTTGTCGAACTTCAGGCACTCGTTGCAGCCACCCATTTCCCTTCTCCGCGGCGGATGTGCACAGGGATGGATCATCAGCGCATGGCGCTTATTATTGCTGTACTTGAGAAACGGATGGGCATGTTCCTGCAGAATCAGGATGCCTACCTCAATGTTGCCGGCGGTGTGAAGCTGGATGAACCGGCCATCGACCTGGCGGTTGCGGTCAGCATCGCCTCAAGCTTTCGTGATATATCCACAAAACCCTATGATGTCTTCTTTGGCGAGGTTGGACTTACCGGTGAGGTCAGGGGCGTCTCACGCGCAGAAACGCGGGTCAAGGAGGCGGCAAAGCTTGGCTTCAGAAGGGTAATTATGCCCGAGAAGAGCATGAAAGGCTGGAAGCATCCGCAGGATATCCAGATTATTGGCGTCAGCACCGTAGCAGATGCATTAAAGGTCGCGTTAGATTAGGGGGCATAGGAACATGAAAGAATATAATCAATTAGATAATATGAACGATCTGCTGAGGATGGCGGCGCCGGGCACACCGTTTCGCGAAGGTCTGGAGAATGTGCTCCGCGCGAAGACAGGTGCACTGATCGTAGTAGGTTACAGTCCTGAGGTGATGGAAGTTGTCGACGGCGGCTTTTCCATTAACTGCGATTTTTCGCCCAATTATTTGTATGAGCTGGCGAAGATGGACGGGGCCATTATTTTGAGCGAGGATCTCAAGCGGATTCTGTATGCGAATACCCAATTGATCCCTGACTCGTCGATCTCATCGATCGAGACAGGAATCCGCCACCGGACGGCAGAACGTGTTGCCAAGCAAACTGGAAAATTGGTCGTTTCGATTTCCCAGCGGCGGAACATCATTACCTTATACCAAGGCTCTATCCGCTATGCGCTTAAGGAGATTGGGGCCATTCTGGCCAAAGCCAACCAGGCGATCCAAACCTTGGAGAAATACAAAGCGGTGCTCACCCAAGGACTGACCAACCTCTCCGCATCCGAATACGAAGGAATTGTTACCGTAGCAGAGGTCGTAGGTGTCATTCAGCGTGTTGAGATGGTGCTGCGAATTAAGATGGAAATCAAACGGTACATCAATGAGCTGGGCAATGAAGGCCGCTTGATCAGCATGCAAATGGAAGAACTGGTCGGAAATACAGAGGAAGAAGCTTGGCTTCTCTACAGAGACTATGCAAGAGAGGAGCAGGAGGACAAAATCCGCGAGATTATTGCCGGACTCAAGCGCACCAGCGACGACGAGCTGATGGATGATAATCATATCGCGCGTCTTTTGGGATATTCTTCGACAGCAATTGCCTCAGAAGAAGCAGTTACTCCGCGCGGCTACCGCCTGCTGAACAAGATTCCGCGGCTGCCGAATGTGATCATCCATAATCTGGTTGAACGCTTCGAAATGCTGCCTAATCTGATGACCGCCAGCATAGCGGAACTGGATGAAGTGGATGGAATCGGCGAGGTTCGGGCACGCAATATTCAGGACGGACTCAAACGGCTGCAAAAACAAGTTCTTATTGACAGACAAATGTAAATATCATACAATCACGTAATATTGATGGCCTTAAGTTTCAAAAGTAAGCAAATAGAGGTGAAGAAATGATACAAAAATCAATTCCGAGTCTTTTTACCATTGGTAACCTGATGCTTGGAATGTTTGGTATCATGATGGCGTTTGACGGCAAGCTTAGCATGGCCGCTATCATGGTGATTATTGCTATGCTTTTAGACGGACTGGATGGCCGGGTTGCGCGTGCGCTTAAATGTGAAAGTGAATTTGGTAAGGAACTGGATTCTTTATCCGATGTGGTCTCCTTTGGGGTAGCACCTGCATTGATTATGTATTTAACTAGCCTGCAGGACCTGAATTCTGCGCTTGGCTGGACGGTTACGGCTATTTTCCCGGTATTCGGGGCACTGCGTCTGGCACGTTTTAATGTCCGTCCAGGAATTCCCGGATATTTTGTCGGATTGCCGATTCCTGCAGCAGGTGGCGTTCTGGCCACGCTGGCTCTTTTTCATAAAGATGTTTCCGCTCCGTTTATGATTATCGCAACCCTGCTCTTATCTTATCTGATGGTCAGTACGATGAAATATCCTAATTTCAAAAAGATTGGTCTGCCTAAAAAAGCTGTAATCGGCGCACCGGTAGTCATTGTTGTCGCGGTTGCAGTAGCGGTTATTTTTCCGGAACAGATTGCCAAGATGATCTTTGTGCTGCTTGGGCTATATGCGCTGTACGGCTTTAAGCAGAATATTGACCGGCTGAATGCACGCCGCCGTCACCGCCGCAGAAGACGTTCGGAAGACAAGGTTTATCATTCTAAGAACGGCTAGACTTAGCTGTTATCAACAAAAAGGCTTTGCCCTCACTGAGACCAGTGAACGGCAAAGCCTTTTGTTTTGAACGGATGAAAGAATGGACGGTTACCCTCAGGACAGGTTAAATAATCCGAGAGTAGCGCATTTCTGCGACTCCTTTGCCACAACCTCGTCCATATTAATGTCAAGCAGATTGCATAGTGCAGACATATAGAACAGTTCGCGTCCTAATTCAGAAGCAATGACCTCGCGGCAGTTCTCGCACAGCTCACCTTCCAGATGAGTGCCTGCCAGCTCCTTAGCTTCCTCAAGACCAAGAGCCGGCTCGAATACCTGCTTGGTGGCGTGCAGCTGGATGCATCCGCATTCCGTGATGGCCTTAACGACAGCCCTGTTGACAGAAGCGCTGCTCTGGCCGTTTTTGGACATGACATCCAGAAGACTACGGTGACGGAGCAGCAGTTCGGAGACTTGATCCTGAAAAGCCTGTAAACTTGGTGCACTCATTTTCCATTCACCCCTGGGTTCTTAATTGAGTTCATTATATGCCAGTACCCCCCTGTTTTCAACGGGAATAGGAGTTCCTGGTAACCCTTACATTACCGGTAACTATCGTGATCAGAAAAAATAACGCACTCTGCGATTACCGTCCTAAAAATTGGAACATACTGGTGAGGTATAGATCATTTTAGGATGAATAAAAGGAGGTGCGTAAGGTTATGTGGAAAAAGGTGGTTTTGACGCTTGCCGGGTTACTCGGTGCCTGGTCCGGCTTTTCGCTATACCATACGGCAGAAAGAGGATTCCCTGAAGGTATGGGGAAACTGGGAGAAAGCCTGCCTGTGGAAGGAAGCATTTTGTTTACGGTGCTGGGTGCCATTATTTTTTTGTTTGCGGGGATTTTATGCGCGGACTTTGGAGGTTCAAAGCTGCGGGAGGCGGTCTTGTACTGTTCGCGTATACCGATGAATGAAATGGCCGCAGGTGCCGCTGGTCTTACAGGAGGACTGCTGCTGTCCCTGCTGCTTCATCCCACTATGGATTGGCTTGGCAAAGCCGGAGACCTGCTGCAAGTGGCGGTTACACTGGCACTGGGTTATATGGGGCTGCGGATCGGGCTGGAGAAGAAAGATGAGCTGGCTTCACTCTGGGCCACAGGACGCTGGGGGCAGCCGGACGAGCCGGAGGGCCGCGGGCTGGAAGAGCATAAGATTCTGGATACCAGCGTCATTATAGACGGGCGGATCGCCGACATCTGCAAAACCGGGTTTATTGAAGGGACGATTGTCATTCCGGAATTCGTGCTTGAAGAGCTGCAGCATATTGCCGATTCTTCCGATCTGCTGAAGCGTAACCGTGGACGGCGCGGGCTGGACATCCTTAACAAGATCCAGAAAGAGCTGGATGTGAAGGTACTTATCTACGAAGGGGATTTCGAGGAAATCTCCGAGGTGGACAGCAAGCTGGTCAAGCTGGCTAAGGTACTCCGCGGCAAAGTCGTCACCAACGACTTCAACCTTAACAAGGTATGTGAGCTTCAGGGCGTCTCCGTACTCAATATCAATGATTTGGCTAATGCGGTTAAGCCGGTCGTGCTGCCTGGGGAAGAAATTATCGTGCAGGTGATCAAAGACGGCAAGGAGCATGGCCAAGGGGTGGCCTATCTTGATGACGGAACGATGATTGTCGTTGAGGGCGGACGCGAGTACATCGGGACAACGATGGAAGTGCTTGTGACGAGCGTTTTGCAGACTTCAGCAGGCAGAATGATTTTTGCTAAACCGAAACTTCTGGAAAAAGCGCAATAAGACCCTAGAGCCGGTCTCCTAAATGTCTTGTAGGCTTGGAAATGCCCGCCAAACACGTTATGATGGGGGTATACGTGAAAGACAGGAGCCTAGAAGAATGTCAAACAGTGTAGGCGCCGTAATTGTAGCGGCAGGCAGAGGGACAAGAATGGGGACCGCAGAGAGCAAGCAGTATTTGCTGCTGCGGGACAAGCCGATTATCGTGCATACGCTGGAGGTGTTCCAGCGGCATGAGCTCATCTCCGAGGTTGTACTGGTTACCGGTGAAGAGGATATCAACCGCTGCCGGGAATGGGTTGGGGCCTACAAGCTGGATAAAGTGAAAGCCGTAGTTCCTGGAGGCGCTGAACGTCAGCATTCCGTGTATAAGGGACTGAAATCGCTGGGAACCGAATGGGTTATGGTGCATGATGGTGTACGCCCGTTTGTACAGGCCAGTGAAATCAATGCCTGTTATGAGAAGGCCAGAGAGAGCGGAGCCTCCGTACTCGCTGTGCCGGTGAAGGATACGATCAAGCAGGTGGACGGCACGGGTAAAGTGCTTTCCACGCCGGATCGGCGAAGTCTGTGGGCGATTCAAACCCCGCAGACTTTTCGTCTGTCCGAGTTGCTGACGGCCTATGACGCGGCGGAGCGGGACGGGTTTCTGGGTACGGATGACTCCAGCTTGGCGGAGCGCAGCGGCATTCCGGTCTCTGTCGTGGAAGGAAGCTACCGCAATATTAAGCTTACGACACCGGAAGATCTCGATTTTGCGGAGTTTACAGAAAGAAACAGGGGAGAGGATTAACACATGATAGCTGTAGGACAGGGTTTTGATGTACACCAGCTGGTGGAGGGCAGACCGTGCATTATTGGCGGCGTGACGATTCCTTACGAAAAAGGGTTGCTGGGCCACTCTGATGCCGATGTGCTGCTCCATGCAGTCAGTGACGCGATACTGGGAGCCTTGGGGCTTGGGGATATCGGCCGGCATTTTCCCGATACCGATCCGGCATTCAAAGATGCAGACAGCCTGAAGCTGCTGGAGCATGTATGGGGTCTTGCCCGCGAACGGGGCTACAAGCTTGGGAATATCGATTCCACGATTATTGCACAGAAGCCGAAGATGGCTCCTTATATCCCGGAGATGACTGAGGTTATTGCCCGGGCTTTAGGTGCAGAGGTCTCGAAGGTTAATGTAAAAGCAACGACAACCGAGTGGCTCGGCTTCGCCGGACGCGGTGAAGGAATTGCAGCTCAATCTATTGTCTGCCTGCTCCAAGATGTGATATCATCTTGAGATGGCTGCATGCGGCCTAATTTTATCCATTATGAAGCGGAGGGAATACCATGGCGGATCAAGTCCGGGTGCGTTACGCACCGAGCCCTACGGGACATTTACATATCGGAAATGCCAGAACAGCACTGTTTAACTATCTGTTTGCCCGTAATCTGGGCGGGAAATTTATTATCCGGATCGAAGACACCGATGTTAAGCGCAATGTTGCCGGCGGTGAAGAAAGCCAGCTGAAGTATTTGAAATGGCTGGGGATGGACTGGGATGAAAGCATTGATGTGGGCGGAGAATACGGCCCGTACCGCCAGACCGAACGTCTGGATTTGTACCGTGTATATTGGCAGGAGCTGCTCGACCGTGGTCTCGCCTATCGCTGCTACTGCACTGAAGAGGAGCTGGAAGCGGAACGTGAAGAACAGACTGCGCGCGGTGAAACTCCCCGTTATTCCGGCAAACACCGGAATCTGACGGAAGAGCAGCGTCTTGCTTTTGAAGCAGAAGGACGCATTGCCAGCATCCGTTTCCGGGTACCGGAAGACCGGACGTATACCTTTGATGATATTGTTAAAGGCAGTATCTCTTTCAACAGCAAAGAAATGGGCGACTTTGTCATCGTGAAGAAGGACGGAATACCGACCTATAACTTCGCTGTTGCCGTTGACGACCATCTGATGGAGATTTCACATGTCCTGCGCGGGGAAGATCATATTTCTAATACACCTCGCCAGTTGATGATTTATGAATCGCTGGGCTGGGAAGCTCCGCTGTTTGGCCATATGACGCTGATTGTCGGTGATGACCATAAGAAGCTGAGCAAGCGTAACGAATCCATTATTCAATTCATCGAGCAGTACGACCAATTGGGCTATCTGCCGGAAGCGCTGTTCAACTATATTTCACTGCTGGGTTGGTCTCCGGAAGGTGAAGAGGAAATATTCAGCAAGGAAGAGCTAATCTCTATCTTTACGGCCGACCGTCTCTCCAAAAGCCCTGCGGTGTTTGATAAGAACAAGCTGGCACATCTAAACAATCACTATATCAAGCATGCTGATCCGCAGCGGATTGCGCGTCTGGCCATTCCACATCTTCAGCAGGCGGGCAGACTGCCGGCTGAACTGAGCACTGAGCAGCAGATCTGGGCGGAAAGCCTTGTTGCGCTGTACCAGGA
>NZ_LN831207.1:14579-32888 GCF_001368795.1 Paenibacillus ihuae
CGGAAAGCCTTGTTGCGCTGTACCAGGAGCAGTTAACTGCGGCTTCGGATATCGTAGGACTGTCTGAGCTGTTCTTCCGGAGCCATTTGGAGCTGGAGACAGAAGCGGCACAGGTGCTTGCAGAACCCCAGGTTCCGGAGGTGCTGTCTGCATTTTTGGCTAAGGTGGAGAGCACAGAAGACTTCACGGCAAGCAATATGGCTGTGCTGATCAAAGAAGTGCAGAAGGAAACAGGCCATAAGGGTAAAGGGCTGTTTATGCCGATTCGTGTCGCCCTGACCGGCCAGACACACGGCCGTGATCTTAACGTGACCATTGCCCTTTTGGGGCGCAATCTGGTTATCGAACGTCTGAAATCTCAAATTAAAGGGGCTTAAGACACCAAAGGCTGCTGTCTAACCCTTGTCAGTCCATTATCTTTTCGCTAAGATAGAAGAATATTATAATAGCTGTGATCAGGAAAAGTACGCGTATCAAAGGACAATTGCCAGAGAGAATAACCGCGGAGGAAATCTTTCTTCCAGGCTGGGAGTTATTCATTTGTCCGGCGCGGAACATGCGCCTGTGAGCTGTGCGGCTGAGCGCCCCCGTCCGGGAGCGTTAGGCCGTGCCGGGACGTTGCCGTTATTAACGCCAAGAGGGATGAGTGCAATCGCAGGCCGGAACAGGATTACGGCGATGACGCATTATCCAAGCAGAGTGGAACCGCGGTTACACGCCTCTGCAGCTTTATGCTGCAGAGGCGTTTTTTGTTGGAATTATAATTTATACACGGCATATGTAAGTGAAGGAATTAGAAAGTGGGCTGGACAATACCTTCCCTTGGCGCACCTGTAAACAGGAGGCGGGGAAGTGAAGAAGAGGGGAAACGTGATGTTTAAGCATATCAAGTCGGACATCCGGGCTGTATTCGACAACGATCCCGCAGCCCGCAGCAGATTCGAGGTTGTTTTCACCTATGCCGGACTTCACGCGATATGGGCTCACAGAATAGCCCACTCCCTTTACACACGCCGATGGTTTACGCTGGCGAGGATCGTCTCCCAAATCAGCAGATTCATGACCGGTGTGGAAATCCATCCCGGCGCCAGGATCGGCAACAGATTATTTATCGACCACGGGATGGGGATTGTCATCGGCGAAACCTGTGAAATCGGTGATGATGTCATCATCTATCAGGGAGTGACCCTTGGCGGAACCGGGAAGGAAAAAGGCAAACGCCATCCGACGGTAGGGAATAATGTGGTAATAGGTTCAGGCGCCAAAGTACTGGGATCGTTCCGGATCGGCGATAATTCCAATATCGGCTCCAATGCGGTCGTACTGCGTGAAGTACCGAATAACAGTACAGTAGTCGGTAATCCCGGCCGTGTAGTCAAACGCAACGGGGAGCGGGTATCGGACCGGCTGGATCATACCAAAATGCCGGATCCGCTGGTAGATTCCCTGCGCTTTCTGCAAAAAGAGATTGAGGAAATCCGCGAGCAGCTAGGCAATGAAGACAAGCAAAAGGCAGAGCAGCGGCGGCTGGAAAGCCAGCAGTACATCGGCGATTATGAAATTTAAGCTTACCGGTACTCGAAAGAATCCGGGGACAACAGAAAGGATTGGGAACAGCATGTCTTTGCAAATTTACAACACTATGGCACGCGCTAAGGAAGTATTCGTGCCTCAGGAGCCAGGCAAGGTGAAAATGTACGTATGCGGACCAACCGTTTACGGCTATATGCATATCGGTAATGCGAGACCGGTTATCGTATTTGATATGGTCCGCAACTACCTGGAAGCACTCGGCAATGAGGTCAGCTATCTGACGAACTTCACCGATGTGGATGACAAAATGATCCGTAAAGCAGAAGAAATGAATATCACTGTAGCTGAGGTTGCGGAAATGTTCATTGCTGCCTACCAGGAGGATCTGATCGGGCTTGGCGTAAAGCCGGCCACGATGAATCCGCGGGTGACGGAGAGTATGGATAAGATTATCGAGTTCATCAAGGAGCTGGAAGAGAAGGGATATGCCTATGAGAACGGAGGGGATGTGTATTACCGTACCGGTAAGTTTGCCGATTACGGCAAGCTGTCCCGCCAGAACCTGGAGGAGCTGCGCTTCGGCATCCGTGTCGAGGTAGATTCCCGCAAGGAAAACCAGGAGGATTTTGTGCTCTGGAAGGCAGCCAAACCGGGTGAGGTACACTGGGCCAGCCCTTGGGGAGAGGGACGTCCCGGCTGGCATATTGAGTGCTCGGCGATGGTGCGCGAATATTTGGGTAAGACTATCGACATCCATGGCGGCGGAGAGGATCTAAAGTTCCCGCACCATGAATGTGAATGTGCACAGACAGAAGCCCTGACAGGTGCGCCGCTGTCGAATTATTGGATGCATAACGCGTTTCTGAATATCGGTGACGAGAAAATGTCGAAATCTCTGGGGAACGGCCTGCTTGTAAAGGATATCCGTGCACGCTTTAAAGCGGGGACTATCCGGTATTTCATGCTCTCCAGCCATTACCGCAATCAGCTAAACTTCACGGAGGAGGCGCTGCTGTCCGCCGAGAAGAGTGCTGAGCGGATCGCGCTCGCAGAGAGCAATGTAAAACATCGGCTTGAGCTTAACCCAGAAGGTACCGGTGAAGCGGCGAGTAGCGCTGTTGCAGAACGTCTGACAGCGATCTTAAGCAATTTCCATGCCAGAATGCAGGATGATTTCAATACACCTGATGCGATTACGGCAGTATTTGACTGGGTTAGCCTTGCCAATCAGACCCTTGCTAAGACTGACGCTTCATCCGCAGATTTTGCGGCGTTGCTGAATACCTTTGCGGAGATGAATGCTGTGCTGCGTCTGACCCCTGAGCTTGAGGCTGAGGTTGCGAGTGAGGAAGTCGAACGTCTTATCGCGGAGCGGGCAGAGGCCCGCAAGAATAAGAATTGGAGCCGCTCCGATGAGATCCGGGACGAGTTGAACAGCCTGGGTATCCTTCTGGAAGATACTCCGCAGGGAATGCGGTGGCGGCGGAAATGAGCGGTGAATTCAAAGTAAACGAAGCCTGGTTTCCATATGAGCCATCCAAGCCGGCCCGGCTGCTCTCACCGATTGTGCTTGCCTATGCGGGGGATGCTATTTATGAGGTGGCTGTGCGCCAGTATCTGATTTCACTGCCCAATCTTCGGCCGAATCATTTGCACCGGACAGCTACGGGGCTGGTCTCCGCCAAAGCGCAGAGTACGATTCTGGCCTATCTTGAGCCTATGCTTACTGACGAGGAGAAGGATATTGCCCGTCAGGGGCGCAATGCCAAATCGGGTACAGTCCCCAAAAATGCGGATGTGCTGGAATACCGCCATGCCACTGCGTTTGAATGTCTGATCGGCCACCTCTATTACACGGGGCAGCAGGCAAGAATCCAAGAACTCGTCCACAGCAGTATTGAGTATATGATGAACCGGCCTAAGTGAGGCCGCGAGCTGATAGAACAGGAGGCATGAACATGGAAGAATTAAAGACAGAAGAGGAAATACTGGCTGGTAAGCATTCGGTGCTTGAAGCACTTCGTGCCGGCCGCACGCTGAACAAGATCTGGATCGCTGAAACTGCCCAGAAGCATTTAACCGCGCCGATTATTGCCGAAGCGCGCAAAGCGGGGATCGTGATCCAGCATGTTGACAAACGGAAGCTCGATCAGCTTGCACCGGGAGTGCAGCATCAGGGGGTAGTTGCACAAGCGGCACCATTCGCGTATGCCGAGGTTGCAGATATTCTGGCTGCTGCAGAGGCAAAAGGGGAACCTCCGTTTCTTATCCTGTTGGATGAAATTGAAGATCCGCATAATCTGGGTTCCATTCTGCGTACCGCAGACTGCACAGGAGTTCATGGTGTAATTGTACCGAAGCGGCGGTCAGCGCAGATTACGGCTACTGTTTCCAAAACATCAGCCGGTGCAGTAGAATATGTTCCGGTAGCACGGGTCACCAACCTGGGTCAAACGATAGACCGGCTTAAGGAACTTGGTGTTTGGGTAGTCGGTACTGATGTTGCCACCGATCAGAATTTGTACGAATCGGATATTTTCACAGGACCGGTAGCTGTTGTGATCGGCAATGAGAATAAAGGGATCGGCCGGTTAATCCGCGAAAAATGCGACATCTTGCTGAAGCTGCCAATGGCCGGCAAGATAAATTCTTTGAATGCATCCGTCGCCGCCGGGGTAATTATGTATGAGGTGCTGCGCCGCCGGCATCAGCAGGGATAGTTATGGCTGACTGGCGCGATGTGCTGCTTGTGGATGGATACAATATGATCGGCGGCTGGCCGGAACTCGCTGCGCTATCGCTGACCGGCATGCAGGGCGCTCGCGACCGGCTGCTGGATATGCTGGCCGATTATCAGGCATTCACGGGGCGGCGCGTTATCGCCGTATTCGATGCTTACCGTGTTCCGGGGCTTGGCCGTTCGTTTGTGCAGGGGAAAGTCCAGGTGGTTTTCACCAAGGAAAAAGAAACTGCAGACGAATGCATCGAGCGGCTAGTGGGAGAGTTCAGCCACCGCCGCAGGCAGATTTATGTGGCAACAAGCGATTTTGTGGAACAGCATGTAATATTTGCCCAAGGGGCGCTAAGGATTTCCGCCAGAGAGCTGAAGCTTGAAATTGAAGAAAATCAAAAACAGGTTAAAAAAGCGATCGAACCCGAGATCATCCGCTCGAAGCGCCATTCCCTGGAAGAAAAGCTTCCTCCGGAAATGCGTAGACGTCTTGAAGACTGGCGCCGGCAATGAAAAACCTATGAATATTCAAGAAGCATTGGCGAAATGCCATAAAATGCTATTGAAGATTGTTTTTGGTCAATAATCGGTTGACGGTATAAGGTAACATAATATATACTGTTCCTATATTTTAGCGAAGTAACGATGTGTCTTGCGTTGCAGCCGGGGGGATTCTTGGTGAGTGTCGACCTCAAGGAAATAATGCTGTCCGAGTATGATTTCATAAGTGATGAAGAAATTGTCGAGATCTTCCGTGGTGGCGACAGTGGCGCATTGGAACATTTAATTAACAAGTACCGTAATTTTGTACGCGCTAAGGCCCGTTCATATTTTCTGATTGGAGCGGACCGGGAAGATATCGTACAGGAAGGCATGATTGGCCTGTATAAGGCGATTCGTGACTTCAAAGGTGACAAGCTCTCTTCCTTCAAAGCGTTTGCAGAGCTCTGCATTACCCGTCAGATTATAACTGCTATTAAGACGGCTACCCGTCAGAAGCATATTCCGCTTAATTCCTATGTATCTTTGGACAAGCCTATCTATGATGAAGACTCGGACCGGACACTGATGGATGTGATCTGCGGTACACAGGTGCTGGATCCCGAAGAACTGATTATTAACCAGGAAGAATTTATCGGACTGGAAGATAAGATGGCGGAGATTCTGAGCGACCTCGAACGCAAGGTTCTGATGCTCTACCTGGATGGAAGATCCTATCAGGAGATTGCAGAAGATTTGAAGCGGCATGTGAAGTCGATCGACAATGCATTGCAACGTGTTAAACGCAAATTGGAAAGATATCTGGAAGTGCGTGACAATTAATGATATACTACTACTTGAAAGGCTCGGACATCGAGTCTTTTTTTAGTGTTTTGGAAATTTCTGTATCATAATGATCCGGGATTTCAGTCGCTAGTTGGTAAGGACAGGTTTATACACAGTCGGAATGCTCCATAATGATAGAGAAAGACAGCGTGCAACGGGCAAAAAGGCAGAACCAAAGACAACGTGCAGCACACGACTACAGAACCCGAAATTACCCGGTGCGGATGGGCAAATCTTTCGTTGACACAGACGTTGACATTATGCTAAAGTGTTTTAGGTAGGCCTAAATTCGCGGGTTTTTTTTAGGATCAATATTTGCGTCTTCTAATTTGATAATTAGAAGGACGTCTTCGGGAGGTGCACATCATGCGGGTAATTATCACTTTGGCTTGTACAAGTTGCAAACAAAGAAACTATGCGACAACCAAAAACAAGCGAAATCACCCCGACCGCTTGGAGATGAAGAAATTTTGCAAGTTCTGTAACGAGCAAACTCCTCATCGCGAAACCAGATAGTCTTTGGAGGTGTAGTCGGCGTGAAACGTAGTTTCAAGTCTTTGTTTTCCTTTTTCACTGAGAGCTGGAGTGAACTCAAAAAAGTTCGCTGGCCTAGTCGTAAAGAACTGAAAAACTATTCGTTGATCGTTCTTGGCACAATTGTTGTTGTTGCTGTTTACTTCTGGGTTCTGGACATCGGTATTTCCGCTGTGATCGAAAGGATTATTTAGAGAGGTCCCAGGTGGCTTGGTATGGAAAAAAGATGGTATGTTGTTCATACCTATTCCGGGTATGAGAATAAGGTTAAGGCCAATTTGGAAAAACGCGTTGAGTCCATGGGCATGGAAGACAAAATATTCCGTGTTCTTGTTCCTATGGAAGAAGAACTGGTAAACAAGGACGGTAAGAAAAAAACCGTCATGCGTAAAGTTTACCCTGGTTACGTTTTGGTTGAAATGGTTCAGACTGATGATTCATGGTATGTTGTCCGCAATACGCCGGGCGTTACCGGTTTTGTTGGTTCGACAGGTTCCGGGTCCAAGCCTACCGCTTTGCTTCCGGAAGAGGTTGAACAAATTCTGAAGCATATGGGCATGGTTGAACCTAAAGCGAAGATTGATTTCGAAATTAAGGAATCCGTACGTATTATGGTTGGTCCCTTTGCGAATTTTGTGGGCTCCGTGGAAGAAATTTTGGCTGATAAGAGCAAGATCAAAGTGCATGTCAACATGTTTGGACGGGAAACCCCGCTGGAGTTGGATTTCACTCAAGTGGAGAAAATATAACAGTAGCAAGGGTTTCTTGTGGGAGAATGCAATAAGCATTCGAATACCACTATTTTTGCAAGGAGGTGTCACTCATGGCTAAAAAAGTTATTAAAATGGTGAAACTGCAGATTCCTGCAGGGAAAGCGAATCCAGCGCCTCCAGTAGGTCCGGCGTTAGGTCAAGCAGGTGTCAACATCATGGCATTCTGTAAGGAATTCAACGCTCGTACAGCTGACCAGGCTGGCCTGATCATCCCGGTTGAAATTACAGTGTTTGAAGACCGTTCCTTTACTTTCATCACTAAAACTCCTCCGGCTGCCGTTCTGCTTCGCATTGCTGCTAAAGTAGAAAAAGGATCCGGTGAACCAAACAAGAAAAAAGTAGCGAAACTCGGCCGCGCAGCGGTTCGTGAAATCGCCGAAACAAAAATGCCCGATCTGAACGCTGCATCTATCGAAGCTGCAATGCGTATGGTTGAAGGTACTGCCCGCAGTATGGGTATCACTATCGAAGACTAATAAGTATTCGATGAAACGGTCATTCATGACCGCAATATGTGGGAGGAATTTCCGCTAACACCACAAAGGAGGAACATTTTCATGGCAAAACATGGTAAGAAATACCAAGAATCTGCTAAGCTGATTAACAGCGAAGCAACTTACGAGCCTTCAGAAGCTGTAGAGCTTGTGAAAAAGGCGGCAACTGCCAAATTCGACGAAACCGTTGAAGCAGCAGTTCGTCTGGGTGTAGACCCGCGTAAACAAGACCAAGCTGTTCGTGGTGTTGTTGTCCTGCCTCACGGCACAGGCAAAACACAACGCGTGCTTGTATTTGCAAAAGGTGAAAAAGCGAAAGAAGCGGAAGCTGCTGGCGCGGACTTTGTAGGCGATCAGGATATGATCAACAAGATCCAACAGGGCTGGTTTGAATTCGACGTCTGCGTAGCTACACCTGATATGATGAGTGAAGTCGGTAAACTCGGCCGTTTGCTCGGTGGTAAAGGCCTTATGCCTAACCCTAAAGCCGGTACAGTTACTTTCGACGTTACCAAGGCTGTGCAAGAAATCAAAGCCGGTAAAATCGAATACCGTCTCGATAAAGCAGGTCAAATTCACGCGCCTATCGGCAAAGTGTCCTTTGCTCCTGAACAATTGAACGAAAACCTTAAAGCCCTCATCGACGCTTTGAACCGTGCGAAACCAGCTGCTGCTAAAGGTGTATACCTTAAAGGCATCGCAATTTCGTCCACTATGGGACCAAGCGCTCGCGTGAACGCAGCTGCATTCAGATAAATAAAGGTTGACTCTGAGAGTCATCTTTGATATTCTGTAACAGTTGTGAACATTAAGGTGATCATTCTTGAACTTGAATATGCTTACCGTAGACAGTAGGTGCCGCAAGGCTTAATTTCCTACCGAGGTGTTGTGATAGAAATAAGAAGTGCTAGGCGCTTGCCTGAGTAACTTTCCTTTTATCAAGCCTTCGTGAATCTGCGGAGGCTTTTCTAATGCCTGCGTAGGAACGGCGGGGATTTTTCGGAAGAGACGCCGTCACATAAATTTCCAGGAGGTGTATACAATTGGCAAATGCAAAAGTAATCCAAGCTAAACAGGATGCGGTGGATGTTGTAACCGGCAAACTGCAGAACAGTATTTCTACTGTTGTTGCGGACTACCGCGGATTGAACGTTTCCCAAGTGACTGAACTGCGCAAGCAGCTGCGTGAAGCTGGCGTTGATTTTCAAGTCCTGAAGAACACATTGGTTCGCCGCGCAACTGCTGCGGCTGAATTGACTGATCTGGACGCTGTCCTGACTGGTCCTACAGCAATCGCGTTCAGTGAAACTGATGCGGTAGTAGCAGCCAAAATCTTGAACGACTTCGCTAAGAAGAACGACGCTCTGAAACTGAAAGGCGGCGTTGTAGAAGGCAAAGTTATCGATGCGGACCAACTGAAGGCACTGGCTGAACTGCCATCCCGCGATGGTTTGCTCTCCATGCTGCTTAGCGTGCTTCAAGCTCCAATCCGCAACTTCGCGCTTGCAGTTAAGGCTGTTGCTGAGAAGGAAGAACAAAGCGCGTAAGCCTTTGATTCTAGTATCATAATCATTACCACAAATAAATTTAAATATAAAATGGAGGTTCAATCATGAGCAAAGAAACAATTTTGGAAGAAATTAAAGGCATGAGCGTATTGGAACTGAACGACCTGGTTAAAGCAATCGAAGAAGAATTCGGCGTAACTGCAGCAGCTCCAGTAGCAGCTGGCGGCGCAGTAGCAGCAGTAGAAGAAGAACAATCCGAGTTCGACGTAATCTTGACAAGCGCTGGCGCTTCCAAGATCAACGTTATCAAGATCGTTCGCGAAATCACAGGCCTGGGCTTGAAAGAAGCTAAAGACCTCGTAGACAACGCTCCAAAAGCAATCAAAGAAAAAGTAAGCAAAGAAGAAGCCGAAGCTACCAAAGCAAAATTGGAAGAAGCAGGCGCAGCTGTAGAAGTGAAGTAATTCGCTTCCATAAAGTAATGCCCCGGAAGGAAGAAGTTCTTTTCGGTTCTAGCAACCCCCTTGAACTTGTTCAAGGGGGTTGCTCTATAAACACACCTTCACTTAAAGGAAAAGGGAGGATTCTATGTCGCAGCATTATTACTCGCAGCAGCCCGAAGTGCGTCATGACAGACGGACAATCGATACGGTGCTAAGAGGGAAAAGCCTCCGCTTTACCAGCGACGCCGGTGTTTTTTCAAAAGGGGATATCGATCACGGAAGCCGTGTTCTGATTGAAGCGATGGAAATTCCGGATGGTTCGGCAGTACTGGATGTAGGCTGCGGATATGGCCCCATTGGGATCAGCGCGGCGGTTCTTGCTCCCAAAGGACATGTCACAATGATTGATATCAATGCTCGTGCGGCCCAGCTTGCCCGGGAGAACGCCCAGAATAACGGAATTCGTAATGTTACTGTTATGGAAAGTGATGTACTGGCCGCGGTGCAGGGGCAGAAGTTCGATGTGATTCTCACCAATCCTCCGATCCGTGCAGGTAAAGCTGTAGTACATCAAATTTTTGAACAGGCGTATGAGCATTTGAATGAGGGCGGAACACTGTGGATTGTTATTCAGAAGAAGCAGGGCGCACCTTCAGCGGTGGCTAAACTGGAAAGCTTGTTTTCGGTTGTGGAAGAAGTGGGGAAAGACAAAGGCTATCGCATTATTCGGGCACAGAAAACAGTGGATTAGTCATTGACATGTGCTCCGGATAGTGTTATTATTATAAAATGTCAGTATTAAGATAGGCTCCATGTCTTTAGTTTGCTGAAATGTCAAGTGATATATTGTCGCCGGCAAGCGCAAGCCGTTCGGCAAGTTTGTGCGAATTCCGTTGTCTATGTTACTGTCACGGCGAAGGTCGCCGGGATAATAGGTAATAGCGCATAAACTGTTGCTTGGTGACGTATAATACGTACGTTTTGGGCAAATCTACTGGATAAGGAGTATTTTGGCCATGGATAGATGCGCTCTTTTTTCGAAGATTTCGATAAGGGCTTTTCTTTATTTATGGTCGAATCCTTATGTTATGGTTCCATTATACGGGTCCAAACAAGGGTTCGCAATCAATTTTTAAGTGAGTAGACATGAGGGGTGAGTAAAGTTGGCAGGACATCTTGTTCAGTATGGTCGACGCACTCGGCGGAGCTATGCGAGAATTAACGAGGTACTCGAGGTCCCGAACCTGATCGAGATCCAACAAAAATCTTACGATTGGTTTTTGGAGGAAGGATTGCGGGAAATGTTCCAGGACATCTCGCCGATCCAGGATTTCACAGGTAATTTGGTGCTTGAGTTCATTGATTACAGCCTGGGTGAACCGAAATATACGGTTGACGACGCTAAAGAGCGGGACGTGACTTATGCGGCTCCTCTGCGGGTGAAGGTACGGCTCATTAATAAGGAGACCGGTGAGGTCAAAGAGCAGGAAGTGTTCATGGGAGATTTCCCGCTGATGACGGAGACCGGCACTTTTATTATCAATGGTGCGGAACGGGTTATTGTCAGCCAGTTGGTTCGCTCTCCAAGCGTCTATTTCAGCACGAAAGTGGATAAGAACGGCAAGAAAACCTACACCGCCACAGTAATTCCAAACCGCGGAGCCTGGCTGGAGCTTGAAACGGATGCTAAGGACATCATGTATGTCCGTATCGACCGTACACGTAAAATTCCGGTTACTGTGCTTTTGCGTGCTCTTGGTTTCGGTAGTGATGCCGAAATTCTGGAACTGCTTGGTAATGATGAATATATTCGCAATACGCTGGATAAAGACAACACGGACTCTACGGAAAAAGCGCTTATCGAAATTTACGAGCGACTCCGTCCGGGTGAACCTCCTACCCTTGACAATGCCAAGAGCCTTTTGGTTGCACGCTTCTTTGATCCGAAGCGCTATGACCTGGCCAACGTTGGCCGTTACAAAATCAACAAAAAACTGCACATCAAGAATCGTCTGTTCAATCAGCGACTGGCTCAGCCATTGGTTGATGAATCCACAGGAGAAATCCTGGCGGAATCCGGTCAAATGGTTGACCGCCGTCTGCTTGATGAGCTGATCCCTTACTTCGAAAAGAACGTTGCTGCTAAGAACTACCGTGTAACAGGCGGAGTTATGGACAGCGAAGACATCCCGCTGCAGACTATCGACGTCTTCTCGCCGATTGAAGAAGGACGGGTTATCAAGCTGATTGCCAACGGCAACATCGACAAGTCGGTCAAGCATATTACCCAGGCTGATATTATCTCCTCAATCAGCTACTTTATTAATTTGCTGCACGGTATCGGCAACACCGATGATATCGACCACTTGGGTAACCGCCGCCTGCGTTCGGTAGGTGAATTGCTGCAGAACCAATTCCGTATTGGTTTGTCCCGTATGGAGCGCGTAGTGCGCGAGAGAATGTCGATTCAGGATGCCAACGCGATTACGCCGCAGGCACTGATTAACATACGTCCCGTTATCGCCTCCATCAAAGAGTTCTTCGGCAGTTCGCAGCTGTCCCAGTTTATGGACCAGACGAACCCGCTTGCTGAACTTACGCACAAACGCCGTCTATCGGCACTCGGACCCGGCGGTCTGACCCGTGAACGCGCAGGCTTTGAAGTCCGCGACGTACATCACAGTCACTATGGCCGTATGTGTCCAATCGAAACACCGGAAGGCCCGAACATCGGTTTGATCAACTCCTTGTCCACCTTTGCCCGCATCAATGAGTATGGCTTTATCGAAGCTCCATACCGTTGGGTGGATCCAAAGACCGGTAAGGTTACTGAACAGATTGATTATCTGACCGCGGATGAAGAAGATAACTATGTAGTTGCCCAGGCGAATGTACTGATCGATGAAGATGGTTCTTTCAAAGAAGAACAGGTTATCGTTCGTTACAATAAGGACTCAGACAACATTACTACAATGCCTAGTAATCGTGTTGACTACATGGACGTTTCGCCAAAACAGGTTGTATCGGTCGCTACGGCGCTCATTCCGTTCCTTGAGAACGATGACTCCAACCGCGCACTGATGGGATCGAACATGCAGCGTCAGGCTGTTCCGCTCCTGATTCCGAAGGCTCCGCTTGTCGGCACAGGCATGGAACATAAATCCGCTAAGGATTCCGGCGTATGTATTGTTTCCAAGTATGACGGTATTATCGAACGTTCGTCGGCCAATGAAATTTGGCTGCGCCGTGTTGAAGCTGTCGAAGGCAAGGAAGTTAAAGGCGATATCGTTAAATATAAATTACACAAATTTATGCGTTCGAACCAAGGTACCTGTATTAACCAACGTCCGCTGGCAAAAAGAGGGGACATTGTTAAGAAAGGTGACATCCTGGCAGACGGTCCTTCCACAGAAATGGGCGAATTGGCTCTGGGCCGCAACGTAGTCGTTGCGTTCATGACGTGGGAAGGTTACAACTACGAGGATGCGATCCTGCTGAGTGAGAAGCTGGTTAAGGAAGATGTATACACTTCGATTCACATCGAGGAATACGAATCCGAAGCCCGCGACACGAAGCTGGGACCTGAAGAGATCACGCGTGATATTCCGAATGTGGGCGAAGAAGCTCTGCGCAATCTTGACGAGCGCGGCATCATCCGCATTGGTGCGGAAATCAACGCTGGCGACATTCTGGTTGGTAAAGTTACTCCGAAGGGCGTAACGGAACTGACTGCTGAAGAACGCCTGCTGCATGCAATCTTTGGTGAGAAGGCACGTGAAGTGCGCGACACCTCACTTCGTGTTCCACATGGTAGTGATGGTATTATCGTTGACGTTAAAGTATTCACCCGTGAGAACGGCGATGAGCTGCCTCCTGGCGTGAATCAGCTGGTTCGTGTCTATATCGCTCAGAAACGTAAGATCTCTGAGGGGGATAAGATGGCCGGACGTCACGGTAACAAGGGTGTCGTTGCCCGTATCCTTCCAGAAGAAGATATGCCGTTCCTTCCGGACGGTACTCCGGTACAGGTTGTCCTGAACCCGCTGGGCGTACCATCGCGTATGAACATCGGCCAGGTGCTGGAGGTTCATATTGGTATGGCGGCACTGCAGCTTGGTATTCACGTAGCTACTCCGGTATTCGATGGAGCCCGTGAGAACGACGTGTTTGACACAATGGAAGAAGCCGGCATGCAGCGTAATGGTAAGACAGTGCTCTATGATGGCCGTACAGGCGAGCGCTTCGAGCGTGAAGTTACTGTCGGTGTCATGCACATGATCAAACTGGCGCACATGGTTGATGATAAGATTCATGCCCGCTCCACAGGACCTTACTCACTCGTTACGCAGCAGCCACTCGGCGGTAAAGCCCAGTTCGGCGGACAGCGCTTCGGGGAGATGGAAGTATGGGCGCTTGAAGCTTACGGTGCTGCATATACACTGCAAGAGATTTTGACTGTGAAGTCCGATGATGTGGTCGGCCGTGTGAAAACGTACGAATCCATTGTCAAAGGCGAAAATGTTCCAGAACCGGGTGTTCCGGAATCGTTCAAGGTACTCATCAAGGAACTGCAGTCGCTTGGTATGGATGTCAAAATCCTCAGCGGCGACGAACAGGAGATCGAGATGAAGGAACTGGATGATGAAGACGAGACGTCAGGCGACAAGCTGAGCCTCAATTTGGAAGGCGCGGAAGTCGGAATCGAGTAGTTGGTAAGCAAACACACAAATTTCATCTAAAAAGGACCGTGCCCTCTTTTGATCCGACGATCAAGGGAGGGCCTCCGGTACTAAATCAGGATATAGGTTAAGGAGGGTTGCTCCTTGTTGGACGTTAACAATTTTGAATTTATGAAAATCGGGCTTGCTTCTCCGGAAAAAATTCGTTCTTGGTCCCGCGGAGAAGTAAAAAAACCGGAAACCATTAACTATCGTACGTTGAAACCGGAAAAAGAAGGCCTTTTCTGCGAGCGCATTTTTGGACCGCAAAAAGACTGGGAATGTCACTGTGGTAAATACAAACGCGTCCGTTATAAGGGCGTTGTCTGCGACCGCTGCGGCGTGGAAGTTACCCGCGCTAAAGTCCGCCGCGAACGTATGGGCCATATTGAGCTGGCAGCTCCGGTATCTCATATCTGGTACTTCAAGGGTATTCCTAGCCGTATGGGTCTGGCTCTGGACATGTCCCCAAGATCGCTTGAAGAGATTATCTACTTCGCATCTTATGTTGTAACTGATCCGGGTGAAACACCGCTGGAGAAGAAACAGCTGCTGTCCGAGAAAGAATACCGCAGCTACCGTGAGAAATACGGCTACGGGTTCCAGGCGGGTATGGGTGCTGAGGCAGTTAAAAAGCTGCTCCAGGATATCGACATCGAAAAAGAATTGGAATTCCTCAAGGAAGAGCTGCGTACGGCTCAAGGCCAACGCCGCAACCGGGCAATCAAACGTCTTGAAGTCATTGAAGCCTTCCGCAACTCCGGCAACAAGCCTGACTGGATGATCATGGATGTACTTCCGGTAATCCCTCCGGAACTTCGCCCAATGGTTCAACTGGATGGCGGCCGTTTTGCTACATCTGACCTTAATGACTTGTACCGCCGTGTAATTAACCGGAACAACCGTCTGAAAAGACTGCTTGATCTGGGTGCTCCTGATATTATCGTGCAGAATGAAAAACGGATGCTTCAGGAAGCTGTCGATGCACTGATCGACAACGGCCGCCGTGGCCGTCCTGAAACAGGTCCTGGTAACCGTCCGCTTAAATCGCTCAGCCATATGCTGAAGGGTAAACAAGGACGCTTCCGTCAGAACTTGCTCGGTAAACGTGCTGACTACTCCGGACGTTCCGTTATCGTTGTAGGACCATATCTGAAGATGTACCAATGCGGACTTCCGAAGAAAATGGCTCTGGAGCTCTTCAAACCGTTCGTAATGAAAGAACTGGTTAACAAAGGCCTTGCCCATAACATCAAGAGCGCAAAACGTAAAGTTGAGCGTGTAAGTCCTGAAGTATGGGATGTACTTGAAGAAGTAATCAGAGAGCATCCGGTTCTGCTGAACCGTGCCCCTACGCTGCACAGACTCGGTATTCAAGCCTTTGAACCGATCCTGGTAGAAGGTCATGCTATCCGTCTTCACCCGCTCGTATGTACGGCTTACAACGCCGACTTTGACGGTGACCAAATGGCGGTGCACGTTCCTCTGTCAGCTGAAGCTCAAGCTGAAGCACGTCTCCTGATGCTGGCATCCGGTAACATCCTTAACCCTAAGGACGGCAAGCCGGTTGTTACTCCTTCCCAGGATATGGTCCTTGGTACGTTCTATCTGACCATGGATAACAAGGAAGAAAAGGGCACAGGCATGATTCTGCGTACCGTGAACGAAGCTGTTTCAGCTTACCAGCGCGGAACTGCGGGATTGCACGCACGTGTAGCTATTCCGGTTAAAGCATTGGGTAAGACCAGCTTTACGGAAGCGCAGCAAGGCGCAATGCTAATCACAACTGTCGGTAAAATTATCTTTAACGAAATTTATCCGAGCAGTTTCCCTTACATCAACGAAGCTACCAAAACGAACCTGCTGCAAGGTACACCTGAGAAATACTTTATCTACGAAAAAGGTGCGGATATCCGCGAGGCTATCATGAATGCTCCGGAAGCAAGCGCCGTAGGTAAGGAATATCTGGGACTGATCATTGCACGCTGCTTCGAGACTTACCATACAACCAAGACATCCATGATCCTGGATAGAATCAAGCAGCTCGGCTTCACGTATTCCACACGGTCCGGTGTTACTGTTGCCGTATCCGACGTTATCGTGCCAGAAGAGAAGGCTACTATTCTGAAAGAATCCGAAGCTAAGGTCGATGTGGTTGCTAACCAGTATCGCCGTGGTCTGATTACCAATGACGAGCGGTATGACCGCGTTATTGAAATCTGGTCGAAGACGAAGGATGATCTTACCAATGTCCTGCTGAAATCGATGGACCGCTTCAACTCTATCATGCTCATGGTTGATTCCAAGGCGCGTGGTAACAAATCGCAGATCACCCAGCTGGGCGGTATGCGTGGACTGATGGCAACACCTTCAGGCCGGATTTTCGAGTTGCCGATCAAAGCGAACTTCCGTGAAGGTCTGACGGTCCTCGAGTACTTTATCTCCACCCACGGAGCGCGTAAAGGTCTGGCCGATACAGCGCTGCGTACTGCGGATTCCGGTTACCTGACCCGCCGTCTCGTAGACGTGGCTCAAGACGTAATCGTCCGTGAAGAGGATTGCGGAACTGATAAAGGATTTATGGTTAGCCGTATTCAGGATGGTAAAGAAGTTATCGAAGATCTGTATGACCGTATTGAAGGCCGTTACTCCTTTGAAACTGTCCGTCATCCGGAAACGAAGGAAATCATCGTTCACCGCAACGATCTGATTGACTCCGACAAAGCTGAAGAGATTGTTAACGCTGGTGTAACCAAGCTGCAAATCCGCTCTGTACTGAGCTGCCGTGCCCGTCACGGGGTCTGCAAAAAATGCTACGGACGTAACCTGGCAACAGGTAAATTCGTGGAAATCGGTGAAGCTGTCGGCATTATCGCCGCACAATCCATCGGTGAGCCGGGAACCCAGCTTACCATGCGTACGTTCCATACCGGGGGTGTTGCCGGTGATGACATCACGCAAGGTTTGCCGCGTATCCAAGAGTTGTTTGAAGCCCGTAACCCTAAAGGTCAGGCGACAATCAGTGAAATTGATGGGGTAATCAAGGAAATCCGCGAAACCAAAGACCGCCGCGAAATCGAGGTTCAAGGGGAAGCTGAGTCCAAGACTTATTCCATCACTTATGGTTCGCGTCTGCGTGTCTCTGAAGGCCAGGAGATTGAAGCTGGGGATGAACTGACAGACGGTTCGATCGACCCTAAAGAAATGCTGCGTATCAAAGGGATCCGTGGGGTACAGAACTACATTCTGCAAGAAGTACAGCGTGTATACCGTAACCAGGGCGTAGAAATCAATGATAAGCACATTGAAGTTATGATCAAGCAGATGCTTCGCAAAATCCGTATTATCGACGCCGGGGATACCAATCTCCTGCCAGGAGCTTTTGCGGACATTCATGAATATGAAGCAGCCAACAAAGAAGCTATTCTTTCTGGTAATGAACCTGCGGTGGCCAAACCGGTACTGCTGGGTATCACCAAGGCATCCCTGGAGACGGACTCCTTCCTGTCTGCGGCATCCTTCCAAGAAACTACACGTGTCCTGACCGATGCAGCAATCAAGGGTAAAGTCGATAAGCTACTGGGATTGAAAGAAAATGTTATCATCGGTAAGCTGATCCCTGCAGGTACAGGGATGAACCGCTACCGTAATGTAAAGCTGAGCGATCCGAATGCACAGAGCGAGCAAGAAGCTCTAGAGACGGTTCCGGCTGAATAATTAAATAATCATAGCAGGCAGATCCCGCATCACGGCTCTTAATCGTCCGTGATGCGGCTGAATGCTGTGAATATTAATAATTTCTTTTGCCGATTATCTTGACATCAATTGCTGATAATGCTAATATGTCTAAGGTGCGTGAGTGGCCTTGTGATTCTTGTTCATTGGAGGTAATGATTTATTATGACTGATGATAGAGGACTGCAGGATGCTCAGGTCAAGATCGGTACCAAACAAACCGTTAAGGCGGTAGAGTTGGGCCAAGCCGCAGAAGTCTATGTGGCAGAGGACGGAGATCAACGGCTTACTTCCAGAATTGTTTTGCTTTGTGACAAACAAGGCGTGGAGGTCACTTATGTGGACACGATGCTGAATTTGGGCAAAGCTTGCGGTATAGAAGTTGGTGCTGCTATGGCAGCCGTCTTAAAACAATAGCGTGAGAAACGTTTTTGTACCGGGGGTACACTTCGGCAGCAAAGACTTTTCATTTGTCTTTTTATGAACCACCTGGGTCTGTGGACTTAATGTTCGT
>NZ_LN831207.1:33301-62552 GCF_001368795.1 Paenibacillus ihuae
GGGGTGGCACAACAATGCCAACTATTAATCAACTGGTTCGTAAAGGCCGTCAAGCCAAAATCGAGAAATCCAAGTCTCCTGCTCTTCAAAAAGGGTTCAACGCCCTGAAGCGTGAGGCAACAAATTTGAGCGCCCCGCAAAAACGCGGTGTGTGCACTCGTGTAGGCACAATGACTCCACGTAAACCAAACTCAGCGCTTCGTAAGTATGCCCGTGTTCGTTTGACGAACCGTCTTGAGGTGACTGCTTACATTCCGGGTATCGGACACAACCTTCAAGAGCACAGTGTAGTATTGCTGCGCGGAGGTAAAGTTAAGGACCTTGCAGGAGTTCGTTACCACATCGTACGTGGTGCTCTGGATACTGCAGGTGTAGCTAACCGGATGCAAGCTCGTTCCAAGTATGGTGCGAAACGTCCTAAGGCTAAGAAATAAGATTACAATACCTGAATAATAAACATTTAAGAAAGGGGGATATCCATGCCACGCAAAGGTCCAGTTACTAAGAGAGATGTATTGCCAGATCCATTGTATAATAGCAAGTTGGTTACCCGTTTGATCAACCGCATTATGCTGGGTGGTAAAAGAGGTGTCGCTCAAAGCATTCTGTACAATTCGTTTAAATTGATCCAAGAACGTACTGGCAAAGATCCGATGGAAGTTTTCGAAGCTGCCATCAAGAATATCATGCCAGTATTGGAAGTTAAAGCTCGCCGTGTCGGCGGTGCTAACTACCAAGTACCTATCGAGGTTAAACCTGAGAGACGTACTGCTCTGGGATTACGTTGGCTCGTAAACTACTCACGCAACCGCGGTGAGAAGACTATGGAAGAACGTTTGGCAGCAGAAATCATTGACGCTTCCAACAATACAGGCGCTTCTGTTAAGAAACGCGAAGACACGCACAAAATGGCTGAAGCGAACAAAGCGTTTGCTCACTACCGCTGGTAGGATTCTAAGCCGTTCAAATAACTTATATTTTGAAGGGAGACCCATTTCATGGCAAGAGAGTTCTCCTTAAAAAATACACGTAATATCGGGATCATGGCACATATTGATGCTGGTAAGACTACTACCACTGAGCGGATTCTATTCTACACAGGCCGTACGCACAAAATCGGTGAAGTTCACGAGGGTGCAGCTACAATGGACTGGATGGAACAAGAACAAGAGCGCGGAATCACCATTACTTCCGCCGCTACAACCGCTGCATGGAAGGGTCACCGCATCAATATCATTGATACCCCAGGACACGTTGACTTCACTGTTGAAGTTGAACGTTCCCTGCGTGTATTGGATGGAGCAGTTGGTGTTTTCAGTGCGAAAGAGGGCGTTGAGCCTCAGTCTGAAACTGTATGGAGACAGGCTGACCGGTATGGCGTTCCCCGTATCGCATATGTAAACAAAATGGATATCATCGGTGCGGACTTCCTTAACGTTGTAGAAAGCATGCGTGATCGCTTGCAAGCTAATGCAGTTGCAATTCAACTGCCAATTGGCGCCGAAAACGACTTCGTGGGTATTATTGACCTGGTTGAGCAAAAAGCTCACATCTTTAAAGATGATCTGGGTCAAAACATTGAAGTAACGGAAATTCCGGCTGATTATCTGGAGCAAGTTGAGACTCTGCGTCTTGAGTTAATCGAGAAAGTAGCAGAACTTGACGAAGACCTGACTATGAAGTACCTGGAAGGTGAAGAAATTACAGTTGACGAGATCAAAGCTGCTCTGCGCAAAGGCGTTGTAGAAGTTAAGATCTTCCCTGTAATTGTTGGATCCTCCTACCGCAACAAAGGTGTTCAGCTCATGATGGACGCTGTTGTAGATTACCTGCCATCCCCACTGGATGTACCGGCTATTCAAGGTCATCTGGATGATGGAACTGAAGCGATTCGCCATTCTTCGGATGAAGAGCCGTTCTCAGCACTGGCATTTAAAATCATGACAGACCCTTATGTAGGTAAACTCACGTTCTTCCGTGTATACTCCGGTGTCCTGGAATCCGGTTCTTATGTAGTTAACGCTACTAAGAACAAACGTGAGCGTATCGGCCGTATTCTGCAGATGCATGCTAACAGCCGTCAAGAAATCTCCATCGTTTACGCTGGTGATATCGCAGCAGCTGTTGGTTTGAAAGATACAAGTACAGGCGATACACTTTGCGACGAGAAACACCCGGTAATCCTGGAATCGATGAACTTCCCTGATCCGGTTATCGAAATCGCAGTTGAACCAAAAACCAAAGCCGACCAAGATAAATTGGGCGTTGCTCTCGGTAAGCTGACTGAAGAAGATCCAACTCTTCGTGCGCATACTGATGAAGAAACTGGCCAAACCATCCTGGCAGGTATGGGTGAGCTTCACCTTGATATTATCATCGACCGTATGCGCCGCGAATTCAAAGTAGAAACCAACGTGGGTAAACCACAGGTTGCTTACCGCGAAACATTCAAAGCACCAGCACGTGTTGAAGGTAAATTCGTTCGCCAATCCGGCGGTCGCGGTCAGTACGGTCACGTATGGGTTGAATTCGAACCTCTCGAGCCAGGTACTGGCAGCAAATTCGAAAGTAAAGTAGTCGGTGGTTCTGTACCTAGAGAATACATCGCTCCTGCACTTGCCGGTATTGAAGAGCAAATGAAAAACGGCGTCATTGCAGGCTTCCCGCTTGTAGACGTTAAGGCAACCATCGTTGATGGTTCTTATCATGATGTTGACTCCAACGAAATGGCGTTCAAAATTGCCGGCTCGATGGCACTCAAAGCAGCTAAAGACAAGTGTAAGCCTGTCCTGCTTGAGCCAATCATGAAAGTGGAAGTAACTGTTCCTGAGGAATATATGGGCGATGTTATGGGTATGCTGAACTCCCGTCGCGGTAGAATCGAAGGTATGGATTCCCGTGGTGGTGCGCAAATTATCCGTGCTAAGGTACCTCTTTCCGAAATGTTCGGATACTCCACAACTCTCCGTTCCGGTACTCAAGGACGCGGTGTATTCTCAATGGAGCTTTCTCACTATGAAGAAGTTCCTAAATCCATTGCAGAAGAAATCGTTTCTAAGAACAAAGGTGGAGAATAGTCACCGTTTTTAACTCGCCGTTCGGATATTAATCACTCAGTCATCTAAGAATTGCATGTAGACGGGCGGCTCAAATATAAGGAACCCCACAATAAGGAGGAACTGTTCAAATGGCAAAGGCAAAGTTTGAACGTAACAAACCACACGTTAACATCGGTACTATCGGTCACGTCGACCATGGTAAAACGACTCTGACTGCTGCAATCACAACTGTATTGTCCAAAAAATACGGTGGTGCCGCTGTAGCTTTCGACCAAATCGACAAAGCTCCTGAAGAACGCGAACGTGGTATCACTATTTCCACAGCTCACGTTGAATATGAAACTCCTAACCGTCACTACGCTCACGTAGACTGCCCTGGACACGCCGACTATGTTAAAAACATGATCACTGGCGCAGCGCAAATGGACGGAGCTATCCTGGTTGTATCCGCAGCTGACGGCCCTATGCCACAGACTCGCGAACACATCCTGCTGTCCCGTCAAGTAGGTGTTCCTTACATCGTCGTATTCCTGAACAAATGCGATATGGTTGAAGACGAAGAGTTGCTTGAACTGGTTGAAATGGAAGTTCGCGACTTGCTGAGCGAATACGACTTCCCAGGCGATGATACTCCAATCATCCGTGGATCTGCTCGTGAAGCTCTGCAAAACCCTGAAGGCGACTATGCACAAAAAATCGTTGAAATGTTTGAAACGATTGACACGTACATCCCGCTTCCAGAACGTCAAACTGACAAACCATTCTTGATGCCTGTCGAAGACGTATTCTCCATCACTGGCCGCGGTACTGTGGCAACTGGTCGCGTAGAACGCGGAACAGTTAAAGTCGGAGAAGAAATCGAAATCGTTGGTATTCACGAAGAAAAGAAAAAATCCGTTGTTACAGGCGTTGAAATGTTCCGTAAATTGCTCGATTCCGCACAAGCGGGCGACAACATCGGCGCATTGCTGCGTGGTGTAGACCGTAACATGATCGAGCGTGGCCAAGTATTGGCTAAGCCGAACTCCGTTAACCCACACACTGAGTTCACTGCTCAGATCTACGTTCTGACTAAAGAAGAAGGCGGACGTCACAAACCATTCTTCACTGGTTACCGTCCACAGTTCTACTTCCGTACAACTGACGTAACAGGTATCATCAACCTGCCAGAAGGTACTGAAATGGTTATGCCTGGTGACAACATCACTGTAACTGTTTCCCTAATCTCCCCAATCGCGATTGAAGAAGGTACTAAATTCTCCATTCGTGAAGGCGGACGTACAGTTGGCGCAGGTTCCGTAGCTTCTATCCAAAAATAATTCGGTTCTATCCGTTAGGATAGCATCGGATCATAAACAGGGGTTCTTCTTCGGAAGAGCTCCTGTTTTTTTGTATACAAAAACTCTATCCACAGAGGATATCCTCGGTAGATAGAGTTTTAATAGATAGATCTTATTAGATTTCTTTAGCATAGGCCGGGCTGGGCAGCTTGGAGATTACGACATGAAGACTCGCAGGGGAAGTGCTGGTATTATGGTAGGCGAAGGAATCATCCTCAGCAACGTGGATAACTTCCTCTTCGCTGAATTTCTGCGCTACATCATTTACTGTGATGGTGCCGCTCCCTTTTAGAGCATAGATATAGACATCTGCACCGGGGTGCTTATGCACAGGCAACTGCTGGCCAGGCATGAAATTGAGGACAAAGACAACGCTATCCCCTTTTTGAAACAGTATTTTTTTGGTGAACCGATCTTCTTGATACTGTATGGCTTCTGTTATCATTTTCTTTTCCATATCTATATACCTTCTTTCAATAAATATTCCCATAGGGGATTAGAGTTTTACTTCATATTCGCAATGTTCATGTCCGGTAGCATTACATTTTACTTCTTTAACACTAACTCTGTGACCCATGATTTTAGTTAGTGCTCCCTCAAGAATTGCGCCTTCTAAATCGCAGATCATTTTCTCTTCCTCTAGTGTAGGCAATCCTTTACAAAAACAGTCATCCACAGCAATATTGATCCTGGACTCATCTGAAAAAATAATACGCGGGATTCCAATTTTCAGTTCTTCAAATAGCTGCAGCAATTCATCCACACTGTTCACTGGCAGGCTTTCACCTATTTTTCGGCCTACAGTCAATGTAGTTCCTTTACCGCCCATCGGCAGGCCTTGGTTTAGGCCAATGAGGCGTATGGTACGGAATAACTCAAGTGGAACCATATTACCTAGTATGGCTCTGTCCATCTTTTGCATGTCTTCAAATGTATATTGCAGCATAGACACATCCTCTCCTGTAAATTCTCTTTAAGAGTATTTTGAAGGAAAATGAACGTAGAATCCTTGATACAGATCAAGTTTTTGAAATTATTGTGAGTGTTGTCACTAGGCGGCTTCCAGATCCTTGATATGTTGTCATCAGGTTAATAGGAAGGAAAGTGTCAACATGAATATGAATTGTAACACATGTCAAAACAATCCGTGTGTTCGGCAGGTACCTGTATTTCAGGGCTTATCTGATCATGATCTGCATATAGTTGAGTCTATTATAGAGTCGAATTATTATACAAAGGGGAATCTGGTATTTAGAGAGGGAGAGCAGTCCGAATCACTGTTTATAGTAAATAACGGCCTGATTAAACTGACTCAGAATAATAAGGAAGGGAAGCAGCATGTTCTTCGCTTTCTTTTCCCGGGGGATTACTTTGGGCAATTTGCCTTGTTACATAATAAGAGACATTATGCAACTGCAGAGGTGGTGGAGAGCGGACATGTGTGCCGGATGCATCGTAAAGATTTTCTACCCTTAATAGAAAAAAATACGGCTCTTGCCTTCAGCTTCCTGATGTCAATGAGCGAACAGTTACAACAGGCCGATGAACTTGCGGGGTCACTGCATATTTTAGAGGCGGAGAAGAGATTGGCAAGACTCCTGCTTCATCTATCCTCCAAAAACCAGCAGGAGTATGGAACAGAACCGGCTTGGTCTAAGATTTATCTGCCAGCAGCCAAAAAAGACTTTGCAGCGATGATAGGAACAACACCTGAAACACTCAGCAGAAAGCTGAATAAGCTTGAAACGATGAAGATTATAGAAGTCAGTAAAAGAACCGTTGTTATCTTGGATATCAAGATACTCTATCAGATTGCAGAATTATAGAATAGACAATCATATATAATTTATTATTCGACAAAATACGACAATTAAAACCATAAAACCCTTTGTATTCTACAAAATACAACAAAAAACTACATAAAATTCTTTACATTTTACATTCTCCTAGGTTAGAATGATTCTATATTATCATTGTTAATATTTAGGAGTTTAGGGAGAGTGGAAGTGTGGGGAAATGTCCTTTTTCTTTTATGCATGGTATTCAGTCACGTAACATTAATGAGGCTACTCCCGAGAAGCGCTCCAAGGACAGCGAGAATCACACACCTGCTACCACGGCAACCGTTCATTCGCTCCACGGGCATGAAGAGTTGAACGAACAGATGCGGATGATCGATTTGACTGAAGAGGATCTGGATCTTTTACGGATGATGAAACCTATTGTCGAACGTGAGATTAACTACATCACTGATCAATTCTACAATACGGTCCTTGGTGTAAATAAGCTGGAGAGCATCATTCTAGAGCACAGCAGCATTGAACGCCTCAAGGGAACTTTGAAACAACATATTATTGAAATCTTTGACGGCAAAGTGGATGAGCAGTACATAGCCAAACGCTTGACGATAGCTAAAATTCACAAAAAAGTCGGTCTCGAACCCAAATGGTACCTATCGGCATTTCAGAATCTGCAGAATGTATTTATTACGGTAATGTACAATGAAACATATAAAGACAATGACCGGTTAAAGGTAGTACAGACCGTAACCAAACTTCTGAATCTGGAACAGCAACTGGTGCTCGAAGCCTATGAGAAAGAGAACATCCGGGAGAAGGAAGAGCAATACCTGGTTGTTAAAAATGAACTGAAACAGAAAATCGCTGAGTTTAGCGGAGAGCTGATAGATCTGAGCATGGACACTAACGCAGCTGTAGAGCAGCTGGTGGCGAGCAGCAACGAAGTGAACAATTCATTCCGCCGTACTTCCTCTACCGCTCTTGGGTCGCAGGAGATGGCTAAGGACGGACAGGGACAACTCGGCAGCCTCAGCGGTCAGATTAATCTTATCTATGAGAGTACTAATGAAATGGAACGTTCGGTAAAAGAGTTAAGCAGCTCTTCTTTGCAAATTCAGAAGATTGTGGCTGCTGTACAGGATATAGCGGATCAGACCAAAATCCTTTCTTTAAATGCTACAATAGAAGCCGCCCGTGCAGGTGAATATGGCAGAGGCTTCAGTGTCGTTGCCAGTGAGGTCAGCCGGCTTGCAGAAGACACCAAGAGCACCGTAGTACGAATCGGAGACTTAACTCAAAAATCAGCTGCGCTGACTAGCCAGGTGGTCAAGGAAATCCGTAAAGTGCAGGAACTGACGAAAAGCGGGAAAGAGCAGTCAGTAGAGACAAGCAGACTGTTCAGCGATATCGTGGATTCGATGCAGACTAGTACACAGGAAATAGTAACTGTTGAGGAAGAGATCAGAGTATTAATTCATACTATTGAAGGAATTGGTGCTACAACGGCACAAACTGCGGCTTCGGCTGAGTTTTTCAAGTCTGCAACGGATAATCTTTAAGTGAAAATGGATAAATGTAAGAGAAGAGAACAACGTATAAAAAAAATATGCGTTGTTTTTGATTTTTGCTTGCAATGTATCCGCCTATTATATATAATAATAAATGTTGTTCTGAGACGTTGCGATGATGTGAGAGGTTACTGACACACCCGGCCCCTTTGCCATGAGGTCGACGTCAGAAAATTTTCACGGAGTATGTCCGATAATAAATTGGGCGATAGAAGGAGGGACTAAAATGGCAAAGCAAAAAATTCGTATTCGCTTGAAAGCATACGACCACAGAATTCTTGATCAATCCGCAGAGAAAATCGTTGAAACAGCAAAACGTTCGGGTGCTGGTGTATCCGGGCCGATCCCGCTGCCAACTGAGAAGCAAATCATTACTATTCTCCGTGCGGTACACAAGTACAAGGATTCCCGTGAACAGTTTGAACAACGGACTCACAAACGTTTGATCGATATTGTGAATCCTACACCACAAACTGTGGATGCCTTGATGCGCTTGGATCTACCGTCCGGTGTAGATATCGAAATCAAATTGTAATTCTACCATTAAGCAACTAGGAAAAGAAAAGAGGTGTCAACATTGAAAGGTATCTTAGGAAAAAAACTCGGTATGACTCAAGTGTTTACTCCAGAAGGTAACGTGATCGCTGTATCGGTTATCGAAGCTGGCCCTTGTGTAGTACTGCAAAAGAAAGACCTGAATATCGACGGATATGAAGCAGTGCAGTTGGGCTTTTCTGATAAGAAAGAAAGTCGCTCCAACAAGCCTGAACAAGGTCACGCCAAAAAGGCAAATGCAACACCTAAGCGCTACGTTCGTGAAATTCGCGGTGTTGACCTCGGGGCACTCGAGGTTGGACAAGAGCTGAAGGCTGATATCTTCGCTGAAGGCGAATTTGTTGACGTAACTGGCACTAGCAAAGGTAAAGGTTTCCAAGGTAACATCAAACGTTGGGGACAAAGCCGCGGACCAATGGCTCACGGATCGCGTTATCACAGAAGACCGGGTTCCATGGGTTCCATTCAAGCTAACCGCGTTCCTAAGGGCAAACGCCTTCCAGGACACATGGGTCACACGACCGTAACGGTTCAGAAGCTTGAAATCATCAAAGTTGATGTTGAACGTAACGTATTGCTGGTTAAAGGCGCTATCCCAGGTCCTAAGAACAGCTTCGTGAAAGTTAAAGAAACCGTTAAGAAATAATTACCTAAGAAAGGAGGAACATGAAATGCCAAAAGTAACACTTTTTAATATCAGTGGTAACGAAGTTGGCGAAGTTGAACTGAGTGATTCAGTGTTCGGTATTGAACCGAACGTGCATGTCCTGCACGAAGCTGCACTTATGCAAAGAGCTTCCCTTCGTCGTGGTACACACAAAGTAAAAGGACGTTCTGAAGTACGTGGCGGCGGACGTAAGCCTTGGAAACAAAAAGGTACAGGTCGTGCTCGTCAAGGCTCCATTCGTTCACCACAATGGAAAGGCGGCGGCGTAGTCTTCGGACCAACACCACGCAGCTATTCCTGGAAACTGCCTAAGAAGGTTCGTCGTTTGGCCATCAAATCCGCGTTGTCCTCGAAAGTACTCGGGAATGACATCATCGTATTGGATAGCCTGACAATGAATGCTCCGAAGACGAAAGAATTCGCAGCTATTCTGAACAACCTGAAGGTTGGTACTAAAGCTCTGATCGTAGCTCCTAGCTATGACGACAATGTAGCGCTTTCCGCTCGTAACATCCCAGGGGTGAAATTCGTAGCGGCTGACGGCATCAATGTTCTTGACGTACTGACGTACGACAAACTGATCATCACTAAAGAAGCAGTTCTGAAGGTAGAGGAGGTGTTCGCGTAATGAAAGATCCTCGTGATATTATCAAACGTCCGGTGATTACGGAACGCACATCCGAATACATGAGCGAATTGAAATACGCTTTTGAAGTGGATATCCGTGCTAACAAGACCGAAATCAAAAAAGCTGTCGAGGCTATTTTTAAAGTTAAAGTAGTTAGTGTGAACACAATGCGCGTACCTGGTAAACTGAAACGTTATGGCAAATACTCCGGATACACTCCAGAGTGGAAAAAAGCCATCGTGAAGCTTAGCCCGGACAGCAAACCGCTCGAATTCTTTGAAGCGGTAGAATAATACTCTTAAAGTAAGGAGGGAACTATAGTGCCAATCAAAAAGTACAAACCGACCTCTCCGGCAAGACGCGGTATGTCCGTGTCTACGTTTGAAGAAATTACAACAAACCAGCCTGAGAAATCGTTGCTTGCGCCGCTGAGCAAAAAAGCGGGCCGTAACAACCAAGGTAAAATTACGGTTCGTCACCACGGCGGCGGACACAAACGTAAATACCGTATTATCGACTTCAAGCGGACTAAAGACGGCATACCAGGTAGCGTTGCTACAATCGAGTATGACCCGAACCGCACATCTAATATTGCTTTGATCCACTATGCCGATGGAGAGAAACGTTACATCATCGCTCCTAAAGGACTTAAAGTTGGGGATAAAGTAGAGTCCGGCCCTGCAGCCGACATCAAAGTTGGTAACAGTCTTCCACTGGAGAACATCCCGGTAGGTACAGTTATCCACAACATCGAGTTGAAACCAGGTAAAGGCGGACAATTGGTTCGTGCTGCTGGTACAGAAGCTCAATTGCTTGGTAAGGAAGAAAAATACGTATCCGTTCGTTTGAACTCCGGTGAAGTTCGCAGAATCTTGAGCGTTTGCCGTGCAACAATCGGTTCCGTAGGTAACGAAGATCACGAATTGATCAAAATCGGTAAAGCCGGACGCAGTCGCTGGCTTGGCCAACGTCCTGAAGTTCGCGGGGTAGTAATGAACCCTAACGATCACCCACACGGTGGTGGTGAAGGCCGCGCTCCAATCGGACGGAAATCGCCTATGTCTCCTTGGGGTAAACCAACCCTCGGCTACAAAACGCGTAAGAAAAACAAGGCATCTGATAAATATATCGTTCGCCGCCGCACAAAATAAGACGCTTCAGGCATGTTAGCAAGCGCGAAGCGTCGATTCGCGGTTTGAAGAACCGGATGAAGGGAGGATTCACACATGGGTCGCAGTTTAAAGAAGGGGCCGTTCATCGATGGCTACCTGCTGAAAAAAGTTGAGGAATTGAACGCGGCAGAAAAGAAAGTCGTAGTTAAAACCTGGTCCCGTCGCTCAACAATTTTCCCTCAGTTTATCGGACATACGTTTGGTGTATATGACGGCCGCAAACACGTGCCAGTATACGTAACGGAAGATATGGTAGGTCACAAGTTGGGCGAGTTCGCGCCAACACGTACTTACAAAGGCCACGCGGGTGACGATAAGAAAACAAGAAGATAATTAAAAAGGTCTTCGTTCGAGAGGAGGGAAAATAAATGGAAGCAAAAGCACATGCTAGATCGGTGCGGATTTCTGCTCGTAAAGCGAAACTGGTTGTTGACTTGATTCGCGGCAAGCAAGTGGGGGAAGCTATTGCAATTCTTCGCCACACTCCAAAATCCGCTTCTCCGGTAGTTGAAAAACTGCTTAACTCGGCGATTGCCAATGCTGAGCACAACTACTCCATGGACGTGAACAGTTTGTTCGTTAGCGAAGTTTTCGTTAACCAGGGTCCTACTATGAAACGTTTCCGTCCGCGCGCCATGGGTCGTGCAAGCCGGATCAATAAACGTACCAGCCACATTACTTTGGTGGTATCTGAGAAATAAGGGAGGGATAACACGTGGGTCAAAAGGTAAATCCAATCGGACTCCGAATCGGTATTATTCGCGATTGGGAATCGAAATGGTATGCAGGTAAAGATTTCGGTACTCTTTTAATGGAAGACGTCAAAATCCGTGAATACCTTAAAGGCAAGTTGAAAGATTCCTCTGTTTCCCGCATCGAGATTGAAAGAGCGGCAAGCCGAGTGAATGTTACGATTCACACTGCTAAACCAGGTATGGTAATTGGTAAAGGCGGAGCAGAAGTTGAAGTACTTCGCAGCGCAGTTACAGCAATTGCCGGTGGCAAAAAAGTCCACATCAACATCAACGAAATTAAGCACCCTGAATTGGATGCAATTCTTGTTGCTGAAAGCATTGCACAACAATTGGAACGTCGTGTATCGTTCCGTCGTGCTCTGAAACAAGCGATTCAAAGAACTATGCGTTCCGGCGCAAAGGGAATCAAAACTCAAGTTGGCGGACGTCTTGGCGGCGCTGAGATTGCCCGTTCAGAAGGTTATAGCGAAGGAACAGTTCCACTTCATACGCTTCGTGCCGATATCGATTACGGAACGGCTGAAGCACATACTACTTATGGCCGTATCGGCGTAAAAGTATGGATCTACCGTGGAGAAGTTCTTCCCCCAGCTAAGAAACAAGCTGCTCAGGAAGGAGGCAACTAATCATGTTGGTACCAAAACGCGTTAAACACCGCAAGCAACAACGCGGTCACATGAAGGGTATGGCAAAAGGCGGTACTGAGCTGAACTTCGGCGAATTCGGCCTGCAGGCATTGGAACCATCTTGGATCACTAACCGTCAGATCGAAGCTGCCCGTATTGCAATGACACGTTACATCAAACGTGGTGGTCAGGTTTGGATCAAGATTTTCCCAGATAAGCCTATTACTCAAAAGCCTCTTGAGGTTCGTATGGGTAGTGGTAAAGGTAACGTTGAGAAATGGGTAGCCGTAGTTAAACCGGGCAAGATTATGTTCGAACTCGGAGGCGTGTCGGAAGAAATCGCTCGTGAAGCGATGCGTCTTGCCGCTCACAAGCTGCCTGTAAAGACTAAGTTTGTGAAACGTGAAGAATTGGGTGGTGAAGCAAATGAAAGCTAATGAACTTCGCAACTTAACCACTGCCGAGATTGAACAGAAGATCGCTGGATTCAAAGAAGAACTCTTCAATCTCCGTTTCCAATTGGCTACTGGCCAACTGGATAACCCGACTCGGATTCGTGATGTGCGTAAGGAAATAGCTCGTGCTAAAACCGTTATCCATCAAAGAGTACTTGGGATTAGTTAAGTGAGCGCGGATCACCAGATCCGTAATCAGGAAGGAGGCTAACTATGAGCGAAGAACGTAATGCACGTAAAGTGCTGATCGGTAAAGTAGTCAGCGATAAAATGGATAAAACCATCGTAATTGCTGTTGAAACCTATAAAAAGCACAACTTGTATCACAAACGCATCAAGTCCACGAAGAAATTCAAGGCACATGATGAGGAAAACGTTGCGAAAATCGGTGATGTTGTTAAAATCATGGAAACTCGTCCGTTGTCCAAGGACAAACGCTGGAGACTTGTTGAAGTGGTAGAAGCAGCGGTTATCATCTAAGATAATCAGGAAGTTTTTCCGGAAGGAGGAAATTAATAATGATTCAACCATTTACACGTTTGCATGTGGCTGACAACTCTGGTGCGAAGGAACTGATGTGTATCCGCGTACTGGGTGGTACTGGACGCCGTACAGCAGCAATCGGTGATCTGATCGTTTGTTCCGTTAAACAAGCAACACCAGGCGGCGTTGTCAAAAAGGGTGATGTTGTTAAAGCGGTGGTTGTTCGTACTAAACGTTCTGTTCGCCGTAAAGACGGTTCTTACATCTCTTTCGACGAAAATGCAGCTGTTGTTGTTAAAGACGACAGAAGCCCACGCGGAACACGTATCTTCGGACCAGTTGCTCGCGAACTTCGCGATAAAGACTACATGAAGATCGTTTCCTTGGCACCGGAAGTAATCTAATAAGTTACTTATAAAGTAACGTGAAGTTCTGAGAAGGCTAGTCATAGGAGGTGTAATAAATGCCTAGAGTGAAAAAAGTTCTGGAATCCCATAACAATAAACTGCACGTTAAAAAAGATGATGTGGTACTTGTGATTAGCGGGAAAGACAAAGGTAAAAAAGGCCGTGTCATCGCTGCTTATCCTCGTGAAAACCGCGTCCTGGTAGAAGGCGTGAACATGGTGAAGAAACACCAGAAGCCGAACCAGTTGAATCCGCAAGGCGGAATCATCGAGCAGGAAGCTTCGATCCATGTGTCCAATGTAATGCACATTGATCCGAAGAGCGGTAAAGTTACTCGTATCGGTTACAAAGTGCTCGATAACGGTAAAAAGGTTCGGGTAGCTAAGAGATCCGGAGAGATTATCGACTAATACAGTCCTAAAGAAAGGAGGTAAATCTTCATGGCAGCAAGAATGAAAGAACGTTATTTGAATGAAATTACACCTGCTCTGATGCAGAAGTTCAACTATACAACTGTTATGCAAGTGCCTAAGATCGAGAAAGTTGTCATCAACATGGGTGTGGGTGACGCTGTTCAAAACTCCAAAGTGCTTGACGCTGCAGTTAACGACTTGCAACTGATCGCTGGTCAAAAGCCAGTAATCACTAAAGCCAAAAAATCCATCGCCGGTTTCAAACTGCGCGAAAACATGCCGATTGGGGTTAAAGTAACACTGCGCGGCGAGCGTATGTATTACTTCCTGGACAAATTGTTCAACGTAACGCTTCCACGCGTACGTGACTTCCGTGGTGTTTCCACTAAAGCCTTCGACGGCCGTGGTAACTACACACTTGGTCTTAAAGAACAACTGATCTTCCCAGAAATCGAGTATGACAAAGTGGATAAGGTCCGCGGTATGGACATCGTTATCGTAACGACTGCAAAGACGGACGAGGAATCCCGCGAGCTGCTGAATCAGCTGGGAATGCCTTTCGCTAAATAAGAATCATCCATTTCTCCGAAACTGTTTAGGAGGTGTCAGGCTAAAGTGGCAAAAACTTCGATGAAAGTTAAACAACAACGCGAGCCTAAGTTCAAAGTACGTGCATATACACGTTGCGAGCGTTGTGGTCGTCCACATTCGGTACTGCAAAAGTTCAAAATTTGCAGAATTTGTTTCCGTGAGTTAGCTTATAAAGGCCAGATCCCTGGCGTGAAAAAAGCAAGTTGGTAAGAAGTTTATAAACGGGAAGGAGGTTTACACACATGACTATGTCTGATCCTATTGCAGATATGCTTACTCGTATTCGTAACGCCAACACTGTGCGTCACGAGACAGTAGAAATGCCTGCTTCTACTATGAAAAAACAAATCGCGGACATCTTGAAACGTGAAGGTTTCATCCGTGATGCGGAATTCGTTGAAGATAGCAAACAAGGGATTATCCGTATCTTCTTGAAATACGGCCCTAACCAAGAGCGCGTTATCTCTGGTCTGAAAAGAATCAGTAAACCAGGCCTTCGCGTTTACACGAAGAGCAATGAAGTGCCTCGTGTACTCGGCGGCCTTGGAATCGCGATTATCTCCACATCTAAGGGAGTTATGACCGACAAAGAAGCTCGTCAATCAAAATCGGGCGGAGAAGTTGTCTGCTACATTTGGTAATAAACGTCACAAGATAAGGAGGTGCAACACATGTCTCGTATTGGTCGCAAACCAATCGCAGTACCTAGCGGTGTAGATGTCACTTTAGACAACGCCGTTATTACAGTAAAAGGTCCTAAAGGCACTTTGACTCGTGAGCTTCATAAAGACATGAAGGTTACAGTTGAAAATAACGAAATCACCGTTGTTCGCCCGTCGGACAACAAATTGCATCGTTCACTTCACGGCACAACCCGCTCCGTTGTCAACAACATGGTAAGCGGTGTGACTGAAGGTTTCTCGAAATCTCTGGAGCTGGTTGGGGTCGGATATCGTGCAAGCAAATCCGGAGATAAAATCGTTCTGAACGTTGGTTACTCCCACCCGGTTGAAATCACACCGGAAGCGGGCATCGAGTTCGAAGTTCCTGCGAACACGAAAATCATCGTTAGAGGTATCGATAAAGAACGCGTTGGCGCATATGCTGCCAAAATCCGTTCCGTACGTGAACCAGAACCGTACAAAGGTAAAGGTATCAAATATGAAGGCGAGCGTATCATCCGCAAAGAAGGTAAAGCCGGTAAGAAGAAATAATCGGCTTACTCTTCATTGTAAGATACCCCGTGCATCTTAAAGTGAAGCTGTTTACGGCAAACTGAAGGGAGTGAAAGGGAAGTCATGATTACAAAAGAGGATAAAAACAAGGCTCGTCTCAAAAGACACCTGCGGGTTCGTAAGAAGATCCAAGGAACTACTGAGCGTCCACGTTTGAACGTGTTCCGTTCTTCGAAACACATCTACGCTCAACTGATCGATGACGTGACAGGCGTTACTATCGTATCCGCCTCGACACTGGACAAAGAATTGAGCGCTACAATCGGCAATGGCGGCAGCGTTGAAGCTGCAAGCAAAGTGGGTCAATTGATCGCTGAGCGCGCTAAAGCTAAAGGTTATGCAGTGGTTGTATTTGACCGCGGTGGATACTTGTACCATGGACGGATTCAAGCTTTGGCTGATGCAGCTCGCGAAGCTGGTCTTGAATTCTAGAATATTTCTTAAAAGGAGGTTAACGACTTGCGTGTAGATCCGAACAGTTTAGAGCTGACAGAAAGAGTTGTACACATTAACCGTGTAGCAAAAGTTGTAAAAGGCGGACGCCGTTTCAGCTTTAGCGCACTTGTTGTTGTGGGCGATGGCAACGGCTACGTCGGTGCTGGTATCGGTAAAGCCGGCGAAGTTCCGGATGCCATCCGTAAAGGCATTGAAGACGCCAAGAAAAACCTGATTCACATTCCGATCGTAGGAACTTCGATTCCCCACTTGGTTACTGGACATTTCGGCGCAGGACGCGTTCTGCTGAAACCAGCATCCGAAGGTACTGGCGTTATCGCAGGCGGACCAGTTCGTGCGGTATTGGAATTGGCAGGCGTTGGCGACATCTTGACAAAATCTTTGGGTTCTTCGAATTCCATGAACATGGTCAATGCAACTTTGGAGGGTCTTTCCCGTCTGAAGCGCATTGAAGAGGTCGCGAAGCTTCGCGGCAAATCTGTCGAAGAATTGCGCGGTTAAGGAGGGGAACGTCAATGGCTAAATTGCAAATTACCCTCGTACGCAGCGTAATCGGACGTCCAGAAACACAACGTGTTACTGTTAAGACGCTCGGCCTGCGTAAAACTAACTCGTCCGTGGTTCACAATGACACTCCTGCAATTCGCGGAATGATCAACAAAGTGAGCCACTTGCTTTCCGTTACTGAAATCGAAGGCTAAACGCCTTGCATAAATTAACAAACATAAGGAGGTGCAAACGATGAAGTTACATGAACTTGCTCCAGCTCCTGGATCCCGTAAAGAACGCAACCGCGTTGGTCGCGGACCAAGTAGCGGGAACGGTAAAACTTCCGGACGCGGTCACAAAGGTCAGAACTCCCGTTCCGGCGGTGGTGTTCGTCCGGGCTTCGAGGGTGGACAAAACCCACTCTATCGTCGTCTGCCTAAACGTGGTTTCATCAATCCTACCCGTAAAGAGTATGCGATTGTGAACCTGGAAGATCTGAACAGCTTTGCTGAAGGAACTGAAGTGACTCCACAGTTGCTGATTGAAACTGGTGTTGTCAAGAATTCCAAGAGCGGCATCAAGATCCTCGGTAATGGCGAACTAGCCGTTAAATTGACTGTACAAGCAAATAAGTTCTCTCAATCTGCGGTAGAGAAAATCGAGGCTGCCGGCGGTAAAACCGAGGTGATCTAATGTTCAAGACGCTTAAGAATATATGGCATGTTGAAGATTTGCGCAAAAAGATCCTGTTTACCCTGTTCGTTCTGATCATTTACCGCATCGGTTCGTTTGTACCGGTTCCCGGTGTGAACAAAGAAGTACTGGAATCAACAAATCAAAGCGGCGACGCTTTGATGGGTCTTTTGAACACCTTCTCGGGCGGAGCGCTCAAAAACTTCTCGATTTTTGCGATTAGTATTTACCCGTACATTACAGCTTCCATCATTGTGCAATTGCTCTCGATGGATGTTATCCCTAAGTTTGCCGAATGGGCTAAACAAGGGGAGCACGGGAAAAAGCAACTGGCGCAAATCACCCGGTACGGTACGGTTGTACTCGGTCTGATTCAAGCGTTTGCCACGTCAATCGGGTTTAACCGGATTTATGGCACTGAGATGATTCCAAATGCAACCTTTGCGGATTACCTGCTTATTGCGATCATACTGACTGCAGGTACATCGTTCTTGATGTGGCTCGGTGAGCAGATCACTGAAAAGGGAATAGGAAACGGGATTTCGATCCTGATTTTTGCGGGAATCGTCGCCGCCATACCGGGATATATCACGACTACGGCGCAATCAAGCTTTATTCAGCCGGATCAGGTGTTCCTGAATATTCTTAAAGTCGTTATTGTACTGGTTGTGATTGTGGCGATTGTTGTGGGAGTTATCTTCGTACAGCAGGGGATTCGTAAAATCCCTGTTCAATACGCCAAACGCGTAGTCGGTAACAAGATGTACGGTGGACAGAATACGCATATCCCGCTTAAAATTAATGCGGCAGGTGTAATTCCAGTTATCTTCGCCGTATCACTGCTTCAATTTCCAATTGTAATCTCGAGCTTTTGGTCAACTCATGAATGGGCTAAATGGGTCACCAACAATCTTGCTCATGATAAGCCGTTAGGCATGGTTATTTATGTAGTCATGATCATCGGATTTACGTTCTTCTATACGTTTGTTCAGATGAATCCCCAACAAATGGCTGACAACATGAAAAAGAACGGTGGTTATATCCCAGGAATCCGTCCAGGTAAAGCAACCGAGAAATACTTAACCAGAGTAATGTCACGTTTGACCATGTCTGGTGCATTATTTTTGGCTGTAATCTCTGTCTTGCCTGTATTGTTTGGTTCTTTGTCCGGGTTGCCCCGGCAGGTACAGATTGGTGGTACAGCTCTGCTAATCGTAGTCGGTGTAGCGCTGGATACGATGAAGCAGATCGAGAGCCAATTGATCAAACGCCATTACAAAGGCTTCATCAATAAATAGGCGATAGGTTCCGGCGAAGCTTAAGGTCTGCTTTCTTCCCGGCACCTATTGTGCTGTTTCTTGCTTGGTGGCGAACTTTTGGGGGGAGAAGAGAAATCGTGAACATTTTATTCATGGGCCCTCCTGGGGCAGGCAAGGGAACACAAGCAGCTGTAATCGTTAAAGAACTTGGTATTCCGCATATTTCAACTGGTGATGCTTTCCGCTTGGCAATCAAGCAGGAGACTCCGGTTGGGCTGAAAGCCAAATCATACATCGATCAGGGTTTGCTTGTTCCTGATGATGTGACCATTGGAATCGTTGAAGAACGGCTACAGCAGTCCGATTGCGAAAAAGGTTTCTTATTGGATGGTTTTCCAAGAACCCTTTCGCAAGCGGAAGCGCTGGAAGAGCTTTTAAGCCGGGCTAACACGTCCTTGGATCACGTGATCAACTTGAATGTGGACCGTGGACTGCTGATGGCGCGCCTTACCGGACGCCGGATCTGCAAAGTTTGCGGTGCATCCTACCATTTAATTTTCAACCCGCCGAAGCAAGAAGGCATTTGCGACATTGATGGCGGTGAACTGTATCAACGTCCGGATGACAACGAAGAGAGTGTAGGCAAACGTCTGGATGAGTATGATAATAAGACAGCGCCATTGCTTGCATTCTACGAGAATAAAGGTCTTTTGCGTCAGGTAAACGGAGAGAACGAAATAGGCGTCGTTACTTCCGAAATCGTATCTTTGCTGCGGGGTTAATGTAATGATCATTTGTAAATCCGAACAGGAACTTGTCTTCATGAGGGAAGCTGGTCGAATTGTTGCCGAGAGTCACCGCCTGATCGCTCAGGCCATTGAGCCGGGGATCACCACCGGAGAGCTCGACAGAATCGCCGATCAATACATTCGCAGTCAAGGTGCTGTGCCGTCTTTCAAAGGTTACAACGGTTTTCCTGCCAGCATTTGCGCTTCAGTCAACGAACAATTGGTGCATGGATTTCCGGGGAAGCGCAAACTGATCGAAGGCGACATTGTTACGCTGGATATTGGTGCTGAGTACCGCGGTTATCACGGTGATTCCGCTTGGACCTACGGAGTGGGCAGCATTTCCGAAGAAGCTCAGCGATTGCTGGACGTCACGGAAGGCTCCTTGTACGCAGGACTGGCGTTAGTCAAACCGGATGTGCGCTTGTTTACAATCTCCCATGCGATCCAAACATATATCGAGGAAGCCGGATTCTCCGTCGTACGCGAGTATGTAGGTCATGGCATCGGGGCAGAACTGCATGAAGAACCGCAAATTCCGAATTATGGCATAGCGGACCGCGGACCACGTCTGAAGCCGGGTATGGTACTCGCGATTGAGCCGATGGTGAACGTAGGGGACAGGTATGTCAAGACTCTGGAAGATAACTGGACGGTCGTTACGGTAGACGGTTCACTCTGTGCTCATTTTGAGCATACGGTAGCAGTTACGCCGGACGGCATGGAAATTTTCACAAAACTGAATGCGTAGGTGATCTTCACGTGAATACTGGGAGCAGCCCGCAGGTTGGTCAAATCGTGAGAATTCTCAAAGGCAAAGATGCCGGAGAGGCTGCCGTTGTTATCGCAGTTGTTGACAGCAGATTTGTATATATTGCTGATGGAGACAAACGAAAGTTTGATGGGCCTAAGAAGAAGAATATCGGACATTTGGAGCTCATACCTTTCATTAGCAGTGAGGTTGTAAACAGTTTGGAAGAAACCGGCCGGGTAACCAATGGAAAGCTGCGGTTCGCAGTGATGAAATATGGTAGTCCCGCTGGAATAAGTGCTGATGAGAAAGGAGACTAACTGTGGCTAAGGAAGATGTCATTGAGGTTGAAGGAACGGTCATTGAACCGTTGCCTAATGCAACATTTAAGGTTGAGCTTGAGAACGGTCATCAAATACTTGCCCATGTGTCCGGGAAATTGCGGATGCACTTTATCCGTATCCTAACCGGAGACAAAGTGGTCGTGCAGTTATCGCCTTACGATTTATCTAAGGGCCGTATAACTTACCGTAAATAGATGGGAACTACAACGAAAGTTTTGCTTCGCAAAACTTTGAGGAGGTAATTAACATGAAGGTAAGACCTTCTGTGAAGCCCATTTGCGAAAAATGCAAAGTCATCCGCCGCAAAGGGACTGTTATGGTAATTTGCGAAAATCCGAAACACAAACAAAAACAAGGTTAAGAAGGGGGTGTAGCGTAAAATGGCTCGTATAGCTGGAGTGGATTTGCCACGTGACAAACGCGTTGAGATCGCCTTGACTTATATTTTCGGAATCGGTAAAACGACTTCCCAGAAAATTCTTAATGAAACAGGCATTGACGTTAACACACGTGTCCGTGATTTGACGGAAGATGAAGTCAGCAAACTGCGTGAAATGATCGACAAATCGGTCAAGGTTGAAGGTGACCTGCGTCGTGAAATTTCCTTGAATATTAAGCGTCTTACTGAGATCGGCTGTTACCGCGGTGTTCGCCACCGTCGTGGATTGCCTGTTCGCGGTCAACGTACTAAAACAAATGCCCGTACCCGTAAAGGCCCGCGTCGTACGGTAGCAAACAAAAAGAAATAAGAAGAGGTGATAAGAGACAATGGCTAAACCGAAAAAAGTCGTACGTACTAAACGTCGCGACCGGAAAAATATCGAGTCTGGCGTGGCACACATCCGTTCCACGTTCAACAACACTATCGTTACGATCACGGATCCTCACGGAAATGCAATTTCCTGGGCAAGCTCCGGTGGTCAAGGATTCAAAGGTTCCCGTAAATCGACTCCATTTGCAGCGCAAATGGCAGCCGAAACAGCTGCTAAAGCAGCTATGGAACACGGCATGAAGTCCGTTGAAGTTATGGTTAAAGGACCGGGCGCGGGCCGCGAAGCAGCCATCCGTTCCCTTCAGGCCGCAGGCCTTGAAGTAAACCTCATTAAAGACGTAACTCCGGTTCCTCACAATGGATGCCGTCCGCCGAAGCGTCGCCGCGTATAACGAAATCAGAATTGTGATTGTGGTATAATTCTGACGCATCTGCTAATAATAGGTGTTTAGGCATACTACATGATGCACCTGATGGGGTGACAGTTTCATATAGGAGCGACGTTTGAAGGAGGGGTACACTCGTGATAGAAATCGAAAAGCCGAAGATTGAGACCGTAGAAGCCAATGATGAAGGAACCTATGGGAAATTCGTAGTTGAACCGCTGGAACGTGGATATGGCACGACTCTGGGGAACTCGCTTCGCCGGATCTTGCTTTCCTCCCTTCCGGGAGCCGCAGTGACTTCGGTCCAAATTGACGGCGTTCTGCATGAGTTCTCGACCGTTCCTGGCGTAATGGAAGATGTGACGGAAATCATTCTGAACCTTAAGGCTCTTTCCCTGAAGATTCATTCAGATGAAGAGAAAGTGTTCGAGATTGATGCTGAGGGTGAAGGCATCGTTACCGCAGGTGATATCCGTGCGGACAGCGATGTTGAAATCCTCAATCCGGATCTTCATATTGCAACGCTGGGACCTGGCGCGAGACTTCACATGCGTATTTTTGCAGGCCGTGGTCGCGGCTATGTCCAAGCAGACCGGAACAAACGCGACGATCAGCCAATCGGTGTTATTCCAGTTGACTCTATCTACACTCCTATCTCCCGCGTAAACTACGGCATCGATAATACTCGTGTCGGTCAAGTGACGAACTATGACAAGTTGACGCTGGAAGTTTGGACAGATGGTAGTATCAGACCGGAAGAGGCTGTAAGCCTCGGAGCCAAAATTTTGAACGAGCACCTCGTTTTGTTCGTAGGACTTACGGACGAAGCGAAAGACGCCGAAATTATGGTTGAAAAAGAAGAAGACAAAAAAGAAAAAGTGCTTGAGATGACAATCGAAGAACTTGATCTTTCTGTCCGTTCCTACAACTGCCTCAAACGTGCTGGTATTAATACCGTACAAGAGCTGACTACGAAAACTGAAGAAGATATGATGAAGGTTCGTAACCTGGGCCGCAAATCTTTGGAAGAAGTTCAAGAGAAGCTTGAAGAGCTTGGTTTGGGTCTACGTACAGAAGAATAGTTATCAGATTGCTTGAGTACTTGAGTGAAGGAGGGAAAACAAATGGCATACCAAAAATTGGGCCGTGATTCCAGTGCGCGTAAAGCGTTGTTCCGCGACATGGTAACGGATCTGTTCCTATACGAACGCATCCAGACAACGGAAGCCAAAGCGAAGGAAGTTCGTTCCATCGCTGAGAAACTGATCACTAAAGCGAAAAAGGGCGATCTTCATGCTCGTCGTCAAGTAGCTGCTTTTGTTCGTCGTGAGACTGTAGACGGTGAGCAAGATGCAATCCAAAAATTGTTCTCTGATATTGCTCCTCGTTACACAGAGCGTCCAGGCGGATACACTCGTATCCTGAAGCTGGGACCTCGCCGTGGCGATGCTGCGCCTATGGTTTATCTTGAACTGGTAGACCGCGCGTAAGTATACAAGTCATGATTTCCGATTTGACTCTTTAAGTTCATGATCTCCGGAGATTGAGCAGTAAGTATTATTGTTATTGTGCCGCAGGGGCGTTAAGACCCTGCTGTACCAATAACCGCGGGAATCACCTTGTAAAGAGTAGAAGGAGCTCCCGCCGGGGCTCTTTTTTTTTGAAGACGATAGAAGGTTAGAGTAGCTGAGCAACAGGGTGAAAGGAAGAACGGAATGCGCAATCTATTGATGAAAGTCAATTATGACGGAACCCATTATGATGGCTTTCAGACCCAGCCTCAGGGCAATACGATTCAGGACCGGCTGGAACAGGCAATTCTTCATTTGACCGGCGAGACGCTGAAAATAACAGCCTCTGGGCGGACAGATGCAGGTGTTCATGCTTATGGCCAGCCGTTTAACTTCATTACTTCCTCGCAGATTCCGCTGGAACGCTGGTGTCTGGCGCTCAACGCCAGATTGCCGCAGGATATCGTGGTCACTGAGGCTAAGGAGGTTCAGCTCTCGTTCCACTCCCGTAGAGGGGCAAAGCGCAAAACCTACCGATACACGATTAACGGCAACCGGTTCCCGGATCCGTTCCAGCGGCGCCTGCAGTACCATCACCCGGTGAAGCTCGACATCCCGGCCATGCAGCAGGGACTTGCACATCTTCTGGGCACCCATGACTTTACTTCGTTTGCCTCGCGGAAGTCTACGAAGACCTCCCATGTGCGGACGATTTTTGAAGCTTCTATGGAGATTGACCGTAGTATGTGCCGCCCGGGTTCGTCTGACCAGGGGGTTATTCATACTTATATTACCGGCAGCGGATTTTTGCAGCATATGGTTCGCATCATTATGGGAACGCTGATTCAAGTGGGTGAGCGCAAGGTTCAAGCGGATAAGGTTGCGGAGATTCTGGCAGCATGCGACCGTGCAGCTGCTGGACCAACGGCTGTAGCCAAAGGACTCGCGCTGTGGAGCGTGGAATATGACCAGGACAGTTTGTGATGATCTGGAAACTATGTATTCGTCAAAAAATATGGACTTTCTATTTAAAAATCACTTGCACTTGTCATGTTTATGCTGTAATATAAAAGTTGTGTTTTCTTGATGGCTATCCCACAGCCCCGATCAGGAAAATGCCAACAAACAAGCTTTTCTTAACTCACATAATCGTAATTCCAATGAGAAATTAGATATACGAAACAGATGATTTTCGTACGAGAACAAGGAGGAAACATTCATGCGTACCACCTATATGGCGAAGCCGAACGAAGTTGAACGCAATTGGCACATCATTGATGCCGAAGGCAAAACACTTGGTCGTTTGGCAAGCGAAGCCGCTGCTTTGATCCGTGGCAAACACAAACCGCAATTTACCCCACACGTTGATACAGGGGATTTCGTAATTGTTATCAACGCTGAGAAGATTCACCTGACAGGCAAGAAAATGCAAAACAAGAAATACTACCGTCACTCGATGCACCCAGGTGGCTTGAAAGTCACTGTTGCAGAAGACCTGATCAAAACTAAGCCTGAGCGCATGATTGAATTTGCAGTTCACGGTATGATTCCTAAGACTCGTCAAGGGGATCACATGAAGTTGAGATTGAAAGTTTATGCAGGCGCTGAGCATCCACATGCAGCACAAAAACCTGAAGTTTACGAACTTCGCGGATAAGAATAGAGGAGGACAGTTTCATGGCACAAGTACAATACTATGGGACAGGTCGTCGTAAACATTCGGTAGCACGTGTTCGCCTTGTACCGGGTGAAGGACGCATTGTCATTAACAAACGTGAGATGGACGAATACTTCGGTGTAGAAACATTGAAGATGATCGTAAAACAACCTTTGAACCTGACTGAAACACTGGGCAGCTACGATGTAATCGTTCTTGCACATGGTGGTGGCATTTCCGGTCAAGCTGGTGCAATCCGTCACGGTATCGCCCGTGCACTGCTGAAAGTTGACCCTGAATACCGCGGCGCTCTGAAAAAAGCCGGCTTCCTGACTCGTGACCCACGTATGAAGGAACGTAAGAAATACGGCCTCAAAGCTGCTCGTCGTGCTCCACAGTTCTCGAAACGTTAATATTCCTTTCAAGGAAATCAAGCCTCTGGCCCTTCGGGTCAGGGGCTTTTATTATCTCCTGCAGCGCCTCCTCTTAATTAAACCTCTGTATTAATCTCTGGTCTGTTTCAATAATCTGTTCAACGTCCCGCATATGCACTACAAATGTACTCTTGGAAAATCCATATCTAAAGACCAGCCGGTGAATTTGCAAAGTTAGCTGCCCGTCGAAACAAATGATATCCCCGCTAATAGTCGGTTCAACAGCAAGATCCTTTAATACTTCCCAATCAATCTCTTTAAACCGTTCTTCTCTGGGGATAAGCAGCTCATATTGTGTTGTCAATGTTTCATAATCCAGACTTATAATTAACTGGTCAGGACCTTCAAAGGTGCTGTGAGGGTCATAAAAGGCGAATATTTTTGTCTTATCAGAAAACTCAATATGCTGCTGGTTGCCCGAAAAAGAGGATTTGTGGTTGAATACCCCACTCGTTAGCTCGCCCTCGTATTCGCGTCGTAAAATTTGGTCAAATCGTGTCTTTGCCATCTCTTTCGGAACACCGAAGGTGCCGGATAACTGCTGGATTGTCTGATTGTAATCCTCCGGCAGCTGCTGAAGGTTAATCATAAAGTAAGGCATAGAGGCATAAAGGACAAATTTTTCGGCATCGATCTCCTGGGCTTTAATGAAAAAGTCCGGCATAATGAGCTGATTACCTGCATGCCTGAGGACGTGGCAAAGCTCATGCAAAAAATCAAGCCGCTGCTTCATTGGAGGAAGACGGCTGTCTAACAGAATACAGCGCATGCCTGAATCTGACTCATAGGCGCGGCTGCTGATCGGTGAGTATTGGACGTATATGTTCAGGGCCTGGGCAAGTACCTGGATTGTAATGTGCTCGGGAACTGCAATGTGATGCTCTATGTAAAGCTGCTCCACAAACTGTTCAAGCTGTGTTTTTTTGTAATGGTTAAACATTAGGAACCTCCTAACAGGAATGTATGTTCGTATATATGGCTGCGTGAAATCAGCTCGTGAGCTGAAACCACGATAATGCGAATCATCAGTATTTTATTGCTTGTCCTCTGTTTTTTTCTTCTCAGCGTCTTTAATAAAGTTCCAAAAAGTAAGCATTTCCCGTTTCCGTTCTTCCGGAGCACCAAGGTAATCTTTGAAGAACAGACTGTGCTCCGGGTTGTTGATAAAGGCCTCAAATTCAGCAAAATCCTGATGAAAGGAGGTTGCCTCCTCAGGTCTGAAGGCCAAGCGATCCATTTCTTCTGTAGTTATCCCCAGTGCACGGCAAACTTTAATCACATTATCTACAGATGCTCCGCCCACACCACGCATTAACATCGATCTGAGTGTAGTATAGGGAATTCCTGCCTTTTCCGCAAATGCCTTTGTGTTCAGGCCTGTTTCCTCAATCAGCTTTTTTAAGACTTCAGCCCTACGCACATATAGCCCTCCTCTGAGCACAGCAAATATACGTTACTTCGCATTACCTCTTCATTATAATAACGCTAAATAAGATTGTAAATGTTCAATATCGTATTTAGCTAATCATTTTTATTTGACAAAGTGCGCAACTGAGTATATTATGATTTTAAAATACGCAATTGAGTATTATGAATTCAAATACTCATCAAAAGAAAGGGGGCGAATTACTTAAAAAATGGACAGCCTCTAAACCTTTATGATTATTCTTCTCAAATTGTTCTTGAATTCGCACGACATGAGCGACACCACTAAACACAGAAGGGAACGATGAGATAATGCCTATACAAAAATCGCAAACAGTGGAAGATAAGGTGGGGAAATTAAAGGAAACGTTTACCAAACTGTCAGCAGAGAATGTGACCTCGAACACCAAACTCAAGCTGTTAGAAGAGAACATCAACCGCCAAGATGACTATATAAAGCGGATTAATGATTCGATCAGCGAAATGAAACTACAGTTCAACGCCATTACAGGGAAATTTAATCAGATTGAGAACAGGATTTTTTTGCTCCTGCAGCAATCAGGAAAAGACAATCAGGCAGAGCGTAAGTTTTGGATGGATCTTTTAAAATATGTACTCGGTGGAACGATCTTTGTGATTATCGGATACATTTTTATAGGCGGGGGATGAGATAGAGGGGAAGAAGAGTGCCCCTCAAACTTTCAACCAAAATGGAAAAAACCATTGACTTCGGCCCCGGATGCCTTATACTATTCCATATAAGAATAGTTGGAATTGACGGGATTGGATGTTTTTAATACCAGGATGGGGGAATGGAATTATGAATCTGCTTGAGAAAGAAGATTTAATCAAAGTTAAGGCTGAGGAACTGGAGAATGCTTCTCCAGAAGAGATTATCCGCTGGGCAGTAGAGACCTTTCCTAATATAACCTTTGCCTGCAGCTTCGGTGCCGAAGATGTAGTGCTTGTTGATATGCTGCAGAAAGTAAGTACGGCAACGGATGTGTTTTACCTGGATACCGATTATCACTTCAAAGAAACTTACGAGACCAGAGATATCATGGCTGATAAATACGGAATGGAGTTTGTCCGTGTATCCCCTCAGATCACTAAGGAGGAACAAGCGCTGCAATATGGTGAGGCGTTGTGGAATGTTGACCCTAACCAGTGCTGTGCGATCCGCAAGGTAGAGCCGCTCACCCGTATTCTTTCCCAGTATGATGCATGGATCACCGGTATCCGTCGGGATCAGGCACCTACTCGTGCCAATGCCAAGAAGGTAGAATACGACTATAAATTCGGTCTTGTTAAATTCAATCCGATTGCGCACTGGACATCCGAGGATGTGTGGAGCTATATCCGTGAGAATAATGTAGTGTATAACCCGCTGCATGATCGTAACTTCCCGAGCATCGGCTGTGAACAGTGCACCCGTGCGGTAATGCCTGGTGAAGATCCCCGCGCCGGAAGATGGTCGGGATCTGAGAAAACAGAATGCGGGCTTCACAAATAACCAGCTACTAATCAGCTACTCATATAAAGTGTAAAGACACAGGAGGAGAGAAATTAGATGACGTCAATACTTCCACACGGAGGAACACTGATTCAGCGTATTGTGGAGGGAGCGCAGCGGGAACAATTGCTGCAGCAAGCTTCAGGCAACAAATCAATTGCAATTAATACTTGGACAATATCCGATCTGGATCTCATTGGTGTCGGGGCATTTTCTCCGCTTACCGGCTTCCTGAATGAAGAAGACTATCATTCGGTAGTAACCAGTATGCGTCTCTCCAATGGTACAGTATGGAGCATTCCGATTACGCTGGCTGTCCAAGATGAAGTGGCTTCCGGTCTTGCTGTTGGCGACACTGTCTCGCTGGTTGGTGAAGAAGACGGCATCATCTACGGTTTGCTGGATATCGAGAGCATCTACAGTGTAGACCAGCAGGTCGAGGCACAAAATGTGTTCAAAACCACAGATCCCGAGCACCCGGGTGTCAGTAAGCTCCTGGCCCGTCCAACGACTTATGTCGGAGGCCCGATTACAGTCCTTAACCGTCCGCAGCCGGCGAAGTTCGGAGAGTTCTATTTCGATCCTGCAGAGACGCGCAAGATCTTCGCCGAAAAGGGCTGGAGAACCGTTGTAGGCTTCCAGACGCGTAATCCTGTGCATCGTGCCCATGAGTACATTCAGAAGTGTGCTATGGAGGTTGTAGATGCGCTGTTCTTGAACCCTTTGGTGGGTGAGACCAAATCTGATGATGTTCCGGCCAATGTGCGGATGAAGAGCTATTTGGCACTCCTGGAGAACTATTATCCGGGAGACCGGACCTTCCTGGGTGTCTTCCCGGCAGCAATGCGTTATGCTGGACCAAGAGAGGCGATATTCCATGCAATGGTGCGGAAAAACTACGGATGCACCCACTTTATAGTCGGCCGTGACCATGCCGGTGTAGGTGACTACTACGGTACGTATGAAGCCCAGGAGATTTTCAGCAATTTCACTGCCGAGGAACTGGGGATTACTCCATTA
>NZ_LN831207.1:63112-70234 GCF_001368795.1 Paenibacillus ihuae
TTTTTCGAGCACAGCTTTTTCTGCATCAAATGCGGAAATATGGCCTCTAGTAAGACATGCCCGCATCCGGCTGATCAGCATTTGACTCTGTCGGGTACGAAGGTGCGTGCGCTGCTGCGTGACGGTAAGTGCCCGCCTCCTGAATTCACCCGCCCTGAGGTTGCGGAGATTCTGATTGAAGGCATGTCCCAGGAAGTTACTTCCCAATAACCAATAATTTCAGAGCCAGTACTAATTGGCCTCCTTGTCCCATATAGATGAGTAGAATCTATCGGGACGAGGAGGTCTTTGCTATGTCTGGCCGAAAGGAAGATAAGGTCTCGGTCTGGATCACGTGGAGCAGTATTAAAAAAAGTATCCTGGGAGCTGTGCTTCTGGCTGTGATGATCGGCATAATAGCTTATGATATGCCTACCGCCAAGACGCTGAACTATTGGAGCCTGCCGCTGTCCGGTAAAATTATCGCCATTGATGCCGGGCATGGTGGCCCTGACGGGGGAGCGGTCAGCCGGGAGGGCTTGATCGAGAAGGATATCAATCTCTCCGTTTCCCTTTATCTGCGTGACTATTTGCAGCAGGCGGGAGCGATTGTGGTCATGACACGGGAGGGGGACTATGACCTGGCCCAGGAGGGGACTAAGGGGTATTCCAAACGCAAGACAGAGGACCTGAAGCAGCGGGTCAGAAGTATTGAAGAGGAAGGGGCAGACCTTTTTATCAGTGTGCATATGAACAGTGTGCCTTCTAACCGCTGGAGCGGAGCGCAGACCTTCTACTTTCCGAACAACGAAGGCAATAAGGCATTAGCCGGATTCGTTCAGGATGAGCTGCGGGGCACTCTTGAGAATACAGACCGTGTGGCGAAAACTGTGAATACGGTGTATCTGCTCAAAATGCTGAAAATGCCGGCTGCACTGGTTGAGGTGGGGTTCCTGTCACATCCCCAGGAGTCAGTCCTGCTTGGCGACGATGTGTATCAGCGGAAAGTGGCAACGGGCATTTACCGGGGGATTTTGCGGTACATCTCGGAGCAGCCCTGAGCGGGGACTACTCATCTGTAGAAGGGTAATGCTATAATAGACAAAAAAACCGGAGCCTTACCCGTCCGGAACGAAACAGAGGTGCTATCCATGCTGACCAAAGAACAAATTCAGGAACTTTTGCAGCCGCTCACAGACCCGGAATCCGGTAAAAGCCTTATTGATTTGCAGTTGATCCGCGACATTATGGTCAAAGAGGATAGAATATCGTTATCTGTCATCTGTCTTGAAGAAGATGAGACAAGCCGGATGGAACTGGAGCAGAGGGTGCGTGACCTGCTTACGGCAAGCGGAGTCTCTAATGTCCATATCCGGCTGCGCAATGCAACCGATTATGAGCGTTCTATTTTGCGCGGAGAGAGCTCTGAGGACGAGCTGGACACCGAACAGGGGGAAGGGCTCAAAGGACATGCAGCGGGTCTTGAGGGCCATGAATTGATCAATGAGAAGTCCGGTGTAAACTTCATTGCTGTAGCCAGTGGTAAGGGCGGTGTAGGGAAATCGACTGTGACGGTTAACCTCGCAGTGGCCCTGGCACGTAAGGGTAAGAGAGTCGGACTGATCGATGCCGATATCTATGGCTTTAGTATTCCGGATATGATGGGAATCGAGGAAGGGCCAATAGTTGAAGAGGGTACGATAATTCCTGTAGAACGTTTCGGAGTCAAAGTCATGTCGATGGGCTTTTTCATCCGTGAGAATAGTCCGGTAATCTGGAGAGGGCCGATGCTCGGCAAAATGCTCCGCCAGTTCTTTAGCGATGTGGGCTGGGGGAAGCTTGATTACATGCTGCTGGATCTTCCTCCTGGAACGGGCGATGTTGCGCTGGATGTACACCAGATGCTTCCGCACAGCAAAGAGATTATTGTAACCACTCCGCATGCCACTGCGGCCTTTGTGGCCGCGAGAGCGGGCTCTATGGCGCTGCAGACCGACCATGAGGTGCTTGGTGTCATCGAGAATATGGCTTATTATGAATGCTCCTCCTGTGGCAAAAAGGATTATATCTTCGGCCGCGGGGGCGGAGCAAGGCTGGCGGAGACACTGCATACGGAGCTGCTTGCCCAGGTACCGCTTGGCGCACCGGACAATCATATCTCTGAGCCCGATTTTTCGCCGTCTGTATACAAAGCAGAAACACCGACCGCACAGCTGTTTGCAGAGGTTGCCGATAAGCTGATTGCCAAATATGAACAATAAACAAAGCAATGCACATAAAAAGAGGCATACCCTAACATAAGGGGATGCCTCTTTAGTTTAAGACCCGGAATCGCCTTCGCCTTCCTGCTTAGAGCCGTCACTGCCGCCTCCGGATTCTCCTTCTTTTTCTCCGCCCTTTTTCTGAACCTTAGGCTGAAGCTCATCCTGTACAACTGTTTTAAGCAGACTTAGCACTTCCATGCGGAATAATGGGTTTTGCATGGCTTCCTGCATAATTGTCATGGATTGCTTACGGTAATCAGAGGTCTTAGTAAGGTCTAGAAACATTTTCATCATTTCAGGTGATTTCATGATTTCTTCAATGGATTTTTGATAAGTGGGATCCTTGATCAGCTGAAGATGAAGCTCTTTACTTTGGCTGTTGATTGCCTTAGCGAATTCACCGGCGAATGTCGGATCGGTCATGATTTTTTCGATTTCTTTTTGATATTCCGGAGCAGTGATTGTATCTTTAACTGCTATCCGGATTTGTTCCGTAGTTTGGAGCGGCATCATTTTCATGCTCATTCCGCTCACGCTGCCTCCTTCGGTGCCGGAACTTGAGCTCAGCGCTTCTTCGACCGCCTTTTTTCCTTCATCGCTTTTTAATATATCGACAACCATCGTCTTCATTTCCTTATATCCCATCTGGCTGGAAGAACTGCTCTGTTCCCCTCCGCAGGCTGTTAAGGCGAAAACCAAGCTTAATGCCAAGCCCCCTGACAACAAACTCCTCCACTTCATTGGCGCTGCCCTCCTTTATTAGGAATCCTGACTGTAGTATGCCGCACGGTCACACAGGTTATGTTACAGCGCAATGGTTTTTTGACGGCAACCTTGGTAAAATAAATCACACAGGGGAGGTGGAGTGGCTGAGTATAAGAAAATGGTATCATTTGTTCTGGACCACACTTTTAATTGGTGCTGCCACGGCTGTTCTGGCCGGATTGCTGCTACAGGTTGTAAATGGCGGAATTGAATTTAAAAGCACAGCGGATAAGCTCATTTACCCGCTAATCCTTCTTGGTTACGGGATGCTTGTTAGCGTTTACGCGCAGCTGGGGTTTTTCGCCTATCTGATCCTCAACTACATGGGCATCGGCGTATTTCCCCGCAAAGCTTGGCAGTACATACAATTAGTATTGGCTGTTCTGGCATTGCTTGAACTGGCCTTTCTGCGTACCTTTGTTGGGGGAGACAGGAATGGTGTATCTGATCTGATCCTGGGAATTGGGATTCTGCTCACAGCCCTTATAGTGTCCTACTTCAAAGTGCGGAGCACGAACACAACTGCCGCAGTTCCGACTTTTTTCTTTATGACAGCCATCACCATTGTAGAGACGGTAGGTGTACTTCAGATAGGCGTTGACAGTGCGACTGTTTTTATTGTCGTTCCGCTGATTGCCTGCAATGCATTCCAGATTTTAAGATTGCACCGCATTCTTAAGCCGAATCCCCCGTTATAATCGAATTACAGCGTAAAACCCCGACACTCCAAGGAGCCGGGGTTTTTGTACAGATATTAGTTTTTTCTTGTTCATTCCAGCAGCGATTAAAATCAAAACAAGAAGGTTAATCTTAAGGAACAGCTTACATAACATGCGCCTGAGATTTCACAGCCGGCCCTATCCGGAATCCGGCCAAGCAAAACTTTGAGGAGGGGCATATATGAACATTAAGCGTTATATGATAAAAGACACAAGTGATAAAATCCTGAGCAAGCTCGATCCGGATGAAAGCGGCGACTTTACTTCCAAAGAGGAAGCTGAGGTGAAAATGGAGAAGCTCAAGAAGCGCCTTGCCGAGCTGCAGGATATTCTGTTCGCACAGAAGAAGCACTCCCTGCTCGTGATTCTTCAAGGGATGGATTCAAGCGGGAAAGACGGAACAGTAAAGCATATTTTCTCTGGTATTAATCCGCAGGGCTTTATTGTTACGAGCTTCAAAAAGCCCTCACTGGAGGAGGAGGCTCACGATTTCCTGTGGAGAGTGCATATGAAGACTCCGCCGAAAGGCTATATCGCTGCCTTCAACCGCTCGCATTATGAGGATGTGCTGGTGCCGCGTGTACACGGAAGCCTGAAAAAGGATGACATGAAGCGGCGGTTCCGCTACATCCGCCAGTTCGAAGAAATGCTGGTGGAAGAGGGGACGACGATTATCAAGCTCTTTTTGCATATCTCTAAGGAGAAGCAGCTCCAGAAAATTCAGGAGCGGCTCCAGGATCCGACCAAACATTGGAAATTCGATGTCAGTGATCTGCAGGAGCGGCAATACTGGAATGATTATCAAAAGGCTTATGAAGATATTTTTCGTGAGACAGGCACAGAAGAAGCCCCATGGTATTGGATCCCGGCCAATCACCGTTGGTACCGCAATTATCTGGCTTTGGCTATCGTGGTGAAGACACTGGAGAGCCTTGACCTGAGTTATCCGAAGCTGGATACCCCCACACCAGAGATTTCGGAGCTCATATCCCCGCGCCACTGATAAAGATTCTGCCAGACAACTTGCGGTATTGTACGGTTTACGGAATTATAGTCCAGCGGCGTTTTCCAGCCCTTCATTCAGTGAAGCGGAATCCCTGACTTCTGTACCGTCGGCACTGCTCTGGCTGATCAATTCAGAGACCGTGACGAATTCATAGCCTTGACTGCGGAGATTCTCGATAATGAGCGGAAGTGCCTCATGGGTCTGTTTGCAGGAATCGCTGGCATGGAGCAGAACAATATCTCCAGGATGGGCTTTGCTGGTTACGCGCTTTACGATATTATCTACACCGATGTTTTTCCAGTCCAGGGAGTCGGTATCCCACTGGATGACCTTGTAGCCCAGATCGCTGGCCACCTGAAGCACTCTTTTATCAAAATCGCCATTCGGCATACGGATCAAATTCGGTTCTTTACCCGTTAACTCGGTTAAGACGGTATGAGCTGTAGAGATTTGAGTACGGATTTCCTCGTTGCTCAAAGTACTGTAGTTAACATGCTTATGGCCGTGGCTGCCGATTTCAAATCCTGCCTCTTTAATACTTGTAACAATTTCCGGGTGCGTTTTGCTCCAGGGTGAGGAGAGGAAGAAGGTGGCTTTATCCACTTTTTTGTCCTCCAGCACTTTTAGAATCGGTTCTGGCCTCTTTTCACCCCAGCTAATGTCAAAGGTTAAGGCGATCAGCTTCTTCTCCGTTGGTACACTGTAAATCGCAGACGGGGGCGTCGAATCCGAAAAAACGGTAATATTGCCCCTCTCGACATACACAACACCAGCGGCAAGAAGCGCAGCGGCAAAGATATAAATGAACCGTTTTATCTTTTTGCCGCTGAATACATAAAAAGAATTCATACTTGCAGCGCTCCTCTCCCATGCGAAATGGCTTGTTTGTTCTAAATGTATGCTCGTACCTACCGCTTATGACCTCATCTGTTTCACAAATCGCATTAATAACTTATAGGAGGAACCTATGTTTTCATTTTCAACATTTGTCAAAGATGTAGGCACAATCCGCAAAACCTTGCTGGTTGCGCTGATTCTATTCCTGGCAGGAGGAGTGCTCGGCTGGATAGGTACCGGAAGTCTGCAGAAGCTGCTCGCCCAGCAGTTAGAGGGATTAAGTGAGATCAGCGGGAATCTCAGAGATTCAGAGCACCCGCAGTGGAGTTTTTTCATATTTATATTTGCGAACAACAGCATCAAAAGTGTAGTGGTTATCTTTCTGGGTGCACTGTTCGGAGTCATACCGGCTGTATTCTTACTGATTAACGGAGGTGTTATCGGCTACTTGATTCATTTGTCAGCTATGCAGGGACAGGATTTATTTCAACTGATCGTAAAAGGACTGCTTCCACACGGAATTATCGAGATACCGGCAATCATCATCGCTTGTGCTTTTGGCCTTCATTTTGGGGGTAAAGTGGTGCTCAGCTTATTCAGCCCATCCCGCGGAAAAGAACAGAGAAGCCAGAGCTGGGCCGGGTTTATGAGGCAGACTTTTACAGCGTCGGTATGGATTGTAATCCTGCTGCTCATTGCTGCAATCATTGAAAGTACAATTACGTTGTCTCTTTTATCATAAAAATTCAGGGAAATGAGCATAACATTAAAGCCATTCGAATTTGGGGGATCCTGACAACACGACGCCAGGCATAAGAGGCGAGGCCATAAGGGAATTTTGGAGATTATGGTTATAGTTCTTATGCTCCGGTTAATTTAGTGTAACGGGTATATTCACAGCTTTTCCCATCAAATGGACTAACTTCTATCACACAAACAGCAGCGTTTTAGGTTTTGATCTTAAAATACCACGAAGGAGGCCAAGCATATGTTGGGAATGTTGTTCAATGAGAAGGAATGCAAGGAGCTGGACTATGTTTTAAGAAAAGAGCTTGACGAGATGCTCCTTGATCTAAGTGATCAGCGTTTGGACCAGAATATCAGGCATGCCATTGCCAACCGATATAAAACCGTATTCCGCATGTACGCGCGTTTTGCTCCGCAGAAAGAGTTGTCGAAGTATGCCTGGGGCGGCCGTACATCCCAGTTCAAACATTGAAATAATAAGCTGCTGCTCACAAGTTTGTGTGCTTGGCCATTAATTTAATCAAATAGGTTGACTAAAAGGGAGCGTCCGTGATACATTATATCTCGCGCTCCTTTTCGATGTTTGAATAGTAGCTGCACGGTAAGGAAAAATGAAAAATAACTTTTTTCAAAAAAACACTTGCCAAATTGATAAACACTGTGATATATTATGAAGGTCGCTGCTGAGACGCGGCGAAGTGTTAAAAAGAGAGATGTTGATCTTTGAAAACTGAACAACGAGTGAGTGGGAGATCACGAAAGTGAGATCCAAAATTAGAGAATGCAGATTCTCGTCAGATGTTTT
>NZ_LN831208.1:0-1497 GCF_001368795.1 Paenibacillus ihuae
ATTATTTTAAAAGTTTACGCTCATTCCACCATTGAACCAAGGAAACTGCCTGTGCAGCTTCCCTGGTAATTGTGGTTTTGGGATCAGGACTTTATTCAGTCTTTGTTACGCATATGCGGGAACAACAGAACATCACGGATAGAAGCCGCGTTGGTAAGCAGCATGATCAGACGGTCTACACCGATTCCGAGTCCGCCTGTAGGAGGCATACCGTATTCCAGCGCACGGATGAAGTCATCGTCCATCTCATGGGCCTCATCGTTACCCTGCTCTTTTTCGTGAATCTGAGCTTCGAACCGCTGACGCTGGTCAATCGGGTCATTCAGCTCGCTAAATGCATTTGCGTGCTCACGGGCAACAATAAATAGCTCAAAACGGTCAGTAAACCGCGGATCCAGCTCATTCTTTTTGGCCAGTGGCGAGATTTCAACCGGATGACCCATTACAAATGTAGGCTGAATCAGTGTTTCCTCAACGAATTGTTCGAAGAACGCATTGAGGATATGGCCGAAGGTCATGTGCTTCTCAACCGGCACACGGTGCTCCTTAGCCAGACGCTGGGCTTCCTCATCAGTCATATGAACGCCAAAGTCAACACCAGTTACTTCTTTAACGGCATCAACCATGGTTACGCGGCGCCATCCCGGTGAGAGGTCGACTTCTTGTCCCTGATAGTTAATCTTCTGGCTGCCAAGAACCTCCTGGGCGATGTGGGCGATCATGTTCTCCGTCAGCTGCATAATGTCTTTGTAGTCAGCATAAGCTTCGTACAGCTCGATCATAGTGAATTCCGGATTGTGTCTTGTTGAAATCCCTTCATTACGATAGACGCGGCCGATTTCGTAGACTTTCTCCAGACCGCCGACAATCAGGCGCTTCAGGTGGAGCTCGATAGCAATACGCATGTACAGCTGCATATCCAGTGTATTGTGGTGGGTAATGAACGGACGCGCAGCAGCCCCGCCGGCAATTGCATTGCAGAGTCGGAGTTTCAACTTCAAGATAGCCCGGCGAGTCCAGATAACGGCGCATCGACTGGATAATCCGTGAACGGGCAATAAACGTCTGCTGTACCTCAGGGTTGATAATCAGGTCTACATAACGCTGACGGTAGCGCAGCTCTACATCCTTCAGGCCGTGATATTTCTCAGGCAAAGGAAGCAGGGATTTGGACAATACCTCGAGGTTGCTCGCTTTAATCGACGTTTCACCTGTTTTGGTCTTGAACAACGTTCCGCGGACACCGATGATGTCGCCCAAATCAAGAACATTAAATGCTGCGTATTGCTCTTCAGGAATGCTGTCCTGGCGCACATAAATCTGGATTTTACCGCTTAGGTCCTGGATGTGGGCGAAGCTGGCTTTTCCCATTACCCGTTTACCCATGATGCGGCCGGCAATGCTTACATCCAGAGCAAGCTCGTCCAGTTCTTCTTTGGTTTGTCCGTCATACTTAGCCAGAAGGTCTCCGGCTCCTGCAGTACGCTCATACTTCTT
>NZ_LN831208.1:1788-5709 GCF_001368795.1 Paenibacillus ihuae
AGTGCACGCAGCTCGTCCAATTTCGCACGGCGGATTTGCAGCAGCTCGCTAAGCTCTTTTTCCGTGCTCTCCACGGTATTCAATTCCTCGGTCATGTTCGTTCATCCTCTCTAAAACCATCATGTCATATACATAAGAAGAAACGGCTCCCCGCGGGCATTGAGCGAGGGCAGTCCGTTTCAGTACAAAATATAAGCTATATATGTTCACCCATATTTTTCGCTTGTTATACTTTGAAAAAAGCTTCCCTAAGGAAGCTTTCGGGGTACAACTGTAAGTTACTTCATTCTAATATCGAGAATTTTATATTGAATGACGCCTGCAGGAACACTAACATCGACGATTGTGCCGACTTTTTTGCCGATAATGGCTCTGCCTACCGGGCTTTCGTTGGAGATTTTATTATTTAACGGGTCGGATTCAGCTGTGCCGACGATGGTATACTCCATCACGTCGCCATATTCCAAATCTTCAACGCTAACCGTAACCCCGATGCTTACCACATCAGTAACAATCTCATCGCTGTTGATGATCCGGGCGTTGCGGAGCATTTTTTCCAGAGTAATAATACGGCCTTCGATAAAAGCCTGTTCGTTCTTCGCGTCTTCATACTCCGAGTTCTCGCTGATATCCCCGTAGCCGATTGCTACCTTAATCCGCTCGGCCACTTCGCGGCGTTTCACGGATTTGAGGGTCTCCAGTTCTTCTTCCAGACGCTTAAGTCCGTCCGGCGTAAGGATGACTTCTTTATCGCTCATCTCAACCGATTCTCCTGTCGTATACATTTATTGAAAACACCATACTATATGCGAATCCGGAGGGATAAGAACCCTCCCTGCTGCATTAACGCTTGCTGTAACGGCGATTTTATACTGTGAAATTATATTGGAACCGCTACTAAATGTCAATGACGCACGAGGAAACACCGCATATTCGATTATTCCCTCTGTTGAAGTGTTTGGAATACTGTGTTTTTCAACATTTGTCATGGAAGTATTTATCCTCAATCGCTAATATTTAATAAGCAAATAGATGATAAGGGGGAGATAAATCATTATGTGGAAAAAGATTGCCTTGGTTATACTATTCTTTGCCGCGTTCATTTTAAAACAGATACCGGTTGCCGATGGCGCAAGTGCGGAAGACCGCCGGGTCAGCATCTCTCTTGATTTTAAAGGGGATATAGAGAGGAACCGTTACATTCCGACTGTTCTGGTAGATACCATTATGTACTCAACAGGTGAGAGGAAGCAAGAGGAGTACATTTTTGAAGAGCAGGCCTTTGCTCCTCCGCAGGGTTTTCAAATCGATGGATGGGGTAACGCACAGCAGATTGATCAGAACGGGAAAAACAAACGTTATTTCAGGATGCAATTGGAGGGCCAGATCGTACGCACCACAACAGGTATCAAATATTATTCAGTATACACTCAAAAAGAGTATAGCGATAAGGTCATTGATGAGTGGAGCAGCTACGATGATGACATCAACGAAACCAGCCAGTTATACGCATTTGATTATACGACCAAGGAACTAAAAGTGCTGGGGGAGACTAAGGCGCATCAGACGCTGCCAACCATCACTTACTCCTATTTAACGGATATTAAAACCAAAGAAAAATTTAAATCAATGGATTATTGGGAATACATTACTACAGGTACACAAATGGGCGGATTATATGCAGCATCAGATTTATATGGAGTTAATGATTATGCCGCAAAGACGACTAAGCTCTTCTCTTTATCCAACAATACATACATCACCACAGTCCCCGTTTCCACAACCGACTGGGTAATTAACACTCAGGATATGTCCAACAACTTCCGGCCTACACAAGGAATATCGTTCAGTGGAAATTTCGATTTTGTTATCAGAAAAAACGGAAAAACCTACGCTATCACAGCGGAGCATACAATTAAAGAAATTAAAGAAACGAAGCTGAACTGGAAACAATACCAGTGGCGTCTGATTATCAACAATCATGTATTCGGGAAAAGATGGATAGACGGATGGCATTATATTATTAATACCGACAACAATAAGGTAACTAAAATCTCAGAGCGGAACACTTTTGTCCGTGAAATCGCCATCTCGCCGGATCACCGGTACTTAGCTACAGTCGAAGCCGCCTATGACTCTTCAAAATCCAGCGATCCGTATAATGACGAACAGGTCCGTATCTATGATATCAATAAGCAAAAAGTGATTCGGATCGTCAAACTTCCTTACCGTGATGTTTACGCAGACCAAGTGTTTTGGCAATCCAATACGGTGTTGCAGTACCGGCCGTTTGCCTCCAGCAATTCGGTTTCGTACATTCGCAACGTAAATATTGACGTTCTATCCGGCATTGTCACCAAGGATCAGTTCAGAAGCGAAGAAGAAAAGAAGAACTACGTTCTTGTAATATCGGATCCGGGCAAGTACTTCAGCTTAGTAGAGCCGCTGCAGATTATGTACAAGGGCAAAGCCGTGGTATATAGCGGTCAGTCCTCTTTTGAAGGCGCAAATGGCCTGGTCTATTGTTCAGTCAAGGATCTGGCCAAAGCACTGGGAGCGGGAATCTCCTTCGGAGGCGGGAAGCTAACCCTCACACTTGGGGGCAAAACAGCGACCGTAGACCTCCGTTCAGAGGATACGATCATGGATAACGGAGCCGCCTACGCACCGATTAAACCGATCATCACCAAGCTGGGACTTCAGTACAAGAGAGAAAATTACTACACACCATTAGTGACGATTGAGTAATCTATCCATAACCATTCTTTTAAAATAAAGGGATGAAGCGGAAGTCCGCGTTCATCCCTTTATTTTATATATTAGACCGCAGAAAGCGAAGGGCTGACACCTTCCTGTTCCTCTTCATCTCTAAGCTGTACGACAAAATCATTCAAAATCCGCACCATTCCGTCGCGTCTTGTTTCTTCCATAATGACATCCTTCACTCGGGCGGCAGCTTTCAGACCTTTCAAATACCAGGCCATATGCTTGCGCATTTCACGAACGGCCACCGCTTCCCCCTTAAGGGCTACCAACCGGTCCATGTGAAGAATCGCCACTTTAATTTTCTCTTCGACTTCAGGCTCAGGCATCAGTTCGCCAGTATTCAAATATTGCACCGTACGGTACAGCATCCACGGATTGCCCAGAGCGCCGCGGCCGATCATGACTCCGTCACAGCCGGTCCGATCAAGCATTGCCCGCGCATCCTCAGGTGTATTCACGTCCCCGTTACCGATAACAGGAATTGAAACAGCCTCTTTAGCCATTTTGATATACTTCCAGTCTGCATGTCCGGTGTACAGCTGCTCGCGGGTACGGCCGTGCACACTGACCGCCTGACCGCCGGCCCGTTCTACAGCACGCGCATTCTCTTCTACAAAGATGTGCTCACTGTCCCAGCCGATACGCATTTTTACGGTGACAGGCTTATCCACGGCTTCCACGACAGCCGACACCATCTCGTAAATTTTGTCAGGATTCAACAGCCAGCGGGCGCCGGCATCACATTTGGTCACTTTAGGGACAGGACAGCCCATATTAATGTCGATAATATCGGCATTGGTCTCTTTATCCACCACTCTTGCGGCCCCAACCAGCGATTCACGGTCGCCTCCAAAAATCTGCAGGCTCAGCGGTTTCTCCCGCTCATCCACAAACAGCATTTCGCGTGTACGCTTGTTGCCGTGCAGGATTGCCTTGTCACTGACCATTTCCGCGCAGACCAGACCTGTGCCAAACTCTTTCGCGATCAGACGAAAAGCAGGATTGCATACGCCGGCCATAGGCGCCAAAACCACCTGGTTCTTCATTTCAATACCGCCAATTTTCAGCATGTTCTTTCACTTCCTTTACTTTGGGTTTATATAAAAGCTCCGTCTCACGGGGAGGGATTAGCCAGCTCTTCGGCTGAAATGCCGA
>NZ_LN831208.1:6122-13696 GCF_001368795.1 Paenibacillus ihuae
TTAAAATTTTATCTTCCAACCGACGATTGCCCCTCTCCACTGCGCCGAGCACAGCGAGGGAAATTCCGACAGAATCCGCCAGCTCCTGCTGTGTATACCCCTTTAGCTTCCGGAATGCTCTGACCCGCCGTCCCATTCGTTTGATGTCCACAAGCGCATTCCTTCCTTTCCGTCCAAATCTTGAAGCGCTGCAGCAATCATTCCGTAAAGTCCGAACGATGCATCATTCTGCGGAACGATATCACTTAGCGGAATCAGCACAAACGCCCGCTCCATCATCCGGGGATGCGGAAGCGTTAACTCGGGCGTGTCCAGACTCCGGCCTTCTACCCAGAGCAAATCCAAATCAACGGTTCTCGGTCCGTACCGGATATCCCGGACGCGGCCGAGCTGTGTCTCAATCGCCAGCATGACATGGAGCAAATCCTCCGGCTCAAGCGTAGTACGCAGGGCGGCAGCCATATTCAAAAACTGCGGCTGATCCAGATAGCCGACCGGCTCGGTCTCGTATATTCTGGAGCAGCGTACGACTTCAATTCCCTCATGCTGGTTCAGTCTGTTCAAAGCTTCCTTCAAGGTTCCCTCACGGTCACCCAAATTAGCCCCTAAAGCAATATAAGCCTCTGATGCCTCAGAGGTGGAATGTATGTTCATGGACCTGGTCTCACTTTCTCGTTCTGCGCAGTTCTACGGTCACTCCCTGAAAATGAATGTCGAACGGCGGATGCGGCTTGGTCACTTTGACCGTTACTGCATTGATAATAGTATAAGTGTCCAGTAACACGGATGCAATATGTTCCGCCAAAGCTTCGATCAGCTTAAAGGACTTTGTTTCGACAATATTTTTAACAGTTTCATGCACTTCGGCATAGTTCACGGTCTGCGTCAGATCATCATTCAGCCCTGCAGTCTGCAAATCAAGCTCCAGCTCCAGATCCACATAGAAGCGCTGGCCAAGCTTGCGTTCCTCTTCAAACACCCCGTGATATCCGTAATATTCCATGCGGTGCAGCGTCATTTTATCCATTACAGTACCTGCTTTCTTATTATAAAAATAGTCAGCCGCCGTAGGCTCAGGTTATTCCCGCACCTGCAGAGAAGCCGGCATACAGCATAGCGTCACACATTTGAACGGTTCGTTTAATTAAAGATACATCATGCACCCGCACGATCTGACAGCCTTGGGCAATGCCGAACGACACAGTCGCGGCGGTTCCCTCCACTACATCATCCGCTGGGAGACCGAGTGCGGTCCGGATGAACTTTTTACGGGAGGTAGCCAGCAGCACCGGATATCCCAGCTCAGTCAAGCTGTCCAGTGCCATCATCGCCTGCAGATTCTCGGTATAATCCTTGGCAAACCCGATACCCGGGTCAAGAATGATGTTCTCCGGCTTTACACCTGCAGCCAGTGCCAAATCAATACTCTCTTTTAGATCCGCAGACATATCCGCCGCCAGATCCTTATAATTACGGTCATGACGGTTATGCATCAGAATAAAGGGGCACCCGGCTTCTGCAGCTACAGCGCCCATATCACGGTCAGCTTTGCCGCCCCAAATATCATTAATAATGTGTGCACCCGCTTGGATAGCCTGCCGGGCTACCTCGGCCTTGTACGTATCAATTGAAAGGACCAAATGAGGAGCGGCTCGGTGAATGCTCCCGATCACAGGTAGCACACGCTCCAGCTCTTCCTGCAAGCTCACCGGCTGATGGCCGGGGCGCGTGGATTCTCCGCCTATATCAATAATATCGGCACCTTCAGCCGCCATCTGGAGTGCATGCTCTACCGCCCTATCCGGCTCACTCCACAAGCCCCCGTCGGAAAAAGAGTCCGGTGTTACATTCAAGATGCCCATAATCAATGTGCGGTCTCCTAAGACCAGTTCACTGTCCTTAAACCGGTAGTTCCGTCTATAAATAACAGGTTTCATTTCAGCACTTCCGTCCTTTCCCTGTATAACCTGATCAATTCAGCCGTGTTCTTGCCGGTTCGTCCGCCGCTAACCATCAATGACTCAGTACCGTGCCAAAGTGTCGTCACCGGAACAATCTCCTGCACCGAGTTCGTTAGAAATATTTCATCGGCGGCGAGCAGCTGCTCCCAGCGGTAAAATCCCTCTTCTGTGCGCAATCCTGCCCCGGGGGCCAGTTCCAGCACCATTTCCCGGGTAATGCCGGGCAGGATGCCTGCAGCTATATCAGGAGTATGGAGTATCCCGTCTTTGATGTAAAAGAGATTGCTGACTATGCCCTCCGCAATAAACCCTTTATCCGTCAGCATCAGCCCTTCCGCACCGCCCGCGGCTGAGGCATATCCGGCAAGCTCACGTTTGGCCAGAATGTTATTCATATAATGCAGCGACTTCAGCCTAACCGGCCCTTCCGGGGTATTGCGCGGTATCCGCAGCATTTGCAGCGGCTTGCCTTCCGTGTATAGGGAAGCAGGCAGCTTGGGCAGCTCTTTAATATAGAGCAAATGATTAGGCTGCGTATACGCTCCGGCCGGAAGCCCCAAAATATCCTCGCCCGCGGTAACTGTATAACGGATATATGCTTCCTGCAGATCATTCGCTGCCATTACTTGTCCGATCCATTTACGAAGAGATTCCTCATCTGCTTCAAACGGAATACCCAGCTGTCTGCAGCCGTCAGCCAGCCTGTCCAGATGCCGCCGCAGCAGAAAAGGGGCCCCTCCATAAGTACGGAAGGTTTCAAACAGGCCCATGCCGTACAAAAAGCCGTGATCCAGAGCGGAAACCACGGCGTCTTTGGCCTCGACTATTCTTCGATTAAGTCCGATATAATTCATGCCGGTTCTCCGGCTCTCCGTTTCAGGAAGTTGCGGAGCATGGTATGGCCATGATCGGTAATGATTGATTCCGGATGAAACTGGACACCTTCAATCGGATACTCTTTATGGCGGAGTGCCATAATTTCACCTTCCACCGTCTCTGCTGTAATCTCCAGGCAATCCGGCAGGCTCTCGCGTTCCACGATTAACGAATGGTATCTTGTAGCGGTAAACGGGGATTCCAGTCCCTCAAAAACCGATGTGCCGTTATGGTGGATCGGTGATGTTTTGCCGTGCATCAAACGTTCCGCACGGATGACGTTACCGCCAAAGGCCTGACCGATCGCCTGATGTCCCAGGCATACGCCGAAGATCGGAATGACACCTTTGAAATGCTGCAGCAGCTCCAGGCTGATGCCCGCTTCATTCGGGGTACAGGGTCCCGGTGAGATCAGAATATGATCCGGAGCCATAGCTTCAATCTCCTGAATTGTAATTTCATCGTTGCGGTGCACCTTCACTTCTTCCCCCAGTTCGCCTAAATACTGCACCAGGTTGTACGTAAAGGAATCATAATTATCGATGACCAAGATCATAGTATTGCTCCCCCTTTGGCTCCGCCGGTGGTCCGTGATTCCTGCTGCAGCTCACTGCAGAGAACCGCCTTCACTACCGCTTTGGCTTTGTTATGACATTCCCGGTATTCGCGATACGGATCCGAATCGATCACGATACCTGCTCCTGTCTGAATATATCCTACTCCGTCTTTGACTGCCAACGTCCGTATAATAATATTTAATTCCATATTGCCGTTATAGTCAATCCAGCCCAGTGATCCGGTATATGGACCGCGGCGCACCGGTTCCAGCTCTTCGATAATTTCCATCGTGCGTACCTTAGGTGCACCAGTGATGGTGCCGCCGGGAAACAAGGCGGCCATTACATCATAAGCATCCAGGCCGGGGGCGATGCGCCCCTCCACCTGCGAGACGAGATGCATGACATGCGAGTATCGCTCCACGGTCAGCAGCTCCGGTACGCTGACCGATCCATATGCAGCGACTCGGCCGATGTCGTTGCGCTCCAGATCGACAAGCATAATATGCTCGGCGATCTCCTTTTCGCTCCCGCGCAGCTCCGCCTCCATGGCGGCATCCTCCGCGGGAGTGAGGCCCCTGCGCCGGGTACCGGCAATGGGGCGGGCGCTGACCTTGTCCCCGTGCAGCTTGACGAGCAGCTCCGGCGATGCGCTGGAGAGCGCAAAGCCGGGCGAGCGGAGCAGCCCCATGTACGGGGACGGGTTGAGCTTGCGCAGCCATTCATAAACATCCTCCGGCGGGGCTTTCAGCTGCGCCTCCTGGCGCAGCGAGAGGTTGACCTGGAATACGTCGCCCTGGCGGATGTATTCCTGAACATCGAGCACGGCCTGCTGGAAGTGCTCTGGTGAAAAGGCTGACCTCATGCCAGGCCACTCTCCGGACAGATTAATGCTCTCCTCAATTACAGCGACAATCCTGTCCATCTCCGCTGCCTGGGTCTGTGCCTCCGTTTCTGCAGCAGAACCGATCATCCGCCACTGTTCAAGCATCATCTCCGCCCGTTGTACAGACTCGGAATAGAGAAGTCTAAGGCCAGGCAGATCAGATTTATTGTCAGCAGTCACTGGGACATGAACAGTGCAATAAAGCATGTCCTCCTGGTGATCGTAAATCCATAGCTCTTCGAAACGCATAAACAAATAATCAGGAAATCCCGGATCATCCTGGGCCAGCGAAGGCAGCCTCTCCAGGGAGCGGACTACGTCATAGCTAAGATAGCCCACACAGCCGCCATGAAACGGCGGTAATCCTGAAATCTCTGTGCGCGGGGAAGTGAATCCCTTCATCCATACCTGCAGCACATCCAGCGGTTTACCGTGCAAATCATCCCATGCAGCAGTTTCCCGGACTTGATAGCCCGATGTTCCCGGAGTTAAATCGGTTGCTGCCGCTTGTTCGCCTTTGCCTTCTATTACGGAGACAGGGCTTAGCCCCAGGTAGGTATAGCGGCCGCCCTTCCCGCTCTCCAGTACCACTGAATATGGGGAGGCCTGCTCCCAGGCCTTCATCCAAGAATCCGGCAAGCCGGATTTATTCTGTGGTGATTGTATAATCAAGGGAAGAAGGCTCCAGTTCTCATCTGCCCATTGCTCCCAGTCCTGCCACGCCGTTAAGATTTCCAAAGCTATCCTCCTTAAAGTTTTGTGAAGCTTTCGCTTCTTTGATGTCTCTGCGCAACAAAACTCGCTTCGTAAGCATATACTTAAGTTTTGTGAAGCTGATGCTTCTTTAGCATCCTGCGCAACAAAACTTGCTTCGTAAGCATTCGCTTAAGTTTTGTGAAGCTTACATGGTTATCATCGTTTATTGCCTGTCAGTATACTGTACTTCAGGATGCTTTGAAAACCCCGAAGATTGGATTTATGTAAAATAAGCCTTTTTTCCGCATTCAAAACGCATCAACAGCTCTGAATATCACTACATCATCTCTTCTAACAGCATGCACAAAAAAGAGCCCTCACTATCCCTAAATGAGCGGAGAGGAAGACTCTTATAAAAATTTCAATAATTATGCTTCAAAGTTGTACAGCGGAGTGCTGAGGTAGCGTTCGCCGTTACTTGGAATAATGACAACGACTTTTTTGCCTGCACCCAGCTCTTTGGCTACTTTAAGCGCTGCAAATACAGCGGCACCGGAAGAAATACCGGACAACACGCCTTCTTCTTTGGCAACACGGCGTGCAGTTTCGAAGGCTTCGTCGTTCTCCACATGAATGATCTCATCGTAGATGTTCTGGTTCAGGATGTCTGGAATGAAGTTAGCGCCAATCCCTTGAATTTTGTGCGGGCCTGGTTTGCCGCCGGCCAGAATAGGTGAAGCAGCTGGCTCTACCGCATAAATCTTCACATCAGGATATTGCTTCTTCAGTACTTCGCCGGCACCGGAGATAGTTCCGCCGGTACCTACGCCTGCAACGAATGCATCCAATGGTCCACCGATCGATTCAATCGCTTCTACGATTTCAGGACCGGTAGTTTCCAGGTGAATCTTCAGGTTAGCTTTGTTCTTAAACTGCTCAGCAAGGAAGTAATCCGGATTCTCGGCCAAAATCTGCTCAGCTTTCTTAACCGCACCGTTCATACCTTCCGATCCCGGAGTCAGTACGAGTTCGGCACCGTAAGCACGAAGCAGGTTACGGCGCTCAAGGCTCATCGTTTCAGGCATAACAATAACTGCCTTGTAGCCTTTGGCAGCTGCAACAAGTGCTAAGCCGATACCAGTGTTACCGCTGGTAGCTTCTACAATCGTTCCGCCCGGTTTCAGAAGACCATCCTTCTCAGCTTCTTCTACAATGCTGAGGGCAATACGGTCTTTAACGCTGGAACCCGGGTTTTGGTATTCCAGCTTCAAGTAGATCTCTGCGGAACCTTCCGGAGCGATCCGGTTCAAACGAACAAGCGGTGTGCTACCGATCAAATCTGTTACACTGTTGACGACTTTAGCCATGAGCAAAAACCTCCTTGGAATGATAAATGATCTATGAGTGCATAACTTGTGACATAAGTCTTCAGCATGTAATTCCGGGTGTTTGATGTATTGCGGCTTATCTCTCAAGGGGACGATGAGTCTGCACCAGGATATTCAATACCGCAGCGTCAAGTTATAACGCTGTAAGGCGGCCATTTTGTGTAATCCGCCGCCGGTCATTCCCGACTAAAACGGTAGGTTTTACATTTAACCTCATATTATCAATCTTGCAGGCCGTTGTCAATATATATCGCTGTGTCATATTTAGTGCGCAGATCACTTTCTACCTGCTGTAAAGGGGCAGCCTGCTCCAGTGCCAGCTCCCGGCGTACCTGCTCCCGGATTTCCGCCTCGTCCGGTTTAGGGGGATCAATCATTTTTTCCAGCCGGATTACGGCAAAATCTTCACCGGTCTGCAGCGGCCCGGCGATATCGCCCGCCTCAAGTCCTGCCGCCGTTTGCAGCAGATCCCCAGGCCAGAAAGGATCCTCCTCCTCCACCATTCCGATGCTGCCTCCGTGCTCCCTGCTCTCGTTGTCGATGGAGACCTCCTTGGCTACAGCAGCAAAATCCTCCCCCTGCTCCAGCCGGTCCATCACATGGTCTGCCTCATCGTAGGTTTCCACCTTGATCATCGAGAGCTGCATTTGCTTCTTGGGCGTGAAGCGTGCGGAATTCTCCGCTAAATAATCATCGATTGCCGATTCACTGATTATAACGTCCTTTGTGGCTAACGCCTGGAGCGTGAGCCGGTAAGCCGCCTCCTCACGTACCTCCTGACGGGAAAGTCCCAGCTCAGACCGCATTTGCGTGTAATACTGTTCCTCGGAGCCATAACCAGCCATACTGCGCTGAAGTTCCTGCTCGATGTCTGTGTCTGTCACAGTAATGCCAAGCGCCTTGGCTTCCTTATCGACTACAATGTGATTGAGTATTCCCAGAAGCACCTCATCACCGTGCTTTTTTTTGAGTTCATCTATCCACTCCCGGTCCGTTACCGGCTGTCCGCCTGCGGTGGCGATATCAGCGGATTCCCCCTCCGCAGCCTCACCCTTCAGAATGTACATGGCCCGCAAACTCCAAAAGAGCAGCCCTCCAAGGACTAAAGTACCGACAGCAAGTATAACAACGGCATTACGCAGCACGCGCTCCTGTCTAGTCATCATCGCATGCCCTACGATTTCGCTTGATCCAGGATAACCTGAAGTTC
>NZ_LN831208.1:14256-19002 GCF_001368795.1 Paenibacillus ihuae
ACCTGAAGTTCATCCTTATTAAATAAATAGGCCTCGTTGCAGAAATGACATACAACCTCCGCCTGATCGTCTTCTTCGATTAAACGCTCCAGCTCGTGCTGGCCCAGACTGACCAATGTTTGTTCAACACGCTCCCGCGAGCATTGGCAGACAAAATTAATATCCAGTTCATCCAGTACTATGGCATCCGGTAAAAGATAACGCAGCATTTCCTCAGGCTCAAGTCCCTGATCAAGCAGGGTAGTAACAGATGGCATAGCGCCTACTGCCTGTTCAATCTCAGTAATTTCAGCATCGGTAAGACCCGGAAGCAGCTGGATGATAAATCCTCCGGCGACACTCACAGAGTTGTCCGGTTCAACCAATACGCCCAGCCCGACCGCCGCAGGTGTCTGCTCGGAAACAGCAAAGTAGTAGGTGAAATCATCGCCAAGCTCACCTGAAATAATAGGTACGCTTCCGCGATAAGGCTCCTTCATCCCCAAATCCTTGCTAACATCAATAAATCCTTCGGTGCCTACAGCACCAGCCACATCCAATTTGCCAAGACTGTTGCTGGGCAGATGCACATGCGGATTGCTAACGTATCCGCGTACTTCCCCAAGAGCATTCGATTCCGCCGTAATCTGTCCAATCGGGCCGTTTCCTTTGACCATAATCGCCAGCTTCTCTTCACCTTTGAGCATAGCGCCCATCATGGCTGCTGCGGTTACTGTACGGCCCAGTGCGGCTGTAGCCGTCGGGTACGTATCATGTCTGCGCCGCAATTCATCAACGAGTGCTGTTGTGCGGACAGCAAATGCCCGGACTCTTCCGTCCAGTGCAGTCCCCCGGATCAGCCGGTCTTTTTTTGTTTCCATTGGGTGCATATCCCTCCACTCTCTTAGCCTCGTTTTCAGGCTTCTTTATCTTTATTGGTTACGGTCATAAATAATACGCAGGCCTTCCAGTGTCAGCATAGGGTTAACTTCATCAATACAGTCCGTCTCCCCGGCAATAAGTGTAGCAAGCCCGCCTGTTGCTATGACCTTCAGTACCGGCGCATTCATTTCCTGCTTGATTCTCCGTACGATTCCCTCAACCTGGCCGGCATAACCAAAAATTATCCCGGCTTGCATGGCATGCACCGTATTGCGCCCAATGACCTTCTTGGGTTTCTCCAGCTCGATTCTCGGCAGTTTGGATGCCCGCTGATACAGGGCCTCGGTAGAAATACCGAGCCCCGGTACAATGGCCCCGCCAAGATAATTGGCACCGGCATCAATACAGTCGAAGGTAGTTGCAGTCCCGAAGTCCACGACCACCAGCGGGCATTTGTACTGTTCAATAGCCGCTACAGCATTCACAATCCGGTCAGCCCCTACTTCACGGGGGTTTTCATACCGCAGATTAAGACCGGTCTTGATTCCGGGACCAACCAGCAGAGGATCTTTGCCGATATATTTTACACACATCTCAACGATTACTTGGACAAGTGGAGGGACAACAGAGGAGATAATTACGCCCTCCACATCTTTAAACGATATGTTCGACATATGGAACAAATTATGAATCAGCACGCCATATTCATCGGCCGTAGATTGACGCGCAGTGCTGAGCCGGAAATGGTGCAGCAGCTCACGCTTCCGGTAAACACCGAGCACAATATTGGTATTGCCGATATCGACCGCTAGCATCATGAGAGAGGCGCCTCCTTCTTGGCATTCAGATCCAGACTGATGTCCAGACTAGTGAAGGAATAGGTCAGCCGTCCGACAGAAATCACATCAACGCCTGACTCGGCAATGCTGCGCACAGTCTCCAGGGATACATTTCCCGAAGCTTCGGTTTTGACATGCGGTGATTTGGTCTTAATTCTTCTAACAGCTTCTTTCATCAGCTCAGGCGCCATATTGTCCAGCATTATAATATCTGCTCCTGCAGCTAAAGCTTCCTCTACCTGCTCTAGGCTCTCGGTCTCCACTTCAATGGTCATGGTATGCGGAATATTCGCCCGGGCCCGGCCTACAGCCTGACGAATGCCTCCGGCTCCTTTGATATGATTATCCTTGATCATCACAGCATCATACAATCCAAACCGGTGGTTCGCCCCGCCGCCAATGCGGACAGCGTACTTCTCCAGTATCCGGTGTCCAGGTGTGGTCTTGCGGGTATCAACAAGCCGTGTAGGCAGACCATTCAGCGCTTCTACAAAAGCGGCTGTCCGTGAAGCAACACCGGACAATCTCTGCATTAGGTTAAGCGCGAGCCGCTCCCCGGTCAGAATTGCGTGCGTGCTTCCTTCCACTTCCGCAATTACCGTTCCCTTTGAAACGGTCTGGCCTTCTTGAACCAGCGCCGTAAATACCAGCGACGGATCCACAACTTCAAAAACCAGCTCTGCCACAGGCACGCCGCAGATCACACCGGCTTCCTTCGCATGGATAATCCCCTTGGATTCGTGGCCGGCCGGAATCGTCGTCCGGGTTGTAATATCACCCGAACCGACATCCTCGTGCAGCCAGCCCTTGATTAATTGCACTAATTCTTCGTTGTATCCATTAAACATCATCACTTAATTCCTCCACTATTCCGAGATCGCGAATCTGGAGCAAATGTTTCTGCCACTTCGCATCATCCCTTAGCGGATAATCCTCACGGTAATGTGCTCCACGACTCTCCTGCCGCGTCAAAGCTGATTCAGTAATCAGCAGACAGCAGGTAAGCATATTGGCAAACTCATATTCCTCACGTTTGGTCAGTGCAGAGTTAAAAATCGGCAGCTGCCGCTTTAGTTCTTCCAGCCCTTTCCCCAGCATTTCCTCATTCCGCCGGAGGCCGGCATAACGCACCATTACCTTTTGCAGCTTAAGCCGACGTTCGACTATAGCCTGAGTTGGTGATTCCACCCGCCCTTCATCACACCCGGCGGATACGATATCCCGGTCAAGCGGCGGAAGCTGGCGGATACGTTCAATTATCCGCCGTCCAAATACAATGGCCTCGGATAAGGAGTTGCTGGCCAGGCGGTTTGCTCCCTGTACTCCGGTCGAAGAAACCTCGCCGCAGGCAAACAGCCGGGCGATATTGCTTTCTCCGTTCAGATCCGTCTTGATGCCCCCCATCATATAATGCGCAGCAGGAGCCACAGGAATCCAATCACTTGTAATATCGAGCCCGTAACTCATACATGTCTCATAAATCGTCGGGAACCGGTGTTTAACCATATCCGCAGGCTCATGTGTAATGTCGAGGTATACGAAGGTTGACTTGGTGAGCTCCATCTCACTGATAATCGCCCGGGCTACGATGTCACGGGGTGCCAATTCCAGCAGCTCATGATAACGCTCCATGAACCGTTCGCCATTAATGTTGCGCAGGACAGCTCCCTCACCGCGTACAGCCTCGGAGATCAGAAACCGTGGTGCTCCGGGATAACTCAGTGCTGTCGGATGGAACTGGATAAACTCCATATCCCGCACGTGGGCTCCAGCCCGGTAGGCTATCGCTACCCCATCCCCGGTCGCAACCTCGGGATTCGTAGTATAGCGGTACAGTTGCCCCGCTCCCCCTGAGCAGAGAATCGTTGCATCGGCTTGCAGGAACAGTCTTCCGCCGCCTGGACGCTGCACCAGCGCACCTACGCATTCTCCCCCATCAGTAATAAGATCTATAACAAAATGGTCGTCCCAGATTTCAATATTCGCATGCTGCTGGACTTGTTCCGCGAGTGCACGGACAATTTCATAGCCGGTAGCATCACCATTAGCATGAAGGATACGGCGGTGGCTGTGTGCTGCTTCCTGAGTTAAAGCCAGTACACCGTTCTCCTTATCGAATATGGTGCCGAGCCGGATCAGTTCACGCACACCCTCAGGACCTTCATGCACCAATACATCCACTGCTGCGGAAGAGTTAAGCCCCGCTCCAGCCATTAGGGTGTCCTGGCGGTGATAGACTGGGGAATCATCCTCTGAGAATACAGCAGCAATCCCGCCCTGTGCATACCGGGTGTTGCTCTCCATCAGAGATTTCTTGGTAATCATAATGACCTTCCGGTCTTCACTGGCTTTAATTGCTGTAAACAATCCGGCAATCCCCGAGCCGATTACAAGGCAGTCTGTCTTTACTGTAGGGAGCTCACGAAGATCGAAATCTACTAAATATTGTGGAATCATGACCGCTTTTCACCTGTTTCAACGAAAGAGTAGCGCATGCTACCGGACTTGTAGCATGCGCTCTAGGGAGGTTCTGGCTTTGTCGGCGACAGCGGGCGGTACGTAAATCTGCGGCTTCATCGTCTCCAGGCATTTTACCAGTTTCTTTAGATTATTAACTTTCATATTAGGGCAGACAAGGAATTTTGTCGCAAAGTGGAATTCCTTATCCGGACTGTCTTTACGCAGCTGGTAGCCAGTACCGTCCTCTGTTCCAACGATAAACTGCCGGCGGTCCGATTTCCGGCAATACTCAATGATCGAGGTGGTGCTGCCCACATAATCACCCATCGCAACTACTTCAGGGCGGCATTCCGGATGTACCACAAATTCTGCTTCCGGATATTTAGCTCTCATTTCAATAACATCTTTAACCGTGAGCATATCATGAGTGTTGCAATAGCCTTCCCAGATAATCAGCTTCTTACCGGTCTGTTCCTGAACATAATTGCCCAGATTCTTGTCCGGCACCCAGATGATTTCCTCCGCGTCGAGCGATTCAATCACCTTGACGGCGTTGGCTGAGGTACAGCAAATATCCGTTTCCGCC
>NZ_LN831208.1:19197-29451 GCF_001368795.1 Paenibacillus ihuae
ATAATTGCCCAGATTCTTGTCCGGCACCCAGATGATTTCCTCCGCGTCGAGCGATTCAATCACCTTGACGGCGTTGGCTGAGGTACAGCAAATATCCGTTTCCGCCTTAATCTCAGCCGACGAGTTAATATAGGTGACCACCTTGGCGTTCGGATGCTGCGCTTTGAGCTTACGAAGCCCATCCACGTTGACCATATCCGCCATTGGACAGCCAGCACGTTCGTCCGGAATCAGTACGGTTTTGTTCGGAGCAAGAATCTTGGCGCTTTCGCCCATGAAATGTACACCGCAGAATACAATAACCTCCGCATCGGTCTCCGCTGCCTTTTGGGCCAGTAAAAAAGAATCCCCCCGGAAATCCGCTACCTCCTGAATTTCATCACGCTGATAATAATGAGCCAAAATAATTGCATTCCGTTCCTTCTTAAGCTGTTCGAGGCGCTCACGAAGTTCACGGTTCTGTTCCTGCTTGCGCTCAAGCGCCAGAGCTTCCACGGTCTGTTCTCCCCCTTAATTCTTATGGCTAATCAAAGATTATACCAGTTACCCGCTGCAATCAGATATGCAAAGCCACTCAGCTCTGCTATTTCAAGGTATATTTATTATTTAATATTTAATCACTAATGTACACAACGTTCCACCCCCTGTCAATGTGACCAGGCAAGCAGCAGCGCCCTGCATAGGCAGCACAAAGACATATAACCTCGGGCATATCCATGCTTATATTACAAAAAAACCGGAGAACCCATGGGTTCTCCGGTTGAACTGTATACTCTTTATTCCTTCATGGGCAATTTAGACCAGGCTTCCGCCGCCGTCTTTATTACCGCCGTTCGGATCATTTCCGTCCTCGGAATCCGGTTTGTTCGGGATATCCTTGGTCAGATCAGGCAGTGTAGCTGAATCATCATCAGTTTTGCCCTGAATACGAACACGCACATCACCGATAGAATCAATGACTGGCTCCCCAGCTTCATGAGTCACCCCAGGAACTTCTTCCGGTTTGCCATCCTCAGTCAGGTACCCTTGCTCAATCAGTTCTTTGATCTGATCAAGTTCCAGCGTTTCCTTCTCAAGGAGTGTGTTAGCAATCAAGTGCATTTCCTTAGAATACTTAGTCAGCAACTCACGGCAGCGCTCATAGCAGCTGCGGATAAAGTTCTGCATTTCCTGATCGATTTCGTAAGCAATGGAGTCACTGTAGTTCTGCTCATGCCCGATATCACGGCCAAGAAATACCTGGCCTTGGGAGGTACCGAACTGCATAGGTCCAAGCTTGTCGCTCATACCGTATTCCATAATCATGCTGCGCACGATGCGCGTAGCCTGCTGGAAGTCACTGTATGCACCTGTTCCTACTTCACCGATAAACAATTCTTCGGCCACGCGTCCGCCGAGGAGTCCGGTTACTTTATCCAGCAATTCCTGCTTGGTAACAAGCATACGGTCTTCCTTAGGAAGCATAATGACATATCCGCCTGCGCGTCCGCGCGGGATAATTGTTACTTTGTGAACCATGTCAGCATGCTCCAGGAAGTAGCCAACGATGGTATGACCTGCTTCGTGATAAGCGACGATGCGCTTCTCGCGGTCACTGATGACACGGCTGCGCTTCTCAGTACCGACAATTACACGGTCAATCGCTTCATCCACTTCCCGCATAGTAATATCCTTGCGGTTACGGCGGGCAGCGAGGAGTGCTGCTTCATTCAGCAAATTCTCCAGATCGGCACCGGTAAACCCGGTAGTACGCTTAGCGATAACATCAAGTCTTACGTCCTTCGTAAGCGGCTTATTGCGGGAGTGAACCTTCAGTACAGCTTCACGGCCTTTCACGTCAGGGCGGTCAACCGTAATCTGACGGTCAAAACGTCCCGGACGGAGAAGCGCCGGATCAAGTATGTCCGCGCGGTTAGTAGCCGCGACGATAATAATACCTTCATTGCCGCCAAAGCCATCCATCTCGACGAGCAATTGGTTGAGCGTCTGTTCGCGTTCATCATGTCCGCCGCCGAGTCCGGCGCCGCGCTGACGGCCCACTGCATCGATCTCATCAATAAAGATGATACATGGAGCATTCTTCTTGGCATTCTCGAACAGGTCACGTACACGGGAAGCACCGACACCGACGAACATTTCTACAAAGTCGGAACCGGAAATACTGAAGAAAGGAACGCCTGCTTCACCGGCAACTGCACGGGCCAGCAAGGTTTTACCTGTTCCTGGAGGACCGACCAGCAGTACCCCCTTAGGAATACGGGCACCTACTGCAGCAAACTTACGCGGATCCTTCAAGAACTCGACCACTTCGACCAGTTCCTGCTTCTCTTCATCAGCACCAGCAACATCCTCGAAGCTGATCTTCTTCTTCTCTTCATTGTACAGGCGGGCTTTGCTCTTGCCGAAGTTCATCACTTTGCCGCCGCCGCCCTGCGCATTATTGAACAGGAAGAAGAACAGGATGAACATAATTACCAGCGGGATAATGGAAGAAAGGAATGTCAGCCAGATGCTGTCGCCTTCCATTTTCTTCTGGGTCAACTCTACGCCATTGGAATCACTGGCGTCTATGAGTTCATTGATGGCTGCATCAGTAGGAGGAACATATGTGGAGAAGCTTTTCGATTTGGCATCAGTCGGCAAATTTTTGTATTCACCGGTAACCAAGAAGGCGTTACCTTCAAACTGAATCGTCATGCTCTTCACATTGTTAGTTTTGATCTCCTGCCGTAACTCATCGTATCTAGGGAAATCGGCGGATTCATTTCCATTGCTGACAAACTGGACAATGCCCACCACGACTAAAAATAAAATCAAATAAAAACCAGAATTCCGGATGAACCGATTCATCCCCTACCTCCTCTCACAACGCTCAAGTTATTGTACCATAGCCTGCCCGGAGTCCTCAAATAACATCAGGTCCGGGAATCTGATCCGTAGATCTAAGGCTGTCGATTAGTTCATTTGGAATAAATTTCAGGCTTCAGTACACCGACATAAGGGAGGTTCCGATATAGCTCGGCATAGTCTAGTCCGTAGCCGACCAGGAATGCATCAGGAATCACAAAACCGGTATATTCGGCTTCAAGATTAACTGCACGGCCTGACGGTTTGTCGAACAGGGTGACTACTTTGACAGAAGCAGCGTTGCGGCCCTGCAGCATGTCAATCAAATAGCTGAGCGTAAGACCGCTGTCGATAATGTCCTCTACAATAAGAACATCGCGGCCTTCAACTGATGTGTCCAAATCCTTGATGATTTTGACAATACCGGATGACTTGGTCGTACCACCGTAGCTGGATACTGCCATAAAGTCCATTTCAACGGGTACTGTAATGACTTTAACCAAATCTGCCATAAAGATAAACGCGCCTTTTAGCACACAGATCACTAAAGGCGTGCGTCCTGCATATTCTTCGCTCAGCTGGGCGCCGAGCTCCCTGATTCTTTGTTGAATTTCCTCTTGGCTGATCAAGATTTCCTGAATATCGTTCTGCAACTTGCGAACCTCCTAAGTTATACTATGAAAGACTTACAGCGACCATTACGTTTCTCCGCTTTTCTCCAGTTCTTCCAGAGTTAAGAGCAGAACCGAGGCCGTGTGCCGCCCTACTGCGGCATGCATCGAGCGTCTTACGCCCGGAATCCAGACGATATTGCCCGAACCATCACAAACGAGGGGGATTCTAGAACGTTCGGAAGAAGGTATTTTATCATCAATGTAAATATCTTTTACCTTTTTGCTTCCGTTTAGTCCCATAACCCTTATGGTATCTCCAGGCAATCGGGAACGGACGGTCAGCGGCAGCACCAGCTCATCACTGTCAAACCAGGCTGACATCTTCCCGGAATCCTCCCCCTGTAAAGCAAAGCTTTCCCTCTCCAGCACCGTCATTGTCATTGCTTTTCCGATTTCCCATAACTCAAGGCGGGAGTCGGGCAAAGACAGCCGATATGTATAGCTAACCTGCTGCTGCGGAGGCTTGGACGAGAACAAAATGGTATCATATTGCCGCACACAGATCAGCCCCCCACCCAAATCCAGACTCCATACGGTAGGATGTTCCTGCAGCGTCCCCCGGCGCACTGCTTCGATCTTGGAAAAATCCAAGGTTCGTGAATCCGCCGACAGATAATTTAATATTAGTTTAATCAAACGCCGTTGTAAAGCGGAGGGCACGGCCGCAAATGAAGCTCTCTTAAAGGTGTATTTTCCATGCTCGAACAAAACTATCTCTTCGAAGCATTTTAACGCATTCGCCTCCATAAATTCATCTTCCGCTCCGGCAATTTCGGACAGCTGCAGGAGCGACTGCTTTACTTTGGGGTTATACTTCTCCAGCATCGGCAGCACCTCCAGCCGAACCGCATTCCGCTTATATTTCATAAGCAGATTGCTGGCATCCATGGCATAAGCAAACCCTTCACTCTGACACAGCCCGATAAGAGCTGTTTTGTTAATACGCAGAAAGGGGCGGATGAGTTCCACCTTTTTTTCGGTTCTTTTCCAGCGCATCCCGGCCAGTCCCGAAGGACCGCTGCCGCGCAGCAGCCGCATCAGCACCGTCTCCGCCTGGTCATCAGCATGATGCGCCAGTGCGACGGCGCGCGCGCCGTGCCGCTTAGCCGTTTCAATCAGAAACTGATAACGTTTCTCCCGCGCTGCCCCCTCCGGTCCCAGACCGCTTTTCTTCACAATAGAGGGAATATCAAATTCAGCCAGCTCAAAGGGTATACCCAGCTCATCCGCCAGCGCGCGGACAAATTCAGCCTCCTCCTGTGACTCTGCTCTAAAACCGTGGTTCACATGGGCACACACCAGATTTAGCGGTGTCCGGTTCAAGGATATCTCATGCAAAATACGCAAAAGAGCCACAGAGTCCGGTCCTCCGGAAACTGCGACTACAATGGTGTCATGGGGCGCCCACAGCTCATGCTCGGCCGCGGACTCCATTACGTACTGCACTAGTTCATTCATTTGCTCCATCTGCGGCTTCCTTTCCTGCCTGTTAAATACAAGAGCTCTGAGCGGCATATTCGGCCTTGAATCATATGTAGTATGTATTATGTCAAAAACGGAGCACCCAGTAAATTGTAAAGGCCAGCACAAACAAAGAAAGTGCAAAGGCATTCTTCAGCCAGCGAGGAGTTGCCATGACTTCCTTAGCAGGTTTACGCTGATTATAGATATGATGCTTCCACGCCGCCGCTGCCGCCGCCGATCCGGTGAACCCGCCCTTCAGCGCCAGGCACAGCCAGGAGGAAAGCTTTTTGTCCGGCAAATTTCTGACCAGTCTGATCAGCTCATCCACGCTACGGGTCTGCGGAAGCTGCTGGGCGCAAGCCTTAAGCCCGTCTTCATTAAGCAAGCGAAGGCACAGCACCGCAAATGAAAAAAGGTCATAGCTCTCATCCCCGGTACGGCTACCGGCGTTCCAGAACCCGCGGTCATGCCATTCGGTAAATTGCTTGACACTGCGACCCATAGGGCTTGCACCGCCATAATCAATCAGCTCGGCTTCCCCGTAATCCGATACCATCACGTTCTCCGGCTTCAGGTCCCCAAACACAAAACCGCATTCGTGGAGCAGTTGCAGCTTCTCCAGCAGCTTCAGTCCGACAAGCCCCAGCCAGGAGGCACCGTTTTTGGCCAAAAAATGATGCAGCGGCCGCCCCTCCACATAACGCATGACGTAAAACGGCTCATTGTCCCCGCCTTTAAAATCATCCGATTCCAGCAGATAAGAGGAGAGCGGAGATTCACGGCGTGCCCGGTACTCACTGCGCTTACGACAGGATTGAAGGGAAGTCAGCACATTGATTTCAGACTGCAGTTCAAGCGTGTCGTTTCCGACCTTGAGCGCATACTTCTCCCGTCTTCCTTCTCTTTGCACGAGATATACGGTTCCGTTCGCCCCTTTTCCCAGCAGCCGCTCGACAATATAGCGGTTCCCTCGCCATTTGCCTGAAATTACGGTACCTACCGGATAGGGTGGATTAGACGACATACCCACCAATCATCCCTTCTCGTTCATCCTGGTCCTCGCTGACGCGGCGGTCACGGTGTTCATCCAGTTTATCATAACGGTAATGCTCAAGCACCTTGAAAATCGCCGGTCCTGTCGGTGTAGCTCCCCTCATCTTCAGCCTGCTGAACAGGGAGCGGACTTCGGATACATCGCTGCTCCAGTCCATATCGAGCATGGCATCCTCGCTGCTGGAACGTCCGGGAAAATGGAACACGGCAAGCTCGCTGCGTCCTTCCCGCGCCTCCAGGCTAAGCGCCAAATCACGGATTGCCTCCTCAACCGCACCCAGCTTAGGCTTCATGCTTGCACTTGCATCTATGAGCAGTGCAATGCGCAGTGGTGTGGTCTCTGTAAGCTCATCTACCACAGTAACGACCTGCGAACGTTTAAGTGGAGGAAGCTCTTCCAGCGAGCCTTCACCGAGTATTTTTTTTACCTCTTTATTAACCGCCTGCTGAATCGTCTGAACCACGGTTTTCCGGGTCATCATCTGCATCGTCTGCGCCAGCTGCGGCGTGCCGACGATTCGGCTGAGTCCGCCGCCGGCTTTGGCGATATCCGCAATCTCCCGGCTCCCAAGCTCCCCGATCGTCCCGTAATCCACTACGCCAACGACATTCACGGTGATTCCCTCCTGCCGGGCATGCGCTGCAGCCATCACCGGACTTTCCCCCACGTTCGAACATCCGTCAGTAATGAGCAAGATCTGTCTCATACCTGTACACTCCCCTTTGCCTTGTTCTGTTTCTAGCATATCCAAGGTTGAGAGATTTCAAACGCCGCTTTGGCGGAGAAAGCATAGATTTAAAGAACTTGTGAAAATGCGTCACTGCGAGGAACTTTTGGGCTTCCGACCGCTGTTGTCCTCCGATTTCTTTGATTGAACCGCCCATTGCGGTTGAAATCGGAGAACAAAGGCGAACGCTAAGGCTTCTCCAGCTCCAAAATCCCTCTCCGTTCCGTAGATTCACATTACGGTTAAATCTGAAGGAGCACGCCGCTGAACCAGCGGCTCAGGACTGGCGAGTCTGGTGAATGACTCGCCTAAATTTGCTGAAGCTCGGATTTATTCATCATTTTAATGATAGATTAGCTTACGGTGCGCGGACGCTCCATCCGACCAATGCCGGGCATATGCAGGCTGGACCACTCCGGATGGAAATGATCAAGGCGGGTGACAACAATGGTCATGTCATCATGTATCTCATTGCCCTGATAACGGATTACCTTATCCAGCAGCTCATCGGCCATATCCTGCGGATCGTCGCCCTCGAGCTCCTGAATCAGCCGTTTCATCCATATCTCTTTATTAACGGCATATCCGGGCGCATCATAAATACCATCGGTCATCATAATAAGAATATCGCCCGGGCGCAGCTGCATGCTGATCAGATCGACTTCAATATCTTTTATAATCCCGATGGGCAGATTGCTTGAAGTAATAGGAATGACCTCGCTTCCCCGGCGGATAAAGCTCGGTGCAGAAGCAATCTTCATAAAGGTTGTCTGCGCCGAATACTGGTCTATCAGCGCCATATCCACCGTCGCATAGAATTCATCCGGTGAACGCAGCAACAGAATAGAATTGACGGATTTCACGGCCAGCTTCTCGTCCATTCCTGATTGCAGGAGCTTCTCCAGCATCGACAGCGCTGCGCTGCTCTCCATCCGGGCACGTTCGCCATTCCCCATCCCGTCACTGATGGATACCGCAAAGGTTCCGTTGCCCAGCTCCACCGTGCTGAAGCTGTCGCCGGAGAGCAAATCTCCTCCCTTAGCCGCACCGGCCACACCTGTGCTCACTTCATAAGCCTTCGCGGAGCCGAATGTGACCATGGACAATCCTTCACGCGGATGGACTGCCGTTTCACTGACGACGGCAATGTTCTCCTCCAGAATGTCAGAGAGCAGCGGGGCGATCATTTTGCGGCATTCATCAAATCCCCGAGTATAAGCATGGACTACCTCAATCTCAACCCGTCCGGGGTCAAGACTGAGAATCTCTATGCTGTGAATGGACAGTCCCAGTTTCTCCAATGCTTCACGGATCTGGCTTTCTTGCCGGTACATAGCCTGTCCCTCACGTTTAATCTCTTTGGCCAGATCCTCCATAACCTGGGAGACACCGGATAATTGCTCAGCAACAAATTGGCGGCTGTCGTATATTTGTCTTTTCCAGCGCATATCATGCTGGTAAAGATCATATTGGCCCTTCATGACCTCCAGCACCTCGGCCGTCTTTCCGCAAATTCGGCTCCACTCCGGAGGAAGCTGGGCGGCCGTTATATCCGGACACTCTTCTACCGTAGTCATCATATCTGTCATGTATCTGTAGGTCTGATAGAACTTGGCATCCCAGCAGTGGGTCCGGCGGATGCAGCCGGCGCAGGCGCCTTCGGTTACGGTGCTCATGAAATCCTCCATTTCACGATCCGTCTTCCCCGCTTCCCCGGCTCGGGGAATTTGGCCGAAGCTGCTGGACAGCTGCTGGAATACTTGGGAAAACTGCGTAACCCGGTCTGCCGTAATATCTCTTACTCTACGGGCATATTCATGCTGCGACCGGCTGTGATCGGCAGTGCCTGGTACATATTTGGCAATGGCAGAAATAATGCCTTTAGGTGTGAGAAGAAACAACAGCACAGCCGCACTCGTCTCCCAGGTTGAGGCCATTACATCACCCGGACCGAGAAAATAAACGGACAGAATGGTTGATCCGAGCAGCATTCCCATGGACACCGCCCCTTTACGCCCGGACTGCATCATACCGGCCAGCATGCCGGAGAAGGCAAGCAGGCTCATTTGGTAGATAGCCCCGATATCGGCAAGACTGAGAATTAAGCCTGTCACTACCCCAACGGCAGCGCCGAGTGGAGCACCGCCGGCCAGCGCAAACAGCAAAATGAGGTACCGGGATAATATGTGTTCGAGCGACAATCCGTCTACGGTCCAGCCTACAAGACCGGTCATTACGGAAGCGAGCAGAATGATCAGGCATAGGATCTCATCACTGCGCAGCGCCCGGCTTTTCTGCTTAAACGTAAAGAGCGGAAGCGCCTGCAAGAACACTAGTGTCAGCACAAACCCGAGAAGTGCATCAATGACGGACATCATCAGCGGATACCAGGCGATGGACGGCCCAATCACTACCCGGAACAGACCAACCATAAACGAGGATACGAATACCATCAGCGGTGCATAAGAGAGGTCTACACGCTGAAAATTCTCAAGCCCTTTATAGATCAGGAAGAAAATAATCAGTTCAGAAGCAACTACAATAGCACCAGGAAACGGAGTGAACAGACTGCCAATAACGATAGCCGCGGCCACTGGCAGCATAGAGTCTCTCCGCATAAACACAATGACTGCAAAGTAAGCTGCAGCAAAGGGTGATAGCTCGTCCAAAATCATGGCCCGTCCCAACAGAAAGCCCATAAGACTCAGCAGCAGCATCCATTTCTTGACTGTGATAAGCTGGATAAGCGGCAGCTTCAACCCCCAGTTCTTAAACCGCGTACTCCAGGCTTCTTCCTTCTGCACCTTGTCCTTGCTTCCAGCTTTGGCCCACTCCGGCAAATTCACCACATTGCTTTTATTCATTTCCTTTGCACCACCCGTTTAAGAATTTATGGTTCTCATTATAAGCGGGGGCTTCTATTAAAGTTTGTCAGAAACGGAGAGCGGCGCTCAAGAAATTTCCGACAAAAAAGCCTGCACCGACATTTTATGGAAATTTAGAGCTATCCCTTACGGGTCAGCGGATTGATAGACTTTTAGATTGCACTCCTATCAAAGATCAGAAAGCGCTACCGCAGACATTCGTCAGCGATTGCCCTGGAGTTATGTGAGATTGACAAGGATGCTGTCGGCAATTTGTGTACCAGCGACAAAAAAACCGCAAAGGGCAATTGCCTCCGCGGTTATTTATGATGTACAAGTATTGGATTACACGCGTTTGGCTCCACGGCCGCCGCGCTTTCCTTCTGTGTTCTTCTTGATCGAAGATATCCGTTCTTCGCTGTCTTTCAGGAAGCGTGACATTTTATCCTCGAATGAAGGTTTACCGGCTGCAGGCTTGAATGGACGCCCACCCCGTTCACGATTGAAACCACCACCACCGCCGCCGCCGCCGCTGCCGCCACCGCCGAAACGGTCTCCACCGCTTGGACGTTCAGGTCTTGGAGCTCTGGGGGGACGTACTTCCGATGCCGGCTTATCTACAGC
>NZ_LN831208.1:29807-34263 GCF_001368795.1 Paenibacillus ihuae
GGTCTTGGAGCTCTGGGGGGACGTACTTCCGATGCCAGCTTATCTACAGCCTGCTTAATGGAAAGCCCGATCTTGCCGTCCTTGTCAACATTGATCACCTTGACGGTTACTACATCAGCAATCTTCAAATGATCGTTAACATCCTTGACGTAGTTATCAGCGATTTCCGAAATGTGAACGAGACCTGTGACACCTCCTGACAGATCCACAAATGCTCCGAAATGCGTGATGCCTGTCACCTTGCCTTCTAACTTGGTGCCCACTTCAATTGCCATAGAATAAAATGATCCTCCCTTAAAAATATACAGACGAATATAAAGTCCATCCTGTCTGCGGTGATTTGATTATACAGTAAAGAGCAAAGCAAGGCAACACAGCGAAAGCCTTATTTGGCCTGCTTTATTGCCCTGATTGCTCCGTACGAATTGGCAGTTCCCCCGGGAGATACATATTGTACCATTTCCGCGCCAATTGGCCGATATACTCATCTTCATTTAGCCTCGACACTTCGTATTTCAGCTGATTGAGAGAGGCCGTAACGTTCTCATTACTTGCCTGCTTCTTGGCAAGCACCTCTTTCTTGTCCGCAATTGAAGCGCTCTGGTCAAAGAAAATATAGCCGGACCAACCAAAAAACACGGCCATCACGAGGAGCCAGATGAATTTTCTTCTCTTTGCGCCTGCGGTCAAAGCTTCGCTTAGATTTCCCTTGTCTTCCGCAGATAATCTGCTCATACGTCGTACCCCCATTAAAGGTCAGCGTTTCCGCCATGCGTTTATCCATTCAATAGATCTCGTAATCCAGGCGGAATGATAGAGCCGGGACAAATACGGAGAGATCCACCTTACTGGAAGTACCCAAATTGGCTTCGTTAGACGCAAAAGCAGCTTCAGGATAAATAACAGGATACGGCCCAGCAGCAGCAGCGTCCCTTTTAGAAGGCGCCATAGCCAGAGCAGCGGTACACCTATTAAGGTTTCCAATAATCTCCATAGTAGTCTGCATGTGTACTGTACCGACTGAATTAACATTACCACAAAACGCCGCACCGTAACACTGAAGATCAAAAAATAGATCCATACGCCTAAGAAGAGGCCCAAAAAGACATAAAACCTCAATTGCCCCTGATTTCCGGCATACAGCATGCGAAAGACGAGCAGGGCCGCCCATACCCAATAGAGCAGATCCAGCAGCGCATTCAGCCATTTGGGAAAGCTTAGCTTCAGCGACAGCACCCGGTAGCTGTCATAGGTCAATCCCATAGCTGTGCCGGCCAGCATCATATAGAGCAGGGTCATCCATTGAACCGCGGGGTTCATTTAAACAGCTTGCCGAGTATGCCCTTGTTTTTACCCTGTGATCCGGGATCGAGATAAATCAGGGAATGGACATTACCTTCCAGGGACAGAATACCGTTCTCGAGACTTAAATTTTTGATATGTAAATGATTCCCGCGAATGGTGAGATGGCCAAGTTCTGTCCGAAGCAGAAACTCCTCGCTGTCGAAGCTCTCTACATTCTGCACGCCTGTAAGTTCCAATTGCTTGCGGCTGCGCATGTGCAGATCGTGCTGTTTATTGACTTTGACTGGCTCGATCATAGCATGTACCCCTCCTTCTTGATTCTAATCTATGGTGATCAGAAGGGTTATAGAACACAGGGAATATACAATTTGAGACCATACCTCAAAGTCATTACGCAAAATGCACAGGTTCAAGAAAAATATAAAAAGAGCGCAAGCTTTACCTAATCGTAAAGCCCGCGCTCTTTATTCTGTTCAGCTATCAGCTCTTACCAGTCAAGACCGCTGCTCTTGGCCACAGGCTCTTCACGGAGCAGTGTGTACATACCGGCTGCTTCATCCTTGCGGGTGGTTTCAACCAGCTTCTCCACTTTGACCGTTACGAGCTTTTGACCAAATTGCACCGTAATCTCGTCACCGATTTTTACTGTGCTGCTTGGTTTGGATTCTTTCCCGTTAATCAGCACCCGGCCTTGTTCGGACACATCCTTGGCCACAGTACGGCGCTTGATCAGCCGGGACACTTTCAAAAACTTGTCCAAACGCATTAGTTAACGGCTTCTTTGAGCTTGTTGCCAGCCTTGAAGGCCGGTACAGTCGATTCAGGGATTTCAATAGGTGTGCCCGATTGCGGGTTGCGGCCGGTACGGCCGGAACGTTTGCGGGTTTCAAAAGTACCGAAGCCAATCAGCTGCACTTTATCCCCTTTGGACAAAGCTTCTGTAATTTCGCTAAGTACGCCGTTCAGTACTGCTTCTACATCTTTTTTGGCCAATCCGCTTTTTTCGGAAATGTTGTTTACCAGATCTGTCTTGTTCATAATTTGAAGTTCCTCCTAGGATACGAAAAAATAAATGAAATGCGATCCACGCTGCCAGAATCTGGCGCAAATCGTCATTTCGTCTTTATGATATTCTTGATGCCGCTCTGAAATCCTGCCACAACGACCTTTTTTTTAAAAATATAGTAGTTTTCCAGGCTCAAAGCACTACTACATTATAAACCTCTCACTGCATTTGAAACCAGGGAATTAAGGCTCATTCACAGCATTGCCGCTTCTTGCCGCACCTATACCGCGAGATACAAGAAAATATACCATTTTCCGAAACCGCCGTACGGAAGAATTTTAATAGTTTTACCCGGTTTAGCCGGGTTATTTCCGCTCCTCCGCCTTCGCCTCCTGCCATAATTGCTCCATAACCTCCAGGCTGCTCTCCTTCACACTTGTACCCCGATTCAGCAATTGCTGCTCGATGTAAGCAAAACGCGACACAAACTTGCGGTTAGTGCGGGTCAGTGCCTCCTCCGGGTCGGCTCCGATGAAGCGGGCAATGTTGGTCGCTGCGAACAGCAGATCGCCAAGCTCCAGCATCTGTTCTTCAGCTGTTGCCCCGGTCTCAATTGCTTCCTGCAGCTCATCGACTTCCTCGCGGATTTTGGCCAGAACGTCAGTCGTATTATCCCAATCGAAGCCCACTTTGGACGCCTTCTTCTGCAGCTTGTAGGCTTTCATGAGTGCAGGCAGATCGCGGGGAACACCGCTAAGCGCCGACTCTGCTTCAGGCTTCATACCTTTCAGCCGCTTCTCTTCAGCTTTCATGCCTTCCCAGTTTTTCAGCGCCTCTTCGGCATCTGCAGCGTTTTTGCCGCCAAATACATGTGGATGACGGAAGATCAGCTTGTCATTCAATCCTTCAATCACATCATAGACACTAAAAGTGCCCAGCTCCTCTTCCATCTGGGAATGAAGCATGATCTGCAGCAGCAGATCCCCCAGCTCTTCCTTCATATGGTCCGGATCATCCTCATCGATCGTTTCCAGTACCTCATAGGTTTCCTCGATCAGATTCTTACGCAGCGATTCATGCGTTTGCTCACGGTCCCAAGGACAGCCCTCCGGGCTTCTCAGGGTATCAACAATTTCATGAAGGCGGGCAAAGGTGCGTTTACGCGCATCCTCCGAACGGTTCGCCGGAACATAGACCAGTGAAAGGTTACCATACCCGTCCAGCCGGTCCAGCTCATACAGCGGCACCCGTAGAATACGCTCCTCCTGTTCCACTCCAAGCGCATGGCCCACGATCACTTCGTACTCCGGCGGGTACAGCTCCATCAGACACAGCTTTGTTTCCGATGCTGTAAAGCTGTCATAGACCTGGCCGATCAGGGTATGCAGCTCCGGCTGAAGCTGGGAGCTGCGGATTCCGGAGGCATCCAGCAGCTGAAAGCCTTCAATCGGATCGAAGCCAAGGCGTACAAATGCCTCATCCAGGAAGCTCTCCCCGCCGAGAATCTGCAGCTCAATGCCCGCTTCCGGGCAGCGCTGGCGCAGGAGGGATACCGCCGACTCCGCGACCATCGGGTGGCCCGGGACAGCGTAGACGATCTCAGTACCCTGCGGTGCAGACAACGCTTCTTCGATTAACCGGGAAGTAATCGCTTCATATACTTCCGGAAAGGAATCCAGCGACTCATATAACCCGTCAAACGATTGGGAAGATATATCCAACTCCTTGAGCGCCGCCATCACCGGATGCTCAGCGGTCCGTACATAAACGGCCCCTGCTGCTTTTAGTTTCTTGATTATCCCCAGCGTCAGCCGGTCCGGGTTGCCTGAACCCAGGCCAACCACTGTTAATGTTGCACTCATCCGTTCCACTCCTTCTTGGGCAGCCTATAAGCCTGATGCATCAGGCAGCCGCTTATCTTGCTCTATAAGTAATATCTCCAGCGTACACTGTGTCCCCGCTTCTTAGGGGAACAGGCGCAGCTTCTTCAGCTTATCCGCCAGCTTCGGGCCGAAGCCCGGCAGCTGGCGCAGCTCGCTCTCGCTGAGCAGCCGCAGGGCTACCGCGCCTGCGGCAAAGACTGCGCAGCCCGCCAGCACGCCGAGCAGGCTCTGCGCGAGGCTGGCCGTCCGCCCGCCGCCGAAG
>NZ_LN831208.1:34289-41091 GCF_001368795.1 Paenibacillus ihuae
TAAGCCCGCGAGCAGCAGCGCGGGCTTCACCAGGGCATCTGCGAAGCGCAGCCGCAGATAGCCCTGGCGGTGCAGCAGCACGTTCAGCGCTGCTGCGAACAGATGCGCAGCCACGCTGGCGATAGCTGCGCCGGTAATGCCCTGCTGCGGTACGAGCAGCAGGTTAAGGGCCGCCTTAAGCGTTGCTGCGGCCAACAGGTGCAGCGCCGGCGCACGCACGGCGCCAAGGCCCTGCAGCAGCGCGGCCGAGATGATGCTGACCGTGCCGCCGGCGGCGGTGAAGGCCAGCCAGATCATCGTGCTGCTGCCGGCGGCATCGCCGTACAGAGCCGTGTTAATCGGCTCTGCCAGGACTGCCAGGCCGACCGAAGCGGCCAGGCCCAGCAGCCAGAACCAGCGCAGCGACAGGCTGCAGCGGGTTCTTACAAGCCCCTCGTCCCCGCGGTACTTGGCCTCAGCCAGTGCCGGGATGAATACGACCGATAGTGAGGTCGCCAGCATCGTCACAATCTGCACAAGCGGCAGGCCGCGGTTGTAGATGCCGAACTGCGCCATCGCGGCCGCTTCACTATAGGATGATGACAGCAGCCGGGGCACTGTAAACACATCGACCAGACCGACCAGCGGTACGGCTAATGCCCCCAGCATGACCGGCAGCCCGTAGGTGAGCAGCTGCCGGGCTTGGGTGCCTTTGTGCCGCCGGCCCCCAGCCGCCGCGCTGAAGCCGGACTGTCTACCTGCCGCAGTCTCGGCAGCGGCGGCGGATAATTCGGATGCAGGGTCCGGCAATAAGGCAGAGACCTTATGGCGGTGGCGCCGCCAGAACAGCAGCATGACAAGCAGCCCTGCGGCGCCGCCCCGGCTGAGCCGAGCAGCGCGCCAGCCGCTATATTGGCTGCGTCCGCGCCGTTTCTTGTCAGATACAGCAGCAGTGCAATCATCACGATAACTCGGACTGACTGCTCTACGACCTGGGATACAGCCGTCGGAACCATGTTATGCAGTCCCTGAAAATAGCCGCGCATGGCTGCCATCAGCGGTACAACGGCCAGTCCCCAGGCGCTGGTATGCAGCGCTGGTATAATATGCGAATTTCCGACCCAGCCTGCAATGACCGGAGCACCGGCATAGGTAAGCACACCAATAACCAGGCCGCTGATGGCTGTAAGGATTGCCGACAGCCGGAGTACCCGGCGTCCTTCTGCCTCATCTCCTCCGGCGGAAGCCTCGGCTACAAATTTCGATATGGCAGGCGGCAGACCCAGCATCGCGACCGTGACAAGCATCGTATACAGCGGATAAACCGTATTATAAATGCCGAAAACGGCATCCCCGCCTAAATTTTGCAGCGGGATCTTTTGCAGCGTACCAATAAGCTTGGAGACAATAGCTGCTGCACTGAGAATAAATGCTCCTTGCAGCAGCTTGGAGCCTTGCGGGTTTAATTTCATGGTTTACCTGCTTCTACAGCTATAACTGTCATAATGGGATGAATTCCTAATATTATAACGCATGCAGGCAGACGACAAAACCCCGCTCTCCTTTTGATATACATCAAAAGGAAAGCGGGGCACCTGGCGCCAATCGGTTACTGCTCCATCTGCTTGCCCAGGAAGGCGGCAGCGGTCTCGGCCATTTTCACTTCCATCTGCGCCATTTTCACTGAATCATCTTTATTCAGCAGAACTACGCAGCCAATCGGATCGCCGCCAGAAATAATGGGGGCAGCTACATAGCTGGACAACATCTCCGCATGATCTTTTCCGATGTCGTAATTCCCGGCATTTGTCTCAAGCACCGTCTTACGGCTTTCCATGACCTTTTCAAGCAGCACTCCTACTTGTTTTTCCAGGTAATCTTTTTTGGAGCCGCCGGCAAGGGCGATGAAGCTGTCACGGTCAGTAATCATTGTGATATGTCCGGTGCCTTCAAAGAGGGATTCCGCATATTCCTTGGCGAAATCGCCAAGCTCCCCGATCGGGGAATATTTCTTCAGTATGACTTCACCGTCACGATCGACGAAGATCTCCAGCGGATCACCTTCACGGATACGCAGTGTGCGTCTAATCTCTTTAGGGATAACAACTCGGCCGAGGTCATCAATACGGCGAACAATACCAGTAGCTTTCATTTCACATGTTGCCCCGCTTTCTTAAGAAGTATGGTCCAACTACTGTCCATTATGGGAAAGGATAATCCCAGTGATTTATCGTAATATCTGACCATAGTATTCATCTCTTCCCAGTTCCTTATACATGCTAAGGCCTGCATAAAATATAATATCCAAATCCTCGCGGCTACCGGATATTTGTTCCAAGGATGTGCCTATTTTCGCAAAATTATACCCGCCGGAGATACCAAAAAGCCATCCCTCGCTTGGAAGCGTCAGGATGGCTTGTCTGTTCATTATTTTGGTTATTCAGCGGCTTCTGTAGCGGCCGGGGATGCGCTTGGAGCTTCAGTCGGCTCAGCTCCGCTATTGGTTGATCCGGTTTCATCTGCAGCGGCAGAGCTCTTCGGCAGATTGATCTTGATTTCAAGCGATTCAAGATCCTTGTCCAGGAAGGATTCAAGATTCTTGGAGGCCAGCGTGCTCTTGACGGTTTCCTTCTGCTCGTCAGACAGCTTGTCGAAGGTAGTCTCCGTACGTGCTTCAACCTCCATAATGTGATAACCATAGTTTGTCTTTACAGGATCACTGATGGTGTTCAGCGGCAGGGTTTGCGCGGCCTTCTTGAACTCCTCTACATAAGTACCCAGGGTAGCATCCTTATATTCGCCGCCGTTGTCCTTAGAACCGGTGTCATCAGAGAACTCTTTAGCAGTTGCGGCAAAATCGGCACCGCCGTCAAGCTTAGCCTTTACTTCTTTAGCCAGCTTCAGGGCATCTTCATCGGTCCGTTCCTTGCCGGCGGCATCCGTCAGGCCGATCAGTACGTGACGCAGTGTAGCTACTGTAAAGTCACCTTTAGTCGCTTCGAATTCCGCCTTTACCTGTTCGTCGGTAATTTTCAGCAGCATGTCCTGATATACGGTAAGCACACGCACCATATACGTACGGATCTCAGCTTCGGTCAAATTCTGCTCCTTCAGGGAGCTTTCATAGGTGTCGCCAAGCGCGGTCTTGAGCGAGGTCACCTGCACATCGGCTTCTTTCTCCGCTTGCTTCTTAGCATCATCCGTTGCCTTGGCGGCGAGATATTCGAAAGCAACCTCCTGCTTCAGAATCGACTCCTTAAAGGCATCAATTTCCAGATATTGTGCCTGCTGCGGAGACAGGAACTTCATGACACGAGTGTCCAGATCGAATTCCTTCTCGGTGATTGTGCCGTCTTTATAGGTTGCTACAGCCTTGCTGTTATCTTCAGCAGCACTATTGTTGTTATTATTGCTGCTGCAGGCAGATAGCATAGAGAAGGAAACGGCCGCGGCTAATGAAACCAGCAGCACTTTCCAGGATTTTGTTTTATTTAACGACATTGTGTAGTTCTCCCTTCGATTTTAACGACTGTTTCGCTGCTTCCAGAAATTGTTCCAGCAGATCTAGCAGCTCTTTATCAGTGAGGTCTTTGGTTTTAATGCGGATGCCGGCTTTGGCATCTCTATCAAATTGTACACGTCTTTCGAAGCTATTTCCAACTTTCGCGAGTTTTGCCGTGTCAAACGCAGCCGTGCTGCCTTCATGGAAATTGAGTGCAACCTCGTCACCCCGCCGAACCATGGATTCCATGCCGTATAGTTTACCGTAAACCTTAAGGCGTGCTACCGACAGCAGATTAACCACCGCCTCCGGCAATTCGCCGAACCGGTCAAGCAGCTCATCCTCCAGCTCGCCCGCATCCTCAAAGGTGGCTACCGCCGCAACCTTTTTATAGATTTCGATCTTCTGAATGCTGTCGTAAATATACTCGGACGGCAGATAGGCGTCAATCGACAAATCAATGACGGTATTGCCCTGCTTCAGCGAAGTGTCCTCTTCACCAAGCACCGTAACCTTCCGCTTGCGGATTTCTTCCGCCAGCATTTGCGAATACAGATCAAATCCGACTGAGGCAATGAATCCATGCTGCTCTGCGCCAAGCAGATTTCCTGCACCGCGGATGGACAAGTCTCTCATGGCAATTTTGAAGCCGGAACCAAGCTCCGTAAATTCCTTGATCGACTGCAGGCGTTTCTCCGCTACTTCGGTCAGCACTTTATCCCGCTGGTAGGTGAAATAGGCATAGGCGATCCGGTTGGAACGGCCCACACGTCCACGCAGCTGATACAGCTGGGACAGTCCCATTTTATCGGCATCATGCACGATCAGCGTATTGACGTTCGGGATATCCACCCCGGTCTCAATAATGCTCGTACTGACAAGCACATCATATTCCCCGTCTAGGAAATCAAGTATGGTTTTCTCCAGCTCCGACTCGGACATCTGGCCATGGCCGATGCCCACCCGCGCTTCCGGAACCAGCATAGAAATCTGTGCAGCCATCTCCTGAATGCCCTGCACGCGGTTATACAGATAATAAACCTGGCCGCCGCGGGCCAGCTCACGTTCCACCGCCTCACGTGTAAGCGTCTGGCTATGCTCCACCACATACGTTTGTACAGGAAAGCGGTTCTCTGGTGGCGTCTCAATGACTGACAAATCCCGTACCCCGAGCATGGACATATGCAGCGTACGCGGAATCGGTGTAGCTGTGAGGGTGAGAACATCCACATTCGTCTTCAGCTTTTTGAGCTTTTCTTTATGGGTTACACCAAATCGTTGCTCTTCATCCACAATCAGCAGGCCGAGATCCTTGAAGACCATATCCTGTGACAGCAGCCGGTGTGTTCCGATGACCACATCTACGGTTCCCTGCCGTACGCCCTTGATTGTCTCATTCTGCTCCTTGCGGCTGCGGAACCGGCTGAGTACCTGAATGTTCAGCGGATAATTCGCGAACCGTTCCCGGAACGTCTCATAGTGCTGCTGCGCCAAAATGGTGGTCGGCACAAGAACTGCCACCTGCTTGCCTTCAATGGCTGATTTGAATGCGGCACGGATCGCCACTTCAGTCTTGCCGTAGCCCACGTCACCGCACAGCAGCCGGTCCATTGGACGGTTCTGCTCCATGTCCTTCTTAATTTCCTCAATCGCCCGGAGCTGGTCGCGCGTCTCTTCATAAGGGAACATTTCCTCGAATTCGCGCTGTTCCTGGGTATCCTTCTCGAATCCGTAGCCAAGCGCACTCTGCCGTTCCGCGTACAGCTTAATTAAGTCATCCGCGATATCCTGCACCGAGGAGCGTACCTTGCTCGTAACTCTCGTCCATTCGTTACCGCCAAGCTTGTATACCTTCGGCTCTTTATCCTCCGAACCGACATATTTCTGGATCAGGTCAATTTGTTCAATCGGCACAGACAGCTTGTCACCGCCGGCATACATAATATGCATATAATCACGGTGAATGCCGCTGACCTCGAGTGTGCCAATGCCCATGTATTTACCGATCCCGTGATTCTGGTGAACGACATAATCACCGATTTTGAGCTCAGTGTAGCTCTTAATCCGCTCGGCATTGTCGATTCCTTTCGATACCTTGCGCGCTTTGCGCTGCTTCTGGGAGAACATTTCCCCTTCGGTAATTACCGCCAGATGGATGGAAGGCAGCTCGAAGCCGGACCCCAGGTTACCTTGCAGCAACGTAGGCTCCTCAATACCGTAGTCATCAAGCACCCGGCGGACCCGCTCCATCCGTTCCTCACTGCTCGCAAGCATCACTACCTGCACACCTGATTTATGCCAGCGCTCCATCTCGGATTTCAGTACATTCATCTGTCCATGGAAATCCTGCATGCCGCGGCTGATGAAGCCAAGGATGTTCTGGGGCTGGATATGGGGAACCTGACGCAAAAAGATCGACATAAACAGGCTCTGGAACGGCCGGCGGTACATAATTACATCATTGTCCACAGAGAGATGGAGGTCCGGCAGATTCTTGCCGTTCTGCAGCAGATGCAGGTTCCATTCGGACTCATCGCGTTCCAGCTGTTTCGCTGTCTCCAGCAGTCTTGCCGGCTCATCCAGCACCAGCAGCGTATCCTGAGCCATGTAATCATATAAATGAGTACGTTCAGGATATAAGAGACTAATATATTTATAGATTTCAGGAAAATAGGTGCCTTCCCGCAGCATCTCCAGCTCACGGCCCATTTCCTCACGCAGACGCAGCTTGGCCTGCCGGTCGGTCATCTTCTCCAGCTGGCGTTCCAGCATGTCCGCAGCCGCTGAAGCCGCAGACTCCAGACGAGACCGCTCCGCAATAATCTCTTTGGCCGGTGTAATCTTCACACTGCGTACCTTGTCAATGGAACGCTGATCTGCCGGGTCAAAGGTCCGGATGGAATCCACCTCATCATCGAACAGCTCCACCCGGTAAGCCAAGGCAGCGGTCATCGGATAAAAGTCTATAATGCCGCCCCGTACGCTAAGCTCGCCGCGGTTCTCAACCCGCTCTACCCGTTCATATCCCATCCCGATCATGGATATCAGGAAATCCTCCAGAGAGAGGGTACCATCCTGCGAAATGGTCAGCTGGGCTTCGGCCATCACATGCGGCGAGGGAAGCAGACGGCGGACGCCGGAGTAAGGAACCACGACAATGCCCCGGAAGCCTTGCGCGCATTTGGTCAGCACATCGATCCGCTGGGCAAGCGTCTCCGGACTGGATACCGCTGCTTCAGCGGCTACCAGCTCATTGGCAGGGTATAGCAGCACGCGATCAGGAGAAAGCGCTTCCTGCAAGTCCTCAGCCATCTTCTGTGC
>NZ_LN831208.1:41192-62476 GCF_001368795.1 Paenibacillus ihuae
GCGGGCGTGCAGTCTCTTCATGCAGCGCCGCCAGCATAATTTGTCTGGCCGAGCCTGATAATCCCGAAATGAGCTGCTCCTTCATGCCTGCAGCGACACCACGGGTGACAGATTGGAAATCAGGATCTTTGGAGAATGCTTCTATAAGACCGTGTAACAACTAAAGACACCTCTCTTACTGAACAGGCTGACGGTAATTATGAAATCACCGTCACCTATTATGATTGGAATCGAAAACAAGCCTCAGCGTAAAGCCAAGGCTTGCGGATGACGACAGAGACAGGCGCTTCCACCTTACTGAAGCGGACTGGACAGCAGGCTGAGCTCGGGATTGTTATCCAAGGCTTGCTTGCAATAATCGCAAGTTACCTTTACCGTGATTTCGCCGTCTGAATCATACGCTATGATATCTCTGCGTTCCGCAGGGGTTAAGGAGTGAAGGCCCAGCTGCATTTCTGTAGTACTGCTTCTGTCGATGCTTCCCAGAAATGTCCGGCAGTGCCTGCACACGTAGTGTATTGCCATCTATATGCCTCCTGAAGGTAGTATATACCCTTCAGTATGCCCCGGCCGGAGCGCGTTTAGCCTGGAATCGTGAGCCGGAGCCTTCCGCCTTTAGCCGTTGAATTTGGCCATCGTCTGTTCAAATGTATGCTGGAGACTGAACTCCAGGGCATCGCATGTATCCAGAATCATCGTCTTCAGCTTATCTCCATCCTTCTTAGGAAAGGTAGACAGCACATAATCCACTATAGCAAAACCCGGCTCAGGACGGGAAATGCCCATCCGCACCCGGTTGAAGGTTTGGGTGCCTGTATGCTGGATGATTGATTTGATTCCGTTATGGCCGCCGGCGCTGCCTTGATAACGCAGCCGGATCTTGCCGATTTCGGTATCCAGATCATCATACACCACAATCAGGTCCTCCAGCGTTACTTTATAATATTCCATATAGCCGCGTACTGCTTCTCCGGACAGGTTCATAAAAGTCATGGGCTTAATCAAAACGGTTTTGACTCCGCCGATAACCCCTTCACCAATTACGGATTTGCATTTGTTCTGGTTAAAGGTAATCCCATTCCGGGCTGCGAGCTCGTCGAGCGCCATAAATCCGACGTTATGCCTTGTTTTGGCATACTGTGTTCCCGGATTCCCGAGTCCAACAATCCATTTCATGATCGGCCGATCCTTTCCATCTGCTCTCTTAGCAGAAGAGTTGCGTTTTTGGTACAATAAGTTTTATATACTCCAGAGACAGGTGATGAACGATGCCACATCAGGGCGATATCTTAACGCTTCAGCGCCACTTCCAGTATCACATTCAGTATGCTGTGCCTGTCGAAATCTACAAGGACGACGTGTTCGTGGCTATCGGTGTAGTGACAGCCGTGGACGAGGGTTTTGTAGAATTGCAAGGCACTCTTTACAACCGCGGCCTGTTCACCTTTATCTCCCGTCCAGGGTACTAGGGGCCGGCATACGCCGACAAGGGTTACATCTTCCATCATCGGAGGTGTAACCCTTTTTTTAATATGAAAAGTGCGCTCTATGCACTCGGACTAAAAGCGCACTTGCTTGTCCTATTCGATCTCGAACAGTTTACTGATCGACAATTCCTCATGAACGCGAATGATCGCCTCGCCCATCAGTGGAGCCACGGACAACACTTTGAGTTTGGAGGTTGGATTGTCGCTACGGATCGGAATTGTATCCGTCACGATAATTTCTTTGATTGGAGAGTTCTCCAGACGTTCATGCGCAGGGCCGGACAATACAGGGTGGGTACAGCAAGCATACACTTCCTTTACGCCACCTTCCATCAGGGCATTCGCCCCCAGTACAATCGTTCCGGCTGTATCGATAATATCATCGATCAGAATGGCCGTCTTGCCTTCAATGTTACCGATGATATTCATCACTTCGCTGACATTCGGCTCCGGACGTCTCTTGTCGATAATCGCCAGCGGAGCGTTAAGGAAGTCGGCAAGCTTTCTTGCCCGTACTACACCGCCATGGTCCGGCGATACTACAACCGGGTTCTGGATCTGTTTGGAGCGGAAGTACTGGGCCAGAATCGGAACACCCAGCAGATGATCCACCGGAATATCAAAGAAGCCTTGAATCTGCATAGCATGAAGGTCCATAGTAATGACACGGTGCGCGCCTGCCTTCTCAATCAGGTTCGCTACCAGCTTGGCCGTAATCGGATCACGGGAACGTGCCTTACGGTCCTGACGCGCATATCCGTAGTACGGAATAACTACGTTGATGCTCTTGGCTGAAGCACGTTTGAGCGCGTCTACCATCACCAGGAGCTCCATCAGGTTGTCATTGACCGGTCCACAGGTCGATTGAACAATGTAGACATGACAGCCCCGGACACTTTCCGAAAGCTTGACCTGAATTTCTCCGTCACTGAAGCTCGTGGTGTGGGATTCACCCATCGGAATACCGATATAGTCGGCAATTTGACTGGCCAGCTTAGGATTAGAGTTGCAGGTAAAAATCTTTAATTTGGAATCGCAATAAGTCATAAAATATAAACCCTCCGTGACGGAATTTAACTTCCAAGCAGCGCCGGCGCTTAAAACTTCAGCTTCGTCCGGCGCCTTGGCATTGGCCTTTACGATGGACTACAGCTGGTCTTTCTTTGCTTTGGCGCGGGCACGGATCTTCTCCGCATATCCCGGCTTGTTCTCCTGTCTTACTCTGGCTACAGCCAAATCATTCTCCGAAACAGAGCGTGTGATGGTCGACCCCGCTACAACAAAAGCACCCTTGCCGACCGTTACCGGGGCAATCAGATTGACATTGCTGCCGATAAAGGCGTCATCTTCTATCGTTGTCATAGCTTTATTGAATCCATCGTAATTGGCGGTAATGGCACCGCAGCCGACATTTACGTTCTTACCGACTGAAGCATCGCCGATATAGCTTAAATGCGATACCTTCGAGCCGTCACCAATCGTGGCATTCTTGACCTCAACGAAATCGCCGATTTTGACCTCTTCGCCAAGCACCGTGCCTGGACGTAAATAGGCGAATGGGCCAACGGATGTCCGTGCGCCGACGGTTGCCTGGCTCAGCACAGATTGCTTCACTGAAGCTCCGTCCATAATCTTGCAGTCTTCAATTTCACTGGAAGGCCCGATAACGCAATTCTCCCCGATGACGGTCTTGCCTTTAAGCAGCGTTGACGGATAAAGAATCGTATCTGCTCCAATGACAACATCAGCCTCGATATAGGTGGAGGCAGGATCAATGATCGTTACCCCGTTAAGCATATGAGTCTTGTTGATCCGCTGGCGCATGTGTCCCTCTACCTCGGACAAGGCCAGCCGGTCGTTAACGCCAATAGACTCCGCAGCGTCATGAGCCTGATATCCCAAAACGATATCACCCTGTGCCCGGAGTATGCCGATACAATCGGTTAAATAGTATTCCTGCTGGTTGTTATTGTTCTTAACCTGCTCAAGTGCGGCAAACAGCTTGGCGTTATCAAAACAATAGGTACCTGTATTGATCTCGTTTACTGCAGCTTCTTCCGCTGTGCAGTCCTTCTGTTCAACAATCTTCAGCACGCCGCCGTCTTCACTGCGGATAATCCGTCCATAGCCCGCAGGCTGGTCCATCACAGCAGTCAAGATTGTTGCTGCCGCCTGCTGTCCTTCATGCAGCGCCATCAGTCCTTCAAGCGTTTCGGCTGTGATAAGCGGTGTATCTCCGCAAATGACAATCGTTGTGCCCTCTTCAGCGCCGAGGAGATCCTTGGCCTGCTTCACAGCATGACCGGTTCCCAGCTGCGTTTCCTGCAGCACATATTCAGCATTCTGGCCTATATAAGCTTTAACAGTCTCTGCGCCGTGTCCGACTACTACAATCTTGCGCTCGCATCCGGTCGCTTTTACGGTATCAAGTACATGCCCTACCATCGGTTTGCCGCAGACGGGGTGCAGTACTTTATATAATTTAGATTTCATGCGCTTGCCTTGACCTGCAGCAAGTACAACAGCCATTCTTTTCAAGAATGCCAACCTCCTACTTCTTTAGCTCACTACTGAATATATCTCATTCCGGGCAAAAAGAAAAGAGAACCATGCAGCCATGGTTCCCTTTTCTTCGAACCCCAATTGAAAACGGCTTGACCTTACGCCGCCGCAAAGGGCAGGCGTTCATCAGAGGGCAGCGCTTTAACTTATGCTCCCTCTTCGATGACCTCTTCTTCTTCCGTAGCGGCGCGATCGTACTCGGCCAGAACCGCAGATTGAATCTTCTCGCGTGTTCCCGAAGAAATCGGGTGTGCGATGTCGCGGAATTCACCGTCCGGTGTACGCTTGCTGGGCATTGCAACGAACATCCCGTTATTACCATCGATGACGCGAATGTCATGAACAACAAACTCGTTATCGATTGTAATGGATGCGATTGCTTTCATTCTCCCCTCAGAGTTGACGCGGCGGAGTCTGACATCCGTAATTTGCATGTGTGTGTTCACCACCTTTTTCCATCAGAGACTTGGTGTATAATTCCACACAGCAAAGCGAATTCCTTCTTTTTGATTCCAAAAAATGACTGTTGAAGAAGATTATTTTTGCAGTACCATTGAATTCGACACACTTCGTGCTGTTTTCTAATGGTTCCTCATGTTTTCGACACTTTCCTCCCTAGTCTGGAGCTGAGTAAACAGTCTTGCCTAAGAGGAAAAATAGTTGCCGGGATGTGCTGAAATCCTCCGTACTTTGGAATCCACCTCAGTTAGTTTTACCAGCGACACGTAGTCATGCAGCAGACGTTCTTCCGTCTCCACAGCGCCTGACTCGACAAGTACGCCAACCCCGGCCACTTCCGCATTGAACTCCCCGAGCAGATCCACCATGCCGCGCACGGTGCCCCCGGCCTTCATGAAGTCATCCACGATCAGAACCCGTGACTTCTCCCGCAAAGCCCGTCTCGACAATGACATGGTGTGAATGCTCTTATGGGAGCCGGACACATAGTTAATGCTTACAGCCGAGCCCTCCGTTACCTGATGATCACGGCGTACCAGTACTACGGGCAGCCCCAGCTGCGCAGCTGTTGCATACGCGAGCGGAATCCCTTTGGTCTCCACTGTCATCACTACATCGATCTCCACGCCGTAGAATGCCGTTGCAATGATTTTGCCGGCCTGCTCCATTACCGAGGGAAGTCCAAGCAAGTCTGACATATACAGATAGCCGCCGGGCAGAATCCGGTCGCTCTTTTCAAGTTCTCCGCACAAGTGATTTACGAATGCTAACGCCATATCGGTGGGCATCCGCGGAATATAACGTACTCCGCCTGCCGCACCGGCCAGCGTCTGCAGCTCGCCCATACCTTCGCCCTCAAATACCTCTTTTATAATAGCCAAATCTTCACTGACGGATGATTTCGCTGCTCCGTACCGGTCAGCAAATGTAGACAGCGGCAGCAAATCATGCGGTTTCTCAAGTAAAAATTGGGTCATATCAACCAAACGCTGGCTTCTTTTAAGTTTTTTCACGGAATGCTCCTCGCCAAAACCGAATATTATTAAAAATAATATCACTTTTGTACGGAATTATACAAGAAGAAACGGCTTTGCCGTCCTTTCCGGGACAGTAATTCCGTTTCTTCAGGGAATAATTAAATTATTAATAGCGCTTAGCTCAAGGAGCGCACGGCATAGACTTCCTTGCAGAACCCGCGCAGCCCGTTGTAAATTCTCGCGACCTTGGATTGCTTGGAGACCAGCCCGAATACAGTAGGTCCGCTGCCGGACATCAGCACCCCGTCCGCGCCGAGCTTCACCATGGCTTCCTTCAGCTGCTGAACCTCCGGATGCAGCTTCAGGGTCACATCCTCCAGCACGTTGCCAAGGTTCGCACACACCGCCCCGAAATCGCCTGCTTCGATAGCTTCCTGCATGCGCAGCGCCGACGGATGCACGGCAATCTGATTGGACCGTACACGTCCGTACACTTCAGCCGTCGAGACATTGATCGGCGGCTTCGCCAGGACAACCCAGCACTGCGGCGGATTCTGGATCGGCATCAGCCGTTCCCCCCTGCCCGTAGCCAGGGCAGTTCCGCCTGTGACGCAGAATGGAACGTCCGAGCCAAGCTCGGCGCCCAGTTCCTGCAGCTCCTGCGCCGGGATATTCAGGCGCCAGAGCCGGTTCAGGCCGCGCAGCGTAGCTGCGGCATCACTGCTGCCGCCAGCCAGGCCGGCAGCGACCGGAATTCTTTTATCCAGGTGGATATGTACTCCGCTCTTCACATTATAGCGGTCTTTAATAAGCCTGGCCGCCTGAAAGGCCAAGTTCTTCTCATCCAGCGGAATATATCCTGCCTGGCTTGATATTATAATCGAATCCCGCTTCAGCTCCGATAACTCCAGACGGTCTGCGAGATCGACCATGGTCATAATCATTTCCACCTCATGAAAACCGTCAGCGCGCTTGTGAAGCACGTCCAGCATCAAATTGATCTTGGCCGGCGCTTTCTCATACATTTTCAAGGCGTTCACCCACCTTCAGCTTTTCCCGTAAAAACAACTTAACATATTATATGAGAAACTTGTAACGAAGTCCATGATCAAAAGTTCTGTGAGTAAAAGAAGGATACTTTATGGCTTATAAATTCTTATTCCACAAGCAAAAAAAGGGGACCCCGCCGCAAGGACGGTACCCCCTCTGCTTCCCTTTTGGCCTGCGACTTACAGCGGCGACTTCCTTGCAGCCTGCTCGGCAAGCTGAATGGCCCGCTTCACCATATTCCCGGCATCCTGTGCCCGGATTCCCCCCCAGCCGTCCCGTTCCACCGTTTCGTAGAAGCCAAGCTCCTTGGCCAGCTCCGTTTTCAGTTCTTCTGACATCATGCCTCGTCTTCTGCGGCTCATGTACTGAAATTCCTCCCTTGCGGTAATAGATGATGATCTTATTGCCCCTATAGTATGCTGCTGCAGGCCGCTGGCCATTCGGGACAATTCAACCCCCGCAAAGAAATTCAAATAAAAAAACAGCCCCCATCCGGAAGGCTGCCTTGTGATACTTAAGCTTTAATATACATAATCCGCATCTGCCCATCATCTTCACAAACTGTGATTTCCACAGATTCGGTAAGTATATCGGCATAGCTATAGGAGACACGCTTGAAGGTTTGCTGCTCCTGATCCAGTTTGACAATAAATACAGAAGGGTACGTATCTTCCAGGACACCGGTACGTTCCACGGTTTTACGACGACCACCGTTAGCCCGTAACGTGATCTTATGACCGACGTGAGCTTCAAGACTGCGTTTAATTTCCAACAGCGCGTTATTAGCCATTGCCTGACGACCACCTCTTTCCTTGTCCATTATACAACTTTTCACAAACTTTGTCAAAGTAAATAAATAATTATAGATGATGCTAAAATAGTTGTCAACGGAATTTTTTTAGAAGAGTAGAGTTCCGGTCAATCACCCTTGTTATCGGCAACAACTGCGCCAAAAGTTAACAGCAGACTGCATGTCCGTTCCGGATATATCAAAAAGAGAAGGACAGCATTAAGCTTATCCTTCCCCTCTTGTCTTCCTGTCATTCCATAAATTATTACTACACAGCCGAAGGTGTAACCTTTAACGTGGACAGGTTCTGCAGACGCGGCATGCCGATCCGGAAGCTGCCCCTGGTCTCAATCCCGCCCATTCCCTGATTGCCGCTGATGGTATGGTTTAGCACATCCCCCAGATTCACGGTATCACGGATGGAGGTGAAGGATGCCTTGGCGGCAATATACACCGGGTCCAGTGCATGGATCAGAATTCTTCCCGGAGAACTGGCAAAGTTAGCGCCCGTCCCCAGAAGAGCCTCGAAATGCGACTGGCAGGCCCCCGCTACAATCGTCAGGGCATCAAAATTCCTCTCATACTCCCGGGCCACCCGGATCGCCGCCACAAAATTCTGCGAATTTTTATAGCTGTTCAGGCTGTATAAATCATAAGTATTCGACTGCTTCAGCACACCGTCATGGCCCGTGATCACTACAATATCAGGACGGACACGGGGCAGGAGCCGGTACAATGTTTCCGCCATTTTTGATTCATGGACATGATGACCTTCTGCCGGAATCCGGAGCTGTTCGTATAAGCTCAGACTTTTGCTCAAATAAAGCGCGTCTCCGTCCAGGTGCAGGACCTTGCCCGGTACCTCGAAATAGGGCGCTTCCTTGGGAGCCTGCGGCCAGCCGCCTAATGCACTCTCCCCGCTGCGCTGGCTCTGCTCCTGCCGGTCCTTGCGCAGCCTTGTTAACGATTCTTTGGCTTTGATCTGTGCCTGTTGTCCCCGCTCCGTAATACGGCTTGGAGGCACCTGAATCAAGTCGTCCAGGGGAGAATCCGCGAGCAGGCGGAATTCTGTGCCTTTTATTACGGCTGCGTTCTGCACTATGTTTTCTACCCGGAAAGTCACATCTCCGCCATATGATTTTCGAACGACCAAGTCTCCTAAGTTCATTACAACACCACCTCTACCTCCATCGTATGGGCAAAGGTCACGGTTGGTTCATAAACAGGCGTATTTTCAAAATACAGCAGGCTTGGCTGCAGTCAGCCTATGCAATTCCTGCAGCCAGCAGCACAGCGCTTAGCCGTGCATATTCGGCAATGCTGAGCGTCTCCCCCCGGCGGGTTGGCTCTATTTCAGCCTCAGCCAGCAGCGCCTCCAGGCGCTCCCGGCCTTCGCCCGGGAAGAAGCGGGCTTTAAGGTTGTTGGCAATCGTCTTACGCCGCTGTGTGAACGATGCCTGTACCACTTCGAAGAAATGCTTCTCATCGGCCACCTCAACCGGCGGACGCTCCCGCACCTTCAAGCGGATAACCGCAGACTCCACATTCGGCTGTGGTATAAACACTGTGCGCGGCACAATGCATACCAGCTCAGGCTCGCTGTAATATTGCACGGCAATGCTTAAGCTGCCATATTCCTTGCCGCCTGGGGAAGCTGCCATACGCTCGGCAACCTCCTTCTGGATCATGACGACAATATTATCAAGTGGAAGCTTCTCCTCCAGCAGTTTCATGAGGATAGGCGTCGTCACATAATACGGCAAATTGGCAACAACACTAACTTTCTCCACGGCAGCGAAATCTTCAGCAAACAGCTCCTGCAGATTCACTTTCAGCACATCGTCATTACGCACCTTGACATGCGGATAAGCAGCCAGCACATCCCGCAGGATCGGGATCAGACGGCGGTCAATTTCCACCGCAGTAACCGCCCCTGCCTCCTTGGCAAGCCTCTCTGTTAACGCGCCAATCCCCGGGCCGATCTCCAAAGCGCCTGACGAAGCGCTAAGCCCCGCGGCGTCCACAATTTTATCCAGAATATTCTGGTCGATCAGAAAGTTCTGACCCAAGCTTTTTTTGAACGAAAATCCGTAGCGCTGAATAATTTCCTTGGTCCGTGTTGGGGATGAGATATTCTCATGTCCGCTCATGTAGTAATGCCTCCCTGATCAATTTGCGCGAGGGCCGCTTCGAATTCCTCCCGCGTAATACCAAACATCGCCAGCCGCTTGAAAAGCTGCTTGCCGTTGCAGTAGCCAATGCCCAGCACATTGCCGAGTGCCATTCTCCGTTCTGCCGCCGCCGGATGCACCAGCATTCCGGCTGCCATCAGATCGTCAACCCCGATCAGAGCAGGTGCCCCCTCAAAGGAGGTATGCACATGCTCAAGTGCATGACGAATCGCCTCTGGCGAAGCATTCTCTACTCCGATATCGCCTTTTCGGGTAGCATCCTTCTCCGGTATAAAGGCATGCTTGCAGCCCGGCACCTTGGACGAAACAATCTTGCGTATGCGTTCTCCAGCATGGTCAGGATCCGTGAGGATTATAACCCCCCTGCGCTCCATCGCCAGCGCTATTTTGGCAATGACCTTGCCGTCTACTGCGGATCCGCCCGTCTCTATCGTATCGGCCTCTACCGCCCGTTTAACGGCTACCGTATCACTTTTGCCTTCCACCACAATTAATTCCCTGATCATCGTTCCGCTCCTTCCAATGAAACACAAAAAGAAGAGGATTCGCTCCTCTTCTTTTTGGCTAAAGAATGTATAAGTGATGAGCTAGCCCGTTCGTAAAGTGCTACCCTCACTATATCTTATTAATCACTAATTTGCAAAATACAGCCGCCTTAATTCAGCTCCGGCTTCACAGGTCCGATCACATAGATCGTACGGGATTTCCGGCCGAAATTACGGGCGTTACTCAGTGAATCGTAGTATACATCGATCTTGTTGCCTTTGATGGCACCGCCTGTATCCTCTGCACGGCGAAACCCTAATCCCTCAATGTACACCCACCAGCCGATAGGTATTACATCCGGATCAACAGCAATAGTACGGCCTTCGGTTACGCGTGTTCCGGAAGCTGTTCTTGTTCCAATTCCCGGCTCTTCGGATGAATAGGCGGTCATGGAGACATTTTTGATCATTCTCTTATACTCAAAATCTACGCCTGCCTTATGCACGACGTTGCTTGCTGCAGTAGTTTTGGCTGAACTGGAGGTAGTTTTTTTGGTGGAAGTTGCTGCAGCTACAGTAGCTTTGGGAAGTGCCTTAGTTCCAACGGCAATAACTTTGTCTTTGGTAACCGTCTGAACTTCCTTGCCGACCATGCTCATCGATACCAGCTTACCGTCCTGATAAGTCTTCTCGATATGCTGGATGATCGCGCCTGGTTTGCCTGCCTGTGCCACTCTTACGTCTCCCTTATACAGGGAAGGGTCTGCGGTTTTGATGACCCGGAAAGGCAAGCTTACGGTCCGTTCCACCGTTTGTTTGGTGACACGTACAATCTTGACTTCCATGCCGGGTGAAACTGCGGTTTCAAGCGAAGGGAAAATCTTGTCATTGCTTTCCAGGCTATAGCCTAGTTTTTGGATAGCCTCACCGAGTTTATCCTCAGTGGTGTACAGCGTTTTGGTTGTACCATCTGCAGTAAGCGTGAGCTTCTGCGCTCGGGTAATTACGACACGGTCGCCGTCTTGTATTTCATCACTAAGGCCAATGGATACTTCATCATGCGGCAGCAGCGAAATTTGTTCTTTTGCCAGCACGTCGCTAAGCAGCGCTTCACGCGTCTCCAGCGTCAGTACTTCACCGTCTATTACTAAATTTATAACTTTGTTGCCTTGACCGTGTACGTACAGCAGAATAAACAGCGCGATAACAATTGATACCACACCTGCAAGCGAAAGTACGCGAGGATTCACTTGCTTCCACCGTAATGCGAAAGACCTGCTGGATGATTGCGAATCATGGGATACCTCTGGTTGGAATACGCCCACTCTCTCCATCCTCCTTACATAGCCCCGTCGTCCAAGTAGTTTATCTAAGTAGACTGAATGATTTCAGACGAAACTAAGTTTGAGATTGCAACAGGATACGCCCGCATTGCTTCAGCGTTTCCTGCTCATGGATCGCCTGCTCGGCATAGCAGCTCCAGATCACCTGTTATATAACAGTATGCTGGGGACATTCACATTATTCAAAACAAAAGAAGCCTAAAAAGAGTTCATAGAGGACTCTTTCGTGGCTTCTCCGGATGTCAGAATACGCGAGAATGTTTATGCACGAGGTTTCCTCTCTTACTGGCGCTTACGAGGTTAGCTGTCGGGTTCGGGCATAAGAGAGACGCCCTATCTCAGGTCACCCGCTCACGGCGGTTGCCCTCAAATTCACCCCGAGACCACATAAAGAAATCAAATAATGTCTGCGGCATTTCTGTGCTGTACTCTATGTACGTTCATGCGGCAGTGCAATATTGGTTCCCCCGTTCTCCATACGGAGACTCAGCGAGACGATCCATGAATCAGTGACTGTCACAGTTACAACAGCTCACTGCACTGAAAAGATGATATCCTGTTTTGATGCATGTTGTAAAGGACGATTCAACCACGTTTACGCAGAAATATGGTTAAAATATTGTAATAATCAGCCATTTTAAGATTAAAAAAGTTTAATATATCGGCTATACTTCTTTTTTCACCGGTTTTCCTCCCGATTTCAGACAATCCCAAATCGTTCCAGTGCGTTCGCATACGTAATTTCCGCCAATTCCTGTAAATCAATCCCTTTTATTTCCGCCGCTGCTTCTGCTACCAGCTTTACATAACCGCTCTCATTCCGCTTCCCTCTGAAGGGATGCGGGGTCAAATAAGGCGAGTCCGTTTCAATCAGCAGACGGTCCAGCGGAGTCTTCTCAAGCACCTCTTTGGGAACCCTTGCATTCTTGAAAGTAATGGGCCCGCCGAAGGACAAATGGAAGCCAAGATCCAGACACATTTTGGCGGTTTCCCAGCTGCCGGAGAAAGAGTGCATTACTCCGCCGACCTCGTTTGCTTTCTCTTCACGCAGAATCCGTACCACATCCTCATGGGCATCCCGGTTATGAATACAGATCGGCATTCCCAGTTCCCGGGCCAGCCCGATTTGCTTACGGAGTACTTCCTGCTGTACCTCTTTGGGGGAGGTATCCCAGTAGTAATCCAGTCCGATTTCACCGATAGCGACTACTTTGGGATGGCTGCATAACGAAGCGATCCATTCCAGGTCCCTGTCCTTCATGTCAATGGCGTCCACCGGATGCCATCCGACGGCTGCATAAATATAATCATAAGTCTCAGCCAATTTCATGGTCGTTGGAATCGTTTCCCGGTTAAATCCGATATTGATCATTTTGGTCACTCCGGCTTCCAGCGCCCGCGCGATTACCTGTTCGCGGTCCTCGTCGAATTGCGGAGCATCTAAATGGGTATGGGTGTCAAATAATTGCATAATGCAGCTTCCTTCCCGTCATCATTTCTATGATGAATTCCAACTTTTTTTGTATTACTTTGCAAAAATCCCTGCTACAGAAGGCGGCAGCTGTAAAAGTGCTTTCTGCAGCTTATCCTGCGGAAAATACAGGTGATATCTGCCGCGGTGAATCCCGCTGATGGAGCGTACAATATCCGATACCTCCGAGATTTCCCTTAGCTTGTCATGACGGTCGAGCAGCAGTATCTGCTTGCTGTCAAAAGCGTCCCCGGGACGGAATACATCATAGGGAAGATCCGTTGGAAAATCGATTTCCAGGTCATACTCTGCATTCAGTCCGGCTCCCGCAAAACTGCGGCGGATTTCGTCAATCGTCTCGGAATCAAGATTCTCCATCTCTACATATTTATACAGTTTACGATGAATAAAACGGCCGCACAAGTCGCTCAGCAGTTCATCCGCTTCCAATGTCCACTGCATAAAAGCCGTCTGAATCATCGCTTCATCCAGCAGCAGATATTGCTCTACGGTCACTTCACCCCTGAATAAATCACTTAAAGGCTCAATCATGAATCCAAAGGTATAGCCGTTCTTAAACAGCTCCTTCGCCCTGCGTAAAATCTGCCGCAAAATAATCTCCGAGCTGCGGGTAACCGGGTGGAAATACACCTGCCAATACATTTGGTAGCGGGACATCAAATAATCCTCAATCGCATGCATGCCCGATTCTTTAACTACTACCCTGCCGTCATAAGGCCGCAGCATTCTAAGAATCCGGTCAATATCGATTGTCCCGTAGTTGACTCCGGTGTAGTATGCATCACGCAGCAGGTAATCCATCCGGTCCGCATCAAGCGGTCCTGACACCAGATTGACAACAATCTCATGCTCATAGGTTTTGGAGATTACCGATGCCACTTTTTCCGGAAAATTCTCTGATACATCCTTCAGTATCGCTGTAATTTCCGTATCCTCCAGAATGATCCGGCAGGTCCAGTCCTCATGGTTCATCTCGAAGGCTTCTTCTATAGAATGGGAGAACGGTCCATGCCCCAAATCATGCAGCAACGCGGCACACAGGGTGAGCAGACTTTCCTCCGGCATCCAATCCTTATACCCGCTCCGTTCAAACTGGGAAATAATCCGCCGTGTTATTTCATAGACTCCAAGCGAATGCGAGAACCGGCTGTGCTCCGCACCATGAAAAGTAAGATATGAGGTGCCAAGCTGGCGGATCCGCCGCAGACGCTGAAATTCCCTGGTATTAATCAGCCTCCAAATAATGGTTTCCTGCACGTGGACATAATTGTGAACCGGATCCTTGAAAACCTTCTCTTCTGACAGCAGTTGCTTCATGAGATCAACTCCTTTGAATTCATTTTGTTCGAAACGGGCTGGAACATAGCGTATAATAATGAATTATGTCGCACTTTGTCGAATAATGACAATTAAACTATTTACAAATCGACAAATCTTTTTTTGGTACTTATTCATCAAATCGTCCTAATCGCAGGCGGTACAAAAGTTCTTTAAAAAAAACTCCTTAAAATTCACCTGAAAAAAGGTTGACTGTTTTGGGAATGGTTGGTATTATAAGTATCATAAAACGGTGAACAATGTCGAATAATGACGTTTTGGAACTTTGAGAGGAGCAACGATTGAAATGATGAAATCAACTGGAATTGTAAGAAAAGTAGACGAGCTTGGACGGGTTGTTATTCCGATTGAATTGCGCCGTACACTTGGCATTGGAGAAAAAGATGCGCTCGAAATTTACGTGGACGGTGAGCGGATCATGCTTAAGAAATACGAGCCTGCCTGCATCTTCTGCGGCAACGCCGAGAACGTAACCTATTTCAAAGGAAAAATTGTTTGTCATGAATGCATTTCTGCTATCCCTACCCCTGTGACAAATTAATATAAATAGGGTATAATAAGAACTAATCAAATTGTTAATTCTAACCTTTTTATATCTCCTTGGCCTCCCGTTATGCGGGAGGTATTTTTTTTGCCACCATCAGGCGGTTGACGGGAGACCGGCCCTTTCTCGGGCACGCCCTCAGAGCCTTTCCTTTCACATTTGGGGAAATTGACTAAATGCATTCTCTGCAGTTATTTCATACCATATCGTTAGAAATAATATTTTAGTTGTATTTCATACAATTATAACCAGTTCATTCCTCGTTACTATCCTTTTTCCATAAATATAAATGTACAAAATACATCTTAAACCAATATAAGGAATAATTCACTCCAATTAAATGTAGAAAATACAATTACTCCTTATATTCAAGCCGATTATCAATTGCTGTAATAACTTCTTATTCCCGCTCCAGCAATGCGTTATAAATATCCCGCTTGGCCAGTCCACGGTCGGAGGCTGCTTTTTTCATAGCTTCCTTGCGGGCGAGCCCCGAATTTTCATAGTGCTCCACATGCTGCTCTATACTCAGCTCACGCCACCAGGAGGACTCCGCAATCTCTGCTTCTTCCTTGCTCTCTCCCTCAACCACTACAACATATTCACCAAGCGGCGGATGCTCCGACAGCCAGGCTATACATTCCTCAATGGTTCCGCGCAGAAACTCCTCATATCTTTTTGTCAGCTCACGGGCTAGAACCACCCTGCGGTTGCCGAATGCCTCCTGCAGGTGGACTAATGTCTTAGCTACCCTATGCGGGGATTCATAGAACAACAGGGTTCCTTGTACGGCACGGAGACCGGATAATACCGCACGGATATCCTTGCGTTCTCTCGGCAGGAAACCAATAAAGGTGAAGCTGGCAGTCGGCAGTCCGGACGCAATCAAAGCTGACAGTGCTGCGTTAGCTCCTGGGATCGGAATGACCGGAATTCCATGGCTGACGGCGAGGGCAACCAGGTCTGCACCAGGGTCCGAAATGGCCGGAAGACCTGCATCGCTGACAAGGGCCAGATTTTTTCCTTCTATTATATACCGTATCAATTCAGGGCCGCTGGCTCCCTTATTATGCTCATGGTAACTGAATAGCATCGAAGGTGTTATTTCAAAATGGCTCAGCAGTTTGCGTGTCTGTCTCGTGTCCTCAGCCGCAATAATCTCGCATTCCTGCAAAGTCCGCACCGCGCGATAAGTCATGTCCTCCAGATTACCGATCGGTGTAGCAACCAGGTACAGACACCCGCTTCCTTCCGGTTTATCTGTTTCATGGTTTCTTTGAAAGCTGCTTTGGCATGTTATCGTCATTGGTGGTTACCCTTCTTTGTTTCCATAGTAAATATCCATTATTTCTGAACAGTATTGATTGTCCTCATTATATACGATGAGCGGAGGTTGTAAACGCACCTCTGGTTTCCCATCACGTGCAGCTTCAATCAATACCATATTCGCCTCCAGATGTGCCCGCGGATGGACAAAACGGATCAGCTTCGGCTCCAGCCGGTATTGTCTCATCAGACTTATAATATCCACTAAACGCTGGGGTTTATGAACCATACTTACCTTGCCCCCGGTACGCACCAGCCGGACACAAGCCTGAATCACCTCTTCCAGAGTACAGCCGATCTCGTGGCGGGCCATAGCCTGATGTGTATTCAATTTAAGATCACTTCCGTTAAGCGGCATATAAGGCGGATTAACCGTGATCGCATCGTATACACCGTACCCTGCGACCGTATGCAGCTCGCGCAAATCCCCCTCATGAATAGTTACCCGCTCCTCCAGTCCGTTCATAGCAACACTGCGCCGGGCCATATCAGCCAGACGGGGCTGGAGTTCAATCCCTTCTATAGAAGCTTTAGTGCGTGTGGTGAGCAGCATGGGGATTACCCCATTCCCGGTACACAAATCCAGCACTCTGCCCCGTGGCGGGATACTGGCGAAACGGGCAAGCAATACGGCATCCATGGAGAAGCTAAATACCTCATCACTCTGAATAATCCGCAAATCATGAGTCAATAAGTCATCAACCCGCTCTGAGGGAAGCAGCGGCACAGGCAATTCATTATAAGAATTCGTCATTGTAATCTCCTAAACGTTTGTTAGAAATTCAAAAAAACCGTAGGCGTAAATCTCCTACGGCTGGATATCCTTATTTATTAAGAAAAGAAAGACAGAACAGACAATCACCCTCTGTACGCAAATGCCCGAAATAGACATTACAGATGTGAAAGCCTTCGTGATACAACCGGGCCAGGTTATCGTAACCTTCCCCGACAACCTCCTCTGTTCCTTCACTGGCAGCCAAAAGTGCTTCCGCCTCTGCCGTATCCACGGCGGGATCCAAAGGTGTGTCCCTTTTCAATATTTTGCGGAGCTGTTCATTTTCCAGACTGAGCCTTTGATTGGCCTCCATTAATTCCTTAACCGTCTGTTTCCAATCTCCGAGACTTGCGCGCATCGTTTCCATCTGCGCTTCCATCTCCTGCATGTGTGCAAATATATTTATCTTCTCCAAGTTTCCACCCCGAAAGTAACCTTATATGGTTTACTTGACGACAACATCATCCATTGGAAGTTCCTTAACTTTGCCCACTTCGAACAACTGCACATGGACCGTGCGGTTTCCGGCATTAATTCCTACTACTTTACCGTCGCCCAATGAGGTTACGACGATTTTGCCTACCGCCGGCATTTCTTCTTTTGTACTTTCGTAATTATCATGCTCAAACTTCAGGCAGCACATCAGCCGTCCGCACAAACCGGAGATTTTGGTCGGATTGAGCGAAAGATTCTGATCTTTAGCCATTTTTATTGATACCGGCTCGAAATCCCCAAGCCAGGAGGAGCAGCACAGCACCCGCCCGCAAGGTCCAAGTCCACCCAGCATCTTGGCTTCATCGCGTACACCGATCTGACGCAGCTCGATACGGGTACGGAATATACTCGCCAGGTCCTTGACCAATTCGCGGAAATCGACGCGGCCCTCGGCGGTGAAATAAAATATGATCTTGTTGCGGTCAAACGTGAATTCTACATCCACCAGCTTCATTTTGAGGCCATGATCGCGGATTTTATTTAAACAGGTGGTGAAAGCGTCCTTTGCTGCACCTTTGTTCTCCTCCACCACACGTGCGTCGGTTTCCCCGGCGATCCGCATGACTTTTTTGAGAGGTAATACAACATCGGCTTCCTGCACCTCTTTTTTGCCAACGACAACTCTACCGTATTCTACCCCTCTTGCCGTCTCCACAATAACGCATTGATCACGTTCAATCGGGAAATCAAGTGGATCGAAATAATATATTTTACCCGCCTTTTTAAAGCGGACGCCTACTACGCTGTACAAAAATTAACCCCCTTGTTTGCCGGTAAAAGGAACCCTTAAGCAAATCCGCTCCCTGGTGATCGATGCTTGTCCTTCCTTATCCGTTAAACCCATACTTCCAGGCTGAAGCGTTGATCCGGAGGATGATATCACAACTAAGTCTTCAACTTTCCAATCGGATTAAAAACTGCTCCAGACACAATTGGGCGTTAGCATTAGAACGGAGCCTGCGACTACTCTCCGCTGCGAATTCCATATAAGCCACCCATTGCTCCGTACTCCGCTGACGGGCATGTCTGGAAATAAAGTCTAACTGATCTATGAAAACGATGCTTTCGTGTCTTCGGTACAGGAAGTAGAGCATATCTTTAAACCAAAGATGGAACATGCTAAAAAGAGTATCCAAATGTTCACCGAGCCCGGTCTTGAACAGCTTCTGTCCGGCTGTTGCCACTGCAGAGCTGCTTTTGCCCATAGACTCCTTTGCTAATTGTAACACTAGATTTCTCATTTCTGCAAACCAATTCTGTGCCAAAAGTTCCCTGCAGCCGTCGAGCCCTGAAGTCAGTGATACTGCACACCGTGCCAGCGGTACCGGAACCCCCTCCCCTGACAAAGCCTGAAGCATAATATCAGGATGCAGCGGGCTGAAAGGGATGCGCTGGGTTCTCGACTGGATGGTTGGAAGCAGGGAACTGCTGTTATCGGAGATCAGAATACCGACTGCCGGAGCAGGCGGCTCCTCCAAAAACTTAAGCAGACTGTTGGCGGCCTGCACCGTCATTTTGTCCGCTCCCTCTATAATGTAAACCTTTGGGTTAACTCCTTCAGACCGGTAGGAAAAAACACGCTGCAGCTCACGGATCTGATCGATCTTAATGCTTGCCCCGTCAGGCTTGAGTAAAGTCAGATCGGGATGGTTGCCATGCTCTACTTTGCGGCATTCCAGGCACTCTCCGCAGGCATCATCCTTAAGCTTTGTGCAAAATATCGCCTGGGCAAACATGAGTGCAGTTGACATCTGTCCGCTTCCGGCTGGGCCGGTGAACAAATACGCATGACTGACTGCATCCTTGCGCAGTGCATTCTGCAGCAGGCGTTTGGCATCCTCCTGGCCTAATATATCATGAAAAGGCATAAATTCCTCCAACTTCTTTTAGAAAGAAAGGTTAATCAGCATACCGCGGATTTCTCCAACACGCCCCAGCAGATCAATCCGGCCCTGCTCGCTCTCCAGCAGCTCATCGGCCAAATTCAAGAGTGCCGCGTCAATCTCCTCCAGCAGCTTGTAACGTTTGCCACGGCCGCGGCGGTCCCAGCCCTTTGTCTCCTTGAGAATAACGCCGCGCCGCGCCGTTTCTTCCAGAAAACGTTTGATAAGATTTCTATATATCGCAAGCTCACGGACGGTCATGGATTTAGCCAGCCGGTCGCCTTGCTGTTGAATATCTTTAATCTGGCGGTTCAATTCATCAATGGTTTTCTGCTGTCCCTGCTGCTGAAAAACATCGCTAAACGTCTTCTGCTGGATAGGCCTGCGTTCCGCATCAGCGTTCGGGAGTTCACTTTTTAAGGGCCTGTAGCCCGGGTTAATCTTCAATGGTATCTACCGCCCTTATCGTTTACTCTAGTATGCTCAATAATGCTCAAAACGATCGACAGGCAGTACAAATACTGTAGCTCCGCCCACCTGTACCTCTACAGGAAGCGGCAAATAGGAATCCGTCGTTCCGCTCATCGGAGTAACCGGGGTAACCAGCTGCTCACGCACCTTGCAGCTATTACGGATAACACTCAGCACAGGTTCAACCTGGCTATCATCTACACCAATCAGAAATGTTGTATTGCCTGCCCGCAGGAATCCGCCTGTACTGGCCAGTTTGGTGGCACGGAAATTGGCTTTGACGAGTTCACTGGACAACCGGTTACTGTCTTTGTCCTGGATAATAGCAATGATTAGCTTCATCTTCGCATTCCTCCTAAAAGTTTGGTTAGATAACTCACCTATAACGCTGCCCACTTAAGATATATTAGACAATATGCCTTAAAAACCCTTTAATATCCGCTCTTTCAGCGTATGCACGATGTCCTGCTCGACCATATGGATCGGGCGATTGGCATCCAGAACGACAATACGGCCAGGATCGGACTGAGTCACCAGCTGATAGCCTTCACGAACCTTCTGATGGAAGGCAAGACTCTCCAGATCAAGGCGGTTAACCTCGCGGTCCTGATTGGCAGCAATTCTAGAGAGGCCTACCTCCGGCTCTACATCCAGGTAAAACGTAAGATCCGGTGTGCGGCCTCCGGTTGCAAAGTCATTAATGCTCCGCACTTTTTCGATTCCAAGGCCTCGTGCAAAGCCCTGATAGACCAGGCTGCTGTCGACAAAACGGTCGCAAAGCACCGTAAGGCCTTCTTTTAGTGCCGGCTCAACTACCTCCGCCAAATGCTGGCTTCTTGCAGCCGCATAGAGCAGCGCTTCCGTCCGCGCATCCATCGCCGTATGGGTAGGGTCAAGAATAATGGAGCGGATCTTCTCGGCGATTTCAATGCCCCCCGGTTCGCGGGTAATGATATAAGGCATGGAGTGATTCTGCAGATAAGCGGCTACCCTGCCCAGCACAGTTGTTTTTCCTGAGCCATCGCCTCCCTCCAAAGTAATGAAAAAACCTTCACGTCCCACTTATACTTCTCCGCCCTTCATATTGTTGTAAACCACTATACGCCGTAAGGCGGGGTCTGCGCAGGCCTGAAACTTAGCCCCTCCCTGACGGAGTGCTGCCAGCCTTCTGCATGCTGCTTCACTTATGACTTCTCCCGGATACAAGAGCGGAATGCCAGGCGGATAAGGGATTACCATCTCTGCCGCTACTCTCCCTACACTGTATTCGAGGGGTATGCTTTCGGTTTCGCCTGCTGTCACCGGCTTCAGGGAAAACGTCACCGGCTGTGAAATAAGCGATTTAATAGAATTGTTCCACGTGGAAACTTCAGCGGATGGAGATAGATTGTCCTCTGCCTCATTCAAGGAAGGAGAACGGGAGAACGGTTCAGCTGCCGCGCTCAGATTAGAAAGGCCAACCGCCGCCATTTCGGCGTCTATTTCCCGCAGCGCGGCCAGCAGCGTGAATGTATCCTCAGCCTTCGAGCCGAGGCTGAAGGCAAGCACTACGTGCCGGTCGTCGCTCATCTCCGGCACAATGCCCTTCTCTTCGAGCCTGCGCTGCAGCTCGAAT
>NZ_LN831208.1:63709-66267 GCF_001368795.1 Paenibacillus ihuae
ACCGCTTCAGCCGCCGGAGCAACAGCGAGGCCGCTGTCCGCATCCAGCTGCGGCTCGAGGAAAACTGCCCGCACGCCAGCCAGCATTAAGCCGTGGATCACCGACTTATGGACATTACGCTGCAGAATCAGAACCATCCCCGGGTCCGGGCAAACGGTCAAGATAAGTGCCAGATTGCCGGCGGTGCTTCCGCCGACCAGCAAAAAGCTTTCTTCCGCCCCAAAACAATCTGCAGCCAGCAGCTGCGCCTCCCTAATGACCCCTTCCGGGTGGTGAAGATCATCCGTTCCGGTAATTTCCGTCACGTCGTACCTCATGATCTCATCCAGATATCCTGCCCCTTCAGCTCCGCTATAGGCCTCACCGTTCTTGTGGCCGGGCACGTGATAAGATATATTACCCTTAAGTCTATATTGTTCCAGCATCTCATATATCGGTGCCCTGCCAGGCTCTAAAATGTTCATGTTCTTATCCTTCCCTGGGGGTTACCTCTATTTTAACGCAAATATGCCTAAACGCCTATTATTCCGCGTAAAAGCATCATCCGCACAACAAAACGGCCCCTCCCGCCACAACACGGGGAAGCCGTTAAATTAATTGCTTATAATGCAGCCATTGCGACACAGATCCACCGCCCGCTCTCTTTACACTGTTGTTACAAATGCCTTCACTCGGATCAGGCGTTCTTTTGGAGTCCGATTTTCTTCATCCGGCCAATGAAAAAACGGTACTTAATGTCCTCAGCATCCGTACGCACCATTTCGCTCTCGCAATCTTCACAAATGAAATGCGAGACAATAACAATACCTTCTTCTTTCATCTGCCCGCAAATAATGCAGGACTGTCCGGTTTGCTGTTCCATATCCATCCCACCTTGACTCTTTTAAGAACAGTATGTTACACCTTCTATCATTTTAAACCTTTTCATAGTTTTTTCCTATCCGGGTGACTCAAAATATATATATTCTGTGATCGCCAGGCTGGTGATTCTCCTGCTGAAGTTTAATAAAACGCCGCAGACAGCCGATATTATTAACATGAGAACTCTCGAGGAGGTCAGACTTTCTTTATGGAACCCAACACCAAAGGTGCAGCTACATTCTATCAATACAAGCTTATCAAAAAAATAAATCTGACTACTGCCAAGCTGCGGATCTACATTGCACTTCCTTTATTATTCGTAGTACTGGAGACCATATTCCTCTCCTGGTGGAGCCTGTTGTATATGGTTGTTGCGGCTCCCGTTGTATTATGGGTCCAGTATGTCATCTCACGGTCCGTCCTCCTTATTACCGGGCACCCCATCGCTAAACGGTGGAAGGTATCTCTTCGTCTGCCTTGGCTCGGCTATATGCCGGATCAATATATCAGCTACAGCGTCTTTCGTAAGGTGCAGCTGCATAATTTCTGGATCGGCCTATGCATTGCCGCACTTTTTATTGTGTGGGCTCCTCCGGCGTTCACAACCTCCTTGGTAATCTGCCATCTCTGGCTGCTCTTGCCCCGGCTGTATACCCTGCTGAGACTGCGCCGAGATGATGAAGGCGGGATGCTGAAATTCAATCCTGCAGACGTTTCCTATTACGCTCAATAATTGCAGAACTGCATACATACGTTCATCGCCTACCGACAACAGCAGTCCCTTGTGCAAAATTGATATATGATTCAATAATAAACGCCGTCCAAATTGGACGGCGTTTATTTATTTACTCTTCAGCCCTTTTATGGAGGCTTTCTTTTCCTTCGGAATCATTACTGTGAAATAGCCGTCATGTACGGTTAAATGTACAATTAGTCCGTCCTTTTGAAAAACACGGGAGCTTCCCGCATCCTCTTCCCCTTTTTGTTCCTCCCACCCCCAAGCTTCAATCGCTTTCAGGTAAGCCTCGGGTACACCCTCCTTTTCCTTAATTCCAGACAAGGAGTAACGGACATAGTCCATAGCAACATTTGTAGTAGCCCGGTCAGGAGAACTGGCTTCCTTAGGGACAGGAAAGCTTTTTTCATTAAGTGCTCCCTCAAAAGTATCCCAGTTGGGCTCTTTCGCTCCGCAACCAGTAAACATTACACTCACTATACAAACAATAAATAATATCCATAAGGGTCGGGTTAGCTTCATACCTTAAATCCTCCTTACCTCTACCATGCATCAAAAGACACAAGAAAATTCAAATTTAGAATTTATCAGTAGTTCATTCGTATTAAGGTGCTGCTTAATATTTGCACTTTTCTATTATACTTGGATATACCATGCCGTCGGTAACAAAAATGTCACTCAATTGTAAACGCTTTTATAGTAAATCCATCTCTATAACCAGTCTTTCTATCCAGGTATAAACAACAAAAAAAGCCATTGTCGATGACTCAACAATGGCTTCATGTGCTTGGCGACGTCCTACTCTCCCAGGACCCTTCGGTCCAAGTACCATCGGCGCTGGAAGGCTTAACGGTCGTGTTCGGGATGGGTACGCGTGGAACCCTTCCGCTATCGCCACCAAACATGCGTCTGTGAAACAGACGCTGCCGCTAGACATTCAGTTCATCACACAAAGTGCAAA
>NZ_LN831209.1:0-14582 GCF_001368795.1 Paenibacillus ihuae
TTTCCCACTCACTCGTTGTTCAGTTTTCAAAGATCAATGTCTCTTTTTTCGTTGTCGTCGCTTGTCAGCAGCGACCTTTATAATATATCATAGCATCTTTGTTTAAGTCAAGCGTTTTTTTAATTTCTTTTTTCGCTCGTCTTCCGAACAAGTTATCAATGAATAGCTTGTCCAAAGGGCCGAGACTTAATGTATCATAAATCTCGGAGCCCCGTCAACCATTAAAACAAAGTTATTTTTAAACCGAGCAGCATAATCACTCCCGGAAGCCCCAAAACCGTTACTGCGCCTATGGTTGCCGGATTCAACGGAATATAGATTTCGGTTAGCAGTCCCGAGAAATTGACTATATAAATGCCGAGTGCAGCAAGAATTAGATGAGTGCCAAATAAACTGAGCCAGGCCCAGCCCAACTTTTTCCGGAATACAATCAGGGTAAGCAGAATTGCCGATCCAATCAGAACACCTATTGCAATCGTTCTTAGCATACCGATCCTCCTTCGCTTTTACTAAAACGGTCTTACATCTGACTGCGGTTGATTCCCAAACTCTTCGCATGCTTAAGATGAATCTGATATTTGCGCTCTGCCGCTTCTAAAATATAAATGGCGTAATCAATCTGATCCTGCCCCAGCGCCTCGTCGAACATCAGATACGCTCTTTCCCATTCGGCCTGCGCCTTACGCACGTCCAGGAACACATGCCAATCCTCATCTAACTTAGACTCTCTGAGGCTTTTCTCGCTGCCCCATTGCCATTTGCTACTCCACCATCCCATAAATGACTCCCCCTTAAGAACCTCATTACTATGCGTGCCTCTGCATCGCTACATATTCTCATTCTTATCGGAGTAGGGACAAACTTAGAACTAAAATCAGCGTCATCCCGCGGCACAGGTTATGGAAATGGGCAAAAAAAAGAAGCCCTACTGGGCCTCTTTTAGCATAGATGGTTATGACATATCCGTTTCAAGACAGCTCACAGCTCGCGACGGCCTTCCAGCGCTTTGGAGAGAGTTACTTCATCCGCATACTCTAAATCGCCGCCTACGGGCAAGCCATGGGCTATTCTAGTTATTTTAATATCGAAGGGCCGGACAAGGCGTGAAATATACATAGCAGTAGCTTCACCCTCAATATTCGGGTTAGTCGCCATTATAAGCTCCTTCACCCTCTCGTCGCTCAGACGGGTCAACAGCTCCTTAAGACGGATATCATCCGGACCTATACCCTCCATTGGCGAGATCGCTCCCTGCAGGACATGATAATAACCGTCAAACTCCTTAGTGCGCTCTATGGCAACAAGATCCTTGGAATCCTGGACCACACATATCACTGAGGTATCACGGGTTTTGTCCTGGCAGATCCGGCATGGATCAGTATCAGTGATATTACAGCAGACAGAGCAATAATGAAGATTTCGTTTGACGCTGACCAGCGCCTTGGCAAAATCAATAACTTCGTCCTCTTTCATGTTAAGCACATGAAAAGCCAGCCGGGCTGCTGTCTTCGGCCCTATTCCGGGCAAACGCGTAAAAGCATCAATCAGCTTGGCTAGCGGTTCTGGATAATACAAAGTGATGATTCTCCTTTGGGCTAGAGTGTTGCCGGCCTAGAATAAGCCCGGGATCTTCATTCCGCCAGTGAATTTCCCCATATCATTGTTAGCCAGCTCTTCTGCTTGTGTAAGCGCATCGTTCACTGCTGTGATCACGAGGTCCTGCAACATTTCAATATCTTCCGGGTCAACAGCCTCAGGCTTAATCTGAATGGACAGCAATTTCTTGTGGCCATTAACCTGCACTGTAACTACACCGCCGCCGGATGATCCTTCAATGGTCTTGCTGCCCAGCTCTTCCTGTGCCTTGAGCATTTGTTCCTGCATTTTTTTAACCTGTTTCATCATTTGATTCATATTATTCATAGTTACTCTCTCCTTTGAAATGCGCTGTATGCGCTATTAGACTAAAAGTATTACTCTTTTATGACAACAAGGTCTTCTCCAAAGAGCTGGATGGCCTCGTCAATCCATGGTTCGGTCTTCGCCCCTGCTTCTTCATGCTCATGCTCCAGACGTAACTCCTCTGTCCCGGGTTGGGCAGCAGACTTCTGGGCGGCCTCATTCCAGTCCCGCTGCATGATTGTCACCAGCCGGTAAGGCTTGCCGAGGCGTGCAGCAAACACATTCTCGATCACCTGCCTATTGGCCGGTTTCTCGGTAGTATCGCGGTGAATTGTGTTCTTAAACGCTACAAGCACCGCATCCTCCATAACGGACACCGGCTCACCGTCAACAAACCATGCGTGTACTGTAACTTTCTCCTCTTTCACTCCCTGCAGCACCAGACTCCACTGCTTATAAACCGCCGCGAAATCAGGATTATCCTTGCCGGCGATGAATTTGTCAAGCTGCGGAGGCAGCTTGGAAGGAGATGAGATACGGGGAGCGGAGCTTGCCGCTGATGCCCGCGGTGCAGGTGCTGCATCGCGTCCACCGCCCGAGACTCCTCCTGACTGTATGGCCTGTTCCAGCTTCTTCTCTAAAGCAGCAATCTGCCGCTTCAAAGCCTCTAGTTCTCCCGCATCAGCAGCCTGACCGCTGGTTGACGGTTCAGCCCGCATAGCACCGGCTACCGGGGTTGCCGCATGCAAGGATGGCGCGGCTTCCTGCTGCATGCTGCACAGCTTCATAAGTGCTACTTCAAACAATGTCTGCGGATGTGTCGCATATTTCATTTCTCCAAGATAGCGGTTTAAGGTTTCTACAATCTGAAACAGCCGCTCCCGTGAGAATGCAGCCGCCATGTCCCGGAATTCAGCCGGATTCAGTACCCGGTCTGTTAATTGATCAGCCCCCGGGACCATTTTGATCATCAGCAAATCCCTGAAGTAATAAAGCAGGTTCTCCAGACATTTGTCCGCACTCTTGCCTTCCTGCATCAGCTGCTCTACCAGTTCCAGCAGCCGGCCCATATCACCATCCAGGATGGCTGTTGCCAGGCGGGCAAACTGTTCGGAAGGGATCCCACCAGTCATGCCCAGTACCTGCTGATAAGTTACATTACCGTCTGTAAAGGAGGATATTTGATCAAGTATACTCAGCGCATCACGCATCCCCCCGTCAGAGAGACGGGCGATATACTGCAGAGCATCTGCATCCGCAGTAATGCCCTCCTTCTGACAGATCTCAGCGAGCCGACCGCTCTGCTCCTCCAGGGATACACGGCGGAAGTCAAAGCGCTGGCAGCGTGAAATAATCGTAGCCGGCAATTTATGAGGTTCTGTCGTCGCCAGTATAAACATGACATGCGGCGGCGGTTCCTCCAGCGTCTTAAGCAGAGCGTTAAACGCTTCTGTTGTCAGCATATGCACTTCATCAATAATATACACTTTACGGCGCACTTCGGTAGGTGCATATTTCACCTTATCCCGCAGGTCGCGTATTTCTTCCACCCCGCGGTTCGACGCCGCATCAATCTCCTGCACGTCCATAACATTGCCCACGGTAATCCTCAGGCAGGAAGGACATTCGTTGCATGGCTCCGGGCCGGGTCCCCTCTCGCAATTGACTGCTTTGGCCAAAACTTTGGCAGCACTCGTCTTGCCGGTCCCGCGCGGGCCGCTGAACAGGTAGGCATGCGAAACCCGCTGTTCACGAATTGCATTCTGCAGCGTCTGGATAATGTGCTGTTGCCCTACCATGTCCTGAAACGACTGCGGCCGCCAAGCACGGTACAGCGCGATATGTTCCACTATGCATTACCCTCTCTTAGGCTGCCGCTTTCCGGCATTTGTCGCTAATTTATTATACTATATTCCCCAGACTTTGACCAAAAACAAAAAGCATCTTCGCTTGTGGCAAAGATGCTATCATTAACCGAATATAAACCGTGCACCTGTTATTGATGGCTGCGATCCAAGCGGCAACCCTACGAGACTGCTCGGGCTAGGCCACCCTCCGGCACAAGAGTAAACTTGCTTATGGCTGCTTCCTTCCGGACCTGACCAGGTTCACAAGCACTCATTGCGGAGGACCCAACCGTCAACACAGCCCATAGGGACCAAGGCCTCACATCGACAGCACCTCTAACAGGAATTCAACCTCGCTACAGCGGATTGCGAGTTACAGGGCACCGCTACCTCCCCGTCTAGCACGGCGAAGATAAGTATAGCTCACACCCCATTAAAAATCAACCCGTCCACAAGAAACCGACTTAAATTTTGGGAATATATGGGTTACCCAATATCTCTCCTGATTGAAAACATGCCGGAGAGACGCGCATCCTGCTTATTCAGGTAAATAAAAACTCCCCGGATATACCATCCGGGGAGCAGTCTAATCCTTAAGCCGCAAACGCGGCAGAGGCGATTAGATACCGTATTTCTTCTTGAATTTATCAACGCGACCACCGGCATCAAGGAACTTCTGCTTGCCAGTGAAGAATGGATGGCAGTTAGAGCAAATTTCGACGCGTAGCTCTTGTTTAACAGAACCGGATTCGAAAGTGTTGCCACATGCGCAGGTTACCTTAGTGATATTATACTTTGGTTGAATGGCTGCTTGCATTTGAATTTCACCTCTCATGCCCTAGGACTCATGCGGACCCAGAGTTATTAAACATACAACGACATTCTAGCACGAAATAATAGTCTCTGCAATAAATTTAAATCCGGGTACCGGTTAGAGCCGTACACGACGCTCTTTGGCCCGTGCTAAATCGGCAGGGGGTACATGTGTATACGAACCAATAACCACTTCCGGCAGTTCCTCGCGGAAGATATCAAGCATGGTCTTCATCCCCAGAATTTCTCCCCGGGCCGGAGGGATTAGTTCCAGATAGCTCTCGGGATCAATATTAAGGTTGCGCATCTGTATCAGCTTCAGATCCGTGCGTCTGACAAATTCGACCATGGCTTCAATCTCCTCCTCCCGGTCTGTTACTCCAGGGAAGATCAGATAATTAATGGAGGTATACACCCCTTGCGAAGCAGCATACTTCAGCGACTTCTCCACATTGGCGAGGGTATAGCCCCGCGGCTTGTAATAGGCATTATAATGATCGTCCAGCGCACTGATTGTGCTGACCCGCATCAGATCAAGTCCTGCATCCACGATCCCGCGGATATGATCACTCAGTCCGGCATTGGTGTTGATATTGATATAGCCCATATCGGTAACTGAGCGCACTTCACGGATCGACTCGATAATCAGCTTAGCTTGGGTAGAAGGCTCACCTTCGCAGCCCTGGCCGAAGCTGATTATCGACTGCGGTGTCTTCAGATGCTCCAGCATCACTTCTGTGATCTCGCTGACCGTAGGACGGAAGTTCATCCGTGTCTGGGGGGAGACAAATCCGCTGTCGTCAGGCTGTTCTGATATACAGCCGAAGCACCCGGCATTACACGAATAAGAAACAGGAACGGCGCCCTCCCACCGTCCAAGAAACGTATTGGAGGACGTAAGGCATTCATAACCCAGCGCACAATTAGAAAGGTGATCGTATAGTCTGTTTTCCGGATACTTAGTCGTTAAGGCACCTACCCCTACTTCTACATCCTCGCGGTCACAGTTGAGAGGATTCCACTGCTCCGGATCATCCGTCAGATCTGCAGCGACGTAGAATCCGCCATCCTTCCACACTACAGCGGAATAGCCAAAGAGCGGGAGCTTATACGACTTGTCTGTCTTGACATAGCCTGGCAGGCATAATCTAGTAAATCCTTGCGGAAGCAGTGCCCCAACAGCCTGGGACCCCTCCGGCAGCGGCAGCATTTCACCTGTCTCGGGATTCATGCCCACTGCCCGTGTGCTTGGTAGGCCAACTAGGGTAGCCCCTTCCGGCAGCGGGATTAATTCTTCTTCCAGCATCTCAACAATCATATCTCCGCTGCGGGCCAGGCCATACAGCTCAGGATGATCATATACGTTACCTTGTTCATCGGCATATACCAAATACATGTTATTCTCCTCTTGTTATCTATTCTCAAGTTGTAGGGACAGTAGGTGTCTTGGGACGCGGGGTCCGGCGCGCGGATGAGCCGCTGTTGGAAGTCCCTCCACTGCTGGCAGTTCCGCTCGGCGATGAGGAATCCTTACTTCCGGCCACATCAAATGAGGCGAGGAACTCTGCGTTAGTCTTGCTGTCACGGAGCTTCTTAAGGAAACCTTCCACGAAGTCATACGATTCGTTCATATTCTTGCGGATAGACCAAATCGTATCCAGCTCTTCCTTGCTCAGCAGCACTTCTTCGCGGCGTGTTCCCGAACGGCGGATATCGATAGCCGGGAAAATCCGGCGTTCCGCCAGCTTGCGGTCCAAATGAAGCTCCATATTGCCCGTACCTTTAAATTCTTCATAAATAATATCATCCATACGTGACCCGGTATCAATCAGCGCTGTAGCGAGTATCGTCAGGCTGCCGCCCTCTTCCACATTCCGTGCAGATCCAAAAAACCGCTTCGGCCGATGGAATGCTGCAGGATCAATCCCTCCGCTAAGCGTACGTCCGGATGGAGGAACTACAAGGTTATAAGCGCGTGCCAGCCGGGTAATGCTGTCCAGCAGAATGACAACGTCTTTTTTATGTTCAACCAGACGGAGTGCCCGCTGCAATACAAGCTCTGCAACTTTGATATGGTTCTCGGGAAGCTCATCAAAGGTTGATGCAACCACTTCGCCTTTAACCGAACGCTGCATATCCGTTACTTCCTCAGGACGTTCATCAATTAATAATACAAACAGTGCAATCTCGGGATTGTTAGTGGAGATACTGTTGGCAATTTCTTTTAGGAGGAGCGTTTTCCCCGCTTTGGGAGGTGCTACAATCAAACCGCGCTGCCCGAGGCCTACAGGAGCGAGCAAATCCATTATTCGGGTAGACAAATGAGTAGGGGATGTTTCGAGCGGCAGCTTGTCTTGCGGATAAAGAGGCGTTAGTGCCGGGAAATGCAGGCGCTCCGCTGCGCTGGCAGGATTCTCGCCGTTGACGGCGTTGACTTGAAGCAAACCGAAGTAACGTTCATTTTCTTTGGGTGTGCGGCACTTTCCTGATACAAGGTCGCCGCTTCTAAGATCAAATTTACGAATTTGAGAAGCTGAAATATAAATGTCTTCCGCACTGGGCAAATAGTTAATCGGCCTTAGGAAACCGTAGCCTTCAGGCAAAATTTCGAGCACGCCTTCCATAAACATGAGCCCGCTCTGCTCCGCCTGCGCTCGCAGGATGGCGAAGATCAACTCCCGTTTCTTCAGCTGCCCGTAGTATGGAATCTGGTATTTCTTGGCCAGCTTATACAGATCGGTCAGCTTCATTTCTTCCAGATCGGAAATTTGAAGATCCATGTAATAACCACCTATTCAATTTTATATAAGTATAAGTCTATTAAAATGCTTATTAGGATAGGATTACCCAATTTGGAAGGAGATATGCAGTACGACTGCAAATTCGCTCCTTCCAAATAGCAGATAATCTGAATCCTATTCCTCTTCGCGCCAAATCTCAGCGCCCAGATCGCGCATGTTGGTTACTAAGTTATCATAGCCGCGGTCGATATACTCCACACCCGTGACTTCAGTAATTCCGTCTCCGACAGTCAGTCCGGCAATGACCAGCGCCGCACCGGCCCGCAGATCGGCAGCTTTAACCTTGGCAGCATTAAGCTGGCTGCCTTCGATGATTGCCGAGCGTCCTTCAACACGGATTTTCGCGCCCATCCGCACCAGTTCCGGCACATGCTTGAACCGGTTGCTGTACACAAAATCACTTAGTACACTGACCCCTTCAGCCTGGGTCAGCATGCTTGTCATCGGGGATTGCAGATCGGTGGCAAAGCCCGGGTATACCAGAGCTTTTACATCAGCATGCTCGTATCTGGCTCTGCCGATGACCCGGATGCTCTCATCCAGTTCTTCGATTTCAACGCCCATTTCCAGAAGCTTGGCGGTCAGGGCCTCCAAGTGTTTGGGGATAACGTTATCTATCAATACATTGCCGCGCGTTGCTGCTGCAGCAATCATATATGTTCCTGCTTGAATCCGGTCAGGAATGATGGAATGGCGGCAGCCATGCATCTCTGTAACGCCTTCGATCCGGATCGTTTCTGTGCCGGCACCTTTAATAACAGCGCCCATAGAGTTCAAAAGGGTAGCTACATCTATAATCTCAGGCTCTTTAGCCGCGTTTTCGATAATTGTAGAGCCTTTGGCCCGTGAAGCCGCCAGCATGATGTTAATAGTGGCACCTACGCTGGATACGTCTAAATAAATCTTCGCACCGCGCAGTTCCTTGGCATACAGGTGAATAGAACCATGATCATTGGTCACAGTTGCTCCCAGTGCTTCAAAACCCTTGATATGCTGATCAATCGGACGGGGCTCAAAATTGCAGCCGCCGGGAAGGCCTATCGTCGCTTCTTTGAATCTCCCAAGAAGCGCTCCCATCATATAATAAGAAGCACGAAGTTTCTTGACTGGTCCGTTAGGCATAGGGATGGACACGATACGGGAGGGGTTAATTCTCATCTGGCTGCCTGACCATGAAACAGTCGCGCCAAGCTCTTCCAGAATTTCGGAGTAAACGGCTACATCACTAAGGGACGGCAAATTATCCAGAACAACTTCAGATTCAGCTAAAATAGCCGCAGGAATAAGCGCGATCGCGCTATTCTTCGCTCCGCTGATGGTCACAACGCCCTTTAGCGGACGTCCACCGCCAATCATTAATTTTTCCATAGATTTATCTGGTTCCCCCTACGTGTATTGCAGCTTGCCCTGGCAATACCTGCTGTGGCTTTTTTTTGGTGTTTAAAGGTTTAAGAAGAAGAAACGGCTGCGCCGTCCTTGGAATAAGGACGGCACACGTTTCAAGAAGAATATATCCATATCAAACTATGCAGCCGGACAGCCTGAAATAACCTGTCCAACTGCAGCAGCGTTAAATTTACGCTTTGTTGCTGGAACCGAACTCGCGGATTTTGCCGATAACGGTTTGTTTGATGGCTTCGCGGCCTGGTGCGATGAATGTACGAGGATCGTAAGCATCCGGTTTAGCAGCCAAAACTTCACGTACCACTTTAGCAAATGCGATTTGATTCTCAGTGTTTACGTTGATTTTGGAAGTTCCCAGGGAGATGGACTTCTGGATATCGTGCAACGGAATGCCTGTACCGCCGTGAAGCACGAGCGGAAGCTTAACTGCATCGCGGATTTCTTCCATTTCTTTGAATCCGAGGTTTGGCTCGCCCAGGTAAGGACCGTGTACGGAACCAAGTGCTGGAGCCAAAGTGTCGATGCCAGTTTCTTTAACGATGCTTACACATTCGTTAAGATCTGCATATTGGATGCCGCCGATAACGTCATCTTCTTGTCCGCCTACAGTACCAACTTCTGCTTCAACAGAAACGCCTTTGGCATGTGCATATTCAACAACTTTTTTAGTCATTTCAATGTTTTCGGAGATTGGGTGGTGGGAACCGTCGATCATTACGGATGTAAAGCCGGCATCAATAGCTTCTTTACATTTGTCAAAGCTGGAACCGTGGTCCAGGTGAATCGCTACAGGAACGGTGATTTTCATGTCGTGAATAAGTCCTTCAACCATCTTCACTACAGTATAAAATCCGCCCATGTGACGGGCTGCGCCTTCGGAAACACCAAGGATTACTGGTGACTTTTCTTCTTCTGCTGCACCAAGAATCGCCTGAGTCCACTCGAGGTTGTTGATGTTGAACTGGCCAACTGCATATTTTCCTTCAAGTGCTTTGTTTAACATGTCTGTCATAGATACTAATGGCATGGTTTCAATCCTCCTAAGAATGTTGGGTTGCTTATATTTAAACCGACATCACATACAGGCTTATTATAGCACATCCTGTGTCAAATACTAAATAGGATACACAAAAAAATGTCCCGGTGGGACGATATTCAGCCAACCTATGCTGCAGGCAGACTCAACCTTCTTATATTATCCATAACAGGACTTTGCCAAACCATAAATCTCAGGTTAACCGAAGTGGTCCACTGGCTTATCCTGAAGATGCATATTCACTGCCACCCGCATCTCATCAATGTCAAACGGCTTGGTAAAGTGCATCAGCGCCCCCAGTTTTGTCGCTTCCTTAATCATGTCCAGTTCTCCGTATGCCGTCATCATAATCACTTTAATAGCCGGATTAATCTCCTTCAAATGCTTAAGGATTTCCAGCCCATCCATTCCCGGAATTTTCATATCGAGCAGAACCAAGTCTGGGGATTCTTTCTGGACTATTTCGATTGCTGTTTTACCGTTAGCAGCTTGATAGGTGGTATACCCTTCGCTATTAAACACTTCCATGAGGAGAATTCGGATCCCGTTCTGATCATCGACAATTAAAACTTTCCCTTTTTCCATATCATACCCTCCCAGATTTAAGGCAGATTGTCTATACCGCGCCCTCTCACAGCTAACGGCTCACAATGATTTATCTATACGAAACCTATTATTCGTGCTTTATAGTCAAAATCCTGCTAATTGGGTAAAAAGGGTAAATACATTCCATATACTGGTTGGCGGCATGTGCGGTTAATTCTATGGAATTACGGACAGCTGAATCTCCATATTTATAAAGAAAGCCTCCGGATGGAGGCTTTCTAAAAGTCCTTACCGGACCTGTTTATTCAATTGGTTACAGCTGCTCGGAATGGGTCAGAGAAGCTTTGACAAATTCACGGAAGAGCGGCTGCGGGCGATTCGGACGGGAAGTGAATTCCGGATGGAATTGTACCGACAGGAACCACGGGTGTCCCGGAAGTTCCACGATCTCTACCAGACGCCCGTCCGGCGATGTCCCAGAAAATACAAGGCCTGCTTTTTCCATCTCATCCCGGTAAGCATTGTTGAATTCATACCGGTGACGGTGACGTTCATAGACCAGTTCATCATCATAGCAGGACATTGCCAGGGAATCAGGCAAAAGCTTGCAAGGATAAAGGCCAAGACGCATCGTGCCGCCCATATCTTCGATGTCCTTCTGCTCAGGCAGCAGATCAATTAGCGGATGCGGTGTAGCCGGATCAATCTCCGAGCTGTTCGCCCCAGCCAGTCCCAGCATGGAACGGCCGTACTCGATTACGGATACCTGCATGCCCAGGCAAATACCGAAGAAAGGAATCGACTGCTCACGGGCATAACGGATTGCGGAGATTTTTCCTTCAATCCCCCGGTCCCCGAAGCCGCCGGGAACGAGAATCCCGCCGATTCCGCCTAGCAGTTCGCCCACATTCTCATCTGTAACCTGTTCCGCATCGACCCAGCGGATCTTCACTTCCGCGTTGGCTGCAAAACCTGCATGCGAGAGGGACTCTACTACGCTTAAGTAAGCATCATGCAAAGCTACATACTTGCCGACTATGGCGATTTCAACGGTGCGTTCCAGCTTCTGGATCCGCTCCAGCATGCTCTCCCATTCACGCATATCCGGTGCAGGTGTGGTCAGCTTCAGGTGATTAACTACAATCTCATCCAATCCTTCATCGCGAAGGTTAAGCGGAACCTCATACAGCGTTGAGGCATCGCGGCATTCCACTACGGCATTCGCATCGATATCGCAGAACAATGCAAGCTTGGCCTTCATATCTTCGGTCAGAGGATACTCCGTACGGCATACGATCACATTAGGCTGAATCCCAATGCTGCGCAGCTCCTTCACGCTGTGCTGTGTCGGCTTAGTCTTCACTTCTCCCGCAGCCTTGATATATGGAATCAGGGTTACGTGAATATACATTACATTTTCCCGGCCGATGTCGCTTTTGATCTGACGGATGGCTTCCATGAACGGCAGGCTCTCAATATCGCCTACAGTACCGCCGATTTCGGTAATTACTACATCCGAACCTGTCTCGCGGCCCGCACGGAATACGCGTTCTTTGATCTCATTCGTGATATGCGGGATAACCTGAACCGTTCCGCCCAAGTATTCGCCGCGCCGTTCTTTGCTGATCACAGAGGAATAAATCTTCCCTGTCGTTACATTACTGTTCTTGGACAGATTAATGTCAATAAACCGCTCATAGTGTCCAAGGTCAAGGTCCGTCTCCGCACCATCGTCGGTCACAAATACTTCCCCATGCTGATAAGGACTCATGGTTCCAGGGTCTACGTTAATGTAAGGATCAAATTTCTGGATCGTCACCTTCAGACCTCTGTTTTTGAGCAGCCTGCCCAGCGAAGCGGCGGTAATGCCTTTGCCAAGGGAAGACACAACGCCACCCGTTACAAAAATATACTTTGTCACTGTAAAACCCTCCTAAATAAAGTCCAGAAATTCAGGCGACGCTTTTGTTTATCGTAACCCTTTTTTCCATCGTCAAACCGGGGGAAACCAAAAGTTACTTCCGCCGCCCAAAATGAAAGGCGAGCTCTTCGCAATCACGGAAAAACCATCTAAAAAAACAAAAAAGTGACACCCGTAGAGCCGGGGCACTTTTTATTTTAGAAAACATATTAACTTTCATTATAAGCCCATGCAATAGTTTACTCTGACGATCCCACCCATGTCAAGGGAGGAATTACGCCCGGCTTATGATTCTAATAATCGTCGTCTTCGTCCTCGTCGGCATCCTCATTATCGCCGTCTTCGGAGTCTTCATCAGCGTCGTCTTCGTCAATGTCGTCGTCTTCATCAATGACAACATCTTCGTCCACTTCTTCTTCGCTGTCGTCGTCGGAATAGAGGTCGTCGCGATCTTCGTCGATAGCGTCGAAATCCTCTTCCTCAGCAGCATAATTCTCTTCTTCTTCCGTGAAGTCGTCGTCTTCCAGATCGTCGTCCTCATCGTTAATGATGCGCACGCGTTTGGTGTTGCCGACAGGATCATCAGAGCGTTCCAGCGGATACCAGCGTTTCAGTCCCCACAGGTTGGTTCCGACACAGGCAAACCGTCCGTCGATGTTAATCTCGGTATATAACTGAGCGATAGTATCTTGGCTTTCTTGATCGGTCATACCGCGCAGCTTGGCCACTTCGACCATCAGATCACGATAATAATAAGGTGTATTGGCTGCTTTGAGCACCAGGAAAGCCAGGTCCACCATCGGCATTTCTTTAACTTTCTCAGGGTCCAGCTTTAAATTGAGTGGCGTACTCACTAAAGGACACTTCCTCTCACGCATTGTTCACATTACCGTTAATTTCTATTTCATAATATCCATTAACAAAACTAAGTAAAACCTATTTGAGGGCAAAATGCAAGTCAAATGCAGCAAGACGCAGGAAGATTCCCGCGGTGTAACAGGTAAAGAGGGGCCGGAGCCCGGCAGAGTCAGCTTCGCCAATCTCAACAGGATAGCCCTGTCCGGAGAGAATGAGCACGATCATTTATTATGTAAAGCATACGAATGCTTATTTAGATTAAAAAAGGCGGAGGAAATCCCTCCGCGCATGACTGTATCCACGCCAAGGATCGGCTCCTTACGGGATGTTGCAAAGAGAGCTAAAGTCTCTTCTGTTTATTTTATGTGAAGCTCCGCCTTTTGACACGATGGGCAGCCCATTTCGCTAAAAAAGGGCAAGTTCCCATTCGGACGTCCGCCTCCTCTCATACAATATGGCAGCACGGCAGCAAGGAGGGGGACGGCGTAACCTATGGATTATTACGGATTTTGGCAGTTGCTGCTTGAGGAGATATCGGCTGCCCCCAAAAATACGGAGCGGCGTATTGTGACCTTCAATGATGACCGCCAGTATGCCGGAGCGCTGTCACAGTGGAAGTCGCTGAAGTCGAAGCGGCCGAGGCTTCGGCAGGTTCAGGTTTCTAATCTGATCAAGGCTTTTTTTGTACCCGCCGCAGGGGCGGAAAGGCTGATGGACAAATTCGCCTCCTCTTTAAGGATAGAAGAAGACCTGCGGATAAAGGTTCACTCTGTCCCAGGGGAAAAAACAGGCACCGCCATGCTGCCATGGGGCGTGAAAGCGATTCATGCCCCGCAGGCCTGGTCCAAATCCACCGGCGTCCACGTGAAGATCGGTGTTATCGACACAGGCGCCGATTACCGGCATCCCGATTTAAAGCATTCTCTCGCCTCGGGTGTAAATCTGCTTCACCGCGGCATGCTGCCGCTCGATGATAACGGACACGGCACACATATTGCCGGTACGCTGGCGGCCGCCGGCGGTACACGCGGCATGATGGGCGTAGCTCCGCGGGCCATACTCTATCCGGTCAAGGCTTTTGACCACAGCGGCTCCGCCTATGTCTCCGATATTGTACTCGGCATCGACTGGTGCGTGCAGAACAAGATCGACATCATTAATATGAGCTTCGGCATGAAGACCCGGAGCAAAGCGCTGCATGATGTGGTGATCAAGGCCTACCGGGCCGGGATCGCTATCATCGCTTCTTCCGGCAACGACGGCAAACGCGGCGGGGATTACCCCGCCCGTTATCCCGAGACGATTGCCGTCGGGGCTCTGGACCGGAGGCACCGCGTAGCGGCCTTCAGCAACCGCGGGCCGTATATCGATGTATACGGCCCGGGCGAAAGCGTGCCCTCCTGCTGGCTGAGGGAGGGCTATAAAGAAATGAGCGGCACCTCTATGGCGACCTC
>NZ_LN831209.1:14873-24104 GCF_001368795.1 Paenibacillus ihuae
CTTCTGTTTGTGTAAGTTACATCCGGTCAGGTGCGGTAACACCGACCAGACGCAATACGTTGGCAATAGTCGTGCGCGCTGCACCCAGCAGAGCGAGACGGGCTACGGTCTGAGCAGCATCCTCGGTGATGACACGCTCTGCCTTGTAATAGCTGTGGAACAGCGCAGCCAGATCGTATACATAGCGGATCAGGCGATGCGGTGCATAGCTCTCAGCAGCAATGGTGATCTCGGCAGGCAATTCACCGATTTTGCGCAGCAGGTCGTATTCATGAACGGCTGTCAGCTTGGTAAAGTCAATCTCGGCTACAGCCGGAAGCGTAATTCCCTGTTCTTCCGCCTGGCGGAAAATACTGCAGATCCGGGCATGCGCATATTGAACGTAGAACACGGGATTCTCGTTGGACGTGGAAATCGCCAGGTCCATATCAAAATCAAGATGGGAATCCATGCTGCGCATCGTGAAGAAGTAGCGGATGGCATCCAGGCCGACTTCTTCCATCAGGTCTTCCATCGTCACGGCTTTGCCGGTACGCTTGGACATTTTGACCTTCTCACCGTTCTGGAACAGGCTGACCATCTGGGCAATCAGCACGACCAGCTTCTCGGAATCATTACCGAGTGCAGACATGGCCGCTTTCATCCGCGGGATGTAGCCATGGTGGTCGGCACCCCAGATATTGATCATTTTATCGTAGCCCCGGCTGTACTTATCACTGTGATAGGCAATATCCGGTGTAAGGTAGGTATAGGTTCCATCATTCTTGATCAGCACGCGGTCCTTGTCGTCGCCATATTTGGTCGTCTGCAGCCAGGTTGCCCCGTCCAGCTCGTACACTTCTCCGCGGTCGCGCAGCTCATCCAGTGAGCGCAGCACCTGGCCGTTCTCATACAGCGAGGTCTCGCTATACCAGATGTCGAAGTTTACCCGGAAGCGGCCAAGATCGCGTTTGATTTTGTCCAGTTCCTTTGTAAGACCGTAAGTGCGGAAGAAGGCAGCCCGGTCTCCCGGCGTCATCTCCAGCAGCGTATCGCCCTTCTCGGCTACAAGCTCCTTGGCAAATTCCTTAATATCCTCGCCATGGTAGCCGTCCTCCGGCATTTCCGCCGGCTGGCCCAGCTCCTGCAGATAACGGGTCTCAATCGATTTGCACAGATTGTTCACCTGATTACCGGCATCATTAATGTAATACTCCCGGGTCACCTGATAGCCGGCAAAATCCAGCACATTACACAGGGCATCACCGACAGCTGCGCCGCGGGCATGTCCAAGGTGCAGGCTGCCTGTAGGATTGGCACTGACAAATTCCACTTCAACCTTCTGGCCCTTACCGGCTTCGATGCGGCCGTAATTGTCACCCTGCTCGGCAACCAGCGCAATCACCGGATAAAGATAGCTCTTGGAGAGGGTAAAGTTGATAAAGCCGGGTCCGGCGATTTCCGCTTTTTCAATCATTGCTGCGGCCGTGTCCAGATGCTCAATAATCGCCTCGGCGATTTGACGCGGATTACGCTTGGCAATTTTGGTCAGCTGCATGGCAGCATTCGTAGCCAGATCGCCATGTGCCTTGTCTTTGGGCACTTCCAGCACGATGGCCGGAAGCTCTTCTTGCGTTACCAGGCCGGCGGATAGAATAGCACCTGCGATGGCCTCTTTCACCCGTTCATTGGCTAGCTGAAGCGGATTTTGACTTTGTGTCATGATTGTGGTTCCTCCTGTATATACAAACTGATAGCGAACTGTCCCGATAGCTCCCCGTAAACGTACAAGTCATATTCCCACGAGACATTCAGCGAGCGTCCCTCGCGCGTAATATCCAGCTTCCTCGTATCGGTGGAGAGATTAAACTGTGTGTACGGCGAGCGGTAGAATCCCGGCAGGCGGCGCCCAAGGACAAAAGACTGCTCGGACTCAATGCTGCCGTGCCGGATCAGCTTCAGCTCACTGCCTGAAATCTTTATAGTGGTGCGGACGGAAAGCGTTTCTCCCCGAGGGCCCTGCTCTGCTTCCTCATAGCGGATATACAGCTGCGGCCCTCTGGCCATAACTTCTCCGGCAGCTTTCATCACATTCCTCTGTCCGTCCTGCAGGCTCTCCAGCGTAACGGAAGCACCGTATTTGTCGGACTGTAATTCAGACATCATATGTTCCTCGCTTACTCTTTCTATTCATGAATCAAAGGCATATTCGCTTACCCATTGTACACTATATCCAGTTCCGGAGAGCAATTCAATGGAGAATTCGCCTATTGTATTTTTAAAGTTCATTCTATACAGCAGATAATTACAGCGGCAACAGCAGCAATGTATCTCTCTGGCGCAGCTGATCGACCATGGAGTGCCAGGCTTCCGGTTTATCTTCCAGCACCGCATAATAACGGGTCAGAAAGTCAGCAACCAAAGAGGCCTCCACCGCCTCCAGCCCCTCCTGTCCCGGCATAAAGCATAGATCCAGCCCCGTCACCGCTTCGCCGTCGCCTTTCCAGGAAGGGTGCACATAAGGAAAATCAAGCCGTTCATAACCGAGATGGGAGAGTACCTCGCGCCGGACAAAAGGGTCCATCGGCTTTACGCCGCCAAAGGCGAAATCCGCTACCCGGTAGGGGTCGTATATTTCTGCAAACATGCCGAACAGCTCTTTACCCCCGTTATCCGCAGCAAGGCTCCTGAGATCCTTTAGTCGTCTCCGGGCCAAAAAACTCCCGATTCCCAAGCCTTCGCGGCCAATGATGGTGAAGTCGGTCATCGCCACGTTCCAGTCCGGGTAATAGCGGTATTCCGTGGTGCCGACAACCTCCCCCTGATGAACGGCTGCAAATACGCGGATTCCCGGATCTGCCAGCGGCTCCTGCCACAGGCTGAATTCCAGCACTTCCTCCGGCGGGAATACTTCACTCAGCAGATGATGTACTTGTCTGAACAATGGATCGGAAATGTCAGTAATTCTTCTATACTCCATCTTCATGTCTCCTCCAGTACTGTCTTCTATTGAAAAGGGTTGCGCCACTCCATCAGTGCAGCATAATTGCAGGATTCCTCGTCTTCCAGATATCCCTCCACTACACCAACCGGTGTCCGCCCGCAGCGCAGCAAAAAGGTGATTACTGGATCAGTCAGACTACCGGCAGTAACCTCTGCAAGATACGCCTCCGCAGAGATCCGGGACGCTTCTGTATGGTAGCCCGGCATCCGTCCTGCGCCAAGCAGCCGTTCCAGTCCCTGTTCTACCACCACATGATACAGCGACTGCACCAGCTCTTTACCGAGCCCAAGCTTGCGGTATTTGGGACGCACACATAGATCGGCGATATACAGCGTGTTTCCGTCCGGCTGGTGCGTAGTGATGTATCCGCCCGCCGTAACCTCGGACCAGGTATGATGAACTTGCGGTGTTTCCGGATCAAAATGAATCTTCAGTCCCGTGACCGAGCCGGCCAGCTCTCCGTTCACTTCAACACATAACGCGCCCTCCTGAAAAAGCTCCACATGATTCCGGAGTTGCTCCCGGTTCCACCATAACTCTGCAGGATAGGGGGGCGGAAAGGCCTCAGACTGAATGGTGATCAGCTCATCAAAATCCGCTGCCGTGTAGTTGCGTACGACCGCCGGGACGGGCGTTGTGCCGTCAAAGGCATAAAAGGTCTTATAATACATCTCTTCCCCTGCCTCCCTTTACGTCCAGTCCGTATAAAGGTCTGTTCTCCGGTCACGCCAAGTGGTCACGGACCCGCGTTCCCGCACACGGTAGAGCAGCTCCAGATCCAGGTCGGCTGTAATGATCATATCATCATTAATTTCACCTTCGGCCAGCAGCCCTTTTGGCGGGAAGGGAATATCATTCGGTGTAATTACCGCAGCCTGGCCGAAGTTGGCGCGCATCAGATCCACGGTAGGGAGGGATCCGACAGTTCCTGTCAGCACCACGTAAATCTGGTTCTCAATGGCACGGGCATGGCTGGTATAGCGGACCCGGTGAAATCCGTGGCGGTCATCTGTGCAGGACGGGCAAAAGATTACATCAGCGCCCTTGGCTCTGGCCATGCGGACAATCTCCGGGAACTCGATATCGTAACAGGTTAGCATGGCTATGGTTCCTTTATCCGTCTGGAATACCTCAAGCCCTTCGCCTGCACCCATATTCCAGCCCTCTACCTCAGCGGGTGTAATATGAAGCTTGGCCTGCTCGGCGATTCTTCCGTCAGGATAAAAGAGATGTGCTACATTATAGAGCTTATCATTCCGGCGCAGCACATGGGTTCCCCCAATAATATGGACGTTGTACTTCCGGGCATACCCCGAGAACATGTCCCGGTACTGTTCCGTAAACTGGGGCAGGTCTTCAATGCCTGAGGCCTTTGCCCGGCCGTCTCCGATAGACATCAATTGGGTCGTAAGAAACTCCGGAAACAGAATGAAGTCCGTGCCGTATTCTTCGGCTGTCTTTATATAGTGCTCGCACTGGGCGGCAAATTCCTCAAACGAGGAGATCGTATGCAAATGATATTGAACGGCGGATACGCGGAAAGCCATTCTCCAGTCCTCCTAAGGTTCGTCTGCAGGTTCTGCGTTTACACACGACAGTCCTGATAAAGTAAATCAAATTTTATCATACTGGCGGCCAAAATCACACTCGGCAGGAAGACGGCAAAAGACGGCTCCCTAAGGACCCGCCTGCCTTTGATACTGATCTGTTGGTTTTTTATTGTCCGGTTCCTTTAAAAGCAAATTTCTCCGTCCAGGTCATGCCGCCGTCTTTAGTGGCATAAAGGGAAGAAGTATCGGCTCCTTTGACTGCCATCCAGCCCGCCTTGCTGTCAGGGAAGGAGATCTTTGCTTCATATCCGGCAACCGCCGGCAGGTTGCTCCACTGCTTGCCTGCATTCACTGTGCGGCCGACGGCCACCTGTTCACCTGCAGGCGAGAACCCGGCCAGAAAGGCCGTGCTGCTGCCGGCCAGCTGCATGTTGCCTGGTCTGCCGGAGGCCGGGCCTTTCTTCAGCAATGCTGATCCGCTGCCCGGTGCAGGACCGCCGCCTGCCGTCTCCTGGGCGATTACGCGCGTCCAGCTCTTTCCCTGATTGCCGCTGGCGTACAGCGAATACGAGGTCTGGGACATGCCTGATCCTCCGTACAGGAGTGCATATACCTGATCACCCCTGGCGTATACCTGTCCGTACTCCGGGTAAGCAAAAGCCGACTTGAGTGCCAGCTTCCAGGTCGATCCGCCATCTGTGGTCTTCATAACCCGATAACCTTCGCCCGGCGCTACCACCACCGCCCAGCCGTTACTCCGGCTGCTGAACTCTGCGCCGCGTGTATTCGCCGGAGTCTTGATCTGGCTCCAGCTGAGTCCTCCGTCTTCTGTGTAATACGTAAAGGCACGCACGTAACCAAAGCCGTGCTTGCTGTCCTTAAATTCAATTCTTTCAAACCCCACTGCCGTTTCCGAGATTCTCTTCCAGGTTGAACCTCCATCAGCCGTAGCGATGAGATAGGCATCGGAACCCTCCTTAACGGAAGCCAGAGCCCAGCCATGCACATTATCCGGGAAAGTGATTTGCCGGAAATTCCATTGGCCTTCATAAATTTTTTGGAAATGGCAGCCGCCATCTGATGTACCGATCATAAAGCCGCTGCCTGCAGCCCGTCCTGTATCTCCGCTGAGAAATTGAATATCCGTGAAGCTGAGAGGCGTTTCCTCTGCAGCGGAATGCTTAGCCTGCTGTTGCTGCAGCAACCCATGGTCCCCGCTGCCGCAGGCCGGTGCTGCTGCCTGAGCCGGCGCTGCCGTTCCCCAGACCGAGACAACCAGAAGCCCGCATGATAGGAGAGTTAGCACTCTTAAGCGTATATTTTGGGTCCAATTCATGATGACACCTCCTGTGGTATATATACCCTTTTACACTGACACTACTCTGTTATACTCCCTGCCCGCTCCTCTATCTACCCGGAGAAGATCACAAAAAGAAGACAATTTGGTTACCGCTTCGCCGGGTCCGCTTGATAGGCTTCCTTCTACATAAAGTATCGCTGCCTTGAATATCTCGGCCCTACCTTCCCCATAATGAAAACTAACCAGCCAAATCTCTGCCAATATCCATTGCTGTTTCATAATTCTGAAAACAAGGAGCCTGAAGCCATGCCGCGCGATTCCGCTAACCCGAAAGTCAAGAGACACCGCCTCCGCCGGCTGGTCCGGCTGCTGGCCGCCACGTCCGTGCTGTTCCTGCTGGCTGCCGGAGCACTGCTAGGCTATTTATACAACAAACCGCTTCCGCCGATCGGCGATGATATCCGCTCCAAGCTGCTCGATTCCCGGGGCAATGTGCTGACCACCTTTACCACGGATGGACGCAGCCGGGACCCCGTTGCACTGAGCCAGATCGCCCCGCAGCTTATCCAGGCTACCCTGGCCGTGGAGGACCGAAAATTTTATGATCATTCCGGCTTTGACCTGAAAGGAATGGCACGGGCTGTGCTTGCCAATGTGGAGGCGGGAAAACGCTCGCAGGGAGCCAGCACCTTGACCCAGCAGCTCGCGCGTAATCTTTATCTTACCCACGAAAAGACGTGGACCCGCAAATCCAAGGAAGCCCTTTACACGATGCAGCTTGAGATGAAGTACAGCAAAACCGAAATTCTGAGCATGTATCTAAATGAAATTTATTACGGTCATGGCGCATATGGAATTGAAGCGGCGGCCAGGATGTATTTCGGCAAAGCAGCTGCAGATCTTACTCTGGCAGAGAGTGCAATGCTTGCCGGAATTCCTAAAGGGCCCACCTATTATTCACCGTATACCCACCTGGAGAATGCCAAGAAACGGCAAGGCATCATCTTGTCAGCCATGGTAGAGGTGGGTGACATCACAGCCGTACAGGCCCGGGCGGCGGCACAGGAGACCTTAAGCTTCAAACCGCAGGGCCAGAAGAATACCACCGTTCTCGCCCCTTATTTCCGTGATTATGTGCGCGGGCTTGTTCTGGATACGCTGCACATCAGCAGTGATGAGCTGGAGCTTGGCGGACTGAATGTCTATACCACCCTTGATCCAGATATGCAGCAGGCTGCTGAGGAAGCCGTTGATAAAGAAATGGATGCCGCCAGTGAACTGGAGACAGCGCTGGTATCCATCGATCCCCGCACCGGCTATATTAAGGCAATGGTGGGCGGGAAAAACTATCGCACCAACCAGTTCAATCATGCTCTGGCGACGACCCGCCAGCCGGGGTCATCCTTTAAACCAATCATGTATTTAACTGCCCTCTCTTCAAAGACGATGACCGGCCTGTCGGTATTCAACAGCCAGCCCACGCTGTTCCATTATGACAATAACCGCAAAACCTACCAGCCCAAAAATTTCGGCGACAAATACCTCGGGGAGATCAATATGCGCCAGGCTATCGCCGCTTCCGACAATATCTACGCGGTAAATACTATTATGAAAATTGGTGCAGATAAAGTCGCAGAAATGGCGGCCCGGATGGGAATCGGCAGCCCGCTGCAAAGCGTGCCTTCCCTGGCGCTCGGCACCTCTCCGGTCAGTCCGCTGGAGATGGCCTCTGCCTTCGCTGTGATCGGCGGCGGAGGCATCAGGCAGCCGGCGACCGCCATCCTCAAAATTACCGATTCCAAAGGTAATCTGATCTATGAGGCTCCGCAGGATCAGGGAGAAAAGGTTGTGGAGCCGGCAGCAGCGTATGTCCTGACCCGGCTGATGGAAGGGGTCTTTGAGAGCGGCGGCACAGGCAACCGCGTAGCATCAATTATCAAGCGTCCGGTGGCCGGCAAGACAGGAACGACTGATACCGACGGCTGGATGGTCGGATTTACGCCGGAGCTGTCCACCGCGGTCTGGGTAGGTTATGACAAGGGCCGCGATATCGCTACGTCCGATGGGCGGCGGGCCGCACCGATCTTTGCTGAATTTACAGAAAAAGCACTGGCCAACGTGCCTCCGAAAATTTTCCCCATTCCCGACGGGGTCGTCAGCGTCTACATCAATCCGCAATCCGGCAAGCTTGCTACAGCCGCTTGTCCTGAGAAAGAGCTGGAGACCTTCATCAGCGGTACAGAGCCCACGGAGTATTGTGACCAGCACGGCGCCGGCGGGGAAACTGCTCCGGCGGAAGGCTCCCCGGGTGCAGCTGACCCGGGCAAGGGGGAGCATTCCCTGTGGAATGATATCAAACGGTGGTGGATGAACTAGCCCCTGTTGCAGCCCCAATGTTTCAGGGTATACGATGGGAACATCACCGGCATGGCGTAATTCCTCAGAGCCCGCTTTGCCAGGAAAGGGGCTTTCCAACTATGGACTGCAATGAACACGAGGACAGATCAGGCCGGGAAACCGTCCGCCCCCGGCGCCCGCTATCACCCGATTTATACAGGTTACCGGCACTGCAGGCTGCCCCTCTTCTCCTGGGCCAGCATTTGGTCCGGCGCACAGAAGACGGGGAGATCCGCTGCCGTATCGTAGAGACAGAAAGCTACGGAGGGATAGAGGACAAAGGCAGCCATGCCTTTGGCGGCCGCCGAACCGCACGGACTGAGGTGATGTTCAGCTCCGGCGGAACAATCTACATCTACCTTATATACGGCATGTACCATTGCCTCAATGTGGTTACTGCCGCTGAAGGCGACCCGCATGCCGTACTGATCCGTGCGGTGGAGCCGCTAACACCCGGTGATGCCGCACAGATGTCGGCCTACCGCGGCATTGCTTACAGGAAACCTTCCGGGCTCTCAGGAGGCCCGGGCAAGCTATGCCGTGCTCTCCGGATTGACAAAAGCCTTAACGGCCGCCGGCTGGATGTACAAGGCAGCCCCCTCTGGCTGGAGCAGGGGGGACCCGGCGGAGAGCCTGGACATTGTCCAGGCTCCGCGCATTAATATTCCTTACGCAGAAGAATACGCACAGCTTCCCTGGCGCTTCTATCTCAGGAATAACCCTTACGTTTCAATAAAGGATAAGCTGGAGCAGCCCTTCAACCTGAGGTAAGCAAGATCAGAATATATTCTATGGTTTCCGCACCGATTTATTGGGTAAAAAGAAGAGAACCCTAATAGGCCTCCCGCCTTGGCATTCCAAAACGGGAGGCCTTTCCTCTGTTTCTGCAATGTTATAAATGAATGCGCTTTCCCCGTTCTCTAAACTTACAATAACTGCTATAATCGTATATATCCGCAAAAAAATATATTGATGTAAATGAGGGACATGAGATGAAGGAT
>NZ_LN831209.1:24517-47618 GCF_001368795.1 Paenibacillus ihuae
ATAATCGTATATATCCGCAAAAAAATATATTGATGTAAATGAGGGACATGAGATGAAGGATACAGGCATGATCCGGAGTTTAGACAGTCTTGGAAGAATTGTGGTTCCTGTAGAAATCCGCATGACACGAAATATCGACATAGGGGACCCTATCGAATTTTTCATCCTGAATGAGGAGATCATCGTTCTACGAAAGTACACATCAACGGAATGCACTTTCTGCCGGAGCCTCGACCACGTGACCTACTACAAGGATCAGTTTATCTGCAACAATTGTCTCAAGGAGCTGGGAGATCCGGGCCGCCTCTCTGAGGAAGCCGAACCGCTTGAAGGCCCTGCTGAAGATGAATCTATCCGTAACAGCAGGAGAACGAAAACCGAAGAAATGAGCCAGCGTCTGGAGAAGGCTATGGCGGAGCACCCGTACGCCAACCAGAAGGAGCTCGCGGGGGTGCTTGGCATCAGCCAGGCCAGAGTAAGCCAGCTTAAACGCAAGATCAGTGCAACGGGCAAATAGTGTTCGGTTACAACATCCTTGATCCCTCATCCAATATAACAAAGGCTTGGACCTTCTGATTACGAAGGTCCAAGCCTTTTCATGTTAACCTTGCAGGATGTTGCTTGCTTCTATTCAGCTAGAGCAGACTTCAACTCATCGGAAGTGGCTGCCCACCATTCCTCATTGTGGGAGATCAGCAGTGATTTCAGCGCTGCCTTGTCCGCTGCACCCAGTCCATCCAGAATAATCTTGCGCTTCAGGGCGGCGTCCAGCTTATCCACATGATCGGCAAGGATCTTCCAGCCGCGGCGCGCCTCAGAGTCAATCCACATTTCACAGGCGGTAATGCCTCCGTAGAGCTGGCCTTCCGGCGTACGGTCCACCGCCACCCAAACCACCCAAACCTGTCTTCCAGCCGGAACATCCTCACGGTTCGTAGAGAATTTAATTCCCTTCTCCACTTTGCTCTTGGCATGCATGGCACCGATATCGATAACCGCTTCACCGCCGTCAATGATGACTGGCGATACGTTATTCAGATCAATGGACCCGGCGCCGAAGCCTTTATGCTTGCTCTTCGCGTTCACAATATTCAAGGCAATCTGCTTCTTGCCCTCCGGTTGTACGTTATCCACAAGTGCACATCCTTCCCTTTCACTAATAATTTAATTTTAGCTAATAATGCGGCGAATGCAAACATATACATCCCGTAGATGCTTGTCACGGGAGGAATCACAGTTATGAAGCCACTTTCATTAAGGTACATGATCATCTCTGCGACCCTGGCCGCCCTTACCCTGCTGGGAGGCGCCATATGGGTCCTTTCAGGGCACAGCCCTGCCGCTCTGTCCGCTGCTGCGCCAAAAGCGGCCAAGTCCCCCGCTGCCGCGCCTCAGTCCAAAGCTGCGCAGCCACAACTTCCCGAGAGTAAGCCGCTACCGGTTTCTGAGGCTTTAAGCCAGCGTGTTGCCGAGTACCATATCGATGTACGGCTGATCCCGGATACAGGCACACTTGAGGCCTCCGAGACGGTAACCTGGACCCACCCGGGTCTAAAGCCTGTACAAGAGCTCTATTTCCATCTCTACCCCAATGCCTTTGCTTCTGAAAAAACTACGTTTATGAAGGAATCCGGAGGCGAGCTGCGCGGGGACACAATGCCGGCGGACGGATTCGGCAGCATGACCATTACCGACCTGCGGACCACCGAGGGAGTCTCACTTATGCAGCGTCTGCAGCATGTGCAGCCCGATGACGGAAATGTAAACGATAAGACGCTTGTAAAGGTACATCTTCCGCAGCCGGTGAACGGCGGAGAAAGCGTAACCCTCAAAATCCGGTTTGAGGTCAAGCTTCCGAAAATATTCGCCCGCATGGGAACTGCAGGAAACTTCGTAATGGCAGGGCAGTGGTTCCCCAAACTCAGCGTCTACGAGCCTAAAGGGACTAGGGGAGTTAAGGAGGAAGGCTGGAATTTACACCAGTACCATGGCACTTCCGAATTTTACAGCGATTTCGGGATTTACAATGTTACCATTTCAGTCCCCTCAAACTACACAGTTGGGGCAACCGGCTTTCCGGTAAAAAGCGCCCAGATCAAGCAGGACCGGAAGATCTATCAATTTTACGCAGATGATGTTCATGACTTCGCCTGGGCCGCTTCCCCGGATTTCGTGGTTGCTGAGGAGGCCTTCTCCGCCCCGAATGTACCAGGTGTACGGATCAAGCTATATCTGGACCCGCTGCACAAGGATCTGCAGGAGCGCTATTTCCAGGCTGCTAAGGCCGCGTTGACCGCTTTCAGCAAATGGTACGGGCCGTACCCTTATTCCACATTATCTATTATCGTACCGCCCAAAGAGGGGAATGGTGCAGGCGGAATGGAGTATCCGACACTGGTCACCGCCTTCGGCGCAGCCGAAAGCTCACCCGGCACCTCGCTGGAGCGCACTGTCATCCATGAGATTGGCCATCAGTATTTTTACGGTATGGTGGCGAACAACGAGTTTGAAGAGGCCTGGCTGGATGAAAGCTTCACCTCCTATGCAGAAGACCGCCTGATGGAGCAGGAATACGGCGTTTCCTCCAATATCGCCCTGCAGGCCAGTCTTGTGTCCACCTCGCAGCCGCTTAATCTGGAAACCTGGAAATACACTACCCCTGACGGTTATACCCGCAATGTGTACATCCGCGGCAAGCTGGTGCTTAAGGATATCGAACGTCAGACCGGAACCAAAACCATGGACGCTATAATGCTGGCGTATGCCCGCAAGTTCAGGTTTCATCACCCTTCTACAGGCGATTTCCAAAAGATCGTAGAGAAGGTAACCCAAAAATCATGGCAGGCTTATTTCGACCAATATGTATACAGCGGCGGGTCTCCCGATTTCTCTGTGGACCATATAAAGACCAGCATCGCCAAGAGTAGCGCACAGGGAGAGAACGGCCGTTATAAATTCATGGTAAAGGTGAGCAACAAAGGCAGCCAGTATGCTGATGTACCCATCAAATTCACCTTTTCGGACGGATACACGATACGGAAAATTTGGAACGGCGGGCAGAAGACGGCCAATTTTCAGCTAACCTACAAAGCGCCTCTTATGTCCGTAGAGATTGATCCTGACCATTCCATTCTGCTGGAGAGCAAGCACCTTAATAATTTCATGCTGGCGGAGCTTGCGCCGAAGACACTCTCCCGCTGGACGCTAGTATCAACCAAACTGCTTGAAACTCTGCTCGGAACTCTTGTCTGGTGAGGTGAAGGATTGTGAAAAGAGCGATATCCCGCGGCTGGATCAGCATGAAGGAGCAATTTTATATTCTGATTCTGCTATTTATCTACCGGCTGCTCTGGGGCTATTTTTTGTACAGGTTCATCAGGTCAGCAATCATCCCAGTTCTTCTGCGTTATCCTGATATCCACGCCGGAGGCAGCGGTATCGGGAGGCTGTTGTATTATATCGAGGGGCAGTTCGCGCTCAGCGGCGATCCCGGTGTCCAGCGCTGGCTCTGGATGCTATTGGCACTATCCGCGATCCGGCTGCTGCTCTCCCCGTTCATCCGCGCCGGACTGCTGCATGAGCTGCATCAGGAGCGTAAAGGTGAACGCGGACTGTTCTTTTTCCCCGGTATGAAGCTTTACGGGCTGCCGGTGCTGGCGTTCAGCTTGTCCGAATGGGTTCTCTCAGCGCTGCCGCTCTATTGGCTGCTACCCAAAATGTACACGCTGCTGTTAAGCGGTATTTTTGACTACAAGCTGCTGCTCAGGCTGGTTCCATATCTGCTTGCCTGGCTGCTATATCTGTACTGCATCCGCATAGTTCTGTTGTACATGCAGTTCGGCTACACCGCCGGAACCGGCATGTTCTCCGCAGTGCTGGCTTATCTAAAGGTGCTGCTCCCCTCTACCGGCGCTTCCCTCCTGCTTGGTTCCGGCGGACTGCTTACCCTTTTGCTCGGTTTTGCAACCGCACTGCTGTGCCCAGGCATGTCAGCCCTGCTGTTCCGGCAATTCTCACCGCTCCCCTCTACGCTGTTCAAAATGTGGGGAATCGCCGCACAATACCACCTATGGAGCAGTAAAACATTCCCACAATAATTTGGCAGTTAAAACGGCATATTAAAAGAGTCACTATCCCGGACACAGGGGTGTGACTCTTTTGCTCGTTACCGGGGATTTTGGCGGAGATTCCGGGGGATTTGCAAAACTATAAAACCTTTGATACAATGATGCCTGTACCACCGGTAACAACTTTGTAATCTTTTGAAACTATTTTGACAAAATGTATATATCTTAATCACTTCAACATTGTCGATACGCAGTCACTGTTCTGGTGCATAAATCGCCAAATTCCCAGCACCGGGAAGTGGGGGAACCATATTTTGGGTGAATTGATCTCGCTTTAGAGGGGTCATAGGGGAACCTTCTACCGAATCCTTAAGCTAACCTCGCAGGCCTTGGAAGGAGTACATCTTTTGAAAAGTCACAATATTTTCCGCACCAAATTTAAGAAGAAATGCACCGCAGCAGCGCTAGGTCTTGTGATGGTATTCACACTGGGGGCAGGAAGCGCATTTGCCGACTCCAAAATGGACACCGTAATTACTAAAACGCTGGGAACGTCGTATAAAACCGGGGGCACAAGCACTGCCGGCTTCGATTGTTCTGGATTCACCAAATACGTATTCAAGAACGTGGGTCTTACCCTGCCGCGCACTTCTAAAGCACAATTCAGCGTAGGAACCGCCGTCTCCAAGAGCAATCTCCGTTCCGGCGACCTTGTATTCTTCAATACCTTTGGCAGCGGGGTATCCCATGTCGGCATTTATGTAGGAAACGGGAAGTTTGCACAATCATCCAGTTCCCGCGGCGTTACTATCACTTCAATGAGCAATTCTTACTGGGCCAACCGCTACGTTGGCGCCAAACGTGTAATGAGCACAACAGCTTACCAGGCTGTCGCTTACGATTGAATCTTCTCCTCAATTTCGCCTCTAACAACAAAATGTAACTTATACAGGCCCGGAAACTGATTATTGCCGTAATCATTTCCGGGTTCTTCCTTTTCTTTTCCTTATTCTACCTTTTACACCGATTCAAGGTCCATGAAACACCTTTTTACTAAAAATTCCAACCTATTTTGAGAAATAGCTTATGCTGGGTGTGAATATGCGCCCTTTTTAGCAGATATTCCTCTTAAAAAGTGCAAATAATATGCATTAATATGTTTTAAGTGATTGCCAACTGGCTCTGTCTTTGTTACAATTATCGCAGTGAACTTATAGTAACATTTTTGTAATTATTCAAATGGGTTTTACAAAAGTTTTGTCATATTGATTAATCAGCTAATCCTAATCAACAGTCGTGCCGAGTTCCCTTATTGATAAGGGAAACGGGGGAACCAATTTTTGGGTGAATTGACCTCCTATTCACAGAGGGGTCATAGGGGACCTTCAACCGAACCCTTAAGCTAACCTCGTAGGCATTTGGAAGGGGTATTTACTTTTGAAGAAGAAGTTAGCAGCCGTAGTATTGAGTTTTTCTATCGTTCTTACCATTGGAGCAGGAAGCGCTTTCGCCGATTCCAAAATGGATAAAGTCATCGACAAAGCCATCGGAACTAAATACGTATCCGGCGGTGTATCGACAAACGGCTTTGATTGCTCCGGATTTACCATGTACGTATTTGACAAGGTTGGCATTAACCTGCCGCATCAATCCGGCTCCCAATACCAGATGGGCACTGCTATCTCCCGAGACAATCTGCGGGAAGGCGATCTTGTATTTTTTAATACAAGCGGCCGCGGCGTATCCCATGTAGGTATTTATGTCGGTGACGGCAAATTCGCACATGCTTCATCTTCTAAAGGTGTAACTATCAGCTCGCTGAGTGACAGCTACTACGTCAACCGCTACGTTGGCGCCAAACGCATCATGAGCACGGATGCTTATCAGACTGTTGCAACAGATTCCCAAGATAATGATGATGTGCAATAAAAGGTTATGAGAGAGGCGCTTTCCCGGGATTTTTGCCGAAATCTTGGGGAAGGCCTTTTTTTTGTGTCTATAAAATTACTTACCCCTCCCCTCATCTGTAAAACACCTATTCTCCTCAATTTCCGCCATTTCATAAAATATTTTTTGGCGTTTGTAAAGTTTTTCCTGTTTTTGAAAATTGCTGAGTTGACTGGTGCCTGTTGTGTATATAATTAAGTATATAGATAGAGTATTGTCCTCTTGAAAGGAGGCCTGTGCCATTATGATTAGTTCCCCTGTTACTTTTCATGTTGTTCCTATGGAACCCAGCCACGCCGAGAAGATCTGTGAGTGGAATTACAAGCCGCCCTATAATATTTACGGATGGATGCCCTGGGAGCAAATGCAGGCGCTCGGTATTGAATTCGGAGATCCGGTTCTGCGCAGTCAACAGTATGTATCCGTAGTGAATCAGCAAGGAAGCCTTTGCGGCTTCGCACAGCTGTTCCCGATGGAGGGGGTAGTCAGGCTCGGCATCGGTATGCGGCCGGACTTGTGCGGTCACGGAATGGGCCATTTATTCATGGAAGCCATTGTGCAGGCTGCTCTGAAGCGTTACCCGGAACGGGAAATCGATCTGGAGGTGTTAACCTGGAATCAGCGGGCTATTCGAACATACCAGAAATGCGGCTTCACCATCACCGACACCTATGAACGCCGCACCCCAAGTGGAGATAGGCCTTTTTATTGCATGGTCTATGATAAATAACACCAAATACGGGTGACTTTTAAATAACGCAGCGAAAATCGTTCCTTTTTTTGACACAAACTCTATGACAACGCTTTACCATTCGGTATAATGAAGAAAGCAGCTTACATGGAGGGGACGGATGGAGATGCAAAAATGGATCATGAGCGGATTGTTTTTCGCCGCCTGCGCCTTTGCGGTAGTGCTCTTGTTTACACTGCCAGGCAAAGAAGAGGTCGCAGAAGAGAGTAAGCCTACGATGCCACAAGTCACACTGGATGCCGCAAGCGCAGAAGCAGCTGTCACAGCCAGTTGTATTTCTTGCCATGGCGATCAGCTTCAGGGTAATGTAGGACCGAGTCTGCAGCAAGCGGGCAGCGAACACGATGCTGAGGGCATCTACAGTATCATCTCCAAGGGACGCGGGCAAATGCCTTCCTTTAAGGATAAGCTGGCTCCTGAGGAAATCGCGAACGTCGCCCTATGGCTTGCAGAGAAGAAGTAACTAGCCCACAATACAAAATGCCCGTGTGAGGATAAATGGATATCCTGAACACGGGCATTTTTATATGCAATATATTGAACAATGTCCTAGCGGTTTTTCTCAAAGGCTTCGTTAAATTCATGGGCCTGGCGGAAATCAAGCGCTCCGAGGCCGCTCTCTTCTTTTGCCGATAAGCGCAGGATCACGGTCTTGTAGTCAATGGTAATATGCGGATGATGATCGAAGGCCTCGGATATGGCGGCTACTTCATCCACAAAGGCAATGCCCTTCATATATTCGTTGAACATATATTTGCGCACCACAACCCCCTGCTCCAGCTTCCACCCCTCCAGCTTACTTATCTGCTCACGCAGTTCTTCCTCTGTAAATTGCAATTTGCTTCCTCCCTTACTAAATTAGCAGTAAAGTACGTACAGCCCAGTTCTTTAGCTACTCTATGAGGCCTTAAACAAAACATCCCTCAGCTTCTAAAAGACCAAGGGATGCGCCAGGATGAAGGCTTTTTTTCGGTTTAATGTATTCTCAATTCCCGGCAAATAGCACTCGTCATCCTCAATTTTACCACGTGCCGCAGCCGCCGGGCAAACTTGCTGCTGCCGCAATATCCGTTCTAGACAAGAACAACTGAAGCCAAATCTTTCTCACCAAGCAAAATGTTGATCCGGTGCGTCTCCTTATCGTAGATCACAACACCGCTGCCCACCTGAATCATAGGCTCATTGCCAAGCGCATAAAACAGATCCTCTGCCAGCGCTTCCCATACTTCCATCTTTGATTCCTGCGGCAGCTCCTGCCATTCGTCCGGCTCCATTTCAAAGAATAGATACCCGTCGGAAATACGCCCAACGGCTTCCGTCAGTTCATTTAAGATCTCGCTATAATCTCTTCCGTGCTTCACACCCACGTCTATCACTCCGTTTTCTCCACAGATAAATAATTACTTACCTTACCCATTATAGCCGAAAAAATGACTTCACAAAAAAGGGAATGCTGACGATAAATAAGAATATACGTGATTTTATTCCACACAGGGTGTCCCGCCGCTGTTCAAGGATGATATGCGGTTATAACGGATCACATCTTAATTCTCATGGACGAGGTGCATAAATGGAAATTTCAACAATACTTGGTTTGGTCTTTGGTCTAGTTGCAGTTCTCTGGGGAATGATACTTAAACACGCCCCGCTTGAAAGCTTGAATAACCCCGCAGCTTATGTCATCATTTTTCTCGGAACAGCAGCATCTGTATTCATGGCCTTTCCAATGTCAGATATCAAAACCATCCCTAAACTGTTCAAACTGCTCTTCATTCAGCAAAAAATGGTGCAAAAATCCGATCTGATCACCTTATTTATGGAATGGGCCTCCATTACCCGCCGTGAGGGATTGCTGGCACTTGAATCTAAAGTAGATGAAATCGAAGACGACTTTCTAAGAAACGGAATGCGCATGATTATTGACGGCAACGACCAGGAATTTGTTCGTGATGTGTTAATGGAAGATATCCATGCCACAGAAGACAGACATAAAGCGGGAGCGCTGATCTTCTCTCAGGCGGGTATGTATGCTCCAACCTTGGGTGTACTAGGTGCCGTTGTAGGGCTGATCGCCGCGCTTGCGGATATGAGTGATATGGATGTTCTGGCACACGCTATCGCCGGTGCATTTATCGCTACTCTACTCGGTATATTCACCGGGTACGTAATGTGGCATCCTATGTCTAACAAGCTCAAGCGAATCTCCAAAAGGGAAATTCAGATCAGACTGATGATGGTGGAGGGGCTGTTATCCATTCAATCAGGGGTTTCAACCATCGCCATTAACCAGAAATTGTCTGTCTTCCTGACACCCTTGGAGCGTGCCAAGCTAAGCAGCAAGGAGGGCGGCTCGAGTGAGCAAAAAGACTAGACATGAAGAACACGAAGAGCATGCCGACGAATCCTGGCTATTGCCTTATTCTGACTTAATGACACTGCTGGTCGCCCTGTTCCTTGTTATGTATGCCATGAGTGCTACAGATGCCAAGAAATTTGAAGAAATGAGCCAGGCCTTCAGTAGCGCATTGAATGGCGGAACAGGTATTCTAGATCAGCGCTCGGCGACTCCCACTCAGTCCCAGCTCGATCAAGGCAAGCATGATAAAATGGACAGCGTTGTTGCCGATAATACAGGAGAATCAGATCTCGCAAAGCTGCGTAAACAGGAACAGGAAGATCTCGAGAAGCTAAAGAAACAGTTCGATCAGTATATTAATAAAAACGGGCTTAGCGATCTGCTCAGCACCAAGCTGAATCAGTCACAGCTAATGATTACGATCAGCGACAACGCCCTGTTCGCGTCCGGACAGGCTATAGTAAAGGATGATTCCCGCCAGCTGGCTAAATCGATATCAAGCATGCTGCAGCAATTTCCCGATTATGATGTACTGGTGCAGGGACATACGGATAACATTCCAATCTCCAACAGCAGCTACTCGTCCAACTGGGATCTCAGCGTAGACCGCGCACTTCATTTTATGAAAATACTGCTGCTGAACCCGAACCTGAATCCCGTCAAGTTCAGTCCGATCGGTTATGGGGAATATCATCCGATTGCCCCCAATACCACTGCCGCCGGACGGGCCAAGAACCGCCGCGTAGAGGTCTCCATCCTTCGTAAATATCAGGAGGCAACGAATAATACAACCGTTGTTCCTTCCGGCAAATAAGTGTCAGTGTGCAAATAAAGAGCTGTTCTGCGGATCTCCCGCCGGAACAGCTCTTTATTTGTGGCTATTATCCAGTTTCTTTGTCCTGGCAGCTACTGCAGCTCATAATTTAACATGGCTCCCAGCTCCTGCTTCTCCTGCGCTGACAAATCACGCCATTCACCGGTTTGCAGTGTTCCGAGGCGAATGTTCATCACACGGATACGCTGCAACCGTCTAACCTCATAGCCAAAGGCGCTGCACATCCGGCGGATTTGCCGGTTCTTGCCTTCGGTCAGAATGATGCGGAACACCCGCTCACTTATCCGTGTCACTTCACAGGGAAGCGTCTTGCCGCCAAGGATCTTGACTCCACTTGACATCCCTGTGATAAAGGACGGTGTAACCGGTCTGTCTACCGTTACAACATATTCCTTCTCATGTTTACCTTCAGCACGCAATATTTTATTGACGATATCGCCGTCATTAGTAAGCAGGATTAGGCCTTCGGAATCTTTGTCGAGCCGGCCTATCGGGAAAATACGTTCATGATGTCCGACAAAATCAACGATATTGCCCTGAATATGAGCTTCTGTGGTGGAGGTGATGCCCACCGGTTTATTTAGAGCGATATAAACGACCTTGCTGCCCGTTTCAAGCGCTTTTCCATCGATAAGGACCTCATCACCCTCAGCCGCCTGGCTGCCCAGTACAGCACGCTCTCCGTTGATGGTCACCCGCCCGCTCTCAACCAGCTTGTCTGCTTCACGGCGTGAACAGTATCCTGTCTCACTGATGAATTTATTAATTCTCACTTCTGTCTTCACTCCGTTCTTTAATCAATCCTTGACTGGGGTCCCGGCTCACGTGCTGCAGGCAGTATAATTGTAATTTCAGCCCCGCTGCCATAATCACTGCGAATTTCCATACTGCCTTTATGGGCCTGGATAATCCGCTGGCTGACCATCAGCCCAAGTCCTGTTCCTGTCTCCTTATTCGTAAAGAAAGGCTCACCCAGCTTAGGCAGCATATCCTCAGGGATTCCCTCGCCTTCGTCCGAGAGTACAATAATAACAGAATTCTCATCCGTCTGCTGCTCAACGGTGATTGTGCCGCCCTCAGGCATAGCTTCAATTGCATTTTTAACGATATTTATAAACACCTGCTTCAACTGGTTCTCCTCACAATGTACCATTGCAGGCTGCTCAGAGAACTGCGACTCAAATTCGATACCGAAGAGATGGGCTTGGCTGCCCAGCAGGGAAATTACATCATTCAGAATGTACCGTACATCCTTCTCCTGGAAGTGGACAGCCTGCGGCTTGGCCAGAATCAAAAATTCACTCACAATCATATTAATCCGTTCCAGCTCTGAGAGCATGAGATCAATATGGAGCGGTATAAGAAGACCCTTCTCCTTCTGAAGCTGCAGGAATCCGCGGAGCGTCGTAAGCGGATTACGGATTTCATGGGCTACCCCGGCCGCAAGCTGGCCAACAGTAGTCAGTTTTTCAGAGCGTCTCAGCAGTTCCTCAATCCGGTTGCGTTCGGTCATATCCCTCGAGACATGTACAAACGATTGCGGACGGCCATCTTCATCACGGATGATCGAGGTACTTACGCTGACCTCCACAATCGATCCGTCGCGCTTGAGTCTGAACGTCTCTATCGGCGGCAGAACAGCTCCATTCTTCAGCTCCTGCAGCCTTGCCTCTTCCTGCTTCTGCGCTGTAGCCGGCACAAGATAAGGCATCTTAATTTTTGCATCAGCCGCATTCCAGCCGTACAGCTCTTCAAAGGCCCTGTTGGTGCTAGTGATCCGGCCCTCCATGTCTACGGTATGAATCGCATCCGAGGTGCCGTTGATGACCGACTCCAGATGCTCTTTAACCGCCCTGTTCTCTTCAAGGGTCATGCCCAGCTGATTCGTGTGCTGAAAAAGGTGTGAGGTCATGGCATTGATCCGGCTGGCCAGCTGCCCCAGCTCGTCACGGCTGTCCACATTCAGCGGGGACTCAAACCTGCCAACAGCAACATCACTGACCTTACGCAGGATATCCTGAATAGGACGGGTGACAACACCAGCCAGTGCATAGCTGCATACGAAAAAGATGACTAACAGCAGCACCGATGTCGTAATATTATTAACCAGCTCCTTCTTAATTACCGAAGAGATTACCGAATAATCCATTACCACACATATGACATAGTCATCGATGCCGGGTTGGCTGATCGGGATAAAGCTTTTGAGCACTCTTTTGCCTAGCGCTTCTGTATCCAGTGTAACCGGGGCATCCTTACTCAGCGCTGCCATGATCGCTACCCTATCCTCTTCAACGTTACCATAAATATAGGTTCCATACTGAATCGGGCGGTTTTGCAGCTTATAATTGACACTGTCAGAGCCATCTGGCTGCATGCTCTTCGAACCAAAGGTTTTGGGGTTAATGCCTGTGATCTCTAATAGTCCTGAATTGACTTCCTTAGAGCGCATGATGAGTTCCTCAGGCTCCATAATTCTCACATAATCACTCACTGCCGTACTTCGGATATAAGGATCGATGATATAGTTTCTCGACGGATCGCGGTAATATCCCCATTTCTCGATGTACTTGGGAGTGGAGGTAGAGAATTCAAAGGGCCCTGACCAGAAATTCTCAAGGGTCTGGCCTTGCCTAACCGATACTCTTTGACCTGCAAACAACTCAAGCAAAGCTACATACCAATAATCCATGCCTTTAGTAGACAGCCCAAGCTCGGCAGGATCGGAGGATTTAGCCACTACAATGCCATCATCAGTTTTGACAAGAAGTGAAATATTAGACACACCAAGCTTTTTTGCCAGCCTCTTCAGCTGGTTGTTATTCACATTCTTAATATCCGGGTCAAGCTCCTCAGCAGCAAGTATGGCAGCCAGCCGAAGATTCTGGGCCATTTGTTGCTGTACATAATTGGAGCTGTAGTTGCTTTGCTCGAAGGAGACCGCGATCTGCATAGCGGTCATCCTCATATTATTTTCGCTTTCACTGCGCAGGTTATTGCGTGCTGTATAAAGGTTCAGCGTTAAATTGAGCGCCAGGATTAACAATACCGAACCAAAAATAATAGCTGATAATTTAGTTTTTATGGACAAGCTGCTTTTTCACCTCTTATCCGCTGGTAAAAAAATCAAGCGGAGTGTTCATGAATATCATACCTTTTGCCTAACCATTTGAAAAGACATTTCAAATATGGCTCTCCTCCATAAAACATTGAATTTTAAAGGCGCTTTCTCTACAATAGCAAGAAGAAAAGGTGAAAACCATCCACAGGCTATTCACATATAAACAATTTATTAAATAGCGATGTGCACAATATTGTGTATAAGTCGGCGGTTATCCACAGAGTTATACACAATTTGTTAAGAACGAATATTTGTTCGTTGTACAAAGAGGGTTATTAGAAGGGAAGATGAGCTTGAATATTCAAACCGGTGAACTGTCGGCAGAAGAGCTGGCGATTCATGAATTATGGATGAGAGAGGCCATTGCAGAAGCCCGAAAAGCTGAAAGCTTGGGCGAAGTGCCCATCGGCGCAGTTGTTGTACGTCACGGCGAGATTATCGGACGCGGCTACAATCTGCGGGAAACTACGCTGGACTCTACTGCACATGCCGAAATGGTGGCCATCCGGGAAGCCAGCATAGCGCTGAATTCCTGGAGACTGCTTGACTGCCAGCTGTATGTAACACTGGAGCCTTGCCCCATGTGCGCAGGGGCGATGGTTCAGTCACGGCTGCCTCTTACTATTTACGGCACCACAGATCCCAAAGCAGGCTGTGCCGGCACACTTATGAACCTGCTGGAGGAACCGAGATTTAACCACCGGACCGGGGTTATTCAAGGTGTCCTGCAGGAAGAATGCGCAGAGCTGCTGACTTCCTTCTTCCGCCGGTTGCGGCAGAGGCCGTCGAAGCTCTAGTCCGTTATTGTACACAAGGCAATAAAGTCCATCATCTACGCTGCCGCTTGCGGATAAAAGGAGGAGCACCATGTCATTTAAGCTTTACAATAATGCTCAGGGCATCTATCTTTCCCTGCTGCAGAAGCAGGACGCAAATGATCTGCTCCAGCTGCGTCTGCGTAACAGGGAACATCACCAGCCGTATGAACCGCTGCGTGAAGCCGATTATTTTACACTTGAAAGCCAGGAGCTGCTGATCAGCCAGCGTATGAACGATGCAGACCAGGACAGGGCCTATATGTTTGGTATCTTCCTGCTGGACGGGCAACTGGCCGGACAGATCACTATCTCCAATATTGTACGCGGTGTAGCACAATATGGCGACCTCGGCTATTTTATAGATCATACCGTCCAGGGCAAGGGTTATACAACTGCCGCTGCCCGGCTGATTCTGGACTATGCCTTCCGGGCCCTTGCGCTCCATAGGGTGCAGGCAGCTATCCTGCTTCATAATGATGCCTCACGCCGGGTGCTGGAGAAAACCGGCTTCCAGGCTGAAGGTGTCGCCCGCCGCTACCTTAAGATCAACGGGGAATGGCAGGATCACCGGACCTATGCCATCCTGGCAGACGACTTCCTAGCGGAGAAAAACCGACCTTAACACGCAAAAAAACCTGCAGAAGCGCGAGCGATTCGCATTCCTGCAGGTTTTTCTCATTATAAAAAGGATTAGTAAGTGCTCATTCCGCCAAACTGCTGCTGCAGCTCTTCCATTGTAATGACATTCTCACCCTCAGGTATACCAATCGTGAAGGTTTGTTTCTCATTAATCTTACTGTATTGATTGCTTCCGGTTAGTGACAAGCTGACATTCTGGCCTTGTTCCGGATCTTTAACCACAATGTCCATCAGCAGATCCTGATACACCGGGAAATCATCCTTGTTGACTGCAGTGTTCAGCTGGAACTTGTTAACTGTGAGATAGTTGCCCAGGTCCGCCAAACTTTTATCGAATTCTGCCCGGGTCTCGCTGGATTGCAGCTCTTCCTTGGCTTTGGCCAGATCAGCCTCATCAATTTGCAGCATTTCTTTGTATTCTTCTTTACTCAGGATATCAATAATCTTGGGTAATGCATTATTCACAAGAATTGTGATCGCTTCTTTGACGTTATTATTAGTTACCTCGAACCGGACAACCTGGTTGGCTTCTACACCCTCAGGCAATGCGGCATCCCCCAGCTTCACGTCTGAAAAATAGGTCTCTTCATCATACTCACCCAGGAGCGTGCTCAGCACTTCATTGGTGAGATCCTGCGCTTTCTTAGTATCCAGTGATTCAGGGTTGAACTCCACACCTTCCTGTTCCGCTAAATCCTTCAGATCCATCTTCAGGAACTTGCCTACAATAGTCTCAGGAAGCGGTAAGAGCGGAATTGAAGGTATTTTGATATACAATGTTTCCCCGGTCATCACCATCGGGATGTTGAAGGTCATGGCCATATCGCCCTTCAGATTCAGCACCAGTGTTAATTCAGTCTGCCTCGGATCGGCCTGATAAACTCCGTTCACGGAGATATCCGCATTCTTCAGCATATTTAGCACCATGCCCGTAGTTCCATCGTTTTCCCCTGCAGGTGCATCAATAGTCAGATTATTCACTGTGAGCTTGCTTTGCATTTCATAAGAAGTCATTGTCATGGCTTTGGTGGCAGCCGACTTCAAAGCCTCCTTAGGCGCCTGTTCTTTACTGGCACATCCGGGTAAAATTACTGCAGCTGTAAGCAGCAATGCAGCAGCAGACAATCCCCATTTTTTAATCATTATTGTTCTCCTCTCCCATGTAAAGAAATTATTTCCCCTCCTAATGATAAACCATTTCGCAAATACGAGAAACATTACGTTTCATTCGCGTCTCTGGTTTCAATCTTATCCCTGCCGGTTGTGATGATCCACATGGTTAGCCTGCTTTACCTTTTTAGAACCGGATAACGGCTTAGGCCCGGAGGAATGATGCTCCTCCCTATGCTCATGGTTAGTCTCTACGCCGGGAACCTGTATACTTTTGGGTTTGCTCATCTCACTATTCCTCCTATGGATTGGTCAGATTCTGCAACGCCTGGGCGCACTCATGAATCTGTCTAGTATATTGCTGGGCGAGCTGTTGTACGGCATCAGTACGTTCGTCAGTATGGCGCCCTCCCTGCTCCACATCAATCAAATCTACGGCAACCTCCCGGCTGTCCACATAGGTACAACGGAAATCAAGGGAATAGGCCTGATGGCCGGCAGCGTTAAAATGAATCAACAGACTCTTCGGGTCTGCTGCATCCCCCTGCAGGCTAAAGCTGTCCCCGTTGTCCATCAGAGCAGGCAAACGTTCCTGCCACGCGGATACCAGACTATTCTGGTCCAATTGCATTTCTCTGTTCATTGTTATAATCACCCTCCTTCCCTAATACATTGCGGAGAAACGGGTTTTTTTATTCCTGCTTGATGAGCACTCATTCCACTGCCAGCCCTATTCAGATATTTAGAGGGGCATAAGACCACAAAAAAACCGCCTTCCGGAGAAGACGGCTTCTATCTGTAATTCATTAGTTTAAAAGGATATGGCGGAGAGGATGGGATTCGAACCCATGTGGGCTTGCACCCTAACGGTTTTCAAGACCGCCCCGTTATGACCGCTTCGGTACCTCTCCAATGCATCAAAATTTCACATGCATTAGTAATTGTATCACACTATCCTAATTATACGCAAGCATATTATTGAGATATTTTTGGACTGATCGATTTCACATTGCGCATGTAGGGCTGGAGCGCTTCCGGAATCAGCACACTGCCGTCTTCCTGCTGGTAGTTCTCCAGAATAGCTGCCACGGTCCGTCCGACAGCTAATGCGGAACCGTTCAAGGTATGAACGAACTCAGGCTTCGCCTTAGGCTCCTTACGGTAACGGATATTAGCCCGGCGCGCCTGGAAGTCCTCTGTGTTGGAGCAGGAGGAGATTTCACGGTACATGCCGCTCTCAGGCAGCCAGACCTCCAAATCATACGTCTTCGCTGCAGTGAAGCCCATATCTCCGCTACACAAGCCCAGAACCCGGTACGGCAGCTCTAGAAGCTGCAGCACGCGTTCAGCGTCAGCCGTCATCTTCTCAAGCTCCTCATATGAGGTCTCAGGAGTAGTCAGCTTTACAAGCTCTACCTTATTGAATTGATGCTGACGGATAAGCCCGCGGGTGTCCCGGCCTGCAGAGCCCGCTTCAGAACGGAAACAGGAGCTGTAAGCAACATGATATTTCGGCAGATCTGCAGCTGTCAGAATTTCTTCGCGGTAGTAGTTCGTTACCGGTACTTCGGCTGTAGGAATCAGGTAATATTCGGTGTCCCGCAGCTTGAACAGATCCTCTTCAAACTTCGGCAGCTGACCTGTACCATACAAGCTGTCCTTATTTACAATATATGGCGGCAGCATTTCCTCGTAGTTATGCTCTCCGCTGTGAAGATCCATCATGAAGTTAATCAAGGCGCGCTCCAGACGGGCGCCAAGACCCTTATAGAACACAAATCTTGAACCTGTAACCTTGGCAGCGGCTTCAAAATCAAGGATATCCAGCTGCTGTGCCAGCTCCCAATGGGATTTGGGCGTAAATCCGAACTCTCTTGGCTGCGACCAGCGCCGCACTTCAACGTTCTCTTCCTCGGATTTGCCTACCGGCACCGATTCATGAGGAATGTTCGGAATGCTCATGGTCAGCTCATCGATTTGTACTTCGAGATCGCGGACTTCATCATCCAGCTCCTTGATCCGGTCAGATACCGTACGCATCTCAGTAATCAAATCTTCTGCCGGCTCGCCATTCTTTTTCTTCTTAGCCACGTCGCCTGAAACGATGTTACGACGGTTCTTAAGCCCTTCAGTCTCTTGCAGCAGTTCACGCCGGCGCAAGTCAAGCTGTGGAAAGCCTGCAATCAAATCAAGTGATTTCCCGCGTTTGTTAAGCGCCTCTTCTACCTTGGCATAATCACTGCGCAATACTTTTACATCTAGCACAAAGTTTCCCTCCTGAAAACAGCCTAAACTCTTTCAAATTGCTGTTGCAGCATTGAAAGAGTCAGGATGTTCTTGTATGCAGTTCTATTGTTTAGCTTCTACACTAGCCTTCACCATATCAGCAAAATATTGATGCAGGCGGTAATCATCGGTCAGCTCCGGATGGAAAGAGGATACCAGCAGGTTGTCCTGGCGCGCCGTTACGATCTCATCATTATAGACCGTCAAGACATCGACATCCGGACCCACTTCGTTAATGAGCGGAGCACGGATAAAGACGGCACGTACCGGCTCATTTATCCCCTTTACATCCAGATCACACTCAAAGCTTTCCCGCTGGCGGCCAAAAGCGTTCCGGGCAACGGTAATATCCATCAGCTCAAGATGTGAAGGTTCGCCACCGGCAATTCTCTTCGCCAGCACAATCATTCCCGCACATGTACCGAAAATAGGCTTGGCCTGGGCTGAGAAATCACGAATGGCTTCAATGAAGCCGTATTTACGCATCAGCTTGCCGATGGTAGTACTTTCTCCGCCAGGGATGATCAGTCCTTCAACTTCCTCAAGCTGCTCTACACGCTTAATGGGAAGGCCCTCGGCTCCGGTTTTCTCAATACTGACAATATGCTCTGTTACAGCGCCTTGAAGCGCCAACACTCCTATTTTCATCCGGGAAACCTTCTCTCTATTAACGGCCACGCTCCGACATGCGTTCTGACGGAGCCAGAGTTGCAATATCAATCCCCTTCATCGGGGTGCCGAGGTTCTTGGATACTTCAGCAATCAGTTTGTAGTCGGTGAAGTGTGTTGTTGCTTCAACGATCGCACGGGCGAACTTCTCAGGGTTATCCGATTTGAAAATACCGGAACCTACGAATACGCCATCCGCACCCAGATGCATCATCAAGGCTGCATCGGCAGGAGTAGCTACACCGCCTGCAGCAAAGTTAACAACCGGCAGTTTGCCGAGCTCGTGAACTTCAAGCAGAAGCTCGTAAGGAACTCCCAGTGTTTTGGCTTCATGATACAGCTCGTCCTTGGACAGGTTAGTCACCTTGCGGATTTGGCTGTTAATGAAACGCATGTGACGAACAGCTTCAACGATATTGCCTGTTCCCGGTTCGCCTTTGGTACGGATCATAGAAGCTCCTTCATTAATACGGCGAAGTGCCTCACCGAGGTCTTTTGCGCCACATACAAAAGGAACTGTAAATTCACGCTTGTCGATATGGAAAACTTCATCGGCAGGAGTCAGAACTTCACTCTCATCCAGATAATCAACGCCCAGCGACTCCAGAACCTTAGCTTCTACATAATGGCCGATACGCGCTTTAGCCATTACGGGAATGCTAACTACCTTGATAACCTCTTCTACAATTGTAGGATCGGCCATCCGTGCTACACCGCCTGCTGCGCGGATGTCGGAAGGAACCCGTTCCAGAGCCATTACGGCTACTGCACCCGCAGCCTCAGCAATCTTTGCCTGTTCTGCATTCATGACGTCCATGATGACGCCGCCTTTTTGCATTTCTGCCATGCCTCTTTTAACTCTCGATGTACCAGTTTCCATGTCCAAGCCTCCCGAATAATCTGACTGAATCTAAATAATAATTCTACCGCAGGGCGGTTATATATACAACCCATTTACTCGGATATATATCTACCTAAAGTCATTGCTGGCTCTAGAACAGATCTTTAATTCCTGTAAACAGATCACCAAAAAAATCGCCTATTGCCCGCATCAGCAGTTTGAACCAGCCGGCTTTCTCTGCTTCCTCAGCTGTAATCAAATTGACTGTCTTCTGCTGGACCTGAGACATGCCTTCAACCTTATAAGTATAGGTTACCTTACCGACTGCTGTAGCATTGGGGATCGGAGCCACCAAAGTTGATGGATCATTAACCGTAACGGCAGTTTCGATTTGTGGTGAAACCGTTCCTTTAGGAACCATGAAGGTCACACCTGCATCCGTAACCACGGATACACTTTTGTTTTTGCCTTTTTGTACAGGCACGGTTTCGTTGCCGGTGATTACCGACTTCGCGGCCACGACCTGCTTGATCTCAAAGTTATTGAAGCCAAAATCAAGCACTTTCTTAGTTTCTGTGAAACGATGCGCTTCTGTATCAGCACCCATAACCACACTAATCAGACGCATGCCGTCACGCACGGCAGTACCAGTGAAGCAGTTGCCGGCTTTGCTAGTATGTCCCGTCTTCAGTCCGTCAAGACCCGGGTAGGCGTATGCCTTAAAGTTGGCAATATCCTTATTAGCCTCAAGCATCCAGTTATAGTTAACCATAGGCTTGGTATCCCGGTCACGGAATTTATAGGACTGTATAGTTGTGAATTCAGTGAAATCAGGATGATCAGTTACAATATATTTTGCAAGAATAGCTGCATCCATCGCAGACATAACCGTTTCGCGGTCCGTTTCCGGACGGTACTTGGCCGGCATATCTGCCCGGTCAAGACCGGTCGAATTGATGAAATATGCTGTCTTCATTCCCATCTTCTGAGCAGTTTCGTTCATCAGCGTCACGAATTGCTGCTCTGAGCCGGATACCAGTTCTGCCAAAGCAACAGTAGCATCATTGGCTGAGCCCACTGCCATAGCTATGTAAAGCTCTTTAACTGTATGTTCATCACCTTGTGCCAAAAAGATCCGGGAACCGATTTGCTGGGAAGCATTCTCCTGCACAATGATCTTCTGGTCCCAGGTAAGCTGTCCGTTCTTCACGGCTTCGGCTACAAGATACTCTGTCATCATCTTCGTCATACTTGCCGGAGGCAAAGCTACGTCTGCATTATAAGACAATAGCACCTCACCGGTAGTAGGTTCAATTAATACCGCCGAGCTCACGTTGAGTCCTAATGACTCTACAGATGGGATTTTGGCAGCTGCTGCTTTGGCTGTTGCGGTGTCTGTGGCAGCAGTACCTGCTTCTGTTGTAGCCGGGGTCTTCACCGCATCGGCCAGTACTGAACTTACAGGAGAAGCTAACATATTTAAAAGCAGACCTACTGTCGCTGTCTTGATCACAAATTGTTTGCTGCTGAATTTCCGCTTGTGCTTCAAAATTACTACTCTCCTTTGGTTCATATCCATTGCTTGTTCTATTCTAACACAGGGGTACCTGCAAAAAAAGACAGACAGGACGAATTTCGCCCTGTCTGTCCGTAATTTAGCGAATTTGGCCGATTATAAGGAATAGTTAGGTGCTTCCTTAGTAATCTGTACGTCATGCGGATGACTCTCGCGCAGTCCGGCACCGGTAATCCGGATGAAGGAGGTATCGTTACGCAGCTCAGTTAATGTCTTGGTACCGCAGTACCCCATACCTGATCGGAGTCCGCCGATCAGCTGATGAACCGTGTCGGACAGTGATCCTTTGAAGGCAACGCGTCCTTCAATCCCCTCCGGAACAAGCTTCTTATCATCATCCTGGAAGTAGCGGTCCTTACTGCCTTGCTTCATCGCACTCATGCTGCCCATGCCGCGGTATACTTTGAATTTACGTCCTTGATAAATTTCCGATTCCCCGGGGCTTTCTTCGGTACCGGCGAACAGGCTTCCCATCATAACCGCCGAAGCGCCAGCTGCGATAGCCTTGGTAATCTCACCTGAGTATTTGATCCCGCCGTCTGCGATGATCGGCACGCCATATTCACGGGCAACCGTTGCACAATCGTAGATTGCTGTAATCTGCGGTACGCCGATACCGGCAATAACACGGGTGGTACAGATCGAGCCTGGACCAATACCGACCTTAACTATCGAAGCACCTGCTTCAATCAGCTCCCGTGTAGCCTCTCCAGTCGCTACATTACCGGCAACAATGGTAAGGTCAGGATACTGGGCACGCAGATTGCGTACTGCTTCAATAATATTGATATGGTGTCCGTGTGCGGAATCCACTACGATCAGATCGACACCGGCCTCAACCAAAGCTTTTGTCCGTTCCAGTGAATCCTTGGAGATACCAATAGCTGCGCCTACCAGAAGCCGTCCTTGGGCATCCTTAGCGCCGTTAGGGAACTGGATTGCCTTCTCAATATCTTTAATAGTAATAAGACCTTTAAGAATCTTATTATCGTCAACCAGCGGCAGCTTCTCGATCTTATGACGCTGCAGCACCACTTCCGCTTCTTGGAGTGTAGTTCCTACAGGAGCTGTTACCAGATTGTCGCGGGTCATATATTGACTGATCGGAGCACTGTAGTCATGAATAAAGCGCATGTCACGGTTAGTAATAATGCCGACCAGTTTATTGTTCTCGTCTACAATTGGAACGCCCGAAATCCGGTATTTGCCCATCAGCCGTTCGGCGTCGGACACCAGATGATCTGGTGTTAGGGAGAAAGGATTGGTGATAACGCCGCTTTCGGAACGTTTAACGCGATCCACCTCTTCAGCCTGCTGCTCCACGGACATATTCTTATGAATAATGCCCACTCCGCCTTCACGGGCAATTGCAATTGCCATTGCAGCTTCAGTTACGGTGTCCATTCCTGCGCTCATCAGCGGAATATTGAGCTTCACAGTTTTACTCAAAACTGTGGAAAGATCCACTTCCTTCGGCAGCACCTCGGATTTACGCGGTACCAGCAGCACATCATCAAAAGTCAGTCCTTCTTTACCAAACTTATCTTCCCACACCTGGGTCATTCCTCCTCGAATATCATTATTCTAAACGTCCGCAAACTTTATAAATGAAGAAACTCCGGCTAAAGTCCATATCCGATAGACATCGACCATCACAGCGAAGTTGTGCAAATTGTGATCTTCAATTAAGGTTTGAGATGCTTGTCCAAAAATATATTATTGCCATCTTAGCAAAGGGTTTTTGGCCTGTCAAGAATATTACATCATCAGAGGAGGTATTCAGAAAATGGCCACAGGGTAAGCGAATTCTTGGACGAAAGTCCGTATAGGGTGGACATTAAGTTAATTTCTTGTTTTCCATAAAACAACAAAAAAAGCCATTGTCGATGACTCAACAATGGCTTCATGTGCTTGGCGGCGTCCTACTCTCCCAGGACCCTTCGGTCCAAGTACCATCGGCGCTGGAAGGCTTAACGGTCGTGTTCGGGATGGGTACGCGTGGAACCCTTCCGCTATCGCCACCAAACATGCGTCTGTGAAACAGACGCTGCCGCTAGACATTCGGTTCATCACACAAAGTGCGAA
>NZ_LN831210.1:0-1702 GCF_001368795.1 Paenibacillus ihuae
TTTTGGATAAGCCCTCGACCGATTAGTATTGGTCAGCTCCATGCATTACTGCACTTCCACCTCCAACCTATCTACCTCGTCGTCTTCAAGGGGTCTTACTAATTGGGAAATCTCATCTTGAGGGGGGCTTCACGCTTAGATGCTTTCAGCGCTTATCCCGTCCGTACGTAGCTACCCAGCCATGCTTCTGGCGAAACAACTGGTGCACCAGCGGTACGTCCATCCCGGTCCTCTCGTACTAAGGACAGCTCCTCTCAAATTTCCTGCGCCCACGACAGATAGGGACCGAACTGTCTCACGACGTTCTGAACCCAGCTCGCGTACCGCTTTAATGGGCGAACAGCCCAACCCTTGGGACCTACTTCAGCCCCAGGATGCGATGAGCCGACATCGAGGTGCCAAACCTCCCCGTCGATGTGGACTCTTGGGGGAGATAAGCCTGTTATCCCCAGGGTAGCTTTTATCCGTTGAGCGATGGCCCTTCCATGCGGTACCACCGGATCACTAAGTCCGACTTTCGTCCCTGCTCGACTTGTAGGTCTCGCAGTCAAGCTCCCTTATGCCTTTGCACTCTTCGAATGATTTCCAACCATTCTGAGGGAACCTTTGAACGCCTCCGTTACTCTTTAGGAGGCGACCGCCCCAGTCAAACTGCCCGCCTGACACGGTCCCCGTACCCGTTTAGGGTACCAGGTTAGAACCTAGATACGATCAGGGTGGTATCCCAACGGCGCCTCCGCAGAAGCTTGCGCTCCTGCCTCTACGGCTCCCACCTATCCTGTACAGATCGTACCCAAATTCAATATCAAGCTGCAGTAAAGCTCCATGGGGTCTTTCCGTCTTGTCGCGGGTAACCTGCATCTTCACAGGTATTAAAATTTCACCGGATCTCTCGTTGAGACAGCGCCCAAGTCGTTACGCCATTCGTGCGGGTCAGAATTTACCTGACAAGGAATTTCGCTACCTTAGGACCGTTATAGTTACGGCCGCCGTTTACTGGGGCTTCGGTTCATAGCTTCGGGTTGCCCCTAACCACTCCCCTTAACCTTCCAGCACCGGGCAGGCGTCAGCCCGTATACTTCGCCTTGCGGCTTCGCACAGACCTGTGTTTTTGCTAAACAGTCGCTTGGGCCTTTTCACTGCGGCCCCCTCGGGCTATTCACCCTACCGAGGCACCCCTTCTCCCGAAGTTACGGGGTCATTTTGCCGAGTTCCTTAACGAGAGTTCTTCCGCGCGCCTTAGAATTCTCTTCTCGCCTACCTGTGTCGGTTTGCGGTACGGGCACCTTCTCCTGGCTAGAGGCTTTTCTTGGCAGTGTGAGATCATGACCTTCGCTACTATAATTTTCGCTCCCCATCACAGCCCAGCCTTAAAGTGTGCGGATTTGCCTACACACCAGCCTCACTGCTTAGACGGACATCCATCAGTCCGCGTCACTACCCTCCTGCGTCACCCCATCGCTCATAGCGGATTACGGTGGTACAGTAATTTCAAACTGTTGTCCTTCGACTACGCCTTTCGGCCTCGCCTTAGGTCCCGACTTACCCTGAGCGGACGAGCCTTCCTCAGGAAACCTTGGGCTTTCGGCGGATCAGATTCTCACTGATCTTTTCGTTACTCATACCGGCATTCTCACTTGTATGCTGTCCAGCGCTCCTTACGGTACACCTTCAACCCACATACAACGCTCCCCTACCCCAG